>OZ241994.1:0-5645775 GCA_965204525.1 Caldilineaceae bacterium | reverse complement strand
AGGTGTGGGAAAAGTGAAATTGGAGCAGCTGGGTGAAACCTTCCTGTCCACCATTCGCGAGCATGTCCGCTTGCACAATCTTGAGGAACGGTCTAAACCGACTTACAACGTTGAGGAGACCCGACAAGACCACCCCCAGGCTTACGCAAAATGGTTTCCGGAAGATGATGAGAAGTTGAAAGAAAAGTACGCCGCGGGGACCAACGTAGCCGAACTTGCAAGATACTTTGGGCGTAAGAGAGGAGCAATTCGCGCCCGACTGAAAAAGCTCGGTCTTGGCAATGACATCAGTCCCGGCTCTACCCACGACCAGACCAGGCAACTCTTGCAGCAAGGTCTGACCGTCGATGAGGTCGCCAAACGGCGAGGTCTAGCGAGGAGCACAATTTATGCCCATCTGGAACGCATCCTTCAAGAATGGGAAGACATCGACCTGAGGCCCATGTTGCCGTCCTCCGAACGCCTTGAGAAGATCAAAGCCGCCTTCTCTCAGACCGATGGAACTCTCCTGTCCCCGGTCAAAGAGATCCTCGGCGACGACTACTCCTACGACGAGATCAGGATGGTATGGCTTTTCCTGCAGCAGCAGGGGGTACTACCGGAATAGGCTATTGCGCGACGCCTACTTTCTGCCGTTCTTTCGACAGGGTCTTTCATGCCGGACCAAGCAGGCACTGACATTTGCCATTAAGAACGGGAGCATGGCTGGGCTGACGATGCACTCCACTGGCTGTACGGATGACGGCAGCGCAGCTCTGTCATGTGCGTTTCATCACCCGCTCCTATCTCCGGAGCAGTCCACGGGAGTTCAGGAATGTCCGACACAATTGAAGCCAGAGAACTGCAGCTTGTCAACATCTTCAGTGACAGCTACCGTTTCGAGATCCCCGAATACCAGCGCCCCTATGACTGGACAACCGAACAGACAGGAGGGCTGCTGGACGACATGTTACACGCCATGGAACATGTCGAGAATGTGCGTGACGCGCCGCCTTACTTCCTGGGCAGTATCGTAACCATCAAGAACGGCCTCCAGCCCCACGCGCAGCTCGTCGACGGACAGCAGCGCATCACAACGCTGACAGTTCTTCTTTGCGTCCTGCGTGAACTCGCTTCTGCAGAAAGCGACAGGAATGACACACATAGCTATGTCTATGCGCCGGGCCGGGAATCTGCGGGAATCCCGGGACATTACCGGCTCACTGTGCGAGAAAGAGACAGAGAATTTTTTCAGAACAATATCCAGCAGATGGGAAGGCTGCCGTCTCTCCTTGAGCGCTCTCCTGCAAACCTTCCCGACAGCCAGAAGAGAATGTTGGAGAGTGCCCGTTACCTGTACAACGCCCTAGCCAAGCGTGAAGAGAAGTTACGCAAAATCCTTATGCAGTTTCTCGCCCAGCGCTGCTATCTTGTCGTGGTCTCTGCATCGGACCAGAACTCCGTTTACCATATCTTCTCCATGAAAGGGCGAGAGCATTCCAGGGCCTACGAAAAATGGTCGCCGGAAGATGACGAGAGGTTGAAAGAGATGTATGCCGCGGGGCATAGCGTTGCGGAACTGGCGAGGCACTTCGAACGAAATGAAGGGGTAATCAGGTCTCGGCTAAAAGAGTTGGAACTTGACCGGGGCGTAGCCGCAAATCCTATCTATGAAGAGACCAGACAACTCGTGGAACAAGGTCTGACCCTCGATGAAGTGGCCCGTCGACGGGGCCGGCCGATTAGTACGATTGTCGTCCACCTGGAACGTCTGCTCCAAGAGGGGCGTGATATCGACCTGCGTCACTTGTTGCCCCCCGACCGTTTTGAGCAAATCAGATCCGCCTTCAAGCGAACGGGAGGAACTACAATATCAGTGGTCAAGGACATCCTTGGCGACGACTACTCCTACGAAAAGAGCAGGGTGGTGCAGCTCTACCTGCAACAGCAGGACCGCACAACCCGGAGCGGCCAGCCTGCTGTGACCGACCGCCAAAGCGAGCAGTCCGCAGACGCGCCTCCACCAACCCCTCCCGTGCAGGAAGCCGCTGAAAGCGCAATACAACCTCCCCCCATGCATCACCTGCTCAAGCGGCACTTCGGCTACGACGAGTTCCTGCCCTTCCAGAAAGAGATCATCGCCGCCGTCCTCGAGGAGAAGGACGCGCTGGTGCTGATGCCGACGGGCGGGGGCAAGTCGCTGTGCTTTCAGCTGCCGGCGATGCACTTTGAAGGGTTGACCCTGGTCGTATCGCCGTTGATCTCGCTGATGAAGGACCAGGTGGACGCCCTCAGGGCCAACAATATCCCCGCCGCCTTTATCAACAGCACGCTGTCACCCTCCGAAATCGAGCGCGTGCAACGGCAGGCGCAGGGCGGAGTCCTGAAGATTCTTTACGCCGCGCCCGAGAGGTTGTCTCAGCCTGATTTCCAGCAGTTTCTCGCCACACTCAACGTGAGCTTCGTTGCCGTGGACGAGGCGCACTGCATTTCGATGTGGGGGCACGAATTCCGACCCGACTACCGCAAGCTGGGCGATCTGCGCCGCAGCCTGCCGGGCGTGCCGTTTCTCGCCCTGACGGCTACGGCGACCGAACAGGTGCGCGAAGACATCGTGAAACAGCTTCATCTGCAGCAGCCGGAACAGTTCATTGCCAGCTTCAACCGCCCCAACCTCAGCTATGCGGTGCTGCCCAAACGGAAAGACTCCTTCGCCAGGCTTGCCACACTGCTGCAGGAGCATAAGAGCGAACCCGTCATCATCTACCGCACCACCCGCAAGGCTACCGAGCATTTGGCCTTTCTACTACGTGACAACGGTTTCAACGCACAGCACTACCACGCCGGGCTGGAAGATGACGAGCGGCATCAGACCCAGGAAAGCTTTATGCAAAACCGGACCCCGATCATCGTTGCCACGATCGCGTTCGGAATGGGCATCGATAAGTCGAACGTCCGGCTGATCGTCCACTTTGACCTGCCCAAGACGCTCGAGGGCTACTACCAGGAGACAGGCCGCGCCGGGCGCGACGGGCTGCCCAGTGACTGTGTCCTCTTCTACTCCCATGACGACGTGCCGACACTGGAACGCTTCATAAATGCGATCGAGGATGACGAGATACGCCGCCACATGCATGAAAAGCTGGGCCAGGTCATCGAGTTCTGCAAGTTGCGGGCATGCCGGCGAAGATACCTGTTGCGCTACTTCGGCGAAGAGTGGCCGGAGGAGAACTGCGGCGGCTGCGATTTCTGCCTGCCGGCCACAGAGGAGTTCGATGCCACCGCGATCGCGCAGCAGATCCTGTCGGCCGTGATTGACACGGGGGAGCGTTTCGGCATCGTCCATGTCGCTGCCGTGCTGCGGGGTTCCAGGAACAGAATAATAGAGAGGCTGGGGCACGATGCTCTCAGCGGCTATGGCACTGCCAATGCCTACTCCGTCGATGAGATAAAGGAGATCGCCGGCCAGTTGGTTGACGAGGGGTTGCTTCGCAGAGAAGAAGGAGAGTCCTCGATTCTGTCTGTCACGCATACAGGCAGGCGTTTTCTGAGAAGACGCACAAGACTGGTTCTCACGCGGTCTGCACGTGACAAGAAGACAGTGCAGCCCGCCCAGCGGACGGCTCGCGACATTGATTGGGCGCGCAGAAACAGAAGGCAAAGAACAGTGCGTGAGGGCTCCACCTACGAGAAGACCAGGCGGATGTGGGAACAAGGATTCTCCGTTGAGGAGATAGCCAGAAAGCGGGGCGTGAAAGAGAGAAGAGTAGTCTATCATTTGCAACGCTTGATAGAGGCGGGATTGGATATTGATCTGAGACCGGGGTTGCCTCCGGCGGATAGGGTCGAGGAGATCAGAAGGGCCGTTAGAGAGACGGGCGGCGCCTCCTTGTCGCCGACCATAAAACTGCTTGGCGGTAAGTACCCCTACTACGAAGTCAAAATGGTATGGCTTTTCCTGCAGCAGCAGGGGGAACTGCCAGATTAGGTTATTGCGCGACGCCTGCTTTCTACCGTTCTTTCGACGGGGTCATTCATGCCGGACCCAAGCAGGCACTGACATTCGTTCTCAAGCGCAACCCGCCATGTGCGGTTTGTTGCTCAAACTTTTCAGCTTCACACACAGGAGGATTGCGATGTACCAGCAGATCACTTTGATTGGCCACCTGGGCGCAGATCCAGAGATGCGTTATACGCAGGATGGGACGCCGGTGACTTCCTTCAGGGTAGCGACGAATCGCCGCTGGAGTTCCCAGGACGGGACGATGCAGGAGAAGACGGTTTGGTTTCGTGTCTCGGCATGGCGACGGCTGGCAGAAACCTGCAACCAGTATCTGACGAAGGGGCAACGGGTACTGGTTGTCGGTGAGCTGGAAGAGCCGAGCACGTGGACCGATCAGGAGGGAAACACGCGCGCTTCATTGGAAATGCAGGCGCGGAATGTGAGGTTTCTCAGTCCGCGTGATGGGGCCCAAGGTCCGGCACCAGATCAAGGTGACGGAGAGGAGATACCGTTTTAGCGTCCGGTGCGCAGGGAGCGCGGGAGGCGGACGGGAGAGGACGGCTTAGAAGCGCATATGACCATATGTTCACTGCAATGTTGACATAATGGTCATGTGGATATTGCAGCGGGTACGGCTCTGAGCGCGGGTCGTGGCTATTCGGGGCGGCCTTGTGAAGGGGAAATGGGTAGGGACATTCGCTCCGAGACTGAAGACTGACAGTTCGTGCCGCGGTTTGATGCAATAAGGTAGTTCATTAAGCAAACAGGAAACATGTTATGACACCTTCTTTTCGTATGCTGGTTGCTGTCGCGGTTGTATGTGTTTTGGCCGCTAGCCCGAGAACTCCTAGCGCGCACGCGTCAACACTTGTTCCCACCCTTGAAATCACGGACAGGGACGCGCTGGTGGCGCTCTACCATGCGACCGGCGGCGACAACTGGACTAACAATGAAAACTGGCTTTCCGACGCGCCGGTCGGCACCTGGTATGGTGTCACTACGGATGAAAGCGGTAGGGTTATTGAACTCATTCTCTGGTTCAATAAGCTGAGTGGGACGATTCCACCGGAACTGGGCGACCTCACCGCACTGACGGAACTCAACCTCCGCGGCAACCAGCTGAGCGGGACGATCCCTACTGAGTTGGGCAACCTCACCGCACTGACGAGACTCGACCTCGACAAGAACCGGTTGAGCGGGACGATTCCGGCGGAACTGGGCAACCTCATTAATCTGGATGCGTTGTACCTCGCCGGCAACAGGTTGGAAGGATGCCAGCCTGCCGTATGGAAATATGTCGTATACAACGATCTCGACCAGCTTGGTCTGCCATACTGCGCCGCGGCCTCGCCGATATTTTCCGCTGCCGCGGCCAAGGACAGAGACGCATTGGTCGCGCTTTACTGGGCTACGGATGGCGACAACTGGAGGAACAGCGACAACTGGCTGACCGAGGTGCCAATCAGGATGTGGCACGGCGTCACCACGAATGAAAGCGGTCGCGTCATTGAACTTGACCTCTGGTACAACAATCTAAGCGGTGCGATCCCTCCCAAATTAGGCAACCTCACCAACTTAAGAGTGTTGACCCTCTCAAGCAACGAGCTGAGCGGCACGCTTCCTTCTGAGTTAGGCAACCTCACAGATCTTGAATCGTTGCAACTGTGGAACAACCAGTTGAGTGGTCCAATACCTCCAGCGTTGGGTAACCTCACGAACCTTAAATCGTTGTCCTTCTGGGTCAATCAGTTGGAAGGGAAGATTCCGGCTGAGTTGGGCAACCTCACCAATCTGTCAAACCTGGATTTCGGGGGCAACCGGTTGAGCGGACCGATTCCGCCGGAACTGGGCAACCTCACTCGTCTGACATGGCTCGCACTCTGGGGCAATCAGTTGGAAGGTGCGATACCATCTGAGTTAGGCAACCTGACCAATCTGAAGCAGCTAAATCTCTCAGAGAACCAACTGAGCGGGACGATCCCCTCTGAATTAGGCAACCTCACTCGCCTTGAGGCATGGTTGTCCCTCGATAGTAATCAGTTGGAAGGTGCGATACCGTCTGAGTTAGGCAACCTCACCAATCTGAAACATCTAAATCTTTCTGAAAATCGGCTGAGCGGACCGATTCCTCCCGAACTGGGCAACCTTACTCATTTGGAAATGTTGAGCCTTAGTGACAACGAACTGAGCGGCATTATTCCGTCTGAGTTGAGCAGACTCAACAGCCTATCAAGTCTGGGTCTCGGGGGCAACCGGTTGGGTGGACCGATTCCGCCTGAACTGAGCAACCTCCCCAATCTATGGAGGCTAAACCTCTCAGAGAACCAGTTAAGCGGACTGATTCCGTCGGAACTGGCGGAACTAACTGACTTGAGATGGCTCGTCCTTTCAGAGAACCAATTGAGTGGCTCGATTCCGTCGGAACTGGGCAACCTCACCAATCTATACTGGCTGGACCTTGAAGACAACCATCTGATCGGGACAGTACCGCCGCAGCTGGGCAAGCTCACGAACTTGGGAGTGTGGTACCTTTCCGGCAACAGGCTGGATGGATGCCTGCCCTCAGATTGGCGGGATGTTCAGGTTAATGACTTCGACGAACTCGGAGGGATCTTCTGCAGCGCGTTCTCGCCGCCGCTTACCACTGCCACCGACAGGGATGCCCTGATCGCGCTCTACCGGTCTGCAAACGGCGACGACTGGTTGCGAAACGACAGTTGGCTGTCCGAAGCCCCACTCGATCAATGGCACGGCGTTACCACCGACGAAAATGGGCGCGTCATTGAACTCGATCTCGGAGAAAACGGGTTGAGTGGTACGATTCCGGCCGAACTCGGTACGCTTCTCCATTTGGAAGGGCTGTTTCTGTACAGCAATGAGTTGAATGGTGAGATCCCGCCGGAATTGGGCGACCTAATCAACCTCCTAGGGCTCTCTCTGTGGGACAATCACTTAAACGGATCGATCCCGGCAGCGTTGGGAACCCTCACCAACCTTGATTTGTTGCACCTCGATTCGAATCAGTTGTGCGGACCGATTCCGCCAGAGTTGGGCAACCTTACAAATCTTACAGAGTTAAGCCTCGATTCGAATCAGTTGCAAGGACCGATTCCGCCAGAATTGGGCAATCTCACCAACTTGTCGTTGTTGTGGCTCGACTCCAATCAGTTGAGCGGTACGATTCCTGCGGAGTTGAAAAACCTCACGAATTTGTCAGAATTACGCCTTTTAGGGAATCAGCTTATCGGATGCGTGCCCGCGGCATGGCGGAATGTAGCAAGTAGTGATTTGGAGATACTCGGTCTGCCGTACTGCGTCGTGCCCTCAGCGCCGCATCTCGTTGCCGCGGACAGGGAGGCCCTGATCGCGCTCTACCGGTCTGCGAACGGCGATGACTGGACCGATAACAGAAATTGGCTTTCCGAAGCCCCTCTGAACACCTGGTACGGTATCACAACAGACGATAGCGGTCGCGTCACAAAACTGGAACTTGGGCACAACGGGTTGAGCGGTACGATTCCGTCCGAACTCGGTACACTCGCCCATTTGGAAAGGCTGCTTCTGCACGGCAATGCGTTGCGTGGTGAGATCCCGCCGGAACTGGGCAACCTTGTCAACCTTGCAGGGTTGTATCTCGAATGGAACCAGTTGCACGGAACAGTTCCTCCAGAGTTAGGTAATCTTACCAACTTAGCGGTGTTGTGGCTTGGCTCGAATCAGTTGCACGGAACAGTTCCTCTGGAGTTGGGCAACCTCACCAACCTGTTTGGGTTGGGTCTATCGGGGAATCAGCTAAGCGGATGCGTGCCTGCGGCATGGCGGAATGTGGTGGAAAGTGATTTGGAGGAGCTTGGTCTGCCATACTGCGCCGTGCCATAACCACTTTCCTCGGCAGTTCCAGAGGAACCCACCGCCGAGCTCAATAGGGCATGCCTTTTCCTGCGGCAGCAGGGGGAATGAGGGGAGCAGGCGATTGGGCGACGTTTAGCTCTCCGACTCTTTACACCTGTACACGTTGAGGAGGAGCAGGATGTACCAGCAGATCATGTTGGTGGGCAGTTTGAGCGGAGATCCGAAGATGCGTTTCGCGCAGGATGGAACGCCGGTGACCTCGTTCAGGGTCGTGACGAAGCGCAGCTGGAGGGCCCGGGATGGGACGCCGCAGAATAAGACCGTCCGATTCGATGTTTCGACAAGGGGACGGCAGGCTGAGACAGTCAATCAGTATATGACGAATGGGCAGCAGGTGCTGGTTGTCGGCGAGATGGAAGAACCGAGCACGTGGACCGACCGGGAGGGCAACACGCACGCTTCGCTGGAGGTGCGGGCATGGAACGTGAGGTTTCTTACTCCACGTGAGGAGGCACAGTCTTTCACACCGGCTCCGTCCCAGCTAGGACATGATTGGCAGTGCAACACGCCTCCACGTGAGTGGAACGACGGCGAAGGCCACACCAACATGGAGCGTTGCAGCAATTGCAAGAAGCACAGATATGTACATATTTCCAGAAGCAAGCAAGCTAAACCGCGGATTGAGTATATGGACAGCGAAGGAAATCCGACAGAGACGGAACCTCCTTGCACAGGGACTGGTCTCGTCACTCACAGGAAACTCAACACGGTCAGGCCTTATATGAATAGTTCCTAGACGGAAGTTCAGATAAGGGCATGGTGTTTGACGCCCAGGTTCGCCACGAACCGACTACCGGAGGCGAGTGACAGCGGATAATGGGACATCGACCAACACAAAACACAGACACGAAGGATACGCCTCCAGACGCCTCGGCGGCAGCGGCGATACGGTATGCGGGCCTGGGATTCTTGGTGGGGTTCCTGCTGTGCGCGATCCTGGCGGGGGCTTTGATGTGGCAGCTGCAGCGGCCTACGCCGCCCCCGATCGTGCTGCATTCGCTACCAACGCCGGTCCCGACGGAAACGCCGGCGCCGACTGCCACGCCCAGTCCGCTTGTCGTCTTCGTGAGCGGAGGCGTGCACAGCCCGGGCATGTATGAGGTGCCGGCGGGCGCCCGCGTGGGTGACGCCCTGGCCAGGGCGGGCGGCCTGGTGGCGGATGCGGACCCTGCGCTCGTCAACCAGGCGGAGCCGCTTTTCGACGGCGCGCAGGTGCATGTGCCTCTGCCGCAGTCCCCAGGGGTAGAGCCAGCGTCAACAAGCGGGGCACCCTCTACCGGTCTGTCGGGACAGTCGGCCCCGGCGGCCGCGGGGGCGGCCCAGAACGCGTCGAGCGGCGGTCTGATCAACGTCAACACGGCCTCGCTTGAATTGCTCGAGACGCTTCCCGGCATCGGCCCGGCCAAGGCCGCGGCGATTATCGCGGAACGGCCCTTTAATTCGGTGGAGGAGTTGGAGCGGGTGTCGGGCATTGGTCCCAAAACCTTGGCGAACATCGCGCCGCTGGTTAAAGTTCGCGATTAGTTGTGCCACGCAGGCTTAGGGACGCGTTCAGGCCGTATGGGGTCGATTCGTCAGGGAAGGAGACGAGAAAGATGATCGAGAAATATTTCTCCAGGACCGCTATGAGTCACGGTTGAGATATGGACGTGGAGAACTCATACTGCGGCAAGAGGGAGGACGGTAGGGAAAAAGGGGAAAAGAGCGTGGAACGATGTACTGCTTGTGAAGCTGGGCAGACGTGGCACTTGTCGTGGATGGATGATCAGCAGTACTCCAATGTATTCTGTGTACAGCCCCAGATCCATTGGAGTACTGCCCTGATGCTGATTTCACGCGTGCGTGAAATATTGTGAATTGATAGGTCGGGACCTCTGTTCATAAGCTTAGGGAGGACGGCAAGCGAGGGCGATGACTTAACTGTTTACGGCTGTAAAGGAGACCCAATTTTTGGATACTGCAATGATGGAGACCCTTTCAGGGTTCCTGGTGATAGCTGGGTATGGTGCGATTGGATACCTGCTGGGCTACAACGTGGCCAAGGCAAAGTACATCAGGCGAAAATGGGATGATGATCGCAAAGACGGTGACTAAGTGGTCAAAAGCAAGCCTGCCAAACGGCTGACTGACTACATCAAGCAGATGACCCCCCACCCAACGACATTTCGCGGGGCAGCCGTTCAGGCCACACAGCTGGGAGAACTGGTTCATCAGGCATGCTGTCGGTACTGACAGCGATGCAGCTGTGTCGTTGGGTCGGGACAATGGCAAATCGACCCTGATTGCGGGAATCAGTTGCCCTGCCCTCGATGGGCCGTTGGCCGTACCGAATTCCGAAACGGTCGTTGCGGTCAGCAGCTTCGATCAGGGCACGATCGTCTATGCCCGCGTCAAAACATTCATGGGCGCCAAGCTTCAGGATAAGAGTGCCTAGCAGGTGCAGGACAGCACCAATAAGGCGATCATCACGAATCAACAGGCGGGCGCATCGGTGCGTTGCATCGGCAGCGATCCAAAGAGGATGCAAGGGCTAGCTCCTCGTCTGCTGATCGGCGACGAGTTGGCCCAATAGGAGTTGGGAAAGATTGAAGAGACCCTCTCTTACATGCCAACGTCGATAGTCGACTTCCGCCTGCGCCGGAGCGCATCCTCCAGACTTGGCAGGTAACTTGACGTCTAGATCTGCCTTGGTCGTCCGGGTTCCTCGCGACCGGGTCTGAATACGCCTCTCGAACCGGCCCGATTGCATGAAACTGCTTTATCTTGCCATAGCCTATCTTGCAGGCGTAGCCGCCGGACAGCTTCTCTGGCAACAGGGCTGGTTTGGCTGCGGTAGCGGCGGCCATTTCTGGATCGCGGCTCTGGCTCTCATTCCCGTCTGTCTGTGGAAGGATGCTCGTGAGGTTCCCCGGGCGGCGGAGCCTATGGTCTGGCCGGCGCCGGCTGGTTTTGTTCCGCCGCGCAGGAGCCCCTCATCCTGGCTTATGGGTGGGATTTTGCTGGCCGGCATTTGCGGCGTCTTGCGCCTTGGTTCGCACCCGCCCCAGCCCTGTCTCGGGCCCACCGACCTGGCTTACTACAACGGCAATGAAGGGAACAGCGGCAGCCGGCAGGTGACTGTAGACGGGTATGTGGCGAGCTATCCGGTTCTGAAGGAGGGCCGGCGGCGGCTAGATATCGAGGTTGAGTACCTGGAGCTCGAGGGCGAGAGGATAAGGGTCGACGGACGCCTGCGATTGCAGACGAATAGCGTCTACCGTTTTGGCTACGGCGAGGGTGTGCGGGTGAGGGGCGAGCTGACGGAGCCGCCGATCTTCGAGGGCTTCGATTACCGGGCCTACCTGGCGCGCAAAGAGATTCACAGCCTGATGCGGCGGGCAGGCGTCGAACCGCAGCCGGGGATGCTGCGCGGGTCGTTTCTGCTGCAGTTCGTCTATGGTTTGCGCGATCGCGGCGAGAGGCTGCTGAACCGCCTGCTACCGGAGCCGTATGCGGCGCTGGCAAACGGGATGCTGCTGGGCATCGAAGCCGGCATTCCCGACGAACTGTACGAGAAGTTCAACCTCACGGGCACCAGCCACGTGATTGTGATCAGCGGCAGCAATGTGGCGCTGGTGACCGGTGTACTTATGGCGCTGGGTATCAGGTTGTTTGGCAAGCGCGGCGCGCTGTGGCCGACCCTGGGCGGCCTTGCCCTATACACGGTCCTGGTGGGCGGAGACGCCGCGGTCATGCGGGCGGCGTTGATGGGCGGCCTGTTTGTGGTGGCAACGGTGCTGGGGCGCCAGAGCACTGCGCTGGTAAGCCTGGCCGCGGCCTGCTGGGCGATGACGCTGTGGAATCCGCTCATGCTGTGGGATGTGGGTTTTCAGCTCAGCAGCGCGGCCACTGTCGGCCTGATCCTGATCGGACCTGCATTAACGGACAGCGTCACGTCATTATGGCACAAGTTGGAGAAGGGATTGCTGCGGAAGGGGCGTGCGGCGGACAGTTCCCAGGCGGATTTTCTCATACCCAGGTCATTTGGTGACTTGCTGCGGGACAGCCTTTTGATGACGGTCGCGGCCAGCGTAACGACCTATCCCCTTATCGTCCATTACTTTGGACGCCTCAGTTTGATCAGTCTGTTCACCAATGTGCTGATCGCGCCGGCGCAACCCTGGATAATGATATTTGGCGGCATTGGATTGATCGTGGGGCTATCGGGCCTGGACCAGATCGCTCAATACCTGCTATTTGTACCCTACGCCAGTCTATGGTGGACGACGATGATCGTGAAATGGAACGCGGCCTTTCAAGGCGGCAGCGTGGAGGTCGCCGCGTACGGAGGAGGCGCTATGGCTCTAACCTACGCCGCGATTCTGGGGTTGTACTGGCGAAAGCCGATGGCGGCGCAGTTCAGATGCGCTACCGCTTCGCTATTTGAGCGCTTGGGGCGGATTGGGCACAGGGTTGTGCAGTTTTCTACCGCGGAACACGGAGAAGCCCCGGCCGGCCGGCGGTTGACAGTCCTTGCGGGAGCGATGCCCACCTGGACGATCGGCACCCTGGCGATGGTTGCCGGCCTGCTGTGGTGGCTGGCTCTGACGCAGCCGGACGGACAACTCCACGTTTACTTCCTGGATGTCGGGCAGGGGGACGGGATCTTTATCCAGACGCCCAGCGGGCGCCAGGTGCTGATCGACGGCGGGGATGACGGCCAGCAGTTGTTCGCTGAACTGGGCGCGGTTATGCCGTTCTGGGACCGGCAGATCGATCAGGCGATCGTAACGCACCCTGACTGGGATCATATTGGCGGGCAGATCGATTTGCCCAGCCGCTTCAGGCTCGGCCAGGCGATAATCAGCGAGAATGTGCGCGATCACGAGGATTCGCAGCTCTGGCTGGCGGCCCTGGATGCGGAGAATGTGCCGGTTGTGGGATTGCAGCAGGGCGGCTGGCTGGATCTTGGTGACGGGGTGGCGCTGTGGGCGCTTTGGCCGCCGCGGGAGGAGGCGTTGCGGGGGCTGGAAGAGGATGACAAGAACGAACGGTCGCTGGTGCTGAAGCTGGTTTACGGCAGTTTTTCGGTGCTGTTGACGGGCGATGCCGGCCTGTCCAGCGAGGAGCGTCTGTTGCGCGAGGGTCAGCCGGTCGCCGCGCATGTGCTCAAGGTCGGGCATCACGGCAGCGAGCACAGCAGCAGCCCGGCATTTGTCGAGGCGGTCGGCCCAAGTGTGGCGATCATCCAGGTCGGCGCGGAGAACCGGTACGGTCATCCGGACCCGGAGGTGCTGGAGGTACTTGGCGGGCGTCTCGTATTGCGCAATGATCGGGAGGGGCGCGTCCACATATGGAGTGACGGTCGGCTGATGTGGATCGAGACGGAGAAGGGTGACGGAACCGGGTTGTTGGAATGGAGCGGGGCGGCGATCCCCCCATCGACTATCCACCATCCACTGCAGTTCCCCCGAACTCGTAGGTAATCTCATCCAAAACGTTCATATCGCCGTCCCGGATCCGCAAGACGACGCCCCCCGCATCCTCCCCGTAAGCCTCCTGGTACAGAGCTTTGATCGGCGTCAGATCAAAGGCATGGCGCTCGGTCGGGTACGCCTCGCACGAGTCGCCATGAGCATCGTGCGTCAGGAAGACGTCCAGTATGACGGGGTCCGATTCCATGAAGGCGGCGGCGGTGACCAAAGTGAAGTCGTGGGGTGCGCATCCGCCGCTAAACGACACCGTAATCGTCAGCGTATCCCCTTCCATGACGGGTCCGTCGTCGCCGCTTGTGGCCATCCTGTATGGATCGCTCTCGTAGGGTCCGCTTTCATCAGGCTCCCCGATCACGACTTCTCCCTGTTCCGGCCCCCGGTCTGTCGCGCCGCTAGGGGTGGCCGAGATCAGGCCGTCGTCAAGGTCTCCCGCGGCAGCGCCCGGCGATCCTGAATCGCACCCCGCCGCCATCAGCATGACCAGGCAAAGCGCGGCTCCGGCTGTTCTACGTAGTGACATGTTTTCCGCTCTCCTTTCAAGGCATGTCTCCAATGCGGTTTCCAAATCGGAGATGGCCTTCTCGTACCGGCCGAGTTGGGCCGTGGGAAAGGCCCCGATTGTTGCAGGCTGCGGCTCTGTCTATTCGTCATCTTCCCAATCGAAAGGAAGCTGAGCCGCGTCGCGTCGCTGACGCTGCTGGCGGCGGTTGGTCCGCTTTGACCTGTCCCTCCTGCTGTGGCTGTCATAGTAGCGCTTGTATCCTTCTACTAACCCTTCCTCCCGCCCTTTCTGATATCCTCTGAGGAACTCTATGGTTTCTTTTTCCAACCGTCCAGCATCGTAGCCTCGGGCATAGGCCTCCT
Organism: Caldilineaceae bacterium; assembly: GCA_965204525.1. Lineage (GTDB taxonomy): Bacteria > Chloroflexota > Anaerolineae > Caldilineales > Caldilineaceae > Bin5. Next base: position 5,631,543 of record OZ241994.1, on the reverse strand, counting down.
TCTTCTCCTGCTCGTATTTCCGGACGAACGCTTCATCTCCTTGAGCAAGGAGTTCCTCTCTTCCCTCTATGCGCCCTTCCTCAAACCCTACTTGCTTCCCATCCTCATATCCTCGGGCGTACTCCGGGTGCCTCGTCTTTTTCATCATATGTCTGCCCTGTACAAGGGTATCGCCCGCGTTGCGCGCAGAGTTTTGCCTTCGCCGACTGAGGAGCAGCAGGCTCCGGCTTGATCGGAGGTTTGCGGCCGTTCAACCAAATATAACGCAGTCCCCAGAATTTGGTAAAGGGGAGCAGGGCAATCGTATTCCGGTGTGTGAGAATCTTTTGGGGCATTGAAGGCAAGGGGATTGTGAGGGAGCTGAGAGGGAGCAGATGGGGGCAGCGGCTTATTGTTCCACGAAGGTAGCGGTGGCGCCTAACACCTCGTCATCGTTCTTCAGGTCCACGGAGTGGACTATGGTCCATTCTCCATGGAGGCCCTCCGGGGTGACGGGAACCGGCAGGCGCTCCTGGCCGCGGACGACGGTGACAACGGCCTCGCCGTTTATTTCCTGAATGGCGGCGGTGGGGACGAGCCAGCGGTCATCAGCCACTTCGGTACGCAGGGTGGCAACCGCTGTCATGCCGGGCAGTACGGAGTCCAGTGCGTTATCGAGAAGCCGAATGGTGACCGGATAGCTGACGACACCACTTTGGGTTTTGTTGAAGGGATCGATCCGGCTGATCTCTCCGGCAAAGGTTTCGTCGGGGAAGGCATCGATGACGACGTCTACGGGACGGCCGCTCTCGATCCTGGGAATATCGACTTCAGCCACTTGTACGGTCAGCTCGAGGCGACCGGGGTCGGCAAGCGTGGCGACAACGGTCCCCGACGAGACTTTGGTTCCCGGGGCGGCATCGAGGGTCAGGACGACGCCGGCGATGGGGGCGACCATCTGGGCGGCGGCCAGGTCCTGGAGCGCTTTCTGCAGGTCCAGCTCCGCTTGCGCGACGTTCAGTTTCCCCAGCTCCACGTCTATTTCGTCGGCGGTTGTCAGCAGCCGCCTGAGTCTGAGCTGGGAGGAGGCGAGGTCGATGCGGGCCTGCTCCACTGCGCGCTTCAAGTCTTCCTGGTCCAGCGACAGGAGAAGGTTGTCGACGTTGACGGTGTCGCCGACTTTGACCAGGAGTTCGTTGACGAAGCCATCGATGTGAGCGACCACCTGGCGTTCTTCGATGAGGTTGATGTTGCCGGCGGCCTTCAGCTGGCCGATAGAGGCACCGGCGGGCCGGATGCGGGTGGTTTCTGCGCTGCCTTCCAGTTCGGGCAGATTTCCGGCCTGGGCCGCGTCCGCGGTCTGAAGGAGGCGAAGAGAGATGACGGCAGCGAGGGCCACAACCATAAGAGCAATGGCAGTGAGGAAGAGACGTTTGAGGTTCATTGGGACGCTCCTGTCGATGGGGGCGTATGGCGGCGGGCTGCCTTGCCGTCACTCATGGCGCAAGGCCACGATCGGGTCCAGCCGGGTGGCGCGTATGGCCGGGTAAAGGCCGAAGAGAAGGCCGCAGGCGGCGCTGACGCTGACAGCGGCGGCCAGGGAACCGGGTTCGATGAGCACGGCCAGTGGGAAGTCCGGGCTTGAGAAGTTTTCGACGATTTCTGCCAGACCGTAGCTGATGGCGATCCCGATGAGACCGCCAACGAGTGTCAACATGAGCGCTTCGGCCAGGAACTGAAGAAGTATGTCGCGGTTGTGGGCGCCGACGGCTTTGCGCAGGCCGATTTCTCTTGTGCGCTCGGTTACGGAGACGAGCATGATGTTCATAATGCCGATGCCGCCGACGAGGAGGCTTATGGCGCCGATGCCGGCGAGGAAGGCGGTCAGGGTGGCGGCAACGGAGTTGGCGGTTTCGAGCAGCCAGGCCTGGTTGTCGATGGTGAAGTCGTTGGGCTCGTCTTCAGCGAGGGTGCGGCGCAGGCGCAGGGTCTGTTCGGTCTGTTTTGTGGCGGCATCGATGCGATCGATGCTTACGGCGTTGACGTGGATCGAGGAGACGGTGTATTCACCACGATGGCGGTGGGCGGTGTACGCGGACCGCAGGCGATCCTGCGCCACTGCCAAAGGAATGATGGCTATGTTATCCATGTTGCCGAACCTGCCCCAGCCGCCCTTCCGGAGCACACCGACGACGGTATAGGGTTCGCGGGCGATGCGCAGGCTTTTCCCCACGGCATCGGCGCCATCAAAGAGCCTTTGGGCCACAGCCGCGCCGATGACGATGGATTTTGATCTTTGCGCGATCTCGTTTTCGGTAAGAAAGCGGCCCTGGTCCAGTTCCAGATTGTGAATGGCGGCATAGGCGGAGGTCGTGCCCACCACTTCGCCGTATCTGTTGTTGTTGCCGGCCACCAGATGGATATATTGTCTGTAGATCGGGACGGCCTGGTCTATATCGGGGTGAAGGGAGCGGTCGGAAAGGGCCGCGACGTCGGCCATCGTGAGCGGCTGCCCGGATGTCCAGGTCTGGTCGGCGTACACGCCGGATTCGACATTGAGAATAGTGAGGCCCTCGCTGGCGATCTGTTGCATGATGTCGGCCGACGCGCCGCGGCCGATGCCCAAGGTCGTGAGAACGGAGGCGACGCCGATGATGATGCCCAGCATGGTCAGGATGGAGCGCATTTTGCGGGCGGCGATGTTTTCGGCGGCAAGCGGGAAGTATTTCAGGAGTTTCACTTCAGGTCTCCTCCGGTCCGGCTGATGGCAGCCACTCGGGATGTGTGTTTCACGGCGCGGGGGCCGGCGCTGGCCGACGCTCGTCGGAGATGACGGCACCGTCGCGCAGGGTGATTATACGCCGGGCCCTGGCCGCGATCTCGCGGTCGTGGGTGACTATCACGAGTGTCAGTCCTTCAAAGTGCCGTTGCTCGAAGAGTGCCATTACCTCTTCACCGGTACGCGTGTCGATTGCGCCGGTTGGCTCGTCGGCGAGAAGGAGGGAGGGGCTGTTGACGAGGGCACGGGCGATGGCCACTCTCTGGCGCTGGCCTCCCGACAGCTCTTCCGGTCTGTGATCGGCACGGTCGGCCAGGCCGACCTGCGCCAGGGCGTTCAGGGCGCGGCGGCGCGACTCTTTACGGGAGAGGCCGGCATAGAAGAGGGGCAGTTCCGCCTGGCGGCGGGCGGTGGCACGCGCCAGGAGATTGAACTCCTGGAAGACGAATCCGATCTCCCTGTTCCTCAGGGTCGTGCGCTGTCTGTCGGTCAGTTCGCCGGCGTTCTGTTTGTGGATGCGATATGTGCCTTCGGTGGGACGGTCGAGCAGGCCGAGGATATTCAGAAGGGTGCTCTTGCCGGAGCCGCTGGTGCCGACGACGGCCACGTACTCACCGTGGTCGATGGTGAGAGAGACGTTTTTGAGGGCGTGCAGGGCCGTGCGGCCGATGTGGTAGGTCCTGGTCAGGTTGCGAATGTCGATCAGAGGTGAAGAGGAGGTCATATATACAGAGGCCACTGTGCGGCTCCTCCATAAAAGTATACGTGCATCCGGCAGCGGTTGTTTCACAATAGAGTACCGAAAGTGGAATTTCGAACTTCACGGTTTCAGGGCGTAGCCGCTCCCGCGTATGCGCAGGTCGTAGTAGAGCAACACCGCCGCGGCGGCGAAGAAGGGTAGGCCGATGACCGAAATGAGGGAGGAGGCTATCGTGGACAGGCTCATCATCAGCCCGATCGCGCCGGTCAACGACGGCATCAGCATAGTGGCATACTGTAGCGCAACCATGGGCACAGAGATGAAGATCATTTCAAGTATGTAAAACAGGACCAGATAGCCGACCATGCGCAGCACGTTGTCCTGGCTCAGGCGCCAGCTGCGACGGAGGGCATCGATGGGGCCTGCCCCCTCGACGACCAGCACGGCGGGGGCGACAAGCCAGCGCGCGGCGAGGTAGGTGGTCGGGGCCAGTACGAGAACGAAGGCAAGAGCGAATCCACCGACGGCTAGCCAGGCGATAGCGAGAGCGGCGAATATGCCGCCCTCGCCGGCGCGGGCGAGTGGAGCCCCGCGGGCCACCAGCGCGACGCCGACCAGGACCAGAGGCGCCAGAACCACGACTGCGGCAGCGGCGAGGGCAGCGAACTGCATAATCGCCATGCCGACATAGGGCAGGAAGCGGCGCACGCCGCGGCGAAGGCCGGCCATGAGCGAGAGCGAGCCGTCGCGCAGCGCCTCGGCGGCCTGCACGGTCAACGACAGGCTGACGATCGCGCCGGCCGCTGCGAGCAACAGGCCAATGAGCGTCACGCCCGCAAAGTCACCAGAGAGGGCGGAGAAGAACGCAAACGGACCGAACTCCGGCGGCGGCGGCTCTCGCATCCACACATCCAATGTCTGCATATAGCTGGCAAAGAACCGCGCCAGGAAGATAGCGGAGACGATCGCGATAGGGGCGATCAGGACAGCGCCCGTCAGCAGGAAGAGTCCGAAACGGGACCGGTAGAGGCGGAAGGCGCGGTCCAGCAAATCGCCGACCGTGAGCGGGCCTGTCAGGGGCAGGGGCGAATCCGACCCTGGTTGCGGTTGTACGCGCATGGGACTGCTCCTTCAGACGGGCCTCCCGTCGCCGGTCACCGCCGGGCTGGCCGGGACACGTCCAGGTAGTGGGTTTGGTAAACATATCAGCCCTGAAGGAATCAGTTCAAAAAGAAGGACAATCCACCTATCACGACAATCGCTGCGATCTGAAGAATAAAAACAATCACTGACAGATACAGCCCGATGACAAATACATTCCAAAGCCAGACAGGTAAGGCGTATGGCTTCGTAAAGAATTCCTTGATCAATCCGTCCTCTTGTGTCTTGGGACGTTCCTTTTGGGGTTCAAAGTTGAAGGGTGAAATATTAGGCACGAACATTATTGATCCCTCCCTACGGTAGATAGAAGATTGCTGAACTACCAGCCTGGTCCTGCGGCTGCGATACGGAGCGGCGGGTCGTGGGTGTTGGCGAGGCTGTGGTCCCCGGACTCAACGGCGATACACCACATTTGCCGGGTCATGGCCTGGATTCTGTTGGCATGGGCGGGATCCTGCGCCAGATTGTTCATCTCGAAGGGGTCTGCGGCGAGGTTGTAGAGCTCGTCGTAGTCAAAGCCGTTGTGGACGAATTTCCAGTCCCCGTCCCACAGGATCCGCTGGGTGAGAGTGTAGCGCCCGCCGTGGTATTCGGCGAAGCCCTGCCGGCAGGCGGCGGTGTCGTGCGGGCTGGCCAGCACGGGCGCAAAGGATCTGCCGTCGATGTCTTCCAGCGGCTGCGCGCCGGTTAGTTCCAGAAGTGTCTGGCCGACATCCTGCAGGCCGACGCGGGCGTCGCTCACCGCCGATTCGGCTACGCCGGGCCCGGCCACGACGAGAGGAATGTTGTATATCTCTTCAAAGGCGCCGATGTTCTTGCAGTACGATCCGTGCGCGCCGAGAAGTTCTCCGTGATCCGATGTCATCACCACAATCGTGTTCTCGAGCTGGCCGGCGCGTTCCACCCGGTCCAGAAGGCGCCCGAACTGCTGGTCGATCTCGCTGATGGAGGCGTAGTAGCAGGCGGCGGCCTCGCGGTGTTCGCGGTCGGTCCAGTCGCGCCACACCTGCGCGGCCCGTTTGTAGAGATTGGGCTGGCCGCGCAGGTCGTGGTGGACGTTAGGCTGCAGCGGGACCGAGTCGACATCGTACTGTGCGAAGGCGTCCTGGTGGCAGTAGAAGGGGTCGTGGGGTTCGGTGAAGCTGACAAAACAGCACCAGGGCGCGCTTTCGGCCAGGACAGTGTCCAGGTAGGCGAGCGCGGCGTCGGTCTTTTTGCCCATTCCGCGCTGGCCGGCGGGCAGATCGCAGACGCCGTAGAAGCGGTTGGGCTGATAGCCGGACGGGCCGTCGAGATAGCGTTCCAGCGAAAAGCTGGCGGCGTCCCAATCGGGGTGACCAGAGAGCGCGCCCTGCTCTTGCCAGCCGAAGCGGGAGAGGTTATTGGAGCGCTCCACATGCCATTTGCCGAAGTAGCCGGTGTCGTAGCCGGCTGCGGTCAGCTGATCGGCCCAGTGGAGATAGGGCGTGCGCAGTCTTGCCTGGTCGGCGTCGACCGTATGCTCGACGAAGAGGACGCCGTGGTTGTGTGGCAGGAGGCCGGTCATCAGGCTGGCGCGTGCGGGCGAGCAGACCGCGTTGGGCGTGTAGGCGCGGCGGAAGCGCACGCCTCCGGCCGCCAGCCGGTCCAGGTTGGGGGTCTGGCAGGGGTTGTCCGGTTCGAGCACGCGGCCCTGCATCTGGTCGGTCATGAGGAAGAGAATATTGGGAGAAGACATGCGAATGACTCCATTTGGTCTCACCGTTATCTGAAAATTCGAAGGAGCAGGAAGGCGAGCCCGGCCAGCGAAGTGGACGATAACCACGACCGCGCCTCCCTGAGCCGGCGGGCAGGAACCCTCACGCTTCGCTATCCTCCCGGTCTTTTGGCAGATATGCTTTGAAAGGGCCAAAGCGCAGTACGGAAAGGGCAGCACCTATCCAAAAGAGGAAGGCGTATCCTACAGGTCCAAAGTTCTCGGACATCCTGCGGGATCCGTACAGGTCGGGGCCATAGAGGTTGAACAGGTGGGCAATGGCGGTGCCGACCGTGCTTGCCACTCCCAGAACGAGAATGGGAATGATCTGGGGCCGGTACTTCTTCAAGTTTCCTCTTCCTTCGTTTTTCCCGGCATCACCTGCAGCCGTCCTTTTCAGGAGGGGGAGTGTCCTTTTCAGGAAGGGAAAGGGCCGAAGCAGACCCGCCGCGGCGGCAGTTACCGGCCACGCGTACACAGCCCACCAGATGTAAGGGATGTTGCCAAACAGTTTTTCAAAGGAGACGCCAACCAGCACACCTGCCATGATCAGAATGACAGAGGTAAAGAGGTGCGGCTGGTAATTTGATGGCGCGGCAAAGGAGAGGACGAGCAGGATATAGGGGGTGATTGCAAGCATTATCAGCGGCCCCGACCCCTGAAATCCCCAGATGAAGAAACTCAGCATTACGCCTGCAGTTGTCAGTCCCCATATCCTGTCATTGCCTTGAATTTTCATGCCCGTGTATTCCTCCTTTGTTGAGGAGATCCACTGGGAAACCATGAAGTGAAATCGCGGTGTGATGCCGCGTTGCGCCGTTTGGGCGGCAGATGGGGAGAAGAGCGTTCGTTGAATCGGCGTCATCGGCTTCAGCCGGTAAGCGGCATCAAAGTGCCGGCCGCTCCCAGCACAGCCATCATGAACCCCAACACGGCCAGGACAGCCATCATGACAATCACGGCATGGCTGCGCCGTGTTGCGGCGCGCTCCGCAGACAGTTCGGATTCCAACTCGATACGCGTCATCCGCTTGAAGTCCCTGGCCATGCGATCTCCTCTCGGGGTCCGGCTCGTTTGCCTTGATCCTGTTCTAAGAACGTCATGAAGAGCGTGTTGCGGCGAGCCGCGGCCGCTGCCCGGGCCCATAATGTCGCTGATATGCGACACTGAATCCGGGCAGCTCCGCCAGTTCGTCAATTCTGGCGAAGGCCAGCGCCTGCGCGCGCCTCGGATTCAACCGCAGCCGGATCAGACAGGCTGAAATCAACGCTAAATATGTTGTTGGCGCCGGCGTCGATCGCGGCATCCAGCACGGCGTCGATGCTGTCCAGATCCCGAATGGTGATGAAGAGTGTGTTGCTGGCGTGGTAACGCGTTTGATTCTCGTTCAGCAGGCCGTCCGGGCCCAAGCGTTCGGCAAAGATGTTGAGGTGACTGATGCGGATGTCCGATTCGTCAATGTTCTGGGCGACGAGCGCGGCCCATACATCTGTCATTACTGCTTGGGCGGCTGAAGTGGCTTCCTTCACGGTTGGGCGCAGAATTTCCACCCCTATGGTCGCGGTTGCCACATCCGGTTCGATACTGACGGTTTCCTTGCCTACGGCAGTCACGGCGTGCGAGCCTGCCGAGGCCGGGGACTCTGTGCCCGTCGATGTCAGAAAGGCTGCGTCCACCAGGACAGGCGGCGTTCCGGGAAGCAGCACGAAGAGAGCGGTCAGGGTGAATGCCAGTATCATGCCGAGGTCAACTGCCATTCTGATTGGATTGGTGTACGGCATTGCATGCCTCCTTGTCTTGGCCGCTATTGGCCAGATTGTGCCAGCGTGAAAGGCACTATACACTTGTGGGGAACAGTATACGCGCCTTCAACGGGATTTGGCTCGCTCAAATGTACCGATTTCGGTAGAGCGAATGTACCAAAATCGGTATATCGCTTGACGAATTCGCATTTGGTGGGGGCATCAGCGGCTTGTGCGCGATATTGTATCTGATTCGAGAGCGCTGGCAGCGAGGAGGGGGCGTGTGGAGCACAAGGCTTTCGGCCAGATCGTGACCGCGTTGCGCAAGGAGCAGATCGACTTTGCCAGCGGGCACAGTTGGAGCCAGCATCGACTGGCCGACGAGACAGGGTTGACGTTGCGGATTGTGGGCAAGATCGAACGGGGCGAGCAGGCGCGGCTGGACAGGGAGATCCTGGAAGGGTTGGCGCAGGCCTTTCAACTCACATCGTTTGAACGCCGGGAGTTCTTTGCCATGGCCAGTGAGGTGACGGACGCGGGGCTCGTGCGCGCCGCTCTGGGCAGTGAAGAGGTTTTCAGGCAGGTCTGGTCATTGCTGGACACGCTGTGCGCGCCGGCCTTCCTCATGGACCCCTTTGCCGACATCATCGGCGTCAACCGCGCTCTGCTCGCTTTTCACGACTTGAACCTGGCCCAACTCAAAGCTGCCCGGGCAACTGCCGCCGGCGCAAACAACATCGCTTTTCTCCTGGCTCCCGATGGGCGCTTGCGGCAGATGTTGGGGCGCGGCTGGCGGCCGATCGCCCTCGCGAATGTGCAGCAATGGCGGGCCATGACTTTGCGTTACCGGCACACGCCCCGCTTCCGGCAGCTCTTCAGCGCCCTGTCCGCCTATCCCGACTTTTACAGGCTGTGGGCGGACAGCCATGAGGACGGCTACGACGATTTCAGCCGTCTGCGCAGCTATTCTTACGTACACGGAGCGCACGGGCCGGTCGCCTACACGGTGTTTACCAACACCAGCCTCAGCGGCTATGGGGAGCTGTATCTCTCCACCTTTGTGCCCCAGGACCGCGTCACGACCGCTCTTTTCGAGGCGCTGGCGGGGAAGAGCGGCGAAGCGCTATCTCTCGCCCCGTGGCCGAATCCCAGCCTGGGATAAGGTGTGCGCTACGGCAGGCTGTGCTATCAGAGAAAGAGGGGGCGATATGCCGAGTCGAGACGAAAGGCGAGCCGCGCTGCGTAAACGTTCGTCAATTCAGGTGTACGTTACAGCGGAAGATAAGCGACGCATCGAGGATGCGGCGTTAGCAAGAGGCCGCCGTTCCAGCGAATTTTTGCGGGAACTTGCCTTGGCCGAAGCGGAACGCTTCGAGGAGTTGACGAAGCCGCACTCCGAGCCCGTCATGCAACCGTCGCCACGTGCCATCGTCTCGCCACTGCCTGAAGTAGGTGTAGACGCTCTGCCACGGCGGAAAGTCGCTCGGCAGCATCCGCCACTGGATACCACCCACAGTCAGGTAGAGAATGGCATCAACGGCCAGACGCATATCCAGGCTGCGGGGGCGTCCGCCCGGTTTGGCCGCTGGAATCAGATGCTGGATAATAAACCACTGGCTGTCAGTCAAATCTGTTGGGTATCGTTTTGTTTTCACAAAGACTACGTATACCACTATTTGGCCGACAGCCTTTACTTTTCAAACAACCTCTTACGCCGTTTCGACCGCCAGCCAGTCGATCTCCAGCCATTGGACTTCCCTCTTCTCCACCAATCCCCAGCGGAAACGGCCCCAGGGCGCAAACTGCAGGAACTGGTTGTCCAACCAGATAACAAACCCCAGAGGACCGGCCGGCGCATGGGATGCTTCTGATAGTAGGGCGCCATCCAGACGGAAGCGCACCCTTTCAAGCTGCCAGTCGATCGTGTAGACGTGCCAATCTGTCATGGCCGCGGGGACAGTTCGTTCCGCGATCCCGGCTGCCCTCTGCACAGAGGGCCACAGGCTGCGATAGAAGTGGGGAATGCGCGTCAGGGGCGCGGCCAGAGCGAGCAGGGGCGCTTGCAGCAGGAAGCGGTTGGTGCGAGTGTCGATTACGGATGCATTCCATCCCCAGGCGGGTTGATCCATGGTCAACGGCATGGCGGCATCGGGGCCGGCATAGAAGAACCAGAGGGCCTGGGGCAAGGCGACACGGCGCAGGCCGGTCATGCGCAGTGGGTCGTTCCAGAAACCGAATCCGGCCGTTCCGTTCAGGCGTCCGCTCTCGTGGGAAAAGCGCGCCCGCAGTGAAAGACGCAGAGGGGGACGCCAGGGAAAGTGCGAGCGGGGGAGACTGCGGTAGTCGTCGATCTGCGCGTTTGTGTAGGCTTGTTTCGATGCGCCCTCGTTCCCCAAGAGAAGACAGGAGGCGCCCGTTCGCAGAAATGCGAACCCGCTGGTTGTCTGGCGCCAGTATGGGGACAGCCCGTTTGCAAAGCGGGCGTAGACATTGAGCCTGGTCATCCCGCGACCTTTTTTTCAGCGACAATGACAAGAGGCCGAACGCTCTCGTCCCCGATAACATGCTCCTCTCTGCTCAGGCCAGCAGTGTGAGCCGCCTTGTCGAGCCTTTGAAAGGTATCCGGCGCAGAGGGAAATACAAGGTGGTACAACAGTTTCAGCAACAGGCCGGACTCGGCCAGAACCACTTCGACGATAACGGCTCGTCCTCCGGGACGCAGACAGCGAGCGAATTCCTGATGCGTACACGGGTCGAGGATATACGGCGCAGGGAAGGCGCTTACGATGGTATCGAAAGTAGAGTCGGCAAAGGGCAGATGCTGCGCTGTCCCTTGAACGCGGGGGACTGTCTTCGCCTGCCACCGGAGTCTTGCCGAGGTTAATCGCTGCATCGCGGCGGACGGTTCGATCCCGACCACACGACACATTTCGTTTTGAAGTACAGGCAGCAGCGCCCCCGTACCGAAACCGACTTCCAGGATACGGTTTCCGCGGACAAATGGCAGGGCGGCCCTGCGCCAGTCATCCCAGCGGCCGAGGCTTACAGCCCAGCTGACGGCATCATAGGCCCAAGCCAGCTCGTTGTAGAGAAGCCGGTAGAGTAACGGGTAGATTGAGCGCATCAGGCAACACACGTCGTCAGCGGGCGCAAGCCGGAACCTGCAAGGTCAGGCGAACAGGGGGGTCATGGTCTGTTCTGCCATCATGGCCGTCATCTCTTCATCGCTGGGACCGGTGCCGTCGAAGCGGCTGGCGGCATCAAGGACTTTGGGCAGAAGGTCGATATCCCCGGGCGTATTCAGGAAGAGGTCGCCTTGCGCGAGGATCCAGTGGACGGCGCGGTCGACGTCGGGCTGCTCTTCGAGCGGCTGGTACCAGGTGGAGCGGTTTTTGGGCGTGGTCCCCCAAGGGCCGCGCAGAAGCGACTTTATCACCTGCACGGCAAGGCCGCGTTCGCCGGCCAGGCCAACGGCGCGGTCAAAGTCGGAGGCGTACTGGTCGTTCTGTTTCATCTGGATGTTCCAGGGGAGCAGGATAGAATCGAAGTCGAAGGCCTTCAGACTGCGGTAGTGGAAGGCAGCGATTTTGAGGCCGTGGCCGGTCACGCCGATGTAGTTTACCAGGCCCTGGTCGCGCGCTTCCCTGGCCGCTTCGAGCGCGCCATTTTCCCCCATGGCCGTATCCCAGTCGTCCGGATGGCCCAGATTGTGGAGCTGGATGAGGTCGATCTGCTCCACGCGCATACGCTCGAGGGAACGATGGATTTGGGCCTTGGCGGACGCATATTCGCGTTCGTTCGTCTTGGTCGCGAGGAAGAAGCGGTCGCGATGCTTCTCGAGCCAAGGACCGAGGAGGAGTTCGGCGTCACCGTAGCTGGCGGCGGTGTCGATGTGATTGACGCCGTATTCGAGGAGTAGTTCGACGGTGCGGTCAGCATCGGCCTGTGAGACGCGGCCCAGCGCGGCTGCACCGAAGAGGGTAACGGTGCTCTTGTGCCCTGTGCGGCCGAATGTTCGTTGCGGAATCATGGAGGGGTCTCCTTTTCAACGTTTGACGTGAATTCTACAGCGGTTCTTCTTCTTGCATCCGGCGACGGACAAAGGTCAGGGCGCGTCGAAAATCTGCATGCCAACCGCAGCCCGGCGACTGATTGAGTTCGTGCCAGAAGAAGTCGAACAGGTGCCCGTCGCCGTCTCGCGTAAAGAAGGCCCAGCGATCGGGCAATTGACCCTGTGTTTTGCACAGATAGAAGTGCCAGTGTTGTCTTATGCGCCGGAACGGCAGCTGGCCAAGCGCTCTTTCTACAGAGGCGTTCTCGATACCGGATTCCTCAGCCAGTTCGCGCAGCGAGGCTCTCTCGGCACTTTCACCTTCTTCCCAGGTCCCCTTGACCAGCTGGATGCCGGCCCGGGGATGGCGGAAAGCCAGGATTTCCAGCCCTTCCCTTCTCCGCCGCAGAACGATGGGAGCGACCTTATGCACGAACTTTTCCATTCTAGGCAATTTCGCTTCCCTTCTCTGGCCTGTGCTGATCGGAGGTCGAGTTGACGAGGGGTGAGGCGGCTGCCAGTGCGGCGGCGTAAACGGCCGGCAGTGGTGTCCCGGTGGCCGCGGCCAGGGCTTGACAGTCGTCGAACTCCGGTTTGGCGCCGACAGTCTTTCCTTCGACCCGTTTCACCTTGACGCGCACGGGGCCGAAGGGCGTCACAACCGTCGTTGCGTCGCGCTCGGCAACATGGCGACGTACCGGATGAACACGGACACCGAGCGTGGTTGTCTCGCGCAGCAGGAGCGCTGCCAGCGTGGATTCGACGGAAGGAGGGGCGAGAACGCGGAGCAGCGTGCCGGGACGGGACTTCTTCATCCCGATCGCCGTTGTCCAAACGTCGAGGGCGCCGGCGTCGAAAAGGCGATGCTGGACAGGCTCGAACAGCTCCGGATTCATGTCGTCGATATTGGTTTCAATTACGACCAGTGATTCGGTGGGTTCGCGGGCCGTCTGAACCACTGCCTCGCCAATCTCCTCTCCGATCCAAAGGCGGGCGACATTTGGCCAGTCGAAAGCCTTTTGGCCGGCGCCGTAACCGATCCGGCGCAGGTGAAGCTCAGGCTGGCGAAACTGTGCCAGCTCGGCCAGCAGCGCGGCTCCGGTTGGCGTAACAAGCTCGCCCGGGCCCGGGGCGGGGGCTGTCGGCGCGCCAACTGCCGCGAGCAGTTCGAGCGTTGCCGGGGCAGGCAGGGGAATGCGGCCGTGCATTGAACTGCCCCACCCGGGGCCGAGGGGCAACGCGGATGCGTACAGCGTTTCGATCTCAAGGTCATGCAGCCCGGCGCAGACACCGACGATATCGATGATGGCGTCGAGTGCGCCGACCTCGTGGAAGTGGACTTCTTCAGGTGTCGTGCCGTGAATCTTTGCTTCGGCCGCGGCCAGGCGTGCAAAGACGGCGCGGGCGCGGCGGGTGACCAGGCCGGGTAAGGAGGCGGCCTCGAGGATCTCCGACACTTCGGCCAGGCGGCGCTCCGCGGCCTCGTCGGCTACCTCGACATGGATGCGCGTGGCGCGAATGCTCCCTTGCGACACGGGTTGCGCGTGGATGCGCCAGCTGCCGTCCGGCAGGTTCAGGCTTTCAACTATCGCGCGCAGTGAAGCCAGGGGCCAGCCGGCGTCCACGAGGCAGCCGAGAAAGATATCACCGGAGATTCCGGACGGGGTATCGAGGTAGGCGAGGGGCATAGAAGAGTGGTCAGTGGCAATTGCGGCCAAGGGGGATGAGTCAGTTACCGGGGGAAGGAGAGCAGTTCTTCCATGGGGACGAGGGTGATTTCGGCGTTGCCGTTCGCAGAAGCATTGAGGCCGCCGCTGCGGAAGCCGGCCAGATCAAGGGTGACGAATCGATAGCCGGCTGCTTTGATGCCGGAGACGATCTCATCGTGGTGAGCGATGATGGTTGGGAACTCTTCGGGCGGCAGTTCGAGGCGGGCGATATCACCGTGATGGCGCACACGAAACTGACGCAGACCCAGGGCGACCAAAATGTCTTCGGCGGCCTCGATCTGACGCAGGAGCTGCGGGTCGATGGGCGTACCGTGGGGCACGCGCGAGGAGAGGCAGGCCATGGCCGGCTTGTCCCAGACGGGAAGCCCCAGATATCTGGCGATTGCGCGTACTTCAGGCTTGGTGATGCCTGCTTCCAGCAAAGGTGAGCGTACGCCGCGTTCCCGTGCTGCCAAAACGCCGGGGCGGTCATCGCCGAGGTCGCTGGCATTTGTTCCGTCGCAGACGATGCCCCAATCTTCCTGCTCAAGGATTTCGTGGAGCCGGTTGTGAAGTTCGGATTTGCAGAAGTAGCAGCGGTTATTGGGATTGGCTGCGTAGTTCGGGTCGAGATATTCTTCAGTTTCGACGAGGCGATAGGGAACGCCGATCTGGTCGGCGAGCGCGACCGCGGCCCGCATTTCGCGCTGTGGGTAGCTCGGTGAGACGCCGATGCAGGCCAGTGCGCCCTGCTCCGTCGCGGCCGTGGTGGTACGGCCCCCCAACTCCCGGTAGGCGACCGCCATAACGACGGCGCTGTCGACACCGCCGGAATAGGCGACGATGACGGAACCGAAGGAGCGCAGCGATGAGCGCATGGCCTCCAGTTTGGCGGCTGTTTCCGCCGTGAGGGTGGATGGGAGTGCTTGACTCTCGGATTCGTTCATTGTCCCACCTCAAACTCTGATTATGAACCGGCTACTGATCGCGCCTCGTACCTGGATGGCGTGTACCCATTCCTCGACGCGTTCGTACTGTTTTCGATCTTTTCATTTATCAGCGCCGCCATGTGAGCCGCGCCGTAGCCGTTGTCGATGTTCACCACGGCCATTCCCGAAGCGCAACCGTTCAGCATGGCAAGCAGGGCGGCGATGCCGCCAAGGCTGGCGCCGTAGCCGACGCTGGTTGGAACCGCGATCACCGGCGCCTGAGTCAGACCTGCCACAACCGATGCCAGCGCGCCTTCCATGCCGGCGATGACGACGACCACGTTGGCCTCCTGCAGGACAGGGACGTGAGGAAGGAGCCGGTGGAGGCCGGCAACGCCGACATCGGTGATCCTTCGGGGTTCGTGCCCCATCAGCCGCAATGTCAGCGACGCTTCTTCCAGCACCGGCAGATCGCTCGTCCCTGCGCAGACAACCACTGCGCCTTGCTTCAGGTCTTCTGCCGGCTCACGATCCAGCCAGATGCAGCGGGCTTGATCACTCCACTCCAGCTCGGACACCCGCCGCGAGACTGCCTCGAACTGTGACTCCGTCGCCCGCGTTCCCAGTAGGCGAGGTGAGCGGGCTGCCAGCCTTTCCGCGATCAGGGCTACCTGATCCTCCGTCTTGCCCTCGCAGTAGATCACCTCGGGGAAGCCGGTCCGCAGGGAGCGGTGATGGTCCAACGTCGCCACGTCTTCGAGTGTCTCGAAGGGCAGTGAACGCAGGCGGGTCAGGGCGGCATCTACGGAAAGCGAACCGCCAGCTACATCTGACAGGAGGGCAGCCAACAGTGTTTCGTTCATCTGAGGCGGTCAATAGAACAGTTCTTCAGTACAAGCCCATTCGGAAAGATATGTACGTCGCGTTTTAAGACCTGTAAATTTCGGTCTCTAAAGACTCTCCGAGCCTTTTTTGTGCGGCGCCAAGCCATCCAAACGGATCAGACTAAGGAACGATGGAGGCTGGGACCAAAGTCGGCCTCGTAGAACGGACTGACCATGCGGCCCGGCGGGACCAGCTCATCGATGCGCTGGCGGTCCTCGTCGGTGACGGTAACATCGAGTGCGCCGAGATTGTCCACCAAATGTTCCATCGTGCGGGGGCCAAGAATGGGACTGGTGATTCCCGGCTGATGAATACACCAGGCCAGGGCCAGTTGAGAGACCGTGCAGCCTTTGGCTGCCGCCAGGGGCAGCAGGCCTTCATTCACGTCATAGACAGTTTCGTTCAGGCGACGGAATTGGGGAGGCACATCTTCCGCTTTGGCGTATCTCGTCCCTTCCGGCGCCACACCCCCGCGCGTGTACTTGCCCGTCAGGAGGCCGCCGGCCAGCGGGCTCCAGGGGATCAGGCCGATGCCGTAGGTGCGGGCCATCGGGACCAACTCCCGTTCGATGCGGCGGTCCAGGATGTGATAGGGCGGCTGCTCGGAGACGAAGCGGTTCAGGCCCAACTCTTTTGCGACCCAAAGTGATTCCACAACCTGCCAGGCCGCAAAAGTGCTGCTGCCGAGATAGCGGACCTTGCCGGCGCGCACCAAGTCATCAAGGGCGCGCAAGGTCTCGTCAATGGCGGTATCCGGGCGGGGCCGGTGAATCTGATAGATGTCGATGTAATCGGTCTGCAGCCGTCGGAGGCTGGCCTCACACTGTTCCATGATGTGGCGGCGACTGCTGCCGGCGGCGTTTGGATCGTCGGCATTCATCCTGCCATGGAATTTTGTGGCCAAAACAATGCGGCTGCGGCTGCCGTTGCGTTTCAACGCCTCGCCCGTTATTTCCTCGCTGCGGCCACGGCCGTAGACGTTTGCGGTGTCGAGGAAATTCAGGCCGACGTCCAGTGCCCGGTCGACAATTGCGTAGGAGTCTTCAGGAGTTGTTCGCTCGCCGAAGTTCCAACAGCCCAGGCAGAGGGGGCTGACCTTCATTCCAGTTCGCCCGAAATCTCGGTACTCCATTTCTGAATCCTTTTCAGGTAGGGGACACGAATCCTATGCGCCGGCTCGCGGTTACTTGCTGAACCTGGACAGAGCTACAGTGTACAAGCAGTTTGCAGCGTTGTTAAATCCTTTCCCGGAGCGGGCATTCCAGGTCAGGCAATCGCGCGATGGAGATTGGGGCCGAAGTCGGCCTCGTAGAACGGGCTGACCATCCGGCCCGGCGGGACCAGTTCGTCGATGCGATTGCGGTCCTCGGCGGTGACGGAAACGTCGAGCGCGCCGAGATTGTCTTTCAACTGCTCCATGGTGCGAGGCCCGATGATCGGACTGGTGACTCCCGGCTGCTCAACGCACCAGGCCAGCGCCAGTTGAGACATGGTACAATCTTTACTTTCGGCAAGAGGCAAGAGACCTTCTGTCACGTCAAAGGCACGCTCGGTATAGCGACGGGCATAGCGAACCTCAGTGGCTACGTCAGCGTAGCGCGCGCCTTCGGGTGCGGGCCGGCCGCGAGTGTACTTGCCTGTGAGAAGGCCTCCGGCCAGCGGGCTCCAGGGGATCAGGCCGATGCCGAAAGTACGGGCCATCGGAATCAACTCCCTTTCGATGCGCCGGTCCAGAATATTGTAGGGCGGTTGCTCGGAGACGAAGCGGTTCAGGCCCAGTTCCTTCGCTACCCAGAGCGACTCCACCACCTGCCACGCCGCGAAGGTGCTGCTGCCGAGATAGCGAACTTTGCCTGCGCGTACCAGGTCATCGAGCGCACGCAGGGTCTCGTCGATGGCTATTTCCGGGCGGGGCCGGTGAAGCTGATAGATGTCGATGTAGTCGGTCTGCAGTCGTTTGAGACTGGCTTCACACTGTTCGATGATGTGGCGGCGGCTGCTGCCGGCGGCGTTGGGATCGTCGTCGTCCATTCTGCCATGAACCTTGGTCGCAAGGACAACGCGGCTGCGGCTGCCATTTCGCTTCAATGCCTCACCTGTTATTTCCTCGCTGCGGCCGCGACTATAGACGTTAGCAGTATCCAGGAAGTTGATGCCGGCATCCAGCGCCCTGTCGATGATATCGTAGGAGTCTTCCGGTGTTGTTCTCCTACCGAAGTTCATACAGCCAAGACAAAGGGGGCTGACTTTCATGCCGGTCCGACCGAAATTGCGGTACTCCATGTGGCTCCTCGTTCAGAAGAATGGATCGAATTCAATGTGTCCGGTCAGGTTATATGGGCCTGACGCGATGCGCCCACAGTGTACAAGTGAATTGAAGCGATGTAAAATCTCACCCGGATGCCGTATTTCGCGGGAAATCTCAGACTGACCAGCAGGTTCATCAGCCGGCCCGCGTTCCTGCAGGAGGTTGGCGCGGACCATCGGAGATTCGTATGATAATGACTATTCAAGCATATTGGGAACAATGCCCGTAACAGCTCCCGCAGAGACGTTGCGCCAGATTCTTGAGCGCATCGACGGCCGGGGCTACAAGGCGTATCGAGATATCGCCGGCGTCTACCGTTTCGCCGAATTCACACTCGCTGTCGATTCAGTGCAGCCTGACCCATTTGCGGCGCCGAGCCGTCTGCGGGCGTTGATCCCGCCCGAGGTTGCTCAGCTTCCTGGCCGGCTTTATGCAAACGACAGCCGGTCTGTTGGCGTGAGCTGCTTTCTTGCCAGGGCCTTTGCAGAGTGGACCCATGGGCGGTCGGCCCGCCGGGGCAGCGGCAAAAGCGGGGAAATCCAGATCGAGGCGCCGGGCCAGCAGGTGCTGGCGAATACGGCGGTACAGATAGGCGGTGAAGGAGCCGTCGAGGCGCGGTTTACGGTGGGCCTGCCGGCGCAGGGGAGACGGGTGCTGGGCCGGCAGGCTTGTCGGATGCTCCTGGAGGACCTGCCGCGAGTGGTCGCCGACAGCCTATTTGCCCGCAGTCATACGGCGGAAGAGTTGTGGCGCCACGCGGCCGTGAACGAGGACGCTGACGCGTTGCGGGCCTTGTTGGCGGAGCGCGGTTTGATCGCATTTGTCGCCGACGGCTCGATCCTGCCCCGGTCCAGCGGAATCGACGATCGCCCAATGCGGGGAGAGCCGGTCATTCCTTTCAGCTCACCTGAAAGCCTGAGAGTTTCGTTTTCGCTGCCCAATGCGGGAACCGTGTCTGGAATGGGGGTTCCAGAGGGCGTGACGCTCATTGTGGGGGGCGGCTATCACGGTAAGTCGACGCTGTTGCGGGCAATCGAACGCGGCGTCTACAACCACCGGCCCGGCGACGGCCGAGAGCTCGTTATCAGCGCCGCCGACCTGGTCAAGATACGGGCAGAAGACGGGCGCGCGGTCAGCGGCGTAGATATTTCGGGATTCATTGGGGATTTGCCGCTGGGATTGTCTACGCGCCGTTTTTCCAGCGCCAACGCCAGCGGCTCCACAAGCCAGGCCGCGGCGATCGTTGAGGCGATGGAGTCGGGGGCCGACGGGCTCCTCATTGACGAAGACACGGCGGCCACGAATTTCCTGATCCGGGATGCAAGGATGCAGGTTCTGGTGCCAAAGGATAAGGAGCCGATTACGCCCTATATTGACCGCGTGCGAATGATGTATGAGCAGTATGGTGTCAGCACGGTGCTGGTCGTTGGTGGAAGCGGTGATTATCTGGATGTAGCCGGCACGGTTATCGCGATGGAGACGTTTCTCCCGCAAGATGTGACGGCGCGCGCAAGTGCGGTGGCGGCGACTCACCCTACCGGCCGCGTTTCTGAGGAAGGCGGTTCGTTCGATCTCAATCTCCAGCGCCGGCCCCAGACCGGAAGCGTCGATCCAAGGAAAGGCCGGAGAGAATCAAGTATCAGGACAAGAGACATTCAGACGGTCCAGTTTGGAACGGAAACGCTGGACCTGGCTGCCGTGGAACAGATTGTGCACAGAACGCAGACGCGTGCCATCGGCGCGGCGCTCGACTACGCCCGGCGCCGCTACATCGACGGGCGGCGCTCCCTGTCTGAAATCCTGGACCTGGTGATGGCCGATATTGAAGAGGAAGGGTTGGACGCGCTGGACGGCCGCCGCACAGGGGCGTTCGCCCTGTTTCGACGCCACGAGCTGGCCGCGGCCTTCAACCGTCTGCGCTCATTGAAAACGTAAGGAAAGCCAACCATGACGCATGAACATCCCGCCCCAGCCCGTACGCTTGGGGCCGAGTACGCTGAGAGACTCCGCAGAAGCTATCTCAATTTCCGATGGCCGCTGTTTTTGCTCGAACCTGACGAGCAGACGCGACCCTGCCTGGAAAACGGGTGGACGCCTATCGCGGCCGCAGCGCACGTGGCATATTGGGACAACTACCAGCTGCGACGAATGCAGGCAGCGCTCGAACCTCACAGGAAGGAGCCGGGGCCAGCGTCTGTGGAGACGAATGACGAGATGGCCGCAGGGGAAAATCGTAGCTGGGACACTGTTTTGGCCGAGGCGGACGAGGCGCGGCAGGAGTTGATCACTTTCGCGCTTTCACTCACCGATGACCAGATCGAGGCGGAATACGTGGACCGAGGCGAACGCAGCCGGATTGTGAAGCGTCTGCTGGAGCACATGCCCCAACATGCGGCCGAGCATGCGGTCGACGTGCATCGCTACTGCTTCTCGCTTGACCGCTGGGGCCGCGACCGGTTGTTCAGCTTTTACCGGCGCCACTTCAATAGTCTGTTGGACGCTATCACCGGTCTCACGGAAGAAAGTTGCATTACCGTCCCCGTTAGCGGGAACTGGGCCGTCCGCGACCTCCTCGCCCACATACTTGCCTGGGACGAGTATGTACTTGAGCTCGTCAAGCGCTGGCCCGACATCTCTTTGCCTGACGCTCAGACTTCAGGCCAGGAAATAAGAAGGGAGAACGATCTTTCCCATTGGGCCAGTGGGGATGTTGATACGGTCAACGCTCGTCTTCATGAGGCCCGCGCCGAACTGTCGATGATCGAGGTGTTGGACGGGCTGGCTACCTGCCACCGGCGAATCGTCAGCCGCTGCCGCAGGCTCAGTGATGAGGAGATGCGAACTGAGGTGGAGTACGATGTGGGCGAGAAGGGGAACGTCGTAAACCTGCTGGTGTCGACGTCAGCACATACGGCAGACCACGCGGCAGAGATCTACGCGGCGCGCGCAGATGAGCGGCTGGTCCCACTAAGGCTGCCGTCTTAGCCGGAGTGGGCGTAGCGCTTGCTGGACTCCTGGTTGCTGAGGTGGGAGGTCTCAGAGAGCTTTACAACGTCCCAGCCGGCGCCGTTGCGCTGCAAAGTGAAAATACAGCACAACGGTACGGTAATGCGGTCTTTGAGGCCGGTCAGGCCGCGGACGATGCCGACAACCGGGGCGCCGTGGGTAACCATGAGCAGGTTCTTTTCAGGAAAGCGGTCTGTCAGCGCGTGCGCTGCGGACGCGGCGCGCTCGTGGCCCTCTTCCGAAGTCTCCGGATAGGGGAACTCTTTGATCTCTGTGTAATCTTCATTGATGCGGGGAAAACGCTGCTTGCGTTCGGATTCCGGCAGGAGCGCCGGTGTGCTCTTGACGTTGGGCAGGATTTCGCCAATGCCCGGTTCCAGGCAGACCGACAGGTTGAGTGCATCGGCGATATGAGATGCGGTCTGGATTGTACGCAAAAAAGGTGAAGCGAAGACACAGTGGACTTGCTCGCCCTGGAGGCTGAGGCCGACTTCCCTGGCCTGCGTCTCACCGTCCGCGGAGAGGGCAGGATCGAATGGGCGCTGCGCGGTTTTGGACCAGCCGGGATTCTGAAAATCCTCCCGATTGCCGTGCCTGACGATCCATATCCTCTGGCTCACTGGTCGGCTCCTCTTTTGACCCTGATTCCGCTGGCTGCCGTGGTCGTTTTCCGGCGCTCCAGAAGAGGCTAATTCGCTGCAGTTCACGGCTGGAAGCGCTATTGCGACGCGGTCGGGGTAGTGTATCACAGTGACTTCTCCGGAGACGAAAACCATGGCGGCAGGTCAGCCAGAGGCAGACGGAGATGGCGGGGCCCTGAAGGCGCTCTTGGACTACGATGGCATACACGTTCACTGACCACTACCGTGCAGCGCGGCTTTGTCTGCGCGTTGACGCTGTCCTAATCGGTCTGGGATTGGGACTGTTGCTACTGGCATATCCACGCGATCTCTTCGCGGAAGCCGGGATCACGCTCGGATCCGCGTGGACGGCTCGCGTTGGGGGAGGCGCGCTGATTGGATTGGGGATTGGACTGTTGGCGGCTTCGATGGAACCGGACCTGCACCCGGCCTGGCTACTGGCCGCCATTGCCGGCAACGGCGCGATATCGATCAGTCTGCTGATCGCATACTTTGAAGGTGAGATGGCAGCCCTGCATCCGATTGGCGCCGGCGTCCTGGTGATTGTTTTCGTGGTTTGCATTCTCACCGTCGCGTTGTCGGCCCCACACGTTCGAAGAAGGGCAAGCCAGCAGTAGAGCACGTCCAGGTTGGGGACTTGCTTCATACGCCTGCTACTCCATTTTTCCTTTCGTCTCAGGTCAATCGCATTGTGAACCGGCCGGCGTTTTGGCCCGCGCAGGGCGCCCACATGGGGCGCCCCTAAGCGATTGGGCGGGCCTCAGGGGACTCAGACCCAACTGAATGCAATTGACCTGCTTTTTGCCGACTGAATTCTTGGAACTTGCTGAGATTTGTGTTAGGGTGTACTGTCTCGTTTGTTTTTGGCAGGCCCGTTCCGTACAGCAGTGCAAGGGCTGGATCGCGCGCCGCAGACTCAGACTCGGGAACTCCCGCCCGGAGGAGCCAGTTCTATGAGTTACGATGGACGAACCTATCGAGTTACGGTCGGAAAATGTGAACGCGACCTGCCCATCTTTGAAGTCACGCCCAGCGTCAAGATTGCCATCTTCAATATGCTTGGCGATACCGAAATCGTCGAGACCGCCGCCCGGTTGTTGTCTCGGAATGTGCCGGAGACAGCTGACGTAATTCTGGCGCCGGAAGTAAAGGCCGTTCCGCTCGGCCATGCACTGTCTGTGGCGACCGGACTCCCACTTGTGGTCGTGCGCAAATTGCGCAAGCCCTACATGGTCGACTGCCTGGAGACGGAAGTAGTGAGCATTACGACGGGAGAGCCGCAGACGCTGTACGTAGACGGGAAAGACCTGGCGCTGATCAAAGGGAAGCAGGCGCTCCTGGTGGACGACGTCGTCAGTACCGGAAGTACGTTGAACGGACTGCGTTCTCTGGTAAAGAACGGAGGAGGTCAGGTTGCTGGCGAGATGGCAGTCTTTACCGAGGGCGATCCCGGTTCCTGGAAGCAGATTACGGCCCTGGGAAACCTGCCAATTTTCACTGACTGATCCTGGATAGTTAAACGCTGGAATCAGACCAGACGCAGAATCATGATCCTGACTGAACAGCTGTCGAGAGTTGAAGAGCGATACGAGGAGCTGGACCGCTTGATGGCCGATCCCGATGTGGTGGCCGACTACGCGCGCGTGTTGGAGATGGCGCAGGAACGCAGCGGTCTGGAAGAACTGGTCAGTGCATTTCGCCGTTACCAGGACCTACAAGGGCAGCTGTCGGATAGCAGGGAGTTACTGGCGGAAAGTGACGATCCGGAGCTTGCCGAGCTTGCCGAGCTGGAGATTTCAGAGCTTGCGGACCAGGTAGCGGAGCTTGAAGACGAACTGCGGCGCATGCTCCTGCCGAAAGACAGGAATGATGAAAAGAATGTGATCGTCGAGATTCGGGCCGGCGCCGGAGGGGATGAGGCCGGGCTTTTCGCGGCAGATCTCCTGCGCATGTACACGCGCTGGGCGGACGATCACAAGTTCAAGACTGAGTTAATGAGCGTTAGCGAGACCGGCGTGGGCGGAATCAAGGAGGCGATCCTTGAAGTTCGGGGCAAGGGCGCTTACAGCCGAATGAAGTACGAGTCGGGCGTTCACCGGGTGCAGCGTGTGCCGACCACTGAGAGCCAGGGGAGGATCCATACCAGTACAGCCACTGTCGCCGTATTGCCCGAGGCCGAAGACGTGGAGATTGAAATCGCGCCGAACGAGATGAAGGTTGACGTGTTTCGCAGCAGCGGCCCCGGCGGGCAAAGTGTCAATACGACTGATTCAGCCGTGCGGCTTACCCATCTTCCGACCGGCATTGTGATCAGCTGTCAGGACGAAAAGAGCCAGCTTCAGAACCGGCTGAAGGCGGTTCGCATTCTGAAGACCAAGCTCTACGACGTCGAGATGCAGAAGCAGTTGGAGGATATGGGCGCGGCCAGGCGCAGCCAGGTCGGCTCGGGCGATCGCAGCGAGAAAATTCGCACATACAACTTTCCCCAAGGCCGTGTTACCGATCACAGGATCAACAAGACGCTCTTTCAGTTGGAACAGGTGTTGAACGGCGAACTTGACGAATTTATCGAGGATTTGGCGGCGTTTGATCAGGCGCAGCAGTTGCAAGCAATGGGCGAAGAAGAATAACGCATGTATGAACGCAAAGAGCGTCCCCCGGAAAGGGACAGATTCGTACCCTACCTGGCCTCAGATCGTGCGGACGGCCTGCATGACGCGAGCTTGCGTCGGGTCGACGGCGATGGTAGGCAGGAAGATCGACATGTCGGAGCAGGGGGCGGCCCAAATCGTGAAGACAGTCCGGACGAGGACCCTTTTCACTGGACTCTGACCACGGGAACGACGGTTGGTCGCGCCTTGATCTCGGCTGCGCAGCGATTGGGTGAAACGAGCGGCGAGACGGCGCGACTGGACTCGCAGGTGCTGCTGGCCCATGTCCTGAAACAGAATCGCAGCTGGCTATTCGCCCACCACGAGCATGAACTCAGCGATGGGGACTGCCGCCGGTACGCAGATCTTATTACACGGCGCCGGCGGCGGGAACCTGTGGCGTATCTGTTGGGTCGCAAGGCGTTTTACGGACTGGAATTCGGCGTGGACCGGCGAGTCCTGATTCCGCGGCCGGAAACGGAGCTGTTGGTCGATCTTGTGTTGGCGCAAGTCAGCGACAGGGCGGGCCGGCCGGTGGTTGTGGCCGACGTCGGCACGGGCAGCGGGGCGATTGCCATCACCGTCGCGATGCATGCGCCGGCGGCGAAGGTCTACGGAATCGACATAAGTCGCGATGCGCTTGACGTGGCGGAAGAAAACAAGAGGCGACTCATACCGGATGGTGGACCCGAGTTTCTGGAAGGCGATCTTTTGAGCCCGCTGCCGGAACCGGCAGATGTAATCGTTGCAAATCTTCCCTACATTGCCGACGAGGAGTATTCCGGTCTGCAGTCGGACGTGCGAGATTACGAGCCGCGTCTGGCATTGAAGGCTGGCGCCGAGGGGTTGGACCTGATCGAGCGGCTGTTGGAGCAGCTGCCTGACCGGGTGCAGGCTCGCGGCGCGGTGCTGTTGGAGATCTCCCCCAGGCAAGGAGAAGTGGTACAGAGGATGGCGCAAGAGCTCCGCCCCAAGCCTTCCTACGTTGGGCTTCGCCGGGATTACAGCGGGCAGGTGAGGATGGTAACGCTGGAGTACTGAGAGCCGTGAGGCGCCTGCCCCGGTTGAAACCAGGGTCTCCTTTGCCGGACGGCTGACGCCGAATTTCTCTATAACTGTCCGTATCCTCTGCATATTGGTAACGCCTCCAGAGAATCCCCGACTAACGGGATACGGCTGACAACTCTTGCCGGCCCCCCATTCAAGGCTGAAAAAGCTAGAGATGAAGAGCGGAATCGATTTGGTCGTCCTCGATATGGACGGCACGATTTATGGCAGACAGTTCGCGGGCGGTATTTCTGCGAGGGTGCGGCGTGCGATTGCAGCTGTGCAGGAGGCAGGGACGCCTGTCACCATTGCAACGGGGCGAATCTTTGACTTTGTGCGTGCGGTGGCGCCGGAGCTGGGCATAACGCTTCCGGTGATCACTGCGCAGGGCGCGGTGATCGGCGATCCGGTCAGCGGAGAGGTGCTGTACGAGTCGCTGATTCGGGAGGATGACGCGCGCAACGTGGCAGCCTGGGCTGACGGTGAGGAGCGTACGACGGTCTTTTATCTGAACAGTTCCGGCGGGCGTACGCGGCTGGTACAGAGCGCGCCCGGCGGGGGGAACGGCAGCAGCGGCTGGGAGGGCTGGGACAGCGCTACCTATGACCACTGGTTCGGCAGCCCCAGAGAGATGCACGTCAAGCTCTTCGATATCCTGTCTGTGCCGGGCGTCCGTCCCCTGAAGTTCATCACCGTGAACGACCCCACGCTGGAACCGGATCAGACTGGTGCGCTTCAAAGGCGGTTTGGCGGAGGCGTTCACATGAGCCGCTCGCACCAGTACCTTGTGGAGGGAACGGCTCCGACGGCGAACAAGGGTCACGGTCTTTTGAGGTTGACGGAGCGGCTCGGAATCGACCCTGAACGCGTCCTGGCCATCGGCGACAACGAAAATGATATCCCAATGTTGCGGGAAGCCGGTCTGGCGGTGAGTATGGGCCAGGCGACCGCGGTCGTACGGGCGGAGGCTGATTGGATCGCGCCGACGCTGGATGAGGATGGCGCCGCGGTGGCATTGGAGCGCTTCGTCCTCTCCTAGTGGAGAGCACCGGATACCGCTTCCGGCACCAAGTCCATTCGACGCTTTTTCTGCGCGCGAATCCTTACCTTTTGATTTGGGATTTCGCGGCGTTTGCTGCTATACTCTTGGCGGATTTGGATCAAGATAGCAGACTTAGTGAATTCCCCCTCGCAAGTACACCTGCTGCCATCGAGCAAGTTGGGCGGAACCCTCCGCCATAGACACCTTTTCCGATACGAGCAGCGTACCTGTGTTCGACCAGTCCACGTGAAAGACCCAGCGGCCTGCGGGCAGTTTACAGCGCCGGCATGCAGCCGCCGCGGTTGGATTTGTCATTAGCCGTTGATACCGTTCATTCAAAACGCATAAGGAGAAAGCACACCATGCAAGAGAAGCAAAGTGTAACCCGGCGCCAGTTCCTGCGGATGAGTTCTGCTGTAGGCGCGACTGCATTTCTGGCGGCCTGTGCGGCGCCGGCGGCACCGGCGGCCGACAGTTCCGGCGATGGCGAGGCGATGGCCGAAATGATCTCGCTGCGTTACCAGTCGCGAGAACCGGAGCGGGCGGCAGGCATTGCACAACTTTGGAAGGAGTTCTATCCGCAATTCCAGGAAGCCAACCCCAACATCGAGGTTGAATTCCTGCCGGATCCTGGCGGCGCCAATCGCCGTGAAGGCGCACTGAGCGCGATGGTCGCCGGCAATGCGCCAGACCTGACCGAGTGGTGCTGCTCCAGTTCCACCTTCTTCATGCAGAAGGGCGAGACGCTGAGTTTGCAGCCCTATATCGACCGTGATGCTGAGGAAGTAAACCTGGACGACTACTATGAGGCGCAGTTCGATCCCTGGACGTTGGATGGAGACATTCACCTGATGCCCCGCTTTACCGGTACCCAGGTGATCTACTTCAATAAGGACATGTTCGACGCCAAGGGTATTGACTACCCGCCCCAGGAGTGGGGCGCCTGGAATTGGGAGGACTACACCAACCTTCTGCGCCAGTTTGCCGATGCCGACGCGCAGCCGCAGATCTGGGGTACCTCGAACTACGGCCTGAACGCCAACTGGCTCTCACAGTACTGGATTCGAGGCTTCGGCGCCAACATGGTGGACCAGGAAGACAATACGCATTGCGGTCTGGATACACCCGAAGCCTATGACGCCCTGACGTGGATGCGCAGCATCGTCCACGATGAGCCGCTCTTCGCTTACGGCGCTGACATTGGCATGGGTGTTGTCGAGCTCTTCCTGGGCCAGCGCATCGCCCTGATGGAGATCGGCCCCTGGAACCTGGGCGTGCAGGCAGACGGCGCGACCTTCCGCTGGGACGTCGCCCCTATGCCAGACGGCCCTGCCGGACACACGACCCATCAGTCAGTTGATGGCACGATGGTCTGGAAGGGAACGGCCTATCCGGACGAGTCGTGGGAACTGATGAAGTGGCTGACGAGCCCTCTCTACGGCCGCCTGTACATCACGTGGGCGCAGAAGCAGCCTTCCCGCAAGAGCCTGCTGCCCGAGTATGCGGAGATCATGCGCGCCGCCAATGAGAAGTTCGAAGATATCAACCTTAATGTATTCACCAGTTCGGTTGGCCAGGACATCGGCGGGCCGGAAGAGATGTTCGCCGAGGACCTGATTACGAAGAATCAGATTCTTAAGCCTGCCTTCGACCTGGTGATGTTGCTCGGTGAGCAGCCGGTTGAACTCATCGTTGATCACGCGGACGTGGCAACCCGCTTCAATCGCGGCGAGATCAACATCGAAGATCTGGGCGCAGAGCTGGATAAACTCAGCTAGTTCGTCGATCAGAAGGGCGTGGGAGGATCGCCTCCCACGCCTTTGTCGATCCGAGAACGAAGTACCGCGAGTATCAGAGATTGGGGCCGGCGGCAAGGGTTGTTTCAGGCCGCAGGCAACGTGCACGCTACCCGGGGATTCAGATGGCCAGCATCAGCGAAACCCAGACACAGAAGGGTCTTGCCTCTTGGTTCAGGCGGGACGGGAAGCCAATGAAGCCGTCCACGCGAGAAGCGTGGTATGGATATCTGCTCGCGTCGCCGTGGATCATCGGGTTCATCGTGTTTACGGTTGGGCCGATGCTGGCTTCGCTGATTATCGGTATGTACCGCACCGACTTTCTAACTGAGACGACATTCGTCGGTTTCAAGTGGTATCAGAACGTGCTGCGCGACAGTCTCGTGCGCAAGGCGTTGATCAATACTGCGATCTTCAGCTTCACAGTTGTGCCCATCAATACTGCGCTGGCGCTGTTGATCGCGGTAATGCTGAATCAGGGCATCCGGCTCCAGAGTTTCTGGCGCACGGTATATTATCTCCCATCTGTCGTGTCCGGCGTGGCGGTTTCGTTGCTGTGGAAGTGGCTCTACCAGCCTGACATCGGCCTGTTGAATTCGGTCCTCGGCCCGATGTTGCGTCCCTTCGATATCGACCCGCCGCGCTGGATTTTCAGCACGGAGTGGGCGCTGCCGTCACTCATCATTATGGCCTTCTGGGGCGCGGGCGGCGCTATGCTGATCTATCTGGCCGGGTTGCGGGGGATCCCGACGTCTCTCTATGAGGCCGCCGAGATCGATGGCGCCAGCTCTTTCCGCCGCTTTTTTGCGGTAACATTGCCCCTGCTGACGCCGACAATCTTCTTCAACGTTGTCCTCAATATCATCGGTTCCTGGCAGGTCTTTACGCAGGCCATGGTCATGACGCGCGGCGGCCCCAACAACGCCACCCTTACAATGGTCCTGCACATCTACAATACCGGTTTCCAGAATTTCTATTTCGGCTACGCATCCGCCCAGGCCTGGTTCCTATTTGTCATCGTACTCATTTTCGTCATTCTCGCGTTGCGGAGCGCGTCTTCCTGGGTGCATTACGAGCGGGTCTAGGCAGCGAATTCAGTCTTTTTCGAGGCAGGAGCGTCTTGATGGCAACCACCGTCCAAACGGGAACAGCTGTTCACCAAGCCGAACGGTATGGCAACAGCAGAGTCAGCGAAGCTCTCTATCGCCTTCTCCTCTACGGAGCCGTCATTCTGGGTGGCATAGTCTTTGCTATTCCATTCTATTGGATGATGCGCACTTCGGTAATGCCGACGACACAGGTTTACCTCTTCCCGCCCGAGTGGTGGCCTGAGAGGTTTGAATGGCACCATTTCAAGACACCGTTTGCCGTCTTTCCTTTCGCCAAGTTCTTTTTGAACAGCACGTTTATTGCTGCCGGCAGCGCAATCGGTGCCGCTCTTTCTTCCTCCGTGGTCGGTTTCAGTTTTGCCCGGCTCCGATTTCCTCTTCGAGATATCATGTTTGTCGTCGTGCTCGCGACCATGATTTTGCCCGAGCACGTCCGTCTGGTTCCCACCTACCTGCTTTTTGTCGAACTTGACTGGATCGGCACCTACCGTCCTCTCATCATTCCGAACTGGTTTGCGCCCGCCTTCTATGTGTTTCTGATGCGCCAGTTCTTTATGACGATTCCGAGAGAACTGGATGATTCGGCCATGATCGACGGCTGCAATCCAATCGGCCTGTTCTGGCGCATCCATCTGCCACTGAGCCTGCCCGCACTTGGCGTCGTCCTTATCTTTATGGTCACCGCCCAGTGGAACGACTTCCTCTACCCCCTCATCTACATTCAGGGCGTGCCCAACTATACGGTCGCTCTTGGACTGCGCCTGTTTGAGGGACATATGACAAACAATATGCAGGCGCTGATGGCGGCTTCGATTCTCGGCGTCCTGCCGACGATTATTCTCTTTTTCTTTGCCCAGCGCCACTTTGTTCAGGGGATCGTCGTCTCAGGCGTCAAGGGGTAGTGCCGAGTTGATTTCGGCTTGCTATCACTTCCCTTGCAGGCCGCCAGACAGTGGCCCGCTTCACAATAAGAGGTACCGCGACTGTGCGCTCTAAAGAAGAAGACAAGGAACTCGATTACCTGTTCGACCTGCAGGGGTATCTGGTCCTGAAGGACGCCATCTCCAGGGATGACCTAGCTGAGATGAACAGCTGGGTGGACGACCATTGGGCTTATGTCGAAGACCCGCCAATTCTGGGCGAGGCGCAGCTAAGCGTTAATCCGGATCCAGAGTACTGGATCGGAAATGTCGAGATCCATAGCTACGGGCAAGACGATGGCGTTAATTTTCAGAACATCGTCGAAGGCGGTGCCGTCTTTGAGAGACTCATAGACCACCCTTCCTGGCATCCGCTTGCTGCAAGGTATATCAACGAGGTTAATGGCGTCTCGATCCACGAAAACCTGCTCAACGTGCGGGGACCAGGAGGCTTTCTGTATATCCATTGTGGCGGACACACGCCCCTTTTCTATCTGACATTCCGGCAGCACAACACGGGAGAGTGGATGGTAGGGCAGATTAACGTCCTGATGGCCCTCGAGGATATCGGCCCCGGCGACGGCCCAACCGTCCTGGTGCCCGGCAGCCACAAATCGACGGAAATTCATCCGCGGTTGGAGTTGGATGGCAAAGGCATCGTCGCGGCTCACCATGAGCGGGAGGCCGCGGGCACGGCGCTGGCGATGAAAGAGATCTATCTGGAAGCCGGCGACGTGGTCTTCTTCACCGATGCTATCACGCACGGCTCCGCTGAGCGCACCAATCCAGGGTACCGGCGCTCGGTCATTTTCCGCTATTCGCCCCGCTATCTGCGTACGCGGTTCAACTACCAGTTGTCACCTGAACTGGCTGCGCGTCTGACTCCACGGCGCCGCGAGATTCTCGAGCCCGTCGCGCCGCGCGGAAGCATGTTGACCCCGGCAGGCAGCGGCTAACGGCTGTGGCGCCTTCGCCCACAGTTCACGACAGCTTGCGCAATGGATATCCTCTATATTCATCCGGCCAAACAGGAAGTTGAAGCGCGTTATGACAAGTTTCGCTCCTGTCCGCCCTATCCTTTTATTCCGGTGGGGGTCGTCGGATTCGTCAACATGTTGCGGGCCGAAGGCTATCAGGTCCGCGGCTTAAACCTTCCCGTTGAACTTCTGCAGCGCCCCACATTCAGTCTGCGCCAGTGGCTGAAGAGTCAGCGCATCTTGCCGAAGCTCGTTCTGATCGATCTTCACTGGTACGAGCACGCCTTCGGCGCGATGGCGGTGGCCCAGGCGGTCAAGGAGACACTGCCTGATACGACGGTGGTGGTCGGCGGACTGACGACTTCGTATTACGGCGAAGAGATTCTGGCCGACTTTCCTTACGTCGACTACGCGATACGCGGTGACGCCGAGGAACCTCTGCGTCAGCTGGCGGCCCAGGTGGTTGGGAAGGGTTCCTCACAAGTCGACGATATACCCAACCTGATTCGGCGTCCCGGAAGCGGTCAGAGGCCTGAACAGAATCTCGGCTTCTACTTCGCCGACGCGGCCACGCTGGACAGCCTCGACTTTGTGTCGATGGACTGGCTTTCGAATCAGCGGGCCTATGCTGCGCTTCAGTACTCCGGCGCGGGACTTATGACGCTGCGCAAGCCGAAGCTGCTCAGCCACTGGCTCACGGTTGGCCGCGGCTGCGTCTTTGACTGCATTTACTGCGGCGGCGGTAAGGAGTCCCACAGCGAGCTCGCCGGCCGCAACGGTTATGTACTTCGATCGCCAGAAGGGGTGGTGGAGGATGTGGCCCGCTTAGCGAAGGAGGGATTTCAGCAGGTCAATCTATCGCTGGACATCGCCACCTATCCGGCCAAGTGGTGGCGCACCTTCTTTGCGCAGCTCCGCAACGACGACATACGGATCGGCATCTACAACGAGTTCTTCCAGCTTCCTTCGAATGACTTTATTGACGAGCTATGCAAGACAGCCGATCTTGCTCACACAGAGGTGGCGATTTCTCCTCTTTCGGGTGACGAGGAGGTGCGACGGCGCAATGGAAAGTTCTACACGAATGAACGCTTCTTGCGGATGCTGGAGACGTTAAAGAAGTATGAAGTACCAATTTTTATCTATTTCAGCCTGAATCTGCCCGGGGAAACTCCACAGACGTTTAAGAAGACGCTCTATCTAGCGGACCAGATCGGCAAGACCTACCCCCATCATCTGTTGCGAATGCTTAACCCCTGCCACACGCTCGATCCCATGTCTCCGATGAGCCGTCAACCCGACAGTTTCGGCATGAACGTTCAGTTCACGACATTCCGGGATTACTACGACTACTGCAAGGGAACCGGTTGGGAGCCTCGGAGGGTGGTGAGAGGCCAGCACCGCGGATTCGAAATGGCGAGCCGGCCGACGCGTATCGTTGAACGGATGGCACAGATCTGGGATGTTTTCGCCCAAGCCCAGCAGTTTCGTTGCTTCCCCGTTCCCCGCGGCTGGTAGGATTTCAGACAGGTGAAATCGCAGCCGCGTCGCCGCCAGCTTGTATCCTCTCAGGATTTTTGGCAAGGCCGTCCCTTCGTTCAGACTAAGCCGTTACGTTTCCAGCCGGAGTTGCAACGTCCTGCTTTTTCGGGGAAAATGAAGCTATAAGTTTTTTTGACGCCCTTATCGACTGACCGGTCAGTTTAGGCTGGTTTGCCCTCTGTTATTTCGATGACCGAAGAGCCCATCCGCAGTCCTGAATCGACCAGGGAGCGCATCCTGGATGCCGCCCTAAGCGTTTTCAGCCACAAGGGCTACCATGACGCGCGCCTGGACGAGATCGTCGCCGAATCCGAAACATCGAAAGGTTCGATCTATTTCCACTTTCCCAATAAGGAGCGGCTCTTTCTGGCGCTGGTGGAGAAGTTCGCGGACCTGGTTGAACGTCGTGTCACGGAAGCAATTGAGCGGCAGACGAGCCCGATGGCGAAGGTCGAGGCCGCGCTGGAGGCTTGCCTGGAGGCATTTGGCCGCTACCGGCGTCCGGCCAAGGTCATGCTGGTCCAAGCCACTGGACTGGGAACGGTATTCGAGGAAAAACGGCTTGAAATCAACGAGCGATTCGCGAATCTGATCCGAATCTATCTGGATGAGGCCGTCGCCGCAGGTGAAATCGAAGAAGTTGATACCGATGTAATCGCCTATGCGTGGCTGGGCAGTATCTACCACCTGACGATTCGCTGGGTCTACAGCGGAGAACCGGATCCTTCACGTATTGTCAGCACTCTGGTGCCGATGCTTCTGCGGAGCGTGAACTACAAGAGGGACTGAGCGGGCCCTTCCGTGAATTTGTCGTGACGTAATCTGGCGAAAAGCCGACGGGTATTCCCCGGGTTGATTTGAGATGACGGTGCAAGATCGTGTGAGGGAGGCAGCCGGCAGGAATGGTCCTGAATTGACTGAGGATGCCCGCTGGTTGGAAGGCGCTGAACGAGGCGGCGGAGACGAATACAGTGTGGAGCGCCACGGCCGCCTGGTGAGCGCAAGTCGGCCGGTAGCCGACCTGCCATTTGAGCGCTTTCTTCAGGCCGCATCAGGGCAGGAGCGCTTCTTTTGGCGTGACGGCAGGCAGGGCATCACATTCGCGGGGTCAGGGGTGGCAGCCCATCTCATTGGCTACGGCCACGGCAGGTTTGCTGCCATTCAGCGGCAGGCGAGCGAGATCTTTGCCTACGCCGAAACTCCCCCATCCCATCGCTTCGGGCAGGCGCCCAGAGCGGAACTGGCGCTGCCCCGACTGTTCGGCGGCTTTGCCTTTCGGGAAGACTTTGTGCCGGACATGACCTGGACGGGCTTCCATCCGGGACACTTTATCCTGCCCCACTACCAGTTCGTTGAGCAGGACGGCCTCGGCTGGCTAACTATGAACGCCCTTTTGCCACCGGAAGATGACGCGACGGCGACTATCCCTCTCCTCGAAGAGGCTTTGGATGCTCAAGCCGCGTTGCTGGCGAGGGGCGAGTCCGAGGTTGGGGGCCGGGGGGTCGAAGTACGTCTCCAGGACGGGGACGGAAAGCAGAAAAGGCTGGAGATCGACTACCCTTTACGATACGACGAATGGGCGAAGTTGATCGAGAATGCCCTGTTGTCATTTGACTCTACTGCAATGGAGAAGGTTGTCCTTTCCCGGATCGCGCAACTGCGGGCGCCAAAGCCGCTCAGTATCAGGCAAATGCTGACGCATCTTTGCGCCGACTATCCGGATTGCTTCAGTTTCTTGTTTGAACCACAGCCGGGGCACGCCTTTCTCGGGGCCACCCCTGAGCTTCTGGTGCGTGTTCAAGGAGTGGAGCTGGAGACAATGGCGCTGGCTGGATCGATCAAGCGGGGCGCGACGGCAGACGAGGATGCGGAACTGGCTGCTGCGCTGCTGGCTTCGGCAAAGGACCGTCACGAGCACGCACTCGTGGTGAACGCGCTGCGAGTTATCTTGCAACCCCTGTGCCGCCAGCTGAACGTCGCCGCCGAACCGGCGGTGCTTGCGCTCAGCAATATTCAGCACCTCTACACACCGGTCAAGGCCAGACTCAACAGCCCGGAGGGAGTGCTGCCGCTGGTGAAAGCTCTGCACCCGACACCGGCAATGGGGGGAACACCGCGCGAACTGGGGATGGAGTTCATCCGAGGGAATGAGCCGACGCTGCGGGGCTGGTACGCGGCGCCGGTCGGCTGGATAGATTGCAACATGGAGGGCGCATTTGCCGTGGCGATTCGCTCGGCCGTTGTGCAGAAGGAGCGTGCCTGGGCCTATGCGGGAGCCGGCATCGTTCCCGGTTCCGTTCCACAGGCGGAGTGGGAAGAGACGAATTGGAAGTTCCAGCCGGTTATTCGTTCAGTGGTAGGCGGGTAGCCGGCATGAGCAGTGTCGCCAGCAGTCCAAACCCGAATCTGCAGTTCTCTGAGACGCTGGTCGCGGGGTTGGCGGATGCCGGGCTGAAGGCGGTCTGCATAGCGCCGGGCTCGCGTTCGACACCGCTGGCGCTGGCCTTTGACTCCAACCCAACTGTCGAGACCTTGGTTCATTTGGATGAACGCTGCGCCAGCTATTTTGCGCTGGGAATGGCGCAGGCCAGCGGCCGGCCTGTGGCACTGGTTTGCACATCCGGCACTGCGGCTCTGGAGTTTCATGCAGCGGTAGTAGAGGCGAAAATGGCCGGCGTGCCGCTGCTGCTGCTGACAGCGGACAGGCCGCCGGAACTTCGTCATAGCGGAGCCAACCAGACCATCGACCAGGTCAAAATGTACGGGGACCATGTCCTGTGGGCGGTGGACGCAGCGCTGCCCGAAGAGGACGCGCCGGATGTTGCGTTAAGGAATATGCGCACGCTGGCGGCCAGGTGTTTTGCCGTCGCCAACGGGATCCGCAAAGGACCTGTGCATATCAACTTCCCTTTCCGGAAACCGCTGGAGCCAGAAGCTCCATACAGCCCCCATTTTGACAAGGGACAGAGCAGTTCCATTCAGCGGGGCGTGCTGGTACCGACCGCCGAGCAGATCGAAGAGATGGTCGCGCTCGTTTCCGAACATGAGCAGGGCTGGATCGTTTGCGGGCCGTGGGCCGGGCGACCGCCTTGCAGTCTGGTCAATGCGGTGGCGGAACTGGGCCGCAGCACCGGGTATCCCGTTTTCGCGGACCCGCTTTCAGGGCTTCGTTTTGGCCCGCATACGGGAACTACGCCTATCGTAGGCAGCTATGAGAGCTTTCTCCAGCATTCGGCCGATTTCGAGGCTCCCCAGGTCGTCATACGTTTCGGTGCCGTACCAACTTCGAAATACCTCAACGCGTACCTGGAGCGCACTGCGTCGGCCTTGCAGGTTCACGTTCGCAGCGACGGAGTTTGGGCAGACGACAGCCACCGCGTACACTCTTATCTGCAGGTGGACGAGACCGTCTTCTGCCGGCAGTTGGCGGAGCGGTTTCGAAGGACGCCGGGCCAGTGGGCGGCCTCCATTCTGGCGGCCGAGGAACGCAGCCGGCAGCGCCAGGAGAGTTTGCTGCGGGAGAGCTGGTTTGACGCCGCTGCAGCCGCAACCGCGGTGACGGCTCTTCCGGATGACAGCAATCTCTTTGTTGGCAACAGCCTGCCCGTGCGCCACGTGGACCAGTTCGCCCAGCCCGATACGAAGAGAATACACGTTTACGGCAACCGGGGGGCGAGCGGAATCGACGGCGTATTGTCGAGTGCGCTTGGTGTGGCCGCGGCCGAGCGGAGCAGACCGATGTTGCTGCTTATAGGCGATGTCAGCTTTTACCATGACATGAACGGGCTGCTGGCCGTTTTCAAGCATGGGCTGGACAACGTCACGGTGGTGCTGTTGAATAACGGTGGCGGAGGCGTTTTCCGCCGACTTCCAATTGCCGAGGATCAGACCCGGTTCGAGGAACTGTTTCTCACGCCTCCCGGCCTGGACTTCTCACTGGCGGTGGAGATGTATGGCCTTGATTTTGTGCGCATTCAAGATGAAAACAGGGCGGGCCTGGCCCAGGCGATCTGCGCGTCACTCCGCGACAGGAGGCCGACAGTCATCGAAGTGCGTACCGACGGCGCGCGGGACGAACGAATGCGGCGAGAACTGAGCGAATCTTTGAAAGACCATCAGGAGGAATATACGTGACGATCTCTCAGAGTGCAGACTGGCAGGAGGTCGCCGAATACAGCGACATCACCTATCACAAGGCGGACGGTATGGCGCGCATCGCCTTCGACCGGCCGGAGAAACGCAACGCCTTCCGCCCCGAGACCATCGATCAGATGACGGAGGCGTTCAAGGATGTCTGGGCGGATGACCAGATCGGCATCGTTCTTCTGACGGGGAACGGACCTTCACCCAAGGACGGGGTCCACGCATTCTGCGCGGGGGGCGACCAGGGTGTGCGCGGCCACGCAGGATATATGAATGAACAGGGTGTGGCACAGCTGAATGTGCTGGAACTCCAGCGGATCATGCGTAACATGCCCAAGCCTGTGATTGCGCTTGTAAACGGCTTCGCGATTGGAGGCGGGCACGTGCTCCACGTCATCTGCGACCTTTCCCTGGCTTCGGAAAACGCTGAATTCGGCCAGACAGGGCCCATCGTCGGCAGCTTTGATGGCGGACTCGGGGCATCATACCTGGCTTCTGTCGTGGGCCAGAAGAAGGCGCGGGAGATCTGGTACCTGTGCCGCCGGTATACTGCCCGGGAGGCGCTGGAGATGGGGCTGGTTAACAAGGTGCTGCCGACAGTGGAAGCTCTGGAGGAGGAGGGCGTGGACTGGGCACAGGAAATTCTGCGGAAGTCCCCGATCGCGATTCGGTTCCTCAAGGCGGGATTCAACGCCGACTTGGACGGACAGACAGGATTGCAGGTTCTAGCGGGCGACGCCACGATGCTCTTTTATATGACGGAAGAGGGCAAGGAGGGTCGGGACGCGTTTAACGAGAAGCGGCGACCTGATTTCCGGCAATTCCCCTGGAGGCCTTAAGGGACAAAAGAGAAGAAAGCCGGACGTACCTTCCACAATCCGGAACAGGTTTCTTATGCTTTCAATGAAGAAAGACTGGTTGCGCTGGCGTGCGCTGGCTACTCCCGGAAAGGTAGCCGTTGTTTTTGAGGGGCGGTCGGTCAGTTACGCTGAATTGGACCGGTTGGCCAACGGTCAAGCCGCAGGACTCGCGGCGCAGGGAATACAGCCTGACGACAAAGTGGCGGCACGGGTGGAAAACAGCCTGGAGGCGGTCGCTCTCGTCCATGCTGTTGCTCGTATTGACGCTGTTTTCGTGCCCTTGAACACGCGACTGACAGCCGCAGAAATTGGATGGCAGCTTAACCTGGTCGAGCCGGCGTTGCTGGTGGTCGACGACGAACCGGTTGGTAAGGGCGGCGACAACACGGGTCAGTGGCAGGGCCTGGCGCTGGATGTTCAAGCACTCCTGGCAGAGCCTCTGCAGATCGTTTCTTTGACAAGGCTTGGCAGCGACGAGTTTTCGATCGGGAGAAACATGGACAGAGAGTGGCGGGAGCCGCGCCAACAGGAAGAAGGGCAGCTTCAGTCGATTGTCTTCACCTCCGGCTCGACGGGGACTCCCAAAGGAGTGCAACTCAGTCTTGCCAATCACTTTTGGAGTGCCACCGCCTCTGCTTTCCGTCTGGGCGTGGGCACGGAAGACCGCTGGCTCAGCTGCCTGCCGCTGTATCATGTGAGCGGCATGGCCGTTGTGTTTCGTTCCTGCCTTTACGGCACGGGGATCGTCCTGCAACGTCGATTCGAACTGGAAGAGTTTCAGCGCTGTCTGCGCGAGAGTAGGGTAACGCAAACTTCGCTGGTCCCTACGTTACTCCACCGGCTGCTGCACAGTTCCCCCGCGACGGAATGGCCGCAGAGTTTGCGAACAGTTCTGATTGGCGGCGCGGCTGCCTCGCCCGAACTTTTGCATGCCGCCCTTGAAGAGGGTCTACCCGTCACTCCTTCGTACGGTTTGACAGAAGCCGCTACTCAGGCGGCGACAGCTTTGCCGGCTAATGTGCGGAGAAAGCCGGGAAGTGTAGGGCGGCCACTGCTGTTTACGGAGCTGCGCATTGCAGATTCCGATGGGCGGCCTCTTCCTCCGGGGGAGATTGGAGAGATACTGGTGCGCGGACCGCAAGTGACGACGGCTTACTACCGCAACCCTGTCGCGACCGCGGCAGCTCTGCAGGGGGGCTGGTTGCACACCGGCGACATGGGCCGCGTTGATAGCGACGGCGATCTGTTTGTGCTGCAGCGGCGGGCGGATCTGATCGTTAGCGGCGGAGAGAACATATACCCGGTCGAAGTGGAGACGGTATTGCGGGACCATCCTGCCGTGGCCGACGTCTGCGTGGTGGGGCTGCCTGACCCGGAATGGGGACAGCGTTGTGCGGCTGCAGTACAGCTTCATGCAGGGAAGACCGTGACCCGCGACGCGCTCCTAGCCTTCAGCCGGGGGCGCCTGGCCGGCTATAAGCAGCCTTCAGCCAGACATATCCGCTTCGTCGATGCTCTGCCGGAGACAGCTTCGGGCAAGATCGCACGGCGGGCGGTCAGAACAATGTTTGAGCGCTAGGGAGGCTCCAGGCGGCGGGAGACATTGACGCATCCCGTGTGGGATTCCCCGAAGACTCGATTGGAAAACTCACCGGAGACTTTCGACAAGCTCGCCCAACTCCTTGACGCGAATACAATTGTCGATAATATATAGACAATGGAAGAGAAGTATGAATGGGATGAAAACAAGCGCTGCAAAAACCTGGAAAAACATGGAGTTGATTTCAGCGCCGTCTATGACTTTGACTGGAATACGGCATCATCGGCAGATGATCTCCGCCACGATGAACCTCGATTTGTCGCCTTCGGATACATAGGCGAGCGGCTCCACGTGATCGTGTTTACCGAGCGCGGCGACAGTACGCGAGTCATAAGCTTGCGCAAGGCCAATCCGCGAGAGGTGGAAA
The DNA here is from genome assembly GCA_965204525.1 of Caldilineaceae bacterium. GTDB lineage: Bacteria > Chloroflexota > Anaerolineae > Caldilineales > Caldilineaceae > Bin5. The sequence goes on along the minus strand of OZ241994.1, from coordinate 5,591,864 downwards.
AATATGAGCAGAGATAGCAACAATACATTCGACGAAATTGCGGCCCAGAAAGGCGAAGAAGCTGCTATCCAGGCCGGTATAGAGGCCGACCCTGACGCCTACGAGCTAGATGCCGACTGGTTTCGCCACGCAAGCCCAGCCCGGGAAGTGATGCCGCATATCAGGGCGTCCTATTCCTGGATCGCTGCTGACAACCGTACGGATTTCCAACTGTTTGTGGACAAGATGCTGGTTGCATCAGGTCACGTTTCAGAAAGTCGAGACCAGTTCACTGTAACGTCCGAACTTGACAAAACGACGCATGCGTTTCAAACAATGCGGGACACGAAGAACTGGGCTGTCGAGCACTATGACTTTCACCACGCACTTGAGGAATCATCTGGCAATTCTACTTCCAGGGCGTCCTATACCTGGGCCTCCTGCGAAGACCGCACGAATTTCCAATTGTTGGTCGATGAGTCGCTCGTTGCTCAAGGTCGAGTCTCTGAGAGGCGGGACTTGTTTACAGTTGAATCCCAGTTGCAAGAAATGACGCGCTCGTTTCGCACAATGCGGGCAGCAAAAGATTGGGCAATCAGCCAGTTCGACTCCAAGCGAAACCCAGCTCCCACGCTAAGCAGTTCTGACCTCCAATCCTCGTTTGCCTGGATCTCGTCCAATGACCGCGAAAACTTCCGGCTGTTTGTCGAAGGGATGCTGGTTGCTGAGGGCAAAATTCTGGAGGGGCGTAGATTGGTCTCACTTCTCTCTCGGCTGGACGGAACACGGCATTCTTTCCCCACTATGACGGAAGCTAAAAAATGGGTCATTGAACATTACCGATCAGTCTCTCTGGCCCTTGAAAGAGAGTTCATTCTTGATTCACAATGAGGATATCAGCCATGATCACTCAGCAACAGATCGACTTTTTCAATGAAAATGGATACCTGCGATACGGCCGCGTATTGGACATGGCCGACGTCGAGGCGTTACGTACGGGACTGGACAATGTCATCGCCATCGAAGAGGCCGGGGGCGATGAGTCGGAAATAGAATTCAAGTATGGGCACCGTCGAGGCGCGCCGATGGGGGCCGACGATGAAGAGTATCAGCCGCGGCATATTGTTCAATATGTAAATATGTTCAAAAGGGAGCCTATATATGAGCGCCTACTCCACCACCCCGTGATCTCGGGTGTGGCCTGCGCTCTATTGAACACGCCGCGTGTGCGGCTGTGGCACGATCAGATCATCTCCAAGCCGCCGGAGGAGAACGGTCACTTTCACTTTCATCAGGACTTTTATCTGTGGCCGCTGAGAGAACCGCGCATCGTAACTTGCTGGCTTGCTCTTGACGATGCGACCCCCGACAACGGCTGCATGCACGTGGTGCCAGGGAGTCATAGGGACCCCCGTTTCGGCCTAGAGTCGTACGCGGCCGAGCTGGCCGCGCGGGCGGAGGCCGAGGCGCAAGGGCGCGAAATTGAGGAGACCGACCGGCAAAAGATGGCCTACGAACCGGCCGACATTGGAAAGCCGGTCGAGTTGAAGGCCGGTGAGTGTATGTTCCACCACTGTCTCAACTTTCATGCCACTCCGGCCAACGTGACCGACCGGCAGCGCCGCGCCCATGTCATGATCTTCATGGCCGAGGGCGTCAGGACAAAGCTGGATCAATCGTCCAACCACGTACTTATACCTGGCTTCACTGTGGGCGACGGCGAGGAACTGGTGGGCGAGGGTTTTCCGCTTTCGAATCCGGAGAGCGGCAAGTGGAAGGTTACGGCGTAGCAGGGCCTTGCGAAACGGCCCCAGTAGTGTCCATAGCCGCAAGATGGTTCTTTGCGGACACACGGCCGACTCTATGACTCCGCCCACGACCTTCCCCTATCACCTGCACAGCTGGGGCAGAGAAGAGGATCCGCCCGTACTGCTCTTGCACGGATTCACGGGACACGGGGGGAGCTGGGCTTGGGCCGGGAAGACATTCGCGGCGGCAGGATTTCATGTTTTGGCGCCGGACCTGCTTGGTCATGGAAGCTCGCCGCATCCCAGCAAGCCGACGTGCTACGAGATGGCCCGCGCCGCCGCCGATCTGAATTCACTGCTGGATGAATCGTCCTCAGAGGCCGTTCATCTCGCGGGCTATTCGATGGGTGGACGGCTTGCGCTGTTTTTCGCCCTCAACCACCCGGAACGAGTCAAGACGTTGTGCCTAGTGAGCGCGTCACCGGGTATCGCGGCGGCTGTCGAGCGGGCAGAACGTCGCGACAGTGACGATGCGCTGGCCGACCGGATAGAACGGGACGGGACTGCCGCCTTCGTAGACTATTGGGAATCTCTGCCGATGTGGGAGAGCCAGCAGCGGAGTCTATCCGCGGGGCAGCGCCGCCAATTGCGAGCGCAACGGCTGCGGAACCGACCGGACGGACTAGCGAACAGCCTGCGGGGGATGGGTTCGGGCGCGCAACCTGTTCTTCTTGCTGAACTGCCCTCACTGGTTGTGCCCACGCTCCTCATCGTTGGCGCCGAGGACGAGAAGTTCGTCGCCGTCAACCGGCAGATGGCGCAGAGTATTCCCGACGTGCAACACGTAATCTTCCCTGGGGCCGGTCATGCGGTGCAACTGGAGAGGCCGAAGGAATTTGCGCGCGCGCTGCTCGAATTCTGGCAGAGGAATCGGGACTCACGCACGACAGGGTAGAAAGCACATTCGCACCACAGGCACACACCTATTTCCTTGGGCGTCATATTGAGGATTCGCGCTGGGCGAGGCTAAATTTGCCCACACAGTGAGCAAAGACGTAGACGTACAGATGCCTGGCTCACACAGACGGATAAGATATGGATCGAAGACGGCTGGGCGTTCAGTTCCTGTGGTCGGTGTTACTGGCACTGCTTGTGTACATAGGACTGATTATATACGGAGACTGGCGTCAGCTGTCCGCATTGCTGGCCGATTTTCCGTGGAGATGGCTGCCGCCGACGCTGGGATTGACGCTCGTGAACTTCGGCGTCCGTTTGCTTAAATGGCACTGGTATCTGCGGTTAATCAAAACGCCGATCAGTTTCGGCCAGAGCGCCCGCATTTACGGCATCAGCTTCCTGATGATGATGACGCCGGGCAAGGTCGGAGAATTCGTGCGGGCGTTCATGGTCCGCAATGTCAGCGGTGCCCCCTTCTCTGTCGTTGCTCCGGTTGTGTTGGCGGAGCGGATGACCGATGGGCTGGCCATGATTCTGCTGGCCGGGCTTGGGCTGCTGGCAATCGACGAAGGGTCGATGCGACTGGCGGCGGTGGCGGCGCTGCTGGTCATAGCAGGTATCATTGTCGCCATACAGATAAGACCGCTGGCGTTGTGGTGCCTGGCACTTGGTCACCGGCTGCCGCTGATCAACCGTTTTGCGGACAAGCTGGCCGCCTTCTACGAGAGCAGCTACTTTCTTCTGCAACCAAGGTATCTGTTCGCTTCGGTTCTTATCGGCCTGATCAGCTGGGCAAGCCAAGGAGTAGGCTTTTATCTTGTCTTGCTGGGTTTCGGCGTGGATGCAGGTGTTGATACCATGTTGACTTCTGTCTCCGCCTTCAATATGAGCACAGTCGTGGGCGCGGTGGTGGCGACTCCCGGCGGCCTGGGCGGAGTGGAGAGCTCGCTTGCGGCACTCAGCATGCAGCTACTGGATCTGTCCCGGCCGGCGGCCGCGGCTGCGGCGCTCGTGATCCGCTTTGCCACGCTGTGGTTCGGTGTAGCCACCGGCCTTATCTGTCTGGCCCTATGGCCCCACTTGCTGACGATGCAGAAGGGATCAATGGTCGAAGGGCAGGAGGTGCAGACATAACATCCAGCCGGGCCCCAGCTTTCTAAGGCAAAGTCAGGACAGAACGAGACCATGTGGAAAGTCGATCTCCATTCTCACACTATTTTCAGTAAGGATTGCCTCACACGGACCGAGGACACGATTGCCCGCGCGCGCAGCATCGGCCTGGACAAGCTGGCGATCACTGAACACGACAATCTGGCCGGCGCCCTGAGAGCAAAGGAGCTGGCCCCTGATCTGATCATCGTGGGTGAGGAGATTATGACGACTCACGGTGAACTGATCGCCTATTTTGTCAAGGAGGAGGTGCCGCGCGGCCTGTCGCCGCAGGAGACGATTCGCCGGCTGCGCGATCAGGGCGCCGTGATCGCCATTCCGCATCCGCTGGACTCGTTGCGGAATTCGGCAATGGGGATGTCCAATGTACTTGATGTGATCGACCTGGTGGACGCCCTAGAGGTACGAAACGCCCGTTGCGTTCGGCCGCAGGATAACCTCGCGGCGATGTCGCTGGCGCAGGAGCGCGGGCTTTTGACCACGGCGGGCAGCGATGCACATATTCCGTTCGAATTGGGGCACTGCTACACTGAGATGCCGAAGTTTGAAGACGATGCGGAGTCGTTTATTGACGCGTTGCAGTATGCGAAGCCTATGGGGAAGGAATCTCCCTTCTGGCCCCATCTGATGAGTACCTGGGCAAAGTGGCGAAAGCGACTCCGGCCGGTGCCGTACGGCGGTGTGCTCCACTCATACGGAAAGAGTAGGTAGCGACCGCCAGGCGACGGCCTACCCTGGTCGGGGAGACGGGAAGCCAGGTTCCCGGCGATACTCGCTCCCGCTATGCTGCGCTCGACTCCTTTTTTGCGTCTCTTGGCGCGCGGAGAAAGTCCTCGACCTCTGTGAAGACCTCTGACGGGAGCAGATCTCTGAAGAAATACCAATTGAAGACGGAAAGCCTGTCATCCTGAAGGGAGGCTCGCAAAAGTTCAACGGCATGGCGAAGGTTGCGATGCAAGTGATCTCTATTGCCGTTGATGCCCCATCCTAACGCTGCCAACCCCAAAACGAGCGGATCCCGCCGCGTTTCCTGTTGCCCGAGAAGATTCAGAGCCACGTGCAGCCCTTGACGAACCTCGTCGGACTGAATACCGCTTCCCTGGTCTTCGCCGTCATCCGTTTTGTCAGTGTCCGGCGGCGCCGCGCCTTGGCTATCGGACAGGGGGGGCGTTTGAACCGCACCCAGATAATAATGGGCCAGGATCCAGTCGCCGACTGATGAGAGGGTTACTTTTTCTAGGGGGACCTGGGCCACACGCCGCCATTCAGTCGCCGCGCCCTGGCGATCGCCGCTATAGTAGCCGGAGAGGCCTCGCCAGAATCCCTGAGAGACGGGGGAGTTCTCGCGATTGAGCGCTCGCTGAGCCAGGCGGCCCTGACCATTCAGAACGAGCGGGCGATAGAGCAGATGCCAACGGTCGCTATAGGCATCGGACACTCTGGCAGCCATGCCGAAAGCATCGGCAGCTTCCTGCCAGCGCTGCCTCTCCAATGCCACGCAGCTGCGCAAAAAGTGAATGAGTCCGAACTGGACCGAAACCTGGTTCGTTTCGCTCTCGCTGTCGAGCCGCTCCTTGACCTGAATCTGCACATCTACATCTTCGACGAGAGACTCCGAAAGACCCTGAGAACGGAACAGGCGCTGCAGTAAAAGTTGCAATGACTGCCGGACTGCATCAGCCTCGCTGATCTGACTGTCGTCGATCAATATGGAGAAAAGCAACCAGCGCAGGTCCACGTCAAATGGCAGGTTCTCCGCTTCGGCGCGTACGATCTCGGCCGCCTCTTCATGGCGGCCCTGCCACCAATAAGCGCGTGCCTGGTTCTCCCGCCATAAAGACTTGGCGTCCTCACTCAAGATCTTGAAGACCCCGTCATCAATGGCCGCCATGTCGTCCAAACGGTTGCGCCGGGCGTAGTGGGACTGCAGGCCCAGTACACTCCGGTCCAAGATGTGTTGCAGCCGCTGTTCCTGGGCAGTTCGACGCGACTCTGGCAGGGCGGTCAAACGCTCAATCAGGAAACCGTATCTGTTCAGGGCCTCGTCGTTGCCCTGTTGTGAAAGGGCCACTGCCTCAGCGTGCAAGGCCTCCCAGGAGCCCTTCAGTGCGGCAGCGCCGCCTGACCTGCGCGTGTCAGTCGTCATCTGAGATTCCCGCTATGCGAAATTGTTGATTTGGAAAAACGGTCTGGCGCCGGGCATGTTCGCTTGCCAAGAGCGGCCCATGCGCTTACCCGCCGATCTCCCGCTTGACTGTATTGAGGAGTGTGTCCGCCCTCAGGTCCGGCAGGTTGTAACAGACGCCGCCCATCTGCTCTGCGAGAGCCTGAGCCAGCCCGCGGTCGAAGGCCATGTGCTCCATGTTGATGACGATGGTACGGACGTCTTCACTGTCGAAGAGGGAGGCCATCTTCATCGCCTCTTCCTGGGCAGGCATGCCGGTCATGCTTACATTGCCTGCGCCGTCCGTCAGCAGCATTACCAGCGGACGAAGTTCCGGGTCGCGGCGTTGGGCGTTTTCGACCACCTGCCAAGTTGCCAGGAGACCGCTACTGAGAGGCGTCTTGCCACCCACGGGGAGGTCTTGCAGGGCCCGTTCTGCCAGTTCGACGCTATTGGTCGGCGGCAGCACCACGCGAGCCTTGTCACGTTGGAAGACAACCAGCCCGACCTGATCCCGGCGCTGATAGGCTTCGACCAGCAGGCTGAAGATCGCGCCTTTCGTGGCCTCCATCCGTTCGCTGGCCGCCATCGACCAGCTTGCGTCCACGACGAAGAGGATGAGGTTCCCGGTGCGGCGCACGCGGATTTTGCGCTGCAGGTCGGACATGCGCAACTGCAGCGCAAGGTCGCTCTCGCCCCTTTCGTGCCGTTCCTTCTGATGGGGGGCAGCGTTCCGCAAGGTAGCGTCGAAGGCGACGTCGTCGAACTTATCATGGGCGGGACGCGCTTTAATGTAGCGGCCCCGCTTGCGGTCGGTCCGGCTGTAGGAGCGCTTGCCGGACTTTTCACGCGTCATTTTGTCGAGAGGCGTATCCAGTTTTCGTGCTTCGAAAACCTCGCCGACGTCGACCGGTTTGCGGGCTCCCTTCTCGTCTCCGGGTGATGAACTCTGTTGGGGAGCTGCGTCCGGCTGCGCTACGCCGCCTTCGCCGCTCTCCGGCGAGGAGTCTAGCTCCTCTGAGTCATCACCCTCTTCACTTTTTTTTCCGTTGTCGCCGCGTCGCCGTCCGCCTCCTCCATCGATTCTTCATTTTCCTCGGCTTCGGCGCGGGCCTGCCGCATGTTGGCCTCGAGTTGCTCGGGCTGCAGGGCGGTATCCTGGAAAGGCTGCTTCTTCATGCGATGGGGAAGCGCCAGTTCCGCCGACATGAGGATATCCCTGTCGGTGATGGCGTCCCGGCCCTCAAAGGCGGCCTGGGCGCGGGCCGTATTAAGTATGACAAGGTCTGCCCGGTGACCGTCGACGTTGAAGCTGCTGGTAAGGGCGGCAATCGTGTAGAGATCTTTATCTGTGTAGCCCACACCGTCATAGCGGCGGCGGGCCTTTATGATGCGCTCGCCCAAGCTCTTTGCTTCGTCGGAAAAGTCTTCGGAGAAGCGATTCGCGTCCTGCTCGAAGCGGGTCCGGCGGCGCAAGATTTCGACGCGTGCCCGAGGCTCATCGATGCCGACGACGTCTACGGCGTGGGCAAATCTGTCGAGCAATTGGGGGCGCAGGTCGCCCTCTTCAGGATTCATGGAGCCGACGAGTACAAAACGGGCCGGATGCTGGACGCTTATTCCTTCACGCTCGACGACGTTGACACCCATGGCCGCGCTGTCCAAGAGAAGGTCGACCACGTGGTCGTCGAGAAGATTGACTTCGTCCACGTAGAGGATTCCCCGGTTTGCCGCGGCGAGAATGCCAGGCTCGAAATGACGCTCTCCCTGGCGAATCGCCTTTTCGATGTCCAGTGTGCCGACTACCCGATCTTCGGTTGCGCTGACCGGAAGGTCGATGAAAGGTGTATTGCGTTGACCAACCTTGAGCTCCCCGTTGACGGCGCTACTCTCGCAAACGTGGCACATACCGAGAGAACTGTCCCGATAACAGGCATAGGGGCACCCATCCACAGCTTCAATCGCCGGCAAAAGGGCAGCCAAGCCGCGGGCGGCGGTTGATTTTGCCGTACCGCGTTCACCCCTGATCAGCACGCCGCCGATCAGCGGGTGGACTGCATTCAGGACCAGCGCTCTTTTCATGCGCTCTTGGCCGACAATCGCGGTGAATGGATAAATGACTTGCATCGTGTTCCGTTCCTTTCAAGGTTCAGGCAGAAGTCGGGATGTCGTGGTTCGGCCGAACTGAGAACATCGCGCTTGCAACCTGATGTGCCTGTGGCGGTGCGGAGTCGAGCATGAAAAATGTCGCCTTGAAAGCCGCGATACCGCCGCTGGGCCGGATTTGGCCAGGCAGAGGAATGTCAGCTTTCAGTCAGGACAATGGCAGGACGCCACATGCCGTATCCGATTTATTATATAACGAGGACAAATGGCAAGACAAACCAAAGCCCCCCGAAACTTTACCTTCGCAAATGCGTAGTAGACAATAAGCATCCAAAGGTGCACAGGAATGAATGAACAGGAACAAGACTGGTTGGACCGTGCCAGGGCCGGAGAGCAGGAGGCATTTGGCTTTCTGGTAGAGACATATCAGAGACCGGTCTTTGCACTAGCTTATCGAATGCTCGGCGATGTATCCGAAGCCGAAGATGCCGCCCAGGAGACCTTCCTGCGTGCGTATGCCCGACTGGACCAGTATGATCCCGGACGCAAGTTCAGCACCTGGTTGTTTTCGATCGCCAACTACCACTGCATTGACAGGCTGCGAAAACGCCGCGTGCAGTTTGTCGGTTTGGACGAGTCACCTGTCATTTTCACGCTGGAAAGCGAATCAGCCCGGCCGGAAGAAGAGACTTTGGCGGTTGAACAGGCTGAAGAGATGCAGGCCCTCGTCAATCAACTGGAACCGGAATACCGCACGCCTTTGGTCTTGCGCTATTGGAACGATTGCAGCTATCAGGAAATCGCCGACGTAATGGACATTTCGGTAGCTGCTGTCAAGAGCCGGCTCTTTCGCGCACGCAAGAAGCTGGCGGAGCTGTTCGAGGCGGCGCAGCAGACGCATCGAGTGGAGGGCGCCAGGGCTTCAGCTGGCCTGTCCGGGCAGATTCAAGCTGGACAGAATGCCGAAACGAACCAACCGGCCGCCCGCTTCGAATCGGCAGGACGGACTGAGAAGCCGGAGGAAGGCTGGACGGCGCAGACTATACTATTGCACAGGGCCCTCATCAGTGGCGCAAGCCTTTAGGAGTTCAGGAGGCTAAGATGGCGGAAAGGCATAACAGAGTAAGCATGTCACCCGGCAAGTCCGCGGACCACGGCGAGTACTTGATGTTGATTTCGCTGGCCTTGGACGGCATGCTGGACTCCGAAGAGAAAAAGCAACTTGACGGGCATCTGGATCAGTGCAGCGGGTGCCGTGCGCAGTGGCTCTTGTGGCAAGCCATCGACGACAGGCTGCGTGCGGCTCCTGTGCCTGTGCCGGCGCCCGGTTTTTCCCGTTCGGTGGCGCAGCGGCTGGCCCAACAGGAGCGTCTGCGCAATCTGCGTATCGGCGTGATGCTGACCGTATTTACCCTGCTTGTCTGGTCGCTGGGCCTGGTCGGGGTCTGCGTTTTGACCTGTGCGCTCGTCTATACCAACCTGGACCACTTGGCGGAAACGGGTCTGTTCCTGAATGAGGTATGGGCGGTGGCGGGGGTAGTGGGACATTCGCTTTGGGAGGTAGTTGTCGAAAGCACGGCGACGCCGGCCGCGCTGGGCGTTGCTTCGGCCTATCTTTTCATCGCGGTCGCGGCGATTGCGGTATGGTGCATCATCATTCAGCGCACGACCCAACCGCTCCGTTCCCGGGGTTGAGAGGGCTGAAGGAAGGGGCGTCGTGAGGCAATTTCAGATTCAACGTTGCAGAACGAACGGCGCGTCGCAGAGCTGCGCAAGCCTGCGCGGTTCCATCAAGGGTGAACAAGCGGGTAGGGGAGCAATATCCAGAACGGCCCCGTCTCTTGCGCCGAAGAGGATTGCCGAATGAAGTCGTTACGCAGGTTGGGATGCTGGACAACGTTCATTCTTATCTTCGCGCTGGGAACGTTCATATTTCTGTTCACACAGTCCAGACAGGGGCGAAACGAAATCAGTGTCAGGCACGTGCAGCGCAACGTAACCATGTTCGGCGGCGACGTGCGGATCGGTGAAGACGAGCAGGTCATGGGAAACCTGCTGATCGTAGGCGACGATCTGACTTTGGAAGGGCGAATCGGCGGCAATCTCGTTGTTGTCGGCGGCGACGTTGAACTGACCGGACACGCTCAAGTCGGCGGCGATGTCAGTGTGATTGGAGGAGATGCGGACGTTGAGGGATCCTCGGTGATCGGCGGCAACGTTGCTGCTGTTGGGGGCGACGTTGAACTGGCCGGACACGCACGCGTCGGCGGCAGTGTCAGAGTTGTCGGCGGGCGAATCAAGCAGGATCCGGCCGTGCACGTGGGTGGCGACACGAACTGGCGCAACTACACGAATCGCGTCTCTCAGCAGAATCTTCAGTCAGCGGCACCGGCGCTACCTGCCTTACCGGACCCGCCCAAACAGCCTGATCCACCGATTGCGCAGGGCATCGAAAGAGGAAGACCAGGAGAAAGAGCCCAGGCCCAAGTCGAGCTGCTTCGCGAGGCAACGGAGGAGGCGGCAGAGGAATGGGCAGAGACGGCGCGTGCCCAGGCGGCTTCCAATCGGACGCCCTGGTTCCTTGTAATTCTCGGAAAGCTGGTGCAGGCCTTTTTGTGGACGCTGCTTATCACTGCTCTTGTTCTGCTGTTTAACTGGTTGCTCCCCAAGCAGGTGAAAGCAGTTTCCAAGACCGCGGAAATGGAGACCGCGCTCAGTTTCGCCACTGGAGCGATCGGAATTGTGGGATCGGCTATTCTGACAGCCATCCTGACGATCACCATCTGCTTTGCCTTGCTTGCGTTGCCGCTTCTGGCCCTGTTGGCGTTGGTAGTGCTTTGCGGCTGGACGGTAACGTGCTACTGGTTGGGCCGCCGCCTGGATGAGCTTGTCGCAGGTCAGGGCGAACTCGCCTGGAATCCGATGATTTCGGTGGGGCTGAGCTCGCTGGTCATCACCGGCGTCACAGCCTTTTCCTGGGTGATTTTTCCCTGCCTGGGCTTTATCGTAGCCCTGCTTATCGGCTCCACCGGAACGGGTGCGGCAGTTGTGCATGTTGCGCGGGGCTCCGGACGCCTTCCCGGGGGCGTACTGGGAAACGGACCGGACGGTCCTGAGCCGGACAGAGGGGAGACAGCGACAGACAGCGGTGCAGCTTCCGCGGCGCAGAGCCCTGGCTTGTCGGAACCGGGCGACGAAGCCGCCCGGTTGCAGGACGACGAGCAGATAGAAACCGGGGAAGTGGAGAGCCCGCCCGAAAATGGAAAGCGGGGGACTGAAGTATCACCGCGTGAGGATCCCACATCGCAGGACGAACCGGACGATCTGACCCGTGTGACGGGCATCGGTGCGGTCTTTTCCAGGCGGCTGCGGGACGCCGGGATTGACAGATTTTCCCAGCTGGCTGCGCTGGAGGTGCAGCAGATCGCGGAGATTCTCGGCTGCCCTGCGTCCCGTGTGGAACGAGAGCGCCTGCGGGAGATTGCAAGGGATCTGGCCGACCAGCAATAGGGGGGCCGATCAAGCGCGACTCAGCTTGCGATAGGTGATACGATGGGGCCGCGAAGCCGCGGGGCCAAGGCGGCGGCTCCTGTCCTCTTCGTATTCGCTGTAGTTTCCGGGAAACCAGAATATGTCGCTGTCACCTTCGAAGGCGAGTATATGGGTAGCGACGCGATCCAGGAACCAGCGATCGTGTGAGATGACCATTGCGGTACCGGCGAAAGTTTCCAGAGCATCTTCCAGCGCCCGCAACGTATTGACGTCCAGGTCATTGCTCGGCTCGTCCAGCAGAATTACGTTGGCCCCGGTCTTCAGGAGTTTGGCCAGGTGGACCCGGTTACGCTCGCCCCCTGACAGCGCGCCGACCTTCTTCTGCTGGTCCTGCCCGCTGAATGTAAAGCGGGCTACGTAGGCGCGACTGTTTACCTGCCGGTTGCCAAGCAGCAACTGCTCATTCCCGCCGCTGATCTCCTCCCAGACGCTCTTTTCAGAGTCGAGGCTGTCGCGGCTCTGGTCAACGTAGGCGAGTGTAACCGTTTCACCGTGCTGCACGCGACCTCTGTCAGGCGTTTCTGCGCCGGTCAGGAGTCGAAACAGGGTCGTTTTGCCGGCCCCGTTGGCGCCAATTATGCCCACGATTGCGCCCGGCGGAATGTCGAGCGCGAGATCCTCGAAGAGCAGGTTTTCGCCGAATCCTTTTGTCAGAGATTCAGTCCTTATTACCAGATCGCCCAGGCGGGGGCCGGGCGGGATGTAGATCTCTCTGTCCTCGCGCGCTTTTTCGAACGCCTGGCTGAGCAGATCGTTGTAGGCGTTGACGCGCGACTTGCGCTTTGTCTGCTGGGCTTTGGGTGACATGTTCAGCCACTCCAGCTCTCTTTGCAGCGTTTTCTGGCGGGCGCCCTCCTGCTTTTCCTCCTGTGCAAGGCGCAGTTGCTTTTGTTGCAGCCAGCCTGAGTAGTTGCCCCGCCAGGGAATGCCGTGCCCACGATCGAGTTCGAGGATCCAGCCGGCTACGTTGTCGAGAAAGTAGCGATCATGGGTAACGGCGATGACCGTGCCCGCGTACTCCTGAAGGTGGCGTTCCAGCCAGGCAACGGATTGCGCGTCCAGGTGGTTGGTAGGCTCGTCCAGGAGGAGGATGTCCGGCTTCTTCAGGAGCAGCCTCGTCAGCGCGACACGCCGTAGTTCACCGCCGGAAAGGATAGCCACAGGGGTTTCGCCAGGAGGACAGCGCAGCGCGTCCATCGCCAGTTCAAGGCGGCTGTCCAGGTCCCAGCCGTCCAGTGCGTCCAGTTGGTCCTGCACGATACCCTGCCGCTCAATGAGCTTGTCCATCTCTTCGGGCGTGATGTCTTCATTGAAGCGGGTATTGATGGCGTCAAACTCGGCAAGGGCATCAACCGCTTCCTGCGCGCCCTCTTCTACGATCTCTCGAACTGTTTTGGATGGGTCGAGAACCGGCTCCTGGGGCAGAAGGCCGCGCGTATAGCTTTCGGCAAGAACTGTTTCGCCGTCGAACTGAATCTCCTCACCCGCCATTATTCGGAGGAGCGTGGATTTTCCGGCCCCGTTAAGGCCCAGAACACCGATTTTTGCCCCCAGGAAAAACCCCAGGCTGATGTCTCGGAGAACGCGCTGGTTGGGGCCATAGCTCTTGCCGACGCCTACCATCGAGTAGATAATCTTGTCGCTCATCTCGATATTCTTTCCAATCTTGTGTTTGTTCAGCGACCATCAGGCGTTTATCATTGGATCTTGCATACTAACTTCGGTCCTGTCCGCTGGCTCTGGAGATTACACATTCAATATATAGCCCCTAATGGGAAGGCGCAACAACAATGACCGACATGACCTTTGTGCATCTGTCCGACCTACACATATTGTCCAACGACGATGACCTGCTCTACGAACGGCGGACTACTGACAAGCTGCGCGGCATCATGGAGCTTATCCGAAACATGGACGTCAGTCCCGACTTCTTCATACTGAGCGGTGATCTGGTCAACGATGGGAAAGAGGCCGAATACAGAATGCTCAACACAGTTCTGGATGAGCTGCGAGAGTTCGGCGTGCCTCTGATTCTCGGCCTGGGGAATCACGATTGCCGGATTCACTTTCGCCGGATTGTGCTGGGAGAAGAGGCCGGGGACGAATCACTACGTTACTACCATAGCACTATGTTCGGCGGACTGCGAGTGATCATGTTGGACAGCAAGTTGCCAGACGCCGTCTATGGCGACCTTGACGAGCCTCAACTGGCGTGGCTGGCAGAAGAGTTGCGAAAACCGGCTCCGCTCGGCAATCTGATTGCCATTCACCACCCGCCCGTTTTCAGCACAGTTGAGCCGCTGAGCGATCATTGCCTGAACAATCCGGATGGGCTGGCGAAGGCAATTGCCGGTCACCATGTTCACGCCCTTCTGAGCGGGCACATTCATTACTCTCATATCACGTCCTTTCAGGATACGATTTCGATCACGACGCCTGCTACCGCTTACATACTAGACCCGGGTTCACAGCAGGAGACCCGCCAAAGAGACGGGTGGGGATTCACGCTGGGCTCGCTGCGCGGCGGGCAACTCTACGCGAATCCGATTTCCATGCACGGGCAGCCAGTACAGGTCTGAAATCCAAGGATTCCTGGAAATTTGCGAGCAAGGGCGAGCGCAAGAGGCTTAGAAAACTCCTTTCAGTCTTGGGCGCCATCAGATAGCAGACCTCCCGCTCCATTAGCGCTGTGTTTGAAGACGCCTAGTCAAAATTCTTAACTTCCCCCTCGCCGCAGCGAGCCCTGATCAGACCACCTCCTGAAGGCGGTGAGCGACTCACTCTTTTGCAGCGGTCATGTCAGGAGCCTAACGAGTAGGGAGCCCAAGTCCGCCCCGCCTGCCTTTCGCGGGCTTCTTGCAATCGTGCCGCGGCGGTTGTATACTGCTCCCGACCTGTCCAAACCTATTCCACCTACCTAAGAGATACTGAAAGAAGTTGATCGATGTTGGCGAAGCACGTTCGGCCAATGCTTTCTTCTGCGGTGGGCGCAATCGTTCGCTGGCTGCATGGCATCGGCGTGACTCCGAACATGGTCTCTTTAGCCGGCTTTGCGTTGACAATCGGCGCGGCAGCCATGTTGGCCACGGGTAGTCTGCGTATCGGCGGGGGTGTGCTGTGGGTGGCAGCGATGTTCGATATGGTTGACGGCGCCTTGGCACGCCTGAGCCAATCGGAGAGCAAGTTCGGCGCCTTTCTGGACAGCACATTGGACCGTTACTCCGAGAGCATCACATTCCTGGGACTGGCAATATTTTTCGCCAATCAGAGTAACGCTCAGACCCACCTCCTCCTGATCTTCCTGACATTGGTCGGCTCCTGGGCGGTCAGCTACACCCGGGCCAGGGCTGAAGGGCTTGATGTCGAATGTAAGGCAGGAATTCTACAGAGACCGGAGCGTCTCGTCCTGCTCATTGCCGGGCTAATTCTGGGACTTGTGCTGCCTGTCCTGTGGGTGCTGGCGGTGATGACGAACATTACTGCGGTCCAGCGCATCCATGAAGTCTACGTGCGTACGTCGACATCCCTACGCAAAGAGCACACAGGGAAATGAGTCAGGCGAATCCTGCCTCCGCAGTGTGCGCGTTCTGAAGACGCCCCGCTCCGTTTTGCCTGTTTTCCCGGCAAGTCTCCCTATTGGCGGAAATGCCCAATTCAGTATAGACTTTGGGGAATGGTTGCGCGAGGCGCGACCTTTGCTGTCCTGTGTTACCTGACATTTGGCTGGCACACCCGTTCTAGGCTAAAATAGGGTTTCGGTGTCTCCGCAGATCGCCGATTGAGAGAAGCAAACGGGAAAGACTACGTGTTTGAAAGTTTGTCTGACAAGCTGCAAGGCGTTTTTGAGAATCTGGCCACTCGCGGCAGGCTCTCAGAGCGCGATGTGAACGCGGCACTGCGTGAAGTACGGCTGGCTCTTCTTGAGGCCGATGTCAACTATAAGGTCGTCAGAGAGTTCGTCGGGCGGATTAAGGAGCGGGCAATCGGTTTGGAGGTGATGGAAAGCCTCACGCCGGCTCAACAGGTCGTCAAGATCGTCAACGAGGAGTTGGTCAAGCTTCTGGGTGATCCGGCGCCGCTGAATCTGTCCGGGCCGCCTCCTCTCGTTCTCATGCTGGTTGGTTTGCAGGGTGCGGGCAAGACGACGATGGCCGCCAAACTTGCGCTGCGTCTTCGCAAGCAGGGGCAGCGCCCTTTGCTGGTCGCAGCTGACATTTACCGGCCGGCGGCGATCGCGCAGTTGGAGACTTTGGGCCGGCAGATCGATATTCCGGTCCACAACGAAGGAACTGAGGTCGCGCCCAGCAGTATCGTCAAGAATGCGATGCGAATTGCCCGGGAGAAAGCCTATACTGTCCTGATTCTGGACACGGCCGGCCGATTGCAGATTGACGAGGCGATGATGCAGGAATTAGAGCAGATTCGCCTCGTGGCGCGACCTGCGGATGTACTGCTGGTGGTCGACGCCATGACGGGGCAGGAGGCTGTGTCCGTTGCTCAGGGCTTCCACGAGCGGGTGCCGGTGACGGGGCTGGTTATGACAAAGATTGATGGGGATGCCAGGGGCGGGGCGGCGCTCAGCATCCGCCAGGTAACGGGCGTTCCCATCAAGTTTCTTGGCACAAGCGAAAAGATGGACGGGCTCGAACCGTTCCATTCGGACCGGCTGGCAGGGCGAATCCTCGGCATGGGCGACGTGCTCACGCTAATCGAGAAGGCCTCGGACGGCATCAGTGAAGAGGATGCCTTGGCGATGGAAGAGAGGTTGGCCGGGGGTCAGTTCGATTTTGAAGATTTCCGCGATCAGCTGCAGAAGCTTCAGCGACTGGGCTCAATCCAGGACATCTTGAAGATGGTTCCGGGCATGGGGCAGATGGCCAAGCAGCTCGACGGCCAAGACCTCAATTCCGATCTAAAGCAGATCGAAGCCATCATAAATAGCATGACGACGCAGGAAAGACGCCTGCCCACCGTGCTCAATGCGAGCCGGCGCCGGCGGATCGCAAGGGGGAGCGGCACAACCGTTGAGGACGTCAATCAGCTCATCAAACGTTTCCGCGACATGCAGAAGATGATGAAGCAGGCGGGCATGCTCGGCGATCAGCGTGGAACGAAGAAGAGGCGGCGGCGGCGTCACCGCGAACCTGATTCCGAGGGAATTCTGGCGTCGTTGCGTCAGGGACGCCTCTCTTGAAGGAATCACTTGTAGGGAAGCTGTAGCGAAAAGTCTGGCCGGGCTCGTAACCGGCGAACTGTTATATTAGGATGGTCGAGAGCCAGTAACCAAGGAGTCGTAATCAGTGGTCCGCATCCGTTTGCGCCGCATGGGCGCCAAAAAGAAACCATTTTACCGCATTGTCGTGGCCGACCAGCGCAGCCCGCGCGACGGCCGGTTTATCGAAAACATCGGCACGTACGACCCAATGACAGATCCGCCCACTATCAACGTCAAGAGCGAACGCGCCGGTCACTGGTTGCGTGTCGGCGCCCAGCCCAGTGAGGCCGTGGCCCGGTTGTTGAAAAAGACCGGAATCACTGATGAACATGGCAAACTGAAAGAGGTTGAACCCGACTCAGGCGAGGCGGCGCCGGCAGAGCCGGAAGCTGCCTGATAGAGAGAGCATCCGATGAAAGAACTGGTCGAATTCATGGCAAGAGCTCTCGTGGAATCTCCCGATGAGGTGCACGTTTCCGAACGCGTTTACCGGGAAAGGGTGGTTCTGCGCCTGCAGGTTGCTCCGGAGGATGCCGGAAGAGTGATCGGCAAGAACGGGAGAGTGGCCAACGCTATGCGGTCCGTGCTGAAGGTCGCGTCGATTCGCCAGTCACGTGATGTGATACTGAAAATCATGTAGCCGCCCCAATAGTTCAGCTCCTCCGCTGCAGGCAGACTCCTTGCAACTGCCCGTTTCCGCGACCGCAAACTGGCCCACCTGGTCCCTGGCGCCCCAGGGAGAGGCGGACCTTGGATCATACTGTAAAGCGGACGGGCAGTCACTTGATCGACCGGATTGCGCAGTATTTCCGAGGACGTAATTTGCACAGACCGGTCACCCGATGCCGAGAATGAATCTGCGGGCACTGGAACTGTCAGAATGAGAGATCGATCGAAGCCAAAGCGCGGCCGGCCTGGTAGGGGCCGCCGTTCACGTGCGAGCCGCTTTCGCCAGCGCTCAACCTCGGTCCCTGACGGGCACCTAGCCGTCGGTCGAATCCTCGGCGCGCACGGTTTGCGGGGAGAGGTGAAGATTGAGTCGCATACCGACTTTGACTCCCGCTTCGATCCGGGCCAGCAACTCCTGGTTGGGAAGGAGTTGCTGCTGGCCGAAATCAAATCGTCGCGGCCTCACAAAGGCATTTTCTTAGTTCAATTCTCGGAGATTTCGGATAGATTCGGAGCCGAAGACCTCCACAATGAATGGTTGTACATTCCGGAAGAGGCTGCAATGGAGTTGGAAGAGGACGCCTTTTGGGTCCACGACATCGTCGGCTTGACAGTGCAAACAGAATCCAATGGCCAGTTGGGCGAAGTAGTCGATGTACTGTTTACCGGGGCTAACGAAGTCTACATAGTCCGACCGGCGCCGGGGGTCAACCGTGATCGGGACCTGCTGATCCCTGCTCTGGAAGAGGTCGTGCGTTCTGTGGACATTAAGGCCGGAACATTGACCGTTCGCCTGCAGCCAGGGTTACTCGAAGAAAGTGGAGAGTAACGCGGAGCCCGCAGCCGCTGGCATTTGAACTCTTTCCCGTGATTATGGACGAGCGAGCTTTTTGGATAGCCTTCAACCGTGTGCCCGGCATTGGACCTACGCGGCTGACCGCGCTGCTGGAAAGATGCGGAGGCATCGCCGCGGCCTGGAACGCGCCCATTCAGACGCTGCAAGAGGCAGGACTCGACCGACGCAGTATCGAAAACCTGTTGAATGCCCGGCAGAATCTGGACCCCAAAGCAGAATTGGACAGGGTTTTACGCCGCGGATGTGGCGTCTTTTGCTGGGACTATAACGGCTATCCGGCCAACCTGCGCAAGATTCCACAACCCCCGCCGGTCTTGTACGTGAGGGGCCAGCTTGAGGAGCGGGACGAACTGGCAGTGGCCATTGTCGGCACGCGGCGAGCGTCCTCCTATGGGCAGGAAGTGGCCCGTGAACTGGGCGCCGAATTGGGTCGACACGGCGTAACCGTGGTTAGCGGGCTGGCACTGGGTATAGACACGATCGCACATCAGGCCGCCCTCGATGTCGGCGGCCGAACGATCGCCGTATTGGGGAGCGGTGTCGACCAGATTTACCCGGCGAGAAACCAAAGGCTGGCGCTACAGATCATCGAACAGGGCGCGCTGGTCAGCGAGTACCCGATGGGAACAAGGCCGGAAGCCAGCAACTTTCCGCCCCGCAACCGCATCATCAGCGGGTTGAGCCTGGCAGTGATCGTTGTCGAAGCCGGTAGGCGCAGCGGCGCGTTGATTACTGCCAGTTTTGCCGCTGAACAGTCTCGTGATGTCTTTGCCGTACCGGGTTCGATTCTCAGTCCAGGCAGCGCCGGTTGTAACCGGCTGATTCAGGACGGCGCAATTCCCGTTACCTCTACCAGCGATCTGCTGGAACGTCTCCAGCTTGCGAACGCAGTCGCGCAGCAGGAGGCCCGCGTCACGGTCCCGGCATCGCCGGCAGAGGAGATGATTCTCCGACATATTTCGACCGAGCCGCAGCACATGAACGAAATTGTGCGGGCGGCCCCCATGGAGACCTCGGAGGTCAGCAGTCTGCTGGCGATGATGGAGCTCAAGGGCCTTGTACGCCAGGTGGGGGTGATGCAGTATGTACGCGTCAACTGATATTGTCACCAAATGTACGCTGTAATTCTGGCCGGCGGTGTAGGTACTCGCCTGTGGCCCCGCAGCCGGCAAAGCACTCCTAAACAGTTCACCGACGTCACCGGCAGCGGGCGCACGATGATACAGTCAACCGTCGCCCGACTCGAGGGACTGGTCAGCCCGGAGGACACTTATGTAATTACGGGCAGACGCTATGCCGATCTCTGTGCCTTGCAGTTGGACGGTCTGCCCGATTCGAATGTGCTGGTGGAGCCGGAAGGCCGCAATACGGCCCCGGCGATTGCGCTCGCTTGTGCGCATCTGAAGCGGCGCGATCCGGATGAAGTGGTTGCGATATTGCCGGCAGACCACCTCATTCAGGATTGTGACGGCTTTCAGAGAGCGTTACGGCAGGCGGAGCGAAGCGCTCGCGAGGGCTATCTTTCCGTGTTGGGAATTGAGCCGACAAAGGCCCACACCGGTTATGGTTACATTCAGCGAGAGGACGGGCTTCTGCCGCTGGCAGGGGATCTTCCGACCTTTGCGGTAAGCCGCTTCCTGGAGAAGCCCGACCAGGCTACTGCCGAGCGCTTCCTGGCGGATGGCGGATATTATTGGAACGGCGGTATATTCGTCAGCCGAGTCGGGCGGCTGCTGGCTGAATACGAAAGGCAGATGCCCGACCTATTTAATGCGATGAACTCCATCGCCGCTGCACTTGGCACAAACGAACAGGAAATCGTACTGGCTGAGATCTGGCCGACCATGCCCGATGTATCGATAGACTATGGGCTCATGGAGGGCGCAGAAGAGGTGGCAGTCGTGCCGATGCAGGTAGGATGGAATGACCTGGGGAGTTGGGATGCGCTTGAAGCAGTCGTTGCCGAGGACGAGGCCGGGAATTACCCTGTGGAAGGGGAGATTCTACCGTTGAATAGCAGAGGCAACATTGTCGCAGCCCAAAAGCGGCTGGTGGCGCTGATCGATGTCGACGACTTAATCGTGATTGATGCCGGGGACGCATTGTTGATCGGCAAAAAGGAAAGTATTCAACAGGTGAAGCAGGTCGTCGCCGAGTTGCAGGCCGCTGATCGCGGCGAACTCCTCTAACGGACCTTCGGTCGCGGCGAAAGTTGCAGTCAGAAAAATGATCGACCGTAACAGGTCATTCATCCACATGCTGATGGCCGGGTTGGTTGGGTTGACGCTCGGCCTGTTTATCGGTTGGTGGGTGTGGCCCGTACAGTGGATCGATGCGCCCGCGACGGCGCCGGCAACGGCGCCTGCCGCGTCGGCGCCGGCTCAGTCAGTGGAGAGTCCGGCAGAAGAAAACAGGAACTCCGAATCCAATTATTCGGCCTTGATGGACTGGGTGAATCAAGGACTTCTGTACGTAGCGGCCGCGCTTCTGCTTGTCGGAGGTGTCGTCATCGGCTACCAGCTTCTGCGTCAATCTCAAGACAAGGATCCAAAGGAATCGCCATTTCCGCTGCCGTTCAGCAGAAGCCGCTCCAATCAAACCGCGGCCGCGCGTGACCGGCGTGCCAAATCTCCCCCTCTCGCGGGTAGACCAGTCAGGCCCCGTCAACCCACCTTGAACTGGCTGCGAAGGGAGACCGAATCCGAGAGTCCGGCAAGTACCGAAGAGCCCGTTTTCAGGGAACAGTCTGTCGCCGAGCGGCGAACAGGTGAACGGTCTCCCGAATCCCAGATACCGGACAGCGAGACTTCCAGACAGGAAACTCAGAGGGCTGAAGCAGAAGGTCCCTGGATCCAACGAGATGACGATCTGTCCTCCGAGCCCTGGACAGATCATGAAGCTGGCGCTTCAATCGCGCCGCAAGAGCGACCGGTCGAAACAGAACGCGGGCCGGGCAGTCCTGTCTCGTATGGCGCTCCCGAGGCGGCGATTCAAGGGGGCGACGATGGGCAGGATGGCGAGCCGCCCGTTGACTGGGAAAGAGAGGAGCTGACCCAGCAGGTGCCGGCTGCAGACGGGGACACTGAAAGACGGGGAGACGTGTTTCAATCCGGCGTTGTACCAGCTGTAGCCGAAGACGAAGAGTTCGGCGAGAGCCGAGACAGCGAGGCCCAGGAACACTGGGATGACGGTTGGCAGACGGCTCCACCCGAGGCGACATTCCGCGAGGGCCTGGACAGACTGGAAGCGGGGACGGATGCAGGTGTGGACTCAGGTGTACCTGCAGGGAGTTTTGCCAGCCGCGAAGCACCGGCTGAACGGGAGGAACAGAGGATGGAATCTTCCCCGTTCCGGATACTCGAACCTGAATCTGTCGAGACCGTCCCTGCTCAGGGAGAAACGAGGCCGGCTACCCATACATCAAGACAGCAGGTTGGCCAGTTTGAGGCGAATTACGCTTTCGGTATCCAATCCTACGATGAGAGCTTTACCATCAACGCAGCGGATGGCGAATTGCTAGGCGCCTGCGGGATGGGTATCAATGAATCGGTGGACCGCGCTGCCGCGACTTCGGACCAGGTTCGACTGCTCGACATCTGGTTATATGACCGCTCGGCCGTTCGAAGCGTCAGCCAGCCCCTTGTCTCGCCTGGCTTCGACGTGTCGAGTCTGGATGACTTCGCTGACGGCAGCGGCTCGGATTCGTCGCCCCCGCTTGTGGTCCGCCCCGGCCTGACTTGCACACTTCGGTCCGACCACATTGTCCTTGAATGCACGATCAGGAGCGCGACATTTCTGGATGGCGAGCAGGCACCGATGCCGTTCCGTTCGGTCAGCGCAAGCCTGGCTATCTATGTTCAGTCGTGATCGGTAGAGAAGGCGACGAGATGCTTGGCGTTCAGACCGCCTCTTCCGGGTCAAACAGACGGCGGTGCTCGGCGATGGCATAGCGGTCGGTCATGCCGGCGATGTAATCGCAGACAACGCGGTAGAGGTCTGTATCTGAGTCAGAAATGTCGGCCTGCGTTTCAGGAGGCAGCTGGGCCGGCTCCTCGACAAATGCAGAAAAGAGGGCTCGAATCGTCCTGTCTGCCTTGGCCGCCATGCGGGCTACGCGGTAGTGCCGGTAGAAACGATCAAAGAGAAATCGTTTCAGTTCCCGGTTTTCCTCAGCGAGTTCATCCGAATATGCCGCCACGTTGGTTGTTTGCGCCCGCAGATCGACAATACTCTGGACGCTGGCGGCGCGCAGATTTGCGGTTGTGGCCTGGATCGCGTCGTTGACTTCGATCCCAACCAGCCGCCGGATGAATCGGTAACGGTCCAAGGGCTGAGTAAGGTTAATGGAATTCGCGGATTCTCCAAGTGAGTCCAAGACGCGCCGGCTGATTGCCAGCTCAAGGAACGCGCTGGGGTCCAGGATGCCTGCCCGCAAGCCGTCATCTGAATCACTGGTGTTATAAGCAATTTCGTCTGCCAGGTTACTTACCTGACATTCCAACGTACCCATTTCATCGGGATTGTAATCCCGGGCGTCGACGATGTCATAGTCGGTGTCGTGCTTCACCACCCCTTCACGCACCTCGTATGTCAAATTCAAGCCTGGATGCTCGGGGTAACGCCGCTCCAACCTGGTGATTATGCGATAGGTCTGCTTCTGGTGATCGTAGCCGCCGTGCCCTTGCATGAGGTCATCAAGTGTTGCTTCGCCGGTATGGCCGAAGGGAGGATGTCCCAAGTCATGGGCGAGGCAGATCGCTTCTGTCAGGTCTTCGTTACAGGAGAGGGTCCGGGCAAGAGTGCGGCCTATTTGAGCCACTTCGATGGTGTGGGTCAGGCGGTTACGGTAGTGATCGCCTTCGTTGTAAACAAAGACCTGGGTCTTGTACTGGAGCCGGCGGAATGCCGTCGTGTGGATAATGCGGTCGCGGTCCCGTTGGTAGGCCGTGCGATAGGGATGCTCGACAGCAGGATAATCCCGCCCGCGGCTGAGGCAACTGGGCATGGCGTAGGCGGCCAGCTCTCTGGCTTCCCTCTGCTCCAACTCTTCTCTGGTCACCATCGTTTTTGCCTAAGGCCGTAGGGGATCGAGGCTGTCTGAGATTCTCCAAAATGGTCCTGCAAAACGAGAACTCCCCATTAAACTCAGTATACAGGTAGGAGACCCGATCCTGCCAACACAGGATTCAAGTTTGATTGCCAGTCTGCCTGCACTTCGTGGACCTTTTCGTAGACGGACGCGTTTGGGGTAGATGTTCTTTCTATCGTTCCCGCCCGTGCTATAATTGCCTCGTGAACCGCCCGCAGAGCCAATCTCAGGAGACTCACACGTGCTCAGGCGCTTGTTTGGCCGCCAGGAAGAGAAGACGGCGGACGATGTACGAATTGAGGAAAGCCTGCAAAAGACCCGGTCGGGAATCTTTAGTCAGATCGGTTCGATTTTTCAGGAGAATGAGGTCAGTGATGCACTGTGGGAGGAGCTGGAGGAGGCACTGATCGTAGCCGACGTCGGGATGGACACTACGGTCGAACTCGTCGAATCCACGCGCGAACGGGTGCAGCAAGAAGGGGTTAGGCGCAGTGAGGATGCCTACCTGATCCTTAAGCAGGAGATGGTGAAGCTGTTGGAGGCTGAGGAACCGTTACAGATAGAGGAACCGCGCATTCTGACTGTTGTGCTGGTCGTTGGCGTGAACGGATCGGGCAAGACCACGACGATTGGAAAACTGGCGTTGCGGTACAAGGAGAAGGGCAAGAGAGTCGTACTTGCCGCGGGTGATACTTTCCGGGCGGCGGCCATCGATCAGCTCCAGATCTGGGGAGAACGGGCGGGCGTAGACGTCATCGCGCAGGCGCCCGGGTCCGACCCGGCGGCGGTGCTTTTCGACGCAATACGGGCGAGTCAGGAGAGCCGAAATGCCGACTTGCTTATCACCGACACTGCAGGCAGATTGCAGAACAAATTCAATCTTATGCAGGAGTTGGAGAAGATGCGCCGAGTGGCTGCGAAACAGGTCCACAGGGCGCCGCACGAGACTTTGCTGGTGCTGGACGCTTCCACGGGCCAGAACGCCATATTGCAGGCTAAAGGTTTTGAGGAGGCGTCCGGCGTAACCGGTATCATATTGACCAAGTTGGACAGCACTGCCAAGGGCGGCGCGGTTCTTAACATCAAGAAGCAGCTGGGGATTCCCGTACGTTTCGTTGGCACAGGGGAAAAGCTTGAAGACCTGGCCGAGTTCGAGCCGGTGACGTTTGTAGAAGGACTTTTGGGAGAGTAATGGGGCCGACGCCTCGTTGGTGGCGGACTACGAGTGTCCTGAATGCTGGGGCCAGCGGAGGCTTCAGAATGCCATCCAATATCATCGAAGGAGATAGGGACGCATGGGCGAGTTAACAGACAGACTTCATCTGCTTGCGGAGCGGGTCGACACGATACGGAGGCGGCTTTGACCTGCCGGACAAAGTCGCACAGGCAAAGGCACTGGAAGAGGCGTCAATAGCGCCCGATTTTTGGGACGATCAGAGGGCCGCCCAGCAGAAGATGCAGGAGTTGAACGCCCTGCAGGAACAGATCGGAGTTTGGGATGGGTTGAGTCAGCGGACGCAAGACGCACTCGATCTGGCGGAGATGGCCGATGATGACGCGGAGTTGCTGGCAGAGTTGGACAGTGAGGCCAGCTCATTGGATGAGGAGTTGGAAAGACGTGAATTCACGCTGGCACTAAATGGAAAGTATGACTCGGGCGGTGCAATCATCAGCATTCATGCCGGGGCCGGCGGTACCGAGGCGCAAGACTGGGCGGCGATGTTACAACGCATGTACTTGCGCTGGGCGGAGAAGAAGGGTTATGCGACAGAGATCACCGACATGACCCAGGGCGAAGAGGCCGGCATCAAGAGCGTTACGATCACAGTGGACGGCTCCTACGCATACGGCTATCTTCAAGCGGAGCGGGGCACACACCGCCTTGTACGGCTCAGCCCATTCGACGCCGGAAACAGGCGTCATACTTCCTTTGCCAAGCTTGAGGTCATGCCAATCATTGACGAAGACATCGAAATCGAAATCGCACAAAACGACATTCGAATGGATGTCTTCCTGTCCAGTGGGGCCGGAGGCCAGAGCGTGCAGAAGAACGCGACAGCCGTTCGTCTCCACCATATGCCGACAGGCATTGTCGTATCGTGCCAGAATGAGCGCAGCCAGACGCAGAACCGGGAAATCGCGATGAGGATTTTGCGAGGGAAGCTCTACGCCATCGAGCAGGAAAAGATCGCTGCTGAAAAGGCCCGCCTTAAGGGGGAGAATGTCCAGGCCGACTTCGGCAGCCAGATCCGCTCCTATGTCCTGCATCCCTATCAGATGGTGAAGGACCTGCGCACAGAAGTGGAGACCGCCTCGCCGCAGACGGTCCTGGACGGTGAATTGGACCCGTTTATCGAGGCTTGGTTGAAGGGTCAGGTAGGAACTTAGGCAGATTCGCTCCAGGGAGGTATCAATGATTCAACTCGCGCCGGTGCGGCAATCGGTCTCTGAACAGCAAGTAGAGAATGTGTCTGCCGCCGTATGGAACGGTCTTAACGCGGTAGCACTGTCTGAGCGGGTACGGCCTGGAATGCGAGTGGCGGTGGCCGTAGGCAGCCGGGGAATCTCCTGCTACAAGGAAGTGGTGCAGGCCGTTGTCGAAACATTGAAGTCACTGGGGGCGGAGCCGTTTCTCATCCCGGCAATGGGCAGCCACGGCGGGGGCACGGCCGAAGGTCAACACGCCGTCCTCGTCGGATATGGAATGGCAGATTTGGGCGTCCCCATTCACAGCAGCCTGGAAGTGAAGCAGATTGGCGAAACGGCCGGCATGCCGGTCTACTGGGGTCGACACGCGGCCGAGGCCGATGCGGTGATTCCTGTCAATCGTGTCAAGGCCCACACTGCATTTCGCGCGGACCACGAAAGCGGTCTCTGCAAAATCATGACGATTGGACTGGGGAAAAGGAAAGGGGCGGCGACGCTCCATGCCCACGACGCCGTAACTGCGATTCCCCGGGCTGCGCAGGTCATTCTGAAGACGATGCCGGTCGTAGCCGGCGTCGCCATCGTCGAGAACGGCCGCCACAAGCCTGCAGAGATTGCGGTCCTGGCGGGTGAAAGGATATTTGAAGAGGAGCCGGAGTTGTTGCGGAAGGCGAAAGCTCTGCAACCGTCCATTCCCTTTGACGACCTCGATCTGTTGATCGTGCAGGAGATGGGCAAGAACATAAGCGGCACGGGCATGGATACCAACATCATCGGAATGTGGCGGCGCAATGGCGGTCCGAGAGAGCCGAATTTTCGCGTTTTGGCGGTCCTGGATCTGACGGCCGGCAGCCACGGCAATGCCTCCGGTGTCGGCTTGGCCGATCTCATTCCGGAAAGGTTGCGGACAAAGATCGACTGGCACGCCACCTATACGAACTGCCTGACCGCCGGAAATTTCGCGGCCGCAAAGCAACCTGTCGTACTACCGTCCGACCGGGAAGTTCTTGAGACCGGGTTGATGGGCAAGGATGCCGGCTCGGCGCGCGTCGTCTGGATTCAGAACACGCTTGAACTGGATATACTGTGGCTGTCGCCGGCACTGTTGGAAGAGGCCGGCGAAATACCAGTTCTTACGGATATAGGATCTCTACAGTTTGTCGAGTTCACCGCGGACGGAGCGCTGCAACAACCGGCGGTCGAGATGGGATTCCACTGAGCGCCGTTGCATTAAACCTCGCGAAAAAAGGATTTCCTCGGGCAACCGTGTTCTACCGGTTAGCCTAGCATCTTAAATGTCTCTTTGACTCCGTGTTTAGATCCTCAACAGCTGAAGTTCTGTTTTTTTCCTCGAGAGGGCTGGAAAAGCCCTACAGAGGGCAGAGTTTTTCCCGCCGGAGGAAGGGGCAAGTTGATTAATGGATCGAGTCCTGTCAACGGGAT
This sequence comes from Caldilineaceae bacterium, assembly GCA_965204525.1. Lineage (GTDB taxonomy): Bacteria > Chloroflexota > Anaerolineae > Caldilineales > Caldilineaceae > Bin5. The sequence continues at coordinate 5,564,489 of OZ241994.1, read as the reverse complement.
TTGTCCTCAGACTCCTGCCGTTCGTCTTCATATTGGTGCTTGCATTCTTGCTTACCAGTCCCCTCTGGCAGCAGCCCGGTATACCCAACACGGCAGATGCGCACCACCATCTTCCCCGCGCCGCAGCTGTAGAGCGCGCCTTTGAGCAGGGCGTTTACTGGCCTCGTTGGTTTCCAAGTAGCAACTACGGCCGCGGAGAACCTACTTTCCACTATTATAGTCCCGGCTTGTATTGGCTGGTTGGCGCTGTCCATTGGACCGGCATTCGATTAGATCTGGCCCTAACCTTGGTGATGACGGCGGCATTCATTTTTTGCGGCTTGGGCGTCTACGGCTGGCTTCGTCATTCATTCAGCAGGGAGGCGAGCCTCGCAAGCATTGCAATTTATCTTGGAATGCCTCACATTTATTCGCGTACATTCCTAAACACGGGAGACTATCCGCAGCTTTTTGCAATTCTGATCTTTCCGGTCATATTGTGGGCATTCACTGCTCTGTATTTTCGGAATCGTATTCGCTACTGGGTGATGGCAGTAGTGAGTTTGGCAGGACTGGTCTTCAGTCACCAGCAGCAGTCATTAATTGGCGGAAGCACGCTGCTCGTTTTCTGCTTGCTCCTGGCTGCTGGCTATCGCAGGTGGGATGGGCTTGCTCGATGCGCAATCGCCATCCTGCTGGCAGCGTTGATTTCAGGGGGATATTGGTTGCCTGCCCTGCGCGACTTACCCCTTGTACAGATTCATGGCGAACTTCACGGAAGAGAATTCCACGGCACAGACTTTCTTAGTTGGGTGTCGCTTCTGTCCGTTCAGCCTTTTGTGTGGGACTCTCGCGCGGGCAACCCTTTGGCGGGACCCCACAATACATTCGGAGTCGCACAATGGCTGACTGGTGTATCAGGGTTTGCCGGAAGTCTGTTTTGGCCTCGGGACAGAAAGAGATTGACTTGGTGCATGGCTGGAATCCTTTACACGTTGGCCATATTGCTCCTTACGACTCCCTCAGCTGTTACTCTCTGGGAAAACTTTCCGGGGCTCGCCATAATACAATTTCCATTCCGTTTATTGCCCGCAGCGGTTTTGGGTGTACTTCCGGCGGCTGCAGCGGTTGTTGACGTATTGCCCAGGGGAAAGCGCTTGTTTTCCTCCTCCATTGTCTTGGTTGCCGCTATTCTCTTTCCCTTTCCTTATTTGTTCCCCTCTCTCGCGTCCCACACTTCAATCGTGTCAATCGAAGGCCGTGGCGCCAACGAGTTCCAAGGGCGAAACCCAGGAGTCTGGCATTTTCTTCCTCGTTCTACAGACATAGGCACGGCTTGGGATTTCAGACCTGAGAAGGAACCGGTGAAATTAACTTGGCGGACCACCCACGAGGCAGTCGCCGATCCTTCAGGAAAGTCAGAGCCTCTACTTCTTTGGATGCACTATCATCCAGGTTGGACCGCTGGGAAACGGGCGAAATTGACTTCAAATCCCGCGGGTTGGACGGAAGTGACGGACATACGCAGTCTGGACCAACCCCTGGTCATACGGTGGGAGGGCACTGTTTGGCAACGCCGGGGCGAATATCTGAGTCTCCTTGGACTGGTGGCATGTACCGCCGGCATTCTTTATCTCGCATGGCGACAAAGAAGGAGAGATCTGGCTCCGGCGTTGAAGAAAATAAGTAGAAATGAAGAGGGACACGAAATACAGCCTCAAATTGAACAGTATCCAGCGGGCGCGTGGGGATTGGTCGGTTTGATGATGATACTAGTGTTGGGCCGCTACTCTTTGACTTGGTTGAACACTTTCCCATTCCTCTATCACTCCCCCCCTGGCCAGTTGGCCTTCGCCACAGAAGGGGAGCCGACAACATTGGGAGATGCCAAGTCCGGTCTGGTTACGCTTCTGGGTTGGGAGCTCGCATCCAGGCCAGAACCAAAGCCTGGTGATATAGTGATAGTGCGTCTATTCTGGCAACCCAATGAACAGATTAGTGAAGAATTGTGGAGTAATCTGCACTTGTATACACCAGCCTTACAGCGATCATGGGCTGTAGAAAGCCGTGGAGTAAACCGGCCCCCCTCCACCGTTTGGAGTCCCGACAAATATTACATAGAGACCATATACCTTAAGATTCCCTTTGATGTTCCTCCGATACCCTACACATTGGTCGCTGGTCTTGTCTCTTCGTCCGGCAAAAGACTGCAGGTTCCTGGTTCAGCGGATGGTTTACTTCCACTACGAATTTTGAATGTTTCCCCCTTGAGATCAGGCTTTCTTCAGCGTGAGCGGCCAAGCACTTCTACTCATGCCGGCACGAGCGATAACCTGCGGCTACAGGGCTACGATCTGTTGACGGAACACGGAGAAGCTACATTGCGGCTTTTCTGGGACGCTGAGGGAACTGTTGGTAAGGATTGGGTCACCTACATTCATCTCCATGATCTACGGGGAGAGCGGATTGCTCAATATGATGGACCGCCTTTAGCAGGACTGAAGCCGACAAGCGAGTGGCAGAAGCGCTCACTTTATATTGACCGGCGACAGATCACCCTTCCGGCGGATCTGCCGACAGGCGACTTTCTGATTCGGCTAGGGCTTTATCATCGAGAAAGCGGAGAGAGATTGTCATTCCTCCCGGATGTTGATGACCAGGATCACTTCCAAGACGGGCAACTGCTTGTACCCCTAACGATTTCTGCTGATTAATCCTTCCAAAAGATAGGATTCGGTCGGAGTCGCCAATTCTTGGAATTCTCTCGTCTCCCAATGCCTGATAATTGCACAAAAACCTGCAAATGAGCTACCATTTCCTATCTAGGGCCTTATGCTAGATAGCGTTTGAAAAAAGTCCCCTGGTGAGATAACTTTGGAAGTCTCGACCAACCAAGGTAGCTCACCAGGAGGACTAACCGAATGATAGCCCACTTTGACGACTTCTGTCTATGGGTGTATGTACTCGTTGACGACATGTACAAGGAACTGGAAAGATATCAGAGACGACCGGGACCGGAGCCTGAGTGTAGCGACAGTGAGTTGATCGCGCTCTGTCTCATCGGCGAGTGTCTGGGTTGGGATGTGGAAACAGAATTACTCAGTCATATGCAGGCACATCGGGATAAGTTTCCGATCTTGCCGGAACAGAGCCGTTTCAATCGGCGACGACGAAACTTAATGTGGATTATCAATGAGATGCGGCGCATGATGTTGGCCAGAATGGAACTCTATCGGGACGAGCATTGTGTCGTGGATAGCCTGCCCATCCCTGTGGTTCAATTCCATCTGGCGCCGCAAGCGCGCGGCGATTGGTCTGATTGGGGGGCCGATTTCGGGCCCGTTCCCTCCAAAAAGGAGATGATCTTCGGTTTCAAGCTGCATCTTCTGATCACGATGGGTGGCCTCATTATCGACTTCGAGTTAGCTCCTGCTAGCTACCGCGACTTGGCTGTCGGTCGCGAACTCCTTGCCGAACACAACAACCGCATCGTCATCGGCGACAAGGCCTACGTCAGTGCACCGGCAGCTGAAGAACTCTGGCAATACAATCGCATCCGCCTGCTCACCAAACCGCGCAGAAACCAGAAAAAACAGCTCCCGGCATTCGTCTCTCGCATCTACGACGCCGTCCGCCAAATGATCGAAACAGTCAACAGTCAACTCAACGCACAATTCTCGATTGAAACCAACCACGCTCACACTTTCAGAGGCCTTTGTGCACGCCTTTACACGAAATTGACTGCACATACCCTCTGCATTTACATCAATCGCCTGCTGGGCGTACCTGACTATCTGCAAATCAAGCAATTGGCCTTTCCCAATTAGCATAAGGCCCTATCTAGGAAACAGGAGAGTACGTGTGGGCCCGTTTCGTGACACAATCGCACTGACATTTGACCTATTCGGCACGATCCTGGATCTGGGTGGAAGTCTGAAGCCGGCTATCACAGAACTCCTCGAAAGGGACGCGCCGGGCAGGTCGCCGGAAGCTTTCTGGGATCAGTGGCGGACTCGTCAGCGACTGGAGCAATACCAAGACACGATCATGATGGTGGGCCACGCCGGTTATCTCGAGACGGTGCGGCGTGCGCTGCACTACGTGTTGCGGATGAACGAGTTGGAGCCGACAAAGCAACGCATACAGGAGTTAATGGCGGCCTGGCAGAGGCTCTCCCCTTTTCCTGAGGTTGTTCCGGCGCTGGAGCGACTGCACGATCGCTATCGACTGGTGGTTCTTTCCAACGGAGACCCCCATTACCTGGATCATCTGGTCGAGAATCGAGTCCAATTCCCATTTGACGATGTAATATCTGCCACCGGCAACGGCGCGTTCAAGCCCCATCCCGGCGTATACCGGCGGGCCGCCCATTTGCTTGGCCTGGAGGTCCACCAGTGCCTGATGGTATCGGCCAATGCCTTTGACTGCGTGGGGGCGCGCGCATGCGGTTTCCAGGCGGCGTATGTGGACCGTTACGAGTTGCCGGTCGAGGACTCGCCCTTCCAGCCGGCGCTGACCGTGGCCGACTTCACTCAATTGGCTGACGCTTTGCTTTGAGAGCGGGCACTTGCATAATGCATGTTCAGCCGTCGGATTGACATTATCTTTGACGTGTTTCCAAGGCTGACAATTCGTCGAAAAACTGTACAGAGGTTAGAGAATGTGCTAGGATTTCCCGTGCCGGGCAGTCCCGGCACGAGCAGTTTTTTGGAGAGGTCGCATAGTCTGGCCGAGTGCGCGCGTCTCGAAAACGCGTAGGGTTTACGCCCTCGAGGGTTCAAATCCCTCCCTCTCCGCCTCGTTTCCCGGGCATCGTGTGTCCGGGAATTTTCTTTGATCAGGGAGTTGGAGTTGTCAGGATCTCGCGCTGGTTTCCAGCGGGACGAATTGTGTAGAAATCAAGAAAAAGGATCGCAGGTATGGGGTTGGGCCGGACAATCAAGCCGACTCTGACCGGTGGCCTGCCGGGGCCACCGACCGGTCTGCCGTATGCCTCCGGCCGGCAGGTTCACACTCCTGCTGCGGTAGTCGGGCTGGTGGTCCTGGCCTGGCTGCTGGCCGACCTGCCATTGCTCTGGGCGGCCGCTGCAGTTGCAGCGGGCGCAGCGGGCGTACTGCTGCTGCGTTTCCCGCACCTAATCTGGCCGGGGCTTGCCGTCGCGCTCCCTTTCGCCAGCGCACTCAAAAGGGGTCCAGTCAGCTTGGCGGACCTGATGCTAGGGACGGCGGTACTGCTGTGGTTTGTTGACGGAGTGCGGAAGGGCCGACTTCGCCTTACCTCGGGCCCGCTGCCGATTCTGTTCATCGTGTATCTGCTGGCGCTGCTGCTCTCCTTTTCGAATGCGATAGACCTGCAAGAAGCAGTCGAAGGCGTAATCAAGTGGCTGCAGATGCTGGTGGCACTCCTTCTGGTCCAGGAGGCATTATCGCCGCGACAGATACGCTGGCTGGTTTGGGGTCTACTGGCCGGAGGCATACTGCAGGCCACACTCGGCATTTACCAGTTCGTTTTCCGTATCGGTCCGCCCAACTTTCTGTTGTTGGACAGATTCATGCGAGCGGCGGGAACATTCGGCCAGCCTAATCCGTTTGCCGGTTACCTGGGATTGACTTTGCCCGTGGCGACGGCCCTTTTCCTCTTGAATTTCACCTCGATTTTGAGAAGAAGTGGTAGGAGCTTGAGCCAGATTCTTGCGGGCGCGGGCGCTTATGGGGGGGCGGCCGCAGTAATCGCAATTGGGCTCCTGGCGAGTTGGAGTAGGGGCGGCTGGGTTGGCGCCGCCGCCGGCCTGGCCGTTGTCCTCTTCGTTCAAGGGGGACGGACGGTCAAGGGGGCTGCGCTCGCTGCTGCGGGCGTTGTGATGCTGCTCGGGCCAATCACATACCGCTACATTCCCAGCTCCTTGACCGACCGAATAGCCGATCTGCCTGCCTATCTTGGGACGGGCATGTGGGATATCGTTCAACAACCTGTAACAGATAGCAATTTTTCTATCATCGAACGTCTAGCCCACTGGATCGCTGCCCTGCGGATGTGGGAGATGTCGCCCTGGCTTGGCGTGGGGCCGGGCAATTACGCGGCCGTTTACCCGCAAGTTCGGCTGGCTCGATGGGAAGATCCGTTAGGGCACGCCCACAATACATATCTGAACGTACTTGCCGAGAACGGGCTTATTGGGATTTTCGCTTATCTGGCGCTTTGGACTGGCGTGGTCGTTTGCCTTGTTTGCATGCGCAGTCGCATTCTGCGAAGACAATGGGAGCACCTTGACTCCCAAGTCAGTTCAGGACCGGCCCACGCATCCGCGATTCCATCGCCGGAGTGGAACGCAGCGGTTCTCCTCGGCGTCTTAGGTGTGGTCATCCATCTATCCGTACATCACCTGTTTGACAATCTTTACGTCCAGGGGATGTATTTGCACGTCGCACTGTGGCTTGGTGCCGCGGTGGCTCTGGCCCGCGACCGACTGTCAGCGTCGAGTCCCGATAAGTCAGTTGTTACCGAGCCTGCGGGTGCGGCGTAAACACCAAGCAGGAATTACTGGAGCAAAAAACTGCGCGGCCGGCCCCCAGTGGAAGCAACAGAGCATTTGCGAAAGGGAGTGACTTTTGAGCAGGGCCAAACCCCTGAGTATGGGAAGCAGCAGAGGCAAAGAGACGAAACGGTTTGTCAAGTTTGCATTTGTCGGCGCGCTTGGATCCGTTACCGATTTCAGTCTCCTGGTTTTTCTGGCCGAGGTCGTGGGCCTTGTCCCTTTTATCGCGAACGGCTTCAGCTTCAGTGCGGCCGTGCTCCAAAACTTCCTCCTCAATCGATGGTGGACGTTTCCAGAGAGCCGAACGCACAGCAAACGCCGGCTGATGCTGAAGTTTGCTCTCGTTAGCATTGTCGGACTAGGGATCAATCTAGCCGTCTTCTTGATTGTGGATCAGTCGCTTCGCTCATTTTGGAATGACATGTTTTCCAGCACTGAGGTTGGATTCAGGGCGAGCTATCTTTTTGCAAAGCTCTTCTCGATCGGGGTCGTCCTCTTCTGGAACTTCGCCGCCAATCGTTTGTGGACCTTCAAAGGGCTGTGAAGCTAGTCATCGACTATACGCCGGCCATGCGGCAGACGGCCGGCATTGGCCGCATCATACGAGAGCAGGTTGATGCGCTGGTTCAGCACAATCCCGGCTTTGACATTTCACTCTTTGTGGCCGGGACAGTTACTCCCGAGCAGCGCGCCGCAAGCCCTCTTCCTCTGCACACTTTTCCTGGAATTTCCGAGCGCAATCTGACTCGCATCTGGCACCGCCTCAACATTCCCGCTCCACGCGTCGAGTGGCTGACCGGAAGCGCTGTCGATCTGTTTCACGCGACCGACTTCGTTATGGCGCCGGTGAGCTCGAGTAGGAAGCTGCTGACGGTACACGACCTAGCCTTCATGCGCTACCCCCAGGCGGCCATGCCCTCTCTGCATCACTACCTGAATGTCGTCGTTCCCCGCAGCATCAACCGGGCAGACCACCTCATCGCAGACAGCAGCAACACGGCCGAGGACCTGGAGTCGACCTGGCCGCGTCTTGAAGGAAGGATTAGCGTTGTACAGGGCGCGGTCGATCACAGTTTCTTTCGACGCGTGTCAAATCCTGAGACTCTGCATGCTTCACGTCAGAAGTACTCTATTGGAGACGGGCCATACATTTTCGCTCTGAGTACTCTTGAGCCCCGCAAAAACTATCCAAGGTTGATTCGTGCGTTTCACGCCGCCCGCCGGGATTCAGGCCTGCCTCACCGACTTGTCATTGGGGGTAAGAGAGGCTGGCTTTTTGACGAAATCTTCACAACAGTGCGAGAGCTGGGAATGGAACAGGAAGTTCACTTTCCCGGATTCGTTGACGACGCTGATCTGCCGGCCCTCTATTCGGGAGCAGAGTTCTTTGCCTATCCTTCACTTTACGAGGGGTTCGGGCTCCCGATCCTGGAGTCACTGGCCTGCGGAACACCTGTGCTCACATCGGACAACTCCTGTCTGCCGGAGGCCGGGGGAGAGGGTGCACTCTACGTTGATGCCGAATCTGTCGAGAGCATCGCCGACGGGATTGCACGCCTTGCCTCGCAGCCCGAGTTGCGGGGCCTGTTGGCGGCTGCCGGAGAGGCGCATGCCCGCTCATTTACCTGGGGTCGGAGCCTGCGGCAACTCCTTGAGGCCTACGAACGGGCGCTGGCCTGAGAATGTGATACAATGCACTGCACTCAGCCATCAGCTCACTACGCATGAAAACCATGAGCAAGACTGTCGCCGACTCGACGACGCGTATCAGCCAAATTATGAATCCCGAGCACGCCAACCTGCTAGGCAACGTACACGGCGGCGTGATTCTGAAGTTATGCGACGAATGCGGCGGCATCACCGCTGCACGCCACGCGAGGCGAGTTGCGGTGACGGTCGCAGTTGACAGCATGGCCTTTCATGAGCCGGTGCGGGTCGGCCAACTGTTAAGGTTACGCGGGCGGATCACCTATGTTGGCCGCAGTTCCATGGAGGTCGAGGTCATCGTCCAGGCGGAGGACCTGTTGACCGGTGGGATTTCACATACCAACAGCGCCTACTACATTTTCGTGGCCCTTGACGAAAGGGGCGTGCCGACCGAAGTGCCGCGGCTCGAACTGACGAACGAAGCGGAACGACGGCGATTCGAAGAGGGCGAGGAGCGGCAACGCCAAAGGCTCAAGCGCGCCGGGAAGAAAGTGAAGTAAGTGGAGAAAGACCCGCCTCAACCCGCAGATGCAACCCTTTCAACACCTTTTCACCCGATCCTTGAGCCCCTTGCACAGGTGGCTGCTGCCCGTCGGCGCGCTGTGCACATTTTTTGGGTACGTCGGACCCTGGATCGCGCACAAGGCGGCAGGACTGGCCGTATTGGGGCTGGACTTGGGAGAGCTCGTGAAGTTTCTGCACCCCGTGCAACAGGGTGAAATCCGCCTGTGGCGTGAGGGGTTTTATCTGCCGCTGGTCGCGGTGAGTGTCAGCCTAAGTTTGAACGCCTTTTGCCGTGATTCGAGTGCTTCGGGTCGCCACGACCCGAATACCGATGGAACAGTAGCCGAAGAACGCGGCCCACGCTACGGCGGGCCTGTCCGCATCGCGCTCTTGCTGCTTGCAATCGTGACAGCGCTCAATCTGTTGCCCCCTGCTTGGACCCCCCGGCTGTTACTCAACCCTGAATTTCGCTTGCAGGCGATTGCAATGGTTCTTTGCCTGGCGCTGGTTGCTTTCAGCCCCTTGGTCGGGCTTCTCCAGTCTCCCCGGTCGCTATTTGAATCTTTTGGCGGAACTGCAGACGGCGCCGGCCGCCGCGGTTGTCTTTGGCGGGCCGCTTATTCGATCGCTATTGTGCGCTGTTTTCTTCTTGTCGTCAGCGCGGGCGCCGCCATCTACTTTCCCGTGGCCCAGTTTCGCCTGGTCCTTCCGACCTTGGCCGAACTGTACGGGCAGACGCCTGAAATTGGGTGGGGTCCGGCACTAATGGTTGCCGGACTGGCAGGTCTACTCTTGCATGGGCTTAGCGATATCTCCTCCCTGTTGAGAGAATGAAAGCAGAGTTTGGCATGAACGTCCGGGCATTTGACCTACCTTTCCAGACCGTCTGGGTTCGCCGCAAAGACATGATTGACCTGCGCGTTTCCAAAAGCGCGCCGGAAACAGATAACTGGACGAACGCTGATATCGTGGCGCACATCAGCGCGTTCCGTCTGGTTGGCGTAAGCGTCAAAGACCACAAGAGATTGGGTCTTGGCCGCTGGCTCCGCGCAAACGGGAATGAAATCCCATTCATTGCCGATGAACCGATGCCATCGGGAACAGTTGCGTACGATGAGGCGGGGCAGATTGCTTACTTTTCGGTCTGGCCCCAGCTTTCCGAGGAAGCTGATGCCCGTCATTACGAGCGCAGGGGGAAAATATACCTGAAGCGAAACGGCGGAATCGCACGGATCCGCTTCCCTGTGCTCAACAAACGCGGCCGCGCGGGTGTACTCGGCACGGCCGCGGCTCTCCTGGAGACGAGGTGAGCGTTGCAGAATTCGATGAATACGTTATCCGAAAACCTGCTGAGCGATGAATGATTTCGAATACACCCTTTAACGGGAAACTAGAGTCTTCTTTCAATCTTACATGGAGTTCTATTGATGACAGGAGCTATTCGCTTTGGAGTAATCGGGGGCAGCGGCGTTTACCAGATGGATACGTTCTCCGATGTCGAAGAAATCGAACTGGACACACCTTTTGGCAAACCGTCGGACGCCTTTATTGTGGGAACCTTGCACGGTCAGCGGGTCGCGTTTCTTGCCCGGCACGGACGGGGGCACCGTATCAACCCCACGCGGTTGAACCAGCGCGCCAACATCTACGGCTTCAAAATGCTGGGCGTTGAGTACTTGATTGCGGTCAGCGCTTGCGGCAGCCTGCAAGAGGGGCTGCGGCCTGGCGACATTGTCATCCCTGACCAGATTTTTGATCGCACGCGGCAAAGAGGGCTCAGTTTCTTCGATGACCCGGATGTGGGGACTGACGGACTGGTTGTGCATGTGAGCGTCGCCCATCCATTTTGCAACTTCCTCAGCGACATCTGCTTCAGGGCAGTAGAGCAGACTGGCGCCACAGCACACCTTGGCGGTAATTTCGTAACGATCGAGGGCCCGCGCTTCAGTACGAAAGCCGAGAGTATCGCCTTCCGCCAACTGGGGATGGACATCATTGGCATGACCACGACCCCGGAGGCATTCCTGGCTAGGGAAGCGGAAATGAGCTATGCCTGCATGGCCCATGTGACCGACTATGATGTTTGGCATGAAACAGAAGAGGCGGTGACGGTCGAAGCTGTAATCAGGATGCTGATGCACAACGCGGAATTAGCAGTTAGGGCCGTTGCCAACGCAATCGAACTGCTGGCTGACAGCGGTCCTTCGCCCCATGCCAATGCGCTCCAGGATGCGTTGATTACCGACAAGAAGGCCGTTCCGCCAGAGGTCGTTGACCGCCTGGAACTGATCGTCGGCAAATATTTCGATCGATAGGGAAGGACACATTCCGACTATGGCCACTGTTGCCGAGACAATTGCCCAGTCTCTACATGACGCCGGCGTCCGCCTTGCTTTCGGAATGCCGGGGGGAGAGGTGGTGTCAGTATTGGAGGCATTACAGCGCGTAGGTATCGGCTTTGAACTGATGCACCATGAGCAGAGCGCGGTGTTTGCGGCCGATGCTTACGCGCGGGCGACTGGCAAGCCGGGATGTGCACTCACTACGTTGGGCCCAGGCGCGCTCAACGCTGTGCCCGGCATTGGGCACGCATGGTTGGACCGGGCGCCGGTGGTGCTTATTACGGCGCAAAAGCCTGACTCGCTGCTGCCGGAATATACGCACCAGGTGGTCGACTTGCAGGCCGTCTTCGCGCCCATCACCAAGCGGACACTCAAGGTGACGTCCAAGAACGCCGCGGCGGAGGTGCCGGCGACAGTTGCATTGACGATGCGCGGGCGTCCTGGCCCTGTGCATTTGCAGATAAGCAATGAGGAGGCGGAACTACCGGTCGAGCGCGCGAGCGGGCAGCAGCTAGGCCATGTGTCGGTTGGCCAGAGCGAAGCGGGTGGGAACGGAGATCTGCCCGACGGTAAGCAGATTTCTCGAGCAAGAGACATTGTTACGAAGGCTTCACGTCCCGTGATTCTGGCCGGGCTCGGTTTGGAACCGGAGGCCCCGTATGATGCGCTGAGAGCGCTGGCAGAGGCGGCCAACGCGCCCGTAATTGTGTCTCCGAAGGGAAAGGGTGCGTTGCCGGATGGTCACCCGCTGAGCGCAGGGGTCATCGGTTTGACCCGCACCGATCCCGTGTACGACATCCTGGAGGAATCGGACTGTGTCGTCGCCGTGGGATTCGATGTAGTCGAGCTGGTGAAGGAGTTTTCGCTGCCGCAGAGCGGAGAAGGTGCGTCAGCGGAAGGGACTGAAGACGTACCGCTCATTTGGATTGCGAATTGGCCTAACTGCGACCCGGTATTACCGGCTGACGTAGAGCTCGTGGGGCCGATGACGGCGGCGCTGATGCAACTTGCCGACAGTGAGTTCTGCACCGACGGGCAGTGGGGAGAGTCCAGGGTGTGTGCGTTTCACGCGCAACTGGCTGCGGTACCTTTGCCCACGTCCCGGCCCGGCCATCTATTGCCTCAGCAGTTGTTGGAGAGTATGCGCCGTCATTTGAGCAGGGACACGTTGCTTGCGGTGGACGTGGGCAGCCATAAGATATTCGGGAGCCTGGAGTGGCCGACCTTGACCCCGAACAGCTTCGCTCTTTCCAATGGGCTGTCCTGCATGGGATTTGGTCTGCCGGCAGCTATCGGAACCGCCCTGGCGCGACCGGACGAATCCGCGGCCTGCCTTATTGGCGACGGCGGAATGCTGATGTGCTTGGGAGAACTGGCGGTCCTGGCCCGCCTGAATCTGCCTGTGATCGTCGTCGTGGCCGTCGACAACGCCATCGATCTGATCCGTTCACACCAGATCAGGCAAGGCAAGAAGCCTTTCGGAACCGAGTTTCCTGCGCCGGACTTCTGCAAGATCGCCGCAGGTTACGGCATCGCGGCAGCCCGAGTTACGACGCCGAAAGGCTGCGATGAGGCGCTGGCACATGCGGCCGCTGCAAGGGCGCCCTACCTGATCGAAGCCATCATTGATCCTGTCGGCTATCCAACCACCCCTCGGTAGCCTCTTCCTCCACCTCAAAAGGTCACGACTTCTCTTTGCTGGACCTTGGCGTCATCCAGTTCCATGCCGATGCCGGGTGCAGTAGGTACGCTGACATTGCCGTTGACCGGCCTGAGCGGATTCATTAGGAAGAATTGGTGGACTTCGTTCCACTTGATCAGATATTCCAACATTGGCGTGGTCGGCTCCGGCCAGGCGGCGATGACGTGGATGCTGGCAGGTGTCGAGTGGCCGTGGGGAATCACCGGTACGTCGTAAGCTGAGGCCAGGGCCAGGATCTTCTGCGTCTCAGAAATACCCCCACACCAGTAGATGTCGGGCTGGTAGACGTCGCAAGCTCCGGCGTCCATCAGCTGTTTCAGTCCCCAGCGTGTATATTCGTGTTCGCCGCCGCTGATAGGAATGTTTACGGCGCGGCGGATCTGGGCGTACTGTTCGATCTTGTCGGGCAGTACCGGCTCTTCAAGCCAGCGGGGTGCGTATTCTTCGAGCCTGCGGGCCATCTGCACTGCGTACGGTACATCCCAACTCATCCAGCAGTCCAACATGATGTCCACGTCCGGGCCGACGCTCTCGCGCAAGGTGCGCGCGAGGTGAAGATTTCGCTCCATTCCCACCTTGCCGTCGGTCGGGCCATCGCGGAAGAACCACTTCGTGGCTCTATAGCCTTCGGCCACGAACTGCCTAGCCCGCTCCTGGACCAGCTCCGGATCGATTGAGAATCCCAGGGCGCTGGCATAGGCCGGGACCTCGGTACGGGTGGGCCCGCCGAGCAGTTGGCAGACGGGGGCTTGGAAATAGTTTCCTTTCAGGTCCCAGAGCGCGCAGTCCACCGCGCTGAGGGCCATCATTTCTGTACCTTTGCGTCCATGCACCTGAGAGCGGTACATCCGGTCCCAAAGCCGTTCGGTTGCCAGAGGGTCGTGACCGATCAGGAGGGGCGCCAGCTGGGTCTGGATGATGAAGGCCTGCTCGAAAGGAAGAGGGCCGCCGCGACCGGATACGCCTTCGTCGGTCTCGACTTCGACAAAGTACGCGGTGATGTTGTAGCGGCCTTCGCCTACGGCAAACATTTCGTGCGGACCTTCCGCTTTGTGTTCCGGGTAGATGTCGAGGGGACGCACCAGCCGCTCCTCCCAGAACTCCCCTTCGGACTCCAACACGCCTTGCAACCGGACTACCATTACGTCAGTGATTTTCATGTTCATTTCGCTCGCTTGTAAATGGAGTGGCTACCTAAGTGTAGTATACTGATCCGAAGGGGCAGGGCAACAAGCAGACGCTCTTAACAAGCCCGGCCACTCCTGTCGAACCAAGTAGAATGTGCGCCAGGATCGATATTCTCCTAACTTCCTATTGTTCGCAAATCGCCAGAGAGCTGTGGTCGAAGGAAGAGTGCTGACTGATCGACTTCGAGGCATCCAACAGTTTGATCTGATCTCGATTTGGTGGAGCAAAGCTGATGAACAAGAATTGGCGAGGCATATTCGCGATTGTCGTTACTCCGTTTACTGACGGCCTTGATCTGGACGAGGGGGCCCTTCGCCGTCAGGTGGAGTTTTGCATTCAGGCGGGCGCGACCGGGCTCGTCGGTCCGGCCAACGCGGGCGAATTCGCGACGATGTCGGATGAAGAACGTCAGCGTTGGATCCGGATTGTCGTCGAGGAGGCCGACGGGCGGGTACCGGTCATAGCTGCTACCACGCACGGCCACAGGGTGCCGGCAGTGGCTCTGAGCCGCTATGCCCAGGATGTGGGCGCTGACGGCATCATGGCGATGCCGCCCCACATCCTGCATCCTGACGCGGATGGCTGTTATGCGTATTACCGGGCTCTGAATGACGCCCTGCGCATTCCGATCTGCATTCAGAATTTTATGGGACCGATTGGAACACCGATGTCCTCGGAGCTGCTGGCGCGCATGTGCCGAGAAATGGAATGGGTACAGTATCTGAAGGAGGAAACGTTACCGGAGCCGCGCGCCATTTCGCGTACGCTGGCTGCGGCAGGAGACGATTGCAGGGGCGTTTTTGGGGGACAGGGCGGAATTTACATGATCGATGAGTGGCGGCGGGGGGCCTGCGGGAATATGCCTGCCAGCCAGTCTGTAGACCTGCACACGCGGATCTGGGGCCTTCTGGAAGAGAATGACCAGCCCAGTGCGAGATCACTGTTCAACCGTCTGCTGCCGCTGCTCAATTTCGAGCGCATGCACGGTGTTGCGGTTTACAAACAGGTCTTCTTGCGTCGCGGCATCTTTGCGTCGGCCGCCAGCCGCATTCCCGGCGCATACCTGGACCAACAGGACTTGCAGGAGTTTGAAGCCATTTGGCAGGACGTAGAGCCGCTTCTGGAGGCATGAGCGCAAGTTGAGAGGACACCTCCCACTGCCGAGAGTGTCAAGCCTGAGAATAGCTCAGCGTTTTCCAATAGACATTAAGACAACAGATCGGCGGCAATCCACGTCTGTTTATGCAATTGTATGAACGCAACTGTATCCGCTATTGAACTCTTCCCCCTCCGCATCCCGCGCGACGTTCCTTACCTGGGACCGCTGGAGGAGGATAATCGGCCCAACCCAAAGGGCTACATTGTGCGCCCCGGCAACCGCACAGTATACCCCGTATTCGACCAGACGCTTCTGGTCAGAGCCGAAGCAAGTGACGGAACGGTCGGTTGGGGCGAGTGTTTCGGTGTAGTGGCGCCGCAAATCGCACAGACGATTCTAGATGAGCTGCTAATCCCATTTGCCATAGGCTGCAGTCCTCACGACGTCGAGCGCATCTACGAGGACATGTACGACCTGCAGCGAGTGCGGGGCCATTTCGGCGGATACGCGCTCGATGCCATCGCCGGATTGGACATGGCTCTCTGGGACTTGCGGGGCAAACTGTCGGGGCAGCCGGTGTGGCAGTTGCTGGGCGGCCTGCGGCACGAGAGGTTGCCGGTCTACGTTTCGGGGCTGCCCGGCGGGACAAAGGAGAAACGGGCTGGGCTGGGAAAACGGTGGATCGAACGCGGTTTTTCGGCGGTGAAGTTCGCAGCCGTTGTTGCGGACGAAGGAGAGGTCGCGGAGATCGAGGCGATCCGCAGCGAGGTTGGGCCTGCCCCGAAGATCCTTGCCGATCTTCACTGGCGCTACACTGCGCTGGAAGCGGTTCAACTGATTGAGAGACTATGCGAATACGACCTGTATCTGGCGGAGGCGCCGGTCGCTCCGGAGGATCTGGCAGGTCAGGCGCACGTGGCCCGGTCGGTTAAGACGCGCATCGGTCTGGGAGAGGAGTGGCGAACCGTCCACGAATACCTTCCGCGCCTGCAAGCCGGCTGTATGGACGTCATCCAGCCGGAGATGGCCCACACCGGCATTACCGGTTTCGTCCGCATCTGTGAGTTGGCACAGGCTTTCCACTGCCAGGTGATGCCCCATGCGACGATCAATATTGGCATCGCGCAGGCGGCCAGCCTACATGCAGCCGCCACTCTAGCCAACTTGGTAATGCACGAGTACCAGCATTCCATTTTCGACCGCAACAAGCAGTTCATTCGCAGCACGATGGACTGCAGCGCCGGCTTTTTCACGCTTCCGGACGGGCCCGGCCTTGGTGTCGAGCCGACGGAAGAGGCGCTGAGTTTTGCCACATATTAAGGCTGAATCCAAAAGGAGTGTTCAGGATGAGTGAGAGAGAGTTTGCCGTCGTCGATACGCACTGTCACATCGGCCTGCACAAGTATGAGCCTGTCGAGGCCTTGCTCTTCCACATGGAGCGCGCCAGTGTCGACCAGGCGGTACTGATCCAGTATATGGGCAACAGCGACAACGGTTACATTTTGGATGCAATTGAAGCGAACCCGGGTCGATTTGCCGCCGCCATGATCGTGGACGACGATGACGACGGCTCTGCCATTCGCTCCTGGGCCGAACAGGGGCTCGCCGGCGTTCGTTTGCTGGCGGACTTTCGGAGTCACGGAAGCGATCCCCTGTCCCACTGGCACGTTGCCGACGAGCTGGGCCTGGTTGTCAGCGTCTTCAGCCGGCCGGATATCCTGCAGAGCGCCGAGTTCAAGGAAGTGCTGCGCCTCTTCCCGAACCTTTCGATGATCATCGAGCATCTGGGAGGCGTCAAGCCGGACGTTGACCTGGAAGAATTCGCCGCCATCACTGCTCTGGCCCGCCACGAAAATCTGACAATCAAGCTGCCAGGATTTGGCGAATTCTGCCGCCTCCCTTGCCCATTTCAGGAGGTTCCTCCTCTCGCAGAGCTTACATTGGAGGCGTTCGGTGCACGGCGCATCATGTGGGGCAGCGACTGGCCGCCCGTCAGCAGCCGCGAAGGCTTCGACAATTCTCTGGCGTTTCCTCTTGAATATCTCTCTGCCTTGAGCACAGATGAGCGCTCGTGGATATTCGGTAAGACGGCCAGGCAGGTCTGGAATCTGAACAGCTGAAACCAAATTGGCCCCATCGCTCGCGCAGATCTGACTAGCGTCCCCGGCTACGGAAAACAGTAGCGTTCACCCAGGAATACCCTGATGCCCAAAGTAATTTTCTTCACTAATCTGGCCAGTGAACTGGCCCAGCAGGTCATTGCCCCGGCCCCTCGGGAATGGGATGTATCCGTGCAACCATATGAACTACCGGCGGAGGAAAAGGCGAGCTTAGCCTCCGATGCCGACTTCCTGATTCTCTTTCCTAGCGACCTGGAAGAAGCCGTACTGCGGGCAGGGGAGAGCCTGAAGTTGGTCCAGCTCGTGAGCGCCGGTTTCGATCGCATGCCGCTCGACGTGCTGTCAGAACTGGAGATTCCATTGGCCAACAACGGCGGTACAAATTCGATCGACGTGGCGGAGCACACCTTGGCCCTCATCCTGAGCGTATACCGCCGGTTGACGGAGATGGACCGCAACGTGCGCAACGAAGGTTGGAAGGATATCGACAGTGGAATGACGACCTTCACAGTTCACGGAAAGACGGTTGGCATTGTCGGCCTCGGTCACATTGGCAAAGAGGTGGCCAAGAGGCTGGTCCCCTTCCAGGCCAATGTAATCTACTTCGACCCTTTCCCCGTTCCAGCCACAGTGGAACGCGATTTGCAGGTTGAGCGGGTCTCATTGGGCGAGTTGTTGGAGAGGTCCGATATTGTTACCTTGCACGTGCCGCTAAATGACCAGACCCGTCATCTCATCGGCCCAGAGGAGTTGACACGGATGAAGTCCAACGCGATTCTCGTCAATACGTGTCGCGGCCCGGTTGTGGACGAAGATGCTCTGATCGGAGCCCTGATCAGTGGTACAATCCAGGCCGCAGGATTGGACGTTCTCAAGGACGAACCGACCGACCCGGGCAACCCAATTCTGCAATTGGATAACGTGATTCTCTCACCGCATATTGCCGGGGTCACCTACGATACGTGGCAGCGCCGCGGGATATTCATCTTCGACAACCTCCAGCGAGTCTGGGCGGGAGAGGAGCCGCTGTCTGAAATCGCACTGTAAGCGGCGGCAGTTCGTTGATGTCACCGCCCTCTTTGCGGCCATAACTGATCCCTTCTCCTTTGGCGTTCAGTGGGCTCGCTGTTATACTCCCTCAATTGCAGGCTTAACCGACCGCTTCCTGTAGATACGCTATTTCATGGCTTCTCTGACGACCCGGTGCGGCATAGCCGTCCATTCGGGGCTCGTGACTGTCAGGGGCAACAGGCCACTTGTCTTTTCGTCGACTTCACTTGGGCATTCCAGAACTGTTGTCGATTTAGGAGCATACATGACAGACATCGCCTTTGTACAGGACCTTGCGCAGCGGCTACGGGAAAATGTTGGCCAGGTGATTGTGGGCAAGGACGAGGTTGTTGATCAGCTTCTGGTGGCTCTTTTCTGCGAAGGTCACGTGCTGCTGGAAGACGTACCCGGCATTGGCAAGACGATGCTGGCGAAGACACTCGCCGCTTCTCTGGGTATCAGCTTTCAACGAATCCAGTTCACGCCCGACCTGCTCCCCTCCGACATCGTAGGCGTCAGCGTCTATAACCGCAAGACGGACGACTTCGAATACCGTCCTGGCCCGATCTTGGCAGGGATTGTCCTCGCAGACGAAATCAACCGCGCCGGTCCACGTACACAGAGCGCCCTGTTAGAAGCAATGGAAGAGCGACATGTTACCGTCGATGGCATCAGCCATGCGCTTCCCTACCCGTTCTTCCTTATGGCAACTCAGAATCCGGTCGAACTTGCAGGAACTTTCCCACTGCCTGAGGCGCAGATGGATCGCTTCTTGATTCAACTGGCGCTGGGCTATCCTGAGCGTGAAGAGGAGCGCCTGATCCTGCACCGTTTTCGCGCAGACAATCCTCTTTCCCGCGTCAAGGCCATTGTCCAGGCGGACGACATCCGCCAGGCTGTAACAATCTGCCGTGATGTTTTCGTTCACCCGGTTCTGGAGGACTATCTCCTCGACCTGGTCCAGGCTACGCGCGTCGACAGTGCGCTCGATCTGGGCGTCAGCCCGCGCGGCAGTCTTGCCTTCTACCGCACGGTACAGGCCCTGGCCGCGATCCAGGGGCGGTCCTATGTTACGCCGGATGATATTCAACAACTTGCCCCGCCCGTTCTCCGCCACAGGCTGATCCCCGGCCCCGACACGCGTTTGCACGGCACTTCCGTCGCCAAGGTTTTGGAAGGCATTATTCGCACTATGCCCGTTCCGGTTGAGGAGAACTGGCAGGAAGGCCCTGCCCAGACAGAACCGGCTGACGTGGTTGGAGCATTCGGTACTGACTTGGAGCAGGAGTTGGAGGCAGCTGTTTCCCCGGAAGCTTCGGTCAACGGTCCACCGGCTGACGAGCGCACCTCTCTTTCAGACTGATGGGGCGAGTTGGCTGGACCGCCGCGGTTGCTATATTGATTCTGGCGCTTTCCACGCGCAACAGCCTGATCTTTACGATGGCGCTGATCCTCGGCCTGCTAGGGCTCGTTGTCTGGCTTTGGAGCCGCTACAGTCTTTCCGAGGTGACCTACAGGCGCCGGTTCGACGTCGACCACGTATTTTTCGGCGAAAAGACTGAACTTCATTTGGAGGTGACCAACGCCAAACCGCTGCCGCTTGCCTGGCTGCGCTGCGAAGACGACATTCCCGTTTCCCTAGACCTCGAGCCTGAAGAACGAGCAAGGCACTATCTGCCCACGCGCCGCGTTCTCGTCAACCTCTTCTCTCTCGGTATCTACCAAAGGGTCATTCGTCGCTATACCGTTACCGGTACCCAGCGGGGCGCCTGGAGATTCGGGCCGGTGCAGCTCATCTGCGGCGACATTTTTGGATTCCGCAGCCAGTTCTTGGAGGATCCGGATACCTCGCTGCTTCTGGTCTATCCCCGAATGTATACACTGCCGGAACTGGGTCTCGAGGCACGCCACCCATTTGGCGATCACGAGAGTCGAAACAGACTGATCGAAGACCCATTGCGATTGAGCGGTGTACGCGAGTATCTGCCCGGCGACAATTTCCGCTACATCCACTGGAAGGCGACAGCACGCCGCCAGGAACTTCAGACAAAGCTGTTCGAACCTTCTGCTTCGCGCCCACTGGCAATCTTTGTCAATATTCGAACCTTTCATCACCGCTTCGAAGGGGTCGACCCGGCGCTGCGGGAGTTTGCCATCAGCGTCGGCGCCTCCATTGCCCGGTGGGCGCAGCTGCAAGGCGAGGAGTTCGGTGTTTTCGCAAACAGCATGATGTACGCGGGCAGGCGTGTGCGCGTATTGCCCGGCGCACACCCAAAGCAGCTTACCAGCGTCCTGGAGGCGCTGGCCTACTGTGTGGGTGTGCCGCATACGACGATTGAAAGGGTCTTGCAACAGGAGGCCGACCACCTACGTATTGGGACTTCGATCGTGCTGGTCAGCGCGACCCTGTCGGATAACCTTCGCCGTGTGCTAATCGATCTGCAGCGTCGGGGATTTGCTGTCACGCTGCTGGGAATCGGCGGCCTGACGCTCGATAGAGCTATCCCCGGGGTCGCTTTCCAGAAGCTGTCGGAACAGGCGTTGAACGACTTGACTGTCGAAGCGGAACAGGAGACGCACGAATTTGAGGTGCCTGTCCTGGCGGGTTGAAGGCCCCGTGGCAGCAGTACGCATGGGAGAGGGCCTCATAGTCCAGTTCACAAGATTTCGCGCTCCCTTTCCTGAACAAGCTGGATACGATACTCACTGATGAATTCGACATTTGCTCTGCCGTGGGACCATAAAGAATGGAACATTGTGGACGGCGGGCTGTTGCCGGTGCTTGTCGGTGTCATGCGCTTCTGTTGGATCTGGCCCTGGATGCTGTTGCTGCAGGGGTTTCTGGCTCCCTCCCTCTCTGCGCCTCTGATGTACCCCTGGATGGTGATTATCCTGCCAATTCTCAGCTTTACCTTCGCACGTTGGTCGATGCCGACTCTGGCTGAGCGCAGGGATTTTCGCAGGACGAATCAGATACGCCAGCAGATTGCCACGTTCGGATTTGCGGCGATCCTGTTTCTGCTGTGGCTGCGCTTCCTGCGACCGGAATTCTGGCTGGTGGACCTGCGCTGGCTGATAGCCGCAGGGTACGATCTGATCTACTGGGACGCGGTCCCGATCGAAGTTCCCGGCACGTTACTTTTTCTGCTCCTGGGTGTTTTTCTTTGGCTGCGGGGCGCGCTGGACGGGCATGGCCAGTACCGCCACGATGAGATCTGGAGGGCGTTTCTCTCAGGCGGCGCTGCACTGGCCCTGTTTGCCTGGGTCGTTCCTCCAGTACCAGCGATTGAGCAATCTGACGCGGCGGCGACCCCATTCATGTCAGCCGGCGGCCAGCTTTCCAACTCCATTTGGCTGATACTACTCTTTGCGGCCTCAGGACTTGCAGGGATGGGTGTTGCCAACCTCGGGAAATCGGGCGGGTGGAGACGCCGCGCGCGCGTAGCCAGATTGCGTCCCAACCGCGGCTGGATGGCCGGAATTGGGCTGACGATCTTCGTCATGCTGGGAATGGCCCTGCTGGTGGGGTTGATCATTCAGCCGGAGGACGCTGCCATACTTTGGAAGGCGCTCGGGCTGATCTGGCAGGGGGTTAGCACAGTTCTCATTTGGATCATCACAATCGTCGCCTACCCCATCTTCCTGATCCTTGAGTATCTGATACGCCTGCTGCGCAGCCTGTTCGGTGAGCGTTCTCAGGAAACGGAGCCTGCCGAGTTTGTCCAGGCTCCTACGCCTGAGCCGATGCCGGAGCCGCCGGAGAGGGTCGTTGAAGCGATGCCAGAGCCTTTCCGGTGGGTTGCTCTGATCGTGGTAGCGGCAGGCGTATTCATCTTATTCATGCTCGTTCTGCGACAGTTGAAGAGTCGTCCCGAAGAGGAGAGCGACGAGGTACGGGAATCGATTCTGACAGCCAGCCTGTTGCAGTCTCAACTTGCCGACCTGTGGGCCCGTCTGCGTTCACGGTTCGGCCCACCGCCGGAGGAACCGGACCCGTATCTGTCGCTGGAAGGCGAAAGCGACACGCGCCGTCTGATACGCTCAATCTACCAGCGGCTATTGGCACTCGCACAGGCACGGAGCGCACCCAGATTGCAGGGTGAGACCCCCAGCAACTATGGGGGACGTCTGGCCGCCCAACCCGACTTTGACGAGGCGTTGGTGCAAACTATCACCGCGGCTTACGGCGAGGCCCGTTATGGTGATGAGCCGCCTTCCGAGCAGACCGCTTCGGCAGCTGGAGAGGCCTGGCGGGAGATTGAGTCTGCTCTGGCGCCAGACCCGTCTGAAGAAGATTCTTAGCGTAGCTTGCAGCGGCTCGCTTGCCGATTCTCAAATTCGCCTTGTCCGGAGTATTCCCTATGAACGGCGCCCAGGCTCTCATTCGCACTCTGTATGACGGAGGTGTGGACACCTGTTTCATGAATCCCGGCACGTCGGAGATGCACTTTGTCGCCGCGCTGGACTCCGTGCCGGAGATGCACTCGGTTCTTTGCCTTTTTGAGGGTGTCGCGACCGGGTGCGCGGACGGCTACGCCCGCATGACCGGCAAGCCTGCGGCGACGCTGCTGCACTTGGGCCCAGGCCTGGGAAATGGAATCTCCAATTTGCACAACGGGCGCAAGGCCCACTCTCCGATCGTCAACATAGTGGGGGATCACGCGACCTATCACCTCAAGTATGACGCGCCGCTGACATCTGACATCGAGGGACTGGCCCGGCCGGTCTCGGGCTGGGTGCGCACCTCACCCAATTCGCGCGCGGTTGCCGAAGACGGGGCCGAGGCCATCGCCGCGTCCTGTACGCCCCCGGGGCAGGTGGCAACACTGATACTGCCGGCGGATACGGCCTGGGGAGCGGCGGACGGTCCGGCTCTCCCGCAGAGCGCGCCGCAGAGGGCCATCGTTCCCGAGGAGCGTATTTCAACCATCGCCCGTTTGCTGCGGCGAAGAGAAGAGACGGTCCTTCTCGTGGGCGACCAGGTGATGTGCAACGCAGGGGTCAGCGAACTGGCCTGCCGGATCGCGGCGGGAGCAAACGCCCGGGTCGTTGGCAATCGCGCCTCGGCGCGGGTTTCGAGAGGCGCGGGCCGTCCTGTCCTGGCTCGCCTGCCCTATCCTGTCGATCAGGCAGTCTCTCTGTTGGCGGGCGCACGCCATGTCGTTCTTGCCGGCGCCAAAGACCCGGTGGGATTCTTTGCGTATCCAGACAGCCCCAGCCGGCTGGCGCCGCCGGACGCAGGCATTCATCTGCTCGCTTCCGAGGCTGAGGACGTACCCGCCGCGCTCGATGCGTTGAATGAAGAATTGGGTGCGCCGGCAACCCCGACTGCCGCGGCCCGATTGGAACGCCCGGCCCTGCCGACCGGCGAACTCACGCCGGAGGCGGCCTGGACCGCTCTGTGCGCACTGATGCCGGAAAATGCAATCGTCGCCGATGAGTCGGTCACTTGCGGCCGGCAGGCGTATCCCCACACCGAAACGGCGCCACCTCATGACTGGCTTCACGTGACAGGAGGTTCTATCGGCCAAGGCCTGCCAGCGGCCACCGGGGCGGCCGTGGCGTGCCCGGACCGGCAGGTGTTTGCCATGGAGGGCGACGGCTCCGGCATGTACACTTTGCAGGCCCTGTGGACGCAAGCGCGCGAGTCGCTAAATGTCGTGAACGTCATTTTCGCCAATCGCAGTTACCGCATTCTGCAGGGCGAACTTTTGAATGTGGGGAGCGACGCTGAACCAGGTCCACATGCCCAGGCGATGATGCGCCTGGATTCTCCAGAGTTGAACTGGGTCTCGATCTCCGAGGGTATGGGCGTTCCTGCGATCCGCGTCGAGACCGCCGATGCTTTCGTCCGAGCGCTAGGACGGGGGATTGAAGAGCCGGGACCGATGCTGATAGAGGCGATGATCTGACGGCAAGATGACTGCAGTGGAACTCCGTTGTCGTTCGACTTGAACACTTTCCCTTTCAGCCATGGACGCAGTTGAATCGAACCAGCCACCAGGAGATGCAGTCGCGCGGGTCATCGACGCCTTCATGGCGGAGCGCGCGCCGGTCTACATTGTCGGCGGCGCGGTGCGGGATCATCTGCTGGGCATCTCGTCGATTCCAGACTGGGCGCGTGCGAACTTAGACGGAAACTCTCACAGCGGCGCCAGCGCTTCCTACTCCCGCGCTCGGGCCCCGGCCTCGACAACGGATCTGGACCTTGTCCTGAAAGGGCCGGTATTACCCCTAGCGCGACGCGTGGCGGACAGGCTCGGCTGGGCCTACTATCCCTTGGACGAAGCGAGGGACGTCGCCCGACTTATCGGGAAAGGCAGCGACGGTCGACGAATTGAGTGTGACGCCGCGGCACTGCGAGGCGACCTGCGGTTCGACCTGCTGGCGCGTGACTTCAGCGCCAATGCGCTGGCACTGGAACTTTCGGCGGACAGTCCAACCCGGCTGATTGACGTATGCGGCGGCATTGCGGATATCACTTCGTACACGCTGCGGCGCATTTCGGACGAGAGTCTGCGCGACGACCCGATCAGGCTATTGCGCGCGGTGCGCCTGGCCGCTCAACTGGGCTTTACAATTGAGGATGAAACACGAAGGCAG
This sequence comes from Caldilineaceae bacterium, assembly GCA_965204525.1. Lineage (GTDB taxonomy): Bacteria > Chloroflexota > Anaerolineae > Caldilineales > Caldilineaceae > Bin5. Next base: position 5,539,659 of record OZ241994.1, on the reverse strand, counting down.
ATCGTTGACCTGGCCGGTACGATCCTCAGCGTCAGCGCCGAACGTCTGCGACAGGAATTGTGGAAGTTGCTGGACTGTTCGCGTCCAGACGAAGGAGTCAGGGAGTTGAATGCGCTCAGGCTGCTTGACCAACTGTTACCAGAGGTCAGCGCGCTGCAAGGTCTGACGCAATCATGTCGCCACCATCTTGATGCCTACGACCACAGCCTGTTGACGGCGCGCCACGCAGCCGAACTTCGAGACTGGCTGCGCGGTGGTTCGCCGCTGGAGGATGGCAAACTGAGAGGATCTCTGGAACCATGGGCAGAGCCGCTTCGCGCCCATTTCGGTGAGGAGATCGCGGCCGGTCACGACCGGGCCGGGTGGCTGGTCTGGCATGCACTGCTTCACGATACGGGAAAGGCCGGTAGGCTTGCCGTGGATTCCACGGGCGGCGCCGAACGACATTCCCGTGCCGGCCACCGGCAGTTGAGCGCGGAGATAGCCGGCAGGCGCGTTGCACAACTCCGCTTCAGCAGGCGTGAAGTCCTACTGGCTGAGCGGGTGGCTTCCATGCACAGCGTACCTCGCAAGCTAGTCAAGTCACTTCCCCGTGTTGAGAATCGCATCGGTCCGCGGAAGGCATATCGATTTTTTCGCGATGCAGGCAGCGTGACGGCGGGGCACCAGATTGAGCATCACCTGCAATCGAGCAGCGCACAGCAACGTCTCGACGGACTGGATGTGACGCTGCAGGCGATCTCGGATCTGCAGGCGACAGGGCTAGAGCGAGGGCCAGAGTGGGGTTGTTTCCTCAAGGCCGTGGAAGGGCTGTTTTCCTTTGCCTTTTCACGGCCGGCGGACTATCCGGCCGCGCCGCTGGTGGATGGCCATGCGCTGATGAGGCACCTAGGGTTGGAACCGGGGCCGACTGTGGGGACCATTATGCGGGAACTGTCGGAGGCGCAGGTAGCCGGCGCCGTGGCAACCTCAGAAGAGGCAGTAGCGCTGGCAAGAGAGTTGTTGGCGAGAGGGGTGAAGTAGGTTAAGAGAGGCTTCCAAGCGGAATCTGCTTGTTGCTCATGCCACATTCTTCGCCGCAACTCGTTTCAAACGGGCACGCGCGGCACCGCTCTCGATGATACGCCTGGCGCGACTTATCCCGTCGCGAACACTCTGGGCCAGATCAAAGAGATGGAGAATGACACCGGTAGTCAGGCAGACCTGCTCGGTCGCGTCGCAGTCTTCTGAAGCGAGTACCCTTGCATTGAGTTCGGCATGGCCTGCGGCGTCTGCGGGTCCGGGTACGCGTACTCGCTCGGTATGACCGAGGGCTTCAGGATCCAGTACCAGGTCGTTGGCCGCATCTTCGGCAAATACATGGGACTTGCGTCCGACTGCCATTTCGACTGATCCTTCCTCTCCCTGGATGATAAAGCTGCGTTCGGCGCCTGTCTGCACGGCGCGCAGGCGCTCGATGTAGTTCCCGTGGAAGAATCCGCTGACCTGATAGGGGGCGTTGGCTGGATTGAGGAGTTTTTCGACACTGTTGAGGACAGTTCGAAGGCCAAACTGACGCCGCAATGGTAGCAGATCATGCCATTGCGGCGCGAATCTTTCTGCAGACAAGTAGCCGATGCCGACCGCTTCGATCATTGACTGGACAGCTTCCGGCTCCAGGTCATCGGCAATGCCCAGTTCCCTCAGAACCGGTCCTGGCCCGATGCCCTCCTTGGTGGGTACGCCTTCATCGCCATGCAAAACAACCGGCATTCCGGCTTCGGCGAGAACTGTTGCTATGGCGGGGGCCAGCTGTGCGCTCTTTACCTTGCCGTCGTAGGGCACAGCCAGATCGAGCAGCCCCTCGACCCGGGGACGAATCTGCGTGATCGTTTCTGCCCGTAAGAGCGCGGTGAAGCCCCGAATCTCGTCGACAGCTTCACCTTTTACCCGCTGCGTAATCAGAAAAGCGCCTGCTTGCGCTGGGGAGCAGGTTTGCTCGACGATCTGGCGCAGGGCTTCTACTGACTCCTCGTAGGTAAGATCGCGCTTCAACTTCTCGCCGCGCCCGACCGCTTGAATGAATGGGACAAATGGGGTGGGGTCCCGGTCCGTTTCATAGATTGAGCGGACTTCTGGGGTCGCGGCCAGCATCCGGGTCGGTCCTTAACAGTTGCAGGAAGGACGGGAAGAGGTCAGACGTTCAGTCCCCACTCCCCAATTGATTGAGAAGCGCGTCAACATCCGGAGCGGAAGGCGCGTGCAACTCGAAAGTCAGAGGCTCACGGACGTCGTTAGCGACGCGGGTAACGGTGGCGTCGTCCCCGAAGATGGCGGCCAGATTGTCCGAAAGCTGGGCCTGGGCAGCGATGGCGGGGGAATCGGCGCCGTCACCATTTGCGGCGTTGGGGTAGTTGAGTCGGTCCAACAGGACGATTGTGGCCCCGTCGGTGCGCAACTTCAGTTTTCCCTTCAGCTCCACGTCGTTCTCTGTCAACTTTGCTCCGTTCAACGCCTGAGACAGCGTCGTGCCCAGAGCATCTGACAGGTCGGAGCCGGCGTCACGTTTGCGTACATAGAGCAGGCCCGGCTTACCGTCGGTCAAGTCGATAACGTAGTCGGCTTCGTGGCCGACGAGAAGAATCGCCGGACCGTCCATGATATGCTTATAGTCGGCCACATCGAGCAGCAACTCGTTGGGCACAACATCTTCCCGAATCCAGCGATGGAAGACAGGGATAAAGGATTCGACGTCTACGGAAAAGTCATCAAAAAAGAACTTTATGCTCAGGCGATGGGGTGCAATCATCATTTGCTCCAGCGGGGATGAGAGGTGGCTCGCCGGCTGTGCTTGTATGATCAAGCACAACCGGCGGACAGCTATCAGATCTCTACCAGGACGTTGCCGCCGACCTTGGATTCGCAGGCATGAGTGGCCTCAATGAACAGAAGCGACTCCTCGATCAACCTGTGGGCGGCATCGTTGTCGGGGTTTCCGTTTGGGTTGCTATGCCGGTCCAGCAGGTACTGGCCGAATTTCCCCTTTGCATACTGATCGAAGAACAGTTCGGTATCGAAGAAGCGGGTCTTGAACTCCTGCACAATTCGATCCGGACTGTCACCCACATCGAGGAACTGGGTACGCACCAGGGCTCTGGCCGCCTTGAGCATCGATGAGTAGGCCAGAGCGTCGGCCCTCGCCGGGTCGTTCTCATCCAGAGCGACCTGCGCTTCGAAGGCCTCCGATTCTGCTGGGGAGATCTCCATTGAGAAGAGGGAGACAACCTCGCCGGCACATTCGCCGATGCCGATATCGCCGAGGCTGAAGACGCGTGGATCGCCCCAGTCGGAGAAGTACTCCGGTTCCTGTTCAAAGGCTGGCAACTGCATGAAGGGCTGAATAATGTTGCGCGCTTCCTTCTTGCCGATACGTCCAATCCAATCCTGGAACGTTTCGCCCTTTGACCGTTCCTCCACATATCGGGATGTAATCGTATCGACGACCTCGGGCACGGTCTTGGAAGGAACAGCGCCAACGGCCAGCCCGTAGCTGCCGGCATTATCATGCCACTTGCCCCCCAGGATGACCTGGAAGTGGGGCATCTTGAAGTTGCCGGAGCGGCGGCTGTTGCCGAAGAATCCGATGTCGGAAACATGGTGCTGGCCGCAGGAGTTGAAGCAGCCACTGATCTTGATCTTCAGGTCCTTGATGGCTTCAGGCAGGGATGCGCTCTTGGCGGTGAGGCGAGTGCGTAATTCGCCGGCCAGCCCGCGTGAGGAGGCGATACCCAGCTTGCAAGTGTCGGTACCGGGGCAGGCGGTAATGTCGACGATGGTGCCGGCGCCGGGATCACCGAGCCCGATCGCTTTGAGCTCCTCGTACAGGTTGGGCAGATCGGAATCTGAAACCCAGCGCAGAACGATATTCTGCTCTACCGTTGAGCGCACATTGTCGCCAACATACTTGCGGGCGATGTCGGCCAGTTCCCAAGTCTGCTTCGAAGTCAGATCGCCCAAGGGTAGATTCACCGTAACAACGCTGTAACCTTCCTGGCGCTGACTATAGACGTTGGTCTCGAACCACTGGTTGAACTCTGAAGAGCGAACCTGACCGTTCAAGAATGTGGGCGGCCTGGATGGCTTCTCCTCGTAATGTGGGAGCGTGTCCATATAGGCTGTCCAGCGGTCGTCGTGGGGCAATGTCTTGCGCTCTTCCTCTACGAGCCGGCGGAACTCTTCGATTCCAAGTTTGGCGACGAGGAACTTGATTCGGGCGCGGTTACGGTTGCGCTTTTCGCCTAGTCGAGCGAAAACGCGGGAGACTGCCTGCGCCAACGGCAAAATCTCCTCTTCCGGCGTGAATTCGCTCAGCACCTTGGCCTGGTGGGGCACTGTGCCGAGGCCGCCGCCCACATACACCTTGAAACCGCGCTTGGGCTTGCCGTCTACCTCCTGAATCTGGGCAAGGTAGCCGATATCATGCATCATCACCAGCCCACAGGCTTCGGCTTCGCAGCCGGAAAAGGCCGGTTTGAACTTGCGGCCGAAGTCCTGGACATCGTCATGGCCGAGCAGGAACTCGGCGAAGGCCTCGGAATAAGGCGTGGCGTCAAAAACCTCCGTGCGGCAGACACCGGCCAGGTGACAGCAGGTGACATTGCGGACGGAGTTGCCGCAGGCTTCCCTGGTGGTTATGCCGACCGACGCCAGACGGCGCATCATGTCCGGCGTGTCCTCGATATGAACAAAGTGCAACTGAATGTCCTGGCGGGTCGTGATATGCAGTATGCCGTCGGAGTATTCGTCGGCAACCTGCGCCAGCACGTCCAGCTGATTCGGTGTCAGTCCTCCGCCGGGAACTTTGATGCGTTGCATACCAGGCGCGTGCCAGAGGGTATCAGGGCCTTTGATCCGCTCCTTTTCCTCGAATGCAAGCTCCCGACTCTCGAAACCGTCGTGCCGCTGGCCATTGTCGTAGCGCTGGCCGTACACCCCTCGACGGAGACGCGTTTCGGCGAAGACTTTCTCGTCCAGTTTCCCTTGGCCCATCAGTTCCATCTGGCCTTCAAAAATATCGATTTCGTGGGCCAGATCATCTGACATTTCATCCCCCAGGACGTCTTTCCAACCGATGTTCGACACAGTTGTCTCCTTGCCTGTTGTCAGTTTCGTCGCCAGTAGGTCAGTAGGTATGAAGTCGGAAACCTCTATCAAAGCTGGTTTCCGATTCCCAGTGGCCCATACTACGCATTAGCAGGTGGGCCGTCGGACCAGAACGGTAGAGCCTCTCGGTCTCTTTCGACATATTTTCCTATTGGTTCGCACTTGCCCACAATTGTAGGGCAGTGGCGCTTGATCTGTCAAGCTGGTTATGCAATTGCCCTGAACTCCACTCTTTTGGGCCTGGTCTGGGAATCACTTATACTTTTTTTGGGTGCGTCCTTTCTTTGCGCCTTCAGAAGATGTGCTGGATTTCCACCGAAATTCTTCTTTCTTGTTGCGACATCTTTAGCAAAATGCAACAGGAATCTCATCTTTGCGTACTAAGCTAGTAGGAGCGGCGCGCATTTCACTCAAGCGAAAGAAATTCAAGGAGTCAGCAATGACGAGAGCATTCAACGTTCAGCCCAGCACGTCCACGCGAGGTAAGGAATCCAGGACGGAGACCGGGCGAAAAATGAAAAAAGCAAAGCTGCTGGTCGGACTACTGTTATTGATTGCACTGCTCGCCAGTGCTTGCGAAGGGATGGTACCTCCCTCGCCCAGTTCGGCCACGACGACGGATTCGAGCGCTGAGCAGGCGGAGGCGCCCGCAGAGGAGACCGAAGAGGCGCAGGCCTTTCTAGATGTTGACAGCGAAACATTGGACATGAACGCGCCTATTGCCCTGGATCCGAGCATACGCAAGGCGCAACTGGAAAACGGCCTGACTTACTACATTCGACACAATACCGAGCCGGCGAACCGTGCTACTTTGATGTTGGTGATCAACGCGGGCTCCGTCCAGGAGGACGAGGACCAGCTTGGGTTGGCCCACTTTGTCGAGCATATGATGTTTAACGGCACTGAGCGCTTTCCCAAGCAGGCGCTGATCGACTATTTCGAGACCGTTGGCATGTCGTTCGGGCCGGACGTGAACGCGTATACGTCGTTCGACGAAACGGTCTATTTCCTGGAATTCCCTACCGATGACGAGGAAATAATCGGCACGACGTTCCAAGTGGCGGAGGATTGGGCCAGCCGTGCGACGATTTCAGATGAAGAAGTGGAGAGCGAACGCGGCGTCATTCTGGAGGAGGAACGCTTACGGGACCAGAATGCAAGCGGCAGGTTGAACAAGCAACTGTTCCCGCTGATACTGGGTGAGTCTCGTTACACAGACCGGATGCCGATCGGTGACATGGACATCGTCCAAAACACGCCGGGGGAAACGTTACGCAGCTTTTACCGTGACTGGTACAGGCCCGATCTGATGGCGGTTATTGTCGTGGGCGACATCGACGTTGACGACATCGAAACGAGAATCGAAGAGCATTTCGGACCGCTGACTGCACCGGAGACGGTCCGGCCCAGGGTCTCCTATTCTCTTCCCGACTATGATGACACCGGCTATCTGATTCTCACTGATCCTGAGTTCCCCGTGACGATAGCCCAGATCATCTACCGGCAGGCCGCCCCGGAACTGAACTCGGCCAGTGTCTTTCGGGACCGGCTGATCGGCAATCTGTTTTACAAGATGCTCAATTTCCGGCTCGACGACCTCACCAGGGAAGCGGACTCACCGTTCCTTGGAGCTTTCGTGAGCGAGGGGCAGCTGATACGCGGCAACAACTATCAGGTGGTCGGCGTGCAGGTGCGCCAGGGCGAGGCCCTTTCCAGCCTGGACGCTGCGCTTACAGAGGTTGAGCGTGTGCGCCGTTACGGCTTTACGGCCGCGGAAGTGGAGCGAGCCAAGTCGGAGATTCTGAACATATACGAACGGCTCTACAACGATCGGGAGAACCAACGCAACCACTCTCTTGCCAGCGAATACAGCCGTAACTACCTGGAGAACGAGGCTGTCCCCGGTATTGAAGTGGAGTTCAAACTGGTGGACCGTCTGCTGCAAGGGATCAGCCGCGACGACGTCAATCAGAGGGCGGAACTCTATGTTGGAGGAAGCAACCGTTCGGTCTTTGTGGTCGGGCCGGAGCGGGACGCGGACAGCTTGCCCAATGAGGATGAGCTTGCCGCGGTGATTTCGGACCTTCCGACGAAGCAGGTAGACCCCTACCAGGACATCGAGGCGGTTACGGCCCTGCTGACCGAAATTCCGGAACCGGCGGAGATCTTATCCCGTCAGACGGATGAGACATTCAACATCACCGACCTGACGCTGGCAAACGGCGCGAGAGTCGTGCTCAAACCGACTACTTTCAAGGAGGAGGAGATCCTTTTCAGCGCAACCAGCCCCGGGGGTTCCTCGCTGGTCAGCGATGAAGACTATCCGGAAGCGGACTTCATCGACAGTATAGTCAGCCAGAGCGCGGTCGGCGACGTGAGTTACGCGGCGCTGCAGCGGCTTTTGGCCGACAAGTCGGTGTCGGTCTCCCCGTTTATCGGCGAACTGGAGGAAGGGTTCCACGGCCAATCCGGCCAGGAATACATCGAGACCCTGTTTCAGCTGGTCTACCTGTACGGCACGCAGCCTAAAGCAGACGACGACGCCTTCGCTACGCTTAAGGACCAATACACCGAGTCGCTGCGCAACCGCGAACTGGATCCGCGCAGCGCATGGACAGACGCTTATATCGAAGCTCGCTACGGCGATTCGATTCGGCGCAAGATCCCCTCGCTGGAGATCATCGATTCGCTCGATCTGGAGCGGGCATTTGCCATCTACCAGGAGCGTTTCGCCGACTTCAGCGACTTTACGTTCATATTTGTCGGCAACTTCGATCTTGAGCAGATGGTCGACTGGTCGCAGAGATACCTGGGGAATCTGCCTTCCCTGGATCGTGCCGAAACCTGGCTGGACGTCGCTCCCGATCCGCCCACGGGCGTAGTCGAGGTTCCCGTATATCGAGGGCAAGACGAGCAGAGCCTGACGACCATACTGTTCACGGGACCCAGCGAAGATTCACTGGACAGACGACTCCATCTGCGCATGCTGGAGATGATTCTGGATATCCTCATGCGTGAAGAGTTGCGGGAGGAATTGGGTGGCGTCTATGCCTTCAGCGCCTCTGCTTCGATGGAGCCGGATCCGGACAGCCTATACCGAGTCTCCCTCACCTTTGGCAGTGACCCGGCCCGAGTCGAGGAGTTGGTAGATGCCCTCTTTGGGCTGATTGCAGATGTGCAGGCGGACGGCCCCAGAGAAGATTTGATGGAAAAAGCCAGAGCCCAGATCGTTCGCCAGCGCGAGGAACAGCTGGAACAGAACAGCTACTGGTTGCGTGTCCTGGAGTACTGGGCAACGGAAGATGACGTCGATCTGTCAAGCTTCGTCGACCTGGAGGTGGTGGAGAGCCGCACCGACGCGGTTACTGCTGCGGAAGTTCAGGCTTCGGCAGTAGATTACCTGCCACTGGACCGGTACATTCTGGTGTCGCTGTATCCCGAGGACTTTGAGGAGTAAGTAAGTAAGGCCCAGAGGCAAACGAAAGAGCGGGCAGTTTTTCGCCAACTGCCCGTTCTTTTCTTTTTATAGTCAGAACGGGGGCTGAATTCAGTGCCCGTAGAAATGTTCTGTCGGATCGATAACGGAGTCCTGCCAGTCCAGGTAGCGGGCCGCCTCTTCCAGTGTGGCTGCCTTGCCGTCATCGACCAGTTGCTGAAGCGTTTCTTTCTGTGTTTCGGTCAGCAAGCCGGCTTGTAAAGCCAGCAGCCAGCTGCTGAACTCCTCCTTTTCATCTATGCGCGCCATCGAAGTGTCTCCTCTCGCGCCAGCGCAGGCGCCGCGTCAGATCGTAAAGGCGACATCGCTGCCATCTTCAAAATAAAGCTGTAAGTGGAGAGCGTTGAGCCTGAAATGGCTCATGCCGAGGCAAGCCCGTTCTGCCTGGGTGCGCTCTCCCGAAGCTTTCGCCCAGCGGCTGTCACGGCCCTTGTGTTCAAACTGCAAGTAACTTCCGTCCTCAAAGAAGAGAACAGCCTGGTTGAACTCAGAGTTGGCCACGTAGCGGACAGCATGGGCGGCCGCGCTTTGCGCTTGGGAAAACGAATTCAGTTCGATGTGGAGAGAATCATCGGCGCCGGTTGTTCGTTTTTCCATGCGGTATCCTTTGCACCGGCTTTAGCTGAGGCTTTTCGCCATGGGGACCGGCGCAATTGAACCTCTTTGCTCTGGCTCATGGCAAGACTATACAGTAGCGGCCGCGATCATGCAAGGAATTTCCGGCGATTCGAGAGGTGAGGAGCTGACGACTACGCGAATTATACGGCGCGGGAGCAGTTCAGACCGGTTCCCAATTGGTCCGCTTGGAGGCGCACTACTACAGATTTTCTAGAAGACAGCGTGTGTGCTACGATGGCAGCATTACCGAAAGAGCGGGCCAGATCTCTCTTATGGAGTCGTGCAATGAAAAAGCTGCTCAAGTTTCTCTTCTTCGTCGGCTTTGCCGCAGGCGTGGTGTATGTCATTAAGCAGGTCTTGGGAAGCGCCCAGCCGGAGGGAGCAGGCAGCGGCGTGCTGCCGGAAACGCCGGCGACGCCCTTGGAAGACGCGCCGCTGGGCGGCGAGATAAGTCCGCAGTTGCTGGAAATTCTGGTTGACCCGGAGGATAAGGGGAAGCTACAGCTGATGGACGACAACAGATTTCTGCTTAACCCCCGCAATGGCTACCGCTATCCGATTCGCAACGGGATTCCGGTGATGCTTATCGAAGAGGGTAAGAAGTATCAAGACACGAGTCTCATCCAGAACGGTCAGGAGCAGGCAGAGGCCTCGTCGACCTGAGCCTGCTCTCAGGCCGGGAGCGGTCTTTTGCGTAACACTGTGCATTGACTGGAGCGGCCCGGGGCCTGGAGAAGCTCGTAACCGCTATGGGAGCGGGCCAGATTATAGTTGAGCCTGGCGGCAGCGAAGCGCCAGGCTTTTTTGATCTCCAGAGGTTGGTTTGGCACTGAGAATTGCGTGTTAGCCGAGAGAATCAGGGACCGACGGGTCCGACTGGCTCTCTGCCAGATCTTTGGGGATTTCCAAGATGAAGGTTGCGCCATCATTGCTTTCCACGCGTACGTTGCCCCTGTGCGCTTCCACTGCGCTCTTGACGATCGCAAGACCTAGTCCAACTCCTGGAACCTGTTCGCTCAGTTCGCCGCGATAGAAGCGCTCGAAGATCCGCTCCCGGTCTGCCGGCTGTATTCCCGGTCCTGTGTCGGCAACTGACAGCAAGGTCGCATGTTCACTTTGGGTCGCGGCAAGTTCGACTACGCCGCCGGGCGGCGTGAATTTGAGCGCGTTGTCCAGAAGATTCGCCAGAGCCATCATCAGGCTCGCTTTGTCACAACAGATCGTATCGAGGCCGTCCTGTACAGACAGGCGCAATGCGATCCGTTTCGCCGAGGCTGTCGATCGAAACGGGGCCAGCGCTTCTTCCAACAGACCCGCGAGGTCATGGCGTGAGATATCCAGGGCTGCCACCCCTCCTTCAAGGCGAGACAGGTCGAGCAGGTGACCGGTAATCCATTGCAGTCGCTCCAACTGCCGTTGGCTCTCACCAAGGAACTCGGAGCGCGTTTCCGGTTTGCCTCCGGCTTGGCCCTGCAGGATCTCAATGAACTGGCGCAGCGCTGTCAGCGGAGTACGCAGCTCGTGTGAGGCGTCGGCGATGAAACGGCGCAGCGCATCGCGCTCGGCGGCCAGGTCGGCAAAGGTAGCTTGAAGCCTTGCAGCCATACGGTTGAAGCGCAGCGAGAGGTCGCCGATCTCTCCGACCGATTCCGGAGCCCGCACAGCCAAATCTCCCTCCTCCATCTGCTGGGTAGCGCTTTCCAGGGCCATCAAGGGGGCTGTGAGCGTCCGGCTCATCAGAAATCCGAGCAACACGGCCACCAGGACGGCACCCAGCCCTGCTACCATCAGGGATCGACGGATTGCGAGAAGCGGCTCTGCAGAAAAGGTGTATCTGTTTGTCATCTGCACGTAGCCAACAACCTGGTCGTCCTGGTGGACCGGAACAGTGACTTGAGGCCCTTCCGCAGGAGGAGGAATCGCCCCTGGCACATAGCCGAAAACGACCCGCCAGATTCGGGGCGACGACAGATTGTCGGGTGTTGCGGCGCGATTCCGTGTAGCGTCACTGTCGTCAGCGGAAGAACCTGTAGGATCCACGAAGACCAACCTGTCCCCCAAAAAGCCAGGCCGCCTTTCGAGAGACAGGGCGGCCCCACCCTCATTCTGAGAGTCGCTTTCATCGAGGCCCATTGCGAACATCCCCCGCGGGTGACCTGAGCCTGAAATCACGATCAAGGTACTGATCAGCCCCTTCTGCCAGTCCTCTTTGCCGCTGCGGGATAGTTCACTGAGCAGGCTCATTACCGCCGGCCTCGAATCCAAAGGGGTCAGGCGCACTTGGGAATAGGCAACAGCCCGCCTGTCCCTGTCGAGAATTCTCAGTTCGGTATTGGTGAGAAAACCGGACGTTACTGCCAGTTGTTGGAGACGGGGGCCCTGGTTTGGCCGCACCAGAAGCGGCCGCGCCATGCGGGCTACGGCCTCAGCATTGAGAGCGAGCGTCTCGTATTCACGGGCGGCCATGTACCTTGTAAGCAGGCCGAGGGCAACGACCCCTATCAACAGGATCGTCAGCAGAGTCAATGCAGTATAGCTGATGATCAGACGCCAGCGTATCGAGTGCAACATTCGCTTCCCTCTACGCCTTGAAAGGACGCGCCATGAAGTCTCGACGCGTCCTTTGCTGCAGGGGTGCGGCTTAAGGATGCCCACTCTGCGGTCGAGCAGTTGACCGCAAAGTGGGGCGCGTTATGACTGCGCCGACGTCCGAAGCGATTGCACGCCCTTGTGCGGGCCGGTCGCGGCGACGCTGGCCGCAGTCAGGTCGGCAGTGATCTAGGAGCTGCTCTGCGACTCGTGGTCGCTCTGCCGCTCTTTGCGGTCCTGGTCCTGCATCTCCTTCATGTGCATGCGGAGACGTTCCAGCGGCATGATGGAGACACCCAGGAAGGCCTTGTCCTCGTCATCAGGGTGTGCGCCAAGGGTCACTGTTGCCGCAACTGTTTCACCGTCGCGATTCAACGTGATGCTCACTTCGTCGCCTGGGCTGAAAATTCCCAGGGCTTCCACCAGATCCTCAAAGTTGGAGATATTGGTCTCGCCAACTGCGGTGATTGCATCGCCTCTCTGCAGTTCGGCGAGGGCAGCCGGCCCTCCGTCCTGCACGCCCATCACCAGGGCGCCGTCCGGCAACTCTCTGAAGAAGAAGTGGCTGTCGAAGCGTCCGTCCTGTGGGAACGCGAAGCCAAAACGGTTACCTCGTTGCTGGCGGCGATCAAGATCAGTTCCCTCCGCGTTGATCCGGAAACGCTCTGCCGGCCCAATGCGAACGCCAAAGAAGGCCTTTTCTCCGTCATCGGGGTGGGCGCCGAGGGTCACGTTCAGCTCAACAGTTTCGCCGTCCCGATCAACCGTCAGCTCGACATCGTCTCCGGGGCTGAACGCGGCAGCAGCGCCGGCCAGGTCTTTCATTGCGGTGATCTCGGTCTCGCCCACGGAAGTAATCAGATCGCCAGCCATCAGTCCTGCCGTCGCGGCCGGGCTATCTTCCAATACCTCGATGACGACAGCGCCCTCACCAAAGTCAACGGGGTTTCCGTCCATCCCTTTGAACCGCTCAAGCGCGGGCAGACGAACGAAGTTGCGCATTGCAGGGAATCGCCCGCGCTGGGTCCTCATGCCGCGGACACCAGGAGCATCCGGCGCCACGCCGAGCAGCGGGTAACCGTCGACGTCGCCCAAGGTGACGGTCAGCGTAAGTTCCTCGTCGCCGCGCTTCACAGTAAGTTCCAACACATCGCCCGGATCCTGCATCAAGATCACGTGTTGGAGCTCAGCGGCGGTATTGACCATGTCACCGTCGATTGCCAGCAAGACGTCGCCGCGCATAAGGCCGGCCTCGGAAGCCGGCGTTTCCTCTCCTACGGCTACGATCAGGACACCCGGTTCGGGTTTGACGCGTTCTGTCATTGACTGAGCCGAAGCGGTCCCTCCCAAGGCCAGTAGTGCAAGGAGGGTCACCGAGAGCACGAGCCAAATCTTTCGATTGGCCGCTCTTTGCGAAGTCCTCTCGCTGGTCGTTAGTCTAGGTTGTCTCATCTCTCGTTCCTTTCATTGTGCTATACATCGCGAGTCCATAACTGACCACGCTCTCAGTGTAGTGCACGAAATTGAAAGGTCGGTTGCCTTTAGATTAAGTTTTCACAACAAATGTCAGCCCTGGAACTTGTAACCAAACCCGCGTACGGTCACAAGTCTTGTGGGGTTCGCCGCGTCGCGTTCGATCTTCTGGCGCAGATGACGGATATGGACGTCCACGGTACGGTCGCTGTTGACATCGCTTTCGTAGCCCCACACGGCCTCGACAAGACCGCTGCGACTGACCGGCACATTGGGCCTAGCCGACAGGTAGCGAAGCAGCCGAAATTCGGTCGGCGTAAGTTCGACGGCATCCCCGTCCAGCCGAACTTCCAACCGCGTCAGATCGATTTCAAGACCCTCGAAGCGTTGAACCTGATCTGAGGATGGGGCGGCCAGATCACCGTAGGCCCGGCGCAACAGTGCCCGGATCCGGGATATCAACTCTCGGAGCCCATAGGGCTTGACCATGTAATCGTCTGCTCCCAGCTCGAGGCCGAGCACCTTATCAAGTTCCTCATCCCTGGCAGTCAACATCAGGATAGGTTGGCGGTGGTTTTGAGTACGAAGCGCACGGCAGACGTCATAGCCGCTCATATCCGGCAGGCGCAGGTCCAGTGTAATCAGATCGGGCTGTTGCCTATCCGTTATTTCAATTGCCTGCGCCCCCGTCCTGGCCCAGTAGACTTCAAATCCTTCCTCCTTGAGAGCGTACTCCAATCCCTTGGCAACGGCCGGTTCGTCCTCCACAATCAATACCCGTTCCCGTTTCATCATCCGACCTCCCGTGGTTGCCGGCGTTACTGTCTAGTGCGTCGGTGGGGGCGGCGTGGAGCCGGCCCCGACCGTTAACTCCGTTGCGTTCGAGCAGAGGGCCGCCATCACAGCCGTTTTCGCAATAAGCGGCGCTTTCCAGGGACTGGAATTTTTGGCTCCTTCTCGCAGCCGGTGTACAATGGGCTGCTGTAGTATACCTATCAAATGCAGGCTTTGCTACAAGGGACGTGGACGGTTCGATCCCTGTGCGCGAGGAGACCGTCACAGTTCGGTACAGTTAAGGCCCCCGACCTTCGTGTCCTTGTTTTCGAGTAGACGGACCGGCCGAATTACTTTGAGCAGCCGCTGGAGATGAGAAGGAAGTATAAGCAATGGCTCGCATGAAAGTCTTGTTAACTGAGGATGTTCCCGCCCTGGGTCTTGCCGGCGAAGTCCACACTGTGGCCAGAGGCTATGCCCGTAACTACCTGATCCCGCGAAGAGAAGCAATCCTTGCGACCAAGGGCGCTTTGAAACAGGCGGAGGATATCCGTGTGGCGGCGATCCGGAAGCGGGCACAAGAGCGGTCGAACGCCGATGCCCAGGCAGAGGTACTCAACGGCCAGCAGTTGCTCTTTAACGTGAGGGCGGGAGAAAACGACCGGCTTTACGGTTCGATTACCACCTCGGACATTGCCGAAAGGATTGAGGAAACGGTCGAATTCGAAGTGGACCGAAGGCGAATCGTCTTGAACCAGCCAATTCGGGAGCTGGGCCTTTATGACGTGACGATCCGGCTGATGGCTGAGGTAGAGGCTACATTTGGCGTTGCGGTTGTGCGGGAGGGCGAAGGTTGGGCCGATGCCGAACAGAGGGAACGGGACCGAGAAGCCGCCGCGCTGGCGGAGGCCGAAGAGGAGGCAGTTGCTGAATTGGTGGATGATGCCTCCGTTGCTGATGCAGAATAGGGCGAGGAGACAGCCTGATCTAGACGGTCACTCCAGGAAAGAGAGTTCAGCACAAATGGCGGACAGGGCGTATACCCTGTCCGTTTTTCTTTTGATCGGGGCTGGGCCTGTGTTCGCAGCAGGCGATACGGGATTTTCGCCGATATTCACCGGCAGACGACAGCAGTTTTTCCTTCAGTACTTGCCTCGCAGTTTAGCAGTCAGACCCCGCATTTGACGCTTCAATTGCACTCAAGCACACACCCGCAGTGCAGGGCGTTGGAGCGTGCCCAGACCGATTTCGCTAGCCAAATTCGGGCATATCGGGTATAATAAATGGTGGCGAAAGGCCCGGAAATCCGGGTCAGGTGTGTCAGCTATTTTTGCCCGTTGGTGAGTTCGGCGGCATGTCTGAGCCGGCCTTTCGCCAGGACCGAACACCGACCCGAAACGCGGGGCAGAGGCTTCCTTTTCGATGGACTGCGGAGGCCACGAGGATAGACGAATTAGTGGTGGGAGAACGTGAATGAGCGATGAGCCAAACGGCATAGACGGCGCAGCCCCCGGGGACAATGGAATGGGGGGTTTACCGCAAGACCCGACCTCTCGGAACGGGGCCAATGGCAATGGCATGTTTGCCCAGAGCGTCGAGGGAGTCTCTATCGAAGATGAGATGCGCACCGCTTTTCTGGACTATGCGGTCAGCGTAATCGTCGCGCGGGCTCTGCCTGACGCCCGCGACGGACTGAAACCGGTTCACCGGCGCATCCTGTATGCCATGCATGATATGGGGCTGCGCGCGAACTCGTCGTACAAGAAATCGGCCCGTATCGTAGGAGAGGTGCTGGGAAAGTACCATCCCCACAACGATCAGGCGGTCTACGATGCGCTTGCGCGCATGGCGCAGGAGTTCAGCCTGCGCTACCCGCTGGTAGACGGCCAGGGGAACTTCGGCTCCGTGGACGGCGACAGCCCTGCGGCGATGCGATACACGGAAGCCAGGCTGGCACAGCTGACCGAGATGCTGCTCCAGGACATCGAAATGGATACGGTCGACTGGGGACCGAATTTCGACGACAGCCTGGAGGAGCCGCTGGTACTGCCGGGAAAACTGCCCAACATGCTGGTCAACGGCTCGAGCGGCATCGCCGTGGGCATGGCGACAAACATCCCTCCTCATAACTTGCGTGAGATCTGCGACGCGGTGGCTTTTGTCATCGACAACTGGGAGCGGCGGGAACAGATCGGCCTGGAAGAGTTAATGGAGCTGGTGAAGGGGCCGGACTTCCCAACCGGCGGAGAGATACTGGGGACGGAAGGGATCCGCCACGCATTCGCCACTGGCCGCGGCCGCGTGCTTGTGCGCGCCCGGACGGAGATTGAAGAGACGGACAGCGGCCGGTTCCGCATCATTGTCACAGAGATCCCTTACCAGGTAAACAAGACGACTCTGATTGAGCGGATCGCCGAGTTGGCCCGGTCGGGTCGCCTAGACAGCATCAGCGATCTGCGAGATGAGAGTGACCGGAGCGGCATGCGTATCGTCATCGAGCTGAAACGGGGCGCATCGCCAAAGAAGGAGCAGAACCGTCTCTTCAAGTTTACGCCGCTGCAGTCGACGTTCAGCGTGAATGCACTCTCCCTGCTGAACGGCAGGCCGGTGACGCTGGGATTGCGGCGGGCACTGTTGATTTACATTGACCACCGCTTTGAGGTGATCACGCGGCGTACTGAGTTTGATCTGACCAAGCAGCGCGAGCGCGCCCATGTCCTGGAAGGGCTGCGCATTGCCCTTCAGTTTCTTGACGAGGTTATTGAAACGATTCGCAATGCGGCCAGCGCCGAAGAGGCACGCACCCACCTGGTGGAAAGGTTCACCCTGAGCCTTGTACAGGCGCAGGCGATCCTGGATCTGCAGTTGAGGCGGCTGGCTGCTTTGGAGCGGCAGAGAATTGAAGATGAGTACCAGGAGGTGATGGAGCGCATTGCCTACCTAGAAGACCTGCTGGCCAATCCGCCGAAAATTCGGGGCCTGATTCGCGACGATATCGTTGAGATGAAGGAGAAATACGGCGATGAACGACGCACGGGGATCATACATCATGCCAGCGGCGACTTCAGCGATGAGGACTTGGTCCCACAGGAAAACGTGCTGATCAGTTTCAGCGCCAATTCCTACATCAAGCGAATGGAGGCCGACAGCTTCCGGGCGCAAGGTCGCGGGGGACGCGGAGTAATTGGGATGACAACGC
The DNA here is from genome assembly GCA_965204525.1 of Caldilineaceae bacterium. GTDB lineage: Bacteria > Chloroflexota > Anaerolineae > Caldilineales > Caldilineaceae > Bin5. Next base: position 5,522,368 of record OZ241994.1, on the reverse strand, counting down.
GAGGCGAGGACGAAGTAATGGATCTGCGCTTCGCCCGAACTCTGGACCACATTCTCTTCTTTACGAACAAGGGCAGGGTCTACAGCAGCCGCGTCTATGAGCTGCCGGAGGGGAGCCGCACCTCCAAAGGGGCTCACATCGCCAATATTCTGACTCTTCAGCCCGATGAACAGGTCACGACGATGCTGACCTTGGGCGACTTCGAGCAGGCCTCTTATATCACCCTTCTCACTCGAAAGGCACGCATAAAGCGGGTAAGAGCCTCTGCTTTTGCCAACGTACGGACGTCCGGCGTGTTCGCGATGAACCTGGATCAAGAGGACTCGCTCGAATGGGCACAGCTGACGAATGGCGACCAGGAGTTCATTATTGTCACTCGCGGCGGCAAGGCGCTGCGGATGCGAGAGGACCAAGTTCGGTCCATGGGCCGGACGGCGGCTGGTGTTTGGGCGATACGTCTGCTTGGCGACGATCTGGTCACGGGCTTCGATGTTGTGCGACTAGGCGCAGATCTCTTTGTTCTGCACGAACTGGGATTAGGTAAACGTGTATCGTTAGAGGAGTACCCGCGCAAGAACCGATATACACAAGGTGTATGGTCGACCGACCATAGGAGGCTCGGCGAGTTGGGCCTCATTATTGCGGCGCGGGTCGTCAGTGAGGAGGATCAGATCACTGCAATTACCGGAAATGGGATCGTGTTGCGAACTGAGGTTTCCGGTATCAGCCGCATTGGGCGCCCAGCCCGGGGCGTACGCATCGTCAATCTTGACGAAGGGGATACGGTTGCTGCGCTGGCGGTGCTCAGGCACGAAGACCTGATTCGCAAGGTTGAGGGTACTGAAGCGGATGGTGACGGAACCACCGAGGCCGCAGCCGGGACACCGCCCGTTGCAGTAGCCGATTGAGCAAGGGGGCTTCCACCAATGTCAGACCTTCGTTCGCTGCTAGACAGCGAGCCTGGATCACGACTTGCATTTTTGCCCAGCCTCAACCCGGATTTTCTCGCAGAGACGCTCGTCGCCTTCGCCAATGGTGAAGGCGGTTCGGTCGTATTGGGGATTGATCCGGAAATCGGCCTGGCCGATCAATTGGTGGGGGATGAAGTGGAGGGCGTTCTGCAGTCAGCCCTGGCGCTTTGCCGCCCGCCAATGCGCACCGAGTGGCAGCAGGCGGAGACGCAGTACGGGGCGGTGATCATGCTGCAGGTTGATCGCAGCAGCGAACTGCACGTCCTTTCTGACGGACGAGCGCTGGTGCGCCGCGGCAGTGAGAATCGTCCACTCAGCCCGTCGGAACTGGAAATGCTGGTGGGGAATCGAGCGATGGGGGAGTTTGAAACGGAGGAGGTCCCAGGCTCGGCGAGAGAGGACTTGGACGAGGACGTAATCGACGAATATCTCGAGAAGAGGCAGCAGCGCAATCCCCGCGGCACATTGTTGCCCAAGAACAGACTGCTGCAGCAGATTGGCGCGTTATGCGCCGACGGGACTCCGACAGTGAGCGGCATGCTCCTTTTTGGAAAAGAGCCCCAGTTGTTTCTTCCCCATGGTCGGGCGGTATTTGTGAAGTTTGACGACAGCCCGGCCGCTTTCAGAACGGAAGAGAGGGCAAGGCTATCCCAGGCAGGCGGCTCCGAGGCGTCTGTGTATTTGGAGAGCGACCCGGGTTCTTTCGGGTATGGACGCCGCGAAGAGATCACGGGGCCACTTGCCCGAATTGTCGAACGCGGCTGGCGAGTCATTTGGGAAGAGATGGGCAAGAAGGCTGTCGTAAAGGGTTTACAGCGGGAAGATCAGACGGAATATCCCCCATTTGCAGTCCGTGAAGCCCTGGTCAACGCAGTCTGCCACCGGGACTATCGCCTGCGCGGCAGCAGCGTTGAGATTCACATGCGGCCGGACAGCCTTGAGATCATCAGTCCCGGCGGCCTGCCGGCTTACATAACAGTCGAGAATATCGTCGAGGAGCATTACAGCCGCAACCCACGTCTCGTCAACGGACTTTACCAATGGGGTTATATCGAGGAGCTGGGTCTGGGGGTTGACCGTATGATAGAGGACATGGTGGCGGCCGGCCATCCGCCCCCGCTCTTCGATGCGAAGAGCCACCGGTTCTCAGTCACGTTGCAGAATCGCAAAGACCTGGAAAAGATCATCCCTGAGTGGGAACAGCACATGAATGAGCGCCAGCTCAAGGCAATGCAATTTGTGCAGTCGAACGGCAGCATAAGCAATGGAGATTACCGGCGGTTGTGTTCCCACGTGGGGGCCGAGACGTTGCGACTGGACCTGGTTGACCTGGTGAACAAGAAGCTGCTCCTGAAGATTGGCGACAAACGAGGGACCAGATATATTCTCAGATAGCAACTCCATTTGGGATAGTTGGGTTATTCATTTGGGATAAAGGGGGTGGTTCGAGAGGATAAGCCGGGTATATCCTGTTAGCGAGATGAAGAGCCCTTCACTCTGAGTTCTGAGGTCTTTGGCGAGAATAGGTCCTTCAGTACTGTGAGTCGAATGCAGCGACCAGCAACTTTCTCAATTTCGGTTCCAATCTCCAGGAAAGATCTTTACCCTCTTTATGTCTCGATTATCTGCCTTTCAAGTGGAATGATATAATTTGCATACACTCTTGCCCCTGGAATGGGGCGTCTACGCTAAGAAATCGGACCCAAGCCATTGCGCCAAGATAGGAAAAACCCGCAGGTAGTGGATACTGAATCCGAATTGCCGGCCCAAAGCGACCCCGACTCGGCTCCATCACCTGACAGCGACCTCACATCGGCGGACCAACCGTTGTCCCGGCCTACGATGGAACGAGGAACTGACCCGTCTCTACCTGGCCCGAATTCCATGGCGACTGCCGTCCCAACCGGAGGCGCTGTGCCTATGGGTGACGGGCAAGCCGTGTTTGCACTCGAACAAGGTGACGAAGAGGTTGCGGGTTTCAAGTCATTGCTGCGGGAGACGCTGGAGACGGTCATTCTAGCAGTTCTCATTTTTCTTGTCATCCGCAGCCTTGTACAGAACTATCGCATCGAAGGGCAGTCGATGGAGCCGAACTTCCAGCACGGTCAGTACCTGCTTGTGAACAAATTGGCCTATCGATTGGGGGAGTATAGTCGTGGAGACGTCATCGTCTTCCACTACCCCAATAACCCATCTCAGGATTACATCAAGCGAGTCATCGGGCTGCCGGGGGACACGGTTGAGTTTCGAGACGGGGCCTTGATTGTAAACGGGCTGAATGTCAGTGAGCCTTATGAGCAGGTCCCGATCGCACGAGACATTCAGGCGCAGACAGTCGCTCCCGGTTACTTGTATGTGTTGGGAGACAACCGCCCGGCGTCGTCTGACACGCGCACGTGGGGCCAACTGTCGCAAGAATTCGTTATTGGGAAGGCCTGGTTTGCCATTTGGCCAGTCGGAGACGTAGGACTGGTAGAGCATCCGGCCATAGAATTAGGATCGGCACTGGAACAAGCCCCCTAGTTTTTTCGGTCCGTAACCTAAGTGCGTAGATCTGCTTCGTTCTACGCGGCGATGCCCGGTTGGCGCCAGAGATAGACGTTACTGCTACGGAAGCAGCAATCAGGAAGGTCTGAGGAAGAACCGGGAGAATTCGAATGGCACAGGCCAGGGTCAGAGATTTCCTTATTATAATCGGTCATACGTGGATGTGCTTGGACTGTCGGAGAAAGCTTCTCGAGAACCCGGAGGCGACCCTCATCGGCCACAAGCTTAGCGAATTCGAACGGGAGAAGGTGCTGAAATTGACCGACAGTTCCTTTCGCACAATGATGGATTTGGAGGCGGCAACCGGTCTTACTGCTGACGAAGTTGCGCTCGCGGTAGATCATCCTCGCTCACGTCTGCGTCATCTGGGCACACGAGTGCGAGGGTAGAATCAAGGCAGCGCCAAGCGCACGCCGTCAATGAGTCAGCAATGGGTGGACATTCCAGCGCTGTTTGAACGTTACGAGTGGGGGTTTGAAACGGTCGAGAACGGTATCTGGCGCAGTACGTTCGCAGACGAACAGGACGAGGAGTATGATCTTTATGTGGCAGCCGGCGAAGAATATCTACACTTTGCCGTCACGCCCCTTACTCCTCTTCCCACGCCGGAGTGCAGAGATAGGCTGACGTCGCTCCTGCTGAACCTGAATCAGTCGATGCGCCTCGTCCGATTCGCTACAGACAGCGACGGCGATGTTTCTCTCCTGGCCGATCTGCCGCTGGCCGCCCTGTCCTTCACCCTCTTTGCCGCGACAATGGATGCCCTTATCCACTACACTCGCGAACTGGCCGGCCCCCTGTCCAGGACTGCCACCGACCCTCACTTTGAAATGTCAGCCCCGTAGCAACAGCCCTGCCCAGAGAAGGAGATTGTCATGGCCATTGCGCTCGCCGACCGGTGGCTGCCGATCATGGATGCGCTGGGTGTCAAACGCCCGGGCGACATTGGTTGGATTCACGGCGCCAACAGCTCGCAGGCCCTGCTTGACGCCTTGTCCGACCCGAATGTCCACTTCATTGAAGGGGACATCTCTGTTGTCGGCGGAGAGATCATAATGGCCCATCCGCCGGTGACAGAGAGTGACCTGGGCTTTGAGAAGTGGTTGGACCTGACCATCGAGGCGGGGAAGGGCGCGAAACTTGACTTCAAGTCTCCTGAAGCGGTTACCCACTGTCTGAACTACGCCAAGCAACAAGCGCTCGGCAAGATACCGCTGTGTGTCAATGCCGACATCCTGGCCGGCCCGGGGGGCGACAAGCCTGTCTTCAAGCCGGACGAGTTTATTGGCTTGTGCAATCGTATTTTGCCCCAGGCGTTTCTTTCGCTCGGTTGGACCGTCGAAGAAGGAGAATTGGGCTATACGAAGGAAACAGTTGACGAAATGCTCAACTTGCTGGTCGAAGTCGAAGCGACGGTCTCCCTGTGTTTCCATGCCGGATACCTGCAAACAGCGTGGTCGCGTTTGGAGGAGATCCTGGCGGAGACGGACTACACTTTTACCGTCTGGGGCAGGATAGAAGACCGGGGGCTCGTATCATGGATCCGGGCCAACACGCCTCCCGGTCGTTGCTTCTATGACGTACAGTGGAAGGACGGTACGCAGATCCAACTGACCCCTCATTGAGCCGTGCGAATTTGGCGGGCGCGGGAAGGTTGCCGCCCTCAACACCTGAGGGGCCAAGGAAGCACACCAACTCGTTCGGCCCAGACGTGATAGAGGCCCGCGAACTCGCCTACCTTGGGGCGGTTCTTCCCGCTCAGATCGTTCAGTTCGGTCCGGTCGTCCAGCATGTCGTAGAGTTCCCATCGGCCTCCATGTTTGCTGACCAGTTTCCACCGGCCCAACCTGACGGCTCGATTGCCTTCGTGTTCCCAGAAAATATGGCCCTGCCGGCTCCATTTCGCGCCTCTCAGCAGGGGCAGAAAGCTTTCTCCTTCCATCGGCGAGATCGGCTGCCCGTTGTACTCTTCAGGTTGGGCAATGCCGGCGGCGTCAAGGAGAGTTGGCAGGATATCGATAATGTGACAGGCTTCGTGTACGATCTGACTGGGTTGAATGGTTGAGGGCCAATGGGCGATCAGGGGCGTGGAGATGCCGCCCTCGTGAACCCAATGCTTGTACAGCCGGAAGGGCGCGTTGGAGGCGTTCGCCCAAGGGAGATCGTAGCTCATAAAGGTATGCGGGCCGCCGGGAAGGATATCGGGATCGTTACCGACCCGCATTGGTCTGCCATCCGGCGTCCAGTCGCTGTAGCGGTCGACCCAGCCGTTCTCCGAGAGGAATTCAGCGCAACCGCCGTTATCAGAAAGGAAGAGAATGAGCGTGTTCTCGTCAAGCTGCGAAGCCTCTAGCGCAGCCAGAATTCGCCCGACTCCCTGGTCCATCCGGTCAATTTGCGCGGCATAGACGGCCATACGCATGTCTTCCCAGTCCTGATTGCGGGTATCCTCCCACGGGGGCGCGGACTCATCGCGGGGGGAGATCTGCCAGCGGCTGTCAAGAAGCCCCATCCCTTTCAGTTCCTCATGCCGGGCAGTACGCAGCGTGTCCCACCCTCCGTTGCGATAAGTCCCTTCGTACTTGGCGATATCTTGCGGTAGGGCGTGGAGCGGCCAGTGGGGGGCAGTGTAGGACACGTAGAGGAAGAAGGGATCTTCGGTTAGCGAAGCTTCTTCAATCATCTTTACAGCCTGGCCGCTGATGGCGTCAGTGTAATAGTAGGCGCCGTCCGCACCGGTCTGATCTGTCTGCCCTTTTCTCTGACTCCCGGACTCCGCCCCGAGGTTGACAAAAGAATCGTCCTCCATCAGGGAGTAGGGCGCGAAGAAGCTGCCAGCACCGTCCAGCGTACCGTAATAGCGGTCAAACCCGCGCTGGCGAGGCGTAGGATGTCCCTCTTCGCCGGGCCGCCAGCTTTCCGGCCGGGTTGGGTCGTATGCGCCGCCTACATGCCATTTGCCGGACATGTAGGTGCGGTAGCCACCGCTTTTGAGTGCCTCTGCGATGGTCACCACGTCGTCGCGCAAGTATCCCTGGTATGAAGGCGAGCCGGTGTTTTCCATCATGTGGCCAATTCCGGCCTGATGGGGGTAGGCGCCGGTGAGCATGCAGGCTCGTGTCGGGCAGCAACGAGCATAATTGTACATCTGGGAGAACCGCATTCCGTCATGGGCCAGCTTGTCCAGGTTGGGCGTCCGGATTTCCGATCCGTAACAGCCGATATCGGAGAAGCCCATGTCGTCCACAAGGATGAGGACAAAATTCGGACGCGGTGTTGGAGAATCTTCCATTGGAGGCTCCGTGGCGCAGTTCCTTGGATTGAGGAGAGCTGAAAAAGCGGTCACTCATGCGACTCTGGGAATCGAGTCGGGACGACATTCCTCTGAGGACTATTCTCAGCCCAGAGTCAGGTGGGGCGTATGCTCCTGTACGTAGGGTTTGACGACCTCCAGACTCTGGCCCATAACGTCGATTGCCGTGTCGATTTCCTTTTCCGACATTGGCGTGGAGATGGCGTACTGGCACCTGGGCGCACTGAAGATGCCACGGTTCATCATTTCAAGGTGTAGAAGCTTTGGCAGGTCCAGCGCTTTCTCCTGCGCCGCCACGGCATCGCGGGCATTTCTTATCTTTCCGCGGCTCCAGTGGATGCGGATAATGGATCCCGTGCCAACGGCGCGTATCCCCACTCCAGCTGATTGAAACGCTGCGTTCAGTCCTTTTCTCAGCCGCTGGCCCAGCTCGTTGATTCTTGCCACCTGGCCGGCTCCGAAATCCTTCATCGTTGCCAGGCCGGCTGCCATCGTAATGTTGTTGCCGTTAAATGTACCGTTATGGGGGATCGTCATGGGGTGGGTCGGGTCGAACGGCGCCATGATCTCTTTACGGCCGCCGAAGGCCGCCAGCGGCAGTCCGCCGCCGATAAATTTGGCGATGGAGGTCAGGTCAGGCGTCACTCCGATCGTGGACTGAAACCCACCGACATCCTGCCGGAACGTCATGATCTCGTCAAAGATCAGGAGTACGTCAAATTCGTCAGCCAGCTGCCTGACACCCTGCAGGTACCCTGGCTCGGGTTCTACGCCGCCGCCGGCGCCGAGGGCAGGTTCCAGAATTATGCCGGCGACGTCGTCGCCGTGCGCACGCAGGAGGTCTCGCAGAGCATCGAGGTCATTGAACGGCGCAACCAGCATTCCTGCCAGCGTTGATTCGGGCACGCCTCTGCTCGAGAGCCTGCGACGGGGAAATCCCTCTTCAGTGGTGTCCGGCTGCATGTTCAACTGTACGTAGTCGTGAGAGCCGTGATAGCCGCCGTCCATCTTGATGATGATGTCCTTGCCGGTGAAGGCCCTCGCCGCCCGCATCGCCAGGAGGGTCGCTTCCGTACCGGAATTGCAGTAACGAACGCTGTCAAAACTGGATACGCGGCTGCAGAGCATCTCTGCGTGCACGACTGTAACTTCGGCGGCGGATCCGAGAACGGTACCGCGGGCTGCCTGCTCCTGGATGGCGCTAACTGTTGCCGGGTGGGCATGACCGTGAATCAAGGAGGTGTAGTTGTTGAGAAAGTCGATGTATTGATTCTCATCGTAGTCATAAAGAAAACAGCCTTCCCCATGCGTCATGTAGGCAGGATGAGGCGTGTAATATGAAGCCGCCCTCGTGTCTCCGCCGGGCATCGACTCTTTGGCGCGCGTGTTCCACTCGCCCGATCCTCGCGTGCGCTCGAGAAAGGTCTCTGTGACCGACTTGGCGGCGTCCTGGCTTGACTTGGAACTCACGGCTGACCTCCATGTGGGCCCTTCACTGGCACTGGTTTTCGATTCTTGTCGTGCTGGCCGGACAGTTTGGCAGCTACCTCGCTGGAGAGCCGCAAAAGGGGGTTCAGGGAACTGCATAGGGCTTTCAAAAGGCCGGGATTCGAAGCGTCATTCATTCACTCGTGGGATTGTAGCATACAGTTTCGGCCGCAACAATGGGCTCCTACTGAAACGAGACATCTTCCTCTCTCGCGGCACCCTTCCATATGTCAACAGTTCAACTGAAGCGGCAGATTGGAACAAGGCTGACCGGTAGCAACTCGGGAAGAACTGTCCCAGTCGCGGCGGGTCAGGCTCCAGAGGGAGTGTGTTTTCGTTCGATTCCTTCCGAGGCAGCGCGCGAATTGTAGGCGCGATTGTTCTCGGCTATATTTGACCTGTTTATGATTCTTTCAATGGGACTCGACACCAGGGAGGGAACAGAACAACCAAAGTCGCCGTCTTAATTTGTGGTTGGAATGCTGAGCAGCTTAGTTCTGTCATCAGGCTCAGGCAGCAAAGTCAGATCGGTTCTTATGCATGCAATCACAGGAAGTGAGGTGGGGAATGAGACGGCTATTAAAGCTCTTGGTTCGAGGGACGCTGGCCCTCATGTTGGCCGGTACTGCAGCAATTTCAAGTATCAGCGATGCAGCCGCTTATGAAGTGCACATCGTCAAGCCGGGCGAAACTCTGAGCGAGATCGCCAAGTACTATGGTACGACGGTAGCAGATCTGAGGAGGCTCAACAGCCTACGGGACGCCAATTTTGTCTGGTACGGCCAGCGTCTCCTGGTCGATGGAGGTGGAACGGCAATCGTTGCGACCCAGGCCGCGGAAAGGTACCAACTATACCGGGTCCGGGCAGGCGACTCGCTAACCAATCTCGCACGGCGCCACGGTCTTAGCGTGTCACAATTGGCACAGATCAACGGCATTTCGCCCTTGCGCTGGTTGTACAGCGGTCAGGTATTGCGATTGCCTGGTTCGCCAGCACCCGTGCGGGCCGCCCAGCCGGCAGCACCGGTTTCACAAGTTGGCGCCAGAGAGGTAAGCCTCAGAGATGTTCAGCGTTACACAGTAAGGCCAGGCGACACGCTGACACGCCTTGCGCAACGACATGGCATCAGTCTGTCGAGGCTCATGGCCATAAACGGCCTGTCGTCGGCAAGATGGCTATACACGGGTCAAGTACTGTTCGTTCCTGTCGGGCTCGCGTCCGCCGAGGTGGTACCCGCGCAACGAGCGGCCCCTCTGGCTCCTGCCATGCAGCCTGCCCCGCCTGTAGCGGCGATGCAACCAGGGCTGAGCCATGCCGCTATACATACGGTGCAGAACGGAGAATTGCTCAAAGACATTGCGGGACAATATGGCGTCAACCATGCCGCAATTGCAAGGTTGAATAACTTGACGAATCGCAGTATTCTTGAAGAGGGTCAGACATTGCGCATCCCATCAGAGAGTGCGCTCGAACTCCTGGAGGGGATGGATCAGAGACTTGACCAGTCCCGGTATCCTACGTCATCGGAACGATGGATCGAAGTTGACCTGAGCGAACAGATGGCGATCGCCTATGAAGGTACTACGCCCGTTAAAGCGTTTGTTATCTCCACCGGAGTAGGGAGAACGCCCACGGTTCAAGGTACCTTCCGGATATGGGCCAAGATCGCGATGCAGGATATGCGGGGCGGTAGCCGCGCGGCGGGCACTTATTATCATCTGAGGGACGTTCAGAATGTACAGTACTTTCATCGTAGCTACGGCTTTCATGGAACGTACTGGCATGACAACTTCGGCACGCCCATGAGCCGAGGTTGCATCAATATGACAAATGAGGATGCCAAATGGCTCTTCGACTGGACTTCACCTACGGTCTTCAATGATGACTGGCTGTTCAGCAACAACGCCAACCCCGGCACACTGGTGATGGTCCATGAATAGGAGCCGGTTCAGCAGCTTCTTCCGCCACGGGAGTCTACCCGCGATGGCAAAAAAACCGGGTATTTCACTGGTGGTGGCCCTGTTCTGTGGACTGGCGTTCACCGGATGGGGCCACCCAGATCCGGCAGTTGCCGCCGAAAAGCTTGTGCCGTTTCCCCAGACACCTGCCACCGAGGGCACGCAGGTCGGCCTGGACTTGCTACCTCCTCTTCCCTTCAGAGGCGCAACGATGGACCTGCCTCGCGTGCGGAAGGAACGGGAAGAGTTACTGGCCAGCGCCAATCAGGCCCAGATGGTGGACAGTTCCGATTACGCAGTTTCGATGAACGGTGTAACCCAACTCCATCTGGATGTGAGTCGGGCCCGTCTCGAGGGAGAGAAGTGGATTGAAGTAAGTCTGAGTGACCAGATGCTATACGCCTGGGACGGCGACCAGATGGTAAACGAATTCCTGATCTCATCCGGTGTTCAGGCATATCCCACGATCACGGGCGTCTTTCGTATGTGGGCGCGAACTCCTTCACAGACAATGTCCGGCGGCGACCGAGCTTCCGGGACCTACTACAATTTGCCAAATGTACAGTGGGTACAGTACTTTTACGGCGAATTCGCGCTTCACGGAACGTACTGGCACAACAATTTCGGCACACCCATGAGCCACGGCTGCGTAAACCTGACGATTGAGGATGCCGAATGGCTATTCAACTGGACCTTCCCCGAGTGGAACGGTTCCGGGGGATGGATACGCACAACGGAGAGTGATGCCACCTTAGTGTGGGTCCACAGATAATGGCAACGAGGTCAAGATCAAGAAAGAAGACGCGGGCCAGGGGCGGCCGGCACTCTGAGAGGGGTGTTGGAGGCCGCCTGGCGCGGCCCTCCCGCCAGGAATTGCGAGAGATTGCTGCAAAGAGGAGGCTCAGGCAGAATCTCTATGTGTATGGAGGCGGCGCCATACTCGTTGCGATCGTGGCGCTGGTCATCTTCGTAAACATTCGCAATACTGCGCCAGTCGGCGACGAAGAATCGTGGCCCTCACAAGGAAACACGCACATTCAACAAGGCAGCGCCTCTCCAATCGAATATAACACCACGCCTCCAACTTCCGGTCCTCACTATCCGGGCCTGGCCCCCTGGGATATCTACAGTGAGCCGATTCGCTATGAGCAGGTCGTGCACAACATGGAGGACGGTGGCGTCATCGTCTACTATCAGTGTGAGGATGACTGCCCAGAACTAAGGGAACAGCTGGCGGAGGTGGTCAGACCTTATGTCGACAGCGGACGGCACGTACTCTTGATGCCGAATGATCCCAATTGGACCGGGTTTGGATCGCAGTCGGCTCACAAGGATATGGGGTCTCGCATCGCACTGACTGCGTGGCAGAGGCTGGACAAGTTCGAGGAGTTTGACGAAGGCCGAATTCGCGACTTCATTGAGAGATACGAGGGAATCGACCATCATGTGAGATAGTCTGCGCTATCGCTCCGTCCGTCGCTCGTTTCCGGCAAGAAAAGGCCCACAGCATATGCTGTGGGCCTTGAAATTTTTCAGAACCGGCGGGGCTATTCGTCCTGGTCAAACAGTTCTTCTACCGGCACCAACTCCATTTCACCGTCTTCCAGCTCGACGACCTTATACACTTGTTCAGCTCTGTCGATCATAAGCACGCCGCTCAGGTGATCGACTTCGTGCTGGACGATGCGCGCCAGCCAGTCGTAGACTTTGATTCGCTGAGATTTACCGTGGCGGTCCTGGGCCTTGACGAGAACGTATGTAGCCCGATCCACTTCGGCGGCCAGACCGGGAAGACTCAAGCATGCTTCCTGAGCGATCTCCGAGCCCTTTGCCTTGACTATCTCCGGGTTAATCATCTCATAGCGTTGCATCGTCTCCTCTGGCCGCTCTTCATCTTCAGGATACTCGATGACGAAGATGCGCTGGTCCAGACCTACCTGCGGCGCCGCCAGACCGACGCCCTTACCCTCGCGCATCGTCTCCACCATGTTCTCCAGGAGCTGGTGGAGACGACGGTCAAAGGTCCGCACGCGTTTTGCCGGTTGTCGCAGCAGTTCTCCCTCTTCTTCCCAGATCGTCAGAATCCTAAGTATCGGCATGTCAAGAATGTCGTTGGACAGTGTCAGGCTATCGCTTATCCGGAAAGAAGGGTGCAAGCCGCGCAACCGGGGAGCCGGTACAGCTTGCGGCGTTCAGAGTGCCTCGCAGCAGTCGCTCGTCGACCAAGTGTGGTCGAGCGGGCGCCCCAAGGCCTCTCGCGATTACCGTTGTGGGATGATAATCATGGTCAAGCGACTGATGTTGACCAGGCGCTGGCTCTCATCCTCGATGCGAATCTCCCACACGTGGGTGCGCCGGCCAATGTGAATCGGGCGCACCGTTCCGTAAACATAGCCGTCCTGGACAGAGCGTAGATGGTTGCCGTTAATGTCAAGGCCCACTGCAGTCAGGGAGCTCCGGTCTATCATCGCGTTTGACGCCACACTTCCCATCGTCTCCGCCAGCGCGATTGAGGCGCCCCCGTGCAGGAGGCCATAGGGCTGTACTGTCCGGCTGTCCACAGGCATGCGGGCACACATAAAGTCAGCGCCAACCTCGGTGAACTCGATACCGAGGTTGGCGGCCAGTGTCCGCTCGCTCATCTTATTGATGGCAGCGACGGTCATTTCAGGATTGAACATCGTCCTATTTCGGATGCTTCCGTTTACTTCGCCATATTTCTCAGGGCGTGGAATACGGGCAAGGGACTCCAGTCGTTGCGAACAATGCCCCACTGGGCCTTTTCAGTACCGTCTGCGACCACGCGGAAGTTCAGGTTCCACAAGAAGGCGGGGCCGACCCAACCCCAGTTTCTCATCATCTGGAAGGCCTCTACGGTCCAGCGCGCCTGCTCGTCGAAGTCATTGTCGTTGGCGTAGCCGTAGCGGGGGTCGAAGGCGCCGCCGGCGGCCCAACCGAATTCGGTCGGCCAGATGGGGATATTGCCGGCTCCGTAGCGCAACGCCAGGTTGCGGTAGCCTTCCATTGTGCTGCGGAAACTCCACGAGTGATGGGGGTTATCGCAGGCGCCGTTGAAGTGCTGATTGCCGGTCTGTTGGATGGCTTCACATGCACTTTGCCAAACTGCGTTGGGCGGCACGTTATAGCCGCTGGGGTGGGCGCCGAAGCCATCTACATAGTTGGCCAGACCCTGTTGCAACATGGCTTCGAAGTAGCGGAAGTCGTCCATTGCCAGAGAGCCGTTATCGCCGGCAGGCGTCAGAGCCCCGCTGATTACGTACATTGACGGGCAAGCGGCCTTGATCGCTCCGTAGGAGGGACGCAGCAGCGCCATGTATTCGCTGGGATTGATCGGGCGGTTGCCCCATTCGTAGTGCAGATTCTGCTCGTTCCATACTTCGATGGCTTTCACGGACGAGCCGCAGTACTCCCCGGCGAGCCGGCCGAGGAACCTGGCGAAGGTCTGGGGATCGGCCGGCGGGCCGCCGACCGTGCCGTCGTAGCCCGATTCGCGTGACCAGTTGGGCGCGTTCACTACACTGAACAGCAGATTGAGTCCGCGCGCGTTGGCTGCGTTGACGAGAGGCCAGATATCGCCAAAGCCGTACTGGTTCTGCGTGGATTCAAAGACCTTCCACTCGATCTGCTGCTTCACCCAACCGAAGCCCAGCTCGCGGGTCTTGTCCATGGCGATGCCTTCCTGGCCGTTGTGAATCATGTGCGCCTGGACGCCGTAGCCGAAGCCAATGCCGGGCAGTCTAGTTGCAGGAGCAGATGGAGCCGGTGTAGGGGCGGCAGACGGCGGCGGCGCTTCGGGCCGGGGCGGGATCTCGGACTCGGCGAATTTCTTTACGCCGGCAAGTGAACCGACCAGCTCGGTCAAGTCGCGGTAGATCCAGGCAGGCTCGCTCAGTCCTGAAACCTCGACCTGGAACCATTCTTCCCTGGGGCCGATGCCGGTAATCTTAACCCGTGTGCCGGCGGTCAGTACGCTCAGGACGGGGTATTCAGTGCCGGGGCCGCCGCGAACATTCAGATGCGTCGGCTGGCTGACTGCGAACGGACCTCCCGCGGCCGGTGGTTGAGGCGCAGGCTGCGGCTGGGCGGGGCCGCCTCCTGATGGAGGCGCAGTCGACCCGCCATGAGGAATCCAAATCCTTGTGCCCCAGAACAAAGTATTTGCATCGGCGAGGTTGTTGGCCCGCATGATTGCCGAGACGGTCGTGCCGTTATTGAAAGCGATGCGGCCGAGCGAATCGCCAAGTTGCACTTCGTACCAGAATCCGCCCGTCCTGGTCGCGCCGCCGCCGGCTGTGCCGCCGCTTGTGCTTGATCCGGGAATGCACAGGCGCTGGCCGATATAGACATAGGAAGTTACGGAGACCCCATTGGCCTGGGCAAGGCTATGAATCGAAACCCCGTAGTTGACAGCGATGCCGGAAAGGGTTTGACCGGCTACGACAGTATGGGTCCGGTCGCAGGCGCTGGGCTGCGAAGGAGCCGGCTGCTGCCCCGTTGTTGGAATTCGAAGCCGCTGGCCGACGTAAATCTGATTTGCATTCGCGATGTTATTGGCGGTAACCAATGCCTGGACTGTAACGCCATACCTGACGGCTATGCGAGAGAGGCTTTCGCCGGCCTGCACGACGTGTGTAGTGTACCCGGTGGCCTGGGGACTCACACTGACCTGCAGCGAAGCGGCCGAAACCGTCTGCGGCAGCAAGGAGAAAAGCATTATCGCCGCGACCGATATGAGCCAGACACGCCGCGACGCTCTTAACTGAGAAATACCTGCACGCATATGTAACTCCTTATTCAAATCCAACTTCATTCAAGAAGGAAAGAGCTTCATCAGACTAATTATTCTGCACCGTTTCCACATTGAAGTCAAGACGAAATCAGTTCTTCCATCAACGCAATGCCAACGCGAATGCCACGATAGAAGTTCGGCAGGTGTAGTTTTTCGTTTGGTGCGTGTAGATTGTCGTCTGGCAGACCAAAGCCCATGAAAAGGATGGGGATGCCGAGGGATTCCTGCACAACCGTCGCTATCGGGATTGAGCCTCCCTCACGGCTGAAAACAGGCTCTGCGCCAAAAGCACGGTGATATGCCCGGGCCGCGGCCTGCATCTCGGGCACATCAAGTGGAACTACCGTGGCAGGCGCGTGCTGGAGCGTGATTACAGATACCTCCACGGTTTGCGGCGCGATCTGCTGTAGGAACTGCTCAATCATGGGCCCGATCGCAGACGAATCCTGGTCGGGAACCAAGCGGCAGCTCACCTTTGCGCGGGCTTCAGCAGGAATGACGGTTTTGAAACCTGCGTCGATGAAGCCACCCCACATTCCATTGATCTCCAGTGTGGGCCGCGCCCCAATCCTTTCGGTTATCGTGTAGCCCGCTTCGCCCCAGGCCGCGGGCGCGCCGGTCTCCTGCAATAGTTCGGCGTCTCCATAGGGAACCTGCGCCAGTGCGGTCCGTTCATTTTGGGTCAATGGTTGTACGTCTTCATAGAAGCCGGGAACGGCAACCCGCCCGGCGCGGTCATGGAGCGCTGCCAGGAGCGTGCTCAGGGCCTGGTTTGGGTTGTGGACCGCGCCGCCGAACATGCCACTATGGAGATCCTGGGCCGGACCCCTTACACCTATCTCGCCGGCCCATATGCCCCGCAGCCCGTAGATGATCAGTGGCAGGTCGGGAGCCAGGATGTGCGTGTCGGAGATGAGACATACATCGGCGGCGAGTTTTTCAGTTTCTGACGGCAGGTAGTCGGCCAGTGCCTGGCTACCGACTTCTTCTTCGCCTTCGACGAGGAATTTCACGTTTACCGGCAGCGCGCCTGACGTTGCCAGGAGTGCCTCGACCGCGGCGACATGGGCGAATAGCTGTCCTTTGTCGTCTGACGCCCCGCGGGCAAACAGATCGTCTCCCCGTACAGATGGCTCGAAAGGCGGCGAAATCCACAGTTCCAACGGGTCGACGGGCTGAACATCATAATGGCCGTAAATCAGAACTGTTGGGGCGCCTTTTCCTGCGTTCAGCCAGTCGCCATAGACGATTGGATGACCGCCGGTGGGAACAGTTTCCACGTTTTGCAGGCCAGCGGACGTCATCTTCCGTGTCAGCCAATCCGCGGCCCGCTCTACATCCTCCTTGTGCTGCGGCAGAGTGCTTATGCTGGGGATGCGCAGCCAGTCACACAGCTCTTCGAGCTGGCTCGTTTGGGCTCTCTGCAGGTAAGTGTCGAGATTCGGGTCGAAAGTGGGATTTCCGGAAGGATTCATGGGGAGGGAACTCCAGTGGCTCGCGGGGAGCCGTTTTAGCGCTCCATGGATTGTTGTGCGCTGATTACTGCGCGTGGTCGGGAAGCGAGATTGGGGCTCCCGTCAACCTGGAAGTTCGACTACGACGTACTCCTGGTCGACGGAGACCTCGAAGGTTTCCGCGGTGTAGGGGCCCGGCTGATAGGTTGTAGGGAGGGCGTCAGCGGTTGCGACTTCCACCTCGTATCGGCGCGTGCGCACTGAGGCGGGATCCACCCAGGACTGGCCGGTCGTCACATCGTATTCCCAGCCGTGCCAGGGGCAGCGCAGAATCTCGCCCCGCCTCTCGTACCGGTATTCGCCACCGGGCTTGTCGGCCATCACGAAGCCGGTGAGCCTGCCCTCACAGAGGGGACCGCCCTGGTGGGGGCAGATGTTTCGGAGAGCATAGAACTCACCTTTGATGTTGAATACACCGATCGAGCGGCCGCCGATTTCGACGATCTTGCGTTCTCCCGGTGGAATCTCGTCAACTGTAGCGACGACGTGTTTTGCCATTTCTCAATTCTAAAGCTTGTACAGTTCGCGGGCGTTTTCCGCCATGAATTTGTGCCGGCGTTCTTTGTCGAGGGGAACGGGAAAGGCTCGATCGGGGGCGTCGAAGTCCCAGTGAGGGTAGTCGGTTGCGAAAAGCAGGCGGTCGTCCATGTCCATTTGGCCCAGCAGCTGGCGGAACTGCCCCGGTTGGAACGGCTCCTCCATCGGTTGTGTGCTGACCCAGAAATGACGCCGGAAGAGATCGGAAGGGGGCTCGGTGACGTGCGGCACTTCGCTGCCCAGTTTGCGCCATGCGCTGTCCATGCGCCACAGCATTGGAGGAATCCAGGCAAAACCGCCTTCAATCAACACTAATTTGAGTGTAGGGAACTCTTGGAAAACACCTTCAAAGATCAGGCTGATTACCTGCGCTTGGAAGGTCTGGGGCATGCCGCCGTGATCTTCGATGTAGTGGTTCGGATAGCCTGACCCGGTAATCGGGACGCCGCCGGCGCCGCCGAAATGGATGGCAATGGGTACGTCGCGGCGGCAGGCAGCCTCGTACATCGGCCAATATTTGCGCCGGCCAAGAGGTTCCTTGGTGCGGGCGATCAGGAGTGCGTGGACAAATCCGGGATGGCTGCCCCATCTGTCGATCTCTGCGGCGGACAGCTGGCCGTCTTCCCAGGGGACGATGATCGAGGCGCGCAGGCGAGGCTCAGGTTCCAGCCATTCGGCGAGCTGCCATTCATTGGTTGCTCGGGCGAAGGCGGCGCCAAAGGCGAGATTGCGCTGTTCGCCTGCGCCGACAAGCGGATTGAGGACGCCGATCTCGATATTCCACCGGTCCAGGAGCTGTTCCTGCAGCAGCGGCAGATTGGATCCGGGTGGCGTTCCGTCGCCCGGCCAAGCGTCGTGGCGGGCCGCATTGGGCATCGCCCGGGGATAGTGGGAGCCGTCGAAGCCCCGCGATCCGTACGTGCGGTGATAATCCTGCCAGGGCTCGTCCAGATAGCTGCGTAGTACGTCCTGCGTAGGGAAGTAGATATGGATATCGGTGTCGATAATGGCTTTGTCCAGCGGCGCGCGATAGCGGGCTCCCTGTTGAACGGAGGCGTCGGGACCGGCTGCATCATGACCGTTTGTCCGGTCTTTCGTTACGGCACCGCTCTCTACGGTGGTAGTCGAATCGAATTGAGCAGTCATGGCTGTCCTCCTATTCCATGAGATAGTAGCGAGGCGTCAGGAGCAATTAGGATTCACTTCCTCTTCGCATTGAACGTCTCATCAAAGCCTGAAAAAGGCGCGCGCGTTTTCGCTGCAGATTTTCTTTTTCTGGTCCACCGTCAACAGGTCGAGGAGAACGTCCTGGCTTTCGTGGCGATGGGGGTAGTCACTGGCGTAAAGGAGGAGGTCTTCGGCGCCGCACTGGTCAAGAATTTGGGCAAGGTGCAGCGGATTCGGCGGCGCGTCCACGGGTTGAATGGTGAATCGCAGGTGCGTGCGCATGTATTCGGACGGCCGTCGCCTGACATAGGGGGTATTGTGTCGCAACCCTTTCCATTCTTTGTCGATGCGCCACATCAGAGACGGAAGCCAAGTAAATCCCCCTTCTATGAGCGCCACCCGAAGAGAGGGAAAACGTTCGAAGGCGCCTTCGCATACCAGGCTGATAACTTGGGATTGAAAAACCTGTGCCATGTTGGCGTAGTCTTCGATGAAATAGGAGGGCCAGCCGGTCGGGGTAGGGGGATGGCCGGGCGCGCCACCGTAATGGATACCGAGCGCGAGGTCGTGCTTGACGGCGGCTGCGTAGATTGGGTCGTAGCGGCGATTGCCGTAGGGCGCTTCGGCGCGCACAGGCAGAATCACCTGCACGAAGCCGGGATGGCCGCCCCATCTGTCTACTTCCTTTGCGGCCAAGGGCGGGTTGTGGCTCGGCACAACAATGGATGCCCGCAAGCGGGGCTCTTTTTCGAGCCAGTGCTCCACTTGCCATTGGTTTACGGCCGTGGCTAGCGAGGCGGCCAGGTCCTCGTTGCGCACACTCTGGACGCGATAGGCGCAGTTCAGTATGCCGATTTCAACGTCCTCCAGAGCGCGGTCCTGCACCTCAGCCAGGTCGGGTTTCGGGCTGCCGTCCTCACGGGCAGCGGTGGGTACGCTGTCGGGGTAGTCGGCCGCGTCGGGGCCGTTGAAGGCCGACTCGCGGCAGTAGTCGAGCCAGTGATCCGGCAGGTAGGGATACAGTGTCTCAAGCGCCGGGATTTCGTTATGGATGTCGCAGTCGATTCGGGTCGATTCGGACATCGGAATTTTCGGGCTGGAATCGGTTCAGGAACGTGCAGGGAATATCGTACTCGAAATTCGGTGCGCGGGCAATTTGCCGATCTGCCCCCGCGGCTCAACCGGCCGGCAGCCCCCACTGGGCGCGCGCCTTTTCCATCGGAATAAGGTCCTTGATACCGTGAACCGTGTGGCCCGGGCCTCCCGCCACCCACCGTTCGTCGGCCGGGTCGCTGGCCGGTTGGAAACGCACGTCGCAGCTCAGGCGGAATCGATTCGTCAGGTTGGTTGTGGAGGCGTGCATCGTGTGCATACCGAACAGGATTACGTCGCCCATGAAGAATTCGCTTGTCTGCCATTCACCACCGAATTTTTCGACGATCTCCATTGGGTCCTTCGTGAACCAGCCGTCAATACCGTCCCGGTCTACGTCCATGCGGCCGTAGGTATCGCGAATGCGCGCGAAGCTGGGCAAGTTATGTGAGCCTTTGCAGACCGCGAGCGTGCCATGGTCGACGGTCGTGTCGCCCAGGGGAATCCAGACCGTGTGAAGGTTACCTGAACCCCGACCCATGTAGACGAAGTCGTAGTGGGCGCCGGTATACTGCTCATTGCCTACGGCGCGCAGCCACTTGTAGTCGAATGTGAGCGCGGGCTCTCCAAAGTAAGCGGCGAAAAAGTCGAAGAGCTCGGTAGCCTGGATGACAGAAAGGACGTCCTCGTGGTAGGCGCTCCGTCTCATCTTGGCGCCGCGCCCGCCCCTGGGCATCACGCCTTCGAGGATTGGAGCATCAGGGGTCAGCACGTTCTGTTCGTGCATGTAGTGCAAAATCGTGGACCGCGCCTGTTTCACCTTTTCCCGGTCGATTAGTCCACGCAGGAGGAGATAGCCGTCTTCGGCAAATTGTGCGTGCAGGGCCTGCATGTCGGGCAAGAGGCGCTGGCTTTCTCGCAGGGTGCCCAAAGTGCCGTTGGGGTAAGTCATATCCCGATAGCCAAAGCGGATTTTCATTGTCCTACTCCAGTTGGGTTCAAGGTGTCAGGTGTCCAGAGGTTGCACTACAGGCTTCCGGGCAAAAGGCTTACCTCTGATGACGTCTCCGGATATGCAGGACTGCGGGCCCACGCACCAAGCCCCAGACGCTCATCCCCAGGGCCAGGACTACGGCCGCCATCGCGAAGAATGAGACATCGCGCAATGCGGCGGTCTGTGCCGAGCTGGCCGCCTCTGTCACGTCACCGACAAAGTTCGGCCCCGCGTAAACAAAGACTCGGCTTGCCCAGAGCGCACCGAGAGCGGCAACTCCAGACGTATTGCCCAAGGTACGGCATATCACATTGACGCCACTGACGACCCCCAGCCTTTCTCTGGGCACTGAGCCCATGACAGCGCTGTTGTTGGGCGACTGAAAGATGCCCATACCCAGTCCCAGAGGCAAGACTCGCATTACGTATCCGAAAATCGAAGTCTCAGCGGTGAGGGTGCTGACAGTGTAGCAGCCGGATGCCAGTATTACCAATCCCGCGGTTGCGATCAGCCGATACCCGAAACGGTCAGAAAGAGTCCCGGCAATCGGAGAGGCCAGGCCGAAGAAAACCATAGTCGTTGTCAGCAGCAGGCCGACGACTGTAGGGTCCAGTTTCAGGAGATTGCTCAGATAGAAAGGGAGGAGCAAGGTGATTCCGCCAGTGACTATGAAACTGATCAACCGCATTGACAGGTTGAGGCTGAAGAGGGAGTTGAGGAAGAGCGACATGTCGAGGAGCGGCTGGTTCACTTTCAACTCTGTACGAATGAACAACGCAAGCATAAGCAGAGAGAGAGCCAAGAGGCTTAGCATAGCAGGGGATTGAAAGCCAATCCGCTCGCCGAAGGTAAGGAACAGCATGAGCGCCAGCAGACCAGTAGAGAAAGTTTGGAAGCCGATCCAGTCAAATTCCTGGCGTCCGGCGGGGTGTGGTCTCGGCAAATAGCGCCACGCCAGAATAAAACTGATGCAACCGACAGGAGGGCCAACGAAGAAAATCCAGCGCCACGAGAGATATTCGAGGAGAGCGCCCCCCAAGAGCGGGCCGGCGATACCACCGACCGAGACGGTGGCGCTGAAGAGGCCGAGAGCTTTGCCGCGCTCCGAGGCTGGGAAAGTTTCGGTCACGATTCCCATGCTCAGGGCGGTGGCAAAGGCGCCGCCAATGGCCTGAAGTACACGAAAGAAGAGCAGGAGCTCGATATTCGGTGCGAGCCCGGCGAGTACAGAACTTACGGCAAAGGCGATGGTGCCGCCGAGAAAGACCGGTTTCTTGCCAACGATATCTCCCAGTCTGCCTACACCCAGCATGATCGCGGTCTGCGTGAGAGAAAATGAGAGCACAACCCATTGGACTGTGGCGAAATCGATATCGAATTCAGTGACGAGCGCCGGCAGCACGACCCTGACGACGCCGCCGTCGAAGGAGGCGAGAAAGATGCCGGAGCCGAGCGCGGCGAAGATATGCCACTTGCGCTCGTCAGACAGTTCTTCGGTCAGCTTTGTCATTGCAAAAGGAGGATTGAGCCGGATGTGGAATGGCGGAGGTGAACCGCCTTAGTGGGCGCGATCGCAGGCAAAAGAGCTGGCTACGAAGGAACCCGTGCCGACCGCCCGGTCGAACGGGAGTGCAGAGTTTCCCATGCAATTAACGCCAGGGTGACGCCGACCAGGGCCATGGCCGCGTAGGTAACATCCTGCAACGCGGCGATTTGGGACGCCGAGGCAGCCTCGGTCACCGCGCCACTAAATTCGGGTCCGGCATAGACATGGACGCGGCTGGCCCACACTGCGCCCAGTGCGGCCACGCCGGCGGTGCGACCCAAAAAGCGGCCAATCGTGTTGGTACCGCTGGCAATGCCCAGCCTTTCGCGGGGTACCGAGCTCATGACAGCGCTGTTTGTGGGTGAATGCGAGATCCCGAAGCCCAGAGCAACGGGCGCGACCCGAAGAACGAAGTCCACGCCGGTGCTGGCGGCGTTGAGTGTGCTGACGGTGTAGCAGCCGAAGGCAAGAATTGCCAAGCCCGCGCCGGTGATCAGTCGAACGCCGAACCGGTCGGACAGGGTGCCGGAAACCTGCACTGCCACGCCGAAGCAGATCCAGAATGTTGTCAGGAGCGCGCCGGCAAGCACGGGCTCGAACTGCAAGATATTGCCCAGATAGAAGGGGAACAGAAACCACAGGCCGCCCATTGCAATGTTCGTAATAATCCGTACGGACAGGTTTACGCTGAACTGAGCGTTCTTGAACAGCGACAGGTCGACAAGCGGGTCCTGCACGCGTGCCTCATTACGCACGAATTGCCAGAGCGAGAGCAGCGAAACGGCGAAAAGCCCAAGCATGACAGGAGAACGGAATCCGACGCGGTCGCCAAATGTCAGATACAGCATGAGTGCGAGGAGCCCTGCAAACAGGAAGAAGGAGCCGGGCCAGTCAAAACTCTCCCGGTCGATTGGGCGCGACTCAGGCAGGTAGCGCCATGCCAGGACCAGGCTGATCGCACTCAATGGCTGACCTACGAAAAAGATCCAGCGCCACGACAATGTTTCCAAGAGGACTCCGGCGAACATCGGTCCGACGATACTTCCAGCCGCAAAGATCGCGCCGAAAGCGCCCAGCGCTTTGCCACGCTCGGAGGCGGGAAAGTTTTCGATAACGATGCCGTAGTTCAGTGCGATGGCGAATGCCGCGCTCACAGCCTGCAGAACGCGAAAGAGAAGCAGCAGCTCAATGGTTGGCGCCAGACCGGGGAGAGCCGACGTGATCATAAAGGCGATCGTGCCGCCCAGGAAAACAGGCCGCTTGCCGACCATATCCCCCAGCCGCCCTACCATAGGCATGATCGAAGTCTGGGCAAGGGTGTACGACAGGAGCACCCACTGACCGATGTCAAAGTCGATGTTGAAATCGTGCACGATGGCAGGCAGGACGACGGCAGCAGAGCTGAAAACCAGCGATGCCATAAGGATTACACCGGCCAAAGCAGCCAGAATCAGCCATTTGTGCTCGTAAGAAGGTTCGTTTGAGGATGGAGCCATTGCGTGAGGGAAAGGTGAAGGTGGTTGACCGCTCAGGGTTGGCCGGCCTCGCTTGGGGCGGTCTACTTGGTTCGAGCGGTGCGGCGGGTGACTGTCAGTAAACTATCCAGCTGGAGCGACCGCCCGTCGATCAGAGTGACGACACGGTCCGGCCAACGCACTTCCAGCGCGATGATTCTACTGTCACGCGGCAGTCCAAAGTGTTGGCGGGCGCTACGGCCGGACAGGTAGCCGGCAGCGGCATGTACGCTGCGGCGGTAGATGCCGGTCGAGGTATGCAGGAGCAGTTCGGCGCCTAATGCGCGCGTGTTGCCGCTACCGGGATGGCGCAGATCCACAAGCAGGGACCGGCCGCTGCACAACTGGTTCTCGAACATTTGGGACGGGGAACGCAGGTTGTTGATCAGAACATCCAGGTCGCCGTCGCCATCAAAGTCGGCCATGCTCATGCTGCGGCCGCCGGCGGAGCTGTTCAGCTTCCATTCGGGCGCGGGCGTGAAGCGGTTGCCACCGTCGTTGCGATAGGCCTGGTTCTCTTCGACCAGCTCGTCGCCGGGCAGGTGGGAGAAGATCTCCATTGCGGTCATACCGTTGACGACGTACAGATCGAGCAGGCCGTCCTGGTCGATGTCGCCAAACTGGGCAGACCAACTCCAGCCGCTGAAGGGGATACGCCACGCCTCGGCCTGGTCCGACCATGTATCGCCCTGCCTTTCCTGGAGGACATTGGCCATCACCTGGGGGCCGTCGTCCGGACTGGGCGGTGGCATCGTCTCCATTACCGGCAGCCACTGGCGCATGATTTCGGGCTCTTCAGAGTACGGGTGCATGTCGGCGGCGAAGAGCTCCAGCTGACCGTCGTTGTCGATGTCGCCGGTGTCGAAGCTCATCGTGCTGAAGGTCGTAGTGGCGAAGGGATCGGCCTCGAGCCAGCTGCCGTCGCGCTGGCCGAGGAAGACGGCGTCACGCACGTCAAAATCGTTGCCCACCAGGATGTCGAGGCGGCGGTCACGGTTCAGATCAAGTAGTTGCAGGGCCAGCCCCTGGGCGCGAGACGCGAGGCGTGTTGGCAGGAATCGCCCATTGTCATTCTCGTAGACGAATACGCCGTTCAGATCGGTTGCGTCCAGAGAACGGCGTCCCAACTGCTTTTCCAGCGAGGCGTCGTAGGAGGCAGTAACCAGATCGAGGTCGCCGTCCCTGTCCAGATCGCCCCATTGCAGCGAGTAGGCGAGGCCGGTGACACCCTGCAGACGCGCCGGCTCCTGTTCGCTTGTGAAGGGCGCGGCACGGTCCTCGCTGCCGTTGTTGCGCCAGTAGAGGAGTATACCTGAGCGGCTGGTGGCGGTAATATCGAGCCAGCCGTCGCCGTCTACGTCGACGAGCGCCAGCCCGCGCATGCTGCCGTCGAGCAGGAGCTGCGGGCGGAACTGCCAGTTACCTTCGTTCCAGAAGATCTGGTTGGGGCCGAGCAGATTGGCGAGGACGAAATCTTCGTCGCCGTCGTTGTCGAGGTCGCCGACGGCGAGTCCGGCGCCGTTGCTGGTGAAGTAGGTGACGCGTTCGAAGGCGACGCCGGTGACGTGGGGTAGTTCATGTTTGACGAAGCTGCCGGTGCAGGGGCGCGATTGCGCCGCAGAGGCGGCCTGAAAATTCAAAGAGTGTACTGTGATGCCGGGCGCGTCTGATAGCGCACTGTAGGAAGTCGAACCGGGCAAGGCGTCGTAGACGAAACCGGCTGAGCAGGCGCAGAGGAGAAGCGCTACGAAAAGAAGCGCGAGAATTTCAAAGCGCATAGGCAGTTTTCCCTAGGACCTATCCCTTAACCCCGGTCAGTGAGATGCCCTCGATAAAGGTACGTTGGGCGAGGAAGAAGGTAAGAATGACAGGGAGCGCGACGATGGTGCTGACGGCCATCAGGTAGGGCAGACCGTTGCTAAAGTTGCCGATGTCATTGGCACGTCTACTGAGGATTTCTATTCCCAGCGCCAGGGGGTAGCGATCCTCGTCGCGCAGGTAGATCAGCGGACCGAGATAGTCGTTCCAAGCCCATAGAAAGCGGAAGAGCGCGACTACAGCCAGGGCGGGCTTGGTCAGCGGCAAGATGATGCGGAAGAGAATACCGAATTCGCTGGCGCCGTCGATGCGGGCGGCATCGGAGAGCTCCTCGGGCAGGGTCAAAAAGAACTGGCGCAGGAGGAAGATCATGTAGGGATGGCCGAAGAGGGCGGGCACCACGAGCGGGCGGTAGGTGTCCAGCCAGCCCAGCGCTTTGAAAGTAATGAAGAGGGGCACCATCGTTACCGCCCACGGCAGCATCATCGTCATCACCACCACCCAGAAGAGCGTGTCCCGTCCCGGCCAGCGGATGCGGGAAAAGCCGTAGGCAACGATGGTTGAAGACAGTAACGTGAAGAGAACAACGGGACCAGTATAGAGAAAGATGGAGTTTACTGCGTAGCGGGTAAAGGGCAGTATCAGCCAGGCATTGACGAAGTTCTCGGGATGGGCCGGAATCGGAACCAGAATCGGCGGTACCGTGAATACCTGCGAATCTACCTTGAGCGCCGAGCTGACCATCCAGTAGAGGGGGAAAGCGAAACTGAAGGTCAGGGGAATCAGTACGAAGTATTTGATGAATTCGATGGAGAAATCGACCAGGCGCCTCTTGCCCACGCCGTAGTGCCTGGGTACAGGTCTTACCTGCTGTTGGGAGGCTGCTGTGCTCATTTTTCGCCTCCATAGTAGACCCAGCGTGCCGAGGAGCGGAAAACAATCATTGTAAAGACGACGATGATCAAGAGGAGAATCCAGGCGAGCGCAGACGCCTTACCCATGCGCAGATAGGCGAAGGCGTTGCGGTACAGGTGCACCAGGTAGAACTCGGTAGAGTTCATGGGGCCGCCATTTGTGAGCAGCCATGGGATCGTAAACTCCTGGAAGGCGACGATCAGCCCCATGATCAGATTGAACAGGATAATTGGTGATGTTATAGGAATCGTTACGTTGCGAAAACGGTGCCACATGTTGGCCCCGTCGACGGTGGCGGCTTCGTAGAGCGCGCGCGGCACATCCTGCAGTGAGGCAAGGAAGATCACGACAGCCGCGCCATTGGCCCAAACGGCAACAAGGATCAGCGATGGCTTGGACCATGCAGGATTCGACAGGAAGGGGATGATGGGCAGGCCGAAAAAGCGGAGGAGACCGTTGATTGCACCCCACTGGACATTCATGAGGAAGTCCCACACCATTGCGGAGGCGACTGCGGGCACAATCGAGGGAATATAGATAATGCCGCGGAATAAGGTACGGGCGACGACGCGCGAGTTGAGCATATTGGCGATGATGAAGGCCGAGGCGACGCCGAGCGGGACGCTGAACCCGACATAGTAGATGGTGTTGCCCATCACGTTCCAGAAGTGGGGATCGTCGACGAAGAGGGTGGTGTAGTTCTTGAGGCCGAGGAAGACGGGGGGCCGCAGCAGATCGTAGCGGGTCAGGCTGTAGTAGAGCGATGCGAGCAGCGGATAGATAGTGAAGACCAGAAAACCCAAAACCCAGGGCGAGACGAATAGCAGGCCCAGGCGCAGGTTGCGCCATTCACCCGGCGTATAACGGCTGACCTTTTGTGCACGTGCGGTCATGAAGTCACCCTGGAAGGGGAGCAGAAGGTCGGCGACCGGATGCAGCTGGACCGATCGCCGGCGTGCGACTACGAAAGTCCCTGCGCCTCCCATTCTGCCTCGGCGCGCTTTTGCATCTCCGCCACAGCCTCTTCGGCGGTCATAAAGTCACGGTAGACCTGCTCGCGCAGCTCATTCACCTGTGTGAACAAGTACCAGTGGATCGGGCAGCGTCGGCCGATAATCCAGTCGGTGACTTCATCAACGCTTTCGAGGTAGAAGCGCAGACCGGGATATGTATCGGGGTCGATGGTCGCAACAAAGGACTTGACGCCCATGATCCAGCCGACTGAATCGAATATGATGTTCATCGGCTCATTGGTGTGCATGAATTCGGCAAAATTGAACATGCCGTCCGGATTCTTGGCATCCTTGAAGATCTGGATCATATGGGTGCCGGTCGCCTGGATTTTGGCGCCTTCGCGGAAGGCGGGCACCGGCGGCCAGGTAGAGCGGTTGAAGGGCGCGAGCTCCGGTTTCTCACCTACGGTTTCGCCGCAGTGCCAGTAGCCGTCCATTATCATCGACTGCACTTCTGCGTTGTAGGAGCCGCCCCACCTTCCCTGACCCTCGACGGAGCGCAGGCCGGCAAAGTTATCGGGGCCTATGTGACGGAAGAATTCGGCCTGGGTTTCGATGCCCAGGGCCATGAGTTCATGGTCGAAATGGAAGGTCTGCTCTTCGTCGTTCCACCAGGCATGGCCGAAGGAGTGGGCGATGAAGTCCGGCTCGGCCGCCATGGCGTCCACCGGGTCGAAGCCCATGCGGAGGACGTTGCCGCCTTCGTCGAACTTGGACAGTTCCACATGCCACTCCATGACAGCCTCCCAAGTCAGGGGCGGGTCTTCGACATCGAGGCCCACCTCTTCGACATGCTTGGCGTTGTAGTTCATTCCATACCACATGAAGCCCTCGACGGAAGGCACACCGATCAGATTGCTGCCATAGACGGCGGCATTCCAAACGGGTTCGAGCACGCCTGACGGGTCGATGATATCGCTGCCACTCACGTAGTCATTGCAGTCGATGACGATGCCGCGCGCCCAGTGACCGGGGTAGTCAATGTTTGAGCCACCGTCGGGCGTATCGCCGGCTGCGAGGGCAGCGGCAAGGTCCTCCAGGCCCACAAGGCGAACATTGAATACTGTATCTTCGCCGGCGAGGGCCTTGAAGTCATCCAGTTGGGCAATCTCCCTAAATGGCTCCAAGGCGCCGCCCCAGCCCGACACGAATTCGATGGTTTTGGGTTCGGAGGCCATGGCGTCGCCATTGCCGCCGGGAGGTGCGGCGCCGGGCACGGCGCAGGCGGCCAGCGCGGCGGTGCCGGCGACGAGGCCGGTGGTGCGCAGGAAGTCGCGGCGGCTGATGCTTTGTCGGGTCATTTGGTTTTCCTCCTTGGGATGAATTGTTCGGCGCACTGTCGGCTGGATTCGCCAGCGTTTGAAATTGTAGGGCCTATCGTCAATCCTGGTCTTGCTGTCAGCTCAGGACGAAGGAACCGCCCCCAAGAACGGATTCAGGTTGACGCGGGGTCTCCAACCGCTAAATACCTTCTCACGGCGCGGGCCGGTCACTATGGACGGGCTGCACGGGTTTGGGCAGGGCAAGTAGGAAACAGAACGGGCACATCGGGTGCCTCCGGCTGCGGGCGCAGACCTCTCCGGCAGCCGGATGTTGCCCGCGTCGAGTGGAGTATATCAGAAGGCGGCTAAAAGAGAAATTTTCCGTGTTCTTGTAACATGAACCGCCTATGCCATAAAGGCTGTTTCACAGCGACAGCGATTGGCGATAAAATAAAGGACTTCATTTGACAATAAGAGATCCGAGAGTCATCCGCAGGCCGCGGCCGGTCCCGGTCCAACGCTCAGACCCGCCCTAAGCTCACAAAAGGCAACAAGACCATGTTCACCGTCATCGGCTCCGTTACCGTTGATCTTTTCGTCTCCAACCTAGCCGCCATGCCCCGCAGCGAGGGCGATGAGTTCACCGTCGACAGCCTCGTATTTCTCGACGACCCGCTGCGCAGTTCGCTGGGCGGCAACGGCGCCAATTCAGCCTATGCCTTGGCGCGTTTGGGGACCACCGTGGAACTGGTTGGGGGCCTGGGCGAGGACCACCTTGGCAAGTGGATGGCGAAGCAGCTTGTTGATGCGGGGGTCAGAATAGGGAGCGTCAGGAGATACCCGGGAAAGGGCACGGCAACGACGCTAATCCTCAGCGACAGGCAGCTGAATCGTCTGGCCTTTCACCACGAAGGCGCCAACAGGGCTGTTGACAGCAGTTCCATCGACAGTTCTCTCATTTGCGGTTCGGACATGCTGTTGCTTACGAGCTACTCAATTATGCCTGGGTTGCGTTCTCATGGCGCAGTCGAACTATTTCGGAAGGCCAGCCAGAGCGATACCCGCACTGCTGTAGACATCGGTCCGGCCATCGGCGAGCCGGCCCTCTTGGAGGAGTTGCGTCCGCTGCTGGCCTACACAGATTACTTCATATGCAACGAGCACGAGTTGGCGGTTTGTACAGGAGGGGCGGAGCTGGCCGCGGGGATGGCGGCTATCCTGGAGGGCGGCGCAGGATGCGTGGTGATCAAGAGAGGCGCTGCCGGCGCCGCCGTACTGCAGCAGGAGGACATGGATGCCTCTGCTGCGGGCTCGACGGGCGGACCGACTTTCGTGCCCGGGTTCTCCGTCGACGTTCAGACTACGGTTGGCGCAGGTGATTCCTTCAATGCCGGATTCCTGCTGGCAGTACATGAAGGGGCGTCTATCAAGCGGGCAGCGAGATTTGCCAACGCGGTGGCGGCCACCGTCGTCTCTACACCTGACAGACCGTTGGATGCACTATCGCGGGAGGCGGTCAAACGTCTGATCGAATCGTCATGAAACCGGCGGCCGACTTTTCGACTGTACAGCGCTCCCCGGCCTGCAGCACGCACACGGGCTGCTCCAAGGCGGCGGCCGCGGTGATGAAGGCATCCGGCGATGCGGTGTTGAAGGTAAACATCTCGTAGTGGCAGGGGATGGCCAGCTTGGCGTTGATGGCACAGGCGAACGTGGCGGCTTCGATTCCGTTGAGATTGCCGGCAACTTTCCGCTCCGGCCTGCTGCCGTTGATCGGCAGGATCGCCACATCTACGTTGAAAGGCGTTAGCCGCTCCACCAGCCCGCTGAAGTGGACCGTGTCCCCGCTGTGATAGACGGTCCAAGGACCGAAGCACGCCACGTAGCCAAGGAATCTGCACCGCCCCTCCTCGTCCCTCTCCAACTCTTCGTGTGCGGCGGCGATACCGTGGAAGCGGAACGCGCCTACCTCTCTGTAGTCACCTTCGTCCAGGCCCACAGGCCAGGCCGGGTCGCAACCCAAACGCCCGGCAACGAATGCCCGGTTTGACTCGGGAATGACGAGCTGCAAGTCGGTGTTCACCGCCATCAGAGGTCCGAGTGTTTCTCCATCCAGATGATCAGTGTGGTTGTGGCTTGAAGTGACCACATCGACAAAGTTGAGGCATTCGGGCGCGACGACCCGTTCGGTCATGCGAATGTGGGGATTGTCGGTGGCGGCGTACTTCTTTGTGAGTGAATCGGAGAGGTAGGGATCGAAGAGAAGGAAGCGGCTCTGCCATTTGAGCAGGAAGCCGCTTTGACCCAGCCACCAGATGTGCAGGACGCGTTCGTCTCCGGTTGCATCCTGCACATCCTGGAGGAAGGCCTCTTCCTGCAGGAAGGGTTTGATTAGTGACATCGGAAAGGACTATGCGTTCTCGACAGTTTCCTGGCTGAGCTCACCTGTCTCCTCGTTCTTGAGAATAACCTTGACCTGGCCGCCCGGCATCCGTTCGCGTTTCAGGACTGTCAGGCCGGCAGCGGCAGCAAGCGCTTCGGCCGGGTCGGGTTCCGTTGCGGTGGCTGCTTCCTGCCCGCGGCTGTCTCGAATGAGGGGTACGTTTTCGCGCCCTCGCCAGACTTCCAA
Source organism: Caldilineaceae bacterium (assembly GCA_965204525.1). Taxonomy (GTDB): domain Bacteria; phylum Chloroflexota; class Anaerolineae; order Caldilineales; family Caldilineaceae; genus Bin5. The sequence continues at coordinate 5,491,279 of OZ241994.1, read as the reverse complement.
CTCCACCGGCTCCCACTGACGCGAGGAGGCGGAGCGGTAGCAGGCGTCTATGACGGCGTTGACGATGTAGCCGTCGTAGAAGGTCTCTCTGGGTTCGCTGCCCTGGTCGATAGAGTTGAACATGTCGTCAAACATGTCGCTGTAGCCCAGTTCGACCACCTCGTCGCCGACCGGGAAGAGCCAACCGCTTTCGGACTCGGCCTTTTCAGCAACGTAGCCGGCGCCGGCGCCGCTGGTATACATTTCATAGCCTGTGCGCAGGAAGTGATTGAGCCAGATGGTGCCCTCGGTGCCGGCGACCTCATCGCGCAGGTCCATGCCGCCGCGGAAGGACCAACTCACTTCGAACTGGCCGATGGCTCCGTTTTCGAAGCGGATCAGTGCGATGCCGTTGTCTTCGGCGTCGATGGGGTGGACGAGCGTGTCGGCCCAGCACATGACTTCGACGGGGCGGATGTCTTTGCCAATAAAGCTGCGGACGATTTCGATACAGTGGCAGCCCAGGTCAACGATGGCCCCGCCGCCGGCCTGTTCGAGGTCCCAGAACCAGTCGCTGTGGGGGCCGGGATGCGTTTCCCGGGAGCAGGCCCAGGTCACATGGCCCAGAGCCCCCTCCTCGACGGAAGCGATGGCCTTCAGCGTCTTGGGCGTGTAGCAGAGGTCTTCGAGATAGCCGCCGAAGACGCCGGTCGATTCGACTTTGTCCATCATGCGCTTGGCTTCAGCGGCAGTGCGACCGAGGGGCTTGGTGCAGAGAATTGCTTTGCCGGCCCCGGCGGCCAAGTCTACGCACTCTTCGTGAATGTGGTTGGGCAGGCCGATGACGACAGTGTCGATATCGTCGGAGGTACAGGCTTCGGTCAGGTCGGTCGTCCACGCCGGGATGCTCCATTCCTCCGCAAAGGCCTTGGCCCTTTCTTCCGTTCGAGAGTAGACGAGCCGCACTCTGTCTCTGCCCCTGCCGCCGTTGAGGGACATTGTGTAGAACATGCCGATCAGGCCGGTTCCCAGCATTGATATCTTATGTTCCTGCACGTTTATCGCTCCTTCCGAGGTTGATGAAAGGTGGTTTGATCTGCGGATTATGATAGTCAGTATGGAACTCCGCGTCAATCCTGCATATGGCAACAGACAGTGAGATTCTCAAAGGCATTTCTCGCGAACTCAATGGCTTTTCGCGACTTCCAGGGCGACCTGCGCGGCTGCGGGGATGCGCGGGCCGAAGGCAGCAAAGCGTTTGTCCTGCGTTTGTCCGCGCACGTAGCGGACGTAAATCTGGGCGATGATGACCGTCACCCGGAACAGGCTGAGGGCATGGTAGAAGTGAATGGCGGACAGATCGCGGTTGCTGTGTTCGGCATAGCGAGCGATGAGTTCCTCGCGGCGCAGGAAGCGGTCGTCCAGGGGCATCATCGCCATCGTCCTGAAGTGGAGCGGGTCGTCGGGCAGACACCACCAGGCCAGCAACGCGCCCACGTCCGAAAGCGGGTCGCCGAGCGTGCACATGTCCCAGTCAAAGACGGCGACGATGCGACCTGGGTCTTCGGTGGCCAGCATGACGTTATCCAGTTTGTAGTCGTTATGAACGAGCGAAGGCGGGCTCTCCGGGGGTTCATTGCTACTCAACCAGTCATAGACCGCATCCATCGCAGGGAGTTCCTCCAGCTTCGCAGCCTGCCAGCGCCGCCACCACCCCTCAATCTGCCTCCTGATGAATCCGGCGGGGCGACCCAAATCTCCCAGACCGATAGCTTCGTAGTCGACCGCGTGGAGTTCGGAGAGCGCCTCGACAAGCGCAATGCTCATGCGCGCAGGGGCATCGTGCCAAGCGTCGTAGACGGCAGGAATCGAATTCCTGACGACGATGCCTTGGCGTCGCTCCATCACGAAGAAGGGTGCGCCGACGATTGACTCGTCATCGGAGAAGAGGTAAGCACGGGGCGCGAGCGGGAACGATTTCCAAAGCCGCAGCAGCACTTTCGACTCTCTAGCCATATCATGCGCGGAGGGCGCAACCGGACCAAGTGGAGGGCGGCGCAAGACGTACTCTTTGCTGCCGTAGTCAAGCAGATAGGTGAGGTTGGCCGCGCCGCCCCCAAATTGGCGCACAGTTATGGGATTTTCGGTACCGGGCAGCTTGCCGCGCAGGAATGTCTCGACTGCGCGTTCGTCAAAACGCTCATCGGCGCGAACGCTGATTGTATCTGAAGCCTGCCATGAGGTCATTGAAATAGAGCAGGTTAGTGAGATTGTATGCGCAGCGCGTGAAACTGTATCCACCGCTGTATTTCGGGCGATTATATCGCAGTTTGGCGATTCTGTCCCTTCAGTGGGGAACTGCTTTCGAAAACGTTTAGGCCGGTCGATTGCTGCGCACGCGGGCTTTGACAACTCCCCCGAAATCAAGTACCGTTCATGCGCGGATGGGGAAGGGCGAGGAATGAGAGGAGAGGAATGAGGAACTTCGAGGAGAGTTGAACGTGACGGAGACGTTGACCCCGGAAAAAGTGTTGGAAAACGGCATGAGAATACGTGAGCTAATCATTGAAACGGGAACACCCGAGCAAAAGCTGGCGGGCCTGAATTCCGCAGAGCGGCGCGAACTGCTGCGACTGCTGCAAGAAGAAATGGACGCCGGCGCTGGCAGCGGAGCCGACGACAGCGAGAATTCATGAGCGTTTCTCCGTACCGGAAAAGCCTAGTCTCAGGATCAGAAAACCGGGCACGACCTCTAAGCGAATCCATTCACCAGGACCGATTTAGTAGCGTGGAGACTGTTTGACATGAAAATCACTGACATTCGCGCTGTTCGCGTCAACTTCCCTACACCTGAAAAGAGAACGGAGCCCCGACGCAAGGGCTGGGCCGAGACCGCCGAAGTCGCGAACCCAATGTCCTGGTATCCAAAGGTCAAGCGGCATCGCAGCATGTGGACGCCTAACCGCTGGGGGCCGGTCTGGTGCAAAGTAACCCTGGAGGACGGCACGTGGGGGCTGGGTCTGACTGACAATGGGCGGGTGGCCGCGGCCATTATCGATGATCACATTGCCCCGAATCTTATCGGCGAGGACGGACTGGCTATTCAGCGTTTGTCGGACATGATGTTCCGGATGACGAAGCCATACGGTTCGGTGGGACTAGCTGCTTACGCAGTCAGCGCAGTGGACCTGGCTCTTTGGGACGCCAAAGGCAAAGTGCTGGGACAGCCGGTTTACAGCCTCATCGGCGGTCCACAAAAGGAAAGGCAGTTCTGTTATTCGACCGGAAATGATTTGGACTGGTACAAAGAATTGGGTTTCCGTGCATTCAAACTGGCCTGTCCCTATGGCCCGGCAGACGGACTGGACGGTCTGCGCAAAAACGAACAGATGGTGGCCGAAGCCAGGGAGCTGGTCGGTGACGAAGCCGAACTGATGCTCGACTGCTGGATGGCTTTCGATATTGAGTACACAGTACGCTTGGCCGAGACACTGCGCCCTTACCGGCTTAAGTGGATGGAGGAGTGCCTCCTTTCGGAAGACCTCGACGGCCATGTTGAAGTGAGAGAGCGCATTCCCTGGCAGACGCTGAGCACCGGCGAGCACTGGTACACACACATGCCCTTCCAATGGGCGTTACGGCACAACGTTGTCGACATTCTGCAGCCGGACATCAACTGGGTCGGTGGTCTGAGCACTTGTCTGAAGATCGCTTCTGCGGCGGACGCTGCCGGTAAGAAGGTGATCCTGCATGGGGGCGGACGCAATGCCTTTGGCCAGCATTTCACCCATGCCGTTGCCTGCGTTCCGTGGCTGGAATACTTCATTGGATCCGCGCCCGGCGTTCCGTTAGCGGAGTCGGCGGGCATTCCCGGCCAGGCTGTCGCAGAGGACGGTTGGCTGGTCCCCACCGACGCGCCGGGCTTCGGGTTTGAAATACCGGAAGAGTGGATTGAACCCTATTTTTGAGACCGATGTGATCGAAAACTGAAATCATAGCGCTGCTCGCCTTTCCTATCTACCAAGGAGCATCAACATGCTGACCCGACAACAGATCGATTTTTATCACGAGAACGGCTATTTGGGCGTGGAAGGCGTCCTTTCGGCTGATGAGGTAGCGGACTTGCGCCGGGTGACCGATGAGTTCGTCCAGCTCAGCGCCAGCGTCACCGAGCATACCGATGTTTTCGACCTGGAGCCGGGTCACACGCCGGAGTCGCCCAAACTGCGCCGACTCAAGGACCCGGTAACGCAGCATGAGGTATACCGCCAATGCCTCAGCCACCCTGGCATTCTCGACATTGCCGAGCAGCTTGTCGGGCCGGGCGTGCGTACTAACGGAAACAAGCTGAATATGAAGTCGCCGGAATACGGCAGCCCTGTCGAGTGGCATCAAGACTGGGCATTCTATCCGCACACCAATGATGACCTGCTGGCCGTCGGCGTCTGTATGGACGACATGAGGTACGAGAACGGCTGCCTGCTTGTCATCCCCGGCTCACACAAAGGCCCGATTTACACACATCACCAGGACGGGCACTTTGCCGGCGCGGTCACGGTTGAGGTGCCGGACGCGGATAAAGCTGTGCCGATTGAGCTGGAGGCCGGCGGCATTTCAATCCACCATGTGCGGACTTTGCATGCCTCTGCAAAGAACGTCTCCTCCCGCCCCCGAAGATTGCTTCTTTACCAGTACTGCTCCGTCGACTCCTGGTATCTACAGGGATACCCCAATTGGGAGGCATATGCGGATTCCGTGTTGCGGGGCGAACCATGCAACCGTCCCCGGCTGGCCGATGTGCCGGTGTTGATGCCTATGCCGGAGGCTTTGCGGGGCGGCTCCATTTACGAGACGCAGACGATCCTCGAAAAGCCGGTTTTCGCACGCGCGGCATAGACACTTCATGATCATCGACAGTCATTGCCACGCGTGGGAACGCTGGCCCTACGAGCCGCCTGTGCCGGACTTTCACGGCAAGGGACGATTCGAGCAGTTGCTTAACGAGATGGACAACAACGGCGTGGACCAGGCATTCCTGGTCTGTGCCGGGATCGAACACAATCCGCACAACAATGACTACATCGCCCGGATGAGCAGCCTTTACACTGGGCGCATTCGACAAGTGGCGGACGTAGATTGCAGCTGGTCGAAAACATACCACACGCCGGGCGCAGCCGGTCGGTTGCGGCAAGCTGCTGAGCGTTGGTCTTTGCAGGCTTTCACTCACTACATGAAACCCGAGGACGACGGCAGTTGGCTGTACGGTGAGGACGGACAGGCGTTTTTCGGGACGGCGGTTGAGTTGGGCCTGATAGCCAGCATCGCCTGCTCGCCCCATCATCACGCCGCGCTGCACAAGGTTGCGGAACGTTTCCCGGAGCTGTCCATTTTTGTCCATCATTTGGGGCACCCAGGGGTAGGCGAAAAGGATAAGCTGGCCCAGATCTTGGCCTCGGCGCGGTATGCCAATATCGGTGTCAAGGTTTCGGGGTTCTACTATTCGACAAAGCAGGGATTCTGGGACTTCCCGTATGCTGATTCGATTCGGGAAATCGTGCAGCCGCTGTACGACACGTTCGGTCCACAGCGACTGTATTGGGGTTCCGACTATCCCGTCTGCCTGCGCTTCATGACCTACCGCCAGGCAATTGAGTGCTTCCGCAGCTACTGTGGCTTCATCGCAGAGGCGGACCTGGCACTGATCATGGGAGAGAATCTACGCCGCCTGCTCGTCTCAGGCGGTGACGGGTAGGGGGCGGGCGGAAGGGGTCCACTCCAGCTGCTGCTCTACGACCGGCTCCTGCTCCTCTGCGTTCAGACGGGACTGGACGAGATTCAGGTGGCGGTAGATGCCATCCACTGCCATCAGTTCGTCATGACTGCCCTGTTCAGCGATCCCCTCATCCTGAAGGACGACGATCTGATCGGCATTGCGGATCGTAGATAGCCTGTGTGCGATCATCAGCGTTGTTCGACCAGCCATCAGCCGTTCCAGCGCCTGCTGAATGAGTTGCTCCGTCTCGGTATCAACTGACGAAGTCGCCTCATCCAGGATCAGAATTGGGGCGTCTTTGAGTACGGCGCGGGCGATGGCCAGGCGTTGTTTCTGGCCGCCGGAGAGCTTCACGCCCCTTTCGCCGATCACTGTGTCGTAGCCTTCCGGCAGCTTGTCAACAAACTCGACTGCGTTGGCGACGCGCGCCGCCTCCTCCATCTCCTCTTCGCTTGCGCCCGGCCTTCCAAAAAGGATGTTTTCGCGTACCGTGCCGTGGAAAAGAAAGACGTCCTGCAAGACGATGCTGATCTGCCTGCGCAGACTCTCCATTGTCAGGTCGCGGATGTCATGCCCGTCCAGCGAAATCTGCCCTTCGTTCACGTCGTAGAAGCGGGGGACCAGGCTTGCCAGTGTACTCTTGCCCACGCCTGTCGGTCCGACCAGTGCGGCCACGGACCCAGCGGGTATCTCCAGATCGATGTTGCGCAGTATAGGTCGGTCGGTCAGGTAGGAGAAGCTGACGTTGTCAAAGAGGATGTTCCCTTGCGCCCGTCCTGGGTATTCCAAAGCGCCAGGCCGGTCGACAATGTCCGGCTCCTCTTGAAGAAGCTCGCTGACACGCTCCGCCCCGGCCAGCGCCTCTTGGATCGCTTCCCAGGCATGGCTCAGATGGCGCACCGGCTGGTAAAACAACTCCAGGTACAAGAAGAATGCCACCAGGTCCTCGATTGGCAGTTCGCCGTCCAGGGCCAGCCTGCCGCCGAAATAGATGACGACTACGACGCCCAGGGCCGATGCGAAGTGGACGAACGGTTCAAAGGTGGCCAGCAGCCTGAGCGCGTGCAAAAGTGAACGCTTGTAGTTGTCGATGCGGACGCCGATTCGTTCCGACTCCATCCTTTCTCGGGTGAAGGTCTTGATTTCGCGAATGCCGGAAAGGTTGTCTTGCAGGATAGCGTTGAGTTCACCCAACTCTGCCTGCCGCTCGCGAAAGGCCGGTCGCACATACTTTGCAAAGCCTCGCATTGCCAGGACGATCAGCGGGATGGGAACCAGTGTCAGTAGTGTCAGCTGCGCATTCATAATCAGCAGCATGGTACTGACGCCCACCAGTGTGAGCACATTTACCAGGACGTCGGGGACAGCGTGGGCGATCAGCTTTTCCAACAGATCAGAGTCGTTGACAACCCGTGACATTAACTGGCCGGTCTGCTTGTCTTCGTAATAGTGCAGTGACAGCCGTTGCAGATGACGGTAGATTGCGACCCGCACATCGGCCACTACGCCCCAACCGGCCACATGGGCCATGTAACTGCGCAAGAACTCCAACCCGGCTCTGGCAGCGTAGATGGCCAAGGCAAAGAGGGCGAGTCGACCTATCAGGCTGTAGGAGAGTGAATCTGAGTTCCCGGAGCGCACAGTTGCGATCAGTTCACGGATGAACCAGGGAGCAAACAGCTGCACACCCACCAGGAGGACCATGCTGAGGACGGTTGCCAGCAACGGAGTTCGATAGGGAATGGTAAATCTGAAGAGTGTCTTGGTGAATTCCATAAGGGCTCAAATCTTGCATGTGCACGCAGGCGCCCCGCCGCGAAGACCTTTCCGGCGGTGGCAGAGATAAGACTCATTTGGCGCGATTCAGCCATGCCTACTGAATCGCCTGTAGAATTTCAGCTTGTACCAGGAAAGCCAAGGTCCTACCGAAAGATCTTCTTGAATTCTGTCTTGGCAACAGTTTCCCGAATGTCAGAGGGTAGTCTACTGCTGAGTGCGCAGTTCTACAAAGGTCGTTTCACCGTCTCGTACAGCGATTTCCTGCCTGACCTCCTCGCCGTTGACAAAGCCAGACAAGAGATATGTGCCGACGGGTATATGGCTCAGAGCGCCGTTCTCGCCCCATGACGGGTCAGGACCGATGCTTTCCTGTTCGGGGTAGGTCTCGATAACGCGATACCAACGGACGCCGGTCTCTTCATATCGGTACAGGGAGAGTTGAACGACGGGCCAGGTGCGGCCTGCCGCGGACAGCAGCCGGACCGCCACCGTGCCGGTATAGGCTGCAGGACGCATCCACAAGGCAGGGTTTACAGTATGCAGATAACTGTTTTGCCCGATTCGGACCTCCATGTGCAGATGGGGTCCGATCGCGATTCCGGTCATGCCTACGCCGCCCAGATAGTCGCCCGCCCCTACCCACTGTCCTTCCTGAACATCCACGCTGACAAGATGGCCGTAGAGGACAAAAACGTCCTGCTCTCCGCGTGAGGTGTTCAGCTTTCGATCAAGTCGAATAACGACCGAATTTCCGTAGAAATCGTTGTACGGGCCAAGTAGGGTGGGGTTGTCCGGTCCTGCGTGGACGACCTCGCCGGAAGCAGTGGCGAGCACGGGGGTGCCGACCGGATTGCCAATGTCGACACCGTGATGGATTCTGTAGCGGCCGCCGCCGGTGCTTCCGAATTGATAGCCAGGACTGTACAGTTGGTTGAACCCCCCTGGAAACGGCGAATCCAGCCAAAAGTGCGCCTCACTGATTGGACTTGGTGGTTCAAACGTCGGCCAGAGGCTGCCGGGCCCACTCGGTGTGCGCGGTGCAAGACCGGTATCCGCACCTGCATCGACCTGAAATGAAAGGGAAGTGCGCGCCTTGTCGATCTCTTCGCGCAGGATACTCAGTCCGCCCATAGGGGGCCTGGAAGCAAATTGAGGGGCGGCGTTTTTTGAGGGCACAGGAGTGCTTAAGGCGATCGGCCGTAGTATGTTCCACCCGAACATCGGGGGTCTCGAAACGAACTCGTCACGAATCGTAGGGTTGAGCTCATCTCTGTATGGCTCCTGCAGCAGCATACCTTCGACATCAAGCTGGGAAAGGGCTTCTGGATCGTAGCGATAAATGGGATCGATTTTGGCAGGCGTATCCAACGTAGTAGAACTGTGTGCGATTGGAGCGCGCTGTGTCGAAGTGTCAGGTTCAACTCCGTTTCCGCCAGCTCCTTCACCTTGTACGATCGCTGGCGCCAGCGGAGCAAGTTCTACCGAAGGACGATCCGAAGTATGTGAAAGTGAGGCCGGAATTGATTGGGCGACGCGAGTCGAACTGGCGGTGGACGCTGTTTGTGTATCTTGTAACTGCGGATTTGGGGCGGGAAGTAAGATGGCAGACGTAGGCGCCGGCACTGGTACGGGGACCGGCCTCAGCCCTTGCGAAGCAACTGGCGCTACGAGGCGGCGAGGCAAATAGAGGCAACCGACAAGAACAACGGTCAGGGCGATTGCAAACTGGGACCGGAGTGGAGAGCGCCGGTGCCTGAAGCGGCCCAACCAGGTGCTGGTTGCAGGCTCCTCGACTGCCTGCGGATCTCGCGGTTGTGCTACAATGAGGGTACGTATTCGTCGCAGAAACTGCTTCCATCGGTTCGGCTTTGGGCGATGGAAACTACCGTCCACCATCGAGTCCGCCAGCCTCCGAAAGTAGGCCAGCCCCAGGGCAGCTAAGAGGAAATCATGGCCCAGAGTGACGTGCTGGAGCAACGATCGGATGACGAGTCCGACAAGGCCTGTATTCAAGAGGAGGCTCCCCGCGCCATCCACTTCGATGTATTCACCCTGTTTCCGCCTATGTTCTCAGGGGCCCTTTCAGAGAGCATTCTGGCCCGAGCACAGAAGAGAGGCATTCTCCACGTAACGCTACACAATATACGAGACTACGCTACTGATCGACATCACACTTGTGATGGTTACCCCTACGGTGGCGGCGGCGGTATGGTGATGCGCCCTGAGCCCGTGGTACGTGCGGTCGAGACTGTTCTGAGCCGGCCTCAGGGCTGGCATCTGCCTGACGAAGGGGCCCGTTTCGATTTGCCAACCTGGAATGCGGACGAACCGCCGGTCCTGCGACAGCCCACTCCGATCATTCTCTTGACACCCCAGGGCCGCCGCTTCGATCAGAGCGTTGCCGCAAGACTCAGCATGCATAGGCGTCTAGCGCTTGTATGCGGACGGTACGAAGGCGTCGACGAACGGATTCGTACCCAATTGATCACAGATGAACTCAGTATAGGCGACTTTGTCTTAAGTGGAGGTGAAATTGCCGCTCTGGCGATCATAGATGCTGTGACAAGAACGCTACCCGGCGTTCTCGGTCACGAATCAGGCGCAATGTACGACAGTTTTTCGGACGGATTGTCAGGCGTCCTTGAAGGGCCTCAGTATACGCGGCCCACGGCATTTCGGGGAGAGGCCGTACCAGAAGTTCTGGTCAGTGGACATCACGCCAATGTAGAACAGTGGCGCAGAGAACAGTCACTCCTGCGCACGCTCCAGAGGCGTCCGGACCTGTTGGCGCAAGCGACGAAAGCCGGGCAACTGACCCCGGAGGACCGCCAATTTCTGACCAGCCAGGGGTGGCAAGCGCCAACAGATTCTTAAGGTCTTTCTGGCTCCTGACATGGAGCGGGATGTCGCTGCTACTCCTCTTGCATTTATGCACAGCGAAGCCGGACAGGCGTCTGTTTCTGCCCTGCCCTCAGCCCCCCATCAACGCCAATATCATTCTGTGAGCAGGGCTATTTTACCACCGCGGATCGGCCAGATCCAAATATAATTATACGCATCTTGGCGACAGAACGACTACGAACGCAACTCAAGTGCTACGGATCGCGGGCGAAGTAGCAATTCAGTGGATTCTGGCCGCTTTTCTGGTGGTAGACATAACGGTGCAAAGGAGGCATACTAGGAGCCATCGGATAAGGGACACCACTGAAAAGCGCCACTGTCGTAGATCGAAAACGAATGTTTGAATTCGTGGAGAGGAACGATATGTGAACTGAACCATTTCGCCCCTCAAATCTCCAGACTTCAAAGTAGACCGGGACGGTTACGCGGTACGCATTCGGGTGGAGCACGGGTCGGGGAGCCATTCAAATGACCAAGCGTATTTATGTAGGCAACTTGCCCTACTCGGCGACTGAGGAGGAGGTCCGGGATCTGTTTTCCCAACACGGCGAGATCATCAGCGTGGCGATGATCACGGACAGGGAGACTGGTCGATTTCGTGGATTTTGTTTCGTAGAGATGGAGGATGACGCGGCTGACGCGGCGATTGAGGCCCTGAATGACCAGGAGATGGGTGGACGCTCGCTCAGGGTAAATGAAGCGCGTCCACGAGAGGACCGCGGTGGTCAGGGCGGTTATCGAGACCGCGGCAGCAGTCGGTGGTAGTTACCAGCGCATAGGAATTCCTTCATCCATACCGGATGTGCCGCCTCCCTTCGCTGCCAGGAGGCGGCTTTCTGTTTCAGTTGCATGCGGGTGACTCGGTTCGCTCGCGCATTGGAAAGCGTCCACATGGACCCAATCGTTCGTTTGGCCAGACCGCAGGATGCCACAGGAATGCGGGCGATCTATGCGCCTATCGTGCGCGAGACACCCATTTCCTTCGAGGTCTTGCCGCCCTCAGAAGAGGAGATGGCAGCCCGCGTAGCGAAGACATTGGCCCAATACCCTTGGCTGGTTTGCACTGCTCGGGGAAGAGTGCTGGGCTATGCCTACGCCGGGGGGCACAGTGAGCGAGCCGCTTACCAGTGGTCGGTCAATGTTTCCGTTTATGTCCATGCCCGTTGCAGGCGTCTGGGCGTGGGGCAAGCGCTGTACGACACACTCTTTGCCATATTACGCTTGCAGGGCTTCGTTCGCGCTTACGCGGGAATCACTCTGCCGAACGAGGCCAGCGTAGGTTTTCATGAATCCTTTGGTTTCAGGGCCGCGGGGACATTTGAGCAAGTAGGTTACAAAATGGGCGCGTGGCACGATGTAGGTTACTGGCAACGGACGATTCAACCCAGCAACGGCAGCCCCGCCCCACCTCAACCGTTGCCCATCCTGTTAAATGACGGAAATCTGCATGAGGCATTGACGGCCGGGTCGATGAAGGTTGACCGCGATGTGGACGAGGTTGCAGGGGCTATTGATACCGACAATCTTTCCCAGGCAGACGGAAATTCGGAGCAGGCGGCGTCCACGAAGTGAATCCACTGGCATCTTTGGCCTGACTCCTGATTGACTGGTAGAATGCCCCCGGAATCCTCTCGTTTCGGTAACGAAAGGCCCCAGGTCCAAGGAAGAGAACTTAAAACGGCCGAAACAGTGCTTTGGAGTGTAACCGTGGATGACCCTTCGGCCCCAGACGGCAAGGCCGGCGCCGGCGCCCCTGCAACTCTGGCCGAAGTACGAGCCGGCTCTTACTATGATTCCGTCGTGCTGATGCTGCTTCAGCGCGCCTTGGCCGAGTTGCCCGACATCCTGGACGCCGGAGTGGTTATGGGCACTCCGGCCAACAAGGAGTTGCTTGCTCAAAGCGCCCTCTTGACCGAGGACCTTCAAGCCGCCGCTCCAGAGGATCTAATCTTAGTTGTCAAGGCGGAATCCGAAACGGCCGGCCGCGCGGCTTTGGCGCGCGTGGATGAACTCCTGGCCGCACGCAGATCGCAACATACCGATGCATATCGACCTAAGAGTCTGGCATCTGCAACACGTATGATTCCGGAGGCGGAGTGGGTTCTAATCTCGATTCCGGGCCGCTATGCAGCTGCAGTCGCACGCGACGCTCTCAATCTGGGCAAGAACGTCTTCCTCTACAGCGACAATGTGAGTCTTGAAGACGAAATCTCGCTAAAGGAGAGGGCCGCAGTAAAGGGTCTGTTGGTGATGGGGCCGGACTGCGGCACTGCCCGAATTGATGGTGTCGGGCTCGGTTTCGCAAACCGGGTTCGCAGGGGCAGGATCGGACTTGTCGCCGCTTCCGGTACGGGGCTCCAGGCAATCATGGTCGGCATTCACAGACTTGGGGGAGGCGTTTCCCAGGCGTTCGGCACGGGGGGGCGCGACCTGTCTGATGGAGTCCAGGCGCTATCGGCGAAACAAGCTCTCGGAAGGCTGAAGGACGATCCGCAGACAGAGGTGATCGTAATCGTTTCAAAGCCGCCCGCGACGTCGGTTGCACAGGAATTGATGTCCGAAGCCGCGTCCTGCAACAAACCGGTGGTCATAGATTTCATCGGGTATTGTTCAATGCAGAAAGAGGAAGATGTCACTGCCAACATTCAGTTCGCCAGGACCCTGGACGAGGCGGCTGAACTTGCAGTGAGTCTTACGAAATCTGCAGACTCGACAAGTTGCACTGAGAAACACCCGTTGTCCTCGCAGTCGAAAACAGAGGCGCCGCAGGTTGTTCCGTCTCACCTGCCGCAGTCATTTCTGCGTGCCCTCTACTCCGGCGGCACTCTGGCTTACGAGGCACTCTACCTGTTACGGGCTTCGCTGGCGTCGGTTCACTCTAACGTGCCATTGCCAAGAGGTAGGCTCCTGGACAACCCGCACCGCAGCAGGGGTCACACGGTCGTAGATTTGGGCGGGGACGCTTTCACTGTCGGACGCTTGCATCCTATGCTCGACAACGAATTGCGAGTCCGCCGTTTATTGCAGGAAGCACAAGACCCTGAGACGGGACTCATACTTCTCGATGTCGTGCTGGGCGATGGAGCACACGAGGATCCGGCAAGTGAACTTGCCCCAGCCATCGAAGAGGGAATCGCAGTTGCTGCCCGGGACGGGAGAACTCTGCCGGTCGTAGCGGTGGTCATCGGAACCGACGGCGATCCACAAGGGTTGGACAGACAGATCGAGCAGTTGAAGGGGGCAGGGGCTTACGTCTTTACCAGGCATGACGATGCACTGAGCGCTGTGGCCTACGCGTTTGCCGGCACGGGGGATGGTCGTTCATTCAGGTCGTCGAAGCAGGAACCAAGCGCTCCGCAAACATCGGAGGACAGGCACGTTTCGTCCACTTTTGCAGCCATCAATGTGGGACTTGAATCTTTCACTGACAGTCTGCGTGACCAGGGCACCGAGGTCGTGCACGTCGATTGGCGACCTCCTGCCGGAGGCGACGAGAGGCTGGCCAATCTGCTGACACGACTCAGGTAGGAATGATGGGCCGCCTCCTTTTTGGCTGGAGACGGGCTCAACTCGTAGGCAAGGCATCGAAACGACCACCGAACCAACTGTGTCGCCCGGAGGGGCTTCATGGCAAGTATCATAGACAGCGCCAATGTGACCGCCGTTGAGCGAATGACTGAGGCCCGGCCTGTTCTGACAGGTCTGGGCAAGGCGCTCGATTTGATTCCAGGCATGCACGATAACCTGCTGCTTCATGCCGGCCCTCCGATTGCCTGGGAGCAGGCCTCCGGCCCGTTACGAGGCGCTCTAATTGGGGCGTTGATCTTTGAGGGTAAAGCCGGCGACGAGGAGGAGGCCGAGCGGCTGATCGTAAGCGGGAAAGTCCAACTTGCGCCCTGTCATCACCACAGTTCGGTCGGGCCGATGGCAGGTGTGATCTCACCTTCAATGGCCGTCTACGTGGTGGAGAACATGACGCACGGGAACCGGGCCTATTCGAACCTTAACGAGGGATATGGCAAGGTCTTGCGCTACGGGGCCTATAGCGAAGAGGTGCAGGAAAGGCTGCGTTGGATGCACGAGGTGATGGCGCCCGTACTTGGCGTTGCAATTGAAGCTTGTTCGGGAGTGGACATTCGGGCCCTGCTGGCTGAGGCGCTACACATGGGTGATGAAGGCCATAATCGCAATAAGGCAGGTTCGGTCCTCTACACCAAGCAGCTGGCCCCGCACATAGCCAAGGCGGCGCCGGACCCGACCACGGCTGGCGCAATCATAGAGGCATTGGGGGATAATGCACTCAGTGTCCTCAACCCTGTCATGGCGGCCTGCAAGGCCATGGCCGACGCCGGACACGGAGTCGAGAAAAGCACCATCGTTACGACCATGGCGCGAAACGGAACGGAATTCGGCATTCGCGTCAGCGGGCTGGGTAGGCGCTGGTTCACTTCGCCGTGTCCGCAACCGGTCGGGCTTTATTTCCCGGGTTTCACTGCGGAAGACGGCAATCCTGATATCGGCGACAGCACGATAACGGAGACGGCCGGGCTGGGCGCCTTTGCGATGGCGGCCGCGCCGGCGATCGTTACTTTTGTCAGCGGAACGCCCCAGGACGCGCTCAACGCTACCTTGGAAATGTACGAGATCACGGCTGCTGAACATAGCTCCTTCACGATCCCACAGCTTGATTTTCGAGGCACGCCGGTAGGAATCGACCTGCGAGCAGTCGTAGAGACCGGCATCACGCCCAGGGTCAACACCGGCATTGCTCACAGAGAGGCAGGTGTCGGCCAGATCGGCGCCGGGCTCGTTCGCCCGCCGTTGGAGCTTTTCACCGAGGCACTCGTGACTTTTGCAGAGAATTATGGATTTTAGGAACAGGAATTGACCCGATAGCCGACCATGATTGAATTGAGGAGAACAGGGCAATGATCCCTTATGATCTTTCACAACCTCTGAACGCAGACTGCTCATTCTGGCCTTTCTATCCGCCATTTGAAGTCAAGTATTTCAAGCGCAAGTCCGAGCACGGCGTCAATGCGCAGTACATTCAGTCGTCGAACCATATGGGTACGCATCTGGATGCGCCGCGCCACTTTGTCACTAATGGCAAGACGATCGATCAGATCCCACTGAATTGGCTCTACGGCGAGGGCGTAATCGTAGACCTGAGCGATATGCTTGACGAGCTGGACATTTTCCGCCCGGAGGATATTGAGGAGCGGGTAGAGGTACGGAAAGGGGACATTCTCTTCATCAATACAGGCTGGCATCGCTATTCCTTCCTGGCCGAGGAGGGCGACGAGGAAAAGTACATCCTCCGCCATCCGGGACCTCATCACAGCATCTGTCAGTGGTTGTTGGACAAGGAAATCCATATTTGGGGCGTGGACATGATCTCGACCGATCATCCCATGAATTTGCCGATAGGACGCTTTCTGGGCAGAGGCGCCCTAGAGCAGTGGCAGCGCGTTCGCCAGCAGTGCGAGGAGAAGTTCGGCGGCTCGGACGCTGTAGACGAGCTGTTCCCAGAAGAAGCTTATCAGCTCACCCATAATGCGCTTTTCCCCCACGACTGCATGCACGTAGAAAACATGGGCGGACAGATCGGAGCGCCTGAGTTGCAGAACAGACGGCTGACAGTGGGCGTCTTCCCCTGGCTATTCAAGGGCGGAGAGGCGGCCTTCTGCCGGGCAGTCGCGTTCGTGGAAGAGTAAGGGATCGTGATTCTCACATTGCAAATGCCGTCTGCAATCGGCAACTGCATCCGCAGGAAGGGGCGGGCACGATGAAACCCGCGGCCTTTGACTATTATGTGCCCCGGACCCAGGAAGAGGCGCTGGGCCTGCTCGAGGACTACGGAGGTGACGCCAAGCTCTTGGCCGGCGGGCAGAGCCTGGTGCCGACGATGAACTTTCGCCTGGCCCAGCCAGCTGCTCTGATCGATCTCAACGGCATCGACGAGCTATTCTTCATTCGAGAAGACGAGAGCGGCCTCCGCTGCGGCGCAATGACGCGGCAGCGTTCGGTGGAGCGCAGCGCCCTGGTGCAGCGAGTCACGCCGCTTCTCCACGAAGCCATGCCTCACATCGCTCATTCCCAGATTCGCAATCGCGGCACAATCGGGGGCAGCCTGGCCCACGCCGACCCGGCCGCTGAGTTGCCCGCCCTGGCAGTTGCGCTGGACGCCCGCATGTATGTGCGCAGCGTTACAGACGCGCGCTGGGTCGCGGCGCGAGACTTTTATGTAGGACTGTTCGTCACCGCGATGTTGCCGGAGGAAATGCTGGTCGAAGTGACGTTCCCCACCTTACCGCCTGGCAGCGGCTGGGCTTTCGACGAGGTTGCCCGTCAACACGGCAACTACGCTATGTGCGGGGCCGCGGCAGTCGTTGGACTGGACGGTGGGGGAGCGGTAGAAAACGCGAGGCTCGTATTCCTGAGCGTAGGCGAAGGTCCGGTCGAAGCGAAACGGGCAGCGGATTTGCTGGTCGGCGAACGGCCGACGGAACCGGCTATTCGGGCCGCGGCCGATACCGCAGCGACGCAGGACATTGACCCTGTGGGAGATATCCATGCCGGACCGGCATTCCGCCGACATCTGTCACGAATCATTGCCGAGCGTGTCCTGTCCAAGGCTATTGAGAAGGCAACCGAGGCCGGTAGACACTAGAGGAACAGGATTGGATATTGGACCGGACGATCACTGTTAAGGTAAATGGCCGCGAGTATGAACGCTCGGTCGAGCCGCGGTTATTGCTGAGCGATTTCCTGCGCCACGAAATTGGATTGACAGGCACGCATGTCGGCTGCGAACACGGTGTATGCGGCGCATGTACCGTGCTGGTCGACAATGAAGCAGTGCGCTCCTGTCTGCTCTTCGCGGTGCAGACGAACGGACGAGAGGTGGCAACGGTTGAAGGATTGGACGCCGGCCCCCAACAGATGCATCTGATACAGCATGGATTCTGGGAAGCTCACGGTCTACAGTGCGGATTCTGCACGCCCGGAATCCTAATGTCGTTGGTCCCGTTTCTTGAGCAGAATCCCGATCCAACTGAACAGGAGATCCGCGATCTTCTTTCGGGCAATATCTGCCGTTGCACGGGATACCAGAAGATCGTCGAGGCTGTGCAGTTGGGCGCTAGATTGATACAGGAGAAATCCTCGTGAGTTCATTGTTCTTGCAGGGCCTAATGTATTCTGGACTGGCAATAGGTGTCTTGGCACTCCTGGCATGGTGGCTCTACTTTTCGCCGATGAAGCAGTTGGGGAAAATCGACACTTCAGGTACCGTACAGAGTAGGGATGACATCTCCAACTCTCCCCGACTCTTCAATACTCTTGCGCTCTTGGTTGGCATTGGCGCCCTCCTGATTTGCGTTGGGGGATACTGGGATCTCAGCGAGCATGTCGTCACAGGAATTGTTCCTGGAGGAGAGGACTTCCTGTGGCCCCCTCACCTGATGATCTACGCCGGCTTTCTGCTTGCATTTCTCGTCGCTGTCGGCGGACTGTCAGCTCTCGCCATTCCCAACCTGAGAGCGGGTGTCATCGATCCTCGACGCTGGGTCAGACGCAATCCATATGTGGGCGCAACCGTACTCGTTGCCGGCTACGGAATTTTCTCCATCCCCGGCGACGCAATCTGGCATGAACTCTACGGGATCGATCTGACCGCCTGGAGTCCTCCCCACATTTTCATAGCAATGTCTTCCGCGAGTCTACCCATTTTCGCCGCCGGGCTCTTAATGGGTGGCGGGAATAGGGCGGTTCCAGCCAGATCCAGAACTGAGACACGCGGTCGTAGACACCTCTTCTCCATGTTCGGGATTGTAGAAAAACTGGTAAGGCTTCCTGTTGGAGAGAGATTCTCCAGACCAGATTGGCGCAGTTTCGTCAACCTATTTTACCTCGCCATGGCCTTGAGCGTTTTTCTCATTATCGGCGCATCAGAGTGGGAAATGAACGAGGTGACCGGTCATGTGGCCCAGCGCCCCGTCTGGCTCTATCCAACGGCAATTGGAGTATCCTCTTTCTTCCTGTCCGTTCTGGCTCGAAAGATAGTTCCTGGGCCCTGGTCTGCAACGGCATTCGCGCTCTTCTTTTTCGGGATCAGAATCGCGGCGACCAGCTTTGCCGACATAGTTAGCGGGGCTATGCCAAGGTTAACGCTCGTCTTTATTCTTGGTGCGGTTCTCTTGGACTTGACATACCAATTGATGGACCGATTCGGCTTCAAACCCGGCGACTGGCAGGTGAGACTTGCGGCATCCGGCGCCTTCATGGTTGGCTATACTATCGTCGCCCAACCGACGATCGAATTCCTATTCCTCAGATATTTGCCCCACTTTACCGTGCCGGACCACCTCCTCACCGCGCTATTCATTTTCCTTCTGAACGCCGCTCTGTATCCCGTGCCAATGGGACTGGGCAGCTGGCTGAGGAACTCAGGCAGGGAAGAGACGGCTACGCAACAGGATTTTCCAGAGGCAATGACTGTATCGGCGAAAGGGTGAGGTGACTGAGGGGCGGGCAAGACAGCGCTTCGTGCGGGGTCTGCGCGCTGGCCGCTCCGTTCGGTGGATACCAAAGAAGGACCGTCACCCCGCAAATGCGCGCCCTACTCACAAGGAATTCAGACTTTAGTCGACAGCTATCACTATAGGTCATGTCCACGCGTCAATTTGGCCAGCCGATCAAACGCAATGAAGACCCGCGACTGCTGACCGGCCGCGCCCTCTTCACCGACGACGTGCAAATGGCGGGGATGCTGCACGTAGCCTTCCTCCGCAGCGATCTGGCCCACGCAAGAATTCGTTCAATCGATGTAAAGGGCGCAAGTCGACGCCCAGGGGTGGCCGCCGTCTACACTGCCGACGATCTGGGCGAATTCTGGCAGCCGGGGCCTCTCCTGGTGCCTCCGCCTCCAGTAGAGCAACTCGAATTCCATCAGCGCACGCAGGCGCCGCTCGCCAAGGGTAAGGTACGCCATGCAGGCGAAGCCGTGGCGATGGTCGTAGCGGAGAGCCGCTATCTCGCTGAGGACGCGCTCGATGACATCTTCGTCGATTACGAACCACTGGACGCGGTCATTGGACTGGAAGCCGCGCTGAACGAGGGCGCCCCCCTGGTACACGAGGACCTGGGACATAACATCAGTGCGCGCGTTACCCAGACCAAAGGCAACTGGACACAGGCCGAGTCAGAAGCAGATTTGGTTATTCGACGCCGCTTCCTCTACGACCGCGGCACCGCCGCGGCGCTGGAAAACCGGGGAATCGTCGCCAGCTGGGACGAGAAGAGCCAGAGGCTGACTATCTGGGACACGACTCAGGCGCCTATTGCTATACGCAACGGCCTGGCGTCCATGTTGGGGCTGTCGGAGCACCAAGTGCGCGTAATTGCGCCTTTTATTGGCGGCGGCTTCGGGCCCAAGATCATGATGTTCTACCCGGAGGAGGTATTGCTGCCCTGGGCTGCATTGCAACTAGGCAGTCCTCTCAAATGGATCGAAGACCGGGAGGAGAACTTCTACGCTACCACGCAGGAACGCGGCCAGGTGCACGATGCCACCATTGCCCTGAAAGGCGACGGTACAATTCTGGGCGTGAAGGACGTATTTCTGCATGACGCCGGCGCCTACGCTCCCTACGGTCTGACCGTTCCCATAAACAGCCAGTGCACTCTTCTCGGCCCTTATGTCGTGCCCAGTTACCACTCGGAGTTCAGCAGCGTCTTTACGAATAAGCCGATCGTGACCCCTTACCGCGGCGCGGGGCGTCAACATGGCGTCTTCGTGATGGAACGGTTGCTGGACCTTGCCGCGAAAGAGTTGGATGTCGACCTGGTTGAAATTCGGCGCAAGAACTTCATCCCACCCGATAGATTCCCCTACTCCAATGAGATTATCTTCCAGGATTTCGCGCCGCTTGTCTATGACAGCGGCAACTACGAGCCTGCCCTGGAAAGAGCGCTGGAACTGATAGGTTACGGGGAGTTCATCAGGACGGAACAGCCGCGGCGTGAAGAAGCCGGGGAGCGGGTCGGCATTGCAGTCGTCAACTATATTGAAGGCACCGGCATCGGCCCCTATGAAGGCGCAAGAGTTACAGTTGAGGCCAGTGGCAAAGTAAGTGTTGCCACGGGGGTTGGAACGCAGGGCCAGGGCCACTACACAAGTTTTGCCCAGGTTGTGGCCGAACAGATCGGAGTGGCCGTATCCGACGTCCACATCGTCACCGGAGACACCGACCTTTTCTACTGGGGGGCAGGTACGTTTGCCAGCCGGGGCGCTGTCGTTGCCGGCAATGCCATGCACGCCGCTGCGGCCAAAGTGCGGGCAAAAATCCTGAAGTTGGCAGGAGAAAAGTTGGAAGTCGCCGAAGAGGACTTGGAACTGATCGAAGGACGGGTGCAGGTCAAAGGCGTGCCGCAGAGATCGTTATCTCTCGGCCAGCTTGCCGCCGAAGCCAACCCGATGCGCGGCGCGGTCCAGCCAGGTACGGAGCCTGGGCTGGAGGCCACCGAGTATTTCGGGCCTGAACGGGGCGCAACCGCGTCGGGCGTCCATGCCATGGTATTGAAGGTGGACCCTGAGACGTTTCTCGTGGAGATAGAGAAATATGTCGTTGTCCACGATTGCGGTACAGTGATCAATCCTTTGATTCTTGATGGGCAGATCCAGGGCGGCGTGGCGCAAGGGATCGGCAACGCCTTTTACGAACAGTTGCACTTTGACGACAACGGCGCGCTGCTCAATGCATCATTGATGGACTACCTGTTGCCCACAGCCTCAGATGTCCCTAACATCGTGAGCGACCATGTTGTAACACCGTCGCCGCTAAACCCGTTGGGCATGAAAGGGGCAGGCGAGGCTGGAGCGATTCCCGTTGGCGCGCTGTTCGCCCAGGCCTTGGACAACGCCTTCCGCGATATCGGACTGGAGGTGCGCGAGATTCCGCTCAGCCCCAATCGTTTGTTTGAGCTGGTGACAGAGGTTTCGGCACGGGAGGCTGCATGACGACAGCGCAGTTCCGGTTTATCAAGGCACTCACCGCCAGAGTTGAAGCCGACCCACGAATACGCGCCGCCTGGCTGACCGGAAGTTACGGTAAGGAAACGGGGGACCGCTGGAGCGATGTAGACGCCCACTTACTGGTCGACGTCGGAAAGTTTGATGAGTTCCACGGGGACGTTGAGACATGGCTGGGCCAGATCCGGCCTCTGGTCTTTGTGCGTCTGATGTTCAACGGCCGGATGTTCAACGCAATGACTGACGAGGCAATGCGGCTGGACGTCTGGCTTCACGATGAGGAAGTCGCAAAGGTTACGAAGGGCGAAACGCGCGTACTGTACGAAGAGGAAGGCGCGCTTTCCTGGTTACCCCAACCCGGCGAGGCACTCACACCCGAAGCAGCCTCGGAACTGCTGCGCAGGGAAATTGCTGAGTTCTGGCGGTGCGTCTCTATGCTGCCTGTGGTCGTGGGACGCGGGGAGGACCTGGTTGGCGCGGCTGGCAACTCGATCATATTGCTCGCACTTACGAATGTGCTCTGCGCGGCGAGCGGGCGTCGTAGGGACAGGGGCGTCAAAGCCTTGAACGGCTTCCTTCTCCCACACCACCGCCAGTGTGTGGAAGAGGCCGTGTTGCTGAACACTCTGCGGCCCAATGAGACGATTCGCTTTCCCTTGCAGTTGGCGCGCGTCATGCGTGAGCACGGACCTGCCATTTGCGATCAATGGAAGGTAGAATATCCGCAGGCGATGGAGGATACTGTCTTGCGGTACGTAACCCATGAGTTACGCTTGTTGGGATATGGGTCGGCGCTTGAAGAGCTGGAATCACCCGTCAATTCTTCTGAAAGTGTCACTCAGTAGATCTTCCGGTTGCCATCCCCGCAATTGGACC
Organism: Caldilineaceae bacterium; assembly: GCA_965204525.1. Taxonomy (GTDB): domain Bacteria; phylum Chloroflexota; class Anaerolineae; order Caldilineales; family Caldilineaceae; genus Bin5. The sequence goes on along the minus strand of OZ241994.1, from coordinate 5,468,936 downwards.
TGAAAAGCATTCAACCTAAGCTGATTTCAATCCTGCCCTAATGACAGGAGGACCTCAAATGTCCCGCATCGTCCGCGGTGCGTTGCTCCAGGCTTCCTGGAGCGGCGACCAGGAGTCAATGATCCGGAAGCACGAAAAGTACGCGAGGCAGGCGGCTGACCAAGGCGTGCAGATCTTCTGTTTTCAGGAGCTTTTCCACGGGCCCTATTTCTGCCAAGTGCAGGACCCCCACTGGTACAGTCTCGCCGAGCACATTCCCGATGGGCCGACAACCGAGCGGATGCAGCAGTTGGCCGCTGAAACCGGAATGGTGCTGGTGGTTCCCTTGTATGAGCAGGATCAGCCTGGACTCTATTACAACACGGCGGCCGTAATCGACGCTGACGGGAGCTATTTGGGCAAGTACCGCAAGACGCACCTGCCTCACCTGCCCGGTTTCTGGGAAAAGTTCTACTTTCGACCGGGAAATCTCGGTTACCCTGTCTTCGACACGGCTGTGGGAAAGGTGGGCGTCTACATCTGTTACGACCGCCACTTCCCCGAAGGCGCGCGGATGCTAGGATTGAACGGCGCCGAGCTCGTTTTCATCCCGTCCGCTACCTCGCGCGGCCTTTCTCAGCATCTGTGGCGCATCGAACAGACCAGTCACGCCATCGCCAACGGTTACTTCGTCGGCACGATAAACCGTGTCGGCGTGGAAGCGGAATTGGGCGACAACGACTTCTACGGCCAGAGCTACTTTTGCACGCCGCGCGGCGAGTTTGTGACTACGCTGGGAGAGCGCGATGACCTACCGGGGCAGGGCGACCCGTACGCGGAGGAATTGGTAGTACGTGACCTGGACCTGGATCTGATCAAGGAGGTACGGGACACATGGCAGTTTCTGCGCGACCGCCGGCCCGACATGTACGACAGAATAGTTGCCGCCTGATTGCCTATCGTCCAGAGTAGAATGTAATAGTCTACCGATGAAAGCCGATTCCGCCCGCTGGACAGGAAGGAGCCCGATATGCCAACCGTGATCAAGAACGGAATAATTGTCACAGCCGCCGACAGTGTGCGCGCCGATCTCCTGATTGAGGACGAAAGGGTGGCGTTGATCGGTCTCGATCTGCCCACTGAGGGCGCGCACGTGATCGACGCCGAAGACAGGCTCCTGCTGCCCGGCGGAATCGACGTTCATACGCACTTGGAGCTGCCTTTCGGCGGGACCGTTTCTTCGGACGATTTCTTCACCGGCCATCGCGCGGCGGCATTCGGCGCAACCACAACCCACATCGACTTTGTCATCCAGCCGGTCGGCGGCACGCTCAAGGAGGGCATCGAAACATGGCACGCAAAGGCCGCCGGCAAGGCAGCGATCGACTACGGATTTCATGTCGCGATCACTGACCTGCGCGACGATGTTATGGCGGAAATCCCATCCGTCATTGACGAGGGAATTACCAGCCTCAAGCTCTTCATGGCGTATAAGGGGCTTTTCCAGGTCGACGACACGACTCTATTTCGCGCAATGCAGGTTGCCGCGAAACACGGGCTACTGGTGATGGTCCATGCAGAGAACGGAGATGTAATCGCCGATTTGACAAAGAGGCTTCTGGATGAGGGGAAGACGGCGCCCAAGTATCATGCGACGGCCCACCCCGCCATGGCAGAAGCGGAGGCGACCGGGCGAGCCATTGCTTTATCGGGTATCAGCGGTGCGTCTCTTTACGTGGTCCACATGACCTGCGAGGAGGCGGTCGAGCAACTTGCGCTGGGCCGGGCAAAAGGCTTCCCCGTGATGGGGGAAACCTGCACACAGTATCTGTTTGTCTTTGAGGAGGACCTGGCCAAGCCCGGGTACGAGGGGGCCAAGTACGTCTGCTCGCCGCCGGTTCGGCAGCCCAAGGATGCCGTCATTCTGTGGAAGGCGCTGGCGGATGGTGGCCTGCAGGCGGTCTCCACCGACCACTGCCCCTTCTGGTACGAGGGCGGCGTCCACGGACGTATCGCAGGCAAGGAGCTGGGCATGGAAGGCTTTCACCAGATCCCCAACGGCATGCCCGGCATCGAGGACCGAATGCCGGTAATGTGGCATGCAGGCGTAGGCGGCGGCCACTACAATGCCAACCGTTTTGTTGAGATTGCAAGCACGAATCCGGCTAAGATCTTTGGCCTTTATCCTCGTAAAGGTACGATCGCGGTCGGCTCCGATGCCGACATTGTCATTTGGGATGCGGACAAGGAGCACACAATATCCGCGGCCACACACCATATGAACACGGACTATAACGTCTACGAGGGCATGCGAGTACGGGGCTGGCCGGAGAAGGTACTACTGCGCGGGCAGGTGATTGTGGACGGGGCCGACTGGTTGGGCACTGCAGGCGGTGGGCGCTTTCTGCGGCGAAAACCTTTTGCGGAGGTACTGTGAAATTTGCCAGACTGTCATCGCTCAGTGCAGTCCGCTATTTCATCCTTATCGTCCTGCTGCTGGCGCTGCTATGGGAGGCCTATAAGCTGCTGGGGGCGCCGGGGGGGGCGCATTTGCGGGGCACCGTGCCGGCCCAGTCGGACGGCGGCAAGTCCGTCGGTATTCTGTGCGGCTCCGTCGGCCTTTGTGAACTGGAATTGCCGGTGCGCGCCGACGACCGGGCCATGCCGCACGTTTGGGACATTTTTCAGACGATTTTCGAGCCGCCGAGGCGCGGCAGCGATACAATTCTCCTAACAATTCTGCTGCGGGCGTCGCTCTTTACCTTGCAGGAGGCCGTGTTTGGTTTCCTCTTCGGCGGATGTCTCGGATTCGTCCTTGGGGTCGTCTTCGCGCACTCAGGGCTGCTGGAGCGGGGCCTGCTGCCCTATGTCGTGGCGTCGCAGACCGTTCCTTTGCTGGCGGTCGCCCCGATGGTCGTCATCTGGCTGGGCGGCAGCTGGTTCTCTGTTGCGGTCATCGCTGCCTATCTGACTTTTTTTCCCGTAACGATCAATACCTTGCAGGGTCTCCGCTCACCGGAACCGACTGCAATCGAGTTGATGCACTCATACGCAGCCACAAAATGGGACATTCTTTGGAAATTACGGGTCCCGGCTGCCCTTCCTTACATTTTTACTGCGCTGAAAGTCTCGGCCACGGCCAGTGTGGTTGGCGCAATCATCGGTGAACTGCCCAGCGGCATCGCCGACGGCCTTGGAAGGGTCATACTCAACTTCAACCAATACTATGCCACCGGGCCGGAAAAACTGTGGGCTGCGATTCTCTTCGCGTCGCTCACCGGCTTGACCTTTTTCCTCGTCATCTCCTTGTTGGAGCGCATGATCGTGCAGAAGCAGGTCTCTGATTCGTGAATCCGCTGTCGCGATTCAGTTTCACCTCCGCATGTCCGTTTCGTGCGGCACCACATCACTGGTTTCCATAAACCAGTGCAACATGCGCTCTCTGAGCGACGCCAGCACATCTCCGTAGGCGGGGTCATCGACAAGATTGCGCGTCTCCCTCGGGTCTGCCCGCAGATCGTAGAGTTCGTCCTGCTCGTAGAAACGTCTGACGTACTTGTGTTCGGCGGTTCTGCACATCGCCGCTTTCGTGTGCTCTGGCCCTTCGCTCATCTGCAGGCGTAGACGCGGCCAATAGAGGAAACCCGGCCGGGCGTTGCTTTCCAGCTCCATGCACTGGCGCTCTCTTTGCCGGCGGCCGCCCTCGCAGAAGACGGCATCGCGGTGGGAGTCAGTTTCTCCGGCGAGCAGAGGAAGCAGTGAACGTCCGAAATGGTCATACCCCGCTTCGATTCCGGTGAGCGCGTACACCGTTGCTGGGAAATCGATCAGTTCCACCAGCGCGCTGGAGACGCGCGGAGCCACAGGGGTACCGGCAGGTGGTTTTACCAGCATCGGAACACGGGTCAGACAGTCCTGAAAAGTGTTCTGTGTCTTCTCGACAAGACCGTAGTCTCCGGTGAAATCTCCATGATCGGAGAAGAAAAAAGCGAGTGTGTCGTCGTACATGCCGGCCTTTTTCAGCGCCTCCAGGACCATGCCGAACTGGTGGTCCACACGCGCGCACATCCCATAGTAGGTGCGCCGTAACTCCCGCAGCCGCTGCTCCGACCAACCCTGCATCTGCTGACCGTCGTATATCCCTTTCATCAGGCTGGGATAGGTGTCCCAACCGCTTGGGGCGCTATCTGGCGTCGGCGTACGGTCAGGTATGCGAGCCGGGTCGATCTGGCTGTACCAAGGGTCCTCGACCGCATAGGGCGGGTGCGGATAGGAGAGGGGCAGATACAGGCAGAGCGGCTGGTCCGGCGGCGTGTTTTTGATCTGCTCGATCGCGCCTTCTACCATGGCCCAGTCGGAGTCGTAGGCCACGGTCTCGCCAGGGGGAATCTCGCTCCGGCCTACATAGAAGGAGTAGTAGTTGTCGCCGTTCGGGTCACCTCGCCACTCTGCCATCTGGTGCGGGTTCGGTGTGAGACGTTCCGGTCGGGGCGGGGCATACTTCATATCACAGTAGTCGATGTAACCATTTTGGGCCGGGACGACATCATTCTTGCCGCCCCACCAGACATAGTAGCCGTTTCGACGCAGAGTCCGCAGGAGCATTGGTTCGTCCGGGCGCAGCATGTGGAACATGGTTCGGTGGCCGCGCACGTGGGGATACCAGCCGGTCATGAATGAGCACCGGCTGGGCGTACAGACCGGATTCTGGCAGAAGGCATTTGAGAAAGAAACGCCTTCCGATTGCGCAAAACGGTCCAGCACAGGCGTCACAGCGCCGGGGTTGCCCATATGGCCCAGCACGTCACCCCTCCACTGGTCCGGGTTGAAAATCAGAATGTGCGGCAATCTGTCAGGCATGGCGGCATCTCCCTCATTCTGTTGACGAATCGAAAGTGGAACAAAGCCCGGACATCAGGCAGAACCGCATTTGCGCTGACCGCTGCGGCGTCGAATCTGCGTTTCGGTTCGCTGAGATACTCGACACGGATCAGTCTTAGACCGATGTCTTGTGCCTTGTGGACAGAATACATTATCTGACGAATCCTCACACATTATGTAACAAGTGCGTCGCGAGTCCGGTTTCTTGCCCTTTGCAACAGGCTGTCATGATCCGACCTTGTGAATTGGATCTGTACGCCGTCCGTTTTGCCGTGAGAACTAAGGTTGTAGCGGCAAAGAGTTTCTGGACATGGTACGGCCGATCAGACGGGTTGAATGCCTGTCCCTGCGTCTTCCGATACCTGCGGGAACAGGCGCTATCACCCATCGGAATTGTCGGTCGCCTTGAGACTGTTAAGGTCATACAGGTGCGCTTTTCTGAGATTGCCTTCCACACAAGGCGTATGCTACAATCGACACCACCTCTGGACCGGACTACACAGATGTGTTTCAGCCGCCCCTTCCGTGTAGAGATCACTTATGACAGAGCCTGTTGTCGTTCTCGAAAACGTCGATAAGATCTTTGGAGAAGGCGCCGCAGACCAAGTCCATGCGCTCAAAGAAATCAACCTCCAAATCGAACAAAACGACTTCACCTCACTGATCGGGCCGTCCGGCTGCGGGAAGTCCACCCTCCTGCGCGTTGTGGGCGACCTGATTCAGCCATCATCAGGCGACGCTACTATCAACGGGAAGAGCGCCCGCCAGGCCCGCCTCGATCAGGACTACGGAATCGTTTTCCAGGCAGCCACGCTCTACGACTGGCGTACTGTGGCGAAGAATGTACAGTTGCCGTTGGAGTTGATGCAGTTCAGCCGCTCGGAAAGGGACCGACGCACGCAGGCCATGTTGGAACTGGTGGAACTGACCGATTTTGCCGCACATTACCCCTGGCAACTGTCTGGCGGAATGCAACAGAGGGTAGCTATCGCCCGTGCGCTCTCTTTTGAACCATCGATACTGTTGATGGACGAGCCGTTCGGCGCGCTGGACGAGATGACACGCGAGCGGCTCAACTTGGAGCTTCTCAACATCTGGCGCAAGACCGACACCACAGTGCTTTTCGTCACGCACAGCATCACTGAAGCCGTTTTTCTTTCGACGAGGGTGATCGTCATGTCCGCCCGCCCCGGACGCATCACTGCCGATATCGCCATAGACCTGGACCAGCCGCGAAATTCGGAAACGCGCAGCAACGTTCGCTTCTTCGAGTTGGAGACTGAGGTCAGGGATGCGCTGCGCATCAGCGAGGGTGGTCAGGAAGCCAACAGGGCGCCGGCATGAGCGAGAGTAGGCAGCGCATCTGGGCGCCAGTCCTGATTCTCATTGCGCTCGTCATCTTGTGGGAGACGCTGGTAACAGCCTTCAACATTCAGCAGTTTTTGCTGCCGAAGCCATCGGCCATCCTGGGCAATCTCGCTCAAGTTGTCGTTCTCGGCGGGAGGGCGTCAACAGTGGAGTCTGGCGCAGAGCTCTCCTTAGGTAACCGTTTTTTCGTTGTCTTGCCCGGCGGACTGACACCGGAAATCGAGGAGAATCTGCAGAACTCCCGCTGGGTGGAGTTTCCGTTTGGGGGCCGCACCGTTTCGGTGGTGCGGGGAAGCAACCTGACACCAATCCTGGCGGCAAGCTGGTTCACGTTGAAAGAGGCGCTGGGCGGAATGGCCATGGGCACACTGGCAGGCATTGCCGTTGCGCTTGCTACGACGCGTTGGACCGCCACGCGCGAGGCCCTGCTTCCCTTCGCCATCGCGGCCAACTCGATGCCGATTATCGCTTTTGCGCCGATCATGAACAACTGGTTTGGCATCGATAATCCGTTTTCCAAAATGGCGATCGTAACGGTAATGATCTTCTTTCCCATCATGATTAATACCTTGCGAGGATTGATTTCGGTCGATAGCCGTTCGCTGGAACTGATGCACTCCTATGCAGCCAGCGACACCGAAATCCTCTTCAAGCTGCGGATCCCAAACGCGCTGCCATCACTGTTTAGCGGCCTGAAGGTGGCGGGGGCGCTTGCCATGATAGGGGCCATCGTTGGCGAGTATTTTGGCGGTCCCCGCATTGCACTAGGCGTCTTCATTACCCAAGAGGCGGCGTTATTCCGTTTCGCGTCGGCTTGGGCCGCCATTATTGTCGCTTGTCTAATTGGCATTACAATCTATCTCGTCATCCTGCTTGCGGAACGGCTGGCCCTGCCTTGGCATCCGACTTTCCGCGCATAGTCAAAGTCGTCTCACGCAATCACAGTTCATTGGGAGGATCTCATGACGAATCGAAAAACGCTGTTGCTGACCGGGTGCGTACTTCTCGTTCTGGTCTTGGGAGCGTGCGCAGCACCGGCTGTTCCGGCGATGGAGTCTGGCGCGGAACAGGCGTCAGACGACGCGGGTTGTGCCGAAACTACGGCGGTCAAGTTGCAACTCCAGTGGGTGACACAGTCCCAGTTCGCCGGCTATTTTGCCGCGGTCGATCAGGGCTTCTATGCGGAGCAATGCCTGGACGTGACCATCCTTGAAGGCGCTGTCGATATCGTTCCCCAGCAAGTGGTCGCCTCCGGCCAGGCTGAGTTCGGCCTGGCCTGGGTGCCCAAGGTGTTGGCGTCTCGGGCTGAAGGCGCCGATCTGGTGAATATCGCCCAGGTATTCCAACGCAGCGGTACCCTCGAGGTCTCGTGGGCCGACGCGCCGGTTGAAACCATCGCCGACATGGCGGGCAAGAAGATCGGTACCTGGGGATTCGGCAATGAGCATGAGCTGTTCGTGGCGATGCGAGCTGAAGGCATCGACCCGAACAACCCGGACGACGTCACAATCATCCAGCAGAGCTTCGACATGCTGGCTCTGCTCAACCGGGAGCTCGACGCGGCCCAGGCCATGATCTACAACGAGTACGCCCAGGTGTTGGAGGCAGTCAACCCAGAGACCGGCGAACTCTATCAGCCGTCTGATCTGGTGGTCATCGACTTCAACGACGTCGGCACCGCCATGTTGCAGGATCATGTTTTCGCCCGCGAGTCCTGGCTGGCGGAGGAGGGCAATGAGGACATTGCGGTTCGCTTCCTGGCCGCCAGCTTCAAGGGCTGGCTGTTCTGCCGTGACAATTTTGACGCCTGTGTACAGGTTGTCCTCGACAATGGCCCCACGCTCGGCCGCAGCCACATGACCTGGCAGCTGAACGAGATCAATCAGCTAATCTGGCCTTCGCCGGCCGGAATCGGCGTGATGGACCAAGCCCTGTGGGACCAGACCGTGCAGGTGTCCGTTGAAGGCGGCGTTATTTCCGATGTGCCCAGCGAAGGCGCATTTCGTACTGATCTTGCAGAGTCGGCACTCGCACTGCTGGAAGGCGACTTGATGGGAGACAACTACGCACCCATTGAGGTCGAGCTAGTGGAGGGTGGCGAATAGCCGCTCGATAAACCGGATAACGCGGCGAGTCACCAATGGCCGGTAACCAGGTAGGTTACCGGCCATTATGCGCGGCTTTCTGAGATTGAGGAAGGAGAGGCAAAGTGCGGAGAGTACGGGAATCGGTGACGGCAAATTATGCTACACAGACCGTGCAGCTTCCGACCAAGGGCGTGTGGACGTATGACGACTATGCCCTTCTCCCAGACGACGGCAAGCGATACGAGGGAATTATATACAATGCTAGACACAAGGGAAAATCATCAAATTTATCTTGGAGAATGGCTTCCGAAATGTCAAGCTGGCTTTTTGCGAGAATATGCGTAGAATATGGACGAACGTTCAGTCCATCCAGGAGGAAGCACTCATGTACAAAGGCAACCCTGCGTTGGGTTCACCGTATCCAGAGGGGACGGAATCGGGATTCCGCCCGAAGAGAAAATTGCCGTCTTCGGCCAACTATCGACCCGTCGAGACTGGGTCACGGAAAGGCAGGCCGGAACTGGGCGCCTCGCAGTCACGGCAACCGCAACGAGAAGATGATCCTATGCGGAACACACGTACCCAGGTGTATTAGGCGTCCTGCTTCTTGGCCTCGGCCTTCAATTTGGCTTCGCGTTTGCGTCGGACCGGGGCGAAGAGCGCCTGGGCGATTTTTTCCGGGGTGGCACGTATCGCCACCTCTTCATTCTTCTTCTTTGTTTCCTTTGCCGATGACTTTGACATAGGCTCTCCTTTCACTGGATCATGGTGCAGTGTGTTGGTCACAACAGAGACAAGGGCAGCCGGGTACGGGGGTGGTCCCCGCCGGGGCCTCCACAGGGGGTTCATCGCAAGATGAAGGCCCCAGCGGAGACACCCAACTACCCTGTTTGTTGTGACCAACATACTGCACCATGATTTGGGTGGCTGGTCAGCAGGCTACTGCATCATATTCACTGCCATGCCGACAAGTCGAGTGCATTCGTCGATTTCATTTGCAGCCTCTGCAAAGAGATCGCCGTCACGTTTTTTGAGCCCGTCAGTGATGAGTGCAGAAGCGTTGGCGCAATGCTTCGCTCCTTGCACAAACACATTGTGGGCCGATTGCAGGGAAGCTGGCGGCTTTATACCCTTTGCACTGTCATAGAAGTCAGTGAGCGTTTCCAGGTATATATTCAACAGGTCATGCCAATTCTGGTTGTTCAACTGCGGCCTGTTGAATGACGCGTTTATTCCAATCATTGCCGCTGTCGCCAGCTCTGTCATTTCCGTCAGTTTCTCCTCATATTCCGACTCCGAAATGCCGGATTTTTTCGCGTTGGCTCGTGCCACTTGGGTGGCACGATAGCGAGCCCGCGCTGTGGCAGTCGCTTCAACATTGCGGGTTGCAGTTGGCGGTGGTCGCTGCCTCGTAGATGTTGGAGTACGAGTTGGCCGCCGTGTCTTGGTCGGAGTCGGTGCCTGTCTCGTTTCTAGTGCCGAAATGCGTTTGTTTGAGTCGTTTTGCCCCTGAAAGAGAGTATCGATTCTCTCAGACAGACTCTCTAGTGAAATTCCATCCTGGGCAAAAAGAAACTGCGGTGTCAATATGGCGAAAATGATCGCCATTCCAAACAGCAACTTCAGGTTTCGTTTCATCGCGGTGCCCCCTTGGTGGTGACAGGAAGTGGATGCCACCACAGCAATACACAATCCTGTTTCAGAGCCAGCAAGGGGGCGCATAACGCGCCAACTTCCTGTCCTAGCGTTTCAGGATCGCGTATTACTGTGGTGTGCCGTTATTGTACCAGAGCGGTGTTACAGATGCAATAGATACAGGGTAGAGGGGTGTTAGGGGAAGATCGTCCTACCTGGTCAGCTCCTTGTATGCCAGAGATTTTCCGCGGAGTCCTCTGGCGATCTCTTCCATCTTCTCCGACGTTGCCATGTGCCGCATGTTGTGGCGGCCACTGAATTCTTTGACATAGCGGTGCAGGTGCTTTTGCGACCACCAGTGGTAGGAGCCGATGTAGCCCCGTTTCAAGACAGCCCAGAACGATTCGATGCTGTTCGTGTGCGCAGCTCCCCTGACATATTCGCCCTTGCTATGTACAACTACCTCGTGGCCGTAGTGCCAAAAAGGTATGCTCAGGGGATAGCTCCGGTGATTGTCGGTGTACACCATCGAACCATGACGGACGTTTTGCGCAATGAAGATGCTCAGCACTTCTGCACTCGTGTTTGGGACGGGCTTGGCAAAGACTCGGCCGCCTCTTTCCTGGGCGCCAACGACCGGAATTTTGCCGGCAACGCCGCCTCCAAGCCGCATCTTCTTTTTGGCGTGCTTGTTCTTTTCCTTGCCGCCGATGTAGGTTTCGTCAACCTCCACTTCGCCGGACAGCATATCGTCAAGAAACAGGTTTCCCTCTTCGAGACTCCAGCACTCGCGTATCTTCTGCATCATCATCCAGGCAGTCTTCTGGGTTACACCGAGGGCGCGGTGCATCTGCAAGCTGGAGATTCCCTTCGGGTGGGACGCGATGAGATAGATCGCCATTGCCCATTTGTGGAGTTTGAGGTTGCTTTTCTCCATGACGGTCCCGGTCTTCACGCTGAAATACTTGCGGCAGTCGCCGCAGTGATACGGCATCGGTTTTTCGTTAGGCACTTCTTTCGTGTTGTTGCCACCGCAACGGGGGCAGAACCGTTCTCCGCTAGGCCACACAATGCTCTCGAACCACTTTCTGGCCGCCGGCTCCTCGGAGAAGTGCTTGAACATTGTGAACAGGCTCATGTTTTCCCTTGTCATGATCCCTCCTTTTGTTCAATGCAGGTACAGATGGACGAAGTGGCACAGATGCAGTAGGTGTTCAACCTGATGCGGATGTACCACTATGAACAGCCACATTCTTTTGTAGATTCGGGTCAGTGTTCTCATTGCCAATATCTCCCGGGGCAAAATGAAAGAGCTCCGCACCGGCGTTTCCGCCAAGTCGGAGCTCTCTCACCAGATATTGACAATTTTAAGGAGATTCACTACACTAAGTAGAGACGGGGGTTATCCCTTTCGTCGATCTGAGAGAGAGCACCGGGCCGGAAAAACCATGGGTGCTCTTTCTCTTTTTCACGATATGAAGCGGCCCGAGAAATTTCGGGCAAAGGTGCTACCTGTTGAAAGCAGGTTATCACAGAACACTTGATCGCGTCAAACGTGGGAACGTCGAATTGACCGGACGAAATGTCGCCCAGCCGCTGTCTGTCGCTATGAACAGGGGTGAATACATTCTGTCCAGACTCCGTACAATCCAAATTGGACGCCCTGTCTAGTAATGTATATAATTCCCCGATACGAAGTAATACGGGGAGAACTCTACATGTCGGCGGTGCCGCGACCACTGCACCAGCGAGTCATATTCCGGCTATCTTACTTTCTGGAGGCGTTTCTTGAGGAGCATAAAGTTGGAACAGCATTCGGTGCTCCCATCGATGTTCTTCTCCCCGAAAAGTTAGGAGACCCTGTACAGCCAGACATACTTTTCGTACGCAAAGATCGACTCGACATAGTAGGAGAAACTTACATTGAAGGTGCTCCAGACTTGGCAATCGAGGTTCTGTCTCCTTCTAACCCAGCCCACGACCGAAGCCTGAAATACGAACTCTACGAAGAGGCGGGCGTGCCCGAATACTGGATAATCGATCCCCACAGGCGGACGGTAGAGATCCATGTCTTACGAAGCGGAACCTACGTGCGACATGGAGAGTGGAAGGAAGGTGAAGCCGCCCGTTCAGTAGTTCTGGAAGGATTTGCCGTTCCCGTCGACGAGATTATCCCCGTATGATCCTGGTGACCGGCGCAGCCGGCAAGACCGGCAAGGCCGTCCTTGACGCATTGGCCCAGTCCGGACAGCCTGCACGCGCTTGGCTGCGGCGTCCTGAACAGTCCGAGGACCTTCCAGCAGAAGATACAGTTGTCGGCGACCTGGGGGATCCGCGCCTGTGGGAGGAGGCGTGCCGCAGGATAGAAGCGATCTATCTCATCTGCCCCAACATGTATCCCCGCGAGGTTGAGGTCGGTCGATTGGCAGTGAAGGCCGCACGGTTGGCCGGCGTCAAACGCATCGTCTACCACTCGGTGCTTCACCCGCAAACAGAAGAGATGCCCCACCACTGGCAAAAGCTGCGCGTGGAAGAGGAGATCTTTCGCGGCGGCCTGCCTTTCACAATTCTCCAGCCATGCGCGTACATGCAGAACGTGCTTGGCTACCTTGAGGACATTGCGACGCAAGGCAAGTATGTGGTACCGTATAACATTCGGGCCCGCTTCTCTCTCGTTGACCTGGCTGACGTTGCCTTGGCCGCTGCGCGCGTCCTGACAGAATCCGGGCACGATGGAGCGATTTACGAATTGGCCGGACCCGAGAATCTCTCCTCGGAGGAGATAGCGCTGACACTGGGCGACCGTTTGGGCAGCCCTGTAGATGCAATTCAGATATCTATTGAGGCGTGGGAATCGTCTGCCTCGTCCAGCGGAATGCTCACTGGGACAGTCCGGGCGCTGGCCGCCATGTTCCGATACTACGACAGTTACGGACTGATAGGAAACGGCAACGTCCTGGGCTGGCTGCTGGATCGTTCTCCGACTTCACTGTCCCAATTCTTGGCGCGAACGTTTCCTGACTGAAGCAGCCCCCGTACTTCTTGGACCGCCCCACTCGATGGGGTCGGCTTGAGATCTCAGATGTCCGGAGAAACTGTCATGCGGTTTATTCTATCCACCGGTTCACTATACAACTACAGCATCGACCGCGTCTTTGCCTTGGCGGCAGAGGCCGGATTTGACGGCATCGAGCTTCTCCTTGATCATCGTTGGGACACTCGCCAGTCCGACTATCTGCGACAACTGATGGAAAGCCATCAGATGCCGATCCCAGTCCTCCACAGCCCATTCAGCCGCAATTGCAGCGGTTGGGGCGAGACCGAGTACGGCGCAATCGCCCGCACCGCCGAACTGGCCGCTGAACTGGGCTCGCAGGTGGTCGTCCACCACCTCCCCATGCGCTTCGGATATGCCTTTCTGCAGGCCGCCGGGCGAAGCCTGCTACTGCCCAATCCTTTCGATTCCGGCCGCCAGTATGCGGACTGGCTAACTGAATGCTACGCGGCGCTGCAGGCCACCACCGACGTGTTGCTGTGCATTGAAAACTTGCCGGCGAATCGCACGTTTGGGCTGCGCTTCAATCCGGCCCGCTGGAACGCACACAGCCGCGCAACGCTTGACGACATCACGCGCTTTCCCCATATTACATTGGATACAACCCACTTGGGTACCTGGGGCCTGGACCCCGTAGAGGCATACAGCCGATGGGGACAGAAAGTGAAGCACGTACATCTCAGCAACTACAACGGCAGCGAACACCGACGCCCTGAAGACGGTTCGTTGCGGCTGGACGCGTTGCTAGCCCGTTTGGCCGTTGGCGGATACGGTTACTCCATTTCGCTGGAGCTTCACCCGGATGCCCTTGATGCCGGTGCGCCGGACAGCCGGATTGTGGAACTTTTGCGGGGCAGCCTGCAATACTGCCGGCAGGCGGTCGGCTAAGAAACAAGAGCAGCCCCGTGAGGCTGCTCTTGGAGGTCAAAAGGACTCAGCCCACGTTCTCATTCCATCGGATAGCGCAGCCCCCAGTCTTCGCGCAAGCCGTCCATCAGACGCATGATCGCCAGCGACTCATCCAGAGGCATCAGTTCGTGTTCGGTCAGGCCGTCCCACAGACAGCGGCCGCATTCGACGGCCTGATAGTTCCACCCATTGCCGATAAAATCGGGGCGCACAGTCTCCGGTTCGCGGCCGTCGCGGCTGATGGTGAAGCCTGACGGGGCCCACCAACGATCATCGGCGCGAATCTCTCCCTTTGTCCCGCTGATGAGGAGCGAATGCGGCGTATTGGCTCGGACCGCAGTGGACATCACAGCCAGTGCACCGTCGTCGTACTGGAATAGGATGCCGGCCAGCTCGTCTACGCCGGTCTCGCCCAAGTGCGCCAGCGACGCGATTCGAGCAGGCCCTCCCAGCAGGTGGTGGACCAGCGAAATCGGATATACGCCGATGTCAAGCAAGGCACCGCCGCCCAGCGCGGGATTGAATGTGCGCCGTTCTGGATTCACCGGAGCGCGATAGCAGAAATCTCCTTGAAAGAGACGAATGTCGCCGATTTGTCCTTCCTCGATGCGACGAACCATCTCACGTATATGGGGCAGGAATCGCGTCCACATTGCTTCCATCAGGAACAGGCCCTCGGCGCGCGCGCAATCGACCATCTCCTGGGCCTCGGAACTGTTGATCGCGAACGGCTTCTCGCACAGCACCGCTTTGCCGGCGCGAAGGCAGCTGATCGTGTTCTCCTTGTGCAGATTATGGGGGGTGGCGATGTAGATGATGTCCACGTCCGGGTCGGCTGTAAGGGCCTCGTAGGTAGGATGCCGGTTTGGGATGCCGAAGCGATCGGCAAACTTGTTGGCCGTCTCCTGCGTCCGTGAGCCGACGGCGACGATCTCGGCATCCTTCTCCGCCCCCAGCCCGGTCGCAAAGTCGCCGGCGATGCGCCCGGTTCCCAAAATACCCCATCGAATCTTTTCCATATTTTCAACTCCAGAATTCTTCATATACAGTCGGAACAGTTCGGGAAGTTAAACACGACTCCCGCAGACTGTCAACCGGTTGGCACTATGTTATACTGGTCGCGCTCTGGGCGAACCACCTGAGGGCGGGAAAGGGTGGGCGCCGCCGCGCTCTCGACGCTCGTCGTTCATCCGCTTGCTGTGCTGTACTGGAGATAGATGCATGACAGTCCAAAACGCGTCAGCGCTCGCCATACACGGGGGGACACCTGCCCGCAGCAGAGTGGATTCGAATCTGGCCCCCGGCGGCCAGGCCATTGATGAAGAGGAGGAGCAGGCCGTCCTCGACGTATTGCGCGCCAAACGGCTGTTTCGTTTTTCGGGCCATGAAGACGGCGAGTCGAAAGCGGACTGCTTTGAGCGGGAGTTCGCGTCATCGGTCGGCGCGGCTCATGCCTTGGCGGTCACGTCGGGCACTGCGGCGTTGATCAGCGGACTGCAGGGGATCGGCATTGGGCCCGGTGACGAAGTAGTTTTGCCGGCCTACACCTGGATGGCCTCTGCCACGGCCGTCATGGCAGTCGGCGGCATTCCAGTCATCGCTGAGATCGATGAGTCGCTGACTCTCAACCCTGTCGATGTGGAGCGCAATATCAGCCCTCACACCAAAGCGATCATGCCGGTGCACATGCGCGGCGCGCCGGCACGAATGGATGCGATTCTTGAAGTCGCCGACCGTCACGGGCTGCGGGTTATCGAAGACTGCGCCCAGGGAAACGGCGCCAGCTTCCAGGGCCGCAGGCTTGGCTCTATCGGGGACGTCGGTTGTTTCAGCCTTCAGTTCAGCAAGATCATCACGACCGGAGAAGGCGGCATGGTGACGACCAGCGACCGGCAGATCTGGCAGCGGGCCTTCATGTTCCACGACGTGGCCGCCTGGAACCGGCTGGAGCTTCCAGACGTTGAGGTATTGTGGGGGACCAATTTCCGAATGGCGGAGATTCCGGCAGCCATCGGACTGGTGCAGTTGGGACGGTTGCAGGGCATTGTTGCCGCCGCCCGGGCCAGGAAGGAGCTGCTGCTGACCGGTATCAGTTCAACCGCCGCAGATAAAGGTGTCACCTTTCGAGATCTACCTGATCCCAACGGCGACAGCGCCATCAGCCTCACCATGTTCCTTGAGACACCTGCCAAGGCCCAGGCAGTAGCACATGCCTTGAACGCCGAAAACATCTCTGCCAGCGTCCTTTACCGGCCGGACCGAAGAGATTTCCATGTTTATGCTCACTGGTTTCCCGTACTCACGAAACGCGCCTGGACGGACTCCGGGGGTCCCTGGCGCTGGGCTGGAAGAGATGTGGCCTACTCGCCGGACATGTGCCCGCGTTCGCTCGATATTCTGGCCAGGTCGGTCGTTCTGAATGTGGATCCCTCCATGACCAATTCGGATGTTGAGGAGACCATCGACGGCGTAACGAAAGTTCTTGATGCACTTGCGTAGTCTGCAAGTCTGATCCCCCAGCCAACTATGCCATGAACAAGAATGCCCTTTGCACCATCGTCTTCGCCCTGCTGCTGGCCGGCTGCGGCCGGCTGAATGTGGGATTTGGACCGCTGCTGCGGGACGTGACTGTTGCGCCCGACCAGATTTCTCCTAATGCCGACGGCGACACCGATGCCACTGAGATCCGATATACGCTCAGCCGCTCAGCGTATGTCAGTATCTTTTTCGAGGACGAAGACGGCGAAAGGTTCTATTTTCGTCAGAACCGCCGCCGGTCCCCCGGCAGCTACAGTGTGCTGTGGGGCGGCGTGATGGATGAGCCCAAGGTCGAACAGCTAGAAGACGGCACCAACGAGATACTCAGCCGAGTTTTGCCGGACGGCAAGTACCGCTGGTTTGTGCAGGCTGCCGACGACGACGCCAACAGGGAAACTGCTGACGGTACGATCACGTTGGAGAACGGCGACACTGAACTGCCGCAACTTGAGAGCTTTGCCGTCATGCCCAAAGTGTTTCGTCCGAATCTGGACGGTCTGCGGGACGACTGGGTGAGCATTTCCTATAACCTGTCGAAAGAGGTGCAGAACATACAGGTCTATCTTCTGGACCCCAACAGTCCGAGCTTGAAGGTTCATATCGCTGAAGGGCCCAATACCATCGAACCTGAAGAGCCTGGCAATCACACCTACAAGTATTTCGGCGGCGTCGACCTGAACGCTGAGCCGCCCGCTGACGGCGAATACCTGGTTGTAGGGGAGGCAAATGACCTTGCCGGCAATCGGGTGCGCGTCACCCGTTCTTTGACAATTGAAATGGGAGGCAGGCCGCGAGCCGATGTTGTTCAAGGCGAGATAGACTGGGTGAACGAGGTCAATCGAGTCGTCAGCGTTCCGCTCGGCCGGAAGCTCTGCTTTACCGCGATCGTCAAGAATGAAGGCGATGTACCTGTCCGCACTAACGGCCCCTGGCCTGGACAGGAGTACCATTTCCCCGAAGACTTCACCCATGACACTTTCAACACTATCGCTTCGAGGCCGGAAAACCTGGGCAAGTACTGGTTTGAGTTACCTGGCGTGTTTCGATTTGGACTCAACTTCAGCACAACAGGGTATCCATATCCATTTCGTTGGGCCATAGGCCGCCAAGAGGACTTGGAGTACCTCGAAATCGAAGAGGAGAGTGCGTGGTACTTGATGCCCGGCAAGTCTGGCAGAGTCAGCGGCTGTATTCTCTTTGAAGGAAGGCCACCGGGAGGAAACGTTCTCTGGTGGGGAGGTCTGATCCATGAAGCATACGGCCATCCCAACGACTTCATCGACCGCATCACCGTCAATGTCGGAATGGAATGAGCGTTCTGCCTGAACCCACAACGTCGACCCAGTGAACGGACAGTCAGATGCGCTTGGCCGTAGTCATCGTCTCCTATAACGTGTGCGATCTATTGCGCCGCTGCCTGCAGAGCGTCAGTGGCTCTGCCCGGCATAGTGAGGACTGGCTGGCCGTAGACGTAACAGTCGTCGACAACGCCAGCCATGACGGCAGCGCGCAGATGGTCGCCGACGAGTTTCCGCATGTGAATCTCATCGCCATGACCGACAACCTTGGCTTTACGCGCGCCAATAACCTCGCCCTGAGAGGGTTGGGATTCGGAGCGGGCAGCCGGGAACGCGCTGCTTCGGCACCCGACCTCGTTCTTCTTCTCAATCCGGACACTGAAGTGGTGGACGATGCGTTGGGCAAGCTGGCTACTTTCATGCGGGACAACCGATCGGCAGGAGTGTGCGGTCCACGGCTGCACTATGAAGACGGCAGCCTGCAACATGGAGGGTTTGCCTTTCCAGGGTTGGCGCAAATCGCTCTCGATCTCTTGCCGCTGGCGAGGCTTCCCGGCCTGAGACGTTTGTTACAACGACTCTTGCAGAGCCGGTTGAACGGGCGGTATTCGCGCCGGCAGTGGCTGGGGGTCACGCCGTTTCCGGTCGACTTTGTGCTAGGTGCGGCGCTGATGGCGCGCGGCGACAGCATCCGCGCGGTCGGGTTGCTGGATGAAGGCTACTTCATGTACTGTGAGGAGATGGACTGGTGCTTGCGCATGGGCGAGGCGGGCTTGCCGACCTATGCCGTGCCTACGGCACAGATCGTCCACTACGAAGGCCGCAGCAGCAGCCAAATCCGCTGGAAGTCGTTTGAACAGCTGTGGGCCAGCCGTTTCCGCTTCTTCAGGATGCATGCGCACCTCTATCCGCAGGGATTTCACCTACTTTTGCGTCCACTCGTGCGCCTTGGCTTGGCCTGGAACGGGGTGATCGCCCGAAAAGAGTTCGCACGAGGGCGCCTCAGCGGAGACCGGTTGGGGGAGCAACTCGATGCGTATGCGAAGGTACTGAACCACGGCGGATAGCGCATTGGACATCGATTGCACTCGATGCTTTTGGTCAATTCCGTGTGTCTTCCTGCGCCGAGGACTCCTCAAATGCCATTGCGCTTAGCGGCAGTTATCCTCACCAAGAATGAAGCCGAAAACATCGTGGACTGCATCGCCGCCCTAAAGGGATGGACCGACGAGGTCGTCGTGTGGGACTCATGCAGCCAGGATGAAACGCGTCGCATCGCTCAGGATGCGGGGGCGCGCGTAATCGCCCGTCCTTTTGACGATTACGGCCGCCAGCGGCAGGCCGCTCTGGACAGCATCAACAGTGAGTGGATACTTTTTGTCGACGCCGACGAACGGGCCACCCCCGCGCTTGCGAAGGAGGTCTTGGAAGCGTGCCAGGACACGCGCCGCGCCGGATTCTGGATCCCGCGCCGTAACTTCATCGTTGGTCATGAAATGCAAGGCGGCGGGTTTTTCCCCGACTATCAGTTGCGCCTGTTGCGCCGGCTCAGTGCCCGTTACGACTTGCGTCGCGAGGTACACGAGATCGTCATACTAGAGGGCGAGGACGGCATATTGGCAGAACCCCTGCTGCACTACAACTACGCAAACTGGCGGCAGTTTCACCGCAAGCAGGAGATCTACGCTCGCTATGAAGCCAGGATCCTTGAGGAACAGGGCGTCCGACCGCGACCGCATAACCTGATTCTGCAGCCTTTGAGGGAGTTGCGGCGCCGCTTTGTCACGCTGAAAGGATGGCACGACGGAATGCACGGGCTCCGCATCGCCCTGCTACTCGCCTGGTACTACGGCTTCATTCCCTACTGGCTGCTGATGGGAAACAGGCTCTCTGGAGAAAGTCGCGGGTAAGGCCCTTGGCAGATTGCCGCCATCCGCTTCACGCAGCTCAATTCGACTCAAACGCCTCCCTGTGGGCGTCTCGAACGGCGTTGTCCTCCAGCTTGGCATAAATGCGGGTCGTATTGGGACTTTCGTGTCCCAGCGCCGTCTGGGTGACGGCCAGATCGTGGGTGGTCTGATAAATGCGGGTGGCGAAATAGTGCCGCAGTGCGTGCGGCGTAATGCCCTTTGCGCCCAGCCCTGCCCCCTCGGCCAGGCGGCGAATGGTATTCTGGACCGATTGCGTCGAGAGGGGCAACACCTTTGAGCCGGACTTTTTGTCGTGCCGGGCGAAAACCGGCAATTCGGACAGTGGTCGACCTGTTGCACCGTCTAGAGGCTGTCTTGCCTGCAGATAGTGGTGAATCGCCTCCCAAGCCTTTTCGTCGAAGTAAACGCGGCGGACTTTGTTGCGTTTACCGGTAACCCACACCGCTCGATCCTGATCTTCAAGCTGTTTGCGTAGGATGCTAACCAACTCCCCTACACGTAGACCCGTGCAGCGGAGCGCCTCCACGATGGCGATGTCCCGAAGTTTGGCGAGCTGTTCGCGCTTGTCACCGGGGCGCCGCAGGACGGTTTCACGGGCAGCGCTAACGAGCAATTCCAGTTCCTCCTGTCTGGGAGGATAGGGCAGCAGTTCCGGCGGTCGCTGATTGCGGCGAATTCTCTTTAGCCCGTCCTGAAAGCGCGCCAACTCCTGGGCGCTGAATGGCAGCCAACCCCTCACTTGCAAGTAGCTAATCCAGGCCACCAGCGCGGCCAGGTAAGTTTGCAGCGTGCGCTTGCCGATACCGATCTCGTCAAGGAGCCAGGTTGCAAAGACCAGCAGACGGTCGACGTCCAGGTCTTCCAACTCGCTGGCATCCGGAGGGATCTCTCTCTGCTTCAGGTATTCCTGGAAGAGGTTCATCGCCGTGCGGTATGTGCGACGGGTGTAGGTGGTACCGGTATCCGCTGCCTCCAAATAGTTTTCGATGGAATCGGAAATGAACATTGTACTCTACTCTCTGTGTCCGAAGTCAGATCTTGCGAGTAGATCCCTGGTACTGCCTGTCTGGGTCAAACACGTCGCCCTTGGCCCGATACGATCCGGCCCGGCGTCGCGCCGGTATGCGCGCCGTCCCTGTAAACTCGTCCACCGTTCACCCAGACATCGCGCACGCCTTCAGAAAGCTGGTGGGGATCGGTAAAGGTAGCCCGGTCGGCGACTGCTTCCGGGTCGAATATTACCACGTCGGCGTAGAAACCTTCGCGCAGCTGACCTCTGTCTCGCAGACCGAGTCGGTCGCAGAGCGCCGATGACATCTTGCGCACTGCTTCCTCCAGGGTAATGACTTTTTCTTCGCGCACGTACTTTCCCAGAACTCTGCTGTAGGTGCCGTAGGCTCTTGGATGATAGGGGCCGGTCGGCGCGGCCCAGGACGGGTCCATTCCTCCGGCGTCAGTGGAGATCGTGATCCAGGGCTGTTGCAGTTGGCGCCGCAGGTTTTCCTCGCTCATCACAAAATAAAAGGTACTGATGCGCTGCTCTTCGGATGCCAGCAGGTCCATCGCCGCGTCCGGCCAGTCTACGCCCATTTCAGCTGCGATCTCTGAGAGGCGCTTGCCTACGTACTGCTGGTTTTCCCGTTTCAGGAAGCCGACAGGCATCACGCCTTGCGGTCCGACCAGATCGGCCATCGCTTCCCAGTCCCCGGTTGGATTGAGCGCCGCTTCCCTGATCTTGGCGCGCATGGAGTCGTCGCGTAAGTTTTCATATAGTTTATCGCCGGCCGCAGCCCAAGGCGGCAACACGGAGGTCAGCCCGGTTCCTGCGGCTGCGTAGGTGTACATGTCGGCGGTGACATCGATTCCCAGTGAGCGGGCTTCGGAAATGCGTTCCATCGCTGAAGCCAGTTTGTGCCAGTTGCGGGTTCCGGCCGCCTTCAGATGATATATCTCGACCGGGACACCGGCTTTGTGTCCGATCAATAGCGCCTCTTCCAACCCCTCCATAAGAGCATCGGCTTCGGATCGCAGGTGGGTGATGTAGATGCCGTGATAAGAACGAAAGGACTTGGCAATCTCAACGACCTCATCAGTGTCAGCGTAGCTGGAGGGAGGGTAGATGAGCGCGAAGGAGACGCCGAATGCTCCGTCCTCCATCGCTTCGGCGGTAACTCGCTTCATCGTCGCCATTTCGCCGTCTGTAGGTTGGCGCATGTCCATCCCCATGGCGTACTTGCGCAGTGTACCGCCGCCAAGGAAGGAGCCGATATTGGGGGAGACACCGTGATCGGTCATTGCCTCCAGCCAATCTCGAAAACGGTTCCAGGACGCCATGCGCTCAGCCCAAACGGGATCCAGCAGTTGGGTGAATTGATGCACTGGCAGGTCGGCGCTGATCCTGCCGCCAACGGGGGCAGGTGTCCATGCCTCGCCCATAACCTCCGTCGTTACGCCTTGTGAAATCTTGGAGAGGCTGCGGCCGTCCACCATGAGCGACAGGATGGAGTGGCTGAGGATGTCCACGAATCCGGGACAGACTACGTGCCCACTGGCGTCCACGACTTCGGCGCAGTTCTCCTTTGCGATTGCGCCGCGGGGCGCGACGGCTGAGATGCGGTCGCCAGACAGGGCCACGTCCCCGTAGCGCCAGGGGGTGCCCGAACCGTCGACGATGCGTGCATTGCGAATAAGAATGGTGTTGTCAGGCATGTGCGTTATTTCTGGACTGAGTTTGTGGTCGTTTCCGGCTCAAGAAAAATGGTAATCGACACCAGTTGATGCGTCAAGGTGCAAGGCGGCACTCATGAAAAAGTGGAGAAGGGATTGCGGCAGGCCTCTGGCATCTCGTCTGGTGCACGGAGTTGAAGGTTCCGTACAGATTCAGACGTCGGACTGAAGCAAACTCCTCGAAATCAGGGAGAAACTCCGGTATGGCGGCACGCACGCTCTTGATGGGCCTGCTGTTGACGGGAAACAATGTAGACGCGATTTCACGATATGATATAATCGTTAAGGCCTATAGAACATTTCTAAGAGTTCCATAGGCTTTCCCGGAGCACGAGCCCAGCGCTTGTATATTCTAACATTCAGTCTTACGGAGTCTATCGGCGCCTCGATGCTGCCTTTCCATGGTTACATCCTCCCGCAGTCGTTCAGTTTTCATCTCTCTCATCCTCATTCTCCTCCTTGTTCTACTCGCTTCCTGCGCAGGTAGATTGCGGTCTCCGAGACTGATCGGAAAGAAGGAAACTTTCGCCTCCGGCCGCATCCTGATCAAATTCAATTCTGGCTCTTCCTCCGTTTCGATGGTGGAAATGGCAAAAAAGTTCGATCTGCGACCCTCCTCGATTTCATGTGGTTCGGTCCATATACACTCTGTGCGGCCGGGGACAGAGTTGGAGGCGGCGGAGGTATTCATGCTGGATCCGGCGGTGGACTATGCCGAACCGGATTTCCTGATCTTCGCGGCCGCAGATGCTGGGGTCGCCGATGCAGCGGGACGAGTTCTCGCCGGTAGGGGTGATGAACGTGGCATCAAGCAATCGACATTTCAGTCAACGAACGATGCGGGCACACCAAACGATCCCTTTTTCGACAAACAGTGGGCGCTGGCCAAAATCGAAGCTGAGTCCGCCTGGAAGGTAACCACGGGGAGCAATGTAACGATCGCGGTGATCGATTCCGGCGTCGATCTAGACCATCCGGAGCTGGCTCTGCGGGTTGTGGAGGGGTACGATTTTGTAAACAATGACTCCGAAGCAGACGATGACTACGGACACGGGACACTGGTGGCCGGAGTCGCTGCGGCCGCTACAAACAACGACATTGGTATCGCCGGGCTGGCCTGGAATGCCCGGATCATGCCCGTGAAGGTGCTGGACGGGCAGGGACAGGGTGTGAGCAGCAACCTGACATGCGCCCTCTATTGGGCGGCCGACAGGGGAGCAGACGTCATTAACATCAGTATTATCAGTTTTGGCCCGTCATTCGGAATGCAGAGCGCAATCAACTATGCCGCGAATGAAGGCGCTTTGATTTTCTCGGCGGCAGGAAATCTGTTTGAAGAAGGCAATCCCGTCACATATCCTGCCGCTCACGATAACGTCATCGCGGTCGCCGCCACCGATAAAGAGGATGCCCACGCCTGGTTTTCAAGCGCGGGCGCCTTTGTAGATATCGCGGCGCCAGGGGTAGGCATTTACAGTCCGTTTCCCCCGACACACGACGAATACAGATCTGTGTATGGAACCAGCCTGGCAACACCTCACGGGGCGGGACTGGCCGCGCTGGTTCTGTCTGCCGTTCCCAGTCTGTCCTCTGCAGAGGTGGAAACGGTTATCCAGCAGAGCGCTGTCGACCTAGGTGACATCGGCAAGGACGACAAATTCGGGCACGGGAGAATCGACGCGTCCGCAGCAATTTCGCTTACCCTATCTTCATTGCCGGTGCATCTGCTTCTGCCAAGCGTGAATGCGCCCGTCCCGACTGAGCCCCCGACAGCCACTCCCTCGCCTGTTTCCGAGGCGACCCCCACTCCTGCACCTACCCCCAGTCCTACGCCGACTCCAAGCCAGCAACAGAGCTGATCGCCGGGCCGGCACGAAGAATAGGAAATCCAAGGACGAACTGAAAAGACCGAAGGCTGCCGCTGTTACACGCCGTGGCGCCGCACGAATCGGTACATGCGCTCGAGGGCGACTTCCAGTTTCGACATTTCGACCGGGTAGGCGCAGCGCACGTGTCCCTCGCCCCCGGCGCCGAACCCGCTGCCCGGAATTACGGCCACGCGTTCTTCGCGCAGTAGCTTGTCGGCGAATTCGAACTCGTTCATGCCGGTTCGCCGAACGCTGGGGAAGGCATAGAATGCGCCCTTCGGCTCGAAACAGTCCAGGCCGATTTCGTTGAGGCCATCGACGAAAAACCGCCGGCGTTCGCCATAGCTAGCCACCATCTCCTGCACGGCGGACTCCGCGGAAGGGTCGGTCAGGGCACGCATGGCGGCGGCCTGCCCGCCGGTGGGCGCTGACATGATCAGGTATTGGTGGATACGGCGCATCGCGCCGAGAAGCTCCGCCGGGCCGGCGGCATAGCCAATGCGCCAGCCTGTCATGGCATAGTCTTTGCTCATTCCGCCCAGATGTATGGTCCTCTTCGCCATACCTGGCAGCGCGGCGAACATCACGTGTTCGTGGTCATCGTAAACGAGGCGATCGTAGATTTCATCGGAGATGACGACCAGATCGTGCTTTTCCGCTACCTGCGCAATGGCTGAGAGTTCTGCGCGATTCATGACCGCGCCGGTCGGATTGCAGGGATAGCCGATGAGCAGGACCTTGGTGCGCGGGGTTATGGTTTCCTCAAGCTGCCCTGGCGTCAGGACAAAATTGTTGTCCGCATAGGTGGGAATGTCGACAACTGTGCCGCCGGCTAGAATCACGTCTGCGGTGTAAGATACGAAACAGGGCTGCGGAACCAGAACCTCGTCACCCGGATCGAGCAGTGCCTGCATCGCCAGATACATTGCTTCGCTGACGCCGACGGTGATAAGAACTTCCGTACTGACGTTATATGCCGGCGCGCCGTAGAGTTTCGTCAGCATGGAGGCCACAGCTTCCCGCAGCTCCAATGTTCCGGCGTTGGAGGTATAGGAAGTGTTGCCTTGCAGCAGGCTGTCGGACCCGGCGTTGAGAACCGGTTTCGGAGTTACATAGTCGGGCTCGCCGATACCCAGGCTTATCACGTCATCCATGGTCGTAGCGAGATCGAAATAGCGTCGAATCGGAGAGGGCGGAACGCGCTGCACGCGGCTGCTCAGCCGGCTCTCCAGCGAACGTCGCAGACCAACGGAAGGGGTTATCTCTTCGTCACTTGAACTAGACCGCAGGGCGGTCGGGGCTTCAGGAGAGTTCATAAGTATTGTATTCATTTCCATTTAATCGTGTCCGGCCGGGGCCGGCCTTTTCGGTACTACGGAAACAACCTTGAGGGTCCGGAAATCGCAATTCCGGGAAGAAGCCTTTGCAGCCGATTCCACAACGGTCGGCGACTTAACCGAACCGCTGCCGGCAAGGTGCACCGGCTGCGCTCCGACCAGGCTCGGAGGCCTGCGGCAGCCAGACAGACCCCCACGATGCAGATTCTGGACTCTTCGAGTACGGCATTACGAGAGTAAGTTTCACAGTTCCGGTCTCCGCAGACGCCAGTCCGTACTCTGTTCGTAGGCGTAGGCAGCCCGCAATATCTTCTCTTCGCCCAGTGAAGGGCCGAGCAGTTGCAGTCCGATCGGAAGTCCGCCGGCATCGAATCCGCAGGGGATGCTGATCCCGCAAAGGCCGGCCAGATTGGCGCTGGTTGTAAATATATCGGTCAATATCATCGCCAATGGGTCATCCACTTTTTCGCCGATGCGGAATGCGGTGGTCGGCGAGGTCGGCGAGAGAATGACATCAACGTCGGAAAAGGCTTTGTCGAAGTCCTGCTTGATCAGCGTGCGAACTTGCTGGGCTTTGAGATAGTAAGCGTCGTAGTAGCCGGCACTCAGGGCATAGGTCCCCAGCATGATGCGCCGCTTCACCTCCGAACCGAACCCTGCGCCGCGTGTCTGGCGGAAGTGGTCAAAAACCGTCTCGCCATCGACGCTGAGGCCGAAACGAATGCCATCATACCGGGCCAGGTTTGCGCTGGCCTCCGCGGTTACGACCAGGTAGTAGACCGGCAAGGCCAACTCCGTGTTGGGCAAGTGGATCGGTACGATCTCTGCCCCAAGTGAAGCGAACTGCTCGATGGAAGCACGGACCGCTGCCTCGACCTCAGGCTGGATGCCTTCGACGAAATACTCGTGGGGAATGCCGATCCGCATGCCTGCGATTTCTCCGGTCAACGTCGCCGAGAAGTCGGGCACGTCCACTGGCATTGTGGTGCTATCTTGCGGGTCGACACCGGCAATCACTTCAAGCAGCAGGGCGGCGTCAGCAACTGTCTTGGTAATCGGCCCGATCTGATCCAGGCTGCTGCCATAGGCGATGAGTCCATAGCGGCTAACGCGGCCGTAGGAGGGCTTCAACCCGACAATGCCGCAAAACGCAGCGGGCTGTCGTACACTGCCTCCGGTATCGGTTCCCAGTGCAGCCGGCGCTTCGTCGGCAGCCACTGCGGCCGCGGAGCCTCCGCTGCTGCCGCCGGGGACGCGTTCCAGATTCCAGGGATTTCGGGTGGGGCCATAGCCGCTGTTCTCTGTACTCGACCCCATCGCGAACTCGTCGGTGTTGGTCTTGCCCAGTATTATCGTGCCAGCCGCCTTCAGTTTTTTCACGGCAGTAGCGGAATAGGGCGGAACAAAATCCTCCAAAATGCGGCTGCCGGCGGTCGTCTCGATCCCGGCTGTCATCAGCACATCTTTGATGGCCAGCGGAATGCCCAAGAGGGGACGGCTGTCTCCGTTGGCACGCGCGCGGTCTGCCTCGGATGCCGCTTCGAGCGCCTCAGCGGGTGTCGTTCGCAAGAAAGCATGCAGCGATCCGTCTACCCGCTCGATCCGCTGAAGGAACGCCTTCGTCAGATCGACAGATGTAAAGCGGCCAGCCGCCAATCCGGCGCCGGCATCGGCCACTCCAAGGGATGTCAACTGTTCTGTCGAATTCTGGCCGCCCATCACCCTAGCCGCCTTCTCCGTCTGACGCGTATTCACGCCTGCTCTCGAGCTTTCCCGTTGTCCACTACGCCCCTGAGCCGTCAAACACGGCGATGACCCGAAAATAGCCGTCATCGGCATCGGGGGCATTGTCGACTGCCTGATCGTTGGACAGACTATCCTGTGACGCGTCGTCCGCCAGTACATTGCTGAGCGGCAGTACCTGAGGCGTTGGGGGTACGGCGCTTGTATCCACGGACTGGATCTGCTGGGCGTATGTCAGAATCTGCCCGAGCTGTCCGGCATATTCGTCAAGCTCGGCGTCGCTCAATTGCAGCTTAGCCAGTTCAGCGACATGCTGAACCTCATCCTTCGTCAGTTTCACAACGACCTCGCGGCTTTGAAATGAAGTTCGTATCGACCACAAAAAAACGCCGTGGTACCAGTCCACGGCGCATCCCAGCGTTTCCTCGGCGCCGTGGCCCTCCGTCAGTGCCTACGGCGCAGTGTAACCAGCGTTACCCGCTACCGCAGCACGCGCGTTGCTGCGTGTGCTGCTGCGCAGTTGGCTTTTGCAGGTGAAAGGTCCATCTGTGTGGGAAATCCTGATTGCATGGTCAAAGTATAGTCGGTGAATCAGAAAGTGTCAAGTATTGGCAAAACTTAATGCTGCGTGCAATTGACAGAAGCGAACCGGTGGGATACAACAGACAGAATTCGGGAGGCTGCTACGGTCATAGGGAGGACGCCCAATGGGGAATCCACAGACGCAGGAGCGGATTAGCGAATCACTGCGTGCGCTCGGACTGCCGAGCGGCGCAATCGTCTTCGTGCATAGCTCGATGAGCAGCATTGGATACGTTGAAGGCGGCGCCGAGACTCTGGTCGATGCGTTCCTACAGGTTCTCGGGCCGGCCGGAACTCTTTCCGTGCCAAGTTTCACCTTCTGTCACTCGGGAAAGACGGACCCTGTCTTCGACCCGGCGCGTGATCCTTCGGAGATGGGCCGCCTGACTGAGGAGACCCGAACACGGCAGGGGGCGCGGAGAAGCTGCCACCTGCTCCACTCGGTCGCCGCCCTTGGAGCGCAGGCAACGGAAATTACTGCCAGTCACGGGCCGTCAGCCTGGGCGAAAGACGGTCCATTCTGGAAGCTCTATGAGTTAGATGCCTATATTCTACTGTTGGGCGTGCCCTACCTCCGCTGTACTTTCTTTCACCTATTGGAACTGCTGGTAAAGGTCCCCTACCGACGGTGGCGCGAAGTAGAGGCCCAGGTCCGCGACCCGGACGGCTCGCAGCGACCACTTCTGACACTGACCTTCAGCCCAAAGCCTGACTTCGCGGGCAATGACTTCAACAGGCTCGGGAGGTTGTTGGAAGATCGAGGACATGTAATGGCAGGGAGCGTGGGCAATGCAGTGGCCCGACTCTTCCGCGCCAGAGATGCATTCGAGGTTGGCTTGGCACAATATCGAGTCGACCCAGACCTCTTCCTCATGAAAGGGCAGGAATATACACAGCTGCGAAGCGGCGTTCTGACTGAAGAGTTGCACAATGAGAAGTGGGTGTTGGACCCTGCGGAAATCTACCGAAGCCGGTAACATTGATTTGATCTAACGGGGGTGTACGACCAGACCGCCTACCTCAAAAGGAATCCTCTTCCGCTGATACGGATTTTCGGACTTGCCGCTGCTTTAACCACTCCAGCCCATGACAAATAGTGATCCAGATAACCTTGCGGAGCCGTGGTCGTACGACTTATTCTTCCGCTCTGTGATGTTTATTTCTGGCATCGGGTGGATTGATCGCGACGTTGCCCGGTGCTATACTGACAGCACCTGTCCCCACCAGAACATCATGAACCAGAGTTTTCGGCACCGTCAGGAAAAAGCTGTTGGCAAATCTCCCTGATTTTGATCTTGAGGGCAAAGTGGCGGTGATTACCGGCGCCTCCAGGGGCATCGGAGAGGCGATCAGCCGCTGCTATGCGGCACGAGGAGCCGCGGTCATGTTGAGCAGCCGTAAGCAGGCGGCGTTGGAGGAGGTGGCCGAATCGATCCGGGAGGACGGCGGCCGCGCACTGGCCGCGGCCGCGCATACAGGTGACATGGAGGCGACGACAGCTCTGGCCGAACAAGCTGTGCGTGAGTTCGGCGGCATCGACATCCTGGTAAATAATGCAGCCACCAACCCCCACTTCGGGCCGGTTCTGAGCGCCGAGGAGAGCCACTGGCACAAGATCCTCGATGTAAACGTGGTCGGCTACTTTCGCATGACCAAGGCATGCAGCGCAGAGATGATGAAACGGGGGGGAGGCAAGATTATCAACGTCGCATCGATCGCCGGAAAACGTCCGCAGCCTGGAATGGGGGTCTACTGTGTCAGCAAGGCCGGCGTGTTAATGCTCACAGAGGTGCTCGCCGCGGAACTGGCCGCAGAAGGCATTCAGGTCAATGCAATCGCGCCCGGCTACACCAAGACCGCCTTTAGTCGGGCCATCTGGGAGGACCCGGAACTCAATCAGACCGTGCTCGGGGCCATTCCGCAGAAGAGGATTGCCGAAACCGACGAGTTAACCGGCATTGCCCTTTACCTGGCATCGGATGCGAGTAGCTTTACCACCGGCAGCACGTTCGTTGTCGACGGCGGCCAGTGGGTTGATGCTGGCCTGGGCGGGTGAAGGGCCAGTCAGGAAACAGGAACAGACACGGTAGTGGCGAAGAGCCGCTATACATCATTCCAAGTGGGATACCGACTTCTCCATGACAACCGACATTCTTCCCGATCTTCTTCTCCGTGTTCGCCAGTTCATCGACGAAGAGGTCGTTCCGATTGAAAAGCTGCTGATCAGCCATCCCTGGACTGAGGTTGAGCCGCTGCTCGATCAGAAACGGGAGTTAGTGAAAGAGGCCGGACTCTGGGGTCTGGCTCTTCCGGTATCTTACGGCGGCCAGGGATTGTCGCTGGCCGAGTTTGGACGGGTGAGCGAAGTGCTGGGGCGCACGCCCGGCGG
This sequence comes from Caldilineaceae bacterium, assembly GCA_965204525.1. Lineage (GTDB taxonomy): Bacteria > Chloroflexota > Anaerolineae > Caldilineales > Caldilineaceae > Bin5. The sequence goes on along the minus strand of OZ241994.1, from coordinate 5,438,609 downwards.
CCATTACGCCTTTGGTTGCCAGGCGCCCGACATGGGCAATATGGAGCTGCTCATCCATGCCGGCACCCAAGCGCAGCGAGACCGCTACCTGCTGCCGCTTACCCGCGGGGAAACCCGCTCCTGCTTTGCCATGACCGAACCGGAGCACGCAGGCTCCAACCCGACGTGGATGAGTACGACCGCTGTGCGCGAAGGCGACGAATACCTCATTAACGGCCACAAATGGTTTACGACGGCGGCTGAAGGGGCGTCCTTTGCAATCCTGATGGGGGTGACCAACCCAGACGCTGAGAGCCGTCACCGGCGAGCCAGCCAGATCATCGTGCCGCTGGATACACCCGGTTTTCATATTGAGCGAAACATCCCGGTGATGGGAGAGGCCCACGGCGGCTGGAACAGCCATGCGGAAGTCTGGTTCGAGAACGTGCGTGTGCCGGTAGACAATCTCATTGGGGAAGAAGGCAGAGGCTTTGCCTTGGCCCAGTACCGGCTGGGGCCGGGACGCATTCACCATTGCATGCGCTGGATCGGAATCTGTGAGCGCGCCTTCGACATCATGTGCAGCCGTGCCGCGCAGCGGGAGGTTGCGCCGGGGCGGCTGCTGGGCTCCCAAGGGATGGTCCAGGCATGGGTGGCCGAGAGCCGAGCGGAGATAAATGCCTCCCGGCTGATGGTGTTGGATACGGCCCACAAGATCGACACGGAAGGCGTCTACGCGGCCAGAGAAGAGATTTCCTTGATCAAGTTTTATGTAGCAGACGTGCTGATGCGCGTGCTGGACCGGACGCTTCAGACGCTTGGCGGTCTGGGCATGAGCGATGACACACCGATCGCATACTGGTACCGCCACGAAAGGGCCTCCCGCATCTACGACGGGCCAGACGAAGTTCACAAGATGAGCGTCGCCCGACGCATTCTTCAGCAATACCAGTCGTAAGGGCCGAAAGGAGATTGACAGGCCGTTGGTTAACATTCCGTGGTAGTCTGACGTAGGCCCGTTCGATCTCCAATGGCCGATCCTGCTAACGAACCCAGATTTTCACCTGCGTCAGCCTTGTGTTGACAGCGCCAGAGTCCGCCTCTGTCAGCAGTACAGCTCCCACCCTCTCTTCCCAGCCAAATCCTCTTCGCTCCCCTTCTCAATTGACGTGGCGGCAGACTACCCGAATGCCGCGCCGCTGAACTGCATCGCCTGGTGTTAGCATTCGACAGTTGCCGGAGAACGCCGCTGCGTCGGCCGGAACTCACAGCAAATCCCACGCTTGGCGGAGCACCCCACATCAGACCTGCCGCAGCAGCATGGCACAACAGTCCAGCCGGTGTCTCCTTTGCGGTCCGTGCCTCAGAGGCGCGGCGCTTTCCTGCCTCATCCCATACCCAGGCCACTTTCATTCGCCCCACCTGTTTCGAACGAAATACTGGGATCCCGTCATACGGGGACCATCTCAGATCGCGTATCAACAAGACATTTATACGATTTGCACAAAAAATTGGTTCACCGCGTTGAATTTCTGGTCTCATCTACAAAAACTGGTTCGCATATGACCTTGTAAATTGTGCGAATCGCATAACAATCAGGTCTTGATTTCGGCCATTTTGGCAGTTCAAACCCGTAGGCTCCTGAAATATGCTTTGTCGGAGTAGCAGTTCGCTTCAGGGAAACAGGAGGAATGTGTGATGAAGGCACCCGTTGCAGAAGGTACACTGCATACCCCGGCTCAGAGGCCACGGACGAATGGCAATGGAATGGCGCACGGCAACGGTAAAGCAAAGTTGAACAAAGTTGAGTTGCTGAAGCTCAAGAAAAGTCCACTCAGTCTGATTCACGACATTTATCGATGGGCTGACGAAGGCTTCGACTCGATTCCACCGGAATACTATGACCTTTTCAAATGGCACGGATTCTTCTATCGCAAGCAGACGCCGGGCTACTTCATGTTGCGAATGCGCATCTCGAACGGGGTCCTCAACTCGAGTCAGCTGCGCGCAATCGCCGAACTCTCGCGCGATTTTGGACGAGGTGTGGGCGACTTTACGACACGCCAGAACATCCAGTTGCGCTGGATCACCATCGAAGAGATGCCCGCTATCATCGAAAAGCTGCAGGCGGTTGGCCTCGGCTCCGAGCAGACGGGAATGGACAATTTTCGCAATGTGACCGGCTGCCCGCTCACCGGGCTGACGCGCCATGAACTGCTTGACACGCGGCAGCTAACCGCGGCGACGGCTCTTTCGCTTTTGGGGCCGGAATTCGAGAACATTCCCCGCAAGTTCAATATCTCGATCAACGGCTGCTGTCTGGACTGTACCCACGCGCAGAGCAACGACATTGGCCTGACGCCAGCCATAGGTCGCATGGGAACCCGCCCTGTGCCGGGATTCAACGTCATGGTTGGCGGACATATGGGAAGCAGGAACCCACATCTGGCTGTCCCCCTTGACATGTTCGTCCGGACCTCCCAAGTGACAGCGCTCTGCCGCGCCATATTGACCGTGTTTCGCGACAACGGCAACCGCTCAGTGCGGGGGAAGGCCCGTTTGTGGTACCTGATCGACGAATGGGGCATTGAACGCTTCCGCGACGAAGTAACAAAGGTACTGGGTGAGAAGCTGCCTTCAGCCGGGGCGTGCCAGCTCTACCGCGATCCGGATCCGCTTGAACAGGACCATGTGGGCGTTCATCCGCAGATCCAGGAGGGACTGAGCTATGTAGGGATGGTCGTGCCAACGGGCCGTGTCACCGCGGAGCAGCTCTTCGCGCTTGCTGAACTGGCGGACGAATACGGCAGCAGGGAAATACGGCTGACCAACGACCAGAATGTGATCATCCCCAACGTCCCCAGTTGGAGAATTGATGAACTTCTGGGTGAGCCGCTGCTGGAGGCCTGGAGCCCCTCGCCCTCAGGTGTCATTCGAGGGCTGGTCACCTGCACGGGCATCGATCATTGCCATTTCGCGCTCAACGACACAAAGGGTATCTCCCTGGCCATTGCCCGCAAGCTGGAGGAGCGACTGCCCGATCGTGACAAGGTGGTGCGGTTGAACGTGTCTGGGTGCGTTCACGCCTGTGGTCGTCACCGGCTGTCCGAAATCGGTCTTGAGGCTACCCGGCTGCGCCAGGACGGCAAGGTGATCGACGGATTCAACATATTTGAAGGCGGTTGCCTGGGTGAAGACGCGCGACTCGGCGTCGAGGTCCACCGAAAAGCCACCATAGAAGAGACAACGGAGTTGTTGGCGGACGCCATCGCTGCTCGCTACCAGTCTGATGCGGCACCCGCCACAGTTCCAGCCTAAGTCTCGAATCCATTCCCACCGAAGAGGAGAACTCCCCAGTGGACTTCAAGAACAAGGCCACCAAGATCGATCTGTTCAGCTTCCGCACGCCGCAGATGCGAGCGTTCCATGTTACGTGGTTTGCATTCTTCCTCTGTTTCTTTGGCTGGTTCGGCATTGTGCCACTGATGAAGGGGGACAGCGGCGTCATCGCGACGCTTGGCCTCAGCCCGGCTCAGGTCGGAAACTCGGTCATTGCGGCTGTTTCGCTGACAATCGTCGCACGTCTGATTATCGGCCCGATGTGTACCCGTTTCGGCTCGCGTAAGGTCTACACGTGCCTGTTGTTGCTGGGGTCGCTGCCGGTCATGGGAATTGGCCTGGCGCAGACACCGACCCAGTTCATCGTTGCACGGGTCCTTATCGGAACAATAGGCGCTTCCTTCGTCATCACTCAGTACCACACGAGCGTAATGTTCGCGCCCAATGTGGTGGGCGCGGCCAACGCAACAACGGCGGGCTGGGGTAATCTGGGCGGCGGGGTCACCCAGGCGGTGATGCCTCTTCTCCTCGCCGCGGTCCTGACCTTCGCCCCCGCGGCTCTGGGCTGGCGGTTGGCGATGGTCGCTCCCGGGCTTGCGATGCTGTTAACTGCCGCGACCTACTGGCTGCTCACACAGGATGCGCCGAACGGCAACTATTCGGAGTTACGGGCGCGCGGTGAGATGCCTTCGGCGGCCGATACAAAAGGCACGTTTCGGGAGGCCGTCAAGGACTCACGAGTGATCGCGCTCTTCTTCATCTATGCGGCCTGTTTCGGCATCGAGCTAACCATAAACGGTACCGCGGCCCTCTACTTCTTCAATCGCTTTGAATTGAATCTCGCGACAGCCGGGCTCGTCGCCGGTCTCTTTGGTCTGATGAATATATTTGCCCGATCCATGGGCGGGATCTTCAGCGATTTCATCAACCGCAACGGCGGTTTGAAGGGAAGGACGCAATTCCTGTTCGTATGCCTCTTCCTGGAGGGGATCGCTTTAGTACTGTTTGCAAACATGGGGGAACTGGCGCTGGCAATCCCTGCTCTGATTGTCTTTAGCCTCTTTGTACAGATGTCGGAGGGGGCGACCTATGCAATCGTTCCCTACATCAATAAGCGCGCAATGGGCGCGATAGCCGGCATCGTCGGTGCCGGAGGGAATTTCGGTGCGATGTTGGCAGGGTTTCTCTTCCGTCGAGAAGCGGAAATGTACGGCCAGTCCTACCTCATCCTGGGCATTCTCGTAGCAGTATGCGCCTTTATGGCATTGACGGTTCGCTTCTCGGAGAAAGAGGAGAGAGATGCTGCCGAAGAGACCGCGGCCCGGCTGGCCGCTGAGGGCGAGTCGGTCTTGACCGGCGCCAACTAATCGCCAACTTCGGCATTGCTTCGCCGCCTGCGAGCAGCCGGCACAGGGCGGCAGGCTCGTAAATCGGGACGAAAGCGAAACGACACGGAACATGATGAAATCCAGAGACGGTTCACGCGGCACTGGAATAGACAGCGAAAAAACGGACCGCTGGCACGACACGTACTGCCCTTACTGCGGGGTCGGGTGCGGTCTGAGAGTCGGCATTCACAATGGGAAGGTTGCCAAAGTGCGCGGCAATCCCGATCATCCGTCCTCTTTGGGCGATCTGTGCCTTAAGCCGATTCACTTGCCCGGGGCGCTCGATACACCGGACCGTATTCGCGAGCCGCTAATGCGGGTGAACGGTTCCGGGAGCGATGCACACTCCGTGAAGGGCGCCTTTCATGGCGTGACCTGGGAGAAGGCGACAAAGTACATTGCAATGAGCCTCAAGCGCATAGTCCAGGATCACGGCCCCGACGCTGTTGCCTTCTACGGATCCGGCCAGTTTACGACCGAGGACTACTATGTTGCCAACAAGCTGCTGAAAGGTTTCATCGGTACCAACAACTTCGATGCCAATTCCCGTCTCTGTATGGCTTCGGCAGTGGCCGGATACGTCTCGTCGCTGGGCTCGGACGGGCCGCCGCCGGCTTATGAAGATATCGACCACGCAGACTGTTTCTTCCTGATTGGCAGCAACATGGCAGACTGCCACCCGGTCCTTTTCAATCGTATCAAGCGGCGAAAGAAAAAGAATCCGGAAAAGGTGAAGGTAATCGTGGTCGATCCCAGAGAAACGCGTACAGCCGCCATCGCCGATCTTTTTCTGCCGATTCGACCTGGATCGGACGTGGTTCTCCTTAACGGGATGTTGAAGCTCCTCTTTTCCGCGGGAATGACTGATCGCGTTTTCATAGACAGACACACTAACGGTTTTGAAGAGTTGATGGAAGCAAGCGGTCATGTTTCGACTGCCGCAGCCGCCAGAGTCTGCGGCATTTCTGAGAGCGACTTGATCCAGGCGGCGCGCCTCTTTGGTGAAGCGAAAGGCGTCCTCTCATTCTGGAGCATGGGGCTGAATCAGAGCGTGAACGGCGTTGCCAAAAACCAGGCGGTCATCAATCTGCATCTGGCAACCGGTCAGATCGGGAAGTCCGGCAGCGGTCCCTTTTCCCTGACAGGTCAGCCCAATGCGATGGGCGGCCGCGAAGCCGGGGGGTTGTCTCACCTGCTGCCGGGCTATCGCACAGTTGCGAACGCCGTCCATCGCCAAGAGGTTGAGAAATTCTGGGGGGCTCCCGAAGGCCACATTGCCGAAAGGTCGGGGCTGGCCGCCGTCGACATGTTCGAGGCCGCGGCCCGGGGCGACATCAAGGCGATGTGGATCATGTGTACCAATCCGGTCGTCTCAATGCCCAACATTGACGTCGTTGAAAGGGCTATGGAAAAGCTGGAACTGTTGGTCGTTACCGACGCCTATCACCCGACCGACACAACACAGTACGCCCACGTTCTGCTGCCGGCGGCCCAATGGTCGGAACGGGAAGGGGTAATGACCAATTCGGAGAGGCGCATCACTTATCTCCCCCGCATGGTTGACCCAGTCGGTCAGGCCAGGCCGGATTGGCGAATCATCGCCGACGTCGGCGCGGCGATGGGATTTTCGCAGGCCTTCTCATATGAATCGTCGAGCGAAGTCTTTGACGAATTTTCCCAGTTGACCAAGGGTCGAGTTTGCGACTACAGCGGCGTCAGCGTAGGCAGACTCCAGACAGAGGGTCCCCTCCAGTGGCCTGTACCCGACACCGACCATCCCGGCACAGTGAGACTCTACGCCGGTCTGCACGCCGACCTAAACAAGAAGCCCATCGCCGAGCAGTGCAGCGACGGGGAATTGCTCGCGGAGGCAACGGCGAGCACCGGTGAGGAGGCAGCGGCGCCAGTTTTCGCTAGTGCCGATGGCAAAGCAACATTCCATACTCCGGTCTTTGTGCCGCCCGCCGAGCTGCCCAACAGAAAGTTTCCTCTGCTTCTGACCACAGGCCGCCTGCGGAATCAGTGGCATACCATGACCAGAACCGGCAAATCAGAGAGTTTGTTGAAGGGGGCTCGCCAGCCTTTTCTGGAGCTCCATCCTGTCGATGCTGTGCGGAGGCAGATAGAGAATGGGGATGTGGTCGAGATTCGCTCACGGAGGGGCAGGGTCTGGGCCGAAGCTCGCGTAACGGAGAAAATTCGGGAGGGGGCCTGCTTCATGCCCTTTCACTGGGGGCGCCTGGCGGGTCCGTACAGCGCCGCCAACAATGTGACTCTGGCTGCGGTGGACCCGATTTCAAAGGAGCCTGAACTCAAGGCATGTGCGGTCGAAGTGCGGCTGCGGCCAGGGTATGAGGCCATTCGGGCATCGAAGCTCTTTCAGCGTCTGGCTAAAGCGGTGAAACGATAGGCTCGCTTGTCTGCCCTGGTACCTGCCAGGATAAGTAGCCCGCGTAACGGGCTTATCCAGCATGGCCGCTGCAAGACACCCTCATCACGGTTTCGCTGCTTCCATCAGATAATTTCGGGCTTCGTACACAAGCTCGCTCCCTGACTGAACCTGTTTCTGCAATGCCATCAAATTGGCAGTATGCGACTCCACGGAGAAACCAGGAACAAGCCACGGAACCGCCTTCAGGTAGTAGACGATTGCCCCCACATCAGTAAACTCCAGCCTGCCCGACCATTCCTGAACGTCAACAACGCTGAGTCCTGCGGCCCGCATCAACGGCCCGTATTTCTGCGAGGTTGCATCCGGCCACTGCGGCGTTGCGTCGAAGGCGGCGAGCAGATCTTGCGCCCACAGCCCGTGAACTTGCCGGGTAAGAAGACGGCCCCCCGGGACAAGCATGCGCGCGATCTCGTCGACGTGCAACGCACCGTGCCGGTTCAATACAAGCGAAAACTCGCCATCTTCGAATGGCATCGGGCTATATTCGTCATTGTTCAGTTCTACAACGCGCACTCCCAGCGGTTCAAGCCGCTGACGAGCCAGCTCGAGGTTCGGGGGATAACCTTCGGTCGCTGCTACTCTGTCCGGCCAGCTGTCTCTCATCGACAGAAGACGCTCACCACCGCCCGTTGCGATATCCAGAACTGAGGCCGATGAGCGCATCAGTTCGCGTGCACGGGTGGAGTAGGACCACGGCGGCTTTTCCAGGAGCATTCGTCCATCAAGGTACGAGAAGTCCCATCCCGTGAAGGGCTTCTCTTCTTCCGCCTTCCAACTTTCGATCAGTTTTTCATTCCGTCGTGAGCGTGCACTCATAGCCGTCAACGATTCAAGAGATTCAGAAGCAACGTTAAGACGAGGCTAACGAGAATCATGGATGTGATTGGAATGAAAACGCTGACTGATTCTCTTTTGATATTGATGTCGCCGGGAAGTTTTCCAAACCAGCTGAACAGCCAAGGCGCAAACTGGAGCGCTGCCCCGATGAGGAGAAGTATTACGCCAAGTATTATGAACCACTTTGCCATTGTTTTTTGACGTCAATTCTTTCAGGAACGGGACCAGCCCAAGGTCGGCATTCGACATTATAGCAGAAGGCCCGATGACGCATCACACCGCAAGTCAGGCAAACCGGTGGCTTGGAAGGCGGCGTCTGCGGACTGACAGCTTTTGCCCTGGCAGATGGCTGAGGTACGTCAGCTGAAGGCTGCCAAGTGCGAGGAAACGAATTCGTAGCTGGATCGTAGGCATATTACCCAGTTCGCCTATTGAGCCAATTGAAGGCCTGCTCATAGCGCTGAACCATCGATCTCCAGTGTAAATGCCTGGATTGCGGCGGGAAGTTCCCCCAGTTCGTATACACCCCTGTGGACCGTATTCTCTTGACTTCAGCCCTGAAACGGTGCAGAATTTCATTGTCAAGTCAGACAGGCTCTCGATCATCTACAAAACCCTTTCATATAGGCATATAGGACTGGCACAATGAGTTCAGATTCGCTTCCCACTTTTTGGATTCGGCGCTGGCAGAGCGGGATTGTCGCGGCGGCCCTGCTCTTGTCCCTGCTTTCTCAAGTCGCCGTTGCAGGTACTTCTGACCCTTTTGAACATGAAACGACTTGCGCAAGCATACACACTGTCACGGCCGGAGAAACGCTTACCGGCATAGCCTTGAGGACAGGCGTTTCCCTATCGGCCCTGGCAGAGGCCAACCACCTTTCGACGACCGACCAGGTACTGATCGGTCAGCAGTTGTGTATCCCCCACACGATCAGTGCGGCCTCTCCGGTAGCGCCGGCCGCCCCGGTCGTGCCGGCCCCAACAGTGCGAACGGGAACAGCCGCCAATTGGACCGGCAAATACTACAACAGTCAAGACCTCAGCGGCGATCCCGTACTGACACGCCAGGATGCCTCCATCGACTTTAGCTGGCAATTCGGCAGTCCGGACACAGGCATAACCAACGACAGTTTCAGCGTATCCTGGACAGCAAACGTTACCTTTGAGACTGGCGCCTACCGGTTCACCGCAGTCGCCGACGATGGCGTGCGCGTTTACGTGAACGACACGCTCGTGCTGGAAGACTGGAACGTTCACCCGGCAACCACGACGGTTCGTGACACTGAGATCACGGCAGGAAGCCATACGGTAAAGGTCGAGTACTTCGAGGCAAGCGGAGAGGCATCGATTTCGGTCTCGTGGGAGAAGCAGGTAGAGGAAACGCCCAGTTGTGACGTTCAGCCCCACGATAGTCTGAGCTCCATTTGGGCTCACTCCTCTTTGGGATGCGCGAGCGCGGCGGCGGCAACCGTTTGGGCAGCTTGGCAGCCGTTCGAGAGCGGCCACATGATCTGGCGTCAGAATGATGACGCAGTGTATGTCTATGCGGACGGCGGGAACTGGGCCCGCCACGACGACGATTGGAACGACCAGGCACTCAGCAACAACAGGGGCGCGGCGCCAGCCGGTTTGCAGTCTCCCGTGCGGGGATTCGGTTATCTGTGGGAAACGAATGACGACGTATACAGCGACTTAGGCTGGGCCACTGCAGATGAGAAGGGCTTTTGCGCCCGAATCCAGCAGTTCGAAAAAGGCATACTCCTGATTGCCGATACTGTCGAGACGTGCTACGAAAACTCACATAATTTTGCATCGGAGACCTTTGTCGCCAAGAACGTCCTGCAGGCATTGACTGGAGGAGAGTGGACCATGGTCTGCGAAAAGCAGACGCATGAGAGACTGGAGCCATACTGGAATCAAGACGATGTTGGGTGCCCGCTGTCCATTGGAACTACGTTGTGGACTGCCTGGCAGCCGTTTGAGAAAGGCTATATGCTGTGGCGGCAGGATGACGATGCGGTGTTCGTGTTCACTGACGAGAAGGAATGGACACGGTACTCGGATGACTGGGACAGCCAGACATATGAGCCGACACGGGGCACTGAGCCCGAAGACATGCACACGCCCGTGCGCGGTTTCGGCTATCTGTGGGCGACAAATGACGATGTCTTTGCCGACCTGGGATGGGCAACTGATGTTGAAAAGGGCGCCTGTACGCTGATTCAGGCGTTCGACGATGGTGGACTGCTTACCGGCGATCCGGTGGATTCCTGTTTCGATGGGGCTGATAACCTGGTGTCAGATACTCTGCTGGGTTCGAGTACAATTGAGGCGTTGGATTCGGGCAGTTGGGAGATTGCCTGCGCAAACACGGTTCACGCGGGTCTGGACCACCTCTGGGATCATGCTAAGTTTGGCTGTCCACAGGCGGCCGGTGGAATACTGTGGTCGTCATGGCAGCCGTTCCAGACAGGTCATATGATCTGGCGGGAGAATGATGACGCGGTCTTTGTGTTTGCAAATGGTGAGGACGCGAAACGATTTGCGGATGACTGGGACGATCAGACTTATTCGACGAACCGGGGCACACCGCCTGAAGGTCTCCAATCGCCCGAACGAGGTTTTGGCTATTTGTGGGAGAACGATGACGACGTCTATGGCGATTTGGGCTGGGCGACGGCTGACGAGAGAGGTTTCTGCGCAGTGTTCCAGCAGTACGAGAAAGGCTACCTGGTCGTGAGCAGCTCCGTGCCTTCATGCAAAGACGGTCAAAACAACGAGGCGACGGAGATCGACTTCGCACTCCATTCACTGAGCGTGCTCAACGACGGAACCTGGACGCTCAGGTAGGCGAAACTGACCGGGAGGGGCCGCTGAGAGCGGTCCTCTCCCGTCCTTCGGTTGACTGCTGCAGTTCTGCGGCGGTATGGCAAGACTCCCGATGTCCCGCGCGCCCCACTTGGTCCGCTCCTCTTTCCTCGTAGTTTTCATATTCGGCCTGGACAAAGTAACCGGCTTTGTGAAGCTGCTGTTGACGACGCGGTTGTTCGGGACCGGGCCGGAAGTTGACGCGTTTGCGACCGCCAATCAGTTGCCCGAGCTCTTGCTGGCGCTGCTTGCTGCCGGTGCCCTCTCAGCCGCTTTCATTCCCGTCTATTCCGGCTATCTGACACAGTCCCGGCAGGGCGAAGCCGAGTCGCTTGCCGGGACTGTATTGACACTGACAGTGATCGTGGTGGGCACGGTCTGTCTTCTGGCCATTCTTGCGGCGCCTTGGCTCGTTCGCGTGGTGCTCGCGCCCCATTTCCCTGAAAAGACACAACAGCTGACGACACAGATGATGCGGATCTTTCTTCTGGCCGCGGTGTTGATCAGTATTTCCGGCGTGTTCGGCAGCGTGCTGCATTCGCACCAACACTTTCTGACCCCAGCCCTGGGCAGCGTGCTGATAGACCTGGGCCAGATCGCGGGCATGATCGCGCTCGTGCCGATATGGGGCGTCTACGGCATGGCCTGGGGCAGCGTACTGGGCGCGGCGCTGACGGTCCTTGTGCAGCTTCCAACTCTGGCGCGTCAGAGACTGCGCCTGCGGTTGCAGATCAATCTGAGGCTCGAAGGTGTACGAGAGGTCTTGCGCTTGATGGGCCCGCGCCTCGTGACTCTCGGCTCCTTTCAGGCGGTGGACCTTGTCTTCATTCGCCTTGCTTCTGCTTTGCCTGCCGGCAGTATCGCCGCCTTCCATTACGCAATGCTGGTGATGCTGTCGATGCCCAAATCTCTCTTTGGGGCCGCGATTTCTCAAGTGATCTTTCCGACGATGGCCGAACAGTACAATACCGGAAGCGGTCAGCAGCTGCGCGAGACCGTTTCGCAAGGTCTGCGGGCCACTTGGCTGCTGTTGCTTCCGGCTGCGGTCGGTCTTCTTGTGCTGGGAAGGCCGGCGGTGGCGTTTCTGTTTGAGCGGGGGGCTTTCGGACCGGAAGCGAGCGCGCTGGTTTACCTGCTGATGGCGATCTTTGCAGTACGTCTGCTGGGCGAAGCGTCGTACGACGTGCTCACGCTGACCTTTTTCGCCCAGCACAATACGCATGTGCCGATGTGGGCGACGCTGGGTTGGATGGTTGTGAATGCTGGTTTGAGCGTGCTTCTTGTCGGGCCCTTCGGGATCGCCGGCCTGGCATGGGCCACATCGATTGCGGGTGCGATTCTGGCAGCGGCGCTGTTTGCACTCAACCTGCGTGCCGGCAGCGTGGACGTTCCGATGCTGCGCACTGCTTTGGGGCGGGCAACCGTGGGCAGCCTGGGGATGTGCGGAGTCGTGCTGCTGCTTCACCAGCTGCGGATGCCGCCGGCGCTCTTCATTCTGGCCAGTACCAGCGGAGGGGGCTTTGCGTTTTTCGGCCTGTATTTGCTGCTCGGCGGCAGGGAGGTTTTGACGGTGCTGGGGCACTTACGCCGCGGGCTGCAGAGCAGGACCAGTTTGGAAACTCATTCAGAATGAAGGCCCGGTAATCTGTTCCTACACGGCCGGTCTCAGACCCCCAGCACGACGCGCTGTGCTTCGCTGATGCGCGCGGCCGTCTCGGGTCGAAACAGGCCGCGCTGGTCTGTCTGTGGGGTGAGGTCGCGGCGGCAGTAGTAGCAGTGGAGCGCGCGGCGCGGGCTGTCCGAACGGTTGACGGTTCCCCCGTGCCAGATAAATGCGTTGAAGACGCAGACCGTACCCGCTTCGCCCTGCACGAGGATTTCGTCAGGGTGGGGCGCCTTCGGATCCTCCATTCCGTCGCGGGGATCCAGACCAAACAGGTGTGAGCCGGGGACAAGGCGGGTGGCGCCGTTATCCGGCGTAAAGTCGCTGAGCAGCCAGATCGAGTTGCAGACGTTATAACGCCGGCGGCCGTCTTGCACGGAAGGCGAAAAGTCTTGACTGCTGTGGGAGCCGTCGCAGTGCAACGCCTGCAAGCCATGGCCTGGAAGCGCCGCGCGTGCATTGAGCGAAGACAGCTTCAGATCGCCGTCGAGTACGTGGGCCATGGCTGCCAACACCTTAGGGTTGGCCCAGACGAGGTCGAAGAGCGGGTCTTTGTTCGCCAGGTTGGCGAGCCGGTCGGTGCCATCCTCCTGGTGCACCTCCTTGCCGGCGTCCTCGCCTTCTTCGTCTTCCAACTCTTGCAGGCGCTTACGAAGCGCTTGCACTTGCTCCGATGTCAGGATCCCGGGAAGCGGCAGGTAGCCGTCCACGTCGAGAGATCTCTTTTCGTCTGCCGACAGCGTGTCTTCGCGCACACCGAGCGCAAACAGGGCAGCTTGAATGTCCATTCCCCTCGTTCCTCCCTTTACCGTCCTCAGCCCAACCGCCACGCGTCGTTATCGACCAACTCGATTCGCCCGCTGTCGGCGGAGCGCACGCCCGCGTCAAGTATTGCCATCACTTCGAGATTGAAGTCCAGGTCGAGGGTCTGGTGAAGCGGGTCGCCGGTCTGCAGTCTGTGAATGAACTCCTGGGCAATGTCCGACCGGTCGGAGGGCAACGGCTGGCACTCGTGGTATTCGGTACGGCCGGCGCCTCTCTCTACGCGTACTTTAGGCGCTTGTCCGGGAGCCTCCTTATCGACGACCAGGGTCCCTTCGGTACCGTAAACGATGGGGCCTGGGGAGACGCCATGATCGAGGGTGGTCCAGGAAGCCTCGCACAGCGCCATTGCGTTGGGGAAGCGGACGATCATGGCGGCGTTGTCTTCGGCGTCGCCCCATTTGCTGTTGAGATTAGCCCGCATTCCCATCACGGCGGTGGCAGGCTCGCCCACCAGCCAGCGGGCCACCAGTGAGCCGTAGCAGCAGTAATCGAGCATCACCCCACCACCGGCGGAGCTCTGGTGCCACCAGGTGGCGCCCCGTTCAACGCCGGACAGCTTGCGCGGGAACTCCTGCCCACCCTCATCGCCCCCTGGATGCGAGACGCCCGCGCCCAGCGGACCCAGGTGGCCTCCCCGGAACTTGACTGTCAACACCTGCCCAATTGCGCCGCCGCCAACCAACTCCTTGGCCTTGTGGGAGGCAGGTTGCCACGTGGTCGGCCAGTTGACGATCAGTTCGATACCGGCCGCGCGGGCAGAGCGGGCCATGCTGAGGCCGTCTCGCAGCGAGGAGGCCATCGGCTTTTCGACCAGGACGTGCACGCCTTTCTGCGCGCAGGCTTCCACCACGGCTGGATGCTGGGCATTTTCGGAACAGCAGATGACGATATCAAGTTCCTCCTGGTCCAGCATCTCCTTGTAGTCGTCATATGCTCGCGGCACTCCCAGATCTTCCAAGGCATGGCGCAAGTTCCATCTTCGTGTGTAGTGGGCCGTGCGCAGTTCTGGGAGCAGCGGCGGTGTGTCGGCGCAGGCCACCAGTTCTGCCTGGGTGTGGGCAGCGAAGCGCTCTACCAGATGGTTGATGTGCATATGGGCGAACCCAATGACGCCGATACGAAAACTATTCGCCATGGATAACTCTCCAATTCACGGAACGCTGATACTTTCTCAATAAACCTTGCGTGGCACGCGTGACTGACGCATGGACGCCCAATCGCCTTCCCAACGCAATTGACCACGCAAGCTGCGAACTTCCTCCTGTGACTTCGATCTTACCAGCAGTCGCAAGGCGATTTCAACTGCTTCTTGCATAGTGGTCGCTCCCGAGCAGCACATCGCGTCCTCGATCAACTTATCGTCAACTGTAATGTTGATACGCACTTGCACTCTCCGTCATTTGTCAACAGCTCAAAACATCACAGCGGTACTCGCCCGGACCGGATAAATGCGGCTCCCGCAGCTGAGACAAAGTCGTAGACGGCGCCGGCGCAACCGCTAGAAAGTCGTCCGCAATGCCTGGGCAGTACCGGACTGCGCCGACCGGTACGCCGAGTCGAAGATCTCGATGACGTGGCGGGCATGCTCTGCGGTCGAGGTGGTAGGGATGTCCTCCCGGATCCAGTCCACGAGCTGCATCACATCCTCGTAGACGTGTGCCTCTTCCAGCCCGCGATGGTCGCCAACAACGTGCGGCAACGCGGCGTTCAAGTCGATCTCTTCCTCCATTTCGCGGCCCGGATAGTCGAACGGTTCGCCATTCAGCATGCCCCCGTTGATGACCCCTTCAGTGCCGAAAATCAGCGGCCGCCCCATATTCGGTAGACCCCCTGCGGCCACACCGTAGACGAAAGCGAACAGACTGTCGCCAAAGTCGAGGACCATCAGCGTATTGTCATCCATGTCGGTCGGCAACATCTGGCCGTAAAACTCCCGCTCTTTCACCCGTACGCCCGAAAACGCGGTTACGCCCTTGGCGGGTCCAAGAATTCCTGTCATGGCGTGCAGACCGTACACGGTCATATCGTAGAGCGGCCCGCCGCCGGGCTTGCGGAAGTACCACGCGGGGTTGACGTTGGTTAAAGGATCGTCGCCCCCGCGAACCCGCTCATTTTCGTGGTATCGGCCGAAGGCCGCGCCCGTAACCGCCCAGGTCAGTCTACCCAGCGCACCCTCCGCAATCAACTCCTTGACACGTTTATGGGCCGGCCGCAGCATCTCTCCAGGACTGGAGACCAGCTTGACCCCTTTGGCCGCGGCCGCAGCTATCAGTTGATCGGCTTCGTCGACGGTTGTCGTCATCGACTTGTTGAAATGGATGTGCAGGCCGGCGTCGACGCACTGCATTCCCTGCTCGAAGTGAAGGCCGATGGGGGAGGCAATCGATACCGCGTCCACGGTTCCGGAAGCCAGCAGGTCCTCCGCGCTGGCGTAGAAGTTCGGAACGCCGAACTTGGCTGCGGCGGCCTCGGCGCGGTCTACGACCGGGTCGCAGACCGCGGTGACGTTGACCCGGTCCTGGACGTCGTCCATGGTCAGGTGGGGCAACAGGCCGCGAATCGAAATGCTGCCGGTACCGATAATTCCCAAGCGCACTATGTCTGTCATGGTGTTCTACTCGTTTCTGTGTGGAAGGACATGATGGTGTGAAACAGGAATGCTGAGATTGAGTATGATGCTAGAGCTTTCGCCACGAGGTCTGGTGCCGCCAACCGACCGCCCGCTTGAGTTTGTCGCAGCTTAGCAGAGACTGATGGCCTTCGAGCCCGGCAGCCAGTGACGCAAGCGCTGGATTGAAGCGTTCCACAAGTTCCTTTGTGGGTTCGAGCGCAGTCGTATCGTCGGCATTGAGAAAGTAGACATCGTGGGCGGGCAGATCATGCGCGGCTTCCATCAGGAGACGATGGGCGTCGGCGACATCCTCGCTCCCGACCCAGCAGTAGAGCCAGGGGTTCCACGCTTCGGCTGGCCTGGCTTCGGTTGCCATCTGCTTGCGGCGCTCCGGGGGGCAGACGCCTGCGATGCGAGTGACGTAAGTGCGAATGCGGTACGAGCGACTGAACGACGCAAGCAGGTCCTCACCGGACCGCTTGGTGTAACTATAGGAGTCTTCGGGTAGGGTTGGATGCGTCTCGTCGATCGGTAGAAAACTGATGGGAAATGGCGTGTCGCTGATGCGGAACCCATGGCCAAGGGCGCAGTTGCTGCCGGCCATCACGACCGTTTTCACGCGGGCTTCCACCGCCGCCTGCATCAGGTAGTAGGTGCCCAGCATATTGCTCCGGAATGTAGCATCAAACGGAAGTTCCTCCTCCTCAACCCGTCGTTTCATGTCCGGATGATCGGTCGGCCAGGGCTGGGCGCCGATATGCTGGATGGCATCCACCCCGGCGACCGCCCGCCGGCAGTCCTCCCAATTGGCCAGGTCACCCTTGATCCAGGGGAACTGCGAAAACTCGGGCGCCGGGCGGCTGCGAGACATCAACACCAGTTCATGTTCTTTGGAAAGTGCGCGGATGACGTATGCACCCAACTTACCGCTGGCGCCGGTGATCAGTACTCTCATTTTGCGTTTTCATTTCCAGGATCGGACTCAAAAAATTGTATCACGCCTCAGAAAGCGCATCCAAGCCATCTTTCACTGTATGAAAAGAGCTTGTAGATTTCGACCACCGGCGGCCGAAGCCGGAACTCAGTTGCGACCACCGGCGCGTCGGCCCGGTCCTGTCAGGACAACCCCATCTGGACAAGGTTGCGATAGCTGACGGCCAGACTCTCGAAGGGATCGCCAGGGCAGATGTCCTGTTCCACAGCATACCACTCAACATTCGCCTCGCGGCAGGCCTCGAGGATGCCCGGCCAGTTCAGATTGCCTTCTCCTACTTCCTTCATCTCGTGGTCCCGCCAGCCGGCCATCGCCATATCCTTGAGGTGAATAACCGGCATGCGGTCCTTCATCCGCAAAATCCAGTCGCGCACATCGCCGCCCCCAAACTGAATCCAGTAGGTGTCCAGCTCCGCCAGAACATAGCGGGGGTCGGTCTCGCCGAACAGTATCTCGAGCCCGGACTTGCCGCCATAGCGCATGAATTCAAAGCTGTGGTTGTGATAGCTGAAAGTCAGTCCGGCCTCGTGAAGAGTTCGGCCGACCTCCGATGCTTCCACCACAAACTGACGCAGTCCCTCTTCGCCGGCTTCAATAAAATGACGCGGCATACTGCCTACAGCCACATGCTTGCAGTCCCAGAGACGATGTTCATCGATCACCGCGGCGATCTCCTCTTGCAGACGCGGCCAGGCAATGTGCGTATTCACGATTGTAATGTTGTTATCGTCGCAGATCTTTTTGACGTTTTCCGGGGATATAGGGCCAATTGCGGACACTTGCACTGCCGTGTATCCGATAGCACTGATCCTGGCAATGGAGTCTGCAAATCCTTCCTCGGTCTTTGTAAAATCCCGCACTGTAAAAAGCTGTGCGGCAAGCACGTTCTGGCTCATTGATGTTCTCCTGATGTGAGAAGACGGTTCGGTTCTTGCCTTGTTCCAAGATTCAAGTAAACAACGGATAGCCTTACACACGCAAGTTGGGAGGCCTCTGTCGTTCTGCAACCTGGACTGGCACGCGGACAGCCCTGTGGTACAATTCTTCGCATATTTCTGCAAACTGACTTCACATTTGGAAGCAAGAATGAGTTCGGACAGTCCTATGCATGAGGAGAAGATCGACGAGGCGATCGACGAAACGCTCTCGGTGATTCGTCAACGGCGGATGGCCCTGCCTGCCATCCTTTTTCTCGCTGGACACCGTCCCCTAGCATTCACTTTCGGGCAGGCACTCCTGATCTTACAGCCTCTGGCCGTGCTCTTGGGCTCCAAAGGGCTGGACGCCTGGGTCCGCGTACTAACTCATCCGAGCGGTCCTCCCGCACTGACAAATCGATTGGCGGAACTGCTGGAAAAGGACCGCCATTCAGGTCGTGAAGTGAAAACCGAAACGTGAGCTACTATTCCCTGCCGGGACAGCTGGCCGGCGCATGGCGGCAGCTTGCCGACACGGCCATTGAGTACGGCGAAACGCCGCTCTTTGCCCTGGGCCTTGACTCGCTCTACCGAACCGGTCTGCTGAACCTGCTCGCATTGAGCCGCCTTTCCCGCCAGAATCTGGGGCCGCAGCACCCGACAGTCGTCGCTGGTGGAGATGGCTGGCTCTGGCTGCTGGCTATGCTTGTTTGGCGGCCAGTCGGAGGAGGCTATCGACACCATACGGCTGCGAGCCCCAGCGCACCGACTGAAGGCAAAGCAGAGGGCCTGTCGGACAGTTTCGATGATACGGGTCGAACCGTACTCTATGCCGGCGCGGACAGCACTCTCTACGCCGCGGCGTTGAATCTCGCGGGGCAGCAAGACGATCCCGGCGTGACGCCTTTGGGTTTGGGCTTGTCTGGGCCGTCGACAGCGTCCGCCGGCGTCGAAGGCGCGGAGTTCGAGTTGTTGCCAGCCCTTTTTGAACGAGAGTCTGTTCCCGAGGCTGCGGAGCCCTTCGAGGACACCTGGCTGCAAAGGGGAGAGCGTTGGGCGAGCGGCCTGCTGGCGTTCGCTCTTCTTGTGTTTGCACTCTTCGGATAAAGGACCTTGTACTCTTCCCGATCGGGCTGGCTTAATCGAATCGTCCTCTTGATCGTCCTGGCCAGCGCGAGTTTGATCATTGCCTCGCGCTTCGGACTGACTCTCATCCCTCCTGTTGTTTCGACTACGCTTTACGGCTGGGCGTTACTGCTGGGCGCGTTCGCACTCATGCTTGGCATAGCCAACACTGTCAGATTTCACCTTGTCAGAGTTCAGCGCGGGCAGCGAGAGTGGCTTCTCAGTCTCCTTCTCTTGATCGTTTTTGCCCTCGTTCTTGGGGTGGGAATCTCATCGCCGGAGGGAACGACGGGCCTTCTCTCGGAGTGGATTTTCGACGCGGTTGTGGCGCCCGGGCAGGCTACGCTCTACGCGCTGACCGGCATATTCCTTTTGAGCGCCGCCTACCACTTTCTTCGCATCGACCGGCCTGGCGGTCTGTGGATTCTGGCCGGCGCACTTCTGATGCTGTTGGTGCAGACGCCCTTCCTCTACCAGATTCTGCCCGACGCGCTGGTCGATCTGGTCGACTGGCTTCTTTCCTGGCCTGTGATGGCCGCGATGCGCGGTGTTCTACTCGGAGGCGCGCTGGCAGTCCTGTTCATTAGCCTCCGTTTGATCGTGAACGGCGCGAAGTAGATTCAACATCCTGAAAACGGCCGGGCTGACCTGCGGACGTCTTCAGCTTTCGCTCAAAGCATTCCGACTTGGAGACCGGTTCGCCGATGGCGACGTTCGACTGTCCACATTGCGGGTACGGCAATCCGGTTGCTTCCCAATTCTGTGTCCATTGCGGCACCAATCTTGCGCGCCGGCAGCCACCGCCCGCCCCTGCCGGTGAATCCGCTGATGAGCCCGATGATCTCGCCGGCGATCAGGAAGCTACTCCTCCTCAGCCTAGCCAGACTTCCGAAGAGCAACCCTCTCCGGGGACCTCCGACCCAGGCGACTCTCGAACCTGGCCCCACAGATCTTCCGAAGAGAAAGATGCAACACAGGAAACAGGAAAGGAGAAACCGGATCCTGATGATGGCCAACCCGCCCCGCTATTGGGCGACCTTGGAGGACTACTTGAACCTGCGGATCCGCTGTCATTTATCACCTCAGGCAGCGGCGCGCCCGATCCGACTCGTGACCCCTCCACGGCTTTGTCCGGTGAACTGACTACGGACGAAGAGGAACGCAGACAGTTGCGGCAGCTCTTTGCCGAAGATCTGCCGCTGCCGGTGGGGGCTCGACCAGCGATGACCTCAGAGGCTGCGGAGACAGGCGGAAGCGGTAACGGCCAGCGAAGACAGCTCTGGCTCGAAATGATACTGCTTCTCGGCATGGTTGGCGCTCTGCTGTGGGGTGGGCAATCGCCCCCAGGTGGAGCCGGGCCGCATGCGTTGCCCGGCCTGGAACAGGTTCACCGGCAGATCGACACTTTGCCCCCGAACAGCCTCGTACTGGTGAACTGGGCCTACGACCCTGCAACGGCCGGTGAAATGGACCTTGTTGCACAACCGTTGATCGAGCATCTCCTGCAAAGGCAGGCGAAGCTGATCGTCTTCAGCCAGTTGCCGGGCGGGCCGGCCACCGCGCGGCGTGTCATTGCCAGAGCGGAGAACTCTTTACAACGACCATCGCGCACGCAGATTACAGCGAATCTTGTCATCGAAGGAGGCTATCTACCCGGCGGCGCCGCCTCACTTCCTCTCCTGGGGGTCGCGCCGGCCCGGGCGCTGCCGGTCGACCCGAGCTGGGTTGACCTCAGAGAACGGTTCAGCATCGCGGCGCTAGGCGAAACTGGACCGGCGCTTTCTCTTGTAATCGCCGCCCGCGCCGAAGATGTACGGCGATGGCTGGAGCAGGTGCAGCCTCTTAACGGCGGCGCCGTCGTGGCGGCTACCAGTGCGGTAGCTGACCCGGCTGTTCGACCTTATCTGCACAGCGGACAGTTGGCCGGGCTCGTCAGCGGCTGGGACGGCGGCGGCGTCTATGTTCGCCGCCTGGAGCGCGCCCGCAGCACTGCTGAGCAGGGCAAGTCGCTGAGGCAGGTCAGCGGACAGAACTGGGGCGTTGGCATTCTGATTGTCGCCGTACTACTTGGAAATCTGGCAGGGCTCACCCAAAGGAGGTCCCGGTGAGCCCGTTCAGCAGCGGTCTTCCCGGCCTCCTGCAGGATGCAGGCCTGGTTCTGGGTCTCGTAATGTCCCTGACGATCGGGAGCTATCTTATCCGGGACAATTTTCTGGCGCGCCTAGGACAATACGTGCTGGTCGGCGCCGGTCTGGGCTACCTGGCAGTTCTTGTTTGGCGCAACGTACTGTGGCCCCGGCTGTTCGCGTCTCTGATCGCAGATCCAATGTCATGGCAGTCGGCAACGGGATCGGACCTGTTCAGTCTGTGGCTGCCGCTCCTTCTGGGCGTGCTGATGTGGGGAGGTGGGCTTGAGCTTCTGCGTCTTCCGCCCGACAGGCTCGAAGGAAGAGTCCTTCTGCGCCTGCTGGCGGCGGTGCCTGCGGCCATCCTGGGCGGTGTCGTCCTGGGGGTCGCTGTGAGCGGGGCGGTGCAGGGCACCTTGTGGCCCTTGCTCGCCGCGGCGCTTCAGTTGCCGCAAGCGGAGGCAGTGGCAGCGACCAGTGAAGCGGCGGGCGCTGGTCAGGCCACGTGGCCGGTCAGGCTACTCACTCTCTTGATCACCGGCGGCGTCCTGATTCACTTGCAGTATGGCCCCATCGCCGGCGACAAGGCAAATGGGTCCTCTTCGCCGGTGGAGGCGGATGCCGGTGCCGGCGGACGGCCAAACCTGTACAGAATGCTCATATGGACCTTGCTGCGTGTGTGGGAAGGTATTGGCCGCAGGGCACTATGGCTGGCTGCCGGCATCATTTTCGCTCGCCTTGTCGCGTCCCGTTTCTCACTGGCGCTGGCCCGCCTGGACTACTTTCTGTTTGAAATTCCCCGGAGTGACCTCTGGCAGCTGCTGTGGGCGACTCTGCGCGGAGGCGGTTCATGACCCTGTCGCGCCTTCAACCGCCGGCCTCCTCGGGTCTGGGACGTACAGCGAATTCACTGGCTGACTTTGCCCCGCAGAGCATACTGGCTCTGGCCGCGGAGCCGCGGCGCGCTGCAGCTGTCTTGATTGAACCGGTCGAAGAGATTTCCAGGCTGGTAGGATGGCAGACTGTCGAGCTTTCGGAGCAGGCCGGGCCGAACGCATGTAAGGCCGCTCTTGCAAAGGCAGTCAACCGGCTTGAAAGTCAATTCAGCGTATCTCTCTGGGATAAGGAGAAAAAGCGACCCCGTCTGCACACCTCCGGCGCGGCTGTCGTGGATGGTGTTGGTCAGGCCTTCGCGGTAGCGGACCTGCAACCGCCCTTGCGAGTTTGGATGGCTGGCCTTTCCGGCGGCGGCAGCCTTACTGCTGGCGAAGCGGCACTTGCCGGCGCGCTGTGCAACCCGGTCGCGACGTATCTGCCGGGTCCCTATCAGAGTACCAGGGCTTTGACAGAAGAACTGCAGGCGCTGCGACCGGACGTCATTCTGATTGTCGGCGGCCGCGAACAGATTGCGGCTCAAAGCCAGGAGCAGGTGCTGGCTCTGAGCCGTCTCGTGATCGAGGCGGCCGCGGCGTTACCGGATGGCAACAGGCCGATATTCTGTTTTGCCGGAAACAGCCGGTTGGCCGGTGCAGCGCTGGCAAGTTGGCGGCAGGCGACCGGCGGGGGAGAGGCCGCGGCGGCCGATAACGTGTTCACCGCCTCCGACGGCAGCAGCGTCACTGCTCTGCACAACGTACTGGAGCGACTTCACTGGCAACGTTCCTTGGACATTCCTGCTATGCAGGATATCGCCGGGTGGCTTGATCATACGGTGGAACTTTCCAGCACGCATTGGGCCTTCGCGCAGGCGGTCCGGCTCTGGAGGCGACGTCAGCAGCTGCCGACCTTGCATGGGCTATACGCCGCAGAGGACAAATGGCTGCACGTCTGGACGTGGGAGATGCCCGATCAGGAAAGCGAAGGCCTGCGAGTAAACTGTGTTCGCCCGGGAGAACGCCCGGATATCCTGGCTGATTGGCCTCCTGTCCGCCTGGTCAGCGGCGACTGGCCCGCGCAGTGGCCTCGGCCGTCGCAGCCGCCCCCGGTACTGGGTCCTCAGGGGCCGAAGGCTTTGCCCGCGTATTGGTGGGATCCGCTCGGCCTTGTCCCAGCGGTGGCCGGCGTCGGCCGGAATGCGTCGGAAGCGGTTCTACAGGTGCTGACGGCAGACCTTCTGATGGAGAATGGAACAGATTTCGCCTCCGCTTGACGCGCATGACCAAGTTGTTGAAAATGTAGGGTACATAACCTCAGTGGGAGAACTGATCCGTAGAAGGCTGTCGATTGGGGAGGGCTTATGACGACGACGCTGCGCCAATCAGATGGAAGCTACATGCGGCAGACCGACGTCGGGCCTATCATACACCTGCTCAACAGATCCCATTGCGTCGAGCTGACTGGCTTCAGCAATGTAGGCAAGTCTTCTCTGATGCGGGTTCTGGCCCACGTCGATGTCTGGCTCCAGCAGCTGGGGGAAGAAGGAAGCGCGATCCTGCCGGTCTATATCGATTGCAACCGCATGCTGGAGATGACGGAGCAGGGATTCTATGAGCTGGTGCTGAGATGTCTGCAGGAAAGCAGCCCGGCTTTGGCGGAAAACCAGGAGTTGCAGAACGCCTACGAAGCCCTGGTAGCGCCCGCAAACGTCTTTCAGGTGCCCCTGAGTTTCAGCAACGGACTGACCGCCGCCCTTCACCAGGCCGAATACAAACTGATCCTGCTGTTCGACGAGTTCGACGAGCCATTCCAGCAGATCGACACGCGCGTCTTTCTCAACCTGCGGGCCAAGAAGGACCGCTACGGCCACCGGCTTGTCTTTGTGACCGCAACCGTGCGGCCGCTGGCAACTTTGCGACCCGGGGACCACAGCGGTGAATTCGGTGAACTTTTCTCCCATCATCCCTGGCATCTTGGCCCGCTTCCTCGGCACGAAGTGGAACGCTACATGCGCAATTTCAGCGCTCAGAATGGAGCCGTTCCTTTTGAAGAGGATATCGACTTTGTCTACCAGTGGACCGGCGGGCATCCCGGCTATCTGGCCGGAGTCAGCAGGATACTTGGCCGTGCGGAGGCGGCCATGGAACGGGAAAGCGAGAGCGGGCAGAATCGCTTTGTCTTTCTCCGGGGACTGATAGATAGGCTTCACCAGGATCAGACCTTGCATACCGAGAGTGAAAAGATATGGAAAAGCTGCACAGTTGACCAGCAGAAGAACTTGCGGCTTCTCTTCTCCGGGTTGGAGCCTGACCCCGCCTCGCTGTCGCAACTGATGAAGCACCACATCCTGGTCCAGGAGCGGGAAGAGCTACGCGCATTCTGCCGGCTCTTCGCAGAGTACGTTTTGGCGCACCAGGCTTCCGCCCCTTCCGACGAAGGGCTCCATGTGGATGACGAGAGCGGGGAAGTGACTGTCGGTGGTCGCCAAATCGAACTCACAGCACTCGAGTATCAGATGGTGAAATTGCTTTACCGGAACAGCAACAGAATTGTTGACAAGTTCGAGATCGTCAATGGCGTTTGGGGCGAAGAACAACTGCCGGATGTGGACGACGCCCGCATAGAGAAGCTGATCAGCCGGTTGCGCCAGAAGGTCGAGCCGGACCCCGCAACACCTGTTTACATCACCACGGTTCGAGGAAGAGGATACCGCCTGGTTATTGAATGAAAGAAGTCGGAAGGCATGCAGAGATTTAAGGAAGTGGTAGGCAGCAACTTTCCGTTCGTAGGTGTCCCCCGGATTTTGTTGGCTTCGCCCTTCGGTCTATACTATTCGCAGTCCATCGATTGCGGTTCGATGCGCAGCGGCAATCCCAATTCATCCTTCCAAGGCAGAACTGCTCTATGGCTGAATCCCTACAGGCAGAAGAAATCCGTGAATCGGTGACCTTCAGAGGGAAACCGAAGTCGATGGTGTCCGCAGTTGCACTTCTCATTGCGGGAACGCTGACCTTCACGATGGGAATTGACCGGCTCTATTTCGTAGAAGCCATTGCCTGGACCTTTCTGATTTGGGGTGCGCTGCTCCTATACGGTCACATCATCGATCTTGGAACTGTATACGAAGTTTCGGAAGAAGGACTCGTGATAAAGAGCCCGTTGCGCTTCTGGGCGCTTTCCCGCAAATGGGACTGGGGGCACTTCACGCGCATGGACGTAATCGTGAAGAAGAGGGAAGCAAGCGAGGCCGACGTGGAATTGCAGGTTCACTACACGCCGGAAGATTCAACCGTCCTGTTCCGCGAGGATCTTCCTTTCATTCCTGAGCTAGCCGGGGAAATTGCAAGCCGCGCCGGCTTTAAGCCGGAACGACGGCAGGCCATGCAGAGTTTCGGTTCGATTCCCCAGGACGACAAGGCTACCTACACCTGGAATTAGCGCTCCCCGGCCCTCTTCCATGCGCTGACGCAACGGCGCCCCCTCCGAACTCTCCTAAACGCCCTGGTGTGCGGAGATATCCATAAGATAGATCTGACGGCCGTTGCCGCCGTGCACTGAATCGACTGTGATCAGTCTCCCGTCCGGGCTGGAGCGCGGATGCAGATCGCAGCGCCACTCGCCCTCGTACTCCGCGTACGAGGCGTATTCTCCCAGTTCCGTTCTCTCGCCGCTCTCCACATTGTAGAGATACAGTTCCTGGACCCTGCCGTCGCCTCTGGGCACGGGATAGGTGTCGTTCAATATCCAGTTTGTGTCGGCAAGATAGGTGCAGTGCCCGTTCAGCTTCATCACCCCTTTGCCGATGACATCCACTTCCTGCGTACCGTCGCGGTAGATGTAGAAGGCGTCGCCGTGTGAAGGATGCCTGGCCCACGCCAGAATCTGTTCCGGGTCGCGCCAGATGAAGTGGGAGGTGTGCCCGTATTGGTCGACAGCGTAGATGTCGGAGCCGTCAGCCGCGGCCGTCATCATGCGCGTACTGAAGCCGGCATCGCCGAAACGCCAGCGGTGCAGAAAGATGAAGCGGGAGCCGTCGGTATTGAAGAGCAGGTGGTTGAAGTAATGCCTGGCGCCGCTGATGTCCATGTGGGGATAGGGGATCGCGGCCACCTGCGCAATGGAGATGATAAGCGAGGCTTCGCCCGTCTCGAGGTCAATTCGATGAATTCCGGCGTCTTCGGGCGCCAGCTGATCGAAGTTCGGATCGGGGATGCCGGCGTAACCGTATCCGGGCCGCATGTGGTTGATACGGCGGAAGTCGGCGCCGACGGCAGTGCGCCCGTCGGGAGAGACGGTATAGATCGGATACCCAACCGTGCGCTTCTTGCCCGAATGCACGTCCACGATATGGCAGACGAAGCGGTCGTCCACTCGATCGTTCCAGACCACCTCACTGTCGGAGCCGGGGATCCACTGGAGCATACAGCCCTGCTGCCAGCACCAGGCCCTTGTCTCGCCCAACTCGATCCAGCGGTTGCCGTCAGCCAGGTCGATCATCCCGATTCCGATCACATCATCTGCGTTCGGCGAGCGGTGCTCGAAATCGACCTCCATCCCCAGAACGAACCGGCTGGAGGGGTCGAACTGCAGCTTGTCATAGTAGCCGAACCAGTGATGCTTCGGCCCGGAAGTGATGGGGCGCATACTCATCAGCGCTTTCTCCTCATTGAATTGGCGTTGGGTCTATTCAGTGCCTGCCCCGACCAGGTCCAGTTCTTCGGCAAAGTGGCAGGCAACGTGCCTCTCATCAACCAGATTGCGCAGCTCCGGCGTCTCCTGCTGGCAGCGCTCCTGGGCGTAGCGGCAGCGAGGGTGGAAGTAGCAGCCTGACGGAGGGTTGGAGGGATCGGCTACTTCCCCTTCCAGGACGATGCGCTCTCGCTGGCTATGCGCCGGGCCCGCCGCGTGGACGGCCGAGAGCAGCGCCTCCGTGTAGGGGTGAAGCGGCTTACGGTAAAGGTCGTCTGCCTCAGCCAGCTCAACAAGCTTCCCGACATACATCACCGCCACCCGGTCGCTGATATGCTTGACGACGCCGAGATCATGGGCAATGAACAGGTAAGTCAGGTCCAGTTCACGTTGGAGGAATTTGAGCAGATTGAGGATCTGCGCCTGCACTGAAACGTCGAGCGCAGAGACCGGCTCATCGGCGATGACGAGCGTCGGGTTGAGAATGAGAGCGCGGGCGATGCCGATGCGCTGGCGCTGTCCGCCGCTGAACGCGTGGGGGTAGCGGGTTATGTACTCCGGCCGCAGCCCGACCAGCCGCAGCATCTCGACCACCCGATCTTCCAGTTCGGACCCTTTTTTCATGCCGTTCAGCCGCAAGGGCTCGCCAATGATGTCCAGAATCGTCTTGCGGGGGTTCAGCGAAGTATACGGGTCCTGAAAAATCATCTGCAAGTGGGAGCGAACTGGCCGCAGGGCCGCGTCGTCCAGAGTTGCCAGGTCATAGAGCGCGCCCTCTTCGCCTTGCGGACGGAAACGGATGTCGCCGGCGGTCGGCGCGTACAGACGCATGATCAAGCGCCCAACCGTCGTCTTGCCGCAGCCGCTTTCGCCGACGAGACCCAGCGTCTCACCCTTTTCCAGGGCGAAGTCGACGCCGTCCACCGCTTTTATATGGCTGACCACCTTTGAGAACAGTCCTGACGTGATGGGAAAGTGCTTTCTCAGCCCATTGACTTCCAACAATGGGAAGCTGTCTGCGTTGCTATTGATGGCTGGCTTCCTCGGCAAGTGGGGCGCTTTCGCGGGTGGCGTGTTCGGTATACAGGAGGCAGCGCACCTCCCGCTCATCTTCCAAAATAATCGGCTGAGGCACGGTCTCGTCGCATACACCCGGCATAAAGTCGGCGCAGCGCGGATGGAAAGGGCAGCCGCTGAGAGTGCTGTACGGGTCCGGCACAACCCCGCGGATCGTCTGCAGCCAGTCCCGCCGCTGGTCCATGCGCGGCAGCGACTCCAGCAGGGCGATCGTATAGGGGTGCTTGGGGTCGCGGAAAACATCGGCGGCCGCGCCCCGTTCAACGATCTTTCCCAGGTACATCACCGCCACCTCGTCCGCCATATCGGCGACAACGCCCAAATCATGCGTGATGAACATGATTGCCATGTCCAGTTCGGCCTGCAAGCCCTGCATCAGTTCAAGAATCTGGGCCTCTGTCGTCACATCCAGCGCCGTCGTCGGTTCATCGGCGATCAGCAGACTGGGATGACAGGAGAGCGCCATCGCGATCATAACCCGCTGGCACATGCCGCCGCTGAGTTGATGGGCAAAGGCGCCCATTCTCTGTTCAGGCAACGGAATATGCACCTGCTGCAGCATATCGATGGCGATGTCTTCCGCTTCAGCCGGGGATACCGCCTGGTGCAGCAGGATATTCTCGGCGATCTGGTCGCCGATGCGATGGACCGGACTGAGCGAGGCGCGCGGCTCCTGGAAGATCATTGAGATCTCCCCGCCGCGTATCGACCGCATCTCCTGACCGGTGGCTGGCAACTGAAGCAGATCGATGACGGTATTCTGTCCCTCGTGGTCGGCGCGGGAGTAGAGGATCTCGCCGTCTACGGTGTGTCCTGGGGGCCGCACCATGCGCATGATCGAGCGCGCAGTGACGCTCTTGCCGCAGCCGCTCTCGCCGACCACGCCCAGGACCTGTCCGCGGTGGATCGAAAAGGTAGTGCTGTCTACAGCCTTGGCGACCCCCTCGGCCATGAAGAAATGCGTTTGCAGGTTTCTTACTTCGAGAAGAGTGTCCATCGGTTGTTGCGTCATCCAAGTGCGATGGGCGCAGACTGCGCCGGCGGCCGGAAACAGGGCGTTGTCACTTACAGGTCCGCATACGGGTCGGCGGCGTCGCGCAGGCCGTCGCCGATGAAGTTCAGGGCCAGTACGGTCGCGACCACAAACATCGCCGGCCACAGGATCCATGGATGGATGGCAATTTCTACGATCTGCTGCGCGTCCTTCAGCATGACGCCCCAGCTTACCGTCGGCGACACCAGGCCCAGCCCAAGGAAGCTCAGCGCAGTTTCGCCAATGATCATGCCGGGAACGGCAAGCGTAGCGTCCACCAGCACATAACTCATGAAGGAGGGAACCAGGTGCTGCCAAATCAGGTACCATTGGTTGGCACCGGCCGACTGGGCTGCAAGTACGAAGTCCTCGTCCCGCAACGAGAGGAATTTGCCCCGCACCACCCGCGCCAGGGAAGTCCAGCTGATAAATGAAAGGATAAGGGTGATGCCGAAGTAGATGCGAAGCTGCGGCCAGTCCGCCGGCAGCGCTGCGGCCAGCCCCATCCACAGCGGAACAGTCGGGATGGAACGGATAAACTCGATCAACCGCTGGATCAGGTTGTCGACGACGCCGCCGTACAGGCCGGAGAGGCCTCCCAGGAGCAGACCGATGAAAAGGCTGATCGAGACGCCTACCAGGCCAATCGTCAGCGAGATGCGGCCGCCGTAGAGCACGCGTCCGAAAATGTCGCGGCCAAACTTGTCTCCGCCCAGCAGAAAAATCGGTCCAACTTCCTCGGCGTTCTCGACTCCGTACAGATGCCAGTCCATCTTCCAGAGGCCCCAGAGCTTGTAGGGGTCTCCTTTGACGAAAAACTGGATTGGATACTGCTGGCTGCGATCCTCCACGAAGTCGCGCGTGAATGTCTCCTTGTTCGTTTCAATCTTGACGGCGTACACGAATGGCCGCCGCCAGCTGCCGTCCTCGCCGCGGATATGGATCTCCCTGGGCGGCAGATAGAGATGCTTGGTAAACCGGTGCGACTTGTCATAAGGCCCGATTATCGGCGCAAACAGTACGGCGAGGTAGAGGAATCCAAGGAACCACATGGCGAGTACCGCCATTCTGTTGCGGCGGAAGCGGATCGACATCAGCTGGCGCGGCGTCAGGAACTGGGTTCGGGTTTCGCCGACCGTCCCTTCGGCCTCCAGCAGGTCGGACAGGTTTCGGCCCTCGTAGGCGGAGGACGCTGAATCGGACCGGGCCTCCGCGCCTGGGTTGATTGCCTCCCTCATGTCGTTCCCCGTTCATCGTAGCGAATACGCGGATCCACCCATGCCAGAAGAATATCCGAAATCAGAGTCCCGACCAGCGTGAGTGAACTCAAAATCAGGATCATGCTGGCCGCAAGGTAGAGGTCCTGCGACATCAGCGCGCGCCACAGGAGCGGCCCCGTCGTGGGCAGGTTCAGCACCAGCGCCACCAGCACCGTCCCGGAGACGATCTGGGGAAGTTGCCAGCCAATTGTGCTCAGGATCGGGTTGAGCGCTACGCGGACGGGATACTTCATCGTCATCGGGCCTTCGCGCAGACCCTTGGCGCGGGCCGTCTCCACATAAGGGCGCCCCAGCTCATCCAATGTCGTCGCCCGCATCACCCGTATCGTGCCGGCCGTACCCGACGTGCCCACGATCACAACCGGCAGCCACATATGCTTCAGCATGTCCCAGACCCTGGCCACGCTCCAGGGCGCGTCCAGAAATTCGGTCGAGAAGAGCCCGCCTGCGTCGGCGCCGAAAAACTTGATGCCGATATACATGAATATCAGCGCAAGCAGAAAATTAGGGGTCGCCAGCCCGATGAATCCTATAAAGGTAAAGGCGTAGTCGGTGGCGCTATACTGTCGGACGGCGGAGTAGATGCCGATGGGTATGGCCATGGCATAGACAAAGAGCAGCGTGAAGAAGGACATGATCATCGTCAGCATCAGCCGCTCGCCAATCAGCCTGTTGACGGGCCGGTCCCAGTAGAAGGACAGGCCCATGTCTCCCTGCAGAAAGTTCGTGATCCACTTTATGTACTGAATGTAACCGGGCTGGTTCAGCCCATATTGCGCCTCCAACGCCTCGATTTCCGCTTCGCTCAACTCCTCGCCCCCCGCCGCCAGGTTCGCAACGTAGGTGGTCACGTAGTCGCCCGGCGGGAGCTGGATGATCGTAAAGCTGACAATCGAAATGAGGAAGAGCGTCGGGATCAACTGCAGGACGCGCTGCAGGACATATTCTCTCATGACATCAGTGGGTAAGTGAGCGGCGGCCTGGGGCTGGCGGCCGGCGACAGTACCGGCTGCCAGCCCTGACGTGCCTGCTGTTGCTAACTCTGCTTGTAGAAGAATTGCTCCGGATGGACGGGCACTGCGCGAATTACGGAGTAGCCCCACACACCGTCGTCGGGGAAGTTGGTCAGGTTCTTCTTCATCACGACCGGCTTGGGGATGCCAACCGTGCCAAAGCCGGGCAGATAGTCGTAGAACCACTCCCACAACTCTCGTGCGATGGCGACGTGCTCTTCGTCGGTCACGGCGTCGATCATCTCCTGCCAGCGGTGGAAGACCCAGGCAACCTCATCCGGCGGCTCCACGGCGATTTCGTTCTCGGTATCGCCCTTCAGCCAGACGTCATAGCCTTTGCCCCAGGGTGTGTTACATTGCCCGGGGTGGTTGAGCCGAGAGCACCAGACCCAGGTGATGTCGGAGATGTCGCCTTCCCAGCCGGACATTCCCATATCGTTAGCCGCCACCAGTTCGTTCAGATGGGAACGGTTAATGGGCCGGATCGACGGGTCCAGACCGATGCCGCGCCATTGCTCGACGACCAGTTCAAAGACGTCAAGGACATCGGCTTGCTCGGTGTCGAGCTGGATGATCCAACTCACGCGCGAGCCGTCAGGGAAGAGGCGGAAGCCGTCCGAGTCTTTCTCCGAATAGCCAGCTTGATCAAGCAACTCCATCGCCATGTCGGGATCGAACTGCGCCCAGTGGTCTCCATCGCCATCTTCGTAGTACTTGGATCCCGGCCAGGCCGCCCATTGGCGAGGCTCGCCCAATCCGAAATAGACGACATCGTTGATCTCTTCGCGGTCGATTGCCACCGACATGGCGTGGCGCACGTCCTTGTTTCCAAAAAATTCCCGCACCTGTGGATCTTTGTGCGTGTGGTTAGGCACAATGATGGTGCGGCCGGGGAAGGTCGACTTCCACAGTTTGATCTTCAGGTCGGCCGACTCCAGGTTGGCCGTGTACAGTTCCATATTGGCCAGGTCGGCCTGGCGCCCGGAGAACTCCAATTCTCCCGCGATCAACTTGGCATTGGCGACTTCGCGATTATCGATGACAAACACGATCGTGTTGTCGATGTAGGGAAGCTGGTTGCCGGCGGTGTCGACTTTCCAGTAGTAGGGATTGCGCTCATAGGTGTGATGGTCGGGCGCGTCGTCGACACGAATGAAGGCCGTCATGCCTGGCAACCCAACCTGGGCCGGGATTGTCGAACCGACGCGTCCCTTGTCACGCAGAAGCTGGTGCCAATCTTCAAAACCTGCTTCTTCCGTCATCGCGGCTATTTCGTCGGCATCGCCGTAGTCGGGATGGAACTGTTTCAGATAGTGAGCGGGCTGCCACAAGCCGCCCTGGGATCCGGCATAGAACGTCTCGTGCAGAACGATCAAGGGATATGGCTTTGAGAAGGAGAGTTTGATGGTGTAATCGTCGATTTTCTCCATCTCCAGGGGATCGCCGGCGGCCGATGCGCCTGCCTTCCACTGACTTGGCGGACCGCCGGCCGCGTACTCTTCGTTGAGCCAGAGGTCGTGCCAGGCGAAGATGAAATCGTCGGCGCTAAAGGGCGCGCCGTCTGACCACATCAGGCCTTCGCGCAGGTGCAGGATCTGCTCGGTGGCGTCGTCGTTGAACTCCCAGCTCTCGGCCAAGCCGCTGGTGATAGAGGAGAAGTCCGACGCGATGCGCAGGATCAACTCGGTGCCCATCACAGCCTGCGGGTCGCCGAAGAGGTGGTTGGGATTGCCGATGGCAACGCGGGTGGTGCCGCCGTACTGGCCGATTTCCTCCAGCGGCTCGATGACAACCGGATTGGCGGGCAGGCGCTCGTCTACCGGAGGCAAGTCCCCGGCGGCGACCCGTTCCGCCAGCAGCGGAGACTCGTTGTATTTGGATGGCGGCCCGGCGTCAGCGGCGGGCTCTTCGGCCGCGGGGGCCTCGTCGGCGGCCTGTGGTTCGGCGTCTGCGTCAGGCGCGCCACAAGCTGCGACTACGGCGGCTGCGGCCGAAAGACCGCTCATCCGCAGGAAAGTTCTACGATCCATTCCGTTCGTCATTGTCGTGCTTTCCTTTCGTTTGGGTTGTGTCGAAGAACGGCTCTACACAATGGTTTGTCGATTGGAGATGCCAAGGCTGGGCGACACCGCTGCGGTAAGTACAGAATATAGTCTGTCAGGACTGCCAGATGGCCCGAACTATAGCACCGCGGCAACAGCGTGTGCAACCTATTCGCTCATATCAACTGATGTATTGAGAACGGTCAACATGACCCACTCCATCATGCCTCGCCAGTATTCGTATCGCTCTTCATTGGCACCCTGGACTACGACCGAATACAGATGGGGTCCGGCGCAGAAGAGACGCGCTCGCCGGCGACGGGTTGTTCCATCCTGCACGAATGTGCAGACCCACTCCTGGCACCAGTCGCCCACGTCTGCCACGAGTTCCAACTTCTCGACGACGCACTCATCAAGTTGCTTCAGCCCTTCCTCGACGCCTTCTGCCAACAGCGAGGTTTCTTCGGCGGCCAGCGGCTGGCCCATGTCCTGGACCGTGATCGAGATAAACGTTGCCTCTTCTGTGGGATCCGGGTAGAGGCTGACCGCAGGGTGGGGCGTATCCGTCTCTTGCAGTTGCCACTCGGGTGGATACCAGAAGGTGGGATGGCCCGCCGCGTGTTTGTACGATTTGACCGCAGTGAATCGCGGTCTGGCCGGCTGCTCTGTCGAAGACATAGAGTTGGCTGTTCTCAGTTGGTGGGGCGCTTGAATTGCCCTTTTTGAGCAAATGTTGTGCCGGAGGGAAGCGCTACAGTTCCCGTTCCGTACGGGGTCCAGTTGCGCGGTTCCGGTTCTCATTAGCATGCCGGGCAGACTCTTGCAGAGGCGTCTTATGCTTCGCGCCTGCAAGAGGCCCACCCGGCAGCATGGTCTACATGTGATTCTCAGGATCTTCCCAGAAGAGCAACTGCGGGTTGAGGAAGTGCTCGTCCTCCAACCCGTCGTTGACCGGCTGGCCGGAGATGTAGTTGTGCATCTGGTTCTTCATAATGATCAGGGCAGGTGACTGTCCCAGATAGCCGACGATCGGGATTTCCTCGGCCCAGATGTCCAGAATCTGGTAGAACAGCTCGTCGCGTACGGCGGGGTCCGGTTCGGCGCTGACCTGGTCCCAGATTTCCCAGATCTTCCAGAGGAAATGGCCGTCCGGGGGCGGCTCGCCGTTGGCGTCGTTTTCGTCGACCTTCCAGCGGCCATAGGCGCCGGCCCAAGGGCGGTCCAGCTCGGTGCCGATCCAGGGAGACGGGGTGAGAATCGGCAAGAGATCGCGGTACCCGCCCCAGTATACGGCGTCCTGGGTGTTGGCAGACCAGTGCTCGGTGTAGAGCGAGCGCTCCATCCCTTTATAGGTCGCCTTGAGGCCGATTTCGGCGTAGTACTTGATGATGGTGAGGACCGAATCTTCTTCGGGCGTGCCCGGCTGGGAGGTGCCCTCGATGATGAAGCTCAGTGTCTCGCCGCTGCCGTCCTTCCACAGCCTGAAGCCGTCACCGTCGCGCTCGGCATAGCCGGCGTCGTCGAGGAGCTGATTGGCCCGATCCGGGTCATATCCGGAGTAGGCATCGGTCAGTTTCTGATAGAACTGGGGAGACTGCTCCAGGGGGCTGTACTGCCGCGGGGTCAGCAGGCCGTCCCATACCAGCTCGTTCAACGCTTCCCGATCGACAGCGAGGGACATTGCGATACGTACGTCTCTGTTCTCGAACAGCTCGCGCACACGCGGATCCTGGGCGCCCTGGTTGGGGGTCACCACCTCGTGCCGGGTCGACGTGCCGATAACGACACTGTATTCGCCGGCATCTTCATTCTCTTTGTAGAGGGTGAAGTTGCCTGTCTGGATGTGACGGGCCTGGAAGTCGACCTCGCCGTTGATGACGCGCAGGTTGAAGACGTCGTTGGTGTCGAATAGGCGGTGCGTCACCTTGTCAATATAGGGCAGCTGCTGACCCTCTTCATCTACCTGCCAGAAGTAGGGGTTGCGCTCCATCAGGAACAGCTCGGAGGAGAGCTCGTTCTTCGAGAGCCACGGGCCGATGTTGGGCCGGTCCGGGTTCAGATACCACCAGTTGCGGTCGACGTAGTACTGGTCCCAGGAGTCGACGCCCGCTTCATCGATCTGCGCCTCCAGGCCCTCCGTGTCATCGGTCAATTCGATGTGGAACTGCTTCATGTAGTGGCCCGGCGAGAAACAGTGGGAGCGCGTCACGTCGAAGGCGAAGAGCGGCTTGGGATGTTCGAAGGTCATCATCACCGTGTTGTTGTCGGGAGCCGACACCACCATCGGCACGCGCGGTGTACCCGTTCCCCAGCGAATCGAAACGGCGGGGGTCAGGTCTTCGTTGGAGAAATGATTGTCGTACCACCACATGAAGCTGTCGCTGTCGAACGGCGTGCCGTCCGACCACTTCAACCCCTCGCGCAGGTGGAAGGTCCACTCGGTGGCGTCTGCGTTGGTCTCCCAGGATTCGACCATGTTGGGGCGCAGAGTCAGGTCCATGTTGTACCAGGTAAGCGACTCGTTCTGCATCTTGGTCGGGCCCCAGCGGTCGGAGACGCCCTTGAAGCCGCGACGGATGGTGCCGCCGTACTTGCCAACCTGCTCGACGGCTTCCAATACGGCAGGACTGGCAGGCAGTCGTTCATCCACGGGAGGCAGGTCACCGGCTGCCACCATTTCTGCCAGCATCGGCGCCTCGCTGTACATGCTGCCCGACGCCGCGGGTGCGGCCTCTTCGGCGGGAGCCTCGTCTGCGGCCGGCTCGGCTGCCATCTCTGCTTCAGGCTCGCCGCCCGCGCTGCAGGCTACAGCCACCAGCCCGGCCGTGGCCACACCGGAAACACGCATGAATTCCCGGCGGTTAATCCAGTTCCCCTTTGTCCTCAGACTCCTCATAGGTTGTCTCCTTTGTTGTGAGTCCCTGCAATGATTTCCATCGCTGACAGTCGGATAAGTTGGATTCGCAATACGCAACTCTTCTACAGACTTCCTCTAGTCCTGCACCCAGTGCCACAGGCGCGTCCGGTTGTAGCCCAGTAGCTCCAGTTTGCCGTCGCCGTTCGTATCGGCAACTGTGAAGACCGCACGCACGCCCGTATCGCCATCGTCAAAGCGGTCTTCGGCATATGTGTGCAGCGGCATGTCCAGTTCCTGGATGATCTTCCCGTGCCCGTCGATGAGCATCGGCTTCTTTCCCTGGCACTCGGCAAAGATCACATCGGCCTCCGCGCCGGCTAACCTTATCGTCCGGCCATAGCCGGCCTTTTCCATGCGCCAGATCTCGTTGCCGCTGCAATCGACCAGGTAGCCGCGGAAGCCGATGTGCGCGTCTTCGCCGTGCAGCCGGCGTTCCGTGACAAAAAGCTGCTGCCCCTCCATCTCCGGCAGGAACTTGCCCACCGCGCAGGTCTGGATGTGCGTGCCTTCGAATATCCATCGATCTTCGCCGGTAGCGGCATCGAGGACGACCAGATCTTTGCCGGCGACCATGAGCAACTCGGGCCTGCCGTCATCGTCGATGTCATGCACGTGCAGATGATCGACGTGGGGCGCGCGGGTCATCTCCTCGAGGTGCGGCTCCAAATCGGGCCGCCACCAGATCTTGAGCCCGTCAGCGCGCACGCAGCAGTAGCCGATAAAGGCCTCCTCTTTGCCGTCGCCGTCAATGTCGTAAAAGTCGTGTTCATGCCCGGCGCCGCCGTAGAAGTGGCAGTTCCACAGGCAGTTCAGGTCGTCATCATAGATGTAGATGGGGTTCACGAATGTGGAGACGAGAATGTCGCGCTTGGCGCCGAGTCCCCGGATGTCGCAGAGCTGGAGTACACAGTTGGGGCCCGTTTCCACCTCTTTGCGGTAGTAGCCGCGGTCGCCTTCGAGTATTCTGAGGTAACTGCGGCCTTCGCGCTCGGTTACATAGACGATTTCAGGTTTGCCGTCACCATCAATGTCGCTGACGGCGGCCGCAACCTCGTGCATGGCCCAGTGGCCCGTACCCAGTGGAGCGCCCTCTTGCCACATCACGTCGCCGTCCAGCTTCATGGCGGTGACGCAGTGGACCTGCTTCTCGTGGCGGTAACCGCCGGCCGACATGCGGGGAATGTGGCAGTCGCGGGCCTGGAAGAAGACCGCTTCCAATTCACCGTCGCCGTCCAGGTCTCCCAGGCGCATTCCCGTATCGCCGAAACCGGTCGTGTCAACTTCATTGGCAAGGCGAAATGGACCTGTCATAGGGACCTCGTTCTCAGGTTGCAGTGGTCTTCTTTGTCAATGCCTGCTCAAATCTGGACATATGAGTGCAACCGGAGATCTGCCTGTCCCGCTATTTCAATCGAAATCGCGGGGATGGTTGCCGGGTAGTTTGGGGAATTCTAAAGGATAATGGAGAACTCGTCAATGTTATGGAATTGACGGGGTACATTCCAAATTGGACGTGTGGAAGAGGGTACCCATTTGGGATGCTCCTACACTCATGTCTTCAAGATGTGCTGGTCGAGAAAGACGGGACTGCCCTGTGTCTGGATGGCGGCGATGTCTGGATGGCGGGCGGCAGATTTTCGGCTGGAGGGAGAATGCGGTCCATTCATGAAGGGGAATCCGGCGGAAAATAAGGGGTATTTTTATGAATTTTTTCATAAATATGTCCGCTTTGTCCGCTCAAAAGCGTTTTTTTGGGCGAGATTTGGGGTAGATCGTAAGACTGCGGCAGAGTTGCCGGGGAGAGGTGATAGGAGTTGGCTGGCGTTTCCGAGGCCTCACCGCCGTCCCGCCCATTCACTGAGTCGCATGGAATCACAGTTCAAACAACCGCGTGCGGGCGGAATCGACAGCCTGTTGTTGGTACCGGGTCAGGGATACGGGGCGGGCTTAAGGAGACAAGGTGTCAGGGTAGTCTCACGAAGAATTGGTGGGCGCTTGCTTACGCAGGTCAAACGCTCGTACGAGAGACGTACGAGCGTTTGACGAGAGCTTACGAGAGTTTGCGTGAAAAAAATCGGTCAAAAATATAATAATATTTATTATACATTGCAGTGCGCCGTCGTTTCCTAATCATCGTGCTGCTCCTTCACAGGCTTGGTTGTTTTCTCCATTGATACACGTTAGCTCGTGATCCATTTTTTTGGGACGCCCCTACCTGATCGAGGCAGCATCGCGAGGTATTGGCCCAGTTCAATGCAGGCACCCTCCAACTGGCTGCACGTTTACACACAGACCAGGTCTCCCACCTCGAAGAGATACATCTGGCGGCCGTTCCCCCCGTGGGCCGAGTCGATCACGATCTTGCTGCCGTCAGGGCTGGAACGGGGGTGGAGATCGCAGCGCAACGTATCGGTATACGCCGGAGGAGAATGGAACTGTCCCAGGTCGACGCGGCGGTCGGTTGGGACATGGTATAGATAGAGGTCCTGCAGCCGTTCATCCCCTTGCGGGTACGTGTCATTCAGAACCCAGTCGTTGTCGGACAGATACGTGCAGTGCCCGTTGAGCGGCATCTTGTTCTTTCCCACAATCTGATCGGGGCCGCACGAACCGTCCTCGACGTTTGGGAAGATGTAGTAAGCTCCCCCGTGTGAGGGGCGCCGGGACCAGGCCAGGATATGGCTGGGGTCCCGCCAGATCAGGTGCGAAGTGTGGCCGGAGTGGTCCACGACCGTCGGGTCTGAGCCGTCTGCCCTGGCAGTAAGCATGCGGGTGTGGAAAGGTCCGTCGCCAAAGCGCCAGCGGTGGAGGAAGAGGAAGTGGGTGCCGCTGGGATTGAAGATAAGGACATTGAAGTAATGTTTGGCGTCTCGGATCTCTCCGTGGGGATAGGGGATGGCCGCCACTTCAGCCAGGCTGACGATCAGACTGCTTTCGCCTGTGAGCAAGTCGACCTTGTGGATGCCGGTCTCCTCAGGCGCATTCACGCCGTACCAGGGATCGGGAATGCCCATGTAGCCATAGCCGGGCCGCATGTCTTCGAGCCGATGGAAGTCGATGGACAGCGCGGTTTGGCCGTCGGGGCTGAGGGTAAAGATGGCGTGGGGGAGAGTCCTCTTCTGACCCGTCCTGATGTTCAGAATGTGGCAGACAAAGCGGCCGTCCATCCGGTCGTTCCAGACAGTTTCGTGAGCCGATTGCGGCAGCCATTGGAGCATGCAGCCGGCCTGCCAGCCCCAGGCGCGGCTCTCTCCCAGTTCGACCCAGCGATCGCCGTCCTCCAGGTCGACCATTCCGATTCGGATCACGTCCTCCGGTGTCGGCGCGCGGTGCTCGAACTCCACCTCCATTCCCAGCACATAGCGGGCGGACGGATCGAACTGCAGTTTGTCGTAGTAACCGAACCAGTGATGCTTGGGGCCGGATGTGATTGGGCGCGGCTGGATCATACTGCCCTCCGGGCGGTCATGCGCTGAGAGTAGATTGAAATCTCAAAGTCCTTCAGCCTGGCTTTTCGCAGTACTCTATTCTCCAAAAGGTGGCACCTCATCGCTCCACAACTTCCGAGACGTCCATCACGTAGACCTGCCGGCTCCCTTCATGGATCGAGTCGAAGCTGACCATGCGCTCATCCCGGCTCCAGCGGGGATGCAGGTCGCAGCGGATCTCGCCGCGGAACGGTTGCGGAGCATGGTAGCTTCCGAGACGCACCAGGCGCTCCTCCCCCATATGCCAGAGCAGCAGCGCCTGCCGGCTGTCTTCGTCGGGGTATTCGTCGGTCAACAGCCACGTCCCATCCTGCGTAAAGCTGCAGTGGCCGTTCCTGGTCAGAACATCCGGCCGCACTGCCTCGTATTCGCAGGTGGTGTCGTTCATCAGGTAATAGTGCGCCCCTTCCTTCATTGTCACCCAGCCGAAAATCAACTCGTCGGTCAGCCAGTCGCAGTGCGACGCGCCCAAGTCGGTCATGGCGCGCAGTTCTCCCCCGTCCATATTGGCGGAGAGCATTGTCGTCTGGCCGATCTCCTTATTCCTGTCGTAGACCCGTACAACAAAAGAGACGCGGGTGTCGTTGCGGTTGATAAACGGATGGTTGAACCAGATTTTGCCGGCCTGTAACTCTTCATTATGACTGAGGAATTCGCGTACCTCCTCGTAGGAAACCAGCACACGGGCCTCCCCCGTCTCCGTGTCCATGATGTAGAGGCCGTCCTCGGTGGGATGATTCAGGTCAGCGTAGGGATCCGGCAGCCCGGCGTACCCGACAACCGGTCGCATCGACTTCAAGCGGGCGTAGTTCAGACCGAGCGCTTTGCGCCCGTCGCGGGTGATGGCGGCGATCGGGTGGGGCAGGATCCGCTTCTGTCCGCTGTGGATGTCCTGCACCACGGCGACGAAGCGGTCGTTGTCGCGCGCGTTGTACGTAATCAGCCGGTCGGGCGCGGTCGCCAGCCAGTGCAGCATGGAGCCTTGCTGCAGATTCCATGCCTGCGTTTCGGCAACGCCTTCGAACTTGCCCGTCTCCATGTCCACCAAGCCAACGACGGCGGTGTCGCCAGCGGCGGGCGGGCGATCGTGAAAGTCCGACTGCAGGCAGAGGTGGTAGCGGCCGGTCGCGTCCCAAGGGCAGATGGCATAGTAGCCGAAGAAATGGTGCTTCGGTCCTTGTGTAATCGCTCTGGCGACCAGGCTACTATTTGTATTGCTCATGTTTCTTCCTGCGTGGTTGGATTGTGACAAACGGCCCTGGCTTCCTTGCCACCTATCGTGAGCTCATTGGAAAATGAGTTGGACTTATCGACCTACGACCTCCGCAACGTCCACTATGTAGATCTGCCGGCTGCCATCGTGGATCGAGTCAAAACTGACAAGCCGCTCGTCGCGGCTCCAGCGGGGGTGCAGGTCGCAGCGGATCTCGCCTCGGAACGGAAGTGGCGAGTGGAAACGCCCCAGAACGACCAGTCGCTCTTCGGCCATGTGCCAGAGCAGCAGGGCCTGAAGGCGATTGTCGTCCGGGTACTCATCAGTCAGCAGCCACGTTCCGTCGCGAGTAAAGCTGCAGTGGCCGTTCCTGGTCAGGATATCGGGCCGCACTTCCTCATATTCGCTGGTCCTGTCGTTCATCAGGAAATAATATCTCCCCTCCTTCATCGTCACCCAGCCGAAGATCAGCTCCTCGGTAAGCCAATCAAAGTGCGACGCCCCGAGGTCTGTCACAAGCCGCAAATCTCCTCCGTCCATGCTGGCGGTAAGAAAAATTGTGTGTCTGATTCCTGTCGTCTTTTCTCGGTACCGCACAACAAAGGCGAAGCGCGTGTCGTCACGGTTGATAATCGTGTGATTGAACCAGATTTTGTGGGCTTGCACCCCTTCGTAATCGCTGAGAAAATCGCGTGCTTCTTCGTAGGAGACCAGCACGCGGGCCTCGCCGGTCTGCGTGTCCATCGTATAAACGCCGTCTTCAGTGGGATGGTTTTGATCGGCGAAAGGGTCAGGCAGGCCGGCGTAGCCGACCACCGGCCGCAACGACTTGAGCCGGGCATAGTTCAGGCCCAAAGCCTGGCGGCCGTTACGGCTCATCGCACTGATCGGGTAGGGCAGAATCCGCTTTTGTCCGCTGTGAATGTCCTGCACGATGCCGACGAAGCGGTCGTCCTCGCGGGCGTTGTAGGTGATCAGCCGGTCAGGTGCCGTCGGCAGCCAGTGCAGCATTGAACCTTGCTGCAGGTTCCAGGCCTGCGTTTCGGCCACGCCCTCGAACTTACCCGTGTGCATATCCACGAGACCGACCACGGCGGTATCACCGGCTGCAGGCGGACGGTCGTGGAAGTCCGACTGCAGGCAGAGGTGGTACTGGCCGGTAGAGTTCCAGGGACAGATGCCGTAGTAGCCGAAGAAATGGTGCTTCGGCCCCTGGGTGATGGATCTGGCAACAAAGTTTCCTTGTGACATGCTCATTGTCTCACCTGGTTTGACTTCTGTGGGCGTACCCTAAACAACACTCTGCGGTGTGCCCCTGCCATCGCTATTTCAATTCACACCGCGCCTGCTAGCACTGCTATGCACGCAGATAACAAGAAGGCGCCAGGCAAACCGCTGCCTTCCCGGGCAGACGCGCTGCCGCGGGCACCGCCGTCTCCGGCAGACCCGCGGCCTCCATTGGCGCAGTTTCTCCGGGGAACTGTCCAGCCTGCTTGTGTACTTCTCCTTGCCAAATCGAAACACCTTATACGGTTGCCGGCACGGCGACCTGGATGCGTGTCCGGCGCGCCATCAGACTTCCTCTAAGGAGCCGCGCAAGCGGGTTTCGACATGGATAGACTGTGCTACAATCGCCCCCTTGCCGCTCGGCCGGCTTATGTGTCCTCTCCTGCGCGGATGAAGTACTGTTCCATTGCCGTATTCGAAGGCGAGCGCGGCTGGTCGTCGTACATGCCGTCCTCGGGCACGTTACGGAAGTAGTTCTTGACGATGACGGGCTGCGGCGGCGAGGTGGCGATGCCAATCTGCCACAGGTTCTCCTTGTTCAGTTCCAGGATCTGGCGGAACAAGGTGCGCTGTTTCTCCACATCAACCGTTATCTTGATCTCCTCCCAGAGCTCCAACGCTCGCAGTATGTCACCCTTTGGCTCCACGCCCTCCTTACCGCCGCTTTCCCACCAGTAGGCGTACTGTCGCAAGGCAACATTGGGCACCAAGGGCACGAATGAACGCGGTTCGATAAAGGGGTTAAACTCGCCACTTCCCGTCCAAACGGCGAGATCTATCTCATTGGCGCTGAGGCGTTGCCCTAACAGACTGCGGTCAATTTCGGTACTGATCAGTTCAATACCAAGTTCCTCCCAGTCACCCGTCAAGAGCTCGGCAATGTCGCCCCAAGCGCCGAAGACTGCCGCGTATTCAAATACGATGCTGAGCCTCTCACCGTCAGGACGCAACCTGTAGCCGTCGTCGTCCCTCTCGGTGAGACCGATTTCATCCAGGTAGGCATTGGCCCGATCGGGATCGTGTTCAATCAGATTCTTGGCCTGTGGCTCCCAATAGACTGGCGACGTCTTGGTCGGGGAGACCTGATTGGGCTCTGCCTGTCCCAGATAGACCGCTTCGATTATGTCTGCGCGATTGATTCCCAGCGATAGGGCGTAGCGGAAGCGCTTGTCCTGGACGATTTCGCGCAGCACGGGATCTTTGTTCGTATGATTGAGATGCAGGACCGTGTCGGTGACCTGACCCCTCTGCCAAAGCATAACCCGGTAGTTGCCCTTCTCCCGGTTCTCCATGAAAAGAGGCACGTTGTCAAAGGTGATATGCCTTAACTGCATATCGACTTCCCCCTGGATTGCCCGCAAATTGAGCTGGTCTTTGCCGTCCACCAGACTCCAATGGATGCTGTCGATGTAGGGTAGCTGATTGCCTTCCGGATCGACCTTCCAATAAAATGGATTGCGGTCGGCGACCAACGGATCACTGTGCGACGGAGTGCTCAGATTCCAGGGAAGATAGCTGGGCGTGTCCGGATTACGCCTGGGATCCGGCTTGGTGCCGAACACCTGGTACCAATGCTCCACGCCCGCATCCTTGATCATCGCATCCATCTCGTCCTTTTCGACATACTTGACGTGGAATTGCTTCAGGTAGTGGGCGCAGTATCTAGCGAAGTGGTCTCCCCGCAGAGAGCCAAGAACATTAATAAACAGGGCATAGGGGGCGGCAAACTTGAATTGGAGCGTGTAGTCATCCAGTTTTTCGATCACCACCGGCTCACCGGAGAGCTTGAGCCAGGAGGGGAAGTTCGGTGTCAAGTCCTCATTGAGGAGCACATCCTCATAGTAGAAGAGGATGTCATTGGCTGTGTACGGCTCGCCGTCCGACCATCTCATCCCCTCGCGCAGGTGAAAGGTGTAGGTCGTGCCGTCGGACGACACTTCCCAACTCTCAAAGACGTTGGGGTTGATCTGTGAACCGTCTTTGTTGTAGCGCACGAGATGCTCACCGCCGACCTTTCCACCCAACTGGTTGTCGCCGGCGGAGGTCGCCAGACGGTTCCAGATTCCGCCGTAATCCCCGATCTCCTCTTCGGGTGTGATGACCAGCGGATTGAGAGGCAGCCGCTCATCCACCGGCGGCAACTGGCCGTTCGCCACCATCTCCGCTAACATTGGCGCCTCATTATACTGGGAAGCTGGCGCCTCCGGCGCGGCTGCTTCCGCGGCCGGTTCTTCAGCGGCCGGAGCCTCATCCGCGGCGGCCGGGCCGCCGTCTGCGCCACAGGCTACGACCA
This sequence comes from Caldilineaceae bacterium, assembly GCA_965204525.1. Taxonomy (GTDB): domain Bacteria; phylum Chloroflexota; class Anaerolineae; order Caldilineales; family Caldilineaceae; genus Bin5. The sequence continues at coordinate 5,394,277 of OZ241994.1, read as the reverse complement.
CTACGCCAGCAGCGGTCAGCGCCGATACGCGCATGAACTCACGTCGCGAAATCCTCTTGTGTGCTCTCTTCCGCATGATTTGCCTCCTTATTCAAAGTCATGGCCTCCAACCATGACTCTTCAGGATAAGTTTCCGGCTCGCGGGCAAGAGGCCCGCTCCCGGAGATAAGAGTGCGGACAGGGGGAAAGCGGCCTTTTTTGGTTGGCCTCGCCTCCTTTTCGAGGCCTTATGCTGGACGGCGATTGAAATTCGAATTATGCAATACAGACGGCCCTCATCGTTCCACCACCTCTGAAACATCTATCAAATATATTTGCCGGCTGCCTTCGTGGATCGAGTCAAAACTGACGAGCCGTTCGTCGCGGCTCCAGCGGGGGTGCAGGTCGCAGCGAATTTCGTCGCGAAAGAATGGGGGGGAGAGGAAGCGGCCAAGGACGACCAGGCGTTCTTCGGCCATATTCCACAGGAACAGGGCGCGGAGGTCGTTCTCGTCAGGGTATTCATCGTTGAGCAGCCAGGAGCCGTCGCGGGTAAAGCTGCAGTGGCCGTCGCGGGAGAGGATGTCGGGGCGCACGGACTCGTATGCACCGGTGGCGTCGTTAACCAGGAAGAAGCTTATGCCCTCTTTTGTCGTGAACCAGCCGAAGATGACGTCTTTGGTCCGCCAGTCGCAGTGCGAGGTTCCGAGGTCGTTCAGAATGCGAATGTCTCCGCCCTCCAGGGTCATCGTCAGGCACACCGTTCTTCTGGCCCCGACGTCATCCCAGTAGACTACGACGAAGGCAACGCGGGAGTCGTCTCGGTTGATGAACGGGTGATTGAACCAGAGCTTGTGGTTCTGGATCTCCGGATAGTCGCTGAGGTAGTCGCGGGCGTCTTCATATGAAAAAAGTAGTTTGCCCTCACCTGTATCGGTATCCATGATGTAGAGGCCGTCGTCGGCAGGGTGTTTACGGTCTGCGTTGGGGTCGGTGAGCCCAGGGTAGCCGACCACGGGACGCATATCCCAGAGCCGAGCGTAGTTGAGCCCCAGCGCCTTAGTTCCGTCGCGGGTGATAGCGGCAATTGGGTAGGGCAGGAGGCGCTTGTGCCCGCTGTGGATGTCCTGGATCACGCTGATAAAGCGGTCGTCATCACGGGCGTTGTAGGTAATCAGCCGATCGGGCGCGGTGGGGAGCCAGTGCATCATGCTACCCTGCTGCAGGTTCCAGGCCTGGGTTTCGGCGACGCCTTCGAAGTTGCCTGTGTCCATGTCCACCAGGCCGACGACGGCGGTGTCGCCGTCGGAAGGCGGGCGATCGTGGAACTCCGACTGCAGGCAAAGGTGGTGGCGGCCGGTTGAATCCCACGGGTAGATGCCGTAGTAGCCGAAGAAATGGTGCTTCGGCCCTTGCGTAATCGCCCTTGCGGCAAAGTTCTCTTCTGTATTGCTCATGTTTCCTCCCACATGGTTTTGACAGAGTTGAACGGCCCTGCTTTCCGCCCCCTAACCTTATATTTTATGCCCTACGCTTGCCCCTCATCGCCCCACGACCTCCGCCGTGTCGACAACATAGACCTGCCTGCTGCCGCCGTGGATCGAGTCAAAGCTGACCTGCCGCTTGTCCCGGCTCCAGCGGGGGTGCAGGTCGCAGCGGATCTCGCCGCGGAAGGGCTCGGGCGAGTGAAATCGTCCCAGAACGACCAGCCGCTCTTCGACCATGTTCCAGAGCAGCAGGGCCTGGCGGCTGTTCTCGTCAGGGTACTCATCGGTCAACAGCCACGCACCGTCGCGGGTAAAGCTGCAGTGGCCGTTCCTGGTCAGAATGTCGGGCCGCACCGCCCCGTATTCGCCGGTCCTGTCGTTGATCAGGTAGTACTTTTCCCCCTCCTTCATCGTCACCCAGCCGAAAATCAACTCCTCGGTCAGCCAGTCAAAGTGGGACGCGCCCAGGTCTGTCACTATGCGCAGATCGCCTCCGTCCATGCTGGCGGAAAGCAGAATCGTATGCCTGATTTCCCTGGTCTCGTCGCGGTAGCGCACGACGAAGGCGACGCGCGTGTCGTCGCGATTGATGATGGTGTGGTTGAACCAGATTTTGCGCGCCTGGACCTCTTCGTAATCACTAAGAAAATCGCGAGCTTCTTCGTAGGAGACCAGCACGCGGGCCTCACCAGTCTGCGTGTCCATGGTGTAGACGCCGTCCTCGGCGGGATGGTTCTGATCGGCGAAAGGGTCAGGCAGGCCGGCGTAGCCGACCACCGGCCGCAACGACTTGAGACGGGCATAGTTGAGGCCCAGGGCCTGGCGGCCGTGGCGGGTCATGGCGCTGATCGGGTAGGGAAGGATACGCTTATGCCCGCTGTGGATGTCCTGCACGATGCCGACGAAGCGGTCGTCCTCGCGGGCGTTGTAAGTGATCAGCCGGTCGGGGGCCGTCGGCAGCCAGTGCAACATGGAGCCCTGTTGCAGGTTCCAGGCCTGCGTTTCCGCCACCCCTTCGAACTTGCCCGTCTCCATGTCTACGAGACCGACCACGGCGGTGTCACCGGCGGCGGGTGGGCGGTCGTGGAAGTCCGACTGCAGGCAGAGGTGGTACTGGCCGGTAGAATTCCAGGGACAGATGCCGTAGTAGCCGAAGAAGTGGTGCTTTGGCCCCTGGGTGATCGGTCTGGCGACGAAGTTTTCTTGTGTTTTTCTCATGATCTACCTTGGCATCAGTATGATTAGGCTGTTTGCGGACTCAACGCTGCGACATTGTAATCCCGCCGATGTCTTCTCTCCTTCCTCAGGCGCCGCCGTGCATAGAGGAGGAGTTCGGGCTCGAAGATCAGGTGCGCGAAGCCGTGCAAACGCGTTGCCGCGGGCGCAGCCGTCTCCGGCAGGCCCGCGGCCTCTACTCAAGCGAATTCACCTTGATGCTCTGCACGCCGCTTACCCACCTTTGCCCGTCAAATCGGAGAGAATCGAAACAGTTGGCGGCGAGTCGCACTGCAGCAATGTCGTTCTATGTGTCCTCACCTGCGCGGATGAAGTATTGTTCCATCCCCGTATTCGAAGGCGAGCGCGGCTGGTCGTCGAACATGCCGTCTTCGGGCACATTGCGGAAGTAGTTCTTGACGATCACCGGTTGCGGCGGAGCAGTGGTTACGCCGATCTGCCACAGGTTCTCCATGTTGAGCTCGAGGATCTGGCGGAACAGTGCGTGCTGAGTCTCCACATCCACAGTCGTCTTGATCTCTTCCCAGATCTCGATTGCCTTCAGAATGTCACCAGTGGGCTCAAATCCCTCTTTGCCGCCGCTGTTATAGTAGAAGGCGTATTGCCGCAACGCATAGTTGTTCACAATCGGCACGAAGGAGCGCGGTTCGATGAAGGGGTTCCACTCGCCGCTGCTGTGCCATACGCCGAGGTCCAGCTCGTTGGCGCTGAGGCGCTGCCCGAAGAGACTGCGGTCGATCTCGGTACTGATCAGCTCCAGCCCGATCTCCTTCCATTGGGAGGTCAGCAGTTCGGCGATGTCGCCCCAGGCGGCAAAGATTGCCACATATTCAAACACCAGGCTAAGCCGCTCTCCGTCAGGGCGCAACCTGTAGCCCTCGTCGTCGCGCTCGGTGAGACCCATTTCATCCAAGTAGGCATTGGCCTGATCGGGATCGTGCTCGGTCATACTCTTGGCCTGGGGCTCCCAGTAGACCGGCGAGTTCTTGGTGGGGGATACCTGGGTCGGCTCTGTCTGACCCAAGTAGACGGCTTCGTTGATGTCTGCACGATTCATGCCCAGCGAGAGCGCGTAGCGGAAGCGCTTGTCCTGGACGATCTCTCGCAGCACGGGATCTTTGTTGGTGTGATTGAGATGCAGGACGGTGTCGGTTACCTGCCCTCTGTCCCAAAGCATGACGCGGTAGTTGCCTCTCTCCCGGTTCTCCATGAACAGAGGCACGTTGTCGAAGGTGATATGCCGCAGCTGCATGTCCACTTCGCCCTGGATCGCCCGCAGGTTGAGTTGGTCCTTGCCGTCGACCAGGCTCCAGTGGATGCTGTCGATATAGGGCAGCTGGTTGCCCTCCGGATCGACCTTCCAATAAAAGGCGTTGCGATCGGCGACCAGCGGATCACTGTGCGAAGGGGTGCTCAGATTCCAGGGAAGGTAGCTGGGCGTGTCCGGATTGCGCCTGGTATCCGGCTTCGTGCCGAACAGCTGGTACCAGTGCTCCACACCGGCATCCTTCATCATCGCTTCCAGCTCGTCCTTGTCGGCATAATCGATGTGGAACTGTTTCAGGTAATGGGCACAGTATCTGGCGAATCTGTCCCCCCACAGTGAGCCAAGCACGTTGATGAACAGTGCGTAGGGAGCCGCAAACTTGAATTCGACCTTGTAATCATCCAGCTTTGAGATCACCACCGGCTCGCCGGCGACAATGAGCCAGTTGGGGAAGGAGGGTGTCAGGTCCTCGTTGAGGAGCACATCCTCATAATAGAAAAGGAGGTCATTGGCCGTGTACGGCTCGCCGTCAGACCATCTCATCCCCGGGCGCAGGTTGAATGTGAAGGTCGAGCCGTCGTCAGACACTTCCCAGCTCTCAAAGACGTTCGGGTTGATCTGCGTACCGTCTTTGTTGTAGCGCACAAGATGCTCACCACCGACCTTGCCCCCTAGCTGATTGTCGCTGGCCGAGGTCGCGAGTCGGTTCCAGATTCCACCGTAATCGCCTATCTCTTCCTCCGGTGTAATGACCAGTGGTTCCAGCGGCAGCCGCTCATCCACCGGCGGCAGATCGCCGTTCGCCACCATCTCCGCAAGCATCGGCGCCTCGTTGTACTTCGAAGGCGCTGCCGCAGGTTCAGCCGCTGTCTCCTCGGCGGGCGCCTCGGCCGCGGCCGGCGCTTCATCTTCCGCCGGCGGTCCGCCGTCGGCGCCGCAGGCCACGACCACTACGCCGGCAGCCGTAAACGCGGACACGCGCATGAACTCCCGCCGCGAAATCCTCTTGTGTGCTCTCTTCCGCATGATTTGCCTCCTTGAGCAGTGTGAAGGGCTCTGTATTCTGCTTATCGGGGAGTAAGCCAAGTCCACAAGCGAAAATGCCTGCGTCCTCGGGATGAAGTGTGGCGGTAGGATGGATAGTGGCTGGTCTGGCCGCCGCAATCTCCCGCAAATGGAAGATTGACGGCAGCCGAATTGCCATCCATCTGGCTGCGAAGTCGGCGCCACAGGCGCGCTGCATCCGGATGGATCCCAATCCCTCAATCGGGATCCTAACATAGACCGGAAGGTGGAACAACCGTTGAAAAACGCCCTCTGGCTTGGCCTAGCTCTCCCAACTGCGGCCCGATGGATCGGAGCAGTGCACGACGAGGGCCGGCCCCAATTGGTCAATCTGAAGCCGGACTGTGTCGCCGTCCTGGACCGGTTCGAGGCCGAAGTGATGGGTGCCGGTGGCCACCACGTCGCCCGGCTGCAGGGGAAGCACGTTGGTTACCTCGGCCAGCAGCTCGGGAATGTGACGGTCCATGTCAGCCGTGGTGATGTCGTGCTTCTTCTCGTCATTGACCCACAGCCGCACGTTCAGATCGTTCGCGTTGGCAATCTCGTCGCGAGTCACCAATACCGGTCCCAAAGGCGCAAAGGTATGCCAGGATTTTCCGAGGAAGAAGCCGCCTGGCAGGCCTCTGGCGGAGACATCGATGAACTGCGTGTACCCGAAGACGTGGTCCATGGCGTCCTCGGCGGCCAGATAGCTGGCCGCTTTGCCGATGACAATCGCCAGCTCTGGTTCGAAGTGAAAGACGCTGGCCTCGGCGCTGGGCAGGACAACCGTGCCGCCGTGGCCGAGGGCTGCGTTGGGCGACTTCAGGAAGGCGTTGAAGAGGCCCCGTTCCGGCTTGGCCGGCTCCAGGTAGTTGCCGGCGAGGCAGACCAGCTGGCCCGGCCTCGGAATCGGTGGGCGGCAGGTTACTTCATCCAGGGAGACGCCAGTGGCGGAAGCGGCCCCGTCGCGAAGGCGCGGCTCGACGTTGTCCCAGTCGCAGATCAACATCTGCATCATCTCCTGCGGGGAGTGATGGCCGCAATCGGCGACGGCGGACGAGACATCGAGCACCTGGTCGCCGTTCCATACACCCAGCTTGTAGTCATCGAATAGCATGAGTTGCATTGTTTTTTCCTTTTGTCGTTTCTGTTGGAAATTTTTCGGCGCAACTGCTCGGGGCGGCGAACAGAATTGCACCGTAAGATCATAGGAGGTGAGTCAGTGATTTATCAAAGTCTGCTGTGGCAATCGGGGGTAGAATGCCATGCAACACAGGGCCTATTGTACCAGAATGGACACCTGAGGAGAACTGCAACGGACTCTGGGCAGAGACATGCGCTGGCGGCCTGTGTACAGTCCGAAGCCGCGCATCGACAGAACTGAAGCGGAGACGGACCGGCCCTGAAAGCTGCTCATGCTTGCCATCTGCCGGGTTCTCTGCCGGCAACCGTGGCCAAAGGCGGCGAGTCCTGGCAGGGCATATAAGCGAGACAGTGCGCCATTCGAGGGAAAACGGCGCACTCGCCTGAAACACTGCCCGGACCCGCCCACCGCCGTCCAACAGGAGACACAGTTGCCGCTAGACGACGGCAGATATGGGAAGCTGAAAGAAAAAATAATGGTTGCAGAGCATAAGTCTCTACAGGCTCGGCACACTTCCCCTATCTGTCAGCAGAGATTGTATCAGATCATATGTTCTATTGTCAAATGATAGCTTATGCGCACGCAGCCTGAATGCTGGCTTTCATCGACAAAACGAAGTACAATCTTGCAGTGTCTGCGCATCATCTTGCTGCCGGTTCCGGTGGTGGGTGTGGTAGTCAGATTGCCTATTGGAGTTGACCTGAATTGGGGTCGCGGCAAGTTCACGATTCGGCTGGGCGTTTCAGGCTCAGTTTCACGCAACTCAATTCTCTGCGGAGCAATTCTATGCGAATCACCGATCTCAAGTGCGCGATTCTCGGCGGCAGTCCCGTCGTTCGCATTACGACCGATGCCGGCATCGAGGGCTATGGCCAGGCCGAGCACTTCAAACCCTATCTGAAGCCCCACGTGCTCTTCTACCGCGACTACATTTTGGGGCAGGACCCGACCGATGTGGAGCGGGTGATGTTGCGCATTCGGCGCCTGGGGAGCTTCAAGCCTTGGGGGAGCGCGGTCAGCGCAATCGAGATGGCTCTGTGGGATATCACGGGAAAGGCCGCCAATCTGCCTGTCTACAAGTTGCTCGGCGGAAAGGTGCGCGACAAGGTGCTCGTTTACAACGGCGCTCTGCGCTTCCCTATGGCCGGCCAGGAACCTGAGCACTACGCTGAAAATATGGCCCGGATGGCGGAGGCCCGGGAAGGCTTCGCCATCATCAAACAGGGCATCGGCTTCCACAGCGCCATGCCGGACGAACTGGACGACTTTTCTTACGGCGAGCGCCTAGGTGTGAGTCACCAGACCGAGCGCGGGCTGCTGACGGAGAGGGGCCTGAACCATGTCGTGGCCTGTATCGAGGCGATGAAGGATGTCCTCGGCGACAGGGTCGGCCTGGCCCTCGACTGCGGCCCCGGCTGGACCGTACCGGACGCCATCCGGTTGGCCAAGGCTGTGGAGGGCCTTCACATCATGTGGCTGGAAGACACAATCACGGGCGACTACACGCCTTATGTGCTGGCCGAGCTGTACCGCGAACTGACGCGCAGCACCTCCACGCCAATCCATACGGGCGAACAGATCTACCTGCGCCAGCACTTCAAACCGCTCTTTGAAATGCAGGCGGTCAACATCGTTGGGCCGGACCCAGCCGACATCGGCGGCATCGCCGAGTTGAAGTGGGTGGCTGAATACGCCGACCTGCACGGCATCCTGATGGCCCCCCACGGCACAGGGGACGGACTGATCGGACTGGCCGCGCTGGTGCAGGTGGCCGCGACGTTGCCTCGAAACTACATTGCCTTCGAGTATCCGGTGGGCCGGCCGGAATGGTGGTATGATATTGTGGATGGCCTGCCTGACCCAATCGTGGAGAACAGCTATATCACCGTCTGGGATCGGCCTGGTCTCGGTGTCACGTTTAACAAGACAGCTGCCAGCAAGCATCTGGCCCCTGAAGACAAAGATTTCTTCAATTAAACCAAGGAGCGCTGAACCATGTCCAGTTCTGACATCTATGAGACCCTGGGTATCCGGCCGATCATCAACGCCGGCGGCCACATGACGATCCTCGGCGGTTCGGTCCTTTCGCCGGAGGTGCGCGAGGCGATGGAGTCTGCCAATACGGCCTACACCTTGATGGACGACGTCTTTGACGGTGCCGGCAAGGCGATCGCCAACATGCTGGGGACTGGCGGCGGCCTGGTCACATCCGGGTGCTACGCTGCGCTGGTGCAGGGCGCGGCGGCTATCCTGGCCGGCAGCGACGCGGAGCGCATCCGGCAGCTGCCCGATACGACCGGCATGAAAGACGAGTTCCTGATCCAGAAGGCGACTCGTTACCGCTATGACCGCAGCGTCACCGTGCCGGGTGGGAAGCTGGTGGAGGTGGGCGGTGACGACAGCTGCACGCCGCAGCAGTTGCGCGACGCAATTGGGCCTCAGACGGCAGGTATCCTCTATTTCGCGGCCGGCGAGCGCTTCCCCAATACGGTTTCGCTGCCTGATGCGATCGATATTGCGCATGCGGCCGGTCTTCCCATCCTGGTCGATGCCGCAGCGGAGATCTACCCATTGGAGCGCATGAGGCGCGTCGCCACCAGCGGGGCGGACCTGGTCTGCTTCGGCGGCAAATACCTCGGTTCCGGCAACTCGACCGGCATCCTTTGCGGCAGCGGCGAGTATGTCAGCATGGCCCGACTCAACGGCTTTACCGGCTTTGAGACCGGTAACAACAGTATCGGCCGCGGCTATAAGGTGGACCGCCAGGAGGTCATAGGAACGACGATTGCGCTCCGCCACTGGTTGGACGCCGATCACGAGCAGCGGCTGCAGATCCAGTCCGACCGTATTGCCCAGATCGCCGCCGGACTGGCCGGCGTTCCTGGCGTAAACGCGGACAATATGTGGGAGGAGGACGGAGAAGGCCCGTGGATGCGCCTGAGTGTCAACTGGGATGAAGGGGAGAAAGGCCGGACTGCCGCCGAGGTTTCCGAGGCGCTGGAAAACGGCACACCTGCGATCTTCTGCCGCTCCGATCCAGGCAACCTGCACATTGCCGTCCATACGTTACGAGAAGGTGAGACTGAAATCGTTCTGCGGCGGCTTCAGGAAGAACTGTCCTGACGCCATCGCCCACAAGGATAACTGACATGGCCCAATCCCGCGCCGGCCGCCATTTTCTGCAGATTCCCGGCCCAACAAACTTGCCCGGCCGCGTCCAGCGCGCGCTCTCCCGTCCCACGATCGACCATCGAGGGCCCGAATGGGCGCGGTTGACGTTCAGCATTCTGGAACGACTGCAACTGGTCTTCCAGACGAGCGGACCGGTGGTCGTATATCCTTCATCCGGTAACGGAGGGTGGGAGGCGGCGTTGGTGAATACGCTTTCTCCCGGTGACCGCGTTCTGTTTGGCTCAAACGGCCAGTTCGCGTCTGGATGGCAGAAGGTGGCCAGAGGGGTGGGTTTGACGGTAGAGGAGTTGCAGGGCGACTGGAGCTGCCCGATCGATCTTGCCGCACTTGAAAGGCGCCTTGCCGAGGACCGGGGGCGAGAGATTCGTGCGCTTGCCCTTGTCCACAATGAGACATCCACCGGCGTCGTTAACGACATAGCCGGCGCCCGGGAAGCGCTTGATCGCACCGGCCACGACGCGCTGTTGCTTGTGGACGTGGTCTCCTCACTGGGCGCGATGGACTACAGGCACGAAGAGTGGGGCGTGGATGTGACGGTCGCCAGTTCGCAGAAAGGGCTGATGGTACCGCCTGGTCTGGGCTTCAACGCGCCCAGCCCTAAAGCCCTGGCGGCCGCGCAAGCGGCGCAGTTGCCCAGGTCCTATTGGAACTGGGAGAACATTCTGGAGTTCAACCGCGACGGTTTTTATCCCTACACGCCGGCTACGAATCTGTTCTACGCCTTGGATGAAGCGCTGTCGATGCTGCTTGAGGAAGGACTGCCGCACGTCTTCGCCCGCCACGCCCGCTTGGGGGAAGCCACCCGGCGAGCTGTGCGCGGTTGGGGATTGGATGTCTACTGCCGGGACCCCAAAGCCTATTCGCAGGCCCTCACCGCGGTGGCGATGCCAGCAGGCTACAATGCCGATGTCCTGCGCCAGGTCATCCTCGAACGGTTCGACATGTCTCTGGGCACCGGTCTTGGTCAGCTGAAAGGTAAGGTCTTTCGCATCGGCCATCTCGGCGATCTCAACGAGCTCACGCTGGCTGGCACACTTTGCGGAGTCGAAATGGGACTGGCGGCCTGCGACGTGCCCCACGTGAGCGGGGGCGTCAAGCAGGCGCTGGCTTTCCTAGCGAAGGACCCATAACGCATCCTCCCCTTTACAATGCCGCTACAGAATGTCCCCACCGCGAGCCAAGTGGATGTTCAAGGACTTGCTCGCGAACTGCGCGCTGCGATTGCCGGCGAAGTCCACTTCGATGGCGCCAGCCGGGCGATGCACGCCACGGACGCCAGCGTCTACCAGATCATCCCCCTGGGCGTTGTGACCCCCCGGAGCCGCGACGATGTCGTGCAGGTGGTTCGGATCTGCCGGCGGCACGGCGTCTCCATCACCGCGCGCGGGGGCGGGACCTCCCAGGCCGGGCAGGCGATCGGCGCCGGTCTGTCGCTGGACTTCTCACGCTACATGAATCGAGTGCTTGACCTGGACACCGAAGCCGCGACCGTCACGGTGGAACCCGGGATCGTCCTCGATGAACTGAATGTTTTGCTGAAACCCCACGGGCTGCAGCTGCCTCTCGATCTATCCACGTCCAACCGTGCCACCATAGGCGGTATGATTGCCAACAACTCCGCAGGCACGCGCTCGATCATCTACGGCAAGACGATCGATTACGTGGAACTGCTTGACGTAGTTTTTTCCGACGGCAGCAGTGCCAGCCTTGGGCCTCTGTCGGAGGAGGCGCTCGGGGCCAGGCTGGAGCGGCAGGATTTGGAGGGCGCGGCCTATCGCACTGTGCAGCGGCTCGGCAGCGAGCTGGAAGACGAGATTCTGCAGCGGTATCCCCGAATTCAACGCAGAGTCGGCGGTTACAATCTGGATGAGTTTGTTCCCCAAGTCGAGAAGGCCCGCTCGACGAGACCGTTCAATCTGGCTCGCATCCTGGTGGGCTCCGAAGGTACGCTTGGACTGACGGTGGCGGCCAAAATGCGGCTGGCGCCATTGCCTCCCCTGCGCGCCCTCTGCAGCGTGCAGTTCGACGACCTGCTGGAGGCGATGAGCGCCACACCGGTGATCCTGGAGCACGGTCCGTCCGCCGTCGAGTTGCTCGACCGTTTCATGCTGGACAAGACAGGCGGCCGGATCGAATTCGCGCCTCTGCGCGGCTTCATCTGCGGCGACCCCGGCGCAGTGCTTCTGGTGGAGTTCTTTGGTCAGTCTGACGAAGAGCTGGTCGAGACGATCGGGAACCTGCAGACAGACCTGGAGGCGCGAGGGCTGGGCAACTATATTTACCGTGCGATCGAGGCCGAGGAGCAGGCGCGTATCTGGGAGCTGCGCCGCGCCGCGCTGGGGCTGACAATGTCACAGACCGGCGACGCGAAGGCGATTTCGTTCGTCGAAGATACCGCGGTGCCGCCCGAACGTCTACACGACTACATCGAGAACTTTCAAAGAATACTGGCGAAATATGACACGCAGGCCGGCTTCTATGCGCACGCGTCTGTCGGACTCTTGCATATACGGCCCGTCATCAATCTCAAGAGCGCGCAGGGTGTACAGCGTTTTGAGGCCATTGCCACAGAAGTGGCTGACCTGGTGCTGGAGTACGGAGGCGCGCTTTCCGGCGAACACGGTGACGGGCTGGTTCGGGCGCCCTTCCAGGAGAAAATGTTCGGACCGGCGCTATACAAGGCTTTCTGCGAAGTGAAGGCTACCTTTGATCCGGGCAACATGCTCAACCCGGGCAAAATCGTCCACGCGCCGGCCCTTACTTCCAACCTTCGCTACGAGTCGCCGGTTGGGCAAGTCGATGAAGCGGGGCGGCGCCCGCTGGGTACGGGCCCGCCCGACGCAGACCGCGAAGACATGGAAGAGACCGGCGATGCGCCTGACTACGCAACCACGTTCGATTTCTCCGATTTCGGTGGACTGTTGCGGGCAACCGAACAGTGCACCGGTGTGGGAGCATGCCGCAAAACTCTCACGGGCACCATGTGCCCGTCCTACATGGCAACGCGCAACGAAATCGACAGTACCCGCGGCCGTGCAAACGCTCTGCGTCTGGCGCTTTCAGGCGGCTTGGAGGCGACCGGTTTCGGGGACGAGGAACTGCTGCCGGTCCTGGACCTGTGCCTGGAATGCAAGGCGTGCAAACGGGAGTGCCCCACCGGCGTAGATATGGCCCGCCTTAAGAGTGAATTCCTGCACCAGTACCACTCGCGCCGCGGGGCGCCGATAAAGGATCGTGTGCTGTCGCAGGCCGATCGGATTGCACGTTGGGGGAGTCGACTGTCCCCGCTATCGAACTGGCTGGCTGCGTCCAAACCCGTTCGACGGCTGAACGAGTTGCTATTTGGGCTGGACCGACGGCGTCCTTTGCCAGCCTTCAGCAGGCAGCCATTTACCCGGAGTTGGCGCAACGCCGAGCCTGCCGGCGGCCCGGCGCAGACGAGAGTAGCCCTGTTTGCTGACACATTCAATAACTACTACGAGCCAGACCAGCTCGCCGACGCCGTAACCGTCCTGGAGAGCTGCGGCGCCCATGTGACGGTCGCGCCTCAGGTCTGCTGCGGCCGGCCGCTGATTTCGAAGGGCTTTCTGGACGACGCCGCACGACAGGCCTCCGCAACCACGTCCGCGCTCCTGCCGCTGGCCGGGACCGGCCTGCCGATACTCTTCTGCGAACCAAGCTGCTACTCGGCTGTACAGGACGATCACCCCCGGTTGCTGCGAGGGGCGGAACAGACGGACGCGCGCAAGGTGGCCGCAGCCTGCCAGCTCGTTGAAGAGTGGGCCGGCCCCCGCATGAAGCCGACGAAGCCCGGCCCTTCCAGGGTGTTGATTCACGGGCACTGCCACCAGAAGGCCCTCGTGGGGATGCAGCCCCTGCAGCAGCTTCTTGCCGCGATTCCTGATTGCGATCTGTCGGTGCTGGACAGCGGCTGCTGCGGGCTGGCGGGGCTGTTCGGATATGAGCACTATGAGGTCTCCAAACTGATCGGCGAACGCCGCTTGCTGCCAGTCGCCCGTAACCTGAAGGAGAACGAGATACTCGTCAGCCCGGGATTCTCCTGCCGCCAGCAGATCAAGCACTTTACAGGCGTGGAGTCCCATTCGCCCGCATCTCTGCTCGCGTCACTACTCTGACGGGCGCTGTGCCGGCCAGTGGGAAGTCGCCGCCCGCCTGGCAGGTAGCCAAGGGCCGACGGAAGGGTGGAGTCGGGCTCTGGGAAAGATCTGAGGAGTGCAGCTTGAACAGGTCGACGTGCCATGAGACCTGTCCTGAAAGAACGGGGCTGACTGATAATCGCAGATCGGTGCGCGTGTAGTATACTATCCGCAATCAGTTCAATCGCCTTTCAAAATTCCATTATCCTTCCCATACCCACTATCTTGAACAGAAGGAAGCCCTTGAAACTCAGGTCGTTTTTCCCTCTGGAGACTCGCCGCGGCGCATGCCCCTCCAGGACTGCTACAGTTGGCGCGTGCGCTCCTTTTCGCTGTCAAGCCTTTTCTCCGGCAAGAGTTCGACCCCTCGTTGGTGCGCTCATCATGCTGCTCGTGGCGGCGCTTTCCGGTTGCGCGGGGGCAGGCGGGGCGTCGACCCCGACCCCCACCAAGACACCGGAACCCGCCGGACTTCAGACGGCGGCTGAAACGGCAACCCCTCCTCCATCCAATGCCGCAGAAACGACCAGTAGCGCCGCCGAAGTTGAAACGACAACCGCAACACCCGTGCCGGGGCGTGTCGCACGCTATACCGGACTGCCCCTGGCCGATCCCTCGTTGTTGCAGGAGACGCCGGTCTTTGTCTGTCTGAACAATGACGTTGCCAGCAGAACGAGCCACTACGGCTTGAACGAGGCGGATGTAACCTACGAATACATCGTCGATGGATTCCACCTGACCCGCCTCACAAGCATGTTCCAGAGCATCCCGGCCAGGGAGATCGGCCCCGTGCGAAGCGCCCGCTGGCCCAATATCCATACCACCTATATGTTCGACGGCATTCTGGCTTGCTCCGGCGGCAGCGACGGCATCCGTTATCTGCTCAAAAACGAGGTCGGATTCCCTTATCTGGACGCCGATTCGGAAGATCCGGAAAGCGTGACCTACTTCTTCAGTGTAGGCGACAACTATCGCACGCGTTTGCGGACGAGCGTCGACAGAGTGCGCCGGTGGATGATCGACATGGCGAAGACTTGCGACGTGTCGCCTCTGCTGCCCTACTGCCTGGAGATCTTCAGTCCCTGGCTGGAGAGTCAGAAGAACACCCCCCGGCCGTTGGAGCGGGCAAGCTTCCCGTTCAGCGAGACGCCAAAGGAGTTTTGGGCCTCTGAGGCGAACACGATTCGTATTCCTTACCCGGAGAATAACGGTGTCGAATGGCGCTACGACCCCTCAAGCGGTCGGTACTTGCGATTCCAGAGCGGCACCGTACACATGGACCAGGCCACGGGCCGGCAGATCAGCAGCGACAACGTGATCGTCGTCTTTGCCGAACACGAGTTGACGAACATAGTTGAAGACAGCCTGGGAACGCGCAGCGTGAAGATTCATCTGTACGGCTTCGGAGATCTGCGTGTGTTTCGAAATGGGAAGGTATATGAGGGCACCTGGCGGGCAAATGATCAGAGCCCGCCCCGCTGGCTCGGGCCCGGCGAGCAACCGATTACACTGAAGCCGGGCCGTACCTGGATACAGGTCGTGCGCACGAGCGACAGGATCAGCTATCAGTAACTTAGAGGTTTTCCCAAGCCGCCGGCCAATCGGGGGATGCCGCCCACACTGGTCTGATGGCACACGGCCGCGCGTGTAAGACCCCGTCCTTTACGTCTCGACTAAACGAAGCGGCAAGTCCCCTTGACTATACTGGTCAACTGCTATCGACCACCAGACACTGGAGTTCGCGAATGTTGCGGGTCAAAATTGTCTGTACAATTGGGCCGTCCAGTACCGATCCCGATATTCTGGCACAACTGATCGACGCCGGCATGAACGTGGCGCGCATCAACATGAGTCACGGGGACCACGATTTTCACGCCCGCAATATCCACGCGATTCGTGAGATTGCCCAGGAACGCAACCGGCCCGTTGCGATTCTCGTCGACCTGCAAGGGCCGAAACTTCGAGTGGGGGAAATGCAGCCGGGGGGCGTCCCGCTCACAACGGGTGAAGAGCTGATTCTTACAACCGATGACATCATTGGCGAGCCTGGACGCGTGCCGATCCAGAACAAGGAAGTCCCGTCCAGCATCGAGCGGGGCCGCCTCGACGCCCGGGCTCAGGCGGCTGGAGAAGCGCACGAACGGATTCTGCTGGATGACGGCCTGCTCGAACTTGAGGTCCTCGACGCGACTGAGACGACCGTGCGAACGCGGGTGATCGTTGGCGGCATCCTGGAAGATCGCAAGGGAATGAACCTCCCCCAGACCAGGCTGACCGTTCCCTCCATGACTGAAAAAGATCGCGTCGACGTCGACTTTGCGCTGGAACATCAGGCGGATTGGATAGCCTTGAGTTTTGTTCGCACCGCAGGGGACATTCATGCGCTGAGAAAGGTGGTACAGAGCCGCGCGCCCATGGGCCGGGCAACACCGATCATCTCAAAAATAGAAAAGCCCGAAGCGGTCGAGAACATCGAGGAGATCATTCAGGCATCCGACGGCCTGATGGTGGCGCGCGGGGATCTGGGCATCGAGACCAGCCCGGAAGCTGTGCCGATGATCCAGAAAATGATAATCGCCCGTTGTATCGGCACCGACAAACCTGTGATCACGGCGACGCAGATGCTCGAATCGATGATTCGCAATCCGCGACCGACCCGCGCCGAGGCCAGTGACGTGGCGAACGCAGTGCTGGATGGCAGCGACGCCATTATGCTTTCGGGCGAGACCGCGGCCGGCATCTATCCGGTTGAGTCGGTCCGGACGATGGCGAATATCGCCCAGGAGGCGGAACGTGTGCGAACTGTTACTCAACCCCACTACCGTCCTTCTCAACAGGCTGTAGACGGCTTCTTTGGCACGTCGGCGGCCGGCTCCGGGCAGGGGACGGATGCACACTCTGACGACGCGCCTTCAGTAGCCGAAGCGGTCAGCCAGGCCACAGTGGATACGGCACAGAACGTAGGGGCCGCGGCTATCATTGCGCCCACGGCCAGAGGGGCGACGGCCAAGAAACTGGCCCGGTTCCGACCGTCCGTTCCCATTATCGCGGTGACGCCCAGCCATCTCGTTTACCGGCAGCTGGCCCTCTATTGGGGTGTATTTCCTCTGATGGGCCAGCGCATGAACACGATCGACGAAATGCTGGAAGACGCGGTACGTATCGCCCTGCGCGCCGGCTTTGTCCAGCAAGGAGACGTCACGGTCGTGACCGGCGGTGTTGTCGGCGGTGTGCCGGGAGAAACCAATCTGATGACCGTTCGCCGCATCGCCAGAGTGCTGATGCATGGGCAGGGTGTGGGCAATCGACGCATGAGCGGCCGCGTGGTGCGATTGAGACCGGGCCAGGACCCCCAGGCCCAGGAAATACAGCACCGGATGATGACGACACAGGACATTCTGGTGGCGGAAGAGTTGGACCAGGTCAGTATGGAGTTGGTCTACCATGCCGGGGGGTTGATCACCGCGGAATCGGCGCCCGACAGCATCGCGGCGTTGGCGGCAGTGGAGTTGGGGATCCCCGCAATTCTACAGGCGACCGGAGAATGGGATGAACTGGTCGACGGCCAGACCATTGTCATCGATGCCAGGACCGGCAATGTCTATGAGTGGGACCTGTAGAGCGGGCAGCTGACGACGCGACTCAGACAACGGCCGGCGGCTTGTTGCCGGATTCAGTAATGGCCCGGCGCACGTCCACTCTCAGCAGCAGAACAAGCCCAACGACAAAAAAGAGAATGATCGAAACCATGGCCGGACGCAGGCTGCCGGTCAACTGGTTGACCAAGCCGAATGCCAGCGGACCGAGCCAGGATGTTCCGCGTTCGCTGACCTCGTAGATCGAGAAGAATTCAGCCTCCTTGCCCTGCGGGATCATGTTGGCAAAGAGACCGCGGCTGACAGCCTGCGTGCCGCCCATGACGAGGGCAATAAACGCGCCCAGAATCCAGAACTCCAGGATGCGGCTCTCCCCCTTCAGACCCAGATAGGCGTAGATCACGACCACTGTCCAGACGATCAGTCCGATGATCAGGGCCTTTTTGGCGCCGATGCGAATCGCCACTCTGCCGAAGAGGAGCGCGCCCCCAAAGGCAACGAACTGGATCATCAGAATAACCATCGTGAGCATACTCTGCTCGATCTCGAGTCCTCCCTGCACGAGAGGAGCGGCGGCGAAGACCGCAGCCACGGCGAACACGGTTTGAATGCCGTCGTTATAGAGCAGGTAGGCGATCAGGAAACGGATCGTATGGGGATACTTTGAGGCCTCTTGGAAGGTGTCCCACAGTTGTCTGAGACCGGTCGACAGATAGGTCTCGCCGGGAAGAAGATCTTTGGCCGTGTCTCGAGAACGCAGCAGCCTCCAGGTGACGAACGACCAGCTGAACCACCACAGACCGCCGGAGAACAGATTAATGCGCACTGCCAGACCTGTGTCGATGCCGATAGTGTCGCGCATCAGGTAGAAGGCAAGATTGAGCGTCAGAAGAATGCCGCCCCCCAGATAACCCAGCGCCCAGCCCACCGACGAGACGCGGTCGCGGTCCTCCGGCTCGGCAATGTCCGGCAGAAAGGCATTGTAGAAGACAATGGCCGCGCCAAAGCAAAGATTGGCACCGATAAAGAGCAGACCGCCAAGCCACCAGGTCTCGTCTGTAATGAAGAACATGAGCATCGCGGCGATCGAGCCGGCGACGGCGAAAACCTGCATCAGCCTTTTGCGCAGGCTGGAGAAGTCTGCGATCGCGCCAAGAATTGGCAGAAACAACACCTGCAGGATTACGGAAATCGTAATGCAGTAGGAGAAGAATGAATACGGGTCCATGGGAATGCCGGACAGTCGGACCATCCCATCGGGGCCCGCTGCCTGTTCGGCCAGGTTTGAAACATAGGGGCCAAGAAAGACGGCGCCAACCGTTGTCGCGAATGCGGAATTCGCCCAGTCGTAGAAATACCAACCGATCTGCTCGCGGCGGTCTCCCGGCCCTGGTGTGCGCGCCGATTCCTGACTGGATTCTGCTGCCGATTCAGTTGGCATCATTTGCTCCTGTGAGACTGTCGCGGCAAGGAGGACTGCCGCCGGCTACTGTTTGCGCCTGGTGTGCAAGCCTATTGCAGCAGAGGTTCGCCGTATAGGGTTTCGCCGTGGAGTTCCTCCAGGCGGACGGGGGTGATACGGTTGCTGAGGTCAGTGCCCCCGGGAACTTGGGCCGTCACGCGCAAATAGTTGTCCGTTAGGCCGCTCCAGAGTAAGGTGTCGGCCTGATCGGTAAACTGTTGATCGGCGCCCTCCCACAGAACGGGTCGAGTTGCGCCGACGTATCGCGTTCGTTCCAGCTGGCCGGTGCGTGCTACCACCTGGTGCATACGCCGTGAACGCTCTCGCTTGACCGTTTTCGTTACCTGCCCGTCGAAGTCGGCTGCGGCTGTGCCGGTGCGGGCGCTGAAGGGGAAGATATGCGCGTGGGCGAAGCGCATATCTTCGACGAAGCGTAGACTCTCTTCATGGTCGGCATCCGACTCACCAGGAAAACCGACGATCAGATCTGTGGTGATGATCAGATTCGGGATGGCGGCGCGGGCGTCAGCCGCCAGCTTACGGAAGCTGGCAACGGTGCAACGACGGGCCATGCGGCGCAGCTGGGCGTCGGTACCGGCCTGCAGAGGCAGGTGCAGATGGGGGCACAGCCTCCCTGGCCAGCGCTGCCACAGGTCAAAGAAGCCGTCGGCCAGTTCCCAGGGCTCCAGGCTGCTGAGCCGCAGGCGGGCGATGTCGGTATCGGTGAGGATGGCTGCCGTCAGTTCCTTGAGATCGGTCCGCTGACGGCCAGGCAGATCCCTGCCAAAGGCCCCCAGGTGGACACCAGTGAGCACCGCTTCGCGGAATCCGCCGTCTACCAGGGCCTGCACTTCCCCCACGACGTCGGCCGTCGTTCGGCTGCGGCTGTCGCCGCGCAGGGCGGTGACGATGCAAAACGTGCAGCGGTTCTGGCAGCCGTCCTGGACCTTCACGAAGGCGCGCGTGCGACCTCCCTCCTCTTCAGGGGACGCCGGGGCGAAGGGTGTGCCATGCGGCTGTATGCGCGACAGGTCGTCAGGATCGGAGAACTCCGCGCTCCAGGGCTCGAGCAGCGTGTGCAGCATCTCCTTCGAATGGTTGTCTGCCACCAGTTCGACGCCGGGAAGATTGGCGCTTTCCTGGGGAGCCAGCGTGGCGTAACAGCCCGTCATGGCGATACGGGCGGCGGGGTTGCGCTTGTTCAGGTGGCGGGCTGCCTGGCGGCTCTTGCGCGCGGCCTGACTCGTGACCGCACAGGTGTTGAGCACGATCACCTGCGCGTCTTCCGGGCGGCCGACGATGCGATGCCCGGCTGCGTTGAGGCGTCCCGCCAGGGTACTGTTTTCGCTGAAGTTAAGCCTGCAGCCCAGCTGGTCGAGGAATACGCGCATTGTTTACAACTTGTGGATGGTAGCCGAAGGCCGGTCTTCAGAGCCGAAATCGGCGCCTGACCGTAACAGGATAACACGGAACCGTTTTTACCAAAATAATCCCGATTCAGGTATACTCGACAGTATGATACTTTCTCTTTCAGTGCGGGTTGCGGAAAGCTTCAGCAACAAGCGAGAAAGCGCCATTCCCCTAGAGGAACTGGCGCGCATCGCGGCCGACGCAGGATACGACGCCCTCTGTATGCGTGCATCGGTTGTCGGTGTCCACAGCCCCCCGGGGACGGCTGCACGCGTAAAGAGTACGGTAAGCGAGCACGATCTGACCATCTCGATGGTAACCGCCGATTTTCCTGTACCGGAAAACAGCGCCGAAGGTCCCAACAGTCTGCGGCGCATTACCCCCTCCCTTGATCTGGCCGAGGCGTTGGGAGCGGACTTGATCCGAATCTGCATGAAGAAGGAGGAGGACATTGTTCATGCCAAGCGCGCGGCCGACGAGGCCCGCGAGCGGGGTATCCGCCTGGCCCATCAGAGCCACACGCGCAGCCTCTTCGAGACGGTGGAGGGTTCGGTGGTGGTGCTGAAAGAGGTCGGCAGGCCCAATTTCGGTATCATTTATGAGCCGGCCAATCTGGCCCTATGCGGCCAGGCCTATGGCGAGGCCACTCTGCGTGCGTTTCAGCCCTGGCTGTTCAATGTCTATCTGCAGAACCACACGCCTGAGCCGGACGGACTCCATCCGATGGAGACGTGGACGCGAGGAAAAGTCATGTCCACTCTGCGCCCGTTGGATGCGCCGGGGGGAATCGATTTCGCAGCCATTTTCGACGGCCTGCGAACAATAGGATACGACGGCTGTGTGACAATGCATCAGGCCTTTGGCGGTGACATGACCCCGGCAGAGGCGACGAGGCGCACGGCAACCTTTCTGGGAGGGCTCATGGAGTAGACCCGGCTCGCGCCTTCCGGTGAATGAGCCCTGCCCGAGAAACCAGGAATTCTTGGGCGCTTCGCGAATTCAGACGGTTGTGTCTGAACCTGAAACAAAAGAGGTGTTTTTCAATGACGAAAAAACAGCGCAGCTCGAACTCTGCGGCGCGGGAAATGAGCAATTCAAATGAACAGTCCGGTTCCCGCTCCCGCGCAGACGGGCCAGAACCACTGTCCCCTTCACTTGCAACTGTCGACTCGCCCCCACCGGCCGAGACTGGCGCTTCCAAGCAGCATCCTCCTTCCAGCACCCAACCAACTGATATGGAATCTGCGCCGGGCCGCCCGCCTGCGTTTCAACGCGCCAGCGCATTCTCCGTGGCCCAGGAACAGCTGACCCGCGTCGCCAATGCCATGGATCTTGACGACAATATGCGGGAATATCTGAAGATGCCGCGCCGGGAACTGGTCGTCCACTTTCCGGTGGTGATGGATGATGACTCGATTCGAATCTTCACCGGGTTTCGGGTCCATCACAACACCGCGCTGGGGCCCACAAAGGGGGGAATTCGTTACCACCCGGATGTGACGCTGGACGAATCGCGAGCGCTGGCCATGTGGATGACCTGGAAATGCGCGCTGATGAATCTGCCTTATGGCGGCGCCAAGGGCGGCGTCATCGTAAACCCGAAGGAGCTCTCGGAAAAGGAACTGCAGGCGTTGACCCGACGCTATACCACGGAAATCAGTCTCTTCATCGGGCCGGAAATGGACATTCCCGCGCCGGACGTGGGTACAAATGCGCAGGTCATGGCCTGGATCATGGACACCTATTCCATGCATAGAGGCTATTCCGTACCGGCTGTCACGACCGGCAAGCCTCTGGCTGTGGGCGGCTCTGCCGGCAGGGAATACGCCACGGGCCTGGGCATCACATACATAACCAGGGCCATGCTGCGCCGCCGCATGGGACTCGACATAGAAGATGCAACGGTTGCGATACAGGGGTTCGGCAATGTCGGCAGTTGGACGGCACGCTCGATGCACGAACGGGGCGCGAAGATCGTGGCTGTCAGCGACGTGGGCGGCGCGGTCTATGATGAGAGGGGGCTGGATCCACGCCATCTGAAGCATTACGCTGAAGAGACTGGGACGGTCGCCGGATACCCGCGCGCGGACACGTTGACCAATGAGGAGCTGCTGACGTTGAAGGTAGATGTACTGGTTCCGGCCGCGTTGGAAGGACAGATCACCAGCGAGAACGCGGACAAGATCAACGCCCGGGTCATCGCCGAGGGGGCCAACGGGCCGACGACGCCGGAAGCTGACCGCATACTGGAAGACAAGGGGGTCCTGATCATCCCCGATATTCTATGTAACGCCGGTGGGGTGGTGGTCAGTTACTTCGAATGGGTGCAGGACCTGCAGGCCTTCTCCTGGGACGAGAGTGAGATCCGGCATCAGATGAAGCGAAAGCTACTGGACAATCTGGACGACGTGCTGGCAATCACAGTTCAGACCAACCAGGACCTGAGGACGGCAGCCTACACGATCGCTCTCCAGCGCATTGTGGATGCGGTAAAGTACCGGGGCATCTATCCGTAACCTGCGATACATCCCGCAGCCGGTGAGTCATCCTGGCCCTCCTCGATTGCGTCGACTAACTCTTCTGCGTCGGCAATAAATTGAGACAGCGCCGCCAGCGTTCTTTCAGCGAACTGTTCACCATATTCGTGTTCAGGGCATTCCAGGTGACGCGTGAGATTGGTTTATCGGCAGGTCCTCTGATCATCCAGATAGCTGCGCAAAACTACCGCCGCGGCGATTGCATCCTGCCCGGCCGTCAGTGAACCTCCTTCGGCGATCCACTGGTCGGCGGCAAAGCTGCTGAGGCGTTCATCCCAGAAGACAAGGGGCACTTCTTTGCCGCGGATGTTGCGCAGCGCCCGCGTGAAGCGCGCTGCCCAGTTGCGGATCTTACGGGCTTGCGGACCTTCGCTGCCATCCATGTTGTAGGGCAGCCCGCACACGATCAGCACGGCCTCCTCTTCCGCAAAAATTTGGGCGAGGGCATCGAAGTCGTTACGACGGTTGCGCCGGCGCAGAGTACGGAGTGGACGCACGGTCAGGCGTAGTGGATCGCAAGTGGCAACGCCAATGCGGGCCTCACCCACGTCCAGGGCAATGATCTTGCCAGGCGGCTCTGAACTTTTGGGGTGAAAGTGGAGGGTCATCGGCTCCAACAGGCTACTGCCTGCTGCGCGCAGCTTCGCTCAACTCGACCCGGACCTGGATGCGTCTGGCGATCTGGGGGAGCGTACCGAACCAGGCGGGGTCCTGGTAGAACTCCGGCTCTCTGGCCAGCAGCCATTCTTCCTGCAGCCTGCGGGCCGCTTCTTCAATGTTCAGACCGGTTACGGCGCGGCTAACGGCTCTCACGTCGATAGGGATGACGTAGTTCCCGCTCGCGGTCATGGAGTAACGCAGCGTGCGCCCGGTTACGACCGTATTTGGCTCGACCGTAAATCTGATCGATTCGGCCACCAGCTGGCCGCGTTCCGGTACCTCGCTGCGCAGCGCCACCATGGCCGCCTCTTCGGATTCTGTCCGGTTGATCACGCTTCCCTGGATCAGCACTCGGAGAGTGAGGTTGAGTTCGTCGGCTGGTTCATCGTTGAACTGGTCGAAAAACTGGGCAGTAATCCAGGTCAGGATGGTATCTTCGGGCATCCACTCGTCTGGGCCCAGTTCCGTCGACAGCCTTTCATGGGCCACCTCCCGAATGCCGGTGTAAACCTGGTCAAGCAACCTGTCTCTGTCCGCCTGCGTGACCAGGTGTACGCGGGCATTGGCGCCCCCCACAGTGGCCTCCGGGTTCGTCACACGCACCCGGGTGCGCAACCCCCCGGCAACTGTCGTGATTCTGTTGCTGAGTACATTGCCCAGGATTCCCGGCTCAGTTGCTTCAATTTCAACCTCGGCCTGTGTACCCAGGGGGCCGGCGATTTCAAGGTCCTTGAGGATACGGAAATCAACATCGTCACCGGTACTGGTGGAGACGATCGTGCCGGCAGGGATACGTACCGTGCCGTTGGTCTGGTTCGTAAAGACTACCTTTCCTTTAGCGAGGTCTACTTCAGACCACCCGCTGCCAGTCGTAGATACGGTGCCTGTTGCTTCCACGGTCGTCTCAATCAGGCGCGCCGACAGCAGCCCTTGCTCCAGATCTGTAACTTCAACCTGTGGGTCGGCAGTCAGAAGTAAGGTCGTTTCAAGGGCACGCTGACCTGGCACAAGCGTGACTGTGGCCGCGGGCAGTACGAAGTAGACGAAACCACCCAGAAATGCGACCAGGAAGACACCTACGAAAAGGTAGCCAACGAGCTGCAGCCATAGTGGGGTCGAACTCTGATAGCGCCGGGTGGCGCGGACGCGGCGACTGCGGACACGATCTAGGCGGGGACGCGCTGCAAGCTTCGGATCGATCGACCCGTTGTGCTTACGCCAGTGAGGCGGTTCAGGCAGCCATGCGCCGGGCCGGTCGGATTCGATGGCAGGAGCGGAGCCGCCCTTGCCCCAGCGGCGCAATCGCACGGCCGCTTCGCTGCCAAATACAGGGATGCCCAACCGTTTGGCGTTCTTGCGAATGGTCGGATCCCTGGTTACCAGCGCCAAATCCTGGCCCAGGAACCGAGACTGGCGTTGGAGCAACCGCAGCCGCGGCAGGCTTTCCAGCTGCGCGCAGCCACTGGGCAGGACCAGAGCCACTGCCCCGCGCCCCATGCGCGCCAGCTGTTGGCGCAGGGCTTCGGTTCGAATGTCGGGGTTAACGTTCAGGAACTCTGCCACTAAATTGAACCGGTCTAAGTATCAGGTTGCCCACAATCGGGGTGCGGGGCCTGAGCGCCCGCTAGCCAAGTTTCGCTTCAACCCATCCTGCCACCTGACCAAGCGCCTCAGGCAGTTTGTCGGCATGACGGCCGCCGGCCTGGGCCATGTTCGGGCGACCGCCGCCGCCGCCGCCAACGATTTTGGCCGCGTCGCGTACCAGATTGCCGGCGTGGATGCCCTTTTGAATCGCGTCGTCGGTGGCCGCGGCCACCAGCATCGGCTTTTCGTTGATTACGGAGCCGAGAACAACGACGCTGCTGCCGAGCCTGTCGCGGAACCAGTCGGTCATCTGGCGCAGCGCATCCACGTCATTTGCCTCGACCTGCTCCGCGAGGACGGCGAGGCCGTTGAGCCGCACCGCCTGGTCGAGCAGAGTCTCGCTCTGTTGGCGACTGAGCTTTGCTCGCGTCTGCTCCAGTTCGCGTTCCAGCTGCCGGTTCTGCTCCTGGAGGCGCTGCACGGCTTCCACGGTCTGCTCCGGTTGTACGCGCAACCCAGCCGCGACCGTGTCGAGCGCGGCGAGGCGATCGGTCAGGACCGCCTGCGCGGCGCGTCCTGTGATCGCTTCGATGCGGCGCACGCCGGCCGCGCTGCTGCCCTCACTTGCAATGAGAAACGGGCCGATCTCGCCGGTGGTTCCCACGTGGGTGCCACCGCACAGCTCCTGGGAGACGGCTTCGCCCCCGTCGCCGATTGAGATTACGCGTACGGTGTCGTCGTATTTCTCCTCGAAGAAGGCGAGCGCGCCTTCGGCCACAGCGCGATCAAAGCCGGTCCAGCGGTCTTTGACAGGGTGGTTGGCGAGCACGGCCTGGTTGGCCGCCCGCTCGATGGCGCGCAGCTGATCTGGGCTAACAGGCTGCGGGTGGGAGAAGTCGAAGCGCAGCCGGTCCGGGGCGACCAAGGAGCCTCTTTGGCGTACATGCTCACCCAGCTGGCCGCGCAGCTCGGCGTGCAGCAGGTGGGTGGCGGTGTGGTTGCGCATTATGTCCCAGCGGCGTTCGGTGTCGATGAGGGCGTAGGCAGGATCATCGACCTTAATTGTGCCACTGGTGACTTCGCCCAAATGGACGATCAGGCCGGGAATGGGGCGCTGCATTGAATGGACGCGTACCGACCAGACGGGCTTCTGCATGTCCTCGGGGAAGTATTCGATTTCCCCGGTGTCGCTGACCTGGCCGCCGCTTTCGACGTAGAAGGGCGTCTCGGGGAGGATGACTTCGACTTCGTCGCCGAAGTGAGCCTGGTCGACCGCCTGGCCGTCCTTCACCAGACCGATGACGCTTGTTTCGGCATCTTCAGCGTCTTCGTAGATCAGCTGGCGGACACCATCGACGCCGAGAAGGCCGCGGCTTCGCAGTTGTTCCAACATGGACACGTAGAGGGACAGGTCGGCGGCCGCGCCCTGCTTGTCGCTGCCGGACTGGCGGCGCTGGTGCTCGAGCGCAGCCTCGTAGCCGGCCTCGTCAACGTCGAAGCCATTCTCTTGGGCGATGTCACGTGTAATGTCGAGAGGGAAGCCGTAGGTGTCCCAGAGGCGGAAGGCGTCCTCACCAGGGATCACGCGGGTTTGGCCGGCTCGCAGACGGTCCATCAGCCCATCCAGGAGGGCCAGGCCGGTTGTCAGGGCGCGCTGGAAACGCTCCTCTTCGGCGGTCACGGTCTGCACGATGAAGTCCTCGTTCGGCTGCAGCACCTTGTAGTGGGCGCCGAACTCGGCGATGACGACGCGGCAGATTTCGGCCAGGAAGGGTTCCTCAAAACCTATCATTTTGCCGAAGCGGGCGGCGCGGCGCAGGATCATGCGGACGACGTAGTCGCGGCCCTCGTTGCCGGGCATGACGCCGTCGCTAATCAGGAAGGTGATGGCGCGACCGTGGTCAGCGATGACACGGTAACCGACCAGGTGCTGTTCACGCTGGGCATCGGTGTGGCCCAACAGCTCCTGAATGCGATCCATGATGGGCGTGAAGCCATCGGTATCGTAGTTGTTGTCCTTGCCTTGGAGTATCGAGGCCAGACGTTCCAAGCCAGCGCCGGTGTCCACGCTGGGCTTGGGCAGGGGGATCAGTTCGCCGCCGGGCTCGCGCTGCTCGTACTGCATGAAAACGAGATTCCAGAATTCCAGGTACTCGTCGTCGACGTTTACGCCGTCGGCGACCTGGTCTTCAAGGTCTCCCCAGTAGTAGTGGATCTCGGAGCAGGGCCCGCACGGGCCAACGTCACCCATCTCCCACCAGTTGTCTTTTTTGCCGAAACGGAGGATGCGCTCGGGGGGCGCACCGACTATTCTCCACAGCTCGACGGCCTCG
The DNA here is from genome assembly GCA_965204525.1 of Caldilineaceae bacterium. Classification (GTDB taxonomy): domain Bacteria; phylum Chloroflexota; class Anaerolineae; order Caldilineales; family Caldilineaceae; genus Bin5. Next base: position 5,367,186 of record OZ241994.1, on the reverse strand, counting down.
TCGTCATCGGTGTAGACTGAGAACCAGAGCCGGTCGAGTTCGAGGCCCAACTCGTTCACGAGCAGATCCCAGGCGAATTGAATGGCGTCGCGCTTGAAGTAGTCGCCGAAGGAGAAGTTGCCCAACATCTCGAAGAAGGTGTGGTGACGGGGGCTGGGGCCAACGTTCTCGAGATCGTTGTGCTTGCCGCTGACGCGGAGGCACTTCTGGGAGGTGGTAGCGCGAATGTAGTCGCGCTTCTCCAAGCCCAGAAAGGCGTTCTTGAACTGCACCATGCCGGCGTTGACGAAAAGCAGGGTTGGATCGTCTGCAGGCACGATGCTGCTGCTGTCGACGATCTGGTGGTTCCGTTCCTGGAAATACTCGAGGAACCGTTTGCGAATTTCGAAAGTTGAAAGCCGTTTCATCGGACGCCTCGCTTGGTTCGGACACATGTAAACGCAGTTCCGAGGGCAGGGGTCATTCCCATGCCTCTGAACGGACGGACTGCTGCCGATTTTAGCAAAGTCAAGGCGGTTTTGCGAAACCGAACGGTAGTCGGCTCTCAGTTGATACCGTCTTCATCTTGGTGATGATGCCGATCCGCGTTAATAATGGCCTCAAGTGGGGCCGTAGCTGGTTTTGGGTGACATTCGGGACTGTATGCCTCGACTGTGATCGTACAGTTGTCTTTTGCGTGGGACACGGGATCATGTCCGCTATTTCGGTACGCAATTTGCGTAAGACTTTTCAATTGAAGCGGAAGGAAGCCGGACTGAGGGGAAGTCTGCGGGCGCTGTGGAGGCCGGCTTATCAGTCGATCGAGGCGGTGCGCGGACTCTCGTTCGAGATGGAGGAAGGGGAGTTGCTGGGCTTCATCGGCCCAAATGGCGCGGGCAAGTCGACTACAATTAAGATCTTAACGGGCATACTCCATCCCAGTAGCGGCGAAGCCACTGTGTTAGGTCATGTTCCGTGGCAGCAGCGCCAGGACCTCGCCTTTCAGATTGGCTCTGTCTTTGGTCAGCGTCCGCAGCTTTGGTATCACCTGCCGGCGGTGGATACGTTCTATCTGTTCGGCAAGATCTACGAACTCGACGACAGTTCGCTGAAGCGGCGTATCTCCTTTCTGGCGGAGGCCTTTGAAATCGAGGAGTTGCTGGAGACACCGGTGCGAAAGCTGTCGCTCGGCCAGCGCATGCGGTGTGAGGTTGCCGCTTCTCTGCTGCATAAGCCGCGCGTTCTCCTGTTGGACGAGCCGTCGATCGGGCTTGACGTGGTCGCCAAGCAGCGGTTGCGGATGACGATCCAACGCATGAACGAACTGGAGGGCGTGGGCGTGCTGTTGACGAGCCACGATGCCGGCGACATCGAGACGCTGTGCAGGCGGGTTATCATCGTCAACCACGGTGAGATCGTCTATCGGGATAAGGTATCGGCGCTTAAGCGGCGGTATCTGACGGTCAAGACTGTCGACGTGCGCTACAACGAGCAGCTGGCCCCAGATTTCAGCCTTCCGGGTGTGGAGATGGTCAAGGTGGGGCGATACGGGGCGAAGATGCGTTTTGACACGCGCGAAACGCCGGTAGAGCCGGTGATCAGCGGTCTGGCGGCTGCGGGCAGCCTGGCCGACGTAACGGTTTCAGAACCCTCTCTTGAGGATGTGATCAGCGCCATTTACGCGCGAACGGAGGCATAGGGATGCATAGCAGAGAGGCAGGCTTCCTCTCTACAAAGAGTTGCGTGCGCGAACCTTCGGCAGCGGCGGTGGCGGGCAAATACTGGGCCATTTTGCGCACGCAGTTGGTGAACAGCCTTGCGTATCCGATTGACCTGTTGGGGCGGAGTCTGTTAATCGTCCTCTTCATGTGGATCTTCATGAACCTGTGGCGGGTCACGTACGGCGCGACGGGAGCGAGCTCGATAGCAGGGCTAACGTTAGCAGACACGATGTGGTACCTGATGATGGCCGAGGCGGTGATGTTGAGTAAGCGGGACCTGTCTGAGACCATTTCGGAACAGGTGAAGGACGGTAGTGTCGCCTACCTGCTGAACAAGCCGTTCAACTTCATCCTGTATCACTTCTCGGCCGGGCTGGGTCACAGTGTGCTGTCTTTTGGAGGAAATTTGATCATTGGCAGTGGGGTCGTCTGGATGATGGTAGGGCCACCCCCGGGGATCACGGGTTGGGTTTTCGCTGGGGCCGCGGTGGCACTCTCTTGGTTGTTGGACTTCTGTTTTTCGGCGCTAATCGGCTTGAGCGCGTTTGTTGTCGAAGAAACCAATGCTTTTCGGTGGATCTACCAGAAGTTCCTACTATTACTAGGAGGCGTGCTGATTCCGTTGGATTTCTTCCCGGCCTGGTTGCAGACCATCTCGCTCAACCTGCCGTTCGCGTGGATCATTTACGGGCCGGCCCGTCTGTTTGTCGACCCGAGTGTGGCGCGCCTGGGCCAGGTTTTCCTGCAACAGGGGATCTGGCTGGCGGTTTTCGGCGGCATAGTTTGGGTTGTTTACCGCCGGGCGGTGGCTCGGCTGGTGATTAACGGGGGTTGAGACATGGGGCGACAACTCTCTTTTGTGCTGGCGTTGTGGAAGACGAATCTTCTCAGTGCGATGGAGTACCGGGTCTCGTTCCTGACGCAGGTGGTGGGAATGATGCTCAACAACGCCATCTATTTCGTCTTCTGGATCATATTCTTCGCCCGCTTCGAAGAGATAAACGGTTGGGATCTGGTGGATATGCTCTTTCTGTTCGGCGTTGTCGCGACGGGCTTCGGAGCCGGCACGTATCTTTTCGGCAATGCCGTCCGGCTGTCGTCGTTGATCGCCAACGGGCAGATGGACTACTATCTGTCGCTGCCCCGTCCAGTACTGCTGCACGCGCTGGCCAGCCGCAGCAACGCGTCTTCTGCCGGAGACTTCACCTACGGTCTGTTCAGTTTTGGTGCCGCCATTATTTTTTCCGGGTCGTTCAGCGGTTTGATGCTGCTGCGGTTTACACTGGGCTGCCTAGCTTCGATAGCGGTACTGATCTCTTTTCTCGTACTGGTACAGAGTCTTACTTTCTGGATCGGCAATACGAACCTGCTGACAACGAATGCGTTCAACGCGATTGTCACCTTTTCTCTTTACCCGATCACTCTGTTCGACGGGACGGCCAAGCTGCTTCTGTTTACGCTGGTCCCGGCGGCCTTCATCGGGGCGCTGCCGGCCGAATTTGTGCGCAGGTTTGATCTGTTGCAACTGGCCCAGATCTGCGCCGGCGGCGGGATCTTTCTGTTTCTGGCTGTCTTCGTCTTTTACCGGGGTCTGCGCCGCTACGAGAGCGGCAGCGCGATCCAGGTACGCATGTAGGCTGGGCTACTTGCATTCCTGTCCGGGTGAATAGTCGGTTTTCCCCTCAAATGGTGAGCGTACAGCGGGCTCAGTTCCACCGTCTCAGACGAAGTAGGGAGAGATGCCGGACAGTTTGCATTTTGGGTAACCGTTTGCTCACGCCCCCCAATTGTGTTAGCATGAACCAGGCCATTCTCGACCATATTGACACGGGGAAGCCGTATGTCCGACTGCATCGAATGCGGAACCTGGAATCCCGACGATAAGGAAGTCTGCTGGCGCTGCCAGGCCGTTTTGCCGCGACCGGTAGAAAAGAAGCCGAAGCGCCGGCTGATGATACTCGGCATGCCGGTCTGGGTATGGATTGTGGTCGGGTTGATCTTCGTCCTTCCTCTCTTTGGCCAGTGCGCGCAGCTTGGAGTCCCCGCCGGATAGTGAACAGCGACAAAAAGCTCCAGGGTTCAGATTGCTTCTCTCTGTTAAAGGAGTTAAGCGAGACCCCCGGCGTCAGCGGCCAGGAAGACCGGATTCGCGCTCGTGTCAGCGAGCATCTGGCTCCTCTCGTTGATGAACTGCATACCGACACCCTCGGCAATCTCACAGGCCTTAGACGCGGCAGCGACTCGCTCGCTAAGCGGGTGATGCTCGCCGCGCACATGGACGAAATCGGCCTGATTGTTACCCGGTTGGAGAAGGGCTTTTTGCGCTTTGCGCCGGTCGGCGGCGTCGACATGGGAGCATTGCCAGCCCAGGAAGTAACGGTTCACGGCCGCGCTGATTTCCCGGGATTGATCGCCAGCCGGCCGCCCCACGTCCTTTCCCAGGAGGAGCGGGAAAAGCCCTTTGCCCAGGCCGACCTGTTCATCGACGTCGGGCTGCCCGCCAGCGAGCTGGCAGAATACGTATCGGTAGGGGATTTCATATCGATACGCCGATGCGCCGGCCGGTTGGGTAACGGATATGCGTCGGGCAAAGCCTTCGACAATCGCGTGTCGATCGTCGTCCTTTTGCAGGCGTTGCACATTCTGCAGCAACGCAGCCACGACTGGGACATTTTCGCCGTGGTCACGGTTCAGGAGGAGATTGGCTTGCGCGGGGCCAAGACCGCCGCGTTTCAGGTGGAGCCGGATGTGGGTATCGCTCTCGATGTAACCTATGCCGAGCAGCAAGGCGCCACCGCCGAGGAGGCCCTGCCAATGGGCAGCGGACCGGCCATCGGCCTGGGGCCCAACCTGCATCCCGTTTTGAGAAAACTGCTGGTCGACACGGCCGAGCGCAACGAGATCCCATTTACCAACGAAGTCTTGCCGGGGAACTCCGGTACTGACGCCTGGACGATGCAGGTGTCCCAGTCAGGCATCCCGACCGCTTTGATTTCAGTTCCGATCCGTAACATGCATACGCCTGCCGAAACGGTCGCTCTGAGGGACATCGAACGAAGCGCGCGGCTGCTAGCTGAAACGATTTGCGAACTGCCAGACGACCTGTCCGCTCTTGCGCTCGACGACCAGGCTTAACTGTCGCCGCTCTCCGATGACCGTGCATTTCACCGCAGTCAAAGTGTGTCGCCATGAATGAACTGCTCGAGAAACTGTCCACAGCACGTGGGGTCGCGGGGCACGAGGGCGAAGTAAGGGCCATACTGCGAGAGGAACTCGCTCCCTTCGTGGAGGAACTCTCGGTCGACTCCATAGGCAATCTGATCGCCCGCAAGGGGGGACCGGACGCTGCGGGGCAACATCGTGTGATGCTCGCCGCGCATATGGACGAGGTGGGCGGGATGGTCATGCGCGTGAATTCGGACGGCACGGTGAAGTTTCGCAGCGTCGGTGGCCTGGATCCACGCATTCTGCCAGGCAAACGGGTAATGATCGGCCCGCAGTCAGTGCCCGGTGTAATCCTGCGTGCGCCGCATGCCGCCCGGTCGGGACGACGCGTGATGCCGATCTCCGATCTTCTCATAGACACCGGCGGCGCTGGCGGCCTCGAGCCGGGCGACATGATCACTTTTGATAGCGGATATGAGCAGTACGAGAAACTTCTGAAGGGAAAGGCATTTGATGACCGTGTAGGGTGCTACATTCTGGCCGAACTGTTGAAGAGTGAGTTCCCATGCGAACTGGTCGGGGTTTTCACCGTACAGGAAGAGATCGGCTTGCGCGGCGCCGGTGTGGCCGCCTACACGGTGCAGCCGGATGTTGCGGTGGCGCTCGAAGGTACAGTCGCTGACGACCTGCCTAAACAGAATGACGTAAGTCCGACAACGGAGATGGGGAAGGGACCGGCCATTTCGGTGATGGACCGCAGCGCCCATGCCGACCGGCGGCTTGTTCGCATCCTGACGGAGACCGCGTCGGACAACGATATACCCTGGCAAATCAAGCAGCCCGGAGTCGGCGGTACCGATGTGGGCACGATTCACCTGGCCCGCGCCGGCGTGCCGGCCGTGGCCGTGGCTGTGCCCTGCCGCTATATTCATACGCCCGCAGCGCTGATGGACCCGGAAGACGTGAAGAATACCATTCAATTGATGAGCAAGGCCTTGTCAGGTCCCTTGGGGCGGCCGTTGGGGGCCGGGTGGAGTGAAGCATGAGAGCATTGATTGAGGAACTGTGCGGGGTATTCGGCCCCAGCGGCCAAGAGGAGCGGATCCGCGAGGCGATCATCAACCAGTTGGACGGACTGGTCGATGAGATCAGGACCGACAGGCTGGGCAACCTGATCGCGGTGAAACGTCCTACCGCCGGCGATGAGAAGGGCAAGCGGATCATGCTGGCCGCTCACATGGACGAGATCGGCATAATGGTAACGCACGTGGACGCACAGGGCTTCTGCCGCTTTACCACCATCGGAGGCGTGGTGACCAGTGCGCTTATCGGCAGCCGTGTCCACTTCGCCAACGGTGTAGAAGGCGCGTTTGGGCTGGAAGGCTCGCCGCTCACACGCGACCGGCCAACGCCGCAAAAGTTATTTCTGGACGTGGGGGCCGACTCCAAGGAAAATGCGCGCGTTCAGGTTGGCGACTCGGCCGTCTTTCGCAGCAGCTTCGGCGCGGTAGGGGACAGGCTGTTTGCTCCCAATCTCGATGATCGGATCGGCTGCGCCGTGCTGATTCAGACGCTGCGCGAGCTCGAGAGTTCTCCGCACGAACTCTTGGCCGTCTTCACCGCACAGGAGGAAGTTGGGGCGCGCGGGGCCACCACCGCCGGCTATGGACTGGAGCCCGAGATCATCCTGGCTATCGATGTGACGGCCACCGGCGACTTTCCACAGGCGACTCCTATGGAGGTGGCGCTGGGGAAAGGACCGGCGATCAAGGTCATGGACCGGCGCATGATTTCCCATCCCAAGGTACGCGGCTGGCTGGAAAGCACGGCACAAGAACAGGACATTCCCTACCAATTGGAGGTCCTGGAGTTTGGCTCGACAGATGCCTCCGCAGTGCAGGTCAGCCGCGCAGGTGTCCCCGCCGGCACGGTATCCATTCCCTGCCGCTACGTCCACACGCCCTCGCAAGTAGCCGACTACAACGACGCCTGCGGCGCAGTACGCCTTCTGGTGAATGCGCTTAGCGGAGAGTACCCCCAGTAGCCGGCTCGGTTGAACGTTTCAGATTGGCAAACGCAATACGAAGCTCGAATCCTGGCAGGTATGCACCAACAGATCGCTGAACGTCTGACTGCATGGCATGCTGAAAGCCTGCGAGATCTGCCTTGGCGCAGGAGTCCGGCCGGCGCGCGTGATGCGTACGCTGTCTGGATAAGCGAAGTCATGGCTCAGCAGACACGGCTGTCAGTTGTCGTGGACTATTTCAACCGCTGGATAGTGCGATTTCCGACCGTAGAACGACTGGCCCATGCGGATCAGCAGGAGGTCCTGAAACTGTGGGAGGGGCTGGGTTATTACAGTCGCGCCAGGAATCTACACAGGGCCGCGCAGATTATCATGGCCGAGTTTGGCGGCCAGTTGCCTCGCACGCGTCGCGAGCTGCTCATGCTGCCTGGCATCGGCGAATATACGGCCGGCGCGATACTCAGTTTGTCATTTGGGCTGCCCGAGCCGGTTCTCGACGGCAACGCAAAACGGGTCATCAGCCGCCTGTGGGATATTGACGAGAAGATCGACCTTCCTGCCACCGAAAGACGGCTCTGGAGTCTGTCCCGCCAGATGGTAGAGGCCGCGGCCCACCCCGGCGCAATGAACGAAGGACTGATGGAGTTGGGCGCTCTCTTGTGCCGGCGCCGCAACCCTCTCTGTGGGGAGTGTCCACTGCGTCCCTGTTGTCTGGCTCGCGAGCGAGGCGTTCAGAACGAGCGGCCGGTTCGGTCCCCCGGCAAGAAGCCCCCTCATGTTGAGGTGGCTGCAGCAGTTATCTGGGAAGGAGTTCAGGGGGGTTCCCGTTTGCTGATCAGCAAACGTCCTGAAAAAGGTCTCCTCGGAGGATTGTGGTCCTTCCCCAACGGCGCAAGAGATGCGGCCGACAAGGATCTGGCAACCTCGTTAGAGCGTGCAGTCCGCCAGGAACTGGGCGTGGCCATCACAGTGGGGGAACAGGTGACGACGGTAGATCACGCGTTTACCCATTTTCGTATGACACTTGCCGCCTTCCATGCGCGCATTCACACGGGAATACCTCAGGCCCTGGGCGCAGCTGATTGGTGCTGGACCACGCTGGATGAGATCGACCAGTTCCCCTGTCCAGTTCCCGATCGCAAGATTATCGGCGCCCTACGCGACCAGGAAGAGAATGCCTAGGTGCGCGGAAGTATATGCAGTAGTCCCTCTTCGATTGCCCGAACAGGTTCATATACTCTTTTGCAGCGTGATTCACGATGTCAGGTTTTGCGCCACAGGAGATGGCCGCGACTCCATTCCCAGCCACATTCGTCCCTTGTTCTACTTCAGGACCGACGTACCTGGGAGCGCAGGCAAAGTTGGCTGAAGATGCCCTAGCAGTGTTCAGGCGGCTGCATCCAATTCCTGGTCGTCTGCAAGGCGGACCTGTTGACCTTGGTCGCCATAAAGCTGGGGCCACGCGCCGACTTCAAACACTTCCCGGTCGACTACACAACGGGCGACCTCCTCGCGGCCGGGAATTTCGTACATCACGTCCAGCAGCGCTTCCTCGACAATCGAACGCAACCCCCTGGCCCCGGTTCGTCGCATGTAGGCTTGCGTTGCGGCCGCCAACAGAGATTCCGGCGCAAACTCCAGCAGCACATCATCCATAGCGAAGAGTTGCTGAAACTGTCGCACGATGCTGTTCTTCGGGCGCGTGAGAATCTCGACCAGGACTTCACGATCAAGGGCATCCAGACTGACTACAACCGGAACACGACCGACAAACTCCGGAATCAGGCCGTATTGGAGCAGGTCGTCGGGCATTGCCTGCTGGAGCAGGCGGCTCTCATCCCGCCCTTCTTTTTCGAGACGGCGGATCTTCAATTCGCGCTGGCGGTCGGTCAGACCTTCGGGGAGAGGCAGCTCGTCGATACTGCTCTCTTCAGGCGCCAGACCAATTGGATCAAGCTCCGATTCGTCGTCCACGAACCCAAGGCCGGCGCGACGCCGCAACCTTCTGCGCACCATTTCCGACAGCCCAACGAACGCGCCTCCCAAAATAAACAGGACATTGCGCGTGTCGAGGGGGATGAACTCCTGCTGTGGGTGTTTGCGTCCTGTGCTGGGCGGTACATTGACTGTCGTGCCTTCGACAATCTTCAACAAGGCCTGCTGAACGCCTTCGCCGCTCACATCACGAGTGATACTGGGATTGTCTCCTGCCTTACGCGCGATCTTGTCGATTTCGTCAATGTAGACGATGCCGCATGCAGCTCGGTCTGCATCCCAGTCGGCCGCCTGCAACAGCCCGACGAGCAGGCTTTCGACGTCCTCGCCTACGTATCCGGCCTCGGTCAGACTGGTGGCATCTGCGATGGTGAATGGAACATCGAGGAGTCTGGCCAGTATCTGCGCCATGAGCGTCTTGCCGCTTCCGGTAGGGCCGATCAGCAGTACATTGCTTTTGGCAAGCTCTACCTGCTCTTCCACGCTGTCCTGAACGTCGGGATCAGGGCGGGATTCAATTTCATCGCCGGGGACGGAGTCACTTTCTCTCTGTTCCTGGGAAAGCTGACTCTCTCGCCAGCGCTCCCCGGCCGCGCCGCTGCCGCCAAAGATTCGTTTATAGTGATTGTAAACCGCGACTGATAGAACCTTCTTCGCCCGATTCTGACCGATTACATATTGATTCAGGCTCTGGACGATCTCGCGCGGGCTGGGAACACGTTTAGCGGCGAGTGGAGTGGACCTGCTCAGGGCGCTGCTCTTCCCTACGCCTTCCTCGTCGAGGATTTCGGCACTGAGGCGGATACATTCGTCACAGATATGGACATCGTCATCCCCGGCGATCAGGCGCTGGGCTTCCGATTCTTCTTTGCCGCAAAAAGAGCATGCGTTCATCGCGCTACCGGATACTAATCCTGTTCACCTTCAGAGCACAGCCGCGGGCGCGTGTGTCGAAACTGGCAACCATCCGCTCCTGGCTGTCCGGCAGCCAGCCACGCTTGGATCCGTCCACGCTAACTTACAGTTTCTGCTATTCGCTGCCTTCGTCGGGCGCCTCTTCGGCAACAGGCTCTGAACCGTTCTGGTTAGGCACGCTGACAAGACCGTCCACGACGGAGACAATGTCGCTGCTGTCGCCGAGGACCTCGTCCACAATGCCGAAATCGCGGGCTTCGATCGCGTTCATCCAACGGTCGCGCTGGAAGATCTCTTCGATCTCCTGCCAGGCATGGCCAGTCTGTTGACCTACGATATGGAAAAGCTGGGTCTGAAGGCGTTCCTGCTCCCTCAAGGCGATGCGTACATCCTCGGTATAACCCTGCGCGCCGCCGCCGGCCGGATGCATGTGGATCGTCGCGTGCGGCAGAGCATAGCGCTTGCCCTTGGTGCCGGAGCAGAGCAAGACGGTTCCCATGCTGGCCGTAACGCCGACAGCAAACGTATGTATCGGCGTCTGGATCATTTTCATCGTGTCATAGATGGCCAGGCCGGCGTAAATGAGGCCGCCGGGGCAGTTGATGAACATCTGAATCGGCTGATTCGGGTCCTCGGAATTCAAGTAGAGGAGTTGGGCAACCATCAGGTTGGCAACCTGGTCGGAAAGCGGCATACCGAGAAAGATGATGCGCTCCTTCAGCAGGAGGCTGTAGATGTCGTAGGCCCGCTCGCCGCGGCCCGTGCTCTCGATAACCATCGGAACGATGTTCGACGGCGTCAGGTTTCCTGTCTGAAACTGACTGCCGGAGAGCCCCGTCAGGTCAGTCGTACCAGTCTCTTCAAGTTTCTGCGACCGCTGGGCCGGGTACTTTTCGTCAAAAGGATTGAACATCTGGAACTCCCCTTTATGGCTGATGAATTCGAGGTGGATCAACTCCGAAACCGGCCGGTATGAATGTCGACCGACGGTTCGAAACAATCACAATGTATGCCATGCATTCACCGAGAAATGTAGGGCACGCTCTATTTTCCATTAGACGTTCGTTAGCGTCGTCCTCAGGAGTCTGCGGGCTCCTCCGCTGCCGCCTCAGCCGCGGCTTCTTGTTTAACATTTTCGGACTCGGCTGAGCTTTCCCCCTGATCGGAGTCTTCCTCAGAGGATTGCTCATCCTCCTCAGACTCTCCGTCGTCCGTATCCGGCTCCGGCACATCTTCCCCGCGGGCAATCGCCAGCAGGAGCTTGACCGATTTGTCTTTGAGAATTTCACTGTCGACATGTGGACGGCTGTGGTCGGCGCGCATCATTTCGAGCGTGTCGGCATGCACCTTTTCCGCTTCCTCATCAGCGTCCTCCGGCAGAGGGCCGGCCACATTGCCGATGTGTTCTTCGAATTCCTCATCACTGACTTTCAGGTTCTCGCGCTGCGCGAACTCCACCAGCGCAAGCTCAATTTGGAGTGACTTTTCGGCATCCTCGCGCAACGATTCGCGATAATCCTCGATCGTCTGGTTGGACATTTCCAGGAATTGCTGCAATCCTTGCATCCCCATCTGACGGACCCGCATATCGAAATTGCGCACCAGACGGTCAATCTCAAGCTCCACCGCTACAGGTGGATAGGCGAGGTCGCTCATATCGATCAGTTCCTGTAGAACTTTCTGGACATGTTCAGCTTCCGCCCGTTGTTGCGCTTCTTGCAGCGCGTTTTCACGAAGGTCTTCGAGCAGGTCGGCGGCGGTTTCAAAATCTGGGCCGAAGTTTTGCGCGATCTCATCCGTCATTTCAGGCGGCGTTTGGAAAGCCTGTGTTTTGTGAACTTTGACGGAAAAGCGGACAGTGGTGCCGGCGTACATGCTGGGGCTGTCTTCGGGCCATGCGATCTCAAAACTCTTTTCCTCGCCGGGAGAAAGGCCCACCAGTTCTTCATCCAGACCGGCTGGTTCCATAGGGTTTTCCTGGTCTGGAGTTACGTCCCAATCTTCCTCATCGAAGACGACGGTTTCGGACTCGTTGCCTTCGTCGTCCAAGGCCACCCCTCTCAAATCGATCGTCATCAGGTCCCCATACTGGCTGGGGCGGTCGGCCTCGACGTAGTCGGCATTTTGTTCAAGAATGGCCTGGACGCGCTCCTGGATCTGTTCTTCGTCCGCCTCGACTTCCTCTTCTTCAACGCGCAGATCGCGGTATTCGCCCAGACTTACTTCTGGCGGTAGAGGGATGGTCAGGTGGAAACGAACCGCTTGCTCCGTGTCAACGTTGTCAAGACTTCCTATGTAGAAGGGCTCCAGGCCTTCCTGCTCGAGCGCCTCCTTGTAGACGTCTTGTCCCAGTTCGTCGACAAACTCGCCGATAATCGCCTCTCGACCTACGAATTGAAGCAAGATATGAAAGGGCACGCGCCCCTTGCGGAAACCGGGAATGCGTACCTGTTGGGCGATTTTACGTGCAGCCTTACGCATCTCCTGATCGATGCGCTCCTCAGCAACTTCGATTGTCATTGCGAGCTGGCGACTTTCCAGTGGCTCAGTCGTCACGGTCAAAGTCATCGTACCTTGCCTCTCATTGTTTCATGGTAGCAGAAGCCTAAAGGGCGTCGCCCCCAAGCGTCAGTATGGTCAACAGGGGGCCAGCAGCGAAATGTTCTTTCTTCGCCAATAGGCCGTAAAGATATAGGGCTGTGAGTGTGGCGACGTATGCGAGTATGCCGGCAGGACCGTATTCAGGGAAGATGGAGACGGATATGATTACGCACAAGAAGAGATTGGAAAACAGCAAGACAGTGGAAACGGTTCTGGTACTGCGTCCCCACTTCGGTACGTCTACCAGTGCGAAGCCGCGCCACTTCTGGGGAAAGAGATCGAAGGCCAGATGGAGCGCCACTCCAGCCGCAAAGCCGGGAATGAACCATTCTGGCCATTCAGCCGTCGTAAAGCTCAGTCCAGTCCAAAGCAGGAGGGGCATCAGGAAGCTGTGCGTGACGATCGACCTGTGGCGAAGGCGAAAAATTTTGAACCTGTCTATGTCCGGGAACAGGGTTCCCAGCCACGCTCCGATAGCGAAGCAAGCAGTGCCAATAGCAACTCTCAGTACATCCGGGCTGGCAAAATCGAGCACGTGGTGCATCCCGTGTCATCAGTTGGCGTCCGACTTTCACCTGCGCGGGGCGAAGCAGAAAACCCGCACAGGAATCTTCTGAGTTTTGGAGCGCCACCTTTCAGTATAGCACACGAAAGAATCCAATTCCCAAAACGAGTAAGTTTTTTGTGTGTTTATATCAACACGGGTCGCGGCAATTTTGAGGAAGGTCAGCGGTTTGCGCTGTGCTATGTCCGCTTGAAAGCTCGCTCCAATTCACCGGAGCTCAGTTGCAGCATTGTGGGTCGTCCGTGAGGGCAAGTGCGCGGGGACTGGCACGTTTCCAATTGCCTCACCAACTCCTTCATCTCGATGTCACTCAGGATCTGGCCTGCCTTGATTGACGCCCGCTTACACACCATTTTCACCAGCCGCGCCTCCAACTCCTCCCCTACCAAGTCCCGGTTTTCGGCCAGACCCTGCACTATCTCGTTGAGCGCTCGCTCTGCATCCTGATTCGACAGCACACTGGGAACGGCGCGCACGAGAAAGGTATCTCCGCCGAAATGTTCGACGTCAAATCCAACGGCGTTCAACGTGTCCAAGTGCTGGGCTACCAGGCCGGCGAGAGCATTGCCTACATATATGGAGATCGGAGTCAGCAGCCCCTGGCGGGCCGTCCCACCATCTGTGCCGCCGCTTGCGCGCCGGGCCATGTACTTCTCGTACAGAATCCGCTCATGGGCGGCGTGCTGATCGATCAGATACAGCCCTTCCGGTCCTTCGGCGACAACATACATTGCCCCGGCCTGCCCGACTACCCGAAGAGGCGGCAATGTTTGCTCATCATGACGAGGGGACTCTTCCGATTCACCAGCAGTCTGCGGCGGCAAATCGTCAGATTGAGCGTTCGACTCGTCCAAGAGTGGATCTGCTCCAGGCTGTTCAGCGCGCGGCATGTCAAACGGCTTCGCGGGCTGCCTTCCGACGCCGGCGTTGAGAATCGCATGGCGCCGGGCAGACCAGCCGGACTGACGCACATGATCCGGCTCTTGCGGATCAGAGCCTTCGGTAGGCAAAAACACCTGTAATGCTGCCGCTCTTTCCCCTTCTTCGCCCAGGTCTACGGTCGGCACGCCGGTGCTCTCAATGACTGCCCGGCGTACGCTACCCTGGACGGCTCTGAAAACTTTGTTGGAATCGACGAAACGCACCTCTGTTTTGCGCGGATGCACGTTTACGTCGACCTCCGAAGGATCCAGATCGACAAAGAGAACGGCAAGCGGAAAGCGTCCAACTGGCAGCAAGGTGTGATATGCCTGCACAACCGCGTGCGTGAGGCTCCGATCTTCGACGTAGCGCCTGTTGATGAAGATGTTGATCTGGGCGCGGGTGGGGCGGGTGAGAGAGATGGAACTGACGTACCCACTTACTTGCACGCCTCCCAGACTGGCAGAAGACGCAAGACCCGCAGGACGATGCGCTGAGTTTCCGGCGGCCAGTGGAGAGGTTGGAATCCGGCTATCGGCCGAGTCGGACATGAAGTCGACTTCGTCCTTCGCCGGCTGCCTTTCCCGCTGCGAGCACCTATCAGACTGCTCAGAGGCTGTAGTTCCCGCCTGGTGAGCTGCGGCCTTCTCCTGTAATCGGCCCACGCCGATCATCTGCTGGGCATTCTCCCGCCCGTATATCTTTGCCAGAACTTCGTCAACGCGTCCTGTGCCCTCGGTAAAGAAAGAGAGTTTTCCATCGGTGACGAATTTGAAGCGGCAGGACGGGTAGGCCAGGGCGTAGCGCTGGACGATTGCCGCGATGTTGCCGGCTTCTGTGGTTGGGCGCCGCAGGAACTTACGCCGCGCAGGCGTGTTAAAAAAGATATTCTCAACAGTGACGATTGTGCCGACGGGAAGTCCTGCTGGCTGGTTGCGCGTGACTCTTCCGCCGTGGATGTGCAGCTCTGCGCCGGTTTCGGCGTCTGAGTGGCGGCTCTTAAGAGTCAACTGGCTGACGGCTGCGATACTATAGAGGGCTTCGCCGCGAAAACCGAAAGAGGTAATGCGATCCAGGTCGGCGGCGCTGCCCAGCTTGCTGGTTGCGTGCCGTTGCGCTGCCAGTGGCAGTTCGGCCGCGGGAATGCCATGCCCGTCGTCAGTCACCTGAAGGAGACGCTGTCCCCCTTCTCGGATCTCGACTTGCACTTCGTTCGCACCGGCATCCAGGCTGTTCTCGATCAACTCTTTGGCGACATTGGCAGGTCGTTCCACCACTTCACCGGCAGCGATCTTGGCGGCTACATCCTGGGACAGTATCTGAATGGCCATAGTTCGGTAAGTATACCATTCCTGGGCGTGAACGTTCTCGCGCAAGGTTTCACGATGGTCACGCCCGCCGGTTGGGTGCCGTGCGCGGGTATGGGTCCACACTTAAGCTATGATCGTGCAGGCCGGATAGGGTCAGCCTTTAGACCTTTATGGAGTTTCACAGAGAGGGGCTGGGTCCACAAAGAGATGCTCCTCACCCGCTACGTCGACAATGACAGTTGCTACGGTCCTGTCCTCCACGTGTTCACTCTCTTGTCTTTCGGACTGTACGGGCCGAGCACAAGAGTAAACGCCTGTAACAAGGGCGCTCTTGCCAGCGGGTGCGTCCACCAGCGCAGGCCGCAAGGTGGCGCCGTCAAAATTCGGATCGACCAGTACCGCCCGCACTTGCACCCGCCAGTCACGCGACAGCGCCACTTTCTTTGTGGCGGCCAGACTTGCCACCTGAGGGCTGTGAAATCCTCCTATCCGAACAGTCAGCCGGCCTTCGTCCTGGCCCAGCCGAATGTCTGCAGTAGAGTTGATGTGCGGTTCTTGCCGAAGGTGGCGCCCATTGACAAAATCTTCGCCGCCAATGCGAAGTATCCGGTAGCCGCTTTCGAGTCGGGAGTCGTCCCCCGCGGCGTCACGGGCCGGCATGGGGCCGCCATCTCCGTCAGCCTGGGCCGATGCTGCGCAGATCGGGTGGCGGCTGATGCGGCAAGCGGCCGTTCGCACTGCCCGCCAGGAACTGTCGCAGCCTATCCATTCACGGTCCAGCTTGTGCGCCACATTCAGCGTAGTGCCGGAGCCAGCGAAGGGATCGAGTACGAGTTCTCCGGGACGGCTGGCCGTTTCAAGGATCCTGTGCAGCAGCCTCTCGGTCTTCTGTGTGGGGTAGTTCTCATCCTCTCCGGGAACCGTTCCCAACCCGGCAATGTCGTCCCAGAGATTGTCCACCGGCTTCGTTACGACATAACGATTGCGGCCGCGTCTTTTTAGGTAGTATTTGACGCCAATGTTTCCGCCGTTGGAGGCATACACGCGCTGCGGGCCTTCATCTACGACTACTTCGCCGCCGTATGGGGCGTACAGCCGCCCTGCCGCAAAGAGGGACTTCAGGCGCTCGAAGCTATATGTACCTGGGTCCGAAGTGCGGAAGAAGCCGCGCTCGTCGCGCATGTACTGCGCGGCGGCGGCCTCCTCGGTGAGAACGATCTCGCGTCTGGGGGCATGCCAAAAGGGCCGGCCTCGGGATGTTCGGCGAAAAATGTGAATCGTCTGGGCACTGTTGGGAAAGTAGCGGGCATGGACTTTAGCGCCGCGCATCGTCTGGCTGCGCCAGAATACTGTATTGAGGTGCGAATCGGCGCCGAAAATCTCTTTCAGCAACAGGAGAAGATGTGCCTGCATGCGGTAATCGCAGTGGAGCCAGAGGGTTCCGTCGGCGTGCAAAAGTTCGCGCAGGAGGATCAGCCGGTCGGTTAGAAACTGGAGGTAGTCGGCAGGCTGCCAGACATCGTCGTAAGCGGTAATTGCGCCCAGCGCGGGCTGCCCCTTCCCACGCAGACGAATGCGGCTGGTATAGGTACGGTTAGAGTTGTACGGTGGATCCATGTAGACCAGACGGACACTGCCACCGTAGCCATTTGCCAGCAGCCAGGAAAGCCCATCGAAGTTATCACCATGAAGCAGCAGACCCCTCTTGCCGAATCCAGTGCTTAGTGGAGGGTAGCTTTCCAGCTGCTGTTCAAGAGGTCTGGACGGCTCGACTGTCAGCCGCTTTTGCGGCCATTGAAGGGTGATCGGACCTACTGGGTTATGGGGCTGCGCTGTCTTGGATGTCATGAACTCGCGTGTATTGGATTTCGTTGCGCTGTTCAACTCTGCAGCCCGATGCAAATTGGTCTGGTGGTGTACAATACCTGCATGCCCAACCAAACAGGCGCGGAGGCCAATTGAAAGACCCGGCAGCGGGGCTGCTGGCTACCGGGTCTCTAGCATAGAGATCGCTTGGGAGGAACACGGAGTTCCCTGACCGGCCGAAGTGGCCGGTACACGGTGCGGACAGGTCAAGTGCGGTTCGAATTACCGCCTGTCATCGCTGGTACGAAATGTACTTCGCTGTCCGGCCCCACGGCCGCGCGCAGGCCACGATTCTGCACGGCGCCGTCGACCGCGACGGTCCAACCAGGCCGGATGCGCCCTTCATCGATGATGCGTTCGGCAACCCCGGGGAAGCGTTCCTCCAGGGCCGCGACCAGTTCACGCACCGATTCGCCCTCGGCTTCGACAATCTGCTGGCCGTCGGTGAGCGAGCGCATCAACGGTGGAATCCAGACTTTGGCCACTCTCAATCGTCTCCTGGCACCAGTTCGGCAGTTTCCGCCTCCTGGGCCCACATCGCCTCAAGGAGATTGGCCGGGGAGATCGGCAACTTGTCCATGCGCACGCCAGTGGCATTGTAAACGGCATTGGCGATTGCGCCGGCGGGAGGCACGATGTTGACCTCGCCGACGCCGCGCACACCATAGGGGTGAGCGGGATGGGGGACCTCGACCATGATCGTCTCGATCATCGGCAGGTCCAGGGCCGTTGGCATGCGGTAATCGAGAAGGCTGGCGTTGAGGAGGTGGCCCTCGTCGTCGTAGATGTACTCTTCGTTGATTGCCCAGCCGATACCTTGTGCGACCCCGCCCTGCATCTGTCCTTCAACATAGGAGGGATGAATGGCCTTGCCGACGTCCTGGGCGATCGTGTAGCGAAGAATCGTGATTTTGCCCGTCTCCGGATCGACTTCGATGTCGACGCACTGCGTGGAGAATCCTGGGCCGAAGTCCTGCGGATGGACCGTTGAACTGGCCATCAAGGGCTCTTCTCGCTGGACGAGGCCGGCGGCCTCGACGAACGGGAGGCTTTCGCCGCCGGCGCTGAAAGTGCCGTCTTCGTAGCTCACGTCACCGGCGCCAACGTCCCACTGGTCGGCGAGGCGGCTCTTCATTTCCTTGATGAGCTGCTGGCCCAGGTTGTAGGCGGCCAAACCGGTGGCGAAGGTCGTGCGGCTGCCGCCGGTCACGTC
This sequence comes from Caldilineaceae bacterium, assembly GCA_965204525.1. Classification (GTDB taxonomy): domain Bacteria; phylum Chloroflexota; class Anaerolineae; order Caldilineales; family Caldilineaceae; genus Bin5. The sequence goes on along the minus strand of OZ241994.1, from coordinate 5,348,909 downwards.
GTTGTAGGACACAGTGTCGGTGTCGACGACGCGGGCCTTCACCATTTCGTATTCGATGTCCATCGCCTCGGCCAGCTGCATTGCGATCGAGGCCCGGGTGCCGCCGATATCGGTTGAGGCCTCATTAAGATTGACCGTGCCATCCGGGTTGAGAACGGCGGTGGCGCTGGACTGGCCGCCCCAGTTGTTCCAGTAGCCTGATGCAATGCCGCGGCCGCGATATTTGCCTTCGAGCGATGACTGGTAGTGTTCCGAGTCGCGAATGGCCTCGACCGTCTCTATCTGACCGATACGGGCGTACTGCAGGCCGTCGGGGCGGCGATCGTTCTCCTTGGCCCCGTTGAGGATGCGGAATTCGGCCGGATCCATGCCCAGCTTTTCGGCCAGTTCGTCGACGACGCTCTCGACCGCAAAGGCAACGTTGGTGCCCCCGGGAGCACGGTAGGCTGCGCTGCGAGGTCGGTTCACGACAATGTCATAGCCGTCCACCTGAAGATTGTCGATTGCGTAGGGGGCCAAGCTCACGTTTGCAGCCGCTCCGACCGGTGAACCGGGATAGGCGCCGGCCTCGTAGTAGAGTTCGGCGAGGGCAGCGGAGATCTTGCCGTTTGCATCGACGCCAATCTTTACGCGGACGTTCGAGCCTGAGGTGGGCCCTGTCGCGGCCAGGACGTCGGCCCGGCTCATGATGACCTTGACAGGCTCATGCCCGGCCTTCTGGGAAAGGAGAACGGCGACCGGCTCAACATATACGTTGATCTTGCCGCCGAAACCGCCTCCGATCTCGGTGGGAACTACCTTGAGCCGGGAGACCGGGATCTGCAGGATCTCGCAGACTTGGCCGCGCACGGCAAACGAGCCCTGTGTGCTGGTCCAGATCGTGATCTGGCCGTCGGCGCTGTACAAGGCGGTGGCGGCGTGCGGTTCGATGTAACCCTGGTGGACTGTTTCCGTGCGGTACGTACGGTCGACAACCAAGTGGGCGCCTGCGAAGCCCGCATCCAGATCGCCGCGCTGGTGGCGGAAGAAGGAGGCCAAGTTGGTCTGCTCTGTGCCGATTTCGCCCATCGAATCAGTGCGCAGCGTATCAAGGAGAATGGGCGCATCGTCTGCCAATGCGTCGTCAACCGTCATCACGGGTGGCAGCACCTCGTAGTCGACTTCGATTAACTCAGCAGCCTCCTGCGCGACGTGCGGGTTGACCGCGGCCACGGCCGCCACGGCATGGCCGTGGTAGAGGGCCTTTTCATGGGCCAAGATGTTGTCGCTCAGGTATTTGAGGTTGATGGCGCCTTCGCCGAGGTCTTCGATTTTGTCCTCGGCTACAGGCAGGTCGGCGGCAGTGACGACGGCGCGCACACCGGGCAGGGCTTCGGCCTTGCTCGTGTCGATGGAGCGGATGTTGGCGTGGGCGTGGGGACTACGCAGGACAAAGCCGTGCAGCAGCCCGGTCATCTGCACATCGGCGGCATAGACGGCACGGCCCGTTACTTTGTCTACACCGTCCGGCCGCACAGGGCGCGTACCGATGACCTTATAACCGTTCTGGCCGTTTGCGGCCAGTTTACCAGTTCCATTCTGTTTTGTACCGGCCATTTGATATCCTCCTCCGGGCTAGGCGTCGCTTTCGGCCACGTCCAACACAGCCCGCACGATCTTGTCATATCCTGTGCAACGACAGAGATTGCCTGCGAGCCACAGGCGCACATCATGCTCGCTGGGATCGGGATTGTCATCTAACAGCGACTTGGCGGAGACGATGAAGCCCGGCGTGCAGATACCGCACTGCAGAGAGGCGTGCTCAAGGAACTTCTGCTGAAGCGGATGCAGCTCACCATCTTCTGCGATGCCTTCGATTGTCACGACCGAGCGACCTTCGATTTCCGGCGCCAGCACGAGACAGGAGTTAACGAGAACACCGTCCAGGATCACGTTACAGGCGCCGCAGTTGCCATTGCCGCAGCCTTCTTTGCTGCCGATAAGGCCCAGATTGTCCCTGAGCGCCTCCAGCAGTGTCTGACGAGGCTCGCAAAGGAAAATAGTCTCTTCGCCATTCAGTGTTGTCTCTACAGCGATCTTTTTAGCCATGTCCGTTCAGTCTCCCCAATTCGTCAACAGTTTTGGTGCCTCGTGCCCGGTCGATTGCGATCCGCAGAGCGCGCTGTGTCAGTACAGCAGAGAGGTGTTTGCGCTGGGGGATCGTTCCACGCATGTCGCTGATCGGTCTGGCCGCGGCCTTGGCCAGCTCGGCGGCCTTGTCCAGGGACTCTTCGGAGACCGGTTGACCGGCTAAGGCATCGCCTGCCTCCTCCACGTACAGCGGGGTCGGCGCGACAGCGCCCAGTGCCACACGTGCAGACTGGATTGTACTCTTGTCATCGCTCAAAACAACGGAGGCGCCGGCGCCGACAACGGCAATATCCATTTCATTGCGTGGGATGAATCGCAGGTAGGCTGCACCGAAGTTAGCGGGCGGCGTGGGGAAATCCAGCGAGACCAGAAACTCGCCATCTTCCAGCACATTGCGGCCAGGTCCTGTACAAAAATCCTCAACTGCGACTGAGCGACGGCCGTTGGGGCCTGCAATATTGCAGGTGACGCTGTGGGCAATGAGATTGGGAATCGAATCGGCGGCCGGAGAAGAGTTACACAGGTTGCCGCCAAGGCTGGCGCGCCCTTGGATCTGGGTGCCGCCGATCAGATGCGTCGAATCGATCAATGCCGGGTAGGCGTCGCGAATCGCCTGATTGGCGTTGATCGAGTGGCAGGACGCGGAAGCGCCCAGGGTCAGGCCGTCGCCGCTGATGGAAATCGCCATCAATTCGGGGATTCGCTTCAGGTCGACGACTGTGTCCAGTGCGAGGCGCCCTTCCTGAAGCTGAGCAATGAGGTCGGTGCCCCCGCTAAGCGGGCGGGCCCTTCCGCCCCCGGCAGCCAAGGCCGAGATCGCCTCGTCCACAGTGATTGGTGCTACAAATTCAAATGCTTGCAAAGAACTGCCTCCTCGATGGGTTCGGGTGTTGGAACCTTTATGCGTAAGTTACCTCTTGAAATCCGCTTTGGGCTAGGAGGGAATCGGGAAAGTCACAAGGAGCCTACTCTTGTTCAGTTATACCACAAAAACAGGCCGAGAGGAAAACCTGTCGCTTATTTATTCTTCCTACAGCGCAACCTGCTGTCTTGCCTCAGCGACAGCCAGCGTCTCGATGTAGAATAATCTTCCGACATGGAGTAACATTCTCCCACCCAGATTGGCACAGACCCGTTTGAACGGAGCGGCGCGGCGGCGATCGGAACAGATCGGAATTGAAGTAGAACAGGTGCGGGAAGACTAGCCTGCTGGAGTCGGGCGCAATGCAGACTGTCCCAGTACGTATTCAGGTATCTAGAGCGCCGTCTGAACGGGTGAGGTAAAGAAGCGCGATTCCGAAGACGACCAGCAGGCGAAAAGCTGATTGACTTCCGTTCCAGACTTCCGACTGCCACATCAGGAACCACTCCCCGCCGATGGTGATAAACCCTGTAAACCACAGGATAGTTCCCAGAGTCAGGCCTGAGATGGCGATGCCCTTGGCCTGATTGAATCTTTGAGCGTCATCTTTCGCCCGGAGAAGACGTATTCCCCCCCACCAGCAGAGTACTGCGATCGCCAGCTCAACGAGAATTATGACCCAATAGAGCAGATGGTGCAGCGAAGAAGCGTTTATCGCTCGCCACATTCCCTGATTGTCGGGGAAGGTCGTGTCCATTTTGAGGACGTGAACTACGAACCAGTAGTTCGAGTTATAGTCTGTAAGGTTGTTGAATACTACGAGTGAAGCATTTAACGCGATGGCCCACACAATGGAGATTTTCGAATATCTTGTGAACATATCTCCTCCAAACTTTTGCGCCTTGATATGAATTGTAGAGAGAGCTGGAAAAGCGATCCGTTACTTGAGTTCCCGAAGGCGGATGTCCAGACCCGAGCGTTTGCATGGGTTGTTTCCAACACGGTACCAAAGGAATGGGGCCAATCCTAAGAGTAGACCGCGTCAGGGATCGAATTGCCCAGAAAACGTCGGAGGTGTCTCGTTCAATTTTCGACGGGAATTGTTGCGTAGAAAAGGAGCAGATGCGAAACGCTTGCCGAAGCCGGCAGTTCTGACCGTCCTGGACAGAGCTTAGAATCAAGAGAATCTCTTGCCAGATCTATCAGACTCCGGCCCGGTTCGGGCGCGTTGAGCCGATGGCCCTGCGCTTATCTCACGACCACAGCTTCGCCATCACCTGCGGGCGATTCAGGTAGCCAATCAGGTCTGTCGGCGTTTCCAGGATCAGGTCTGCGTTGCTGAAGTTCTGCGTGGCACCCATGCCGCACAGGAGACCAACCTGCACCGCGCCGACCGCCTCGCCGACGCGCAGCTGGAGTTCGGTATCACCAACGACCAGACACGCGTCTGCGGGAAGATTAAGAATCTCCAACACCTTCAACAGTCCTTCGCTGTTGGGGGAGGGCTTGCGCAGGTCGTCTCTGGTGACGACGGCGTCAAACAGGTCATCCGGCAGCTCGGCGTGCTGGAAGAAAGAGTCCAGCTCGTTTCGCGAACGGTTCGTAATCAGCGCCACCTTGTATTGCTGCCGCAACTCCACGAGCAACTCGGGCACGCCATCGCGAAGGGTCTGAGCTTCACTGGGGGGGAAGCCCCGCACACGTTGCATGCGGCGGGTAAGCCGGCGCGCGTCTTCGTGCAGCCTGAGCCACGTGAGCAGGCTTATGATTGCCAGGGAAGGCCCCTCCATCCAAGCCATAAAGCGACGGAAGAACTGCTCACGCCTTTCGCCGGGCCAGATCTGCTCGAGCCGGTCGAAGCGCTGGGCCAGTTCGGTTGCCAAGGACCAGTCAAGGTGGGTCAGGGTGCCATCGAGATCAAATACAATGCCTTCGATCCAATGGCCGCCTATCAGCCCGGGAATCTGAATTTCGTTTTGCCGTTGTTGAGACTCGAATGGCTCCAGATCGCGCAGTTTTCGGAAGACATATCCCAAGAGGGCGCGCACACTGGCAATTGTCGGCGTGATCAGAAGCACACCCAGGACTCCAAAAACGAGCGCGGCGCTAATGATGCCGGTAAAGGTGACGGCGGGATGGAGGCGCACGCGGCGCCCGACGAGGCGGGGAATGAGATAGACGCTTTCGACCTGCGTAATGATGACGTACAGGATCAGGACGATGATGGCAAAAGGGATGTTGCCAATCGGGAGCCAGGTCGGACCTTGCAAGAGCGCCACAAGAGTGCCGATAGCGCCGCTGATTCCAGGACCCACGGTGGGCAGGAATTCAAGAATGCCGGCGAGCAGAGCCAAAGCCGCTGCATTGGGCAGACCGACAATCGACATGATGATCCAGGTCATGAACCCAACCACAAGGCCCAAAACCAGCTGCCCGCGCAAAAATGCCATCCAGATTTCGCCCAGTTCCTGTGTCATGCGCTGGACATCATCCCGGTACTCCGGCGGCAGCGCGTTCATCACCATGCGCTGCAACTTAATTATGTCTTTGAGCAACCAGAAGCCCAGCACAAGCACATAGATGGTGGTTAGCACTCCGGTTGTAAAGGTGGCTGCCAGTCCGAGGACACCGGTGCCGGCCTGTGAGAGTACATTCTGAATGACGGTGCCCAACTGTTGAAGAATATCGTCGATGTTGAGGCTATATCCGAAGATGGGCAGGAGGGGTCCTGAAGCGGCCGACTGCATGTCGGTGACCATGGTTTCGAGCAGAACAAGCAGCGATTCAACCGATGTGACCACGCGAGGCACGAAGATAATCGGCCCAATGATCAGAAGGAGAATCACCAGCAGATAGACGGCAACGATCGAGGTGGCCCGGCTCCAGCCGGTGCGCTGCTGCACCCAACTTACCGGCTGGTAGAGGACAAAGGTGAGCAAGAGGGCGATGATCGTCGGTTGGATCATCACTCGGAAGGCGTAGAGCAGTAGCACGGCCAGAAGGCCGAGAAGCGATGACACCACTATTTTTGTAGTCGTACTCCACTTTTTTGTATTCATGCTTTTGAGAGATGCAGAAAGGCGCACGCCTCATGCCGCCGTAGATTTCGGCGCTGGCGGCGCCTCAAACAGATTACAGTTCAGACTATCTGAAAATGGTAAATCTCGTCAACGGCCAGTAACGTACCCAAATGCGGCCCCTGATGTAGTCGCGGTGAACCGGACCAAAAGTGCGGCTGTCGTTGCTATTGTCACGGTTGTCGCCCAGCACGAAGAACAGATCCTCAGCCAGTGTGACGGGGCCGTAGTCGGAGCGGAAGTCCCCGAAGCTAGGGGGCGGCCGGCCGTCGTCCCCGGCCGTGTGGGTCTGTAAGCCTTGCTCGACGTCCTCCATTGGGACCACTTCACGACCGTCGACAAGGAGGCGTCCCTGATGAATCTCAACCGTTTCTCCCGGGAGTCCTACGACGCGCTTGATTATCAGCGCCCGCGACTCGGGCATATCCAGCACGACAATCTCGTTGTGTCGGGGGGCCTGAAAGTAGTAACTCAGCTTTTCCATGATCAGCCTCTCTTCAGGTCGAAGGTTCGGCTGCATACTCTGCCCGCGCACAATCGTTGCTTGCGCCAGAAAGAGATGAATAAGCGCTGCCAGGAAGATGGCAGGGAGAACAATCTGTAAGATTTCCTTGAGCGTAGAAACGATGGCAGCGGCGGTGGTCATGTCTTGCGAATCGGGGACGGACCGGCCAACCGCTGGATTGCCGGAGCCGGTGGACGCCAAAACTCTCCCAGGACCGAGCCGACTCGGCTGTTCTGCAGGGGAAACGCCTGCCTGCGGATGATCCGCAGGCAGCAGTTCACGAGGACTGGCTTTCTCTTCCTGGCTTCGAGTCGACATCTTCATCGATCGAACGGGCCTACAAACTGCCTCTTTGGCGGGCTACCGCCTCTTATCTTCGAGGGCGGCCACCGTTTCTCATGCTGCGGTCGCGCTCGCGGTTACCTCCGCGTCCTCCGCGTTCCCGTTCGCGGCCCCCGCCGCGGCGCCCTCCACGGTCGCGGTCGCGAGCTTCTTCTGCACTCCAACCTTCCAGTACAGCCTGCCGGCTCAAGCGAATCTTGCCTGCCGGATCGATGTCGATCACCATGGTCGTGAGTTCATCGCCGACGTTGGCGATTTCCTCCACATTGTTGACCCGGTAGTCCGCCAACTGGCTGATATGCACTAACCCATCCACGCCAGGAAGCAAGTTGACAAAAGCGCCATAGGCTTCAACTCTAACGACTTGCCCGGTGTAGATCTTGCCAATTTCGACCTCTTCGGTCAGAGATTCGATTTCGCGGCGGGCTTCTTCGGCTGCCAGACCGTTAAGGCCTGAGATAAATACCGAACCGTCGTCGTCGATATCGATCTTGACTTCGTATCGTTCCTGCAGAGCCCGAACGGTCTTTCCACCCGGGCCGATAATTTTGCCGATCTTCTCCGGGTCGACGCTTACGGTGAGGATTCGAGGTGCGTAGGGGCTGAGCTCCTCCCGGGCTTCGGGGAGTACCGCCAACATCTTTTCCAAAATGTGCAGGCGCCCCTGCCGGGCCTGCTCCAGAGCGATCCGCAGGATCTCAAAGTCCAGCCCCTTGATTTTTAGATCCATCTGCAGGGCGGTGATACCGTGGCCGCTGCCGGCGACTTTGAAGTCCATATCGCCAAGATGATCTTCCACGCCCTGGATGTCGGACAGAACAACATAGTCCCCGGAATCCTGATCCTGGACAAGGCCCATCGCAATTCCGGAGACTGGCGCATCGATCGGGACACCGGCGTCCATGAGCGCCAGGGTGCTGCCGCAAACCGAACCCATACTGGTGGAGCCGTTGCTGCTAACGGCCTCGCTCACCAGTCGCAAGGTGTAGGGAAATTCGTCGGGAATCACCGGCTGCAATGCCCTTTCGGCCAGGGCGCCGTGACCGATTTCGCGGCGTTTTGGCCCGCGCATGGGGTAGGCCTCGCCCGTCGAATAAGGTGGGAAGTTGTAGTGGTGGATATAACGTTTTTCTTCTTCCGGCTGCAACGTGTAGAGGCGTTGGGCGTCGCCAGGCGTACCCAGTGTCGCAATCGTCAGGACATGGGTTTCCCCGCGCATGAACAGACCGCTGCCATGGACACGTGGGATGTTTCCTACCTGTACCTGTATCGGGCGTACAGTCTGGGGGTCGCGGCCGTCGGGTCGGACGCTCTCGTCCAAGATGCGCCTACGGACCGCCTCCTTATGCAGGCTGTCCAGCGCGTCGTCCACATCCCCGGCGTCGACTTCACCTGCACCGATCGCCTCGGCCAAGGCCTCCATCGTTTCGTCGCGGACCTCGGCGAGACGGGCCTTGCGTTCGTCGCGGTCAGTCGTTCCAATCACGGCTGTCCTTACCTTGTCACGCGCCAGTTGGTTGACCTTTTCGACGGTGTCCGCGGCCGCCTCAAATACAGGATGGGCGGTATATTTTACTTTCCCAATCTCAGCCTGCATCCGTTGTATCGTCTGGATTACGGGCTGCATTGATTCGTAGGCCAAACGCAGTCCATCCAGCATGATATCTTCCGGCAACTCGTCGGCGCCCGCTTCCACCATAAGGATATTGTCGGAGGTGCCGGCAACCTGCAATCCGAGTGTACTCAGCTCCATATCGGAAGCGGTCGGATTGACGATAAGCTCGCCGTCCACATAGGCGAGAGAAGCCGCGCCAACCGGCCCAGCCCAGGGGATATCGCTAATTGAGAGGGCAGCTGAAGCGGCGATTATGGCAAGCGGGTCGATCAGATGCTCGTTGTCCGAGCTGAGCGCGGTGAGGATTATCTGCACCTCATTACGCATACCTTTGGGAAAGAGAGGGCGCAGCGGCCGGTCCACCAGGCGGCAGAGGAGAATCGCCTGTTCACTTGGACGGCCTTCGCGGCGGAAGAGGTTGCCGGGGATACGTCCGGCGGCGTAGAGTTTTTCTTCAAAATCGACGGTCAGGGGAAAAAAGCCGATTCCTGGCCGCACGCCTCTGTCCATCGTGGCAGTCGCGAGGATGACCGTGTCGCCGCAACGGACAGTTACCGCGCCGCCTGCCTGCTGGGCAAGGATGCCCGTCTCAATGCTGATCTCTTTGTCGCCCAAAGTCGTGGAGTAGACACGGGCGCCTTCAAACAATCTGGTTTGTTCCATCTTAGTTCACCTCGAATTGGGTCTGGCGCCGCCCTCCTGGGAGGAAGAGCGGGCAGGTGGGGCCACCGGCTCGTGTGAATACCGGAACCGGCAACGCATCCGGCGTTGCCGCCACCCGCAAACGAAATCGCCGGTCTGAATGGAAAGCAATGCTACCCGGCATTCATCATTCCAACGAATTCTCTGCGCACTGATTCGAGGTGCGGAACTGGAGAACGGATCGAAGCGCCCGTTTACGAGCGAGAACGGCTCTTTCAGCGAAGGCTTCGGTCCATTCTCCAATGCCGGACCCCGGTGGCAGAATCTGCCAATTACAGTGCACTGAGCACGAAATGCATCTGCGAGCGGCTGGTGGCAGTATTTGTCTTTCTCACTGTCGCGCTGTCAAGCACGAACTACTTTCTGAACTGCCGGGAGCGGTCCACAGCCTTTCTCAAATGGGACATAAAGGCTGCGACTTCAGCAGCTACCCGGCACGAGCAGCTCCAGTTGAAGGGCGAAACCTTCTTCAATCCGCCCCATCAATGCCATTTATCGACGCAGACCCAGCCTCTCAATCAGCTGGCGATAGCGATTCACATCCTTTCTTGCCAGGTATGCCAAATGGCGGCGGCGCTGACCGACCAATTTCAACAGGCCTCGTCGCGAGCCTTCGTCGTGTTTGTGCGTTTGCAGGTGTTCGGTCAGGGCATTAATGCGCGTGGTCAGGAGCGCAACCTGCACTTCAGGGGAACCAGTGTCCTGTTCGAAAGTCCGGTACTCTTCAATGATCTTGGTCTTTTCTTCCGTCGAAATGCTCATGTGGTACTCCTGAACTCCTTTCCTCTTGTACCAGAGAATCTCAAAAAGCGACGTCTGAATGGAACCTTTCTCTGGTGGGCCGCCCACAGCGAATAAAGAGCCGAACCATCGCTGGAATACCACGGCGCATGATTCAGCCGGTACTGAATCAGTTTAGCACAGGTTCAGCCGACTCCCAAACTTTCTCTGTCACTTCACTATACGCATGATAACAGGATGGGGTCGCGAATGTGCCCGAAAGATGCCATTGTGCAGCGGGTGAGCGGCTGAAGTCAGGAAGCGGGGAACATAGGGAAGGCGAAGTCAGAGGCGGCGCTTGCGCTGCCGGAGATTGGAACGGGAGCTGACCGTGGTTTGGTAGCTTCCAGAGGTATACGAAAGTTCGCCCCAATATTGGGATGCATCCCTGGAAAGTCGATCTCTTGATACTATGATCGGCTGCTATTATAATGTGCCTGGCTTGCCGAACAGTTACTCTGCCTAAATCACGCGTGCAGGCAAATGCGCTTTCTCCACAGGTAGCGTAGGCAATGCGGTAGTTGCCAGGCCGACCCTTTTTCTGGGCCTGAGCAGCATTGCATTGGAGCAAAGAGCGCAAGCGTTGGAAGACTGGCCCCCTTAGAGGTATCCCGCGTGTCTGACCGTACATTGTCCGAATTGTTGAAAGTGGAAGCGCGCCGCCTTGGATTCGACTTCTGTCGCATCGTCAAGGTGGGCGAGCCGGCCCATGCCGAGTTTTTTGCCCGCTGGCTGGGTCTGGGCCGGGCCGGCGAAATGGAATACCTGGCGCGCAATCCGGAGAAGAGGCGCAATCCGGCCCTGCTGGCAGAGAAAGGCCCGCCCTTCCGTTCGCTAATCGTTTTGGGTGTTGACTATCATCGTTTCGACCTGGCGCCGGAGGTCCTGAATGACCCGGCGCGCGGCATCATTGCTCGCTATGCCTGGGGGGACGACTACCACGAAATCGTTCGTCCGCTGCTCTATGAGCTTGACGGCTGGCTACGCGCCCAGAGCGGCCGCTCGACTCTGGGGAAAGGGCTGGTGGATACGGGCCCTGTTATGGAGCGGGACTGGGCGCACAGGGCCGGCATTGGCTTTACCGGCAAGAACTGCTGTACGATTCACCCTCAGAGAGGAAGCTGGCTCTTTCTGGCAACACTGCTAGTGCCAGAGGGGCTGGCCTGCGACCCGCCGGCCGTCGCGGTCCATTCCACCGCTTACGGCGTGGAAGAAACGCTTGCAGGTCTGCCGGCAGGCGGCGATTACGGGTCCTGGCAACTGCAAGGGGACAAAAGGCTGTCGTCAGGGAAAGGTCAGAGCAGCGCACTTGGGATCGAGGAGGAGTCGCGCGAGATCCCGCTGGCAACCTGCGGCCATTGCACGCGCTGCCTGGATGCCTGCCCGACCGATGCCTTTGTCGGTCCCTTTCATCTGGACCCGCAGCGCTGTATTTCCTACTGGACGATCGAGTCACGCCAGCCGGTGCCCCGCCCATTGCGGCGCCTGTTCGGCAACCGAATTTTTGGTTGCGACATCTGCCAGGAGGTCTGCCCCTGGAATCAGCGGCTTTCGGAGCAAACGCCACGTTTGAGTGGGCTGGAGGCCCAACAGGAGCGAATCGCGCCGCCGCTGCTGGAGGGGTTTGACAGGCGAATGCCCTACTGGCTTGAGCCGCGCGCTTTCGCAGAACGCTGGCGGCGGTCGCCGCTGAAGCGATCTAAGCGAGCCGGGATGCTGCGCAACGTTTGCGTTGCTCTCGGAAACTGGGGGGATCCGGCGGCATTCGCAGGTTTGGAAGCAGCGGCAGCCGACGAGGCTGCACTGGCGCGGGGGCACGCGGCCTGGGGGTTGGGCGAGCTTCTGCGCCGCCACAACGATGTACGGGCCGCGGCCTGCCTGGAATCCCGTCTTGCCGATGAGTCGGACGCGTGGGTGCGTGAGGAGATTGGAAGCGCGCTTGGGCGGGGCCTTGAAACTTTCCCCACGGGCAGTCGTAGAGATGTATACAGCCGCATTTCCGGACACTGAGTTGCCTTGCATCGCCGTGTCTTCGACAAAGGAGAGCACTTATGGATATCGGACGAGCACTGACCTACTTTTCAGAGGATGAACGCTGGGTCGAGAAGACGGCCATCGGCACGGGGTTGCTTCTGATCAGTTCATTGCTCCTCGTGGCGCTGGTCGGCGTTCTGGGCTACTTTATCCTGTTCGGTTACCTGGTGCGTCTGCTCCAAAATGTGCGCGACGATATACATCCTGTCTTGCCTGAGTGGGACCGGTGGGGCGATGACCTTGTCCGCGGGGTAAAGCTGGCCTGCGTTTACCTGGTGTGGGCGCTGCCGATCTTCTTCGTTTCAGTTCCAATTTTCATCATTGGCGTAGTTCTTTCGGAAAACTTGCCCGGCGGTGACGCAGACATAGGGGCGATATTCATACTGTGTTCCTTCTGTCTGCAGTTCCTGGTTGGAATCGCTTTCCTCGTCTTTCAACCTGGATTCACGATCGCCTTTGCAAGGAACGAAACGATCAAAGATGGCCTTCAAGTTTCCGAGATCTGGGACTGGACTCGCGACAACATAGGCAATGTCGCGATTGTCGCGATTCTCACAGTTATCGCCAGCATGATTATTACGACGGTCGGCAGCATTGTGGGACTAATTCTGTGTGTTATCGGCGCGGTTGTGACTGTGCCGTTGTCGCAGCTGATCACTTACTACTTCCAGAGTCACTTGTACGGCCAGCTGGCGCGAGTTGCAGGGGAAGGCGCGGCGGGAGGCAGTTTTGGCGACATGCCCGTCACGGAACCAGATACCGGTTGGACAGCTGAACCTGTCGAAGAACCTGAGGCCTCAGCAGAGATTGTTCCGCCGACAGTGTTTGATCCCCAGGAGGAGCCGGAGCCGCCCTTGGAACACGACTCCACGATCGAGCCGGAAAATCCAGAAGAATCGGAGCAGCCAGAGGAGGATGTTCAGCCAGACGAAGACAATCAATCTGAGGAGGATGAACTGCCTTCAGAGCCGAAAAGCCAGTAGGGGAAGGTTGCCCAAATGTAGGGCATTGCATTCACAATAGACAAGCCCGTGCGTAACTACATGGTTACGCACGGGCTTCTTTATTGCCCACATTCGCAAGAGCCGGGCCGGGCAACAGAAAATGGGCACCGAAGCGCATGTTCTTGCTTTCTGACTATTGCTGCTGGGTCGCAGGGGAATCTTACGCCCCCTTCAGCCGGAGCACGACTTGAAATCGTTTACGATCTGCACGAAGAAGCGGTGCCAGCGCAGGTCGCCGGTGAGTTCGGGATGGAATGCAGTCGCCAGAATCGTTCCTTTGCGGACAGCAGCGATTACGGAATCGGTTTCATCCGGCAGGGAGGCAATGGTCGCCAGTGTCTCCACATCTTCGGCTACTGCGGTAATGGCGGGCGCGCGAATGAAGACTGCGTGGAAGGGAGTATCTCCCAGGACGGGTACGTCGAGATCGGCCTCGAAACTGTCGACCTGGCGGCCAAAATAGTTGCGATTGACTGTCACTTCCAGACCGCCGATCAGCGCCTGACCGCCCAACTTCTGGCCGGTCGCGTGCTCAGCCAGCAGAATCATGCCGGCACAAGTGCCCCAAGTAGGCCGGCCGCCGTGGACCCATTGACGCAGCGGCTCAACGAGGCCCCAGCGCTCGGCGACAAGCCCCATACTGGTGCTCTCGCCGCCTGGAATAATCAGTCCGTCCAGGTCGTCGAGCTCTCTCTCCAGTCGCACCTCCGCGGCTTCGACGTTGAGGCGCTTCAGCATGGCGATATGTTCGCGGAAGGCGCCTTGAAGCGCGAGGACTCCCAAACGAACTTCGCTCATGGCGTACCTCTCAAGAGGCTCATTTGGGACATCCCTGCGGCAATAGTGTTACGGGTGACTGAATTGAAGATTCAGGCGTCGCGCCTGCTACCATCCCCGCTCTGCCAACTTCTCGGCTTCTGACAGTTCGGTTACGTTGATGCCGACCATCGGCGCGCCCAGGTTTTCGCTCACCTCGGCCAGAATGTGAGGGTCGTTGAAGTGCGTAACCGCCTGTACGATGGCATGGGCGCGCTTGGCGGGGTCGTCGCTCTTGAAGATGCCGGAACCGACGAAAACGCCATCCACACCCAACTGCATCATGAGCGCGGCATCCGCCGGCGTCGCCACACCCCCTGCCGCGAAGTTCACGACCGGCAATCGATTCTGTTCCGCCGTCTCCTTCACCAATTCGTACGGCGCCTGAATGTCCTTTGCGTAGGTGAACAGTTCGTCTGCATCCATCCTGCTGATGCGGCGGATAGCGCCGTTTACGTTGCGGGCGTGCCGCACAGCTTCAACGACATCGCCTGTCCCTGCTTCACCTTTGGTGCGAATCATCGCGGCGCCCTCGGCGATGCGGCGCAAGGCCTCACCCAAGTTGCGGCAGCCGCACACAAAGGGAATGGTGAAACTGTGCTTGTTGATGTGATGACTCTCGTCGGCGGGCGTCAGGACTTCGCTTTCGTCAATATAGTCGACGCCAAGCGCCTCCAGGATCTGGGCTTCCACAAAGTGGCCGATCCGTACTTTTGCCATCACAGGAATGGTGACGGCCGTCATGATCTCTTTTATCAGCCGCGGGTCGCTCATTCGCGCAACCCCACCATCCTTGCGAATGTCAGCGGGAACGCGTTCAAGGGCCATGACGGCACAGGCGCCGGCCTCCTCGGCAATGCGGGCCTGGTCCGCCGTGACTACGTCCATTATGACGCCGCCCTTAAGCATCTGTGCCAGACCGGCCTTTACGGCAAATGTTCCCCGTTCTACCTGACCATCTCTCTGCTGTCCATTTTTGGTACTCATGGGTGTGTGCCTCCTTTGATGCCACAACGAGACAGATTCGTCTCCTGCTGCGCAGAAAGGCTGTACACCGACAGCCGATTCTGTTCAACCCCTTGCGCTCGAATTTGACTTCTGCTATTGTAGTCAAAAGCCCCCTGATTTTCCAACTTCACAAAAGCGGAATCTCCGGATTTAAGGGTCTGTCAAAGAGATCTGTGAAATAGCCCGGAAGTAGAAGGAGGCGGTTGGGCAAGGTTTACAACTGAGGTTGGCGTTCTATTGTGCAGAATGACCATAGGATTCGCGGCCTGGTTTCGGCGATCATTAGTTGGTAGCCAAAGGGGTTCCCGTCCGGGGGCCTCTTCATCGATTTAACCCCACAATCACTTTTTCGGACAGCGGGTTTTGCCTGCAACAGGAGGAAACGGGCATATGGATGGCATCAACTCTGGAGATACTGCCTGGATCATCGTCGCTACCGCTTTGGTGCTGATGATGACGCCGGCGCTGGGCTTCTTCTACGGTGGGATGGTTCGCCGAAAGAACATCCTCTCCACTCTCAATCTCAGTTTCATTACGATTGGCCTCATCAGCATTCAGTGGGTCATCATTGGTTACACTTTGGCATTTGGCACGAGCGTCGCCGGACTGGTGGGCGGACTCGATTACATTGGTCTGTCCAATGTCGGTGTGGAGGCGCTGGAAGGTCTGTCCATTCCCCATCTGCTGTTTGCCGCATTTCAGATGACCTTCGCCATAATCACGCCGGCGCTGATATCAGGGACGTTTGTGGAGCGCATTCGCTTCAAAGTGTACCTGGTCTTTGCGGTCTTGTGGGCGACGCTCGTTTACGATCCGGTCTGCCACTGGGCCTGGGGCGGCGGCATCTTTGCCCGCTGGGGCGCGCTGGACTTTGCCGGCGGGACGGTCGTCCATATTACGGCCGGTTTCTCGGCACTGGCATTTGCGATGGCGATCCGCAAGCGGAAGGGGTTCGGACAAGTTGCAATCGAACCGCATAACATCGCGTTCACCGTTTTGGGGGCGGGTCTGCTGTGGGTCGGCTGGTTTGGCTTCAACGGCGGCAGCGCGCTTGCGGCCGACGGCTTGGCTGTACAGGCCCTGGTGAACACGAATACGGCGGCCGCGGCCGCGGCCGTGGTCTGGATGTTTTTGTCCTGGCGTGACAATAAACCGAGCGTCCTGGGTATCGTAACAGGAGCAGTTGTGGGGTTGGTAGCAATCACGCCCGCTGCCGGCTTCGTCACCCCGATGGCCGCGTTATTGATCGGTGCGATTGCAGCGCCGGTCAGTTACTACAGCATCGACCTCCGAGAGAAGAAAGGCCTTGACGAAAGCCTGGATGTATGGGCCTGTCACGGGATGGCCGGTACGTGGGGAGCGCTGGCAACCGGGCTGTTCGCCACTGCAGCCGTCGGCGGAACAGATGGCCTTTTCTATGGCAATCCCACGCAGTTCGGCATCCAGTTGATGACCGTAATTGTGACTATCGTCTACTCGTACCTTATTACGTTCATTCTGACCAAGATCCTGGATGCGATTTGGGGCCTGGCCGTTACAGAGCAGGAAGAGGAGATTGGTCTGGACATCAGCGAGCATGGCGAGCGCGCCTATGCCTGACTAGCGAGGCAAGGTAGTGAAGGTGGAGGCTCCGAAGAACTCGAAGAGTATGAAGTAAGCGAAGACAGCGAGAGTAGCGAAGACAGCGATAGCAGTGAAAGTAAAGAGTCCTAAACTCCTTCTTGCTTCAGGGTCGTGCGGACAGTCGCACGACCCTGCCCAAAACTGCGGACAACTCCTCTTTCGCTGGAGGGGAGAGGAGCAATGCTCAAGAAGGTTGAAGCCTACATTCGACTCGAGAAGTTGACTGAAGTCAGGTCGGCGCTGGTGGAGGTAGGCGTCCCCGCCATAGATACAGTTGAGGTGCAGGGCCACGGAAGGCAGACCGGCATAAGGTTGGCAGGCCGGCACAGCGCTTACACAGTCGATACTTTACCCCGTCTTCGTCTGACAGTCGTCGTTAGTGAGGATGACGTTGCCCAGATCGTAGAGACGATCAGAGAGACAGCCGCTACGGGGACACAGGGCGACGGCGCCATCTATATCTGTCCGGTAGACAATATTGTGCGAGTAAGCACTGGAGAAGTGGGGGCCGACGTGCTGGTCTATGAAGGAGACATCGACATTCAAGGATTTCTCTCGCCTCCCCCTGATCTCAGCGATTTCTTTGCGTTCTTCCTGGAAAGGAAGTACAGAATTGATGAATGAATCGACTCTTTGCTGCCACGTGACGCAAGGGTTCCTTTCAACACACAGGAGAAAAGGCGGTGTTCAAAAAGATCGAAGCGTACATCCGACATGAGAAGCTGGACAGTGTCAGGCTGGCTCTGATTGAGATTGGTGTCCCCGCTATCGATACTGTCGAAGTCCAGGGGCACGGCCGTCAGAGCGGAATCAAACTTGCCGGACGGCATAGCACTTACGTCGTCGACACTTTGCCCCGTATTCAAATGAATCTCGTTGTAAGCGAAGAAGAGGTTGGACAGGTGGTGGAGACCATTCAGAGGACGGCGGCTACCGGCACTCAAGGTGACGGCGCCATTTTCATCTGTCCGGTGGAAAACATCATCCGTATCAGCACAGGAGAGGAAGGGGACGACGCGCTCGTATACGAGGGCGAGATAGATATTTCCGAACATCAGGCCGACCGAAATCAGTAGATTCGTTTCTCGATAACGGGCTGGCCGGCCTCTGCCGGCACTGAGTTCCAGTTCAACTTGCAACAGGTCCCTTCTTCTTCTGCGAGTGACTACGGCAGCGGCTGGCTTTCGTCGTTATCGCTCGTTGAGCGGGTTGCGTTTTTCCCAGAAGCGTACAACCAGCGACAGCCCAATCGTCATGACCAGATAGAGGAAAGCGACGACATTATACGTTTCGAAGAAGCGGAACGTACTGGTTGCGTAGAGCCTGCCCAGCTGGGTGATGTCCTGCACACCCAAAACTGAGACCAGCGCCGAGTCCTTCAGCATGGCGATGAAGTCGTTGCCAAGCGGCGGCAGGACTCGGCGAATCGCTTGCGGCAGTATTACGTAGCGCATGGCCTGCCCGCGGCTCATGCCGAGGCTGAGCGCCGCCTCCATCTGGCCCCGTTCCACGCTCTCGATTCCTGCCCTGAAGATCTCAGCGATAAACGCGCTGTAGCCGATAACCAGCGCCAATATGGCGCGGCTGGTAAAGGAGAGCTGGCGGATGCCGAACTCGGCCAGCGGCTTCCCTACAGGTCCGAGTCCCAGCTCCTGCAGTTCATCACCCACCCAGTTAAACAGATCCACGAGCCCCGGGGCGCCTACGAAGGCAATGTAAAAGAGAATTACCAACATCGGGACGCCGCGGATGATCTCTACATAGAAGGACGCGGCCTCGTAGATCAAGCGATTGCGAGACACGCGGGCCAAGCCGAAGGCCAGACCGACCAACAGAGCCATTCCAAAAGAGATCAGGCAGACGTACAGAGTCACGCCGACACCTTTGGATACGGCATTGAAGATCAGATTGTAGTCTTTGTGCGCCAGCAGGCTCCAGAGGAGCAGCACGCCTAGAAGCAGCGCCAAGAGGAGCCAGTAGGGCAGGCGCGCGAGGTAGTCGGCTGGCGAACGCCGGAGTTGTCCTGGGGTGGAGTCACCTGCTGCCACGTTTACGGAGAGCCGTTAGATTTCGAGCAAAGGGAGAAAGGTCTTTTGTCGACTATTTTCCCTTCGCTCGAAATCGACTTAGTTCGGATCGTACAGGAAGAACCACTTTACATTCAGGTACTCATTGTGGCCGTCTGCCTGCATGGTCTGAATGGCGGCATTGAAGGGCGCAGTCCAGGCGCTGCCGGGCGTGAAGATGAAGCCAAACTCCTCAGTCGCAAGCGCCCCGCCCACGATCTTGAGTTTCTCCGGGTTGGCCCCAATGTAGCCGCGGCCCGAGGCAGCATCCACCAGCACCATGTCGACGTCTCCGGCTATCAGCGCCTGCACCGATGCCCCGAAGCTGTCGAGTAGCTGGATGCGCGGGTTCGCCTCATCACCGTCAAGAATGTCGTACACGGCAGTATAGAAGCCGGTCGTGCCCGCCTGCGCACCGATCAGCAGCGACCCGTCGGCGGCGAATGCTTCGGGCGAATCGAAACGCTCCTCGCCGGCGCGTACCAGCATGAACTGCTGACTAGCCATGTAGGCGTCCGAAAAATCCACAACTTCGGCCCGTTCAGCCGTGATCGTGATGCCGTCCATGCCGACGTCGAACTGTCCTTCGGCGACGGCCTGGATCATCGCCTCCCACGAGGTGACCTGCCAGTTGACGACACAGTTGAGGCGGCGGCAGATCTCGTTGACCGCGTCATATTCCCAGCCGACAGCCTCGCCGCTCGCCGGATCGATGAAGTTGAGCGGTATGTAGTCGTTGCCCGTTACCGCCACCACTTCCGCCCCACCCATGTCCGGCAGACTGTCGTAGATGTCCGCGGCGTTGGGATCTGTGAGGAAAAACCAGCGGGTATTCAGGTAGTCCAGATACCCGTCAGCCTTCATGGTGGCCAAGGCGGCGTTGAAGGGCGCAGTCCAGACGCTGCCGGGCGTGAAGATGAAGCCAAACTCCTCAGTCGCAAGCGCCCCGCCCACGATCTTGAGTTTCTCCGGGTTGGCCCCAATGTAGCCGCGGCCCGAGGCAGCATCCACCAGCACCATGTCTACATCTCCGGCTATCAGCGCCTGCACCGATGCTCCGAAGCTGTCGAGTAGCTGGATGCGCGGGTTCGCCTCATCACCGTCAAGAATGTCGTACACGGCAGTATAGAAGCCGGTCGTGCCCGCCTGCGCACCGATCAGCAGCGACCCGTCGGCGGCGAATGCTTCGGGCGAATCGAAACGCTCCTCGCCGGCGCGTACCAGCATGAACTGCTGGCTGGTCATGTAGGCGTCCGAAAAATCCACAACTTCGGCCCGTTCAGCCGTGATCGTGATGCCGTCCATGCCGACGTCGAACTGTCCTTCGGCGACGGCCTGGATCATCGCCTCCCACGAGGTGACCTGCCAGTTGACGACACAGTTGAGGCGGCGGCAGATTTCGTTGACCGCGTCATATTCCCAGCCGACAGCCTCGCCGCTCGCCGGATCGATGAAGTTGAGCGGTATGTAGTCGTTGCCCGTTACCGCCACCACTTCCGCCCCACCCATGTCCGGTAGGCCATCATAGACGACATTGTGCATGCCGACAGAGGAAACCGGATCGACATCTGAAGACTGCGCGCCCGAATCACCTGATGCCGGGGAGGGCGCCGCGGGGACACAGGCGCTTAACGCCAGCGCCAGCAGCAGAAAGATGACTACGGGGCGAAAGATCCCACCAATTAGCGTATTCATAGGTTCTCCGTTCTGGTATTGCCAATAGCTGAACTGAATTGCATTGCGCGGCCTCGACATGCCGGTGACAGGTCTCAGACAGGCATCTGACGCTCAGTGTGAGCCCGGCCGACACGGGCAGTTTCGGGATCGTGGCCGCCGATGACGCGCACGCCGGCGTCGATTCTTTGCGCGATATTCTCTGCGGTTGCCGGCTGCAGAAAGGCAACGCCGTTGGCCTCGCATGCCGCTTGCACGCGATCGCTCGCTTCCTGCATTTCGGGTGGAAATGTCGGCGGACGCTTGCGATAGCCCAGAGAGATGCTCAGGTCGCCAGGTCCCATCTCGGCAAATCCGATTCCAGGAACAGCCAGAATCTCTTCGATGCGAGGCAACGCGGCGGCCGACTCGATCTTAAGGCCCAACAGCAGTTCGCCTTCAGGGTTAAGGGGCCACGGGTCGGCCTTGTCGAGATAGGCCGCATAGTCGATGCCCCAGACGGCGGAAGCGGTCGGCTCCGAGCCGACGCCGCGGCGACCGGCTTGCAGTCCCTGACCTACACCGATTCGATTGATCGGATAGCGGCAAGATTCGATAAAGGCGGCGACCGCTTCGGGTGTCTCCGCCTGACAGAGCAGAATGCCATGGACGCCCCGCGCCAGAATCTGGCGGAACTGCCAGGCGTTGTAGCGGACGATTTCTGCCGAAGTTCCTTCGACGGGGGCCTCGACGATAACGGTGGGCGTACGGTGCCCGCTGGCCGTTGGGCCGCCTTCCACAAGCCCGTGCATGTACCTCTCCAGGCCGCCCATGTCGAAGGAGCCGTGTTCCATCCCTACGTTGATATAATCTGACCAGATCGCTGCATCCTTGAGGCCCTGTTCGTGTGTGAGAACGTGGCCGGTGTGCCCACCGGTGTAGTATATCGGCTGGCCCTGGTCCAGCAGTTGGATCGCTCGGTTAACACGGTTGGCCATGGGATATCTCCTGTGAGGGATGGGGCTTCATTGTTATCCAGCCAGATGGAAATCTCGTTCACTGCAGGAGCATTGCACGCGTGTCGATGATGACAAAAGAGCGCTTTCTGTCTTTTTCCGGGAGATACGACAGGAGATTGCCATACGGTGCGACCGCAGTTCAGCCGTCGCCGCCGTCCTCGCAATCCACATTGAGCCACCCGGAGCGGAAAGGCTGCGCGGAGTCAGTTTCCGGGTCGAAACGGTGGCGCCAAATGCAGCCATTGTCGTTGCTCAACAGGTGGAGCGAAACCGAAGTGTCGGCGCTTGTCGTACGCACGCGATGGATATCATTTTCCGGCAACAGTTCGTAGAGGTCGCCCGGCCGCAGCATTTGGCGCACCGAAAGGGTCAATTTGGCGTGGGATTCATCGCGGCCGTCGTCCTGACGGGTAAAGACCTCTTCTTCCTGCTCACCCTTGTAAAGACCGACGAGCCCCCAGGCCAGATGATCGTGCACGGGGGTCTGGGCCCCCGGGGGTACAACCAAGGCCGAAAAGGCCAGGCCGCCATCGCCTGCGCGATAGAGCAACCACATGCCGATGCCGCCTCCCATGCCGCTCTCAGTGGATGGCTGCTGGAACTTCTGCGGCAGCCAGGCGGGATCAGCCAAGAGACTTATGAATTCCGGACGTACAGCAGCAACGATCTTGTGTGGGTCCGATTCGCATGCCCGTGTGGTGTTTACAGCACTGATGAATCGCCGCATCTGCGAATTGTCAAGCAGCCATTCGTCGGCATGGTGCTTGGGCGGGCGCGCCATGATCGTCACTCCTCCTCCTTTTCAGACTGCGGCTCAAGTGAAAATTGAGCAAAGTGGAAGAAAGCCGTCGGCTCTATGTCGGTACGTTCTCCCAGATAGCGCCGTCGCTGCTCCTCTGGCGGCATCATCTCTACTTCAGTGTAGCCGTGCCGGGCCATCATGTCGCTAAGCGACTGCGGCGTAAAGTCGGTCAGCATGGGTTCTCCCCGGCGCGCCACGAAACCTTCCATCTTTTCGCAGAGCGTTCGCCATTCCGTGGACATCATGTGTTTGGCAATTTTGAAGTCGAAGACGATACGACTTCCTGGTGCAGACATTGCCGCGATCCGGTCCAAGGTATCACGTATGGCCTCCGGCGTGAGGTAGTATGTTACGCCAAGCCAGGAGTAGAATGCAGGCATTTGGGAGTCGAAGCCTGCTTTTTCCAACTCCTCATCGAGCCGGTCAACCTCAAAGTCCACTGGAACAAGGGTGAGATTATCAGGAATGCTTCCGTTTGCCTTCAGGATGCGCTGCCGTTTCACATCCTGTGTAGCTGGGTGGTCCACTTCAAAGACGCGAACTTTTCCGGCAAGATCCTTGCGCCGGAGCGCGAAAGTATCGTGTCCGGCGCCGAGGATCACATACTGCTCCGTGCCTGAGTCGATCGCGTCAACCAGTTGGTCCTCAGTATAACGTGAGCGCAGGACGACCGCAGGGTAGACTGGTCGGTAGACGCCCAGGATAACATCGCCAACAAGCCATTTGAGCGGCCTGTACTTTGCGACTGCATGCCAAAAGGGCGTCAACATATGCATTGCAAAGGTGTCCTCAAAAATGTGGGGCGGGTCGTGCCAGCGCAGATGCACAGCGCGGATCGTCGCGACAAGCACGGCTGTCTTGCTCGTATCCTTAGAGCGACTGCGAGACGTACTTTCCGAATTCGTCATAATTTGACATCTCCGTGGCTTAGCGGCCTCGGGGGCAACAGGTTTGTAGTTCTCAGGCGAGAGCGGTTCAGATTTCCATCCCTAAGGGTGGAATGGTACCAGGAGATGGTTTCATAGTAACATAAATGTAGGGCTGTTCTCAAACCATAGTTGAAATCAGATGGGGCCGAAAGAGGGGGCGTCGCTGTTTCGGATGAACTGCTGATCTTCGTCCGGCTGAACGCTACCCCACGCGATCGCGTGACATCAATGTATCCTTCCAGACCGGGACCAGGCTCGAACTTGAGTCTTGCAGTCGGGCCGACTGGAAGTCCTCGAATTGGAAGCAATTTCGCCAGGAGGGCGTTCGATGAACAATATTCCGCTGAGGGAAATTGGCAGCACAGGGACTTCGGTCACCCAGTTCGGGCTGGGTACGGCGCCGCTGGGAGACCTGTTCGAGGCGCTCGACGAAGGTGCAGCACAGGACGTGTTACAGGCCGCCTGGGATGTCGGCGTACGATTCTTCGATACGTCACCCTTTTACGGAAATGGCAAGAGCGAACACCGCGTCGGCCACTTCTTGCGACAGAAACCGCGTGATGAATATGTGCTTTCGACCAAAGTAGGGAGGGTCTTCCACCCTGTACGAGATCTGGAAACGTTTGAACCTGGTCCCTTCATGGGGGCATTGCCGTTCGATTTCACGGTCGACTACAGCTATGACGGCATCATGCGTTCGTACGAAGACAGCCTGCACCGGCTCAGCCTGCCCAGTATTGACCTGCTGGTTATTCACGACCTGGATTTCTACTTTTACGAGACCGAGGCCCGCGTGAACGCCTACCTCAACCAACTGTTTACCAGCGGCTGGCGCGCGCTCGACGAACTGCGACGTCACGGGCTCATTAAGGGTGTTGGCGCGGGCATCAATGAATTGGGGATGATTCCCCGTTTTCTCGACCTGGTGGATCTGGACTTTTTCCTGGTCGCATACGGGTATAACCTGCTTACACAGGAGATGCTGGAGGAAGAGTTCCCCCTTTGCGAACAGCGGGGAATCAGCATCATTGTCGGCGCAGTCTTTGCATCCGGAATCCTGGCCACCGGCGCTATACCAGGGGCACGGTATTTCTACGCTCCTGCCTCGCCGGAAATGATGGAAAGGACCGACCGTATCGAGCAGATTTGCAGACGATATCAGACGCCGCTACCTTGCGCCGCGCTGCAGTTCCTGACGGCCAACCCGATTGTGTCGGCCATCATCCCCGGCGCGCTCGAGGCTGCCCACGTACAGGCGAACTTCGACCTGCTCCAGAAGCCGGTCCCGGGGGAACTGTGGCGTGCGTTAAAAGCCGAGGGATTACTCAGGGAGGATGCGCCAACTCCCTGAGAGTCTATGGGACAACGGAGAGAAGCTGGACCGAGGCGTTGCTTACCCAGTCAAGGACCGCGCTGGGATAGACACCGATCCAGATCGTAACGATTGTACAGATAAGAAGACTGGTCTGCAGCGCCATTGGCACATCCAGAGTCTCGCCTTCACCTTCGCTGGTAAAGAACATCGTTCGTACCACGCGCAGATAGTAGAAGGCAGCGATACCGGCATTGATCATGCCTATGCCGGCCAACCAGAAGTACTGGCGTTGGATGGCGGCGCCGAAAACGTAAAACTTGCCGAAGAATCCACCTGTGAGTGGAATGCCTGTCAGACTGAGCAGGAAGACGGTGAACATGACCGCCAGCCAGGGCGCCCGCATGATCAGACCCCGGTATGCGCTGATATGCGTGCTGTCGACCGTCTCTTCCAGTGCCATGACCACCAGGAAAGCGCCAACGTTCGTGAACAGATAGGCGAACAGATAGAGAAGCACTCCGTTAAGACCGTCCATCGCGCTCGGCGAGGATGACGTTACGGCAACCAAACCCATCAAAATATAGCCAGCCTGGGCCACGGAGCTGTAGGCGATCATGCGTTTTACGCTGCTCTGGCGCAGCGCGGCCAGATTGCCCATCGTCATGGTAATGATGCTGAAAGCGGCCAGAACCGGCACCCAGTTGACCTCAAATGAGGCCATGGCCACGATAAAGAAACGGGCCAGCACGGCAAAGGCCGCAGCCTTCGAAGCGGTGGAAAGATAGGTGGCGACCGGCGTGGGTGAGCCGTCGTAGGTGTCCGGGGCCCACTGGTAGAAGGGGGCCAGACTTGCCTTGAATCCCAATCCAGCCAGGATCAGAAGCATTGCCGGCAGGGCGGCAAAGGCCAGCCCGCTAACTTCCGTGGATTCACCAACAATTTCGGAGAACGAGGCGGCGATGTCGTGAAGGTAGAGGGATCCTGTCGCGCCGTAAAGCAGGCTGATGCCGTACAGCATTACCGCTGAGGCGATCGAACCATAGAGGAAGTATTTCAGTCCGGCCTCGTTGCTGCGCCGGTTCTCGCGCAGGAAGCCGGCGAGCATATAGCTGGTAATCGACAGGAATTCGATGGCGAGATAGACGAGCACCAGGTTGTTGGCGCTGACGGCAATGCTCATTGCCAGGCTGACCATCAGGAAGAAGGTCCAGAATTCGCCCTGATTGCCGGAGCGACGGTTCATGTAACGCCCGCCGGCGATGGTCGTCAGGATCATGCCGGAAAAGATGGTGACCTTGATGAAGCTGCCGAAGTTGTCGATCGTCATCATCGAGTAGGCCACCTTCGGCCCGGCTTCCGGATCGGAGATGTTCAACTGCAGGACGGCGGCAACGAGGGCTGCGGTCAAGAACAGGGCCGACAACGCCATGTAGCTCAGCCCCGATTTCTTGCCCACGCCGGGATCGTAGGCGAGGTCGAGGCAGAAGATAAACAGGCCGCCGATGAGAAGTATGATTTCGGGTGCGATATATCCTAAGTCGCCCACGGACTGTTCTCCATGTATCAGTGAGGGATGTCGATCTGCTGCTGCCGGTTTATCGTGCCACGGCCAGCAGCAGACAACAGGTCACTGCAGTGTTCAGACGAGATTCTGCACAAAGGCCAAGAGCTCCCGCGCAGACTGGTTAAAGTAGCTCACCAGGGGCGTTGGGTAGATACCGATCAGGAACATCGCCGCGATCAGGGGCCACATCGTCACTTTTTCAAATCCGACCATGTCGGTTGGGCCGTCGGCGTGTTCACCTTGCACTGTCGTCCAGTGAGGGAGCTTGCTCGGGTCATACTCGCCAAGGAAGACATTCTGGATAATGCGATAGAGAATGTAGACGGCGGTGATGACGATGCCGATCGTGCCAAAGGCAGCCCAGTAGGGCATGATGGCAAAAGCCCCGCGGAAGGTGAACAGCTCCGCCCAGAAGCCGGCCAGGCCGGGAAGTCCCAGGCTGGCGAAGGCCGCTGTCAACATAAGACCGTAGAAGTGGGGCGTCTTGGTCGCCAGTCCGCCAAATCTCGCCAGGTCGCGCGTATGCGCCCGCTCGTAGATGATGCCAACGAGAAAAAACAGCGCGCCGGTGATGATGCCGTGATTGAACATCTGCAGGGCAGCGCCGTTGAGGGCCATCGCCGCGCTGTCCTGAATGGCCTCCGGGGTGAGGCCAAATCTGTTGACCGCGCCCGCCAAGGCGTCGGGCGTCATCACTGCGGCCGCCGCTCCGATCCCCAGCATCACGTAACCCATGTGGCTGACGGAACTGTAGGCGATCAGCCGTTTCAGATCGGTCTGGGCTACGCATACGAATGCGCCGTAGACGATGGCGATTGCTCCCAGCCCCACTATCCAGGTAGCCCAGTAGACGGACGCCTCGGGAAAGCTGGGCAACATGATGCGTAACATACCGTAGGCGCCCAACTTCAGCAGAACGCCTGCCAGAATAACCGAGCCGGCCGTGGGCGCCTCGGTATGGGCGTCGGGAAGCCAAGTGTGGAAGGGGAAGCTCGGTACTTTGAAGGCGAACCCCAGGAAAAAGCCCCAGAACGCCAGGCTGGCCAGCGTCAGGTTGCCGGCGAAGGGCTGGGCCGCAGCCGCTTCAACGATGTCGAAGGTCCCCGTTGCGAAGTAGACCCCCAAGATCGCCAGCAGCATCGCCACTGAGCCCACCAGGGTATAGATGAAGAACTTGGTGGCCGCGTAACCGCGATTCTCGCCGCCCCAGATTCCAATGAGAAAGTACATCGGCACCAGGCTGATCTCCCAAAAGACATAGAAGAGAACGTAGTCCAGGGCCAGAAAGACGCCTATCATGCTGAATTCCAGCAGGTGCATCAGGAAGAAGTATTCCTTGACACGCTCGTTGATGACGCCCGCGCTGTAGTACAGACTCAGTGTGCTGAGCAGAGTAGTGAGGAAGATCAGGGGTATGCTCAGCCCGTCCACGCCGAGATGGTAGCCAGCATTGAGCTGTGGAATCCACTTGGCGAACTGCTCAAACTGCATTCCCCCCATGTCGGAGTCATAGGCAAAAAGCAGATAGATGCTGAGGCCAAGAGGGAGCAAGCTGGCCCAGATCGAGCCCTTTTTTATCAGGCTGTCGCTGCTGCCAAGCAGGATGACCAAGAGTGCCGACACCAGCGGCCAGAAGAGCAGTATTGTCAGGACAATTGAATCAGGTGATTCCATGAAGCCGTCTCCACGCAGAGTTTTGGTTTAGGCAGTAATGGCGCTTTGCGTCCGCCGCCGCTCAAAGCGGCGCCGTTCCTTACACCAAAGTAAGTATCATGGGTAACACGTTCAAGAATAGCCACACGGCCAGGATCAACATACCGAAGAGCAGGTATGTCTGGACACGACCGTCCTGCAACAGACGGGCGATGTGCCCGGCTTGATCGGAGATCCAGCCGACTCCATCAACGAAGCCGTCAACGACAAATTTGTCAAAGGCAGAGGTGAGATCGCCGATCCGGATGGCAATTCGTCCAACGCCATTGACAACCCAGTCGATAATCCATTCGCGGTCGAACAGGGCCAGGAAGCGGCTCAACCACATCGTGAACAGCACGATCGTGCTATTGTAAAGTTCGTCTATCCAGTACTTGCGATGCCACATCCACCAGATGGGACCGAGAATCCGCGCGACGGGATCCGTCTGGCCCTCCTTCAACCCCTGTCCGTAGACCAGGTAGCCGGCTCCAAGGCCGCCAAGCGCGACCACTATTGAGACTGCCAGCGGCACAAAATTGAAGTCCGGATGATGCGGATACAGGTGCATGTACTTCATGTAAGGTTCGAGGAAGTGCCCGATCCAGTTGGGAACGATGCCGCCCAGAACCGGGAATGCCTCGGGAATGCCGAACCACCCGCCGGCAATGGCGAAGATGCTGATCAGAATCAGCGGCGTCGTCATGCTGGCGACGCTCTCCGGTGCGTGCGAGGCTCCCTCCGTGCGCGCCCGTCCCAAGAAGGTCAGCCCGATCTGTCGCATCGTATAGAAGGCGGTCAGGAAGGCGGCCAAGGCCAGCGTCCAGAACACCCACTGGTGGTTGCCATCCCAGGCAAAAGCCAGGATCTCATCCTTGGACCAGAATCCGGCTGTAATCAGGGGGAAGCCGGAGAGGGCCAGCCCGCCAATGATAAAAGTCCATCCCGTGCGGGGCATCCTCGTCAGGAGGCCGCCCATGTTGCGCATATCCTGCGCGTCTTCGGTATCGAGCACGCCGTCGGCGCGGCGGACAATATGTTCAGCGTGGCTATCGTCATGGTCGTCGTGTGCGTGCTCATGTGCGTGATGGTAGCCATGTTCCACGCCGTGAATCACACTGCCTGAACCGAGGAACAGGAGAGCCTTGAAGAAGGCGTGTGTGAGCAAGTGAAAGAGCGCGGCGACATATGCCCCCATGCCGATGGCGGCAACCATATATCCGAGCTGCGAGATCGTGGAGTAGGCCAGCACCCGTTTGATATCCCACTGGGCCACGGCGATAGTCGCCGCAAACAGGGCCGTAAACGCGCCGATGAAAGCGACGAACTGC
This sequence comes from Caldilineaceae bacterium, assembly GCA_965204525.1. Classification (GTDB taxonomy): domain Bacteria; phylum Chloroflexota; class Anaerolineae; order Caldilineales; family Caldilineaceae; genus Bin5. Next base: position 5,320,040 of record OZ241994.1, on the reverse strand, counting down.
AGCGTTCCGCTGGAGACCTCGCCGGAAAACTCGTAGATCGGGAACATCCGAACCAGTAGGAAGACACCGGCTGACACCATCGTGGCCGCGTGGATCATGGCGCTGACAGGTGTCGGCCCTTCCATGGCATCGGGCAACCAGATGTGCAGCGGGAACTGGGCACTCTTGCCGATGGCGCCGCAGAAGATTAGCACACCGATGAGCGAAATCCAGTGAACTTCGCCGAAAAGAGGCAGGTCAACAAGGGATTGGGCGAGCTGATCCAGATTTGTTTCAGTGAAAAGCTCGCTGAAGCGCAGGCTGCTCGGCTCGCTGCGCACGTACAACAGGATCAAGCCGATCATGAGCAGGGCATCGCCGATGCGGGTGGTGATGAACGCCTTCACCGCAGCTGCCCGCGCCGAAGCCTTCTCGTACCAGAAACCGATCAAGAGATAGCTGCACAGCCCCATCACTTCCCAGAACACAAAGAACTGGAGCAGATTGTTGGCGACGACCAACCCCAGCATGCCTGTGGCAAACAGACAGATGTAGGCCATGAAGCGGCTGTAGCGGGGGTCTTTCCCCTGCGCGTAGGCGGTCGGGTACTGCTCTGCCCGGAGATGGTGGGGAAAACTCATGTAGCCGCTGGAGTAGATGAATATCATCAACACCAGGAAAGGCACCATGAAGAGCATCAAGGCATTGGCCGGGTCAACCGCGTAACCGATGACAAACTCAGTGGCGCCCGTGGGAATCGTGTATATCGCCTCGTCAACAGGATGGTCGCCGAAATGGTCACGGAAGAATGAAGCAAAGGCGATTCCCCAACCCAATACACAACTGATAAGAGCCGAGCCGATTGCGGTCAGTGCGCTGCCGCGTTTGTTTTTGTTGAGAAAAAGCAAGATCGCCAGGAATGCCAGGAAGGGAGGAATCGGCACAACCCAGGTGACGCTGAAAAGTCCTTCCATAGAAAAGCCTCAGGTTAGAATGAAAACGGACGGTCATCCGCAGCCAGTTCAGAATTCAATCGCAAAACCTAATAGTTCGCTTGGCCTCGAACCAGATTGGCGACTACATATCCCACGAGCAGGCCGGCAAATGCAAAGGCGAACAACCACAGATCGTTGTCCAGCCCTGCGCCCGAGCCGATACCTACAAAGATGACTGCCCCAACAAGAGAGATGACCAAGCGAAATGTTTGCGCTTTCTTGTGCTGACGGGCCTTCTCCAAGAGTTGTGCAACGTCGCCATAGTCGGGGTTATACTTTATGATCTCTTTGAGCGCGTACACCGCGCCCGTGTAGTTTCCGCTCGCCATCTTCTCCTGTGCGAGCTGGTAGAGAAAACTGCACTGCTCTTCAAGTGTCCCCGTCAGCTGCTTCCTGGCCACCTTTTCCCAGTCATCTCCGCACACGACGCCGCTGGTGACGCCATCACACTTGCACGGGCCGGTTCAGCCTGAAAGTATGTCCAACTCGTCGACATCTATGGTGCGCCGCTCACGATAGACAGCGATTATCAGGGCCAGTCCCACGGCGGCTTCGGCTGCGGCCAGGCCGATGATCAGCACGGCGAAAGCCTGGCCGGTCAGGTCCTCCATCGGGGCGACTCCGTGCCGCCAAAATGCCACAAGGTTAATGTTGGCGGCATTGAGCATCAACTCGATGCCCATGAGCATGGCGATGGCGTTGCGCCGGGCCAGCGCGCCGTACAGACCGCATGAGAACAGGAATGCGGCGAGCATCAGATACCAACTGAGTGGAACCATAGATCAACCCTAAACAGATGCGGTAGCAAGTAATCGGTGATCAGAAATCGCGATAACCGAATTTTGTTCAGCGTGTGCCTTAGCGGTCGCGTGCCAACATGACGGCGCCGACCAAAGCCAATAGCAGCAGCAACCCCAGAACTTCAAATGCGATTACGTAAGTTGTTACAAACTCTCTGCCCAGTGCGCCAATCAGCGCTTCGTCGGCAACAACCTCTTCGCCCGCGGCCGGCCATGGCGTTGCCCGCGCAAAGGCTAACAGCCCGATGAAAAAGAGAAAGGCGAACAGAGACGACTTGCCCCATTGATTGTTGAGCGGAGAGGTGCGCCCGTACATCATGCTGCGGGTGAGCATGATTGCAAACGCGATCAACATGGCGATCGCGCCGACGTAAACGAGCACCTGACTGACCGCCAGAAACTCGGCTTCCAGAAAGACATAGACTCCGGCGACGCCGAAAAAGGTCAGCGTCAGGGCCAGAGCGCTGTGAAAGAGGTTGCGGCTTATCACAACGGCCAGGCCGGCTACGGCTGTAAGCAAGGCCACCTGGATAAACACGAACTGTTCAAATGTCGGTATCGGTACCTCTATGCCCAGCGGTAACTGCATGGGAATCCTGCCTTTTCTGGTGGGGAATGACTCTACACTTGCCAATGCCCCGACTCAACGCAGCCACAAGTTTGTTTCGGCTCGTCAGGAAAAACCTAATACATGGTGCCTTTTTCGGAGACCTGCATGGAGCCTATCAGGGAAGTTGGTTCGAAAGAGCGCTTCGTGCGCATCTGTTCTTCGCGGAAGTATTTCTGCAAGACGTAAGCAACGACGGCCATCACGCCGACATTTGCGATGAAGATCAGCACATATTGAACGGCAACCGGGGTCGGCAGCTTTTGGATTATGGCTTGGGCGACAATCAGACCGATCATCAGCGGCACCAGGACTTTCCAGGCGAAATACATCATCTGGTCAATTCGGATGCGGGGGAAGGTCCCTCTGATCCATTGCTGAAGGACGTAGATGCCGTACACCTTGATCATGAAATATCCGAGCCCCAGCAACGGACCGATGACCGGCAAGCCGACTCCCGGACCCTGCCAGCCGCCCAGGAAGAGCGTTACGGCAACGGCAGCCAGTATCCACGCGTTGAGGAACTGGGCCAGGAAGAACATGGCGAACTTCATGCCTGAATATTCGATATGAAATCCGGCGATCAACTCAGACTCCGCTTCCAACAGGTCGAAGGGCGTAAGTTCAGCCTCGGCAAGCGAGCTGACAAAGAAGACAATCAGCGCTCCCGGCATCACGATACCGAGCCAACCCAACCCGAGGTTAAAGCCGCCGAGATGCAGCGACTGCATTTCGACTATCTGGCCGAATCGCATCGAACCGGTGAGCAATACCACCGTCAGGATGGCCAACACCAGAGGGATCTCGTAGCTCAGAAGCTGTGCCACCACACGAAAACCGGCCAGCAAGGCATACTTGTTGTTGCTGCCCCAGCCGGCCATCAGCGCCGCCATGATGCCTATAGATCCGAGGGCCACAATATAGAGGGCGGCAACGTTCAGATCCACGCCGGTCAGGCCCGGCGCAAATGGTATGACCGCCAGCAGCATCAGCACACCGAAAACTGAAAGTACTGGGGACAGATTGTAGGCGATCTTGTCCGCTTCGTAGGGAGTGATATCCTCTTTGGAGAGCAACTTGGCCGCATCAGCGACGGTCTGGAGGAGGCCGTACTTGCCGACTCGATTGGGACCGATCCGGTCCTGTATGCGGCTGATAGCCTTGCGCGTAATCCAGATCAACAACAGAACCGATAGCATGCCGTAGTTGATGAGGATAAAGGAGCCGACGGCGTAGACCAGAAAGATGGCCGCCCAGCCAGGAAGTCCCAGCCCCATGAGCCAACTGGAGAGCGCTTCGCTCCATTGGGTTACCTGCATAACTTAGCCTCCAAACAGGTAGCTGAGAAGTTGAGGGCCGCCGGGGCCGCGTCCTGGAAAAATATGCGCAGCATTACTTCGAGACTTACTGCCACTCCAGAGCGCCCTTGCGCCAGTCGTACATGAGCCCGATCACGAGCAGCAGGACAAAGAAGATTGTCGCAAGCACTGCGAACATTTCCAACTGCTGATACGCCACTGCGATCGGGAAAAGGAATAACGCTTCAACGTCGAACACGACAAATACAAGGCCAATCAGATAGTACTGAGCGCGAAATTGCACCCACGTTTCACCTATGGTTTCGACTCCACTCTCGTAGATGTCGTTCTTAATCTCATCAGGACGGCGGGGGCCAAGGAAATGGCCCATCACGATGGCGGACAGAGGCAACACGACCGCCAAACCGGACATAACCAGAATGAAGAAATACTGACTGAGCATTGCCGAGAATCCGTTTGTGTGGAATTTAACAAACTCCCGAGAAAGTATAGCATAGCGATTTCTGAAAGCGAAAGTCTGTACCCCGCGCAAACGCGATCAATGTGCAGTGCGTGAATGCGTCGCTGAGGCATTCCATTCGATCGGGTCAGGGCTGTGGGAATGACCCAACCAATGCGGCCATTCGGCTTCTTTTTGTAGATAAACGGCGCTAACCGGCTTTGACAGTCGATTTCAGTTCGTGCTAGAATAATTGCGTTCGTGGAAAATTGCACGAACAGTCTCCAAGCCTGTCAGGAGCGCTGAAAAGGAAAACCGAGATGGCAAGCGATTATCTGCCACTTCTCATACTGATCCTGTTGGCGGCCGGATTCGGCATTATTGCGATAGGTCTGCCCTCCCTACTTGGTCCACGAGAGCGCAACAACCAGAAATTAGAGCCATACGAATCGGGGATCATTCCCTTTTCCGACGCCCGTCGAAGATTCCCGGTGAAATATTATCTGGTTGCAATGCTCTTTTTGATATTCGACATCGAAGTAATCTTCCTCTACCCGTGGGCGGCCGTCTTGAGAGACCTTCGCCTGTTTGCTTTATTGGCGATGATCCCTTTCTTCATTGTACTCGTGGTAGGTTTCCTCTATGAATGGAAGAAGGGCGCTCTCGACTGGGACTAGAAACTGGGGGATCTGGCCGTCGCGCACAGCTTGTCTCAGAGTATTGACAACTTACAGCTGGAGACGAAGACTGGAAGGCCAGTAGAGCCGGAAGCCATTTGCTGCGTTCAGAAACTGCCGGCTCTGGCTAGGCTGCTGAGATGTAGATGTAAAGGAACGGACATGGGTTTAGAAGAAAAGGTTCCTGAAGGCATTTTGACAACGTCGCTGGACAGCGTGATCAATTGGGGAAGGGCCAATAGCACGTGGCCGCTGCTCTTCGGGCTGGCCTGTTGCGCGATGGAAATGATCGCTACGGGAACGGCCCGCCACGACATTGCCCGATACGGGTCGGAACTTTTCCGAGCCAGCCCGCGGCAGGCCGATCTCATGATCGTCTCAGGCCGTGTCAGCAACAAGATGGCCCCGGTAATTAAGCGCATATATGATCAGATGCTGGCCCCCAAGTGGGTAATCGCCATGGGAATCTGCGCGAGTGCCGGCGGGCCTTTCAACAACTACGCCATCATCCAAGGGGTGGACAAGATAATCCCCGTAGACGTTTATGTTCCAGGCTGCCCGCCGCGACCCGAGTCCCTGCTTTACGCAATGGATTTGTTGCGTGCGAAACAGCGGCGCGAAACAGTTGGGGCATGGCGCAAGGTCGAGGAACCGCTGGCTGTTGAAGAAATCATGCCGTTAGGCGTATGACCTCAATACAGGTTCCTTGTGAACGGCGCGCACATTTGGCCAGGTAATTCAGCAGAGTGAAAACAGTCCTGAGTTTATCCGGCCTAGCCAGCCATTAAGAGAGCGAGTTGAGAAATGCCACTTGACGTAGCACCGGTTATTCGCTCATACGAGACCCAACGAACCCTGAATCCACCGGGGATCCCTGCATTGGCGCCCATGCCGACCGGGGAGACGGACGATACACGGCGCATTTTTGAACGGTTCGGGGAGGATATCGTCGCGGCCGGCCTGCATAACGGCAATCAGGTGGTATTCGTTGATCCGTCGCAACTGAAGGCGCTCGCCACATTTTTGCGTGATGATGTCGAACTCAACTATGAGACTTTGATAGACGTAACCAGTGTGGACCGGTCCCAACTTCCTCTAGATGACGGCGCCCGCTTTCAGACGGTCTACCAGTTTCGTTCCTACTCGCGAAACCAGCACCTGACTGTCATAGCCGACTGCGGAACAGAACCGGGCGGCAACGGCGAGCTACCGCACATTGACAGCTTGACAGGCGTGTACCGAGGAGCAGAGTGGCCGGAGCGGGAAGTGTACGACCTGATGGGAATTCGTTTCGACGGCCATCCGGATCTGCGACGGATCCTGATGCCCAAGAACTGGCCCAACCACCCGCTGCAGAAGCAGGCCCCCCTCGGCGGCGAAGAGGTGCCCTTTACATTCACATGGGATGATCCGGAGTTTGAAACGCTGGGCTCCCAGATTTTGCCGGCAGAAAGCGCCGCTCCCGACTTGCCGCCCGGGATGAGCCGCCAGAACATGGTCATCAATATGGGGCCGCACCATCCCAGTACACACGGCGTACTGCGGCTGGTCGTGGAAATGGACGGCGAGCGCATTGTAAGCATCGACCCGGACTTGGGCTTTCTCCATTCCGGCTTCGAAAAGACAGGGGAAAACAAGCGCTATAAGGACTTCGTCTATTACACCGACCGCATGGACTATCTGTCCGCGATGTCGAACAATCTGGGCTATTGCCTGACCATCGAGCATATGCTGGGGCTGGAGATACCTGAACGGGCCCAGGTGATCCGAGTGATCATGGCCGAAATGCAGCGAATCGCTTCTCATCTGTTCTGGCTGGCGACGCACGTGTTGGATGTCTCGGGCACCGGCATGAGCCTCCTCATGTACGCGACGCGCGAACGGGAGCGGATTCTGGACCTGTTCGAGATGGCCTGCGGCGCGCGGCTTACCGTCAGCTATATTCGTATCGGCGGCGTTTGGCAGGATCTGCCGGATGCTTTCATCGCTGAGTTGAAGGATTTCCTGCGCGTGATGCCGGAAAAGATCAACGAGTATGAGGCGTTAATTACGGAGGCGCCGCTGTGGCAGGAACGCTTGACCGGTATCGGCTTCATCAGCGCCGAAGACGCCCTGGCCATGGGTTTGACCGGGCCGATGCTGCGCGGAAGCGGTATCGACTGGGACCTGCGCCGCGATCGACCTTACAGCGGCTATGAGTCATATGAGTTCGAGGTGCCGACCAGCGACAACGGTGACTGCTACGGACGCTTCAATATCCGAATGGAAGAGATGCGCCAGAGCGTGCGCATCCTGGAGCAGGCGGTGGGCAACCTGCCCAGCGGTCTGTATAAGTCGAACAATCGCAAGGTGGCCCTGCCGCCGCGCGCCGAATTGGACGTGAGTATGGAAGCGTTGATTCACCACTTCAAGCTGATGACGGAAGGCTTCCATGTGTCGCCCGGCTTCTTCTATCACGGCATCGAAAACAGCAAAGGCGAACTGGGATTCTTCGTCTACAGTGACGGTTCGGCCAAGCCGTACCGGCTGCACGTTCACGGGCCCAGCTTCAACAATCTTTACGCCATCGACCATATCAGTCGCGGTGAGATGCTATCAGACGTTGTAACCAACATTGGGTCGATCGATATTGTACTTGGTGAGGTAGACCGCTAGCTCGACGGCTGTTCGGCAGGCTCAGCATTGGGCCGCCGATTTCTGCTAACCGGCGCCGGGGTATTCAATGATTACGGAACAGATGCGGCAAGAGATCAGCGAAATACTGGCACGCTATCCTGCGGGCCGGCAGCGTTCGGGGATATTGCCGGCGCTCTACGTTATCCAGCGGGAGTACGGTTACTGCCCAGTGGATGCACAGGACAAACTGGCAGAAATCCTGGGGATCGCACCGGCTGAGGTGGGTGCGGTCGTCGGTTTCTACAACATGCTGCATGAGGAGCCCAAGGGCGAATACCATATCGAAGTCTGTACAAACGTGCCCTGCATGTTGCGGGGCGGGAACCGGTGCCTACACAATTTTGAGACAGCGCTTGGCATTCACCACGGCGAAAAGACCGAGGACGGCAAGTTTGCGCTCGATCACATGGAGTGCCTCGGCTCTTGCGGCACGGCGCCGATGGCGATCGTCACAGACCAGAAGACGGGCCAGATCCGTTATTTCGAGAATCTCGACTCGCCTGAGGATGTGGAGAAGGCGATTGACCTGCTCAAGGCGGGCAACGGCTTCCGCAGCCTGGAGCGCTGGACGCCGGAGGCCGACCCCAACAGTGAAGGCGCGTCCGACGGCCCCTACCGCACCGGCGGTATGGATCCCCGTTACCTGATGGACCGCCTCAACGTACCGGACAGTCACAGGATCAAGACATACGAGGCGGACGGCGGTTATGCCACGGCACGACGTGTGCTGAGTGAGATTGGGCCGGCCGACATGGTCGAACAGATCAAGGAGAGCGGTATACGCGGCCGCGGCGGCGCCGGTTTTCCCACTGGTGTCAAATGGGGCTTCCTGCCGCAGGGTGTACAACCCCGCTACATGGTCGTGAATGCCGATGAATCGGAACCGGGCACCTTCAAGGACCGTATCGTGATGGAGTATGATCCCCATCAGCTCATCGAGGGGATCATTCTGAGTTGCCACGCGATCGAGTCGGAAAAGGCATTCATCTATATTCGCGGCGAGTACTATTTTGCCTATGTTCGCATGCAGAATGCATTGGCGGAGGCCAGAGCCAAAGGCTACTTGGGCGACAATATCTTCGGCAGCGGCAACAGCTTGGATATTGTGATGCACCGCGGCGCCGGCGCCTACGAGTGCGGCGAAGAAACCGCCCAGCTTACGAGCCTTGAGGGATATCGGGGACAGCCGCGCCTCAAGCCGCCGTTCCCTGCCGTGGAAGGGCTATATGCCAAACCCACGATCGTGAATAACGTCGAGTCGATCTGCAACGTGACGCACGTTATGCGCCATGGTGTCGACTGGTACAAGGAGTACGGTACTGAACGCAGCCCGGGGATGCGTATCTTCTGCCTGAGCGGCAACGTCAAACGGCCCGGGCTCTATGAACTTCCCCACGCCACGCCGTTAAGCGTACTGATCAACGAATACGGAGGCGGGCCGGAGGATGAGAACCATCCGATCAAGGCGATCGTTCCCGGCGGGTTGTCGATGAAGCTGCTGACACCCGATCAGTTCGACACGCCGCTGGACTTCGAGAGCATCACCGAGGCCGGTTCTCTGCTGGGCTCGGCGGGCGTGATCGCGATCGACGACCGTACCTCAATGGTCGAGGTTGCGCGGCGCACGCTCAGCTTCTATCGCGAAGAGAGCTGCGGCAAGTGTACGCCTTGTCGCGAGGGCACTGCCTGGCTGGAGAAGATCCTGCTGCGCATTGAGGAAGGGCAGGGCCTGGGTAAAGACCTGGAGCTGATGGAGTTCATCGCCGACAATATCGCCGGCAAGAGCTTCTGCCCCTTTGGCGAGGCGTCGGTATGGGGCCTGCAGAGTAACCTGCTCAAGTTCCGACCTGAGTTTTCGTCGCAGATTGAGAATACCAATCCGGACGAGGTCGGCCCGGTACTGCCGATTCGCCCGGATTATCGCCCGAATACGCACGAGGAAAGCGGCTTGCGTGACAGTACATTCGCGCCGGCCGGCGGGAATATCGTGCTTCATGATGACATTGTTTCTGGGGACAACTGAGAAGATTCAGATGGTTACGGCAGCGCCACCTGTCTCGCCTGACCCAAGCTCACAGGCCGGAAGCGAGCGAAGCAAAATACGGGAAGCAGTTCTGCCGATTGCGCCGGTGGAAGGTGTGCCTCTGCGGCGGTTCACGCTGGATGAATATCATTCGCTGATTGAGACGGGCTTCTTCGATGAGGACGAACGGGTCGAATTGCTCGAAGGAGTCTTGGTGTCAATGAGTCCGATTTATCCGCCGCACGCAAATGCGGTCGACCTCCTCTTGCTTGTCTTTTCATCCCTTCTAACGCGAGGGGGAATCAGACTGCGCGTTCAGGCTCCGATTTCAATTTTAGATTCAGAGTCCGAACCGGAGCCGGATTTGATTCTTTTGAAGGACATGGGTGCAGCATTTGCGGAACGTCACCCCGGCCCGTCTGAAGTTTTCTTGTTGGTGGAGGTGGCTGAATCGAGCTTGAGCATAGATCGCTCCAAGAAGGGAGAACTATATGCCCAAGCAGGGATAACTGAGTACTGGATTTGGAATCTTGTCGATGATGTACTGGAGGTCTACCGCGATCCGCGCAGCTCTCCCTCGGGCGAGGCACTTTACCAGACGAAACTAACGTTAAATCAAGGCATGTCAATAGCGCCACTTGCATTCCCGGATTTTTATGTCGCGGTTGACGATTTATTGTCGCCAGCCGCCGGCGAAGCCTGACTCTGACGAACATGAAGAGTTTCTCCTCTTTCTCGGAGACGTAATCGTCTATGACTGATAACGTAACACTCACTATCAACGAAAATGAAGTGTCGGTCCCTGCCAGGACGCTGTTGGTGGACGCAGCGCGCATGGCGGGCATCGAGATTCCGGTCTTCTGCTCGCATCCCAAGCTGGACCCGGTCGGCTGCTGCCGCATGTGCCTGGTGGAAGTGGACGGTCCTCGCGGCACGGCGATGATGGCTTCCTGTACGATGCCGGTCGGCGACGGGATGGTTGTGCGTACGAATACAGAACAGGTGCGGACAGTGCAGGAAGCCAACCTGGCCTTCATCCTGCTCAATCATCCGCTGGACTGTCCAATCTGCGACAAAGGCGGCGAATGTCCGCTGCAGGACCAGACGATGCGTTTCGGACCGGGAATCAGCCAGTTGATCGAACCGAAGCGGCTCGCCAAAAAGCACTATGACATATCCGACACGATCGTGCTGGACCAGGAGCGCTGTGTGCTCTGCTGGCGTTGCATCCGTTATCTGGAGGAGTGGGAGGACAAGCCGCAACTGGGCCTGTTTGAGCGGGGCAACGACACGATCGTCGACATCCAGGACGGGCGTCCTGTCGACGCCAAGACCAGCGGCAACATCATCGACCTTTGCCCGGTCGGGGCGTTGACCAACCGTGTTTCCCGTTTTGCCTACCGACCCTGGGAGATAGAGCGAACGCCCAGCGTCTGCATGCACTGTTCTGTGGGCTGCAATGTACGGTTGGACAGCCGCACGCACCAGTTGCGGCGCATTGTCGGCCGCGAAAACATGCAGGTCAATGACCAGTGGATTTGCGATAAGGGCCGCTTTGCCCACGCCTGGGTCAACGATGGAAACCGGCTGGCGGCGCCGCTACTGCGAAAGAAGGGCAAGCTGACGCCGGTGCAGTGGAGCGAGGCACTGGCCTACATCGCGGACCGAATAACACGCATCAAGGAGAAATTCGGGGCGGATAGCATCGGCGCCATAGGCAGCGGGAAAATCAGCAACGAAAGCAACTACGCGCTGCAACGATTCATGCGGGCAGTGATTGGGACGAACAACATCGACCACCGCGACGGCGGTGAGGTTGCGGCACTGCCTACAGGTCTGCCCGCTCTGGCGGAACTGATGAAACCGCAGTACGGGCCCGACCCTCAGGTCGATACTGTACTGCTGTTCGGCGTGGATCCCAGCGAAGAGTTGCCGATACTGGACCTGCACCTCAAAAGAGCCATCCTTCGAGGCGGGGTCAAACTGATCATCGCCCACGCCCGCAAGATCGAGCTGACCCGGTATGACGGCCCTTACCTGGCTTACGTGCCGGGCGGTGAGTCATCGCTCCTGAATCACCTCCTGCAGGCCGTGCAAGAGGCCGACCTTTCCGAAGATGAATCCCCGATTCAGGCCGCGGCCAAACTGCTGAAGGCGAGTGAAAAAGCGCTGATTATCTACGGGCCCATGGCAGCGCGCGGGGATGACGGTCCCAGTGTCCGCGACGGCTTAATACAGCTTGCCCAAGCGGCCGGCGAGGGTACGCGACTGGCCTATGCCGGCTTGGATGGCAATGCTCAGGGCTGCCGCGATATGGGTGTCCTTCCCGACAGATTGCCCGGTCAATTCCCTCTGGATGATGCAGGCGCCAGAACACGGTTGGAAGCGCTTTGGGGCTGCAGCCTTTCCACTTCCCCTGGCTATACCTACAAGCAGATGCTGGACAGCCAGGAAATGAGAGCCCTCTTCGTGAACGGCGCCAACCCGGCCGCCGAGTCGCCGGACTGGTCTGCCAGCTTGGAAGAACTTGAACTGCTCGTTGTCACCGATCTGTTGCCCACCGAGACCGCGCAGAAGGCGGATGTTGTGCTGCCTGTACTGGGTTGGGCTGAGAGCGACGGCACCTACACCAATCTGGAGCGGCGCGTGCAGAGGGCGCCAAAGGCCGTCTCCGATCCCAAGTCACGTGCCGCGCCTGACTGGATGATGTTGACACACCTGGCCAAGCAGATGGGTGCGAATTGGCCGTTTTCGGACGCTCGCAGCGTCACTGCAGAGATTGCCAGAGCTGTCCCGGCCTATGCGGCCCTGACGTGGGAGGCCTTGGGAGATCAAGGACTACAATGGGATGCCGATTCCGCGCCGGCGACAGAATCTTCCGGCGGCCGGACGTCAGAGGGGATACCCGAATTCGCCGCGGACAACGCCGAATTTCCCCTCAACCTTGTAACCGGCACTGTCCTGTATGACGGCGGCACGCTCTTCAGCCTGACCGATCAGATGCACGACATGGCACATGGGGCCACCGTGACTTTGAATCCTGCTGACGCCGCTGAATTCGGTCTGGATCCGGGCATTGCGGTCACAGTGCAGAGTGAGCAGGGCCACCTGGATCTGACCGTAGGGATCGACGTGCAGGTGCAGACGGGCACGGCCTGGATTCCGGAGAGTCTTCCCGGCGCGCCGGTGGGCGCCCTGCTCAACGGCAGCTATACCCAGCGGGTCAAAGTGGAAAAACGTTAAATGGACTGGTTACAGTTATTGGTCTTCCCGGCCATCCGTGCGCTGATACTGATCTTCGTACTGCTGACCGGTTTCGCATACCTTACCTGGTATGAGCGCAAGCTGCTGGCCCGCTTCCAGGTACGTTACGGCCCTAACCGGGCGGGCAAGTTCGGCCTTCTGCAACCGGCCGCCGACGCCGTAAAGGCGTTCTTCAAAGAAGAGATCATCCCCAATCACGTCGACAAGCCGGTCTATCTGCTGGCGCCAGCCCTGGCGCTTGTGCCGGCGTTGATTATCTGGGCGGTCATCCCTATCGCCAAGGGGACTCCTGCCATCGCCGACGTGAATATCGGCTTTCTCTGGATTCTGGCGGTCGCAGGAATCGAGAGTTACGGCATCATTCTGGCTGGGTGGAGCAGCAACAACAACTATTCGCTGCTCGGCGCGCTGCGCTCTTCTGCACAGATGGTTTCATACGAGCTGCCACTGGGCCTCTTTCTGGTCAGCATTCTGATGCTGGCTGGCAGCTTCAGTCTCGTCGACCTGGTCGAGGGCTCCCGTCAGTGGTGGGAATGGATCTGGCTGTGGCTGGCCTTCCCCTTCTTTTTCATCTGTATTCTGGCGGAGACCAACCGTAGTCCCTTTGATCTGCCGGAGACAGAGAACGAGTTGGTGGCAGGATTTCAGACCGAGTACGGCGGAATGAAGTTTGCGCTGTTCTTCATCGCCGAATACGTCAACATGATCTCCACCAGTGCGATTATGGCGACCCTCTTCTTCGGCGGGTGGAAAGGCCCATTCGCTGAGCAGTACATCTGGCTTGGGCCCATCTATCTCTTGATTAAGGTTTTGATTCTGCTGTTCCTGTTCATTTGGGTAAGAGCCAGCATCGGCCGGCCCCGCTATGACCAGTTGATGAAGTTCTGCTGGCAGTTCATGCTGCCGCTGGGTCTGGTCTACGTGAGCATTTCGGCAGTCCTGGCCGTTTTCCTGAAGTAGGAATTGCAGAGGAAAGAGGAATTCAATGGAGTTGGGTGATTTTCTGAAGGGCGCGACCGAAATCGGCAAGGCTATGGGTGTGACGCTCAAGCACTTGGGGAAGAAGCCCGTGACGGTGGAGTTTCCTCATGAGGATATTCCGATCTATCCCCGCTTCCGCGGTCGTCATGAGCTGCGGCGCTATTCCAACGGACTAGAGCGTTGCATTGGCTGCTGTCTTTGCGAAGCCGCTTGCCCTACAGAGGCAATTTACGTTGAAGCAGCAGAGAACGACCCGGATGCGCCGCTCTCGCCGGGTGAGCGTCATGCCAAGGTCTACGAGTTGAATCTGCTGCGATGCGTCTTCTGCGGTGACTGCGAAGAGGCCTGCCCTACAGAGGCCATTGTCCTCGGCCACGATTTTGCCATGGCCAACTACGAGCGTAAGGATTTTGTCCTCACCAAAGAGGAACTTCTCAAGCCAGACATGCCCAGGGTCATCATTCGACCGGAGTAATTTTTCATGAGTTGGTCGCTTCTATTTTTCCTTCTTGTTGGCGCTGTCAGCCTGGCTGCTGCCTTGGGCGTTGTGACAAGTCGACAACCGGTACACAGCGCGCTCTTTCTGCTAACCAACTTTGCCACCCTGGCAGTGCTCTACATCACGCTTGACGCGCAGTTCCTGGCAGCGGCACAGGTTATCGTTTACGCCGGGGGAATCGTCATCCTGATTCTGTTTGTAATTATGCTCATCGGTGGAGATACGAACGACTTCAGTGCTGCACAGCGGGCGTGGAGCCGCACTGTGGGCATCGCCCTGGGGATCATTCTACTCCTGGTTATCTCCTATAGCGCGCTGTCACGCATGATGGGCCCGTCTGAAGATACAGCGGCCCTCCTGCAGGGCGGCACACCAGAGGCCGTCGGTATCGAACTGTTTACAAAATACATACTTCCCTTTGAACTGGTCGCACTTCTGTTGCTCGTCGCGCTGATTGGCGCTCTTGTCCTGGGACGCCAGCAGGAAGGCGCAAGCGAAGGCATCCCGTCCGTTAAGGCGAACGAATAATGGTAGAGACAAGCTACTATCTGGTCCTGGCAGCCATTATCTTTACCGTCGGCGCCACCGGTGTCTTGCTGCGCCGCAACGCTCTCATCATTTTCATGTGCATTGAGATGATGCTCAACAGCGTGAACTTGACTTTGATCGCCCTCGCCCGCCAGTGGGGCAATCTCGAAGGGCAGATCTTCGTCTTCATGATCATGGCAGTTGCCGCAGCCGAAGTCGCCGTCGGACTGGCAATCCTGATCGCCAATGTCCGCCACCGGCAGAGCATCAATATCGATGAGATCAATTTGCTGAAGTGGTGACCACAAGATCCTGATCCCAAGTCTCACTTTTCTGAAGATCTGGTACGCAACCGGCGCCACGCAAGAGCCGAAATCGACCGACAAAGAGCTGTTATGAGGAACCTATGTTGGAATTAGCCTGGCTTATTTTGGTGTTTCCCGCTCTGGGCGCGCTTGTAAACCTGTTTGTCGGTGACAGACTGGGCGAGCGGGGTATCCATGTCGTCGCCTCCGGCATGGTGGTCCTCTCCTTCATTATAAGTTTGGGGCTCTTCTTTGGATTAGCGGGCCTAGATGAGCATCACCGTTCCACAACCGTCCACCTGTGGGACTGGATCACGGTGGGAAGCTTTCACGCGCCGGCGGCACTGCTTATCGACCCGCTCAGCGTGACCATGGCTCTCGTCGTAACCGGAGTTGGCGCTCTGATCCACATCTACGCCGGCGGATACATGCACGGCGAACAGAACTTCCAGCGATTTTTTGTCTATCTGAATTTCTTCATCCTGGCAATGCTTGTGCTGATACTCAGCAACAACTTTGTGGGGATGTTTGTTGGCTGGGAAGGCGTGGGGCTGGCATCGTATCTGCTCATAGGGTTTTATTTCGACCGTCATGACGAGTCCTACGGCCACTACGCGGATGCCGGTAAGAAGGCATTTCTGGTCAACAGGGTCGGGGACTTTGGCATGATGCTGGCCGTTTTCCTGATCTGGACCAGTGTCGGCTCTGTCGTATTCGAAGAGATTCACCACGGCGCCGGCGCACTGTCGACCGGCGCGGCGACGGCAATTTGCCTGCTACTCCTGCTGGCAGCGACCGGCAAGAGCGCGCAGTTGCCTCTGTTCGTCTGGCTGCCGGACGCAATGGCCGGTCCGACGCCGGTTTCCGCGCTCATCCACGCGGCCACGATGGTGACGGCAGGCATCTATATGGTGGCAAGAACGCACTTCCTTTGGGAACTTGCTCCAGTGGCTGGCAGCCTCGCAGCCTGGGTCGGGGGCTTGACCGCGCTGATGGCAGCGACAATCGCATTGACACAGGTAGACCTGAAGAAGATCCTCGCTTACTCGACGATTTCTCAGCTTGGCTTCATGATGTTGGGTGTGGGCGTAGGTGCGTACGCGTTTGCCATATTTCACCTCGTGACGCACGCATTTTTCAAGGCGCTGCTGTTTCTCGCAGCCGGAAACGTGATGCACGGCCTTCCCGGCGGCGAGCTGGATATCCGCAAAATGGGAAATCTGCGGGCGAAGATGCCTACGACCTTTTGGCTGTTCCTGATCGGTGCATCGGCTCTCGCCGGCCTGCCACCCTTGTCCGGGTTCTTCTCCAAAGATGGAATACTGCTGCACGTCGCCAATTTCAACATCCTTCTCTATTTGATCGGTCTCTTTACAGCCCTGCTTACAGCGATATACAGCTTTCGGGCTGTCTTCATGGCCTTTTTGGGCGAGGCTCGCGATCAGCATGTCCATGAGCACGCGCACGAAAGCCCAGCAGTCATGACAAAGCCTCTCTGGGTGCTGGCAGTTCTTGCCGTAGTCGGAGGCGTTCTGAACTTGCCGGTCCTGCTAACCATGGAACACTATCTGGAAACAGCCGTTGGCGCGCCAGCCTTCCATCCGAACGTGACCATGGAGTTCGTTCTGTTGGCCGTCAGTGCGGTTGTGGCAGTGGCCGGCATCGGACTGGTCTACGGGCGCTATGTCAAGGGCCCTTCAACCGGAGTCGGGAGGTTTTCCGGGGGCGTGGCGAGGCTGGTCAGCCCGCTCGATCTAGTTGCCCGCAACAAATGGTATGTGGATGAGATTTACGCCGCATGGATCGTCAGTCCCCTGCTTGGCCTCTCCGCCTGGTTCAATCAGGTAGTTGACCAAGGTGTCGTTGACGGGGCGGTAAATCTTGTCGGTCAGGTTAATTTGACCTTAGGCGGCAACCTGCGCAAGGTCCACAACGGACTCGTGCCGACGTATGCTTTGAGTCTCTTCTGCGGCGTAGTGGCCCTACTCTTGTGGTTCGTGATCGGAGGCTAGAAATGCACAACGCTTCAGCTCTCGAACGTACCACCTTTAGCTAACGACCATTCATTGGTGTTTCTATGCTCTCGATCCTTACTTTTTTGCCAGTAGTCGGCGCCATCGCCGTTCTGCTGGCGCCCGGCGATAGCCTCAAAAAGGGTCTGGCTCTCGGTGCGACCATCGCCACCTTTGTGGTGAGCCTCCTGCTGCTGCCCGGCTGGCAAGAAATCCCGGACATGCAGTTTGTTGAACGATATGCGTGGATGCCGGACCTGAACATCTACTATCATTTGGGTGTGGATGGGATCAGCCTGTGGCTAGTCCTATTGACGACACTGCTAATGCCGATCGCGGTCGCATTCAGCAACCAGCATGTCAAGCAGAATCTTGGCGGGTATCTGGCCTTGATGTTACTGCTGGAGACGGCTGTTCTGGGCGTCTTTCTCGCCCTGGACCTTGTATTGTTCTATGTATTCTGGGAGTTCAGTCTGATTCCAATGGCCTTTCTGATTGGCAAGTGGGGCAGTCAGAATCGCATATATGCCGCCGTCAAGTTCTTCCTTTACACGCTGGCAGGGTCAGCGCTCATGTTGGTGGCAATACTTGCGCTCTATTTCAATACCGGCACTTTTGACTTGCTCGAGTTGCAGGAAGCGGGTCTGCCTCCGGGCTTACAGCAGTTGGCCTTTCTTGCGTTTGCGCTTGCCTTCGCCATCAAGGTTCCGCTGTTCCCCTTTCACACATGGCTGCCCGACGCGCACGTTGAAGCCCCTACCGCCGGTTCGGTCATATTGGCCGGTGTACTCCTGAAGCTGGGAACATACGGATTTCTGCGTTTCGCCTTACCGCTGTTCCCTGTGGCCGTCGCCGACTACGCTTCGCTCATATCCTTTCTGGCAATCATCGGCATCCTTTACGGAGCACTCGTGGCGCTGGCGCAGCGGGATCTGAAGTCTCTGGTTGCCTACTCTTCAGTCGCCCACATGGGATTCGTCGTATTGGGCATATTCGCTTTGAATGAGCAGGGGATCAGCGGAGCAGTACTGCAAATGGTCAATCATGGTCTGAGCACCGGAGCGCTGTTCCTCATGGTAGGGATGCTCTATGAGCGGCGGCACACGCGGCTGCTGAAGGACTACGGCGGCCTCTGGGCCAGTGTGCCGATCTTTTCGTTCTTCTTCCTGGTCGTAGCGATGAGCAGCGCGGGCCTTCCCGGTCTGAACGGCTTTATCGGCGAGTTTACGATCTTGCTCGGCACATACAAGAGCTCACCGCTTTTTGCCGTCCTCGGCACCGCCGGAGTCATCCTGGCCGCCTGGTATCTGCTGCATGCGTTCAGACAGGTGGCACAGGGCGAGTTGACGAATCCCGCCAATTTCAAGGGGAAGCTGCCCGACTTGAACTGGGCCGAGATCGGTCAGTTGCTGCCAATTGTGCTGCTCTTCTTCGCGATCGGCCTGGCGCCAAATTTCTTCTTGGACAAAATCAATCCCTCTGTGGCGGCGCTGGAGGTTGTCCAAACTCCCGTAGTTGGTGACGAGTGGCTCGTAGATAGCAGCTACCAGCCGCCACTGAATTCTGGCAACAGTTCTTTGACCACGATCCGCTAACGACAATGGATACCGCTCTTCTCTTCGACAATGCAGTAGTTCTTCTGCCGGAAATCGTTCTGGCAGTTGGCGTGATGGTCCTGATGATGGTCGACGTTGGTCGCCGTGGGCAGAACGGATCACAGTTGCTGGCCGGTCTTTCGGTTGTAATTCTCTTGTTGGGCATCGGCGCGTCCGTGATGATTTGGGGCAGGGCACCGGTTGAATATCTGGACGGGGCGGTATCTGACGGTTTCGCGCTGAGCGTGCGGTTGGTCATCCTGATTGCCGGCGTACTGGGGGTATTGCTGAGCCGTAACCACTTCCCGGCAATCGAGCGCCAAGGGGGAGCCTTTTACTCGCTGCACCTGCTGGCGATAATCGGCATGATGCTGATGGGCACGGCTACGAACTTGATCGTCCTGTTCATCGCCCTCGAAATCTTTTCCCTGGCACTCTACATTCTGAGCGGCTTCTACCGGGAAAACCCCCGCAGCATTGAAGCTGCCATGAAGTACTTTCTATTGGGGGCATTCGCCAGCACATTTTTCGTCTACGGCTGTGCCCTTCTTTACGGTGCCGGCGGCAGCTCCAAATACACTCAGATCCACGAGACGCTCGCAACTGGCGGAGGCAACCCCTCTCTGGTATTACCAGGGATTGCACTCTTACTGGTTGGCTTTGGCTTCAAAGTGAGCCTTGTCCCGTTCCATATGTGGACGCCGGACGTATATCAGGGCGCACCGACCCCGGTGACGGCATTCATGAGCGTGGGCACGAAGGCCGCGGCCTTCGCCGGATTCTTCCGGCTGATGATAACAGCCTTGCCTTCATATCATGACCAGTGGGCCATGCCCCTTGCAATTCTTGCGGTCCTGACCATGACCGTAGGCAACCTGACGGCCTTACGCCAGAGCAGCGTGAAACGGATGCTGGCCTACTCGGGAATCGCCCACGCCGGCAACATTCTCATCGCGCTGGTAGCGGGGACAGCTGCGGCTTCGTCTGCCGCTGCCTTCTATCTCTTTGCGTATGCATTCATGAACATCGGCGCGTTTACGGTGACGATTGCCCTCGACAGACAATTTGGGAATGAGAATGACGTGGAGCAGAGCAGACTAGCTGGCGCCGCCGAAAGATTCCCGGCCCTGGCTGCGGCAATGGCTATATTCATGCTCAGTTTGAGTGGGATTCCACCGCTGGCCGGATTCTTCGGCAAATTCCTTGTCTTCAAGGCGGCCGTGGAGGCTGGCTGGGCCTGGCTGGTGGTGATCGGCGTTCTAAACAGCGCCATCAGCGCCTACTACTATCTGCGCATCGTCGTGGCGATGTATTTCCAGCAACCTGAAGAAATCGGAGATGAGAAAGAGCCGCTCTTCGTTCCCGCTTCACGCCCCTCGGTATTTGTCGTGGTCGTCTCCGTCCTCGCAGTTGTCATAATCGGCCTGCAGCCGGGGCTATGGACAGACTTGCTGAGGGGGCTGGGGCAGTGACCCGCGGCCGGCCCCCTGCGTCGACCTGCTGGCTTAGCGTTCTGCAGTTACGAAAAATCCATCTTTCGATGGCGCATGACGACGCTTTGCGCCAACCCCACTGCTACCATCATTGAAACAAGACTGCTGCCGCCGTAGCTCAGGAACGGCAGCGTCATGCCTGTGACCGGCAGAATTGCCAGGTTCATCCCCACGTTGACGAACGTCTGAAAGAAGATCAACGCTGCCACGCCAAAGGTGATGAGTCGTCCGAACTGGTCTTGGGCCAGGTCAGCAATGCGGACCAATCGCCAGATGACAAAAAATAACAGTAAAAGAACCATGACGGTGCCTACAAAGCCCAACTCTTCGGCGATGACGCTGAAGATGAAATCTGTATGCCGGACGCGCAAAAAGTGCAGACGATTTTGCGTACCTTCGGCCCAGCCCAATCCTATCCAGCCGCCGTTGCCGATGCTGATTAGCGCTTGTTTTACACTAAAGGCTGCGTCAACGTTAGAGTCCGGATCGAGGAAAACATCAATCCGTCTCAGCATATAGTCCTGTAGGGTTCCCCTCAAGAGCGGCCAAGCAGCCGCCGTGGCCGCAACGCCCAGGAAGATGTGCGTCAACCGGACGCCGTTGATAAGTATCAATGTGCCGCTGATGAACGCCAGTGTAACGGTCATTCCCAGATCCGGTTGGACGTATACCAACACGAGTGGAAAGAGCAAAAGAATAACAGCTCCTAACAAAAAAGGGAGCCTGCGAATACGGTCCTGAAAACGACTGAGGTACCACGCGAAAAAAATGATGAGCAGGAATTTGCCGGCCTCGGTAGGCTGTACATCGATACCCAGGTTCAGCCAGCGTTGGGCCCCATTCTTGACTTCGCCGACGAAGTAGACTGCCACCAACGAGACCATAAGCAGGAAATAGCTTGGTTGGGCCAGCAGTTCCAGATGCCGGTAGTCAAAGAGCGCCGCAGTAACCAGCGCGATTGCGCCCAATATTGTAAAGAAAAGTTGCCTCTGCCAATAGTCGGTCAGTGCTACGTTCGTACTCGTAGCACTGTAGGTCATGGCAATACCAATGCCGCACAGAAGTAAGACGGCAAAGAAGAGTGGTCTGTCGAAGTGTCTGATCATCGGTTTTTCGGTTCGCGTCCTACTACAAGCCAAATAGACGCCTGAGGCGCTCCGGCCAGCTGATTTCCTGGAAGTGGATCAGCGGGACATTGTATCCTAGCAATCGCTGGGCAATATTGTGGTAGGCGCGGCTGACATACCTTTTCCGTTCCAGGGCAACCGGCCAGCCCTTGTTCGCGGAAACGGTGATCTGTTCGTCCTCAGGTACGATTCCCAGAAGGTCTATGCTAAGGATACTCAAGATGTCATTGCGTGAGATCATCTCTTTCCTGCGCACCAGGCGGGGATTGTACCGATTGATGATGAGTCGGGCTTGTGTGTTCAAGTCTCTCTCGAGCAGGTAGATGACCTTATCCGCGTCCCGCAACGCACTGACTTCTGGTGTCGTTACGATGATCACTTCAGAAGCCGCGGCGATCGCGTTTTGGAAACCCAATTCAATGCCAGCGGGAGAGTCCACCAGGACAAAATCTGCTATAGTTCGCAGTTCCTGGCAGAGGGTCATCATCTGATCGGGCGCGACGGCGGTCTTATCACGAGTCTGGGAACTTGGCAAGAGGTACAGTTCGTCCACACGCTTGTCGCGCACAAGGGCTTCATGTAGTGAGCAGCGCCCCTCAATTACGTCAACCAGATTGTAGACGACCCTGCTTTCCAGCCCCATGACAATGTCCAGGTTTCGCAGTCCAATGTCAGCATCAACAACAATCACTCGTTGACCTGCCATCGCCAGAGCTGTACCCAGGTTGGCAGTGGTTGTCGTCTTTCCCACGCCTCCTTTGCCGGAAGTCAATGTGAGAACAAGGCCGCCGTCCGCTTCGGACCCGAGATGTTCCGTGGTTGCATGGGCGGCGGACGAAAAGTCGCCGCTCACTGTTTCACCTGTTTGCATCCCAGGGATCCACGATTATCTGATTGTCGATAACTCTGGCCACTTCGGGCTTGCCGCTGCTCTCTCGCTTCCAGAACCAGTAGCCGGGATTGTTGGAAGCACCCTTTGGAGTCATGGCAATGTGCCGGGCGATCCTCATCTGCACCGGTTCAAAATCCAACGCGGCTACGATTGCACGCGCGTCCCCGATGGCACCCGCATGCACCGTTCCTCGCAGACGCCCCCACACCAGCACATCGCCGCCGCTGATAACTTGCGCACCAGGGTTGACATCTCCCAATATAACGACGGTCCCGGCGTGACGCACCGCCTGGCCGGAACGCAAATTGCCTCGGTAAATGTAAGGGGGAGGAGCCGAATGTGCGCCAGGTGCGTCTGCCCAAGGCGTGACCGCAGCCTGTTCACCTTCCGTCTCCGTCACGACCGGCTCTTCAGGCAGAGAGGCGAACGGCGGTGTATGAAAATCGTTTGCAGGCGGTAGGCCGCCGTCTTTCCGGGGTGAGCCCGGGTTGAGCTTGCGAGCCGCGCTGGACAGAAAGCGATCTCCGAGTCTTTCTTGCCCGCGTTCCAATCTGACTACCGGCTGCGGCGTGTCTCCTTCCCAGACGACATCTAGACCCAACTGCTTTGCAACCCGAAAAGAGTCGCGATTGCCTGTATGCAGAGACACCAATACGATGTTCTGTTCTTCCAACACTTCGTTGACTTCCTGAAGATCATCTGCGCTAACATCCCTGTCGCCAATTGACAGTGACATTCGCTCGTCTCGGAAAAAACCGTCAGCCTGCGAAATATGACTGGCAAGAAAGTCAACGACTTCCGGCCACACGCCCTTGTCGTCTGCTACGTCGACGACGGTATAGCCTCCACGGCCTTTGATACGTACGTCCGGCCTGGAGGACGACCTGCCCCGCGCCGGGGGAAAGCTGTGAGTACTCATTCGTTCCTTGTAGGCATTACTTGATAATCGGTCGCGGGGAACAATATAAACCAAATGGCGGAAACTGAAAACTGAAGCAGGAAATCGCGGGACGCAGCGACAGTGTCAATACCGGCATTTGAGCTAAGGACGCAAATCGTGAAACCAGGCGTGAAGAGTCTCTTGAGCGACAGGGATGGCTACGGCCGATCCTTCTCCTCCTGAGTAGACAAAAACAGTGACAACGATTTCAGGGTCTTCATAGGGAGCGTAGGCGGTGTACCAGGCGTGGAAAGGAAGATTCCCTTCATGGTCTCGATCTTTACAGTCCTGAATCTCCGGATCAGGGTCGCAAAACTCTGCCGTGCCCGTCTTGCCGGCGACAGTTATCCCTTCAACGCGACTATTTGGTGAGGTCCCATAGTCTCCATTGACTGCATGCCACATCCCTCTCTGTACAAAAGCAAGCAGGCCCGGGTCTACTGGCAGCCGCTCCTTCAATTTCGGTTCGAATTGCCACTGCACTTGATCTTGCGAATCTACCTTTTCCTGCACAAACTGCGGTTTGACCACATAGCCGCCGTTAGCAACCACCGCTGTGGTGACCAGAACCTGCATCGGCGTACCCAATACATAGCCCTGGCCGATGGCCATATTGTAGCTGTCACCGGTCGTCCAGGATTCGGCTAACTCCAGCCTCTTCCACTGTTCGTCTGGTACGATTGGCCTGACCTCTCCGGGCAGGTCGACTCCAGTGAGTTCCCCGTAACCAAAAAGCCGCATCCATTTGGCAAGGCGTTCGCTCCCGAGCCCCACCATGAATTCTGGGTATCCGCCTCCCAGATAGTAAAAGAATATGTCATTGGAAAGGCCAAGCCCCTCGACAATGGTCATAGTACCGTGCAAAATGTTGAGCTTATGGTTCCAGCTTACGAATTCCTGGGCCTGGGTGGGATCATCGGGGAAAAAGTAGTTTGGAAGGTAGATCGGCCCTCGATCTACAAGTGTCGTATACGGTGTAATTACGTTCTCTGCGAGAGCAGCTGTGGCTGAAACAAGCTTGAAAGTTGAGCCGGGAGGGTAAAGTCCACCGATGGCATAGTTGTAAAGTGGACGCCGCGTGTCATCTTCCACTTCCAGGGCCTGATATTCCTCGCCCAGCCCTTCGGAGAAGATATTATTGTCATAGCTGGGCAGACTGACCAGGCCCAGCATCGCCCCATTGCGCGGGTCCATTGCCAGCGCAACCCCGTGCGGCGCGCCTGTTTCTTCAAGTTGACGCGCGAGGGCATTGTGCATTACTTCCTGCAAACGGATATCCAGGCTTAGATTCAGATTCAGACCGGGTTCGGGCTCCCGGACGATGTTGACAGTACGGCTTTCCCGACCCAGAATGTCCACTTCGACAAGCCTTCTGCCCGGCAGACCGCGAAGGGAGTCCTGGTATTCATACTCCAGTCCGTTCAGGCCGACCGGTTCGTTCGGGTCTTCATACCCCCTGTCCTTGTACTTGTCGGCAGCCAGTTTGGGGATCGGCCCCAGAAAACCCAGCACGTGGCCTGCCAGTTCGCGGTAGGGATACTCCCGCACGGGTTTCTGCAACACGTGGACGCCGCGCAGCTGGAATGTTTCCTCTGCCACCTGAAACGCCTGCTCGCGATCTACAAGCTCCAGAACTGAAATCGGTTTGTAGGAGCTGCCCTGCGTTCCGAGAGCTACGGCACGCTCCAAGAGCGCCAATAACCCGCCGATGGGGAGCGGCTCGGAGAGATCCGGAATCAGAGTCGGTACTTCCTCGATGACTTCGTTTCCCTCATCGTCCAGTCTTATGACTTCCAGGTCAACGAGACGGAATGAAAGGCTTAGCCCCGCGGACTCGACCGTATTCGTAAAGTCTTCACGGCCCAAGTGCAGAAACATCACTTCGGCAATGCGTATCGCCATTTCGGGATCCGAATGTGCCTCTAGGACTGCCAGCAGCCTTTCGAGCGCGATGCGCTGTTCATCGAATTCCGTACTGAGGTCATCCGGAGGCAGGTCGGCCGGTATGACGGCAATGACAAAGCTGGGGCGATTGCGTGCAAGGATCTCGCCGTTTCGATCGTAGATGACGCCGCGCGGCGCGTAGGTATCGATCTCTCTCAATCTATTGACGGCCGCCTGTTCCTGATATGAAGCGCCGCTAACGATCTGCAGCGAATACAGACGAATACAGAAGACGAGAAAGGTCGCCGCCAGCGTCAGGCGAACTATTATGGAAGTTGCTGTCGCGGTGCGAGTTGCGCGTCCGTCCATGGGAGTCTTTTTCAGCCAGACCTTTCACTTTGTCAGCCTGGGGGTAACCGAATTCCGGGAACTACGGGTAGTACGCCTTTTCGGGCATACGATTCAAGACAGGTGTCGCCAGGAACATCACGGCGCCGTTGTATAGGGTGGCTGGGACAATCAGATTGGCCACCAGTGGACCGAACGGGAACCGGTAGCCGACGCCGACCAGGATGGCCAGATAGATCAGCGAAAAGACAAGACTGCCCGACAGCGCCGCGACAAATGGTACGAAGGAATTGCGGCGGAAAATCGCGTTGTGGCCGATTCCGGTCATCAAGGATGTTGCCATCAAGGCCAAACTTGAAGCGCCGATTGCCCCTCCGCTTAGTACATCCATCCACAGCCCACCAGCGAATCCCCATATTACTGCGCTCCGTCCTCCCGCAATGAGTGACCTGGCAATCACCAGTAACAGGATCAGATCCGGGTAGACGCCTCTGACTTCCAATTTGGGGACGACGACGACCTGAAAGACGGCCGCTGCGCCCAATATTGGGACGATGAGCCAGGAGCCGCCCAGGCTAGATGGAGAGAACGAAGAAGAGAATGCCCCCCTTGCAACACCTTGTCGAACACCGTCCTGCTGTGCCCCGGGAGACCCAAAGAGGGAACCTCTATTCCTCCTCTCTCCCGAGAATCCCCTAGGCCCGAGACGATGCCCTTCACTCGTCACTCGTCTCTCCTTGCGGCTCCGGCAATCTGTCCAGGAGAGGAACAAACTCAGAGGGGTCGAAGTTCGTAACGACCATCACCTCCTCGAGCTGGCTGAAGTTCACCGTCGGCCTTACTACGGCCTCTTGAAAGACGTTTACGTCCCGCTGCCATACCTCGACAACTTGACCGATATGAATCCCTTTGGGGAATTTGCCGCCCATTCCAGAGGTAAGAACCACCTCCCCTACTCCGATTTCCGTGCCCTGGGGAAGGAATCCGATAATCGGATGGGAGCCGGGCTCACCACTGATGACCCCGGTCAACCGGCTCGCCTGCAAAATGGCGTTGACGGTGCTGGTCGGATCGGTGATGAGCAACACCTTAGAGGTTGTTGCCGTTACATCGCTGATGCGGCCCACCAGGCCCTGTTCATTCACCACCGGCATCCCAACTCTGATGCCGTGCCGGGAACCGAGATCGATCATTGCCACGTTCAGGAAATTGGTGGCGTTCTGCCCAATTACTCTGGCGATAATCTGCCCACCTTGCAATTCGAAGCTGGGTCTGGTTTCGGCGAATTCCAGGAGTTCCCGCAAGCGTTGATTTTCCCGTTCCACTTCCTGCAAACGCAGGTTTTCAACGCTCAGGCTTTCAACGATTCGTTCTAATTCAGTTAACCGCCGTTGGAGAGAGCGATAGTTACGCAGATTTGTCAGGGACCTGGAGAGGCGGTTGGTCAAAGTCGACAACCCGGACTGGCCTGGCGCGGTTACCATCGTGACCAGTCCTTCCACTGTCCCCAGGCGGCCGGTCTGCTGCAATGCCAACAGCAGCACGGCCGTCAGAGTGAGGATAACAAGCTTGAGCCCAAAGTTGACACTGCCCCAGCCGCGTTGATCACTGTTACGCATAGGCGTTTCGATGCAAATCTAAAGGGGGGCACACTGGACTTGCCTACACGAGCCGGGAACTATCGAATCGTGCTCTTACGCTGCATTGTTGTCAGGGTTTCGGCGTAGTGCTCCGGTTTCTCCAGGATCATGCCCGTCCCCAGCACAACAGAGGAGAGCGGATTGTCGGCAACATAGACGTGCATGCGGTTTTCATCCTGAATGCGCTGTGCCAATCCCTGCAAAAGAGCGCCCCCGCCTGCGAGTACGATCCCGTGCTCCATCAAGTCTGCCACGAGCTCGGGAGGCGTTTCATCCAAGGTATCTTTGACCGCATCAACAATGACCTCGACAGAGCCGGTAAGAGCCTCCCTGATTTCCACTGAACTGATCTCAATCGCCTCGGGCAGACCCGTGATCAGATTACGTCCTCGGATGATCATGGTCCGTTCATGTTCAAGTGGGTAGGCTGATCCCACTTCAATCTTGACTCGCTCGGCCATACGTTCGCCGATCAAGAGGTTGTACTTTTGGCGGCTGTAATTGATGATATCTTCGTTCATCTCGTCACCGGCAACCCGGATCGAGCGTGAAACGACGATTCCGCCCATGGAGATCACCGCAACTTCGGTGGTACCACCGCCGATGTCTACAATCATGGAACCAACGGACTCCGTAACTGGCAACCCCGCGCCAATTGCAGCCGCCATCGGCTCTTCGACCAAGCCCGCTTCCCTCGCGCCGGCGCTGACGGTTGCATCTCGTACAGCGCGCTTTTCCACTTCGGTCACGCCGGAAGGGATGCCGATCACAACGCGCGGGCGGGCCGTACCAAAGGCCCGGTTGCCGTGAACCTTGCCAATGAAGGCATGGATCATCTCTTCCGTCATCTTGAAATCGGAAATGACGCCGTCCTGCAGAGGGCGCACAGCCACGATATGGGATGGCGTGCGGCCAACCATCTCTTTTGCCTCTTGCCCGATTGCTTTGACCGAACTGCGCCGCTTAGACGACTTGTCGATCGCTACCACCGACGGTTCGTCAATGATGACCCCCCGGCCTTTCACATGTACCAGGGTATTTGCTGTGCCCAGGTCTATGCCAATATCGAGTGAAAAAAGACCCAACAGCCAGTCTAACGGGTTCGCCACTCCGGGGACATCTCCATTTCTTGCAGGGACGGATCAACAATGGGCGCCGGGACCGCCCACTGCCTTTTTGAAGTACCTTTAACGATACAAGTATACCATAGGCACAATTGACACAAAATACAAATGCTATGACTATAGTTCCAATTTCGTCGCTCCGTCTTGCGAATGATCGGCGCCTTCCGCTATCCTAATGTGGTGGATCCAGAAGGAGTCGAAGGCATGAAACGTCCTGATGTTCCGGTTCCCCATTGCACGGCAAAGTACTCCGGGTCATGTCGAAGAGGAGAGCTAATCTTTTGTTTCAACCGCGGCCTATTTCCGGGTCTCAGGAAGGTGGAGAGCAGCCCGACATCAGTCAGACCCAGCCTGTTCGGGCCACTCTGTCGGATAACGACCAACGATTGCTGGGGCTGGTCCGACAGACGCGGGAAAGGGAGGGCCTCTTCGCTGCGCCAACGCAGTGCGGCGGCCGTCCTACAACGGTAGTCGTCGCAGTCAGCGGCGGCGGAGATAGTATGGCCCTTCTGCACTTGCTCACGCGCATGCGCGATGAGTGGACTCTCAATCTGGTCGTCGCCCATCTCGATCACAGTATTCGACCCGACTCCCGCGAAGACGCTTCCTTTGTGGTCGAGATGGCCAGACGCTGGAACGTACCCTTCGAGACGAACAGATTGCCTCCTGAAGCGCTGACCAAAAGCGGCAATCTGGAGGCGACCGCCCGCCGCTGGCGCTATCAGTTTCTGGCCCAGGTGGCTGTCGATTATCAGGTAGATGGCTGCATGGTGGATGTCGCAGTGGCCCATACGGCAAATGACCAGGCTGAAACGGTGCTGATGAACCTGATTCGAGGCAGCGGCATGCACGGGCTGGCCGGGATGCGGGCTGTGACGCAGCTGCTCCTTCAGAACCGTCCCGTTCCCGGCGTGCGTGTTGTCCGGCCATTGTTGGGCGTTTCGCGTTCAGAGATCATGCGATATCTCAGGGAGCACGATATCCCTTGGCGTGAAGACCCAACCAATCAGGACCGTACGTTCGTACGCAATCGAATTCGACATGAGATTTTGCCCCTTCTGAAGAAAATAAATCCACAGATCGTCGCTTCTCTTTGCCGAACGGCTTCGATAATGGGCGCGGAGGTACAGCGATCAGAGCGTTACACACAGCAGGCCCTGGCCGCGACACGATGGGGAAACGAGGGTGAGGGTACGAACTTCTCAAGTCACACTTCGCCGGCAACACCTGGGGGGTCGTCGCCTGAAGCGCACTGCCGGCAGGTTTTCGACCTGATTGCCTTTCGCGATCTGAGCGCGGCCGACCAGCGGGAGGCGTTGCGTGCGGCGCTGCGGGAGCTGGGGCGTCCTCTGACAGGACTTGGCTTCGACGCCGTAGAGCGCCTTCGCCTAGCACTCTGTGATGAAGACCGCTCTGGCGGCCCTTACACCTGGTTTGCCGACGTAATGCTGTCCCGCACCCGGAACGCCTTCAGCCTGCACCATCGGGACACTACGCCCTTTGCGCCCGAGCATCCTTATCTGGACCATGCTTGGCGGGCGAACTTTCCGGCAGTTGAACTGACAGTTGCCGGGGAGATCACTGTTGACCGCTGGACGCTACGCTGCGCGGAAGTGGACAGACAGGAACTGCCGTTCGAATGGGCAGCGAAGTCGACTGACACCTCAGGACCGCGACCGGGACCGGGCGAGCGCAGGCTCTCAAGTTGGGAGGCGTACGTCGACGCCGACACGGTCCAGCAGCTCAGACTCGGTACGCCGCGGGCGGGCCTGCGATTTGAGCCCCTTGGGCTGGATGGACATGGCAAGCCACTGGCCGACTACCTCACCGATCGCAAAGTCCCACGCTTCCTACGTGCCGGCTGGCCCATTCTGTTCGATGGAGAGCGAGTCGTATGGGTGGGAGGACACCAGATCGCTCACAGCGTACGCATAACGCCTCGCAGCCGCAGAGTCTTTCATCTCTACTGGGAGCCCACTTGACGATGAGCGTGCGTCCACTTGTACTCTGGGTGACCCGCCAAGAGGAAACTGTGATGCGCTTCACGCGGCGCGATTCGGACTTTGCCGCCGGCGTTTTGACAGACCCTAACGGCACGGTCCCCTTTTCTTTCGACCGCCTGACCCGCCGCCTGAGCCTGCCGGATGGCGACATCTATCTGGACGAATATGGTTGGGAAGTGGATGAGCAAGGGAAGATCGTCTTTCAGTCCCGTCGTACCGACTAAGGGTTTCGCTGGCTCCAAGCAGCGAGGAACTGGGGCGTTGTGACCGCTTCATTGAACGGTTTCTTCGATTGTCTGCAGAAAAACCTGGCCGCTTCCCTACCGGGCCGCGCGGCCCAGGCACTGATGGCGCCACTACCGCGCCCGGGGTGGCATCCCGACGACAGACCAGAAACGCCGGCTCGCCAGAGTGGCGTTCTCGTCCTGCTGTACAGTCTCCAGGGCCAGCTGCACATGCCCTTGATCTTGCGACCTACGTACGACGGCACACACAGCGGGCAGGTCGCGTTTCCTGGAGGCGGTTGCGAAGAAGGAGATAAGAACCTGTCCGAGACAGCGCTGCGAGAGGCCAACGAGGAACTGGGGATCGAGCCAAGCGACGTTCAGATCCTCGGCACGCTCACCGATCTCTACATTCGACCCAGCAACTTCGAAGTCTATCCGACCGTGGGACGCCTGAACGCCAAGCCGGTCTTTCGACCCAATCCCAGCGAAGTTGCCCAGCTGCTTGAAGTGCCATTGGCAGCTCTGCTGGACCCCGCCCACCAGCGGCGGGAGCAGTGGCAGCTTGCCGATCGATCTGCGCTGGTTCCTCATTTCGCCATTCTTAATCAGACCATCTGGGGGGCGACCGCGATGATACTCAGTGAGCTACTCGCTGTAGTGCGCAAATGCCAGCCGGAAGAGGGCAGATTTGGGTAGCCTCTACGGCGAATGATACGATCCTGACCCATCCGGGGCCGGCTGGTCGGCATCCGGTGCTTGCGCCGGATGCCACCCAACGGTCTTTCGTCCAATGTTTGGACAGCACACCAGGAGATTATTCGGCACATGGTTGAAAGCCCATCAGGAGTCACCGTGGTGAATGAGAAAGCTGCCGAACCGTGCGTGCAGAATCAACCGTGTCGGGACGTAGAGCGCGTACTGATCTCCGCGGATGAGATCCAGGACCGTATACGCGGGTTGGGCCGGCAGATCGATGAGCGCTATGCGGACAAGGATCTCTTGTTAATTGCGGTCCTAAAGGGCAGTGTCGTCTTTATTGCCGACCTCATGCGAACGATTACGATCCCGCACGAGGTGGATTTTCTCGCTACAAGCAGTTACGGCGCCTCCACAACGAGCACCGGCATCGTTCGAATCCTCAAGGACCTGAATGAGCCGATCGAAGGTCGTCACGCGCTATTGGTCGAGGACATCATTGACAGCGGAAATACTCTCGCTTATCTTACACGGCTCTTCAGGGCCCGAAATCCCGCCAGCCTTGAAGTGGTTACGCTTCTGGACAAACCATCACGGAGGGAGGTAGACATCGACCTCTTCTGGACCGGTTTCTCGGTCCCAGATGAGTTTGTAATCGGCTACGGGCTGGATTTCAACCAGAAGTACCGCAACCTCCCCTATATCGGCGTTCTCAAGTCTGAAGTGTACCAGCCCAGTTCGGAATAGGTGTCCTGTGGAAATCCTGGCTCTCCGCCGGGAGCTCCGGCCTTGTGACCCGCTACAGTTCAGCAGTGTGCTCGGAAGAAAACGCAAGCAGTTCGGCACTCCATTCGCGATTTCGCTTAAGGGCATCCACGGGAAGAGTGTTTAGACGACCGCTCTTGAGGATCTGATTGGCCGCCAAGGGCAGGACAGTTGCATTTCCAAAAGAAGAGTCACTTGGATACCTGCATTTCGCTACAGAGGAAGAGAGTCTCATCCGGCCTCCTGCTGGCATGTTTCTTGGTCCTAGCCGTTTTGCAGCCGGACCAGGTCGCCGCGCAGTCGCCAAACGACACTTATGTGATCGAACATGGCGACACCTTGGCTTCGATAGCCGCCGACCTGGGGATCCCGTTGGAGGTGTTGGCAGCCACAAACCAAATTACTGATTTAAATGCGCTTGACGTCGGGCAGACACTCCTGCTTCCTCGCGGTGCCGCCCGTCGGAGCGTAATCGCAAGGCCTGGGGATACGATACAGGCTATTGCCGAACGGGAGGGACTTTCGGTTCTCCAGTTGGCCATTTTCAATGGCACGACTCCAACCGCGCGCCTTTTCCCGGGTCAGCCCATCCGGCTCCTGCAGAACAACGCCCCTCCGTCGACTCCCTTTGGCTCGGTAAAGGTGGTCAGTGTGCCTTCATCCATCGTTCAGGGCCAAGTCGGCTGGCTCGAGGCTGAAGTGGACCGACCTCTCGCTCTTGAAGCGACGTGGAATGGGGCGCACTTGGGTATCCGACCGCTAGCGGTCAAAAGAAGAGACGAGGGGGGCAAAGATGTCACGATATGGGGTGGATACATTCCGATTGAGGCATCAGTTGAGCCAGGAGTGTACCCCCTGAATCTGAGTTATATGGCCGCGAACGGCGTCATCGTTACGCGCTCTTTCCCAGTGTTCATCCAAGGACGCGTTTTTCCTGTTCAGGAAATCAGGTTGGCGCCGGACAAAAGTGCTCTGGTCGAACAGGAAACTTCGCAGGCGGAACTGGACTATCTTGCTCCCATCTGGTCGCACGCGGCGACGCCGATTCAATGGCGCAACCCGTTCTCTTTGCCACTGCAAACAGACGCTCCCACCACGAGCCCGTACGGAGTCCACCGAAACTACAATTCTGGGCAGTTCTATTCCTTTCACACAGGACAGGATTTCGCTGCACCGGGAGGCAGTCCCGTTCTCGCCCCGGCGGACGGCATAGTCGCCCTTGCCGAGCCGTTGACCGTGCGCGGCATAAGCGTGATTCTCGACCACGGTGCAGGTCTGTTTACGGGGTACTGGCATTTGCAGGAGGCGCTTGTCGTCCCGGGGGAAAAAGTACAGGCCGGGGACCCGATCGGGCTGGTTGGAACAACGGGACGCAGTACCGGCGAACATCTTCACTGGGAGCTACGCGTTTATGGTGTTGCCGTAGATCCAATGCCCTTCCTGACGCGCCCCCTACTGGCGAATCCGTCCACTGCCGAATCGGAGGCCGTCCACGACGCTGAGAAGGGTCAGTGAAAAGAATGGGAATTCAAGTGAAGTGGATTCAGTTGCATTCCGTACCAGGACGGAGCTAAATTCCCCCTGAATCTCAGACCTTCTCAACAGACATCCCTTTAGAAACGCGAAAGAGCGCCGACTCCGGAGCCGGCGCTCTCGACAATTCGGTGGAAAGAGACTTACTCTTCTTCCTCTTCTTCTTCTCGTCCTCTGCCGATTACCTCCGGCTCGACATCGGTATCCAATAGTTCCTCTTCCTCCATCTCTTCCTCCTCGCTGATGGCGGCGCGGGAGAGAATCAGGCTGCAGATGGGCTCGTCCGCATCAGAAATGTAGGATACGCCGGCGATCGTTGGCAGGTCCGCGACAGTTATCGGGGGATTTTCAGGCGTTTCCAGACGGGATACGTCGACTTCAATTGCGGCCGGAATGTCGGCGGGCAACGCTTCGATCTCGACACTATCCATCGACTGTACCATCACCAGGTCGGCACTGACGGTGACGGCCCCCACCGTAACCAGGGGTACGCTCACCTGCTGCGTCTCCGACATGTTGACGGTATAGAAGTCGGCGTGGAGCAAGTTGTGACGCACCGGGTGGCGCTGAATTTCCCTGACTAGGACATTAATGTCTTCACCTTCCAGGTCGACCTTTACGAGCTGAGAGTTGCCCCCATCGCGCAACACTCGTTCAAATTCGGCGTCTTCTACCTGGGCGTTTCGCGGCGCATCGCCGCCACCGTAGATGACTACAGGGATAATTCCTTCGGGGCGGAGCCGGCGTACTTTGCGGCCGGTGACGCTGCGGGAGTTGGCGCTCAATGTAAGTACTGACATCTTTCTTCGACTCACTTTTCCTTTATATTGCGCAGGTTTTCCTATCTGAGAATCTGCTTTGACACCGGCCCCGGGACAGATCCGCGGCGCCTCCACTCATCTGTCAGTAATCGTCTATTGAAATAATGTGTGCAGCCTGCACATTTGGGATCCTTCTACTGTGCGCTCTCTTTTTTTGAGCCTCGATTACGCGAAACCACGCCGCGCAGAAGCATCACGACCAAGCCGAATCCGGCTCCCATGGCCAGCGCGGAAAGCGGCGAAAAGGTTGTTTTCACGTTGCCCTCCACTTTGCCCGCTACCACAAGCCAGGTACACAACTCCTCTGCCTTCAACCGGCCAGACGCCAGAAAACCAATGTTACCACTCTGGACAGTGACTTGCTCGCTGGCAGAAAAGCCGATCGCGGCTTCGCGCATGTCAAGCGATTTCGTCTGCACGAATCCAGCTGCAGCGTTGGACATGTTCAGTGCCTGCGCTTGCACAGAGCGGGCCGCGGAGTCCGCCATGGAGACGTGACCACCCTGAACACTTCCGACAGTGGAGCCCTTCACATCGACCCGCTCCCCCTCCAGATCTTCACTCAAATTGGCCGCGGCCTCTTCCAAAGGGTTAGCATCCGACTTCTCTTCAGCCATGTCCGCCTCCTTTGTTGGTACCCGTCATCCGGTATACGCACAGATTCTTCATTATAGCCAGCGCTGAATTTCCTGTCAAAAAGTCTTTGCCAGGTTTGTCCGAGCGTAGCGTGTTCGCGCTTCCACTCCTGAACAGTTTCACGACATTTCCAGGGCACTGGCCCTGCATGCACTACAGTCAGGCTGTGCTTGAAATTCGGTGTTGCGGAGAAAGGAGAAGCGGGCCCGTAGGCACTGTGTCCCTCAATCTGGCGGGAACAGTGCTGCATCGGGCCCGCAGAGGTTTTCGTCGACGGCAAGCCTCTTGACTTTCGCCGTATGTCCTATCGGAGCTCGTACGTGATCTGCAGTTGCATCGTCAGGCTCAGTTCGCCGGGACTGATAGGACCAGAGCCCCCTCCCATCTCGGCCGCTGCCATTCTTGAGAAGTTCCCGCCGAAGAAGCCACCACCCTGGCCGATGATCTCGCTGATTCCCATCACTTCTCCAACGCCTACGCCGATAAGGTCGGCCAGCTCTTCCGCCTTGTCAAAGGCGTCCGCGACCGCCTTTGCACGCGCTTCGGACTCGACCGAGGCTGGGTCCGCCAAGCTGAAATCGACACCATAGATGTTGTTTGCGCCGGAGTCGATCGCCGCATCCAGGACATCTCCGATACTCTCCAGATCTCGAATTGTAATGGTAACCGTATTGCTCACTCGATAGCGCACTTCGTCCTCATCCAGCAGACCGCCCGGTCCAAAGCGCTCGGCAAAGATGCTGAAGTGTCTGGTCTGAATGTCCGTTTCATCTATATT
This sequence comes from Caldilineaceae bacterium, assembly GCA_965204525.1. Classification (GTDB taxonomy): domain Bacteria; phylum Chloroflexota; class Anaerolineae; order Caldilineales; family Caldilineaceae; genus Bin5. The sequence continues at coordinate 5,284,434 of OZ241994.1, read as the reverse complement.
CTGCGACAGCAGAGCGGCCTGGACATCTTCCATAATCGACTGGGCAGCAGCGCTGGCTTCTCTCACTGTTGGCCGTACCACCTCCACGCCGATCGAGGCTGTGGCAATGTCAGGTTCGATGCTGACCGTGCCTTCTCCGACCACCGTTACCGAATGGGAACTTTGCGCGGTAAGCGTTTCCGCGCGGGCCATAGCTGCTGGCGCCGGTGACGCGGTACTTATTATGAATACCGCGATCAGGACCAAGGTCAGCGTCGCGACCAGGCCAATTGTAGCATTTGCAGAAAATTTCCCTTTCATTTTGCCGTTCCCCCCTTGAAACGAAAGTCATCTATGCCGCCACAGGCGAACTCTGCACAGCATCTATGACGACGCTGCAGCAGAAAGAGTTTCATTGGACACGGATCTGACCTTTCTCGCTCTGGGTTCTTCTGATTCTTTTGCGTGTGATAGGATCGTCTCTATCATGCCTGCACAACTCTCAACGTCTCCAAACAACCTCTTCATAATGGCACTGTTTTTTCTGTTCGGGGCCGCAGGTTGGCTGGTCTCCGCTGGCGGCGAGACCGAAAGTCCGGCTGCCGCTACCGCAGTGGACAGACTCCGCAGCGGCGCGGTCGCTTCGATGGACAGCCCTGTCTTCGAGTTCCAACCCGGCTGGCAGGTTTCTGTCGAGGGGGCCGATACGACTGAGCCGGACCAACCATGGACACAGCCGTCGGGGCGAATGGCCTTCCAGTACAGTGGCCGTGATCTCGCGCTGCAGTTAGCCCTGGGCGACTATTGGGGCTACATCTTCGTGTCAGTAGACGGTCGTCCTGCCAACCACTTGCCCGTTATTCGGGGAAACCTTGACAGCCTCGGCCAACCCAGCGGCTATCGGCCTCTTTTTGCTCCGGAGAAGCAGACCGCAGCCGGTCCGGCTCCAGAGTGGATTGTCGTACACCGCGCCTCGACCGACGGCCCTCACGACGTCGCAGTCGAGGTGTGGCGGGGTTGGGGCCAGACCGTCCTGCGGGGCGTGGCCGTGGACTCGATACCCTTAGGTCCTCGGCCGCAGTGGCCGGCTGTTCTTCTGGCGTTGATAGGAGTCTGGCTCGCTATCACCGCTCTGGTCAGATTCCTCGGCAACTCATCGGCGGCGAAATTCCGGTCCGGCGAACCCACTTCTTCGGCCGGACACACTCTGCTGGGAAGCAGGGATTCCGGTATTGTGCAGGTTTGGGCACGCCGCATTTCCACACTCGATCATCTCTTACGCTGGAACATCGCCGTTGGCCTGGCCGTCGCAAGCGTCGCAATGACAGGAGCTGGTACATTAGCCCAAAATTGGCTGCTCGCTGACGCTGGGTTGGTATTGCTCGGCTTTATCGGGTTGCGACGGCCTATCCTTTGGACCGGTGCACTCCTCTTCGGGTTGCCATTCTATCTCCACCCGCTACCCATCCTTCCAGGTCGGGCGTTGAATCTGATCGAAATCGGCGTCTACGGCGGCATGGCGCTAATTCTGGTAAGGTTTATCATCCTGCGCGGTTTCCTGCGGACTTCAGAACAGAAGCCTTCCGCCCTTGACACTCGCCACCGACTCTTCTTCATCCTTGTCTCCTTCGCCCTTGTCGCCACATTCGCGGCCGAGCAACAAAGTGTCGCACTACGTGAATGGCGGACACTTTTCCTCAGTGCCGGTCTCTTTGCCTTGTTGTTACATGAGACATTGCGCAACGCCGCAGACGGCAAAGCCGCCCGTACTTTTCTCGCGCTCTGCTGGCTGGCTGGCGGCGCGTTTGTCGCCTGCGCCGGCCTCTGGCAGTACGTCACGGAGCAGAACATCATCCAGGCCGAAGGCGTCAACCGGGTGCGGGCATTTTACGGCTCCCCCAATAATCTCGGTCTCTACCTGGAGCGGAGCGCGGCGATGGGTCTGGCGCTGGCTATTTTCGGGGGGTGGTCAGCCTGGGCCGAGAGTAGTGGAGTCAGACTGTCATGGCGGGAGAGACTCCCCCTCTTCGGGTCCTGGAAGAGTGCCCCCTTCTCGGCACGCAGCGCACTGCTCCTTACCCTTCCTCAACTGCTGGCGCTGCTGCTGACTTTCAGCAAAGGGGCAATCTTTCTTGGCCTGCCGGCATTGCTGCTCGCTCTGGCAATCGCGGGGAGGCGCCTGCTTGCCGCACCGGGCATTGCGCTACCGAGGCGATATGGTTGGGGCTTGGCCGCCGTGGCAGCGGCTATGGTACTGGGGCTGATCCCATTTCTGGGCACTGAACGATTCCGCAGCCTGCTGGACTTCAGCCCAGAAGGCACAGCCGGCATACGTCTCAGCCTCTGGCGCAGCAGCGTGCAGATGGCCCTGGATCATTGGTGGCTGGGCGTCGGGCCGGACAACTTTCTTTACAGTTACCGCAGCGGCTACATTCTGCCCGCCGCTTGGCGCGATCCCAGCCTTAACCACCCTCATAACGTCGTTCTCGACTGGTGGACACGACTTGGTCTGCCGGGCCTTGCTCTGGCTGCGGCCTGGTTGGCCTTGGGGGTCCGCACCCTTTGGAAGGCGGCGACCGCCGATGCCATCGCCGTCGGCGCGCTGGGCGCGGCGGCGGCGGCGTTGGGGCACGGTCTGATCGACGCATCCTACGCTCTGCCCGACCTTATCCTTGTGTGGGTATTTCTGCTGCACCTGTTCCCGCCGCCGGCCGCGGGTAAGTCTGCGGCCAATCCAGGTAACAGACCGGCAAATTCGCGTTAGCTGCAACTGCCGTCTAGCCGAGCGCGGACAGCTTGGAGGTGTAGATTCACAACTCCCGCAGACGGTGCAGGCCCCAGTGGTAAGTGTGGTTGTCGGGGACTTTACAGTCGCTGAAGCGCAAACTGTAGAAGGTATAGTATAAGTCGATGCGCTTCCAGCAACGGGGACCATAACGCGCGTCGATCAGTCCACGCAGGTATTCGTAATCCGTCTCGGTTACAAAATCGTAGATCCGCCAGAAATAGTAGGCACCTGCCAAATCCATGAGCGGGTCGCCGATCAGTGTCAGCGGACTGAAATCAACAACTGCTGTCAGAATGCCGCGTTCGTCACACAGGACATTGCCGGGGAAGTAGTCGCCATGCACCAAACATTTCTGCGGCCGGAGGGGCAGATCGCTGAGTTCCCGGTAGAACCCTTCCACGATCCGGTCCACCTCGGGCAGGTCCTCCTGTAAATCGGCGTAAGATTGTGTCAGGGTTGCCTCGATGCGCGCCTGCAGGTAATTGGGCCAGATGTCCGCAGTTATCTCCTCCACTTCGTTCAGCGGTTCGCCAAATGGCAGGTGCGGCAGATGGACTGCATGCAAGGGGGGAAGTCCATCCAAAAAAGACTGGATTGCACTGCGACGTTCGAGAACGGTCAGACGGGGAAAGACTTCAGCAAAGTCCAGTCCGGGAAGACGCCTTTCGACATGAAAGTGTACGTCTCTGACGGTGCCGTATTCGTAGATGAGGGGTACTGCAAATGGGAAGGAATATCTTTGAAGCTGCTCCGTAAAGCGCTGCAACTGCGGGAGATATTCCTGCTCTTGCCTGCCGTTGTGGATTTTCAGGACGCGCCCGCCGCCAATGTCGTATAAGGTGGAAGTCATCCCTCTCCCCAAGTGCGAGGCGTCATCGACTTTCAGATGGCGTAAGACCTCAGCCAGCTTCTCACGCTCGGTCTTCATGGCAGTATTTCAGCGATTCGCTCCGTCAGGATTACGCTATTCATTTCTCCCGACCATATCCCGCGGATGATGCCCTCAGCATCGATAAAGTAGGTGAGTGGGAGCCCCTGAACGTTGTAGCGCCGCCCCACCTCCAGAGAACTGTCCAGGACAATCTCAAACGCTGAACTCCTGCCGGCCTGCCAGGTCGTCGAACTCTCTTCTCCCCCTGCCGGGCCCCCAATTTCATTCAAAAAGCGGGCTACGATGTCGGAGCTCTCACCTTGATTTACCCCCAGGAACAGGACGCAGTCCAAACCAGAGTCCCGGTCTACTCGATTCTGCCGGTTCTCTCCATCGATTTGGCCCTGCGCCATGCAACCGCCATGTCGCGCGGCTGCAGCCTGCAAGGCCGGAAACTCCCGGCGGCAAGGGCCGCACCAAGTCGCCCAGAAGTTCAGGACAACTGGTCTACCCTTCGCCGCTGCAAGAATGAACCGATCTTCTGCTTCGCCAGCCGTACTAAAGCGCGGCAGCGTGAAATCGGGGGCCGGGTGGTGCAACGCCGGCCGCGGCGTACCAAAGGTCAATGCGTCGATGGACGGGCGGCTGATCCAGATCCAGCCGGCGCCCAACAGGAGGATGAAAGGGATTGCCGCGTGCCAGCGGTTAATCAACTGAAGTCCTACTCCCACTCACTGTGAAAGATGCCCCCTCGGTCCGTGCGTTCGTATGTGTGTGCGCCGAAGAAGTCCCGCTGCGCCTGGATCAGATTGGCCGGTAGTCGCGCGCTGCGATAGCTGTCATAGTAGGCCAGGCTGGCGCTGAACGCCGGAGTCGGAATACCTCTCGCAACCGCCAGCTGGATCACTTTCCGCCACGCCGGCAGCCTCTGAGTCACCGCCGCCCGAAACTCATCGTCCAGCAGCAGGTTCGTCAACGCCGGGTTGCGGTTGTAGGCATCGGTTATGCGGTTGAGAAAGCGGGCCCTTATGATGCAGCCGGACCGCCAGATCGCCGCAATTTCACCTAGATTCAGCCCGTAGTCGTACTCCTCGCTTGCTTGCCTCAGCAGCGCCATCCCCTGTGCGTAAGCACTGATCTTGCTTGCGTACAAAGCGTCACGTGTAGCGTCTATTAACTCCTGGCGGTCACCTTCATAGGTTTGCGTTTCAGGACCTGGCAGTTGCGCGGATGCCGCGATTCGTTCCTCCTTCAACGACGAGATGATGCGGCCGGTTACCGCGCTGTTGATGGTTGGAATTGGAGCGCCTACGTCCATGGCGTTCTGGCTTGTCCATTTGCCTGTGCCCTTCTGTTGCGCTTTGTCGAGCACCATGTCCACCAGCGCGCGGCCGCTCTCCTCGTCCAACCTCCTGAATATCCTGCTCGTGATTTCGATCAGAAAGCTATCCAATTCCCCTTCATCCCACTCGGCGAATACTTCCGCCAGCTCACTTGCGCTCAACCCCAGAACTCGCTGCAGAATGTCATACGCCTCTGCAATGAGTTGCATGTCCCCGTATTCGATGCCGTTGTGAACCATCTTCACATAGTGGCCTGCGCCGCCGCGACCTATGTAGCTGACACACGGTTCGCCGTCTTCATCGGCTTTGGCGGAGATCGCCCGCAGCATCGGTCCAACCGCTTCCCAACCCTCCGCGGCGCCGCCGGGCATGATCGATGGTCCCCAAAGTGCGCCTTCCTCTCCTCCGCTGACGCCTACCCCCATGTAAACCAAGCCCTTAGCCGTCAGTTCCTGGCTGCGCCGCTCAGTGTCCGGAAAATAGCTGTTACCGCCGTCCATGACGATATCGCCCTCGTCCAGCAGTGGCACAAGGGCGTCCAACACCGCGTCGACGGGCCGGCCGGCCTGAACCATCAGTAGTACACGGCGCGGCCGCACGAGATTCGCCACCACTTCCTCCAACGTCACAGCAGGGATCAGGTTTTTGCCAACATGCTCGGCCGCGAAATCGGTCATTTTGGACGTGGTGCGATTGTGAACAACGACATTGTAGCCGTTGCGCTCCAGGTTGAGCACCAGATTCTGTCCCATCACGGCCAAGCCGGAAACGGCAATATCCCCACGAGGGGCTGTGGCATCACTCATTGGTTCTCTCCTTGTGACGGTGCGCCTTCTTTCTTCAGAAATTCCTGCACAGTATAGCAGACAGCAGTCGGATCAGAGCATTTATTTGTCACAAGGGATTGATAGAGGACTGTCGTTAGCAGCCCGAAAACTTCAGAATTCTGACGTCATGGCTTGAGCTTTCGAGCTTGGTCGCCTTTGCCTCGACGCTTTCCCTGTGATAACATGCAAACCAATCAAGGATGGGCTCCTCGACTGGCGGACTGACGGGTTCAGTTGCCGGAGAATCGGCAACGCAGTTGGCCCTTCAACTGGGTGGAGAGATACCACGGGGGAGAGGAGCGGGGAACTGTTTCCCTTTGTGCACAGTCGATCGCCTGGGCTGGGGCAGTTGGGTTTTTCCGACTGCCTCTTTTGTTTGCCAGAACCTTTGCGTCTATACAGGAGCGTCTCCATGCCAAATCAGCGCGCACTGATCTCAGTGTCCGACAAGACCGGACTGACTTCCTTTGCCCAGAAGCTGCACGACGCCGGAATTGAGCTGATCGCCAGCGGCGGCACCGCCACCCAACTTGCCTATGCCGGCCTGCCCGTTACACCCACCGAGGCCCTTACCGGCTTCCCAGAGCTTCTCGATGGCCGCGTCAAAACCCTGCATCCGGCGATACACGGCGGCATTCTCGCCCGCCGCACCCAGGAACATCTGGCCGAGCTGGAACAGCAAGGTCTCCTCCCGATCGAGATGGTTATAGTCAACCTCTATCCCTTTCAGCAGACCGTTGCCGAGGAGGGCGTATCCCTGGCTGAAGCTGTTGAGCAGATCGACATTGGCGGCGTGGCCCTCATGCGCGCAGCGGCCAAGAATTTTGAGTCTGTGACGGTCATTTGCGATCCGTCCGATTATGAGCGAGTGGCGCTGGCCATTTCCGATGGCGGGCTGGACGCAGAAACCAAACTGGCGCTGGCGCTGAAGGCTTTTCGCCATACGGCCGCTTACGATACGGCCATCTCCAACTTCCTTGCAAGGCAGCAGACGCAGGAGCAGACGCAAGAAGAGGAAGTGTCCAAGATGCCCGCGCAGATTCAACTGAATCTTGAACGCGTGCAAGTGATGCGCTATGGGGAAAACCCCCACCAGCAAGGTGCATTTTATCGATATAGCAACGGCTCACTCGCCTTTGAGCAACTCCACGGCCAGGAGATGAGCTACAACAACTGGCTGGACCTGGACGGCAGCTGGCAGGCCGCTCAGGATTTCGACGCTCCGACCGTCGCCATCATCAAGCACAGCAATCCCTGCGGGCTCGCCACTGCCGACACATTGTCGTGCGCCTATGACAACGCCCTCGCCTCCGACCCGGTAAGCGCATTTGGCAGCATCATCTCCGTCAACCGGACGCTTGACAGGGCGACCGCCGAAAGGATGGCTAAGCTGTTTGTGGAGATTGTCGCCGCGCCCGCCTTTGACGAGGAGGCTCTGACCTTGCTCCGGCGCAAGAAAAACCTGCGCATTCTGCGCGCCTGCGGCACTGCGCCCCACCCTCTCAATATCCGCAGCGTCTACGGCGGGGCCCTCGTACAGGAGCCGGACGACAGCCAGCAAGACCTCAAGCCGGCCAACTGGCGCATAGTCACCCAAAACACGCCCGATGCATCGCAGCTGGTTGACCTCGCCTTTGCCTGGCGCGTCTGCCGCCACGTCAAAAGCAACGCCATCGTTTACGTCAAGAATCGCGCAACTGTTGGCGTGGGCGCCGGCCAGATGAGCCGCGTTGATTCGGTCATGCTCGCCGGACACAAGGCCGGAGAAAGAGCACGCGGCGCGGTGATGGCGTCAGACGCGTTCTTTCCCTTTGCTGACGGCATCGAAGCCGCGGCCGCACACGGCGTGGCCGCTGTTGTACAGCCCGGGGGCTCTATACGCGATGAGGAGGTCATAGAGTGTTGCGACCGGTTGGGCCTGGTGATGGCCTTCACCGGTACGCGGCATTTTCGGCACTGATGCAGCAGTTGTGGTTCCTAGAATGGAAACGGCAGCCATCGGGTGGTCTTTGCTGGCCACTGGCGCCAAACTATAGGACATACCAGTTTGGAGATGCCTATGCATGTCCTCATCACAGGCGGTGCCGGATTCATCGGGAGCCACCTCGTCGACGCACTGCTGATTCGCGGCGACTCAGTCTCCGTTCTGGACAACCTCAGCACTGGTTCGGCGGAAAACATCCGCAGTTTTCTGAGGCATCCCCGCTTCTCCTTTACCCAAGCCGCTCTTGACGACGGTTTCGCGCTGAACGGGCTCGCTCGTCGCGCCGACGCAATCGTGCATCTGGCGGCCGCAGTCGGTGTGCACCTGATCCTGGAACGCCCCACGCAGACGATCGAGACCAACGTTCTCGGCACCCACGCCCTGCTGGCCGCCGCCCGCCGACATAGCTGCCAAACTCTGATAGCCAGCACAAGTGAAGTCTATGGCAAGAGCGCAGCTCTGCCCTTCTCGGAAAACGACGACCTGATCCTCGGTCCGCCCGACCGCACACGCTGGGTCTATGCAGCCACCAAACTGCTCGATGAATTCCTCGCTCTCGCCGCTCACCAGGAGTTTGGACTGCCACTCACAATAATGCGCCTGTTCAATGTCGTTGGGCCGCGACAGACAGGCCGTTTCGGTATGGTCCTGCCAAGGTTTGTCAGGCAGGCCCTGCGAGGGCAGCCGCTGACCGTCTACGGCGACGGTATGCAGACTCGCTGCTTCTGTCATGTAGCTGATGTCGTGCAAGCAATTGTTGGATTACTGGGCCGGACGACAGCCAGCGGACAGATCTACAACATCGGCAGCGACCATGAGGTGACAATCCGCGAACTGGCAGAACTGACAGTAGACCGTTCCGATTCTACATCGCCAATTCACTATTTGCCCTACGACCAGGCCTATGCAGATGGATTCGAGGACTTGCGACGCCGGGTACCGGAAATCTCAAAAATTGCCGCCGAAATCGGATGGACGCCTACTCACTTGTTGCCGGAAATCCTGGATGATATGATTGATTTTGAGAAGGGCAGTTTAACCTGAATATGTTATTTTTCGGTAAGTTAGCCGGCGAACTCCTTTGCCAGGACACGAATTGACAGTTTCAAGGAGATATGGAATGAAAGCACGTTTGGTTGGAGGGATCTGTGTTCTTCTTGCTACAGCACTGATTTTGGGATCGTTTTTCGCTTCCGATACCCTCGCCCAGGAAGACAGCGAAGCGCCCCCAGCCGCCCAAATTGTAAATGACGAAGGCGGTGCAGTCAGGATTTCCGGGAGTGTCAACTATACCGCGCCCTATTTCACCATTGGCGTAGCGCAACCGCTTGTGATCCTCGAAGATCAGGCCGGATTCGTCGATCGCAATGAACACTTCCTGATGCCAGTCAAATCCCAAACGATCGGCCAGATAACTTCAGATTTCTTTACGTCGCCCTTCGAATATTCGCTCGCCCTCCCCATCGAACCCCAGGGCAGCTACCGCGATGTCGACAACGACAGTTCGGAAGACCAGGGCGTTCAGGTTTTCGCCATTGCTTACTGGGACAATACATTTGGCGATCCCTTCCTTGAGGAGAGGGATCTCTACGGCGGGGGCTGGTCGACAGCTTACGCTTCGACCCGCATAAGCGACGAGATCGAAACGGAACGGGAAATCGTCGGCGGAGTCTTCCTCGTCTACGCGCCCGACGCTGAGCAGGGCTTTCCCTCCGGCTTCGGCGAAGACGGGCTCCTCTTTACCGAAGATGACCCGATCGTGATCCTGCCTCAAGGGTATACGATCGTAAACCTGGACGCCGAGCCATTCAGCTTCGACCGTTCACGCAACCCTGTCGTCGATCTGATCGAACCGGAGGGCATCGCGCTCGTCGACTACTCCGATCAGTCCTATCCCGACGCCTTCAACTCACTGATCGATCTGCTGAAGAAGGAATACGCATTCACCGAGTATAAGGGAATTGACTGGGAGGCGAAAAGGACGGAATTCCTGACCCGCTTTGAGACTGCCGCAGCGGATGAGGATTCTCGAGACTACCAGCGGGCTCTACGCGACTTCAGCTGGTCGATTCCTGACGGTCACGTGAGCGGCCCCTTCATTCGCGAAGACTTCCAGCAGGACATCGCCGGCGGCCTGGGCATTGCGATACGAGAAACCGAGGAAGGTCCAGTAATCGTCAATTACGTCACTGAAGGCAGCCCGGCCGAGGAAGCTGGCATCACACTTGGAACTGAGATCGTCTCCATCGACGGGGTGCCCATCGCCGACGTCATCAGCAACGCCGTGGCTCACTCCGCGCCCTTCAGCACAGGTCACTTCCAGCGCTTGCAGCAGATGCGCTATGCGGTCCGCTTCCCGATTGAGACAGAAGTCGAGCTGACCTGGAAAGACGCGGATGGCGAAGAGGTGACGGAAACGATGAAGGTCATCAGCGAGTACGACAGCTTCAGCTTTTCCTCCTTTGCAAGGGGGACAACCGGGTTCGAAATCCCTGTAGATTATAAGCTGCTGGAAGCGGACGAGTACGGCGAAAACGATTACGGCTACGTCAAGATCGACAGCTTCTCCGACAACAGCGTGTTGACAGTACAACTGTGGGAGCGCATGATCCGCACTTTGAAGCGTTACGCTGTCAATGGCCTCATCATCGACATGCGCCAGAATGGGGGTGGCAGCGGCTTTCTCGCCGATCAGATGGCCGCCTACTTCTTCCACGAGCCGCATGTCCTGGGCAATGCCGGTTACTACGATGAGGATCGCGGCGGATTCTACATCGATCCAGACGGGGCGGACCGCTACTACCTGCCGGCCGAAGACCTGCGTTACGATGGCGAAGTCGCTGTCATCGTCGGCCCGTTCTGCCTCAGCGCCTGTGAGTTTTTCTCCTACGATATGACTATCGATGACCGCGCCTCCATCGTCGGCCACTACCCCACCGGCGGGCTGGGCGGCAGCATCAAGAGCATTAAGATGCCCGACGATGAGTACTTCACTTTTACCATCGGGCGAGCCGTTGATGCCGACGGCGAAATCCACATCGAGGGCATTGGAGTCGTGCCTACGGTGCTCGTGCCGCTTACGAGAGAGACTCTGCTGGCGGATGAAGATGACGACGTTCTACTCGACGCTGCCGTAGCTCACCTCGACTCTTTGCTGGCGGTGGAGACAATAGATGGAGGCGAGATCGCGATCGGAGATGTCATTACGGCAACGCTTGCAGCCCAAACAGTTGTGCAGTACACTCTACCGCTCTCGGAGGGTGATGTAATCAGCATTTTTGCCCGCAGCGCGGAGTTCGATACTTACCTGGCCCTCTATCTTGACGGCGATTCGCCGATCATGACCGATGACGATTCATATGATCCTGACGCCGCGCTGGAGGAACTGGAAGTTCCCAGCGATCTGCAACTGATCGTTGAAGTCAGCTCTGCGCTGGGCGATGAAGAGGGGACCTACACTCTGGAGATAGTTGACGTTTCGGAGGGGGATGCTGACCCCGACGACGGATAACTACGCGAGGAGTGAGAGGGGGACTCCCCCTCTCACTCTTTTTTGCCCTCGCTACTCTAGCCCTTCATCGGTATGACCAAGTCATAGGGATAGTCGGTGAGCCAGATCAGTTCACCCTCCTCACTGTAGGCGACCGCGTCCTCGACGCGCACGCCGTATCCGCGACTGGGATAGTACAACCCCGGCTCGATCGTCACCACGTGGCCGGGTAACAGGACCGCTTTCTCGCCCGCGGCATGGCTGAAATTCGGCCCTTCGTGAATCTCCAGGCCGATGCCGTGGCCAAGGCCATGGACGTAACCTTCTTCCGTCCCCGGATGGCTGCGCACCGTCTTGTGACCCTTGCTCTCGTAGTAATCACAGGTCATGAGCTGATACTCACGCATCGGCCGGCCCAACTCCAGCTCAGCCATAACACGGTCGAAAATCTCCTTGGTCTGGTCGTAAGCCTCCTGGACTTCGTCGGTAGCATAGCCCAGACTCCAAGTGCGGGTCATGTCGTGGAAGTAGCCTTCTTCCGTTGTCGGAAATATGTCGAAGATGATGGAACGGCCCAGTTGCAACGGCATCGTCAGATCGCCGGAGTTGTGAGGCACACCGGCATCCCGACCCTGCGAAAAGATCGTGCCGTGGTCCTCTTGAAGCCCGTTGGCGTGTAGCCGGCCGCGCATGAACCCCTTTACGTCGCCGATTGTAAGCGGTTCCCCATCTGCCTTCAGCAAAGTCTCATCCCGGCCCACTTTGTGCCCCTGGATGAACGCTTGCACGTCACCCACAACCGAACAGGTATGCCGTCCGGCGCGCTTCAGGATTTCCAGCTCGGAGTCGTCCTTGGTGACGAAAGCCTGGCTGAAAAGAGTCTGGCCGTATTCGCCGACGATCTCTATGCCCTCAATCTGCTCCTTCACTTTAGCCATCAGTGCCAGCGACGCGCCGGCATCCTGCATGCCGTAAACTCCGACCCGCCCGCGCAGTCCGACCATCTCCATCGCGCGGGATATGTAAGCTGCCCCCGCCGCCAGCCGGTCGCCCTCAAACTCCTTCAGCAACTCGTACCCGTTAAAATGATCTTCCCGGTTGACCGTGCGCAGACCGGTGGCTGCCGCGGTATCCCGTTCCATCATGCCGTGAACAAGTGTCACCTCTTCACCGCGCGGCTTCAGTAACAGGGCCCCCTCAAAGTACCCGCCGCTTGTCAGGTATCTCATAACCGGGCCATGCCCCTCTCCTAGCACCAGAAAACCGTCCAGGTTGCGTTCTTCCATCAGTCTATCCAAGTCTCTCTTCATCCCATTCCTCTCTATCTCGCATGAGGCCGACTTTCTTCGCGGCACGCCAGGTTTTCCAACACCACCAGTGAAGGCTAACATCCGGTGGGAGAGAATACAAACATTGAATGCTGAAGGGCAGCGCTCGTAGAAGCGCGCTCCGACAGACGTCGACTCCGGGATTGTCTCCTCTATCGTTTTCCGCGCCCCTGCTCTTCACTGATAGAATACGATGGACGAAATTGTCGATGGCGAAAACGTTGGTCCATAGCGTGATTTGGCAATGATTGAGACTGCGAGTGATGAGAGACAGGCGCCGGAAAAGCCGCCGCTGCTCGTGCGGATAGACACGCTGGGCAAGTCTTTCTATGAGGCAGGGCAGGAGAAGTGTGTGCTGGAAGCGGTAGACTGCTCTATTGCAGCCGGCCAGTTCATCTGCCTTCTGGGAAAATCCGGCAGCGGTAAGAGCACACTCCTGAATCTCATCTCCGGTATCGACCGTCCTACTGAGGGCCGGGTATATATTCGAGAGCAAGACAGCGAAGTCGAGCTGACCGCCCTGAGCGAACACCAGCGTACGATTTTCCGCCGTCGCAATATCGGAATCGTCTTCCAATTCTTCAATCTGATTCCAACGCTTACCGTTCTCGAAAACGTCGCTCTGCCGGTCGAGCTGACAGGCCGGGACCGAAAGGGCCACCGCCGCGCCGAGGCCCTGCTGCACCGCGTCGGCCTAGGTGACCGCCTCGACTCCTTCCCCGACCGGCTAAGCGGAGGCGAACAACAGCGCGTCGCCATCGCACGCGCTCTCATCCACGACCCGGTCCTGCTGCTGGCTGACGAGCCAACCGGCAACCTCGATGAAGGAACCGGCGACATAGTTCTGAAACTACTGCTGGAGTTGAGCCGCGACGCCGGGAAGACTCTCATCATGGCAACCCACGATGAGGACATTGCCAGCCTCGCCGACGCGGTCTATTTCCTCGAACGGGGACAGCTGGTCTCACACCATACACCGGCCCCGAATGTAGAAAGAGAATCGGACGTAGAGCAAACGCTGCGGCGCGGCGCGCATACCGCAACCCCGCAGCGATGAGACTTGCTCTACCGCGAAGCGCGCTGCTGCGTTTGGCCTGGCGTCATTGCTGGCGCCGTCCGCTGCAGTCGATATTTCTTGTGGTCGGCGTGGCCATCGGCGTCGCCATGATCGTCGCGATCGATCTGGCCAACGGCTCGGCCAACCGGGCCTTTGCGCTCGGCACTGAACAGATTACCGGACGCGCAACGCACCAGGTGGTCGGCGGGCCGGCGGGCGTCGATGCCTCGTTTTACGCCCGCTTGCGCCGTGAACTGGGCTTTCGCCTCAGCGCTCCGGTCGTCGAGAGCTATGTGAGCGTTCCACAGCTGGACGCGCAGCCGATGCGTCTTCTCGGAATCGATCCCTTCGCTGAACCTCCCTTTCGCAGCTATTTGGGAGGTAACAGCCAGTCCGTCAGCGCGGCCTCGGTCGACGGCTTCGGCAGTTATCTCACTCCCTTTCTCATTGAACCCAATACAGTTCTGATTGGTCAGTCGGTGGCCGACCGTTACAACCTGCAGCCCGGTCAGTCGCTCCCCACCCGCATCGGTACGCGCATGGAAAAGTTGACCATCGTCGGGCTGTTAGTCCCATCGAATGAGCTGAGCAGGCGGGCGCTGGATGGTCTGCTGATCGTGGACATCAGCACTGCGCAGGAGTTGCTGGGGAGAGTCGGCCGCCTGGACCGCATCGATCTGATCCTGCCGTCCGGCGCTGGAGGCGAAGCCAGGTTGGAAGATATCAGAGACCTGTTGCCCGCGGGCGCCCGTATTGTCCGGCCCGCGGCCCGCACCGACACGGTGGAAGAGATGACGGCCGCCTTCCGGCTCAACCTGACTGCTCTGAGCCTGCTCGCCCTGGTCGTCGGCATGTTTCTCATCTATAACACGGTTTCCTTCAGTGTCGTCCAGCGCCGACCCATACTCGGGATCTTGCGGGCGCTGGGCATGACCCGGCGGGAACTGTTCACGACAGTTTTGATCGAAGCGGCCTCTCTCAGCCTCATCGGCACAGTCCTGGGCCTGGGGCTGGGCGTTCTCCTGGGCCGGGGCGCAGTACAGGCCGTCACCCAGACCATAAACGATCTGTTCTTCGTCGTGGCCGTACGCAGCGCGGACGTCCCGGTCTGGACACTGGCCAAAGGCGCACTCAGCGGGGTCGGCGCCGCTCTGCTTGCCGCACTCCTGCCGGCGCTTGAGGCGACGAGTGTACCCCCGGCGGGAGCCGTGCTGCGCTCCAGCATCGAAGATAAGGCCCGCCGCGCCCTGCCGCGGCTGACCGCAGCCGGCCTCCTCCTTGGCCTGCTCGGCGCGGCGCTGCTCATTCCCGAGTGGAATCTCGTCGTTGCCTTCGTCGGCCTGTTTGCGGTTATCCTGGGCGCGGCCCTGGTCACGCCGGTACTCACGCTGCTGCTAATGGACGGCGTGCGCCGCCTGCTCGGCCGCCGCCTCGGCATCCTCGCCCGAATGGCCCCCCGCAACATTGTGCGCTCGCTCTCGCGCACGTCCGCAGCCATCGCCGCCCTCATGGTCGCGGTCAGTGTGATCATCGGTGTGGGCGTAATGATCGTTTCTTTCCGGCTGACAGTAGAGCAGTGGCTGGACGAAATCCTGCAAGCTGATATCTTCGTCTCCGCGCCTGCACTGGGGCCAAATCGTAATAGCGTAACCCTGGAACCGGCCCTGCTGGAGGAATTGAGCGGCTTTCCGGCGATTGCCGGCTACTCGACGAGCCGCGAGGTGGAGGCGGCCGCCACCCTTCCGGACGGAAAACAGGTCAATGTGCAGCTGGCAGTCCTGTTGCGCGACCTTGCCGGAGAAGATCGCCGCTATCGTGAATCGGTGGGAGACACCGCCGCTACGTGGCGCGCGGTCGAGGCCGGCGGCGTCGTTATAAACGAGACAATGGCCAACCGTTTCAAACTGCGGGTCGGTCAGACTCTGCAGCTACTGTCCGATGCCGGAGAGAAAAGTTTTCCCGTCGTAGGCGTTACTTACGACTTCGACGTGAGTCCCACTCTGCTGATGTCAGACAGCGTATACCGGGGCTACTGGAGCGATGACGCGCTCTCGACAATTGCTCTCTTCGTCGAGCCCGACGCCGACGTGGACGAGACCGTCAACGCGCTGCGCCGGGATTTCGCCGGCAGGGCTGAACTGCTGATCAGCTCGAATCGGGGCGTCCGCCGCAATGCACTGGAAGTGTTCGATCGCACTTTTGCCATTACCTTCGCTCTGCGGCTTCTGGCAACCTTTGTAGCATTCGTCGGCATACTCAGCACGCTGATGAGTCTACAACTGGAACGCGCCAGGGAGATCGGTGTGCTGAGGGCAAGCGGTATGACGCGCCGCCAACTATGGGCCCTTACGCTCCTCGAGACCGGCCTGCTCGGAACAAGCGCCGGGTTGGTCGCGATGCCAACCGGCTTCATTCTGGCGCTGATCCTCATTTACATAATCAATCTGCGTTCTTTCGGTTGGACCTTGTCAATGCGACTTCAAGCCGGGGAGTTTGGACAAGCATTTCTGGTTGCCCTGGCAGCCGCACTGCTGGCCGGACTCTATCCGGCCTGGCGCATGAGCAGGACAGACCCGGCAGAGGCTCTGCGCATGGAGTGAGGGGATTACTTTGATGAGGGCTGTCTTCCTGTAGCCTGAAGGAGGGTCTGAGCGCTTCAATCGAACAGACCCAGACTTACATATTTGCTGCCGTCGTCGGGAAGGAGGGTGACGACAACGCCTTCAGAGTTAAGGGGAAGTTCCCTGGCCAACTGCACGGCTGCTGCAACGGCTGCTCCACTGCTGAATCCGACAAACAGCCCTGCCGCACGTGCGAGGGCCTGTGTTACATCCCAGGCGGTCTCCGCGGCAACCGTCATGTGACGGTCTACCAGCGACGGAACGTAGATTCCCGGGGTGATGGCCGTCGGCAGGTATTTCAGTCCTTCGATGACCGAGAGTTCGTCTTCGGGCTGCACGGCCACCAGGCACGCGGCCGGGCTCTGTTCGCGCAGGAATCGACCCGCACCCACGAAGGTCCCGGTCGTTCCCAACCCGGCAACGAAGTGCGTTACCCTGCCCTGCGTCTGCTGCCAGATCTCCGGGCCCGTTCCCTCGTAGTGGGCGCGCCAGTTGGCGTCGTTGTTGTACTGGTCCGCGTAGAAGTATCGATCCGGGTCCGCCGCGACGATCTCACGCACCAGGCGAATCGCCCCGTCCGAACCTTCCAATGGATCCGATTCAATGAGAGTTGCGCCGTATGCCTTTACCAGGGCCTTGCGCTCACGGCTCACATTCTTTGGCATCACCAGATGCACGGGGAATCCCCGGACAGCGCCCACCAAGGCGTAGGCGATGGCGGTATTGCCGCTGCTGCTGTCGATAAGCGTCTGGCCGGCGCCCAACCTGCCGTCTGCTTCGGCCTCCTCCACGATCTTGAAGGCTGCCCGCGCCTTTACCGACCCACCGGGATTCGCCCACTCGGCTTTGGCGTACAGCTCCACATCTTCCGGAGCGCCGCAACTGCGGGCGAACTGGGTCAGGTCCAGAAGCGGCGTATTGCCGATGTCGTCCAACACAGAGATCGCGCCGTCTGCAGCGCGGCTCTTTGCCGCAATCGGAGTCAGGGTCTGGGCAATCATTGGAGGCTGAAAGTACTGTTAGCAGAATCCACAGTGGGCAGAGACCACAGTGGATAGTGCAGAACACTACCCACTGTGTCGCTATCTTTTATGCCGTGACCAGGGCAGGCTGGCCGGCGCCATTGGCGGTGACCGTTTCTGCAAAGGCCTCGGCCACGTTGTCCGTTGCATGTTCGTCAAAACTGGGCATGCCGCAGAACTGTTCGTAGTCTATCAACTCGGTCACGGTGGGATTATCGCCACAGACGGGGCAGTCGGCGGAGCGACTCACGGTGAGTGTGCGGAAAGTCATGTCAAGCGTATCGATCATAAGCAGCCGGCCAGACAGTGGCTCCCCGATTCCGACGATCAGTTTTATCGCCTCAATGGCCTGGACAGAACCTACGATGCCGGGCAAGACGCCCAGAACACCAGCTTCGGCGCAGCTTGGCACCTCGCCGGGCGGCGGCGGGTCGGGGTAGAGGCAGCGATAGCAGGGGCTGTCGGGATCTAACTTCTTCGGCAGATAGACCGTCACCTGGCCCTCGAACATGAAGATACTGGCGTCCACCAGAGGGATACCAAGCATCTGACAGGCATCGTTTACCAGGTAGCGGGTTGGGAAGTTATCCGACCCGTTGATGACGACATCGTAGCCCTGCATTATCTCGAAGGCGTTGTGGCTCGTGATCGGTTCACGATAGCCCACGACGGTAACGTCAGGGTTGATTTCGGCGATGCGGTCGCGGGCCGACTCAACTTTGGGGCGGCCCACGTCGCTGACCCCGTGCAGCACCTGGCGTTGCAGGTTGGAAACATCGACTTCGTCAAAGTCGATGATGCCCAGCTGCCCCACACCGGCGGCGGCCAGATAGATTGCGGCCGGGCTGCCCAGTCCGCCGGCGCCGATCATCAGCACCTTGCTGTCGAGAAGCTTGATCTGCCCCTCTTCGCCCAGTTCGCTCAGAATCGTGTGACGGCTGTAGCGGATTCCCTGCTCGTCGGTCAGAACCGTGGGCACCTTAAATGGCAGGCCCGCGTCTTTCCAACCGCCGAAACCGCCGTTCAGCGAGTAGACATCGGTATACCCCATTTCCTGCACATTGCGTGCGGCCAGCAACGAGCGCACGCCCCCGGCACAGTAGATCACCAGCGGCTGCGAGCGGTCCGGTTGATGCTGCTCGATCTGCAGCTCCAGGTGACCGCGCGGCAAAAATGACGCGTCGGGGATGTGCCCCTGAACCCATTCATCGCGCTCACGAATATCGATGAGCGTCATTTCATCGCCGCCGTCGACCCGGTTCTTCACCTCGTTGACAGTGATCTCCTGGACTTCGCTCCTTGCCAACTGCAACAGTTGATCTCGGTTGAGTCGCGCCATAGTTCACCTACTCCCGCCGGCCATCGCCGGCACAATTGAGATCTTGTCGCCCTCGCCGACGGACGTCGCCAGCCCGTCCAGGGTGCGAATTTCGTCGTCGTTGCGAAACACGTTGATGAAGCGTTTTACGTTTCCGCTTTCATCCAAGAGCCTCTCACCGATGCCCGGGTAGCTGCCTTCCAACTGACCCAGCACCTCGCCAACCGTTGATCCTGTCGCTTCCACCTTCGACTGTCCGGCGGTGAAGCGACGCAAGGCTGTCGGCACAAACACAGTTGCCATTCTACGGCTCTCCTTTTGTGGTCGTTTCGGTGTAGGGGCCGCGGCCCACGGCGTCCCCAAAAAAACAGCCGGAACCATCATTGCGATGAATCCGGCGTTCGAGTTTGACCTTGGCACGGTATCCCGATTCCAAGCGCTTGCCGAAATGTTTATACGCCAACGAATACGGATTGGCGTCACTCCGGCTGTAGAACTTCCGTCGTGTAGCAGCCAAAAGCCTGGCGAACGCCCTCATCGCTCCTGTTCCAGACAGCGGGAAACCACCAGCTTCGTGCTGGCGGCGCCCGCTAAGGACACGAACAAGTATTCAGGTAAGTCGCCTGTCTTTGAGCAAGCATCGGGATAGAAATGCCTGGATATTGTTTTCCTAGCCGTCACTATAGACTATAGTTCTTGTAGCGATTAAAGTCAAACTGACCGCAGGCAGGAGTACATTGAAAATTGCGGATTGTTTCCGGCAACCCCGGACGATTTGCGCGGAAATACACCGTCCGCTACCTTCCAAAAGGCTTCCAGGTCAGTTCTTTGGGCCCTTCTTTTCGCCTTTTCGCAGATCTATCTGCCTTCGTCAAGGGAAGAGGCTACGATCCTTCCAACACTTGCACAGGGAACTCGCTCACGCCGACGACCCGAAAATCGTCAACTGCGCCCGATTCGTCGACGGCGAAAACAATGTAGAGAGGAGGAACCGTGCCAACGAGTAAGTCCACCAGATCCTTCGGTACGCGTGCACCGGCAGCCTGATAGTAACCGAACAGGCCGGGCCGAACCTCTTCGAAAGGGACGGCACTTCGCGCCGCGTCGACATCCCCAGCGGGCCACTGCGGCTCCATGCGAAAAGCCCGCAATACCGGCGCATCGTCGAACTCCAGCGAACAGATGAGATAATAGGTCTCCGGGTAGTGAGCGTTCCACGCGTCGGTGGCCGATGGGTAGGCGACCGAGACCGGGTGGGAGTGGTAGATCGCCACCATTTCGTCCCCTGCCTCTTCAAACTCGAACTGCTTCAGTAGCGTCTGTGGGTCAACGTCATAGTTGTCTATCCGGTCCTCGGCCAGATTGCGGGCACGGTAGAGCCTGGTCGCCCGCCCGTCCCGTCCCCGCAAAATTCCGCAAATCTCCTCCGGCTTCCCTTCGCGAGCGTGGGCGATAATGCCGTCATGTACTGTACGGGCCAGGTGGACGATGCTCATATTGGGCTCCTGAAAAAAAGTGCCGCGGTCGCTGTCTATTGCCATTCGGGAGGCCTGAAAATTGTACAACCAGTTCGCGCAATAACGCTAAATCTGGGGCGCTTGGCCGGGACTTCACCGCGTGCGGCTAAGGTGGTTACGATCCCTGTGCTGCATCGGAAAACAAAGGAAAAAATTGAAAAACCCCGGCCACTATGTTAGGATCCTGCCACCACCTCACGCAATTCTTGGCCGCAATCCATTGGAGGCTCAATTGATTGCCGGTTGGGAAGGAGACACATGGCAGATGTAGAAGACAGACGACAAGAGTTTTCTTCCCGCAACTGGGATGATCGCCAGCTCCTGCACATTGTGGACTCGGTCCTGCGCCGGTTCTTTCGCAGCTATTGGGATCTCGACCCGCTGACGCGCAGCCAGGTGGACCGCCTGCGGATGGCGGCGGCGGAGGCGGCAGGCAGCGCCGATATCAGCGCGCTGAAAAGACGCGCCGTCCTGACCGGATTCCTCGACGACTTCGCATCCATCGAAGCCGCGCTCCCTATCATTAGAGAGTCAATGCGCGGCGGCATCGCTGGCGATAATCCAGTCTACGCGACGGCGATGGGCATAAGCTACTTGCAGGCGGTCAACCTGCTGCGAGTTATGCGGGATGATCCTTCACACTATATGCCGCGTTCAGTTCAGACACCCCCCACGCCTGCTCTTCGGGGCACCCAACCTCCGTCCCGAGAATCAAGCGGGCAGCCGAATACAGGTGGACCGGCACGGCGCGGCGCGACGTCGGGACTGAAAGACCCAACCGCTCCCTTCCAAAGTGTAGCCAGAGGCAGTGAGGTCGTCCAGTTTCATACCTACGTCGACTTTCCGCCGACTATCTCCAACCGCAATGATGTAAAATATCCATTGGTCGTACAGCTGGTACGCGACCGTCCCCGTGAAAGCCGAAGCCAAGCCGAAGTCGGTATCGCCTTTCAGGATGAGATCGAGTACGTAGACGTTGTCGTGCGCGCACCCGGCTTTGAGGAAGTCAGCGGCTACGGAGCCGGCGCGCACGACGGACCCGCACTGCGGCGCACGATCGCGGTGCCCCAGGAGGGCGACTCGCAGCCGGCTGTGTTTCTCATGCAGCTCGTTGACGACCACACCGGCCCCCACCGGGTTACGGTTGACTTTTACCACCGGGGAAGGAACGCCGGTTCGCTGACATTGGAAGTCACTGTGAGGAGCTTCCCGTTCCTGGGCCGCAGCACACGGCGGGCAGAGGCCATCAGCCTCGAGGAAGGCGAAGAGCCTCCCGTGTTCGGCACTGCCTCAGTTGTGCGCGCCGTTGACGGTGTAGCCATATCTCAGGGCACGCCGCTTCCTGCTGCGGACATCGAGCTGCGGATAACCCAAGACGCCGATGGCCGCACACTTCATTTCCATCTCCATTCGCAGAAGCTGCCTGCCCTGGATGGCCGAAGCGTCGGCTCGATCATCTTTAACGACCTGTCCAGTCCCGACCTCTTTTTCGACCGGCTGGCCGAGCGGCTGAGCGCACTGGCGGCCCGCGCCGGCACCGAACTGACAGGCGAAGAAGCTGCACACATGGAGGACGAAGTTGCCGATCTCGGCGTCGAACTCTATGAGCAGCTCTTCCCTGCCCCTTTGCGCCAACTCTACTGGGAGATGAAGGCGAGACGAGACGATGGAGAGGTGAGGAATCTGCTGATCGTCAGCGACGAGCCCTGGATCCCCTGGGAGCTGGTAAAGCCCTACGACGTCGTGGACGGCAATGATGTGGAAGACGACCACCTGGCCGGCGCATGGTGCATGAGCCGTTGGCTGGCGGGCGCGGCAGTGCCGGCCGACTTGAACATTCGTGCAGCCCGCCTGATCGCGCCGATGCTTTCGCTGGACTTTGTGACAAGTGAGATGCAGTATTTCGGCAGTCTTGCGGCGCGACAGATCGAGACCGCGCCGCCGATTTCAACCCGCGCCCAGTTTCTCGAGCTGGCGGAGCAGGGCGGCGCCCAGCTGTTCCACTTCGCCACACATGGCAACTACAACCAGGCTTTTGTCGACGAGTCTCCGATTGTTTTGGAAGGCGATCCGCTCTTCCCCAGTGACCTGACACGGCGCAGAGCCAGGGGCTTACGTCGCGAAAAACCGCTCATCTTCCTCAATACCTGCCACGGCGCCCGCGTCGGCTACAACCTCACCGGCCTGGGGGGTTGGGCACAGCGTCTGGTGGACCACCTGGGCGTCACCGCATTCGTCGGCGCGCTGTGGGAGGTGCACGACGAGCTGGCTTCGAAATTCGCGCAGATCTTTTACGAGGAGCTCTGGGCTGGGAAGACGCTGGGAGAGGCCTTTTTCTCGTCACGGCAGCAGATCCGCGCCATGCAGAGCGCCAACCCCACATGGCTCGCCTATACCCTTTACGGTGACCCAAACAGCCGCGTCTTCTGTCCATCAGAAGGCCGCTCAGTCAGTCCGTGCCGCTGATTTCAGCCGGTTTTAACGCAGCCATGACAACTCCGATGCGCCGTCAGTACCTACAACTGAAGAGCCAGCACCCGGACTGCATTCTCCTCTTCCGCCTGGGCGATTTCTACGAAGCCTTCGACGGCGACGCCGAAATTGTAGCCAAGGTTTGCGATGTGGCGCTGACCAGCCGGCCCGTCGGCAACAATCAGCGCGTGCCGCTGGCCGGCGTTCCTTACCATAGCGTCGAAGGCTACCTTGCACAGTTGGTGGAGGCCGGTCACAAGGTGGCGGTCGCCGAACAGGTCAGCGAACCGGGTTCAGGACTGGTGGATCGGGAGATCCAGCAGGTAATCACCAAGGGCACTGTCGCGGAACCTTCGATGCTGATCGAAGACAGAAACAACTATCTCGTGGCAGTGCTGTTCAACACCCGCGGCAACGAAGCCGGCATCGCCTATTGCGATATCTCCACCGGCGAGTTTGCTGCAACACAGATCAACGGTGGCGACTTGGCCGAAACTGAGCAGCGTTTGGGTGAGGAGTTGGCCCACCTGCGGCCCAGCGAACTGATAACGTCCGAATGGAATGCCGAAGAGAGCGGGCTTGCCCCGTTGATCGGCGGTTTGCAGGCGCTTGTTTCCCCAATCGAAGCCTGGCAGGTGGAGTTTGACACTGCCCGCAGCGCGCTGCTGCGGCACTTTGGGGTCCGCAGCCTGGACGGATTCGGCTTGCAGGAAAGTCCGCAGGCTGTGCGCGCCGCCGCCGCAATTCTGGCCTACTTGCAGGAGATGCAGCCCGGCGCTCTCTCGCAGTTGGTCAGACTGCAAAGTTACACGGTTGACGAGTTCATGGTGTTGGACGACTCCACACGCCGCAATCTTGAGCTAACGGAGACGATTCGCGGCGCCGAAGAACGGGGCAGCCTTGTCGGCGTGCTGGACGAGACCCTCACTCCCATGGGTGGACGCCTGCTACGGAGCTGGCTGGGCCGCCCACTACTCGACACTGCCCTTATCAACGAAAGGTTGAACGCAGTTCAGGGTCTGGTGGACGAGTCCAACTTGCGCGGGCAGGTCCGCGACGTGTTGCGAGGAATGGGAGATCTGGAGCGCTGGATCGCCCGCATATCCCAGGCCAAAGCGCTCCCGCGCGATCTAACCGGTGTCCGGGAGGTCCTCGGCAGGGCGCCGGGCCTTCGCCAGTTGATCATCTCCTCCGGCCTGGACTCGGCATCGGGGCCGGAGGACCAATCCGAAGCACAGGGCTCCGCGGACGCCTTTTTGAATCAGATGTTGGACAGACTTCCGGACTGTTCACTTTCTCTCAAGCTTCTTGAGCGGGCAATCGACGACGAGCCGTCAGCGACCCTGGCAAATCCGGGCATCATCAGGCCCGGCTACAGCGAAGAACTGGATGCCATCGTTGACAACAGCCGATACGCCAAGGAGTGGGTCGCCGCGCTCGAACAGGTCGAACGCACTCGCCTCAACATCCCGAGCCTGAAGGTCGGCTACAACAAGGTTTTCGGATACTACATTGAAGTGAGGAATACCCATGCCGGCAAGGTGCCACAGGAATATATCCGAAAACAGACCCTGACCAGTGCGGAACGCTACATTACACCCGAGCTCAAGGAATACGAGTCGCAGATCCTCAACGCCGATGAGCGCCGCCTCGCGCTGGAGCAGCAACTTTTCCGCCGCGTTTGTTCCGAACTGAGCGCGCGTGCCGATGAGATTCGCTGTCTGGCTGAGGGGCTGGCGCTGCTGGATGTGTACGCATCAATGGCAGAGGTCGCGCTCAAGCGGCGTTACTGCCGCCCTGGGATTGACGACGGCGCCGCGATCACGATAACTGGAGGGCGCCATCCGGTTGTGGAAATGACAAGCAGCGAGCCCTTTGTGCCCAACGACGCGCATCTCTCGCCGGGCGAACTCATTCATATTCTGACCGGTCCAAACATGTCCGGCAAGTCCACATTTTTGCGTCAGACGGCCCTTATCACTCTGCTCGCGCAGATCGGCTCCTTTGTGCCAGCGACCTCCGCCCGTATCGGGGTTGTCGATCGCATCTTCACCCGCATCGGCGCCAGCGATGAACTGCACCGAGGTCAGTCCACTTTTATGGTCGAAATGATCGAGACGGCCAATATCCTCAACCATGCCACCGGCCGCAGCCTGCTGATACTGGACGAAATTGGCCGGGGCACCAGCACATACGACGGGCTGGCAATCGCCTGGGCGGTGGTCGAGCATATACACAATAGCCCGTCCTTGCGCGCCAAGACCCAATTTGCGACACACTACCATGAGCTAACCGACCTGGCGGATCGGCTGCCCCAGATTGTCAACTACAATGTGGCCGTTGACGACAGTGGCGACGACGTAGTCTTCCTGCGCCGGATCCTGCCCGGTCGGGCCGATCGGTCCTATGGCGTGCACGTCGCGCAGATGGCGGGACTGCCGCGGGGGGTCGTGCGGCGCGCCGGGGAGATCCTGCTCGACCTGGAGGCTTCCGGCGCGGCCGGCCCGGCGACCCTGTTGGATCAGACACCCGGCCGCAAGCAGAAGGACGCCATGCAAGTAGGTCTGTTCGCTGCCGACCACCCGGCGGTGGAGTCGCTGCGCGCCCTCGACGTGGACGCGTTGTCGCCGCTGGATGCGCTCAACCGGCTCTACGAGCTTCGGCAGCTGGCAGACAGTAGTTAGAAAGAGTCGCTCCCCAAATCAGTTTCTTGAATCCAAAGAAAACGGTAGATCCTGTGAGAGCCCGCCAAGAAGATTCGAGCCGGCTGTCCGGAGGGACTAACTTTCCGGCTGAGGCGTCTGGTTGGGATGAATTGTCGTACCCGGCCACATGGTAGTGACCTCGCTTACGTCGATCGTGATCCCGTCTGGATCTTCGACCTTAAAGGCCGGCTGTTCCAGGTTGTCGGGATCAAGGGGCGTCTTGCCGCCCAGGCCGTCCGAGAAGATCGTGTAACCCATGTCGCGCAGGCGCCGGGCCGCGGCCGCGACGTCGGGGACGCCCACGCCGATGTGCAGGTAGTCGAGCATGCCGCCGATGTGTTCGGGCCGGTCATTGCCCTGGTGCTGAAATACGGCGAAATTGTGGTAGCCGTCGGTCAAGTCGTAGCGAATCCCCCTCTCGCCGGCGACTCGCAGACCGAGACCGTCGCGCCAGAAGCGGATCGACTTGGAAAGGTCCGACGCTCGAACTCCCACGTGAATCAAGACGCTCATTCGTTTGTCTCCTTATATTTGTGCAGAGTAAACATTTGTGCAGAGTAAAGATGGATTTCGCGGTCGAGCGCGGGGGCGTATGTCAGCGGTCCCAGCGCGAGCGGCGGGCTTCAAGATTGGAATGCACATCGATTAGAACGGTCTGTCCCCCGGCATTGAGTTTCTGTGCGCGCTGCAATGCCGGGACCATCTCGGTTGTCCTTTTCACGGTGATCCCGACTGCGCCAAGCCCCTCTGCGATTTTGGCGTAATCTCCGACCATATGGCTGACGCCGAACCGCTTGCGTGCGGTTGCAAAATCTCCCGGCGCGTAGGTAGCCATGCCGCCGTTATTGAGCAGCACGGTCGTGATGGGAGCCTTTGCCCGCACAGCCGTTTCCAGGTCCAGGCCGGACATGCCAAACGCTCCGTCGCCCATCAGGTTCAGACAGAACTTGTCAGGATGGGCCAGTTTGGCGCCGATCATGAGCGGCAGGCCGAATCCGAGATGCGTCGTCTTTCCCCAGCCAATGTAGCTATTGGGTACGGTGGCCGTGTAGAAGGAACAATCGAATCGCGGGGCGCGCCGGCGTCGTGCGTAACGATACTGTTCTCCCAGTCGAGTGTGCGGTCGATGTCGTGGATAACTCGGTAGGTATTCAGGGGCTCTTCAGCCGACGTCAGCAGAGGCATCCATTCGTCCAGCCACGGCTTCCTGCAGGCGGCGATCTCGGCTGCGGTTCGGCGGCTTCGTTCCCCCCGTTCCTTCCTGACCTGGCGTTTTGCCGATTCGACCATTGCCTCCAAGGTCAGCCTGGCGTCTCCGACCAAGCCGATATCGACCGATTCATCCTTGTTTATGTCATCCGGGTCGATCGTATTCTGGATAATCACCTTGCCAGGGAGGATTATCTGACAGTAGGGCCCGCGAGTGAGGCTTGTGCCGATTGCGAGCAGGAGATCGCACGCCTGCAGCCAGCGGTGGGCCGGCAGTGTCGTGGCGCGGCTGCCCGCGCCCAAGCAAAGAGGATGGCGCTCGTCAAAGGCCGACTTGCCCGGCATCGTGCAAAAGACAGGTATGCCGGTAAGCTCAGCCAGCTCTCGCAGCGCCGCGCTGGCGCCCGCAAGCAGAACCCCGCCTCCTGCCCAGATGACCGGCTTCTCAGCCTGTAGCAGCCTCTTGACCGCCTCGTCAATGTCGGCCGCGGCAGGAACCTGTCGCATCATCGGTGGCGGCCGGTAGTCTAACGCGCTTTCGGGGACCTCTTGATCGCAAACATCTGTCAGCATTTCGACGACGACCGGCCCCGGCGGCCCGTTGCGCAGCGCATGGAACGCCCGCCGCATCACCGCCGCGACCTGATCTGGCCGGTAGATCGCCTCGACCCGTTTGACCAGGCCCTGGTAATTCTGCGACGCGGAAAAGTTGGGTCGTACTGCCAACTGGTCCAGCCGGACACCGCCCGGCAGTACCAGGATTGGGACGTTGTCGGCATAGGCCTGGGCAATCCCGCCCATCGCGTTTTCCGCGCCGGCCTGCGATTGGACCGCGACCACGCCGAAGCGCTGCCGGCCGCTGGTGCGGCTGTAGCCGTCCGCGGCCATCACCGCGCCCCGTTCATGGCGGAAATTGATAGGCCGGATGCCGACCTGGGCGGCGGCTTCGATCAGCGGATTGGAGGGATAGCATGCCAGCCACTCGACCCCTTCCGCTTTCAAAATCGCTGCGATTGCTTCGATGCCGTTCATCGGCGGTTCTCCGGTTGCCGCACTTCTCGGTGGCGGTTGTAGTTGGAAATCTGTCCCGTCTATGGCGTGAGAGGCTCGGGCAGCACGGACATATCTACTTGCTGTGGCTTGCCTGAGTGGATTGATTCGATGATCGTCTCGACCAGCAGGGTGGACAGAATGCCCGCCTGCGGCGGCACGTACGGTTCCGTGTCGTTGCGGATCGCCTCAACCAGCAGTGGCAGGCGTTCAATAGGCGGCGGGGTCAGAGTCTCCTCCTTTTGCTCCCCGTTCGGGTCGGGGGCCGCAAAGCTGACCTTGCGGAAGTGTTCGTAGAGAATTGCCGTGTTGTCGCCGTCAAAAAACTCAAAGAACCACTTGGAGATTACGGAGTTGAAGCCGGCGTCGCTCATCAGGAAGGTGGCGACCGAGTCGTTGGCAAAGCGGATGGTTGCCGCGGCCGTATCCACCATGTCGTCGCTGCCCAGTTCACCTGGGTGTGTGATTTGCCCGCCGGTTGCGTAGATTTCCACCGGAGCGCTGTCGTGGATCCAGCAGAGATAGTCCACCATGTGAACTCCGACGTCCCAGAGCGGGCCTCCACCTTCGACGGGGTGCCAGCGCCAGCGGTTCAGGTCGGCGCGGCTCATCATACACTGGCTGTGGCTGACTTTGGGCGCGGCCACGCGCTGGCGGATTGCGCGCGCGGCGCCCGAAAAGCGGATGGAGAAATTGAGCATCAGTTTCCTGCCGGCGGACTGCATGGCTTCATGGATGCGCAGGCAGTCGGCCGTGGTCATGGCCATCGGCTTTTCGAGGAAGAGATGCTTGCCGGCCTTCAACGCGGCGACCGCCAGATCAGCATGTGAACTGTGGGAGGTGGCAATCGAAACGATGTCCACAGCAGGGTCGGCGAAGACGCGCTCGGGGTCGGTGGTAGCGTACTCTGCGCCGTACTTCTGTTGCAGCTGTTCCGCCATGCCGGCCTGGATATCGCAGAAGCCGCGCACGGCTACGCCTTCGGTGGCAGTCGCCCAGCCGGCATGAGCGCGACCCGCGCCACCGCAGCCGACCAGCGCCCAACCCAGGGCCTTCCCCGCGCCATTCATAGTCATGGATTCACCTCAATGTCACTTGGCTCGATCAGAGCCGCTGGCTTTCAGTCGCTGAAACATATAGTAAAGAGGCGAGAATCGTACCCAATCGCTCTACACGATAGCGGTCCATGCAGACGTTTGCTCGCCGTCGCTGTATTGTACACGAAAGCCCCATTTGTCTGAACTGCAACCTGTGCAACCGCGAGATCGACCCGCACTGTGGGAAGTAGAAAATCAGACACGATTCGGTCATACACTTCTGGCTGTATCGGACACACCCAACGAACTTCCCAGACAAGACCCAAGTGCGCTCGACAGAGTAGCGCCGCTCATCGATTTAGAATATACTCTCTCCAGACAGACTCCTTTCACCGATCCCAGGCGCATATCCCAGGCCCTTTGCGCGCGAGAAGCACAGGAGGACTACATGGCAGGAAATTCGGCAGCGCAGGAACAAAAGGCTGGTTACGCCGCACCGAAGGCGATCGGGCTGGCACAGGAACAGATCCGTCAATTCAAAGAGGAAGGCTTTCTGATCGTACGCCGGATGCTGCCTCTCGATGCACTTCAACCGCTGATCGACGAGCTTACCCGGAAGGTGGACAGTGCAATTGGAGAAGCGGTCCGGCAGGGCCAGCTTGACGCCAAAGAAACCTTTGAAGACGCACCGTTCGCCAACCGACTGGCACTGGCCTCCGAAGCCTGTACGGACCGGAACTGGCTATGGCAAAACTATTTTTCGCGCGGCAAGCCAATCTCGGCCGGCATGTTTGAACTTCGCACTGCTCCTGCCCTATTGGACGCGACCGAATCTCTGATCGGACCGGAAATCCTCGCCCACCCCCAGTTCGCGCTGCGCCCGAAGATGCCCGATCTCGACCTGATGGATATCCCCTGGCACCAGGATCTGGCCTACTTGATACCTGACGAAGCAGGTGAGACCCTGGTCGTCAATTTCTGGATCCCTCTTGTAAGCGCCACCGAGCAAAACGGCTGCATGCAAGTGATTCCAGGCTCTCACCTTCTGGGGCTGCTTGCGCATGACCTCAGGCTCAAGACACCGGGCCACAAGGGTTCCAAGGGCATTGCCGACGCGGACCTGCCTGCCAGCAGTATCGTCAGCTGTGAAGTAGATCCGGGGGATGTGTTGATAACGATGGAGCGACTGGTGCATCGCTCAATTCCCAACCGGTCGCAAACGGTGCGCTGGAGCGTCGACACGCGCTACAGCCGCATCGGACTGCCGACGGGCCGTTCCAAAGTGCCGGGCTTTGTCGCCCGCAGCCGGCAACATCCCGACCGGGTCGCCCGCTCGCACCATGACTGGATTCAGAACCTGGCGGACGCGGGCCTGGACCGCTGGTTGCAGCCGCTGCAAAACTGAAAGATACGAGGCCGAGAGATGACCGAGCACAAATTCAAGTTGGGCATGTACCTGCCGGAGTTGGATCTACCCTTCGACGAGTCGCTGGCAAAGGCCAGGGAGATCGGGGCCGACTGCGTCTGGTTCAACCGCCTGGGCAGTGACGGACCGCCCATGGAGGAGCTGGACGATGCGGGCGTGGATCGCCTTGGCAAGCAGGTGGCAAGCCATGGGCTTGAGATCTTCCTGATCAACGTCGGCAATCCTTTCAAGCAGATTCATCTCACCGATCTCGACCTGGGCTGTATGGAAGAGCATCCGGAGTTCCGCCGCGACATGTCCGACCTGGTGCGCTCTATGCAGATGG
Source organism: Caldilineaceae bacterium (assembly GCA_965204525.1). Lineage (GTDB taxonomy): Bacteria > Chloroflexota > Anaerolineae > Caldilineales > Caldilineaceae > Bin5. Next base: position 5,254,065 of record OZ241994.1, on the reverse strand, counting down.
CGTCGCGACTGGGTGTCGGGGCTGTGGGCCTGTTTACGTTTGCCTGGCCGGGAGAATATTCGGCGGCCAAGCCGACTTGGCCGATGCGATGGCTGACGCGCGGCGGCCATATTGCCGACGTCGACATGGAGAAGCTGGTGCGAGCCTTTTCGCTCATGCTTGAACAGGCCGAACAATACGATGTCGACCTCGCGCTCTCGATGATGCCTTGGAACTATACCAACACGACCGGCAATTTCCGGCGGCTGGCCGAGGCGCTCAACTCCCCGCGCATCAAGGTGATGTGGGGCCCATCCGACAACCTGAACAGCGGCGAAGCGGATGTGGCGACGGCCGGATTTCTCAATATCCATCCCTACCTCTACGGTCTCCATCTCAAGGACTTGACCGTGAAAAATGGCCTTCAACTGGACTTTTCGTACTGCCCCCTAGGCGAAGGCGACGTCGACTATCCGGCCATCTTCCGCAGCCTGCGCGACCGCCGCAGCGACGCGATCCTGTCGGTCGCGACCCATTTTCTGCCGGCGAGCGGTTCACGCGAAGAGGCGATGCGCATTAACTATGCGAATTTGAAGCGGATGATCGCTGCGTGTTGATCTCTCTATTCTCAGGCTTTTTCTCTCCTGTAGTAAGTGTGTTGTAGGGCGTCGCGAGGCTTGGCTGTAAAGGGAAAGGGGCTTTGGAGTCACCCCCGCAGTGGAGGACCGAAGGCCCGGACGCCCAGTGGCGAGGAGTGAAAGGAAGGAGGCGTGGCGTGGGGGAGGACGTTGAGTTTCCTGCTCTTGGATACTGGTATGACGGTTGTTTTTTCCTCACGTTCCCTGTTGAAACCCTTCTTTTACTCTGGTGAAATCGTTACTTTTCACAGTTTTTCGTGCGGATTCAGTTGTGATAGGATGGGCTCGTCCTGGTCGGCAGGCCTGATTCCGCCGGCCATGCCCCTGGACACGCTGTAGTAATTCATCAAGTATGGCCCTTTTCCTTACAGGGCCGACCTTTCAAACGTATCAATCACTTCACACTATCGGTTACATTTGCCTCTTCACACAGAGGGAAATCCTTCTCAACCGTGTTGAATGACGCAACGCAACCAAGCTGACGCGCCGTTCCGAAAAGCGTGACGGTGGCAGCCCTGCGGGGCACTGCTCGCCTCCTGAGCCGCGTCCAGCGCTACAGGGGGGAGCAGAATTGCTTGTTTTCGCAGAGGGGCAGAATGCCTCATCTTTCTTTAGACAATGACGTATTCCTGTAATGCCATGCGGGCGGGGCAGTCTCAGTAGGCGCACAATGCGCGGAGGAGGCCGAAAATGAAAGGAATTACAATTGATCACGTAGCAATTATGGTCAGTGATCTGGAAAAATCTCTGCACTTTTACCGGGATATTCTGGGCATGGAGGTCGTGTCGCCCGAGGAACACGACGGCGGGCCCATCGACGAAATGACAGCTATGCCGAATGTGCATATGCGCGAATATCGTTTACGACCACCCGGCGGCGTAAACGGTCACACGCGCGCTTCGGAACAGGGCTTCACCTTCGACCTCATCCAATGGATCCACCCTGAGAGCCCGACCGGGAGACAGCCGATTCACCATGTGCCCAGCGCTCATTTCTGCTTTGGCGTCGAGGATGTGCCGGCCACCTACGAACGCCTGAAGGCGGCAGGAGTGGAGATAGTCTCGCCTCCGGTACGTTTCGAAGGCGAGGGCGATTGGCACGTACTCTTCTTCTACGATCCGGACGGTAATCTCCTCGAACTGAACGAAATTGGTACCGGTGAACAGGTGCCGCACGACTTCAACTGGAGTTCGGCCTGATCGGTCACTGTGAGATTGGCGGGGGGACGAAACTACTGGTCAATCCCCGTTGTCGGACGGCGTCATCTGCCGCGACGAAAACTCAGCCAAAGGAAAAAACATGCGAGATGTTGCCTACTGGCCCAAGACATTTCTTGACGAACTGGAGGGGCGAACGATCGACGACGGCATCCTGTTCTGGTCGCTCGGCGGGCCGAGTTTCGTCTACCGCACCCCGGAGACGATGATATGGATCGATCCCTACTCCTACGGAACGCCCGATGATGCCGTGCCGGACGCCTACCGAGCGACGGCCATCCCCGTCAATCCCGACGAAGTAAGCGTAGCCGACATCATCATCTCCACCCACGACCACGTAGATCACTGCCATGACGGCACCCTTTTGCCCATCGTTGGCAACACCGATGCTTTCTGCGTGGCCCCCCGCTCCTCGGCAAAGCTCATGCGGGAATTTGGCATCGCCGAAGACCGTATACGCGAGGTGGCGCCGGGCGATTCATTCAGGTTCCGCGATGTAGAGTTGCAGGTCTATCCTTCATACGACCCGAACGAGCCTCACGCTGTAACCTTCGTATTGTCGTCGGGCGGGACTAAGCTCTTCGTCTCCGGCGACACCTGGGATGGCCCGGCCATGGCAGAGATCGGTGCGGAGCACGACCTGGATTTGGCGTTGTTGGCCTTCGGCCGCACGTGGTACATGGAAATTGAGGAGTTTCTTACCGTGGCACAAAAACTCGGCCCCAAAACACTGCTGCCTTTCCACTGGGAATTCTGGCGCAACCACACCGGTGACATCGGCAAGCTCTTTGAACTCTACTACCGGCAGCAACCGGGTTTCGACCTCCGCATCCTGCTGGTCGGCGACTCGCTCCATTTGCCAGCAAAAAACGGCAGTTAACCGCGCTGATTTGCGGTCCTGAGCCTGGAGGAACAGCCAGATGGGTCGATTGCAAGGAAAGGTCGCGATTGTCACGGGGGCCGGCCAGGGGCTCGGGCGGTCGACTGCACTGCTTTTCGCCAACGAGGGCGCCAGAGTCGTCGTCGCCGACATGAACGGGGATACCGCCCGCGACACGGTCAGTGCGATCACCTCCTCTGGCGGCCAGGCGAAGGCAGTCGTCGTCGACGTGAGCATCGCCCAGGATGCCGAAAGAATGGCGTCGGACGCGCTGGCTGAATATGGCGGCATCGACATCCTTGTGAATAACGCCGCCACATTCGGAAGCGGTAAACATATCGACGAGATCGATGAAGCAGATTGGGATCGGGTGATGCGGGTGAACCTCAAGGGGCCATTCCTGTGCTCGAAGTTCGTAATTCCCCCAATGCGACGCCAGGGCGGGGGCAGCGTCGTCTTTGTGTCCTCGATGTCCGGTGTGGTGGCGAACGAAATGCAGGCGGACTACAACACTTCAAAGCATGGTCTCATCGGCCTGGCCCGTTGTGTGGCCCAGGACTGCGGCGAAGACGGCATTCGCGCCAACGTTGTCTGCCCTACTGGAATGAACACACCGATGATGGCGCGCACGCCCGCGGAAAATGTCGCTTCGTACGCAGCCATGACCATGTTCTCCCGTTTCGCCGAACCCGAGGAGGTCGCCAGTGCGATCCTGTTCCTGGCCAGCGACGAGGCTTCGTACATAACCGCAGCCGTGCTCATGGTGGACGGCGGCGCTACCGCGATCCAACCTTCAGACCGGCAACTCAGGGAGGGCGCGGCCAGGTATCTGCGCCGCGCCGGAGGGAACTGGGCCTGAGGCTGCACGCCCCATCGTTCCATAGTTGCGCTTCCCATCCGATTACCTCCCATATCAGTTCCTGGGGCCAATCTTCAGCAAGGAGAAAACAGCTATGAAGGTCAAAGCGCTTGATCATCTTGCCATCACCGTCAGCGACACAGAGCGGGCCCTGGAGTTCTATGTCGGCAAGTTGGGTTTGAAGCAGGTCGAGCAGCACCAACTGGAAGGTGAAAAGTCCGACATGGCCGGAGGGTTGCAGGGTTCGCGCGCGCAGTCAACCCGGCTTGCCGCCGACGATACACCAGGGATTCTCATTGACCTCCTCGAATTCTATACCACCCACGGGAACAAGCACGTTACGCCTCTTGGCTCTGTCGGGTCCTGCCACTTCGCCCTGACCGTTGAGGACCTGCCGGCAACCGTGGAGGCGCTGAGAGAATCCGGCGTAGAGTTCATTTCCGGGCCTGTGAATTTCGAGTTGACTGAAGGCTCAGTCAGTGTCTGCTTCTGCTATGACCCGGACGGCAATCTGGTCGAGCTGATGGAGGAGTACGAACACTGAACCGCGGCTTGCGCGCCGGCGGCGGAGGTGATACAAAAATTGAAATGAAACTTTCGAATCAGCAGTTGAGGCATTTTCACGTTTTTGGGTTCCTGATCTTTCGCCAGCTTCTTTCTGGTGAAGAAATGGCATTGTACAGTCGCGAGTTCAACGCTGGACTCGATGCCTGGCTTGAAGACGGAAAGCACGACGGTAAACAACGCCATTACGCGTCGCTCATGGAGGAGAACTCCCCTTTCATCGCCGGTTTGGCCCACGACCGTCGCTTCGCCGACATGGCGGAACAACTGCTTGGCAAAGATGTCCTTGCGATCGCGGTGGACGGGAACTACCACGTCGATGACACGCTCTGGCACCCGGATACCAGGTCGCTGGACTACGCCGCCGTCAAGTTCTGCATCTACCCGGATGCGCTAAACGGCAGCAACGGCGCGCTGCGCGTCATCCCCGGCTCCCACCGAGATCCCTTCCACAGCCAGATCAGTCGCGAGCCCGAGGCGGCATACCACCTTGCTCAGGCAGATATGCCTTCGTACACCTTCGAATCGCAGCCGGGCGATGTCATTGTATTCAATGTCGCCATCTGGCACGCGGCGTTCGGTGGGGACAACTGTCGGCGGCAGGGAGTGGTGGTCTATTATGAAGACCCGGATACACCTGAAGCCACCGTCGCCATCCAGGAACAGATGCGGAGCAACCACACAAAAATCGCGCAGACCGGCCGCCCGATGTACGGCCCCTACTGGCGTTCCATCGAGAATGTCCGCCACCAGCGCTGGATTCGACGGCTGGCTGAATTGGATTCATTGGAAACCTTTTGAGCCGGGAGGAAACGAGTTGTGATCAGTTCAATAAACGTAATGGATCATATCTCGGTCACGGTGAGCGACATGGACCGTTCGCTTGCCTTTTACCGGGACCTGTTGGGAATGGAGGAGATCGAACGCCATCGACTCGAAGGGGAGACGATCTCGAAGATGGCCGGCAAAGACGACGTGGTCATGCAGGTTGTCCGTCTGCAGGCGCCGGAAACGCCCGGTATGCTTCTCGATTTGCAGGAGTACGTCCAGCCGCAGGGCAAGGTCTCCGACGGGAAGCTGGGAGACGTGGGCCATTCACATATCTGTTTTGGCGTGCCCAACCTTGCTGACGCTTATCGCGAACTGAGCGAGGAAGGCGTCAAGTTCGTTTCGGAGCCGGTCAGTTTCGACCTGGGCTGGGCAATCGTCCACGTGGTCTTCTTTGAGGACCCGGACGGCTACATCCTCGAATTGATGCAGGTACCATACGAGACCAGGGACGGGGAGCACTAGGTCAATCAGAGTACGGGAAATCGGGCAGGAGCTAGCCAATGCCGCGATACAATCTTGACGGCCAGGTCGCCATTGTAACCGGCGCCGGGCGAGGCATCGGACGGGCCATTGCTCTGCGTTTGGCGCAGGAAGGCTGTTTGGTGACGGTTGCCGACCTGGATGGCGAAACGGCCGCGCAGGTCGCGGACGAAGTGCGGGCCCTTGGCGGACAGGCGTTGGCGCTGCAGGTAGACGTAACCCGCAAAAACGAGGTCCAGCGAATGGTGCACCAGACCTGTGAAGGGCTGGGAAGCCTTCGCATCCTCGTGAACAATGCCGGCATCGGCGCCATCGCCCCCTTGCTGGAAACCGATGAAGAGACCTGGGACGCCCTGATGAACGTCAACGCCAAGAGCGTTCTGCTCTGTTCACAGGCCGCAGCGCGTCAGATGATTGAGCAGGGGGGAGGCGGGCGCATCATCAACAACGCTTCCGGGGCGGGCAAAATCGCCCCGGGCAAAGGTATGCCCCTGGGGGCCTACGCTGCCAGCAAACATGCCGTCGTTGCCCTTACCAAGCAGATGGGACTGGAACTATCCGATCACGGTATCCTGGTAAACTGCGTGTGCGCCGGCATCGTCGATACGCCCATGTGGGATCTGATCGACCGTGAGACGGCGGCGCAACAGGGTGTGCCTGTTGGCTCGGTCAAGGCGCAAGCGGTGGCAGGTGTGCCCCTGGGCCGTATCCAGCAGCCCGAAGATGTTGCCAACCTGGTCGCGTTCCTGTCCTCCGATGACGCAAGCTATATGACCGGACAGACCTATAACGTTAGCGGCGGCCTCCTGCCGTATTGACCAAAGTGCAGATCAAATGGCAAATCGTTTGCAGGGAAAAGTAACGGCGATTACTGGCGCGGGCATGGGCCTGGGACAGGCAGTTGCCGCACTGTTCGCGTCCGAGGGCGCCCGCGTAGTGGTCGGTGAAATCAACGCTGAGAAGGGCCTGGAGACTGTCAACCGTATCCAGGAGCAAGACGGCGAGGCTCTTCTGGTGCAGATGGATGTACGGCTGGCGGATGACGCAGAACGCCTGACGCGTGCGGCAGTGGAGGCCTTCGGCCGGCTGGATGTACTCGTCAACAACGTGGGCGTACAGATAAACAAGGATGTTGTCGATACCAGCGAAGAGGAGTGGGACTTCGTCGTCGATACCAACTTGAAAAGTATGTTTCTGTGTTCCAAGTACGCGGTCGCGCAGATGCGGCAACAGGGCGGCGGCAACATTATCTGCGTATCGTCGCTCTCGGGTCTGGTGGGCAACGGGCTGCAGGCCTCTTATAACGCCAGCAAGCACGGAGTCATCGGCCTCGTCCGCTCCATGGCGGTCGACCACGCAGTCGACAACATCCGCATAAACGCCGTCTGCCCCGGCTCGATGAACACGCCATTGACGGAGACCATTCCGGAAGAGAAGCTGGCCCCGTACCGTGACGCGAATCTGATGAAACGGTTCGCCGCGCCCATCGAGGTCGCTCAGGCTCTTCTCTTTCTGGCCAGTGATGAAGCCTCATTTGTGACCGGCTCGGTACTCGTGGCCGACGGCGGCTACACGACGCTATAAGCAACGGACCAACCAAGACGATGCCGGGCAAGTCCCGCCGCCAGAAGTCAAACATAGGTGACGCAATGACCAAGCGCTTGAACGTCCTTTTTCTGCCCCACCCCGTAAAAGTTTCCATGTTCGACCCGTGGGGGATGGACGTGGTTAAGGCTGTAAGCCGCAACCACAACATGCACGTCCTGGACTACGATCAGCCGCTCGCTCCGCAGTTCAAAGGTATGGACGCAGTGATCGACCACGGCGGCTCGGCCGGTACCCGCGAGATGGTGGATGCCGCCACCGATGCCCGGTTGTGGCAGATCCTGGGTACCGGGTTTGATCACTTCGACCTGGACTACTGGAAATCCAAGGGAATGCCGGTAGCGAACTGTCCCGGTGCCTTCAGCGCGGTGGCCCTGGCCGAGGCGGCGATGATGTTCATTCTGATGCTGACCAGGCGCTATCCGGAGTCCCGCGCGCTGCTGGACGAAGGTCAACTATACGAGCCGGTCGGTTTCGAATTGGAAGGGCTGCAGCTTGGCATCATCGGCTTTGGCGCCAGTGGCATCGAGCTGGCGCGTCGGGCGCAGCCGTTTGGCATGGAGATTGCGGCCATCGACATTCGGGAAGTCAGCGACGCGGAACGACAGGAATTCGGCCTTTCATTTGTTGGCACGCCCGACGACCTCACAAAGGTCGTTGCCGAATCAGACATCCTTTCGCTTCACCTGCACTTGAACAGCGAGACCCATCATATTATTGACGCCCGTATGCTGGGCCTGATGAAGCCGACCGCCTACATCATCAACGTCGCCCGCGGCGCGCTGATCGATGAGCAGGCGCTGACACAGGCCCTGCTCGACGGCAAGCTGGGCGGCGCCGGAATCGATGCCTATAGCCAGGAGCCCCCAGACCTGAGTTCGCCCATCTTCAAGCTGCCGAACGTCATTGCGACGCCCCACACAGCCGGAGTCACCGACGGCACATCCCGCAAACGAGCACAGTGCGCCGCCGACAACGTGGACCGAATTGCCGGCGGCCTCGAGCCGTTGTACCGTATCGATCTTGAGTAATGCGGCGATGACGCCGAATCCGGCTACAGATTCCACAGCAGTACTTAGTGATGCCGCGCCTGCTCTGCATGGGGCGAGCTCTCCGGATCTGTAGTCGCCCAGGCACCGGCTCAAATGGCATGTCAGCATTCTCGCTCACCCGGCGCAGGTTCCTGCAGTTGGCCGGCTCCGCTGCACTGGCAGGCGCGGCCGGGTTGGGTTACGGGGGTCTGCTGGAACCTTCATGGGTCGAGGTCGTACATGTAACCGTAAGGCTCCCGGGCCTGGCCGAAAGACTGGCCGGCCTCAGCATTGCCCAGATTTCCGATATCCACCTCAGCCGTTTCACTTCCGCCAGCGAACTGCTGGCTGCCGTCACCCGCGTCAACCAGTTGCAGCCCGACGTCGTCGTGCTTACCGGCGACTTTGTCGGCCACGAGGCCCGCTATGCCGCCGGCCTAGTCGAGCCTTTGCGGATGCTGGAGCCTCCCGCCTTTGCGGTGTACGGCAACCACGATCTGTGGACCGATCGCGATGCCGTGCGAGCAGCCTTGGCCGAAACGCCGGTCACGCTTCTGGTCAATCAAAACGTCGAAGCAGCCCCCGGCCTCACGATCGCCGGCCTGGACGACGCCTGGTCCGGTCATCCCCTCCCCCGGCTTGCTCTGGCAGGTTCGCATTCCGACGACACAAATCTTCTCCTCTGTCACGAGCCCGACTACATCGATACCATTCGCAGCCAGGAAGTGCCTGTTGCCTTGCAGTTGAGCGGGCACAGCCACGGCGGACAGGTTCGGCTGCCATCAACGCGGCCCGACGGCTTTAGTCTGGCGACGCGCGCGCCGCTTCTGCCGCACATGGCAACCAGATACCCCATCGGCCACTATCGTGTGGGCAGTTACCAACTCTATACCAACCGGGGTCTGGGCGTGTGGCCTCTCCCTTTCCGCTTCAACTGCCGACCGGAGATTACGCATCTGACCCTCCAACCAGCCTGAAAGGTGGATGCGGCCTTACTGCATGTAAGGCGTTTCTGCAACAGAATGGAAGTGCACTAGGGTTGTAAATCTGTCTGCATCAGGGAGACGCAGCCCGATTCTGAACTATTTGACGCTGTGATGGGCCTATGCTAGACTTCCCGCGGGGTAGTGGAGGGTCCGAAACGCAGGTCGAGACCCTTTAGGCCGCTTTGGCTGTCAGCGCTAACCCTGTGGACTCTACGAGGGGCTATGGATTCCAAACGAATTCGCAACGGCATGATCTACTTCCTCTTGGTCGTAGCTCTCGGCGCGTTTCTCTATATTGTCCTGAGCAACCAGGGCAGCAACATTTCGGCGACTGTTTCCATCGCTGAAGTCGCGTCCCTCGTGCGAGGCGGCAACGTTCAAGAAATCCGCGTAGACGGTGACGAAGTGTTCGCCTATTCGGGCGGTAAGGTGATTGGTTCGCGCAAAGAGACCGGTATCGGTCTGATCGAGACCTTGGAGAATCTAGGCGTAACCGAGGACCAGCTTGCGGCCATCAATGTGCAGATCGAGGCCCCAAGCGGGTGGGAGGTGTACGGCAGCATTCTGCTGGCACTACTGCCCATATTGCTGATCGCAGTCTTTTTCATATTCATATTGCGGCAGGCCCAAGGCGCCGGCAACCAGGCCTTCAGCTTCAGCAAGAGCAAGGCGCGCATGTTCACGGGCGACAAGCCGACCGTCAACTTCGGTGACGTGGCGGGCAATGAAGAGGCCAGACAGGATCTGGCGGAGGTGGTTGAATTCCTGAAAGAGCCGCAGAAATTTGCGTCTCTTGGCGCTCGCATCCCCAAAGGCGTACTCCTCGTCGGGCCGCCTGGGACCGGCAAGACGCTGATGGCGAAGGCGGTTTCCGGTGAAGCGGGTGTGCCATTCTTCAACATTAGCGGCTCCGAGTTCGTGGAGATGTTTGTTGGCGTCGGAGCCAGCCGCGTGCGAGACCTGTTCGAACAGGCCAAGAAAAACTCTCCCTGCATCATTTTCATCGACGAGATCGACGCAGTCGGCCGCCACCGGGGCGCAGGACTGGGGGGATCCCACGATGAACGTGAGCAAACTCTCAACCAGATTCTGGTCGAGATGGACGGCTTTGATACCGATGTCAACATCATTATCATCGCCGCGACCAACAGACCGGATATTCTGGATCCGGCGCTGTTGCGGCCCGGGCGCTTCGACCGCCGGGTGATGATGGATTCGCCCGATGTCAAGGGTCGACGGCAGATCCTGGATGTCCACGTGAAGGGCAAGCCCCTGGCCACCGACATCGATCTGGAAATCGTTGCCAAGCAGACGCCCGGGTTCGTGGGCGCCGACATCGAGAACCTGGTGAATGAAGCAGCGATTTTGGCGGCCCGCCGCAATCGACGTTCGATCGGCCTTGCCGAGTTTCAGGAAGCGATTGAGCGGGTCATTGCCGGCCCTGAACGGCGCAGCCGCGTCATGTCGCTAAAGGAAAAGGAGATCATCTCCTACCATGAGGCCGGTCACGCCGTGGCGATGCACGTGCTTCCCAAGCATGACCCTGTCCATAAAGTGACCATCGTTCCCAGGGGGATGGCAGGCGGATATACGATGCCCTTGCCGGAGGAAGAGTCCAACCTGAGTACAAGAGATAAGTTCCGTGATGAGCTTGCAGCGCTATTGGGCGGACGGGTCGCGGAGGAGATTCGCTTCGAGGACATTACGACCGGGGCCAGCAACGACCTGGAACGCGTGACGAACATGGCCCGCATGATGATCACGCAGTGGGGCATGAGCGACAAACTTGGGCCGGTCCAATACGGTGAACGCGAGGAGATGGTCTTTCTGGGCCGGGGTATCGCCGAGACGCGCAATTACAGCGACAAAGTTGCGCAGGAAATCGATGAAGAGGTCCGTAAGCTTGTAGACGAGGCCCACGGCCGCTGCCATGAAATCCTGACCTCCTATGAGGACCGCCTTGATGCCGTGGCGGCGGCTCTGCTGGAGCATGAAACTCTTCATGCACCGGAATTTCAGGCGATCATGCGCGGCGAAGACCCGTTCCAATCGCTTGACGGCGTTGAAACAAGGCAGACCAGCGGCACGCCTACTTCCGAAAGGGACGGCAGCGAACAGCCTCAAGGGGAGGATAGCCGTGATCAGGGGTTGGACTTGAGTGGAGGGACATTGCCCGCCCCCGCCTGACACGCGCGTCCTGCCCGCAACCGAACGAGCATGTCCCTGATGTAGTCTGGCCTCGTCCCGTTGGGCGGGGTCTTCTCACATAGATCGCTCGTCCAGCCCAATCAATCGCAGGCACAGACTGAATCGTGTCCCGTCTGATCTATCACCTTGACCGCATGATGCTGGCCGGTGCGCCGGTCGTCCGCTGGATAGACGGCCTGCTTTTGCTCGTTGGCACGCTGGGCGCATTCGGGCTGGTTCCCGGCCACTTTTTCACCACAGGGCTCTGCCTTGTTCTCCTCATATCCTTCATCTGGCTTCGGCGCCACTGGCGCAGCCGCGACTACGTCCAGTTTTTCGAATCGGCGCCTCCTGCCGTCACGCCACAACCCTTGGCGCCTAGGGACAGCGTGCCCATCCACGCCAGCGGCTACTTCACGGTCGAAGAAAAGAGCGAACGATTTACCTGGTTGCAAGGGTATTTCCGCACATTCGCGACACGTGAACACGCTGTGATCTGTCTCGTACAGCCGAAACGCTTTCTCTTGGCGGAGTGGCCCGAAAAGGATATAGGGATGTGGTACGTCTTCTTCTTTCCCAAGTCGGTCCGCAGTATCCGCTACGGCACAGTCAACTATGGGAAAAATACACAGACTTGCCTTGCGATCGAACACGAGATTCTCATTCCCAAGCGCGGTCGTTTCAGTAGAGAGCGCACCGTTCAGGAAACTGTCCTCTTGGCATCACCGACAGAGGAAGACAGCCGCCGAATCCTGGCCGACCTCCTCCATGACACGCATGCCAAAAAGGAAGAAGCGAAGCCGGACAAGCCGCTCCACCCGGCCCCCGACCCGGCGCGCAATGGACAGGTGAACATTCCGATAGAATCAACTCGTCGACTGGACTGATCCGGCTCGGGCCTGGTCGAATCTCACTGCGCATGACTTCACCTCAGTCTCATCGCCCGTCGTGGGATGAGTACTTCCTCCAGATTGCATTCACTGTGGCCGCGCGTAGCACCTGCGATCGCGCCCATGTTGGCGCCGTAATCGTCCGCGACAGGCGCATTCTGGCTACCGGCTACAACGGTGCGCCAACCGGCCTGCCCCACTGCGATGACATCGGCCATCTGATTATCGACGGCCACTGCGTGCGTCCGCTCCACGCCGAACAGAACGCGATCATCCAGGCCGCGCTCCACGGGGTGGGCACTGCAGGCAGCATGATCTATGTGACCCACCAGCCATGCATTACCTGCGCCAAGATGATCATCAATGCCGGGATAGAACGGGTTGTATACGTCGGCAACTACCCGGACGAAAACAGCCGTGGTTTCCTGCAGGAGGCGGGCGTCTCCCTCGTCCAGATGCCTGCCCCATAGATGATTACGATACAACCGCCCTCAGCGGAAATTGACAGACTGAAACTCTTGGGGTATAGTCGTCCGCAACAACTGAATTGAAATGACCGTGAACCGGAATAGTAGCGCTCAAGGCGAGTTCCAGAGAGTCCCGGACCTGGTGGAAACGGGATAACAGCGCAGAGTGTGAATGGGCCGGGGAGTCGGACGGCGAACAGTGGAATCATGTAGGTCTGGGACGACTGCGCTTGCCAGAAGAGCAAAGGTTCCACCCACTAGCCTCTCCCGGAGACGCCACCGTTATCAGGGCGCTGCGGCTCAGGTAGGTCCGCGTTCAAGCAAGACCTTCTGGCCGCGATGAGTGAGACTGGTGCAGGCATCCCTTGCGTTTCATGCGAGGGATTTTTGTTGCCCATCTTTCACCAGTCTAAACAGGGTGGCACCGCGGGCGTCAAAACAGGCCTCGTCCCCGTTAGCAGTTGTTTCTCGCTGCTATTGGAGACGAGGTCTTTTGTTGGGAAGGAAACTGGGGCCAGGCTTCGAAGTGAGAGGAGAGTGCACATGGCAACCTATCGACCATCACTGGAGGAAGTACTGGAGTTTGCGGGCACCGGCAATACGATCCCGGTGTTCCGGGAACTGCCGGCCGACCTGGAGACGCCGGTTTCGGTCTATCTGAAACTGCGAAACGGCGGCCCCTCCTTTCTACTCGAATCGGTGGAAAAAGGGGAGCAGGTAGGCCGGTACAGCTTTCTAGGCGTTCGCCCGCCGCTGACCCTGTGTGCACAGGGCGATCAGTTGGTGATCGGCGGGGCCGACGGCGCCGAGCTGGAACGCCGGGAAGGGGACCCGTTCGAGGCAGTGCGGAACTTGCTTGCGGAGCGCTGCCCTGTAGAAGTCCCGGGCTTGCCTCGCTTTTCGGGAGGCGCGGTCGGCTATTTCGGTTACGATACGGTGCGCTTTGTTGAGCGTCTTCCCGAAACCGCGCAGAGGAAGCTGGACATCCCCGACATGCTGTTGCTTTTCAGCGACAACCTCGTCGTCTTTGATCATGTGCAGCATAAACTACTGGTCATTGCCAATATGCAGACACCGGGGAAAGGCTTGAATTCCGACGAGCAGATTGAAACGGCTTACGCCGATGCAGTTGCTCGCATCGATACGATCGTCAGCGACCTGCGCCAGCCTCTTTCTCCGCCAGTGAATTCCCCTGTTGATGGCGATGCCGAGTGGCGCAGTAACTTCACCAAAGAAGAGTACGAAGAGATTGTGCGCCAGGCAAAGGAATATATTGCGGCCGGCGATATATTTCAGGTGGTTCCCAGCCAGCGCCTCAGCCGGCCGACGGACGCGGAACCGTTCGCGATCTACCGCGTGCTGCGCATGCTGAACCCATCCCCCTATATGTACTTCCTGGAATTCAACGGAGTAGCCGGCTTGGCAGAGACTTCCGGAACCGACGAGCCGTTGAGGATCATCGGGTCCAGCCCGGAGATGCACGTCAGACTCGAAGACGGTCGCGCCTACCTGCACCCGATCGCCGGGACGCGCTGGCGCGGCGAAAGTGCTGCCGAAGACGACGCTCTGGCAGAAGGTCTGCTGAACGATCCCAAGGAGCGGGCTGAGCACGTGATGCTGGTCGATCTGGGTCGAAACGATTTGGGGCGGGTGTGCGAGTATGGCACAGTCAGAGTGCCGGAAATGATGGTGATCGAACGCTACAGCCATGTCATGCACATCGTCAGCGATGTCCAAGGGGAACTGGCGCCTGGCCACGACGCCATCAGCCTGCTTAAGGCGACCTTTCCTGCAGGTACAGTCAGCGGGGCCCCAAAAGTGAGGGCTATGGAAATCATAGAGGAATTGGAGGGACTGCGGCGCGGGCTGTACGCCGGCGCGGTCGGTTACATCGACTACGACGGCACAATGGACACCTGCATCGCCATCCGCACGATCGTGATGCAGGGCAAGACTTGCCACCTGCAGGCGGGCGGCGGCGTTGTCGCCGACAGCGATCCCACCTATGAGTGGGAGGAGACGCTGAACAAGGCCAAGGCACTCTCCGCCGCGGTTCAGCGGGCCGAAGAGGGCTTCGACGACTAAGAATGCGCCGGAGCCAATAAACATAAGATCTTTTTGCAAATCCGGGAGGGAAAAATGACACAGAAAAGGCGGATTCTCACCGGCGACCGTCCGACGGGCAAACTGCACGTCGGCCACTATGTGGGCAGCTTACAGCACCGGCTGGCCTTCCAGGAGGAGTACGACTGCTTCTTCATTATCGCCGACCTCCACATGCTGACAACGAAGCCATCCAAAGAGGACATTGCACAGATCGGAGAAAATGCTCGGGAGATCGTTCTCGATCACCTCGCAATCGGCATCGACCCGTCCAAGACATCGTTCTATCTGCAGTCGGCCGTTCATGAGATCTACGAGATGCACCTGATTCTCAGCGGCATGGTGACGGTTGAGCGCTTGCAACAGCTGCCCACGATCAAGGATATGGCCGCGGCGGCCGAAATGGAGCAGATGCCATACAGCCTGCTCGGATACCCTGTGTTGCAGGCGGCCGACATTCTGATGCCGCGCGCGCATCTGGTGCCGGTAGGCAAAGACAACGAGTCCCACATTGAGATCAGCCGGCAGATTGCGCGGCGCTTTAACAACGCTTACTCCGAAGTCTTTCCTTTGCCGGACTCGTACATCGTCGGCGGCACACTCGTTGGCACCGACGGACAGGCCAAGATGAGCAAGAGCCTGGGCAATGCAATCCTGCTCAGCGACGACTCGGCCACGGTCAGGAAAGGCGTAATGAGCATGTATACGGACCCCAATCGCATTCGCGCCGACATTCCCGGCACGGTCGAAGGCAACCCGGTTTTCAGTTATCATGACACCTTCAATCCCAATAAGAAGGAGGTGGAAGATCTGAAAAGCCGATACCGGGAGGGCGCTGTCGGCGATGTAGAGGTGAAGACGAAACTCTACAACGCCCTGGAAAACTTCCTCGAACCGATCCGTGAACGGCGAGCTTACTACGCCGAACAGACCGGCTTCACCGACCAGTTGATCTACGACGGCACGCAGCGGGCACAGCAAGAGGCTCGACAGACGCTTATGGAAATGAAGAAGGCGATGGGATTGACCGGCGTGTGGAATCGTATTCGCCGCTCGAATGAGCGCCGCCAAAAGAGGCTCGCAAAGGCCTAGACCGGGAATCAGGAGAAAGGAGCGGGGCAATGATCGCCGTCATCGACAATTATGATAGCTTCACATACAATCTGGTACAGTTCCTGGGTGAAATCGTCAATGAGACCCCTTTATCCGGCGGCGAGGAGGCCAACCGCATTCAGGTATGGCGCAACGATGCCATTGACATCGAGGAACTGATCGAGAAACGGCCAAACCACATTATTATCAGCCCCGGGCCTGGCACACCGAAACAGGACAGCGGCGTCAGCAACGACGTAATCCGTCATATGGGCGACCGTACGCCAATTCTTGGCGTCTGTCTCGGTCAGCAGTGCATTGGCCACGTTCATGGCGGCAGTGTTGAGCGGGCGCCGCGGTTGATGCACGGCAAGGTCAGCCCGATTCATCACAAGGGAACGACTCTCTTTCAGGGGATTCCAAGCCCATTTACCGCCACCCGATACCACAGCCTGATCGTGGAGGAGCCGCTGCCGGCAGAATTGGAAGCCACAGCCCACACAGTCGAGGGCGAGTTGATGGGTGTGCAGCACCGGTCCAAGCCCATTTTCGGCGTGCAATTTCACCCGGAAAGCATTCTGACGCAGTATGGGCACGACCTGTTGCGAAACTTTCTGAATGTTTGACTGGTGCAAATGGAATGAATGCGTGGACACAGGCCGTACAAGGCTATCTGACCGGCTCCTCCTCCAGCAACTTTCGCAATCAGGAGGTGACCATCAAGAATCATTGGCAGGGGCGCGACAATCTGCTCTGGCGAGTTCATTGCGGCAACGGCGCCGATGCCGTCTTCAAGATGTTCACAGACGCCGGGCAGGCTCGTTGCCGGCGGCAGTTCAGCGGCCATGAGCAGTTTGCAGGCGCTGGTCTGGCGCCGGAGCCGCTTTGGTATGATCGATATCCCCCCGGATTGCCGCGCCAGATTTTGGTCTACCGCTGGGCCGACGGTGAGTCCCTAACACTCGCAGACCACCGTCACCGCATCGCTCACGCAGATGCAGTGGCCCGGGTCCACTGCGCCGACAGTGACGACGTTCAGCGGTTCAGCCCTCACCCATTCAATCTGCTTACATTCTGGCAGATATGGCAGGCGGGAGAGGCCCCATTGCGCGAGTGGGTTTCTGCTGCTCCGGTACCTTTGTTGTCTGAGTATCTCTCCACGCTATGGGCGGCCGCGCACCGTTTGATGGAAACGGCGCTACCCCTGTTCGGAGAGACAGCCCCCTCACCAATCCATGGTGACTTGACGGCCGACAATGCTCTGATTCACAAGGGCCAGCCCTTGCTGGTTGACTGGGAGTTTTTTGGGTTGGGCGACCCGGCCCAGGAGATCGCCCGCTTTCTCTTTTATGGAGGAGACGAATGGTCCGAAGAAGGCCGCGTTGAGTGGCGGGAACATTATTCCTATTCCAATAGCGATCCCAGCTTGCCGGATCGAGTCGACATTTACTCGCGGCTGTTCAGTTTTCAGGCAGTGACCTATTTGCTGGATGGCATTCGACAAAGGGCCGTACCGCCAGTATCCGACACAGGTCCAGATGAGGAAAGTACTCGGTACCTTTCCTTTCTCAAAAGCGCAATAACGGTTGCTTTGCACCGCTCAGTGACATCGTCAGGGCTTTCTCCGCTGGGAAAGGGAGATAGCGACTTGCTGGCAGGCGAGATTGAATTCCTGACTGGCAGTCGGTTGCAGGCAAGGTAGCTATCGGCAACTTCCGCCAACTGGTCAGGATCGATTGTCTGAAGAAAAAATGTAGCCGTTCGACATGACAGGAGAAATACTCATGGCGTCACCTATACATGACGCGTTGGAATCGATTTTCGCCGGACAAGACCTCAACACCGACGCGGCCGACGCCGCGATGACACAGATCATGGGCGGTCAGGCAACCGATGCACAGATCGGCGCGTTTCTGGCGGCGCTGCGCAAGAAAGGAGAGAGCGTCGCAGAAATAACAGGCTGCGCCCGGGCGATGAAGCGCGTCGCAGTGCAGGTGCGGCCGAATCTCAGCGGCCAGCGCCTTCTGGACACTTGCGGGACGGGCGGCGATCAGACTGGCACTTTTAACATCAGTACCACCGTCGCTTTCGTCGTTGCCGGGGCCGGCGAAAAGGTGGCCAAGCACGGTAACCGGTCCGCGAGTAGTCAATGCGGCAGCGCCGACGTGCTCGAGGAAATGGGCGTCCAACTGGACCTTGGCCCGGAACAGGTAGCGGAGTGCATTGAGGAAGTTGGCATCGGTTTTCTGTTCGCACCTCTTTACCACCCTGCGATGAAGTACGCCATCGGCCCGCGCAGGGAGTTAGCGACCCGCACCGTCTTCAATTTCCTCGGTCCGCTGACAAACCCTGCCAACGCCACCCACCAGGTGATCGGCGTACCCAGCCCCAATCTCACTTCCCAGATGGCGGAAGTCCTGGGGCAGATGGGTAGCACAGCCGCTTTTGTCGTCCACGGAACCACAGATGATGGGAGAGGCGTGGACGAGCTCACCACCGCCGGCGTCAATCGAATCAGCCATTTGCGCAATGGTGAAGTCCGGGAAAGTGAGTTGTCGGCGACCGATCTCGGACTTTCGCCCGCATCACTCGACGACCTGGTTGGGGGAGACGCACCCACAAACGCCGCCATCACCCGGGGAATCCTCAGTGGTGAACTGCGCGGCCCTAAGCGGGATGTGGTACTATTGAATGCGGCAGCCGCTCTTGCGACCGAGAACAGTGACTGGGAGGCCGGACTGTCCGCAGCCGCGCAATCTATCGATAGCGGCGCGGCACAGAACTCGCTCAATGCGTTTATCGAGAAGACGCGAAGCTTCAGCGGTAGCTAGTAAGACAATGGCCAGATATTCTCAGTTGGAAATCAGTAAACATAAAGGGCAGGTCCTGGACAGGATCATGGCCTGGAAGCGCGAGGAGGTGGCACGTCAGATGGGGAATGTGCCACTGGCTCAGCTCAAGGCCCTTGCGCTGGTGGCCGAGCCGCCTCTGGATTTCGCGGCCGCACTTACCGCCGAGGCCGGCGCCAGTCTCATCGCCGAAGTCAAGCGTGCAAGCCCCTCCAAGGGGTTGATCGCCCAGGATTGGTCGCCGACAGCCATTGCCGAAACTTACGCCGGCGGCGGCGCTGCCGCAATATCCTGTCTGACCGACGCTCGCTTTTTCCAGGGAAAACTTGCCCACCTGGCTGAAATCGTCGAGCACCTGCGCGCCAGCAACCTGTCCACGCCGCTGCTGCGCAAGGAGTTCATCTATCATCCCTATCAGGTGTACGAGGCCCGCGCGGCCGGCGCGGACGCACTGCTGCTGATCGTTGGCGTGTTGGGGGACGCCGACCTGCACGAGCTGCTTTGCCTGACGAATCAACTGGGAATGAGCGCGCTGGTGGAAGTCCACGACGAGGAGGAATTGGAGCGGGCGCTGGTGGCGGAGGCCCGGATCATCGGCGTCAATAACCGGAACCTGAAGACGTTCGACGTGGATATTGAAACGACGGCCAGGTTGCGAAAACTGATTCCCACCGACATTATCCTGGTCGGCGAGAGTGGCATCCGCAATGCGGTCGATGTGAGGCGCATGGCTGAGATGGGCTGCGATGCCATTCTCGTGGGCGAGAGCTTTTGCAAGTTGCCCCAGGCAAAGCGGGGCGCGCTTGTGCGCGAATTCGTCCTTGCGGGAAAACCGTGATTTAGTGGATCTTGAGAATCAGCTCCGAATGCCCGGAGCGCGTCCCCTATGACCGGCACAGTTCTCAATGTAATTGCCGTCTTGATTGGCGGCTCGATTGGAACGTTTTTTGGAAATCGGTTGCCGGCAAAGGTTCAGGAGACGGTCCTGCTTGGCGACTATGAGCTGCTGGCGATAAAGAGCGCTAAGGTCAGGGTCGCCAATCTCTTGCCCAGTATCGCCATTGCACCCCTGCTCGTTTGGCTCCTTGGCAGTTCGGGGATTGGCCTCTAGCAAGGCAACGGTTAGGGCCATTCGCCGACTCTTCTGCCTTTTCGAGAATTGCGAACGATGACACTCGTAAAAATCTGCGGTATCACCAGCTTCGAAGATGGACTTTGCGCGGCCAAGGCAGGCGCGGATTTCCTGGGATTCATCTTTTTCGAAAAATCTCCCCGCTACGTTGCTCCTGAGGCTGCAGGTGAGATCACTTCCAAATTGGCTGAGCACATTTCTACGTCGATGCCGCGCCCGGCTACAGGTGCCGAATGCGGGCAGACGCCCCGCTTTATCGGCGTCTTCGTAAATGAACCGCTGGCTGGGGTTGAAGAAACGATGAGAGTCGCCAACCTGGACTTTGCCCAGTTGCACGGGGATGAGCCCCCTGCGATGCTTGAGGCCCTCCAAGGGTTCGGATTCAAGGCGTTGCGTCCAACCAGCGCCGCCGAAGCCGAAATCGAAGCCGAATGGTACGCGGAGCTGGGTCCAAACAACGGCCCGCAACTTCTGATAGACGCCTACGACCCCAATGAGTACGGGGGAACAGGCAAGAAGGCCGACTGGAACGCGGCTGCCGGCATTGCGAGAACCTGCCCTCGATTGGTCTTGGCGGGCGGCCTCACCCCGGCGAATGTCGGTGCGGCCGTGGAGGCCGTACGGCCGTGGGCAGTTGATGTAAGTAGCGGCGTCGAAATCGAACCAGGACGAAAAGACCCGAACAAGGTGCGCGCATTTGTTTCTACTGCCAAGGGCCTTGGCTGGCGGGCAACAGCTTCGAACGCCGAATGAGGGATTGAAGCATGGAGATTCTGGGGGGACCTCTTTTTGCCGTTGCCGGCGCCGGTGAATCGCACGGACCCGGCGTAACGACAATTGTATTCGGTTGCCCTGCAGGGCTTCGCATTCGTCGAGACGAGGTGCAGCGGTACCTGGACAGGCGCCGTCCTGGCAGCAACCGTCACGGCACACCCCGTCAAGAGGCCGACAGGGTTGTGCTGCTCTCCGGTCTATACGCTGAAGGCGAGATTGACCGGTTGCTGTCCGGGCCCGCAGTATCGATAGGCGGCGGGGCCGATTCAGCCACCGAGAGCTACGAAGAAGGATACGCAACGGGCGAGCCGATCGCCGCGCTGGTCCTCTCCACATCACAACACTCGCGCCACTACGAACAGTTTGCCGGCCCCCGCGGCGAGGTACGTCCGGGCCACACCGACCTGGTAAAGTATCACAAGTCTCAGGGCTTCATAGACATTCGCGGCGGCGGGCGTTCCAGTTACCGCTCGACGATTTCGGATGTTATCGGCGGGGCCATCGCCCGCATCTTTCTGAAAGAACGGTTCGGCGCTGTGGTCCTGTCATCCATCTCACAGGTCGGGCCGCTTAGCACGAATCTGAGCCTGGCTCAGCATTTCGAGAGCGTCAGGCGGAAGCAGGACTCACAGCCGATCACACAGGGACAGATTGCGGCGGTGGAGGACAGGCTCGACGAGGCCGAGATTCGTTCGCTCGATGCCGAGTTCGCGCAGGAGGCAGGTGAACTGATCAAACGCACACGCGTCGAAGGTGATTCATTGGGTGCGGCTGTTGAGGTTGTGGCTGTCAACCCACCTTCACTGGTGGGCGATCCCCTCTATCAGAGTCTCAAAGTGCGGTTAATGGGGGCGCTGGGAGGGTTGAACGCAGTGCAGTCGTGTGAGGTAGGCGACGGAGTGCAGGTCATCTCTCGCAAGGGCAGCGAGAATAACGATCCCATTCGCAGCAGCGGCTACCAGGCCAACAGCCATGGCGGGCTAATCGGCGGCGTGACGACCGGTTCACCGCTGGTATGCCGGGTCGGTTTCAAGCCCACCTCAACCATTCTCAAGACGCAGCATTCAGTGCGCAAGAATATGGAAGAGATCGACTTTGCGTTGGAAAAGGGGCGGCACGACCCCTGCGTAGGCGTACGCGCTGGAGTGACGCTGGAATCCCGCCTGGCGATAGAGCTGATGAACGCCGTCCTGATGCACCAGTCCGGACGAGTGGACACGAAAAACTTCAGGCTGTTCTGAATTGGAGTCAACAGAGTGGAAAACTCCCATGCTTCAGCGGCCGTGCAGTCAATTGAAAGTCCTGTGGCCGACGGCTGCAACCTTACGATTACTGGCTTTATGGGTACGGGCAAGACAACCGTAGGCCGTATCCTGACCGATCGTTTGGGCCGCCGGCTCGTCGACATGGATGAGCTTATTGAGGCCGAATTTGGGAAGCCGATAGCCCAGATATTCGCCGACGATGGCGAGGAGCTGTTTCGTCAAGCGGAGGCGCGGCTCTGTCAGACACTCGCGAGAGAGACCGACTTGGTCATTGCAACCGGCGGGGGCACGCTGGTCAGCGATGACAACCGGCAGACGTTGGAAGCAAGCGGTCCCGTGGTCTGCCTGACGGCCGGAGTTGACACTGTCCTTGAGCGCGTGGAGACGTTTGAAGACCGCCCACTTCTGCCTGGGGATCGGGAAGAAAAAAGACGCAACATAGAGAGGCTGCTCCTGAACCGCCGCGATGCCTATGGGCGGATTCCCTTGCGAGTGCCGACCGATGGCGTCGAACCGGAGACCGTTGCAGAGCGCGTTCTCGACACTCTGGCTGGCAACAATGAGATCGCTGAGATGACCCGTATTACGGTGCCCACGCCGGAAGGGCACTACCACATCTGTATTGGCGAAGGCATCCTGGTGCATGCGGGCCGTCTCCTTTCCAATCGAGCGGTGGCTAAAGGGAAAGCCGCGATCGTTACGAACGCAGATATCGCCGAACATTACGCCGATATCGTGAGTGAGAGCCTGAAAAAGGAGGGCTACACACCGGTTCTGTGCCTCGTTCCCGAAGGGGAAGAGCACAAGACGCTGGCTACGGTTCATAGCCTATACGACCAGTTTGTGGCTGCGGAGCTCGACAGGAAAAGCCCAATTGTCGGGCTGGGGGGTGGCGTTATCGGCGATATGGCCGGATTCGCGGCAGCCACCTACTTGCGCGGCGCTCCTTTCGTGCAGATCCCGACATCTCTGCTATCGATGGTCGATGCCTCGGTCGGCGGCAAGACAGCCGTAGATTTGCCGCAAGGCAAGAATCTTGTCGGCGCGTTCAAGCAGCCCGTTGTCGTGATTATCGATCCGGAAGTTCTCGCTGAACTTCCCGCGGCCGAGTTTCGGTCCGGGCTGGCTGAGATCGTAAAGCACGGAATTCTGGGGGACCCTGATCTGTTCCGCCAGCTGGAAGGTCAGGGCCCGGCAAATCTGACGCAAATGATCGCCGATGCTGTGCGGGTGAAGGTGGACGTGGTAATAGAGGACCCGTTTGAGAAAGGGAGGCGGGCGACGCTCAACCTGGGACACACATTTGGCCATGCCATCGAACAGGTAAGCGCCTATTCCTTGCGGCACGGGGAGGCGGTCGCCGTCGGGACTGTGGCCGCCGCCCGTATGGCAGTGGCTTTAGATCGCTGCGACGCCCAGACTGCAAGCCGCATCGAGAGCTGCCTGGCGCGGCTGGATCTGCCCACCAAGGCCAGCGGGCTCGACCTGAATGATGTATACGCCATGATGTTCAAAGACAAGAAGAGAAGTGGCAGGATGCTGAGATTCATTATTCCTCGGGCAATTGGCGATGTAGTCATCATCGACGATCCGGGGGAGCAGGTTGTGCTCGAAGCTCTGGACTCTGTGTTGAACTAACAGAATTGTCCTGATTGGGCCGCGGCACGGTTTTCAGCGTAATAAGGCAACTGAGTCGTTTCACTGCAAAAATTTAACTGCCCATGACGAAAATCCTGGTTCTCCATGGCCCCAATCTAAATCTGTTGGGCGCGCGTGAACGTTCGATCTACGGTAATGTAACCCTGGAAACAATCGACAGGGAGCTTGTTGCCGCCGCCGGCACGGACAATGAGATCCGAACTTTTCAAAGCAACTATGAAGGCGGGCTGATCGACGAAATTCACAGTGCGCGTTCCTGGGCCGACGGACTGCTGATGAATCCTGGCGCGTTCACTCACTATTCCTACGCCATACGCGACGCGGTGGCTGGAGTAACCCTGCCCACGGTCGAAGTCCACTTGAGCAACGTCCACAGCCGCGAGGAGTTCCGTCACCGTTCCGTAATTGCTCCGGTCTGCGTTGGACAGATCAGCGGTTTTGGCTGGCGCAGTTATTTACTTGGATTGCAAGGACTCCTGTCATACATATCCGAGAATCGGACCGACTGAATTGCGCGGGGTATTTCACCTGTGCAGAACTGATGCCGCTTCGGCAAAGCTCGGAACCGGCCTGACCCTTTGCCCGCAAATTTCGCGCAATCTTTCTCTTTTGTTGCAGATGTCCCAATTTCGTTGGCGCCTATTCTGGACGCTCACCATTCTATTGGTGTTGATGCTGATGGCTGTCCTGGTCATGGCTTCCGGTCAACCTGACTCCACGACAGCGCGACTCTCCTCGACCGTCCGCACAGACCTTGATCCAGTGGTTGAGACGCCGCCAGCAGCTGCCCCGACTGCTGCATCGTCCGCTGACTCACCAGTGAATCGCCTGTCTATTTCGCCAGCTTTCGTCGGCACGGTCGAGTTGTGGCATAGCTGGGCAGGCAAGGACGGGGACGCTCTGGCGGCCATCGTGGACCGTTTCCGCCAGGCAAATCCGAAAATACAAGTAGAAACAGTGTTTGTGGATTACGGGGACCTGGCCCAGTCCTATACGGAGGCTGTCCAAGGCGGTGACGGGCCGGACCTGATTCTGGCGCCCAATTGGTGGCTTCGAGAGCTGGCGGCTGCGAAGGTTCTTTTGCCAATCGACAATCAAGTAACGGCGCAGGAACGTATGCAGTTCATTCCGGCATCCATAGAAAACCTGGTTTGGGAAGGCATGTTGTATGGGCTGCCGACAGATTACGAAATTGTGGCGCTCTACTTCAACCGGCGGTTGCTGGATGAAAGCAACCTGCCGGGCACGACGGACGATCTGATCGAGCTGGCCCTGGAGTCCCCTTTTCAGGGCGCCGGCATATACTCGAACTTTTATCACCTCGTGTGGGGCGTCGCCGCCTACGGAGGTAATCTCTTCGACGCAGACGGTCGCGTTATTCTCGAACAGTCACCGGGGACGGCAGAGTTTCTGACTTGGTTGAAAGAGGCCGAGAGCACACCGGGTATCTTTGTTTCTCTCGACTATGGGATGCTGATGGAGCGCTTCAAAAAGGAAGAGTTCGCTCTCTTCCTGGACGGCCCGTGGAGCCTTGGCGAGCTGCGGCAAAGGTTTGGGCAGGACCTGGGCGTGTCCACGTTGCCAGACGGACGTTCAGGGCCCGCCCGCCCCTGGTTGAGCGCAGACGGCGTATTTCTAAATCCGTCCAGGACCATCGACCAGCAGAAACTTGCCCTGACACTTGCCCGGCATTTAACGAACGCCGAAAGCGGTTCACTCGTCGCCCAAATCGCAGGCCGCCTGCCCGCGCACAGGGACGCGGACTTAAGCGGAACGCCTTTGTTGGCCGGATTTGCAATTCAGGCGGGCAATGCGATTCCTCAGCCCCATTACCCTGAGTTAGACGAAGTCTGGGGCTATGCCACCGACATGATCACGCAGGTTCTGCGCGGCTCAGCGATACCGGAGGAAGCTGTACTCGAGGCTTCGACACTCATCAATGAAGCGAATGACAAGTAGGCTGATAGATACTTTTCGTCTTCCTATGTCCCCGGTACGGCTTGACCTTTCGAATGCGTTCTGCTGCAAGCGCCCGGCGGTAACAATTGGGCCAGTCGAAAGACACTGATCTTGCAGACCCGACTTTCTTTGGAGACCCGCCCCCAAGGTATTGTTGCAGGCCTCTACGACAGACTGCCTTTCCCCAACATTGGTCCGGTGCAGGAGATCGCGCTTGACCTGGGAATCACTGCGCACGATGGTGATGTACAACTGCAAGGGCTGATCTTTCAGGGCTACAGCGGGCACCAGTTGCTGTTCGAGCAGCGATGGTCGGCAGGCGTCATCCGTCAACGTACAGGCGAGGACGACCTGACGATCGCGACCAACACCGGCTTGGCCGTCCGCAGTCTACAGTTTCTCTTGCATGCGTATGAACGGCTCTCTTATATCGAAATAACTGCCGTCGGTAGATCGCAGGCGACAGCAGCATCTGCCGATGCTGGACAGCAAATTCAGGCCCACTGCCAGTCACCCGTAACCTATCATGAGCAACAGACCGATTTCTACTTTCCGTTGACGGGGGCCTGGTGGGCAGTGCAGGCGGGCGATTGGAGCGACTTCCACAAAATGGAGGTCTACAGCCAGCCTTTCGCAGTGGATTTCATGAAGTTGGGACCAGAGGGGCGTACACATCAGGGCAATGGCCGCGCACTTTCCGACCATTACAGTTGGCATCAGCCGGTCTATGCCGCGGCAGGAGGGAAAGTTGCCTACATCTGTTTCGATATGCCGGATATGGCGCCCGGCGCAATCCCCGACCAGGCAATCATGCGCGGCGATATGCGGCGTCTGCTGGGTAACGCCGTCGCGATCAGCCACGCTAATGGGGAGTTTAGCTACTACGCACATCTGCAGCAGGCCAGTTTGCAGGTTAACGAGGGGGAAATGATCAGGAGAGGCGCCCTTCTGGGAAGAGTCGGCAACAGCGGCAATTCGCCGGGACCGCACTTGCACTTTCATGTGATGAACGGCCCCAACCTTTTCATCGACCAGGGGTTGCCATTCCAGTTCAGTCACTTGGAAGCTGGCGGCCAGTACTTTCCCGAGCCGGTGACGATTCCCACTCGAATGATTGTTCTCGGGCCGGAAAGGACGTGAAGGAACAGATGACGAATGTGAGGACCTTCCTCAGTTCGACGTACAGCAACCACAGGAACACACATGTGAAATGAATGACATTTCAACGAATGGTAAAGGGCCGGGCGAAGCCCCACTTCAATACCGTCTGGACGACGAACAGTATGAGGCACTGGTTGACAATGTCGCCGGCGAAAGGGTGATGGGACTGGCTTTGTGGGAGGAATCGGTCAGCGATGAAGGTGGCAGGAGACCATCGCCGGAGTTGCGCGAACTGTTTGACCTCGACCTCTATCTGGAAAACAAACTGCTGCTGGCATTGTACGGAACAGCAATGTATACTGATCCTGAAAGCGATCCTTTGCGCGGCTGGCAACAGGCTGGTAAAATAGTGCAAACCTTAATCAACCAGGGAATCTGGCTGGACGAAATCGCGGCAACCGAAGAGGATGAGTTGGTACTGATCCTGAGCCGCAATCATTTGCCGCAACTGTATCTGAACGTGAGTGGCTGGACTGTCGAGGCGTGGGAGAATCTGCCCGGCGAGCGGTGACCTTCGCCCAGGTGCAGACGGACAGTCAGGCTACCAATTGGACTCCGCTCTTGGCGGAATGGGACGTTGCGTACAAACATCAGCGCTCTTGCCCCTTTATGGCGGGGACGTTGTAAAGAATCAGTTGTTACGACCCGACCCAGGAGGATTCACGATGACAATTTTAACTGCCACAAGCGCCGCCCAGACCAACACGGAACGCTGGAAGGCGTCCCTTTACGCTGCGCTGGCGGCGGCGGTCGTGTCGCTCCTGATGGTTCTGCTTAAAGGCGTACCTGTCGTGGGGGCCCTACTGGGCATCGTGATTGGAGCCGCACCAATCGCCGGCTATGACTTTGCCCGGGGCGCGCTTGGCGAAAGCTGGCGACCCGTCATAGCCGGGTTGATCGGCAACGTTTTCTTTATCATAGGTGTTGCTCTTCCCGGATTCTTCACAGAGGACTTTGGCTTTGTCGTCGGAGGGCTGGCAATAAGTATCCTCACCGCGATTTTGTGGCCGATTGTCGTAGGCGCGTTGAGCCCAAATCAGTCGATCTGGAAGCTCCTTCTCGCCAGCATCATCGGCCTGGTTCTTGGCTATATCGTGTCATTCGTCGTCGCCGGTCAGGATCCGACCAGTTGGCCTGGACTTGCGGCGATCCTGTTTTGGGCCGTTTGGGGCGGCACGGTAGGCGCGGCATTGAGCGCGTGGAGTAAGTAGAAAGCGAATCGAAGCACGAGAGTGCTGTTCGTCGTATGAAATGAAAGAACTGGCTCAGCGGGCGGGTTATAGCGCCCGCTGATTCAATTCTGGACGGTTTGACGTAGAGAACATATACTCTCTACCGCCCTGAACCCAGCAGTAGACGTTCAGACTGGCTTGGCTTATGTATCGCGACGCGACTACCCTTGAAGAGATCTACCGTCTGGCATTGCCGCAAGGATCGCGGATACTGTTTGGGGAAGAGTTGCTGAACAGGCCGGTGAGTTGGGCTTGCAGCCTGCGCCCCAGCCCACCGGCCTTCCCCAACCTCGAAGGGGAAGAGCTGGCATTGATCGACGTCGAAGATCTGCGCCAGTTTAACCCTCAGATGCGTCTGGACCGGGTCGTGAACAGCCTGCACCAGGCGCGTATCTCCGCGATTGGCGTGCTGGGTGAAGTACCGCGGGACGCGGTCGCTGTCGCCGAGCAGAATCAGATTCCGCTCATCGCCCTTCCAGACTCCGAGCCTCTCCTGTCAGTCGAACGTACCGTGATCCGTCTGATCGTGGACCGCGGCGGTTACCTTGCCACCAAGGCCGCCGATTTGCAGCGGGAACTGACACAGATCGAACTGGACGGCGGCGGCATGGGGATGATGGCCGAGCTTCTGGCGAGCTTTTCTGAACAGCCTGTACTCTTTCTGAAAGATGAGGGAACGCCAATTGCATTCGCCGGTCTCGAAGAGCTTACAGAGCAGCACAAACGGCGTGTTCTGGCCTCTATGCCAAGCCGCACGACGTTGCGAAGTTGGCTGGCCGCCAAGTTTGGAACAGAGCCGGCCGAAAGCACAGAGTTGACCGGCATTCTCCCCATCGATAGCAAGCACCGGTACCGCGAAATGGTCGTCAGCCCTGTCATTGTTGCAGAGCGAGTCGAAGGATACTGCCTCCTGCTACGGTCGAATTCCAGCGCATCTGAGGAAATCTCCACTGTCGAAAGACTTGCTGTACTTCAGGGAGCAGGTGCGGCTGCCCTGGCCTGGAGCCGGGAGCAGGCGGTTGGGGCAGTCGAAGAAAAGATGAGGGCCGTCTTTTTGGACGAGTTGCTGGCAACAGAAATTGCCGACGAGGATGCATGGATTCAGCGGGGACATTCGCTTGGCTTCGATCTGACCAGGCCCCACACCGCTTGGCTGATCCAGGCAGAAGGCATCCAGGATTGGCCGAATGCGCTGCGCCAGTATTTGGCAACGAAACAGGATCCAATCTTGCTATCTGTCCGAGCTGAAGCTGCGCTGCTCTTCTGGCCGTGCGACAATCCCAAGAGCGGCCGGGAATTCAAATCGGTTGCAAACGGCTTGGTAGAGCACTTCACGTCGACTTTCCAGAGGGCCTCATTGGTGGTCGGGATCGGTCGCCCGGCCGCCTCCGTGCGGGAATGGCTGCGCAGTCTGGATCAGGCGCGTGAAAGCTGGCGAATGGGTTGTTCCTGGCAGGCCTCACCGGTGACCTATTTCGGAGACCTGGGCTTATATCAGCTGCTAACCGGTCTGGGTGGAAGCGGGGAAGCGAACCGTTTCTTCCGCAAAACGGTAGAACCGCTGATCTCGCACGACGAAGAACACAATGCCGAATTGGTAGAGACGCTGGAAGCCTTTTTTGCCTGCCACGGCAATCTCAGCCAGACCGCAGCCTCGCTGCATATCCACCGCAATACACTGACCTACCGCTTGCAGCGCATCTCCAGCATCACCCGAATGGACTTGAACGATGCCGACGCGCGTTTTTCACTCCAGCTTGGTCTCAAGCTACGCCCTGTGATGCAGAACCGTTTGCGCTAGGCAACGGCCGCACAGCTTATTCCTCGTCCTACCCGTCTACCGTCCGTGGCTGCCGGCCGCCAGCTCCTCTGCCAGACTACGCACGGCCTCGACCCCCGTGTCCGAACCCGCGGCTTTCACCAACGCCGAACCGACAATAACCCCCTCTACCATCTCGGACACCCTTGCAGCCTGGGGGCCGGTACTGATACCAAAGCCGACCGCCAAAGGCAGATCGGTGTGGCGGCGAACCCGCTCAACAAAGGCAGGCAGACCTGGCGGCAGCTCATCGCGGGCGCCAGTGATTCCGGTTACGCTCACGAGATAGATAAACCCGGTGGCGTGCCGTGCTACCGACTTGATGCGGTCTTCGGTGCTGGTCGGAGCCAGCATGTAGATTGTAGCCAAACCGGCCGCGCGGCAGGCGGGCTCTAAGAGTTCCGACTCTCCCGGCGGCAGATCGGGGACGATCAGGCCGTCGATGCCCGCCTTGGCGGCAGCATTCGCGAAGCGTTCTTCGCCGAAAGCAAGAATTGGATTGTAGTAGCTCATGGCGCAGAAAGGCGTGTCAACGCCCCGGTCACGCAGCTCGCGCGCCATCCGGAGGCAGTCGGCCACGGTTGTGCCGCCGACGAGCGCCGAATAAGTTGCTGTCTGAACTGTCGGCCCATCGGCCAGTGGATCGCTGTGGGGTATGCCGAATTCGATGAGGTCCGCCCCGGCTTCCGCCAGGACAGCGATAACTTCCAGAGATTGCTGCCGGGTTGGATAGCCCATGGCATGGTAGGGCATGAAGGCGGCGGCGCCTCTCTTGTTCAGATTGCGGAAAACCTGCTCGATGCGTTCGACTCCCCTCATCTTTCACCTCTCGCCCAAAGCTTGCCCATTTAACTCTCTCCTCCGATTGTCTGCATGACCGTGCCCAAATCCTTGTCGCCTCGTCCGCTGAGATTGACCAGTATCACCTGATCTTTCGCCATCTGCGGCGCCAGTTCCAACACATAACCGATCGCATGAGCACTTTCCAATGCAGGGATGATCCCTTCCAGCTCGCACAGCGCTTTGAACCCTTTAAGAGTCTGCGTATCTGTGCAGTAGGTGTATTCGGAGCGTCCTACATCTCGAAGCCAGGCGTGTTCCGGGCCCACACTGGCGTAATCCAGGCCGGCGGAAATCGAATGGGTTAGGGCAATTTGCCCGTCACTATCCTGAAGGACGTAGCTCTTGGTGCCCTGCAGTACGCCGAGCCGGCCCCGCTCCGGATCAGCGAAACGAGCGGCATGGGCGCCGTCTTCGATCCCGTGTCCGCCTGCCTCAACACCAATGAGCCGCACACTTTCCTCCTCGAGAAACGGATGGAAAATGCCGATGGCGTTGCTGCCTCCTCCAACGCAGGCCACGATTGCGTCGGGCAGCCGGCCCGGGCCGCCTTCAGCAGGATCCTGCATCTGGCTGTGGGCCTCCAGACCAATGATCGATTGGAAGTCCCGCACCATGGCAGGATAGGGATGAGGACCTAGCGCGCTTCCCAGCAGGTAGTGTGTGGACTCTACGTTTGTAACCCAATCGCGGATGGCCTCGTTGATGGCGTCTTTGAGCGTCTGCGAACCGCTGTCGACCGCCCGTACCTCAGTGCCGAGGAGCTGCATGCGAAAGACGTTCGGCTTCTGGCGCTCCATGTCGACCGTACCCATGTAGACGATACAGCCAATCCCCAGGAGCGCAGCAGCGGTGGCGGTGGCGACACCGTGCTGGCCGGCGCCGGTTTCTGCCACGATGCGCGTCTTGCCCATCTTGCGTTTCATCAACAGCGCCTGGCCCAAGGCATTGTTGATCTTGTGGGCGCCGGAGTGAGCAAGATCTTCCCGTTTAAGATAGATCTGGGCGCCCCCCAACGCTTCGCTCAGACGGCGGGCATAGGTGAGCGGAGTCGGACGGCCTACATAGGTATGCTGCAAATGGGCCAGCTCCGCCATGAACTCTTTATCAACGCGGGCGTTCAGGTATGCTTCTTCCAGTTCATCCAACGCCGGCATGAGTGTCTCGGGCACATATTTGCCTCCGTACGGTCCGAAACGCCCCGTCTCGTCCGGAACAGCGCTGAAGTTAACAGTTGTAGATGTGGTGGAAAGAGTCATCAGTTCCTCGCATTCGGTCTGGCGACGGGCGCCCATCTGTCCGTCATCTGCGCTCGAAAACAGTATTTGTTGCCTGTTGCATTACAGCCACAGGCGCGGCTTCGCCGGTCCACTTTTCCCAGGCAATAGCACCCTGGTAGACGAGCATCCCCAGGCCGCCTATGGCAGTAGCGCCATCGGTAGAGGCCAGTTGCAGCAGTCGCGTCATGGCCGGATTGTAGACCAGGTCGTAGACGATTTGATTTTCGCGGAATTCGACATTTTCCTCCCAGGGCAATCCCTCGATGCGAGGCTCCATGCCCAGCGACGTGCAGTTGACGATCAGGTCCGCGTCCTGGGCGCTGCCTGTCACTTCTTCAGGGAAGGCGGCGCTGCCGATATTGATCTCCGGAAAGTAAGATTGCATCGTTTCTGCCAGATCGACGGCCTTTGAAACGGTGCGGTTGAGGATCTTCACACTTTTCACACCGGCCTCGGCCAGACCGTACACGACTGCCCTCGAGGAGCCGCCGGCGCCTATCACCAGCGCCCGCTTGCCGGCAGGCTCTACGTTGTGAGCCTGCAGGTCGGCAATAAATCCGGCGCCGTCGGTATTGTCTCCGGTAAGCTGACCATCTTCTTCGACGACAATTGTATTCACCGCGCCGATTGCTTCGGCCGCGGGTGTCCAATGATGCAGATGGGGCATGACAGACTGCTTGTGGGGCACAGTCACGTTTACGCCCCTCAATCCGAGAGCGGGCAACGCGGCGACGGCCTCTGGCACTCGTTCCGGCGACACAGCGAACGCCAGGTAGCGCCAGTTCATCTGGCGTGCTACAAAGGCGGCGTTGTGCATCTGAGGACTGATAGAATGAGTAACCGGCCAACCGAACAGGCCGACGAGTGTTGTTGCAGCATTGATGTCGGTTGGAAATCCTTCTGAATCAGCCTCCCTTGAACGTGTGGAGGCTGATTCATTCCGCAGGGGTTCACTCATTTTCGCTTACCCGGTCCATTTCCTGCACATCAACGTTGAGCGCGCGTAAAGTAGATTCGAAGCCGGGAAAACTGTCCGCGGTAACATGCGCGTTATGAATTGTGGTCTCACCTTCGGCAATCACTGCGGCCACGGCCAAAGCCATCGCCAGCCGGTGATCGCCATGGCTGTCCACGCTCGCGCCCTTAAGTTGTGTCGGCCCGTCCACGATGAAACCGTCGGCGGTCTCCTGAACTTGGGCGCCCATCTTCTTGAGTTCCGAGACGGTCGTGGCGATTCGATCCGTCTCTTTAACTCGTAGTTCCTGTGCATCCCGCACAACGGTCCGGCCCTCGGCTTGCGTGGCTGCCACAGCCAGAACCGGCAACTCGTCGATCATCGTGACGAGTTGCGCGCCGCCGAATTCCATGCCTTGCAGCCCACCGCCGCTGACGATTAGATCTGCCACGGGCTCTCCGCCCTGGAATGGCCGCTCTCTGCGCCGAATACTGGCCCCCATCTCGGAAAGGGCATCGACGATTCCGGTCCGGGTCGCATTGACACC
The DNA here is from genome assembly GCA_965204525.1 of Caldilineaceae bacterium. GTDB lineage: Bacteria > Chloroflexota > Anaerolineae > Caldilineales > Caldilineaceae > Bin5. The sequence goes on along the minus strand of OZ241994.1, from coordinate 5,220,783 downwards.
CACGTCGACGATCGTCAGGTTACTGTCCGGTAACGAGGATGCCCCGACAAGCAGGAATGCAGCCGAGGAGATATCTCCGGGAACCAGAATGTTCAAAGGGTTGAGCGGCGATTGGGGACGCTCGCTATGCGTTGTATTGCCTAGGGCAGTGACCGGGGCGCCCATCGAACTCAGCATGCGTTCAGTATGATCACGTGCAGGTCCAGGCTGGTGAACGACTGTCAGTCCGTGGGCATATAGGCCTGCCAACAGGAGACAGCTCTTGACCTGGGCGCTGGCGACCGGCATCTGGTACTCAATCGCGGAAAGGCGGGAGGGAATGATAGTGAGGGGCGCGAATCGGCCACTTTGACGTCCGAAAATCTGCGCGCCCATCGTTCGCAGCGGGTCGGCGATCCGGGCCATAGGACGGCCTCGAATCTGGGCCGTTCCGCTGAGTACGCTTACGAACTCCTGTCCAGCGAGCAGCCCCGCCAGCAGGCGCATTGTCGTACCGCTGTTGGCGCAGTCGAGCACGTCATTTGGCTCTTTCAAGCCATCAAGCCCGACGCCGTAAACCTCGAGGCGCGTGCGGCTGATTTCATCGATGCGCACGCCCATGGCACGCATTATGTTCATGGTGGCCCTACAGTCGTGGCCATCGAGAAAGTTGCGAATGTGCGTGGAACCTTCGGCAATTGAACCGAAGATCACCGCCCGATGGCTGATGGACTTATCACCCGGTACGCCGCACCGGCCGACGAGAGGACCGTCATTGCTGATCTTGAGGATGTCTGCCATGGGAAATCTCAGTTGTGTTGGTTCGTTCGGTCAAAAAAGTCTTCAATGTCGACATCGGTGTTACGACGTGTTGAGTACTTCACACCGGCAAATCATTACGCATTGACGGGCGGCGGCCCATTTCAGCCCCCTGCCGGAGTCGCGAACGCGCCTTTCTTCTGTTGCCATTCTGCGCGCGTATTCTGCGAACAGGAGAGCTTACTCCGCAGAGAATCTTCATCGTTTTCAGCGAGCAGTGTTCGCAGTTCCTGAAGATGCCCACCCAGGGTGTCCAACTGTTCCAGGACCGCCTCGCGATTGGTCACCAGAATGTCCAGGAACATCTGCGTATCGCTGGCTGCCACCCGGCTGGTGTCGCGAAAACCGCCGGCGGCCAGTTCCCAAACGGCGGCATCTTCGTCTCCGCTGTCCCTGACCGTGTGAACCAGGGCACTCGCCAGGAGAAAGGGCAGATGACTGATGGCGGCAACAAGGCGGTCATGGCGAACCGGCTCCATGGTGATGGGGAAGGCCCCGATAGCCTCCGCCAGTTCGGAGGCGAGTTCGACTGTTTCCGTTGTCGTGCGCGGAAGGGGCGTGAGGACCCACGGCGCACCTTCGTAGAGTCCACTTTCTGCGGAGGCGTAGCCGGCAGTTTCCTTGCCAGTCATAGGATGACCGCCTATCGGCTGAATTCGAGGCGGCAGCCGGTCCATGGCCGCGCAGATTTCGGCTTTGGTGCTTCCCATATCCATGACAATGGCGCCTGGCCACAGGATTGGACTGAGCGTCTCCAGCATCTTAACGACCGCCCGTACAGGCGTGGACAAAATGACAACATCGGCCCCGGCGACGCCGGAGTTCAGATCGGTTGTCGCCAAATCGACTGCGTCTTCGTGAAAGGCGCGCAGGATCGTGCTGAAGTTGCGAGTCACGCCCCTCACCTCACGGCACAGATTGCGTTGTTTCAGGTCGATGCACAGGCTCGCGCCCATCAGGCCTAGCCCGATGACCGCAACGCTGCACTCAGAAAGGGATTTCATGTATGGTCTGTCGCTGCCGCGTTCCTGTCCCCGCTTTGCCGGTCAAGACGGCCTCATTGATCTGAGGCCTCCAGACCGAAAACCGGAGATCAGAGTTTGCGTCCGACAGCGTTGGCAATGGATCCCAGTTCCTGCATCAAAGCGCCGAAATGCTCGAAGGTCAGACTCTGGGCGCCGTCGCTCCAGGCCTTTGACGGGTCAGGGTGTACTTCGATCATCAGAGCATCCGCCCCCGCGGCGACTGCGGCCTTCGCAATCGGCGCCACGTATTCCCATTGGCCTGTTCCGTGTGCCGGGTCGGCCACGACGGGCAAGTGAGTCAGCTGTTTGAGGACGGGGATGGCATTGATATCGAAGGTGTTGCGGGTGGCTGTCTCGTAAGTTCGAATCCCGCGCTCACAGACCATCACCTGCATGTTGCCGTTGCTCAAAATGTACTCGGCCCCCATCAGCAACTCCTGGATAGTGCCGCTGATGCCGCGCTTGAGGAAGACCGGTTTGGTCGTTTTGCCCACTGCCTTGAGAAGCGGGTAGTTCTGGTTGTTGCGAGCGCCGATCTGAAAGATGTCGGTGTAGTCGCCGACCAGTTCAATATCCTCCGAGCTCATTACTTCGGTAATGATCGGGAGACCTGTCTGCTCTCTGGCCTCTGCCAAAAACTTGAGGCCCTCTTCTCCCAATCCCTGGAAACTGTACGGGCTGCTGCGCGGTTTGAAGGCGCCGCCCCGCAGTACGGACCCGCCGGCTTCTTTGACCGCGTGAGCCGTCTCCAGGATCTGCTCGCGGCTTTCCACACTGCAAGGTCCCGCCATGACCACGACTTTCTCACCGCCGACGTCTATGCCATTCACGGGAATCGTGGTCGACGACTGAACGAAGTCACGGCTGGCGTACTTGTAGGGCTGCATAATGCGGACTGTCTTTTCCACACCGTCAAGGACCTCGAACGTGTCCTGTTGGATCAGATAGTCGTCAGCGCCGATGATACCCACAATCGTACGGGCTTCGCCGCGGCTCAGATGCACCTTGTATCCGAGCTCCTCAACGCGCTTGACGACTTCCTCTACCTGGTCTTGGGCGGCGCCTTGTTTCATTACAACAATCATTGAAGATTCCTTTCCTGGTCTGGTTGCATAGCTCTACTATCGATGCGGGCTGCGTTCTTCGTCAGGCCGGGTAAGTTCCTCTTTCTACACTGTACCGGGCCGTTCATGCCAACACGGCACTTTTCCTCTTCTCGACTGTATTCCGATCTTCCTTACCCGCCATCCTGGCTCGGTCATCCGCTTCTGCTGGCGTTGCAATCGAGCGGCCGACGGCCTCAGCGACTCTGTGCAAGCTACGCATCAGGTCTGCGAACCTTTCAGGCTTGAGACTCTGGTCTCCATCGCTTAAGGCTGACTCCGGGTCCGGGTGGACCTCCAGGATTAGCGCATCGGCCCCAGCCGCGACGGCAGCCAGTGACATCGGCGGCACCAGTTCCCAATCGCCCGTACCATGCGCGGGGTCGGCAACGACTGGCAGATGGGAGGATCGCTTGAGAACAGGTACTGCGTTGAGATCGAAAGTATTACGGGTTGCCGTTTCATAGGTACGAATGCCGCGCTCGCACAGCATCACCTCCATGTTGCCGTTGCTCAGGATGTACTCGGCGCACATCAGCAGTTCCTGGATTTCGCCGCTGAGCCCACGCTTGAGCATCACCGGTCGCCGCGTTTTGCCGACTGCTTGGAGAAGCGCGTAATTCTGCATATTGCGGGCGCCTATCTGGAGGATATCGACGTACTCGGCCACCAGGTCGATTGCCTCAACAGTCATGACTTCGGAGATGACCGGCAAGCCCGTGACCTCGCGGGCCTCGGCCAGGTATTTCAGCCCCTCTTCACCAAGCCCTTGGAAGCTGTACGGGCTGGTACGCGGCTTGAACGCGCCGCCGCGCAGTACGCTGGCCCCGGCCTCTTTGACTGCGACGGCGGTCTGAACAATCTGCTCTCTGCTCTCAACGCTGCACGGCCCGGCCATAACAACAACCTGCTCGCCCCCGAAACGGACGCCGTTCACGTCTATGACGGTTCCTTCGGGGTTTGTAGTTCTACTTGCAAGCTTGTATGGATCCTGGATTCGAACTGTTTTCTGCACGCCTGCCATCGCATCGAAGGTAGCCCTTTGCACATGGGTCAAGTCGCCGATAAGGGCGATAACGGTATGATTCTCGCCACTTATCGGCTGCGTTTGGGCACCCATTGAGGCTGCCCGCTTGATGACGGTATCTATTTCGGCTTGGGAAGCCTCGGGTTTCATTACGACTACCATTCAACTCTCCTATTTCGTTGATTCGAGTCGACGACTTCGACTTTACTATATCTGCAACATCGCCTCTTGCGCGTACTCCTCAGGAGTGGGTTGCACGGCCGCGGGGTAGCTGCCCAGCATCTTGACAAACGCTGCCCTGTTGAGCAGTCCCAAAACGGCAGCACTACAGTCCGGCTCTTGCCAGTGACCTTCAAAATCCAGGTAAAACACGTATTGCCAGGGCCGGTTGCGCCGCGGGCGGCTCTCCAGCTTTACGAGATTGATGCTGCGCTCGGCGAACTCGCCAAGACAGGCGTACAGAGCGCCTGGGCTATGGGGAGTGGCAAAGACGAGCGAAGTCTTGGCGTTCGCCGACTGCTGGGCATCGCCCTTTCCAATGACGAAGAAGCGGGTAAAGTTGAAGAGCAGGTCCTCGATACCCTCTTGGACAATCTCCAGATCATAGATTTCGGCGGCCAGTGCGCTTGCGATCACGCCCACCTGCGGCTCCGGATGCTCGGCCAACTCCTTGGCGCTGCCGGCAGTATCATACCAGGGTATGGCGGTGTAGCCGTGGCGATTGAGAAAACCCTCACACTGGGCGAGGGCCTGTGGATGGCTGCGCACCTGGTCAATCTTGTCGGCATTGCCTGCCATAGTCAGCAGATTGTGCCGCACGCGCAAGAGGATTTCCCCCTGCACGCGAAAATCATGGTCCAGTAACAGATCATAGGCTTTATTGATACTGCCGGCGAGGGAGTTTTCCACTGGGACTACGCCCAAGGTAGAGCGGTCATCGTCCAGCGAAACGAAAATATCTTCAAACGTCCTGCTGGGCAGTGTATCGACCTCGGCGCCAAACTGTTGACGAATGGCCTCTTCGGAGTATGCGCCATGCTCTCCCTGAAAAGCGACAACTGTCATTGGATTACTCCATGGTTGCTTGGCGCCGATAAGGAGCTCTCATGCCGCTAAGAGTCTCCATACCGGCGCCGGCACGGTCAATTCTGCAACTGTTCATCGATCCACCGGTTCAACTCGTCAATATCGATTTCGGACGCCAGACTTTTGTCGGGGCGCAGAGCCTTGGCCTCGTTCAGATAGACATGCTGGATTTCCTTCTGCGGTGTGTCGGTATTCCAGTTGATCAGAATGCGAATACAGAGTGGGACACTGTCAGGGACGCGCATCTCATGTCCGCAGAGCAGGGGCACGTCCATCCAACCCAGCTGACGGGCGGCCAGAGCCGGGTATTGACTGACCACATCGAAAGTTGTCGTAAAGATTGCGCTGGCCACGTCTTCGGGTTGGATGTTGTTAAGACGAATCATAACGCCCAACAGTTCTCTGGTTGCCCGCAAGATTGATTCGGGCGTGTCCTCTTCAATGGTTGTTGCGCCCCGCACTCCTCGACAGATCACGGCTCTCTCCAGTTCTTTCGCTGCGTCCTGCATACATTGTGAAGATACAACACCTGGCGAATCGGGCTTATGTCAGCCGTCGTTGTGTGTGGCAAGTATATGCACGCACTGCGGGCAGAACTGCCTCGAGGCCAACAAAAAAAGCGTGGAGTTCGTCTCCACGCTTTGAGTGTCTTTACGCTGACTGCCTCTACACAGCCCAACGCTCCTCAACAAGTGGAGACGGTTGGTTCACGCCAAAATAATAACCAAACCAAAAGTTGCCAAAAGAAAACCCGCGCCACTCATGGCGCAGGTTGCTGGACAGCAGGATCTCCGCGGCTGACGGACCATCCAACAGGTTGATCGGAAGCAGCGAATCGTCCTCGTTTCGAATCAGATCGGCAATTGTCACTTGTGCTTCGCTTTGTTCTTTAGTCACTCTGTCGAGTCGTCCTCTTTGTTGGGCGTTTGAGAGTTTCTTCAGGATATTGAGGGAGAGATTACCACACCCCGGCATAGTTGTCAATTCTCTCGCGACAGAGGGGCACAGTTCAGATTTGGGTAGATCCGGGGGCGCCCGGGCCAGCAGGGCCAGGCGTACAGAGGGGGGGCATAGAGGTAATTGAATACTCACCCCCATTTGGGGCTGCACGCCCGGTGGTATTGCAGCCCATAGAGGGGAGAGATTTCCGGCTACCTGGAAGAAAACAGACCGGGGTCATCAGCCCACTTCGCCGGACGTCTCCAAGACTGGGACGCTCCCGCAAGCGGGCGTTACAGCGTTACAGTCCGCGAACTGCTCCTGTTACGCACCAACATGAAGTTCCAGGATCTTACGTTCGGCCGGCCCGGACCACGGCGGCGCCGGTGGCACTCTGACGCCACCGGCGCCGCCCTCTGTCCGGCGATCTCTATTCCGTCACGGTGGCGGACGGATAGGGCTGCAGCCAGTCGCTCGTCTCGCCGGCGGCGTTGACGGCGCTGATGGTGTAGTGGTAGGTGGTCCCGGCGGCAAGACCGGTGTGCGTGTAGGATGTGGCGGTCAGGCTGTCGCCTCCGAGCGGCTGCCAGTCGGCGAGCCCGTCCCACCACACCAGCAGTTCGTAGCGCACTGCGCCGGCCACCGCGTCCCAACGCAGTTGGACTGCGCCTGCGGCCGCCTGCGCGGTCAGCGCCGGCACGGTCAACTCTTGCGCCTGCGTCGTTGGTGTTGGCGTCGGTGTCGGCTGCAGCTCTTGCGACTGCTGCACTACCTGCTGCTGCGACGGCAACGTTATGCCGGCATGGACGCGCTCGCCCTTGCCGCCGGCATTTTGGGCGCGGACCCAGACCCTGTACGTCTTGCCGCTTTCCAGGTTGCGGAAGGTTACGGACAGCTTCTTCGCCTTGGGCCTCTTGGTCTCCCCCTTGCCGCCGCCCTCCGGTTTCAGGTGCACGATATAGCGGTTGGGCGCGCCCCCGCTTGCCGGCGGTTGCCAGTTGACGGTTACGCTGTCCGCGGTCGCTGATAGCAGCACGCCGGCCACCGGGCCGGGAATTTCCACCACCGTCGGCGTTGCGGTTGGCGTTGGCGTTGGCGTTGGTGTAGGCGTTGGTGTAGGCGGCGCCTGCTGCCGGGGCGGCTGTGCCTGCTGTGCCTGTAAGCCTTGGCCCTGCTGCTGCTGTTGCGGCGTTGACGTTGGCGTTGACGTTGGCCGGTAAATTACACCGATCGGCCCCTCTCGCTGGCCTGGGACGTCTGTTGCTGTTGCTGTCGGCGTTGGTGTTGGCGTGGCTGTCGGCGTTGGCGTGGCTGTCGGCGTCGGCGTCGGCGTGACTGCCGGCGTTGGCGTGATTGTCGGCCGTGGTCCTATTGTGTCGGACGTCCAGGGGCCGGGGCCGTTGGCGTTTTTGGCCCGGACCCGCACCTCATAGTACGGCCTGTTCGCGCTGGACTCCTCGTGCTGGAAGTCTGTAAACTTCCCTTCCGGAATCGCACGGTTGGTGAATGCGCTGGTCCAGCTACCGACGAGGCCGTCCCGATACTCCAGCTCGTGGCCGGTGGGGTCACACAACGATGACCCCCACTTCATCGTCAGCGTCCCGCCAGCCTTTGAGAGTTCCAGCCAGTGCGGGGCGGTGGGAACCTCGTCGCCGTCGTCGTAAATATAGACCGTGGTGGACGTGGGTTCACCCAGGATCGTCCCAGAGCTGGAAGTCAATGTGCTTTTTGTCCTGATGTCGATGGTGAAGGTCCTGTGGCCGGGTTCGCAGATGCTGTCATCGGTGATGGGAATCGTGAAGGGGACGAAGATTCCGGCCGGCGTTCTTACGTTTATCTCAGGATTTTCGGCGGCGGTGTAGTGGACTCCCCGGTGGGCCGTGTCGTTTCCGGACGCGTTGAAATTCGCGACAAGGTTCGATGCCATGTGCCTCGTTTTGAAGATGGACGCGTTCAGGGTTTCGCCTTCCCTGACCGTATAGCTTGACTGCGCGAAGTTAACGACCCCCGTTCTGTCCACGATGTGCACGAAGACCCGGACCCCGCTGGGGTTCAGGGGCTTCCAGCCGGTAGAAATGTCGGGTTCCCGATTCTCCGAGCTCCGAATCTTGTCCTGTGCGAACTGGTCGCCCTCAACGGGCACAACGCATACGGCGAAAACCTCAGTCCCCTCTGTGGGCCTATCGTCAGGGCTCAGAACGAAGGGAAGGACCAGACTGTAATTCTCTTCAGATTGTTCTGTGAAACTACCCGTGGTCAAGGGGAACCGGCCACCGACGATGTCGTCCGCAGTTGCGAGCGGGTCGCCGCGCGATTCAGCTGCAGTCGGTGGGGCGCACTTGTCCGGATGTCGCTCGGAGGTGTAAACCGAGAAGATATCAGACTTCTCCTCGCTCATGTCGGCGCCGTAGACCAAGATTGTGAGCTCGGCCAGGTCGTCCTCTTTGTAATAGGCATGTAGTCCTACATTTTCATTGTTGACAAAGAAGGCGGCGTTGAACCGCTTCCCCTCGTCCGCCTGGTCTTCCTGGGCTTCGACCGGCGGCGCGTCCCGGACGAGGACGGGCGCCAGCGCGACGGCCAGCAGGAGGAGCAGGGAGAGGCGGAATATGGTGGTACGCATCATACCGGGCCTCCTGCGGTTTTCAGAGGGTGAAGGTCGGGGGGGGGGGGCTGACAGGGGTATGGCCTCCCTCAACCGCCGGGCTTACCTTACTTCGGCTGTTGTTTTCGGTGTCGGACATGGCTTCGCTCCGGCCTTTTTGGACCGCACCAGGCGCTGGGGGCAGTCCTTGGCGATAGACAGATAGCGCGCGTGCAAGGCAGGCGCGCGACGATTGCCATGGCGGAAAAGCTCCGCCATGGCAAGGGAACTATGTTTTGAAAAGGATATTCTATATTATGGGGGGGGAGGGGGGTAAGGAGATAGGGGGACAGCTCAATATGCGTTCCGACGCGAGAGCGTTGGAGGCAAGTTTGCGCCGATCCATGGTTTTGGTCAACAGGGTCTTAGGCATCGAATTGGGGCGTTGTCGCTTCCGGCGAGCTATCCAGCATTAAGGCCGGAAGTAGTATACAACTTTTGAATTGAAGGGCACAGCATTTTGGAGTGACATTTGTGTGAAAACAGCTGTCTTTTGGCGTCAGTTTCGTGCCAGCATTGTGCCAATGTTGTCATACGCGGCAGAATCGGGGGCGTCCGGGCCGCAGACGGCCCGTCAGGGCCCGTTTTCAGCCGCTGCGGCGTAATTTTGAACAGCCACCCCGTGCCGTGGGGAGAGATAGAGCAGCGCCTTTTGGCAGCTTTTCAGGGGGACCCAGTTCATCCTGTCGATGGCTGAGGGGTGGTCTGTCCGCGATGTGGCGGCGGTGGCGGGGATGAATAGAAAAGGCGGAGATGGAGGCGCCGCGGAACTGCAGTGGCCAGTGGAACTGCAGTGGTCAGAGGCGGCGTTTACGCTGTCGGAGATTGGAACGGGAACTGACCGCGGTTTGGTTGCTTTCAGAGGTATACGCGCCCCAATATTGGGATGCACCCGCGACAGAATTCAACGCAAAGGGATCACGGACGGCCAAGTACGTTTCAGTGGAGTCAGTCGGGGGCGTTTCGCCGCATTACAAGGACGTCAAAAGGACCATAGATACTGTCCTGGATTACGAATGCCTCAAAGTTGCCGTCTGTGGAATCCGATTCCTCCACGATACGAGTCACCGAGAGTCCGCTCTGTCCCATGGGACGGCTCTGATAAGATTTCACCGATGAAGCAGGTTCAAAAGCGATCCTCTGTTGATCTTCAGTTCGTGTACCATGGTCTCCCTCTCCTTAGGACAGGTACAGAGATCCAGGCAGGTCGTGCCAGTCGCAGTCGAAGGGCAGTCGCTCGCGCCAGAGGGGGACAGCTGCTGGACCCGGCCCCATCTTGCATATCTATTCCCCTTCCCCGACAATGGCGGAAAGACCGACGCAAAGAGAAATAGATCTGAAATCGGCTGTCAGTATAGCCGCTCATTGTCTCTCCGTCCAGAGAACACAAATGCGGCTTGATTGTCAGCATCATCTTCAGGAGGATTTACGTGCAGAATTCATTTTCCTTACACAACAAGGTCGCGCTGGTTACCGGCGCCAACGGCGGCATCGGCCGCTCGATTGCATTGGGATACAAGGCGATGGGTGCAACCGTCATTGCCAGCGGGCGCAACCCGCAGAAAAACGCTGCTATGGCGCAAGAGTTGGGCGACGGCCACGAGGTCATTTCTCTGGACGTGCGGGACGAAGAGGAGGTCAACGGGGCGGTGGCGGCGATCGTCGAAAGACACGGCAGCTTGGACGTCCTGGTCAACAATGCCGGCATCGCCCGCCGCATAAACATCCTGGACATGGATGCGGAGGACTGGCATTCAGTCATCGACACGCATCTCAACGGAGGCTTTTACTGTGCAAAGGCCGCGGCCAAGGCGATGGTAAACGCCGGAAACGGGGGCAAGATCATCAACATCGGGTCGATGTACTCGTTGCTGGGCCCTCCTAATGTCACCAACTATGCTGCGGCCAAAACCGGCATCCTGGGTTTGACGCGCGGGCTGGCGGTTGAGCTGGCTGTTCACAACATCCAGGTTAATGCTCTGCTGCCCGGCTGGCACAAAACGGACCTCAACCGGGAACTCCTTGAAGGGCCACTGGGAGAGGAAATTCGACATAAGACGCCAGCCAGGCGCCTGGGTACGTCCGATGACTTGGCTGGGGCTGCCATTTTCCTGGCTTCCGACGCGGCCGAGTTTGTCACCGGCACCACACTGGTCGTGGACGGCGGCTACTCGATCATGGACCGCCAGTGGGCGGATTGAATCCGGTCAATTGGATCGGGTATAATGCGGTCAACGCAAAGCACTGTTGATTGGGCAAGGAGGACTGCAATGGCTGTATCGACAGTCGAACGCTCGCCTACGTCTCCGATGACCGAAAAAGAGAGCCCAGTTCCGCCTCTGAACAACGGCGATCGGCTGACGCGCGCCGAGTTTGAGCGCATCTACTCGGCCCACCCTGAAATAAAGAAAGCCGAACTCATAGAGGGAGTCGTGTATGTGCCATCCCCGGCACGGCACCGCGAACACGGAAAACCGCATTTTCATTCAATCAGCTGGCTGGGATTGTACACGGCCTCTACTCCTGGTGTAGAAGGAAGTGATAACGCTACGCTACGCCTTGACTTCGAGAACGAACCTCAACCGGACGCCCTCCTGTTTCTGCCGCCTGAATACGGTGGGACGGCCAGAGTGGATGAAGACGGCTATCTGGAAGGCACGCCGGAGCTGATTCTGGAGGTGTCCGCCAGCAGCGCCAGCTATGACCTGAACCAGAAGAAACGGGCTTACGCTCGCAACGGCGTACCGGAGTACGTTGTGTATCTGGCCTATGAGCAACGCGTTATCTGGTTTGTTCTGCGTGACGGCGTCTATGTGGAGCAGCAGCCGGACGAGGACGGCGTTTTGAGAAGCGAACGCTTCCCGGGCCTGTGGTTGCTGCCGGGTGCGCTCCTGGCCGGCAATCTATCCGGCGTATTGGAGACGTTGCAGCAAGGGCTTGATTCTCAGGAACATAAGACATTTTGCGCCGCGCTGGCGCGGCGCCGCAAGGAGGCCAAATGATTCTCTCAACGCCTGAAAACCTGGCAGTTGCCGACCATCTGTTGACGACCACGCGTTCGGTGCGAAAACGACTGGACCTGAATCGGCCCGTAGAAAGCGAAATCATCGAGCAGTGCCTGGAGATTGCGGGGCAGGCCCCAACAGGCAGCAACCGTCAGAACTGGCACTTCGTCGTGGTAACCGATGGCGAGAAGAAGCGCTTCATCGCGGAGCGATACCGTAAGGTGTGGTACGGCTACAACGCCACTCGGAGTGTGCCTGCAGGACCCGACGCGACCGCCGAAGATAGGCAGATGCAGCGTGTGATCAGCTCCGCCCAATATCTGGCCGACAATTTACAGGATGTTCCGGTCCTGGTTATCCCTTGCATCGAAGGCCGCCCTGAGGATGCCGCTCCGGCTTCACAGGCCGGGCACTATGGCTCCATCCTGCCGGCCGCTTGGTCGTTCATGATGGCGCTGCGAGCCAGAGGAATAGGCTCTGCCTGGACCACTCTTCATTTGCGGCATGAACGCGAAATCGCCGGGATGCTGGGCATTCCCGACGATATCTCCCAGGCCGCGCTGCTGCCGGTCGCCTACTTCAAGGGCGACGACTTCCGCCCGGCCAAACGGAAGCCGATGCGCGACAGGACCTACTGGAACAGCTGGCAGACAGAATGAAGCTAGTCGCCGATATTCATCTACACTCCCACTTTTCGCGAGCCACGAGCAAGAACCTGACCCTTGAGCACCTGTGGAAGTGGGCACAGCTCAAGGGCGTACAGGTTGTCGCCACGGGCGACATCGCCCATCCTGGCTGGTTGGCGGAAATGCAGGCGAAATTGGCGCCGGCAGAGGACGGGTTATTTCAACTGAAACCTGAGTTCGCCGCAACTGTCGCCGCAGAGGTGCCCCCCTCCTGTGAAGGGCCTGTCCGCTTCCTGATCGGCGGCGAGATCAGCAACATTTACAAAAGATACGACCGAACGCGCAAAGTTCACAACATCGTTTTTGCGCCTACGGTCGAGGCGACCGCGATTCTACAGGCCGAGCTGGAGAAGATCGGCAACATTCGCGCGGACGGCCGTCCTATCCTGGGTCTGGACAGCCGCGACCTGTTGGAAATTGTGCTGGAGGTGGACGACAGGTGCCACTTGATTCCCGCTCACATCTGGACACCCTGGTTCTCGATCCTCGGTTCAAAGTCCGGTTTCGACTCGCTGGAGGAATGCTTCGCCGATCTGACCCCACACATCTTCGCGGTCGAAACAGGTCTCTCATCCGATCCGCCGATGAACTGGCGCGTCTCGTGGCTGGATGACTACACCCTCGTCTCCAATTCAGACGCCCACTCACCGCCAAAGCTGGCGCGAGAAGCCACCCTCTTTGATACCGAGTTGAGCTATGACGCGCTGTTCAATGCTCTGAAGAGCGGTGACCCCACGGAGTTCCTGGGCACTATCGAGTTCTTCCCGGAGGAGGGCAAATATCATCTGGACGGTCATCGCAAATGCGGGGTCTGCTGGGAGCCGGTTACAACGGTCGCCAACAGGGGACTTTGTTCGCAGTGCGGCAAGCCGGTGACTGTCGGTGTTTATCACAGGGTCGAGGAGTTGGCCGATCGCGTCCCCGGCACACGTCCGTCTTCGGCGGCGCCTTTCACCAGTCTCATTCCGCTGCCCGAGGCGCTGGGCGAGGTCCTGGACGTTGGCCCTAACGCCAAACGCGTGCAGACCGAGTATCTGCGGCTGCTGGGACGGTTGGGGCCAGAGCTGGCGATCCTGCAGGCAGTCCCGCTTGAGGATATCTCTGCGGCAGGCGGCCCGGTTCTGGCTGAGGGAATCCGGCGAATGCGGGCAGGCGAGGTGGTTGCGAAGAGCGGGTTCGACGGCGAATACGGCGTTATCCGCATGTTTGACGGGGAGGCAGACAAGCTTTCTTCTTTTCAGCTTGGGATATTCGCGGGCGAGCCTGCGGCGGCGAAAGCGAAAAGTGGCGCGACATCGGTAGGGCGGGAGCTTCTCAGGGAAAAAGGTGAGAGTCTGCCGTCAAAAGTGGCGGCGCCGCCTGAAGAGAACGCCTTGGCGGAAGAGGAGGTTCAGTATAGTTTGCCCTTCGATTTGGCGGCCAACGAGCACGCCTCTTCCGATCCACAGAGCCACCAGGGAGCAGGCCGCCAAACTGAGTCCGATTGGTTCAATCAGCTCAATTCGCAGCAGCAGGCCGCTGCCGCACATACCAGTACGCCACTGGCAATCGTTGCCGGCCCGGGCACCGGCAAGACTCGCACACTGACCGTGCGCATTGCACGTCTGATCGAGGGGAAGGGGGCGGCGCCGTCTTCGATCCTGGCGGTCACGTTCACAAACAGGGCGGCCGAAGAAATGCGCGAGCGGCTGACCGAACTGCTGGGCACGGAAAGGTCATCGACAATCACTGTCGGGACGTTTCATCAGTTGGGCGCCAGCCTTCTCAGGGAGTTCGGTAATGCAATCGGGATTTCTCAGGATTTCGCCATTCTCGCAGATCCGGATCGGCAGACATTACTGAGGCGGGCCTGCCCGGAATTGGGAGCAAGGGAGTTGCGGGCGGCGCTGGAAGAGATATCGGCTCGCAAGAATGGCTTAAAAGCAGCGACCACACAGGGAAAAACTGAGGAAAGCGACAGCGAAACCTGGACTCGCTATCAAGCCGCCCTTAAAGAGGCCAACGCGCTCGATTTTGACGATCTGATTTTGCGGGCCGCCCAACTGCTGGAGACGGACTCAGCGGTCTTAGGCGCGGTGCAGGCGCGCTTTCGCTGGATCTCTGTGGATGAATACCAGGATGTGAACGCGGCGCAGCACAGGCTGTTGACATTACTGGTGGCGGGGGGCGCCAATCTCTGCGTGATCGGAGATCCCGACCAGGCAATTTATGGTTTCAGGGGCGCCGATCGCCGCTACTTTCTCTCCTTTGAGGATGACTTTCCCGGTGGTAAGCGCCTCCACCTGGAGAAAAATTACCGGTCGGCGCAGACGATTCTGGACGCCGCAATGCAGGTCATCTCCCGCAATCCCGATCATCAGGCGACTGCACTGATCGCCGACTTTGCCGAGCAGGTAAAATTGGACGTCTACCGCGCTCCCACCGATAAGGCCGAAGCAGAGTATGTCGTCCACCAGGTGGAACAGATGGTGGGTGGGGTCAGCTACTTCTCATTGGATTCAGGACGAGTTGACGACAACGGTCTGCCTGAGGACTTTGCATTCGGCGATTTCGCGGTCCTCTACCGCCTCAATGCCCAGGCCAGGCTGATGGAGGAAGCCTTCGACCGCTCGGGCATCCCCTACTCGACGATCGGGGGGTCCGCCCTGGCAGAACAGAGGCCGGTGCAGGAGATTGTGGCGCTCTTGTGGCTGACACTGGCTCCGGACAGCCCACTCCAATGGCAGCGCATCCTTACGGAAGGAAAGAGGGCGCTAACCGATGGCGAAGTGGCAGATCTGGCGGAGAAGCAGATCAAAGAGTCTGAGGGGCGCAGCACCCCGAAGGCCTGGCCCAAAGCAATCGCGGCGGCGGCGAGAACAGGTACCTTGCGGCAACCTCAGCGAGAACGATTGGCACAAACGGTTGAACTTGTGGAGAAGCTGGCCAGCGATGCCTCCGCGCCCTTATCTTCGCAGCTTCAATTCGCGGCGGCGGGCTGGGCTGGATTGCGCGGTACCGACTTCAGCGACGCCGAAGAAGAGCGAATCGATCGACTGCAGCGACGCGCAGCGCCGTTTCGAAACCGGCTGCAGGACTTCCTGACGACGATGTCATTGCAGAGTGAAGCGGACCAGTACGACAGTCGGGCCGACCGGGTGACGCTGATGAGTCTCCACGCTGCGAAGGGATTGGAGTTCCCTGTCGTGTTCATTGCAGGCTGTGAGGAGGGGCTTCTACCCTATACGCCAGCCAACCGGGACGTTGACTTGGATGAGGAGCGGCGGCTTTTCTACGTGGGTATGACACGTGCACAACGGCGGTTGATCCTGACACATGCCGGCCGTCGCTTTCTGTTCGGGCAATCAATGGAAAACCGGCTCTCCGGCTTTGTCACCGATATTGAGACGGCCCTGCAGGAGGTGCGGCAGGCCGAACCGCGTCGGTCCCGCAAGAGAGCCGAAGACCAGCAAATGCGACTGTTCTAGGGTCCTGTCAGAGAACAGGCGCAACGGCTCCTTGTGAGGAGATCACTTCTTCATTCGATTCCGCTCATCATTCAACGCCTCTTAACAATCTCTCGTCCCCCACACGGCGTGTGACGCGGCGGGCGTCCAGTTCTTCCAGTAGCGCCTGCGCGTATTTGCGACTCGTGTCAAGCAGATCGCGCACGTCAGCCAGCGTTATCGCCCCTTTGGTTTGGGCCAGTTCAACAATTTTCTGTGTAGCGGCGTCGAAATCCTCCTGCCGAAAATAGACGGAGCCGGGAAGCCGAACGATAATCGCCCGTTCGACCAACGATTCCAACAGATCTTCATCGCCGTTCAAAAGACTGTGGGTTTCGATTGCATTGGGGGGACTGAATGGCGCGTCGGCATAGGACTGAAGCGTTCGGTCAACGGCCCGCTGCTGTTCGTCTGAATAACGGACGCTGTGGGCAAAAAGGCGAACTGTGTTTTCTTCGCTTGCAACCAGCCCGTCCTCATTCGCCTGCGAGGCCAGGTCATTGAAAGCTCGTTGGGACAACTCTTTGCGCACGCCTCCAGCGCCGACCACCCGCAGCCGACTGCGCACTTCACTGCGGGGCATGCCCTGCCGCAAAGAACTGCGGTGGTGGAACTCGGCAAGGAGCGACTGCATGTCGGCGACGACCTGCTGGTATGCCGATTCGCTGATCAGGAGTCGCTGGTCGTCCAATCCACGCATCAGCCCGTCTTCGAGAAGCTGTCGAACTGCCGTACCGGCAATCTCACTGTCGAGTCCGGAAGCGGCGATCAGTTCCCGCTCAGCAAGCAACGGTTCCCGTTCCAGGCTCTGAAGCACGACTTCATTGGGGCTCCCTTGCGCCAGCGTTTCCAGCCTGGTGATAACTGTGGCGTCGCTACGTCGATAGCGCCGGCGCGGGTGTGGGTCGAGCACTTCGCCGCCGCCCAGAGTGAGGCTGGGAGATGGCTGGCGCAGAATGAACCGGTCCCCGGCAGCGACAAGAATCGGGCGATCGAGGCGCAGCTGCAGCCATCCCTCGCCGCCGGGAGGCAGCTCCCCAGCAGCAAGGAGGCGTAAGTGGGCGGGCGTCTCCGACGCTCCGCTGAACAGGTCTACGGCCGTGTTGTGACGCAGCGGCTTGGGCGCGTCGGGCAGTAGACGAAAGGAGACGTCGAGCAGTCGCGTCGCCCGCAGCGTTCCCGGGGTGACGGCTACCTGTCCGCGGCGGATTTCGTCGGTAGCGATGCCACTGAGGTTTACGGCGACCCGGCTGCCGGGCAGCGCGCGTTCGATTTCCTGCTTGTGCGTCTGCAGAGCCCGCACGCGGCCCGAAGGCCCGTCGGGAAGAATATCTACCGGTTCCCCCACAGCAAGATGTCCGTCGCTCAGCGTGCCGGTAACGATTGTGCCGAAGCCGGGCAGGCTGAAAATTCGATCGATGGGCAAACGCGGTCGGCCTCGATCGCGGCGGGGGGGTAGCGCCGTCAGAGCGCTTGCCAGGGACGATCGCAGGTGCTCCAGGCCTTCGCCGGTCTGTGCGCTCACGCGCACGATTGGCGCGGCCTCCAATCGAGTGCCGGCAAGAATCTCCTGAATGTCAAGCTCGATCAGTTCCAGCCACTCGGGGTCGTCGATCAGATCTGTCTTTGTGAGAGCAACCAGGCCATCGGGGAGAGCGAGCAGGTCCAGTATGGCGAGGTGTTCACGGGTCTGGGGCATGACCCCCTCGTCTGCAGCGATGACGAGGATTGCGGCGTCGACGCTGCCGACGCCGGCAAGCATATTCTTGATGAAGTCGATATGGCCGGGTACGTCTACAATGCTGACAGGCTCTACAGAACCGTCGGGCATTGCCAGGTCCATCCAGGCGAAGCCGAGGACGATGGTGAGCCCGCGACGTTTTTCTTCTTCAAGCCGGTCGGGGTTACTTCCCGTCAGCGCCTGGACCAGTGTCGACTTGCCGTGGTCCACGTGCCCTGCAGTGGCGACGACCCGCATCAGGTGCGGTTTTGTGACTGCTCACCGGAGACCACTCCGGCCGTACGGGGCGTGTTGTTGTTCTGGCGGGCATACAGTTCGGCGGTACGGCGCTGCTTCTGCCACTCCTCTTCCAGGTCTTTCATGGTTTCGTCCCTTTCTTCAAGGGCCGTCTGCAGACCGTCGAGCCAGAGCTGAGCCGCACTGATGTAGCGGCCGCCGTATTGCTCCTGCAGTTTCCAGAGGAGGCGCAGCATCTCTTCATGCACGCGCAGGTCGTGCAGAATTGGAGGGAGATGATCGAGTAGCTCCTTGTTGTTCTTCTCCTGCTCCCTCCACAGATGCTCCTGTCGAAGACCGTCGCGGCGGCTTCTTTTCTCGTACTCCTCCTGAAACTCCTCCATCTCCCGCCGCATGCGTTCTTCGGCCAGCCGTTGAAGTTCCTGCACCTGGGTCTGATCGCGACGAATGTTTTCCTGAAACTCGGGGATGGTATTGGCGGCACGGCGGGCAGTTTCGACGGTCTGGGAGAAGGACTGCAAACGTTCCTCATTCTTGTTAACGACCGACTGCTGGTCGTCAATAATCTCCTGCCAGCGGGTGAGAACCTGCAGACGCTCGACGACCTCGACGCGCAGCCGTTCCATGAACTGCTGCTGCTCCTCCCGGATTTCGCCAAAGACCGGCCGCCAGCGCTCAATCTCGACGCTCATACGGCGGTCGGCGTCCTCAAGAATTGAGAAGCGTCCCGTGAAAGCTTCGGTTCGCTTGAACAGCTCGACAGTCTCCTGCTGCAACTGGGCGATACGCTTTGCGTCACCTGTGCGCTGGTCGGCGAGAAATGGAATCTGGCGCGTACGTTCTTCAAGGTCCTTGACAAGCAGATTCACCTGATTCCGGCTCTCCATGATCATATCGACCATGCGCTCTTCCTCGCCCTTGCGCAGCTCGACCGCCTCTTCGATGCGGCCGATGCGAGGCAGTTCACGGCGCACCTCACTGATCTCTCTCGTCAGCGCTTCCCTGTCTGCCAGCCTGGCGCGCTCGTGTTCACGGGCCGTCTGTGCCTGCCCCTCATCGCTGCGGTCGATCACCAGGCCAAGTTCCTGCTTGAAGTTCTCAATCTGCTGTTCAAGTTGATTGAATCGGCCCAATTGCGCGATCGTAGATGCCAGTCGTCCTTCAAGCTCCTGGATCCGACGCGCTTGTTCGACGAGATCTCCGCTCTGGCTTTCCAGCTGCTGTTGCAATCGGGAGATCTCAGCGCGGTCGCGCCGGTGCTCCTCGTCGAGCCAGGTCACCATTTGGGCTAGTTGGGCATTGTCCATTTTTCTTTCTTTCTGTGCACTTGATTGAAATAGGCGCGCTCAAATCGGCTTGCTTGACAGGCGAACCAAATCTACCTTGCCGATCGCTTCTTCCGACCTGATGCCAGATAGGGATCAGACGCGATAGCCGGCCGGCAGTGGAAGACTCTATGAAGAGCAAATTATACCATTTGCGAGAGGGTGACGACAAACGGTCTAGCGCTGGCAGCGCTGGGCGCTGAAGCGCTGAAGGGGTTCAGTCCAGGTTTGGGGCAGGTCTGGGTGTGACCAGACCTGCAGGTCCAGGTATACAGTGCAGATGCTCAGAAGTAGTGGGAATCCACCCCCTTTGGATTGCACCCGGTGTTGAAGGAGCAGTTCGGAATGGTGAGCGAGTCATCGGCTCGATTGCAGTCAAACTTACACACTGCGGGCGAGGCGGGGGCCCTTCTTGGCCCCAGAGGGCACCCTATGGACGAATCGCGGGGTAAAGAAAAAGTTCCCATGTCCGGTCCGCTTCAGGGGCCGGGGCCCATTCCCAGTTTGGTGCGCTCCACTGGCAATACTTTGGCGAGCAATATTGGATTCCACTCGGAAAGGAGCATCAAATTCATGCCACATAAGGTCTGCGGGGGACGGATAGCGGTGAGGTGGTTGCAACCAGATTGACATTGGCCCGAATTAGAAGACAGGCACGATCGTGCTAAGTTTGGTCAAGTCAGAAACCCGCTACCTCTGTGGAATAAATGGGGTCAGCACCTCCGCGAAGACTTCCCGATGCGTCAATACTGACAGCTGTTGGACGGCCGAAGCCTCCGCTTGTGGCGGGGTCCATCGTAACAACACGATGCCCCATATCGGCCAGAGCCATTCGTGTAATTCTAGGGATACGCGAATCAAGAAAGGCTTCCTGATACAGAGCTTCTGCCCAAACGCGCGGCGTCTCGATTGCCGCCTGTACTTCCATGCCGAAGTCGATAGAATGCACTAAGACGTGAAACACGGAACTCATGCTGCGCCGGGCGCCGGAAGCGCTCATAGCCAGCCAGGGCTTGCCATCGCGGAAAAACAGAGGCAAGTGCGTGCCACGTGCAGGCCGTCGTGTTGGTCCAAGGGAAAGGGGCCGGCCAGGGATCGGGTCGAAACTGCACATATGGTCATTCAGAACGATTCCCGTGCCCGGTACGACGACCTTTGAGCCAAAAGCATTCCCCAGGCTGGTAAGGATGTTAAAGACGTTACCCTTGTGGTCAGCTGCAGCTAGAGTCGTGGTGTTCATTCCCCCGACCGGTAAAATTGTAGGGCCTGCCCTCTTCGAGCCTGTACTGGACTTGCCGAAAGGGCTCGCCTGGACCTGATATGGTTGGGGATCCAACGGTTGAACATCGTGCGTTGCCCGGTCCAGACTGATGCGGTCGGCTACCTCTTTGGCATGCTCCTTGGTCAACAGGCCAGGTTCAAGTGCATAGGCAAAGTGGTTGACCCAGGTCCAGCGCATAGCTTCGAGCATCAGATGGCGATAGGTCGGGTTGCCCGGCTCCATGCTAGCCAAGTCGAAGTTTTCCAGCAGGTTCAGCATTTGTACGATCACTCGCGAACTACCTGGGGTATACCGAAGACCGCGGTAGGTCAGGAAATCCTCATCCTGCAGGGTATGGATCTCGGAACGATAGCTGGCCAGATCTTCATAGGTGAGACTGCCGCCATGTCTGGATATTTCAGCCGCAATTGCGTCGGCGACAGGACCTTTGTAAAAGGCGTCCGAGCCGTTCTCAGCTATCGCACGGTAGGTCTCTGCCAGATCAGGATATACGAGTTTGTCACCCGGCTCCCAGAAGGTACCGGGAGTCGGAGGCAGTCCATCCACGAGCAGGAGCGCTCCCAGGAGAGGGAATCGGCGAAAGTTCTTCATTTCTCTGGCGATAAGCATCGTCATGCGCTGATCCACATCCACGCCGTTCTCAGCTAGTTCGATGGCCGGTGCCAACACCTGCTTGAGGCTTAGCGTCCCATAACGTTCGAGAGCTGCGCACAGGCCGGCCACGGTGCCGGGGACAGCCACCGATCTATGACCGATGATATTGGCGTCGTCGCGCACATTGGCCCAGCCATAGAAGCTCCCGCTGCCTGGCAAGACCTCAAACATATCCGGCGTCGCTGAAGCCGGAGCGAAAGGACCGTCGTTGAAGATCGTTGTTTCGCCGAAATCAGCGTGATGAACGAGGATGGTGCCATTGCCTCCGACCCCGCACATGCCAGGTTCCGCAAGTTGGGCTACGAAGGCTGCAGCCACGCCTGCATCTACGGCATTGCCTCCTTGCTGCATGATTTCCACGCCGGTTCGGGCCACAAGGCTTCCACCAGCAACGACACCGTGTTCCACAACAAACGGTTTAATCACGGCCTCCGCGCTATGCCGAATCATAGAAAACTCCCGTTTGGAATCCTTCCTGTTGCGGCTCAATTCGGCTACTGAGAGGACGAGGAGTGAACTGCGTTCCACGGCCACTTGTCAAGACTCGGTCCTCACGGCCTGTGGTCCGAAAGGACCTGAGCAACTCAGGTAGGCTGAAATTGTCGTTCCGGACTGAATTACACGGGACAATGCACGACCTCCAGGTCAGGAACGCAGTCGCGGGTCCAGAAAGTCTCGCAACCAGTCGCCCACCAGATTGAGAGACAAGACCACCAGGGTGATACACATCCCTGGCAGAATGCCTATCCATGGGGCATCTCGTAGAACGTTGCGGCTATCCGATAGCATCATGCCCCAACTAGGTATGGCAGGTGGAATCCCCAGGCCTAGGAAGCTGAGTGCGGCTTCGACCACGATGACTGAGGCCACAGCAAAGGTGGCAATGACAATCATTGGGGCGAACACGTTTGGCAGAATGTGGCGAGCAATTATGCGGCCATTGCGACAACCAATTGCGCGGGCAGCTTCCACGAGTTCCTTTTCTCGAATAGACAGAGTTTCCGCGCGAATGACACGGGCGAACCCCACCCAACCAAAAATGCTAAGCACGAGAATCATAGTTCCAAGCCCCGAACCCACCATCATGATTGTCACCATAGCCAGAATGAGGAATGGGAAGGCCAAAAAAATGTCAGCCACACGCATAATTGCCTCATCCAGCAGGCCACCGTAGTAGCCGGACAGCAACCCAAGAACCATGCCGATGATGCCTGCTAGCAAAGCGGTAGCAAAACCAACCGTCAATGAAATTCGTCCGCCATAGAGTAGCCTGGTGAGCACATCGCGACCTAACTGATCCGTGCCAAGCGGGTTGGTCCAAGATCCATCTTCCAGCAGTGCCGGTGGTTGAAGTCGCACCATGATGTCCACACCGTTAGGATCTTTAGATGAGAGAATCGGTGCCGAAATGGATGCCAGGATCGCGATAGCCAGTACAACCGATGCGGCTAGCGCTGGCTTGGCGCGGCTCAAACTTTGCCAGACACGTGCGAGTCGACGCGACTCGCGCTGACGCTTAGACGCGATATCTTTGGACGTGAACACCGCAGTGGAGGTCATTGCCCCTCGAGACGGATTCTTGGGTCTAACGCCAGATAAAGGAGATCTACGAGCAAGTTGGCCAGCACGTACGTCATGGCGATGAGTGCGACGCCCGCCTGGACCACGGGATAGTCCCAGTCTCGAATCGCCAGTACTGTCAAGCGGCCCATGCCGGGCCAACCGAACACGCTTTCAGTAATGACAGCACCTCCCAAGAGCGACCCCAGGTCCAGGGCGTTCAGCGTCATAATCGGCATCAGGGCATTGCGCAGGACGTGTCGTATGAGAACGATCCAGTCTTTCAACCCCTTGGCACGGGCGGTTGTCACATATTCTCTGCCCAACACCTCCAGCACCGATGACCGTACGAGACGTGCATTCCGTGCCAAGGGGTAGGCGGCTAAGGTGGCGACGGGGAGGACCAGATGCTTCAGGCTGCCAGCACCTGATACGGGCAGCCAACGCAGCCACACGCCAAATATCAAGATCAAGAGAATGCCCAACCAGAAGACGGGAATCGCCTGACCGACCAACGCAAAAAGCATTGTAAGTCCATCTAAGGAGGTGCCGCGTTTCACGGCTGCCAGAACACCGATGGGCAGCGCCAGAAAGAAGGAGATTATAAGCGCCAGCCCTCCCAATAGCAGCGTGTACGGAAGACGGTCTAAGATTAGAGCTGTGGCCGGCTGGCGATGGCGAATAGAGCTGCCGAAATCTCCCTGTACTGCCTTGACCAGGTAGTTGAGGTACTGTTCGTGCAGCGGTCGGTCAAGTCCCAGGCGGCGACGCAACTCCTCTATCTCCTCCTTCGTTTCACGGATGTGATACATGAACGCTGCAGGATCACCAGCTTTGAGTGTCACTATAAAGGTTAGGGAGACGACACCCCAGACGACAAACACGAGTAAGACCAAGCGCCTCGTCAGAAAACGTCTCATGGCGCCTCCAGAGTCGCAAGATTGAATCGCAATATGCTATTTCTTCCGCGTAGAAAAGGAGCTGTCGCAGCGCTCCTGCCCAAGATACCCTGATCCCAAATCCCCTGTCGGCATCAGTTCAGGGAGGACAAGAATAGCTAATACCTTACATAAGAGGCTGTTGAGGAGCTCAAGGGCAGGGCAGACATTCGGACGTGCAAGCAAGGTTGCCGAGAGTTCTGACAATACTACGATGACGGCAATACGCGCGCCCCACGAAGCGCTTGCGACTCGAGCGCCCTACCTGTCGAGCAGAATCATGCTACGGCGACTCGATTCATCCAGCTTGGTAGGGCGCTCACTAACTTGAAATCAGATTTCTGCACGACTTCATTCAGGCCAATGTTATCTCCCAAGGATAGACAAACTGATCGAGACGTGGCGTCCAGTTCACCCGGGGGCCGATTGCATGCGCCTTGACGTCAGCGCCGAGGATAACACACGGCGGATCTTCCACCAGGATTTCCTGCATTCTCCAAGCGATCTCGTTCCTACGGTCAGTATCAAGCGCCTCTTCCTCGCTCAACAACTGGTAAAGCTCAGCGTACTCCTCGTGGACCCAGCCGGTCTGGTTGGGCCAGTAATCGGGATGCATCCGATACATGCTTGATCCGACATCGGCATAGCTGCCGCCGAAGTCCCATAGAACGAGGTCAAAGGGTGATTCCCGTGCCCTGGTTTGCTTGCCGATCAGGCTGCCTTCCATGGTCTCAACTTCGACGGCTAGTCCGACCTCTTTGTACTGGGCTGCAATGGCTTGGGCCACAAGAGGAAGTTCGGGAATTGCATTGCTAGCCGTCACCAGCCTCAATCGGTACCCGTCAGGAACACCGGCATCTGCCAGCAGAGCCTTGGCCTTTTCCTGGTCAAAGGGGATAGCTTCGACGTTTGGATTCAGCTGGGGGTGAATTGAGACCATCCAGGCAGTCTGACGATAGGAAGCCCCCAAGAAAAGTTGCTGGTTGATGGGATCCCAGTTAATCGCGTGGTTCAGTGCCAGCCTGACTTGCTGTTCCTTCAGTTCCGGTGTATGCGGTTGCGGCTGGATATACATGAACATGGTGGCGCCTGTAGGCCCTACAATCGCCCGCACCGGCTCGCCTGCAGCGTCAGGGCCCGGCAGGGATCTGGCTTGATCGAGGGGGATAGTATGTGCGATATCCACGTCCCCGGCCTCCAGGGCGGCGAGACGCGTAGACGCCTCGGGGATGATCTTCAGTTCGTAACGCTGCCAACGCGGCGTACCGTCTCCGCCCCAGATTCTCTTCGCGTTCCAATAATCCGGTTTCGCCTCGAGAATGGTGTGCAGATCCGACTTATACTCAACCAGCGAGTACGGCCCGCTCCCCATCGGGTTCAACGCCGCTTCTTCGTTAGGCAGCCCTCTGTAGTAGCTTGGCGGCAGCCAAGCCCATTCAGTGCCTGGGGTTCGGCAATAGTAGAACGGATTAATCATCGCGCCGGTGATCATGTTAAACGTGTATTCATCCACGACGTCGCCCGGCTCTGCAAATTCGAACCTTTGCCAACCCTTCAACGAAACGCCAACATCCGGGTCCAAGATCCGCTCCATTGTGTACCTGATCGCTTCCGCGTTGAGCGGGTCGCCGTTCGGGAATGTAATGCCTTCGCGAATCTTCAATTGCCAAGTGTGCGGGTCGAGTTGGGTCCAGGACTCGAAAACCCAGGGTTCACATTCAAGTTGGGGAGAGTGCATGATCCCCGTATCGAAAATCAGATGGGACAGTTCTCCATCTCGCCAGTTCACCCAGAAGTGAGGGTCCAATGTGGTAAAGTTGGCATTGAAGGCGATGCTCAATGTCAGCCCGGTTTCCGGTGCGGCGACGGCCTCAACCGCTTCGTCCGGGGCAGCTGCGGGAGCCTGCGCCATACAGGCCGCCAACAGTGTCTGTGCGGAGGTCAGTGACATACCCAAAAGTATCGCATTGCGCAGGAATGTACGCCGAGTAATCTTTCCCCGCATGACATCCTCCTGCAGTTCCGAAATCGCCCTGTTCATCTGTCTCCTCCTTTTACTGGTGCTTAACAGATCTAGCGCGATGCACGCAAGTCACGGCTCCGTGTTCTGTCGCGAGTCTAAAGTTTCCTCCTATTGCGGCTCGCGTGATTGAGAGGAACGGAGAAGAGTTCGCCCTGGTCGCGTTGCTGATGGCATCGGTATCACTTGGTGAGTAGTACCCACGTTTTCGATGAAGGCGTGTTGACAATCTGATCACTTTCCTGGACGAAATCCGATTCGTTCATGTCTCAAGCGGATTAACTATTTTATATTATTTATATGTTAAAACAGTATCACAGTTCTTGCCAGCTGTCAACTGCAATTTTCTATTTATTTGAGAAACTCCCATCCGTTGTGGGTTAGGAACTGTCGGCAGGGGCTCATAAAGTCAGATGGGAATTGGTTTCAGCTAGCAATTAGTCATTAGACAGCGGTTATCGACCAGAATGTTATTGACCGGCTGCCGGAATGCAGCAAATCGCTAATCAGAATAGCTTCACTCGCATCAGAAGAACCGGTCTTCCGAGTCCGATTCCTTTGAACAGCCACAGATTGTGAGGGCGCAGATGAATTCAATCGCTCTGATGCCTGGCCTTGCCTGGCGCCCAATTGAGAGGGGCGGATCCGCACTTTGACGGATCCGCCCCTAGTCCAGGAGGTTGTTTCTTCTGTCTCCGTACGACTGAATTCGATACGGTAGACTGCTGGCCAGCGTGCTTCTAGAGTGAAATGCGCCGTCAATGACCCTTGGCGCTTCAAACTTACTCATCCACTGGGAGTTACTCCGACCATTGACAGATCCAGTGCGCAAACTTTAGCGCCCAGGTCATAGCACAAGACTGGCTGGCCAGAGCTATCCTCCGCCCAAAGGATCGCGCTCAGTCTACAGAATAAGTTTTGACGGCTACAGGGTCCAACTCCAGACCCAGACCGTGCCTTTCCGGATCCGGCGACCAGACGCCGTTCTGCGGCTCGTCAAAGGAGGTGTAGAAGATACGATCTGCCGCTTCCACACCACCCAGATATTCGACGACTTTCAGATTCGGCGTGGCGCAGGCCATATGCAGGTGAATGAGCTGGTAGGCATGGGGGGCCACCGGCAGGTTGAAGGCGTGGGCAAGGTGGGCGACCTTCATCCACTCGGTGATTCCGCCGACCCGGCCCACGTCGGGCTGTACGATGTCGGCGCCGCCCCGGGCAATGAGATCTCGGAACCCATACTTGGTGTATTCGTGCTCGCCGGTTGCAACGGGAATGTCGATGGCTTTGGCAACTGAAGCCAGCCCTTCGATATCGTCGGCCAATACCGGTTCCTCAAACCAGCCTACGTCGTACTGCTCAAAGGTTCGCGCCATGCGGATGGCCTGTTTGGCGTAATAGCCGTTATTAGCGTCGATGTAAATTTGCACATCAGGGCCAACGGCCTCTCGCACCGCCGCGAGGCGAGCCACATCCTCCTGCTCGCTCTGGCCAAAATCCTTGCCGACCTTCATTTTCACGGCCTTCATCCCGCGCTCCACATAACCGCACTGCTCCGCCACCAACTCATCTTGACTGAAGTGGGTCCAGCCGCCGCTGCCGTAAACCGGTACTGACTCCGTGAATGGCCCCAGCAGCTGATAAAGAGGCGTCTCGTAGTACTTCGCCTTCAGATCCCAGAGCGCGATATCCACAGCCGACAGTGCGCTGAAGGCAAGCCCCTTGCGACCGACGCCCCGAATCGCCCAGAACATGTCGTCCCACAGCCTTTCGATATGCAGGGCATTCTGACCGATGAGAATAGGCTTGAGGGTACGTTCGATCACCTCGCGCGCCGCGGTGACTCCTCCGCCCAGTCCTAATCCCACCAGCCCCTGGTCGGAGTGAACATGGACGAAACACTGGCTGCGCCCTTGAGAAATATGGCGGATTGTCGCATCCTGAAATCCCGGCAAATGGGGCAGGGACAGTACGGTTGTCTTGACATCTTGAATTATCATCTGGTCTCTCCTGCAGGAATGTTTGGCTTTCAGGTTGGCAGTTGGTATTATCCCACAGATTCATCAAAAGTGGCTGCGTCAATATCCTGCTCCAGAACTTCATCTCGGAAGGGGACAAGGGAATGCACAGTCCGCCGCGATCCGGGCCGCATATCTGCGGCCAACTAACGGCCTTGACCCCGCTGCGGGGGTATAGGCCGCGGACAGATGCTCATTTGGGAATAGGACCCGGTAGCCGGACCCGCTCATGAAAAAAATCGAATTGGGATCAATTGTACAAGTGGGAATCGTTGTGCGCGATGCACGCGCCGCCGCCGATGCGTGGACAGAGCGCTTTGCGATGGAGCCGGCGCAGGTCGTGGACTGGCCGCCCGAGGGAAGCGCTCTGGATGCCCAATCGACATTTCGAGGGGGGCCAGGAAACTTTCGCATGCGGTTGGCCTTCATCGAGACAGGCGCCGTGCAGATCGAGTTTATCGAGCCTCTTGAAGGCGACAACATCTACTCGGAATTTCTGGAAGAAAGGGGCGAGGGATTGCACCACTTGCTCTTTCGTGTTCCCGATCCGGAAGGGGTTGCGCAGGATTTGAGAGTGGATATCCTCCAAAGCGGCGGTTCAACATTGGATCCTGGCGCCGTGTGGGCCTATCTGGATACGGAGGAGCCCTTGGGCACGATCATCGAACTGAAGACCAGCCGGTGAGGGTGAATTTTCGAGGCAATTTGACCGACTTTCCGGATACTGATACAATTTTACGCGTTTGTCTGCCCGCGTGTTGAGTTGCCAGCCCCACAAGGCATACAGTCGCTGTATACAGTTTACTGTTGTTCCTGGAACCGGGAGGCGCGCAGACCGGATTTCTCCACATGAGTAATCGCCGGGACTATGCGAGTTGGCATTGACGCCAGGCTGAGTTATCATCAGCCGGCAGGAATCAGTCGCTATACGAAGCATCTCATAGAAGAGCTTGCCCAGCTGGATCGGAAAACATCGTACACGGTTTTCCAACACCGCAAACAACGGGAACCGCTGACAAACGCGCCAAATTTTCACAGGCGCACTTTGTTTACGCCCGTGCATATACGCGTAGAACAGCCAATGCTGGCGGCAGAACTGTCTTTCCATTCTCTGGACCTGCTTCACAGTACTGATTTCATTCCTCCTCTTCACAGCAGCGTTCCTTCGGTCATCACCGTCCACGATCTCGCCTTCCTGCGCTGGCCCCATTTTCTGACTGAGTCCCACGCAGCCTATTACAGTCAGATTGACAGGGCGGTAAGGCATGCCCGGCACATAATTGTGCCCAGCGAGAGTACAAAGAATGATGTAGTCCGGCAACTCGGCGCTTCACCCAAAAAGATCAGCGTCATCTACGAGGCCGCGGCGCCCCATTACGCCCCTCTGTCGCAAGGGCAATGCCTTACGGCCATGCAGAGAAAGTATGGAGTCCCGGAGAAATACATATTCTTTGTCAGCACGATCGAACCGCGCAAGAATATAGGAGGCCTGCTGGAAGCCTTTCACCATCTCCGGAAGTACTACAGCGTCGAGGACACAGGCCTTGTGCTGGCCGGGAAGCCCGGCTGGTTATACGAGGAGGTCTATCGAAAAGTCGAACAGTTGGATCTTGGACAGAGCACCTTCTTTTTGGGCCGTGTGCCAGACGAGGATCTTCATCAGCTGTTCGTCGGCGCACGTTGCCATGCTCATCCGGCATACTACGAAGGGTTCGGACTGTCTCCGCTGGAGGCTATGGCCTGCGGCACACCGACGATCGTGAGCAACACCAGCAGCATGCCGGAGGTTGTCGGCGATGCCGCGCTGATCGTCGACCCGTCCGACTGGGAAGAGATCGCAGTCGCAATGCACCGGCTCCTGACAGAGGATGAACTGCACAAGGAGCTGAGCCAGAAGGGACTGCAGCGAGCGTCCGTATTTAGCTGGAGCCGGGCCGCCTCCGAAACACTTGACGTCTATAGGATGGTTTGCGACAGGACAACGGTCCCAGCCGCACCTGCGCATCACTCCTCCGTCTGACGTCCGTCGATGAAAATCCTCTTCCTTACCCCTCAGTCCCCATACCCCCCGCGGCAGGGAGCAGCTCTTCGCAACTACCATCTGCTGCGCCACTGCGCTTCAAACCATGAGGTCCATCTCCTGACTTGCCTCTCGCCCCAGGACGAGGAAAGACCTGACCCGGGTTTAACGACGATCTGTTCGCGGGTAGAAGGTTTCCGTCAGCCTGAGCGTCCTCTTCATCGCCGCCTTCTCGATTCCCTCCTGGCTGCCAAACCGGACATGGCGTTGCGCTTGGAACAAGAGGGCTTTCACTCTGCCCTGCAGCGAATGCTGGCCGAGGAGAACTATGATCTCGTCCAGGTAGAGGGTCTGGAGATGGCGCCATACGGCTTCCAGGTCCTGAACACTGTCGGAGAAGGTCCTCCGGTCGTTTTCGACGCACACAACGCCGAGTTCCTGCTGCAAAAGCGCGCCGCTCTCATGGACGCCCGCAGCCCGAACCGCTGGCATGCTGCCTGCTACAGCTTGCTGCAGTGGCAGAAACTGTATCACTATGAAAAAGAGTTCTGCCAGGCCGTTGACGGAATTGTTGCCGTCAGCGAACCGGACCGGAGGGCGCTGTCTTCGTTAGCCGGACAGACCCCGACTGTCAGCGTGCCCAATGGCATTGAAATCTCTCGCTATATTCCTGAACCGCTTCCGCAGACGAGCCCGCCTTTGCTGGTCTTCACGGGGAAGATGGATTATCGCCCCAATGTGGACGCCATGCTCTGGTTCGGGCTGAAGGTCCTGCCTCTCATTCGCAGCCACCAGAGTGTCCGACTGCAGATCGCCGGCATGTCGCCGCATCACCGGCTGGACAGGTTGCGCAGTTTGCCGGACGTCGAGCTAACCGGCGCCGTTGAAGACACTGTGCCCTACATTCACGGTTCGGCGATCTATTTGGCGCCGATGCGAGTGGGGGGAGGCACACGACTCAAAATCCTGGAGGCGATGGCCTGCGCCCGACCCATCGTAAGCACATCTCTTGGTGTTGAAGGGATCCCGGTGCGCGACGGCGAGCATCTTCTGATCGCCGACAGTCCCCGGTCATTCGCCGACGCGGTCTTGTCCCTCCTGCGCGATCAGGCGGCCGGCGGAAATCGTAGCCGCACTCTTGGCGAGGCGGCCCGCTCCTTTGTCGGGCATCATTTTGCCTGGGACAAGATCCTTCCCCAGCTGGATGCCTTTCACGCGCAGTTGGCATAGCGGCAGGCTGCGAAATGTCCGCCCGAGGCCCGGTAGATACCTTTTGCGTAACTGCTCTACCGAAAGCGCTGAAGGCTTTCTTTGCCTGACTCGCACTATTCACGGTAGCAGCCGTACGAGATCATATGGCGTAACAACCACGGATGTTGTACAATTCCTGCGGCACATTTGAACGCCTCGGAAGTTCCGGGAATGCGGATGACGCGACAGACTCGGACTGCCCTCCTGAAAGAGATTGTCGTGCTCCGTTCCCAGTGCAGGCGCACACAGAACAGGCCGGCAGCAGGCTGGAAAGCTTGCAATCTGCCATGTATAGGCTTCACAGACCGGCACGCGATCCTCAGCGGGCTATCGGCGGCACACGGAGAAACGAGATGACGGCAAACGCGCTCCCCAGTGCACAGGTAGGCAATACCAATCTGCAAGTTACTCGATTAGGCATGGGCACGGCCCCAATCGGTAATCTTTACGATCCCATCGACGATGCAGAGGCCCTTGAGACAGTGCAACGCTCCTACGAAAACGGTATCCGTTTCTTCGATACGGCCCCTCTTTACGGTACGGGTGAAGCGGAGCGGCGGCTCGGGGCGGCGTTACGGGGCGTTCCTCGCGACGAGGTAGTTATTCAGACCAAAATTGGCCGCATCGTGCGCCCGGACAGGTCGATCTACTTCGACTATAGTCGGGATGGTGTGATGAAAAGCATCGAAGACAGCCTCGAGAGATTGGGGATGGATCGAGTTGACATATTGCTTGTGCATGACCCCGATTTTGAGAACGAGGAGGTTCACCTTCAGCAGGCGATGGACGAGGCGTTCCCTGCACTTGTTGACCTGCGAGAGCAGGGCGTTATCGGCGCGGTGGGAGCAGGCATGAACCAGTGGGAGATGGAGTGGGAGTTCGCTAAAAACATCGACGTCAACTGCTTTCTGCTGGCAGGCCGCTATACACTCCTGGAGCAAACTTCGCTGGATTTTCTGGACTGGTGTACTGAGAACGATGTAAGCATCTTTCTGGGCGGAGTTTACAACAGCGGCATTCTGGCAACGGGCCCGATTTCGGGCGCCAAATACAACTACGAAGACGCGCCTGAAGAGATTCTGGCAAAGGCGGGGAGGCTCCAGGAGATAACGACCAGGCATGGTGTGCCCTTGCACGTAGCGGCCCTGCATTTCGCGGGGGCCCATCCCGCTATCGCGTCGCTCGTAATCGGCTCGGCGACAACGGCCGAGGCGGATGACAACCGGGCCATCTGGGATGTGGAAGCGCCGGCGGCGATGTGGCAGGAACTCCACGCCAGCGGGTTGATAGAGGCCAAGGCGCCGTTGCCAGGCTAATCGTAAGGGAACTGCTCCATGTACGTCGCACTCCAGTCCATTCTCCAATCGATTCTCGTGTTCATGGGCCGCGTTATTGTCAACCTGTTTCTTTCTGTTTCTGTTAGTGGTCTGGAGCACATTCCCCGCAGCGAAGCTTTGATCCTCGTTTCAAACCATTTCAGCTGGTTCGACGGCCCGCTCCTGATGATATTCTTGCCCTTCCGCATCGCTTTCCTGCTCGCCATAGAGACCGAACGCGTCTGTTTCTTCCGTTTCCTCAGCCGCACTTTCAATCTAATCCCAATCTGGCGGGGACAAGTGGATCGCAAAGCGCTGCGGGCGGCTCTGGCGGCCCTGAAGGATGGTCGTACCGTGGGCGTTTTTCCGGAGGGAGGCATCGACCCAGCTATGGCGGGGGCCCGGGAGCGGGGTGAACGAATCGAACAGATAGCCGGGCACACGGCTCGTCACAGCGCCAAGCTGATACGAGCGCAATCGGGCATCGGTCTGCTGGCGACGCAGGCGCAGGCCCGCCTTCTGCCGGTTGCGGTGCTGGGAAGCGAAAAGATTCTCGTCAACCTTCGCCGGTTACGCCGGACGCAGGTGCGAATTCGTGTCGGCCGCCCCTTTGGCCCGATGACGATCCCCGATGACTTACCCCGACGTCAGAGACGGCAACAGTTGGACGCACTGGCCCACGAAGCCATGATGCAGGTCGCCGCGCTGATGCCGCCAGGAAATCGGGGTCCTTATCAGGATGTAGCCTGAAATTGGGCTGTCGAGACGCAGCCCCTTCGGTGAGGGAAATGCAATCGAAATGGGCGCAGAGTGATGTTGCGTTCCGCCTCCTCGTACGCTCCCAGCCCCATGAAGAGAATCAGAGGTTCAGCTCAGGGCCACTTCGGCCTTATGCACCGTCTGGTCTGGCGTGACGTATGAATTCGTAGGCGAACGCGCCCAGGGCCGCCCCGATAATCGGACCCACCCAGTAGATCCAGTGAGCCGTCCAGACACCGGAAACAAGGACCGGGCCGAAAGAACGCGCCGGGTTCATTGACGCGCCGCTGATCGGACCTGCCCAGAGTACGTTCAACGCGACTGCCCCACCGATCGCAAGCCCCGCCGGCAGGCCCTTCGCCCGTTTGTCTGTCGCTACCGCCACAATGACGAACATCAGGATGGCGGTTACCAGTATCTCCATGACCAGAGATTGTGTAGCCGGGCCGGCAGGCAGATTGGCGCCCAGCGTGTACACGTTGCCGAACAGAAACCGAAGTACTGCGGCTCCCAGGGCCGCCGCGGCAAGCTGGCCGATGATATAGAACGGGACTTCCCGCCAGGGAAAATGTCCGGACAGAGCGAAGGCCAGGGTCACTGCAGGGTTCAGATGGGCCATGGACAGATGTCCGGTAGCTGCCACCATGACCATTACGACAAGCCCTGGTGAAAGGGCCATGCCCACGTGGCCGTACGCGCCCGTCAGCCCGCCTATCATGACAGAGCCGCAGGCGGCCAATACAAGAAAGAAGACACCGATGCATTCAGCGCCGGTCCGCCGCAACAGATACAAGTCCATAGAACGTTCTCTTCGTTAGATATTTCCACTGGCTGTCCGCACTTGGCCCGCAAGGTGGCTTTCACTATACGCAGACGGCCCTGAGAGCTTGGTGACTTCAGGCGCTTTCCATGACTGGCTATCGTACAGGCTCGCCAATAGGCGCAAATTAAGAAGAGGTTAGTAGTTGGTTAATAAATGCGGCTGAACAGCCGTTTACTTGTCTGCGCCTGCTTGGATATGAC
The DNA here is from genome assembly GCA_965204525.1 of Caldilineaceae bacterium. GTDB lineage: Bacteria > Chloroflexota > Anaerolineae > Caldilineales > Caldilineaceae > Bin5. Next base: position 5,186,841 of record OZ241994.1, on the reverse strand, counting down.
GAATTCAACCAAGTAATGTATCCTATGCCGAACGGCCCAACCGGGTTGGCATCACGATCCTCATCGAGTTGCCGCCGCGCCTCGGGCCTTCCATCGGTTCACAATCAGAATATCGGTCCGAAGCTCACCCCTGTAAGGAGGGAACTATGACAGACGCTCAACGGAGCAGGAGCCGCCAGGTATCCCGGCGAAAGTTTCTGCAAGGAATCGGTATCGGTTCCACGACATTGCTGCTCGCAGCGTGTCCGGCGCCGGCGCCGGCCGACGGCGGCGCAAGCGGCAGCGCGGCCCCGGCCGCCGAGGAGATCGAATTGGACTTTTTCGCCTGGGGCGACGCTTCCGATATCCCTGCTTGGGAAGAGCTGGCGACTACCTATGGCGAGCAGAACCCGAACGTCACAGTCAAGCCGTCGATCAGCGGTACGGGCGTGGACTATTACACCAAGTTGCAGACCTCTTTCGCGGGCGGTGTCGTGCCTGAGATTGCCTCGTTCCAGGGGTGGGAGTGGCAGCCCTTCAGCGATGCCGGGCTCCTGGCCCCGATCGACGCCTACATTGAGCGGGACAATTTCAATGGACCGTATCCGGATGGCGTAGACAGCATCGAGTTCAGCACACGGCGCGATGGGAGCCGCTATCTGATTCCGCTCCAGTCCGGTGTGATGGTGATGTTCTATGCGAAGAACGCCTTTGACGAAGCCGGGGTCGCATATCCGACCGACGACTGGACGTTTGACGATTTTGTCAGCATCGCCGAGCAGCTGACCAGCACTGACGGCAGTTCCAAGATGTATGGCTACCAGGCCAACGGCAGCTATGCCCGCGACATCCACTGGATCCGGGCCACCGGGGTGCAGGAGTTCGATGTGTTGGTGGATCCGCGCACGGCCATGTTCGACCAGCCGGAGATCATCGACATTCTGCAGCTCGTGGCGCAGGACTTCATGTACAGTCTGGGCATCTCGCCGACGCCGGCCGACCTGGAAGGCGGGACCAATACGATCGACACCGGCAACGCTGCCATGAAGTATGAAGGCCCATGGTTCTTCCCGCGCCTGAACAGCCCCGAATTACGGGAAGAGGGGAAGCAGATCGAGTTTGACGTGGTGATGATGCCGCAGATGGCAGACGAGAGCCGGCCTCACCGCGGCTGGGCCGAAGGTGTGTGCGTACCGAAGAGCGACCTGGTAGATGCTGCCTGGGACTTTGTACACTATATGGGCGGGGAAGACGGCCAGAAGATCTATTCGACCATTACGGGCCGTATTCCCAATACTTCGGATCTGGTTGAGAATTTCTGGGGCCCGACGATTGAGGAGCGCTTCGGCGTCTCCAACGCAGCCGCATTCAGCAACGCCTTCCTGCGTTCAGAGGTGGACGTTATCGGCGGCGTTTCTCGCGGTCAGATCTGGAGCGAGGTCGCCAAGCCGGTTGGCTGGGATCCGATGCTGGCCAACAGCGCCGCGGCTGCCGACGTCATCCCGGCGGTTAACGAAGGTGTGCAGGGCCTGCTGGATGCCCACTGGGCGAAGCAGGGATAAGTGAGTTGTGCCGAACAGGGGGTGGCGAGTAGCGAAGCCACCCCCTTTGAGGAGCATCCATGGCCGTAACGACCGCACCCGCAGGCAGACGCCGCATTTCGAAACGCCAACTGCGGGACTGGATTGCAGGCTATCTGTTTGCCTCACCGTTTATCATCGGGTTCTCGGTCTTTATCGCTTTCCCGATGCTCTATTCGGTTTATCTGATCTTTGTCGAATGGGATCTTCTGAGCCCGCCGTCGTTCGTCGGTTTCGCCAACCTGGCGCGGATGTTCAAAGACCCGAAGGTCAATCTCAGCCTCTACAACAGCGCCTTTTACACCATCTTCGCGGTGCCGATCCAACTGACAATTTCATTCTCTCTGGCGCTGGCGCTGACGCAAAGGATCCGCTTCCGGGACTTTTACCGGGCCGGATTCTATATGCCGATCATCGTGCCCCTGGTTGCCAGCGCGGTGGTCTGGCAACGCGTGCTGCACCCGGAGTTCGGCATCCTCAACGAAGCGCTGGGCTGGTTCGGTTTCGAGCCGCGCATGTGGCTGTTTGAACCGCAGTTGACCAAGCCTGCATTCATATTCATGTCTTTCTGGATGATTGGCCGCCAGATGGTGATCTTCATCGCCGGGCTGGGCAACATTCCGGACTCGCTGAAAGAGGCCGCCAGTCTGGATGGCGCCGGCGCGTTTGGCCAGCTGCGTTACGTCATTCTCCCGCTGATGACGCCCCTGATCTTCTATAACTCGGTAATCGCGATCATCAACTCCTTCCAGACGTTCGTGCCGGCGATGATCATGACCGAAGGCGGTCCGCAGGACGCCACCCTGTTCGTGGTCCTCAACATCTATCGCAACGCCTTCCAGTACTTCAACATGGGCTACGCATCAGCCCTGGCCTGGGAGCTTTTCGTAATTGTAGTTGGGTTCACCCTGGTCCAGTTCTACTTGTCTAACCGCTGGGTCTACTACGAGGAAGGGGATTGACGATGCGGTCGGACAGACAGGCGCAGGGGGCCTTGACGCCCGGTTGGCAGTCATCATCTGCCGAGCTGCAGGCCGGAGGCTCACTGAGACAGAGACGGGGTGAGACATCTCGCTCAGGGTGGGAGCTAGTCCGGCTGGCGGCTCTGCAACTCTTTATGACGTTCCTGGTGGTCACGTTCCTGGTGCCCACCTTCTGGATGATCTCGTCCTCGCTGAAAGTCTCGACGGAAGTCTTCGCGCACCCGATCGTGTGGCTTCCGCAGGACCCCCACTGGAACAACTACGTCAAGGCATTTCAGCTGTTGCCGCTGACAAGATTCATCGTCAATACTCTGATCATCGTTCTGTTTGCGGTCGTGGGGACGGTCGTTTCGTCGGCTCTGGTCGCTTACTCATTCGCCCGCATCAGCTGGCCGGGGCGCAATTTCTGGTTTGGGCTGCTGCTGGCGACGATGATGCTGCCCGACGTGGTGACCCTGGTGCCGCGTTTCCTGATTTTCAAAAACCTGAAATGGATTGACACCTGGCTGCCGCTGATTGTGCCCTACTGGGGAGGCATCGGCGCTATATATGTTTTTCTGATGCGCCAGTTCTTTCGCGGCATTCCGATGGAGCTGGAAGACGCGGCTGAAATCGACGGCGCCAACCGCATCCGGGTACTGATCCAGATCCTGCTTCCTCTCTCGAAACCAGTCATCGCAACCGTTGCGGTGTTTGCGCTCCTGCAGCACTACAACGACTTCATGAACCCGCTGATCTACATCAATTCGATGGACAAGTGGCCGCTTGCACTGGGCATCCGCGCCTACAATGACTCCTACGCGAAGAACTGGGAGGTCGTTTTCGCGGCCAGCACGGTGATGTTGACGCCGATGGTGGCGATATTCATCGTGGCCCAGCGTTACTTCGTTCAGGGGATTGCCATGACCGGCTTTGGCGGGCGGTAGCAGTTAACCAGGCAGCGTAGAAGTCACCAACGGAGGCATAGCGCTCTCTGCGCTCGCCGCTGCACGCTTTGCGAACAACCTCATAGCGCTCGTCGCTGCCGCGGAAGGCGGAACGGTCCAGTGTGCCGTCGGACAGCAGGTTGGCTGCGGTCCGACCCATGGTGAAGACGTTCGTTCGCTCATCGATCGCCGCCCCTCGTTCAAACTCCTCGGGCGCCATGAATCGGGACGAGCCAAACATCCGCCCCATCTCATTGACAAACGGGCCTTCTCGATACATGTCCAAGTCTACGATTTGCATCTTCTGCTTGGCAAAGTCATAGATAAGGCAGCCGTCATAGAAGTCGACCGCGATCCATCCTGCCAGTGCAAGCTCATAGTGCAGTTCAAAGATGACGTCCAGCGCTTTCGTGATCTCAGGGAGGGGCAGCCTGCGGAAGCGCTGCATGGCTGAATGAGGATGTTGTCGCGTTGCACTGCCAGCGTGGAGAAGCTCGCCTTCGACCCACGAGTAGACGAGCAGCGGCCCGTGCGCCGACTCGATCACGTTGTGCAGCCGGGGTAAGGTGCTGTGAGAGCAACTGCGTCGAACGCGAACTGCGTTGTGAAGCAGGGCTACTCTTTCCTCGTGGGGCAGAAAGGGGCGGGGATCGTTGGGATCTCCCGCGGTCTTGACGAAGAAGCGCTGTTGTCCGACCTGAACGCCATACGAGATGTTACCGGAATCCTGCACCTGCGCATCAAAGACTGAGTAGACCTTGCCAATCTCGCTAAGATATTCTCCGGGCGCTTGTTCTATCACCCTTCTGTCCAGCAGTGGATGGCGCAAGAATCTCCGCTCCTCAGTTCACCGGATTTTCACAGAAAGATTATCTTAGCACGAGGCAGGGAAATTGGACGACTGGCGGGTGAATCAGCCCTTGATTCCTGTGAGGGTTATGCCTTCGATGAAGGCCCGCTGAGCGAGCATGAAGACGATAATTACGGGCAGAATCGCCATGGTATTGCCGGCCATGGCCAGATTCCATAAGGGGCGGTCTCGATCGAGGAAGTAGGTAAGACCGAGGGCGATGGTGAAGTGTTCCTGGCGGGTAAGAAAGATCAGAGGGGCCAGGTAGTCGCTCCATACTCGATTGAATTCGAACAGAGTCACGGTCGCAAGAACCGGTTTCGAGAGGGGTAGAATTATACGTGCGAATATACCCAACTCCGAGCAGCCGTCGACCCGCGCCGCGTCGGACAGTTCCATGGGGATCGTCAGGAAAAACTGCCTGAGAAGAAATATGTAGAAGGCGCTGCCGAGGAAGCTGGGCACAATGAGCGGCAGGTAGGTGCCTGTCCAGCCCAGGTTCTTGAAAATGACGAAGAGAGGGACCATCGTAACTGCCCACGGGATCATCATCGTGGAAAGGCAGATGAAGAAAAGTACGTCCCGCCCCCAGGCGCGAATGCGGGCAAAGCCGTAGGCGGTCAGCGTGCAGGAGAAAAGGATTCCAATAATGGAGGGGATGGCGATCTGGAGTGTGTTAACGGTGTAGCTGAAAAAGGGAATAAAGGTCCACGCCTCAGGATAGGACTGCCACTGAAGGGGCCAGGGAATCCATGTAGGCGGCGATACAAAGATGTCGCCAGGGACCTTAAGAGAGGTGGACACCATCCAAAAGAAGGGCAGAGCAAAAGCGGCGGCCGCCACCAGACCGGCAAGGTAGAAGACTGTTTTTCCCAACGTTCGCCCGGTTAAGTGCATCGTTATGAATTGTGCTGAAAGGCTAGCGCTTGGCCCATGGGAACGGGCGTCTCGGTGCCCCTCCAGATATGACCCGATTCGACTACCCTTCGCCGCCGTAGTAAACCCAGCGCGCGGAGGTCCGGAACAGGATCACAGTTACGACGACCACGACGCCGAAAAGAATCCATGCCATGGCCGAAGCGTACCCCATGCGAAAGAAGCGAAAGCCGTTATCGTACAGATAGAGTACGTAGAACTCGGTTGATCGAATCGGACCGCCTCGGGTCATGATCCAGGCATTGGCGAAGGTCTGAAAGGCGGCAATCAGGCCGGTCAGCAGGCTGAAGAGGATGGCGGGCGTAACCATTGGGATGGTGACATGCCAGACGCGGCGCAGGGCATTGGCGCCGTCCACCATGGCGGCGTCATAGAGCGCCCGGGGCACGTCCTGCAGAGCAGCCAGAAAGATAAGCACTGACCCTCCCACCAACCAGAGTTGCATTATGACCAGGGAAGGTTTTGACCAGGATGGGCTGCCCAGCCAAGACGGGCCCTGGATACCGATCAGAGCGAGAAGGTTGTTGAGCAAGCCCCAATTCGAGTTGAAAATCCACATCCACAGTATCGCGGTGGCGCTAATCGGTACGACGATCGGGATGTAGAAGATCATTCGCAGCAGAACGCGTAACCGCAGCTGCTGATTGAGCAAGAACGCGATGATGAAAGCGGTTAGCACGCCCAAAGGCACCGAGAACACCACGAAGTAGATGGTGTTCCCCACCGCGTTCAGGTAGTGCGAGTCCTCAGTGAGGCTGGTGTAGTTTTTCAGGCCGACCCACTTGGGCGGCTGCAGAAGATTGTATTCGGTAAAGCTGTAATAGAGGGACAGGAGGAGGGGATAGACGAAGAAACCCAGGAACCCTATGATCCATGGCGATATGAAGGCCAACATCGTCAGGAATCGTTTGGTCGCGGGCGTCAATCGTCTATTCCTCCCGTCAAGCTGACAAAGCTCTCAGCTGTCAGGCTTCCAACACCTTTGCCAGTTCGGTGGTGAGTTTTTCCTGGAGAATCTGCAGCCCCTCGGCCGGGTCGGTCTTGCCGAAGCCTACCTCTTCCTCAAGGGACAGGAACTCGTCCCAAGCCAGATACCAGTTTGGATCCGAGGCGATGCCCCAAACTCGAGTACCCTCCGACAGCCCGCTTGTATAGAAGTCGAGCCCGGGATAGAGCGCACTCATATCCAGAGAGTCGATGAAGCTCTTCGTCCCCATGATGAAGCCGGAGACGTCGTAGACCCGTCTATTGTACTCGTCGGTGGAGGTGAATTCCAGGAACTGCCAGGCGGCGTCCGGATTGTCTGACCCGTTCAGAATCATGGCCGTGTGGGTGCCGGCGAAGAAGGGCATCTTGCCCTCGCCTGCGCCGTCTGGCATGAAAGAAAATCCAAACTCGAGACCCTCGGCGGCGTTGAGCGCCAGCGAGCCAGGTGTCCAGGACCCACCGGAAAAGAGCCCAACTCTGCCTGCCGCGGCCGGGCTGGGAATCGGTTGACCCTCTTGCGCCGCTTTGAATTCGGCGATCTTTTCAGCGCCTACACGATCATAGAAGGACTTTGCGATCTGCAGAGCATCGGCGAATTCTTCGCTGTCGAAGTTGTATTCGAAAGTTTCGCCGTCGAAGTAGCGCTTGCCCATGACGACGCTCCAGCAGTCGGGGTAAGTAAGAATTCCTCTGATGTCCATGCCGAGGGTCTGGACATTGCCGTTGTCATCGATATCTTCGAGGGCTTCGGCCCAGGCGTGAAGCCCTTCAAAGTCACCGGGGAGAGCGTCCTCATCGAGGCCGGCTTCCTGTACGAGGTTCCGGTTCCGGGCGAGGCCAAGCCAGCCAAGCCCCTCATTTGCGGGCAGTCCCCATCGTTCGCCTGCCCAGTTTACCGCCTCCAGGTGAGCGGCCTGGTAGTTGTCGAGATCGACAATTGTGCTGCTTTCGATGTAGTCGTCTACCGATATCAGGGCCCCGCGTCCGGCAAGGGGGGCACAGAGAATCAGGTCGACCAGGTCGGGCGGGTCCCCTGCGGCATAAGCGGCCAGCGTTTTGTCTACGATAACGCCGCCGGCAGTCAACGGGTGCATGGTGATGTTGGGGTTGTGTTCGGTGAACAGATCGCAGCCGGCCACCTGGCCCTCACCGCCCTGACCGCCCCAAATATACCAGTAGTCGAGATCGATCTGTTCGGCGGCCGGGGCCGCCTCGTCGCCGGCTGCAGGAGCGGGGGCAACGCAGGCGGAAACTGCTGCTGCCGCCGCACCGAAACCGGTCGCTTTGAGGAACGTGCGTCGGGTCAATTTACCTTTAGTGACGGTCATCATTCTCTCCTCTCAGATTGGTCCGTACCCAGTTGGAACTGCAATCTATGGTACCGTTCGGGGAATGACAGATACGCCTCGGTCACTCAAAATCGAATCCTGGTCGGGCTATGGCTGCACCTGTTCGCGACCAGTTCCCCGAACCACGACGTTGGCGACGGCAAATGAATAGGGCGGATCTTCGGCCTGCGCATCGCGATAGGTGGGGACCCATGTCCAGCGTTCGCGGCGCTCCGAGTTCGGGTGGCTGGCGTGCATGGTCAGATCATGGAAGAAAACTGCGCCGCCGGCCTCAAGCGGCGCGGTGACGGCCGCGTTTTCGTCGATCGCTTCGGGTCGAATGCGATGACCAAAGCCGGAGCCGTCGCTCATGTCGCCGTCGTGAATCACGCTGCCGCGATGCGATCCGGGCAAGAGCTTGAGACAGCCGTTTTCGGGCGTGGCATCGTCCAGCGCGACCCAGACAGAAATCTTGTGAGCTCCCTCCCAGTACGGCCAGTCCTGATGCCAAGGGCTGGCGATATGCGTATCTTCGTCTTTGTACACGACTTTGTCGCTCAAGAATTCGACATTGGGGCCAATGATGGCCTCGAGGATGTCGACCAGGCGTTCATCACGAACGGCTTGGCGAAACAGGCTGCTGCGACCGGCCAGCCCGACATAGACGCCGGTTTCATCCACAAATTTCCTGGGGCTGTCTTCCCCTTCGGACTCCTGCCTGACCTTCAGCAGAATCGCCTGAATTTCCTCTTTGAAAGTCTTGACCTCTTCGAGCCGGAACAGATTGGGGACGATTGCAAATCCATCGCGAGCGAAAGACTGGGCGATCTCTGTACTGTTTAGATTCATCAGTTCTCCCTTTCCATTCCCATTCGCAACTCTTCACCGGAATCTTTGGATATGACGATACATTAGGAAAGGAGTTGCTGTCAACAGCTTTTTCTTGCCAGGTGAACAGACTTGCATGGCGCGGCCAGCAGATGGCTATTCTCAATTGAGATAGCGGGCGGCGACGCGGCGAAAGGCAGCAGCCCGTTCCGCGACGACACCCAGATCGTCGTTTATGGTAACGCCGAACGCCGAGCCGAGGCCGGCGTCGGACACACCGATGCTGATGTTAATCGAGCGGGTCAGCAGGTCGTCTGTGCGGGGCAGCATTCCTTTGGCGTATCGCGCCGTACCGCCCTTCTCGGCGTAATGTGGACAACTGAACGAGCAGGACAGTGAGGTTGGCATGCGCTGTTCCAGCAGGTGTTCCATGTTGTTGTAGACATGCCAGCCGGCTTCGGCCACGACCTTGCTGTCCAGCTCTGCGGCGATCTTCGCGGCCACCTCAGCGTCTGGGAGGATAACCGTAAGTATGGTAGCGACCTCCTCCTCGGGATCGAGGACTTCGCGGAACTCCAGGCCTGGCAGATCGGATATCGCGGCTTTGAAGTGCCGCTTACTGGTCTGTAGACGGTCGATCAAGGAGGGCAGTTTGCGCAGCTGGGCCAGCAGCACGGCGGCCTGCAGTTCTGTGCAGCGAAAGTCCAGACCGAGGAAGGGGCGTCTGCCAATTTCGACGCCGGTCCGCAAGGGGGAATGCCCCTGGTCATGAAAGGCGAAGGCCCGCCTGTACAACGCCTCGTCGCCGGTGATCACCATGCCGCCGTCGCCCGACGTGATGGTCTTGTAAATGTTGAAACTGAAGGCGCCGACATGGCCGATAGAACCGATAGGGCGTCCGCGGTAGGCGGCGCCGAAGGCTTGGCAGCAGTCTTCGATAAGGTACAGGTTGTTAATGTCCGCGACGCGCCTGAGCTCCTCCAAACGGGCCGGATTGCCCATCATGTGGACGGCCATTATCGCTTTGGTGCGGGGGCTGATCTTCGCTTTCACGTCCTCCGGATCAAGGTTGAAGGTGCGATCGATCTCTGCCAGGACTGGCACGGCACCGGTGTAGACGATGGCCGAGATACTCGCCACAAAGGTAAAGCCGGGGACGATCACCTCGTCGCCCGGGCCGATGCCCAGTGCCGCCATTGCCGCCAACAGGGCGGATGTGCCGGAATTGACGGCCACCGCGTACTTGACTTGCGACAGGGCAGCGATCTCCTGCTCCAGCTGGTAGACCTTTCCTTGGAAGCGCGGGTCAACTCCGTCGGGGGTCGTTACGCCGTAGCGATAGAGATAGCCTGCCCGCAAAACCTGGAGGACCTCCTCTATCTCCTCTTCACCGACCAGTTCCATGCCGGGTCCGGCCATTCCTGTTCTCCTTGATTTCAGTGAACCGGCCTCTGTGCGGACCGGTTCCAACTTTGCCCGTCTGCACACTGCATTGTCAGCTTGTCGCGTCTTTGCGAGGTCAGCCGCCGTATCCCGCGACATTCGTAACTACGGGGGACCAAGCGAACTCTTCGTCCAAGGGGAAGATCGGACGGGTAACGTATCGGTACGGAAGACGCGTGAAATCCAGATCAGAGTATCCCTGGGTCAAGGCCAGGATCTCCCGCGGCGCAGCGTCGCGCAGTTCCGGCATGAGATAGCCCAGCTTCACGACCACGATTCTGTGCTCAAGCGGCTCGACGCCGGCCCTGCGGAAGTCGTTAAGAGATGAGAAGTAGGTGCGCCTGTCTGTGATCAGGACACGAACACCGCCCACTTTCACAGTAGCGACAGCGGCTTCCTGCGATGCCTGTTCGGATGGGCAGAGATGCTCCACTGTGCCCCTGACCTCCAGGGGAGCGCCGTACTCGGTGTCCAGTTTTCCGCCGAGGCTGAGCGAAACGGCGGCGCCGACACCCGCTTCGAAACAGGTGCGGGCAGCCTCGCTGTCGGGAATCCCGGCCAGTATGGCGTCGGGGACATTTTTGGCAAGGAGACGCGACAGAAAGTAGGGCACATCGCCGGGTGTGCCCGCAGTGGGGTTGTCGCCGGAATCTGCAATGAAGACGCAGCTCTCCTCTGCTGCCAGAGCGAGGTCGATGGCTTCGTCGGCGGATGAGGCGACCTCCTGATCGAAGGTGAAGTTGTGGCGCTGGTCCCACATGGCCTGCGCAAGGCGTTTGGCTTGCCGCCTTGCATGGGGCAGGTGCGGCTCGCTCTCGGCGATAACCACAACACTGCTGGACGAATAGGGAGCGTCCGCCCAGCCGAAGCCGACCAGGATCTCGGCGGTCAGGATCCCCGGCTGCCGTCCAATTTCAATTGCCAGTTCCAACAGCGACTTCATCGGGTCGACTTCGGTCGTGGCCCTCTCTCCGGGCAGAATCATCGGTACGCGGACAAAGACCGGGCGCGGGCGATGGCCGCCGCGAATGCAGTGCGCGAGCAACGTCATCGCTCTTTCCAGCGTCTGCGGCGCGTCGCGATGGGGGGCGGTGCGGTAGACGGTCCAGATATCGGTCTTGTTGGCGAACTCTTCAGTGAGATTGCCATGCAGGTCGAACCTGGCTGAGATGAGGAGGTCGTTTCCGACCGCGGCCCTGATCGACCGAACCAGGTCGGTCTCGCCGCTCCAAATGTGCTCGACCAGGAGGGCACCGTGCAGGATCAGGCAGATGCCGTCCAGTTGCCCGGCATGCCGGATTCCATCGATAATCTCGTCTCTCAGCCGGAGGTAGGTGTCTTGTTCTACCGTTCCTGACGGGGACAGGCCATTTGCGTGCAAAATGGGGACCGGTTCTGCCCCCAAGTCGTTCATCATGTCAGCAAGCGAGGCGTATTTGGGTCCGACCACGGCCCCGGCCGCCGCCCCCGCCGGGTAGGGCGAGAACAGTGTTTCCCCATGCAGGAGCTCCTGGCCGCGCCAGACCTGAAAGTGGTCAAGTGTGGTCGGAATAGGGGATGTATTCAGGGCTTCATGGCTGATACCGGCGATTGCTATGCGCACTTCGTTACTCTCCCTTTGAATTAGCTGGGAATCCTTTTCGCCGGCAAGTACCTGCTGGAAAGCCTGTTGGAATGCATCTATGAGTTTCGAGGCTTCGGGAAGGGGGGCAAACAGGATGTTGTTCTAGGGATCCTGATTGGCAAATGCGGGCACCTGGCTCAACATTGGGTCATCCGAGTCGGCCAGCGAATCGACAGCCGCATTCGTCGCCCAGAGCAGGCTGACCGTTTCAGTCATCTTAAGGGAGACTTCAAACGTAATCCGCCCAGCGGTCAGCCATCACGCGTCATACTGATCCAGGGGAGAACTGTCCGGCCCTAACGCACGCGAAGACTTTCGGGGCGGTTGACACCAGTTTCGAGAGCTGCGAGCATGAGAGGAATTGCTAGCGTAGGCAAGAGCAATTCTCTGCGCCTGGTTGGATTCTTTGCGGTCGGCCCTTGTATACTACATTTAGATTGGGCTGTCAAACAGGTTTGCAATGCGCCATCGCAGACATCAGGTCAGGCAGGCGCACCGATCCGAAATCACATGAATTGTCAAGCAAACGCACGCCTCCTGTTCCGGCCCGTGACAGCCGAGCGGCTTCCAGACCTGGAAGAGTTCTCGCAGTGTCACGGCAAGTTTCGATACTGCTCCTGCATGCGGTGGCGGATGACAAGCTCCGCATTTCGCCGGTCAACTAAGGAAGGCCGTGTGGCCGCTCTTGAAGAGCTGGTGCGGACGGGCACGCCCGTCGGTATCCTCGCCTACAGCGGGACGACACCGGTTGGCTGGTGTTCGATCGCGCCGCGCGAGAGTTACGCGGCGCTGGAGCGCTCCCGCGTGCTGCCGCGCATAGACGACACGCCGGTCTGGTCGGTGGTGTGTCTGTTCGTCGACCGCCATTTCCGCCGGCAAGGGCTGACGTGCAGGCTGTTGAAGGCCGCTGTCGACTATGCCCGCGGTCAGGGCGCACCTGCTGTCGAAGGCTATCCGGTGGCGCCGGATGCCCCCTCGTACACGTACATGGGGACGCCGGAGACGTACCGCCGCGCCGGTTTCGTGGAGGTGACGCCGGCGGGACAGAAGCGACGGGTTATGCGTTACAACTTCCTTTCTGAGAAAGGGCCTACTTTTTGACTAAGTAGAGCCCACATACTATTCTTTGGCACATGAGTACGGTACCCAATTTGGATGAAGAAGTGCCAGCAAGCAAAAAGACGCATGCTGCCACCGCGAGCGACCGTTCCACTGCAGACGCTGTTGACGCTACGAGCGCAGTGCTGGACTGCCGTGCTGGTAAAGTCGCAGGCAAAAGAGTGTCTTTGACAACTGTGAAAGGCAGGGGTCTTCAGCCTAGCATAAATCTGGACAATTCTGCCTCCCTACTGGACCAAATGGAAAAGCCGGAGTAGATTCCATGAACCCTTCTGCATTAACGCATGTCTGGAGCGAAGCGCCCCAGCTTTCGGACGCTCTGTCCAAGTTTCCCGATACGGTTACGCGCCTGATCGCAGACCCTGATGACCCGGTGGGCAGCGCCGAGCCGGCCCAGGCAATTCTGGCCGCCTCCGCGATTCGCTACAACGATGAGGTATTCGACCGGTTGCCCAATCTGCGCATCCTGGTGCGCACGGGTATCGGCATTGATAACGTGGACCTGGACGCGGCCACGCGCCATCGCGTGGTTTTCTGCAACACGCCGGACGGCCCCACGGAATCGACCGCCGAACACACGGTGGCTTTGATGCTGGCCGCGGCCAAGCAGGTCAAACCGGGGATGGAGCAGCTGGCCGCCGGTGACTTTGCGCCGCGGGCGGTGCCGATGGGCACGGAACTGATGGGCAAGACGCTCGGGCTGGTCGGGTTGGGCCGGGTCGGTGGACGCGTGGCACACATCTGCGGGCGGGGATTCGACATGCGTGTGCTGGCCTTCGACCCCTACATCACGGAGGAACGGGCCAGGGAGATAGGTGTAGAACTCGCTGATCTGGACACGGTTATCGGCAGCGCCGACTTTCTCAGTCTGCACGCGCCCTCCACCCGGGAAACGCGTCATCTGATGAACGCCGACCGCTTCGCGCAGATGAAGACAGAAGCTATTCTGCTCAATCTGGCGCGAGGCCCGCTGGTAGACCAGGACGCACTCCTGGAGGCGCTGGACAGCGGGCAGATTCGCGGGGCGGGTTTGGACGTGTTCGACCCGGAGCCGCCTCCGGTTTCGTCGCGGCTGCGCACTCATCCCAAGATCGTGGCGACTCCGCACTCGGCGACGACAACGATCGAAGGTCGCGGGCGCATCGAGCGCATGGCAGTTGCCGCGGTGCTCGACTTCTTCAACGGCCGGCAGCCGAAAGACATCTGCAACCCCGCGGTGCTGGAGCATGTGCAGTTCGACAACGGTTGAATGGCATATAGCCACATCGAAGTGAAGCCAGTCTCAGCCACCTCATTGGTTGCCTGACCAGCTCCGCATCAGGAAAGTTACCGGATTTCAGCGGGCCAGGAAACTGTCAGCAACGTCGGTCTGAATCGAAGATTTCCTGAGATCACTCGATCGCAATCAGCGCATGCGCCCGCAGTGGCGGCACTTGCACGACAAGGTTGTTTCCGTCCCTCCGGTAGGAGAGGTCGCTTTGCGGGGGCGCATAGACACGCTGCACGCTCTCCACTCCCAGCCGTTTCAGGTCCAGTTGAATCTCCAGGTTGTCCAGCACGAGGCCGTTTTTTTCGTCGAACGACGGCCTGTCCGGTGAGCCGATGTGATGGTTGACGAGGTGGACGACATGGCGCCCGTCCTGGCGGTTCAGCACCACTTCGACGCCCGCCGGCGCAGTGGTCGTGAGCACTGGCCTGGTCACTACGTCGCTGACAAGCTCTTTGATCAGTCGCTTGATCCAGACATTTGACAGGCCCCCCGTCCGCAACGGCCATGCGGCATACCAGCATACGCCCTTGCCATAGTCGTTCCGGCACAGCCCGGGGTGGGCCTGGTCCTCGTCCGGCGGCGCATTGCCCCACATCACCGTCGTGCCGCTGGTACGGTTTGTCTCAGGATAGACCAGATCGCCGAGCACAGTGGCGCCGTTCAGGCTTACTTCGACGGGGGGCGAGTCGTCCGCGAACATGGGGAAGGAAGTGACACGGTCGACGAGGGCTTCGTCGCGCAGTCGGACGCTCACGTAGGGCAGGCCGGGATCGCGGCGGAAGGAAACTCCGAATAGATCGGCCAGCCCGAAGTCGTCGCGGCGGCGGCCGTTTTCGTCCCACAGGGAGCTGTACCCACTTGCCAGCAGCCTGCCTCCTCCCGCTACGTATTCCTTCAGCCGCTCGATTTCGCCATCTGAGAGCGCGGCCTGGTCGGCCAGTACGACAAGTTGATAAGACTCCATGTCATCGAGATTGCGGATGATGTCATACTGATAGTGGTAATCGAGCAAAGCCTGATGGATGTTCTCGACCCCTTCGCTCATCAGATACCAGAAGAGCGACGCGGTGCGCGGCTTGGTCAGGAGGGGAATGCCGATGTCGCTGACCGATTGGGGCTGGCGCAGCCAGGACTCAATCTCGGCGGTCGGTCGGAAGATCTGTTCATAGCCGCGATACTGGGCCGGGTCGGTCGAGCCGTCGGGATAGGGGAACTGCCCGAGGACGCTGCTGCCGCCGTGCGCCAGACTGATGGCGTTCTCCATTTGAAGAAGGGGGGGCGGCTTGTGATCATAGCGGCACCACAGACCGCCCAGCGGGCCACCGGGCAGACCGGCGGAGACGAGGATTTCGAACGGTTTGCCGGTCGCCCTGCCCCAGCGGGCAATGAAACTCTGGCGTGTGTAGAGCGGGGCGTGACCTTCGATAGAGACGAGATCGGCATAGTCGAAGGGATCCCCGGGACTGTTGGCGCCGTTGTAGGTAATCAATGCTTCCGGATTGTTGGTACGCAGGATGTCCATTGCCTGCGTAAGGAAGGCTTCCCCCTTGCCGAGCAGAAACTGGTAGGCTTGCTCGGCGTGGTGGGCCAGGAAGGGCTGGCCGACGATCTGTTGCAGCGACAGATCCCCGAACAGAGGATTCCCCACCTGTGAGTCGGGCGTTTCAAGCAGGGGCAGCCGCTCTCCGGTCTCCTCTTCATACCCCTTTTGGCAGCTGAAGCAGTAACAGGGCGAAGGCAGTGAGTTGGACATCCACTCGGTCTGGGGAACGTTTCTGACATAGGGCATTATATCCAGCCAGTAGCCGTCGACCGTGTAGCCCTGCGCCAGCTCCCGAATCTGCTGAAGGGCATAGTCCATATAGCCGGAACTCCAGCAGGCCATATAGAAAGGCCCGACCTTGCAGGGATCGCCCCAGACGTTTACGGCGCGCCATTCCGGGTGCAGGCCGAGAGCGTAGTTGTCGAAGCAGACGCTGAAATAGGCGATTAGGCGAATATCGCGTTTACGCAGGGCGGCCAGCAGTTCACCAACTACGTCTTGGGGAAATGTAAGACCGAGAGAGCATGGATAGTAGCAGATTCCGTGATGGTCCTTGGTATAGAGTTCCACGCAGTCGACGCCGGCCCCGGCCAGAGAGTCGGCGTATTCTTCGGCATCGAAAGCAGCGCCGCGCTCCTTCGCCCAGGGCGGCGAGGCGTAGATGATATGTACCTTGCGAAAAGTCTGGGCAAACCAGTTCATCACTTTTGCCGCCTTTCCAGTGTACGTCTGGCTTTGGGAATCGGAATCGATCGCATCTCCGGCTCACTCGGCAAGACCGTTCTCGTGCCAGGCTGGGGCAGAAGATCTCTTAGTTTCACTGCTCGGAGAACAAGAACGCGCTACGGCTCAGCGGATCGCGCCCATCGTCATGCCCTTGGTAATCTGACGCTGGAAGAGGAAATAGACGAGAATCAAGGGCATCGCGGCGGTGACCATGGCCGCGAATTGAGGGCCGATCGTCGATTCGCCCATCATCGCCTTGGGCGCGTAGGCGATCACCGCCAGGGGCATCGTCTGCGCTTCCGAGCGGTCCATGAGCACCAGGGCAAAGAAAAGCTCGCTCCAGACCCAGCTGACGTTGATGATGGCCATGCTGGCGATGGCGTTGCGTGAGACGGGGACCACAACACGCCAGAAGACGCCGAAGCGGGAACAACCGTCGATCTGCGCGGCTTCCTCCATCTCGACTGGAAAGCTCAGGAAGTAGGCCCGCATCAGCAACACCGTAAAGGGCACGCCCATGGTGGTGTACATAAGCGACAGACCCAACAGATCGTTGCGCAGCCCGAACCGGTCCATCATGAAGAAGACGGGGATGATGAGGACGTGGACGGGCACAGCCAGGCAGAGCAGAAAGGTCTGCTGGGTGGCGGCGCTGCCGGGGAAGCGGCCGCGTGCCAGGGCATATCCGGCAAGAGAGGAGACAGCAAGCAGCAGCGCCAGCGTGGCGACCGTCACGACAATGCTGTTGCGCAGGTAGAGGGCGATCGGCTTATTGTTTGCGCCCTCCCCCACCCAGACGCGCACGTAGTTGCCGAAGTTGAAGGCGCCGGGCAAGGCAAAGGGCGTGCTCAGAATCTCGGAATCGGTCTTTAGCGAAGTATTGATGAGAAAGATCACCGGGTACAGTTCGACTACAAACCAGACGGCCAGCGCGACCATCATGATGCGCGAGAGGAGTCGCGCTGCCAGAGGCGATCCCTGTGACGCCTGCCTTTCGGTTATTTCCAAGTCGTCGATCTCAGAACTCAACCGCATCGAACTTCACCAGGCGTTGGTAGAGATAGGTCAGCGTGAATACGATGAGAAACATCACCACCGCCACGGCTGAGGCATAGCCGTACTTCTGCGTTTCGAAGCCTTGCCGGAAGAGGAAGGTCCCTAATACCGCGGTGCTGTTGCCCGGACTCCCCTTGGTCATCACCCAAACCAGATCGAACACCTTGAGCGAAAAGATAATCTGCAGGATGCTGATCGAGGCGACCACCGGGCGAACGAGGGGAAAGATCAGATGCCAGGTACGCTGCCATTCACTGACGCCGTCGATGGTGGCGGCATCGTGCAGATCCTGGGGGATGCCCTCGATTGCGGCCAGCGTAACTATCATGGGAAAGCCGGCGTACTGCCAGATGGGAACGACAATCACAGCGGCCAGCGCGTACTTGACGTCGGCCAGCCAGGGCAGGGCAATAACATCCAGCCCGACGGCACGCAAGAAGGTATTGAGCAGGCCCCAGTTGAACTCATAGATGCGTACCCACAGGGCCGCGACCACGACGACGGAGAGCATTACCGGCAGATAGAATCCTATACGGTAGGCGCGCCAACCGTACACGCGGCGCGAGATTACCGTCGCCAGAAGATAGCCGATGCCGACGGTTCCCAGGGTCACAACCAGCGCGAAGACAAGCGTGTGCCAGGTGGCGCCCCAGAAGAAGCGGTCGTCGAGCAGGGCTTCGAAGTTGGCGAGGCCGACAAACTTGCGCGCGCCCAGCCCTTTCCACTTATAGAAGCTCAACAGCAGCGAGTCGGCCAAGGGGTAGGCAAAAAAGATGAGCAGGAGAAGGATGGCGGGCGCGAGAAACAGGTACCAGATTCCCTCCCGGTTCCACCATCTGGCCAGGCGAGGGCCAAAACGGGGAGTGAGGGGCGAGGCGTGAGGAGTGAGAAGCGTTTTCTGCCTCATCTCTTCTTCACTCCCCTTTCCACTTTCGAGAGCAGCGTTTCCTCGCGCCACGCTATTCGTCTCCTGCGTGCTCACTTCAAAGATGCAGCCGAACTACGTGAGCCGCTCTGGCTTCACTACTGGTCGGCAAGCTCGGCACGCACTTTTTCGGTCTCCTCCTGCTGCATGGCCGCTGCCTCCTCCGGTGTGAGGCTGCCGGTCAGCATCAGGTCTATCGAGGCTTTCAGAGAGGCCAGCAGCTCAGGCGGTACGACGCCCTCATATAGCGTCGGCGCGCCGGCCGCGGCGATCTCCTGCAGCATGCCGGCCATTACGGGACCAAGCACCTCCGTCACCTTTTCGGTCGGCAGGTCGGTCCGCCCCGGCGGGCCGCCCAGCTTCTCGGCCCACAGAACCATGTTTTCCGGCTGCAGGATGTATGCCACCACATCCTTGGCTGCATCGACGTTGTCGCGGTCTTCAAAGACGATCAGGCAGTTGGCCACGAAGGAGCCCATCTCGCCGTAGTTGTCCTGGTCAAGACGCGGGTAGTAGAAGTAGCCCCAGTCGAAGGTCGCCTCTTCGGGCAGGGAGGTTGCGCCTGTCGACCAGCTGCCGTCCTGGAACATAGCCGCTTTGCCGGAAAGGAAGAGCCCCTTGGACTGGCCGTAGTCGGTGATGCCGGCGTAGCCCTCCATCAGCAGCCCGCTGTCGGCCATATCCATAATGTACTGGTATATACGAACGCCGTTGGGGTCGGTCCACTTGTGTTCGAGGGACCATTCCGGCGCGTCAGGCATCCAGTTCAGGAGGAAGGCCTGGTACTCCCGCTCGGTCCAGGAGCGCAGCATCAGGCCGTCCGGAAGGTGGCTGCGAACGCCCATTTCGTAGGGCGTTGTAAGCGTCTCATAGCCGGCTGCGCGGATCGTGTCTCCGAGGGCGTAGAACTCATCCCAAGTGGTCGGCG
This sequence comes from Caldilineaceae bacterium, assembly GCA_965204525.1. Lineage (GTDB taxonomy): Bacteria > Chloroflexota > Anaerolineae > Caldilineales > Caldilineaceae > Bin5. The sequence goes on along the minus strand of OZ241994.1, from coordinate 5,167,810 downwards.
GCTCGACACCCACCTCGGCGAAGATCTCCTTGTTGTAATAGACCATCGGCGTCCAGACAGCGTCCAGATTGACGCCGTAGCGGCTGCCGTCGGTGTGGGTGAAGTAGTCGAGCGTGCCCTGCGGGAAGGACTCGTTCCAGCCTTCGCTCTCGTACAGGTCATCGAGCGAGGCAAGCAGTCCGGCGTCCATCATGTCATTGAATTGGGCGAAGCGGCCGCACCACCACCAGGAAAGATCGGGGCCGTCGGAGGCGGCGAACATGGTTGTGGGCGCGGTCTTCTGCCAGCTCATATCGTCGCCCTGCACGTCGACGATAATCTCCACGTTTGGATTCTCCTCCATATACCTGTCGGTGAGCGCGGTGACGGCTTCGGCGACGATACCGCCCAGGGCGGTCATACGCAAGGTCACCTGCTCGTCCGCCGGCGCTTCGGCCCCGGTGTCGCCGGCAGGTGCAGCGGGCGCGGCACAGGCGGTAAATATCATTGCAGCGATGACGACAAACATTAGCGGGTTGAGTCTGCGAAGGGTTCTCATCGACGGTCCTCCTCTGTGTGATTTGAACGGGTGACTCTCATATGAAGAACGTCAGTCCTGCGGTGAGATAGCGGAACTCCCTCTCGGCGAAGTGCGTCGTCCTGTGGAAGCGCGGCAACGCCTGGCACAGGGCTATTCTCGCAGTTCTGGCCCATTACGGCAACCGGCGTTTTTCAGGAGGCAGCAGAGTCACCTTGGGCAGGGCGCGGGCAGCTCATAGTTGCGCCGACAACTCGTAGCGCAGATCTACCGCGGTGACGCGGGGCGTGCCGCATGCGTTTTGGGCGCCCAGGGCGAGTCTGTACTGTACCCACTGGCCGGTCTGGTTCAGGGCGCCGACGGCCTGGGGTCTTTCGAACCACGTTGCCTCTCCGTCCGGTCCCTGCCAGGCCGCTTCTTCCAACGCCTCTTCCGTGCCGCCGAAGCGCAATTGGGCCTTTACCCAGGTGCGCGACGGCGTTTCCGCTTCCCATGCAATCTCGGTTGCGCGGGCGCCTTCGGGCAGTCTGCAGGGGGCCGAGAGATAGTACTCCTCCGGGCCGCGGTCGGCGATGCTGTGCGGGCTGACGGCGGTCATGCCGTGCGGGCCGGATGTCGGCAGTCGCGTTATGCGTTCGGCGCTGAAGCCTGCGGGGCCATTCCACCAGACAGCTGAATAGCCGACGTGGTCGCCTTCCACTTTGTGGTTGGCGACCGCCAGGTCGATCCAGCCGTTGCCGTTGAAGTCGGCGGCGACGCAGCCGGATGCGGAGTGCGTGAAGAGGCGCGTGCGGTCGCTCGCGGAGAAGCCGCGCCCGGCGCGGTTCCAATAGAGGAAGGAGTCGATGTCCCGCTCGCGGCCGTTGTGATAGGAGCAGATGAAGAGGTCGAGGAGGCCGTCGTTGTTGAAGTCGGCCACGGCCATGGCGTTGATCGCGCTGGCGGGGAGCAGTGTGCGGCGGTCCTCGCGCAGGCCGTCCGGCCCGTTCCAGTAGATGTAGGCAAAGGAGTCGTGCGGGCCGTCCTGGGAGGTGATGTGGCCGCCGATGATGAGATCGAGGTAGCCGTTGCCGTTCAGGTCGGCGGCGCGCGCGCAGGCGCCGCGCACGACGGAGAGCGGCTGGCAGCGGTCCATGCTGAAGCCTTGCGGCCCGCCCCACAGAATGAAGCTGCGGTCGTAGGCGATCTGGGGCACGACCAGATCCAGCCAGCCGTTGTTGTTGAGATCGGCGAGGTAGATCCAGCGCGGCTCGTTGTAAAGCTTGCCGTCGTGCTCCAGGCGGATGCGCTGCGGGTTGGCGGTGTCGAAGCAGAGACCGGTCGCGGTATCCGCGGCAACTCCGTAGAAGATCAGGAGTTCGGGATTGTCGAAGCCGCAGAAGATCAGGTCGAGATGGCCGTCGCGGTTGATGTCGGCGGCGCAGACGCCGTGGGCCCGCGAGGTGGGAAGGATCGAGGTTGGTTCGCCGGCAAAGCCGTCCGGCCCGTTGAGCAGCAGGTAGGAACCAGGATCGCGGTCGACCGAGTTTTCCGACGCGTTGGCGAGCACGACGTCGACGTAGCCGTCGTCGTTGAAATCGCAGCAGAGGGCCTCGACTGCGCCCCATCCGGACAGCTCCTGCCGCTTTTCCGGGGAGAATCCGTCCGCACTGCCAAAATAGATGTAGGGGCTGATGTTGCCGAGGCGGTTGCGGCCGAAATGGTTAACAAAGATTACGTGCGGCCTGGCGTCGGGGCCGGCTCGCGCCAGCAGGACGCGGCGGGCGTCCTGACAGGGCAGGCGGACCGGCTCGGGGTCGATCCCAGTGCGAGAGGCGCGGTAGATGAACGAGTCGGCGCTGTAGGAATCGGGGGTATGGGTCTGGCACAGGATGACGTCGGCGCAGCCGTCGCCGGACAGGTCGGCGACGGCGACATCGCAGGCGTGGCAGCTGTTGAGAGGCGTGCGGCGGGTCTCGTCGAATCCCTCCGCGCCGCCCCGGTAGATCCAGGAGCGTTCTCCCTCTTCACTGAGCTCGCGGCAGGCAAACACAAGGTCATCGTATCCGTCGCCGTTGACGTCGCCGACCGCCACGGCCATGGCCTGCGAGCAGTACAGTTCCAGGGGAGGGCCTGAGCGCCGGTCCTTGCCGACCGGCGCGAGCGAAACGCTATGCGACCGGGGCAGGAAGAGGTGGGGGCGGCCGTTCAGATGGACGATTCCGGCCAGCGGCTTTGCCTCCTCGACGTGCTCGGCGTACTGTACCGCCGGCTCTGACGGGCGGGCGCGCTCCGTGTCGGGTTCGAAGAAGACGGTTGCGCGATCCGGGTTGATGCCGTCGGCGCCGCCCCAGTATACGGTTACGCTGCCCTCAACCGAACGTACGACCAGGTCGTCAAAACCGTCGCCGTCAAGGTCGCCGGCGGTCAGTTGTTCGGCGGCGATCTCCAGGTCGACGAATCTCTGCGGCTCGAAACCCAGGTCGGATTGAAAGAAGATGCGGAGCGCGCCCTGGCTGGCGAAGGCAAGGTCGGTACGGCCGTCGCCGTCAAAGTCTCCGGCTGCCACCGACTCGCATTGGGGAACCGGCAGTTGCTGCTGGCGTCGTTCGCTCATGCCGTCGGGCGCGCCGTAGTAGATGATGGCGTTGAGGTCGGGCCTGATCCCGTTGTTCCGCATTCCCAGGATCAGATCGTCGTAGCCGTCGTCGTTCAGGTCGGCGACCGCGCCGGTCCATGCGCCTTCGGCCGGCAACTCGGTGCGATGGGCGGCGCCGAGAGGGTCACTGTAGACGAAGGCCGGGGGGCGCTCCTGGTGGTTCTGGCTGTTGCAGAAGACCAGGTCCAGGTGGCCGTTGCCGTTGAGGTCGTACTGGTGGATGCGTTGCAGCACGCCGGCGCGGGAAACGTAGAGGTTCTGGCCGGCGTTGCCGAACTGGCCTTGGCGAAAGCTTTCGAAGCCGCGGGTGGTCCAGGTGGTGGTCATGGGTTGAGACTGTAAACGGATTGGGGCGTGTTGTCAATCGGGATCAGGACTTGCTGGATTTTCGTAGGATTCTCGGGATGCGCCGGTCTCTTTTTCCGGCGTTGACAGGGATTGAACAATATATATAATTTACATTGCACCTGGCAGGGTGGACCGGTTCGGGTGCGAGACCGGTCGGATTTGGGACATGCACCAGCTGTGTTGGAGAAGCTCGGAGATTGGCTTTAGCGTCGGTTCGGTCAAAGTACCAGAAAAGGAGATCTTCTCATGAAAACGCACAGAACGATCTGGTTTGTCGCCGGGACCCTTTTGCTCCTGATGTTCGGCATCGCCGCGTGTGTCCCGGCCGGCGCGGGGCCGGAGGCCGCAATGGAAGAGGAGCCGATGCTCTCGATGGAGCCGGCGGCTGAGCAGATACTGCGCTTTGCGCCCTGTTGCAGCTTCCGCTGGGATCCCGCGACGGGGACGGGCGCCGACTATTACTACGGTGCGGGACTTTTGTCGGCGCTTACAGAGGTTGTGGTGAACCCGGATACGGGACTCGAGGAGGTGCAGTGCTGGCTCTGCGATAGTCTCGAGGTAAGCGACGACGGCCTCACCTATACCTACCACCTGCGCCAGGACCTGAAGTTTGGCATGACGGGGAATCCGGTGACGGCTCATGACGTGAAATACACGTGGGAGAGGTCGTTGCGCGTCGGCAAATGGCCCTTACGTCTCTTCATGTTCATTGAGGGCGCGATGGACCTTTACAACGAGAACGCCGATACGATGTCAGGTATCACGGTCATCGATGACTTCACCCTCGAGGTGAAGATGATGCAACCGGCGCCGATGTGGAATCGCTGGTCGACCGGGACTCCCATGGCGGTCTGTGAGCAGGATCAGCTGGAGGCGGGAACGGCTGAGAGGCACTGGCTGGAGGGCGGCGGCGGCTGCGCAGGCCCCTTCCAGGCTGAGAGCTTTGATCCCGACGAGAACCTGCTCGTGCTGGAACGCAACCCGTACTGGCCCGGCGAGCCGGCCAAGCTGGACAAGCTGATTTTGCAGGGCCGCCTGCCGGCCGAGACGATGCTGATCGGCTATGAAAACGATGAGTTCGACGTAGTTTGGGTCGCCGGTCCGATTTTGTCAGAGATCCTGGACCCGGAGAATCCGCTGCACGATGAACTCCGGTTCTGGCCTACGCAGAACTATCTGGCGCAGGTACTCTTCACCGACAAACCTCCTTTCGATGATCCGAAGATGCGCGAAGCCTTCGTCAAGTCGATCGACATGGACGAGATCATCGAGAAGGTGATGCGAGGGCGCTTCTTCAAGCTCAAGACGCTCACGGGCGGGCCGTACGGGCCTTACTGCGAGATTCACGACTGCGATAGCCGGCCCGGTTTGACGCAGGATGTGGAGGGAGCGCTGCAGGCGTTCGCCGAGTCCCGCTATCAGGGCGACCCCAGCCTGGTCGAGCCAATTCGCGTCTACGCCCCGCCGGGGACGACGCTCGGCGACCGCAGTCTGCTCTGGCAGGCCATCGCACAGCAGGTCTATCAGGTGCTGGGCGTCCAGATCGAGCTTCTGATCAAGCAGCGCACGACACCTGAGGAGCGGGAGCTGGCCAACGTCGGCAGCTGGGCGCATGGCATTCAGGCGCTGGATCCGCAAGAGGCGATCTGGCCGCTGTGGCATTCGAACGGCCCGTTCAATGACGGCTATCTGAAGCACCAGGACCCGCAGCTGGATGCCTTGATCGAGAAGGCCCAGGCGATCCAGGATGTTGAGGAGCGGATGGCGGCGTGGAAAGAGGTTGAGGATTACATGTACAGCTTGTATATTATGATCCCGACCTATCTGGACGCACGCTACTTCCTGGTCAAGCCATGGGTGCGGGATTTCGAGCTGGGCTTCAATTCGCGGTTACTGCACCCGGATGAAGTCTGGATCGCCGAGCACTGAGTTTGCGAAGTCAGGAAGGCGGGCAGTGGCCCGATCTCTCATAACGGGGCTATGCCGGTCCAGCATAGCCCCTGCTACCGCCGCCTTCCTGCCTGTTCTTTGCCGCACAGGACACAAAATGCAGCCCACTCTTCACCGTAAGCCTCGACGCCTGGGCGGCCGCCGCTATGCGGCGCTGGCGTCGGCAATTGTCATCATGAACCTCGCGGCAGCATGCGGGGGCGGACAAAAGGCGGCAATCGCAAGAGGCGAGAAGGTCTTCGAGGAACGCTGCGCTTCGTGTCACACAATAATCAGCCAGGGAGGGGGCGAGACGGCCGACGTCACCAAGGTCGGCGGCCAGATCGACGACCGGTTCAGGGACGGGTCTTACGCAGATACGCAGACGTCGCGCAAGCTGAAGGTCTATCTGGTCGCGTACCACGAGAACGCGACCGATCTGGAGATGGAACCAAAGGAGTTGGATGACCTGGTTGAGTACCTTTGGACCTTCAAGGTCCGCAGGTGAGTCGGACGGGATTCAGCTGCACGGAGGCTTAGGATTACCGCATACATTATCCGCCGCCTGGTATATATCATCCCCACACTTATCGCGGCGTCGGCCCTGACGTTTATCTTGGCCCATTACGGCCCTGGCGACCCGCTGATGGAGTTGCTGCAGGAAGCCTACTGGGACGAGGAGCTGCGTGAAAGAGTGCGCCACTCATTGGGGTTGGACCGTCCCTTCCTTGTCCAATACGGTGAATTTTTGGGGCGTCTGATGCAGGGCCAGCTGGGGTATTCGATCCTGTCCGGGCAGAGGTCGATCAATGTAATGCTTGCGAAGGCATGGCCGAAGAGCATCCAGTTGGGGTTGGTCGGCATGTTCTTCTGGTTTGTCAGCGGTACGATCCTGGGCATCATCGCGGCCAGGTTCCACAACCGGCCGATCGACTACATCATCGTCAGCACGACGGTGGCGGTGTCGACCATCCCCACTTTTGTGCTGGCGCCGATGCTGATGATTGTATTCATTCTCCAGCTTGGCTGGATCGACAGCAGCATCGGCTGGGAAGGCATATTCAGCCAGAAGATCATCCTGCCGATGATGTTGATCGGTTTCACGGGAACGGCGGGTCTTGTGCGGCAGTGGCGGTCGAGCATTCTGGAGACGATCAGCCAGGACTACGTGCGGACGGCGCGGGCCAAGGGTCTGACGGAACGGCTGATCATCGTTCGCCATGTCCTGCGCAACGCGTTCACACCGATTCTGACGATAACGGCTGCCTCGCTGGGCGGCTTCATCACCGGCAGCATCTTCGTCGAGCAGATCTTCAACATCCACGGATTTGGCTGGCTCGTGTGGCAGGGCATCATCGGGTTGGACTACCCGGTGTTGATGATTACCACCCTCTTCAGTGCGGCGATCATTCTTTTCATGAATCTGGTGGTGGACATTCTTTACGGCGTTGTAGATCCGCGGGTGCGGGTTGGGGAAAGAGCGCGGCGTTAGCTGTCTGTTTCGAGAAGGGCAGTTGTTCTGAGAAGCATCCGGTTAGCGCGGCAGTTGACCTTGGAGAATAAGGTAAAGCAGCGAGATTACATGACCATGGAGGAGAAGGATTCTCAGGCCGAAGATCAGCGTCAACTGTTGACCGACCAGTTTCGCCGTCCTGAGCGCAACCTTTGGAAAGATGCTTTCACCCAGCTCATTGCCAACCGGCTGGCCATGGGGAGCATCGTCATTATCTTCATTGTCTTCTTCATCGCCGCGTTCGGGCCTTTTCTCACCCCTTACGATCATCTCTATCAGGATTGGGACAACATCGCGCAGCCGCCTACCAGGCTGCATCCGCTGGGCACGGACGAACTCGGGCGCGATATGCTGTCGCGCATCCTGGCTGGCGGGCGGACGGCGATCATGGTGGCGGTGGTTACTACGACGATGGCTTTCGTCCTTGGCGTCCTGATCGGCGCGGCCGGCGCGTATCTGGGTGGATATGTCGATGCGCTGGTGGTGCGTACGATTGACTTTCTGCAGGCGTTTCCCCATATTCTGCTGGCGGTCTTTCTCGCTGCCACGTTGAAGCCCTCCTTCATTCGATTCGGCGATTCGCTGGTCCAGCAGTACGGCATCCGGGCGCTGGGCAATACGCTCTACCTGGACTATCTGCTGATCTTCGCGGTGCTGGGCATCACCGGCTGGCCGAACCTGGCGCGGCTGGTGCGGGGGCAGGTACTGTCGCTCCGGGCCACCGAGTATGTCAGCTCCGCCCAGGTTGTCGGCGCCAGGGAGTGGCGCATCATTGTGCACCATCTGGTGCCGAATGCCCTGGGACCGGTCATCGTTTCGCTCAGCGCCAGCTTTGGGGGGGCGATGCTGACCGAGGCGTCGCTGAGCTATCTTGGGCTGGGCATACAGCCGCCGGGAGCGAGCTGGGGCATGATGATCGCGGAGAACCTGGTGCAGTGGCGTTATCGACCACACCTCGTTGTCATGCCGGGCATGGTACTGTTCGTCACGGTGCTGGCCTTCACCTTTCTGGGTGACGGTTTGAACGATGCGCTCAACCCGCGCATGCTGACCCCCACCGGGCAGAAGTAGCTGCGTAAAGGGATTTGCCATGAAAATTCGCGTTGGTGTTGCAGGCGTCGGACATCGCGGGCTGGGGCTCGCCCGCAGTTTGGCGACGATGGAGGACGTCGAGCTCGCGGCGCTGGCTGACCTGAGTCCTCAGCGCCTGGAGGCCGCGGCGCAGGAGTTCAACGTCGCTAGGACCTTCTCGCTCATCAGTGAGATGTTGGAAAGTGTCAAACTGGACGCGATTCTCATTCTCACCCCGGACCTGGCGCACCATCCGCAGACGCTCCACAGCTTTGAGGCCGGCGTGCACGTTCTGGTCGAAAAGCCGCCCGCCTATACGGTGGCGGAGACGGAGGAGATGGCCGCGGCAGCCGAAAAGGCGGGAAAGCATCTTATGGTGGCCTGGAACCGGACCTATGCGCTGCTGCGGGTCAAGGAGCTATTTGCGGACGAACCTCCTGAGGTCGTACTGGCGAACTATGTCCGCCCGGAACCCGCCTACCTGGGCCTTATCCGTAACCATATTGTGGACCCTCTCTATTTCCTCTGCGGCGAACCGGCAGAGGTGGCTGCGCAAAGCGATATGTTCAGCGACCAGCAAGAAGGGCACACGCTTGCAAACATCCGCTTTCAGTGCGGCGCGGTAGGATCGATGATCAGCAGTTTCGGGTCAGGGGGCCACAGCGAACAGCTCACGGCCTATGGCAACGGCTATTCGGTCTTCATCGATTCGACCAGCCGGGGCAGTGGCAGGATCATGCGGGGCCGGCAGGTAGTTGAGTCGCTCGATCCGGTGGACAGCTCGGCTGTGCAGATTCGTCATTTCATAGACTGCATAAAGGAAGATAAGGAGCCGCTGACGTCGGGCCGCAAGGCGGTGCGTATCGTTCGCTTCATTTGGGCTGTCATGGATGCGGCCGGCATGGGGATCCCGCCCCTGCCCGAAGGCAATCCTGGCTGGCTCCTCTGGTGCATGTGCGGCGACAAAGTCATATCCAACGTGGAACGATGTCCGCGCTGCGGGCAGGAGTGGGCCGGTTGGTCGCTGCCGGTTGAAACGATAAGAAGGACTTGAGACTGGGTCTGCTTAGCATTACATCTCCCCTTTCCTGGAGGCATCTGCCATGAGCGCAGAGTACCGAGTTGGCATCATAGGGCTCGGCCGCATGGGCGCCGTCATCGACGATGAAATGATCGGCCACCCGGTATATCTCGTTCCTTACAGCCATGCCGCGGCGTTCGCTCACGAACCGCGGACGGCGCTGGTCGCCGGGGCTGCGCCGAGCGAGGAAAGCCGCGCCCGGTTCCGGCAGCGCTACGGCGGCGTCCGAACCTACGCCGACTACAATCGGATGTTGGAGGAGGAGGACCTCGATATCGTCGGCGTCGCAACACATGCCCCGCTGCACGCCGATGCTACGGCCGCGGCGGCCAGCGCCGGCGCAAAGGGGATCCTTGTCACCAAGCCGATGGCGATATCACTGGCCGAGTGCGACCGCATGTTGGATGTCTGCCGCCGGCACGGGACCAGGCTCACTATCGGGCACGGCCGCCGCTGGATGAAACATTACCGCTTCGCCCGCAAACTGATTGCCGGCGGCGCCGTGGGCGAACTGCGGGAGGCGACCGCGTACTGCACGCACGGGCTGGTGCACAATGTCACGCACCTGTTCGACATTCTGCTGATGCTGCTGGACGAGCCGGTCGAGTGGATGAGCGGCTATCTGGAAGGGGAGTTCGATCCGCCCGAAACAGTGGCCCACCGCAGAGATGCCAGCGGAGGCGGCCTGGGTCGGACGAGGAGCGGCGTTGCCGTTCATTTTGCGGGGGCCCATAACAAAGCCCTTGGCCTGGACATCGACATTGTCGGCGCGGATGGGGTCATTCGCTGTCTCTACAATGGTTTTGGTCTGGAGTTGTGGGAAAAGGATCCGAATGACCGCTTCAATCGACTCCGAAAGGCGGAGTTGGACGTGCCGCAGGAGACGGAAAGCCAGACAACGGCTGCCATAAAGGACCTCCTCCAGGCCATCGAAACGGGCGGCGAGACCTCTTCCACCGGTGAGGATGGCCGCGCTGCGCTGGAGATCTGTATTGCCATTCATGAGTCTCAGCGGCTGGGCAACCAACGCATCGATTTCCCCGTGCAGAACCGCGATCTGTCCGTTTGGGCCCGCTGACAATCTCTGCGAGACAATTCACCACGCCGGCATGACATTAAACCGGATACAGCGCCGCCGTCAGCGTAAAGGTCGCCAGAGTCGCTATCATCGTGTCAGTGAAATCAAAGTAGGTCAGCGCTTCCATCACCGGGGTCCAGGTGACGGTGAATCTGCCGTTCCCGGCGTCCAGTTGGACGTTGGTCGGGGCGGGCAACGGGTCGGACTGGGCCTGGGCCGATGGAGCGCCGTGCAGGGAGAGGATGGCGATGAGAGCCAGGACGGCCAGAATGCGGAGGGGTATGGAGGGACGACGGGCTAGTTTAGAACGTTTGTGGGGGGGATCCGTTAATGCCGGGCAAACGCCCGACCAGCCTGCGCGCTACATGGCGGCGTACCTTCCTGCTCTTGTTGTCACGCTTGGCGTCGGACATGGCTGCTCCTTTCTATCCTTTCAACAACGCTCTGTTCGCTGCGTCTGGCGATCAGGGGTTCTGGCGGCGGAGCTGTTCTTCCAGCTCCCGCACGCGGGCGCGCTCGGCGGTGAGTTCGGCCTCGGCGGTGATGCGGGCCTCCCGCTCCAGGATGAGTTCGGCTTCGGCGGTGTCGGCGCGGTCCCGCTCATCTTCAAAGGTGGCGATGCGCCGGCCCGTGGACGGGTCGTAAAAGGCCAACTCCCCCCGCTCCCACCGCAGATTCAGGTCCAGTACGGGGCTGTATCCCTGCAAGCTGCCGTCGGGCAACTCTTCAATCTCTATGGCGACGTACACGCCGTCCACCAGCCGCTCCCCGGCCAGCTCCACCCCGTGATGCTCCCCCGTCCGGTCGAACCGCCAGTATTCCGGTATCCCCAGGGCGGCGTAGTCCCTCCGCTTGGGCCCGGTGTCCTCCCGCCCGGTGCGCCGCGACGCGATTTCCAGCACAAAGTCCGGCGGCTTCCCCTGCTCCGATATGACGTACCCGTTGCCGGCCTCGTAGGCCGCCGGGTCTGCGTCGAAGGCCACCAGCAGGTCGGGGTAGCGGCTGCCCGCCAGGGAACGGGTGGGCCTGACCACCAGGTAATGTTCGCCGGAGACGATGATCCGGTCCCGCTGGCCGGGGCGCTGCGTCATCAGATGCTGCTTCAGGTGATGGGCGTTGCCGTTGGCGGCCAGGCGGTCGAAACTGGTCATGTCGTCGGGTTCCCGTTCGGGCGGGTCCGGCAGCCGGAAGCGGCCCTGGACTTGCGCTGTCTTGCCGGTGGTCCTGGATGTGGTCATGTCGCACCTGGCGGTTGGCGGCGTCGCCGCGCTTTGGCTCCCCCTCAAAGGCGTTCTTCTACGGCTGATATTCTACACCGCCGCGCAAGTTTGTGAAAGCGGGAATCTGTCCTCGTGAAAACGGGGAAAGGGGGCGTACTTGGGCAGGCCGGGAAGCGGCGTTGCCGTTCACTTTGCGGGGGCCCATAACTCAGCGGCTGGGCAACCAACGCATCGATTTCCCCGTGCAGAACCGCGATCTGTCCGTTTGGGCCCGCTGACAATCTCTACGAGACAATTCACCACGCCGGCATGACATTAAACCGGATAAGGGCCGGCAAAAGAGGCCCCGCATCAGGAGCGCCGGGTCCCGTGTGGAGAGGATCACTCGCCGTCTGTTTCGAGATAGATGCCGGAGCCGATGACTATCTTCTGTTCAGAGTTGGGCGCCTGGATGCTCACGGCGTAGCCGAACTTCGGGGAACCGGTCTCCTCGTCTCCTTCGATGGCCGGGTTGTCGTAGTGATAGTTCAGAAACTTCCGGCCCTCGCGCCGGGCGCCTCCGATCAGCTCCTCGGCGATCTTGATCCCCTGGGAGTCCGTCCTCACCATGTCCGTGGGTCTGCCTTCGCGATACGGCTCGGACCCGTGAAACAGGGTGACGCCCCCGCCGCTCACGACCCACAGGTAGATGGAGCCTGACTTCCAGTCCCCTCCCTCCACCCGGAAGGCGTTTCTGACCCCGGTGAGGGCACTATAGCCTTCGGACATGACGGCCTGTTGGAAGGTCTCGGCCGCCGCTTCGACAAAGGCGATAAGTGTCTCGCGGTCCACCACTTCCGACGCGGTGACTTCTGGCTTCGGGAGATCCGCGACCCGGACTGGGACGTGGGAGACGTCCTGCGCGTAACCGCCGACCAGCACGAACTGTCTTGAGGTGATCCCGGAGGTGTATTCGACAGCGTATGCCGTCTGCAGCCCTAACACTTACGGACAGAGACCAGTAAATCTTGCATTTGCGACATTTTAGTTTACCATACGCATATGACATTTACGTGACCTGCCGTCCGATTAATCGTGACCTTTTGTGAGTTTTCGCCGAAGCTGGTATAATTGCCGCGGCAGACGCCGAATCCTGCGGCCCAGGGAAGGGCCTGCGCAGTCCAATCGAGGTGATGGGATGAAACGACGACGCCAACCGGCGCCTGAGAAGGAGACCGCGCTGCGGGCGCGGATCGCCAGGCTGAGCGAGGCCAGCCTGCGCCTCAACGAGAGCCTCGACTTCGACACGGTGCTCCAGGGTGCCCTGGACTCCGCCCGCGCGCTGACCGGCGCCCGCTACGGGGTGATGACCCTCCTGGACGGCGGGGGACTCGTGCGGGAGTTCCTGTCGTCGGGGATGGACGCCGAGGCGGCCGAACAGATCTGGCAGACCCCGGAGCGGTGGGAGATTTTCGAGCGCCTGGGCAGCGTCTCCGAGCCCCTGAGGCTGCCCGACCTGGTGGGCTACGTCAGGTCCCTGGGCTTCGCCGGCTTCCGTCTGCCCCTGCCGGTGGAGCCGGCCGTGCCCTTTCTGGCGTCGCAGATGCACCACCGCAGCGAGCGGGTGGGCAATATCTTCCTGGCCGGGCGCGAGGACGGACGTGAATTCAGCCGCGAGGACGAACAGATCCTGGTCATGTTCGCCTCCCAGGCGGCGCTGGTGATCGCCAACGCCCGCCGGCACCGGGAGGAGCGGCGCGCCAGGGCCGACCTGGAGACGCTGATCGACACCTCCCCGGTCGGCGTGGTGGTCTTCGACGCCCTGACGGGCGCGCCCAAGTCCCTCAACCGGGAGGCGCGGCGGATCGCGGACAGCCTGCGGGACCGCGACCAGACGCCGGAGATGCTCCTGGACGTGATCACCTTACGCCGCGCCGACGGGCGCGAGGTCTCGCTGCGCGAGTTCCCCCTGGCCGAGCTGCTGAGCGTGGGCGAGACGCTGCGGGCCGAGGAGATCGTGCTGCGGGTCCCTGACGGCAGGAGCGTTACGGTGCTGCTCAACGCCACGCCGATTCTTTCGGAGCAGGACGTCGTGGAGTCGGTGGTCGTCACCCTGCAGGACATGGCCGCGGTGGAGGAGCTGGAGCGGCTGCGGGCCGAGTTCCTGGCGATGGTCAGCCACGAGCTGCGCGCCCCCCTGACCTCCATCAAGGGCTCCGCCGCCACCGTGCTGGAGTCGCACACCGACCTGGACCCGGCGGTCGTGCGCCAGTTCTTCCGTCTCATCGGCGAGCAGGCCGACCACATGCACGGCCTCATCTCCGACCTGCTGGACGTGGCCCGCATCGAGACCGGCACGCTGGCGGTCAGCCCCGAGCCGGCCGAGGCGGCCGTGCTCGTGGACAGGGCGAGACATGCCTTCACAAGCGCCGGCGGCCGCAGCCATCTCGCCATCGACGTCGCCCCGGACATGCCCCTGGTGCTGGCGGACCGGCGGCGCATCGTCCAGGTGCTGGGCAACCTGCTCACCAACGCGGCCCGCCACTCGCCGGAGTCGTCGGTCATCCGGGTGAGCGCGGCGCAGGAGGGCGTTCACGTCGCCGTCTCGGTGGCCGACGAGGGCCGGGGCATCCCCGCAGAGAGCCTGCCGCGCCTGTTCCGCAAGTTCTCCATCGCGCAGTCCGAGGAGCAGGGAGGGGACTCGGGCCTGGGCCTGGCCATCTGCAAGGGCATCGTCGAAGCCCACGGCGGCCGCATCTGGGCCGAGAGCGACGGGCCGGGGCTCGGCGCCCGCTTCACCTTCACCCTGCCCATCGTCGCCGGCGCCGGCAGCCCCGCGCTGGCTGGACGCCCGCCGGCCGCGCCGCGCGCCCAGGGAGAGACGGATGATCGGGTGCGGGTGCTGGCCGTGGACGACGACCCGCAGGACCTTCGCTACGTCCGCGACGCCCTCATCCAGTCGGGTTACGCCCCCATAATGGCCGGGGATGCGCGGGAGGCGCTCCGTCTCATGCAGGAGGAGCGGCCCCATCTTGTGCTGCTGGACGTCGTGCTTCCCGAGAGCGACGGCATCGAGCTGATGAAGGCCATGCTGGCGCTGGCGGACGTGCCGGTGATCTTCCTTTCCGCCTACGGCCGCGACGAGCTCATCGCCACGGCCCTCAACACGGGCGCCGCCGATTACGTCGTCAAACCCTTCTCGCCGACCGAGCTGACGGCGCGCATCGCGGCGGCCCTGCGCCGGCGGGAGGCCCCCGAACTACAGGGGACGTACGTGCTGGGCGACCTCACCATCGACTACGCCGAGCGCAGAGTGACCCTTGCCGGCCGGCCGCTGCATCTGCTCCCGCTGGAGTACCGGATGCTTGCCGAGCTTTCGGCCGGCGCCGGCCGGGTGCTGACCTACGACCATCTTCTGGATCGGGTGTGGGGGGAGAGGAGGGGCGGCGACCTGCGGCCCATGCGCACCATCGTGCGCAAGCTGCGCCGCAAGCTGGGCGACGACGCGGGCAACCCGACCTACATCTTCACCGAGCCCCGCGTCGGCTACCGGATGCCGAAGGGCCGGACGGTTTAGGAGCATATAGATGGCGGTTCGACAGGTCTTAGAGGTTGTTTGAAAAGTAAAGGCTGTCGGCCAAATTGTGGTATACGTAGTATTTGTGAAAACAAAACGATACCCAACAGATTTGACTGACAGCGTTGACTGTGTACTCTTGGCTTGTCGTGGTGGCTACCATCGGCCCGTTATCACCAAGGGGGCGCCCTGATGTCTGGACGCAAGATTGTTGGAATCGGAATTCTTATCGTTGTATTGTCCGTATTTGGCGTTTCGCAGTTGCAAGCGCAATCGACGCTCACGCTGGAGGGGTTATCGAGCCGGGTCACCACTCTGGCACGCAGAGTCACGGCGTTATCCAGCAACAAGGCCGACAAGGACGCAGTAAGGGCGTTGGAAACGAGAGTCAGCGCACTTGAAACCGAACTGGGAACCTCTAAGCCCACAAGTACGCCGACACGCCGCCGACCCACAGCGACCGCCACTCGACCTCGCCCAACCTCCACACCCACACGCGTGCGCCCCACAGCGACACCAACGCCCGGCAAGGCGTTTATCACCATCACACGCAATATGAATGTTCGCAGTGGACCCAACACCACCTATGCGGTCATAGGTTACGCGACAATCGGGCAAAAGTATGACATTACGGGCAAGAACGGGGACGACTCTTGGTGGCGCATAGAGTTCCAGGGGCAGAACGCGTGGATTTACGCCCCCTACGTGACCTCCAATAACGCTGGCAATGTGCGCGTCGTGCCGACACCAACGCCTGAAACGAACTCTGTAGCCGAAGAGAGCACTCTGAACACGCCCGTCGAAATGCCTCGTGCAATGCTGTACGCCGCATATGTCTGGCCCGTGGGGACAGCTATAGACGAGATACTGGTGAGTTTTACTGTTGACAACGACGTTGAACTTGTCGGCGCTCATGGTCTCTACTTCATCGCTTGCACCGGGTTTTCCATCGCCGGAGACAACGCTTATTTCGGGCTGCAGACGGACGTCCGCGATCCCGCCAGAGGCAACTTGGGCAAAGGCGTTATATTCTCGCGCTGGTACGAAAACAACGAGACTGCAGATGTCCGGCTCGCAGACACCAGGGTTCCCGAATCCGGGTGGACGGAGGCGGGCGATTACGAACGCAACTTTGTTAGCGTCAGGGGCAGGTATCAGTGGGGCGGCGGCGACTATACAATCAAAGTCGCCGCACAAGAAGCCGACAACGTCGGCCAGTGGTACGGCCTGTGGGTTATCGACGGCAACGGCAAGGAGACGTGGATCGGCTCTTTGCGGTTCTCACCCGGGGCCAGGATTGACCCTGCCTGCTATTCGACCGTCCAGGTCTATGGTGGCCCGCCGCTGAAACCGGCCGATATCCCGTACTGGAAGGTCTCGGTGAATCCACCAACAGGAAACGGCATACCCGCTGCCCTTGAGGACACCTGGTATCCGGAGAACGTCGAGAGTCTGAGGAACGCTCTCATAACGGTAAATGGCGCGCGCGTCACCTTCGAAGTAGGGTTGGCCTACATTGCTCATGATTGAACGCCTGCTATAAGCCCCAACTGTTTCGATAGCTCTTGAATTGAAAGTAGGGCCATTCAGATGGCAGTTCGAAAGATTCTCTTGCTGGGACATCCGAAGCTGTACGAGGTGTGCGAGCCGGTGGGGCAGGATGAAGTTGAAAGCCTCAAACCGGTCATCCAGGACCTGCATGACACCTTGTTCGATTTTCGCCGCAAGTACGGCGTCGGCCGTGCGATCGCCGCGCCCCAGATCGGCGTGATGAAGCGGCTTGTTTACATGTATATCGACTCGCCAACCGTCTTCTTCAATCCGGTCCTGGACCAGCAAAGCCAAGAGATGTTCACGATGTGGGACGACTGCATGTGCTTTCCCGACCTGGTGGTAAAGGTCAACAGGCACAAGCGTTGCCGTATCACTTTTCTGGACCGGGAATGGCAGGAGCAGACGATGCTTCTCGAAGATGATCTGTCGGAGCTGCTGCAGCACGAATGTGATCATCTGGACGGCGTGCTGGCCGTATCGCGGGCGATAGACGCTGAGTCTTTTGCGCTGCGCAGTCAGCTTAAATTCGTGGCATGAATTCAGCCCTCAACTTCCCGTCGAAACGCGAACCAACTTGACACTGCCCGTCTCAACGAATACACTCCCTGAGATCATGATAAGTATTGCCAAGAGGGATGGCGATAGATCAGTTTGAGAAAGGGGCAGGAAGATGGAGTTTGAAAATCTAACTCTCCTTAGGCTTAGCGTCACAGTGAATACGAAAGAACTTGGCTTCGAGTGGCAGTATCAGAAGAAGAGCAAGAAGAAGTAGCGAGAAGGGCGGAAAAAAGATGCCTGACAATAATAATTCAGAAACTGTGCGTCTTGCTCAAGAAGTAGGGCAGATACAAGGTGTGTTGCCATCATTAGCAACAAAAGAGGATGTCTCCAAAGCAGCCCTTAGCACTACACTCTGGATTATAGGAGTTATCGTAGCTCTAGGTGCTGGCCTTGGTGCTGCTCAGGTTAGTGTACTAATGCACATTTTATCGCGTCTCCCCGGTTAGAAAGCATTCGAAAACGATTCCGAAGAAGTAGCAACGCGCCTCTAGTGACGCCTCGCCTCGCCAGTAGCCTCACACAGCAAAAAGCCTGTTTAGTTTGCGATATAGTCGCCTAAAGTATATAAGCCCCTTTCTAATGTAGATCCCAAACGGGTCCACGAGCTTGCGAGTGTCAACAGAGCGAGTGAGACGCCTGCGATGTCAGGCGCCAGCCCATGCAAAAACTCTTGGTTTCAAATTGAACGCACATGAGTTCCTGTGTATCAGATAACTGTTATATTATTGCGAATAAGCGCTGTTCTGTCTCTTGAAAATTTTTTCTCGCAAACGCTCGTAAACGCTCGTGGATCTCTCGTAAACGCTCGTACGAGCGTTTACCTGTTCCCGTACGAGTGCACGACCTGTGTTCAGGGTGCGCCCAGCCCCGCTTTTCCTGCAGTTACCCTGAAACAGTCTCTCTTCAGTTCGCTTTGAAACCCCGACTTTTCACCGAACGCGGCCGGAAGAGCTTGCCTTCTCGACACACCTCGAAAATGTCAACGTGCCCTAATAGGCCTCTTTATTAACATGAATACCTATTGTTTCCATAGCTCTTGAATTGAAAGTAGGGCCATCCAGATGGCAGTTCGAAAGGTTCTCTTGTTAGCCTTCGATGTTGAGAGGGGGCGGGCCTCACGCGCAGGGAAAGACGGCGAGCGCCGGTCTGCACTGAAGGCGCGATGATGTTAGACTGTCAATAGCAACCAGGCCAGCGACTTTGGCGGAGATTCAGAACGGGAATCGAATCCACCCCGGAGTTTGCGCGTGGGATAAGTACCGGTTTCAAATTGTGATCAATTTCAAGTGGACTGAGGTTTAACTATACATTGCCAAGAGTCGCAGGAGGCGGTTATGTCGGACGGCGCGTCATTGAAGCAGCGCATACGCAGAGGGGAGATCGTGATCGGCGTGTCGGCCCCCTTTAACGCAACCAGGAGTCAGTTGGAAGAAATCCTGAGCAAGGACAGTTACGACTTCCTGTCGGTGGACAGCCAGCATTCGCCCTATAATGAAGAGCGGGTGGTGGAGATCTGCGGGCTGGCGGCGGAGCTGGGCGTCCCGGTCCAGTTTCGCATCAAGCACACGCGGCACGCCTACCTGATCGGCAACATCCTCGACCTGGGCCCGCTCGGCATCGAAATTCCGATCGTGGAGGAAGAGGCGACTGTGGATGAAGCGCTCGAAGCCTTCTACTACCCCCAGGTCGGCAGGAGGAGCTGGGGCGGCGCGGCGCGCTATGGTATCGAGGGGCGCGACGATCGTTTGGCCTATGCGGACTGGTGGAACCGCACCGGAATCCTGTGCCTTCAGATGGAGTCGGTACGGGCCGTGACCAATGTGCGCAGACTGGCCAAACCGGGCGTCGACTGTCTGACCTGGGGGCCGAACGATCTGCTCTATGACCTGGAAGCGCATCCGGAGCATCCGTTCAAGACCGTTGACGATTGTGTGCGCCACGCGCTCAGGCAGTTGGAGGGCGCGGACGCCAAGATCAGCTTCAGGAGCTACTCGCCGGACCTGCGCAACAAATACATTGATATGGGCGTCACAGTACTGATGGAAAGCCCGAGACCGTAGCGCCGGCTTTCGGTCGTGCTGCCGGCATGCGGCCGGCGAACCGTTACAGCAGAGGAGGACGGGAGATGGCAGGGAGCGAAGGCGGACTCGAATACAAGGTAGTTGAAGGGTGGGGCCAGGGAGCGGGCGGCCGCGTTTTCGGCGGGGTGACGCCGGCGGTCGCGACAGACTCGAGTGACCGCGTTTACATCGCCCGGCGCGATCCTCCGGCGATCCTGGTCTATGACAGTGAGGGCAATTTCCTTGCTGTGTGGGGCGAGGACCTGTTCAAGAATCCGCACAGTGTCTGGTTCAACGAACAGGACCAGATGTACGTGGCCGACGTTGATGACCACACAGTGCGTAAGCTCGACACCGAGGGGCGCGTTTTGCAGACGCTGGGCACGCCCGACGCGGTCGGCGCGCCGGGCCAGCCGTTCAACCGGCCGACCTGGGCGGTGGAGGCCCCATGGGGCGATATCTACGTAGCCGACGGGTACGGCCAGTTTCGCGTGCACCGCTTCTCTGCGGACGGGACGCTGCTGCAGTCGTGGGGAGAGGAGGGCACTGGGCCGAGCCAGTTCGCGTTGCCCCACGGCCTGCGGGTGGACAGCCGCGGGCGCGTTCTGGTCCTGGACCGCGAGAACAGGCGCATGCAGATTTTCGATGCGGAGGGCAAGTACATGGGCGAATGGCCGGACCTGGACGGGCCCAACGATTTATACATCGACAGCGACGACAAAGTCTATATGGCGGAGGGCAACTACCGTATCAGCGTCTTCGATTTGGATGGCGAGCTGCTGGCGCGCTGGGGCGAGCAGGGCGAGGCGCCAGGCCAGTTTGCCAACGGCCCGCATGGGCTGTGGCTGGACTCTCAAGGGGACCTTTACGTGGCGGAAGTGCCTTTCCTCGACAACCGGCTCCAGAAGTTCACACAGGTATGAGACAGGGGGCGAATTATGCTCAGCGACCAACAGATCGCCCATTTCAGAACGTTTGGTTTTCTCCTGTTGCCGCAGCTTTTCTGCGCCGACGAGATCGGTGAAATTCGTCGCGCGGCAGATGAACTGTGGCGCGCAGAGCGGGGAGGCGGTCCAAACCAGGGCGAGTACCAGCATGTTGCGCCCTTCATCGAGTCGAGCCGCGATCTCTCCGGACTCGTGGAAGACGACCGCATCTACCTGACGATTGAACAACTGCTGGGCGCCGGTTTCGTGTGGGGCGGCTCCGAGGGCAACAAGGGCAGCTTCAATGAGACGCAGAGCCACGAGTGGCATTGCGACCGCCCCGGGGAAGAGGAGCCGGACTATGTGCGCATCAAAGTGATGCTGTACCTGACGCCCACGAAGAAGGAAGCGGGGGCGCTGCGCGTTATGCCGGGCTCGCATCGAAATCCCTTCTATGATCAGCTCGAAAGGCTCAACCATATTCAGTCCAAGCCGGAAGTGATGCCCTTTGGCGTGCCCGGACCCGATCTGCCCGGTTGCGCGCTGGAGGTCGAGCCGGGCGACGCGGTCTTCTTCAATCAATACCTGTATCATGCCGTTTTTGGCAAGCAGACCGACCGGCGTTACATTGCCCTGAAGTTTGCGGCGAAGCCAACGTTGGCGCGTCATTACGAAGGGCTGAAAAAGCACGGGGCCTTCTCATTTCACCGGTCATTTGTGGACCTGACGCGACCGCGCATCCGGCAGATGACTGAACTGCTGCCGGCAGAGGACTGGCCTTGATGGGTCCATAGGTCATGGCGCGGAGGAGGGAGAGTGGACCATGCCAAATGTTGTGAACTGGCGAGAGGCGCAGCCGGTTGTCAGCCATGACGGCGCGCTCGTCTGGAGTTGCCTGCTGCCGGAGACGTCCTACCACATATCCAACAAAGACGAATCGTGGCTGACTTACTTGATCGTCGCCGCGCGCTAGGGAGCCGTTGATGAGAATTCTGATTACGGGCGCTGCCGGCGCGGTCGGCGCCGTCCTGGTGAATGGTCTGCGCGACCGCTACCCGTTGCGGGCTTTCGACCGCGTGCCGGTTCCGGATCTTGAAGATGTTGTCGTAGGTGAACTGACCGATTTTGAGGCTGTGGCCAGGGCGACACAGGGCATGGAGGCGGTCGTTCATCTGGCCGGCAACCCGCTGGGATCGGCGCCGTGGGAGGAGATCCTGAACAGCAACATCATCGGGACCTATCACCTGTTCGAGGCGGCGCGGCAGAGCAATGTGCGCCGAGTGGTCTTCGCGAGCCGCGCGGGGCTGCTGGCTCCCTATCCCGAGGGTATCACGCGCACGATCGACATGCCGCCCCGGCCGGAGAGCTACTACTCGATCAGCAAGGTCTTCGGCGAGAATCTGTGCTACATGTATGCCAGCCAGTTCGGTCTGGAGTGCGTATCGGTTCGCATCGGCAACGTGCGGGCGGACCGGCCGCAGGCGGAGCATCCGCATCATCTCAGCCACGCCGACCTGGTGCGGGTCTTCGAGCGCGCCGTCATCCATCCGGACGTAGAGTACGAGGTGGTTTTCGGCGTTTCCGGCGGCGACTGGCCGCTCTATGACATGGAACACGGGCGCCGGGTGCTCGGATATGAGCCGCAGAACCCAATCGAAGGCAGCTAGCGGGCGTACACGAATCGCCGATCGCGACGGGCCCGGATATGTTATAATCTTCGAAGTGGGTACTGAGACGAGTGGCAGGAAGTAACCATCTGTGTGCACAACCGGACACGCATCTGGAGGGTACGATGAGGCCGGTTGGAGTACGCTTAATGCGCCGATGAAGCTGACATCAGAGTATCTGGACACGCTGCACCGGATTCAGGAACGCATCATGTGGCTGTCGATGCGGATCGTGCACGAGGCCAACAGTGTTCGTCCGCAGCGGGACGGCGTCAAAGTTGGCGGGCACCAGGCTTCGTCGGCCAGCATGGTGACGATCATGACCGCGCTCTACTTTCACCTGCTCAAGCACGGGGACAAGGTGTCGGTCAAGCCCCACGCTTCCCCGGTCTTTCATGCCATTCAATATCTCCTCGGGCAGCTGCCCCGAGACTATCTGACTACGCTGCGCGCCTTCGGCGGCCTGCAGGCCTATCCAAGCCGGACCAAGGACCCGGACCCGGTCGATTTCTCCACCGGTTCGGTGGGACTGGGGGCGGTCGCGCCGGCCTTTGCAGCGCTGACCCACCACTATGCCAAAATGCACTTTGGCGACGTGACTTCCAATCGCTTCATTGCCATCATCGGCGACGCGGAGCTGGACGAGGGCAATGTCTGGGAAGCCGTCTTCGATGAATGGATGGCCGAACTGGCCAACACGATCTGGATCGTGGACCTGAACCGGCAGAGCCTGGACCGGGTGGTGCCCGGAATCCGCGCGGGGACGCTGAAGTCGATGTTCGACAGTTGGGGCTGGCAGGTGTTGGAGGCGAAATACGGTCGCAGACTGCAGAATCTCTTCGCAAAGGAGCATGGCGAGCTCGTCCGCAAACGCATCGACGATATGAGCAACGAGGAGTACCAGTTGCTGGTACGGCTGCCGGGCGATGAGCTGCGCCAGCGTTTTGTGACGGTAAACGGGCACAAGGACCCGCGCCTGGAGGAGTTGCTGGCGCCGATAAGCAATGAGGAGCTGCCCGGCGTCGTCGGCAATCTGGGCGGCCACGACCTCTCCGAAATGATTGGCGTCCTTGAAGAGGCCGACGCCACGGCAGACCGGCCCACGGTGATATTCGCCTATACGATAAAAGGCTGGCGGCTGCCAATCGCCGGCGACCCCCACAACCATTCCAAGTTGCTGAGCGTTGAAGAGATGTCGGCCCTGGCCGAGGAGCTGTCGATCCCCGGCGACGATGAATGGGCCGCTTTTGACCCGGATTCGGAGGAGGGAGCACTCTGTACAGAGATCGCCCAACAGCTCTACCCTGCCCCGAATGGAGAGGTCCCCGCAGCCCCGCGAAAGGCGAACGGCGCGACAGAGCCGCCCGCGGGACTTTCAGCGCAGGACGTTCCGGAAAGTGTGCCGGCCCGTATGCATGGCATGCTCAGCACGCAGCAGTCGTTTGGCCAGATCCTGGTGAGCATGAGCCGCGATCCGAAGCTGGCGCCGCGGCTGGTCACCACTTCGCCCGATGTATCCACGTCTACGAACCTGTCCGGCTGGATCGCCAAACAGGGCGTCTTTTCCTTGACCGATAGGGAGATTTACGAACTGGAAGAGAATCGGGGGCTGAGCTGGCACTATGGGCCCGACGGACAGCACATCGAGCTGGGCATTTCGGAGATGAATCTCTTCATGATGCTGGCCATGCTGGGCCTCTCGGCTGAGCTGAACGGCCAGCAGTTGATCCCGATCGGCACGGTCTACGATCCCTTTGTGCTGCGGGGACTGGACTCGTTTATCTACGGCCTCTACGCCGATTCCCGTTTTATCATCGTGGGCACGCCCTCGGGCGTCAGCCTTGCACCGGAAGGCGGCGCGCACCAGTCAACGGTGACCCCGTCGCTCGGCGCGGAGCTGCCCAACTTGAACAGCTATGAGCCCTGCTTCGCGCAGGAGCTGGTCTGGATCATGTTGGAGGCGGTGCGCCAGTGCTGCCGCGACGTGGATGGCAGAGCGACCTATCTGCGTCTCTCTACCAAGCCGACCGATCAGTCGTTGCTTGAGCCCGCCATGGAGCGGCTCGGCGCGACCGAACTGCGGCGCCAGGTACTCGAAGGGGGGTACCGGCTGCTGGACTGGAAGACGGCCACGCCGGAAGCGGATTCCCGCTCGCTTGTCCATATTGCCTCAACCGGCATCATGTTGGCGGAGGCGATGGAGGCGGCGGAGATGCTGCAGGGGGAAGGCATTGCGGTCAACGTGCTCAACATAACCAGTCCCCGCCGACTCTACGAGAACTGGCGGGCGGCGCAGTGGGGACGCAGGCCGGGCAGAGAGCCGAGCCGGCTGCTTTCGTGGCTGATTCCCCCAAATGAGCGCCAGGCCCCGATCGTCACTGTGCAGGACGGGGCGTCCCACAATCTGGCCTGGTTGGGGAGCCTCTTTGGAAGCTACCTGATTCCGCTGGGCGTGGACGATTTCGGTCAGTCGGGAACGCCGGCTGATCTCTACCGCCATTTCGGGATCGACAGCCAGGCGATCTTCGAGGCGGCGCTGGTGGGACTGAATCGAACCGAGTTTGGGTAGGACCGACGTGCCGTCAGGCCTGCATCTTTGAATGAGAGGCGGTCAGCGGCCGGCAGCCGTTGCCGTTCATGGGAGGGATTCGTGGCCGAGATAATCCCCATGCCCGACCTGGGTTTTGAGGCCGGTGAAGGTGAGCTTTCGGTCTGGTTGAAGGGCGTGGGCGACGCGGTGCAGGCGGGCGAACCGATCGCCGAATTCGAATCGGACAAGGTTACGCTGGAGGTGGAGGCGCCTGTTGCGGGCGTCCTGCTGGAGCACCTCATTCAGCCTGGGGAAAGCGCAGAGACGGGCGCGCCAATCGCCCGGGTTGGGGAAGAAGACGAACTCTCCAGCTCGCCGGCGCCTGCTCCATCTCCTGCCGAAGAGCCTGCCCCACCACCGCCTAAGCCACCCGAAGCGAAGACGCCATCCACTCCTTTGCCGGCCGCGCCGCAAGAGAGTGAATCGGCGAGTCGCGTGCCTGCAGCGCCTGCGGGCAATGGCTTACTGGCGACACCGATCGCACTGCGCATGGCCCGCGAGCACAATCTGGACCTGCGGCGGGTTGCTGGCAGCGGTCCCGGCGGTCGGATTCTGCGCGGGGATGTTGAAAATCATCTGGCCGAGGCCCGTCCCGGCGCAATCGAAGAGGTCGTCCAGCGCCCGCCAGACGACGGCGACCGGCCTCCATCCGTTGGGACTGCCGCTTCGCCGCTGCGGCGGACGATAGCGCGGCGTATGAGCCAAAGCAAGCAGACAATCCCTCACTTTTACATCACCAGTTCGGTCACGATGGACGATGCACTGGCACTGAGAAGGCAGTACAATGAAGCATTTCCATCGGATGCGCAGGTCACGGTCAACGACATCGTGGTGAAGGCCGCTGCCCTGGCGCTGCGCGATTTCCCCAACCTGAACGCGTCCTATGTCGACGACCGCATTGATGTTCATTCTGACATTAATATAGGCGCGGCCGTGGCGGTAGAAGGGGGCGTGCTGACGGTCACCACCCGGCAGACAGACCGCAGTCCGATATCTGACATCGCCCGCGAGAATCGAGCCATGATCGAGAGGGCGCGTGCGGGCAGGGCCAGGCCGGATGATGTATCGGGCAGCACCTTCACGATCAGCAATCTGGGCGGTTACGACACTGATCACTTTGCCGCGATCATCAACCCGCCACAGGCCGCGATTCTGGCGGTGGCAACTGCCAGGGAGACCGCGGTCGTTGAGGAGGGCCAGTTGGCTGTGCGTACGGTCATGCAGATCACAATCTCCGCCGACCACCGGGTGACCGACGGCGCTGAGTGCGCCCTCTACTTGAAGAGAGTGAAAGAACTGTTGGAGGCGCCGATCAGGCTATTCCTGGGTGGCTGACAGCCCTGAGATCGTTCGATGCCCACATTTCAGAATAGGGCCCCATAGGCCTCGAAGTAGGCTTCGCTCGTCATCAAGCCCCGCCCGGGCATCTCGAACGCCCGCAGAGGAAACGGCAGCGAGAAAAAGGAAAAGGTGAACCGTTCTGCGGCCCTATTGTCGCTCAGCCGCACTCGGTGATTCATCGCTTTGATCGCGCCTTGGGTCCACATCTCCATCAAGTAGCCCGGGTAGACCAGGATCCTGTCTGCAGCGTCCACTGATTGCCACACGGATTCCCCGCTCTCGCCAGCCAGCTGCAACTCCAGCTCTTCGTCGACTCCGAAAGGGAACACAGTGAACAGAGAGGCATCGGGATGCGCGGAAAGCCGCGTGTTGCCGGCTGCGGTAGAAGTGAACTGCTGCAGCGGCGGATAGTAGTTGTTTGAGACCATGTGGCCCGCGTTCCGGTGGTAGAAGTCCTGCAAGCCGGGAATGTCGAGTTGTGTAAGCAGGGCGGTTTCCAACAAACGCACTGTCTTCACGACCTCGTTCCAACTTCCCTTCAGAAAGCCCTGAAACTCTTCGGGGTAGCGGTCCACCGGGTAGAACTCGGAGAGGACAAAGGTGCTGATGAGGTCGTCCTCGGCCTGATGGCTGCTGTCGGTCTGGCCGTAGAAGGAAAAGCCGTCGTACGCATACCCGTATCGCTTTTGAAGAAAGCGGAGTTGATAGCCTGGAACTCTGTGGATGAAAGTTCGAAACGCTTCCAGAAGTTCGGAACAGTCCAAGGCGGCGAAGGAAGTTACAAGGTATCCTCTCGACTTCAGGTGGTCTGCGCTCTGCCGGTCAGTCACGGGTTGGCTGCTCCACGTTCAGAGTTTCAGGTGTGCAAGCGCATTGCGTTTCAGTGTGAGAAAATCCGGTTCCAGGATTGTATTCTCGTCTCGCGGGTGGGGCAAGTCGATTTTCAGGTCGGCGGTGATGCGGCCGGGACGGGGGCTGAAGACGAGCATGCGATCTCCCAGCAGAAGCGCTTCGTCGATGTCGTGGGTGATGAAGAGGATCGTCTTGGAGAAACGCCTTCGAACGCCCAGCAGCCACTGCTGCAGCATGCGGCGGGTGAGGGCGTCGAGTGCGCCGAACGGTTCATCGAGGAGAAGGATGTCGTAGCCGGCCAGGAACGTGCGTAGCAGCGCGGCCCGCTGCCTCATTCCGCCCGAGAGTGTGCTGGGCCAGTTGTTTTCGAAGCCGTCCAGCCCAAAGAGCGGGAGCAGCTGACGCGCCTCTTCACGGGCCGTTTCGAGGCTGCCTCCGGCCAGTTCCACTCCGAGGATTACGTTTTCGAGCACCGTGCGCCAAGGCAGCAGGGTATCCCGTTGGGGCATGTAGCCAAAGCGCCCCTGCCGGTCGGACGCGTTCGGCAGGGGCTGCTCTTGCAGTTTGATCTGGCCGCTGTCCGGCTGTACGAGGCCGGCCAGCAGGCGCAGAAGAGTGGACTTCCCGCAGCCGCTGGGGCCGATGATGGTCAGGAACTCGCCTGCTTCGACCTTGAAGGTCAGGTCGACAACAGCTTCGACACCGCCGCCTGAGCCCCTGCGGGATGTACTGTCGAACGTCTTGGAGAGCGAGTCGACCGACAGAAGTGTCATTCTCGCTCAGGCAGGAACTCGTTTGTGTATGCGCTCTCGGCGTCAAACGACTCTATGATACCGTTCTCGATCAGGAATTCGGCATATCCCTGCCAGATTTCTCCGGTCTGAATGCCCCATTGCGACGCATCAGCCTGATACTCTTTGGACAACCATTCTTGGCTTGTCCGCACCAATTCGGCGTCAAGATCCGGATTGGCCTCAAGCAGTATGTCTGCTGCTTCCGCCGGATTTTGGACGGCGAATTCGTAGCCGCGGGCTGATGCCTCGACAAATGCCCGTACCGTGTCCGGATCATTCTGGATCATCGCCTCGCTGGTAATCAGGATTGGCGTATAGTAGTCAGGAATGCAGTCCAGATAATCCTTAAGCATGACAATATCCAGTTCGACGCCCTGGAGTTCGGCGTTGATGCCGCCCCAGCCGTAGAAGATCCAGACAAAGTCGACCTGATCCGCTTCCGTAACCGAGAGGAAGTCTGCCCAACCGATGTCGATAAACTCGATATCTTCTGCCGATCCACCCTCACACTGCATCAGGAGGTCGATGGTGGGAAACTCGATAGGAGAACCAAATGCGCCATAGCGCATGCCGGCCATAGCGGTGGGCGTACGGATTTCCTTTCCGGCGCTGCTTCTCGAAGCGAAGCCCGAAGTATTGTGCTGGATGATGGCTGCAACTGACACAACCGGCACACCTTCGTTGCGAGCAAACGTAGTGCCCTCCTGGTAGCTGAACCCAAAATGGGCGGAACCTGTGCCCACGACCTTATGCACGTCCGACTGGCCCGGAAGGACGATTTCCACGTTCAGGCCGGCCTCCTCATACCAGCCCTTTTCGCGGGCTACGTAGATTCCCGTGTAGTTGGTGTTTGGCGTCCATCCCAGCATAAGGGTGACGTCTGTCGGTGAGCCGGTGTTACCCTCACTCGTTGCGGCAGGCGCCACGGGAACGCAAGCTGCAACCAGCATCAACGCAATAAGCGCTGCAATCAACAGGACGGAATGTCGCATTCGTTTGCTCATCTTCGTCTCCTTATCATGAATAATTGGCAAAGGCCAGTGGTGTGCGGCGGGATGTTGCCGGCCACCGGCAGCTGAACACTAGCTGCTGACGTTACGTTCCTCAAAGTACCAGGGCATCGTTCCACGCTCGATTGCAAAGACCGTCAGGAACAGGAGAATGCTCAGGAGCGAAGTAATGACGATGGCTGAGAAGACCTGAGCGGTCTTGAATGCCGCCGACGATCGCAGCAGAAATATCCCCAGCCCCTGTTTGGCGCCAACCCACTCTCCTACGACCGCGCCAGCTACGCTATAAGTGGCGGCGATCTTCAGGCCCGAGTAGAAGTATGGCGCCGCGGCTGGCAGCCGAACCTTTATCCAGATCTGAGGCCGCGTCGCCCCCATGGAACGGAAAAGGTCGATCAGTTCCGGTTCGGTCGAGGTCAGCCCGTCGCTTGTATTGATTGCGATAGGAAAGAAGCAGAACAGCGTCACAACAATTACTTTCGGCGCAATGCCAAAGCCAAACCAGATGATCAACAGGGGGGCAAGCGCAAGAATAGGCACCGTTTGCGATATAACGAGCAGCGGATAGACAGCCCTCCGCAGCAAGGGGGAGAAATCGAGAACTGCAGCCACGGCAACGCCCGTCATCAAGGCCACTCCAATTCCAATGGCGACTTCCAGCATAGTCTGGCCCACGTGGGTACCCATCAGGGCACGCGTGTCCCAGAATGCCTGCCAGATCGCCGACGGCGCGGGCAAGATCCACTGTGGCACGGCCAGTGCAAGTACTGCTAACTCCCAGCAAACCGCTAGAAAGATCAGCACGATTGCGGGAACGAGGAGCCGGGTGGTCCTCATGGGGCATCTTCTCGAAACTTCGAGACCAGCCCGTCTATCGTCGTTCCTCCAGCGGACTCGCCGATCTTAACAATTGTAACGACACGCTCGACGTCGCCTACAAAACAGGCGCGATGAGCTGCTTTGGCCACCTCCAAACAGGTATCAAGGTCTCCCTCGATCGTTGTCCCCATTGGGCCGACTGCATATTTCAGGCCTGATGCCTGAATGACCTCGATGGCGCCGTCCACGACCGAGTAGGCATCGCCGCCAGTCCCGGGAAGCACTTCAATATCGACAATCACCGTGTTGGACATCGTGTCTCCTTTCGCAAACAAAAAAACCGCCCTGACAGGCGGTTGGCGTTGCTTGCAATGTACAGTTCTTCTACTTATCGCTAAGATTCCTCCGCCAGCATTACCTGGATCAGGTGTGTCGGTCATCTCCACAGAGCGCCATTCGGACGCAGAAGGAGATTTCTCAGCCCAGTTCTTCCGAGCTCCCGATTGCGAATCGATTGTTCAGGTGCTACCGTGCTCTGTTCCAGAGCGACTGCAGACAGTATATTCGAGACGGTGCTGTACGTCAAATCATGAAAATATGGAATTCTCGTAGACTTGCGGTTGGCGAAGGAACGAATCGCGCCAGGTCCCCTACGAGACCCGGCGCGATTATCGGGTTTGCCGAAGCCGCTCAGGCCGCGACCAGCGTCCCTGCTTGCAGGAGCGGCTGTGCGGACCCGATGCGCTCGTCGCGGAACTGCTTTGTATAGAGGTCGTAGTAGTGGCCCTGCTGGCGGATCAGTTGGGCGTGCGTGCCCTGTTCGGCGATGCGGCCGTCGTCGATCACCAGGATCCGGTCCGCCTTGCGGATAGTCGAGAGGCGGTGGGCGATGATGAAACTGGTGCGGTCGGCAAGGATCGCGTCCATCGCTTCCTGGACCAGCGCTTCGGTGAGGGTGTCGACCGAACTGGTGGCCTCGTCCATCACGAAGATATCAGGATCGGCAAGGATTGCCCGCGCCAGGCTCAAGAGCTGTGTCTGGCCGACCGACAGAAGGACGCCCCCTTCGCCGACCTGGCTGTCATAGCCTTCTTCCAGCTCCTCGATGAAGGTATGCGCACCGGCCACCTTGGCCGCATTCACGACCTCAGCGTCGGTGGCATCAAGCCGACCGTAGCGGAGATTCTCCCAGATCGAGCCGGAAAAGAGGTAGGGAGTCTGAAGCACTACGCCGACGCGACTATGGATTCCGTGCAGGGTCCACTCGGTATAGTCCCTGCCGTTAATGAGAATTCGGCCCTTTGAGGGCTCATAGAAACGGCAGACCAGATTGACGATGGTCGATTTGCCTGCGCCGGTCGGCCCGACCAGCGCGATCGTCTCTCCCGGCTTAACGTGCAGGCTGAAGTCGCGCAGAACCGGCTTCTCTTCCTCGTACTGGAAGTCCACATTCTCGAAGACGATATCGCCTCGCAGGCTATCCGGAGTCTGCGCGCCGCTGCGGTCCTGGACCTCGGGCACAGCATCGACGAGACTGAAGATGCGTTCGCCGGAGGCGATGGCCTGTTGCATCTCGGCGTAGATGCGCGCCATTTCCTGAATCGGAAACAGCATGTGAGTGATGTAGAAGATGAAGGCCTGAATGCCGCCGATGGTCATGCCTCCCAGTTGGAACTGCTGGCCGCTGTACAAAACAATGCCGGACACCGCAATCGCGCTGATCAGCTGCACCACGGGCAGGAAGAGAGCTGACAGCCATGCGGCTCGAAATCCGGCGCGGTACATGGTCCGGGTGAGATTGGTGAACTCTTCGAGGTTGCCCTCTTCGCGGCGTAGAGATTTGACTACGCGCACACCGGTTATATTTTCATTGTAGGCCCCGGTGATCTGGGAATTCGTCTTGCGGACATCGCGGTATTCCACCAGTATCTTCTTCTTGAAGCGGAAGGCCACCACAATCAGCACTGGAATGACTGCGGCAACGATCAGCATCATCTGCACGTTGATCATCGCCATGAAGCCCAGAGAGACGACGATGGCGATTCCGCCCCAGAGCAAGTCCATGAAGCCCCAGGAAACCAGATCTCCTACTCGACTGGCGTCGGCCGTTAGCCGACTCATTAGCCAACCGACCGGTGTACGGTCGTAGTATGAGAGCGACAGATCCTGCAACCGGGCGAACATCGTTTTGCGCAAATCGTACTGAACGCGCTCACCCAGCCAACCCGCCGAAAAGATAAAGCCCATCACGCCCAGGGCCACGAACACGAGTCCCAGTCCGTATTGGAGGATCAGCCGCCACAGCTGCTCTGCATTGCCAGCCACAATACCATCATCGACTATCCGCTTTGTGAGAAAGGTCAAGTACCCGTCGAGCACAGAGGTAACAACCACTGACAGCAGATAGCCGAGCATCAGCGGCCAGTGCAAAAGGCCCAGACGAAAGATGCGCAATACGGTCTGACCGTTAAACTCCGTTTCGAATTCTTCTTCTTCAAAGTGTTCGTGTTGTGACATCGGTCAACCTCTTGGAACAGAATGGGGAATTCCGGATTCAGAGGGCGAGCCGTACCCCTGCGGGAAAGGCTGCCCCTTCTCAACCCCCCCCAGCTTTTCCTCCGCCGCTTCGACAACAGCGGCGATTTCTCTTTCAAGGTCTGCTTCGATCTGGATCTGCAATTCGAATATCTGGCGGTAGACACCCGGTTGGGCGACCAATTCGTCATGACTGCCCCGCTGAATAATCCGCCCGGCCTCCATCACCAGGATCTGGTCAGCCGTCATAACGCTCTGCACGCGATGCGCGATGATGAAAGTGGTTCGCCCTTGCATTAGCCGCTGCAGCGCGGCGCGGATGGCGGCATCAGTTTCCGTATCGACACTGGATGTGGCGTCGTCCATAAGCAGAATTGCCGGGTCCTTCAGCAAGGTACGGGCAATCGTCACCCGCTGCTTTTGACCGCCGGAAAGGGTCACGCCCCGTTCGCCTACCAGAGTTTCGTACCCTTTGGGGAAGGTCTGAACTACGTCATGGATCGCGGCAGCCCTGGCCGCGGCCTCCAACTCTTCATCAGAGACTTTTCGTCCTAGTCCGTAGGAAATATTGTTGCGGATCGTGGTCGAGAACAGGAACGGCTCCTGCTGCACGATGCCGATCTGCCCGCGCAGGAAGCCGCGCGAATAGGCCTGCAGTTCTTCGCCATCCAAGGTGATGCTGCCGCCGCTGTATTCGTAGAATCGCGGCAACAGGTTTACCAGGGATGACTTGCCCGATCCGGTCGCGCCGAGCAGACCGACAACCTGGCCGGGCTCGACGTCGAGGTTGATATCCCGCAGGACGTAGCCTCGTTCCGCAAAGGCTCTTCGCCGCGCTTCCTGCGGGTCCAGTTTCGCCTCTTCGCCTTTCTTTGCTTCGCCGTCTTCTTCGGTAGCCGGCGACTCATAGGCGAACTGCACATTTCTAAACTGCAAGGCGCCGCGAAGACGCTTGTTCGTCGGCGTGTTGCCATCTTCCAGGTTTTCCCTATCCTGGCGAATGATTTCCTGTACTCGGTTCAGCGAGACCAGACCGGTCGAAACATGGGCGACCAGCCGGCCGATGCCCTGCACGGGCCAGATCGTAGCCACGAGCAGACCGGTGAAAGCGACAAATGTGCCCACCGTGATGTCGCCGCTCAGGGCCATCCTGGCGGCCATAAACATACCGAACAGTAGTTGGCCCCCTGTCAAGGTCTCTACGACCGGCCAGAACAGAGTGTGGAGTTTTGCAATCCGCACGCCGCGCCGGTACTTCTCCCAGTTTTCCTCTTCAAAGCGGTCGATCTCGTACGACTGGCGCGCGAAAGCTTTCACAACGCGCACACCTGTCAACCTTTCCTGCAGCCGATTGGAAACGACGGCGTCCTGACTCTGGTAGGACTCGAAAACGGTCGTCATCCGCCTGAAGAAGAAGAATGAGGCTACGGAGACGACCGGCAGCAGTGGAATCGACAGCAGTGCCAGCCAGCCGTGCAGCAGCGCCAGCGCTATGAGATTCACCAGGAACAACAGCCCCGTCCGACCGATTCCTATTAGTTGATCCTGGAAAAGACGGCGCAACGTGTCCACATCAGAGGTGGCGCGTTGAATCAGTTCACCAGTCTGCATTGTGTCATGGTAGGTGAAAGTCATCCTTTGAATGTGGTCGTAGAGATAATTACGCAGCCTGCGAGTCACTCCTTCAGCGGTTTCCGCCGCCAGCCGGCCCATGCCAAATGAGAAAAACCCTTGCAGCAGCGCCAGGGCGATGATTCCGGCCGCCACCCACGGTATCTGCCACTGACTGTCGGCTCCCATCAATACATCGTCGACAAAGTAGCGCAGCAGGTAGAAGACTGCGGAGCGGCTGAGCGCGGCAAAACCTGCGGCCACGACGGCCATGATATAGATGGTACGGAAGCCGGTTGCCATGCGCCACAGACCGACGAATCGGTTGGGTGTCAGCGTATCTTTCAGATCGTAATCGAGCCGAATTCCTTTGTCGTCGGTCTCCTCTTCATGGTTTTCTTCAGATCGGAGGCCCAAGGCCGACCAGATTCTGCGCAGAGGCCGCATCCAGGCTGGCGCCTCTTGGTGCGGCAGGGATCGACTGCTCCTCCCAGTTTCTGATACGTTGTCTGCCATACTGATAAACTCCTAGCCGCCTTCGCAGCGTGCGCACCAGTTCGGCGCGCCGGGGGTTGTTGGTGCGGTAACGGCAGCCCCAGTTCGTCGGGGGAGCGCAAACTGACACTGCACGTTACCACTTTTGGGCAGTTGCCCGCCCAAAACAAAAGAGCCACGGGCCGGGCCCATGACTCTGAATTGGATTACGCCAATTAAAAAAGCCACGGGCATCTGCACCGTGACCATTTTGCCGATTTGGGAGGGGACGGCCTTTATGCCGATCCGCCATCCAACTTAAGGATCACCGGTGCTCTGCTCCTCCTTCGAAGCTCGCAGTGCAAAAGACTGCGGACTTATTTCTGATACGTACCATTTTCACCGGTCCTCCTGACGTACAGTCGGTGGGAGCAGTAAGACCCACCCGCTATTTGCTGCCAACTGTTGGGCACTATAGCAGGCCCGCACAAAGCAGTCAAATCTCAGAAGGCGCGAAACGAAGTGCGAATCTGGGGTGAAGCCCAGGATTTGTTTGAGGTTATGAACAGGATTATGATTGCTGTGCGTCAGGAGACACATATGTTGAGGGCGCGACTGCCACGCGGACTGACTCTCACGCGACGATTCGGGCCGAGGCCCCAACTTGCTTGCCAGCGAGAGCGGAGGTCCCGCGCGCTCGGCCTGAGCTAGCAGCCGCTCACAGCGGAGATCGCCTCATTCCGGCAGTTGTAAGTCGTGTCTTATTGCATTCCAGAACTGTAATCGGCGGATAGACCGGATGTCCAGGTCCAAAAGACATCTGCCTGTCAGCCAATGACAAGATTCCGGAGATAAACTGTGCATCGGATAGAAGGTAGTTCGACATTGAAGAGCAGGGGTAACTGCGTTCGCTTCGGGCCATTCCCGGTCGTTGCCGCCATACTCGCCTTGACACTTTTGTTCCTGCAGCCGGAATGGATCCGTGCGGCTGCAAACGAGTCTGGCAAGGCGGCCGTCACCCGCTCAATTCCTTCCCTTATTGCAACCCATCTGTATGAGATCCAAGTAGACGCCGTTGAACTTGAAGCATTTCCTAACTGGGGTGGTGCTATCGAACCCCTGGGAGACGGGCTGATTGTAGCGACGCCGAGAGGACGTCTGGCGCTGGTAGACGGTGATGGACAGGTAGAGTACTTGCCGCAAAAAGTACCCATGAATGAAGCTGCATCGGAAAGGCCTATATTATGGACGGGATTCCGAGTGGCTGATATTTTGCTCCATGAGCGGGAGCCAGACCTGTTCACCTTATTTGTTTCCCATCATTATTTTACCGAGAGTTGTGTAGAGTTCCGGGTCTCCTCTATATCGATGCGATCTTCTGACATGAACACAACTCTTACCGGCAGATGGGCAACTGTGCTCATCGTAGATCCGTGCATTGGCAACGACATATTTGACTACGGCCACCGTGGGGGGATACAGGCCGGCGGACGCATGCTAATGGACGAACCAGGGCATCTGCTGATAGTCACCGGAGACCAGGCCTATTTTGAATGGTACCAGGAGGAGCACGCGCTGGACCCTCCCCCTGTATTTGAGGAGAACTCCCAGCTCGGCGCTTTGTTGCGAGTGGAACTCAGCAGCGGCGACGTAGAGGTCGTTGCCAAGGGTTTCAGAAATCCGCAGGGGTTTGCACGCGGCGCAGAAGGCAATTTATGGCAAACGGAACACGGCCCGCAAGGCGGCGACGAACTCAACCTGTTGAAACCGGAGCTGGACTATGGCTGGCCCTTTGTTACGCTTGGCATACAGTACGGCAACAAGCTTTGGCCATACAGCAGCGTTCAGGGCCGGCATGAAGGATTTGAGAAACCGGTATTTGCCTGGATCCCGGCTATCGGGATTTCGAATCTTGTCGTAAGCGACAGCCGTCATTTTCCACTGTGGCAGGACGATTTACTCGTTTCTTCGCTTATCACCCAGTCCATATACCGCGTCCGTCTAAATCAGGGACATGTGATGTACGTCGAGAAAATCGAGGTTGGCGCGCGCCTTCGCGATATCACGCAGATGCCCGATGGCCGCATTGCCCTGCTGACAGACAGCGCCAATGTACTGTTTTTGCAGCGCGCGCCGCTCTATTGCCAGAACAGGCACGATGTCGAGTCGATCTTTTCCTATGACGCTGAGAGTGTCTGCGTCGATCTTGTCGAAATCATCTCAGTTGCCGACGACCCGTTGATTGGCGCCTTGAGCGGAGTTGAATTTGACAACCCGGTAGTTCGGTCATTGTACAGCATTTATTTGCATGACAACCGGATCATCTACGTCAAGAGTCCCTGCGTAAGCAGCGACCTGGAGAATCGCTTCTTTTTGCACCTTACACCGGTTGATGCCGTTGACCTCGCGGAGGGGAATGAGGCTTTCGGATTCAACGTACTTGACTTTAACGTAGACGAAGACCACATCGGCACGACGATGCACGAGGAGGCGTGTATTGTAACCCTGACACTGCCCGAATATGACCTGAAGCACATGTACACGGGACAGGTCATTCGCGTGGAAGAACCGAACGGCGAGATTAGTTGGAGGGGCCCTGTCTGGGAAGGAAGCTATACTTTCGGCGAAGTCGCTGTCCCGGCGGCGGATGATGGAGGGGCGCCATACCCGGCGGCGGATGCAGAGGTCCTGTCAACCGGCGCCGAGCTCTTCGCAGCGCGCTGCGGCAGCTGCCACAATCTTTCCGGCGAGCACCATATCGGTCCGCATTTGGATGGGGTGATAGGCAGGCGGGCAGGCGAGGTCGCGGGCTTCAACGCAACGGCTGCCATGACTACGCTGGAGATCGTCTGGACACGGGAAAACCTGGTCGAATTTATCGTCAATCCTGATCAGTTCGCGCCGGGGACTACGATGGCAGGAGTCGGGGTGACCGAAGAAGAGGCCCGGACGATTATCGAGTTTCTAGCGCTGGATGAATGAAAGGGGAAACTCTCCTGTGATTCCTGGGGCGCGAAATAGAATAGGACTATGTTTATGTACAAGTGAACCTGGTGGACCCGACAAGATTGACAGGTTGTCCAGACCATGCGTCTGAAAGGTTTGTGATATGAGAAAGGGACTTAAGGCTTCTTCCGTAATGCTGGTGTTAATCACAGTTGCCACCATTTCGCTGCAGCCGTGGTCTCCATCATCGATCGAAGCAGCCCCCATTGTTGCCGTAACGAACGAAGTCTACGTCCCGGACCCTCCGACAAAAAGGACTCACCTATATGAGCTCCAACTCCTGATCGTCAGGTTAGAGGAGTTCTCGGATGGCGGGGGCGCCATTGAGCCTCTGGGTGACAAGGTCCTGGTGGTGACTCCGAGAGGACGGATTGCACTGGTCGGGGCAGACGGCGAAATCAGCTATCTTCCGCAGATGGTCCCCATGTTCGCGTCGCCGCCGGACGAACCGATAACCTGGGTTGGATTTCGCGTCGCAGATATTCTACTGAAAGAGACGACGCCTGAGGCTTTTTCACTGTTTGTTTCCCATCATTATCTTGTGGGCGACTGTGTGGAGTTTCGGGTTTCGTCGACAGTGATGGATGTGGGCAGTGGGGAAATCTCCATGTCCGGGGATTGGAAGACCGAGTTTACTGCGAATCCTTGCATCGACCAAACTCTTTTTGAACGCTGGGAAGGAGATGTACCGAAGACTGGCGGGGGCATTCAGGCAGGCGGACGGCTGCTCATGGACGGCCCGGAGCATCTTCTGGTTGCCGTAGGTGACCACGCGTGGTATGAATGGCATGAACGTCAGGAGGAGGGAGATCCAGCGCGCCCCCCTGTGGTAGACCCTGACTCCCATGTGGGCAAGCTTATTCGCATTGAACTGGCAAGCGGCAAGGCGGAAATCGTCGCCACGGGCTTTCGCAATCCGCAAGGTCTGGCACGCGATGCGGAAGGCAACCTGTGGCTGACCGAGCACGGCCCACAGGGAGGCGATGAGCTCAACTTGGTGATAGCGGGTCTCGACTACGGTTGGCCCTTCGCTACCTACGGAATTCTCTATGGAGACAGGGTATGGCCGTACAACACAGAACAGGGCCGGCACGATGGTTCTGAAGAGCCCTTCTTTGCCTGGATTCCATCAATCGCGGTATCAAATCTGATCGTCAGCAACAGTCAGCAGTTTCCGCTGTGGCGAGACGATCTGCTGGTCGGATCACTCAGAAGCGGTTCCCTCTTTCGCGTGCGCATTCGCCAGGAGCGGGTCACAAGTATCGAACGAATCGGATTTGGCGAACGTCTCCGCGACATAACGCAGATGGCGGATGGCCGCATTGCCCTGCTGACAGACTCTTCGAAGATCATTTTTTTGCAACGCGCTCCGCTGTACTGCCAACTGGTTAACAATCCTAGATCGATCTTTTCGTTTGACGCAGAGGAAGTGTGCATCGATATCTTCAGCCTCGTGGGGGAAGACGTCGATCCGCTGATTCAAACACTTGACGGGGCTGATATCGGCGCCCCGGCAATGCGCTCATTATTCGAAGTGTTCATTCACGAAAACCTGCTGATATATCTGAGAATCCCTTGCAGTGCCAACAACTTTCGGAACCGATTCTTCCTGCACATTACCCCTGTTCACGAGAAAGACATTTCCGAAGATCTCAGGCAGTTCGGCTTCAACGTCTATGACTTTTATTCCTTCGACCAGGGAGTAGGCAGCACCGTGTTTGAGGGCGGCTGCCTTGTTGTGCGCATGCTGCCCAACTATGAGATCAAACACATTCATACCGGACAGGTAGTTCGCGAGGAAAGCCCTGACGGCGAAGTCTTCTGGAGGGGGCCCGTTTGGGAGGGAAGTTATACTTTCGGGACTCCATACCTCGCAGCCCCGCCTGAGGAGGAAGTTCCGCCCTCCCCACCACCTGGCGAGGCGGGGAGCCATGCCGGCGCCGGGCTCTTCACAGCATACTGTGCGGGCTGCCACAGATTGTCGGCTGAACATAGCGTCGGCCCGCATCTGGCCGGTGTGATAGGCAGGAGGGCCGGCAGCGTTACGGGCTTCGACGCCTCGGCCGCCGTGGGTGGGCTGGACATCGTTTGGACGCGGGAAAATCTGGCCGAATATATCGTGAATCCGGCCCAATTCGCACCGGGAACTACGATGGCCGCAGTTGGCGTCACACCAGAGGAAGCGCGGACGATTGCGGAATTCCTGGAATTGGAACGATAATGGAAGCACGACTCATCGACGACACAACCTCTGAACCAATGGAGAAAGTACAATGAGCGATTTCAGTGGCAAAACCGTAATTGTGACGGGCGGGGCAAAGGGCATTGGTGAAGGCGTTACGAGGGCATTCGCCCAAGCCGGGGCCCACGTATTCTGCGCCGACGTCGACACGGAGGCCGGCGCCAAGATGGGGGCTGAAAGCAGTTCGGTGGCCGGGTCGATCACCTTTGTCAACGCCGATGTTTCCGAGGCGGCAACTTGTGAAGCGCTGGTGAGCCAGGCAGCCGCGACCGGCAGCGTTGACGTCCTCGTCAACAACGTCGGCATTCAACCTGTGGACAGCTACCTGCCCGCCCACGAGTTTCCGGAGGAGACCTGGGACCGCATTCTGGACGTCAACCTGAAGAGCGGATTCCTGATGTCAAAGTATGCGGTGCCGTACATGTTGAAACAGGGCGGAGGCGTCATTGTCAATATCGCCAGCGTGCAAGGCCGCCAGTCGATGAAAGGGGTGCCGGCCTACGCCGCCAGCAAGGGCGGCATGATTTCGCTCACCCAGCAGCTGGCCCTGGAATATGCGGAGCAGAACATTCGCGTTCTGGCTGTCAATCCCGGCACAATTGAGACCAGCCTGGCGATGGAAAGCGTCAACCACGACCTGGAGGCCCTGCGGTCTGCCGCGGAAGCCACTCATCCCATGGGCCGCATCGGTAAACCGGAAGATATCGCCTCAGTCGTCCTCTTTCTCAGCAGCGACGCCGCCTCCTTTATGACCGGCGAATATGTAAATGTAGACGGCGGCATGATGGCCAAGGGATCATGGGCTCAGTAGCGGCTGAAGACACGCGCGCCGCCAAAAAATTTGTAAACACGGGCACTCTGGCTTAGACTATCGGGCGAGATCGTTTCGGTGATCCCTCGAACCTCTTTCTTTTCCTGTGAGATAGCAACGTCGCGCAGTTTCAAGGCTGTGGTCTGTTTGCTATCTCCGAACGTCTCTTCACGTATTCGCCAAGATAAAAGGAGAAAGCAATGACTGCACAAACTGTTCGCCGATCACGATGGTTCACCTATGGACTGCCCCTGCTTCTTCTCATGGGACTGCTCCTCCAAGCCTGCGTGCCGGCAGCCGGGCCGGAAGCCATGGAGCCGGCGTCTGAGGAAGCTATGGAGGAATCCGCGGCCAACGTAACCATTTACGGTACGGAATTGCCCGCCGGCGCCCGCCCCTATGATGAGCAGGTCTACCGAGTGGCTGCTGACATAAATCAGAGCGCATCCACCTTCGACTTCCCGGTGGCCGTCTACAACCGCTACTGCCTGGCCGATCTGTTCCAGGACACGCTGGTCTCGCTGGACAAGGACTTCAACGTGATCCCCGGGGCGGCAGAGAGCTG
The DNA here is from genome assembly GCA_965204525.1 of Caldilineaceae bacterium. Taxonomy (GTDB): domain Bacteria; phylum Chloroflexota; class Anaerolineae; order Caldilineales; family Caldilineaceae; genus Bin5. The sequence continues at coordinate 5,127,441 of OZ241994.1, read as the reverse complement.
GGACGTCTCCGAAGACGGCAAGGTCTGGTCTTTCCACTTGCGGCCGGGCCAGGTCTGGAGCGACGGCACGCCTCTGACCGCTTATGATTACGAGGCCACTTTCCGACTTACCGCCACCCCCGAACACGGCTGGGACTTCTCCTGGTTCTACAGCTTCCTGGCCGACGGCGGCATCAAGAACTGGAGCAAGATCATCGCCGGCGAGTTGCCGCCCGAGGAGCTGGGCGTACGCGCCGTGGATGACCTGACACTTGAGGTCGAGACGGAGGATGTCTTCCCGCCGCTGCCCGGTGTGATGAAGTTTGCGTTCACGCTGCAAAAGAAGGCCCTGGAAGAGCATGGCCCTTACTACAACAGCAGCCTGGAAACCTCGGTTTCGTCCGGCCCCTTCGTTCTGGCCGAGTTCGATCCTGGCAACAAGATCGCCGTCGAAGCCAATCCAACGTACAAAGGATTCCGCCCTCCGTTGATCAAGCGGATCGAATGCATCTTCATGGACCCCAGCACCTTCTTCGCCGCCTACCAGAACGGTGACATCGACAAGGTGCCGTACGGGGCGCTGACACCGGCGGACTTCGAACTGATCTTGCGCGATGAGGAAATGGCCGGCAACTACCTGCGCCACTTCGGCGACTTCCGTACAGACTATCTGCTGTTCGATACCTTCACCGAGCCGTTCAGCAACCTGGACGTTCGCAAAGCCTTCGCCCACGCAGTTGACCGCGAGAGCATAGTGGCCAGCGTGTATGGCGAGATCAAGGCGATGCCTGCCTATTCGATGCTGATGCCAGGCTACCCCTCTTCCGACACCGAGGGCAATCTGCGAGAGTATCAGAACTACGACTGCGATCTTGCCAACGAGCACCTGGCCGCAGCGGGCTATCCCGGCGGCGAGGGATTCCCCGACCAGGTGATGATGCTGCGCGGTGAGGCGCCGGCGATGGCTGCGGTCTACCAGGCAGTGGCCGCCTCCATTACCCAGTGTCTCAACATCAACATCGAAATCTCGAACGTGGATCGCAAGGTCTACATGGATGCGTTGAATGCCAAGCCCACTCAGCTTACATTCGGCGCCGTTGACTACGGCATGGACTTCCTTGACCCGGCCAATCTACTTGGCAACGTCTGGAAATCGGGCGGCCGGCATTCCTGGAAGAACGATGAGTTTGACACCCTCGTCACCGAGGCGGCCGGTATGGTAGGCAACCCGGAACTCCGCGACCAGATGTTCCGCGACGCCGAACGCGTGCTGGTGGACGACGTCGGCGGGATCTTCATCGCCCATCGATGGGCGGGAGACCTGATGCAGTCTTGGGTACAGGGCACAGTCCGCGACCCCGACTCTCAGGGCATTACCGGCTGGCACTGGGGCAATGACCAGGACATCTCGCTCATCTATATAGCCGAGTAGTCCTCGGCAGGTATGCCCTCGATAATCAAGTTGCGATTGAGCGAAGCGGGAGGCCGCCCTGGCGGCCTCCCGCCACCGTATCACGTACTCAGGCAACTCCATGGCACGTTACATCTTAGGACGGATTCTTTCACTGATTCTTGTCCTTTTTGTCGTCTCCGTTGTCACCTTCTTCCTCATGCACCAGGTGCCGGGCGGCCCCTTTGACGAAACCAAAGCCCCTCTTCCACCGGCAGCCAAAGAAAACATTCTCCGCAAGTACGGCCTCGACAAACCGATCCACATTCAATATCTGAACTACATGAAGAATGCGGTCCTGCACTTCGATTTTGGCATCCCTTACCAGCAGCCGACCACGACCGTGACCGCTCTGATAGCCAAGAGCTGGAAGGTGACGGCGCAGGTGGGAGTGATGACCGTGTTGCTCGCGTTCGGCGCGGGGATAACTTTGGGAATCTACGCCGCCTATCACCAGAACTCCTGGATCGACAACATCACGACCTTTATCGCCATGTTGGGGATCACGGTGCCGAGCTTTGTGGTGGCGATGTGGCTGATACTCTTTTTTGCCGTGCGGCTCGACTGGCTGCCGATGGGCGGCTGGAATGCATCCGATTCCTGTCTGGTAGGGAGCGCCTTCGTCTGTACCGACTGGATCATGCCGGTCGTCGCCTATGCGCTCGGCCCGCTGGCGATCATCGCCCGCTACACGCGCTCCAGCGTGGTGGATGTGATGCGCCAGGATTTTACGCGTACGGCCAGAGCAAAGGGGTTGGGAAACAGGGCGATCATGCTTCGCCATATCCTGCGCAACGCGCTGATCCCGATGGTGACCGCCCTTGGCGTCATAATTCCCAATTTACTGACAGGCAGCATCTTCATCGAGGCAGTGTTCCGCATTAACGGCCTGGGTAAATTTTTCGTCACAAGCATCTTTAATCGCGATTATCCCATGATCATGGCGCTCTTTCTGCTGATCGCCTTTTTGTGGAGTCTTACCTATCTGTTCACTGATGTCATCTATACCTGGATCGATCCGCGCGTTCGGCTGGGCGCGGAGGGAGGAGCCTAGTGACGGCCAGGGCTGCGACCGGCTTAGACGTAGCGCCAGCGGGCGGGGAAGGTCACCGAACCCTCTGGCATGACGCCGCCCGAAGATTTCTGCGAAACCGGCTGGCCGTCTTTGGTCTCGCAATCGTCCTGCTCTTTCTTTTTCTGGCGTTATTCGCCGACCTGGTTGCCCCATTTCCCTACGACAAGGTATATTTTGATCGCGTTCTGCGCTTCCCCTTTGAACTGCCGGGCCACCCACTTGGCACGGACGAGGTGGGCCGGGACTACCTGAGCCGTCTCATTTACGGCGCCCGCACGTCGATGACCGTGGGGATCGCCGTGCAGATGGTTGCTTTTCTGATCGGCGTACCGCTCGGCAGCCTGGCAGGGTATGTGGGAGGCCGCACCGATTTTGTCATCTCCCGCTTCATCGACACCATGACGGCCTTCCCCGGTCTGATGTTTTCGATTCTAATCATATCGGTCTGGGGTGGCGGTATCACAAAGGTTATTTTCGCACTCAGCATCACCAGTTGGATCGGTATCGCCCGCTTGACGCGTGGGCAGATTCTTTCGCTGAGGGAGAAGGAATATATTGAGGCGGCGCGCTGCACGGGGGTGAGTCAGAATCGGATCATTCTACGCCATCTGCTCCCAAACGCTTTGACACCGATCCTGGTTTCGATCAGTTTCGGGATCCCAGCAGCGATTTTTGGGGAGGCCGGGCTGAGCTTCCTCGGTATCGGCATTAACGATCCGATCCCCAGCTGGGGGAAGATGGTCGGCGTCAGCAATGCGTACGTGCGCGTCTACTGGCATCTGGCTCTCTTCCCCACCATTGCAGTTGCGCTGGCCATGCTCGGATTCTCGTTTGTCGGCGACGGCTTGCGGGACGCGCTGGACCCAAAGATGATCGAATGAGGAGTCCTTGAGGCGAATTCTCTTACTCGCCCCTCATCGCAGCCAGCGACAGAGCACGATGTCCAGGCCAGGAAGACGGAAGGAGAGGGCCGGCAATATGGTACAGAAGAAAACGAACATAAGAAGAGTTACCAGCCGCTTTGTGCCGGCCTTAACCGTCCTCCTGTTGCTCCTTACTCTGGCGGCAGGATGCGGACCGGGTGATGAGTTGACCGAATCCGGCGGGGAATCAACCGGCGAAGAGGCGCCTGCGGACAGCGACAGCAGCGCGGTGCCGACGATGCCGGCGGCCCGATTTGACCAGCCGACGCCGGTCACGGATCTGAAAGGCGCAAGCGAAGCGGACAGACAGGAGGACGAAGAGGAGGCCGCGGAGGCGCCGGACCTTGCCACGGGAGAGTTTGTCTACGGAAATCGTTGCGCTGAGTGCCACGGCGAAGGCGCTGCGGGCACCGATCAGGCTTCATCGCTCGTGGGTCTCACCCTGAGCGAAGACGAATTCGAGGATCTGATTCGCACCGGGGGCGAACTTGGACCCGATCACCTGTTCGGCTCGACCAAGATCAGCCCGGACGGACTGAGTGCAGTTTTCGCTTATCTGACGTCACTTGAGTGAACGTTGTCACTGAGGCGATGATAGATCGCTTCCTCGACGGGTTTGCCGTTGCGGAGATGCTCCTCGACGATTCTGTCCAGCAGGGCTTCATCGACCTGACAGTACCAGATGCCTTCAGGGTAAACGACCAGTACGGGGCCGCTGTGACATACGCCCAGACATGGCGAGGTCCCCCGCTTAATCCGCAGTGGGTTGTCGTACTCTCCCAGATCGCCCAACTTGCGGGCCAGTTGTGCATAGAGCCAGTTCGCCTTGCCGTCGGGATCGCAGAACGGCCCTGAACATATGAAAACGTGACGCGTGTAGGGCGCCATCTCCGGCAGATCCACTGAAATCTCCTCCATCTGTACCCCCACTTAAGCCAGGCAGTGCAAAGGGAAAGGTTCGCAAGTCGTGGAAGCGTTAGCGGGCCGCGGCGCTCCTGGAGACACCGCGTTCACTCATGCCGCCGGGTCCCACAGCGGCTCCGCGACCCCTTGTCGCAGATTCTCGAGGCGGGACATCACGAAGAGCGCGTCGGACAGACGATTCAGATAGCGCATTGCCTGCGGGTTGATCTTCTCTTCATTGGCCAGCGAAGTTGCTTCCCGTTCCGCCCGCCGGCACACGGTTCGCGCGACGTGCAAGTAGGATGCGCCCTGCGATCCGCCCGGCAGGATAAAGTTTTCCAGGGGGCCGACGACCGGCGTCAACTCGTCGATCAACGCCTCTAATCGGTCCACGTGGCGCTCCTCGATCTGCGGGGGCGTATAGCGTACTTTATCCTCTTCCAGAAAGCACAGATCCGATCCCAGGTGGAACAGTTCATTCTGAATCTCAGGCAGCGTCCTTTGCAAGCGCTCGCACAGGCCGCTGGCCAACGCGACACCAATGTGCGCGTTCAACTCGTCAACGGTCCCGTACAACTGGACGCGCAGAGAATCCTTGGGGACGCGCTGACCGCCGCCCAGGGCGGTTGTCCCGTCGTCACCGCCGCGCGTATAGATCTTCGTCAACCTTGGCATCAGATTCTCCTCCGGCGCCGCCGCGGCGCAGGTATGTGGTCAGAGCATTTAACGTCGTAAACAGTTCTGCTCGCCCTTCAATGTCAAGCATATAGATAAAGCCGCCGTCCTGCTTGCGCACGGTAACGGCGCCGTTGACCGATTGCGGAGGATTGAGGTTTGACGGGTAGGAAGAAGACGCCCCGTTCTCTCCTTCGCGCTCCACCGCGTACCCGATTCGCTCCAGTGCGCGCCGCGTCCAGAAGGCCGCCACGCCGTCTCCTTCCAATCGCAGCCGCCCGCAGGCTTCCTGTCGCGTATGAAAGGATCCGCGCTCGCGGTCGAATGTCACCCCTTCGGCGGAGAAAACGCGTTCAAACGCGCCGTTGAGGATCAGGTCCTCGGGCGCGCCGTCGAAGAGTTCGCCATCCGCCGACAGCAACCATAGACGGTCGGCGTTGCGCAAAGCCAGGTCGAGATCGTGTGTGGAAAGCAGGATTGCCTGGCTGTTCTCGCTGGCGAGCTGGCGCAACAGATCCATCACTTCCACCCGCCGGGGGAGGTCGAGAAAGGCGGTTGGCTCGTCCAGCAGCATGACCCGCGGCTGCTGCGCCAGCGCACGGGCGATGAGGACTTTTTGACGCTCGCCGTCGCTCATCTCGACAGTCAGCCGGTCAGACAGATCTTTGGCGCGCACGGCGTGCAGCGCCCACTGAACGATCTGTTGGTCCTGCACGCTCAACGTCCCTGTCCAGCCGGTATAGGGATGGCGGCCCAGGCTGACCAGTCCGTAACCGGACATCGCGCCCACGTCGACCCGGTCTGTCAACACGATGCTCAGGCGGCGGGCCAGCTGGCCGGGCCTCAGGTCGTCGAGGGGTCGTTCATCCAGCCAGATCTGCCCTGACAGAGAAGGTTGCAAACGGGCCAGCGTACGCATGAGGGTCGACTTTCCGGCGCCGTTCGGCCCCAGCAAACAGACCAGCTCCCCCGGCCCTAGTGAGAAATTCAGATCGCTGGCGATGACAACGGGAGCTTTGCGGGCGCGGCGATAGCCTATGGAGAGGTCTCTCGTTCGCAGCACTGTCCCGTTCATCATCATGCCAGCACCCGGTCAACCTGCGAATGCCTGCCGCAGATTGCGTTGGCGGAGGATCACCCAGATGACAACCGGCGCGCCAAGCAGAGCGGTCACAGCGTTCAGGGGCAGAGTCAGTTGACTGCCGGGCAGCCCGGCGACGATATCTGCGCCCAGGGCCAGCGTGGCGCCCATGAAAGAGACGGCGGGCAGCAGCAGCCGGTGGTCCGACGTATGCAGCAGACTGCGGCAGAGATGCGGCACCGCGATCCCCAGAAAACCGATCGGCCCGCAGAAAGCGGTAACAACGCCGGCCAGCACTGCCGACGTGCCGATAATTCCCAGGCGCACACGGCGTACATTCAGTCCAAGAGAAAGGGCGTAGGTCTCCCCCAGAAGCAGCGCGTTCAAAGGTTTCATCAACAGATGACCGCCCGCCAATCCCACAAGAATCGCCGGCGCCATGACCTGGAGCTGGCGCCAGGTGACGCCGCCGAAAGAGCCGAACGTCCAGGAGATGTAGGCTTGAATGCGCTCAACGACACTGAAATAGATCAGCACGCTCACCAGGGCGCTCGTCGTATATCCGAACATCAGGCCCAGGATGAGCAGCGTCATGCCGCTTTGCACTCTTCGGGCCACCGACATCACAAGCAGCAGCACCAGACCGGAGCCGGCAATCGCGGACAGGGCCAGGCTGGTATCACCCGCAAGACTGATCCCCGCCAGAAGGGTCGTGCTGCCGCCGAGGCCGACAGCCACGCCGGCCAGCAGCACGCTCAAAGCGACGCCCAGGCTGGCGCCGGAGCTGATACCCAGCACGAACGGTCCTGCGAGAGGATTGCGGAACAGGGTCTGCATCTGCAGTCCGCTGACCGAAAGTGCGGCGCCGGCCAGCATCGCGGTCAAGGCCTTGGGCAAGCGGAATTTGAGAACAATCGTCGCCCAGGCCTGCTTGGAGGCATCCCCACCTAACAGCACTGACACGATCTCGTCAAGAGGGATGCGAACGGAACCTACCGCCAAGCTCAACATGAATGCCGCAAGTGCCACGAACGCCAGCCCGGCCAGCAGCAGACCGGGGGCAACGGAAAAGCCCCGCGTCAGCGAAGGGTGGACCCGAATACTGGATGTCGCGAAGGGAACATTCTCTCTATTCATCTCTCGTTGCGGCTGCCTTCGCCGCTGATTCCAGGCGGACAGAGACGGGATGCTCGCGTTCCCCACCCTTCAGCATCAACGGAAGTCCGGCCACCATCAGGACCGCTCGGTCAGCGGCCGCGGCCAATGCCTGATTCGCCTGACCCACGAGGTCACGGAAGGCTCTCCCTAAAGGCGTGAGGGGCGCCATGCCGGTACCCACCTCATTTGAAACGACAATTAACTGGCTCGTGTCCGGCATATCGTTCGCCGCTTTCAGGATCTCCGCGATCTCCCTGTCCACCTCAAGCCGTACTGCTTCAGCATAAGGCTCTGGACTGTCGACCAGCAGGTTCGATACCAGTAGCGTGATGCAGTCCACGATAATGGTCGCAAAGGTCTGGGACTGTCCACCGATCGCCTGCCCGACATTGCGCGGCGCCTCCAGCGTGTGCCAGTGTACGGGGCGCTCGGCCCTGTGTTTCTCTATGCGAAGCCGCATTTCATCGTCGCCGGGTTCAGCGGTCGCCACAAAGAGCACCTGTCCCTCTGCGCGCTCACTCGCTGTACGGACGGCTTCTGCACTCTTGCCGCTGCGGGCGCCGCCAAGAATCAGTATCAGATCCCCCACTGATTTCTTTCCTTCTTCCAGCCGGCGAGTCAACAGGCCCCGGAATGTGTTCCCGATTGTCCGCCAGTCAGGTTATTTTGCAGCCGGAGACTCGCTCTGCAGCGGGCCTCAATGACAAGGAAGTTTTGTCCTAGGCAGCCCAGTTTGCCGCCAGCGTCACGATGCAGACGGTCTCACCGACTTCACACAACGCGCCATAGATATCGCCGGTCAGCCCTGGGATACGCGACAAAGTGAATCTGACAAGAAGCCAAGCGCTGATGCAGACCAGGACCATAGCCGCGCCGGTAGCCGCGATGCCCACGGACGGAGCGAGGAGTCCCAGCGTCGCGGCAGCAATGGCCGTCGCTCCGGCGGCCTGGGGCCAGCCGGCGTTGTCCTTCATATCCCGTCCCAGACCATCGGGACGGGCATACGAGAACAGAACGACGCCCATACTGGTCAGCCACCGCCCCACGACCGGCGCGGCGATGAGTGCGCCCGCCGCCCCAATGCTCCCCGTTGCGGCGAACTTCAACAGAAGCACCGTACCTCCGGCGGCGACTGCAAACGCGCCGACGCGCTCATCCCGGAGGATGCGCATTCGGTCCTCCGGCGTGCGACCTCCCAGCAGGCCGTCCGCCGCGTCCAGAAGGCCGTCAAAGTGCAGAGCCCCGCTGCAGGCAATCCAGACAGCCAGCAGGATCGCCGCTGCCACCGTTACCGGGAAGATGGCAGACAGAAGCCTATGCAGCCCGAACAGAAGAAGCCCCATCAGCAGGCCAACAAGCGGGAAAAAGGTCACCGACTTTCCCAACTCTTCAGGCGAAACTTTCCGGCGCAGGGGCGGCGGTACGATTGTCAGAAACTGAAACGCGACCGCAACACTGATCAGAACGGCTCTCACGGGGCGCCCGGGCCTCCCGAACCGCGCCAACGCCGGCTGTCACACTTTCGCCGGGGCGAAATCCTGGTCATTGGACCTGCTGGTAAAACCGGAGTTCGTGATCCGGAAGCAGATGCGGGTGCAGGATCTTAACCAGATCCTTCAGAACCCTTTCGGGATGGGCTGCGCCCTCTTCGTAATAGGCATTGCCCCCGTTCTCGTTCACTCGGGCGTTGTTGTTGTACATCTGTCCACGTTTCAGCGGTGCAAAATCGCCGTAGCGGGGGTCGCTGTCGAGTACGTTTTCGACGCTGAACCAGAAGGAATTGTCGGGGTTGAGCCAGAATTCGGCCTCTGCCGCCACCGCGTATACCGACTCAAAGTCCAGCGGAAGCGCGCCCACATCCCCTTCATCCGACCAGAGGTAGGCAGCGCCGGCGTCGGCCAGTAATCTGGCCATGTAGCTCCCGCCGCCCGCAACATACCAGGTGCCGTTGTAGACGCTCCCGAGCAGTACCGAGGGCCGCTCAGTAAGGGTCGCCGTCAGTTCCGCCACGGCATGATATTCCATCGCGACGGTGTCGAACTGCGCGGCGGCGGCAGCCTCCCGGTTGAAAAACAGCGCGATGAATTTCATCCATTCCGCCCGGCCGAGCGGACTCTGCTCAACAAAGTCGCCGTTTAGCGCGACGGGAATACCAGCTTCCAACAGCACAGGATGTGTGTCATAGTCGGCAAAACCGGTCCCGTAGGTCATCACCAGCGCGGGGTCCAGGTCGAGCGTCAGCTCCACATTGACGGCCGCGCCGCCGCCGATTTCGGCGATGTCTCCGGACTCGATGCGCGTGCGCACGGCCGGGTTCGTCGTCCACATGTAGCTGTCCAACCCAATCAGCCTGTCAATCAGTCCCAGATCCTCAAGAGTGGGCAGATAGGTGGTCGACATGGCAATGATGTTTTTGACCGGCACTTCGACGACGGCGCCTTCAACGCCTTCAGGGGCCGGCGTGCCGCACTGGAGTAGCACATAACGGAAACTCTCCTGCGCCCCCTGCCACGGATTGGTGACGGTAACGACTTTGTAGTTGTTGTGATATTCGACGTCGAAGCCGGAGGCATAGGCAACCGACAGCTTCTGTGGAAAATAGTCGACTGCCGGGTCGTACGATTCGACGCAGCCGTCATGCAGGTTCTGGTCCGGAGACGCAGCCGCCGCGGCAGAGTTGCCTGAGGCGCCGTCCGGCGGCGAGGATACCGTAGTTGGCTGTGCAACACAACCGCACAGAATCAGAAATACGATGACAAGAAGGTAGTTTGGCAGACGTTGCATCACTCTCTCCTCAGAGTTTGAAATGGGTTGATGCCCCTGCCGCGTCACCCGAAACAGCCGGACAAACTGAAACGTCCGATCTCTGTCGAGATCGGACGCTACCGGTCATGCAGCCCCCACATGCGGAGACTTCACTCCGTCACCCAATCCACGAGATGTTTCAAGAGCACGACAGAGGCGGTCGACCTGGCTTGAGAAAACTCCCACCGAATCTCGTGCGAGATTCCCTTCAAGCTTGAAGGGGGCGTAGGATGTTCTCCCTTACAGTTGCGGGACAGCGCCGGACTCTAACCGGCTTCGCCTTTTCAGCCCTGGTATCCGGACCGCGGGCACCGCTGACGTTCTGTATTCAGTTGCCGACAGTATACAACCAGGGATGTGGCCTGTCCAAATGGTGCGGCCGGGGGGGAGCATCCCAATGCCATCTGGCCAGAGTGTTTGAACTCTTTGGGGAGTGCCAGCCTTTGAGCATTGGTTCCTCCTTTGGCATACTGTGGTCAGTCGAAGCATAGAGCGACTGCCGGGGCGAAGACAGCTGAGGCGGAACGGAGATCGATATGCCGATATACGAGTATATCTGCCTGGAATGCGACAACCGGTTCGACCGGCTCTGGCCAACTATGGCCTCCGCGCAGGACCAGCAGCCGGACTGCCCTGCCTGCGCCAGCACCTCCACAAAGCAGACGGTCTCACGGGTTGCCGTTCTGGGGGAACTGGGCGGACTCACGCCGCAGGAAGAGAGCGCGTCCAGCGCCGAGTCGGCCAGAACGGCCTCATACACGCCAAAGGAACAGATCGAGACACTTCAGGCCAACAGTCAACGAAAGCGCGAGCAGGGCAGATGAACGGACACGTCCCCTTCGGTGTCGCCGACTACTTCTGGGATGAAGCCAGCAGCCGGCAGAGCCTCCTCGATCAACTGATGGAGACGTTTCGCGGCTGGGGTTACGGCGACGTAATTCCGCCGATGTTTGAGTTCGACTCGACCTTGAGCGCCCAGTATGACGACCGGTTGCGCAGCGGCATGTACCGCTTTCTCGACCGTGACGGCAGCACGCTTTCCCTGCGGCCCGAATTCACCACATCGGTGGCCCGCCTGGTGGGAGCCCGGCTCCACGACTGGCCGATGCCGCAGCGATTCTGTTACGGCGGCAGCGTCTTCCGCTACCTGGAACCACAAGCCGGCCGTCAGCGCGAATTCTGGCAGGTAGGTGGCGAGTTGATTGGCGCGCCGAGCCCCGCAGCCGACGCCGAAATCCTGGCGCTTACCGCCACCGCCCTGAAGGCTGCCGGCCTGAAGGAATTTCGACAGATTGTCGGGCATATCCGTTACTATCGCTGTCTCCTTGAAGCGCTGGCGCTCAATCCGCAGCAGACTCAGCAGTTGCAATGGGCGTTGGAGCGAAAGAGCGAACCGCTTCTGGACGACTTTCTGCGGGACACGCCCCTCCGCACCGGGCAGCGCCAAGCGGTTGAAACGCTGCCGCAGCTGATCGGCGGAAATGTAGATGGCATCCTGTCACTGGCCGAACGCCACATTCAGAACAGAGGGATGCACGAAGCTCTGCAAAACCTTCGTCGTATCGTTGACGCTCTGCTCGGTTACGACATTCTGGATAGCCTCATCATCGATCTGACTGAGATTCGCAATTTAGGTTACTACACGGGCGTCTCATTCGAGGCGATAACGCCCGGCCTGGGCACAGCGGTCGCCAGCGGCGGGAGATACGATGACCTTGTGGGCCGCTTCGGACCTTCTCAACCGGCGGTGGGAGTGGCCTTGGGAGTGGACCGGCTGTTGGTGGCTCGGCAGCGGCAGGACGAGGCGGATGCGGCGAACGGCCGTCGACGACCGCAGGCCGCGCTGGCGCTGTCTCATGGAAGCCCGGATGCTCTGGCCCAGGTGCAGAAGTTACGCCAGGCTGGGCTGCATATTCAGGTTGACGTCAACAACTGGACCGTTGATTCCGCCATTGCCTATGCGGCCGAGACTGACGTACGCGACGTCCTCGTTTGGGAAGATGGATTCCAGCATCACCGGCGCGACGACCAGGGGGACTATGTGCTGCTCGGCCAGCTCGAAGAAAGCCGGCTATCAGGCTGGACGGCCGCATGTCGAGAAGAGCTGCCAACATGACTTCAAAAATTGCGGCTCCGTATCGCGGCCCGGCAGAATCCATCGACCAGTCACAGCCCAACATGGTAAGCAGTCGAACCGAACAGTCCCTGCTCTTTGCCTTACCAAAGGGGCGGCTGGCACAGGATAGTCTATCCTTCCTGGCGAAGGCCGGGCTATCCATCCCCACCGACACGGAAAGCCGCAAGCTGATTCTGCCGGCGGCAGACGGCTCGACCGGCTTTGTGATGGCCAAACCGCGCGATGTGCCCACATACGTCGAACACGGTGCAGCCGACCTTGGCATTTGCGGACTCGACGTCGTGCGGGAGACGGACCGGGCGGTCTATGAACCGTTGCTGCTTCCTTTTGGGCACTGCCGCCTCAGCGTCGCCGGCCCGGCGGACGAGGCAGCAGGCCCACCTGGAAAGAGTAGCAATTCTGATGACCTTGCCGTCAAGCCGGCTTCATCTTTCAACTTGCCGGGTACGCCGTTGCGCTACATGAGCCAGCCCCGCATCGCGACCGAGTATCCGCGCCTCACCCGCCAGTTCTTCGCCGATAGAGGCGTAAACGCTGAGATCATCACGCTGGGCGGTTCAGTCGAGCTTGGGCCGATCCTGGGTCTTGCCGATCTGATAGTCGACGTGGTCCAGACCGGGACAACTCTGCGCATGAACGGGCTGGTGGAGATCCGCACCATCCTGGAGAGCCAGGCGGTGCTCGTTGTCAACCGGGCCTCGTACCAGCTCAAAGCTGCTGAGATCAACAGGATTATTGAGCGAATGCGTTTGCTGACGACATAGAAAGCCGGCCCTGATGGGGGGCGGCTGACCGGAGTGAAGAAGACATTTATTGCGTCCAACTCGCTGCCTCAATGTCAGAGATGCCAAAGGGTTTCCTGTGCCAGATATTACTGATTCACAGCTGATTGAAGGCGTTAACTTCGCCGCACTACGCGCTTTCGGCGATGACCGCGGCCGCTTTCTGGAGACGTTCCGCAAAGAGTGGTTTCCGCAACGCAGCTGGGCGCGCGTACAGTCCAACGTAAGTTATTCAAGTGCTGGCGTGCTGCGCGGGCTGCACTTCCACTATCATCAAGTCGACTACTGGTTCTGCGTGAACGGAACAGTTCAGGTAGCTCTTGCCGATCTACGGCCGGACAGCCCGACTTTTCGGCAGACAGAGACGCTTGAAATCGGCGAGCACAACTACATGGGCGTCTTCATCCCGGTCGGCGTTGCGCATGGATTTCTGGCGCTGACGGATGCCGTACTCACCTACAATGTTGACAACTATTATGATAACTCGGACGAACATGGCGTAGCCTGGAATGATCCGGAGCTGGCGGTGGATTGGAAGCAAGGCGCGCCGCAACTGTCCGACCGTGACCGCGGAAATCCCTTCTTGGCAGACCTGCCGGTCGATCATTTGCCGCGCTACGGTTCAGGCTAGTTCCTGGGTTGTTTGGCAGCGAGACAGTACAGTTGCGATCCTGCTTTGTGCGAGACTCTGCGGCGTGAAGACAGAGCCATGAAAGAAACTGGTTCCAACCGACCTCCCAATACCTCTGACAGCGAAAAGCGGCAGAGCGAAGTTTCGGAGTATCGAAAGCTGCCGGCAGTCGACAAGCTCTTATCAGTGCCGGAGATCGCCGCACTCGCTGCGGCCTACGGCAGCGGCCCTGTCACCGAGGCAACCCGGGCTGAACTCGACGCGGCGCGCACTGCCATCGACAGCGGAGAGCCGGCGCCCACGGAAGGACAGTGGAGGACGCGCATCACGGACAGCGTGCTTGCAGCTTCCTCCTCCTCCCTGCGCCCTGTCATCAATGCCGCCGGCGTAATCATTCACACGAATTTAGGACGCACGCCCCTCGGCAATGAGGCTCAGGATGCCGTCGTCCGTCTGGCAAAGGGGTACAGTACGCTCGAATACGATTTGGAGGCCGGTCAGCGGGGCAGCCGTCACGCCCACCCGGCCCGACTCTTATGCCAGCTGACCGGCGCCGAAGACGCGCTCGTGGTCAACAACAACGCCGCGGCCGTCTTCCTTGCACTGACGGCGCTGTGCCAGGGTCGGGAGGTGATCGTCAGCCGCGGTGAGCTAGTCGAGATCGGGGGCGGCTTTCGTATCCCCGACGTGTTGCGGCAGAGCGGGGCAACTTTGGTGGAAGTCGGCACAACCAATCGCACGCATCCGCACGATTTCGCGGGCGCAACCGGCCCCCGGACAGCCGCCCTCATGAGGATTCATGCCAGCAACTTCAAGCAGGTCGGCTTCGTCAAAAAGCCGGAACTTTCAGAACTGGTCGAGATTGCCCGCGAGCAGGGATCCGCCAGATCGCGGCGTGCTGCCGAGGTCGTGGACGCCAGTGTCGAGAGCGAACCAGCCGGCGAAGTTCAGAGCCGAGCATATGGCGACCGTCCGCTGGTCATCGACGACCTCGGCTCCGGCACACTGCTGGATACGGCCCGGTTCGGGCTGGCCCCGGAACCGATGGTACAGAGCAGCGTGCAGGCCGGCGCGGACATCATCACATTCAGTGGCGACAAGCTCCTGGGCGGTCCCCAGGCCGGTCTGATCGTGGGCAAAGCCGAACTGATCGGAAGATTGCGCGCACATCCGCTGGCCCGCGCCCTGCGCGTTGACAAGATGACCCTGGCTGCACTGGATGCCACGCTGCAGTCCTATCGACGGGGGCGTGCCACTGCCGAGATACCCGTCTGGCGCATGATCGCGGAGAAGGGAGATTCCGTTAAAGAGCGCGCACGTGAGTTCCAACGCCAGCTGACCGCGGCGAAAATCGAGTCCGCAGTGATCCAAGGCAGGAGCACAATTGGCGGCGGCAGTTTGCCGGGCGAAACGCTGCCCACGTCGTTGCTGGCGCTTGACATGCCGCGGCCGGACAGCGCGGCCGCCTTGTTGCGCCAGGCTGAACCGCCCATAATCTGCCGGATCCAGAAAGACCAGTTGCTGTTCGACCTGCGAACCGTTCTGCCGGAGCAGGAGCAGGCACTGTTGGAAACTCTCAGCAGCTACCTGCCCGATCTTGACGGCGGGGCAGGCGGCGCCGGCCTGTAGCCGGATAGCGGTAACCACTGTGCCCCTCATCTACCTGAAACTCGGCGGCTCGCTGATCACCGAAAAGGACAACCCCGAAACGCCCAGACTGGATGTATTGGAGCGGCTGACCCGGGAAATTGCCCGGGCCAGAAAGGCGTGTCCGCGACGCCAACTCGTTCTGGGACACGGCAGCGGCAGTTTTGGCCATGTCAGCGCGCAGCGACATGGAACCCGCATTGGCGTCAGCAGCGAGGACGATTGGTATGGCTTCGCTGTCACGGCCGATGCGGCCGCGCGCCTGAACCGTATCGTCGCCGCACAACTTCTGCAGGTAGACCTGCCCGCTTGGACTGTGCAGCCCAGCGCGGCTCTCCGCTGCAAGGACGGCCGAGTCGTCAGCGGGCCGGCCGAAACTGTGCGCCTGGCGTTGGAGCGGGGACTCCTGCCGTTGATTCACGGAGATGTGGCGCTCGACAGCGTGCGCGGCGGCACAATTGCCAGCACCGAGGAGATCTTCGAAGAGATGGCCGCGCAGCTGCCGCCGGTCCGGATTGTGCTGGCAGGCGAGGTAGACGGTGTGTATACCAGCGATCCCCGAAAGGAGCCGACAGCCGCCCTGTTGAGGGAGATTACGCCCTCCTCTTTCGATTCTCTGCAGGCGGCACTCGGCGCCAGCCATGCCACCGATGTGACGGGCGGCATGGCCGCAAAGGTCGAACAGTCCCTGCGTATGGTTCGCGCCCTGCCTGGCCTGGAGGTAATCGTCTGCGGCGGGCTCTTGCCGGGCGCCGTGTTTTCCGCGCTGACCGATCTCTCCGACCCTCCCGGCACTCTGATTCATGCCGGGGCGCCGCGTGGCCTCTCCTGAAAATCCCTCTGCATTCATCATCAGCTTCTTCATGTCCACTGTGCGGACTCCGGAGGGTACGGACCGGCCGTCGATCGGCGCCGAATCGTGGTCAGTTTGCGGGGATAGGGTAGGCCTGAAGTATTTGCCCGCTATTTTGGCGTCCTAGTATAATAATAATTCCATGGGAGCGTTCCAGGAGTTCAGTTGCTGCTCCTCCCTGTTGCCGGGGCGCTTGGCAGAGACACGTGCGCAGGGCGCGTCGTTTCACCGCCCATGATATGCAGATTTGAGAGCGGGCCTGGATTGCGCCTCCTCTGCGGATTTCGGAGTAAGGACTCGGATGTTCTTAACTATTGTTTCGTTTTTTCTCCTGTTGGGCCTCTTGATCTTCTTCCATGAACTGGGCCACTACCTGGTTGCACGGCGCAATGGAATTGAGGTTGAAGAGTTCGGCGTCTTTGGTTTCCCGCCGCGACTGGTCAAGTTATTCACCTACGACGGCACTGTCTTTTCGCTCAACGCCATCCCCTTCGGCGCGTTTGTGCGCATGAAGGGAGAGGATATGGCCGACACCAGCCCCGGCTCCTTCAACGCGGCCCGCAAACGCGGCCGCGTTCTTACTCTCCTGGCCGGACCGGCGATGAACTTTATTCTGGCGATCTTCTTTTCAATTGCCAGTGTCTTCTCCGGCTTTCCCGCCGGCGCCGCCCACCCCCTGTTGAGCGATGTCTCTCCCGGTACCGAATTGATGGGAGTCGCTCTCGAGCAGAATGACACGCTCATCCGACTCAACGGTCGACCAGTCTATATTGACGTAAACACGGGTGAGCTGCTGACGCCGAAGCGGCGAACGCCCGCTTTTGCCGACGAAGCCGGGACTGTCGTCATACTGCGCGGTGATGCTCTGCACACCTTGCAGGTTCCCTTTGCTACTCGCGCCGAGCTGAAGCTTCTCTTGGAGGACGTCTCCTCGCAACCTGCTCTGCATACTCAGATCACCCTGGTCGCGCCGGGCAGCCCGGCGGAGGGGGCTGGCCTGATGCCAGGGGACATCTTCTATGCCGTAAACGGGGAGGTGGTAACGGCTGAACGCAACCTCGGCGATGTAGTACGGTCCCATTTGGGAGAGACGATTACAGTGACGATGCTGCGCGGCGATGAACTGTATTCCCGCGATGTGCTGGCCCGTCAGGATCCCCCGCCCGGCCAGGGTGCGATGGGCGTTGGCATTGGTGGAAATCTCATGTTGGTTACGCTGCCTTTTTTCCACAGTATCTGGCAAGGAATCGTTGGCATCGTCGACTATGTGCAGGCGGTGATCGCGTTGCCTGTCTTGCTGATCTCCGGGCAACTGGCTCCGCAGGACGCCGCGCTTTCCGGCCCGGTTGGAATCGCGCAGCTTGTCGGCGGAGCCGTCAGCGCCACTGCCGATACCGGACTCTGGTTCCCGGTTTGGCAGCTGGCCGCCATCATAAGCGCCGGCCTGGCCATTGCCAATCTGTTGCCGATTCCCGCTCTTGATGGAGGCCGATTGCTGTTCATTTTCATCGAGAAGCTGCGCGGGCGTCGCATACCACCGGAAAAAGAGGGCGTAATTCACCTGGTCGGCTTTGTCTTACTGCTGGGATTAATGGTTGTCATTACAATCAATGACATCCGGTCCGGACCACAAGGCATCGACTGGTCCCAACTGTTGGGGCCGTGACAGGACAGAGGTAACCCGGCAGTTCGCGGATAGGCGAGATTCAAGCCCCGACAATGTCTTTAGATGATAATAGCTTTTCGGATGCCGATTCCGATCAGTTTATTCCACCCCAGTCAGAAACCCGCTCGGGAGCGCAAGTCCCATCCTGGGGCGCAAAGCGCTGCCCTACCTGTTATACCGTTGTCCTACAAAACCAGACCGTCTGCGCAGAGTGTGGAACTCGCCTGATCCCGCGTGTCACCAGGGTACGGTGTCTCCACTGCGGGAAGCACGCCACAACAGACCACGTAATCTGCCCCAGTTGTGGACGCAACCTGCAGGCTGCGCCATCGCGACTGCTCACAATTGGCGTACCGGCGCTGCTTGTCGTGGCGCTGGCCGTTGTTCTGCTCGCCCGCGGAATGCCTTCCTTCCTGCAGGAAAACGGGAACTTACCGCTGCTCCCGAACTTCGTGATTACACCGGCCTCTTCAGACAGTGAACCGACCGTACGGCTCGCGCGCGAGAGCCTGGCGCCCGCGGTGGTTCAAAGCGGCCCCGGCCAGCCGGATGAGCCGTCCAGCTCCGATGCGGCGCCGGCAGTTGTCACGGACTCAACTCCGACGCCGGAGGAATCCGGTGCAGCGGCTGACGGCTCTCAGGCCGGAGCCATGGCGGCAGACACTGCAGTCCCGCCGGCCGGGACGCCTGCAATAACGGCAACCTCCGTCGAAGAGGAGCCAACTGCGACCGCCGCCGCGGTCGAAAACACGGCAACGCCGTCTCCTTCATTTCCACCGCTGCCGACCGTGACTGGAACGGCGACTGCGACGCCGCCGGTGACGGTGACACCGACTCCCAGCCCCACGCCTGCCTGGCTGACCTACACGATCAGAGAGGGCGATACAATCGGCGCCATTGCCAATCGATTCGGCATTCCGCAAGTTGAACTTCTCAAGGCAAACAGACTCACCCCCCAGGATGTAACGAGCCTGCAGATAGGAGACGAAATCGTGTTGCCTGGATTGCTCCAGGCAACACCGACGCCGACGCCAACGGAGGTCACCACTGAGTCGCCGACCGCAACACCGGCCGGGTAGCCTTACGCGGCTGCATGCGGGGACGCGCCATCCATCTGGCGACAGTGGCAATGTCGTTTATAATTCAATCGACCTGTGCAGGTAATGAAGCTCCGCATTCAGGCAATTTGCACGATTCGTATGTGAGGCGGCAAGTGACAGATACTGTCGCAGCCAACGGTGAAACGCAGACGCAGCCAGAGCCGGCCCAGTCCGTCGAGGTTCTGTTAGCCCAGCTGCGGGAAGACGATGTGCTGCCGAGTGCGCATGAACTGGTCGTTCTCTCCGATTTGAGTCTGGCCGACTTGAGGCGCGTGCAAGAGACGTGGGGGACGCTCAGTGACGCTTGCAGGCTGCATATAGTCCATTCGCTCGTGGAAGAAAGCGCCGCCAATTTACACGTGCAACTGGGCCGGCTGCTGCGGCTGGCACTGAAGGATCCTCTGCCCGACGTGCGAATTCTCGCCATCCGCGGCTTGTGGGAAGATAGAGAAGCAGATCTTGTCGGTCCTTTGGTCCACATTCTGAACAACGATCCCTACGATTCCGTCCGCGCGGCCGCGGCCGAAGCCTTGGGCGCGTTCGTGCTGGCCGGTGAGTTGGACGAGCTCTCACCCGCTCTGGCCATGCGCGCCGAGGACGCGCTGTTGGCGGTTTTGCATGCCGATATGGAACCGCTCACAGTCCAGGCCCACGCGCTGGAGAGCATCGCCTTTTCCGGGGAGACGGGCATTCGAGAGCTGATCGAAGACTGCTACTATTCCCACGATGAAGAGATGCGAATCGCCGCGCTGCGGGCAATGGGGCGCAGCGCAGACGTGCGCTGGCGTTCAACCGTACAGACCGAGCTCGGCAGCCCCGACACGGAGATGCGAGCGGCCGCGGCGCGAGCCTGCGGCGAGCTGGAGGCCCGAGACGCGCTCGAAGATCTGATGGAGCTGCTGTCCGACGAGAGCAAAGCGGTGCGTCTGGCCGCGATCTTCGCTTTAGGCAGGTTGGGCGGAAGGCGGGCAAAAGAGATGCTGAATGCCATGAGCGCCAGCGAAGACTCCGACGAAGCGAAGACAGCTGAGCACGCTCTGGAAGAGGCCTTGTTTTACGGAGATGCCCAGGGGATTCCGCTGTTTGATGAATCTCTCGAAGACTGGGAAGATGACGCGGATGATTGGGAGGCGTGGTGAATCTGAAGCTCAAGCGTCTGGTGCGCACGCACAGCTCCGAACAGTATGCACTCTTTGACTTGGCCCAGACCGACGAACAGAATCAGCCTCTTACGATCGGCAAACTCGATCTTCATTACACAGGTGAGGGCACCTATGGCACGCTTCTATTGTGGGAAATGGAATCTCAGCAGATAGAGGTTGATCGCAGGCGCATGTTCGTGCAGGCCCTGCTCAGTGAGCTGGTGCTGCCAATGGGCCTTCCCAACGAATTCGTAGTCGAATTCTTTGCTCCCACTTTAGACGAATACGAAGTGTTCCACAATTTAGACGAGGGAACGGACAACTCTGCCGAAGCGTTAGAGCGGGCAGACTGACTTCGATTGAACTGTGTTTGCACAACACTGTGCCGGGCCCATCCTTCCGAGTGAAAGTACGCAAACAGCGATGACCGAGAGCGATTGGAACAGTTCCACTTCTGAGAATGGCGGCACTTCCGCCGACTACCGCCGGATACTTAATGAGAGCGCCCGCCTGTTGCGCGCGAACCGGCCCGGCGAGGCAATCGCCGTGCTTGAGCCGCTGCAGGCAGACATGCCTGACGACCCTGATATCGCGATAAATATGGGCGGCGCATTGATCCTGCAGCGTAAGTGGGCGAAGGCGGTCGAGATACTGAAAAAGGCCGTCGATGCTTCACCGGAAAATGTGCTGCTGTGGACCAACCTGGCTGCCGCCTATCTGGGCCGGCTCGAAACCTCCGGCCCGAAGCACCAGGCGAGGGCCATAGCCGCGTACGAAAAGGCGCTCTGGATCGATCCCTCCACACCGAACGTCCACTATCACTTGGGGCTGATTTACAAACAGCAGGGGAACCTGAGCCGTTCCTCCGCAATGTTCCAGCGGGCCCTGGAAATCAATCCCAATGACCGTGACGCCCGCTACTGGATGGAAAAACTCAGTGACCAGATGGTGGAAAGAGAGCGCGAGAAGAAGCAAAACCGCTCCCAGCACGGGCGCGGGAACGGAAGACGAGGCGCAAACGGGCGCCCGCCGGACCGGGGTGGAGAGGAATCCTGACCATGACGGCGGAACCATCGGTATCGCCGAGCGCCACCGTTGACGAGAGGGCGACCGTTCATTCACAGCCGATGCCCCGCTGGCGTGAACGCCCGGAACGCGCAGCCTGGATCGTCATTCTGCTCTCTTTCGCCCTTTTTCTTGTCCTGGTGACGGGCATCCCCATAGCAATACGCGGGCTTTACCATTCGGCCGCCGCGAAACAGTCTCTCCAATTCGAGACCACGATAGGGACAGTACTTCTCTACCCACCAAATTCCGATCAACCGATTGCCCTCACGGACAGGCGCGAAGGCATTAGCGAAGGCAGCCGGTTGGAGACGGACGCGGCGGCCCAGGGTGTGTTGGGCCTCCCCGCAGGTGGACAGAGCGATGAATTGATGGGAACAATATTTCTCTACCCAAACACAACTCTTGAAATCGTGAGAAGCCGGCGCCCCTACTTTGCCGGCAGCAGTGAACCCTATCGGCTGCGCATTCGAGTACATGAGGGACAGGTGCGGCTATTTACGAAGAGCGGATTTGACCGGCCGGTCGAAGTCCAAATTGAGACCCCTCAAGGCGAGGCCCAGCTTGAGGAAGGCAACTACGCTTTCTTTGTCAACGCCGAGAGCAGCGAGATCGTGGTGAAGCAAGGTGTTGCCAGGATCATTCAGCCGGGACAAGAGCCGGTCGAGATTGAACCCGGTCTGCGCTCATGGATTCGGGCTGACGGGACAATAGAGCCAGCTGAAGCGGCCTTGCATAACCTGCTTCAGGACAGCGCTTTTGCCAGACCTTTGGGCGAGGTGTGGGAAAGCTACACGCCCCCTTATGTTACTGCGGGCACGGTTGAATTCATCGAGAAGGACGGTCGCAAAGCGGCCCGCTTTTACTATAAGGGCCCGAACCAGGTCCATACCGAGATTGGGATTCGCCAGGTTGTAAAACAGGACGTGCATAACTACGACTCCATGGTCGTCAAGCTGGACGTCAATCTGGACTGGCAGACTCTGGCAGGCGCGGGCGAGCAGAGTTCTGAATTCCCCATACGCGTCGAAATCACCTACACGGACGATTTTGGCGAGGAAAGAAAGTGGGGCTATGGCTTCTATAACATGAACCCGAGACCGGAATATCCTCTGTTTGGCGGCGAACAGGTTCCCCAATTCATCTGGCATAGCTATGAGTCGGAAAACCTGATGGAATTGCTGGACGCGACGCCACCGGCTCGCATCGAGAGCGTCAGGCTCTATGCCAGCGGCTGGAACTATCTGTCGTTCGCCAGCGACCTGGAACTGATCGTCGAATGACCCGCGGGCAGAGCAAGGTACGGATTGGCTGGCTGGTTGCTTCAGTCAGCCTCTTTCTTTTTCTGGCCGCATATCAGTTGGGCTTGCCCGGTCTCCATTACGACGAAGCCAGGGAAGCGGGCGTCAACGCGATCGAGCTGCTCCAGCAAGCGCCGGTGACCGCGTTCCGCGACGCAACTGTAACCTTCTTCGGTCTGAATCTTCCCTTGATGGTGCAGGACTACATCGGCGCGTTGAACGTCTATTTGGCCGTACCGTTTCTAGCGGTGACCGGCATTGGCGTGCCCAATCTGCGCCTCCTGCCGCTGACTTTGGCGGTTTTCGGGCTGCTCGCGCTGGAACGATCCATATCGGAATGGTTGGCCCTCAGCGACCGCAGTGCCGTTCCCGTTGCCCCCGTTGCCCCGGCTGCTCTCGCATGCCTGACTCTGCTGGCCGCCGCACCCAGTTTTGTATTCTGGCAGCGGCAGGGAATCTTCGTAACGAATGCCACGATTCCCTTTACCTTCGCCTGTATCTGGCAGGCGCTCCGCTGGTTGCGCCTCGGGCAGGGCCGAGCTCTGATTCTTTCGGCTTTGTGCGGCGGGCTGGCAGTCTATGCAAAACTGCTGGCGGCGTGGATAATCCTGCCTTTCGGAATGTTATGCGCGGGATGGCGGCTCTGGCAGTGGAGCAGGTTCGCTCTTCGCGCAAATGAAGAGGAAAGCAGGCGGACTTCGCTGGCAAAGTCGTCGCCATACAGCCACACGAGACTGCGTCATGTTCGTCATCTTGCCTTGCCCCTCGCGGCTGCGCTCGCTTTCGCGTTGCCCCTGATCCCCCTCCTTCTGTTCAACATCAAGACCGGCGGAACGCTGACGACGATAACAGAGAATCTCGGCAGCAGCTACTATGGCGTGAACAATGCTGCCATCTGGACCAACGCGACGGTACGCTGGCAGCAGTTGCTGCAGACGTTGCGCGGCGACCATCTCTGGTACCTGGGCGCAATCGAGCAGAACGCGCTTGCGCCGTGGCTGGCGCTGGCGCTGCCGGCGGCCGCTCTGTCCCGGCCACCTGGCCGCCGTGTTGTCGGACCGCCGTTTCTGTTGCTGGCGGCCGCAGTCGCGGCCAGTCTGTTCACTGTCAGCGATCTGTTCATCACCCACTATGCGCTGCTTCATCCCCTGGCAGTTGCTGTTACGGGCGCAGGTCTGCACGTACTTTGGCGATCGTGTGGGGCGAGAGGCGGCCCGGCGACCAGGAAGACATTACAGGCCGGCGCCGAAAGCCGCAGGCCGCGCCGGGTGCCCGCCAGTTGGGCGTGGAAACGGTTACAGGCCTTGGCTTCGCGCGACTTCTTGGAGTTGCCTTTCGGCCGTGCGTCTGTACTCCAGGTCATTCTTGTGCTTCTCGTGTGCATCGGTGTGCTGCTCGACCTGCGGGCCACGGCCGCCTACCACAGCGCGCTGACGCGCAGCGGGGGGTTGGTGGACCATTCAGACGCGTCCTACCATCTCGCCTATGACCTGCGCTACGGAAGCATGGGGGCCCCGGTGGTTCTGGACTGGGGGATGGAGGCGCCAGTCCGTTATCTGAGCGAGGGAAGCGTCAGGCCGATTGAGGTATTTGGCTACAGTTCGCTGTCGGGGCCCGACGATGCGTTCATCCAGCGTATCGAGCCGTTTCTGGGGAATGTTGATAACGTCTACCTCCTGCGGGCTCCAGGAAACGAGCTCTTCCGAGGGAGGCGTGAAGTCTTCGAGCGAATGGTCAATGAGAGGGACGGCCGGCTGGAGCGGGAACAGGTCTATACCCAACAGGACGGTACACCCTTATACGAGCTCTGGCGAGTCAGATACTGACGCCTATCGCGGGGTTTCGACTTCACTTCCGAACCGGCCGTTATGTTTCCCCTGCTGTTGTCACCACTTTGGCGCTGGACGTAGACAGTCACTCTGGTCGAGTCGCCTTAGCTCCTCCGGCTCGGTTGAGCATATCGGATATAGCTGATAGAATGTGGGCACGTCAAGGCGTAGTCGTTAACAGACGAAAAATGTACAGCCGAGTTCCGTCCGAAGTAAGTCAGAGTAACGCCGAAGCCGCCCCGACCCAGCAGGCCCGAATCCGACCCAAAAGTGTCGGTTACTTACGAGTGATCGCCCAGATGGGGCGGATGCGGGCGATACCCGCACTGCTAACGCCGGTCCTATGGGGAGCGTCCACGGCTCGCTGGCAATCTGAGACGATCAGCATCTGGTGGGCAGCCGTGCTGGTGTTGACCTACGGCGCACTGGCATTGGCCTGCAACTATTTCGGTGCTTATGTGGACTACTTGCGCCATATACGCGCCGAAGGTCAGTACTCGACAGCGGCGAACGTACGGAGTTCGATGAGGCCATTGCCGGTTGGGGCCTTCGATGGCTTTGATTGGATGCAACAGGGCCTACTGCGTCCCGAGACATTCCTCAGTCTTGGTCTGATCTCAGTGACGATCTACGTACTGGCGGCGTTGTGGCTCGGAATCTTCGTCGGGTGGCCGGTCTGGTTCTTTGCGCTGATCAGCGGGCTGATGTGCAGTGTGCCGCAATGGCCGGTCGTCCGCTTCGCCGGCAGATTCTGGTGGCTCGGCGACCTTGCCTATTGGTTGGGATTGGGTGTCTTCCCTTTGCTGGGAACCTACTTTGTTCTGACCGGTACGATCACGCGCCTCGTCCTGTTGATCGCCTTCGCTCCAGCGACATTCGCCTGGCTGGCCTATCAGTCCTACAGTTTCTATAGCTGGCGCCGAGACTGGCGTCTTCGCAGACGCACTCTGGCGGTGGTATTCGGGCCCGAGCGGGGCCTGGATGTTGCCGCGATCATCGCCATTGCCGGGTTTATCGCCCTGATTCTGTTGATGGCAACGGGCGCCGTGCCGGTCTGGACAATTCTCGTACTTGGAGCATTCCCTCTATTCCTGCGGGCATTCACCAGGGCACGCGTATGGCCCTTCTCCCGGCAGGCCGGCATTGGGACTGTCGAAAACGCTATCAACGCGGTAATTCTGGCTGGGATGTTGTGGCTTGTGCCCATGTGGCTCATCTGACTATGGTTCGGCTGTGCCAGGCGGAAGACCGTGGTCCAGCCAGCGCAGAACTGGTCGAAAGGGAGGTACCCGCGCGGCGCCAGTGCCAAGGGGGCCCGATGGGCAACCGGCTGCGAGAAGCGGGCGCCGGAAGACAGGCGTGATATTGCGCCCCTGCCGGCAGCACGACAGACCCCGTCCGAGTATCTTGCGGATTCGATCCATGGCAGAACTAACCCGCAAAGAGTTCTATGAGTTAGCCGACCAATGCCGGGAACGGGCGCTGGAGTTGGCCCACTTTGATCAGAACAGGGTCAACCGCCACCAGTGCCGACGTTTCAACATGTGGCTGGCACGACTGAAGACCTACGATCAGTTGGCCGCGGGCGTGCAGGACATCAGCGCGGCTCGCCCGATCACCCGTTATGACCTGATGGCGGCGGCGGTTGTGCTCTGGCTTGTGTCGATGTTCCTGCTGCGGGAACAGCTGAGTATGGGGGGAAACAGAATTCTGGCGTTCAGTATTTGGGGACTTGTGGTTCTTCTCTACTTTTTGCCGGAATCACTCTATGCCACGACCGTAGAACTGCTGGAGGCCAAGGTGCTGCGCGTGGTGGAGGCGCTGGAGGAACTGTTGATCTCGCAGGAGATGGAGGTCACGGAGGCAGTTTTCTTCAAGATAAAGGAAAATCTCAATACCGCACGTCGTGAGCTGCGCCAGCAGATTCACCTTGCCCACCGCCGCTGAGACTCTTCTTACCCACATCAGGCGTACCCGGCCAAAATAACCTGCAAGTGCTCACAGCTCCGATCCGGTACTTAGGTCACTGCCTAGCCCGGATCTTGGGATTGCGCCGGTGAGGGGTGGCAATTGCGGCCTACGATTCCCGAACAGATTGAACTGCTAAGCGCAACTGACACGACCCGAAGAGGTTGTCAGTCTACCAAGCCGCTACGCTTCATCCCGCCTGAAAAAATAGTAAGTCCACACCGGCATGCCGTTTTCCCGGCACCAGTGCTCACGGTGCGTGGGGCGATAGGGCCCGACCCGGTCAGTCAATTCCGGTCGGTGGTCACGGAATGCCAGGTGATGGGACAGCAGATAGCGCACTAATTCCCCGTACTGTTCTACATCGGTCTTCAGGTGCAGATAGCCGCCCGGACGAATTTTGGCCGCCAGCAGGTCGACGAACGGGGGCGAGAAGAGGCGCTTGACTTTGTGCTGCGCCTTCCACCAGGGGTCGGGGAAGAGAACGTGAACCGCGTCGACGCGTCGATCGGGGATCGCCAGCTGCAGGCCCACTCTGGCGTCGTCGTCGCTCAGCCACAGATTCTCCAGGCGCTGATTCTCCAGGCGGCGGAGCGCCAGGCGGACGGCCTTGGTTCTCACTTCAAAGCCGACAAACCACCGCTCGGGCCTGCGGGCCGCCCGGTCCAGCAGGAAGTCGCCGCGGCCGAAACCGATCTCGATTTCAAGCGGACTCGGGCCGGCAATTTGCTGGCGAAAGCGCTCGCCATTGGCCGCGCGGCAGTCGTCGAGGGCCAAGGCGCGCACAAAGGACCGCTCCATTGCCCAGGAAGGAAGAATGTCGGAATTGGGACGCTGCCGCGGGTCGCCGCCGATGAGGCCCTTGCCGGCGTGCCAGTCGGCATAGTGCCGGGCCCTTTGCGCGAGCGTCAACTCCTCCCAGACGAAGTCCATCCGCCCCTGCGAAAAAGAGGTTGAACTATAGTCGAGGGGAGATCTGTTTTCTTCGGTCACCTGGTTCAAGAGATGTGGGAGGGCAGGGCAGTTTAGTCTGCCAACAGTCGCGTACTGGAGGAGACGTCTTCACGGTCCGTACAAATCATCCAAGCTTTCGCTGGATTGTTTCCCGGACGATATCGGCGTTGGCAGGCAGGTAGACGGGCGGGTTGGCCAGATCGCTCTCCACCTCCGCCAGCGTGCCCTCGTGGTAGCCGACCTTAAAGGGTGTGAATTTCAGCCCGTGGGCGGTGCTGACAACGATCACCCGCTGATGACTCTGTACAACCTCTCGCTGCAGCAGCTTGAACAACGCAGCCAGAGCGGTACCGGTGTGTGGACAGGTATACATGCCGGTGGCGTCCGCCATGGCAGCGGCCGCGGCCATCTCGTGTTCTTCTACCTGCTCGACGATGCCGTCGGTCTCTTGAATCGCCTGTACGGCCTTCTCGTAGCTGACCGGATCCCCGATCTGAATGGCGGACGCCAGGGTCGATTGGGCCTCCACGCTTACTTTCTGGCTGAATCCGTTCTGGTAGCTGAGATAAAAAGGGTTCGCCTTGGCGGCCTGGGCCGCGACCAGACGGGGCAGGTGGTCGACTATGCCCAGATCCAGCATCAGCTTCAGCCCCTTGTAGATGGCGCTGATATTGCCCAGATTGCCGACGGGGATGATGATCCAGTCCGGAACTTCCCAGTCGAACTGCTGTACGATTTCGATTCCGACCGTTTTCTGGCCCTCGATGCGCAGAGAGTTCATCGAATTCGCCAGGTAGATGGAGGAGTCGGGTCTGTCGCCGTCGTGGGTGATTTCACGAATAACGCGCATGCAGCCGTCGAAATCGGTGTCGAGGGCCAGCACATAGGCGCCATTGGCGATGGGCTGAATCAGCTGCGCGGGGCTGACTTTCCCTTCGGGCAGGAAGATGACGGCGGGGATGCCGGCCGCCGCGGCATAGGCGGCCAGGGCGGCGCTGGTATCACCGGTGCTGGCACAGGCCACGGCCCGGACCGGGACGCCCTGGTCCCGCATCTGCTTGACGACGCTGATCAGCACCGTCATGCCCAGGTCCTTAAAGCTGCCGGTGTGGCTGTTCCCGCACAGCTTCACCCAGAGATCGGAGAGACCAATCTGCCGGCCCAGCCGCTCGGCCCAAAAGAGATTGGAGTTGCCTTCGTACATGCTGACAACATTGTCATCAGCGATGGTCGGCATGATCCACTCTTTCTTGCCCCAAACGCCGCTGCCATAGGGCCACTCGGTGGTGCCGACGCGGTTGTCGAAGAGCCGCTTCCACTCATCAGCGGACCGCATTCGCAGGGCGTCGATGTCGTGTTCCACCTCCAGCAGGCCGCCGCATTTCGGACAGGTATAGATTACTTCATATATCGCGTATGTACCGGCGCAGCCCCGAAAGCAGCGAAAACGGGAATTGTACTCGGTCATCTCTTTTCACCAAGGCGCCAGCGCGCTTTCCCTCACGCCCGCCCCGCGTTTACGGGGCTGATGGGACAATGTATTCCTGACAGGTATTACAAAGCAAAGAGTCACCTGCACTACCTGCGTGTTCACCCGCTCATGGCATGGGGAGCAAAGACTCCTGGAAACAATCGTTCGCCGCCGCTCCACAGCAGGCACAGCCATCGTAATTGTATAGCACAGATGATCAGTGTGAACAAGAGGCGCGGGCCGCGCGGGGCGCCTCAAGCGCAGCCTGCCGGGACGACGCGACTTCACTTCAGCCTTTTGCTGAACTCTGCCGTCAGCGCGGGCACGGTCTTGAACAGATCATCGACGATGCCGTATTTGGCGCGCTGAAAGATGGGGGCGTCCGGGTCCTTGTTGATGGCGACGATGATTTTGCTGTTCCCCATGCCGGCCAGGTGTTGGATGGCGCCGGAGATGCCGCAGGCGATGTAGAGGTCCGGCCTGACCGTCTTGCCGGTCTGTCCCACCTGGTGCTTATAGGGGATGTATCCGGCGTCAACCGCGGCCCGACTGGCGCCAAGGGCTGCGCCCAGGGTACTGGCCAGTTCGCCGACGAACTCGAAGCCCTTCGGCGGGTCCTCGGCCACACCGCGTCCGCCTGAAACGATGATGTGGGCATCGGTCAGGCTGACTTCGCCCGCGTCGGCCGCCCGGAATTCGCTGATCTTCTGACGAATTTCATCTTCATTCGGCCCGACATTCAGGTTTTCCACCGTACCCGTCGCGTCTCTCGGCGCCGGCATGGGAAAGGAGCGCGGCCGCACGCTGGCGACGGCCAGTGAACTCTCGAACTGAATCTCGGCGTGGATATTGCCCGAATAGATAGTGCGGGCGGCGATCAGTCTGCCCTCTTCCACCTTCAGGTCCGTTGCATTGGCGGCGATGCCGGCACTCCGGCGGCAGGCGACCGTCGCGGCAAGTACGCCGCCGCGAATTGAGGCATTGGTAAGGAATGCGATCGCGGCGGTGCGCTCCACCGCCTGTTCGGCGACAGCGGCAAAGGGCTGCAACCGAAAATGTTCCAGAGTAGGAGCGTTCGCGGCAAGGACACGATCGGCTCCGTAGGCAAAAGCCTGCTGTGCCGCTTCACCGGTATCGCTCCCAATCAGAAGGGCCGCCACGTCGGCGCCAAGTTCTCCGCCCAGTTCCTTGGCCTTGGCCAGGAGTTCCCAACAGTTGGACACCGCCTGTCCGTCATTCTGTTCAATCCAGACGAGAATCGCCATCGTTTTCCCTCTCTCCGAGAGAGCTTTCGAGAGGCGAGCGGGTAGTTATTCCCCTTGCCTCCCATTTACATCGCTCTATATGACCTTTTCCGCCATCAGCGCATCGGCCAGCTGGGTTACCTTTTCCTCGACACTAGCGCCGTCGAAGATACGCACCTGTACGTCTTCCGGCTCCGGCTTATTGAGATCGGTCCAGCGGGTCGTGCTTGAGGGCCGAATCTCCAGGTCATCGCACCCAAGAGTGGGAATCGTGACGCGGCTGGCCTTGCGAATACCCATAAAGCTGGGATAGCGCGGCTCGTTGATCTCTTTGGCCACACTGATCACGACCGGCAGGGGAACCTCAACCGTCTCCTGCCCTCCTTCAAAAGCCTGTTCCGCGATCAGTTTACCATCAACGATATCGACGATTCGGGTTACATTTACCAGCAGGTCCCAACCCAACTTGCAGGCAACACCGGCATAGATGACGCTGCTATTGCCGTCCACGCTCATCTTACCGGCCAGAACGAGCTCCACTTCCTCACCGGTATCGACCTTCTTGACGGCCGCAGCCAGGGCTTCGGCAGTTGCCCACTCGTCGCCGCCGTCGATTACGCGCTCATCTACGTGAACGGCGCTGTCCACGCCCATCGCCAGCGCGTGCTTCAGCGCATCGGTTTCGCCTTCACGGCCCATAGAGATTGCGACCGTCTCGCAGCCGAACCTGTCGGAAAGGTCGATTGCCTCCTCAACGGCAAAT
Organism: Caldilineaceae bacterium; assembly: GCA_965204525.1. GTDB lineage: Bacteria > Chloroflexota > Anaerolineae > Caldilineales > Caldilineaceae > Bin5. The sequence goes on along the minus strand of OZ241994.1, from coordinate 5,096,839 downwards.
TCATCCCAGGGGTTGATGACCATGGTCGCCTGCAGTTCGCCGGACTGCGCCTCGGCCACCGTTACCTTGGGCAGCTCGGCGGTATCTGGTGACTGCTTGATTAACACCGCTACGTTCACGCAGCTCTCCTTTCGTGAGAGACTGTACTCCACCAGGCCAGTTCCGGAAGATGCAGCCTCTGGTCGTGCGTGGCAGTTCGCCCTCTATTGCCAGGAATCCGGGTCGTAAGCCGGCATCGGGCAGCGCAACGGGCGGTCCTCGCGCATGCCCAGAGTGTACGCGGCCTGCATCAGCGTGTGAATCTGGCTGGTGCCTTCGTAGATCACCGCGCTCTTTGTATTGCGTAGATGGCGTTCCACATTGTACTCATCTGAATATCCGTAGGCTCCATGAACCTGGACGGCGTTGTCGGCGGCCCGGCGTGCGGCTTCGGTGCAGAACCACTTGGCCATACTGGTCTCCCGGGTATTGCGTACCCCCTGATTCTTGAGGGTTCCGGCCTTCCACACCAGCAGTTCGCCGATATCCAGGTCCTGCTGCATCTGGGCGATCATCTGCTGGACAAGCTGGTGTTCAGCGATCGGTTTGCCGAACGTCTTGCGTTGCAAGGCATATTTGACCGACTCGTCAATGCAGGCGCGAATGATGCCCACCGAACCAGCCGCGACACCGAAGCGGGCGTTATCGAGGCAGCTCATCGCGATCTTGAAGCCCTCACCTTCCTCCCCCAGGCGGTGACCGGCCGGCACCCGCACGTCCTGCATGTTGATCCAGCCGGTATTGCTGGCCCTGACGCCCATCTTGCCTTCAAGCGTACCGGTGGTAAGGCCCTGCCAGCCGCGTTCCAGGATGAAGGCGGAGATGCCGCGCGCACCCTGGTCCGGCTGCGTCTTGGCGAAAACGAGGAACCGGTCGGCCACGTCGGCCAGGGTTATCCACATTTTTTCGCCGGTGAGGATGTAGTCACCGCCCTCACTTACGGCGCGAGTCTGGATGGCCGCGACGTCCGACCCGGCGCCCGGCTCGGTTAGTCCAAAGCAGGCGATATGGTCTCCGCAGGCAAGGCCCGGCAGAAAGGTCTCCTTCTGCTCTTCAGTTCCCCACTGAAATATTGGCAGCGCATGCAGCGCGAGATGAACCGCGACCGTCTCGCGCACGGACGAATCTCCGTATTCCAGCGCTTCGGAAACGATGCCCAATGACAGAAAGTCCATCCCGGCGCCGCCGTAGCAGGCAGGCAGACAGATTCCAAGGAAGCCAAGCTGCGCCATCTTGGGCAACAGTTCAAAAGGGAAGGTATGTTTTCGGTCGTGTTCTGCAATGATTGGCATGACCTCATTGCGGGTAAAGTCATATGCCATCTTGCGTACCAGATTGTGCTCTTCCGAGTACAGCAACTCGGTTGAAGAAGCCATCGAATTGGTCCTTTCCCGACTGCCGGCGGGCGTGTGTGCGACGGGCCGCGGTGACAGTCTACGATGACGCGTCGAAGAAAAAGGCGGAGACGCCTTTGTCTCCGCCGAAGAAGAGGAACGCTCCTCTTCGGCGCGCCCAACAGCGGCGCGCCAGATTAAGAGTAATGAGGGGCTCAGTATAGCAATAGATTGAAGATTTTCAAAAAGAGCAGGCGCACAGTGAGCCTGTGGCGGGACGATAGAGGATGTACAAACATTTGAATGCATCGCCAACTGTAACCTACACTTAGGTCATGGACTGGCGCTATGCACTGTTTGCTATATTGACTCTGCTCATCACCGCGATTGTCGGATACGGCGCGTATAAGACCGCCCGCCTGTTGCGCTTCTGGCAACCGCAGGAGAATCTACTGCTGCTCCCAGCCGAAAATGCTCTCAGGGCAGCTGTCTTGGTCATATGCCTGCTTCTGGGCAGAGGCAGCGGCCTGCCACCGGAGACGCTGGGATGGCAGATTCCAAATGCCGGGTCCCAGATTGTGACCGGGACCCTGGCCGGCCTGGGATTAGCGTTGATTTTCGTGGGCATGGGACGGTTTGTCACGCGCTACACTGATACCAGGTTTTACCGTTCGATTCTGGAGCTGGTCGTGCCTCGAAGTCGGAGAGAGGTGGGGCTGCTGCCATTTGCCTTGCTGCTGAGCGTACTGTTCGAGGAGGTCCTGTTTCGCAGCCTGCTTATCGGCGGGCTTTCGCCCTTGCTCCCGACCGCCTGGCTGATCATTGGCTTCAGCGTATTATTCGGCCTGCTACACAGCCCGCAAGGAATGTGGGGCATCGTCGGCGCGGGTACGGCCGGCGCAATATTTGGACTTATGTTCGTTTGGCACCAGAGCCTGCTAACCCCGCTGGTCGCCCATTTCGTGGCGAACGGTGTGCAGATATGGCTGGCGAGCCTGGAGTTTGACCCGTCTTCAACAGCCTGACGGGTCGTCCAGAAGGTTAAGGTCGTCGTTGGCGATTCTTGCGGTGGCGGCCGGGCAGGACCTGCAATTGCGGAAGTGGCGTGTAGATGCTACTCCGTCGTCTTGTGGACCTGCTCGTAGATCCCACGCAGCCCGTTAACACGAATGCGTAAGACTTCTCGCACCATATTGATCGTGTCGAGGATGGGATTGACCCGACTCTCTGCCATGTAATACCAGTTGATTGGCACTTCGACCAGGTGCAATCCGCGAATGCGGCTGATGTACAGAATTTCAGGGTCGAACCCCCAGCCGTCGATCGTCTGGTGGGGAAAGACCTGGGCGGCCGCTTCCCGTGTAAACATCTTGAATCCGCACTGGGTGTCCTCGATCCCCGGCATGATCAGCCTCTGCACTACGTGGTTGAAGACCCGCCCCATCAGATGGCGATAGAAGGGCTCGTTGTAACGCACCGCACCGGCTATCTCGCGGCTGGCGATGGCGACGTCAAATCCATTTTGCTCCTGCTGCGGCGGCAGAAATTTCTCGACCTCTTCGATAGGCATCGAAAGATCGGCATCGCAGATAAACAGGTAATCACCCTTGCCGACCAGCATCCCCGTCTTCACGGCTGCCCCTTTGCCCGGCGCACTGTGAAGCAGTTCCAGCGTGAATGGATCTGAGGCTGCAACCGTTCTCGCAAAATCGCGTACAACTGCGCTGGTTTCGTCGGTCGACCGATTTTCCACCACCAGTATCTCGGTTGTAAAGGTTTGACTCCGCAAATACGTAGCAATTCTTGTCAGTGAATCGGGAAGACGCTGTGCTTCGTTATAGGCGGGAATAATAATGGTCAGGAAAGGGCGCGACACAAAGAACTCCTCGGCCGACTGGGTCGCAGCGAAAACCGTTGGGCTGTGGAGCGAAGTTTCCGATTGACGCGTCGAGCGATTCAGGAAATCCTGTTTGCAATTGAACTACCGTATCTTCTCCGAGCACAGGATACCAACTCGGTTCAAATGGTCAGACTCAGGAGCGCCAGAAGCGATAGGGCTTGCACAAGAAGCGAACCGGTCCAGAACAGGTAGGCGCCGGAAAGCTGACCTTGCAGTCTCATCCACAGGCCGGCCATCGTATTGGTCAAGTATGTCAGGAGGCCGATGACAGGAAGCAGAAAGAGTGCGTTCTTGGGCCTGACGCTGTCCGGCACACCTTGTCGATTGTAATGAAAAACGAGCGCTTCCGGCAAATCCGGGAAGAGGATCATGAGATAGCCGAAGAGGGCGAGGCAGCCGATCAGCCCAGCCAGAAGCAACCAGCGGCCCGCCGCGGATTCGGTCGCCAGGGCATAGTAGTTGGTAGGCTGCTCGCGCACCAGAGGCAGCGTGCGCGCTTGACCAAGGCGATTGAGAGCTTGCAACTCTTCAAGAAAGACGACCGGGTCCTCTGGGGATATGGCAAAAATGCCGCTGTCGGTTTCGATGAGCAGACATTGGTCGAGAGGAACGCTGGCCAGGCGCACCAGACGCCGCCCCTGCCCTCCTTCTACGATGCGAACAAAGGGTGAAGGCCAGTCCAGCAATGAGGGTCGCGAGGAGATCTCGTCAACGCCTTCGACGATGCGGCGTATGCTGTGAAGCGGAATCACCTGGCGTATACCGGCCCAGCGGACTCGCAAGGCATTGCGGTCGAGCCAGTACTCAAGATTGAACGCCCCCCATGTGCGCACCGCCAGATGGACAAGGACGGGCAGCGTGGCAAAAAAGACCAGGAGGAGCAGGAAGCTGCTCCAGCCAACCGGCTTCAGCGCCAACCAGGCCATGATGATTGCATCGGTCAGGACTAACCAGCAGAGCGCAGCCAAGCCCTGCCACCGAGACCCATCTGAAGGAGGTGCGTAGACCATCCGTGACAAATCGATAACCCCTGCGTCGCGCCCAAGACTGACAGCAGTCTCTGCGTTACTGGCTCTCCGTACCCGGCAGCAGTGTCAGTCCAAATAGTGCTGCCGCAAACCAGAGAAGTATCCCTACCCCGCCCCCCGCAGACCTTTCCCGCTGATTACGCGCGCACCTGAAGCTGTCAAAAGGCCTCCTCTGCGGGGTCCTGGCCGCGTTCAGTGGGGTAGAGCCCAGGCGTCTGCAGCCAGATCGGCCAGGACTTCATGTCTGGTCAGGTCGATGCCCAGTGGTGAAACGCTGACGTATCCGCTTTCGATTGCGCCAAAGTCACTGCCGGCGTCGGCGATTCCGGTTGGGACTTCGCCGCCAATCCAGTAGTACGGCTTGCCCCACGGATCGTCGCGGGCGACCAGCACATCCCCGTAGATGCGCCGGCCCAGGAATGTGTAGCGCAGGCCGTGGATCCGGTCTGCCGGACGCCGCGGCACGTTGACGTTCAGCATGGTCTGCGGAGGTAGCGGCCGGTTGAGCGCGGCGGCCGCCAGCGTGCGGGCGTACCTGGCGGCGTTTTGCCAGGCATCGGAATCGGCAATGTCGAAGCCTTCTACGGATCCGGTGCTGAGCGCCAGGGACGGTACACCCATCACCAGGGACTCCATCGCCGCCGCCACGGTGCCGCTATAGAGAACATCGCAACCGAGATTGAAGTTGTCGTTTACACCGCTGACCACCAGGTCGTAAGCGTCTCTCGGTTCACCTGCGGCCAGATGCGGCGATGAATTGTTCGGCGTGTACGGCGCGCCGAGAATGGCCAGGGCTACGCAGTCGGAAGGTGCGCCGCTGCAGGCGTAGACGCGCCGCCCGTCGGGCCAGCTGATCGGCGCCAATCGCAATGGCTTGTGCAGCGTCTTAGGGTGCCCGGAGGCGCTCCAGTTCCTCTCCGGAGCAACGACGGTGACACTGCCCAAGTCATCGAGCGCCGCGGCCAGCACACGTATGCTGTCTGCGTGAACGCCATCGTCATTCGTAACAAGAATGTTCGGCATAGCTAACCTTACTTGCAATCTTCGACTGCGAGCAACCGGCTGACGCACCGGTCACCGGTCGGGCAGCGGCTGCCGGACGTATATCTGCACTTCATCGCTTTCCGTCTCATTGCCGGCGCGGTCAAAGGCGCGTACTTTGATGAGATGACGCTCCAGATAGATGCCGCTGCCTGAGTAGATCGCCGCGAATCCATCCTCAAATTCACGGATTCGGCCGGGCCGAATGTCTTCATCATCCGACTGAAAAGCGGGCCAGTTTCGGGTTTCGGGCGATTCGACGGTCTCATAGCGAAGCTCAAGAGGCCAGCGCTCGTTGTAGGGGGCAACAGTTCGGGTAATGAACCAGGTCCCGTCGATCGCAAATTCGACACGGTCCATTGCCCATTCGTCGTTGACGAGCGCGTTGATGTTGATCTGCTCATCCTCGTTCATCACATAGAGGGCGTCCGACTCCGGATCGCTGATCTCTACGGTCGGCGGCGTATTGTCGATGGTGATGGGAGCGTCCCAGATGCGCACGTTGCCGTCATGATAGCGGACCGTCAGCCGCAGCGTATACTGTCCCTCTTCAAGTCCCTCAGTGTTGAACACCTCCAACCGGCCGTTTTCGTGCTGCTGGCCGTGTTCCGGGCCGATCTGCGTCCACTGCGTAGGCTCAAGGCCGCTTCCGTATTCGAGGCGATAGTTGGCGAAATTGCCCCCGCGGGCATTGCCGAGGATCTCGACCTGGCCGCCGATGTAGCCGCCGGGCGGAGGGAAAGTGATGGCGACATTCGGATCAAAGTCGATGAAATCCTCAGGACTCTGGCCCTGGGGCGGCTGTTCAATACCGCTGCCGCTCACCCAATCTTCTGCTTCAGGCGGCAGGATGAGATAGACCTTAGTCTCCCGCTCCTCTGCCGGCGTGGAGGCCCTGGCGAGAAGTCCATTGCGCTTGTCGATATCGAAGGGCTGCCACAGGTTATCGACGACTTTCGGCTCGGTGCCCGCAATGAACAGCTCTACCCTCTGGCGCTGGCAGTCCGGCGAAGGCTGCAGACCGCTCGGTTGACAAACCGTCTCGGCGATGACATTGCGGGGGCGTTCATACCAGCGGTAGGGCAGCCCTTCATGGTAACGATCCATCACACTCTTCCAGATAGGCGCTGCGCCCGATGCGCCGGTAACGTTGTTCATCGACTCGTTGTCAGTGTTGCCAATCCAGACGCCGACGGTCAACTGGGGGGTAAACCCGACTGTCCAGGCATCCTTCCAGCTGTCGGTCGTACCGGTCTTGGCGCTGACCCTGCGGTCCGCCAGCACGAGGCTGTTATTGATGCCGAACATCGGTGAGCGGGCCACATTGTCGCTCATTATGTCGGCGAGAATAAACTGCGCGTCGGCGCTGATGATGCGCTCCTGGTCCGGGTTGTCATATCTGCTCAGCACATCTCCTTCGGTGTTGTGGACCTGTAAAATCGCAACGGGGTCCAGGTTGCGAAACCCGCTGCGTCTGGACTCCGGGGGGACCGGCTTGCCGGCCATGACACCGCCATTGGCCAGCACGCTGTACGCGTATGTGTGGTCCAGAAGCGTGACCTCGCCGCCACCCAGCACCAGATTGAGTCCGTAGTAGTTGAGACCGCGGTCGAGGCCGTTGATGCCCATTTGATGGGCCGTCCGCAGTGCGTTGGCGACGCCGACCTGGTCCATGACGCGAATGGCGGGGATGTTGAGCGACTGGGCGAGGGCGTCGCGCAGGCCGACGGGACCGTGGTAGAGACGGTCATAGTTTTCGGGGACGTACACGGAGCCGTCGTTCTGCTGAAATGCGGTACGAACGTCCAGGATCATCGAGGCGGCATTCATACCCTGCAGCAGGCCGGTCAGATAGACATAGGGCTTGAAACTGGATCCGGGCTGCCGTTCTGAAATCGCGACGTTGACCTGTCCGTCGATCTCCTCGTTGTTGTAGTCCAGCGAACCGACCATCGCCAGGATCTCGCCGGATTCCGGTTTGATTACGACGACAGAGGCGTTGTTGACGTTCCTGCCCTGTTCATTCAGCCTGGTGATATGGTCGCGGGCCACCTGTTCGGCGTATTTCTGCAGGTCGACGTCCAGTGTCGTGTAGACGGTTAGCCCCTCTTTCCAGATGCGATAGGGGTCGTCGGCCGTGTTGAATTCGTTTTTGATACGTTCGAGCGCATACAGAGCGAAATGGGGGGCTGTAATGATATCAAAACGCTCTGCAACCGAGGCCCGCAGATCCAGCTCCTGGGCAAAAGCGGCGTCGGCCTCGGCCTGGGTGAGATACCCGGCATCCACCATGACCTGGAGCGTCACACCCTGCCGGGTCTTGGCGTCCTCTGGATTGTCGATGGGATTGAGCGCCGGAAACTGGGGAATCGGCGCCAGCATGGCTGCTTCCGCCACGCTGAGATGGGAGACGCTCTTGCCAAAGTAGACCTGACTGGCCGCCTCGATTCCATAGGCCAGATTGCCGTAGAAATTGTAGTTGAGATACCACTCCAGGATCTTGCCCTTGTCATAGCGGCGCGTCACCTCCATCGCCAGAATGACTTCCTTGAGCTTGCGGGCGTAGGACTGCTGCGTCCGTTCCTCCACCGGAATCACCACATTCTTGATCAACTGCTGGGTGATCGACGAGCCGCCCTGCACGCTGCCGCCTTGCAGGTTGGAGACAAAGGCACGCATCAGGCCGCGCACGTTTATGCCCGGATTGTCCCAGTAATTGTGGTCTTCAAGCGCGACCGCGGCCTGAATGACTGCGGGCGACATCTCCCGCAGAGCCATGTAGGTGCGGTCGCCGCGGAAGGGGCGGGGGTCTACGCTTTCGTAGAGGAGGTGCTTGCCAGTGCGGTCGTAGAAGCGGATGGTCTCAAACTTTTCCTGCTGGCGTTCGATGATGCCGGCGTCGGGCAGCTGCGCGGCATAGAAGGTATAGATGCCGAAAACGCTGGCAACTGCCACACCGACCGCGCCCCCTACGGTCAGGAGGACCGCGAGAAGCAGAGCTGCCGTCCCCTGGAACAGCCACAGCCACGGGCGGGCGCGGTTGGCCTTGGCCCGGTAACGCCGCCGTCGGTGCGCCAGGATACGGGCGGATCTGCTGGGCCCTACTGCGCCAGATCGTGGTCCAGGGCCGCGATTTATCTCCGCCACACCAGTCGACCTTTCCCATCTGCCGAGACACTGCGCTTATCTTCTTTGCAATCAACCCTGTCCTGCATTCTCTTCGTCCGGGTCCTTTCCAACCATGTCGCAGACCGCTTTTCTGCGGTCTGACTTTGCCAGCATTCTAGCATCTGCCCAATACCGACCCAAATCCGCCTGAGATGCATCGGTCTGGTGAGAAGAGGCCGATGAACTCTTCTGTATTCTGCGGGAGTCGCGGCATCGTTGGGGTGAATCAGCAGGTCCCTCTGCTCGTACCGGGGCGTCATTGCGGGGCGGGGCTGGCTATTCGACCTTTTCGAGCACAAGAAAGTGACTGATGCCAAAGGTCGTGAGAGGCGTCTGCTCCAGAGCGTAAGTGAACGCTCGCAGGAGCCGCCCGATGGCCGGGCGCCGGGCGTTGATGCCGTCGTAGCCGGGGAAGATCTGCGTGTGCCTCCGGACGAGGACAGGCTCTCCTATGAACAGGTCCAGGAGGCCGCAGTGGGTATAGGCTCGCACGTGAGGGGCAAGTTGGCTGCGCAAAGCGTCCGGCAGATAGTTGATCAACGGCGTATTGCCGAAATGGTAAACGCCCTGCCAGTAGTGACCGTGGGTCTCAAAAGGAAAGAGGCGGTTGGGGACGAAAATGGCTGCGCGGCCCCCGACCCGCAGGACGCGTACGATTTCGGCCGCGGCCAGACGGTCATCCTGTACATGCTCCAGGACCTCGTGAGACAGGACCAGATCGAAAGTCCCTTCGGGATAGGGGAGCCGCTCACACTGGCTCAGGTTCAGAGGTGCGCCCGGCGCGTTTCCAGCGGCCGCCTGCAGATGCTCACCCTCGATGTCCATCCCGTGAACTTCAGGAACAGACTGCTGCAGCGCCCGCAAGTAGACGCCCACGCCGCATCCGTCAACCAGCGCGCGTTGCAGCGGCTGCGGCGCCGCGTCAAGGATCATCTGCAGGCGCCGTGCCTGGCCGGCGCGCCAGACGAGTGAAGGATTGCCGCGCAGAGCTGCGCGGTCTGGCTGGTCGGTCACGGTCTGTTCCTTCCAGAAGCGGCAGAAGCTGGGGGGCGCACGGCGCTCATGCTGTGCCCACGTGAATGGCGACCGTTCCCATCATCTTTCGCACGTAGGAAACGTGCCGAAATCCTGCCCGTTCGAACTGCCGCGCCATCTCTTCCGGCTGCAGGAAGGCCACCGTGCTTTGCGGCAGATACCTATAGGCCGAGTCTCGCGGGCGGAAAACTTTTCCATCTGTCCCGATCCCGGTCGAGAACAGCTGGCCAAATACAGGGATGACCCTGAGCATATAGAAACGCAGCAGCGGTTCCAGCATCGTGGGCGGGGGCGGTGATGTTTCCAGGCAGACGATGCGTCCCCCCGGTTTGGTCACCCGCCGCTGTTCAGCCAGACAGGTGTCAACGTCGGTCACATTGCGCAGAAGGAAGCCGCTCGTAACTGCGTCAAAGTAGCCGTCGGTAAAGGGCAGATGCAGGCCGTCACCCTGAACGAATTCGACGCGACCCGTCCTCCCCCCGCCGGGAAAGCGGGGAGAGCGAATGGCTCTCTTCCGGCGTCCCACTTCCATCATCTCGAATGTGAAATCACAGCCTACCACCTCTGCGTCGCGATGCGTGCGTTTGGCTTCGTAAGCGATATCGCCGGTGCCGGTGCCCACGTCGAGAAGACGGCCGGAGGCCGGCAGCCGGCACAGCGCGACGACTTCGCGGCGCCAGTTCACGTCCTGCCCACCGGTCATGAGCCGGTTCAGCAGATCGTAGCGATGCGCGATCCCAGCGAACATCTGGTTGACGTACGCGGCCTTTTCGGCTGTGGGGGGAGGCGTGGACGAGTTCATTCTTCCCGGCTATTCGGCCAGATTACGTAGCTGAGCGCTGGCTTTCTCCAACTCCCTGCGCAGTTCCTGAATCTCCTGCAGAACTTCTTCCGGCGGCGTTTGATCAGCATGTCCGCTGTATGCTGCCAGTAACGACTCCAGCCGCCCTTGCAGTTCCGGGACCTCATGTTGCAGGTAGTCCAATTCCACCTTACGCCCCATCTCAAGCAGGGTTTCGACCCCGTAATCGCTCACGTCGGAGTACAGGGTCTGGGCCAGCTCCTGGTAGTTTTCCAGCATCCAGCGGCGCAGAAACTCATTGCCGATTGTCCAGCGCGGAAATTCATCGTGGGAAGGGGTCGCTGCCGTACCATCCGCCCGGCTGTAGACCCTCTGCAGGTAACCGAGATTGTTCATGCCATGCACATACATCGAGATCTGATCGATTGATTCGTTGTCGGTCTTGGCCACCAGCTCCTCTTCGCTGATGATGCCCTGGCGGGCAACGGTCAACAGTATCTGCCTTTCGGTTGGGGCGAGACACTTGAAGTCTACCTCAAAAAACCCGGCAAGCAGGTGGTCGGCCCGCAAGTCCTCCTCGCGAATCTCCCGCAAAGAACCTCTTCCTTGCTTTTCCTCGAACAGGCGGTAACAGAGCGTCTGCACCAGGTAGGGATGGCGGTGCGAGTGCCGCAGAATTTCGTCGATGCGCTCCCGCTCGACGTTGACGGGCGTGTTGCTCTGTTCCTGCAACACCAGGCTAACGCTTGCCTCGGGTTCGAGGTTCCACAGGTTTACGAGTGTGAAACCAAAGAGAAACGGGCTTGTGAGCCAGTTTCGGGTCAGGTCGTTCAGTTGCATCAGCAACTTGGTCGACGTCATTATGGTGCGCATTCCACCGTTCTGGAAGGCCTTGCGAAGCCGCGCCAGGGCCTGGTAGTCATTCCTGGCCAGACTGATCCAGGCTTCGGCTTCGTCGATGAGAAGGAGCAGATGCTTGCCATGGGCTCTCAGAGCACGTTGCAGAGTGCGCAGGATTTGAATCGCATCCTGATTGTAGAGAGCGCTTACATCGACCCCGTAGGCCTGGAACCTGGGCATCTCGTCTTCGACGGCAAGGAACAGCTCGTAGTCGAAATCGTCCTTGGTTTCACTTCCTTGCAGGTCCCAAAACAGAGGCACTGCGCTTGCGCCTTCCTGCCCGGTCAGCAGCCATTCCAGCTGCCGCAGCATCGAGGTCTTGCCCATGCGACGCGTGCCAACGACCCAGATGGCGGGGTCCTCGGCGTTCATAAGGTATTCAAGCAGCTGCTCCCGGCCGTAGTGGTCGGGCCCGCGCAGCCAGCGGCCAACGGTGTAAGGATTACGCATAACGCTGCGGGCATTCCTCTTTTTGACTTCGACAGCCAGTTTCGTGTCGGAGGAAGCTCTAGTCTGGCTCAGTGGACAAGAAGACTAAGTGTCGATGTTTTCATTCAGTCCGATATTGATGGTATCACCCATCTGCTGAATATGCCCATGGGCGAATACGGCGTCTGCCATCGTAATCGTGCGCCGCCCGTCTGCGAGCATGCGCCCGACCGCCTCAAGGCCATACTGTTGAATGCGAAAGGGGCGCCCGGCACAGTTCTCGATAATGAAGTCCACGACCCCCGGTTCATAGCGGTAAAAGCCTCGTACCGGCTCGGTGAGCAGCTCCATCGCCTGCTCGCGGGTAAAGGGCTCCAGTTCGATCTCATTAAACAGATTGTACCAGGGGCTCTCGATTCGACCCCATTCTTTGCTGATTCGGATGCCGGCGATAACCGCTCCGAGCGTTGCCGCGAAGTCGCGCATGAAGATGCGCCGCAGCCGCTGCTGCATCAGGTGATCGTAGGCGTTGAAGACGTCCATTTCGTCCATAAGAAGGATCAGACGCAGGTGCTTGCCGGAATGACTTTCTTCACCAAAATGCTGCAATGCCTTGATCACATCACGCAGATCTCTGATGAACTCTCTGTCGGTGTACTGTTCGTGGCCGGGGCGATAGTAGAGAAGGTCCTGGAGGGCATCTTTCGTCTCCGGCGTAAGCCCCGACAGCGTCGAAGCCGTGTGCAGGATCTCCTCCATCAGGAAATGGAAGAATGTATCCTCCTCAGTGCCCTCGAGGTCCACATACAGCGGCACAAACCAGTATTCCTCATCCTCCAGGCCCCAGAGATGGTTGTTCAGCTGATAGAGCAGCGTCGTCTTGCCGATCCGGCGTTCGCCGTGAATCATAATGCTGTTGTTGTGCAATGTATCCACGATCTTCTGCAGCATCTCCCTTCTGCCGAAGAACATGTCCTCCCGACGCACCGGCTCGCCGCTGATGAAGGGATTGAAGGAGCGGACGACGGCGTCCAGTGCCCGGCGGCGGGTCTGGATGACCTCGATACCCATATAGCCGAAGCCGATGAGCGCCAGCAAACCGGTGACGATTAGCGTAATGAGATAATCTGTGCGGATCGACCCCAGGAGGGGCAGCCGAACCTGCGCGGGCAGCGGCTCTGCTTCAAAAGAAACGCTGCTTATGTCGGAGTAGGTGAAGGCGAAATCCCGCACCTGAAATTCGAGCGTGTACTGGCCCTTTTCGGTGAAGTCGGACAGCTCCAGAAAAGGCCGGTCCAGGAGCTGCCACTGGCCGAGTTCTCCGGGCGGACTCAGCCGGTAGAGGACGACGAGTTCAGATTGAGGCGTATAGAGATCACCTGCCTCAAAGCCAATGATAATATTGCCGTCGGATTCCACCTGCCAGGCATTTGCAGATATCAGTTCGGCCTGGCCCGAGATGTCCTTGATCCTGATCCAAGGGGGCATCGTATCCGGGCGATGGAATGTCAGCCCTTCTCTGCTGCCGAACCAATAGAGCCCGCTCGGCGAGCGAACGATTGAAGAGATGGACGTGGCCGGCAGAACCGACTCGACAATGAGTGTTTCCCATGTGCGGCCGTCATAGCGGGTGACGCCGCCCTCACTGCCGATCCACAGGGAGGCGTCGACCGGGTCGACGTACAGGTCGTAGAAAAGCTTGCTCGGAAGACGGGCGGTGGCCGTGCGATCGTGCCAGACCTGGCCGTCAAAATAGATCAGGCCGTGCTGGTTGACGGCGGCCCACATGGCGCCGGGGACCTTCGGGTCCGAGACCAGAGCGGCGACATTGTCCCCGAAAGTCGACTGACCTGCCTCCGAGCTGGCCTGATACCGGGTCCATCTGCCATCGGGTTCGCCGACGAATATTCCGCCGCTCTCAGTAGCCGCCCACAGACGGTCTGAGGCGTCCAGCGCCAGATCCTGCACGACCTGATGGGTCAAGGCCTCCTCAATTGACAGCGCTCCGGTGTCAGAGTCGTAACGCGCCAAGCCGTTGTCGGTGCCTATCCAAAGTTGACACTCCTGGGCCAAAACGGTGGTCACCAGTGCTGAAGGGAGGGTCTCCGGAGGAACCGGCTGTGTCCACATTTCCGCGCCGGGTTCCAATGACGCAAGGCCCCACCATGTGCCGGCCCAGATACGGCCCGACGCGTCGAGGGCAAGATCGGTGACAAAGAGGCTGGGGAGACCGCTCTCCACATCGAAAAAAGCCTCATCGGCCAGGCCGTTGCCGGCGGCTTTGCGGCGGATCCCCTCTCCTCGCGTGCCGATCCAGAGGCGGCCCTCTTCGTCGGCAAGCATCGTCTGAATCTCGTTGGCGGGGCTTGCGGCCGGGGGGTGAATCTCCCGCCCCCATATCTGCCTGTCCGAACGGAAAACGCCGGAAACGGTACCCAGCCAGAGAGAGCCGGCCCGGTCGACCGCGACCGCATGGATGAAGGAAGTTTCCCCGCTGTTAATCGACTGTGGGAGCAGAGTGTATTGCAGTGATGTCGAGGGTTCGGCCTCACGTTCGACGAGACGGAAGAATCCGCCGCCTTCAGTGCCGACCCAGACGGTGCCGGTCCCATCGCCGGCCAGCGAAGTGATGCGCACGCGTTCACGGGCATGCAAAGGGTCGGTCTCAACCTGTCCCCAGGCGCCGGTGGAGGGATCCCGCCAGGCGATGTTGCCGTCTGCGGCCACCCAGACCGGTCCGGCGGCATCGGCCCACAGGGCGGTAACCTCCCGTGCGGGCAGCCCTTCTGCTTCGCCGATCGCGCTCCAGCGGCCGTCCTGCCTGAGCCAGAGCCCGTCGGACGTTCCGACCCAGATACTGTCTCCGCCGTTCAAGCTGCCGATAACGTTGATGTATGCTTCGTCCAGGCCGGACACGTGGGACGGTGCGTCAACATTCCAAAGATAGAGGCCGGCCGCCGTGCCGATCCAGAGTTGGCCTCCGGTGTAGTGCAGGGCCCGCACAGGAGAATCCAGCCGCGTAAGCAGGTCCCAGGCGCTTCCATTCCAGACGAGGACCGCGCCGGTTGCCGTTCCCGCCCAGAGTTCTGAGCCGGTTTCACCGAGAGTCAAGCTATACACACCGCCCTGCAGATCGGCGCCTTCCGTCCACGAATGCCAGGCGCCGTTGAAGCGGCTGATGCCGTGATCGGTCCCGAACCAGACTTCCCCTTCGCCGACCGTTACCGCCAGAACGTTATTGGAGGCCAGGCCGTCTTCCTGGGTGTAGTCGGACCAGGGAGGTATCAGGGTTCCGTGGGCGAGGATCCGAGCGGGCCTGAAAAGCAGGAGGACGGCCGCGGCGACCAGCAGAAGCGCGGCGCGCCTGTGAAATCTGTCTGTTGCTGATGAACGTTTGAACATTACTCTTCGCGCGCAAGGCCAGCGGGTCGTGACCAATGGCCGGCCATACCAGTCACTGCGAGGGTTTTCTGACGACTTATCACTGGTCACTGAACTTTCAGAATATAACGAATGGACATTTCCTGTCAACGCGCACGCTTTTCCGGCTCTTGAAAGTTGGAAAGGACGACATTCTGTCCCGGATTTCGTCCCCGTTCCTGAGCGACAGCGAATCCTTCAAATATTTGCCAATTCCCTGCCGTTTTGTTGTATCATCAGTGCTGTTTGTTCTGAGTGATTCCGGGGAGACCCGGCGCGGTTTTGGAGACAGGGAATTAATGAAACAGACCCGACTTTACGACCGACATGTAGGACTGGGCGGACGCATGGTTCCCTTTGCCGACTACGAACTGCCTGTGCAGTACACGGCCGGGCCCAACGCGGAACATCGAAGCGTGCGTACCGCCGCCGGCGTGTTCGATATCGATCACATGGGCCAGTTTGCGCTCAGGGGAGAGGACGCGCTGTCGTTTCTGCAATATGTGCAGGTAGCGGATGTCTCTTCGGTGAAGGAATGGGAGGCCCGTTACAGCCTGCTCTGCTATGATGACGGCACGATCGTCGATGACATATTCATCTACCGCCTGCCGGAAAAGTGGCTCATCGTCGTCAACGCCTCCAACCGGGAGAAGGATTTCACCTGGTTGCAGAGCTTCACCCATGGGTACCGCGTGGAGTTGAGCGACATTTCGGACGAGACATATATGCTGGCCGTGCAAGGCCCGAAGGCAGCCGCGATCCTGGACAGGATGAGCGCCTCCGACATTGCTGCCGCGCCGCCCCGCACGGCTCTGCAGGCTGAGGTCGGAGGGGTCGAGATGCTCCTGGGCCGCACCGGTTACACGGGTGAGGACGGCTTTGAACTCTACTTGCCTCCAGACAAGGCGGTCCCGTTCTGGGATGCTCTTCTGGCGGAGGGGACGCGCGATGGTCTCCTGCCCTGCGGCCTTGCGGCCCGCGACAGTTTGCGATTCGAAGCCTGCATGTCGCTATACGGCCACGAAATCGATGCCAAGACCAACCCCTACGAAGCGCGGCTCGGCTGGGTCGTCGCCCTGCAGAAACCGGCCTTCCTGGGGCGCAACGCGCTGCTGAAAGTGAAATTGGAGGGAACCGAGCGCTATCTGGTGGGGTTCGAAATGATAGAAAAGGCCGTTCCCAGGGAGGAGCACGGGATCATCGGTCTCGAGGGGCAGGTGGTCGGCCATGTTACGACCGGTATGAAGAGCCCGACTCTGGACAAGTTTATGGGGTTGGGATATCTGCCGCGTGGCATGACCCGCATCGGTTCGGAGATCCACGTACTGATCCGCGGCAGGCCGCGCCGGGCACGTATTTGCAAGCGGCCGTTCTATAGGGCGAGACGGTGAAGTTGGGGGAGTTATTGCGCAATGAGGATGAGATATCCAGCGCTAATCGACGGTGAGCGCGGCGCGTACGGTATCGTGTTCCCAGATATTGATGGCATTGCAGCTATGGGCGAGACCTTGGATGAAGTGATCTTGAACGGGGCCGCGGTGCTACAGGACTATGCCGAGGAAATGGAGCGAGACGGGCTGGAGCTGGTTCCGCCCAGCAGCTTGGAGGACACTGAGGTCCCTGAAGGCTGCGTCTTAACGTCCATCGTCTTGGTGCGCGCCACGCCCGACAAGCCAAGTGTGAGGCTGAATATCTCGTTGGACGCTGGAATAGCCGAGTTCATCGCTTCGGAATCCAAACGACGCGGCATGTCGCGCAAAAACTTCCTGGAGTGGATGGTACGTCAAACGGCCCAGGTAGGAGGGTGACGCTTTACCGAGCCGTCTAATTCCTGCTTAAGACCGCGAGCATGGTTAGCTGTGGGGTCTATTCGGTTTCCAAGACACTAAGCTGGCAACCGCCAATGCAGGACAGGGGAGGATTTACGGAATGGCTATCGAGCATGCAAAACATGGGAAGGTAGTTGACCTCAACACCTTTGGCGGAACGGCCTCGACCGCCGTCGTCAAAGAGAAGGAGTTCGAAGCGATTCGAGTCTACCTCAGTCCCGGCAAAAGGATCCCGCCGCACAAAGTTGACGGGCCTATCACGGTATATTGCCTCAGCGGCCACTGCACTTTCTTCGTCGAGGATGAGCCGCGAGCGCTGGCTCCAGGTTCCTGGCTCTATTTGGAGGGAGGGACGTTGCACGCGCTGGAGGCGGAGGAAGAGTGCGCCCTGCTGGTGACGATTCTGTTTGACAAGAGCGATTGACGTTAGCCATTTTCTCCAGCAGTTTCTCCGACTCGGGACGGCTGAAAAGCTCGGCCCAGCGCTCTTCCGACTCCAGTTCAGACAGCAGAAAACGGGCAATTCGATCTTGTTCCTCTTGCGGCAGTGCCACGGCTCTTTCGAATGCCTTTTGAAGAAGCAGCGTCATTCGGTTCGCTCCTTACTGCGCCTCAACATTCCTTTGAATCAGTCGTTGTCGGTTGACAGTTCCACCGACATGATAGGCAAGACCGCTCTTTCTGCGCGGGCGGGGTCTCAGGCGGGGCGCATCCCAGAATCGGGGCAGTGTACAACCGGCGTGCGTTCGAGCCATAGAGTAATTTCAGGTTAATGATACTGCTTTATTGCTACGAGCGCCGTACGAGCGTTGCACGAGCGTTTGACGAGAGATTACGAGAAAAAAAATTCCCAAAAGAAGGAAATAGGGATTTGTTGAAATTAAACAGGGATTCATGGATATCTGCCGTTGCTGCGACGTGGCCGGGTGCGGGCGGCGGAGGTTTGGACAAGGCAAGTTACCCCAGCTTATTCCGGTTGGCGGACGGCTGCCAAGCTTGGATGACGGCAGTTTCCAAATCCAGAGTCTCTCTCCTTCCAGATGTGAAGGCCGCCGAAAATTTCACAATGTCGCGAAACAACCGCAGCTGACGAAATAACGCCGGATTGGTTTCATTCTGCAGGTGCTGCAAGAGTCGTCGTCGCACACACGCCTCCGACATCCCCACGTACAGACATTCATGCCGGCCCTCAGTATCTGCAGGAAGCCAGAGGGCATAGACGCCGGTGCGTCCGTGCGCCAAACGCCGTACTTCATTGCGGTTGAACGGGCGCAGGTCTCGATCGAGCCGGTACTTCAAACCAAAGGGCGAGATTTCTTCGCTTGGCGCTTCAGTCATACCTCAAATCCCAAACGCGGCCGCTCGGGACCTTGCATCTTGGCCAGGATGTTAGGCCACTCGGTGACGAGCGTGTTGAACAGGACCGCGTGGCCGGAGTCTCCTTTGTTGTCGAAATGGTTGTAGAGGATACGCGCCAGCCTTTCCGCGCCTTCGGCATTGCTGCCCATCGATTGGGCCACTTGGGCCGCGCCCTCAATATCTTTGGCGTCCTCGCGCGTGCTCAGGTGGTAGGCCATGCGGAAAGCGCCCTCCCACGCCGTCATATCGCCCAGCCGGTTTTGGCGTTCGGTGCCGTATTCCTCAAGCGGAAACAGCCGCGCCGAGCCGGCGGAGGCGGTCAATATGCGGTTAAAGTCCCTGAGAGTTTCAACCACCACGTTGTGGGAACGGGCCAGATCCTGCGCCACCCCGTATTCGCCTTGGCGAAAACCGTACTGTTTCAACCAGTCAACGCAGAATCGCGTCTCCGGGTCCAGATCTCCCTCCTGATGTTCGGCGTATTCGTCAACGACGCGGTTGATGGCCGCCAACGCATCGCGCACCGGCACCGGCTCGTCGCCGATGGTCTCCACGCGGCGGTATTGTGAGTAGACCTCCATGCCCGGCCCGATGGCCGCCTGCCGCAGGTCCACAGGAGCGATATGGCTCTCGCGGGTAAGTTGGTCGAGGGCGGTGGGAAGTTCGGCTTCCAACTCGTCCAGAAACTGGCGACGGGTTGCTGTCAGCGCATCCTCCGGGCGTGGGCGGCAGACAAAAATTACGGAAGAAGCTAAGGATAGTTGACATTTTCAAGGTGTGTCGAGAAGGTAAGAACTGCCGGTTGCGTCCGATGAAAAGGCGGGGTTTCAAAACGGGCTGAAGAGACACAGTTTCAGGGTAACTGCACGAAAAGCCGGGCTGGGCGCTCCCTGAACACAGGTCGTGCGCTCGTGCGTGAGCAGGTAAACGCTCGTACGAGCGTTTACGAGAGATCCACGAGCGTTTACGAGCGTTTGCGAGAAAAAATTTTCAAGAGACAGAACAGCGCTTATTCACAATAATATAATAATTATATGATAAGAAAAATTCATGTGCGTTCACTTTGAAACCAAGAGTTTTCGCACGGGCTTCGGCCTGACATCGCAGGCGTCTGACTCGCTCCATTGATACTCGCAAGCTCGTGGACCCGTTTGGGATCTACATGAGAAACGATAGGGCCGCTAGGCCCCTGGCGCACGGCCAGATATCGTCTGCTCCCCCACTTCCCCGCTTTCGATTGCGCGGATTTTGCCTGCTTTATTGAAATGTCAACGACTCCTAATAACAAACGCACAATGACTTTAGAGGTCTTGCTTTCTAGCATCATTGTGCGACTAACCCTTCCACACATCCCATATTCTCAACCACACCCGCATCGTAAACCAATTCTCCTGTCCTTTCCCACCCTTGTGCCTGCTGTCTTTCAATTGCTGTGACAGGTTTATCTCCACTGGTTTTATACTTCAGGGTCGGACTCAGTTCAGTTATTTCAAGAGGTCATCTTCGCTAATGCCAAGACGTTTCCCCAGATTGAGGATCATGGAATAAATGCAGCTTACTCCAAGAGCTACGTCCTCTTTCAACAAGCGTTCAATCTCATCAATTCGTTGATTGAGTCGAGCCTCTGCGCTTTCAAGTCCACCAGCATTCTGTCTCGTCAAGTTTTCCGTAATGTCCTGGTTCGCATGACCCATGTTGGTGTTAGAGAGAACCTCTTCTTTTGGCGAATGTTGTGGAATCCTCTCATCATTCGTCGGGATTATCTCCCATTTGCAGTAATCGCAAGAGGCCGGACAGTCTAAAAAAAGTTGCCCGATGTTGTAGTAGATCTGACCACCTTGGTAATGCTCACATGTTGTATCCCAAAACCCTGATCGGGGGCACCTTTCACCTGCCTTACGTGTTGAATAATTCCATGCGCCCCGGCCTTATCTTATCGAATATACCTCCCCTATCCATTCTGTAACCTTCGCGATTTAGCACTTCAGAGACTTCTGAAAGGCTCAACCCTTGTGATCGTAATTGAACAGCTCGTTCTCTAGCGTTCATTCAGAAATTCCAAGCGGTTGCCGAGGGAGGCGAGTTCAAATCACGGGGGTCAGGAGCGTTGTCGGCGCAGTCGGGCCAATTCGGCCTCCAATGCTTGCGCTCGTTCCTCTGCCTGTTGGCGAGCCGCCGCTTCTACTGCGACCTGTTCCTCAGCCTCTTCAGCCCTGCGGACAGCTACCCGCAATTCGGGAATGATGTACCCGGAATAGACCGCATCCAGCGCCCAGGGGTTGACGGGTGTGTCGGAAGGGAAAATGGCTTCCAAAGTGGCTTCGGTTGTGGCAGAGCCGTTCGATTGGGATGGCTTTGTCTGCGGGTCCGGCGCCGGTTTTGTGGCTTCCATGCTTCCTCCTCCAGAAAAAGGACTGGCTGCAATCCGGCTGACTGGGGGGCAGTCTATCACGAGCCAGCACCTGTTTCCAATGGCATGTCTTGAGAAGACCGGAGAGATTCATCGCCAGCTGGGCTGCTCGGCAGCTGGCAACGCGCTCTTGCCAAGCCCTGCCCTACAACTGAAGCTCCTGCGTCCTACCGCTGCGTATAGCCTCAAACGCCTTGAGCACCATCGCCGTCGCGCGCGTACCGTCACGGGGACCGATAGGCGGCTCTGTATCGTCGAGCAAACATCTGGCCCAGGCCTCCAGTTCGCCTCGCGTACCCTCCGGATCGGAGGGGGCTGGAGGCGGCAGCTCTTCCACCGACAGAGAATCCATCTCGCAGCCGCCAAAGGTGACCTTGTGGCAACGGTCGTGAAGCGTGGCCGTTCGCTGCCCATCCAGCACCTCGAAGAAGAACTTGGACGTGTAACGGGCATCCCCGCTGTCGCCGGCGATAATGGAAGCGATGCTACCGTTTTCAAACTGCACCGAGACGGCGGCGTTGTCAACCAGCCCAATCTCCGGATGGGTCAACGCGCCGCCGGCGGCGCTGATGCGCACCGGCTCCGATTCATTGAGCCAGTAGACCAGGTCAAAGGCGTGACAGCCGTTTGAAAGTACCGGTCCGCCGCCGCGCTCCGGCGTAATCGCCCAGCCTTTCATGTTGGGGTGCAGGCTCTGGCCCACCGTAACCAGGGGCTTCCGGATGACCTCCTTCACCTTGGCGACCAGCGGGGCAAAGCGAAACTTGAAGCCCATCATCAGTTTGACGCCCGCTTTGGCTACCGCCTCTTCAATCTCCAGGCACTCCTCGATCGTTAGCGCCATCGGTTTTTCGAGAAAGATATGCTTGCCGGCTGCGGCCGCCTGGACCGCGAAGGGCGTGTGCGAATCATGATGAGTGGCGATCAGTACGGCTTCAATGTCATCGTCGTCCCAAACGGTTTCGACGTCAGTCGTGTAGTAGCGGCCGCCGAACTCCTGACTGGCGCTGGCGGCAGCCTCTTCGAGGGCATCGACATAAGCCGCGAAGTTCAACTCCGGCACGTCGCGGGCCCTGCGCATGTGGCTGCGCCCCATTCCTCCGCAGCCGATAAGCGCCATATTGATCGAATCAGTCATCAAAGTTCTCCTCCGAATTCAGTGGACTGTAAGAACGCCCCCATCTGACGGGCTAATCCGGGCGATCCTAGGATTACGCGACTGTCTTACTTGAGAAGGAAAGTTGAACCGGCAATGTAGCGGGTGCCGCCCATGCCATTGCCGTCGTCCATCGTAAAGTAGTAGGCGGTGAATATGCGGCCCGGCTCCACTTCCGTCGCAACCGGGTACCCCAAATCTGTGGTTGGGCAGTCGTCGCGGAGAATCTGCTCGTCGCTCCAGGTTTCGCCTTCATCTTCGCTTATGATCATGCCGATTCCGCGGGGGACTTTACGGCGGGCGAATAGCACGAGAATACGGCCGTCAGCCAGCCGCATCGGCCACGGCGAACGATAGTGTTTGCCAATGCCTGACAGTGTGCTCCTCCGCTCCCGCGACCGCATCGCCCAGGGAGAACGCCCCCAACGTACAATCGGCTCCGGCTGGGACCAGGAGTAGCCACCGTCGTCAGAATAGTTCATCTGAATGGCGTCACGCAGCCCGTCGATGTTGAGTGTGTAACATTGCAAGCGCCCCGACGGCAGCAGCAGCAGACCGGCGTACGTGGGACGGCCGTCCCCGGTCGTATCATCGCAGATACGGGCAAGCGGTTCCCAGCTGAGGCCATTGTCATCTGTCCCGTACAGGACCACCCCGCCGGTGGGCAGGCCGGAAGTCATCGCGGCAAGCTGCGTCCCGTCCGGCATCTGTACGAGCGGATGTCCGTCCTTATGCACCATATCGTGACCAGCTGGCGGCTGGACAGGCGTCGGTACGGACTCCCATGTGCGGCCGCGATCCGACGAACGCACGGCGAAGCAGAGCAGGGCGGGCAGTTGACCCTCGCCTGCGTGAGTGCGTCCAAAGAAAATGGCCGTCTCAGGAGCGGTAAGGTCGATCCATTGACGAGCGACGATGGGGTCTGCTTCCACCTGTTGGAGAAAGGCGCGCCGCTCCTCAACCGGTGCGCTCTCGTCGAAGATGACTACATCACTGGCCCGGTCCCAAGTTGCGCCGTTATCAAGGCTGCGCGCCAGGATGATCTGCGCGCGGCCGTGATATCCCGCCGGACCATGTTGGACATCGCTCCTGTAGCGGTAGACGCAGGGCGCGCGGTTGTAGATGATGGCGATTTCGCCGCCGCCGAAGTTGAAGATACCGCCCTGTCGGGGGTGGCCGGCGTAGCGGTCGCGCGCATAGTCGACCAGCGTGTGTTCGACTTCTGTCAGTTCAGGTGCGGGTATGACTTGTGCCGTCATGGGTTCGGCCGCGTGTCAGGGCAGTGTGCAGACATGCCTACCTACTTCAGACCGGTGAGAGCAATACCCTGCACGAACTGGCGTTGAAATGCGATAAAGAGGACGAGAATGGGAAGCACGGCCATCACCGATCCGGCCAACAGGACAGACTGGAACAGTTCAGCCATCGAAGTCAGCGAACCGGAGCCGTAGGCGAGGGAATACATTCCGACCGAAATCGTGTAAAGCCGTTCGGAGCTGGACATCACCAGCGGCCAGACGAAGGCGTTCCAACTGCCCTGGAATTGGAAGAGGGCCACGACGGTGACGACGGGGCCCGACAGGGGCATAATCACACGCAGCCAGATCATCGGCTCGCTGCAGCCGTCGATGCGCGCTGCATCCTCCAGGTCCTTCGGCAGCGTTCGGAAAAACTGGCGAAAGAGAAAGATGGAGCTGGCGCTGACCACGTTGGGCAGGATCAGGCCGGCATAGCTGTTGTAGAGTCCGTGCCCGCCTGCGCCAAAGATGTCGTTGCCACCCAACAGCGGCAGCCGCAGCATGAGGATAAAGAGCGGCAGAAAAGTGACTGAACCGGGAATCATCATCGTGGCCAGAACAAGCCCGAACAGGAAATCGCGCGCTGGAAAGCGGAGACGGCCAAAAACGTATCCGGCCAGTGAGGAGGTGGTTGTCGCCAGCACCGTAACCGCGACCGCGTAGATGGTCGTGGTGCGGATGTATTTGCTGATGCTGGCCATCTTCCAGGCAATGATATAGGGTTCGAGGCTCCAGTTCAAGGGGTTGAACATGTCCCAGGTGAAGCCTATCCGTATGACCATACCAGCCGTGCCCAAGGAGCTGACGGCCATCCAGAGAAAAGGCAGCGCCGCGATGATAAGCCCAATCAGGATGCCGATAGTAAGAAGAGTTCGATAGAGCAACTCCTCCCGGGGCGGAAGACGCAATCTGCGTGTCTGTGCCATGTGAAATGCAACCCTCGCGGCCCCTGATCAGGCGAGTGGCCGGCTACTGTCGATCAATATTCGAGCGATGAAGAAAAGAACTTCCAGTTGAAGAAGGTAAGAACGGCAATGGCGACAAACAGCACGACCGCCATGGCTGAAGCGTAGCCCATCTGATTGAACTTGAACGCGTTCAGATAGATCTGGTGAACGATGGTGGTGGTACGGAAGGCCGGTCCGCCCTCGGTCATAATCATCACCAGATCGAACACCTGAAGTGAGTCGATCATGCCGATGATAAAGAGATAGAAGGTAACGGGCCGCAACAGCGGCCAGGTGATAAAGCGCAGAAGTTGCCAGCGGCCGGCGCCGTCCACCTTTGCCGCGTCGTAGAACGTCTCCGGTATGCCCTGCAATCCGGCCAGGTAGATGAGCATCGTCCCGCCAAACGCCTTCCAGACGGCCACCCCGATCACGGCCGGCATCGCGGTAAACGGGCTGTTGAGCCAGTCTTTGGGTGTAACGCCAAAGAGCTTGAGGGCCAAGCTGACCAGCCCCACCTGCGGCTGGAAGAGCCACATCCAGGCGATGCCCATGGCGATGGTGGATGTCAAGACCGGCAGATAGTAGGCGCCGCGCAGGAAGGAGATGCCGCGAATTCTGCGATTCAGCAGCATGGCGGCGGTAAAGCCGACTGCCATCGAAAGCGGTACGAAACCGACAGTGAACTGCAGTGTATTCCTGATCGTGGTTCGGAACAGGTCATTGCGGAACGCCTCACCGTAATTGTCGGTACCGATCCACCGCATCGTGGCACTGAACGCGTCAAATTGGGTGAAACTGAGGCCGATCGCCCCCAGAACCGGCAGGACGGTGAAGATCAGCAGTGGAAGGACGGCGGGCAGGATCAGGGTATAGGCCCACCTGACCTCGCTGCGGCGCAACTCGGCGCGAAACTCCTGAAATCGACTAGCCGTGCCAACAGCCACAGGCGACCTCCTGACCCCGGTGGATAGTGGCAAGTGAATAGTGGACAGTAGCTGCACCACCACTATCCACTCACCGAATTTCTCTTAAATCTACATCCTCAACTTACGCGCCTGTGCTCAGGATCCTGTTCGTGATCCCGTCCGCTTTGCTCGCCATGCTGTCCAGAGCGTCCTGGTCCTCACGCAGGCCGAAGAGCGCCATCTCTGTGAAGGGGCTCCAGATGTTGATGGCCATTTCGCGATAGCCGACGTGGTCGTAGCCGACGTCGCGTCCCGAGCCGGCATATTCGAGGAAAGCCGTATCGCGGATCAACGGCTCGTCCTGGAGCCAAGCCAGGTTTTCGTTCATCGACCTGAAGGCGGTGAGGAAGAACTGCGGGAACTTGCCTTCGGCGTCGATGGCGTTGTGCAGAGCTTCCTGGCTGGAGGGGCGGGAGTAGACTTCCAGCAGCGCCAGCGCGGCTTCCTGCACTTCGCTCTCGGAGTAGACGGAAATGATGTGGTTGGCATTGGCCAGCCCGATGCGCTCGCCGCCGGCATTGCGGGCGATGGGCGCGCCGATCCCCATCAGGTCGGCGTTTTCAGGCTTGCGCAGCCGCATGTTGGGCACCCACCACGGCCCCTGTATCTCCATCGCGGTGTAGCCTTCCACCGTCGCCCACGTGCCGGGCGGCAGGGTGAGACCTTCCAGCGGGTTGATCCCGTGGACGCGCTTCAGGTCGAGGTTCCAGGTAAAGGCCTCGGCAAACTCAGGCGCGTTAACCGTGCACTTGCCGGTCAGCGGATCGCTCTGGTCGAACTCGCCGCCGCCGTTCTGATAGGCGTTGACCGTCATCTGCTCCCAGTCCCACGTCTTGCCCATCCGCATGCCGGCGCGCGTGATGTTTCCATCGCCGTCGCGCTGCGTCAGCTTGATCTGGGCGTCCAGCAGGTCATCCCAGTTGTCCGGGAAGTTGTCCGCGTCGAGACCGGCTTCATCGAAGAAATCTTTGCGGTAGATGTACATCTTGGTGCCGCAGAGGGCCGGGTAGCCGATCAGGTCGCCGCCGACTGTGCAGAGATTGCGGAAGCCGTCGATCATGTCGTCCCACTGGCCCCACTCCTTGACATAGTCCTGGAGTGGAAGCGTGTAGCCGGCATGGGCCAGGCTGCCGCGGCCGGCAAAGTTGGCAAACAGATCGGCAGGCTCGCCGGCCATCCGGGAAGTGATCATCTTGGGCACCAACTCAGTGTTGGTAACGAAGGTGAACTCGACGTCCCAGCCGGGATTTTCCTGTTCAAAGACGGGGAAGACCTGCTCGATCAGGGTGGAGCCAAGAGGATGCTCGGCGTTGTAGTTATCCCACCAGCGGATCGTCTTGCGCATGGCGCCCATGGCCGGTTCGGCGTCGCCGCCTGCGGGCGCAGTTGCCGGAGGCGCCACACAGGCCGCCATAAGCGTTGCGCCGGCGGCCGCGCCGGTCAACTTGAGCATATCGCGTCGCGAGTACTTTTTCGACATCATAGTGGATTGAATCTCCTTGTGATTAGGGAAGGTAACGAGAAGGATTTTGGGCCGATCGGGCTGTTCCCCCTCCATCAGCAGCGGCTTCGCTTCGAAGACGAAACAGGTCGATTTGCACCTTTCTGATCGGGCGTGACAGTTCTGTTCGTTGCGCGGGCCACCACCCCCTTCTTCAGGACATCGGTGTCTTCTGTGGAGCGCTTTATGCGCATGAAGTTGATATGGAGAAAATGGAACTTCCCGCTGGTTGCAATGCCGAGAGCATGTCATTGGGGGATGCGGGCCGTTTCCTGTCCACGGCACGCAGTATGCTCTATTTTATTGCCTGTGTCAAAAATGCAACGCCCGTTACATTCATTGCTCATTTGGGGCCTGAGCCGCTTAGCGGGTGGACGCAGCGCTCTCTTGGGACCGAGAGAGGCATCTTCTCCCAGGAAATTGCGGATGGCCAATCGCGGTCTACTACCAGCCTTACTCCAGGCCGCCTAACTTGATGGCTTCGTAAATGCGTAACTGGCGCAGCTGGCCGATCACGATCGCAAGCGTGACGGCCACCATTACGGCGAAAGCGAGATAGATCTTCACCGCCTGACCCCAGGCTGGAGCAACGACAAACGGCGGCGTCGAACCGTGGACGGCTGTTCCGATCTGTAGCAGAGGGACGAAGAGCGCGGCGGTCAGCGCGCCGATCAGCGTACCACCCACAGCGGCAAGCAGGACCAGAAACAGCTTTTCAAAGACGACGACAGCGGTGATCTGAGCCGTCGACAGCCCAATGGCACGCAACAGGCCGAACTGCAGAATGCGCTGCCGCAACGCAAACAGCGAGTGCAGCAGGAACGCCAGTCCTGAAATGACCGTCGCGACGACGAAACCGAGAGACAGGATGCCGAAGAGCGCGGTCCGCTGTGGGTCCGTGCGCCAGACGGCGGTCTCCCAGCGGCTGTCGGTCGCGGCGGTAATGATGAACCCGCGGGCGCGCAGAGTTTCGAGGATGGCCGCCGGGTCGGCGCTGCTGTCCAGTCTCAGCCAGATATCGTATGGCCGGTTACCAATGGTGCGATAGATGTGTTCCAGATTGCCAACAAAGAAGTGCCCTTCCTCCGGGTACAGCGTTGGGAAATAGCTGAGGACGCCGGTGATGCTGAAACGAATGGGCCGACTGATTCCCTCCACGAAGACGTACAGGTCATCACCCACCTGCAGGCCGGTCGCCTCGATGAAGCTGCGGCTGACGAGAACGCCCATTGAGTTGAGTGCCAGCCTGTTGGTCAGGGCGCCCAGAGATTCCTGGGAAAAATCATCTCGCCACCAGCCGGCCTGACTGAACTCGGCGCGGTCGATCCCCAGCACGGTAGCATTTACATTCCCCTCAAGTCCATCGACGAAAACCGGCTGTCGCAGCACACGCGTCGCGGCCTCCACGCCTGGAATCGACTGGACCACGGCGAAAGGAGGATAGCGCCAGCGCTGCTCGGAAGTTCCGCCCACCTGCTCCCACTGCACCTTGATGACCAGGTCGGAGCCGACGGCGTAACGGACCACGTCGGCATAGTGCGTATCAAGCGTGCCGGCGAATGTCGCGCTGAAGAGGCCGAGTGCAATCGTAAAGATCAGTAGAAACAGAAGAGCGCGATTGCTGCCCGAGCGCCGCGAGATCTGCGCAATGGCCAGCCACAATGGCACACTGATGAAGCGGCTCGCCGCCCGCCCCAACAAGCCGGTGATGGCCGGAAGCCCTCGCAAGGAGACCAACGCCACCGCGGCGACAAATACCGTCGGCGCCAGCAGGAGGAGAGGATCTACAAACGTGCCTTCCGTGACCTGAAGTGCCTGCTCTTGTTGCCGTAGGCGCCAGTAAGCATAGATGACGCCGGCAAGGAACAGGAGTTCAAAGGGAAGCCAGGCGCTTCGCCGGGCGCGACTGAGGAACTCCTCGCGCGCTGTTTTGCGCTGGTGCGTAACCACTGTGCGCCTGGCCGCACCGGCGGCGGAAAACAGTGTCGCGCCGATACCCAGAACAACCGCAGCCCCGGCGTGCATGGCGACCTGTGTGGAAAAAGAGAGGTCCAGGAGTGGTCTGGCCGCAAAGGTCAGAAAACGGTAGACCTGCCCCATCCCCTGGGTAACTCCGCCGGCCGCCAGCAACCCTGCGATCAGGCACAACGCGCCAATCGCGAGCATTTCCAGCAGATAGAGACCTACGATCTGGAGACTGGACGCGCCCCGGCTCTTGAGCGTGACGATCTCGCTCTCTTCCGAAGCCACCATGATATCAGATGAGATAAAGGTGTAGAGCAAAAGGGCAAGCAGCACAGGCAGACTCAGTAGCAGCAAAAAGGTCCGCAGCGCGGCGGCCCGGTCGGCGTACTTTCGCAGCAGCTCGTAAGCGGGCGCAGTGAGGTCGACGTGGGACAGGATACCGGATGTTCTGGCCTGAATGCGTGTAATGGCCGCCAGCATGGGAGCCACTTTGTCGACCCTGAATTCACTATCGTCAAAGAGCAGGAACCAGGCGTATTTTCGAACCTGGTCGCCCAGAATCGGCGCCACCTGGTCCATGAAGTCCGCTTCGGAAACGATGAAGTAGAAGGCGAAAGCGTCCGGCTCTTCGAACCAGAAGCCGCGCTCCGCGTCGGCCGGGCGCCACACTCCCTTGACCAGCACTTCGACGGGAGCAACATTATCAGGATCATCGAGGCCGAAGAGAACGCGGTCGCCGACCTGAACATCGTGGTCGTAGTAGAAGCGTTCGCTGACCCAGGCCGGGATGACGCCTCCGGCTGCGGCCGGGTCCACCTGTCCCAAGGATTCGCCCAACACGATCTCCACGTGTTCTTCCAGTCCGGTCAGAAAGGCCAGCCCGGCCGACTGATACTGGTGCAGGTCTTCGGGCAGTTCCTTGTCGGCAGCGGCCAGGAACTTGAGGACGCGCGTCGAGCCGTAACGGGTCATGCGGGTGAGCGGCAGGCCCGGAAGCTCCGTAGCGCGTTGACGAATGAAGTCATCGGCCCGCCTGTACTGTTCTAGCGGAGTGGAGCTCAGAAGGGGCACACGATGCACAAGGAGAAGGCTGGAAAGAGGGAGTTCGGAGTCCTGCGCATGCAGTTCGCTGCGGAGAAACCGGTCCAGCGAGGCAGTTGTGAAGAGAGGAATCGCCGCGATCAGCGCAACGGTGATCACCAGGCCGACAACCACAAATGCCATTGGCTGCCATTTGCTCAGATTGCGCCGCAGCGCCAGTTCCATCATAGCGAGTCACCGGTTAAGAGCAGTCGCGGCCGGCGTGGTTGGCGGCCTCGGTTCACTGACCAATGACCACAGGCCGCCGCCTCTGCTGTTCAACGAGGGGCCGGCACCCCTGCGGCGTCACGACGTACGACTGCTCGATGTGCAGAGAGCCGACGCCCGGCATGAAGAGCGGGGCCTCCAGGTTGAGGACCATGTCCGCCTCCAGCGTCAGATCAGATGGAAGGTCCACGCAGTCATCCTTGATACGAAGCCCGTTGTCGGGGACGAGAACCGGGTAGTCGCGCACCTCCAGGCCCACGCCGTGCCCGTGCGGGAAGGAGGCGGTGATGCCGCGATCGTGCAGTGCATCGACCATTGCGTCTGCCACATTTGACGCCTTCGCGCCGGGCCGCAGCGCATCTTCGCCGGCATCCATGCAGGCGCGCAACGCTGCATGGCGCTCGCTCAACTCTCCAGGCAGGTCTCCCATCGCCAGCGTCGTGCCGCTGTCGGAGAAGCAGTATCGGTAGATACAGCCGTAATCGACGTAGAGAACGTCGTCTGCCGCCAGCTGGTAGTTGGTCTCGGTCGTCATGCCCAGGCCGCGCACGCCGAAGGCAAAGTGATCGAAATCGGCGCCCATCTGTGCCGCCTGCGCCCGGTAGTGGTCGGCCATCTCGGAGACCGGCCGCCCCGGGCGGGCGATGGCCAAAGTTTCCATTGCTGCCTGTTCGTTGATTTCGGCGGAACGGGTCAGACGCCGGATCTCCTCTTCACTTTTCACCATGCGGATCATACGAATCAGGTCGGCGCAGTTCCTGAGCGACGCCCCCGGGAGTGCCCGCCTGATCAACTCATTCGTTTCCGGCGGCAGGCCCTCCATCTCCAGGCCGATGCGCGCGTCCGTCAACCCGCGCTGGTTCAGGATGCTGAGCAACGCGTCGGTCGGCGTGGCATTGTCGTGCGGGGAACGGAGGAGATCCTGGAAACGGAGCAGGGGCTGGGGCAGCTCGCCGGCAGGCAGCGAGTCGTCGAGGCCGGCGCTGCCGAAAATGTGCAGGTCCTTCACCCACAACTCCTCGGCGTTGGCGGCGAACAGTGGATTGACGACCAGCGCCGGCTCGCCCTCCAGCGGGAAGACGGCATAGGCCTGGGCAAGGTTGGAGGACGCCCCCGGGACCATCATGTACTCTTTGAAGAGTGGGTCGATCCAGCAGTAGTAGTCGGTGAAATAGGTTATGTTGACCGGAGATGTCGCAACCAGGACATCCAGCCCGTATTCCCGCATATAGTCGATAGCGCGGGCGCGATTGAAAAGCATGATCAGCTCTCCTGCGGTGTTGCGCGGGGTATAATTGTCAGAGACCAGGCACGTAACCCTGCCCCCACTGTTCCTGGCGCGGGTCGCGGAAGTCGCCGGAAAGAGGCATGATCGCCAGCATGCCACCGTCGATCACCAGCGTCTGGCCGACGATGTAGCGGCTCTCGTCGGATGCGAGAAAGAGGGCGAGCTTGCCGATATCATGGGGCGCGCCGATAACACCGGCCGGAATGGTGGAGCCGGCCGCCTGCTGGTCGAATTCGCCGAGCACTTTGAGATGATTCTCGACCAGAATCCAACCCGGGGCAATGGCGTTGACGCGCACGCCTCGGGTGGCCAGCTCCAGGGCGAGGACGCGCGTAAATCCTACGATGGCGGCCTTAGTGCCGGCGTAGATCGTGTGCTCGGTCATTCCGGCGAAGGCATGGACCGAGGTCAGGTTGATCACGGCGCCGCCACCTTGGTCGATCATGGTGGGCACCGCGGCCTGGGTCAGAAAGTACATTCCGCGGATATTCACGTTGTAGAGCGTGTCGAACTGTTCGGGCGTCACGTCGAGAAAGGGCCTGTTCATGGTGATGCCCGCATTGTTTACGAGTACGTCAAGCCCGCCCAGGAAGTCGATCGCTTTCCCGGCCAACCCTTTCACCTCGTCGATATCGGCCAGGTCTGCCTGGAAGACTTCGGCCTTGCCGCCGGCGCCTCGGATCTCGTCAACAGCGGTTGCCGCGCCGGCCTCGCTGTGGGCGTAGTGCAGGACGACGGCCGCGCCTTCGCGGGCAAACTCCAGGGCAACGCCGCGACCGATGCCGGTGCCGGAGCCGGTCACGAGTACGCGCTTGCCCTCCATTTTCCGCGTTTGGGTCATCTCTTGTGCTCCTGGTGCGTGGCAGGCGGATGATCTCTGTGGACTGTAGCGAGTGGATTGGGCATAGTATACACGACCTGCGATTTTGCGCTAACCACTGCCGATCAGTAATTTCAGGTGATTGACGAACTGCGCGGACCTTACTATGATGGCCGTGCCATGACGAGCTATTCGCCATAAAGGCGCCAACACGAACCGGCCCGTTAGCCGGACAAGCGACTTCCGGGCGCGCTCAATCGATACCGCGGTCAGATCTCAGCCGCCAGAGAACTGACGAGTCGTGCCGACAGACCCCGGTTCGAATCATGTCTCCCCGCGAAAGGCAGTCGATATGAAACTCGGCATGAACACCTTCTTTATCAGTATGTTTGATTTCGAGGAGGGTCTACAGTTTTGCCAGGAGCAGGGCGTACAGGCAGTCGAGGTTGCGGCGGCCGGTCCCGCAGCCAGGAAATACTGTGATGTCGACAGACTGCTCGCGGACCAGGGAGAACTGAAGCGCTGGCTGGAGATCTACGCCGCGTACGGCCTCGAGATCTACTCGTTCGCCGGACACGGGACGCCCCTGGTGCCCGACCGCCGCATTGCACAGGACTATTCAAACCAGTTCCGCAAGACGTGCGCCCTTATGGAGAGGGTAGGATGCAACCGATTGGTCGTTGTGGCCGGCCTGCCCGAAGGAGCCGAGGGCGACAGCTTGCCGGCATGGATCATCAACACCGACCTGCCCTTTCTGCGCGACGCCCTCGAATGGCAGTGGGAGCGGCGCCTGCTCCCCTACTGGAAGGAGCATGGCCGGATCGCGGCCGACCACGGGGTAACTCTGTGCTTCGAAATGCAGATCAACGACATGATTCACAGTCCGGTCAAGCTGCGTCGCCTGCGCGACGAACTGGGCCCGGTGGTCGCCTGCAACTATGACATTTCGCACATGTGGGTGCAGGGGATAGACCCGCTGGCCGCCATCCACGAGTTGGACGACCTCATCCAGGCGGTTCATCTCAAGGATACGCTGATCCACGAACCGAATTTGAGGCTGCGCGGCTACTTCGACTCGACCGACCTCAAGCAGTACCAGAATCGTTCATGGACGTTCACGATACCGGGCTGGGGACACGACGCACGCACATGGCGCGAGGTCATTTCGACCTTGCGGTTTATCGGCTACACCGGCATCCTGACCCTCGAAATGGAGAGCGAATACATTGAGATCCAGGAGGGCCTGGAAAAGGCGGCCGCGTTCATCAGGCCGATGCTGCTGGAGAAGCCGGTAGGGCCGGCCTGGTGGCAGGTCGCCGCAGTGCATGAGCTTTGGAAAGAGACGAAGGAAGAGGAAAAGTAAACGATTAACGAACTTGAGGGCCTCGCGCTCTGATTTTTGGATCGCTTGGGAGAAATAAGATGTTGAGAGTCCTCGTAACAGGAGGCAGCGGCACCATCGGCGGATACGTCTTAAGAGAGCTGCTCCAGGCCGGCCATTCGGTGTCCAGCTTCAGCCGCACTGCGCCGCGTGTGGAGGGGGCGGGTTTCGTCCAGGGCGACATCATGGAGCCCGCCCAGCTCGCCGATGCCTGCCAGGACCAGGACGCCGTAATCCATCTCGCGGCCATACCGGGGCCGGGAAGGGCGACACCGGCGCAGCTGCTCAACGTCAACGTGATCGGCACCGTCAACGTCCTTGAAGCGGCCGTCCAAGCCGGCGTCAGCAAAGTCGTGTTTGCCTCCTCCGGCGCGGCCACCGGCTTCTCCTTCCAGAAAAAGGAGATCGTTCCGCGATACCTCCCGATCGACGAAGAACATCCCTGTGAGCCGCAGGACGAGTACGGACTGAGCAAGCTGCTGGGCGAGCTGACCTGCAAGCGGTACAGCGACGCCTTCGGCATCCAGACCATCTGCCTTCGCATCAACAACAACTGGTATCTCGAACGTACCAGCGCCGAGGTGGCCGTGCGCTCCGGCTGGGCGCAGCAGTTCACGGTCGAAGAGCTGTGGAATAAGCGCTATCGCAAGACAATAGAGGACGCCGAGGGCGACTGGCCGTCGCCGGGTCCTCCGGCGCCCCGCAGAATACTGTGGGCCTTTACCGACGCCCGCGACGCCGCGCAGGCCTTCCGCCTGGCCCTGGAGAATGACACGATCAGGCACGAAGTGTTTCTCATCAACGGTGCCGACACCTGCTCCAGAGAGCCGACGCCACTGCTTATCAACCACTTGCGGGGTTCGTTGGGGGAAGGGGAAGCAAACGAGACCGGCCCGGATATACCCCTCAAGGTGCCGTTGGAAGACCATGCCACCCTCTGGTCGCACGCGAAGGCGACCCGCCTGTTGGGCTATCGCCCCAAATACACCTGGCGGCGAAGCGACTTTCAATCCTGGATGGAGAAAAGATGACCACAGAAAGAAAGATGGAGTTCTTCGGCGGAGGCTGGCGCCAAGTCGAATCCGCGGAAGAGGAGAAATCTCTCGTCATCGACGCCCACTCCCACATCTTCCGCCGCTTTGCCACCGGCTCGGGCGCGGCCAGCGCGGCGCTCACTCTCAAGTTGTGGCAGTACCATCTGCGCGACTTCACCGACTTCTGGCGCAAGGACAACGGCGCACGCGTCAAGAAGCCGCTGCTCGACTTCCCCTCCGACGACATCAACGCCATGCCCGACCTCAATTTCCGTTTCGGCAGATACGGCCAGGCCGAGCTCACAGTGGACGGCGTCGACTACGTCATGCAGTTCTATCCCCCCGGCCTGGAGAACCTGGAGGCGACCCCGGAAAGGATGATCGCCGAAATGGAGGTAGCCGGTGTGGACCGGGGGATACTCCAGAGCGACCATGTCTACGGCGCCAACATCAACGAGTACTACGCCGAGGCGATGCGCCGCTACCCCGACCGCTTCATCGCGCTGGCGCAGGTTCGGGAGACGGAGGCGCATCAGGCGGAGGAGCTGGCGCGCCTTGAACACGCGGTTTCAGAGCTGGGATGCACAGGGCTTTACTTCAGTGTGGAACTTTTCGCACTGCAGGGCTACATGGACCAGATCGACGATGCCAAGTATGAACCACTGTGGAAGCTGGTGCGCCGCCTGGGGATTCCCATCTTCTGGTACATTGACGCGCGCAAGCAGGACCGGGTGGCAGGTTTCATGGAGCGCGTCGGCGAACTGAGCCGCTGGGCAAACGCCCACGATGACATCCCGTCGGTGATCACGCACGGGCTTGTACCGGCCGCCATCATCCACGAGATCGGCATCCCCGACGAGGTGGTCAATCTGTTGAAGCGGCCTAACATGAACGCCGAGATTCTGATGCAGGCGAAGTGGCCCGAGTACCCCTACGGCGAAGGGCAGGAGATGCTCAAATGGCTGATCGACCAGGTCGGCGTGGAAAAGCTGATGTGGGGCTCGGACATGCCCTACAGCGGCGGCTTCTGGTGCACGTACAGACAGTCCGTCGACTACATCCGCCTGCACTGCGACTTCCTCTCGACCGGGGAGAAGAACCTGATCCTAGGCGGCAACGCGGCCCGCATGTTTGAAATCGACGTGTAGCGGAGAGGGAAGCTTCTTGAGCGCTGGTCACCAATCGCATAATTGTGGAATTCAACTGCGTGATTGGACATATCGATTTCAATTGAAGGAAATCGCTTGGCGACCTTAGGCGAAGATGCACAAAGAAGGCGGCCACGAACAGTTGCACAGCAGTGCAGTCAAGTATTGACTTCTTCAGGCTGAGTCACTTGAAAAGAGAATCAGGCAATGTCTGGCGATCCGGGCTGCCGATGTGATAGAGGCGCTGGCCGAATTGATGGTGTTCAGAGGCGTGACCGACCATATTCGATCGGACAACGGGCCGGAGTTTACGGCCCGGGCTGTGCGTGAGTGGCTTGGGCGGGTGGGAGCCAGGACGCTCTAATTAGGAAGGAAATTCAAAATGAAAAATTCAGATTGTGTTAACGGCACTTCCAAGTCCAATGCATCCATAAACTGGCCTACTGAAGACTGGCAAACCTCAACTCCAGAAAATCAAGGAATGGATTCCGAACGCCTGGTGGAATTACTAAGTTCTTACCGGGAAAACAATATGAACATTCATAGCATGTTGATTATTCGAAACGGCAATATCGGACTAGATGCTAGCTTTTATCCATTCACCCCGGGTGGGACTGTCCATGATTTGGCTTCTGTTACTAAGAGTATTACATCGGTTCTAATCGGTATTGCTATTGAGCAGGGTTTTATTGAAAGTGTCGAACAGCCCCTGTTACTTTTTTTCCCAGAACGTACCATTGCCAATCTTGATGCTAATAAAGAAAAGATAACCATAGAAAACCTGCTCACCATGACTTCCGGTTTTAGTTGTGGATATCAACCAGGAGAAAAAGAACATAATGAGATGTTCACAAGTGAAGATTGGGTGCAGTTTGTGTTGGATTTGCCCATGGCCAGGGGACCGGGCCAGGAGTATGCCTATTGCAGTGGAAATTCACATTTACTTTCGGCGATCCTGACAAAGGCAACAGGATTGAGCATGCTCGATTTTGCGCAGCAACACCTTTTTACTCCACTTGGCATCAATGAGGTTATCTGGCCTCCAGACCCTCAGGGAATAACCAGAGGTTGGGGGGATCTTCATCTGCATCCTCGTGATCTGGCTAAGATAGGGTACCTTTTCCTGAACAATGGACTCTGGGAGGGGAAACAGCTATTGAATGCAGCATGGGTAGAAAAATCAACACAAATCCAAGTTGATCGTGCGGTAAAGACGAATACCTTCATCCGTCCAGGTCGCGATTATGGATATGGTTGGCACCTCGTTTCAGAAGGGCCTTTTTCTGGAATGTACTATGCTGCTGGTCGTGGCGGGCAGTCGCTTAATGTTTTGCCAGACGCAAATATCGTAACGGTTATCACTGGTGGAGAGAATGAGTTGTTGGAATATGATGGAGAGAAACTTGGTGAATTTATATTGTCGATATCAGATCAGGCATTACCGAAAAATCTGGAAGGTAATGAGAATCTTCAGCAGAAGACAGAAGCGATCACAGCCGCGTCGTCTCCCGAACAAATATATTTGCCAGACATTGCGCAAATCATATCAGGGGAAGTATTTATTCTTGATGAAAATTTTCTTAACTTCAAGACAATTTCTTTGCGTTTCAATGGTCAAGAAGAAGCAGAAGTCAGGTTTTCCATGATTGATCTCACATCCGGAAAATTCAAACAACTTGTGGCGCCAATACTCACACAACTTGTGGCGCCACTGAGGTTGGATGGTATCTACACCATCGTTCCTGGACGATTTGGGCTGTCTACGGGAATAAAAGGAAACTGGGATACAAATGGTGATTTTCTCTTAACCATAGATGAGATGGCCGATATAAACGTATTCGAACTCAGAATGTCATTTGAAGCGGATAAAGTCACGATTGTGCTGAATGAGAAGACAGGACTCATCGTTAATGAAACATTTGAAGGCGTACGTCAGAATTAAGCTGTGATTGCCCATATTGTAGGCTGTCTGAAAACGCGGTTCTTGGGCCATTTTCTTTCGGCGACGGTATATAAGGGATAGATTTATCGTGCTTGACTCCCTGTCTTTACTATGTTATGGTATATATTATAGTAGAAATGCACCGTAAGGATGACTAGCCGAGACGGCGGCGCCTGATCAGGAATCAGCCAGCAGTGGTGGTGCGAATCCTGGACGGCCAGATGACGATGATCATGAGTGCGATCTGGGTGTTCATCGAGCGGCTTGGCTGTTTCTGCCCGCAGTGGGATTCCTCGCAGTGTTCAGCGTAATCGCAGTGTTCAACGTAAATGGGAGGCCGACTCGGCCTTGAGGTTCTCCCCTTACGTTAATCATACCGTTCCGCTTTCGGTCGTCATTGGCCTTCTCACGTGTAGTTACTCCGAACAATCTCAAGACATTTGCAAAAAGGAGGGACACGAGATGAACAACAAGCAGTGGCAACTCACGTTTATCGCTATGCTGGTGACGCTCGGCATGGTCATGGCCGCCTGCGCGCCGGCCGAGCCTGCTGCGGACACCACATCCGGAGATGAGGCTGCGCTCACCACTACGGATGAGGATGCTGAACGCGTGATCCGCGTGGGCTTCCGTTCCAATTGGGCCCAAGGGTTCAACATTTTTCCCTATCCTACCTATAAGGCCCAGGGCGACATAGAGCCCTACTTCTATATGCCGTTACTCCTCCACAACAGAGATTTCGAGGCGGTGCCGTGGCTGGCGAGGGACTGGGAACTCACGGAGAACTGCGACTCCGCCACCTTCTACCTGTATGAAGATGCCAGATGGTCCGATGGCACCCCGCTGACCTCAGCAGACGTCAAGTATACGTTCGAAATGTTGTCCCATCCCGAAGTCATGAACCGGAACTATGGGTGGGTCGGCGAGCAGGAATACGTGAACGGCGAGGCCGACGAGATCGTGGGCATCGAGATGGTGGATGACCACACGGTCCGCTTTAACATGCAAGAGGGCAGAAACAACTGCACGCCCCACCACGAG
This sequence comes from Caldilineaceae bacterium, assembly GCA_965204525.1. GTDB lineage: Bacteria > Chloroflexota > Anaerolineae > Caldilineales > Caldilineaceae > Bin5. Next base: position 5,058,348 of record OZ241994.1, on the reverse strand, counting down.
GAGTACGGCCCCAGGGTGGGCATTGTTCCCAAGCACATCTTTGAGAAGTTTCCCCTGGAAACCCTCATCACCGGCGAGAATCCCGAGTCGATGAATCCCACCGTGGTGAGCGGCCCCTTCCGTCTGGGCGACCTTGAGAGGGATGTGTTCTTCGAAGCTGTTGCGGTCGATGACTGGTGGGGCGCGAAGTACTTCGGCGAACCCAAGGTGGACAAGATCATTGCCATCACCATGGAACACGAAGCGCAGCTCCCGGCTCTGGTCGCTGGCGACCTGGATGTCACCCAGTACTTGCAGGTGAGCGACATCGAAGGCCTGGAGGGCAATCCCGACCTGAAGATCCTCGTGGACGAATCCCTGGGGATGCTTGGGATTCAGTTCAATCGCCGGCCCGGGTCCCTGCCGGACAAGATCCGCTACGCGATGGAATACGCCACCGACCGCGACGCCATCGTCGCCGCCCACACGCTGGGCCATGGCAGCAAGACCTACAGTTGGATGGCCAACGAAGGAGCCTATCGAGCCGAGGACATGGTGTGGCGCGAGTACGACCCCGAAATGGCGAAGCAGTTGATCCAGGAAGCCATCGACGCGGGCGAATGGGATGCCGACCGCACCATCATCTTCCTCGATGACGCTGAAAAGCCCATCTGGAACCTGTGGATTGACATGATGCGCGAGGTGGGATTGAACGTCGAGATGGAGATCGTCGGCCTGGCCTTCCCTGACAAGCTGCTCGCTGGCGAGTACGACGTTAGCGAAGGGGGGGGCGGAACCGTTCGGGGATATAGCCTCCGAGCCTGTTACTACTTCCATCGACCACTTGGTAGGAATTATGAGAATACCGGCTGGTACGACGAGGAATTCGGCACCTTGTGCAAGGAGGCCCGGGCCACGCTCAATGATGAAATACGCACGAAAAACCTCGCCAGGGCCACCAAAATCTGGTACGACCATGGCCCCTGGATCACCTTCTCCACCAATATGCGCGTGTGGGGCACGCGATCCAATATCTGCGGTGTCGTTCCCAACACCACAACTGGGCTGGTGCACCGCGGCGGTGCAGACTATGGCCTCTTAGACTGGTACATCTGCGATGAGGAATAGTCGCGCCCAAACTGGGTTTGTGTAGAATCTGATTGGTAGGGGTAGGGGCATGGGGATGTCATTCCTCGTGCCCCTATGCCCGCCGCAGGGGGTCTGATGACGACTTACATCATCCGGCGCATATGGCTCATCTTCCCGATCCTTTTCATTATTACCATCGTCAACTTCGGACTGATGCACCTGGCGCCTGGTGATCCCACCCAATTCATGTTGCCGCCCGATATTGCGTTCGAACACATAGAAATCACGATTGACGGACATGGCTACAAATATGAGGCAAAAGAGGGGTACGAGGATTACCTTAAGGAGAAGTTAGGGCTGGACAAACCTATCCACGTGCAGTACCTCCGCTGGCTATGGAACCTGTCCCAGGGCAACTTTGGCCGCTCGATGATTGATCAAGCGGACGTGTTCGAGGAGATGGTCCGAAGACTACCGGTGACGCTGAGGTTGACGGTGACCTCCCTGGCGGTCAGCCTTTTGGTAGGACTTGGGCTGGGCATCCTCTCCGCCCTCTACCAGTACTCGTTATTCGACGTCGTGACCACCGTCATCTCCTTCCTCTTCCTCAGCTTGCCCGGTTTCTTCTTCCTGCTTCTGGCCATATGGGTGTTTGCCTTGAAGCTCAACTGGCTCCCCGCAAGCGGAATGTATTCCGTAGGTGGCGACAGAGGGCTGTGGGATAGCCTCAAGCACATGATCCTGCCGGTCGCGGTGCTCGGGCTGGGTGGTTCCGCCGGTTTTATCCGCTTTGCACGCACGAGCATGTTGGAGGTGATGGGCGAGGACTACGTGCGCACGGCGCAGGCCAAAGGACTCCCAGATCGTGTCGTGATCATGCGCCATGCCTTCCGCAACGCGCTCATGCCGATCGTGACGATCATCAGCTACCGGCTGCCGGCCCTGTTTGCCGGCTCAGTGCTGGTAGAACGTTTGGCAAACTGGCCGGGCATCGGTCGCTGGGTGCTCGACGCTGCACTGTCGAAAGACTACCCCGTTATGATGGCCAACGTGATCGTCATCGCCATCCTGACGCTGATCGCAAATTTGATCGCCGACATCGCCTACGCGTTTGTCGATCCTCGTATCGCCTATAACTGAGCTTCCTCGTATCGCCTATAAATGAACTGCAGATCTCGCGCGGACACCGATGAGATACTTCGCTGCGTTCAGGATGACGGGCGCAGGTCTCATTTCTGGCCTGGACAACGCTGCACAGCGACGTGAGTTACTCGGCATGGACAGGGGCTCACCATTATGACCAAACGTACAGAGATATTGGAACGACCTTCCTCACAGCGCGAGCAACCCTCTGCTAGCGACGACGTCACGTTGACGCGCCAACAGGGCCTGTTTCAATCTCGCGCCTGGAAGGACTATCTGCGCAATCGTTTCGGCGTCCTCGGCGCGATCATGATCGGCGCGCTGTTGGTCATCACGCTGGCTGCGCCTCTGGTGACGAGCTATGAGCCTTCCGCAACCGACGCGTACAACCTGGTCAAACCGCCGAGCAGCGAACACTGGCTGGGTACGGACGCGATCGGCAGAGACATGTGGTCCCGCGTCGTCTATGGCGGGCGCATTTCCCTGCTGGTCGGTGCGCTGGGGGTGATCCTGCAGACGGTCATCGGCACGATCATGGGCGCCATATCGGGCTTCTTCGGCGGCTGGGTGGATAACGTGATCCAGCGGCTCGTCGAGGTGATGCAGGTATTTCCCGATTTCATGATGCTCCTGATCATGGTATCCTTGCTGGGACCCAGCCTAGTCAATCTGTTTATTGCCATTGCACTCCTGAATTGGCACGGTGTGTGCCGCTTGATTCGAGGCCAGATCTTGACAGTGCGGGAAGAGGACTACATCCTGGCTGCCCGATCCATTGGGGTAGACAACCGTCGCATTATCCTCCGGCACATCCTGCCGAACCTGTCCGGCATCATCCTGGTCAGCATGGTGACCAGCATCGGCGGCTTCATCCTGCTCGAAGCCAGCCTCAGCTTTGTCGGCCTGGGTGTGCAGCCACCGACGCCAAGCTGGGGAAACCTAATCTTTCAGGCCAATAACCTGGTCGTTCTGCAGATCCGTCCCTGGCTCTGGATACCGCCGGGCCTTGCCGTGATCCTTTGTGTGCTTGGCTTCAACTTCATTGGCGACGCGCTGCGTGATGTCTTCGATCCCCTTCGACAGCAATAGTCTCGCTCATTTGCTCGTTGATCTCTTGTAAGGTTACCTGGACCCGCACATCCGCTACGACTGATCACCGAAACGAAAGGATTTCCTATAGTGAGCGTGCCCCCAAGTCGTATCCGAGCCTAGGTGGACGCAGGCAACCTCTCAGCGAACTCTTTGTCATCGACGGGCTCAACACAATTCGAGTAGAATCACAGCAGGTAAGGAGATTAACCTCGTGAGAAGAGCAGATCTGCACGTCCATACTCATGCGTCCTCCGACGCATCGTTTGACCCGGAGGAGGTCTTTAGCATTGCCATGGCGCGCGGACTGACGGCCGTGACCTTCAGCGACCACGACACCATCGATAGCATTGCGGAAGGCCAACGACTCTCGACCATATACGACGTGACCTTTTTGCCCGGCATCGAGATCACAAGTTCGTGGCGCGGGGAACCGGCCCACGTTTTGGGCTTTTTCCGCGATGGTCCGCTTGCTTCTCTGGAAGGTTTTCTGGCCGATGAAATCTGGTCTGTGAGAAGAAAGTACAGTCTCGCCATGCTGGAATATTTGCAGGGGAAAGGCACAAAGGTAACCATCGCTGAATACGACGCCGAGGTGAAGGCTCAGGAAAATTCCGAGTCGACAGCATTATATGAGCTGCTGCTGAAAAAAGGCGTTGTGTCGAATCAAAAAGAGTTCATGGCCTTGCGGGAGGAGTCCGGCGTCCGGGTTCTCCACCCACCGATGCCGGAGGTAATTCCGGCTATTCACGAGGCCGGCGGCATTGCCGTGGTAGCTCATCCCGGCCACGACACGGGCGTCGTTTTCACGTTCGACGAAGAGAATATCGCTGCCCTGGCTGACGAAGGACTCGACGGTGTCGAGGTGTTCCATCCCGCGCACACCAAGGCCCAAGAGGACGACTATGTACGGATATCAGATCGCCTCGGACTGGTCAAGACCGGTGGTTCGGACATGCACATACCGCGCCCGGAGCCCCAAAAGATGGTCGGCGGCACGTATTGTGATTGGGATGGGGTGCTCCAGTACCTGGAAGGCTAGACCCTGTTATTATAAGCCTCCACGAAACCCCATTCCTCCAACCAACTGATCCAGCGCGCGCGCCTGGGGTTATTTTCAGGATTTTCCAGCCACCAGGGATGATATTGCAACCCCACCGTTCCCAAGTTCTTCTTGAGTTCAGGAATGTGTTCCACCACTTTGCGCATCGACTCTACCGCTTCGGGTGTCCTTGGGGTGCCATAAAAATTAAAGGTGCAGGTGCGGCGGTCTCTATAGCCGCCAAAGGCAGCATGCCAGGTCAACTGGTTGAAGATAATGACATCACCCGGATTCGAACTGAATACATAGCAGGGAATATCTTCACCGCTCAGACCAGACTCTTCTAAGAACCGGGCCTTTTTAGGGCCAAACGTACTGCGCAATCCAATGCTATGAAGTTCTTCATGTAATGGATTTTTGTGCGACCCGGGAATGACACGCAATGCGCCGCGGTCAGCGGTTGTCGGCTGCAGATACATGACGTTCTTGATTGCCAATAGATGAGGATCGCTCCAGTCCGGATGCCAATCGGTATCATTCTCATAGCTGTTGGCGTTAGAATGGACGGGAACGGAATCTTCATCTATCAGCTGTTCCGCGGGCAGATAAATGCGCGGGTCCTCAAGCAAGCTGGCAATAAAAGGTGTTTCCGGGGTCCGGTTACCCCAGTTGTTGAAAATACGTTTCTCTTCAGGATCGGTTTCCTCCAGAATGGATGCAAGGCGACGATCGAACTCTTCGTTTATCTTATTCATCTCCTCGGGACTGAACAGATTTCTCCGGACCAGGAACCCGAAAACTTCAAAAAGCCGGATCTGCTCTTCGGTAAGGCTATAGTCTTCCTGCATCATAATATTTCCTCAGCTGACCTCAATCAGAAATCCGGTGTCAGTCGGCTCGGCAGGCTTTTGCTCTGCCGAATTCTGCTGCAATCTCTCAATCACAAGGAGGTATTATAGTCCCAAATGCTTTTGGCACAACTCCCTGGGTTTGACCGAGGATCCCGGCTCTTGCCTTATATTCCCTCTAAGCTAATATGATTTCGCGATCTGTCATGTGGCACAGAGTGTCAATCTATGTATTTGGTTCCCTTAACTGCTGCAGCGCGACCTCGGCGCCGGTGGAAACGAAGCCCAGATCCCCCCAATCGTCAGCAGCCGCAAATTCGGCGCATACTCCTTTACCCAGGCAATACCGGTCTCAGCCCCGCCCAGCACATCCACCGGGAACCCTGCCGGAACGCCGTTAGCGTCCCCGGCCCGCACGATCCGCTGAATCGTGCTGATAAACTCTTCGCTCTCCCAGGCGCCGAAAATATCCATCGAAAGCGTCAGGTCGTTGGGGCCGATGATGAAGCCGTCAATCCCATCGAGCGCCGCGATCTCTTCAATGACGTCAACCGCGCGGTAATGTTCGACCTGAACAAAAACCAGTGTCTCATCGTTGGCGGTGCTCTGGTAGGCCCTGTCATCGCCCCCGAACGAAGGCATAAAGGGACCGTAACCGCGTACGCCGTCCGGCGGATACTTGCAGCCCGCCACCGCACGCCGGGCGTCGTCAACCGACTCGATCAGCGGGACGACGACCCCGTCTGCGCCGCTGTCGAGCGCCTGCTTAATTTCGTCAGGACGGTTGTCCTTCACCCTGACCATCGCCACCGTCGGCGTCTCACGCACCATCCACAGAATGTAGCGCAGCGATTCCATGTTGCGGGGTGAATGCTCCATGTCAACGCTGATCCAGTCGAAGCCGGCGCGCGCCACCGTGCCCGCCACCAGCGGGTCTGTCGACACGGACCAGGTCCCGTAAACGGCCTCTCCTCCGTGCAGGCGCTTCTTCAGGTCCGAACCTTTCATGCCTTCATCTCCTTTGCAGTTGCCAGCGCGGCTTGACACTATGGTTTACGTAAGAACGGGGCCAGCGCCCCTGGGCCAGATCCAGGACCGTCTCGACCGAAAAACGCCAGCTGTTATCCAGTGATTCATCGGAATAGCCGGCTATGTGCGGAGTGAACACAACGTTTTCCAGGCTGAACAGGGGATTGTCCGCGGCCGCCGGCTCCTGCTCCAACACATCGAGACCGGCAGCTGCGATCCAGCCCTCGGTCAGCGCCCGCAACAGCGCCGGTTCATCCACCACCGGACCGCGAGAGGTGTTGATCAGGATCGCCCGCGGCTTCATCATCCGCAGTTCACGCTCTCCGATCAGATGGTGGGTCCCATCCATCAGTGGACAGTGGAGCGATACGAAGTCGGAATCCGACAGCACTTGCTCCATTGACGCCGCCTGCACGCCGTGGTCGGCCATCAAATCGGCGCTCACATATGGGTCATGCGCCAAGACGGTCATCTCGTACCCACTCAGCTTGCGCGTCACCAGGCGGGCGATATGCCCGAATCCGATCAGCCCCAGCGTCTGCCCTTGCAGATGCCAGCCCGGGAAGGCGGCGTTCCGGTCCCAGATGCCCGTACGCACCAACCGGTCCTGAATGGCGATCTGCCGCACGACTGCCAGCAGCAGCCCTATCGTATGGTCCGATACGCCGTCGTTGAAGGCCTCCGGCGTGTTGGCGACGATGATACCGCGCGCGGTCGCTGCGTCGATCGGAATGTTGTCGGTGCCGCTTCCGGTGCGGATCAGCGCGCCGCAGCGGGGAATATCGGCCAGACTCTCGGCGGTCACGATATGGCTGCCGCCGAAGATCCATACGACGTCGGCATCTCCTGCGCAGGCCGCCAGCTGCGCGCGCGTCTCACATTCCTCAAAAACGAACTCTATGTCGTGGCTCGCCATGGTCTCGGGCACCCACGAGGGCAACTTCTCTGGGTCCATGTGGACCATGGCTACTTTGAATCGCGTCACTTTTTTCTCCCCGTGATGTCAGTTGTCAATCTCGTGTTGCCCGCAGGCGAAATCTGCTTGCCAGGCGGGAAAGGCTCAGCTCTGCGCGGTTCTTACCTCAGCGCACCAGTTCAGTAACCAAATCGCCCGGCGGCTGCCCCTTGGCGATGCGCTCCACGTTTGCGACCGCGGCCTCCATCCGCCTGCGGGGCGTGTCCGGCGTGTACCCCGATGAATGGGGTGTGAGAAAGACATTGTCCAACTGCAGCAACGGATGGTCCTGAGGCAGCGGCTCCTCCTCGAACACGTCGAGCCCGGCTCCTTTGATCCGGCCCTGCTGAAGCGCCTCCACCAGGGCCGCCTCGTCGACCAGTTCACCGCGCGCCACGTTGATCAGGACCGCGTTCGGTTTCATCAGCCCTAAAGCGCGGCGGTCGATCATGTGCCGCGTCGTCGCGTTCAGATGGACATGGAGCGACAGATAGTCGACTTGCGACAGAACATGGTCCAACTGTTCCGGGCCGCCCAGGAACTCGACGTGAAACTCGTCCAGCTCGGCCTGCGGGAAACTGACTACGTCGATGGCCATGATGCGCATCCCCAGCGGCCAGGCCCGCCGCGCCAGTTCGCGCGCGCTGGCGCCAAAGCCGATCAGTCCCAACTTCTGACCGGCCATCTCTACTACCAGCTCGCGCTGCCAGCCGGCCGCTTGATTCTGTTTGAAATTCTTGGCGAAACAGAGGATCCACATGAGCGCATGTTCGGCCAGCGGCACCGCGCTCAGCCGGCCGGGTGAATTGGCCAGCAGCAGTCCCTGCTCCAGAAAGTAGGCCACGTCGACGTGATCGGTGCCATTGGTGGTGACCTGCCACAGCTTGACACCGGCGGCCAGGCCCGCGTCGATCAGCGCGCGCGTGCCGACCGCGCCGCCCGGGTCAACGACGACTTCTACGCCCTCAAACTGTTTAGCCATGGGCTTGTCAGGATCGTAGACCTCGTAGTGGAAGCGCCCTTCGATGGCTTTGACGAAATCGGGGTAGGCTCCGTCGAGTCCGGTTGGCGCGCGCAGGTAGAGAACTTTCATTGCTCGTCTTTCCTGGATGTTGTAGAGAGTGAAAGGAACAGGAGCGGCCTATGAGTGAAAATTCCTCGCGTCCTAGCGTTGTCCGGGGCAGCTTTTTCTTCACACGTACCGCTCAAGTCCATCGGATGAGGTGATGGATTCCAAGTATAGGAGGTCAGTCGACCTTCGTCAACCGGGTGACAGAGAAAAAGTAAAGAAGAGTTGGGGCAAAATTTCGGCCTTTGACCATGAATCAGCGATATGCTATAACATCGGTGCATTAGCAGGCTGTGTTGGTTACAGAGTGCGACCCACGACCGGGGTGAGTTTCAGAACGAACCGCCGTGCGGCATTCTTGGAAACAACAACTTGCTGTCTCCAGACCTCGCCCCTTTTGCGGTCTACGTCACATTACATCCGAACAGAGCCCTGTAAGGCCGGCAGCTGTCAGTACAACGTTATCGTAAGAGCGGCATACAGAATTAGTGTGGCGCACCTGCCATTAGATCAGTCGATTGGCGTATTGCGGACCGCGACCGCAAGCTGACCTCGTTGGCGTCAAATTCGCTCAGAAAAACCAAGTGCAAGAGGGGCGGCAGAGATGAGCAATATACCGATGACACGGCCGGAGGAGTTGCTGGCCTTCCACGACGGGAAATTCCCAGGAAACGCCTTCGTGGCGCTTGAGGGCGGCCGCGTCCTCTTCAGCAACGGCACGCACTTCTCCGTCAGCGCCGATGGCGGCGTCACATGGAGCGAGCCGTATGCCGGCCTGGACGAAAACGGCGACCCGCTCACGCTAAGAAACTGTTCACTCGTGCAACTCTCCGGCGGCGCTATCGGAATGGCGACGAAGCGCACTCGACCGGGAACTACCCGCCTGTACGAGTCGCAGATGGTGTTCAGGCGTTCCGAGGACGAAGGCAGGACTTGGTCCTCCCTCACGCTGATGAACCACTGGATGCTGGCCGCGCACGCCCTCAACGACACGATGATACGCACACAGTCCGGGCGAATCCTTCTGCCGGTCTATTTCGGCATCGGCCAGGGTGGCTTTCACCAGGAAGGGGCGCCGTTTCCGGGCGGCTATGTAAATGGCGTCTTCGTTTCGACAAGCGCGCATTTCTACGATCCCCACTTCACCGCCAGCTATGTCATCTACAGCGACGACGAAGGCGAGACCTGGCAGAAAAACAGCGACGGCGAACTGCTCATCATCATGGAGTACGGCGGACGCTGGGAACTGACCAACGAGCCGTCGCTCGTGGAATATGCTCCCGGCAAGCTGCTGATGATCTTGCGCACGCGGCTGGGACGCATGTACCAGGCCTGGTCTGAGGACGACGGCGACACCTGGACCCGTCCTGAGCCGACGCAGCTGGCAGGCACGCAGGCCCCGGCCCAGATCCGCCGGTTCCCCGAGACAGGGCACCTGCTCGTCGTCTGGACACAGCAGAGCGAGGCGGAGATCAAGCAGGGCCTTATCCGCACCCGGCTGTCGACCGCGATCAGCCGCAATCAGGGACGCATCTGGGAACACTTTCAGAACCTGGAATCCATTCACGAAGAGACCCATGTCGAACCCGGCCCTCTTTACACGGTTCGTCCGGAGGGAGCCTACGGCGCGCCGGGAGGAGCCGTCGTTTGCGACGTAGACTCCGTTAAGCCGTTGCCGGAGAAATACGGCATGTGGTCCTATCCGGCCGTGCTGGTGGCTGAAGACCGGGTCCTGATCCAGTACAACCACTTCCCGCTTGACATGGCCGGCCACCGGCACCGCGGCCACCATTTGAAGGTTCTTCCCTTGTCCTGGTTCTACGGAGGCGAGGACCCGACGAGCGAGAATCCGACGCTGTCTCGAATTGAAGGGCACGTCAGAGGGGAACTGTAAAGCTGGAGGGGAGCAGTTCACGCCCCAATATCGGTAGCCCGCTATTCAACTGATCGAGGGGAGGCAGATTGACATGGCACAGAAAGTTGAGCTGGGAGGTCTGCGATTTACGGCGGGGACGCCGCGCGTCGTAGCTGAAGGCCTCGGATTCTGCTGGTATCCCAGCATCCGCCGTTTTTCCACTGGAGAACTCATCGTCTCCTTCAGCCTGAATCCCGATTCGGGCGAAAACCTGACAAACGTTGAGGGACTGTCCCTCTCCCTAGACAATGGGGCTACGTGGCAGCGCCATACCGATGTCTCCGGCCTCAACGGGCGACTGGACATCAGCCTGCCCGACGGCTCGCTGGCCGGGCCCAACTCGCCGTACAAACCGGAGCCGCTTGGCCAGTGGCGCACCTTCGTGGGGAACTACGGACGCATCGAAAAGGGCGGCAGTCAGTACACGGTGGAGCTGTGGGGGTCGCGCATCGAAGGGTTACCGCGCGATGTGAATCCCCGCGCAGTGCAGAGCCCAACGCGCTGGGCGGAGCTCTCCCCCTTCATAAACATCATAGAATTGGAACCGGGACGCTATCTGTCCACCACCTATATGACCTTCACAGGGGACGACCGCTACACTACCGTGGTCATGACCTCCGAGGATGAAGGCCGTACCTGGCACTACCTTTCCACTGTGGCCACCGCAGAAGACGGCGCCGACTCCTGGGAGGGCTTCTGTGAGGCCTCACTGGTGCGCCTGGAGGACGGCGACCTGATGTGCGTGGGACGCATGGGCGGCGGCCGCGATCAGCTGCTGGCGCGTGCCTACTCCAGCGATGAAGGCAAGAGCTGGTCCCCGATCGACCGCCTGCCGGCCTGGGGCGTGCTGCCCGATGTCAAGCGGCTGAGCAACGGCGCGCTGGTGATTTCATGCGGCCGTCCTGGCCTCTACATCTGGTTCTCGACCGACCCGCGCGGCGAGCATTGGGAGCCGTTCGACCTCATGGCCCACCACAACGCCCAGATGGGCGAGGCCCACCAAATCAGTTCCGGCAAGTACGGGCTGGAGCCGGTCACCCGCGAACAGTACTACACCGTCCACCACAATTTCGACCTGCCGGACCAGACCACATCCTATACCTCGATGCTGGAGGTTGAGCCGGGCAGGCTACTGATTGTTTACGACCGCATGCCCTATGGGTGGATGCCGGTGCCAACCGACGCCGAGGTGCGCAGCCGCATCCTCGCGCGCTACCCCGTCTCCAAACTGGCGCCCGACAGCATGACGCCCGACGAACGCGAACGCATCTACCTGCTGGAGTTGGATTTTTAAACGGCAATAACGACCCAGGGACGCAAGGCCAATGCATCAGTCTGCCGTTGGCCGCCCTCCGTCTACATTCCTGGTTTGGAGGTTACCCCCTTCAGGAGGAGCCAATGCAAGCGAAGGAATATGTTACACCAGCTTCTTGTGATTGGAAGGACTTACCGGGGCTACCACGGCTTTCACTCTAGTTAGAGTAGAACTCAGGAGGAAAAACATGCAACACTCTGAATCCCACGATTTCTCTCGCCGCAACTTCCTCAAGGGGTCGGTCATCGCCGCAGCCGGCGGCCTGCTGGCGGCCTGCGCGCCTGCGGCTGCGCCTGCAGGAGAAGCGCCCGCCGCAGACGACGATGCCGCCATGGCATCGGACCGCATGGGCGGCACACTCGTCTTCGGCTATCCACAGAAGACCAGCTACCAGGACCTGCTGGCGATGGAGCACAACGCCGGCAACAGAAGATACTACCTGGTCGGTCTGACGCACAACTGCCTGGTCAACATCAGCGCCGACTATACCACCTGGCTGCCCGAACTGGCCGAAAGCTGGGAGTTCGACGGCAATGACGCAACCTTCAATCTGCGCGCGGGTGTCAAGTGGCACGACGGCGAGCCGTTCACGTCGGCCGACGTGGAGTTCACGATCGGACGCCTGGTCGGCCATCCAAACGTCAACCAGTGGAACGGCGTGCGTCACTTCAAGGGCATCATCGAAGGCATGACCGAGTTCTCCGCAGGTGAGGCTGACGCGGTGACGGGGATTTCGGCGCCTGACGACCATACAATCGTCTTCCACATGACCAACCCGTATCGCGCCGCATTCCTGGAGAAGCTTCTCAACTTCCCCATCATGCCCAAACACCTCCTGAGCCAGTATCCGGAGGACACATGGGGCATCGACGAGCAGGGGCAGCAGGGGTTGAAGAACACACCCTACGCCAAGGAGCAGGGCATCGGCACCGGCCCCTTCAAGGTCAGCAACTACATCCCCGATCAGATCGTGGAGTACGAACCGTTCGACGACTATTGGGGTGGGAAGCCGCAGCTGGACAAGCTGGCCTTTGTCCCCTACACCGACCAGTTGGCGATGGCCGCCGCGGTGGAGAAAGGCGAGTGCCACATCGCCATCCGTACGCCGCAGTCGGAGTACGAACGCTTCCAGGCCATGGACCACGTCGACATCGTGCTCAACCATGGCCCCAGCGCATTTGCCTGGTACCACAACCTGCGCTACGTCCTTAACGACAAGCGCGTCCGCCAAGGTCTCAGTCTTGCGCTGAATCGCGACCAGATCGCCCAGGACTTTTTCTACGGCACGGTCGAGGGCGCCAAGGCCCCCCTCTGGTACGGCGACTACGGCATCAGCCCTGATTCGGCGAAGTGGTACGAGTACAATCCGGAGAAGGCCCGCCAACTCCTGGAGGAAGGAGGCTGGGACTTCGACTACACCTTCCGCCTGGGCATGTCTTCGCTGTCGCCGACCTACGAGCCGCTCTATGCGATGTTGCGGGAAATGTGGGATGCCGTCGGCGTCAAGACCGAGTTCCACGTCATGGCCGCCGAGTACACCAACATTCTCAACAACCCTCCGCACGACTTCGATACGCTGTTCAGCGGCTATGGTTGGGGCCTGACGCCTGGCGGCTTCATCCACAACTTCACTGACCCGCGCTGGGGTGATGTCGATGAGCAGGGCGTGTCAATGGTCGATGAACTGATTCTGATTGAAGACCCGGATGAGTTGCGCGAAGGCTCGCTGCGGCTGCAGGAGTATGCCGCCGACCTCCAGCGCCACTGCGTAATCGCCCAGGTTCCAGGCATTCACGTGGTAAGCAAACGCGTGCAGAACGGCGGCGTCGTTCCCGTTTACGGTCCGCGCACCGACTGGATCGACTGGGTCAACGTCCATATGTCTGCCTAGGGGCAGCGCATCGTGGTCGATGGTCACTTATGTGGTCCCGAAATTGGATGGCCACTGAACTGTGACCACTAGGGTTCTTACAATCGCTGGTCCTCCGGGGTCGTAGCGACCTCGGAGGGCCGAACTTCACACAACCGACATGTCAACTTACGTTCTGCGCCGTATTCTCCTTGTTTTCCCTCTCCTGCTCGGCGCTACAATTATCAACTACACGATATTTGCTTTGTCCCCGGGGGACCCGGTTTCCGCCATGATCGACCCTTTTGAGTTGAGCAACATGACGGAAGAGGATTTGAAGGAGGCGCAGGAGGCCCTGGGACTGAACAAACCGATCTACGTACGCTATCTGCTCTGGCTTGGGCAGGCGATTCAGGGCAATCTGGGCTACTCGATCTGGTTCAACACGCCAGTATTCGAGGTAATGTTGCGCGCTTTGGGCAACAGTATGCCGGTGATGATCTTCGCTCTCCTGGTGTCTACCATCGCGGGGATCACCTTGGGCATCGTCTCCGCCCTGAAGCCATATTCGTTGATCGACAGCGTACTGACCACTTTCGCCTTTGCGGGTGTGGCCGTGCCTGGGTTTTTCTTCGCCTTGCTCCTGATCTATGCGGTGGCAATCAAAATGGACATCCTGCCGACCGGCGGCGTCACCACACCGGGCGCGGACCCCTCTTTTGGGGACCGCTTAACGCATATCATCCTACCCGGCTTTGCACTGGCCTATGAGACGACCGGCAGCCTGTTACGCTATACAAGGTCGAGCCTGCTGGAGGTTCTCAGCCTGGACTACATGACGACGGCGCGGGCTAAGGGCCTTGTCGAACGCGTCGTAATCCTGCGGCATGGACTGCGCAACGCTCTGCTGCCGATCATAACCATTCTCGGACTGCGCCTCCCCAGCTTATTTGGCGGGGCGGTGCTTATCGAAACCGTGTTCAACTTTCCCGGTGTCGGCCTGACCCTGGTGCATGCCACCAACATGCGAGATTATCCGCTGATGATGGGCGGCGTCCTGATATTGGCGATCCTGGTCCTGTTGAGCAACCTGCTGGCGGACCTGCTCTACACCGTGGCCGACCCGCGCATCCGCTATGAAGAAGGCTGAGGTCGATGACCGAGAAGCAAACGGCAACAGCGTCCGACGAAATCTTTAGTGAGACGCGGAGTTCCTCCTCGGCCCGGCTCCGCGCCCGCTTCTGGAGCCGGTTTCGACGCCACAGAATGGCGATGGCAAGCCTGGTCTTTCTGGTCATTATTGTCTTGCTCGCGATCGCCGCGCCCTGGGTAACCCAGCACCCGCCGAACGATATCCAGTCCGGCCTGTCCCGCGCCGCCCCGAGCGCCGATCACATTCTGGGGGGCGATATAGCCGGCCGCGATGTGTGGTCCCGTGTCGTCTACGGTGGACGCGTCTCTCTCTCCGTAGGGCTTGTAGCGGTCTCAATCTCGATCCTGATCGCAGTCCTCCTCGGGACACTGGCGGGCTACTATGGCGGTTCCGTCGACATGATCATCATGCGTATCACCGACATTGTGATGCTCTTCCCCGTGCTGATCATGATCATGACAGTGGTTTCCATTTTGGGCCCCAACATCTTCAACGTCATGGCGGTAATCGGTCTTTTTGGATGGCCAAGCTCTGCGCGCCTGGTGCGCGGCCAGATCCTGACAGTGCGTGAGTGGGACTTCGTGATGGCGGCGCGCTGCCTCGGCGTAATGGACCGCAGCATCATGTTCAAGCACATCCTGCCGCACGTACTTGCGCCTTTACTGGTGGCTGCAACGTTTGGCGTCGCCTCTGCCATCCTGAGCGAGGCCGGTCTATCCTTTTTGGGCTTGGGCGTGCTGCCGCCGACTCCATCCTGGGGCAACATGCTCAACGGCGCTCAATCCATTTTCATCCTCGAACGCCACTGGTGGATCTGGGTGCCGCCCGGAATGGCGATCCTGCTCACCGTGCTGGCGATCAACTTCGTGGGCGACGGTCTGCGCGACGCCTTCGACCCCCGTATGAGTCTCGATTAAACGGCGTCCGAATTCTTACGTTCGAGAGGACCCAACATGAATGAGCGTCCATTCCTGCTCTCGGCCCTGGTGGACTTTCCTGACGACTGCCTGCGGTTCGAGTTCACGGAGGATCTTCTGGCGCAGTTGGTGGACCGTCTACAGTGGATGGGCGTACGCCGCGTCTACTGGAACTACTATCACGACGGGCACTGGGAGTGGTTTAAGCACTACGAGCCGGAAGGGGGCGTGATAAAGACGCTCGACAACCTGGGCGATCCGATGCGGGCGGGGCGGCGCCTGGCGCACGAGCGCGGGATGGAGTTCTTCGCCGTTATCAAGCCCTATGAGAATGGGGTCAGCCATTCAAAGCCAAAAGCAGTGCTGACGAGCGAAGGGGTGACCGGACTGCCGGGGATCGGGGGCTACTACCACGTAGAGCCGTGGGTGCTGGAACGGCCCGAGCTGCGCGTACGGGCGCGGCAGGCGGATCTGCCGCGCGGGCTGGACGAGACGCCGGTCACGCGCATCCAGCTGCGGCAGAAGGATATGGCGCCTCTGCGCATCCGACCGCAGGACCTGGAGATCTGGACCAGCAGCGACAACAACGGCTACAGCAAACGCGAATTGGAGTTTGACGTCACGGAAGGGGTAGATACATGTCCCCGCAACGTGGTCGATATTGACGGCGAGCCCGTCACTGGCAAAGGGGAAGAAGTACGCGTTCTGGATATCACTGGCCTTAATCTTCTGGACCCCTTCATTGCGGTTACAACCGGTATAGAAGACGGAAATGGTACGTTTACCAACACCGCAGTGGAGATGGTGCGCGCCTTTGGTTCCGATGACAGGCCCTTGCCGATCGTGGTAGCCAGCCACAAGGCGATCTGGCGGCCGCAGCGGGACCTGCGCAGCGGCGACCTGGAGTACGACACGGGGCTGGGCTCCGCGGTTGTGCGCCTGGATGTATCAAACTCGGCGGCCGAGTTTAAGAACGTTCTCACCTATGCAGACGACACACCCGACGGAGTGATCGCATTTGCCAAGGGGCGCAACAGATACCTTTCCGGCTCCCTGTGCGAGGGCGATCCGGAGGTCGAGACCTACTGGCTGGAATGGGTCAGCGACTGCATCGCGGCCGGCGTTGACGGCCTGGACGTGCGCATCTCCTGCCACAGTTCGTGGACCGACTCACCCGAGATCTACGGCTTCAACCCGCCGGTCGCGGCCGAATACGAACGGCGTTACGGTGTCAATCCCGATGTCGAGCCCTATGATCCCGTCCTTTTGGGTGCCGTACGCGGCGACCTGTACGACCGGTTCCTGCGCGCAGCCAAGGCGCGCCTCGCGGCGGCGGAGTTACCGCTGCATCACCATATTGAAATCGAGTCCTTCCACCCGGATGCCTCGCCGTCGCGCGTGCGTTCCCGTCCCGGCAACATAACCTTCCACTGGCGCCGCTGGCTGAGCACAGGTTTGGCCGACGAGACGACGCTCTTTGGCCGCGCCTGGCCGCCCGAACGCCTCCTTAACGACGCCTTCGTGCAAGATGTGCTGAATGAAGTTGCAGCGACAAGCGTGCCCGCGCACCTGAGCCTGCCAGTGAAAGTTTCGGGCACTGACGGCGGCCGGCTGGCCGATCAGATCGAGTATACCTATCGTTCCGGACGGCTCGACGGTTATACCATATATGAGACCGCAGCCCTCTACGACAGTCACAAGATCGGGGCCGACGGCCGGCTGAGTTTCCTTCCGGGCCTTCCCGAAGCGGTGCGCGAACGCGCTGAGGAACTGGGCCTGCTGTGAGGCCGGCCGCGACCGGCACTGTATCCGACCACAGGAAAAATTAGAGGGGGAAGACTTTGCCTCAGATCACCCTTGGCGAACCGGTCCTGATTGACCAGGCCCCGGTCGAGGTAAAGGCGTGGGGACCCTGGCAGTTCCCCCACCTTGAACGCTTGGCCGATGGCCGCATCCACCTTGAGTTTCACGTCGAAGCGGATTCGGTCACCGCCTATGGGTTGCCCACCAAGAATGCGCTGTCGGCCGATGAAGGAAGGACATGGCAGGAAGTAGAAAGTAGCGATGCACGCGGCGGCCTGGCGCTGCCGAACGGAGATCGACTGCTGCCGGTGCAACTGCGGTCCCGTCCCCGTGCCGAGGTGACATTGCCCGAACCGGTGCTGGTACAGGAGGATGCGCCCACCCGCATCACCCACATATATCGGGCCGCCGACCTGGACGAGGAGCTCTCAGGCTGGCGCTTCTTGCGCCTGCCCAGCGGAGAGAGGGACTGGATCGAAGAGACGGCCTCCGTGCGCATGCCAGGCGAAATCCGCATCGTCCGCGAGGGCATGTACGCCTTCTGGCCCTCGTTTCACCATGGCCGCTCCCAGATAGCGCCCGATGGCTCCATTTGGGAAGCGATCCATACGAAGCGGATCGTCGATGGCAAGGTGCAGCCGGCGAACAATATTCTCTATCTGCGGTCGGTCGATGCGGGATATACCTGGGATGTTCTGAGCGAGATCCTCTACCAGCCGGACAGGAAGGCCGACCCATACGCCGACCGGCGGGACGGCTTCACAGAGCCGGAGTTCAACTTCATGCCCGACGGTTCGGTGCTGTGCCTCTTGCGCACTCATGACCTCCTGGGAGTCGGCCCATCGTACTGGTCCCGCTCGCCGGACGGCGGGCAGTCGTGGAGCCATCCGCGTGTATTTGACGACCGCGGCGTATGGCCGCGCATGTTGACCCTGGAAAATGGGATAACGCTGGCGTCATACGGCCGGCCCGGGCTGTTCGTTCGCGCTACCGCGGACCCGGCCGGTCTCGAATGGGAGCAGAGGGTGGTGGTGGTCGAGCCAGCCGAAAGGCGCCAGGACACCTGCTCCTACTCCGCCCTGCTGGCGCTGGACGATCGCACGGCGCTGCTGGCCTACTCCGACTTCAACTACCGTGATGCGCAAGGGCAGAAGCGCAAGAGTATCCTGGTGCGGTCGGTGACAGCAAGCCGTTAGGCAGTCGGTTGATTCCTTCTCTAGCCACCGCCCCTTTGATCGACTGCGACTCGCGTTGCCAGGCCAGGAATCACACCGAGTGCCTGGCAGGCGAGCGCGCCGCAGCGGTTGGCAAACGCAACCGCCTCCGCGAGACTCTTCCCTTCAGCCAGCGCCACCGCCAAACCTGCGTTGAAGGCATCTCCCGCGCCGGTCGTATCAACCACGTTAACCGAAACGCCTGCCACCTCCTCCTGCCCGTCTTCAGTCAGAATGAGAGCGCCCTTCTCTCCCATCGTGACGATCAAGTTGCCAACGCCGCGGGCACGCAGCTGCCCGGCCAGGTCGACCGTGTCTGAAGGGTCGTCCGGCGCAAGCCCCAGGAGAATACGCAACTCGGTCTCGTTGGGTGACAGGTAGTCGACATTCTGCAGAACGCTCCCGTCAAGCGCCGTGGCCGGCGCCGGATTGAGGATCGTCCGCACGCCATGTTTCTTGCCCAGCGTCATCGCCCGCGCCGCCGCCTCCACCGGTATCTCCAGCACCGACATCACCACATCACTGCGGGCAATCTGCTCTTCGACCTGGTCGACAAACGCGCTGTCCATCAGTTCATTGGCGCCCATGTCGAGAATGATGCCGTTCTCGCCCTCGGGATTCAGAATGATGAAGCCGACGCCCGTGGCCATCTCCTCTATCCGCTGCAGGTAGGTCGTGTCTACACCTTCCTGGGCGTAAAGGTCGACAGCGATCTCCCCCAGCCTGTCGTCGCCGATAATACCGGCAAAGTGGGCCTGCGCACCCAGCCGGGCTACGCCGACCGCCTGGTTGGAGCCCTTGCCGCCCGGCCCCATGTCAAAGTCTGAACCGACCAGAGTCTCGCCAAAGACCGGCATCCGCTGCGTCCGCAGGGTCATGCCCACGGCGAAGCTGCCGACAACGGTTATCACGGGCTTGGTCATCGGTGGGTCTCTCTTTCGCTGTCAGGAGTCGTATGAAGAGGAGTTTAATGTGGCTTAGCTGGGCTGGGCTGCCTGGGGCAGCACTTTCAGACCGACCTCTCCCGCCTTGGCGATCATGGCGTCGGCAACCTGACGAATCTCGGCCCGTTCGGCGTCGGTGGCCGCGGCGGTCTCCTCCGCGACCAGCTCGTCGCAGCGCCGGTGCAGGCCGTCCATGTCGGGGATGCGGTCGGGGAACTTCTCATGCAGGGCGGTGTGCCAGCGCTTGCCGTAGGCGGCGTGAATGGTCTCATCGGCCCAGTCAAACTCCATGTCGTGCTGGCTCATCCTGTCCTGATACTGCGAAAATGCTTCCGCCCGCTTGACCTTGTTGCCGATATTCTTGGTCTCGAAGTAGTGCAGCATTCCCAGGCGAATGATCGGCTCCTGCCCGGCTGCGCTGTCGTAGATGTAGCTGCCCAGCGGCATCTCCTGCAGTTCAAAGCCCCAGACGCGCAGCCGTTCATAGCCCATAAGCACGTGGCGGCTTTCGTCGTAGGTCCAGCGCGCGGCGTCGTAGATGTATTCCCAATCGAGGTCATCGGCGAAGGCGTGCAGGATGGCACCGCCCGTTTCGACCGCCCACACTTCGTTCAGGTGACTGACGCCGCTGCGCAGCTGCAGGTTGATCCCCTCGCCGTAGGCAAAGTTGGGATCGACGATATCGGGCCAGTAGTAGTGACAGAGATGGAAGCGCGGGTCCCGCGCCGGAATCTCCGTCAGCTTGAAGGGGCGGCGTCCGGGCAGGTCATTCGCGGCTGGCGCCGGGTGGGGAGAATCCAGGGTCAACCCGCCTACCTGGGCAAGCCTCTCCCCAAGTGCGGAGGCCCAGCTCTCCGCTTCCTGGTGTCGCTCGGGTTCGGTGACCGAGATCGCTTCCTCCTGCTGCGCCAGCCAGGCAATCTGGGCTTCTTTCTCCTGGATCGCCAGGTTCAGAGCACGCAAAATCGGCCCGTCGCTGAGGTCGTCTGCACAGTCGACGTAACTCCGGTAGGCGGACAGGAGAGCGGGCTTATAGACCCGCCGCAGAGCCAGGAGGAACGCCTGCGCGCTGGGGGCGTTTATCGATTCATCGAAGACTCCCACGAGAGGCGCATCTTCGCCGATTTCCAGCATGCGCCTGGGGTATCGCAACTCAAAGACCCGCTCGCGCAGGGCATGCGCGGTCAGCGTATCCTGCCAGGTGAAGCGCGGCAGCGTCATCTTCGCTTCCAGCGCGGCAATACCCGCCAGCCAGGCCGACTGGCTGATAATCAGCGACCGCTCGCACAAATACAAGCGTTTGAGAATAGTCGCCGCGTCCAGACGCAGAAAGCGTGCACGGGAATGCTCTCCTGGCAGATATCGAACATGATTGTCAGTCATCATCTCACCTAAAGTAGCTTCCGTTTCACTTCAACACGACTCGCACCGGGCACGCCATGGAATCGTGGCCATGCCGCTACGCAATACGCATTACGCACTGCCGCATCTACCCCTTGACCGCGCCCGCCGTGAGGCCGCTTATCATATAGCGCTGCAGGAACAGGAAGAAGATGAGGCCCGGCACAATGATCAGAACTGCCATCGCCATGATGTTGCCCCACACCACCGAACCGGCGATGCCGACAAAGAAGTTGATGCCGACTGAGAGCGGGTATTTCTCCTGGTCCTTCATCATCGTAAGCGCAAACATGAACTCTTGCCACGCGATTGTGAAGGCGAACAGTGCCACCGCGGCGATTCCCGGCGCTGCCACCGGCAGAAAGACGCGGCGAATCGCCCCCACGCGACTACACCCGTCGATCATCGCCGAGTCTTCCAGCTCGCGCGGAACCGTGTCGAAATAGCCCTTGAGCATCCATGTCGAAAATGGCAGTGCCCCCATTGTATAGACGATGATCAGACCCGCATAGGTGTTGACAAGATTGAGGCGGGTCAAAGTGACGAACAGAGGGATCAGCATCAGTACGCCTGGGAACATCTGGCCGGCGATCAGCCAGACGCCCAGCGAACGGCGCATGCGGAACTGAAACCGGGACAACGCGTACGCGCCCAGCGTGGTCAGCACCAGCGCCAGCAATGTCGTGACGGTGGCGATATAGAGGCTGTTGAGAAAATAGCGCCCGGCCGGCGTCTCGGTGAGGACGTAGTTGTAATTGGCCAGTGTGGGTTCCTTGGGAAGAAGCACGGGAACCCTCGTAAAGATTTCAGGACGCGCCTTAAACGAACTGGCCAGCATCCAGTAGAACGGAAACGCCGTAAACGTGCTGATGATCAGCAACCAGCCATACGCGAGCACATAGCGTCCCAGCCGGCGGCGAACAAACTGTTCCATCTGAATCTCTCCTATTCGACGTCTTCCAGAACCTGCCGCGTATATAATGTGATCGGCAAGAGCAGCAAAACCAACATGATTACCCCCACGGCCGAAGCATACCCTATCTTGAAGAACCGAAAGGCGTTCAGATAGGACATAATCGACAGCAACATCGTCGTGTCGCCCGGACCCCCGCCGGTCAGAACGTAGACGCTGTCGAAATGATTGAATGCCCAGATCGTGGTCAACAGGATAGCGATCTTGCCAACGCGATTGAGAAGAGGAACGGTGATGTAGCGAAAACGCCCCAGGACGCCGGCGCCATCGATCGCGCCCGCCTCGTAGAGTTCCTCAGGCACCGTCTGCAGGCCGGCCAAAAGCATAACGATAGAAAAGGGCAGCAGCTTCCAGACGGCCACAATCATCGTGGCAATCAGAGCCGTATTCTTGTCACCCAGCCAGCCTATATTGCGGTCTGTCAAACCCAATTCCAACAATACATAGTTCAACATGCCGAAATGCGGGTCGAAGATCCAGCGCCACGTCAGCGCGGCAACGACAGCCGGACAAACCCAGGGAATCAGCGCAAGACCCCGGAACAGGCCCCGCAGAGGGATATTTTCATTCAGTGCGATCGCGGTAAACAGTCCCAACAGATAAGTGATAACAACGATGCCAACGGTCCAGATAATATTGTTGGCCAGCGCTCCCCAGAATAGCGTGTCGTTCGTCGTCAATTCGATGAAATTAAGTGTGCCAACCAGGGTTGTATCTTTGTTGTAGAGATTGTACTTGGTGAAAGCGAGATAGATCCCGCGCAAGAGCGGATACACCGTCAGCAGCAATAGCGGAATGACTGTCGGCAGCAGGTAATAGTAGGGAGTAATGTGGCGATTGCTCAGGCGGCGCGAAAGGCGTTCAAGCCCTTCGGGCAAGGGAACGGAAAACGTTTTCGTAGACACGTTTGCCTCCAACCAGACTTCAGTGACCTCAGGTCAAGCGGCGAGGGCGGTCACTGCAAAAGAGGGCGACCCGGGAATTGCGGCAAAGTAGAACTGCTGCAGGCCCATATTGGTGCTTGCACTATGAATCTGCCAAAGCCTTCGACTTCGGTTCAAAACAGTAGACAGGGGTAACCCCTGTCTACTGTCCATCCAACGCCCTGCCCTCCGGCAAGGGCAGGGTTTCGGCCGATTCGAAGCGTATCCTGACTGCTCAGCGCAGGAAGAGGGAGAAACCACCTCGGCGACTGGATAGAGGGAGCACCGGCTCGCTGACCCTCCGGCTGAGATCCTTCTCTGCTTCTCGCCGATGGCGCGCTAGGCCTGATACTCCTGCAGTATCTTGGTTCCTTCGACCTCCAGAAGATCGATCAGTTCGTCGAGAGTCATTTCATTCTGCAGATACTTCTGGATGTTCGGTCCCAGCAGACGGTCATCGAACTCGGCCCATGCCGGATGCTTGGGGTAACCGACGCCGTGCTCCACCTCGCGCAGAGCCACGTCCCAGCTGTGCTCCGTCGTTGTGAATCGGGGATCCTCCATCGCCTTGACGCTCGTCGGGAAGAGCCAGTCACCATAGGCAATTGCCGAGGAGTTCTCGTCATTGGATAGCCACAAAGTGACTTCCCATGCGGCATCGACTGTACCTCTGTCAGTCGCGTCCGTGGCAACAGACCAGGTCTGCGGCTCGCTACTGTTTGCGTGACGCTTGTAATGGGGAAGCGGAACCATATGCCACTCGAACTCCGGTTCGGCCTCCATCACGATACGTCTGGCCCAACAGCCGGTTTGGCGCATCGTATAAATGCCCAGTCCGAACGCTTCCAAAGTGTTGGAGCCGCCGAAACTCTCCTGAGAAAGGATCTCATCCACCCAGAGCATGTCATGCCACAACTGCAGGGCTTCGCGCGCCGGCTGCACGTCGATCTCCCAATTCTGTCCCGATCCACCCATCACATCGGCGCCGGTCTGCCACATCCAGGCGATGATGTCCTCGGTCGTTTGTGTCGCCGTGAGGTTGGCGGCCAGTCCGTAATATTCCGGCGGGCTGGTGAGCTCCTTGGCCGCCGGAATGAAATCGTCCCAGGTCCAGCCATCTAGGGGTAGTTCGATTCCTGCCTCGTGGAATCGGTCCGCGTTCACGTACATCGTCCCGACTTCCCAGCACCAGGGCACACTGAAGATCTTGCCGTCCAGGGGGGAGATGGCCGCGTCAAGAGCCTTGGGGTGGGTCGTTTCTACCAGCCCTGAGCTATTGATCAGCTCGGTCAGATCCAGGTAACCGCCCTGCGTTCCGTACTCGTTCGCCCATGCCGTGATGCCGTGGACGATATCAGGCGTCACCCCGCCGGCAATCGACGTAGTCAGGTAGTCACGCGCCTGTCCCCAACCGCCCTGGATGTATTCGGCGGTAATTCGGCTGCCATGCTCGGCATTCCAATTGTCGATCGCCGCTTGGGCGGCTTCTACGGCGCCCGGCTGCCATACGAGCGTGTAGAACTGCACGGTCTGAGGTTCAGCCCCGCCTTCCATGTCGCCGGCGCCCTCTTGGGGCGCGACCGGTGCGGCGCAGGCGGCGAGTGCAACGCCGGCGGCGGACAGGCCAGCCATCTGCAGGAAATTCCGACGACTCAGTCTTGCTTCGTTCACGTTCGACCTCCTGTGGTCTCTGAGGGGTGCGTGACTCAGCAGCACCCTGGCATGAAAAAAGAATAAAGTCGGCCCAGTGAGTTCCCGGGGGACACGGCCTGAACAACGGTGATGTTGTGGTTTGGGGAGATAGTATAGATAGCCGCGCTTTGATTGTCAATCGCTTCTCGCAGCGGCGCGCAGTCCAGACAGGGCGTGAACTTTCGCACACCTCTAGTAACGACTGAGCTACAGCCAAATCGCGGCCCCAACTAGGTCTAGCGCCCTCGCCTCTAACCACTGACAACTGATAACTGACCACTGCAGTTCCGGGCGGTCGGGCCTTCGGCCCTCCCTTGTGCGGGGGGATTCCCCCCGCAACGCCCCCCAGACACCATGCCACGTTGGCGCCGCGTCGCCGGCGTACTGTCTGTGCCACCGGTCGCCCACCCACGTCGTGCCGCGAAGCCGTCCGCCGTGACCACGGTAAGGGCAGGACTTGGGCCTGCCCACTGCCCCCCAATAGATGGACGGTAGACATATTCAGCCACTGCTATCATGGATTCCCCACCTGACCATTCCCTCCCTAAATATGTACCGCGCCCTCGCAGCGGCTGTCCCAGACCCTATGGATAACCTTGTGGGAGTCAGGATTTAGAAAATTCTGGCGATTCTGAGGAGTTCAAGCGATAAACTAATGTCCGTGCAGTGACTCTTGCACATCCTAGCCCTGACCAGTTCGCCGTCCAAAGTGAGGCAAGAAAGATTTTCCTCACGCCTCACTCTTCTCTCTCCTCTGTACATGGCCCGGTAGTGACCCGCGACCCGATATGTTCAGAGGAGATTGGACAGCGAACCCATTAGCATTTATCATGCCAACGAAGAAAGATATCCAACCCCGCTGCTGGTGGGCACACCCGAAATGACACAAATATGAGATCGGTAATCTGCGTCCATGAACGTTTTGACGCTGTATGGCCGTTTGCTGCCGACTACTGGCAGGAACGCTGGCAGGAGAATGGCTGCTGTGAACTGTATCGTACGCAGGACCCGGGCGCGCGCGCCCCGCAGCTCGTTCGTGACCCCGCCACGGTAGGGCGCCTGGTCCTTCTCGGCTTTCCTGCCGACAACGAGGACTTGGCGCCCTTCACCGCGCTCGAAGAATGTTTCCACAACGGGAGCGGCGATCTCTCGTCCGACGGAATCAGCCAGGCTGCCGCCCGCGGCGTTAGCTTCATTCCCCACCGCGTCGACGTCTACTGGGGGCAGTCGGTGGCCGAGTACGCCTTGGGGATGACGATCTGCGCATTGCGCCGCATCCCCCAGTGCTACGCTGCCATGATGGATAGCGATAGCCCTTGGCGCCACCGGCCTGAACAGGGCCGGCCTGGTCAGCGGGGCGTCCAGTTTTGTGACGATCCACAGTTTACAAACGGTACGCTGGCCGGCAAGCGTGTCCGCGTTGTTGGTGTAGGCAATATTGGCGCCCGATATGCCTCCTGGTGCTCGGCAATGGGTGCGCACGTGGCCGTCTGGGATCCATTTGCGCCCGATGCATCATTTGCCGTTGCCGGCGCGGAGCGTCGCTTCCATCTTTCCGAACTGGTGAAGGATTGCGAGATCTTTGCTCCCATGGTGCCGCTCACCGAAAGCACGCGCGGCCTGATTCCCAGGGAAGCAATAGATGCCCTGCCCCACGGTAGCCTGGTGGTGCAGGTGACCAGAGCCGCAATCTGCGACACTGAGGCGCTCTATCGTCGCGTCCTGAACGATGAGCTGGCGCTGGCGGCAGACGTATTTGACGTGGAGCCCGTGGCGCTGGACTCCCCCCTGCTTGGACGTCACAACGTGGTACACACACCGCATAACGCCGGCCGCACAAAAGACGCCAACCTGGCCTGGGTGGACGACCAGGTGGCGCGTTTCAGACCACGCCCGTAACGGCCTGCGGCCTGTTCAGGCTGCGAACAGGAGGAGAGATGAAACCTACTGAGTCGGAGCGCCTCGCTTCTTTCTCGGGCAATTTGAAGAACGACTTCTCGGCGCACGTTGGACGCGGCGAATCAGAGGCCGACGAGTTGGACAGGATGCGCGATGCACTGCGCGGCTCCCTCGACCTGGAAATCTTTTCGCGCCAGGGCATTGAGTGGTACCGGAGCGCCTACGTGGAGGCCTTCCTCTTCATGTACGATCTGTCGTTCTACGATCGCGAGGCCGGGCGCTACCGTATCGACGAGGTCCTGGACGACGGCGAGCGCGAGTTCGGCGGATACGATATTATTCTCCTCTGGCAGTCCTACCCCCGCCTTGGCATCGATGACCGCAACCAGATCGACTACTACCGCGACATGCCGGGCGGCCTGCAGGGACTGCGCGAGGTGGTGGACCGCGCCCACGCGCGCGGTGTGCGCGTCTTCGTCAACTACAACCCCTGGGACATCGGAACGCGTCGCGAGCCGGGCGCGCCGCCCTATACCGATAGAAGAGGTTATCGCAGCAGGTTCCCCGACACGGGCGCGCCCGCGGTCGCGGACGCCGAGGCGCTGGGAGCGGTGATCAAGGAGATCGGCGCCGATGGCGTCTTCCTGGACACGATGGCTTCGGACGACCCGGGTTTCCTGGCGCCAATGGAACGGGCCAACGCCAACATTGTGTTCAATCCGGAGGCTGTTCCCCCTACCGAGGCCCTCTCATCGATCGCAGGAAGCTGGCTGCAGCGCAATACGGTCGTGCCGCCTGACCTGTTGACCATCCGCTGGGTGGAGCCGCGCTTCTCCTTCCGCGCCATCGACCGCAACGCCCACGAACACAGCGATATCATCCAGAAGGCCTTTTTCCACGGTTGCGGGCAGGTCGTGTGGGAAAACATCTTCGGCTGGTGGAACCCCTGGCCTGAAGCGGACCGGGCGCTGCTGCGGAAGTGTGTGCGGCTGCTGCGGAGATTCAACAAGGCATTCCAGGACCGCGACTGGCAACCCTACGTCGCCACGGAGGTGGAGGGGGTCTACGCGCACCGTTGGCACAGCGGCGACATGGTCGTGCATACGCTGATCAACGAGTCGGGCTCGGCGGTCGACGGTCCAGTTTTGCTTGCGCCTTCTGCAACCAGGGATGGCCGCTCCATGCGGCACTACGACCTCTGGAAAGGCGCCGAACTCGAGCCGTCGGCACAGGGCGACGCGCATCTGCTCACCGTTTCAATGGACAGCGGCGCGGCCGGATGTATCGTCTCGGCACCGGAAGACGTTGTGGTCGACCTGCGATTTGCGTTGGACAACCCGGAAACGAATCGGTCCGGCGGGATAGACCGCAGGCGTGTTGGCCTTGACGACCTGACGCTTCGGCCGGTCGAACCTTCGGACCCGGCCGCTGCCGGAGAAGAGCCGCCCGACATGTGTTTCGTCCCAGCCGGCCCCTTTATGTTCGGAGTGCGTCACAATAACCGCACGGCTATGGAAGGCGCCTGCTACGGTAAGATGGATCAGCTCTGGGACAAGTACCACCCCAGGTACTTTGTCGACCTGCCCGATTACTGGATCGATAGAACAGAAGTCACCAACGCCTTCTACCGCACTTTTCTGGAACAGACCCGGTACCTGCCGCGCGATCTGACCAACTTCCTGCGCCACTGGAACAAACCGTCCGGTTCCGATCACGAGCCCTGGACCTGGAGCCCGCCTGCCGGTAAAGATTCGCACCCAGTCATTTGGGTGGACCTGGACGATGCCCGCGCCTACGCCGACTGGGCCGGAAAACGGCTGCCACTCGAAGAGGAGTGGCAAAAGGCAGCAGGTTTTTCCGTCTGGCCCTGGGGCGACGGCTTTGACCCTTCGCTTTGCAACAGCGGCAGCGACGACACGACCCCGGTCGACCAGTTCCCCGGCGGGGCCAGCTACGTCGGCTGCCAGGACATGGCCGGAAACGTCTGGGAGTGGACCGAAAGCGAACGCGACGACGGCCACACACGCTACGCCATCATTCGCGGCGGCAGCTACCTCAAGGTCGAAGGCAGCATCTGGTACAACGCCAGCGGTGCACAGCCCAACGACTGCCACGAGAAGATACTCTTGATGTACCCCGGTTTGGACCGCTGCGGCACCGTCGGCTTCCGCTGCGTCAAGGACGTTGCCCAATCCTGACAAGAGGTGAAACGGAGCGAGGAAGCCTGGCTTCTCACCGTTCCCATTTCAGTTAAGGAGCGAAGATGACGACAGTTTTGACACCCGAAGCGCGCATGGCCGAACTCAAGCAAAATGGCTTCTGCATCATAGAAGATGTCGCCGACGAGTGGCTCCTGAACCGGACGCGGGCCTGCGTTGACAAGGCCCTGACCGAGGTGGACCCCGAACGGCTGCAAAAAACGAAGTCGCCCGGCAGCCTGATCGACTCCAACAACTACCCTGAGCTGGCCGACCTGATCGGCAATCCCCGCGCCCTCGCCGAACTCGACCGCATGGGCCTCAAGGACATCAAGTTTTGGAAGGCGGTGATCATCAGCAAGCCGCCAGGCGGGCCGCGTCTCTACTGGCACCAGGACTGCCTGATGTGGCAGGACCCGCGCGCCTACAGCGACAGGCCACCGATGATCTTCCTCATGTACTACCTGGAGGACACCACGCGCCACAATGGCTGCCTGCGCCTGCTCCCCGGCACGCACCGCCACCGCCACATCCTCCACGACATGGGCGAGGCGCACACCCGGGAGATCAACCGCATCGACGACCCGGACGACCCGCGTTTCCGCGACTACCCCGGCGAGGTCGACGTGCCGGTCAATGCCGGTGATGTCGTGGTCGGGGACGCGCGCATGTTCCACTCGGCCCATACCAACCTGTCGGACGAAAAACGGACGGTGATCACCATCTGGTTTCACCCCTTCTTCTCCGACCTGCAAGAGCCGACGCAGAGCTGGATCCACGACTACATGCACAGACAGCACGCCGACTGGCCGCAGGATGCCCTCGCCAAGATCGAGCCGCTTATCCCCGACTACCGCGGCGGGGTGGCGCCGATGGAACAGAATCGGACGCCCGACGAGCGCCTACGCTGGCCCGACGCGGTGGTCGCCGGATAGCCGCAGTTCGGCGGCGCCAAGCGAACTTGCCCATATTTCTCGCGACTGAAATCCGACTGTACTGGAATATACAAATTACCAAACTCCCGACCAGGAGACAGAGATGAAGATACTTATCACCGGCATCACCGGCAAGATCGGCCGCTATCTGGCGCCGGTACTTGCACGCGACCACGAGGTCCATGGCATTGACATTCTCCCCTCGGACTGGCCCAATTCCACCCAGGCCGACCTCTGCGACCCCGACGCACTGCCCCCCGTCTTTGAAGGCATGGACGTGGTCATCCACCTGGCTGCCGACCCCCGCCACGAGGTCGAGATCGGCTGGGATGAACTGACCAACCCCAACCTGATCGCCACCGCCAGAATGTACGACGCCGCCCACGACGCCGGTGTGCGCCGCGTCATCTTCGCCAGTTCGATGCACGTCATGGGCGCCTACGAATGGGATGAGCCGTACCTCTCCATCCTTTCCGGCCGCCACGACGGCCTGGACCCGGCCTCCATCCCTCTCGTCAAAGGCGATGACCCGGGCAGGCCGGACAGCCGTTACGGCGCCACCAAGATCTTCGGGGAATCGTTGGGCCGCTACTACACCGAGGGCGGCAACATCGACCGCCCTGACCAGCGTCCGATGGAGGTTATCTGTGTCCGTCTTGGCACGCTGCCCGCCTACGATCGTCCCGGTCGCGACTATCGCTCCCTGGTAAGCTGGTTCAGTTATCGCGATGCCGGCGGCTTTTTCCAGGCCTGCGTTGAACGCCCCAACATCAGCTATGAGATCATCTACGGCGCGTCCAACAACAAGTGGAAGATTTACGACACGCCCTACGCCTGGAAGCTGCTCGATTTCATGCCTGCCGACAGGGCCGAAGACCACTGGCGCAAAGAGTAGCCTGCAGCTCTCCGCCTTAACCGAGGCGCAAAATGGGAGGACAACCGATCATGACAGTTGGATATGGCGACTTCCGCTACGAGTTGGACGATTCCTGGCCGACCCTGCCCGAAGGGTGGTCGCTCGGTTCGGTTCCCGATCTGGCCATCGATTCGCGCGACCGTGTCTTTGTCTTCTGCCGCCATAAACATCCTGTAGTGGCGTTCGAGGCCGACACCGGGAAGTTCATCACCTCCTGGGGAGAAAATGAGTTCACCGAACCGCACGGCATCTTCATCGACGCCGACGACTATGTCTGGGTCACCGACCGCCAGGAGCACGTCGTCACCAAGCACACACAGCACGGCGAAAAGCTGCTTGAACTGGGCCGCCGCGGCTGGGCCATGATGACCGTTACGCCCTACGGCACCTCCTTGGACCCGCCCTTCAACATGCCGGCCGGCGTGGCCACCGCCCAGGACGGTTCCATCTTCGCCGCCGACGGCTACGGCAACCGCCAGATCCACCGCTTCTCCCCGGATGGCGAGCTGGAAGTCTCCTGGGGAACCTCCGGCCTCGAGCCGGGCCAGTTCGCGCTGGTGCATAACATCGGCATCGACACGCAGGGCCGCGTCCTGATCTGCGACCGCGAGGCCAACCGCATCCAACTCTTCGATCGCGACGGGAACTACATCACGATGTTTGAAGACGTACACAGGCCGGGTGACGTCTACTGCAGCCCCGATCAGTTCGTCTATGTCGCCGAGCAGGGCAGCGCCATGGGCAAGGGGCCTCTCCCCTGCGGCGTCTCCATCTTCCACGAATCGGGCGATCTGGTTTGTCGCTTCCGCGGCCCCGATACCGGCCTGCGCATGCCGCACGGCATCTGGTGCGACTCGAAGGGAAACATCTTCGTCGCCGAGCTGGGCGAAGAAGGCAACCGTGCGCGCAAGTTTGTCAAAATTTGAAAACGAACGGGCCCGAGGTTCGATCTTTCCTCATGGTGCGAGCACTGGTGGCCTTTCGTCATAACATCTGAATCCGAACTTAACTTCCAATACATGAAACGATCACCAGGAGACGATGAATGAAAATCCTTATCACCGGTATCAGCGGCACGGTCGGCAGCCTGCTGGCGCCTGAACTCGCCCGCGACCACGATGTCCACGGCATCGACCTGCGCCCGTCCGACTGGGCGAACTTTACGCAGGCCGACCTCTGCGACCCGGACGCGCTGCCGCCCGTTTTTGAAGGCGTGGACGTGGTCCTCCACCTCGCCGCCGACCCCCGCCACGAGGTTGAAATCGGCTGGGAGGAGCTCACCAACCCCAACCTGATAGCCACCGCGCGCATGTACGACGCCGCCCATGACGCCGGCGTGCGCCGCGTCATCTTCGCCAGTTCTATGCACACAATGGGCGGCTACGAGTTCGATGAACCCTACTCGTCAATCGTCTCCGGCCGCCTCGACGGCCTCGAGCCGGCCGCCATTCCACTCGTCACAGGGGACGCCCCGGCCAGGCCCGACAGCCGCTACGGCGCGACCAAGATTTTTGGCGAGTCCCTTGGCCGTTACTACACGGAAGGCGGCAACATCGACCGCCCCGACGAGCGCCCCATGGAGGTCATCTGCATCCGTCTCGGCACGTTACCCCGGTCCAACCGGCCCGAAAAGGACTACCGCTCTCTCGTAAGCTGGTTCAGCAAGCGCGACGCGGTCGGCTTCTTCCGTGCCTGCGTTGAAAAACCCGGCATCGGCTATGAGATCATCTACGGCGCATCCAATAATACCTGGAAGATATATGACACGCCCTACGCCTACAATCTCTTGAATTTCACTCCCGCAGACGACGCTTTGGAACACTGGGGCAAGGACTAACAGGAGGACAACCGATGCTGACCGTTGGACACGGCGATTTTCGCTATCAGCAGGACGATTCGTGGCCCACACTGCCCGAGGGTTGGGTGATGGACCACCCCTCCGATCTGGCGGTTGATTCGCACGATCGGGTCTATGTTTTCAATCGCAACAAGCACCCGATGATCGCTTTTGAGGCGGACACTGGCGAGTTTGTGACCTCCTGGGGCGAAGGGGAATTCAAGGAACCGCACGGCATTTTCATTGATGTCGACGACCATGTGTGGACGGCAGACCGCAACGACCACACCGTCGTTAAATACACGCGCTACGGCGAGAAGCTGCTCGAGCTGGGCACCCGCGGCTGGGCCAACATGACGGTAACGCCCCAGGGCACGACCCTTGACCCGCCCTTCAACATGCCCGCCGGCGTCGCCATCGCCGAGGACGGCTGCATCTTCGTCGCCGACGGCTACGGCAACCGCCAGGTCCATCGTTTTTCACCGGAAGGCGAGCTGGAGCTCTCGTGGGGAACTTCGGGGACCGAGCCGGGCCAGTTCGCTCTTGTACACCAGGTCGGCGTCGACACGCAGGGCAGGGTCCTGATCTGTGACCGGGCCAACCACCGCATTCAGTTCTTCGACCGCGAAGGGCAGTTCCTCCATATCTGGGACGACGTCAACTCACCCGGCGATGTCTACTGCAGTCCTGAAGGGCTGATCTACGTCGCCGAACAGGGAGGCGGTGGTTCCGTCTCGATCTTCAGTGAAGACGGCGAACTGATTTGCCGCTTTACCGGCGAGGAGTCCGGTCTGCGCGGCGTACATGGCATCTGGATCGATTCGAAGAAGAATCTCTTCATTTCGGAGCTGAGCCACCACGGCCACTGCGTGCAGAAATATGCCAAGATCTGATGCAAATCCCGGTTGACCCTTGGGCTTTCCCTGCGGGAACTGGAACTGTCCGGGGTATTTGGCGCGTTTGACATCGCTATTTGCCTATGGATAATGCACGGAAAGCCCTAACTGGAGTCAGTCATGAAGATCCTCATCACCGGCATCACGGGAATGATCGGCAGCTTCTTGGCGCCTGCCCTTGCAAGCGACCACGATGTCTACGGCATCGACCTGCGCCCTTCAGACTGGCCTAACTCCACGCAGGCCGACCTCTGCGACCCTGAAGCGCTGCCGCCCGTCTTCGAAGGCATGGACGTGGTCATCCACCTAGCCGCCGACCCCCGCCACGAGGTCGAGATCGGCTGGGATGAGCTCACCAACCCCAACCTGATCGCCACCGCCCGCATGTACGACGCCGCCCACGACGCCGGCGTCCGCCGCGTCATCTTCGCTAGCTCGATGCACGCCATGGGCGGATATGAGTTCGACGAACCCTATCTCTCCATCGTCTCCGGCCGTCTCGACGGCCTCGACCCGGCCTCCATCCCTCTCGTAACGGGCGACGACCCGGGCCGGCCGGACAGCCGCTACGGCGCCACTAAGATATTCGGCGAATCCTTGGGCCGCTACTACACCGAGGGCGGCAACATCGACCGCCCCGATGAACGTCCAATGGAAGTCATCTGTGTCCGTCTCGGCACGTTGCCCCCGTGGAACGCGCCCGGCCGCGGCTACCGCTCCCTGGTGAGCTGGTTCAGCCATCGCGACGCAACCGGCTTTTTCCGCGCCTGCGTTGAACGCCCCAACATCAACTATGAGATCATCTACGGCGCGTCCAACAACACCTGGAAGATCTACGACACGCACTACGCCTGGAAACTGCTGGACTTCATGCCAGTCGACAGCGCCGACGACCACTGGCGCAAGGAGTAAACTTATCCCCTGCGCGCCGCGCGTGCGCACTTCATCGGAGGACAGCTGATTATGACAGTTGGATATGGTGACTTTCGCTATGAACTGGACGATTCCTGGCCGTCAGTGCCCGAAGGGTGGTCGCTCGGTTCCGTGCCCGATGTGGCGATCGATTCGCGCGACCGGGTCTTTGTCTTCTGCCGCCACAAACACCCCGTCGTCGCCTTTGAGGCCGACACCGGCAAATTCATCACCTCCTGGGGTGAGGGTGAATTCACCGAGCCGCACGGCATCTTCATCGACGCCGATGACCATGTGTGGGTTACCGACCGCCAGGAGCACGTCGTCACCAAGCATACGCAGCACGGCGAAAAGCTGCTCGAGCTGGGCCGCCGCGGCTGGGCCATGATGACCGTTACACCCTACGGCACCACCCTGGATCCCCCCTTCAACATGCCCGCCGGCGTGGCCATCTCCAGCGACGGCAGCATCTTCACCGCAGACGGCTACGGCAACCGCCAGGTCCACCGCTTCTCCGCAGAGGGCGAGTTGGAAGTCTCCTGGGGGACTTCCGGCATCGAGCCTGGCCAGTTCGCGCTCGTACACAACATCGGCATCGACACGCAGGACCGCGTCCTGATCTGTGATCGGGAGTCCAGCCGCATCCAGTTCTTCGACCACGAAGGTGAGTTCATCACGATGTGGGAAGACGTGAACGGCCCCGGAGATGTCTACTGCAGCCCTGACCAGCTGGTCTATGTCGCCGAACAGGGCGGCTCCCTAGGCAAAGGCCCGGCGCCGATTGGCGTCTCGATCTTCCATGAGTCCGGCGAACTGGTCGGCCGTTTCCGCGGGGAAGAAACCGGCCTGTCGATGCCGCACGGCATCTGGTGTGATTCGAAAGGAAACATCTTTGTAGCGGAGTTGGGCACCGAGGGAAACAAAGCCCGCAAATTTGTCAAGATTTAATCGAATCAGACCATTAGGTCAGAGGTGAATCCATCCAGTTGACCCACAGGTGTTTTCTCATTTCCACAAAGGAGGGAAAGTGATGAAGCAGACCAAATTCTCATGGCTGTTGGGGATCGTGATGGTAGTAACTCTTGTACTTTCGGGGTGTGTCGGTGCAGCAGAGCCGGCCGAACCGGCGGAGGAGATGGCCGCCCCCGCCGAGGAGGCAGAGGAGTCTGCCGAGCTACCCCAGATCGTCCCCATTGAAGGCCCGGACATCATCCTCGATGAGGCAATGTGGCCCACGGAATACAGCGAAGCGCCGATGCTGGCGGACATGGTCGCAGCAGGCGATCTGCCGCCCGTTGAGGAACGTCTCCCTGAAGATCCGATGGTCATCAAGCCGCTGAATGAGATCGGCAAGTACGGCGGCACCTGGCGGCGCGGCTTCACCGGCCCGGCCGACGGCGAGAACATGATGCGCATCAACAACTCGTCGCGGCTCCTCGCCTGGGACTACTCCGGTTCGTACATTGTGCCCAGCCTGCTCGCCGGTTGGGATATTCAGGATGAAGGCCGCAAGTACATCCTCTATCTCCGTAAAGGCGCCAAGTGGTCCGACGGCATGCCCTTCACCGCCGACGACTTCCTCTTCTGGTACGAGGACGTCGCCCTGAACCCGGATATCTTTCCCAGCCCGCCGCCCGAAATGGTTATCGCCGGCGAACCGGGCCTGATGGAAAAGATCGACGACTATACGATCTCTTACACCTTCAAGGAGTCGTATCCTCTCTTCCTCGACATCCTTGCAGGCCATAACATGGTGGCGGCTGCCCCCGAAGGCAGCCTGGGAACTGGCGGCGGCGGCTACGCGGCCAAGCACTACATGAGCCAGTTCCTTCCCAAGTACTCTTCTGAAGAAGAGGTCACCGCGAAGGCCAAGGAGCTGGGATTCGAAAGCTGGCTGGATATGTACCTCTTCCACTCCTATCCCGCCCGCAACCCGGATCTGCCGGTGATGAGCCCCTGGGTTACTGAGCGCCCCGTCATCGACCCGATCTGGTCGATGAAGCGCAACCCCTACTACTGGGCGGTCGACACGGAGGGCAACCAGCTCCCCTACATCGACGAGATCGTGATCAATCTTGCCGAGGATAGAGAAGTCCTCCTCCTGCGCGCCCTCGCCGGCGAAATCGACTTCCAGGGCCGCCATATCAGCATCTCGAGGCTGCCCGTCCTCATCGAGAACATGGAAACAGGCGACTACCGGGTCGATATCGGTCGCGGCTTCTGCCATTCGGCCGGCTTCCACTTCAACCACAGCTACGACGGAGACGCCGAAGTCCAGAAATGGATTCGAAATGTGGAGTTCCGTCGAGCCCTTTCCATAGGGATCGATCGCGACCAGATCAACGAGGCCTACTTCCTCGGTCTGGGCGTGGGCGGCTCTGTGATGTGCTCACCCGACCTGCCCTCGACCGCAGGAGAAGAGTTCGTGACCAGGTGGGCGACCCACGAGCCCGATCAGGCCAACGAAATGCTGGACGCCATCGGACTGACCGAGAAGGACGACGAAGGCTTCCGCCTGCGGACGGACGGCTCCGGCGAACGGCTGCGCATCGAGATCGGCATGGTCGCAGGCGGCAACGAGCCCATTGCCGAAATGGTGAAAGACCACTGGAAGGATATCGGCATCTGGGCAGACCTCAAGGCCCAGGAGCGCAGCCTGTTCGAGACCGAAGCTCGCGCCAATAAGCACCAGATCGGCATCTGGGGCAACGGCGGCGCTTCCCAGCTCTGGCTCTACCCCCGCCACGTCTTGCCCGTAAACACGAACGAGGCCTACATGGGTCCGGAGATCGCCCGCTGGTTCGTCAGCGGCGGCGAAGACGGCATGGCGCCTCCCTATCCCGAGATGGAAAGAGCGCTCGAGCTGTTCCGGAAGGGCGCCACCGTATCCGCCGAAGAGCGCAACAAGATCGGCCAGGAGATCTGGAGTCTCGTGGTTGACCAGGTGTGGACGATAGGTACCGTCGGTCAGTCCGCCGGTGTCTCCGTCACCAAGAACAACATGGGCAATGTTCCGCGGCGCGGCTGCCCGGCTCAGCACTGCCGGACGCCTGCCAGCGGCCATCCGCCGACCTGGTACTTCACCGATCAGTAGAAGCTGAGTCGCATCGCCCCTGTATATCGGGGGCGATGCGACGTTTCCTGGGTTAGACGCTGATCCGCCAATTCAGCCTGGATCAAGCTGCTGAATCGCCGGCGGCAGACCCGCATGAACTCTCCCGGGCGCACCCGATGGGTGCGCCCGGGAGTCCCCTTCGCTTCACCTCTACGAGTCGCGTTGTATTGCTGCATAGCGCGGAGGCTTCGGGATGCTCGCATACTTTGCTCGTCGCGCCGTCTTGGCCATCTTCACGTTATGGGCCGTTTCGGTGCTCTCCTTCATCATCATCCAGCTCCCTCCCGGAGACTTCGTCGACGCCTACATGGCCCAGCTGGCTGTCATGGAGACCGATGTCTCGGAGCAGCAGATGGAGGCCATGCGCCGCCAGTATGCTCTGGACAGGCCGATTCACGAACAGTACCTGAGGTGGGTTGGCAACATGGTCCAGGGCCACTTCGGCGTCTCCATGTTGTGGAAGCAGTCGGTCCGCGATGTGATCGGAGACAGGCTTGCGATGACCATCGCCGTCTCACTGGGGGCGGTCGTGCTTACGTGGGCGATTGCGGTTCCAATCGGTATCTATTCCGCGATGCGTCAGTATTCGATCGGAGATTATGCATTCACCTTTGTCGGTTTCATCGGTCTGGGGGTACCCAACTTCCTCCTGGCCCTGGTGCTGATGTACCTGGGCTTCTACCTTTTCGGGGCAAATGTCGGCGGTCTGTTCTCTCCGGAATACCAACTTGAACCTTGGAGTTGGGGCAAGGTCAAGGACCTCCTCGCTCATCTCCCCCTGCCCGCCTTCGTTGTTGCCCTCAGTGGTACTGCAGAGCTTATCCGGGTATTGCGTGCCAATCTACTTGACGAGCTGCGCAAACCTTACGTCATTACGGCCCGCGCCATGGGACTGGCCGAGCACCGCCTGGTCCTCAAGTATCCTGTGCGCGTCGCTCTCAATCCCTTTGTCAGCACGATCGGCTATCTGTTGCCCTACATCCTTTCAGGCAGCGTCATCGTCTCCGTCGTTTTGAGCCTGCCGACGCTTGGTCCAATTCTCCTGGGGTCGCTCATCGCCCAGGATATGTTCCTGGCCGGTACGATCGTCCTGATGCTCGGCTCCATGACCGTCATCGGCACGTTCCTGTCCGACCTGCTGCTGATGTGGGTCGATCCGCGCATACGTTTAGGCATAATCCAGTAAGGGGACAATCGTAGCAGGCATCCGACTCCCGTTTCCCTACTTGTTTTCCTGCAATGACTATCGAGCAAAGCGTTGAGGTAAGTGAAGAACAGGTGATTGTCGACAGCGAAGAGCGAATCTTCGTTGCCGGGCAGATGCAACTGATGTGGTGGCGGTTTCGCAAACACCGCGTCGCGGTGGCAGCAACCGTAATCGTCGCCGCCTTCTACATCGTCGTGGTTGGCGCAGATTTTTTTGCCTACACCGATCCTGAATCTACAGAAGCTTACCGCTCACTGATGCCGCCTCAACCTGTACGCTTCTTTGACGACGGCGGTTTCAGCCCCCATGTCTACCAGGTCAAGGGAAAACGTGACTTGAAGACATTCAAACGGGTCTACGAGGCAGATCCTGACCAGAAGATACGGGTACGCCTTTTTGCACGCGGCTACAAGTACGACTTTCTGGGGTTCATTCCATCCGACCTCCATCTGTTTGGCGTTGAGGGCGCCAGAGTCGAAGAATCCCTGTTCTTCCTGGGAACTGACGCCTTGGGCCGTGACGTCTGGTCCCGCCTCATACATGCTACGCGCACCTCCCTGACGATCGGGCTGGTCGCCGTTGCTCTCAGTCTCGTGCTCGGGGTGATACTTGGAGGGATTTCGGGCTTTTATGGCGGCGTAGCCGACAACATTATCCAGCGCCTCATCGAAATACTCCGCTCCATTCCTACGATTCCACTGTGGATGGGTCTGGCCGCTGCCGTACCCAGGGAGTGGAGCGTTGAACAGGTCTACTTTGCCATTACGATCGTCATCGCGCTGCGGGGCTGGACCGGCCTCGCGCGCGAGGTGCGCGGTCGCTTCCTTTCACTACGCGAAGAGGACTTTGTGACTGCCGCCGAACTGGCTGGTTGCAGCCGCAAGCGCATCATCTTCCGCCATATGGTGCCCTCCTTCCAGAGCCACATTATCGCTACCGTCACGCTGTCGCTCCCGGCCATGATATTGGCGGAGACAGCATTGAGTTTCCTCGGCCTGGGTCTGCGCCCGCCCGCCATCAGTTGGGGCGTGATGCTCCAGCAGGCACAGAATGTGGAGACGGTCGCACTGTCGCCCTGGCTGTTGCTGCCGGCAGTTCCCGTCGTAGTCGTGATCCTGGCCTTCAACTTCATGGGCGACGGACTGCGCGACGCGGCCGATCCCTATGGCATCTGAAATCCTGCCCCGTGCCGCCAGGCGAAGCCCAGCCGCTGACAGCCAGCCATTGAACTGATGCAAAACAATCACCAGCCGATTTTGTCGGTACGTAACCTGAAAACGAACTTTTTCACCGATGAGGGAGTCGTTCGCGCCGTCGACGGCGCCACCTTCGATGTCCACCTCGGTCAGACACTCGGCATCGTGGGCGAGAGCGGCTGCGGCAAGAGCGTTACCG
Source organism: Caldilineaceae bacterium (assembly GCA_965204525.1). Lineage (GTDB taxonomy): Bacteria > Chloroflexota > Anaerolineae > Caldilineales > Caldilineaceae > Bin5. The sequence continues at coordinate 5,018,696 of OZ241994.1, read as the reverse complement.
CATTATCCATCCTCCGCATCGTGCCTCGACCCGGCCGCATCGTGGAAGGAGAAATCACGCTTCGCCGCGAGACCGAAAACGGCCAGTCACAGGAGGTGGCACTGACTTCCCTGGGCGAAAACAGTAGGGAGATGCGTTCGATTCGCGGCGCCGAGATCGCGCTCGTCTTTCAGGAGCCGATGACCTCCCTCAGTCCGGTCCACACGATCGGCAATCAGATAATCGGGGCCGCCCGCCTGCACCGCCAGCTCTCGAAACAGGAGGCCCGGGAGATGGTGATCGAGCTGCTGGGCCTGGTGGGAATCCCACGTGCCGAGACGGCCGTGGATTCCTATCCAATGCAGCTCAGCGGCGGCATGCGCCAGCGCGCCCTGATTGCTCTCGCCCTTTCCTGCGATCCCAGAGTTCTGATTGCCGACGAACCGACGACCGCCCTGGACGTGACCACCCAGGCCCAAATTCTCGACCTGCTCCGCTCGTTGCAGGAACAGAAGGGCATGGCCATCATGCTGATCACCCACAACATGGGCGTGATCGCGGAAATGGCCGACCAGGTCGTGGTAATGTATTTGGGTCGCGTAGTGGAAGAAGGCCCTGTGGAAGCAGTATTTGGCGAGTCGAAGCATCCCTATACACAGTCGCTGCTGCGCTCGATTCCCAGCATCCATTCGACGCCCAAGGTGCAGTTGCCCACGATCACCGGGACCATTCCCCACCCTTACAACCGCCCGGCCGGATGCCCGTTCCACCCCCGCTGCCCAGACGTAATTCAGGGCGTCTGCGATCGGTACGAGCCTGAACTGCATACAGTTGGAGATGAGCACCTGGTGAGCTGTTTCCTCTATCATCCGGTACCGGAAACCAACCCATAGCGGTCTATTTCGACAACTGATCGAAAACTTCTGTTTGTAGACGATTGGGAAAATGGAAAACGAGCAAGTATTGCTGGAGATCAAAGGACTACAGAAATTCTTCCCGATACGGAAGGGCTTCTGGCAACGCGCAGTGGGCCAGGTCCGCGCGGTGGACGGCCTTAATTTCCACGTCTACAAGGGAGAGACCTTCGGCATCGTCGGAGAGAGCGGCTGCGGCAAGACGACCGCCTCCCGCTGTATCGTACGCGCGCTTCAACCTTCGGCCGGAGAAATCCACTTTCGCGTCGACGAAGGAGAAATGACCGACATCGCCAATCTGTCCAGGGACGAACTGCAGCCTTTGCGCCGGCACATGCAGATGATCTTCCAAGACCCCTTTTCCTCGCTGAACCCGCGCATGACCTTGTTCGACATAATTGGCGAACCTTTGCTCGTGAACGGGGTGGCGGACCGGCAACAGCGCGTCGAACGCGTAGAGGAGTTGCTCGCCCTGGTAGGACTGCGGCCCGAATTCCTGCAACGCTTTCCCCACGCCTTCAGCGGCGGCCAGCGCCAGCGCATCGGCATCGCCCGCGCCCTCGCCCTCAACCCGAGCTTGATTGTTGCCGACGAGCCGGTTTCAGCGCTCGATGTCTCGGTGCAGGCGCAGATTCTGAACCTGCTGCTGGAGTTGCAGGAGCGCCTCGGCCTCACCTATCTGTTCGTAGCGCACGACCTCAGCGTCGTCAAACATATCTGCGACCGCGTCGCCGTGATGTATGTCGGTCGCGTAGTCGAGACCGCGGAAACGCAGCAGCTCTTCGAATCCCCCAAACATCCCTACACCGAAGCCCTGCTCTCCGCAGTACCCCTGCCGGACCCGACCCTACGTTCGCAGCGAATCATCCTCGAAGGCGAAGTAGCCGACCCCGCCGACCCGCCGTCCGGCTGCTATTTCCACCCCCGCTGCCGCTACGCCGTCGACCTATGCCGCGAGCAGACCCCCGAACTGGAAGAGGTCGCGCCCGGCCACGAAGTAAGCTGCCACCGCGCCCTCGAACTGAACCTGGCCGGCACTCTGGACGCGCCCGTTCCGCAGACGGCACACTCCTAGCCCCAGGAATACTAAGTTTTCAATTTGACATAGTTGAATTCTGGTCGGGGGGTATCGCCACCCCGAAGAGAGAAGAGGAGCGAGGTTTTCTCTCTTCTCGCAGGATCAGTTGCTCAGGCCTTCTGCGACCAGGCTTCATCGACCATCTGAAATACGTCCCTTGTCGGATTGTACCCCAGCATCGCTCGCGCCTTGGCTATGCTCAACTCCCAATGGAGTACCTTGGAGACCGTTACCTCGACGTAGGGCCAGCCCGTCACTTTCGAAATGTGTTTCACCAGTTGGTCGTGTGCGAAGGGCTGCGCCGCCATCAGGTGAAAAACCTTGCCCACCGCAACCTCTTTTTCCATCAGGAGCGGCAGACCCTCGGCCAGATTACGAGGGTCGTTCACCATTTCGGTTCCCACTACGCCCTGAGAGTCATAGGCGATCACAAGTCTTGGATCGCGAGGATCGAAATCTTCAAGATTCTCGATAGTCTCCTGTTCAGCGCGCGTAAGGCGGGCTTTTGACTTGAGGCTCGCCAGGAATCCGGGCACATACAGCTTGCCGGCCCAAATTGCTTCCAGATTCAAAAGCTCGTCACAGGACTGCGTCACGCCAAACCGTGGGATCGTCACCGGCAGTCCGCATCGCCTCATATAGTTCCAACACATGTCCTCGCACAGGATCTTGCTCATTCCATAAGGATCGTCGTTGATTCGAGGATGCTCCTCATCAACAGGGAGATAGAGCGCGCCGTTGGGATTCCAATAGACATTGTCGGTGCTGGCGAACACGAAACGTTTTATCCGATCAGCGTAGGGGAGAACTGTTTCCAGAAGATTGTAAGTGCCGACCACGTTTGTTTCGAAGAGCTCATCCGAAGTCCGACCTTGTGGCAGATGTGCCCCAAGGTGAAAGACGGCCTCAACATCCTCTACAGCAGGGCCGAGGCTTTCTCGCTCCGTAAGCGCTCCCTCTACGATGTCAACGCCCGGCTTCTCGACCCTCGCTCGCAGTGGATCGTCAGGCATGACAAGGGCCTTAACCGTGTGGTCCCGTCGCAGCAGTTCATCAACCAGACAGCTGCCGATCCGTCCGGTCGCCCCCGTCACAAGGATCTTCATTGTTCTGGCTCCTGAGTCGAGAAAAAGGAAAGAGTGACTCTCTCGTTACCAAACCTCACCGCTGGCGCAGAGTCGGGTCAAGCAAGTCCCGGAGACCATCGCCGAGCAGGTTGAAGCCGAGCACCGATATGGCAATGGCGATACCGGGAAATACCGACATCTCCGGATGTGTATTCAGGTACTTGCGTCCACCGGCCAGTATCGCGCCCCACGAAGGGGCGGGAGGCTGCGCGCCGAACCCAAGAAAAGTCAGAGCCGCTTCGCTCAGAATCGTCCACGCCAACCCTATGGTTATCTGGACAATGACGGGGGCGCCTGCGTTCGGCAGCAGATGGCGCAACATGACCCGCCAACTTGGCACGCCTACAGCCCGCGCGCTTTCAATGTAGGGCAGCTGCGATACTGCGATCACCGCGCCGCGTGTGACCCGGCACAGGATTGGCACGTAAATGACGGCAAGTGCGATGATCAGATTCTGCGTGGAGGGCCCAAGCAGCACAGAGATTGTCAGGGCCAGCAGTAGACCTGGAATCGCGAACATCAGATCGATAAAGGCCATGATGCCGGTCTCCACCGGCCCGCGCAAGTACCCGGCTGCCATCCCGAGCAAGAGCCCGATCATGCCGGACAGAGCCATCGAAAGGAGTGCTACAAGCAGGCTGAACCGTCCCCCATATATGATGCGGCTGTAGAGATCACGCCCCAGGTAGTCGGTGCCCAGGAAGTGATCAGCACTGGGGTCGGCAAGCATCTGACTGAAATCGGCCTCAAAAGGGTCTTGGGTTGCGAAGACGGGCGCGAAGACAGATGTGATGATCAGGACCAGGGTGATAATAAAGCCGGCCGTGAACAAGCGATGACGAAGAGCCCGCCGAACAAAGCTACGCAGCGCGTTTCTCGCCGTCAGCGTCCTTTCGGCTCTGGAGTTATTCGTATCGAATTCGCGGATCGAGTTGGCCATAGAGCAGGTCCACAACGAGATTCACAAAGACGAAAGCCGTCGAATAGAGCAGCAAAACACCTTGCAGCACCGGCAGGTCCCGGTTGAGCAACGCGCGCACGGTCAGCTGGCCAAGCCCCGGAACGAAGAACATCTCCTCTATCAGTACGGTTCCCCCTAGCAAGTAGCCCAATTCGAGTCCGATGACGGTTACTATCGGGATCGCAGCATTCCTTAATCCATGCCGCCAGAGCACCTGCTGCGGATGAAGCCCCTTGGCGTGCGCAACTCTCATGTAATCCCGGTTGAGAACTTCAAGGACGGCTGAACGCACGACGCGCGTCATGACCGCTGCCAGTGGGAGCGCGAGGCTCAGGGACGGCATGATCATATGCAGCAGATTCGTCCCCAAACCGTCGCTGATCGGTTTATAGCCGGAAGGCGGCAACCACTGCAGCCGAGCCGCCACGACGAGTATAAGAATTGTGGCGATCCAGAAGTTCGGGATCGAGATACCGAGCTGGCCGAATTGCATTGCCAGCAGGTCAATCCACGAACCATTTCTGGCCGCCGCGACGATTCCCAGTGGAATGGCGATCGAGAGCCCCAGCAAGATCGTCAGCGCCGCCAGTTCAACGGTCACCGGAATCCGCGATTTGACCAGGTCCCATACCGGATAGCCGCCCAACAGGGAGTTGCCCATGTCTCCTCTGAGGATATCTCCCAGCCAGTCGAAGTATTGCAAATGAAGAGGCCGGTCAAGCCCAAGAAACTCGCGCATCTTGTCGGCCGCTTCGGACCCCGCGCCGACAGTATCGAGCAGGACGAGCACCACGTCGCCGGGAAGCGCGTGCATCAACAGAAAGACCAGGGTCGCAACTGCCCACACGGTCAGTACAGCGCGAATCAGACGGCGACCCAGAAATCGCGACATGTAGCGTCGTCTCCTTTTTCACAGTGTGGAATAACGAATTAGGGCGCGATATTGGCAGTCATATCATGGCACAGCCGGGACCTAGCGCCGATACATGAAGGACGCGATTCCCTCTTCGGGAAACGCGTCCTCCTGGATGGTACTGAAGCCCCCTTACCTGTCCAGCCAAACGTACTTCAGGAAGCGTACAGTGCCCAGCCCGTCTACCTGATAGTCCATGACATCCGGGTGCATGCCCATGCGGTCGTCATAGGTGAAGAGGTAGATGAGTGGCCATCCCGCCTCATACCCGATGGTCAGCGCCTCGGTATAGAGTTCCCGGCGCCGGTCGGGATCGGTTACCGTGCGCGCCTCTTCGACCAGTACGTTGTACTCGGGCATGTCGAAGTTGGGCGCAAAGCCGTGCGCCACGCCCTCCGGATGCATGATACCGTAAAAGATATCGTCCGGGCTGGAAGCGTAAAGGCCCTGCAGGGCGGCGGTGAATTCGCCCTTGTAGACCTTCTCCACCCACACCGCGTGGTCGGTGGCCAGAAGGTTGAATTTTATCCCCAGCTCGGCAGCGCTGATCTGGAGGATCTCGGCAATCTGACCTTCATCCGAGGCAGCGCCGTAGAAGTTGAGGTCTACTTCGAAACCGTCCGGATAGTTGGACTGGGCCAGGTACTCCTTCGCCTTCTCGATGTCAGGCTCCTTGAAATACTCGATCCCAGTGTAGTACTGGCTGTTCGGAGGCTGCGGATCGCCAGCGAAATAGCGATTGCAGCGGCCAGCCGTATAGACATCGCACATGACCTGCCGGTCGACAAGATGCTGCAACGCCTTCAACACATTGGGGTCGTTAAACGGCTCCCGCCCTATATTGAAGGTGAACATGAAGAAAATGCCGGTGTCGCCTGTAAACAGCTTGTACTCCTGCTGGGTCAGAGATTCCCAGGAGGCGCCGGGCACCATCATGATGAAGTCGACCGCGTCAGAGGAAAGATTGGCCGCGCGGGCCGCGTCGTCCAGCAGATAGGACATGCTGATGCCGTCCAGGTAGGGTACGCCCTCCTCCCAATAGTCCTCATTCCTGACCAGCTCCGTCTTGACGCCCGGCTCGAACTCCTTCAACTTGAAAGGCCCTGTACCAATGTATTCAAACGGCTCCTTCTCGAAGGTACCTGCGGGCATGACCAGCACTGCCGGCCTGCCAAGCACGTCGAGGAATGGACTGTATGGCTCCTTAAGGGTCACCTTTACAGTGTAGTCGTCCACAGCTTCCACGCTTGCAACCGGCGACAACCAGCCCGCATAGGCGGATATCGATTCATCCATTGCGTGTTCAAAGGAGTAAACGACGTCTTCAGATGTCATCTCCTGGCCGTTGTGGAACAGGACTCCTTTGCGCAGATTGAAGATGTATTCGGTTTCGCTGACAGCCTCCCAGGACTCGGCCAGGGAGGGGTTGTTGTTGTATCCCGAATCCCAATACAGCAGTCCTTCATAGATCTGGTGGAGGATGTTCCACTCGGTAGCACCGTGCAATCGACCGCCCCAAGGGTTGATCACGGTTGACGCCTGTGCCTGGCCGAACTTAAGGATTCCGCCGTACTTGGGCCCTCCCTCATCGGCTGGAGCGGCCGCTTCCGATTCATCGGCGGCCTGTTCAGCACCGCTGTCCGCCGGGGCCGCTGGAGCACATGCGGCAAGCAGGGCAAGCACCATAATGAGTCCGAGAATCATGGTGGCAACGGAGAAATTTCGCCTTCTCATCTCTTGGCCTCCTCTTGTCTGGCATAAATTTGACGGTTGGAAACATCGATGCAGAAAACTGTAAGACAACATAATTTTATTACATTGGAGATGCGTAGGTCAAGTCATTTTTCCCGACCGGCTTGCGACCCTGATGCGCCACGAATCTGTTTGCCCATCATGGGAGTCTCCGTTCTGGGCCCGCAGGTAGACCAGCTTGAACCGCTAAGGAAAGTGCAGGCGGAGGCTCGATATTGGAATTGAAGGCCCTCCAGGCAGCCCCTGCTTTTCGTACCTGCCGGAGCACAGCCTGAACAATCTGAGGTTGAAATGGAAGGAAAGGAGAAGGGAGTGGATAGGTGATTCAGGGAAGTGGAATTGAGCTCGGATGAATCGACCGTACACCTGATTACAGTGGCCAGCCGTCCACTTGGACCCCTATGCTCGGTACGCCTTTATCATATCGATCAGCAGCGCGATCTGCGCGCGACCTTCATTGGCCGGCGTGCGGGGCGTTTGACCGTTCACAATACAGTCATGAAAGTGGATCAGCTCCAGCTTGAAGGCCTCCTGGTATGACGCGGTCGTCGTCGACTCGCGGTAGCGGCCACCATCCATCTGCCACTCCTCTACAACTGTGGCGGCGTTCTTGAGAAACGGGCTGGGGAAAACGATCGACACCACGCTGTCCGGCGCGTAGACGGTCATGGTCTCGTCAAACACGCGTAGATTCCGGACCGCAGCCGTGTCCACCACGCAACGAAGGCTGTCGGAATAGGCCAGTATCGAGACAATGGCCCCGCCCCCGTTCCAGATATCGGTCGACACGACCCGTTCCGGCAGGCCGAAAGCAGCATCCAGGATGTAAATGTCGTGGATCAGGAGCCCCAACAGTTTACCGTAGGCGCGCATTACCGCTTCGGGCTGGGCGCCAATGGCGCGCTGCAGGCTGTCCTGGTGGAGCTGATTCATCCGGTCCATCTCGGCCGCGTCGACGTCATCTACGCGCACGATGTCATAGTGCTCGAGGAACAGGTCGTTGGGCCCGTTGACATCGTGGAGACGGATCAGATTGGGGCTTTGCATCTGCTGGATGCGTTCGCGGCCGGCCACATAGCCGGGGTCATAGATCTTGTGATGGCCGAGCATGGCCACGCAGCCGCTTGAAGCCTGTGCATCCAATAGTTCGTCGGCCTCGTCGAGGTTGTTGCACATCGGTTTTTCGATGAAGACGTGCTTGCCGGCCCGCAGTGCATCCGTCGCCGGCTGGGCATGGTCCCGCGTCAGTACCATCACCGCGTCCACATCGGCGCGATCCAACATTTCGCGATAATCCGTGAATGTATTCCGAATGTCGAACCTGGCGGCAACGGCTTTTGCCGTGCCGGGGGACAGATCGCACAAGGCCGCAACTTCGAAACGTTCCGGCATCTCAGACAGATGCGGCAGGTGCATCACCTGTGCGATCATGCCGGTACCGATCAATCCGATTCTGACTGGTCTCTTTCCCACAGTTTGAACCCTCCACATGGCAGCACCGCGCCATCCTCGAACACTGCCTGCCTTTTCCTAATGACATGCTGTGACAAGCGGGCCGGCCTGTCTCAGAAAGTAGCGATAAAGGCGTCAACGCTTAGACCCGCCGGGACCTGATCGAAATAGTAGCGGGTCTCCTCGCCCTGGAAGCCGGGCACCCACTGGTCTTCTTCAGCCTGCAGCAGATCGTCCACAACCTTGAAACGCGCCCACAGAGTGTCTGCTTCCCGCTGGCTGAAGCGGTCGGCAAGCGGCCTGCCCCACTGAAGCATCATCGGATGGATGCTCTCAGCCCACAACTGTTCCTGCTGGGGCAGGCTGTCGAAGTTTGGACTCTTGAGGTGATGGATGCGTTTGGCGCTCTTACTCAAGAAGATAGTTGAGAGCAACTCGCCTTTTTCACCGCGTCCAGGATGCAGCCTGTCCAGAGCGGCCCTGTATGCCGTGCCGTCGCCGTCTACGACCGCCCGCAGCGCCGCCTCGGTCTGCTCGAACTTCTGGGTGCTTCGCCCGTTCCACCGGTGGAAGGACTCTTGCGACGCAGGAGAAAGATGCTCAAGGTAAGGCAGTTCCTTGTGCGTGGTGAACTCCGAGAAGCCGCCATGGATGGTGCGGCGCATCTTGGCGTTGTAACGGCTGCCCCAGTGCAAGAGCGGCAGAATATAGGCAACACCATCGCCGGCCGCAAGATGGGGCTGGACGGCGCCCGGCACAGGCGTACGAGCATCATCGTTCATCGCCGCGTTTTCCTCGGCCGTGTTGAGACGAGCATGGCTGCCGGGCACAACCCAGAGGACGTTGTCGTCGTACAGCGGCAGGTTCCATTGCACATAGCGCGGACCATTCTCCAGGATGTCTTCGGCGTAACCCTGCAGCGGCGAGGTGTGGGGCGGATAGAAGTCGCGGTGCCAGCCGCGATGGCCGCCTGTTTCGTGGTCGCGCACCGGGTTGCACATGAGCATCATCTCGGTGACGGCGGCGTCTTCCACGCCCAGCAACCGGCTGCTGACCCCTTGCATGTTCTCGTGCAGCCAGATCTCGACCGCGCCAATGGTCTGCGCATCGATCTGGCCCGCCAGCATTCCCAGATTAAGACGCGGCTGCGCGTGGGTCTCCCATATGCCGCCGGGGGGGTCATCCGGGCCCCGCTCGCGCGCCCAAATCTCCTTTTGCCGCTCGACGAGCAGCTCATAGGCCCGCCGCAGATCGTCCAATTCGTGAGGCGGAATGACCCCCCGCAGGATCACGTATCCCTCTTCCAGAAACTGATCGCGACTGAATTTCATGGCTGTTCCCTCTTCATCCTCGTCCCAGGAAGTCGATTCCCGAACTGGGTCTTGTTCGCGCTGAGAACAGTTTGTCGACGCGTCATACTAACTGATAACCCGGCAAGTGGCGTGCAGTTTGCGGCCTCGTTCCGAAATATTGTCGAACTCGGCCTGCGCCATTTCGATCGGCACGCGCTGGTTGAACCAAGGCAGTGAGTAGCAGATCACCAGTTCCGGCCTGACATGATCCGAGCGGTTTGGCGTGCCGCGGTGAAGCGTACGCGGGTCCTGGATCCAGAGCGTACCTTTTTTTAGATTGAGCCGACGCCGGGTGGGGAATTCCCCTGCTTCCAAGATCTCATCATAGCGCGTCTCCATCTCCGGATCAGCAAGGTATTGTGTACAAGGCAGGATTTCAAAGCTGCCATTCTCCTCGCAGGTGTCAACCAGGGGGAACTTGACACCGAAATGGGGGCAGACTTCAAGACCGACGTGCGGTACCAATTTGGATATGCCGGCGTCGCGGTGCCACCTTTGAAATTCGCTGCCCGGATAGGGGTTGTTCGAATGGTAGCAGGTGATGCGATAGTCCTCAGTGCCCCAATAGCGGTCCAGAAAGCTGAGCAAGACCGGATTCTCGTAGATCTCCGGGTCGGCAAACGGCTGCTCCCAGGGGACGTAGAGCGTATAGCGATTGACCACCTGCAGGCGCCCCTCGAAGACTAGTCGATCATCGCTGCGAGCGTGCAGGTCCACGCCGGCGGCCGGATCGCCGTGCGTTCGCACTTTCTCCAGGTAAGGTAGAAACGCCTCCCGGATCCGGTCGATCTTTTCCACCGGAATCAGGTCTTCGAAAAGCACATAGCCGTTGATACGAAGCTCTGCCAGCTTGAGATCGAGGTCATATTGGTTCGACGACGCCAAAATCAGTTCCTCCTTAGGAGCGGAGATACAGTTTTCAAAAGAACTGCCAGGCCTGCCTCCAGGACTAGCACCGTTTGCCCTAGGTCTGAGGGACTTCAGTCAACCGGCACCCGATAGGATGTTTCTTCGATCTTTTCGTGGTCTGACGAGCGTGCACGTTCCATCGCACGCTCGGTAACCGGCAGATAGTAGTGGGTTTCGGCGTTCATCGAGATAAATCCCTCCGCGTAGGCAACACCGCCGGACATCCCGAACGCGCCGTCGCTGGTCTCGATGCGCTTGCGGGCGTATGCCCCGCCGTAGCCCTGGCTGACCAGGCAGTCCAGCGCAGCCAGCTTCTTGTCGACGACGTCGGTGATGTCGATAAAGACGTCGTTGTAGTACCCGCCCTCGGACTGCCAGACCTGCCGCGGAATCGCGGCCGCGCCGGTCCCGAAGAAGAAGACCTGGGCAGCCTTGTGAGGTGGATTGCGATCGCCGGGATCCACGCCTGACGCCAGAGACAGGGCATGAAGAACGATCTGCCCGGCGACAGCGTGGGCGTTTGTCAGGCCGTCGCCCTCCTTGGGGAAGTGGGTCAGGACAATGTCCGGTTTCAACTGGCGAAGGAGCCGCGCCAGGCGCCTGACGGCCTCGTCAGTGACGAGCAGAACCGCATCATCGGCGCCGAAGAAGTACACATCTTCAACACCCAGCAGGTTGCAGGCCTCGCGGGCCTCTTCCGCCTTGACGTCGGACCGCTCGGCCATGAGGGATGTCAGTTCGTCGGCCTCAGGCACTTCGCTGCGGTGATGCATCTCATCGCTGATGACCTTATCATGCACGCGCGCGCCGTGCGTGAGGACGACACAGCCAACATAGTCGCCGCGCGCGGCGTGATGGGCCATTGTCCCGCCCGACTGGTCGAAAATGTCGGCGGGATGGGCGCCGACGGACAGAATGCGTAGCGACTCGGACATGGTTCATGCCTCCTGGTTGTTGTGGGAGCTCTGATCACCCTAAAGTATAGCTTACAAACCGTCGAGGAGTGAGTGGACAAAATCAGGGGGCAGGTGAGATTCTTCAGGCCAGCGAATACGGTAACTCAGTCGCCCGTTCATGGACCGCGTTTACGACTCGACAGGGTCTTCGAAGTGGAATGAAAACAGTTCAGCGTCTCGTAGGAAGAAGCGCAGCTTACGCCAGTAGGTTCTCTCGCCCGGCCCGCCCCAGCGGGAGCCGACCCCGGCGGGGATGTCGGGGTTTCCTGCCCACGTGACCGTATGGGCGACGCTGTCGCCGGTGAACGTATCGCACTGCTCCTTCAGGCAAGGCTCGAGTGGCTCGTCATACCTGTCCGCCACCTCTACGCGCACCGAGCCGCCCGGCGCGCAGCGGGCATTGATCACCAGCTTCGTACCCAAGCTGATGAGTTGGCGTGTGACAACGGTTCCCTCGCGATACCTGTTGGCGTATAGCCCCGCGTACCCGTCCTTGCGCAAGGTAGCCAGCCCCAAACCGAACCTCGCGTTCAGCGGATCACGCGCCTCCGGATGATCCAGGCTTTCACGCGCCCCGGAAAGGAAATAGTCATGGTGGTAATTCGTGCCGCCGTGATAGAACCACAGCTCATCCTCCATCTCTACCGGCGGACTCACCAGCGAGACCATGTAGGCGTCCCAGTACCCCTCCCCGCGCGGGGCAAGAAAGGGCTGACGCTTGCCGGTCCGCCGCCAGCGCAGCCCGTCGCGGCTCATCAGCAGCTGAACCTCCATTTCGTTGTCAACCGCCTGGAACACGCCGACCGTAGCCAGGTGCACATTGCCCACTCTGTACTGTGACATGCCGTAGAACGAGTCATCCAGGTTGTCTTCCTCGTCGTCGGCCGCCGCCACCAGCACAGGGTCGCTCCAGTGCAGAAAGTCGTGGCTGCGGCACTGGAAGACCCGCCTCTGACTGTAGGCGGCGAAGTTGTGGGGTTCATTCGTGATGGTAAAGGAGCGGCGATTCTGCGGATTGCGCATGTTGACCGCGCCGGCCGCCACCATCATCACGTGCCGCGTATTCTGCACGAACTCGCGCGCGTACTCATCGTAGAAGAGCGCCGAAACATCGTCCAGTTTGGAGCCCAGCATGCCAATCGAGGGCAGCTCGTCGTACACGGTCCAGTGGATGCCGTCCGGCGAGCGTGCGCACCTGATATTATGAAAACTGGCGACCTCGTCGTTCCGCATATGCGAAAAGAGCGCCCGGAAGCGCTCATCCGGCTTGGAGGGATGGGGGTCCATAACGACGTTCATCGAGTGGACCTGCCCGAACTCGCTGTCGCCCAGTACGATGTTGGTCTTGTGCCCGTACAACTCATAGACATCCAGTTCCGGCTTTACCCAATGGATCCCATCCTCGCTCTCAGCATAGAGCTGACGCGAAAAAGTGCCAAAAGGGTTGTTAGGAATCGGCTCCGGCGCGGGCTTGCCAGCCATGTCCTCATACCAGCACTTGAAGAGCCCGTCCTGCGGATCCCGCAGCACGCAGTAGTTCGAATAGGTAAAGTAGGGAACATGCTCCCAGGGCCGGTCCTTGCTGATGAGGGGCGTATGCAGCCGCCGCTCGGGCCGGTGCCAGCGACGCGTCACATCCTGCGCCGACTCGATCAAAACATTGTCCAGAAACGTCTGCGTGAACTCCTTCACGTACAGATGTGTGCTGTCCCGACTCAGATCGCGCATAGTGCTCCTCCCCGGCCTGGCGCCTGCCATAGTCTTACCAAAAGCCGGTAAACAATTTCAGCCACCGCTAGTCCAGCATTAGTGGCAAGGCATCCACAAAAACTATAGGAAGCGAGAAAGTCAAGAGGGTTTGTTTCGCTGGTCAGGGCAATTCGCCGCGGCGTGTGACGTTTTTGGCTTGGGGCCAATAATAGAGAGGTCTGACTGAACTTTCCGTAGGGTTAGCGGGCTTCTGTCTATTCGACCTCCAAAGCCTCTACGGTTAGTTCCGGCACGTGATGAACGGAATCAATACCGTCCATGACCGCCACAAAGGAAATCACGTCGTCCAAAGCAACACGTGTGGGCATGTCACGATAATGCAACACGACTTGGTCCTCATCCCAACTCCCCGTTGATTCGTCGCGCGAGACATACACCCACATCTCAACATAGTTTTCGGTCTCCGAGGCTATGTGCCCTACCTGTCCACGAAAATAGACGGTTTTGCCTTCGTTTTCTTCGGCCTGGCCCAAGAGCGTGTCGTAGGAGATCGTCTCAGCTGCACTCTTCCATTCCGCAAACGTAAGGGTTGGCACAGGTGTCGCGGTAGGCTCATCACTTGACGAGGGATTGGCAGCAGAGGAGTCGCGGAGTTTCCCCTGGGTATAGTTGAAATAAATTCCAAATGCTAGGAGTGCAATCAGCCCCAGCGAGAGCATGATGGCCTTCCCCCGTCTTGCTCTCTGGTCTACGTCTGTTTCTGGCTGCTGTTGTGGACCCATGAGTTGCCCTCCTGACGGCACCGACGAAACGGTTAGCCACTACAGAAACCACAGAGCAGCCGGCCAACGGAGGGACGCGACACATCCCATTTGCCTGTTTCCAATCGGCCGACCAATCAAATTGCTGTGGAGCTGACATTTCACCACTCGCGCAGTTCGAATGCCGAAGAGACGGAGATGACAATCTTTGTCGAGGGGATCACTTCGGCGTGGCTACTGTGGAACATTTCCTTCTTCATCATCCATTGTATCCAATATGTCGGAGGTACCAAACCGTGTCCTTGCAACAGGGGTTTGGAGCGTAAATGGGGAATGGGTTTCTTGCAATGAGTTTCTCCTTCCAGGACAAACTCACTGGGGAATACTTTGATAAGAGAAAGGTTCACAGATGACTTCAAGACAGTGACCGCCAACTACTGGTGACGACACAAAAGAGTCGATAAATCCAAACCTGTCGGGCATCCCGTCCCTAGACCTGGCGGACCATCTTCCCCGCGTCGTCCTGGCAGTAAAGACGACTGTCAAATCGCATGGCCCATTCGCGTGCCATCAACGGTCGCCTCGAATATAAAACGGGATGCACTTGCAGCCCCGATTACGTACAGTTCGGGAACTTTGCCCTCCAGCGCAGCGGCCAGCGGGTTATGGGGCCGGCTGCCGGCGGCAACGACGATCTCATCGAAGGGACCGACTGACTCATCATCATCCGTGAAAATGCTACTCAGCGTCGCGCGCGAGCCGTCAACTCGCACGACATCTTGACCTACAATGAAGGTCACGCCCTGTTCGCCCAGCCGCTGGCAGAGCATGGCAGCGTCCCTCTCACCGAGGTCGGCGCCGGCCCGGGCCATCGCCGCGACAAATGTGACCGACACGCCTGCGCAACTCAGATGGTCCGCGGCCACAAAGGCCGGCGCATGCCCATCGCGATCGACGATCAGAACGCGGTGGCAGCTATCCGCTCGGCCTGCAAGGACCTCGTGAACGGTCAAAGGTTTTCTTTTGCAGCCGTCGATCCCAGCCCGGATTGACTCGGAACCTGTCGCCAGAACGACCGCATCCGGGTGCAGGGCCAGAATGGTATCACGCGTCGCCTCGATACCTAACCGCACCTCAAAACGACCGCTGTCGGCCTGTCGCTGATAGAACTCAGCAATTGTCAAGAACCCGCGGCGCAGCGGAGCCGCGCCGGCCAGATTGACCTGACCGCCGACCCGGTCCGCCTTTTCCAGGACAATCACTTCATGGCCCCGCTTGGACGCCGTGATGGCCGCCTCCATGCCGGCCGGCCCGGCGCCCACAACTGCCACTCGCCGCCGCATCTGGGCAGGGGCCGGTGTCGCCCAATCCTGCTCGCGGCCGGTCACCGGGTTGTAGATACAGCCGACCGGACCTTCGCCGCCGTCGCAGCAGAATTGACAGCGAATACAGAGCCGGATCTCCTCCCGCCGCCCTTCGCGCAGCTTGCTAACAAAATGGGCGTCAGCGAAATGGCCCTTGGTGATGCCGACCACGTCAAGGCAGCCCTCCGCCAGCGCTGCCTCGGCCACCTCCGGCGTTACGATGCCCCCTGCGTGGAACACGGGCAGATCTATCGCCCGCCGCACCCGGGCTACCCGCTCAAGCTGTGCCGCCTCCGGCATATACAGTGACCCGGTATGATGGACTGCGCCACCCACAGTAAGGCTCACGTAGTCGATAAGCCCCTGCGACCGCAGAAGCTCGATCAGGCGAACACAGTCCTGTTCGTCATAACCGTCCGGGTGCATGTCGTGCGCCTTCAAACGCACGCCGACGACAAAATCTTTCCCCACGGCCTGCCTCATCGCCGTCAGCGCATCGACAAGCAGGCGAGCGCGACCGGTGAAACTGCCCCCATAGACGTCATCGCGGCGGTTACAGGCCGGGCTGAGAAACTGCGAGAGCAGATGATGCTGATGTGCATGAAGCTCCACCCCGTCTGCGCCGCCGGCCCGCGCCCGCCAGGCCGCCCGCCCGCAACACGCGACTAGGTCCTCGAGACCCTCCTCCGTCCAGGAGGCTACGTGTTCCGACGCCGGAACGGGCGGATCGATGACACCCGGCACCACACGCGCCGCAGGTGCGGCTGGCATCGGCTCACAGAATTCTGACAGATGCACCTGGGCGCCGCGGGGACAGAACTGGGCGATGAACTTGGCGCCGTGACGGTGTACGGCCTGCGTCAGCGTGCGGTAGGAGGAAATGAAACTATCGTCAAGATTCTGGAAGTAGGCCGGGTGGTCGCCTTCCCGCACCGCGGTTGCGCCCAGAGTGACCAATGCGATGCCGCCCCTGGCGCGCTCTTCGAAGTAGGCCCGGCATCTGTCATTGGGAACGCCGTTGTGGTGCATCCAGGACGCCATGTGGCCGGTACTGCAGATCCGGTTCCGCAGCGTCATCCCCTTAATGGTCAGCTCTGAAAAGATATGGGGATAGTCTGTCATTGGCCAGTGGGAGTTGCCCTACACTGCGGCTGAATTGAAATCCTCAGTGCCACGCCAGATCCCGGAAGTTGTGAACGCGATGAAAGGTGGCCAGGTCGGCATCATGGTAGTGACCTGAATTCCTGCAGGTGCGGGACAGGATCGCGAGGTCGTCACCGTCAACCGTCATGGACGGATACATGAACGATTGAGTCGAACAAGGCGCCATCGCAACGCAGCCGGCGGGCAGCCAGTTCAATCCGTCCATGCCGCAGTACAGCATCAGGAAGCGTCTCTCCCCATTAGGCCCGCCTTCCAGCTTCTGCGGCTCAGCGCTTGAAATAATGTTGCTGGCCATCCAGAACAGCCGCGTCAATTCATCAAAGACGATACAGAACTTGGATTGGCCGCCCGGCCAGGGAAAGTGCTGGTCGAACTGCAGGTTCAATTCGGCTCCGTCGTCCTCAAGGTCGAAAACGGCGGCGATGCCCGGCGTCGTTCCCGTGTGCTTTGGATTGACGCGGCAGGCGATCCGCAGTTGCCCGTACACGTCCATGACATTCCCTTCAAGATTCCAGTCGTCAAACAGCTCCGGCCGGTGATGGTCATGCGCGGTTCTGAACTGCACTGCCGTCTGCTTCGCCGGGATTATCTGGGAAATGCGCCATGCACCGGGGTCCAGCAGGTCTCGTGAGAGGTCGGCCGCAATCGCAACCGTCGCCTTATGCTTTTGGTCGAGGACCCAGTACAGTTGGCCGTCTCGGATCACCATGTTTGTCTGGCAGTTCCAGAAAGCCCCCTCCAACACTCTGACAGGATCGGACCAGGATACGCCTTCATCATCGCTTGCCATGAAATAGACGTCCTGGTGCTGGCGGGGCTGGGTGAACATGTATAGCCTGTTGCCGACGACAAACGGAGTACCCTCAGCGAGAGGCAGATCAGGCAGTAGCTGCCAGCTTCCGCCGCGGTCAACACTGCGGGCCATCATTAGATGGTCGGGTCCTACACCTCGCTGCCAGCAGGGGGCGGCGACAAGGAAATTCCCGCTGGGCAGCCGGGTAATCCCCGGATCGTGGATGAAGTACTTTGCAGGATCGGGAACTTCGGCTGCGATAGTGTAGTTCTGTGCCAGAGGAGGTGAAAAAGGATTTCGGACAGGTGGACTTGAAGAGAATCCGCCGCCGCCGAGACCCGCCGGATCACCGGTCCTGCCGGCTGGTGCAGGCGCAGATGCGACAAGGACGCACCACGGCGCGTCCGGCGTAAGGCCCAATCCCGGTGAACCGATGTCGATGCGTTCACACTCCCGCATTCGTTTCTGATAGACCGAGCAGCCTACGGCCTTACCGCCGATGAATACGCGCAATGACGAAAAACCCGCCTGCCGGAAGCCCATGCCTTCTAATTGACGCGCCCGGGTCAGCCTGCTTTCTCCCCGTGCAGGCGTAATGGCGAATGCGACGCCTGACCGGCGGCACACCTTGCGTGTGCCGAAGAAACTTGAACGAATGAAACTCCGGCCCGCCAGAGCCTCCGGCAGCTCGCCAACTGTATGGTCCGCATCCAGGAAAAGGCGCGCCCCTTCTTCGAGAGAATCAGTTTCCCATTCAAGCGGCTCAAGCACGGCCGGCGCGCCGCCTAAGAACGGCTCATCACTGTGGTTGGAACGCGTCAACGGCAAGTTCGTGATGGTTCCCTCCTGCGAAAGGAAATGCCTGCCCGTTTCAGCCGATACATCTCCCTCAATGGTCTAAATCGGCCAGATCGCGTCCATCTCCCATGCCTCCAGGGAGTGGAGGGTCGCGTTGCCGCCCAACGAGAAGATCTGCACGCCGAGACTGTCAGGCCGTGCCGGATAGATGCGCTTGGCCAAATAATAGCCGCCCTCTGCAAAGACCTCAACGACACTGCGGTCGACGAAGACGCGCAGCTCGATCTGCTTGCCGTAGGCGTGCCTGATGGTACAGCGCTGCGACTCCCGGTTCTTGACCCCCTGACTGACACTCGAGCGGGTAACGTCCAGGACCAGCAATCTGTCAGGGCTCAAATTCTCCTGAGGCTGCGTTGAATCATTGGGATTGACGTTGAAGCGGACCATCGTCTGTTCCGCGCCGTCGGGCGAACAGCACACTTTCAGGCCGAACTCCTCTGCGCTCTCCCAACTGAAAACCGCCCGGAGCTCAAGCCGGTTGCCGCGCACGCCGTCAAGCGTTACCGTAGAATCTCCCGCCAGGCGGATGTCGGACAGTTTTACAGGGTTGCGGCGCAGCGCCTCCAACTCCTCCACCGGGTTCAGGTGCAGGTCGCCCTCTTCACCCATGGAGAGCGCCATCGGCAGGGCCATAATGCCCGACCAGCCCGATGCCCGCTGAATGTGGCCGTAACGACCCTCGGACAGCCTGCCAAAGAGCACGCGACGGCCGTTACCGTCCAGCAGCGTTTGGCACTCATTCAGGATGCCCGTCCTGTTGGAGAAACCGGTCTCGCCGTAAGCCTGCCTCCCGTACCTTGTGGGGGTGAATCTTTGGTTCTCGTAAATCCCTGTGTAGTACTGCGGCCCGCGACTGTGGCTGGCGAAGAGCAGCACATGCCTGTCGCCCAGAGGGAAGAAGTCGGGCACAGCACAGTCCTCACCTGTTTCAGTGTGCTTGCCGCCTTCGTAAAGAGGATGCAGGTATTCCCAGTGCACCAGATCCTTCGACCTGTACAGAAAGGCCCTGTCCGGCTCAAGGCCGTCAAATGACGCCTGGCCGGTGTTACCCGTTAGCGCGTAGTAGGCGTCGCCCTCGATCCAGGCGCAGGGAGCGCCGTCGACTATATATTCGTCATCAGAACCCTGTGTCGGGATGACGGGGTTCGCCTCCAGTTTTTCCCATTCGACCAGCATCTCATCCTGACTCGTGGCCAAGCAGATCCCGCCCCGCACGCCATGGTAGATGATGGTCGGGACGCCGTCCATGTTGACGAAGGCGGTGCCGCTGTAGCAGCCGTCCCGGTCGTAGGGGTCTTCCGGCGCGAGCGCGATCGGCAGGTCCTGCCAGTGCACGAGGTCTTCACTGACGGCATGACCCCAATGAATCGTTCCCGTCGCCCCGCCGTGGTAGGCGTCGTAGGGATTGTTCTGATAGAAAAGATGATACCTGCCCTTCCAGAATATCGTCCCATTCGGGTCATTCAGCCAGTTGTGCGGGGCCAGGAAGTGGTAGGCCGGGCGATACGGGTCGGACGCAAGTTTCTGGCGGTTCAGGTCCGCATTGCCCGCGGCTGTTTCATTCATCTGCCCACCTCTCTTCGCGGCTGGGATTGCGGCTGGGTCCCGAGGATGGAACGGTTGACCGCAGTCAAGGGTTGTTGAAAAAATTGCGAGCACCCCCGTTGGAGTGCCCGCAACGAGCTATTCCAGTATACCAGAGTCCAACCGTGACGAAATCGTCTACTGTGACTCTGCCTCCGGATCCCAGAGCCACCAGTCGGCCATATCGACCATCATCGGCACGATGTACACGCTGACATTGAGGTCGAGGTCTACGCCCTGAAGACGTTTGCTCTTGAGGGCGATCCAGGACTCACCGATGATGTGAGGAATGAAGACTTCCTCATTCAGGATGCAATCCAGTTCCTGGAAGTAAGGCGTCTGCGCTTCGATGGATGTCTCAGCAAATATATTGGCCCACAGTTCCTTGGCCTTGTCTGCATTCGGGCTGTACTCATTCCAGTGATAGTCCCGTTCTACTTCGAGTGGCCAGTAGCCCAGATCGACCGTACCGACCATGTAAGGCTCGAGGACATAGGGATTGGTGCCCGGGCCCCAGTTGGCGATGGCGAAGTCGAACTCGGTGCCGCGCGGCCCGAGTCCATTGCGGTAGTCGGCCCAGGAGGCTGCGTCGATCAGGTCGACGTTGGTTTTGAAACCGAGCTGTGTGTAGGCCTCATGCAGCATGACGGCATAGTCAACGCGCATCTTGTTGCCCGGATAGACGGTGAGTTCAAGCTGGTATTCGGCGCGCTTGTCCGCGGTCATGCCGATTTCGTCGAGCAATGCCTTCGCCTTGTCCAGATCGTAGTCGTACTCGATCAAGTTGGGGCACTCAAACCGCGTCCCGTGGAACCAGCTGTGGCGCACCACGCCAAAACCCTGCATCACGTTGTCAACATAGCCCTGCCGGTCTGCAGCGTGCAGCATCGCTTGCTTGGCCTTCGGGTTCTGCCACAGGCCATCGCCCGCATGCCAGTTCGGCGTCTGAATCCAGAAGCCCATCACGTTGTCTGCCACCAGCACATCGATGTCGGGATTGTCCATCATGCGCACGGCCTCCTCAGCCGGCGCCTCCCACACGATATCCAGTTCGCCCTTTTCCAGCATGATGATCGCCGTCTCGATCGGCGCGAACTTCACGAATACGCGCTCAGGGCCGGGCTTTCCGCCCCAGTAATCGTCGAAACGCGCATACTCGACATACTGACCGGGTACATGCTCCACAAACTTGTAGGGACCGGTGCCAATCGGGCCCGTGACCCAATAGTCGCTCGTGCCCGCCACCAGTTCGTCGCGGTCCAGCGTTTCAAGGACATGCTTGGGCATCATGGGATGCTCGACATAGCCCAAGAATCCGGGGAAGAAGCTGGGATCCCGCTCTGTCAGCACGAACTCGACCGTGTGATCGTCTACGATGCGGATGCCGGTAATCTCATCGGCGCCCTCTTCCCCCTGCTTGTAGGCAAACAGCCCTTCGACCCGCTCCGCTTCGGCCTTCAGCGCCTCCGGCGGCAGAATGCCGGGATCATACTTCAGCTCGAAGGAATACTTGACGTCCTCGGCCGTAAAATCCTCGCCGTCGTGGAATTTAACGCCTTCGCGCAGATGCACCGTATAGACCAGCCCATCGTCGGACACATCATAGCCTGTGGCGAGCACGGGAATGAAGCTGCCTGTGGTGGTCCAGAAGAGTTCTTCCCACATCCAGGTCGTCACTTCATCCCTCTTGATATGATGGAACCAGTCCTTGCTGCCGTCCCAGGATGGCTGCCAGAAGTTGAGGGTGCCGCCGTACTGTTTCTCGGTGGGCGGCTCTTGCATCGTGGTCGCGGCCGGTGCCGTATCCACGGGTGCACAGCCGGTGAACAGCAGAGCCGCTACGATAAGCAGGTTCACAGCGAAAAATAGCCGTTTCATCGTTTTCTCCTCCAGTCATGAGATGAGCCTGTCGGGCTCGCCTGTGTAATCCGTCATGCTACGTGTAAGCTGCGGCAACGACCAGAGACTGGATTCGCACCTCCTTTCGGCTCAACGTCCTACCCTAACCTGTTTCCATGCCGCGCGGATCGAGTGCGTCACGTAGTCCATCACCGATGAAGTTGATCGAAAGCACGGAGAGCATGATTGCGATGCCGGGCGGTACCCACAGCCACGGCACGCGCTCCAGAATGGTCAACGTCTGCGCGGAACTCATCATGTTTCCCCAACTGGCCGTGGGGGGCGGCACACCCAGGCCGAGAAAAGAGAGGCCCGCCTCCAGGAGAATGGCGCCGGCCACGCCGAAAGTGGCGTGAACGACCAGCGGCGCCACCACCCCGGGCAACACGTGCCGCAGGATGATCCGGTACGTAGGCAGGCCAAGCGAACGCGCGGCGGTCACGTAATCCATCTCGCGCAGCGAGAGGATCTGCCCGCGCACCAGGCGTGTTGGCTCCGGCCACCCCATGATGCCAATGGCAAGCATCGAGTTATACATGCTCGGACCAAGAATCGAGACCAGGAAGATGATAACGATCATGGTTGGGATCGTCATGACGACATCTACGGCGCGCATGATGATCCAGTCCAGTTTGCTGCCATAGTAACCGGCAATCGCACCCAGAAGAATAGCGATCGTTTCGTAGATGCCAACAGCGACCAGCCCCACACTGAGAGAGACCCGGCCGGCGTAGACCAGGCGGCTGAACACATCGCGGCCGAAAGTATCGGTGCCCAGCCAGTGCGTCTCGGTGGGGGGTTTGCGGTAGAGGCTCAACTCCTGCTTGGTCGGGGAGTGCGGCGCGATCGCAGGCGCGAAAACGGCGAGCATCACCATAATCAGCAATACACCGAGGCCGAGCATCGCCAATCGGTGCCGCGTGAAGCGACGCACGGCGCGCCTGGCCGGAGTATCGACAAACAGCTGTTGCTCGGCCTGCATGTCGTTGGTCATCGGCCCGGCCCTCCTGGGGCCGCGCGGGTCTGAGCGGGAGGTCAGTCGTAACGGATTCTGGGATCGACCACGGCGTACAGGATGTCGGCCAGCAGGTTGCTTGCCAGTACGGTGGTGGAGGCGATCAAGATGATCCCCATGAGAATTGGGTATTCCCGGTTCAAAGTGGCCTGCCAGCCCAGCATACCAAGCCCCGGCCACTGGAAGATCGTTTCGATGATTATCGAGCCCCCCAGCAGGTGCCCCAGGCTCAGCGACGCGACGGTAATCATCGGCAGGAGCGCATTGCGCAGTGCGTGCCGGACAACTACGACCCGTTCCCGCAACCCCTTTGCGCGCGCAGTCGTCACGAACTCAAGATGCATCGTCTCCAACATGCTGGAACGCGTGTAACGGGCCCAGACACCGGCAAAGTAGGCGGCCAGGATGAACGAAGGCATGATGAGATGATGGATCCGGTCCCAAATCGAAAAGGGAGCGCCTATCGTTTGCAGGCCAGACGTCGGGAACAGATCGAGCTTCAGAGAGAAGATATACATTGCGCCAAGAGCGAGGAAGAAAGATGGGATCGAGAGCTGCGCGAAGGCGAGTACGGTGACGGTATAGTCGATCCAGGAGTACTGTTTTAGAGCCATGACGATCCCCATGGGAACGCCAACCAGCAGTGAAACGATGAACGCGGTCGCCATGAGCAGCAGCGTCGGACCGATCCGCTGCTGCAGGAGTTCCATGACGGTGTAGCCGCCGGTAAGTGGATAGCCCAGGTCGCCGCGAATCGCCCTGCTGAACCAGGCAATATAGCGCTCATGCCATGGATCGTTCAGACCAAGGCTCTCACGCGCCGCTTCAATCTCCTCCGCGGTCATCTCCAGCATCGCTCTTTCGCCCAGAAGCATGGCCAGCGGATCGCCCGGCGCCAGCGCGTAGAGCGCATAAACGATCACGGTAATACCGAAGAAGATCGGAATCGAAACGACAATCCGCTGGATAATATACTTGGTCATCGCTTAGGGATTCCCAATCCGCGCGGTCTCACATTACGGCGACCAGGACTTTAGGCGAAATAAACGCGGTGCGCCCCGGCACTTGGATCGCCGCCGCGCAACCTTGTGTCAGTCATCCCAGACCTCCTCGAACAGCCGCAGCCAGTTTCCGCCCAGAATCTTCTCGACATCCGTCTGGCTGTAGCCGCGGTCCAGAAGGGCCCCGGCCAGATTAGGCATTTCATCGGGCGACTGCAGGCCCAGCGGATACCGAAGGCCGGCGCTCTGGCTTCTCGACGGGTCCACAAACTTGGCCGGGTATTTCGTGCCCTGCTGCGACCCGATATACCTCCCAAACGACTCCGGCTGGTCCTGCGTGAAGTCGGTGCCAATGCCGACGTGGTCGACGCCTACTCTGGCCACCATGTCATCGATTGCGTCGATGTAATCTGCCAAAGTAGAATCGTAGCCCGTGCGCAGAAATGCCGCAATGGCTGTCGCGCCGATCACGCCCCCGCGCTCAGCCACCTTCTTCAGGGCATCCTCCGTCTTGTTGCGGGGAACGTCGTAGTAGGGCTTGGCGTTGGCATGGGTTATCGCCACCGGCCTGTTGGAGGCCTCAATCGCCTCCATAGTCGAGCGCACGCCCACGTGCGAGAGGTCGATGAGGATGCCCAGGCGGTTCATATCCTCGATCGCGTCAACGCCGAAATGGCTCAGGCCGTCGTCGCGGCGCTCGTAGCAGCCGCTCCCCAGCAGGTTGCGCTCGTGGAATGTCAACTGGATTATCTTTACGCCCAAGGCATGGAACAGGGCCAGTCGGTCGAGGTCGTTCTCAATCGGTGTGGCGTTCTGGAAGCCGAGGATGACGCCGACCTTGTTCTCCCGCTTGGCCCGCAGGAAATCCTCCACGCTCTTGACCTGGATGACGGTCTCTTCGTATGTTTTGAAACGGAGCAGCCAGGCGGCAATGTTGTCCAGGGTCTGCGTGAAGTTTTCCAATGTAGCGACGGTAGCATTGAAGGCGGTAACGCCGCCGGCGTGCAGGCTGTCGAACACCGCCGGGCTGTCCCAGTTGCTTACATTCAGGCCGTCAATGATCATGGCCTCCTGGTAGAGCTTGCGTGCGGTCTCTTCGGACGATTCGCTCATCAATGGCTCCTAGGCGGCTACAGTCTTGCAGAATCTGTGAACAGCAACTGTTCATTCAGGACTGGCGCGGCCGCAGTTCAGGGGTTACAGGCTACCGGCCTTCTCAAACCGGTCCGGCCGGAACCGGTCGATGGGGTACTCGGTCGCCCCGTCGGCGGCCAGGTCGGAGAGGATCTTCCCTACGAGAGTCGAGAACTTGAACCCGTGCCCTGAGAATCCGGCGGCGACCAGCACGTTCGGATTTCCAGGGTGGGCGCCGATGATGAAATCCCGGTCGGGCGTGTTTGTATACATACAGGTCGCCCCTTCGACGTAGGTGAAACCGGCGTCGGGCATAATGGTTTCGAGCCACTCTTGCAGGTCGTCCCGCTTGCCCAGATCGAGCTCTCGATCGACCTGGCCGGGCGAGGTTTCAACGCCAAGGCCATCGTCGGCGGTCTTTACGCCCGGACCGTAGTCGGGAAAGCCGTAAAATTTGGTGTCCATGTCGCCAAAAACCGGCAGTCCGCCGGGCTGGTAAGGGGCGCGGTTCTGGGGTCGGAAATAGAATTCCTGCTGACGCGTCACGTGTAACGGAAGCGAAAGATCCTCGAGGACTTCGGGTGCCCAGGGGCCGGGCGAAATGATCAACCTGTCGCAACGAAATAGGCCGGCGGAAGTCTCCAGCAGCGGTGTTTCCTGGCTTATGTCGACGCGGTGGACGCGGACCTGCTCGTGGATGGTCGCGCCGGCGCGTTGAGCCTGATGCAGGTGCTCCAGGATACAGCGGCCAACGTTAAGAAGGCCGGCCTGGGAGGTGAAGCAGGTAACGGTATCCGGGGGCAGACGCAGCGCAGGGTAGCGGGCCGCAAGGTCCTGGGGCGTCGGGCGTTCAATCGGCCTTTTGAGCGCCTCCATTGCTTCGACTTTCTGTTCGATGTTTATGTTTCCGGGGCGTGAAAAGTAGAGTAGCCCCGTGAAGTGCATCAGCTTTTCGGCGGCGAGAGAATCCAGCTCCTGCCAGAGTGGTATGGTCGCTCCTGCGAGTTCTACGTAGAACGGATCGTGATAGATGTCGCGGAAAATCCTGGAAAAGCCATGTGAACTGCCGAGGGCGTGGCCGAGCTGGAACTGTTCGATTCCGACCGCAGGCACGCCGCGGCGGGCAAGGTGATACAGGGCTGCGCTTCCCATGGCGCCCAATCCAACGACCAGAATGTCTGCATTGCGCATGATGTCTCGAACCGATATTCGTTGAGGTTAGGATGCCTGTTTTGCGGGTTGGAATGGGACGTTCTATCTGAAGTCTGGCCTGATTATATGCTAAAGAATGCCGATGTTCAAGGCGCAAAAAAAAATCTTGATTCATTGCGCCCGGTTGACGCCGCCCGGCTTTACCTACTCACCTGCGTCCCGATTAGCAAGCTCCGCCGCTATTATCATGACGTCCAAGCGCGAACCCGACGCGAACGCCGGGGGCGTACGCGACCGAGCCAAGACTACAGTGGCGTGTCGGAGAAGCGCGGCTAGTGAGGGAGCGAGATTCTGTCGTTTCTCTTCCCAGGATTCTCTTTACTTAACCGTCAATGCCCAACATCCGGCGCGTCTCATCAATCGTGGCGACGCCCCGACCCAGGTCGTTGGCAATACGCGCAATCCGCTCCACCATCTGGGCATTGCTCTGCGCCAGTTCACCGCGCTGGTAGTGGATACAGTCCTCCAGCCCGGTGCGCACATGGCCGCCAAGCAGCATCGCCATCACGTTTACCTGAATCTCTTCCAGGCCCAGCGCGCATGTCTGGAAGAGGGAATCTTCCGGAAGGTTGCGCACCATGTAAAGAAAGCTGTCCATACTGGTGTTGATGCCGCTCTGCTGCCCGAAGACCAGTTGCAGGAAGTAGGGCTTGTCCAGGGCGTCTCGCTGGATCAGATAGTCCAGAATGTCGAGATGACCGGGGTGGTAGAGAAACACCTGCGGTTTAATGCCGCGTTCCCGGAGACGGTGCGCCGTGCGTTCCGAGTCGTCAAAAGTGGCGAGCGTGACTTTGCTGGGCCCGCTGTCGCCGCCCGTGTAGGCCGCGCCGCCCCGAAAGGTCATTGGCCCCGGGTTGAAGGCCATGATATCCGGGCCGGCCTCAATGGGGGCGGATTTGTAATGGTGGGCCGTTCCTACGAAATCGCTGCCTGCGGTCGTCAGATCCGCGATGCCCTGCGAGTTGTCCACAAGGATCTGCGGCGCCTTCGAACGCATCAGATCATTGATCTCGCGATAGCGATCGGCCTCGTGGGAGGCCTGGGTGGGGTCGCCCGCCTGGCGTGCGTGAATATGAATAATCGTCGCGCCGGCTGCAAATACCTCAGCAGCAGCATCGGCCTGCTCCTCGGCGGTCACCGGCATCGCCGGATTCTCACTCTTCTGATGCCCGCCCGTCACGACCGCACTGATGATCACGGGCGGCATGCCCTCGCTGATCCGTCTGACATACTCGCGTTGGTTCGTGTAATCCCAGGTGATGTCCATGTCAACGCTCCTCAGTTCGGTACGATCACGCCCTTGATAAAGCCGTCCAGCTTGATTTCGCCCCCGGCCGCAAGCACTGCCGTTTCCGCCTCTTCCAGGGTGAAATGATGTGTGACCATCCTCTCGATGGGATAGCGCCGCGACTCAACAACTTTGATGGCGGCCTGCACGGCAGGCGTATCATGCGTATTCACGCCCTGCACGCGCAGCTCCTTGATCGGGATCTTGCTCGGGACGATGGCAACCTCCTGCTCGCCGGTGTTCGAACCGATGACGACAACGCCCAGCGGCCGCGCCAGGTCAAGCGCCAGGGGGAAGGAAGCGGTCGCGCCGGTCAGATCCACGACCAAATCAGCCAGCACGCCGTCTGTAAGCTCCAGCACCCCCTCGACCGGATCCTCGCGGTCGAGATTGATGATGTGCGTGGCGCCGAACTGCCTGGACAACTCGAATCGGTGCTCATCCTGACTCAGGCCGAGCACAATGATCTTCGACGCACCGGCTTCGCTGGCCGCCAGGATCGCGGCCAGGCCCTGCCCGCCCGGCCCGATGACCACTACATTATCGCCGATCGCGGCCCCGCCCTTTGTGCGCACCCAACGCAGGCCGTTCCCGATGTTAGCGCATGTCATCGCCGCGGCCTCGGCCGGCACGTCCTCGGCAATGCGGTGCACGCGCGAGTTGGGCGCCAGATACATGTACTGGCTGTATGCGCCCCACAGGTGAGGCGGCACACTGGACGGCGTCGTCCCTCCGTAGCCTTGATGCTCCTTGCAGAAGCGGTACTCGCCCAGCAGGCACCAACGGCAGTGCCCGCACCCAAACAGGTGCTCGACGATGACACGGTCGCCGGCCTCGACGCCCCAGCGCGCCGCGGCCCGGCTCCCGAGTTCCTCGATGCGCCCGACAAGCTCATGCCCCATAATGAGGGGAAAGCGCCGCGGATCGGTCCAGTTGTAGATACGGGGGTCGCTGCCGCAGACGCCGCACATTTCGACTCTCAGCAGGCCGTCGTCCTCGCTGATGGCCGGCAGGTCGAAGGCCTGGATCTCCATCGCTCGCGTGGTCAAGACGACCGCGGCGTTTACTTTGCTCGACAAGACAGACCCCCTTCGCCGTGAAAGAGCATCCAATTTAAACACGCTGGGAATCGAAATGAATCAGGCTGTCGTCAGGTCGAAGATGACCTTCATCATTCCCTCCGCCCCTTCATCGATCAACCTGTATGCCTGCGGAGCTTCGTCCAGCCGAAATCGATGCGTGATCAGGCCACTGACGTCGAGCCGGCCGGTGTGTAACAGCTTGATGATCACGCTGTGCACGCGGATGATGTCCCAGCGGCGATGGTAGAGTCCGCCGCCGGGGTCTTCGGGAGGCAGACGGTAGCCGCCGCTGCGGGAGTGGAGGATCTGCCCGGCGCTGCGACAGAACTCTTCTCCAAGGTAGAGGTCATCTGCCGGACCGTCGTACATCCCCACGGCAACAACCTTGGGGAAAGGTGTGCCGCAATGCATGGCCAGCCCAATGCCACCCGCCTGGCCGGAGCACTCAAAGCAGACGTCGGCACCCGGCCCACCGAGAATGCGCTTCACTACGCGCCCGACGTCGCCATGGTTGGGGTTGAGGGCATAATCGGCGCCAAGTCGTTTCGCCGTTTCGAGCCGCTCATCGAGCAGATCGATGGCGATGACCGGGTCGGCGCCGGATAGCTTGCAGAGTTGCATCGTCAGCAGGCCAACAACGCCCTGACCGACTACCACCGCGCTCTCTCCTATCCGAACCGGTCCGACCAGGACGGCGTCCAGTGCGACCGTTCCCAGACTCACGAAGACATACTTTTCCAGGTCGTCGTCCTCTGGCAGCGCATAGGGAAAGACGCTCACACCGACGCCGCGGGTCGTCGCCCCAACCTTCGCCAAGTCGAGGTTGAAGTTCCTGGTCTCGCGATGATGCGCCGAGCCCATCACGACGTCGCCGACCGCCAACTCGCTCACCCCTGCCCCGACCTCCATTACACGGGCGACATCCTCGTACCCATAGGTGAAGGGATGCTTCATGGAGCGCCCTTCAGTTACGAAGCCATCCGTCTCCACGCTGCGGCCATGCCAGACCGCCTCACCGCGAAAATGGGAGCGCTCAGTGCCGTGGCTGATCCCGGAATAGAGATTCGCGACCTTCACATCTCTGGGGCCAAGCGGCGGGTCGGCGTATTCGCCTATTTCCACCTGACGGGGACCGACAAACAGGACTTCCTTCGGCATAGGCAGTTAGGGGGCGAATCCGCAGGTCAGGCCGCCGTCGACAAGCAGATTGACGCCGGTGATATATTTGGCCTCGTCGGATGCCAGGAACAGGGCTGCATAGGCGACGTCCCAGGCATCCCCCATCTTTTTCATCGGGCACAGGTTGTCCCGCTGCCTGATCATCTCTTCGACACCCTCGTCCGAATAGGCATCCTGGAGGCCTTGGGTGATGAAGGGCGTGTTCATCAGACCCGGCAAAACACAGTTCGCCCGTATGCCCTTTTGCGCATACTGCATCGCGATATTCTGTGTCAACTGGTTGATGGCCCCCTTGGAGGCGTTGTAGGAGACACTCGGATAGCCCGTATATCGAATGGCGGCAATGGAAGAAATGTTGACGATAGCGCCGCCCCCCTGCTTCTCCATATGCGGGATGCAGTACTTGCAGGTAAGAAACATCCCCTTCACATTGACATCCATCAGCCGGTCCCAATTTTCCTCGCTGATCTCGACCGGGCCGCCCACCTCGATAATCCCGACGTTGTTGTGCAGGATGTCGATCCTGCCGTAGGTCTCGACGCAGGCCTCTGCCATCTGCTCAACAGCCTGGGAATCGGTCACATCGGCCTCAAAGGCAGTACATTCTCCCCCTTCCTGCTCGATGATGCCCTTCGTCTCACTGGCGGCATCCGGGTTGTAATCGACGAGAAAGACCTTCGCCCCTTCACGGGCATAAAGTACCGCTGCCGCCTTCCCGTTTCCCCAGCCGGGCCCCACAGAACCGGCCCCCGTTACAATCGCAACTTTTCCCTTAACGCGATCTGTCATCAGTCCCTCACATGTGGTTTTATCGTACGCCGCAATTTCAGTCTCAAAAGGCTCACAGAAGCAGAACCGGCTGTATCCGGCGCCTCGCGAAATGGCTTCGGATGGACGCTTGCGGCAGTCAGGGGCGCGGCTGCAATTCGCAGCCACTTGCTATATCCTGGGGCTGCTTCCGTTTTGGACGAGAGGCTTTGGTGCATCTGAATCCCCTTCACTTATCGATCTCAGCGCATCACGGGCTACATCCGCCCAAGGACGCGGAAGGTTCTCGCTTATCCATCGAATGTGCCTCTCTGCTCTTTTCTCTTTGAATTCGCCCAGCTGTTGCACGACCACAACTCCCAGGTCGGGACCTATTGGATAGCGGCTTTCCGAGATACGCTCCAAGAGAATCTGCAGCAGCTCCAATAGATGCCGACGAATCTCCTCCGTGTCAGGAGACGGAATCCATACTTCGCGATCGTTGCTCCAACCATCGCCGGCATACCTCGTTACCGGACCGATCGGAATCGGATCGCGATCGGGCCTCCGGTGTGGGTGATTGGCACAGTAGGTCCAAAAAGGATTCTCGATCAGGAGATGCCTGATCTCGCAGTAGGCTTCCACATCAGTGCAGCGAGCCCTGTCGTAACCTTTTTCGCCGCGATTCCTGCGGTTGAACCAGCAGGTCCCACAGCAGTCTGAGCCTCCGTTTGGCATTGTGAGCAGTTCCTTTCCAATAGAACAAGGGCGAAAGCGTCTGATTCTCCGCTTTCGCCCTTTTTTCGGTTCAGATCAGCAGCCGCCAAGAAAACTACTCCTGATTCAACTCGGCGGTTACGTCCAGTTGGGCGCCCACAATCAGAGGCAGGAGCTCCTCTGCGAACAGTGTGGAAATGTTCGGATCCGCCAGGATTTTGGCGACATTTTCCGGAAGGAACGGCCCCGCCAAGTCCAGCGTACGCAGGATCGAAGGCGAATCATAGTGAACGGTGAGGAGGACTTCGTCGTCGGCGACCACATTCATCTGGTTGGCAGTAGAGGTCAACTCCAACTCCGCAACCTGCAGGCCATCGTAAAGGATCGAGGCGATGTTTGGAGGCAGCGAAGGCAGATTCACCCCGTTCTCCTGAAACTCGCTTGCAGGCACGCCGCCGACAGACGTAATTTCCGAACCGTCCAGCATGAGCCTGAGTGCAAGCACCGGCCGGTACTCGGCATCGATATCGGGCGGTTCCATGCGCACGGCGGTTACGTCGAAGGCGGGCGGCACGTCAACTTCTGCAGCCCCATCTGCCGCGGGAATCGAGAGGGCGACGCCGATATCCGTCTTCTGAAGGAATCCAATCCCTACGTCGAGCATGCCAGGCGGAACGGGAAGCAGTTCACTGACAACCCGCTGAACTGTCGCCATCGACTGATCCGTCCAGGAGATGACCGGCAGATGGCCGCCGTTCGAGGCCAGATAGAGGCTGGCGTCGATGATGTTGAGGTCCAGCCTCTGGATGCCCAGAGCCTGCATGTCGGTAATGAAACGCGGCTGCAGAATCGACTGGCTTCCCAAGGGGATACCCATCAAGGCGAGCGAGCCGTCCGCCTTGACTTCGACGGGAAGCGAGTCCAGTTTCGTCTCGGGAGCCTCTTGCCCCGCCAAGGCCAGCTGCACATCCAGGCCGGATGAGAGGACCGGAGGCAGGTGCGGCAGATACTCGTTTATCGTGCCAATGAATGGGATGGTGTCCGACAGCGAGGATACCACGACCAGGAGACGGTTGAGAGCCGCTTCGTCGTACTGCAGTGTCAGCAGGCTGCCGGCATCCCCAACCAGGTCAATGCCGCCGGCGGAGGTAGTCAACTGAAGTGAGTCCGACCCAACGCCGCCGACGATATTCATAACCAGCGGCGGCAGACTGACCGGCGGCAGCAGGCCGGCGAGGTCCGCGAGTGAGAGCCCCAGCGCCGACTGAACAAACCCATCCCTATCGATGGCCGCGCCGATCTGCAACGCCGGTTCCATCCCTTCCGGCGACGCCGCGAAGTTGGGGGCCGAGACGTCGAAATCAGCGCTGAATGCCGCGGCATCCGCACCCGGCAGATCCAGAGACAGGCCGACGTTCGTCTTGGCGAGCAGACTGCGCAGGACCGTCAGCCCGGCGTCAACCATACCTGGCGACACGCCCAGAAGGTCAACGGCAATAGCACCGATCGTGTCCAGCGACGTATCGGTCCACAGAATTGAAGGCAGAGGCTCCTGATTGAGCGCCAGGTACAGGCCGTCGGCCTGAATGCTCAGATCCAGCCTTTGCGCGTTGGTAGCGCCAAGAATGTCAAGCACATTCGACGGCAGAAGGGAGCCCGTTCCCAGTGGAATGCCCCACGCGCCCAACGAGCCGTCGTCGCCGACACTGACCGGAATCGTTGGCAGCTGCGTATCAGCAGTCGGTACACCGGTAAAGGAGACGATCACATCCAGGTCTGCACCGGGCAGCTTGGGAATGACCTCGCCGATCATGCCGCCCATCGACTGGTCGACGAAGGCGCTGACGATCGGCATCAGGTTGTTCAGGCGTTCAGTATCATAGGCGAGACCGGGCAGCGCCGTACTGTCCAGCGCAAGATCGATGCCGTTCGGCTGCGTGGCGAGAGAGAACTGTTGGACGCCCAGCGCAGTCAAGATCTGCAAAGCCATCGGCGGAAGTTCCACCCCGAGCGATGCCCCCAGAGCCTGCTCGATTTCCGCCAAAGGGATACCTTCGAACGACGCCTGGCCGTTTGCGTCGAAGGCTAGACTGGCAAACTGAAGCGGCCCTATCGTCGTCTCCGCTGCGCTCTCTGCGGTAACCAGCTCTTCGCCCTGCCAGCGGGGAATGTCCTGACCGGCCGTGGGCAGTATGATAATTGCGCCCAGGCCAACTCGCCGCAACCAGGTCAAAGCGTCAGCCCCCTGTGCGGCACCGGGAACATTGGCCAGAACGCGCCCCACAAGGTCGGCCGATTCGTCACTCCATTTAAGGTAGGGGAGAGGCTCTCCGTCTGCGTGGAGAAAGACACCGTGGTAGCCGATCCGGACTTCCAGAACATCGACACCTGCAGCGGCGAACTGGTCCAACATCGGTTGCTGAAGAATCTGGCCTGCCGGGAAGCCAAGCGCAGTGCCATAGCCGTTGCCGTCAACTCTGATTGGAACGGACGGGAGGTTCAGCCAGGTAGAGCCGCCGTCACCGCCGCCATTGCAGGCGCCAAGTGCCAGGATAAAGACCAGGACAATAATAAATTTGCGGAGTAAGGCCGGCACGAGCCGCCTCCTTTTGGGTGCGAAGCAATAAAATGCAGATAAAAACCTACGGCGCGCCGCGGGCGCGTCAGCCGATCACTGTTGGCACTGTTATATCACGATCAGTTCGGAAAGACAATGCCGAAAGTTGCACTCTGGTCGTACTTGAACAGAGGTAATGCTTAAAGCCCTCACGGCCCGCCGTTTGACTCGTCGAGACGGTCGGCACCCAAACGTGTCGGGTACTGTCAAAGGTTACCATACATCTTACAATAGGTCATAAGGAGACACAAAACCGGCATTTGAGACACAGATAGACGCCCCGACTCCAGAGTGAGGGCGAAAGAACAACATTTTCCGTACTCAATTCGTACTCACTTTCTCCCTCTCCGGCTAACGACAAAGCCTCAGACAGATCGCGATCCCGAGTGAGGCAGGAGTGCATGGCCGCGCAACTGCCGTGGTCAGTGGTTAGGGGACAGGGGCCGGGGTGTTGGATGGGTGTATTGTGGGCGTTGTAGTCGAGAGCGTTTCCCCGTCAGGGGCTGCCGTCTTTTCTGAGTCCTTTGCAGAGCGTTTTGGCCATTGTTGGTTGCACCTCAAATGCGTGTTGTTCTCGCCGTCCCGCTACAGGGCCGGCGATGGGTTGTGCGCTGGTGGATTGTACCGTCAACGAGCCCTATCCACTGCAGTTATACGGGCGCGCAGGGCGGACAGCATCGCCTCCTGCTCGTTCCAAGGGTACTCAGTCTCGCCATAGCACATACTGCGTTCGTGGCCTTTGCCAAACGAGGCCACGACGTCGCCAGCACGCGCCATCTCCACACCGAAGCGGATCGCCTCGGCGCGATCGGGAACAATCGCGTAGCAGGGAGAGGAGACCTCCGATTGCGTCCCTGTTTGCGCGGCACTTTCGATATGGTTGCGCGCCTGCTCGCCTTCCTCTCCGGCAGCGCCTTCGACAACCTCCCGCACGCCGGCCGCGATCTCCCGGTTAATCTCCTCCAGGTCTTCAGTCCGGGGATCTTCCGCGGTGATGACAGTAAAGTCGGCCAGCCGCCCGCTCACCTGACCCATCAGCCGCCGTTTGCCGCGGTCTCGCAGACCCGCGCAGCCAAAGATGGCGATCAATCTGCCGCCGCCATTACCGGAATCTCCGGCTACCAGCGGGCGCAGCGTCTCCAACGCCCGTTCCAGGCTGGCAGGCGAATGGGCGAAGTCCACCACAGCCAGAAAGTCCTGCCCGCAGTCCATACGCTGCATGCGCCCCAGGACTGCGGAAAGCGAGGCAACACCCTGCCGAATCTGTTCAGGCGGGATACCCAGCCCAAGAGCCGCTGCAGCCGCGCACAGTATATTCGACACATTGAACTCGCCTATCAACCGTGTCTCCACCGGCACGGTTCCGCCCGGCCAGACCAGTTCAAAGCGGGTGGCTTCTGGCAGATACTCGATGTGCCGGGCGTAAACGTCAGCGGTCGGATCAGCTACACTATATATATAGGAGTTGACGCCGGCCGCTTCGTTGCGCGCGCTCTCTTCGGCGAGCGCCTCCCGCAAAGACTGGCAACTGCCGTCATCCAGGTTGAAAACAGCGACGCGGGGCACACCCGGCTTGCGTTCGGAATAAAACAGGGTCCGGAAGAGCAGGAACTTCGCCTCCCGGTACGCTTCGAACGAGCCGTGAATGTCCAGATGCTCATGGGTTATGTTCGTCAACGCGGCCACGTCATACGCAACGGCCGCCACCCGTTTCTGATCCAGACCGAAACTGGTGCTCTCGACGACCGCGTAGCCGCAGCCCGCTGAACGCATCTGGGCCAAAAATGCCTGCACGGTCGGAGCATCGGGCGTCGTCACATGCAGCCCGGTCTCCTGCTCAATGCCAGCGATGCGCGCGCCGACCGTTGTAATGACACCCACACTGGCGCCGCGGCTTAGAATCGCCTCCAGCAGCGAGCAGGTCGTCGTCTTGCCATCAGTGCCAGTGACCCCAATGACAGTTTGATCGCGGCTGGGGAAACCGTAAAGGGCTGCGCTGAGCCAGGCCAGGGCTTCCCGGCTGTCAGTCACCTGTATATAAGGCGTGCCGGCGTGCTGCGGCCACCAGTTGAGTTCTTCCAGCCGGGCTAAAGAGCAGCTGCCCACGACAGCCGCGGCGCCGGCAGCAACAGCTTGGGGAATAAAGCGGTGCCCGTCCTGCTGCAGGCCTTCGACCGCGACAAACAGCGTATCCGCGTCTACCTCCCGGCTGTCCTCAGTAATGCGGCGCACGTTAACCACCGGCACGACCGCGTCTCCGTGGACGCGTAGACTCTCCGGGAGCGTTACCAGCAGGCTTGCCAGCTCCTGGGCTTTGTCGTTCGCCGCTATGGGAAGCTTTGTGGCGGCAACTTCCGTCTCCGATTCAGCAGTTTTTGGGGCACTCGCCGTCATAACTCTTCGTTGCCGGAGCCTCCGTCCCGTGCAACCGAAACACCGGCAACCAGAATCAGCAGGAAGAAAACCGCTGCGCCGCCTATCCAGATCGGCGGTATCTGCGCCAGCCTATCGTTGACGTTGCCTGAGATCACAGAGGTCGCTGTCACTGTCGCCGTGGGCTGCTCTCCGGCCTCCGAAGCGGTCGGGGCGCTGGTTGCCGTGCCCTCAGCCGGGGGGGCGGGCGGTGGGGTTCCGGGGTCACCGGAGGAGGGACCAGGTGTCGCGGACGGTAAATCGTCCGGCGGCGTCTCTGCGGGCGCATCGGGGTCCGGTGTCGGGACCGGCGTACATTCGACCGGCACTGCATCGGTTGACGATCCTGGACCAAGCGTCCCGGCGGCTGTTGGCGTCTCCGCGGGGGCATTGGGATCCGGCGTCGCGGTCACTGTGCTCGCGCTCGTCGGCGCCACCGTCGGCGCATTCTGATCCGGACTAGCGGTCGCCGTGCCGGTGGCTGTTGGGGTTTCCACAGGCAAGTGCATCGCGACAGGGGTACACTCCTCTGTTGGCGTAGCGGTCGGCGTATCGGGATCCGGTGTCGCGGTTGGCGTAGCGGTCGGCGCATCGGGATCCGGCGTTGCGGTCAGCGCGCTCGCGGCTGTTGGCGTTTCCGTTAGGGTACCTGGGTCAGGCGTAGCTGTGACCGCCGGCGTCGCGGTCGGGGTAGACGTGTCCGACGGAGACGGCGTTTCCGTGGCCGTTGGCGACACTGTCGGTGTTGGCGTCGGCACTCTGGCCAGCTCGGCCGGATTAATGGGCGTTATCTGGGCCGAAGACAGAAAACTGACACCGCTGTCAATCGTTCGCAGCACGCCGTCCTGCTCCGTTCCCGCATAGGTGATGCCGACAAATGTAGATGAAGAGGCCAGCCGGAAAACCGGGTTGGTATAGGCGGCGCCATTGACGGTCACCCGCGTCCAGTCTGGCAGGGTCTGGGACCAGAGTCCCACATGCGTGCCGACGACTACCTCCTGTCCGCTGACCGTCAGGTCGTGGATGAGAACCCCAGCCGGGAAGGAGGGATCCTGAATCCAGTTGTAGCCATCGTCGCTCAGGTAAAGGCCTGAAGCGAAAGTACCCACATACAGGCGGCCGTCCAGTATCGTCATCCCGCGCGCGATGATGCCTGCCGGCAGGTCGACACGCTGCCAGTAGGCGGCGTCCGCGGTCAGACGCCAGACGCCGTCGTGCGTGCCGGCATAGAGCGCGCCGTCCTTATCTGCAAATGCGCGCACGCGCAGGGCGCTCCCGGTCAGGCCTTCGCCGTACCACTCCCAACTCAGGCCGCCGTCAAAGCTGCGTATGGCACCGTCGTAGCGGGTACCGGCATAGAAAACGGTCAGTCCGTTTTCTATGCGCGTGAAAAGGCGGCCGATGCCGCTGCTGGGCGTGAGCACCTGATTGATCGATTCTTCCTGCCGCCAGTTCAGGCCGCCGTCTTCGCTAATAAACAGATTACCGAACCCACCGTCCGCAGCCAGTACACGGTTTCCATCCTGCGGATCGAAACGAATCGAGGCGACAGATGTATCGGGCGGCAGGTCAACGTTGGCCCGGCTCCACGTGTAGCCCCCGTCGGTGCTGCGATAGATTCCCGCCGGCACCGGCACGTTGAGTGTGCCGGCCACCACGATGCCGGCGTCATCCGGCGACACAGCGAGACCGATGATGCTATTCGAAAAAGGCACAAAGCCTGACTGGGCAAAAATCTGCCCGCTGGCCAGCGTTATCAGGACCGTCAGAACAATGAATATCAGCCAAGGTCGCGGCAGAGCCGGGGAAGCCGAAATCTCCCTTCCATTGCGGCGTCTGCCGCCCAGTTTTTGCTGGTGACCAGCGTGCATAGACCCTCCCAATGGGGCGCCGGAGAGGAAGTGAAAGAATTATACGTCAGACAAATTGTAGCACAAAAGCACCCGTTTCTGCGGAACCGGTCTGTTGAGCCGGTTGGCCCAGGAAGAGATGACAGCCGATTTCTCACCCTCCACCGCCCGCTTTGTGAATTCCAGCCGGTTGCAAGTTATGATGTATGTCCTTATCCTTCTGCATGAATAACCTGCGTCCGCCCAACGGTTCGGGCGGTCCATCAAACCAATCGCAACCCGTTAAAGGAGAGAGAGATGCAAAGCCCGGCACGGCGCGCAATCCTGATCGGCATGGACGGCGCCGCCATGGAACTGGTGATAAATATGGTAAACGGGGGCCACATGCCCAATCTTGGCAAGCTGATAGATCGGGGTGTGTACCGCCCCATGATCGGCGTTTTCCCCACCCTGACGCCGCCAGGCTGGACCGCCACCTCCACCGGCGCCTGGCCGGGGAACCACGGCGTGATGGACTTCAACATCCGCAAGCTGGGCGCTCAACTCGATGAGACCGTCTGGGGCGTCAACACGGAGCTGTCGCGAGCGGAATACCTTTGGAACACGGTCGAGCGGGCCGGGGGCAGGCCCTTGCTGGTCAAATGGGAAATGTCCTGGCCCCCGACAGTAACCAGCGGCGTTCAGGTGGAGGGCACCGGCCCCGGCGTCTCCAACCATCACCAGATCGCCGGCTATCACCTCTTCGTCGCCGGCAAATGGCAGCGCAGGACGATCGGGGGCCAGCGCGACCCGGAGACCCTGGACCCCAGCGCCCTGCAAACCGGCTCCGACGTCGATCCCGTGACAATCAACGAAGCCCAAAATTGGACGAATCTGCCGCCTTCAAGCCGCCCGCCCAAAGAGGTGGATCTGACGATCCAGCCCCTGGCGCGCGGCCGCGATTTCATGTTGCGGGGCGAAAAAGGCACGCCCAAGACCTTTCACGGCCTGATCTACGCCTCTGGAGACAACGGCTACGACCGAGTGCGCGTCTGCCGGGCGCGCGACGGGGACAGCGCGGTTACTGAACTGGGGATGGGCGATTGGAGCGACTGGTGGCTGGACCAGTTCGAGATCGATGCCGAGGAGATCAGCGGCTACGTGCGCATGAAGCTGGTCAACCTCACCGCCGAGGCCGACGCCTTCGAGCTGTTCGTACCCCAGATCTGGCCGACCGGCGGCTACACGATGCCGCTGGAAGCGGCCGATGAGATCGACCAACACGTCGGCAACTTTCTACAGAACCCCGCCCGAGACGCCCTGGGCATCATGGACGACGACACCTACTTCGAGCTGCTCGACTTCCACCACGAACGCCTGGCCGACGTAGCCGACTATCTCACCACCAGCCGCGACGACTGGACGATGCTCTTCATCGAAACCCATGCATCCGATTACACCAGTCACTTCTTCCTCGGCCAGGCCGAAGAGTTCAGCGGCGCTGACGCAGCGACCCAGCAGCGCTGCCTGGACGGCGTGGTCCGCACCTACAGCTCCATCGACAACATGATCGGCCGCGTGGCGGCCATCGCCGACGAGGAGACGCTCATCTGTCTCGTTTCCGATCACGGCGGCACGCCCAACCAGTACCGGGCGATAGAGATCGATGAGGTTCTGGAAGAGGCAGGTTTCCTGGTCTATAAGGAAGAAAACGGGAAGCGGACCGTGGACTGGTCGCGCACGCGGGCCGCGTCAGTGGGCCTGGTG
Organism: Caldilineaceae bacterium; assembly: GCA_965204525.1. GTDB lineage: Bacteria > Chloroflexota > Anaerolineae > Caldilineales > Caldilineaceae > Bin5. The sequence continues at coordinate 4,979,170 of OZ241994.1, read as the reverse complement.
CACGTGTTCATCAATTTGGAGGGACGCGAGCCGGACGGGATCGTGTCACCAGCCGACTATAAGGACACCCAACTCGAAATCATCGCCGCGCTGCACGCCTACACCGACCCCGCCACCGGCCGCCATCCGTTCGCGTTGGCGCTGACGCGTGAGGACGCTGAGATGGTCAACCTGTGGGGCGATACGACAGGAGACGTGGTCTACGCCCTGCGGCCGGAATTCGACGGCGCACACGGCAAACAGCTGCCCTCGGTCAGCTTTGGCATCGCCGGACAGCATTGCACCTTCGTCCTGTCCGGTCCGGGCGTCAAGGAAGGGCTGGAGTTGAGGGGACAGGTGCGGGCCGTTGACGTAGCCCCAACCCTATGTTACCTGCTGGGGTTGCCGATGCCCCGCAACGTCGAAGGCGGGGTCGTCTACGAGGCGCTCACCGATCCCGACTGGCACCTCAAGAAGTGAGACTACCTGGGGGAGGAGGGTGTCCAGGATTCCAACCCTTCTCCCCGCCCCCTGTTCAATAGTCGTCCTCTTCAATCTCCCCCGCAGGCATTTCAATATCCACGACCTCGCCCTGGTCGTCGATGATCACCCGAAAACCCATCATCCCCAGCCATTGCCGCGACTGCTCGGGAATTGCCTGACCAACCGCCTGGTCGATGTTGTCAATGGAAGATTCCACCGCGGCCTTGGTAAAGATGTCGTCCTTGCCCATCAGATCCATCACGCCGGTCACGGCCAGGTCTCGATGCTCGTCCACTTGACCCTTCAGGAATTCGAGCACCTGCCGGTCCACCTTCGCGGCGTCGATGTGGCGCAGAAAGCCATCCTCGTCTACGACATAGCAGGCGCGCTCGCCCACATGTTTCACCTGCGCCGCATTTCGGCGTTCATCGAACACAAGCCCTTCAAACATCGCCGAATTTGCCAAGGTACTCTCCGATTACAGTTCTCAAAAACCCGATGTTGTTCCGGATGCGGTCCTGGGGAAAGGCATTTCACCCCGACCGCCAGGCCGCAATCTGAAGGCCCTGCCAAGTCCTACGCCGCGGCAGGCAACAAAGTTACTCCGCGGGCCTCTACATCAGCGCCGCCCGACTCTCGAGAAACTCACGGCTGCGGCGGATACTTGCGACCGGCTGTTTAGGCAGATCGTGTTCAACCACGTAACAGCTGGCGCCGGCCGCACGGCAGGCAGGGATGAGCGCGTCCCAGTCCAGCGTGCCGTAGCCGACGTCGGCCAGGCCCATCTGGTCTTCGTTCTCCCCCGCCGGCGCCAGGTCTTTCGCATGAATGTGGGGACAGCGGCCCGCGTACTTTTGCACCAGCTCCAGAGGACGGGCGCCGCCGTCGGTGATCCAAGCCAGGTCCGGCTCCCAGAACAGATTCTCCTCGTGGGCGTTCGCCAGCACCCAGTCGATCGCCCGTGCGCCCTCAAACTCCTCCATTTCGAAAGCGTGGTTATGGTAGCCCAGCCGCATTCCCTCATCCCGGCAGCGCCGCCCCAACTCATCGAGCGTCTTCCCGAAGGCGCGCCACGCATCCGCACTCGCCGCCTCCCGCACTTGGGGATCAGGCATCGGGAGAATGAGACAGTCGTTCCCGACCGCCCTGTGAAAGTCCACTGTGCCGGCGAAGTCTTCGGCCAGAGCTTGATAAGGTACGTGGGCCGACACAGCCTGCAAGCCATGCTGGTCCAGGACTGCCTTCGCCTGCTCTCCGGTATGGTCCGGCAAAAAGATCAGTTCCACTCCTTCGTACCCGGCCGCAGCGGCCGCGCCCGCGATCTCCGCAAAACTGTCCGACACGTGACGCAGGCTGTACAGCTGTACTGCGATGGTTGGCTTTCCGTTGCTCATGCAAATGTCTCCCATTCTGTCGCACGCCGCAGCCGCTCGGTCAGCCCGCTGTAACGTTGGGCGACCTTGTCGTTGCCCACGGCTATGATGATCGCTCTCGGTTGTCCTACCAACACGACCAGCCGCTTTGCGCGCGTGACAGCCGTGTACAAGAGATTCCGCTGAAGCAGCATGTAGTGGCTTGTGAGCAGTGGGATAACGACGGCCGGGAATTCACTGCCCTGGCTCTTATGTACGCTGATGGCGTAGGCATGCACCAGCTCGTCCAACTCCATGAATTCGTAACCAACAGGGCGCCCGTCGATTTCGACCGTTACACACTGTTCGATCAGGTCGACATCTTTAATATAACCCATATCGCCATTGAATACATCTTTGTCATAGTTATTTCGGACCTGCATCACCCGGTCCCCTGTCCGGTAGATGCGGTCCCCGACGCGGCTCTCGGCTTTGTCCGGCCCGGGCGGGTTGAGCGCCTGCTGGATCATCCCGTTGAGTGACGCGACCCCTGCCGCGCCCCGATGCATCGGGCTGAGAACCTGAATGTCCCGGGCGGGAACCGCAAAACGACGCGGGATGCGTTCTGTGACAAGCTCCACACACAGCTGAGCAGCACGCTCAGCCTCCTCGGTGCGGAACAGGAAAAAGTCGTCGGCCTCAGCGCTCCCTTCCCTGGCCGAGCGTGTCAAAACCGGCATCTGGCCGCGGTTAATGCGATGGGCATTCTCAACAATGTAGCTGCCGGCCGATTGCCGAAAGATCCTGTCCAGCCGCACCACGGCCGCGCCGGAGCGGGAGCCTGACTTCGAAGCGTGCCGCGTCTCCTCAACCTCCCTCTCAATCGCCGCGATCACGTCGCGCAGCACATTGCCAGCCCCCACGCTCGGCAGCTGGTCGACATCACCGACCAACAGCAGGGACATCCCCGGAGGAACGGCCTTGAGCAGATGATTCGTCAGTATGAGGTCCAGCATTGAGGACTCGTCCACGATCAGCAGGTCGCCGCTGAGCGGATGCTCCTCGTTGCGCTTAAAGGACATGCCGGCAGCCGGCTGCACCTGCAGCAGTCTGTGGACCGTCTTCGCAGCCCGACCGGTAGCCTCGGCAAGCCGCTTTGCCGCCCGTCCGGTCGGCGCAGCCAGGACCGCCTCCGCGCCGGCCTCCTCGCACAGGTCGATGATAGTGCGGACAACCGTCGTTTTGCCTGTGCCAGGCCCCCCGGTCAGCACGGTCAGGCGGTGGGTCAGCGCCGTCTGTACCGCCTCTCGCTGGCGCGCGGCAAGACGAAGCGGGCCGGGTTCATGGTTTGCTCTATCTTCGAGTTGAGCGAATATCCGTTCCCAGTCCATTGCCCGAAAGGAATCAAGCGCGCTCGCACTGTGTCCGACTGCGAGCGGCGCTCCGGCGTAATCCCGCATCAACCGGCCCATGCGGTTGCTGACGCCCACTTCACCGTAATACATCGGCGTCAGATAGACCGCCTGCCCGCCCTGCACCAGGTCTTCCATCTGCCGCCCCGCCGGCGCTTTGCTGGCTCCGCGGTCTGCCGGCATCAGCGGCATGGGCTGCGGACTCGAAGGTTCAAAAATCCCGGCCACCGCCCAGTGGAGCGCTTCAGCCTCCTCGCCCGGCCCGGACGCCAACTTGACGCGGTCCGCCCCTTTCAGATGCAGCAGCCCGGCCGCCACCTTATCCTTCCCCACCTCCAGCAGATCGACTGCCTTCGCGATCAGTTCCCCGCTCGGCAAGTAGACATGGCCCTCTTCCCTGGCCCGGTTGAGCGCGAACTCGACACCGGCCGCGATGCGCTGGGGCGCGTCATCGGCGATTCCCAGGGCCCGCCCAATCCTGTCCGCGGTCAGAAAACCGATGCCAAAGATATCCTCAGAAAGGCGGTAAGGATTCCGCTGCACAGTTTCGACCGCACTGTCGCCGTAACGCTTGTAAATCTTCGCCGCCAGGCTGCCGCTTACGCCGTGGCCGCGCAGAAAGATCATCACCTCCTTGATCGCTTTCTTCTCGACCCAGCCGGCAACAATCATTGAAATCCTCTTACGGCCGACACCGGCTACTTCGGACAGGCGCTGCGGGTCGTTGTCGATGACCTCCAGCGTCTCCGCGCCAAAATGAGCGACGATACGCTTGGCCGTCACCGGGCCGACCCCTTTGATCAGGCCGCTGCCAAGATACTTCTCGATGCCGGCAACAGTCGCCGGCAGAACCGACCGCATCTCGCTGACCGAAAACTGTTTGCCATACTGCGGATGCGTTTCCCAGCGCCCGCGCAGCTCCACCGCCTCCCCTACACCGACGCCGACCATCGTGCCCACGACCGGCGCTTCCTTTTGCCAGTGGGGCAGTCGGGACGTACAGTTCTCCGGCGCCAGCTTGGCGACCGTAAAGCCGTTTTCTTCGTTATGAAAGGTGATGCGTTCGATAACGCCGCGCAAAATTTCTTGCGTTTCGCCGCTCATGGATGTTAGGGTAACAGAATGGTATAGCCCGATCAAACCGCGCCCACTTAAGCTGCGGGCCCCGCGGGACAGCTCCACCGGGTAGTGGAAGCGCATTTCACCGGCCCCATTTACAAGCCAAGACCGGAAGCAGGACCATCGCGGATTCCCAATGGAAGAGATCGCAGGATCGTTTACGCCCCTTCTAATCGTAATCTCCCTGGCATTCATCGTGCCGCTGCTGCTCACGCGCTTTGAGCGGCTGCGACTGCCGATCGTCGTGGGCGAAATCCTGGCGGGAATCGTGGTAGGCAGCAGCGGTTTCGGCTGGGTGACCCACGAAGACCAGCTGCTCACGCTTTTGGCCGAGTTCGGCTTCGTCTTCCTGATGTTCCTGGCCGGCATGGAGATCGACTTCGCCAATCTGAACGTTGAGTTGCCCGGCGTCGCCCGCGGCGCACGCACAGACCTCACGTCGGCGGAGGGCCGCGACCGCCGCCCCTTCGGCCCGTTATCCATTGGCCTGATGGGCTTCATTCTTACCCTGGCCCTTTCCGCCGTCGTCGGCTTTGCGCTATTGCAGGTGGGGCTGGTGAGCAGTCCCTGGATGATGGCGCTGATCATGTCGACAACGTCACTGGGCGTCGTCATGCCCGTGCTCAAGGAGCAGGAGCTCATCCGCGGCCGCTTCGGGCAGACAATCCTGATCGCCGCTCTCGTCGCCGACTTCGCCACAATGTTGCTGATCACCGTGGTCATCGCCACGATTTCCCACGGACTGACCCTCGACATCCTTCTGATCAGCCTGCTCTTCGTCGTCTTCTTCCTTCTCTACCGCCTGGGGATTGTTTCTCTGAACCGGTTCGAATCATTGCGCCGCACGTTGGAGGACCTCAGCCACACCACCGCCCGCATCAAGATTCGCGGCGCCTTTACGATCATGTTGCTTTTTGTGGTGCTGGCAGAGGTGCTGGGCGCGGAGATCATTTTGGGCGCCTTCATCGCCGGGGCCATGCTGTCTCTGCTCTCCACCCGTGAAGATCTGGAGGCGATGCACCAGTTGGAAGCGGTCGGCTTCGGCTTCTTCATCCCTATCTTTTTCATCATGGTAGGTGTGGATTTCAATCTGGGCGCCCTGATCGGGTCAACCGATGCGTTAATTCTGCTGCCGTTCCTGGTACTGGCCGCCTTTTTGGTCAAACTCCTGCCGGCCCTGCTGTTCCGTCTGCAGTTCAGCTGGCGCGAGACCTTTTCAGCCGGATTTCTTCTCTCGTCGCGCCTCTCACTGATCGTCGCGGCCTCGGCCATCGGCCTGAACCTGGGGATCATCAGCGAATCGGTAAACACGATGATCATCCTGGTGGCCATCGTCACCGTCACCGCCGCCCCCTTGATCTTCAACCGCATCGTCCCGCACACCACCGCCACTTCTCAGCGGCCCATCGTTGTGTTCGGCGCGGAAAGGCTCGGACTCCAAGTCGCTGAACAGCTGCTGGGCCACCACGAGAAAGTCGTTCTCGTCGACGCAGATGAGAGTCTGATTGCCAGAGCCCGGCAACGAACCTCCGAAGGCATTGAGGTCCTGCACGCCAGTATCGACGATGAAGAGGAGGAACTTGCCGGGCGCCTCGATCTCACAGAAACGGTAGTCGTCACGCTCAGCGACACAGACCGCAACCGGCACGTCTGCCACGTGGCCCGCACCCGCTACGGCATTGACCACATCGTGACGCTTGTACGGGAAACCAACCGGCTTGTGGAGTTCGAAACACTCAACGTGACTGTCTTCAACCCATCGCTGGACCAGGCCGCGCTCCTCAGCCTGCTGGCGCGAAATCCGGACATCTACGAACTGCTGACTCGTACCGACGACAATAAAGAGGTGTCCGAAGTCTGGGTACACAATCACGACTACGGCGACAAGGCCCTGCGCGAGCTCCAACTGCCGGGTGACGTACTCATTCTCTCGATCCGCCGCGCCGGGGAATTCATCGTGCCGCGCGGAAACACGCAACTGGAATACGGCGACCACCTCACGCTGGTCGGCACATTCGACCATCTGCATGAGGCGCGGGCGCTATTTGGCTGATCGGGGTCTGCGCCCGCGGGTCGGCGGCAGCGTGAAACTCGGGAAGGGTGGCCCGTTGCGCCCGGAGCTCTGTTTTCTGCGGGAGGAACAATCGGGAGCCGCAGGAAAAAGGGGAGACTAGCCCGACCGACAAGAGGGAGCGGCGCCTTCCCGCCCGTTGGCCTGCTGCCAGCGAGCGTGGGCCTTGCGAACAACCTGCCGCGTCTCCTCTTCCATCGGCAGGTCGTCCAGTTCCGTGACCGACACCCAGGCGACGTCATCAACGTCATCGGCCGCCGCGACATCGCCCCCGCGGTAGTGGGCCCAGAAGTCGATCACGACATAGTGATAGCGAATGCGTCCGGTCGCATCGCGATGAATGGGCTCGAACAGATCCACAAGATCAACGATTTCGATCTCAGCACCGGTCTCCTCCTGCACCTCACGAGCAACCCCGGCCCGCACCGGCTCGCCCAAATCCAGCAGGCCGCCGGGCAACGCCCACATTCCCTGCGAGGGCGGCCGGCCCCGTTCGACCATCAGGATACGTCCTTCGCCGTCGACAACGACGGCAGCCACCGCCACCAGCGGCGCAGGCGGATACTCTCGGCTGATAGTAACAGGAAAAGTTTCGTGCGGCGGGCCTTCGGCGCTGCGCATGCTCAACACCACCTTTCAACGAGGGCGGGCAGTTCGGACAGCTTCTCAATCACCGCGTCCGGCTTGATGCTGTCCACCAGCCGTTGGTCCTCAGCCAGCGGGATCATGCGGCAATGAACGGTGAGCGCGCCGATCTCCTGCCCGCCGGCGACGTCATGCTTGAGGCTGTCGCCGACACAGACCAACTCATACGGCTCCGCGTCCCAACGCTTGAGGACGGCATCGTATATCTCTTTCTCCGGTTTGCGCCACTCCACCGCCGCGCTGCTCAGACAGACGTCCAGGTAGGCGCGAAGGCCGGTATAGTCGATGATGCGCTGGAAGATGCGATCGCTGGCGTAGTTGGCGATCACGGCCAGCGGGAATCCCTCGCCGCGCAACTGCTGGAGCAGATCGATCGCGCCCGGCATCGGCTCCCACGCCGTCATCTCCGGCGCGTAAAAGAGATCGACCGCCCGGCGCAGGACCTCCTCATTCATGCGTGAAGCCGGATAACCGACGAACTGCAACAGGAAACTCAAGGTGTCGTCGGCGGTGTGTTCCTCCTGCTCATCATCCGATTTCGTCTCGGCGAAGATGCGCGCCTCAACGAGATGCTCCGAAATCTCGTCGGGCAAGTCGGTCATCCCCGTCGAGCGCATGTAGTCGACAGCTGTCTGCGCGCCCATGCTCATCAGCTCATCCAGAGGCTTGTTGAGCCGGGCAAGCGTATTGTCAAAGTCGAAGACCAACCCTTGCACCAGTTTGCGCGGGCGAACTTGCGCGGGTTCGCCGGTGAAGAACTGTTTGTGTGCCATTTCGCAATGTGTATCGCGTAGACGAGTTGACGCCTGGTTGACGGCGGGCCTGGTCCTGGAACAGGACACTCTCCACCGCCTTTCACGCGCATAAGTATGCGGAGAGGCGCCCCTGTATGTCAAGTCAGGGAGTTTCCAGCGGGAGTCCGGGCTGACTACACTTACCTGGCAAAGGTAGGGGACAGTGCCCGGGCCGTGCTATACTCCGCTTTGGCTCACAATGTACTACATTCCATCGAAATTGCCTGATACACACCTATCACATCCTTACAACTGACCATGCCCTACTCATTTCAGATCGGTTCCATACCCTGCCACATCGTCAGCGACGGCCGCCAGCTGGTCGACGGCGGCGGCTTCTTCGGTCTCGTGCCTCGCGTCCTCTGGGAGCGCGTCATCCGGCCCGACGACAAAAACCGCATCCCCGTACAGATGCGCTCGCTGCTCATCCAGTCATCCGCCGGCCTGATCCTGGTCGACACCGGCCAGGGCGACAAGATCACCGCCAAGGAGAGGCGCATCTTCGGCATGGACGACGGCAACCGGCGTCTCGCCGCAGACCTGCGCCGCGTCGGCTTCAGCCCGGAAGACGTCGATATCGTACTGATGACGCACCTACACGCCGACCACGCCGGCGGCTGCACCCACTGGAGCGATCCCGCCGATCCCGAGAGCGAGGCCGTCCCCTCCTTTCCCAACGCCCGCTATCTTATCCAGCGCCTCGAAATGGCCGAAGCCGCCTTCCCCAATGAACGCACGCGCGGCACCTACTTCCCCAACAACTGGGAGCCGCTGCGCCGCTCAGGCCAGCTGGAGCTCGTTGACGGCGACCTGGCCCTGGCGAGGGGCGTCCGTACGGTAACCGTGCCGGGCCATACCGAGAGCATCCAGGTTGTATGGGTAGAGGAGTCCGGCGAATCGCTGCTCTTCCTGGGGGATGCCTGCAGCTGGGCCGCGCATCTGGACCGGCTGGCCTGGGTACCATCCTTCGATCTCGACCCGATGCGCAGCATCGAGGGTAAGCGCAATCTGCGCAGAGAGGCGGAGGAGAAGGAGGCGCTGCTCGTGTTCCAGCACGACGGGCAGGTCGTGACCGGACGGTTGCGGCCGGGCGCGCGCGGGCCTGTGGTGGAGCCGGAGATTACGGAGGAGGCGTGGCCGGAGTGATATGGGGCCGTATTGCAAGATGCAGGACAAACTTTCTGATCAGTTCACAGGTTTTCAGGCAGACAGATTTTGAGGGCTAACCAATGCCATACTCATTTCAGATCGGTTCCATTCAGTGTCATATCGTCAGTGACGGCCAGCAGCTGATCGACGGCGGAAGTTTCTTTGGTCTTGTGCCGCGCGTTCTGTGGGAAAGGATCATCCGCCCGGACGAGAAGAACCGCATTCCTGCGCAGATGCGCTGCCTGTTGGTGCAGTCGTCGGCGGGGTTGATCCTGGTGGACACGGGCCAGGGGGACAAGATTACCGCCGAGTATCGAAATAGATTTGGTATGGATGACAGCAGCCGGCGTTTGGAGGCCGACCTGCGCCGTGTCGGTTTCGGCCCGGAGGACGTCGATATCGTGCTCTTGACCCATTTGCACGCCGACCATTGCGGCGGAAATACGCGCTTGCGTGATCCCGCGGATGCGGAGAGCGAGGTTGTCCCCACCTTTCCGAACGCCCGCTACCTGATCCAACGTCTTGAGATGGCCGAGGCATCCTTCCCCAATGAACGCACGCAAGGCCATTACTTCCCCGAAAACTGGGAGCCGTTGCGCGGTACCGGCCAGCTGGAGATTGTAGACGGCGCTCAGGAACTGGCGGCGGGTGTACGCTCGGTTACAGTACCGGGCCATACTGAAAGCATGCAGGTTGTATGGGTCGAGGACGCTGGCAAATCGCTCCTCTTCCTGGGCGACGCATGCAGCTGGGCCGCGCACATGGAGCGGCTGGCGTGGGTGCCTGCATTTGACCTGGAACCGATGCGCAGCATCGAGGGCAAACGCAACCTGCGCCGGGAGGCCGAGGAAAAGGACGCCCTGCTCGTCTTCCAACACGACAGTCAGGTCGTCACCGGCCGCTTGCGCGCTGGCGAGCGCGGGGCGACGGTGGAGCCGGAGATTACGGAAGTCGCGTGGCCGGATGAGAGGGATCGGATGTAGTGCCCTTGTCCGCTCGGCCTTTTCGGAGTACGGTGTTTCCGCACGCTCAATCCGCCGACCCCGCAGCCGGCGCCATAGGCAGCGCCGCCGCAGTTCGCGTACGCAAAAACAGAGCGCACAACGCCGCGAACAGCGGCATGACCGCAACAACGTGCATGACGCCCGACAGCGTGTAGAAGTCGGCGATCGGACCGGCCAGTCCCATCCCCAACGCCCCCGAGGCAAACGTGAAGCCAAGGATGGCGCCGCTCGCCAGCCCCTGCCTGTTCGGCAAAAACCTCTGGGCCATAACAACAAGAATACTGTGAGGAATGCCAACGAGGAAGCCGGCCGCGAAGGCCAGCGGGAAGAACACCCATCCATGCACAATGTCCAGCATCAGCCAGGAAAAGGGCGTGGCCGCCAGCAGCGACCACAGCAGGATCTTGGGCTGATCATAGCGATCGCCGAGAACGCCCCCTGTCATCGAGCCGAGGGCGATGGCCACGCTGGGGACGCCGACCATAAAGCCGAACTGTATCGGCGAAAAGCCCAGGTCCGCGAAATACTTTGGCAGCATCCCGTAAAAGATCTGGTGAACCGAAGCCCGCAGCGCCACCAGCACCGCAAAGGCCGCCAGCGCCACCCAGCGCCTGTCAGGTTGTGCAACACGTTTTGGCACAGAGCGAGCGCGCGAAATTCGTTGTTGCAGGCGCCGCCGCTGCTCTAATGTAGCCGGCGGCGGCGGTTCCTCCTCGACGCGCACCAGCGGCTTGCGCAGGCCGATGGCCATCCACACCACGAACGGAAGCGTCGCGATCGCCATGATGCGCGGTCCGAGCATCCAGATCTCTTCCAGCAGGACGCCCGCAATCATCGGCCCTAACGCCAGCCCCATCTGCCCCAGCAGGAAGAAGACTGATGTCCCCGTCGTTGCCTTGTGACCGCCGGCCGCGCCGGCGTTCATCGCGCCCTGGGGGTGGAACGCGCCGCTGCCAAGCGAGGCGACCGTCATCAGCGTGATCAGCGTGAAATAGTTTTGCGAGAATGTGGCCGCGTAGTAGAAGACGGCTGTCCACAGCAGCCCGACCGCCCCCAGCCAGCGCCCGCCGAAACGGTCGGCCAGCACGCCGAACAAGGGCTGTGTGAGCGAACCCATCAGCGCGTAGGCCATCCCTCCCAGCCCGATCTGGGCGTTAGAAATGTTGAAGGGAACCGCGAGAACGGCCAGGATCATGGCGATCGAGGCGTTGAGAATATCGATTGCCATGTGGCCGAACGACACCGCGCTGAGCCGTCTGAGATTCATCCGCTCTTTCCCGGCAGAGGAGGTAAACCGGTTTAACCGGCTACAGGTTTTGCCTGGTGCATGGTGCAATTCTATCAGCACCTGCACCCGTTTTCAAAGCGGAACCGGACAGCTGTTGACAAGAGCGGTTTGACAGATCCCTGCTTAATGCTATACTGCCCATCGTGCCCCGACCTCAACTTGGAGAAGAAGCTCCTAGACAGATTTCCACGAAATAGTTCCACTTCCCATTGGCATCCAAATAAGACCCTCAGGAGGAAATGATGCACAAGACAAGTCGTCGCCAGTTTCTCAAGGTGAGCGCCGGTCTGGGCGCCGCTGCAATGTTGGCTGCCTGCGCGCCGGTCGCCACTGACATGGACGCAGGCTCGGCCGACGTAATGGAAGAACCCATCGATCTCGTCGTCTGGTACCAGGACTGGGACGGCGCCAACCGCATCATGGGGTGGGTCCAGCCTGAGTTCGAGAAGGACCACGAGAATGTCACCGTCGACCTCCAGGCCATCGGCTACGGCGACCTGCTCAACAAGATGCTGCCGTCCATCGCCTCCGGCACCGAAGGCGACGTCATGATGATGTACACCGACTGGGTGGTCGCCACCGACATCACGCGCGTCTTCCTCGACATCACCGACGCCGCCGGCGGCGCTGCCGAGCTCGAAGAAAAGATGTGGCCGGCCGCCTTCCAGGCCGTCGAAGTCCCCGGCAACAAGGTCTACTACCTGCCCTGGCTCGCCGGCATCCGCGGCGCCGCCATGACCGTCAACATGGACCACTGCGCCGAAGCAGGCGTCGATTACCTCAACTTTGGGTCCTACGAAGAAGTGGTTGAGGCCGGCATCGCCATGACGCAGACCAACGATGAGGGCAAAGTCACCCGCTCAGGGTACTCGATTGCCAGCTCCCAATATCAGTTGCTGTGGACCCTGATCTGGCAGCTGGGCGGGGACTTCTTCGACAGGGAGACCGGCGTCTGGTCCCACGACAGCGAAGTGGGCGCAGCCGCTGCCCAGATCCTGCACGACATCTACCATGTCCACAAGACCGTCGACTTCGAGCTGTTTACCAGCGAATACGAGGCCTGTACCCAGCAGCTCGTCTCGATCTGGGGCAACGGAGCCTGGACCATGAGCGTCATGACCGACGTGGCCGACGTGCCGGCTGACAACATCGTCACGCCGCCCCTCGCAAACGCAGTCGACTATATACTCTACCCGCAGCATGTCGCCGGTTATGGGCTCTCGAAGCGGCTGGCTGAGGACTCCGCCAAGCTGGATGCCGCCGTAGACTTTGCCCTGCTGATCGTCAGCAACGGCGCGCTCCTCCAGGCGCTTGACTTCTACTCCGGCGTCGTTCCCTCAAAGGGCGTATACAACGATCCCGGCATCGGCGATGTCAAGTACGGCCTCGTCTCCAAGCGCGTGGCCGAAGGCATGTGGCCCTACGCCCGCTATCCCCAGGACCACGTGGCCCAGCAGGGCCCGGCCGCAGCCGAGTTCGACCGCGCCATGCGCCAGGAGATCAGCATCCAGGAAGCGCTGTCCGCCATGGACGCCTACCTGCAGGAGCAGGAAGATCAGGCCCGAGAACGTCTGGCAGCCTGACCTCACAGTATGCAATCTGAGCGGGCGCCGCGTACACACGTATGCGGCGCCCGCGAGCCAGCGGAACCAATCGCATGACAACGTTGCAAGACCACCCCGCCGCCGGTGGTCAACCCATGCCGCACCTGCCTGTCGCCCGCCGTGACAGCGTATGGCGGCGCTTCCGTCGCGCCAGCCCTTTCGCGCTCATCTACTCCGCCGCCATCCTGATCTTCTATACCATCATCTTCATCATCCCTTTCGGCACCGGCATCTGGCTGGCCTTTCAGAACTGGGACTTCATCACTAATCCCAAATTTGTCGGCCTGCGCAACTTCACCAAGGCCTTCACCGACCAGTACTTCTGGCAAGCCTTGGAAAAGACGATCCTCTTCTCGGTGGTCGAAATCAGCCTCGGCCTCACGATCGCCCTGCTCTTCGCCCTCGCCCTCAGCCAGATACTGGGCAAGTGGCAGAACATCTACCTCTCGCTCTACTATCTGCCTGTGATAACGCCCTTAGTGGTCTCCCTCTACCTCTGGCGCTGGCTTTACCGCCCCACCGGCGGCGCCTTCAACACCCTGCTCAGCAGCATCGGCCTGCCCGAGCAGCCGTTCCTGGCCAGCCCGCAGCAGGCTCTCTGGGCGATCACCGTCGTCATTATCTGGGCTCACCTCGGCACCGGTATCGTCCTCTTTCTCGCCGGCATCAACGACGTGCCCGAAAGCCTTTTTGAAGCGGCCCGCCTCGACGGGGCCGGTTTCTGGCAGTCCTTCTTCCGCATCACCCTGCCGCTTATCCGGCCGGTACTAGTCTACCAGATGGTCGTCAGCGTCATCGGCACCGTGCAGATGTTCGAGGCTTTCTTCCTCATACCGGGCCCGGGTTTCAGCACGAGGACGCTGGCTCTCTACACTTACGAATTGGGCTTCCGCGCCCTCAACCTGGGCTACGGCGCGGCCGTCTCGCTGATCATCTTCGTAATGCTGCTCGGCGCGACCGTCTTCCAACTCCGCCGCTGGCGGATCGAATGGGAACATTGATGCCACATGGCCGGAACTGCTGACTCCAGAACGCTGCACACTCCCATCTCTCCCTTCCGCCGCTGGCTAATCTCAGGCAGGTGGACAAAAGCGGTCGTATTCCTCATCCTGGCATTCTTCAGCTTCGCCATGTTCTACCCCTTCATCTGGCTCCTCTTCTCCTCCTTCAAGACCGGCGCCGACATCGTAAGTCTGCCGGTTACGCTGTTGCCGAAAAAATGGACCCTGAGCGCCTACCTGATGGTCATGGACCCCACCCGCGCCAACCTGCCCATCGCCTACGTCAACAGCATCATCGTCACCACCGGCACCGTCATCAGCGTCCTCATCACCTCCTCCATGGGCGGCTTCATCTTCGCCCGCCTCGAGTTCCCCGGCCGCGACTACCTCTTCTACTTCGTGCTCTCCACCACCATGGTGCCCTTCCTCACCCTCCTGATCCCCCTCTACATCGTCATGCGCGAGCTGAACCTGCTCAACTCGCTCTGGGGCGTCTGGGTGCCGAGCATCTTCTCCTCATTCGGCGTTTTCCTCTGCCGCCAGTTCGTCTACGGCATCCCCCGCGAGCTCTACGACGCCGCCAAAATCGACGGCAGCGGCGACTTCGGCATCTACCGCAACATCATCCTCCCCCTGACCAAGCCGATCCTCTCCGCCCTCGCCATCTTCGTCTTCCTCGGCGCCTTCAACGCCTACCTCTGGCCCCTGGTCATCCTCAACGAGGAAAAGAAGCTCACTCTCCCCCTCATCATCGCCCGCATGGCCAACCGCTTCGGCGGCACCGACTACCAGGCCGTCATGGCCGGCTCCGTCCTCGTTTCCATCCCGCCACTCATCGTCTTCCTCATCTTCCAGAAAAACTTCGTCCGCGGCATTGCGTTGACCGGACTCAAAGGCTAACCCGCTCCCCCCGCGCCGTTCAGGCGCATCTCTCCGCCTTCCACACTACCGAAAAGACACAACCGCCCTTGCGCCACAATCGAAATAATATACGCACCGGCACTGGAATAATCGAACACATCCTGCCGAATAGACCTCCGACGATAAATGTCTGGTTCATAGATCGTGTGGTTTCCAATTGTAAGGGGCGCCCGTTGCAGGCGCCCTCTGGTAGCCTTTCTTTAATTTTGACCCATCCTAGATTGCATCGTTCCAGATCGTGTGGTTCTCTCCTAAAAATCGCTCGGCATGAACGCGAAAAAATATGAAAGCTTAACATAGAGGTAAGCGTATATGAACTTGCAGTCGAGCCACAGTTCTTTCAACACGATAGCTTCACCACTGACGGACTCGATACCGTAGCGTAGTCATGCCCCTTTACCGAACCATCTGATGATGGGGTCAATGAGCCACTTTTGCAATGCTCTTGTCAGCCAGCCGAGGAACGCCGCAAATGACACCAAGACGATAACGGCTTCGATAGGGAACTCGTAGAGTAACGGAAGCCACGTGAAATCTTCCGCGACAGTCATCCACTCAACGAAAAGTATGAGTGCGATTAACGCCACTATGCTCACCGCACCCTGAGTTAAGAGTTTCTTCTCCTCCACAGGTCTGTTATTCCTCCCCCTCCTCTCCTTTTCGCAAAGCAAAGGAGGCACAAGTGTCTTCACTATGAAAAACACCTGTACCCCCCGATAGTTTCGACCGAGACTCGCGTCCTCTTATTCGACTGTTTAAGAAAAGTAGGGCCCCTTGGCAGGCACCCTGGCGCTTGTCCCCTTGTAGACGCTTGCAAATCTACTGGCGGCAGCGAAGCGCACGACAGCGGCCTCTGCGCCGCCGACATCTTCACCCGCCTCGCCTTCGCCAGCGCCCCCCTCAACCTCACCTTCGCCTCCCCGCAGTTGAATTCGCGACCAGAAAGTGGCCAAAGACATCGCCAAATGGCTGCCGGACGTCAACCAGTGCTGGCTTTCGCCTGAACGCCGCCCCCCGACATCGCCGCAAGACTCTTTTGATCCTGCTTGACAGTTGCCCCGCTTTCCACTATTCTTCTCCGAAACCAGACCCATTAGTGTCCGAATGGCTCGCCGCAAGGCCCGCCGGTCCCACTTAGGCGGCAGCCGCACATCCGCTCTGAGCACATTTTGGCAATGGAAACAGTCGCGCGCCGTTTTCGATAAACTTCTCCTCTGTCCACATCAGATCAAATTGATTGCAACCCGCACCACAGAATGCCGCCCGTTGCAGTCAGAACCCTCGCTATTTCAGCCAGCGGCCAGGAGAAGATTTGCGAACCTTTTTCAGTACATAAGCCGCACCTAAAACTGCCGTGCGGCCTCTCCCTGTAAGGAGGCGTAACAGATGAACGGTTCTCCCATCCGCCTCGGCATTATCGGCATGGGCCCCGCCAACATGGCGTCAACCATGACCATGCTCCAGGACGAGCCGGACCTGCGCTACACCATCACCGCCGCCTGCGCCCGCCGCCCCGACGTGCTCGAGCAGGCTGCCCGCCAGTTCAACATCCCCTACTGGAGCACCGACTACCGCGACATTGTCAGCCGCGAGGACGTCGACGTCGTCTGCGTCTACTCGCCCGACGCCCTCCACGCCGAGTCCTGCATCGGCGCCCTCGAGAACGGCAAGCACGTCATGTGCACAAAGCCGATGGTCACCACCCTGGAGGACGCCAGAAGGCTCGTCGACCTCGTGCGCGAGACCGGCGCCAAGTTTCTCGTCGGCCAGACCATGCGCTTCGACCGCCAGTTCCTCGCCGCCAAAAAGATCTACGACGACGGGCAGCTGGGAGACCTGATCGCCCTAGAAAGCTTCTACCTGCACGACATGCGCCCCATCTACGACTTCACGCCCTGGCGCCTGACCATGCCCCAGGACTTCATGTTCGGCGGCTGCGTGCACAGCATCGACATCATCCGCGCCTTCGGCGGCGACATAAAGAGGGTCCACGCGGTCGCCAACAAGGGCGGCCTCACCCCCGACTACCCCATCCAGGACAACTTCTTCATCAACGCCGAATTCACGTCCGGCGTAATCGGGCGCGTCTCCGGCCTCTACGGCATCGTCCATCCGCCCCTGCCGATGATGCAGTACGGCGTTTACGGCACCAGGGGCAGCCTCCAGGGCGAGTACACCGACAACGAGCCCGGCGAAATCCGCGTCGTCCTCGACGAAAAAATCGAGGAGGTTGAGACGACGCCCTACGATGCCGAGACCGATCTCAGCGCCTACGGACACGGCGCCACCGTCATCCGCTACATGCGCCACTTCCAGGACTGCCTCGACAACGACAAGGACCCCTCCCCCGGCGTCCTCGACGGCGCCAAATCGGTGGCCGCCGGCGTCGCCGCCTGGGAATCGATCCGCACCGGCAACGCCGTCGACGTCTTCAACGATTTCTGATTTGAGCGGACAAAGAAGGGTGTTCTCAGTGGTCCTCAACGCAGACAATCGCCAACAAGCCCTTGCAGCTACTCTGAATTGAGAATTTTTCGTACTACCAGTCGCATCGCCCAACATAGCTCGGAGGAAAAGACAGGATGCCGCCAGTGAAATTCCTAATCTGCGGCTCAGGAGGAGCCGGCCTCCACTGTGCCCACGTCGCCACCGCCGACGGCCGCGGCGAGATCGCCGGCCTCTTCGATCCCGTGGGCGCGCAGCTCGAAGAAGCCCTCGACAAGTACCCGGATGCAGCGGCCGGCACCAACTACGAGAAGCTGCTCGACGAAACAAACCCGGACGTAGTAGTTGTGGCCGGGCCCGACCATCTGCACGCCGAGCAGACCATCACGGCCCTCGAACACGGCTGCCACGCGCTCGTCGAGAAACCCTTTGCCACCAGCGTCGCCGACGCCCGCCGCATGATCGAAGTCGAAGAGCGCACCGGCCTGCACGTCATGACCGACCAGACAATGCGCTACGTCTACCCCTGGCGCGAGATGGTTCTGGCGACCAAGGCGGGCGAGATCGGCGAACCCTTCTTCATCCAGGGCGACTATATCCACGACATGACCGCCTGGTACTGGCCCCACGGCCGCAATCACACGCCCTGGCGCATCGATGCCGAGAACCCGCAGAACATCCTCCTCGGCGGCGGCATCCACCCGATCGACCTGATGCTGTGGGCGGTCGATTCGCCGGTCGAAGAGGTTTCAATGTACAGCAGCGCAAAGTGCGTCCCCGAGTTCCCCAGCGAGGACTGTTACATATTGATCATGCGCTTCGCCAACGGCGTCCTCGGCAAATGTCACGTGACCAGCGGCTGCTCGGGGCCCACCTGGCATGGCTTTTTCGAAAGCTACGGGCTCACCGGCACTCTGAAGGAAGGCAGCCTTTACCGCCGCGACGAGGAGCCCATTGAGTTGGAGGATACCTCTACCGGTAATGTGGTGGGAGGTCACGGGTGGGCCGGATCCGTGGTGGCCTTTCTCGACCTGCTGGAGGGGAAGGCCGAAAACCCGATCACGTCAAGAGCCGGGGCGAATAACGTCGCCGTCTGTGAAGCGGGACTTATCTCGGCGCAGACGGGCCGGTCAGAAAAGGTTGAATGGTTCTACTAGGGTGCAACGTTCGGCAGGTCAGGCTCTGGTTCAGGCCGATTCGGCGCCCTCGTACCATGCGAACGGCGCAGCATTATGACGATGAACAGGCCGTTGCGCCAACTCTTCACTGAATGCTTTGCTTAGCCGAGTCGGGGCGTCAAGTCGGAGGTCTATAATTTGATCCAACGCCTCACATTCACCCTTGTATTCTGCACAGGGTTCTTGCTATTGGTTACGTTCGGCCGCACCGCCAGCGCCCAGTCCGAAACCGAAGCAACGCCAGCGCCGCAGACCGAAACTGTGGCAACGCCAACACCGCAGACCCGTCTGACCGTGCAAGGAGAAAACATCGCCTCCATTGGAACGGTAGATGCCTCTGCAAAGAATCCCTATTTGGAGAACCTGCATGACGGCGACATAACAACAATGTGGACTGCACAGGCCTTCGCGCCGCAGTGGCTCTCGATTGAGTTCGATGAGTTCCATCTGGTAAGCAAAGTCGAGCTGGTTGTTACGCAAAGCGAGGCTGGCTTGACGACGCATGAACTCTGGTTAGGAGATGATTCTCACACGACGACCCCCTATAAGCGATTTGATAATCTTCATACCAAGGACGGGCAGGTCCTCGAAGTCATCGTAGACCCTCCGCGACGCATAAATCGGGTTTACGTCCTGACCAGACAGAGTAAGGGCTGGGTCGGATGGTACGAAGTCAGAGTATTCAACGCCATTGAGTTCAGTGAGTGGGAACTCAACGAGGCGGCCTCCGGGTTTGAGTTGCCCGTACAAGCAACGCATGCCGGCGATGGCAGCGGCCGCCTCTTTGTCGTCGAACACAAAGGGCGGATTCGCATCCTCAAGGATGGCGCAATAAACGATGAGCCCTTCCTGGATATCTCAGACCGTGTAAAATGTTGCGGAGAACAGGGGCTTTACAATATCGTCTTCCCTCCAACATATACCGACGACAGGCATTTCTACGTGAGTTATACAAGTCCCGATGAGACCGTTATTAGCCGGTTCATGACCACATCCAATCCCGACATTGCCGATCCGGACAGTGAGGAGGTCCTGCTTACCATCCCGCAACCGCATCCGAGTCACAACGGCGGCTCCATGTCTTTCAGTCCCACTGACGGCTACCTCTACATCGGCAGCGGCGACGGCGGCGGCGGCGGCGGAAACTGGCTGAACCCACAGGTTCCCGGCAACTTGATGGGCAAGCTCCTGCGCATCGATGTAGAATCCGGCGTAAATCCCTACGCCATCCCCCAAAGCAATCCCTTTGTAGGCGTTGAAGGATACCGCCCTGAAATCTGGGCTATGGGACTGCGCAATCCCTGGGGAATTGCCTTCGACCGGCAGACCGGCGCGCTCTACATCCCTGACGCCGGCGGAGTTAAGAAAGAGGAGGTCAACTTTCAGGAAGCCGACAGCGTTGGAGGGGAAAACTATGGGTATAGTTTCTGGGAGGGGAACGACTGCAGCTGGTCCTGCAATGTAGACAAACTGGCCTACCCCGTATCCGTCTATGACCATGGACAAGGGAAATGCGTCGTTGTCGGCGGCGCCGTGATCTCGTCGATCTTCGTATACGCCGATTTCTGCAAGGGCAGCATCTGGGGATTGCAGCGAAAAGGAGACAGCTGGCAAAGTACCCTTCTCATGGAAGCAGGTACCGCAATAAGCAGCATCGGCTCTGACGAAACGGGCAATCTCTATGCGACCGGTTATGCTACCGGCAAAATTTTTCAGCTCGTTCCAGAGGTAAACGCGCCAGACAGCTTCGACGAATACAAAGCGGAAACCGAAGAAAGTGGTGAGGAGGTAGCGGCCGGTACACCTGAATACGCAGCCGGGGGCGAAAAGCCCTGACATCGATAGCCGTAGCATGCCAGCTGGCCGGGATAGTTCTCTTCCCAGTTAGCGAGGCACTGGTTGAAATGGATCAGTGTTCCATTCATCAAAGCCCAATAGGGCGGAAGGAAAACAGATGATGCAGCGCAACACAATGAGTCGACGAAGTTTCCTGCAGCTTTCGTCAGCCGCAACCGCGGGCGCTGTGCTGACGGCCTGCGCACCGGTCGGCGGCGACATGGCCGGCGGGGACATGGCCGAAGACATGCCCGATCAGCTGGAAGCCGAAATCACCGTCTGGCACCAGGACTGGGACGGCATGAACCGCATCCTCGCCTGGGCCACCGAGGCCTTCGCCGAGGTCGAACCCGGTGTAACCGTCAACACACAGCCAATCGGCTACGGCGACCTGCTCGCCAAACTTCTCCCCTCCATCGCAGCCGGCAATGAGGGCGACATCAACTATCACTACACCGACTGGGTCGTCGCCACCGACGTATCCCAGGTCTTCCTCGAGATCACCGACCTGGCCGGCGGCCGCAACGCCCTCGAGGAACGCTTCTTCCCCGCCGCCTTTACCGCCGTCAACGCGCCCGAAGGCAAGGCCTACTACTACCCCTACATCTCCGGCCTCTCCGACTGCGTTCTTGTCCTTAACACCGACCACTTCTCCGAAGCCGGCGGCGACTGGACCCAGTGGAGCGACCTGGGCGCCGTCATCGACGACTGCCTCAAGGTCCGGCAGATCGACGACGACGGCAACATGACCCACGCCGCCTGGACCCTCACCGGGATGTTGGGCCTCTTTCCCCAGACCCTCATGTATCAGCTCGGCGGCGCGCCCTACGACGTCGAGTCCGCCACCTTCACCTACAACAGCGAAGCAGGCATCGCCGCCCTCCAATTCATGCACGACATCATCTACGAACACCGCCTCTTCGACTGGGACTTCATCGACAACGTCTGGCAGGACATGGCCAACGGCATCCTCTCCATGGAAGGCATGGGCTCCTGGACCTACAGCGTCCTCGCCAATCAGTTCCCGCTCAACCTCGAAGCCGTACCGATGCCCAGCCACCCCGACGCCGTCGAACGCATACTCTGCCCCAGCCACATCGGATCCTGGGCCCTCTCGCGGCGTCTCCGCGACGACTCCGACAAATTGAACGCCTCGATCGCGTTCATCGACATGATCATGAGCACCGAAGGGCAGCTGCAGGCGATGGAGTTCTACTCCGGCAGCCTCATGTCGCCCGCCGTCTACGCCGACCCGCGCATCGAAGACACCAAGTACGGTGCCGTCTCCAAGAAATGCGCCCTCGGCGTCTGGCCCCACGCACGCTATGCCGGCCACCACGTCGCCAACCCGGCCCCCGCCTGGCGCGAAGCCGAAAGAGCGCTCACCGGAGAGATCTCCATCCAGGAGGCCGTCGAAAACATCGACGCCGAAATGCAGGGCCTCGAAGACACGGCCCTCGAACGACTCAATGCCTGATTCAACGCGGCAGGCAGGGACGGTCCTTCGGGGCCGTCCCGCCCAGCCGTCTGACCCGTTGCCGCAACGCTGAAGGGGAAGGCAGCCATGGCAGTCACAGCAGGGTCCAGCCCAACTGACGCCGCGCCAGTCAGGTCGTGGCGCGCCCGGCTCTCCCAATACAGCTGGCTCGGTATGGGCTTTGCCTTTTCGCTGAGCCTGTTCTACCTGGTTATGTTCGTGATCCCGTTTGGGACCGCGATCTGGCTCTCCTTTAATAATTGGGACTACATCCAGAAACCGGTCTTCGTCAACACCCGCAACTTCGCCAAGCTGCTCGGCGACCCCGGCTTCTGGAACGCGCTCTGGACCACCGTCAGATTCTCGGCCGTCGAAATCTTCGTCGCCCTCAGCCTCGCTCTTCTGCTCGCGCTTGCCCTCAGCCACCTGCGCCCCGTCTACCAGTACACGCTGCTCGCCATCTACAACCTGCCGGTCATCATGCCCGGCGTCGTCAGCGTCCTGCTCTGGAAATGGCTTTACCGCACCAACGGCGGCGCCTTTAACGCCATCCTTGAGTCGGTGGGCCTGCCGGCCCAGCCCTTTTCCAGAAGCCCCGACCAGGCTCTCTGGTGCATAACACTCATGGTCGTCTGGATCTTCCTCGGCAACTCATCCATCGTCCTGCTCGCCGCCATCAACGAGGTGCCCGACAGCCTGCTCGAAGCCGCCCAGCTCGACGGCGCCAGCGCCTGGAAACGCTTCACCGCCGTCACCCTGCCCCTGATCCAGCCCGCCATGGCCTACCAGGTCGTAACCAGCATCATCGGCACCATGCAGATGTTCGAGCCCTTCCAGCTCATGCCCGGGCCGGGCCACAGTACGCGCACACTCTCCCTCTACACCTACCAGCTCGGCTTCGAGGTGCTAAACCTCGGCTACGGCGCCGCCGTCTCGATCGCCATGTTCGTCATCCTGCTCAGCGCCACCCTCTTCGAACTCCAGCGCCGCCGCAAGTCCTGGGACTATTGACGGAGAAGCACCATGACCGCGACCACGACCGACCTTTCCCGCCTCTCAACGCCCTACTGGCAGCGTACCCGCTGGCAGACCTGGCTGCTCATCGCCGTCCTCATTGGCGGCGGCGTCCTGATGCTCTACCCCTTCGCCTGGCTCGTGCTCTCCGCCTTCAAGCTGCCCGCCGACATCATCCGCATCCCCCCCACGCTCTGGCCCGAAGAATGGTCGCTCGACGCCTTCCAGGTCGTCCTCTCCCACAAGATCGGCGGCGGCAGTCTCACCCGCTCCTACCTCAACAGCATCTTCGTCACCATCACGACCGTCATCGCCGTTCTCATCACATCCACCCTCGGCGGCTACTGCTTCGCCCGTCTGCGCTTCCCCCTGCGCGAGCCCCTCTTCTACTTCGTGCTCTCGACCACCATGGTGCCCTTCCTCACCCTCCTCATCCCCCTCTACGTCGTCATGGACAGGCTTGAGCTCCTCAACACGCTGTGGGTCCTGATCGTGCCCTCCGTATTCTCATCCTTCGGCATCTTTCTCTGCCGCCAGTTCGTCTATGGCATCCCCCTCGAGCTCTACGACGCCGCCAAGATCGACGGCGCCGGCGATTTCACCATCTACACCCGCATCATCGTCGGCA
The DNA here is from genome assembly GCA_965204525.1 of Caldilineaceae bacterium. Lineage (GTDB taxonomy): Bacteria > Chloroflexota > Anaerolineae > Caldilineales > Caldilineaceae > Bin5. The sequence continues at coordinate 4,955,770 of OZ241994.1, read as the reverse complement.
TGATGAAGCCGGTCATATCCGTGCTGGCAATCTTCAGCTTCAGGGCCACGTTCAACGACTATCTTTGGCCCCTCGTCACCATCACCGACGCCGGCAACTACACGCTCCCCCTCGCCCTGCGCGGCATCGGCAACTCCTTTGGCTGGTTCGACTACTCCAAGGTCATGGCCAGCTCCCTGCTTACCCTGATTCCGCCGCTCATCGTCTTTTTCATCTTTCAGCGAAACCTGGTGAAGGGGATCGCTCTGACGGGCATAAAGGGCTGATGTAGAGAAAACCGGAAAGCCGCGCGCTTGACGCGCCGCTCACAGTTCAGACGGGAATCCTCATGTTAGGTAGAAGAATGGGCAAAGAGATAGGGGTCGGCGTGATCGGCCTGGGGATGGGCGCGAACATGCTCTCCATCAACCAGGATGCGACATCAAGCATGCAGGTGCGCGCCCTCTGCGACAGCGACACCGCGCGACTGGAGCGGCTTGGCAAAGAGCACGGAATTGCGCACCTTACCACAGACTACCAGGAGCTGGCGCTGCAGCCCGACGTCGACGTGGTCGGGATCTATTCACCCGACCACCTGCACATGGCGCATATCGAAGCTGCCGTCGCCGCCGGCAAGCATATCATCTGCACGAAGCCAATGGTCGTCTCTCTGGAGGAGGCCAGACGCGTTGTGCAGCTGGTCCAGAGGGCAGGCGTCAAGTTTCTGGTTGGGCAGACGTCCCGCTTCAAGCCGCCGTTTATGGCTGCGCACAAGCTGTTTGAAGACGGCGACCTGGGGCGACCGCTCTTCGCGGAGGCCCACTACGTCCACGATATGCGGCCTGTCATGGACCGGACCGCCTGGCGGCACGAGGCGCCGCAGGACTGGCTCTACGGGGGTGCCTGCCATCCAATCGATCTGCTTCGCTGGTTCTTCGGCGACGTCGACGAGGTGTTCACCTACGCTTCCTGCAGCCACATGGATGACCGCTATCCGGCCGATAAGCATGACAATTTCCTGATCAACCTGCGCTTCCGTTCCGGCGTGATTGCCCGGATTCTGGCCGTTTACGGTCTGGTGGAGCCGCCGCTGCCCATGCAGGGGCTGAGCGTCTTCGGCGACAAAGGATCGTTCGTCAACAACCAGCTCGTTCTCGACAAGATCCAGGGCCAGCCCGAGTTCAGCCTGGAGTTCAGGCGCGAAGCCGGGCACGGCCAGGAAGTGCTGCGCTACATGCGCCATTTTGAAGAGTGTTTGCGCGAGGACAGGCGTCCCCTCATCGATGAAGTCGCGGGAGCTAAAGTGATAGCCACGGCCTCGGCCTGCTGGGAGTCGATTCGAACCGGACTGCCGGCGAAGGTCGCCGAGGTGACTTAGCGGAAAGGGGTAAACCCGCACCGCCCGGGCGTCTTCTCATTTCAACTTTGTCAGGGCTTAGCCAAACATCATTCCACAGGAGGAACTTGCCATGTCCAACCGTTTGACTCGACGCGATATGTTGCGCCTGAGCGCCGGAATCACGGGTACCGCCGCCTTGGCCGCCTGCGCCCCGGCTCCCGCCGGCGGAGACGCGGCAGCCGGAGAGAGCATGGCCGGCTCGGAGGCCTCAGGCGAAAGGACCCAGATCCGCTTCGCCAGCTTCGACTGGTTCGCCAACGTGCCCGGCATCCAATGGGCCGAGTACCATCTGAACGAGGCCTTCCCCCGCTACTACGAGGAGCACCCCGAAGTCGAGATCCTCTGGGAACCGCACGGCGACGGCTGGTCCACAAAGGTGCTGACCAATATGGCCGCGGGCACCGCGCCCGACGTGATGTCCACCTGGCCGCCCATCATCAACACCTGGGCCGAAAAGGGACAGCTGCTCGACCTGCAGCCGCTCGTTGACCAGGACGTCCCCGACGCCGACGACATCTTCCTCGCCGCCGGCTGGGACCAGTGCTGGGACCAGATCACGCAGATCCGCATGGCGATGGTAACCAACATCGACGTGACCAGCGTCTACTACAGCAAGCCGGCCTTCGACGAGCTCGGCGTCGCCTACCCCGAACAGGACTGGAGCGTCGACGACTGCGCCGCGACCGCGTGCGCGCTGACAAAGAAGAATGACGACGGCGAGATCACACGCTGGGGCGGGCAGCTGCGTCCCAGTTACGTACTGGGGTACTTCTACTATGTCGAGGCCTGGGGCGGCATGGTCCGCGACGACGAGACGTTGATGGAATGCATGCTCGGCGAAGAGGAGGCACTGGCCGCCTTCGAGTGGATCCGCCACAACATGTGGGACCTCAACTGCCTGGCACAGAGAAACCAGGTCAACGCCTCCGGTATCCCCAACACGTGGACCGGCGTCCTGCCCGCCGACATCGTCGCCTTCGCCGAACGCAGCGCCGACCAGTTCTTCGACCTGGCCGACCAGATGGAGGAAGGCTCCTGGGACATCAACCACATCCCTGCCGGCCCCGTCGACCGCGTCTGCATGGGCGCCCCCGACCAGTGGTGCGTCTACAAGGGTGTCGCCGACCGCGGCAACCACGACGACGTCTGGAACTGGGTCAAGTGGATCGGTGCCGGCGAATGGTACCAGGACAACGTAGCCCGCAGGTCAGGCCGTCTGCCCGGCCTCGCCAGTTCCGCCGACAAGTGGCCTGGCTTCCTGCGTGAGATCGACAGCCGCCTCGAGCCGGTAAACCTGGAGGTCATCGTGGATCAGCTGAAGACCGGCGAGGCCCGCGGCCCGCAGCTCTTCCGCTTCCAGTCCGTGGCCGAAGAGCTCCTCGTCCCTGCCATGGAGGCCATCTACGTTGAAGGCTCCGAGCCCGTCAGCATTCTGGTCGACATCTCGCAGCAGGTGACCGAGGCCCAGCACGCTACACTCGAACGCATGGGATAACTGAAGAAGAGTAAAGAGGAGTGAGAAGTGTACTCTCACTCCTCTTCTTTCTTATCTGAGAACGCTGAGAAACGGTATGGCGATGCGCTTGGCAAGACAGTGGCGGGTGGGCTCCTCCCAGAAACGGCAGGACCTGATCACCGCCTATCTCTGCCTCCTGCCCTGGATGGTAGGCTTCCTGTCCTTTGTGTTCGGGCCGATGCTCTTTTCGCTGGGCCTGAGCTTCTTCCGCTCCGATCTGCTCACGAGCACCTTCTTCGTCGGCATCGAGAACTACCGAGACCTGTTCAGCGAAGACCTCTTCTGGAAGAGCCTGCGCGTAACTTTCATCTATGCCTTCTCAACCGTCCCGCTCGGCTCCTGCCTGGCCCTGATGATCGCCCTGGTGTTGAACCAGAAGTTGCTGGGGCTCGGAATCTGGCGCACCATCTACTACCTGCCCACCGTCATCTCCGGCGTCGCCGTCTCTCTGCTCTGGCTGCAGATCTTCAACCCCCGCGCCGGCCTGCTCAACAACTTCCTCGCCATCTTCGGCGTCGAGGGCCCGTCATGGCTCTACTCGTCGACCTGGGCGCTGCCTTCATTGATTATCATGAGCGTCTGGGGCGTGGGCGCGAACATGCTCCTCTACCTGGCCGGCCTACAGGGCATCCCCACCCATCTCTACGAGGCCGCCACCATTGACGGGGCCAACAGCATTCGCAAATTCTGGCACGTCACCATCCCGATGTTGACGCCCACCATCTTCTTCAACGTCACCATCGGCCTGATCTACGCCTTCCAATTCTTCACGCAGGCCTTCATCATGACCGAAGGGGGGCCGAACAACGCCACTCTGAGCATGGTGCTCTTCCTCTACCGCAAGGCGTTCCTGCAGATCCGGTTCGGCTACGCTTCGGCCGCGGCCTGGGTCCTTTTTGCAATCATCATCACCTTTACCCTGATATTCCAGTATTCGTCCCGGCGTTGGGTCTACTACGAAGGGGAAGCGGCCAGATAACGGCCAACGGGACTGCTGCGCGCGCAGCGAGAGAGGTTTGCCCTCTTGGTCCTGGTCAGTAACAAGAGCAGTCGACAAGAGTAGCGATGCGTACCGAAAACGTCTTGGTAGAGCAGAAAAGGTTTGGCTACACGCGCCTGACCGGGCCGCTTTGGCGCTCCGTGGTTCACCAGGTCTGGCTGTGGATACTGGTGCTGCCCGGCGCGGCTCTCTTTCTCACGCCCTGGGTATGGATGCTGCTGACCGCAGGCAAAGAAAAGAGCCTGATCTGGAAAATCCCCCCGGTCTGGATCCCGCCAACCTATCGCTGGGCCAACTACGTCGAGGCTTGGCTCAAGGGCGACTTCATCACCTTCTTCTCCAATACCGCCTTCGTCGCCTCGCTCAACGTGGTGGCCGTACTCATCTCCTGCTCCATCGCCGCCTTCGCCTTCGCCCGCATCCAGTTTCCCGGCCGCACCACTCTGTTCGTCATCGTACTGAGCACGATGATGCTGCCCATGCAGGTGACGCTGATCCCGCTCTTCATGATCTTCAGCTGGCTGGAATGGGTCAATACCTTCAAGCCTCTCGTCGTGCCCCTCTTCTTCGGCGACGCCTTCAGCATCTTCCTGCTGCGCCAGTTCTTCCTCACAATCCCCCGTGAGCTCGATGACGCCGCCCTTATCGACGGCTGCAGCCGCTTTGCCGTCTTCTGGCGCATCCTCCTCTTCCAGGTACGCCCCGCGCTGATTGTTGTAGCCATTTACCAGTTCACCTATAGTTGGAATGACTTCTTCGCGCCGCTGATCTACATCAACTCGCCCCAGCTGTTCACTATTACACTGGGGTTAAGCCGCTTCAAAGGGCGCACGGAAGTCGACATCCAGTACCTGATGGCGATGACGGTCGTCTCGACGCTCGTGCCAATCGCCATCTTCTTCGTGACCCAGCGCACCTTCCTGCAGGGGATCGTGATTACAGGAATCAAAGGATAATTCGCATGAGCGAGGAAAGAAAGAAGGAACAGCTGAAGATGATCTGGCCCGAGCAGCTGCTCGGTTCGCCGCCCGCCGTCCACGTCCCGATCGGCTACACGCTGCGCACTTACAAACCCGGCGACGAAGAGGGCTGGTACGACGTTATGGACCTGGCCGGTTTCACTCGCTGGAACTACGAAATGCTGGAGCCTTGGCTGGCAAACATCCTGCCCGACGGCTGGTTCCTGATCGAACATCGAGCCAGCGACAAGATCGTCGCCACCGCGATGGCCAACCACAGGCCCCAGGACATTCACCCTTTTGGCGGTGAACTGGGCTGGGTGGCGGGAGATCCCGAACACAAGGGCAAGGGCTTGGGAATGGCTGTGTGCTCGGCGGTTGTGCGCCGCCTGCTCGAGGGAGGCTACAAAAACATCTTTCTCAACACAGACGATTGGCGCCTGCCCGCACTCAGCATATATCTGCGCCAGGGATGGATCCCGCTTCTCTACCTGCCCGACATGGAAGAACGCTGGAAGGACGTCTGCGCCAATCTCAACTGGCCCTTCACACCCGAGAACTGGCCCGAAGGTCACCCAAATCCTTTCTAAGCATTGCATCTCCTCATGGAGCGACCGACGAAATTGCGCGAGATATCAATAACTCCGAAAGCAGACCACATCGATCTCCGCGAACTGGGGATTGACGAGAGTCAGGCTGCCGAACTAAGAGAGCGCTTCGCGACTTTCGCCGAAGACTGGGACGCGCCTGAAATGGACATATATAACGAAGTTTTCACTCACGATCAAGTGAAAGATGAAAACTCCGACGTGTCGACATGTTAAGATTGCTTGGGAAACCGATCAGACCGTTGAATCGGATTTGCTACAGAACATGAAAAGCGTTGACGAAATCCGCAGAATCCTGCGTGACCATCAACCCGAATTGGAGAGACGTTTCCACGTGGAGGAGATCGCACTATATTGACTCCTATGCACGCGGTGACCAGACCGACGCCAGCGACCTCGATATGCTGGTGACGCTGAATGCGCCGCTCGGCTGGGAGTTCGTCGATCTTTGCGATCATCTGGCAGCACTCTTGGAAACAAACGTAAATGTTGTGACCCAGGGAGCAATCGATAGAAAGCCTTTGCTCCGCCAATTTGTCGAGAAGAATCTCATTCGCGTCTGAACGAATTGCCATCCTTTAATCTTGTTAAGAGCATCAGTGTTTTTTAACACGTGGACGCGACAGCGACTTCAATGATTACTGTACTGCGGGCCAAAGTGGACGAAGTGCAGCAGATCAAGCAAGTCCTCAGCGAAACCTGGATCGACACCTACGGGCCGTTCCTGCCGCTAGAGGTGATCCAGAAAGTAACGTCGCTCTGGCACAGCCCGGAAACGCTGGCCGCAGAGATAGAGAATGAGCGGATCCTTTTCGATGTCGCGAAAGACGAGCACGGCGCCATTCTGGGTCTATTGACGGCGGGCCGGCCAAACGACGAAGTCGTATACATTGCACGCCTCTATGTCTTGCCCGGCCACCAGCGCCAGGGCATCGGCGGCAAGCTGTTGGATGCATGCACTGCGGCTTTTCCCGGAGTGCGAACACTTCGCCTTGAGGTAGAGGCGCAGAACGAAAAAGGGTTGTCGTTCTATCGCAAGCAGGGGTTCATTGAGATATCCCGCAAAGAGGAAGAGCTTGAGGGAATCTCATTGATGGTGGTCGAGATGGAAAAAAAGACTCTAAATCTGTCTTGAGCACAGACTCTTACCGATTGAAGTCGGCTCAAATCCGACACCGATACCATAGAAGGAAAACATCATGCTTACACAGGAACAAATTCAGGCCTATCACGACGACGGCTATCTTATCGTCAAATCGTTTTTCGACACCGAGGAGATCGAGCTGCTGCGCCGCACAGCCATCGCCGACCGCCAGATGGACCAGAGATCCTTCGGCCGCGAGGACGGCGAAGGGGGCACTGTCCGCCTCACGCTCTGGAACCACCCCGGCAACGGCATCTACGGCATGTACGCCCGCTGCAACCGCGTCGTCAACGCAATGGAGCAGCTGCTCGGCGGCGAAGTCTACCACTACCATTCCAAAATGATCCTCAAAGACCCCGAGGTCGGCGGCGCCTGGGCCTGGCACCAGGACTACGGCTACTGGTACGACAACTACGTCCTCTATCCGCTCATGTCGAGCGTCTCAATCGCGGTCGACCCGGCCACGCGTGAGAACGGCTGCATGCAGGTGCTCAAAGGCTCCCACCACATGGGGCGCATCACCCACGTAGAGACGGGCCAGCAGGCCGGCGCAGAGCTGGAGCGCGTCCTTGAAGCCGAAAAGCGCCTTGAGCTGATCCACTGCGAAGCAGAGCCGGGCGACGCCCTCTTCTTCCACTGCAACATTCTCCACCGCTCCGACCAGAACCGCTCCAACAACCCGCGCTGGTCGCTGATCTGCTGCTACAACGCCGCCCGCAACAACCCCTACCGCGAAGCGCATCACCCCAGCTACACGCCGCTCGAAAAGGTTCCCGACAGCGCCATCAAAGAGATCGGGATGACCCGCTTCGAAGACGACGAAAGCGACGTCGCCTTCCTCGATCCCGAAAACATTCCAACGTCGGACGACTAAGTGAGGACAGAAAAGCCATGAGCAAGTACAGATTCCTGATCAGTGGCGGGGGCAGCGCCGGACGCAGCGTGGCGCAGGTGGCCGCGACAGACGGACGCGGCGAGATCGCAGGCGTAGTCGATCCCCAGCAGCAAATGCTCGACAGAATGAAAGAGCTGTACCCGCAAGCCACCGTCGGCAGCGACTACGCGCAACTCCTGCGTGAGACACAACCAGACGTGGTCGTCGTAGCCGGCCCGGACCACCTGCACGCCGGTCAAACAGTCATGGCGCTGGAACAGGGCTGCCACGCCCTCGTCGAAAAGCCGCTGGCAACCACGGTGGAAGACTGCCAGCGCATCCTCGACGCCGAAGCGCAGAGCGGCACCCATGTCATGACCGACCAGACCATGCGCTACATGCACCCCTGGCATGAAATGGCGCAGATGGCAAAAACAGGCCAGGTCGGCGACGTCTTCTTCGTGCAGGGCGACTACATCCACGATATGTGGAGCCACTACGCCCCCGAAGGCGCGCATCACACGCCCTGGCGTATCGACAAGCAGAATCCACAGAACATCCTGCTCGGCGGAGGCTGCCATCCCCTCGACCTCATACTCTGGACCGTCGAGTGTCCTGTCACAGAGGTCTACGCCTACAGCAACAAGCTGAGCGCCCCCATGTTTCCCGATGACGACTGTTTCATCGTCATCCTCCAGTTCGAGAACGGCGCCGCCGGCAAGGTCTACGTGACCAGCGGCTGCTCCGGACACGGCATGGGCGAGGGCATGGGCGGCGGCTTTCTGGCCGTCTACGGGACCGAAGGCACGCTCTGGAAGGGCAAACATTACCGCCGCGACCACGAGCCGGCCGACATTGAAGAAGAGTCTGCCGATGAGGTGGTTGGCGGACATGGCTGGGGCCGCTCGGTGATCGACTATCTGGACCTCCTCGACGGCAAGATCAGCAATCCGATTCCTGCCAGCTGGGGCGCGAATATCGTGTCCGTCTGCGCCGCCGCGCTCGAGTCAATCCGCACAAAAAAGCCGCAGTCGCCGCACTGGTTCTGAGAAGAGCAGCGGGAGAGGAAGACAATGTTATCCCACGATCAGTTGCGCCACTTTGCCGAGCATGGCTGGATCCTGGAGGAAAATGTGCTCAACCAGGAGCAGGTCGAAGCCTATAAGGCTGCTTTGGAACGGCAGTCGCAGTATGTGCGCCCCCTCGCCCACGAAGACGACGACGAAATCGTCCACATCGACTGCATGGTCAACGGGGACCCGATCTTCCGCGAGTGGCTGATGATTCCCCAGGTGCTGGAGGCCAATCGCCAGCTGATGGGCGCCGAGATCAAGTACGAAACCTGCCACGCCATGATCAAACGGCCCCACCCCGAACGCAACGAGCTGCAGACCTCGCTGCGCGATCCCGACAAGATGGGCTGGCACCGCGGCCTCCGCCCCAAGTGGGGCACCTTCTCCCACGACACCGACCCGGACCTGATCAACTGCGTCTTTCTCAACAACATCACCTACTTGACCGACGTCGCGCCCGGCGACGGCGGTACCATGATCCTGGACGGGTCGCACAAACTGGAAGGAACATACGAGACCCTGAAAGGCGAGTGCCCCGTCGTCGAGGCCACCGCAACGGCCGGCAGCATCCTCCACTTCACCGAGACGCTGCTCCACGCCGGCGTGCCGATCCTGAGCGAAAACGTGCGTTATACCATGTTCTACGGCTTCACCCCCAACTGGTTTGTCAACTGGCCCGGCACCGAAGTCCCCGATTACGTTCTCAAAACCGTGCGCGATGACGAGCTTCGAGGCATTCTCGGCGCAAATTCGGGCTATTCCGGCCAATTTCCCATGCTATAATGTCAGGAGAGAAAGCGCGCCCAAACCGGCGTGCAAGGAGAAGACGATGGCCAGACGCAACTTCTCGATGCAGGCATACTGGGAAGATCAGGTAGAAAACTTCACACCGAAGTTGCACTTTGACGGCCAGACGAAGGACTGGGAGAGCTGGCGTCAGACCGCGCACACCAAGTACATGGAGCTCCTGGGCAGTTTCCCCGACCCGGTACCGTTGGAGGCCGAAGTCGAGAGCAGCGTCGAGGACGAAGACCTGATCCGCGAGCGGGTCGTCTTCAACTCCGAACCGTTCATGAGCGTGCCCTGCCAGGTACTGCGCCCCAAGACAATGCCCGCCGACGGCACAAACGCCGCCATCCTCTGCTCGCACGGACACGGGCCCTTCGGCAAAGATCCGGTGGCGGGGATCCGCTCCAGCGACGAAATGCAAGCCAACATCGAGCTGCACAACTACGACTACGGCTTTCAGATGGCAAAGGCCGGCTATCTGACGATTTCACCCGACCTGCGCGGCTTTGGCGAACGCCGCGACGGCCGCAACCCGTTCCCCGGCCGCGACCCGTGCAACGTCAACTACATTCGCGGCACGATGCTCGACCGCTGGCCCCTGACCCTCAACATCTGGGACATGAAATGCTGTATCGACTACTTGGAGACCCGCCCCGAGGTCGATCCCAGGCGCATCGGCATGATGGGCCTTTCCCAAGGCGGTACCATGACCACATTCGCCGCCGCCGCAGAGCCGCGCATCGCCGCCGCCGACATCATGGGCTACGTCAACCCGTGGAAAGGGTTTGCGTTCGAACGCGTCAACTTCTGCGGCTCGCAAATTGTACCCGGCATCCACGCCTGGTTCGACACCGACGACATCGCCGGCCTGATCGCCCCCCGCCCCCTCATGCTCGACATGGGCATGTACGACGACTGCTTCTTCATCCACGACATGCTCAAAGGTTACGAGGGCGTGAAACGCATCTATGAAGCCGCCGGCGCAGCCGACCGCCTGTGGAAGCTCGTCCACCCCAGCGGGCACGGTTGGGGCGGCGTCGAGGGAACGGCAGAGTTCTTCGGAACCTACCTGTAGTTCCACCACGGAGAGGAAAATCACGAGAAGCCAGGGAAGTAAACAACTCCTTCATACAAAAGGCCCCAGGTAAGAGCAATGGCAAATGAGATCAAGGTCGCCTTCTCAGGGGCGCGCCGCGCAGGTTCATTCTTCAAAGCATTCCAGACTCACCCGGAAACCGAGATCGTTGCTCTGTGCGACCCCTACGCGCCGACCCTGGAAGCGTCGGGAGAGGCCACCGGCGTGACCCAACTCTACAGCGTCTTCGAAACGATGCTGGACGAGGCGCGGCCGGACGCGGTGGTCGTGTCGTCACCCATGCAGTACCACGCGCCGCAGGCGACCGCTGCGCTGCAACGGGGCATCCACGTCCTCAGCGAAGTGACGGCCGCCGTCTCAGTGGACGAATGCCGCTGGCTGGTTGACGCCTGCAACCGCAGCGACGCCATCTACATGATGGCCGAGAACTACATGTACATGAAGCCCAATGTGCTGGTGCAGGCGCTGGTCGAGGCCGGCCTCTTCGGCGAGACCTACTACGCCGAGGGCGAATACCTGCACGAGCTCTCCGTTCTCCACCACATGCCGGACGGCAGCCCGACCTGGCGCTACTACTGGCAGGTCGGCGTTAACGGCTGCACCTACCCCACCCACAGCCTAGGCCCCTGCCTCATGTGGATCAAAGAACGGCCCGAACGCATCAGCTGCATCGGTACCGGCATCTGGACCGACCCCGAACACGCTATGGAGGACACGGTACTGCTCCTGTGCAAAACCGCCAGCGAAAAACTGATGCGGGTACGCATAGATATGCTCTCCAAGCGCCCCCACGCGATGACCAACTACACGCTGCAGGGCACGAAAGGCGCCTACGAAAGCAGACGCCGACCGGGCGAAGGCGACTGGATCTGGCTGGAAGATTTCTGCGACGACCCCGATGTCTGGGTTCCGCTGGAGACTTTCGAAGCCGAGTACATGCCGGAGATCTGGCGCGACCCGCCGGAAGAAGCGGTGCGCGCCGGCCACGGCGGAGGCGACTACTTCGAGGTGATGGATTTCGTGGACGCGGTGCAGGGCCGCAAGCCGCCGCCAATCGACATTCACGCGGCGATGGACATGACCCTGCCGGGGCTGGCAAGCCAGGAATCGATCCGCCAGGGCGGCGAATGGCTGGAAGTGCCTAACTCCAGGGAGTGGTGAACGGCAGTAGATTGTGTGCAGTGGATAGTAGCTAACACACCGTCTGGCAACAGAAAACCAGCAACTTAGTTTAGCCGTTCGACGACCCCGGCCGCGCCCATGCCGCCGCCGATGCACATGGTGACGAGGCCAAGCTCCTTGTCCTGCCGCGCCAGTTCGTGCAGCATCTGCACTGTCAGTTTGGAGCCGGTGCAGCCCAGCGGGTGGCCGAGCGCGATAGCGCCGCCGTTGACGTTGACCTTCTCCTCGTCCAGCCCCAATTCGCGGATCACGGCCAGAGCCTGGACGGCGAAGGCCTCATTCAACTCCACCAGATCGATCTCGTCAAGACTGACGCCGGCCAGCTTGAGCGCCTTGGGCGCAGCCGCCACCGGGCCGATTCCCATGATCTCAGGCGCGACACCGCCGACAGCGAAGCTGCGGAAACGGGCCATCGGCTTAAGCCCCAACTTCGCTGCTTTCTCCTCACTCATCACCAGCACGGCCGCGGCGCCGTCGCTGGTCTGGCTGCTGTTGCCAGCGGTGACGGTCCCCTGTGCGTGGAAAACAGGCCGCAGCTTGGCCAGCGCCTCGGCCGAAGAATCGCGGCGGATACCCTCATCCTTGTCAAAGGTCGTCCTGTATGTCTGTGCGCCGCTGCCCTCGCCCAGTGTGAGCTCCACCTCCAGCGGCACAATCTCTTCGTCGAACTTGCCGGCGTCCTGCGCGGCGGCCGCCCGCCGGTGGCTGCGCAGAGCGAAAGCATCCTGCTCTTCACGCGTCACCTCGTACTGGCGCGCCAGGTTCTCCGCGGTCAGCCCCATACCGATGTAGACGCCTGGGCGCTCCTTAGCCAGCGTGGGATTGGCCATGAATTTGTTGCTGCTCATCGGCACCTGCGACATCGTCTCCACGCCGCCGGCGATGACTGCTTCGCCCATTCCGCTCATGATCTGCTGCGCGGCTAGAGCGATCGTCTGCAGCCCGCTTGAGCAGAAGCGGTTGACGGTCTGCGCAGGCACTTCGACCGGCAGGCCGGCGCGCAGGCTGGCGATGCGGCCCACGTTCATGCCCTGCTCGGCCTCCGGCATGGCGCAACCCAAGACGACGTCGTCGATCTCCTTGGCGTTCACCGCCGGCGCACGTTCCAACACGGCGCCAATAGCCGCGGCGGCCATCTCCTCAGGCCGGGTCGTGCGCAATGTGCCGCGCGGGGCCTTGCCGATGGCTGTGCGGGCGGCGGAAACGATAACTGCGCTGGTCATGGTGAAATGCTCCTTTGAAAATGCGGGTTTCACGAATCAAGGGCGTCTCCCCCCTCCTTGATGATGAGCAGGTCGAGATCGCTGTGGCGAGTCATGTCGCCGCGTGCAGATGAGCCGAAGAGGATGATTTTCTCAGGATCGGCAACTTCTACAATGCGCCGGATGACTTCAGCCAGAACTGCCTGGTCATGCATACTAAACTCCTAGACCGCTCATACCTCCTACAGAATCAGCGAAATCTTACTCCTCCGAACCCATTGAGTCAAACTCCCACCGCCTGGCTTGGGTGATGCAGATTGGAGTCCCGCAACCTCGCGATAGGAGTGATTTTCCATCACTGTATTCGCGCGAAGTCAGATGCGCTTGAAGACTGTCTTTAGTTTCGCAGCGGCTTCCCGTTCTTCAGCATGTGCCAGATGCGCTCCTGGCTTTTGGGGTAGCCGCACAGGGTCTTGAACGCTTCCCGCTCCAGGTCAAGGAAATACTGTTCGTCCATCCAGGCCGGCTGGCTGAGTTCGCCCCCGCAGAGGACGTAGGCCAGGAGGTCGGCGATTATCGCTTCGTGCGCGGTGATGTGGCGTGCTTCCCGCATCATGTAGATGCCTACCCGCAGATTGGCGAGGTGATCCCGGCCGGCGGCGTAGATGTTGTCGGTGACCGCAGGCGGTCTGTAGCCTTCATCAGCCATGCGCAAAACCTCGGCCTTGGCTTCGGCAAGCAGATGATCGTAGTTCATCACGACACGGTCAAGTTGATCAAGAAAGCCCATCTGGCGCGCCTCAGCGGCTGAAGATGAAACCTTGGCGAGGGCGATGAGCTCAAAAACCTGCTGCAGACTGGAGGCAGGGTCGGCGTTTTGCCCCTGCACGTTCGGGTTGACCAGACGGCGCACCAACTCCTTGCAACCACCGGCAGCCGGGATCAGGCCGACACCCACCTCAACCTGGCCAATGTACAGTTCGGCCTGCGCCACGATACGGTCGGCGCCCATCGTCACCTCCGCGCCGCCGCCGAGGGCCAGTTGGTATGGCGCTGCCACGACAGGCTTGGGCGCGCGGCGCAACTGCAGGATCATCTGTTGAAGACCGTTGATCGCCGCGTCCAGCTTCTCCGATTGACCGGACTGGGCCAGAGAGCCGATCAGAAAGAGGTTGGCGCCGGCGCTGAAGTTGCCTCCCTGGTTGCCGATCACCAGCCCAGCGGCATCCCCGTGGAGACGCTCGATGGCTGCTTCAGCGATGGGCCTGATCTCAAGGTCCAGGGCGTTCATCTTGGTATGAAACTCCAGCAGAAGTACGCCGTCGCCCAGGTCCAGGAGGCTGGCAGAACTGTTTTCGGCCAGCGAGCCCCGCCCGCGTTTGAGAGCCGGAATGCTGACGACCCGGTCGCCGTCCTCAACAGACTCGTACTGGCCGGTTTGCGGATTGTACACCTGCATGCGCGCCGCGAGCGCCCCGGAGCCGGAAGTTTTTTCAGACCGGTAAATGGTGTCATGGCCTTCGTCGAGCATTTCCTGCACCCATGGGGCGACAGTCAGTCCTTCGTCCGCCATTCGCTCCGTCGTAGCGGCGACACCCAATGCGTCCCAGGTTTCGAAGGGCCCCATCTCCCAGCCGAAACCCCACTTCATGGCGTTGTCGATATCCATAGGGCTGTCCGCGATCTCGGGCAAACGCTTGGAAGCGTAGGCCAGTGTGCGGCTGAGCGTATGCCAGAGCAGGCCTGCCGCCTCGTCGTCTGTTTCTTCTCCGTCCTGGCCGGCGATATGAGAAGAGACGAGGCCGCGCAGACGTTCGGGCAGCGGGGCGTTTCTCACGGCGTCGACGCTGGGCCAGGTCGTGCGAGCCGGCTGCAGATAGTCCACTTCGCCGTCGGAAGCCGCCTGCAGGTCCAGACCCCAGAAGCTGCGTCTGCCTTCGCGGTCGACAACCGTCTTGTAGAAACCCTGGCCACTCTTGGCGCCGAGGAGACCGTTTTGGAGTAAGGTCATTAGCACTTCAGAGCCGAGAGGCCCGCGTAAGGTGTTCCGATCTTCATCGTCGGGGATCATGTCGTACAGATGCTCCCCGACGAGTGCGGCCACATCGATTCCGACCACGTCCAGCAGACGGAACGTGGCGGTCTTTGGCCGCCCAATCAGCGGGCCGGTCAGCCGGTCTACTTCCTCGACAGTGTAGTCGTTGGCAACGGCATACTCAAGGAGGCTGCTCTGGATGTAGCTGAACATGCGATTGCCGATAAAGTTGGGCACGTCCTTGGCGATGACAACACCTTTGCCCAGCCTCTTCTCGGCAAATTCTTTCATATCAGCAAGGACGTCGGGAGCGGTCTGCTGACCGGGAATCAATTCCAGCAGGCGCAGGTAGCGGGGCGGGTTGAAAAAGTGGGTGCCCAGGAAGCGCCGCTGAAAGGCCTGGCTGCGGCCGGCGCTGATGATATGGATAGGGATGCCAGATGTGTTTGTGCTGATGATGGCGTCGGCAGGGGCAATGGCGTCAAGCCTGGCCATCAGTTCCTGCTTGGGCCGTGGACGCTCCACGATGGCCTCGACAATCCAGTCGCTCTGCGCGGCCGCGGCCTCCAGATCGTCCTCGACGTTGCCCAGCGTGATCAGTTCGGCCAGTTCGGGGCTGAAGAGGCTGGCCGGCCTGGCCTGGGTCATGCGCTCGAGTCCTGACTGCGCGATCCGGTTGCGGACGGCCCGGTCTTCCAACGACAAGCCCTTGGCCTGCTCTTCGGGCGTCAGTTCGGTCGGCGCGACGTCGAGCAAGTGCGAGGAGACGCCGGCGTTGGCCAGGTGTCCGGCGATGGCGGCGCCCATCGTACCGGCGCCGATGACGGTAACATGGCTGATTGTTCTGCTCATTGGGGCGCTCCTGACACTCGCCGCTGCCTTTCGTCAATGGGTTCTTGCAGATCCCCCGGTCGCGGCGACATCGAAAAACTCAGTCTTGAAACTGGAAGTCAATTCACTCAAAACTGCCATCTTGCCCAGACTGGCCTTAGTACATCAGCGGAATCCAATCTGTGACGTTCAGAACATGCCGAGAATAAGATCAAGGAGACCGAAAAAACGCAAAATCGAATAGATAACCACCACAATCAACAGATAGCGTACCCATCTGTTGGCGTCCTTTACGGACACGGCAAAGCGGACTGCGGCCCAGGCGCCGATGCTCTGACCCACGGCCATCAGCGCGCCAATGCCCCAGTTAATTTGCAGCGGAGACAAGATAAAGACGACAAAGGCGACTATGTTAAGTGCCAGCACGAAGATCAGTTTAACCGCGTTGGCGTGTACAATTGTATAGCCTACGCCGAGAACAAGCGCTGTAACCAGGAATACCCCTACCCCGGCCTGAATAAAGCCGCCGTAGATGCCGATGGCAAAGAACAGAACCAGCACGAAGAGTTCTGGCCGCTCTTTGCGGACCTCTGATCGTTCTCGCAACCATTTCGTTGGATTAAAGAAAATCGTAACGAGGACGACAATCAACATGGCGCCGATGGCCAGATTCATGGCGTCCCTGTCGAGGAGCGTGGCCACGTAGGCGCCCACGAGAGCGCCTGGCATGCCCGCGGCGCTGAGCCAGAGGCTGAAACGCAGAGAGTCGGCGTCCAGAATGTTTTCGGCCTTCTGACTTTCCGCTGCCCCTCCCCGTAACTGCATCCGTCCACTGCGGGCAAAGGCCGTAATCCCTACTACGTTCTGCACGATCACACCGATCCGGTTTGTAGCGTTCGCCGAGACAGGATCCAGCCCCAAAAAGATTAGCATTGGCAGCGTCACGGCCGAGCCGCTGCCGGCCAGCGTGTTGATTATGCCGGCGACGATGCCGGCGAGAATGGCCAGAAGATACTGCAGAGGAGAAATGTCCATAGCAACCCTCAGAGACCCGGCACGATTCGGGCTAATCGTTCGACTGTTTTCTCCAGATCGGTCATCGCGGTGGCGAAGCTGAAACGAACGTAGCCTTCCCCTGCTTCTCCAAAGGCGATGCCGGGCGTAGTGGCGAGCAGGCCGTCCTCCAGCAGTACCTGTGAGATTTCGAGACTCTTCTTGTCGGTCTGTGTAAACTGGGCAAAGAGATAGAAGGCGCCCTCGATCGGGCTGCTGCGCAGTCCGGGGATCTCGTCCAAAGCGTCCAAAAGGAAGTTACGGCGTTGGACATAGGAGGCGACCATTTCGTGCACGCAGTCCTGGGGGCCGTTCAGAGCGGCAGCCCCCGCGACCATGGAGAAGCTGGCTGCAGACGTAACAGTCTGGGTCTGGTAGGTGCGGGCCAGTTTGGCAACAGGCAGAGGCGCAGCGAGCCATGCCAGCCGCCAGCCGGTCATGGCGTAGCTCTTGCTGAACCCGTTGATGATGATGGTTCGTTCAGCCATGCCGGGCATACTGGCGACCGAGCGGTGACGGGCGCCGTCGTAAAGGATGTGTTCGTAGATCTCGTCGCTGAGGACGTACAGATCGTGCCGTTGGGCGACGGCGGCGATGTCGTTCAGTTCCTTCTGAGTCAGCACTCGTCCGGTCGGGTTGCTGGGTGAGCAGATCATGATCAGCTTGGTCTTCTCGCTGACGTGCTCCTCCAGCTGTGCGGCGCGGACGCGAAAGTTGTCGGCGGCCGGCAGGGGAACGTGCACAGGCACACCCCGGTTCAGTCGCACCATCGGGGCGTAGCTCACCCAGGCAGGATCGAGGATCATGACTTCGTCACCCTCGTTGAGCGTTGATGCCAGTGTGGTAAAGATCGCCCACTTGCCGCCAGGCGTTACCACCAGTTGATCGGGGACGGCCCGCACGTTGTTTTCCCGCTCCAGTTTGGAGCAGATTGCATCCAGCAACTCCGGCTTGCCGAATGAGGGCGGATAATGAGTATCGCCGGCTGCGACGGCGTCGAAGGCAGCTTGCTGGATATGCTTTGGCGTGTCGGCATCCGGCTCGCCCCCGGCCAGATTGATCACGTCCAGACCTTGGGCGGCCAGTTCGCGGCCCTTCTGCATCATAAGGGTAGTTGGGCTGCCCGGCACGGACTCGACGAGGCGAGATAAGGGTTTCATCAGGGATCACCTGCCTGGTGTGGTATGCACACGGTTGACTGGTAAAAAGTTCAATATAGAAAACTAACGGATTACTGCAAGGCTTGACGATTCGTGACCAAAACCCAAATCGTACCCTTCAGTGCGCAGTTTCAGATCTGCCCGTCATTCCTTCAAAACATCGGCAACGGCCGCGCAGAGGTAGTCCATATTGGCCTCTGTCATACCTGCAACGTTGATGCGGCCGGAACCGACGATATAGACGGAATGGCGATCGCGTAGCGCTTGCACCTGCGCCGGCGTCAGACCACTGTAGCTGAACATGCCACGCTGATGGGCAATGAACGAAAAATCGCGTCCGGCGCCTTGCTCGTCCAGCGACTCGACGAACAGGTGGCGCATGTCGTTGATGCGGTTGCGCATCTCCGCCAACTCTACCTCCCAGCGTTGACGTAGTTCAGGATCTCCAAGAATCTCCGCCACGATCTGGCCGCCGTGGGCAGGGGGATTTGAATAGTTAGTGCGCACGCAGATCTTCATGTGGCTGTTGGCGGCGTCCGCCGCCTCTGCGCTGCCGGCCACCAGGGTCAATGCTCCAACACGCTCATTGTACAGTCCGAAATTCTTGGAATAGGAGGTGGCGACCAGAAGTTCGCGGCAGTGCTCGGCGACGATTCTGACGCCGGTCGCGTCTTCATCCAGCCCGTCGCCGAAGCCCTGGTAGGCGAAGTCCAGCAGCGGCAGAATGCCACGATCGGCGCAGACGGCAGCGACCGCTTGCCACTGTTGCGGCGAGAGATCGGCGCCGGTAGGGTTGTGACAACAGCCATGGAGCAGCAGGACATCCCCTTTGGGGATCGTCTCTAGCGCGGCCATCATGCGGTCAAAGGCTACTCCGTTGGTTTCGGCCTCAAAGTAGGGATAGGTTTGTACTTGCAGTGCCGCCGAACCGAACACATTGGGATGATTCGGCCAGGTCGGGTCGCTCAGCCAGACCGTCGCACTTGGAAATATTCGCCTCACAAAGTCGGCAGCAACGCGCAGTGCTCCCGTGCCTCCAGGCGTCTGCACCGTGGCCGCGCGGCCGGCGCTGAGAATGTCGTGCTCGCTGCCAAAAACGATCTGCTGGCTCAGCGCCGCGTATGCCGCCAGACCATCTATAGGCAGATAGCTCTTGGTCGCCTCGGACCGTAGCAGGCGCTCCTCGGCCTCCTTCACCGTGGAAAGCACAGGCGTTTGGCCGCCGCCATCTTTGTATACGCCTACGCCCAGATTGACCTTGTTCGGATTCGAGTCTTTCTGAAAAGCTACCGTCAGCCCAAGTATGGAGTCTTCCGGGGCAGGATTGATCGTTTCGAACATTTACTTTGCCTCTTTGGTATCGTTTGTCGTGATACGCAGCGGCTCCCGACAATGGTGTAGACACTGTAGTCTGATTTCCTTACTCCTCTACAAACAGGTCGACGAAGTCGAAGGCCTCGACATCCACAAGGCCCTGGTCCGTCAGTTTCAACTTTGGGATCACCTCCAGCGCCATGAAACTCATCGCCATGAACGGATCCCCAATCGAAGAGCCGAATTCGTGGGCCGCGTCGAGCAGAGAATCATAGCGATTGCGAACTTCGCCAAGCGGCCGGTCGCTCATCAGACCTGCGACCGGGAGCGGCAGCGTCGCCAGCGCTTGCGGACCTTCGGCGACCGCCAATCCCCCTCCCATCTCTGCCACGGTTCTGGCTGCGGTCGTCATCGATTCGTCATCCGCGCCGATGACAATCAGATTGTGATGGTCGTGGGCGACTGTGCCGGCGATGGCCCCGCGATTAAGACCGAAACCCTGGATGAATCCCAGGCCTGTTGCCCCACTGGCTGTGTGCCTGTCGACAACAGCCATCTTCAGAATGTCTCGCGCCGGATCGGCCACCGCCTGCCCGTCTTTGACGAGGGGGGCAAGGAGGCGTTCTTCCGTAAGCACCTGATCCTGCAGCGACCCGATCACTCGCGCTCGCGCGCCGTTAGCCGGGATGCGCAGATCGAAGGCATCCCAGGCAACCCTGACAGAGGAAGAGACAACCGCGGGAACGGGAGCCGGGTCCTGATCGGGGTCGCCCAAGAGCCGGCCGCCTTCTGCCCACAGGCGGCCCCCGGCATAGACCTGCGCAGCACTTGGCGCACGCAAATCTTCAAACACCATCAGGTCGGCCCGCCGGCCAGGGGCAACGGCGCCGCGATCATGCAGGCCGAACCACTCGGCGCTGTTGAGCGTAGCCATGCGGAAGGCAGTTACAGGTTCAATTCCAAAAGCAATGGTTTCCCTCAGAATGTGGTCGATGCTTCCCTGCTTGATGAGATCGCTGGGGATGCGGTCGTCCGTGCAGAAACAGATGCGCCGGTTGTTATGCTCATTTATCAGCGGCAGCAACGCATGCAGGTTTTTGGCGTTTGTCGCCTCTCGAATCAAGATGTAGAAGCCGCGCGCCAGCTTCTCAGCCGCTTCAGCCACTGACGCACATTCATGGTCGCTGCCGGCGCCGGCCGCTGCGTAAGCATTGAGGGCCTGGCCGCTGAGCGCAGGCGCGTGGCCGTCCAGGGGCCGTCCACCAAAGGCAGCGATTTTGGCAAGCACGTCAGGATCGCCGTAGACGACGCCGGGGAAGTTCATCAACTCGGCCAACCCGTGGACCGTTCCTTCCTCCAGCAGGGCGGCCAGGTCTTCGGCCGACAGTGAGGCGCCGCTCGTCTCCATATGCGTGGCGGGTACGGCTGAGGGGGCCATCAGCACCACTTGTAAGGGAAGAGCTTTGCTGCACGCGGCCATATACCGGACGCCGTCCACACCGGCCACGTTGGCGATCTCGTGGGGATCGGCCGCAACTGTCGTCACGCCGCGCGGAACGACGGCGGCGGCGAATTGGGCGGGCAGGCAGAGGCTGCTTTCGATGTGAACATGGGCGTCTATCAGGCCCGGCGCAATGAAGGCCCCTTGCAGATCGACCGTTTCCACGGCTGAGTAGCCCGCACCGACACCGGCAATGCGTCCACCAAACAGTGCGACGTCGGTGTCTTCGATATCCCCGGACAAAACATTAACCACGCGTCCGTTGCAAAGCAACAGGTCGGCGGGTTGGTCGCCGCGGGCGACGGCGAGCAACTCAGATACATTCATTGATCGCCCCTTCAAGTAACCAAACGGGCAGACGCAGAGGGAAAGTAGACCTCACTGTCCTCGGGCCACCTGCGAACCGCTCGCGGGCATTATAGCACAGGAGATGGGGATGGTGGCCTCTTTTGGCTGCCGAATTCTAAATGTTACAATCGGCTGGAAAATTCGACAGTTCCAGCCAGGTGAACCATGTCCATTCTTGTATTCGGATCATTAAACATCGACCACGTTTACCAGGTCGAGCATCTTGTCCGCCCGGGGGAGACGCTGCCCAGCACGGAGTATCGCCGCTTTCAGGGCGGAAAGGGGGCGAACCAGTCGGTCGCCCTGGCGCGCGCGGGCGCGGACGTCTTTCACGCGGGACGTATTGGCCCGGAGGGACTCTGGTTGAGAGACGCCATCGCCGCCGAAGGCGTCGACGTAACGCACGTCGGTCTCGACAACCAGCCCACCGGTCACGCCGTCATTCAGGTAGACCCCGCCGGCGAGAACTCGATCCTTCTTTACGGGGGGGCAAACCTCACTGTGACCTCCGATGACGCTCACTACGTGCTCTCGCACTTCGGTGAAGACGACTGGCTTCTGCTCCAGAACGAAATCAGCTCCCTGCCCGCAATCCTGCGCGAAGCATCCGAACGAGGGATGACCGTCGCTTTCAACCCCGCGCCGATGACGCCGGAGGTGCTGAAATACCCTCTCGAAAGCGTTTCCCTGTTCGTGGTCAATCAGACGGAGGGCGCGGCGCTGGCGGAAGTCGAGGACGCTACACCTGCGTCGATAGTGGAGACGCTGAGAGCCCGCTTTCCCCATGCCGCGATTCTGCTCACTCTGGGGGGAGAAGGTTCCCTCTATGCCGACGGCGGGGAACATATCAGGACGCCGGCGCAACCGGTCGAAGCGGTGGATACGACGGCCGCCGGCGATACCTTCACTGGCTATTTTCTTGCCGAGCTTCTGGCAGGTGAATCTGTCCAGGCGTCGCTGGCCCTGGCATCGCGGGCCGCGGCGCTTTGCGTCACTAAGCAGGGCGCGGCAGACTCGATCCCGCGGCGCGGCGAGCTTGAAGATTCTTCGTCTGCGAAAGGGAAATCACCTCAGAGTCCTGCGATCTGAACCCTGTCTATGCTTCGCCACAAAATGCAACGGCGGTGAGCGCGTAGACCTTGGCGACCCGCACCAACTCCTCCACGGGGGTGGCTTCGTGCAGAGTGTGTGCGCCTGTCGCGGCCGGCCCGTGGGTCAGCGCGGGGATGCCGGCCTCAGAGGCATAGATATTGCCGTCGTCCACGAACGGCTTGGCGCCGAGCGGCAGCGGCGCGCCTACCAACGCAGTATGGGCCTGCTGGAACGCGTGGACCAGGCGGCTGTCGGAATCGATCTGGTAGGCCCCACCTTGCACGGCGAATTCGACGTTTATTGCCGTGCCGGTTTCGGCTGCGACCTGGGCAAGAAGCTGGGAGAATTCGTCTTGAACGGCTGCGCTGCCGGAGGGCGGCACCCAGCGTCGCGTTCCCTGCACCAGACACTCAGTCGGCGACTGGTTATAGATTTCCCCTGCCTCTATATTGCCCACGAATGTGGAGTCATGGCCCACCAGAGGATGGCTGTTCTGCTCCAGTTTTTCGTTCCAGGAATGCAGTCGGTTCACCAACTGTGCGCCGGCAGCCACGACGTCAGGCGTACCTGGCGGGCGCAGCACTTCATGCACGGGCTCGCCATCACGGCGAATTGTCGCCTGAAATATCGCCAAACCCCGGCCCGCGACCGGGAGGGGAGTGGCCAGATATTCCGGCAGCATGACGGCATCGCCAACAAGGCCCTCTCGGATCATGGCGCGCACCTGACGGCCGTCGCCCCACGGTCCTTCGTGGTGATCATGTGCCGTAAACAGCACTCTGCCCGCCGGCAGAGCGTCGAGTGTACGCAACACGCGCAACGCTTCCAAGGCCGCCGCGATGCCGCCTTTCATATCAGCGGAACTGGAGCCGTAGAGCGTGTCATTCTCAACGCGCGGCGGCACATAGGGCAGATGCACGGTATCCAGATGGCCGTCGAACTGAAGAGTGGGGCCGGGCCTGCCACTGTCGAGCGCGGCCATGACGATTGGCGCTTGCGGCCAGTCGGCTTCAGGGCGCTGGACGGAAAAGCCGTCAGCGGTCAGGAGCTCGGCAAGTCGATCAGCGGCCGGGCCCGCGCTGCGGGTGGGGCTGGGTACCTCGACCAGCGCAACAGCAGTGTCGATCAGCCGCTGGCGGTCTACGGTCCGGGCAACTTGATCAAGCAGCGCGTCATTCATCTGTTGTGAAAGGCGCGTCGTTTCCTACTTGTCGTCAACGACTCGCCAGTCTCCGGGGATCGTCTTGTCGTCTTCGTCCCAGATATCCCAGACCTCCCGGTCCGGTTCATCCGGCGAAATATGTCCAAGCCGCACGAGGGCGCGCCGTACGGCGTCCTGCGGGGCCATCTGCACGAACAGGCGACCTGCCAGTACGACAGCGGCGATGTCATCCAGAGGCCCCGGCCACAGATCGATCGGCGATATCCAGTAGAGAATCGCCAACACCGGGAAACCGACTCGCAGAAGAATCGATACCTGCGGATCGCCCATCAGTTGCCATACTACAGCAAAATCGCGTAGAATATCGGAAAAGCGCCATCCGCCGCTTTGGGGTACAAAGGATGAATCGCGGGTCATTTCGACAGGCCTCCAGTCACTGTGAGATTGCCGCTTCACCTTCTTTTCTGGGCACATTGTCTCACAGGTTGGCCCAGATTGGCAAGGCCCTGCAAAGCGTCAGGCTGGACAAAGGCTGAGTGCTGAGCCAGAGCGCTTCAGGAAAACGCAGATGCCGCAAACGAGTCAGATGCTTGTCGAATACCCGGAGATCCACCTGCATGTAATTGCGGAGCTTCGGGGCGCCTCTCTGGATGGGGAAAAAAATGTCCGGGCAATGATCGATAGCCTGGCTGGCCAGATCACAGACCCAACCTCGGTGTTGATGGCCTTTCAGGAGATTACCGATTCCTATCCAAGGGTCAGGTCTGCCTTGGACCTCCTGATTGCGGAGGGGGGCGAAATGCGAGAAGCTCAATTCAGCCGCGAATACGGCAGCATCCGGCAGATGGGTCCATCCAAATTGGAGCGGGAACAACCTTGGAACGCGCCGGAGAGCGTTGCTGAGTTTCTCTACTATTACGGACTGATTGGCCGCACGTACAAAGGGGAAGGTCAGAACGCCCACACGATCATCTTCATTCCCAGTGATATCCTTCCCTGGCTGCCGCAGCCGACGGCCGCCGACGGCGAGCAGGGGCTGGCCGCTGCGCCGGTGCCCCCGCCGCTGTCATCCCGAATGCTCCGGCTGGAGGATGCCTTTCTTGAAGATGCGGGCACGCTCCTAGGGTTTTTGCATACCGAAGGGCTGCGCCTGCAGGCCGACGGCGCTCCGGATCCTGACGACATCGACCAACTGATGATGCGCCTCAAGTCCAAAGACGGTTTCGTGTCTCCATTCGAGGCTCCGGCCGCCTCCGCCAGTATTGAAGAGACCCGAGTCGCTCTTCTTTTGCACCTGGCAAGGCGGCTGGGCTGGCTGCGCCGCGCGGACGACGAACGGGTTCGCCTCACAGGGAACCGCGTCTACGCCTTTCTGGAGCAACCGCGTTCCGAACAGCACTTCTCACTCTGGGAGGCTTGGCGTACCTCCTCGGAGTGGAACGACCTGGTGCGCATTCCAGGCCTCGACTGTTCGGTTGGCAATTGGCAGAACAATCCTCTGCAAACGCGGGAGGTCGTTCTGCAGCTCCTTGCCCGTCTACAGCCTGGCGCCTGGTACAGTCAGACCGACGTCGTTAGCGCCATCAAGGAGACGATACCTGACTTTCAGCGCCCCACCGGCGACTACGATAGCTGGTATATCCGTGTCGAAAACACCGATAAATTCCTGCGCGGATTCGAGCATTGGGACCAGGTAGAAGGCGTGCTGCTGCGTTTCCTTCTGAACGGTCCTATCTACTGGCTGTCAGCCGTCGATCTGGCGGAGCCCTCGGCGGGCGACGATCTGCTGTTTTCGCTGAGCGCCGGGGGGGCCCGCTGGTTGGGCCACGACAGCGAGACGCCGAATGAGGCGCGGCGGCACTCCATCGTTGTCGAAGAAGACTTCACTGTTGAGCTGCCTGCAGACACTCCTTTGATGGACCGATTTCGCGTGGAACGGTTCAGCAACTGGCAGGCCAGTTACCCCAATTATCTCTACCAGATCAACCAGCGCAGTTTGAACAGGGCCTCCGCTGAGGGCGTCCAGCCGGACCGCATACTGGCCTTTCTCAATTCCCGGGCACGTCACGTGCCGCAACGGGTTGCAGCGGGCCTTCAGAAATTCGGCGAAAGGCTTGCAACCGATTCGTAATTCGGATCCTTTGCTCTCCTGAAGCCATTTGGATTACACCTAAAAAGAATGGTAGTATAGCTTCTGCACAAATCGCAGAGACGATCCCGCAATAGTGCAGGCGAATCTCTTGAGGCAGTTGTGCTCCACCGACTCCCCCACTGGCAACTCTTGCCCAGTATGCGAAAGCCGCGCGATATTGCTCTACTACGGGTCGTCTTGGGTGACACTCGTGCGGCCGACCACGCACACTAAATCCACATATCTTAATAGTGAAAAGGAGAAATCGATGATGGGAAGGCACATTTCAACCGTGCGAGTCATTGCCATTTTGCTGGCGATGGCCTTTTTGCTGGCTGCCTGTCCGGCAGCGGCGCCGACCGGCGGCGAGAGCATGGCTGCTGATGAAGAGATGGCAGAAGAAGAGGTAATGGAGGAAGAGGGCAAGGTTCTGACCATTCTCTACTGGCAGGCCGCCTCTCTGCCCGGACCGTATTTGTCGGGCGGCACAAAGGACCAGGACGCCGGCGCGATTACGCTGGAACCCCTGGCCAACTACGACCCGAACGGCACTATCGTGCCCAGACTGGCGGTGGAAATCCCCACCATCGAGAACGGCGGCATTTCCGAAGACCTCATGACGATTACCTGGACGCTCAAGGAAGGGCTGCTCTGGTCGGACGGCAGCGACGTGACCTCCGAAGACGTCGTCTTCACGTGGGAGTACTGTAGCCACGAGGAGACCGGCTGCACAGCCAGCGAGGCTTTCCTGGGCATAGAAAGTGTCGAAGCGCTTGATGACCGAACGATCAAGATCACGTTCGATTCGCCGACACCGTATCC
Organism: Caldilineaceae bacterium; assembly: GCA_965204525.1. Classification (GTDB taxonomy): domain Bacteria; phylum Chloroflexota; class Anaerolineae; order Caldilineales; family Caldilineaceae; genus Bin5. Next base: position 4,929,500 of record OZ241994.1, on the reverse strand, counting down.
GTACAACGCTTTTGTCGGCGCAAATACGCCGATCATCAGCAGTGCCCAGTTCGCCAACTGTGTGGGCGCGGCTGCGCAGACCTGCAACGAGGAGAACACCGCCCCACTCGGAACAGGTCCGTATCGCATCATCGACTTCAAGGTAAACGACGTCGCCGTATATGAACGGAACCCGCACTACCACGGCGAACCGGCCTACTTTGACACGGTGATCTTCAAGGGCGGCGGCGACGCCGCGTCGGCGGCCCGTGCCGTCCTTGAGACCGGAGAAGCCGACTATGCCTGGAATCTGCAGGTAGAGCCGGACATTCTGCGCGACATGGAAGCTGCCGGGCTGGGCACAGTGATCTCCGCCTTTGCCGGTTATGTCGAGCGCGTCCTGGTCAACCAGACCAACCCGCACTCCGATTTGGGCGATGATCGTTCCGAATACATGGACGGCGACAACCCCCATCCCTTCCTGACATTCCCGCCGATTCCACAGGCGATGTCAATGGCGATCGATCGCACGCTCATATCCGAACAGCTCTACGGATTTGCCGGCCAGCCAACCTGCAACGTGATCCCGGCCCCGCTCCACTATGTATCAGATGCAAATGACGGTTGTCTGACCCAGGACATTGACGGCGCCAATGCGTTGTTGGACGAAAACGGCGTCCTCGACTCGGACGGTGACGGCATCCGTGAGTACAACGGCATTCCGCTCAAGATCTCCTACCAGACCTCTACGAACTCGGTACGTCAGAAAACGCAGGCCCTTCTGCGCCAGTGGTGGCTCCAGATCGGGATCGAGACCGAACTGATCAACCACGACGCGAGCGTGTTCTTCGGCGGCGATCCCAACAGCCCCGACACCTATCAGAAGTTCTACACGGACCTGCAGATGTACACGACCGGTCCCACGATTGACCCGCAGCAGCATCTTTCGAATTGGATCTGCGAACAGATTCCGATGCGGGACAACTCCTGGGGCGGCGGTAACATCTTCCGCGGCTGTAACTCGGAATTCGACGCGCTCTTCGAACAACTGACGCAGACGCCGGTCGGCCCGGAGCGTGAAGCGCTGGTGAAGCAGCTGAACGATATCAATGTTCAAAGTTTCTACCAGATTCCACTGGTCTACCGCGGCGAAGTCTCGGCCCAGCTGAACACCCTCAAGGGTGTCTGGATCAACGGTTGGGACAGCCAGATGTGGAATGTCGGCGAATGGCACCGCTAATCTGAATTTGGGAGGGAGGAGAGGAATGCTCTCCTCCTTCTTATTTTGTCTCCCCCAAGTGACGCCGTGGGCCAATATCTCGTCCGTCGCATCCTGACAATTATTCCAACCCTTATCGCGATCAGCTTTGTCATCTTTGCGGTGCTCGATCTCGCGCCCGGGGACCCGACCAGCGCGCTGCCGGAGACGATTCGCCCCGAGGTCCGCCAGCAGATTCGCAAGGCGATGGGGCTGGATGAGCCCTTTCCGGTCAAGTATGGGCTGTGGATGCGCCAGTTCTTTGTCAACGAGCCGCTGTCACTGATCGAGAGGGCGTTCGACATTCAGATCGGGGATGGGGAGAAGCGGTTACGGGTAACCTCCTGGGGCAGTCGGGGTGTTCCCGTGATGGATATGATATTGGAGCGCGTACCGCAGACGCTCTGGGTTGTGGGGCTGGCCTATGTGGTCGCGATTGTGATCGCGCTGCCGATCGGTGTCGTCTCTGCAATTCGACAGTACTCGATCTTCGATCAGGTTGGGACCTTCATTTCGCTTATCGGCTATTCGATCCCGACCTTCTTCACCGGCCTCTTGATGATTCTGTTGTTCAGTGTGAAGCTCAAATGGTTTCCAATGATCTATGACACGAATCTTCAGGTAGTAGATTGGCACAGTTTTGTCGAACAGTTGAGGCAGAGTGCCATGCCGGTGGCGGTTCTCGGCTTTTTCCAGGCGGCGATTCTGGCCCGCTTTACGCGCTCGTCGATGCTCGACAACATTCCGATGGACTACGTACGAACGGCGACGGCCAAAGGTTTTCGCGAAAGATATGTCGTAATTCGCCACATTCTGCGCAACAGCCTGATCCCTGTTGTCACTCTCATCGCCTTGGGCATTCCCGCAATTTTCAGCGGCGCTATCATCACCGAACAGATATTCCGCGTAAACGGCCTGGGGGCGCTCCTCATCGGCGCGATCCAGTTGAACGACATTCCCTTGGTACAGACGGTCACCTTTATCTTTGCCTGCTTGATTGTCGCTTTCAATCTTATTGCCGATGTTATCTACGGCATTCTCGACCCACGTATCCGGTACAGCTAGAGCGCAGTGGCCAACTGTCACTGGGCTATCGGGCCAGGCACCGCGAACTGCTGGCCGCAGGATTGAATATGGCCGTAGGCACGGAAACGGCATCCGCTGAGAGCCTCTCCTCAGAACTCCCGCAACGCCAGCATCGTACTTTGTGGGGGGATGTATGGCTGCGCTTTCGCCGCCACAATCTGGCAAACATCGGCGTAGTCGTTCTTGTCTTACTGGTGATAGGCGTCCTCGCCGGTCCTCTCATCTACACGGTAGACCCGGAATACAGCTTCATCGTCGACGACATTAATTCGATCAATCAACCCCCTTCGGTGAAGTACCCGCTGGGCACGGATGACCTGGGGCGGGACACTCTGGCGCGCAACCTGTTCGGCGGGCGCATCTCGCTGGCTGTCGGCGTCGTCGCCATGTTCGTCTCCATCACCTTTGGCACGCTGGTCGGCGTGCTATCCGGTTTTTTCCGCCGGCTGGACAATCCGCTCATGCGCTTCACGGACCTTATGCTGGCTTTACCAAGCCTGCCACTGCTGCTGGTCATCATTATGCTGTTCCGTGACTCGCTTAAGGCTTTGCTGGGCCCGGAACCGGGCATTTTCCTGCTCGTGGTGCTCGTTATCGGCATTCTAGGCTGGATGCCGACGGCCCGGGTCGTGCGGGGATCGGTGTTGTCTATCAAGGAGAAGGAGTTCGTCGAGGCTGCGGTCAGCGTTGGGACGCGCGAGCCTTCGATCCTGTGGCAGCACATCCTGCCCAACGTTCTGAGCCCGATTATTGTGTCGGCAACGCTGGGGGTGGCTGCGGCGATACTCACCGAGTCGGCTCTTTCTTTCCTGGGTCTGGGTTTTCCTTCCAACGTGCCTACGTGGGGGCGGCTGCTCTTTGAGAACAAAGACTTCATCACCCAGAATCCGTGGCTCGTCATCTGGCCCGGCATGTTCATCTCCCTCACGATTCTCAGCATTAACTTCATCGGCGACGGCCTGCGCGACGCGCTCGATCCCCGCCAGCGCCGTTAGAGCTCAAGCTGGAATCAAAAGAAGGCGGTATCCTCAGGTCTCTCTATACCCTGCATCTACTGGCGCAGGCAGCTGACTACCTTTCCCAGCACGAGATCCAGCGCGACCGGCCCGAATGTGCGACTGTCAGCACCGGCCGCGGCGTTGTCGCTGGCAAGTATGAGCCCTATGCCTAGGGCACTGCGTTCAGTACGGCCCTCGATAACCGCCGCGACGCGCTTGACGATTTGCAGCTCGGTGCGGCGGGGATGGCGCGTGACGACAATCTCATCCTCTTGCGGGCTTCGCGAGCGGTAAGCGCGGGGATCCAGCATCACCACGGCGCCGGACATAAGAGTCGGCGTCATCGATTCTCCGGTCACGCGAAAAAGCCGACGCCTGCGGATCAGCCACAGCGCCATCTCCCGCCAGCCGCTGCGGGGCAGTTCCCCTTCCATTTCCCTCTCCAAAAGAGAGACCGGATCCTGTTATGGATCCGGCCGCTGTCTGCTGATATACGTTGTGATCGGTCTGCGGGATCAGACCGATTCAGGCTTACCCGGAATCAGGTGGCCACGTAGTAGGCTACATCCCGACCCTTGGTGGCCCAGTAGACGTTGTGGATGTCCTCAATGGCGGCCATCAGGTCGTTGGCTGCATCAACGTCCACGCCCTGCTTGACCGCCGAGCAAAGCTTGGCAGCGTTCCAGAACTTTTCATGCAGGTCCGGGTATTCGTCCAGGTGCTCCGGCTTGAAGTAGTCTGTCCAGAGGATGAGCAACTCCTCTTTGGCCAGATGTGCCTGCTGTTCCTTGATGGCAACGAAGCGACCATAGGTGTTGTGGTCGGCGGAATCTGCCGAACCGAGGTCGATGATCTTCTTGGTCATCGACAGCGCCGCTTCGGCGGCGATGCGTGCAGAGGCCGGGTCATAGACGCCGCAGGGGCCGTCACAGTGGGCGCTGACGGTTTCAACCGCGGTCTTGGCGATGAGATTGGCAATGGCTTCCTGAAACATGTGGAATCCTTTCTGTGTTCGTGGAGGTCAAAAATTGTGATTCACTCTGAGTTCCTGCTGCAACTCTTAACCCGCTTGATTGTCATGTTTGACCGCCGTGCGCCTGGCACGGCGCTGGCCGGAGATCATGTCGATAACGAGAACTACTCAAATCACGGTGTCGGACAGTTCTCTGTCCTTACAAGCAAGGAAGTATACCGAAATCAGAGGAATGAGTCAATAAATTGCTGAAAGTTGGCCGCTCACCGCGTTATGAACTTGCGGCGGTTGCCAGCTTTAGATTGGGCATACAGTTCGCGGAGCGCGTGGAACGAACTCAGTCCTGCAACACGAAGATGTAATGCCACTCATTTTCGATCAGTGTGCAACCCGCCAGAGCGTAGCCGGCGGCCAGGCAGCTCTCGGCGCCTTGGCGAACGAAGAAGCGCCAGTCGAAGAGCAGAGTCCCTCCGGCGCGTCGCAACGCGTCGACGTTGTCGGGCAGGGGAAGCGCGTAGGGACGGCCATCCGGTGAGGGCGGAGGCCCGTGAGGCACCCGCAATCGGCTGTCGTCCTGGGAATGGGTACGAGCGCGTTGCAGAGAATCTGTGGACCATTCCGTGTTCGGAGGATCGGCGCTGAGAGCAGTTCGCACGCGGGGGCTGTCCAGATACCAGTCCACTTGAAACCGGTCGGTCGGCATGCCTGCGTTGAGGCTGTCCGTCATCTCGCCATAGACATTGCGCAGATAGGTGGTGCTGATGCCGCCGAGCCGGCTGATATTCAGGCGGCCGTTCACTCTCTGCAACGGATCAAAGGTCCACGTCACCCAGTCGGTCCAACCTTGGCGTAGCAACTCCTCCCTTTGGGACAGCTTCAGGCGCAGCCCGATGCCGCGGCCGTGCCATGCGGGCAGGACTCCCATGATATGGCTGCAGAACTTCAGCTTTCGCTCGCCGGCGGTGTCATAGCCGAATGCCGGCCAGCCGAAGGAAAAGCCGACCATCCCTTCCGTCTCCTCGGCGCCCCGTTCGACAAATGCGGCTTGCAGCAAACCGCCGCTCTTGGTCTGCGTGACCAGCACGTGGATCGACATGGTGTCGCCATGCCCACCGCCCCAGACAAGATCCTGGACCACCTGCACGCGACGACAGTCTTCAACTGATGTGATGGTGCGGATCTCTATTGAATCGCTCATCTGTCCTTAATCTCACTTACTGTTGAGGCGGATTGCGGCATGCTTCTACTTACTTTCTGTCAAGGCGAGCGACAAGCGTCGAACCTGGCTGATGGGGTTGAAGATCGACCGGCTGGACGGCCGCCAGACGATAGCCCTCTTCGTCCAGGGCGGCCAGCGCCCGCGCCAGGCGCCCCGGTTCTTCGGTAATGAGGGCGCATCGACGGATACGCATGCGGGTGAGCAGGGAAAACAGTTCCGGCTCAATATGGCCGCCGGGCGGCGCGAGCAGGGCGGCATCAAAATGGTATTGGCCGCGACGCAGTTTCCGGATCGTGGGCAGCATCTCCCCGTGCCAAGCGTCGGCATTGTCGAACCTTTCCAGATTGACGCGCAACGCGGCTGCAGGCAACTCTGCTTCTTCAACGGCGACGATAGTGGCGACCCTTTCGGACAAGACGGCGGAGCGAGCGCCGATACCGGCCCACAGTTCGAGAAGATGCTCGAACGTCTTCAGTTCAAGCATCTCTGCCGCCACGGCAGACAGGACTTCATCGGCCAGCAGATGGCTGTCGCGGGCGCCGTTGCCAAGCGGCGGATAGGCGGAAAGCTGATGCCCTTCCACTTGCAAGCTATAACTCCAGTCGCCGACGAGCAACTCCAGCGCAGGTTCATCGGTTTCGTGGAGGAAGAAGACGTTCACCGGCAGACCCAGTTCCAAGCTGGGCGGATTGTCGCTTTCACTGTGCAGGATGAGTACGCCCTTTGCCGACTCGCTCAGGGGGCCGGCCGTACCGCCTACGGCGAGTGTTACGCGGTGGACGGGGAGAGGTTCGGATTGCGGAGCGAGCCCATCTTCTTCTGCACCCTCCACGTCGTATCGATCGTTTCGGAATCCTGCGAACAGTTCGGCCAGTTGCGGGTGGTGGAGAAGACAGGCGTCAATGGTTACCGGTTCTCGGTCGCGACCGGCAAGTGTGAGTAGCTGAGACTGTGCCAGGTCGAATCGCATTTGTGTGAGGAATCCGAAGTCGAGCACGGCCGGCGCGGCAGGGGACAGTTCGTCTGCGCTTGCCCCAAGGGCGATGACGTCCGCTACCAGGTTTTCGGCGATTTGCCGGCTCTTCTGGCGGGTTGCGCCAGGACGTGCCTCGCGCGCCAAAATGTTGACAATAATTTCCCGCTTCATGGATAACTGGCGTTCGTAGTCGATATGCTGCCACAGGCAACCGGAGCAACCGGCGCGGCGCCAGGACGAATTGAAGAGTCGTCCTTCGGCGGTTGTCACAGGATGTCGGAGTCCGAAATGCGGACAGGGCGCCTGCACGCGATCCGGGCTGGTTTTCACTATCTTGCGAAGAGTACCCCGCTGCAGGCGATCTGACTCAGCCGTGATGTCCACTTCGACTGTTTCTCCCGGGATAGCGTCGGCGACGAAAACAGCCCGGCCATCCTCGTCGCGGCCAACGGCCTCTCCCGTCTCGGCTATGTGCGTAAGTTCGATCGTCAGAATCGAGTTCATCGCTGAATTCTACCCGCTGACTGAGAGTCCCGCCAAGCTGGGGATGAAAACCGTTGCTGACCCTGACCTTGCACCGACTATTATGATGGGGTACAGTGAACGGTACTTTCCCGTGAGAAGCTCGGGCTGGAATCTCCTTAACAGTCACGAACTCTCTATTGGCGGGTATAGTGCGGTCGGTGTGGGAAGTCTCGGTACAGTGTTGAAACGGTGTTTGCAACCAAGAACAATGGGCTGCCAGAGGTTGCAGGAGAGTTCGATGAGGTTGGGGTCACGGCTGGCATTTTTGGTGATTGCGCTGCTTTGCTTGTTGCAGATCGTTTCGGTATCGGCACAGGAGAGCGGCTATACATACATCGTGCAGCCGGGAGACAGCTGGCCGCTGGTGGCGCACCGAGTCGGCTTGACGGTGAGCCAACTACAGGAGGCAAACCCCGATTCCGTACGTCCAAACGGGTGGCTGATTGTCGGCGAAAGTCTCTTTATCCCATGGACTCCGGATAGCGAAGAGGAGTATTACATCGTCCAACGGGGAGAAGGCTGGATTTCCGTGGCCGAGAAGTTTGGCGTGCCCGTTGATCTATTGCAAGGGGCGAATCCCAAATCAGTACGTCCCAATGAAACGCTGCTTGTAGGGGAGAGACTGCTGATCCCGGTTTTCCTGGCGACCCCGACCCGCGTGCCGACCCTGGCGCCGACAGTTGCGCCAGTGGAAACGCAGGAAGAGGTGCAGGTCGACGCGCCGGAAGAGAGACCATCTCCTCTTGTTACGCCGACGCCTGTTCTGGATCTCTTGTCCATTCTCTCGACGGACAGTGAGCCGGAACCCTTTTTCATGCCTCGCATCAGCCTGCCATTGCCCAGGCGGGTGACCCTGCCCTCGTGTCCGGAAGCGCATGATGGCCTGGGCCAGACGCTGACTGCCCTTTTCGGCATTCCGACATCCAACCGCCATGCACAACTTACCTCATTTCTGGCGGATTGCGGAGTCGAGTTTCGCCTTCTGGTCAACGCAGATCTCACCTCCGATAGCGTAGATGACGCCGTCCTCGTGTTTACGAACGCCGAAGGAAGGCGATCAGGCGCGGTTACCGGACGAGGGAGTGGGACTGAGGCGGACAAACAGGAACTGGTGATACTCGACGGTGGAGAAGGACACTCTCTCAGCTATGAGATCGCTGCAACCGGAACGATTGACTTGCTGGCAACCCAGGACATTAACGCCGACGGTCTGACCGACGTCGTTTGGACGGATACCGTATGCGGGCCAAGTTCCTGCTTCGTCACGGTGCACATCCGCAGCTGGGATGGTGTTGCGTGGCGGGATTGGACCAAAGGCACGATTACGATGGCTGGGGCAACCGTATCGTTGGTCCCCAGCGACAAACCGGGCAGGCCCAATGAGATCCGTTTGTTAGGAGGTCAGTACGACGGAGCCGACGCCGGTCCGCAGCGGGCCCGGCTCGCGGTATGGACGAGCACTGACGGCGCGCCATATGCCTTGAGTAGCGAAAGAATGATGCCCAGCCTCTGCCTTTACCATACGGTAATTGATGCCAATCACGCCATGACGAGCGAACTCTACCTCGAAAAGGCACAGTGGCTCTATGCGGATGCTGCTGAGAACAGTACCTGGCAGGCTTGTGGGGACCGGGCCAATGAGCTGTCCGAATTGCGCAGTTTTGCCCTCTTCCGACTTGCGTTGATTGCGGGCTATGAGTCGAATCCTGAGTTGGCCGCGGCAAGGGTGGAGCGGCTTGCGTCCACGTATGAGAGACAGATCTATGCAGAAGTGGGTGTACGGTGGTTGGCCGCGTACCAGCAGAGCGGAGACGCCAGGACAGCTTGCGAAGCAGTCTATAATTTCGCCGCGGCGAACCCTGAGGTGGTGAATATACTGGCCGATTACGGTTATGCCAACCCTACTTTTGCAGCTGAGGACGTATGCCCATACTTGGCGTTTGAGCAGGACGAAGTGCCCGAACCGCGCCTGACCGAGACCGCAGGACTGCCGGTCTGTCCGGAGAGCGCGGCAGAGTATCTCGCGATCCTTCCCAACGTAATCGATGAGCTGACCGGGGGACAGAGTACTGTCGGGGCGTCGGACGGCGAGAGACAGGAAAGTGGAATCCTGAAGCTGAGGATCTTCCTCGACGCCTGGCTGCAGGCCTGTGATGCAATGGGTGATGAGCGGGGCGGACTGCTTATCTACGATCTGAACCAGGACGGGCTGAAAGATGTCATTGCGATGCCGTCGGCAGTGAGCGATGACGGATACGGTCCGGGCGGGGCGGAAGGCGTTGTTCTGATTCTACACCAGCGCGATGACGGCAGTTTTGGGACGGTCTACGCGCCTGAAATCGAGGGACTACCCAGGATGCTGGCGATTGGTGATGCCAACGGGGATGGCAGAGCGGAGTTAATCTGGCAGTTGGAGCGTTGCACAACGTTCTGTCTGCTTACAGTAGAGGCCATCACCTGGGACAGTGAAGCCGCTGCATACCAGTCGGTGATTGGGCCAGGCGCCGCGATCGCGGAAGGCAAAGTCCTGGTTGACATAGACGAAGATGAGTCATCAGATCTCCCCCGTATCCGGCGCCTCTGGTTCAGCGGCGGTGTCAGCGGCAGGGAGGAGAAGGGGCTGGATATACCGCATACGGAGATCTGGTACAGCATGAATGGCACGCCATTGCGCCGGCACACGTGGTCCTATGACCGTGCGAACGACGCCAGCAACTGCTTGGGGCTGCGCTTGATCGAGGCGAACGTAGCGCTCCAGGCTGCTGGGCCAGAGGGGAACCGAGCGAGCTATGCGACAGCGATCGAGATGTACAAGGATGCGCTGGAGTCGCCTGATTTGCAGCCATGCAGCGTTCAGGGAACGGGTTCGGAGGAGGAGACGGCCCTGTTGAGAGGGCTGGCCAACTTCCGGCTTGTACAGGTTCTGACGCTAAACAACCAGCGATCAGAGGCCGAGGCGCTGCTGGAAACGCTGGAGGAGGAACAACCGGAGAATCGATACACGGAAGCGGCCCGCGCCTGGCTGGCTGCCTACACGTCGGTCCCCAACCCTGTCGCAGCATGTGCTGCAGTGATGTCGATCTTCCTGGACAGCCCGGAACTCTGGCAGATCACCGAGGAGTTTGGTCGCGATCACCCGTCGCTGAGCATGCGCCAGGTCTGCTATGTACCGAACAGCGGTGAGGCGTTTGAATTCCGGCTCACTCCGAACTGGTAATGACCGGCGAACCGGCGGCCATGGCCTCCAGCAGCATCATGCCGAAGCCCTCATATAGGCTGGGGAAGAGAAAGGCGGCGGCGGCGGCATAGAGCGGTGCCTTGTCTGCTTCTTCGACCCAACCGATGAACTGCACCTGTTCGGTCAGTTCTAGCTGACGGACGAGCCGCTGTGGGTCTGGGAAGAAGGCCGAATCCGAACGCGGCAGTTTGCCTGCCACGACGAGCTTGACGGCCGGGTCCCCGCCGAGGTCGAGGTATCTTCGATAGGCGTGCACGATCCCCACCACGTTTTTGCGCACGTCAAAGCCACCGAGATAGAGAAAGTAGCGTTCCGGCAAGGAATACTTGCGCGCCACACGCCGTCCGCGGGAGATGGACGGGTCCCTTTCTTGCCGCTCCGGATCCCCAATTGCCCTGTTCGGTCCGTGATGAACGGCATATACGCGTTCGCCAGGTAGGCCGAGATGAGCGATAATGTCCCGCCTGCTGGCTTCACTGACGGTCAATACGGCGACGCAGCGCCGGGTCGAAGAACAGACCAGCCGGGTATAGAGCCGGCCCGGCCATCCCCCGCGATAGGGCGGCAGTATCAGAGGGATCAGGTCGTGGACGGTGACGACCGTTGGGGCGGGCTGCCATAAGGGTGCCGCCCAGTAGGGGACGAGCAACAGATCGGCGCCCAGACTGCGAGCGCGGCGAGGCACCGTCACCTGTTCCCAGTAGACCTTTGCCAGTTGGCGGGGCAGCGGTGGAGGCGGGGAAACGACAGTGGTCAAATGGGAGGGAAATGGGGCCAATGCGTCGCCTTGTCTGCTTTCCACCGGGTTGCGGGGCAGGAGCAGCGTGTACTTGATCGGTTTCCGGTTGTCTGCCCTCCGGGCTTGGTTGTGTGTTTCGGCGCGGCCGTGACTGTCCGCGGCATTTGCCGTCCCTGCCGGCGTGTTCAGGGCCGCCAGTTGGGGCAACAACCGGTGCAGATATTGACCGCTGCCGGTGTTGGGTTGTCCCCAAAACCAGCCACTGACGACGATGTGCATCGTTGCCCCTATTAACAGCGAAAACAAGGCAGGGGATCGTGCGGCAGGATTGCTGCTACGCTGTGACCGCTGCAGTTCTGGCCCACTCTACGGTGCGGCGGAGACCCTCACTCAGGTCGATTTCGGCTTCCCAGCCTAACTCCTGCCCGGCTTTGGAACAGTCCAGCCATGTAGCGCGCACTTCGCCGGTTGGTCGGGGCAAACGGGATGGTATGCGGCCATACCCGGTCAGATCTGCGAGCTGTCGGTAGAGGGTGTTGATGTCGGTAGGGAGGCCTGTGCCCACGTTGTAGGTGCCGGTCAGATCACTGTTCAGGGCCAGAATGTTGGCCCTGGCGACGTCGTCCACGTAGACGAAGTCACGCTGCTGGCCGCCGTCGCCGGTGATGTGGGTGGCTTGATCGGACAGCATGGCGCCGGTGAAGATGGCGACGACACCGGCCTCGCCATTTGCATCCTGATGCGGGCCGTAAACGTTGGCGTAGCGCAGGATGACGTATGGCAGGTCGTAGTTCTGATTATACAGCTCGACGTAGTGTTCGCAGCTGAGCTTGTTGGCGCCGTAGTTGTCCTTGGGTTGTGGGCGGCTTTCCTCGGTGAAAGGCAGAGTCGGTGAACCGGGAGGTCTTCGGCCTTCCTCATCACCTTCAACTGCTGTCCTGGTCGGGAGATTGCCTTCTCCATAGACCGCGCCGCCGGTGCTGGCAAATATGAACTTGGAGCAGTTGTAGTCTTTCACCAGTTCCAGAAGATGCAGAGTTCCGATTATGTTGACCTCGGCATAGGTAATGGGGTCCTCCATACTTTCGCGCACGTTGGCGAGGGCGGCCTGGTGCACTACCGCCTGAGGACGTTCGGCTGCAAAAAGATCGGCAAGAGCGGCTTGATCGCGAATGTCCACCTCATAGAGCGGTACATCGGCGGGGAGATTGGTCCGTTTGCCGGTTCGCAGATTATCGGCGGTCACGACCTCGTACCCGGCCCTACGCAGCCAGCGCACGATGTGGCTGCCGATAAAGCCTGCTCCGCCCGTAACCAATATTTTCACAGCGCGCTCCTCTTTCGCGAGTTCCGTTCAGGAGATTTCAGTATAAGGAGTTCATGCAGTTTGCGAAAATCAAGCAAGCCGCGTGGAAGGGCCCGGAATCAGGGCGGGACCCTTCCCGGCTTTTGCGTTTCCAACGGGCAACCTTATACTTCATAACTTCGGCAGCTCAAATTTCGAATTTCCACTGACAGCAAGTAACGATTCGATATCCAGCGGAGGAGGAGACGGGTTGGGAATGCTCATTCACAACGCGATCGCAATCACTTTTGACGGTTCGAACCGAGTCCTGGCAGATGGCGGCGTCTATGTCCACGGAGACGAGATCGTGGATGTTGACGAGAGCGGCCCGTTGCTGAGCCGCTATCCTGACGCTGAGCGGTGGGATGCGCAGGGCAAGCTGCTGATGCCGGGCATGATCTGCTCTCACACGCACTTCTACGGCGCATTTGCCAGGGGGATGTATATTCCGGGTGCGCCGGCCAGGGATTTTCCGGAGATCCTGCAGAAACTGTGGTGGCCGCTGGACCGGTCGCTGGACCTGGAAGGCGTGCAGAGTTCAGCGGAGGTCTGTCTGGCAGATGCCATCCGCAACGGTACGACGACTTTAGTTGACCACCACGCCAGCCAGAATGCGATCGACGGGAGCCTGGACGCGATCGCCGCCGCGGTAGAGACCAGCGGGCTGCGGTCGGTCCTCTGTTACGAGGTGACGGACCGGGATGGTCCTGCGGCGGCGCGGGCAGGGATACGCGAGAACGTGCGCTTTGCCGAGGCATTGCGCGATTCGTCGTTGGCGGAGCGGGTGGCCGCCACTTTTGGCTTGCACGCCAGCATGACGCTCTCTGACGAGACGCTGGAGGCCTGCCGGGCGGAAAGCAACCGTTTTCATGTTCACGTTGCCGAACACCAGGCCGACGCCTGGGACAGCCTGGGCCGGAGCGGTAAACGAACGGTCGAGAGATTGCACGGATTCGGCATCACAGGGGTTGAAAGCATCTTTGCCCACTGTGTTCACATCGATGGCTGGGAGATGGCCTTGCTGAAGGAGACGGGGACCTTTGTATCGCACCAGCCCCGCTCGAACATGAACAATGCGGTAGGCGCGGCCAACGTGCCGGCGATGCTGCGCGGAGAGATGCCGGTCGTCCTCGGCAACGACGGCTTCAGCAATGACATGTTCGCCGAGATGAAGGTGACGGACCAGCTGCACAAGGTGAACAGCGGTGACCCGCGAACCTTGGGCGCGGATAAAGTGTTGCAGATGGCGGTTTACAACAACAGAGGGCTGGCCCACGCCTTCTTCGAGAAACCGATTGGAATTCTGGCTCCCGGCGCTCTTGCTGACCTCATTCTGCTCGACTACTACCCCACAACGCCCTTGCACGGCGATAACTTGCCATGGCATATCCTGTTCGGCATCAGCGGCGGTCACGTCCACAGCACGATCTGTCACGGCCGGGTACTGATGCGCGAGCGGGAGTTGCTCACGTTGGATGAGGCGGAGATCAGCGCCCGGAGCCGGGAGCGTGCGCAGGGGACTTGGGAGAGGTTCTGGCAATAGAGCGCCTGACCGCTAGTTTGCAAGTAGAGAGGAGAGCGCAATGACCAATCCAACTCTCGCCGTTATCGGGGGTACTGGTGAGGAGGGCTCGGGCCTGGCTTTACGCTGGGCGGCGGCCGGATATCCAGTTCTGATCGGAAGCCGCAGCCGTGAGCGAGCGGTTGCCGCGGCGGCAGAGTTGAGGTCGATGTTGCCGGCTGAACTCCCGGCGCGAATTGGCGGCGATTCCAACGCAGGGGCGGCGGCGGCGGCGGCTGTGATCGTGCTCAGTGTCCCGTACGATTCGCAGGCCGGAATCCTGGAACAGATCCGGGCGGGTTGCCAGGGAAAGACGGTCGTGAGCGTGGTGGTCCCGTTGAAACCGCCGCGGGTGAGCCGGGTATGGCGTCCGCCGGGTGGTTCGGCGGCGGAAGAAGCGCAGGCACTGCTGGGAATCGGGGCGCGCGTGGTTGCGGCGTTTCAGAATATCAGCGCAACGCATTTGAAAGATCTGGACCACGCGGTAGATTGCGATATCCTCGTTACGGGTGACGACAAAGAGGCAAAGCAGACGGCGATGGAACTGGCGCAGGCAGCAGGAATGCGGGCAATCGACGCGGGCCCGCTGCTAAACAGCAGCGTCAGCGAAGGGTTGACTGCGGTGCTCATCGGAATCAACATCCGCAATAAGGTGAAGGGCAGCGGGATCCGGATCACGGGCGTTTGACGCTTGGCGCTGGATGCAAGCAGACCCCCTGAATTTGTCCACCAACCAAAACTATGAGCATCGGAGATGTCATCGCCGAATTGGGCCGGGACAGTGGCTTTATGGCCAACGTCACCGCCTGGGAGACGTTGCCGGCCCGCGCTGGTCAACTGGTCGAACTACCGGAAGCGTTGCACCCGGCGCTGAGGGGAGCGCTGCAGCGCCGGGGGATACAGCAACTCTACAGCCATCAGGCTGAAGCGGTAACCTCTGCGTTGGAAGGCCACCCCTCGATTGCAGTCGTGACCCCCACGGCCAGCGGCAAAACGCTCTGTTATATGCTGCCGGTGCTGCAGGCGCTGCTCAACGATGCCGGGGCAACGGCCCTGTTCCTTTTTCCAACGAAAGCGCTGGCCCACGATCAGCTGGCGGAGATTGGAGATTGGATCAGCGAAGCAGCCGGTTTCGACAGGGCCGGCGCGCATGGACCGGCCGGCGCGGGCTACCTCGCGGCGTACGACGGCGACACGCCTGCTGCGCAGCGCCGACCGATCCGGCAGAATGCCCGTGCGGTTCTCTCCAATCCGGACATGCTGCACGCTGGGATCCTGCCCTATCATGGAGACTGGGCGCGTTTTCTCGCGGGTCTGCGCTACGTAATCATTGACGAAATGCACAGCTATCGCGGTGTATTCGGCAGCCACGTGGCCAATGTTATGCGCCGGCTGCGGCGAGTTGCAGGCCACTACGGAAGCCATCCCCAATTTCTACTGACCAGCGCCACGATCGCCAATCCTCAGCAACTGGCTGAAAGCCTCAGCGAACATCCAGTCAAAGTCATTGACAACAACGGCGCGCCGCAGGGGAGGAAGCACATAGTGTTGTACGCGCCACCCCTGTACGACCCGGTCCAGGGCCTGCGACGGAGCAGCGTACTGGAAAGCCAGGAGTTGGCGGTCCGCTTTCTGAAGGGCGGTCTGCAGACCATCGTCTTCGGCCGGGCGCGCCTGACGGTGGAACTGCTGCTCAGCTACATACGGGAGGGCCTGCAAGGAAGCGACAGGGGCAGTGAAGAGGAGGAAAATGCGGTTCACATCTCACCCAGTGCCGTGCGAGGTTACCGGGGAGGTTATCTGCCGTTGGAGCGCCGCCAGATCGAGGCGGGGTTGCGGAATGGAAGCGTGCGGGGCGTGGTTGCCACGAATGCGCTCGAACTGGGAGTTGACATCGGCCAGTTGGAGGCGGCGGTGATCTGCGGCTACCCGGGGACGATCGCGGCGGCATGGCAGCAGTGGGGCAGGGTCGGGCGCACAACCGGAGAGTCAGTGGCGGTGCTGGTGGCAACGGCGGGCGCGCTCGACCAGTATGTCGTCAACAACCCGCAGTATCTCCTGCGGCGGTCACCGGAGAGAGCCTTTGCGAATGCGGATAACCTTATGCTGCTGGTGGACCAGATGCGTTGCGCGGCGTTTGAACTGCCCTTTGCAGAAGGGGACAGGTTTGGCCAGTCCCCCTTCACGGGTGAGGTGCTTGAGCTGCTGGCTGAAGAAAAAAGTGTGCAACAGTTCGGCAACCGTTTTTTGTGGCGGGGAGACGGATATCCTTCGCGCCAGTTTGGCCTGCGCAGCGTCGGCGGCGAGCCTGTTGTCGTTCAGGCAGGAAGCTCCGATCGGGCGCCGGTTTCAGGCTCCGGAGGCCGGCAAAGAATTGCGGGCAGAACGCACGCTGCCGACGCAAAGGCGACACCTGACCAGAGGGAAGATCGATTCACAGTGGTAGGGGAGGTCGACGCGGCCAGTGCGCCGTTCCAGGTGCACGAGGGGGCGGTATACATTCACGAAGGGCGCAGCTACCTGGTTGAGAATCTGGACCTGGAGGAGAGACAGGCGCGGGTGTGGCCGGCGGAGGTCGAGTATTACACGGAGGCCAGCACGGAGACTGAGATCGAGGTGATTTCCGTGCACGAGAGCCGCGTGAGCGGGGGCGCAGAGCTGGGTTACGGGGAGGTTTTCGTGACCTCGCAGGTGACGCAGTACCGGCGAGTGCGGCGGTTCACGCATGAAAATCTCGGGATTTTGCCGCTTGACTACCCGCCGACGACGCTGGATACGGCCGCCTACTGGCTGGAGGTGACCGCTGAAGCGCAGGAGGCGCTGATGGAGGCGGGGGACTGGCGGGATTCACCCAACGATTATGGTCCTGACTGGCAGGAGCAGCGCGCAAAGACGCGTGAACGAGACGGCTACCGCTGTGCCGAGTGCGGCGCGGCGGAGACCGGCAACCGCCAGCATGACGTGCATCACCGGGTCCCCTTCCGTGTTTTCAACTATATTCCAGGGCTTAACCGAAATGACCGGTTGGCAAACAGGCTCGACAACCTGGTGCTGCTTTGCAGGCGCTGTCATTACCGGCTGGAGGCGGGTGTGCGAGCGCGTACGGGAATGGACGGGGTGGCGTATGCGCTGGGCAATCTGGCTCCGCTGCATCTGATGTGTGACCGCCGCGACATTGACGTTGCCATCATTCGACAACAGTTCGAAGGTGAACTGCTTTCACACAGGCCACCGGCTGCTTCTCCACCGACGCAGGAGGCGTTGACCGCTCCTCGAATCTATGTTTACGAGCGAATTCCTGCCGGAATCGGTTTCAGTGCCCAGTTGTACGACCGGCACGACGAGTTGATGGTGGGCGCGTCTGATCTGATTCGCGGCTGCGCGTGCCGCCATGGATGCCCTGCGTGTGTGGGGCCGGTGCTGCTGGTGGGCAGCGCGCAGCTGGCCGGCGGGCGGGACTCCGATCGTGCTGATTCCGCTGCCATGCCCGGCAGTTCCGGCGAAGAGGTCCAATTTTGGAGGGACACACCGGGCCAAGGCGGGGCGCAGGTGGAGCCGCGCCCGCTGTTGGATACCAAACGGCTGGCGCTGGCGCTGCTGGCTGCGCTGGCGGGAGACTGAATTCAGGCTGGCCGGTCGAAAAGGGTTTCGTCTTTGCGAAGGGGCGAAAAGGAGCGGCGGTGGGCCGGGCAGGGGCCCAGTTTTTCGATGGCGGCGAAATGTGAGCGCGCGGCGTAGCCCTTGTGGCTGTGGAAGCCGTAGGCGGGAAAGCGTTCATGCAACTGGCAGAGAAGCCGGTCGCGATGGACCTTGGCCAGAATGGAGGCGGCGGCGATGGAAACGATGTGCAGGTCGCCTTTGACGAAGCTGCGCTGGGGAAGGTTTACCGATTTGAGCTGGACCCAGTCGAGAAGCAGGTGATCGGGCGAGGGCGAGAGGGACTGGACGGCGCGGCGCATGGCCAGGCGGGTGGCGGGAGCGATGCCGCGGGCGTCGATTTCGGCGGCGGAGGCTTCGCCCAGCGACCAGGCGGCAGCCTGCTCCCGGATGCGTACGCAAAGCTCTTCGCGACGCGAGGGTGACAGCAGCTTGCTATCCTGGACTTCGGCCCAAAGCCCCGCACGCCTGGCGTTTACGGGCAGGATAACGGCGCCGGCCACAACGGGACCGGCGAGCGCGCCGCGTCCGGCCTCGTCCAGGCCGGCAACGCGGACGAAGCCGGCGCGCCACAGTTGTCGTTCCTCAGCGAGGGAGGGATGATGTGTAATCTCTTCCTCCTGAGTCTTCATCCGCAGCAGAATCCCTCTACTTCCAAAGAATCTCCACATCCTTGCGAGGTTTGAAACCGAGGATGCGCTTTGTCTTTTCGTTGCTGAATTTGCCGTGGGGCATGTCGGCGAAGACGTAGAAGACTTCATTGCGGGTGGGCAGCGCGTCCAGATCGATGTCCAGCCCGAGGGTGAAGGCTTCGGCCGCGTTTTCCCAGGAGATGACGTAGGGCGCGTAGCGTTCGCCGGGTTGGATGGCCGCCGGGTCTTTGAAGTTGTAGAACAGGTAATGCTGCACGCTGATGTCGTGATGCTGGGTGAAGACGCGGCAGATTTCCAGGCCCATGGCCTTGGTAAGGGCGTAGAGGTTGGTCCCCGGTTGGGGCGGGATGTCGGGGACGATGTCGAAATCATGGACTTCGGTGATATGACGTCCGGCGACGGTGAAGTGCGGCCCGGTGTTGATGACGCGGCGAATGCCGTGGGTAACGGCCGCCTGCATCATATTGTAGCAGCCGCGGGTGCTGACGTCCCAGGCAGTTTGGCGGTCGCGGCGGAGGACGGAAAGGTTGACGATGGCGTCCATGTCTGCGGCGGCGGCGACTACGCCGTCCAGGTCGGCGGCGTCGAGCGGAAGAAATTCGCCGGGAAGATCCTCTTGCGGCGGGTTGATGTCGGTGATGCGCAGGTTGTGGATGGGGGCCAGCTCGCGGGCCACGTAGGGGCCAAGCATGCCGGCGCCGCCGAGAATGAGTACGTTCATTATGCTCTTTCCCCTATGTGTGTTATCGACCAGGCTTCAGCGGCGCCTTCTTCGCGTGACCTGTGTTTGGCGGCGAGCGAGGCAGGCTCGGCGAGGGCCTCGTCGACGGCGACGGCGATGGTCTCGTAGGACGCTTCTCCCAAGCGCAGGGCGGTGACGCCCAGGCTGCCTTCGCGGGCGAATTCACGGCTCACCTGCTCGGCCATGTGTTTGGTGAGGGTTGGCGGCTCGGTGCCGGGCAGAGGCCGCCAGGTTTCTGCGACGCGATAGCCGGGGGGATAGCCGGCCATGAGCTCGAGCGTGCTGAGGAGGATGACCTGCTGGACGCCCTCCTCGGCCGCGGCCATGAGCAGGTTGTAGGTACAGCGGGTGGCGGCGTCGAGCTGCGAGCTCACGTCTTCCCCGGGCAGGGGCTCCACGGCGTGGATGATGGCGTCGATGCCGCGTGTGAGCAGGTTTGTGGAGCGGTCGTGCCCCAGCCCGGAGAGCGCAAATTCGTGCTCGGTCTCGACATGCGTCCGTTCGGTGAGCCTGACCTCGTGGTTTTGGGCCAGGTGGTCGGCCAGGGCCGCGCTGCGATCGTGGCTGGCCGATGTGATAAGTATTCTCATAGAGTTTCCTCCTTGGTTTTTCAGGCTGAGGCGCCGGAATAGAAGCGGATGCCCACCCGCCAGAACCAGCGGGAGACGACCAGCATGGCGGCGGCCAGGGCAACCGTACCGACGAGGGTTGCGCCGGTGATGCGGCCGCTGACGGCGGAGGCGGGCACGGTGGTGGCGAAAGCGACCGGGACCAGGAACGTCAGCACGGCGCGCAGCCAGGCGGGATAGATGCTGACGGGCCAGCGGCCGGCCTGCCACATGCTCATGAAGATGACCTGGATGTTTTCGACCTTCACGAACCAGAATGCGCAGGTGCTGAGCATAAGCCAGAAACTGTAGATGATCAAGCCGCCGCTCACGAGCGTGACGGCGAAGACTGCGGTGTCGACCAGACCGAGGCGGGCGCCGAGGCGCAGGAGCGCGATGCTGAGCACGGGGAGGGCGATGAGCACGTCGACGAGGCGCCAGATTTCCACGGTTTGGATGCTGACCAGGACCTGTGAGTCGGCAGGCTTGGTGAGGGTGAAGTCAAGTGTACCCTGGCGCACATCCTCCATGAATTTGGTCATTGAGGGGCGGATGATGGTACGGATGAGGCCGCCGATGAGAAAGTAGACGCCGACAAGCGCCAGGAGCTCCTCCTGGCGCCAGCCCCCCAGTGTTTCGGTATGACTGAAGACTACGGCCAGGCCGCCGAGAGCCACGCACAGATCCAAGGCGGACTGCACGAGGCTGATCCAGAAATTGGCCCGGTATTCCAGTTCGCCCAGGATTCCGATGCGCAGGTATGTGGCAAAGAGGCGTAAATAGAACATGATTTCAGTTGCGGGTCAGTTACCAAAGGCGGCGTAGCGTTTGATTCCGGCCCGGTAGATGAGCCGCATGACTAGATAGCCGGCGAGCAGCCAGAACAGCTGTGCGCCGATGCCGATGAGCAGATCCCGGGGGGTGACGCGCCCGAGAAGAAGCTCAACGGGAAATGAGAGCATCCAGCGGAAGGGTAGAAGGTCGGCGGCCCGCTGTACGAACTGGGGAAACAGGGAGAGCGGAGCCAGTTTTCCGGAAAAGAAGAGCGTGATGACGATGTAGGCCTGGTTCATGGCGTCGATACGCAACGTCCAGAAGGCGACCATGGCCAGGGACCACTCCCAGTAGAAGCGCATCAGGAAGGCCAGAATGAGAACGGGAACGAAGGCGGCCAATGTCCAGTAGGCGGGCTGCCAGGAGGCGTTGAAGAACCAGGCCAGCAGCAGGACGGTGGGCCCCATTACGGTCAACGTCAGGAATTTGTAGCCGATGTTGTCGGCGATGTCGCTGTGGATGGGATGGATTGGCTTGAGCAGCATTACCGAGAACTGGCCCATGCGGATTCGATAGACGTATTCCCACATGATCCAGGTGAAGGTGCCGTGACTGACCATCATCATGGCGATGAAGTAGACGACAAAGTCGTTGGTGCTGTAGCCGCCGACGGAACCGCCCTGCTGCTGGGAGACTGTGCGCCATATGACCAGATACATGAGCGGCTCGATGATGCCGCCCAGGAGCCAGATCAGCATCGCGATCCGATACTGGAACATCATCATCAGCGAGGTGCGGAAGTAGCCTCTGTAGATCGGGTAGAAGGCGAACATTCGTTATCCCGGGCTCAGGCATGCAATGCAGGAGGGAAAAAAACCGGCGGGAGGCCTCGGCAGGCATGCCCCAAGGTGTGCGGCGGACGATGCTCTGGCGAACCGGCGGCGGACACCCTGATTGCTGTCACTGCTGGCCGTATTCGTTGGTCGGGTCACGGTAAATCGAATGATAGTGGCCATCACTGGCGCCAACCGGGCCTCGTGTCAGGAATTCGATTATCAACACCGGGCTTTGAATTCGGTAGTAGATGGCGCCGTCGGTGGGCCCGTGCCAGGCGAAAAAGGTATCGTTCAGACGGGCCTCAATCTCTTGCATGCGCATCGTTGCATTTTTGGGCGGAAGCATGCCGACCCAAAGGGACACCAGAGCGAGCAGAGCCTGTTTCTGGGCAGGACGCCAGCCACCTGCTTGAGAACCCTGCAGTTCAGGGATCACGCCGTCCTGGCCTGCTCCCGTGATCAGGCCATTCGGACGCCGTGAAAGGAATACGGCTTCACGCGATGAAGCGGACAGGCTGTTAACGAGTGCCAGACCGGCCTCTATTTCGCCGGCGAAGGGCGCGATCGTCTCTTTGCCGTCGCCTGCACGTTCGCCGCCAAGTGCTGGGAAGACTCGTCTTACAGCCTCCCCGTCGAAAACGGCCGGTTCGACGCCGATGAAAGTGGGAGACATGGTAATGCGGTCGTTTGCAATCGACATGTTCACAGCCAGATGATGACCGCCAAACTGCCATGCCCAGGGCTCGGTTGGCGAAGGTGTACCGAAAAAGGCGAGCCAGTAGTTTCCCTCGCTCCATCCGAGCCGGGAGGAACTCGAAGAATCGGCCAGAATCAGTTCGGCTGCAACGACCGCTGCCACTGTGTCGAGTCCATCTGCGCTCAACGCAGTGGAGAGAAAGGCCAGCATCGTGGTGAACTGCTCATCCCTGAGATCTCCGATACGAACGCCATTGCGGTCAAAGGGCAACATGCCGGCGGGCAGATTTGACCAGTTGGGCCGCTTATTGCTGTCAAACGGAAGGAGGGCGGCTTCTCGCTGTTGTCCATCCAGGAGCTCGATGAAGTCCAAGGCGGCGCTTACGATTGGGGCCAGTTCATTCTCGCCCGAGGATGTGGGGCTCCCGGCGGCCGAGGGCATCGGAACTGACTCGGCACGCGGAGCGGGACTAACGCATGCCCCCAGTAGTATGACTGGAAGGAGCAGGGAAGCCAGGACCGTTCTCAACTCTTGGCGCAGGCAGCAGTTCATATTTCGACCGTCCTACACGCTCTGAGCCTGTTGCGGGTCGGGGTCGTCGAGAGGGCTGGGGGACTGACTGAATACATGCTCGATCACATCCTCGATGGGCGGGTCCTGCACGGTCAGGTCGGCGACGTCCAGCTCGGCAAGCAGGCGGCCGGTGACGGAGGCGGTATCGACTTTCGGTATCCGCAGGGTGACGCGGCCTTCAGTCTGGGCCACGAGCTCGCCGTACTGCGCCAGCGGGCGGCCGTCAAGGCCGTTTTGCAGTTTCACCTCGACGGTCTTGAAGGGCGCGAAGCGGTCGGCCAGGGCGGTCAGCTCGCCGTCGTAGAGCAGTTTGCCATGGTGGATGACGATGACGCGCTTGCAGAGGGCTTCGACGTCGGCCATGTAGTGGCTGGTCAACAGGACGGTGGCGCCGGTATGTTGATTGTATTCGGTGATGAAGCGACGGATGCGGCGCTGCATCGTCACATCCAGTCCGATGGTCGGCTCGTCGAGGAAGAGGACGGAGGGACGGTGGAGGAGCGCGGCCGCGATTTCGCACTTCATGCGTTCGCCGAGAGAGAGGTTGCGGGTCGGCTTTTGCAGCAGCGACGCCAACTCCAGAAGCTCGGTCAGCTCGTCAACGGCGAGCCGGTACTGCACTTCGGGGATGCGGTAGACGGCGCGGTTGAGCTCGAAGGTGTCGATGACGGGGATGTCCCATAGGAGCTGGTTGCGCTGCCCCATCACCAATGTCATACGGCGCAGGTAGTCGCGGTTGCGCTCCCAGGGGCGGTAGCCGAGTACAGATGCGCTGCCGTCGGTGGGATGGAGCAGGCCGGACAGCATTTTCAGGGTGGTTGTTTTGCCGGCGCCGTTGGGGCCGAGGAAGCCGACGATCTCGCCTTCGTTGACGGAGAAGGAGATTGCGTCCACGGCATTGACGTCACGCGTTCTGCGCTTGACGAGACTGCGCATGGCGGCGATCAGTCCTGCCTCGCGTTCGTTGACGGTGTAGACCTTGCTCAGCTGCTCGATGTGAATGACAGGATTTTGTTCCACGGTGGTTCAGTTCTCGTTTGCGTCGGGACCGGCAGTCACAAGGGTATAGGCGTCGGTGCGCAGGTATTGGGCGGCGACACGCTGGACATCCTCTTTTGTGATGGATCTGATCCGACCCTGATAGGTCTGGAGGTAGTCGAGGCCGAGACCGAACCATTCCATATTGAGCAGGATAGAGGCGACGCCGTCGTTTGTTTCCAGGCGCAGGGGGAGTGTGCCGGTCATGTTGGCGATGCTGTCGGAGAGCTCTTCATCGCTGACCGGCTCCTGCCCGAGCCGCTCGAATTCGTGGAGGATGCTGTCGATGGCCTGGTCGACGTTTTGGGGGTTGACGCCGGCGAAGGCGACCCACGGCCCGATGCCGATGTCGGCGTCGAGCGCGCTGTAGCTGTAGTAGGCGAGACCCTGGCGCTCGCGGACGGTTTCGCCCAGGCGGCCCATCATGCCGAACTGACCGAGGATGTTGTTGGCGACCTGGGCGGCATGGTAGTCGGGATGGCTGCGGGCGATGGCGAGGCAACCGATGACAACATCGGTCTGGACCTTGCCGGGCATGGGGAATGTTTTGCGCTGGACGCCGTTGGCGCCGCTCACCGGGGGGATGGAATCGGCGGGCGACGAGGGCTCCAGACCGGGGGACCAGGCGCCGAAGTGGGTTTCCAGCAGCGCCACCACCGCATCCGGTTCGACATCGCCGCTGACGACGACGATAGCCTGGTTGGGATGGTAATGATCGCGATGGAAACGGACCACGTCGTCGCGGCTGATCGCCTGAACGGTCTCGATGTAGCCGGACGTGGGCAGGCCGTAGGGGTGGTCTCCGTATATCATTTCGTTGAAACGGCGGTAGGAGACGCTGCGGGTGCTCTGTTCGCGCTCCTGCAAGCGCACGAGCCGCTGGCCGCGCACGCGTTCGATCTGTTCTGTTGGAAAGGTTGGCCGCTGCAGGATATCGGCCAGGATCCCTACCATGAGCGGGAAGTCTTCGACGAGACTCTCGCTGCCAAAGTTGGTGACGTGGGTGCCGCCGCCGGCGCTGACACTGGCGCCGACCGATTCCACGGCCTCGTTGAAGCGATCGAAGTCGTAGCCGGCGCTGCCGCGGCTCAGCAGGGAGGCGGTGAATGAGGACAGCCCTGTCAATGCAGGGGGCTCATCGACGCTTCCGGCGCGCAGAGCGCCTTCCAACATGACGACCGGCGCGGACGGGTTGGGCCGGACCAGAATGGTGATGCCGTTTGCGGTCCGGACGCGATGGACCGTCTCAGGGCCAACTGTGGTCTGTCCGGCCTCACCGGCGCGGGCCGATGGGGCGTGAATGCGGGGGGCGATGGAGCGGTTTCTGTTCATCAGGTGTTGGGTTCCTCTAGCGGGATTGGGTCAGTTCTGCCACCAGAATGTCGATTTCAGTGTTGGGGTCGGCGCCGGTCTTCATGGCGAAGTCGGACGAGAGGAGCCGGTCGAGAATGCCTTCCAGTTGGGGGAGGGCATAGTTGCGGCTCTGGGCCATCGCTTTTTTGACGGGAAAGGGACTCTCGCCGACGCGGCCGGCGACGTCGTATTCGTTTCCGGGCCCGCGGGAGGTCTCATCCTTGACTTTGATCATGATGCGGTACTGGCGGGTAATCATGGTCAGAAGGTAGAAGGGGTTGGCGTCGTTGCGGCGCAGCGCGTACAGGGCCCGCATCGCCTTACGTCCGTCGCGCTGGCCGATAGCGTCGGTCAGGTCCCAGATGAGGGCTTCGCTGGTGTCGCTTACGAGGCGCTGCACGTCGTCCGGCGTGATGGAGCGGCCGGCAGCGTAGGAGCGCAGTTTGTCCAGCTCCAGGGTCAGGCGGCGCAGGTCGGCGCCAACGAAGGTTGCCAGCATCTGCACAGCCTGGCCCGCGATTTCGATCCCATCCCGGCGGGCGGCAGCGGCGATCCAGGCGGGCAGGGCGCGGGCGTCGGGCGTGTTCAACTCCTCGATCGCCAGGAGCCCGTCCTTGCTCAGCTGGTCGAGACCGCCGAGGCCGTCCAGACCTCTCCAGATGGCGCGCCGTTTATCCAGTTTGTCGTCGATCAAGACGAGATCATTTGAGAGGCCTGGATCAGCGAGCGCTTCCAGGATCTGGCGCGCCTCTGCCTGCGCGGCGGTGTTGGGCGACTTGGCCGTGCCCAGACGTGACTCGAGATGGGCGAGGTAGCCGCGCACGATGATCAGGCGCCGGTCGGCGAGGAAGGGCAGGGCGCCGGCGTGGTAGAGAATATCGCTTGCGTTGGAGCGGGCGCCGTCAAGTTCGGCGATGTTGAGCGAGGCCATTTCCGGATCGCCGAGGGCCTGCTTCAGCTGGCTGAGGCGCTGCCCCAAGAGAAACTCATCGGGCGCGAGGAACAGATAGTTTGTCAATGCGCTACCAATCTCGGAGGCAGCGGCCCCCGGTCATTGCGGTTCTGCGAAGGTGACACGATAGGCCTGCCCGCGCTTCAAAGGGACGACCTGGGCCAGCACGCGATCGCCGATGGACGTTAAGGTGGTCAGACGCTGCAACCGCATTCCCAGCGGTGTTGAGACCAGGAGAGCAAGCGTCATAAGTCCGGCTGTCACTGTTATTCTGTCGAGGAGTGACCTGCCGCTGCCGGGCCGGCGTCGGATTGGAGACTCCGCGCGTGCGGCAGGATTTCCTTCCTCTCCCAAGGGGAATGTCCCTTCGGGCGGGTGAAGCTGCGAATTCCGCCAGTCGATATTGCCGAGAAATGCGGCGGCTGTCACCAGCAGGATAGTGGCGGTGAGGTTCGTGCCGCAGTTGGGATGAAAGGCCAACTCCTCTTCGCCATCCTGAAGACGCTGTATGGCTTCGCCGACGGCCTCTTCGATGTCTTTGCCGGACAGCTGCCCGTAGAGCGTAAAGCCCCAGGGGTCGCTCATGCCGGCGAAGACGCGGCGGGGAAAACGGGCCGCCAGCAGATGTATGGTGGCGTGTTCGATAGCGTGATGTTGCCGGGTCTGCTGGAGGACGGCGGCCAGGGCCCCAAGCATAGGCGGCTATGCCTCCAGGAGTGTCTGCGCAGCGCTGATGACGGCTTCGACGGTCAGGCCTAGATTGGCGTAGACATCCTGCTGGGGCGCGCTGGCGCCGAAGCGGTTGAGGCCGATGGCGGCGCCGCGGGCGGGGTCGTTGCCGACCCAGCGTTCCCAGCCTTGGGTGACGCCGGCTTCGACGGAGAGCTTGAGGGCGTTCGAAGGCAGGACGTCCTGCTGGTAGGCGGGCCCCTGTGCGGCGAAGAGCTCCCAGCTGGGCAGGCTGACGACGCGCACGGCGGCGCCGTTCTCGGCGAGCCGTTGGGCCGCGTCGTAGGCGAGCTCAAGCTCGCTGCCGGAAGAGATGAGGGCCAGCTCGGGCGCGGCGCCGGTTGCACCGTTGCTCTGGTAGAAGACATATCCGCCCTGGGCCGCGCCGTCGGCTGCGGCGACTCCTGCGGCGGTGCGGTCGTAGACGGGCAGGTTCTGGCGCGAGAAGATCAGCGCGGTGGGGCCGCTCTTGTTTTGCAGCGCGGCTTTCCAGGCCTGCGCCACCTCGTTGGCGTCGGCAGGGCGGATGACGGTGAGGTTGGGAATAGCGCGCAGGGCGGCCACCTGTTCGACGGGCTGATGGGTGGGGCCGTCTTCGCCGACACCGATGCTGTCGTGGGTGAAGATGTAGATGACCGGCACGCCCATGAGGGCGGCAAGGCGGACGCTGGCGCGCATGTAGTCGCTGAAGACGAGGAAGGTTCCCCCGTAGGGAATGACGCCGCCGTGCAGGGCCATGCCGTTGAGGACGGCCCCCATGCCGTGTTCGCGAACACCGAAACGGAAGTTGCGGCCGCTGTAGGAATCGGGCTGAAAGTCAGGGCTGCCGCTGATGATCGTCTTGTTGCTGGGCGCGAGGTCGGCGCTGCCGCCGATGAGATTGGTGATGACGGGTGCGAGGGCGTTGAGGGTATCGCCGCTGGCGTTGCGGGTGGCCGCGCTGCCGCCGCCGTCGAAAGCGGGCAGGGCGTCCTCCCAGCCGTCGGGAAGCTCGCCCTGCAGCATCGCGCTCAGCTGGGCGGCCAGCTCCGGGTGGGCGACAGCGTAGGCATCCCACAAAGTACTGTGGTCGCTTTCGAGCCTTTTGCCGCGTTCGACGGCCTGGAGGCAGAAGTCACGGACCTCCTCGGGCAGATAGAAGGTCGGCTCCTGCGGCCATTCGAGGTTGGCCTTGGTCTGGGCGACCTCTTCGTCGGGGAGCGCGTCGCTGTGCATATCGGGCTCGCCCTGTTTGGGGGCGCCGAAACCGATGACGGTGGTGCAGCCGATGAGGCTGGGGCGGGGGTCCTGTTTGGCGGCGGCGATGGCGGCGTCAACGGCCGCGCTGTCCATGCCGTCAACTTTGAGGACGTGCCAGCCGTATGCCTCGAAGCGCTGGTACTGGTCCTCGGTGAAGGCCAGGTCGGTGTAGCCGTCGATGGTGACGCGGTTGTCGTCGTAAAGGTAGATCAGTTTGCCGAGGCGCAGGTGGCCGGCGAGGCTGGCCGCTTCCTGGGCGACGCCCTCCATCAGGTCGCCGTCGCTGACGATCGCGTAGATGTGGTGTGAAATGACGTCGTGACCGGGCCGGTTGAAGTTGGCGGCGAGCCACTGTTCGGCGATGGCCATGCCGACGCCGTTGGCGAAGCCCTGGCCGAGCGGGCCGGTGGTGGTCTCGACACCGGGCGCGTGGCCGTATTCGGGGTGGCCGGGGGTCATGCTGCCGTACTGGCGGAAGTTCTTGAGCTCCTTCAGGGGGAGATCGTAGCCGGTCAGGTGGAGCAGGGAATAGAGGAGCATCGATCCGTGGCCGGCACTGAGGATGAAGCGGTCACGGTTGTGCCATTCGGGGTTGGCCGGATTGTAGCGCAGATGTCTGCGCCAGAGAGTCAAGGCGGCGGTGGCCATGCCCATTGGCAGGCCGGCGTGTCCCGAGTTGGCGGCCTGCACGGCGTCCAATGCAAGCATGCGAATGGTGTTGACTACATTTTCTTCCAGTTCCGGATCGATGGTGGGGCTTTCGAAAGGCAGGGACGCGGTGCCCTGGCCGTTGGTGTTGGGTGACATCGGTGGCAGATTCCTTGGCGTGAATGGTAGCTGTCAGCCAGCGGCGCGTAAAGAATACATAGGCCGCAGAGTTTAGATCGGATTATAGCGCGATCGCAGGAAGATCGAAAGACTGTGCCTTGTACAGGTCATAGAATAGACCGCGACGGGTCAGCAGTTCATCGCGGCCGCCGGTTTCGACGATGCGGCCCTGGTCGATTACGAGGATTCTGTCGGCGTTGAGGATTGTTGAGAGGCGATGGGCGACGACGATGGCGGTCCGTCCCGCGCGTGCTTGTTCGAAGGCATCGCGCACTTTCTGCTCGGTCAGGGCGTCGAGCGCGGAGGTGGCTTCGTCGAGCAGGAGGAGCCTGGGGCGCTTCCGGAGGGCGCGGGCGATGGCGAGGCGCTGGCGTTCTCCGCCGGAGAGCGTCAGGCCGCGTTCACCGATGACGGTACGGTAGTCGCGGGGCAGACCGGTGATGAATTCATCGATCTGTGCGGCGCGCGCAGCTGCGCCGACGGCGCCGGCATCATCATCGCGGCGCGGATAGTTGATGTTGCGGCTGATGCTGTCGTTCCAAAAGAACAGGTCCTGGGAAACGAGTCCGATCTGATCTCGCAGTGAGGTCAGGGATAGTTCTTGGAGATCGATCCCATCCAGCGCGATGGATCCGGACTGGGGCGTGTAGAAGCCCATGATCAGATCGATGATGGTGGACTTGCCGCCGCCGCTGGGGCCGACGATGCCGACGAATTCGCCGGGCGCAACGCGGAAGGTGACATCGCGTGCGCCGAAGTCGCCGCGGCCGTAGTCGAAGGAGACGTTGGTGAAGGCCAGCGCGGCGCCTGCAGGGGGAGGGGCGCCTTCGACGCTTTCCTCCTGGGACGTACCTGAGGGCGACAGAACCCTGACGCCGGATGGTTCGCGGGAGAGAGCAAAAAGCGCATCGACTTTTTCGGCGTTGACGCGGGCCTCTTGCAGGTTGACGTGGGTACCCAGTAGGGACTGCAGGACTGAGTAGGCGCGGGGCAGGTAGGCGGCGAAGGCCACAAGACTGCCTACGGTCAGCCTGCCCTGTATGATCTCGAAGGCGCCGTAGCCGAATATGAGGCCGGCGGCGACGTAGTTGACGGTTTCCGGCAGGACTATGCGGATCAACTCATGGAAGGCCGTTACTCTGGCTTTGATGCTGCGATGCTTGACAAGCCAGTCTTGCCAGCGCGCCTTTTCAAAGGGTTCGGCGTTGAAGGCCCGAACTGTGCGCATGCCGGGGAAGAATTCGTTCAGGTAGCTCTGGCCGGCCTCTAAGGTATTGGAAAAGTCGCGTTCAAGGGTCTGGGCATGGTTGCGCGTCCGGCGCGTGATGAGGTAGGAGAGGGGGAAGGCGAGCAGCGCCAGAAGGGTGAGGCGCCAGTGCAACGCTGTCATGGCAGCGAGCGTGCCCAGGAGGAGGATGGCGCTCATTGCCAGCGGCAGCAGATGGTTACCGACGAAGACGTCGCCGATTCTGCCGCAGCTGCGCGTAAGTCGATGAAGATGCTCTCCGGTCTTGAACTGCTCCAGGTCGGCGAGGCGGACGTGCAGGAGATGGTCGAACAGGTCGCGGCGCAGGCGTTGGTTGACGCTTTCGCCTATGTAGGCCCGCAGGTAGTGGTTTGCGGCGTTGAGGCCGGCGCTGAGAACGGGCACAATTACCATGCCGACGAGGAGGAGGCCGATCAGTTGCAGGTCTGCGGTTGGAATGGCGGTGTCTATGAGCAGTTTGAAGAGGAAAGGCTGGATCAGGCCGACTGCCGTGCCGACGAGTGCGAGAGCGAAGAGGAGGGTTATCCTGGGAATCTGCCCTCCCAGCTCCTCCCTGAGGAGGGTGAAGGACGCCTTCGGCAACTCGGAATCGACTGGCGAGCGCATCGGATTCTCCCTTGGGCGGCCATTATCGAAGACAGGCGGGCGCGGCAAGAGTAGATTGTAACATGCGCGTCAAGAGCGGGGCGGCAGTGGTCAGGTTCCGTTGACATTTTGGGAAGGCCGGCTTCTTGATTTGCAGATAGCTGGAAGCCCCGGCGGGTTGCTTGACATAGATGCATAGGGTATGGGCGGTTTGTCCTGAAGACGGTCCGTACAGCCGGCCGCGCCGCGGCTTGGCCGCGGCGCGGGACGCGTGCTGCCGCTCCTGACTTGAACCCTTTTCAAACAGGATCTTACGTTCGGCCGGCCCGGATCACCGCGGCGCCGGTGGCGTCAGAGTGCCGCCGGCGCCGCCCTCTGTCCGGCGATGTCTAATCCGGCATGGTCGCCGACGCAAAATCCTGTTGCCAGCCGCTCTTCTCGCCCGCCGCGTTCACCGCGCGGATGGTATAGTAGTACGCCCGCCCGGCGGTGACCTCCGTGTGCGTGTACGCTGTGCGGTCGGTTTCTCCCAGCGGTTCCCAGGCGGGCAGCGGGTCCCACCACACCCTCAGCTCGTAGCGCACCGCGCCCGGCACAGACGCCCAACTGAGCTCGATTGCGCTCTCCCCGCCCGCCGCGGCCGTCAGCGCCGGCGCCGTCAGCGGGGATGCCACCGGCGTTGGCGTTGATGTGGCCGGCGCTGGCGTCGCCGTCGCCGTCGGCAGCGGGGTCGCGGACGCGGCCGGCACGGTCGCCGACGCAAAATCCTGCTGCCAGTCGCTCGTCTTGCCCGCCGCGTTCACCGCGCGGATGGTATAGTAGTACGCCCTCCCGGCCGTAAGCCCGCTGTGCGTGTACGCTGTGCGGTCGGTTTCTCCCAGCGGTTGCCAGTCGGGCAGCGGGTCCCACCACACCTGCAGTTCGTAGCGCACCGCGCCCGGCACAGATTCCCAGCTGAGCTCGATTGCGCTCTCCCCGCCCGCCGCGGCCGTCAGCGCCGGCGCGGTCAACTCTTGCGCCTGAGGTGTTGGCGTTGGCGTCGGTGTTGGCGTCGACTGCCGCTCTTGCGCCTGTTCCTGCGCCTGCTCCTGCGCCTGCTGCAGGGCGGCCCTGGGCGTGGTCTGTTCGCCCTTGACCCGCACCCACTTGCTCGATTGGGCGCTGCCCTCATGGTAGTTGCGGCCGGTGAAGGAGCGCACGAACACCCCGGTCGCCACGCCGTTCCGAAGGCCGGTGATGGTGTAGACGTAAACCCCGCCCGCCACGCTGACGCCGTCGTTGGCGCCCACCGCCCTGGGGTCGGTGGGGTTGGCCCACACCCCGGCCTCCTGGCTCCGGCGCAGCGCGTGCTTGATCTCAGCCGCCTCGAACCCTTCCCGCGGCGCAACCGTCCAGGTGACGGTCAGCGTGCCGTCGCCCGGCGTGACCTGCACGTTGGCCGGCTCGATCTGTCCCGGCCGCGGCTCCGCGGCCGCCGGCGTGGTGTCAGCCACCGCCACGGCCACCGCGGCCGCGGCGATGCCGCCGTACTTGCCGTCGCCGCTGGTCACGCCGTGGCTGATGGTGACCGCCTCGTTGGCGGTGTCCGCGTCGGCCACGCCGGACACGGTGAAGGTCCGCGCCGTCTTCCAGTCGGACGACGTGAAGACGTACGACGCCGGCGCGAAGCTCGCCGCGCCGCCGTCGCTACCGGTCGGCGTGACGGTCACGTCGGCCGTGGGCCGGCTGTCCAGGACCACGGTGTAGGTCGCGCTGCCGTCCTCGGCGACGTTCAGCGCCGTGGGCGCAACCGTCACCCCGGCGGTGTCGGCGTCGCTGATGGTTATGGTCGCCGTGTCCTGGCCGTCGCCGGCCTTCTCCCAGCCTGCGGCAGTGGCGGCGACGGTCACGCTGAAGGTCTCGTCCTCCTCGTCCACCGCGTCGTCGGCTATGGGAACGGCGATCTCCAGCGTGCTGCTGCCTTCGGTCACGGTGACCGGCGAGGTTATCGAACCCACGTCGGCGCTGTCAGCCGAACCGCCGTAGCCCGCCGTCACCGTGAACTGCACGCCGCCGGCCGGGGCGGCCTCGCTCAGGCTGACGGTCAGCGTCGCGTCCGTCCCCTCGGCGGCGCCGGCCGCGGCGCTGACCGAGTAGATCCCGGCCGCCTGCTGCTGCTCCGGCGGCGGGTCGCCCTGACCGCCCTGGAAACCGCCCTCCGCCGGCAGCGTGACCTCTGCCCGGACCCGCTCGCCCTTGCCGCCGGCGTTCACGGCCCGCACCCAGACCCGGTAGGCAGCGCCGGCCTCCAGGCCGCCGAAGGTGGCCGTGGTCTCGCTGGCCCCGACGCTGTGGTATTCGTCCTTGTTCTTGCCCGTCTTCTTGACGTTCAGCAGGTAGCCGGCGGGCGTCCCGCCGCTCTGCGGGGCCTCCCAGGTGGCGGTGATGCGGTCCGCCTCGGCCAGCAGCTGCAGGTTCGCCGGCGCGCCGGGCAGTTCCGGCACCGTGACGCTGGCCTTGACCGCCTCGCCCTTGCCGGCCCCGTTCTGCGCGCGCACCTTGACCTGATAGGCGGCGCCGGCTTCCAACTCGCGGAAGGTGACGCTCGTCTTGCCGGCCTTGGGCCGCTTGACCTTGTCCTTGCCGCCGCCGGCGGGGGTCAGCCGCACGACGTAGTTGTCGGGCGTCCCGCCGCTCTGCGGGGCCTCCCAGGCGACGGTTACACCGTCCACTATCAGAGACAGTTGCAGGTTGACCACCGCGCCGGGCGCTTCCACCGTCGCCGGTCCCTCGACCTGCTCTTCCGGCTGCGGCGCAACGTCGGTGATGGTCACTGTGGCCGTGCCGGCGCCGGGGGAGGCCTCGGTCCAGCCGGCGGGCGGGGTCAGCGTCACCGTGAAGGTTTCGTCACCCTCGGTCAGCGCGTCCGGCGCGAGGGGGACGGCCAGGCTGGCCGTCCGCGCGCCGGCCGCGACGGTGACGGTCTGGGGAACGCTGCCGACGTCGGCTTGCTCGGCCTTGCCCGCGCCGTTCTGGAAGCCTGCGCGCACGGTGAAGGCCGCGCCGCCGGCCGGGGCGTTTTCGCTGAGGGTCACCGTCAGCGTCGCGTCGGAACCCTCGGCGGCGCTGGCCGTGGCCGTTACCGAGTAGGTCTTGGGCTGCGGCGGGGCTTGCGGAGTGGTCTCCGCGCCCTTGACCTTCACCCACTTGCTGGAACTGGCGGCCGTCTCCGAGTGGTCCTCCGCCCCGGTGTAGGAGCGCAGGTGGACGCCGGTGACCACGCCGTTCTGCAGGCCGGTGATGGTGTAGGTCGTCACGCCGCCCGCCACGGTGACGCCGTCGTTGGGGCCGACGTTATGCGGGTCTCGGGGGTTGTTCCAGACGCCGGGGGTCTGGCTCCAGCGCAGGGCGTGGCGGATGGCATCGTCGGCCACGCCCTGCCGTGGGGCGACGCTCCAGCTGACGGTCAGGCTGCCGTCGCCGGGGACCACCCGGATATTGTAGGGCTCCCGCTGCCCCGGCGTGGGCGGGCCGGCCGCCGCCGGCTGCGGTTCCGGCGTCGGCGCCGGCTCCAGGATCTGCTGTTGCGGCGTCGGCGTCGGTTCCGGCGTGGCGGCGGCGTCGGTGATGGTGACTTCGATGCGGGCGTCGTCGCCGTCGTTGCCGCCTCTGCCGCTGGCGTGTCTTCCGTCGCTGGCCGAAACGATGACCCGGTGCTTGTTCTGCGCGCCGCTGCCCTGGAAGGAGACGGAGGTGCGCATCTGCCCGGAACGGGCGTCGATGGCGAAGAACCCGGCGTCGGGGCCGCTCAGTCGGTAGGCGACCTTGTCCCCGTCCGGGTCGCTGGCCTGGACGGGGATGCCGACGCCCTGGCCGCGCACGGCGTTCTCCGGCAGGTCGCGGCTGGCCGATGCGCCCTCGCTGAACTGCGGGGAGTGGTTGGGCCGGCCGCCGGCGTCGCCGCAGCTGGGAGTTTCCTCCCCGGCCAGCGTGGCCGCGAAGGTGGTGGCCCAGGCGCCGGGGCCGAAGCCGCTGGTTACGCGCACGCGCAGGTCGTAGACCCCGTCGGGCAAGGGGTGGTGTACGCCGTCCTCCCAGCGGTCGGTGACGCGGGCGCAGGCGGCTGCGCCGCTGACGTAGTATCTGACCCAGCCCGTGGCCGGGTCGCCCGCCGTGGTGGGCGCGGCGTCGGGGGCGCTGTTCAGCTTGTACTCCAGCTGCTGGCCGGTGAGGGGGGCGCCGCCGGTGTCGGAGGGCTAGCGCCAGGTGGCGCGCAGCTGTCCGTCGCCGCCGGTGGCGCGCAGTCCCTGCGGCGCGCCGGGCGCCGCCCAGGTGGTGGCGCGCATGCCGAGGACCGGGTTGCCGGAGGGCGCAGCCAGGGCGCCGAACACATCGCCGACGACGCTGTGCATGCGCACGAGGTAGGTCGTGCCGGGCTTGAACCCCTTGAAGGTGAGGCTCTTGAGGCCGCCGACGTCGGTCATCCGTCCCAGCTGGATCACGCCCGGGGGCAGGGAGTGGGTCGCGGCCAGGTTCGGCCAGCCCGTCACCGTGCCGTCCCCCAGATTGCCGACCTCGCTGTACGGCATAATCTGGATCACGTCGGCGCCGTAGCTGAAGAGCGGGTCCCGCCGCCAGGAGACGGTGAGGGTCGTGAAGCCGTCGGCCGTCACGCCCGGCGTAACCGAGCTCGGCCACGGCAGGGGCAGGCCGGCCGTGGCCTTGATCGCCTGGGCCCATTCGGTCCGGCCGTTGGCCTTGATGGCCCCCATGCGCACCCAGTACTGCCGCCCCTGGATCATCCGCGGCCCGAACCCCGTCTCCGGCAGCGTCGCCGTGGTCGCCGAACTGCCGGCCTGCACGGTATGGCGCGACTCCCAGTTGTCATTCATGTTCTGGCCCGCCTCCCAGTACTGGAGGTAGTACCCGGTGGCCGCGGGGTCGCGCCGCCAGCTGGCCGCGATCTGGGCCTGGTCGCGGCGCGACCCGGCCTGGCCCCCGGTCAGCTTGAGCTGGTAGGGGTGGACGTTCGGGCCCGTGTCGACGATGTTGACCGAGGCCTGGCTGGGCCTTCCGAGCCAGTAGGTGGGATTAGAGGGGTCGTCCACCGCGATGTACAGGGTGAATATTTCCTTCCCCTCTCCCACGCCGTCGGAGGCGATGAGGATGATGAAGGAGGACTCGATGGCTCCCGCGTGGAAGTGGACCCGCCAGTCACTGCGGGTGAAGTCGCTGCCCGACTTGGCGCTGCCGTCGTGGGTCCTGACGATGGCGGTGAAGTCCTCGGTGTGGGGGACTGTCCGCAGGGTGACTGTCAGGTGCCCGTCGGACTCGTCCACGGTGTAGGCGTTCTGGTTGAACCAGACCGTCTTCGCGGACGGCGGCGGCGGGCCGATCGTCACCGCGACCGAGAGGGCCTGGCTCCAGAACGGGCCGGCGCTCAGCCAGTCCGCCACAGTTCCCCTGAACTGGGCGTCGGCAAACCTGAACTGCGCGCCGTCCAGGGTCAGCGTGTATTTCCGGAAGCTTGCGGGAATGTCCTTGTCAAAGGAAAGGGAGAGGGCGCCGGCCGTTCCCGATGAGCTGAAGCTGGAGAGCGACCTGACCCGGTAATGGACGCCGTCCACGGTCAGGCCGTCGCGGTCGAGTGCAGCGGTACAAAAGGCGACCGCGGAGGCCGCCGTATTATCGCAGCCGAAGAAGGATCCCCCCAGGAGAGACTGCGCCGTCAGCGTGGCTATATAGAAAGGACGGTGCCCGGCCTCGCTGACGGAGGTGTCGACGATGTCGAGGGTGGCGGTGGGGCGGGTGGTCCCCACGGAGTAGCCGTCGCCGGGCAGGATGGACAGCATGAGGGACTCGGTCCCTTCGGTCGTACGGTCTTCCAGGAGAACGGGGTAGAAGCTGACCTGGTTCACGCCGGCGGGGAAGGTGACCTGCCAGGAGGCACGGTCGAGGTCGGCGGAGGCGGAGGTGGTGCCGTCGGTGGCGACCACGTTGACCGTGAGGGCGCCGTGATGGTGTTGCGACGTGAGGTCGATCTGTAGCGCGACGCCTTCGTAGCCCGTGTACCTTGCGTGGGAGAAGTTCACGGCCGGGGCGACGAGCCGCAGCCGCACGGCGGTTCCCGCGGTCCAGCTCAGGCCGGTGTTGCTCCATGTCGCCGTGTCACTCTGGACGGCGTCGCCTGAAATAACTGCGTCCGCAAGGTGGAAGAAGCGCGCGTTGCCCACCTGCAGCGTGTAGGCCTTGAGGCTGTCGGCGATGGCGCGGTCGAGCGTGAGGGTGAGGTCCCCATTAGTTTCAACCTTGAGGATGGTTATGCGGTAGGCCGCGCCGGCCGCGGTGAAGTCATCGTCGGTGAGCGTGGCCGCGTTGCTGCACTTGTTGACCGTATTGGACGTGGGGTACAGCGAACAACCGAACGAACCGGTGCCAAAGGGCTGCGCGGTCATGGTGGCGGACCAGGCGGCGCCGGACTGGGCTTCGGCAGGCTGGGCGTCGTGGATGGAGAGGAGCGCGAGGAGGGCGAGGAGCAGCAGCAGGGCGGAGAGACGGCGGGCCGGCTGGGAAGGACGGGGCCTGTCCCCCCCCTCCCCTCTCGAACATACGTATTACAGGCGCCGCGGCAAGTCGCGGCCTGTTGTACTGTTGCTCAGCATGGTGTGCTCCTCCTCAATCGCCAGTTTGGAATGGGGGTGGGCCGGTCTACGTTTCCTTCATCGACCGTCCATGCCAGACAGTATACCACGCGGGTATGATATTTACGTGACTTATCGGCCAGATTTCCGTGACCTTTTGTGAGTTTTTCCGGATCTGATACTAAGGAGAGAGTGATGAGGAGTGAGGAGTTAGGGCTAACCCTTCAGGCCGCTGATGGCGATGCCCTGGATGAAGTAGCGTTGGGCGACGAAGAAGACGAAGATGACGGGCACCCGCTCGCCAGCATAACTTTCCTGCGCCTATTGAGTATGGAGTGGTTATGCCACGCTTAGTTTCTTCTAGCAATTTCCCGCAGTGGCTTCGGGGTTGACCCAAATTAACCCCGTTTGACAAGGCAGACTATCTATAGTATGATGGCTTGCGGAATCAGATTCCGCAACTCCTCCCAATTCTTAGGTACTATATAACATTATGACGGACAAGAGGCATCGCACGGTCGTTGCTGTAGAAAGAGCAGTTGATGTTCTTCTATATTTGGCTAAGCGTTCTATTCCCGCTGGTGTGACCGACCTTGCTAAAGACCTCAACTTGAGTAGAGGTGCGGCTCATCGTTATTTGACCTCTCTCGTTGAAAAGGGCTTAGCAATCCAGCATCAGGAAACTGACAAATATTCCTTAGGGCCATCTGTGCTAATTTTGTCTCAAGCTTTTCTCCACCAATTGAGCTTCAGATCTCGGGCCCTGCCCTATATGAATGACCTCCATCAGTTGTCCGGAGAGACAGTTTCTTTAGCCGTCCGCTACCAGGACCGCCGCATATACGTTGATCAGATCGAGGGTACCAATCCGCTGCGCTATAAAGCCGAGATCGGGAAGCCGTACCATTTACATTATGGATCACCTGGCAAGGTCATTTTGGCCAATCTGTCGGAGCACGAGATTAAGACAATCCTCCAAGATCCAAATCTGCGACTGCCCGCCACGGATGCTCCGGTGGACCGAGAGGCGCTGCTTAAGGAACTGAGTCAGATACGAACACAGGGTTATGCAACCAGCATCGGCGAGACTCTGTCCGGCCTTAGCGGGGTCTCCGCTGGTATCAAAGATCATACCGGGCAGGTAGTTGGAACTGTCGGGATCAGCGGTTTATCTTTGCGGTTCACCCCGGAAAGAATGGCCGAGTTCGGAAGCATGGTTAAAGAGGCCGCCCAGGAAATCTCGAAAGAGTTGGGACATTTGATCGCGAATCGGGAAGAATAATGAACCAACGTCGTTTTTTGATAACCGGTGGCCATGGTTGTGTTGGGGCCTGGGTGGCTAAAAACCTGGTGCAGGCCGGAGACCCAACGCTGGTATATGATCTGGATCTCGAGCCCAGGCGGATGGCGTTACTGATGAAACCAGAGGAGATTGCCAGCATAACGTTTATCCGGGGCGATATAACCGATGGCGAACAGCTAACTCAGGTCATTGGGGATAACGGCATTACCCGCATTATTCATCTGGCTGCGCTGCAACACCCTGACTGTCACGCTAACCCGATAAGGGGCGCTCAAATAAATGTTATCGGCACCTTGAACGTCTTTGAAGCAGCAAAACGCTTTCCAGATCAAGTGCAGCAGCTGGTCTACGCCAGTTCATCGGCGGCCATGGGCCCTGAAGAAGCCTATGAGGTCATGCCTGTTCCTGATGATGCCCCCCTGTTTCCGGCCAGCTACTATGGAGTCTTCAAGGCGTGCAACGAGGAGAGTGCCCGGATCTATTGGTTGAATGAGAGACTATCCAGTATCGGCTTACGTCCTGGGGTACTCTATGGACCGGGACGAGACCAAGGACGCAGCGCGGACCTGACAGTAGCCATTAAGGCGGGGCTAGCGGGACAGCAGTTCCACATCGACTTTGGCGGACGCATAAACGCCCAGTTTGTAGATGACGTTGCTAAAGCCTTCATCGCCTGCGCTAAGGCCGAACACAAAGGCGCGTCAACGTTTAATTTGCGCGGGATAGTGGCCTCAATCCCCGAGTTTGTGGCCGAGATCGAGCGACAGATCCCATCTGCCCGCGGACTTATCACCCATGGCCAGGAGCATATCCCCGCACCATCAGACGTAGATGACAAGGGGCTACGTGGGCTCATCGGACAGGCTCCAATCACTCCCCTGGCTGATGGTATCGCCCAGACCAGAGCGATCTTTCAACAAATGGTATGAAACGGTTGGCTAACGCCATGGTCCATTTGAATGACAATGACGGCCAATTTGAAAAACGACCAGTGGGTCAGGGGACGATTGATTTTGGAGCGATAAGCAACAAACTGCTCGAAATGGGATACACGCGCCCTTGTATATTGGAGATTGTCATTCCCGGCGGCACTGATGAAGATCTTCGGGTATCTGAGACGGCACTTGAAGAGTTGGGCTGGCCAACCTGAGTTTCAAGGGAGAGACAACATGACGAAAGAATCATTGACAGGTGGGGAAATTGTGGTCAGGTGCCTGGAACAAATGGGCGCGGACTATATCTTTGGAATGTGTGGTCACACCGGTGCAGCCATCCTTAGTGCGCTTGAGGATTCGAAAATTAAATTCATCAGCACCCGCCACGAGTCTATCGCTTCTCATGCTGCGGACTGCTACTTCAAGGCCAGCCATAAACCGGCCCTGGTTTTAACACACATTGGTCCTGGCCTGACCAATGCAATCACCGGTGTGGCCCATGCTGCCCTCGATTGCACGCCAATGCTCGTCATTGCTGGCGAAGTGCCGACGTATCGCCATGGCCAGGAGTCTTTTCAAGAGTTAAGCATGCATGCCGACGCCTCTCAGCACGAAATTTACCGTCCTTTCGTCAAGCGGGTCTGGCGGGTGGATCGGATCGACCTGCTGCCCTATGTCATGACGCGTGCTTTTAACACGGCTGTATCGGGCCGGTCCGGGCCGGTATTGATCAGCATCCCTATGGATCTCCTCAGCACAAAGGCCGACGTGGAGATACCAGACTTGTGGGAGCATATGGCCACCGGCTCTGGGGCAAGAGGCGATGCAGCCCAAATTGCCAAAGCCGCCGAATTGTTGGTAC
Source organism: Caldilineaceae bacterium (assembly GCA_965204525.1). Lineage (GTDB taxonomy): Bacteria > Chloroflexota > Anaerolineae > Caldilineales > Caldilineaceae > Bin5. The sequence goes on along the minus strand of OZ241994.1, from coordinate 4,889,352 downwards.
AGGCCGAGAGACCGGTCATTTTCGCCGGGGGAGGCACGCTGTTATCCGAGGCCAGCCAAGCCCTAACAGAGCTAGCCCATTATCTGAGCATACCGGTGACGACCAGCGTCATGGGCAAAGGGGTTTTTGATGAGCAGGACCCACTGGCGATGGGGGTAACCGGAATTGGCGGAACCTCGGTGGCAAATAGAACAACCCTGAACGCCGATGTCATCTTAGCCCTGGGCACCCGATTTAACGAGCATGATACCTGTTCGTGGGACGCCCAATACACATTTGCCATTCCCCCCACCAAGCTCATTCAGGTTGATATCGAGCCCGGCGAAATTGGCAATCACTACCCGGTTGAGATAGGGATCGTTGGGGATGCCGCGGCGGTCCTGAGCGACGTACTGGCGGCAGTAAAAGAGACCGTACCTCAGCGGGATGTTTCGCCCTGGGCCAAGGAGCGGCAGGCCGAGATGACTGACTGGCGGCAGGAAGCGACCAAAAGCCTGACATCCAATACGACGCCCATCCATCCGCTGCGCGTTATGCATGAGATTCGGACCCTGTTGCCCCGGGATGGCATTGTGGTGACCGATACCAGTACGTCCAAGAGCATCACCACTTCGCAAATGGTGTGCTATACGCCCAGGACCCTTATTACCTCTGGCGGTGGCTGGGCGACCATGGGCTTTGGTCCACCGGCTGCTCTGGGCGCTAAACTGGCCTATCCCGACAAGCCGGTTATGGCGATAACGGGCGATGGTGGATTCACCGTTTTTCCGCAAACGCTGGCTGCGGCTGTTGAGTATGATATTCCGGTTATCTGGATCATCTTGAATAACTACGGTTACATATCGATCAGAGGTATTCAAAAGGCCTACACCGGCAGCGCCTACGGCACCGAGTTCAAAGTAGAGAAAACAAACCAGCCGTACAATCCCGACTTTGTGCAGTTGGCCCAGGCTTATGGTGTCCGGGCCAAAAGAGTAGAAAAAGCTGACGCCTTGGAATCGGCTCTTAAAGAGGCGCTGGCTGCGCAGCAGCCTTATATCTTGGACGTGGTTGTAGACCCCGAAGCACCACTCCCAAGGTACGGAGCCTGGGATGCGCAGGGATTGTACCTGGATTAGAGATTATGGGAGAAGTCGGGAAATACCCCAGGCTTACAAGTAAGCACGCTTGAGCCATGGGATGAAAGGCTGGCATCTCTTGCTTGTCTATACGCAAGCCGGCTTCTCCTGTAAGCGTAAGCGACAGAGACCCATTGAACTAGCTGAAGCTGCCTTGCCGCCGAAAGGCCGACATTTGCGCTTGGGTTTCTCACCAGTAAAGCTAAAAGCTGGCTGTTATATATAGAGGAATAGGATCAACACAGTGATTGGGATCGGCTTGATCGGCTGTGGGGGGGTGGCTCAGAGCGTACACATCCCCAATCTAATGAAATTACAGTACCAACAACGCCCTATTGTCGAGCTGCGAGGTGTGGTAGATGTGATTAAGGAGCAGGCTGAGATGGTGGGCCAGGCAACCGGCACACGCGCTTATCCCACGGTCGGCGCGATGCTGGACGATCCGGCCATCGATGCGGTAATGATCCTCACGCCTGAGACATTTCACGCTTCCCTCGCTATCCAAGCCGCCATGGCCGGACGACATGTTTTCATGGAGAAGCCCATTGCTACGTCCCCTTCTGCGGGTGAAGAAGTGGTGCAACGATGCGCCGACCAGAGCGTTAAGCTGATGGTGGGCTACATGATGCGCTTCGACTCCGATTGCAATAAGACGAGAGAACTCTTGAGCCAAGGACTCATCGGCCAGCCCTTAACCTGCAACTCGATCTACATCTGGCCAATAGATGTGGCCGCTTATTATGGTTTGATCTTCAAGGCGGACAGCGATAATGAATCAGCAGAGGCGGAAGAGGAACGCCCCAATGTTCCTGACGACGAAATTCCTCCTGGCCTGGTCCGAGATACCTGTTCTCACTACATCAATCTTTTGCGTTATTGGTTCGGAGAGGTCAAGAGCGTTTGGGCCGATATTGATGAGCATAGACCTTTCATGGTGATGCGATTCGAGAGTGGCCTGCTGGCTACGCACCAGATCAGCGGTGTTGGGGAAGGCACGCGCGAGCACCTGATCACCGGCACGGAAGGCTACATCCGGACCCGGCTGGGCTATCCCCACATTCCCCTGGATTTTGGCAAGACCTCCTTCTTTTCTACACGATACCGAGAGTTACGAGAACCGGTTTTTCCTCGGGTCAATATGTACGAAGCAGAGTTGGCGCATTTTGTCCAGTGCATCCTTGAGGATCAGGAGCCTCGAAGCTCAGGCATCGATGCTGCTAAAGATCTGCAGGTAATGCGGGCCGTATACGAAGCAGCAGCAGACAGGCGAGAGGTCGAGGTATAGAGCAAAGAAAGATGACACAGTTGGCGATCACAGGTGGAAACCCGGTTCGGGACAAACCCTTCCCTGCCTGGCCGGTCTGGGATGACACGGAGCTAAAGGCACTCTCCGAGGTCGTACGCAGCGGTGCGTGGAGTATCTTTCGGGGAACCAAGGTTAGGGCCTTGGAGACACAATTCGCCGCGTACCAAGGGGCTAAGTATGGAGAGGCGTGCATAAGTGGTACGGCCGCCCTGGAGGTGGCTTTAAGAGTGGCCGGGGTTGGAGCAGGGGACGAGGTTATTGTGCCGGCCTTAACTTGGCTGACCACGGCCAGTTCGGCCTTATTCGTCAATGCAACTCCGGTCTTTGTCGACATTGAGCCTGATACCTACTGTATTGCCCCCGCACAAATCGAAGCGGCGATCAGCGAGCGCACCAAGGCGGTCATTCCTGTTCATCTGTACAGCTGCCTGGCAGATATGGACCGCATTCTGGATATCGCCCAAAAGCATGACTTGGTGGTGATAGAAGACTGTGCCCACACCCATGGTTCCCGCTGGCGGGGCCAAGGGGTTGGCTCTCTTGGCGATCTGGGTTGTTTCAGTTTCGAGGCCTCTAAGACCATGACTTCGGGTGAGGGAGGAATGATCCTCACCAACAACAGGGAAATGAGCGAGCTTTGTCATGCCTACATTAATTCCGGTCGGTTGCGGAAGGGTGATCGCTCAAGCCAGCAGGTGCTGGGCCGGAACTATCGTCTGACTGAATTTCAGGCAGCTATCCTGCTGGCTCAATTGAACCGGCTGGACGAGCAAACGGAACAAAGGCAAAAGAATGCTCTTTATCTGGACAAGGAATTAGGCAAGATCCCTGGTATCAGCCCTTTAAGACAGGACCCGCGGGTAACCAGGCAGGGGTTCTATGCCTATGTATTTAAGTACAATGGCGAGGGTTTTCAGGGAGCATCGCGCGGACAGTTCATAGCCGCCCTTTGTGAAGAGGGTATCCCTATCAGCCCTGTTTATGAGCCGGTTCCCTTATCCGTCCTGTTTTCGGGCGCGGCATACCGGCAGTTGAGTCTGCCAGTGACGGAGCAGGCCAGCTACAGTGAGGCCGTTGTCTTGCCTCAGGCTGTCTTGCTGGGGACGCAAGCGGATATAGACGACATTATCGAGGCAATACGAAAGATTTGGCAGCATGCGGACGAGCTGGAGGATCTGGAGTTGGAAAAGTATAGAAATGTCGTGGCCAGAGGGCCAGATTTCTATACGATGCCGGCAAAGCCTTAAACATACGCTCTATAGAACCCGATTGGGAGAGGAATATGGAACCTGTTTTTGAACGGCAACGGGCCACATTGCTCATGGAGCAGCAGGGAATGGACCTACTCCTGGGTATCGGCAGCCACAATGTGGGTTACCTGAGTGGATATTGGGGGCGGTCTCAATACGCTGAATTCCTGGTCGATGGAGAGCCTAACTTTGTCTTGGCTGCGCTTCCCAAAGACCCTGATCAGGCCTCGCTCTTCATCGCCCATGTGGCGGCCAAAGTGGCGAACTGGATGGAGGAGCAACGATACTACGGACGCAGTCCTCATCTGGAATCTCTCGCCCCAGGGATCTACCATTTTCTGTCAGACCTGGAGAAGGACACGACCCTGGCGGAATGTCTGGCGACAGCTTTAGCCGAACTCGGGCTGCCGGCCGCGACGATTGGCCTGGATCTGGACCACACGCCAGTTAATTTGTTTCAGGAACTAAGAGACGCCTTGCCACAGGCTACCTTCGTCGATGCTTCTAGCCTGTTCTGGCGTCTGCGCATGGTGAAGTCAGAGGAAGAGATCAAGCGGATCAGGAAGGCGGCCCGGGTAGGGGAGCTGGCCATGCAAGCGGCATTCGACGTAGCCCAGGAAGGGGTACGTTGGGGAGCACTGTGGGATGCCATCGAGCAAACCTATGAGCAAGAAGGCGCCGAGCATGCCTTTATTCATCTTGGGTTTGGCCCTAAGGCCAGGCAAGACGGTGCGGAGTGGGAATATGAGTATGTTCAGTCAGGTTGTTACCTTCCAAAAGAGACAGGAATTGCCAGGGACAAGCCGTTGTGGCGCGGCGACGTAGGGCGGATCGATCTGGGATGTTTCGTGGAAAAGCCCTACCATTGCGACTTGGCCCGCGTGGCCGTGGTTGGCGAAGCGACCGATGAAATGAAGCGGGTTTATGCCGCTATGGTCGAGTCCTATCGTAGGATTGCGGCAGCAATCAAACCCGGCGTCGAAGCCGCACAGCTTTTCCATATTGGCTATAGACCGTTGGCCGATGCAGGGTTGCAGCCCACGGTTGTCCTGTTGGGCCATGGGCTGGGGGTGGATACCCATGAGCCGCCCTGGTTGGTGCCGACAGATCATACACCCTTGCAGGCCGGCATGGTTTTGACTATCGAGGTGGTCGTCTATACCGATCAGTTGTGGAGTATGAACCTGGAGGACATGGTGTTGGTGACCGAGGAAGGTTGCGAGTTTCTAACCACCTGGGGTCATATTGATGGTCTACCGCAAATGGTGGTTATGTCTTGAATAGTTGAATGAAGGAGGTTGACAGATGACGCTTGGTCTGGGAGCTTGCACTTACACTTACGTATTTGACCACTCCTGGGAAGCTACTTTGGAGCGTCTCGCCGCTCTGGGATTCAAGTGGCTGGAAGTTATGACCGCCCCACCCCACATCTGGCCCAGGGATTTAGATCCTAAAGCGAGAGAAACGCTGCGCCGGCAGATTGAATCCTATGGGATGCACGTGATTTCCAGCCAGCCGGCGTGGCTGGAACTAAACCTGGTCGCCTTCAATCCGGGTATTAGAGCGGAAGTCGTGAAGCAGATCAAAGAAAACATCGAACTGCTTCATGACCTTGGCGGTAAAGTCCTTGATATCTTTCCCGGAAGGCGGGAGGGTCTGGTCGCCCCGAGTATGGAGACTGCCTGGGCTCTGGCCAAAGAGATTATCTCAGCTTGCGTAGAAGATGCGGAACGCTATGGGGTCACGCTTGCAATCGAGACAGTACCGCGCGGCTTTATCGAGACGGGGGCGCAGGCGGCCCAGATGGCAGAGGAGATCGGCAGCCCCGCTATAGGCGTTTGTGTTGATATAGCCAATGTCAATGCTGTTCAATCTCCGATAGCGGCTTTAGAGGAGGCCAAGGAGAGGCTGGCCCTGGTGCACCTCTCCGACAACTATGGCGAGCATATCCATGCGCCCATAGGCGAAGGCAATGTCGACTTTGCCGCAGTGGCCAACAAGTTGCGGGAGATTGAATACGATGGCGTTTCGCTTCTTGAGGTCATGACTCGAGACAAGGTGGACGAAGCCTTCGGCCAATCTAAACGCAGGTTGGAAGAGCTGGGCTGGCAGAGTTGACGAATTCTCCACGGAGAATGGGTGCTGAAAGGAGGTCACATTAAGGAAGGAATAAACTGGTTTTCTGTTGGCGCAACATTTCGTTGCTTACGGGAGAAGCCCCGGTCAGAGCATTGGGGAAGCCCCGGGAATTTATATCGGGGTTTCTCACAAATGGAAATGTGACTTTAGTATTTTCAATGGAGGAGAAAAATGACAAAGCGAATTCTGATCCTGCTGGCCGTATTGACGATCTTGAGCTTGGTAGCAGCGTGTACGGCTGAACCCGGAGCCGTTACCGTCGTTGAAGTAGAAAAAGAGGTCATTGTCGAGGTCACGGCCGTTCCGGGGCAGATCAAGGAGGGTGGCACGCTGACAATCGCCATCGGTGGGGATATGGACAATTTCGACCCCCAGGCTATGACCCTCATCATATTTAGTGACATGTTCAGGTTTCAGGTCTACGGTAGCCTGGCCACGATCAACGAGAATCTCGAACTGGTGCCTGATCTGGCCGAATCGTGGGAAATCGTAGATGCCAGCACCTACGTCGTGAAGCTAAGGGAGGGGGTGAAGTTTCACAACGGCCGGGAGATGACTGCGGAGGACGTGAAGTTCAGCTTCGAAAGGGTCAAGGATATGGCCCCTACTCTAGCCAGGTACGGAGAAGGGATCGACTCTATGGAAATCCTGGACGACTATACGATCCAGTTCAACTTGGCGACGGCTAACGCCTACTTTATGGACGATTCGACCTGGGTTTCCATTATCCCGCAGGAAGCGGCAGAGACTTTGCAGTCGGAACCCATCGGGACCGGTCCCTTTAAATTTGTCGAGTGGATACCCAACGACCGGATCGTACTCGAGCGATTCGAGGACTACTGGGACGAAGGGAAACCTTACGTTGACAAGGTTGTGCTGCGGGTGATGCCAGACGTACAGGCGCGCATCGCCAGCCTGGAGGCCGGAGAGGTTGATGTCGTACGAGATGTTTCGGTCGTGGATGCCCTGCGTTTCCTGACCTCGGAAGATATCAGGGTTATAAAGCCAGACAGCTCCACAGCTACCCAATATTTTGTGATGGTCGGCGGGCAGAATGAGGCTATCATGAACAGCTTTCGGGTGAGGCAGGCCCTGGCCCACGCCCTGGACAATGATGCCGTCAATAGGACAGCCTGGATGGGGCAAGGCACCCCGTTAGTGAGTCCCATCGCGCCTAGTGTACCATACTTCGCGGAGTTTGAGGGTTATCCCTACGATCCAGAGAAGTGCAGGGAGATTCTGGCCGAGGAAGGATACCCTGACCTGGAGGTCACCGTCGAGACGATCTCCGGCTTCTCTGATGGGAAGCAGGCGGCTGTAATCTGGCAGGCCGGACTGGCCGAGTGTGGGGTAACTATGAACATCGTGGAGTCCGAGATCGCGGTCTGGTTGGACAAGTATATTGGGCAGGAGTATGAAGTTTCCTGGAATGCTATGGGGCTAAGTGCCAACCCCAATGATTGGATGGACCGCGGTGCCTCACGCTGGATTAGAGCGGGGACGTGGGTTAATGAAGAGGCCATAGAGTTGTGGGAGGCAGGCAAGTCCGAGATCGATCCGCAGAAGGCTGCAGAGAATTTCGCACGCTTGCAGGAGATCAATGTCGAGGAGTTACCGGTCATCATGATCGGTGCGGCCCCGTCGGTTTCCTTAGTCCGTTCTAATGTCAAGAACTGGCATGTGAGCCCTAGCCAATTGCGTCTGTACCGCGAGGTCTGGCTGGATCAGTAACTTTGCCACTAATTTGTTACGATTTTGCTAACGGACACAGCCAATACTTGACAACGTTTTGGCCCCAAATGTGGTGGGGCAACGCCCAGACCGATGATGGACGACCGCCGACAAATGTAAGCTGTCTCGGCGGTCTGGGGCAAGCCAGCTCTGTCAAATCGAAAGTGTGTCCGTTAGAAAGTCTTTTGGCAAAGGAATGACGATTAAGTCCGGAAGTAGGGAGTAGGCCCTTTTCTTACGCCCCGCTCCTTACTTTCGGCTTAACTATCTATTGAGGAAAAGCAGTGAGCAAAGCCGACGATCTCTATGAATTTGCTTCGGGTTATCTGGTTGGTGGGCTGTGTGGATCTGGCCGCCTGAACCACGCCCTGGGCCAGCCCTTCTACGTCACCCAAGGGGAGGGTAGCAAGGTCTATGACTTGGAGGGACGGGAGTATGTGGACTTACATATGTCTTTCGGCGCCTCGTTCCTGGGCCATGGCCACCCCAGGGTGCGGGCAGCCATTGCCAAGGCCCTGGATTTGGGCATCATCTGTTCTCATGAAACGCCGTACCATAGCCGGCTGGCCAAGAAACTGGTGGATATTCTGCCCTGCGCTGATCTCGTACGCTTCACCATGTCTGGGACAGAGACGACCTATTATCTCCTTCGCTTGGCCCGGGAGTACACAGGCAAGGACAAGATTGTAAAGTTCGAAGGCCATTTCCACGGCTATCACGACTACTTGCAGTATAATCATTCTCCTGCGCCAGGCCAAGGCTTACCAAATATCCGCCGCGAGAGCGGCGGCGTCCCCAAAGGTCTTGACGAGCTGGTGATCGTCCTGCCATTCAATGATCTCGAGAGGCTTGAGGAAACCCTCGTCAGCCGGAGTGATGAGATCGCTGCCGTCATCCTCGAACCCATTAACTACAACGGTGGTGGGATCCGGCCCAGACCGGGCTATTTAGAGGCCATGCGTGATTTGACAACAGCCAACGATGTTGTCCTCATCTTTGACGAAATCCTGTCCGCATTCCGCACCGGGCCGGGCTGTGCTCAGGCTTTTCTGGGGGTGACGCCTGATCTTTGTGCTGTGGGTAAGGCCCTGGGCGGGGGGATGCCTATCAGCGTCTTTGCCGGCAAACGGGAGATCATGGCGGACATTGCTCCTCTGGGGCAAGCCCAGCACAGTGGTACTTATCCTGGTCACCTCACGGCCGTTATGGCTGCAAATGCAGTTCTGGATGAGATTACCCAGTTCGACTTCTACGAGAAGTTGCTGGGGCGATGTGACGATCTATACGAGGGTATCCGCGAGATTATTGCCCGGACAGGGGTGAGGTGTTGGCTCCAGGCGATTGGGGCCGAATTTTGCTTACTTTTCGGCCTGGATGAGGAGCCCACCGACTATGCCACGGTGGCCCAGAGCGACACGAGGCTACTCCATCAGTTCTGTGCCGCCGCCCTGCGTCATGGCATACATTTTCACAGTGGTCTGCACCTGAGCATGTCCTCGGCCCACACCAAAGAGGATGTAGATCGAGCGCTCGAGGGCATAGAGGCAGCCATACGGGAGATTGTTTAAGAAATTATTTAAAGGAGTTGCCCATGCGACTGGCTGCCGGTTATATATTGCAAGAAGCAAACACCTTTTCACCGCTTGAGACCACACTCGATGATTTCCGAGCGGACCACCTCTGCTTGGGAGACGAGATTTTGCAACGGTTTCGAGGTACAAACACGGAAATGGCCGGCTTCATCGATGCTGCTCAAGCGGAGGGGGTCGAATTTTTACCTATTATTGGGGCCCGGGCTATCTCTTCTGGACGGCTTACTCATGAGGCTTACAATTTTATCAAGACCAACCTCCTGGCCGGTCTGCAAGAGGCCGGTCAGTTGGACGGGATCTTGCTGGCTCTGCATGGTTCTATGGCGGTGGAGGAACTTGATGATCCTGAGGGTGATTTGCTGGCTGCCGTCCGTGACCTGGTAGGAGAGGACCGGCCGCTGGTGGCTAGCTTGGACATGCATGCCAACATCACCCGGCTTATGATAAGTTCTGCTGACGCCTTGGCGGGCTACCGTACCCACCCCCACACGGACCAGCACGACACCGGCCAGCGAGCGGCCAATATTCTCTTTTTAATGTCAAAGGGCCAGCTTCGGCCTACAGTAGCCTTTCGAAAGGTGCCCGTAATCACGTACCCGGAGCGGATGCCGACCAGCATCGAGGGGCCAATGGCCGAGTTGGTGGCTCGCGCCAAGGAGCTGGAGAAGCAACCAGGGGTGGTTTCCATTTCCGTCTTCCCTGTGCAGCCCTGGTTGGATGTGGAGGAGATGGGGTCTACGATGGTGGTGGTCACAGACAATGATCCTGCCCTGGCCCAAGGGTTGGCGGACGAATTGGGCCAGATGCTATGGGAGCGGCGGCAGCAGTTTAAGGTGCCATTATTTTCATTGGCCGATGCGATTGAGCGGGCTCTTCAGACAGAGGGCCCGGTGATACTTTCCTACGCCAGTGATAACATCAGTGGAGGCTCGCCGGGAGATAGTACCCTCGCGCTTCAAGCTCTGGTAGAGCAAAAGATAGAGGGGCGAACTTTACTCACTCTGGTGGATTCTCAGGCGGTGGCTCAGGCTATTGAGGCAGGAGTCGGTCAGAAAGTGACCCTGGAAGTCGGGGCTAAAATCGATCAGGTCTACAGTCAGCCCGTGCCGGTGACCGGTATTGTGCGGCTTATTTCCGACGGCCAATTTACCTATAAAGGCCCTCTATATACCGGGCTAAAGGCCAACATGGGGCGAACGGTGGTGCTTCAGTCAGGAGGCATCTTCCTGGTGCTGAGCGAACGCGCCATATCCACCTTTGACCCGGAGCTTTACCGCAGCGTTGGCCTTGAACCTAGCGAGGCCAAGATCGTCGTGGTTCGGGAGAACGGGGCTTTTCGGGCCGCGTATACCGAGATCATGACGGAAGCTCTACCCTTGGACACGCCGGGCTTCAGCACCTCCAATCTTAATTTGCTGCCCTTCAGGCGGGTCCCTCGCCCCCTGTATCCGCTAGACCGCGACTTTTCCTGGACTCCCTTGTAAATAGCGTCGCAGACCGGGGGGCATACTATGCTGGCATAGGCGGGGTAGGTTCCCCGAAAAACCATTTTTATTCTCGTTGCTGGAAGGAGGAATTGAGAATGCAAATCATGACGGTTTTGGGTCCTATCTCGCCAGATGAACTGGGTGTTACCGCGGCTCACGAGCATCTCATCTTGGACAGCTACTATGTCAGCGGGGATGCATTTCTGGCCTGGACTGGTTGTATGGCTGATGGGCTTCTCATCGACGAGGCGTTGATTATCGACGAACTCGCTTATTTTCAGAAAGCGGGCGGCCGATCCGTGGTGGAGGTCACCACACCTGATTTGCGACGTAATCCCCAAGGTCTCAAGCGTATCGCGGAAGCCACTGGTCTAAATGTCATTATGGGCTGTGGCTGGTATCGGGGGCCATTCTTGCCCGAACGAATCGAGCGCGCCAATGCCAATGAGCTGGCGGCCGAAATCGTGCGAGACCTTACCGAAGGTGCGGATGACACCGGGATTCGGGCGGGGATCATTGGTGAGATCGGTGCTGACAAAGATTATATTTCCCCGGCTGAGGAACGTGTATTTCGGGCTGCCGCTAGAGCCCATAATCGGACGGGCGCGGCTATCACCACCCATGCTTTCCTCTACCCGGTGGGCCTCGATCAACTGGATATTCTACAGGAAGAAGGGGCAGATTTGCGGCGAGTCATTGTGGGGCACTGCGACACCTATCTTAGCCTGGACTATCATGAAGCGATTGTCAAGCGGGGAGCTTATGTACAGTATGATGACATCGGCAAGCGTTATCATTGCCCCGATGAGCGCCGCATCGCCGCTTTGATAGAGCTCCTCAGGCGTGGCTATGTATCTCAGATCCTTCTCTCCTCTGATGTCTGTTTACGCTCGCACTTACACCTGAACGGGGGTATTGGCTATGACCACGTCCTGGCAAAATTCCTACCGGCCCTGAGGGAAGCGGGGGTCAGTGAGGAGCAGATCGAAATGATGACGGTGGAAAATCCTAAACGGGTTCTGGCTTTCTAAGTGAAAGGAGAAGAATAAGCCCTATGAAGACAATGAAAGCCTGGCGGTGGTACGATTTTGGTGACATGCGGCTTGACGAGATACCCGTTCCAGAACTGAAACCCGGTTGGGTTATTGCCAAAACGAAGGTGGTTCAGCCCAGCGTTACGGAGGCAATCAGAGCTTTGGGTCTGCCTACACTAGGCGTAAAAACCATCCGCAAGTTAATCGCGGAGAGCGCGCCCATCCAACTTTTCGGGCACGAGTTTTGTGCCGAGGTTGTAGAAGTTGGCGATGGAGTCAAAGGGTTGAAGGCAGGTGACCGGGTCGCAGCCGGTTCCTACGTGCCATGCCACGAATGCCCCCTGTGCCTGACCGGGCAACAACACCGCTGCCGCCGGGGACCCGTGATTGGCCGGCATTTGCCGGGTGCCTTTGCCGAATACTTGGCCCTGCCGGCAGAGATTCTGGTCAAAATCCCGCAGGGTGTCGATGATCATGAGGGAGCGATCATCCAGCCGCTTAGCGGTGCTGTTACCGCGGTGGCCACCGCCAAGATCGAGATGGGGGACACTGTGGCCGTATTCGGCCAGGGAGTTATGGGACTGTACTGTGCTCAAGTGGCTAAAGTGTCGGGAGCAAGGCGCGTCATCGGGGTCGACGTCCGTGAGGAGACATTGAGTATAGCTAAAAAGTTGGGCGTTGATGTCACCATCAATGCCAAGAATGATGATCCGGTAAGCAGCATACTGGATATTACGAATGGTTCGGGAGTTGAGGTGGCATTTGAGTGTGCGGGAGGCCACCCCGAACAAGGCTTGGCCGGTAGCTCCACCCTAATTCAGACCATTGAAGTAATGAGAGATTATGGAAAAATCGTTCAGGTAGCACTTTTCGGTCAACCCGTGGCATTAGATACCGATGTCTTTCGACAAAAGAGTCTGGTCTACCTCTTTCCCGAAGCACCAGGGCGGTTGGCGTACACCGTCGATCTGCTCGCTTCTAAACGGGTGAGCGTGAAGCCAACGATCACCCACCTGCTTGAAGGGTTGGAGAAGATTCCGGAAGCTTTTGAGATTACGAGTAACAAGGCAAGTTATCAGGCGATCAATCCAGCTCAGGTTGTGATCTCACGTTAGGACCTAACCCCTGATTTTCTTGCACACTGAGCAAGAAGGTCTTGCAATTAAGCCTCAACCATTCCGGGTTAGGAGGAACAATGTCACACATAATGACAGTGTTGGGTCCTGTCGCGGCGGACACGTTGGGTATTGTACTTCCGCATGAGCATCTGCTGTGCGATATGCGCCGGGTGACCGGTAACTTCGATCATTTGGTGGACGACGCAATGCTGGCTATCAAAGAGGTAAAGCAATTCAAGGACGCAGGTGGTACCTCCGTGGTTGACGTGACGAGCTGGGGGCTGGGGCGGGATCCGCGTACACTCCAGCATATTTCACAAGAGACAGGACTGCATATTGTGATGGGCTGTGGCTGGTATCGGGAATCCTTCTTTGACCGTCCGCTGTACGAGAGCACCGTAGATGAGATCGCAGCCGAGATTGTGGCTGAGATCAACGACGGGGTGGGCGATACCGGCGTGCGGGCTGGAATCATTGGGGAGGTTGGGTCGGATAAGCATTTCATCTCTCCAGCAGAGGAAAGATCCCTAAGAGCGGCAGCCCGAGCGCATCGCCAAACGGGCCTGACGATCACCACTCATGCCGTGCTCAGCCCGGTGGGGCTGGCTCAACTGGACCTTCTAGAGGAGGAAGGGGTAGATTTGCGACGGGTGATCGTAGGGCACTGCGATGGCTATCCTCACCCAGATTATCACCAGGTTCTGGCCAAGCGCGGGGCTTATGTGGAATTTGATACGTTTCGAGGACGATATAGCTGGGATGTCCACAGGAGATTGGGACTCGTCACGGAGTTCATTCAGAGAGGTTACCTGGAGCATCTCCTCTTGTCCCACGATATTTGTTGGAAGTCACACCTGAAAGCCTACGGCGGCACCGGCTACGATTTTCTTCTCACAGAGTTTGTGCCAATGCTCCAAGAGGCGGGCCTGAGCCAGGAACAAATTCAAATCCTCCTTGTGGAGAATCCTCGTAGGGCCTTATCAGGTGAAGATTGACCCAGCTGCAGGGGAGAGGGAGTAAGGTGGTCTTCTCGGAGGGACAAACATGGGTTTGTTCATCGTACGTAGATTATTAGCTTCTGTAGTTGTCCTGATTTTCGTTTCCATCGTCGTCTTTGTGGCCATGCGCTTGGCACCTGGAGACCCGGCCATGCTTATGCTTGGGGCGGATGCGGCTGGCTACGTTATAGGGGGCGCCGGAGAATCGGCCTACCAAAAATCGCTTTACGAGGAGAAGCTGGAGGAACTGCGGCGTGAGATGGGACTGGACAGACCAATTTACATTCAATACCTCTACTGGATCAGGGGTATCCTTGGGGGTAATCTGGGCTATTCGGTTCGAAACGAGCTGCCCGTGTTACCCATCATCTTGGGCCGGCTTCCTGCTACCTTAGAATTACTCGTACTCGCCGTGATTATGGCCATGATCGTGGCCATACCTGCCGGCATTTTGGCCGCTGTTAAGCATCGTTCAATGATTGATTACGCGGTAGGTACCTTCTCCGCCGCCGGTTTCGCCATACCGGTCTTTTGGCTAGGACTGTTGTTCATTCTAATTTTTGGAGTTAGGCTGGGCTGGTTTCCAGTCTCTGGCTACATTCCACTATGGGAAAGTCCTGTGGAGAACCTGAAACGGGCTTTTTTACCTAGCTTGACTTTGGGGTTGTACTTGACGGCTTACTTCGTGAGGTTTTTGCGGGCTGACATGTTGGAGGTACTCCAGCAGGACTACATCCGGACAGCCTCTGCCAAGGGGCTTACACAAAGCCAGATAATCCTCAGGCATGCGCTGAAGAACTCCATCATATCGTTGCTAACCATCATAGGAATTGTCGTCGGGGGACTGCTCAGTGGTTCGGTGATCATTGAACAGGTCTTCGGCTGGTCCGGGTTGGGCTGGCTGCTGGTACAGTCGATTTTTCAAAGGGACTATCCGATGGTGCAGGGGATAGTCCTTTTGGCCGCATTCGGATTCACCATGGTCAACCTGCTGGTCGATATTAGTTATGGGCTGTTGAATCCCCGCATTCGGGCTCAGTTTTCATTGTAAGGCAAGTTGATAAGTCTAGTTGAAAGAAAGGACAGACTCAGTGGGTCAAATAGCTGCTCGCGAGCAACCACCCGAGTCGATAAAACGGGGGCCTTTGGCCAAGATACGGCAGTTGCGTAAGACGAGCAAGCCGGTGCTTCTGGCTGGAACGATATTACTTCTAGTCCTTCTGAGCACTTTATTTCCTGGGGTCTTGAGCCCGCACGATCCGAACGAGATCCATCCAGAACTGGCATTATCCCCACCCTCGCTGGACTTCATCCTGGGAACAGACGAATTTGGCCGGGACATTTTCAGCAGAATCATTTTTGGTACTCGGGTGGCTATCGTCATTAGTTCGGCATCGGTAGGATTGGCGTTTGTTATTGGCATCCCTCTGGGCTTAATATCCGGGCTGTATGGGGGGTTGGCCGACGGGCTCACTATGAGAGTTATGGACGCGGTGTTAGCGTTTCCTTCGTTGATCTTCACCATACTGATCGTGGCTGCCTTGGGTGCTTCTCCCTTCTCAATCATCGTCTCGATTGGCTTCCTCTTCACCCCTCGCTTCGCTCGATTGGTTCGTGGCAGTGTCCTTGTCCTTAAGGATGTAGAGTTCGTCGTTGCCAGTCGGGCTTGCGGGGCTGGCAGCTCCAGAATCATGTTCAGGACCATTCTGCCCAATACTATGGCACCGATTTTGGTTCAAATTACCTTGGGGATGGCCCTGGCCATTTCGATCGAGGCGGGCCTAAGCTATCTAGGACTGGGCATTCAGCCACCCACGGCCACCTGGGGAACCATGTTGCGAGATGCCCAAAGGTATCTATACCTGGCTCCTTGGTACACCCTGGCCCCTGGTATAATAATCTTCGTCGTCATCCTTGTTCTGAATTTCTTTGGAGACAGGCTAAGAGATGCTCTTGATCCCAGGCTAAAGCGGGTTTGAAGGCTATAGGATCAAGCCAATTTATCGGGATCAGAGTCTCTTGTCTGGATGGGTCATCGTTTTACACCGAAGGCTCAAAATAAACTCGCCGTTCTCGACTGCTCACCATCTGCACAGGGACGAACCAGGAATGTTTTTTGTGCGAAGGAGGAAATGCTCGCTACGGTCACAGTGATCAGCGGCGGGATAGTACTATGGCACGATATACCGTTGTACGTTTGGCCGAGGGGCTGGTCGTCCTGTTATTGATCAGCGTGGTGACGTTTCTCATTATGCGCCTGCTGCCGGGCGACCCGGTAATGATCTTGCTGGGAGAGGGAGGGGGAGGGATACGGATGACCGAGGAGCAGATCGATGCCATTCACCGCAGGTGGGGCTTGGATGATCCCTGGCACGTCCAGTATCTGCTCTGGGTCAAGAATATGTTTACCGGCAACTTTGGCAAATCCATCTTCCGGCCCGGCGTGCCCGTACGCGAGATGATCTTTGAAGCCGTTCCGGTGACGTTCATTATAAGCGCGGCCGGGTTGATCATCGCGCTTGCCCTGGCCATCCCGATGGGCATTATGGCCGCGACAAAGCGCAACTCCCTCTTTGACTACGCGGCCACCATTTTTTCAACGCTGGGCATCGCCTTGCCCAACTTTTGGATTGCGCTGATGTTGATCGTGCTCTTTTCCTTGGTACTCAAATGGCTGCCCCCTTTTGGTCTTCACTCCTGGCAGGGCTATATCATGCCCGTCATGGTGATAGCCACACTGCAGATGGCAGTCATCATGCGTGTCACGCGCGGCAGCCTGATCGAGGAGTTGGGGGAGGATTACGTGCGCACGGCGCGAGCCAAAGGGCTGGCTGAGCGAGGCGTGATCGGGACCCACGCCATACGCAACGCGCTGCTGCCAGTGGTCACGGTGATCGGTGTCCAATTCGCCTATATCCTCAGCGGCACCATCATCGTGGAGACGGTGTTCGCACTGCCAGGCATCGGCCGCCTCTTCACCGACTCGGTGTTGCACCTGGACTACCAGGTCGTGCAGTCCATCGTGTTTCTGCTGGCCGTTATCGTTGTCGTGGTAAACCTGCTGACCGATCTGACCTATGCCCTGATTGACCCACGGATACGCATCGAATAACGCAGCCTTTTAACAGCTATGGGAAAGTCCTTGGAAGTCGCAACTTCAAGGGAACAGTTCGTACCCGTGGCGGAGGAGCAGCCGCGCCGCTCCGAGAGGTCGCGCGCCTGGCGCCGCTTCAAGGCCAACCGTATGGCGGTGATCGCCGGGGCCTTTATTATCCTGCTGTGTTTGATGGCCATCTTTGCGGATACGATCGTCCCGCACGACCCACTAGAAATCTATTCGGGGAAACGCGGTGTCGGTCCGTCCAGTGAGCATCTGATGGGCTTCGACCACGTGGGGCGTGATCTATTCAGCCGCGTGATCTATGGCTCTCGCGTGGCGTTGATCGTCGGCCTGGGCGCGTCGAGCATCGCTGTCATCATCGGCGTGATGGTCGGGGTAACCGCGGGCTATTTCAGCGGCTGGCCCGACTCGCTGCTGTCCCGCCTGACGGACACTCTGATGGCCTTCCCTATCATCGCGCTGCTGATCTTGCTGGCGGCGATAGTGGGGCCCAGCCTGGTCACGACCGTCGTCGTCATCGGCGTCACGGGCTGGGCAATATACGCGCGGGTGGTGCGCGCTCAGGTGCTGAGCTTGAAGAGACAGGAGTTCGTTGTGGCAGCGCTAGCTATCGGCGCCAGCGACCGGCGCATCATCTTCCGCCACATCCTGCCCAATGTGTTGGCGCCGGTGATCGTGCTCGTCACCTTGGGTGTGGGCACCATCATCATCCTCGAGGCCGCCCTGTCCTTCCTCGGCCTGGGGATTCAGCCCCCTACCCCCTCCTGGGGCGGCACCTTGTCCGACGGCCGGGCTTTCATTCTTCTATTTCCGCACATCGCCATGGCTCCGGGAATTATGATCGTGCTGACCGTGCTGGCCTTCAACCTGCTCGGCGATGGACTGCGCGATGCCCTCGATCCACGTCAGAAGGACATCACCTAAGCATCCATCCGACTGTTAGCACCGGTCCATATCGCCCGGGCTTATCTCAAAGTCATCCAGCGGCCAGATGGGCCGCCGGATCTTCTCGAACGGAAATTTGCTGAAGTCGAAGCTGAAGACACCGCCGGCATCGGGGTAGAGCAGGCCGCGGGACAGTGGCTCAAAGTCAGCGCGCATGTGGTTGAAGGACTTGCTGACCAGCACATTCAGCTCCTCAAAGCGGATGCCGAAAAGTTTGAGCTGCTCGCGGTCATGGAGCTGGCTGGGGAACGGATTGACAATGACACCGACACCACCGATTTCCAGCAATGCGCTTTCGCCCAGGTCTCCTGGCTGCCCCTGCATAAAAGGCCCCTTGTGTATGAACTTGCCATCGGACAGCGCCTTGACAGTGGCCGTGCCGCTAACCGGTCCACCGCCATAGCGCGGATCGCATTTGCCGCCGAGTCCGACCTCGATCTGCGCGCCGACGCCCCCCGCATGGGCCTGCTCCACGGCCTCGGCATCGAACAACGGCCCGAACACCGCGCCCGGCGTGCCCCGCTCGATAAGCGCCGAAAGCATCGCTGTCGCGTCGCCATAAGCACCTGAGTACGGGCCGTCAGTGAAATCACCTAGCAGAAAGGGGCGCGGATCATTGGCGGTTTGTTCCAGCGCGTCCAGCGCCTCATCAATGCTCACAATATCGATGGTCAGCACGTCACGGGTACGCCAGATTTCTGCGCCGAACTCGTCAAGATAGTCATTCACCCGCTCAGACGGGCCGTCCATCACGAGCACGGCACTCGTCCCGGTCCAGGGCTGATCGCAAAAGGGATAGGCAGGCATAAAGCTCGCGTCGAGCAGCTGCGGGTCTTCAGCCTGAATCACTTCTACGCGCTTGAGCAAGGTGATCATGGGCGCATGCGGAACCGTGGTGCGTCCGTGATCGATGCCGAACAGCACGGGCGGATGGATCGAGTGGCATTGCGGTCGGATTTCCCCGCGCAACGTGCGCGCGAGCAGGCTGGCGGTGCGGAACGCCGTCTGCCGCACGTCGATGTGGGGCGTCGTGTGGAAGCCGCAGATGATGTCGCAGTCGCGCACGAACTGCGGCGAGAGGTTGCTGTGCAGGTCCAGCGACGCCGCAATCGGCACGTGGCGGCCGACGATCCGCCTGATCCGCGCGACGAACTCGCCTACCGGGTCGTCCAGATGCTCACAGGCCATGCCGCCATGCAGTGGCAGCAGGATGCCGTCGAACGGAGCTTCATCGCGCAGCTGGCGTTCGATGCGCGCCCACAGCGTTTCGAAGGCGTGCTCGGTCACACTGCCCCACGGCCAGGCAAAAGCGCAGACGCCGGTGACCAACTGCCAGCCTTCGGAATCGGCTACCTCGAGATAGCCGCCGAACCAGAGGTCGCCTTCGCGGAAGCGCTCGAGGCTCTCGCCCTCCTGCACGAAGTAAAGACCTTTGTCGGTAAAGGCTTCAAGTGTGGTGGGATACTTGTTAAAGTCATGGGTTTCCGTTGCGATTCCGCACATGAAAATGCGTTTCTGGACAGACATAGGCTTTCTCCTAACCTATTTTAGGTTCGGAACCCTCTTACCATTAGCCCGCGCTGTTCGTTGGTTTTTCGGGCCTCTTGTGCTCGTTTTTCAGCCTCCGCCCGGTTCGCTACTGTAAACCCTCTGATCGTCACATAATCATCGGGACGGCGATAGCGGTTGATGAACACCTGCCGTGGTTTGTCTGAAAAGTTGGGCCTGGAGCCGTGCACGGTCCTCACATGGAAGAATATCGCGTCGCCGGCCTGGCCCTCTACAGGTATCGCCGCTTCCCAGGGCCATTCATCCTCGTCCAGGCCCAGGTGTGAGAAGGTATCGATGTGCTGGAGTTGACCCATGCGGTGAGAACCAGGCACCACGTGCAGCGCGCCTCTTTGCACATCCGTATCCACGACATAGTTGAGGATCGCAACCGGACCTTCGTATTTGTGCTCGAAATAGGCCGAGTCCTGGTGCAGGATCTTGGGAAATCCGCCCACCGGCTCTTTCACCAGGCTCTGGCCTTGACCGAACAGCTCAATGTTCGGACCCAGGATGGCCTCAACAATGTCCAAGGCCGTGGCATCAAGCGCTGCCTGGAGAAATGCACCGCTGGTATAGTAATTGATACCCACAACATACACCTGTTTGTCGCGCTCATAACCCTCCGGTGCAGGGATGAACAACGTTTCGTTGGGTGTACGCCAGCCATCAGGGGTTTTTTCCGCCTGGTCAAGCTGATTGATGGCGATATCGACGGACCGCATGATGTCGTTATACATTGCGTCAACGTACGCGTTCATGAGACTACGCACCACGAGACAACCGTGTTCGCGGTAGATAGCGGCCGCCTGTTGTAGATCAAGGTCGGCGGCAAAGACCTCAATGTCTGAAATGCTGGCCCCCAGTTGATTTGTTGGTGTCATTTTACTCGGACTCCTTGAGCGCGATCTTGAGGTGTTTTTGATTCATCTCTCCTCCAAGGTCGTGGGGCACCGCGTTGGTGCATCACCTTTGGGCAAGCCGGCCCCGGCAGGCTTGCGCCGCGCTGTATTCCTGCTAAAATTCCCCAATCACACTCAGGTATTGTAGTCCGAAATGCTTTTGGCGCAACTCCCTGGCGAGCCGACCTGGATCATGAGAAACCCAAGCGTAAACGTCCTGGGCTTCAGTTAGCTCAATGGGTTTCTCCACGGAGAAGCCTATTATCGCGCAGATAGGCACAAGACTCTGCCTTTCATCCCCTGGCTAGAGCCGGAGGGGTTTCCCCGGCTTCTCCCAGAACCACATAGTGAGGAGATTTGTCAGATGTCTGAATTGATTTACGCATCAGCTACAGCCGTGGCCAAAGCCATACGCACGAAAGAGGTTTCATCAGAAGAGGTCGTGAAAGCATACGTGCAGCGCATAAAAGAGGTCAATCCGCAATTGAACGCCGTTGTCCGACTGGATGCTGAAGGGGCCTTGGTAGAAGCCCGCCGGTCAGATGAAGAGTTGGCAAAGGGCGATCTGCGAGGTCCCCTGCACGGCGTTCCAATGACGATCAAGGACGCCCTGGACACAGCCGGGGTGATCAGCAGCGGGGGCACGCAGGGGAGAAGCTCCTTTGTACCAGAGCAAGACGCCACGGTGGTGGCCCGCCTGCGCGCCGCAGGCGCGATTCTGTTGGGCAAGACCAACACACCGGAACTGACGCTCGATTTCGAGACGGTTAACCTGGTCTACGGCCGCACCAACAACCCGTACGACGTGTCGCGTACCTGTGGCGGCAGCAGCGGAGGAGCGGCGGCGATCATCGCCGCCGGTGGGATACCCTTTGATATCGGAAGCGACACCGGCGGGAGCATTCGTTTGCCATCGCACGTTTGCGGCACAGCCGGCATTCGACCCACGTCCGGACGGGTTCCGCGGACCGGCCACATTCTTCCCCCTGCAGGCCTTGATGAGTCTTTGACGCAGATCGGTCCTATGGCGCGTTACGTCGAAGACTTGATCACGATCCTGCCCATCATCGCTGGCGTTGACTGGCGCGACCCGGCGGTCGTTCCCATGCCATTGGCTGACCCGAACCAAGTGAACCTCACCGATCTGCGCGCTGCCTTTTACACGGACAATGGCATCGTAACGCCCACGCCGGAAATTATGACCGCCGTGGAAGCAGCCGCATCCGCTTTGGAAAAAGCCGGGGCAACCGTAGAAGAAGCGCGGCCGCCCGGCATGGAGAAAGCGATGGACCTCCTGCTTGGCTGCCAGTTAGGAGATGGTGGTGCAGGTTTCAAGCGACTCCTCGACCTGTACGGCACAACGGAACCACATCCGGGGATCGCGAACCTGATAGCTATGGGCCAAGAATTGAAAATGACGTCCGACACATTGAGTGGCTTGGTTTTCCAGATTGACCAGTTTCGAAGTGAAATGCTCTCCTTTATGGAAGCGTACGATGTCGTGGTCTGCCCGGTACTCCCCTTTCCGGCTCCACCTCACGGAGCGTCGAGTATCCAGTTGCCCGTGTTTGCGTACACCGCCACCTACAACTTGACCGGCTGGCCGGCAGCCGTCGTCCGCGTTAGCACGTCTCCCGAGGGGTTGCCCATCGGCGCCCAGGTGGTGGCGCGTCCGTGGCGTGAGGATGTGGCGCTGGCAGCCGTCAAGCATCTGGAGGAGCTGTTTGGCGGCTGGCAGCGCCCTCCGATGTAGCATTCAATCGCCCGCACCGCCCTCGAAGCCCTTCGCCTTCAAGCCCCTCTTTTCGACCTGGCGTCACTACCCACCACCCTCCAGCACAAAAAGAGTTTTGGCTACGACCCTCTTCAGTGCCCTCGCTGTGGACGCATCCTCGAACTCGCCGAAATCTGGGAGCCCAAACGTGGGCACAACCGTCTCTTCACAGTCTTGACCATCACCCATATTCTGCCCGGAAAGAGCTAGGCACGGATGGTCGTCGTTCCTTCTTGCACGGGGTTTGTCTATCTTTGCAGACGTTTCGTGGGCGACGAATCGCGTTTTGACAGGTAGGTTTATATATTGTATGATGGATGCGGAATCAGATTCCGCATGATGTACAGATCCGATTTTGATCGTGCGAAGGAGAATAATTGGCAATACGCAACTTCCCCTCACGGGACTATCGTCTGATCAGCACATACAAAACGGATATCCCCCTCGACGATGGCGCCATCGAAGAAAAGGTCGAACAAGCGTGGTGGTCCCCCGATATCCCCCGCGACCAACTCAAAGCACTGATGCAGCGCACCAACCGCTACGGTCTCCTCGATTTTGGCCTGTGGATCGTCCTGCTTGGGGTGAGCGGCTACCTGGCCTGGATCTCCTGGGGCACCTGGTGGGCGATTCTCGCCTTTTTCATCTATGGGACGCTCTACTCCTCATCCGACGCGCGATGGCACGAGTGTGGCCATGGCACCGTGTTTCGCACCCGCTGGCTAAACGAGCTCTTTTACCATATCAGCTCCTTCATGACCATACGTGAAGCTAACCTCTGGCGTTGGAGCCATGCCCGCCATCATACCAACACCTATCTCGTGGGTTATGACCCCGAAATCCAGGTTCAACGGCCAGCCGATCTGCTCATCTTTGCGATGGACTTTTTCTTTCTGCGGGGCGTTCTAGAAGTACAGCGTGTGATCAGACATGCTGCCGGGCAAATCGGCGACGATGTCCGAAGCTTTGTACCCGCCTCTGAGCTACCCAAAGTGATCTGGACGAGCCGGATTTATCTAGCTATTGTAGCGGCTTTTGCGGTGTGGGCGGTGGCGGTCGGCAGCTTTCTGCCGATGATGTTCGTGTGGCTTCCCCGCTTTTACGGTGCATTTGTGGAGCAAATGCTCGCCGTAACGCAACACGCCGGTTTGGGTGAAGATACGAATGACCACCGCGAAAATACGCGCACGATCTATCTGAATCCGGTGTTCCGCTATCTGTATATGAACATGAATTATCATATCGAACACCACGTCATACCCATGGTTCCATACCATGCTTTGGCTGACTTGCACGAGCTGATGAAATCACAAACACCGCCGCCGTATCGGAGCCTGTGGCAAGCCTACAAGGAGATGATCCCGGCCTTGTACAAGCAAGCGACCAAAGACCCGGATTATTATATAAAGCGCCCTATTCCTGACGCCGGCACAACGGTTGAAGCGTTCGACATCCCCATAGGCGGCGTTGTCACGTCAAGCAGCGCGTTTAGCGACGAACCGGTAGGAAACGTGAGAGACGGCACTCGTGTACCCGCTGAGTCTGTGGACACATCGATAGAAGAGACCCGCACAGCAACGGCTGTAAACACAGATGCCGAAGAAAGCAGTTGGATCGAGGTCTGTAACGTTTC
Organism: Caldilineaceae bacterium; assembly: GCA_965204525.1. GTDB lineage: Bacteria > Chloroflexota > Anaerolineae > Caldilineales > Caldilineaceae > Bin5. The sequence goes on along the minus strand of OZ241994.1, from coordinate 4,865,656 downwards.
AGATATCGAAGTGGAAGACGTGCTTGGCTTTGACTACAATGGCCACACGTACGCCATTTATCGTTTGGGTCCTCACGCCTTCTTTGCCAGCGATGGTTTATGCACCCATGAAGAAACCGAATTAGCCGCGGTTTTGTCTTCGATGGCTGTATCGAATGCCCACTGCATCTAGGGCGCTTCGATATCGAAACAGGCAAAGCATTGTCTGCACCCGTCACTAAAGACTTAGAAACGTACCCTGTTGAGCTGCGCGGCGATCGGGTATTCATCCAGGTAGAAGGGTAATCTGATGTAAAGACGGCGCTAAATCAGAAAACGATTGCGTCACCAGTTGTCACGTGCTCAGCCGCAGAAGGAGGTGAAGATGGACGAAAAAGAGTTGAGACTCCAACCCTCCAGCTATTCAGCAGCGGGAAATCATAGATTGAGCCAAGGAGGTGACCGGTTGAGAGATCGTTCAAGAAGCTTGCTCACAAAGTTTTGGACAATTGCCTCTTCAGGGGGCAAAGACATTCTTCCATAGGAGGAAAGACAGATGTCTAACACAATTTGGCAAAAGTCGTTGGTGTTGCTGGTTGTTGGCGTTCTGATGTTGGCGGGCTGCGTCGTTCAGCAGCCGACGGCCGTTGAGGAAGAGATGGTCGAAGAGGAGGCGGCATCCACGGGGCCACCTCAGGGTGGAACTCTCCGTCTGATGGGCCACCACGACGCCTTCAGCCTCAGCCCTGGACTCGGCGCCATCCCAAGCGCCATCCGGCCGGCGCTCATGCAAATCCACAACGGGCTGGTGGAGATAGACGCTTCAAATACGGTCGTACCGGTGCTGGCCGAGTCCTACGACATCTCCGAAGACGGCCTGACCTACACCTTCCCGCTGCGTGAGGGCGTCAAGTTTCACAATGGCGCCGATTTCACGTGCAAGGACGTCAAGTATACGTTCGACTTCTACCGTGACACGGAAAACGCGGCGCCAGTGGTCGGCGTCTTGTCAAAAATCGATTCCGTCGAGTGTGTGGATGACTATACTGCCGTCATCAACATGGTGCAGGTAGATGCCGCCTTTCTCGTATTAGGGGCGATTCTGCGTATTGTACAGTCGGACTATCACGCGGAGGTGGGCGAGGAAGTGTACGCCACGGCCCCCATCGGTACCGGCTCCTTTAAGCTCGTGGAATGGCACCCGTCGCAGTTCACGCTGCTGGAGGCGTTCGACGACCACTTTCGGGGGCGGCCCAATCTCGACTTTTTGCGGGTCGACGTCGTGCCCGAGGCTTCGGTGCGCACCATCGCCCTTGAGTCGGGCGACGCCGACGGGACCGCCTGGCCATTGCTGATGGAGGACAACGTGCGTCTGGCCAACGACCCGAGGTTTACGAGCATTTCTCAAGCCGGGGCGGGGCCCTTTCTGATTCCGCTCAACAACACCATACCGCAGTTGTCGGACAAGCGGGTGCGCCAGGCATTGTACTGGGGTCTGGACCGCCAAAGGATCATCGACGACCTCTGGTTCGGCCAGGCCCAGGTAGCCCATTCTAACCTGTCCCCCATATACCCGGACTACTACAACCCGAACATCCCACGGTACGAGTACGACCCGGAAAAGGCTATGGCACTGCTGGACGAGGCAGGTTGGGTGGACGAGGACGGCGACGGGGTACGCGAGAAGGAGGGTGAGAGGCTCTCCTTCGATGTCCATGTGGGCGCCGGTAACCAGCAGTTTATCCCGGTCATCGAGTTAGCGCAGCAGTTGTGGGCCGACATAGGCGTCGAGATCTTCCTCGTGGAGACGCCCGTGGCGGCTATCCTGGATGGTATGCGCAAGTGCGAGATGGATGCCGCAATGATCGCCTTTGAACACGGCGCTATAGACCCGGATCCCCACTGGATGATGCACTCGGAAGGCGCCAACAACTTTCCCTGCATCTCTAACCCGAAACTGGACGCGCTGATCGAGGAGGGACTCTCCTACGCCTCTGTGGAGCAGCGCCAGCCCATCTACAACGAGATCCAGGCGATGATTATGGACGAGGCGCCGGTGATAGAACTGTTTTTCACCCATTGGCCCGCCATCTTCAACGCCAAGGTCAAGGGCCAGTCGCTCGACGCGGTTGACACCAATAGGCTCTGGCGCGAGATCCATTTATGGTATATTGAGGAGGAGTAGGCCAAAAGGATACGACTTACGGAAGAAGCCGGGAAGGCCCCTTGGGCTTTAGCCAGGATATTCGCCCCTCAGCCTGGGCTGAGGGGCGAATACTTTGCCATCCACTGCTCAAGCCGGCTTTTCCCATAAAGGCGCGCGAGGCGTACGCGCCGCTGTCACGCACAAGAACAGGACGTATAAGATGGAGCAACGGCGATTTGGCGACACCGATCTTGTCAGTTCGGCGCTGGGGTTCGGCACGTGGGAGATGAGCACGACCGAATACGGCCACATCGATGTAGATGAGGCCAGCGCGGCCGTCGGCGCCGCGATCGACAACGGTATCACGCTGTTCGACACTGCAGAAGCCTACGGCCCCTACCACTCGGAAGAGATCCTGGGCCGCGCGCTGGGCGCGCGGCGCCAGGAGGTCGTTCTGGTGACCAAGGTGGGCTTCAAAGTCGACGGCACTCCCGCGCGGGACTCGACGCGTGAATGGGTGCTGGCCAGAACCGATGGCTGCCTCCAGCGCCTGAAAACCGACTGGATAGACCTGCTGCTGATCCACTGGCCAGACCACGACACCCCGTTCGCCGAGACGATGGGCGCGCTGGAAGAGTTGAAAACGGCGGGCAAGATCCGTCACTATGGGGTCTCCAACTTTACGGTGGAGATGATGGAAGAGTGCGAGCGACACGGCCACCTGGCGGCCAACCAGGTCGGATATCACCTGTTCGACCGGCGCATGGAGGCGCAGGTGCTGCCCTACTGTCTGGAGCAGGGGATCGGGTATATGGCCTACGGCACGCTGGGATTTGGCTTGCTCACCGGCGCGTTTACGCCGGACACGACGTTTGAGGAAGGGGACTGGCGCTCAGCAGGCGACGCGTTCAATCTGCCGCTCTTTGAGCAGGAGCACTTTCTCAAGGAGCTGCGCTGTACCGAGCGATTGAAAACGCTCGCCGGGCGTGCTGGGAGGTCCGTGGCGCAACTGGCTATCGCGTGGGTGCTGGGCCACCCTGCGCTGTCGGTGGCGCTGGTCGGCATACGCAACCGGTCGGAACTCGAGGAGAACGTGGCTGCTGTCGATTGGAAGCTTGCGGACGAAGAGCGGGCCGAGATCGACCGCATCTTTGCCGAGGAGGGCGTGCCGACCTACGTCGATGCGCCCCAGGCGGTATAGAAAAGCGCAGGTCAGCGCACCTGCCGCCGCCGGGTGTACACCAGCGACCAGACGATCACCGCAGTCAGGATTACGGGAGAAGCCGGGAAGGCATCTTGGCTTATGAACTTTAAATAATTAATGGGGATGAAGTCCTATCCAAAGGAGATGATCTACGGACATTCTGACCCGTTCTTGACAGGAGGTGCAGAGATGAAGGGTAGCGTCAAATTTGGCTGGAGGGTCCCGACTTTTCCACTCGATGGAAGCCGTGGGGGCATTTTCAGAGATCAGATATACGCATATCTGGACGCCATCCATGGGCGATTTGCATCAGCCTGGGTGGGTGACCATTTTTTTGTGGCATGGCATGAGGCGCTGGATCCAATGAGGGACCTCTTGGAGTGTTGGACCATGCTAGCCCACTTGGCGGGCAAATACCCTGAGTTGCTCTTTGGCAGTATGGTAGTGAACCAGTCGTTTCGCCAGCCCGCTTTGCTGGCCAAGATGGCGGCTACGTTGCAAACGCTTGCGGGTGGGCGATTCATCCTAGGTCTCGGCGCAGGGGGGGTAGAAGACGAACACCTCGCCTACGGCTATGACTTTCCATCCGATGCAACGCGCATTCATCGGATGGGGGAGGCAGCCCAGATCCTCCGCCTGATGTGGACCCAGCCAAGTACCACTTTTCAAGGGCGCTTTTACCACGTGCAAGACGCGATCTGCGAACCCAAACCGGACCCGCCTATCCCCTTGTGCATCGGCGGGGGCGGCCCAAAACTGACGCTACGTTATGCGGCGCAATACGCCGATTGGTGGAACTGGCACAGCCCGCTGGAAGGCTACAGTGAACGGCTGGACCTACTGCGCGGGCACTGTGAGGCCGTGGGACGCGACTATGACTCCATAGTCAAGACGTGGGCGTCGGCCTGCGTTGCGGTGGCTCCGACAAGCGAGGAGGCTCAGCAAATCGCGGAAGCAAGCTTGCACTACGATCCCGGTTTCGGTTACCCGATAGGCTGGGGTTCGGTTGTGGGTACCCCGGATGAGGTGAGTGCGCAACTAAAAGACTTCGCGGATCTTGGCGTCCAGCACATTATTCTACAATTTGCGGATTTCCCCAGGACGGACAGCGCCATACTATTTGCCGAGGAGGTCATACCGAGGTTCAGCTAACCCAGTTGATCAGTCCGGGGCGCGTTTTGCCGCAACAGGGATATAGTTGAGCAACAGGACCCGTCCCCAGCTCTCTTTGACTATGAGGAAAAATGACTAGAATGACCGGAGCTCGATTCATTGCCGAAACAATCGACGGATACGGGATAAAGCACGTCTTTTTTGTGACCAATATCGCTGCCAGAGCCTTGATGGAAATGGAAAAGCTGGGAATTAAGCGGATCCAGACCCATGGCGAGAAGGCCGCCGCGTATATGGCCGATGCCTACGCCCGCGTGAAGCGCGGTCCCAGCCTCTGTATGGCCCAGTCGGTGGGTGCGGTTAATCTGGCGGCAGGGCTGCAGGATGCCTACCTGGCTTGTTCGCCCGTCATTGCCCTGACCGGAAGGGTGTTCCAGAGCAACCAACAGCGTCACGCCTATCAGGAAGTTGATCACGTGAATCCGTTTTCGGCCGTCACTAAATACAGTGCCTTGGTCACCAATCCCGATCAACTGCCCATCTATTTGCGTCAGGCCTTCCGCTCATCCACCTCGGGCACACCTGGACCGGTTCACCTGGATCTGGAGGGGCATGCCGGGCAGGCGGTCGTCGATCAGGAAGCCGACGTAGAGGTCATCATTGAAGAAACCTTTACCCAGGTACCCCCGTTCCGACCTGAAGCCGAACTGGAAAAAGTGACTGCCGCGCTGCAACTGCTCAACCGGGCCAAACGGCCCGTCATCGTGGCCGGCGGTGGTGTGACCGCGTCGGGCGCCAAGGCAGAGCTACTCGCCTTGGCCGAGAAGCTTTCTATTCCGGTAGCCACCTCGCTGAATGCCAAAGCTATGTTTCCCGCTGACCACCCGCTGGCGGTGGGTGTCCCTGGTTTGTACTCCCGCGCTTGCGCTAACCAAGTCCTGTGCGAGGCCGATCTGGTCTTTTTTGTCGGCAGCCACACCGGCGGTCAGGTGACCTACGAATACCAGATTCCGCCTCGAGGCACGCCCATCATCCAGCTCGATATCAACCCGGAGGAACTGGGTCGCAACTACCCAATCCAGGTGGGCATGCACGGCGACGTCAGAAACTCTCTGCGTAGAATGCTTGTGCAGGCCGAAACCGTCCCGGCGCGTACAGAGTGGACCAGTAGGGTACAAGAGCTGGTCCAGAGCTGGAAAGAGAGCGTTCGCGACCTGGCTAACTCGGAGGTCGAGCCCATGCGGCCAGAACGCCTCTGCAAGGAACTGACCGACTATCTGCCCTCCGACGTCATTCTCGTCTCCGACACGGGCCATGCAGGCATCTGGACCGGCACCATGATCGATCTGGAACATCCCGACCAGAGCTACATTCGCTGCGCGGGTTCGCTAGGCTGGGCTCTGCCGGCGGCGATGGGCGCCAAATGTGCCCAACCCGACCGACCTGTGCTCTGTTTCACCGGCGATGGTGGCATCTGGTATCATCTTTCGGAATTGGATACCGCCCTGAACAATGGGATCAACACGGTTACCGTGGTCAACAACAACCACTCGCTGAACCAGGAAAAGCACGGCATGGAGCGGGTCTACGGCGGTCAATCCCCCGGCTCGGATAAACTGTGGCTCTTCCCAGACACCCATTTTGCCGACGTGGCCGAATCAATGGGCTGTTTCGGCATTACGGTCAACAAGCCGAGCGAACTTTCGGGTGCGCTCGATCAGGCATTTGCATCGGGCAAACCGGCGGTGGTCGATGTCAAAACCCATATCGACGGCATTGCGCCGCGAGCGTGGGTGCCGGGGTGAGGAATGAATGTTGAAAGGAGGCGACGGGTCATGAAACTGTTTACTACCTTTCTGGGAACCGAAACCAACACTTTCTCGCCAATTCCCACCGGCCATGCCAATTTCGCCGAGACGTTTCTGGTGCGTGGCGGGGATCACGGAGATGAGCCGTCCGTATATTCCCGACCATTGGCGATTGCTCGAGAGCGGGCACAACAACGTGGCTGGTCAGTCGCAGAGAGTCTCGCCACTTTCGCCCAGCCCGCTGGCCTGACCGTACGTGCGGTGTATGAATCGTTCCGGGACGAGATCCTGGATGACCTGCGCGCCGCGTTGCCGGTGGATATGGTACTGCTCAACCTGCATGGCGCCATGGTCGCTGATGGTTACGACGACTGCGAAGGGGACCTGATAGCACAGGTCCGGAAGATTGTCGGACCGGGCGTGCCGATTGGCGTGGCGCTGGACCCGCATTGCCACCTATCGCAAAAGATGGTGAACAACGCCACGGCGCTAATCACTTTCAAAGAATACCCGCACATCGACGCTGCCGAGCGTGCCGAGGAGTTGTTCGATATTATCGCCAGCGCCGCCGAGGGCAAGATCAGGCCGGCGATATCTGTGTTTGACTGCCGCATGATTGGCATCTACCACACGACCAGGGAGCCCATGCGGAGCTACGTGGACCGGATCAAGGGGTTGGAGGGGAGGGATGGGGTGCTGTCGATCTCAGTGGCGCACGGTTTCCCCTGGGGCGACGTGCCGGACATGGGTACCAAGATCCTGGTCGTTACCGACGGCCGTCCCGAGTACGGGGAGCGCCTGGCCCAGGAACTGGGACGTGAGCTTTTTGAGATGCGCGAAGCACTGCGTCCCAACTTTCTGAGCATCGACGAGGGGTTGAATCGAGCGTTGGAGATCGATCGTTCTCCAGTCGTGATGGCCGATACTGCGGACAATGCCGGTGGCGGCGCACCCAGTGACTCCACCTTCGTCTTGAAGGCCCTGTTGGAGCGCGGCATCGGGGAGGCAGCGCTGGCCTGCATATGGGACCCGATTGCGGTGTCGCTAGCCATGGAGGCCGGGGTGGGCGCGCAACTCGATCTGCGGATCGGCGGGAAGATGGGGCCGATGTCCGGTGACCCGCTTGACCTAAGCGTGAAGGTGACTGGCGTGAAGCCCAACGCCACCCAGTCCTTCGGTCCTGAGGATGGCAGAGCGACAGTGCGGTTGGGCGATACGGTAGCCGTACACGTCAAGGGCATCGACATCGTTCTCAACTCGATCCGCGAGCAGGTCTTTAGCCCGGAATGCTTTAGCACGGTGGGGATCGACCCGCGGCAGAAGCACATCCTGGTGGTCAAGGGGAGCCAGCACTTCTATGCAGCCTTTGCCCCGCTAGCCGCTGAGGTACTCTACCTGGCAACGCCCGGAGCGATAAACCCTGACCTGACCAAGTTCCCCTTTAAGCATATTGATCGCAACAAATGGCCCCTGGTTGAGGACCCATTCTCTCAGCCGTAGTGCCCATTGCCTTATCCGTTCGTCGGGGACATTTTAACCCGGTGAACTGCGGACATTCTGACCCGTTGAGGGCGCATGTTCAGGAAAATCAATTAAGTCTGGGAAGTACCGGCTAGATAGAAAGGTGGGCGCCATGGACAAAGTGAGAATCGCGATCGTAGGGTGCGGAAACATCTCGCAGCTCAACGTCCCCGGTTACCTCCAGCACCCCAACTGCGAGGTCGTCGCGCTGTGCGACAATGCCCCCGGCCGGGCCGAAGCTCGGGCGAAGCAGTGGGGCATCTCGCCAAGGATCTACTCGGACTACGAGCAAGTCCTCAACGACCCCAATGTCGATGCCGTCGAGCTGCTGACGCCGCAACAACACCACGCGACCATGACGGTCGACGGTCTGGACGCCGGCAAGCACGTGTCCTGCCAGAAGCCGATGTGCACGTCGGTCGCGGAGGCGGACGTGATGGTGGCGGCGGCCAGGAGGGCCAAGACGAAGTTCCGGATGACCGAGAACTGCATCTATTACCCACCCATCCTCAAGGCCAAGGAGCTACTCGACGCCGGAGCCATAGGCGAGCCGTCCCTGGTTCGGTTTCACACCGTAATCGGTGGACAGGCTGAGGGGAGCGTGGTGGACACAGACCCTGAGGCGTTCGTCTGGCGCAACGATCCCGCGCTGAGCCCCTTGGGCATCGTGTATGAAGACGGTGTGCACAAATTCGCGACCGCCATGAAGTGGGTCGGAGATATCGAGAAGATCTTCGGGATTGTCGGCAAGACCCAGGAGCACTTCATGGAGATGCCGTCGGCGCTCATCTGGAAGTTCGAAGGAATGGACTGTTTGGGGATGTGCGACTACGTCTACGCGCCGCACATGACGGTCCGCACTAAGTACTTCGCGGGCGACGACTACATGGAGATACACGGCTCGAAGGGCTCCATCCACGTGACGCGGTGCATTGCTGAGCTGCTGGATTTTCCCCCGGTCCTGCTGATAAAAGGGACCGAGACGGAAGGCATCGAGGTTCCCTCGGACTTTATCGAGGGGTTCAACGGAGCTGCCAGCGACTTCATCGACAGCATCATCGAGGATAGACAGCCCGACCTCGACGCCGAGTTCGCCAAGAAGACGATCCAGGTGGCGATGGCCGCCTACGAGGCGGCCAGGACGGAAGGTCCGGCTTATCCTAGGGCGATGGTCTAGAGGTCGCCGGCTGGGTCAGGCCGGGTACGCGTAGATCCTCGGGAGGTATGAGATATGGAACTCCCCTGCCTTGCGGCTACACCTACCAGGCAATTACACTTTGGACGGCCTCGTGGATATCGGTGGCATCAGGCACGATGTATTCGGACATGCCTACGTTGTGTGCGATGGGCGCATCCCTGGCTCCAACGCGGCCGATCGGCGCGTCCAGGTACTCGAAACAGGCTTCACTGACGAGAGCCGCTATCTCCGCCGTCGGGCCCGCGGTCTTACAATCTTCAGCTACGACGACGACCTTGTGAGTTTTGCGAACCGATTGGAATATCGTCTCCAAATCCAATGGGGCCAGTGTACGCGGGTCAATCACCTCGACCGAAAGTCCTTGGTCGCGCAGTGTTCCCGCCACCTGGGTGGCCAGGCCAGCCATGTACCCAATTGCCACGACGGTCACGTCGTCGCCAGGGCACAGGACCCTCGCCTCGCCGAACGGAATCTCGTACTCTTCCTCTGGTACCCTGCCCTTGACGTTGTAGAGCTTCTTGTGCTCAAGGAACAGAACGGGATTGTCATCCCGGATCGCGGTTTTGAGAAGACCTTTTGCATCGTACGGTGTCGAAGGTAGGACAACGTAAAGCCCTGGAATGTGCATGAACCAGCTGGTCCAGGTCTGTGAATGCTGCGGGCCGACACCCACCGCGCCGCAAGCAGCGCGCACGACAATAGGCACGCAGTACTGGCCCGCGGTCATGTAATGTGTCTTGGCCGCTGTATTGACCAACAGATCCATGGCCAGGGTGATAAAGTCTTCGAACATGATTTCAGCCACGGGGCGTGAGCCGGTCATCGCCGCCCCTACTGCGGCACCGACAATGGTCTGCTCTATCATGGGCGTGTCCAGGAGACGATCTCTAAAATCCTTCGCCAGGCCCTTGGTGACTTTGAAGGCGCCCTGGTATCCACCCGGACCGCCGTAAATGTCTTGACCGATGATGAAAACGCCCTCTTCGCGCACCATCTCTTCTTGCAGCGCCTCGTTAAGGGCATCTCTGAAGGTAATCTCACGAGTGGTCATAGCGATTCCACCTCACTTGAGCGGAAGACGAACTCCACGCCCGCTTCAGGCGGAGGCTCAGGACTATTCAACGCAAATTCCTGTGCCTCATCTACCTGCTGCTGGACCCCGTCTGCTATTTGTGATATGAGCTTTTCATCCAAAATACCTCGCTCGCGTAACCTTTGCTCGAACTGGGTGATCGGATCGCGTTTTGACCAGGCGTCGATCTCCTCCTGAGGCCTGTAGGGATTTGTATCGAAAGTCGAGTGTCCTCCCTGCCTATAAGTCTTGCATTCGATGAGGGTTGGCCCGTCACCGGCCAACGCACGTTCGCGCGCCTCGCGCACGGTTTCGTACACAACCATGATATCATTGCCATCAACAACGTGGCCAGGCATGTTATAGGCGCAGGCCCGGTCTGCCACGTTCGCTATGGCCGATGCCTCGGCAAAGCTCGTCGACATAGCATACTGGTTGTTGACACATACCCACACGACAGGGAGATGCCAGATTGCAGATAAGTTCAGGGCCTCATGAAACGTGCCCATTAGTGAAGCACCATCACCAAACATGGCCAGGACGATACGCCCGGTATTGGCACGCTTCTGCGTGAGCGCTGCACCGACCGCAACCGGATAGACGGCCGAAAGGACCGCCTGCACGCCGAGGTTGTTGGAAGCGGCATCTGCTATGTGAACGCTCCCACCACGACCACCACAGTAACCCGTTGCCCGGCCCAAAATCTCGGCCATCAACCGCCCGGCATCGGCGCCCTTAATGATGTCGGCCACGTGTCCGCGGTGGGTGGGGATGATATAATCCTTTTGGGTCAATGCCAAGCAGGCACCGACATGGGTAGCTTCCTCGCCTATTCCCGTGTGAAAGGCACCCGGTATGAGCCCCCTGTGAGTAAGCTGCTCGGCACATTGCTCGAACAAGCGGCCCAATACCATATATCGGTACATCTGCAACATCAATTCCTCGCTTATTGCCATAGTCACAGCTCCTTATGGTCGCGATGCTGCGGTCAGCCTTCGTCGCTAGCCAAGAACGGACCGAGGATTCTCCATTAGCTCTTTGAGCCGCTGCAGGAACGCCGCCGCAGCCACCCCGTCCACCACACGGTGGTCAAAGGTCACGGTGATCAGAGTCACAGGAACGATCACCGGTTGACCATCTTTCAGCACCAACTGGGCTCGTTTTGCACCAATGGCCAAAATACCACTCTGGGGTGGGTTAAGCAGCGGGATCGACAACGTGATGCCAAGCATGCCCACATTGGTTATCGTGAATGTCCCGCCCTCCAGGTCTTGAGGGCGCAGTCGGTTACCCGTTGTGGCTCGCTGCAAACGGACGATCTCACTGGCTATCTCTGCCAGCGAGAGCTGGTTAGCGCCCCGCACGACAGGTACGACAAGTCCCCGGTCCGAAGCCATCGCCACACCCAAGTTGATCGTGCGGTAAAGACGAATGCCTTTATCCGTCCAGGTCGCGTTCAATGTGGGGCAGCTTTCCAGCGCAAGGGCGACCAATAGTGCCAGCATGTGGGTAAAAGACAGGCGGAACCCGTGGGATGCTTCCCAGTCGGCCAAAAGCTCGTTTCTCAAAAGCTCCAGGCTAGTTAGATTCACCTCACAGGCGGCGGCAGCCTGTGGTATAGCCGCGGCCTGACTCAGGTGTGAGGCCATAGCACGCTGTAATGGCGTAGGCTTAATCAGCTCGAATTCAGCGTCGCCAGCAGCTTCTGGCCCGTCTGTGCCCATTGCCGTGCTGCGGGCATCAGCGTACGCCCTTACGTCCCCCTCGCGTATTCGCTTTTGCCCAACATGCTTTTGCACATCCTCCAAGTCAATACCGAGTTCGCGTGCCAGGCGCTTGGCCACGGGGGACGCCACCACTGCCTCCGGTTCTCTAGAGGTGACAGTGATGTCCTGGGGAGAGCTGACTGCTTCTTGCTCCTTGGGCGGGTGCAACGCCTCGGCCTCGGGGATGGCGTCGCCCGGGGCGCCGACCCACGCGACAGCGGCGCCAACAGGGACAGTCGCGTCGGTAGGTACCAGCACTCTCAGGAGTATCCCGGCCTCCTCTGCCTGCACCTCGATGGAGGCCTTATCGGTTTCCACAACGAAGAGCGCTTGACCGGCGGCAATCGCATTCCCTTCTTCGCAAAGCCACTCTACGATGCGGCCCTCCTCCATTTCGTATGTCAGCTTGGGTAGAATGACTTGAGTAGCCACAGTACCTCCCGATCCCCCGACGCGCAGCCGCTGCGCTTTCAAATCCAAATACAACTAGAGCATAGACTTGCGAGTAGTCAAGCAGGTGAAAATCAGAGCATGAGGCATTTGCATCATGATATGGGGCGTCTTTTCAATAATAGCCCAATTTACTTGGGAAGTGACTGTAAAACCCACCTTTGAAGGTGTTTGCTGCAGCGACTACGTATTATAATATAATTTTACCTAATGTGCGACTATTGCAAGGATGATCCATCGGCCATCCGCCTATAGAATAGAGATAGGGAATCACTATTCATGGAAAGGAGAGCAACCGATGGATCGAGACCATTTTATCATCTTTGTTTACTGTCTGGTATGTCAGCACTTTCGCGAGGTCGTAGGCGACCGTCCGCTGCGTCGACGAGGCTTTGCCCCGGCGGGTTGCTTGATATAGATGCATAGGGTATGGGCGGTTTGTCCTGAAGACGGTCCGTACAGCCGGCCGCGCCGCGGCTTGGCCGCGGCGCGGGACGCGTGCTGCCGCTCCTGACTTGAACCCTTTTCAAACAGGATCTTACGTTCGGCCGGCCCGGATCACCGCGGCGCCGGTGGCGTCAGAGTGCCGCCGGCGCCGCCCTCTGTCCGGCGATGTCTAATCCGGCATGGTCGCCGACGCAAAATCCTGTTGCCAGCCGCTCTTCTCGCCCGCCGCGTTCACCGCGCGGATGGTATAGTAGTACGCCCGCCCGGCGGTGACCTCCGTGTGCGTGTACGATGTGCGGTCGGTTTCTCCCAGCGGTTCCCAGGCGGGCAGCGGGTCCCACCACACCTGCAGCTCGTAGCGCACCGCGCCCGGCACAGATTCCCAACTGAGCTCGATTGCGCTCTCCCCGCCAACCTCGGCCGTCAGCGCCGTCAGCGGGGATGCCACCGGCATTGGCGTTGCCGTGGCCGGCGCAGTCGCTGTCGCTGTCGGCTCCGGGGATGCGACCGGTGTTGCCGTTGCTGTGGCCGGCGCAGTCGCTGTCGCTGTCGGCTCCGGGGATGCCACCGGCATTGGCGTTGCCGTGGCCGGCGCAGTCGCCGTCGGCAGCGGGGATGCGACCGGCGTTGGCGTCGAAGTGGCCGGCGCAGTCGCTGTCGGCTCCGGAGTCCCGGTCGCGGCCGGCATGGTCGCCGTCGCAAAATCATGTTGCCAGCCGCTCGTCTCGCCCGCCGCGTTCACCGCGCGGATGGTATAGTAGTACGCCCGCCCGGCGGGGCCGGTTGGCTCAGCCGCACGTTGGCTCTCAGCTCGTCCCGTCCGGTCAGCGTGCTGGTCACCGTCCGGGTTGTGCCGTTGCCGGGATCATAGGAATAGGTCACCGTCTCGGTGGACGGACGCTCCCGGAAGTGGACGTCATAGGCTATCGAGGAGTCCGCGTGGGCCCCGTACCACGCCGTCTTCTGATATTCCAGGGTGAGCAGCACCGTGTCGCCCGGGGACCAGTCCAGGCCGCTGTGGGGCCAGGATACGACGTGGCCCTTGTTGGATTTGCGGTCGTTGAAGGCGGTGTCGACGCCGGAGTCCCAGCAGTCGCCGGTGCGGTCCGCGCCGCCGTAGCCGGTGCCGTAATGGCAGCCGTGCTCCACGCCGTCCGCCACCCTGAACGGCTTCCCGTCCACCTTCAGCGTGAGAAACTCCTTGTCCGCCCAGTACCTGTCCACGGCGAAGCGCAGCAGGCCCGACCCGCCGGAGGGAGCCGGGAAGGGGCCCTGTCCACCGGGCATACCCTCATAGCGCAGGTTGACGTACTCGACGTTGACCGTGTTGCCCCGGAACTCGATGCTGGTGTCGGTCATTTCAGCCGAGCAGTTCGCGGCGTCATTGGTGGGCGTGTCAGGCGCGCCGCAGCCCAGCCCGAAGTGGATGTCGCCCACGGTCAGCTCGGATGCCCAGAGCGGCGGCACCAGAAAGATATCGATCTCGTCGCCCTCGGACCAGTCCAGCGGCTCCCTCAGCTGCCAGACCACATTGGTGACCTCGTACTTGAGGCGAGTGCCAATTTCAGTCCGCTGGATCCTGCTGGCCTGCTCAACGGGAAGCGCCACGTCTCCCAGGTAGAGCGTGTGGGCCTCGAACGTCCTGGGAAGATGCAGATGGGTGACCAGCTGGAACGTTGTTCCAGTGGTGCGCAGCGCCCAGATTGCATAGCTCCTGGAGCTGCCTGGGAATCTGAAAAAGGCATGGTTGTAGAGTATATGCGTGTCCGGCGGGAGCGCATTCTGGCAGTTCGCGATGTTGCCGAGCGTGCTGCAGCCAAGAAACTCGGTGTCGTCGCCGGGCACGGGCGAGATAAATTTCTTGACGCCCAATGTTGCCGACCACGCGGGCGGCCTGGGAAACGCGCTGCACTGCTCGGGCTGCACGGCTGACCCGTCGCACAGGTCGTTGTAATCGGTGGGGTAGGTGAACAGGTGGCTGCTGCCGTCCGGGGGATGCGCCTCGACGGACTGCGTGGGGATGAACAGCAGCAGAGCTGCCAGGGCGATAAGGACGGCGACTGCCGCGGCGGGACGCCGGCGTCCCGCCGCGGGCGCGAGGCGTTAGGCACGGTGCCCCCCCCGAACATGTGTGCTACAAACGCCGCGGCAAGTCGCAGGGCGCGGCCTGTTATACTGTTGCTCAGCATGGTGTGCTCCTCCTCAATCGCCAGTTTGGAATGGGGGTGGGCCGGTCTACGTTTCCTTCATAGACCATCCATGCCAGACAGTATACCACGCGGGTATGACATTTACGCGACTTATCGGCCGACTTTCCGTGACCTTTTGTGAGTTTTCTCCGGATCTGGTACTAGTGCACGCGCCGACACCGGTTCCTGCGGCACAGGGAAGGGCCTGCGCAGTCCAATCTGCTTGATCCGCGCGGGGACTTTGCCGTAGCAGTTGCCTTCATTCTTGTGCAGCGGCCATTTCTCTTACCATCAGGACCTGGCTGGAACGCAGCGACTCGATTGCAGAGACCGGCACGACCACGACAGCCACTGACTCACCCACGGCATTGAAGACCTCCAGGATAGCACCTTCTGTTCCACCAGTTGGATGTGACAGGTAATCTACCACTACGGCAACATCGCCTTTTTTCAGGTCTTCGTCAGGCAAGTCGCGAGTTAACGCCACTTCCTCGTAGAGTCTTGGCTTTGTCATGTCTAATCCTTGTCTGGATAAAGTGTTACAAACCTGAGCTTCTCGTCCCCTATTCGTACAATCCAGATTGTTACGACAGACAGTATACCATTTGGCCCAGACAGGTGACCCACTACTTTGTAGAATTCGCCATATTCATTCGTTTTTTGCTTCACAGGTTCATTCTGGGTAACTACGTCAAGGATGGCTTGCTCGAGGAAGTTTGGGTTTTCCCTTGTGAATCCTGCCTGTGACAAGAATTTAGACTTGTCGTTATGTCTCCGCGGAGCAAGCAAATAGTCGGAAAGCTTGGTAGAGGGAATAACCACGTCTGAAGGTCTTATCATATTTCTTAAGGTGTAGATTCACGGAAGGCGCAGTCTCGAAGTCTTAGTGCAGAAAAGGGGGCAGAGTGAAGGTTAACCCTTCAGGCCGCTGATGGCGATGCCCTGGATGAAGTAGCGTTGGGCGACGAAGAAGACGAAGATGACGGGCACGATCATCATGGTGGAGGCGGCCATGAGGAGGTCCCAGCGGGTGCGGCCGGCGAAGGCGGTGCGGAACATGGCGAGGCCGAGGGCGACTGTGAACTTGTTGGGGTCCTTGGCGAGGTAGAGGAGGGGACCCATGAAGTCGTTCCAGGTGCCGATGAAGGTGAAGATGGCGATGGTGGCGAGGGCAGGTTTGGCGAGGGGGAGCATGATGCGCCAGTAGATGGTTATTTCGCTGGCGCCGTCGATGTAGGCGGCGTCGGCGAGCTCGGCGGGGAGAGTGCGGAAGAACTGGCGCAGGAGGAAGATGTTGAAAGCGCCGCCGCCGAAGAAGAAGGGCACGGTGAGGGGCAGGATCGTGTTTACCCAGCCGATGCGGCTGAAGATGACGAACTGGGGGATCATGGTGACGATGCCGGGCAGCATGACGGTGGCGAGCAGGATGGCGAACCAGACGTTGCGGCCGGGAAAGTCGATGCGGGCGAAGCCGTAGGCGCAGAAGGAGGCCGATACGAGGACCGCGACCTCGTTCAACAGCAGGATTACCAGGGTATTGCGGACATAGAGCGCAAAGGGCCTGGTTGTCCAGGCGTCGACATAGTTGCTGAACTGGGGGGGATCCGGAATCCATTCGGGCGGGTAGCGAAAGACACCCAGTTCCGTCTTGAGCGAACTGGAAAGCAGCCAGAGAAAGGGGAGGAACATGACCAAGGCGCCGACGAGCAGGACGGTCCAGACGAAGATGCGCCAGAAACGTTCGTTGTCCAAAAACTGGGTTGGGGTCGTACGTGTTGATGCGCTCATCGGAGTTCTGTTGCTTGTTGCGCCGTTCCCGGTTCGGCGTCAGGGCGGCTGGTCCAGACGGATGGCGAACGCGGACTGCTAGCTGCCGACATCTTCGTAGTAGACATAGCGGCCTACATACTTGAACACGAGCAGGGTCAGTGCAAAGATGAGAAAGAAGAGGACCCACGCCAGCAGTGAGGCGTAGCCCATGTCGAAGTACTGCAGGCCGTTGCGATAGATGTAAAGGACGTAGAAGAGGGTGGCGTGTTGCGGGCCGCCGCCGGTGATGAGGAAGCCGGCGGTGAATATCTGAAATGAGCCGATGATGCCGATGATGAGGTTGAAAAATATCACGGGCGACATGAGCGGGATCGTGACGTTTATCAGGCTGGCCCAGCGGCCGGCGCCGTCGATTTCGGCGGCTTCGTAGAGCGAGCGCGGGATGCCCTGGAGGCCGGCGAGGTAGATGACCATGGTGGCGCCGAGGGCCCAGAGGCTCATGAGGATGATGGCGGGCATGGCCCATTCGGGCTCCTGCAGCCAGGCGATCTTGGGGAGGCCGATGGCGTCCAGGAGGGCGTTGAGAAGGCCGAATTCGGTATTGAGAACGAAGCTCCACAGGACTGCGTTGGCGACGGCGGGGACGATGCTGGGCAGGTAGTAGATGGTGCGGAAGACGGCGATGCTGCGCGTCTTGAAGTTCATGAGGAGGGCAAGGAAGAAGCTCAGAACCAGCCCGACAGGCACGGAGACGAGGGAGAAGTAGGCGGTCACTTTGAGGGACTGATAGAAGAGGTCGTCGGCGAACATTTTGCGGAAGTTGCCCAGGCCGATGAAGAAGGGGGGCCGGATCATGTTCCAGTCGAACATGGTCAGCCAGGCGGCGACGAGCGCGGGGCCGACAAAGAAGAGGAAGAAGCCCAGTATGAAGGGTGAGATGAAAAAGTAGCCGGTGAGGGCGCGGCGCGCGCGGCGGGTGCGGGGCCAGGGCAATCTGGTTCTGTGCGCTTCTACTGCCATGACAGTTCTCCGCGAAGCAGGCTACAGGCGCCCCTGGGGGCGTAGCGGTCTGCCTGTAGCCTGCTCTGTTGCATTTCGTACGGGTCAGGAAGGCGGCTGGGCCGCGGGAAGGACGCCTGGGCTGTCCTTGTCCGCTTTCCTCTGAACTTGCCGAGGGAGGGCGCCGACTAGGAGGTGGGGCGCGCCTGTTCGGTCTCCATGATCTGGTTGGCCTCGGCTACGGCCGCGGGCAGTACGTCCTCCGCCCGTGCTTCGCCGTTGAAGATCTGGCTGAAGACCGGGTTGAGGGCAGTTTCGGCGGCCTTGACGTAGCCGACAGGCATGGTGAGATAGTGGCCGTAGTTGGGCGCGTATTCGGTGACGATCAGTTCGTAGCCGGGCGGGTGCTCGGGCTCCACACACCAGTCGGCGATCGACTCCTCGGTCATGAGCGCGTTCTGGCTGGGCAGCCAGAGGCCGGAGCGGCAGTAGCGCTCCTGGTACCAGGGTGAGGAGAGGAAGCGGATCAGCTCCCAGGCCTCGTCCGGGTTCTCGGCGTCCTGGACGACGGTGACGAGGTGGGCCTGCATGTCGGTGCCGGGACGCTGCATCGCGGGCAGAACGGCGGTGCCGATGCCGCCTTCGATCCCCCAGCTCCAGGAAAGGGCCCAGGAGCCGTCCACCTGGAGGGCGACCTTCTTGGTTTCGAGGAGCTGGGTGCCGCCCATGCCGAGTGCCTGCAGGGCCTCGGTGCGGGGCATTACGCCGTGGGCGATGCGGAGGTCGGCAATGTTCTGCAGCGCCTGAACTGCTTCGGGACTGTCGAGAACGATTTTTTCGGATTCGGCGTCGATCCAGTCTGAGCCGTTGGACTGGACGGCGGCATGGAGTGGGATCCACCAGGTGGGCCAGTTGACGCCCCACCGTTCCATATTGTTGGCGTCGAAGTCGGTGTCACCGGGGTGGTTGCCGTTGACGTCGACGGTCAGATCGGTGGCGATGGCGAGGAAGTCGTCCCAGCCCCAGGCCTCTTCGGGGTCGTTGCTGGGGGGCTCTACGCCCAGCTCCTCAAAGAGGGAGACGTTGTAGTAGAAGTGGGGCGCGACCCAGCAGGAGCCGATGCCGTAGCTTTCACCCTGGTAGACCTGGCGGTCGTCTTCCTGGGGCTGGATCCAGTAATCGGGCGCGGAGAATTCGGGATCGGCTTCGATGTAGGAGGTGATTGGGAGGAGGAGTCCCAGGTGGGCGAAGGTGCGGTAGACGTCGCTTTCGACGCGAGAGGTGTCGGGCGGTGTGCCGGCCACGACCAGGGCCATGAGCTGCTCAAGGCGGGATGTGCCCTGGGCCTGCTGTACCAGAACCCACTCGATGTTCGGATTTTCGTCGTGGAAGAGCTCCTGCTCCTCGGGGATCAGATCGGGGCTGCCGGGCATGCCGAGGAACTCGATCTGGACCCGTTCGGCGGCCGGTTGCTCTTCACTCATCTCGCCAGTCGCGGCCGGCGCGGCCGGCTGACAGGCGGCAAGGGCTGCCGTGCCGAGGGCGGCGCCGGAGAAGTGCAGGAATCGTCGTCGGCTGAGCTGCTGATTCATTGATCGTCTCCTTGCTAACTGCTGAGTTGATTCGACTGTGATGAGAGATTGGCGTGTCAGGTTGGGGTTCCGCTGGGATTATACAATATTTGCAGGCCCGTCCACAAGGCGATTGAAAATCGCCGGTGGCCCCGGAACTGGTCGGGAAGGTTGCCAAAGGGCGTCTCCTCCGGTACGATTGGTTTTTCGTGCGCTGCGTGTGCACGGATTCGCCGGTTGCGGATGCCAGGAGATCAGAGGCAGGAATGACTGCAGGTGAGGAGAAAGGCGGAGATGCCGGGAAAGAGTTGAAAGGCGCTCGGGGCGACGCTGTCAAGTCGGGTTCAGCGGACCGGGATGGAAGTCGACGCCTGACTTCATTGTGGGGCGGGTTGGGCGCTGTGGCCGGGCTGTGTGCCGCGCTGGGAGGCTACGCGCTCCTCTATGAACCGTTTGACGTGCGAACTGAACGGCTTGCGGTACGGCTGCTGCAAGACAAAGCGGGCCTGCCGAAAGAGGGTTTGAACATACTGCATCTGTCGGATACGCATTTCCGGGGGGCGGACCGCCGCGAGCATGCAAAGATCGCGCAGGTCCGCCGGGCGACCGAGGGCGAGAAGATCGATCTGCTGATTCATACGGGCGATTTCCTCCACAAGGACAGCGGACTGGACAATGTTCTGGCGTTGATCGACAGCATCCCCAAGCCGCGCCTGGGCGCCTTTGCCGTTTCGGGCAACCATGACCATGTCTTCTATAACTTGAGAAGGGCGCCCCTGTACTCATGGCGGCTTTTCCGTGCTCGGGAGTCGGAGAACGGCGCAGGCAGCGGGGCTCGCTCAATTTCGGAGACGGCGGCAGACGGTATAGCGGGGCTTCGCGATCTTCTCCTTTTTGGGCGATTTCTGCTTCAGAACCGCTTTGACGGCGAACCGGCCGGGGTCAATGACATTGGCCGCTTGCGCCGCGAATTAGAGGAGCGGGGCATGCAGTTCCTGGACAACCGGTCGGTACGTTTGGGGGAGACGGGCGTCTACCTGGTCGGTATCGAGGACCTGATGGAAGGGCGGCCGGACCTGCACAGGAGTCTGGAGAGAGTGCCTCAGGACGCGCCCACGGTACTGCTGTCACATAATCCGGACATAATCGAGGCTGCGGCGGCCGGCCGTGCGGACCTGATTCTGGCCGGCCACACCCATGGCGGGCAGATCGTGCTGCCACTGATTGGGCCCACTTATACGCAGACGGAACAGCTGTCCCGCAGTGAAGCTTCCGGTTACTCGCGGCGGGGGAGGACCCAAGTCTATGTCCATCGCGGGTTGGGAGAAAGTGTCCCGGTCCGGTTCGGCGCGCCGCCGCACGTCACCTTTATCCGGCTGCTGCCGGCGCGGCCGCATTCCGGCGGTGACGGAGCGGGGCGCAACGGTAACAGGGGATGACGGGCCGGTCAGTTTTGAACGTTGATGGAGACCTGGCAAGGGGTGGGGTAGTTGCTGCTCGTGTCGACGACAGTGAGGCGGATGGTGTAGGCGCCGTTGGCCACACCGGCGCTGTTGAAGTGGCCGAGGGTACCGCTTTCGACGGGGGCCCCTTTGGCGCCGCCGTCCCCTGATCTGTCGCTGCCATCGAACCAGGTGAAGCCCTGGGAGGCGTTGGCGCCGGAAGCGACCTCCAGCTTGTAGAAGTTGAACTGTTCGTGGGTGGCTCGGCCTGTGATCGGGACCAGGCCGCTGACGGTCTGATTGATGCCGGGTGAAAAGATAGCCAGGCGGCTGTCAGAGCATGTTACCGGAACGATGGCCGGCGGGACCGGTTCCTGCTGCTGCGGGGGCGGCGCTTCCGCCGGCGGCTCCGCGGTGGGCGTTGCAGTGGGTGTCGCGGTAGCGGTGGGAGCGGGTACGGGGGTCTGCGTCGGAGGCGGCAGCGGTGTATTGGTGGCGGTTGGCGTCGGGGTCAGGGTCGGTGTGGCGGTCGGCGAAGGGATGACCGCGGTCGGGACGGGGGAGGAGGCCGAAGAAGCTTCGCCGCTGCCGCCGGCGCCGTCAGAGCCGCCTGTTTGCCCGTTTTGCCGCGCACCATTCCGGTCGATCGTTGAAGAGATCCTATCCTGTATCGTCGAAATAGCATCTCCGATTTCTCCACCCATCGTTCTGAAGCCCCAGAAGAGAACAAGCACAACCAATACGATCAGGACGGCCGCCATGATTGGCACGAGCCAGTCGCGTACCGATTCGAAAAACTCGGACATGCGGGTAGAGAACGCGGTATGTTCGAGGTCGACGTCTTGCGGCCGGTAGTCCACGGGGCGGACCGGCGGCAGCCTGACCCCAGTACTGGTACTTGCCAGCGTGCGGGAGAGGCTGTTGTCGGCCATAGCCCGCCGGCGGTCGATCATCTGATTGGGGTCGAGATTGAGATAGTAGGCGTAGTTGCGGAGGAAGCCGCGGCCGACAACCTCACCCGGCAGGAGATGCCACTCGTCGGCCTCGATTGCGGACAGATATTTCTGTCGGATACGGGTCGCGTGTTCGACTTCGGACAGCGGGATGCCGGCGCTTTCACGGCGATCTCGCAGGATGGCGCCCAGTGACTGCAAGGACGGAAGGCCGGGTACCTGGCCGGCAGTTCCGCTTTCTGGAGACGCGGTTGGGGAGTCGAGGAAGGAGGCGTTTTCGCTCATGGTCAGTGTGTATTTTACACATGCGAAACTGTTCTCTCAAAATCCAACCAATTCACTGAACATCTCCTAAAGTAATGTATTGACAACCCGATCCCAGAGGGTACAATGCGAAGGAGGCCCCTGAGGCGCGCGGAGACGCTGGCGCGGGGGCCTGTGCAGTTTTGACGAACGCTAAGATGGACGGCGCCATGCATCTGCAGCGACCATACATTCGATGATGCGAACTGTTCTGATACGCAGGCTGCAGCGCGTGTTCCTCATTATCAGCGTCATCCTCTTTGCAGGAATCGTCTATCTGGCTGCGACAGGCGTCAACTACCTGCTTCCGAGCCCAATTCAACGCCTCACATTGATCACACCGACACCGGAACGGGAAACGGTCGCGTTGATCAGCGGTCATGCCGGATTCGACTCGGGCGCCATATGCGGGCCGAACAACGCCCCCACTTTGGTGGAGGCCGACGTCGTGGCGCGCATTGCCGAACTGGTGCGGGAGGAGTTGGAGGATGCGGGTCTGGATGTCCTGGTGCTGGAGGAATATGACGAAAGGTTGGAAAGACTGGACGCCGAGCTTCTCTTGAGCCTGCACGCGGACAGCTGTATCGCTGCCAGCGGCTTCAAGGCGGCCTATCCGTTGAACAGCGCCATTCCTACAACGGACAGGAGGTTGGTCGCCTGCATCAACACGCAGTACGCGGCGCAAACGGGCCTGCCGTTACACACCAATTCGATTACGCACGACATGACCTACTACCACGCGTTTCGGAAGGTGCTGCCGACAACACCGACGGCGATCCTGGAGCTTGGCTTTCTGGGCGGCGACGGCAGACTGTTGACGCAGAAGCCGGAGCTGGCGGCGGCGGGCGTTACGGAAAGTATTTTCTGCTTTCTGGGGGGCGAGGCGGTCGGGCCGTAACGCCGGTTGCGCAGGTGATGGCGAGGTGGAGGTATGGTGCGCGCCCTGCTCAAACGGGTCAGGCGGCGACTGCGACCGGCTGGCCCGCTTCGTTCAGGGCCTCGACCTCGTCGTAGAGGAAGCAGGCAACCCGGTGCCCTTCGCCCACATCGGTAAAGGAAGGCTCGTACTGGCGGCAGATGTCCATCACCTGTGGGCAGCGCGTGTTGAAGTTGCAGCCGGTTGGCGGTTCTGCAGGGCTGGGGACGTCGCCTTCGAGAATGATGCGCTGCCTCTTCTTTTCGACCTGTGGGTCAGGAATCGGCACGGCGGAAAGGAGGGCCTGCGTGTAGGGGTGGAGCGGATTTTCGTACAGTACCTCGCGGTCGGCCAACTCAACGATTTTGCCCAGGTACATCACGGCGATGCGGTCGGAGATGTGGCGGACGACGGAGAGATCGTGGGCGATGAAGAGGTAGGTCAGGCCCATCTCGCTCTGCAAGTCTTCGAGAAGATTGATTACCTGTGCCTGAATCGAGACATCCAGGGCTGAAATCGGTTCGTCGCAGACAATAAATGAGGGGTTGACTGCGAGGGCGCGGGCCACGCCGATGCGCTGCCGCTGGCCGCCGGAGAACTCGTGCGGGTAGCGGTTGATGAAGTAGGGATTGAGCCCAACGATTTCGAGAAGCTCCTGCACACGCTGTTGCTGTTCGCGGCGGCTGCCGCCGATTTTGTGAACTTCCAGCGGTTCGCCCACGATGCTGCCGACGGTCATGCGGGGGTTGAGGGAGGCGTAGGGATCCTGAAAGATCATCTGCATGCGGCGGCGCATGCGGCGCAGTTCACCGCTGTTGATATCGGTCAGGTCCTGGCCTTCAAAAACGACCGCTCCGGCCGTGGGTTCGTAGAGTTGGAGGATGGCGCGCCCGGTGGTGGATTTGCCGCAGCCGGATTCTCCGACGAGGCCAAGGGTTTCGCCGCGCATCAGATCGAAGGTGATGCCATCCACGGCCTTGATGCTGCCCACCTGCCGCTGCAGGATGATGCCGCGGGTGATGGGGAAGTGCATTTTCAGGTCATTTACACTCAGCAGCACTTCGTCATGGGTCGTTTCTTGTGCAGTCGAAACGTCTGCGCTATTGGCGTTCTGTGTGGTCATGCGACGGCCTCCACCTGTTCGTCGGCGCTTGTGTCATAGATTTCAACGTCAGAGAGATCGACCCAGCAGGCTGAGCTGCGGACAGCGCTGATCGCCATCAACGGCGGATTCTCTTCCAGGCATTTGTCGATTACGAAGGGACAGCGGGGTGCAAAGGGGCAGCTTTGGGGTGGGTCGAGCAGGTCGGGCGGCAAACCCTCGATAGGGATGAGTCTCTTTTGCCTGCCCAAGTCCAGGCGAGGAATCGAGCGCAGCAAGCCGAGGGTGTAGGGATGCCTGGGCTGGCCGTAGATCACGTCGACCGGCCCCTCTTCGACGATAAAGCCGGCATACATGACCAGGACACGGTCGGCCAATCCGGCCACTACGCCCAGATCATGTGTAATCCAGATGATCGCCATGCCGAGTTCGCTTTGCAGGCGCGTAACCAGGTCGACGATCTGGGCCTGGATGGTGACGTCGAGAGCGGTTGTAGGCTCGTCAGCGATGAGCAGCTGGGGGTTGCAACTGAGGCCCATGGCGATCATGACGCGCTGGCGCATGCCGCCGGAGAACTGATGGGGGTAGTCATCCAGTCTGGCGCCGGCGTCGGGGATGCCTACCAGTTCCAGCAGCTCGATGGCCCTGGCGCGGCTTTCCTCGCGGTTCATGTTGAGATGCAGCTCCAGGGCTTCGGTGATCTGGCGGCCGATGGTGAGGACCGGGTTGAGGGACGTCATCGGGTCCTGGAAGATCATCGCGATGCGATTGCCGCGGATCTGCCGTAACTCTTCTTCATTCAGTTTCAACAGGTCCTGGCCGTCGAAATTCACCTCACCGTTGACGATTTTTCCCGGAGGTTCGGGAATCAGTCGAATGAGTGACATGACGCCGACGCTCTTGCCACTACCCGACTCGCCAACGATTGCGACCGTCTCTCCCTCAGCGACATCATAGGTGATGCCGTTCACCGCATGGACGATTCCATCCTGGGTGAAGAACTGTGTCTGGAGGTTGCGGACTTCAATCAGGTTGGCCATGTCTCGCTTTTTCCTATTGCATTGTCAGTGCGGTGGATAGGGCGGTATTGGATGAGGCATTCTAACAACAGTCGGGCTCCTTGTCAACATCAGAAATTGAGGCAGGCATGGCCCGGGTCCGGAGTGATGACACGGTCAGTAGTCTCCCGAAAAATCCTCATCTACAGCGGGGGAGGGGGCCGCCTTCTGCGGGTCAATGCGAACAGTCACCGGCTGAAGATGCGCAGCCTTGAAGTTGATCTACGTGTCGGGCTGATTCCACTGGCTGAATATATCACAGGGAGGCGGTCGCGATCAAATCTTCCCGGGTCTCTCTATCTCCTGTACGGGTTCGTCGGCCGGTTTCTTGATCCCTTCCCTAGCCGGATATGAAGCCGCGCCGCACGCTTCAGGCGCAAGCGCAGCGGCCGAAAGCGGCCCCTGATACGCGACGTCTGCGGCCCAGACCTCCCCGATTCTACCACTTAGTCACACATTGGCACAATACTGGTACGAAACTGACGCGAAAGTACCGCCATTTTTCACACACATGTCACGCAAAATGCTGTATACTACTGTCGTGCCCTTATGCCCCTGCTCTTTTGAGTTGTAATCGTGCAACGCTTTTGCCGAACAGTAGCCACAATCCACCTGGACTTCGCCCCATGCCATCCGCGGCGTCAGAGGCTGGCCGGATGGCGCACTACCGTAACCAGAGAGGAGTAGCAACATGAGAAAACTGACCAAGGCCCACCCGGACCCGCGCCGCTTGCAGAGGCCGTCTACCCCCCCCCGAACATACGTTCCAGGCCCGCCCCGCCTGACGACCGCAGGAGGCCCGCTATGACACAGGCCTCCTTCCGCAACCGCTCCCGCCTCCTTCTGCTGGCCGTCGCGCTGGTGGCCCTGGCGGTATTCCTGGTCGGCGACGGCATCCCTCCCGCCCAGGCCCAAACCGGGCAGTTCAGGCTGGTAGCAGAAAGCGCAACCGTGACCGAGGGCGACTCCGTACGCGTCCGCGTGCATGATGCTCCGGCCGGCGCCTTCGTGGCAGTAGAGGCCACGGGCTCGGCCAGGCTCTCAAGATATTTCGTCGATGGGGGCGACTTCATGTTGGAGCCGTCCACGACGTATTCGGAATGCCCTAATGTGGATTGCAATCCTCTGATAGTCACCACCTATGGACATCCCGATGACCAGGGCTGGATTACGGTACGCACGTTCCTGGACACTGCTCACCAGGAGGGTGAGGAGACGATCATCCTCACTGCCTTCAACGTGCATGACACCACCCAGAGGACAGGCTCCATAACCATCAGGCTTCGCAACCGTGCGCCAGTGAACCTCAGCCTGAGAGCTTCAAGCACGGTTCTTCGCGAAGGCGGCGGTCCCGTGACCGTCTCCCTGTCGCTAAACAGACCGGCGCCGGAAACCACCTTTATTCGGATCCGTCCCTCCGGCTCGGCCAAAATTCTACCCCTGGGCGACGCAAGAACAGACCATGATTACACGGGGGACCTGTTCCAGAAGGGGACCCCATTCTCGGGCGGGGGCTCCGTTACGATGGACGCCTACATCAAGATCGAAAAGGGCGAAAGGCAGGGCGAGGGGGAGCTGACCCTGACCGCGCTTGCCGGCGCGACCACCGGCCGCACCATCACCCTGACAGCAAGCTCGCAAGAATACCCTCAACACTTTAGATCGGGGTCAACAAACATCAGGATTGGGGACCCGCAGCTGTCGCCGGGAGTGACGCCGCAGCCACTACGCTATTGCCTGCTCAGCGACGGCCCGCCCGGCAGCCAGGTCTATGGCGTCTGCCCTACCTGGACGCCAACGGCCACGCCCACGGCCACGCCCACGTGGATAACCACGCCAGCGCCGCAGCAACCGCAGCAGGTCCAAGGCCAAGACCCAGGCACACAGCCGCAGCAGTCACAGCCGCCGGGACAAGTCCTCCAGCCGCAGCAGTCACAGCCGCCCCGGCAGCAGGCGCCGCCTACAGCTACGCCAACGCCGACAGCCACCGCTACGGCGCAGCCACTGCAGAACCAAGGCTCACGGCCGCAGCAGCAGGCGCCATCTCCGGTTACCCCGACGCCAACGCCAACAGCCACGCCAACGCCGGTCGCATCCCCGCTGACGGCGCCGGCGCTGACGGCCAAAGTCAAAGCCGGCGAGAACGCGGTCGAGTTGAGTTGGGAGGCTGTTCCGGGCGCAGTGCGCTACGAACTGCAGGTGTGGTGGTACCCGCTGCCCGACTGGCAACCGCTGGGAGGAACCGACCGCACATCGTACACGCACAGCGGGCTTACGGCCGGGAGGAAGTACTACTATACCATCCGCGCGGTGAACGCGGCGGGCGAGAAGAGTGACTGGCAACAGGATTTTGCGTCGGCGACCGTACCAACGGCGTCCGGATCCCCGCTGCCGACGGCGACGCCAACACCCACGCCAACGCCGGTCGCATCCCCGCTGACGGAGCCGGCGCTGACGGCCAAAGTCAAAGCCGGCGAGAACGCGGTCGAGTTGAGTTGGGAGGCTGTTCCGGGCGCGGTGCGCTACGAACTGAAGGTGTGGTGGTACCCGCTGTCCGACTGGGAACCGCTGGGAGGAACCGACCGCACATCGTACACGCACAGCGGGCTTACGGCCGGGAGGAAATACTACTATACCATCCGCGCGGTGAACGCGGCGGGCGAGAAGAGCGACTGGCAACAGGATTTTCCGACGGCCACGGTGCCGGAATAGAGATCGCCGGACAGAGCGCGGCGCCGGTGGCACGCTGACACCGCCGGCGCCGCGGTGGTCCGGTCCGGCTGAACGTAAGATCCCGATCGAAAAGGGTTCAAGTCAAGAGCGCCAGCACGTGTCCCGCGTCGAAGCCAAGCCCCGGCGCGGTCGGCTGTACGGACCGACTTCAGCACAAGTGGAATGTCATCGCTGCTGTCGCGGCAATCGCCATCGCAGAACCGGGCGCAAAAGGATTTTCAGGATTGAAGGCGATCAGAGGCTTCAGGAGCGGCCCGATTGTTGCAGACAGCGAGGAGATGAGCGCAGAACATTTTGCATGGGCCGGTGGGTTATACCGTAACCTGCGGCGCTACACGGGGGCAGGCTGGCCGAGCCAAAGGAGCAGTTCGTCGATTTGCTCCTGCACGGCGCGGCGGCTGCTTCCGCCGCGCGCGTCGCGCTGCTCCACGCTGCGTTCGTAGCTCCAGATTGAGGCGACGTCCTCTTCGAAGGCGGGGTGCAAGTTGCGAAGCGCTTTCAGCGTCAGATCGGTAAGGGCAATGCCCTGGGATTCGGCGAGGGCCACGGCTGCGCCGGCGACGTGATGCGTCTCGCGAAACGGGACACCCTTGCGCACGAGATATTCGGCCAGGTCGGTGGCCAGCATTTCAGGAACAAGGGCCTGGGCCATATCTTCGCGGTTGACGGTGAGGGTGGCGAGCGCGCCGGCGGCGATTGGCAGGGCGCCAGTCAAAGTGTCAATCGCGTCAAAAAGCGGCTCTTTATCCTCCTGGAGGTCCTTGTTGTAGGTGCTGGGGAGACCTTTCAGCGTCATCAGCAGCCCGCCCATGTTGCCGAAGACACGCCCCGCCTTGCCGCGCAGGAGCTCGAGCGAGTCGGGGTTTTTCTTTTGAGGCATGAGACTGCTGCCGGTGCTGTAGGCGTCGGCGAGCGTGACGAAGCCGAATTCACGGCTGCTGTAGATGATCAGGTCCTCGGCCCAGCGGCTGATGTGCAGCATGGTCATCGTCGCCCAGAACAGCGCCTCGGCGACAAAATCGCGGTCGCTGACGCCGTCAAGGCTGTTGGGGGTGGGGGCGGAAAAACCCAGGTCTTGCGCGAGCCGGTCGCGGTCGACAGGGAAGGGATTTCCTGCGAGGGCCCCGTTGCCGAGCGGCATCAGGTTGACGCGCTTCAGGAGGTCCTGGAGGCGAAGGGTGTCGCGCTGCCAGGCCCATGCATGGCTGAGCAGCCAGTGGCTCCAGCGGGTGGGCTGGGCCGGCTGGAGATGGGTATAGCCCGGCATGAGGAGTTCGATCTCGGTTGCTGCGCGCTCTACGGCAACGCCGATGAGGGTACGCAGCTGCTGTTCCGAGGTTTTCAGCTCTTCCCGCAGCCAGAGCCGGAGGTCGGTCGCGACCTGGTCGTTGCGGCTGCGGCCGGTGTGCAGTTTGCCGGCTACGGGGCCGATCAGCTCGGTCAGGCGGCGCTCGTTTGCGGTGTGGATGTCCTCGTCGCCGGCTCTTATTTCGAACTGTCCGGCGCGCCATTCAGCGGCAACACGCTCGAGGCCGGCGACGATCTGCTCGGCCTCCTGGTCAGTCAGGAGTCCGGCTGCGGCCAGCGCGCGGGCGTAGGCCTGGCTGCCGCGGATGTCGGCCAGCCACAGGCGCCGGTCGAAATCGATCGACGCGTTGAACTCTTCCATCAGCGGATCGAGTGCGCCGCTGAAGCGGCCTCCCCATAGCTTCGTGCTCACAGTGAGTTTCTCCGAACGGAAGTGAACGGCGCCACCTGAACTGTACTGGCAGTCATTATTCCACAGGAGGCTGTTCGGCGACACTTTCCTGACCGGCGGGCGACTGATATTCGGCCACGGACAGCGCGAATCCGACCGCCCCCCGCGTGCGTTTCACCCACTATACGATCAGGAGGGAACCGACTGCTATCGCCGCGAGGCCCAGGGGACTGAAGCTGAGGCCCTCGGCTATAGACCGCGGTCTGCATGCTTTCCTCCTACTGTTTCAGGATCGGTCGTATTCACGCTTTCAGAGGGCGGGGCCGGTTGTGATAAAATTCACGTGAATCGACCATAGCGGTGGTGAGGCATGGCAGACCAGGTTGACGGACCCAGGAAAAAGGACAGCCTGCCTGGTGCAGCGAGCAGGCGCCCGAACTCCCGACGGCGACGGGGCCTGAACGAATGGCAGGATCTGATTTCGGAGCAGCTTGACGAGGCGGCTGCAAACGGCGCCTTTGAAAACCTGCCGGGCAAAGGCCAGCCGCTGCGTCTGAACAGGTTTCCCAACGAGCCAGACGATATGCGGATGGCCAATAAGCTGCTCAAGGACAACGATCTGACGCCGACCTGGATCGGCGATCGCAAGGAGCTTTTGGCGGAAATCGAACTGCTGCGAACGGAGATGAAGCGTCAATGGGAGCTTGCGCGCGCGGGCGCGGGGGCCGCCGGGAGTGAGCGGGAGGCGTTTGTACGGTCCTGGCGCCGCAGTATTTCCGACTGGGAAGCGCGCATTGACGAACTGAACAGGCGCATCGTCAGCTTGAACATCGCCCTCCCCATTTGGCGGATGGAGCTGCATCGGTTGCGGCTGGATGAAGAGTTGAAGCGCGTTGGCGCTGCGAATTGGGACGGCGAATCCCCTTTGTGAGTCCTCGTTTTTGCGTACCCTCCCTCTCCCGACTGTAGTTTCTAAAGGCCTGGACCCAATAGCTTCTTATTCTCTTCTGACGAACCGGCCCGGAGCGGCGCCGGTGTGGTTTCCTCTGCGCAGTACGCGTTCGCCGTTGACCCATACTTCCCGCACGCCGGCAGAAAGTTGATGTGATTCGGCAAAGGTTGCGCGGTCGCCGATGGTGTGCGGATCGAAGAGGACGACATCTGCGTAGCAGCCTGTGCGCAGGTGGCCCCGCTTGCGCAGGCCGAGGCGGTCCGCGACGGCGCCGGTCATTTTACGGACGGCGTCTTCGAGGGTGAGCAGGCGCCGCTCGCGCACATAGAGGCCGAGAATGCGAGGGTATGTGCCGTAGGCGCGTGGATGGGTCGGCCCGAGCTCGGCGGCCCAGGCCGGATCGACGCCGGCGGCGTCGGTGGCAAACTTGATCCAGGGCAGCGGCAACTGGGAGCGCAGGTTGTCTTCGCTGATGGAGAGGAAGATGGTGCCGATGCGCTGGCCTTCGGAGCGCAGGAGGTCGATGGTGCAGTCGAGCCAGTCCTGGCCCCTCTCGGCGGCGATCTGTGCGAGGTTCATGCCGACGTAGGGCCGGTTGTCCTTTTTGTGGAAACCGACCGGCAGTACGCCTGCGGCGCCTCCGCGCGTCGACGGTTGCCGATTGCCAGCCGCGTCATCCAACATCTCCTTCCTGATGCGCGCCCGCACAGCCGGATCCTCCAGGTTCTCGAAGAAGCTCCCATCGGCCGCGGTCCAGGTCGGCAGCAGCGAAGAGAGGCCGGTGCCGGAGGCGGCGTAGGGATACATATCGGCGGTGACGTCGAGGCCCTGGGCGCGGGCCTCTTCGATGCGGGCGATGGTGGAAGGCATCTTATGCCAGTTGGCGGCCCCGGAGGCCTTCAGGTGGTAGATCTCGACGGGCAGGTCGGCGCGGCGGCCGATGGTCAGTGCTTCTTCCAGCCCTTCGAAGAGCTGCGCCCCTTCCGAACGCATGTGGGTTATGTAGAGGCCGTTGTAACGGCTCACGACTTTGCAGATTTCGATCAGCTCTTCGGTGTCGGTGTAGGAGTCCGGGGGGTAGATCAGGGCATAGGAGACGCCGAAGGCGCCGTCTTCCATGGCCTCCGCCATTGTGCGCCGCATGAGATCGAGTTCGTCGGCGGAGGGCCGGCCCATCTCCATGCCCTTGCCGACGTGACGCAGCGTGCCGCCGCCAAGGAAGGAGCCGACGTTGGGTGAGACGCCGGCATCTTCGACGGCCTGCAGCCAGTCGCCGAAACGTCTCCAGCCGCGGATTCTCCGGCGCCATTCGTCGCTGATCGGCATGGGCAGGATCGAATTGGCCATGGGGTCGGTGTGGCGGCCGGCGACGGGCGCGGGCGTCCAGGCTTCGCCCATGATCTCGGTGGTCACGCCTTGTGTGATCTTTGAGAGGCAGCGGCCGTCGATCATGAGCGATAGGATCGAGTGGCTCTGGATGTCGATGAAACCGGGGCAGGCGACAAGGCCGGAAGCGTCGACCACTTCGGCGCAATTGGCGGCGGGGATGGCGCCGGGCGGGGCGATGGCTTCGATGCGGTCGCCGGTGAGGAGCAGGTCGCCGTGCTGCCAGGGGTTGCCGGTGCCGTCGATGATGCGGGCGTTACGGATCAGGGTTGACGAATCAGGCATGGATGCGTTCAAGCGTCAGAGAATGTATCGTACAGCAGCCGGCCGATGCGGCCGAAGGCGGCGTCGATGGCGATGGGCTGCT
Source organism: Caldilineaceae bacterium (assembly GCA_965204525.1). GTDB lineage: Bacteria > Chloroflexota > Anaerolineae > Caldilineales > Caldilineaceae > Bin5. The sequence goes on along the minus strand of OZ241994.1, from coordinate 4,833,512 downwards.
CGCTGCGGGCGATGGGGTCGTCGGAGACAGCTTCGTCGTCCCAACGGGAGAAGACGGTGACGGCGACGTGGGCGTTTTCGCCGGCGTAGATGATGCCGCTGTCGTTGCGGATGCCGGGGAGGGTGCCGGTCTTGTGGGCGCAGGGCGTGCCGGGCGGCAGATAGCGCGGCAGGCGGTCGTTGAGCTGCTGCTTGAGAAGGATATCGAGCATGGCGGCGCAGGCGGCGCGGCTGACCGTCTCGCCGCGCCAGATGCGGGCCAGGAGATCGGTGAGGGCGGCGGGCGTGCCTGTGTCGTTGTCGGGGCCGAGGCTGTAGGAGATACCGTCCCGGTTGCGCGGCCCGGCGGCGAGGGCCAGCATATCCTGGGTCGGGTCGGAGGAGGGGAGGAGGTCGTCGAACAGCTCGCGGATGGTAAGGGGCACGTGGATATCGGTTAGGCCCAGTTCGTGCATGGTGCGGGTGACGCTGCCTTCACCGAGGCGGTGCATGACCATGTCGGTGGCGGTGTTGTCGCTGATGATGATCATGAGCGTCAACAGGTCGCGGACGGTGGGCGAAAGGCCGTCGTCGAAGAAGACGAGGATGCCGCTGGGCAGGTTCTTTTCGGCGGTGGTCAGCTGCCAGCGGTCGCCGAGGGCAAAGAGGCCCTCTTCGATCTGGCGGAAGGCTTCGACGAGAACGGGGATTTTGAGAACGCTGCAGAGCGGATACACGCGCTCGGCGTCGACGTCAAAGCGCTGCCCGGACTCAAGGTGGTGGGCGGAGACGGCCATTTCGGCGCCGCTGTTTGCCGTGATATTGCGGATGTCGGATTCGAGAGACATGGACAGGTTCCGTGTGTTCTGCTGGTCGGTGCTGTCAGGGCATGAAGTTCTTGAGATAGCGCCCGCTCTGGACGAGGGAGGCTTTGCGGCTTTCGAGTGACTCTTCGTAGGCGCGGTCCTCGACCTCGATGCAGACGGGTCCTGCATAGCCGACGTCGCTGAGGACGGAGAAGAACTGGCCCCAGTCGATGTCGCCCAGGCCGGGCAGCTTGGGCACGTGGAACTCGAGCGGGGTGGCCATAATGCCGACTTCGTCGAGACGGTGCTTGTCGAGGCGCACGTCCTTGGCGTGGACATGGAAGAGCTTGTCGGTGAAGTCCCGGATCGGTTTGAGGTAGTCCATGTGCTGCCAGATCATGTGGGAGGGGTCGTAGTTGAGGCCGAAGTTGTCGCTGGGGATGTCAGCGAACATACGGCGCCAGATGGCGGGCGTGTGGGCCAGGTTTTTGCCGCCGGGCCATTCGTCGTTGGTAAAGGCCATGGGACAGTTTTCGATGCCGATCTTGACGTTGTGGTCTTCGGCAAAGCGGATCAGCGGCGTCCAGACTTCGAGGAAGCGGGGCCAGTTGTCGTCGACGGATTTGGTCCAGTCACGGCCGACGAAGGTGTTCATGATGCCGATGCCCAGGAGTGCGGAGGCCTCGATGACGCGTTTTATGTGGTCGATGGCGACCTGGGCTTCATCCTGGTCCGGGGTCAGGGGGTTGGGGTAGTAGCCGAGTCCGCTGATGGTGATGCCGGCGGAGGCGGCGAGCTCGTTGACGCGGGCGGCGTCTGCTGCCGTGAAGCCGACGACGTCGATATGGGTGACGCCGGCGTAGCGGCGCTCGGCTTTGCCGGCGGGCCAGCACATGAGCTCGACGGTGTTGAAGCCGTTGGCTGCGGTGAATTGGACGACCTCTTCGAGGGAGAGGTCGGGAAGGATGGCGCTGGCATAGCCTAGTTTCATCATTTGGGTGGTTGCTCCTTTCCGGTTTTTCTTTGCATGGGAGTAATTCCACACATCAAGAATCATCAAACTGAGGTTTCAACCTGGCTGTAGAAGGTTCATCCGATTGGCCATTGCGAGCCACTCTTTTGTGCCATTTACATCAAATGCTTTGGCTCCATATCCTTCATCCAAAAGACCTTCAGGCAACAGATGATCGTATTTCTCTGTGTGTTTGTTCATAGACAGGTTGGCCAAATCACTATTGGATACACTTTCTTCTTCAGTAAAATCGTTGAGGCAATTGGAGAGGGACGAGTGAGAGGCGTCATCGACTTCTATGATTCCTCTAAAGCTGTTTGCCTTATAGCCGGCCCTAACCAATAGCATAGTCAAGGTATTCACGATCTTGTCTCCCATCCAAGGAATCAAGTAAACGTATTGTCCATGGCTAACAATACGCTTGTCTTCCAGCCTCAGGTCTCGAAATGAAGTCAGGCCTTCAGAGAACAGGTTTCTTGCCGTGGCATCCAAGAAGTCTATCTCTTTTCCTCTGGCCTGAATCCGGTAATCTCCACATAAGTACACATTCAACATTTCCTGACGAACAAGATCATGTACAGACATTCCACCGCCAAGGAAAACCGGCGGCTTGCCTCCCTTAGCAGGGACCACATAGATTGCCTTTTTTTCAACGTCAATGTCGAGGACTTTCCACCGGTTTCCCCCAAATATAATATGCTGGTCTGGGGCAACAGGAGATTCAACGGGAAGCATCCCCAGAATTTTTCCCCCTTCTTTTACGATGATCCTGTACTCTTGCGGTGTTTCGAAGACCGCATAAAAGGAAAAGTGGTTGACCAGCCTTTCTCCTTGTTGCGCCAGCACTAACTCACCGCTGGACAGTTGTGAAATCAGACCGTTCTCTCCCATAGCGGAGAGCAGCGTCTTGAATTGCTCGACAGAAACCTTGTCGAAGGGGCCGGAGCTGCAGAGTAGCGACCAGATCTGGTCTGCTCGCACGCCTCCCCACTGCGCAGTGACCGCCAGGACCTGATGCAAGAGGGTTGAGAAATGATATAACTCGATATCTGCCGGTTCATACCATTTTCGCAGCAAGAGACGGCTCATCGCCAAACTCTGGAGTAGCTTCAAACGCAATCTGTCCGAAAGACTTGCGTTGGCTGTCAACTCGTCCTCTATGATGAAGGTTCGAAGTACAGCCGGTGCCCCCCGACGCCCGGAGCGACCAAGTCGCTGCCGGAGGCTGGCCACAGAATGCGGCGCCGTAACTTGGGCAATCGAGTTTACCTTCCCGATATCTATGCCCAACTCCAATGTCATTGTACAAACAGCGGTTGTGGGAAGCGTCTCCAGATTCAGTCGTCTTTCCACGTAGCTGCGAAGCTCTTTGGAGAGCGAACCGTGGTGAGTAAAAAACTCTTCAGGCACGTGATTATCTTGGCACAGGTCATTGAGCTTCGCTACATACTTTTCTGTATTGTGCCTGCTGTTTGCAAAGACCAAATGAGAATCACCTCGTAATAGCGCATAGAGATCCTCGGCGACCCGAAGCTCAGCCGGGTCTTCCTCTTCGTTGGAAGCTTGGTTCAGATAGCCTCTCAACTGCATTTTCAGGGCACTGTTGTTTTCAGAATCAACAATGAGTTCGCAAGGGAAAGAGCTATTTGTCCTCAGGTATCCAAGGACGCTGTCCATGTCTCCCAGTGTGGCACTTAGTGCCAGCCTGGGGATTGGGGATTTCTGCCGATCGAGAAGATGCTCCAGTCGGGCCAACAAAGATTGAAGGTGGTGGCCGCGTTCAAAACCGATAAAGGCATGGTACTCGTCGATGACGATGTACTTCAGTGACTCAAACGCCGCCCGTACCCATCCGGCATCTCGAATGAGTCGAGCCTCAAGCGACTCTGGCGTAATGAGCAAGATGCCTTCAGGAAATTGCCTGGCAGCCCTCTTTTTGGATTGGGGGCTGTCGCCATGCCAGGGAATCACCTTCATGTCGATCAATTCGCAGAGGCTCTGCAGGCGCCGATACTGATCATTGATCAGAGCCTTCAACGGGCTGATGTACAGTATTCCAAAACCATCAGTCTCGCCGGCAATGGCGCTGCAGGCCGGAAGAAAGACCGCTTCAGTCTTTCCGCCGGCTGTCGGCGCACTGATAACAACATCTGAATCACCAGAGAGAATCGGCTTGATGGCGCTTTTCTGAATCGCCCGCAGGTCTTTCCATCCCTGTTTGTAAACCCATTTTTGAACAGCGGGATGTAAGAGTGAGAATTCGTCTTTCATTGTCACAGAGTAAAGCTGGCCAGGGTATCTGAGGAATCCTCTATCTCGGGCATATCGCTGGGGTTGTCGTCCGGAATGGCAACGGAACCTATCAGGTCGCTCCACTCCAAGTTTTCGTTCTGTTCCAGGACGGACAGCATGTCGGCGAACGCCTTTATCGTATTGCGCGGGGTTCGGAAGTAGGCATCGCCTATCGTATCGCTGCAATGGTGAAGAAACGCCTCCAATGCTTCATCCGGAACAAGGTATTGCGTTTCATCGCCCGACGCGAATACGCGCCTGATGTTTTGCAGAAGAATGTAGACTTCTTCCGGTGTCAGGTTAGCTAGGTGAAGGGAGGGAGAGGAGTAATCGATTACACCTGCTCGCTGAGCGAAACTGTTTTCGGCCAACCGCGACTGCAGGGCCTCATAGCTGAACAGTCCCTTACGCGCGTCGAGGAGGAATTCCGGCGTTCCTCCAAGTAGAAATCCCAAATGCTCAGCAGTGCCCTGAAGACAGTCATTGAGAATCCATAGAATCTGTTCATAATTCGACAAGCGGGCACGTGGACTGCTGAGTTTGTAGAGATTTACCATTTCGTCCAGGCAGACTAGCAAACCCTTATATCCAGCCTGAGTAACGAGCAGACTCATGATTTTCAAGTTGCTGTAAAAGGATGAGTCTGAAATGATGTCACGGACGCCAAGCGCTTTGCGAGCTTCGGTCTTTGTCGAGAATTCTGCTCGCAGCCAGCGAATGGCGTTTGCCATGAGTTCGTCATCATTGTTCTCATGCCCATGCCAATACGCCTCGATTACTTTGGCGAAACTGAAGCCGCCGACATGCTCGGTCAAAGACGAAAGGCGTTCATCGATTACGGAAGCAACGGACACACCCGCTTCTGTGGCAGCATGCTGGGCATGGTTGACGAATCTCTCAACAACGGCCGTCAAAGCGTTTCCCTGCGGTCTGTTCCGAGTCGCCATGTTGCGCATGAGTTCCGAATAGAGATTCCTGGCCTGCCCTGAGGATGCGTGAATCCGCCTGTCGGGCGACAGATCCGCGTTGACCGAAACCAACTGTTTTTCGAGCGCGATTGCCCTGATTACACTCAGAAAAAAGGTCTTGCCGGAGCCGTATTCACCTATGATCAGACGAAATGCAGACCCTCCCTGTGAGATTCGATCTATGTCCTTGTTGATCGCTTCAATCTCGTTAACGCGTCCGACCTGAATGTGTTGGATACCGGCACGGGGGGCGACACCGGCCTTGAGCGACTGAATAATTGAGTCACGTTCTCTTACTCTTATGCGCGTTCGAGTTATAGTCATGGCATCTGCTCTTGTGTCTGCATAGTGGATATCTCTTCAGCCAGGTCAAGATCGACAAACACGGGACTGCCGTTTTCGATAAGGGGCGCGCCTACTCTGTCAAATGCCCAGTCATTGATCGTTTCGACAGCCCCGGCGGTCATGAGCTGAAGTTCATGGCAAAGTTCCTCAAGTTCTTCGTTGGTCCAATCCGCTTTAGTGATTAGTCTGCCGTAGAGCTCCTGATACCGGATGTCAAGACCCTCAACGGCCCCGCTATTCGCTGGATCATTGTTGGGAGTTTCAATTTCGTCTTCTTCATCGAGGTCTTCTTCGACGAATATCGACTCGAGAACGGATTGAGCCTCCTTGGTTTCCTCCTCGAGCAGACGCAAAAGATCGCGATCCAACGCAAACGAAGTGGCTGGCTGGATCGAGAGGGTAGTGGAGGACTTATCCTCTGGATCCGGACGCTTCAACCTGCTAGAGGACAGATTGTGAATATCGCTGGCAACCAACCCTTTGTCAAGGCCCAATTGCGTGTAAAGTTTTTCAAGTTGGTTGACTTCTGCTGGATCGATTTTGCCGTCTGCCAGCGCTACGCCTACCAATATGTGGCTGATAGCGACTTTCTCGCTTGCGCTTAGGAGGTCCAGCTGCTTCTTTAACCCGGACATATTGGTGGGGGTGTTCAGTCGCCATAGCATATAGGCATCGAGCGACCGTTTCTCGGTTTCCGTAAGACGACTATCCTGAGAAATCACATCCTTGAGTGCCTTAACTTCCGAATCGCTGACATGATCGTCTGTAACGGCAACAAGACAGCCAAGGCGAAGTATTGTTCCGACCTTTCTAAACTCACTTGACGGCGAAAAGCCCTCCCCGTGTCCGCCTGAAAAGAGCACAATCTTGCCGTCAATATCGGGCTTAGCATGATGGAAGCGGATGTCCGGCGCGATGCCGAAACCTGCATTCTCCGCGATATTTGAGAGCAATTCGGCTTCTTTCTTATTGACTTTTGGGGGGGCGTTTTCACCAAAAAACTGAAGTATTGATTCGACTGAAATCAGACCATTGGATTCGGATACTTGAGTCTTCATCCGAGCCTTTATTCGCTCAAAACAGGAAAAGGAGACTGACGTTTCCTGGTTAATGACAGAAGATGAGATTAGCTCTCCAGGCAGGAGAGCTAATGCCCTCCATGGATCATTTGAATGAGACTTTCTGCCAACAAAACGACTAAATGCGTCAAGTTCATCAGTACAAGACTCAGCCAGAGCCAACAGTTTTCTAACGGGCGCTTTCAAGCAACTCACATCAGGCAGATCAAGCTTAATGCTGTGGTAGCCTCTTAACGACAAACTGGCCGAAAAGTAATCGAGTTGCAATCTGGTTTTATCGGCGTCTGCATTTAAGCCATCGCTAAAGCTCTTTTCAAATTTATTCTGATAACGCAGCTTGAAAAGAGCATCGAATTCATCTGGACAGCGGCGCACGGCCGTGCGCCAAGTAAACTCCGGATGGCTTTTCACCCAGGCAAGCGCTAGTTCCGCATCAATGGGGTCTCCGTTGTGGACAGTGTTCGCCAGTAGGAACTTGAAAACAGATGTGAACTTGCTTTTTGCAATCAGTAAATCTTTATCCAGTTGCTCTTTGTGAATCTGAGGCCGGGCGGATGATATGTGCTCGAGAATCCAGAGATGTGACAGAAGACCGGTCACATAGGCGTTGAAAGACCGATTCCCACCGTAAACATTATTCAATCGTTTCAGTTCTTGGATCAGGGCATAACGCTCGTCATCTGAAACTTCCTTATCATCGATCAACAAACGTCTTTCAATTCCAAAGAAATAAAGAAAGACATACCCGATATAGGTTTCAGGATCGCTTCGATCACTGGCAAGCCACTCAATGTATGCCGCGCGGCATTTAGGAGAGATATGGCTATAGTTGGGCCAGTGAACCATCTGTTCACCGACGTAGTCGGGAGAATCGGCGTCAATTTCCAATTTGGGATCTACCAGTGACGGGTCATTCTCGTAGTCATAATCGCGCAGGCTTTTCAATAGTCCTCCGAAGTAAAAGAATCCGCGCTGAATATCATAATTACCGACTGTGACCGTTTCACCGAGCTGAACCCATCTGGCCAGTTGTTTGCTTTCAGCCTCTGGCTCTTCGGACTGTCCTGGAGACACGACAAGACGGAAATCAGCCAAGACTGATTTCTTCTCCTCCGGTTCTGCTTTCTCTGTCCTTGCTCCTCTTAAAATTTCGGCAATTCTGTCAGTGCCCACTATTGGTGGTAGTGGGTCGCTCATGAGTTGCTTCGATGAAGACACCTTGTCTTTCTTTGCCCTCTGTCTAGCTTGTTCAGCTTGCTGACCGGCTTCAAACCCTTCTGGCTTGAGTCGCCAACTCTTCGGACTCGCCTCGCCTGTCTTGATTTGGGCTCCTCGAGAGTCCAGTTTGGATTGCTCTGCCTCCGATTCTTCGCTTCCCCCCTTTAGTCTTTCCTTAGTCAGGATTTCCTTTGCCTTTGTAAGGCGCTCAGCAAGCCTTTGCGGGCCAACACCGGGTGCCTTCGTTTGCCCTTCATAACGCTCCAGCACGGCCACTTCATCAGAATGGCGCTTTACCTTGCGGTAAATGATGGCAAGTTGCTCGTAATACCAAGGGGCCACCCCGGAGGGGCTTCCAGATTCTCTAGACTCTGCTTCGGTCGCGGCAATCAGGTTGAGAAGTAACGCAATTGCTTCGTCGTGCCGTTCTTCTCGCTTCAAATGCTTGACTTGCTCAATGTAAGTAGTGAAATGTTTGCCATCCACATAGCCCGGGCTGCCCCTGTTAAAGGCTGCCTCTTTTTCGCTAATTCTGTCCACCTTTCTTGATTGACTTCTCGCTGCGTTTTTGCGGGATGCCGTCAGGTCGGCCCTCCTTCCTGCGTCCTTGTCGTCAACTGGCTTCTGTCCAACGTTTTCGGCACTAAGACTGACTCTCAGCAGTTCCTGTTTCAGTCTCGAATTATGCCTTCGGACGGCAAATATGCTGACAACAATTGAAATCGGCCACAGTCCTATTGGTACCTCGCCACTGAGAAAGCCAATGATGGGTGTAGCCACCACCAGCACTATCCCCAATACGACGCTTGAATAAAACAATCCAAACGGACCAAAGAAAAGGGATAGAATGATCCCTTTTAATAGAGATTTTTTCATTCTTTCTATGCTCTCTATCGTTACTATTCCTAATTGGGAAGGACTCAGAAAACCGAACAGCTAATCGTCGAATTGTCAGCACATATACTTGGCTCTCAAGTTCCGCATAGGCCTTATGCCCGTCAAACCTCAACGATAAGGACGAAACGGGTGCTCAAAAAGAGGTCCGATGACCAGCATACGTAACCAAATGTGCGAATTCCACTTGCTTGCCTCAAATGGAGAGGTCTTACTCAGAAGCGTATGCAGGTCTCGCGAATTCCTTCGAGAGAACGATTGACTGTATCACCAAGGATCGCAAATGGCCACAATTGGAGGACTAATTGTTTCACTCCAACCTACCGTAAGCACTTACTCCCACTCTGAAGCTAGATCGACCTTATTGACTCTTATGAGGACTACTGGATCGGAAGCCCACACAGATCGTCCCATGACTGTACCTACAAATCGAATAATGTCCTCGTCGAGGGGAACAAAATCTATGTCAGACTGCCAAACCAACAGCGCATCAGCTTCATATTCCCTAACAACTGAGATAACAACTGAGAATAGATCTTCGTCCTCGTCATACTCTGTGCTAAGGACTTCCCCTTCATAGCTGACCTGAGAGTCAACAAATCGGGAAGGACGCCGATAAAGATCTTTAAAAGGGGTTCCGGCTATACTGTCGATACCTATTTGCTTCTTAGACATTTCAGTGCTCCCAATTGAATTGTGAGTGAATTCGAGAGAGCGATTAGCTCTCTAGTAATCAGATAGCTATTCTTGCACGAGCTAGTATCATTCAGATTCATTCCACTTAACCGCAGCGCAGCTTGTTTTGCCAAACTGTCCAGTCGAAGACTTCTACACACGGTGCCATCGGGACTTTCCGACTGGCCATAGGACTTGAAGTGGTCTAGTGACGCTTCATTCCCCTGTATCTACCGTCTCTATGTCAATCCACTCCCCCACTCCAAAACTCTCAAGAATCGCCTCGCAGAGCACGATCTCTTTGTGGCCGTCGGCGAAGGTGGGGAAGGGCTCGGGGGCGCTGAAGTCGCCGGCGGCGATGTAGTCGTAGAAGGACTTGAAGGAGTGTTTGAAGGAGTCGTCGTAGCCCTCGTTGTGGCCGCCTGGGTAGCCGATATGGGCGCGGGCGGCTTCTGAGACGAGGCCCGGGTCGCGGAGCAGGTGCTGGTTGGCCTGGTTGCGGTGGCCGATCCAGAGTTCGTTGGGCTGCTCGCTGTTCCAGGCGACCGAGGCTTCGCTGCCGGCGATCTCGTAGCGGAGACAGTTTTTGCGGCCGGCTGTGATCTGCGAGACCCAGAGCGAGCCGTGAGCGCCGTTGGAGAAGCGAAGGAGCGCGGCACCGCTGTCCTCGGTCTCGATGTCGATGGACTCGGTAGCGTCGGGCGCCTGCACCTTGGCCGAGAACGTCTCGACTTCACCAATGGGCCGCTGGCGGGTGGTGTGGACGGTCTTGAGGTCGGCCTGCACGGCGGTGACGGATTGGCCGGTGATGAACTGGACGAGGTCGAGCCAGTGGGTGCCGATGTCGGCGACAGCGCGCAGTTTGCCGCCTTCGCCGCTGAGGACGCGCCAGTTGTAGTCGGTTGGGTAGAGAAGCCAGTCCTGCACGTAGCTGCCGGTGATGGAGTGGATCCGGCCCAGTGCGCCGCTCTGGATCATGGAGCGGACTTCCCAGTTGAGAGGGTAGAAGCGCATGTTGTAGTTGACGCCGGCGGCTAGCCCGCTTTCACCCGCCAGCTTTACGAGCGCGCCGGATTCGGCTGAGGTCATCGCGAGCGGCTTTTCGCAGTGGACGTGTTTACCGGCCTGCAGGGCCTGGCTTGCCTGTTCGAAGTGATGGCGGTTGGGGGACGTGATGTGCACGGCCTCGATTTCGCCGTCGGCAAGCAGCTCGGAAAAGTCACTGTAGGCTTTGGGGATGCCGAGGTCGGCGGCGGCGCGTTGGGATTTCTCGGCGGAGGATCCCAGGATGCCGGCCACGTTTATACCCAGGCGGCGCAGGCCTTCGATGTGGGCAGGGCCCATGAAACCGGTTCCGACGATGGCTACGTTAGAGACGCTCATTCATTCACCTCATGGTATTGGTTCGACAGCCGGATTCAGTTGCAGGCTGCCGGTCACTGCGCTCATGCTCTTCGAGTCAGACCGGCGTAGCCCCATGCCAGCGCCAGGACGATTGTACCGTATACGACCTGCTGGATGGCCTGGCCGACGTTGAGAAAGGTGAGCATCGAGTTCAGGACGCTGAGAATCAGCGCGCCGAGAATCGTGCCGGTGTAGCCGCCGACGCCGCCGAAGATCGAGGTGCCGCCGATTACGGCCGCGGCGACGGACGGCAGGAGGAAGGCGTTCGCAAGCTGGAGATCGACGGCGCCGGTGCGGCCGCCGAGAAGGATGCCGCTGATGGAGCCAAGGACTCCGGCGACGATGTAGGCGGTGATGCGCACCTGCCAGACGCGCACGCCGGCGAGGCGCACGGCGACCTCGTTATCGCCAATTGCGTAGAGGAGCCGCCCCCAGCCGGTCCGCCTGAGCAGCCAGATTAGTCCCCCGGCGATCAGGGCCCAGACGACCACACTATAGGGGATGCGGTTGCCCAGGAAGGAGCCGCCCCCAATCAGTTTGATGAAGGGCCCCATCTGCGTTGAGCCCTGCAGGATCGTCTGTGCCCAGGCGGTAAAAAGGCCGAGCAGGATGCCGGACATGGCCAGGGTCATGATGAGGGGGTTGACGCGAAAGACGGCAACGCCGACCCCGTTTGCACTGCCGACCACGAGGCCGACCACGATACCCAAAAGGATGGCGATGACGGCGCCCTCAGGTGACTGGTTGGCGGCCACGTAGGCGGAGCCGGTGGCGACCATCGTCACGGACAGGTCGATGCCTCCGGTGAGCATGAGGATAGTCTGGGCGCCGGCGAGGATGCCGAGGGGCGCGGCTTGCAGAAGGGTGTTGCGGGCGCCGCTGACGGAAAGATAGTTCGGTTCGATGAGACCGGTGACAAGGACGAGGACGGCGAGAATGCCTGTGAGCGCGAGAGTCGGGTGCTCGGATACCAGGGCGGCGGCGCGGGCGGCGAAACCGGCAGGTGCGGCTTCTGTCGCGCTGGCCTGGGCTGGCTGTGGAGACTGGCTCACGCGGATCTCTCCCGCAGGAGCGTGACCAGGCCGCCGACCATCATTACCCCGGCGATCAGCAGGCCCTGGATGATCTGGGCGTTGTTGGGGTCGATGCCCATGGCGCTGAGAATGGGGTTGAGCATGATCAGGATTACGCCGGCGGCGACCGCGCCGAGGACGAGGCCGGTGCCGCCGACGAGGGCGACGCCGCCGAGAACGACGGCGGCCACGCTGTTCAGGGTGGCATTGGCGCCGACGCTGAAGCGGGGATCGCCGGTGCCGGTGAGAGCGACCGTAGCTAGGCCGGCGAGGGCGGCCATTGCGCCTCCGATCGCGTAGGAGGACACTTTGGCGCGGCGCACGTCGAGACCGGCGAGGCGGGCGGCGACGCTGTCACTGCCAATTGCGTAGATGGAGAGGCCGATCCGGGTATGCCTGGAGAGCAGGAATACCAGAATTGCGGGAACCATCATCATCAGGATGGGCATGACGTAGGTGCCGCCGATCCCGGACTGGGCGCCGGTGAAGAGCCAGCGGAATTCGGGGGCGGTGCCGCCGCCGGGGGAAGGAAGGATCCAGAGCGCGAAACCGGACCAGATGTAGCCGGTGGCCAGTGTCACGACGATGTCGGGCACGCCGGATACGCTGATAATGTAGCCGACGAGAGCGTTGAGGACACCGAGTCCGGCGATCAGAATAATGGCGATAAACAGCACCATCGCAAACGGTTGATCATCCATAAAGCGGGCCGCGAGCGCGTTGGTGAGCAGAAGCAGGGCGCCGAGCGAGAGATCGATGCCGCCGGCGATGACGATGATGGCCTGTCCGATCGCCAGATAAACGAGGGGCAGGCTGTTCTTGCTGATCGAGGTGATTTGGAACTGGCCGAAGACGGGGATCAGGGTGGCATACCATACGAGCAGCGCGCTGAGGAGCAGCCACACGCCCAATGACCAGCTGTGGCGCGCCAAACCCGCGCGCCAAACGGCAGCGCCTGCGGACCGTACCGTCGTCATCATGCGAGGACCTCCAGTCCATGGGCGGCGGTGAGAAGGGAAGACTCGGTTGCGTGCGCGGCGTCCTGTTCGTCGACGATGCGTCCGTCGTGCATGATCAGGACACGGTCACAGACGAGCTGGATTTCGGCGAGCTCGCTGGTATAGAGCAGTATCGCCGCGCCGCTGGCCGCCAGTTCGCGCAGGAGCGCGTAGATCTCACGTTTGGTCTGGACATCGATGCCGCGCGTCGGGTCGAAGCAGAGGAGCGTTCGGAACCCGGCGACGAGCCAGCGGCCGATTGCTACTTTCTGCTGGTTCCCGCCGGAGAGGCGCCGCACCTGGGACGCGGCCCTGGTATCGATGGAGAGGCGGTCGATAGCGTTCATCACGCGCTGGCGCTCGTCCGCGGGGATGCGCAGCCACTGGCGGATGCGGCTGAAGAGGGGGACGACGAGGTTCTGACGGACGGGCAGATTTGGCAAGAGAGTCAGCAGGCGGTCGCCTGGGATGAGGACGACGCCGTCGCTGACAGCATCGTAGGGCGCGCTCCAGCGGCGCTGACTGCTGCCGACGAGAATGTCGCCGGAACTCGGGCGGCGGTCGCCCGACAGAAGGGAGAAGAGACGCTCCTGGCCCTGGCCTTCCAGCGCGACGAGGCCGAGAATCTCGCCCCGGCGTAGTTCGAAAGAGATATCGCGCACGACATCGCCGGAGTTGAGCCCCTGGGCGGCGAAGGAGATTTCCTGTGGAGAGGAAGGGGATTCCTGTTGCTGCGGCGGATGGGAGCCGGGCGCTTCAATGGCCGCGGAATCGCTGACTTCTGCGCCGAGCATGGCTTCGACCAGCTCGTGCTCGTCCACGTCTTGCATGGTACCGGTTGACGAGCCGTTTGCCGCTACCGTGTCTGAGTTGGGCTCGAAAAGGGCGACATTGCGGCCATCGCGCAGGATGGTGGCGCGGTCACAGATGCGCCTGACCTCGGCGAGACGGTGGGTGATGAGCACGGCGGCGCGTCCCTGTTCGCGCCACTGGGCCAGGAGGGAGAAGACGCGTTCGGCCTGGTCGGCGGTGAGGGCGGCGGTGATCTCGTCGAGCAGCAGGACCTGGGGGTCGCGGGCGAGGGCGCGGGCAAGGTCGACCATTCGCAATGTTTCGAGAGGCAGTTCTCGTACGAGCGAGTCAGTGTCGAGGTCTTCGAGATCGAACCAGGAGAGCCAGTGGGTGAAGGCGACCTCTTCGATCTCGCTGAGCTGGAGATTCTGCCTGACGGTGAGATCGGGGATCAGGGCGGGGTCCTGGAAGACGGTGGCGATGCCGACGGCGATGGCATCGACGGGGGCGTGGATGCGCATGGGGCGGCCATCGACATGCAGATCGCCTGCGTCGGCGGGATGGACGCCGGCCAGGATCTTGACGAGGGTGCTCTTGCCGGCCCCGTTTGCGCCAAGCAGCGCATGGACCTCGCCGCGGCGGACTGCGAAGTCAACCTCCCGCAGCGCCGCGACGGGTCCATACGATTTTGCTACTTTGACGGTCGCAAGCAGTGGCTGCGACTCACTCATAGCGACCTTATTCCAACAGCGGGTGGCAGATTACTCACCCGGCGCCGTACAGGCGGACACATCGGCGCTGCCGTTGTAACTGGTGTAGGGTTCAATGTCGACGTATGTGCTCCAACCTACCTGCTCGTCGGGCGCGTAGATTGCATTGAGCGCGTCGAGATCGGCGGTGGTGAAGACTTTCGGTGTGAGAATGGTCTCATGAGGCGGATTGTTGCCTGTCAACGCATCGAGCGCGATGGCCATGCCGACGGCGCCGATGGCGGGCGGGTTGGTGACGGCCGCGCCGATCAGACCTGCATCGGCGAGCTGGATCAGCTGCTCCACGAAGCCGTTGTTGTCGGCGCCGACGATGGGCACGAAGTCAACATCGGCGACCTGGAACTGCTCAACGACGGGATAGTCGATGCCGGAGGTCCAGATGCCGTCGATCTCCTGGGTGGTAATGAGGTCGAGGGCCTGCTGGGCGCCGGTTGAGGGGTCCCAGCCAGTGAAGGTCGAGGCCACGACTTCGATGTCAGGGTAGTTGGCGAGCGCTTCCATGAAGCCGTTGTGGCGGTCGGTGTCGGCGGGGACGCCGTCGATGCCGCGCATCTCCACGACCTTACCGGAGCCGCCGAGCTGCTCGAAGAGCCATTCGGCGCCAAGGCGGGCGTAGGCGGTCTGGTCATTGGTGGCGACGTAGGCGCCCTCGGCGGTCACGGCCTGGTCGACGGCGACGACGACGATGCCCTGGGCGATGGCCGATTCGATGACGGCGTTGAGGCCCTCACGGTCGGTCGGGTTGAGGATGATGGCATCGACGCCTTGCGAGATGAGGCCCTCGAGATCGGCGATCTGCTCGGTGGGGCCGCCGTTGCGGTTGACGACGACGACGCTGTCGACGAGGCCGCTGGCGCTGGCCTCGGCCTTGATCGCGCAGATCATCTGCTCGCGCCAGCCGTTGCCGACAAGGGTGTTGCTGACGCCGACGACGAAGCCGCCTTCCTCCTCCATCATGGCGTCATCGCCGGATTCCGGGGCGACGGCGACACAGGCGGTGAGCGCCAGTGCGAGTGTCAGCAGCAGAGCGAAAACTGTGAACTGTTGTGACTGGAACTTCATCTGTTCTTCCTCCTGAAACTTGGTCCACTACTTTGTGAACAATCCGAATCCGTTGGTGCTTCCAAAAAAATGCATATGCCGTCCGACATGTCTTGAGGATTTCTTGCCGTCGATTCCGGCATAGTCCCATTGCTAGTCCCGTTCGCGTGGATCGAGAGCATCTCGCAGGCCGTCTCCCAGGAAATTGAAGGCCAGCACTGTGATCACGATCATGAGGCCCGGAAAAAAGGCAATATGGGGAAAGCGCAGAATATATGCTCTTCCATCCGCCAGGGTGCCGCCCCATGAGGGGTTGGGCGGGCGGATGCCCAGACCCAGGAATGAGAGCGCCGATTCAAGAATGATGATGCCCCCAATCCCGAGGGTCGCCAAAACGATAATTGGGCCCATGACGTTGGGGAGAAGATGGCGCCAGATGATGCGCCAGTCGCGCACGCCGACGGCGCGGGCCGCGGTGACGAAGTCGGTCGCCTTGAGGGACATTATGTCTGCGCGTACGACGCGGGCGAAGCGGGCCCAGCCGGTCGTACCGATCACGACGATTGTAGTAACGAGGCTCGGCCCCAGAACTGCGGCGAGCACGACGAGCAGGGCGATGATGGGAAAGGCCATCAAGGTATCGATTACCCTGGAGATCAATGTGTCCTCCCAGCTGCCGCGGTAACCGGCCACTGCGCCGATGACTACGCCTAAGGTAACTGCGATGCCGGTTGCCAGCAGGCCGACAAGCAGAGCGACGCGGGTACCGAAGATAACGCGGCTGAGGAGGTCCCTTCCCAGGTGGTCGTAGCCGAAAGGATGGGCAAGGGTTGGGCTGCCGCCGCGCATACCGCGGAAGACTTCGTCGATGGGATCGTAGGGTGAGAGCAGGGGCGCGAATATGGCCATCAGCGCCAGGAGGAGGATGACAACCAATCCACCGACTGCGATGCGATTGGCGCGGAAGCGCCGCCAGGCCTGGCTCAATTCGGAGCGGTGGTCGGAGGTGGCAGTGAGCTGTTGGTTGAGCTCGGCGGGTGCGGTGGTCGTCATATGTTGAAACGAAAGCTAAGGAAATCTAATTGATACGAATACGCGGATCGATGATGGCGTAGGTCAGGTCTGTGAGCAGGTTCACGGCGACGACGAGAACGGCCAGCACGACGACCAGGGATTGGACGACCTGGTAGTCGAGGCGAAAGATCGAATCGGTGAAAAGGCGTCCGATGCCTGGGATGGCGAAGACAGTTTCGACGACGATGGTGCCGCTGAGAATGAAGGCGATGCGAAAACCGATGACCGTTACGACAGGGAGCAGGGCATTACGGACTGCGTGGCGGACAAGAACGATCATGTTGGGCAGCCCTTTGGCGTAGGCAGTGCGCACGTAGTCCTGGGTAAGGACTTCAAGGGTAGAGGCGCGCATGACGCGCGTGAGGACGGCCATCTGTTCGGTGGTCAGCACCAAGACGGGCAGGATGTAGCCTTGCCACGACTTCAGCCCGAACGGTGGGATGCGGCCTACCAATGGCAGGTCACCCAACCAGCGCGGCACGTAGAGGGCAAAGAGCACGATCAGCATGAGAGCCAGCCAGAAGTTGGGTAGGGCGACGCCCAGTGTGGAGCCGACGGCGGTGCTGTAGTCGAAGGAGGAGTTGCGGCGCACGCCGGCGATGATGCCGGCAGGAATAGCAACCAACAGCGCAAGCGCCAGAGAGGTGACATTCAGGATCGCGGTTACCGGGATTGCCTCGAAGATCATCTGCCGCACCGGTATTCCCTTGCGAATCAGAGAGTCACCGAAATCGCCGCGCAGAAGATTCCACGCCCAGATAAAGAACTGTTCGTGGTGGGGGCGGTCCAAACCCCAGCGGGCGCGGACCGCCTCCATCTGTTCCTTGCTGATGCGGATTTCCCCTTCGCCCAGCAGCAAGTAGGTGGGGTCGCCCGGCATCAATCGAATAACGACAAAGGTGCCGACGCTGATCAGGACGATCACGACGACGCCTTGCAGGATGCGGCGGGCGATGTAGGTAAGCATGGTGGGCAGTGGTTAGCGGATGGTGGAAGTGATAGGTGGTCGGCGACCCTAATGCAATAGGATCGCCGACCACTGGGGTCCTATTCCTCAATCCACCATTTGTAGGCTTGCTGGTACATTGAGCTGTTCTTCGGGCCTTCGGGCAGGCCCTTGATGCGGGCGTTGAAGACGTTCATCCACTCGTCGAACTGCAGGTTAAGGACAGGCTGCTCCTCGACGAAGATCTCCTGGATCTCGTGGTAGTAGGGCTCGCGTTCCTCGTAGGCGACGACCTGGAGCCCCTCCTCGATGAGCTGGTCCATGCGGGCGTGGTTGAGCTGGGCAAAGTTGTTGCCGCCGGCGGAGTGCAGGGTGCTGAACGGATCGGGCTCGACGGCGCTGCCGTAGGTCCAGTTGTAGAGGGAGGCGTCCATGGTACCTTCGCGCATGCCCTGGAGGATGGTGGCTACGGGCGCCTCTTTCAGCTGTACGTCGACACCGACGTCGGCAAACATCAGCTGTGCGAGTTCGGCGATGGGGCGGCGGGCCTGGTCGCCGGTGATGGTCGTGATGGTGAAGGAAAGTTGCTGGTCGCCCTTGGCGCGGATGCCGTCGCTGCCGGCAGCCCAACCGGCGCCGTCGAGCAGAGCCATGGCCTCTGCGGGATCGAAGTCGTACTGCTTGAGGCCGGTGTGGTGATAGGGGCTGGCAGGCGTGAGGTTGGAATGGGAGACCTGTGCGGCGCCGTTCCAGAGCTCGTCGATGATGCGCTGGCGGTCGAGCGCGTGCATCAGGGCTTGGCGCACCTCTTTCTCTGCCAGCTGCGGAATGCTGTTATTCAGCGGGAAATGCTTGATCGAGTTGGCGAGGGTTCGGAAGTTGACGTAGCCGGGGTCGGACTCGAGGAAAATGCTGTCTTCGACGAGCAGCGGCCAGACGGCGGAATCGGCTTCGCCGGTCTGCAGGGCGATCATGCGCACGGAGGGTTCGGGCACGATGTCTTCGCGCAGGACGTCGATATTGGGGCGGCCGCGGAAATGATCGTCGAAAGCTTCCAACTCGGTGAACTCTGCCGGGCGCCATTCTCTGAGCTTGTAGGGTCCGGTGCCGATCGGCGATGTGCTGTAGGTCTCCTCGCCGACTTCGGCGTGGTAGGCCGAATGGACGATGGGAACGGTGGCCCAAGAGGTCAACGAAGCTGCGTTGACAGCGTCCATATTGACCGTGACGGTGTACTTGTCGGTTGCTTCGACTGAGCCGATGCCGGTGAAGCGACCGACGATTGGCGCGCCGTTGTCGGGGTTGCGGTAGTAGTCGTAGGTGTAGGCGACATCTTCGGCGGTTAATTCGGTGCCGTCGTGGAAGAGTACACCTTCGTGCAGCTTGAAGGTGTAGGTGAGGCCGTCAGCTGAGACGTCGACGGACTCGGCCAGTACCAGTTCCTGTTCGTTGAACTCGTCAACGGTCACGAGGGGATTCTGGATGTTGATGATCATGACCCAGTGCACTGTGGGGCCCATGAAAGCCGGGCTGAGGCCGGCCACTTCCTGGTGGCCAACCCAGGTCATGGTGCCGCCCTGCTTGGGACCGCTCATTCCGGCGGCAGGGGCTTCGTCAGCCGCGGCCGCGGGTGCGGCTTCGCCGTCGGCGGCGGGCGCCGCGGGCGCGCAGGCTACCAGCAGCGCGGCCGAACCGCTCATGGCGGAATAGCGCAGGAAGTCGCGCCTTGTCAGTGTTTGCTTCTGTTTCATTGGTATTTCTCTCCTTGAAATGTAGAAAAGTAGGGCTGATGGCTATGGCGCCTTGACCGGAAAGTTCAGTATTGACAGTGGTCAGTGCGCTTGGTTTCGATACGGACTCGAAGGCTGGCAGGGCCGGCCCCAAAATGCAGGCGATCGACGTTTCGGGAACTGCGGTTTGGCCGCCCAGCCTGCCCCGGTTCAGGAGTTGAAGGGCACAATGGGGACGACTGGTCGGCGCGAAGTACAAGCTGGATGCGACTCTGAACGAATCAGAGGGAGCCGTCGCCTCGTCAGTCCGTGTGAGTATAAACAGAGAAGGGGGCGCTGTCAAAAATGGGGCAATTCTGACAGTGGCCTTACAGAATCACGTGCCACATTCTCCCTTTGCGGTAGGTTGACATACGTTTGATAATGGACAGGGACGGTGCAGGCGAAGGGCAGATGTAATGGCTTCGGTTATGATAGAATGTCAGGATAGGGTAGGCAAGAATCTGCCAGAGATAGAGGAAAAATGTTGGGCGACAAAAGGTTCATCAAAACGCTGAGACTACGAAACTTACTTTCTTTTGGCCCGGATTCACAGTCGATAGAGCTTGAGGCATTAAATGTAGTGATCGGTCCCAACGGGTCCGGCAAGTCGAACATATTGGAGGCAATCGATCTCTTGCGGGCATCAGCTACCGACTTGGTTGCACCGGTGCGCGCGGGAGGGGGTACGGAGGAATGGCTGTGGAAAGGTACAGAATCATTACCAGTAGCTGAGGTGGATGCAACACTATATAACCCTAATGGAATCATGGCTCTGCGCCACAGAATCAGCTTTGCATCTGTGGGTCAGCGTTTCGACCTTGTGGATGAAGCGATTGAAAACGAACGAGAAGAGTTTGAGGGGGCCACGGACGTACGCTTCTTTTATCGCTATCAAGCGGGCCACCCTGTACTAAGTATTCGCGCAGTTGACATCGATGGAGCAGTTACCGACAGAGAAAGAAGGGAACGAAAGCTGCAGCGCGAGGATCTAGCGCCAAATCAGTCCGTGCTATCGCAACGCCGGGACCCGGATCAGTATCCTGAGATTACTTATCTGGGAGACCAGTACAAGCAGTTCAAACTCTATCGCGAATGGAATATGGGCCGAAATACAACGCCTCGCAATCCACAGCCAGTAGACATGCCCAGCGACTTTCTGGCTGAAGATGCGAGCAATCTTGGTCTTGTTCTCAATCACTTGGATCTCATGGGGGACATAAGAAACCTTCTCTTTTCACAGATAGAACAGTTTTATGAACAGTTTGAAAGATATCAAGTCTATTTTCAGGGAGGCACGGTGCAAGTTTACTTTCACGAAAAGGAATTATTTCGACCCGTACCTGCTACTCGGCTTTCGGATGGAACTTTGCGATTTCTTTGCCTTGTCTCTATCCTCTGCCATCCCTCTCCTCCGCCACTGATTTGCATCGAAGAACCAGAAATTGGGCTACACCCCGATATCCTGCCGATTGTCGCGGAACTGCTTATTGAGGCTTCTCATCGAACGCAAGTAATTGTGACCACCCACTCAGACATTCTTGTTGACGCGTTATCCCATGTGCCTGAAGCTGTGCTCGTGTGCGAGAAAGAAAGCAATGCTACATCCGTGCGCCGGCTTGAACAGGAGCAGCTTCGTATTTGGCTCAACGAGTATTCGCTGGGAGATCTGTGGCGCAGCGGGGAGCTTGGAGGCAATCGTTGGTAAGAGTGCGATTATATGTGGAGGGAGGTAGTTCTGGAGGTCTTGATTCTCGGTGCCGCAGAGCGTTTTCTGAATTCTTCAAGAAAGCTGGCCTTTCCGGTCACATGCCTAGAGTTATCGCTTGCGGAAGCAGAACTGAAGCCTTCAAGAAATTCCGTACTTCTCTAAATCAGGTAGACTCAGAGGCGATTCCACTACTCTTGGTCGATGCTGAAACTCAGGTCGCGCCACAAAGTACTTCATGGCAGCATTTGAACTCCCGCGATGGCTGGCAACGCCCCTCAGATGCCCTAGATGAGCAGGCACACCTCATGGTGCAGATTATGGAGTCTGGGTTTTTGGCGGACGTTCCTTCGCTGGAGAAGTACTTTGGGAGCAATTTCAGGTCCGCTTCCCTCACGAATCGAGAAAATATTGAGGATGTCCCCAAGAAAGATGTCCTGGACCAACTCAAATTGGCTAGCCGAGATAGCCAGAAAGGCACTTATGACAAGGGCAACCACTCCTTCGATATTCTGGCCCAGATTGACTCGGAAAAAGTGATCCAGCGCTCTAGATTCGCGAAATGTCTGATTGACACATTGAAGAGGCACCTCATCCCCGCATAGCTCATCAAATAGCGCAAAATCCATCAGTAACAACCGAAGGAAGAAGCCATGAACAGCCCGCAAACCGTTACCGTCCCCTCCCGCTCCTGGTTTGGGGATGTAGATCGCACGCTTACTTTTCCGGCCGGCTGGGATATTCATGTCTGCGGGAGCGTGGATGCTCCCGCGCTCAGTTCGGCGCAGATTGCGGCGGCGTTTGATAGTCCGATTGGAACGCCCCGCATTCGCGAGGCGGCCAGGGGCAAGGCGAGCGCCGCAATTATTGTCGATGACTTGAGCAGGCCTACGCCGGCGGCGGAGATGCTGCCGTACGTGCTGGAGGAGCTGGCCGAGGCCGGCGTTCCCAAGACCGAGACGGTGATTGTCGTTGGCGGCGGCACGCACCGGCCGCTCACGGAAGAGGAGATGGTGAAGAAGGTGGGCGCGGAGGTGGCGGCGGCCTACGCGACGACTTCGCACGATTTCATGGCGGGCGATCTGGTCGGCTACGGAAGTCTGGAAGATGGGACGCCGATCTATATCAACCGCATTGTGGCGGAAGCGGAGTTCAAGATCTGTGTGGGCGGTATCTTTCCCCACGGTTCGGCCGGTTTTGGGGGCGGCGCCAAGCTGATCGTGCCGGGTGTGGCGGGTTTCGCTACAATTTTCCACTTCCACGGATTCTCGCCTACGCGGGGACAGGGCAATATCGAACGACGGAAGCCGTCTGAGGGGGATACGGGCAACGTGACGCTCATCGACGGCGGTGTGCGCGATCTTCGCGACGTGGCTGAGGAGGTGGCGGGCAAGATTGGGCTGGATATGGTGGTCAACAGCGTCCTCACCAGCCGCAGGCAGATTGCCGGTCTCTTTATCGGCGATTTCGTAGAGGCGCATCGCGCGGGCGCGCGTTTCGCGCAGAGGACTTACGGTACGACGATTTCGAACCGGCTGCGGCAAGAGGCGGATGTTGTGGTCTGCAACGGGTATCCGCTGGATGCCGATCCGGTCCAGGGATCGAAGGCGCTGTGGCCGCTGCCCTATTTCGAGCGGGAGCCGTATAAGGTGGTTCTCAACGCGGCCTGCGACGGCATCTCCTATCATGGTCTGCATCAGCAACTGCCGTGGGAGCAATACCTGAAGCGCAGAGCTGCAGCCGATGCTACGCCTGATCCGAAGGCGGTGATCAACGGGCGGGAAAGCCTGCTCATCGTCTCCGAACATTTCCAGGCGGCGGAGTTTGCGACCAAGCATGGCAGCGACCTACTCTACCGCGACTGGCAGACGCTGATCGACCAGCTGGCGGCCAGGCTGCCCGCGAACGCCACGGTTGCCATCTTCCCCAACGCCTCGACGCAGGTTCTGGCGAGGGAAGAGCCCGTTGCTGTGGAGGCGTAGCATTACGAGGCAGCCCAACGTTTCATGTTGAAGAGAGGAGAGAGACGAATGGCATCCATGGAAGAACTGCGTCGCGGCGTGTGCGAGAATCTACCGGAGGTCAATGAGATAAAGGATGAGACGTTGCGGGGGAAGGTGATCGAGGCGTGGGCCTTTGCGCTGTCACAGTCGGAGTTTACGCGCATCGACCAGATTCGGGGGTCGGGTGTGCCGGACTCACCGGCGCTGAAGGACGGTACGCAGGCGGACCATTTGCGCGGTGTTGCGCGCATGGCCCATGGCCTTGCCGACGGTCTGGAAGCGGTCCACGGGGATATTGGGATCGATAGAGACCTGCTGTGGGCATGTGCGCTGTGCCATGACGTGGGCAAGCCGTTTGAGTTCAGCCCGCAGAACCAGGCGCGCTGGCAGAACGATGTGGGGGCGACCGGCTTTCCGTCGATCCGGCATTCTGTCTACGGTGTGCACGTTGCGCTGACTGTGGGGCTGCCGGAGGCGGTGGCGCATACGGCGGGCGCGCATTCGGCCGAGGGGGAGTTGATCCTGCGCAGCCTGGAAAACACGCTTGTCAATAGCGCGGACCACGCCTATTGGGCGGCGATGGAGAGAGCAGGGCAGTTGGAGATGGAGGGGGAGTAGGTTAAGCGGTCGGGACTGATGGGTGACTGATTTGAAATCCTGATTTTTGCGTATTGGGTAACGGCAGGCGAGATAGCTGCGATTCCATTGTGCGCTGCGTGAGAGGTCTTGGTAATGGAGAGGACTTAGTTACGTTCGCCGTTTTTGCGCGACGATTTCACGCATGCCGCCCCACTCGAGCCAGATATCAGTCAGGGCCTCGTAGAGTTGGGCCTTGAGGTTGACGTGTCGCAGGCGAAAGTAGATGGCATAGCGCGGGTGGGGTGAGACATTGGGCGAGGCGCAGTGGGCAATCTGGTAATGCACGAAAAAGGCGTCGCCGGCGCGAGCGGTCAGCATTTGGGGGCGGGGCATGTCTATGGGAGGCATGCCTTCTGCGCCGTGGCGCATAAGGATGTCATGGCCATTCTGGCAGAAGTATTGTTCATAGAGATGATGGGTTCCGGGCCAGACGGCCAGATTTCCGGCGTAATCGGAGGGCACGTCGCTTAGTGCAATGCCGACCAGCATGGTGAATCTGCGCAGTTCGTCGGCGGGGACGCCGTTGTGGGGCGAGTAGCGCCCGTCGAGATGGGGACGCAGCGCGGGCGGCGGATCGTCCGTTAAGGGAAAGCGAACTGCTATCTGGCCGTGTTCAACCGGATTGACCTTCCCGGTACCGATCACTGACTCTGCCAACTGTTTTACGGGCGTTTGGTTGTAAAGATCGGTGATTTCTGAGGAATTCCGCAACTCCGGGCAGAATGACTGTGCCTGAAAGGTGATCATCTGCGCCGGATCGATGCCGTTGCCAAAGGAGTGGTTGATGGCTTTGACTGCGGCGTCGACCATCACGCGTGGGACAGCGCCCGGAATCTGCACATAGCCTTTCTCGTATAGTTCAAGTTTCTGCGCGTGGGTTACTTTCATGGTGTCGCCTTCGTTGGTGGCCTGGATGCGTAGGGGAATTGTACTACCACATTGCGGTACGCGACAAGCAGGGCCGCGGCGGGCAAGAGAGGCCTCCACCATTTGAACGACTCATGGGAGAGAATCCAATATGCCGAAATTGACAATAATCAGACTCATCACCGCCAATGTTCTCCTTACGCTCCTGTGGCTGGCTCTGGCCTTTGGATACCCGGGATATGAGTTCACCATTTACACGTTTGGCCTCGGCCTGGATGGTGGTGCGGCGCGTAACGACGCCTTCGACCTGCAACTGAGCCTGGGCGCGGCCCTGGGCATTCCAAGTATGGCCTTTATCGACCACTTCAATATTCTCTTCGTGACTGCTGCACCGCTGGCCTGGTGGCGGAACGCCAAGGTACAGATGATTGTATTGGGGATGGCAATTTTGAACGGGCTCTACATGTTCCTGTTTGTGGCCGTGTTTCTGCCGCCCTGGATTCTGGGGCAGGGCGACCGGGTGGAGGACTGGATGCTGGGTCTTGTGGTCTCGGCGGTCTTTACGCTGTGTGTGATCCTGAAGCTTCCCGTGGTCAGGTATCGCGGGATTCTGCGCAACTGGGCTATCGGTGTCGGCGTGGTCGCGGCCTACTTCGTCGTCACGGCGGCGACGCGAGCGTCGCAACTGCAAAATGTGCGCGCGCTGCGCCGCATGTGCGTGACCACGCCGGGAGAGGGGGAGCCCTGGCCGTCCGGATGGCAGTGGGAGCCGATGCCGTTCGGCAACAATGCAGGCTGGCCGCTGGGACCGTGGCCGGAAGGGGAGAAGCTGGCCGGATGTGAACCGAGCGCCGATTTGATCGCGGCCGCGGCCGCCGAACTGCAGGCGGTGGGCTACCTGCCGCTGGGGCTTGTACTCGGCCTGATTGTTGTTGGGGTCGGGGCGTACTTCGTTGCAGTGCTGCGCGCAGAGGAGCCTTCTGCGGCTTAGTGGGACCGGAGTCTAAGGGCGGCCGATACAAGCTTGTTGAACGCGTCCCGGTTCCAGTTTCAGGCGCCCAAATTTAACGGCCGTTTGCCAGGAGGAGGTTGTCGTGAAAAAGACGAGAATTCGAACACTGTTTCTGGGCGGGTCGCAAGGTGACAGCTTTCCCGCTCAGGAGAATGAAGAGTGGCCGATCTATCAGGGTTCGTTCAGCCACGAGAGCGTGGCCGCGCGTTACAGGGAAGCGCTGAAGGCGTACGAGCGGGAGGTGGAGTTTACGGGACAGAGGCTGGTGCGGACGCGTGCGGAGTTGAAAGAGGCGGCTGCGAATGTGCAGGACGAGGACGGTGTCCTTGCTTTCATTGTGGGCCTGTTTCCGAATGTGATGCAGAAGGAGATTGCGAGCTGGGGCAAGCCGACGGTGATGTTCAATCCGACGGAGACGCCGCTTTCGCCGCTGGGATGGCTGCATAATTTCGTGCCGGTGAAGGGCAAACGCAATGTGATTCCGGTGCTTTCGTCGGATTTCGCGGACGTGGGAAAGAAGATCGGCGTGTTGAAGGCTATCCACAAGATGGGGCAGTCTAAGGTGCTGTACCAGCAGTCGCATACGCCGGAGCAGGTGGAGTCGAGCCGCAGGTGGTTCGAGGAAGGGTGGGGCGGGATCCATCTTTTTTCCGACCTGACGCCGTTGAGCGACGGCTTTATCAGGCAGGCGAAGGAGAGGCTGGGGCTTGAGATCAAGGATGTCCCACCTCAGCGGCTGATCGCGGCCTACCAGAACGCCGATGCCGGGGCTGCGGAGGCGCTGGCGCAGAGGAGGATTACGGGGGCCACGGATGTGGTCGAACCGACGAGGGAGGATGTGGTCGAATCGTGCAAGCTGTACCTGGGGATCAAGCAGATCCTGGCGGAGGAGGGGGCGCAGGGTATCACCGAGCACGGCATCTGTATGGGGAGCGGACCGTATCCGCTGCCGTGTTTGGCGTTTTCGATGCTGAACGACGAGGGGCTGGCCGGGATCTGCCAGCTGGACCTGTCGAGCACGATCACGCAGCTGCTGATCGGCTATCTGGCGGACCGGCCGGGTTTTATCGGACATATTCATATCGATACGGGGCGGAACCTGATCGGGATGTCCCACGACTTCAGCGCGACGAGGCTGGGGGGATGGGACGGAGAGGAGACGGAGGAATACGCGTTTCGCAATCATCAGGGGCTGTACAAGAGCACGTGTGTGAACGTGCAGATGGAGGTGGGGCAGACGGTGACGATCGCACAGTTTGTGCCGTTCGACCGCATGTATGTCTTTACCGGGGTCATTGACAGCAATGTGAGTGTGCAGCGGGACTGCCGGACGTCGGTGGCGATCCAGGTTGCCGATGTGAAGAGGCTGCTGCGCAACTGTATGAAGGCGGAGCACCCGCTGACGCCGGGGGGGCACAGGGTCTTGTTTTACGGGGACTGGGTGGATGAGATTGAGGACCTGGGGCAGTTGCTTGGGTTTGAGGTTGTGAACGATATGGAGCGGTAGGGAGAGGCGGGCACGAGAGTGATCAAGATTAAGGCTGTTGAAATCACTGGGCCGCGACAGGTAACTGTGGTCGAGGACGAGCTTGCGGAACCGGGCGCGGGGGAGGTGGCAATGCGCTCGCTGTACTCGGGCATCAGTCATGGGACGGAGATGAATGTCTATCGCGGGGACGCGCCGATGTGGCGGCTGAAGCAGGACCGCCGCACGCGGCTGTTTGTGGAAAGCGAAGAGCCCCAGTGGGAATACCCTCTGCGCTATGGTTACGCGTGCGTGGGCGTAGTCACGGAGGTGGGGAGCGATGTGACAGAGTTTGCCGAAGGCGACGTCGTCTTCAGCTTTGCCCCGCACCAGTCGGCGCACGTACTGCCGGCGGGATCGGTGTCCAAGCTGCCGGACGGGATCGATCCGAGGGCAGGTGTGCTCACGGCCGTCCTGAACACCACTTTCAACGGCATATTGGACGCGGATCTGCATTTGGGAGAGTGTGTGGTGGTCTTTGGCCAGGGTGTCCTGGGGCAGCTGACGGTGCAGTGGGCCAAGCTGTCGGGCGCGTCGCCGGTGATCGCTGTTGACCTGATCGAGAAGCGGCTGGAGATCTCCAAGAGGGTGAGCGGCGCGGACCTTATCTTCAACGCGGGCGAGGTCAGGGACATCGCGATGGCGGTGCGGGCGTTGACGGACAACCGGGGGGCGGACGTGGTGTTCGAGTTTTCGGCCAGTGATCGCGCTCTGAACGAGGCGATCCGCACAGTTTGCTACAACGGCAAAGTGATCGTGATGTCGTGGTATGCGGGCGCGCTGGCAAACGTCTACCCTGGCGCGGAGTTCCACCACAATCGGATTCAGTTGATCTCGTCGCAGATTGGCGGCATCAGCCCTGAGCTGTCGCATCGATGGTCGGCCGCGCGGCGGATGGAGGCGGTGCTGTCATTGATGCCCAAGCTGAATCTGGATGGGTTGATTACGGATGTGGTCGACCTTGAGGGTGCGGTGGCGGCCTACGAGATGATCGATAAGCACCCAGAGGGTATTTTGCAAGTGGTGCTCGACTACGGCGAGGACTGAGGTTACTTGGTTTCGCCCAGGCCAGGAGAAGACGCATGAAATTGGACGAGATCGTTGCGAGTTTTGATCGGGACGGGTACGTCCTGTTGCCGCAAGCGATTTGCCCTGAAGAGCTGGCGGTCTTGCAGGAGGACTCAGCTCATGTCATTGAAGAGGGCTATGAGGGCAAGGAACCGGAGAGCGACTATTTCTTTGATGCGCTGCCGGATACGGGTGAGGTTGTATTCCACCGTGTGCAGTATGTCTTCCCCAAGGCCAAGAACAACTCGTTTATCAAGCTGCTGGCGCATCCGCTGATCCTGCAGGTGGTGCAGCGGCTGCTGGGGGATGACTTTATCTGTGAGGCGGAGGCGTTTGTTTTCAAAACACCGGGGAACGGCAAAGAGGTCCCGGTCCATTGCGACGGCGACCCCAGCCAGCCGGATGTGATGGAAATGGTGTTCAACGTCGATTACTATCTGGATGACGCCACACCTGAGAACGGCTGTCTGCTGGCGGCACCGGGCAGCCATAAGCTGAATCTTTCCGCGGAGGACGTGAAGGCGCAGGGCTTTGACTATCCCGGCCTGATTGAACTGCCTGTCAAAGCGGGCGACGTGCTGTTTCACAATGTTAAGTTGGTGCATGGTTCGAGGCGCAATAGCGCCGACAGTTTGCGGCGCACGCTTTACTACGCATTCCATTCTCTGGGCGCGGCGGCGCGGCAGGGGGAACCCAGGTCGGAGGGGTCGTACCTCAGGCCGGGTCAGACGGTGCCCCAGAGCTGGATCGATGACCGTCTGCGGCTGATGATGCACGCCATCGACCTGCGCAAGGAGAGCAGCTACGGGCGCGATGAGGTCCCCTTCCCCTATAAGCCGCCGGCGGGCTACGACGTGACATGGCCGTCAGCGGATGAGACGATGAATTACCGGCCTGCGCTTGGGTACAGCAAGTACTATTGAGGTCTGGCCTGCAGGGCAGGTACAGGGCTTGCGCCTGCGTTGAGCGCGATGATAGCAGGGGCGTTTGCCGACTTGGTGTTGGCCGTCAGTCCGGCTGGTTTCGGAAGCGCCGGCGGCGGGCGTAGGAGAGGGCCATGCTGGCGGCGACGGCCATGACTGCGGCGAGTACGTTGAAGAGGATATCGCGCGGGTCGTAGGCGCGATTGGGTAGAAAGGCCTGGATGTTTTCGTCGATCAGGCCGATCAGCGAAGCGGCTACAATTGCGAGCAGAGCGGGTACGGGGACGCGGCGGCCCTGGCTGGCGCGTTCTTTGAGCGCTTCGTAGATGAAGACGGACAGAACGCCGTATTCGATGAGATGTGTGCGCTCCTCCGGGGTCGCCATGCGCACGAAGATGAGGATGTAGACGGCGGCCACGCCGAGCGCGACCCCTATCTCCAGGCCACCCGGGCGCACCTTCAGCCCGTAGGCCAGGATGACAGCCCCAACCAGTAGAAAACTGATCAAGAAGAGGGTTTCGAGCATCCCGTGTGTTCGCAGATGCCCGGCGAGGGTCCGCGCCAGCCCAAGTGTCGAGTAGATTGCAGTTACAACGGCGAGGGTCCAGAGCCAGAGGCGGCGTTCTCGATTGGAAGTGAAAAGGGACATGGAGATCGTTAGCTGGGGTCAGTGAAAGGGCATCTTCGAAAGATACTTGAGGGCGGCGCGGCCGGAGACTACCCTTTAATGCCGGTGAGGGTGAAGCCCTCGGTGAAGTAGCGCTGCCCATAGTATGATAACGCCATCATGGGCAGAGATACAAGTACGGACATGGCCATCATCGGCCCCCACTGGGTGTCGCCGCGCGAGCCGATAAAGCCCATCATGGCGAGGGTAAGGGTCTGCATGCTCTTGTCTTTGAGGTAGAGGAGAGGGAAGAGGAGGTCATTCCAGGCCCAGGAGGTGACGAGGACAATCTGTAGGGCGAGGATGGGCTTGGAGAGGGGGATGATGATACGCCATAAGATGACCAGATCGTTACAGCCGTCAAGGCGGGCGGCTTCAGAGAGTTCGTTGGGGATGGCGCGGAAGAACTGGCGCAGGACGAAGACCATGGCGGGATTGAGCGCGAGCATTGATGGGATGATGGCGGGCAGCCAGGTCCCGACCCAGCCCAAGCGGGCCATCATCACATAGCGGGGCACCATTGTTACGAAGTCGGGCATAAGCATGAGGCTGATGTTGAGCAGCATGAGCAGCTCGCTGCCGGGAAACCTCATGCGTGCGAAGGCATAGGCGGCCAGGGTACAGGAAGCCATTGTGGGTATGAGTACGAAGACTGCAAGCATGAGGGTGTTGCGCAGGTGGAGGAGCCAGTCGCGCGCGCGCCAGCCGTCGGCAAAGTTCTCGAGGGTGACGGGGTAGGGGATCCACTGGATGGGGAAGGTGATTCGCATCTGTTCGAGCGTCTTGAAGGCGTTGCTGAACATCCAGGCAACGGGCAACAGGGCGAAGAAGAGAAAGACTGCGATCAGCAGATAGGCGATGGCGTGCTGAATGATCCTGCTGGCGCGCATGCCGAGAGTGAAGCGGCCCGCGGGCAAAATGTATCGGCGTGCGGTGCGAATGCCTGCCATACGATTCAGTTGCCTCCCTCGTAGTAGACCCAGCTTGCGGAGGTGCGGAAGAGGAGGACGACGATGACCACGCAGATGACGAAAAGAATCCATGAGAGCGCGGCGGCGTGGCCCATCCTGAAATCTCGGAAGGCGTTTTCATAGATGAGTTGGGGATAGAACATCGAGCCGCCGGCGGGGCCTCCGCCGGTCATCAGCATGGGGCCGGAGAACATCTGAAAGGCGCCGATCAGGCTTGTGAGGAGGTTGAAGAGGGTGTAGGGGGTCAGCATGGGCAGTGTGACTTTGAACAGTGTTTGGATGGACTTTGCGCCGTCGATTTTGGCTGCGTCATAAAGTTCCTGGGGCACATTCTGGAGCCCGGCGAGGAAGATGAGCATACCGATACCGCCCTGGATGGTCATGAAGATGAAGACCCATTTGACCATCACGGGATCTGTGAGCCAGGCCTGCCCCCGGGGGAAGCCGAGGACTTTGAGAAAGCTGTTGATGAGGCCGAGGGAAGGGCTCCAGATGAAGAGGAAGACGGCGGCGGCGCCGGCTACGGGCACGGTGCCGGGCACGATGGCGAGCGTGCGGAAGAGCTGGAGGCCGCGCACTTTTACGTTGAGGAGCAGCGCCTGCAGCAGGCCGACGACCAGCCCGCCGGGAACGGAGACAACCACGTAGAGCAGCGTGTTCATCAGGGCTTTGCGGGTATAGTCGTGTTCTGCGAGATTGACGTAGTTGCGGACTCCGATCCACTTGGCGGGCTGGAAGACGTCGTAGATGGTGAAGCTGTGGTAGAAGGAGTCGAGGATGGGGTAGGCCTGGAAGGTGAGGACGCCCACGAACCAGGGCAGGAGGAAGAGGAAGGGGAGCATGCGGCGGCGGAAACCGCGGCCGCGGGCCAGCCGGTTAGGGAGTCCGGGGTCTTCGGCGTGATCCAGGCCTGGTTGCGGGCCGCTCAGTAGTGGTGAAGTCATGTCAAACCTGGAGGTTGAGAGGTGATTCGGGGCCTTTGGGAAGGGATCCCTGAAGGGGCGGTCGCGCCTTGGGGCGGAAGCCAAGGCACGACCGGGATGTGTCACATGGTCAGTAGGCTAACTTTGGGTCTCCCAGTATTCGTCGAGGGACTGCTGAAGTTCTTTGTTGATGTCGAAAAGGGCGTCTTCGGCTGATTTGACGCCGACGGTCACCTCTTCGAAGGCCCGCTCCCACAGTCTCTCGCACTGGGACTGGACGGGCGTGAGGAACTCGCCGGGGCTCCAGAGCCGGTCGGCTTCGAGCGGTGCGTCGAAGAACCATTGCAGGCCGGGCACGCTGGAAAGATCGATGGCGTCGAGCAGCGGTTTGCTCCACATGGCGGCGGCCCGGATTTCGAATTCTATGAGGCCGACTTCGACGCTGGTCATGTGAATTATGAAGGTGAGAGCGTCTTCGGCGACCTGGGTGGTACGGGGCATGAAGAGCGTATGGCCAGTACCGAAGTCGATGGCCTTGTAGCCTTCGTTGAGGTTGGGGTGGAAGTTGTAGCCGATGGATTCGAGTTCGACGCCGGTGACTTCGACCATACTGCGCAACATGCCGGGCAGCCAGTTGCCGTCCATGACCATGGCGCGCTTGGCGTTGTTGAAGCCGCTGGAGGGATAGCCGGACCAGTAGCCCCACTGGTCTCTGAAGGCCAGCATCTTGTCTACGCCCGGGTCGGTGTGGAACTGGGCGATGATGTCGAGGCCTTCTGCCCACGCTTCGGTGTCGAAAGTAAAGGTGCGCTTGTCTTCGGAGATGTAGTTTTCGTCGAAGACGACGGGCCAGGCGATGACGGTGAAGCCGTAGGCGTCTTTGGGGTCGAATCCGGCCTGGGTAAGGTTGCCATCGTCGTCGTATTGGAGGAGCATGCGGGACCACTCGAGCATTTCGGGCCAGCTTCTTGGGCCGACTTCGGGGTCGCCGCCGACTTCTTCGATGAGGTGTTTGTGCCAGCAGATGGCGGGCATGGAGCCGCCTTCAAGGGCGGGGATGCCGTAGGTGACGCCGTCCCATTTGCCGTTGTCCCACTGTGAGCCGAGGTAGATGTCGGGGTCGAAGTCGGGGGCGTTGGCGATGAGGTCGTCGAGCGGGAGCATGACGCCGCGCGCCATCAGTTCGGCGAAGCCGCCGATGTAGCGATGGTAGACGTCGGGCGCGGTGCCGCCGGCGACGGCGGTCATTGTGTCCTCGGGGGATACGTGGAGGCGGATCATTTCGATGGAGATGTGTGTGCCCTTTTCGTCAAACAGTTCGATGCAGGGCGTCCAGATGTCGCCATCACCGCTGGTTTGCCAGCCGGACTGGACGGAGACGGTGACCGGTTCCATGGCTGTCTCCATGCCGCCGTCAGCGGTGTCTTGGGTAACGGGCTGGCAGGCGGCGAGCAGGGCCGCGCCGCCGGTCGCGCCGGCGAGGGAGAGGAATTCTCTGCGGCTGAAACCTTGCTTTTGCATTTTCTGTTTACCTCCATGTCTGGTTGGGCGGTTGCGTTCCAAAAGAATTACGAATAGGGCCTTATGCTAATTGGGAAAGGCCAATTGCTTGATTTGCAGATAGTCAGGTACGCCCAGCAGGCGATTGATGTAAATGCAGAGGGTATGTGCAGTCAATTTCGTGTAAAGGCGTGCACAAAGGCCTCTGAAAGTGTGAGCGTGGTTGGTTTCAATCGAGAATTGTGCGTTGAGTTGACTGTTGACTGTTTCGATCATTTGGCGGACGGCGTCGTAGATGCGAGAGACGAATGCCGGGAGCTGTTTTTTCTGGTTTCTGCGCGGTTTGGTGAGCAGGCGGATGCGATTGTATTGCCAGAGTTCTTCAGCTGCCGGTGCACTGACGTAGGCCTTGTCGCCGATGACGATGCGGTTGTTGTGTTCGGCAAGGAGTTCGCGACCGACAGCCAAGTCGCGGTAGCTAGCAGGAGCTAACTCGAAGTCGATAATGAGGCCACCCATCGTGATCAGAAGATGCAGCTTGAAACCGAAGATCATCTCCTTTTTGGAGGGAACGGGCCCGAAATCGGCCCCCCAATCAGACCAATCGCCGCGCGCTTGCGGCGCCAGATGGAATTGAACCACAGGGATGGGCAGGCTATCCACGACACAATGCTCGTCCCGATAGAGTTCCATTCTGGCCAACATCATGCGCCGCATCTCATTGATAATCCACATTAAGTTTCGTCGTCGCCGATTGAAACGGCTCTGTTCCGGCAAGATCGGAAACTTATCCCGATGTGCCTGCATATGACTGAGTAATTCTGTTTCCACATCCCAACCCAGACACTCGCCGATGAGACAGAGCGCGATCAACTCACTGTCGCTACACTCAGGCTCCGGTCCCGGTCGTCTC
The DNA here is from genome assembly GCA_965204525.1 of Caldilineaceae bacterium. Taxonomy (GTDB): domain Bacteria; phylum Chloroflexota; class Anaerolineae; order Caldilineales; family Caldilineaceae; genus Bin5. The sequence goes on along the minus strand of OZ241994.1, from coordinate 4,799,659 downwards.
TGATATCTTTCCAGTTCCTTGTACATGTCGTCAACGAGTACATACACCCATAGACAGAAGTCGTCAAAGTGGGCTATCATTCGGTTAGTCCTCCTGGTGAGCTACCTTGGTTGGTCGAGACTTCCAAAGTTATCTCACCAGGGGACTTTTTTCAAACGCTATCTAGCATAAGGCCCGAATAGTTACAACGAGGAGGGTCCTGCGCTTGATGCACGAAAGAATAACACAATTGGAGTGGTTGGCAAATATACAGGACTATTGCCTCATTTGGTGTTGCCGAAATCCGAATGGCCGGAAGCGTTAACCTGATCTATGGGCGTGTTCTGATGCCTGCGAAACTTTCGGTGGGGCTCCAGAGCCAGCCGGCCTCCATTTACCACATAAAGACCCCGCCGTCGATGTTGAAGGCCTGGCCTGTCACGACGGAGGCCTCGTCACTTGCAAGATAGACTGCCATGGGTGCGATTTCCTCAGATTCCAGCCGGCGCCCGAGCGGGGTCATGGTAGCCTCATACGCCTCGACAGATTTACCCAACCGGCGCGCGTCGTAGGTCATTCTGGGTTCATTTGTGAGGGTACGCACTGCTCCTGGACAGATGGCGTTAACCGTTAGGCCATCGCTCACAACTTCAGCCGCGAGCGAGCGGGTCATGCCTAGCAAAGCGTGCTTGCTTGCCGAGTAGGCCGAGCCATGAAGCAGACCCGCCTTTCCAGCCAGAGATGCAATGTTGATAATCCGGCCGTAGTTGCGCCCGATCATATTGGGTACGAACTGCTTGCACAGCAGATAGGGCGCCTTTACATTGACTTGAAATGTCATATCCCATATCTGATCATCGAAATGGATCAACGGTTTGGGGTCAATGCTACTGCCGATGCCGGCGTTATTGACCAGAATGTCCAGATGGCCAAATGCTTGAATTACGTGACTGAAGATAGTCTCAGTCGAGTGCGATTTCGAGAGATCGGCCACCACCGTGACACATCGCACGCCCCAGGCGCCGACCTGCGACTTCAGCGATTCCAAGTCCTGATGTGAGCGGGCAGTGATGGCCAGGTCAGCGCCTTCTGCGGCGAATGCCAGGGCGATTGCTCTACCAATTCCGCGACTGGCCCCCGTAATAAGAGCCGTCCGATTCCTGAGTTTCATAGGTTTATATCTCTTTAGGGTTATCTCGAAGTGATGGTCAAGCCACACCACGTTGCCACAGTCGTGGATCGAGGGCATGGCGAAGTCCGTCGCCCAGGAAATTGAAGCCCAAAACTGTGATGAACATGGCGCAGCCAGGGGCGAACGAGAGGACGGGCGATCGATCCAGATACTGGTAGCCGACTTTGAGCATCGAACCCCAGCTTGCTGTAGGCGGCTCCACGCCGAGGCCCAGAAAGCTCAGAGCTGCTTCGGTGATGATGGCCTGCCCGACCAGCAGCGACGCCTGCACGATGATTGCCGCGGTCACATTGGGCCAGATATGGTACGCCATGATCCGCCAAGGTTGGGCGCCGGTTACGCGGGCTGCAGAGACGAATTCACGCTCGCGCACTGACAGGGCTTGACCCCGGGCCAGACGGGCGAAGTGGGGTGTAAAACCGACACCGATAGCCAACAATGTATTGTTCAGTCCGGGCCCCAGGCTATAGGCGATGGCCAGCGCAAGCAGCAGCAGAGGGAAGGCGTAGAAGCCATCAACCAGCCGCATGAGAGCATCGTCGGCCCACCCTCCGTAGTAACCTGCCAGCAGGCCGATGGACACACCTACCACCAGGGCGAAGCCCACTGCGCCAACACCTGCCTGCACTGAGACGCGAGCGCCATGGATGACACGACTCAAAGTGTCTCGGGCCAACTGGTCGGTCCCCAGAAGATGTGCGAGGCTGGGTGGTTCCAGAACATCGGCATCCTGGAACTGAACAGGACTGTAGGGAGAAATCACGTCCGCCGTAAGTGCGGTGAATAGCAGAACAACCAGTACTGCCACGCCGAATCCGGCGCCGCGGCTTTTCAGAAATCGATCAAGGAAATCTCTGAGCCGGCGCTGTCTTAGGGACCCAATCTCCCCGGAGAACTGATTACCGGCGTCATTGCGAGTCAACAGACTGCCTCCGAACTTGAAGATCAGATTCAAGGATCGCTGACCAGATGCGTTCAGTCTTCACTATCTCTGAGTGTGTGTGAGAAGAGCCGCTGTTCCTTTTGACCCACTTCGTACCTGCGAACGACATTTCAAGGTTGCTCACGCACCCACAATTTTCTTTTGAGAAACGGTTTAAGGACCACCTGGAAACTGCGTAACGCGACCTTCAGCAGGGCAAGCTGGGACGGATATTGCCAACTGCCCGTTCGCGCCAGACTTTTCGATACCCCGGTTGGCAGCCCGAGCTATGCATTGAAACTGCCACTACGTATAGCGGATACGCGGGTCGGCAAAGGCATAGAGCAGGTCGGTGAGGAGGTTCGCCGCGAGTACGCCCACGGCCATTACGAGCATTGCGCCCTGCAACATGGGGAAGTCGCGAAAAAAGACAGAGTTGGCGGCCACGCGTCCCAGTCCGGGCAGAGCAAAGATCGTCTCCACGACAACGGCCCCGCCAAACAGACGCCCCACCTGCAACCCGATGACAGTGGCCACGGGAATCAGGGCATTCTTGAGGGCATGCCGCATGACAACCACCCTCTCTCGCAGCCCCTTGGCCCGGGCAACAGTGACATACTCTTGCTGCATGACTTCGATAAGCGAAGAGCGTGTTTGGCGCATCGTGATTGCCGTCAGGTACATACCCAACGACAGTGCCGGAAGCAGCATCGACCTGACATTGGGCCACAGCCCTTCATCGAGGGGCACGAATCCCGATGGCGGCACAACTCTGAGCCAAAGCGCGAAGAAGTAGATGAACAGGATCCCCAACCAGAAGTCGGGAACGGCGGCCCCGCCAACGGCCAGAACCGTGGTCACTGTGTCAGCCCTGGAGTTTGGATACAAGGCCGACACGATGCCCAGCGGCAGGCCGAACACCAGGGCAAGGACCATAACCATAGCCGTCAGTTGGAGCGTCACAGGAAGGCGGGCCAGCAGCCCTTCCAATACCGGCTCGCCGGTACGGATGGAGCGCCCGAGGTCTCCTTTGAGCGCCCGCCCCAACCACTTCGCGTACTGAACTGGAATCGGCTGATCCAACCCCAGTTCAGTACGCATGGCCTCGTAGGCTACCTTGTCATGGATATTTGATTCCCCGAGCATGGCCAGCGCAGCATCACCAGGCAAGAGAAGCGTCACCGTAAAGGCAATGAGCGAGACCACGAACAACACTGGCACGAAGTGGACTATTCGGCGCAGTAGATACCTTCCCAAGACGCCTCCTTGTATGGCCCTCTCACCCAAATGGAAGCGGCTAGGCCAGCCAGATATTCCCCAGATACGGGTCTTGGAAGTTGTACGACAGCCCGTTTACCTCCTGGCGGTAGGCGACGAAACTGGGGATCAGATATCCGCCGGATACGTAGGCCTTTTCGTGGACGACACGCCACATCCGACTATAGATTTCACTGCGCTCGGCCGGATCTGATGTTGTCAGACCCTCGTCCAGCGCGGCCTCAATCTCGTCATCGCAGAAGAAGCTCCAGTTCGAGGTAGCGCCGCACCCCAGCACAGGCCGCGCAAACTCGGGATCGACTGAGGGCCAAAGCTGGCCGCGCCAGAATGTTGCCTCGAAGTCTTCGGTACTTTGCAGCAGTTCGCCCCAGGCGACCCGCTCCAAGAGCTTCAATTCGGTCCTGATGCCGACGGCTGTCCACATTTGCTGGGCGAACTCGCCGATTGTGGCCTCCGGCTCCCTGGCAATAACCAGCAGTTCAAGGTCAAGGCCGTCAGGATAGCCGGCTTCGGTGAGCAGCTCTGTCACCTTGTCCGGATTGTATTCGTAGCGCTCGACGGACGGGTCAAAACCGAGCGTTCCCTCAGTATAGTATGGATAGTAGTGGGCAGTGGCGGCGCCGAATCCCAGCGCCTTTGCCATACCTTCGCGGTCGATGCCATAGTTAGCGGCCATGCGGACTCGGACGTCATCAAAGGGCGGCCTCTTGGTATTGTACCCCACCAGGAACAGATTCAGGCCGGCCCAAGGCAGTGCGTCTATCCGCAGTTCGGGGTCGGCCTCAATGGTTTCGACATCTTTGGGGAGTACAAGCTCCATGAGATGGAGCGAGCCAGCGCGCATGTCCACGAGCGAGACGGTAGGATCGGGAATGACGCGCAGGACGGCTTCGTCCAGGTAGGGCAGCGGCTGGTCATCTGCGCCCATTTCCCAGTAGTCAGGATTGCGTTCAAGGACGATCCGGTCGTCAGTTACCCACTCCTTGACGCGGAAGGGGCCCGTGCCGACACCATGCCGTGCGATGCCTTCTTCCCCCATCTCATCAAAAGCGGCTTTTGACCCTATATGCACCAGCCCAGCGGCGCCAAACGCCAAGGTGCTCAACAGGGCGGCATTGTCCTTAGCGCTCGTGATCTGCAGCGTGTGGCTGTCAAGCGCATCCACGGACTCGATAAAGGCCAGACTTGATTTGCGCTGCGATTTGGGGTGATCTCTCTGGCGCTCGAAGTTCCACTTCGCCACTTCAGCGTCGAAATCACTGCCGTCGTGGAACTTCACCCCTTGGCGCAGTGTAAAGATGATCGTCTTGGCATCCGGCTGTTCCCACGATTCGGCCAGCGAGCCTACAATCTTGAATTTCCCGGTTTCGGTGTCTTCCAGTTCCAGCCGCACCAGCCCGTTGTACACGGCATCGTAAAAGACGTGATTGATCGACTGGGTAAGCTGGGGATCCATGGTTCCGAGGCCACTCGTATAGGAGTGGACCAACGTGCCGCCTCGAGTGATACCACCGGCGGCGGGCGCAGCTTCCTCAGCCATCGGCGCGGATGCCGGAGGGACACAGGCACTAAGCGTACCAAGCCCCGCCATAACTCCTGTCCAGCGCAGGAACTCTCGTCGATTCAAAGCTCTGCTTGCCATGGTATTGCTCCTTGTTGATAAATGTTGGATCTTCAGGCAGCCTGAAGAATGTCTTTCAGGCAATTTCGCGATACGAGCCAGATTGTTCAGGGAACATTTCCAAGGTTGGGGTCTAATAAATTATAATTTCTTGATAGGGCTCTGTCAAGCAGCTTCACTTTGGAGGACCGGTCATAGTCGAGCAATTTTCTGACATAGGATTCGAGGCCGTGCAGGGGGCGATGACAGGCCTTCTTATTCAGTTAGGATGAGGATTCCCTGGCGGGTTGTTCTTCAGCCAGTTCGTGCTAAACTTGAAGTGCGAGTCAGGAGAAATGAATAAAGGAGAAACCCTATGTCTGCACTGAGCGCCGCGTCTCTCCAGCACCGTTTGACGGAGGAAGAACGGCAGACCTTCAATGAGACCGGTATTATCTACGTCAGGAATGCGCTGTCGCCGGAGCAGGTGGAACGTGGTGTCGCTTTGACAGAACGCATTCACGAGACGAAGCTGGCGGAGGGGCACGACCCGCGCATTGCGTTGTTCTACCCCAACTTTATTCCTGATGATCAGTTCTTCATCGATCTGGTCGACTACGAGCGGGTCCTGCCCAAAGTGTGGGGGATCCTGGGCTGGAATATCTTTCTGTATCACGCGCATCTGATCGTGACGCCGCCGAACGGTGAGGCGCCGAATGACAAGACGTTCAGCTGGCACCAGGACAGCGGCCGCGTCAACGTGGAGATGGAGAGTCATCCGCGGCCGCGTCTGTCGCTGAAAGTGGCTTATTTTCTGTCGGACACGAGCGAGCCGGGACGGGGCAATTTTTGGGTGGTTCCCAAGAGCCATGTGCGGGATACGATTGACAGGCCGGAGAGTGGTATCGGCCAGCCGGAGGGGGCGACGCCGGTGCTGGCCAAGCCGGGGGATGCGGTCTTCTTTGACCGGCGGCTATGGCATACGGCCAGCCCGAACTGGTCGGACATCACGCGGAGAGTCCTGTTCTACGGATACGGATACCGCTGGCTGCGCACGAAAGATGACATGACGGTTGAGGGGCTGTGGGACAGCAGCAGCCCGATTCGCCGGCAGCTACTGGGCTGGAGCGTGAACGCGAACGGCCGTTTTTCGCCGACGGACGAGGATGTGCCGCTGCGCATGTGGCTGAAGAAGCACAGCCCGGCTGAGGCGGAGTGAAGGGCGAGGGGCGTGGAGTTAGGAGTAAAGAGTGAGGCAGGAGTAAACTCCTGCCTCACTCCTCTTTCAGCATTGTCTACTTGTAGGGCCAGACGATATCCAGGAAGGGCTTATCCATGCCTGCTTCTTTGTCCATGGGCCTGGTCAGGTACTCCTCGCGCGGGGAGTCGGCAATCTGGTGGCCGTTCTCTTCGATCCATTTGTGGACGGCGTCGTAGTAACCCAGTATCTCCGGGAAGTGGGCCTGGCGCAGGGTTAGCGAGATGTAGGCGATGGAGCCGCCGGGCAGGATTGCGCTCTTTATGTCGCCGCTGACGGGGGGAACGGTCTTGACGGGGATGCCGACTTCGACCGGGCCATTGTTCTCCTCATTGACCTCGCCGTGGTAGATGGCGACGGGCCTTCCATCCTGCTCAACCCCGGATTCGGCAATCAACGCCGACAGTTGCTCCATGGATTTTCGAAAGTGGTCGTGGAGTTCGCTGATATAGACATGGCGAGTGATGCTGATCATCTGGCGGTCTGGCTGTGTCGTCGTCTTGACTGAAGGGGACATCTGTTTTTCCTTTTTTTGCAGCTCATAAAGCGAGCCTTTGATGGGAACATAGAAGGCGATGGATTGATCCTGGTGGGGGCGAAGGGCGGGAGGGTCGGCGCTTTCTGCATAGGGCGGCGCGTCGCGCAGGCTCATTTCGCTTTGAGGCAGCCAGCGCTTGTAGATGGCCTGCCACATGGCATCGCGCCGACTACCGTGGTGGTGAAAGACGGCGTAGAGTCCGCCCGCCAGATGCTGGACGCCGACCGGTTTGCGCGGTTGGATTGAAGCGTTCTCTTCGAAAAGAATGCCGGCATCGACCCGCATTTTGCTGCTTGCGGTACTGCCCTCGTTGGGGCGGTCGCGGCGGACCTGTACGTAGGAGGGCGGTTCGAAGGGGTCGATGGCGGAGGCTGCACCTCCGGCACTGCCTGTGTGTTGCTTTAGCGTTGTCCAGACGGTTTCACTGTCCGCCTCTGCGCCGATGCAGGAAATGTAGACCAGTTCGTGACCGGGACGCTGGCGGATCTCAGGCTGCAGCAGAAGCGGTTCCCAGTTGTTTGCGTAAAGCGTGGGCCGCCGCAGCCTGCGGAAGGCGCGGGGGCTGAGCTGGAAGCGTTTCTTGAAGGCGCGGCCAAATGCGGCGGGCGTCTCGTAACCGGCTGCCAGGGCGATCTGCGTCACCTGGTCGCGGCTGAGAATGAGGCGGCGGGCGGCCCATTCGAGGCGGATGCGGCGCACGTAGTCGCTGGTCGTCTCGTGGAGGTAGGCGGCGAAGATGCGGTGGAAATAGAACGGCGAGAAGCCGGCTACGGCGGCCAGCGTCTCGACGGTCAGGGGCGCGTCAATGTTCTCCTGGATGTGAAGGAGCACGGCGTTGAGCCGCTCGCGATGGTGGAGGATTGTCTCCTCACGCGTCTGCACTGCCTGTTGGTTTATCATGCGGCCAGTATAGCAGAATGATATTGGGCAAACTATCCCATTCTTGCTATTTCTGCCAGTTGGTTGTTTATTCCAAATAGATTTGTCACCGAGCGCAAGGCCGGTAACTGGTCGCGCGCTATTCAGGGGAGGAATCTTCGATGCAGATTACAGCAGTTACGCCGATTGCCGTGGATGCCGGCTGGCGCAATTGGATCCTGGTGAAGGTGGAGACGGACGAAGGCATCACCGGCTGGGGGGAGTGCAGCGACCAGGCCGTGAACGGCGTGGTGGGGGCGGTCCGCGACCTGACACCGGTTGTGATGGGCCGAGATCCGAGGGCGTTTGAACAGCGCTGGTGGGATATGTACCGGGCGTTCCAGTCGAGCCCCGGGGGCATCGGCGCCAAAGCGATTGCGGGCATCGAGCTGGCGCTGGTGGAGATCGCGGCGCGGGCGCGGGACTGCTCGGTGGTCGAACTTTTCGGCGGGCCGACGCGGGAGAGCGTGCGCGTTTACTGGTCGCACTGCGGTACGAGCCGGATCCGCGTGCATGAGCTGATGGGCACGCCGCCGCTGCGTTCGATGCAGGATGTGGCGGCGTTGGGACGGGAGGTCGTCTCGAAAGGATTCACCGCGCTGAAGACGAACATCCTTTTCCCCGGCGATCCGGGACATGTCTATTTTCCGGGACGAAATCCTGGCACCGCGGCAGACCAGGTGGCGTCGAACGAGCTGATCGACCACATCGTTACGCAGATGGGCACGTTTCGCGACGCTGTGGGGCCGCAGTTCGATCTGTTGTTGGACCTGAATTTCAACTTCAAACCGGAGAGCTGTCTGGAGATCGCGCGGGCGTTGGAATCGCTGCATCTGATGTGGCTGGAGATCGATCTCTATGAACCGGAGGCGCTGGCAGAGGTGCGGCGCAAGACGAGCACGCGCATCTGCACCGGCGAGACGCTTTACTACGAACGCCAGTACCTGCCCTATCTGCAGGCGCGGGCGTCAGATTATCTGATGATAGACGTGCCCTGGAACGGCTTTGCGCCGTCGAAGCGGGTGGGAGAGATGGCGCAGACATTCCAGATGAACATCGCGCCGCACAACTACTACAGCCATCTCTCGTCGTTCATCAGCGCGAGCCTGTGCGCGGTGCTGCCGAACGTGAAGATCATGGAGATCGACATCGACGACGTGCCCTGGAAAGATGAGATGGTGACGAACGTACCGGAGATCATCAACGGGCAGATGACCACGCCTTCCGGTCCGGGCTGGGGCGTCGATATTGTGGAGGAGGTTCTGCACGCGCATCCGGTAGCGTAGGGGCCGGCTGCTCAGCGCTGATTCTCGTCCGGCAAGGTGATGCGAATAACCTCGCCCACGATGGTCGTAGGTCCGTCGGGGCCGGGGATGGGGCGGTAGGGTGTGCCCTGACCGGTTGAGATGTAGATTTCGGCTGGCGAGACCAGGGTAATGTTGGTGGGCATGTCGAGGCCCTCCGCGAGAAGGTACTCTTCGCTGCCGTCAGCTGCGTAGCGGGTGACGCGTCCGCTGAAGCGGAGGTAGCCGCCGTGGAGGGCGGGCTGGTCCGGGTCGAAGAGATCGTGGGTCGGTTCAATCGGGTCGGCGGGGCCGCTGGTCATTTCGACGACATAGATGTTGCCGTCGCCATCGACAGCCACGTCGATCGCGGTTGTCAGGCCCAGGACCGCGTCTTCGATCGCGCCATTTTCGGGGTCTACGCGCACGATCACACTGTCGCCGGGAACGAAGGCGATGGTCTCACCTTCAACGACGAGAGAGCCGGTAAAGAGAGCCACCAGCAGATCGCCGTTACGCGGATCGACGGCCACACCGGTCGGCACCGACTGCTGACCGCTGGCAAGCGCGCCGAACTGTGTGACCTTCTGGTGGTTGCCGTCGGCGATTGTGATAACGGAGAGCGCATTGGCCGTGCTTTCTGCGACATAGATCTGGGAATGATCGCGCGAGAAGGCGATGCCGGTCATGTTGCTCAGCGCGGAGAGGTTGCGCCCCATGCGCTTGTACGGGCTGATCTCGTAGAGGCCGATGCGATCGTGGCCGCCGTCAACGCTGAGATAGAGGTGGCCGTCGGTGTGGTGCAGCAGATCGCCGGCGCCGCTGACCTCATCGCGCCAGGTGGAGTATTCACTCAGCGCGTTGTAGGTGGGCAGGTGTTGAAACCAGGCAGTGCGTTCACCTTCATCGCTGAAATCGCCATCGTTGTTCGTGTCGTGGAAGTGGGTGAGTTTGCCGCTCCACTTTTGGGGATCAACAGTATTCCGGCCGCTGCCCGCCTCCGCCACCATGAGCGAACCGTCCGACAGGACAACGACGCCGCGGGGATTGGACAGCCCGGTCAGGACGGTCTCGATGAGCGGGCTTTGCTGAGCCGCAGGGCCCTCTTCGGAGCTGTTCTTTTCGGCATCAGGCGCTGCTGTCGGATTCAGGCTGGCCCTGCGAGAGAGGACGAAAGCGGCAAGGAGCGCCACGACGGCCGCGAGAAATACGAAAAACCGTCGCTGTTTTAACATATTCAGAACCACGGAAATCTATTTCCACAGAAGTGAGTACTCGGTTTCCGGATCGAAGAGCTGCACTTTGGCACCGTCGAACTGCAGACGCACCGGATCGCCGATCTTCAGTGGTTGACGAGGGTCTGCCAGAACGAAGAGATGCAGATCGTCGATACGCACGTCAACCAGATTATCGCGCCCCAAAGGTTCAACGACAAATACTTCAGCGCTTCCCCCTCCACGCGCCGCCCCACGCCATTCACTCCTCTCCACTCTCTCCTCGCCTTTGGGCCTTCGGCCGCAGTTCTGACCACTGCAGTTCCTGATACGGTGAACTAACACCGGAGATGGCTTAGTGGTTACGTCGGGAATAAAAGAAGCCCCGGCGGCCGCCGGGGCTTTTTTGCAGTAGAAGCTTTGCGAGGGCTGAACTTACACCATGCGGCAGGTGTTCTCCAGGCGACCCAGTTTTTCGATTTCGATGACGACGGTATCACCGTCCTTCATCCAGACCTTGGGGTCGCGGCCCATGCCGACGCCGTGGGGTGTGCCGGTGAGGATGACGTCTCCGGGCTCGAGAGTGAAGGCGTTGGAGCTGAACTCGATCAGCTCGGCGACGCCGAAGATCATTTCGCGGGTGTTGCTCTCCTGCATGACTTCACCGTTGAGGAGGCAGCGGATATCGAGAACCTGGGGATCGGGCACCTCGTCAGCGGTAACGAAGGCGGGGCCGATGGGGCAGAAGGTGTCGAGGCTTTTGCCGCGGATCCATTGGGGGTCGCCTAGCTGTAGATCGCGGGCGCTGACGTCGTTGGAGCAGGTGTAGCCGGCGACGTAGTCGAGCGCGTCGTCGCGGCTGACATGACGGGCGGTCTTGCCGATGACGGCGGCCAGCTCAGCTTCATAGTCGACCTCGGCGGTGAGTTGCGGGCTCCAGACGATCTCGTCACCGGGGCCGACGATGCTGGTGGTGAACTTGGTGAAGATGACGGGGCGATCGGGGGGCGGCGTGTTGGTCTCGCGGCAGTGGTCCAGGTAGTTCAGGCCGATGGCGACGATCTTGCCGGGCCGGTCCATGGGGCAGAGGAGGTCTACGCTGCCCCGGTCGACGGAGTCGGTGACGGCGCCGGTTTTGCCGGCAAGAATATCGCACCAGGTGGCGTCGGTGACTTCGATGGTGTCGCCGCTCGCGACGCCGTAGACTGTTTTTCCGTTATGCTCAAAGCGCAACCATCTCATCTGTTCTGCTCCTCGGCGAATTGGCTTGAATGGGTTAGTGTTCGGCGGATGAACCCCGGCCGGTTGGAGCGGGACGCTCGGCCCGGATGGGGCAACGGTTACTGGACTCTTCCGGTGACGAGCGCCCACTTGAAATGGGCTATTGTACGGGAGACGCCTTCTTTCAGGGGCGTGTACGGCACCTCTTGCAACAGGGCCTGCAGGGGCCGTTCATCTTGTGCCTCTGCGAAGGGAAGGGGCGTGTCCTCGTGGGTGATGCGGCCAGCCGCGTTGGGCTCGGCGGCAACGATGGCGTCAACGATCTCGGACATATGCGCAACGCTGCCGCGGATGTTGAAGACCTCTGCGCCTTCGAAGGGAATGCGGGCCAGTTCAATAAAGGTGCGTGCGACGTCGTCGGCATACTGGTAGCCGCAGGTGCCGCCGAAAGAGATATGGTAGGCTTCGTCCTTGGCGGCGGCGAGCATGGCCTGGGTGGGGGTGGAGGTCATGCCCTGATCGCGGGCAGGGCCGTAGACGGTGTAGGGACGGAGGGCGAGGCTGGCGATGCCGTCGTCCTGCCAGTAGATGCGGGCTGTTCCTTCGTTGGCGCTTTTGTAAACGCCGTAGAGATTGAGGGGATGGAGGGGGTCGCCGTCCTGCACTTCCGGCCCGTAGAGGTCGGCGCCGCCGTAGACGGCCATGCTGCTGGCGTAGACGACGGAGGAGATGCCGGCCTGCTTGGCGGCTTCGAAGACGTTGACGGTGCCGACGACGTTCACGGCGGCGCCCAGCGGTGGGTTGGCCTTGCAGAAGGGCACTTGCAGGGCGGCCAGATGAATGATGCGGTTGGCCCCGCTTTCGGAGACCGCGCGGGCGACGGCCTCGGTGTCGGTGATATCGTCCTTGACGAAATGGACTCGGGCGATCTCGTCGGGCTCCATGAGCAGCTCGAGCCGGTGCGTGCTATGGCCCAGGTCGTAGACGGTAACATCGACGTTTTCGCGGATCAGATTGTGCACGGTCCAGGCGCCAAGACAGCCCAGCGCGCCAGTCACAAAGAATCGTTCGTCAGCCATCATGCTCGCTCGCGTTTTTCGTATTGCCCCTTCGTCGCGATACAGGAGAGCTTCTCGCGACGCCAACGTCCGGTCAGTTTCGTGGTATCCTACCACTGGCGTTTCATTTGTCAATTCTGACGGTAGATTTGAGTTTACCTCGGATAACGTTTAAGATTTGCAAAACCCATGCGCTGCGCAGCCGACAGACCGGGGCCTCAGCGTTGCGCTCACCGCGTAGAAGGCGCTACGGACCTACACATGACTGAAAACAGTTCTGCCGCGATAGACACGCGTGAATTGCGGAATGCCTGCGGCCTGTTCGCTACGGGAATCACGGTTGTTACGACCGAACTGGATGGTGACGTGCATGGCATGACGGCCAACGCGTTCATGTCGGTGTCGCTGGATCCGCCCCTGCTGGTGGTGTCCGTCGGGCTCAAGGCGAGGCTGCATGATCTGTTACAGCAGACCGGCCGCTATGCAATCAGCATTTTGCGACACGACCAGGAGGATTTCAGCAGCCACTTTGCCGGCTGGCCGGTGGCGGGACTGGAGGTCGTGTTCGACCGCCGCAACGGTTACCCGGTCCTGCCCGATGCCCTGGCCTACTTTGTGTGCAAGGTGGTGGACGCCCATCCAGCGGGCGACCATACGCTTTACATCGCGGAGGTCGAATATCTGGAGTACAACGCGGGTGAGCCGGTGCTGTTCTACGGTGGGAAGTACCGGCAGATGACACCTTTGGATGAAGGTTAGGCCGGATCAGCCGGTGCGATTGGCCTGCGCCCAGCGATCCTTCATGGCCCGCATTTCCTCGTTGATTGGGACGGCGCGGCCGGGAGCGCGGCTGTTGTCGTCGTAAAGCCAGTTTCCCTGGTTGTCACGTAAGACGGGTTGGCGCTGCGCCGCGGGGGGCGGGTCGACTGCCCTGGCCGGTTCAGCCGCATACCAGTAGGCGACCGATGACATTTCGTTGGCGAGATGGTTGCCGTGACCGTGTTCGACCGTGACTTTGACCTCTTTCTGGAAGCGTACGGGGTTTTCGAGGTGGAGCACGTAGGAGGACTGGTAGCCGCCGGTGTCTTCTTCGAAAATGGATGAGCCGTTGCGCAAGAAGGCGTTCCTCTGCATGCCCCAGGCCTGGTTGAGATAGTCCTCGCTGCCGGTGCCGTGAATGTCGGGCGGCCAGCTGTAGCCATCGACCCAGATCATCTCATCCCCTTCGCCCCACCAGGTTCCCTGGAAGTTGGTAACGGACAGTGTGCAGCCGATGTAGTGGCCGCGGCCCTTGGTCTGCAGAATGACGTAGTTGTCCTCCCAGGCCTGCCTCTCCTTGTTGACGATATTGGCCTCCGGCCTGTTGACGGTGATCTCGTGGCCCCAGCCGCCGAAGGGGTTCGTGCGGCGGAACTCGGCGTGGAAGTAGCCTTGCGCTGCCGGCAGCTCGCTGACCTGTTCGAAATCGAAGTAGAAGTATTGGAGGTGGTCTTCAGCGCTTTCGTTGACGAGCTCGACGAGGGCGCGTTCGCGGAAGGGCATGGGGGCGTAGCAGTTGAGGGCGCAGCCTGACTCGAACTGATTGTTCCAGCGCGTGGAGGCGGTGAACAGCTGGGACTGGTAGGAGTTGACGAGCGCGTTTCCAAGACCGAAGAAGTCCCCCAAAGGAGAGAGGACGCTGGGGTGGTCGGCGCTGTCCCAGGTGATTTTTAGGAGGCAGTCGCGGTAGTGGTTGCGCTGCGTCATCCAGATATGGGTGAGGAGGCCGGGGCCGCGGATGTCGGCAAGGACGCGTGATTCGCCTGCGGGGATGGTCCAGCGGTCGGCGTTGCGCCCGCTGGTGTCCCAGGAGGAGGCGCGGCCGGTGCGCGCGGCGGTGATGGTTGTCAGGTCTGCCAGCATGGGTCTGTTGCTCCGTGAGGTGTTGGTGGTCGACAAGGGTCAGAGCAGATCGATCGGGCGCTGGTCAACTTCCTGATGCTTGAAGCGTTCCGCTGCCGGTCAGAAACTTTATGGTTGCACAGAGGATGAGCAGACGTTTTTGACGGTGATCTTCTCTTCCCCTATAATGTACCACGATCTCTGAACCGGAGTGAATCCCGCTGGAAATCTGAATTCTTGAATTGCCGAACTCGCCAGGCTCATTGACAGTTGCTGCAGCCCAAACGGTGGCGCAATGAGAATGCGGAACTCTTGACAGGAGACACCCTTGGTTCGGAATATCGGTCAAATCACCACGAGAACAGGAGCCAAAGCAATGACAAGTAAGTTGAACACGCCCCCGCAGGCGGACAACGAAGCTCGCAATGTTGGCCGCCGGACTTTTCTGAAGATGATGGCTGCTGGCGCTGCCGCATCTGCACTGGCCGCGTGCGCGGCTGGGACGCCCGCTGAGGTGGCCGCTCCCGCTGCTGCGCCGACGGCGGTACCGACACCCGAGGCTGTTGCCGGGGCCGGCATGATGCGGCCGGAAGGCAACCCGGTACGCGGCGGCACGCTGCGGACGGCTTTCGGTGTGACGATGTCCCACTTTGACGCACACCAGGGCGGAGGCACCCACGTTCTGTCCCACATGTACAACAACCTGGTACGCAACAACCTGGTTGACGGACTGCGGACGATCATCCCCGATCTGGCCGAGAGCTGGGAGGTAGGCGAGGGCGGCCTTTCCTACACCTTTGCGCTGCGTGAAGGTGTCACCTACCATGACGGCGAAGCCTTCTCCGCCCAGGACGTGGTGGCGACATTCAACCGCATCCTTGACCCGCCGGAAGGCATTGTCAGCCCCCTGAAAGCCAATTTCACCTTTGTGGACTCGGTCGAGCAGGTGGATGACATGACGGTGCGGTTCAACCTGAGTTCACCGCGACCGTTCTTCCTCAACCTTCTGACGCCCACCAATGCGCTGATCTACTCGAAGAAGTCGCTGGAGGAGCACAACTACGATCTGCGCGAGGTGATCGCCCCGGGGACGGGCGCGTTCCGCTTTGTCGACCATCTGCCGGCGGAGAAGTGGATCATGGAGGCCAACCCGGACTACTGGGATCCGGAGCTTCCTTATGTGGACGGGCTGGAGATGCTGCACGTGCCGGCCTGGTCTGACCGCGGGACGGCGGTGCTGACCGATCAGGCTGACATGTCGTGGAACGTCGCCAAAGAGACGTGGGATGAGGGCATGAATCGCCCTGATTCGGTAACGGCCAACAAGCTGGCCAACTTCGGCGCGTACTGGGTTTTCATCAATAATCGCGAGGCCCCATTTGACGACCCGCGCGTGCGCAAGGCGATCCATCTGGCGGTGAGTAAGCAGAACCTGGCGGCCGCGTTCGGTACGCAGGAGTTGATCAACATCACGCGCTGGGTGCCGCAGGGTGATCCCTACGCGACCACGCCTGAAGCGTTGTCGACGATGCCGGGTTACAGGGCAGAGAAGGATGAGGATATCGCGACGGCGCAGCAGCTGCTGGCCGACGCCGGATACGGTGACGGCCTTTCGGGCGTCGAACTGCTGGCGGCAGCCGGGCCCCAGGGTGAACTGCTGGCCCCGGCGTTCCAGGATATGCTCAAGCGCCATCTGAACATCGAGACGGAGATTCGCATCGTCGAGCGCGCGTTGCTTGGCTCTGAACAGCAGTCGGGCAACTACCAGTTGATGGTGCATACGCGCGGGCACAGTGTCTCCGACATCTCGCCGCGCGGCAACCTGTGGTGGGCCACTGGAGGTTCGCAGAATTTCGGCGGTTACAGCAACGCCGACTTCGACGCGCTGCTGGCCACGATCGACGTGGAGCTGGACGTCGAGACCCGGCAGGGCCAGATCGACGACGCCCAGAATCTGCTGGACGAGAACCCGCCGGAGTACCTGGTCGGCTACACGTACCACCTGCCGATGTGGAATAACAGGGTGAAGGGCCTGGCGCTGGACAAGCGTGCGTTCGCCGAGTGGGGCCGCATGGAGACGGTGTGGATCGACCCGGATGCCTAGAGTGGCGATGGTTGGCCGCGACCGGAGGTCAGTGCTGAAACGGGTTGCGGCAGCCGGATCCTGACTACGTCAGACGTGCTTGTTTCGAACAGCTGAAGAACCAGTTTTGCGCTGAGTGGACGCCATCCTGGGCCATTTAGCGAAGCGCAAATAGGCGGCGCGACGATGCCCGGTCGCCCGGGCAGTTGCGCCGCCCATTCCGTGAACTGAAGCAGAGCCCCTCTAATCGCTCATGTCAAAGTACCTGCTCAACCGGCTGCTGATCGCGATCCCGACCATATTCGGCGTCACTGTTCTGATCTTTCTGGCGATGCGGGTGATTCCCGGGGACCCGTTGCAGTTGATCGTTTCCGAATCGGACGGGATCTATGTGCTGAGTGAAGAGGAGTTGCAGGCTGTGCGCGCCAGTTTGGGACTGGACCAGCCGTTTCACATACAGTACCTGGATTGGATGGCGCAGGTAATCAGCGGCGATATGGGCTCGTCTTTCTGGAACAAGGAGCCGATCAGCGGCATGATCCTGAGGCGGGGCCCGATCTCGGCGCAGATCGCGATCATGGCGGTGCTGCTTTCGTGGCTGATCGGGGTGCCGATCGGGATGCTGAGCGCGATGTGGCGCAATTCGCTGATGGATCATCTTTCGCGTGTCGGCATTACCATCTTTATCGCGGTGCCAAGCTACTGGCTGGGGCTGCTGATCATACTGTTTACCGTCCTGGTCTTTACCTGGCGCCCGCCGATCACGATCATCCAGTTGTGGGAGGACCCGCTCGGCAATCTGTCGATGACTCTACTGCCGGCGCTGGCGCTGGGATTAGGGTTGTCCGCGGCGACTGCGCGCATGGCCCGTTCGGCTGCGCTGGAGGTGCTGTTCGAGGACTATATCCGCACGGCGCGGGCCAAGGGGCTGCGCGAGACTTTGGTGGTGTGGCGTCATGTCTTCAAGAACGCGATGCTGCCGGTCGTCACCACGACGGGGCTGGCGCTGGGCGGCTTGCTGGGCGGCGCGGTTTCGGTCGAGACAGCGTTTGCGGTGCCCGGGCTTGGAAAGCTGCTGGTGCAAGGCATGACCGAGCGGGACTGGATGATGATCCAGAATCTCGTTCTACTGTATGGCTTGATTTACGTCATTATCAATCTCCTGGTCGATCTGAGTTACGCGTTTCTCGATCCCCGCATTCGCTACGAATAGTGAATAGGGAGCTGTGGCCGGCGGTGCAGTTTGCGGAAGCCGCCCTCTGAGAACCTGCCGCTATCCACCCATTGAGGGAGCCGACATGGCTACAACAGGCGCGGCGCCTGCCGATTCCGAAGATATCGTTCTCGACATAGAGGGCCGGCGCCCGCATGTTTTGCTTCGATTCAGCAGTGCGGTGGGACGCTTTGCGCAGTCCTCGCCGATCGGCATGGTGGCGGTTGGTGTGTGGCTGCTGATGTTCGTCATGGCTGTTTTTGCGCCGTTGCTCTCCCCTTACGATCCGCTGGAGGCCGACTACGGCGCGATTCGCGCCGCGCCGACCGCGGAGCACATTCTGGGCACCGATCAGTTGGGGCGGGACCTGCTGAGCCGCATCATTTACGGTGCGCGGATTACGCTGATTGTGAGCATTACGGCGGTATTCATAGGGGACCTGATCGGTTTTGTGTGGGGCATTGCCAGCGGGTATCTGGGGCAGAGATTCGATCTGATCAGCCAGCGGGTTGTGGATGTGTTGATGTCATTTCCCGGTCTGATCCTGGCGCTGCTGTTGCTGGTCGTGCTGGGGGCGGGCCTGGTCACGGTTATCGTCGCCATCTCGGTAACGCGGATTCCCTCGGCCACACGGATTACGCGCGCGGTGGTGCTCTCGATCAAGGAGACCTCCTACGTTGAAGCGGCCAGGATGATCGGGGCGTCGAATGTCCGGATCATGGTCCGCCATGTTGCGCCGCAGGCGGTTGCGCCGATCCTGGTAGTGGCGACGCTGCATCTGGGCGGCGCCATTTTCGCGGAGTCGGCGCTGAGTTTTCTGGGGATGGGAATTCCGCCGCCGTCGCCGAGTTGGGGCAATATGCTTGGCGGCGTACTGGCAGCGGCGTTTCGTCCGCCGTGGTGGCTGGTCATCTTTCCGGGCGTGGCGATCACGATTGCGATTATGGCTGCCAACCTCTTTGGCGACGCCTTCAGGGATTTCCTCGATCCGAAGCTGCGGCGGCGGATTGACTGAACTCCCGGTTACGTCGTTCGTTTTTTCATCTCTATAGCTCCAGCCCGCTACAATGAGTTAATTTTCGAAAGCGAGAATCAGATAAGGAGAATGCCGTGCCCTTCCAGGTTCTGGACTTCCATACAGACATCCGCAATGTGCTGACAACGCCGGAGATCCGCGCCCGCTTTTTGCAGGTTGACGTAGGCCATACCGCGCAGAGCCATACGCATGATCTGGGCCATGAGATCTTTCTGATCTTGCAGGGGCAAGCGGAGTTCACGATTGAGGGTCACGCCGAGGTGCTGGGCCCGGGTCAGCTTTGCATTGCGCTGACCGATGAGGCGCACCAGGTGCGCAACGTGGGGAACGAGCCTGTCATTATGTATTTGTCGGTCACCCCGCACATCCAGCCGACCCATACGTATTGGAATGAGGACGGCACGAAGAAGCCGCCCCGTTTCGCGCTGAATACTGCCTACGACGTAGAGCCGGACCGCGAAACCGCTACCGACCAGTTGCTGGATCAGCAGCTGGCCGCGGCCGAAGCGTGGTTGGACGCGGTCGAGACGAATACGCAGACGCAGCGGGCGCAGATCGCTGCCTATAAGGCGGCACGCGCGGCTGGGGATGAAGAAGCTGCATTGGCGGCACGCGATGCAATGTGGGATTCTCTCTACCCGGCTTTCAGACGGGCCTTCGCGCTGGCCGATGTCTGGAACAGCTTTACCTCGCGCAGCGTGGACTCGGACTACACCGGGCCCTAGTCTTTCTGCAATGACCAACCCACCGACTGCCACTGACCACCGACCGGAGAAATGCAAGTGAAACGAGTGAAGATCGGCGTTATCGGATGCGGAGCGATCGCCCAGGTGCATCATATGCCCAACCTGAAGGAGTTGCAGGACGAGTTTGAGGTGACTGCGGTCTGCGATGTGTCGGAAGGCGCGGCCCGGTATGTTGCCAATCGCTTTCACGTGCCCCGGTACTTTACCGACTACCGCGATCTGCTGGCATCGGACGTTGAGGCGGTGATTCTGTGCCAGACGGACCCGAAGAAGGCTGTGGCGGTAGACGCCTTTGACGCGGGCAAGCACGCCTTTGTGGAGAAGCCGGTCTGCTTCTCATTGCAGGAGTGCGACGAGATGATCGAAGCCTGCAAGCGTGCCGGGACGGTGGGGCAGGCGGGCTATATGAAGGTCTATGACCCGGCGTTTGAACGGGCCAAGCAGGAAGCGGCCGGTATGGATGTGCGCTTTGTGCAGATCAATCATCTGCACCCGAACAACGCGTTGCATCTGCAGCAGTTCGACGTGCGCAGCTTCGGCGACCTGCCGGAAGGGGCGATCGAGAGCGCGCTGGAAGGGCGGGAGGCGGCGCGAAAGCAGGCCATCGGCGACGCGCCCCCCCACGTAGAGCGCGCCTTCCATCTGCTGGCGGGAAGCATGATCCACGATCTGTACGGTTTACGCGAGATCATGGGCCTGCCGGTTGAGATAGCGCACACGGAGATCTGGCAGGAGGGTCGGGCCGTTACTTTCACTTTGATCTATGAAAACGGCGCCCGTTGCGTGGGCACGTGGATCGATCTGCCCGACCTGTGGGATTTCAAGGAGACGCTGGAGATCTACGGCGACGACAAACGGGTCGTTGTCGCCTACCCGACCGGTTTTTCGCGGGGAATCCTGTCGACGGTGACGGTCCAGGGGATCGACAGCGAGGGCAGGACCTACCGGACCGAGCCATATATCGATTGGGACAGCGCATTTGTGCAGGAGTTGCGTCACTTCCACGACTGTATCGTCAACGGCAAGACCTCGCGCACGTCGCTGGAACATGCGCGCAAGGATGTGGGGTTGATCATCGACATTATTGGGGCGTATAAAGGATAGAGAATGCGGCCCCAGGTGCGATTTGCATAGCAGGCGGATCCGTCGCTTTGCAACTGTATTGCAACGAAAGCCTTCCTTCTGACTGGGACGCGTTCGTGCAAAGAGAACCTGAGTCAGACCAGGACTTGAACGGGTAATCAGGTCAGTTTGCGTCTTCATTGTCCACCCTCGAATCTCCACCGTGGTTTCCCCTACCTGATTCAAGGTTCAATTGCCTTTAATGGTATTATGGAACCTGAGGCAAATTGGATAACGTTGTCTGAATTGCGGCAATTGACTGCGATGCGGACAGGCGCTGAGACCTGGATACGGCCAGACCACCTCCGATGAAAACGCTGATCGTCGCGTGTATCCAACAGAAGATGCGGCTGCCCCAGACGCTGGAGGAGTACCAGGAAGACCTGCGCAGGTTCCTGCGGGCTGCGGAGAACAAAAGGGCGCGGCTGGTGGTCTTCCCGGAACTGGCCGGGGTGATGGTGATTCCTCCGCTTCTGGGCGGTTTCCAGGCGAACCTGCTCAAGCGGGCGGATTTGGCGCGGCGGCGGCAGACAAGCCTGTGGCAGAAGTTCAGCGGCGGCATTTCCGGCGCGCTGGCCGGATGGCTCAACACGGATTTCCGCCAGATGGCGGGCGCGCTGTTGACGACGCAGCCGGACATGGTTTGGGAGGCGTACGACGAGGTTTTCGGCGGGCTGGCTCAGGAGTTTGACGTTACGCTGGTTGCGCCGAGCGCCTATCTGCCGGACCCGCTGGACGGCGTGCTGCGCAATCTGGCAGTGGTGTACGGCCCCGGCGGCGAGCGGCTGGGGTACCAGGCCAAACGGGTACTTCATCCTGAGGACGAGGACCTGGCCCAGCCCGGCCACGAGTGGAATGTCATCCCGACACCGGTCGGCCGGATCGGGTTGATGTTGGGCGGGGACCTGCTCTACCCGGAAGTGGGGCGGGTGCTGGCCTACCAGGGCGCAGAGCTGTTGATCGCCCAGGGCGCGGCCACGGAGCGGGTGTTGTATGAAAAGTTGCGGGCCGGAATGCTGGCGAGAATGCAGGACAACCAGTTGTTCGCGGCAATCAGCTTTCTGGTCGGCCACAATGAGTTCAGCCGCCGACAGCGAGACCCATTCGTGGGGCGTTCGGCGGTGCTTGCGCCGCAGGAGCTTACGCCGCGGGCAAGCGGTATTCTGGTGGAGTCGTCTAATTTTCGCAGCGAGAGCGTGCTGTCGGCAGTGTGGGACTTTGAAAAGCTGGCCGAGCTGTGGGAGACATCGGACACGCCGGTGCGGAGCCAGCTTCCCCTGGATGCGGTCGGCCCGGCCCTGGCGCAGCTTTACAGAAAGATGAACCAGTTGCCGGAAGGGCCCGAAGCGCTGCTGGCAGTTCCTGAAGTGCAGGAACCTGAGACAAAAGAACGCCCCGTGGAAATGGAAGAGAGCGTGACGGTGCCCAAGAGAACGAATTCAGCCCTCAGTCTGGATGATTTGCCTGTGCTGTCGTCGGTCACCTCCTTCTGGGGAGATGCGTCCGACACAGAGATCAAAGCCTCCTTGCCCGCCCATGTTCCGGTCAGTTTGACCCCCGAGTCGGATGATTGGGAATACGACGAAACATGGGACTCGGATGAACTGCAGGAGCTTTCCGGGCCGGAGGCGGACGCTGTGGAAGGGATGGCCGCGGAAAGCGAGGGTCCCGAAACAATTGCCGCCAGACAGGCAGGGGAGAGCCAGGACGAGAATGGAGACAGTGAGGAGGAGACTCAGGAGATGGATGCCCTTCTCGAACCACGGGCTGAAGACGACCGCGGGCAGACAGGCTGAAGTTTTGCGCTGAGCCGACCGCATCCGCCGCGCTTTGGCGAAGCGGAAACAGGCCATTTAGCGAAGCGCAAAGAGCCGGGCCTAAAACACTATGGAAGGACGGGCTCTGCCTTGGCGGACTGAATCAGGCGCAGCATCTCGTCGACGTCGGTGATCTTGACTCGCGGTTGTCCCCGCAGGGCGCCCCGCTCGTTCTCGATCTGCTCCAGGATCTGCCAGTCGGCGAAGGAAACGTAGGGTACGCCCTTCTTCTGCAAAAGGGGAATAATGTCACCCGGCCGGCCGTGCCCGTCGGTGTGGGGGCCAGAACTATTGGCCTCGGCTGGGTCGCCGGGAAGTGACGCGGCGGCATTTTTCACATCTTCCATCATCAATTTTACCGTTTCAACGGCGTCGGGCTTGTTCGTGCCGATCACGCCGGTCGGGCCGCGTTTGGCCCAGCCGACGGTGTATTCACCGGGCACGACCGCGCCGCCGTGTTCAGCGGTCACACGGCCCTTTTCGTTCGGAATGATGCCCCAACGGTCATAGAAGGGCACTCCGGGAATCGGAATGCCTCGGTAGCCAATCGAACGGAACACCAGGCCGACATCGTACTCTGTGTAGGCGCCGATGCCGCGGCAGGCGATATAGCCCGATTCGGTTTCCTGCAACGCGTTTTTCTCGGTGGTGATGGCGCTGACCGCGCCGGCGACGCCGCTGATTTCGGTTGGCGAGCGCAGGAAGTGGAAGATGATCTGCTTGGGTTTGCCGGTGGAGCCGCGCTCCGCGAGTTCCTGCAACGTTTCCAGGTTGCGGCGGGCGGTGCGGTCTCCTTCCATCTCGGCCTGGCTGGCGTCGTCGAGAACGAGGTCGGCCGGATTGACGATGACGTCGGCAATCTCCAGTTCGCCCAGTTCCTTGATCTCCGGATTGGTGAACTTGGCTTGCACCGGCCCGCGGCGGGCGAAGATGTGGATGCGCTTGACATTGCTGTCGCGCAGCGCCTCGAGGGCGTAGTCGGTAATGTCGGTTGTTTCCAGCTCGGAAACCGATTTCGCGAGGATGCGGGTTACATCCATCGCGACATTTCCGACGCCGATGACGGCGACACTCTCGACGCTCAGGTCGAAATTAAAGTGACGGAAGTCGGGATGGCCGTTGTACCAGGCGACGAATTCGGTGGCGGAGAAGCTGCCCTCTAGGTCTTCGCCGGGGATGCCGAGCCTTTTGTCGGACTGAGCTCCGACCGCGTAGACGATCTGATCATAGTGCGACTTCAACTCGGAATGGGTGACGTCGGCGCCGAGATCGACGTTGCCGAAGTAGCGAACGCGGCTGTCCTTCATTGTGCGCTCATAGATGCGGGTGACCGACTTGATCTTCTGGTGGTCGGGGGCGACGCCGTAGCGCACAAGTCCGTACGGAGTGGGAAGCCGGTCGAAGAGATCGATCGAAACGTGGGCATCCTTTTGTTGCAGCAGTGCGCCGGCGGCGTAGAATCCGGATGGTCCGGCGCCGATGATCGCGATGCGTACTGGTCTGCTGCTGCTGCCGAGTCTTCCTGTAAAGGTCAACGCAATTTCCCTTTGTATTTTGACTCTGCGTTCAAACTACAATACGGCAGAGAATATCACAATTTTCGCTGGAGAAGAGACTGAAACTGCCGCGCGAGTGTGAGAACGCCGATACCGAGCTGAAAGTATTCGGCGGGGCCGATGGTTTCGAGCGCGGTCTCGCCGTCCTCGTCGGCACGCGCGCTGGATAGCCAGGCAAAGACGCCGCCCAGCAGCGCGCCCCCAATCATGCCTGCCAAGATGATACCTGTCCGGCCGTTTTCCTTCATCGTCAGTCTCCACTATATCCGGCGCCTTCAATTCTACGCGTAAGCGCTTGTACAACTCGCAGCTCTGTCCTCATTCATACCGGGCAGCGTGCGGCTCGCCGCCAAAACTGACCGCGGCGCTGGCGCCAGCGCCGCGGTCTATGTGAGCAATCAGTGTCGCGGCAATTGCGATATTCGTCATACACTACAATTTACCGGAAATCCGATTCGACTTACTTGAGGGTCATTTCCTTGACCAGGATGCGGTGGTCGAGTTGAGGCGCCCAATTGATCCGGCTACCGAGGCCGTACGCGAGATCCAGGTGGCCGATGTAGCCGATGGCGACATCCTCATGCACGATCCGGCTGAGCTCCTGCAGCGTCATCTCCCGCTCGTCCCCGGTCAGAGGAAGAGCCTTCGTCCAGACGGCGTCGGCTTCCTCGTTGCAGTAGACGGAGAGGATGCCTTCGCAGGAGTAGTAGAAGCGGTAGGAGGAGGCGTAGTCCATGATCTCGTTGCCATGCAGATGGATGGCGACGAAGTTCCGGTCTTCGGGAACGTCCTTGATATTGATCAGCATCACCTTGCCGAAGCCTTCGGGATCGTAGAAGGTGGTGGTTACGCTGAAGCCGACGTCGGTGAGCATGGAGGCAACGGCCTGAATGACCTCGTCGATTCTGGGGAAGACGGCATGGCGGGCGCCGAGAGTGATCTCCATGTCAACGGGTACGCCGTCTGCGGCCGCGGCTGCCAGGAGTTCGCGCGCCTGGTCCGGATCAAAAGGATACGGTTCCAGGCTCGGATCGTGGCCGGTGGCGGACGAGTTGACGATCTGGCTGGCGACGGTGGCCGCGCCGCCCAGAATGCTTTCGACAATGGCCTCCTTGTCAATCGCCAGCTGGAACGCCAGGCGGACGCGGCGGTCGGACAACAGAGGGCTATTGGTATCCATGCGGATGAAGATCGTCTCGACGCTGGGGGCTGAAACGCAACTGGCGTCAGCATCGTCGTCGAGCAGCTGGCACTGTTCGGGCGTGATGAACTGGGCCAGATCGACTTCACCTGCCTGCACGGCGGAGACCCGAACCTGGTCCTCCTGCAGGAATCGAACGGTAATCTTGTCGAAGGTTTGCTCGCCGCGGGCGTCGTCGGGATTGGAGAGGCCCCACCAGTCGGGGTTAGCCTCATAGGTTATCGACTCGCCTTTGCGCCACTCGACGAACTTGTAGGGGCCGGTGCCGACGATCTCGGTATGGTAGGCGTCGGGATCCTCGGCCAGCTGCTTGGCTGAGGAGATGCCTACCCACTCGACCTTACCGAGCAGGATTGGGTCGGGCTCGGGTGTCGACACGTCCAACGTGTATTCGTCAACGGCTTCTGCGCTCATGGTACCGAGGAAGTCGAGCAGGTCGAAGGCGTTGTCCGCGTCGAAGGTGTGGTTGATGCTGGCGGCGGCGGCTTCAGCATTGAAGGGGGAGCCGTCGTGGAAGGTGACGCCCTCGCGGAGTTGGAAGCGGATGGTGGTGTCGTTTAGTCGCTCCCAGGAAGTGGCCAGGATTGGGACGAACTCACCGGTTGTGAAATCACGGTTGATCAGCTGTTCAATGGCGTTACGGAAGCCTGGTCCGCCGGTGCCGGCGAAGGAGCGCCAGGCGTCCAGGCTGACCGGTTCAATGCCGACGGCAATGACCACTTCCTCGCCGGCCATAGCTTCATCGCCGGGGGCAGCCTGTTGCACCGGTTGGCAGCCCGAGAGCACCAGAGTCAGTACGAGGACCAACGCCATCCATCTCCAAGTCGTTCTCCTAGACATAACTTCTCTCCTGGTGATTTGGGTGTCAGCAGTGGGTCGCTTCCAAGGCCCGAAAGTCTGTCCGTCAAGAATTGACGCGTTGGGGAACAGTCGACGGCTCGACAAGGCCAGGACAGCGTCCCTGGCGGCAACCGAGATATTTTTTCCGATTGTGAAATTGCTGACAGCAGTGCTAAGATAGCGGCGCCACCTTATTGGTGCCGGCTGACCACTTTTCGGGTGGTTGGCGACAACCAGGATGGATTGTATAGTATGATCGGCAGTGACGTCAATTCACGATTTGTCCTTCCATGCTCAGTTCCACATGATATAAACGCGAACCGGGGCAGCCATCATTGAAGTGGGCTGCAGCACTTATTGTAGTCCTCAACTTGCTGGTCACCGTTCAGAATAGATAATTGCCTGAGAGTCTTCGAATGCCTCTCAGGCCAAACTGCAGTGCATTGGAACGCAGTTCCTTTCGCGGCGGATGCGGTTATAGCCATACCAGCAATATAGCCGCAATACACAAGGCCGCAATAGTGACGGATATATCCTCAAACGAACGCAACAACTGTGTTCACACTCACAATCTTTCAGGAGGGACAAGATGTCCAGGAAGTTGTACAGTCGCAGAGAAGTATTGAGGACAACAGCGGGCGTGGCGGGCGTTGGCCTGCTGGCCGCGTGCGCGGCGCCGATGGCGCCTGCGGGCGAGGGGGCGGCCATACCCAGTGAGCAGCGGCAGGGTGTCCTGTGGGGCTTGCAGTATGATCCCCATGTGGAAGCGTACCAGCGACTTGCCGATCTGTTCGAGTCACAGGGCGGCGGGACGTACGAGGTACAGCCGCAGGCCTGGCCGATCCCGCCCAAGGTGATTGCCGCGCTGGCGGCAGGGACACAGCCGGATGTTGCCTGCATCATGGGCGAACAGCTGACCAGCCTCCATCTGCACCAAGCGCTGGTCCCCTGCACGGAGCAGGTCTACAACCACATGGGTGTGGACCCTGAAGAGTCTTTTGTGGGTGACGCGATCGGCGCCTACACGTGGCAGGGCGAGATCTGGGGCGTACCGACCGAGGCTAACGGCGTCGGCAACATGGTGAACGTTCCCAGCGAGGATGTCATTGCGCTTGGGTTGGAGGACCAGTACCCGCCGCTGAACGGAGAGGTCTTCTTCGAGAGCTATCCGAGCATGTGGGAGCTGGCGCAGGCGTTGCAGGTCGAGGAGGACGGCAAGGTCGTGAAGTGGGGCCTGAGCAGCCAGGGCTGGGATGACATGAGCTATCTCGGCATCCTGCGGACGCTGCTTGACAAGAAGGGCATGGACTGGTGGGACCTGGAGAATAAGCAGTTCAACATCAATACGGAAGAGGGCGTCAAGGCGATGCAGCTATACGTCGAGACGCCGGTGGAGATGGGTATCGAGACCCAGCTGGACCAGTCGCACGTTGACGCGGCCCTGGCCGGCAAGGTTGCGCTGGCACGCGGGAACGGCACGCCATCGCTGCCGATGTCCTGGGAACTGGGCTACACGTACGTAATGTGTGGGGCGCCGATGGTCTTTGAAGGCGAATTGCCGCTGTTCGCCGGAGAGGGTGGATGGGGCTTCATTTCGCTGAAGCAGTCGCATAACCCCGATATGGCGGTTGAGTTCCTGCGCATGCTGGTCACGCACGAAGGACAGCTTGAGTACGCGAAGATCTACGGTGGCGCTGTCCACACTTCATGGAAGGATTTGGTCGGCGTCTACGATCACTTCACGCACCCTGATCCTGATGGTCCTCAGGTCGGTATGGCCAAGATCCTCCAGGAGCATCTGCAGCCGCTGACGACTTTCGAGGGCGTGGGCTTCGGCTCGATCGCCGAAATCGGCTCTGCCATCACGGAGGGGGCCTCCGAGGTGCGGCAGGGGAACATCGGCAGCGAGGAAGCAGTGGAACTGATCCAGACGCGCTGCGAGGCTCAGTACCAGGAGTATGTGAGCGACGTGCGTGAATTGGGCCTGGAACCGTAAAGGCGAGTGAGAGTGAAGAGGAGTGAGGAGCGGGAGGAGACCTCTTGCTCTTCTCTCCTTATCTTTTTCACGCTAAAAGAGTTCCAAACTGGCTTGGTTAATGACCTCAAACAAAGGAGCGAAAGATGCACAGTCGTAGAGATTTTCTGAAAGTCTCGGTGGGGGCGGCGGGAGCCAGCCTTCTGGCGGCCTGTGTTGCGCCGACCGCGCCTGGTGGCGACATGGCAGCCGTGCCCAGGGAGCAAAGGCAAGGTGTGATGTGGGGCTTACAGTATGACCCCCACGTGGAAGCGTACCAGCGTCTTTCCGACCTGTTCGCGGAGCAGGGCGGCGGGACATTCGAGGTACAGCCGCAGGCTTGGCCCATTCCACCCAAGGTGATTGCCGCCCTGGCCGCGGGCACGCAGCCTGACGTTGCCTGCATTATGGGGGAACAGTTGACGAGCCTCCATCTTCACCAGGCACTGGTCCCCTGCACCGAACAGGTCTACAACCACATGGATGTCGATCCTGACGAGGACTTTGTAGGCGACGCGATTGGCGCCTACATGTGGCAGGGCGAGATCTGGGGCGTGCCGACCGAGTGTAACGGCGTGGGCAACATGGTTAATGTGCCGAGCGAGGATGTGATTGCGCTGGGGCTGGAAGACCAGTATCCGCCGTTGAACGGCGAAGTTTACTTCGAGAGCTACGAAAGCATGTGGGAGCTGGGGAAGGCTTTGCAGGTCGAGGAGGACGGCAAAGTGACCAAGTGGGGCCTGAGCAGCCAGGGCTGGGATGACATGAGCTATCTCGGCATTCTGCGCACGCTGCTGGACCCCAAGGGCATGGACTGGTGGGACCTCGAGAACAAGCAGTTCAACATCAACACCGAAGAGGGTATGGAGGCGATGAGGCTGTTTGTTGAGGGCCCGGTGGAACTGGGCATCGAGACGCAGTTGGACCAGAACCACGTTGACGCTGCGCTGGCCGGCAAGGTGGCGCTGGCGCGCGGCAACGGCACGCCTTCGATGCCGATTGCCTGGGATTTGGGCTATACCTATCGCATGGCAGGCGCGCCGATGATCCATGAAGGCGAACCGCCGATCTTCTGCGGTGAAGGCGGCTGGGGATTCATTTCGCTGAAGCAGGCGAAAAATCCTGAGATGGCGATCGAGTTCCTGCGCATGCTGGTGACGGACGAAGGCCAGACCTCGTACGCCATGATCTACGGCGGACAGCCGAACACCGCCTGGAAGGGCCTGGTCGGCAGCTATGACCACTTTGTGAACAATGATCCCGAAGGGCCGCTGGTGCAACTGACAAAGGTCCTCCAGGAGCACCTGTTGCCGCAGACCACTTTCGAGGGTGTCGGTTTCGGCTCGATCGGTGAAATCGGCGCGGCCATTGGCGAAGGGTGCTCGGAAGTGCGTCAGGGCAATATCAGCAGCGAGGAAGCGGTGGAGATGATCCAGGCCCGGTGCGAAGCGCAGTACCAGGAATGGGTCAGCGACGTTCGCGAGCTGGGAGTGGAACCGTAAGACCGAGAAGAGAGTGAAGAGAAGTGAGGAGTGAGAGTTGGGGGACGTAGCGACCCCGGCTCTCGCTACTCTTTTCTCTCACCCTTCGGTCGCAGTGCTCCTCCAATGTGGGTCAGGACATGACAGAGCCTTTCACGGACATTTTTCTTTCCAGCGACCCGGATCCAACGATCTCTTATCGATCGGGGCTTGCCGCTTACCAGGAATCTTTGAGTCGCGGGCAGTTGGTGGGACGGGGTTGGAACGGCTCGGGTTACACCAATCCCGAACCGGAACGGTTTGACGCGGCCTCGCATCCGGCCCCGCAGGCCTTCTGGGTGGAGGTGGATGGGCAGCTTCTGCGCTCGCACTGGGAATGGAGCGACTTTTCCCAGACTGAAGAAGAGATTGGGTTGAAGGCGGTATTGGAACTGCGTCACTCGGTGCGCCCTGTGGTCGTGCGCGTTCACACAGTTCTGGACGGCACGCCGATCCTGACGCGCTGGCTGGAGATCGTCAACTGCTCCGAGCAACCGGCTGCGCTTTCGGCGGCTTTTCCATGGAGCGGTGTGCTGCAGACGTGCGCATACGACATCGATGACGAGGCGTCGCCCTACTCGGTCGGCTACTTTATCGACACGCACTGGGGCAATGAGGGCGACTTCGACTGGCGGGCGCTGCCGCGGGCGGGCTACCGGATCGATGGCCGTTACCGTCGCGGCCGCCACAGACATCCTTTCTTTGTGCTGCGCAACCACGAGGGCGGCGAGCATTTCGTGGGGACGCTGGCATGGTCGGGAGGGTATGCTTTCGAGTTTGACGTAGACGACGGGGATAGCCGGGAAAAGTCGCGGCTCTGGTTTCGGGCCGGCCCGGACGGACCGGCGCCGCTGCGCGTCATCGCGCCCGGCGAGACGGTTACCACGCCGGAGATGCACCTGGGCGTCGTGATCGGAGATTTCGACGACTGCATTCAGGCACTGCACGACCACCTGCGGACAAGCGTCATCCCGCCGCAGAATCCCGAACACGCGGGGCTGGTCGTGAGCGGCATCGGGCCGGAGCAGGAGCTTACGCCGGAGTTGATTTTTTCCGAGATCGACGCCTGCGCTGACGCGGGCGCGGAGGTGTTTCTGATCGATGCGAGCTGGTACACGCCGCCGCATGGCAGCTGGCATGCGACGGTAGGCGACTGGCAGGTAAGTTTTGAGCGTTTTCCAGGGGGCCTGAAGCCGTTTCGCGACTATGTGCACGGCAAGGGCATGAAGTTCGGCCTGTGGATGGACGGGGAGCGTGTGGGCACGGAAAGCAGCATTGCCAGGGAGCGTCCTGAGTGGCTGGCCCGGCCGTACGGCGATGAAGGCGGGCTGGGCGGGATGATCGATCTCACCAGGCCTGACGTGGCCGAATGGATGGAGAGCGAGATCGACCGTCTGATCGTGGAGCACGAGCTGGATCTCTTCCGGCTGGACTACAACATCGGCAACATTGGCGCAGGTGGATACAGTGAACAGTCGGGATTTATTGAGAACGCTTACTGGCGCTATTACGAGGCTGTCTACGGCATTTATGCGCGGCTTTCCGCGCGCCACAAGCATGTAATCTTTCAAAACTGCGCCAGCGGCGGCGCCCGGACCGATGTGGGCATGGTCCGCTACTTTGACCATACCTGGGTGACCGACTGGCAGATTGCGCCGCGCGCCTTTTCGATTACGAATGGGATGTCGATGGCGCTGCCGCCGGAGCGGGTGGACCGGCTGGCGGGTATGGGCCAGTCGGGGCAACGCACGGCTGAGTTGGATTTTCAGTTCCGGTTGCAGCTGTTCGTGCATCCATCGCTGAACTGGTTCCATCTCAAAGACGCCGCGCCCAACGCGGTCCAGCAGGCGCGCATCCGCAATGCCGTACGGATTTACAAGGAGTTCGTACGCCCGATCCATCCGACCAGCCGAATCTATCATCATACGCCTGTGATCAAAGGATTCGAGCCGCGCGGCTGGGGCGTGTTGGAGCTGGCATCGCGGGACCGAACGCGGGCCGTTGCAGGGCTGTTTCGACTCAGCGACCCGGCTGAACCGGAATACTTGCTGCGCTTCAGGGGAATCGATCCGGGCCGGCGCTATCGCGTTACATTTGACAACAGCGCTGAGAACTGCGAAGTCGACGGACTGGCGCTAACGCGTTCTGGCATCACCTCGCGATTGGAAACCGCATTGACCTCGGAGCTGCTGCTCGTTGAAGCATTGGATTAGGTGGGGCCGGGAAGGCTGCACTGTGAACGCTCATCCATTACTGAGAACGGAACCTGAAAATGACATCAATTGCAGACGGGAGCGGAGCCTCGGGCCGGGCTGAAACGATGGGCGTCTGGTTCGTTGTCAAGAAGACGCTGCGCAAGCCGCAGTTCTGGTTTGGCTTTACGATGATCGTCCCGTTGCTGATCTGGTACTGGATTTTCAGCTTCTGGCCGATCATTCAGGCGTTCCGCATGTCAACCGTCGCGTACAAGCTGCTGGACCCCGGCAACAGCCCATTTGTCGGACTGGGCAACTTCATAAAAATCTCTCAGCATCCCCTGTTTTGGGTTTCGGTCAAGAATACAATTCTGTGGGCCGTGTATTCGTTCATATTCAATCTGCCTTTGGCCATGCTAATCGCCGTCTTTTTGTCCAAGGTCAAGCGGGGGCGTAACGTCTATCAGGCGCTGATTTTTGTTCCAGTGGTGGTGTCGCTGGTAGCTGTCTCCTTATTATTCAAAATGTTGATGGACCCGGAGGTTGGGCAGCTGAACAAACTGTTGAGTACCATAGGGCTGCCTGAACTGCAGTGGCTTTCCAGTTCCTCATCAGCGCTACCGACCGCTGTCGTCATCGCCACCTGGAAAGGGCTGGGCTTTTTCGTTGTCATCCTCACGGCAGGCATGTTGAACATTCCGTCGGAACTGTACGACGCTGCCCTGGTTGACGGGACCAATCCGTGGCAGCAGTTCTGGCGCATCACCATGCCGCTTATGAGCCATACAATCCTTCTGGTGACCGTTCTGCTGGCCATAGGCTCTTTGCAGGAATTCACGCTTCCCACTGTCCTGTTTGGCTCGGAGGGCGGCCCAGGAAACTCCACGTTCCTGTACAACTTGCTAGTTTACCAGGAAGCCTTTTTGGACATCCGCTTCGGCACAGCCACGGCCGCTTCCCTGTTTCAATTCGCGTTTATCCTGACAATCAGCATTTTGCAAATCAAATTGATCCGTCCCTCGTGGACATACTAACGGCCCGGGGCTCTTCATAGTCGTCTGAATCGGAACCTGGCAGTGATTAGCAGCCACCCAACTTTGAAGGACAGACCGTTATGGCAGTCATAAGCAAGGCAGGAGATGCGCGGCGCCAGCCGCCCAGGCGCATCGAAATATCACAAAATGTCATGCATATTTTTTTGCTTGGAATGGTTGTGATAGCCATTTTCCCGTTCATATGGATGGTCTTTGCTTCACTCAAGCCGTTCAAGGAGCTTGTGGAATCAAGGGCGCTGCTGCCCGAAACGTGGACGTTGCGCAACTATGAAGAGATATTGGGCCGGGTGAACTTTTATGCTGCCTTTCGCAACAGCATCGTATCGGCGGTGTCGGTAACGGTCGTTTCCGTTTACACGTCGTCGGTGATGGGGTACATCTTTTCCAAGTATCGTTTTGTGGGCAAGGAGGTACTCTTTACCATCATCCTGTCGACGATGATGGTGCCTTTTGCGGTGATCATGGTTCCGCTGTATATCACGATTGCGAACAGTTTCGGCCTGGCCGACCATCTGGCCGGCATCATCATAACCGGCTTTTATACGGCATTCGGCATCTTCCTGATGCGCCAGTTCATGGAGAGCATCCCTTTCGAACTGATCGATGCCGCCCGCATTGACGGCGCGTCCGAGTGGCGTATCTTCTTCACATTGGTGCTGCCGATGTCGATGTCACCGATGTCAGCGCTTGCCGTCTTTGTCTTCCTCGTCAATTGGGACAGTTTCCTCTGGCCCCTGATCGTACTCAGCAGCCAGGACAAGCAGACGCTCCCTCTGGTGCTGGCCGGCCTGCGCAATTTGTGGTGGACGCGTTACGAGATGTGGGCGGCCGGATCGATGTTGACGGTTATTCCCGTCATGGCGATCTACGCTTTTGCGTCGCGCTACTTCATTCGCGGCATAGCAATGACGGGCCTGAAAGCTTAACTGCAGTGGTCAGTGACTGCAATGAGAGACCGTTCTTCGCGACGTTGTCTAACAGACGTCTCCACTGTGTGTACATTCCTTTGTCTACAATTCACGGGAGTAACTGATCGATGCGCATGACCGGTGGTGAAGCCGTCGTGCGGTCCCTTGAGGCGCACGGTGTCGACACGGTGTTCGGCATTCCGGGGACGCACAATCTGGGAATTTACGACGCCTTGCGGGAGATGGGCGGCATCCGGCACATTCTTGCCCGGCATGAGCAGGGGGCGGCGTTTATGGCTGACGGCTACGCGCGCGCCAGCGGCGAGGTTGGCGTCTGCCTGAGTACAACGGGGCCGGCTGCGCTCAACACGCTGGCCTCGCTGGGGACGGCCTACAGCGACTCTTCGCCGGTTCTGTGTATTGCCAGCCAGATCCCGGCTGAGGGAATCGGACTGGGCAAAGGCTATCTGCATGAGTGTGAGGACCAGCTGGGGAGCTTTGCGCCGGTGACGAAGTGGCGAGCGCGGGCGGATACGGTGGCTTCGATTCCCGGGGTGATGAGGGAGGCTTTCGCGCAGATGCAGAGCGGCCGGCCGCGACCGGTCGCAGTGGAAATTCCGTGCGATACGCTGGACGAGAGCAGTGACGTGACGATCCCCGCGCCGGCTGCGGTGGACCGGGAGGCGCCTGATCCGGAGCAGGTGAAGCGCGCAGCGCGGCTGCTGCGCGCAGCGCGGCGGCCGGTCATCTGGGCGGGCGGTGGCGTGATCGGGAGCGGGGCGGGCACAGAGCTGCAGGCACTGGCCGAGCGGTTGCAGGCGCCGATCTTCACTACTGTGCTGGGCAAGGGCGCGGTTGCGGACGACCATCCGCTGGCCGCGGGCGCGACGATTTTGCATCCGGCGGCGCGGGCGTTTCTGGCTGAATCTGATGTGATGCTGGCGGTGGGCACGCGCTTTACCGAGGAGGAGTCGGATCGATGGGGGTTGCGCTTGCCGGAGTCGCTTATCCATGTCGAAATCGATCCGGAAGAGATCAACCGCAACTACCCGGCCACGGTCGGCGTATTGGGGGATGCTCGCACGGCACTACAGCTGATCAACGCGCAGCTTCAGGATGCGAATCGGGAAGATGGCGGCAGTGCCGCCGGAATCGCCGAATTGCGGCAGAAGGTATGGGCCTACTGCCAGGAACGGGCGCCTGAAGGCGTGGAGCTTGTGCAGACGCTGCGAAAGGCGCTGCCGCGTGAGACGATCATTGTTAGCGACCTGACGGTGGCCGCGTACTGGTGCCGTCGTTTGTTGGACATTTATGAGCCGCGCACGAACATTTACCCGTGGGGGTTCTGCACGCTGGGCTTTGGGCTGCCGGCTGCAATCGGGGCGAAGGTAGCCAGGCCGGAGCGGCCGGTGGTTGTGCTCTGCGGGGACGGTGGATTTTTGTTCAACTGCCAGGAGCTGGCGGCCGCGGTGCAGCTTGGTCTGCCGATTGTAACACTGGTCTTCAATGACTCGGCTTACGGGGTCTTGCGGCCGCAGCAGGAGGTCCGCTACGGTGCTGCGCACGAAGTGGACCTGGTAAACCCGGATTTCATGGGCCTGGCGGAGGCGTTCGACGTGGACGGCTACCGAGTCGAATCTATCGAGCAGCTTGGTCCTGCCGTGACGAAGGCGATCGAAGCGGATCGGAGTGCTCTGATCGAATTGCCGGGAACGCTGCCGTGGCCGATCATGGAACCGTCGGCGCGCATGTTCGAGTTCGGCCTGACCCGACGCCATCTGCCGGCCCTTGGGGAAGGCCGAAGGACGCAACAGTGAGCGGCGGCAGGAAAAAGCTACGCGTCGGCTTTATCGGCGCCGGCGCGATCACCGACCTGCACTACCTCGGTTACCAGGACTACCCCAAAGCAGAACTTCACGCCATCTGCGACGTCGACGAGGCGCTGCTGCAGCGGCGCGCGTCGGAGTGGCAGATTGCGAAGACGTACACCGACTACCGGCATCTGCTCGCCGACCCGGCGGTGGACGCCGTGGAGGTGATCACGCCCCATCATCTGCATGCGGAGATGGGCATTGCCGCGCTGGAGGCGGGCAAGCACGTTTCGATACAGAAGCCGATGGCGATCACGGTTGCCGAGTGCGATGCGCTGATCGAGGCGGCGGGACGTGCGGGCAAGCTGATGCGCGTTTTTGAGAACTTTCGCTTCTACCCACCCCTGGTCAAGGCAAAACAGCTTCTCGACGACGGCGCGATTGGCGAGCCGCTCTCGATACGCATCAAGTGCGTGCAGGGTACATCGGGGGAGGACTGGGAGATACCCTACAGGCGCTGGGTATGGCGCTTCGACCCGGCCCAGAGCGGCGGCGGCCGGGTGATCCTGGACTATGGATACCATCTCTTCTCGATTGCGCAGTGGTTCATGGGGGCGCCGGAAAAGGTGTTTGCCTGGATCACGCACCGCCCCATACAGCACGGCTGGATGCTTGACAGCCCGGCTGTAGTAATCTGGAAGTACAAGGATGCCGAGAAGTACGGCTCCTACGAAGCGATAACCTCCGACGACATCCTGGTTCCAACCAAGTACGGTCGACCTGAGGACGAGTGGGTCGAGCTGACCGGCTCGCGCGGGTTCATCTGGGTGAACCGCTGCACTTCGATGTTGCTGGACAGACCGGCGCTGGAGATGTACCGGGACGGCGAGACGACGGCGTTTCCCGAGGTTGACTCGGATTGGGGCGCCAGTTTCGTTGCCGGCGTGCGTGACTTCGTTGACGCGATTGCGGAAGGGCGGCAGTCGGAACTGAGCGGCGAGGAAGGGAAGGCGGTGCTCCGGTTCTGTCGCGCGGCGCAGTTGTCGGCGAAAGAGGGACGAGAGGTCAGGCCTGAGGAGACGGAGTGACTGCAGTGGTCAGTGAGTGGATGGTTGGGGAATGAGCAGGACCTTGGGACTATGCTGAAGAAATTTGGCTATGCGAAGCAGCGTGCAGTTGGCTTGGCTGTTTGTTTTCTGGTGGCTGCACTGGTCGCTGGCTGTGAACAGCTGCCCGGTGACGTGTTGGTCACGCCTACTCCCATCCCTACGCCTGTGCCGCTTCCCAAGGCGGTGCATCGAATCGAGCGCGGCGATATCGTCGACAGCGTGACGCTGTTGGGCATGGTGGATTCGCTGCAGCGGGTGAACCTTTCCTTTCGCATTGGCGGACGTCTGAACGGATTTCATGTTGAACCGGGCGAAGTGGTAGAGGCGGGACAGCTGCTGGCCGAACTGGATGTCGGATTCTTGCCGCACGAGCTTGCCAAAGCGGAGAAACAGCTGGAGATCGCCCGGCTGCGAGTGGACGCGGCGCTGGGAGCCAAGGAGCTTGCCTTGGCGGAGGCACAGGCGGCCCTGGACATGGACAGGCTGACGCTGGAGCAGGGGCGGGGCGGAGCGGGGGAGGCCGACCTCGCGCGCATGGAGCTGGCGGTGGCGGCCGCGGAGACGAAACTGGCGCTGCTGGCGGATCAGCATGACAGAGAGATCGCGCTCTATCAGGCGGAGGCGGAGCTCAAGGTGATCGATGTGGAGATGCTGCGGGACCGCATCCGGCAGGCGCAGCTGCTGGCCCCCTTCGACGGGGTGGTGCGCTACACGGACGGGGAGGCAGGGCAACTGGTGGCGGAATACGCGCCGGTGATGGGGCTGGCGGCGCCCGACGCCCTTGAGATCAGGAGCTCAGGTCCCAGCGAGGAGGCGTTGCCGAAGTTGCGACTTGGCCAGGCTGTCACGATTCGCTTTCGCGACTACCCGCAGAATGAGGTTACGGGCCAGCTCATTCAGGTCTCAACGCCAGGCGGCGCCGATGAAGGGCTTCCCATTCGCGTGGAGTTCGCGGCTCCTGAACTGGAGTTGGAGATCGGGGCTTTGGCCGACCTGCGCATTGTTGTAGAGCGAAAAGAGGACATACTGACCATTCCCAATGCGGCGATCCACAGTTACTTCAACCGGCGCTACGCGCTGGTCAGAGAGGGTGAGAGCACGATCGAGGTCGACATTACTCTAGGGGTAACCGATGGTGAACGGACCGAAATACTGGCCGGCCTGGAAGAGGACGAGGAGGTTTTCGAACGCTAGACTCCGGTAGTTGCCGCTGCAGATTATCCACTTCGGCAGCCCTCACAGCCCGAAGGTTGACAATCCTTTGGTGCCTCCCTCCCCATTCTCCCGACACGACACGTTGCGCGCTGTTTGTAACGCGACAGCGGGCGTGACCACCACAAAAACTCAAATTCCCTTGATCGGCTTCCGCCCAGAAGTTGGCGGCCGAGGCGACGCGCTTTCCGGGTCCCTCCTCGAAAGTTCGAACGGTCGGTTGTTCCCAGTCCCAATAAAGTAAAACGTTAGGGCGAAAAAAGGCTTTGACAGCCGCATAATTGACATTTATACTTTATATATCTCCATTTCCTCCGACGACATTGCAGAAACAATAGCGAATTATTGTTTGACGCTCCTGCAAACACGTCGTACTCCTGTGATTTTCACGATAGTATCACCCACGGAATTTCAACACAGGGAGGAAGACCCATGTCAGAGCAAGAGATCACGCGTCGAACGTTTTTGCGTCTGTCTGCGATAGCGGCGACGGGCGCCGTAATGGCGGCATGCGCCCCCGCGGTGCAGGAAACGGCGCCCGCGGAAGTGGAGGCGGCGCCGGCCGCCCCGTCCGGACCGGAGGCGCCGATGCTGGCCGAGATGGTCGAGGCCGGCACGTTGCCGCCGCTCGATCAACGCCTGCCTGCAAACCCACTGGTTTGGGACGCCAAGGATGTACAGATTCTCGAACCGGAGGAAGGCCGTTACGGCGGCACCCTGAAACTGGGCCATGTCAAGGACATCGACATGCTGGCCCAGATCAACTACGCGCGGCTGCTTTCCGACCGCAGCGAATTCGTGGCGCACTTTGCCGAGGGATGGGAGTTCTCGGATGATTCGACCTCGATTACTTTTTACTTGCGAAAGGGCGCAAGGTGGTCCGACGGGGAGCCTTACACGACCGCCGATATTGTTTGGTGGTGGGATAACATTGTTAAGTCGGAGTACGCTGACTCCCCGTGGAGCATGTACAACCTGGATCCTGCCGGGGACGAAATGATCGCGGTAGACGACTACACGCTTCAGATTAATTTCGGCAAGTCCAAGCCACTCTTCCTTTTGGAGACGCAGGGTTTCTCCGGAGGCGAGAACACGCCGATAGACAGCTGTGCGCCGCACTACATGGAGCAGTTCCACCCGGCCTTCAACCCGATTGACGGCAAGGATCCCAAGGAACAGTTCCAGGAGATGGTTGACGCGCTGCGGCTGCCGCGTTACCTGGAGGACCCCGAGCGACCGGTTCTGTGGCCGTGGCGGATCGTGGACTATAAAGAGGGACAGCTGGTCCGCCTGGAGCGGAATCCCTACTACTGGGTAGTTGACAGAGACGGACGGCAGTTGCCTTACACTGACTACTGCGAAAACTTCCTGCTGGGCGATGCGGACGGAGAGACCGAGAGGCTCAAATTCCTGGCCGGCGAGACGCATTACATTCGTCGCGTTACCTCGGGGACGGACATTGTCCTGTTCAAGGAGAACGAGGAAAAGTCGCAGATCGACACGCTCCTGTACGTCCGGGAAACCAACTTGGGCATCGGCTTCAATACGGCCCATGTCGATCCAAACTGGGCTGAAGTTCTTGGCGAACCGGATTTCCGGCGGGCTTTGTCGATTGCGGTCGACCGGAGCCTGATCCTGGAGACGGTTTACGGTGGTTTTGGAGAAGTCGGGCAGGGCATCAACGAGTCGGGCAAGTACGACCCGGAGATCGATGGCAAGTGGATTGACTATGATCCGGAGAAAGCGTCCGCAATGTTGGATGCCATCGGCCTGGACAATCGAGACGACGAGGGGTACAGAACCTTTGCCGACGGCACGAAGATGACCTTGATCGCCTACTTCGTATCGGGGTGGCCGGCGGGCTCTGACGAGACGTTCGAGATCATCACCGAATACTGGAACGAGGTCGGTGTACGTTCCCTCCCCAAGAGCGTACAGCACCCGGTGCGGGCGGAGAGGATCAAGAACCGGGACTTTGAAGTGTATATCCTCGGCTGGTGGGGCGGGACCTGGTTGTGGGATCTGATCATCGGTACCGGCGCCCACGGGTTTGCCCCGTCGAATGCTTCCTGGTGGCGAAACCGGGACAAGCCTGCGGATGAGCGCCCAGGGGTGGAGCCTACCGGCGCATTGCGCGAGCTGTTTGAGTTGGAGGATATCTGCTTCACCACAACCGACGAGGCGGAGCGCAGCGATGCCTTGCGCCGCCACAA
Organism: Caldilineaceae bacterium; assembly: GCA_965204525.1. Classification (GTDB taxonomy): domain Bacteria; phylum Chloroflexota; class Anaerolineae; order Caldilineales; family Caldilineaceae; genus Bin5. Next base: position 4,759,666 of record OZ241994.1, on the reverse strand, counting down.
GCTGCTGCTGGCCGACCAGCTCTTCGGCATGGGGTTTGTGCAAAACAGCCCTAAACCAATCGGGGTCAGCAAGAAGCTGCGCGGCGTTTGGGGCCGTTATGGAACAGACGAGATCGTGGTCATCAATCCGGACGAAGGGGACACATGGTTCCATCAGTTCTGGATCGATGAGGGGTAAGAAACGAGGGGTGAGGAAAGAGGAGTGAGGCGTGAGAGAACACCACTCGCTCCTCGCAATTTCTCTCTCCTCTCCCTCAATTTCTCTCTTCGTGGGTATACTCTCTTTCTTCACATGAAAAAAGGACAACGATGCAGCAGTTCATCATCCGCCGGTTGCTGAACATGCTCCTGGTTCTGCTGCTCAGTTCAATCATCAGCTTTGTCGTGGTTGAGTTGCCGCCGGGCGATTATTCGACGGTCTTGCGGGGGCAGCTTGAAGCGGAAAGGATCCCGCCGGATCAGATCGAGGCGCAGGTCAAGCCGGTAATCGAGCGATTTGCCCTGGACAAGCCCTTGCCTGTCCGGTTTTGGCGCTGGTTCTCGTCCATCATCACGTTCAACTTCGGATATTCCATGGTGATGAAACAGCCGATCGCCGATCTGTTGAATGAGCGGCTGGCGCTGACCATGGCCGTCAGCTTTGTCACGCTGGTTTTCATCATGGTGGTGGGAATCGCGATCGGTATGTTTTCGGCCGTCAAACAGTATTCAGGATGGGACTACCTGTTTACTGTAATTGGCTTTATCGGCATGGCCACCCCCAACTTTCTTCTGGCCCTGATCATTCTCTTTGTCTCAGTCATGGTGTTTGGGTCCACCAGTGTTGGCGGGCTGTTCTCGGCGGAGTATCTGTTTGCACCGTGGTCGTGGGCAAAGCTGGTGGACTTTCTGAAGCATATCTGGGTGGTCGTGGTCATCATTGGCACAGCGGGAACGGCCGGCACGATTCGCGTTATGCGTGCCCAGATGTTGGATGTATTGAGCGAGCCTTACATGGACACGGCGCGGATGAAGGGGTTGTCGAGCGCGAAGGTCTATTTCAAGCATGGCTTGCGAGTGGCCATCAACCCGATTGTCTCCAGTATTGGTTTGAGCTTTCCTGGCATAATCAGCGGCGCAACCATCGTTTCGCTGGTGCTGCTTCTGCCGCTGGTGGGGCCCTTGCTCCTGGATGCACTGATGAGCGAAGACATGTATCTGGCGAGCACGATCATCGTGTTGCTGACTTTCGCCCTGGTGATCGGCAATTTTCTTGCCGACCTGACGCTGGCCTGGCTGGATCCCCGAATCCGTCTGGAAAGCTGAATTGTTGACTTTCTTGGACTCTGTGCGAGGGTCTGATGTTTGACAGTTCCCTGTGAGAGCAATCGGTACCTTTCTGAAACACGATTTTGTTCAGTGTAACGAAGTGGTGAATTCCGGTTATGACGCGATTGAAAGACGTGAACTCGACGGACATCCTCGACGCCATTCGGCTGGGCTGTCAGACGATGTGCAGCGTATTCAATGCCGATGATAACGACATTCCTTTTTTTGGTTCGTCAGTTCTTCCCGAGGCTGAGTTGAGCTTCAGCTCCGTGAACAGTGAGGCCCACGTTCCGGGGCGGCACTTGAATGCTCTGCTGAATGCTGAAAATGCCGCCGGCATCGCAATCGGGGAGGAATGCGTAGACAAGCTGGCTAGAGCGGCGTTCTTTTCCTACAGCGGGCCGCTGCCGTTACCCCTGAATCGTGACGAAATCGGCGGCAGGCTCGTAAATTTTCGTCCGCATCACATACGTGAAGGATTCCACGCGCTCTTTGCGCTGGCGAAGTTTCGCGATTCGGCTCAGGCCCGTGAGCTGGCAGAGGCGAGTATCGCCGCGATTTTCTCTTACTGGGACGCGGCTCGCGGGTGGGATTGCAAACGTCTCACGGAAGAGTTGGGATTGAACGTCCTGTCGGAGTCGTCCTTCATTGTAGGCATTGCCCGCGCTATCGGTCCGTTGGTCAAGCTATACCGTGCCACCGGGTATGGGCCGGCGCTGGAACTGGCGATTGTTCTCAAAGAGAAGGCGATAGGCGGTTTCTTTACCGTGGACGGCGCTTACGATCGGGACAGTTTCGGACCCCATACACATTCGACAACGTGCGTGATGTCGTCGCTGGCACAGCTGGCTGACTTGACGATGGACTCCGCCCTGATGAATCGTGTCCGGGCCTTTTATGACAACGGCCTGTGGGAGATTCGTAACGGCCTGGGATGGGTGATCGAGTCCAGCCTGCCGGATGCGCCGTCCGATCTCGGCGAGGTGAACAATACGGGGGACATCCTTGAAACTGCGCTCATCCTGGGACGATGGGGTTACACCGAGTATTTTCACGACGCCGAACGCATCTTGAGAGGGCATCTGCTGCCGTCGCAGCTGCGGGACGTTTCCTTTATCGAGGATCCCCCCAACCCGGAAAACGTGGACGGCAAGCGGGAAGTTGCCGCCCGGCATCGCGGGGCCTTCGGCTTTCCAGCACCTTACGGACATGCGCCGCTTGGAGAGACACGGATCAGTTTCAACATGGACATTGTCGGGGGCGCGGTTGGCTCTTTATGCGAAGCATATCGGGAGGCTACCCGTTTCGACCAGGCCGGCCATTGGGTCAATCTGTTGTTCGACCATGAAACAGATGCCATCAAGGTCGAGTCTCCCTATACGCATTCCGCGCTCCGCATCTGGGTAAAGCGCCCAGGGCCACTTTTTGTGCGCGTGCCGCCGTGGGTGGAGGAGGAGAAGATAGAGATTGGGGGCGGAGGTCAAAGGCCGCGCTTTACGAACGGCTATTTGTCAGTTCCCGGCCCACCTGTGGGTCAGATGCTCTCATTGGCGTTTCCATTGCGCCGGCAAGAGATCGTACTCAAACAGCGAGAAAGGCAGATACGGACGCTTCTGCGCGGAGATCAGGTCGAAGCGATGGAAAACTTTGGAGCTGATCTGACGTTCTTCGAGCCGCTCGATTAACATGAGTCACTCAAATCCTGAGAAACAGACCGAGACGGCAACGGTCGGCAGCGGTTCGGAAGACCTTACCGACCTCCTGGTAACGCAACAGGTCTCCTACAGACAGCTGCTGTATCTGCGCTTTCGCAGGAACAAACTCGCGGTTGTCGGATTTTGGATACTCGCCATCCTGTACGTCGTGGCGCTGGGCGCAGAGTTTTTTGCCCCCTATGACAAGATCACCCGGTTTGGGGACATTTTGGCGCCGCCGCGGCTTCCCCGTTTTTTGGACGCTGACGGCGAATTTCACTTGCGGCCGTTTGTTTATGCATACAAGAAGGGGAGGGACCCTGAGACACTGAGACGGACCTACGTTGCGGACACAACAGAGAGATACCCCTTGCGCCTCTTTATCCGCGGCGACGAGTATGAGTTCCTTTTCTTCAAGAGCAACTTGCACCTCTTCGGCGTCGAGGGAGCCGAAGTTTTCCTGCTTGGAACGGATAACCAGGGCAGGGATCTTTTTTCGCGCGTGATCTATGGCGCGCGCCTCTCGACGACGATCGGTCTGTGCGGCGTCGCCATTAGCTTGGTCCTGGGCATCATTATCGGCATGATCTCCGGCTATCTTGGCGGGATCGTCGACCAGGCGATTCAACGGGGGATAGAGGTACTTCTCTCCTTCCCCAGCATCCCGCTGTGGCTTGCCCTGTCAGCACTATTGCCGCTTGATTGGAGCCCGCGCCGTATCTTCTTTTTCATAACGATCATCCTATCAATACTGAATTGGGGCAGCCTGGCGCGTATTGTGCGCGGTTTGACGCTGTCGGTTAAGAATGAGGAGTATGTGCTGTCGGCGCGCATGGGCGGCGGAGGCAGGTGGTGGATTATCCGGCGCCATCTCTTCCCCGCCAACCTCAGCTATGCGATCGTGGCCGCTACGCTGTCGGTTCCGGAGATGATCCTGGGCGAAACTGCACTGAGCTTTTTGGGGCTTGGACTGCGGCCGCCAGCAGTGAGTTGGGGGGTCTTGTTGCAGGCGTCCCAGAAAGTTTCCGTGTTGGGGGTGGCGCCGTGGCTGATATCACCGGTCGCTTTCGTGATCGTCACCGTTCTGGCATTCAATTTCGTCGGGGACGGCCTGCGCGATGCAGTTGACCCACATTCCCGCTTTTGAGTGAAAGTCGCTGGCTCGCCCGCCTCGTTTCGGGGGCGAGCAGATGGATTCAGAATGACTCTCGAGATCAGAGACCTGCAGATGAGCTTCCAATCGGTCGTGGGTACAACGCGGGCCGTGAACGGCGTGAGCCTCGCTGTACAGCCGGGGGAGATCGTCGGTCTTGTTGGGGAGAGCGGGTGCGGCAAGAGCGTCACGGCGCGCAGCGTGGTGGGACTCGTGCCCTCTCCCCCTGCCGTTTTCGAGGGGGGCGAGATCTGGCTGAATACGCGGGCAGGCCGGGTCAACATGCTGGTCAACCGCGGGAATGAGCGCGTGCTGCGGCGGATACGCGGGCGCGAGGTTTCCATGATCTTTCAGGAGCCGATGCGCTCTCTTCACCCGATGATGACGGTAGGAAGCCAGGTGGCTGAGGGGATACTCGAACACGAAGAGACCGGCCTGAGAGAGGCATACGCGCGAACGGAAGAGATGCTGGAGATGGTGGGGCTTCCGCAGCCGGGCCAGCTTCTCAGCCGGTATCCGCATGAGTTGTCGGGGGGAATGCGTCAACGTGTGATGATTGCGCTGGCTCTGGCCTGCCATCCGCAGCTACTGATCGCGGACGAGCCAACCACTGCGCTGGACGTCACCATTCAAGCGCAGATCCTGGATCTGATCGGGCAACTGCGTGATCGGCTTGGCATGTCGGTTCTGTTAATCACGCACAACATGGGGGTCGTGGCGAGCAAGGCCGACCGTGTCTCGGTGATGTACTTGGGTGTCATCGTAGAGACCGGCACAGTGCAGGAGGTGTTTGAGCAGGCGGCCCATCCCTATACGCAAGGTCTTTTGGCCTCGATTCCCAGTCTGCACAGCGAACCAAAGACACCATTGCAGTCACTGGAAGGGGTGGTGCCCGAGCTGGCTTTAGCGCCAAAGGGCTGCGTCTTTGCCGACCGTTGCCCCGACGTGATGACCAAGTGCCAGGAAACACCGCCGCTCATTGCATTGAGTGAACAGCACAGGGCCAAATGCTGGCTCTATGACACGCCGAAGCCGGCCGGCGCCACAACGCTCGAGACATCTCAAACCCAGGCGGGGAAAGTCGTGGAAGACGGATCGTTGCCGCAGCCGAACGGAGCGCCGGCGCGCCATGCGGCGGTGGCGGCCGACAGCGTGGAGGCTGTTACCGACGAGTTGCCAAACGCAGTCAACTCTTGGCAGGACGGGAGTCCGGGCGAAAGTGATGTTGGCGTGAGTGTCAGGGATATGACGCTCCACTATCCGATTTACAAGGGTATCGTGCGTCGAAAGGTTGGCACGGTCCATGCTGTAGACGGCGTCGACCTGACGATCAGGCGCGGCGAAATTGTCGGACTGGTGGGCGAATCGGGGTGCGGCAAGACGTCCGTGGGCCGACTGATCACCCGGCTGGTCGATCCGACGGCAGGCAGGATTCAGTTCAGGATGGACGGTGAGCTCAAGGATATAACGCGGATACCTGAACCGGCGATGAAGGGTGTGCGGCGCCACATGGGGATGGTCTTTCAGGACCCGCTGTCATCACTGAACCCGCGCCTGAACGTGCGCGATATCGTGGGCGAGCCATTGATTCTGCATAATATCGCCAGGGGAAAGGAGGTCGATGCCCGCGTAGGCAGTTTGCTGGAGATGGTGGGGCTGCGAGCGGAACACCAGAGCCGCTTTCCCCACGCCTTCAGCGGCGGGCAACGGCAGCGGATCGCGATTGCCCGGGCGCTGTCAACTGAACCGGCTTTTCTGGTGGCGGATGAGCCGGTCTCGGCGCTGGACGTGTCGGTGCAGTCGCAGGTCCTGAACCTTCTGATGGACCTTCAGCAGCAGTTGGATCTGACGATGCTCTTTATCGCCCATGACATTGCGGTGGTCCGCCACATCAGTGACCGAATCGCGGTCATGTACCTGGGCAAGATTGTCGAGATCGGCAACACGACGGCCGTCTGCTCGACGCCTGTCCATCCCTACACGGAGGCTCTGCTCGCTTCGATCCCTCTTCCCACCCCGGGGGCCCAGTCCAGCCTCGCAGTTGCCGCGGGCGAGCTACCTGACCCTAGCGCTCCGCCAGCCGGTTGTCGATTTCACACCCGCTGTCCATATCGCCAGGAGATTTGCACGGTGGAGGAACCCCAATTGAGACCGGTAGCCGGACGGTCGGGATACTGGGGCGCTTGCCATTTTCAAGAAGAGTTGACCCTCTCTGGTGTCGACAGAGTCGACTGAGAGCAGGTGCAGTCATGCAGGTCAAGGCAGGTAAGGAACATGGATTTACAACTTCCTGAAGTGTTCAAACCGAGGCGGATTCTGGCTACGCTCCCGGACGTCAAAGGCGAGCGGATCGAGCTGGCCACATTGAAAGGGCCCGGCTGCATTCAGCGCATCTGGATGGGGGCGCGGCTTAACCGCCGGGGGATTCTGCGCATCTATTGGGACGGCGAAGAGGAGCCAAGCGTCGAGTCCCCGATCGGGGACTTTTTCGGGCTGTGCCACGGGGTGGTCATGTACCCGATCAACAGCCTTTATCTTGCCACTTCGGACCAGGACACGTACACAAGTTTCTTTCCCATGCCTTTTGCTTCGGAGGCGCGGATCGAGGTTGAGATCAGCCCGAAGGGCCTGGACCTGTTCTGGCACATTGAATGGCACGAATATCCCGAGGGCACACTCGAGGAGCCGTTGAGGTTTCATGCGCAGTGGCGGCGCGAGTACCCTTGCGAGGCATTTGGCGAAGACTATCTTGTACTCGATGCGGCCGGCAAAGGGAGGCTTCTGGGCTTTACCTATGGTGTGCGCGTTCGCGATGACGCCGCCCGCTGGTCCCATGGGGGAGCGGACAATATCTATATTGACGGGGAGAAAGATCCGGCCTTCCTGAGAGGCAGCGGCGGCGAGGACACATTCGGCGTCGGCAGCGGGGGCGTGCTGCACGAGCCCGATACGTCTCTTTACCAGGGCATGCCCTATTACGTGCATGAAGATCTCGGCCCGGCCCGAGCCTACCATAGTCTGGCTGCTTACCGCTTCTTTGAAACGGACGCTGTTCCGTTCAGCCAACATCTGCATTTCCGTTTTGGGAGCGTGGGCAACGACATTTGCAGCACGGCCTACTGGTATCAGACCGAACCGCACCGGCCCTTTTTCCGCATGCCGCCATGGGATCAGATCGAACCGGTCTCGGTCAGCGGCTTGACGCTGCGGACCGGAGAGCCAGAGCTTGAGTTGCCCCGCGGCACGTGTGATCTGCCATTTGAGACGACTGGAAGCTGGTGGTTGTGCGGGCCGTTCGAGGATGCGAGTGGGCAGGCGATGGCCGGGGAGCTTGAGGCGGAGAAGGCGTTCGATCCCGGCGCGACGTGGGATGGGGGCTTTGAAGCGGATTCACCGTGGCGGCAGCCGTCCGCCATCAAGCCTGAACAGCATATCGCGCGTTGGGTGCGGCGCGATGCTATCGATGGCTTTATCGATTTCGGGCACCTGTTCCGGCCGGACAACAAGGAGGTTGCACGCACATGGCCGGCGGCGGCGTGCGCGCTTGCATGGCTGGAAAGCCCGGCGGATACGGAGGCGGTCCTGCAACTCGCCTGGGACGATGATCTGATCGTCAGCCTGAACGATGAGATGGTCCTGCCGCGCACACATCATCGCTTTTTTGATACGCGGCAGGTGACAGTAACGTTGAAACGCGGCCGCAACAGGATCGCTCTTAAGCTGAACAACCACCGCAGCCTGAGTTGGGGGGCCTGGTGTTTTGCGTTTGCGGCACGCCTGCCTGACGGGACCATACTGCGGCCGTCGGCTGACGATGGCGCCGATTGAGAGAATCGTGGTCCGATCTGGCCATCCAGTCGCGCGGCGTTCAACTGTTGGCAAAGGAGATATCTCATGTCCAAATATACGGTGACCCGTTCTTATGAGATCTACGAACGCGCCGGCGAACTGATCCCAGGTCGAACGCAGCTGATCAGCCGGCGGGCGAGCCGCTATGCCAATGGCATAAGCCCCGTTTATGCGCAGAGCGCCAAAGGCTCCCGCTTTATCGATGTGGACGAAAACGAATACATTGACTGGATGAGCTCTGTCGGGGCAGTCATTCTTGGACACGCCGACGATGTTGTCGACCGAGCGGTTGAAGAGCAGATCAAGCGCGGCAGCCTTTACCCGTTGAACAGTCCTCTTGAGATCGAACTGGCTGAGGAGTTGGTCGATACGATCCCGAGCGCCGAGATGGTCCGCTATACGAAGGGTGGTGGGGAGGCCTGTGCCGCCGCCGCGCGCATAGCCCGGGGAACGACCGGCCGGGACAAGATTATCTTCTGCGGCTATCACGGTTGGCATGACTGGTATCAGGCGGCGAACTACGAAGCTGACCCGGTCAGCGGCGAATTTCCTTTTGCCGGCATCGAGCCGATCGGGGTCCCCAAGGTGCTGGCTGGTACGGTCATTCCTTTCCCATACGGAGATCTGGATGCGCTGCGGGATCTGCTGGATGAACATGCGGGCGAGGTCGCGGCCGTGATGATGGAGCCGCTTCGCTCGACGCTGCCGGAGCCAGGGTTCCTGGAAGGTGTCAAGGAACTTGCTCATGCGCACGGCGCAATCCTGATCTTCGACGAGGTCTCCTGCGGCTGGCGCCTTTCTGTGGGCGGTGTACAGGAATACGTGGGAGTTACACCGGACATGACCGTTCTGGCCAAGGCGATGTCGAACGGGTACCCGATGGGCGCGGTTGTGGGATCGCGAGAGGTTATGGAGCCAGCCAGCCGCATGTTTGTCTCCAGCTCCTATTGGAGCGACAATATCGGCTTGACCGCGGCCCTCACAACGATTCGTGAACTGAAAAGGCGCGATTCTGCGGCCTTCTTTCTTGAGACCGGCGAGAAACTGCGCGGTGCGTTGAACGGGAGCATCGCGGACGCGGGCCTCTCCGGCGAATACACGGGCCTGCATACGGCCCTGAACCTCTCCCTTTCCTTGCCCGACGAAGACTTGCGCCCCAAGGTCAATACTCTGTTTATTCAGGAGATGGCGCGGCGCGGCGTGCATTGTCCGATGGGATTTATCCTCAACATGGCGCACACGGATGAGGTTATCCGCCAGACTGCTGAGGCGGCATCTGAAGCGTTCGATGTAATCAGATCAGGCCTCGAATCCGATGACATGGACAGCCTGCTGATCTGCGACCTGAAGCAGGAGCCATTCCGCCGTCTTGTCAGCTAGCGTGTCCTATGCCCGGGCACCGGCTGATGCCACTGCCCGGAACTGAAGATGGCGGTCAACGCGGCGCGAACCTCGCTAACCGGCCTGGTCGTTCGGCCCGTCGATTGTTCTCTCTCCCAAGAATGATCGACGGCGGGACGAAAAAATCCTCTTTGACAGGCCGCGCCAAAGTAACTATACTCCCAGTAAATCCTCTATTCCTTTCGAGCTTCTCGCAGAGATTGCAGCAGAATATCGTTGGCATACTGACAGATTGTTGTTGTTCAAGGATCGGTTTGCTTTTGTTGTTCCAAGATCCTTTAGACGGACAGATCGAAACCACTGGATTCGGTGTAGTTCCAACCAAGATGGGAAGGAGAACCCTATCATGCGATCACAGATCAGTCGTCGACAGTTATTGCGATTGCTGGGCGCGGGAACGGCAGGGGCAGCCCTGACCGCCTGCGTGCCTGCGGCCCCCGCGGGCGCGCCCGCTGACGAAGCTATGGCGGAGCCGGAAGGATTCGACTGGCAGCGCTACGCGGGTACTGAGCTGCGGTACGTCGGCGAGACACAGCCGCTGAGCGACCACGTGCTGTCGATTTTGCCCAAGTTTGAAGAGATGACCGGGATCAAGGTGAACACGGAGATTTTGCCGTGGGCGCAGATGGTGCAGAAGATCCGGGTCGAGCTGATGGCGAGCAACGAGGACATGGATGTCTTCCAGCTGCCCGCGGGCGCGGAGGAGAGGAACGTCTGGTTCGATGCCGGCTGGCTCAACGACATCGGCCCCTGGGTCGACGACCCGAGCATGACCCATGAGGACTACGACCTGTGGGAGGACATGGGGCGCGACTATCTGATGGCGGGCTACTCCTCGCGGGACAGCCTGGTTTCGGTGCCGATGCAGATGAGCGCGATGATCGGCTACTACCGCAAGGACCTGTTCGAAGAGTATGGCATCGACGGGCCGCCAACGACATTTGAAGAGCTCGAAGCTGCCGCGGCAACCGTTCAGGAGCAGAGCGGCGGGGAGGTATTCGGCATCACAATGCGCGGCAAGCCGCCGGTGCCGACCTCCGTCTTCAAAGGGTTCCTGGGCGGTATGGGGATCATGTGGGAGGACGATGACGGCGTGCCGCTGATGGATTCGGAGGAGGCGATCGCCGCCTTTGATTTCTACGGCAAACTGCTGCGCCTCTACGGGCCGCCCGGCTCACCCAACATCGACCATGTCGGTGCGGTGAACATCTTCAGCCAGGGCAAGGCCGGCATGATCATCGACGACGCGGTCTTCCGCAAGGACTTCCAGGACCCGAGCAAGTCTACGGTGGCCGGCAACATTGGATACTTCCTGATGCCGGCAGGTCCCAACGGCCAGAGAGCGTCGGCGGGCGGCTGGAGCATCACGGTCGGCGGACTCTCGCAGAAGAAGGAAGCGAGCTGGTACCTGCTGCAGTTCATTTCGAACAAGGAGAGCATGCTCAAGTACGTCCTCGACGGAGGCGCGGTACCGCGGCGCTCGCCGTATGAGACGGAGGCGTACAAGACGCAGGCGACGCAGGACGATCTGGACTTTGTGCAGGTACTGCTCGATTCGCGGGCGATCGGCGACTTTTCGCCGCCTGCCCCGCCATCGATCATCAACCTGATGCGGGCGCGCGAGTCGATCGCGCAGGTGATCGTGACCTCGATCGAGGGCGGCGATGTGGTGGCTGCGGCTCAGAAGAGCCAGCAGGAACTGCTGGAGATGCTGGAAGAGCAGGAGGAGTAAGGATGAATGCGGTGGCTGGCGGCGCTCCTGCCGCCGGCCACTTTCAGTTTGCGAAGAGAGTTGCCTATGCAGCGAAATGCAGGGCCGGAACCAGAGCGGACTGGGCAGGCTACGGACGGTTCCCGTGAGAATCTCGTCGAGAGGGAGGACGGCGGCCGGGCTGGCCAGGAGGCGCAGTATGCCCAGCCTGGGGGCCTGTTGCGGCGGGCCTTTGCGCTGATCGACCGCAATTTGGCGTACGTTCTGCCGGCGCCGGCGGCCATCGTAATCCTGCTGCTGATGGGTTACCCTTTCTTCTATACAGTTTCGCTGAGCTTGCAGCGGGTCAACGTTACGATGACCCGCTTTACATTTGTGGGCCTCGAAAACCTGGTGGAGGTCCTGACTGCAGACGAAAGATTCTTGAATGCGTTCCTGATAACGCTCTACTTCACGGTGGCCAGCCTGCTGCTGGAACTTGTGCTGGCGATGATCATGGCGCTGGTGCTGAACCGGACTTTCCGCGGGCTGGGCGTTATCCGCACGCTCTTCCTGCTGCCCCTGGTGGCGACACCGACCGCGACGTCGGTGATCTGGCTGATCATGATGGAGCCTTCGATCGGCATTCTCAACTATTTCCTGGAGGTCGCGGGGCTGCCGCGAAGCTTGTGGGTGGCCGGCGATACGTCGGTGGTGCCCAGCCTCGTGTGGATCAACGCCTGGCACGGCGTCCCGTTCGTGATGCTGATCCTGCTGGCGGGGCTGCGCTCGTTGCCGACGGAGCCGTTCGAGGCAGCGCGCATAGACGGGGCGAGCAAGTTGCAGGAGTTCTTCCAGATCACGCTGCCGCTGCTGAAAGGAGCGATCGTCGTCGCCATGCTCTTCAGGGCTATCGATACGCTGAAAGTATTCGATGCCATCTGGATCATGACGGCCGGCGGGCCGGGCAGACGGAGTGAGACACTGCATATCTACTCCTACCTGACAGCGTTCGAGTTTTACGATTTGGGCTATGGATCGGCCGTGATCCTCGTCTTCATGGTGATCATCCTGGTCATCAGCGCGGTCTTGATCAGACTGAGGCAGCGGGCATGGCTCTGAACCACCAAGCTACAGAGCAATCTACAGAGCAAGCAACATGAACAGACCGTATCTCAAGCCGATGGGAATGAGGAAGACGAGGCAGATACAGGACTCTCTTTTCTGGATCATCCTGGCCGTTTTTCTGGTCTTCTTTCTGTTTATCTTCTTCTGGATGTTCATCTCCTCGTTCAAGCCGAACCTGCTGATCGTCAGCGACCCGCCCGTGTGGTTCTTCACCCCGACGTTGGCCCACTATGGCGAGGTCTTTGAGCGCAATCCGTTCGCAAGGTACCTGTTTAACAGCCTGACGATCGCGGTGAGCTCGGTGGGACTGTCGCTCATTGTTGGGCTGCCGGCCGCCTACAGCATCGCCAAGTACAAACAGGACGGTCTGGCCCTGGCGCTGTTGGTGGTGCGCATGCTGCCGGGGATCACCTTTCTCGTTCCCCTCTTCATCGTTTATAAGCGGCTGGGGCTTTTGGACACGCACGCAGGTATCGTGATCACCCACATACTGACGGTGTTGCCGCTGATCATGTGGGTCATGATCGGCTTTTTCGAAGACGTGCCAAGCGAGCTGCTCGACGCGGCGTTGATTGACGGCTGTTCGCAGCTGGGCACGATGATCCGCATCATGATCCCGCTCAGCCTGCCCGGCATTACGGCGGTGGCGATCCTCAGTTTCATCTCCTCGTGGAACAACTTCATCTTTGTGCTGATTCTGGGCGGCTCGAAGACGATGACGCTGCCGCTGGCGGTATACAACTTCCTCACCTACGGCCAGGTGAATTGGGGCGCGCTGTGCGCGGCGGCTACGGTCGTCACGCTTCCGGTGCTGCTGCTCGCTCTTGTGGTCCAGCGCTTCCTGGCGGGGGGGCTGACGATGGGCGCGATAAAGGGGTAAGCGCCCCTTGAGCTGAAAAAACTTATTATGTCATATATTATGCGCGCGGTATACTCTGAACTGTCTTAGAGAGGCGAAGTTCACTTGTGTACCCCTACCCACCCTTTGCAGGTTTTGAATAGCAACGGCGTCTGGTGTCGGGGCACACCTGGATCGCTCTGACTACGAATCGCATCGAGGGAATCGAGTGCAGCATTCACAGCTGTTCAGCAGAGGAGGAAGGCGATGGCAACGAAGAGAGGAATGAGCCGACGGGAGTTTCTGTGGGCGTCCGCGATCGGATCCGCCGGCGTGGTGGCGGCGGCGTGCCAGCCGGCCGTGCCGGCAACCGATATGGCGGACGAAGATGAGGCCGCCGCGCCGGCCATGGAGGGGGTCGAAATCCGTTTCGGCCACTGGCACGGTGGTTTCTGGGATCCGATTCAGAATGGCATAGGCGAGGCGCATCCGGAGATCACGGCCATCAGCGAGTCGACGCCCTATGGTGAGTACTCGACCAAGCTTCTGACGCAGATGGTGGGCGGGGTTGCCCCGGACGTTGTCATGGTTGACAGCTACTGGCAGGGCGACTGGTTCAAGGTACTCCTGCCTCTGGATGACGCGCTTGACGCTCACGATGTGGACAACAGCAAGTGGGACGCGGACCCGTGGATGCAGTGCGGCTACGATGGCAAGATCTATTCGCTTTCGCAGGTCTACTGCCCCAACTGGCAGCTGGTGGTAAACAGGACCCTGGCCGAGCAGGAGGGCATCGACCTTCCCGATTGGGGTGACGATGGGCCGGCTGAGAACTACGATGAATGGCGCTGGGACGATCTGGTCGAACTGCTGAAGGCGACGACCAAGGTCAACTCCGACGGCGAGGTTGAACAGTGGGGTCTGGCCAACAGCACCGCGCGATTTGGCGCCGCTTCGCTCTATTTCATGTACAGCAACGGCGCCCAGGCATTGGACGACCTGTGGGGTTACAATGAGACCGAGGCGTTGATCGACTCGGAGGAGTCGATACAAGCGTTGCAGGACTACATTGATCTAACACTGGTGGACAAGGTTGCGCCGACGCCGGCCGAGGCCCAGGCGGTTCAGGGCGGTCTGTTTAATTCGGGCAAGGCTTTCTGCACAATCAGACACCCGGGCGTTGGAGATCAGCGTGTGAACCAGGAGGCGTTCGGACTCTTGTTCATGCCCGTTCCCTGGCGCGAGCACCGCGTCCAGTTGATGGGAACGAACTCGTGGGGCGTGTGGAGTGGAAGCGAAAACACGGACGCGTCCTCCACGTTTGCGATTTGGGCGACAACGAGCGAGGCGATCAGCGACTGGATCACGCCCAACATCAATCTGACAGGCTACGATATGCGGCGGGCGATCGACAAGCTGCCGGAGTTGCCGGAAGGTTGGATGCGGCGCTTCTACGAGGTCTTCCTGAGCCGTGATGAACGCTTCACCAATCACCCATCGGCGGCGGAGAACGTGCTCTGGATGCCCAGGTGGTACGGGCGCAAAGCGCGCTTCTTCGCTTCTACTGTGAGTCGGGAGTATGACAAGGTATTCCTGGGCGAGAAGACGATGCAGGAGGCCATGTCGGATGCCAAGGTGGAGATTGACGCGGCACTGGCAGAGGGATAACTGCAAGCGATAGAGACAGTGCCACGGTGGCCGGCAGTTTAACGGCTGCCGGCCACTCCTCATTTTGACCGCCCGCGCCAAGTGCGTACGTTTCTGGCGCGGGCGGAAACATCGTCAGATGAACATTCTGGTTACCGGCGGCAGCGGCAAGATCGGAGGGTACGTACTCCGAGAACTCCTGTCCGCCGGCCACGTCCTGTCCAACTTCAGCCAGACTGCGCCGCTTGTGGAGGACGTGAGGCATATCGATGGCGACGTCACCGACCTGGAACAGATGCGGCAGGCCTGTCGAAATCAGGATGCCATCGTTCATCTGGCGGCGGTTCCGGGGCCCGGCATCACCACGCCGGAGCGCCTGATGTATGTTAATGATCGCGGCACCTTTAACGTGCTTGAGGCCGCAGTGGGTGCGGGTGCGAGCAAGGTCATCTTCGGTTCATCCAAGGAGGCGATGAATACGGATTACCTGCGGTGCGAGACGCGGCCGCGCTACTTTCCGATCGACGAGGAACACCCGGCCGAGCCGCGTAACGAATACGGAATCAGCAAACTGATCAACGAGATCACGTGTAAACGGTTCACGGAGGCCTACGGCATTCAGACCATCAGCTTGCGCATCAATCACAACTGGTATCTGGACAGGTCCGGGGCGGCCGTCGCGGTACGGTCGGGCTGGAGCCGGGACCGCACTGTGGAAGAGCAGTGGGAGGGATACCGCCGCTACATTGTCGATTCCGGCCTGGGCCGCTCCAACTTGTGGACGGTGACCGACGCACGCGATGCGGCAAGTGCGTTCAGGCTGGCTGTGGAAAACGAGGCGATTGGACACGAGGTCTTCCTGATAAACGGGGCGGATACCTGCTCGCTGGAGGAGACACCGACCCTGGCCGCCCGACACTATGGCGATGTGCCCCTGCGGCGCCCGCTGGCCGGCTTTGACAGCTTTGTCTCGACGGCGAAGTCTCGCAAGCTGCTGGGATACGAGCCCCGCTACACGTGGCGGCAGAGCGAGTTTCGGGAATGGATGGAGGAGCATCCGTGAGCGCAGCCACGCCGGCCGCCAGCGACGGACGCAGAAGACGGATGTCCCGACTGCGCCTGCGCGAGGCGATTGACGGTTACATCTGCATCGCACCCTGGGTGCTGGGCTTCATCATCTTCACCGCCTTCCCCATCATCGCCTCCTTCGTACTCTCCTTCAGCCGCTACACGATCCTCGATCCGCCCCGCTTTATCGGCCTGGACAACTACACAAAGATGGTGAGCGGCGATCCCTTGTTCTGGCAGTCGCTCAAGGTGACGGTGATCTACACGGTCCTCCTGGTCCCGCTGGGCACAGTTGGCGGTTACTTGCTGGCGCTGCTGCTCAACCAGGCGGTGAAAGGGGTTGGCTTCTTTCGCACTGTATTCTACCTGCCGGTGGTTACGCCGGCTATCGCCTCATCTTATCTGTTCGCCTGGATTCTCAACCCGGAGATCGGCCTGGTCAACAACTTTCTGGCCAGCATTGACATCGAAGGGCCGCAATGGTTTGCTTCGCGCGAGTGGGTGATTCCCAGCTTCATTATCATGAGCCTGTGGGGACTGGGGGGCAACATGATCCTCTATCTCGCAGGCCTGCAGGGCGTGCCGACGGTGCTTTACGAAGCCGCGATGCTCGACGGGGCGGGCGTGTGGGCCAAGTTCCGC
Source organism: Caldilineaceae bacterium (assembly GCA_965204525.1). Taxonomy (GTDB): domain Bacteria; phylum Chloroflexota; class Anaerolineae; order Caldilineales; family Caldilineaceae; genus Bin5. Next base: position 4,743,248 of record OZ241994.1, on the reverse strand, counting down.
AATGTAACCCTGCCAATGACCTCGCCCGTCATTTTCTTCACGTTTCTGACCGGAATGATCGGTACTTTTCAGGTGTTCACCGGGGCCTACGTCATCACCGCGGGCGGGCCGGCTGACGCTTCACTTTTCTACATTCTCTATCTATATCAGAATGCCTGGAGTTACCTCAAGATGGGCTACGCGGCCGGCCTGGCCTGGGTCTTGTTCGCGATCATTTTTGTGCTGACGCTCATTTCGCTGCGCGTCTCAGGAAGGTATGTCTACTACGAAGGGGCGGTCAGGTAATCTTAAGTAGACTTGAACCGAGCGGCAGGCGGGGTGCAATCAAGATGGCTACTACGGCAGGGACCAACTCAGGAAACGGACAGATGGGAGGTTGGCTGCAGAGCGTCAGCAGAAGACAACTGATCACCCAGATCCTGGTCTACATTCTTTTGCTCGCAATTGGTTTCCTGCTGGCGGTCCCCTTTATCTGGCTGATCTCCAGTTCGCTGAAAACCGAGACCGACGCATTCGCCATCCCGCCGAGCTTCATCCCCAATCCCGTGCAGTGGAGCAACTATGTGACGGGGTTGACCGAGTTCCCCTTCGTTCGCTCCACCATGAACACGATGATCCTCGTTGTGTGGGTGATGGTGGGGACGGTGCTGAGCGCGAGCCTGGTTGCCTACGGTTTCGCGCGTGTGCGCTTTCCCGGTCGCACGGCGCTCTTTATCCTGGTGCTGAGCACGATGATGATTCCCTCGCATGTCACGCTGATCCCGCAGTATCTGCTGTTTCGGGAGCTGAAGTGGCTGGATTCGTTCAAGCCGCTGATCGTGCCCAGTTTCTTCGGGGGCGGCGCATTCTACATCTTCCTGCTGCGGCAGTTCTTCCTGACAATCCCGTTGGACTACGACGACGCGGCGCGCATTGACGGCTGCGGCACTTTTTCCGTTTTCTGGCGCATCATCCTGCCGCTGTCGAAGCCGGCGCTGGGTACAATGGCGATCTTTACGTTCATGGGCCAGTGGAACGCCTTTTTCGAGCCGCTGATCTACCTGAACCGTTTCGAAACGCAGCCGCTGGCGGTGGCGCTGACGACGTGGGTGCAGACCGCGCACGGCTCCACCTCCATGCATTATGTTCCCTGGGTGGCGATCATGGCTGTGTCGACGTTGATCGCGCTGCCGCCGGTCATGGTCTTCTTCTTCGCGCAGCGGCACTTCATCCAGGGTGTGGTCGTGAGCGGGATGAAAGGATAGCGAATTGCAGCCCGTACTTTCCACAATATCAGGAGAGGGAAAACGCCTGTGATCATCGACGCCCACTTTCATATCTTTCCTCCGCTGGGCAGGGCTTCTGTTGAGGAGGACCCGCTGCAGCCGCTGCGGATGAAGTTCTGGCAGTGCCACATGCGCGACAGCAGCCGATTCCGCCGCAAAGCCGATGACGAGTTGGTGCCCGAGCCGTTCCTGCAGTGGGACTCGGACGACCTCAACGAGATGCCTGAGGTCAATTTTCGTATGGCTGATTTTGGCCGCGCGGAAATCACCGTTGACGGCGTCGACTACTATACGCAGGCTTACCCGCCAAGCCTGATCAACTGTGAGGCGCCGCCTGAGCGCATGATCGGGGAGATGGACCTGGTGGGCGTGGACATGGGTGTTCTCCAGCACGACCACATCTACGGTGCGCTGAACGAGTACTATGGCGAGCAGATGCGGCGCTTTCCCAACCGCTTCATTGGGCTGGCTCAGGTACGGGAATGGGGGGCGGACAGCCCGGCGGAACATGAACGGCTGGAGCAGGCAGTCTGCGAGCATGGTCTCATGGGTCTCTATTTCAGCGTCGAGCCGTTTGCGCTGAGCAACTACGCCGACCACCTGGACGACGCCAAGTTCGAACCACTGTGGGAGAAGGTGCGCGAGCTAGGTATCCCCGTGTGGTGGTATCTGCACAGCCGCCAGCGAGACCGTCTTGGCGGATTCATGGAACATGTGGCCGAGCTCGACCGCTGGGCCGAGGCGCATCCTGATATACCTGCCTTGCTCACGCATGGCATTGATACGTTCAGCATGCGGCGCGGCGAAGAGCGTTACGAGATTCCCGACGCGCTGATGACGCTGCTCAAGCGGCCGAACATGCACGTTGAAGTGCTGTTCTGTGCGTTCTGGCCGGAGTACCCGTTCCCGGGCGCCCAGGAAAAAATCAGAGAGCTGCGCGAGGAGATCGGCGTCCACAAGCTGATGTGGGGCACCGATATGCCCTACTGCTCCGGCTCTTGGTGTACTTACAAGCAGGCGATTGACTACATCCGCGTGCATTGTGAGTTTCTTTCAGAAGATGAGAAGGCGCTGATCCTGGGCGGAAACGCCGCGCGCATGTTCAATTTACAGTGAAGAGTGACTTACCGATGTATCGACCTGGTTCCGGGGGAGGACACGGCTCCAGTTTGAGGTCAAGAGTTTGCCCGCGGTCAGTTCAGTTACTGAGAATGAACGCTGCCGCGCAGCAGGAAGGAATGGCACCCAGATGTTAACTGCGGAACAGATCGCCCATTTTGAGACATTCGGCTTTGTTGTCCGGCGACGGTGCTTCTCGTCGAACGAGATGGAGGAGATCAGCGAGGCGTTCGATGAGGTGCTGACTGAGGACCGACAGGGGAAGCAATTCGACGGGGAAAAACGGCAGGCGGTGTTGGGCTTTATCGAGAAGAGGCCGCTGCTGAGTGCGCTGGCGGAGGATGATCGCATCTATGGGCCGCTCGAACAGCTGCTTGGACCCGGTTTCGTCTGGATCGGGTCGGACGGCAACCTCTACGTTGGCGACACCGGCTGGCATCCGGACGGCTCGGTTCTTGACTACGGGCGCATTAAGGTCGCCCTTTACCTGGATGCGGTGAAAGAGGATACCGGCTGCCTGCGGGTGATCCCGGGTTCGCACCAGCTGCCGCTGCACGCGGCGCTCGACCCGCTCAGGCAACAGCGGCACAATTCGGACGAGAAGGCGTTTGGCGCGGCCGGTCGCGACATTCCTTGCTATCCGCTCGAATCGGAGCCGGGCGACGTGGTCTTCTTTAACCAGAACCTGTGGCACTCCGCGTTCGGCGGCAGGACGGGGCGGCGCATGTTCACGATGAATTTCGGCGCGCAGCCGTCAAGAGAGAAGGACATCGAGTTTCTGAAGCGAGTCTACCAGGGAAACCTGGAGCACGTGAAGAACATGCAGTATACACAGTCGGCGCGGGTGTACGAAGATGCCTTTCTGTACAGCGACAGTCCGCGTATCAAGGGCATGGTGGGCAAGCTGGTGGAGTTGGGCTTCAAGTAGTGAAAGGAACAGGGACAGGGCAACCTGGACGGAAGAGTAAGGGGGCCCTGAACGCAGTTACAAGGCTTAACCAGTCAAATTTCCTGCCGTGCAACGTCTATCATGACGACATCAACTGCGTTCTAAGGGGTCGAAAAAACGTGCCTGACTCTGGTCAAGTGATATGCTATAATTTGGCCGCCGTTAGCTTCAACTGGCGTTGCGTTTGCCTGGACCTGGCATTGGCCGGGCGATGCATGCATGAGGGCAATTATCGTACTAATTTTCAAGGCGAAGCCGCTGTACCGCTGCAGCGGATATGGAATTCGATGAGGGGGTGACGTTCAGAAAAAAACTCTTGATCGACGGAGCATTCGCTTACTGTGCAGATTTCATATTGTGTGCCCCGAGTTAGTGCTCAATCAAAACACTCAAGGAGAACGCACGATGAAGAAACACAGACGCAGTTTGACGTATTTGTTCCTGTTTGTGCTCTCCCTGGCGTTGATGTTGCAGGGTTGTGTACCTGCTGACGCGCCGGCGGAGGCGATGGCGGCTCAGCCCAGCTATGACACGCCGGCGGAGGTGCAGAGAATGCGGTTTATGGGCGAGCCGAATGCCGGGTTTGGGAGCACTTGCGGCTTTGGCGTCGCTCAGGCCACGCGCCTCGTATTCTGGCCGATCGTCAACTTCACCGATGACGGCCAGGACTATGCGCCGGGTCTGGCGGCCAGTTGGGAACCCAATGAGGACTTCTCGACCTGGACGTTTAACATCGATCCGAGGGCGGTCTGGTCGGACGGCACGCCGGTCACTGCGGGCCAGATCAAGAGGTCCTGGGAGGCCCGCTACATACCGGAGCTGCAGTGCGGCTGGGGCGGCGCGCACTTCATGATGAATGCCGTGGTCGGAGAAGACGAGGCCTGGGCCAACGCGGAGCCGGGCGTCGCGCCTGACATCCCGGGCATTTCGGCGCCGGATGACCACACGCTGGTCGTCGAGTTTACGCGCCCCAAACCCCAGGTCTTCAGCCGGCTGAACCATCCGACGATGTTCCTCTTCAAGCCAGAGCCGGTGTTGGAGAACCCTGATCCTTCCGCTTTCCCGGAGACGATGATCGGAGCGGGCCCCTTCATGTACCAGGAGTACGATACGGAGGCCGGCACCGCTCTGCTGGTGCGCAGCCCGACCTGGTGGGGTGACGTGACGCCGCAGATCGACGAGATCGAGTTCACTCCTCACATTGCGGACCGCGGCAGCCGCGTTCTGGCCTACCTCAACGATGAATTCGACTTCATGGGCATGGACCCGGGGATGTGGGACCAGATCAAGAACACGCCTTCGGCGAACGATCTGCTCTGGGATCCGACCGGCGGCTGGTACGTGCTGGTGATCAAGTCAAATAAACCGCCGTTTGACGACATAAACGTGCGCAAGGCGTTCATCCATGCGATCGACTACGATCTTGTGGTGGAGACGCTACTGGCCGATGCGCCGGCGCAGCTGCCCGTGTACCAGGTCTTGCCGCCGACTTTCGACTGCTATCAGGAGAAGCGACCGTGGACCTACGATCCTGAGCTGGCGGTACAGGAGCTGGCTCAGTCCAAGTACGGCGGGCCCGAGAATCTGCCGGCGATCAACGTGCGCTACTGGCAAAAGGACATCCTGCCGGCCAAGATTGCCCAACTCTACCAGCAGATGTGGAGCCAGACATTGGGTGTCAACGTCAATTTACACCAGATGGGCGCTTGGGATGCCGAGTTTGAAAAGACGGTCCATCTGGGCCGGGTCAGTGACGGTTACTCCGACCTCAATCCGATCGAGTATCTGAAGTCGTACGGGCCGTCAGACGGGCCGGTCATGTGCGGCGTTGAGGGCGTCGAAATCTGCGAGAGCAAGTGCCCCGAATGCGTGGAGCAGCGGGAGGCCTACGCGCACATCGACGAGCTGGTCGCCCAGTTGGACGGCCTGACGCCGAATAGTCCCAACTACTGCGAGGCGATCAATGCGGCCGAGGACGCGATTAACGAGGACTTCCACTACGTGCCTCTGTTCGACCAGCGCCGCGTCTTCCTGATCAAACCGTGGATTAAGAATGCATTGGTACCGCGAACTGGATTCTTCGTCACTGGTCTGGAAAACATTGTCTACGTCGCCGAACGCTAGAAGCAATGTTCCTTGATTGTCGCCGGTCCCGGGCATCCGAGACCGGCGACAGTTGCATTCGCGGGGGCTCGTTGCCATGTTTGCCTACACATTAAAGCGACTGCTACTCTCCTTCCCAACTATTATTGCCGTCCTGTTCATCACCTTCACATTCGGGTTTCTGGGGCCAGGAGACCCAATTCAGACACAGGTGATGCGCGTCAATCCGCGGTTGGCCGACCAGGAGACGATTGAGCGGCTGCGCGAGGTCTACGGGTTGAACCGTCCTTTCCTGGTGCAGTGGGGGGATTGGGTGGGGAAAATACTTAGGGGAGACTTCGGCAAGAGCTTTGCTACGCGCACAGACATCGGTCCCGCGATCGCCTACCGGCTGCCGATCTCGGCCCAGTTGGGGGCGGCCGCATTCATTATCCTGGCCATAGGTGGGATGTCGCTGGGAACGCTGGCGGCGCTGAAGCAGAACACCTGGATCGATCACTTTATCGTCGGTTCGACATTGTTCATCAACTCATTTCCAATTTTTGTCCTCGCTCCCCTCTCGATGATCGTGGTGATACTCTGGCTCAAGCTGCTGCCAAGTACTCTGGGATGGGATGGGATATTCAGCGCCAAGGCGATCCTTCCAATTCTTCTGTTTTCGGTCACCGGGTGGGTAGGACCGATCCGCATGACGCGCAATGGACTGATAGAGGTATTGAGCCAGGACTACGTCCGCACTGCCCGCGCCAAAGGGCTACCCGAACGGCTAGTGATCCTGCGTCACGTCGTAAAAAATGGTTTGATTTCCACAACTACATTTCTGGGGTTGGCCGTAAGCGGGATGGTGACAGGATCACTTTTCATTGAGTCGGCCTTTGCCATTCCCGGCTATGGTTACATGGCTGTCCAAGGGCTGACGGCCAACGATTACAATGTGATTATGGCCACGACCCTCATTGGCGCGGTTCTGGTAATCGCAACGAATCTGATTACCGATCTGCTCTATGGCGTGCTCGATCCTCGCGTGCGTTATGAGTAGAAACGGTCGCGGCCGATGGTTGATCGTCCTTTGTCTCCAGCCTTCACTTGACTGCACTTAAGACAGACCTTACCCAGAGATCAGCTCCTTCCCAAAAGAGTTACTTCATGTGAGATTGTGATGACACAGGCATTCGGAAATCCGAACCTTCTTGATGAGATGATGCCGGCGCGCAATCTGTGGCTGGATGCCTGGGACCGCTTTCAGCGCAACAAAATGGCCGTCATCGGTCTTGCGATCGCGGTGCTCACTTTGTTTCTGGGAATCTTCGGGCCTGCCCTGGCCCCCTACGACTACAAATTTATCGATATGAGGGCGCTGGCGCAGCCGCCGTCGCTAGAGCATCCCATGGGGACTGACGAAATCGGGCGGGACATGCTCAGCCGCATCTTGCAGGGCGCGCGCACGGCTGTGATGGTAGCGATCTTCGTAACCGTGATCAACACGGTGTTAGGGCTTGCTCTAGGTGCTCTCTCGGCCTACGCGGGCGGCATTGTCGACATGGTTATCATGCGCATCGCCGACATCCTGTTGGCCTTCCCGGGGCTGTTGCTGGTTGCCTTCGTAAATGCAACGATGAAGAGACCAGTCGGTCTGATTTCCCTGTGGCTATACGATCTCACGGGGATCGCGTTCTTCGAGAATACACTGGTAATCAATTACTTGATAGTTCTGTGGGCGATCAGTCTGATCGGTTGGCCGGGGCTGGCGCGCCTTGTGCGCGGTCAGATCCTCTCACTACGGGAACGGGAGTTCATTAAGGCCCAGGTGGCGATGGGCTCGCCTGGCTGGAGGATTATGGCACTCCATCTGATTCCTAATGCGATCGGTCCGCTGATCGTGGCAGTAAGCGCCAGTATAGGTGGGGCCATGGTGTTGGAATCGTCGCTGAGCTACCTTGGCTTGGGCATCCAGCCGCCGGGCGCGAGTTGGGGCAGGATGATCGTCGAGAATATGTTGCAGTGGAGCGTCTATCCTCATTTGGTGGCAATGCCCAGCCTTGTGCTGGCCATCTGTGTATTTGGATTCAACTTTCTGGGCGACGGTTTGAATGACGCGCTCAATCCGAGGCAGATCCGGAGCTAGATTGAGGAAGGTGTGCAGAGGAGAGAGAAGCTACATCGCTACGCCTGGAGGACGCTCTCAATGAACAGCCAAGAAACCATTCACGTTCCCCGCGGCCAGCGCCAGCTTTTCCTTGACGATCACGGAATCGAGAGCATTAACGGGCTGAGCAGGACGGTGCACCAGCCGGACAAGAAGGGCGCGGTCATCCGTCCGGAGCCGGGGCTATCAGGTCAAGAGCAGCACTCGATCCAGACGCACAGCGCGCCGATCTGGGATGCGGAGCGTAAGGTCTGGCAGCTGTGGTGCTCTTCTCCCACCACGATCCGTGCAAGCGGCTACTTTGAGAGCGATGACGGCCTGCATTGGTACAAACCGGTGATGAACCAGGTCGACTACCGCGGATCGCGCGCCAACCATTTCGTCAACTATGCGCTGCGCGGCAGGAGGGAGGGACCGGCGACAGTCGTATACGATCCAACCGACCCGGACCCCGGCCGCCGTTACAAGTCGGCTACGTTCAGCGGGCCTACCAGCGACATCGGCTTTGCCGTCTCGCCGGACGGGATGCGATGGACCGGGCTGGACGAGGTGCCTGGCGTGCCCAGCCAGGACACGCATAGCCTCTCTTTTGACCAGCAGGAGCAGCTGTTCATTCTCAAGACGAAGCACGCCGGCCCGATTTTCCTGCCGCCGGACGCTCCCCACATCCCCGGCGACGAGGCCGGCCACAACAGCAGGGCGGCGTCGCTGAGCACGAGCAGGGACTTCGCCAGCTGGACCCCGCCGGAAATGAGTTTTTTCGCCGATGAGCGGGACCAGGAGATTGGGCGGCTGGCCATCGAAGAGACCCTGGGCGACCCGACGCGGCGCCAGCCCGAGTTCAATGTGCCGGAAACGTACAATGCTCAGGTCTACGACCTGTCCGTATTCCGCTACGAAGGGCTGTACGTGGGTCTGGCGATGATGTTTTACCGCAGCGCGCGCGTACCCAAGGAGTGGCCCGGTTTCGACGAGATGGACCTGCCGGAACCGATCCTGGCGACGGTTCGCAGAGGGGGCGACTGGACCGGTATCTGGCACATCCAGATGTTGAGCAGCCGTGATCTGCGGTCCTGGGAGCGGGTGGGCGACCGGCAGCCCTTTCTCACGCCCTCGCGTCTGGACAGCGGCGCATACGATACGCTTTGCCTCGGCCAACCGGCCGAACCCGTGACGCGCGGGGAGGAGTTCTGGTTTTACTACACCGGCATCCGCTCGTATGCGATCGCAAGTCTGAAATTTCGCGATCAGGGGGCGGTCTGTTTGGCGGTGTTGCGCCGCGACGGCTTTGTTTCGATGGACGCTGGGGTGGAAGAAGGGGAACTGGTCACGAGACCGTTTGCATGGACCGGGGGCTCATTGCATGTCAATGTGGACGCTGTGGGAGGTGAGCTGAAGGCGCAGGTCCTGGCGGCGGACAGGTCGGAACTGGCGACTTCGCTGCCAGTGAACAGGGATCAGACGGCCGCGCGGGTCGTCTGGTCGCAAGATGAAGCCGAGCCGCGGGAAGGGCAGGAGGTGCGTCTTCGCTTCCAGTTGCGCGACGCGAGTATCTACGCCTACTGGTTCGAGGAGGGGTAGCAGGAACTGATGTCGTTGGAGGCGAACTCGGGTTGACCACAGGGACCCCGCAAAAGGAGGCCGGCACGACGGACTTAGCGGATAGAGAAGCCACATTGGAGACGTTGCTGCAAGTCGAAGAGCTGGAGACCCACCTCTTCACGAAAGAGGGTGTGCTGAAACCGGTGAACCGGGTCTCCTTTCATGTCGATCGCGGCGAGACGGTCGGACTGGTCGGGGAAAGCGGCTGCGGCAAGACGATGACGGCGCTTTCGATTATGGGGCTGGTGCCGAATCCGCCCGGTCGCATTGTCGGCGGCGCCATCCGGTTGGGTGGAGAGGACCTGCTGCAGTTGGACGACCGGACATTGCGTACGCGGCGATCGATTCAGATGGGCATGATCTTCCAGGATGCTTCGACCGCTCTCAATCCGACGATGCGAGTCGGCGATCAGATTGCTGAAACAATGCAGCGGCACCTGGGGATGAATGTGTCGGAGGCCGCCTTGCACGCGACGGAAATTCTGGACCGGGTCGGCATCCCGGCGGCTGAGCAGCGGCTGAGCGACTACCCCCATCAGTTCAGCGGGGGGATGCGCCAGCGGGTGATGATCGCCATCGCGATCTGCTGCAATCCGGACCTGCTGATCGCAGATGAGCCAACCACCGCTCTCGACGTGACGATTCAGGCGCAGCTGCTCGACCTGATCCTGGAGCTGAAGGAGGACGTCGGCAAATCGGTGCTCTGGATTACCCATGACCTGGGCGTGGTGGCCGAGTTGTGCGACCGTGTGATGGTGATGTATGCCGGGCAGGTGGTGGAAGAGGCAACGGTTGAGGAGTTGTTTCTGAGGCCGAGGCACCCGTACACGGCCGGATTGCTGGACTCGATGCCCACGCTGGAGGAGCGCAGGCAGGAGAGTCTGAAGACGATTGAGGGCATGCCCCCCAATATGGCGCGCATGCCCGCGGGGTGCGCATTTCACCCGCGCTGCGAGTACGCGTCTGAACGCTGTGTGGAGGAGATGCCGGCGCTTGAGCGAAGCGGCGGCGAAGGGCTCGTGGCCTGCTGGCATCCATTGAACATCGAAGATTGAGGAGGATGAATTGATCTCTCCTCGGAGCAGTGGACCGACACCGATGGAGTCGCAGGAAGAGGTCCTTGTCGAGACACGCGAACTGAGCAAACACTTTCCCGGACCCCGCCCGGGCCTTTTGAGTCGCAGGGCTATCCTGCGCGCGGTTGAAAAGGTCAATTTGAAGATCCGCCGGGGCGAGGTGTTGGGGCTGGTAGGCGAGAGCGGCTGCGGCAAATCGACGCTTGGGCAGACGATTCTCAATCTCTATCCGCCGACGAGCGGTGAGATCTTTTTCGAAGGCGGCAATATCCAGGAGCTCAAGATGGGGGAGCTGCGGTCCCTCAGACGAAAGATGCAGATTGTCTTTCAGGACCCGTATTCGTCACTTGATCCGCGCATGCCGATCGGGCAGGCGATCGCGGAGCCGCTGGTCATTCACAAGATGGCGAGCGGAAGCGAGTTGGAGGACCGCGTGAGTGAGCTTCTGCAGACGGTGGGATTGAATCCCGGTCTGCGCAACCGCTACCCGCATGAGTTCAGCGGCGGACAGCAGCAACGGATTGCGCTGGCGCGTGCCTTGGCGGTGACGCCGAGTTTCCTGGTGGCGGATGAGCCGATCTCTTCGATGGATGTCTCGATCCAGGGCCAGTTGATCAATCTTTTGGAAAGGCTGCGGGAGCAGATGGGGTTGACCTATCTGTTCATCTCGCATGATCTGCGCATGGTGCGCCATATCGCCGACCGCGTGGCCGTCATGTACCTGGGCCGGATCGTGGAAATCGCCGACTGCGACGAGCTGTTTGATAATGCGCTCCATCCCTATACGCAGGCGCTGCTGTCGGCGGTGCCGATCACGGACCCGACAGCGGCGCGTACGCGGAAACGGATCCGGTTGGAGGGGGATGTGCCCAGTCCGATCGACCTGCCGGCAGGCTGTGTTTTTCAGAGCCGCTGTCCGCTGGTTCAGCCGGAATGCGCGAACGAAGAACCGGAGCTGCGGCAGATGGGGGATGGGCACAGGGCGGCGTGCATAATGGTTTGAAGCGGAGTTTCGATTTCTCTTTCCTTTCCCGTTGAGGCGAACATTTCACAGCGTAATATCAGTTCAGACTCGTTTCCTTTGAAGCAGTGGGCCTGTATCCGCAAAGGAGGATCCAAATGTCCCGGAATCATGACAGGAAAGACGGTCTGTTGAATCGCCGCGATCTTCTCAAGTTGGGAGGTGGCGCCGCGGTTGGCGCGGCTATACTGGGGGCTTGCGCGCCGGTGGCTACGCCGGAGGAGGAGCCAGCCGCGCCGGCGGTAATGAGCGACCATCCGGCGGCGCTGCTTCCCTCAGGCTTTAGCGCCGAACTGGAATGGTGGACGCATACCGACCACGACACTACCGTAGGCAACGTCATTCGAGCCGGGATCGATCGATTCCGGGAGGCGAACCCGGGTGTTTCAGTCGAGCTGCGGGTCTTCCCCAACCGGGAGATGAACGACAAGAACCGGACTGCGCTGCTGGGCCGCCAGGGGCAGCCGACCATCTTCAGCCCGCTGCCTTCGTACATGCGCGACGGCCTGCTGGAGCCGCTGTCGGACAAATACTTTGAGGCGGACTGGCTGAAAGAGACCTTCGGTTTCCAAGAGGCGCTGTACTGGGAAGGGGACACCTATATCATCCCGCCCGGTTCGCTGATGACGGGCGCCTTCTACAACAAGACGCTGTGGCAAGAGGGCGGATTGACCGATGAAGATGTGCCCCGCACCTGGGACGAAATGCTCGAAATCGCCAAGAGGCTTACGCAGTATGACGACAACGGAGACGTGGTGACGGCGGGTCTATCCATGCACGCCGAAGCGTTCCGCATCGCGCGTGACTGGCCGGGCCAGCATGGCGGCTACCACTATAGCCGCGAGCTGGGGCGGGTCTTCGACTCGACCGGGTGGCGCAAGTTCATGGAGTTCTACATCCGCGCGATCGTGGAGGAGAAGGTGGACAGCCCCAAGATGCCTCCCTATCTGGAGGCCTTCCCCACCAACCGGGCGGCTATGACGGTCAACAAGGGCTGGTTGGTCGGCACCTTCACGAACCAGTTCCCCGACCTGGAGTTTGGCGTCTTCCCGACGCCTCTGGCTGCCGACCGCCCTGACAACGGCTGGTGGGGCATCGCCGACGACCTGGGTTTTGGTTATACGGTCAACCAGTTCGCGGACGACGATGAGAAAGAGGCCGCCAACGCGCTCCTGCGCTACCTGTACGGTGACGATGAGTTCATGGGCCGGTGGGCTGTGAATTCGGCCGCGGTCCCCTCGAAGCTGGCGGTACGCGAGTGGCCGGAGTTTCAGGCGCCCAGGATCCAGACGTTCATGCTCACGGCCCCTTACCGGGCGCCGTTCGGCGGCGAGGAGTTCCCGCGGCAGCGTGAGATCGCCAAGACGGCGCTGGAGTCTCTGCTGCAAGGAACGTCGATCGATGACGCGATCGCCGCGTCACAGGAGGAGATGGCGGTGGTGATGGAGCAGAACGCCGGCACACCGTTTATCGTATTTGAGCCGGACTACAAGCCCCCGGCCGATCTGAGCGTGCTGGAAGAGTGGAGCACGGGTCAGATCGCCTATCCGTTCTCGTAGACCATAGTGGCTCGCGGAGGACGGCCTCCCTCGTCGCTGGTCAATCCCCGCGGGCCGTCAGTGTTGGCCTCGTCCGCTCTGAATGGAGAGCATTATGCGGCTGAATGTCCTTGGCGTGCGCCAGGGACAGCGAGCCATGGTCTATGGTTCGCTGCTGTTTCTCGTCATCTTTTACGGGGGATTCAGGCTGTGGCCGATGGCCTATTCCATCGTCCTCAGCCTGTTCAACTGGCGGGGGTTGAAGCCGATCTGGGAGCAGCAGTTTGTCGGGCTGTCCCACTACGAGTTTGCCCTTGTCAAGGACGCGCTGGTCCTGGAATCGTTGTGGCGAACGATAGTTTTCAGTGCCGAGCTTGTCATCATCAGCACGGTGCTGGGGCTGATCGTCGCCGTGTTGATCAGGAATCACCGACGCGCCCAGCCTACGCTGCGGCTGGCCTATTTTCTCCCGTACATCGTGCCGGCGGTCGTGTCCGGGCTGCTGATGCGGGTGCTTTTCCAGCCCCAGTTCGGCTCCGTCAACGCGCTGCTGAACATTATTGGCCTGCCATCGCAACCCTGGATGGCAAGTCCTAAGAGCGCGCTGCTGACGGTGGCGCTGGTGGCGGCCTGGGCGCGGCTGGGATACAACGTGATCCTGTTCCTCGCCGGCCTGGACCAGATTCCCTCCGACCTGATCGACGCGGCCAGGGTTGACGGCGCGGGGGCCTGGCAGACGTTCTGGCGCATCACATTTCCGCTGCTGATGCCGGTCATGTTGTTCGTCGTTGTAACCGGTACGATTGCCGCTCTGCAGGAGTTCGGCGTCATCTACGCAATGACGCTGGGCTCGACGGAGGTGGTGGGCGGCCCGGTGCGCGCAACGACCGTGTTCTCGATCCTGCTATACTTGACTGCCTTCTCCGAAGTCGGCGGCTTTAACTACAGCTATGGAGCTACGCTTGCCGTCATTCTCTTTCTGCTGATTTTCGGATTGACGCTGATCCAGTTCCGCGTCATGCGGACCCGATGGGAATACTGACCGGCGCGCTTCTGGAATTCTACGTGAGCACTGAACGATAGTCATGGCATCAGAGCGGATTCCAATATCGACCAGCTTTTCAGACCGGTTTGGCAGGCGCGGCGGGCCTCGCAGCGAGATCGCGGCCTACTGGCTCTCTCTTGTCCTGGTTTCGTTCGGGGCGCTGATCATGATCGTGCCGTTCGCGTTCATGGTGATCACGTCTTTCAAAACGCAGGCCGAAATCATCGCCATCCCGGCCGTCTGGCTGCCGTCGCAACTGACGCTGGATAACTTTGTGCAGGTCTGGAATCGAACGGAGCTGCTGCGCTCGCTGATCAATACGGCCTACGTGGCTGTCGTGATCACTGCGGCGACGGTCTTCAGCAGCTCGCTGATGGGGTTCGTTTTCAGCAAGTATGAGTTTCGCGGGCGAGACGTGATCTTCACCATCAGCCTGGCGGGCATGATGCTTCCCTTCTATGTGATCTCGATCCCGCTCTACTTGATGATCATTACGCTCGGCTGGGTGAATTCGTATGCGGCGCTGATCGTTCCTTCTCTATACAACTCATTTGGCGTCTTTATGATGCGTCAGTTCATGTTCAGCATCCCCTCGGAGCTGCTGGACTCTGCCCGTCTCGACGGATGCAGTGAATTCAGAATCTTCTGGTCGATCGCGCTGCCGCTGGCCAAATCTGCAGCCGGGGCGCTGAGCCTTCTCAATCTGATGGTCTATTGGAACTGGTTCTTCTGGCCTCTGATTGTGCTCAACTCGGAGGAGAAGTTCACGATATCATTAACGTTGACCAAGTTCATGGGGCTTTACTGGACCGAGTACGGCCCGCTTACGGCGGGATCGTTTCTGGCGGTCATCCCGATCGTTATTACCTTCCTTTTCTTGCAGCGCTATTTTGTCGAGGGCATCGCGACGACCGGTATGAAGGGATAGAGCAATGATTGTTGGCTACAACCCGGAGACCCATTTCGAGCGCTTTGGCGATCAGACTCAGTATTTCCTGGATGACACGGTGCTGGAGTGGGTGAAGAATATCAAACGCACGCATCATGTTGCGACCAAGCATGCGGCCAACCCCGTCATCCGGCGGGACAGGCCGTGGGAGGTGTGGCCCCACTTCAACACGACGGTGACGGCGCTGCGCGACGAAGACGGCCGCTTTCGCTGCTGGTATATGGACTTCACCAATCTGGGCTTTGAAGGCGGGGCAGAGGCGGTTTGGAAGCCGAAACTGAGCTATGCCGAGTCCAGCGACGGCGTGCACTGGCACAAGCCGGAGCTGGGCGCAGTCATCGTGGACGGACAGGACACGAACAGACTGGACTGGGACGATAGGCTGGGTACGCCGGTTGCGCTCTCGGTGATCAGGGACCCGGTCGATCCAGACCCGCAACGACGCTATAAGATGGCCTTTCTGCCGGAGAAGCTGAACATCAACGTGCCCAAACGCAGCACGATCACGCATTCCCATTCGCTGGGTCTTTGTTTCGCCTACTCCGCTGACGGAATCCGCTGGACGCAGGAGCCGTCGAATCCGGTAAATCTGATCTGGGGCGGGGACGTTCTGTCGCTTTCCTACGATGAAGAACGGGCCCGTTACGTGATCTACGGGCGCGGGCATTACGCGGCCGAAACGGGAAATCCGGCCGGCGACCAGTGGTTTACGCGCCACTTTCCGGGACAGCCGTATGGATGGATTCCGAAGCGGGCGGTCTACCGGCTGGAGAGCGAGAATCTGTTGGACTGGACGCCGGCGCAGCGCGTGCTGGCGCCGGGGGCCTATCATAATCTGGACGACCAGTTCTACGCGCTCTCCTACTTCCGGCTGGGGCGTTATCACTGCGGGTTGCTGCCGGTGTTTCACACGGTCGACAACACCAAGGAGACAGAGTTGGTCTACAGCCACGACGGTATTGAGTGGCGCCACTATCCCCATGGCCCCTGGGTGATCCCGCTCGGAGACGAAAATACTTGGGATGCATTCCAGGTGGATACCGTGATTCCGCCGGTGCGCGTGGAGGACAAGAGTTACATATTCTATGGCGGGGCTGATTTTCATCACGACTGGGCGTTCGTGGGCAAAGCACAGGGGCTGGATACACCCGAGGCAGACCGGCCGCCTGATGAATTGAACGAGGGGTTGGGGCTGGCCGTGTTACGCGCCGACGGCTTCGTGTCATTGGATGCGGGGCTGCGCGAGGGGATTATCAGCACAAAACCGTTCTTCTCTACCGGCGAGAAGCTCATCATCAATGCCCGCTGCCATGGCAATGGATATATCGACGTAGAGGTCACGGATCCGATGGACGAGCCTTGGGCCGGTTACACACGCGGGGAATCGGACCGGTTCAGCGGCGACTCGGTCGAGCATGTGGTCACCTGGGAGGGGCGGTCGGCGGTGAACGAAATCGTCGGCTATACACGTTTGCGCTTCTATATGAAAGACGCGGAACTCTACTCATTCCGGGTGGCGGATACCTGAGATTAGGCGTGGTTGACAAGCAACCATTTCTGGCGGAACATAGACGGGCGAAAGGGGGAGCTTTGCCAGGATTACAAAGTCTGTTCTGACGCGTCACTGTTCCAACCCACCCTCCCGAATACGCCAACCACACTCACGCGCCATAGACAACCGGAAAAGACGGAGCAAATGCAAGAATATTCGAGATCCATTCTGAATGCGGATCCAAGCCTTAGCCGGTTTGATCCGCTGCCGCGCATCATCTATCACGACGACTTCAACAGCGGTCTGCGGGGCTGGGTTGAGTTGATCGGCAACTACGAAGACAGCCTGGACAGTATGCTGCCCGAGTACGCCGACATGCGGCCGCCGATGCTGAGCAGCGGCACGCACTGGGATACGGGCACGCATGGGGCGATGCAGGGGACCTATTCGATGAAACTGGCGACGCGTGCCCGTGCCGGTGACATCAGTGTCTCGATCAAGCGGGTAACGTGGCGGCACAGGGGGCCGGTGCGGCTGGAGGCCTATTTTACGTTCAAGCCGGAGGCGAGCGAGCTGCAGCTCTCGGTGAACGACGTGCGGGCGGTGGGCGTTCTGTTCGACTTGCAGGATGAAGAGTACCGCTGGATGCCGCACTGGCGCTATCTCAATGCCCTGGAAGGCAAGCCGGTGCGCAGCTGGCAGTTCAAGCGCAAACGGGAACCGTTTCATGATATTGGCGGCAGGGCGGAGACGGTTTCCCACTTTCATCTGGCGCCCAGCGGCTGGGAAAATGTGCCTGACTCCGGCCAGATCTTGTGCTACAATGAGGTCGCCACCAAATTCAACTGGTATTATCTCCGCATGGATCTCGACCTGGCCAGCCGGCAGATCACGTATCTGCAATGCAACGATCGCGTCCACGATATCACCGACGTTGGGCCGATGATGATCCCTGCGATGCCCAATTTGGATTGTATGCTCAACGTCGCATTCTGGGTCGAAACAGACGTCGACAAGAGGGCATTCCTCTACGTCGACTCGGTCCTTCTTTCAGGGGAGTGGTAGCGATGCTGCGCGAGAGTTACACAGCCATTGTCGAGCGCAGCGAGGAATTGAGGGGCAGCTTCGCCACGGAACCTTACGAATGCGGCTGGGCGGGCGAAGCGATCTTCTTCGTGCGGATACTGGAGCGCACAGGAAACCTCGGAGGTATTACTCTTCACGTCCAGATTTCGCCGGACGGGATACGCTGGTGTGATGAAGGGACAGCCATTACGCTCGGCGAGGAGGAGGTTGCCTTCTGCAAAGTGGCGCATTTTGGCAACTGGCTGCGTCTGAGCGGTACGTTGCCGGACGGTGCCGGCATGAGGGCGATCATCGCGCTCAGTCTCAAAGCGTAGCAGCCATTCAACTGCTGCGGATATCGAATTCGATGAGGCGGTGGCGTAGAGAAAAGATCCTGGCGTTGACGGAGCATTCTTTTGCTGTGCAGAGTTCAGATTGTGTGCCCCTGGAGGGCGCGAAGTCAAAACAGTCAAGGAGAACAGTCAAAATGAAGGGGAACTATATACGTGTTTAGACGTGAATTGCAGTACTGTTTAGTGGAAACTAGTCTGTTTCGGAGTATTGAGTGGTGGGGGAATGAAGTCGATAGCTTTTCTGTGGTTGTGCACAGGACATTACATACAAACTGCAAACTTATAGTTGCGCGAGTTTTTTAGATTCTATTACATGTATTGTCGGCAAATCGACTCTTGGGGCTTCAGTATGCAGATATAAAGCTAGCCAAAAGGCTTTTCAGGTACCAGTTCCTGTCGCTGTATCAGACGATGCAGAGAAACGCCCCATTCCCCCTGCCACAAATATACCATAACATGGCATGCGTGATCAAGTGCGAAATATAAGTTCCAGTCGGCAGACGACTGGAACTTATATTCCCAGGTGGCATGCGCCGCTCTTTATGAGCGCACTAAAGGCAAACCACCTGGTCTTACATTACTTTCTGGTTGGGAAGCGTCATGGTGAGAAATCCTTTCCGCCATTATATGAACCGTCCGCCTGCGTAAAACAGTTCCGGTGAAAAGAAAAGTTGAGGCTGACGGCAAAGGCGCTTCTTGACTAGGAAGGTCGAGTCTGGTTGTAAGTTGGTGTGGCTTGACACTCTAATACGCCACCAAGCACACAATAAGCCTGTGGGAATTGACCTGCCCCCCAAAAACTGGTCCAGGTATAATGTTAGAATTGGGCCGTAGAAAGGGGGAAAGATGGCTAAGAAGAGACATACGCCGGAGCAGGTGGTCAACAAGCTGAGAGAGGCCGAGGTGGCGGTAGCCGAGGGCAGCACAGTGGCTGAGGCCGCCCGCCGGATAGGCGTGACCGAGCAGACCTTCTACCGCTGGCGCAGCGAGTACGGGGGGCTCAGGATCGACCAGGCCAGGCGCCTGAAGCGTCTGGAGTCGGAGAACAGCCGCCTGAAGAGAGCGGTGGCGGACCTGACGCTGGACAACCAGATATTGAGGGAGGCGTCTGAGGGAAAGTTCTGAGTCCTTCACGTCGTCGCCAGTGTGTCGACCACGTGAAGGCGCGCTTTGGGGTCTCGGAGCGACGTGCCTGCAGGGTGCTGGGTCATCCTCGCTCCACACAGCGATACGAGCCGAGCCCGGTGGACGATGAGAAGGCGCTGACCGAGGAAATCGTGGCGCTGGCCGGTCAGTTCGGCCGGTACGGCTACCGTAGGATCAGCGCCCTTCTGAGGCATCGCGGCTGGCGAGTGAACCACAAGCGTGTGGAGCGGATATGGCGACGTGAAGGGCTGAAGGTGCCTGTGAAGCAGCCCAAGAGAGGGCGTCTGTGGTTCAATGACGGCTCGTGTGTGCGTCTGCGGCCTGCGTGGAAGGACCATGTGTGGGCCTATGACTTCGTGCACCTGAGGCTCAACGACGGCACAGGAGTGCGGCTGCTGACCGTCATCGACGAATACAGCAGAGAGTGTCTGGCGATCCGGGCTGCGCGCAGCATACGGTCTGCCGATGTGATAGAGGCGCTGGCCGAGTTGATGGTGTTCAGAGGCGTGCCCGACCATATTCGCTCGGACAACGGGCCGGAGTTTACGGCCCGGGCTGTGCGCGAGTGGCTTGGACGGGTGGGGGCCAGGACGCTCTACATCGAGCCTGGGTCGCCGTGGGAGAACGGCTACATCGAGAGTTTCAACGGGAAGTTGAGGGACGAGCTGCTGGACAGGGAGCTCTTCTACACGTTGCTGGAGGTGCGTGTGCTGACGGAGCGCTACAGGCAGACTTACAACCAGGTCAGACCGCACAGCTCACTGGGCTACCGGCCGCCGGCACCTGAGGCTTTCTTGCCTGCCGAACCTGTCCCCGTGCTTGCCGGACTAACATAACAGGTGGTACAAACTTCGGGGGCAGGTCATTCGGGACGACTGGATGCTCGAACGCCGCGACTGCCTGGAACGAGTCTGGGGCAAGCCGGCCTTCGTCAAGGAGATCTTCACCGAGTTCTACCCGCCCGGCTGGGACGGTTACGGCGGCTACCCGACCGCCTTTTACGACGAGCGGTTGGGTAAATACGCGCTTTACCTTATTGCATTTCCGGGCCGTAAGAGCCGCGACCGCACCCCGGGAATCAGCGCGGGCGAGTTCCAGTTCCGCCTGCTCTCCGACGACCCCTGTAACTGGCCCAATCCGGTCTACAATCCTGTCCCCGGCCCTGCCTGGCGGAGCTTTGACGACGTGGTCGTTGATCAGGACGGCGCGCCGGTCTGGGCGCATGCTGTGCATTCGCTGGCAGGGACGCCTCTGGCGGAGCGGGGCTACGCTTCGGCCGTACTGGACGTGCCGCGTCATCTCACTTGGGGCGGCTTCTCGGATGACGGGGTGCGGTTTACGGTGGACCGCTCGGGCCCGTGGCTGGATCCAGGTTCAGACATCGCCGGCGACATATTATGGAATCACGAGGCCGGTCTCTACCAGCTCTTCGTGCGCCCAGTCTACGGCGACCGCCGCGTGGCGATGTCGACCACGACCGACTTTACGCAGTTTACGCGCCCGGTCACGATCATGCAGCCCGACCCACTGGACCGCGTGGGAACCGAGCTCTACGATATGCCGCCGCGCCCCTATGAGGACTTTTACATTGGGCTGCTCAACATCATGACCACCGACCGCTTCGAGGAGGTAAGCCTCAGCAGTAACTGGCCGCAGATCAAGTATTTCGGGCGTATGGATACGCAGTTGGCTTACAGCTACAACGGCCTGTACTGGTACCGTACAGAGCGTGAACCGTTCATTGGGGTTCGCGACTACGGCCAGGTTGGGGGCGGGTCAGCTTACGGCAAGGAGATGCTGCGCACGCACGACGACAGACTGCTCTTCTTCGTGATCGGCGATTACGGCGGCCATGCGGCCCGCGTGGACAAGGAGACCGACTGGCCCTATGGAAGCGGCTACCGCAGCCCGATGCTCTACGAGTTGCGGCTGGACGGCTTCTGTTCGCTGAAGACTTGGGGCCGCGAGGGCGTCCTGCGCACAAAGGTAATCATCCCCCGCGCTGGCGAGATCCGCCTGAACCTGCGCACAATGGCGCACACTGGAGTCCGGGTTCAGATGCTGGACGGCGCCACCGCGCAGCCGATCCCCGGCTATACCTGGGAGGAGGCGCTACCGATCAGCGGAGATCATCTCTACGCACATCCGCGCTGGCGCGAACGGAATGACATTTCCGAGTTGGCGGACCGGCCCGTGCGCGTCGAGATCGCCCTGCGCGAGGCGGAGTTGTTCGCCATCCGCCTGGAGTGCGACGTATATAATGCGTGTGAGCCGTTGGCGTCGTTGTGGTGAGGGGTCGGGGGCCAGACTGTGATTTGTAAGATTTCGGGATGGGCAGGATTGTGTGACGCTGCGAGGCGGAAATGCTAGGGACCAGATGGTAAACGGATCAGGTCGGTATCGGAGGAAGGAAAGCTATGGATAATGAAGAGACAGGGGACGGTGTGGACCCCCAACAGAAGTCTTGGGATGAGTTTGTCAAGCAAGTCAATGAGTTTGTCGATTCAGGAGAATTGGAAAATAGAGAAAATGTCTATAAGCGGGACATAGCTCACGATGTCGCAGGCGCGCGAAAAGAGCTGCTCAATTGTTCCGATGACAAGTGGCCCGCTTCGTTGAAGAAGGCTCTTAGAGCCAGGCACCCGATCCACGAGTTTCCACTAGATGATTTCAATAAGTGGTGCGTGAATCACCCGGACAAAGCGCGGAAAGCGCTGGAAGCGATATGGACGGAGAGACCTCTTTCTGTGGCAGAGAGGATCCGCGCCTTCAGCAACATATTGCCTCGGCCAGAGACGATAAAGGGAGGCACGGGGACCCGCACGACTATTGCATCCGCCTTGCTGATGGGGTTAGACGTTACGCAGTACCCTCCTTTCATGACTACAATATTCGGAAATGCATACGAATATACCGGATACGAACAAACGAGAAAGGAAGCGGATGAAGCCGAGATGTATGAGCATGCTCTTGGCTTCCTCGACAGATTCCTTGAGGAAACGCGGATACACGGGCTGCGCTTGCGGCACCGCCTTGACGCGCAATCAATAGTTTGGCATTGGCGGAATCTACCCGATGATCTGCCACAGTTAGGCTTGCCGTTCCCTGAATGCACGAACGGTGCAATGACCGAGAACGACTATGACGGTTGGAAAGGGTTTGTCAGGCTCGCAAGAAACTTCATCAGTACTGGCGAGTTCGAAAAGAAGAACGTTGTTCCCAGGTTGGAAATTGGTTACAAGCTTGCAAAGGCACGAGCGGCGGTGATTTGCGATGACGATAACTGGATAGAGTTAGTGAAGGACGGATTCCCTCGTGGTCTTGTCTATAAAGAAAATAGGTAACTACTCAGCCTGAAGTAAAGCAGGGCTGAAGGGATGGCCAAGAAAGGCATTGTAGATGGCATCAATGGCATTGAGGCCGTGTTTGCGAGCAGTAGAGATATAGGAGCGGATGGCACAGAAGATTTGGACACCCTGATGTGTACGGAAGGAGCCGGAGACCTTCTGTTGGACTTTGATCATGCGCACATCGCGTTCGACCAGGTTGTTATCAAAGGGGATGCGGAAATCATACATGAAGGCTAAGACGCCGGCCTTATGTTTGTGCAAGCGGTCAAGCAGGTTTTTGGGCGGTGACTGTTTGGGCCGGCCGCTGGCTCTGGGTCCTGTTTTGGCTGCGGGTGGGTTGGCGGCAAAGCCTGCGGCGATGAGCGCATCGTACGCGGTCTCGTAGAAGGCCAAGCGGTCTGGAGGCAGGGCGGTGAGCCATTCAGAGGACGATTCGATTTCGGCTTTGATGGTGAGCAGCAAGGCGGCCATCTTTTCAGCCCAAGTCTGGCCGTATTGTTCACAAACAAAGCAGAGTTCGCGCAGATGATGAACGTTGCAGAAAGCGTGTTGACAGTCGGGAAACTTGAGGTAGGAGGCCCAGTGGTCATGCAGAGCAACGCCCTTGTAGTGGGGCAGGATGCCTCCGACTCGCATGCCGAGATGGCCGCGTTTGGCATGGACGTGGTAATGGGTCAGTTTTTCTGTGCTGGCCACGTGCAGCCACTGCAACCGCTCTACGACCCGCAAACCACTCTCATCGAAATGGACGACAGGGGCGGCGACGAGTTGTTGACGGATGCGTTCCAGGGTTGGGTGGATTCGCCTGGCGAGTTGACCGGTGGCTGCGAGCACGACCGCCTGCGAGGGTGCATGTCCGTAGAGCGCAGTCAGCAACTCGGTGATACGTGCCAGGGGAATGAACTGTTGGCCGTAAAGGTAGCAGGCAAGCGCCTTCAGACGCGGGCCATACTGGGTCGGTTGGGTCACATGCGAGGGAAACGCGCCCTTCACGCACGCACCACAGCCAGGGCACTGCTTGACCTCCGCCTGATGCTCTGTCACTTCAATGCGAGCTGGCGGTATGTCGAATACCTGCCGTCTTACATGCCGCTTGGCAGCCACTGCCTCCAACTCTGTCTGGCAGTGCGGGCATGCATTGTGCCCATGAAGAATGACATGGTCCGGTTCCGCCACTTGCATCAAGGTTCGTCCCTTGCGCCCACGTTGCCCCCCACGAGGCCGCTGACCAGAGCGGCGCAGACTCTTGCGTTTGCCTTTCTTCAGACCATCGCTGCTCGGTGGCTTGCTGCTGTTGTGACTGTCTTTCGCCTGTTGACCCTGCAACTCCAGAATCAACGCCTGCTGCGCAGCCATCTGCTCCTGCAGCTCTTGGATCAATGCTTGTTGCCCAAAAACTTGCTGGCGCAACGTCTCAATCATCGAAAGACTCTCTTGATACAACTGCTCAAGATGCTCTCGCCCTGTTTCCGTGGCTTCGCTCATATTCCCTACTCTATCGCAGCCAACTTGAGATTCGCAATCGCTTTCTGTTCGCCTTACGCTTGCTCTCGTTCCTTTTATCCTTAGCCTGAGTAGTTACGAAAATAGGACAAAATTTCTCGAGTGGATAGCGAAGTCCCCTGAAGACGCGGCTAGGGCTCTTAAGGCGATTTGGACCAAAGACAAATTGACCACTACTCAACGAATCAGGTTCTTCTGTGAGCAATTCCCTGTGGAAATTATAGGCAGATTTGCCGCAGACCGCATGACCATCGCTGCCCAATTGCTGCTTGGGTTGGATGCGAAGGAGTACACACCTTTCTCTTTCAGTAAGCTTCGGAGGGCTTGCGAGAAGACTGGATACGACTCTCCCGACCCGAACGCGGATGAAGCCACACAGTATATTCATCTCCTTGACTTCCTCGACAGATTCATAAGGAAGGCGCGAGCGAATGGATTAAACTTGCGTCACCGCCTTGAGGCGTATGAGGTGGTCTGGCACCATGTAGAACAGCTACCCAGATTTGACTTGGGAGCAGTCAACTCTCTACAAACACTTGCAAACGAACTGCTCTTACCCATCAACTTTCTGAAGGACATCGAAGCACTTCTTTGCGAAAAAGGCCAAGTCATCTTTCAGGGACCGCCGGGCACGGGGAAGACTTACGTTGCGCAGGAGCTTGCAAAGTGCCTCGCAGGATCCAAGGAGCGGGTCAAGCTGGTGCAGTTCCATCCCTCCTACGCTTACGAGGATTTCGTTCGCGGCTTCCGTCCGACAATCACGGAAAATAGTCAGGCCGGGTTCGACTTGCAGGATGGGCCGCTGTTGCGAGGGGCGCAGGAAGCGCGAAAGGAGCCTGATGCAAAGCACTTCCTCATCATTGACGAGATCAACCGTGGAAACATCGCCAAAGTGTTCGGGGAATTGTATTTCCTGCTCGAATACCGCGACAAGCAAATCAGTTTGCAGTACCAGCGGGAGCCGGGGGAGACTTTCTCTTTGCCAGAGAATCTCTACATCATCGGTACAATGAACACGGCGGACCGCTCGATCGCGCTCGTGGACTTGGCCCTTCGCCGCCGCTTCTATTTTATCGAGTTCCACCCGGACGATGAGCCGGTGAAGAGCGTGCTTCGCAACTGGCTGAAGCAAAGGAAACTCGATAACATGGTGTGGGTGGCTGAAGTCGTCGAAGAGGCGAATCGACAGTTGGAAGAATACAAGCACGCCGCCATCGGACCCAGCTACTTTATGAAGGACGATCTTGACAAGAAGATGGTCGAGCGCATCTGGGAGCACAGCGTCTTGCCTTACGTCAAGGAACTCTTCTTCGGAGATGACGCCAAAATCGAGCAGTTACAACTTAAGGTGCTTTGCGGGAAAGTCGCACCGGGCATCAATTGGGGCGATGGCGCCGAGCAGAAAGACAATAATGCCGTCAGCAATTCAGAAGTCGTGAACGATGAAACAGATCAACCTTCAGGAGTATCAGGAGAGCATTCCGATCCCTCTTGAAGTGGATGAGCGGGACCTGCTAAAGGATTTGCTTTCCTCGGTCTCTATCGAGCCGGTCAAGCACACATCCAACAAGTATCGACTTACACCTGGCTCAACCGTTGGCGCGCTTGAAATGGACGGCCTGTCGGTACTCATCAAGCCAAAGATCGGCATCCCGCAATTGCTGTCGCTGGCCTGCTATGCCATGGGCGTGTACAAGCCACAAGAAAAGCATCTCTTCGACTTCCAGAAGGACCAAACGCTCCCTGATGTATTAGCCCTGGCCCTGATCGCGGCGGCGCGCAGAGCGTTCGGGCAGGGGCTTCTGCGCGGATACCTGACCGAGGAAGATGCGCTCCACACGGTACGCGGGCGCATCCGCTTTGATGAGCAGATCCGGCGGCGGTACGGCATCCCTCTGCCGGTGGAACTGCGCTTCGACGAGTTTACCGAGGACATCCTCGCCAACAGGTTGGTGAAGGCAGCAGTGGCCCGGCTGGGACGCATGACCCTGCGCTCGCCTAAAGCGCGCCGCGGACTGGGACGGATCTCCGCGATCCTGGATAACGTCTCGCTGCTCGAATTCCGTCGGCGAAAAGTGCCGGAGGTCCGCTTCGACCGGCTCAATGAACACTACCGCCACGTTGTCGGGCTGGCGCGGCTGATCCTGCTTCACAGCGAGTTTGAGTCCTTCCGGGGAGATGTGCGCGCCACCAGCTTCCTGATCAACATGAACGACCTGTTTCAAGAATTCGTCACACAAGCTTTGCGTGAGGCACTCAACGTTTCTGACAAAACACTTCGCGACGACAAGAGCATACCCAGGTTGACGCTCGCCAAGAACAACAAGGTGCGACTCAAGCCCGATCTTTCGTGGTGGGATGGCGAAAACTGCATGTTTGTAGGCGATGCGAAGTACAAAAAGATAGACCACAGCACCGTGCCTAACGCCGACCTGTACCAGATGCTGGCCTACGCTACCGCGCTCGATCTGCCGGGGGGACTGCTAATTTACGCGCAAGGAGAGGCCGAGGACGCGAAGTACGATATTCGGCACACTTGCAAGCAACTGGAGGTCGTCTCCCTTGACCTGACCGGCACACTTAAGGACGTACTTGATCGCGTCAAAGACATTGCATGCAAGATCAAGTCATTGCGAAACAAGGCCGCGTCAGCTTGCGCGCGACCTGTAGTATAATGCCCTCACCTCATCACCTCTTGGGGGTGCTGCCATGACGCTCACAAATGAAAAACTGCTGACCGCCGACGACCTGCTGCGCCTTTACAGCGAAGGGGTGCGAGGTGAGCTGATTAGGGGGGCGCTTTGCAAAACGACGCCGACAGGACTAACGCACGGCGAGATTGTTATGATCCTGGGCGGTGAGTTAGGGAATTTCATCAGGCCTCGACGCTTGGGCCGCCTGATCGGTTCGGATTCTGGTATGCTTCTGGAACGCGATCCGGATACGGTGCGGGAGCCTGATATCGCCTTTATCTGCGCGCAGAAGCTGCCTCTGAATGTCAGACTTTCCGGCTACTATGAAGGGGCGCCCGATTTGGTGGTCGAAGTCGTCTCCCCCAGCGATGGTCCGCGGGAGGTCTACCATAAAGCCCGCATGTGGATTAGCTTCGGCGTGCCGCTCGTATGGGTTGTGAACCCGGAGAACCGCGCCATCGAAGTCCACCGCCCCAATCAATCCCTCCTGAGTCTGACCGAAAATGACATCCTCGACGGCGGCGAGGTGCTGCCCGGTTTCAACTACCCCGTGCGCGACGTATTTGATCTCTAATGTGAATTCAAACTGAGATCAAGAGTTTACGTATATCGTGAGCGCGAGCGAGCCGCCCGCGATCCCAGGGTAAAGCCCGCGCGAAAAGCCCTGCTTTCAAGCGAGAACCAGATCAGCATGAGCCAGACAGACAAAATACGCGACATCGGCTGTCACAAGGAGCTCTTCATCGACGAGGCGCCGATTGCCTCTATGAAAAACGTGCAGCTGACGATGAACGCTCCGCACCAGGACCATGAGCCGGTGTTTCTGCCGGAGGCTCCGTGGGAGTACCGTATTCATCCGTACGCGACGGTGATGCGGGAGGGCGATGTCTTTCGGCTCTGGTATCTAGCCTATGAATGGGACCCGCCGGCGGGAGTGGAGCTGCCGGTGGCGGGGACGGCGGAGGATGCGGGGCACTTTTGGGCGCATACGCGGGGCAGGCTGTGCTACGCTGAATCGACGGACGGCGTGCACTGGGAGCGGCCCAATCTGGGCCTTGTGGAATACCGCGGCAGTGGGGACAACAACATCCTCGGGCCGGCGGTGCACGACCCGGTGCAGCAGGCCGGCTGGAACGGCGGCACGGTTTTCAGAGATCCGGCTGCGGCGCCGGAACAGCGGTACAAGCTCTGGAGTCAGATCGTCGTCGCGGAGGAGGGCAGGTCCGGCTTGACCGGTTTCTGTTCTCCTGACGGCCTGCGCTGGACGCCGTGCGGGAACAATCCGATTCCGGGCCATTGCGACTGCCTGAACGTGGTCTTTTGGGATGAGCGGATCCAACAGTATGTGGGCTACTCACGACTGTGGACCGCGGACAGCCGCGGGGACCGCTACCGGGCGGTGCGGCGGCTGGTGTCGCCGGACTTTGAACAGTGGGAGGATATGGGGCAGGTGCTGGGCGCCGACGAGGTCGACCTGACGCTGCCGGTGAAGCGCCAGCGACAGAGCCGGCAGATCATGGACTTTCACGGGAACTGTGTCTTCAAGTATCCCGGAACTTCGGACGCTTACCTCGCGCTGCCTGAGGTCTGGTGGCACTGGTCTACGAATCCGTTTCCGGCCGCCGGCAGAGACCAGGAGAAGATGGGCGGCTTCCCGGACACGGTCGACGTACAGCTCGCCGCGAGCCGCGACGGGATCAGGTGGCAGCGGGCCGGGGGACGCAACCCGTTCCTGCGGCTAGGGCCGCCGGATGCGGGCGATTCCAGGATGATCTACGCCTTCACACAGCCGGTACCGGTCGGCGAAGAGCTGTGGATCTACTATGGCGGCTTCCGGTATGGAATCAGTGAGGGAGTTGCGCTCAAGAGGGGAGCTTACTTCCGCGCCCGGCTGCGATTGGACGGCTTTATTTCGGTTGACGCCCCGTACGAGGGCGGCGATCTGGTCACGGTGCCGCTGCGTTTTCGCGGGGAGCGGCTGGCTCTCAATGCCGACACGAGCGCGGGTGGTGCAATCCGGGTCCAGATCGAGGACGAAGACGGCACACCGTTTGAAGGCTATAGCCTGGGCGAAGCCGACGAAGTGAACGGCAACTCTGTTCGCCATTTCGCGACCTGGGCAGGCAGTGCACACGTGGGCGAATTGGCGGGGCGCGTGGTGCGCTTGCGCTTCCTGATGAACGGTTGTAAGTTGTACTCCTTTCAGTTTGTCGACAACGGCTAATCGGCGCTCGCGGCCGCCAGGAGGCAAGTAGGTGGGCTCTCAGAACACAGACCAGAATCAAGCTTTCTCCACCGGCTCGGAGACCCAGCTCTTCGTCGATGACGCCCTCGTCAGCGCCAAACGCGGCGTAGTGCGCACGCTTCATCCGGGGAAAAAGCTGGAGCAGCCTGTGCTTTTGCCCGACCGACCGTGGGAGGGGGGCCGGGTCTACATCTACGGCACGGTGCATTACGACGCCGACGCGAAGCAGTTTCGCATGTGGTATCTGACGCGCCTTGGCCGCGGGCACCAGCATCGCGCGCCCGGCCTGCGCGAACGGCAGGGGGATATGATCCTCTACGCCACATCCACTGACGGCATCCACTGGGAGAAGCCGGAGCTGGGCCTGCATGAGTTCGACGGCTCGCGCGCCAACAATATCCTCATCTTTGATAAGCACAGCCCCACCGTGATCGTTGACGAAGCGGCCGACCCTTCGGAGCGCTACAGGATGGCGGCCTGGGACTGGAGCCGCGAGCAGTTCGGCTACTGGGTTGCCCACTCCGCCGATGGCCTGGTCTGGAATGAGTATGATGTCAATCCGATTCTGATGAACTCGACCGAGACACTGGAGACGATCACGGTTGCTCACGACCGCCATGCGGGCAAGTATTTCGCTTTTCACCGGCGCTGGGGCGACATAGGTGGCTTTGACCGCCGCCTGATCGCCGTATGCACGAGCAGGAACTTCCTGGACTGGTCCGAACCCGAACTGATCATCGTCAGCGATGAACAGGACGATGCCTGGACCCAGGACCCCGAACAGCGGGGCGAGTTCTACGGCATGTCGGGCTTCGTCTATGGCGGACAGTTTCTCGGTTTTCTGCCGGTCTTCAACGTTTTCCGCGACATGAGGGGTCAGGAGGTCGGCGCAGAGCAGAGTCCGTGGGACGGGCCGATCGAGGCACAGCTGGTCCATAGCCGCGACGGCCGCAGCTGGGAGCGTTTCGCCGACCGTTCGCCCATCATCCCGCGCGGCGGGCCGGGCAGCTTCGACGCCGGCTGCATTCTCTGTTCCGCCGACCAGCCGATCGTCCATGGCGACGAAGTTTGGCACTACTACACAGCCATAAACACCATGCACGGCGGCCCGATGCCGCCGAAGACTGCTACCATCGCCCGCGCCGCCTGGCGACTGGACGGCTTTGTCTCGTTCGACGCCGGGCACTTCGGAGGCGTCGTCGAGACCGTTCCGCTCAACCTGCCCTCCGGCCGGCTGGTGGTCAATGCAGACGCTTCGCAAGGGGGCCTGGCGGTCGAGCTTCTCTCCCCTGCGGGTGAGACACTACCCGGATTCTCACAAGGGGACTGCGCCCCGATTCGCACGGACAATGTACGCCATGCCGTTCGCTGGCAGGACCATGAGAGGCTGCCGGCGGACCAGCCTCTGCGTCTCCGTTTTCACCTGGACACCGCCCAACTGTACAGTTTTCGAGTGGAGACGGCGGAAAACGAGTAAGGAATCGAGAGACACACATCATCCAGTTGAAAGGAAATGCGGGCAATGACGACAAATGGACAGCCAATCAAATCGGGCATTTTCATCATGCCTTTTCATCCGCCGGATAAGCCGCTGGCGCAGGGGTACGACGAGGATATTGAGCTGGCGGTGCTGGCGGATGAGCTGGGCTTTGAAGAGTTCTGGATTGGCGAGCACCATACGATGCGATACGAGACGGTGGTTGTGCCGGAGGTGTTTATCGGACGCGTGCTGGGGGTGACTGAGCGTATCCGGCTGGGTCCTTCGCCGATCTGCGTTAATCTGCATCATCCGGCCTATCTGGCGACTCGGCTTGCTTTTCTCGATCACCTGGCCCATGGGCGGCTCAATCTCTGTTTGGGGCCCAGCGGGGTGAGCACGGACTATGAGCTCTACGGTCAGCACCCGAAGGACGGCGGCAGGATGACGGTGGAAGCGATTGACGTCATTCTGAAGCTGTGGGCGTCTGACCCGCCTTACGAGCACGAAGGCCAGTTCTGGCAGTTCTCGCTCAAGGAAAATGTCAATGAGGAGAGCCAGATCGGGTTTATTCACAAGCCGCTGCAACAGCCGCATCCTCCGATCCTTGTCCCGGGCATCACTCGCGATTCCTACAGCTTGAAGATGGCGGGGCAGTACGGTTTCGCGCCGTTCTCGGCCGCGCTGGCGGCGGGGAATGTGCTGGCGGACAACTGGGATACGTACGCGCGCAGCGCGGAGGAGGCGGGACGAAAGCCGGACAGGGCCGACTGGAGGGTGGCGCGGGCGATCTTTCTGGCCGATACGACTGAAGAAGCGGTGAAGCGGGCGCGGACCAACTCGGTGGGAGGGAATTTCGAGTACATCGCCAACCTGCTGGATAAGAGCCGGGGCAGGGACGTTCTCAAACGGGACCTGGAGATGTCGAACGCGGACTGCAACATGGACTACTGGATGTCTGAGCAGATCATCGCCGGCGACGTGGACCATGTGCTGGAGCGGTTGCTGGGGCTGATGGAGGAGAGCGGACCGTTCGGCACTCTGGTCCTGATGGGGTTTGACTGGGACGACAAGGCGAGCTGGCTGCGCAACATTGAACTCTTCGCGACTGAGCTGATGCCGGCGTTGAATAAGGCAGTGGCCTGAGCGGCACACCAAAGGATAGAGTCATACAATTCAGGAGACGCATCGATGAAACTCAGCCAACAGCAGCTACAGTTTTTTGAAACTTTCGGCTTTCTCCACTTTCCCGGTCTGGTGAAGGAGGAGATCGGCTGGATTACGGAGGATTTCGAATCGATCTTCGCGACCAGCGGTCAGGTGCATGACGGGACGCAGCGCTCTTGCATCGTTCCATTTATCGACCAGCGGGAGCGGCTGTGCACGCTCCTGGATCATCCCAGCATTGATGGGCTTATCAGCAGCATCCTGGGCGATGACTTCAACTATCTCGGCGGTGACGGCAACTTCTACACCGGTGATACGCGCTGGCACAGTGATGGCTTCCACACGATCGGCGAATACCTTAAAGTGGCCTTCTATCTCGATCCACTAACATCCGATACGGGCTGCTTGCGGGTGATCCCGGGATCGCACCGGGAGGACCTGGAAACGTGGCAGGCCCGGCAGGCACGCGACGCCCCCGAACTGTGGGGTATCTCGCAGCTACAGGTGCCACACGTGGCCCTGGAGACGCAACCCGGCGATGTTGTGGCCTTCAACCATAATCTGATGCACGCTTCGTTTGGCGGCGACACGGCCCGGCGCATGTTCACAATTAACTGCTGCGCATACTGCGAGACATCGGAGGAGATTGAGGAGTTGGAGAAATTCGTCGCCGGCGGGGCCCGCTTCTGGAAGGACCAGATGCATTCCGAGATCATGCGCAGTAGCGCCTCGCCTTCACGGATGCGGCATTTGGAGCAGGTGATGGCCCACGAGAGCCACCTGCCGGCGCTTTCGGCCAAGGCGCGGGCGGAGATGGCGGAACCGGCTCGCGGGTAGGATTATGTCCGACAAGATCAGGATCGGTGTTGTCGGTTGCCGGGTGGGCCGGGCTTGGGTCGCAGGCGCGCACGTGGGCGATGATACGGTAGCGTGGGCGGTGGCTGACCTGAACCAGGATCTGGCGCGGAAGGTGGCGCAAGAGAGCGATGTCGCCCGGGTCTACGGAGACTATCGTGAGTTGCTGGCCGATGACGAGGTAGACGCGGTTGGCATCGCCACGGCGCCGGACGTGCGCAAGCCGATGGTCATTGACGCGTTGAAAGCTGGCAAGCATGTACTGGTGCAGAAGCCGCACGGCATCAACGCCGCGGATGTCGAGGAGATCAACGCGGCTGCGGCGAGCAGTGGAAAGACGCTCGTCTACTCCTACTTCATGCGTCACGAGGAGGAGAATAAGAGGAGCCGGTCACTCATCGCCGATGGAAGAATTGGGCGTCCTTACCACGCGCGCGTCCACTACCACTATCGGGAACGTGGCGTGGACTATGAGCCGCCGGCCGGCCGGGATTGGTTGTACCGTTGGGGCCTGAAAGGCGGCGCATTGGGGCAACACGGCTCCCATTACCTGGACCAGGCCTGGTACCTGCTGGGCTGTCCGGAGCCGCAGTGGGCCTTCGCGATCAGCCACAGCGCGTTTCCGACACGGCTTAAAGTGGAGCGCCATTCTGAGGACTACATGAGCTTTCTGGTGGGCTGCGCCGGCGGCATCACCATTCAGATGGACACCTCGGCGGTCATCGCCACGTGGGCGGACCGGGCGTGGGATCTGGGTCTCCGCGTCCTGGGCACGGATGGGACGGTTGAAGTCGAGTCGACCCGGCTGGCTTCGGGGCAGACGCGTTCGGGCACGCGACGCCTGTTGGGCGCAATTTACACTGAGGGCGACAACTTTGTAGAGGAGCACGCGGAGCACGGCAGCGGGGACTTTGATGGGGAGGTCCGCGACTTTGCCGCCGCCATTCGCGGCGAGCAGCCGCCCGATGTGTCGCCGGCGGAAGCGCTGACCTTCATGAAGCTGCTGGATGCGATCTACCTGAGCGCGGAGACGGGGGAAAAGGTGCAGGTTGCCGCGTAGACGGTGGACTGGATTGCGGCGGCGGCCGGGAGGCGCTTGCGTCTTCAGCCGCGCGACGGCTCTTTCATTGTCTTCTTCAGTTCGCGCGTCAGCTCTCCTAAGTGGGTATCGTTGGCCCTGACCTGCTCGAGATGGACCATGCGCTCCGGGCCAGCCGTGGCGATCATGGCCTCGCCGTGGATGCGGTCGATCCAGAAGCGGGCCTCGCGGCCGAGTACCTCGCGCAACTCTTCGAGCCGGTGCTCAGGGTAGCGCCGAGAGAAGTTCATGGTATACATTCGGCGGCGCTCTGAGCCACCGAAGGCAGCGTGTTTGAGATTGTGGTTGAACACGACGATGTCGCCGGGCGTGGTCTCCAGGATCAAAGCCGGTACGTCGGCCCCCTCCAGCCCCCAGATCTTGCCGCTCTCCCGAATATTCTTCTCAACTGTATCGGCGTAAGCGTCACCGGCGCGGTGGCTGCCCGGAATGACGCGCAGCGCGCCGCTGTCGCGGGTGAGCGGGTCGAGATAGAACGCGATCTTGATGCTGAGAACGCGTTCGGCGCTGTAGCCGTCGGAGTGCCAGCGCGTGTCGCCGGCATAGTAGTTGCCGTCGCCGCTGGTGTAGTTGAAGTCGTCGCCGCAGATGCCGGCGGCGATGTCGTGGATGCGCGGGTCGTCGAGGAGGGAACTGAGAAACACGCTTTTGTCGGGGAAGGGAAGGATGCAGGACCGCTGCACGCCGTCGTGTTCCCGCCCGTGGTGACCGCCGCCGTGTGCGGCCCAGATCGCTTCGAATTCTTCGATGATCCTGTCAGCGCAATCGGCCAGCAGCCCGGAAAAGTAAAGATAGCCGAAGGTATCGAAGAATGCCATCTGTTGCGGTGTGAGTTGTGTCTGTGCCACTGTGAACGCTCCTGTAATCTGTCGAACCAGTTCTCTGGCAGCTGTCGGTTGCCGCAGCTACTTCCTCTGACGAAATGGTAATGGCAGCGTCAGCGAATTGCAACCATCATTGCCGAGGCTGGGGGTCACTCGTGCTCGCCTTGCGGCATTGCCAAAAGCGCCAGCGCAGTGAAGTTCCACGCCGCCAGCTCGGGCAGGGCGGCGAATGCGTCCACTTGCGCGTGTGCCAAGGCCGCGGCTATCGCCGCCAGTAGGCCGATCCGGCGCCATGTAAGCGACTCGCGCGATGGGCGCCACAAGACGGAAACTATCCAACCAATCAGCGCCGCGAGCCACGCCAGCCCGACGACACCCCAGCCGGTTGCATATTCCAGCCAGACGGAGTGCGCGTGCAACAGGTTGGTATCTGCCGCTGGCGAGGGCTGCAGGAAGGCGGGATAGTTCCAGTAGAATCCACCTGGCCCCACGCCGAATAGAGGGTACTGCTTCCAGAGTGCCAGGGCGTCTCTCCAGATGGCGAAGCGCGCGTGCAGGGTCCCGAGGTTCAACAGCCGCTCCCCGTAAAGCAGGACGAACTCCAGACCGACCGCCACCGCCAAGCCGAGCACCACTGTCAGCAAAACGGCACTCCGCTTGCCCAGGCGGAAGTAATCCTGTCTGGCCCCCGCCGCAACCATGACGAGAAGGCCGGCCGGGAGGCCGAATAGCAGGGCGCCGCGGCTGGCTGTCAGAAGCAGTGCCGCGGCCACCAGAAGACAGCCCGCGGCCAGCGCGGGACGTTTGAGCCCGCAGGTTGCGAGGAGACCGATACCGACAAGGAGTGTGCGCAGCAGATAGAGGGCCGTCTGATTGGGTGAGAATGTGATCCCCATCAGGCGCCGCACACCGTCCGCGGTGACACCGCCGCCGATCAGCCAGTCGATTGCCCCCGCGCCCGCGGCGAATGCTCCGCCGGCGAAGAGGGCTGCCAGCAGGGCCCGCTGCTGACGCGGCTCGACGGCCAACAGCCTGATGCCGGCATAGAACAGGGCAGGAACTGCAACAAGCTGCCAGAGGCCGTCAAAATAGCCTGGCCAGTGCCAGACGTTGCGAGCGGCGAGCAGGCTGATCACGATCCAGGCCGCGACGAGCAGATTGGCGTACTGCCCGTTTCGAACGGCGGATATCGGACGGCGAACCGGGTGGATGGCTTTGAGAGTAGACCTGATGCGCCAAGGTTTGGCGCGGAAGACGTGCTGCGAGAGAGCGGGCAGTGTGGCCAGCAGCGCGGCTTGGGCCGGGGGGACTGCCCAGACGGCGCCGACGAGCCGCAGCTCTTTATGCTGAAAGTGGAAGGGCAAGGCGGCGGCCGCGATCATCAGTCCGGTACGCGGCTCGGCGGCGATGAGAAATGCGGCGATAAGCCAGCAGAGGAGAATCAGGGGCGGCCAGACGGCCAGGTAGTAGACGATAAGCAAAAGGGCCCAGACTGCCAGCTTGGCGGCCAGCGGCCAAGTCCGATAGACAGCCTGCCAGCGGCGCAGTGGCAGGGTGCGGGCCGTGAGAGCTGCCCACCAGAGAAGGAATCCACAAGCCAGCAGCATGAGAGCGAAACGCAAACGTAACAAGTCCCTTGTTGCGGAGGGTCCGGTTTCTGCTGTAGCCTGCGCGGCGTCAGTAAAAACGGACAGCAGGGCATGATCTTTTCCTTCAGGGGTGATGAGCGAGAAGCCCCACAGCGGGTCGGATGGAGGCGAGTTTGGCCGGTCGACAGGCCAGCCCATGGCTGCCAGCCACGGCCAGTGCGTGCGCGCATAGCGAATGGCCTCCTCTGTAAGACGCAGTTGATCAGCCGTTGATACAGTCTTCCAGTGGTCTTGAACTTGCCGGTTCCAGCCGAAACGGACGGCCCAAACGGGCGTCTGTGCATCACCGGCGGCGACCATCACGCGCCGCACCCAGGCAGCGCGGCGGAAGTTGAGCGCGGCGACGCGGCTGCGAGCATCTTCCGGCCCGGAGCCAAATCCGAACGGTTGCACGAGAACGGCATCGAAGTATGGCGCGGCGCCGGCCGCGTAGAGCCGCTGGAGGAAGAAGCCTTCGTCGATGGCAGTGTGGCCGCGGTCCTGGGTAGGCGCCAACGCAGCGGCCAGAATGACCGCGTCCGGGTCGGCGTCGCGGACAGCAACGGCCGCCGCGCGCAGCAGACGGGCATAGCCGACCGGGTCGATCAGGCGGTTTCCCCAGTGGGGGGCGATGTTGGGCTCGTCCCAGATCTGATAGAAGCGGACTGTGTCACGGTAACGGCGGGCAAAGGCGGTGGCAAAGCGGGCGAAGGTCTCTGGCGCAGCGGGAGGCGCCAGCCGCCAGGGTAGGTCATTGTCTGCAACAACCTGTGGAGGGCGGTCTTTCGGGTCTCTGGCCCAGGCGGGGCTGCCGTCGAGCACGATAACCGGGACCAGTCCAGCGGCAGCGATTTCGGTCAGGACCTGGTCGGTCCACGCCCATTGAAACGCGCCTGGTTGGGGTTCGATACGGCTCCAGTCGATACGCTGGCGTACCCAGCCGAAGCCGGCGTCGCGCAGGCGATGCAGCGCTTGCTGCCGATCATGCTGGGTATTGTATTGCTCGAGCTCGACGGTGACACCGAGAAAGGGTATCTGGCTGGCTGAGGAGGGAAGGGCGTTGGGCTCTACCGTTGCCGGCAGGCTGCGGGGGTCTTGTTCCCGAAGATCCCGGAGTGTCAGGGCGATCTCTACACCCAGGTAGCAGAGAATCGCGTAGAGGAAGGCGAGATGGAGCAATCGGATGGCGGTCTGCGCCACGGCATCAGGTCTTACGAACGATCCAGGCAATGGTCAAGGATATTCTGGATATGGCGCCTCTCCTCTTCGAATGTCGACAGGCGCTTTTGTACAGACCTGATGTCGATGACCCGGCCCTGATCCCGCTCCTCTACCGCCTGCTGCAATATCCTGAGCAGCAGACCGACGATGCGACGACGGCGTTGATATTCGAAGGGCAGATGGGGATCGGAGATGGTTTCGGGCAGGGAGCGGTACCACGCCTCCTTTTCCGCCAGCTTGAATTCGAGACGCAACACGGAACTCCCCATCTGTGAACGCGTGAAGATTGAGCGGGGGGAGGTGGATGGTTCCGTTTGCCGGGCATCGTCGAAGGGCAGAATGCGGCCGTCCTCCGAATTGAGCCAGAGGATAGGCGTTGCATAGTCGACGCGGTTGGGGTCGCTGATGTACATGTTGTTGCGGGCAATGCTGACAGCGGCGTCAATGTGGCCGCGGCCCTGGCCCGTCACGAGGGCCTGGTAGACACCGGCGGCAAAGTGCACGGCGGAGCGATCCATGATCTCATAGCGCATTGCGATCACGGCAGGCAGACCACTCTGAAGCAGCTGGTGGGCGATGCCGGCAAAGGGTCGTGTACTGTCGACCTGTCCGGCCAGGCAGGCGTTGAGGAAGACGAGTTTCACCGATTCTGCCTGCTGCAGTACGGTGCGCAGGGTTGCGGCCGATACGAGGGCAGAGGCGTCATCGGCCCAGAGCAGGAGGCCTTCCTCATTGCCGTGGCCGACAAAGTGCAGGATGTCGGGCCAGTTCCTCACCAGCCGTTCCTGGATCTGCTGAATCGTAACGCGTCCGTGCAGGTGATCCAGCTTGACGCGGGCAGAGGGAAGCTTTTCGATTGCCGAACGGATCTGTTCGGTCTCAACATTTGCGGCCAGCCCGTGGCCCGGATAACGCTCGTCGGGCCCGTGCTGCATGGGGAGGTCCGGAAATCCTGAATCGACCGTCACTAACAGGACTTTGAGGGGCGGCGCCGCCGCCAGCGCCCTGGGGCGGGCAACATAGCTTACGAGATTCTGGGTACGAACGAGTGAGATACTGGTGTCGGCCGCAAAGGATTGATTGCGGCGGGGGTCGTGGAGCGTTTCCCAGGGCAGTGCCGCAATTGCGGGCGGGTGCAGGATGAGCCTGAGCCGCAGTCGTCCTCCGTCATCCAGGTCGGCGCGGGCCTGGGCCCAGAGGTCTCGCACCTGATCGCGGACCAGTTCGGAATACAGCCTGCTGCCGATTTCGGCAAGCAGCTCTTCACCTTGTGTCTGATACGGATCGCCCAACCGGGCCAGGAAACCCACCCAGACAGAATGGAGGGCATCCTGACTGAAGGTGGAGGCGCCGCTCAGGCCGCGATAGGAGGCCAGGACGGCGTAAGGAGCCCTATCGCCGGTTATGGTGATGTCGAAATTTGTGTATTCGCTCAACTACGGTTTCCAGTTATTTCTTTTTGATTTATAGTATCATCATCCTTTCCAACAGGAAACTGGAAGTCGAAAATTGGGTACTGAGAACCGGTATGCGCCGTTCGGCGCCAGCGGGAAACAGAATACGGGGCAACCGGCGGGCGGTAGTCCGTCTTTTGACGCGACCGGGATGGACCGACCTGCCACATCGGTGACTGCGTACGGCCCGAACCGACGCTTTGTGCAGCGCGTGAGCGTGCTGGCGTGGACGGTTGCAGCGACGGTTGCGATCAGTCTCTTCCTGCGGCTGCCGACGGTTGTATTCACTCTGAACGCCCTGGGCTCGCCGATGTCGATCCGAATCAGCGAGACGACCGTGATCGCCGTCTTTATCGCGTTGCTCACGGCCAGCGGTACGGAACGGGCGATCCGCACCCATCCGCTTTATTCCGGGGACTCTTTGGGCCGCGAGCCCGAGTTGGGTGGGCACACCTGGCTGTTCTGGGGGCTGCCTGCCGCCGTCTCCATATTGGCGGTCTTGCTGGCGCCCGAGGCCCGGACACCGCTTTTCCAGGCGGGCGCGGCGCTGCTCAGCGGCGGGTTAATCGCCATCATTCTGTTCAACCTTTACGCCTCCGTAGATCAGGGATCGGCGGGTTACCGACAGGCACGCATCCTGCTCAATGTGTTGTCCTATACCGCGGCGCTGGCCCTCTTCCTGCTGGTATATCAGACGAGAACGCGCAGCCTGCTCTCCGGAACTCTGATCGCCGCGACGGCCGCGCTGCTGGCGGTTGAGCTGCTGCGGGACATCATGCCCAAGGTGAACGTCGTGCTCATGTATGCGGCGCTGGTTGCGATCGTGCTGGGTGAAGCGGCGTGGGCATTGAACTACTGGCCGCTATCGGGCGCAAGCGGCGGCCTGGTTCTGCTGTTGATTTTCTACCTGTTCGTGGGACTGGCCCGGCACGCGCTGCATGAGGGCCATCTCAGCCGCAAGCTTGTGCTGGAGTATTCAGCCTTTGCGCTCCTGGCGCTTGTCCTGATCGTGCTGATCGGGCCAGGGCTCTAGGCTTTCGATCCCCTGCTCAACTCTTTGACTGCCCCTGTTCTCCCGTGAGTTGCCGTGGCCTAAGAGCCAGCCTCTTCTCTGGCCGCGGCAGCGAGTTGCTCGAAATTTCCTCTCCACCCGGCCCGCAACTGCGGTTCGGCCGCCAACTTCCGGACAGTTTCGGTCAGCAAGCGGTTGATCGGCGTTTCGACGCCGACTTCGACACCCTTGCGTACAATGGCGCCGTTGTACCAGGCGACTTCGCTGCCCCTCTTACGCAATTCCAGATCCAGGAAAAGGCTAGGCATCTTGCCACCCCTGGCTCCGCCGACGACCCGGTGCAGGGCGGTCCGCAGAAGCGGGCGCGGGCCGAAGCGCAAAAGGGGAGCGAGAGTTCGAAGCGGGTATTTTTCGACGTTCAGAGGGCGGATGCCGGCGGCAGCCATGACGCGCAGGGCCTCGCGCAGGGCGTCGATCTCCAGGTCGGCGATGCGGGGGTCGGCGAATGTGACGCCGGGCGGCTCGGCGAGGATGGCGCTGGTGGCGTTGCCGATCATGTTCATGAGCAGCTTTGACCATTTCATGCTGCGGGCGTCGCTGTACACCTTGGCGGGGAGTCCGGCAGAGGAGAGGCTCGAGGAGAATGAAGAGAGGAGAGAGGAGAGGGAGTTGCTTCCCGCGTCTTCGCCGTCTCCGCGGAAGTCTGCCAGGCCGATGGCAAAGGTGGGCTTTGTCACCTGGACGATGCCGGGGTCCTGCACCTCTACAGGGGCGGTGATCGTTCCGGCGAGGACCTGCTGCGGGCCAAAACGGGCGGCGATCTGTTCTTCGTTGCCGACGCCGTTCTGTAGGCTGAGTATTGCCGGGGGAAGCAGTGCTTCCAATGGGGCCATTTCGTCTAACACTGTTGCCGTGTCATAGCTTTTGACGGCGAGGACGG
The DNA here is from genome assembly GCA_965204525.1 of Caldilineaceae bacterium. Classification (GTDB taxonomy): domain Bacteria; phylum Chloroflexota; class Anaerolineae; order Caldilineales; family Caldilineaceae; genus Bin5. Next base: position 4,702,911 of record OZ241994.1, on the reverse strand, counting down.
CGATGTCATATGTGTCAGGAAAGGCCTCCTGCACAGAGGCAACCGCGTTGACCGAGGGGACCCGTTCCACTGCGCCATCGGCGGCGTACAGCTCCAGTCCGCGTGTTTGCAGAGCCGCGGCCGTGCGGGCGCGACCGACTAAGGTCACGGCGTGCCCGGCAGAAGCCAGCTTGCCGCCGACAAAACAGCCGATGGCCCCGGCCCCGATAATGAGGACGCGAAGAGAGTCCATGGCTCAGTTCCGATCCGCCGGACGCCGGGACTGGAGGTCGTAGAGGCCGTAGGCTGCTGCCAGCAGCTCAATGGGGTGGCGGGAGGGGAGGCCGGTCCCATGTTCCAGCTGCCAGCGGCATGTTTCAGAGTCGCAGGCGGTAAACGAAAGCGATCCCTCTGCATCCTGGTCCGACTCCGTGGACTGCGCCGCGACGTAGTCGAACAGCTCGGCTCCCACGTCCATGGCGATCTGGTATTTTTCGGTCTTGTAGCCGTAGGTTCCGGCGATTCCGCAGCAGCGGGCGTGACTCTCGCGCAGGTCGAGGCCTGGGATCCGGGCCAACAGGTCGAGCGCGGGTTTGCCGATGCGATGTGCCCGGAGCTGACATGGAGCATGGTAAGGCAGAATGAAGGGCTGATCAGATTGGTGAAGTGGACGCAGGCCGGAGGGCAGCTGGCCCTGCTCGAGACGCTCGCGCAGCCATTCGAAGATATCCCAGGTGGCGAGCTTGAGAGCCCGGGCGCCTGCGTCGTTCTCCAGGTCGAGCAGCTCGGGGGCCTCCTCCTTGAGAGTCAGGGTGCAGCTGGTGCTGGTGCCTATGATCGGGTAGCCGGCGTTTACGAATTCAATGAGGCGGGAAACGTTGCGGCGATGGTAGCTCTCGGCGACGCCGAATTCTCCGTTCGAAAGCATCGGCAGGCCGCAGCAGTTTTGCGGCGGCACTATAACTTCGTAGCCGAGATGCTCCAAGACCAGAATCGCCGCGATGCCAACGAAGGGTTCATAGTACTGGGTTGCGCAGCCGTGAAAGTAGACGACTTTTTGCTCGCCGCGCAGCCGTTGGGCATGGGTACGCGCAAGCCAGCGGTTGAGCGTTTCATGATGCCAGCGGGGGAGCGGCGCCTTCTCTGCTACACCGAACAGGGCCGCGGCGAGCCGACGGCTGAGGGGGTTGTGCAGGAGGAAGTTCGCGAGGCCAGGCGCGATGCTGCCTATCCGCCCCAGCAGTTCATTGCGGCCCAGGAGCCGGTTTCGCAAGGAGAGGCCGCGTGCCGCCACGATCCGGGCGCGGGCGCGGGCGTTGATTTCGGCGATACGGACACCGGTTGGGCAGACTTCGTTACAGACGCGACAGCCGGAGCAGTAGTCGACCGAGGCGTCAGGCATCTGGCCAGCGGCAAGTGTGCGAGAGATGGGGCCGGCGCCGTCCGCGTAAAATGGGTGTCCGAAATCTCGGAAACGTTCGGACTGGGGCGCGGCGTACTTGGGTCCTGGGAAGCTGTCGGTAACTTGGGAGACCGGGCAGTAGCTGGTGCAGATGTTGCACTTGATACAGTCGTTCAGGCTCAGGCCGACGGAGTTCAGAGATGCGGTAGGCATTTGGACGGTAGCTTAGAGTTACAGGCCACGGACGACGGCATTTGCCGCGGCGTAGCCTGTCGAGATGGCGATTCCCTCGCGGCTGCGCTCGCGGATCGGGTCGGTGTGGGCGAGGATTGCGCCCGCAGCCCACAGGTTATCGTAGACTGGCGCGCCGGATTGGTCCAGCGGACGAAAGCGGCGGTCGACGGAGACACCGGCCTGGAAGATCGGGTGACCGCGTTTGTCCAGGAAGAGAGGGCGCAACCACTGGGTGCGCGTCTGCGGCGCCGTCAGCGGCAGGTTGAAAACGGTCTCCTTTACATAGCCGCAGCGGTCAGCGTAGATGCCGCCGCCAAGGATGCCGCCGGTGGCCAGAAGGTAGTTGCGGGCCGTGTGGCGCAAAGGGCGGCTGCCGGTTTCGGTCTCGATCCACTCGATGCGCCGGCCGGCTGCGTGGAACCCGCAGACTTCCATGCCGATTTCGACGCGTACACCCCGGCGGTCCAACCGGGCGCGCAGGGCAGTGTCAAGACGCAATCCCGGCACGCTGGGGGGCAGTGTCGGGATTTCGAAAACGGCGGCGCCAGACGCCTGGCCGTCTTGAGATTGGGCTGTGTTGGGGTCTCGACCGGCGAGCGCCTGGTGTATTTTCTTCAGGAGGCGGGCGTGGTCGTTCAGCCCCAATAGTGCGGGTAGACCGACACGTTCGCCGGCGGCGGCTACTTCTTCTACCATTTCGGTAAAGTGCGCCTGCGCTGCCGGCTGGTCCAGCAGCCGGGCCAACTGCAGCGGACTATGATCACGCCTTTTTGTGAGCTGACTGAGGGGCAGGGACGCGCTGCGAGCAAGGCGGCCCTGCCTTTGCAGATTCTCGGCAATCAGCGCCGGGTAGAAGTCGGGCATGCCGTCCAGGCCGACGATCAGCAGCGGCCGGTCATCCTCAAGATTGCTTGCCTGTTGGGCTGCCGGCGCGAGATAGACGGGGCGGGCGGCGCCGACCGGTGAGATGAGCTCGCAGTTTCGCCCGAGATTGGGGTCATCGAACTGTTCGGCAGGACCGCCTGTTTGCGAAATCTGTTCCGCTTTCGGGTTGGGAGTGGTGAGATCGATGCCGTCGCCGGCGCGAACATACGGAAGCCCTGCCGCGGCGGCAAGGTGTTGAAACTCGTCCAGCGCTTTCGCGATCGCGTCGACGCCGAGAAGCCGGTAGGGATGCGCGGGCGGCAGTTCGGGGAGCGCTTGCGTCCAGTTCGCGACCGCGTCTTGCCCGTTTGGCAGATAGCCCAGCAAGTCGATTGTGCCGGCATGCCAGTGGGTCGAGCCGGCGCCGTGGGCGATTACACGCACGCGCAGACCTGCACGGGCAGCGGTATATGCGGCAAAGAGGCCGGTCAGGCCAGCGCCGATGACAAGGAGATCAAGCATGAATCAGAGATTAGAGCTCGATGGCGAGGAATCGGAACGATAGAAGGAAGAGAGCGGGCTTTCCTCGTCATCGACGGGCAGATGATCGGCGTTCAGGATACTCAGATAGATCAGTTCGTCCAGGCGTTCCTGGCGCAGCTGCTGACCCCACAGGATTGGCGCAACGCCTTTCCAGCGTTCCTGCAGGAAGTCGCGCAGGAGCAGGTTCGGCTGCGAAACGGTTGCGCGAGGATCGACGGCGGCGGAGCGCTGGCGGGATTCGTCAGAAGGGGTGGGATTGGAGGCCGGCACTGAGCCGGCGCCGGAGGGTTCGGCCGCGGCGCCGTCGCGGTGGTGATAGGCTGGGGACTGCATGTGGGCCACCTTCCACTCGCCGGCGACGGGCGAGGCTTTGCCGGCGCGCAGTTGGTGCAGGATACCAACAGCGCGATAGGTACAGAAGCCGCCTTGACACGGTCCCATGCCGAGGCGTACATCGCGGCGAAGGTCGTCCAGGGTGACGGTAGGGTTGCGCTGGGCCGCGCCTTCCAACATCGAACGGGTTACCAGTTCGCACTCGCAGATCAGCTCCGACTGCAGATTTTCGTCTTCGACTTCGTTGAGCCGATGGCCGAGCCAGTAGTGTCCCTGTTCGACACCGGGCACGGGTGTATCGGCGGTGCGGCAGGGGCGGGAAACGCCGAGCTGCCCGCAGGCCGCATCGACTGCGGACTCGGCCATCAGGCGGAAGGTCGTCCATTTGCCGCCTGTGATTGTGATGAACCCGCGCACGCCGTCCCGCTGCTGGTGGTTGAGCAGGGCCAGGGCGCGGGTGGCGTCACGGCTGTATTGGGGTGAACCCTGCGCCGGCTGATCGTTTGACTGGGAATCGTTGTTGATTAAGGTAGCCTCGCCGGGCGGTTGTGTCTCCTGGTAGAGAGGCCGCACGCCGGCCCAGGCGCGCAGGATGCGGCTGAGGCTGAGGCCGGGCACCAGTTTGTCGCCCTCGGTCAGCATCAGGTCAACTTCCCACTGTTCGATGGAGAGGTTTTCGGGGTCAGCCACCTGTTCGTCGGTCGTGCCGATGACGCTGACAGTATGAATCGGCACGAGAATGTCGCCGTCGCCGGGCATTTTGCAGCGGTTGATGACGGTGTTGGTCAGGCGGGCGTTGGTGGCCAGCATCACGCCTTTGCCAAGAATCATCTTCACTTCGACGCCTGCCAGGGCCGCGACCTGACCGGACCAGGCGCCGGCGGCGTTGATAACGAGGTCGGCGTCTATGTGCAGCTCTTCGCCCGAGACTGTGTCGAGAACGGTGGCGCCAGAGACTGCGCGGTTGCCGTCGCCGCCGGCGAGGTGGAGACGGGTGAGCTCGTGGTAGGGCAGCAGCGTTGCGCCGGCCTGGCGGGCGGCCTGAGCGGTGGCGTGGGTGGCGAGGAAGCTGTCGGCGGCGGCGTCGGGCAGTTCGAAGACGCGGCTGATGCGGGGGTTCAGCAGAGGTTCGCGGCGGAGGGCGGACTGCGGCGGGATCTCAGTGCAGGGGATATCGAGGCGGCGGCAGGCGGCCGCGAAGCGATCAGGATAGTCGTCTTCATCTTCGGGCGCAACAACGAAAAATCCGCTTGTGTCCTCGATGCAGTGGGTGTGGGTATGCCGCAGGATGCGATTCTCGCTGATACACTCGACTGCGCTGGCGGCATCTTTCAGTACGTATCTTGCGCCGCTGTGGAGGAGGCCGTGGTAGCGCCCGGTCGTACCATGGGTCAGGTCGCGTTTTTCGACGAGGACGGTGCGGAATCCCCTTAAGGCGGCATCCCAGGCGACACCGGTTCCGGTAGCGCCGCCGCCGATCACGAGGATTTCGGTCTGCATCCTCTTCATCGGGCGCTATCCAATATCATGGAGAAGCTGATGGATCTCCTGGGCGCGGCTGCATTTGAGCGCTGTGGCGGCGAGCTCTCTGGCCGCGTCCATGTCCACGCGCCGAATTGCGGATTTGACCAGGGGAACGGCCGGGCCGGCCACGCTGATTTCATTCAGGCCCAGGCCCAGCAGCAGGGGCTGCACGGAAGGGTCGCCGGCGACTTCACCGCAGATGGTGACGGGGATGCCGGCGGCGCGGCCCGCTTCGCAGGTCAGAGCGATCAGGCGCAGCACCGAGGGGTCGAGGGGGGTTGCCAAGGTTGCGACAGCGCTGTTTACGCGGTCTGCGGCAAGGGTATATTGGGCCAGATCGTTGGTGCCGATGCTGAGGAAGTCGACCTGCGGAGCGAAGTGGTGCGCGAGGAGAGCGGCCGACGGCACTTCGATCAGCACGCCTACTTCAAGCGTACCGAGTTTGCGGCGGCAATGCCGATAGCCGGGAATCTCTTCAAGCAGCTCCAAAGTCTGGCGGACTTCGTTCACCTTCGAAATCATAGGGATTAGGATTCGAATGCGGTCTACGGGCGATACGTTCCGGGCCAGCTCTATCAACGCCTGGGCCTGGTCGATGAGCATTTGCGGGTGGCGGAGCAGGAGGCGGATGCCGCGCACGCCGAGGAAGGGATTGGCTTCGGCGGGAGGCTGCAGATAGGGAACCGGTTTGTCGCCGCCGATGTCAAGCAGGCGCACAGTCAGAGAGTGGTTGTTGGTATAGGAATGCACATCCTGGTAGGCGGCCAGCTGCTCGGAGACGGTCGGCGGGCTGGTACGGTGTTGAAACAGATTTTCAGTACGGAGGAGACCGATACCCTCGGCGCCGTTGGGGTGGATGTGGAGGAGATCTTCACGGCTGTTGACGTTCACGCGTACGGGGATGCGTTCGCCATCGGGCGTCAGGGCGGGTTCGTGGGACTGTGAGAGCGCCTCAGCCTGGAAGCGCCGCAGCCGGGAACGGGTCAACTCGTACTGTTCGAGCGTCTCCTCATCGGGGTCGACGAGGAGACGGCCGCGGATTCCATCGACCACACCGAACATACCGGTGTGCAGCTGCAGGATTTCCGCGCCTGCGCTGCAGACGAGGGGGATGCCCAGACTGCGGGCCAAAATGGCTGTGTGGGCAGTAGGCGTACTGGCGGCGAGGGCGATGCCAACGACGTGGGCCTGGTCGAGGTGGGTTGTGTCGAACGCGGTCAAGTCCTCTGCGAGCAGGATTGTATCGTCGGGCAGGGGGTTCAGCTGGCGGGCAGGGGTAATTCCGCCCAGGCGGAAGACGAGGCGTTGCCCCACATCGCGGATGTCGGTGGCGCGGCTGGCGAAATATTGGTCGCTGAGGCCCTGGAAGAGCCGCACCAGTTCACCGGTGGCCCGCCGGGTGGCGCGGGTGGCGTCGGAGCCGGAGTCGATGGCGGCGCGCACCGCGTCGGTGAGTGTGCTGTCATGGAGGATTTCGCGGTGAACGAGAAAGATCTCCGCGGTTGCCGTTTGTCCGATCTGGGCCAGCCGCGCCAGTTCTTCATCGACCAGAAGGCGAGCTGCCAGAAAGCGTTCCCACTCTTCTTCGGGGTCACCGGCCGGCGGCGCGGACGTCCCTCCGGTATCGTCCGGGGCGACCGGAGCGTATTTGTATATGTTTCCGATACCGACCCCGGGCGCTGCTGAGAGGCCGTGGAAAAGCTGCTGCACAGGTTTACTCGCTGGCGTTCAGAAAAGAGAGCAGAGCGCCTCAATGGCTGCGTCGGCGTCAGGGCCAGATGCGGCCAGGTGCAGGGAATGCCCCTGGCGGGCCTGAAGCTGCATCAGTTGGAGAATGCTTTTGAGATCGACGGCGTTGGTGTTACGGCTGAGGTTGGCGGCAGTGATCCTCGCCTGAAACCGGCTGGCGATGCGGACCACATCTCTGCCGGAGCGGAGATGAAGGCCGCGGGGATCACTGACGGTGACCACAACGCTTTTGGACGCCTGAAGCGGCGTCTCCGGATGCGCGGGGTGGTCGTCAGGCAGAGGGGAGCGGGAGTTGTTGCTCAACCCACTCTCCCGGTTCTGTTGTTTGCCCTCAAGTTTTTTATCCTGAGGGCCTGCCTGTGAAGATCGATTCTCCATCTCAGAGTTCCAGGACTGCGATAGTTCGATGTGCTTAGCCGGCGCCGGCAAGTTTCGGCGCCGAGAGAGCGGCCTCGGCGACAGCGTTCACGGCCTGCAAGGGCTCGCCGAGGCTGGCATGAAGCGCAGCGACGATGGCGCCCTCCACCAGGGGCGCGTTGCTCAGGAGGCAGTTCTGCCGCCGGTGTTCCGGCAACATTTCGAGAGCCAATTCAGACGACATGACAGCGCTACCCAGATCCATCAACAAGAGTACCCCGTCTTCACACCAGACCTCTTCGATGGCGGAAAGTATCCTCGAAGCGTCGGTGCCAAGTGTCTCACCGTCGTCTGAGAGGCCGCCGGCCTGACCTATGGCGACCTGACCACCAGCCATCTGCGCCGCCAATTCATGTACGCCCGCGGCAAGTTTGGCGCTGTGGGAGACGATCACGAGACCTATCAAGATTGACTCCCCAGAGGGCCAGCGCTGTGATGAACGGACACTGCGATGCTCACTCCTCCCAGTTGAGCGTGCGTTTGACAGCCTTTTGCCAGCCGGCGTAACCCTGGGCGCGTTCAGTTTCGCCGATCTGCGGCTGCCAGACCTTGTCCTCCTGCCACTGCGTGCGCAATGTATCCAGATCGGGCCAGAAACCGACTGCGAGGCCGGCTGCATAGGCCGCGCCGAGGCTGGTCGTTTCGGCGATGCGGGGCCGGATCACAGTCGTTCCCAAGATGTCGGCCTGCATCTGCATCAGCATGTCGTTTACGGTTGCGCCGCCGTCGACCTTGAGCTGGCGCAATGGCACGCCGCTATCGGCGTTCATCGCATCCAACACTTCACGCGTCTGGTAGCAGATGGATTCGAGCGCGGCGCGCACGATGTGCGCCCGGTTGACGTAGCGGGTGAGACCGACGATGACGCCGCGGGCGTCGCTGCGCCAGTGGGGCGCGAACAGGCCGCTGAAGGCGGGTACCAGATAGCAGCCGCCGGTGTCGTCGACGCTTTGGGCGATCTCGGCGGTCTCGGCAGCCGAACCGATCAGCTGCAGTTCGTCACGCAGCCATTGCACTGTGGCGCCGGCCATTGCAATTGAACCTTCTAGGGCGTAGACCGGGGCTGATTCGCCCATCTGGTAGCAGACGGTCGTCAGCAGCCCGTTGCGGCTATAGACGATCTCTTCACCGGTGTTCAGGATCATGAAACAGCCGGTCCCGTAGGTGTTCTTGGCCTCGCCCGGGCTGAAACAGGTCTGGCCGACGGTCGCGGCCTGCTGGTCCCCCAGGTTGCCGCAGATTGGAATGGCGGCGGCGAAGGGGCCATCGGTTGCGGTCGTGCCGTAGAAGGCAGGTGCGCTGCTGGGCTGGATCTCCGGCAACATAGAGGGGGGAATCGCCAGGTTATCGAGCAGCTCCGAATCCCAGGAGAGGCTTTCCAGGTCCATCAGCATGGTGCGGCTGGCGTTTGTGGGATCGGTGACGTGGACGCGGTCGCCGTCGGTGAGCTGCCAGATGAGCCAGCTGTCAACTGTGCCGCAGATCAGTTCACCGGCATCAGCCCGGGCCTGGGCGCCCTCGACGTTGTCCAGAATCCAACGGAATTTGGGCCCTGAGAAATAGGTTGCGAGCGGCAGACCGGCCTTCTTTTGGAAAGTGGGGGCGTGACCGGCCTCCTCCAGGCGCCGGCAGATGCGGTCGGTGCGCGTGTCCTGCCAGACGATGGCGTTGCAGACGGGCTGCCCGGTGCTGCGGTCCCAGACGACTGCGGTCTCGCGCTGGTTGGTGATGCCGACGGCGGCGATCTGGCTGGGCTGGACGTCACATTTGAAGAGGGTCGCCCGAATCACGTCTTGGGTGCGCTGCCAGATTTCGAGGGGATCGTGTTCGACCCAGCCGCTGCGAGGGAAGATCTGTTCGTGTTCCTGCTGTTCGAATCCGACGACGGCGCCCGCTTGATCAAAGAGCATGAAACGGGTGCTGGTGGTGCCGGAATCGATTGCACCGATCAGTTGAGGCATCAGTCAGCACCAGTTGTCGTGAAGACCTCGGCGGCGGTCTCGAACAGGAAGTAAGCGCTGGTGGCGCCGGGATCCTGATGACCGATGGAGTGCGGGCCAAGGTAACTGGCGCGTCCTTTTCTGGCCTCAATTTCAATCGTATGTTTCATGCCGAGGTGGGCGGCCTGGCGGGCAGCGGCCAGTACGACGGCGGCGCTCTGGTGGGCTGCCAGCGCGGCCTCCATTGCCTCGACGGCGGGCTGAATTGTATCGATCATGGTCTTGTCGTCGGCCTGGGCTTTACCCCGCTGCTGGAGACCATCAAGGCCGTAGCGGAACATCTGGGTCAACTGTTCCAGATCGATAGAGCTGCCGTTGGTGGGGCTGGTGGCAGCGCGCAGGAAGAAGGTCCCGTACAGTGGTCCGGCGGCGCCGCCGACGCCACTGATGAGGGTCATGGCGACGGAGCGGAGGAAGGCGCTGACGTCTTCAGAATGCCCCTCGTCCTGGAGGCGCTCCTGCAGTTTTCCCATACCGCGGCGCATATTCACGCCGTGATCGGCGTCACCGATGGCGGTATCCAACTCGGTGAGATGGTCTTCGTTCTCGATGATGCGCGCGGCGTAAGCCAACAGCCATTTGCGAAGTTGATTTGTTGTGATCTGCTGGGCCATTTTCGTGTTCCGCTAGCCGGTCCGTTACCAGTGCAGGACGGGTGTATGCACGGGGGCGTCCCACAGCTGCAGGAGCTCGTCGTCCAGTCTCATCAGGGATATGGTATACCCGCCGCGGCCGAGGCAGGTAAGGTAGTTACCGATCAGCTGGCGCTCGACCCGAAGTCGATGTGCAGCCAGCATCTCGTGAATGGCTTCGGAGAAGAGGTACAGCTCCAAGGGCGGTGTTCCCCCCATCCCACTGATGAAGAGCAGAACACGGTCGCCCGAAGTAAAGGGCAGGTCATCGAGAATGGGTTGCACGATCAGGTCGACGATCTCGGGCATTCCTTTGGTCACCGAACGAACTTCGCCGGGTTCGCCGTGAATGCCTACGCCCAGTTCGATTGAATCGTCGGCCAGATTTTCTCCGGGGCCGTTACGGGGAAGTGTGTTTACGTTGGTCCCGACACCCATGCTGCGGGCGGCTGCGACAGCCCGACGGGTTACCTGGACCGCCGCGTCCAGCGAGTATCCGGATTCGGCGGCGGCGCCGGCGATTTTGCAGGCCAAGGTAGCTGCGCCGAGCCCGCGGCGATTGGCGACCTTTGGGATGGATACGTCGTCATTGACGAGCACGTAGCGGGCGTCGATTCCCTCCTGCAAGGCGATCTCGATTGTCAGTTCGGTGTTGAGCACGCCTCCGGCATAGTTCTTTACAACGAAGAGAACACCTCCACCGCGGTCGACCGAGTGGACTGCCGCCAACAGTTGGACGGGTGAAGGGCTGGTAAAGATGGGGCCGGGACAGGCGGCATCCAACATGCCAAGACCGACGTAGCCGATGGGAAGAGGTTCGTGTCCGCTGCCGCTGCCTTTGACGACAGCGACTTTTCCGGAAGGGGCGGGGGCCAATCGCTCGACAAAGTCCGGGTCGAAATGTACTTTGATTGTGTCCGGATGGCACAGCGCCATGCCACGCAAGCTTTGCGTGATGGCACTGCCCGGTTTATTCATTAAGCTTTGCATCGTTCATTGTGGGCAATGCTTTACAACACCAGGGCCATTGTAGCCTGAAGTCACGCTTTTTCCAACGCGGCGGGCAAATCGCGGTTCACGGTAAGTGCGGTCCTGGACACTAGCCAGCGCAATCAGAGGAGAAGTCCTCGTCGACGCCGAGTTCAACGGCCAGTTCGGCAAGACTTTGCCAGGTCTTCTCTTCAACGTAGATGCCATCTGCGCGGCCTTTCCGGGTACGCAGGTATTCGAGCTCGCCGGGGTAGTAGACGCGTTCAGTTCCCTCGGCGGGCGGTGTCGCCGTCAGGTAGTGGGCGAAATCGGTTACTTCGCGTTTGAACTCTTCCAAAGGGCGAAAGGCATCGACCTGGAAGACGGCCATGAAGCAGCCGTCGTTGTGGCGGCCGGTCGGTTCGATCCCGAACCCCAGGCCGGTCAGCAGCCCGGAGAGAATCTCGACCATGGCGGACAGACCGAATCCCTTGTGGCCTTCCGAACCGCCGAGGGGCAGCATGGCCCCGCCGTTTCGGGCGGCGGCGGGGTCGGTGGAGGCGCGTCCTTCGCTGTCGATCACCCAGCCGGTGGGAATTGACTGGCCGCGCTGAATGGCGACCCCCAGTTTGCCGCCGGCAACGGCAGAGGTTGCAATGTCGATGTAGAAGGGGCCGTCCAGATTGGATGGGACGGCGATGCAGATTGGGTTGGTGCCCAGGCGAGGTTCGCGTCCGCCGAACGGGGCAACGCTTTTGGGGCCGCGGCCGGAGTCGGCTGTCATCAGCCCGATCATACCGGCTTCGGCGGCCATCAGGGGATAGTCGGTCAGACGCCCGACGTGGCCCTGACGCACGACGGTGGCGGCAGCGACGTTTTCCTGGCGCGCCTTGTCTATGGTCAGCTGCATGGCCCGTTCGGAAACGGTGAAGCCGAAGCCCCAGTTTCCGTCTACGACCGTAGTTGCCCGGCTCTCCTGTGTGATGGTGAAGGAGGCTCCGGGCTGCAGGTGCCCCTTTCTGATGGAGGCGATGTAGGAGGGGACATGGATGACACCATGGGAGTCGTGGCCAGCCAGATTGGCGGCAATCAGGTGGCGCGAGATGGTAGCGGCTTCGGCGGACGAGGCGCCGGCGGCCTGCATGAGCCGTCCTGCGATGCGTTCGAGCCGACCGGCAGCAACATTGGGCATAAGACAAACTCCAGTTGGCAGGGGCCGGTTGGCGGAGCGGCCAGCGGTCACGGCCCCCAGGTGGATCGATAGCTACCTGCTGGAAAACTCCGGCCGGCCCAGAGCGTCGGTGGAATCGTGACGCTCGTAATAGTTGAGACGACCGCCGGCGTCGGCGAGGATCCGTTCGCGGGCCAAGGCGACGCGCTCCGGGCTGTGGTCGGCGATGTTCACGCGGCAGTCGGGGTCGGTTTCGAGATCAAACAGGCGCGTGACCTGCTGCCTCCCACTGGACGAGGACGTGTTGGGGGGCGGCGACTGCCAGTCGACGGAGTCGAAGAACCAGTTGCGGTCATCACGGTACCAGACGGAGTTGCCATAGCGGCAGGTCAGGTATTCACGACGGTTGAATCCGTCGCCATCCTCGATCAGGGGAAGCAGACTCTGGCCTTCAACGGGGCTGGCTGACTGTTGCCGGGTGGCGGCAAGGATTGTCGCGGGCACATCCAAGGTGTAGACCAGATCATCTCTTACCTGGCCGGCTCCCAGGCCGGCGGGATGGCGCATGAGGAGAGGGATATCCATGGTTCCGGGGTACATGTAGTCGGCGGGCTTTCCCATGATCTTATCCGGATTATCGCCAAAGTTGGTGCCGTGATCGCTGAAGAAGAAGATCAAGGTGTTGTCTCGCAGTCCCAGTTGATCGACGGTATTCAGGAGACGGCCGAACCAGGTATCCACCATGGTGACCAGGCCGGCGTAGTTGGCCCGGATGCTGGGAATGCGATCGTCGTACTGGTCGGCAAAGGGACCGTAGGCGGCGGTCAGGCAGATTGGCTCGCGTTGGGCGCGGCTGCCGTAGAGGTCATAGTAGTGAAGAGGGGCTTCCCAGGTTTCGTGGGGGGTAAAGCTGTCTACGTAGAGATAGAAGGGGGATGTGTCCTTATTGCGGCCGGGTGGGTGGTTGTCGCGCAAGAAATCGATGGCACGCTGGAAGGTGCGGGCGGTCGGCCAATCTTCTTCGGGGCGATGGGGCCGCACATTGACCAGATGTGCGGCGATCCGGTCCGGGGCGCCGGCGCGATAGCGGTCGAGCAGAGCCGGGTCGGCGTCGGCGATAGCATGCCAGCGGTCTTCGGCCTGGCCGCGGACGAACTCCCACTGCTGGAAGCCGCGAGTAAAGTTCATTCCCGGCACAAAATAGTGAGGCACGTCAGCGACGAAGCCGGTGTGGTAGCCGGCCTGCTGCAGCGTTTCGGCAATGGTACTTTCCTCTGCGTTCATGGGCTGCCAGCCAGGCAGGTAGACGTTATCCCACGGGACCGGCCGGTAGTCGTTGAAGGGGAAGGCCCGGCGGCCGCTGTGCAAGGTGCGCCTGGTTGGTATGGTGGGGAGACATTCAGGGTGGGCGCGGGTGAAGCGGACGCTCTGTTGGGCGAAGCGGTCGATCGAGGGCGTGCAGATCCAGTCGTTTCCGTAGCAGCCGAGAAAGGCTGTGCGCAAGGTATCGGCAACGACTACGATCACGTTGGGTTGCGTCAGTTTTTTTTCGGTCATGTTGGGCGTTGCCAGACTGGTATCGCTTATTGGGAGAGAGGTTCCAAAAGTGTCAATTCACTTGTATTGGCGGGTACCCAGCCTTCAGCGCCGCTATCGACACGCACATACCACCAGACAATGGTATCGCTATTGCCTTCCAGCCAGATGGGGCCGTTGAGAATTGTCATGGGATCGGCGTCCTGCAAGTGGGTAACGATGGCGCCGGCCTGCGCCCCGGCTTCGGTGCGCAGTGAGATCTTGTACTCGGGCAAAAGCCGGATACGATCGCCCACTTTCATCGGGATTGCGTTGCGGCTGGAAGGCAGACCGTTGGTTTCGACGATGAGTACATTCTGTCCGGCGGCCGCCGAGGAAGACCCCGCAGAAAAGGTGGCGGGCGTTCCGGCGCCGGCCAGGTCACCGGAAAGCCATTCGTTCAGGAACCAGCCGCTGAACAGCGCAGAGATGGCGAGGAGCGCGGCGGCCACCAGCAACAGGGGGTTGCCCGACGCCGGCACCGGCGCGATGCCGGCATTTGGGGCGCTGCCCCTGGGCTGAACCGAGAGCGGGTCGCTATTCAATTGCATTCGCAGGGGGTAGAGACGAACGGGACGATCGCTTTTGTAGCGATCTTCAATGAGGCGGAGGCTCTGGCGCAGGGCGATCTCGTAGAGAGCGTCGGCCATATTGTTATTCATATGGATTTCGGCGCGCACGGGCCGTCCGCGCCGGTCCATGAGTACAAGAAGCCCGGCCAAGGGCTGGCCTTGGAGGTCGGTAAGGTTGTAATAGTCGGCGCGGATACCCTGGAGGTCGGCGTGTGGTCTGAACCTTCGGATCACACTCAACGTACCGGAGTTGCTCACGGCCTCAACCATCGCTTCTTTCTCCGGAGCAGATTCGTACTTTTCTTCGCAGCCCGTCCTCTTTTTTCTGCTTCATTGCGGAGCCCCAGGTCGAAGATTCCAGGCGAGAAGAATACCTCGCTTCGTGTCGCTGGCCCGCGCAGCAATGCAACTGACTGCCAGTTTGCTTCCCGCGGACGCCATCCTGGGCCACTTAACGGGGAGCAAATTCGCATCTAATCCGGAAGTTGCAGAGAGACGATCCCTGCGACCTGGACAGAGTTCTCTCCGTAATGGACAACGCGCAGGTCGAACCGGCTGGGAAGATCCGGTCGCAGCATGCCCTGCCACCGCAGACTATCACCGGTTTTGCGAAACGGAAAATCGCCGGCAGGGATTCCACTGATTTCGGCGCCCTGCTCTGCCAGGCCGACGTAACCGAAGGTTGTTCCTTTGAGTTGAGCACCGGGGCCGACCGCACCTGTGTAGGGAATCTTGAGGAGGTTCTCCTGCAAGGCCATGGCTGGCTGATGGATGGGTTGGATGCCCTCGATCGAGAGGCGATGGACGCCGGCGGCACGAACGTACTGTTCGGTGACTTGATAGACGCGCAGTCGCAGCAGGTAGTCGACGCCAGCGATATTCGGCCAAGGGCCGTCGAAGTCGAGCGAGTCCCCGGAGATGCGCTCGGCGCGCAGACCTGCGAAGAGAAATTCGGCGCGGCCCTCAACGATCCCGGCCAGTTGAATGTCGGTACCGCGTACGAATTCGCCAACCTCGATGCGCATTGCGGTTGGTCCGGCGAAAGCGATGGCGTTTTCTGCGAGATCCAGGCTGGGGAGGTCTACAAGCAGCGGCAGGTCGGCGATATCGCTCAGGTCGGGGAGGCCCAGCTCTCGCAGCAGATCCAGGTCAAAGCCGGGAAGTTGGTCCAGCAGTTCATCGACGCCGGGCAGGGAACGCGGCGAGGGGAGCCGGGGCATTTGGGGCGCGCCGGGCAGGTCCGGGCCGAAGCAGGCGGACAGGAGCGCGAGGGAGATGATCAGGGAAGGAATCAGGCGGCGCATTTTTGCGGACAGACGACTCGGATTAACGGTACGCACTTACTCTCAGTGCTCCTCGCGTTTCAATTTTCTCCGCCAAGAGCCGGCGGTTCCTTCTGATGTTTTGCGGGCAGCGCGGGCTTAGCAGGGCGCTCGACGCCGTAGATTCGATAGCCGTTGACCAACATGCCGCCATCGACCGCTATGCGTTCGCCGGTGATGAAACTGGACTCTTCCGACGCCAGAAAGACGGCTGCAGCGGCTATTTCGTGCGGCAGGCCGTTGCGGCCGAGCAGGGTATCTTCGGTCGGGCGCGGCAGTTCCAAATGCGGAGGGCGGTTCTCGATGGGACCTGGAGCGATGGTGTTAACGCGGATATTGTAAGGAGCCAGATCGT
This sequence comes from Caldilineaceae bacterium, assembly GCA_965204525.1. Lineage (GTDB taxonomy): Bacteria > Chloroflexota > Anaerolineae > Caldilineales > Caldilineaceae > Bin5. The sequence goes on along the minus strand of OZ241994.1, from coordinate 4,687,270 downwards.
TGGCTGCAATGCGGGTCAAGGACTCGACCGCGCTCTTGGCAGTGACATAAGCTGCACAGCGGGGCAGAGGGACGGCGCCATTTATGGAGGAGATGTTGATGATATTTCCCCTGCCGGCCTTCGCCATGACACGGCCCACCAGTTGTGAGCAGATAAAGACCGCCGTCTGATTGACGCTGACCACGCGATCCCAGACTGACTGGGATATCTCGAGGAAATGGCCGTTTTCGCCGAGGACAGCGGCATTGTTGACGAGGATGTCGATGCGGCCACAGCGCCGCACCGTCTCGTCAACCAATATTTCTACGTCGGGACGGCTGGAGACATCGGTCCTGACAAAGAAGGCGGTAGCGCCGGCACTTTGCAACTCGGCTTGGACACGCCGCCCGGACTCCGTGTCCTGCTCGGCGATGACTACAGTTGCCCCTTCTTCAACAAAGTGTCTGGCGATCGTACAGCCGAGCCCGCGGCCGGCTCCGGTAACGATGGCGACTTTTTCCTTCAGCCGCATCTTTCTTCCTTCCACTATGAAGTTTCAGTTTACAGTAGTCACCGCCGCTTGGCAACTGATAGGAACTGCGGAACTGCAGGCGTTAGAGGTTAGGGCTCGTTGACATTTTCGAGGTGTGTCGAGAAGGCAAGCTCTTCCGGCTGCGTTCGGTGGCTTTGCCCCGTGGCCCCGCCCTTCGGCGGGCGCATTGCGGGGTTTCAAAATGGGCTGAAGAGAGACAGTTTCAGTGTAACTGCACGAAAAGCCGGGCTGGGCGCTCCCCGAACACAGGTCGTGCACTCGTACGGGAACAGGTAAACGCTCGTACGAGCGTTTACGAGAGATCCACGAGCGTTTACGAGCGTTTGCGAGAAAAAATTTTTCAAGAGACAGAACAGTGCTCATTCGCAATAAAATAATAATTATCTGATGCACGGGAACTCATGTGCGTTCAATTTGAAACCAAGAGTTTTCGCACGGGCCGCGGCCTGACATCGCAGGCGTCTCACTCGCTCCATTGACACTCGCAAGCTTGTGGACCCGTTTGGGATCTACATTAGAAACGACAGGGCGCTGGGCCCCGGGCGCACGGCCAGGTATCGTCTGATCCCCCACTTCCCCGCTTTCGCTTGCGCGGATCTTGCCTGCTTCATTGAAATGTCAACGACTCCCAGCGAGTTTCGTTAGAGGGCCGGTCAAAAAATAAGTCACTTCATCCAAAGGACGAAGTGACTCCGCGGTACCACCCTGGTTAGCGGGCAAGGTCTTTGCCGGCTCTCTCTACCGCGATAACGGGCGGACCCGGGGAGAGCTATGCTTAGCGCCTGTTCACTCTCCCGGCCTTCCCGGCGACATTCCCCCCTGCGATTCCGGCACTGGGTCAGCGGTGTTATGGTCGTCAGATGCGCTGCGTTTACGGACGCCCTTTTCAGCCGGGAGGGCGTCTCTCTGGCCGTTCGCGCGCATGGGTACTCTTCCGGTGCGCTGCCGTTTTCAGTTTACGCAGACGATTATAGGTTGCGGTGGGAGAAAAGTCAATTCTTTTGGGTGGGAGGGTGCATCCCAGATTTTTGTGAGGTCGTGGTCTGAGAGGTTGAGGCTCGTAACTTCCCTTAAGTATCCGCAAAACCTCATTTGTTGGCAAATATCACAGACACCGACCTCGTGCGCTGTGTCGGATATTGCACGGATTTGGCGCCGGTATTTTGCCGTCTCCGGGTTCGCGCCTGCTCTTATTGCGTGATCAGACTCGAAGGCGAAGAGGCCGCAATCCGGGAAACGGAGCGGCGCCTTGCCGCTTTTGTTATCAATGATGAGAACACATGAAACGCACACTTGTCACTATCGCACGGCTGGCGCGGCTCGTTTTGGTGGTGCCAGGCCTGCACACTGCCCGGCCGCACCTGCAATTGCAATGTTGCGGTATCGCAATCGCACAGTTTGCCGGCATATTTGCGAAAAGTCGAAACTGGCGACGGATTGTGTGCCGAAGGGAGCGGGGGTCCGATGAGGATTCCTTTCAGCCTCTACCAGAGGATTGGATGGTAGAGGTCGTTCCGTTCAGGCCCAGCAATCTTGGGATGTGGTCAGGATCCTCAAACATGGGCAAAGGCCAACAATTTAACGCTATCTGCGGTACCTTCACACCTTTGCGGGCGGATGTTCACAATGGTCAAGAACTTGCGCAAATACCATGACTTGCTCAAATAAGCAAGCCATGGTATAAAGACAATTATGAAGATCCCACGAGAATCCGTCGCTATCCGGATGGTGGTTGAACGTCTCGCCGAAATCTTTGATGTCTCCGAGCTTGCTGAGGGCATTAACATTGGTGTCCGCAACGATGACGGCTTTGAATGGGACGCGGTTTTCACTGCCAGAGGTCTTTCCTTTGTAGTGGAATGGAAGAGCTCAGGCTCCCCCAGACATGTCGCTGGCGCGATCCGCATACTGGAGAGGGCCAAACATAGCTTCCCTGATGAGGCAGTTCCATTACTGGTAGTTCCATACATGGGAGAAGCAGCGCAGAAGTTATGCGCGCGGGCCGACCTTCCCTGGCTGGACCTCTCAGGAAACGCACGAATTGTCGTTCCCGGTATCTTTTATCAGAACTTGGGCAATCCCAACCGATTCCGTCGCGCAGGGCGACCGGAGAGCGCATTCGGACCCAAAGGCGCTCGGATTTCACGCCGGCTGCTCATGGAACCCTCCAAGCCGGTAAGGCAGCGCACGCTAGCCTGCAGCACCGGTCTGGATGAGGGACACACGAGCCGCATCGTAGGCAAGCTTCTGGAAGCCGGCCTTGTTCGTCGTGGAGAGGGCGGTATCAGCGTCACTGATTCGGACGCGTTGCTCGATGCTTGGCGGGCTGATTACAGATTTGACCGGCATGACGTTATTCGAGGCCATATTGCGTCCAGGGGAGGCGATCAGCTGATACAAACGATATCAGAAATCTTGTCGAGGATTGAGGAACCCTACGCAGCGACTGCGCTTCCCGCGGCTTGGTTGTGGACACGCTACGCGGGGTTCCGTCTTGTGACTGTCTACCTCGCAACCCCCCCGTCGGCAGGGTTGAAAGAGGAACTCGGTTTCTACGAAGAAGCCAGAGGGGCCAACACCTGGCTGGTTGTGCCCAACGACGAGGGCGTATTCGACGGAGTTGAAATTGTCGACGAAATACGCTGCGTTCATCCTGTGCAAGCCTACGTCGACCTGAAGGACCAGCCCGAAAGGGCGGCGGAAGCCGCCGAGGCGCTGCGGCGGCGGCTTTTCTTGCGGGGCGACGATGATCTCTAAGCCATTGACGAGAGACGGGTACGGTATCGAGCAGTTGGGCATTGTCCACCGGACATGCCTGTACATAGCAACCAAGCTAGGCGATCTGCTTAATGAAATCGTTATGGTTGGCGGACTGGTTCCATATCTCCTTGTTGATCAGGAAAACCTGCCGCCGGGCCTGGAACCTCACGTAGGTACAATGGATTTGGACATGGGCTTGGCGTTGGCCATTCTGGATCGGGAGCGCTATCGAGAGCTGGGCCACAGGTTACGGGATGCGGGATTCGAGCCGGCTGTCAATGACCAAGGCAATAGGAGGTTGCAGACTTGGACCATAGGCACGCTCCATCCTGTAACCGTAGATTTTCTGATTCCTCCCGTCGAGGAAAGGGATACGGGGGGTGAACTTCGACATTTTGAATCTGATTTGGCCGCGATAGTCACGCCAGGTCTCGAATTGGCATTCAAGGACAGGCGCCGGAAGGAACTGTCCGGTTGCCTTCCTTCCGGTGCATGGGCTACCCGGGAAATTCCGGTGTGCGGTCCAGGCGCCTTTACCGTACTCAAGGCACTTGCCTTTGGGAACCGGACAGAAAACAAGGACGCCTACGACCTCTTCTACGTATGGGGAGGAGTTGGCGTCGCCGATGTTGCAGAGAGCCTGGCTCCCTTTCAGCCTAACTCCTACATCGAGGACGCACTGACCGTGATTGAAAGGGACTTCTGCCACCACGACGGGCCTGGGCCCATAGGGACGGCGCGGTTCATAACCCGAGAATTTGACGAGAACATACAAGCGGATGTGGTCGGTTATGCGCGGATGCTTCTCCGTTTCATGGGGCGATCGTGAGGCTCTTGAGGGCGCAGCATTACAGAGAGTCTTCCCAATAGTATTCACCCACACCGCTTCGCCAGACACTACCTTGAGGATATGAGAAGGCAGCTATGCAGATTCAGAACGTCCATGTGAAGAACTTCCGCTCTATCTTGAATGAATCGTTGCCCTGCGATCCTCTCACAGCATTAGTGGGCCGCAATGGATCGGGGAAGTCTTCTTTCTTAGTGCGCTGGAACTGTTTTACAACCCTTCGGCCAGTGTGACTCCCGATGATTTCTATGCAGAAGACGTGACTCACGATATTGAGATCGCGGTCACCTACGTCGACCTTAATGCGGAAGCAAAAGATTTTTTCTCAGCCTACATCGACAGTGACAGCCTGACAGTAGTCCGGGTCTTTTCTGATCCCCAATCGGGAAAGTCGGGCAGCTACCACGGGATGCGCCTTCAGAATCCTGATTTCGTTGAGATTAGGAACACCGGCGCCGCCATGGATAAGAGAAGCAAATACAATAACATCAGGGGGAAGGAACAGTACGCATCATTGCCTTCCGTCAATTCGGCGGATGCCGTGCTACGAGAGTTAGATCACTGGGAAACGCAGAACCCAGAACATTGCAAACGCCTAAGGGATGGCGGCCAATTCTTTGGATTCACGCAGGTAGGCCATGGATATCTTGGGCGGTACACGAAGTTCATTCTCATATCAGCTGTGAGAGATGCACTGGAAGATGCAACTGAGAGAAGAGGGTCATCGGTCACAGAGTTGATGGATCTGGTGGTGAGAAGTGTCCTCACGAAGCGAGTAGAGGTTGAAGATTTCAGGCGGCTACACAAGAGCACTACAGGGAAATCATGAACCCTGTGAGTCTCCCTGAACTAGGCAACCTATCGCATGACTTATCCCGAACACTTCAATCATATGTCCCGGATGCCAAGGTTCTCTTGCAATGGTCTGAACTTCCGGACATTTCGATTCCTATGCCGCAAGCGGAAGTCAAACTAATGGAAGATGATTACGAATCGAGAGTAGAAAGGACCGGGCATGGTCTCCAACGAGCATTCATCATTACAATGCTACAGCATCTTGATGCAGTCAGATACGTGGAGCCGGGGCCAGAGGGTGGAGCCGGGGCCAGAGGGTGGAGTCTCAGTAGGAACTGAATCGGACACAGGAGCTAACAAATTCCAGCTTCCAAACCTAGTTCTGGCAATTGAGGAACCAGAACTATATCAGCATCCTAGCCGTCAACGCCATCTGGCTTCAGTCCTACTAAACCTTGCCGAAGGTGCGCTTCCCGGCGTGGCCAAAAACACCCAAGTCATCTACACGACCCATTCCCCGCTGTTCGTTGGTCTAGATCGCTAATTTGTCGTTTTTGACGGTGTGTGGCCACCCTTGTGGCCAAGCAGGCAGAACCGACTTGATGGCCTAGCCGCTACGTCTGTATCTGTGTCGCCGGCGGCGAGGGGGTTGTAGTAGGCGAGGACCGTGGATTTGGTGCGGTCGTGGCCGACGGTGGCTTTGTCGTGGCGGTGGACGACGGGGAAGGTGCCGAGGATGTAGGCGGCTAATGCAACTCCATTTTGGAAGCAAAACTTTGCGCGTGGGTTGTCTAGACCGTGATTTTGGGGCTGAAGGTTGGTGGTGACTCTACCTCCGCGCGCGAAAAATTGTAGTTTAAAGGCGCTTGAAAAAATCAATCCGTCGGGGGTTAAGCGATATTCGGAGCCTCTCCTCATTCTTGGAAGCTTCTTCCCGTCGGGTTTCCTCAATGTGCATAGCAAGCGATAAGTAGATTAGAGCTTCGCGGGCCATTTTCAATAGACGAAGAGTCTTATCTTGAAAGGCATCTGATGACAAGATCCAATGTATTTCGGTGCCTTCACCTTCTGGGAAGTGTTGAAAACTCAGGAAGCGATGCTCTACCTGTTGTCGAAGCCGCGCGAGGTTGGCGGCATCGGGTTCTGCGACTTCCTTGAAAGCTTCGTCGAACAGATCTTTCGATAGAAAGAACAGACCTCGTAGTATCCAATTGTGATTGTCCTTGAAAACAGGTCGGAGGCTAACAGGGTTGTTCGGATTCTCAAACCATATGGTGCGAAATGTAACTTTTCTAGGATCAAGACCGATTCCAAAATAGTCGTTGAGAAACAGTCCGATCTTATCGAAAATGGAGTAGGCAGACTTGAACGCTGCTCGAAGGTCCTCAGTATAGTGTCCCAATGCTTGACCTTCACCGCTATCGAGCATGAGCACGTCACGCATCAGGAATTCCGGGTCGTCTTCATAGACCGCCCGATAGAGCCGATATCGAGCACTGACGTATTCCTGTTTCAAAAGGTTGTAATACGCTGGGAAACGTGGATTTTCCTCTATTTTGTAGTTGTGGTCGGGCAGGTGCAACACGTCAGTCGCGGCAACGTTGTAGGTGTAAGTCTCGTTGAGTGGATTCAAAAAAAGACGCTGTCGTAAACACCAACTGCGATACGCTCTCTCTTGCTCCGTAGAACCCAGAGACCATTGGTTCAGATCGAAACTCTCGTTGAAGCCAACTTTCTTAAGGTATGAGGTAATTTGCCTAAGCTCCTCGTTCAGGCGAGGCGCGAGGGAGTCGCGGTCGCCACTTTCCCAGACCGATTCTTCACCCAGAGCGGCATTATACAGAGATCGCGCGGCCGCTAACATAAGAAGGTTGTGCCCGCGAACGTAAAGATTCTCTGCAAGAAACCGAATCCCTTGCCCCCGTGCAGCAAGCGCCTTAGCAAAGTGCGGCTCGATTTTCAGTACTTTCAGCCACTGTTCATTGGCGGCGACTGGGCGACCCAGAGTGCTAAAACGATTGGCGAGATTAGTACGAATCTGGCAGATGCGAATCGCAGGACAGGTCTCAAAGGCGGGTTCGACTATCGCTCGTCGGAGCGCCAAAACATCTTGAACGCCGTCAGATTGTTCCCAACTCCAGGTATAGTTTTCGTCGTCTCTCTTGGCCTCAATGATGGCAGAATATGTGTTGGCTCGGAAATAGTTAAGCAAGACACGATCCATCCCTTTGGCAGAAGCCAGGCGCCTTTCACATTCCGTTCCATATTTACGTAGCAACTCTTCGTCACCGGCATCTGAGGCGGCGTCAATTGCGTCAGCGAGATCGTCTATGTCCTTCGACATCTGAATCGCCCCTAATGTAGCGGCTACTCACTTCTTTGTGCCAGGCCGGCGCGGTCTGAGTCTTCCAGTTGGAAAATACAGACGACCATAAATTCAGTTTGAGGCTGGTACTTTTCACGCGGGACTGAATCAGTCTGCCGGTACTCCACGCCGAATGCATCCTCTCAGATTCAGGCGATTCCTGCCAAATTTCACACATCCTCTATTGGTTGGGCGCGTCGAGAGTCAACCGACAGGATTGATAACCGCGGGTAGTCGTGATGAGATGAAATGCTAGACCGCTACGTCGATGTCGGTGTCGCCGGCGGCGAGGGCGTTGTAGTAGGCGAGGACCATGTCTTTGGTGCGGTAGGTGCCGAAGGCGGCTTTGTCGTGGCGGCGGACGATGACGGGAAGTTGCTCTAACGTGTACAGCTTTATGTGAGTTCCCTGAACCTTCTGCCTAGTTACAAAATCAAAAGCTATGCAGTTGAGGTTGGCCAGAAGATACGCTAGAGGTTGTTGGCTGAAGGAACAATCATCTGGAATCAAGATCGGTAGAGTATCGCCGCAGCCGACATATGGAATGGCAGTTGCGATCATAGTTCTCTCGTCAGTCGGTCGAGAAATGTCACGGAACGCTAGGCACCAGCCGTCTACCTGAGGAATTCGGGAATTCACCGAAGTGGCCGGCACGAAGCTTCGAGTTTGAGGCAGAAATCCTGGATTGGCGTGCTGCGCCTCCGATACCTTGTCACTCAGGTAAGGGTTATGTAAATTCTCCTTGTTCACACGTATAGAGTTAGCGCGGTGATCAAATTGCCATATCATTCGACCCTGATAGAGCGGCAGATAAAGCTCTTCTCCTTTTTTCCATCGGTTTCCTTCGATGGGATAGAAACCACTACTTTCAAGTTCTGAAGCTGCACGAAAGAGGTGGGAAGAACTAGCCATATGAAACATGGACTGGTAGCGGACGGGCCAGGCGCGGACTTCCTCTTGGCCGGAGCGATCGACGAGGACGGGGTGGCGCTCGTAGATACGGCGGATGATGTCGGCGTCGCGGCGGGTGCGGAAGACGGGCGCGGTGCCTGTGTTGGGGTTGACGCGGGCGAAGTCGTCCGAGGCCAACGGGAAGCAGCGATTCGGGTCGTCGATGGCGGCGGTGTCGTGGAGGAAGAAGGCGCAGTCGGTTTGGGCGAAGCGGCGCTCTTCGCCGCCAAAGATGAGGGCGCAGAATTTGAAGCGGGAGTCGACGTCGGGAAAGAAGGGCGGAAGGTCCGTTCCGAGGCGTCGGTTTTCGAAGTCGAAGAGGCTGCCGACGCGGCCGCTGGTGGATACGGATTTGAAAAAGCGGGCGGCGGTCTTGTCGGCATAGATGCCGGAGGGCGTGAGCAGGCCGACGATGCCTTCCGGCTTGATCAACCGCATGGCGCGCTCGACGAAGAGGGAGTAGAGGTTGATGTCGCCTCCGCCGAGCAGCGGGTAGTGGCCTGAGGCGCGGACGAGCTGGCCGAGGCGGTCGGCGCGCAGCTTGGCGGCGTCGAATTCTGACGCCAGGGGATCGCCTTCGTCGCGCAGTTGTTTGATGCCGCGGCGGCGGGCAGCCGCGGTGGACGCGAGGGCCAGCTCAGGAGAGCGGGTGGCAAACCATTCGACCTCCTGCAGCTTGATACGGTCCCAGGGGGGATTGCCGATGATGGCGTCGAAGCCGCCGGTGGGCTGGTCGTCCTGCCAGCGGCGCCAGACGCCGGGGAAGGCGACTTCCCAGTGGAGGAAGTTTTCGCGGTCGGCGATCTCTGCGGCGGCGCGCCAGATTTGGGTGAAGTCGGGCCAGGTGGTGTGCCGGCGGACCGGGTCGGCAGGATCGACGCTGTCGGGGCCGTTGGACAGCAGTGAAAAGGCTTTTTCTTCCTGCGAGATGATTACGGCCTGGAGCGGGGCTTCGAACTCGGCGCGCTGCCTCACCTTCATGCCTGCGGCCATCCAGTTGACGCCGCAGAGTGTATTGAGCAGGCCGCGCAGGGGCGACGTCGTCTTCTCTACCTCTTGAAACAGCGCGGCCGACGCCTCGACCTCGGCAATGTCGGCGTCGGACATCTCTTCGATCCGCTGCATGCCGGCGGTGGCGTTTTCGGCGGCCTGGATGGCGCTGGCGGATGTGAACCCGCCAAGCCGGGAGAGCGCCTGGACGGCGTCGTGGACGCGCAGGCCGATAAGCGAGTCGCCGCAGCGCAGGTGGTGGTCGAGGAAGGAGAGGGGCGCGCCGACGGTGAAGCTGTGCAGCCAGAGGGAGACCTTGGCCAACTCGACGGTGAGCGGGTTCTTGTCGACGCCGTAGATGCAGCGCTTGAGGACCATGCGGCGGATGATGGCCTGGTCGGTGAGCTGGGGAATGTCGATGACCCAGTTGGCGGCGTCGGCGCGGGCGAGGATATCGGCGCGGATGGCGGCGATGCGGTCAAGCAGCGGCGACGTGTAGGCGTCCTCCAACCAGGGTGCGGCGGTGGGCGCGAATTCGACGAGGTCGGCGATGGCGTCGGAGAGGAAGTCGACGGCGGTGACGAGGAAGTGGCCGCTGCCCATGGCGGGGTCGAGCAGTTTGAGGTTGAGCGCGGCTTCGGCGGGGTCGAGGGGGCGGAGCTCGGCGACGCGGTCGGTTCGGGCGCGGGTGTCGCTCTGCAGCGCGGCGGCTTTGGCGTGGAAGGCGGCCTTGCGTTCCTCCAGGAGCGGCGTGAGAGTGCGCTCGACGATGAGGTCGACGAGGGGTTGGGGCGTGTAGAAGCTGCCGCTGTCCTTGCGGGCGTAGCTGTTGGGGCGGACTTCGATGTGGCCGTCGGGAGTGCGGACGGGTTCGCGCTCGAGCAGGCGCTCGTAGATGGAGCCAAGCTGCTGCACGGTCATGTCGCGGTAGTTGACGTAGCGGGGGCCGGATTCGCCCCCGGTGCGGCTGAGTTTGTGGATGAGCGGGGCCAGCACATGGTCCGACAGGCGCGCCTGTTCGAGCATGGGCGCGGCTTGTTGGGCAAAGAGGCCGCCGTTGTAGGGCGGCAGGCCGATGGTGGGGTCGCCCCGGTCGACCTGGCGGCAGAGCGTGCTGATGTGGTCGTAGTAGCGGCTGGCGAAGCCGGAAAAGATGTCGCCGGCGGCGATGCGTTTGTCGATGTCGTCGCGGACGGATTTACGCAGGCCGTAGTCGTCGTAGCGGCTGTCGTTGACGGGCAGCAGGTCGCGGTCCTCGGCGTAGAGAAGGAAGAGGAGGCGGTAGAGGAAGATGAGGGCGGCCTGGCGGACGTCCTCCAGCTCTGCGCCGCTCTTGTCGGCGAGGGCGCGGATCAGGGCGGGATAGACTTTGTCGAAGACGGTGCCGGAGAGATCGTTGGCGACCTGTTCTTCGTAGCGGCGGCCTTCGGCGATGGCGTCCTCAAGGAAGCTGGTCTGGGCGCCATGTTGGGGGCTGAAGGCGGGGCGGCCGAAGAGGAGGCGGAAGGCGCGGAGGCCGTCGCCGGCCTGGAGAGCGGCGTCGAGGTCGACTTCGTAGTAGCCGCTGGCGCGGGGGAGGGCGCGGCGGTCGTAGAGGCGCCAGATGCGGCCGTTGGTGAGGATGCCCCAGCGGATACGTCCGTCGGAGTTGATGTCGGCTGTGGCCAGGTAGCGGAGGAGCTGGGCGTGCGGCGAGCTGGTCGGGCCGCGGTCGTCGCGGTCGCGATCGTCGAGGGACAGGTCGAAGCGCTTGCTTTCGGCGACGGCGAGGGCGTCGGGGTAACGGTTGGGGCCGGGTTTGGCGGCGGCGCGGGCCTTGGCGGCGGCGTCGGCGAAGAGCAGGTGATCGGGGATGTCTTCGTTGCGGTCGCTGCCCTGCTGTGGCAGGTAGTCGGCCCAGCCGAGCAGTTCGAGCAGGGGGCGGATGAGCTCCTGCTCGGTGGCGGCCTCGTTGATGGTGTGGAAGGCGGCGGCGTTCTCGAGGAGGGCGTGGGCCTGGGCGCGGAAGGAATCGAAGTACGCGGGTTGGGAGAGGGATTGCTGCCAGGCGTGGGTGCGGAGGATGCCTTCTTCGAGAAAGTAGCTGGTGAAAAGTTGGCCGGGCATTGTCTATGAGTAGATACCTGACAGCAGCAGAGAAAAATCAGAAGATGCCGGGCAGGTCCAGGCGTTTGGCCAGGCGGTCGGCGAGCAGGACAAGCACCATACCCACCAGACCGTTGAAGAGGCCGGCGGCGGTGGTAAAGTCGAAGCGGGCCTGGCGGATGCCGACGCGGTAGATGAAGGTTTCGATCACGTCGGCGGTCATCAGCACCATGTTGTTCTGCAGGATAAATATCTGTTCGAAACCTACATTGAGGAAGAATCCTATCTGCAGGATGAAGAGAGTAACGATGGTCATGGCCAGGCCGGGCAGCGTCACATAGCGCATGAGCTGCCAGCGGTTGGCGCCGTCGATAATGGCGGCCTCGTACAGGGTCAGGTCGATTGTGGAGATGGTGGCCAGATAGATGATGGCGGCCCAACCGGTTTCTTTGAGCAGTGATGAGATGATGACGATCGGCTGGAAGTAGCCCGGCTTTTGAAAGAAAGCGACTTTTTCCATGCCGAGTGAGGAAATGATGTTGTTGACGATGCCGTTTGCCGGCGACAGCACGATGTAGAGTATGGCGCCGTAGATCACCCAAGAGAGAAAATGGGGGACGTAGACGACGGTTTGAACAAACCGCTTATAGGCCATGTGGCGGACTTCGTTGACGAAGAGCGCCAGAATGATGGGGGCGGGGAAGGTGAAGAGCATCTTGAATACGGCGATGGATACGGTGTTGCGCAGAACGCGCAGGAAGGCGGGATCGTCGAAGAGTGTGTTGAAGTGCTTGAATCCAACCCACTGGCTACCCCAGATCCCGTGCATTAACTGGTACTTCTTGAAGGCGATGATGTTGCCCCACATGGGGTAAAAGCGGAAGATGATGAAGAAGACGAAGGGCAAGACAAGCATCAGGTACAGGTAGCGGTATGTCCAGGCGTTGAAGAGAAACTGCGCCCAAAAGGACCTGCGGCGGCCTGATGTCGCGGTGGACTTGGAAACGGCTGATGTTGCCACTTTGTCAACCTCATCTGGCTGTGGTCGGAGGCCAGTTTCTGCCCCGGCCTCCGACCACTGATTTCTCACTTCTAGATCTCGTTGACCTGCTCGGTCAGTAGAGGACCACCGTTCTTTTCGAAGAAGTCGAGCCACTCTGACCAGCCCTGGTCGATATCGATCGTACCGGCCACCGCCTGCGAGATGAACTCGCCGAAACGGGTCTGCAGACCGGGCCAGAATTCCTTTTCCGCAGGAACTGGACGCGCCTTAGCAGTTAGTCTGCGATATTCTTGCGAAATGTCTCTGCCGGCCAATGCATTTTCTGAATATTTGGCGGCGAGCATGTCATCGAAGTGTTTCTTCATGTCGGGTGGGAAAGTGGGGAAAGGCTGCGTACCACCCAAGGTACCGATTGTCAACCACAGACCCCAGAAGACGTTTATGTCCTGAACTTCATTTTGTTTCTGGGTCCACTCATCCCCCATGGCAGCCTTTTCCTCCGGGGTAAACTCGACGCACCATCCGTTCTCGTTCAGGCCCTTGTTGGTGACGCCGAGAACACCCTCGCACAAGATCTGAGAAGCGATCTCCGGCGTAAAGAACCAGTCGATGACGCTCACACAGTCTTCGGGCCACTGGGCTGTGATGGGAATTACGAAGGTCCAGGGCCAACCTTCACCGGTATAGCCGCGCCCGCCTGGACCTTCTGGCGCCGGCCCGGCCATGACCACCGCCTCAGGAGCGACAGCCCTGATCTTGTTCTCGGCGAAGTCGATACTTGGCCATCCTGAGTACACGTTTCCGGCAATCCCGGCATGGAAGGCGTTGTCTTTCTGACCCAAGGGAATACTGATTGAATCGGGATGGAATCCGCCATCTGCCCAAACGTCGCTCATCCAGGCGAGCGCGTCCTTCATGCCAGGCTGTACCCAGTCCAACTCCAGTTTTCCTTCGCGGTCCCGCCAGAAACCGTTGAGATGGTGGCCGACTGCCACACCAAAGGCATGGAAGAAGTCGTCGTCAAAGCGAACAGAGTTGTAGAGCAGTCGGCCATAGGTGTCGTCCTGGCCATTTCCGTCGGGATCGCCGTTAGAAAATGCGCGCAGGACCTCTCCGTATTCGTCGATGGTTTCGGGGAGGCCCAGGCCCAGCTTTTCCAACCAGTCGGCTCGGAAGTGACTACACATGTTGTTGAGGTCGTAAACATTGTGGGTGACGGCATACTGCTTGCCATCGTAGATAGTCGAAGCCCAGGCCGGTTCCGGCGTGACTGCGAGGATGTTCTGACCGTACTCTTCCAGCAGAGGCCCAGTCTCGATGATGATCTGATTCTCCATCATCAGAGGGATGTCGTTGAATGCGTTGCAGAACTGCAGGTCGGCCAAGTCGCCGCTGGCAATCTGGACGGGAATCTTATCCAGGTAGCCGGCATAACTGACCCAGCGGTTCTCGAACTCAATGTCGGGGAAGTTGGCGCGCAGCAGCATCATTCGCTGCGACTTCTCGGATGCCTCAACGCTTCCGCCGCCGATGTGAGAGATCGAAATGACCTTCTTCTCGCCGGCGGGCATATCCGAGTCGGCCATGTCGGACGGGCCGGCGGGCGCAGCGCAGGCGGCCAGATAGGCGCTGAAGGTGCCGACCCCCATCAGTTTGAGGGCTTGGCGGCGGGTAAACTTTGACTGTGCAGACATGTTTGATTCCCTCCTGTGGAAACTGAACTTTGGACACACCAGATTTGCTTCCCGCGGACGCCATCCAGGGCCACTTAGCGGGGAGCAAACTATGAAAATCGCTTCACGTCAACTGCATTCGGATGCGTACTTCAACCACGGTTCAATGACGGACAGACGATAACCGGTTCTCGATGCCAACTACCCTTTAATTGCGCCCAGAAGGATGCCTTTAATGAAGTAGCGTTGGAAGAACGGGTAGGCGACCAACATCGGGATGGCGGCGATAATGACGCTGGAGGCCTTCAGGGCTTCCATACCGGCCAGCCGTTCGAAATCATCGGCGCTTGCGGTTTGGGTGGCGAGTTGCATGGACCAGATCATGTCGCGCAGGATCACCTGGAGAGGCTGCTTATTGCCGTCGTTGATGAAGAAGATGGCCGGCAGGAACAGGTTCCAGTTGGCGACGACGTAAAACAGGGTCAAGGTCAGTAGCACGGGGACGGAAAGGGGCAGCATGATATGGATGAGTACCCTGAAATCGTTGGCGCCGTCGATGATTGCGGATTCTTCCAGCTCTCTGGGCAGCGCCTGAAAATAGCTCTTCAGCACGATCATGTTGAAGGTGTTGATGGCGTAGGGCCAGATGAGAGAGCCCCAGCTGTCGATGAGGCCGACGTCCCTAACGGTCAGATAGAACGGGATCAGGCTGGGGGGGAAGATCATTTGGAAGACGATCAGGGTCATGAAGAAATTGCGGCCCGGCAGGTAGGTACGCGAGAGCGGATAGGCGCAGAGAATGGTCATGAACATCTGCACCAGCGTCGCGGAAACGGTAATGATGAAGGAGTTGCGATAGGCGAGCCAGAAGGTGCCGCCGATGATCAGACGCTCGTAGGCATCGAACGAAAAACCGACCGGCCAGATATAGACTTCGCCGCGGAGGATCGGGGCTTCGGCGCTAAAGGAGCGGGCGATGGTGTGGAGGAATGGCGTCACGGCGATGAACGCGAAGATACCGAGGCCCAGGTAGATCAGGATTGACTCGAGACGGAATCGGAAACTGCGGGAAGCGACCATTTGACACCTAAACACAAGTGGCTGGCGGCCGGGGCGTGCTCCCTGGAGCCACAGACCAGAAATTGTGCGGCGCCCGGAGTATACAGTGTACTTGCGGCCCTAATTCGGCAGGTCGTCCGTCGCGGAAACGGGGCTTTCGCCGTTTTGGGCTCGACGAGGGTCGATCAGGGGCGCCCGCCTGGGTTGGCGAGGAACGGTGAAGCATTCCAAATGCGCCTGCCCTTAAGAGGCGCCCGGGAAAGAACAGCACACTATATAGATGTCATCTTAGCACAGGCGGCGAGGGTTGCCAATGCACTCAAGAATTGGGAGAGTCGACGGACACTGTTCAGGGGAGCAACACCTGTACACAGCTGCGCAACTCTGAGGCTGAACTCTGCGGCCGGTGCAGTTCGGGTCTGTCCGGAGGGGTCAGTAAGCGCCGATCTCGACGAGGCGGTCGTCGTCAATGCCGAAGTGGTGGGCGATTTCGTGGCGGACGACTCTTTGGACGAGGTCGCGGACTTCGGGCTCGGTGCGGCAGCGCATGAGGATCGGGCGGCGGTAGATGGTGATCTTGTCGGGCATGACCAGGTTGTAGCCGTGTGTGCGATCGGTCTGGGGGATGCCCTGGTAGAGTCCCAGGAGACTGCTGCGCCGGCGCAGGCCGACGGACTCAAGGGTGGCGCGATCGGGCCATTCCTCGACTACGATGGCGACGTTTTCGAGGCAGTCAAGAAACAGGTCGGGCAGATCTTCTATGGCGCTGAGGACCAGCTCGTCGAACTGATCCTGATTTCTGATAGCGTTCATTGGCCTGAACGAACGAGCTATTCTTCGCTGCCGGGCTCCAGGGTGCAGTGCAGGAGCGGGCCTTCAGGGTCGGCGCCGCTGTGATACTCGTAGGTTTCGCCGCCGGTTTCGAGGACAATCAGGTAGCCAGGCGTGATGACCTGGGCGTACATCGCGTCCGGTTCCGGGCAGCCGAGGCTGGTGTCGCTCCACTCCACCTCTTCGGCGCTGAGAACGGTGATGGCGTCGGAGGCGGCGCCGGTTGCCTGCACCAGGTCTTCCCTGGCCCGTTCGATGATGAGCGACAGCGCGCCGTCGTCGTCCATAAGAGTCTCTCCTACCGGTTCCGTTGGGAGGGTGATAGCCGCGCTCGCGGGCGTCCCGTCTTCGGTGCAATGCACCAGTGGCCCATCGGGGTCAGTGCCGGTGTGATAGTCATAGGTGTTGCCGCCGGTTTCCAGTACGATCTTGTAGCCCGGCGTGATCATCTGCGCGTACATCTTGTTCGGCTCCTGACAGCCGAGGCTGGTGTCACTCCACTCGACCTCTTCGGTGCTGAGAACGGTAATCTCGTCTGAGCCGGCGCCGGCGGCCTGTATGAGGTCCTCTGTTGCGCGTTCGATCAGGCGGGGCAGGACGTCCTCAGCATCCATCTCGATCCCTTCTTCCTCTTCTTCGAACTCCTCTGAGAGGGCGTCAGCTGCACCCGCAGGTGTGCCGTCTTCAGTGCACTGCACCAGAGGTCCTTCGGGGTCGGCGCCGGTGTGATAGTCGTAGGTGTTGCCGCCGGATTCCAATACGATGAAATAGCCGGGGGTGATCATTTGGGCGTACATTTCGTCCGGATTGGGGCAGCCGAGGCTGGTGTCGCCCCATTCTACTTCCTCGGTACTGACAAGGGTGATTTCGTCTGAATCGGCGCCGGCTGTCTGCACGAGGTCTTCTTTGGCCCGTTCGACGAGCCTGGAGAGGGGGCTGTCTTCTTCCAGCTGCCCGGCCGTTTCGGCCGCGGCCGGCTCGTCTTTCGAACCGAAGAGATTCCGGATGTTGCAGGCGCTTAGTGACAGCGCGGCGATGAGGAGTACAACGAACACCCTGGCGGAGGCCGCCGGGCGCGGTTGCCGGTAGCCGGCAACTCTTTCTTCCAGACTTTCAGACACAGTCGTTCCTTGTGGAGTGGATTTCTGTGGGAAGTGAGGATTTCACGCTCTGCCCGTTCCTCATGAGCAAAATTCATGCAGGATTCCGCAGACTGCTAGTAGGCGAGCTGCATCAGCAGATCCTGCAAGATACCCAGTACGATGAAGACGACGATCGGGGAGATATCGATCATGCCGATTGGCGGGATGAGCTTGCGGGCGGGTTCGAGCACAGGTTCCGTTACCTGAAACAGAAGCTGCACGATGGGGTGGTAGGGGTCCAGGTTCGGAATCCAGGTGATCAGAATCCGGATCAAGAGAACGAAGGTATAGATCTGGAGTACACGGGCCAAGAGCAAGAAAATCACGACAACTCCTTACATTATTAGGACGAGACGCAGGTATCATTTGCGTCCAGAAGGCGGTACCTGTGCCGGCAACTAAGCATCACTGTCGTCGCCGCCCAGATCCTTGCTGCGGCGATAGGCTGTATCGACTGCATCGATGAGGGCAGAACGTACGCCGGCGCGCTCCAGCACGAGGGTACCGGCGGCGGTTGTGCCCGCGGGGCTGGTGACGCGGTTGCGCAGGTCGGCGGGATGGAGACCGCTCTGACGCATCAGAGCGACGCTGCCCGCTACCGTCTGCAACACCATCTGTCGGGACTGATCGCGGCTGAAGCCGATATGCACTCCTGCATCGATGAGAGCCTCCAGCAGGAGATAGACGAAGCCGGGCCCAGAGCCGCTCAACCCTGTGGCCATATCGAGGTAATGTTCCTCTGCGACGTAGATGGCCTCGCCCATGGCCTCAAGGATGGCCTGGGCGGCGGCGCGGTCGGCCTCGTTAACGGCAGCGGTGTCGGTCCATACGGTCATGCCCTTGCCCACCTGCGCGGGCGTGTTGGGCATGGATCTGACGATCTTGTCATGGCCGAGACCGGATTGGAGCGTTTCGATACGCACACCTGCCATGATACTGACTACGAGCGCATCCTGCGACAGGTTTCCAACCAGGTCTGCCAAAACGAGGCCAAGCACCTGGGGCTTTACGGCCAGGACGACGACGGAAGCGCCGTTCACGGCCTGGGCGTTGTCGGTCTCGGTGGTCACGCCGTAGGTAGTGTTCAGGAATTCACGGCGGGCGGGCACGGGCTCGGAAACGCAGATGCGGGTTGGACTGAGCAGCCGTTTCGCGATAAGTGAGCCGATTATGGCCTCACCCATAGCGCCGCCGCCGATAAAGGTGGTCTTACCGGATAGCAGTTGATTCATTCGTACTCCCTGTGGCCGAAGATCGCGGTGCCGACGCGCACGATTGTGGCGCCCTCCTCGATAGCGACTTCGAAGTCGCTTGTCATGCCCATAGACAGATGCTTCCAGGCGGCCCGAGGAAACTGAGCCGGCGGGAAAGCGTGCCGAAGTTCCTCCAGAAGAATCCGCAGTTCGCGGAAAAGGGGACGGACTTCCTCGGCGTCGTGCACATACGGAGCCATCGTCATCAGCCCGCAGTAACGCAGCGCGGGCAGATTCAGCAGCGCGGGCAGGGCGTCGACCAGGCTGGCAGGGGAGAAGCCGTGTTTGCTGACTTCGCCGCTGACGTTGACTTCGAGAAGGACGTCTAGCTGCTGGTCGTTATCGGCGGCCAGCCGGCTCAGACGTTGGGCGATTTTTGGCCTGTCGACTGCATGGATCAGGCAGATAGCACCCTTGCCCGGCTGGGACTCGACGGCCGGCGGCCCCAGCGCCAGTTTCGCTTTGCGGCTCTGGATTGTGCCGATAGCGTGCCAGCGGATTTGGTCCAATCCGGCTGCTGCCGCAGCTTCGGCCTTTTCCCAAAGTTCTTCCACCCGATTTTCACCGAAGTCGACCTGCCCGGCGGCGGCGGTTTCTGCGATCAGCGCCAGTGGTTTTGTCTTGCTCACCGCCACGAGCGTAGTTTCGTCAGGGGAGCGCTGTGCGCGCTGCGCGGCCTCGGCCATGCGTGCACGTACCTGGCGCAGGTTTTCAGCAATCGTCATGGCGAGTCATCACAGTCGGCGTATCAGGAGATGCGCTCCCGCAACACTGGTTGGCAGAGTACCAAAATAGGCACCCGTCCAGCGAGTTCGGGGTGAGCCGACGCCATCTGCCAGCCTTTGGCGAACCCCGAATTAGGGCACCAGTCAGACACCCTATTGTCGCCAATTGTTCAGATTTCGTCCAATTCGGTTTTTTGGCGGCGGCCGGCTGGTCGGCGTCGGGGGAAATGGGGCACACGGAGTGCTGGCGCTACTTGATCATTGCGGGCAGCAGGGCGTAGAACTCGGTGGATTTGACGACATCGGCCAAGGGGACGCTGTCGAGGACGGTGTGCGCGGTCACTTCGTCGCCGGGGGCGAAACCGATACTGGGGATACCGGCTTTGCCGCGCCAGTAGATGCCGTTGGTGCTGAAATCCCACTTGCCTGTGGGGGCGTCCGGCAGACCGATGCATCTGCGGGTCTCTTGTCCTGCCTGCACGAGCGGTTCATTTTCTTCAAGCGCCCAGGCGGGAAAGTATTTTTCGACAGGAAAGACGAAACCGGTATAGCTGGGATCGTCATAGTAGAGCATTTCCAGGGTCACGTCTCCGGCCTGTTGATTTGCCTGGGGGATCAGGGCACGCACCTGCTCGATGACGGCATCCAGATCCTCGCCGAAGGTGACGCGGCGGTCGATGTAGACGGTGCACTGGTTGGGGACGGCGTTGAGGCTGGGCGTTTCGACTTCGATGTCGGTGGCGGTGATCTTGCCGGGGCCCAGGAAGGGGTGGTCGCCCAGGAGCGGTTCGAGGCGGCTGACGCCTTCGACCAGGGGGAGGGCCTTGTAGATGGCGTTGTCGCCGAGGTGATTGCTGGCGGCGTGGGCGCTGCGGCCCTTGGCGACCGCTTTCAGCTCGACGCGGCCCTTGTGACCGCGATAGATCTGCATTTTGGTCGGTTCGCCGATGACGACGAAGTCGGGGCGGATGCCTTCATGTTCGACAAAGGCGTGGGGGGCGATGCCGTCGCACCATTCCTCCATATTGCCGAAGTAGTAGGCGGTCCAACCGTCGAGCAGACCAAGGCTGCGGGCGATGGCCAGGCCGTAGATCATGCCGGGCGTGCTGCCCTTCTCGTCGCAGGCGCCGCGGGCGTAGAAGATGCCGTCCTCGACTTTGCCCTTGAACGGGTCCCACTCCCATTCGTCTTCGGCGCCGATGCCGACGGTGTCGATGTGGCTGTCGTAGACGAGGATGCGTTCGCCGTTGCCGATTTTGCCGACGGTGTTACCCATGGAGTCGAACCAGACTTCATCGAAGCCCAATTTGCGCAATTCGGACTGGACGCGTTCACCGACGGGGCCGATCTGCGAATCGATCGAGGGGATGGCGCAGATCTGGCGGAGGAAGGTGATGATGTCGTCGCTGTGCTTGTGGACGGCTGTCTGGATTGCGGGGATGTTGATTTCGGACATGAACCGGCTCCTGTGACGAAATAGGAGATTTGGGACACAGACTTTGCGCTGAGCGGACGCCATCCTCGGCCACTTAGCGAAGCGCAAACAATGACGTCGAACTTGGACCCGATGGCGAGAGCCTTGTACGGTAGGGAACTCACCTGGAGGGATGCATTCTCTTCAACCGAGTACGGTTTCGCTTTCGATTTACATGGAGTTGAGATTGATGAACGAGAAGGGGGTCACGGTCTGTGTCGCTTGCATTTGTAAGAATATACCCGCCCCATCCGTGTTTGGCCAAACCAGCGCCGGGTGAGGGGCGGGCGCCCGGTATCGGGAAAGTCCTCCTGATTCAGGCAGTTCCTCCCGTATCACTCCTACCGCACCTAGCTGGCACCGGCTGCGTCCCGAGGTTCTGGCTGATTACGTAACGCTTTCCAGTCTTCGACTACCTCCGCCCTGGGCGGACCGCTGGACAACATCGCCAAGAGGGGAGAGTCGTCTATATCCAGAGGCAAGTCTACACGGCCGCGTTTGCGGCTGGACTCGTAGGTGGCGAATGTGAGTTCTGCCGCCCGGAAAGCGCGTTGTCCTGAAAGTTCCGGCTCTCTGCCGTCATTTAACGCTTCGACCAGGTCGATAATCCCCTTTTGAACCGCGTCCAAGTCGTGCATCGAGCCCTCCGGATCTATGTTCTGCCAGCCGGAGGACTGCCCGTTCAAGAGGCGGATTTCGGCTTGCCGGCCGCCGCCAACTTCGATCATGCCGTCGCTGCCCAGGAGCCGGTTGGCCGGCCCGGGAGATCGGTTCGGACTGGTCATCAACAGCCCATCGACACCGTTCCGGAAACGAATGTGGCTGATGCCTTGTGTTTCGTGGGCCATGCCAAAGATCGTCCGGAGCTCGCTGGTATCGATCTGGCCCATGACCCATTCGGCGGGTGTTTCATCGTTGTAGAAGTGCATCATGTCGAACCAGTGGGTGCCCCAGTCGTTCATGTCGGGGCAGCGGCCCTCGATACGTTGCAGGTCACCGATTGCGCCTTCCCGCAGCAGGCGGCGAGCGACGCTGAAAGGAGGGGCGAAGCGGCGCTGGTGGTTGAAGGTCAACTGGACACTGTTGCGCTCGCAGGATTCCAGCATACGGCGGGCCTCGCCGAATGTGGGCGCGATGGGCTTTTCGCAGTGGATGGCCTGCACACGGGCCTCGGCTGCGGCCAGCACCATTTCAGCGTGCAGATGGGGCCAGACGCAGACGGAGACGATATCGAGATTTGCCCCGGCCAACATCTGGCGATAGTCCTCATAGATGGCATCGCCGCCGTGTTCTTCCTGGAAAGCTTCGGCGTTTTCGCGGCTTATATCGGCGAGGGCCACCAGTTGCGTGTGGGGCGAGGCAGCGTAACCCATGGCATGGCGGTGGGCCATGCCGAAGCCGGTCGCCCCTTCTGTTCTGAG
The DNA here is from genome assembly GCA_965204525.1 of Caldilineaceae bacterium. Taxonomy (GTDB): domain Bacteria; phylum Chloroflexota; class Anaerolineae; order Caldilineales; family Caldilineaceae; genus Bin5. The sequence continues at coordinate 4,665,364 of OZ241994.1, read as the reverse complement.
AGGGCGTCCGCAACCGATGATGCCGACGCGGTAGGAAGTAGAGCTAGAACTCCCTGAAGAGAGCGGAGATTGTTGGGCCGTCGAATCCGATTTTGATGCCATTGCCAGTCCTTTCGGGATAGTGAACGCTGTGTTGGTAGCTGACGACGTGCCGGTACTGGCGTCAGGATTTCTGAACTGCTGCCTAGAACGCCATATGGCGTTGCAAAGTAGTGAAGCCCGGCGCCTAAACGTTGATCTTGGAGCGGAAAGGAGGCTTGCCCTTCACGCCCAGCCGGACGCGGTACAGCGTGCCGGCCTGCGGGCCGTCAGTCTCTTTAATGTGGCCGCCGGCGGTGGTGACGTAGAGATCTGTATAGTCATGGCCGCCGAAGGTGGCGCTGGAGACTTTGGGCACGGGGAAGTTAAGGCGCTGAATTTCACGACCATTGGGCATGTGGTGGACGAGGGCGTAGCCGTCCCAGCGGGCGGACCAGAAGCAGTTGGCCGCGTCCATGGCCATGCCGTCGGGGCGGCCGTTGGACGCCGCGCCTTCACGGACGACAAACTCAGGGTTGGTGATCTGCCCGCTGTCGACGTCGTAGTCGTAACGGGTGATGCCGCGGCGGGTGTTTGTGTGGTAGAAGGTTTTGAGGTCCTGGGTGAAGCCCATGCCGTTGGAGGTCCCGGCATCCTCGATCACGATGGCGAGGCTGCCGTCGGTTTCCATGCAGTAGAGGACGCCGTTGCTGCCGCCGCGGGGCATTGTGCCGCAGAAGACGCGACCGGCGGGGTCGGCGATAACGTCGTTAAAGCGGCCTGCGCGTTCGGCCGGGATTTCGTCGATCAGATTCTTGAGGGGCTGGCCTTCGCGCCAGAGGGCGATGCGGCCGCGGGCCATGAAGAGGAGCAGGGCGCCATCTTCCTGGATGGTGAAGCCGCCGATGGCTTCGCCGGCGTCGAGGACAAGGCCGTGCGCGCCGGTGGCGGGGTCGTAGCGGTAGAGCTTGCCGGGGGGAATGTCGACCCAGTAGAGGCGGCCTTCGTCGGGATGCCAAAGAGGGCCTTCTCCCGTCTCACAGGCGTAATCGGCGATTTGTTCGATAAGCATAGGTTTCTCCGTTGGTCTGGCCTACAGTTCGATCGATACTTCGCGGCCTTCGTCCTGGCTGCGGTAGATGCCGTCGAGAATGGCGAGTACTTGCAGGGACTGTTCGGCGGGCACCGGTGAGGGCGCGCCGGCGGCGACGGCCCTGGCAAATTCGACACATTCGAGCGCGTGGGGTTCCATTTTGTCCTGGGTAAGCTGGAGAGTGCGGTTGTTGAACTGGCGGGTGGTGTAGTTGGTGTCGAGGAATTGGGCGGAGGGCCAGTGGCAGCCGCCGCGGTCGCCGTAGATCCAGGACTGCATGTCTTCGCCGCGGACGTCGTGGTGGAGGAGCCAGCTGACCTCGAGCACGAGAGTGGCGCCGGTTTCGAAGCGGACGAAGGCGGCGGCGTAGTCCTCAACGTCGAAGGTCGAGGGGATGGGCCCTTCGCGCCAGGTGGCGAAGGCGCCGGGAATGTGGGCCAGACGGGCGTCGGCGACGCCGGAGACGGTCACGGGCCGGGGATTTCCCATGAGCCAGAGGGTGAGGTCGAGGATATGCACACCGATATCGATGCAGGGGCCGCCGCCGCTGTGTTTTTTCTCGATGAAGGTGGCGGTCGGGATGAGGCCGTTGCGACGGAGCATCCAGCCGCGGGCGTGGTAGACATCGCCCAGCGTGCCGGTATCGATCTCCGCCTTCATGGCCTGGGAAACGCCGGCGAAACGGAAGTGCTGGGCTGTCATGAGCAGCTTTCCGGACTTGTCACGCGCCGCGATCATCCGTTTGATCTCCTGCGGCGTGGGCGCCAAGGGTTTTTCGCAGATCACGTGCTTGCCGGCTTCGAGGGCGGCGATGGCGAGGGGCGCGTGGTACATATTGGGCACGCAGAGATCGATGATGTCGATCTCCGGGTCGGAGAAGAGCTCATCAGCGTTGGTCGTCAGCTTCTTGATATTGTGGAGCGCGCCCCACTCTTCGAGCGCTTGGGCGCTGATGTCGCTGCCGGCCACGACTTCGGCTTCCTCGGAGGCGGCCCAGCCGGGCATGTGGGTGCGGGAGATGCCGCCGACGCCGACGAGGCCAACTTTCAGAGTGCTCATTGCAGGTCCTTTCGAATAGGAACGGTCGCGGCCAGGAAGTCGCACGGCCTCTTCCACCTGCCGCCATTTTAAAATGTTACGGGATGGCGTAATTATATGCATTGTCAAAGTCAACAGGCAAAGATTTGGAGCCCGTGAACAATATCCAGTCAGCTTCCTAAGGCGGCTTGGCCTCCTATCGAATCTTGTGCGATATTGGTCTTAGAGGTGTTCAGCTATCGAGATTGGTGGACAGCAACCCGCCACTCACCGCATTCTGCAGGAGGAAGCCCGTGCCGAAACTTTCAATAGATATTCCCTCAACATTTGTGGAGCGCATCGAGCGGCTGGCGGCTGAAGAGAATGAGTCGTTAGAGGATATGGCGCTGCTGCTGCTGCGGCGCGGGTACGATTTCGCGGTGACGCGGCCGGAGGTGGAGCCGGACAGGAGCCAGCGGCCGGGGGCGCGCAGCGATACGCGCCTGGACTGGTGGCGTGAGGCAAGGTTCGGGCTGTTCATTCACTGGGGGCTGTACTCAGTTCCCGCGGGTGTATGGAAGGGGCGCGACTGGCCCGGCATCGCCGAATGGCTCATGTACCGGGCGGAGATCCCGGTTCAGGAATATGAGAAGCTGGCGGCGCAGTTCAACCCTGTCAAGTTCGAGGCCAAGGAGTGGGTCTCGCTGGCAAAACGGGCCGGGCAGAAGTATCTGGTCATCACTTCGAAGCACCATGACGGTTTCTGCCTGTTCGACTCGGCCGTTACGGACTACGATATGGTGGATGCAACGCCTTTCAAGCGGGACGTGCTGAAGGAGCTGGCGGAGGCGTGCGCGGCGCAGGGGATTAAGCTGGGTTTCTACTACTCGCAGACGCAGGACTGGCATCACCCGGACGGCGACGGCAACGACTGGGACTTCGATCCGGCGGAGAAGGATTTTGCGGGATATATCGAGGATTATGTGAAACCGCACGTGCGCGAGCTGTTGACCAACTACGGGCCGATCGGCATCATCTGGTTCGATACGCCCAAGGGGATTTCGGAGGCGCAGAGCCGGTCCTTGCTGGAGCTGTGCAACGAGTTGCAGCCGGACTGCCTGGTCTGCGGGAGGCTGGGCAATGCGCTGGGGGACTATGCCACGGCCGGTGACAACCGTATACCGGAAGAGGTCCTGGATTTGGACTGGGAGACGCCGGCGACGATCAACGACAGCTGGTCGTATAAGATCAACGATCACAACTGGAAATCCAGCGTGGACCTGATCCGCAAGCTGGTGGACATTGTCAGCAAGGGGGGCAACTACCTGCTGAATGTCGGCCCGACGGGTGAGGGCGTCATCCCCCAGCCGAACGTCGAGCGCCTGGAGGCGATGGGACGCTGGCTGGAGGTGAACGGGGAGGCAGTTTACGGCACGCAGCCGGGACCGGTCCAGGGGCGGGCGGACTTGCGCACGACCAGCAAGGAAGGCGTGGTTTACCTCCATGTTTTCGACTGGCCGGCCGACGGGCAGATTCATGTCGAAGGGGTTGCTGCGCAGGGGGCAAGGCTACTCGCGGGTGGCGCCGCGCTGCCAGTCAGTGAGAGCAGCGGCGCGCTCGTGATCAGCGTGCCGGAAGAGGCCCCGGACGAAGCGGCTACGGTTATCGCGCTGCGATAGCGTAAGCCGCTGCCCCGCTTGCCAAGCCGATATTGCACAGTTGATCCGAGGACAGGTCTACCTGGTTCCGAACTGCCGGTCGCCTGCGTCACCGAGACCTGGCCAGATGAAGCCGGGCGGGAATCCAGCCGCGGCGTCAGCGGCATCTGTGAGGCGTTCATCGACGGCGGCGACATGTACGGCGACATCGGGATGGGTACCCTGGAGGGCGGCGATGCCTTCGGGCGCGGCCAGTAGACCGACGAACTTTACGCGAGTGACGCCGCGGCGCTTGAGGATGTCGACGGCCATCAGAGCAGAGCCGCCGGTCGCCAGCATGGGGTCGAGTACGAAGCAGGTGTGGGTGGAGAGATCTTCGGGGAGTTTATTGTAGTAGATTACCGGTTGCAGCGTCTCCTCGTCACGGTAGAACCCCAGGTGCCAGACTTCTGCCTGGGGTATGAGACTGAGCATACCATCTACCATACCCAGGCCGGCGCGTAGGACCGGGACCAAGCCGACGCGTTCGTCGAATTTGCTGCCGGTGGTGGTCGTGAGAGGAGTCTGAACATCAACCGTCCTGGAGTCCAAGTCGGAGGTGGCTTCATAGGCCAAAATCATGGCCAGTTCGGCGACGATGGAACGAAACTGACGGAAGTCGGTCGTTGTGTCGCGCAGCTGAGTTATCTTGTGTTCCACCAGCGGATGGCCAGACACAAACAGATTGGTTGACATACAGGTTCCTTGCCCGGCTGGTTTTCCTCACCTGCCTCCCAGGCAGTCTTCAGCTACCAGCGGGCGGGCGCGGTACGCGGCGCGCGGTTGCGGCGGTTGATCGATTCGACTTCTCGCTGGCAGGTCATACACAGGGTTGCGTCGGGCTTAACTTTGAGGCGCTCCTTTTGAATTTGTCCACCGCAGCGTTCGCAGATACCGTACTGCCCCAATTCGATGACGCGCAGGGCGTGTTCAATGTCCTGCTGACGACGCTCCAGCACGGTGATCAGGGCGGCGGTCTTCTCTCGTTCGACGATTTCGGTGTCGCCTTCGTCCAACTCAACATCTACCTCGCCTTGCATCATATTACGCAGATGTTCCAGCTCTTCGTTCACCTGTTCAAGGTTTGCCAACAGTCGTTTGCGGTCTTTAGTAGCCTTCTTCGGCATGACAGTTTCCTGTGAATGACGGTTAAAGTAGAAAATGTGGGAGATGTTATATCAGCTTTTGTGCTTTCCGTCAAGGGGATCTGAGCAAAAAGGGCAGAGGCAATTTGGGCTGTTTTGTTCCCATTCGCCCACTGGTATACAATTTGTAGCACAATCGTTCTTCCATATTTAATGGATAAGTTAAAATGGCCGATGAACGCAGCGTAAGGCAGGCAGACGTCCGAAGGGCTTCCGGACCGAACAGGAGGCAGATATCGGGGGAGAGACAGGCCGAGGACGGCCGCGTCGACTACGCGTTGCGGCCCAAGAGCCTGGACGAAATGGTCGGCCAGGAGAAGATGCGGGAGAAGATGCGCATCCTGGTTGAGGCGGCGCGTCAACGGGGCGAGGCACTCGACCACGTGTTGCTGTACGGCCCGCCGGGGCTGGGCAAGACTACGCTCAGCCATATCCTCGCACATGAGATGCAAGGCAACCTGAAGCCGACTTCAGGGCCGGCGATCGAAAAGGCAGGGGACCTGGCGGCGATACTCACAAATCTGCGCAAGGGAGATATTCTCTTTATCGATGAGATCCACCGCCTGGGACGTGTGGTGGAGGAGATTCTCTACCCTGCGATGGAGGACTTTGTGCTCGACATCACGGTGGGTAGCGGCCCGAGCGCGCGCAGCATTCGGCTGAAACTGCCGAGAATCACGGTTATCGGCGCGACCACGCGTCTGGCGTTGATGACGGCGCCGCTGCGCGCCCGGTTTGGGGTTGTAGAGCGCTTTGACTTCTACGGTCGGGAGGCGTTGGAGACGATCATTTTGCGGGCGGCGGCAATGCTGGAGACGGTCATTGACGACGAGGGAGCGGCGGAGATTGCACGGCGTTCCAGGGGTACGCCGCGGGTGGCCTTGCGGCTGCTGCGACGGGTGCGCGACTATGCGCAGGTGCGGGGGGATGGGAAGATCAGCGTGACCCTGGCCGGAGAGGCGCTGGCCGTGAATGAGATCGACCATCTGGGGCTGGACGATCTGGACCGGCGGGTGCTGGATGCGATTATCAGCAAGTTCAGCGGCGGTCCGGTCGGGCTTGGGACACTGGCGGCCAGCATCAGTGAAGAGGACGACACGATTATGGACGTGGTGGAACCTTACCTGCTCCAGCTGGGTTTTCTGGACCGCACGCCGCGCGGGCGGATGGCCACGAAAGCGGCATACGAGCACATCGGCGCGGTATATTCGGATTCGCCGGAGCAGAGGAGTCTGTTCGGAGGAGGGTCGGAGTGAGCGGCAATGGTGGGGCGGGTCGGGGAGATGTGAAGATGGCGCACGTGTCGGATGCACTCCTGGATCGAATGGTGGAGAAGATTGTAAAGGAGGTTGATCCCGATCAGATTATCCTGTTTGGGTCGCGCGCTCGCGGTGACGCGCGTGCTGGGTCTGACGTGGACCTGGTGGTCGTGGAATCAGAGCCGTTTGGTCAGGAAAGGAGCCGGCGCCTGGAAGCGGCGCGACTTTACCGAACGCTTTCCGGATTCGGCGTTTCCAAAGACATTTTGGTCTATAGCCGCGACGAGGTCGACTATTGGCGCGATTCACTAAATCATGTGCTGGCCCGGGCACTGCGGGAAGGACGTGTACTCTATGAGCGACGATAAGTGCGCTCGCATGTTAGTGGAGGCCTCGAAACGGGATATCGAAGCCTTGAAGGGCATGGACGATGCCGCTGTTTTTGCCGATGAAATCTTCGGCTTCCATTTGCAACAGGCGGCGGAGAAACTGCTCAAGGCCTGGCTCGCTCTGTTGGGCGAAACATATCCTCTTACTCACGATCTGGAACTGCTGTTCAATCTTCTCCAAAAACGAGGCGTCGTCGCGTCCGATTTTGCAGGGCTCACTGAATACACGCCCTATGCCGTTCAGTTCCGCTACGAGGCGATCGGAACTGACGCAACCCCTCTTGACCGGCAGTCAGGCCTTGCGCTTGTGGAATCCTTGCTGGCACAGGTTCAGCTGCAAATTGTGAGGTAGCGAAGGGACGTGATGGGAATAACGGCTCACGCCAGGATTGCGTTATAGAGGCGCTCGATGTTTTGGCGATGGGTGGTTACGGCAGCGGGCGTACGGCGATTTTCGGGGAGGAGCGCTTCCGTAATTTGCTCCGACCGGCTCCAAAATTCGTTTGCGGCAGTCGCCTGGGAAATGGTACGGCGCAGTCCGTGGATGTAGCCGACATCAGCAGCCAGCCGTCCCATCACTTCTACTTTGTCGGATGAGACGGACCCGGTGCGGGGGATGTATAGCTGGAGACGACGTCCTTTCACCAGACGCGCCAGAAGGCGCAGACTCTCAATCTCATCTTCGCCGTCGGAGCCCTCTCCGAGTTCGGGCAGCGCCAGATCGCTGCCGAAAACTCCTCCGCAGAGTATCCCCATAGCCGGAAGACAGACCAGGTTGGCGTGCCGCTGTGAGTAGATATCCAGCAGATGCCGGCCAACGTTGATGTGGGCGACGCCGCCGGGCCGGGTCTGGACGAGCGGCAGTCCGACGTCGCGGGCGGCGGAGGTAAAGAGCGCGGCCGTTTCTTCGGCCACGTCGAAGCGGGTTGCGACGTCAAGCGGCGGATCGATGATCAGGAGTCTGTCGGGCGTGCCGAGCAGGCGGGCGAGGACGAAGAGCGAGTGGGAAGGGGGATCGCCTTCGCTATACAGTTCCAACTGGTCATAGAGCTGGGAGATTTTCATTTGCGGGGTAGCTGGGCGGGATGTTCTGCTGCGGCGCCGGGCCCGGCAGCTTGGCGCGGGTCGAGGCGCCCGCCGCAGTCGCAGGCGGCGTTCGGGTCGATCAGTTGCGTGAGGGCGGATAGCGTCTGCACGATGGCTTCCAGCCCGCTAAAGTCGTCTTCCTGGGGCGGCGCGGTCGGGTATTCGGCGCTGATTTCCTCAACGATCGCCAGTCCGGCAAAGCAGAGGCCCAACTCGCGGGCGAGCGCGATCTCAGGCACGAGATTCTGGCCGATGACGTCGGCGCCCCAGTTGCGAAACATGCGGGCCTCGGCGGCGGTCTCACGCCTTGGGCCGTCGACTCCCAGGTAGACGCCGCCCGGCGCCATGGGCAGGATGTGCGACAGCGCCTGGGTCAGACGGGGACAGACAGCGGGGGTCTGGCTGAGGCCGCCCGTGCCCTCGTTTTCGTAGAATGTCTGTGGTTGATGGCGCGTGAAGTCGATATAGTCGGTGATCAGGAACGGGTGGCCCGGGGCCAACACAGGATTGACGGCGACGACGCTATCACAGGCGACGATCCGGCTGACGTGAAGTGTTTGCGCTGCCTGGAGCGTGGCCCTGGGATCGGTGCGAGAGGGCAGGCCGTAGTAGGGTTGAATCCAGACCGATGGCGCGTCGGGGCGGCCGCGCCGGGCGAGGGGGCCGACGGGTCCGTAACGGGTATCGACCTGGCGTTCTTCGATGAGAGGACCGATGGCCTCCAAGGATTGCGGTGGAAGCGGAACGGCCAGCAGAAGCAGCAGTGAATTCAACTGTTTCTCCGGGCGCAGTGTGATATAATGTGGCTAGTTGATCCTCATCCTGCGGTAGGCTCTATCTGCGTCCACGATAGCATCAGATGCCAGCGATAGCAAAACGGATGGCGATATCGGAATTGTCAACGTGATCGGAGAAAATCGATGGGCAGACCGGTTCGAATTGCTCTGATCGGAGCCGGCGCCTTTGTGCGGAAAGCGCACGCGCCTTCTTTGCTGGAGTTGGGAGATGCAGTGCAGATTGCGGCCGTGTACAGCCGCACGCAGGCATCTGCCGAAACGGTGGCGGAATCAATCCCGTACGACGTTGACATTTTTACGGATATCGAAATGCTGCTGGCGGACGAGAGCATCGAGGCCGTCGATATTGTCCTGCCGATTCCGATGTTGCCGGAGGTCGTATCTCAGGCACTGGCGGCGGGAAAGCATGTTTTCAGTGAAAAGCCGATCGCTCAGACCGTTGCCGAGGCGCAGGCCCTGATCGCGGCCTGCCGGCCCTTGGGTGACCGGGTGTGGATGGTGGGGGAGAACTGGCGCTACGAGGAGGCCTTTCAGGCAGCGGCGCGGGCGGTGCAGGCCGGCCGGATCGGGCAGCCATTGTTCTGCGATCTGTCACTGCAGCTGCCGATTAAGGCCGACTATACGGGGTCGACCTGGCGGAATTCGGGCGAGGTGCCGGGAGGTTATCTGCTGGATGGCGGCGTGCATCATGTGGCCGGTCTGCGTGTGCTTCTGGGAGAGATAGAGAGTGTGTGTTCGTTGACGACGGCGCACCGGGAGGACCTGCCGCCGGCGGACACGATGAGCGCGGCGCTACGCTTTAGCAATGGCATGGTTGGCACTTATTTGATCACGTACGCGGTGGGCAGTTCGCTGGGAACCGATGCCGTCCACGTTGGCGGGAGTGAAGGCAGCTTGCGCGTCTCGCGGGGAGAGCTAGTAGTTGAGCGGGACGGGGAGAGCGAGCGCCAGGAGTTCAATGTACTGATCAGCGTGCGGGAGGAACTGGCTGCGTTCATCGCGGCGGTACGGGATGGAACACCGCACCGTAATTCTCCCCAGGAGGCGTTGCAAGACCTGGCCGTTGTGGAGGCGATGCTGGCGTCGGCGCAGACCGGGACTTTGCAGCGAGTGGAGCAGCACGTGTGACGGGGCGGCACGACAGCCCTGATGAGCAGACATAGTTCTGAGGCAAAGTTGCCGTTACCGTTCAGGCCAGTAGCTGTCAGCCCCCGCCCAAGGAGGACCAGATGGACATCTTAGGCATTGATATTGGCGGCAGCGGCATCAAGGGCGCGGTGGTTGACGCGGAAACGGGGGCGTTGCTAACCAAGCGCCGCCGGATTGGGACGCCGGACCCGTCAACGCCGCAGGCGGTTGCCGAGGTCGTGTTGGAGATCGTCCGTCACTTCGGATGGGTAGGCCCGATGGGCTGCACGTTTCCGGCGGTGATTCGGAATGGCATTGTCTGCACGGCGGCTAATGTGGACGACTCGTGGATCGGCACAGATGCGCCGGAACTGTTTGAGCGGGTGACAGGGTGCCCGGCGTCGATCGTCAACGACGCTGACGCGGCCGGCATTGCGGAGATGGTCTTTGGCGCGGGCAGGGACCAGCCCGGGGTGGTCGTGCTGCTCACATTGGGCACAGGCATTGGTTCGGCGCTGTTTGTCGACGGACACCTGGCGCCGAATACGGAGTTCGGGCACCTGGAGATTGACGGGTATAACGCAGAGAGCCGGGCGGCGAGCAGTGCCCGGGACCGGGAACAGCTGAGCTGGAAGAAATGGGGGAAGCGCCTAAACAGATATTTTCAGACCGTTGAATTTCTACTTTCGCCGGATCTGTTTATTATTGGCGGAGGCGTGAGCAAGAGAAGCGAAAAGTTTGTGAAATACATTGACGTGCGGGCGCCGATAGTCGCAGCGCAGATGCGCAATCATGCGGGACTGATTGGGGGGGCGATGGCGGCACTCGCATTGATTCAAGGGGAAGGAGACGCGGCGCTGGATCCAGACGTTCTCTACGTGACGAAGTAAGGTTAAAGGTCCAAACGTGGTGCCAAGTATTCGGTGGTCGAAATCATTCGCGGGTAATCGGCTGGCCTCTGACGCTGCACAGTTTTGAATTCGTCCCATCAGGGGAGGGGGGCTGGGCGCGGTCGAACCACATCTCAACGAAGAGAGGAACTTGAGGAGAAGAGCAATCATGACAAAAATGAACGAAGCGGCGGCAATGGGTCAGGCGATCTGGCTGGACTTCATCAGGCGCTCCTTCCTGGATTCCGGGGAGCTGGGCGAACTGGTCGGCAAGGGTCTACGGGGCGTTACGTCCAACCCGTCGATTTTCCAGAAGGCGATCACGGCCAGCACAGACTATGACGCCGCGGTTGAGCGGCTGGTGGGCGAAGGCAGATCTGTCAATGACATATACGAGGCGCTCGCTATCCAGGACATCCGCCGCGCGTGCGACATCATGCAGCCGGTCTACGGGAGCACGGACGGGCTGGACGGCTATGTAAGCCTTGAGGTAAATCCGAAGCTGGCCTATGACACGGAAGGTACAGTCATGGAAGCCCGCCGCCTCTCGTCTCTGGTGGACCGGCCGAATGTGATGATCAAGGTGCCGGCCACACCGGAGGGTATCCCGGCGATCGAGACGCTCACCGGCGAGGGCATCAATATCAATGTCACGCTTATCTTCTCATTGCAGCAGTACGAAGACAGTGCGATGGCCTATATTCACGGCCTGGAAAAGCTGGCTGGCGCGAATGTGGATTTCAGCCGGGTGGCGTCGGTCGCTTCTTTCTTCGTCAGCCGGGTGGACGGCAAGATTGACCCCAAGCTGGTTGCGCTTGGCAACAGCGAACTTCAGGGAAAGATTGCGATTGCCAATGCGAAGATGGCCTATCACCGATTCGGTGAGCTTTTCAGCGGTCCTCGCTGGGACAAGCTGGCGGCGCAGGGGGCGCGGGTGCAACGACCACTGTGGGGCAGTACGAGCACCAAGAATCCTGACTACCCGGACACGCTCTACGTGGACGAACTAATTGGCCCCCACACGGTCAATACGTTGCCCCCAGAGACGTTGGACTCATTTCTGGACCACGGCAACGCGGCCCGCACAGTGGATGCAGATGTAGAGCAGGCCCGGCAGCATCTGGCACAACTGGCTGGTCTTGGCATCGATCTTGGTGAGGTCACCACGCAGTTGATGGGTGAAGGCGTGGACGCCTTCGCCGACTCATTTGATGAGTTGATGTCGGGAATTGCGGAGAAAGCGGCCGCCATCGCAGGCGGGGACGACAACCAGACAAGGGCGCGCGCCGATTTTTTTACGGTGCCCTCCGGAGCCAGATAGAGGGCGCTCTGGAGGAGATCGACAGGGAGCGTATCGTCACACGTATCTGGGCCAGAAGCCACAGCGTGTGGAGTGACAAGCCGGACGAGATCGTGAACCGGCTGGGCTGGCTGGACATTGCTGTCAGGATGGACGAGGAGCGGCACTGCATCAGCGCCCTGTTGCAGGACTTGCAGCAGGAGGGCTACACGCAGGCAGTTCTGCTGGGGATGGGCGGTTCCAGCCTGGCGCCGGAGGTTTTTGCACGTACATTCGGCAGCGGCCCGCTGGAGCTGCGGATATTGGACAGCACGCATCCGGCGGCTGTCCAGAGCCTGGCCGACGGACTGGATCCGGCGCGAACGCTGTTTATTGTTGCCACCAAGTCCGGCACGACGGCTGAAACGCTTTCGCTCTTCAAATTCTTTTACAATCAACTTCAGGACCAGCTCGGTGAAGCCGAGGCGGGTGCGCACTTTGTCGCGATCACGGATGCCGGCAGCGAGCTTGTCAGGCTGGGGAATGCCTGTAATTTCCGCTCAGTCTTTATCAACGACGCGAACATAGGCGGCCGCTATTCGGCGCTGTCGCACTTTGGGTTAATTCCGGCGGCGCTGTTGGGGGTTAATCTGCGACGTCTGCTGCGGCGGGGCCAGGAGACGAAGAACGACTGCGGACGTCATATCACGGGTTCTCTCAATCCCGGCGCGCATATCGGTGTGGTGATGGCCGAGATGGCCAAAGCGGGGAAGGACAAACTGACAGTTATCGCGGATGAGGAGGTGGCTTCGTTCGCCGACTGGCTGGAGCAGCTGATCGCCGAGAGCACCGGGAAATCGGGGACGGGGATCGTGCCGGTGGTGGGAGAACCGGCGGCATCACCGGAGACCTACGGCGCGGACCGGTTGTTCGTTCATTTGCAGTGGAGCGACACAGGCGCGCAGGATGCGAAGGTGCAGGCGCTCATCGACGCCGGCCATCCGGTGATCCGGGTACGGTTCCGCGATCGGTACGACCTGGGGGGACAGTTCTTCCTGTGGGAGTTTGCGACGGCCGTCGCAGGGGCGCGGTTGGGCATCCACCCGTTCGATCAGCCGGATGTTGAGTCGGCGAAGCAGCAGTCACGCCAGATGATGTCGGCCTATATGGAGAGCGGCAGCCTGCCTGCACCGCAACCGTCGCTGGAAGCGGGCGGCCTAAAGGTATACCTGGGCGGCGAGGACGGGGACAGGCCGGCCGGCAGTGCGGTCGAAGCGCTGGCAGCCTTTGTGAAACAGGCGGCCGCGGGGGATTACATCAGCGTACAGGCTTACATGCGGCCCTGTTCTCGAGTGAGCAGTTTGCTACAGACCATGCAGGGATGTCTGCGAGACAGGACAAAGCTGGCAACGACGACAGGCTACGGTCCCCGCTTTCTCCACTCTACGGGCCAGCTGCATAAGGGGGACCGCGGAAACGGTCTCTTTATCCAACTTACTGACAGGCCTTCTTCTGACGTTGACATACCCGACGAGCCGGGTTCGTCGGAGTCGGCGCTGCCGTTCGGGGTCCTGCTCGAGGCGCAGTCGCTGGGAGACCGGCAGGCGCTGATGAATGCCGGGCGGCGCGTGATACGGATAGACTTGGGAGAAGACGCGCAATCGGAACTGGAGCGGCTCGTCGATTCGCTGGCGATGGTTTGAAGGCAGCGACGGACGGTCGGCGTACGCGATCGGGGGATGGGTTCCATATTACGGGGGGGAACCCTGATCCCGGCCGCGTTCATGTTTTTTGGCGGTAAAGTAACTTGATGCAAGAGATAGATGCGCTGAAGCGACAAGCAGCCGAAGCTGCGGTGGCGCATATTGAATCCGGGATGGTCGTGGGGTTGGGCGCAGGGAGTACGGCCCTGAAGGCGCTTGAGTGTATCGCGGAGCGCCTGGCTGTGGGTGCGTTGACAGACATTCTCGGCGTTCCCTGTTCGGAGCAAGTTGCGGCAGATGCCCGGCGGCTGGCGATTCCGCTCACCACGCTCGATTGTCATCCAGACATCAACCTGACAGTTGACGGCGCTGATGAGGTCGATCCGCAGCTGCGCGTCATCAAAGGCGGGGGCGGCGCGCTTCTGCGAGAGAAGATTGTTGCCCAGGCGAGCGAACGGGAGATCATTATCGTCGATGAGCGCAAGCTATCTGAGCGCCTAGGCGTGAAGTGGGCACTGCCGGTGGAGACGCTTTCCTTTGGTCTGCGGGCCCATGTCGAGTACATTGAACGGCTTGGGGCGGCAGTTCAGGTACGGACGGGGCCTGACGGCAGTCCTTTTCGAACGGACAGCGGCAATTTGATCCTCGACTGTCAGTTCGGTCCGATGGAAGATCCAGAGTGCATTGCCGGCGCGTTGGAGAGGCGCGCCGGAGTGATTGAGCACGGCCTATTCCTCGAACTGGTGACGGACCTGATCGTCGCCAGCCCCTCGGGTACCCAACATCTGACCCGATAGTTGACCAATCAGTTGAACTGAGAAGGCGCCAAGGGATCCCGGTCGGCGACGCGGGAGAGTTTCCCGCGCCTGTATGGCGGGCCGGATTCAACCCAAATGGGCGGACTCATTGAGCCGATTGCGGGATAATCAACTGATCTCCGACGCGGAGCAGGTCGGCGTTGGAGATGTTGTTGGCCGCCATGATCGCTTCTGTACTAACCCCGAACTGTTGGGAGATACCGAAAAGGGTATCTCCTTCCTGAACGGTGTAGAGCGTCTGGTTCAGAATGCTTACGTCGGCGGCGGACAGGCCGGGAATGAGGAGAACGGTATCGACTCTGACGACATGCGGATTGGTGATCGTGTTGCTGTTGAAGGCGATCAGTTCGGGCACGGTCACCCCGTATCGATCAGCGATGGAAGCCAAAGTCTCGCCGGGGCGGACGGTGTGTGTGCCAACCTGCCGAGAGAGGGCGGGGTCGGCAGCGCCTCTTTGTGCGCTGGACTGATCGGCGGATGGGCTCGAACTGGGAATCAGTAGCTCCTGGCCAATGGTGATGCTGTGCTCGTCTCTCAGGTTGTTGAGACGAAGGATCCGGTTCAAGGAAACTTCGTAGCGAAGGGCAATGGACAGCAGCGTGTCGCCCTCCTGAACCGTGTACTGGAACGGTTCGGGCGTGGGCGTGGGGATGCCCTCCGGCGTTGTCAGGCCGGGCACGTAGGGGAGACGAAGCACCTGCCCCACCTGGAGCGCGTCCGTGGTGAGCAGATTCATCTCCCGAACTCGCTGGATCTCGGTGCCGAATTTTTCTGCAACTGTAGTGAGCGTATCTCCCGGTCTGACTTCATAGGTGACTGTGGTCGGCTCGGGCGTGTCTTCGGGTGTGGGCAACGGCGTTTCGGTCGGCGCTGGCTGCGGCGTATCCGGCGCCATTACGACCGGTTCCTCTTGCGGCGACTCCAAGGAGTTGCCCACCTCCTCGGCCAGGCGCTCACGAGTACATGCGGAGAGCAGGAGGATTGCCGCCAGCGTCAGGAGGATGCCAGACATCCGCTTTGAGATCGTTGACTGCGTTTCTGCTCTGTGATGTGAGTGGGACTGCGTGCCCATCGGTTTTCTCCACTCCAGCAAGCCTATAGCCCGACTCATGCGGGCCGGAAATCCGGAAACCCGAGCCCAGAGGGAATCTTCAACCGCCCCTGGGCTCTTTTTTGTGTTTTCTGTCTGCGGGGAACGGACAGAAGACGGCACTCAGTTAAACAATCTGCCAATGCGTGTCAATTGGCAAATTAAATGATAGCACACGCATAAATGGCCCGCAAGCAGTTTTGAGATTTGGGGACAGACCAAATTGGGGGGACGCGGGCAGGCACAAGGCCTGCCCCTGTATTTGGGTCCGAGTTGAACCAATCGTAAGAGAACGGTCCGAAAACGTTCCGACAGCTGGCCGAAAGATTGTTTGAGAAGAACGTACAATCATGGCATTGACGGATTGAATCGTAGTTTGAGGAGGGCCAGCCATGATTCTACGCATGCTCTTGACAGGAACGACCCTGCTGCTGCTGACCCTGGTGGCGTCGGTCGGCGCGGCGGGTTCTGAGTCGAAAAGCGTCTCGTTTACCGGACTGGAGAACGTTCGCGCTTATGCGGCGGCGGCGCAGGCGGACGGACGCAGCTACGCGGTCGACGGCGGCCGGCTCTATGCGGGGGTCGATGGGGCTTGGGAGAAGCTACCAGTGCCGCATGGCGTGATCGTAAACGCGGTCGCGGTGGACTTGGTGGATTCAAACATTGTGTTTATCGGTGCGGCCAACAGGCTCAGCGTCTTCGTGTCTCGAAACGGCGGTGAGAAGTGGGTGGAGTTCGCCCTGGATTCAGAATCGATTGGCGGCGTTACCGCGGTAGCCTTTGACGCGTTCAACCGACTGCTGTATGTGGGGACGGTCTCGGACGGGGTCTATCGCCTGCGGGACATCGGCGCTGGAAGAGGGAAGGGCCTGGTTGCGAGCGGGCATCTGCTGTTGGAGGAGCCGGTGGAGGAGATCGCGGCTGACAGCACAGGGGCGGGGCTGGCCTTTGTGCGTACTCTGGAGAGGCTCTACCGGGCTGAGGCCTACGGGCTGCGGTGGGTGGTTGTGGACAGTTTGCCCGGCCCGCCGACAACCGTTGCGGTTGCCGACGCGTCGCCGCCGAGGGTCTATGCAGGCACAGCGGGCGGGGGCGTGCTTGTAAGCAAGGACGGCGCGGCCTGGCGGCCGGTCAATCACGGGCTGGATGAGATTGGTGACGGCAAGATCATCGTCAACGACCTGGTGGTGGACCCGGCGCAACCTGAGGTTCTGTATGCCGCGACGGGCGTCTCGGATATGGGCGAACTGCAGGAATTGTCGGGCAAGGTGGCGATGAGCACTGACGGCGGTGGTCGCTGGGAGAGTCTGGCGGAGTTGGAAAATGCGCAGGTGGCAGAACTGTTGCCGGTGACTGGGTGGAATGGGCTGGTTTACGCGCTTACAACTGCCAGCCGGACGCCCGTTGCATTGGGAGTGGAACCATCGCTGGAGATGCACTTAGCGGGCGGGGTGCATGAGAGAGGTCTGAGAAATCCCGGCCTGCTGGCTTGGGTCCTGGCGGGGCACGCCAGTGCGGCGCTCTTAATTCTGGTTGTGGGTGAAATCAGGGCAGGGGGCCGGCGGAGAGTTGGAACGGCTTACGGTATGCGCGCAGTACAGGCCGGCTGAAGGAGACGTCCCGTGCTACTGTGGCAATGGGGCTACCGGAACCCGGGACCGCGATGCGGAGGCGCCCGCTCCCCCGTGGGCGTCTCCGAGACCTGCAGCGCCTTTTTGATACAGTGGGAACGGTTCCGGTTGAACGCTTTAACGCAACTGGGGAAAGGCAGAGGCGATGGTCAGGCCGGCAAAAAGGAGCAGCATAAGGAAGGCTCTGCCGCCTGAAAGGAGGAACAGAAGCGCCCACGGCGCCACGCCCAGAACGATGCCGGCAATGGCCATGTGGGGCAGTTTGCGGCCGCGGCGGTTGCCGACTGCGCGGCGAATGATGCGGGCCGCGAGGGTACCGGCGCCGGAACCGATGATGAAGGCGATGAAGAATCCGAAAAAGCCAATGCTGCCGAGCAGAAAGCCGACGATTGGGGCGACGATCATGGTAAGGACAAAGCCAACGGCCAGGGCGACGATGTTATCCCGGCCCAAGGCGTTGAAGTAGATGTTCTGCTGCTCGCGTATACATTCGTTGCAGCGGTAGCCGACGGGTGTACGCACGGCACAGGAGATGCAGATCGGTTTTCCGCATTTGTTGCAGCGCAGGAGTGTTTCCCGATCGGGGTGGTTGGCGCAGGTCAGGCTTTCCGGTTCACCGTCGCTGCCTATCTGGATCGGAGCGGGTCTGCCGTCATAGATGGCGCGGCGGGCGGGATCACCGAGGATTTCGTAGGCTTTTTGGATGGCAACCAGCTTTTGCTCGGCGTAGGCCCGGTCGGCGGCGGATTCCAGCGTTTCCGGCTGGTACAGTTTCTGTAGCCGTAGGAACTGCTGCGTGATCTCCTCTTGCCCGGCATCTTCTTCGAGATCGAGGGTACGGTAAAGCTCCTTGTCGGACTGGTTTGAATCGTCTGACATCAGATTCTGCTTTCTACTAGGTCACCGGCTTCCCGCAAGGGGCGCAATGTGAGCGTCAGACCGGTCATTTCAGCTTGTCCATGAGCGTTTGGTAGAAGTAGCTGCGCGGGCGAAGTCGAATAAAGCGGGCCTGATAGGGGCTGCTGTCGACAACGATTTCGTCCGTGTCGTCCACTTCGACTTCGAACTGGCCATCCACTGTGAGCATGGCGGAGTGGTCGCTGTAGACACGCAGGCGCACTTCCGCGCCTTCGGAAAGGACAACTGCGCGGTCCATACTCATGTGGGGGGCGACGGGGATCACGAGGATATTGCGCAGGTCCGGCGGCAGGATAGGCCCGCCGGCTGCGAGCGCGTAGGCCGTGCTGCCGGTGGCGGTGCTGACGATGAGGCCGTCGCAGGTATAGGTGGTGAGGTAGCCGCCATCGAGGTTGGCGCTGACACGGACGATGCGGGCGAGGCTGCCGCGGCTGAGGACGACATCGTTGAGGGCATCGAAGGTGCAGCGAACAGTGCGTTCGGCTCCGTTGGCGCTGGCCTTTTCCACGATGGCGCGCACCATGAGGCGCTCTTCGATCCAATAATCGCCATCGAGCAGTTTTTCCAAGGGTGAGGGCCAGTCCTGGGGAAAGATTTCCGCCAGAAAGCCGAGCCTTCCCATTTTTACGCCAAGCATGGGTACGTTGAAGGCCGCACCGAGCCGTGCGGCGCGAAGCATTGTGCCGTCGCCACCGAGGGTGATCAGCAGGTCGACGTCGGGGAGCCTGGACTTGATGACATCGGAATCCCAGGCGGAATGGCGCCACGTTTCACTCACGCCGGCACTTTGCAGAAACTGTTCCATCTGACCCGCCAAATCCAGCGATTCCGGTTTGCGGGGGTGGTGCAGGATGCCGATGCGGTGAAATGCGCAGCTTGCGTCGCCGGTCATGTCAACTATCTCTCACAAACGATGTGGTGCGGGCATTGCAGTTGAAATCGAAAAACATATATTCAATTAATACATGTGACCGTTTGAGGTCAAATCCGGCCTATGTTAAGATGAAAAAATGCGCGTACTGATCATTTCAGATATTCACGCAAACTTTGTCGCCCTGGAAACGGTTATGTCCGATGCTGCGGACCGTTTCGACGCGATCTGGTGCTTGGGCGATGTGGTCGGTTACGGACCGGCACCGAATGAGTGTATCGATTTTGTTCGGGCCGAGGCGGACCTGTGCGTCATCGGCAACCATGATTGGGCGGTGTTGGGGCGCCCGGGCCTGGATATTCAATACTTCAACCCCTTAGCTCGAGCGGCCGTTGAATGGACGCAGGCCGAGTTGAACGAAAAAAGTCGTGATTTCCTCGACAGTTTACCAGCCAAACCACTTGAACCGGAAGGCGCCGACAGTTTAATCATCACGCACGCGAGCCCACGCGAACCGGTGTCGGAATATGTGCAGTCGCCGGAGATTGCCCTGGAAAACTTTGCCCATTTTGAGACCAAGATGTGTCTGGTGGGTCACACTCACAAACCGGCGATCTACCGCTGGCAGCTGAGAAAGATATTTTCGAGGCGAGGCAGCCGAAACGGCATTCCGGTGACTGTCGACTATCTGAGGCCCTACGAGGGGCAACGTGTGCGCCTGGAGTTGACAGAGCTGGAGCGCCTGATCCTCAATCCCGGCAGTGTGGGGCAGCCAAGGGACAACGATCCCAGAGCGGCCTACGCTTTGCTGGACCTGGAGGAGTTGACGTGGGAACAGCGCCGGGTCGCGTATCCTATCGATCTGACGCAAAGCCAGATGCGAGTTGTCAAGCTGCCGCGCCGGCTGATCGACCGCCTGACGTATGGTAGTTAAGGTGCGTCTTATCTGTTCGTTAGATACGTAAAACAGGCTAGGACAGTTTCCCACCCTCTGCTGTCGCTTCTCTCTTCTGCCAGATCCTCACTCCTCATTTCTGGCTTGACCCGTTTCCAGCCGATTATACATTTCGAACCAGTCGGGCAGGTCCTTGCTGCGGTCCTGGGCTTTGCGCCGTTCATCCTCCCGTCGCCATGCGATCATTCTGCGGGTGATTTCTTCTTTGACGATTCTGGGATTGGGAACGTGATCGAAGGTGAATGCGCCTTCGCCGGCCGCGGTCTGAACGATAATGTTGCCGAAATTCAGCATCACTTTCAGTGGTGAGTTCATCTCGAGGCGGATGTCCTGAATGTCGCTGAGTTGAGCTTCACGGCGCTGTTCGCTGAGGAAGAGGGGCAGCTTCTCAACGTCGATAATTCTATCTTCGGTTACAGTGTAGGTGTCATTCCACCAGTCGGCGACGGCCCAGAGGATCCAGCCCAGAGTGGCGAGTGTCACCAGTCCCCCGGACACCAGAAGAGTCTGCACCTCCAGGCTGGACTGAAGCTGCTGCATAAGGGCAACCGAGGAGAAACCACCGGCCAGAAACAGGAGCTCAAATAGGAGCAGGAGACCGGGAAGAGCAACCTGGACAAAGAGGACCCACCAATGCTTGTGCCAGACGATTCGTTCGGTAGACTCCCAGTCGAGAGAGCGGTCGACGGAAACGAACTGGCGCAGTTTATGCCAGAGGTCCAGCCCGGCAGCGGTGTCTTCTGGGGTGGAGGGCGCCAGATCGGTATGCACTCTGCCTGGCAAGTCGACGGACAGACCGAGACGATCCTCAAGGGCGTTCTGGATGTCCAGCTTGTTTTCGGCGCTGGACCGCTGCTGGGACAGGCTGCGGTGGTGGAAGATTGCCGTTCGGAGGCTGTCGGGGTCGCCGACAAAGTCGAAGTCGATGGAGCCCGTTGTGCCGGCGGTGTAAACGGATAGGGTGCCATAATTGAACAGATTGCCCCAGAATGTTGTGGATACGTCTACACGCTGGATCTGTTCGAGCAGGGCTTCCTGGCGACGTTCACTGAAAAAGATGACCTTCTCTTGCTGGATGACCCGCCGGTTG
Organism: Caldilineaceae bacterium; assembly: GCA_965204525.1. Lineage (GTDB taxonomy): Bacteria > Chloroflexota > Anaerolineae > Caldilineales > Caldilineaceae > Bin5. Next base: position 4,644,490 of record OZ241994.1, on the reverse strand, counting down.
GTAACGATAAAGTAGTCGTTCAGGTAGTTGAGGACACCCCAGATAAGCGACAGGATCACGAGAAGTGCGCTGATTCCCAAGGCGACCCAGAGGGAGAATCCGAGATTGGAGAGAAGCCATATCAGACCGGCGCTGGCGAGTATGGCAAGGGCGGAGACCTTCGTCTGGCCCAGCAGCGCGAGCCAATGGCGCAGATGCAGAGTGACAAGCAGCTCGTCTTTGCGCAACCACGGATAGTCCTGCCGCTGCCCGTGATCGGCGTCGTCAGTCTGGGCGGGCAGGCGGTCGGCGACTTTGTCTACGATTTCGGGACCGCAGATTTGCCCCAGGCGCCGGTAGTCCTGCCGGTGGAGCCGCAGCCAGAGGCTGCCGGGTTCGGATTCGACGGTCAGCTCCACGGGAGTCGGGGCGAGGAGCGCAATCTCGTTGAAAGTAACTATGCCGCGTACCGGTGCACGGGGCAGGGCGCGGTTTTCTTCGTCCAGTGCGCTCAAGACGGCGCGGCTGTTTTCCAGCAGGATCCACATGCTGTCGGCGCTGTCGCCCTGCTGCATGATTGGATGGTATTGGGGGATGCGGTAGAAGCTGCAGAAGCCGGACAGCTGGATCTGTTCGTGGGGTGTCAGGCTGGCGAAGATGGAGACAGCGCTGATGGTTTTGGCAGGCAGCAGCTGAATTTCCGGGTCAATCGCCTGGGGGAAGCGGCGGCCGACCTGGCGGATCGTTCTCCAGGGCAGCTCGTAGACGGTCGTTTCGGTCTTGGCTTCAGCCCAGTGGCCGTATTTGTCCGGGGCCGAGTTACTGGTCACGCCGACACTGCCGGGAAAGCCGAAGGCGCCGCCGGTGCCCAACAGCAGACGGTTACCGGTCCTGCGAGGATGGTAGAGTTCAATCTGTCCCTGGGCGATGAGATAGAGTGTGCCTGGGACCTGGTTCTGTGTGTAGAGGATGGTGCCCGTCTTCACTGTCTGGCCGCGGATCTCGTCGGCCAGGAAGCCCAGGATGACCATGTCAACATCGGCGAGCAGCGGCATGGTCCTCAGACGATTGACCATTGTCTGGTAGGCGGTCTGCTGGTGGGCGGTGGGATAGCGGTAGAGAAGCCGTTCGACCGTGGAACGTTCGATACACAGGGCCGAGACTTCGTTTTCAGCCGTGGCTGTACTTATGTAGGAGAGGCTGAAGGTCAACTCGTAGCGGCCGAGGATATCGCCGGCGATGGCAACGCGGGCGAGCGTGTCTTCGACGCCGGCTGCGGTATTGTCCCGCCGGGTTACGCGGACGGAGCCGCTGAGAATGAAGAAGAGGTACTCGGCGACGTCATCCTGCCGGGTCAGTTCATCTCCGGGGGAGAATTCGACGACCAGGGAGTTGGATTGGAGGAGATCGGCGACCTCATCCAGGGGCAACCCTTTCAGATAGAGAAGAGATTGCAGCAGCGCCAGAGAGGGGGGGACGCCGACAAAGCGGGCGAGGCCGGCCCGGTTGCCGCGAGTCATTGCAGGGACTCCTTCACAGATGCTCCTTGACCGTTTGCGCGGCGCTGCGGTTCATGCCCGGCACGGTGCGCAGTTCATCGAGGGTGGCCTGGCGCATCTTATCGAGATCGCCGTTGAAGTATTGGAGAAGTGATTTCCGCCTTCTGGGGCCGATGCCGGGCAGCGTGTCCAGCACGGTTGTCGTCTGGCCCTTGCGGCGCAGGTTGCGATGGTAGGTGACGGCGAAACGGTGGGCCTCGTCGCGGATACGCTGTACCATATAGAAAGCCCGGCTGCCGCGGCGCAGGTGGACCGGATCGCGGCGCCGGGGAAGGAAGATCTCCTCTTCCCGTTTTGCCAGGGCGACGACGGGAACTCTGTCGGACAGACCGAATTCCGCCAACACGTCATTTGCAACGCCGAGCTGGCCCTTGCCGCCGTCAACGATTACAAGATCGGGCAGGAGTTTCCAGTGACCGGCGCTGGCCGGTCTGCGGCCGGGCCGGTCTGCGTCTTTTTCGACGGCGCGGCGGAAGCGGCGACGCAGGACTTCGCGCAGACTGGCGTAGTCGTCGGGCTCGCCGCGGGCGCCTTTGCCGCGAATCTTAAAGCGCTTGTAAGCGGATTTCATGGGGGCGCCGCGGGCGAATACGACCATGGAGCCGACTGTATTGGTTCCCTGCAAGGTGCTGATGTCGTAGCATTCGATACGGGTCGGGGGCACCTGAAGGGTCAGAGCGTCCTGGAGTTCGGCGAGCGCTTCGGTCTGGCGATTGGTGTCTTCGGCCCATTGGACCTTCTGGACGCGCAGGTGCTCTGCGGCATTGTTCTTGGCGAACTCCATCAGTTTGCGCTTCTGGCCCCGCTGGGGCATGCGGATCTCGACCTTAGTGCCGCGCAGTTTGCTGAGCCAGGCTGCCAGAAGGTCTTTCGTGCGGGGTCCGAACTGGACAAGCACGCGGGGCGGAACATGGGAGGCGTCGGAATAGAAGCGTTGGATGAAGATGCCGATCAGATCGCCCAGGTTTTCGGCGCTGGTCTCGAAGACTTCGACCCCTTGCAAGGCGAAGTTTTCTCTTCCAATGAGTCTGCCGCGGCGCACCATCAGGATTTGGACGACGGTGTCGCTTGACTTTGCGTCCTGGGCGATGGCGACGACGTCTTCGTCGTCGTTATGGACGCCGACGACTTTCTGCTGGTGGACGATGCGCTGGGCGGCTTTGATGCGGTCCCGGTAAACGGCGGCGAGCTCGAAGTTGAAGCGACCGGCGGCGTTGTGCATCCGGGTCTCCAACTCGTTTATCACTTTCTCGGTGTCACCTTCGAGGAAGTTGACGAGCTGCCCGATGCCTTGGCGATATTCGGTGCGGCTCTGGACACCGATACAAGGGCCGCCGCACAGTTTGAGGTGGTAGTAGAGGCAGGGGCTTTCGTCGTTGCCGGAGATGGTACGGTCACAGTCGAGGTAGGGGAAGACTTTGCGTACCGATTCGAGCGTGCGGCCTACAGCCCAGCTGCTGGTAAAGGGGCCAAAATAGCGGGCACCGTCGTTATGAATCTGGCGCACGCGCTCTATTTTGGGGAAGTCATCCTGCCAGTTGACTTTGATATAGGGATACCCCTTGTCATCCTTGAGCATGACATTATAGTGGGGCTGGTACCGCTTGATCAGGTCGTTTTCGAGGATCAGCGCTTCCATCTCGGTTCCGGTGACCCACCAGGTGATGTCCCGAACCTTGCCGACCATCTCGTCGATGCGGGGAGAGTGTTTGGCGGACCGCTGGAAATAGCTGCGCACGCGAGGGCGGAGGACGAGCGCTTTGCCCACATAGAGAGGCCTGGCATGCTCGTCCCACATGAGATAGCAGCCGGGCTTGCTGGGGAGCTCTTCGAGTTTTCGGCGAACCTGTTGCGGAAGTCGGGCTTTCATATGTTTGATTGTATCACGACCTGTTTGGGCGGTGGAACTGCGGTGGAACTGCAGTCGTCAGTGGCCAGTGACTGCGGCGATCTGTGGAGGATTGGTGTGAAAGGAAGTGAGGAGATTCTGAAAGCCAGGGAATGGACGGCGGGATTCTGATGCCTCGCGGCGAGTGGATCCGTCGGGTGCAAAAAAGTGTAAGAAACGTATTTGCAATTGGAGGTAATCAGATTTGACCAACCCTTTGAGTGTGCTATAATCACTCAGGTGTCGCCTGAGCACGCGCCGACGTAGCTCAATCGGCAGAGCAGCTGTTTTGTAAACAGCCGGTTATCGGTTCGAGTCCGATCGTCGGCTTTCCGGTATAGGCGTATTTACCGCAGCCGATTTGAGATTGCAGATGCGTAGGCGGCGGCTGGGCAGACGAAGCACATTAATAGAAGCGCTAAAAGAATGGGCGGGTGCCCGAGTGGACAAAGGGATCTGACTGTAAATCAGACGGCTGTCGCCTACGGTGGTTCGAATCCGCCCCCGCCCACTTCAAAGGTAGTGCGATTGGGAAGTCGTATGATCTGCCCGCATAGCTCAGTCGGTAGAGCGCATTCTTGGTAAGAATGAGGTCACCGGTTCAAGTCCGGTTGTGGGCTCCAGAGACGAACGAGGTTGGCGCGCCGGGGTAAGGCGGGCCTGAACCTTCAGGTTTAACGCGTTTTTGACAATTGAGTGCAGGAGCCGCAGGATCCATTGCCGCCCACCTAATCCCTGGTGGGCGGTTTGCAGCAGTGACTGATGGTTACGATCTTTTCGCGCTTCGAAGTCTTCGCTCATTTTGCAGCGAGGCAGCGGATTAGACCATTAAACATAAGCAGGAGGCAGCAACCAAATGGCGAAGGCAGTATTTGAGAGGAACAAGCCCCATGTGAACGTGGGGACGATCGGACATGTGGATCACGGCAAGACGACGCTGACGGCGGCGATCACGAAGGTGCTGGCGCTGCGGGGAATGGCTGATTTCAGTGCGTTTGAGGCGATCGACAATGCGCCGGAAGAGAAGGCCCGCGGCATCACCATCGCCATTGCGCATGTCGAGTACGAGACCGAAAACCGCCACTATGCGCACGTGGACTGTCCGGGACATGCCGACTACATCAAGAACATGATCACCGGCGCAGCCCAGATGGACGGCGCCATCCTGGTGGTGGCTGCGCCCGACGGCGCCATGCCGCAGACGCGCGAACATATCCTGCTGGCGCGGCAGGTGGAAGTGCCGGCGATGGTCGTCTTTCTCAACAAGGTCGACATGATGGAGGACGAGGAGCTGCTGGAGCTGGTCGAGATGGAGTTGCGCGAACTGCTCGACACCTACGAGTTCCCCGGCGATGACATCCCCTTTGTGCGCGGCAGCGCCCTGCATGCCCTGGAGAGCAGCTCGGAGGACCCCGATGCGCCCGAGTATGAGCCGATCTGGGAGCTGATGCGCGCGGTGGATGAGTATATCCCCACCCCTGTGCGCGAGATCGACAAGCCCTTCCTGATGCCGATTGAGGATGTCTTTTCGATCAAGGGGCGCGGCACGGTCGTGACCGGTCGCGTCGAGCGCGGTGTCATCCATCCGATGGAAGAGGTGGAGATCGTCGGTGTGAAGCCGACGCACTCGACCACCGTCACCGGTGTCGAGATGTTCCGCAAGCTGCTCGATGAGGGGCAGGCGGGCGACAACGTCGGTTGTCTGCTGCGCGGCATCGACCGCGAAGAGGTGGACCGCGGGCAGGTGCTGGCCAAGCCCGGCAGCATCACGCCGCACACCCGTTTCAAGTCCGAGGTCTATGTGCTGCGCAAGGAGGAGGGCGGACGGCACACTCCCTTCTTCAAGGGCTACAGGCCGCAGTTCTACATCCGCACCATGGACATCACCGGTTCGATCGACCTGCCGGCAGGTGTGGAGATGGTCATGCCCGGCGACAATGTGACGATGGAGGTCGAGTTGATCTCGCCCGTCGCCATCGAGACCGGCGGAAGGTTTGCCATCCGTGAAGGCGGCCGCACCGTCGCTGCCGGCGCAATTACCGAGATCATCCAGTAGAGTAAAGAAGTGTGTGGCGAGTGCAACTGCTCGCCACACTTTTTGTTCGTGGTCCACGACAAGTGAGAAGAGTACATGGCAAAGCAAAAGATCCGTATCAAGCTCAAGGCATACGATCACCGCGTCCTGGATGCGTCGGCACAGCAGATCGTCACTGCTGCTGAGCAGACGGGCGCCCAGGTGGTTGGGCCTGTGCCTCTGCCTACGAGGATCGAGAAGTTCACGGTGATGCGATCGCCGTTCATCGACAAGGACAGCCGTGAGCAGTTCGAGATTCGGACTCACAAGCGTTTGATCGATGTGGTAGATCCAGGCAACAAGACGATTGAGAATCTCACCCGTCTGAATTTGCCCGCCGGTGTCGATATCGAGATTAAGTTATAGGGCTCAGGTTGCGGCCGCGGGCGGAGAGGATCGTGCGGGTTGGATCCGCGCCGGGCGGTCAGGAACGGGCTTGGTTGGGCAATGTGACAGCCGGTCGGAATGTCGTTGATGCGGACTGTCAGTCCGGGAGGAGCAAGTGAAAGGGATATTGGGCCGCAAGGTAGGGATGACCCAGCTGTTTGATGACAGCGGCGCGGTGGTGCCGGTTACGGTCATCGAGGCTGGTCCCTGTTATGTCACACAGGTGAAAGCCGAAGATTCGGACGGTTACAACGCAGTTCAGGTAGGCTTCGAAGAGGTGGCGGAGCGCAAGTTGACGAAAGGGCAGCTCGGTCATCTGAAGAAGGCTAACGTGCCGAAGCTGCGATTTGTGCGCGAGTTGCGATTGCCGAGCGGGGCGGGACATACGCTGGGCGATGTGATCAAGGCGGATGTATTTGCTGAGGGCGAGCTTGTGGATGTAACCGGCACGTCGAAGGGGAAGGGCTTTGCCGGCGGAGTCAAGCGGCACGGATTCCGAGGCGGGCCGAAGACCCACGGGCAGTCGGACCGACACCGGGCGCCAGGCGCACGAGGCGCGGGCACGACACCGGGCCACACCTTTCCGGGCACGAAGGGCGCGGGACAGATGGGTAACGAACGCGTTACTGTGCAGAATCTGAAGGTTGCTCTGGTTGATGCGGAGCGCAATCTCATCGCCGTACAGGGAGCGGTACCCGGCCCAAACAAGGGGTTGGTGATCGTTCGAACGGCGGCAAAGGCGTAAGACGGTGGCCGCTGGTTCATCAGTTGAAGAACCGGCAGCTACTGATACGGAGGCGAAACGGTGGAAGTACCAATTCGAAATATGGTCGGTGAAGAGACCGGTCAGATGCAGTTGGAGGATACGGTATTTGCCGCTCCGATCAATCGGGGGCTGATGCACCAGGCTTTGGTGAGGCAGCTGGCGAACGCGCGCACGGGCACGCACAAGACGAAGTCGCGCAGCGAGGTTCGCGGGGGCGGCCGCAAACCGTGGCGTCAGAAGGGCACCGGGCGGGCGCGGCACGGCTCGATCCGGTCTCCAATTTGGGTAGGCGGCGGGACGGCTTTTGGCCCCACACCGCGCAAATATACGAAGAAGATGCCCAAAAAGATGCGCAGGGCCGCTTTGCGGAGCGCGCTGAGCGTAAAGGCCGGGGCGGACCAGATTGTCGTTCTTGAGGCGTTGACGATGAATGCACCAAAGACAAAGGTCTTTGTGCAGGCGCTGGCCGATCTGGGGCTGGACAGCGGCAGCGTACTCGTCGTTTTGCCGGAGCGGGATATGGCTGTCGAGAAGTCGATCAGCAATCTGCCGCAGGCGAAATCGCTTCTGAGCAGTAATCTGAACATTCAGGACCTGCTGAGCTATGACAGGCTTCTATTGCCGCAGGCCTCGGTCGAAAACATTCACGACTGGCTTGCTTGACGGCTGCTATTTCCTGCGAGACGGATTGTTGGCAGCAGTTGGGAAGATGGAGTCGGCGTCCGATACGGAGAGAACCAGATGCACGTTTATGAAGTGATAAAGCGCCCGGTAATTACAGAGAAGTCATACGACGCGGCCGATTTCAACAATCAGTACACCTTTGAAGTCGACACGCGAGCCAACAAGCACCAGATTCGTGATGCAGTGGAGACCGCATTCCGAGTGAGTGTCTTGGACGTGCGGGTCATGATGATGCCGGCTAAGACGGGGATGCGCGGGCGGCGCAAAGTGGTGCGGAAGTCGCCCTGGAAGAAGGCGGTTGTTACATTGGGTGAAGGTGACAGCATCCAGTTCTTTGAAGGTGTGTAACGGTCAGTAACAGGAGGGAGAAGCGGGGGCGGTTTTTTCCCATCTTCTCTTTTCGAACGGAGATAGAGTTTTATGCCTGTAAAGATATACCGTCCCACGTCTCCGGGACGGCGGGACATGAGTGTCTCGACATTTGAAACGATTACGCGCACCAAGCCCGAGCGTTCGTTGACCGTTGCTCTGAACAGGAAGGGCGGGCGTAACAGCCAGGGGCGGATCACTGTCCGTCACCGCGGCGGGGGACACAAGCGGCGCTACCGCATCATTGATTTCAGGCGGGAAAGATGGGGGGCGCCGGCGAGGGTCACGTCGATTGAGTACGACCCGAACCGCAGTGCACGCATCGCGCTGCTCAGCTATGAGGATGGTGAGAAGCGGTATATTGTCGCGCCTTTGGGTGTTCAGGTTGGCGACGTATTGGAGTCGGGCCCGAACGCTGACATTCGGCCCGGGAATGCGCTGCCGATTCGCAACATCCCGCCGGGCACGCAGATACATAACATTGAGTTGTATCCGGGGCGGGGCGCGCAGCTGGTGCGCAGCGCAGGCGTTTCGGCGCAGCTGGTGGCCAAAGAGGGGCCGCGTGCGCAGGTGCGACTACCGAGCGGCGAGGTTCGCTACATTGAGATGGACTGTCTAGCTACGGTTGGCCAGGTGTCGAACCCGGATCACAGCAATATTTCGTTGGGCAAGGCCGGCCGCCGTCGCTGGATGGGAATCCGGCCGTCGGTGCGCGGCGTAGCGATGGACCCTGCATCCCATCCTCACGGTGGCGGCGAGGGGCGTTCGCCAATTGGCATGCCCGGGCCGAAGACGCCTTGGGGGCAGCCGGCGTTGGGTAAGCGAACGCGGCGCAACAAGAGAACGGGGAAATATATTGTCCGGCGCGGCAGTAAGCGTCGATAGCAGTGCAGATGTGGAGGAGATCCGATGGGACGTAGTCTGAAGAAGGGACCGTTTGTCGAGCCGCGGCTACTGAAGAAGATCGAAGACATGAACCGGGCCGGTGAGCGGAAGGTGCTCAAGACGTGGTCCCGGGCTTCGACGATATTTCCGCAGTTTGTCGGACATACGCTGGCGATCCACGACGGCCGCCGCCATGTACCGATCTACATTACGGAAAACATGGTGGGGCACAAGCTGGGCGAGTTTGCGCCGACCCGATTCTTTCGGGGTCATGTGAGGTCGGAGAGAAGCACGCGCAGGGTGTAGAATTGCGGCTTCAGGTCGAAAAATGTTATCTTCCTCCATCCTGGAGATTGGGGAGCGCGTACGATGGAAGTTCGAGCAGTTACCAAGTACACAGGGATCAGCCCACAGAAGGCGCGCCTGGTACTGGATGAAATGCGTGGAAGGCCGGCGGAAGAGGCTTTGACACTGCTGCAGTTCATGCCTCAGCAGGCGGCCAAGGTGGTGGCGAAGACGCTGAAGAGCGCGATCGCAAACGGTGTCGAGAATTTCGGATTGGAGGCTGATGAGCTTTACATCAGCCAGATCTATGCCGATCAGGCGCCGAACCGGCGCTGGCGGCGTTTTGGCGCGCGCGGTCGATTCAAGCCATGGATTCGGCGTTCCTCCCACATCACGGTTGTGCTGGAAGAGCGTTTGGACGAGGTGTAGTGGACGAACAGCGGCGCCTGGCGGTCTGTACGGACCGCCGGCACTGCACAAGGAGGCCCCAATGGGACGCAAAGTACATCCGATCGGTTTTCGCCTGGGCATTATCAAAGAACACAAGAGCCGATGGTTCGCCACGGGGTATGAATACGTGAGTCAACTGGCCGAAGATCGAGAGATCCGGGCCATGATTCATCGTGATGCGCCGCGTGCAGGCATCAGCTTCATCGAGATCGAACGTCAGCCCAACCAGGTTCACGTGATCATCAACACCGCCAAGCCCGGGATCATCATTGGGCGCAAGGGCGCGAATGTAAATGTGTTGCGGGTAAACCTGCAAGAGCTGACGAACAAGAAGGTCAAGATCGACGTACGCGAGATCGATAAGCCGGAGACGGACGCTCAGCTGGTTTCTGAGAACGTGGCTGAGCAGCTGGAGCGCCGCATCAGCTGGAAGCGGGCGATGAAGCAGGCCGCGGGACGGGCGATGCGGACCGGGGCCGAAGGCGTCATGATCCAGGTGGCGGGGCGTTTGGGCGGCAGCGAGATGGGACGGGTCGACACGATCCGCGACGGGCAGGTGCCGCGCCATACACTGCGGGCCGAGATTGACTACGGAACCGCGGAGGCGAACACGACCTACGGCGTGATTGGCGTAAAAGCATGGGTCTATCACGGCGAAGTGCTGCCGGGTGAGGAGTACCATGCCCGCTATGCGGAGATGGCACTGACCGAGTAGGGGGTTCTGCCCAGTATGGGTGGGGCCGGATCAATCGAAGCGGGATGGAGATTCGAAAATGTTGATGCCTAAACGGGTAAAATTTCGCAAGATGCACCGCGGTCGGATGCGGGGAATGGCAACACGGGGCAACAAGATCGATTTTGGCACGTTCGGGCTACAGGCCACTGAGCCGTCCTGGGTAACGAGCCGGCAGATCGAAGCGGCCCGCCGAGCGATTGTCCGTTATGTGCGGCGCGGCGGCAAGTTGTGGATTCGCATTTTTCCGGATAAGCCGGTGACGGAGCGGGCGGCCGAGACGCGGATGGGTTCGGGCAAGGGCAATGTCGATCACTGGGTGGCGGTGGTAAAGCCAGGACGTATGGTTTTCGAGATCGCCGGTGTTGATGAGACGCATGCGCGAGAAGCATTCCGGCTGGCCGCGCATAAGTTGCCGATGGGAACACAGTTCGTTGCCCGAGAGGATCTTTGACGTGAAGGCGAGGAGGAAAGCAAGATGAAAGCACATGAACTACGCCCTCTCACGGAGAGTGAACTTTACACACGGTTGGACGAGGGATATCAGGAACTGTTCAACCTGCGCTTTCAGAAGGCGACGGGACAGATGACAAATACGGCACGCAAGGGTCAGGTCCGCCGTGAGATCGCGCGGATTAAGACGATTTTGCGTGAGCGGGAGTTGATGGCCGAAGAGGACGAGGAGTAAAGGGAAATGCGCGAGCGAAGACGCGAGTTGGTTGGTGTGGTCACCAGCGACAAGATGGACAAGACTGTGGTTGTGGAAGTGGAGCGGGCCGCGCGCCATGCCTTGTATGGCAAGGTTGTCAAGTCACATAAGAAGTACAAAGCGCACGATCCGGACAATGCCTGCCAGGTTGGAGATACGGTCCAGATTCGTGAATGCCGGCCGATCAGTAAACACAAGAAGTTTTATGTCTCGAAGATTCTGGACCACGCGGCTGTTGTCTAAATCGAGGCGCGCCGGTAAGAGAAGGGGTATGGAGCTATGATTCAACAAGAGAGCCGCCTGCGGGTTGCCGACAATACGGGTGCGAAAGAGTTACTGACGATTCGAGTCCGAGGGGGGAGTACGCGGCGCTATGGTGGGATCGGCGACGTGATCGTGGCGACGGTCAAATCCTCCAGTCCGACGGCGTCGGTGAGAAAGGGTGAGATCGTGCGGGCGGTTATCGTGCGCACGCGACGTCCGGTGCGGCGGAAGGATGGCAGCTATATTCGATTCGACGAGAATGCTGCTGTACTGATTGATGACAACAGGAATCCACGCGGCACTCGTATTTTTGGCCCGGTTGCACGTGAGTTGCGTGACCACGGGTATATGAAGATCGTGTCCCTGGCTCCGGAGGTACTCTGAGGAGCACAGGTGGTCTGGCCTGTGGTTGGGCGGGCAGGCGAACGGTGTCGTTCAGGACTTGAGGAGAAGAGGGGATGGGCGTAAAGATCAGGAAGGGTGACGTCGTCGAAGTGATCGCCGGCAATGATAAGGGGCACCGCGGTGAAGTCCAGAGCGTAATACGCAAAAAGGACAAGAAAGGCCGGCAGGACCCCAATCGGGTATACGTTGTTGTGGCGGGCGCGAATTTTGTTACGAAGCATCAGCGCCGCAGCCCGACGGTGCGTACACAGACCGGACGCATCGAGCTGGAGGCGCCGTTACACATCAGCAATGTGGCGCTGGTAGGGACGGACAATGAAGTGACTCGCGCCGGTTACCGGCTTGAAGGCGAGGACAAGATCCGGATCGATAAGCGCACCGGTGAGCCGCTGCCAGTTGCAGGCGAGGGTTAGTTCAAGGGTCAGAAAGACGTCCAGATGCCGCTATGGGCGGCAGTTGCGGGCGAGGAGTGAGAAAACGATGAGTGAAGCGAATGGAACGCCGACGCAGAAGCCCCGGTTGAAAGACCGATTTGACAGTGAGATTGCGCCGGCGCTGATGACGGAATTCGGCTATACGAATATCATGCAGGTGCCGCGGGTTGATAAGATCAGCGTAAACATCGGCATGGGAGAGGCGATCACGGATGGTAAGACGATTGAGCGCGCCAGCCAAGATCTGACGATTATCACGGGCCAGAAGCCGATTGTGACGCGGGCGCGCAAATCGATTGCTACGTTCAAGCTGCGGGCAGGGATGCCGATCGGCGTGAAGGTGACGCTACGCGGCCGGCGCATGTGGGATTTTCTGGACCGCCTGATCAGCATTGCGTTGCCGGCACAGCGCGATTTTCGCGGCATTTCGCCGGACTCGTTCGACGGACGGGGCAACTACAGCCTGGGCCTGCGCGAGCAGCTGGTCTTTCCGGAGATCGACTACGATGAGATCGACAAGGTGCGAGGGATGGAAGTGACGATCGTCACCACAGCGGGGACAGATGAAGAGGGCCGGCGGCTGCTGGCAATGATGGATATGCCGTTCCAACGACGATAGAGACAGTAACCATAGCGAGACGGTGGCTACGAAGATGAAGGAGAGAGCGGTCTGTGGCTAAAAAAAGTATCGTTTTGCGGGAGTCCAGGCGGAAGTATGAAGTGCGGGTGCGCAACCGTTGCACGAAGTGCGGCCGCCCGAGGGCGTACATGCGCCGATTTGGCCTTTGCCGCATCTGTTTTCGTCGAGAAGCCCTTGAGGGCCATTTGCCGGGCGTAGTCAAGTCCAGCTGGTAGAAGGACCAATTATCGGTGTTTCTGCTGCCGCCATTGCCGGCACCGGATGCACTGCAAGAATGAAGAGGAAGCACTGGTTATGATGACCGATCCAATCGCGGACTTTCTGACGCGAGTCCGCAACTCGTCAAACTCCAGGCATCGGCGTGCGGTGATGCCCAGTTCCAAGATAAAGGTCGCGATTGCCAAGATTCTGGCAGAGGAAGGCTTCATCAGCGGGTATTCGGTGACGGGCGACAAGGCCCGACCTAACCTGATCGTTGGGATGAAGTATTCCGACAAGGGGCAACCGGTCATTTCCGGGATAGAGCGGGTGAGCCGGCCCGGGCGGCGGACGTACATGGGTTATCGAACCATACCGCTCGTACGCAGCGGTCTGGGGATCAACATAGTTTCGACGCCCAAAGGTGTCATGAGTGGAAGGCAGGCCCGGCGCGAACGGGTTGGCGGCGAGGTACTGTGCAACGTTTGGTAATGTTGGGAGGATAACATGTCACGAATCGGGAAGATGCCGATTTCTGTGCCTGCCGGTGTGACGGTTGATATTGTGACAGGCAACGTGGTTACGGTTAAGGGCCCGAAAGGGGAACTGAGCCAGAAATTCAACCGGGATATGAGGATTTCGAGAGAAAACGGCGAGATCGTTGTGACCCGACCTACCGACCAACGCCAGCATCGGGCGTTGCACGGGCTGACGAGATCGTTGCTCAACAATATGGTAGTGGGCGTGACCGACGGTTTCAAGAGGACCCTGGAAATCCACGGCGTTGGCTACCGAGCCCAACAGGAGGGCAAGAACCTGCTATTGCAGGTCGGGAAGAGTCATGCTGTGGAATATCCGCCTCCAAGCCCGGATGTCGAGTTTGAAGTATCGCGAGATGGGCGGACGGTTACGATTTCGGGTATCGACAAGCAACAGATAGGCGAGTTGGCTGCGAAGATTCGCAAGGAGCGCCCGCCGGAGCCATACAAGGGCAAAGGCATCCGTTATCAAGGCGAATACGTGCGCTCCAAGGCAGGCAAGGCCGGGGCCGCGGCGGTTTAGCCGGGCAGGGACGGAGAATTATGGCGAAAGTTACACGTACAGATGCGCGAAAGCGCCGGCATATGCGTGTGCGGCGCAAGGTTTCAGGGACGGCGGCGCGGCCGCGGTTGAATGTATTTCGCAGCCTGAAGAACGTCAACGTACAGGTAATCGACGACCAGGCTGGCCATACCCTCGTTTCCGCTTCGACTATGGAGGCCGACCTGCAAGAGGTTTTGGCCGACAAGCTGAAGGTGGAGCAGGCAAAAGAGATCGGCAAGATTGTTGCGGAGCGCGCCAAGGAGGCCGGTATTGAGCAGGTGGTCTTCGATCGCGGCGGGTACCGCTATCACGGCCGCGTGAAGGCGGTGGCCGATGGCAGTCGAGAGGGTGGTCTCGTCTTCTAAACAGAGCAAGGAGAGTCGGAAATGGCACGTCGAGACCGTCGACGGGACCGCGAGCAGGAAGAAGAGAAGGATGAACTAGATGAGAAGGTCGTTCACATCGCGCGCACGGCGAAGGTGGTGAAGGGCGGACGCAGATTTGCTTTTCGCGCGGTGGTGGTCGTGGGAGATAACAACGGGCGAGTCGGCGTTGGTGTAGGCAAGGCGCGCGAGGTCCCGGATGCGATCCGCAAGGCGAGTGAAACGGCCCGCAAGACGATGGTCGAGGTAAATCTGCTGGGCACGACAATTCCGCATGTGAGCCAGGCCCGGTTTGGCGCCGGCGAAGTGCTGTTGAGGCCAGCGAGCCCGGGGACCGGTGTTATTGCCGGTGGGGGCGTCCGCGCGGTGGTTGAGGCTGCGGGCGTAAAGGACATATTGTCCAAGTCGCTGGGGAGCGACAATATTTTGAATGTGGTGCAGGCCACTTTTGCGTCGCTGAGACAGTTGCAGGATTACAGAGTCGAGGCGCAAAGGCGGGGCGTCGACCCCGAGCAGTTGCGTCCTTTCTGGTATGAGGAAGACTAGACCAATGGAAAAGACGATCACCGTGAAACTGGTCAAGAGTCCGATCGGTTACAACAAACGGCAGAAGGCAACTGTTCAGGCCCTGGGACTGCGCAAGATGAATCAGACGGTCGAGAAGGCTGACAGTCCTACAGTTCGGGGGATGATCGCCAAGGTCTCTCATCTTGTTGAGGTGGTGGAGGGGACGGAGGCGTAGGCAAGCAGGACGGGCGGACCGGAGCTGTACCAGGTTGTTACGGCCTTTTCCATCTGGCTGGAGTAAACGGAAAATGAAACTGCACGATTTGCGTCCCGACGAGGGCGCCACGAGAAACCGAAAACGTATTGGCCGCGGCACAGGATCGGGACGGGGCAAGACGGCCGGACGCGGCACAAAAGGCCAGAATGCCCGTGCCGGGAACGGAGGCCTGCGAGGCTTTGAAGGCGGTCAGTTGAGTTTTCTGCGCCGACTGCCCAGGATGCGCGGATTCAACAACCGCTTCAAAGTTACCTATACGCCGGTTAACCTTGACAAAGTGGACGAACGCTTTGAAGCCGACGCGCAGGTGACACCTGCGGCGCTCTTCGACACGGGGCTACTTGGCAACAGTAAGCAGCCCGTGGTCGTTCTGGCGCGGGGCGAAATCGATAAGCCGCTCCATTTGCAGGTTCATCGCATCAGCAAGAGCGCAAGGGAGAAGGTAGAGGCCGCGGGCGGTACGGTCGACATTCTGCCCTTCGAAGTCAACAGGAATCTGCCGCGGTCTTAACTGTAGAGAGGTCGGGTTGGCGGCCAACCAGCTGGCCGGGACCGGACGGAACTCTACCGGAGAATCTTTATGCTCGACGCCGTACGCAATGCCTTTCGTTTGCCGGACTTGCGTCAGAAGCTGCTGTATACGTTCTTGATTCTGGTCGCTTACCGGCTCGCCGCGCATATCCCTCTTCCCGGCGTCAATCGAGAGGTGCTGGACCAGATATTTCGTTCGACGGACCAGAACATCCTTCTGAGTCTGTTGAACTTTTTCAGCGGCGGCGCGCTGGCCCAGTTCAGCGTGATGGCGATGGGTGTATATCCTTACATCACCGCCACAATTATCATGCAGCTGCTGACCCCGATCGTGCCCCAGTTGGAGGAGTTGAGCCGGGAGGGTGAACAAGGGCGACAGCAGCTGAACCGCTACACGCATTACATGACGGTGCCGCTGGCGCTTTTGCAGGCTTTCGGTCAGGCTACGCTGCTCAGCCGCCCTGTGGGCGGCGCGACGACGGGTGCGGTGCTTGAGAACTGGGGCTTCACGGGCGAAGCGCTGCTTCCCTCTCTGACGATTCTGATCAGCTTGACGGCGGGCACGATGCTGGCCATGTGGATGGGAGAGCTGCTGACTGAGCAGGGCATTGGCAACGGCGTATCGTTGATCATTTTTGCCGGCATCGTCGCGGCGGCGCCAAGCCAAGTGCGTCTGCTGACGCAGCAGGGCATTACCCAGCTGCTGATATTCAGCGTCATTACGGTTCTGACGGTGGCCCTGATTGTGTGGGTGCAGGAGGGCCAGCGGCGCATTCCGGTACAGTACGGCAAACGGGTGCGCACGATGCGCGGCAACCGGTTGATGATGGTCGGCGGGCAGAGTACCTATGTGCCGATGCGGGTGAATACGGCGGGGATGATTCCGCTGATTTTCGCTCAGAGTCTGCTCATTCTACCGAACACGCTGGCATCCTATTTCATTCTTCGCGATGACTGGCTCGGCTCGATAGCGAATTTCTTTTTCACCTCGTTCAGTCCGCAGAACTTTCTGTACTGGCTGTTCTATTTCATGCTGACGGTCGCGTTCACGTACTTTTATACCGACATCATGTTCCGGCAACAGAATCTCCCTGACACGTTGCAGAAGCAGGGGGGATTCATCCCAGGCATCCGGCCTGGTCCACGGACTGAACAGTATCTGAACGGTGTGTTAGGGCGTATTACGCTAGTGGGTGCGCTATTTCTCGGCCTGGTTGCAGTGCTGCCTTTCCTCGCCGGCGTGGTTTTCGGTGGAGGCGTCGGCAGTTTCAATACACTGATTATCAGCAGCACGGGTCTCCTGATCGTAGTCGGTGTTGTGCTGGACACGATGAAACAGATCGAGGCGCAGCTGATGATGCGCAATTATGAGGGCTTCATCCGCTAGCCCACCACTTTCTTTGTTTCGCTGCGCGAGGGAATCGTTGCCGATGAGCGACCGTATCTATCTGGTGTTGTTGGGAGCGCCTGGAGCCGGCAAGGGCACACAGGCCCAGTTGCTGGAAGAAAGTTTAGGGATTCCGCAGATTTCGACGGGAGAGATCTTCCGGTACAACTTGAAGAACCAGACAGAGCTCGGGCAGCTGGCGCAGAGCTATTACGACAAAGGTGAATTGGTTCCTGACGCAGTGACGATCCGGATGGTGGAAGCGCGCCTGGTCCAGGATGATGCCGCTAAGGGCGCCATTCTGGATGGCTTTCCGCGCAATCTCATTCAGGCTCAGGCGCTGGACGAGATGACAGCTGAGTACGGGGGCATTGATGTGGTGCCCTTTTTCCAGTTGGAAGACGATGTCGTGACGATGCGAATCACCGGGCGGCGGGTATGCCGCAATTGCGACAGGGTCTACCACCTGACATTCAATCCGCCCCAAGGCGAAAACTGTGACAGTTGCGGCGGCGAGCTGTACCAGCGCAATGACGATAAGCCGGAGACGGTCCAGACCCGGCTGTATATCTACTACAAGCAGACGTCGCCTTTGATTGGGTACTATTTCGCGAAGGGATTGTTGGAGGAGGTTGATGGCGCGAGGTCGATCCAGGAGATGCAGGGGCAACTGCTGGAGCGGTTGGCGACCAGAAATATCAAGGCGGCGAGGAGCACTGTGTCCGCCTGACGAGTGCGAGGACTAGATGTCGTTGGCGGGCAGGTGCAAGGTGAACGACGAGAGCATGATGACAAGACTCAGGCGCAGGCTGCACGGCAATGGGCGGCCGCGTCTCAGGGCCAGACAAGTACAGGAACGCCCTGCGCCGGTCTTGAAGAACCCGCGTGAGATCCAGATCATGCGTGAAGCGGGTCGCATCGTTGCGAGAGTTCATCAGGAGTTTCGGGAGGCAATTCGGCCGGGGATCAGCACGTGGGATTTGGACGAGTTGGCTGCGGCGACGATACACAGCCATCGTGCGAAATCCAGCTTTCTAGGTTATCGCGGCTACCCGGCGAACATTTGCACGAGTATCAACGAAGAGCTGGTGCATGGCATTCCGAGCCGGGAGCGGGTGCTGCAAGAGGGCGACATTATCAGTATCGACGTAGGCGTGTTCTACCGCGGCTTTGTGGGCGACAGCGGTTGGACATATCCTGTCGGCGCGATCGAGCCTGCGGCCGAACGGTTGCTGCAGGTCACGGAGGAGAGCCTCAATGCCGGCATAAAGGCGATGCGTTCGGGCGGCCGTGTACTGGACATAAGCGCGGCGGTGCAAGATAGCGTAGAGCCGAGCGGCTTTCACGTGGTGCGGGAGTACACGGGGCACGGCGTGGGTCGGGCGATGCACGAGGGGCCACAGGTACTGAACTATGTGTCGGACGACACGGATGGAAGGGTTGTACTGCGCCCTGGGCTGGTGATTGCGATTGAACCGATGGTTCAGATAGGCACGTGGCGGACGGAGACATTGAAGGACAAGTGGACCGTTATCAGCGAAGATCATAGCTTGAGCGCCCACTTTGAGCATACGGTTGCTGTCACTAACAGAGGCCCCGAAATCTTGACGCGGCCATAGCGTTATGATACACTTGTGGAATTGCGTTAAGACTTTGGGGAGGGAGGTTGAAGGATGAAAGTGCGGCCTTCGGTCAAGAAGATGTGTGAGAAGTGTTCCGTCGTACGACGGCGAGGCGTTGTATATGTGATTTGTCAGAACCCGAAGCACAAGCAGAGACAGGGTTAGAAACCCAGGGGGCAATTTCCATGGCACGTATTGCAGGCGTCGACATTCCTCGGGACAAGCGGGTCGTTATCGCCCTGACCTACATTTACGGGATAGGCCGTTCAGTCAGCCAGGAGATCCTGGAGTCGACCGGGATTGACGAAGACAAACGCGTCAAGGACCTGGACACGAATGAATTGGTCGCCTTGCGGGACTACATTGAGCGCCATTGCCGTGTTGAAGGGGATTTGCGGCGCGAAGTAAACATGAACATCAAGCGCCTCATGGAGATAGGCAGCTATCGAGGCCTGCGCCACCGGCGCAATCTTCCGAGCCGAGGCCAGCGCACGCGCACGAATGCGCGCACGCGCCGCGGTGTAAAGAAGACGGTCGCCGGGAAGAAGCGAGCGCGGAAGTAGCGGCAGGTTATCGTTTTAACAATTGTTGCACAGGAAGATCAGGCTAGGGAGAAACGATGGCTCGAACACAGCGTCGCCGGGGCGGTCGATCGTCCCGTCGGGAGAGGAAGCACGTGCCGAGCGGGCAGATTCACGTCCGCGCCACATTTAACAATACGATCATCACGGTAACGGATCCCCAAGGGGAGGTCCTGTGTTGGGCCAGTTCGGGCACAGCCGGATTCAAGGGGAGCCGCAAGAGTACGCCGTTTGCGGCCCAGCTTGCGGCGTCGGCGGCGGCTCGCCAAGCCGTGAGCGAGTTCAATATGCGAGAGGTCGAGGTATTTATCAAAGGTCCGGGACCGGGCCGCGAGAGTGCCTTGAGGGCGTTGAACCCGGCCGGTCTGACGGTCACGTCGATCGCGGACATAACACCGATTCCGCATAACGGGGTACGCCCCCCGAGCAAGCGAAGAGTTTAGGAGAACGGACAACGCGTTGCCTCCGGTGTCGAGATGAGAGGGGTTGCGCGACAACGGGATTGACCTGCCGGAAGAAGAGAGGCATCGTGTTTCGGCGCGATGCCGCTTGTTTTGCAGTGGAGTGAAAGTGCTGCAGTGATAATGCAGAGCGGTGATCGAATTGTGCCGCGGAAGTCCGCCAAGCGGTGACGATGCGGACGGCGCGTTCACTGGGGACGCGATCACCATCAGGCAGAAATGACCGGCACACCAAGCTACGATGCGGTCTTGAATGGGGCAAAGGGCCGCGTGCGATAGTGGACCTGGAGGAGAGATGGCACGATATACAGATGCGGTTTGTAAACTCTGTCGACGAGAAGGACAGAAGTTATTCTTGAAAGGAGAACGCTGTGTCAGCCCCAAATGCGCGGTTGATCGGCGTCCGTTCCCGCCGGGCGAAGCAGGCCGGCGAAATGTAATGCGGCGAAAGGTCTCGGATTTCGGAATCCAGTTGCGCGAGAAGCAGAAGGCGCGTCGCATGTATGGGGTAATGGAACGGCAGTTCCGCCGCTATTTCAAGGAAGCATCACGGCGCAAAGGGCAGACCGGCGGTATTTTGTTGGAACTACTGGAAAGCCGGTTGGACAATGTGGTGTACCGGTTCGGCTTTGCCGATAGCCGGGCGCAGGCGCGTCAGCTTGTGCGACACGGTCACTTTGCCGTGAATGGCCGCAAGACGAATATCCCATCCTTTTTGGTGTCGCCGAACGACCAGATTTCCGTTCGCGAGAAGAGTCGGTCCAAGACTTATTTTCGTGAACGCGCCCAGATTCTCGGCAGTGCGTCCCCCCCTACGTGGCTCAGTCTGGATGCGACCAATCTCAACGGTACGGTGACTTCGGCACCGGAACGGGACGAGATTGGCGTACTCCTAAATGAACAGTTGATCGTTGAGTACTACAGTCGTTAGCTGACAAGGTACGGGTTCGTTGCCTTAAGAGGTCGGTTGTAGGGACAACCGACAGGGCTGCAACGATTGTCTGTCGCCACACGTTGTTTGGTTGAGACTGCTATATAGCCGGGAGGGGTAGCCGTTGCTTAACAATCTAGTATTGCCGAAGATAGAAGTAGAGGCCAGTTCTCGGAACTACGGCCATTTTGTGATCAGCCCGCTGGAAAGCGGCTATGGGATTACGCTTGGGAACTCTTTGCGCCGGGTATTGCTGTCGAGTTTGCCTGGTGCTGCCGTAACTTCAATATCGGTCAGTGGTGTGCATCATGAGTTTTCGACAATCGATCATGTACTGGAAGATGCCACTCGACTGATATTGAATGTAAAGCAGATTCGATTCAGGAGTGAGAGCGCTGAACCTGTTCGGGTTTCGGTTGAGGTGTACCATGAAGGTCCGGTAACGGCCGGAGATTTGAACTGCCCTCCGGAAGTTGAGATCGTCAACCCAGACCTGTACCTGCTGTTCGCCGACTCGAACGAGGTGGACCTGGACATTGAGATGGTGGTGGAGCAGGGCCGGGGTTACAGCCCGGCTGAGGAACGGGTGCAGTTGCCGCTGGGAGAGATCCCTGTGGATGCGATTTTCAGTCCGGTCAAGAAGGCATCCTACCGGGTCGAACGAACCCGCATCGGCCAGCAGACCGACTATGACAGGCTGAATCTGGAAGTGTGGACCGATGGCACGATTTCGCCTGAAGATTCGATGCGGCAGGCGGCTGACATTCTCGTACAGCATCTGACCCTGTTTGTGGGCGACCGCACGACGATGGTCGAGCTGCCGGAGGAGGAAGAGGAAAGCATCCCCAGCCGTGTTGCCGAGGCGCCGATTGAGGAGCTGGAGTTGACGGTACGGGCATACAACTGCCTGAAACGGGCAGGCATCACGAAGGTCGGGGAGATCCTGAAGCGGATGGAGAAGGGTGAGGACGAGATGCTCGCCATCCGCAACTTTGGCAAGAAGTCCCTGGATGAACTGGTCGAGAAGCTGAGCGAGAAGGGATACATGAACGTGGTAGGCGTCGATCTCAGCGCCTACCTGGGTGGAGGCAACGGTACCGAAGTTGAGGAGATTCTGGCCGAAGTCGCTGAAACGGAAGTAGCTGAGACTGAGGCGTCTGATAAAGAAGTAGCTGAAACCGAAGCGGCTGAAGCAGTCGAGATCGTCGAAGAGGCGGACTTATCGCCGCTAGCGGAGGAATAGCACGATGCGACACCAGATCGCGGGCCAGAAGTTAAGCCGGAATGCGGCGCAACGCAAGGCCCTGTTTCGCAACCTGATTCGAGAACTCTATATTCACGAACGGATAACGACTACGCAGGCCAAGGCGCGGGCGATGCGCGGCGATGCTGAGAAGCTAATTACGAAGGCCAAGCACGGCTTGGCAGGTAAGATAGACCGGGTACATGCGCAACGCCAGGTTGTGGCGTACCTCAATGACAAGGCGGTCGCGAAGAAGGTCTTTGACGAACTGGCCCCCCGCTATGAGGAGCGGAATGGCGGGTATACACGCATCGTCAAGTTGGGAAAACGGTTCGGCGACGCGGCGGATATGGCAGTCATCGAGCTGGTGACGGAGGGCAGTAACGAATAGCCGGGGAAGTTGCCGTCCAGGTCAAGCGTTTGCCGGGTGGGCGGCGGTTGGTAGGGTAGTTGATTTGTGGCCGCGTGCGCCACGCCGGTGAGGAGCGAATGCCGAGGGTCGCCGGTCTGATCGCTTACGACGGCACAGACTTTTTTGGATTCCAGGTACAGAGGGAAGCGCCGACAGTTCAGGGTGCGTTGGAAGAAGCGCTGAAGGACGTGACCGGTGCGAATTGCCGGATAAGCGGCTCAGGAAGGACGGACACGGGCGTTCACGCCAGAGGGCAAATCATTGCGGTGGAAGCGCCGTGGAGACATTCGCTGGAAGCCCTGCGCCAAGCCTGGAACCAACGGTTGCCTGATTCGATACTCGTTCGCAGCCTGACGGAAGCGCCGCCGGGGTTCCATCCGCGATTCAGCGCCTCGGAGCGGACATACCGTTACACGACGTGGGCGCCGGCGGGCGAAGGAAAGGGCGAGAGACGTTTTCCTCTCGCGGACCGGTTTGCAGTGGTGTTGCCCAGACGCCCAGACCTGGATGCGATGAACTGTGCTGCCGGCCTGTTGATTGGGACGCATGACTTTGCCACGTTTGGGCAGGCGCCTCAAGGAGAGAATACGGTTCGCCGAATCGTGTCGCTCTTCTGGGAACGGGTCGAGGAGTCGCTGCCAGCGCTGGAGCCGTTTGCGGCCGAGCGGCTGGTCTTAACCGTTACCGCCAACGCATTTTTGAGACGGATGGCGCGGAATCTGGCTGGATCGTTGCTGGCGGTTGGTCTGGGTGTGTGGCAGGCGGATGAACTGGTCGCGGCGTTGAAGGCGAAAGACCGCAGCCGCTCAGCCCCGCCGCTCCCGCCCAATGGGCTTGTTCTGGAACGAGTACTCTATGCCGAGTATCCTGATCTGTTTTCTGCGCATTCATGATACTGATGGTAGATAGCAGAAAGTTGCTTGCAGGTGCGAACGAGGAGATTACAGGGTGAAGACACTGAGCCTGAGTTATGAAGAGGCCAAGAGTGGACGTGAGTGGTATGTTGTCGATGCAACGGACAAGACACTCGGCCGGCTGGCTTCGGAGATCGCGCAGGTTCTGCGCGGCAAGCACAAGCCGAGTTTCACGCCCAACGTGGACTGCGGTGACTTCGTAATTGTCATCAACTGCGACAAGTTTCACGTAACGGGCAACCGCCTGGATGAGAAACGCTATTACCGGCATTCGCGCTATCCCGGCGGCCTGAAGAGCCGAACGATGCGCGAACAGTTGAAAAGACAACCGGAGAAGATCATTTTTGAAGCGGTCAAAGGTATGGTTCCCAAGACCCGGCTCGGCCGCGCCCAGATGAAAAAACTGAGAGTCTACGCTGGTCCGGATCACCCGCACGAGGCGCAGAAGCCGAAGGTGCTGGAACTGCAGGAGAGCAGATATGAGTGAGTATATCGAGGCGGTTGGACGACGCAAGAGCGCGACGGCACGCGTGCGGCTGTATGAGGGGGACGGTGAGATCATCGTCAACAGCCTGCCGATGAATGGCTATTTTGGACGCGCTTTGGACCAGATGGTGATTCGGCAACCGCTGGCACTGACGGGAACTGAGAACAGCTTCAATATCAGCATAAAGGTTCATGGCGGCGGTGAAGGCGGCCAGGCTCACGCAGCGCGGCACGGTTTGTCGCGGGCACTGGTGGCGGCGGATCCGAATCTGAGGCCTACCTTGAAGGCTGCGGGATTTCTCACGCGCGACGCGCGCGTGAAGGAACGGATGAAGCCGGGCCTTAAACGGGCGCGCAAGGCCCCGCAGTACACCAAGCGGTGAGAGACGCCTGTCAGAAATCGAGGCAATACAAAAGCGGTGGCCAAGCCATCGCTTTTTGTTCGTTCATTTTTCTGACGGTTTGGGCCGAATGGAGCTCAGGAAACGGGGAAGGAGAGTCCGACATCAATGGTGATCCGGTGCGGGTTTCTTGCAGTTGCCGATTCGACTGAATCCTTTGACGCGGATGCGGTTCTGGCTGATGTGCAGAGAATGCTGGCCGGCGCTTTGGATGGATTGCTGCCCCTGCTCAGTCACGTTTACAGAGAGCCTCCTCGCTACCAGTTGGAGGAGACCCTGCGACGGTGGTGCGATGAAGAGGAGCTGGACCTGATTTTGACGGTAGGCGGCACTTTCCCTGCGCCGGGACCTTCAGCGGAGGAGATCGTGCCAGAAGCGACGGCTGCCGTACTGGAGCGGTTTATGCCGTCACTGCCGGAAACGATGCGCGCAAGGGCCATCGCGAAGAATCCGATGGCGATGTTGGACAGAGGGGTTGCAGGCATCCGGGGACGGACGTTGATAATCAATCTGCCTGGCGGACAGGCGTTGACAGGGGCGTTTCTGGAAGGCATTTCAGGCATGATCCCTGCGGTGATGGCGCGGATTGGCGTGGAAGATGAACAGCCTGTCACCGAGGAGGCGCCGGTTGAACCTGGACAGGAGAACATAAGGCCCCGCTCCGGGGCCCTGGACAAGGAGGAGTTCGCGGCTTTTTTACAAAGGCGGCAGAAGAGTGAGTGAACGGTTGCCACTGTATGGCAACTGCGAACAGGACCTACAGAAAGTATGAATCGAAGGGCCGGTATTTTGACTTTTGGCTTCCGTTGGGCGTACTATATTTTTTGTAGGTTAGTCTACAGCCCTGCCAGACATCGCATGTTAAGATAGGCAATGACTGGCAAATACAGGACGGACCCGCCGGAAAGTTGCAGTTTGTACGCTCGTATACAGGAGTAGGAGACAAAAAAATGGGCGAGAACACCGTTGTAGTCACAGATGCGAATTTTGAGGATGAGGTCATCCAATCGGAAACCCCGGTACTGGTGGATTTCTGGGCGGAGTGGTGCGGTCCGTGCAAGATGATCGCACCGGTTCTGGATGAAATTGCTACCGAGCTTGACGGCAAACTGACGATCGGCAAGCTCGATGTGGACGAGAATCAGAGCACGGCGATGGCATTTGGCGTAATGAGCATTCCCACGCTGATGCTGTTCAAAGACGGCCAGCAGGTGGAGACGATCGTTGGTTTTCAGCAGAAAGCCCAACTGCTAGGCAAGATTCAGGCGCACCTGAACTGACATCAGATTGAAGGGGATTTGTGCCAAGGCCTGTCGCGATTGCGGCAGGCCTTTTTGATCCGATCACCGGGCGCCGCATTGGGCAGCGTCGGCTTCGTTACGCAGTCGCTTCATTACAACGGAACCTCACCATCACAGGGAGAGCACAGAAATGAGCAGACAGAAGAAGGTGATCTTGAACGAGTCGGAAATGCCGGCCCACTGGTATAACATCAACGCGGATTTGCCCGCGGCCGGGGTTGAACTCTCGCCGCCTCTGCATCCGGGTACAGGTCAGCCGATTGGGCCGGACGACCTGGCGCCTCTTTTTCCGATGTCGCTGATCCTGCAGGAAGTGAGCGCCGAGCGCTACATCGAGATTCCTGAACCGGTGCAGGATGTTTACCGGATATGGAGGCCAACGCCTCTGATCCGGGCGCATGAATGGGAGAAGGCTCTGGATACCCCGGCCCGCATCTATTACAAGTATGAGGGCGTCAGCCCGTCCGGCAGCCATAAGCCGAACACAGCGGTGCCGCAGGCCTTCTATAACAAGGAGGCGGGTGTCTCCCGCCTGGCGACGGAGACAGGCGCGGGACAGTGGGGAAGTGCGCTCAGTTTCGCCTGCCAGGTGTTCGGAGTGGAGTGCAAGGTCTATATGGTGCGGGTCAGCTATGAGCAGAAGCCCTATCGGAAGGTACTGATGGAGACGTGGGGCGCGGAGGTTG
Organism: Caldilineaceae bacterium; assembly: GCA_965204525.1. Taxonomy (GTDB): domain Bacteria; phylum Chloroflexota; class Anaerolineae; order Caldilineales; family Caldilineaceae; genus Bin5. The sequence goes on along the minus strand of OZ241994.1, from coordinate 4,618,575 downwards.
TGCCGAGCCCCAGCCCGGACACGAACGCGGGCCGCCAGATTCTGGCAGAGAGTCCTGCCAGCACGGGCAGCCTGGGGATTGCGATCTCGGAGGCGGTGGAGGACGCAGCCACGCGTGAGGATACGAAGTACTCGCTTGGCTCGGTTCTGAATCATGTGCTTCTGCACCAGACGGTGGTAGGGCAGGAGGTGATCAGCGGGCTGGAGGCGTTCGGGGAGGACTGGCCGGACGTGCTGGTCGGTTGTACGGGGGGCGGCAGCAACTTTGGCGGCTTCGCTTTCCCTTTCCTGAAGGAGAACATCAGCGGCGGCAGGAACGCCCGTGTGGTGGCAGTGGAGCCGGCGGCTGCACCGAGCCTGACGCGAGGCGTGTACACCTATGATTTCGGTGACACGGCACAGATGACGCCGCTGATCAAGATGCACACGCTTGGCCACGACTTTGTGCCGGCGCCGATCCACGCAGGCGGACTGCGTTATCATGGCATGAGCGCACAGGTCAGCGCGCTGCATGATGCGGGGCTGATCGAAGCGGTCAATGTTCAGCAGCGGGCGATATTCGGGGCCGCGGTGTCATTCGCACGCGCGGAGGGAATCCTGCCGGCGCCCGAACCGGCCCATGCGATTTGGGGGGCGATGCAGGAGGCGCTGGCGTGCAAGAAGAGGGGCGAGAGCAAGGTGATCGTTTTCAACATGTGCGGCCACGGACACTTCGATCTGGCTGCCTATGAGCAGCATCTGGCCGACAACCTGGAGGACTTCGACTACCCGGAAGAGGCGATCCGGGCGAGCCTGGAGAAGGTGCCTTCGCTTTAGGCGCGCGTCGGTTTCGGACCACGTGAGGGGAAGTAGAGCGGAAGGCAACTATTGGCTGAAAAACAGTTTAGACAGTTCCCTCGCAGCGAGCAGTAGCAGAATGACGGCGAGATCGATGGCTGCGACCAGGAAGAAGGCGCCGGTCAGCAGTTGAATCGGACCGAAGAGGAAATCCAGCAGGAGCAGCACATTGCGGCCGGACTGATCGATCAGGACGAACACCGCGCCGAAAAGAACGACATAGATGCCCAGTGACTTGAGCGGCGCACGGTCGCTGGCGCTGGGCATCATCGCGTTGGCGATCGCGAAAAGGAGATAGCTCCACAGCAGACTGTCCGGTTTTTGGGCCAGACCGGTCACGACAAAGTTCAGCCCGTCCAGCAGCCGGCCGGTTCGCCAAGCGAAGGCGAGTGTTTGCGTATCGAAGACTTGGTCACCGATCAGTACGATCAGTGCGGACCCGATAAGAAGGGGGGCCAGCCCCACAAGGCTATCCCACACCACGCCACCGGACGAAACCGTCACGCTCCCCAGGCCGATGGTATTGCGGGTGTATTTCGGCCATACTCGGAATCTGCTGGTCTTCAAGCCCAGAATCCTGGCTACCAGCCAGTGGGAGGCCTCGTGGACGAGGATGCCGGGCAGGTAGACCAGGAAGAGGATCACCATCGCCAGGTCATCTGAGCCGGTAATCAGATAGACGATCTCCTGGATCAGCAGGCCGATTCGCCAGCTCAGCCACCAGAGAGCGGCGAGCAGGATGAAGAAGAGGACGAAAAAGAGATAGGGGGAGAATGGAGACATGGGGAAGGGCGAGGAGAGAGTGGAGAGGAGAAAGGAGAGAGATGAAATTCTTCAGCCCAGTTGTTTCTCGTTCCTCGCTCCTGATTCCCGCAAAGTAAACAAGAGAGGCGCAGGTCAGCCGCTGTAGACCCCGGCAGTGATCTTCACCATCTCGGCGTAACTGCCTGCCTCAAGCGATGCGCCACCGATGAGCGCGCCATCGATATCGGATTGTTCCATAATGGCGCCGATATTGTCCGGTTTGGTGCTGCCTCCATAGAGGACGCGAGCCGTGTCGGCGACGGCGGCACCGTGCATTTCGCGCAGGATGGCGCGCACCAGGCCGCAGATGTCGCCAGCCGTCTGAGCGGTGGCGGCCCTGTCCGTGCCGATAGCCCAGATCGGTTCGTAGGCGATAACGAGGGATTGAACTTGCTCGCCATTCAGGCCGTCGAGCGCGGCTCGCACCTGTGCGGTGATGGTTGACGAGGTTTCTCCGCGCTCGTTCTGCTCGAGGCTTTCGCCTACGCAGACGATTGGGTTCAGTTGATGCGCCAAGACGGCATGGGCCTTCTTGTTTACGGTTTCGTCGGTTTCGCCGAAGAGCTGGCGGCGTTCGCTGTGCCCGAGGATGACATAGTCGACGAGGCCGCGCAGCATGGGCGGGCTGATTTCGCCGGTGAAGGCACCGCTTTCCTGCCAGTGGCAGTTTTGGGCGCCGAGCAGGAAGGGCATGTCGTCTGTAACTGCCTTCAGCGGGTGCAGACATACGGAAGGCGGGCACAGCAACTGTTCCACCACGGACGTGTCGCCGACCAACTGGTATATCTGCCGTGCGAGGTCGAGCGCCTCGGCCACGGTCATATTCATTTTCCAGTTGCCGGCCATCATCGGTTTACGCATTATGAGTGTTCTCCGCAAGGGGGCTGTGTCAGGCGGCGGGACCAGGATAGGTAGTGTGAACGCGGGGGAACTGGCGAACTGCTTCTTACCGTGTGAAGGACAGCCCGACTCTGCCTACGGGCGTCCTGCTTCTGCCACCCAGTGAACTGTCATTGGCGGACGACAACCGGATCCGGCCTCCAGCGGATGCTACAGAGTTCCAGCCCTACTGGGAATCGTCGTCTGCCGAGTTTTCATCTTCGGGGGGAGCTTCGAAACGTATCAGCTCCTCTTCGTATTCCTCCTGGGTTAGCCAACGACCACCGCTGACTTCGTAATGGGAGACCTTCTTGCCGCGGTCGAACCAGATTTCGACTTCGACTTGGGTAAAACAGCGGTTCTTGCCGCTCCCTTGCAGCACTTTGCGGGTGTAGTACTTGTCGTCATTTTCCTCATCACGGCTGAGACTGTTGACCAGGTCGATTTCGGCTATGATCGGTTCGCGGCAGCGGTTACTGAATACGTAGATAGGGAGCGCGCGATTGGCGCCGCCTCCACCGCCTGAAAAGAGCGATGCCAGTTTTTTGAGAAAACTCATAAGTCACGCCTCCTCGTCGTCCAGGGCGGCCACGCCGGGCAAGAGCTTCCCTTCCAGGAACTCCAGACTGGCGCCGCCGCCGGTACTCACGTGGGAGATCCGCCCGGCCAGTCCGGCCTGCTGCACAGCAGCGGCCGAATCGCCGCCGCCTACGATGGTGGTGGCCTGGGACAACCCAGCCAGCATTTCGGCGACGGCAATGGTGCCGCGGGCAAAGGAGGAAAATTCGAAGACACCCATAGGACCGTTCCAGAGAACGGTGCGTGCGCCGGCGAGGCGATTGGCAAAGTGTGCGACGGTGGCCTCACCTATGTCGAGGGCCATCCAGCCAGCCGGAATCTCGGTCACACCGACGGTGCGTGAGGCGGCGGTGGCTGAGAAGCTGTCGGCAACGGTGAGATCGACCGGCAGTTGGATCACATCTTCGCCGACGCTGCGCAGGGCCCGGGCGGTGTCAAGCACTTCCGTTTCGACCAGGCTGGCCCCCATCCGGCAGCCGGCGGCGGCAAGAAAGGTGTTGGCCATGCCGCCGCCGATGAGGATGGCATCTACCTTCCGGATGAGCTGCTCGATGACGGCGATCTTGTCGCTGACCTTGGCGCCGCCGAGAATGGCGATGAAAGGAGGCTCTGGATCCTCGAGCGCTTCACCAAGGTAGGTCAACTCCTTTTCCATCAGTAGACCGGCTACAGAGGGCAGATGGGCGGCCACGCCGGTGGTGCTTGCATGCGCCCTGTGAGCGCTGCCGAAGGCGTCGTTGACGAAGAGATCGCCGAGGCGGGCGAGGGCTGTACCCAGCGCGGGATCATTGCTGGATTCACCGGGGTCAAAGCGTGTGTTTTCGAGCAGCAGTAGTTCCCCTTGGTCGAGGCCGGCAGCGGCGGCTTCGACGTGGGGGCCGGTGACGGCGCCGGAGAACCGAACGTCTGCATCAAGGAGCTGGCTGAGCCGTTGGGCGACGGGCCGCAGGCTGTAGCGGGGATCGGCTTCGCCATCGGGCCGGCCGAGGTGGCTCATCAGGACAAGTGATGCGCCGTGGGAACGCAGGAAATCCAGGGTGGGAAGCGTGGCGCGGATGCGGGTATCATCGCCGACGCAACCGTCGTCATCGATGGGCACATTGAAATCGACGCGGACGAGTGCGCGCTTGCCTTGCCAGTTGACATCCCGGATGGTCCTTTTGCGCGACACGATCCAGTGCCTTTGGTGGGTGGCAGTTGATCTAGACGCCCTGGCCGGCAACAAAGGCGGCGAGATCGGTGACGCGGACGCTGTACGCCCACTCGTTATCGTACCAAGTGACGACTTTGACCAGATCGCCGTAGCAGGCTGTAAATTCGGCATCGATCACGCTGCTATGTGCATTGCCCTGGAAGTCCGAACTGACCAGGGGCTCATAGGTGACGTCGAGGATACCTTTCATAGGACCGGACGCAGCTTCGGAGAAGGCGTCCAGCAGGTCTTCGGTGCTGCCCGGATTGCTCACTTTGGCGACAAAGTCGACTACGCTGACCGTGGATGTGGGAACTCGCATGGCCATACCGTCAAATTTGCCTTCCAACTCCGGCACAACCAACGACACGGCTTTGGCGGCGCCAGTGGTGGTTGGAATGATGTTCATGCCTGCGGCCCGGGCGCGGCGCAGGTCTTCGTGCACGAAGTCGAGGATGCGCTGGTCGGTTGTGTAGGCGTGGACGGTGGTCATGAGCCCTTGCTCGATGCCGATGGTGTCGTTGACAACTTTGGCCGCGGGGGCCAGGCAGTTTGTGGTGCAGCTGGCGTTGCTGATGACGTGATGGCTGTCCGGGTTGTACTGATCGTTATTGACGCCCATGCAGATGGTGATGTCTTCGCCTTTGGCCGGGGCGCTGATGATCACCTTTTTTGCGCCGGCGGCGAGGTGTAGAGCGGCCGTTTCTCGATCGCGGAAGACGCCGGTGCTCTCGACGACGATGTCAACGCCCAACTCACCCCAGGGCAGCTGGCTCGGGTCGCGCTCACTGAGGACTTTCAGCCGGTCTCCGTTGATCGTAAGATATCCGGCGTCAATGTCAACGGCGCCTTCAAAGACGCCGTAGTTGGTATCATATTTGAACAGGTGGGCCATGGTCTGCACATCACCCAGATCGTTTATCGCGACGAGGTCGAATGTATCATTATGGTGCTCAAACAGAGCTTTGGTTACCTGACGACCGATACGACCGAAGCCGTTGATGGCGATTTTCGTGGTCATTTAAGAGTCTCCTCAGCGAGTTTGGACGATTGCTAATGCTGGCAATTTTACCATATCGGGCCGGGATCGCTGACAATCCCTGTGTCTGAACTGTAGTTTGCGTGGCCGGGAGGCGGCCGCTGTTCGGGCCGTGAGCAAGAGATGCTTTCCGGCAACTGTTTGCGTGCGATGGGGACAGAGTTTACAATCAATGTCAGGCTGTGCATCTGCAGAATCAAGGAGTGTCCGTGTCGATAAGGCCGGCGCCAGAGTTCATTTCTACAAGGCGGCTTACATACGAAGAGGCGATCGGCATACTTTTCCACGATGCCAGATTTGACGGCCGCGCTCCCCGTTCGAAGGACCCGGAAAGCCGTTTGGAACGCATGCGGGCGGTGCTGGCAAGGTTGGACAGCCCCCAAGAACGCTTTCGCACTGTCCATGTAACGGGCACAAAGGGCAAGGGCAGCACCAGCGCCTATACGGAATCGATTCTTCGTCACCTGGGCTACCGCACCGGTCTGTTTACCAGCCCCCATTTGCACACTTTCCGGGAACGCATGCGCGTTGACGGACAGTTAATCTCCCAAGAAAAGTGTGCTGAACTGATCCAACGAGCATTACCCCATCTGGAGGCGACCCCTGATCTGACCGTTTTTGGTCGTATCACGGTGATTGCCTTTCTTTACTTTGCGGAGGCCGGGGTCGACTGGGCGGTGGTGGAAGTGGGGATAGGCGGGCGGCTGGACAGCACCAATGTTGTGCTGCCGGAGGTGTGCGGCATCACCCATATCAGCAAAGACCACATGCATATTCTCGGCGACAGCCTGGAGGAGATTGCTGCAGAGAAGGCCGGGATCATCAAGCGTAAGACGCCGATATTCAGTGCGCCGCAGAATCGGAGAGCAGAAGAGGTTTTGCGGCGGGTAGCGGCGGACATGGAGGCGCCTCTGTCGGAGGCGCAGACTTATCGGCGGGCCACGCTGCCGCTGGTTGGGCAACACCAGCAGATCAATGCCGGAATCGCCTATGAGATGGTACGGGAACTGCACCGGGCTGGCCTGGCCCGGTGGGATGATCAGCTTGTAGACAGCGGACTGGTCCACACCAGGTGGCCGTGCCGGATTGAATGGATGCCGCAGCCGGCCAGCGAGGGCATGCCTGTGGTTGTGGACTGCGCGCACAACAGAGACAGCCTGGAGATACTGCTCTCGACGCTTGCAGCCACCCACGCACGGCGACCCTTTACGTTCGTCTTCGGGGTCAATAGCGACAAGGATATTGGGCCTATGTTGACGCTGGCCATGGCCGCGTCGCCGCGCATTGTACTGGTGCAGAGTCGCCATCCGAAGGCATTGCCCGTGCCGGACCTGCGCGCGGCCATCGGATCATTAGCTGTGAAAGAAGGTCGAACGGTGGTTGCGGCGCCGTCAATGGACGCGGCGCTCGAAACTGCGCGGGGGATCACTCCTTCAGACGGCTACATCGTCGGGACCGGTTCCGTATTTGTCGCAGCAGAGCTGCGAGAGGCATGGAACAGGTTGCACCCCGGTCTTTTGCCGGCGGATGACTGGATTCACGAAGCCAATACAGACCCGCCGCTGGCGCCACTGCCGCCCGGTTACGGCGCCATTTGACCGATGAACTCCATGGACTCACTGCCCTCCAGCAAGCTGTTTTGGGGAGGAGGGGGCATGGCTGACCTCCGCTCCGTATTTCTTCGCGGCTTTGGAAGAAAAGTCGGCGGCGGTGTCTTCCATTGGAAGTTGAAAGCGCGGGCGGGTGTGTTGTGCATGCTCTGCATGCTGATCCTTTTGAGTGCTTGTGAACGTCCGGAGCCGAGCCCCGAGCTGAACATCGACCTGGGGATGATTTTGCCGGAGGAGTGGAAGGCCGTCTCCGCATGGGAGTCGATCAACATTGACGCTGACGCTGAGGAGGAGTACCTTCTCTTCTACCGCTATGACGCCAGTACGACCGCCGATGGCGAAGACATCAGCGGTCCGATTGGGGCGGTGATCTACGACTCACAGACGCCGATCGGTATGCCTGAGGAGTCGGATGATAGTTCAAGACCGCCGGCCCCCTGGCTTCAGCCCTATGCGCTGCTGCCCAGCTACTGGCAAGGTTCGGGATTTGGTTTTGTAGCGCCGCCGCGGCAGACGGGTCGTCCTGAGTGGACCGTGGTCAGGCGTGAAGATGCGAGAGAGACCGAGAACAGGTACTTCGAGGTGCTGGCGGAGCAGATGCCGGCATCTGTCAGCGGACAGGCGGTGGGCGAGGCGCCGGGTGATTTGCCCGATCATGATGAATTGATCGTGTACGGCGGCAACAGCCCAATCGGCGGCCCGACCTATATCAGCATCTTCTGGTGGAGCACGATCAGCGAAGGATACGGCAGCACACAGATCTCCGCGCCTGGCGGCCTGTACGTTGAGGAGTGGGACGGCGCGGCGAATCGTTCCCCCATGCGGACTATACGCGCCCGATATCCCATGAATGAACGCAGCCTGCTCTGCAAGGAGTCCCGTTTTCAGCGCCGACTGGACCCAAACTTTACGAGCCCTGGAGCCTATCGTGCAGCCGTCTACTATGAAGAAGGCCCGCGCAAATTTACCTTCTGTTACGGCATTCCCCAATCCCCGTTTTACCCTGAAGCGGTCGTGTTGGCGTATCTGCTACAGCCCGACGACAATGCGCAGCTTCTGAGCGAGGGGGCACGTCAGACTGTCCCACGCACGTTGGAAGGGTTCGCCTGGGTGGATGCGTTGCAATACTTTCCAACGATTCCTACTTTTGCCGGTCAGGCAGCTACCTCTCAAATGATCACGACGGAGGTCTGGGCATCGCTTATCTATCAGGTCGGCAGCGAACTGGAAAGCAGGCTCTATGCGTTTACGTTGGAGCACGTCCCCTCAGACTTGAGCAATCGGACGACGGACCAGTGGCGGATCATAGGTGTGGAGCTGCAAGGGTGACGTAGGTCTGCACCTCGTTGATTGGCTTGCCTACAGGCGCGCTTCACAGGCGACCGCACGCGGTGGTCTCCAGGCGGCGCAATAGCCCTCACATCAATTCAAACTCACAGCTCATGTTCTTAGGGAACATGTAAGCGCGCAGTGCGTATTTGGTATTGCGTGGTCCGGCGCTTCCTGTGAACTGGTCGGGAATCCTGTTTGCGCGCCGGTTTTGAAACGCAACCGAGGATGCGAGATGGGCGGCGCGATAGGTTTTGGCAGGTTAAGAGTTCCGTCCGGTAGCAAATGAAACACAGATTGGATCATGATAGAGAGAGTGCAGGGGATCCAGCAACGCCTGGAAGGGAGATGGCCTGCAGAGCATCCCTTCAAACAGTGTGCAGAACTTTGAAGGCTTTACCGGGAAAGCGACCATGCGCAATGTATCGATAGTTGGAATCGGTCAGTTGCCAGTCGGTGAACACTGGGACCTGTCCATCCGTCATATCGCCCATCATGCGATTGCTGAAGCGCTGAAGGAGGCTGGCACGGAACAGGTAGACGCTTTGTTCGTCGGCAACATGCTAAGCGGCAGCCTGTTGAGCCAGGAACACCTGGCGACTCTGATCGCAGACTTCAGTGGACTGCGAAACGTCGAAGCGGCGAAGATAGAATCGGCTTGCGCGAGTGGCGCTTCCGCGCTACGCATCGGTCACATGGCGGTCGCCAGCGGCATGCACGACGTTGTCGTCGTCTGCGGCGTGGAGAAGATGACGGACACGACGGGAGAGAGTACCACGGCCGGCCTCGCCACGGCGGCGGACGCCGAATATGAAGCGGCGCACGGCGTCTCTTTTGTGGGGCTGAACGCGCTGATCATGCAGCGGTATATGTACGAGTTCGACGTACCGATCGATGCATTTGCCGGCTTCAGCATCAATGCTCATCGAAACGGGGCCAAGAACGCCAACGCCATGTTCCAGAAACCGATATCTCTGGACACATACCTGAATGCGCCGATAATTGCGACACCGATCAATATCATGGACAGCAGTCCTGTGTGCGACGGCGCCGCGGCGGCGGTTCTTGTGGCGTCGGAGCAGGCGGAGGAATACGTAACCGGCCATCATCCCGGCGCTGTGCAGATTCTGGCAAGCGCCAGTGCGAACGATACGCTCGCTCTCCACGATCGCAGAGACCCTCTTTTTCTTGAAGCCGCCTATGTCAGCAGCCAGAAGGCGTATATGCAGAGTGGGGTGACGCCGGCGGACATCAGCTTTTTTGAACTCCACGATGCGTTCACTATCATGAGCGCGCTCAGCCTGGAAGCGACCGGCTATGCGAGGCGGGGCGAGGGCTGGCATCTGGCAGCTGACGATGCGGTCGGTCCGGATGGACGCATTCCAATCAGCACGCTGGGAGGACTGAAGAGCCGGGGGCATCCGGTTGGCGCAACGGGAATGTACCAGATTGTCGAGACCGTGCAGCAGTTGCGGGGGGAGGCGGGGCAGGGTCAGATCGCGAATGCCTCGATTGGGATGGCACAGAACATCGGAGGCAGCGGCGCGACTATCGTCACGCATATTCTGGGCGGGTGAGCGTGCGGGCTGCGAAGGTGGATCTGAGGGTCAAACGGCTGTCAGAAGCTATCAGCGCTGCTCACTGGCTGCCGTTAGGTAGAGTTTGATAGGTAAATGAGCATAGGATCCAAGCGAAGAAGCGGATTTGATCGGATTGAATCAGCGAGGATGCCATGAGTATTGCCAGCCTTTGGCGCACAAGACAGCAGCGATACAGTCTTCAGGGTGAAACCTGTCCTGACTGCCATCAGGCGATATTTCCCCCGCGCGATGTTTGCCCATATTGCAGTGAGGCTGCGGGCCCTGTGCACACGATGAGCGGGCGCGGCGAGGTTTACAGCTATACAAAGATGTTCAATGTGCCGGATGGTTTTCTGGCGCAACGTCCGTACACGGTAGCGCTGGTCAAACTGGAGGAAGGCCCGATGGTGACCGCGCAGTTGACCGATATCTCTGATGAGGATGTAGAGATTGGCATGCCGGTGGAGATGGTGACACGGAAGCTGCGCGAGGAAGGGGACAGCGGCGAAATCGTCTACGGATACAAATTCCGGCCTGTTTTCGCAGCGGCCGACTAAGGCGCGCCTCGACGAGAACAGTCTGCCGGTACCATGAGCAGTTCAACTGAGCCCCGGCAACGCAGATGATGCCGAAACGGTTTCGTGCGGCGCGGGGGTTAATGGTGGACAATCGAGACCTCGTATGGGATAATAGCTCCCAGGAGGCATTTTGAATGGCGAAAGATAGAGAATATCCCAGCTATTTAACCTGTGTTGCGGAAATTCTGAGCAGCTCCCCTACACCCCTCAGTGTCGATACCCTGGTTTCCCGTATAGCGAGAAAGCGACCGGTCGGCAGCGGTGCCCGCAGCGCAGTCTATCAGGCACTGGGTAAGCTGTATCAGGCGATCCCGGTCGGGTCTGGACGCTTCGGGTGGCTCTCCTGTTTGCTTCCGGCTCAACACTTTCGACACCCCCTTGCCCGCGGCGAAATCCGGAAGGGAACGCTGCTGCTGGACGAACTGGAACATGCCGTCTTCTTTCCCCAGTTCTTTCAGACGCACCGGCCCGACACGCGGCTGATTTCAATTGAGCTAATGGGGGGGCCGACACTGCAGGTGCACGCTGAGATAGAACGGGGCACTTGGGCACTGCGGCTTGGTCAGGCGTTTGTGAAATGGGTTGATCAGGCCGGCGGGGCAGCCGAGGACGATTTGCTGATTCAGGTGAAGGATGCGGCCGGCGGCGAATATGGGATGCGTTTGCAGCCGAAGGAATCCCGGCAGGAGGCTTTGATTCGGAAACGCAACGTCGTACTTTCCAGGGCTGCGGAGCAGATCGTTGGCAGAGACAGGAAATCCCGCGCAGCGATGCCGGTGTGGGAGCTGGCCGGTGCCCTGATTGGACAGAGCGTGTATGGCGATGAGATACCGCCGGACGATATGCACTTTGTGTTGCACGAGTACAGCAGTCTGCGCCTGATCGAGGACGCCGGATATACGACCGACGGCCAGGATGACAGCAGAGACGGAGCGGCGCCAAATGGCCGCGAGACGCCCTCCAAGGCAGAAAAACCTCCCAAGAGCCGATACGGTTTTCTGTTCGAGAACGGGGACGGCGCAGGCTTTGATCAGGTCTTCCATGGGAATGGTCATCCGGAACTCCCGTCACTGGACTGGGGGCGCGGGGATCTTGCGGCGTCGGATGCTGAAGGGGATTCGTGTGAAGCGTATCAGGCATACCTGAGCGAACTCAAGGAGTGCGCTCCGGACATGACGCCTCTCAACCATACGGAGTTCCACCTGCTGGAGGCGGAACTGGAGATGCTTGTCAGCCTGGAACACGAGTTTGGATTTCTGATGCCGGAGCAGGAGAGGCGGAAGAACGAGCTGGCTGACCGGCTATTTATCGATCCTGATTATCTGTTGGGGGGTGATTGGGACCAGGACGACCACGGTGATGTCCCGTTCTGGAACAACTAGGCGTCGATGGGCGCCATACTGACAGTCAGGTGAAAGGGCCGCCGATCGGTGTCGGCGGTTCTGTTTTTTCAACTCTTTTTCACGTTTACTGCCAGCCTTGCAGAGTGTGAGCGGAGGGCGGCCCTACCTGGTAGAACTTGATGCCACAACCGGTTAACTGTAGGTATTTTTATGGGGACTATCACCGCGGCAACGAGCGGGAGACATGCAGGTTGCTCGAAGAAAGCCCCCGCAATGAACGTCCCTGGAAACGCAAGCTGTGCAATCGTTGTCCGGTGCCCATTTTTCTGCTGACAAGCAATTGCCGCTCGCTTGTGCTTGAAGCCGAGGTCAAGAAGCGATTTCTTTCTGAACGTGTAGAAGTTACATTCTCTGTCTGCAGCAAGCATCTGATCGAGTTAGAGGACCCTCAGTTCTGTCCCCAGTGCGCCGAGGAAATAGAAGAGTAAGGGGGTTGTTCCGGTCCTTTGCGGACTTACAGGAACACCCCCTATCGGGAACTTCCGGTTGAGTCGTTCGTCGGGACGGCTCGTCGCGCCGGCATCAGGCCGGAGATCGTCTCGCCCTCGGAGCGGTCGGGCCGCGCAGCTTGGAGCGCCACCTGGCGATGCGCTTGCGGACGACGGGGATGCGGACGATCAGGAAGATGCCGAGCAGAACACCCCAGGCCGCCGGTTCGCGGTAGTCGGCCTTCACGACCCAGACATAGTGAAATACTGCAAGGACGCCAGCGACATAGACCCCCTGGTGGAGTTTCTTCCACCACTTGCCGAGGCGGCGCATCCATCCTTTGGACGAGGTGAGAGCAAGAGGAAGCAGAATCAGCAGGGCACTGAATCCGACGATGATATAGAGTTTGGTGCCGACATCCTGCCAGATGTATATCCACTGAAAGCCGTAGTCTTCACCGATGAAGATGTAGAAATGGACGGCCGCGTAGCCGAAGGCATAGAGGCCCAGCCACTTGCGGGCCGGGATGATGTTTCGCCATCCGAGTATGATATTGAGAGGCGTGCATGCGAGAGAAAGGACGAGCAGGACGAGTGCCGGTTTGCCGGTGCGGAGGGTCCAGTCCTGGATTGGATTGACACTCAGTCCGCTCGTATAGTCCTGGTACAGCAGCCACGCCAGCGGAATCAAGGCACCGATATGCGTCAGCCAAAGTATCTGCCCTTTAGTCAGCAGTTTATCGAGATTCATGCGTCACCTTCTACGCTTTTAACACAGCTGGCGGTCGGCAGGGGTACTGACCGCCAGCCACTGCAGACGCGACGGGTACTCTAGTAGTTTGCAACCAGGTCCATTCCCTCATAGAGATAGGCGACCTGTTCTTCATACCCATTGAACATCAGGGTTGGACGACGGCCCCGTTCGCCGATGCGGCGCTCGGTGGCCTGTGACCAGCGGGGGTGATTGACTTCCGGGTTGACGTTGGCATAGAAGCCGTACTCGTGGCCGGCCGCGGCCATCCACAGGGAGGTCGGCTGCTCGGCGACGAGATCGATTTTCACGATCGACTTGACGCTTTTGAAGCCGTACTTCCAGGGGACAACGAGACGAATCGGTGCGCCGTTCTGGGGCAGGAGGTCTTTGCCATAGAGGCCGGTGGCGAGAATCGCGAGCGGATTCATAGCTTCATCGATGCGCAGGCCCTCGACGTAGGGCCACTGGTACCAACTGCTGTTCCTCTGACCTGGCATTCCCTCCATGTCGAGAATCGTCTCCATGCGCACATACTGCGCGTCCGACGTCGGCTCGATGACTTCAAGCAGGTCGGAAAGCTGGAACCCCATCCATGGGATCACCATGGACCAGGCTTCCACGCAGCGCAGCCGGTAGATGCGTTCTTCGATATCGAACATCTGCTTAAGGTCGTCGACATCATAGGTACCGGGATTGTTGACCAACCCTCCGATCTCGACGGTCCAGGGGGAGGTGGGGTAACCTTCGGCCAAACGGGCCACGGCCTGCTTGTCGGTGGAAAACTCGTAATAGTTGTTGTAATTGGTGATCTGCTCGAATGTGTTGAGCGGATCGCCAAGTTCGTCGGCGGTTCCGAGTTCTGCTGAGGCCGCCTCGGGTTGGGCGGCGCTCTCGGTATCACCCTCGCTGGCTATCTCCTCCACAGGCATCGAACATGCTGCGAGAGCTGCCGTTCCGAGTGCCAGTCCTGCGCTCTTCATGAATTTGCGCCGATTCAGGAAGACCTCTTCAGGCGTAATCTCCTGCCAGGGGATCTTGGGAATTTGAATGCGAGACATTTTTCTCATCCTTTCTCCATGCGCTTACCAGCCAGGCTGGTTTCGGTCCCATGAATATACTCACATCATCCAGTATAGACCTCATATATTATGTAACTATTGCCCCAAATCTTATCAGATCGTTATCGATAATTGAAATACAGGGGTAGAATCTCTCCGGCACCTTGTAGTTCACAGGACATTCCGGCGCGGAGTTGCGGGGAGGCCGAATTGAGGATTACAGTACTGATTACGGAGTCCGAAATAAGCCGGTCGTCTTGTGCAGTTCAGCGATCATCCGGGAACGGGAATCGCTGCTACTTAGGAGAAGTCAGAACGCATCTAAACTGAACACAATGAAACCTTCGCTCATTCATGCCGCTGTGGTCCATTTTCCCATTGCGCTGTTGATCTGCGGCAGCCTTGCCTTGCTGGGAACTCTCCACCGTTGGCCGCGGGTTGAACTGCGTATCATAGGCTGGGGGCTGCTTTTGCCAGGATGGTTGACTTTGCTGGCGGCCATTGTCAGCGGCATCGTTTCGCAAGGGGCTCTGCCGCCGGATGCGCCTTACCGCCCGCTGCTCAACTGGCATACGGGCAGCGGCCTGGCTTTGGCAGTACTTTACGGTGACCTGATTTATCGCTGTTGGCTCCATTGGACGCGAGTCAAAAGGTCGGAGGGGGGAGGCTGGGATTGGACGGAAGATCTTCCGACCGGCCGCGGAGGGAAATGGCGTATGACTGTGCAACTCCTATTGGGAATCGGGCTGGTCATCTTTAGTGGCTGGCTAGGCGGACAGATGGTCTATGAGTTCGGCGCGGGTGTGCGCTGACGGGGGGCGAGAAGGGGGAGGCGTTCCCCCTCCTGTTCGATTTCTTCTCGGGTAGATCGATTCATTGAACTGTCTATGACGACCATTCTCGTGGTGGATGACGATCGTTTGATGCGACGCAGCGTTTCGATCGGGCTGCAGGATGCCGGCTACAGTACTGAGACGGCCGGCAGCGGAGAGGAGGCGCTGGAAAAGGCTCGCGAAGTGCAACCACAGCTCGTGCTGCTGGACATTGGCCTGCCGGGAATGGACGGTAAGGAAACGTTGCGCGCGCTGAGGCAGTCGTTCGCCGCTCCTGTTATATTTGTCACGGCGCGGCGGCGGGAGTTGGATGAGATCGTCGGATTGGAACTGGGTGCTGATGATTACGTGACGAAGCCATTCGATATGGATGTGCTGCTGGCCAGGGTGAGGGCCGTTCTACGGCGGGCCGGGGGGCGCGGGGAACGCGGTCGCGGGGCTGACCCACAGAATCTTGTCGTCGGCGATCTGGAGTTGGACCGTTCGGCTCATCAGGTCAGTGTCGGCGGACAGAGTGTGGAACTCTCGCCCAGGGAGTTCCAGCTGCTCTCCTTTCTGGCAAGCCGAGCGGGTGAAGTTGTCGCAGTTGACGACATTTTGAAGAATGTATGGGGGACGGATTGGGTCGGCGAAACGCAGACAGTTTATGTTCATATTCGCTGGTTGCGCACAAAGATCGAGGAGGATGCGGCCCGACCGCGCCGTCTTCATACGGTGAGGGGCGTGGGTTACCGGTTGACTCCTGCAGGAAAGGATGAATCGCATGTGGCGTAGCCTGCGCAGCCGGTTGACGATCAGCCATCTTCTTCCACTTCTGGTCATTGTCCCCTTGCTCAGCTTCCTTCTTTTCTATCTGATAGAGGCTCGCTTCGTGTTGGATGAAGCAACCGCGGAACTGGCAGGGCAGGGTGAACTGATCTCGCGGCTCTATCAGGCTGAACTGGCGGCGCAGGATGATCCTGAGCAGGCCAGTTCACTCTTCGCACGGCTGCGGGTACGGATACCGACGCTGTTCTATCTGGTGGATCAGAATGGGAACATTATAGTCAGACCGGGTCTGGCCACGGCATCGACAGAGGTGCCGATTCGACCACCAGATCCGGAGCTTTTACAGAAGGCACTGGCCGGCGAGATCGCTCGGCAGGTACGTATGGGCAAGGCGGACGTGGCCGTACCTGTACGCAACGAGGAGCAAGAGGTTGTCGGGGCGGTGCACCTGTCACAGCAACTGACGGATGTGACAAACCGGCTGGCGATTTTGCGGTGGACCGTATGGGGAGCGGTAAGCGCCGGCCTGCTGGTGTCGGTGTTTCTCAGCTTCGTTCTCAGCCGTTCACTCAATCAGCCTCTTGAGAGATTGACGGCAGCCAGCCGCGCCGTGAATTTCGACGCCCCGCCGAGCAAGGTAGAGGAGGAAGGGCCGGCGGAAGTGCGCACGCTGGCGCGTACGTTCAACGAGATGTCTGAGCGGTTGCATGAGTTGGAGCAGGGGAGAAGGCGGCTGCTGAGCGCCGTTGTGCATGAGTTGGGCCGCCCGCTGGGCGCGATCAAGGCGGCTGCCCAGGTCCTCGGGCAGAACGATAGCAGTTCGGAGCTGGTGGTCGAACTTTCTTCCGGCATTGACGACCAGGTCGATCAGTTGCGCCGTCTCTTGGACGATCTGGCTTTGCTGGCACGGAACGATGTACAGAATCTTGCGCTTGACATCGTCCCTACCGATGTTGGAGAGCTGGTTCTGGAAGAGTGCCGCCGCTATGACCAGCGCATCAGGGAGAAAGAGATCGAACTCATCACGCACATTCCGCAGAAGGCGACGCAGGCGACAGCAGACCCGATGCGTTTGAGCCAGATTGTCGGCAACCTGTTGGACAACGCCATCAAGTATACACCGAACCGCGGGCAGATCGAGATTACAGTGGGTTCAGAGGCGGACCGGGTCGTACTGACGTTCGAGGATACGGGGCCGGGCATCGATCCTTCTGAATTTGAGCGCATCTTCGACTTTCTCTATCGTTCTCCGCGCCAGGAGCGAGTCCGGGAAGGGATGGGCATCGGTTTGGCGCTCTCCCGCCGGCTGGCAGAGGCACAGGGCGGCACGTTGACGGCCCGTCAACGCGCTACGGGAACGGGTGCGCGATTTGTGCTTTCGCTTTCAATGGAGTATCCCCAAACTTTTGTTGCCACGGCCCCGATACAGTAACTACCAGAACTGGTCACACCATTTAAGGTTGCGTTAAAGTTGCCATAGGATTCCGTTAAGGACTCCCATCACGCGTCATGCTATGCTATATGGGCAAAGAAGTGTCGCCGCAGAACAGTTTCCCTGATTTCCTGGGGAAGATGTGTTGTAGATATAAGGAAGAAATCAAGTGCAACCGAGGTCCGTGAGTCTACGAACGTTTCTGATCGTGGTTGGGATCCTAACGGTGGCGTTCGTGATTGGATTGGCCGGTATCGGCAGGATAGAGATTGCGCCTGCGACGGTAGACGCCACAACGCCGCAGTACCGACCGCAAGAGTTCACATACATTACGCAGGAAGAGGGACCTGATCATCCGGATCAGGCGCTGCTGTCCAACATATATGAAGAGGCAACCCAATCGGTCGTCAGCATTCAGGTGCGGCGATCAGGGTCGCGTGGGCAGGATCCAACGCAAGGAATGTGGGGGCAAGGCAGCGGCTGGATCTGGGATGAAGAGGGGCATATCGTGACAAACAGCCACGTCGTGGAAGGCGCGGCCGACATTTTCGTGACTTTTAACAATGACATGTGGGCAGAGGCCGAACTGATCGCCCGCGATTCGCAGTCGGATTTGGCCGTGCTGCAAGTCGATGCGCCTGAAGGCATGAGTCTACGCCCCCTGGAGCGAGCGGCTGCGTTGCCCAAAGTCGGCCACTACACGATAGCCCTGGGCAGTCCGTTCGGCCTTGAGAATTCGATGACGCTGGGCATCGTCAGCGCGCTGGGGCGTAGCTTGCCGGTAGGGAATCCGAGCCTTGTGAATCGCTATTCGCTGCCTGAGGTAGTTCAGACTGACGCGGCCATCAATCCCGGCAATTCGGGAGGGCCGCTGCTGGACCTGAGCGGCCGGGTCGTGGGTATCAACTTCGCGATCCGGACGGAGGAGCGTTCTCCCTTCGGTACCGGGGTCAATTCGGGTGTTGGCTTCGCGATTCCCATTCTGGTGGCGGAGCGGGTCATACCGGCATTGATGGAGGAGGGGGCGTATCGCTATCCATTTCTCGGAATCGCCGGCAGGACGATTTCAGCGCCGGTCGCCAGCGCACTAAACCTGGATTCAGATGTTCTCGGCGTCCAAGTGAACCGGGTATTGCCCGATGGGCCCTCGTCTGAAGCAGGCCTGCGGAACGGCGATATTATCGTAAGTATCGACGGGTTCGAGGTGCGCAATTTCGAGGACGTAATCAGCTACCTGGTGATGCAGAAGTCGCCCGGCGAGACGGTGGAGATCGGTGTACAACGCAGAGGCAGGAGCCGCACATTTGAGGTGGAGCTGGGCACGCGGCCCCAAGCGGAGAGCAACAGTTCTGCTCTACAGATGATAGACAGTGCGGAGGCTATCGGGATCGCGACAGATGAAGTGTCAGATGAAATTGGACGTTTGGAGAGAAGCTCGGCCCAGGGCGGGATTCGGGGCGGCGTCAGAGTTTGGATCGTGACTTTGGAAGGCGACGAGCAGACGGCGACAGTTTTGGTTGACGCCTTGAGCGGAGAAGTACTGAGCCTGGAATTGGACGGCGGCAACTGAGTAGTGGGGTTTGGCGCGCCCCTGCTTTGCCGGGGGCACGTGCCGCCTTCTCTTTCAGTTGACAGATACTTCCTCCAATATTGCAGGTGGGGAGCCGGGTCAATGACGCCCGGCTCCTCGCTATTTCAGGGGGATCTTCGCAGTTTTCAGGCATGTTTTCATTTGTCTGAATTGTGATGCATGTGGTTATGTGAACAGGACAGCGGACGCCGCGCGCAGTATGCAGGCGGCGGGAATCAACTTCAACGGGATTCAGAGTTCGGAAGGAAGACCGATGACTGAGGTTGTTGGCGCAACGCATCAGTTCCACGAGGCGGATTACGCCGAGGACTGGGCGCGGCGGTTCGAGCCGACGCCGGAACGGCTCCATCTTTTTGAGACGATTCTTCAGCAGCTGCAGAGCGGGGTACCGGCCGATGGTCATATCGTCGAGCTGGGTATTGGGCCTGCCTATCTGGCGGAATATCTGCTGGAGCGCATGCCGCACATTTCCTATGAAGGGGTCGACTTTTCGAACCCGATGCTGAAGCAGGCGGCTACGCGTCTGGCGCGGTTCGGCGAGCGTGTACAGTGTCAGCAGGCTGATTTGTTGGGCGACTGCTGGGTCGGCGACCTGGCGCGTCCAGCGGCGGCGATCGTGTCTACCTGGGCGTTGCACGATCTGGGGGGCCAGACGCAGACATTGCATGTGTATCGGGCCTGTGCGGCGACGCTGCCAGAGGGTGGGATCCTGCTCAATGGAGATTTTGTGAAGCCGGACGGGACGCGCCTTCCGTTTGAACCGGGGCGCTTCCTGATCGGCCGCCATTTGGCGTTGCTTGAGGAGGCCGGCTTTTCCAACAGACGCTGTCTGCATCTGTGGGAGGAGGAGCTCGAGGCGCCGACGTCGTCCCAGAACTACGCCTGCCTGCTGGGAATCGTCTGAAAGAAGGTCTAAAGCGTGTTAAGGGGCGACAGGATCATTACACCGTTCGCGGTGCCATTACGCTTACGTAGACAGGACATCTGCCGCAGGATTTCAACAGTTTTCGCGGGAGGCGGGCGAAACCAAGAGTTCCGGGAAAAGAAGAGCAATGGCTGAAGCGCCCTTTGAAGTCGACAAAGCTCACCGCTGGTTTGGCATCGATTTGAACAACAGCACGATGGACGCGCTGGATGCCGGGCTGGTGACACCGGAATCGTGTGAGCCGTATATTCATGCGGTCCATGCCAGCTGCTATCACTGGATGCAGGTTGGAACTGTTGCCAATCATGGCCGAGGAGAGTTTGCAGTCGCGAGCGTGTATGCGGCGGCAGGGTTAGGGGAGGCTGCGCTGCGTCACGCCCGCCGCTATTTGGAGCTGATAGAAGCCAACCCCGATGAGTTGGAAGATTGGGACAAGGCTTTCGCTTATGACGCTCTGGCCAGGGCGTACGCGGCCGCCGGGGATGTGGCGGCTGCACGCGAAGCCAGAATCCAGGCACAGGCTGCCGGCGATGCCATTGCCGACAAGGAAGATCGAGAGGTTTTCCTTCACTGGTTCAAGGGCGGCAACTGGCACGGCCTGTAGAAGCGGTCAATTTAAGCGTGCTTCCATTGCAGAAGTATTGGTCCCCGATGGCGAGGAGGGCGCTCGCCCAGATCGCTATTTTTTCCCTCTGATTCAGGCATCCTGCCATTTCTCATACACCTGCAGCCCGCGTCGCTCGCGGATGCCGTCGCGCCATGCCTCGTTGCGGTTGTGGGTGCGCTGAAACTTGATGCGCAGACCGGAGCTGGTCGACTCCTCGCGGCGGCTGTACCACTCTTCCAAACGTTGCTCCAGCCCGTCCTGCAGTGCGGCGAATTCGTCCCAGCCGGCGCGGTTGAGCTGCTCATCAGGGTCTGAATCCAGTTCGAAGAGATCGTGGGGGCCGTCGGGATAGCGTTTTACGAGCTTGTGCTGGCGCGTGCGTATCATGCGCAGGTCGCCGTATTCGCCGTAGCGGGTATCGTCCCAGGCGCTGCCGCCGCTGCCGTCGAGCAGATGGGCGTAGCTGGCGCCGGCATAGTTGCGGGTCTCGTCGAGTTCGATTCCGGCCCATGTGCAGATGGTGCTGAAGGTGTCGTAATGGTCCACGCAGCGCTGACTGACCTGGCCGGGTTGCACTAGTCCCGGAGCGCGGACCATGAGTGGGACGCGGGTTGAAATCTCGTACATGTTCAGGGGGCGTGTGCTGTTGCCTTTGCCCCAGAAGCCGTTCTGGCCTACTGAGCAGCCGTGGTCGGATGTATAGATGACTACGGTGTTGTCGAGGGTGCCGTCCTGCTCCAGCCGGTCCAACAGACGGCCTACCTCGCGGTCGATTTCGGTAACGGCGGTGTAGTAGCCGATATAGCGGGTGCGGATCTGCTGGTCGGTCGGTTGGAAGCCGCCGGCCAGGCCCTCGTTGCGCTGCCAGGGATGGGGGTGGTAAGGGGGGATGTCGGTGAAGGCGGCGTCTTCAAACTGGGCGGTCAAGTCGGGATCATGGGTTTCAGCCTGGTAGGGTGAATGGGTTGAGATGTAACCTACCTTGAGGAAAAAGGGCTGGTCCGATGGCGCGTTGTCGAGGAATTGGAGCGCGTGATCGGTGATGAGTGTGCTTTTGTTTCCCGTCAATTCCAGGGGCTGGCCATTGAGGTGATAGGTGTAGGCACCGTTGTGAACGCCCTGCCAGCGGGGGAGGCCGAACGCCCAATCAAAACCGGGGGGAGTGCGGTGGGAACGGCCCATGTGCCATTTGCCTGAGAGACCGCAGTGGTAGCCGGCGCGGGAGAGGAGCTGCGGTAGTGTCTCTTCATCGGCCAGCCAGTTATGGTCGCCGATGACCGGTTCGGCCTCCTGAAGCCAGTCGTGGATGCCTACTTGCGAGGGCGTGCGCCCGGTCATGAGGCAGGCGCGGGCGGGGGAGCAGACGGGGCAGGGGGTGAAGGCGTCGGCGAAGCGGGCCCCCTCGGTTGCGAGCCGGTCCAGGTTGGGTGTTTGCAGTTCGCTGTTGCCGTAGCATCCGTTTGCCCACTGGCCATGGTCGTCGGTCAGGAAGAGAAGGATATTGAGACGGGCCATTTAGAGGTTCCTGTCGGGTTTGATGGACGAGCTGAGGTCTCGAAAGTGGAAATGCTATTATCCAAGGTTACGAGAACCTCAAAGTGACTCTGAGCAACACGCAATAAGGCGCCGTTCTTGAGACTCTTCCAGCCCCTGTACTCTACCGTCTCAACCGTTATTTCATCTGGAAAATGAAGTCTAAGCCGGATAGGGACATCTTCATCAAGTAGAACTCGCATGATTTACTCGTAAGTGCTCAAGTCCTGCAGGTGAGAACTCTAGATACGACTGGACCTGCCCCCGTTCGACAGTAGGAAAATCCAACAGAAATTCTTCGATCGAAGAACCGCTTATTAGATAAGCCACCAATGTCTCAACGGGAACCCGCGTTCCGGAAAACACTAAATCGCCGCTGTGGACTTCGGGATCCCGGGAAACAACCTGCGTCAACTCGGCCTTATTTCGCTCAACTGAAGCCACTTGTGAACCTCCTCCTGAAAATCCCAACCTCAGACCGCACAGACGACACATTCTTTCGTTTCAGCTAAAAACCAGTTACTGCCAGCAGCGCGCCTTCTGTTCGTCCGCAGGTCTTACGCAACCGTGTTCTCCAGGGTCATGCCATCGATTGTTATCCTGGAGATGTCGCCGCTTTGCAGGGTGAACTCGTCGGGGGGGACGATGCCTGTGCCGGTCATCAGCAGGGCGCCGTAGGGGAAGGCCATCTCACGCATGAGGTATTCGGCCAGGTCTGGGAAGGTGCGCTTCATCTGGCTGGTAGAGGTCTCGCCGGCGAAAGCGATTGCTCCGTTGCGCTCGATCTCCAGGCTGATGGCCAGATCGGTCAGGGCGCCGGCAGCGGCGAGGCGGATCCCGGGGCCGACCGCGGCTGAGCCATCGTAGGTCTTGGCCTGGGGCAGGTAGAGTGGGTTTTCGCCCTCGATGTCGCGGCTGGACATGTCGTTGCCGACGGTGTAGCCGACGATGTGCGCGGCGGCGTTCATGACGAGGCAAAGCTCGGGCTCAGGCACGTTCCAGGTGGTGTCGGCGCGGATGCGAACTATCTGGCCGTGGCCGGCGGTGCGCCAGCCTACCTGCTTGAAGAAGATCTCCGGGCGTGCGGCATCGTAGACCTGCTGGTAAACGTCGGCTGCGGTCTCGGATTCGGCTTTGCGGGCGTCACGGCTGCGGAGATAGGTAACGCCGCTGCCCCAGACTTCCTGGTGGTCGTCGAGTGGCGCCAGCAGTGCGCCGCCGGCCTCATCGTCCGTCGCCAGTTCGGTCAGGAGCGAGGACAGTCGACTTTCAGGGAGGGCCAGCAGTGTGCTGAGCGTCACGCCGGCGGGCAGCAGCTTTCCATCGACCGCCCAGCGCGGCCCGGCAGATGTACTGTGTCGGGTGAGATACATTGGCGCTAACTCCTTCCTGGTTGCGCGTTTTCCTAATGCTGTATTAGCCGTTTCGCTGCTTCCACTCTTCGTACTCGGCCCAGCCTTCGTCATTGAGCGGGTAGTACTTGCTGAGAGCGCCGCCTTCGGCCAGTTTTATGCGGCTGAAGACTTCCCACTCTTCGTGCTCGAGGGTATGTTCGAGCACGAGGGGGATCATCTGGCGGGGTACGACTACGGCGCCGTCGTCGTCGGCGATTATGGCGTCGCCTGGCAGGACGAGCACATTGCTAATGTTCACGGGAACGTTGAGGCCCCAGGGGAAGAGTTCGGCCTGGGATGCGTAGTTGGGGGTAAAGCCGACGGTCCAGAGGGGCACGCCGACCTGCTGGATGTTGGGCCAGTCGCGCACGCAACCGTCGACGACGATGCCTGCGCCGCCGCGGCCCTTGAAGTAGGTGGTAAGCATTTCGCCGACGCAGCCGGTATAGCGGCTGGCGAAGGCCTGGATGACGAGCACGTCACCGGTTTCGACGGTCTCGAAGACAGCCCACAGCGCGCCGCGTTTTTCGGCCCCCTCCTGGGCGGCGCCTGAGAAGACATCTTCTCGCTGGGGCATGAAGGCCAGCGTCACGGCAGGACCCACAACTTTGGCGCCGGGTGTGCGGGGAAGCGGTCCCTGGATGAAGGTATGACGGATTCCAAAGCGGTGCATGGTGGCACTGGCGGTGGCGGTGCTAACCTGCCGGAGCTGCTCGATCAGCTCCGGCTGCGGGCGGGTGACGGGGCCGCCGTCGATAGGCAAGGGCACACCGGCAGACGGGACCTCGATGGCCGCGTAGTCGTGGGTGGGTCTGCTCATAGGGAGTGTTCCTCAGCTGGGTGAATCCGGATTGACTGATAGGGCGCGCGCCGGTCGACTTGGGGCGCGATGGTTTTCTGATGGTATGCGAAGAAGTGTTTTCCCGCAAACGTCAGGGGCATCGCGAAGTGGATGAATGTGATGGGCTGTCTGAACTGTGATTTGCGAGGATCTCCTGGATTTTCGGGATGGGTGAGGCTCCGGCGGGCGGAACGTCCCGTATCCCCGTGGAACGGTTAACAGGTTACTTCTGACCTGCGGGCAGCGCGTCAGGATAGGGGTTCGTTCCTGATTTACGGATTCCATTGATGCGGGAGATCCCGTGTGCTACAATGGCGGCAGTTGCGAAAGGCCAGCCGGCCTTCTGGAAAGATAGAGAGAACTGTTCGCCGTGTCTTTGAAACTCCCCTCGACCTTCGCTTTCAGCCAGTCGAGTCTGCACTCCTATGTGAACTGCCCGCGTCGATTCTGGCTGGCGTATGTGGAGCAGCTTAAGTGGCCGGCGTTGGAGGCCGCGCCGTACGACGAGCACGAAGAACTGCTGAGATTGGGATGGCAATTTCATCAACTGGTCGAACGGGCGGAGGCCTGTATGCCAACCGATCTGCTGGCGGACGGTCTGGAATATCCACTAGATGAATGGTTCGAGAGCTATCTGCGCCACCGGCCGGCCGATCTGCCAGCTGAGGTTGTTGAAGTGGAGCGCGAGTTGAGCGCGCCTTTGGCCGTGGAAGCAGGCCAGTACCGGCTGGCTGCACGCTACGATTTGATCGCAGTGGGCGGAGAAGGGGCGGATCGCCGGGCGGTAGTTCTCGACTGGAAGACGAACACGCGGGTGACGCGGCGTTCGAACTTGC
Organism: Caldilineaceae bacterium; assembly: GCA_965204525.1. GTDB lineage: Bacteria > Chloroflexota > Anaerolineae > Caldilineales > Caldilineaceae > Bin5. The sequence continues at coordinate 4,593,746 of OZ241994.1, read as the reverse complement.
AGCAGCGGATGCAGACGCTCGTGTATCCTTACGTGCTGGTAGAGGCGAGCGCGGGCCTGCCGTGGGGTCCGTTGGCGCCTGAGCAGGTGGAGATGCGCTACTGGTTTACGGCGGCACCGGCTGAGGCGGTCTCTTTTTGTTACAGCAGCGAACTTCATGCGGCGAATGGCGCCAGGCTCAAGCAGTTGTTGAACGAGATTCTCAATGGGGAAAGGGAGAGGGACTTTCCCAAGGTGGCCGATACGGAGGAGAATCGGAAGAGATTTTGCGGCTACTGCATCTACCGTTCGCGCTGCGACCGGGGCATCGCTGCGGGTGACCTGGAGGAATACGACGAGGAGGAGTTTGCGGAGGAGAACCTGGAGTGGGCGCTGGAGTTCACGCTGGAGGAGGTACAGGAGTTGGCGTTTTAGGTGAGATTTACTGAATACTTTCAGAATGCACGACGACGTGCAGACAGAAAGTGGATTGAAACTGCTTGGATTGAACGCGTGGTGGATGTTCCCGAACTAGAGGAAGTTCAAGCAGATGGGCGAATTAGACGTTGGGCACGCATACCTGAGGCAGGGAATCGATATTTGCGTGTTGTGCTACTGGAAGACAGGGAGACGGTCCACAACGCGTTTTTCGACAGATCCTTCACCAGATAGAGTTTAGGAGAGCGTATGGAGATAAAATATTTTCAGGATACGGATACGCTTCTGGTAAATTTTTCGGACAGGGAAATCGTCGAGACCCGAGACGTAAATGAGAATTTCCTAATTGAATTGGACGCCGATGGAAATATTGTCAGCGTTACGATCGAGCATGCAGGGGAACATATTGAGGTCTCGAAACTCTATTTCGAGCAGATACCCGTGTGACGGGAAGGATTGATTTCGAGTCGACTGGGGGTCCTCTCTTGGCACGATTGCCCGAAACCCTTTTAGGACCTCTTCAACCCTGTCCCCTTTTCCCATGCCCTCACAGCCTTGGATCCTGAGTCCTCAAATTGAACCTTCGCCGGCGCTGCGGGCTGCGGTGGGCGGTCATCCGCTGGTGGCGCGGCTGCTGGCGCAGCGGGGGTTCGATACGGCGGAGAAGGCACTGCCGTTTCTGGACAGCGGGGCGTATGCGCCGGCGCCGCCGAGTGCGCTGGTCGGTTTGGATAGGGCGGCGGATACGCTGATCGATGCCATCAGGCAAGGCAAGAACTTTCTCGTCTGGGGGGACTTCGATGTGGACGGCCAGACGAGCACGACGCTGCTGGTGGCGGCGCTGCAGGAGCTGGCGGGGCCGCAGCGGGTGCGCTTTCACGTGCCGAACCGCTTCAGTGAAGGTCACGGCATCAAGCCCTACGCGCTGAAGGAGTTGCTGGATGATGCGAGCTTCGAGCCGCAGATGCTGCTGACGTGCGATACGGGCATCGGCGATGGGGAGGGGATTGGCATTGCCAAGGATGCGGGGCTGACGGTCGTCGTCACGGATCACCATGATTTGCCGGCTGAGTTCGCGGACGTAGAGCCGGGCGCGAAGCCCCCGTGCGGTGAACCGGCCGACGTTGCCGGCGAGCAGAGCGTGCGGCGGGCGGACGCGATAGTTAACCCCAAGTTCCTGCGTGCTGATGATCCGCTGCGCACGCTGCCCGGTGTGGGCGTGGCCTACAAATTGGTGCAACGGCTGTACGAGCTGGCCGGTGACCCTGACGGGGCGGCCCAGTTCCTGGACCTTGTGGCGTTGGGCATTGTTGCCGACGTGGCCGAGCAGCAGCATGACACGCGTTACCTGCTTCAAATTGGGTTGGACAGGCTGCGTCGGACGGAACGGACCGGTCTGAAGGCATTGATGGAGAGTGCCCGGCTGTCGCCGGAAAGCGTTGACGCGCAGTCGATCGCTTTTCAGATCGGCCCGCGCATGAACGCGCTGGGGCGGTTGGATGATGCGACGGTGGCGGTGGAACTGCTGACGACGGATGACGCGATCCGCGCGGGGCAGCTGGCGGCGCAGATGGAGCGGTTGAACAATGAGAGACGGCTGCTGACCAGCCAGATTACGCAGACGGCGTTCGACATGCTGGAGCGGGAGCCGGTTCTGCTCGACTTCAATGCGATCGTCCTGGCAAATCCCAACTGGCATGCGGGGATTATCGGCATCGTTGCGGCGCGGCTGGTTGAGGAATTCCACAGGCCGACGGTACTGCTGTGCAACCCGCCGGGTGAGCCGGCGCGGGGGAGCGCCCGCAGCACAAGTGGCGTGGATATCGGCGCGGCGATCGCGGGGTGCGGGGAGCTGCTGATGCACCATGGCGGGCATCCCGGCGCGGCTGGTGTGACGCTGGACGCCGCCAACATAGACCGTTTTCGGCGTGAGTTGAGCCGGCAGGTCGACCAGCACAGGATTGATGCAGGGCCGGAAGGTCTGCACATTGACGCGGCGCTGCCCTTCTCCGAGGTGAGCCTGTCGCTGGCGGAGGAGATTGAGCGGCTGGCCCCCTTCGGCAACGGCAACCCGCTGCCCAAATTTATAAGCCAGGGCCTGACGGTGGTTCAGGACCGGCGGATTGGGCGGGACGGCGCCCACCGGCGGCTGCTGTTGCAGGATAGGGAGGAGAGGAGACAGACGGCGGTCTGGTGGCGCAGCGCGGATGTCGATCTGCCGGGCGGCGCGGTTGACATTGCTTATACGCTGGGCGTTAACGAGTATCGCGGGGAGCGGTCGGCGCAGCTGACGCTGGAGGCGGTGCGGGCGGCGGAAGAAGTGGAGGCGACGGGCTTGGTCGACAGGCCGGCGGGAGAGTGTGCTCTCCATGACTTGCGCCGCAAACGTGTGTCTGCGGCCGACCTGCCAACTGTTGACAACGCAGTGTGGTTTGCGGAGGGTACGCGCTTGGGCCGCGTTCCCTATCGGTCGCGGCTGGAGGCGACCCGGGCGAAGACGGGACGTCCGTTGGTTTTGTGGAGCAGTCCGCCGTCGCCGGATCTGCTGCACTGGCTGGTGGAAAGGGTGGCGCCGTCCGAACTGTATCTGATCGGCCGCGACACGGCCGAGGCGCGGCCGGACGCTGTATTAAAACAGGTAGCGGGGATGGCAAAGTGGTCGATGCGACCCAGCGCGAATGGGCGCGAGGGCGGAGCAGGCGAGGACAGCAGGCTTCCCATTGACAGGCTGGCGGCACGCATCGGCGTAACGGAGGAGATCGTTCGCTGCAGTCTACTCTGGCTGGACCGGAAGGGGCTGCTGCGATTGCAGGGGTGGGAAGAGGGCGACGTCGCACGCGTAATGCCGGGGGACGGGAGCGAAGGCGACGGTGGTGAGCGTACGCTATTGCAGGAAGAGTTGAAGGAGCTGCTGGCGGAGGTGCGAGCTTACAGGCGATTTTTTCAGCGGGCGCCAGTGGGGGCGCTCGGGCTGGACGGGTGAACTGCAGTGGTTAGAGGATGACTGAGCTGAGACTTTTTTGGCACCCCGGGACGTCTGTTCGGGTCGAGAATCTTATTCAAGTTGGACGCTTCCGCAGGGGACGCCGGGTTCTCCTTCAGCTTCGACTTTGACGTTGTAGGCGCCGGGGCTTGCCAGGGGATTCAGGTTGACATCGAGTTCGACGCGGACGAATTCGTTTGGCTGCCACATGGTGGGCGGGTATACGGACAGGACATCGCCGGCGTGTTCCAGAGAACGTCCCCAGATCTGGCCATCATCTGACTGGACCAGGGCGAAGAGCGGGGGCGCTTCGCTTACTTCTTCGTATGTCCTCAACCACAGGCGCAGATGGACCCAGCCGCTGGGAGGATGGTAGAGAATGTCGCGGGCGGCGACGACTGGCGTGATGACCTCGCAGGCGGCGAGTTCGACGCCGGGGAGTAGCTGAGCCTGCGGATGGATCGCGTTCTCAGACAGCGCGGGCAGGGTCTCATATCGGTAGCGGACGGCATATCCTCGCATCTCAACGCCTGCCGGGTACTGCATGGTGACGAGAGGGAATTTCCCATCCAGCCAAGATTGGACCAGCCGGTGATCATCGATGCCGGCGAGGTGGCTTTGGACCAGCCAGAGGGTGTCGGCGCCACTGGACGCAGCCAGATCCTGCAGATGGGCGGCGATGAGGGCGTCGGCCTGCTCGGAGGTCAGAGGGGCGTTGAAATTGCCGTAGACGGTCATCTCTGCTGTCTCGGGTTGCTGGTGCAGGTACCAGTCGAGGGCGGGGAAGAGGAAGTAGGGGTGGACGAGGGCGGCGGTGACGGCGTGTGGGCTGTGCCGCTGATAGGCGCTGATGTAGTCGGCGGCGGCGCGCCAGTTCTCGCGAAAGAGCGGGGGCGTCCAGAGGACGGGCAGGGATGCAGCGAGGAGGACAAGGGCGGCGAGGCCGCTCAGAGCGCCGGCCGCCGGCCGCCAGCGTCCGAGCGCGCTGACACCGCGGGCGGCGGCCGAGAGGACAAAGGGAGCGAGAAAGAGAAAGTAACGATCTTCGCGGAAGATGGCCTGGTTGGTTGCCAGCAGGGCGCTGCCGATCAGGAGCGGCGCTCCGGTCCAGAGCCAGAGGAGCGGACGGGCGTCGCGACGGCGGTCTCCGGGGAGGAGCAGACCGGCGAGGAGGAGGAGGGCGAAGAATAGGACGGCTGCGGTGCGGGCCGTTGAGGGCCAGCCGCTATACCAGACGGTGAAGATGCGCAGCTGGCGCCAGAGGTTTGTCAGGAAGTCGGCAAAGGGGGCGCCGGGTGTGCCCGATGCGCTGTTGACAGTCCAGGCGCTGCGGGCCAGTGGCAGGAAGAGGAGGGTGACGATCGCGAAGGCGGCGACGGCCTCGAGAATGTAGCGCCTGTTGAAAGCGCTGCGGCGGCGGGCGAGCAGAAAGACGGTCAGTCCGAGGCCAGGCAGGAAGAAAGCGGCGTAGAAATAGCTGTAAAGCGCGAAAACCAGTGCGGCCGCGAGACCGGACCAGCAGAGAATGCGGGCGGCTGCGGTGCTCCGGCCAGGTGATTCTGGCTGCGGAGGAAGGTGTTCGCGGGCGGCGGCGAGGAAGAAGGCGGCCCAGACGATCGCGGTGGCTGCGGGCTGAAACATGCGCAGCTCTTGGCTGTACCAGACAAGGACCGGCGCGAGCGCGGTGAAGGCGCCGGCGAGCAGGGCGGTGGCGCGACCGCTGAGTAGGGTTACAAGACGAATGACCCCCCAGACCAAAAGAATACCGATCAGGACGCCGAAGATGCGCAGGGCGGCGTCGCGTTCGGCGGCGCCGAACCAGTTGAGAAGTGTCTGCCAGTAGTGGAGCGCGAGATAGTAGGCGGGCGGATGTTTGTCTCTGAGCAGCTGGAAGGTGCCCGGCCATATGTGGGCGGGGCCGAGCCTTGCCCAGTCGAGCGAGACGGCTTCGTCGAACCAGATGCTGTGATATTCAAGGCGCCAGAGGCGGGGCAGGGCGGCCAGGAGGAGGACGAAGAGCTCGGGCAGGGAGGAGGCCCAGATGCGCTGGCGGACCGGAGTCAGGCGTGCGTAAGCGACGGCGGTGCGGGCCCCGAAGGGAGAGTTCAGGCGGCTCACCGTGGTCTTGCTCGCGTTGTCATGTTGTGGGCTGGGAAGCCGGCGTCACGCGCTGCGACCGGGTGGACAGGATCGATCGGAACGTTACTGATCCGATTACGATGGCTCCGCCCAGCAGCGCCAGGGGCGTGGGCATTTCGCCGATAAAGAGAAGGACCCAAATGGGGTTGAGAATCGGTTCTAGGGTCTGGATCAGGATAGCTTCGACAGCGCTCAATTCTTTAATTGCGATGGCGATTAGGATAGAAGGAAGTCCGATCTGAAAGATGCCGAGAAAGATCATCCCCAACCAGTCGGCCGCGCTCGGCGCGGCTGCAAGCAGAAAGGGAAGCCCCAGGAGCGCGGAAAGGACATTGCCCAGCAGGACGGTTTCGATGGTCGAACCGTCTTTCTGTTTGCGCATGAAGAGGAGAAACCAGGCGAAGGTCAGGCCGGCCAGCAAGCCAAAGAGGTTTCCGAAGGCGCCGCCGGCGGTCAGGCCGTCGCCGTAGAAGCAGAGAAGGCCAACGCCTACGGCAGCGAGGGCGAGCCAGTCCAACCTGCTCACGGCTTCGCGGAGATAGCGAATGCCGAAGAAGGCCACGAAAATGGGCGCGGTGTACTGGAGGAAGATGGCGTTGGCGGCCGTGGTATCGCGGACGGCGAAAATAAAGAAGGCTTGGGCGCAGACGAGGGAGATGGCCCCGCCAAGCAGGGGGAGCGAACAGGGGACTTTCAATTGAGGCTTTGCTTGAGTGGGACGCGGGCTGTCGGATGGGTTGCGGCGCGCGGATAGCAGGCGAGGGCGCGCCATGAAGAGAGCGATGGTCAGGGCGGCAAAGGCGCCGCGCACGCCCAGCAGGGGCAGATGGGGAACGGAAATCACTTTGATCAGCAGTCCACTTGTGCTGAAAAAGACGGCTGCCAGAGCCATGCAGTAGATTGCTTTACGGTGGCTCATGGGTGAAGTGGTCGGTGGTCAGTAAACGGCAGTGGGCAGTGGATCGTGACTAACTGGCCCCTTTTACACTTAGGCCTGCCGGGTTGAGAAGGCATAGCGCAGGGTGACGCCGAGAATGTAGTAGGCGGCCAGGACGGAGCCGCGGAGCGTTCCGCTGACTTTGGACTGTCCGGCGCGACGGGGGGCGAAGCTGACCGGTACTTCCAGGATCGGGACGCCCCGGCGGGCGCATTTTACCATCATTTCGGTGGGCCAGCCGAAGGTCATCTCCTGCATATGGAGTTCTTGCAGCAGGTCCCGGCGGATGGCGCGGTAGGGGCCGAGGTCGGTGACGGCTACCTTGTAGAGCTGGCGCATGAGCGCGGAGGTGAGCCAGTTGCCGAAGCGCTGATGGGGAGGCATGGCGCCGGGAAGGATGTCGCCGAGCACGCGTGAGCCGAGCACGAGATCGGCCTGGCCTTGTTGAACTGGGAGGAAGAGCCTTGGCATCTCGGCAGGCAGGGAGCTGAAGTCGCCGTCGAGGAAGAGGAGGATATCTCCGGTGGCGGCGGCGACGCCGGCGGCGCAGGCGTAACCGTAGCCCCGCCGCGGCTCAACGATGACGTGCGCGCCGGCTTCGGCGGCGAGAGGTCCTGTTCCATCGGTGGAGCCGTTGTCGGCGACGATGACACGGGCGACGGGCTGCGCGGCGGCCTCGCGTACGAGTTGCGGGATGTTGCCGGCCTCGTTCAGCGCTGGGATGATGACGTCGACGTCCATTGGGTGGTCAGGAAGCGGCTTGTGGCCGGGGCGCGTTCGGGATGGGAGGTCAGTTCGACAGACAGACGTTGGAGCTCATCGGCGCTGTCGATATCATACCACTCTGGCAGCAGATCGACGCGGAGGCCTTCTGCGGCGGCGATGGCCAGTGTGTCGCGCAGGACGGTTGGTGTGGACATTTGGACGTCTGTAACGAGGCGGCCGGGCGGCCTTTTGACGCCGATCAGGTAGTAGCCGCCGTCGGCGCAGGGGCCGAACACGGCGTCGACCCGGGGATCGTCCAGACGTCGAAAGGCGGACCACAGCAGGTCCGGGGGCAGAGTGGGGCTGTCGCTGTTTATGGCGGCGACCTGGCGATGGCCGAGGCTCAGGGCAGCGGAGAGGACGTATTGGAGGCGGTCGCCCAAGCGTTCGGGCCGAGGACCGGCAGTGGCAGTCGGCGGGCCTTGCTGTGGGACCAGCAGGAAGTCGGGCGCGAGTTGACGAAAGTAATCTCGGGCGGCAGCCGGTGTATAGGCGATTCCGGGAATGAAAGCTTCCTGTTGGGCGGCGACTCGCACGGTTGCGAGGATATCCTGGAGGAAGCAGTGGTACAGGGAGGCTGCGGAGCTGCCGGTGAGGGGCGGGACGAGGCGGGTTTTGGCGCGCCCGGCGACGGGTTGTTTCGCCATGACGAGCAGGGCACGGCGGGCGGCGTCTTCGGCGGGCGGTTGGAGGTCCGGGTGGAGGTCGTCGTCGGGAAGGGACCGGGTGTCGGGCGCGTGATGTGCGCAGTCCCTCGATTGCTCCGTCTCTTCGCCGCTAGAGTTCAATCTCCCGCCTCCCGTACGGCAGCCAGCCCGTGGCGCAGCGCGCCGCGTCTTTCCCAGGCCTGTCGGATGGAAAGGTAGGAGATATAGGTATAGCCGCAGGCGTAGAGGGAGAGCCAGGGGAAAAGCCACCAAAAGCCGTTGAGGAGACTGTACACCAGGAGCGCGTTTGCGTAGACGGCGAGGACGATTTCGACCCAGACGGTCGGGTCGCTAGGCAGAACGTAGGCGCTGGAATGCCAGTCCTTGCTGGCGCGGGTGACCGCGAACTTTGGCGTGCGCTTGAAGGCGCTGCGGACGCCGAGAAGCGCCTCAAAGACGGCGCGGCTATTGTTGACGGAGAGTCCGGTTCCCAGCCCAAGCAGCACCATGAGCTGGCGAATCCGCTGGCGGACTGAGACACCCTGACTTTGCATGGCGGTCCAGTACATGAGCGGAGGGCCGATGGCGGTGAGGGAAAAGAGGGAGGCGATTCTCAGGGCCGGGCTGAAAGAGGACATCATCGGCAGCAGGAAGAGCAGGTTGAGGAGCATCAAGGGGTGGACGGCGTAGCCGGTCAGATGGGCGATGCCAAGCGCCTTGCGCCACAGAGGTTGCCCGGAGCCGAGGAGGGTGATGGAAAGTTTTCTTGCTGTCTGCATACTGCCCTTGGCCCAGCGGAATTGCTGACGCTTGAAGGCGTCGACAGAGACGGGGATTTCTGCGGGCACTATCACGTCCGGCAGATAGGCGACGCGCCAGCCGCACAGTTGTGCCCGGTAGCTTAGGTCGAGATCTTCGGTGAGCGTGTCCTCTTGCCAGCCGCCTGCCTCGTCCATGCAGGAGCGACGCCAGAGGCCGGCGGTGCCATTGAAGTTGAGCAGTGCGCCCAGTTCGTTGCGGGCCCGCTGTTCGACGACGAAGTGGCCGTCGATGCCAAGGGACTGGGCCAGAGTCAGGCGGGAGACGCTGGCGTTGAGATGGCCCCAGCGGGTCTGGACGCAGCCGACTTGGGAATCATCGAAGGGGGAGATGGTACGCTGCAGAAAGTCAGGCGGGGGCACGAAATCGGCGTCGAAGATGGCGATAAATTCGCCGCCGGCATGGGCAAGCCCATTGCGCAGGGCGCCAGCTTTGTACCCTTTGCGGTCAGTACGGTGGTATTGGGTTATGTCGATGCCGTTGCGCCGGTGGAAGGCGATACTGCTGGCGATGATCTGGCTGGTGTCGTCGGTCGAGTCGTCAAGGACCTGAATCTGGAGCCGGTCTGCGGGCCAGTCGAAAGCGGCGACGGCGTCGACCAGGCGCCGCACGACGTGCCGTTCATTGAAGACCGGTAGCTGAACGGTTACGGAGGGATAGTCCCGTGTGTCGGGAGGCGGCGGCGGTGCCGCGTCGAAGAGGGTTCGCCGGGCGATGAGGGTCAGTAGCAGCGCCTGCATGCCATAGATGGCGAGAAGAGAAGCGCCGATTATGTAGATAAGTTGCAGAACCGTCATACGAAGATTTCAGCCTTCAGTTTGCCGTCTCCGGTAGCCAATTCAGTACTCGCTCAGGGCAAGGAGGCGGCAGCAGGGGTGTGTTTCGATTTCTGTGTTAACGGCATTGTGCCCTAATCGTGCATTCCTCGGGATCAGACCAAACGCAAGGATCCGACCATGTTACCAGATAGGGCCGCCCGGGGGTTCTCCCAGCCGCCGCAGGAGCAGGCTGTCCAAACCCCAAGCACGACCGGCCTGGGTCAGGGCCGTCACCAGAGCCGATACGGTGAGCAGCACATAGGTCCATATCCACTCCTGGCCGCCGAGATAGGCCAGGAACAGATTAAAGAAGAACAGTGCTGCGCCGACGGCAGCCAGAGGCGTGAAAAGGCCGACCAGAAGTCCGAGGCCCAGCAGCAACTCGCCGACCAACTGAAAGACAGCGAAGAGGCCGGGCACCTGGAGGATTGTGCCGTTGATTATTGCCCGGTAGAAGGCCGGACCGCCGCCGTTGTCGTTAAAGAGATAGTTGAAGAGGCCGACGATGCCGTCGGCCGTGTAGATTCCGTCCTGCAGGTTTTTGAACCAAGTGACGATCAGTATCACTCCCAGAGTAATGCGTAGAATGGCGACGGCCTGTCGAGCTGTGTTCTGTTCCTGACCCATGTCAATACTCCTATTGATATACGATGTTTGATCATCATTGATCAGCTTGGCGCTATAGCGCCGGTGGATGTTCTATTTGGTTGCGGCTGCCGGGGGCGCAGCAGGTCTACGGCGCGGTCGGTAAGAAATACGCCAAGCAGCATCGCGAGGGTAGTGGTCATGCTGCCCAGGCTGAGGAGGGGGACGCCGACCAAGGAGTGGCCCAGGTTGCAGCCGCCGGAAATGCCGGCGCCGATGCCCATGAGCAGACCGCCGGCGGCCAACTGAGAATAGCGGGCGGACGTTTCTCCTCTGGCCCAGAATGTGCCGGCCGTGCGGGCGGCGATGAAGGAGCCGGGCAGAAGAGCTATCAGTGCCACGGGAATCCACAGATTCCCGATCTCGCCTCCGCCGAGCAGGGATTCGTAGAGCGTGGTGGGCACGCGTGACGTGCCGAAAGTATAGTTGGCGCCGCCGGCGCGGGCCAAGAGCCAGGCCAAGCTGGTGAAAAGACCAACGGACAGGCCGAGGGACAGCCAGGACCAGTAGTCGCCCTGACGGGGGCGGGGGCTTCGCCAGAGGAAGAGGGCTGCGGCGGCCAGCAGCAGGAGAAGCAGGCCGATTCCCAATGTTGAGCCGAGCAGATTCAAGAGCGTCGTTGCCATTCCTCCCGTTACCACAGGATTCTCATTCAACGCGATCCGCAGAGAGTTGAGGGGCCCGCGCCAAGCGAGCAGATCACCGATTGTCCAGGTTACCAGTCCGACGAGCGTGCCGAGCATACCGTGGCCGAGTTTATAGAAGATGCCGGTCACGCAGGTGGAGGCGATTACCATGCCAGCGCCGAAAATGAGGCCGCCGACGAGGTTCGCCTGCCAAGCCCAAGGCGCTACCCAGGGCGTTATCCAGCCGAGGGCGATCATCCCCTGCACGAGGGGGATGGCGATGAGCAGCGTTAGCAGATAGGCGCGGAGCAGGTCCAGTTGCGGCGGCCGGCGGATGAGGCCACGCAGGGTGCTGTGAAAACAGAAATCGCCCCTCTCGAGGAGGTAACCGAGCACTGTACCGGCGGCAAGGGCCAGCAGGATGGTCATGCGACAGAATTCCGTTTGCGATTTTCTGTTGCTGGTTGCGGCCGCCGCCAGCCAACCAACAACTGATTAGCAGCTAATCTCTTTTGGCAGGATATGGAACACACTGCGCAGGAAGAGAGTGACAGTTCCATAGACCGGATCCCGGCCTCAGTTCCTACTTCTCAGCCCATCCAGGCCCCAGACGCGGCCGGCACCTGTTACAAAGAAAAGCCCGTGCCACATTGCGAGCATGGCGTAACTCCAAGGCCATTCGCCTGGCACCTCCAGGAGGCCGATGCCGAGGTTGAGGGCGAGGCCCAAGCCCAGCAGCGCGCCGAGGCGGGTGAATGCGCCGGTCAGCAGGCTGAGGCCAACGACCAACTCCGCGAGGAAGATCATCCAGGCGAAGAGCGTAAAGTTTGGCAGTACTAACTGCTCGACAAGACGGCCGTAGAACGGGAAGGCGGCATGGGCCACTTCCAGCTGCAACCAGTCCATCAGGCCGTGGCCCTCTGCGGGCATGAAATCGGGCGGCAGCTTCCAGCGCAAGGAAAAGAGCCACAGGAGGCCGATGATGGCGCGGGCGACGGCGATGGGCCAGAGGGGCGCCTGCAGGCTCATAGATCTGTCTCGGCGGGCAGGAGATGGATCCGTTCTCGAGGCAGGTGCAGGACGATTTCTTCGCCACGGCGGAACCGCTGATAGGGGGTCACGGTCAGTTGCAACTGGGTGTCGCTGATGCCGGCGCCGCAGCGGGCGACCAGTCCCTGAAAGCTGTAGGACTCGACCATGCCGACCAGATTGTTGTGGCCATTTGTTCCGACCTCGACGGCTTCGGGGCGGATGGTTACGAGCACATCTCCATCGGGCCTTTCGGTGTCGTCGACTTCGAGTGGGCCGAGATCGGTTTCGACGATGCGGCCGCGCTTGATGCCCGGCAGGAAGTTTATGCCACCGAAGAAGCGGGCCACATCGCTGTCGACCGGACGTTCGAAGAAGCTGCGCGGCTCCCCGATCTGGCGGACGGCGCCCTGCATGAGCAGACAGATGCGGTCGGCGACGGCAACGGCGTCGGTCTGATCGTGGGTGACGAAGATCATGGTGATGCCGGCCTGCTGCTGGAGGGTACGGATGGTGTCGCGCAGGTCCTCGCGCAAGCTGGGTTCCAGGCTGCTGAGAGGTTCGTCCAGCAGGAGGACACGCGGCTGGATGACCAGGGCCCGGGCAAGAGCGACCCGCTGCCGCTGGCCGCCGGACAGCTCGTCGGGGCGGCGGGACTCGTAGCCGGCCAACTGCACGGCTGCCAGCGCCTGGGCGACTTTGGTGCGAATCGTACTTGCGCCGACCCGCCGCATCCTGAGGCCGAAGGCGACGTTTGCACCGACGTCCATGAAAGGGAAAAGGGCATGCTCCTGGAAGACCATGACGGCGCCGCGTCTTTCCGGCGGCACGCCAAGCACGGACTGGTCGTCGAAGCGGATATCGCCTTTACCGGGATGCACCAGTCCGGCTATGGAGCGCAGAATGGTGGTTTTGCCACTGCCGGACGGGCCCAGCAGGACCATCAACTCACCCTGTCCGACGGTCAAGGAGACGTCGTGCAGAACGGGAGAGCTGAAGGGGAAGCTGTGAGAAAGCTTGTGCAGTGAGACGGTGGTCATGTTTGGACAGTTGGTAAGAAGCTGCTGGCGCGGGCCTATCGTTGCACGGTGTCCGGTTCCACGACCGCGGGCAGAGGAACCGGGATTGCAGTTTATTCCGGCCAAATCTCCATCTGACCGCTTAATGGCAGCTGTATCTGAGCATCCGGACCTTCAAACCAGCGCGAGTAGATTTCGTGGTAGACGCCGGACTTCCAGAGCTCCTGGAGGGCGTAGTTGACCTGATCGCGCCAGGTTGACTGGTTGTTGGGCACGCCGATGCCGAATTGGACGGGATTGTGTCCGCCGGGCAGGAGCTCGAGGGCGGGGTCGCCGGCTGCGAGGGCCAACATGGTGATGTTGTCTTCGGTGTAGCCTTCGACGGCGCCGTCACGGAGGGCCTGCATAGCGGCGAGCTTGTCGCTGAATTCGACAATTTCGGGGGCCGGGCCGCCCTGGGCCTCGCTGTAGGCGATCCAGGAGGGGATGGCGGAGCTGCCGGCATTGGCGGCCACCTTTTTGCCCATCAGCTCATCGATGGAGGTGTATTCGCCGGTACGAATGAGAAAGGACTGGTTGTCCCAGAAATAAGTGATGCTGAAGTCGATGGCGTTGTCGCGTTTGCGGGTGTGGTTCATGCTGGCGATCGAAATGTCGACGCGGCCTTCCTGGAGGAAGCTGATGCGGGTGGTACCGTCAACGACGATCAGTTCGGGTTCCAGGCCCAACTGGGCGGCCATGGCGTGGGAAAGGTCGACATCAAAGCCGACCCAATCACCGTCTTCGGTGACAAAGCTCAGCGGAGGATTGTCGTTGCGCACACCGATACGCACGGTCCCGCGAGCGGTTATTTCATCGGCCAAGGAGAGAGTGTCGCCAGCGGGCATTGCCGGAATCGCCTGGCAAGCGGCCAGTAGAAGGGCGACGAGTAGCAAGGGGAGGATAAGTTGCGATGCATTCTTCATTGAATGTGGCTCCTTTTCGTGAAGTGTATCAGATTGCACCAAGGTTGGGCAAAACGGGGGCGATTTTCGGAAACGCGCTGCATAGCGCGGCGGTCATCTCGTTGCGACGGCTGTGCAAACGCAGATGAATTCACACTTGCAGCATATTCGTTCAAGCGTACCACAGTTGGAGACGCAAAAAATGTAAGCATTGGTACGCATTTGCGCTGCATTCCCTCTGGGGAGAGTCGGAATTCCAGGTGTTGTTCACGGGCAGTTCCCTGTACACAGTACGAGCGCAAGCCGCGATGGCGGGCCTGCTTCAGTAGCTGAAAAAGGAGTGGACAAGATCGGATGGTCGACTGCGCCGTTCCCAGCGCTGGGAGAGGCGGGAAAGGGTGAAGGCGAGGGCGAAATAGAGTATGCCGACAAAGCTGTACATGGTTACCCAATAGGGCGCGTTGGTGACATCGGCGCCAAGGGCCATACGGGCGACAGTCATGACTTCGGCGACTCCGATTACGACGACGACGGAGGTGTCCTTGAAGAGGCTGATGGCCTGACCGGTGAAGGCGGGCAGCATGACGCGGAGGGCGTACCGCAGTTTGACGAGGATGTAGACCTGGCGGGGGCGGCTGCCCATGAGGCGGGCGGACTCGACCAGCTCCTGGGGTACGGCGGCGAGTCCGGCGCGCAGAATTTCGGCCTGATAGGCGCTGGAATAGAGTGCCAGGGCGACCAGTGCTGAGGTGCGGGGGCTCCAGTTGAGCCCGAAGCGTACGCCGCCGACGCCCTGGTGGACGAGAACGAGCAGGAGGATCAGGGGAATGCCGCGAAAGAATTCGACGTAGGCGACGGCGCACCATCGCAGCGGGCGCCAGCGAGACCGTTCGGCGCTGCTGACGGGCACTGCAAGACAGAAGCCGACAGCCACGGCGAGCACGGCCAGGATGAGGCTGAGGAAGAGTCCGCCGGGCCGCTGCCCGGAGAAACCGAACAGAAGGGCAGGCAGCTTTTCGATCAGGAAGGATATGTGGTCATTCATCGGCGATCAGGAGCCAGGGGCAGCGGTGGAGTACGGGCACTGTCAGCCTCCGGCGACAAGCCATTGCTTCTCGACCCAGCGCAGAAGGCCGGAGAAAGCGAAGGCGAGCAGCAGGTAGACGATGGCGGCGAGCATGAGGAATTCGAGCGCCAGAAAAGTGCGGGTAATCGCGGTCTGGGCGCTGTGAAAGAATTCAGGCGTGGCGACAAAGGCGGCCAGCGCGGTGTTTTTGAGGTGGTGGATGAGCCGGGTCGAGATGGCCGGGAAAGAGGTACGGAGGCCCTGAGGCAACAGAACCGTCCAAAAGAGTTTCAGGCGCGAGGCGCCGAGCGTGCGGGCGGCGTCAACGTGTTGTTGGGGAATGGCGCCGACGCCAGCGCGAAAGAGCTCTGCGAGGTAGGCACTGGTATTGAGGACCAGGGCGACCCCGGCGGCGAGCGTGTAGTAGGGCAGGGAGAGCCCGCTCCAACTGCCGAGCCAGTTGAGGAAGGCGTTATCAAAGAAGATGGAGCGCCTCAACTCGGCGGGGAAGAGGTTTGGCAGGGCGAATGCCCAGATGATCATAAGCACGAGGGCGGGCAAGTTGCGGTGCGTCTCCACATGGAGAACGGCGAGGGCGCCGGCAAAGCGGTTGCCGACGATGCGCATGGTACCGGCGGCGACGCCGAGGATGAGGGCGAGCGCGGCAGTGACGGCGGTCAGAACAACGGTGAGGAGGAGGCCCTGCAGGAGCAGATTGAGCAGGTCGGGCGTGAGCCAATTTGGAGTCATTTGGCGCAGACAAAGAGCATGGCGGGGCTGTCACCGGACAGGTCGGCGGGGTTGTAGCCGTCATAGCTCTTGAGGATTTGCAGTCCGGCCGCGGCAAGGAGGTCGATGACATCTTGCCGGGTGAAGAGACGGTAGCGCAGATGGTAGTCATGGGAGCCGTCAGGGGAGACGATGTGGAACTGTTCGGTGACGATACCGGTTTGGGCATCGAAGCTGCGCTGCACCTCTGCGTAGCTGGTGTCGCCGCCGAAGCGGTCGGATGGTTTGAGCGCGTCGAGGGCGGGTTCTTTTTGGGGGAGCTCGAGCGCGAAGCGGCCGCCTTCTTTGAGGGAGTTGAAGACGGTCGTAAGCAGGTCGCGGTTGTCATCATCTGACGTTGGCGGGACCTGTCCCAGTGTTGTGAAGAGGCAGAGAGCGGCGTCGAACGGTTGGGCGGGGAAGTACCCTTCTGCGGCTACTTGCTGGAAGTTGACATCAAGACCGGCCTCTTGCGCGTTTTGCCTGGCGGCTCTGACCATGGCTGCGGCGGGGTCGATGCCGAGGACATGGTAGTGGCGGCGGGCCAGTTCGACGCTGTGGCGGCCGAAGCCGCAACCGACGTCGAGGACGCGTGCGCCGGGGGTAAGGGGCAGCGCGTCGACCAGGAAATCGATCTCTTGCCGGGTTCGTTCGGCGGTCAGCAGGGAGTGGCGGAGGAAGGGCGAGCCGTCTGAGAAGAAGTCCTTCAATGTTCAGTTCCCGACAGCCGCGTCGTCCGGTGGTGCATGTAAGGCCCCACTCACGGTGGGGAGATACTGATTGCGCTTTTTTCACAAGGTGTCGCGCACATCGAGCATCGGCAGGTCCTGGCGTTCGAGGTCGTAGAGTGCCTCAAAGGGGATAGCGGCGTCTGCGGCTTCGGCGGCTTCGGCCCAGCCTTCGACCCATTCTCGCTCAATGCCGTCGACATCATCAACGACGCGGAGGCGGTCGATATCGTAGGTCTCTTTGAGCTGCTTCATCTCGGCGGCGACGCTCTCGGGTGACCGCTGACGGAAGGCCTGGCCGTGAACTGAGTCCTGGCACCAGTCGCAGCCATAGGGGCAGCCGCGGGAGGTGGAGATGGTGAGGGATGAGTAGCCGTTTTCTTCGCGCCAAGTGTCGAGGTAACGGTCCATGTCGATCAGGTCGCGGGCAGGGAGGGGGAGCTCGTCCAGATTTTCGACGGGGGGGCGCGGCTGGTTCACGACGGGCGCGCCGGCGGCGTCGCGGTAGGCGATACCGGGTTCACGCGCCAGCAGATCGGGCGTGAGAGGGCCGGCGTCGAGCAGCCGGAGCAGCGCGTCGAGGGTCTGCTCGCCCTCATGATGGACGACCATGTCGACCTGGGGGAATTGGAGATAGGAGGCGGGGTCTTTGGTCGGGTCGGGGCCGCCCAGAATGGTCAGGGCGCCGGCGGCTTTGGCGTCGGAGGCCAAGGTGAGAGCCATGTCGCGCAGGGGCAGGACGGCGGAGATACCGACCAAATCAGGCTTTTCGGCGGCCAGTCTTGCGGAGAAGGCGCTGACGTCTTCTTCGAAGGTGCCATCGAAGACCGCGACTGCGTGGCCCTGGGCGCGCACGTAGCCGGCGAGGTAGAGAAGGCCGAGTGGGAAGTAGGGGCTTTGGAGGGCCTGTTCTTCCGGATTGAGACTGAGAAACAGTGGGTGAACGAGAAGTATTTTTGCCATTGGTCTGGATTGCTGTCTACAGTGGGCGGTTTCCGGCGCCCGGTCGTCCTCTTAGAACCGAGGGTGATTATACACCGACAGGCGTCGACTGTCTAAAGGACGTTTGCGGGAGGGTGCATCCCAGATTTTTGTGAGGGCGTTGTCTGAATCAGGATTTGCAGGATTGACAAGGATTTTCAGGATTAAAAGCGATCAAGCGCTGCTGGTTGGGGGGGTCCTTCTGCGCCAGATGAGAGAGTGGCTTGCAGAGAGACAATCTTCTGGGATGCGCCGGGTCGGAACTGCAGTGGTCAGAGGCGGCGCTTACGCTGCCGGAGATTGGAACGGGAACTGACCGCGGTTTGGTTGCTTTCAGAGGTATACGAAAGTGCGCCCCAATATTGGGATGCACCCTTTTGTGCAGGGTGCCTTGCGGCGGCGGTGGCGGGAATGAGATCGTTCCAGACCACTCTGGATAATTTGTAAAGGGCCTCTTTTGCTTTTATTTCATGCCAGTCAGGGCTACCCCGCGCACTATCGTACGCGTCATCAGCGCGAAAAGGATCAAAATCGGCACTACTCCAATCGTTGCGCCGGTAATCACCAGATCTACGCGTGTGGCATATTCCCACGCCAGGGTGGCGATTCCCAGCGGCAGCGTGCGCAGCTCGCTTACCGAGATGATCATGAACGGCCACCACAAAGAGTTCCAAGACCAGAGAAAGACAAATACGCCCAGAGCGGAGAGCGCATTGAGAGAAAGCGGGAGCATAATTCTCCAATAAATCCACATCTCGCCTGCCCCGTCCACGCGCCCGGCATCGACCAGATCGCGGGGAATGCCCTCCATGAACTGGCGCATCAGGAAGATGCCAAACGCGTTGACCATGAAGGGAATCACCAGGCCCAGATAGGAGTCAAGCATTCCCAGTCGGGCGATTAGAAAATAGAGCGGCAGTACGACAACTGCAAAGGGAACCATCATGCTGCTGATGATGGTCATGAAGATTACTTCCTTGAAGGCGAAGTCAAACTTGGCGAAAACATATCCGCACAATGAGCTTGTAAAGAGAATGACCAGTGTTACGACCGACGAAACGCCGGCGCTGTTCAGAAAGTAGCGCAAGAAAGGCAACTCGCCCGTCAACGTTGTATAGTTTCCCACGGTGAACCCTTTGGGCCACAGCGTCGGTCTCAGCGAAAGGATCTCCTGGTATGGCTTGAACGACGACAGCACCATCCAGATAAAGGGCACAAACATTCCCGCCGCTATGGCAAGCATGACGAGTGTGAGGACAACTCGCTCAAACGATAAGTTTCCCTTGTCCAACGTCCTGGGCGAAATGCCATTATCAAACATGGGTGATGGCTCGTCCTTCTCGCAATTCCCGGTTTCCCGTTCCAGTTCCCCAGTTAATCAGCTGTCGTTCGGTGCGACCATCGCACGCCGGGACAGTTTTTTGTCGACCTGATCGCTATATGGGCCTAGTACTCCCACCTAGGCCGCAGCAATCGAAACTGAATTACAGTAAAGATCATGATGATAGCAAACATCACCAGCGAAATCGCCGACGCAGCTCCCATATCGGTCCGCAAAATGCCCTCGTTATAGATCAGGTAAGAGAGTACATAGGTTGCATACCCGGGGCCACCTGACGTCATTACCAGAATCAGGTCGAAGACCTGAAATGAGCCGATCAGCGTAATGACCGTCACAAAGAGCGTCGTATGCGAGAGAAGAGGCAGCGTAATCCTCCAGAAAAGCTGCCAGCGGCTGGCGCCATCAATGCGGGCTGCCTCCAACAGCTGTTCAGGGATACTCATCAGACCTGCCAGAAAGATAACGGCCCCGAAGCCGATATGTTGCCAGATGTCCACGGCCACTACCGAATAGAGCGCTTGGTTGGCCTCGGTGATGAACCCCTGGCGCGGCAGGCCAAGCTCAGCCAACTGGGCATTGATCGGCCCAAACCGCGGATGATAGAGCCATTTCCAAAGAACGGCGATAGCTGCACTGGGACAGACGATTGGCGCAAAGACGCAGAAGAGATAGAAGCGCTGCGTACGTCGAAACTGGTACAGCAGCAGGGCAGTCAGAAGGCCCAACGGCACCAGGGCGACAGTGCGAACGATCACATAGACAATCGTGTTCTTGAATGCGTCCAGGAAGCGAGAAGTTGGCAGGAGGAGGTCGCTATAGTTCCTGAAGAGTACAAACTGGCTGGCGCTGGGGTCTTCAATGATCCACAGGTGAAGGCTGACCCAGACGGCATATAGAATCGGATAGATCAGAAACAGGAAATAGTATAGGAGGACGGGGGTCAGCACGAGCCACGGAAAGGCGTTGCGGGGCACGCGCAGGCGGCTCAACAGGTCATTTCCGGTCCGTTCGGTCGTCTGCTCGCCGCGCGATTCTTCTATCGTTGTCAACCCTGAACCTCCCCAAAGTGTGACGGCTGGAGGGAAACTGTATCAGGGGATTGGGGACCCGCAGATGGTTAATCTTCAGCGGTTCCCCAATCCCCGATACCTGTGGACGGCATCCTACCTGGAGAGTGCCATCCGCTTTACCCTTCCATGGGGATTCCTTCCATCAGTTCGTCCGGCAAGCCATCCCACTGGATTTGAACCGGATCCAGACCCGGATATTTGTCCTGGTACTGCGCCATCTCATCGTTCAGCGCGTTTTCCATTTCGACCAGGGTCTCCTCGACCGTCAGTTCCTGCTGGAGCATTCTGTTCATGACAGGCCACATGATATCGTACTCCAGCGTATCCATGTTGCCGAATGGTCCGTAATAGCGGTACTGCCCCTTGGTGATGGCATCCAATACGGGGGCCAGATAGGCGCCCTTTCCTGTAACAAAGAAGTCGTCATTGAAGTTGATCTCCTTCAGGGGGGAGATACCCGGATTCTGCTCCAGCATGGCGCGCTGCACTTCCCGCTGAGCGCAATAGGAGAGAAACTCGGTGACGCTATCTTTGTTCTCGGTGCCTGACCAGACCGCCAAGTTCCATGTATCGGAGTGGTTAAAGATAGCCGGCTTGCCTTCGGTAAACCCCGGCTTGACAATGAATCCGAGTCTCAGACCGGGGAAGGCAGTGCCTGAGTAGGGCACGAACTCCGGCCATTTGAAGGCCAGGCTCGCCAATCCCTGGGCCAGTGCATCAGAGCTGTTGTTGCCAAGAGCGGGGTCATCGAGGCGCTTTTCGTACACCAGATCATAGAAGAACTGCATCGCTGCGGTAGATTCGGCTGTCTGCAGGGTGAAAACCTGGTTGTCGTTGTCGAACCAGGTGCCGCCCAGATCGATGATCGCGCTCAACCAGTATATCGGGTTGTTGGGATCGCCGGTAAACATCAGGCCGGAGCGCAGTATGTCATCGCCTTCTCTGATAACCAGCTGCTCCCCGTAGTCCAACATCTGGTCGACACTTTCAAAGACGGTGAGATGCTCCAGCCCCGCCTCTTCAAGGTGATCCAGGTTGGCCACCATACCGGCGTCTCCTGGCGGATCGGGCACACCTATGGCATACAGGTTGCCATCGTATAACGACTGCAAATAGGTCTCGGGCATGAACTCCTTCTTAGCCTGCTCCACTGTCACGATGTCCGGCGTCACCGGCGCGATGTGCCCGGCCAGGGCCAGCTCCAGCAGCGCGGTCCCGTGCATTACGAAGATGTCGGGGGCCTCATCGGCCGACATCGCCGCCCGCAGCTTGGCGCTATACTGGCCGGGTTGCGGCTGATAGTCCAAAGTGAACCCGCGCTCCCCTGCCTCCTGGAATACCTCAATCGCCGCCCCCATCATCCACTCGTGCGGCGGGAAACTCATACTCCACATTGCAACCGAGCCTTCCTCCGCCATCGGCTCTTCCGCGGCCGCCTGCTCTTCGGCAGGGGCGGCCGGCGCAACACATGCCGCCAGCAAGGAAGCGCCTGTCACAGTTCCCGTCGTCTTCAAAAAGTCACGTCGATTCAAGCGTTTCGCATTCATGGTGGCCCTCCTCAGACCGTAGAAGATTGATCCGTGCCGGCTGCGCCCCTGCTCGACAGGGGCACAAGCGACTTGAACACGCGACAAAGGCGATCAACTCTCTGGTGTTTTCAATGGGACATATGGAAGCCGACGTCTATTCCTCAACATAAGCAAGTGAAGATTCCTCATGGGGACAGAGGGCCGCCAGGAACTGTTGAGCCGTCTGAACTGCGAATGGCATGCTTTCAGCACTGCCTGGCACCCTTCCTCGCCTGGGGGGAGACTTGGGGACTCTTTCGGGCTCCTACATCTTGTGCTTCTCCTCATCGGTATTTTTTATACGGTATTTCAATGTGGGGAAGTCAGCACCATTGTAAAGAAGATTTGTCTATGAAACAAACACGAAAAATTGGCCGCGATTGCTGCAAGAGCAGGCGCGGCGATTTCGCAGATCATTTGAATCAGATTCCCGGATCAGCCGCCTGCGGTTACGAAAGCCTTCGACAGACGTTATTGGAATGGGACTGATCAAATGGAGCAACTGCTTAGTCAAGGCGTGGAGGAGGAGAAGGCAGGGCAATCGCATCTAACTTAACTTTGCGCAGGCAGGGCCTTGCTCCAGGGCTGGGGCTGGGAGTGGACCGGTTGTCCGGTGTCTGCGGCCTGCGCGGCGAGAATGTCGAGGTAGCGGTCTTGGCAAGCTTCGGCGAGCGAGTAGGCTTCTTCACCGCCGCGTACGTATGCGGCCATGCGGAGCAGAAGGTCGGCGACGGCGATTTCATCGTCGGTGAGTTCGGCAGGGAGGGCGGGATTGCGATACCACCACTGTTCGCCGGCCTGGATGCCCTTGAGGTAGTTGCCTTCCAGGTTACCGTCGGGCCCGGCGCTGTGGCGGGTGAAGTGGACGTGGATGGGTGTAAGGTAGTCTTGCAGGTAGACGGCCTGATCATCGATGATTTCGCCCCGCTCGCCGCGCACCAGGAGCCGCTGGCCGCGAATATACGAAAAGTACTGGTCGGGGGTGAAGTCGAGAATGCCGAGACGGTCGCCGAAGTCGAAGGTGGCCAGCAGTTGATCGGACTCAGCCATCTGCTCTGCGCGGGGCGGACCGTCACGGCCGGGGCTCTGAATGATGGGAGAGGTGAAGCGACGGGCGGTTACGGTTGCCTGCTCGGCGCCGATGCCGAGGAAGCGGCGAATGAGGCTGATGCCGTGATAGCCGTGGCAGGCGGAGAGTTGGACTTGGCTGACGCGTCCAAGTCGGCCGCTGTGGGCGAAGGCGAGGCGGGCGGCGTGGTGGGGCTGTCGATGGTACTGCTCGGCGACCTGGATGCGGGCGCCTTGCTCCTGCAGAGCCCACAGCTCCGTCATTTCTTCAACGGTGGCTGCAGGGGGTGTTTCGGAAAGGACGGGCACGTCCAGCTCTACCAGCTGGCGAATGATGGGCGGATTGGCCGGCCAGGAGACGCTGGTGACGACGAATTCGGGCGCTTCGGCAGCGAGCATCTCGGAAAGTGAGCGGTAGATGTTTACGTCATAGCCAGCGACCAGGTCGAAGGCTCGTTGCGGGCGGCGGGCGGCCAGACCGGCGACCTGGAGCTTGTCCGGAAGGGCGCGGGCGACGCGCAGGAACCAGTTTACACGCCATCCGGCGCCGACAATCCCAAAGCGGGCCATTACGATTCCTCCGGTCGTGGTGTTCGAGCAGCGCTGCTTTCCTGTTGTGGACGAGGCGGCAGGCGACGTCCGTTGCGACCACCACCCTGGCCGCTGTAGGGGAGGCCGGGCTGCCAGTTGACGCCGGGCGGGGGCGTAAAGTCGTCGAGAGGAAGCGGGACGGGCACGCTGCCGTTGCGAATGGAGACGTAGGCGGCTTCGCAGAGTTCGAGGGCGGCCAGTGATCCTTCGGCGATAGTGTAGTCCGGTTGCGCTCGGTCCATGTGTGCGGCGAGGTTTTCGAGGTGGCGCTGGTGAAGGGTGGTTGGGCCCGTGTCGAATTCGAACAGCTGGCCTTGCGGATATTCGGCGTTAAGGATGCGGTAACGGGGCTCCCAGCCGTAGAAATCGATCGTCCCGAGCGTGCCGACGAGGCGGAAGAGGGTATCCGCAACCGGTTCGGAGAAGGTAACATAGTCGCCGGTGTTCATGACGACACGCGTCCCGGAGGCGGTCTGGGCGTAGGTGACGGCGAGCGTCTCGACTTGCATGCTGTCACGATAGGTTCGTGTGCTGGCATCGCAGGCCCCTATAACATATTCGACGGGCTCGCGTTTTGTCAGTTCGACGAAGAAGTTGAGCCAGTGGATGCCGGCGTTAATGATGTCCCAGCCGGTGCACTGGATTTCGACGAGTTTGAGCTGGCCGATCTCGCCGCCGTGAACGCGTTGGAGGATCTGGGTGCTGTGGTCGGCTACGAGGAGGCCATGGGGTACGGCCATGGGCAGATTTCTGGCGCGAATGAGCTCCAGGATCCGGCGGCCGACGGCGAAGGTGTCGGCCAGCGGCTTTTCGACGAGGATGCCTTTTAGAGGACGTTGCAGGGCGGCCTGGGTCACTTCCAGGTGTGAGGGCGGCCAGGTGGAGACGCAGACGATGTCGGTGGGGCAGGCCGCGAACAGTTCTTCATGGCTCGAAAAGGCGCGGACAGCGGGGTACATTTCCTGGATGCCTGCGCGCGCTTCGGCCTGGATATCGGCGAAGGCGACGAGCTCGAAGCGGGACGAAGCGACCAGACCAGTCATGCTGGCTCTACCTCCCAGGCCAGCGCCTATGACAGCGGCCGTGTACTGGTGGGACATTTTGCGTGCTCCCTTTTGCGAATTGCGTATTGCGTTGGTTGTGCAGAGAGATAATCGCGAGCCAGGGTTTCTTTGGCTACTTTTCTCTCCACGGCATTCTCCAGAGACCGAGGGACAAGGCGACAAAGGCGATGGCAGCGAGTATTGCTATTTCGGCCCAGACGTCTGCTCTGCCTGACAGTGACTTTTCGATTGCGTCGGCGGCGTAGCGCAGAGGCGAGATGTAGCCAATAATCTTCATCAGCAGGGGGGCCTGGTCCATTGTGAAGTAGACGGGTGTCAGGGCGGCCAATATTAGTGACAACAGGCCCGTCGCCAGGTTGCCGGCCTGCATGGACGGGGCAAAGCTGACGACAAACAGGGTCAGGCCGCTGACGGCAAGGACGGTAAGGATCAGCGAGGGCGCCAACCCCCACTCCAGGTTAATGTCAACCCCTGCCACCAGTGCGAATGCGAGCAGGATGGGTACGGTCAGCGCGCCTGAGATTGAGGCGTGGGCGAGTGAGCCGAGGAGATAGGCGCCTTTGGAGACCGGCATGGTGATGATCAGGCGAAGCGTGCCGGAGAAGCGCTGGCCGACGAAGGTCTGGCCGACAATGGTGCCGATGGAGAAGGCGACGCCGAAGACGAGGGTGCCGGCAAGGAGGCGGCGGAGTACCTGGGGATCGTCGGGGGCGATGGCCCTGGTGACGTAGAACCAAGGTAGAGGGAAGGCGGCGGCGAGGAGGACGGTTACGTACCAGACCTTGAGCGCGGGCAGGAAGTTGAGCTCGAAGATGCTGACGGTATCGGCGATGAATTTGCGGAAGCCGCCGGTCGCGTAGGGGTGGATGGGGAGGTCAGGGACGGAATCGTAGTATTCAGGCATCGACGGTTGGCCCCTCCTTAAGCCGTCCTTTCCCATCCGTCAGGCCGAGGTAGACGTCTTCCAGAGTTGTCCGCGAAACGGCGTATTCGCGAATGCCCAAGGATTGCACGCGCTGGAGGAGTTCGGTGTCGCTGGCGCCGTAGAGGACCTGCGTGCGGCCGTCCGCAAGGTAGCTGATCTTAAAGTCGAAGCCGTGGGCGGCGCGGAGGCTGGCGATGGTGTCGAGGGCCAGCAGCGCGCCTTCGTGGATGATGCCTACTCTGTCACTGAGCGCTTCGGCCTCTTCCATGGAGTGCGTTGTCAGGAGGACGGTGGCGCCCCTGCGGCGGTAGTTGCGGAGGAGGTCCCACAGGTCGCGGCGAGATTCGGGGTCGAGGCCGACGCTCGGTTCGTCCAGGATAAGCAGGCCGGGGTCCGCCAGCATCGCTATTCCGACCAGAAGGCGGCGGCGGAGCCCTCCTGACAGTTGTTCAGCCGGCTTGTCCCGATGTTCATCCAGGCCGAGGTCGGAGATAAGCTGCGCGGCACGACTGGACGCGATTGATGGAGGCAGACCGCGCAGCTTGCCCAATATACGCAGGTGGTGGCGGACGGTGAGACCCCAGTAGAAGTTGGTTTCCTGGGGGATTACGCCCATGCAGCCTTTGGCCTCATTGGGACGCGACAGGGCGTCAAGTCCGAAGACGCGAACTTCGCCGGAGGTGGGGACGAGCTCGGTCGTGATCTGACGGACGAGGGTGGTCTTGCCGGCGCCGTTGGGTCCCAGGATCGCAAGCAACTCGCCGCGTTTGACGGTCAGGGTGATGTCGCGATTGGCCCAGGTCCCGTTTCGGTAGCGCTTATTGAGGTTGCGCGCTTCGACTGCTGTTGCCAACATGCACCTCGAACCGGCAGTTGGGAACGGTGTTCTACACCGGCCCGGAATTGGAGGCGGCGTTCCCGGGAAGTGAGTGCAGTTGAATTCTATCATAACCTGTAAAGTCTCCGGCGATCAATACATTCTCATGCGTAGGGGGTTCGATTTTTCTCCAGCAAATGGTGCGGGTATAGTATGGTTTTGCAGACAAGATATAAGCGGGACAGGGCGTCGTTTGCGTTGTGTATTGTGCCGACGGCGCGTGGATACAAAGGGGGTCCGTTATGAGCTTCATAGGCAAAGGCTTCATCCGGCTTGTGCGGGGCATATCGAGGCTGTGGCAGGCCTGCGGATGCGTGCTGGCCAATCTTGTACGGCGGCTGTCCAAAGGGAGTTGGGCCGACTATGTATTGTTCGAGCTTTCGGGCCCGCTGCTGGAACGGACGCCGCAGCGCCCCCGGTATTTGTCGTTGTTATCGTTCGGCAAGCCGGCCCTGACGGTCGAATCTCTGCACGATGCGCTGCGGCGGATCGCGGGTGATCCTGATGTGCGGGGGGTGGTGATCCTGGTCAAGGGAGCGCAGATGAGCCTTGCGCAGGCCCAGTCTCTGGCCGACCTTTTTGACCGCTTCCAAGGCTGGAACAGAGAGTTCAATTCCGGCGCTGCAGCGAAGGAGGTGGTGGTCTATTTGGAGACGTGCGGCGGTCCCGAGTACGTTATGGCAGCGGCAGCCGACCGCGTTTTCGTCTCGCCGCAAACGGAGTGGACGGTACTCGGGTTGCGGGCTGAGCCGATCTTTCTGGCTGAGACGTTGCGGCGAATTGGCGTCGAGGCGGAGGTGGTAAAGGTAGCTCCATGGAAGACTGCGTTGGACACTTTTGAGCGTAGTGAGATGAGCGCGGCACATCGGGAGCAGATGGAACGGCTGCTGGACGGCTGGTACGGTGAGATGGTGACGGCGATAAGCAGGGGACGCGACAGGAGCGAAGAGCAGGTACGTGCGGCTATCGATAGCGCCCCCCTGACGGCCAACGAAGCCGTAGAGTTGGGTCTGGCTGACGACACCGTCTACGAAGACCAGTTGGCGAAGGTGCTGGGCAGGCCGAAGGACGAGGTGCGGATATTGCCTTATGATCAGGCGCGCAGAACACTTTATCGTCGCCCCCGGATGCGGCATCGAAAGGGGATCGGTGTAATTTCGCTGAGCGGAATGATCACAACGGGCAAGAGCCGGCGCTTTCCCGGAGGTCTGCCGATCATTGGCAGCAGTACAGCCGGAAGTTCAACGGTTCAGCAGACAGTTCGGGCGGCGATTGAGGACGAGCGCCTGGCGGGCGTTCTGCTGCACGTCGATTCGGGCGGCGGCTCGGCGCTGGCGAGCGATCTAATCTGGCGGGAGTTGACACTGTTAGACCGGCAGAAGCCGGTGGTGGCCTATATGGGGGACGTGGCGGGCAGCGGAGGATACTACGTGGCGCTGCCGGCACGGAGGATTGTGTGCCAGGCGGCGACGCTAACCGGGAGCATCGGCGTGATTATGGCCAAGCTGATTACCAGCGGGGCGTTCAACAAGATAGGAGCGAAGAGCTTCCCGGTCCAACGGGGCGAGAACGCCGATCTCTATGCGAGCGACGGTCCCTGGCGGCCCGAGCAGCGGGACAAAGTTGAGGAACAGATCGGGCACACGTACAGGAATTTCAAGCGGTTGGTTGGAGAGGCGCGGCAGCTGAGGCCGGACGCGCTCGAAGAGCTTTGCGGCGGGCGTGTGTGGACAGGCAGACAGGCGCAGATGCACGGGCTGGTGGATGAGATCGGCGATTTTGCCGCCGCCGTCGACCAGCTGTGCGAGATAGCGAGCCTGCCGACGGACGGGACGGTTCCCGTTGTACCGGTGAAGGCGGAGGAGAAACGGCCGCGGCCGCCGGTATCGGAAGACAGCCTGGACCTAGTGGGGGGCGGGGAAAGCCTTGCCGATCTGACAGAAGCGCTATTCGCGGTTATGCGAGGGGACGTTTCCTCATTGCTGGGACGGGAACGCGTGTGGATGCTAGCCGACGGTTTGCCCAAGAGCAGATAGACCTCCGGTGCGCCTTGGCGCAACGGGCAAGGGTGGAGAGAGAAATGTTCAGAGTGGAAGAGATTCGAAGGCAGTTTCCGGCGCTGCAGGAGGAGTTCAACGGCAGGCGGGCCATCTTTTTCGACAACCCCGGTGGTACGCAGGTACACGAGAGCGTAATTGCGGCGATGGTCGATTACATGACGCGGCGCAATTCGAATACGCACGGGTTGTTCGAGACCAGTCTGCGTACTGATGCGGTGATCGAGGGGGCGCACAGGGCGGTCGCCGACCTGCTCGGCTGCGACGCGGATGAGGTTGTTTTCGGCAATAACATGACGACCCTGACGTTTCATTTGAGCCGGTCACTGGCGCGGGCACTGGGGCCGGGGGACGAGGTGGTGGTTACGCGGCTGGACCATGACGCCAATGTGATGCCGTGGGTGATGGCGGCGGAAGAGCGGGGAGCGCGAGTCCGGTGGGCGGACGTGGATGTGGAGAGCGGCACGCTGGATATGGAGGATGTGCGGAGGCAGATCGGGCCGCGCACGAAGATCGTTGCGGTCGGGTATGCCAGCAACGCGACGGGGACGGTCAATGACGTGGGTACGATCATTGGTTGGGCCGGGGAGGTAGGCGCGCTGACGTTTGTGGATGCGGTCCAGTATGCGCCGCACGGGTTGATTGACGTGAGGGAGCTGGGGTGCGATTTCCTGGCGTGCTCGTCGTACAAGTTTTTCGGGCCGCACAGCGGCCAGCTTTACGGCAAGCGGGAACATTTGGAGCGGCTGGAGGCTTACCGGGTGCGGCCGGCGGGGGACAGGCCGCCGGACAAGTGGGAGACGGGCACGCAGAATCATGAGGGGATGGCGGGGGTGACGGCGGCTATCAGTTACCTGGCCGGACTCGGGGTCAAGTACGGCGGGGCAAAGCCCGCGGATAGCCGGAGGCGGAAGCTGGTAGCGGCCTGGTCGGTTGTCGGCGCGTATGAACGGATGCTGACGGAGCGGCTAATCACGGATTTGCTGAGTGTGTCGGGCATCCGAATTTTCGGTCTGACGGAGCGGGGGGACTGGGACAAGAGGGTGGCGACGGTCTCGTTGCGGAAGCAGGGAACGACGCCGGAGCAGTTGGCGCGGGCGCTGGCGGAGGAGAATATTTTTGCGTGGAACGGCACCTTTTACGCGCAGGCTGTGAGCGAGAGGATGGGTGTGGAGGAGAGCGGGGGCTGGCTGCGGCTGGGTATGGTGCACTATAACTCGGTGGAGGAGATTGAGCGGTGCGTGCAGGTATTGGACGGGGTCTGAACTGCAGTGGTCAGTGGTCGGTGGCTTGAGACGGCAAAAGGGGGCGGTGTAGTCTCTGTGCGTTTCGCATTGGACGGGATGCGTAGGATCATCGTGGGCAAATTCATATGAATTGCTAATACTCGCCCAATACCATACTTACAGAAGTTTTTTATAATAGATATAGATAGGGTATTAGGTGAATAATGAAGAACAGTTCATAAATGGAGTCATGGACTGGGCGGCTGTGGAGCGGACCGGACGGGCGCCCAGCATCATTTCATACAGGAGGCCAAGGACAGATGGCAAAAATTATTGGTATTGATCTGGGTACAACCAACAGTGTTATCGCTGTTATGGAGGCGGGCAACCCTACGGTGATTGCGAATGCGGAAGGCAGCCGCACGACGCCGTCGGTGGTTGCGTTTTCCAAGAGCGGCGAGCGACTGGTCGGGGTGACGGCGAAGAGGCAGGCGGTTGTCAACCCGGAGAACACGATTTACTCGGTGAAGCGTCTGATGGGGCGTCACATTGACGATCCGGAGACGAAGCGGACGCAGGCGATGGTGTCTTACGCCAGCATCGAGGGGCCGAATCACGACGCGCGGGTGCGGATTCCGATCAAGGACAAGGTGTATACGCCGCAGGAAATCAGCGCGATGATTCTGAGCAAGCTGAAACGAGATGCGGAGTCCTATTTGGGCGAGGACGTGAAGCAGGCGGTGATCACGGTGCCGGCCTACTTCAATGACAGCCAGCGTCAGGCTACCAAGGACGCCGGGCAGATTGCCGGGTTGGAGGTGCTGCGCATCATCAACGAGCCGACTGCGGCGGCGCTGGCGTACGGTCTGGACAAAAATGAGGACGAGACGATTCTGGTCTTTGACCTGGGCGGCGGGACGTTTGACGTATCGGTGCTGGAGGTCGGTGACGGCGTCATCGAGGTGAAGGCGACCAACGGCGACACGCATTTGGGCGGCGACGACTGGGACGAAGCGATCGTGCGCTGGCTGATCGACGAGTTCAAGCGGGAGCAGATGATCGATCTGGGGCAGGACCGACAGGCTCTGCAGCGATTGCGGGAGGCGGCGGAGAAGGCGAAGATCGAGCTTTCGAGCACACCGCAGACGGAGATCAATCTGCCCTTTATCACGGCGGACAGCACGGGGCCGAAGCATTTGCAGCTGACCCTGTCGCGTAGCCAGTTCGAACAGTTAACGGCGGTGCTGGTCGAACGGTTGAAGAAACCGTTCCATGCGGCGCTGAAGGACGCCGGCCTGACCCCGAGCGAGTTGAATGAGGTCGTCATGGTTGGCGGCTCGACACGGATGCCGATGATCCAGGAGCTGGTAAGCACATTGACCGGCAAAGAGCCGCACAAAGGCGTCAATCCGGACGAGGTGGTGGCGGTGGGCGCCGCGCTGCAGGCCGGTGTGCTCGGCGGCGAGGTCAAGGACCTGCTGCTGCTGGACGTGACGCCTCTGAGCCTGGGGCTGGAGACGCTGGGCGGTGTGATGACAACGTTGATTCCCCGCAATACGACGATTCCGACGAAGAAGACGGAGACGTACAGCACGGCCGAGGACAATCAGACGGCGGTGGACATTCACATTTTGCAGGGCGAACGACCGATGGCGCGCGACAACAAGACGCTCGGCAACTTCCGGCTGGACGGGATTCCGCCGGCGATGCGGGGCGTGCCGCAGGTGGAGGTTACATTCGACATTGACGCCAATGGCATTATGAATGTGCTGGCGAAGGACAAGGCGACGAGCAAGGAGCAGAGCATCCAGATCACGGCCTCGACGAACCTCAGCGACGATGAGGTGGACCGGCTGGTGCGGGAGGCCAAGGAGAACGAGACCACGGACTTGCAGCAGCGTCAACTGGTCGAGAGCCGCAATGCCGCCGACAGTCTGATTTACGCCACAGAGAAGACATTGGGCGAGCTGGGCGACCAGGTGCCGCTCTCCGACCGGGAGCAAATAGAGCAGACGATTGGCGGCCTGCGGGTTGCGATGGAGGGTGAGGACCATGAGCGGATCACCAGCCTGACGGAGCAGTTGCAGCAGGCAAGCTCCGCGCTGGCCCAGCAGGTTTATCAGCAGGAGGCAGAGGATAACGGAACCGGGCCCGGTGCTGCCGGCGAAGCGGACGGCACAGGCACGCCTGACGAGGACGATGTGGTGGAAGGCGAGTTCCGGCAGGTGTAGGCTACGACTTGAACCAGGAATTTCGACCTGGGCGCAGTAACGATATGAGGAAGAGAAACCGGGCGCCCTGTGCCCGGTTTCGCGTCCTTCGTGTTGGATCGATTGTCAGTTGACGGCGTGACAGCGTTCGTTTCACGCGGCTGAAGCGGGGTGTGAGATAGAGGCCAAATAGAGCGGAGAACGGATCAGTGGACTACAGGGATTACTACGCAGTGCTGGGCGTGCGCCGCAAGGCGAGCGCCGATGATATCAAGAAGGCGTATCGCAAGCTGGCGCGCAAGTATCATCCCGATGTCAACAGCGGCGATGCGGCTGCCGAACAGAAGTTTAAAGAGATCAGTGAGGCCTATGCGGTCCTGTCTGACGATACGAAGCGGCGGACGTACGACAAGTTTGGCGCGCAGTGGAAGCAGTACGAGCAGAGCGGGCAGAATTTCGATTGGTCTCAATGGTACAACGCCGGCGGCGCGGAGCGTCAGCAGGGCCGGGCGGTGAGTCCTGAAGAGTTTGAGCAGATGTTCGGGAGCATCGCGGGCGGGGGCAGCACTTTTTCTGATTTCTTTCAGCAGCTTTTTGGGGGCGGGCCGGCGCAGACGCGCAAAGCATCCCGGCAGACGCATCATCCCAGTTTCGGCCGTCCCAACAGCGACCAGACGGTTCCGGTAGAGATCGCGCTGGAAGAGGCTTTCATGGGGACGAAGCGGACGGTACAGCAGGGCGATTCCCGGTTCGAGGTGACGATTCCGGCCGGGGTCAAGACGGGCTCGAAGGTGCGCGCGGGCGACCTGATCATGACCGTGTCCGTTCAGCCACACAAGGATTTTGAGGTGGCTGGAACCGACTTGCGCACGAGGGCGCCGGTGGACCTTTTTTCCGCGCTCCTTGGGGGCGAGGCGCGCGTCCCGACCATGCAGGGCGCGGTTGCGCTGACGATCCCGCCGGATACGCAGAATGGGAAGGTTTTCCGGTTGAAAGGGCAGGGCATGCCGGACGTGAAAGACAACGAGAATCGGGGAGACTTGCTGGTGGAGGTGGTGGTAGAACTGCCC
This sequence comes from Caldilineaceae bacterium, assembly GCA_965204525.1. Taxonomy (GTDB): domain Bacteria; phylum Chloroflexota; class Anaerolineae; order Caldilineales; family Caldilineaceae; genus Bin5. The sequence continues at coordinate 4,561,348 of OZ241994.1, read as the reverse complement.
GTGCCTCTCAGTGGGGAAGCCAAGCGACTTGTCGAGAGTTTGCAGCGAGAATCGCCGGGAGTGAATTCGCCGTAGTAGAGGCATTGGTAGAACTGTACGCATTGCCGAACGTTCGCTCCGCGCCGGTGCCTTCGTCCTGGTTGGAGGCAGAGGAGAGGAAACACCAAGCAGCCATTTTGAACCGCAGGGTTGACTGTGCAAAGCTTTACAGATCGCCAGTTCCGCTCGTCACCACGCTATGGTGTTGCCGCCGAAGGCAGGCGCTGCAGGGATGGGAAGCAGCCTGCTGGAGTCATAGAGTCGGCGGCGGGCAACAGGGGACGGGATTGATGGGACCGGCGATCCATGCAGGTCAACAGTCAGCTTTTGAAGAAAATCTGACATGCATTGAACGGAAACGCGGGGGCGGGTGTCGGCCGCAACTCCGTTACGTTGTTTTGTTTGCCGTCGCGCTGGCATTGTCTGCTGTGCTGGCAGCTTGTGAAAGAGAGGCGAATCCGACACCTGACGAACCTGAAGTCATTGTCCTTGCGCCAACTCCGTCAGCGACAGTTGCCCCTGCGACCTTTACACCAGAGCCGACAGCCCCGCCGCCTACGCCCACACAGGTCCCACAACCAGTAGAGGAACCGCCTCCTTTTCCGACGCCGGATATTGATCTGACCGACTATTCGGTCTACGGCGAGACGCTGCTGGAAGCTTTTGACGAGGATGCGGTCCGGCTGCCTGACGCGCCACACTATTTTATCCAGGTCCGCCTCTTGCCGGGCGAAGTTCCGAGCCTGGAAGGTGTACAACGTGTGCGGATTACGAATCAGGAGGAGACCAGCCTTACCGAGCTTTATTTCCGGCTGTATCCCAATTTACCTGCCTACGAGGGCGCGGCGGAGGTGAGCCGGGCGCTAGTTGACGGGAAGGTCGCGACGGTTGGGGATCTTTTCGACGGTACGGCTGTGTTTATCCCGCTTGAAGGCGGTCTGGCTCCGGGGGCCACAACGGATGTGACGCTTTGGTTTCGGGCGACGCTGCCGACGCAGGTGAACGCCGGTACGGCAGGGGCGGGCCTGTACGGGTTTGTGGAAGGTGTCTATGATCTGGCCGGCTTTTACCCCACGCTGGCAGTTTATGACCACAGGGGTTGGGACCTGGACGCCGGCGCCAGTTTCGGTGACTCGCTCTTTGCGGACAGTGGCTACTATCAGGTGGAGCTGACTGTGCCTGAGGCGCTGGCGGTGGTTGCGAGCGGCTCGACACTGGCGCGGGAACCCAATGATGACGGAACGACTCTGTGGCGGGTCGCGGCGGGGCCGGTGCGCTCCTTTTATGCGGCCGTGACCGACCGCTGGGAGGCGATCAGTGAAGAGGTGGATGGGATCACGGTCAATTCGTACTATCCGGTTGGGGGATTGGCATCTGCGCAGACGGCACTGAGCCATACAACGGGCAGCCTGGGGGTCTTCAACCACATGTTCGGTCATTATCCGTATCGCGAGCTGGATGTTGTGCCGCTGCCGACAACGGCGTTTGGGATGGAGCATGCCGGGCTGCTTGCACTGGCGGCGAGCTTTTACACGGAGGCCGGAGGCAGTTTCGGCATTGCTACGCCCCACGAGGTTGCCCACCAGTGGTTTTTCAATCTGATTGGTAACGACCAGCCGGACGAGCCGTGGCTGGACGAGTCACTTGCCAATTATGCGGTCTATCTGTATTACGAAGCAGTGGACTGGCCACAGATGCAGACTGCGTTGCTGGAGAATGTTTTCCGATACCGCTACGATGCGGCGCGGAATCTGGGGATTGACAGGCCGGTGAGCGGCGCCGTCGTCGGGTTCGATCAGAGCAATTACATCAACATCATATATAGTAAAGGACCCTTGTTCCTGCACGCAGTGCGTGAACGTATCGGGGACGAGGCGTTCTTTGCGGCTCTGCTGGACTATGTGCAGAGTTATCGCTACGGGATCGCCTATGCCGACGATCTTTTGGACGTTTTTCGGCGTCACAGCGACACGCCAATCGATGATCTTATCGCTTTCTGGATTTACGGAGAGTGAAGAAACAGTAGATGAAAGAGTTCCCCCTTGCCTCTCTGCGGCGGCGCGGTCAAGCCAGCGCCGCTGACATTCTTGCCCAACAGGAACACCGCCGCTGGCCGCTGCCCGTTCGTTCGTGGTTCATGTTTCAGTCGTGGCAGGACCTTCTGTTTGCCCACTGGCCCATTCCTGCACCTCAAATCGAAAAGCTGTTGCCAGATGGGCTGGCGCTGGATACGTACGCGGGTGAGGCGTGGGTGACGGTTGTCCCTTTTCGTATGCGCGGCGTGCGGCAGCGGTTTACGCCGGCGGCGCCGTGGGTTTCTTCTTTTCCGGAACTAAACGTGCGTACTTACGTAAAGGGTAGCAGTAGGGAGGAGCCACGACCGGGCGTGTTCTTTTTCAGCCTGGATGCGGGCAACCCGCTGGCGGTGGCGATGGCGCGGAGATTCTATCATCTGCCCTATTTTCGGGCGCAAATGGCGTGCAGGGTCAGAGATGACGGTATACGCTATACCAGCCGACGCACACACAGAAACGCACCGGAGGCAGACTTCAGGGCAGTCTACCGACCGACAGGTCCGGTCTATCCGGCGGCGCCCGACTCGTTGGAGCAGTGGCTGATCGAGAGGTATTGTTTTTACAGTGTGGACAGCAGGGGGCGCATCTATCGGGGTGAGATCCACCATCGTCCCTGGCCGCTTCAGCCGGCTGAAGCGGAGTTCGAGCGCAATTGGGTCGCGCAGGCGCACGGGGTATTTCTGCCGGATACGGAGCCTTTGCTCCATTTTGCCAAGCGGCTGGACGTGTTGACCTGGCGAATAGAGGAAGTCATCGAATGAACCCTATTTCCGAGATATTCGATACAGTTTTGAATCTGCTGCGCAGCGAGGGATTAGAGGAGTGGGGCGTCTGGAGCTATCCGCTGCTGACAGTTCTGGTTATTCTGGAGGGACGGATCGTTACCCTGCTGGCTGCGGTGGCGGCTTCGTTGGGGTATATGCGGCTGCCGCTGGTGATGGTCTGCGCAATCGTTGGCGGCATCGTTGCCGACGGTCTATGGTACCTTCTAGGATACAAGTATGGGAATGGGCCTATATTACGCTTTGGCCGCTGGCTGGGGCTGCGGCGTCATCATTTGGAACAGCTGCAGTCGGAGATGCGGGAGAGCGGGCCCAGACTGCTGTTCGCGGCCAAGGCCTTCTCTGTGCTTGTGATTCCGGTGCTGGTCGCGGCGGGGATGGCTCGTGTGCCATTCCGGCGCTGGTTTCCAATTGTCTTGCTAGGTGAGCTGATCTGGGTGCCGGCGCTGGCGGTGATCGGCTTCCAGACAACGGAAGTGGTGCGCCGTGTGGAGTTAGGGCTACACTATCTGCCCCTGGCAGGGGGTTTGGCGCTGTTGATCCTGATGCTGGTGGCGGCGCGGCGTCTGAAGTCGGGCCGCGTGGGGGAGAAGGCTGCACAGCCAACGCTCGCCGGGGGAAAGAAACGTTCGGTTTCTGCGCCTGGCGCGTACGCTGCTGCCCTCGCCGCGGCGGTGCAGACCCCTCAAGATGGCGAGGAGCAGGGGAAGAGAAGAGAGGAGCAAGGAGCGAGCGCTTCTTCACTTCTCGCGCCTCTAAGTTAACCTGAATTCGGAGCAAATGAGCGCCTAACCAAGCTGGCAAAATAGATGTTCGACAACAAAGATTCACCAGCATGGAAAGGTGCTCAAATTGAAGTCCAACCGACGCATGCCGAATGAGACGCGTATCCGTTTGGGCTTTCCCGTCAAGGTGCTGGGCGCGGCGGGGTTGCGCTCGCACGACAGCCGGCGCTGGCAGAACCAACCCCATCTGAGCGTAAGTCTGGTCTATCTGCGCGACATTTTTCTCTATCTGGAGCGAAGGGCGATCCAGTTTTATCGAATGGCGGGGCAGCTTGCCCCCTATCTGACCCACCCGGACCTGCCGGCGTTCCACGGGCAACTGGAGGAGTGTTCGACGGAGCTGGCTGCGATTGGGGATATGGCGCGGCAGCAGCGGGTGCGCTTGACGCTGCATCCGGGCTTTTACGTGCAGTTGAGCCACCCAGATCCGGATCTGGCGGCGCGGTCGAGCCGGGAGCTGGCCGCCGCGACCGCTTTGCTGGATGGGATGGGTCTGGACGCGGCCAGCGTGGTTGTCGTTCACGTGGGGGGCGGGCACGAGAATGTACCGGCGGCACTGGACCGGTTCGCGCGTACGGCCAATTTGCTGCCGGACGGTGTACGGAGGCGTCTGGTCCTGGAAAACGGAGACCGGCAGTTCAGTCTGCGTGATGTGCTGTGGGTTCACCGGCGGACGGGAATCCCGGTGGTCCTGGATACGCTGCATCACCGGTGCCACAATCCGGATGCAATCCCGCAGCTGGATGCGCTGAAGATTGCACTGGCGACCTGGCCGGAGAATATATGTCCGAAGATCCACGTGAGCAGCCCGCGTACGGCGGTGCGAACACTCTTTCGCGATGGCGAGGCCCGCGTACAGATGCCGTTGCCGCATCAGCACAGCGACTTTCTGCACCCGTTTGAAGTGATCGACCTGCTGCAGGCGGCGGTCTCGGCACAGTTACGGTCGTTTGACGTGATGCTGGAGGCCAAGGCGAAGGATGTCGCGTTGTTGCGGCTGCGGGAGCAGATCAGCAGGTACGCGCCGAATCTGGCGAGGCACGTGCATTAAGGAGTAATGGCGGGGATATGTCTCAGGAATATACAGACCCCTATCATCTCAAGCGGACGGTGCTGGTCGCGGTCGTCAACAACCGGGCGGACCTGCGCCGGGCGGCGTCTGAGGGCTGGTATCGGATTCCGCAGAGGCGGGCGCCGCGGCGGGTCGGCGCCGACTACCTAGCCTTCTATCAGACGAGCGCTTTCGGGAGCGAAACGGAGGCGCGGACGATCAGCTATTATGCGGCAGTCCGTCGCTATCAGCTGCTTTCGCGCGCGGAGCTGATGCCGGAGGAGGCGGACCATGCGCGGGCGGAGGAGTACTATTTCCGCATTGAGATCGGCCCGCTGATGCGTTTGGCGCAGCCGGTCCCGGCAACCACGTTCAGGCGGCTGACCTTTATCCACACGACGCTGGAGCGTCTGTTGAGCGCGAATGATGTTAAGGACCTGAGGCTGGAGGGAGAGCCGTTCCAGGCATTGTGGAGCGCGCTGCGGGCGAGCCGACTGCGGCCGCTTCCCAACCGGTTGGCGGGAGAGTGGCCGGTGGACATCGCGCTGCGAGTGCGCAATGGATACCTGGGCATCCGGCTTGATGAGGCCAGCGATATGCGTGAGGCGTCCGAGCCGGCAGATCGCTGGACGATACTGCGAATCCCTGAGAGCCGGATTGCGGCTGACCTGGAGGGCTGCCTGCGGGCGGTCGGGGCGGCGCTGGTGGATCTGGGCGGTTCGCTGGACGCGAAGCCGGGACGGGAGATTGCGCTGTAACGCAGGTTTGGTTGCGGCATCGGTATCTGCGGCGCGTGTACGGTCCATGTGAACGGCGCGGCGGTCCGATCGTGTCTGAGCCGCTGGCTGCGGGCGGGGTCAGCTGTGCTCGCCTGAGACGCCCAGTTGCGGGGCGACCTCTTTCATCGCGTCGAGAACGCGCTGCACGTGCTCATCGAAGGGTTCGCCCAGTTCCTCGATAAAGTGGAGATTCTCGGCGCGGTCGATGGCGGCGGTGAAGCGCTTGTCTTTCCACTTCTTTTTGACGGATTTGAGCCTGACGCCGCGCAGGTCCTTGTCGGGGCGCACGTAGGCGCAGGCGAGGATCAGGCCGGTCAGCTCGTCACAGGCCAGGAGCGCTTTGTCGAGCCTGGACTGGCGCGGAACGCCGAGGAAGGTGGCGTGGGCCTCGATGGCGTGGATGAATTCCGGCGGGTAGTCCTGCTGGCGGAAGAGGCGGAGCGCGGTACGGGGATGGCCGTTTTCCTGGTCGTCCATGTCGGGAAAGCGGTCGTAGTCCAGATCGTGGAGCAGACCTGTCAGCCCCCAGAGGTCCTCATCCTCGCCATAGTGACGGGCGTAGACGCGCATGGCGGCTTCTACAGCCAGCATATGGCGGCGCAGCCCCTCATTTTCGACCCAATCATGCAGTAGTTGTATCGCTTCGTTCCGGCTAGGCAGGGGCATAGCGGCTCCTCTAGTCTGGTGTGGACAGTTCGCCGTCTGTCGCGAGTTGGGGGCGTGCGGCGGCGGCTTTTTGAACTGGTGTGAATTGAGCGGTTCGAGCCAGGTCGGTAACGGAAGTTATGGTCACGTCGCGCCGGCCGTAGACGATCTGGCGGCTGCCGGCGATGTTAGGGTGTTCGCTGCCGTCGGGCTGGTCCTGCCAGAGGCGTTTGCCGATTGCCCGGGCGCGGCGGGCGCTGCAGCCTACGGCTTCACTGAAGGGGGCGCCGCTGAGCCATTTGCGCAGAAAGAGGCTGAGGCTTGGCTCCGGCAGCCAGTTGACCGCTTGGGCGCCGTTGACGGCTTGTGCGCCCAAGGCAAGCCAGGTGGAGGCCAGGCTGGCGCCGTAGCAGTTGAGTCCGTAGACCATGCGCAGGTCGAGCAGGGAGCTGTCTTCGACATAACGGGCCAGCAGCCTGTCGAACGCGGCTGCGTCGACGAATTCCCGCCCTTTGTAACCGATCAGGCAGCGGTTCTGTCCATGCACGAGCAGAAGTTGATCGACGGTATGTGTAGCGCTGACGTCGATGAGGGCGCCGGTCAGGTTGGCGGCGGTGGCGGCCTCATCTTCAAGGATAACGATGCGGTGGTAGCGGCGGTAGGCGCCGAGGAGACGCAGCAGGAGCTTGGCGTACTCTTCGGTAACCCAATCGATTACGGCCATCACCCAGTGGGGCAGATTGACGCCGTGGATGTGGCCAACGTTTTCGAGGAAGACGACCAGCGCCAAGGGTCTGCCGGCAGTTGATGCGGCGCTGTTTTGAAGTTCTGAGGATGGCTTTGAAGCCCTGCGAGAGCGAGCTGTGGAAGCGGAATCCTTGAGCGACGGGGCAAGAGCCATGGGGAGTGCAATGTGACGCGGCGCGGGGACAGGCCGCTCAGAATTGGAAGCGGCCGTTGGCGTCAACGACCCGGACTTTGAAGTTTTCGACGAACGGTTCGAGGCCGGCGATCAGTTCCTGCCACTCGTCTGAGCTCAGGATGCGTGCGGCGTCTTCTTTGTCCTCAAGAACTCCGCCGCCGAGGATCTGGGGGGCTTCTCCCCAGAGAGTGTACCAGGCGTCGGTAATGCGCAGACCCAGTTGCGCGAGCCCTGGGGCCAGCGTCTGAACGACGTACCGTTGACAGTCTTCTTCATGCCCTTCCCGCATATCGTAACTCAGTAAGACTTTGACCATACTATCGTCCTCGGGGGCTGGGGAATTTTCCCGCGGCAGATTGCCCGTTGCCAAGAGTCGGAAGAGCTGGGATCGGAGCTAACCAGAACCGGTCCGAAAATCAAGTTCTGTGGTTCAGTATAGCATAGAAAGACAGCACAGTGCATAGCCGGAGCAACTGGGTGCATCCCAGATTTTTGCGAAACCCGTCTGACCAGTGTTGGCTTCAGCCTGGTCAATGAATCAGTTCCACTTGGCGGACAATAATTTAGGATACACCCGAGCAACTGGGGGAGGTTGTTCTGCAGGTCTTGGCTTGCGATTGGCGCTTGGCACTGCGCCAGGGAATAGGGGCAAGGAAGGCGTCAATCGGTGGCCAGGGAGAGAACTGTATGCAGGCGCACTTCAGCTTGGCGACGGAACTGTTCGACACTGATTGAACGGAAAAGCCAAACTGCCAGAAGCAGGCCAACGATTTCGAGAGAGAAGACGGCTGAATACCCCATGAGCGGGTTGCCTGTCAGCCAGAAGAACATATCATAAAGCAGACCGCTGATGACATTGCCGATGGCCTGACCGGCGAAGTTTGCTACGCTCCAGGCGCCAATGTAGAGTCCGGCGGCCTGGGGTACGGTCATATCCAGCATAAAACTGAGGTTACTGACGGTCATGAGGCCGCCACCCAGCCCCAACAAGAAGACAGAGCCGATAAACAGGTTTGACTGGCCGAGCAGGCCGGCGGAGATAATGGAAGCGAAGGCAACGGCGGTCACGTAGGCGCCGACATTTGCACCCGTTTTTTTCCCAAAGCGTTTTACAAACAGGATTCCGGCAAGGAGGGTGATGAAGATGCCGACTCCCCAGATCGATGTCAGGCGGGAGGTGGCCGCGACCGACATACCCAATGCCTTCGCTCCGAACGGTTCCAGCACCACGTCCTGTGCGTGGATGCTGATCAACACGATCATCAGATAGAGAAAGAAGCGTCGGGCCTGTGGATTTAGAGCCAGCAAACGCAGCACCAGTAAGGGATCATCTGCGCTGTTGGAAGGTCGGGCGGTTCTAGCTGATGCCCGGGGTTCTATGCGATAGCTGCCCACAAGGACGAAGATAATGGATACGAACCAGATCGCGCCAAAAGCTGTGTAGAGCGTCTCCTTCGAGAAGGTCGCTAACATGCGAGATAACGCATAGGCGGTGACGATCGTCGCCGCAATCATCGCAGTCCACATGATGCTGACGGCGCGGCTACGCCCCTCTTCGTCGGCGAGGTCGGTAACCAGAGAGAGGTAGCTGACCGAGGCGGCGTTGATGCCGGCTCCCCACAGGCAGAAAACGACGACAGCGGCCCCGAGACCTAACATGAAGTTACTGTCCAGCAGATAGGCTACGTGGACGGTGAAGTAACTTCCGGTCGCGGCGAGAAGCCCGCCGAGGAGAATCCATGGTGTGCGGTGGTAATCGGCCGCAGGATGGCGGTCCGACCAGTTTCCCAGGAATATCTGCAGAGGGGAAAGCAGGTAGGGCAATGCAACCAGGATGGCTACGAGCGTTACAGGCATCTGCATGTCGGCGATCATGACGCGATTGAGCGTGCTGGTGACCGGAACGACGGTGATGGAGACCCCTACATGTACGAGGGCAAGCTGGGCAAGAACGCGAGCATTCATGTTCGAAGCGTACCATAGATTTCTTTGGATTTCCAAGATTCTGACTTCGACAAGCAGGTCCTGAAAGTGGGGTTGCGAAGCTCGGGTTATGGCGCTGGCCAGACAGCCTATCGGTTGACGGAGCGTACGCGGGGGTGATAGACTCTTGCCCGTGATACTGAACTGCAACGCGCACGCTTCTTTTTCCGTATTCTTATACAGGAGGGGTTGTGACTGAGGTAGGCACTGAAGCCGGCCCCCGACCGGTTCCCGGCGTCGATCTTGCGGGTAGTGTCCCTATATTCGGCAGCCGCCCAGGGAGCCAGTTGGTTGACGGCGAATCGTTCGCCGATTTCAGCCGGAAGCGGCTCATCTTTGGGGCGTTCACACGGCTTGGGGAGACGCACGTGTACCGGGTGGACTGCAAGGCGGGCGACCGTTTGCGGGCGCAGATGTTCGCGCCTGTCCTGCCCCGCGGCGGTTCGGTGGTGCCGGCATTTGCGGTCGTTGCGCGGAGCCTGCCGTACAGTGCGGACACGGAAAAGCTTCCACTGGAGCTGCCCCAGGGCTACAGAGCGATTGTGGCGCCGCCGCCAAGCGAACTTCTGCAGCCGGTTAAGGATGTGCTGACACGTGTGCATTACTACCCCGGACCTCTCATCGACACGCGTACCCTGGTGGGCGGGCGCTGCTATCTTGTGGTGTGGACGCCCCACAACCGGATGGGCAAATATGTAGTGTCGATCGGCCATCGCTGGCATGTGCGGTGGAGTTACTGGGCCCAGCTGCCGCTGTATTGGTGGCGGATACGGGGCTGGTTCGGTTTGAGCCGAGCGGCTGCGCTCTATGTGCTGGCCGCGGCCGTGCTGATCGCGCTGGCGGTCGCTGCGATTTTGCGGCGCGGGGGCGCCCGGCGGCGTGTGCATAGAGAGGAAGCGGGCAAAGCGCACTGAGAATTGCCAGAAATATCACAGCGGGCGGCGGCCAAAACAGTTGATTGAGCGGGCGGATCTGACCTCTGCGGCGGCAGGAGAATCAGATGCCCCATTATTATGCAGTGGCGAGAGGTGGAAACAGTGCGCATCCTTCTGTACTTGGGTAAGGGGGGCGTAGGCAAGACGACGACGGCGGCGGCGACGGCGTTGCGCTGCGCGCAGATGGGCTACCGTACGCTGGTGGTGAGCACGGACATCGCGCACAGTCTGGCAGACAGCCTGGACCGGCCGCTGCAAAACGAACCGACGGAGATAGCTGACAATCTGTTTGCGCAGGAAATCAACGTCCTGGACGAGGTGCGGAAGAACTGGGGCGCGTTGCAGGGCTACATGGGCAAGATCTTGCGTAAGCAGGGCATGAGCAAGACGGTTGCCGAAGAGATGGCGATAATTCCGGGCATGGAGGAGATCTTCAGCCTTATACAGATCTACCGCAACGCGGCGACGCGTGAGTTTGACCGGGTGATCGTGGATGCAGCGCCGACGGGCGAGTCGATGCGGTTGCTGGCGATGCCGGAGAGCTTCCAGTGGTATGTCGAGCGCTTTTTCGGTTGGGGGGAGACGGCGATGCGCCTGACCGGGGGGTTTTTGCGGCGGCTGATGCCGGAGCAGGACGCGCTGGCCGGTCTGCCCAAGCTGGTAGATGATGTAAAGGAGTTACAGGAGGTACTGAGCGACCCTCAGACCACCAGTTACCGGGTTGTGGTCAATCCTGAAAAGATGGTGATCAAGGAGGGTGCTCGGGCCGTAACCTATCTGTCCCTTTACGGATGTCCAGTGGATGCGGTGGTGGTCAACCGCATCCTGCCGGGTGTGCGGGCGCATGGGAGTGACGGGGGCGCGGCGGACGACGAAGAGGGCCGGCGAGCCTGGGAAGCAGCCGTTTTTGCGCCAAGCAGCGATCCGTATCTGCGCCAACTTCAGGAGCAGCAGGCCCGCTACCTGGCTGAAATCGAGCGGGATTTCTACCCGCTGCCGATTCTGTACAGTGGTTGGCGCAGCGAAGAGGTGGTCGGCTTTGGCCCGTTGCGGTCGTTAGCGGATGAGCTGTACGGTCAACGGGACCCGAGCGAAGTGATGTTTGTCGGTCAGGCACAGGAGATCGAGGAGCAGGGCAACGACTTCGTCCTCAAGCTGCCTTTGCCCCACATCGAATTGGACAAGATCCGTCTGACGAAACGAGGCGACGAACTTTTCATTTCGATCGGCAACTTTAAGCGGGAGTTTCTGCTGCCAGCGGTCCTGGCGCAACGGGACGCCAGCGGTGCGGTCTTTGCCGGGGGGATTCTGAGCATCCGTTTTCCCTGTAGCAGCCAGTGATCAGTTGCCGGTTGCCTGCGTACCGGCACAGTTTGGCAGCCACGGGACCTTGACGAATGGGACTGGGAAATCTTCTGATACGATGCGTGGGCATGACTGTCGGTGCGCAGGTCGGTACGCGTATCGCGCACCGCATGCGGCCCCGCCCGTATCCTGGGCCGCTGCGGGACCTCCTCGACCATCCGGTGCGGATGCGGTATCGCGATCCCGTGTCCACGCTGGGCCCGTTCGGCATTGGTCCTGGCGAGACGGTGCTGGATTTGGGGTGCGGCACGGGCACATTTACGGTCGAGATGGCGCGGCAGGTAGGCAGCGAGGGGCGCGTGCACGCAGTGGATATTCAGGCGTTGATGGTTGACTCGGCGCGGGCGAAGGTGGAGAGCGCCGGCTTTGCCTCACGCGTCAGTTTCCATCATTGCGGCGCGTACCGCCTGCCGCTGGAGAGGGACAGTGTGGACGTTGTGGTTGCGATCGCTTCGCTCTCCGAGATGCCGCAGCCGCTTTTTGCCCTGGAAGAGATTCGCCGGGTCCTGAAAGCGGGCGGACGTCTGGCGATCAGTGAAGAGATGCCTCACACGGGATACGCACTGCAGAGAACGGTGCGGCGCTGGCTGCAGGAAGTGGGTTTTCGCTACGGCGGGCTGCGGGGCACTCCTTTTTGCTACAGCTTGCTCTATTTCAAGGACGAATAGCCGCGGCGGCACAGTGCCATTGGAACATTTCTTCCTAATCGGTCCGCACCGATCTGCTATAATTTCCTGAGACGGTGTGGACAGCCCCGCAGGCGTGGAGTTGGTGTGGAACTGGATTTGAGACTGCCGTACAGTACGGAGGGGCTGCCGGGGCTCGGCGGACAGTTGCGGGCCGCGCCCGATGCCTTTATCGTTGAGGAGATACCGCTATACGAAGCTAGCGGCGCGGGCCAGCATCTCTATGTCAACATAACGAAAGAGGAATTGACGTCCCGAGAAGTGCAGCGGGGGCTGGCCGAGGCGTTCGACCTGCCGTACAGGGCGGTCGGTTTTGCGGGCATGAAGGACAAGCATGCGCGGGCAACGCAGACGTTCAGCCTATTGGTCGGCCACGTAGACGATGAGTTTCTGAAGGCGGCGCCGGCGCGCATCGGCGCGAAGACGCCGGTGACGGTGAACTGGGTGCGGCTGCATCGCAACAAGCTCAAGAAGGGGCACCTGCTGGGCAATCGCTTTACGATTACGGTTACCCGACCATCTGTCGATGGCGAGGAGGCGATGGCGCGGGCGACGGCCATCGCGGAGCAGGTGCGGAACTGCGGGCTTCCCAACTATTACGGCCCGCAGCGCCTGGGGCAGAACGGCGCGAATGTCCGGCGCGGATGGGAGCTGCTCCAGGGAAACAAGAGAATGGCCAACCGCTGGTTGCGCAGCCTCCTGCTTGCCAGTGTGCAAAGCTATCTGTGCAACCGTTACCTGGCTCTGCGGCAGCAACAAGGCAGGTTCACTACGCTGCTGACAGGAGACATCGCCAAGAAGCATGACACCGGCGGCCTGTTCGTAGTCGCTGACCAGGCGGCGGAGCAGAGCCGTTTCGAACGGAAGGAGATCAGCTTTACCGCGCCAATTTATGGACCAAAGATGTGGGAGGCGGAGGCTGAATCGGGTGAGCTGGAGCAGGGGATCCTGGCAGAGAGCGGCCTGGATATGGACTCGTTAGCCAGGGCGAAGATGATGGGTACGCGGCGGCTGGGTCGAATTCTGCTCAACGATCTGTCGGTTATGCAGAAGGGGAGGGACATGGTTGTGGCGTTTTCGTTGCCGAAAGGGGCGTTTGCCACAACGGTGCTGCGAGAGTTCATGAAAGTATCTGACGACCTGCTGGCCCAGGCGGCAGCGGACAACGGCGAGATTGATGAGGATGGCGGGATTTAAACGGTGCACGACGAAAAGCCCATAAGCGACAACGAATTCTCCATTAGGCAACGGAGTACCAACATGGAAATGCCGCTATTCCCTCTGAATGTTGTGCTCTTCCCGGGTATGGCGCTGCCCCTGCATATCTTTGAGCCCCGCTACCGGGAGATGATCAACCGCTGCTTGGACGAGAACCTGGCGTTCGGGGTTGTGTTGATCAAGGAAGGCCTGGAAGTAGGCGGCGATGCGGTGCCGCGCCGGGTGGGGACGGCTGCGCGAATCGTAAAGGTGGACCGTCAGCCGGACGGAAGGATGAACATTCAGGTTGTGGGCACACGTCGATTTCGGATCGAGGAGTTGAACCGCGATCTTCCCTATCTCACGGGACGTGTGCGACATTTTCCGGTAACCGACGGGGATACGAAACTGGCGGTCGAACGCGCCCACAAGGTACGCCCCAAGATCACGCGCTATGTTGAACTGTTGACGAAGGCTACGGGCGTGCAGCTGAAATTGGACCGTCTGCCGGAGGATGCTACCAGCCTGGCGTTTCTCACGGCAATCACTTTGCAGGTGCGGCCCGAAGACAAGCACCGCATGCTGGCGCTGCCGGGGGTGCCGCAGCTTTTGGAACTGGGCAACTACTATCTGGGGCGCGAGCTTCAGCTGCTTGACCATATGATCAGCAGTCAAGAAGCGCTGCCGGCAATGACCATTGGCCCGACGGGGCAGTTGTTTGCCAATTGATAACGCGACCGGCGCGGCTGGCTGCTGCCGACGGTCTGGCTGTTTTTCCCCGGGCAATCACTGTAGATCATTCCCAAGAGTATACAAATCAAAGACGTCTTAGCAGACAGCCGCGAAAGGACAGATGTATGGCTACTCATCAGTTCCAGCCGGACCATTATTTCAGCACGATCGGCTCGCATCCACCTGTGTTACGCGTGCAGCCGGGTGACAGCATCGAAACGACGACGGTCGATGCCAGAGGACAGGACAGCAGCGGCCAGCCGGTAACGTCAGGGGGCAATCCGATGACCGGCCCATTTTATGTGGACGGGGCCGAACCCGGGGACACGCTGGTGGTGCATCTGGACAAGCTGCTCTGCAACCGCCCTTACGGGTGGACGCGGACGATGGTGGCCCCAAATGTCGTCGACCCGGAGCAGGTGCCCAATATGCCATGGCCGGCGGAGGGGCAGGAGCTGGCCAACTGGCGGGTGGACAACGAGGCGGGTACGGTGACGCTGGAGGAGCCGCAGACGAGCCTGGGCGCGCTGACCTTGCCGCTGGCGCCGATGCCGGGCTGTTTCGGGGTGGCGCCGGACCGGGGCGAGGCGATCTCGACGGCCACGTCCGGTCCCTTCGGCGGCAACATGGACTATCGCGGGTTTGTCGAAGGGGTGACCGTCTATCTTCCTGTTTTTGTGCCTGGGGCGCTCTTTCACATAGGTGACGGCCATGCGGTGCAGGGGGATGGCGAGATCGTGGGCACCGGCGTGGAGATCTCTTTTGACGTGGGTTTTACGGTGGATGTGCAGAAGGGGCGACGCATCAATTGGCCGAGAGGGGAAAACGAGGCGTATATCTTTACCGCGGGCAACGCGCGTCCGCTGGATCAGGCTACGCAACATGCGACCACGGAGATGATCCGCTGGCTGGAGAAGGATCTGGGAATCGATCCGGTGGGTGCGCACATTCTGATGGGGCAGACGGTGGAATACGACCTGGGTAACATCTATGACCCAGCCTACACGATGATCTGCAAGATGCCGAAAGCGGTGCTGCCTTAGTTGAGGAGTGAGTGAAGAGGGGTGAGGAGAGAGACGTCACGGGGCCGATCGTCTTCTCTCTCTTCACTTTTTGTTTAGGTCTCGTTGGATACCTCGCACTCTACGAGTGCCAAGCCGCGACAGATACAGACCCGCCAGCAGCAGGAACCCCACACCAAAGAGCGCGAGCCCGCGACGCCAGCTTTCGGGCGCGTACCAGATCCGTATTTCCAGATCTCCGGGGGGAACGGGCAGGGCCCGGAAGGTGTAGTTGGCCCTCCACACGGGGGCGGGCTCCCCGTTTACGGTCGCGAGCCAGCCGGGGAACCAGACTTCGCTGAGAACAAGATAGCCCGGCCTTTCGGCGTGGGCAGCCAGCACGATCTCGTTCGGGCTGTATGCGAGAACCGACACGGGTCCTGCCATGCTCGACGGGTCTGACTCGTCCGCGGCGGAGATGGACGGGTTGTCATGGTGCTGCGCCAGGACGACGGCGTGGAGCGGTTCGAACGAGGGTTGCTTCAGCGCCGCGAGCACGGCTTCTTCGTCGGGGAGGACCTGCGCCGTGGGAACCAGCCAGGCTCGGGGAAGCGGATCGGGATTTTCATAGACGGCGAGGGGGCCGGGGGCGTCGTATGCGAGTGTATATTGGTCATCCAAGGGCGTACCGTCGCGCACGATGACGAAACGCACGTTGTACATATCGTAGATCCGCGTGTGGCGGCCAGGATTGTTGTCCCATAGCCCCTGCCAGTGCGTCAGCACCAGGGGGTTGTATATCCCCCACACATCCTGTAGCCCGAAGAGCGCGGCGGTATTAGGCTGCCACAGATCATAGATACCTGTGCGGACGTCGATGCGGAAGGGGGGGAGATCAGAGTGGGCTGGAGCGGAGTGGGCAGAGTCCCGGTCAGCTGCCCCGTTGTCTTCGGCCTGTCCTTGAAGATAGGCGATAATCTCGGGCTGGGCGAAACTGCGTGACGGGTCATTATCGCTAACATCGATGTTTACGCCGACAACGGTCAGCTCCAGCAACAGCAGGATGAGAAGCAGCGCGGCAAACATGCCGCCGATAAGACGTTTGCGCCGATACAGGCCCAGCAGCAGCCACACAGTCAGCCAGACGGCAGTTGCGAGGAGGACGGCTTGAACCGACATGGAGGCGCGCTTAATTGCGACGGGGTCTCCATCAAGAACATGCGTTGTCACAAGCGTCAGCGGGATAGCGATGACGAGGAGCGCGGGTGCGCCGAAACGAATCAGGGAGAAATACATGGCGCGAAGTGAGGGTTGGGAATGTTGCCGGCTTGTGCTCCTGTCTCCCAGCAGGGCGTCCAACCCGAAGGCCGCCAGCACGGACATGGCCAGCGCCCAGAGGACGATGGTTCTGGCGGGGGCCTGGAAGCTGCCATAGACGGGCAGGATCCGAGTCAGCCAGCCGTGGACCGGCGTGTTGCCGCCGAGGGCGATGACAAAGCCGGACAGGGCGAGCACGACCCAGGGAAGGAGGCGGCGCCGTCTTTCCGGCAAGTGTAGCAGGATGGCGCCGGCGGCGAGGAGGAGAGTCACCAGTCCGGCATAGGGCAGTTCGACCCGGTCCCAAGAACCCCAGTAGTCCCACGGTCCGCGTCCGAAGAAGCCGGGTGTCAGCAGGCCGATGAAGGCGGGTCCCGGCGCCAGTGAGTAGGATACAGTATCCTGGTAGTCGAATGCCCCTCTTTGGGTATGGGGGAGCATTTCAAATGCGGGGAGAAGGATTGGGGCGGACAGAAGGGCTGCCAGGACGAAGACAGTGAGGGGGTATTGAAGGCCTGCCAAGGCCTGTCGAAGGGCTGTCCGGTGGGATCCTGTGGCCAGGTTATCCCAATAGTCAGCTGCCAGCAGGCCCACCGAATAGATCCCCACGATCATGGCCAGATAGTAGCTACTCTGGGCATGGCCGGCGTAGTTGGCGATCGCGAAGAGAGCGGCGGCGACGCCGGCCCAAGGGAGGCTGCGGCGGGTCAGCGCCAGGTGGCAGGCGGTGAGGATCCAGGCGCTCCACGAGAGGACGGCGACCAGATTGAGGTTGCCGAGATGGATGAAGAGGATATCGCAGAGACCGAAGGCGAGACCGGCCAGCAGGGCGGCGGGGCGGCTGCGGCCGAGGGTGCGCACGAGCGCGTAAACGCCAAGCCCGGCCCACCATAGATGACCGATGCTGAGGAGCTGCATCCAGCGGTAGTCGAAGGCAGGATTGAGCAGGAAGAGCAGCAGGTTGGGGGGATAGAGGAATCCGGCCTGAATGTCGGTGATGAAGGGGGCGCCGCCGTAGAGGTGTGGATTCCAGAGAGGTAGCTGACCCTGGCTGAGGGTGCGGGCGGCGAATCGGTAGATGGGGAAGAGGAAGCTGACCAGGTCGCCGCCGTCGGCGGGCTGGTAGACGGTACCGCTGATGGTGCGCCCGAAGAAGACTGCAAACATTCCGGCCAGCAGGGCTGCGCCCAGGAGATCCCAACGCCGCTCGTCACGGCTGTATGTCAGCCAGGCAATTGCGCCGGCCCAGAGCAGAAGGATGAGAAGGCCGATGCTGACGGGGAGGAGATCCGATGGTGTACTCATCAAGCGGTTCAGAGCTGCGGGCTGGGAAAGGGAGTTGCAGTGCCTTGATTCATCGCAGGAGAGCACCCCCCTTGCCGCCTCCGGTTTTGTCGCAAAACTGAGTGGTGATGAATCTTTACAGTGGCGCTCCGGCGGCTGTATGGTATAACAGAAGAAGAGTGAACAAAAGGTTTTGATGGCTCGAAAGCAGCAGATGCGCGGCCTTTCGGGGCAATCCACAGCAGGGGCGGCCATGCAAGCGGACCTGGTGCTATTCAACGGCAATATCCACACGATGGACCTTCGTCAGCCGCGGGTTTCGGCGGCGGCGATCGCGGGCGACCGCTTTCTGGCTACGGGCAGCGACAGTGATATGCGGTCGCTGCTGGCGCCGGGCGGGCGGGAGGTTGATCTGCGGGGCGCGACGGTCGTGCCCGGTTTCATTGACGCCCACATCCACTTTCTTTCCTACGGGATGAGTCTGCGGGAGATCGATCTGAGCGGGGCGGCGACGTTGTCGTCGGCGTTGGAGCGGGTCGGGCGGCGGGCGGCGGATACGCCCCCCGGTCAGTGGCTCACAGGCCGCGGCTGGGACCAGTCGGTCTGGGAGGGCGGCGCGTTTCCTGCGGCTGCACAGCTGGACGCGGTCGCGGGGGAGCATCCGGTTTACCTGGCGCGCAAGTGCGGCCACGCGGCGTGGGTGAACAGCCAGGCGTTGGAACGGGTGGGGATCACAGCCCATACAGAGGACCCGGAGGGCGGCGAGATTGTGCGCGATGGGGAGGGGAAGCCGACGGGCATTCTGTTGGAAAAGGCGATGGATCTGGCCTTTCCCTGCATGGCCGAACCGTCTGATGCTGAGGCGGTGGCCGCGGTGCGCCACGCGCAGGATGTCGTCAACCGCATGGGGATCGTGGGCGTACACACGAAGGAGGCGGCGGCCTCTTTGCGGGCCTTTCAGCAGCTGCGCGCGGAGGGAGATCTCAGGCTGCGTACGGTGGCGCAGATCCCTGTGGCTGAGCTGGACAGCGCCATCCGGCTGGGGCTGCGCACGGGACTTGGCGATGAGTTTTTGCGCATCGGCGGGGTGAAGGTCTTCAGCGACGGCGCGCTGGGACCGAGGACGGCGTGGATGCTGGCGCCGTACGACGGCGAACCTGAGAATACCGGCATCGCGGTGACCGGGGTCGAAGAAATGGCGGACATCATTGCCAGGGCTACGGACGCGGGGCTGGCGGTGGTCACACATGCGATCGGCGACAGGGCGAATCGGATGGTGCTGGACGCGCTGGAAACGAGCCGCCGCGCCGGCCGGGGGCTGCATTTGCGGCACCGCATCGAGCACGCGCAGGTGCTGCATGCGGAGGACATTGCCCGTTTCGCGGCGCTGGATATCATTGCGTCGGTGCAGCCAATTCACGCCACACAGGACATGCTCCTTGCCGACAGATACTGGGGGGAGCGCAGCCGCTATGCCTACGCTTTTCGAAGCCTGTGGGACAGCGGGGCAAGGCTGGCCTTCGGTTCGGACGCGCCGGTGGAGACGCCGGACGTGATCCAGGGGATTCACGCGGCGGTTACGCGGATGCGGGCGGACGGCAGCCCCGGCGGTGACGGGTGGTATCCTGAGGAGCGACTGACTGTGGAGGAGGCGGTGTGGGCGTATACGGTTGGAGCGGCGTACGCGGGCGGCACGGAGAGCAGCCAGGGCAGCATTACGCCGGGCAAGTTGGCTGATCTTGTGGTGCTGTCACAGGATATTTTTGCGATCCATCCGATGGCGATATTGGAGACGGAGGTGGAGGCTACGCTGTTTGGCGGCGCGTTTGTGTGGGGGGAAACTGTTTCGAAAAATTAGAAAATTCGTTCTAGCCCAGATGAAGGAACACTGCTATACTAGATCCGGTCTACTCAATCGCCCTCGCATGGACTCACAACAGAGAGATGAGAAATGCTTTTGCAACGGAATTTGTTCGACGAATCCGCTTTACCGACAGGAACACACAGGCGGCTAGAAGCGTTACTAAGCCAGGATCTGGACTTTCATAGTGAACAGAGCCGCTATGCTTCACACAGTTTTCACGCCTTTCCAGCGAAGTTTCCTCCCCAACTTCCGCGCAAATTCATCAGCGGATTGACAAAAGAAGGAGATGTTGTGCTTGATCCAATGATGGGATCCGGCACAACAGTCCTAGAGGCATACCTACTCAATCGGAAGGCGATTGGCTTCGATATTGATCCACTGGCACTCTTGCTAACCCAGGTCAAGGTGTGCCCTCTCGATGTCACTGAGGCGCGACGCACTGGTCACTGCATTATTGAAAGTGCAGAAGCTGAACTGGCGCAAAATTTTACCGGGCTGACGCAGCGTCTTGAACAACGATGGAACAGTAAGACTAAGGGTTTTATCGATTACTGGTTTTACCCTGCTACGCAGGTCGAACTGCTGGCTCTTGCCGAGGCGACCGGACGCGTTTCCGATTCCAGGCTACGCTCCTTTTTCGAGTTGGCACTTTCCGCCATCATCATTACAAAATCGGGTGGCGTTTCGTTGGCGTTGGATCTGGCCCACACCCGCCCGCACAGGGCTAAGGTTATTATAGATGAAAGTGGAAAGATCCTTGAGGATGATAGCGATGTTGAATCCCCCTCGACTCATAGCATACGACCTGCTGAAAAAGCATCTGTAAGGGCCGCATTCCTCACGAAGAAATTACGTTCTCCCATAGAGGAATTCAGAAAACGCTACCTGCAGAACATCGACGGATTGTCATTCCTCCGAGATGCCCGATTTCAGCCGCGCCTTCAGTTTGGCAACGCACGTGGTCTGGCACTTGAAGACTCCTCAGTAGATCTGATCGTAACCTCACCGCCCTATGCATCAAACGCAATCGATTACATGCGAGCCCATAAATTTTCTCTTGTGTGGCTCGGGCATTCGATTAGTACACTTGGCGAGACCCGAAAACGCTATATCGGCGGCGAATCGACTACAGATGTGGAATATGTCAAATTGCCTGAATATTCTGCGAGTATTGTAGAGGAATTGGGAAGGCTGGATGCGCATAAAGGCCGAGTCTTGCATCGCTATTATTCTGAAATGACCGGCTCACTGCGGGAGATGTTCCGCGTGCTGCGACCTGGTAGAGCAGCAATTGTCGTCGTAGGGAGTTCAGAGATGCGGGGCACTGACACACAAACAGGGAAGTGCCTAGCAGAAATTGGCCGCTCCATTGGTTTTGAAGTACCGAAAATAGGAGTGAGGCAGTTGGATCGAAACCGGCGCATGATGCCTGCCAGTACAAACCGGAATCCGAAATCTCAGATCCAGAAACGTATGCATGAAGAGTTCGTCATCGGATTTCTTAAGGGAAACAACTGATTGGGGAGTTCAGAGAGTGTCAATTAGAGATTTGCGTAGCAATTATCATAGACAGATCTACCAGCAGGTGGTTCGACTTTCCACAAGTAAAAAGAACAATTCTCAATTTCCAAATTTTGCTGATGGGTCGAGTCGAGCGAGTTGCGAAATCGCTTGGGGAATCGTAAATCGCCTGAAAACTTTCGATACGTCGCAGCCACTCTCAGGCCAAACAGTCGGCGCCAAGTTCGAAAACATTACAGCATCATTTATCGAAAAAACCTTCCAGCTATTACGACACATCCGACCAGGCAACTGGTTCTATTCGACCCGCTATGCTATCTCGCAATTTGACCAATATGAGCACCTTGAGTACTTGGACCAATTCAAGAAGTCGACTTCAGACCCGCTGTTAGCATCGGCATTAGGCGAAGATTACATTATTAGGCCGGATATAGTAATTGGCCGGCGGCTAATCTCTGACGAGGAATTCAACCGTTTAGGGGAGATTGTATCGAGTGACGAAGAGGCGGCAAGCATGACGTCTCTTCGAGCTACTAACGCCGAAGGTTCCCGTCCACTTCTTCACGCCAGTATATCGTGTAAATGGACCATTCGAAGCGATCGAGTACAGAATGCACGCACTGAGGCATTAAATCTGATCCGCAACCGTAAAGGACGCCTACCTCACATCGTGGTTGTTACCGCTGAACCGCTCCCCACGCGCTTGGCCGCTATCGCTCTCGGCACGGGAGACGTGGACTGCGTCTATCACTTTGCATTGCATGAGATGCGCGAGGCCATCGAAGAGATCGATAACGAAGACCAGATGGATATGCTCAAGATTATGCTTGAGGGAAAACGGTTGCGCGACATCAGCGACCTTCCTTTCGATCTGGCGATGTAGAGAATGGGATTCATCCCCGGTCTGGAATTGAGCAGACGGTTTTATTGGGAGGCGGTGCGGCCGGTGCTGGAGGGGTCGTTCAGCGGCCTGCCGCACAGCGCGGCCTTGATAGGGCCGGGTTCGGAGACGCTTGGGTTTGACGACGAGATGTCGACGGACCATGGCTGGGGGCCGCGGCTGCAGCTTTTTCTGCGGCCGGATGACTGGGAGACTCACGCTGGAGATATCGACGCGGCGCTGCGCGGCGGTTTGCCGCACAGTTTTCTGGGCTACCCGACGAACTTCAGTGAACCGGACCCCGATGACAATGGAGTCCAGCTTTTGGAGGCGTCGGAGGGCGGGCCGGTCAATCACCGGGTGGAAACGCAGGCGGTTGGCGGATTTTTCTGCGGGTACCTGGGTTTTGACATCAGCAGGGAGATTGGGGCGGCGGACTGGCTGACTTTTCCCCAACAGAAGCTACGCACGATCACGGCAGGCAGGGTCTTCCACGACGAAATCGGGTTGGAGAGCGTGCGGGCGCGGTTCAGTTGGTATCCGCGGGATGTGTGGCGGTATCTGCTGGCTGCGGGATGGGCTCGCATTGGGCAGGAAGAGCATCTGATGGGGCGGGCGGGGCTGGTGGGCGACGAGCTGGGCTCGGCGTTGATTGGGTCGCGGCTGGTCCGGGACGTGATGCGCCTGTGTTTTCTGATGGAAAGACAATATGCTCCGTATGCCAAGTGGTTCGGCTCGGCTTTTGCGCAGTTGGAAAGCGCAGCTGCTTTGACCGATATATTGATGGAAGTACAGACGGCGTCCACCTGGCAGGAGCGGGACCGATGGCTGAGCGAGGCATACCGGGTCGCGGCTTGCCGGCACAACGGGCTTGGGCTCACGGAACCGATGCCGGAGAGGCCGATGCGCTTTTTTGGCCGGCCGTTTCGCGTGATGGCGTTGCACGGTTTCGCGGACGCGCTGCTACGGTCTGTCCGGGACCAGGAAGTGGCGCAACTGGCAGAGCGCCGGCCCATAGGGAGCATTGACCAGTTCAGTGACAACACTGATTTGCTGGAGGCGACGGAGCTCAGGGAGTCGCTGCGGGCGCTGTACGGACCTCTCTAGTGGTTCGAGTCGAGAAGTTAGAGACAGCCGGGTGCGGCTCTTTCGCTTGAGTGCGTTCGGACTGAAGACAGTTCACTAGAGAATCTCATAGACAATATCGATGGAGCACTAAGACAATTCTGGAGACGCTTCGATGCATTCTACACTTCGGACTGAGCGACTGATTTTGCGACCTCTTGCGGCGGCGGATGCCGAGGACCTTTTTGACGCGTATCGCAGGCCGGAAGCGATGCGGTTTATGGATGATGCGGCGCACACTTCTGCGGCGGAGACAAAAAAGTTGGTCGATGGCATGCTCGATGGGCCAGGGACGGTCTGGACCGTTCGCACGACCGAGGACGGCCCGGCGCTGGGATTTGTCGATTACATCGGAAACGCCGGCGTGCCGGGGATGGGCTATTTTCTGCACCCGGACCATTGGGGAAACGGCTATATGAGCGAGGCTGTGCGGGCGGCGCTTGACTACGGTTTTGACGTGATGGGGCTGGACCGGGTGGAGCTGTGGATCAGTGAGGAGAACAGGGCGTCATTGCGTGTCGCTGAGCGGGTCGGTTTCAGGCGGCGGGGGCGGATGCGGCAGAGGTATCACCAGGACAAGACCGGCCACGACAAGATCGTTTACGGGATTACGGCGGAGCAGTGGCGCACGGGGCAACTGGCGGGCAACGCGCAGGCTGCTTACAGTTTGGCGCCGATTCTGGCTGTGCCGGATGTGATGGCTGCGGCGGAGTATTACTGCGACAAGCTGGGCTTTACGATCGGATTTCTGTACGGAGAACCGCCCACGCACGCCGGCATCCACCGGGGAGAATGGACTTCGGAAGGCGCGCATATTCAGCTCACGCTCACGGACCAACCGTTGCCGGAGAAACCGCCGGTGGGATTCTATGTTTTCATGGGCGAGGACGTTGACGGTCTGTTTGAGGAGTACCAGGCGGCGGGGGTACAAATCGAACGGGATCCGACGGACGAGCCTTGGGGGATGAAGGAGTTCGCGATACGCGATTGTAATGGGTATCTGCTGCGTTTTGGCAGGCCGAGTTGAGTGAATAGCCGTTCATGATCGGTGCGATCTGACTGCGCCCGCGCCGGTGATTTGGACTGCCGGGCAGATCGTTGTGGTCGGGAGGGTGCTGGGGTGACAGCAAAGAGTTTGGGATTACGGAAGGACCCTGAAGGGAGAGGTGGGCTCTGGCAGCTCGCACGTGAGCGAGGCATGAGCCGGCGTCGTTTTTTGCAGCTACTGTCGGCCGGCGGGACTGCGGCTGTGCTGGCGTCTTGTACGGGTCTGCCACTGCCCACGGCGGCACGGCCGGCCGCAGAAGAGATCCCGGCAGAGGCCCCCCTTTACTACAAGGACCCGGCGCCGTTTATCGATCACGGCGGCGGGAATCTGGAGACGCGTCTGGAGAACATGAAGGCGTTGATCACGCCGAGCCAGTACTTTTTTGTGCGCAACAACTCAGCCAGTCTGGTCGTGGACGCGGCCGACTGGCGACTTTCGATCGAAGGCGACGCGGTCGCTAATCCGCTGGAACTTACCTACGATGACATTTTGGATTTGCCCAGCCGGACGTTGATTTCCTACCTGGAATGTGCGGGCAACCATCGGTCCATGTTCGACCTGGTGAAGGGGCAGGCGGCCAAAGGGACGCAATGGGGGACCGGTGCGGTCAGCAACGGCAGATGGACGGGCGCGGCGCTGCGGGATGTGCTGGTTCAGGCAGATATCACAGATGAGGCGGTCAGCGTGCTTCTGATTGGGTTGGACAGCGGTTCGCCGGAGAAGGGATTTCGACGCGTGATGCCGGTTGAAAAGGCGATGGACCCGGATACGCTGCTCGCCTACTCTCTGAACGGGGAGGTTTTGCCGAAGGATCACGGTTTCCCGTTGCGGGCGCTGGCGCCAGGATGGGTGGGAGCCGCCAGCATCAAGTGGCTTGGGCGGATTGTTGTCTCTTCTGAACAGCTTTGGACGCGGAACAACACAACCTCTTACACATTGATCGGCGATGCCTATCCCCCGGAGGGGGAATCGTTGGGCAAGCCAGTGACGATGCAGACGATCAAGAGCGCACTGGCGCTGCCGCGGCCCGCTGAGCTGGCGGCAGGGGCGCAGCGCATTCACGGCTACGCGCAGTCGCCGTCCGGACCGATTGCGAAAGTGGAGTGGAGCCTTGATTCCGGGACGACCTGGAGAAGTGCGACCGTAGTCGAGCCGAGCGAAGGCGTTTCGAGGTATTCGTGGGCGCGTTTCGAATTCATGTGGGATGCTCGTCCAGGCGAGCACACGATTATGACGCGGGCGACGGACACCGCGGGCAATACACAACCGAATGAGATTCCCTTTAACGAAAAAGGTTATCTTTTCAACCAGCCGGTACCCCATCCGATACGCGTGGCGTAGAAATGACGAGACCGGCTTGACAAAGGCACGCTATGATTGAGATCGCCGACCATACACGAATCGTATCCGTCGCGGAGATGCAGCTTCTGGAGAAGGAGGCCGATGCAAGCGGTCAGAGCTATGCGGCGATGATGGAGCAGGCGGGTACTGCTCTGGCGGAAGCAGTTCAGGAGAGCTATACCCTCAGTGGGGACGGCACGGTGCTGGTTCTGTCGGGGCCGGGCAACAACGGGGGCGACGGGCTCGTTTGCGCAAGGCATCTCAACGACGCCGGCTATCAGGTGAGGGTCTATCTGTGGAAGAGGGGCGGCTCTGCGGTCAAGGAAGAGCAGGCTGGGAATAAGCGGCGGAAAAGAGGCTCGCGCAAGAAAGCGGAACCGCCGGAAGATTACGAAGGCCATTTGGGCAAGCTTGTTGAACGAAATGTGCCCGTCCACAACGCAGAAGAAGACGAGGATGCGGTGCAGCTTCGAGCCTGGCTGGACGCAGCTGATGTCGTGGTTGATGCGCTGCTGGGTACGGGCGCCAACCGGCCCATCGGGGGTGAACTGGCCGGCATCCTGCGGCAGGTGGCGGAGGTGCGCAACAGCCGCCCGTTGCCTGGGAGAATTTCTGCGGGGGCAGCTGGCCCTGAGGCGGGTGATCCGGAAGCTCAGCCGCCGCTGGCAGTGGTCGCTGTCGATGTGCCCAGTGGCTTGAACGCGGACAGCGGCGCGCTCGATGCGGCTACGGTTGCAGCCGATATGACGGTGACATTTGGTTGCGCGAAGACGGGACAGTTTCAGTTTCCCGGCGCGGGCGTCCTCGGCGAGCTGGTGGTGGCGGACATTGGTATTCCCCCTGAGCTTGCCGCCGACATGCGGACGTTTTTCCTGACGCCGGAACAGGTGGGCGACCTCTTGCCGACGCGCAGCCGCAACAGTCACAAGGGTGTTTTTGGCAAGGGGATGGCGGTGGTGGGCAGCGTGAACTATCCGGGCGCCGCCTATCTCAGCTGTGCGGCGATGGGCCGTGTGGGAGCAGGGCTGGTAACGGGCGCGATTCCTCAGCCGGTGTGGGTGCCGGTGTCGTCGGCGCTGGCTGAACCGACGTGGATCCTTCTGAGCCATGATCTGGGGGTGGTGAATGAGACTGCGGCGGCCAATGTCACGGCAAAGCTGGGGGCGTATGACGCGCTGCTTATCGGCTGCGGGCTGGGGCAGGAAAGCGCAACGCGGGCCTTTATGGAGCGGCTGCTGCTGAGGAATCACAGGCGGCGCCCGTCAGCACTGCCGGGCGCGTTTGTTCCGTCTGACGGTCAGGCGGTCGAAGACGGGCAACAGGGATCAGACACGAATTCGTCAACCGACTCGCCATTCGGTACGATCCGCCGCCGCGACCAATTGCCGGCTGAAGGGCCCTTGTTGCCGCCTACGGTGATCGATGCGGACGGCCTCAACCTTCTGGCACAGTTGGAGGACTGGCCGTCGCTGCTGCCGGCGGACTGCGTCCTGACTCCGCACCCTGCGGAGATGGCGCGTCTCTGCGGGCTGTCGTCGGTGCAGGAGGTTGCGGACAACCGCTGGGAGCTGGCGCGGGAGCGGGCGGCGGCCTGGCAGGCGGTCGTACTGCTCAAAGGGCCGTATACGGTCATTGCCACGCCGGAAGGGGAGCTGGCTGTGTTGCCGGTGGCCACTGCTGCGCTGGCTACGGCGGGGACTGGGGACATTCTGGCCGGCGCGATCACGGGGTTGCTGGCTCAGGGTCTGTCTCCTTTTCAGGCCGCGTGTCTGGGGGCCTGGCTCCATGGACGTGCCGGAGAGCTGTGCGAGCAGAGGATTGGAAGCGCCGGGGGCATCGCCTCGGATCTGCTGACACTTCTGCCTGCGGCGATGAACGAGTTGCGGGAATAGAGGGGAAACGGCCGCCAGCTAGGAACTGCTGCCGGATTCCCACGCCTGACGTAAGGCGCGCGCCTGCTCGATCAGGTCAGCCGTGGTCTGGTCCGGTCCGGTGACGAGGGAGCCGCCGACGCCCAGAGCGGCGGCGCCGGCGGCGGCCCAGGCGGCGGCGTTTTCCGGGCCGATGCCGCCGGTGGGCACGAACCGGATATCATCGAGCGGGGCGCGCAGGGCTTTGAGATAAGCCGGGCCACCGAGATTGGCGGGAAAGAGTTTCAGGAGACGGGAGCCGGCTGCGTGGGCCGTCTCGGCTTCGGTGGCGGTGTAGATACCGGGAATATGCAAAACGCCGGCCTTACGGGCCTGTTCAACTACGGCTGGATTGAGCCCGGGCGCGACGGTGAACTGCGCGCCGGCGGCGACGGCGGCATCGAACTGGTCTTCGGTACGCACAGTGCCGGCGCCGATGCACATATTCTGGCCAAAACGGGCCCGCAACATCTGGACAAGTTCGAGCGCACCGGGCGTGTTCAGAGTTACTTCCATCACAAGCACGGGGGCGGCCAGGAGCGCGTCGCCGATTTCGAGCACTTTCTGGGCGGGAAAGTCCCCGCGTACGATAGCGACGATGCCGTCGTCCTGCACTTTGCGCGCCATCTCTTCAGGACCGAAATTCATTCTAGCGCTCATTAGTGTTTGCGGCAGCACATTGGCAGCCCCTCCGGGAAAATCGAATCCGATACGGCATCTCTTGCATTTGGGGCGATTTCTCAAATGCTCCGAACCTATAGTAGTATAGCATTGATTCTATTGCCGATTGGAGGAAAGTCGCATGAATATTGCCCTTGACGTCATGGGCGGCGACAATGCACCGCGCGAAATCGTAGCCGGCGCGATACTGGCGGCACGACAGTACGACGTTACTGTTTCGCTGGTGGGGCGGCCGGACGTCATAGAAAGGGAGCTGGCGAGGCATCCGACTCACAGGCTGGACCTGCCGATTGTGCCAGCCTATGAAGTGATCGAAATGTCGGACAAGCCGGCGAAGGCGGTACGCACCAAAAAGAACAGTTCGATGGTGGTAGCCTGCAAGCTGGTGAAGGAAGGCAAAGCAGATGCATTTGTGACGGCGGGCAACACGGGCGGCGCGCTGGCTGCCGGCATTCTGCACTTTGGTCGGATGCAGAGTATCCTGCGTCCGGCGTTGATCGTTCCCTTTCCCACATTGCGGGGTTTCTGCCTGATCCTGGATGTTGGGGCCAATACCGACGTCAAGCCGGAGCAGCTGCAGCAGTTCAGCGTGATGGGCAGTGTCTACTCGCGACGCATCATGGGCGTGCGTAATCCGAGCGTTCGCATTTTGAGCAATGGTGAAGAGGAAGGCAAAGGCAATCAGCTGGTTCTGGAGGCGACGGCGCTGCTGGAGGAGACGCCCGGCATCCGGTTTATGGGAAACATCGAGGCGCGGGACGTGACCAGCGGCATTGCCGATGTGGTGGTCACGGACGGCTTTACGGGCAATGTCTTTATGAAGGGCGCGGAGGGCATTGTCAAGTTACTTCAAGGTGTACTGTTGGACGAGATCACGGCCGGGCCGATCAGCAGCATTGGCGGTCTGCTGGTTCGCTCCGCGCTGCGCAGGATGGCGCGAAGGCTTGACGACAGTGAGTTTGGAGGGGCGGTCCTGCTGGGCCTGTCCAATTTGATGGTCGTCGGCCACGGCAGAAGCAACGCCAACGCCATCCGCCACACGATTCGCAATGCGAAGCAGTTGATCGATTCGCGACTGGTTGAGGAGATTCAGTCGGGCGTCAGCGAAGTTATCGACAACTCCGATGAAATGGTCGCCCTCCAACGGTAGCCAGCCAAATCACCGAAGAATTCAACTCCATGAAAGTGTACCGCAATCTGCCGGCGATTAAGTCAAGAGAGCAGAGGGGGCGGCGAATTGCCCTGGGGGGTTTGGCGATCCTTTTTGTCGGCCTTCTCGCCAGCTTCACGCCGAACTGGTTCCCGCCGGATGAACCGACATCCAACGCTCTGACCGGTTTTATTCAGCGATACTGGACGGTCGTCAGTTTTGGCGCGCTGGCGGTGGGCTTTATCGCCTCCAATGTCGGGAGCTATTATATTAACCGCTTTGCGCCGCGGCGCTGGCCTGGCAGCAAGCGAATTGCGCGACCGGATGAGCTTGTCGAGAACGGGCTGAAAGGGTTTGACGACAAGTACGCGCTTTTCCTATGGGGACTGGAGGAAGTCCCGTACATCTTGGTGGGGCCGTCCGGCGTACGGATTTTTCTTGTGCGCAGCGACAAAGGAACTGTGCGCGTATACGGGGATAGATGGCGGGAACAGTTCAGTCTGGGCCGATTGCTCACTTTTCTCAACAGGGAGGGACTGGGCAACCCCGTACGTGAGATCGAGGAGACCGAACGGAAAGTCCGGGAGCTGCTTCAAGAGGGAGAGTCAAGCGGTGAATTAGCGGTCAACGCTGCCGACATTCCGATCGAGAGCGCGGCGGTCTTCATAAATCCGGCCATGCAACTGGAGCTTGAGAACCCCTCGATGCCGGTGTTGCGGGTCGACCAGTTGAAGAAGTATGTGCGCACAAAGAAGGACCATCAACTGAATGCGGGCGATGTGCGCGCGGTGACTGATTATCTGCTGAGTGTCAGCGCGCTGGCGTAACAGCGGCGCTCGGCATCAGTCGAACCCCAGCCTTCTTTCCTTTAAACTGACATATTTGTCGCGGGTGATGATCAGATGATCGAGAACATCGATCTGCAGGAGCTTGCCCGCGGCGACGATCTGTTTTGTCACCTGCACGTCTTCGGGGCTGGGTGTTGGGTCGCCGCTGGGATGGTTGTGGACGACGATGAGTGAGGCGCTGTTGGCGCGCACGGCCTCGGTAAAGATTTCACCTATACGAATTACGGCGGCGTTGAGGCTGCCGGAATAGACGACGGGGGTACGTTGGACATTGTTTTTCGTGTCCAGGAGTACGACCCGCACCTGTTCCCGCTCCAGCATACCCATTTCCAACATAAGAAGATTGGCGACATCGGAGGGGCTCTGGATCTTGTCGCGCTCTAGGGGCGCGGCGAGCAGGAGCCTGCGTCCCAGTTCGAGGGCGGCTTTGATCTGTGTGACCTTGGCCTTGCCGACGCCTCGGGTCTTTGTCAGCTCCTCAAAACTGGCGTGAGCCAGACCGGGCAGGCCATTGAATTCGGTCAGCAGACGCTCGGCCTGGCGGATGACGTTTTCGCCCCGGCCGCCGGTACGCAGCACGATTGCGAGGAGTTCGGCGGCGCTGAGGGCGCCGGCGCCGACATACTCCAGCCTCTCTCTGGGGCGGAGATCCTCAGGCATCTCCTTGATTGTGTAGGCTGTGCGGGAAGGCGTTGCCTGATCGTGGTTGTCAGGTCGTTCTTGGCGGGAAGAGTCGATGGAAGGGGGGATATTGTCTACAGGTGTCAGTTGCATACAGGTGTGACCGGGAGATAGTCGTGGCCCGATAAAGTGCTCCGACAACGGACGTATTTACTCTTCGCCATAGAAGTCATCGTCAGGCTCAACGACTTCGAATCCGGCGTCGCGAATGATCTGAACTGTGCGACTGTTAATCGTGCCGACGGCCAGTATGATCCGCGCCGGCACAATCCCCACTTCGGAAATATAGAGAGCCTTCTTCCGGTCCAAACGCTCCAGGATATTGCGCCGGACACTGGCGGCGATCTCGATCAGGATGTGGTCGCCGTTCTTCATCACGACGAGGTCAAACTGCTCCCCCTGGATATTCTTCTCTTCCACAGCGGCTTCAAAGGATTCTTCGAGCACGGACTTCATGGTTTTGCGGAAGAGATCTTCGCTATGGATTCCCCAGCGCGAGCCAATGCGGGCCAGAGTCAGTTCCAATGAGTCGAGTCGCTCGTCCACCTTGTCGAAGCGATCATCCATCTTGTCGAGTCGCTCGTCCACCTTGTCGAAGCGATCATCCATCTTGTCGAAGCGTTCGCCAGTTTCTCTTTGGAATTGCTGAGTTTCCCGGCGATGCGCCTCCACTTGATCCAGGAGGCGCGCAAACTCATCCCGTCGCGGAAATTTTTCGGCGACCACCCCTTCGACAAATACGACAAATTCGGGGGATTGCTCCAGTATCTGCGGCAAGCTATTCAGGATATATCGTTTGGCCTGTTCCAGTTGCTCAGTTGTTAGCGGCTGAGCGTTCATCGATTCCGTTGTCTCCATCATGGTCATGAGTATACCACGAGTATGCCTGTCTTCTAGTGTTTGTGATAGCCGGAGTCAGCAGCCGGCAGATCGTATGGCAGGCGTCGCACGGCGGTTTCTGGTCAGGGACTAGCTGAGGACAGGATTTGTCTTCCACTCAGCGAATGAGACGGGTCGTAGAAAAGGGCGCCAGATCCCAGGCTATCGGTAGATCCAGAGCTTGTTCGACCACCAGCTTCCCGCTATATGGGCCGAGAGTCAGCCCGGTGGGCCCGTGCCCGGTTGCAAGGTAGACACCTTTGGCTCCTGGAATGGAACCCAGCAGCGGCAGGTGATCAGTGGTATAGGGACGCAGGCCGACGCGGATTTCTTGAATGGCGGCGTCGCGCAGGCCGGGGGCGATACGCAGGGCTTCGTGCAGCACTTCCTGGATGCCCGAAACGGTTGCGTTGGGAGCGAAGCCACTGCCGGTCTCACGAGTGGCGCCGACAGCGACGCGACCACCGGGCCAGGGCACCTGATAGTGACCGCTGAATCCACCCACGATCGACCAGGCACTTGTATCCTGGCCGGGGACATGCAGATGGATGATCTGCCCGCGCTGGGGGGAAACAGGAATCCGGACGTTCAGCTGGTCGGCGAAGGCGGCTGACCAGGCTCCGCCAGCGATGAGAACGGCACCAGCCGTATATTCTTCGCCTGAAGCGGTGCGGATGCCGTTCACCTGGCCGTCTTGCAGCAGCAGGGCCGAGACGTCGGCGTCGAGTGTCCGGACGCCGCGGCTGCGCAGGCCGCCTTCGAGAGCTGCTGTCATCAGGCGGCCGTCGACGCGGCGGGAGACAGGCTGGAGCAATACTGCGCTGGCGTCGGCCAGTGGAGGGAAGAAGGCGTTGCGGGCTTCTGCGGGAGAGATGCGTCGAATCAACTCCGCGGAGGGAGGGCGCCGCTCCTCCTGGCGGGCGTAGATTTCCTGCTCCATCTCGGCGAGGGCGGCCGCTTCGGCGTCGTCGAGGGCGACGGATAACTTGGAACACAGGCTATAGGCCCGAGAGAGTGCTTCGATGGACACGCCGTCGGCAGTGAGATCATCGATCAGCACGGAATAGTAGTCCACGGCGTCGAGAGCGAAGTCGTACCAGAGCCGGCCATCACGTGTGCTGCTTTCGGGAGCGAGGATGCCGGCGCCGGCGTCGGTGGCGCGGCCTGTGTCACGGCGGTCGCACAGCAGAGTGCGGGCGCCCAGCTGACCGGCGCGGTAGGCCGCGGTCGATCCGACGATACCGCCGCCGATGATGATCAGGTCGAAATCCATAGCAGGGCCTCCAGGTTGTGCCGTGCTGTCAGAAGGCTGATCGGAAGAATCCTTTCGCCGTGTGTACGCGTTCTCATCTTCAACTCAGTTGCGTCAGTTTTGGCCAGCAGCCTGAATCTGAAAGATTGTGCCGCTGTAATCGACGAGGTAGAGATTGCCGGCCTCATCTTCACCGAAGCTGCTGACGTTGTAGGGGCTGTCCAGGAGCAGCTCGGACTCCCATGCGCCGTTCACTTGTTTAAGACCCCAGATATTGCCGGTGACATAGTCCGCAAAAAAGTAGATCCCCCGGAGGGAGGGATGGTCCTGTCCTCTGTAGACGTAGCCGCCGGTAATGGAAAGGCCGCTGATACGGTCGTATTCGGCCACCGGCATGGTCAGACCGGCGGTGGGACAGCCGGAAGAGGGATTGAAGCAGTGAAGGCCTTCCATGATACGCCAGCCATAGTTTTCGCCGCCGGGGCTGTCGGCGGGTTGGAAGTTCACCTCTTCCCAGGCGTTCTGGCCTACATCGGCGATGTAGAGGTCGCCGGTCTCGCGGTCGAAGGAGAAGCGCCAGGGGTTGCGCAGACCATAGGCCCAGATCTCGTCGAGAAATTGATCATTTCCGACGAAAGGGTTGTCCTCTGGGATGGCGTAGGGTGCATCGCTGGCAGGAGAGACATTGATGCGAAGGAGTTTGCCCAGTAGCGTCTGGCCCTTCTGTCCGTTGTCCTGGGGGTCGGCGGCGCTGCCGCCGTCGCCGGTCCCGATCCAGAGGTAGCCGTCGGGGCCGAATGCGATCTGGCCGCCGTTGTGATTGCGCCAGGGTTGGTGGAACTGCAGGAGGATTTCCTCGGTATCCGGATCGACCTGGTGGACGTCAGAGAGGAGGCGGAAGCGGGAGACGCGAGTGTGGAGACGGCCGGGGACGGTGGTCGTGTAGTTGACGTAAAGGGTTCGGCTGCTGGAAAAGTCGGAGGGGAAGGCGATGCCAAGCAACCCCATTTCCCCGCAGCAGTTTACCCGGTCGCGGATGTCCATGAACGGGGACTGTCCGATGGCGCCACCGTCAAATGCCTGGACCAGACCTATCTGCTCAACCACATAGATACGCCCGGAACCATCCCTGGCGTGGGCCAGGTCTACAGGGTTTTTCAGTCCGGACAGGGTTTCGACCAGAACAATATCCGGCCAGGTTGGGAATTGTTGAGAGTCGGGGGTGGAGGCAGGGGGGCTGGTTCCTTCAGGGGAGGTTGCCGGGGTCGCGGCAGTCCCTTGGGCAGGCACAGGTGTGGGAGTCGACGAGGCCGCGCCGTTCGCGTCGGGTTCCTGAGAACTGGGTTGGGCGCCTGGACCGCATGCGGCGAAAACGACTGCGCCGATGAGGGCACAGATTTTCCAGAAGGCATTTATCTTCATCGTCTGTCTCTCCTTCAGATCGCGATCGCGGCGGACACGCGGCGGCGGAGGGTGGGTCATTTTGAAGGGCAGCCGCGCCGTTGCCGTACAGAGCCATCCGCCGCAGGCATATATGCGGAGCACTATGTCTCACCGGTGACGGCGATGGCCCGCACGGGGGATCCGTCCCGGCCTGTAATTTTCAGAGGAATGGCCGCGAATTCGAAGAGGGGCTGGCCAATCTGGTCGAGGTTGGTCAGATTTTCGACGATCAGAACGTTGTTTCCCAGGAGTACAAAGTGGGCATCGTTGGGCGAATAGTCGACCGACGGGGTATCGATGCCTATGAGTTCGATAGCGCAGTCCACGAGGAAGCGGGCTGCGTCCTCTGTCAGCGGCGGATAGTCGGTGAAATACTGGGCTTTGCCCCAGTTCTGCGCCCAGCCGGTGTTGAGAATTATCTTGGGCGTGCGGCTGATGGCCTGGCGATGGGGAGTCAGATCATCCGCGGTGATTTCTTCTTTGGGCTGTTTGGTGGAGAGGTCCAACAGCATGGCCGGGCCGATGCACTGTGCCAGCGGGATCTGGTCGATCGTGGCCCCGCCATGAAAGAAGTGGAAGAAGGCATCCATGTGCGTGCCGGTGTGGAGTGAAGAGCGCACGTTGCTGGTATTCATGAATCCCGGCGTGCCGGGCGGGAGATGGGCTGGGATAGACGTACGTATTTCGATCTCTACCGGATCATCTCCCGGAAATGGGGGCGTCGCAGGAGCAAGATCGTAACTCAGGTCGACGATTTTGCGCTGCATAAGGTCTTTCCGTAGATGCCCCAGCCGGAGCCGGCTGAGGAGGGTCGGGACCGAGAGGTGCGACGTGCGAATGGCAATAACTACTATCCAGGCCGGGCACAACGGCAACGAAAAGCGGACATCACATGACTATACCGATTCAGTGTTGACAACGAATAGACGGCGTATTATAATTTGGCAATTGTTGTGGCTGCCCCTTCATCTCCCAGCGGTTGAACTATAGCGATCATGCGCACATTCTGCAACATCATCACCGATGGGATGCTCGACTACCTGGTTGCGATCTACGAGTTGAGCGAAACCAACGACAGGATTTCCACCTCTATGCTGGCGCAGAAGATGGAGGTGACGCCGGCTGCGGCCAGCAGCATGGCGAAAAGGCTGACAGAGACCGGTCATGTGGTGCGCACTGCGAAGGCCGGCATTCAGTTGACCGATCAGGGGCGGCTGGCGGCGTTGCAGCTGCTGCGAAGGCACCGTCTGTTGGAGGTGTTTCTGATCGAGGTGATGGGCTTTACCTGGGACCAGGTCAAGGCAGAGGCCATGCGGCTGGAGCACTCAATCAGCGCAGAGTTCGAAAAGCGCATGGAGATTCTCTGCAACTTCCCGACCCATTGCCCGCACGGAGACCCGGTGCCCAGCGAAGACGGCCACATTCGAAGCGAGAATCTGGTCAGTCTGGCGGAGCTGCGGCCGGGACAGGTGGGTGAATTGCGCCGGGTAGCCAACCACAACGCGCCGATGCTGCGATACCTGACGCAGATGAATCTTGAACCCGGATATCGGGTCAAAGTGTTGAATGTAGAACCGTTTGACGGGCCGAGCATCGTGCAGATTGAGGACGGTGCCACACAGACGGAACCGGGGGGTCTCGTAAAGATAATTGGCCGCTCCCTGGCGCAATGTCTCTATGTAAGATTGACTGAGCAGCCTGCCGCGTAGTCGGGCATCGTTCTGCACAGTACACGCATGACCTCTCCCCTCACAGCACCCACAATCCGCGAAACCGCAGCGTTCTCAACCACTCTACGCATTGTCCTTCCAGCCATTTGCCTGCTGATCATTTGCATCGGCAGCAGCACTCCCCTTTCAGCCCAAAGCGAATCCACCGGCATCACCGCTGATGAAGTGAACACCGTTGCGCGGGAGTTGTGGTGTCCTCTGTGCGGCGGCAGGTTGCGGTTGGACAGCTGCGAACTGAAGGCATGTGCGCAGATGCGGGAGGTGATCGAGATCAAATTGGCGGAGGGTGAGGACGCGGAGTCGATCCGGGACTATTTTCTGGAGCAGTACGGGCCGCAGGTGCTGGGAGTACCGCCGCGGCGGGGATTTAACTGGCTGGCGTGGATCTTGCCGCTGGTTGCTGTGGCGGGTGGCGGCGTCTTCCTCTGGCTGCGCTTGCAGCAGATGGCGGGTCCGTCGCGACCGGCGGCGGCCAGAGTAGCCGGTCCCGAACACGATGAACGCGACCGGCGGTTGGATGAGGAACTGGCCCGTTATGACTGAAGTGACGGAGTCGGAGCGCGACGCAGCAGATCTTCTTGATAGGGACACCCCATTAGAGTCGCATACTGAACGAGAGACGAACGCACCTGCCAGACGAGCGGTGTATATCTGGCGCGTCTTGTTCCTTGGCGCCAGCCTGGCGTTCATCGTTCTGCTGGCCGTGCGGTTGTGGCAGACAAATGTGCAGGAACAGCGGGCCGCGGGTGTGGCGCCGGAACTGCGCTTCACGACTTTCGATGGCGAAGAAGTCGATCTGGACGAGTTGAGGGGGAAGGGCGTTGTCATCAACTTCTGGGCCAGCTGGTGTACGCCCTGCCGCGAGGAGGCGGATCTGCTGGAGCAGACGTGGCGCCGCGAGAAGGAGAACGGAATTGTCTTTCTGGGGCTGGACTACCTAGACCAGGAACCGGCGGCGCTTGCCTATCTTGCGGAGTTTGATATCACCTATCCCAACGGGCCGGACCTGCGCAGCCAGGCAGCCCGGCGCTACCGGATTCAGGGAGTGCCGGAGACCTTCTTCATCAGCCCCGAAGGGAGAATCGTCGAAACGGTTGTCGGGCCGATCGCAAGTCAGCAGGCGTTGGACGCGCTGTTGGATCGTATTCGCCCCTGATTGTAAGAGTCCTCGCGTGTGCCACCGTCTTTCGTGGATTTTCTCCCCGTAGCTGTGTCTACTTTCACGGAAATTTGTGCTAAAATGGGTTGGTTGCGCGGCCACCATTCCGTGGCCAAGAGGCCAAGTGCATTTTGAACGCAAGCGAGTTTGACTTAGAGTTTGGTCAATGAATAACAGACAGTCCTATCACCTGGTCACTCTCGGATGTCCGAAGAATGAGGTTGACAGTGACGGCATGGAGATGCTGTTGCGGCAGGCCGACTTTGGTGTCAGTGCCGATGCGCGCCAGGCGGACGTGTTGATCGTGAACACGTGCGGCTTTCTGGAGGCGGCCAAAGAGGAGTCGATCGGTGTGTTGCAGGAACTGGCGGATGGTAAACGGCGGCACCAGATGCTGATTGCGGCCGGCTGCCTGGCACAGCGCAACGGCGAGGAGGTGCTGGAGCGGGTACCGCAGGTGGACGGTCTGCTGGGAACGCGTCGCTGGATGGATGTGGTGGAGCTGATCAAGCAGGTGCGGGGCGGGCCGGAACAGCGCCGCTTGCAACGGTACAGCCTGTTGGGTGAGCCGGACGAAAGTTACGTGCAGGCGGTGCCGCGGCCGCCGGTGGCCGGGGGCAGCGCCTATCTTAAGATTTCGGACGGCTGCAACGCGCCGTGCGCGTTCTGTACGATTCCCAGCTTCAAAGGCAAGCTGCGCAGCCGGCCGGTAGAGGCCGTTATTGACGAGGCCAATGCGCTGGTGGAGGCGGGCGCCAAGGAGCTGGTGATCGTTGCGCAGGATACGACCGACTTTGGACGGGACCAGGAGGCGCCGGATAGCTTGCCGCGCCTGTTGAGCGCACTGTGCAACCGCACCAGCGACGCGTTGCAGTGGGTGCGGCTGATGTACGCCTACCCTGGGCACGTGAGCGACGGGCTGATCGAAGTGATGGCGAGCCAGGAGAAGGTCGTGCCCTATCTGGATATGCCGCTGCAGCACGGGGACCCGCGCACGCTGCGACGTATGCGCCGGCCGTCGCGGTTGGAGATGGTCTACGACCACGTGGAGAAGCTGCGCGCGGCGATGCCGGATATCGCACTGCGAACGACTTTCATTGTCGGTTACCCGGGCGAGACCGAAGAGGAGTTCCAGGGGTTGTTGGATTTCGCGCAGGCGATGGAGTTCGACAAGGTGGGCGCATTTCCTTTCAGTCCGGAGCCGGGAACGCCGGCGGCGGAGCTGCCTGACCCAGTGGCTGAGGAAGAGAAAGAGGAGCGCTACGGCCGGTTGATGGAGGTCCAGCAGCCGATCAGTCTGCGGAAGAATCAGGAGCAGGTCGGGAAGGTGCTCGACATCCTCGTCGAGGGCCAGGGCGAAATCGCTGAGAGCGGCGCGCCGCTGGTGATGGGCCGCAGCTACCGCGACGCGCCGGAGGTGGACGGCCTGGTGCTGGTGCCGGGCATTGCGGACGCGCCGGCGGGCGCCATTCTGCAGGTGCATATCAACGGTGCGCTGGAATATGACCTGGTCGGTGAACCGCTGATCGCCGAGACGTTTTCCAGCAGGACGGAACTGCTCACAGAACTCAAGTAGAAAGCATATTACCCCGCGCGGAGACCGTCATGGCCGATCTGTCGAAGTTGGAACGGGATCTGGCCGCTTTGGAACGGGACTCCACACTCCACAGTGATGACAATCTGACAGCGCGCTTCGAGGCGCTGAAGACGCTCGACTTTCTGGGGGAGGCGTTCCAGTTACAGGCCGGGCAGCGGCTCGCGGCAAGCGGGCTGCGACGGGTACGCGCATTAGAGGACAATTTGGGGGCGCGGAACCAGGCTCTCTTTCGGAAGTGGCGTACGGGCATCCGAACAGGAACGGTGACACCGGGCCAACTGCGGGAGCTTCTTGAAAGCAACTGCCGCTACCGGCGCGGCGATACCGCGTGCATGCATTGGGGCGCGGAGGCTGCGGATGCTCTGGCCGCAGGGTTATTTCGCAGCGACTGCCCTCCGCAGCCATGGGGCGGCGGCGACAGTGAGATGATTCACTATGAGTCGACGCCGATGAGCGCGGTGCTGGAACTGGTGGACCGCGTGCAGCTTACCTGCGCGGATAGATTCGTCGACATAGGGTCCGGGCTGGGGCAGGTGGTGCTGCTTGTGCATCTGTTGACGGGCGTGGAGGCGGCCGGGCTGGAGGTGGTGCCGGCGTATGTGGAGCGGGCCCGCGGTGAAGCGGAAAGGCTGGGAATTGACGGGGGCTCTTTCTGTGAGGGGGACGCTCGCAGCGCGGACCTGTGCGGGGGTACGGTCTATTTTCTGTTCTCCCCGTTCAAGGGGCAGATGTTACAGGCTGTACTCAACCGGCTGCGGCACGAGGCGTGCACGCGACGGTTGACAATCTGTTCGTTCGGCCCGTGTACAGAGCAGATCGCCGGGGAATCGTGGCTGACCTTGCAGGAGGCGGGGATGAACCACGAGTTCCGGCTGGCAGTATTTCACAGCGGCGGATAGAGACCAAGACGGAAAAAGGCATCGCCACGGGAACGTTCCCGCGCCGATGCCTTTCGAAGTCGAGAGCCTCTGTTATCGACTGACTTGAATCCAGCCTATCCAATCAGCTCAGGTGGAAGACCGCCATCTTTGTTTCGGTCATTTCTTCGATGGCGTACTTGGGCCCTTCCTTGCCCATGCCGCTTTCCTTGACACCGCCATACGGCATCAGGTCGGCGCGCCACTGGGTGCCCCAGTTGACGTGCAGGTTGCCGGACTCCACCTCCTGCACGAATCGCATGGCCCAATCGATATTTTGCGTAAAGATCGCTGCGCTCAGGCCGTAGTTGGTGTCGTTGGCGAGCGCAATAGCCTCGTCAATGTCGCTGACGGGGGTGACGCCCACAACCGGGCCGAAGACCTCATCGCAGGAAATCTTCATTTCCGGGCTCACGTTGGAGACGATGGTCGGCTGGTACATCTGGCCGTTGCGCTGGCCGCCGAGGACGAGCTCGGCGCCGCCGCTGACGGCTTCCTCTACCCACTGATTGACGCGCACGGCGTCGTCTTCGCGGATCATCGGGCCCATTTTGGTGGCTTCTGCGAGGGGGTCACCGGTGGTGATGTTCTCGACTGTGGCTTTGAAGGCATCGAGAAAGTCGCCGTAGATCTTTTCGTGGGTGACGACGCGCTGGGTGGAGATGCAGACCTGGCCGGCGTTGGAGTAACCGGAGGCGGCTGCGGCCTGGGCTACGCGTTCGGGATCGGCGTCGGGCATGACGATGAGGGGCGCATTAGAGCCGAGCTCCATGGTTACGCGCTTCAGACCGGCGGTGCGGCAGATGTGTTCGCCGATGTCGCGGCTGCCGGTAAAGGTGATCTTGCGGACGCGGGGGTCGGCGCAGAGGGCGTCGCCGATTACGCTGCCGGAGCCGGTGAGACACTGGAGCGCCTCGGGCGGTGCACCGGCTTCGAGGAAGATTTCGACGAGCTTCAGCGCTGAGAGCGGTGTGTCGGTGGCCGGTTTCAGAATGATGGCGTTGCCGGCGGCCAGTGCGGGGCCGATCTTGTGGCAGACGAGATGGAGCGGGAAGTTGAAGGGGCTGATGCCGACGATTATGCCGCAGGGGACGCGGACGGTGAAACCGAACTTGCCGGCCGCGCCGGGGGCGCCGTCAAGTGGAACGACTTCGCCACCGAGGCGCTTGGCCTCTTCGGCGGAGAGGGCGATGATTTCGACGGCGCGTGAGGCTTCGATGCGGCCCTCGGCGATGATCTTGCCCTCTTCAAGCGTG
Source organism: Caldilineaceae bacterium (assembly GCA_965204525.1). GTDB lineage: Bacteria > Chloroflexota > Anaerolineae > Caldilineales > Caldilineaceae > Bin5. The sequence goes on along the minus strand of OZ241994.1, from coordinate 4,520,488 downwards.
ATGATGCGGGCCAGTTCTTCGGTGCGCTCCTCCATCAGGTGGGCGGCCTTGTGCAGGATTTCGTAGCGTTCGTAGCCGGTCAGGCTGGCCATCACTTTGGCGCCGCGTTCGGCGGTTGCCAGCGCCAACTCCACGTCGGCGGCATCGCCCCTGGGAATAGTGTCGACGACGGAGCCGTCGAACGGGTGCAACACTTCGATCTTCTCGGACTTGTCTACCCACTGTCCGCCAATGTGCATCTTCATCGAATTCTTCTCCTTATTATCAGAAACTTTTCGGAATGGTTGCTCTGTTTTATGTACTATCGCTGTGCAATGTGCGCCAGCGAATCTCACTTCAGTTCAGGGCCTGGCACGCGTTTCCATTCAAGCGGCTCTGCGTCTCCCTCGTAGGTGGGGACCAGCTTTTGAACAAGCTTCTGTGCCTGCGGCGGCCAAGAGGACACTTGCGTCTGTTCACGGCTCAGGCTGGATTGGATGGGAGGCGGTGAAATCTCGAAATTGGGATGATACCAGAGCGTGATGACCGTACGGCGTTCTCCTGTCAGGTTGGGGAAGGAGCCGTGGAGGAGTCTGGCGTCGCCGATGACAAGGTCGCCGGCTCGCACCGGAACTGCCTTGTCTTCGGGCATCGGTTGATAGGCGGGATTGGATGGGTCGGTGGCCCGGCTCAACTCTTCGTTATGTGTGGTGTGGACTGTGTCGTGTATACGATGGCGCTTGCGATGGGAGCCGGCGATGACGCGCAGGCAGCCGTTCTCGATGCTGGTATCCACTAGATAGTACATGAGAAAGAGCTGGAGGGGGAAATCGGTATAGCTGACTGGATCATTCCATGCCCACCAGTCCTGGTGCCAGAAGAGGGGCGGTGAATGGCCGGGTTTGCTGATCACAAATCCGGACGACCAGCGAGAATCTGGGAAACCCAGAGAGGCCAGAGCGTCGAGGGCAGGTTGATAGGCGACCAGTTCGGCGAAGAAGGGGTCGTCATATACGCTGATCATGCTGCCAGTGGACTTGTACCTTTCGAAGTGCTCGGCGGGCTGGGCTGCGATGAGGTCTTCGCTGGCGGCGCGCACGCGGGCCAGCATTTCGGCTGACAAGATCTGTTCCAAGACGCAGTAGCCATCGCGTAGCAGTTGGTCTCGCATGTCGTGGAAGTTCGTTGCTCTTATCATTAACATGCCTCCCCTGCGAAGTGTAGCATGAATCACAAGAAAGAATGGAAATGCGACTGTGAGTTCGTTACCCTGGGCCACTCGCCCCTTTGCAAAGTCCACTTTTTCGACATTGCAGAATGGACAGGGGAAAAAGAGATGATCGCATCCCGTCAAGCGTCCACGGTTTTCATTTCAGTTCAGGTCCCGGTACGCGGTTCCATTCCAGCGGCTCTTCGTCACCCTCATAGGTGGGAACAAGCCTCTGAACGAGTTTCTGCGCCTGCGGCGGCCAGTCGACTACCCGTGTCTGGGTACGGCTCAGATTGGACTGGATGCGGGGCGAGGAGATGTCGAAATTGGGATGGTACCAGATCGTAATGACTGTGCGCCGCTCATCGGTCTGGTTGGCGTAGGAGCCGTGGAGCAGCCGGGAGTCACCGATCACCAGATCGCCGGCGCGCACGGGCACAGCCTTATCCTCCGGCATCGGTTGATAGGCAGGATGGTTGGGGTCGGTGGCGCGGCGCAGTTCATCGGTATGGGCCGTGGGCACGGCGTCGTGCATGCGGTGGCGCTTGCGATGGGAACCGGAGATGACCCGCAGGCAGCCGTTCTCGATGCGCGTGTCTACAAGGTAGTACATCAGGAAGAGCTGCATCGGTACGTCGGTGTAGCTGACGGGATCGTTCCATCCCCACCAGTCCTGATGCCAGAAGAGGGGCGGCGAGTGGCCGGGCTTGCTGATGACGAAGCCGGATGACCAGCGCGGCGTTGGGTAGCCCAGGGAGGTCAGCGCGTCCAGGGCCGGTTGATAGGCGACCAGTTCGGCGAAGAAGGGATCATCGTAGACGCTGATCATGCTGCCGGTGGATTTCTGCTCCTCGAAGTGCTCGGCAGACTGGGCTTCAATGAGGCCGTCGCTGGCGGCGCGCACGCGGGCCAGCATTTCGGGAGACAGCACCTGCTCGAAGACGCAGTAGCCGTCTTCAATTAGCTGGGTGCGTTTTTCCTGGGCAGTGGTTGTGGTCGTCATCATCATGCCTCCCGTGGGTCGTGTAGCATGAAGTTCAAGCAAGAACTGCGATTTCGGAATGTCGCCGTTCTTTCCCTGGCTTGATTAGGTACAGGGTACAGAAGTACGACGCGCCGTTCTTTTAGCGCGACACTATTGTAACAGAAAGACGGGGGTCTTTGCATACTGACACTGAGATGCACGTGTACTCCCGGACTGCTTTTTGGGATACAATTCCAGTGTGTTCTCAGTGAATTTTCGAAGGGAGATCGTTATGCTCATCGGACTCGATATTGGCACGACTTCATTGAGCGCGGTCGTGCTGGACCCGGAGAGCGGCAGGCAGGCGGCCCACCGGACGGTTGCCAATCACGCTGGTTCGTCTCCCGGACCCGGGCGGGCTGAGCTGGACCTGTCGCGACTGTACGAGCTGACGGTGCAGTGCCTGGCGAAATTGGTGGCGCAGGCAGATTTGGCCCCGACCGCCATTCAAGGGATCGGTGTTACGGGCCAGCAGCATGGGGTCGCCCTGATCAGGCCGGATGCTTCTCCGGCCGGGCCCGCGATTACGTGGCAGGACTTGCGGGTGCAGGAGCCGCTGCCCGGTTCTGACAGGCCGGTGCTGGGCAGGTTCATCGCTGCCGCGGGAGGGCGTGAAGGCTTTCGCAATACCGGTTGCCTGCCAGCGGCGGGTTTCCTTGGGCCCAGCCTCTACTGGCTCAATTTGCAGGAGGCTCTGCCCGATCCCCCGGTGACGGCCTGCTTCGTTCCGGATGCGGTGGTGTCGTTCCTGACCGGCGCGACTGTCGTCTGTGAGCCGACGCTGGCGGGCAGTTCCGGGATCTTCGACATCCGGGCGAACTGTTGGGATACGACACTGTTGGAGCGGTTGGCGCTGCCGGCGGGACTCTTCCCGCCTGTCGGGAACGCCGGGGATTTGGTGGGGGGCCTGCGACGCGAGCTGGCTGAAGCTGTCGGTTTGGCGCCGGGCACGCCGGTGACGGTTGCGCTGGGGGACAACCAGGCCAGTTTCATCGGCAGCGCGCCAGAGCCGGGCCGCAGTCTGCTCCTGAATGTAGGGACTGGCGGCCAGATTTCTGCCCGCACTGACGAGTTTCATTTCATCCCCGGGTTGGAGAACCGCCCTTTCCCAAACGGGCAGTATCTGCTGATCGGGGGAGGGTTGTTCGGGGGCCGTTCCTATGCCTACTTGCAGGGATTCTTTCAGCAGGTTGGCGCGCAACTTCTGGAAGCAGAATTGCCAGACGACCTTTACGAACGGATGACGGAGCTGGCGACGACGGTCCCGGCCGGGAGCGACGGGCTGCGCTGTGAGCCGTTCTTTACCGGCAGCCGCACCGACCCGGGGCTGCGCGCCTCTTTCAGCGGGCTGTCACCGGACAATTTCACGCCCGCCCATTTCGCGCGCGCCCTGCTCGAGGGGATGGCAGACGGCTTTTTCGCCTTTTTCGAACAGATGAAGCCGGTTGTGGGTACACCGCCGCTGCTGGTGGGCGCGGGCAATGGCGTTCGTCAGAACCGGCTGCTGGCGAGGATTCTGGCGCGTCGTTTCAGGAAGAGGCTGCTGATTCCAAGTCACACGGAAGAGGCGGCGGTCGGTGCGGCGGTGGCGGCGTCAGTCGGCTTGGGTATCTTCGGGGATCTGGAGACGGCCGCGGCTGCGCTGCTGGACTACGCGGACGCAGTCGAGCCGTAGCAGGGAAGACCGGGGGCCGCGCGGCCCCGGTCGAAAGAATGATCGCCTGAAAGCTACTCCCGCACGTGCATATCGCCCAGGACAATCCACTTGTAGGTGGTCAGCTCTTCCAGCCCCATCGGACCGCGGGCGTGGAGCTTCTGCGTGCTGATGGCGACCTCGGCGCCGAGGCCGAACTGGCCGCCGTCGTTGAAGCGTGTGCTGGCGTTGACGAAGACGGCTGATGAGTTGACGGCATCGACGAAGCGCTGGGCGTTGTTCCAGTCCTGGGTGAGGATGCCGTCGGAGTGGTCCTGGCTGTGCTCCTGAATGTGGTCGATGGCCTCGTCAAGCGAGTCCACCAGTTTGACGCCGAGGATCAGCGTCATCCATTCAGTGTCCCAGTCGTCGGGCCCGGCGGGGATGACGGTTGCCCCTTGGTCTGTGAGAAATGGCATGGCGTCGGGCGTCGCGCGGATTTCGACGCCGCACTCGGCCATGCGCTGCGCCAGTTTGGGCAGAAAGTCGGGCGCGATCTGGCGGTTGACGAGGAGCGTATCGAGGGCGTTGCAGACGGAGGGGCGTTGCGTGCGGGCGTTGACGATGACGTCCATGCCGCGTTCCTGATCGGCGCTGATATCGACGTAGTAGTGGCAGATGCCGATGCCGCCGGTGATGACGGGGATGGTGCTCTGGTCGCGGCAGAGGCGGTGCAGACTGTTGCCGCCGCGGGGGATGAGCATATCGACGTAGTCGTCCATGCGCAGGAACTGGGAGACCAGGGCTCTATCGGGGTTGCCGATGTATTGGATGGCCTCGCCGGGCAGGCCCTGGGCTTGCAACGCGCCGGCAATTACGGAGACGAGCGCCAGGTTGCTGCGCAGCGTCTCTTTGCCGCCGCGCAGGATGACGGCGTTGCCGGTCTTCAGGCTGAGGACGGCGATATCGATGGTCGTGTTGGGGCGGGCCTCGTAGATGACGCCGAGGACGCCGATGGGAATGCGCCGACGGCTGAGGCGCAGCCCGTTGGGCAGAAGGCGGCTTTCAAGCTCGGCGCCGACCGGGTCGGGCAGGGCGGCCACCTTGCGCGTGTCTTCGGCCAGACCGCGTATCCGGTCGGGTGTCAGGAGCAGGCGGTCGAGCAGGGCGTCGCTGAGACCGCTGGCGCGGCCGTCGGCGATGTCCAGTTCGTTCTGGGCCAGGACCTCGGCGCTGCGTGCTTCCAAGGCGTCGGCGATGGCGTGAAGGGCTTCATTTTTGCGCGTTGATGACAGCCCGGCCAGTCTGCGGCTCGCCTGCCGCGCGGCCTTTCCCATCGCCTCCAGGTCAACCGGCTGCGCCCCGGGCTGAGAAGTCTTATTTTGGGAAAGTTGAGCTGCAGTTTGTTCGCTCGCGCCTGGTTTCTTGACAGCTACGGTCATCGATCGCCTCCCAGGTTTACTCCAAAAGGATCATATCATTGCGGTGGAGCGCGACCGGCCCGTAGCCATAGCCGAGCCGTTCGCTTATCTCGTGCGACTGGCAGCCGCGAATTCGTTTCAGGTCAGCGCTACTGTAGCGGGTGATGCCGCGCGCCAGATCCGGCCCGTCTTTTTCTTTCACATAGACGGCGTCGCCGCGCTCGAACTCGCCCTCAACGGTCGTTATCCCGACGGGAAGCAGGCTGTGGCCGTGATGGCGCAGGGCTTTGGCCGCGCCGGCATCGACCAGGAGGCGGCCCGAGGGCGCCGGGCCGGCCAGGATCCAGCGTTTGCGATTTTCCAACGGCGCTTCCTGTGCAGGGAAGCGGGTTCCCACTTGCTCACCGGAGACCGTGCGCAAGATCACATCGGGCGCGTTGCCGTCGGCGATTACTACGTCGGTGCCGGCGCGGCAGGCGATGTCCGCAGCCTGAAGTTTGGTGCTCATGCCGCCAATCCCCAGGGTGGAGTGTGTGTTGCCGGCGAGAGCGCGCAGGGAGTCGTCGATCGTCTGGACTTCAGGAATCAGTTGTGCGTCCGGGTCGGTGCGCGGGTCGGCCGTAAAGAGGCCCTCCTGGTCGGTCAACATCAGCAGCAGGTCGGCGTCGGTCAGCACGGCCACCAGCGCGGAGAGATTGTCATTGTCTCCGACCTTGATCTCTTCGACAACGACGGCGTCGTTTTCGTTGACGATCGGAACGATCTGGTGCTTGAGCAGGGCGCTGAATGTGTCGCGGGCGTTGAGAAACCGCTGGCGGTTTTCCGTGTCCGCCCTCGTCAGCAGAATCTGCCCGACATGGATGCCATAGATTTCGAAGAACCTCTCCCACATGAGCATCAGCCGGCTCTGGCCCACGGCGGCCAGCATCTGGCGGCTGGAAAGCGTATCAGGCAGGTCGGGGAAGCGCAGGCGGGCCCGGCCGGCGGCTTGCGCACCGGAGGAGCAGACGATCAACTCCTTATTCTGATGGTGAAGCGACGCGATCTGGCGGGTCAACTCCACCATCTGGGGTTGGTTGAGGAAACGGGTGCCCTTGGTCAGTACACCTGTGCCCAACTTGACGACGATTTTGTGATACATACTTCCCGTCCCACCGGAAAGAGGGAAACTGTCCACCGGTTGCAAGTTTGCCAGTGGGCAATTACAGGCCACCACGATGGCGCTAACAGTATAATGCAGTGAAGAAGGATCCGGCAATCGATATCTTGTGAAATGCAGCTGTTTTTGTTCAGTTTTTTGCCTGTGCTAAGATAGTTAGTGGACTGCGTGCGCCAGGCAGGTCGGTGCACCCCTTGCCCGGTTGCAGAACTTCTGCGTCAGGCGCGACAGCGCAATGGCCGGGTTCTCCTGCTGCCGGTTCGCGGCAGCCCGGTGACGCGGCAACGGGCGACACAGACAGATTCCCCGGACTCAACAGCGTGCCGCAAAGAGCAGTAAATTGACAGATGCCTGGTCACTTCGGCATATGGAGGCGAAGCGACCGCTGAAAATGGGCACATGCCAGTACAGAGGATTCACGTTCAATGCGCCCCTGCCCGAAAGCGGCGCGGAATGGAGGAAAAGGTAAATGGGAAGGTCTTCTTTCGAATATGATGAGCCGCTCCGCCCTGAAACGAGACCGGCCTCCGGGCTGCGGAGGTTTGCAACGGCCATTCTTTCGCTTGTCCTGATTCCCGCCCTGATCATCGCGGCGCTGCTTTTGCCGCCGATCAGTTTGCTTGAGCGCATCCAGGGCCTTTCCGCAACGGCAATTGACAGGAACGGCGGTTCACTCACGGAGCCGGACGGGATGAGGATCGTTTTTCCTCCGGAAGGTGTAGTTGAGTCATTTCGAGTCAGCCTTGACAGCATTCCGCGTGCAGAGTTTCTAAACGGGAATGCGGGAGAGGCGTGGCTGACCGCGCTGAATGCGCTGGCCGCCGCGGGTCTGGAAGCCAAGAGCCCGATCTACCAGGTGGAGGTGCAGGGAGGACGCCTGGAGCAGAGCATCGTGCAGATCCCGATTCCCAACGACAGCCAGCCATACGAAACGCTGGAACTGTACAGCTGGGATGGGGACAGTTGGGAGTTTGTGCCCAGCGCTGTGTTGGCAGTGGAAGACAAGATTGAAGCCCACCTGGGCGGTCCGCCGCCATCCAATTTTATCGTGATGCAGACCAGCGCGCCGCCGGCGCGGGTGGGGACCAACATTGGGGTAGGCGAGCAGCCTCCGGCCAGCCTGGCGAATGCGGCGATAACGACACTTGCGGTGGGCGGCTATTACTTGCGGGGGGACGGGGCGCTGGATATTGTGCGCACCAATCCTCCTGCCGGCAACTATGCGATTGTGCCGGTGCTACGCAACTGGCAGGGCGGCGCGGCGCCGCGCAGTGACCTGCTCCACAATATGCTGGTGGAACCGGGCCAGCTGCAGAACCAACTTACCGCGATCGCGAATCTCCTGACCCAGTACAGTTACCCCGGTGTCATCATCGACTACCGGGGCCTGGACACGATACCGGCTGGAGAAGCAGAGTTTACCCACTTCATCGAACAGTTGGCGGAGCGATTGCACGCGCCCGATATGAATCGCTGGCTGGCCGTGCGGGTGGAGTGGCCGCAGCAGCTCTCCGCGGTTGCGTGGAACACACGCGGCTACGATTGGAAGGCGCTGGGCAGCGTCGCGGATCGCGTTCTGATTCCAGGACCGGCTGACCCCGCGGCGTATCAGTTGGGCGGGCAGATGGGAGCCCTGCTGGCCTTCGCGACAGACCAGATTGACCGGAGCAAGGTGCAGGTGGAGCTGCCGGGCGTGTCGGTGGAACGGAGCGGGAACCAGCTGTGGCTGAAAGGCTTTCAACAATCTCTGCAACCGTTGGTGGCTCAGATCCGCCTGAGCGGAGAAGATGGCGTGATCGTTCCCGGCGCAGATGTCGAGGTTGCAGCGGTCAACCCGCGTATCACTCGTCCGTTGACCTGGGATGACGCGATAGGCGCTTATGTGTACGCGTACACGGACGACCAGCAGATGGAGCGGACGGTTACGATCGAGAACAGCAGCAGCTTTGCCCGCAAGCTGAACCTGCTGGAGCGCTATGAAGTGACCCAAGTGATGGTGCGTGATGCGGATTCCGGGGACGTGGACCCGGCCTTGTGGGAGGTCGCGCGCCAGTTCCAGACGGGAGGGGGCGTGAATACGGCGCCGGCGATGTTGAAGGTGTCCTACAGGATATTCCACCCTGACGGCGACGTGATGGAGGAGGTAACGGTCCCGATCGAGAATCCGGTATATACCTTCATGGCGCCTGCCGGCGAGGGTGACATTCATGTTGAGGCCCAGGTTGTGCAGATATCAAATCTGGGGAGCATGCAGGCGGCCAGTCCGCAGAACACGGTGGCGATGAGCCTGGCGACGCCGACGCCGGTTGCAACCGCCACGCCGGTGCCGACGCCCACGCCCGAAACCTCAAGGCTGGTCAGCACGCAGAACACCAACGTGCGGGAGGGGCCGGGCACCAACTATCCCATCGTAAGCCAACTCAAGGCCGGTCAGCCCTATCTCATTTTTGGGAAGAATGAAGCAGGAACCTGGTGGCAGATCGATATTGGCAATGGCAATAAGGGTTGGGTGTTTGCTGAACTGACGACGGCCAGCGGTCCTTTGAACACAATTGCCGTGATCACCGATATTCCGGACCCGCCGGCCGCGCCGGTTGCGGCAGCGCCGCCGCCCGCCGGGGGCGGAGGCTTCGGTTACGGGGTGCAGGCGCATATGGTCCACAACAACCAGGCCGGCCAGGTCATGCAGAAGACGCGCGAGATGGGCTTCGGCTGGGTGAAGCAGCAGATCGAATGGAAGGTCTTCGAACATAACCAGGGGAATTACGATTGGGGCTCGATGCAGGGCATCATCGATGCGGCCAATAACGCGGGCATCAGTCTGCTGTTCAGCGTTGTGAATGCGCCGCCATGGGCGCGCGAAGGAGGATTCGAGCCGAATGTCGGCGGTCCTCCGGCGGACCCGAATACGTTTGCGAGGTTCCTGGGGGCGATGGCCGGGAAGTATTGCGGCACCTCCCTGAAGGCGATCGAGGTCTGGAATGAGCAGAATCTGCATTATGAGTGGGGCAACCTGCCCTTGGATCCGGCCAAATATGTGGCGCTCTTGAGACCTGCCTACACGGAGATTAAGAAGGCGTGTCCACAGATGTTCGTGATCAGCGGGGCGCTGACGCCGGCGGCCAGCAACGGGGCGCCGCAGAGCAGGGGCGGCATCGCGGCGATGGATGATTTCGAATATCTTGAGAAGATGTTCCAGGCCGGGCTGAACAGCTACATGGACGGCATCGGCGCGCATCCGAGCGGATACAACGTGCCGCCTCAATACACGTGGCAGCAGGGCTGTGAGGCGATTCAGAAGCATGGCAACAGCGGTTTCAACGGCGCGTGCGACAGCCCGCACCACTCCTGGAGCTTCCGGAGTACGATGGAGGGTTATCGAAACATCGCGGTCAAGTACGGCGCGGCCAACAAACGCATCTGGCCGACGGAGTTTGGGTGGGCAGCCGGAGGGGCTTTTGACCCGCGTTACGGATATGCGAACGACAACGACTTTAACGAGCAGGCCGCGTGGACGGTCGAGGCCTTTCAGATGATGAAGAGATGGGGCTGGGTGGGCCCGGCGATCCTGTGGAATCTGAACTTCCGCGTGGTGGCGAATCATACGGAGAAGGCGCAGTGGGGGATTGTGGATGCGAATTGGGGTAACCTGCCGGTCTTCAATGCGCTGCGTGATATGCCGAAGTAGGGAAAGCCGCTGGCGATATTTGAGCAAAAAATAGAGTGTAGAATGCCGCCAAGATAGTTGGCGGCATTCTGATTTTAGGGCATCGGTCAAACAGGAATCGCGTTATTCACAGTCTGTTGACATATTTAATACTATTTCCTATACTACGCAACACTATTGGCGTTAAGCCGTTTAGCCCTGCCGATAGATTGGCGCTCCCCTCAATTCGACCAAAGGGGCGTTCCTCGGTTTGGACAGTCGGTTTAACAGTTTGCCAGATCCCGCGTAGCAGATTCCTCTTTGTCGGACCCAGGGTCCATCAGAGACGCGCCCCGTCAGACAGAAGCTGGCGCTTCCAGCGTGTCCTAGGAGAAGATCATGAATGGAAATGACATTCGGTCTCGGCTGGTCAGTGGAGACCGGCTGCTTTTGGACGGCGCAACCGGATCGGAACTGCAGCGCCGCGGCGTCAACGTCTCCAAGGGGGTGACGTCCGAGGGCGGCCTCGGTCCGTGGTCAGCGACGGCCATGGGCGATGCGCCGGAACTGGTACGGGAGGTCCACGAAGATTATCTGCGCGAGGGCGCGGATATCATCACGACCAACAGCTTCTGGACAAATCGTGAGCGGCTGGGAATGGTGGGCCTTGCCGACAAGATGGAAGAGTATACGCACCTGGCTGCGGAGATCGCTTGCGAGGCACGCGATCGGCTCAATACGAGGGCGTACGTGGCCGGCAGCATGGCTCCCCCGGGCTGGGGGGACTTGACGAAGGAGTTTATTGACCAGTCGGCCGTGCTGGCCGCAGGGGGTGTGGACATCATCCTGTTGGAATATGTAGGCGCCGTGGCCGACTGCGTTAAGGCAGTCCAAGCCGTTTCGGGGACGGGCCTGCCGATCTTCCTGGGTCTCAAGCATGTCACACTGGAAGGGACAAACTCCGACGGTGAGTCGTTTGAGCAGCTGGCTGGTGCCTTGGAAGGATACGAAGTCGATGCGATCCTGCCGATGTGCAGCAGGCCCGAGGCGATTTCGGCCTCTTTACCCAAGCTGCGAGCCGCCTTTGACGGGCCCGTGGGCGCTTATGCCAACATTGGTTACAATCAGTCGTCCGAACGTCCAGAATTCCCTAAGCGACAGTGGCACGTGATTGAAACGGAGGACTACCCTCCAGAGCGGTATGCCGAATTCGCCAGTGAGTGGCTCGACATGGGCGCGCAGATCATTGGGGGGTGTTGTGCAACGGGGCCGGAGCATATCGCGGCGATTCGACCGGTCGTGAAGGGAGTTGAAGAACAGAAGGCTTTGGATTCCTGACGCAACTCGCAGGCAGCTCTGGGCTGAAATATCGCACTGGAAGACGGTTGCTCCGGCTATTGTAGGGAAGGGGGGTGGTAGACCCGCAGATCAGATTCGAAATCCTGAAGGCTCTTCATTGGCAAGGAGGAAATCTGATGGGAAAGTATCTTAAGCTAGCCAGTCTGATCGTCATACTGTCGATTCTGCTCACAGCGTGTGCTCCGGCAGCAGTCCCGTCTGAAGCACCGCAGGAGGCTGCCGCCTCCGAAGCAGATTCTACCGACTCTGGGAGACCGGTCGATATGGCCGCCAACCAGGAATTGACCATGGGCAGGGTCTTCTATTTCTCGGGCCATTTCACTGAGGGCTCTTGGTATGATGGCGGTCTAGTCATGGGCGGCGGCCTTCTGGAGCGCAATCCCGACGGCAGCATTCGCCCGTGGGCTGCCGACTCATGGGACGTCAACGACGATGACACAATCTATACATTCAACCTGAATCCCGATTTGAAGTGGTGTACAGGTGAGCCGATTACGGCCCAGGATGTCAAGTGGGGCTGGGAGTGGCTCAATATCCAGTTCAAGTGGGCCAAGGATTACGCCTGGTACATGGTGGACGGCATAGAGGAGTTCCTCGAGGCAACGGCGGATGTGGGCCCGTGGGAATTCGACCAGTGGGGCGATGCCGAAATCAGCGGGCTGGTCGCCCTTGACGACCACACGCTGCAGGTCAAACTGAAGGGCGTGACGCCAGCTTTCATTGACGTCGCATCCTCGGGCAACTTGGGTGCCTGGGGGCTTCTCGACCCGGCACAGATCAGACTCGGTACGGGGGAGGCGCCTTGGCATGAACATCCCGACTTTTGTGGCGGCTTTGGTCCCTTCATGGTGGAATCCTTCGATCCGGAAGAGGACGTGAGCGTGCTGGTACCCAACCCCCACTACACGTTGGGCCCCCAAGCCCTGCTGCAGAAGATGACGTTCAAGGGCATACAGGACCGGCAGACCCAGTTGGTGCTCTACGAAAGTGGCGAGTTGGACATCGCAATGCCTTCGACCGCTGATTTCGCCCAGTTTATGAACGATTCCAATCATCCCCTGCATGACCATGTGCAGACCTTCGGCATTGCCGGCTTGCAGTGGCTCGAGTTTGACCTCGCGGCGGAACCGACCAACGATCCCAAGATCCGCGAAGCCATCTTTTATTCAATCGATCTGGATCTGATCCATGAGACGGTCTATCGCAACCTGCAACGGCGGGCGACCGGCATCATCCCCTCCGGGCCTTTCCACCGCGAAGACCGGCCCGGGTATTGGCAACCGGACCCGGAACGCGCCAGGCAGGCGGTCACCGATTCCTCTTACGGCAGCGCCGAGAACGTGCCCCCAATCCTCTACTGGTCCCGCTATCCGGACCCCGAATGGGCACAGGTAGCCCAGGCGGTTCAGCAGATGGTGGCCGATGCGACCGGCATCGAGATCCAGATCACCGTCGCTTCCAGTATGGAGCCGTCCGAAAGAGTGAAATTCCAGATCTGGGAGGATGGCTATGAAACCTTTTCCATGGATGCCCAGGCCTGGGGTTCTTACAACTTCGCCAGCGATTCTTTCATATCCACGCGTCATACGCATTGGGGTGATGAACGTACCGACGCGCTGTTGGCAGAAATAGAATCGAATCCCGATGAGGCCGCGCGCATTCAGGCCTGGTCGGAGTTTGTGGATGTCGTCTGGAGCGAGTACTGGATGATCCCACTTTACTGGCCGGAAGGCAGGTTCCTGGTGAGGCCGAACGTAAAGGGCGTTGTCTTCGATCCCACTTTCCGTTGGATCAATTCCGAATACATATACATCGCCGAGGAGTGACGACTGCACGGCGGTGGTGGAGAGATCTGGCCTTTCTCCACCGCCGCTGTGGCAATGGACAAGGCAAAACAGGGGCGGGGTTACCAATGCAATCCATTCGATCAGCAGAGACCTCAGGCGCTTTCTTCGAAGATGTTCATGTAGTGAAGTTGCCTAGGCAAAGATACGGCTACCGCGGGAATGTGGGAGATATCGCACAGCTCAATGATGGACGTCTGTTGCTCTCTTACACCTGCAACGATGACAGCCCTGGAGATAGCATCCAAGTTGGTGACATTATGGGACGGGTCTCAAATGAGCGGGGCAAGACCTGGGGTGAGCCGTTCCTACTAATTTCCCGGCCAAAGCCGTATCGCAAGGATGAGGGGTACTGGCACCCCAGTTTTCTACGGCTGGCGAACGGGCAACTGCTCATGTCCTACATTTATTTTGCCGGGGCTCTGCCGCGTTACGCGCACTCCTACTACCGCCGCTCGACGGACGACGGCGCAACCTGGGGCGATCAACTGATCGTCACGCCCCACGCCGGCACAAACCATGTTTTCAACGACAAACTGATCCAACTGCCCTCCGGCCGGATTCTGGCTCCTTGTGAGAGGGAGATCAAAGAAGAGGGCGGCGACCACCGCGGCTACGTCAGTCTTGTTTTCTACTCCGACGACGACGGCTATTCCTGGTGGCAGTCGCAGAACGTCGTCGATACCCTGCCGGTAGAGGCGCAGGAGCCACACGTGGTCCCTTTGAAAGATGGCCGCCTGATGATGCTGTGCCGGACGTACAGCGAATACATTGTCCGGTCCTATTCCGAAGACGAGGGGGCCACCTGGTCGCCAGGCGAGCATGTGCGCAGTTTGAAGCTCTCCAGCAACTCGTCGGCACTCAACGTCAAGCGGATCCCTTCTACCGGCGACCTGCTTTTGCTGCGCTCGACGGACACGAAGAACAGACTGCGGACGCCATTCGTCTCGGTGGTCTCTACGGATGAAGGCAGCACCTGGATCCACGAACGCGAGATCGGTTCTGATCCTGAGGACGACTACGGCTACCCAAGTCTGACCTTTGTGAACGATATGGCGCTGGTCAGCTATCACAAACGGGACGGAATCTACGTGGCGCGAATCGGAATCGACTGGTTTTACGGCAAATAGATTCGGACTGCTGGAAGGTTGCGATGGATCGACTCCGAATACATGTGCGGTTCCGAGGAGTAAAACGACCGTGCGGCGGCGGCGGAGACTGGCCACATCTCTCCACCGTTGCCTCCACCATGGACCAGCCAGTAATGGGTGACTTATCGTGAATAACAGTCGCGCAGCACAGGGCTCCGACACTCTCTTCGAAGATATTCGTGTGGTGAAGTTGCCCACGCGGAGGTTTGGCTATCGGGGGAATGTGGGGGATATCGAACGGCTCGATGATGGACGTCTGCTGCTCTCTTACACCTGCAACTATGACAGCCCTGGAGACAGCGCAATAGTCGGCGACATTATGGGGCAGATCTCTGATGACCAGGGCAGGAGCTGGGGTGAGCCATTTCTTTTGGTCGCGCGCCCGAGGCCAACTCGCGAAGAAGAGGCGTACTGGCACCCCAGTTTTCTGCGACTGGCGAACGGTCAGTTGCTTTTGTCCTACATTTACTTTGCCGGGTCGGAGCCGCGTTACGCACACACCTACTACCGCCGCTCGACGGATGACGGCGCAACGTGGGGCGACCAGCTTATCGTCACGCCCCACGCCGGCACAAATCATGTTTTCAATGACAAGCTGATGCAGTTGCCCTCCGGTCGGATTCTCGCCCCTTGCGAGAGGGAGATCAAGGAAGAAGGCGGCGACCACCGCGGCTACGTCAGTCTGGTGTTCTACTCCGACGACGATGGTTATTCCTGGCACCAGTCGGAGAACGTGGTTGACACGCTGCCGGTGGAGGCGCAGGAGCCGCACGTTGTTCTGTTGCGGGACGGCCGCTTGATGATGTTTTGCCGGACGTACAGCGAATACATTATCCGATCCTACTCCGACGATGAGGGGGTTACCTGGTCGCCAGGCGAGCATGTGCGCGATTTGAGGCTCTCCAGCAACTCGTCGGCACTCAATGTCAAGCGGATCCCATCAACCGGCGACCTGCTTCTGCTGCGCTCGACCGACACCAAGAATAGACTGCGGACGCCTTTCGTCTCGGCAGTCTCAACCGATGAAGGCAGCAGTTGGATCCACGAACGCGTGATCGGGTCTGATCCGGAAGACGACTACGGCTATCCGAGTCTGACCTTTGTGAACGATACGGCGCTGGTCAGTTATCATAAGCGGGACGGCATATACGTGGCGCGAATCGGAATCGACTGGTTTTACGAAGAGCAGGGCCGATAGCAGCGGGGTTGCGATCAAAGTTTCTAGCAGCGTTACCCGCAGCGAAGACCCACTGTGCGGATTCCCTCTTGTTAATCGTCTGGCCCGAAATCCCTTGCTGCCAGGCATCAACAGTGAACAACAATGACAGGCTACATTATCAGGCGGTTGGGCGCGATAGTGCCGACGCTACTGGTTGGCATCTTCATCGCCTTTACTCTGACCTATTTCGGCCCTGGCGACCCTATCCGAGTATTTTTGGAGCAGCAGGGCAGGTTGAGCGAAGACGCTTACGAGTCATTGCGCAGGCAATACGGATTGGACCGGCCGTTCCTGGTTCAGTTCGGCGACTACGTTACAGGCCTCTTGCGCGGCACGTTTGGCAAATCGATTTGGGCTGGTGGCCGCCCGATCGAGGTCATGATACGGAGGGCGCTGCCGGTCAGTGTCCAACTCGGCTTCGTCGCTTTTCTGATAACGGTAGGAACGGGCATTCCTCTGGGGATCTTCGCGGCCCTGAGACAGAATACGGTGATTGACTACGCCATTGTGTCGGCTTCGGTCGTGGTGTCCTCGATCCCCACCTTCGTATTGGCGCCGATACTGCTCATTCTGTTTGTCCTTGTGATCCCTGTTCTGAGGAACCCAATCGGCTGGGGCGGCATTTTCGACGCGCGGATTGTGCTGCCGGCGTTCTGTATCGCGGTGGGGCCGCTGATGGGAATCGTGCGCCAGGCGCGAAGCGCTGTATTGGAGGTGATACGGCAGGATTACGTGCGCACAGCCTACGCCAAGGGGTTGCCGCGCCGCATGGTCATTTGGCGGCACATCTTTCGCCACATCCTGACGCCCCTGTTGTCGGTCGGTGTGGGGCTTTTCGGCGGGATCCTGCAAGGCTCTATTTTTGTCGAACGGGTCTTCAACATTCCGGGTTACGGCGCCCTCAGCTTTCAGTCATTTGTGGCGCGAGACTTTCCTGTGATCCTCGCCACGACGGTGGTGGCGGCAGTTATCGCCATGACCTTGAATCTGGTACTCGACGTATCCTATGGGCTGGTTGACCCGCGGGTCCGGTTGGGCAGGCGTGTCGAGGAGATTTGAGCGTGCACAGAGATCCTTCCGCCGCCCACCAGTTATTTCGCCAGGAGGAACGCAGCCTCGTCCGCGATGCCGTACGCAAACTGGTCGCCAATAGGCTGGCGATGATCAGTCTCTTCGTCATCGTGTTCGTCTTCTTCATCGGCATTTTCGGACCCTTGCTGGCACCGCAGGACTATCTCGAGCAGGATTTGCGGGCGTACAATCAGGGGCCAAGCCGCGAGCACTTACTGGGTACGGACGAATTAGGGCGTGATATGCTTTCCCGTCTCCTTTGGGGTGGGCGCACGGCCATCATGGTGGCCGTGGTAAGCACCTCAATTTCCTACTTGATCGGTATTCTCTTCGGCACGCTGGCGGCCTATCGCGGCGGGCTTACCGATGCCGTGTTTGTGCGCACCGTCGACCTGTTCGACAGCTTTCCCCACATTCTGGTTGCCATGTTGCTAGCCTCCACGATGAGGCCATGGGTCCTGCGGCTGGCACGGGACCTTGAGACCACGCGGGGAATCAGTTTGCTCGCCGACAACACTGTCTATATTGACTATCTGGTTGTTTTTGGCGCGTTATCGATGATAGGCTGGGCCGGCATTGGCCGATTGATCCGCGGGCAGGTGCTGACGCTGCGGGCGACCGATTTTGTCCTGGCTGCCCGGTGCGTGGGGGCCAAAGAGCGCTGGATCATTCTACGCCATCTTGTGCCGAACGCGATTGGCCCGGTGATCGTAGCCTTGAGCAGCAGTTTCGGCGGTGCGATGATGTACGAGTCGAGCCTCAGTTTTATAGGCATCGGCATCCAGCCCCCCGGGGCCAGCTGGGGCAACATGATTGTACTGAGCATGGGCCAGTGGCGCTACTACCCCCACCTGGTGCTGATGCCCGGTATCCTGTTGATGCTGGCAATAATCGCCTTCAATTTCTTTGGTGACGGTCTCAACGACGCTTTGAATCCGCGCGCCCTGACGCCGGAAAGGAGATAGGTTGTCTCGAAGGAGGTGAAGAGACGGCAAACGTGGATAGGGCGGGCGCAGGCGACGCGAAGATGTTCTGCAATAGACCTGAACCACGGGATCAAACCCGGGGTACACCCGCCTCTCGAAAGAGGATTTGCAACTCGGCGAGGAGCTCGGAAGACAAGCGTGTATAGGGCGGGCGCGGCGGGCCGGCTTTCAGACCGACAGTTTCCATCGCCGCCTTGATGAACGGTCCCTCACCCTCGGTGTATTTGACCGCCTGGTCCACCCAAGCGGACCACTTCCACTTAAATGCAGCGAGCGACGCGTGTGCGTCGTCGTATTTTTTGGCTTCCAGCTGGCGCCAGATCTTGCGAGGATACTGAGGCCAGAAGCCGCTGAGGTGTGTTACGAACGCTCGCGATCCATACATATGGCTGAGAACGTGGCAGCCCTCGTTATCGACCATGGCGACCGTGTCTTTGAAAGCCAGAATGGTGTCGCGGAAGACCGCCATGTCCGCTGAGGCCCACTTGATCGCGCCCACGGTTGGAAGCGAAGTCAGCCTGGTCAGCAGGTCATGGCTCATGTGAATGCCGTCCCAGGGCGTGTGGTAGACCATGAGCGTAACGCCGGAATGGTCGGCAACAAGCTTGAAGAGATTGTAAACGTCACGCTCGGTGGATGGGTAGTAGTAAAGCTGGCCCAACTGGGCAGTTGCGATGCCGGCTTGTTCAGCGTAGTTGGCAAGGTCAAGGATGATCCGGAAATCGGTGTGCTGAATGCTGGTCATGACGGGCACCCGGCCTTGGGCGGCTTCGATCGAGGCGGTCATGACCGCTTTACGTTCATCCACATTGAGGGTCGGGAACTCGCCGCCTGCCGCGCCGACCAATAGCGCGCCGTCACCGGTCGTGACGCCGCCTTCGATCATGAAGCGGATATTGTCCTGCAAAGCGGACAGATCGAGGGAGAAGTCCTCTTTGAAGGGTGTCGCAACCGCCACTACGGGGCCGCGCAGCCAGTCGTGGATATTCTCTCGATCCATAGAGCATCTCCTCTTCCCTGATTGAAAGCCAAGTGGCATCCTACTGGCATCAGATGCGGAGTCGTACTGAAGGGATCGATACGAAACAGAACTGCTGAGCGCTGTTCCAGAATGGCGTTGCGATGGGGCGGCCAGGTTGCCAGTCCCAGATCCCGGTCTGTCTCAGACATTATCCAACCGTTTGGGTGAGAATCCTAACCATTGTTCTGATACATGTCCAGGTCATTCTGCGGGAACGACCGATGACGAAGGGAAAACAAAAAGGCCGGGCCTTCTTTAGCGAAGACCCGGCCTGACTATATCTTTTTCCAAGAAGGGCTAGCCTTCGTCCTCCACGAAGACACCCGGGCGGGTGCGGCGGCGACGGCGGGCGACTTTGAGTCGCAGCTGGCTGCGGCGGTAGGCGATCTCTACGGGTTGGCGATCTTCGTCCGGCCGGGTGCGCAGAGCCTCTTCGGCGCGTTGCAGGGCCTCTTCGGCGCGGGCGATGTCGATTTCTTCGGCGCGTTCGGCTGAGCGCGCCATGACGATCACCTTGTCCGGCAGTACTTCGACCACGCCTCCGCTGACGGCGATGAATTCGGGCTCGCCATCGGCGCTGTGAAGCGTAAGCTCACCGATGTTCAGCGTTGTCAGCAAGGGGGCATGGCCAGCCAGTACGCCCATCTCGCCGTCGACGCCGGGCATGGTAATCATCTCGACTTCGCCGCTGTACAGCTGGCGGCTGGGTGTTACGATTTCGACCTGAATCGTCATTCTTCCTGCCTCAGTTGCTCACCCTTTTCGACCGCTTTATCGATGGAACCGACCATATAGAAGGCCTGCTCGGGCAGGTCATCGTGCTTGCCGTCCAGAATTTCGCGGAAGCCGCTCACGGTGTCATCGATTCTGACGTACTCGCCGGGCTGACCGGTGAAGACCTCGGCCACGTGCATCGGCTGGGTGAGGAAGCGCTGAATCTTGCGGGCGCGGGCGACGATGAGCTTGTCGTCTTCGCTCAGCTCCTCAACGCCGAGAATGGCGATGATGTCCTGCAGGTCGCGGTAGCGCTGGAGGGTCTGCTGCACTTCGCGGGCGACGTTGTAATGCTCTTCGCCGACGATCAGGGGATCGAGGATGCGGCTGGTGGAGCCGAGCGGGTCCATAGCCGGGTAGAGCGACTGTTCGGCGAGGGCGCGTTCCAGGGTAATGGTGGCGTCCAGGTGGGCGAACGTCGTGGCCGGCGCGGGGTCGGTGTAGTCATCGGCGGGCACGTAGACGGCCTGCATCGATGTAATTGAGCCGACATTGGTGGATGTGATGCGCTCCTGCAGCTCACCCATATCGGTACCGAGCGTGGGCGCGTAACCGACTGCGCTGGGAAGGCGGCCAAGCAGGGCCGACACTTCGGAACCGGCCTGCACGAAACGGAAGATGTTGTCGATGAAGAGGAGGACATCGCGGCCCTCATCACGGAAGTACTCGGCCATGGTGACGCCAGTGAGGCCGACCCGCAGGCGGGCGCCGGGCGGTTCGTTCATCTGGCCGAAGACCATCACGGTCGAATCGATCACGCCGGATTCACGCATTTCGTGCCAGAGGTCATTGCCCTCGCGGCTGCGTTCGCCGACACCGGCGAAGACGGAGTAGCCGCTGTGATACTCGGCGACGTTGTTGATCAACTCCTGAATGATGACGGTCTTGCCGACACCGGCGCCGCCGAAGATGCCGGTCTTGCCGCCCTTGGTGAAGGGGGCGATGAGGTCGACGACCTTGACGCCGGTCTCGAACAGCTCGGCCTGCGTGCTGCGGTCGGCGAAGCTGGGCGGTTCGCGGTGGATGGAATAGCGGTCGGCGGCATCGACCTCGTCATCGCTGTCGATTGTATTGCCGGCCACGTCGAAGATGCGCCCCAGTGTTCCCGGGCCAACGGGCACGGTGATGGGCGCGCCGAAGGAGTAGCCTTCCATGCCGCGGCGCATGCCGTCGGTAGAGCTCATGGCCACGGCACGGACAGCGCCCTCCCCGAGATGCTGCTGCACCTCACAGACCAAGGTCGAATCGTCGTCGAGGTCGACGTAGACGGCATCGTAGATCTCGGGCAGATCTTCGCCTGTGAAGGAGAAGTCCACAACCGGACCTACTACGCTGGACACGGAGCCGCTGATGCGGCCATTGCTTCCGTTTTCTGACATGGTACGCTCCGTTCTGCTATGGGAAGGGGCTTTTCAGCCCGCTCAGTTCTATTCGAGGCCGATCGAGCCGCCGATAATGTCCATCAGTTCACGGGTGATGCCTTCCTGACGGGCCTTGTTGTAGGTCAATGTCAACTCGTCGACGAGCTCATTGGCGGCTTCGGTGGCGTTGCGCATGGCGACCATGCGGGCCGAGTGTTCGCTGGCGATGCTTTCGTACATGGCCTGCAAGATCTGCACTTCGGTAAAGCCGATCAGTACCTGCTCCAACACGGCCTCGACGCTTGGCTCAAAGATATAGTCCGGCGGCATCGTTGCGGTTGTCTCTGCCGGAACGACGGGCAGAATCTGTTGCACTGTGGGCCGCTGGATCAGCGTGTTGACGAAGTCGGTAAAGATGATATGGACTTCATCGAAACGCTCGGAGCGAAAGTCATCGATGACAGTTCGGGAGATGGGCGCGATGTCGGCGGTGGCGAGGGTATCGGGCATGTTGGTGAATTCGGCGCGGATGGCCGGGTCGTAGCGCAGAAGCCAGTCACGGCCCTTCCTGCCGACGACAACGACCTCTACTTCCCGGCCCTGGTCACGCTGCTCCTTGATGAAGGCTGCATTTTGCCGCAACACGTTGGCATTGAAGCCGCCGGCCAGGCCGCGATCGGCTGTGATGAGGACGATCCCGACCCTTTTTATTTCGGCTCTGGAGGTGATGAGCGCGTCCATGGCGTCGCCGCTGGCGTGCAGGCGGGCGATGTGGCTCAGCACTTCGAGGGCTTTTTCCGCGTAGGGGCGGGTCGCCATTACCTGCTGCTGGGCGCGGCGCATCTTGGATGCAGCTACGGCCTCCATCGCTCGCGTGACCTGAGAGATGTTCCTGACCGAGCGGATGCGACGGCGAATCTCACGTGTGCTTGCCACCAATGCCTCCTCAGACGCAGTGAGCTGTGGCCGAATGCCGGGTTACTGCGCTAGTCACTGATAACTGATCTACGGTTTATTCAGACCCCGTCCAATTGCTGTTGAAGGTCTCCAGGGCCAGGCGCAGTGAATCGAGCGATTCATCGGGCAGGTCTTGCGCGCGCAGGATGGTCTGGCCAATCTCGGGATGGTTGGCATCCATGTAGGCATGCATCTCCAGCTCCCAGCGCTTTACATCGGTGACATCGACTTCGTCTACGTAGCCGTTTGTCACTGCGAAGAGACTCATAACCTGCTTGTCCAACTGCAAGGGTTCGTACTGGGGCTGCTTCAGCGTTTCCTGAATGCGCTGGCCGCGATTGAGCTGACGCTGGGTTGCTGCGTCAAGGTCGGATCCGAACTGGGCAAAGGCGGCCAGCTCACGGAACTGGCTGAATTCCAGTTTGAGGCGGCCGGCAACGCCTTTCATGGCCCTGGTCTGGGCGGAACTGCCGACGCGACTGACCGAAAGGCCGACGTTCATGGCGGGGCGAATACCGGCGTAAAAGAGGTCGCTCTCAAGGAAGATCTGGCCGTCGGTGATGGAAATGACGTTGGTGGGAATGTAGGCCGAGACGTCGCCGGCCTGGGTCTCGATCACCGGCAGCGCGGTCAGACTGCCGCCGCCGAACTCCTCGTCGAGGCGGGCGGCCCGTTCCAGGAGGCGGCTGTGCAGATAGAAGACGTCACCGGGATAGGCCTCGCGACCGGGCGGGCGCCGCAGCAGCAGCGAAACCTGGCGGTAGGCCTGGGCGTGTTTGGAGAGATCGTCGTAGACGATCAGCGCGTCGCGGCCCTGCTCCATGAACTCTTCGCCCATGGCGCAACCGGCGTAGGGCGCCAGGAACTGCAGGGCGGCCGGGTCGGCGGCGGAGGCGGTCACGACGATCGTGTGATCCATGGCGCCGTATTTTTCGAGGGTACCGACGACCTGCGCCACGGTTGACTGCTTCTGACCGACGGCGACGTAGATGCAGATCAGGTCCTTGCCCTTCTGGTTGATGATGGTATCGACGGCGAGCGCGGTTTTGCCGGTCTGGCGGTCGCCGATGATCAGCTCCCGCTGGCCGCGGCCGATGGGAATGAGCGCGTCGACAACGGTGATGCCGGTCTCGACGGGGGTATCAACGCCTTTGCGCAGCACGACGCCGGGGGCAATGCGCTCAACCGGACGGGTTGCGGTTGATTCGATGGGGCCTTTGCTGTCGAGGGGTTGACCGACGGCGTTGACCACGCGGCCGATGAGCGGGTCGCCGACGGGGACGGAAGCCAGGCGGCCGGTGCTGCGCACGAGGTCGCCCTCTTCGATCTCGGTGTATTCGCCCATGATGATGATACCGACGGAGTCATCGTTCAGGTTCTGGGCGATCCCGAGCACGCCGGTCTTGGTGAACTCGACCAACTCGCTGGCCATGACCCCTTGCAGGCCGGAGATGATAGCGATGCCGTCACCGACTTCGACGACTTCGCCCACGTCCACGCGGCTGGGGGCCGGCTGGAAGTTGAGGATCTGCTGCTTGAGCCGGTCGGTAAATTCCTGGGTCAGCTCCTCAGTCTGAACTGCCATAAGCGCTGTCCTTTATTGTATATTTTCAGTTTTCGGTTCCCGGCAGGCTTGCGGCCTGCAGGTCAGGACCTGAAACCGGCTGCCAATTCCTAATTCACCGCACCGAAGACGCGACCATTTCGCGCAGAGCCATCAGCCGATTTGCGACGGTGTTGTCGATCAACTGATCACCGACGCGGATGCGCAGGCCGCCCATCAGGGATGGGTCGACGTCGAAGCTGAAGACGATGTCCTCGCCGTACTGTTCGGTGAGCCGCTGGCGAATCTGCTCTTGTGCATCGTCACCCAACTCGATGGCGCTTGTGATGTCAGCTGACTGCGGTCCGGTTTCACCGCGCAGACTGGCGCCCAAAGCGGCGATTACGCGCGGCAGGAGCGTTGCATCGCCCTCCTGCACAAGCATTTTGACGAAGTTTTGCAGTTCCGGGGCGGCGTCGTCGGGAATCGCGGCTGCGACGGAGTCGACGTCTGCGCCCAGTTTCGGGTCCTGCGCCAGGGCGTCAGCGATTTCGGTCAGCGTCGATTGCCACTGCTCCACGATTGCCTCGAGAATGGCCTGGGCATATCGTTCGGCCGTCGCGCGCTCGCTCATGAACCGCTCCCGTTTTGCTGGGCCAGATAGTCGGCGACAAAGCGTTCCTGCTCATCCCGGTTTGCGAGCTCACGGCCCAGGATCTGCTCGGTCGCGGCGATGGCCAGGTCGGCGATCTGCTTTCGGGCGTCGGCCATGACGGCGGCTGTCTGCGCTTCGGCGTCGGCCTGGGCCTTCATGCGGATTTCCTGGGCCTCCTGATCGGCGCGGCCGCGAACGTCCTGGGCGATGCGTTCGGCATCACGGGTCGCCTGGGCGCGCACCTCCTGCGCTTCGCGGCGGGCCTCTTCGAGGATCGCCTGTTTCTCCGCTTCGGCTTCGGCGGCCGCGTTCGACGCCTTGTCGGCCTGCTCCAAACCCTCGGCGATGCGCTGTTTGCGCTGCTCGATCATGTTCAGAACCGGCTTGTAGAGTAGCTGCTGCAGAATAACCATCAACAGCCCGAAGTTGATGATCTGCGAGAGCAATAACTGCCAACTGATACCTAATTTATCGAGAGCGTCCAAGGCCAACCTCCTGGATACGCTGCAGTGGCTCGTGGTTCGGGGCCAGTCGTTTCACCGGCCTATGGAAGTGAACACAGGTCACTGACGACTGAACTCGGGCCACTGAGAACAGGTTTAGACGAACTTGACCAACAGGGAGATAACGAGCGCATAGATAGCGACCGATTCACAGAAGGCGAAACCGAGCAGCATGTTCGTCTGCACAGTGTTGGTCACTTCAGGATTGCGGCCCATCGCTTCCATCGCTTTGGCGCCAATCAGACCGATGCCTACACCAGGGCCAATTGCGCCCAATCCGATAGCAAGTGCAGAACCCAGTTCCTTTGCGACTTCAACATCCATGAGTGTGAACTCCTTTTTCTTAACTGCTGTGATTAGTGGTTCGTGATCAGTCTTGCGAGTGGGTCCGGGAGCAATCCGGTCACCGGCAACTGACGTTAATGGTGATCGTCGTGGCTGACGGTGGCCATGGTGAAGAAGGCCAGGGTCAGCAACATGAATACAAGCGCCTGGATGAATCCGATGAACAGCTCCAGCCCGTAGAATATGCTGGGCAGGAGGAAGGTAACGAGAAAGGCCATCACCAGCAGTACGACTTCACCGGCGAAGATGTTGCCGAAGAGACGAAACGAGAAGCTGATGATTTTGGAGATTTCGGCGATCAGTTCGAAGAAGCCCACCACAGCCCCCATCCCATCCTTGAAGGGGTTTTTGAAGAACTTGGTGAAGTAGCGCATTCCCAGGGCCTGGACGCCGAAGAACTGGGTCATGAAGACGGAGATGAGGGCCAGGGCCAGGGTCATGTTCAGGTCGGCGGAGGGGCTGCGAAACAGGGGAACAAGGACCGGTTTGCCTTCTTCGGCGGGGGCGGCGACGGCTACGCTTTCTGCGCCGGCCATCGCGAGCCGGTTGCCCAGCTCTGCCTGTGCCTGACTTTCGGCGCCACTATGGTAGATGCCGATCGAGCCGAAGCCGGGCAGCAGGCCGATATAGTTGCTGACCAGAACGAAGATGAAGATGGTGATCACCCAAGGGAAGAATTTGCGGCTGTTGGCGGAGCCATGGCCGGCGATGCTCTGGGTCAGGTTCCACATGCCCTCGACCAGCATTTCCACGATGTTCTGCCAGGCGCCGGGCACCTCCTTCATTCTGGAGACGGCGAAGACGGCCATCAGGATAATGATTATGTCGACCAGAAAGGTTGTCAGCAGGCCGTTGGTGAACCACTTTGGCCCGTGTTCGAGCAGCGCTTCGGCGGCCAATTCGACGTGGGGAGGAGGGGCATTGAAGAAAGGCACCACGCTCAAGACGAGCAGCACAACTATGCCGATGGTCGCGTTGCGAAGACGTGCATTCGAGAGGAAAGCTCGGAGAAGATTCATGGAAAAAATCTATCCTCCTGTAAACAGTGGGGCCGCCGAAATTCCTGAAAAAGACAGCTTTCAGTATAAAGGGGCGGAGAAGGATTGCGCAAATTTTCACAGCGTTGATGAAGCATTTTTCTTTTACTTGCTCGACGCGGCTGGCCGGGAGCGGACTACGCGAATTGAGCGCGCCTTTGCCAGGCTTTTGCAGCCCATCGTCTGCGCAGGATGCTGAAATTATCAGAGGGCTTTGTCAGAGATCGTAGATGCTGATAACGGTGGCGATGATGAAGAGAAAGACGGTGGTCCCGATCAGCATTCTGTTTCTGTGGAGGATTTCAATCCAGGAGGGAGGCGGCAGCAGATCCGTGGTCGGATCCTTGCGTACGCTGTCGGCTCCGAACAGCGCCTGCCGCAGTTCCGCAATACTGGGGGGCCGTTCGTCGGGATGCATGGCCAGCGCCTGGAAGACGGCCCGTTCGGTCCGCGTCGAGATGGCCGGGTTCAGCTGACGCAGCGGCTCGAGGAGCCCTGACCTGAGGAAGCGCTCTTTGGCATCCTGCGGGGGCGTCCCCGCCAACAGGTGGTATAGCGTCGCGCCGACACTGTAGATATCTGTGCGCACGTCGGTGTGGCCGGTGTCGCCGCCATACTGCTCGAGGGGCGTGTAGGCTACGGTGCCCCGACCCTGGACGACCGTCACTGTGCGGGCGTCGTCCGGTTGCAGGACTTTAACAAGGCCGAAGTCCACCAGTTTCAATCTGTTTTCGGGCGTGATCTTGATGTTACCCGGTTTGATGTCGCGGTGGAGCACGGGCGGGTCCTGGCTATGCAGGTATTCGAGGGCGTCCAGGAGTTGTGCAGCCCAGAGCAGCACCTGGGTTTCGGAGAGGCGCTTCTGCTGTCGCACTGCTTCATTCACGATCTCTTGCAGATCACGGCCTTCGATAAAATCCATGACCAGATACTCACGCCCGTCCACGGAAAAGTAGTCCGAAACCTTGGGAAGGTTGGGATGATCGAGGCGGGCGAGGACACTGGCTTCCTGGTAGAACTGTTCGATCGTCTGCCCCAGGTCCAGTTCGGGCCCGCGCTGGTCGATGAGGAGGGCGGGCAGGATCTCCTTGATCGCGCAGACGCGCCCGTCCAGGCGCAGATCGTTGGCCTGATAGACCGCGCCCATGCCGCCTTGACCGACGAGCCGAACGATTTCATACCGTCCGCGCAGGATCGAATCTGAATCCAGTACAGTAGCCAAGTGACACCTCTGCAAAACTGCCGGTCCGCCGGAGACAGGTTATCTCCGGGAGAGAAAAAGTTGCCGCCCGCTGCGCGCCTGTCAGGGAGGCGATGCAGCAATGCGGTGCGGCAGACCGCTGTATATGGCGCGCCGGTCGGGCCGGGAGATCGTATGTTTCGCCGGGTCGTGCGCCCCATTTTGAAGAACTGGTTGACGTATATCAACCGCTTCGCTATAATGAACTTCCCCTCGGCATCGCTACGCCAAGTTTGCGGAAGTCCTGTCGCCATTACCGTTCGGGGGCGCAGTTACAGGAACACATACTATAAAAATAGACGGCAGAATATGCAAGTGACGTTACTACCTACTTTGCATGCTATTTTTAAGAGGGATGGAAATGACGCAAGAGGGTCCAAACGCTGAACAACGATACGGAGAGTCACAGGGCGCCCGCCCGGTCGACAGGCAACGAGAGACGGCCATGCTGATCCTCCGCCACGGCAACCAGACCGGCCAGGGCTGGCCCGTCAGCCGAACCACCCCCCTGATAATCGGGCGCCACGATGAATGCGAGGTTACCCTGCCGGACCGCCAGGTAAGCCGGAACCACGCGCGTATTTTCTGGGACGGCTACGGTTATTCGATTGAGGACCTGGGCAGCAAGAACGGAACCCATGTCAATGGTGTGGACATTGCCGACGGGTCGCACAGTCTGTCGGACGGTGACGAGGTGCAGATCGCGCTGCGTTTCAAGCTGTCCTTTGTCGACGACGAGGCGACCACGCCCCTGACTTTGGACTCTGGCGAACAGGATGCGCAGGCCGAATCAGGGCTCCGCATTGAAGAAGAGACCCGCCAGGTGTGGCTGAACGGCACGCTGTTGGAGCCCCCGTTGAGTCTGCATCAGTACCGTCTGCTGAGCGCCCTCTGGCATGAGGGAGGCGGGGTGATGACTCGTGATCAGATCGTGCAGGCGGTCTGGCCGGAGACGAGCGGGGCCGGTGTCAGCAAGCAGGCCATCGACGCCCTGGTGCGCCGGCTGCGGGAACGGCTCTACGAGCACGACGAGAAATCCAACTTCATTGTAACAGTGCGCGGCCACGGGTTCCGGTTGGAGAATCCCTGACCGTAAGGGCGGGACGTGAAAGGCGAGGCTCCCTCTCTTGTCGTTCCTCTTCACTTTTTGCGCGCCCAAGGAGCGACGGCTGAGGGCTGATGAACGTTTTGGCTGAATTGCGTCCATTGTCAACGCCTGCGTTGGCGGCAGCCGGTGAAGGGCCATTGGGCCTGTACATCCACATTCCGTTTTGCGCCCGCAAGTGCCCCTACTGCGATTTCAATACATACGCCCGCCTGGAACCGCTGTACGAAGCCTGTACGCAGGCCCTCTGCCGGGAGATCGGCCGCTGGGCGGCGCGCCTTGACGGCCGCACGGTAGACACCGTCTTTCTCGGCGGCGGCACGCCAACCGTGCTCAGTGCGGGCCAGTTGCGACGGATCCTGGAACAGGTCCACGACCGCTTCGCGCTGGCCGTCGACGCTGAGATCAGCAGTGAAGCCAATCCGGGCATCGAGGATCGAGGACAGTTCGCCCTGCTGCGCGGTTTGGGCGTGAACCGGCTGAGCATGGGCGTGCAGAGTTTTCAGGCGGAGGAGCTGGACTTTCTGGGCCGCATCCACGACGCGGAGGATGCGCTGCGCGCCTATGACGCGGCTATGGAAGCGGGCTTTGACAATATCAATCTTGACTTCATGTTCGGGCTGCCCCGGCAGTCGGTGGAAGCCTGGAATGACAGTCTGGACAAAGCCCTGGACCTGGCGCCCCGGCACCTGAGCCTTTACAGCCTGATCGTGGAGCCGGATACGCCCCTGGCGCACTGGGTGGAGAGCGGGCGGACGCCGGCGCCGGACGATGACCTGGCGGCAGAGATGTACGAAACTGCGATGTCCCGCCTGCGGGAGGCCGGTTACGAACAGTACGAGGTGTCGAACTGGGCACGCGGCGCCGGTTTTGCGTGCCGGCACAATCTCCTTTACTGGCGCAATCAGGAGTGGGTTGGCATTGGGCCCGGCGCGCACAGCCATTTGCGCTTCCCCACCAGGCTGCGAGGCGAGTCTACAGGCGGCCTGTCATTCCTTTATGGCGACTCCTGTGATCTTGTAACCGGGTCGGGCGCGCCCGCTGCCGCCGTCCGTTGGTCCAATGTCAAGGGCGTGCAGGGCTACATCAGGCGGGTCGAAGCGGACGAGAGCCCTGTCAGTTTCCATGAGGAGCTGCCGGCCGCGGTTTCGATGGGCGAGACGATGATGCTGGGACTGCGGCTGGTGCGGGAGGGTGTGCCGTTTGCACGCTTTGAGGCGATGCACGGGCAACCAATGCGCGCGGCTTTTGGCCCCAGCCTGGATCGACTGCATGACGGCGGCCTGTTGGCGTCGGACGGGGAACGGGTGCGCCTAACCCCCAAGGGGCTGCTGGTCGGGAACCGCGTGTTCAGCGAGTTTGTGGCATGAGCGGCGTTTACGCAGCAGCCTTGACGGACCCTGCCCGCGCACGAGGGGCCGAACGGCAGGGGCATCCCGTAACCAGAACAGAGAGGGAGAATGCCGGTGCTGGAGGCGATCGTATTTGACTTTGACGGAACGATACTGGACACGGAGACGCCTGATTTCCAGACCTGGCAGGAGGTATACCGCAGCCATGGCGCCGAGTTGCCGCTTGAGGTCTGGCTGCAATGTGTGGGGGGCGGCACGGGCGAGTTCGCGCCTGACGACTATCTGGAGGAACTGCTGGGCAGAAAGATCGACCGGGCGCGTCTGCGGGCAGAACGGCGGAAGCGGTTCCTGGACCGGGTCCGGGGCGAGCCGGTCATGCCCGGCGTGCTCGAACTGATCGACGCAGCTGAGCGGCGAGGCGTGAGGCTGGCGGTGGCTTCGAGCTCGGACCGCAAGTGGGTGGAGTCGCACCTGGAGCGACTGGGACTGCGCGGGCGCTTTGCCGCGATCGTCACGGCGGATGACGTCGAGCGGGTCAAGCCCGATCCGGCCCTGTACCGGCTGGCGGCGCAGAAGTTGGAGGTGTTGCCGGCGCGGGCGATCGCGATAGAAGACTCGTACAACGGGATGCTCGGGGCGCAGCGGGCCGGACTGCGCTGTGTTTCGGTGCCGAACAGCGTCACGCGCGACTCCGACTTCTCAGGGGCGGATCTCTGCCTGGACTCTATCGCCAGCATTGCGCCGGACGAGCTGATCGCCTGTTTCGATCGCTCGAACGGCGAACGTACCGCCGCCTGAATGCCGTTGCTTCACCGGCCATAGGCAGATTACATTCGAGACAACGACGCCCTATGACCCGCGCCATCTATCCCGGCAGTTTCGATCCTTTTCATTTCGGCCACGTGGACATTGCCCGCCGGGCGGCCGGACTCTTTGATGAGCTGCTGGTGACCGTCTTTGACGCGCCGGCGAAGCGGCTCCTTTTCTCCACGGAAGAGCGGATAGAGATCGCGCGGGAAGCCCTCGAAGGGGTGCAGAATATCTCGATTGTGTCATATAGCGGACTAACGGTAAAATGGGCACAGCAACATGGTGTGCGGGTGATCGTACGCGGGATACGGAATGTGGATGACCTTTCATTTGAATCCCGCATCGACATGGCCAACCGGCAGATGGCGCCGCAGATCGAGACATGTTACCTGCTGTGCAGCCCGAAGTATGTCTATCTCAGTTCAACGATTCTGAAGGAAGTGGCCGGCCTGGACGGGGATGTTTCCCACTGGGTGACGCCGCATACTGAGCAGGCTTTACGGCAACGGTTTGCGGAGCGTAAGCGGTAACGGATTCGCTCCCGGTTCTCTGTTTCTGGCGGCTGCCGGGAACTGCCAAACGAGAGTTCAAACTGATCATGGAAATTCTACAACTGGTGGATCAACTTGAACAGACCCTGAACAGAGGGTGGCGGATGCCATTTTCGCCCTCTCTGATGGTGAACTCGGAGGAGTGTCTACGGCTGATAGATCAGATGCGTATCAGCATTCCGAGCGCAATCAAGGAAAGCGAGCGCATGATTACCGAGCGCGATCGCATTCTCAGTGATGCGCAGGCGCGGGCGGAGCAGATCGTCGCCCACGCCGAGCAGCAGGCGATTCAGATTGTCAGTGAAGACGCCATCACCGAACGGGCGCGGGAAGAGGCGGAGCGAATTATCGCGCATGGACACGCCGAAGCGATCCGTCTGGTCGATGAAGCCGAGGTCTACGCACTCGACGTGCTCTACCGGCTGCGAGACAAACTGAACAATTCGCTGCACCAGGCGGAAAACGGAATCCAGGCAATCGAAGCCAGCCAGGCGCCCCAGGAGCAGCCCCTTCCGGAAGATGAGGACGGTGAACTCGAATTTGCCTCTGCGGCGCCGTCCGATGAAGATGATGAAGAGTTGCAGGAAGAGAGATAAACGCAGCATGCCCCCCGTCTCCTGTTGATGATTGGCCGCTTCACCTCTTATCTGCGCAGGAAGTCAGACGCCATCAACCTCATACCGCCGCTCGCAGCATGGCCGCCCCGCGCCATAAAGCTGATTGGCGCGCTGCTTCTGTGCAGCGTTATCGGCCTGACCTATCGCTCCTATTTTCGTAACTGGGTCCCTTTGGGTCCGCAGCGAACGGTGGCGACGATCAACCCCAAAATGGGCGTCCACACGCGGCTGACCGATGAGCCGGACGCGGCCAAGATCAAACGAAGCCTCGAAATGGTGCGCGAGATGGGCGCGCCCTGGATTGTCGAGTATTTTCCCTGGGCCTACTACGAACCGAGACGCGGTCAGTTCGAATGGAGCCATCCGGATCTGGTGATCGACCACGCCAGCAGGCAGGGGCTCACCGTTATCGCCCGGCTCGGGTATGTGCCGGCGTGGGCGCGGCCGGAAGATTCCCACCATCTTTACCTGGAGGAGGAAAACTACGAGGCGTTCGGGCGCTATGCGGTCGAGTTCGTGCGGCGCTACCGGGACAAGGTGGGCTACCTGATCATTTGGAACGAGCCGAACCTGAGCCTGGAATGGGGTTTTCGCCCGGTCGACCCTGCCTCCTACGTGAGGATGCTGAAGGTGGTCTACCCGATGGTGAAGGCGGCCGCCCCGGAGGTGCAGGTGCTGGCGGGGGCGCTGGCGCCGACGCTGGACCCGCCGGGCAGTGAATGGAGCATGAACGATCTCGATTACCTGCAGCGGATGTACGACGCGGGCGCGGCCGGCTATTTCGACATCCTGGCAGTTCACGCCTACGGCCTGGGATTCGACGCGGACGAGCCGGCGGACGAATCGGTTATCAACTTCCGGCGCTCCGAACTGCTGCGGGAGATCATGGTCCGTAACGGCGACGGCGGCAAGACGGCGATGATCACCGAAGGGGGATGGAACGATCATCCACGCTGGACGCGGGCCGTGCGACCCGCTGAGCGCATCCTCAACACTGTGCGGGCGTACGAGATCGCGGGCGCCGAATGGCCCTGGCTCGAAAACGTCTGCCTCTGGGTTTTTCGCTTCCCCTGGGACCAGAAGAGCTACCAGGACTACTTCACTTTCGTCGGCACCGATTTTGAACCCAAGGCGATCTATCTGGAGATGCAGGCGTACGCGGATGGGCGGTTCGAGGCGCCATGAACGAAGAGGGCAGACGCGAGGAGAGAGACCCTCCGCAGGCGGAAACAGCCGATGCCAACCGGCATTGGCTCGTCGCCGCGAGCAGCGGCAGCCGCCGGACAGCGTTTTCCGTACGCCGCGGTTTCGGGCGGCGGCCGCTGCTTTGGATCGCCGTCTGCGTAGTGGCGCTGGCGGTCGGTGGCTGGCTCATACTGCGCACCGGCGGCCCTCCGGTGGATGAAACCTGGCTCAGGATGCAGGAGCGGGGGAACTGGCGGGTGGGTATGGACCCCAGCTTCCCGCCCTTTGAGACGCTGGATGCGGAGGGGGCGCCGGTCGGCTATGACGTAGACCTGGCGCGGGAGATCGCGGCCGAGTGGGGGCTGGAGGCGGAGATCGTCGCGATCGGGTTCGACAGCCTGTTGGATGCGCTGCTGGTCGACCGTGTGGATGCGGTGATCAGCGCGTTTCCGTACAACGCGCGCATGACGAAAGACGTGCATTATTCGCCGCCCTATTTCGAGGCCGGTGTGCGGCTGGTGGTCGGCGCCGGCGCCGCGTATGAGGAGGTCGGGGACCTGGAAGGGGGTACGGTGGCGGTGGAGTGGGGCAGCCGGGGCGATGCGATTGCGCGCCGCCTGCAGAGGGAGGGGGCAGGCTTTACGCGGCTGCCGTTTGCGTCTACGGAGAAGGCGATCGAGGCGCTCGTCTCCGGCGCGAGCAATGCCCTGTTGATCGACGGCGTCACGCTGCGGCTGGCGCAGGGGGAGGGTAAACGGATTCACGCGGTGGGGGCGGTGCTCGATGAAGACCCCTATGTAATTGCGGTGTCGATCAAGGCGCCGGTGCTGCAGAGCGCGCTCCTGCAGGCGCTGGCAACGCTGGAGGAGGAAGGGCGGATGGGGCTGCTGGAGGAGCGCTGGTTTGGGAAGACGGCGGGGAGGGAGGAGTGAGTGAAGAGGAGTGAGGAGCGGAGGATTTCCGCTCCTCTTTTTTTTGTCACGCCACCGGTGTCAACCAGCCCCATTTGTCCGGCATGTTGTCTTCGATGATGCCGAAGAAGACGCCCTGGATCGCCTGGGTGATGGGGCCGCGTTTGCCGTCGCCAACGGGCAGGCGGTCGACCGAGCGCACGGGGGTGATCTCGGCTGCGGTGCCGGTGAAGAAGATTTCGTCGGCCAGGTAGAGCATCTCGCGGGTCATGGCCTGCTCGCGCAGGTCGTAGCCGAGATCGCGGGCGATGGTGATGGCGGCGTCGCGGGTGATGCCGCCGAGAATGCTGCTGCCCAGAGGCGGTGTATAGATGACGCCCTTGTAGATGATGAAGATGTTCTCGCCGCTGCCTTCGCTTACCTGGCCGTTGGTGTCGAGGGCGATGCCCTCGGTGAAGCCGTTGTCCTTGGCCTCCATGACGATGTTCTGGCTGCTGACGTACTGGCCGCCGATCTTGGCCATTGGGCTGAGCATGTTCGAGGCCATGCGCCGCCAGCTGCTCACCTGAACGTCGACGCCCTCTTCGATGGCCTCGGCGCCGAGATAGCGGCCCCAGGGTACGGTTGCCAGGATGGCGTCCACGGGACAGCCGCGGCCATCCACGCCCAGGCTCTCGTAGCCGCGGAAGACGAGAGGCCGGATGTAGGCGCTGCGATGGCTGTTCTTGAGCAAGACGGCCTTGGCCACCTCCATCCATTCGTCAACGCCGAGCGGCGACGGGATCTGTGCTACCTTGCAGGAGTAGAGCAGGCGCTCGAAGTGCTCCGGGCCGCGGAAAATGGCGGCGGCGTCATCGACTTCGTAGGCGCGAATTCCTTCGAAGGCGCTGCTGCCATAGTGCAGTGCATGGGTGAACACATGCACAGTCGCCTGCTCCCACGGAATGATCTCCCCGTTCATCCAGATATAGTCCGCTTGCATCTTCGCCATCGCTGAACTCCTTCATGCAGGGTGCGCGCCTGGTTGGCCATTGCCAGCCAACCGGCCTCTTTTCTGTGGTCTGGAAGAGCAGGCAGCCCGCCTGCCATGCCAAGTCAGTCTGCATTATACAGTGGAAGAATCTGATCGGCTAAGAATCGACCGCGGGGTAGAACTTCAGTGGATAGTGGATAGTGGATAGTGGATAGTGGATAGTGGATAGTGGATAGTGGATAGTGGATAGTGGAGGATGGCTCAAGGCGGGAAGGGGGGAGACGGGGGTTGCAAATCGCTAATGCGGGTCTAGCGGTAGATGCGGGGGAGGTACTGCTTGTATTTTGGGGGGGTTCGTTCGGTGGCGACCGCGACGACCTCGATGGACAGGGCGGTGGGGGGGCCCCAGTTGCCGTCGGCGTCCTGCGCTTCGAGGAAGATGGTGTAGGCGCCCGGCTGCAGGCCGGTGGTGTCGAGCGACCCCGTCAGCGATTCGACGCTGGAATCGTAGGCGCCGTCGAGCGGCTGCAGCGTTTCGAAGGTCGTCGCGAGCCAGGAGGGCGCGCCGATGGAAAAGCGGGCTGCGCTGATCGGCTGGGCCGGTTCGGTGTCGGAGCCGCTGCCGGCGCTGCGGGTATCGTCGGCGGTGGCGGTCAGTATGACCTCCTTTCCGGGCAGAAGGCGCGGCGGATCGACGCTGGCGGCGGTCACGTCGGGTCCGGCCGGCAGCTGGTAGGGACGGCGGGCCGCCTTGGCGGCGTAGACGAGGGAGTCGAGAATCTGATCGACGATATGGGACTCGAAGTAGGGGCATGCCTGGAAGAAGGCGGTGCCGAGCTCGTAGGTGAAGGCGGCGACGCCCAGGGCGCCGTAGGCGAAGTCGGTCGCGCTGCCGTCGAAGCGGTACATGCACTGCTCCGGATTGCAGACTTTGTAGCCGGGGAAGTAGCCCATCTTGCGGCCGAGACGGCGCAGCTCGTCGCGATTGGGGGCCGGCGTTGACGAGTGTTCCCAGGGGTAGAACAGGAGGCGGCCGAAGGAGTGGAGCGAGATGAAGACGCCGTTGGTGTCCTCGGGCGCGGCATCGTCGTAGCCCTCGCCGCGCTGGTCGGCAAAGACGTCACGGAGATAGTCTTCGACAGCGCGGGTCTCCGGCTCGGAGGCGGGTTCGTCGCCGCGGTAGAAGTTGGAGCAGACGTCGCCCGACGAACAGCCGTTACAGTGGTTCCAGAGGAAGCTGCCGTTGCGGTTGAGGTCGACGCCGTTCCTGGGGAATTCACAGTTGTTGGTGGAATTGGTGTTTTTGCGCCAGAGGCGCCCCTTCTCGACCCAGGTACGTCCATCGGGGTTGACCAGGGGGATAATGTGGATGCGGTTGTAGTCGAGGAGCCAGGTCAGGTCCGGGTCGGCGCCGTATTCTGAGAGAAGCAGTTCGGCGAAGAGGGTAGCGATTTCGGTGGTCGCCAGTTCGCGGGGGTGTTGCGCGGCTGTCACGACCAGCTCGCCCTTCTCAAAGCCGGTGGACCGGCTGTTGGTGAGGAGGAGCGCCTGGATGTCGGAGCCGGCCAGGCCCAGGGAGCGGGTTTTGTACCAGCTGTTGCCGATGTCGGTCAGCACGGCCAGGTCGGGGTACTGTTCGGCCAGGGCAGCCATATCGGCGTGCGTTGCTTCAACGGTGCGGTAGCAGGCGTAGCCGGGAATGGTGCGGCTGCCGGCAAGGGCCTGGAAGGCGCAGGGGTCGGGCAAGGCGGCGGTCTGCTCCGTTTCCTCTGAGAAGGGATAGCCCTCGCGGGTCAGCCACTGTTGCTGCGCCGGCGACACCAGCGCGACGGCGGTCTGCCGCTCCGATTCGACCTGCCAGACGTCGACCTGGTCGAAAAGTGTGTGCAGAGCGTGTGCGTCCGTGTAGTCGATACGGGCAACGATTGCGCCGGCGGTGTCGTCCTGCAGGCAGGGATCGGCGAGGGGAGAGGCGCCGACGCCAACGGCGCTGAGGAGCAGCTCCCTGGCAGGTTCGACGACCTGGAATTGCCGGACTGCGAGGAAGAGCAGCGCCCCCGCCAGGCAGAGCCCAGCGACCCAGCTTACGACCCGAACGAGTGCTCTCATAGCGCTCATGAATCAGCGACGGCCAAAGACCAATAGGCAGTCCCTGCCACGTGCCGG
The DNA here is from genome assembly GCA_965204525.1 of Caldilineaceae bacterium. Lineage (GTDB taxonomy): Bacteria > Chloroflexota > Anaerolineae > Caldilineales > Caldilineaceae > Bin5. The sequence goes on along the minus strand of OZ241994.1, from coordinate 4,483,680 downwards.
CGCCGCTATGACTTATCGACCAGCAGCTGGTCCACCGCCGCCGTCAGTTCGGAGAGCGTACTGACCTGCAGGATCGTGTCGCAGAGGGGCACGTAGTCGAGCATGTCGCTGTCGCCGGTGCCCCACAGCATCGGCAGCTCGGGATTCAGCCAGAGTGTGCGGCGGCTGCGGCGGGCCATCTTCCTGAAGATATCGAGCCGGGGATCGTTGTAGTTGTTGCGGCCGTCGCCGACGACGATGAGGGTGGTGCGGTGGTCGATGGTGTCGAGGTAGTCGTCGGAGAAGTTCTGGAGGCTGTGACCCAGATCGGTGCTGTAGTAGCCGGGGGGCATCCTGATCAGCACCTGCTGGATGGCCTCGTTGGCGCGGTTGCCCTGGAAGTCGGGGGTGATGTATTCGAGGTGATCGATGAAGGCGAAGGCGTGGGACTTGCTGACCTGGTCCTGCAGCTCGTAGAGGAGAGAGAGCATGAGTTCGGAGCAGTGGCGCATGGAGGTGCTGATGTCGCAGATCACGACCAGCTTCGGCTTGAGGGTGCGGTCGCGGTGTCTGATGTCAAACGGGACGCCGCCATGCTTGAGGTTGGCGCGGATGGTCGCTTTGGCGTCGAGCTGACCGGACTTGGCCCGCTTCTGGCGGAGGGCGATGCGGCTGCGGAGGAGGGCGGCCAGCCGCCGCACCTCCTGGCGCAGTTTCTGCATGTCGCTGTCGGAGAGCGCCTGAAACGGCCGGTCCATGAGCCCTTCGAGCTGGTCCTCCGGGCGCTGCTCGGCCATGTTTTCGGCGATGCGCTGGCCGGCGTGCTGGCGCATCTGTTCGCGCAGGGCCTCCATGTTCTGGGCGATGAGCTGGCGCATCTGGTCCAGGCGTTCCCTGTTCATGCCCATCTGGGCCATGAGCTCCATGATCTCCTGCATTGCTTTGCGCACCTGTTCGAACTGGAGGGCGCGCTGCATGCGGCGCGCCATCCATTCACGATAGCGCAGATCGTCGGCATGATTGAGGCCCACCATCTGACCGAGGGCGTCGAGCTCCTCCTGCGAGAGCTCCTCGCCGCGCAGGAGCCGTTCCAGCATTTCTCGCAGCCGTTGCCCGAACTCCTGGAGGGCCTGGGCCAGCATATTGGCCTCTTCCTCGGTCAGGTCTTCCATCAGGTTCATCAGCGGGGGCGGCTCGCCGCTGCCGAAGAAGAGGGGGAAAAGCTCTTCGAAGGTCGGCAGGCTTTCCGCATCTTTGACCAGGGTTGCGCGCAGGCTGAGGCGGAAGGCGTCCCGGTCCCGGACGCCGAGGTTGTCGACGGCGGAGAAGGCATCGGCGCTTTCGGCGAGGCTGACGCGCACGCCGCCGGAACGCAGGGCTGAAATGAACTTTACGATTCGCTCTTCCATGGGATCCTCCTCTGCAACGGGGCGCTCAGGCGTCCTGCCTTCGGTTTACCGGAATGCCTCCGGATGGCGCCGTCGCTGAACCCGGTTCAGTCGATGCGGCGGCGGCGGGGCAGCTCTTCGTCCCAGTCGGTCTCATCTTCGTCGTCGTCCTGGCCGTCCATCCGTCCCAGCTGGCGCTGTACCTTTCGCAGGTCGGTCTCGTGTTTCAGGAGTACGCTGAGCGTCGTTTCGAGCGTCGTCCGGTCCAGGCTTTCGGAATTGAGGGTGACCAGGGCCTGCGCCCAGTCCAGCGTTTCGGAGATGCTGGGATGTTTGCGCAGGTCGATCTGGCGCAGGCTTTGCACCAGCTCTACGGCCTGGCGGGCCATCTGCGGGGCGAGGTCGGGCACTTTGAGGCGCACGACGTCCAGCTCCTGCTCCAGGGAGGGGTAGTCGATGAAGAGGTAGAGACAGCGCCGTTTTAGCGCCTCGCTCAGCTCGCGGGTGTTGTTGCTGGTGAGGACGACGATAGGCACGTGGTTGGCCGCGAGCGTGCCGAGCTCGGGCACGCTGACCTGGAAGTCGCTCAACACCTCGAGGAGGAAGGCCTCGAATTCGGCATCGGCGCGGTCGATTTCGTCGATGAGGAGCACAACCGGTTCGTCGCTCAGAATGGCGCGCAGCAGGGGCCGTTGCAGGAGGAAGCGCATTGAGAAGAAGACGTCTTCCTCGTCGGTGAGGCGGTCGGCGGCTTCGGCGAGCGAGCTGGCGCCGGCGAGGGTCTGCTGCAGCTGATCGCGGAGCAGCTGGGTGTAGAGCAGCTGCTTGGCGTACTCCCATTCATAGAGGGCCTTGGTCTCGTCCAGTCCTTCGTAGCACTGCAGGCGGATGAGGGTGCGGCCCAGCGAGCCGGCGATGGCTTTGGCGAGCTCGGTCTTGCCGACGCCGGCCGGTCCTTCGGTCAGCAGCGGTTTGCCCAGCTGCTGAGACAGGTAGACGGTCGTGGCGATTTCGTCATTGGCGATGTACTGCTGGCCGCCGAGTGAGTCTGTCGTTTCGTCGATCGAGTGAAATGCGCTCGTTGTATTCATGTGAGGGGGAGGCTCCTTTGGCCCACGGCTGGTGCGGCGCTCAGGTGCTGGCAGTTGGCCGCAGCGGTACGTTGTAGTGTATCTGACAGGCAGGCCGTTGGCAAGGCATCGGAAATGGATGGGGCCGGGGTGCAGATTCGGGGCGGAAACCCGGTTGCACACGGGGAACTGCAGGGGGAAGGGGATAGGGGATGGGTTGTGTCAATAGTGACTTGTGAGATTTCGGCTTGATACTAACAGTTTTTCGTACTCTGGGTCGAGTTGAACTTAAATTCGTTCGGGCCGCAGACTATTCAAAGACTGTAAAGCGTGTCAGCGGCCAAAAGCGTACCCAGACGCGGCCCTTGATGAGATCGCGGGGTACTGGGCCAAAGGCGCGGCTGTCATTGCTATTGTCTCGGTTATCACCCAACACGAAGTAACTGTCGTCTGCCAGGGTGATGGGACCATAGGACGAGTGCGACTCTCCATACCTGGAAGGCGCTTCCACTTCGTTGCCGCCGACAAAGACCCGCCAGCGGGGGGCAGTATCGTATGCGGGCGCCACTTCGCTTCCATTGACGAAGACGTGTCCTTGCTGAATTTCAAGCGTGTCGCCGGGCAGACCGACGACACGCTTGACTATCAATGCCGCTGACGCTGGCATAGCCAGTACCACGATCTCATTGTGACGAGGTTTGCGGAAATAAAGGCTCACCTTTTCCATGATCAGCCGTTCATCGGGCCGAATATTGGGCTGCATACTTTGCCCGCGCACTTTCGTGGCTTGGACAAGGAAAAGATGAACCAGCAGCGCCAGCACGACCGCTGGCAGGCCGATCTTTTTGAGTGCCGATACGACCATACGCCCAATACAGGTTACACTCAGGGCGCAGGCGTAGGTGTAGCCGCTGGCAGCGTGACCGGCAGTACAGCCGACCAGGGGCCCGCCCCATCATCATTTACCGCGCGCACGCGATAGTTGTACGTCTTGCCGGGATATTGACCCCAGGTGCTGCTCGTCTCTCTCTGGGGCTCATCGCCATCTACTGAGGACCATGGGTCGCCGCTGTCTTGTCGCTGAAGTTGGTAGCCGGTTGCGCCATCCACTGTATCCCACGAGACTGTGACCAGGTTCGCGCCCGCCTGCTGCTGCGCGGTCAGTACCGGGGCGGAGAGGGACGATAAGGGTGTGGCTGTAGGTGTGGCCGTAGGCGTAAAGGGATTCTGGTCGGAGGGGGAATCGGCCTGTATGACACAGCCAACCAGAACGACAGCCAACAGGATAGTCGGAACGACCAAACGGAATGTACGCATAGAAAGTCTCCTTTCCTGGTAGGACCTGAATTCGGATTAAGTAAACCTCTTTTCAAGGGCAGGAGCAGCGCTGCCGTCAATTCCATCGCCGGTCTGCTTGCTCTCACCAAACAAACGAAGATGCTTTCTCTCCATCTCTCCAGCAAGGATTTGGCTGCCTTGCCGGCTCTGAATTAACTCCGAACTCGGGTTGCATTAGTGTTCGGAGTCGATTCCAGGAGGCTGCGGCCGGTTGTTGTATGAAGACTCGGACCGGGCGAGAGAGGTGTTGTAACCCTGCATTGCGCGGACATAGACACGGTACCTGGCACCGTTTATCAGAGGGGCCATACTCGGATCTGAACCAGGCGAGAAGTGGCGGGTAATCGTGTAGGATCCGCTCCCATCGGCCGCCGGGTATACCAGCCGCGTGGTCGGATTGCATCCCCATCCTTCCACCTCCAGGCACCATGTGACCCGATAAGCGAAGATGTCGCCCGCCTTGACGCCCGGCGGCGCTTGCCATGAGACCTCCAGCTTCTGATCGCCCGGGGCGACGGCGATCGTCCAGGGGGCGTTCGAGTCTACCACCGAGGCGGCGAGGGATTGATCGTTGTCCTTGATGGTGATGGTGGCGGTGACAGGTTGCCCCAGCGTGTAGACTTCGTTGCCGCTGGCAGAGAGCGCGACCGTAAAGGTCTCGTCACCCTCGACATCGGTGTCATCGGTCGTGTCTACACGCAGGGTGACGCTGGTCGCGTCCTTGGGCAGCGTGAGCGTCGCCGGCACGCTGACATCGGCGGCCGCGGTGGAGATGTGGCGGGTTGTGATGTTGACCGCGCTGTCTGTCGGCAGGGCCGGGCTGATGTCGATAGTGATGTTCAGCGCGCCATCCCCTTCGTTGACGGACCAGGCGGCCTGGCTGAAGGCGAGGGTGGCCAAGTCGTCGTCGTTGATGGTGATGGTGGCCTTGGCCTGCGCGCCCAGCGTGTAGAGCGCGTCTGCGACGGCGACAAGCTCGATTTCGAAGGTCTCGGCGCCTTCGACGTCGGTATCGTCGGTGATCGGGATCCGCAGGCTGGCGCTGGTTGCGCCCTGGGGCAGCGTCAGCGTCGCCGGCACGCTGACGTCGGCGGCCGCGGTGGAGATGTGGCGGGTCGTGATGTTGACCGTGCCGGTTACCGGCAGGGCAGAAGAGATGCTGACGGGGATGGTCAGCGCGCCGCCGCCTTCGTTGATGGTATAGTCAGGTTCGTCGAGGCCAAGGCGCTGCTGCGCGGATTCGTCGACGGTACTGTCAGCATTGCCGAGCGCGAGCGTGGCGAAGTCGTCGTCGTTGATGGTGATGGTGGCCGTAGCCTGCGCGCCCAGTTTGTAAGGCGCGCCTGCGACGGCAGCGAGTTCGATCTCGAGCTTTTCGACGCCCTCGACGGCACTGTCCCCGCGTATGGTGATGGGGAGGTCGACGCTGGTCTGGCCGGCGGGCAGCGTGAGCGTCTCCGGCACGCTGACGTCGGCGGCCGCGGCGCTGTCATAGCGGGTCGTGATGTTGACCGTGCCGGTTACCGGCAGGGCCGGGGAGACGCTGACTTTGACGTTCAACGTGCCATCGGTGTCGCCTTCGGTTACGGACCAGGCGGCCTGGCCGAGGGTGAGCGCGGCGAAGTCGTCGTCGTTGATGGTGATTGCGGTCTTGGCCGGCGCGCCCAGCGTGTAGCGCGCGCCTGCGGCGGCGGAGAGTTCAATCTCGAACTTTTCGGCGCCCTCGATGGTGTCGTCCCCGCGTATGGTGATGGGGAGGTCGACGCTGGTCTGGCCGGCCGGCAGCGTGAGCGTCGCCGGCACGCTGAGATCGGCGGCCGCGGTGGAGATGTGGCGGGTCGTGATGTTGACCGTGCCGGTTACCGGCAGGGCCGGGGAGATGCTGACGTTGACGTTCAACGCGCCATCGGTGTCGGCTTCGGTTACGGACCAGGCGGCCTGGCTGAAGGCGAGCGCGGCGGAGTCGTCGTCCTGGATGGTGATGGTGGCCGCGGCCTGCGCGCCCAGTTTGTAGGGCGCGTCTGCGACGGCAGAGAGCGTGACCGTGAATGTCTCGTCATGCTCAACATCCGAATCGGCGGTGATGGGGATCTGCAGGTCGACGCTGGTCTGGCCGGCCGGCAGCGTCAGCGTCGCCGGCGCGCTGACGTCGGCGGCCGCGGCGCTGTCATAGCGGGTTGTGATGTTGACCGCGCTCGCGTTTGCCATGGCCGGGCTGATCTTCACCGGGATGGTCAGCGTGCCGGCGCCTTCGTTGACGGTATAGGCGGCCTGGCCGAGCGCGAGCGCGGCGAACTCGTCGTCGTTGATCGTTATGGTGGCCGTGACCGGCCTGCCCATCTGGTAGCGCGCGCCTGCGACGGCGGAGAGCTCGATTTCGAAGCTCTCAGGACCCTCGACAATATCGTCCCCGTGTATGGTGATCGGAAAGGAATAGTCGTCGATAGGTGTTACTTTTACGTCATATCCTTTGGCAGGCAGATCGAATGTCGCCGGCACAGTGACATCGGCGGCCGTGGCGCTGCCATAGCGGGTGGTGATTTTGTACCCCCTGGGTGCATGGTACAGGGAATGGTTGCTGAGGCGCACGGTGATCTTCTTCGTGACCTCCCCATCCGTTTCGCTGACGGTGAAGTTGGTTGCGCCGAAAGAGAGTACGGAGCTGCTGCTGTCGTCATCGATGATCCAGATTCTGACTCCGTGCAGGGCATTCATGTCATGCAACTTGTAGGGCGCGCCTGCGACGGCAGAAAGTTTGACCCTGACCCTGTCGGAGCCCTTGTGGACATCGTCCCCGATGACGGTGAGGGGTAATTTCACGCTGGCTGCGCCCTGGGGCAGCGTCAGCGTCGCCGGCGCGCGCACCCTGCCGTCGTCGTTCCACTCCACGACAATCCCGACCGTGCTCGTTACGGGCAGGGCCGGCTTGATCTTCACGGTGAAGTTGTGCGTGAAATCGGCATCCCTTTCGTGTAACATAACCTCTCTGGGGGAGTCGATGGAAAGGGAGGGGCGGTCGTTGTCGGTGATGGTGATGGTGGTCGTGGCCCGCTCGCCCAGCGTGTAGGGCGCGCCGGCGCTGGCGGAGAGTTCGATTGCAAAGCTCTCGGCGCCCTCGACAAGCGCGTCCTCGTGTATGGTGATGGGGAGGTCGACCCTGGTCTGGCCGGCGGGCAGCGTCAGCGTGGACGGCACGCTGACATCGGTGGCCGCGGTGGAGATGTGGCGGGTTGTGATGTTGACCGCGCTCGCGTTTGCCATGGCCGGGTTGATCTTCACCGGGATGGTCAGCGTGCGACCCCACTCGTTGGCGGGATAGGCGTCCTGTTCGAAGGCGAGCGTGGCGAAGTCGTCGTCGTTGATGGTGATGGTGGCCCGCCTGCGCCGGCGGGACGCCAGCTTGTAGGGCGCGTTGTCGCTGGCGGACAGCACGATTCTGAAGCTCTCGTCGCCTTCGACAAGGCTGTCATCGGTAATGTCGATCCGCAGGGTGGCGCTGGTCTGGCCGGCGGGCAGGGCCAGCGTCGCCGGCACGCTGACATCGGCGGCCGTGGCGGCGCCATTGTAGCGGGTCAGGATATTGACTTCGCTCGCTTCCGGCAGGGCCGGGGAGATGTTGACGGTGATCTCCAGCGTGCCATCGGCTTCATCTGCGGACCAGGCGGCCTGGCTGAGTCTGAGCTTCGACTGCGGGGCAGGGTCAGAGTTGGCGCCGTCGTTCTGTTGATACTGGGGCGTTTCGACCTGGGTGTCCGACTGGAACTGTGACGCGTTGGAGGGAGATTCCGCCTCTTTCTGGGGGGCGGCTGCCGCGCCTTGCGCAGAGGCCGCTTCGACGATGGTGAGTTCGGGGCGGTCGTCGTCGCTGATGGTGATGGCGGTCCGGGCCGGCTCGCCCAGTACGTAGGGCGCGTCCGGGATGGGGGAGAGTTCGACGTCGAAGCTTTCGTCGCTCTCGGCGTCATCGTCCCCGCTGATGGTGATGGGGAGAGCGACGCTGGTCTGGCCGGCGGGCAGCGCCAGCGTGGACGGCACGCGCGCGTCGCCGGCTGCGTTGGGGGAGGTGGTGATGTTGACTGCGCTCGCCTCTGTCAGCGCCGGGTTGATGTTGACAGTGATGTTCAGCGCTTCATCCGCATCGGTTTCATCAGCGGACCAGGCGGTCTGGCTGAAGCTGAGTTCGGAGAGGAGGGTCTCCGTCTCTTCTTCGGCCGGCGGCGAGTCCTCATTCTGCGTATCAGACGCCGGCGTCTCCTCCTGGGCCGGCGCCGTTTCCTGATTCTGCGCCTCGGGCGTCGGTGTCTCCTCCTGGGCCGGCGGCGAGTCCTCGTTTTGCGTATCAGGGGTCGAGGTCTCCTCCTGGGCCGGCGCCGGTTCCTGCTTCTGCGCCTCGGGCGTCGGTGTCGCGTCCTGGGTCGGCGCCGTCTCCTGGTTCTGCGCCTCGGGCGTCGGTGTCTTCTCCTGGGTCGGCGCCGTTTCCTGCTTCTGCACGTCGAGGCGATCGTCGTCGATGATTGTGATGGTGGTCCGGGCCGGCTCGCCAAGCGCGTAGGGGGCGTCCGGGATGGCCGAGAGTTCGATGTCGAAGCTTTCGTCGCCCTCGGCGTCACCGTCCCCGCTGATGGTGATGGGGAGAGCGACGCTGGTCTGGCCGGCGGGCAGCGCCAGCGTGGACGGCACGCGCGCGTCGCCGGCTGCGTTGGGGGAGGTGGTGATGTTGACTGCGCTCGCCTCTGTCAGCGCCGGGTTGATGTTGACCGTGATGCTCAGCGCGCCATCCGCATCAGTTTCGTCCGCGGACCAGGCGGCCTGGCTGAAGCTGAGTTCGGAGAGGAGGGTCTTCGTCTCTTCTTCGGCCGGCGGCGGGTCCTCATTCTGCGTATCAGGCGCCGGCGTCTCCTCCTGGGCCGGCGGCGGATCCTCGTTTTGCGCATCGGAGGGCGAGGTCTCCTCCTGGACCGGCGCCGGCTCCTCGCTCTGCGTATCAGACGCCGGCGTCTCCTCCTGGACTGGCGCCGGTTCCTGCTTCTGCGCATCGGGCGTCGGTGTCTCCTCCTCGACTGGCGCCGGCTCCTGCTTCTGCGCATCGGGCGTCGGCGTCTCCTCCTGGGCTTGCGCCGGCTCCTGCTTCTGCGCATCGGGCGTCGGCGTCTCCTCCTGGGCTTGCGCCGGCTCCTGCTTCTGCGCCTCGGGCGTCGGCGTCTCCTCCTGGGCTTGCGCCGGCTCCTGCTTCTGCGCCTCGGGCGTCGGTGTCTCCTCCTCGACTGGCGCCGGCTCCTGCTTCTGCGCCTCGGGCGTCGGCGTCTCCTCCTGGACTGGCGCCGCTTCCTGCTTCTGCGCCTCGGGCGTCGGCGTCTCCTCCTCGACCGGCGCCGCTTCCTGCTTCTGCGCCTCGGTAGTCGGCGTCTCCTCCTGGGCTTGCGCCATCGCGGGGAGGGCGGCGGGCAGAAGCAGCCCAACCACAGTCAAGGCGGCGAAGATCACTGTCGCCAGAGTGGATCGCGTCCGGGTATGTATATGGACGTCCATTGAGTAGCCTTTCCCTCTTAGACAGCAAGCAACTCTTTCAAGCAGGAAGTGAAAAAACGGATTGCTGATCTGGTTGATCCGGTTCGTCGGTCCGAGCAGATACAAGCGTTGAGCATACGTCGGGTCAGGTCACGCCGTACAGTACCGATCGTCCCCAAAAAGGGCATGTGACTTTGGCAACTCCGCCGGCCGGGATCGCGCATCACGCGACCCCGGCCGGCCGTTTCTAGTTTTCGGGGTTGTCGCCGGAAGCCTGCGGCCGGTTGTTGTATGAAAACTCGGACCGGGCGAGAGAGGTGTAGTCGGCCCGTCTGGCGCGGACATAGACGCGGTACCTGGCGCCGTTGATCAGAGGGACCATCCTCCGATCTGAACCAGGCGCGAAGTGGTGGGTAATCGTGTAGGATCCGCTCCCATCGGCCGACGGGTCTACCTCGCGCGAGGTCGGACTGCATCCCAGTTCGACATGCTCAAGGCACCATGAGACCCTGTACTTGGAAATGTCGCTTACCCTGACGCCCGACGGCGCTTGCCATGAGACGTCCAGCTTCTGATCGCCCGGCGTGACGGTAAGCGTCCAGGCCGTATTCGAGCCAACCACCGGGGCGGCGAGGGATAGAGCGGTGTCCATGATGGTAATCGTGGCCGCGGCCTGCTCGCCCAGCGTGTAGGGCGCGCCGGCGACGGCAGCGAGTTCGATTTCGAAGCTCTCGGCGCCCTCGATGGCACTGTCCCCGCGTATGGTGATGGGGAGGTCGACGCTGGTCTGGCCGGCGGGCAAGGTGAGCGTCGCCGGCACGCTGACGTCGGCCGCGCCGGCGCTGCCGTAGCGGGTCGTGATGGCGACCGTGCTCGCGACTGCCATGGCCGGGCTGATCTTCACCGGGATGTTCAGCGTGCTATCGGTGTCGGTTTCGGTTACGGACCAGGCGGCCTGGCCGAGCGCGAGCGTGGCCAGGTCGTCGTCGTTGATGGTGATGGTGGCCGTGACCGGCGCGCCCAGCGTGTAGCGCGCGTCTGCGACGGCGACAAGCTCGATCTCGAAGCTCTCGGCGCCTTCGACGGCACTGTCCCCGCGTATGGTGATGGGGAGGTCGATGCTGGTCTGGCCGGCCGGCAGCGTGAGCGTCGCCGGCACGCTGACGTCGGCGGCCGCGGTGGAGATGTGGCGGGTCGTGATGTTGACCGTGCCGGTTACCGGCAGGGCCGGGGCGACGCTGACTTTGACGTTCAACGTGCCATCGGTGTCGCCTTCGGTTACGGACCAGGCGGCCTGGCCGAGGGTGAGCGCGGCGAAGTCGTCGTCGTTGATCGTGATGGTGGCCGCGGCCGGCGCGCCCAGCGTGTAGGGCGCGCCGGCGACGGCAGCGAGTTCGATTTCGAAGCTCTCGGCGCCTTCGATGGCCTCGTCCCCGCGTATGGTGATGGGGAGGTCGACGCTGGTCTGCCCGGCGGGCAAGGTGAGCGTCGCCGGCACGCTGACGTCGGCGGCCGCGGCGCTGTCGTAGCGGGTCGTGATGGCGACCGCGCTCGCGACTGCCATGGCCGGGCTGATCTTCACCGGGATGTTCAGCGTGCTATCGCCTTCGTTGACGGAGTATGCGGCCTGGCCGAGGGTGAGCGTGGAGGAGTCTCCATCCAAGACCGTGATGGTGAGCGTGACCGGCGGGCCCGGCTTCTCGTAACCGGTCGGTTTGGAGACGGCAATGTCGATGATGAGCTCGATTTCAAAGCTCTCGTTGCCTTCTATCTCCTGGTCCTCGACTATCGTGATCGGAAGGGTGGCGCTGGTTGCGCCGGCGGGCAGCGTCAGCGTCGTGGGCGCTCTGAGGTCGAGGCCGGGGAGGAAGTTGGACCTGACCCTGATCTCGGTTTCCGTCTCCAGGGCCCGGGAGAAGGTCACGGGAATATCCAGCGTGCCGTCGTCTTCGTTGACGGTATAGTCAGTTTGGGCGAGGGTGAACTGGATGAGGTCGTCGCTGAAGAGCGAGACCAGATACCTGGGCGGCGCGGCCAGTTGGTAAGGCGCGTTTTCGATGGCGAGCAGTGAGACTTCAAAGCTCTCGACGCCCTCCAAGTCTTCGTCGTCGAGGATGGTGATCGGAAGGTACACGTGGGTTGCGCCGGCGGGCAGCGTGAGCGTCGCCGGCACGCTGATGTCGGCAGCCGACGCGGTAGCGTAGTGGGGCCTGATGTTGACCACGCTCGCTGTCTGCAGGGGCGGATTGATGTTCACGCGGATCTCCGCCGTGTCCTGCCATTCGTTCGCATAGGATATCCTGAATTCGGGGAAGCTGAGCTGGGAGCGGCCGTCGCCGTCGTGGATCGTGATTGTGGCCGCGGCGGCAGAGTTGTCCAGCTCGTAGGGCGCGTCTTCGATAGCGGAAAACGCGATTCTGACGGTTTCGGCGCCCTCGCTATCCTTGTCAGCGGTGATGGGGATCCGCAGCGTGGCGCTGGTTGCGTCTTTGGGCAGCGTGAGCGTCGCCGGCACGCTGACATCGGCCGCGCTGGTGGCGCCATTATAGCGGGTCGTGATGTTGACCGTGCTGGTTACCGGCAGGGTCGGGGCGATGTTGACGCTGATGTCCAGCGCGCCGTCGGCTTCGTTGACGGACCAGGCGGCCTGGCTGAAGGCGAGCGTGGAGCGGGGCTCGTCGACGGTACCGCCGGCATCGCCGAGCGCGAGCGTGGCGGAGTCGTCGTCGTTGATGGTGATGGTGGCCGTAGCCTGCGCGCCCAGTTTGTAAGGCGCGTCTGCGACGGCAGAGAGCGTGACCGTGAATGTCTCGTCATGCTCAACATCTGAATCGGCGGTGATGGGGATCTGCAGGTCGACGCTGGTCTGGCCGGCCGGCAGCGTCAGCGTCGCCGGCGCGCTGACGTCGGCGGCCGCGGCGCTGTCATAGCGGGTTGTGATGTTGACCGCGCTCGCGTTCGCCATGGCCGGGCTGATCTTCACCGGGATGGTCAGCGTGCCGGCGCCTTCGTTGACGGTATAGGCGGCCTGGCCGAGCGCGAGCGTGGCGAAGTCGTCGTCGTTGATGGTGATGGTGGCCGTGACCGGCTGGCCCATCTGGTAGCGCGCGCCTGCGACGGCGGAGAGTTCGATTTCGAAGCTCTCAGGACCCTCGACGAGCTCGTCCCCGTGTATGGTGATCGGAAAGGTATAGTCGCCGGTAGGTGTAAATTTTACTTGATATCCTTTGGCAGGCAGATCGAATGTCGCCGGCACAGTGACATCGGCCGCCGTGGCGCTGCCATAGCGGGTGGTGATCTTGTACCCCCTGGGTGCAGGGTACAGGGTATGGTTGCTGAGGCGCACGGTGATCTTCTTCGTGACCTCCCCATCCGTTTCGCTGACGGTGTAGCTGGTTGCGCCGAGAGAGAGTACGGGGTCGCGGCTGTCGTCATCGTTGATCCAGATGGTGACTCCTGTCAGGGCATTCTGGCCATGCACCTTGTAGGGCGCGCCTGCGACGGCAGAAAGTTTGACCCTGACCTTGTCGGCGCCCTTGTAGATATCGTCCCCGATTATGGTGATGGGGAGTGTCGCGCTGGCTGCGCCCTGGGGCAGCGTCAGCGTCGCCGGCGCGCGCACCCTGCCGTCGTCGTTCCACTCCACGACAATCCCGACCGTGCTCGTTATGGGCAGGGCCGGCTTGATCTGCACGGTGAAGTCGTGCGTGAAATCGGCATCCCTTTCGTCTAACCTAACCTCTCTGGGGGAGTCGATGGAAAGGGATGCACGGTCGTTGTCGTTGTCGTTGATGGTGATGGTGGCCGTGGCCTGAGTGCCCAGCTCGTAAGGCGCGTCTGCGACGGCGGACAGCTCGACGGTAAAGGTCTCCGATCCCTCGGTATCGGTGTCATCGGTAATGTCGATCCGCAGGGTGGCGCTGGTCTGGCCGGCGGGCAGGGCCAGCGTCGCCGGCACGCTGACATCGGCCGCGCTGGCGCTGTCGTAGCGGGTGGTGATGCTGACCGCGCTCGCGGTTTCCAGGGCCGGGGCGATGTTGACGCTGATCTCCAGCGCGCCGCCGCCTTCGTTGACGGTATAGGCGGCCTGGGCGAAGTCGAGCTTCGACTGCGGGGCCGGGTCGGAGCTGGCGCCGTCGTTCTGTTGATACTGGGGCGTTTCGATCTGGGTGTCCGACTGGATCTGTGACGCGTTGGAGGGGGACTCCGCCTCTTTCTGGGGGGCGGCTGCCGCGCTTTGCGCAGAGGCCGCTTCGACGATGGTGAGTTCGGGGCGGTCGTCGTCAGTGATGGTGATGGTGGTCCTGGCCGGCTCGCCCAGCGCGTAGGGCGCGGCGTCTGTGGCGGAGAGCTCGATTTCGAAGCTTTCGTCGCCCTCGACGTCACTGTCCCCGCTGATGGTGATGGAGAGATCGACACTGGTCTGGCCGGACGGCAGCGCCAGCGTGGCCGGCACGCTGACATCGGCCGCGCTGGCGGCGCCGTTATAGCGGGTCGTGATGTTGACCGCGCTCGCCTCGGTCAGCGCCGGGTTGATCTTCACAGTGATGGTGAGCGCGCCATCGGCATCGGTCTCGTCAACGGACCAGGCGGCCTGGCTGAAGCTGAGTTCGGGGCGGAGGGTCTTCGTCTCCTCCCCGGCAGGCGGCGCGTTCTCATTCTGCGTATCAGGGGTCGGCGTGGCTTCAGGGGTCGGCGTCGCCTCGGGAGTCGGCGCCGGTTTCTGGCTCTGCGTATCGGGTGTCGGCGTTGGTTCCGGGGTCGGCGCCGCTTCCTGGTTCTGCGCGTCGGTGCGGTCGTCGTCAGCGATGGTGACGTTGGTCCTGGTCGGCTCGTCCAGCTGGTAGGGCGCGTCCGGAATGGCGGAGAGTTCGATATCGAAGCTCTCGTCGCCCTCGACGTCACTGTCACCGCTGATGGTGATGGAGAGATCGACGCTGGTCTGGCCGGCCGGCAGCGCCAGCGCGGCCGGCACGCTGACATCGGCCGCGCTGGCGGCGCCATTATAGTGGGTCGTGATGTTGACCGCGCTCGCCTCGGCCAGCGCCGGGTTGATCTTCACAGTGATGGTGAGCGCGCCATCGACATCGGTTTCGTCAGCGGACCAGGCGAGCTGGCCGAAGCTGAGTTCGGGGCGGTCGTCCTCGACTTTCGAGATGGAGCTGCAGGAGGGCGGGCTGTCCGCGCTGCCGCAGGTAACCGCGGCCTGGTGGTCGTCGTCAGCGATGGTGACGTTGGTCCTGGCCGGCTCGTCCAACTGGTAAGGCGCATCCGGAATGGCGGAGAGCTCGATATCGAAGCTCTCAGGACCCTCGACGAGCTCGTCCCCGTGTATGGTGATGGAGAGACCGGCACTGGTCTGGCCGGCGGGCAGCGTGAGCGTCGCCGGCGCGCTGACATCGGCGTCCGCGGTAGAGATGTGGCGGGTCGTGATGTTGACTGCGCTCGCTTCCGTCAGCGCCGGGTTGATGTTGACAGTGACAATAAACGCGCCATCGGCATCGGTTTCGTCAGCGGACCAGGCGAGCTGGCTGAAGCTGAGTTCGGGGCGGTCGTCCTCGACTTTCGAGATGGAGCTGCAGGAGGGCGGGCTGTCCGCGCTGCCGCAGGTAACCGCGGCCTGCTGATCGTCGTCGACGATGGTGATGGTGGTCCTGGCAGGCTGGCCCAGCGCGTAAGGCGCGGCATCGGTGGCGGCGAGCTCGACGTCGAAGCTCTCGTCGCCCTCGACGTCATCGTCCCCAATGATGGTGATAGAGAGATCGACACTGGTCTGGCCGGCCGCCAGCGCCAGCGCGGCCGGCACGCGCGCGTCGCCGGCCGCGCTGGGGGAGGTCTTGATGTTGACTGCGCTCGCCTCGGTCAGCGCCGGGTTGATGTTGACAGTGATAATAAACGTGCCATCGGCATCGGTTTCGTCAGCGGACCAGGCGGCCTGGCCGAAGCTGAGTTCGGGGCGGAGCGTTACCGTCTCTTCCGGTGTTGGCGTCTCCTCCGGGGTCGGTGTCGCTTCCTGGGTTGGCGTCGCCTCGGGAGTCGGCGTCGCTTCAGGTGTCGGCGTCGCCTCCGGTGTTGGCGTCGCTTCAGGGGTTGGCGTCGCCTCAGGGGTCGGCGTCGCTTCAGGTGTCGGTGTCGCCTCCGGTGTCGGCGTCGCCTCGGGAGTCGGCGTCGCTTCAGGGGTTGGCGTCGCCTCAGGTGTCGGCGTCGCTTCAGGTGTCGGCGTCGCCTCGGGAGTCGGCGTCGCTTCAGGGGTTGGCGTCGCCTCAGGTGTCGGCGTCGCTTCAGGTGTCGGCGTCGCTTCCGGGGTTGGCGCCGCTTCCTGTTCCTCCGCTTCGGAGGTTGGCGTCGCCTCCTGGGCTTGCGCCATCGCGGGGAGGGCTGAGAACAGGAGCAACGCAGTCACAATCATTGCGGCAAAGAGTGCTGCAGGCATAGCGAATCGCATCCGGGCGTGCCAACGGGCGTTCATTTGGTTACCTTTCCCTCTGAAGCAGAGAAGCAAGAAGACGAACCGCACGTCTCTTCAGTCCGGTTCGCCGGTTTTGTTTGGATTCAGTCGCTGAGCATAAGTCGGGTCAGGTCACGCCGTACAGTACCGAACGTCCATAAAAGGGTCATGTGACTTTGGCAAGTCCGCTGGCTTACGGGGCAAGATAATGGCCGGTCTCTACGCGCACGACGATGGGAACAGCCGGCCGGGGTCGCACGATGCGCGATCCCGGCCGGTTTGTCGCTAGTTTTCGGGGTTGTCGCCGGAAGCCTGCGGCCGGTTGTTGTATGAAAACTCGGACCGGGCGAGAGAGGTGTAGTCGCCCTGTAGGGCGCGGACATAGACACGGTACCTGGCGCCGTTGATCAGAGGGACTATCGTCTCTGAAGCGGGCGAGTAGTGGCGGGTAATCGTGTAGGATCCGCTCCCATCGGCCGACGGGTTTACCTCGCGCGAGGTCGGACTGCATCCCAGTTCTACATGCTCAAGGCACCATGAGACCCTGTACTTGGCAATGTCGCTTACCCTGACGCCCTGCGGCGCCTGCCAGGAGACCTCCAGCTTCTGATCGCCCGGCGTGACGGTGAGCGTCCAGGCCGTGTTCGAGCCAACCACCGGGGCGGCGAGGGATAGAGCGGTGTCCATGATGGTAATCGTGGTCCGGGCCGGCTCGCCCAGCGTGTAGGGCGCGCCGGCGACGGCAGCGAGTTCGATTTCGAAGCTCTCGGGGCCCTCGATGGCACTGTCCCCGCGTATGGTGATGGGGAGGTCGACGCTGGTCTGGCCGGCGGGCAAGGTGAGCGTCGCCGGCACGCTGACGTCGCCGGCCGCGGCGCTGTCATAGCGGGTCGTGATGGCGACCGCGCTCGCGACTGCCATGGCCGGGCTGATCTTCACCGGGATGTTCAACGTACTATCGGTGTCGGTTTCGGTTACGGACCAGGCGGCCTGGCCGAGCGCGAGCGTGGCCAGGTCGTCGTCGTTGATGGTGATGGTGGCCGCGGCCGGCGCGCCCAGCGTGTAGCGCACGTCTGCGACGGCGACAAGCTCGATCTCGAAGCTCTCGGCGCCTTCGACGTCGGTATCGTCGGTGATCGGGATCCGCAGGCTGGCGCTGGTTGCGCCCTGGGGCAGCGTGAGCGTCGCCGGCACGCTGACGTCGGCCGCGCCGGCGGAGCCATAGCGGGTCGTGATGGTGACCGTGCTCGCTGCCGGCAGGGCCGGGGAGATGTTGACGGGGATGGTCAGCGCGCCGCCGCCTTCGTTGATGGTATAGTCAGCTTCGCCGAGGGTGAGCGTGGCGGAGTCGTCGTCCTGGATGGTGATGGTGGCCGTAGCCTGCGCGCCCAGTTTGTAGGGCGCGTCTGCGACCGCAGAGAGCGTGACCGTGAATGTCTCGTCATGCTCAACATCCGAATCGGCGGTGATGGGGATCTGCAGGTCGACGCTGGTCTGGCCGGCCGGCAGCGTCAGCGTCGCCGGCGCGCTGACGTCGGCGGCCGCGGCGCTGTCATAGCGGGTTGTGACGGTGACCGCGCTCGCGTTCGCCATGGCCGGGCTGATCTTCACCGGGATGGTCAGCGTGCCATCGCCTTCGCTGACGGTATAAGCGTCCTGTTCGAGCGCGAGCGCGGCGAACTCGTCGTCGTTGATCGTTATGGTGGCCGTGACCGGCTGGCCCATCTGGTAGCGCGCGCCTGCGACGGCGGAGAGTTCGATTTCGAAGCTCTCAGGACCCTCGACGTGCTCGTCCCCGTGTATGGTGATCGGAAAGGTATAGTCGCCGGTAGGTGTAAATGTTACGCCCCCAAATCCCTCTTTGGCAGGCAGATCGAATGTCGCCGGCACAGTGACATCGGCCGCCGTGGCGCTGCCATAGCGGGTCGTGATCTTGTACCTTCTGGGGGCAGGGTACAGGGTATGGTTGCTGAGGCGCACTGTGATCTTCTTCGTGACCTCCCCATCCGTTTCGCTGACGGTGTAGGCAGCCTGGCCGAGGGCGAGCGTGGGGCCACTGCTGTCGTCGTCGTTGAGCAGGATCATGACTCCCTGCGTGGCAGCCAGGCCGGACAGCCGGTAAGGCGCGCCTGAGACGGCGGAAAGTCTGACCTTGACCCTGCGGTTGCTCTCGACGATATTGTCCCCGATTATGGTGATGGGGAGTGTCGCGCTGGTTGCGCCCTTGGGCAGCGTCAGCGTCGCCGGCGCGCGCACCATGCTGCCGCTGTTCCACTCCACGTCAACATTGACCGTGCTCGTTATCTCCATCTTCGGAGTGATGTTGACGGTGATGTTGTGCGTGAAGTCGGCATCGGTTTCGGTAACCGTATTCTGTCTGGGGGAACTGATGGAGACGTCGGCACGGTCATTGTCCGTGATGGTGATGGTGGCCGCGGCCTGAGCGCCCAAGTCGTAAGGCGCGTCTGCGACGGCCGAGAGCTCGATTTCGATACTCTCAGCGCCCTCGACAAGCGTGTCAGCGGTGATGGGGATCCGCAGGCTGGCGCTGGTTGCGTCCTTGGGCAGCGTCAGCGTCGCCGGCACGCTGACGTCGGCCGCGCTGGCGCTGTCGTAGCGGGTGGTGATGCTGACCGTGCTCGCGGTTTTCAGGGCCGGGGCGATGTTGACGCTGATCTCCAGCGCGCCGCCGCCTTCGTTGACGGACCAGGCGGCCTGGCTGAAGGCGAGCGTGGGGCGGGGTTCGTCGATGATGGTGACGGTGGCTGCGGCGGGAGAGCCCAGCTCAATAAGGGCGCCGCTGACGGCCACCAGCTCGATTCTGAAGGTCTCGTCGCCTTCGTCAAGACCGTCAGCGATGATGGGGACCTGCACGGCAATGGTGCTGCTTCCGTCCGGGGCCTGGCCTTTCGTCTGGTAGATTGTCGTGCCGACGTCTGCGCTGGTGGCGGTGTGACCTTCACCAAAAACGGTCCTGATTTGGGGGAACACACCACTCGGCAAGGCCGCGGACAGATTGACGACGGCCCGCAGCTCGCCATCGACCTCGCTGGCGGTGTAGGCGGCCTGGCTGAAGGCTAGCGTGGCGCGGTCGTCGTCGACGATCGTGATGGTGGCCGTGGCCGGCTCGACCAGCCTGTAGGAGGCGCCGGCGCCGGCGGTCAGCTCGATCTTGAAACTCTCGTTGCCCTCGACCAGATCGTCATCGGTGATGGGGACAGGGAAGCTCAGGCCAATCAGGTCCTTACCCAGCGCTATGGTCTTTGCCTCCGGACCGCCATCTGCGGCCGTGGCGGTGTCGTAGACGGGCGCTATGCTGATCGTGCTCGCTGCCGCCAGGGCGTGGGAGAGGTTGACGGTGACTTGCAGCTCGCCATCGGCCTCGTTGACGGACCAGGCGGCCTGGCTGAAGGAGAGCGTGGGGCGGTTGTCGTCGTTGATGGTGATGGTGGCCGTGGACTGCTCGCCCAGATCGTACGGCGCGTCTGCGACGGCGGACAGCGCGACGGTGAAGGTCTCGGACCCCTCGGTCTCGGAATCGGCGGTGATGGGGATCCGCAGGCTGGCGCTGGTTGCGCCCTGGGGCAGCGTCAGCGTCGCCGGCACGCTGACATCGGCCGCGCTGGCGCTGCCATAGCTGGTGGTGATGTTGACCGTGCTTGTTTCCGACAGGGCCGGGGAGATGTTCACCGGGATGGTCAGCGCGCCCACCGTTTCGTAGACGGTATAGTCAGCTTCGCCGAAGACGAGGCGCTGCCCCGCGGTTTCGTCGGCGCTGCCGGCGGCATTGCCAAGGGTTACTGTGGCGCGGTCGTCGTCGTTGATCGTGATGGTGGTCGTGGCCGGCGTGCCCAGTTCGTAAGGCGCGTCCGCGACGGCAGAGAGTGCGATGTCAAAGCTCTCGGCGCCCTCGTTGGCACTGTCCCCGCGAATGGTGATTGGGATGGTTACGCTGAGTGCGTCCTGGGGCAAGGTAAGCGTCGCCGGCACGCTGACATCGGCCGCGCTGGCGGCGCCATTATAGCGGGTCGTGATGTTGACCGTGCTGTCGCTCGTCAGAGGCGGGATGATATTCACGCTGATGTTGAGCGCGCCATCGGCGTCGGTTTCATCGACGGTATACGCAGTATTGGAAAAGGTGAGCTGGGTGGGGCGGTCGCGGTCAAAGATTGTGACGGTGGCTGAGGCTGGGGCACCGACAGTGTAGAGCGCGCCGTCGCTGGCGACCAGACTGACGTTGCGGATTTGGTGGTTATCGTAATCAAGGGTTCCGTGCAACGGGGGCGAGCTCGCGCTGGTCGCGCCCTTGGCCAGAGTGAAGTTTATCGTCTGGCTCGCGCTATGATTGGTCTCGAGCCACGTCCAGAGCAGGGTGACGGGGATCGTCTGCGCGCTTTGCAGTGGCCGGGATACATTCAGGGTGAAGGTCAGCGGCTCCTTCTCGTCGACAAAATAGGCGGATTGGGAGAAGGAGAGGATGGGGCGGGAATCGTCGATGATGGTGATGAAGGCTGCGGATGGCGGGCTCAGATCGTAAGGCGCGTCAGCGACGGCTGACAGCGCGACCTTGAAGAGCTCGGCGCCCTCGTTGTCGGTATCAGCGGTCACGGGGATCCGCAGGGTGGCGCTGGTTGCGCCCTGGGGCAGCGTGAGCGTCGCCGGCACGCTGACATCTGCGGCCGCGCTGGTGATGTGTTGGGTGGTGATGTTGACCGTGCTCGCTGCCGGCAGGGCCGGGGCGATGTTGACGGTGATCTCCAGCGCGCCATCGGCTTCATTGACGGTATAGGCGGCCCCGCTCAAGGTGAGCGTGGAGCGGGGGTCGTCGTGAACTGTGACGGTGGCCGCGGCCTGCGCGCCCAGGTCGTAAGGCGCGTCTGCGACGGCGGACAGCTCGACGGTAAAGGTCTCGGATCCCTCGGTATCGGTGTCAGCGGTGATGGGGATCCGCAGGCTGGCGCTGGTTGCGCCCTGGGGCAGCGTCAGCGTCGCCGGCACGCTGACATCGGCCGCGCTGGCGCTGCCATAGCTGGTCGTGATGTTGACCGTGCTCGCTGCCGGCAGGGCCGGGGCGATGTTGACGGTGATCTCCAGCGCGCCACCGGCTTCGTCTACGGACCAGGCGGCCTGGCTGAAGGCGAGCGTGGGGCGGTCGTCGTCCTTGATCGTGATGGTGGCCGCGGCCGGCACGCCCAGCTCGTAAGGCGCGTCTGCGACGGCGGACAGCTCGACGGTAAAGGTCTCGGCGCCCTCGTTGTCGGTATCAGCGGTCACGGGGATCCGCAGGGTGGCGCTGGTTGCGCCCTGGGGCAGCGTCAGCGTCGCCGGCACGCTGACGTCGGACGCGCTGGCGCTGCCATAGCTGGTCGTGATGTTGACCGTGCCGTCGCTCGCCAAAGGCGGGCTGATATGCACGCTGATCTCCAGCGCGCCGCCGGCTTCGTTGACGGTATAGGCGGCCTGGGCGAAGTTGAGCTTCGACTGCGGAGCAGGGTCGGAGCTGGCGCCGTCGTTCTGTTGATTCTGGGGCGTTGCGGCCTGGGTGTCCGACTGGCTCTGTGACGCGGTGGAGGGGGACTCCGCCTCTTTCTGGGGGGCGGCTGCCGCGCTTTGCGCAGAGGCCGCTTCGACGATGGTGAGTTCGGGGCGATCGTCGTCAGTGATGGTGATGGTGGTCCTGGCCGGCTCGCCCAGCGCGTAGGGCGCGGCGTCGGCGGCGGAGAGCTCGATTTCGAAGCTCTCGTCGCCCTCGACGTCACTGTCCCCGCTGATGGTGATGGAGAGATCGACGCTGGTCTGGCCGGCCGCCAGCGCCAGCGTGGCCGGCACGCTGACATCGGTGGCCGCGGTAGAGATGTGGCGGGTCGTGATGTTGACTGCGCTCGCCTCGGCCAGCGCCGGGTTGATGTTGACAGTGATAATAAACGCGCCATCGGCATCGGTTTCGTCAGCGGACCAGGCGGCCTGGCTGAAGCTGAGCTCGGGGCGGAGGGTCTTCGTCTCCTCCCCGGCAGGCGGCGCGTTCTCATTCTGCGTATCGGGGGTCGGCGTGGCTTCCGGGGTCGGCGCCGGTTTCTGGCTCTGCGCGTCGGTGCGGTCGTCGTCGACGATGGTGACGTTGGTCCTGGTCGGCTCGTCCAGCTGGTAGGGCGCATCCGGAATGGCGGAGAGCTCAATATCGAAGCTCTCGTCGTCCTCGACGTCATCGTCACCGCTGATGGTGATGGAGAGACCGGCACTGGTCTGGCCGGCCGGCAACGCCAGCGTGGCCGGCACAGTGACATCGGCCGCGCTGGCGGCGCCGTTATAGTGGGTCTTGATGTTGACTGCGCTCGCCTCGGTCAGCGCCGGGTTGATGTTGACAGTGATAATAAACGCGCCATCGACATCGGTTTCGTCAGCGGACCAGGCGAGCTGGCCGAAGCTGAGTTCGGGGCGGAGGGTCTTCGTCTCCTCCCCGGCAGGCGGCGCGTTCTCATTCTGCGTATCGGGGGTCGGCGTGGCTTCCGGGGTCGGCGCCGGGTCCTGGTTCTGCGCGTCGGGGGTCGGCGTGGCTTCCGGGGTCGGCGCCGGTTTCTGGCTCTGCGTATCGGGGGTCGGCGTGGCTTCCGGGGTCGGCGCCGGTTTCTGGCTCTGCGTATCGGGGGTCGGCGTGGCTTCCGGGGTCGGCGTGGCTTCCGGGGTCGGCGCCGGGTCCTGGTTCTGCGCGTCGGTGCGGTCGTCGTCGTCGATGGTGACGTTGGTCCTGGTCGGCTCGTCCAGCTGGTAGGGCGCATCCGGGATGGCGAAGAGCTCGATTTCGAAGCTCTCGTCGCCCTCGACGTCATCGTCACCGCTGATGGTGATGGAGAGACCGGCACTGGTCTGGCCGGCCGGCAGCGCCAGCGCGGCCGGCACAGTGACATCGGCGGCCGCGGTAGAGATGTGGCGGGTCGTGATGTTGACCGCGCTCGCCTCGGTCAGCGCCGGGTTGATGTTGACGGTGATAATAAACGTGCCATCGGCATCGGTTTCGTCAGCGGACCAGGCGAGCTGGCTGAAGCTGAGTTCGGGGCGGTCGTCCTCGACTTTCGAGATGGAGCTGCAGGAGGGCGGGCTGTCCGCGCTGCCGCAGGTAACCGCGGCCTGGTGATCGCTGTCAGCGATGGTGATGGTGGTCTTGGCCGGCTCGTCCAGCTGGTAAGGCGCATCCGGGATGGCGGAGAGCTCGATTTCGAAGCTCTCGTCGTCCTCGACGTCATCGTCACCGCTGATGGTGATGGAGAGACCGGCACTGGTCTGGCCGGCCGGCAGCGCCAGCGCGGCCGGCACAGTGACATCGGCGGCCGCGGTAGAGATGTGGCGGGTCGTGATGTTGACTGCGCTCGCCTCGGTCAGCGCCGGGTTGATGTTGACAGTGACAATAAACGTGCCATCGGCATCGGTTTCGTCAGCGGACCAGGCGAGCTGGCTGAAGCTGAGTTCGGGGCGGTCGTCCTCGACTTTCGAGATGGAGCTGCAGGAGGGCGGGCTGTCCGCGCTGCCGCAGGTAACCGCCGCCTGATCTTCGTCGTCCGAGTCCGGCGCCGGCTCCTGGTTCTGCGATTCAGGCGTGGGCGTCGGCGCTTCGGGTGTCGCCGTCGGCGCTTCAGGCGTGGGCGTCGGCGCTTCGGGTGTCGCCGTCGGCGCTTCGGGTGTCGCCGTCGGCGCTTCGGGTGTCGCCGTCGGCGCTTCAGGCGTGGGCGTCGGCGCTTCGGGTGTCGCCGTCGGCGCTTCGGGTGTCGGCGTCGGCGCTTCGGGTGTCGCCGTCGGCGCTTCGGGTGTCGCCGTCGGCGCTTCGGGTGTCGCCGTCGGCGCTTCAGGCGTGGGCGTCGGCGCTTCGGGTGTGGAGGTCGGGGTCGGAGTCGGGGTCGCGTCCTGGGCTTGCGCCATCGCGGGAAGGGCAGCGAGCAGTAGCAGCGCAACCACAATCAACGCGGCGAAGATTTCTGTCGGCAAAGCGGCTAGCGTCCGGGCTTTCATTGAACAGCCTTTCCTTTCAAGTCGGAGACAAAAAAAGCGAACCGCCAATCTGGTTGATCCGGTTCGTCGGTTCGATCAGATACAAGCGTTGAGCATACGTCGGGTCAGGTCAGGCCGTACAGTACCGAACGTCCATAAAAGGGTCATGTGACTTTGGCAAGTCCGCTGGCTTACGGGGCAAGATAATGGCCGGTCTCTACGCGCACGACGATGGGAACAGCCGGCCGGGGTCGCACGATGCGCGATCCCGGCCGGTTTGTCGCTAGTTTTCGGGGTTGTCGCCGGAAGCCTGCGGCCGGTTGTTGTATGAAAACTCGGACCGGGCGAGAGAGGTGTAGTCGGCCCGTCTGGCGCGGACATAGACGCGGTACCTGGCGCCGTTGATCAGAGGGACTATCGTCCCTGAAGCGGGCGCGAAGTGGCGGATAATCGTGTAGGATCCGCTCCCATCGGCCGACGGGTCTACCTCGCGCGAGGTCGGACTGCATCCCAGTTCTACATGCTCAAGGCACCATGAGACCCTGTACTTGGCAATGTCGCTTACCCTGACGCCCTGCGGCGCTTGCCAGGAGACGTCCAGCTTCTGATCGCCCGGCGTGACGGTAAGCGTCCAGGCCGTGTTCGAGCCTACCACCGGGGCGGCGAGGGATAGAGCGGTGTTCATGATGGTAATCGTGGCCGCGGCCTGCTCGCCCAGCGTGTAGGGCGCGCCGGCGACGGCAGCGAGTTCGATTTCGAAGCTCTCTTCGCCTTCGACGGCACTGTCCCCGCGTATGGTGATGGGGAGGTCGACGCTGGTCTGGCCGGCGGGCAAGGTGAGCGTCGCCGGCACGCTGACGTCGCCGGCCGCGGCGCTGTCATAGCGGGTCGTGATGGCGACCGCGCTCGCGACTGCCATGGCCGGGCTGATCTTCACCGGGATGTTCAACGTACTATCGGTGTCGGTTTCGGTTACGGACCAGGCGGCCTGGCTGAAGGAGAGCGTGGGACGGGGGTCGTCGTTGATGGTGATGACGGCTGCGGATGGCGTGCCCAGGTCGTAAGGCGCGTCTGCGACGGCGGACAGCGCGACCGTGAAGGTCTCGGCGCCCTCATCGATATCGGCATCGGCGGTGACGGGGACCCGCAGGGTGGCGCTGGTTGCGTCCTTGGGCAGCGTCAGCGTCGCCGGCACGCTGACATCGGCGGCCGCGCTGGTGATGTGTTGGCTGGTGATGTTGACCGTGCTCGCTGCCGGCAGGGCCGGGGCGATGTTGACGCTGATCTCCAGCGCGCCATCGGCTTCGTTGACGGTATAGGCGGCCCCGCTCAAGGTGAGCGTGGGGCGGTCGTCGTCCCTGATCGTGATGGTGGCCGTGTCTGGCGCGCCCACTCTATAGGACGCGTCTGCGACGGCGGACAGTCCGACGGTAAAGGTCTCAGCGCCCTCGATCTCGGTATCAGCGGTGATAGGGATGCGGAGGGTGGCGCCGAGTGCGCCCTTGGGCAGGGTAAGCGTCGTGCGCAGCGACGGTGCCTTTAATACGATTTCGCCCTCGGGCAGCAGCGGAAGCGTCGCCGGCATGATGACATCGGCCGCGCTGGCGCTGCCATAGCTGGTGGTGATGTTGACCGTGCTGTCGCTCGCCAAAGGCGGGCTGATATGCACGCTGATCTCCAGCGCGCCGCCGGCTTCGTTGACGGTATAGGCGGACTGGCTGAAGGCGACCGTGGGGCGGTCGTCGTCGATGATGGTGATGACGGCTGCGGATGGCGTGCCCAGCTCGTAAGGCGCGTCTGCGACGGCGGACAGCGTGACCTTGAAGGTCTCGGCGCCCTCATCGATATTGGTATCAGCGGTAACGGGGACCCGCAGAGTGGCGCTGGTTGCGTCCTTGGGCAGCGTCAGCGTGGCCGGCACGCTGACATCGGCCGCCGCGCTGGTGATGTGTTGGGTGGTGATGGCGACCGAGCTCGCGGTTTCCAGGGCCGGGGCGATGTTGACGGTGATCTCCAGCGCGCCATCGGCTTCGTTGACGGTATAGGCGGCCCCGCTCAAGGTGAGCGTGGAGCGGGGGTCGTCGTGAACTGTGACGGTGGCCGCGGCCTGCGCGCCCAGGTCGTAAGGCGCGTCTGCGACGGCGGACAGTTCGACGGTGAAGGTCTCGGCGCCCTCGATTTCGGCATCGGCGGTTATGGGGATGCGGAGCGTGGCGCTGGTTGCGTCCTTGGGCAGCGTGAGCGTGGCCGGCACGCTGACATCGGCCGCGCTGGCGCTGCCATAGCTGGTCGTGATGCTGACCGTGCTCGCGGTCTCCATGGCCGGGGCGATGTTGACGCTGATCTCCAGCGCGCCGCCGGCTTCGTGTACGGACCAGGCGGCCTGGCTGAAGGCGAGCGTGGGGCGGTTGTAGTCGACGATCGTGATGGTGGCCGCGGCCTGCGCGCCCAGGTCGTAAGGCGCGTCTGCGACGGCGGACAGCGCGACCGTGAAGGTCTCGGATCCCTCGGTATCGGTATCAGCGGTAACGGGGATCCGCAGGCTGGCGCTGGTTGCGCCCTTAGGCAGCGTCAGCGTCGCCGGCACGCTGACATCGGCCGCGCTGGCGCTGCCATAGCTGGTCGTGATGCTGACCGTGCTCGCGGTCTCCATGGCCGGGGCGATGTTGACGCTGATCTCCAGCGCGCCGTCGGCTTCGTGTACGGACCAGGCGGCCTGGCTGAAGGCGAGCGTGGCGCGGTCGTCGTCGACGATCGTGATGGTGGCCGTAGCCGGCTCGACCAGCCTGTAGGAGGCGCCGGCGCCGGCGGTCAGCGCGATCTCGAAACTCTCATCGCCCTCGACCAGAGCGTCATCGGTGATGGGGATGTAGATGCTCCAGCCGGACGTGTTCTGGAACAGCGTCTCTGTCTTCGCCTCCTCGCCGCCGTCGGCGGCCGTGGCGCTGCCATAGACGGGCGCAACGCTGATCGAGCTCGTTGCCGGCAGAGAGTGGGAGAAGCCGACGATGATGTCCAGCCCGCCGCCGCCTTCGTTTACGGTATAGGCGGCCTGGCTGAAGGCGAGCGTGGGACGGCGGTCGTCGTTGATAGTGATGACGGCTGCGGATGGCGTGCCCAGGTCGTAAGGCGCGTCTGCGACGGCGGACAGCGCGACCGTGAAGGTCTCGGCGCCCTCGATTTCGGCATCGGCGGTGATGGGGACCCGCAGAGTGGCGCTGGTTGCGTCCTTGGGCAGCGTCAGCGTCGCCGGCACGCTGACATCGGCCGCCGCGCTGGTGATGTGTTGGGCGGTGATGTTGACCGTGCTCGCTGCCGGCAGGGCCGGGGCGATGTTGACGCTGATCTCCAGCGCGCCATCGGCTTCGTCTACGGACCAGGCGGCCTGGGCGAAGTTGAGCTTCGACTGCGGAGCAGGGTCGGAGCTGGCGCCGTCGTTCTGTTGATTCTGGGGCGTTGCGGCCTGGGTGTCCGACTGGATCTGTGACGCGGTGGAGGGGGACTCCGCCTCTTTCTGGGGGGCGGCTGCCGCGCTTTGCACAGAGGCCGCTTCGACGATGGTGAGTTCGGGGCGGTCGTCGTCAGTGATGGTGACGGTGGCCCTGGCCGCCGCGCCCAGCGCGTAGGGCGCGTTCGGTATGGCGGAGAGCTCGACGTCGAAGCTCTCGTCGCCCTCGACGTCGTCGTCACCGCTGATGGTGATGGAGAGATCGACGCTGGTCTGGCCAGCCGCCAGCGCCAGCGTGGCCGGCACGCTGACATCGGCCGCGCTGGCGGCGCCATTATAGTGGGTCGTGATGTTGACCGCGCTCGCCTCGGTCAGCGCCGGGTTGATGTTGACAGTGATAATAAACGTGCCATCGGCGTCGGTTTCGTCCGCGGACCAGGCAAGCTGGCCGAAGCTGAGTTCGGGGCGGTCGTCCTCGACTTTCGTAATGGAGCTGCAGGAGGGCGGGCTGTCGGCGCTGCCGCAGGTAACCGCGGCCTGGTGGTCGTCGTCGATGATGGTGATGGTGGCCTTGGCCGGCGCGCCCACTGTATAGAGCGCGTCCGGGATGGCGGAGAGCTCGACGTCAAAGCTCTCGTCGCCCTCGGCGTCATCGTCACCGCTGATGGTGATGGAGAGCTCGACGCTGGTCTGGCCGGCGGGCAGGGCCAGCGCGGCCGGCACACTGACATCGGCGGCCGCGGTAGAGATGTGCCGGGTCGTGATGTTGACCGCGCTGGCCTCGGCCAGTGCCGGGTTGATCTTCACAGTGATGGTGAGCGCGCCATCGGCATCGGTTTCGTCAGCGGACCAGGCAAGCTGGCTGAAGCTGAGTTCGGGGCGGAGCGTTTCCGTCGCTTCCGGTGTTGGCGTCGCTTCCGGAGTCGGTGTCGCCTCCGGAGTCGGCGCGTCGGTGCGGTCGTCGTCAATGATGGTGACGTTGGTCCTGGTCGGCTCGTCCAGCTGGTAGGGCGCATCCGGGATGGCGGAGAGCTCGATTTCGAAGCTCTCGTCGCCCTCGACGTCACTGTCACCGCTGATGGTGATGGAGAGATCGACACTGGTCTGGCCGGCCGGCAGCGCCAGCGCGGCCGGCACGCTGACATCGGCGGCCGCGGTAGAGATGTGGCGGGTCGTGATGTCGACCGCGCTCGCCTCGGTCAGCGCCGGGTTGATGTTGACAGTGATGATAAACGCGCCATCGGCATCGGTTTCGTCAGCGGACCAGGCGAGCTGGCCGAAGCTGAGTTCGGGGCGGAGCGTTACCGTCTCTTCCGGTGTTGGCGTCTCCTCCGGGGTCGGTGTCGCTTCCTGGGTTGGCGTCGCCTCGGGAGTCGGCGTCGCTTCCGGTGTTGGCGTCTCTTCCGGTGTTGGCGTCGCCTCGGGAGTCGGCGTCGCTTCAGGGGTCGGCGTCGCCTCCGGTGTTGGCGTCGCTTCAGGGGTTGGCGTCGCTTCCGGGGTCGGCGTCGCTTCAGGTGTCGGTGTCGCCTCCGGTGTCGGCGTCGCCTCGGGAGTCGGCGTCGCTTCCGGTGTTGGCGTCGCCTCAGGTGTCGGCGTCGCTTCAGGTGTTGGCGTCGCTTCCGGGGTTGGCGTCGCTTCCGGTGTCAGCGTCGCTTCCGGGGTTGGCGCCGCTTCCTGTTCCTCCGCTTCGGGGGTTGGCGTCGCCTCCTGGGTTTGCGCCATCGCGGGGAGAGCCGAGAACAGGAGCAACGCAGTCACAATCATTGCGGCAAAGAGTGCTGCAGGCATAGCGAATCGCATCCGGGCGTGCCAACGGGCGTTCATTTGGTTACCTTTCCCTCTGAAGCAGAGAAGCAAGAAGACGAACCGCACGTCTCTTCAGGCCGGTTCGCCGGTTTTGTTTTGATTCAGTCGCTGAGTATAAGGCGGGGCAGGTCACGCTATACAGTGCCGATCGTCCACAGAAAGGGCATATGACTTTGGCAGACCGGCGCGCGCGACGACCGGCCACAGGCAAGGCGGCCGGCCACCCAATGCCCGGCGGAAGCTCGGATACACGCTTCCACAGGGTCACGTGACTTTAGTGGTGTCTATTGGTACTAGATTTCATGACCGCCCGAAATGTAGGTTATATGCAGTGCAACTTTCCCGATCACTACAGGGGGCGGCGAGGACGCAAAGAGGATTTCAGCAGATTTGATAACAGAGAGACAGCAAGAGGGAGTTCAGATGACCGGCACGCTAATTAACATTACGGCAATCCTGATTGGCAGCACGATCGGAATCGTGTTGGGAAACAGGTTACAGACGAAGATGCAGGAGTTGGTCCTGCAGGGCGTATGCATGATCCTGCTTGTGATCGGCGTGAATATGATCAATGAATCCGGCAACGTTCTGATTCCGATGGTGAGCATAGTCATCGGCGCCATCCTTGGGGAGCTGATAGGGATTGACGCGTTCCTGCAACGGCTGGGAGAGCGGATCGAGATGCGCTGGAGCACGCAGGTGAAAGGGGGCAAGGTTGTCTGGAACGGCCCCCGCGCATTTATGACTTCCAGTCTGGTCTTCTGCGTAGGGCCGATGGCTGTTGTCGGCAGTATTCAGGACGGCCTGTTTGGGGATTACGAGCTGCTGACTGTCAAGGGCGTAATGGAGGGACTGATCGCCATCCCGATTGCGGCCTGCATGGGCCCGGGCGTTCTGTTCAGCGCGGGGTCGGTGGGCATAGTGCAGGGCGGACTTTCCGGACTGGCGAAGAGCATCGGCCAGTTCACGATGGTAGGAAGCATATTCAACCCGGAATCGCTATGGGTCATGGAGTTGACGGCCACGGGCGGCATAATGATCCTGTGCGTGGCATTGACGTTGCTGGACCTGAAAAAGATCAGGGTCGTCAATATGGCGCCGGCACTCATCATTGCGCCGTTGATCGTAATGCTGTTGGGGCGGTTTGGGTTTACCTGGTGAGGAAGAATCTGTGCGGTTGTGTCTGTGTCGTCGATTTTACTACAGAGATTAGCGGGCGAGGTTCATCGGGGATTGGCTGAGGATCGGGAAATGGACTGCCGTCATATCAGTCCCAACTCTTTGGCCCGCGCGACGGCGTGGGTGCGATCCTGGACGAAAAGCTTCCTCAACAGCGAAGAGATGTAGTTCTTCACCGTCCCATCGGCCAGGTGGAGTGACCTGGCGATTTCGCGGTTGCGAAGACCGCCGGCCATCAGGCGGAGGATCTGCAGCTCCCGTTCGCTTAAGGGTTCGTGCAGAAGTTCGGATGCGTCCTGGGAGGAAGGAGAGGGCAGACTGACAAACTCCTTGACCAGTTTGCTGGCCGCAGACGTGTCCATCCACACTTCGCCTCGATGGACTGTGCGGACGGCGTCCCCTAACTTGTGACTGTTTGTCGCCTTCAGCAGGTAGCCGCGTGCGCCGGCCCGCAGGCCTTCGAAGATGTACTCGTCGTTTTCGAAGGTGGTAAGGATAATGATCTTCGCCTGCCGGTCGCTGGCGCAGATACGCCTGGTGGCGTCAATGCCGTTGACGCCCGGCATCTGCACATCCATCAGCACGACGTTGGGGCGAAGCTCGGCATAGAGGTCTACGGCCTCCTGGGCCGTTGCCGGCCTCTGCGACCACGCGCAGATCGTCGATTGCATCGATGAGTACGGCCATCCCTTCGCGGAACAGCTGCTGGTCGTCTACCAGCATCAGCGAGATTTTCGCGGTCATTTCCAGTCGGGTCTACTGCTTGTTGGGAAGGCCGGCTTCCTGATTTTCAGATAGCCGGGGGCTCCGGCGGGCTGCTTGCATTGAGGCATGGGGGTTGGGCGGTCATGCTGAATGAGGACAGATACGGCCCTGTCTGAACGCCGCCTGGCCCGATAAAAGGTACCATCATCAAGGTACAGCAGTAGTATACAGCATTTTGCGTGACATGTGTGTGAAAAGTGGCGGTGTTTTCGCGCCAGTTTCGTGCCAGTATTGTGCCAATGTGTGACTAAGTGGTAGAATCGGGGAGAACTGCAGGGGAACTGCGGGGGAAGGGATAATGAAACCCGCCAACGAACTCTTAGGGATCTGCCCGATGCGTGAAACTCTTCGAGCATCTCGGCAACACTGCCGAACCGCTCCGCCTCACCGACGAAGAGATCGTATTGCAGGTTCCCGGCGGCCGCAGCGTAAAGGCGCTGCTCAACGCCACGCCGGTCCAGTCGCAGGAGGGCGTGGTCGAATCGTTTGTCGTGACGTTGCAGGATATGACGCCGCTCGAGGAGCTGGAGCGGCTGCGCGCCGAGTCCATGGGGATGGTGAGTCACGAGTCAGGCTATGACCCGGTAGTGACCGGAGAACCGGGGGCGGCCGACTACGTCGTGAAACCGTTCTCACCGACCGAACTGGCCGCGCGCATCAGATCGGTCCTGCCGCCGGCGCTCCCCACAGCCAGCTGATACAACGGGTCTGGGGCCGGGGACACGCAGGCGACGCGAGGCTGGTCCGCACCGTGGTCAAGAGGCTGCGCCAGAAACTGGGTGACGATGCACAGGAGAGTTCGGTTGCGGTTCCGCCTCAAGCGGGATGGTGAGTGTCACCAGAGTGCCGCCTTCATCGGGTTTTTCCACGGTCACGGCACCGCCCAGTTGTACGGCCCTTTCGTGCATCCCCTGCAGTCCATACGTGGTGCCACCGTTGTGCGGGGCAAAGTCTCGTCCGTCATTGCGCACGGTCAGAATCAGTTCATTGCCGGCATGCTTCAGAGTCAAGTAGAGATTTTGGGCCTGGGCATGCTTTTGTGTGTTTGTCAGTGTCTCCTGGGCTACGCGCAGAATCTCCAATCTCTGGTCATCGGAGAGTGGGGGAGAGAGGCGATCGGGCAGCTGCGTCCAGACGCTGGCACTGTTACGCGCGGCGAACTCATCTGACAACTCCTGGAGCAGATAGGGCAGACTTTTGCCGCCGGTTATCATGTTGGGGGTGCGGACGGCGTGGACGGTCGCGCGCAGGTCCGAGAGGCTTTGGTGGAGTTCGTCAGAAACGTTGTCAATTGCAGAGAAGGCGCGCTGCATACCGTTTTCGTTTAACAGAATCGGCAGGCTATCGACCAGCACGATTGAGTTGGTCAGCCGGTGGCCTAGCGAATCGTGCAACTCTCTGGATATACGGTTGCGCTCCTCTTCCGCGGCCAGCAACTCAGCCTTCTCGGCGTACTCCTGCAGACGCCGGTGGGAATGTGATAACTCTTCCAATAGCCTTCCGATTTCTTCGCTCTTCCTCTTTGCCCGCTGTTGATGGAAGATCATAAGGGTGACGAACGAAAGAAAGCCCTGGAACGCCCATGCTCTCACCGCAGGGGTAACCACCACACCGGGTCCGGGATGCAGATAGAAGTTTCCTGCCGTCACCACAGAGACAAACAGGAGCATCCAGGCAAGTTTACTGCGGCCGGGGACCAGAATAATCGCTTGCACGTAGAGAATGAAGAACAGCAACCCAAAGTTGATGTCCTGCACAATCAGATAGGAGAGAATGAGGGTCTGCAGCGCCAAATAGGGATGCACACCTAGCCAGGGCCTGCTTCCCGCTACCGGCCTCCTGCACCAGATCAGAAGGCTGAAAGACAACAGGGCGACCACGTCGACCGGCGACAGCATTGACAGTGTCCCTCTGACGACGAACAAAAGACATAGAACGGAGAAGAGGGTGACTTGCGCGCCGAGCTTAAGAAGAAAGCTCTCACTTTTGAACAGCAACTTTATGTTCATGTGCCTAGCAAGCCTTTCGAGCGGTCATAGCGAGGACGGGGCACTGAAGACGATTTCGCGCGCTGCATGCAAATTGTGCAGCCATTGTTCAGATCGTCAGCGGTCACCCGGCCAAGAGAAGTCGAGCTTGTCGACACAGGAGGGTATAGGCGAAATATTATTTCGAACGTTTGTGCGGGGGGGGGGGGGGGGGGTGGCGTTTTAGAGTTCATATCTGTCCGGCGGTCTGACGCAGTTCATCCAACCCTGCCGTAAGTTGCTCATGGACGATCTTGAGGCTGGCGGCCACCTGCCCCTGTTCCGTTTTCAGCCGCAGCGTTGCGCTTTCCAACTGAACAATCGCGACTGTCAACTTGTGGCCGAGAGAGTCGTTCAACTCTCTGGCCAGACGATTGCGCTCCTCGGTTGCAGCCAGGGCCTTAGCCTGCCCGGTCGTTTCCTGAAGGCGAGAATAGGCCTCGGAAAGTTGTGTCATCAGAGCGTTGATCCGGTCCTGGTCACGCCTGACCCGCGCCAGCCCGCCGCTTAGAATGCCGACGAGAATGAACGCCCCCAAGACAATCATTCCTCTGGGAACAGGCGCCAACGCGCCTGCCGGATGAAGATAGAAGTTTCCCAGTAGCGTGAGAAGAAACAGGACGCCATTCCAGATCAGACCGGTCCGGGTCTTGTAAAATAACATCGCCTGCATGGAAAGGACAAAAAACAGGTATACGAAAAGAAACTCCTGCGTCAATGACAGGAAGGCGATCAGACTCTGCACTATCATGTAGCGACTGGCGCGCCAGGCACTGTCCGTTGGCAGACGCCAGAGAAGAAGGCTGAAGAGCAGCGGCGCAAGGAGAAGAAGCGGCCCTGGCAGTGAGCCTCTCTGAAAGTAGATGTGGGCTACCGCGATACAGACAATGGCCTGCGCGGAAAGAGTGATAGTGATGTTCTCTCGCTGTAAAGGCGTTTGCATATGCACGTAAGTCACTTCCGTCGGCTTCTGTGAGGGAGGTTGGTTCAGCGGCGCATTATAGACGATGGCGCAGCAGATCATCAAGGGCGGCATTTTTGGGCGAACTATGACATATTTGCACACAAGAGAATATCATGCCGGCGATCATGTTGGACAGTGACAATTGACATGAAGGTAGTCATATAACTTGTGCGGTGATCTGTGGAGCGGACAGCCGGGGCGAGGCAGAAGAATTCGGTCGGGCCAGGGAAGCGCGGCTGGCCCGGATTTCGGGATTGCCGAGGTCATGTGACGTTAGTCGTGGTAAGTGGCACTACATAACATGACTCCCGCATGATAATCTCCTGGGTATAAAGAGTTCAATATTGAGACTCAGGCGCTGATGCAGCTGCCCTGACTAACGGAGGCCCGAATGCCAAAGCAGATCACAGTTCTCGGCCTGTTCATCGCGGCGGCATTGTTGTCAGCCGCATATGCGGCTAGCAGGAGTTCGTCGATGGCGGAGGCTTCCGCTGACATGGGGGGGAAGGTCGTCATCGCCCCTGGCGGGACGATCCGTATCGGCGGATCATTTGCCTTGACCGGACCAATTCCCGATCTAGGTCTGGACATTCGCCACGGCGCGGAGATCGCAGTTGACGACCTCAATGCGGCCGGCGGCCTGGAAGGCTTCAAGTTCGAGCTGGTGGCCGAAGACGGCGCCTGCGACGGAACGCAAGGAACCAATGTGGGCAACAAGTTTAGCGCGGACGGGACGATCGTCGCGGTGACCGGCGGCAGTTGCTCCGGCGAGACTTTCGGTCTCAAGCCGATCCTGCAGGGGGCGAGGATCCCCTTCGTCAGCCCCAGCGCCACCAATCCGGAGATCACCTCATCGGATTGCGACGTCTGCAACCGCGTTGCCTTGAGCGACGCGTTGCAGGGCACGGTTGACGCCGGCTTTGTCTTCAACGCCCTTGGCTTCACCAGAGTCGCGGTTGTCCACGACAATTCGGATTATGGCAAGGGTCTGGCCGAGATCTTCCAGAGCGGCATCATGGACCTGGGAGGTGAAGTAACCGGTTTCGGAGGCGTCCAGGTGGGGGAAACCGATTTTCGGTCGATGCTGGCGAGAGTTGGCACTGCCGGGCCACAGGCGATCTTTTTCGGCGGTTACTCAACGGAGGCAGCGGTGATCGCCCAGCAGATAACGGTGACATCCGGCCTGGAGGAGACGGCGTTTATGAGTGTTGACGGCGCCTACACACCGCAATACCTCGAAGTTGCCGGAGACGCGGCTGAAGGATCCTACATCTCCTTCGTCGCCGGCGCCGACTCGGAGGTGATGAACGCGGAATTCGACGCCAAGTACATGGAAAAATACGGTGTCAGCCCAGATGATCTCGGTCCGTTCCACAGCCAGAGCTACGACTCGGTAAGGCTGATCGCTGCCGCAGTTGCAGCGGTTGCTACGGTCGACGATAACGGCAACCTGGTTATAGACAGGGAAGAACTGATCTCAGCCATTCGCACAGTCGATGCATTCGAAGGGTTGACCGGCAGGATCAGCTGCGACAGCATAGGCGAATGCGGCGCAGGCGGCGTGCAGATTTTCCAGGTAACAGACGGCGGATTCACGCAGGTTTCGGGTTTCGGGATGGAATAATCCTCCATGCGGCCCGTGACGGCAGTTGCGCGATTTCCAGTATCTCAGCTATATTTCTGTCACGTGCGCCCGAAACAGCGGCCCTTTGGCAGTTGAGCGGGCGTGCCGAGACGAGAAGGATTTCCGGGGAATCGCGGCTCGAACGGCTAAACGCGAGGAAACGCCAATGCTCGACACAGACCGCCTGATCGCCTTCACCAGCGACATCGTGCGCATCCAGAGCCTGAGCGGTGAGGAGGGGCGGGTCTCCCGCCGCATCGAGGAGGAGATGACCGCGCTCGGGTTCGACAGGGTGTGGACGGACAGCGTGGGCAACGTCGTCGGCGTGCTGGAGGGCGCGCAGCCCGGGCCGACGATCGTGTTCGACGCGCATACGGATACGGTGGGCGTTTCGCCGGGCGTGCCGTGGGCGCTGGACCCGTTCAGCGGGGCCGTGAAGGGCGGCGCGCTGCACGGCCGCGGCGCGGCCGACATGAAGGGCGCGCTGGCTGCCATGGTGCACGGCATTGGCGGGCTGGACAGGGCGGCGCTCAAGGGCAAGGCGGTGGTGAGCGCGTCGGTGATGGAGGAGGTGCTGGAGGGGGTCGCGCTGGAGAAGGTGATCGCGCAGACGGGCGCCGACTTCGTTGTCATTGGCGAGGCGTCCGATCTGCAGATCGTGCGCGGCGGCCGCGGCCGCGCCGAGATTCACCTGACGACGACGGGACGGCCTTCGCACTCGTCGGCGCCGCAGATGGGGCGCAACGCGGTGCTGGACATGATGCGGGTGATCGCGGCGGTGGAGGACCTGGCGCTGGACGAGCACCCGCAGATGGGGCCGGCGATCTTCGCGCTGACCGATATTATCAGCGAGCCTTACCCGGGCCATTCGGTCATCCCCAGCATCTGCCGGGCGACCTATGACCGCCGGCTGCTGCCCGGGGAGGCGGCGGAGCGTGTGCTGGCCGACATCAGCCGGCGGCCGGAGCTGGCGGACATCCAGCTGGACGCCCGCGTCGGCACGGGGGAGTACACGAGCTATACAGGGCACACCTTTGTGACGGAGAAGTTTTTCCCGGCGTGGCTGGCGGATGACGCCGACCCCTTTGTGACGGGCGCGCTGGCGGCGGTGCATGGGGCGGGGATCGATGCGGGGCTGAACGCCTACCGTTTCTGCACGAATGCGGCCTACAGCGCCGG
This sequence comes from Caldilineaceae bacterium, assembly GCA_965204525.1. Classification (GTDB taxonomy): domain Bacteria; phylum Chloroflexota; class Anaerolineae; order Caldilineales; family Caldilineaceae; genus Bin5. The sequence continues at coordinate 4,446,977 of OZ241994.1, read as the reverse complement.
CGCGGCGGGCATCCCGACCATCGGCTTCGGTCCGGCGACGGAGGCCGACGCGCACGTCATCAATGAGAGAGTGCAGCTGGACGATCTGATCGCGGCGGCACGAGGGTACCGGGCGATCGGCGAGGCGGTGTTGGGTAGTGGATAGTGGGTAGTGGATAGTGGGTAGTGGGTAGTGGGTAGTGGGTAGTGGGTAGTGGGTAGTGGATAGTGGATAGTGGATAGTGGATAGTGGATAGTGGGTAGTGGATAGTGGGTAGTGGATAGTGGGGCCTTATGCTAATTGGGAAAGGCCAATTGCTTGATTTGCAGATAGTCAGGTACGCCCAGCAGGCGATTGATGTAAATGCAGAGGGTATGTGCAGTCAATTTCGTGTAAAGGCGTGCACAAAGGCCTCTGAAAGTGTGAGCGTGGTTGGTTTCAATCGAGAATTGTGCGTTGAGTTGACTGTTGACTGTTTCGATCATTTGGCGGACGGCGTCGTAGATGCGAGAGACGAATGCCGGGAGCTGTTTTTTCTGGTTTCTGCGCGGTTTGGTGAGCAGGCGGATGCGATTGTATTGCCAGAGTTCTTCAGCTGCCGGTGCACTGACGTAGGCCTTGTCGCCGATGACGATGCGGTTGTTGTGTTCGGCAAGGAGTTCGCGACCGACAGCCAAGTCGCGGTAGCTAGCAGGAGCTAACTCGAAGTCGATAATGAGGCCACCCATCGTGATCAGAAGATGCAGCTTGAAACCGAAGATCATCTCCTTTTTGGAGGGAACGGGCCCGAAATCGGCCCCCCAATCAGACCAATCGCCGCGCGCTTGCGGCGCCAGATGGAATTGAACCACAGGGATGGGCAGGCTATCCACGACACAATGCTCGTCCCGATAGAGTTCCATTCTGGCCAACATCATGCGCCGCATCTCATTGATAATCCACATTAAGTTTCGTCGTCGCCGATTGAAACGGCTCTGTTCCGGCAAGATCGGAAACTTATCCCGATGTGCCTGCATATGACTGAGTAATTCTGTTTCCACATCCCAACCCAGACACTCGCCGATGAGACAGAGCGCGATCAACTCACTGTCGCTACACTCAGGCTCCGGTCCCGGTCGTCTCTGATATCTTTCCAGTTCCTTGTACATGTCGTCAACGAGTACATACACCCATAGACAGAAGTCGTCAAAGTGGGCTATCATTCGGTTAGTCCTCCTGGTGAGCTACCTTGGTTGGTCGAGACTTCCAAAGTTATCTCACCAGGGGACTTTTTTCAAACGCTATCTAGCATAAGGCCCTAGTGGGTAGTGGATAGTGGGTAGTGGGTAGTGGATAGTGGCGAATGAGGGGCGCTATCGAGAAGGGTGCAGGGAACTGCCGTCCAATCAACGCCGAAGTCAGAGAGACGCGACATCTTCAGGGCCAGAGCTTACGGTTTCAGGGCCAGAGCTTACGGTCAACCTCCCCGACAAGAGTCAGATCACCAAAGTCAATGCAATCGATTATCCTAACTTCCACTGAGGCTCGGCGCCTGGCCGTTGCGGCGCAGGGGCTGGCGGGGCCGCGCGCCAGGGCCGGCAAAGCGGGCGTACTCGAGCTGCTCAGGCAGATCAACTGCCTGCAGATCGACCCGATCCGGGCGGTGGAGCGGACGCAGCTGCTGGTGTTGTGGAGCCGGATGGGGACATTTGATCCTGCATGGTTGGACGACCTGCAGGAGGAGCGCCAGATCGTCGAGGACTGGGCGCACGCCGCCTCCTTTATCCTGACGGAGGACTATCCTCTGTTTCGACGCTGGATTGGAAGAGCGTTCACCAACTCCAGCGAATGGTCGGAACGGATACGCGAGTGGATGAAGGTGAATGCGGAACTGGAGGCGCATATTCTGGAGCGCTTGAAAGCGGACGGGCCGCTGCCGTCGAAGGCGCTGGCGGGGCCGGACGCTGTGCCCTGGAAGTCGCTCGGCTGGACGGGCGGGAGCGCGGTCTCGCGCATGCTGGATTTCCTGGACCGCAAGGGGCTTGTGATGACCGTGGGCCGGCGGGGAAACCGGAAGCTGTGGCATCTGCGGGACGCGTGGCTGCCGGAGTGGGCGGACCAGGCGCTGCCGGATGAGGAGGAGGTCGTGCGCCATGCCTGCCAGCGCTCGCTGAAGGCGCTGGGCGCGGCGACCCAGAAGCAGATCAACAATCAGTTCATGCGTCACAGGTACCCGGGCCTGGGCGACCGGCTGAAGGAGCTGACGGAGGAGGAGGTCTTGCTGCCGGCGCAGGTCGTCGGTGAGGCAGGGCCCTGGGAGGGCGAATGGTATATCCACCGGGACTCGTTGCCGTTGCTGGCGTCGATCCGGGATGGCGGTTGGGCGCCGCGCACCGTATTTCTGTCGCCATTCGACAATCTGATCTGCGACCGGGAACGGACGGAACAGTTTTTCAATTTTCATTACCGTATCGAGATCTACGTGCCCAAGGCCAAGCGGGCGTACGGCTACTATGTGTTGCCGCTGCTGCACGGCGACCGCTTCATCGGGAGAATGGATTCGCAGATCGAACGCAAGACGGGAATCTACCGTATCCACGCTCTGTATGCGGAGGAGGGCGCGCGCGTCGACGCGCGGACGGGGGCGGCGGCGGCCGGGTCGCTGGTGGCGCTGGCCCGGTTTATCGGCGCGAAAAGCGTCGAGCTGGGGGAGAGGATCCCTGCTGCCTGGCGCGACGCGCTGGAGAAGGAGGTCAGCCAGGGCTTATGACTGCATCGGCACAGGCGGCTTCGGCGCAGACGGCGAATGCTTCGGCCCGCTTCGGTACGTTCGGGGGCGTGTTCACGCCGAACGTGCTGACGATTCTGGGGCTGATCCTGTTTTTGCGGGCGGGCTGGGTTGTGGGCCAGGCCGGCCTGCTGGGCGCGCTGTTGATCGTGTTGATCGCCAACGCGATCAGCTTTCTGACCGGTCTGTCGCTGTCGGCGATCGCGACGTCGATGAACGTGCGGGCGGGCGGCAAGTATTATCTGATTTCGCGGACGCTGGGCCGGGAGATCGGCGGGGCCATAGGCGTGCCCCTCTACCTGTCGCAGGCGATCTCGGTTGCCTTCTACATCATCGGCTTCACCGAGTCGCTGGAGGGCATCGCCTTCTTCAGCCGGATCGACACCAGGGTGCTTTCGACGTTGATCGCGATCGTCTTCGCCGTCGTGGCGTTCATCGGCGCCGATTTTGCGATCAAGATCCAGTATTTCATTCTGGCGGCGTTGATGGCGGCGCTGCTCTCCTTCTTTGGAGGAGGCTGGCTTTCGATACAGGCGCCGACGCTGACTGCCAGCTACGGCGAAGGCATGAGCTTCTGGAGCGTTTTCGCGGTCTTCTTTCCGGCGGTGACGGGCATTGCGGTGGGCGCGAGCATGTCGGGCGATCTGAAGGACCCGGGCCGGAGCATTCACAAGGGCACACTTTTTTCTGTGCTGTTTACGGCGACAGTCTACTTTCTCTCGGTTATCTGGCTGTCGTTGCATGGCAGCCCGGATGAGCTGAAGAGCAATATGCTGATTATGCGGGACATCGCGCTGTTTCCGCCGCTGATCCTGATTGGCGTGTGGGCGGCGACGCTTTCGTCGGCGCTGGGCAGCATCGTGGCGGCGCCGCGCACGTTGCAGGCGATGGCGAATGACGGGATCGTGCCGCGGGCGCTGGGTTCGCGGCTGGGGAGCAGGACGGAGCCGCGGGTGGGGGTCCTGATCACGGCGGGGATCGCGTTCGCGGTGATCTGGGCCGGCGATCTCAACGTCGTGGCGCCGATCATCACGATGTTTTTCCTGAACACGTACGGGATGACGAACCTTGTGGCGGGAATCGAGAAGCTGGTGGGCAATCCCAGTTTCCGGCCGCGGGCGAAAATCCATTTCAGCTTCTCGTTGCTGGGGGCGGCCGGCTGCTACGGGGCGATGTTCGTGATCAATCCCGGGGCGACGGTCGTTGCCATTCTGATCAGCTACGGGATCTACTTCTACCTGGAGCGCCGCTCGACGATCCGCACGTGGGGCGACGTGCGCAACGGGATCTGGTTTGCGCTGGCGCGGCGGTCGCTGCTGAACCTGGAGCGTTCGGTCTTTCACGCCAAGAACTGGCGGCCGAACATCCTGGTGTTCACGGGGCAGCCGCATAACCGGGCGCCGCTGGTGGAGATCGCGAACCTGTTGAGCCGCGGCTATGGCATCGTGTCGTTCTACCAGCTGCTGGTCGGGGATATCGATCAGCTGGCGAGACGGGGGTTGCGCAGCATCGCGCGGCGGCAGATCCGCACCTTCATCCAGGAGCAGAACATGACCGCCTTCGCGGAGGCGGACATAGTGGAGAACTTCTACGCCGGCGCGGTGACGGTGTGCCAGTCCCATGGGGTGGGCGGGCTGGAGCCGAACGCGGTGCTGATGGGTTGGAGCGACACGGAGGGCGGGCGCACGCTGTCGTTGCGCCTGTTGTCGACGCTGTTCGAGCTGGGCAAGTCGGTGTTGTTCCTGCACCACGATGAGAGGCGCGGCTTCGGCAACCGCAAGGTAATCGACGTCTGGTGGCGCGGGCGCAGCGGCAACGGGGACCTGATGCTGCTGCTGGCGCATATCATTTCGCAGAGTCCGACGTGGGACGGGGCGTCGATCCGGCTGCTGCAGACGCTGCCGCGCGGTGAGGGGCGGGTACAGACTGAAGCGCATCTGCGGGCGCTGCTGGACAGGGTGCGGGTCAACGCCGAGCCGGTGGTGATCGTGCCTCCGCAAGGTGAGCGGTTCCCGGACACGGTGAAGACGTGGAGCAGGGAGACGGACCTGACGCTGCTGGGCATGAACCGGCCGGAAGAGGAGGAGCGGGCGAGCTACGGCAACCAGCTCAACGGCTGGCTCAGTGCGGTGGGAACGGTGCTGCTGATCCACAGCGGGCAGACGGAGGATTTGCTGGCGCCGGACGATTGAGTTTGAACTGCAGTTTTTAGTTTTTGGTTTTTAGTTTTTAGTGGGCGTGCTGGCGGGTTTTGGAGTTACGGGTTATCGGGCTTAAGCTTTTTTGGAGGGTTTGGGCAATTTATAGGGTCATGCAATCCAGGAAGGGTTTGGGCAATTTATGAGGGGGTCACGCAGTTATCGGGATCTAATTGTATGGAGGAAGTCGGTGGAGTTGGTCAGCAACATTTATGTCTCCACACGTTCTTTCCCAAAGGAGGAGATGTATGGGATCAGATCCCAGATCAGGCGAGCCGGCGTGTCTGTCCCGGCCAATATTGCCGAGGGGCAAGGAAGAAACAGCCTGGGGGAATTTCGACAGTTCCTGGGAATCGCGCAAGGCTCTTTAGCAGAACTGGAAACTCTCTTGATCATCTCCGGCAATTTGCAGTATCTCACCCCTTCAGGCACTAACGAACTTCTGAAAAAGTGCGGAGAGATCGGCAGACTCCTGGCCGGTCTGAAGAGTTCGCTATCCAGTTAGAATCCAGTTTTTGGTTCCAGGCAGCAGCGCGGGGTTCAAGGGGCGTTGCCGGACTGTTATTCCCCGATCTGCTGTGCTATACTGCCCATGGCGGCCTGTCCTGACGCCGGCACACTTTCCTAAGGTACACACAGGTTTACAAACAAGGTTAACGAAGCGCTTCCAACTCCGCGGGGACATGAAAGGCGGGGCGGCGGCGCTTTCTCTATCATCACACTGGCTGGCTGCCGCGGTTGCGGAGGGCCAGCACGCCATCCCATGCGGAGAATATAACAATGCGCGCGAATCCGATTCGCAAGTTGCTCGACGAGGGCAAACCGACGCTGGCTACCCACATTCACAGCGTATGGCCGAATGTTGTGGAGGCGCTGGGGCATACGGGGCTGTACGACTACGTGGAGTTTGTGGCCGAGTATGGAACGTACACGCTGCACGATTTGGACAACATCTGCCGGGCGGCGGAGCTCCACGGCCTGGGCTCGATGATCAAGATCGACTGGGCGAATAACGAGTTTGTCGCGCAGCGGGCGGTCGGGTCGGGCTTCAACAGCGTGCTGTATTCGGACGTGCGCTCGGCCGCGGGCGCGGCGGACTGTGTGCGCTATGTGCGGGCGGATACGCCGCACGCGGGCGGCACCTTCGGCGTGGCGACGCGGCGGTTCTCGTATATGAGGTACGGGGGCAGTGAGGCGTACGTGCAGGCGCTGGACGAAATTGTGGTGGCATTAATGCTGGAGAAGAAGCCGGCGCTGGATGAGCTGGACGAAATTCTGGCGGTGGACGGCGTGGAGATGCTGCAGTGGGGCCCGTCCGATTTTTCGATGAGTATCGGCAAGGCGGGAGCGCGGAATGATCCGGAGGTGCAGGCGGGGGCGCAGCGGGTGATCGATGGCTGCCTGGCGGCGGGCGTTCATCCGCGCATTGAGATCGGCTCTGCGGACGAGGCGAAGCGCTATTTGGATATGGGCGCGCGGCACTTCTGCATCGGCACAGACATCGCCATTCTGCACGGGTGGTGGCAGAAGGAGGGGGAGAGTATGCGGCGAGCGCTGGAGGGATAGGGGGACGGCAGGGGAACTGCGGGGGAACGGCAGGGAAACTTCGGGGGGTGTGGTGACATATATCAGGTCGTATCGTGATCTGAAGGTGTGGCAAAAGTCGATGGATTTGACTGTGCGGACCTATGAGGTAACGAGGGGCTTTCCGACTGAGGAGAGGTACGGTCTTACTTCGCAGATGAGACGTGCGGCGGCCTCTGTGCCGGCGAATATCGCGGAGGGACGGGAGAGGCGCTCAACCGGGGAATTTATTCAGTTCCTTGGAATTGCCCGAGGATCTTTGGCCGAACTTGAAACCTTTCTGACTTTGTCGGAAAGGTTGAGCCTTCTTCAGAGCGAAACCGGGAACAGTTTGTTGGGCGAATGCGCCGAGATCAACAGAATGCTGGAAAGCATGATGCGCTCGCTTTCCAAGGGCAGGGGGACGGCGGGGGAACGGCAGGGGAAGGGCGGGGGATAGGGGATGGAGTTAGGGTTCAGGCGACGCGTTCGAGGAAGCGGACGTCGTTGGTGAAGAAGTAGCGGATGTCGTCGATGCCGTATTTGAGCATGGCGATGCGCTCGGGGCCCATGCCGAAGGCGAAGCCGCTGTAGACGGCGGGATCGTAGCCGCCGTTGTGCAGGACGATGGGGTGGACCATGCCGGCGCCGAGGATCTCGAGCCAGCCGGTATGTTTGCAGATGCGGCAGCCTTTGCCCTTACAGAAGACGCAGCCGGCGTCGACTTCGACGCTGGGCTCGGTGAAGGGGAAGTAGCTTTTGCGGAAGCGTAGGGCGCAGCCCTCGCCGAACATCTGGTTGGCGAAGTTTACGAGCGTGCCCTTGAGGTCGCTGAAGGTGACGTTGCGGCCGACGACGAGCCCCTCGACCTGGTGGAACATCATGTCGTAGCGGGCGCTGACATCCTCGTGGCGGTAGCATTTCCCAGGCAATATGACACGGATCGGCTCCGGGCAGTATTCGCGCATGGCGTGGATCTGGCCGGGGCTGGTGTGCGTGCGCAGGATGACGCCGGGCGTGGTGGTGTAGAAGGTGTCCCACATGTCGCGGGCGGGGTGGCCGGGCGGGATGTTGAGGAGGCCGAAGTTGTAGTCGTCGGTCTCGACTTCGGGGGAGTCGTAGACCTGGAAGCCCATCTGGCCGAAGATGTGGGCGATCTCGCGCAGGGTCTGGTTGCTGGGATGGATTTTGCCGAGGGTGGGACGGCGGCCGGGCATGGTGACGTCGACGCCTTCGGCGGCGAGGGTCTGCTCCATCTCCTGGCGGCGGATGGCCTCCTGGCGGGTGTGCAGGGCCTCTTCGAGCAGGTTTTTTAGCTGGTTGCCGGCGCGGCCGGCGGCGGGGCGTTCTGCGCGCGGCAGGTCGCTCAATCCGCGCAGGAAGTTGGTGAGGGCGCCGTTGCGGCCGAGGTAGTCGCGGAACCAGGCTTCGGTGGCTTCGACGGTGCCGGCTGCGGCCAGTTCTTCCTGCGCGCGGGTCTGTAGTTCTTCAAGCGCCTGCAAGTTTTCGCTCATCAGCTAAGAATTCTGGTGACAATGGGACCGATCGCGCCGGCCGCTGCAATGCCGACACCGATAATCCATTTCATCCCTTTCAGTTCAGAACGAACTCCCTCAAGTTCGGTACGGACTCGCTCGACCTCGGTTCGGACTCCCTCGACTTCGGTACGGACTCGCTCGACGTCGGTACGGACTCGTTCAACGCTTGCATTCGTAGCAAGATGCTCATATGCGCCCTCTAAGCGAGACAGACGTTCGCTTTCAGTTTGAACCTGGGTCATGGGCCTCTCCCAATTTGCATTTTTTTCGTATGCTAAAAGTACCCCATTCAGATGGGTCTGTCAACCTGTTGGGGCTGCAACGGCAGGGGAACTGCGGGGGAAGGGCGGGGGAGACGGCGGGGGAACTGCGGGGGGACGGCAGGGGGACGGCAGGGGGACGGCAGGGGATTTTTCGGCGGGAACGCTTCCGACATTCGAGGGGCTTCTCGATCAGTTAGTTCGGAAGGCGGGAAAGAATGTTGATCAGGACGCTGAGTAATGTCGCCAATGAGGCTATCCCTACACCAACGATCCAGATTACTGTTTTGAGGGTTGCTTTTGACACGTCATCCCTGGTCGCCAGGTGTTCATAGGCGCCCTGCAGTTCACTTGTGCTCTTGGTTAGGTCGTCTACTCTGTTTTTGAGCCTGTTTATTCGGTCTCCATGTTCGGACATTGCTACCATCCCTGATCCTCCCCTTGAGCAGGCGACCAGAACGCGAGGAGATGTTACCACAAAGTAAGCAGTGCGGACAAGGATCCGGCGGGAATCGGTTTGGGGCGCTGCAGGGGCCAGAGGCCAGGGCAGGCACAAGGCCTGCCCCTACAGTCGGTTTATGGCTACCACTGTTCGTGGGTGATGTTGTGCTGGGCGTCTACGGTGAATACGTAGGGTTTGTTGATGTCGTGGGGCGGTCTGTCGGCGTAGAAGGTGCTGATGCGGAGCTTCTTTTCGGAAGGCAGGTAGTCGATGGTGACCGGTTTGCCGGTGCCGGGATTGAAGCCGGTGTAGAGGGTGACGGGGTCGCCGGCGTAGTTTTGCGCCAGGATGCCGAATTCGTCGAAGAAGGGACCGATGGTGCTGGTGCCGTCGCGGGAGATGAAGTAGACGCGCAGGCCGCTGCCGGCCTGGCTGAGCTGGACAGGCGTGGCGGGATGGAGCACGATGGCGTTGGGGGGCGGCCAGGGGTAGATGACGGGCTTGATGAGCCCGTTTTCGGTTGCAGGCGGGGCAACGCCTCCACCACCACCTCCGGTGCCGGGCCGCGGGGTGGCCGTTGGCGCCGGCGTCTCTCCCGGCCCCAGCGTTCGGCCTCCGCCGATCGGAGTCGATGTCGGCAATAACGGCGGGGGGGCCCGCCTGACGTCGTCTGACGACGGTGAATTGGCGGCCGCTACCAAGGCTGAGGCGATCGCCAGAAACAGGGCGACTGTGATGACAACTGTCAACCTGAGGCGCTTCCGATGGAACATTTATCTCTCCTCTTTGGAACCAGCGAAACTCAAATGTTTCACAAAACACGCTGAAAGGCGATCCCAACTTTACACCAAGGAGGGGAGGGGTGTCAATTTGGGGTTTGGGGAAGGGGAAGGGCAGGGGAACTGCGGGGGAAGGGCGGGGGGGGGGGCTAGTTTTCTTCTCTTGCCAGGCGGGCGTCGGATCTGAGGCATGCCTGTTGGGTCCAGGCGAAGTTGGGGGCGATGGTGAGGGAGATGCCGGAGAGATCGTCCCTGGGGATGGCAAATTGGGCGGCGCTGCGGGAGCGGATGTTTTCCACTTTGCCGCTGGCGCTGCTGAGGTAGCCGGCGGGACAAGCGCTGGCCTGGCCTGCGGTAACGGCCAGGAAGAAGTGGGAATCGAGGTCGCTTTCTCCGGTCTCGCGACGGACGAGCCTCCGGACGGCTGCGAGACGCGGTTTGCTTACGGAAATTACATAGGCGCCGTCGGCTGTCGTGGGAGCCGCTCCCTTTATGAAGTACCAGTAGAAGGGGGAGATCCTGGGGACCACCCTGACATCGGCTGTGACGGTGATGCCGGACAGGGGGTTCCCCCCCGGGCCGGTTACTGTCCCCAGCGCTCTGAAGAAGACCGGATTACAGTCGGGCAGCGCGGCATCGCCGAAGACTTCCTCCACCAGCCCGACGACGCGGGGATCGTAGTCGGCGAGTTCGGAAACGTTGGCGGGCGTCCGGACCAGGCCGGTCAGCATATCGGGCAGAAACCAGAAGGTGACGGCCTCCGCCCAGTATTCGTGAGGACCGGTGGCGGCGTAGGCATCCGGATAGAGACCTGCGGCCATGGCGGCGTTGTATGCGTTCTCGACCCGCGAATCGAACCGTGAATCGAAGACGGTACTGCGGGGCAGCCGCCACGTAAGCGCGAAGTCCACGAGGTGCGCGAATTCGTGGACAAAGACGAAGTTGCAGTATGGCCGGTATGCCGGCGCCACTCCGATCGCTTCTATGACCAGCAGCACCTCGCCGGTGAACCTGTTGGCAAGACCCCTTATTCTGGCGATGCCGACAGTCTTGGTGCAGCGGCCCGGCGGGAGGTCTTCTCTGAGCTCCGGTACCTGGAAAGGGCCCCTGCAGCCGTCATTTTCATAGATGATGACGCGAAATCCGTTGGCGGTCATGGCTGCGAGAATGTCGGGGCGGTTGGCGAGCATGGCGAGGATGATTTCGCGGGCGTGATAGAGCTCTGCATCGTCGACATTGGAGGAGGCGACGACAGGTATGCCCTCGGCGTCCAGGTATTTGCGGTAGAAGGGGTCCAGGTCGAGGGAGGCCGGGGGCGGCCCGATCCGGGGCGGGTCCGGGTCTGCCGGCGCGGCCTGCGCGGTTGCCGAGGCGTATTTCTGTTGCCAGTCGCTTGTTTCACCGGCCGCGTTGACGGCGCGGACGGTGTAGTAGTATTTGCGGCCAACGGTGAGGCCGGTGTGCGTGTAGGCCGTGGCGGTGATGTCGTCTCCGCCAAATGGTTCCCACTTGGGCAGGGGGTACCACCAGACCTGCAGTTCATAGCGCACGGCGCCGGGCACGGGGTCCCAACGCAGCTCGATGGCGTCGTCTACGGCTGCGGCGGTCAGCGCCGGGGGGATGAGGGGGGATGTGAGGAGGGATGTGTCCGACGCTGCCGTTGGCGTCGGGGTCAGGGTCAGGGTCGGGGTCGGGGTCGGGGTCGGCGAGGCGGATGAAACGGGCGTGGTTGTCGGTGTCGGTGTCGGCGTCGGCAGCGCGCCGCCGGGCGCGGCGGGTACGGTCGCCGAGGCGAATTCCTGTTGCCAGTCGCTTCTTTCACCGGCCGCGTCTACGGCGCGAATGGTGTAGTAGTATTTGCGGCCGGCGGTAAGGCCGGTGTGCGTGTAGGCCGTGGCGGTGATGTCGTCTCCGCCAAATCGTTCCCAGTCGGGCAGGGGGTACCACCAGGCCTGCAGTTCATAGCGCACGGCGCCGGGCACGGGGTCCCAGCGCAGCTCGATCGCGTCGTCTACGACCGCGGCGGTCAGGAGCGGCGGCGTGAGGGGGGATGTGAGGAGGGATGCAGCCGCGGTTGAAGTTGGCGCCGGCGTCGCGGTCGGGGTGGGCGTAAGGGTTGGCGAGGGAAGTGCGACCGGCGTCGGGGTGGATGTCGGCGTTGGGGTGATCGCTGGCAGCGTGCTGGCGGGCGCGGCGGGTACGGTCGCCGAGGCGAAATCCTGTTGCCAGCCGCTCTTTTGGCCGGCCGCGTCCACGGCGCGAATGGTGTAGTAGTATTTGCGGCCGGCGGTGAGGCCGGTGTGCGTGTAGGCCGCGGCGGCAGTGTCGTCTCCGCCTATAGGTTCCCAGTCGGGCAGGGGGTCCCACCAGACCTTCAGCTCATAGCGCACGGCGCCGGGCACGGGGTCCCAGCGCAGCTCGATGGCGCCGTCTACGGCTGCGGCTGTCAGCGCCGGCGGCGTGAGGGGGGATGTGAGGCGGGATGCGACCGCGGTTGAAAGTGGCGCCGGCGTCGCGGTCGGGGTGGGCGTCGGTGTCAGCGTTGGGGTGGTCGCTGGCAGCGTGCTATCGGGCGCGGCGGGTACGGTCGCCGAGGCGAATTCCTGTTGCCAGCCGCTCTTTTGGCCGGCCGCGTCTACGGCGCGAATGGTGTAGTAGTATTCCCTGCCGGCGGTGAGGCCGGTGTGCGTGTAGGCCGTGGCGGCAGTGCCGTCTCCGCCAAATCGTTTCCAGTCGGGCAGGGGGTCCCACCAGACCTGCAGTTCGTAGCGCACGGCGCCGGGCACGGGGTCCCAGCGCAGCTCGATGGCGCCGTCTACGGCTGCGGCTGTCAGGGCCGGGGGGGTCAGGGTGTTCTCTGAGGACTGCCGCGGTGGGTCGTCCACGACTGAGGCGGGGGCCACGGCGGCGGAAGCGGGACAGGCGCTGAGCAGGAGGAAGACGACGGCCAGGGCCGCGGCGGCCGCGAGCGTGTGGACGCGATATGACAGGGAGCGCGAGGCGCAGGTGTTGAATGGATACATCGGTAAATTGGCGCTAGTCGGCATCTTCGTCTATTGAGACGCTGAAGAGGCGCCGATTGTTCGCCATTTTGCCATAGAATGGGAGAAACGGCAGTTTTTAGTTTTTGGTTTTTAGTTTTTAGTGAACTGCGGGGTTGTCTGAACTGCAGTTTTATGGGATTTGGGAGATTAACTGTGATTAGGGTGCGACGGGTTGGGGGAACGGCAGTTTTTAGTTGCCGGTTTTTAGTTTTTAGTGAACTGCGGGGTTGTCTGAACTGTGATTTTATGGGATTTGGGAGATTAACTGTGATTAGGGTGCGACGGGTTGGGGGAACGGCAGTTTTTAGTTGGCAGTTTTTAGTTTTTAGTGAACTGCGGGGCTGTCTGAACTGTGATTTTATGGGATTTGGGAGATTAACTGTGATTAGGGTGCGACGGGTTGAGGGAACGGCAGTTTTTAGTAGCCGGTTTATAGTTTTCAGTGAACTGCGGAGTAAGGGGCGTAGACCTTTTTGATCCGCGAAGGGGCGCGAAGAAAATTTTCCCTTGATCCGCGGAGGGTGCGGGGAACACCTTTGGGCGGGGCGTATGTGGTGGTCTATGAGATGTGAGCGGGTTAAGGGATTGCTTTAGAGAGGGGTCTTTCAGTCAAATCTAACGCCGACGGCTGTCGTGAACGAGCCAACAAATGACCTTCGCGAGATGGTTCCAAGAATGTAATAGCGTAGTAGAAATCGTCTAAAGGAACAAACACACCGTTTTCCTCTGCCCATTGGCGCATTCTATAGTTACAAGAATTTGACCATGACAGTACTTCAACTCCCCACCCTCTATTGTGCAAACGTTCCAATTCCGCATGGAATCCAGCACCACTTTCATAGCCTGCCCCATCTCCCGTCAGCATAACAATCGTTCCGGGGTTTCCATTATTATCAAACCCATCTCGAAGCATTTCTCGTTGCAAGATAGCATCGGGAACTTCCTGTTCACCGAGAGATGCTTGTTTGCGGTCAAACAACTCCACGCCAACTCCCAGATTCTGAATTCGGTTCCAAAGATGGCGCAGCTCTGGTGGGACCGAGCCAGCAGCAACAGCTTTCACCATATTGCGATCAGCGTGGGCGAGACGCAACAGATTTTCGAAATGAATACGAACTCTGTATCTGACATCAGGTGAGTTTTCAATTGATTCTGCAAGGCGTTGAGCTTCAATAAAGATGTTGGAATTGTCCCAATAGATGAATACTCCACTCATTTTTGACTTACTCTTTCTGGCAGTGCCACATTTGACTACAAAATGGTCTGAGAAACTATTCGCATAGTATAACATAAACACAACATAAACAGCGACACTACTCATTTGCGGGGTGCAGTTCAGTTTTGGGGTGAGAGTGTGCAGGGACGGCAGTTTTTAGTTGGCGGTTTTTAGTTTTTAGTGAACTGCTGGGTTAGTGGATAGTGGTTAGTGGTTAGTGGGGGAGAGGCTGGGGAACTGCGGGGAAGGGCGGGAGGGCAGTTTTTAGTTGCCGGTTTTTAGTTTTTAGTGAACTGCGGGGCTGTCTGAACTGTGATTTTATGGGATTTGGGAGATTAGCTGTGATTAGGGTGCGACGGGTTGAGGAGAGGGAGGCGGAAGAGGCGTTGCAGGGAGTGTCAAGGTAAGGCTTCGTCCAATCGCAGTCAGCCGCGTCAGGAGAGGAAGGCGAAGAGGCGTTGCAGGAGTGGGAGCAGGATGCCGGCGACGCCGATTGCCATGAGCCAGCGGAGCCAGCGCAGTTCGTTTTGCATGACGTCCATATCGGACCGGAGGGCCTGTACGTCCGCTTTGACAGTCTCCACGTCCGTTTTGACGGCCTGCACTTCCGTCTTGACGCCCTGTACGTCCGCTTTGACAGTCTCCACTTCCGCTTTGACGCCCTGTACGTCCGCTTTGACGCCCTGTACGTCCGCTTTGACGCCCTGTACGTCCGCTTTGACGGCCTGTATTTCCGCTGTCAGTTCGGTGCGGACGGATTGTATTTCCGCTGTCAGTTCGGTGCGGACGGATTGTATTTCCGCTGTCAGTTCGGTGCGGACGGATTGTATTTCCGCTGTCAGATCGGAGCGGACGGCCTGTACGTCCGTTTTGACGGTCTCTACGTCGGCTCTGGTCGCCAGGTGCTCGTAGGCGCCTTCGATGCGTGCGATCCGTTCTGTTTCGGTTGCCATTGCGGTCACGTCTCTATTCAGCGCTTGTCGGAGGAGGCAGGCTGGCGGGAATCTATACGCAGATTTCCACTATGGGACGGATTATACTATTAAGTAGCCTCGATGCTTGCCAATCTCTCCCCGACTGTTTGCGCGCTCATGGGGGGCGTCTCCTTCCTGTTCGCCTCGCCGTTCACAGTTCATCGACATTATAGCACAACTGTGTACGGCAGTTTTTAGTAGCCGGTTTTTAGTTTTCAGTGAACTGCGGGGCTGTCTGAACTGTGATTTTATGGGATTTGGGAGATTAACTGTGATTAGGGTGCGACGGATATGAGGTGAGGAAGGGGAAGAGGCGTTGCAGGGAGTGTCAAGGTAAGGCTTCGTCCAATCGCAGTCAGCCGCGTCAGGAGAGGAAGGCGAAGAGGCGTTGCAGGAGTGGGAGCAGGATGCCGGCGACGCCGATTGCCATGAGCCAGCGGAGCCAGCGCAGTTCGTTTTGCATGACGTCCATGTCGGACCGGACGGAGTGTATATCCGCTGTCAGGTCGGACCGGAGGGACTGTACGTCCGCTTTGACGGCCTGTACGTCCGCTTTGACGGCCTGCACGTCCGCTTTGACGGCCTGTACGTCCGCTTTGACGAATTGTATTTCCGCTGTCAGATCGGAGCGGACGGCCTGTATTTCCGCTGTCAGATCGGAGCGAACGGATTGTATTTCCGATGTCAGTTCGGTGCGGACGGATTGTATTTCCGCTGTCAGATCGGAGCGGACGGACTGTATTTCCGCTGTCAGTTCGGTGCGGACGGACTGTGTTTCCGCTTTGACGCCCTGTACGTCCGTTTTGACGGTCTCTACGTCGGCTCTGGTCGCCAGGTGCTCGTAGGCGCCTTCGATGCGTGCGATCCGTTCCGTTTCGGTTGCCATTGCGGTCACGTCTCTATTCAGCGCTTGTCGGAGGAGGCAGGATGGCAGTCAGCGGTATGCAGTTTCCCGCTGCCATAAAGATTATACTATACGGGTGCAGGAAGACGAAGGGCGGGAGGGCAGTTTTTAGTAGCCGGTTTTTAGTTTTTAGTGAACTGCAGCGGGGTTGTCTGAACTGTGATTTTAGGGGATTTGGGAGATTAACTGTGATTGGGGTGCGACGGGTTGTGGGTAGTGGATAGTGGGTAGTGGATAGTGGCAAGGGGGCGGGGAAGAAAAGAAAAGACGCCCCGGCGGCTGGCCGGGACGCCTGTTGTTCTTATGCTGGGGGCGGCGCGGGGCGCCGCCGGTTGCGCTACCACTGGTCATGCACGACGTTGTGGCCGGAGTCTACGGTGAAGACGTAGGGCTTGTTGACGTCGTACTGGGTGTCCGGGTAGTAGGTGCTGACGCGGATCTTCTTTTCGGCGGCGAGGTAGTAGATGGTGATCGGTTTGCCGGTGCCGGGGTTGGAGCCGGTGTAGAGGGTCATTGCGCCGCCGGTGGGATACTTGGTGGCGAGGTTGGCGAAGGTGTCGATCCAGGGGCCGGAGTGGCCGACGCCGCCGGGAGCGATGAAGTAGGTCTGCAGGCCGCCGTTGACGGGGGCGAGCTGGACCTGGGTTGCGGCGTGGGTGACGATCATGTTGGAGGGCGGCCAGCTTGGCGCCATCATCTTGTCGTCCATCATCTTGTCGTCCATCATCTTGCCGCCGCCATTGCCGCTGTTGTCGTTGGGTCCGGGTGTGTTGTCATCCGTCGGCGGGGGTCCCTGCCCGTTGCCGCTGCTGCCGCCAGGCCCCGGGGTCTCGCCGGTGTCGGCGGGCTGCTGGTCGTCAGGTGTCGGGTCACTCAAGGGCGGGGGATCCGCGGCCGCCACCGGCGCCAGGGCGACCGTCAGTATCAGCGCCAGAATGATGATGGACGCCCATCTGAAGCGTTTGCGTCCGAACATGTGCTCCTCCTCTTTCCTGTTAGTTGAGAAAAGATGCGCCCTGGCACGGGGCCAGGACGCATCTCTCGCTGTTCACTGCAATCTGAACTCTGGGAGGACCAGGTTCAGGTCGGGCCGTTAGTTACTAGTTGGACGTCTGCTGGTTCCTGTAAGCCCAGTAGCTCGTGTAGGTACCGCCGTCCTGTGTAACCGTTGCACGGATACGGTAGTAGTATCGCGTGCTTGCCTTAAGAGCGGCGGCATCGGTGGCATCTGTGGCGCCGTCTGTGAACGTACACTTATTGTTCGTGCACGACGCTGCAGCTCCTGTGGTTGCGGTGAGATCCAGAGTTGTCCACTCTCTGCTGTTGGCTAGACGCCGCTGAATCTGATAGTTGGTGGCGGGGGTCGTCGTCAGGCGATTGGCCGCGCCAGCCGAGGTAACGAAGGAGACGGCGTCCCAGCTCAAGACCATGGTGGTGGATATCGTGGAACTTGCGCTCAGGACCGGCCTGGCCGGCTTGGTGTACTGCTGTGCCGGTGCCGACCAGCCCGTATCGCCGCCCTGGGCCAGCATGGCCTTTATACGGTAGGAGTACCGCGTCCCCGCCGTACGGCCTGTGTGCACGTAGTGGCGGTGACTTCCTCCAGAGACCATGATCTTCGACCTGTTAAGATTAGCAGCGCCGAAAGCGGTATTGTCAGCGTAACTGCCTTTCAGGAACTCGATTTCATAGCCGGTCGCTCCGGCCACAGCAGTCCAGGAGAGGCGGATCATGGACATTCCGGTCGACGTTGCCACCAGAGTCGGCGCAGCCACGCCTACAGCCCTGGTCATGCCGCTCACGGTTGCGGACCAGCCGCTCGTGGCACCTTCCTTCACGGTACGCACTCGGTAGAGATAGGTCGTATTGGCCGCCAAGCCGGTGGTGTTACCGTCAAGATCGTCAGTGACCTCCGTACCCGATACGGCGGTTACGAGTAGGGTAGTGTCGGCCAGATTGCCCCACGTATCGTCGTCGTCGGCAAAGCGCTGGATCTCATAGCTGTCTGCGCCTGTCACGGCACCCCACGACACCTTGATTCGGTATACGTCGTCTGCGAAATCGGCCGCATCTGCTCCGTCGGTCGAGGCATCAACTGCTCTCAGGCCCGTCGGCGGACTCAGCGTGTTCCCCAAGACAACCGGATCATCACCTGTGAGATCCACCCAGCCGGACTCGCCGCCCGAGTTCTGCGCTCGCAAGCGGTAGGTGTAGGAAGTGCTGCCTCTAAGACCTGTGTGGTGGTAGGACGTGCCGGTTACAGCTATATCCCTCCAGGTCTGGGAGTCGGAGGCTTTCCACCGGAGCGTGTACGAGGTGGCGAGTCCCCTCATCTCACCAGAAGTTGGGACGGCATTCGGCGCCGTCCAGGAGACCAGGATCGAGGTCGCGCTCGTCTTTGCTCCCATAAGGGCCGTGGGGTCGGCCGGCTTGTGGGCCTTGAAGGTAACGCCCTTGTGATCGGACCATTCGCCCATCTCGTTATCGGCGACGACGGCCGGATCATCGTCGACGCCATCTTCCACGGCGCTGACGACGTAGAAGTAGGTCTTCCCGGCTGCGGAGCCATCGGAGAAGGTGTCCGTATGGGACGGGGACGCCGCCGCGTCTATGCGGGTTACTGCTCCTGCTGTGCCAGCCAGATCTCCCCATCCGTCCGCAGTGCTCGGATCATACCGTTGGATTTCATAGTCGGTTGCGGTTGACACCGCGTTCCACGTCAGTTTGGCCACGCGCGCATCGGCAGCGTTGCTCGTGGTCATATCGGTCACAGTCAGACCGGTCACCTTAGGCATCTGCCCGGCTTCGGCGGTTACCGAGAGAGTCGTCATGCTCACCTCAGCCGACCAGTCGCCCGGGCCGTTGATGTCCACCCCGCGTACACGGTAGGTGTACTTCGTTGAGGGGGTCAGACCGGTGTCATTATAGGTGGGGTTACCGGAGTCGGGCCGGTTTACCCTGATGGAGGTCGAAAAGCTGCGGTCGCCGCTCTTCCACTGGAGCTCATAGTAGTCGGCGCCGGCAACGCTATTCCATGTGACCCGGATATTGCTGCTGCTCAGCACCGCAGCACTGAGGCCAGTCGGCGCGCCCAGGACTGCGCCCGATCTGGGGATCTCCACGCTCTTCACAGCCGACCAGTCGCCTTCCTGGTCATCGGTGTCCACCGCACGCACCCGGTACTCGTACATGACCCTGTGGACGGCCGTTGCGGTGTCGGCTGGAGCGACAAAGTTGGCGGCTCTGTCCGTGTAGCTGGTCTCCGTCAGGAGTTCGGAAGACACGTCTGCAAAGGCCGTGGTTGATGCAGCCACCTCAGCAGTTGTGGGTGGAGTAGCGGTATTGTCGGTGGCGGTGACTACCCTCCTGCGCTCCAGTTCGTAGCGCGAGCCAGCCGGCGCGGGCGTCCAGCTCACTACGACCACGGTGCGGCTCTGGTGGTCCAGGGACAGCGTAGGCGTGGCCGACGTGGCCTGCAGGGTGATCTTGCTCGTGCCTTCCTGCCAGCGCGACCAGGGGCCCATGCCGCCGTCGTTGACGCCGCGCACGACATAGTAGTACTCGGTGCCCGCCATGAGGCCGGTGTGTCTGTAGGACATCGACGTTTGCGCAGGGAGGTCGTAGTCCCAGTCGTCGAGGCCGGAGTGCCAGAACCCGATCTCGTAGCTGGTGGCGGTGGCAACGGAGGTCCATGAGACGTCGACGGCGGTATTGTCGCCGTCGACGGCGGTCACGGTCACGGTCGGCCTGGCGGTCGGCTTGGCGACGCTGCTGGGGATCTCCACGTTCGGGTAGGGGCCCATGAAGGATGCGGGCGTGCCGCCGGTCACCGCGCGCACGGCGTAAGAGTAGGTGTTGCCGGCCATGACACTGCTATCGGTGTAGGTGACCGCAGGCGCGGTGACGGTCGCGTGGGCCGACGATCCCCACTGGACGGTACTGCCTTTGCCGTCACCTCTCCATACTTCGTAGCTGTCGGCGCCGTCTACAGCGGTCCAGGTGAGGCTCACGGCGTTGGCCGGCGTCAAAGTCGCAGTCAGCCCTGTGGTACTCTGCGCGTAGGCCACGCCATCAAAGGGCGGCAGGGCAGGTGACCCAGCCACCAAACTGAGCGCCAGGGCGATGATGAGCACCCTCAGCGTCATTCCAACAGATTTTTGCTTCATTGTCCTATCTCCTGTTTGAAGGTGGCCTACCATCTTTCGTGCGTGACGGAATGGTCGGCGTCAACAGTGAAAATGTATGCTTTATCGAAGTCATGCGGCGGCTTGTCCGCGTAGAAGGTGCTGACGCGGAGTTTCATGTCGGCCGGCAGATATTCGATCGTTACCGGTTTGCCTGATCCCGGGATGACGCCCTCGTAGAGCGACACGGCGTCGCCGTCGGGATACATCTCGGCCAGGGCGCTGAGCGAGCTGAGCACAGGGCCTGTGGTTGCGTCGCCGCCCGGGGCGATGAGGTAGATACGCAGTCCACCGCCGAGGGCGCTGATCTGGACGGGCGTGGCGGGATGGAGCACGATGGCGTTGGGCGGCGGCCAGGAATCGGACGGCGGCATCGACGGCATCATCATGTCGTCGTCTTTCATGTCGTCGTCGTCCTTCATGTCGCCGTTGTCGCCATTGCCATTGCCATTCGTGGGCGGGGGTCCACCGTTGCCATTGCCGTTCCCGTTGCCATTCCCGTTTCCGTTGCCGCCCGTCGGCCCGGGCGTGTCCGTGCCGTCGTCTACGGGACCGCCCCCAGTGTCGCCAGGGGATAAGTTCGGCGGCGGCTGGGCACCGGCCGCCGGGGCCAGGGCAACCGCCAGCAAAAGCGTCAGGACGACGACCAAAGACACCCTGAACCGTTTTCTATGAAACATGAGATTCTCCTTTACGAACCAAAAAAGACCTGAGAGTTAAGAACGACCGCGCGGAAAGGGGTATCCCCCAACAGTTTTCTCTTACGATACTGTACATCATGACCCGAAAGGGCGTCAACTCTCTGATTCCGTTACTGTACATCATAAACGGAAAGGCGGCAACTCTGTACTACGATACTTTACACCATAAACGGAAAGCGCGTCAATGGCGGCGAACAGGCGATTCGCATGTAAGCAGGCAGGTGCGGCAGCCCCGGAATCGAGCCATGGATTTTGTAGTATACACGGGTTATGGAGGGGGGTCAAGGCTGTTTGAAGCGAGGGGCGCAGTCCACGGTTTGGGAGGTCGGACCCGAGTGCGACGGTTCGGCTACGATATGTATACGGCGGCGGAAGGGCGGGGAAACGGCAGGGGGAAAGGGAACTGCGCCGGAGGGAGATTCCTCCGGCGCAGTTGGTGTAGCGGGTCTGTTTGCCTTGACCGGGACGGCTGTGGGCTACTCCTTTTTCCAGGCCTTTTACCAGGCGATGTGGGAGACGGAGTTGCTGCCGTTGACGGTGAAGGTGTAGGGCTTGTTTGTGTCGTACTGGGTGTCCGGGTAGTAGGTGCTGACGCGGACCTTGTAGGTGGCAGCCAGGTAGTGGATCCGGACCGACTTGCCGGTGAGCGGATTGATGCCGGCGTAGAGCAGGACTTCGCCGGCGGTGTAGAGGGAGGCCAGGTCGCTGAAGGAACTGATGAAAGGCCCGATGCTGGTGCTGCCGTCCTTGCCGATGAAGTAGTACTGGAGGCCGCCGGCGACTGGGCAGAGCTGGGCCGGGGTGGCGGCGTGGGCGACGATGCAGTTAGCGGAAGGGTAGTCCGGGGCGTCGGGGTGCGCGTCGGACGCCGGCTGCTGCTGTCCTCCGCCGCCGGTGGGGGGCGGGGTATCCTGCCGGTTTCCGCTTTGCGGCGGCGGCGTATCCTGCCGGTTTCCGCTCTGGGGCGGCGGCGTATCCCCGTTGGGTCCCGGCGTGTTGCCGTTGGGCGGAGGCGTGTCCTGGTTGGGGGGAGGCGTGTCCTGGTTGGGCGGCGGGTCGCCGTCCAGCGGAGGCGGGGCCGCCAGGGCGGCTGCGGGGAGAAGGGCGATAGTGAGCAGGAGGGCGATCAGGATTGGGCCTGCGGCGCCGATCTTTCGATTCCGAGATTGTTGGGCTTTCATGACGGTTTCCTTTCTTGAACGTTTTGGGCCGGGAATTGGCCTGTATGTCCGAATCGCTTGGAAAAGGTGCGATTGAAAGGTATGACGGCAGGGGGTGGGGGAAAGTTCCTTTTGTCTGAACTGTGATTTTGACTGTGATTTTAGGGGATTTGGGGGATTGACTGTGATTTATTGGCGGCGGGGTTGGTTGTCTGAACTGTGATTTTGGGGGATTTGGAGGATTGACTGTGATTTATTGGCGGCGGGGTGGGATTTGCGGGGAGGGGATGGTTGAATGAGTATTGGGAAATCGGTTTTTGAGTGGCATTGAATGAGTGGCATTGAATGAGTGGCATTGAATGAGTGGCATTGAATGAGTGGCATTGAATGAGTGGCATTGAATGAGTGGCATTGAATGAGTGGCATTGAATGAGTGGCATTGAATGAGTGGCATTGAATGAGTGGCATTGAAATGGGGAGGTTGACTTTGTCTGGGAGGGAGTACAGGCATTCGGAGCTGACGGGGAAGATTATCGGGTGTGCGATGAGAGTCCATTCGGCATTGGGCAACGGCTTTCAGGAGGTCATTTATCAGAGGGCGCTGGAGATCGAGATGGCCGATGAGGGTATTTCCTTTAGCCGAGAACATAAGATGCCCATATTTTATAAGGGCCATGATATTGGGTCGAGGCGAGTGGATTTTCTGGTGGGCGATTTGGTGGCTGTCGAGTTGAAGGCGCTCATCCAACTGGAGAAGGTCCATTTCGCCCAGGCGATCAATTATGTGGAGGCTTATGATCTGGAAGTTGGTCTGCTGATCAATTTTGGGGCAAGGAGCCTGGAGTTCAGGCGTGTGGAGAATCCTAAGTATATAGAGAGGAGGTGAGGGGGGGAGGGGAAGGGGAACGGCGGGGGAAGGGCGGGGGAACGGCGGGGATTGGGTCAGGGGCGGTCCTGGCGCAGACGGGCGATTTCGGCTTGCAACGCTTGCAGCTGTTCCTCGGCTCTCTCGGCTCTCAGAACAGAGTCCAGATGGCCGGGAATGACATAGTCCGCATAGAGTTCGTCGAGCGCCAGTTCCGTGAGAACCGGCAACTTGAGCAGGTCCGACCGCCGGAACCGGAAGCCCGGCAGAACTTCCGAACTGATTATTTCCCCGGCGCCGGGGTGGATCTCGGCATAGCGCCCATCCTCGGTGAGACGGTAAAAGCCCATATACTGATCGCTGGGATCCAGAATGAAGTATTCCTTCACGCCGGCCAGGGCGTAGCCGCTTTTCTTCTCCTCGGTGTCCCGGCGCACCTCCGCCAGCGTCGAATTGGAGACCGCTTCGACGATCATGTCGCATACCCCTTCAAAGGCGCGCAGCTCTTCCGCGCCCCACGGCGCAGGATTGTCGTTCAGAACGACGCCGATGTCCGGCTTGTACACTACATCCCACACACCTGACGGCTCGCTGTCATCCACAACCGTCATGCTGACGCCCGTCTCCAGATCGATCATCCTGGCTATGGGATTGACCTCAACATAACAGTTCAAGAGTTGATTAAACCAGCGATACAGCCTGATTTGGGGGTAGTTGGGCGAGGGTTTGGCCTCCAGGATGCCGTTGTTCCACTCGTAGCTGACGTCCATGTCCGGGTAGGGGCTTTCATACCACTTTGCCCAGTACTCTTCCTTGCTGACGCGGCGGCCGTGGTCGGGCGCATAGCGGCTGGCCTGGGCTGCGGCTGTCCGGTTCAGCGGCGCGTCACGCGGCGCCTTTATCGACTGCATGCTCCCTCCTCCGGTAGAGCGAACGCGGGCCGGCATTTCTGTCTGCATGGGGGATTTTAGCACGCATTGGGGGGGGAGGGGGAAGGGTGTCTGAACTGTGATTTTGGGGGATTTGGGGGATTGACTGTGATTTTTTGGGCAGCGGGGCGGGATTTGCGGGGTGGGGATGGTTGTCTGAACTGTGATTTTGGGGGATTTGGGGGATTGACTGTGATTTATTGGCGGCGGGGCGGGATTTGCGGGGTGGGGATGGTTGAATGAGTATTGGGAAATCGGTTTTTGAGTGGCATTGGATGAGTGGCATTGAAAGGGGGAGGTTGACTTTGTCTGGGAGGGAGTACAGACATTCGGAGCTGACGGGGAAGATTATCGGGTGTGCGATGAGAGTCCATTCGGCTTTGGGCAACGGCTTTCAGGAGGTCATTTATCAGAGGGCGCTGGAGATCGAAATGGCCGATGAGGGTATTTCCTTTAGCCGAGAACATAAGATGCCCATATTTTATAAGGGCCATGATATTGGGTCGAGGCGAGTGGATTTTCTGGTGGGCGATTTGGTGGCTGTCGAGTTGAAGGCGCTCATCCAACTGGAGAAGGTCCATTTCGCCCAGGCGATCAACTATGTGGAGGCTTATGATCTGGAAGTTGGTCTGCTGATCAATTTTGGGGCAAGGAGCCTGGAGTTCAGGCGTGTGGAGAATCCCAAGTATATAGAGAGGAGGTGAGGGGGAGGGGAAGGGGAACGGCGGGGGAACTTCGGGGGAAGGGCGGGGGGGCTACCAGTTCAGGTGATTGACGGTGTTGTTTTGGTCGACGGTGAAGACGTAGGGTTTGTCGACCTGGTTCGGGGGGTCGTCGGCGTAGTAGGTGCTGATCCGAATTTTGCGCAGGGCGGGCAGGTAGGTGATGCGAACGGACTTGCCGGTCAGAGGATGCTGCCCGTCGTAGAGGGATACGGGGGCGCCGGCGGGGTGGGTCGCGGCCAGCGAGCTGACCGAGGACAGGAGGGGACCGGTCTGGCCGCCGCCTTTGGGCCCGATGAACCAGCACTGGAGTCCGCTGTCCGTAACGAACAGCTGCACCGGCGTTGCGGCGTGATTCACGATGCCGGCGCGCCCTCCTGCGAGGTTGCCGGACGCCGGCTTCGGTGTCGCGGCAGGCGGCGCGGGCGGCGGCGGCGCGAGTTCGTCTTTGCCGGGGGGCTTGGGCGGCGGGCCGCTGACGTCTTTGTCGGTGCGAGGGGTCGCGGTGGGCGTCGGGGTGAAGGTGGGCGTTGGCGTCGCGGTGGGCATTGGCGTCGCGGTGGGCGTCGGCGTCCGGGTTGGAGCGTTGCCGCCCTGGTTTGGGGGACGGGGGGTGAAGGTGGGCGTCGAAGTGGGCGCGGGCGTTGGCGTCGCGGTCGAGGTGGGCGTTGGCGTGTTGCCGGTCGGTAAGGTGACGGCATACAGCTTGTTCGTGGTTTCGCCATAGTTCACGAGCCAGACGGTCGTGCCGTCGGACCAGAGGTCGTAGAAGTTGCGTTGGGAGGGGAGATTGATGTCCCTGCCCCGGTCGTGCGCCTTGCCGCTCATGCTGAATGCGAATATCTTGTCGGCGCTACCGTGTTCCACGACCCACATGGTTACGCCATCGGACCAGATGCCCTCCTGACGGGTCATGCCGGCGGCTGCAAGCGTGTCGAAAGTCTTGCTTGCGTCGCAGCTCTTGTCGCTCATTTTGTAGGCATATATCCTCATTTCGGGATGGTTCGCCGCCACCCACATGGTTGTGCCGTCGGACCAGACGCCCCTGAGCGCGCCGACGCCGCCGACGCCTTTGCTGCAAACGCGGGCATCGATATCCTTGCTTGCAGCGCGCGTCCTGTCACTCAACTTGTAAGCGCGCACCGTAGTAGTAGAGTCGGTCACCCACATCGTCGTGCCGTCGGACCAGATATTTCTGGGATCGGTGACGCTGGTGAACTCCTTGGCAGTATCGCGCGACCCGTCACTCATCTTGTAAGCGTAGATCTTGTCGCCGAGGTAGTCGGTCACCCAGATGGTTGTGCCGTCGGACCAGGCGCCGCGGGCCGTGGTGTTTTCCTTGGCGAGCTGAATGTCCTTGTCTGCGATGCGGGACCGGGCGGAGATGGCAGGGGAGAGCCGGTCTGAGATGGTCCCGGTCAGGGAGAGGAGCAGGAGGGCGACGAAGGCGATAAAGAGGGCGGCGACGGCGATGATAACGAGACGTTTCTTCATGGTTGAGTGCATTGCCTCTTTTTCGCAGCCGGAGGGCGGTCACTGGCCGGCCAAGGTCCTGCGACGGGTGTCAAACAAGCATATTATGGTCGGGCAGGCAGTGGCAAGGATGAGGAGGGGGTGGGAATGAGGGGAACAGGGGTGGAGCGGGGGTACGTATTTGTGTCATTGGGAAGTCGTGGGGGGAACGGTTGGACGGCGGGGGGAAAGGGGAACAGCGGGGGAAGGGCTGGGGAACAGCGGGGGGAGGGCGGGGGAGGCTCAGGAGAGGAATGCAAAGAGGCGTTGCAGCAGCGGCAGCAGGATGCCGGCCACGCCGATTGCCATGAGCCACCGGAGCCAGCGCAGTTCATTCCGCATTACGTCCATGTCGGACCTGATTTCCTGTATATCCGTTTTCAGCTCGGCGTGGACGGACTGTAGTTCCGCTTTCTGTTCGGAGCGGAGGGACTGTATATCCGCTTTCAGTTCGGAGCGGAGGGACTGCAGTTCCGCTTTGACGGACTGCACTTCCGCTTTGACTGTCTCTACGTCCGCTCTTGTCGCCAGGTGCTCGTAGGCGCCTTCGATGCGTGCGATCCGTTCCGTTTCGGTTGTCATGGCGGTCTCGCTTCAGTTCTGCGCCTGCGGGAGAACCGGTGGCGCGGCGGTCTTCGCTGCGCCGCCTTTTCTCCGACAGTATACTATAGAGGCGCTGGATGACGCGTTGCGGTCAGGCGCGGTCTTGGCGCAGTCGCGCAATTTCAGCTCTTGCGGCTTGCAGCTGTTCCTCCGCCTTTTCGGCCCTGTTCACGGCCTCGTGATAGCCGGGTATGACATAGCCCGCGTATACTTCGTCCAGCGCCAGTTCCGCCAGCTCCGGCAAGTTCAGCAGGTCCCTGCGCCGAAACTGGAATCCAGGCAGTACCTGCGAACCGATTACGCCCGCCGCGTCCGGCCGGATCTCCGCATAGCGGCGGGCGGCGGTCAGCCGGTAGAAACGCATGTAGCGGTCTTCAGGGTCAAGGATGATGTACTCTTGCACGCCGGCAAGGGCGTAGCCCCTTTTCTTCTCCTCTGTGTCCCGCCGCACCTCCGCCATGGTCGAATCGGACACCGCCTCCACTATCATGTCGCATACCCCTTCAAAGGCGCGCAGCTCTACCGCACCCCAGGGCGCCGGATTGTCGTTCAGAACCACGCCGATGTCCGGCTTGTACACGACCTCCCACACACCCGACGGCTCGCCAGCATCGAGTACCGTCATGCTGACGCCCGTCTCCAGATCGATAAATTTGGCAATCGGATTGACCTGAACATAGCAACTCAGGAGCAGGCTGAACCAGCGATACAGCCTGATCTGCGGATAGTTGGGCAAGGGTTTGGCCTCCAGAATGCCGTTGTTCCATTCATAGCTGACGTCCATGTCCGGGTAGGGACTTTCATACCACTTTGCCCAGTACTCTTCCTTGCTGACGCGACGGCCATGGTCGGGCGCATAGCGGTTGCCCCGGGCTGTGGTTGTCCGCTTCAGCGGCGCGTCACGCGGCGCCTTTATCGACTGCATGCTCCCTCCTCTGACATAACGAACGCCGGCCGGCACTCCTGTCCGCATGGGGGATTTTAGCACGCATTGGCGGGGGAGGGAAGGGCGGGCGAGAGGCTTGTCCCTGTGCCTGGGCAGGCAGCACGGTTATTCGTGGACCCAGACGAGGGTGGCGTCATTGCGGGTGGAGCGGAGCCAGGCGGTCGAGCCGCTCCAGGCGGGGAATGCCCAGTTGAAGAGCCATTCGGCGTCTTCGATGGTCAGGTTGACGCAGCCGTGGCTCATGGGGACGCCGAAGTTGTTGTGCCAGTAGGCGCCGTGGATGGCGTAACCGTGGTAGAAGTATTGGACCCAGGGTACGTTCGGCAGGTTGTAGTAGGAGCCGGAGGCGCGGTCGCCGCCGTCCATGGTCTGGGAAACGGTTCGGGCCCAGATGCGAAAGAGGCCGGTGACGGTGGGATTGTCTGCGACGCCGGAGGAAACGGAGAACCGGTTCGCGAGGCGGTCGCCTTCCCAGGCGTAGAGCATCTGGTCTTCGAGGCTGACTTCGATCCACCTTTCGCCCTGGGCGCGGGCCCGGTCGACGTTCATGTGCAGGAGGGTCAGTCCGTTGTAGGTGACGGCATATTGGGACTCTTCTTCCAACAGGCGGCGCCATTTGACGGCTGCCAGCTTTGTCCGGCGCTCGTGGCGGATGCGGGGCAGGTCCATGGTGGCGGCTGAGAAGGGGAGCGGGGGCAGGAGGTCGAGGCCGGCGATGGCGCCGGGCAGGTGGGCGCTGCGCCAGGCGATGGAGGAGAGTGCGCAGAGGAGGACCAGCGCGAGCGCGAGATACTGTGTTCGGGTTTTCATGACGGGACTCCGGCGGCGGATGAGTGCGGTGAATAAAGGAAAGGGAAAGAGGTCGGGCGTCAGGGCTTGATGAAGTTTGCCTGATATGAGTGCTGTAAGGGGGCCTGGTTTGTCCGCAGAGGGCGCGGAGCATCGCGAAGAACACCTTTTGATGCAGCATGCACAGATGCTCCGCCTCAACTGTTGTGATGTAAGGCGCGCTTACCATCATGACGTTTTGGCTTGGGAAGATCGGGCCGGCCGGACATTCCGGACAGAGTCAGGAACAATATATCGGAGAATCAGGGTGCATACAATTTTCCGCCTGCACCGGGGCGGGATGATCGCGCTGGGGGTGATCGTAGGGGAATCGTAGGGGATGGGGCGGCGTTTCGAGGAGAATACGCGCCTGGAGGGCCTGGTCGGGACCGGGACGGCGTCCGCAGGCGGGCCGGCCTTTCGGTCAGAGCCGGAAGCGGCGGCGGGGCAAGTAGGGATTGCGGTGGATAGTAGGCGTCATGTCGTTGGGGGAAGGGCGGGGGTCAGTGAGCAGTGGTGAGTATGGTTACTGTTCGATGTAGCTGCCGGTTCAATATGCTTCTTCCATTGGTACTTTGCCATTTCTTTGATTATCATTTCCCTGCAGATCCATTTTCGCTTTGATCCGGCAGGGAAGGGGTGCAGGAATGAAATTCACATTCGAGAATCTTGGTCCAGTCAGGAAAGCAGAGTTGGAGTTGGGCGATCTCACGATCATTTCCGGCCTCAACAACACGGGCAAGACCAATATTGTCTATGCGCTGTATGGATTCCTGAACGGGTTCAACCAGCAGTTATCCGGCAGTTGGGGGAACAGTTATGTTGAGAACCACTTCACCAGGATTGGGGCCGGTCCGGTTGAGGAAGCAGTACGAAGGTTGCGAGACGACGGCCAAGCTATGTGGGATATGAGCGAAGAGCTGCGGGAAGAGGAACGCGACCGTCTGGTGGTGGAGATGGCAAAGGACTATTCGGAAAACGGGATATCCCGCACCTTTAACGCGTCGCGGGAGCAGTTTCGAGGCGCGTCATTGCGTGTGGATTATAGAGACAAACCCTTTCTGAGAACCTCTTCTTTATCTGCACCTCTTGATCCGATAGAATTTTTTGATCCGCTAGGGGGGTTAATCAACTGGAAACACGATGGGGGGAAGGTTATCGTCAGCCTGGTAGATATTACACCAGAGGGAATGAGGCCTCTTTCTCCCGTCTCTTTTAAGCGGGTCTTCGTGCGCACATATTTGCGATTCCTGTTAGGGAGCGTTTTTATGTTTGTGCAGAACCCGTATATCTTTTCTTCGGCACGCCACACAATCCCGCTGTTCATAAGTGAGTTGGATTACGTCAGGAACCAGGTCGTTCGTTCTATGCAGTTCAAGGAGCACGAGTCAAACAGTTCCCCGCCTTTAGACTTCGGGCCGTTAGAGAACATAAGCAGTTATCCTCTGCCGGTACATGACAATATAGATTTCTACAGAAGGATCCCTCGCCTGGCGGAATTCTACAGAGACGACATTTCGGAAGATTATGCCGGACCCATAGAAGAGATGTTGCGCGGCCGCTTCAAGGTTGCTGACGACTCGGTGCGCTTCACATCGAGTTCAGACAAGGGACCCGGTTTTGACATTCCTTTGCATCTGGCATCTTCGTCGACATGGGAGTTGTCGAGCCTGCACTTCTTTTTGAAGTACTTGTATGATGTGGATGACAGCCGCCTAATCATCATTGATGAGCCGGAAAGCCATCTTGACACGTCAAACCAGATCAGGCTGGCGTGGTTACTGGCAGAACTGGTGAATGCCGGCAACCGGGTATTGATAACCACCCACAGCGACTATATCGTAAAGGAGGTGAACAATCTGATCATGCTCAGCAGCAGTTTTGCGAGGAAAGAGGAGACAATGGAAAGGCTGGGCTACCGGGAGGTTGATATACTGTCACCGGGCCAGGTCCGGGCTTACACGGCAGAGGGCGGCGGACTGATCCCCAACAGAGTGGATGAGTACGGCATTCAGATGCCGGTGTTCGACCAGACCATAGATGACATCAACAGGAGGGCACGGGAGTTGTACACACGCATAGAAAGGGAAAAGGGGGATGAATGACGCGGAGTTTGTCGCTTGGGTTGACGATCATGTACGCACGGATAAAAAGCTCCCCGCGTGCAAGAGGGAGGGTGACACAGTTGAACTCTTTGAGAAAAACCCAAATGTTGACATGACTCTGAGGATCGAAGAGATTCCGGAGTCGGTCGTCATTATCAGTCCTGAAGATGCCAAAAAATGGGAGTTGTTTTATGGGAACAGGCCAAAGAACTGGATGAAACGCTGTGACTATCTGCTTATCGGAAAAAGAGACGGTGGATATTTTGCGATTTTTGTTGAACTTAAGAAGACACTTCCTGAGGAAGGTGATTCAAAACATGAAGAGAACGGATATGCGCAGCTGCGCTGGTCGCAGCCGTTGCTTCACTATCTTGTTTCCGTCTTTAACACAGACAATAGCACAGAGTTGAGCGGGTCAGAGTTCAGCATAAAGTACTGGCAGATAGGTGAAAAGCCTTCCAGAGATCATGCCAAGTCACCTGTTTACCTGGGCGAAGACGAAGATGTGCGCTTTGATGGCGAATACAAAGGGTTGACAATTCACAATCGGGTCACGCCATTCATCTCTCTTCGAGATCTGCTTGAATCCTGACTGGCGGCTCGTCGTCCATTCCTTCCCGTTGCAGGCCGGCTTTGCGGTCAGGTTGGGAAGGGCGGGGCATCTGTGACGCGATTGGGTCAGCCGCGGTCTTGGCGCAGTCGCGCTATTTCGGCTTTCAAGGCTTGAGTCTGTTCCTCCGCCTGGCGGCGGGCGGCAGTTTCCTCGGCAGCCCTTTCTTCCGCCTCTTCGGCCCGTTGCTCCGCATCTTCGGCCCTTTCCTCCGCTTGGCGGCGGGCGGTGGTCTCCGCTTCGGCCCTGTTCACAGCGTCACGATAGCCGGGCATGACATAGCCCGCGTATATTTCGTCCAGTGCCAGTTCTTCCTGATCCGGCAAACTGAGCAGGTCCGTCCGCCGAAACTGGAAGCCGGGCAGTACCTGCGAACCGATTACACCGGCCGCGTCGGGCCGGATCTCCGCATAGCACCGGGCGGCGGTCAGCCGGTAGAAGCGCATGTAGCGGTCTTCAGGGTCAAGGATGAAGTACTCCTTCACCCCGGCCAGGGCGTATCCCCTCCTCTTCTCCTCCGTATCCCGCCGCACCTCCGCCAAGGTCGAATCCGACACCTCCTCCACTATCATGTCGCATACGCCTTCAAAGGCGCGCAGCTCTTTCGCGCCCCAGGGCGCCGGATTGTCGTTCAGAATCACCCCGATGTCCGGCTTGTACACTACATCCCACACACCTGACGGTTCACTGGCGTCGAGTACCGTCATGCTGACGCCGGTTTCAAGATTAATTAAATTGGCAATGGGATGGCTCTGAATATAGCAGAACAAGAGAGTGTAGAACCAGCCATATTGTCTGAGCTGGGGCGCGTTGGGCAAGGGTTTGGCCTCCAGGATGCCGTTGTTCCATTCGTAGCTGACGTCGATGTCCGGGTAGGGGCTTTCATACCACTTTGCCCAGTACTCCTCCTTGCTGACGCGGCGGCCATGATCGGGCGCATAGCGGCTGCCCCGGGCTGTGGTTGTCCGCTTCAGCGGCGCGTCACGCGGCGCCTTTATCGTCACCATGCTCCCTCCTCTAACATTACGAACGCCGGCCGGCATTCCTGTCCGTCTGGGGGATTTTAGCACGAACTGGCGGGGGAGGGGAAGGGCAGGGGAAGGGCGGGGGGAAGGGAAGGGGAAAGGCGGGGGAACTTCAGGGGCTGGGGGGTGGGTCGATTGCGGGGAGGTCGGCGATGGGGACGGTTGTAACGACGAGGGGGGCGGTGCGGCCAGGAGTCTGTGACGCGATTGAGTCAGGCGCGGTCCTGGCGCAGTCGGGCTAGTTCTGCTTGCATCGCTTGCAGCTGCTCCTCCGCCTTTTCGGCCCTGTTCTCCGCCTGGCACCGGGCGACCGCTTCCGCCGCGGCCCGTTCCTCCGCTGTTTCGGCCCTGTTCACTGTGTCCAGATGGCCGGGAATGACATAGTCCGCATAGAGTTCGTCGAGCGCCAGTTCCGTGAGAACCGGCAACTTGAGCAGGTCCGACCGCCGGAACCGGAAGCCCGGCAGAACTTCCGAACTGATTATTTCCCCGGCGCCGGGGTGGATCTCGGCATAGCGCCCATCCTCGGTGAGACGGTAAAAGCCCATATACCGATCGCTGGGATCCAGAATGAAGTATTCCTTCACGCCGGCCAGGGCGTAGCCCCTTTTCTTCTCCTCGGTGTCCCGGCGCACCTCCGCCAGCGTCGAATTGGAGACCGCTTCGACGATCATGTCGCATACCCCTTCAAAGGCGCGCAGCTCTTCCGCGCCCCACGGCGCAGGATTGTCGTTCAGAACGACGCCGATGTCCGGCTTGTACACTACATCCCACATACCTGACGGCTCGCTGTCATCCACAACCGTCATGCTGACGCCCGTCTCCAGATCGATCATCCTGGCTATGGGATTGACCTCAACATAACAGTTCAAGAGTTGATTAAACCAGCGATACAGCCTGATTTGGGGATAGTTGGGCAAGGGTTTCGCCTCCAGGATGCCGTTGTTCCATTCGTAGCTGACGTCGATGTCCGGGTACGGACTTTCATACCACTTTGCCCAGTACTCTTCCTTGCTGACCCGGCGGCCATGATCGGGCGCATAGCGGTTGCCCTGGGCTGTGGTTGTCCGGTTCAGCGGCGCGTCACGCGGCGCCTTTATCGACTGCATGCTCCCTCCTCTGGTAGAGCGAACGCGGGCCGGCACTCCTGTCCGTCTGGGGGATTTTAGCACGAACTGGCGGGGGAGGGGAAGGGCAGGGGAACGGCAGGGGAACTTCAGGGGAACGGCTGGGGGTCAGGGGCTGGGGGGCGGGTCGATTATGGGGAGGTCGGCGATGGGGACGGTGGTCTGGACGAGGGGGGCGAAGATCCAGGCGGGGCCGTCGGGGCGTTGGAGCTGGAGCCAGTCGCCGGCCTGGTTGCGGCCGAGGAGGGCGGCGGTATCGTTTTGGTAGAGGACGCCGACGACGGGGTAGTCGGTGCCGGGGCCGGCGCGCAGGTTGGCGCCTTCGACGATGACGGTGACGGCGACGGAGGGGGAAACGGCGGGGGGAACTTCGGGGGAAACTGCAGGGGTGGGGCTGGCGGCGGCGAGGGTGATTGGGGCCTGCGGCTGGCTGGCCTGGGCGATGAGGGTGGCGACGACCGCGGGGCCGAGCGATTCCTCGACGGTTTCGAGTTCGGCGGCGTCGCCGAAGACGCGGACCTGGGCGGCGGGCACCCAGCCGGCGACTCCGTCAGCGAGGTAGACGGCGTACCAGGCGCCGTCGGCGGAACGGCCGGTTATGGTGAGGGTGGCGCCGACCTGGAGGTTGGCGCGGGCGCCGCCGCCGGGCGCGGCGTAGAGGATGCCGCCGCCGGCGAGGATGCCGAGGGCGTTGGGACGGTTGAATACGTCGAGACTGGGGTCAAGGGCAAGGGTAACGGCAGGGGGAACTTCGGGGGAAACGGCGGGGGGAACTTCAGGGGAAACTGCTGGGGTCAGGGAGATTTCCTGGGCGAGGCGGGTGCGCAGGGATTGGGCGGTTTGACTTGCGGTCCGGGTGGCGTTGTCGGGCTGGGCGGGGGCGCTGAAGTCGGGTGTGGGCTGGGCGACGGGTGTGCCGGGGGGCAGGGGGGTGGGTTCGGTGGGGCGGCGGCCGCAGGCGGCGAGAAGGAGGAGGCAGAGGATAGTGATTAGTGGATAGTGGATAGTGGGGAGTGGATAGTGGATAGTGGATAGTGGATAGTGGATAGTGGATAGTGGGGAGTGGGGAGTGGGTAGTGAGCCGGCGGGGGGACGGCGGGGGGAGGGCGGGAGAGCGGCAGGGAGACGGGGCGGGTTATTCATAGCGGAGGGCGTCGATGGGGTTGAGGCGGCTGGCGCGGTAGGCGGGATAGATGCCGAAGAAGAGGCCGACGGCCATGGAGAAGAGGATGGAGATGGCGATGGCGTCGAGGCCGACGACGGCGCTGAAGTTGTTGATGAAGGAGGTGGCGGCGACGGCTCCGCCGGCGCCGAGGGCGATGCCGAGCATGCCGCCGATGAGGGCGAGGGTGACGGCTTCGATAAGGAACTGGCCGAGGACGTTGCGGCGTTTGGCGCCGACGGCTTTGCGGAGCCCGATCTCCCGCGTCCGTTCGGTGACGCTGACGAGCATGATGTTCATGATGCCGATGCCGCCGACGACCAGGCTGATAAAGGCGATGGCGCTGAGGAAGAGGGTCATTGCGCCGAGGATGTCGCCGAAGATGGAGATGAGGTCGGACTGGTTGATGATGACGAAGTCGTCTTCGCCGCGGAAGGAGATCTTGTGGCGTTCGCGCAGGAGCTCGGCGATCTGCTCCTGGGCTGCGGCCATGCGGTCTTCGGAGACGACGGAGGCGTAGATGAGGTCGACCTGGTATTCGCCGCTGACGGTGCGGCGGCGGAAGAGGCGGTCCTGGACGGTGGTGAGGGGGATGAAGATCATTTCGTCGAGGTTGGAGCCGCCGACGCCGGCGCCGCGTTCTTCCATGACGCCGATGACGCGGAAGAGGATGTTGTTGACGCGAATGGTCTGGTCCAAGGGGTCCTCGTTGGGTTCGAACAGGCGGCCGAAGACGTCGGAGCCGATGACGACGACGCGGGAGCGCTCTTCGACGTCGGCATCGGTGAGGAAGACGCCGATGGCGGCCTCGCCGGAGAGGGCGTCCTGGTAGCTGGCGGTGACGCCGCTGACGGAGACTTCCATATCGTTGCCCGATCTGGCGACGAGGGCGATGCCGCGCACTTCGGGGGCGACGGCGATGACGTCGGGGACGCGCAGCGGATTGCCGATGGCGTAGCTGTCGCCGAGGGTGAGGACGCCCCTGTCGCGGCCGCCTGCGCGGGGGCCTCCTTCGTCGAGCTGGCCGGGGAAGACGTAGAGAAGGTTGGCGCCGAGGCTGGTGAACTGTTCGACGAAGAACTTTTCGACGCCGCGGCCGATGCTCATGAGGGCGATGACGGCGCTGACGCCGATGATGATGCCGAGCATGGTGAGAATGGAGCGCAGCTTGTTGGCTGCGAGGGCGAGCATGGCGACGCGGACGGATTCGTAGAAGGACATAACGGCAGTTTTTAGTTTCTGGTTTTTAGTTTTTAGTGGTGGAGGCGGGTTCGGGTTCCTGGATTGGTGGTTGGGCGGGTTGGGATTGGTTGGACTGGTCGCTTTCGATGCGGCCGTCGCGGAAGTGGACGACGCGGTTGCAGTATTGGGCGATTTCAGGGTCGTGGGTGACGAAGAGGATGGTGATGCCCTGTTCGCGGTTGAGGCGCTGGAGCAGGCCCATGATCTCGTCGCTGGTCCTGGTGTCGAGATTGCCGGTGGGCTCGTCGGCGAGGATGAGCTTGGGGCGGTTGATGAGGGCGCGGGCGATGGCGACGCGCTGCTGCTGGCCGCCGGAGAGCTCGTTGGGCTTGTGGTCGCGGCGGTCGTCGAGGCCGACGAGGTGGAGGGCCTCGGCGGCGCGTTTATGGCGCTCGCGGCCGCTGATGCCGGCGTAGAGGAGGGGGAGCTCGACGTTGGCCTGGGCGCTGGTGCGGGCGAGAAGGTTGAAGCTCTGGAAGACGAAGCCGATTTTGAGGCTGCGGATCTCGGCGAGGTTGTTGTCGTCGAGGACGCCGACGTCGGTGCCGTCGAGACGGTAGAGGCCGGAGGTGGGGACGTCGAGGCAGCCGACGATGTTCATGAGGGTGGACTTGCCGCTGCCGCTGGGGCCCATGATGGCGACCATTTCGCCGAGCTGAATGCTGAGGTCGACGCCGCGGAGGGCGCGCACTTCCATGTCGCCCATCTTGTAGGTCTTGGTGAGCTCGAGGGCTTCGATGACGGGACGGGCGCTGGCGGGCGGGTCGGAGCCGTTGGGGGATGGACTGTTATTGTCAGAGAACTGTTTGAACATTTTTTTGTTCAGTTTTTAGTTGCCGCCGAAGATGGCGCTGCGCAGCTGTTCTTCGCTGCTGGCGCGGATCAGGGCGATCTGGTCGGTTTCGGCGAGGCCGGCCAGGACCTGGGTGAAGCGGTCGTTGCGCAGGCCCATTTCGATCTCCTGGAGTGTGGGAACGTCGGCAATGATCTTCTGGACGAAGGCGCGGCCCGATTCGCGGTCGAGCTGGATGTAGCGGTTGGGGACGAGCAGGATGTTGTCGACCTTGGCGGTGGTGATGATGGCGGTGGCGCTCATGCCGGCGCGCAGCTGGGCGACGGTGGAGTCGGGCACGATTTCGACTTCGTAGGCGACGACGCCGCCGACGTCGCGGGCGGTGGGCGAGACCTTGGTGACCTGGCCGGAAATGTCGGCGTCGGGCAGGGCGTCGAGGCTGAGGCGGACGGTCTGGCCGATCTGGACCTGGCGCACGTCGAGCTCGTCGACGAGGACGGTCATGTGGAAGCTCTGGAGGTCGGTAAGGACGACGGCGGGCAGGGCGCCGCCGCCGTACAGCTCGCCCTGGCGCAGGTTGACCTGGCTGACGACGCCGTTGATGGGGGCGGAGAGCATCGCGTTATTGAGCGTAACTTCGGCCTGCCGTTTACTGAGCTCGGCCTGGCGCACCTGCGCGCGAGAGATCTCGAGGTCCTCCGCGGAGGGCCCTTCGAGCAGGGCATTGAGGGCGTCCTGGGCGACGAGCAGGTTGCTGCGGGCCTGGCGGACGCCGAGCTCGGCCTGTGCGATCTGGGCGAGAGCGGCGGCGATCTGGGCTTCGTCGGCGCCGCGCTGCGTGAGGGCGAGCTGCGCCTGGGCGACTTCGAAGGTGATGGTCATCTGCTCGAGCTGGACGGCCTGGGGCGATGCGCCGGCGTCGGGGAAGCTCTTTACCTCGTCGTAGTTGCTCTGGGCCTGGCGCACGTTGACGGCGGCCTGGCGGACCTGGGCTTCCTGGACGGCCAACTCCTCGGGGGATGCGCCGGCGATGAGCTGGCGGTAGCTGGCCTGGGCGCTGGCGAGGGCGGCTTCCGAGCTGGCGACGCTGGCCTGGGCGACGGTTACGTTGGCCTGGGCGGCGATGATGTCGGAGTCGGAGGGCGGCTTTTCGAGTTTATCGAGCTGGGCGCGGCTGATCAGGAGTGAGACTTCGGCCTGTTCGAGGGCGAGGGAGGCGTCGGTAACGTCGAGCTGGGCGAGGAGCTGGCCGGCCTCAACGGGCTGGCCGACGGAAACGAGCACCTGCTCGACGCGGCCGCTGGCGCGAAATGAGAGCGCGACTTCGGCTTCGGGTTCGATGCTGCCGGTTGCGCTGACGGTGCTGCTGATCGAGCCGCGCTCGACGGATACGGTCTCGTAGCTGGGCTGTTCGTCCAGGGCGGCGCGGCGCTCCTGGAAGCGTTGGAGGCCGAACCAGCCGGCGGCGCCGGTGACGACGAGCGCAACGAGCGCGATCAGGAGTCTCTTCATATCTTCTCATCCCCGGTATACGGGCAGCTGCGACGTGCGGATGGCGAAAGGGCCGGCAGGGCAATTATAGGGCCAAAACGCGATGCGCGCGAAACGTACGGATGTCAGACGGGACAGCCATGCGTTTGCCGGCCCTCTTAATGTTGTACGGAATTCGGGGACGGTGGTTTCGCGTCCCAGAGGGCCGATGTATGCCAGTGTACTGCCGGTGGATGAAAGGCTCTGTAATGCAATCCCCATTTAGGGAATGGGGGGCGTCAGGGGACGGCGTCGACCTCCTCCGACCAGGGGCCCTCTGTGCCGTCGATTACGGCTCTGACGCGGTAGTAGTAGGTGTTGCCGGCGGTAAGGTCGGTATGGGTATAGGAGGTCGTCCCGGAAGAGAGGGGATCGCCGATGCGTTCCCATTCGGTCTGGCCCGGGGTCCATACAATCAGCTGGTAGCTGCCGGCGCCGGTCACCTCGCTCCAGCTGAGATCGATGCGGTGGGCGGAGGCGTTCGCGACCAGGCCCGGCATGAACGTCGCGCCGGGGACGGCGCTGGGTGAATTCGACCATGCGCCCTCGGTACCCTTGACGACGGCGCCGACCCGGTAGTAGTAGGTCTGACCGGCGGAAAGCCCGCTGTGGGTGTAGGATGTGGCGCCGCCGGAAAGGGGATCGCCGATGCGTACCCAGGCGTTTTGGGCGTCGGTCCAGACGATGAGAATGTGGCTGCCGGCGCCGGGGACGGCAGTCCAGCTGAGCTCGACCTGGCCGACGGCGGTTGTCGCGGTCAGAACGGGCGCGGGCGGCGCGGTGGGGACATCGCTTACCGATTCGGTCCAGGCGCCTTCAATGCCGTGGATCACGGCGCTGACCCGGTAGTAGTAGGTCCTGCCGGCGATGAGACCGGTGTGGGTGTAGGAGGTGGTAGCGCCCGAAAGGGGGTCGCCGATGCGCTGCCAGGCGGTCTGGCCGTCGGTCCAGCTGATAAGCCGGTAGCTGTCGGCGCCGGGGACGGCGGTCCAGTCCAGCTCGACCTGGCCGACGACGGCGGTCGCGGTCAGCGTGGCGGGCGCCGCAGGGCGGACGGGGATTTCGGAGACCGAGTCGGACCACTCGCCTTCAGTGTCGTCGATCACCGCTCTGACCCGGTAATGGTAGGTGCTGAGTTCGGTAAGCCCGCTGTGGGTATAGGAGGTGATGGTGCCGGTGATGGGATCGCCGATGCGTTCCCAGTCCTTGAGGCCGTCGGTCCACATGATGATCTGATAGCTGCCGGCGCCGGCGACGCTTGTCCAGCTGAGCTCGATGCGGCCGGCGGAGGCGGCCGCATTGAGCGACGGGACGTAGGAAACGGTGGCCTGAACCTCGGCGGCCCAATCGCTCAGCTGGCCGGCGACGGGCGCGGCGCGGCCTGTGTAGCTGTAAGTGTCCCCTGAGGTCAGGCCGGCATGCGTAAAGGAGGTCACGTTATGGGAAAGGGAGCCGTCATCGAGCCGCTCCCAGGGGAGCTCGCCTTGCCGGGCCCAGATCTCATAGGAGGCGGCGCCCACGACGGGGGCCCAGCTGATGGTGACCCGGTCGGAGCCGGCGGATGCCACCAGTACGGGCGCGGCGATGACGCCCGGTTCATCCGCCGCTTGCGGTGGGGACCCTTCCGGCCCGACTTCCTCAAAGGTTATGCTCTGTTGCCGGGCAGGGAGGGCGAAGTATATGGCTGCAATGATGGCGACCAGGACAAGCGCACTGATTGAAATTAGACGTATCATGGGTTTCATCGTGGGCACACTCAGTCCTTTTTTGTCCACTATCTGCAATGGATTGCGCCTTGGCGGGAAGGCAGAGGCAGTGCGGGCTCGTTGTAAACGGAGCCGGGGCGCTGCCGCGCGGACCCGGCGGGCATTTCATCTGCCATACAGGTTCCCGGCTGCGAAGCCGGCCCGGGCAACCCTCCGGGCAGGGAGGGAAGCGGGCAGACGGTCACAGTTCAACTATACACAAGATGCAGGGGTGGGCGCAACGGTTTTTGGCATGACGGCAGCGGTTCATAGTCCGATCGGACATGAATCGTACCGGTTCAGGCGACTTGCACGCCGCTGAGGTTTTCGAGCGCCTTGACGAGGGCGTGGTTGCCTTCTTCGCCGAGGCCCATCTGCTGGAGGGTACGGTAGAGGCTGAAGATCTGGCCTGTCAGGAGGACGGGGACGCCGAGGGCGTCGGCTTCCTGCATGATCAGGCGCACGTCCTTCTGTTGGAGGTTGATGGTGAAGCCGGGCCGCCAGTCGCGCTCGATGATCTGGGGGCCGCGGTTGGCGAGCATCCAGCTGCCGGCGGCGCCGCCGGAGACGGCGTTGAGGCATTTTTCGAGGTCGACGCCGCCGGCCTGGGCGAAGACGAGCGCTTCGCTCATGGCGAGACAGTTGCCGACGACAAGGATCTGGTTGACGAGTTTGACGGTCTGGCCGGCGCCCTGCTTACCGACGTGGGTGATGGTCTTGCCCATGGCTTCGAAGACGCCCTGGGCGCGTTCGACCTGGTCTTCGTCGCCGCCGATCATGATGCTGAGGGTGCCGTTGGCCGCGCCTTCGCTGCCGCCGCTGATGGGGGCGTCGAGCATTTTGACACCCTTGGCGTTGAGCTGGGCGGCGATTTCGATGGTGGCCTGGGGGCTGATGGTGCTGCAGTCGATGACAAGGGAGCCCTCGCCGGCGCCGGAGAGGATGCCGTTTTCGGCGAGGACGACTTCCCGGACGTCGGGCGTGTCGCTGACGCAGACGATGACGATATCGCAGTTGGCGGCGACGTCTGCGGGGCTGGCGCCGGCGGTCGCGCCGGCGTTAATGAGGGGGTCCATGCGGCTTGATGTTCGGTTCCAGACGCGCACGCTGTATCCGGCTTTCAAGAGGTTGCGGGTCATGCCTTGTCCCATGATGCCAAGCCCGACAAACCCGATGCGTTCATTCATTCTGAGTGTCCTCCAATCGAAACTGTTGCGAAGAAATTGCCGGCGGGACATTCATGATACGTCTGTCGTTGGAATATGGCAAAGAGAGGGGAAGGGCAGGGGAACGGCGGGGGAAGGGCGGGGGGGAGGGAACATGCGGGGGGGAGGCGGCGTCTAAGTAGCATGTCACCGCCCGGAGGTTCTTTTGAAGGGGCGGGAAATTCATTAAGGAGATTCACAGAATGAAAACCTTCCGCATTGTTCTGGCTCTGACGCTCATGTTGAGCGCGCTGGCAGTAACGGCCACCGCATACGCGCACCCCAATCTGCCCGGCTACTGCCAGATGCCGGACGGAACACTCAATTCCGGCCACTGCACCGATGCTGAAAACGCGGCCGGCGGTCATGACGTTCACCTTCCCGCCAATCCTGCGCCGAACACGCCGAACTCCAAAACGCCGCCCCCGCCAGGCGGCAACAACCGGGATAATACGGAGACGCCGCCGCCGGTCGGGTCCGGCCCGGATGGCAGTGACGATGGGAATGGCGACGGCAATGGCGATGGTTCGGGTTCAACGCCGGTCTACACCGGAATCGACTGTCACATCCAACACGCGGCAAGGCCGGCGCAGATCTGCTCGGTGCCGGAAGGGCTGCAGTACTGGTACATCGGCGCGGACGGCAGCGCGCAGCCGGGCCCGTTCCTGCCCGACTCGCCCAAGATTTCATTCAGCGGCACCAACCCGATGACAGGCAAGTCGGTCACGATCGACTACGTGACCGAGGGCGACAAAGTTCTGTTGCGGGTACAGACCTATTACCCGGACAATGAGTACGACACGAACAAGCCCTACGTATTCACGCTGGACGCCGGGCACAATGTGAATCATATTAAGTGGTGAGAACTGCAGTGGATAGTGGGTAGTGGATAGTGGAGTATAAGAAAAGAACCCCTTTGCGGGGGTTCTTTTTTTTGATCCGGCCGGTTGGGCGCTATTGCAGGAGGGCTTCGAGTTCTTTGGTGGCTTCGCTGTCTTCGGGTTCTTCATCTTCCTGCGCGCGGTGGGCGATGGCGGTGAACTCGTAGACGCCCTTTGGGGCCTCGTCGCCGTCGGCGCCGTTGGTCGAGTCGAAGGGGTTGCGGGAGCCGGACATCCGGTCGGCGGCGCGCTCTGCGGCCGGGCCGGCAGGCCCGTTGGGGATAAAGTCGACCTGGATGGTGTCGCCGGGGACGAAGCGGCCTTCGAGCAGGGCTTCGCTGAGGGGGTCCTGGACTTCGCTCTGGATGACGCGGCGCAGGGGGCGGGCCCCGTAATCCGGGTTGTAGCCGGCGTCGGCGATGGCGTAGCGGGCGGCGGGGGTGAGCACCAGTTTCATCTCCTGCTCGTCGAGCTGGGCGCGCAGGGTGCGCAGCTCGAGCTCGACGATTTCGGTAATCTCTTCCTTGGTGAGGCTGCGGAAGACCATGATGCCGTCGAGACGGTTGATGAATTCGGGGCGGAAGGTCTTCTTGAGGGCGTCCATCACCTTTGACTTCATCTGCTCATATTCGGTTTCCATGCGGGTCTGCTCATCGGCGGTGATGGCGAAGCCGATGCCCTTGGAGCCCTGGATGAGGTTGGCGCCGACGTTGCTGGTCATGATGAGCAGGGCGTTGCGGAAGTCGACGCGGCGGCCCTTGGCGTCGGCGAGGGAGCCGTCCTCCATTATCTGGAGGAGCATGTTGAAGGCTTCGGGGTGGGCCTTTTCGATCTCATCGAGAAGGACGACGGAGTAGGGGCGGCGGCGGACGGCTTCGGTGAGCTGGCCGCCCTCTTCGTAGCCGACGTAGCCGGGGGGCGCGCCGACGAGACGGCTGACGTTGTGCCGCTCCATGAACTCGCTCATGTCGAGTTTGATGAGCGCCTCTTCGCTGCCGAAGAGGAACTCGGCGAGGACTTTGGTCAACTCGGACTTTCCGATGCCGGTCGGCCCGAGGAAGATGAAGCTGCCGATGGGGCGTTTGGGGTCCTTGAGCCCGGCGCGGGCGCGGCGGACGGCCTTGCTGATCGCCTTGATCGGTTCATCCTGGCCGACGATGCGCTTGTGGAGCTCGTCCTCCATGCCGAGGAGGCGTTCGCGCTCTTCGCCGCCCATGCGATAGACGGGGACGCCGGTCCACATGGAGACGACTTCGGCGATGTCGTCGGCGGAGACGACGGGCTGGTTGGCGACCTGGCGCCAGCCTTCGCGCAGCTTGTCCAGCTTGGACTGGAGCTCGACCTCGCGGTAGCGGAGGTCGATGGCGTCGTCGAAGCGCTGGGTTTCGAGCGCCTCTTCCTTTTCCTTCTGGAGGCGTTTGAGGTCGATGAAGGTCTCGCGCAGGCTGACGGCGTGGGGCGCTTTGTACATGCGCACGCGGCTGCCGGCCTCGTCGATGAGGTCGATGGCCTTGTCGGGCATGAAACGGTCGGGCACGTAGCGTGCGGCCAGGTGGGCGGCGGAGTCGAGGGCCTCGTCGGAGATGATCAGTTTGTGATGTTCCTCGTAACGGGTCTTGATGCCCTTGAGGATCTCGATCGTCTCTTCGATGGTCGGCTCTTCGACAAGGATCGGCTGGAAGCGGCGTTCGAGGGCGGCGTCGTGCTCGATATGCTTGCGGTATTCGTCGAGCGTGGTGGCGCCGATGACCTGGAGCTCGCCGCGGCTGAGGGCGGGCTTAAGGATGTTGGCGGCGTCGACGCTGCTGCCGGCTGCGCCTGCGCCGACGAGCATATGGACTTCATCGATGAACAGGATGGCGCCGCTGTTGATAATCTCTTCGATAACCTTTTTGAGGCGTTCCTCGAACTGGCCGCGGTACATGGTGCCGGCGACGAGGCTGCCGACGTCGAGCA
Source organism: Caldilineaceae bacterium (assembly GCA_965204525.1). Lineage (GTDB taxonomy): Bacteria > Chloroflexota > Anaerolineae > Caldilineales > Caldilineaceae > Bin5. Next base: position 4,403,481 of record OZ241994.1, on the reverse strand, counting down.
TGAGGATGCGCTTGTTGAGGAGAGGCTCGGGCACGTCGCCGTCGACGACGCGCTGGGCCAGTCCTTCGACGATGGCGGTCTTGCCAACGCCCGGCTCGCCGATGAGGGCGGGGTTGTTCTTGTTGCGGCGGCTGAGGATCTGGATGACGCGCTCGATCTCCATCTGGCGGCCGATGACCGGGTCGAGGCGCCCCTCTTCAGCGGAGGCGGTGAGGTCGAGGCCGAGCTGGTCCACGAGAGGCGTTTTGGACTCTTTCTTCTGCTTCTCTTTGGACTGGGCGCTGTTTTTCAGGAGATCGCGGGCGGTCTGGGTGCGGACGCGATCGAGGTTGATGCCGAGGTTGCGCAGCACGTTGACGGCAACGCCGTCTCCGTCGCGCACGAGGCCGAGCAGCAGGTGTTCGGTGCCGATGTAGTGGTTGCCCATCATGCGGGCCTCTTCGACGGCCAGTTCGATAACTCGTTTTGTGCGCGGGGCGAGGGTTGGTTTGCCCAATGGGGCGCGTTCGCCGCGTCCGACGGTGCGCTCCACGGCGCGCACGACCTGGCCCGGTTCGACGCCCAACTCCTTGAGGACCTTTACGGCGACGCTATTCTCCTCCTGGACGAGGCCCAGGAGCAGATGTTCGGTGCCGATATGGTTATGGTTAAGCCGCAGGGCTTGTTCCTGTGCAAGCGTCAGGACTCGGCGCGCACGTTTCGTGAAGCGTTCGAGTTTATCAGACATGGGTACGTTCCCTCAGTCGTCGTAATCCTATGTAAAAGCAAGCGGACAGCATCTACTATACCATACACACCAACTGTCTGACGTAATCGGAATTCCGTTTGTGTCCCTGGCAACGATTGGCGTCCGGCAGGAGTTGATGCCGTGGATGCAGATCGTAGGCGGAGGACGGTTCGAAAACAGATCCGGGCGCACGGTCGCGAACGGAGAGAACCTGGCGCCTGTCGAAAGGTAAGGTGCAGTTGGCGTTCTGGGGCTGGCGAGCCGACTGACAGGAGCGGCATGTGGGGGGCCGGCCTGATCGTATTGGCGCGCCGTACGTGCATCGGTTGGCCATCTGTATTGTAACGACGGCCCTTATATTTTGTCAATTCAGAAAAAAACGCGCTGGACGCGGTGTCCGACACGTTTTTTGCGAGTTGGTCGATGCCGGGGGAGCGGGCGACCTGGATTCTGTTTTGGCGCGGCCGGGCGCGGTTGTGCGCCGCGGCGGCGGCTGGAACGGGAGACGCCGGCGTCCGGCGACTAGGCTACAACTCTGGCGGCCTCCGGGGCTTCGGCCGGGTCGGTCTGTTCGCCGGCGGCTTCGCTGTCAGATTCGGCCTGGGCCTCAACGGGGGCGGCGGCTTCTGCCGCGTTCTCAGCGTTCGCTCCGTTCTCTTCGAGGGGAACGGGTTCCCAATCGAATTCGACCGCTTCCTCTTCGGGTTCGACCTGCTTGAGGCTGAGGCCCATGCGGCGCTTGTCGGTATCGATGCGAATGATGCGCAGCTCGAGCCCCTGGCCTTCGGTCACGACCTCGCTGGGATGGGTGATGCGGCGTTCGGTCAGTTCGCTGATGTGGATCAGGCCTTCGATGGTGTCGCCATCGAGGCGGGCGAAGGCGCCAAAGTGGACCAGCTTGGTCACGACGCCCTTCACGATCTGCCCCACTTCATAGCGGTCGGGCACGGTTTCCCACGGTTCGGGCAGCAGACGGCGCAGGCTGAGACCGATGCGCTTGCGCTCTCGATCGACGTTGAGGACCATGACCTGGATCTTTTCTCCGATCGAGACCACTTCCTTGGGATGGCTGATGCGGCCCCAGCTCAACTCGCTCAGATGGACGAGGCCGTCGGCGCCGCCGAGGTTGACGAAGGCGCCAAAGTCGGCGAGGCTGCTGACGACGCCTTCGCAGACGGTGTTTTCTTCCAGGGTTTCGAGCAGTTTTTCCTTCTGCTCGCGGCGCCATTCGCGAATGGCGACCCGTTCTGAAAGGATGAGGCGATTGCGGCGGCGGTCCAGGTCGATGACCTTCATGCGCAGCTCGGCGTCCATCAGCTTCATCCAGCGATTTTCGGGTTCGCCTTCGGTGATCTGCTGAGACTGACTCTCGCTGCTGAGCTGGCTGGCGGGGACGAAGCCGCGCACCTGCCCGATCTTGACGATGACGCCGCCGCGGTTGAAGCCGCTGACGGAGCCGGTGAACATGTCCTGGGATTCGAGCAGCTCTTCGGCGTGTTTCCAGTCGCTCTCGGCCCGGGCGCGGGAGATGCTGAGGAGGAGGTTGCCGTCGCGGTCTTCGCGCATGACGTAGACCGGCACCTCGTCGCCGATGGTCATCTCCTTGAAGTCGCCTTCGAGGCGGTCGACTTCGCGGCCGGTGACGATCCCTTCGGACTTGTAGCCGATGTCGATGAGCAGCTCGCCGGCGCGTTTATCGACAACGACGCCGTGGCGAATGTCACCTGTCTGGGGCTGGTTGACGAAGGAGTCGTCGGCCTCTTGCAGGAGCAGGGCCATTGGATGGTCGTCCTGCGGCGGTCCGGCGTCGATCTCTTCTGTCAGGAAATCTGCTTGCGCTTCCATTACTGCTGCTGCATGGTGGTTTGACATGACGGTCTTACTTCCTCCAATAAGGTATAGATATAAACGACAGATACGTGCTGACGTCAAAAGTTTTCAAAGGAAACCACTGTACAACTGAACTCCAGGTCGATCCGGTTTTGCTCAAGCGCCGTTCTGCCAGCGTTGGGCGCGCTCTGTTCACATTCGTATCAGTGCAAGCCGGGGGACTGCACTGCTCAGAACTGTATACGGGGCGTGAAGACTGACTTTGTCTTCTCTGTGGAAAGGTACTACTGTTCGCCGGCGGAGGCACCACTGGCGCGTAAAGCTATCGCCTCGATTTCAATCAGCGCGCCGAGTGGCAGTGCGGCTACCTGCACTGTACTGCGAGCAGGAGGCTCATCCTGGAACGCTTGCGCGTAGATTTCGTTCACAGTGGGGAATTCGGCCATGTCGGTCAGAAAGATCGTCGTCTTGACGATGTGGCCCATGCCGGAGCCGGCCGCGTCAAGGACTGCGGCGAGGTTTTCCAGCACCTGGTGGGTCTGTTCGACGATGCCTGGTCGTAGTTGACCGGTCAGGGGATGGATTCCGATCTGACCCGAAGTGAAGAGCAGTTGCTCTGTGGCGACGGCCTGGGAATAAGGGCCGATCGCAGCGGGGGCTTTTTCGGTAAAGATGATCTGTTGGGTCATGCAGGGCTTCAGCGGGTTTTTCGCTGAATCAGTTCCTTTTAGAGTTGCAGACAGCTGGAAAGCGCAGAGGAAATCCGGGTGAATGCAAATTGTGGTCCATTGTATGCGATCATCCAATGTTTGTCAAACTTCAGTTTTTAGTGAACTGCAGTTTTTAGTTTTTAGTGAACGGCAGGGGAACGGCGGGGGCTGGGGGCGGGTGTCAGCTTTCGAGGGCGGCGGTGATGTCGGCGATGATGTCCTGGGGATCTTCGGCGCCGACGGCGAGGCGGATGAGGCCGTCGGAGATGCCGACGGCGGCGCGCTGGGCCGGGGAGAGGGCGCGGTGGGAGGCGTGGCTGGGGTAGAGGACGAGTGAGTAGATGTCGCCGACGGTGGTGGCGGGCTGGACCATCTGCAGGGCTTCGAGGAAGCGGAAGACTTCGGGCCGGGCGGCGTTCTTGAACTCAAGGGCGACGACCGCGCCGTAGCCTAGGCCGCGAAAGAGGTCGCGGGCGAGTTCGTGTTGGGGATGGCCGGGCAGGCCCGGGTAGCGGACGCGGGCGAGGGCGGGGTGGGCGCTCAACTGTTCGGCGACGACGGCGGCGTTGCGGCACTGGCGCTCGACGCGCAGGGGCATGGTCTTCATGCCGCGGTGGAGGAGCCAGGCTTCGTGAGGGCCGAGGTTGGCGCCGGTCTTTTTGAGGAACTCCCAGAAGGCGGGACGCAGCTCGTTGCGGGCCGCGACTACACCGCCCAGGACGTCGCCGTGGCCGCCTATGTACTTTGTGGCGCTGTGGATGACGACGTCGACACCGTGGGCAAGGGGGCGGAAGAGCATGGGGGTGGCGAAGGTGTTGTCGACGAGCAGAAGGGTGTTGTGGGCGCGGCAGAGCTGGGCCAGCCGGGGGACGTCGACGACCTTGAGAAGCGGATTGGAGATGGTCTCGACGATGAGGAGGACGGGCGCCTCGCGGGCGAGCAGCCGCTCGACGGCGGCGAGGTCGGTGGCGTCGACGAAGAGCCCCTTTACGCCGTACTGGGGCCAGAGGCTGTCGACGAGCGAATAGGTGGCGCCGTAGCAGTCCCGGGCGGCGGCGACGGTGGCGCCGGACCGGATGCCGCAGGCGGCCATGGCGAGGTGAATCGCGGCCATGCCGCTGCCGGTGGCGAGCGCGAAGTGGCCGCCGGCCCGTTCGGGCATGTCGTGACATTCGAGCGCGACGATGGCGTCTTGAAAGGCGGCGACGGTGGGATTGCCGTAGCGTCCGTAGACGTAGAGATCGGGGTCTCCGCCGAGAGCGCTGTCGAGGTGGGCGGTGTCATCGTAGACGTAGCCGATGCTGGGGATGATGCCGCTGACGACGGGCGCGGAGGAGACGGGAGCGGCGGGCGGGGCGTAGCGGCGGGCTTCGCCGCCGTGGAGGGCCTTGCTGTCTATGGATTGGGGTGTGAATGGCATGGTGTCGGGTGGGGCGGCGCGGGCGGTCTATGAGTAGAGCATGGGCAGGCTGCGGCGCATGATTTCGTAGTTTTCGAGGGCGCGGCCGGCGCCGAGGGCCACGCAGGCCATCGGGTTTTCGGCGACGTAGGCGGGGACACCGGTTTCATGGGTAAAGAGCGAGGCGATGAGGCGGAGCTGGGCGCCGCCGCCGGTGATGACCATGCCGCGGTCGATAATGTCGGCGGCGAGCTCGGGCGGCGCTTTTTCGAGGGTGGCGCGCACGGTGCGGACGATGGCCTGCAGGGGCTCGAACATGGCCTCGATCACTTCGCTGTTGGTGAGTTCGATGGTCTTTGGGAGACCGTTGATCTGGTCGCGTCCGCGCACCTCGATGGCGCGGTTTTCTTCGGTGGGCAGCGCGGAGCCGATGGCGATCTTGATCTCTTCGGCGGTCTGCTCGCCGACGTGGAGGTTATATTTTTTACGGATGTAGCTGACGATCGATTCGTCGAGACGGTTGCCGCCGACGCGCACGCTGCTCCAGACGACGATATCGTACATGGAGACGATGGCGGCTTCGGTGGTGCCGCCGCCCATATCGACGACCATGTTGCCGGTCGGGGTGCCGATTGGGAGACCGGCGCCATAGGCTGCGGCGAGAGGTTCGGGGATGAGATAGGCTGCGCCGGCGCCGGCCTGCATGGCGGCGTCGTGGACAGCGCGCTCCTCGACGGAGGTGACGCCGCGCGGGGTGCTTATCATCACCCTGGGCTTGAAGAGGGGGAAGCGGCCGACGATGTCCTGGATAAATTTACGCAGCATGGCCTCGGTGACGACGAAATCGGCGATGACGCCGTCGCGCATGGGGCGGACGACTTCGATGCTCTCCGGGGTGCGGCCGAGGGTGTCATAGGCCTCGTGGCCAATGAGCACCATCTTGTTGGCCTCGCGGCGAATGGCCACGACGGATGGTTCATGCAAAACGATCCCCCGCCCCCGCACGTGAACCAGAACGTTGACTGTACCGAGGTCGATTCCAATCTGTTTTTCAAACATAGACTTTTACCGTTTTTTGCCCATAGATCTTTATTATAGCTTCAATCTTTCGGGTAGGACAAATCAGTTTCCGGATTTCCGGTTCGCATTACGCGACCGGTCGCTACTTGCGCCTGGAACGTGCATAGCTGACGGCGCCGTACATGCCGACAATCAGGCCGGCCAGGGAGGCGAAGTAGGAGAGGAAGCTGAGCAGAAAACCGGCTTCGATGAGCTTGATGACCATGGCGAAGGCCAGGAGAAAGCCGAACAGGAGCAGGAAGAAGCCGTAGAGAATCAGGTGCAGCGGTGAGGAGGGCATGGGGGAGACCGGTGGATAGTGGATAGTGGGTAGTGGATAGTGGGTAGTGGCAGACTGCCTCTAATCCTGGTAGAGGAAGCAGCGGGAGAAATGCTGGGGTTCCGGCTCGAAATCGAGCGGCGTTTCCAGTTCGCAGAGATTTTCCATGAAATGGGTGCAGCGGGGGTGAAAGCGGCAGCCTGAGGGCGGGTTGACGAGGCTGGGCGGCTCGCCGGGCGGCACGTCGCGGAAGACGTGCGCGTTTTCAGGGTCGGGGTCGGCGATGGCGGCCAGGAGGGCGCGGGTGTAGGGATGGAGCGGGTTGCGCAGCAGGTCGTCCATGCGGGACTGCTCGACGATTTCGCCGGCGTACATGACGAAGATGCGTTCGGAGAAGTAGCGCACGGTGGAGAGGTCGTGGGTGATGTAGACGACAGCGAGGTTGTGCGTTCGCTGCAGCCCCTGCAGGAGGCGCAGGACTTCGACGCGCACGGACATGTCGAGCATGGAGACCGGTTCGTCGGCGACGATCATGCGCGGGTGCAGGAGCATGGCGCGGGCGATGACGACGCGTTGCTGCTGACCGCCGCTGAGCATATGGGGAAAGCGCGGCAGGATGTCCTCGACCGGCGTGAGTCTGACCTCCTCCATGACCTCGCGAATGCGATGCCGGCGTTCGGACTCGTTCATGTTGCCGTGGATCTTGAGGGGTTCGCCGAGGATGCGCCGGATGTCCATGAAGGGCGGCAGCGCGCCGAAGGGGTCCTGCTGGACGTAGCCGACCTGTGAGCGGTACCACTGCATCTCCTTGGCGTCGAGGGCGCTGAGATCGCGGCCTTCGAAGATGACGGAGCCTTCGGTCGGCCTGTGCAACCCGAGGATCGTCTTCATCAGGGTGGACTTGCCGCAGCCGCTTTCGCCGACGATGGCGATGGCTTCGCCGGCGTGCAGGTCGAAGCTGACGTCGTCGACGGCGCGGACGGTGCCGGCGCGTCCGAAGCCCCAGCGTCTCAGCTCGAACCAGGTGCGGAGGTTGCGCAGGGAGAGGAGGGGCGCGTCCGGGGCGGCCTGGGTCTGTGCAGTTTCAGGGGTGGTCGCGGTCATCGTCGACCTTTCAGCGCCCGCGGGGTCTCCGCGGCGCGGGTAACGGCGAAACGGGCAGCTTTGCGCATCAGCGGCTGTCTCCGTTCTGATGGAGCCAGCACTTGACGTGCTGGCGGCGGCCTGCGCGGACCAGTTCGGGGTCGCTTTCGCAGAGCTCGAAGCGGTGGTCGCAGCGGGGCGCGAAGCGGCAGCCCGGGGACAGGTCGAGCAGGCTGGGGGGCTGGCCGCTGATGAAGTCCGGCTCCTCGGTCTGGCGGAGCTTGGGAACGCTGGACATCAGTTTCTGCGAGTAGGGATGGAGCGGCTCGACAAAGAACTGCTCGGCGTCGTTCACCTCGACGAGCTGACCGGCGTACATGACGGCGGCGCGGTCGGCCAGTTCGCTGGAGGTGCCGATGTCGTGCGTGATAAGGATGAAGCTGGTGGAGGTCTCCTGTTTGACCCTCTTGAGGACGTTCATGATGTTGGCCTGCGTGAGGACGTCGAGCGCGGAGGTCGGCTCGTCGAGGATAATCAGGTCCGGGTCGGTCACCATGGCCATGGCGATGGCGACGCGCTGGCGCATGCCGCCGCTGAGCTCGAAGGCGTAGCGGTTGATGAAGTCGGCGGGGACGCCGACGTGTTGAAAGGAGTCGGCGACGCGTTCGAGGGCCTGGGCGCGGTGGATGCCGTAGTGGGAGAGGAGGGGTTCCGCTACCTGGTCGCCGACTTTGAGGACGGGGTTGAGCGAGTTCATGGCGGCCTGGGGCACGAGCGAGATCTGCACCCAGCGCACCTGCTGGCGGTACTCTTCGTCGCTCAGCTGCATGACCTCCTGGCCGTTGAGCTTGACGCTGCCGGAATAGGTGTGGACGTTGCGGGGGAGCAGGCGCAGTATCGCCCTGGTGAGCGAGGTCTTGCCGCAGCCGGATTCGCCGAGGATGACCATGGCTTCGTTGCGGCGCAGGTTGAGGCTGACGCCGTCGACGGCGTGCAGGACGCCCTGCTGGGTGCGGAAATAGAGACGCAGCTCCTCGATTTCGAGTACCGGCGGATCGGAAAAGGCCATTACAGATCTCGCAATCTGGGATTGAAGACACGGTCGAGGGCGAAACCGACCATGGAAAAGCCGAGGCCGGAGACGAGCAGGAGGGCGGCCGGCTCGAGCACCCAGTAGTAGTTGCCCTGGTAGAGGGCGTCGTTGACGCGGGCGTCGCTGAGCACCTTGCCCCAGGTGGGCAGCAGCGGGTCGCCGAGGTTGAGCACGGCGAGCGTGGCCTCGAGGAAGACGAAGGAGGGGATGGCTACGACAAAGCCGGGCACGAGGGTGGGGATCAGGCGGGGGATGAGGTAGAGGAAGATGATGCGGAAGTTGCCGGCGCCGTAGGCGCGGGCGGCCTCGAAGTAGGGGGATTCCTTGATCTGGAGGAAGACGGCGCGGCTGGTCTTGATGCCTGAACTGAAGACGCTCAACGCGATGATGACACCGAGCATAACCCAGATGCTGCGCGAGTAAAAGAGGCCGACCATGATGAGGATGGGCAGGGCGGGCAGGATGAGGTTGACCTCGGTAATGCGCTGGATGGCGGCGTCAACGAAGCCGCCGAACCAGACGCCGATGGCGGCAACGATGAAAGTACTTACGGAGGTCCCGACGGCTGCCAGGAGGCCGAAGGCGAGGGCGACGGGCATGCCCCACATCAGGGCGAGCATGAGATCGCGGCGCAGGTGATCGGTGCCGGCGAGGCCGTAGACCTGGCCGTAGACGACGAGGCGGGCGTCGACGTCGGCATCATCCTCGAAGACGAGCCCGGCGGCGACGAGCCGGTAGGTGCCCTTGAGCGGCCAGGGGTCGTCTTCGTCCGAGGCGGGGTCGGCGAAGAGGCCGATTTCCGCCCGCACGCCGTCGAGACGTCTTTCAAGCTTTTCTTCCTGCGAGAAACGGACGGTAACGGGCCCCTCGACGGTGACGTCGGCGATACGGATCTCGCGCCCGTCGGGCGTCAGCCAGGTGAGCGACACGAGCGGGCGTTTCCGTTCGTGCTCAGAGGTGAGGAAGAGGGAGATCTCCTGGGGAAACCCGTCGGCGGTGTAGTCGAAGGTGAAGGTGGTGATGACGTCGGTCATCTCTTCGGAGACTGCCTGGCGCTCCTTTTGCACGGAGGCGTCAGCGGGGGCGTCAGCGGAGGCATCAGCGGGGCCGAGAACCATTGTTTCGGGCAGGTTGACGCCGGGGAAGAGGTTGACCCACCTGGGCTTGGCGGTGCGCGGGTTTTCGAGCCAGACGCCCTCGCCGCCCCGCCAGAGGTCTATCGCTTCAGTGTAGGGGATGGCGATCACGACATAGATGGAAAAGAGGACCATGGCCGCGATGATGGCCAGGCCGGCGACGGCTGAGGGATACTGGGAAAGAGCGGCCAGGGTGCGGCGCAATGCTGTCATACTTGACCTCCCGGACTGCCGCCTACTTTTACGCGGGGGTCCAAGAGGGCGTAGACGATATCGAGGAAGAAGACGGTGATGCCGAGCAGGTAGGCGTAGATGACGGTGGAGCCGACGATTACCGACGTTTCAAAGATGTTGGCGGCCAGATAGAAGAGCCGCCCCAGGCCCGGCCAGTTGAAGATGGTCTCCAGGACGATTGAGCCGAACCAGAGGCCGATGATTGAGAGCGCGAGGCCGGTGACGATGGTGGGCAGGGTCGGGCGCATGATGTAGCGGCGCTCGACGACGCGGTCGGAGAGGCCCTTGGCGCGGGCCATGTCGACGTAGTCTTCGTTGGAAAAGATGAGAAAGAAGGTACGCTGGCCGTAGATGCCGAGGAAGATGGCGCTGAAAAAGATGGCGATGACCGGCAGCACCATGTGGTTGAGGACGCTGAGGGCGTAGCCGGTTATGGTGTCGGGCGGGGGCGCGGAGACGAGACCTCCGAATGGGAACCAGCCCAGCAGGGCGGCAAAGAGCAGAATGAAGAAGAGGCCGTAAAACCAGCTGGGGGCAGCGGAGGTGGGGGCCAGTCCAATGATGAGCCGGTCGAGGCGGCTGCCGTAGTTGCGGGAAAGATAGAGGGCGACGAAGATGCCGACGAAAAAGAGCATGAGGAAGGAGGTGGAGAAGAGAAGCAAGGTGGCCGGCAGGCGCTCCAGGATGATGTTACGCACCTGCCGCGAGCCGCTGTCGCTGGACATATTGTCGGCCCAGCCCAGGTCCAGTATCATGGCCCCCCAGAGGAAGCGGAAGCTGCGCAGGAGGAAGGGCTGGTCCAGCCCCATGCGTTTTTCCTGGAGAGCGACGAGCTTGTCGACGTGCTCGCGGCGCTCTTCGGCGGTCATGTTTCTGAACTCGTCACTCTGCCCCGTGGCGATCGCCACTGACTCGCGGATATAGCCTCTGCGGATATTATCGACGTGGCCGCCCATATTGGCGATGATAATTGTCAGATAGACGCCGATGAGGACGGTAAAGAACATGGCGATCATGCGCAGCCCGGTGTACTGCACGACACGGGTGAGCGTGCTTTGTGTCCTGGGTCTTGCGACGGCGGCGGCGTCGGGTTGGAGGGGCAGAGCGGCATCGGTCATAGAGGGTCCTTTCAAATGCAGAAAAGAGTGAAGAGAAGAGAGGAGAGAGAAATTTCACTCACTCCTCTCTTCTCACTCCTCACTCCTCGCTCTTCACTTCTCGCTCTTCTTCAGTGTCAGTTCGTGGTCACGAACTCGAGGGACGAGAAGGTGGGGATGCTGACGCGCAGGGGCGCGACGGCCACCTCCAGTTTATTGGCGCCGGACTCGAGGCCGGCGGTGTCCTCGGCGCTGAGGGTGATCTGCCAGAGACCATCCTCGACGGCTTCGGCGGTGCCGGTGAGGGCGAGCTCGCCGAGGGCGTCAAAGACGAGGTACTTGACTTCGTCGATGTCGTCGATGGCGTAGGCGTCGCCGCCAAAGTCGATCATCACCTCGAAGGTGACCTCATCGCCGGAGGCGACGCGGGCCGGTCCGTCGACGGCGACTTCGGCGATCATCGGTGTGTCGAAGCCTTCCCACTTGCTGGAAGCGTCGGGGAAGCTTTCGACACGGATCAGCTGGACGGTCTTCTCGGTGGGGAAGGCCTCTTCGAGGTAGAAGGGCCCGTTGCCGACCCAGAAGTGTCCTTTATCTTCGTACCAGGCGCTCAGGTTTGCCCAGCGGGCATCCGCTTCAGCGGCGCTGATGTAGTCGCCGAGGGTGGACGCGTAGGGGATGTGTCCGTCGGCGGCGCCGGATTCGAGATGGCCTTCGAGGATCTCGATGCTTGGCCCGGCGATGTAGCTCATCCACTCGACTTCGTTGGCATCGGCCTTGTCGGATGAGAAGGCCAGGTCACCGGCGGCTTCAGCCAGGAGCCCGACCGCCAGGGTGTGCCAGGGTGTGCCGGGGAAGAAGTTGGCCACGTTCAGCTCGGCGTCGAGGGTGTACTGGTCGCTGTAGTACTCGATGACGAGCGGACTCGTCTGCGCGATGCGGTAGCCCCTGAAGTGGCTCTGGAAGTTGTTGAGACTCGGCACCTGGGCTTCGTCGTAGACGGCGCTCTCTTCCTTGGCCAGGTCGAAGGTCGTGATCATGCTCAGTACGACGTCGGCGAGACTGAGCGGGCTGCCGTCGTGCCAGCTCAGCTCGGAGAGATCGCCCGGATAGTAGACGACGCTCTTGACGTTGGCGGTGAGCCCGTCGGGATGGAGGTCGCCGACGCTGATGAACTGCTGTTCAACGGCGTCCCAGTCGAGCCAGGCATCTTCGGGCACGTCGATCTGCTCGGCGAAGGTCAGAGTAACCCAATCGTGGGTGCTGCCGACCGGGAGCCCTTCCTTGACCGTTACCTCGGCTCTGTCGATACGCTGCGGCCACTGGAGACCGGTGAAGGGGTCGGGCATGGCGCCCACGTCGGCGGTGGCGCGGATCAGCATTGTGTCGTAGATCCAGTTGGTGCCGGCGACGGGGTTCCAGGGTTCAGGCAGCATGCTGGGCATGGCGATGGTGAGGGTGCCGCCCTCTTCGCCGGTGCGGCGCAGGGTATAGGGCCAGAGGCGGGCGCCGTTGAGGCCGCCGGCCAGGTCCGTGGAGACGGAGACATCGCCCCTGTAGGCGGTGAAGCCGAGCTGGTTGACGAGCCAGACGCGCACGGAGTCCTGCATGGAGAGGGCGAGGACGTCACCGAAGAGCTCGCGGCGTTCTTCCATGGTGGTGAAGTCGCGCAGGTCCAGTTTTTCAGACATGGCGTCGAACTCTTCGGACGGCGTATATGCCTGCCACAGTGGGAAGGGCAGCCCGCGGTTGGTGTAGAAGAAGTCGAAGTTGCCGGCCTGATCGCGGCTGATGGCGGTTGTGATCCAGCCGCCGGTATAGATGTGGAACTTGCCCTCGTTGGGGTCGGTGCCGATCCAGATGGGCGAGGCCTCGGAGGCGGTCTTGTAGTCGCGCACGACGCTGAAGCCGAGGTCTTCGAGCATTGTGGATACGTAGTCGCCGATCTCCTTGCGCTCATCCTCGGTGCGGATGAGGAAGATGACCTCGACGGGCTCGTCCTCGTAGTTCCAGACGCCGTCGACGAGCTCGGCGCCAAGGGCCTCCATCTCCTCGTTAATGATCTCGGCCGCTCTGTCGGGGTTGTGCGCGTACTCGAGCTCGAGCTGGCGCACGATATCGACCAGGCGGGCGTAGTCGGGGAAGGCGTTGGTGATGGCCATGTAGCGCGGCGAGGCCAGGCCGCCGTAGATCTCCTGGGAGATGAAATCGCGGTCGACGAGGTAGTTCATGGCCTCGCGGATGCGGGGCACGGCAAACGGGTTGAGTTTGCCGGTGCCGTCGAAGACCGGGCCGGCGGGGTTGAAGGTCAGCTCTGCGTAGACGCCGAAGGAGTTGGAATAGGTGAGGCTGTCCATCCCCTGGACGGTGGCGTAGACCTCGGCATCGCTGATGGAGAAGGCGTAGGCGTCGAGCTCTGCGAGATCCATGCGCGTTACGGCCGCGGCGGCGGAGGGCTCTTCGACGGCGATGACTTCGTCGACCCAGGCGCCGGTGCGTTCGCCCATGGCTGCGGCTTCTTCTTCAGCCGCGGGCGCCTCTTCCTTCTCTTCCGTTTCTTCGGCCGCCATTTCCTCCTTCTCTTCGGCGGCCTGTTCCTCTTGTGCGGGCGCGGCCGGCTCATCGGCCATTTCCGTATCACCGCCGCCGCCGCAGGCAGCGATGAGGAGGGCGGCGATCAGGAGGACCGCCAGGAAGGTAAATCGCTTCTTAGACATTCGCTTATCTCCTTTGTTAGAGCGTGCAGAAAGTTTTCGGCAGTTGGCGCGCAGCCGGCGGACGGGAGCGGCCGGACCGACTGTGTGCGCCATACTGTTCAGCGTATGTTTTTCATCATCGGGTCCAGAGCGTCGCGCAGTCCGTCGCCGATGAGATATAAGGATAACACGGTAATGGTTATCAGTAATCCGGGAACACTTAGCAGATGCAGAGCCAGGCTCGCCCCGGTTTCAGGATCGCGAAGAAAGATCAGATTTCTTGCTCTGTTTAGCATACTACCCCATGTGGCCGTCGGTGGCTGTACTCCCAATCCCAAAAAACTTAGCGCGGATTCGACCAGAATGAGGTTGCCGATATCTATGGCGGCATTCACGATGATAATTGGAAGGCTGTTGGGGATCACATGTTGGAGCATAATGCGGGCACTGCGTGAGCCGACGGCGCGAGCGGCGAGGACGAAGTCCAGAGCGCGGACTTTGAATACGTTTCCGCGGATCAGCCGGGCGGTACCAAACCAGCCCAGCAGCCCGAGAAAGAGCGTCAAGGTTATGGGATTGGGCTTGAACATCGCTGTAACGATAATGAGCAGATAAATACCAGGGATCGAAACAGACGTATTTATGAACCACATAATCAGGTCATCAACGACACCGCCAAAAAAGCCCGCAACTGTGCCAACCGTCACACCCAGAATCAGTGTCAGGGCGGCGGCGGCGAAGGCGATGCCAAGACTGACCCGGCCGCCGTAGAGTAGACGCACGAACTGATCGCGGCCGAGCTGATCGGTCCCGAGCCAGTGGGGGACGCCGCCGGACTTGCCAAGCATAAGCGGCGCCCTCGTCGGGTCCTGGCCGGTGCGCCACTGGATATATGGGCCCAAGTAGGGCTGCTGGAAGGCATTGTCGGGGTTGGTATCGTTCGGGCCAACGCCGATGCTCTTCGCTATAGCCGGCGCCAGCAGAGAGAGGACAGCCATAATGGCCAGGAACCCCATTGCGATCAGCGTAACCAGATCGCGGCGCAAGGACTGGAGCGCCATACTCCAGTAGGTGCGGGGCTTGCGCTGCAACTTCGGGTCGGCTGCCAGTGTGGTCAGCGCCGGACCGTCTGCCTGAGCTATCGTCATGCTAAAGAACCTATGCCCATTACGAGAGCCGCACGCGGGGGTCGACAACGCCATACAAGATATCGGAAAGAAGATTCCCCATAATTGTCAGCAGCGAGAAGAACATGACCGCACCCAGAACTGTGGGGTAGTCCCGTTGCACTGCCGCGCTAAAGGTCATGCGCCCCATACCAGGCCAGGAGAAGATGGTCTCGACGATTACTGCTCCGCTAAGGACGCCAAAAATGGCCGGGCCGAGAGTCGTCATTAAGGGGATGAGAGCATTGCCCAATGCGTGGACGAACCAGACGTTTCTTGCGGCCACGCCTTTGGCCCTGGCCATGCGAATATAATCGGTGCGGATCACTTCCAGGGTTTCTGTGCGCATGAACCGGCTGAACAGAGCGACGCCACCTACCGCCAGAACAAACGTCGGCAGAATCATATGTCTGATCCGGTCCACCAGGTCAAACTCGTTGGTGAGGGAAACGGTGCGCATGCCGCCGGTGGGCAGCCAGCCGAGAACGGCCCCAAAGAGTACGATGAGCATCAGGCCTAACCAGAATGAAGGCAGGGCATTGCCGACAACGGCGAGCACGCGCACAGAACCATCAAATAACGACCTTTGACGGACAGCGCTGAGAACGCCTAACGGGACGCCAACCAGCAGAGAGACCAGCAGGGCGGAGACGCCTAGCTGAAGGGTTGCCGGCATGCGCTCCACGATTCGATCCCAGACGGGCTGATTGGTGGCGATGCTGGTGCCCAGATTTCCCCGCAGGATGCCTCCGCCGTTATCACAGAATGTGGTATTCAGCCAGGCAACGAATGAACAACTTGTGTCACTGCGCTTGAACTCTTCGACCACAGCTCCGATCCGCAATGTAACCCCTGTCAACCAGCTGATGTATTGCAAGGCCCAATGCTGGTCCAACCCCAGTTGCCGCCGCAGAATTTCACGACTCTCTTGCGTGATGTTGGGATCGAAGGTGCGAATGAGGACTGGATCGCCGGGAGAGTTATATACGAGAGCGAAGGCGATGACGCTAACCCCGACCAGGGTGGGAATTGCCTGCAGGAGGCGGCGAACTACGTAACGGGTCATGAAGCTGGACCGGTCCTTCGATCCGCCTGTGCATTCAGGCGGACGCGACACATATATATTAGGTGCGAATCCGCCAGCGCCCGCAGGAAGCGAGCGGTGGCGGATTGGTCAGATCTCCTTCGGGGCCTGTTGGCCAGGCCCCGAATTCTTCCGGAAAGAGTTGGGCCGGACTACTGCGCCAGAGACCAGGTCTCGATGTTATGGTAGAAGCTCCACGGGCCCGGGTTGGTGCCGTTGAACTTCTTTGAGTAGCCGGTATTGCCGACGGAGCCGGTCACGAAGACGTAGGGGATGTCGTCGTGAATGATCTTCTGAATTTCGTGGTAGAAGGGGGCCCGATCTTCGGTGGCGCAGCCGGGAACGCTGACGGCCTGCTCCAGGAGTTCATCGATGCGGGCGTTCTGGTAGCTGACGAAGTTGAAGCCGCTGCCCGGTGTGTCGAACTTGGAGTGCCAGAAGGAGTCATCGTTGGGGTCTGTACCGAGCCCGGTCCAGCCGATGATGACCATATCGAAGGTCTGACCCAGCAGCTCACCCACGAGGGTACCGAACTCGATGGCTTCGAACTGGATGTCAAAACCGATGCCGTTTAGCTGGTCCTGTACCAGGGCGCCGAGATCCTCACGGGTCGTGTTGCCGGCGTTGGTCTGCAGTCGAATTGTGAGGGTAGCGCCTTCTGCGGCAGTGGCGCAGCCGTTGCACTCGCGCACGCCGTCCTCATCGCTGTCGGTCCAGCCGGCGTCATCGAGAATCTGCGCGGCCGCTCCGGTGTCGAAGGCATAGGGCTGGAGAGAAGGATCGTGGGCCCATCCGACGGCCGGCAGTACGTTGGAGGCGATCTGATAGCCCTGGCCGAGGTAGACCTTGCTGATAATCGCATCGTAGTCGAGCGCGTGTGCGATCGCTTGACGTACGGCCAGATCGCTCAGGATGGGATGGGGGTCCTGTTCGACGAGGTTGCCGTCTTCGTCCTGACCGGCCTGCGGATTCGCCGGGTTGGCCTGGTTGAGGCCGATGTAGCTGTAGCCGTCGTCCTTGAACTTGTGCAGGTTCAGATTGGCATCGAGCTGGACGGTGGTCAGCTGCTCGGGCTGGACGCCGATCAGGTCCAGCTCACCGGTCTGGAGCTGGGCCAGGCGGGCGCCGGGATCGGGGACGATCTTGTAGATCCAACCGTCCATGTGGGGCGCGCCCTTCCAGTAGTTGTCGTTGCGCAGAACGGTTGAGTTGTCGTCCCGAATCCATTCGTTGAAGATGAAGGGGCCGGCGCTGACGGTCGGATCCTCGTTCAGCGGGCTGTCCATGACATCGCTGTAGTCTTCGGCATAGAGGTGGCTTGGCAGCCAGCCCAGACCGAGATTGTTGAGGGCGTCGCACTTTACTTCGGCATAGGTGACCTGGATGGTGAGCGGATCGAGGACTTCGATGCTCTCGATGTTGTCGAGATTTGCCTTGCGGGGTGTCTCGACAAGATCGCTGCCGATGGCGTCATAGGTGAATTTGAAATCGTCGGCGGTGACCTGCTCGCCGTCGGACCACATGACACCGTCCTGGAGATGGAAGGTCCACACCAGGCCGTCCTCGGAGACATCCCAGCTTTCGGCCATTTCGGTGGGGACGATGGCGCCGCTGAAGGGGTCTTGCCCGAGCAGGCTGGGGAAGAACCAGCCGAGCACGTCAAAGCTGGCGCTGTCCGAGGCCAGGATTGGGTTGAGGATGGTGGCGTCTGCGCTGGAACCTTCGATCCAGACGCCGCCCTGGGCAGGCGGAACAGGCGTCGGCGTGACCACGACCTCTTCGGTCTCGGTGACGACTACGGTTTCCCTCACCGTCTCGACAACGGGTACGGGTTGAGGACAGGCTGCCAGGACCAATGCGGCCACCAGGAGCACTGCCAGGAGTGAGAATTTCTTTCTTATCATACTAAGACCCCCTGTAATGAATATTGGAAAGAAAACCTTGCGTCAGTACCCTGCGGGACAGACATGCAACTCACATCAGATAGCCTGGGGGAGTAGGGGCATGTTAGCATTCCCACCTTTTGCTGTCAATACGCAGTTGCCAGATCCGGCAGCCGGATTCGACGCCGCGTTCGCCATTCCGTTATAATACCGGGTACGCCTCCGCACAAAGAGGCGGGGCTTCGGGTACAGCGCCAGTTCGTCAGTTTCGCCTGCGCTCAGCCGCTGGTGTCAGCGACGGGCAGGCAACTGCGTTCCCGCCCGATCTCTTCTCTGGTCCATCCTTATGCAGCGGCGCATCCGCGTCAAGGGACTTACCATGACCGACTCAGCAACGCCGACTCACTCCAATCAGCTGGTGTACGAGACATCGCCCTATCTTTTGCAGCACGCGCACAATCCCGTGGACTGGTACCCATGGGGAGAGGAGGCGCTGGAGACGGCACGGGCGGGGGACAGGCCGATCTTTCTGAGTATCGGCTACAGCGCGTGCCATTGGTGTCACGTGATGGAACGGGAGAGCTTCGAGAACGAGGAGACGGCGACGTTGATGAATGCCAATTTCGTCAACATCAAGGTGGACCGTGAGGAGCGCCCGGACCTGGACGCCATCTACATGGAGGCGGTACAGGCGATGACCGGCAGCGGCGGCTGGCCGATGAGCGTCTTCCTCACCCCGTCCGGCAAGCCGTTTTACGGCGGGACGTACTTCCCGCCCCAGCCCCGTTACGGGATGCCATCGTTTTCGCAGATATTGCTGGCGGTGGCGGACGCGTACAGGAACCGGCGGGATGACCTGGAAGAGCAGGCGCAACGGTTGACGGACGCGATCGGGCGTACGGGCAGCCTGTCTGCCAGCGGCGGCGCGCCGGGTGAGGAGGTCCTGGGCGAGGCCGCTGCGAAGTTGCTGCAGTATTTCGATGAGCAGTACGGCGGGTTCGGCGACCAGCCCAAGTTTCCGCAGCCGATGACGCTGGAATTCGCGATGAGCCAGTACCGGCGGGGCGGCGACGCTGACGTGCTGCACGTCGCCGAACATACGCTGGAACAGATGGCGGCGGGCGGGATCTACGACCATCTGGGCGGGGGGTTTCACCGCTACAGCGTTGACCGCATCTGGCTGGTGCCCCATTTCGAAAAGATGCTGTACGACAACGCGCAGCTGCTGCGGGCGTATCTGCACGCGTGGCAGATAAACGGACGGCCGGAGGATCGCCGGGTGGTCGAGGAGACGGTCGATTACGTGCTGCGGGAGATGACTGCGCCGGAAGGGGGCTTCTACAGCGCGCAGGACGCGGACAGCGAGGGCGAAGAGGGCAAGTTTTTCGTTTGGACGGCGGAAGAGATCGAGTCGGTCCTGGGGAAGGAAGAGGCGGACCTGCTGGGCGGGGCGTACGGCGTGACGCCGGCGGGCAATTTTGAGGGCAAGACGATACTGAACGTCAAGCGGACCGCGGCCGAGATTGCGCAGCAGTCAGGCGCGGAGGCAGAAGCGGTTGCGGGTCGGCTGGCCGCGGCGCGGCAGAAGCTGTTCCTGGAGCGGGAAAAGCGGGTGAAACCGGAGCGGGATGACAAAGTTCTGACCGAATGGAACGGCCTGATGATCCATGCCATGGCCGACGTCGGGGTCGTTTTCGGCCGGGCGGATGCGCTGGAGGCCGCAAGGGCCGCGGCTGACTTCATCCTGGCGGAGATGAGCCAGGAGAATGGTTTTCTTTTCCGCAGCTACAAGGACGGGCGCGCGCGCTTCAACGCCTATCTGGAAGATTACGCTGCCTTCGGGCGGGGCCTTGTCGCCCTGTACGAGTCCACCTTCGAGCTGCGCTGGCTGGCGGAGGCGGTGCGCCTGACGCAGGTGATGCAGTCCCAGTTTGCGGACGAGGCGGGCGGCGGGTTTTTCCAGACCGGCATCGCGCACGAACAGCTGGTGGTGCGGCGCAAGGACTTCATTGACAACGCGATTCCGAGCGGGAATTCGATGGCGGCTGAGCTGCTGTTGCGGCTGGCCAAGTTGACCGGAAACGAGGCGTACGCTGACGAAGCGGCGCGGATCTTCCGGATCATGGCGGCGGCGATGGCGCAGCAGCCGACCGGCTTTGGTCGGCTGCTGACTGCGCTCGATGATCTGCTCGGCCCCAGCCAGGAGATCGCGGTGGTGGGCGATCTCGAAGATCCGCGTACGCAGCTCCTGTTGCAGGAGGTCCGGCGCCACTACCTGCCGCACAGTGTGCTGGCATTGAAGGCGCCGGAGGAAGAAAACCCGCTGCCCCTGTTGGCGGGCCGCACGCTGGTAGACGGTCAGCCGGCGGCGTATGTGTGCGAGAACTATGCCTGCAAGCTGCCGGTGACGAGCACTGAGGCGTTGCGAAATGCAGTGGTCAGTGGGGACAGCAGTGGTTAGTGGTTAGTAACACCACTGGTACACGAGCGTCCGGCGGTGGTGAGTAAATTGAGGACAGAGATGTCACCGGGAGAGGACAGAGATGTCACCGGGAGTGGGCGGAGATGTCACCGGGAGTGGGAGAGAGTGGGAGACGGGCTGGAAGGGTTCAGGGAGAGTATCGCGGCCGCCTGTCCCGGGCTGGGATTGGAGACGGTCGAGCTGTTTCGGGCAGGGCAGAATAATCAGCTGATTCTGGTCAACGGCGGGCTGATTTTTCGTTTTCCGAAGTACGGGAAGGGCGTTGCCGGGCTGCGGCGGGAACATGCGATATTGAGCGCAGCGCGGCCGCGGCTTCCGCTGGCGACGCCGGAGTACATTTACAGCAATCCGGACGACGAAGTGGGGCGGGCGTTCGTGGGCTATCGCAAGCTGCCGGGCAGGCCGCTGTGGCCGGATGATTTTGAACGGATCGGTGATGAGGGAACGGTCGACCGCCTGGCTGCAGATATTGCGTCGTTTTTGCAGGCGCTGCACGCAGTCCCGCTTGAAACGGTCGATATTCCCCGGGAGCCGTCCGACTCGCCGGCTGTATGGCGGGAGATTTTTGGGCGGATCGAGCAGGTCGTCTTCCCGCGCCTGACGGCAGAGGCGCGTGCGTGGACGGGAGAGCAGTTCGACGCTTTTCTGGGGGACGCTGAACAGTTCGCTTTCGACAACGTGCTGCGCCACGGTGACTTTGGGTCGAGCAATATCCTGTACAGCGCCGGGGAGCGGCGGGTTGTGGGCATGATCGATTTCGGGCATGCCGGCATTGGCGACCCCGCTGTCGACTTTGCGGGGCTGTGCGTCTGCTTCGGGGAGGCGTTTTTGCGGCGTTGCGCACGGCTCTATCCGCTGATGGACCTGTGCCGGGACCGCATCCGTTTCTATGCCGACTGCGCGTTTCTGCTGGAGGATGCGCTGTTCTGCATCGAGCACGAGACGGATGAAGCGGACAGCGTCGTCAGCGAGATCAACAGGCGGGCGTGAGGCAATGGTTAGCGGTCGGCGGTTTACTCGTCGGCTCTTGGCGCGAGTCTGTTCCAGGTAAGGTCCAGTTTGAAAAGCCTGGTGTGGAGGCTGCGGACTGCCTTCCACATGGCGTTGCGGGCGGCTACGGTTGCGTCCTTGTCGTCAGCGGCCTGGGCCTTGCGCCAGTTTTCGGCCTGTTGGGCGTGGACGGCGGCGGCTTGGCGGGCCTCTTCGGCGAGGGCGTCGGCGCCGCGAACGAAGGCGTCGAGGAGGTCTGCGACCGGGCCGGTGTCGTCGACGTCGTCATAGAAGCTGTTGGAGCGAAACTGGGGCGGATGGACGGAGCCGTCGGGGTCGCGGCCGGTGTGCGTGGGCTGGATGTGAGGGGTTACGGACAGGAACATGACGGTGCGGCGGTCGGGCAGGAGATTGCGCACCTGGTGGATTTCGTCGGCGAGGGCGACGCACAACTGGCCCGCCTCGAGCACTTCGGTGTGGCCGGCGATCATGAATTCGGCCTTGCCTTCAAGGATGAGGAAGATTTCGTGGCCGAGGTCGTGGCTGTGGAGCCTGTCGACCTGGCCCGGTTCCATGTGATAGAGCCGCGCCCGGATCTCCGGGGTTGTCAGTACGTTTTTGTTCACTTCGCGGAAATCGTAGACTTCGAAGGCCATCGGTTGCGCTCCTGTGCTGGGATGGTTTGACAAGGGCCGGTCCTGGCGCTGGCGAAGACGGGCTCAAGGCTATTTGAGCAGTCCTGCTTTGCGGCGCCTCTGGTATGATTGTCGATGAATGGTATACGAAATGCAAGCCGGCCGGGCAGGAATTTTTACCGGCTTTGGTTAGTTCACCCGGTCCAACGCGCGCCCTTTGCGGCTCCGGTGCGGCGCGCGTTCCATCTCTGAGGAGGGCAGCATGGGCATCCCTGTAGGCATCAACACGTGGTCCCGCCACGTGACGGAACTTTTCCCCTATCTCGACCAGATCATCCATCCTTTTGATTCGCTGTGGTTTCCCGATCATGTGCAGTACAACGGGCACAATGTGGCCGAGGGCTGGACGATGGCGGTGTATGCGCTGGCGCGCTACCCGGACAAGCTGGTGGGCCACGATGTGCTGTGCAACAGCTTTCGCAACCCGGCGCATCTGGCGAAGATGGCGGCGACGGCGCAGGCCTTTAGCGGCGGGCGGGTTGTGATCGGGATCGGGGCGGGCTGGAATGAGGAGGAGTACCGGGGCTACGGCTGGCCGTTTCCGCGGGCGCGGGCGCGCATCGAGCAGCTGGCGGAGGCGATCCAGATTCTGCGGGCGATGTGGACGGATACGCCGGTCAACTTCGCGGGCAAGCATTACCAGCTGGAGAACGGCTATTGCGAGCCGAAACCGGAAATTGTGCCGCCGGTCATGGTGGGCGGCGGCGGGGAGAGGTATCTGCTGCGGGTAGTGGCGGAGCATGCGGACTGGTGGAACTGGGTCTGCTCGGATGTGGAGATGTACGCGCACAAGCAGTCGGTGCTGAAGGAGCACTGCCGCGCGGTGGGGCGGGAGTACGACGAGATTTTACAGGTGATGCACGTGAGCGTGCTGATCGCCGAGAACGAGCGGGAACTGCAGCGGCTACGAGAGGACCCGGAGGTGCGTCCGTCCGGCGAGGGCACGATTGAGGGAACGCCGGCGCAGGTGACGGATGCGCTGTTGCGGATCGTGGAACAGGGGGCGCAGCGGATTACGGTCAATATCGCGGATTCGCCGCGCGTTGAGGGGTCCTATCTGTTCGCGGCGACTGTGCTGCCGCATCTGAGTGGGTAACGGAGTTACAAACGAGACTCCTGTCCCTTCCTTACTTAACCGCAATTCAGTCGTTTGGTGGGGACAGGAATCTACGCCTTTCCGGTCTCAGAAAGATTTTGGATGTCAGTCAGGTCTTTTGGTCGACCTGACGCCAGTTTGGCTGTGATCAGGTCTTCGCGCGATATGTACGGCACTGTCAGTCCGTCAATATTGGTCTCCATTCGTCGTGCCCATGCCGCCTCAAATTCAATACCTGGGATGCCCATGAACACATCTACCCGGATGGGCGGGACGCCCATCTGATAGAAATATCCTGTCTCAGCAAAGTCGTCTTCCGTCATTCCTGATAGAGGAGCGCCAAATTCACGCAGAGCCTTGTAGACTGCGCTGGCATTGCAGGAATCTGTACCGACCAAAAGGTCTAGGTCCTGCGTAAAGCGAGGTTCAGTGTACTGGATTACGGCATAGCCACCGATGACCAGATACCTAACGCTGTTGGCGTTGAAAATTCTCAACAGATCGTTGAAGTCGGAGTTGGCGAACATCAAGACCTTTGACTTTGGCGTAGTGTACGATCAGACCCCACGTGGCGTCGAGACGCGCCTGAGGCGTTTGCGCCTGCCAGAAGCGCAGATCAAATGACCGGTCCAACTCGTCCAACTTGCCACGTCTTTCAAAGAATTCTTTTCGCATATTTGAATCTGTTCATTCCGTACCGCGCTGGTGTTTACCCGCAATTATAGCATAACTACTCGGGTCCGGTTCGGCTGCGCTGAGCCCTAAGGTGCATGTGCGCTCAGTCGGTGGCCGCGGTCAGCGAGCGCACGCGCTCCTCGTCCCAGACGGCGCCCCAGCCGGGGCCGTCGGGCGGGGCGATGTGGCCGTCTTCGATCAGGGGCGCGTTGAGGAGACCCCACGCCTCGCCTTCGGCGCGCAGGTCGCGGGGACCGGACGCGCCGAAGAGTTCGAAAAAGTCGGTGTTGTCGATGCAGCAGCCGGCATTGGCATGCCCGATCCCGTAGAGATGGCCGGGACCGTGCAGTTCGATGTTGGCGCCGTGCAGCTCGGCAAAATGGGCCAGTTTGAGTACAAGGGTGAGGCCATGGCCTACCCGTGCGCGCAGCCGGTCGGTGGCGCCCTGGATGAGCCACTGGGCGGAGAGGTCCAGGTCGTGGCAGAGCCGCTCGGTGGCCATGACGGGGATGGTGAGCGTGCGGCACAGCGCCTGGTAGAGATTCATCTTCTGTTCGTGCATCGGCTCTTCGAGCCAGACGTAGTCCAACGCCTCCATCGCCGTTCCCACTTCGATCGCTTCGCGCAGGTTGTAAGAGCAGACGGGATCGTTGAGCAGGTCGTAGTCGTCGCCTACGGCTTTGCGTATTTCGGTGAGCAGCGGGATATCGGCCTTGCCGCCCCGGTAGGTGTGCAGTTTGTAGGCGTTGACGCCGAAGGTGCGGCCGCGCTCGATGTGATCGAGATAGCCCTGCGGGGTCAACTCGTGGTCGGTGAGATAGACGGGCAGACGGTCGCGCACGCGGCCGATGAGGGCGTAGACGGGCAGGCCGGCGGCTTTGCCGGCGATGTCCCAGAGGCAGTTGTCGAATTCGCCGAACCAGCCGGGCTCCTGGTAGACCCAGCGCGTGCCTTTGTGCAGCATCTGGAAGAGCCGTTCGCGGGCGAAGGGGCTTTCGCCGATGGCGTGGGTCTTGAGGATGTCGAGCTGGGCCTTTGTGATGGAGGCGGGGGCGACGCGACCGGTGATGCCTTCGTCGGTTTCGACGTCGAGGATTTGCGTGCGCATGGGAGTGGTGGTGGACAGGGGGGTATGTGTGTACTGGATGCGGCGCAGGCCGGCAGTCTGTTTCAGCCGGTAATCGGCCTGGGTGAGGGTTGGATGTTGGAGCGTGTGGCGTTTGACGTCGGTGATTTTCATGGGAAGGGCAGTTTTTGGTAGTCAGTTTTTAGTTTTCTGTGAACTGCGACGACTGGGCGCGCTTTTTTGATCGTGCTTGGCGGAAATGCATATCAGATGAGCGGTCCAGTTCTTTTGCTGCCCGGCGTTTATGTCTTTCAGTCGGTGGCGACGGTTAGCGAGCGGATACGGTCTTCGTCCCATACTGCCCCCCAGCCGGGGCCGTCGGGGGGTGCGATGTGGCCGTCTTCGATGAGGGGGGCGTTCAGCAGGCCCCATTCCTCGCCTTCGGTGCGCAGGCGCTGGGGGTCGGCCGGGCCGAGAAGCTCGTAGAAGTCGGTGTTGTCGATGCAGCAGCCGGCATGGGCGTGTACGAGGCCGTAGAGGCCGCCGGGGCCGTTCATCTCCACGTTGGCCCCGTGCAGTTCGGCAAAGTGGGCGAGCTTGAGGACCTGGGTGAGGCCGAAGGTGGCGCGGGCGCGCAGGCGGTCGGTGGCGCCCTGGATGAGCCACTGGGCGGTGAGGTCCATGTCGTGCATGAGGCGCTCGGTGGCCATGATGGGGATGGTGAGCATGCTGCAGAGCTCCTGGTACTGGTTCATCTTCTGCTCGTGCATGGGCTCTTCGAGCCAGATGTAGTCGAGCTCCTCCATTGCCGTGCCCACTTCGATGGCTTCGCGCAGGTTGTAAGAGCAGACGGGATCGTTGAGCAGATAGTAGTCATCGCCGACGGCCTTGCGCACGTCGGTGAGGAGTGGGATGTCGGCCTTGCCGCCCTTGTAGGTGTGCAGCTTGTAGGCGTTGACGCCGAAGGCGCGGCCGCCGTCTATGTGGTCGAGGTAGCCTTGCAGGTCCATGTCGCCGGCGGTGAGGTAGACGGGAAGGCGGTCGCGCACGCGGCCGATGAGATCGTAGACGGGCAGGCCGGCGGTCTTGCCGAAGATGTCCCAGAGGCAGTTGTCGAATTCGCCGAACCAGCCGGGCTCCTGGTAGACCCAGCGTGTGCCCTTGTGCAGCATCTGGAAGAGCCGTTCGCGGGCGAAGGGGCTTTCGCCGATGGCGTGCGTCTTGAGGATGTCGAGCTGGTATCTGTTGATGGAGGTGGGGGCGATGCGGCCGGTGACGCCCTCGTCGGTTTCCACTTCCAGGATATGCGATTGCACGGGGGTGTCGGTGGGCAGGCCGGTGTGCGTGTACTGGATGCGGCGCAGGCCGGGCACCTGGATGAGGCGGTGGCGGCTCTGGGTGAGGGTGGGGTGTTGGAGGGTGTGGAGTTTGACGTCGGTGATTTTCATTGTGAGGCTCCAGTGATCAGGCGTTAGATAGATTGAGGACTGGCTGCGAGGAATCGGGCGTTTCTGCCTAGAGTACCATTAAGGTCCTCTATCGGTCAGTTTGCGAAAATGGTGACCTCTGCCAAAAAGCCTACGAAAATCCTTGGGATGACAATGCAGTATATTTCCGAATTCTTCAGGAGGAGTGCTCTTCTTATCAATATTGATGTCTTTTAGGCTAACAAATCTGTACTCGTAGCCATCAAGAAACTCTTCTTCTAGCCAGAATTCCTTACCTATAGATTTGCAGTAGTTTAGAAGACAAAGGGCACCTTTCAATTGCTGTACGACCTCTTGGCGGCTCTTGTAGTTTCCTCTTTGAGTTTCAATAAAGATAATCCAGTTTCTTGACCCATTGGAAACAATCACAAAATCAGCTCGCTTACATTCTCCTTTTGAACCGTTAAAAATGAATTTGTTTTCGGCGTTATTGATATCAGCAAAAGGGACGAAAACTTCTGCTCTAAGGACAACGGTTTTCTGAGGCAAGCCCTTTATTGTGACGGTTGTTTGGGCCTGCACATCTGTCAATTTTACAGATGGCGGTTTGCCTGGATCTTGTTGTAACGGAACTTGGACACAGGGGGTGAACATTTCCTTTAATATCTCTATATCATTCACTATCCTTCCTCGGCCCCCCAGACAATTTCCTCCTGAATCCAGTTCATTTGGTCAATAGTGTCGTCGAAGCTAGGGGCCTTAATTCCGAACACTGGATCAATTGCAGCCGGCGCGAGTGTTTGACCTCTGCGTCGTCTCTTCTGTCCCGCTTCTAGTGGCATTAGGTCTTTCTTAGCAATGTAGACTCTTACTTGGTCTGACCCAATCAATTCGTCATCGCGATAACCGTTTTCCTTGGCGATTCTTTTCAAATGCGGCCTCTCGTGATTTAGCATAATCAAGGTATTTAGTTCCTTTACTATGTAATCACTGTGTGTGGTAACAAAAACCTTAATGCCCACACGCACTAGTCGCGCAAAAAGTCTAGCGATACGGCGCTGATTTTCTGGATGAAGATTAAGCTCCGGCTCATCCACCAAGAGAAGGTCTCCTTTCGTGGCAACATGCCTCAAGTAAAAACCAATGTTCAGCAAAGAACGGACCGTACTGGAACTTTCGTCCATTGTTAAACGAAGCCGTGTGCCTTTAGGTGAAAAGTAGAGTTGGCCATTTTGAGTAATTTGGTAGTCACCACCAATTATGTCACTAAAGTCGTCCAAGACTTCAGCGTGTTGGCGAGCGATGAAGCTCTTTCTCTTAGAAATTTCCTCAAATTCGCGAATAAACTCTGCATTTTCCTCGACAGGCTGTGGATATCTTTGGTACCCCTGACGCAGCAAGTCCCTAGGATCAACATCCCTGCCTGCTTCCGACATTTCTCGAAGGAGTAGATTGCGGGCAAAATTGAGTTCTGTACGAAAAATGGCGACGCCTGTACGCTCGGCCGAGGATATGAAAGGTCTGGGGAGAAATTCCGAAAAGAAAATCTCACTGATCATGAAGCGAATGGCTATCATCTTGGCAATTTCGTTCTCGAATTTGCTTTGTCCCTCTCCTTTCAATACCAAGGCGACAGTCATTTCGTTCCCGCCTCTTTTTTTGGAAAAGAGAAGAACTTGCTCTTCGGGTATTTCCACACTGTGTTCGAATTCCAGATTCCTTATGTCAGGAGCTGGTATACTGATTCGAAATTCGCTTCCGCTAAATCGGCCTTCAGTTGCCGCAAAAACGTTATCCAATTGCTTAGAATACTTCTCGCAAGCCCTCAATAACGTCGTCTTGAAGGTTCGGGAATACTTACTCAAGTCGATTTGTACAACGCCATCCTTAAGAAGGGCGGACATTTCGGCATTGCTTACACGAACATTTATGTGCTGACGCCATGTCTGCAGAAAGCCAAAGAGAGCGTATGTCGCATAGGTTTTGCCGGTGTTGTTCTTGCCGCAAATGATTGTCAAATCGCCCAGCGCAAATGTCGCTGTTTTGAGGACTCCTAGGTCTTTGATACTCACTTCTAGACTCACGCCATCACCTCCACAATTGTCATCATACTATTGCTAGAAAAGTCAACCACAATGATCTCGCTCTTTCACTTACATTGTGTTCAATCGTGAGCAATGCCGATGAATTACCGCAAATAGTCTCCCATTGCTATGCATCTCTTGGCGACTTCAGCCTTAAGTCTAGCACAGCATTGACGCAGTATTGAAGACAGGAAAGTCGTTTCAGCACTTCATGCCTTAGCTCACACTCAAACCGTCTCGCGCCTCCCCTTCATCACCCAAAGTGTCCACAACACCGTCGGAACAACGCTGAGGGCGGCCAGGGCCCAGATGATTGTGGGGATGGTGAGGATGGTGTCGAGGGCGGCGCCGACGAGGCTGGAGGCGAGGGCGCTGCCGAGGTAGAAGAACATGAAGTCGCTGGCGAAGACGCGGCCGCGCACTTCATCGGGCGCCATCTGGAGGAGGAGGTGGGTTGAAAAGACCCAGATGATGCCGCTGCCGATGGAGCGGACGAAGGAGCCGAGCAGTACCATGGGCAGGCTGAGGAGCGGCGCAGTGACCATCATGCCGGCGATGGCGAGGAGATAGCCGTATGCTATGGCCTCTTTCAAGGAGCGCGGGTCGTCGCCGGTCAGTTTGCGGGCGGCGATCGGGCCGAGGCCGGAGCCGACGCCGGTGATACCGAACATGAGACCGAGACTGATGCCGCCGCCCTGGCCGACGGTGAAGACCTGCTGGGCGATCGCGACCTGGATGACCTGGAAGGCGGTGGCAAGGAAGAGGGCCATGGTCGCTTTCTGCAGGGCAACGACAAGGACGTCCGGGTGGGCGCGCAGATAGCGCAGGCCGCGGAGGTACTGACCCACGGCGGCGGCGACGGTCTTGTCGGCGGCCGCGGATGCGAGCTTGGCGGGCATGCGGATCTGCGCGAGCAGGGCGGCCGAGAGCAGGAAGGTGAAGGTATCGAGCACGAAGGCGGGATACATGCCAAAGGTGCCGGAGAAGAGGCCGCCCAGCGCGGCGCCGAGGGCAAGCATCACCGACCAGGTGGCGGAGCTGAGCGCGTTGACAGCGCCGAGCTCGCGCGGGTTGGAGATGTCGGGCAGGATGGCGGTGTGGGCCGGATCGAAGAAGCCGCTCATGGCCATCTGCACGGCTGTCAGGGTGTAGAGGAGCCAGACGTCGCCGGGGTTGCGGACGAGGAGGAAGGCGAGGACGACAGCCGCCCGGATGAGGTCGGCTGCGATGAGGACGTATTTGCGGTTGTAGCGGTCGGCGACGACGCCGGCGATGGGGCTGACGAGGAAGGGCGCGAGCATGCGCACGACGAAGAGTGAGCCGACGGCCAGGCCGGATTGGGTGAGCATGCCGACGAGGGCGGCCGAGGCGACGAGGTTGAACCAGTCGCCGAGAAGGCTGACGATCTGGCCGAACCAGAGGTAGCGGAAGTTGCGGTTGTGGCGGAGGAGGTCGGTATAGCTGACGGCGGTTTCGGTGGCGGGATTGGCGGTCATGTAGATTGATTTCAGTAGTTGATGAACTTTAACTTAGCTTGTACAGATCAACATACAGTACCAGACTCCAACAAGGAGCCGAAACTTTCATCCTGCTTTCTGATTTCCCCGCACCACCGATAGCGTCCATAACGTCATTGGAATGAGGGTCAGAGCTGTCATCGCCCAGATGATCGCCGAGATGCTGAGGCTGCTGTCGAGCGCGGAGCCGACGACACTGGATGCGAGTGCGCTGGCGAGGTAGATGAACATGAACTCGGTGGCAAATACCCTGCCTTGCACGTTTCGGGACACATTTTGCAGTAGAAGCTGGGTGCAGAAGACCCAGACGATGCCCCCGCCGACACCCCGCACAACTGTCGCCAGCAGCACTGCCGGCAGGCTCAGGAGCGGCGCGGTAGCTGCCGACCCCAGGACACTGAGCAGGAAGCCAACAACTATCGCTTTTCTCAGCGTGGGTCCGTCGTCCCCCGTCAACTTCCGTGCGAGTATCGGGCCGATGCCGGTTCCGATTCCGACCAGACCAAACATCAGTCCCATGCTGATACCGCCGCCCTGGCCGACGGTAAAGACCTGCTGGGAGATCGCCACCATGACCACCTGGGAGCCGGCGGTAAGGCAAAGGGCGTTGAGCGCTTTCTGGGAGGTGATAAAGAGAATGTTCGGATGTTTGTACAGATATTTCAGGCCATCAATGTACTGGCGCAGGCCGGCAGCAATGGTCTTGTCCTGTGAAAGGGTTGCGGGGGCGGCCG
Organism: Caldilineaceae bacterium; assembly: GCA_965204525.1. Classification (GTDB taxonomy): domain Bacteria; phylum Chloroflexota; class Anaerolineae; order Caldilineales; family Caldilineaceae; genus Bin5. The sequence goes on along the minus strand of OZ241994.1, from coordinate 4,373,238 downwards.
GCATCCGGATCTGCATCAGGAGCGCGGCGGACAGCAGGAAGGTCAAGGTGTCGAGCAGGAAGGCCGGGTAGATGCCCCAGGCGCCGGCCACGAGCCCGCCCAGCGCGGCGCCGAGGGCGAGCATCGTGGACCAGGTGGCGGAGCTTATCGCGTTCATCGCGCCCAGTTCTCCCTCTCTTGCCAGCTCGGGCAGGATGGCGTTTCGGGCAGGATAGAAGAATCCGCTCACGCAAAACTGGGCGGCTGTCAGGGCGTATAGGAGCCAGACGTCGCCGGCATCGCGTACGAGCAGAAAGGCGAGGACGACAGCCGCGCGGACGACGTCGGTCGCGATGAGGATCTGTTTACGGTTGTAGCGGTCGGCTACGACGCCGGCGACGGGGCTGATGAGAAATGGCGCGAGCATGCGCACGACGAAGAGTGAGCCGACGGCCAAGCCGGACTGGGTCAGCATGCCGACGAGCGCGGCCGAGGCGACGAGATTGAACCAGTCGCCGAGCAGGCTGACGATCTGACCGAACCAGAGGTAGCGAAAGTTGCGGTTGTTGCGGAGGAGGTCGGTATAGCTGACCGCGGACTCGGTGGTTGGATTTGCAGTCATGTAGGTTGGTGCGTTATTTGCCCATGGCCTGCAACGCCTTCAGGCAGCGTTCGACCGCTTCGAGAGGAGGATAGGCGTCGCTCTCGTACTCAACGATGTACCATTCGGTTCCGCCGACCAGTTCGCAGGCTTCGAAGACGGCTGGCCAGTCGGTGTCGTCCTCGCCGATGACCGGATCAAAGGCGGGGTGGGGGTAGTCGTGGCCCGGTCCGTCGTGCAGTCGCCTGGTGAAGGGTTTGAGATGGACTGTCACGGCGCGGCCGGGGTAGCTGCGGATGACGCTGACCGGGTCGGCGCCGCCGAAGACGGCGTTGCCGGTATCGAACTGCATGATGACGGATGGGTCGGTGTTGCCGAAGAAGGTATCCCAGGGTGTTTCGCCGTCGAGAGGCAGGAACTCGTGGAAGTGGTTGTGGTAGCCGGTGCGCATGCCTTCGTCGGCCAGGCGTTCGGCGAGGCGGTTGGTGAAGGCGGCCAGCTTGAGCCAGTCGTCGCGGCTACGGCGCAGCTCTTCGGGAATGCCGGGGATGATCAGTTTGTCGTTGCCGAGGGCATGGTGGAAGGCGATGGTCTTGGGCAGCGCGTCGTCCTGCACCAGGTCGAAGGGTACATGCCAGCCGGCGCAGGCGAGGCCGAGCTCGTCGAGTTCGGCTTTGAGAGCGGCGGCGGAGTGCTGGGGCGGGCCGGCGAACTCGACGCCGCTGTAGCCCATCCGGGCCGCGGCCGCCAGGGTGCCGGGCATATCGGCGGCAAATTCGCGGCGCACGGAGTAGAGTTGGAGGGCGATGGGAGGCATGGGAACGGACTCCTTTCGACAGTGAAGAAACAACAGTGTAGAAGATCAGATGGTGCAAGCCTGTGTCTCTGGCGCCAATTTGGATACTGGCCGCGGCGGTTATTTGCCGGTCTCTTGTGTTTCGACGCTCAGCTGGCGCACGGCCGCTTCGTCTATCTCCACGCCGAGGCCGGGTCCGGTGGGCACGTCGAGGAAGCCGCCGGCCTGGTCGAAGGGTTCGGCGATGCCCTCGCGGATGGGGCTGGGCGTGCGGTCGAACTCCATGACCGGCTCCTGCTGGTAGGGGCGGGGCGTGCGCGCTGGGGGACATTCGGGCACGGCGGAGGCGACGTGGAGGCTGGCGGCGATCATCACGGGGGAGCCCCAGACGTGGGGATTGCAGAGAATGCCGAAGGCGTTGGCCATGGAGGCGACGCGGTGCATTTCGGTGATGCCGCCCACCATTACGACGTCGGGTTGGACGATATCGATGCAGCGGCGGCCGATAAAGTCTTTGAATTCGTAGCGCGTGCGCAGGTTTTCGCCGCCGGCGATGGCCATCGGCAGCGCGGCCTTGACCTGCAGATAGCCCTCTACGTCTTTGGCGTTGACCGGCTCTTCGAACCAGTAGACGTCGAGCTCGGCCAGCTCGCGGCCGATGCGGATGGCAGTGGTGGCGTTATAGGCCTGATTGGCGTCTGCCATGAGAAAGATGTCGGGGCCGACCGCCTCGCGGATGGCGGCGACGCGGCGCACGTCCTGGGCCAGGGGAAGGCCGCCGACCTTCGTTTTCATGCCGGCAAAGCCGAGTTCGACGTACATGCGGGCCTCGTCGAGGAGCCGCTGCGGGATGTCGCGGCCGTCGGAGGCGAGGTTTTCCTCGGTATAGTAGAGGCCGGTGGCGTAGACGGCGATGCGGTCGCGCACTTTTCCGCCGAGGAGGGCCCAGACGGGCAGGCCGCTGGCTTTGCCGGCGATGTCCCAGAGGGCGGTGTCGACGGCGCTGATGGCGCTGCCGCCGATGCCGCCGGCGACGTTGCCGTTGTAGAAAAGGCGGAACATCGCTTGCCAGAGCAGGTTGCGCTGCATTGGGTCGGCGCCGAGCAGGATGGGGGCGAACTCTTCGTGGACGATGCGCGCCGAGGGACCGTAGAGTCCCTCACCCCAGCCGACGATACCATCGTCGGTGACGACCTTAACCAGGCCGGCGTAGCGTTTGTCGGTCCAGCCCTGTGACCAGCCGAAGCCGGGTTGGATGGGCGCCTCAAGGAGGAAGGTTTCGATGGAGGCGATACGCATAGGTGGCGCTCCTGGGCTCTATAGTACCATGCGGGGAATCAGATATGCGACAACGATCGTCGCAAGTTGGGCACCCGTCACCCAGGCGAATGCGCGCAAGAACCGGCCGAGGCTGACTTTGGACGCTCGGCGGTAGCCTGCCTCACTCCAGAAGAAGAAAACTACGGCGGCGACGGCCAGTCCCAGGAGCGAGAAGCGATGGACGGCGGGAAGCGTCCACTGGTCTGCGCCGAAAGCGATGGCGATGGCGCGCAGGGCTGGGAGGGCGGTTACGATGTTGAGGATGAACAGCCCACAAGAGGCGAACCAGAGCAGGTAAAACAGTATGACCTGTGCAGCGGCGTCTCCAGCAAACTTCAAGTTTCTCATAGGGGGTTTCCAACTATAGAGCCAGAGGCCAGGGGCAGCGGCCGTTCAAGCGACAACGCCGCCCAGCTCCAGCTCATTGGCAAAGTGGCACTTTGCGAAGTGGCCGGGCGCGACCTCTTCCCAGGCGGGCTCCTGCTCGTGGCAGAGGTCCTGGGCGTAGGCGCAGCGGGGATGGAAATAGCAGCCGGACGGCGGATCGGCCGGGTTGGCGACCTCGCCTTCGAGGAGGATGCGCGCGGATCCCCGGCGCCGGGGGTCCGGTTTGGGGATGGCCGACAGGAGCGCTTCGGTGTAGGGGTGTTTGGGGTTGGTGTAAAGTTCGAGCGTGGACGCCATCTCGACGATTTTGCCGACGTACATGACAGCGACGCGATCGCAGATATGGGCGACGACGCTGAGATCGTGGGCAACAAAGACGTAGGTGAGCCCCATCTGTTCCTGCAGCTCCTGCAAGAGGTTGAGGATCTGGGCCTGCACCGAGACATCGAGGGCGGAGACCGGTTCGTCGGCGACGACGAGGTTGGGCTGGCAGACGAGGGCGCGGGCGATGCCGATGCGCTGACGCTGGCCGCCGCTGAAGGCGTGGGGGTAACGGCGCATCACTTCGGGCGCAAGGCCGACGAGGCCGAGCGTGTGAGCGACGCGATCCTCGAGCTCGGTTCCTTTTGCCAGCTCCATGGCGCGCAGGGGGGCGCCGATCAGTTCGAGGATGGTCATGCGGGGATTGAGGGAGGCGTGGGGGTCCTGGAAGATCATGCGCATATTGCGGCGCACCTGGTTGAGCTTCTGGTCGTTCAGCTCGGTCACATTGACGCGCCCTAGGTCCGGGTCACGGAAGAAGACGTCGCCCTCTGTGGAGGGGATGGCGCGCAGGATCATGCGTCCGGTGGTTGTTTTGCCGCAGCCGCTTTCCCCTACGAGCCCCAATGTTTCGCCTTCGTTCACCTGCAAGCTGACATCGTCGACGGCTTTGACGTAGCCGACGGTGCGTTTGAAGAGGCCGCGGCGGATTGGGAAATGCTTCTTGAGATTCTTGATCTCCAGAAGCAGGGATGATGATTGGGGCTGGGAGGCGTTTCCGTTTTCGCTTGACATATGACCCTGTTCTAATGCGCTACCGCTTCGCTATATGAGCGCTGTGTCTTAATGCGCCACCGTTTCGCTATATGAGCGCTGTGTCTTAATGCGCCACCGTTTCGCTATATGAGCGCTGTGCCTTAATGCGCTGCCGCCTGGCTATACGGGCGCGGTCTTCACTGCGTCTCAGGTATAGAGGTGGCAGCGTACGGCGTGCCCCTCCTCGAGCTGGATCAGCTGCGGTTCGGCCTCATCACAGACGCCGGGCATGAAGTCGGGGCAACGGGGGTGAAAGGAGCATCCTTGCAGCCGCTGGTAGGGGCTTGGGACCATGCCCTCGATGGCATTGAGCTTCTCCCGCTTGTCCTGCAAGACATCTTCGAGGCGCGGAATTGAGTTCAGCAGCCCCCTTGTATAGGGATGCTTGGGATTGTAGAAGATCGAGTCGACGTCGGTGCGCTCGACGACCTTGCCCATATACATGACGACAACATCCTCGGCCATTTCGGCGACGACACCGAGATTGTGGGTGATGTAGAGGATGGACATGTCGGATTCGGCCTGGAGCTCCCGCATCAGGTCCAGGATCTGGGCCTCGGTGGTGACATCGAGAGCGGTGGTCGGTTCGTCGGCGATCAGCAGTTGGGGGCGGCAGGCGAGCGCCATGGCGATCACGGCGCGCTGACGCATGCCGCCGCTCAGCTGGAAGGGGTAGTCATCGAAGCGCTGCTCCGGGTTGGGCATCTTCACGCGCGCGAGCGTCTCGATGGCGATGTCGCGTGCTTCGGCCTTGTTGACGTCCTGGTGCAGGAGGATGGCCTCGGTGATCTGTTTGCCGACGGTACGGACGGGGCTGAGGGCGGTCATCGGCTCCTGGAAGACCATCGAGATCTGATTGCCGCGAATATCGCGAAGCTCGCGGCTGTTCGATTCGAACTGGGCGATGTCGACGATGTCCGCGGCGTCGGTGCGGTCGTCGAAGGGACGGTGGAAGCGAATCTCGCCTTCGACGATCTGGCCCGGGGGCGGGATGAGGCGCATGATCGACATGGCGGTCATGCTCTTGCCGCAGCCGCTCTCGCCTACGACGCCGACGACCTGCCGGCGGCGGACGTCGAGGTCGACGCCATCGACGGCGCGCACGGTGCCTTCCTCGAGGGCAAAGTGCGTTTTCAGATCCCTGATTTCCAAAAGGGTTTCCCGCGGTCCCGCTCCGTTCTGATCTGACGCCATAAGGTGTAATCCCAGTCGTTGCCGGCCTGAAGTCAGTGGCTGAAATGGCCGCTAAAAACCTGCGGCGATTTAATGGTACGGGTCGGCTGCGTCGCGCATGCCATCGCCCAGGAAGTTGAACATGAGAACTGCAATCACGACAAAGATAACCGGCCAGAGCGTCCAGGGCGTCTGCGCTACGGACATGATGTCCTGCGCGTCCTGGAGCATGACGCCCCAGCTGATGGTAGGCGGCTGCAGACCGATTCCGAGGAAGCTCAACGCGGTTTCGCCCAGAATCATGAACGGGATGGCGATGGTGAGCTCGACGATGATAAAGCTGGTGAAGCCGGGGAGCAGGTAACGGGTGATGATCGTCCACTGGTTTTCGCCGTCGAGCCGCGCGGCCATGACGAAATCCTCTTCGCGCAGGCTGAGAATTTTACCGCGCACGATGCGGGCCAGCCGCGTCCAATTGAGGATCGAGAGAATGATGGTGATGGCAAAATAGAGGCGCAGGTTGGGCCAGTCCTGGGGCAGGGCGGCTGCGAGCGACATCCAGAGGGGGATGGTAGGCAGGGCGTAGAATATGTCGATGAGGCGCTGGATGATTTCATCGACGGCGCCGCCGAAGTAGCCGGAAATGCCGCCCAGGAGCACACCAAAGATGGCGGTGAGGGCGACGCCGATCAGGCCGATGGTCAGAGAGATGCGGCCGCCATAGATGATGCGGGAGAAGATATCGCGGCCGATGCGGTCGGTGCCGAAGATGAAGAGCGGCATTGTCTCGTACTCGGTGCCGAAGAGGTGCAGATCCGACTCGATCAGACCCCACATCTTGTAGGAATCGCCGCGCACGAAGAGCCTGATGGTGTTTGGCTCGGCGGCGTTGGCCTTGTAGATCGGGCGCGCGGTCACGGGATCACGCCCGCGCACGATCGTGTAGATGAAGGGGCTGCGGTAGCTCCTGCTGACGACTTCGAAGAGGCGGATCCTGGTGGGCGGCGCGGAGGCGAGGTCCTTGTAGCGGGTCAAGGGCGCGTGGGGCGCGATAAATTCGGCGAAGAGAACGACGACATAGAAGAAAGCGAGCACCCACATTGCGAACTTGGCCAGGCGATGGCGGCGGAATTTCCACCATACCAGCTGCCACTGCCCGGCGCGGTAGAAGTCTTCCGACTCTGTAAAGGTGGTGGCCGGGCTTGGCGCCGTCTCAACTGAGCGTTGGCGCGGGTTGATCAGCCTCAGGATGTTGGCGACGATTGAAGTCATGGTCTCAGTTACATCTCCTCCACGCTGCCAAACCGGATGCGCGGGTCGACGGCTGCCAGGGCGATATCGGCCAGGAGGCTGCCGACGAGTGCGAGGGTTCCGACCAGGAGGATGAAGCTGCCGGCCAGGAACATGTCCTGCGAGAGCAGGGCGCGATAGAGAACGACTGCCGCGGTGGGCAGGTTGAGCACGATCTCGACAACGGTGCCCCCGGAGATGATCCACGGCAGCAGAAAGCCGAGGGAGCTGATCAGGGGGTTGATGGCGATGCGTACGGGATAGTTCATGAGGACGGCGAACTCGGACAGCCCTTTGGAGCGGGCCACGGTGACGTACTGTTTGCGCAGCTCGTCGAGCATGGTCGCCCGCATAATGCGAATGATGTGTGCGGTGCCGCCGATTCCCAGGATCAGGACGGGCACCCAGATGCGGGTGAGCATATTCTGGAACTTGGCGATGCTCCAGGGTTCGAGCTCGAAAGCCGGAGAGAAAAGTCCTCCCACTTTGAGGCCAAACCAGGCGAAGGAGAAGTACATGACGACCATCGCCAACAGGAAGCCGGGTACGGCCAGACCGACGAAACCGATCATGGTGAAGAGGTAGTCGGTGAAGGTGTACTGCCGTACCGACACGTAGATGCCGATGGGGACAGAGATGGTCCAGACGAAGATGGTGGTAAGGATGGCCAAAAGGAAGGTAAGCGCCATCTTGTCGCCGATGACCTCATTGACCGGTCTGCCCCACTGGAAAGACTGACCAAATGAACCTTTCAGGAGGATGTTCTGGATCCAGGTCAGGTATTGGATGTGCATGGGCCGGTCGAGGGCGTACTGTTTCATGAGACGCTCGACCTCGGCCTCGTCTACATCGCGGCCCGATGCCCGCAACGCGTTAATGTGCTCTGTCAGATAGTCGCCCGGAGGGAGCTGAATGATCAGAAAGGCGATCAGCGAGAGCAGAAAAAGCAGCGGGATCATGCGCATAACGCGCTGGATAATGTAGACAGTCATAGGGAACCCCCTAAGAGGAGAGAGTGAAGAGGAGAGTGTAACCTCTCACTCCTCACTTCTCTCTCCTCTCTCCTCGCAGTTTACGCGCCGCCTTCGTAGTAGAAGGCTTCGGGATGGTAGGTCGAGATGCCGTAGGTATCCCAGCCGACGGGTTTACCTGCGGCCGGCAGGTTGCGCATCGTCTTGGGGAAGATGAGCGGCGCCGGGCTCTCGGAAACGGAGCCGACGGCCAGCGGGTTATCGGCAAGCCAGTCGAAGATCTTCTTACCGGCAGCCACGCGCTCGGCATCATCAATCACGGTATTCATCGTGTTGTAATGGTCGTAAAGGGTCTGGATCGCGGCCGGCGGCTCTTCGCCGTCCTGGCCGTCGCTCCTGAACCAGCGCCCCCACTCGGGAGCAGGGCCGCCCTGGCCGATGTTGGTGGGGATGAACCAGCGCATTTCGACCGGCAGCAACGTATCGGTGCAGCGGTCTGCGTGCCAGCAGCCGCAGTGAATCAGGCCCTGGCTCCAGCGCTCGTTGTAGAGCGAGATCTGGATCTCTTTGGTGGAGGCTTCGATACCGACCTCGCGCCAGAAGGTAACGACGATCTCGGTGAACTCGTGGGTGGCGACGCCGACACGCGGCCCGGCGTGCTCGATGTTGAACTTGAGCACTTCGCCGTCAGGGCGCAGGCGGAAGCCGTCGCCGTTGCGCTCCGTCAGCCCCATGTCGTCCAGCAACTGGTTGGCCATGTCGGGGTCGTACTGGGACCAGTTTTCGGCATATTTCGGTTCGTAATACTGCGAGTTGGGCATCGGCGCCAGCTGGCCCATCTTGGCAAGGCCGAAGAAGAGATTCTGGTTGATCTCCTCGCGGTCGATTGCGACGTTCAGCGCTTTGACGAAATTGGGGTGCTGCACGATGTCACGCAGCACGAGGTCTTCGGTCAGCGTGTGGCAGGGATAGAGCGTGTAGCGGTCGGTCATGCAGCTTACATAGTCCATCACCTGGTAGTGCTGAGTCGGCTCGTTTTCCTTGTAGAGGGGATAACGGGCAATCGAGACATCATGCGGTCCGACATAGTCGAGCTCGCCCTGGATCGTCTTCTGCGTGGCGATCTCGTGGTTGGCCACGAAGTCCATGCGCAGGTCTTCAACATAGGGCAGCTGCTGGCCCGAGGTATCGACCTTCCAGTAGTAGGGGTTCCTCTTCATGAGCACGAGGCCCTGCTGCGGCTCCTGGTCTACGATCCAGCCCGAGAGCATGGGATACTCGGGGGAGTTGGGGCGCGTGCCCCAGATGCTGCGGCCACTGCGCTTGTTGCTGAGGAGCTGCACCCAGGTCTCATACTCGGACTCTTCGAGCATGGCGGCCAGGTCGTCCTCGTCGGCGAAGTCGCCGTGGAACTGCTTGAGGTAGTGGCTGGGCAGCAGGAAGTCGCCCTGGATGCGGCGCGTGAGGTAGGCGGGGAAGTTGCCGAACGGGGCGGCAAAGGTGACGGAGAAGCTGTAGTCGTCGTGAATGTCGACGACCATGTTCTCGCCGCCGTGGCGGTAGACCCACCAGACGCTGGAAGCGACGTCGGGATGGGTGGCGATCGAGTTCCACCAGAAATCGACGTCGCCGGTGGTCACGAGCTCGCCGTCGGACCACTTCATACCCTCATGCAGATGGAAGGTGTAGTGGGTGGCGTCGTCGCTGACTTCCCAGCTGGCGAAGAGGTTGGGGATGATGGTCTTGAGGTCCTGATCAGAATAGGTCAGCATACGTTCGGCAAACCAACCGTACTGGCTGACGAAGCTGGACGGGTCGAGGTGAATCTGGCGGACCAGGCCGCCGTACTCGCCGATCGATTCGCGCGGCAGGACAAGGGGCGAGACCGGCAGGCGCTCGGTGACGGGGGGCAGGTCACCATTGGCGACCATCTCGGCCAGGCGCGGTGACTCCGAGTACTGGGAGGGCGCCTCGGCCTCTTCCATCACGACCTCTTTGGCCGGCTCTTCCTCGGCCGCCGGTTCGACGGCAGGCTCCTCGGTGATCACTTCCGGTTCCGGGCCGCCGCAGGCAGCCAGGACGACGGCCGCGGTTGTTGCTCCCGACAGCTGCAGGAAGCGGCGACGATGCATCTTTCGTTGGGTCATGCTTTCCTCCTGGATTGAAACTGTGAAATTTTGTTGATGATGGCGTTAACCATCGGCAAAACTGAGTTGTATAGCCTGGTCGCCATGGACGACGACCATCTGTGTAGCCGGCCAGCCGTCTGTCACGCAGTTCGGGCCCTCGTAATGGTTGGCGCTATGCAACGGTTGCGCTTCGCCGTTGACCAGGAGCGGTCCGTTCCAGTCGAAAGTTACCATATCACCCTGCAAAGGGCGATAGGAAATGGCAAGGCTGTCACAGTCGAAGCGGGCTGCGAGGACCCGTTTGCGGAAGTCGGCAAAGGAGCCATAGTCGGCTTTGCGGCCCATCTGGCATAGCCAGGCGGCGTTGTGCCCGGTTGCCCGCAGTTCGCGGAGGGCGGCGGGACCGTCCTGGACAAGCTCGATGGGTTGTGAGCAGCCGAGGGCGATGTAGGCGTCTCCCTTGGCGGCGAAGGCCCACTCTTTGCCTACCTGGTGCTCGTCGAAGGCGAAGGTGGGGAAATAGGCGCGGGTGAAGCCAAAGGGATCTGTCTCGGGCAGGGCGTAGAGCGCGATCAGGAGATCGCGGTGCTGGGCGACGCGGGGCAGCAGCCCGCTGCGCCAGTAGTCGCCCCCGTTGGCATGTTGCTCGAGGGCATCTGCGCCGGGATGGTTGACGAAAACGATCGCGTCTGCGTCCAGGGTCGCCAGCCAGCTCTGCCCGCCCTGGCTGGGCCGACCGGGTTGGAAGTCCTGCGCGCTGCTGAGCAGATAGTCGGGCGTCCTGTAGCTCGCTTTGTGGAGCGTCCGGGGTAGATGGTCTTCGCCGGCCTTCCGCTCCTCTTCACACGCTGCCCCGATGGCGTGGCGCTGGCTGGCCCACATGGGGGCGGGGGTTGGTTCGGTTGCCAGCGCGGCGATGACGGGCGGCAGTTGATACCCCTGGCAACAGCAGAGGCTTACCGGCGCGGCCAGATGCCGGTTCCAGGCGCCGATGCCCCACATCAGGCGGGCAACGCCGGCCAGTGGCGACACATGTCCGTTCGGGACGACGCCTCCGTTTTCTGCCGCAATCTGGCTGGCACCGTAAACGCCCTGGAAGGAGTCCAACGCCAGGGTCACCAGGACTTTATCGATCACGACTGCGGCCAGATCCCAGATCTCTTGCGAATCGGCCAGATCGATGAGGTGGGAGAGGGCGGTCAGCAGCTGGGCCAGGCTGTGGCTTGACGGGTCGGCGAAACCGGCGGTCGCGGCGCGCTGGAGCCAGGGCAGAACTGCATCTTCGGCGCGCTGGCGGTGCCATTGCCCGGTCTGCCGGCTGTACGAAAACGGGCGGTCAGGATAGAGTTGCCCGGCCAGGAGCTCACTGGCGGCGAGCAGGAGGCTTTCGGTGTCGCCGGCGGCTTTGCCTGTTTTCTCTGCATAGTCCTGCCGGTGGTAGGCGAAACCGGTAATGCAGTCGTCGAGTTCTTCTCGGACTTCAGTGGGGAATTCGTCGTTTTCGCGGTGGCGGCTGACCATGCCCAGGAGCGCGATCAGGCGGGCAAGGTGATCCTCTTCGTAACCCGCGACCGCGTTGACGGCGGCGCCGAGCTTCCTTGCGTTGATCCGGTTCCACCATCCCAGGGTCATCTTGGCGATCTCGGAATAGAGACCGTCGTCCCCGGTAACGGCGTGGCGCAGAAGTTCGATTTGACGCTCGACATAGCCGCCGTAGGGGGCGGTCCGGTAGTCCGACCGCACGACCGACAGCGGGATTCTGCGTTGGACGCGAACGCCGCGGATATAGTACTCGCTGGGAGACGGCATCAGGATCAGCTCGTATTCCCCGTCGGGAATCGAGACGGCCGAAGTCAGCGTGCGGTCGCCGTTGTCGCCTTCCCTGCCCTCGGATTCAGCGTAGATGCGGCCGCTGGACAGTTGCAGGCGGAAATTGTAATCGGCGGGCGCCTCGAACTTTCGGGGCCATTTCACGACGATTTTGTCTTCGTGGGCGTAGACGTCTTTCTCGACGTACAGCTGTTCGAAGAAGGACTCGAAGAGCTGGACGCGGGCAGCCAACTTCGCAGAGTTGTCGGGAGGGTCGGAGACAGGGGAAACGGTTTCGGAATTGGTCTGATGAGCGCCATTGCTCCGTGTTTCGGTTGACAAAGGTACTTCGTCCTGGGTTGTTGACTCGAGTCGTCAAAGGAAGAGCGGGCTTCGCTGCTGACAGACAGAGGCGCATTGACCTTCCCGGATGGCAAGAGCGGAAGAGAGTCCAGCTTGCCGATGGAAGGGCAAGAGATGGATCCGGTTTCTCTGAGTGCGCCCCAGATCGAAAGGGGCGAAGGTATTGCGCTGGCGATGAGGGGGGAAGCTCAGTCCATTCGTTGCGGGCGAATTATATGCTTTCTGGCAGCGATATTACAAATCAGAGAGAGTTTGTATGCGCACTTGGACTTTGCCATTCGGATTGGGGACAGCTGGGCCCGCTGCGAATAGGGACTTGGCAGATGCAATTAACTGTAGAAAACTAAGAGTCGATCACCAGCACGGGGTCGCCCAGCGCCGGCCAGCGCGGGCTGATGCCGAGACCGGGGGCGGTGGAAGCTGCCATGCGGCCGTTGCGGCGCTGGGGCGCGCCTTCGGCGGTGCTGACGGTGACGTAGCTGTTGAAATCGGTGGCGGTAAAGAGGAATTCGGGCGGTGTGCTGTGCGCCAGATGGGCGATGGCGGCGGTTGTGATGTCGCCGCCCCAGCTGTCCTCGATGGTCATGGCGATGCCGAGGGAGACACAGAGATCGCGCGCCTGCCGGGCCTTGGTCAGTCCGCCGAATTTGCTGATCTTGATGTTTACGGCGTCCATGGCGTCGTCGCGCTGCGCTGTAAGGAGGGCGTCGATGCCGTCGATGGTTTCGTCGAGGATATAGGGGTGCGAGGTGCGGCGGCGGATCGAGAGGCAGGCGTCGTAGCCGAGGCAGGGTTGCTCGATATAGACATCGACATCCTGGACGCCGCGTACGACGCGGGCGGCCTCGTGGACGAGCCAGCCGGTGTTGGCGTCGGCGATGAGCACGTCGCCCGGGCCCAGGACGGCGGCCACCGCGTGGATCCGTTCGATGTCGGTGTCGGCGTCGGAGCCGACCTTCAGCTGGAAACGGCGGTAGCCTTCGGCGCGGTAGGCGGCGACGGAGTCCGCCATTTCGGCCGGGGGGCGCTGGGAGATGGCGCGGTAGAGGATGAAGTCTTCGCCGTAGCGTCCGCCCAGGAGGACGCAGACGGGCTGTCCGGCGGCCTGGCCGAGGATGTCCCAGCAGGCGATGTCGATGCCTGATTTGACGTAGGGGTGGCCCTTGAGGGCCCGGTCCATCTGTTCGTTGAGGATGGCCAGCTGGCGAGGGTCGAGGCCGATGAGGTGGGGGGCCAGTTCGGCCAGACCGGTGCGCACGCCGGCCGCGTAGGCGGGCAGATAGAAGGGGCCGAGAGGGCAGACTTCGCCGTGGCCGGCGAGGCCGTTGTCTGTCTCGACCTGGACGATGGTGCTGTCGAATACGGAGACCGATTTGCCCCCGGACCAGGCGTAGCGGCCTTCGTGCAAGGGCAGGTCGACCTGATAGGCGGAGATGCGTTTGATTTTCATCTTGGGGACTCTCTATTCGGTGGTTGGCAGTCTGGTGGGGGCTGTTCTGGGTATTGGTGGGAGCACGGTCTCCGGGTTGTCTTGGGAACGGTCCGATTTTAACACATTATCGTTGTTCCGCAGCAGTTGGGCGAGGCACTGACAGCCTTCCCACTTGACCATTCTACTCAGTTCGGTTACAACAGTATGTGAAGAATGGTTAACGCGTCCCTGCTTGAACGGGGCGCACTTTCTCCACTCCGCCCCCGGAAAGGAACCGACGGTTGATCGCTTACTGCCCCAGCAGCAGCTTTCAGGTTGCTGCCGAAGAAGCTCCCCTGCGTTGCCCTCTCAGCGGCGAACCGTTGGAGTATCGCGACCTGCCTCCCTTTGACCCGGACCGGATTGATGATCGAGAGCCGGGCCACTGGCGCTACCTGGCGATGCTGCCGGTAGTGGCCGAGGGGCGCGAGCTGTTTTCGCTGGGGGAGGGGTGGACGCCGTTGATCAAGGACAACTGGGGGCGCCAGCGGGTCTACTGGAAATTTGAGGGGTTGATGCCTTCAGGCAGCTATAAGGACCGCGGGGTAAGCGTGATCGTGAACTGGCTTGTGGGCCAGGGCGTTCGAACGGTCATGGACGACTCCAGCGGCAATGCGGGCGCCAGCCTTGCCTGCTACGCGGCTAGGGCGGGCCTGTTTGCCCGGATCTTTGTGCCGGCGTACGCGCCACAGCCGAAGAAGACGCAGATTGCGGTGTATGGGGCCGAGCTGGTTGAGGTCAGCGGACCGCGTACGGCGGCGACGGAAGCCGCTGAAGCCTCTGAGACCGGCGTTGATGTGGTGTATGCTTCCCATGCCTGGCATCCGGCCTGCCTGCTGGGCTTCATGACCAATGCCTGGGAGATCTGGGAGCAGCTTGGGGGGCGGGTCCCGGACTGGTTTGTGAGCCCGGTCGGCTATGGCGGCCTTTTCCTGGGTGCGTGGCGGGGGTTTCAGCATCTGCACCGCAGCGGGGTCATTGAGAGGTTGCCGCGGATGGTGGCGGTGCAGGCCGAGCCGATTACGCCGATCTGCGACGCGTTTCACGAAGGCCACAGCGAGATCGTGCCGCGCCGCCAGGTTGCGCCGAGCATTCTGGCCGACGGCATCGCGGTCGAGAACCCGGTGCGCAACCGCTCTATCTTGTGGGCTTTGCGGCAGTCGGGCGGTACGGCGATCGTGGTCAACGATGAGGAGATCCTGGAAGCGCAGGAGCGTCTGGCCCAGCGCGGGCTCTTTGTCGAGCCGACCAGCGCCACGGTGGCGGCGGCTCTGACGAGTTTGCGTCCCCAGCTGAAACCGTCGGATACCGTGGTCGTCAACCTCACCGGCCTGGGTCTCAAACGGCTGCCGGCGGTCTAGCGTTTTTCTGTGCCAGGGAGGCATTGGCATGGAGTTCGAGCACGATACTTGGAACGAACTTGAGGGCGCGGTAGGCGTCCGCTTCAATGATCGCGCCCTGCTGCAACGGGCGTTTGTTCATCGCAGCTACCTGCACGAGGCCGATGAAGAAATTGACCTGCAGGACAATCAGCGTCTTGAATTCCTGGGGGATGCGGTGCTGAGTTTCATTGTCAGCGAGCTGCTGTTCCGACGATTTTCGGAGCGGCGGGAAGGTGAGCTGACGAATCTGCGGTCGGCGCTGGTCAAACGGGAGACGTTATCGCGCTTCGCCAGGGAGTTGGGACTGGGCGACTACCTGCTGCTGGGGCGCGGCGAGGAGGAAAGTGGGGGGCGCGGCCGCCGCACGACGCTGTGCGATACCTACGAGGCCTTTATCGGCGCCCTCTACCTTGATCAGGGACTCTCGGCGCTGCGCGAGTTTCTCGAACCGCGCCTGATCGAGGAGATCGGGCGCGTGGCACAGCACGCACTGACCAAGGATCCCAAGAGCCGCCTGCAGGAGTGGGTGCAGGCGGCGATGGGACAGACGCCCCGTTACAGAACGGTCCACACGGAGGGGCCGGACCATGCCCGGCTTTTCACGCGGCAGGTGACGATCGGCAAGCAGCCCTACGGCGTCGGCCAGGGGCAGAGCAAACAGGAGGCCGAACAGGCCGCGGCGGCGATGGCGCTGTTTCGCCTGGGGCAGACGACGCCCGGGTACGAAGACAGCGGGTTGGCTGAGGAATACGAACTGGCGTCTGTGGAGATGGAAGAGATGGAGAGCGAAAGGTGAAGGCCGTTTTCCCCGCCGTCAACGTTCTGCTCCGTACACAGGGCTACCTCTCGTGTACGGGCCCTCCAATTGCCACCCTCTCTCTACGCTCACCCCTTCAGGTTGGACCGTAGACCGGCGTTCCGACAAACCGGCGTCTGTTGCGTATTTTGGCAACGTAGAAGAGAGTGATGCAGAAAAGTATCGATTGCAGCAACACAATCGACGCCCCGCTGGACACGTCCACGTAGAAGCTGAGATACATTCCGATCAGTCCGGTCACCGCGCCCAAAACTGTCGAGTAGATCATGAGGCGATGGAAGCTGTCGGTCAGCAGCCGAATCGTAATCGGAGGGACGACCAGCGCCGCCCCGATCATCGTCACGCCCATGATCTGGACTGCGGCGATGATCACTGCCGCAAGTATCAGGGCAAACCAGGTCTCGATCCAGACGGTGGGAACCCCGTAGACCTGTGCGACCTCGGTATTGAAAGTCGTGAAGAGCAGCTGCTTGTAGAAGAAAAAGATCATAAACGTCGCCGCCAGGGTAACGAAGACGATCACGGCAATGTCGGTCGGGGTGACGCCGAGGACATTGCCGAAGAGGGCCGCGTCGAACGATTGGGAGAAGCGGCGGTAGCGTGAGATGAGCGCGACCCCCAAGGCGAAACTGGCGGTCGTCACCACGCCGATGGCGGCGTCGGCGCTGATTGTCGTTTTGCGTACGGTCTGATTGATCAGCAGGGCGGCGATAAAACCCCAGGACACCGCCCCGACGTAGAAGTTGAACTGGAGAATGAAGGCGACAACCGCCCCGCCGAAGACGGCGTGGGAGAGGCCGTGGCCGATGAAACTCATGCCGCGCAGGACGATGTAGACGCCGATCAGGGCGCAGAGGCCGCCGACGAGGACGGCGGCAATGGTGCCGTTGCGAAAGAACTCATATTGAAACGGGGAAAGCAGAACGTCCATAGCGGTCAGGCCTCCTTTGAGGCGGTATTGGGCTAAACTATCTTTTCCACGCTGTCGTGATTGGGCAGGCCCCCTTCCACCGGGTCCGGGAGCACCTCCTTCAGACCGTGAGGATGGGGCCTCTGTTGCACGAAGATCAGCTCGTCCTGGCGGATGACAATGAAGTCTCCCTGGTAAGCATGGCCCAGAATCTCTTCGGTAAAGATCTCTTGCGGGGGCCCCTGGGCTACGATGCGGCGGTTGAGGCAGACGACCCAGGGCACATGGGCGGCGGCCATGTTGAGGTCGTGGGTAGTCAGCAGGATCGTCATTCCCTCTTTATTAAGCACGGTGAGCCAGTGGAAGATATTTTCGGCGCTGCGGACATCCACGCCGGTGGTGGGCTCATCCAGCACGAGAACTTCCGGGTCTGCGACCAGCGCCCGGGCCAGGAAAACGCGTTGCTGCTGTCCGCCGGAGAGATCGCGGATATGGCGCTCCGCCAGGTGGCCGATCTCCAACCGCTCCAGGATTTCGCGCGCCCTTTTGCGCTCGCGGGAGCGGGGCCAGGGCCAGATGTTCTGGCGGTGGTCGAGGCCCATCAACACCACCTCCTCGGCCGTGACGGGGAAACTCCAGTCGACGGTCTCAATCTGCGGTACATAGGTGATACGCAGGTCGGGACGCACGCGCTGGATCTCTCCTTCTCCTGGCGTGAGGAGGGTCAGAATGAGCTTCAACAGGGAAGTCTTGCCGGCGCCGCTCGGCCCCACCAGGCCGACAAACTGGCCGGGATGCAGATGCAGGTCGATCTCGTCCAAAACATTGAACGAGCCGTAGCCGAAGGCTACGCCTCTTAATTCGATGAGCGGATTCATTGGCGCTTCCTGACCTCTTATTCGCTGTCGGGCGCGTTGCCGGCCTCTACGCCATCCATCAGCGAGGGGTCGCCCCCCAGCACGCTCGCCAGCGTCTTCATGTTTTCCACATCGGGGAAGAGGATTGAGCCAAAGATGGCCGGCACGCTTTCCTCGGCGGGGGCGTCAGGCGCCGTCAGAGCTGCGGCAGTCGGTGCAATGCCCAAAGAATGAGAGATGACTTACGTCGATCTCAAAGTCGTATTGGGACTCCATCGCCAGGAGAAAGGACAGCAAAACGCTGTGCGGCAGCTCGAGCAGGCTGTCGCAGGTGCGGCAGACGAGGTGGTGATGCGGCTCTGGGCCGGCCATCTCGTAGGCGAGCCGGCCGTCGGCCATATACACCATCGCCAGGATGTGCTGTTCTGTCAGAAAGTGCAGTACCCGGTAGACAGTCGCCCGGCTCAGCGTGGGCGCGGTGCGGTGTACATGGTCGTACACGGCTTCGGGCGTGACATGGTCACCGAGTTGACAGACGGCGTCCAGGATGAGCTGGCGTTGGGGCGTTACCCGGTAGCCGGCTTTGCGCAACTGCTGATTGATCTCTACGGTATTGTGGGACATGATAATTTTGTTTGTTGCGAATTTTCGCAATAAGGTGCAGTGTAGCGCCGGCCGGCGGCGTCAATACCGGTTTCCCGTCAACCGCTTACTCGCGTCCAACTGCTCCTGTTGACTGTACCATCTTGCCGACGAGACGGAAAATCTCATAATGCTTCACAGATATCCTTCATCGAGGCGTTTCTGCTGCTTAGCGAATTTACTCAGTGTCCGGCACGTTGGCCGCGTCGTGCGCGGACGGTTCGGAGAAGTCGTGCGGTTGAATCGAACCCAGGACAGTACTGGCGCTTTTAGGGCATCCATTCGAGTTATCGTTGCCTGGCATCGCTTAAGTTACTGGTTAACGGAACTGTCCGGGCCGGGCACGTTGTCGGTCTCCAGGCCGTCCATCAGCGCGGGGTCGCCGCCAAGGGCTTCCGCCATTGTTTTCAGGTTTTCCACCATCATACCTATGTAGGAATGTTCAGGGTCCCCCGGATTTCCGGGAAGATCGTCGTCGCTCAAGGTGCTGACAAACTGCACGCCCGCCTCGCGGCCGATCTGATCGACAACGCGGGAGGGGAAGACCTCCGAGCCAAAGATGGCGGGTACGGCGCCTTCGCGCAGTTGGTCTATGAGCGCCGCGACCTCCTGACCCGACGGTTCCGAGAAATCGGCCGGTTGGATCGCGCCCAGAACTGTATAGCCGTAGCGGGGCGCGAAGTAGGCGAACGAATCGTGATAGGTATACAGTTTGCGGTTTTCTGCGGGGATGCTGGCGGTCGTGGCCTGAATGGCGGCATCCAGCGCCTCGATACGCGCGGCGAACTCGTCATAGTTGGCCTGGTATGCTGCGGCGTTGTCCGGGTCGTGGGCGGTCAACCTGTCGCGTACGATTTCGGCGTACTGGAGTGCGAAGATCGGGTCGGTCCACAGGTGGGGATTGGGGCTGCCGGCCTCTTCGGGAAAGGAGAAATCGAAAACATACTCTTCAGGGTCGATGACCATTTCACCGAGGAGAACGATCTCGCCTCCGTCCTTCAGATTGGCCTCTGCCATCTGCATTGCGGAGGTCTCCAGGTCGAGCCCGTTGATGAAGATGAGATCGGCACTGGCCAGAGTGACTGCGTCGGAGGGGGCCAGCTCGAAGGTATGCGAGTCGGTGCCGGCGGGCACGAGGCCGGTCAGCTCGACGTGGTCACCGCTGATGTTGTAGACGATGTTGGTGATGGGGGAGACGGTGGCGACGACCTGGAGACGTTCCTCTTGGGGCTCCGCCCTGTTTCCTCCGCAGGCGCACAGAAGACTGACAAGCGCCAGCAGAAGGAAAATTCTGGGTGGAGTAGGCATAGGCGCAGCACCTTTCGACGGGACGGGTCAATGAATAGATAAATCTCTTGCCGGCTCAATCAGACCACATGGGGCGTTCGCAAATGGGATGAATCGCTGTCGTTGCCAATCTTAGCATTGGTCAATCAGGCCATCAAACGTAAGCTGCCTGAGTTCTTGGTTTTGAGAACACAGGTCGCAGGTCAGTTTTCGAACCATGTTCCCTTTGTCGTTTTCTTTTTCCCATATGCGGCTTACTGACGTTCGCGCGTCCATTCCGTTTTGGCGGTCTTCTGCCTCACGGCAGCGGGGCGCGTATCCGCAACGATACAGGCTTCCAGCTGCGTGCGGAGCGCCTCAACATCCAGCCCGCCATGCGAGGCGATCATCACAATCTGCGTGCGGGGCGGCTCATCGCCCCATTCATCGGCCAGCGTCAGGCTGGCGCTTTTGCCCACCATTTGCAGAATCCACCTGTTGTCCGGCATATCATGCAGCTGAACTACACCTTTAGCGCGGTAGATGGTACTGGGCAGTTCCTCGAACATCCCGCGTAGCGCTTTCAGCGACAGCCGTTTATCCGTCGTCCAACTCCAGGTGCTGAATACCAGCGTATGGTCGGTATGTTCATGGTGATGCCCGCCATCATGATCCTGTTCCTCATCCACGCCATGCACATGCACATCGCGCTCGGCGCGCCGCTGCAGGCGTTCCGGTGCATACTCGCCCACACCCAGCACCAGTTCCAGCGGCGCCTGTCCGTAAGTCACTTCCAG
The DNA here is from genome assembly GCA_965204525.1 of Caldilineaceae bacterium. Lineage (GTDB taxonomy): Bacteria > Chloroflexota > Anaerolineae > Caldilineales > Caldilineaceae > Bin5. Next base: position 4,353,201 of record OZ241994.1, on the reverse strand, counting down.
AATGCGCGCTTCCGGCACAGTGCGTCCAACCAGATCGGTCTTGATGTCCACTACGTTGAGAGACGCCTTTCTCATCTTCACTCTCGGCGCAATGCGTCGCATCAGATCGGTTTTGATCTCTTCCAGCTCCTCCGCCGTGACCAGATCGACTTTGTTCAGTACCACGATGTCCGCGACGGCGATCTGATCCAGCGCCAGCCCTAAATTTTCTTCGTCCAGTGTCAGGATATGACCGGCATCCACGACGACCAGGATGCTGTCGAGCCGCGCCAACGGTTTGATTTCAGGCGCCAGGAAGGTATTGGCGACAGCGATAGGATCGGATACACCGCTGGTCTCGATGATGATGTATTCCGGGGGGTCCTCCCGCCGCAGCAGTTTGAGCGTTTCCTTCAGCAAGTCACCACGAATCGTGCAGCAGATGCAGCCGTTCGACAGATTGACCGTTTCGCCTTCGACACCGACGACCAACTGGGCGTCAATGTTAATCGCGCCAAAGTCGTTCACCAGCGCCGCGATCTTCAGACCGTGATTGCCGTGCAGGATGTGGTTAAGCAGGGTGGTCTTGCCTGCGCCGAGAAAGCCGCTGAGAATCGTCACTGGCGCCGGGAAGTGATGGCTCTCCATATCAGGAGTTCCTCCTTCATCGTAGTTCATGAGCTGCCGGGCAGCCGCTGGCGCAGCCATTCAGTGACGGTGCGCGTGACATGTCCCCATTCGGATTTCGGGGCATTGACTGCCAGACAGGTTTCCATGCGCTGGTTCAGATCATCCCCGTCTACACTCCCCTCTGCGCCAATGACGACGAGCTGCGAGTGTGGCGCTGCATCTTCCCAACCATCCTCGGTCAAGGTCAGGCTGGCGCGTCTGCCTACGACCTGCACAATCCCCTTTTGACCGGGGGCATCCGCCAGAAAGAAAATCCCTTTGGCGCGATAGATCGTTTCCGGCAGGCGGTTGACCATCCGTTGCAAGGCGCGAAATGAGACAGGCTGCGAACTGCGCCAGCTCCAGGTGCTGAAAACCAGCGTGTGGTCTGTATGTTGATGGTGGTGTTCGTCGTCTTCATGTCCGTGTTCTTCATCTTCGGTATGAACATGAATATCGTGTGGCTGGCGGCTTGCCAGACGCTCGATTTCAAATTGACCCACATTCAACAGCAGTTCAAGCGGCACATCTGCTTGTGTCGTTTCGATGATGCGTGCCTGGGGGACGATGTCCCGGATGTAATCCCGCGCCGCTTGAAGCTGTGCCCCGTTCACCAGATCGACCTTATTCAGGATGACGATATCCGCCATGCCGACCTGATGGACGGACAGCGCCTCATGGCGCCGGTCGAGGCCCAGGCTCTGTTCGGCATCCATCACGGTCAGGATGCTGTCAATCCGCACGCGCCGGGTCGACCGAAACGTAAGCGCGACTTCGAGTGGGTCGGAGACGCCGCTGGTTTCAACCACGATATATTCGGGTGGCTGTGGCCGCTGGAGCAGGTCGAGTGTGGCTTTGAGAAAGTCGTCGCGGATGGTGCAGCAGATGCAGCCGTTGGCAAGGCTGATCGTGTCTTCCTCCATACCTACAACGAGCTGCGTATCGATATTGATGGCGCCAAAGTCATTCACCAGCACAGCCACGCGCAGACCATGCTCTGCATGAAGAATGCGGTTGAGCAGCGTGGTCTTCCCAGAACCCAGAAATCCGGTAATGATGGTCACGGGAATGGGTTGGAGATCAGATTTCGGGTTCAAAACACACTCGCTTTCATTTTTATCTTGCGAATCCAATTGATACGTGGTATCAAAACGAACCCAAATGATACGTGGTATCAGTTGTAAGCGCAAGGGTTGGTGACCTGCCTAAAAAACGGGTCCAGGCAATATGTCAATATTGGGCCGTAGGAATTCACCATCTCGGAGCGCAGCGAACAGCATCCTGGGCGCATTTCCGGGCCAGCGTTGAGCGGAACCGCCACCTGGCTGAGCTGCTCGCCGAATGAACTATGACTACCCGGCGTATTGTGCCTTTCCTGTTTTATCGCCTTTTGTCCGATTTCCCTCTCAATTGCGAACTACGCGGGCTCGGTGAACCGCTCGTACAATGTGTAGCCCCGGCTGCTGCGCGCCATGCGGTAGGGCAAATGGAGCCATGACCTCTCAGCCATGGATACTTGAGCGGCCCATTGGCAGACCTGGTTGGTCATGTTGGACATGGGCGGCGTTCTTGAGAGCGCATATATAGTTGAACGGCCTGACTTATACTTGCGTAAATCTGTTTTCGATAGACTTGGTGTATTAGAAGAGATCCTGTCATGACCGCTATCGAAAGAAATCTATCTGCGTACGAGACAGATGTTGACTTCCCGGATGTCAGCGGCATGGAGCACCTGCAGATGCTTATGACCCGGAGTGAGCTTCATCGGGTGGAAGATCAGCTGACTACGGAACAGCAGATACGGCTGGCGGATGCAGATAAGCGTTTGCTGCAACGTGCGCATCTGTTCTATCAGGCGATTCAGACGATTGCAGATCTGGCGCGCTGGCGAGAGACGGAAACGGATGTGACACCTGAACATTGGTGGTGGTACCTGGATGTGGTGGCGCAACTGCCGGCGGGTGCCGTGATCGCTGAGTTCAATGCTCTCCCCGTTGAGCCGTGAGGGAGTCGCGCGCCTGCTCTCTATTTTCCCTCTCAATCATGAACTAGCCGCCCCATCGAACCGCTCATACAGTGTGTATCCCCGGCTGCTGCGCGCCATGCGGTAGGGCAAATGGAGCCATGACCTCTCAGCCATGGAAACCAACCTGGTGATGGAGACTGGCGTCAACGTGACGCTCCTTCAATGGAGCCATGACCTCCCAGCCATGGATACGACGCCAATACCGCTTATGATTTTCGCGTGCGGGCCACCCTTCAATGGAGCCATGACCTCTCAGCCATGGAAACACGACCGGCCATTGTGCCGCACCGTCTGGATTCACCACCTTCAATGGAGCCATGACCTCCCAGCCATGGAAACGCTGTACCTGATCGACCTGATGCCGTACCGCAACCACCTTCAATGGAGCCATGACCTCCCAGCCATGGAAACATCTCATCAGAGACTTCCCCGGCTTCGCCGGATATTCCCTTCAATGGAGCCATGACCTCCCAGCCATGGAAACGGCCTCGAAAAGGTGAATCACCGCTTCGCCCTGATCACCTTCAATGGAGCCATGACCTCCCAGCCATGGAAACCGGACAGAGTGCCCCGCAACGTATGGGCGAACGAGCCCCTTCAATGGAGCCATGACCTCCCAGCCATGGAAACATAACGGTTATGGCGGACCCCCAAACCGTGTAATCCCCTTCAATGGAGCCATGACCTCCCAGCCATGGAAACCAACCTGATCCGGCCCGGCGACCGCTACATCATCATCCTTCAATGGAGCCATGACCTCCCAGCCATGGAAACACCGCTTGATGGCGATTTCCTTCCGGTAGTCCCACACCCTTCAATGGAGCCATGACCTCCCAGCCATGGAAACAGCTTCGCCCATCTGCATCCCCTCGTTGACGTTCTGCCTTCAATGGAGCCATGACCTCCCAGCCATGGAAACGTGGCGCATGCGGTTTCGCAACGCCGATATTTTGACCGCCCTTCAATGGAGCCATGACCTCCCAGCCATGGAAACGTGGCGCATGCGGTTTCGCAACGCCGATATTTTGACCGCCCTTCAATGGAGCCATGACCTCCCAGCCATGGAAACGTGGAGCGGGTCGCCTACAACGCTATCGTCGGTCGCCAGCCTTCAATGGAGCCATGACCTCCCAGCCATGGAAACTACCCCTACCTCGGCGATCCGGACTATGCCATCATAGCCTTCAATGGAGCCATGACCTCCCAGCCATGGAAACCAGTATGGCAGACTTGAATCTCCCGTCTGTATAGCGCCTTCAATGGAGCCATGACCTCCCAGCCATGGAAACTCTGGCGACGACCGCCAACAAACTCACGAATGGCCGGCCTTCAATGGAGCCATGACCTCCCAGCCATGGAAACTCGTGGTCGATCAACCCGTCTACGCCGCCCACCGGCCACCCTTCAATGGAGCCATGACCTCCCAGCCATGGAAACAGCGTAGCTTTGAATTCGTGCGTCAGCTTGGGCTGTCCTTCAATGGAGCCATGACCTCCCAGCCATGGAAACGGGCGCAAAAATTTCATCGACATACCCAAGTTCATGCTCCTTCAATGGAGCCATGACCTCCCAGCCATGGAAACCTGACTGGTGCTGAATCGGTCGTGAGGCACGCTATCGCCCTTCAATGGAGCCATGACCTCCCAGCCATGGAAACGTGGCGTATGCGGTTTCGTAATGCCGACATCCTGACTGCCCTTCAATGGAGCCATGACCTCCCAGCCATGGAAACCAGCTCCTCGACAATCTGCTTGATTGGTTCGTTTGACCTTCAATGGAGCCATGACCTCCCAGCCATGGAAACAGGCACAGCTATTCAATTCCAGCCACTACCGCAGGCACCTTCAATGGAGCCATGACCTCCCAGCCATGGAAACGTGTTTACGGGCGATGAGCGGTTCGTCCACGTTAGCGCCTTCAATGGAGCCATGACCTCCCAGCCATGGAAACGAGGCGGATGTCGGCCGGATCGAATTCCGGTTCCTGGGCCTTCAATGGAGCCATGACCTCCCAGCCATGGAAACGACGTTTTCCGTCGATTTTCTCACGAGATAACTTTTTCCTTCAATGGAGCCATGACCTCCCAGCCATGGAAACCTCGGCGCTCCAGTCGGAGTCCTCCAGGTCCTCGACCACCTTCAATGGAGCCATGACCTCCCAGCCATGGAAACTCCATCCTGATTCCGGTACTGTCGACGATATCAACATCCTTCAATGGAGCCATGACCTCCCAGCCATGGAAACGTCCTGACTGTCATTAGGCCAGTCCTCACAGTCAATCCTTCAATGGAGCCATGACCTCCCAGCCATGGAAACTCCGACACCCCGCGCCGACCCGCGGGCAGAATGACACCTTCAATGGAGCCATGACCTCCCAGCCATGGAAACGTCCTGACTGTCATTAGGCCAGTCCTCACAGTCAATCCTTCAATGGAGCCATGACCTCCCAGCCATGGAAACTCCGACACCCCGCGCCGACCCGCGGGCAGAATGACACCTTCAATGGAGCCATGACCTCCCAGCCATGGAAACAACGCCGTCCGGCGCGCCGACGGGTTCTTTTCAAGCTCCTTCAATGGAGCCATGACCTCCCAGCCATGGAAACAAGATCCGTACTCCTCGCGCCGAAATCCTCGACGATCCGCCTTCAATGGAGCCATGACCTCCCAGCCATGGAAACGAACGCAACGGCCCGGTCCACGTCGCGGGGATCCCGCCTTCAATGGAGCCATGACCTCCCAGCCATGGAAACACGCCACCGCGGATCTCACTCTCGACGCGCACAGCACCCTTCAATGGAGCCATGACCTCCCAGCCATGGAAACAAATCCCCTTGCTGCTCAGTGAATACGCAATGGTCTTCCTTCAATGGAGCCATGACCTCCCAGCCATGGAAACGAAGCCGCCCTCTCACCCTACAGGGGCAACCTGCCATCCTTCAATGGAGCCATGACCTCCCAGCCATGGAAACGAGCGTGGTTCCGCCCTGTTCGTGGGGGATCGTGTTATCCCTTCAATGGAGCCATGACCTCCCAGCCATGGAAACTGATCTGGCTGCCAGGCGCCCGGACCGACGGGTACACCTTCAATGGAGCCATGACCTCCCAGCCATGGAAACTGATCTGGCTGCCAGGCGCCCGGACCGACGGGTACACCTTCAATGGAGCCATGACCTCCCAGCCATGGAAACTGAATGTGGATACGCAGGTCGTGCCCGCTACCGCCGCCTTCAATGGAGCCATGACCTCCCAGCCATGGAAACTGAATGTGGATACGCAGGTCGTGCCCGCTACCGCCGCCTTCAATGGAGCCATGACCTCCCAGCCATGGAAACCAGCGTTCTCCGGAACCCGCTTTAATGCCCTTTTGACCTCCTTCAATGGAGCCATGACCTCCCAGCCATGGAAACAAGGCGGACAGACGGTAACGGTGTTATGGACAATTATCCTTCAATGGAGCCATGACCTCCCAGCCATGGAAACGCGAACTGGATCTGCGCCAGGGCGCCGCCAAGATTCACCTTCAATGGAGCCATGACCTCCCAGCCATGGAAACACTGGCCGGCGTGATGACGGCAGGGGAAAATCGGGGCCTTCAATGGAGCCATGACCTCCCAGCCATGGAAACCTTATGCTTCACGGCCTCGATGAAAAAGTTCTGATTCCTTCAATGGAGCCATGACCTCCCAGCCATGGAAACATCGAGATAGAGGAAGCCGACAACGAAACACTGAACCTTCAATGGAGCCATGACCTCCCAGCCATGGAAACGCATAGATCCAGCAGCCGAATGCAGCAGGGGCAGCAGCCTTCAATGGAGCCATGACCTCCCAGCCATGGAAACGTGGCAACACAATGCTTTGCTCACGGTCGAATTTATGCCTTCAATGGAGCCATGACCTCCCAGCCATGGAAACGGTTTCGGCGAGTACTCTATTTTGTCCACCAGGATGTCCTTCAATGGAGCCATGACCTCCCAGCCATGGAAACTACGGCACGGCCGCCGGTTGCACGACCGACTGTCGGCCTTCAATGGAGCCATGACCTCCCAGCCATGGAAACACGTCCTGCCCCGTTCCGATCACGTCGTCATCGCCTACCTTCAATGGAGCCATGACCTCCCAGCCATGGAAACCAGGAAGAAATTGGCGATAGCCCGGCGGTGCTCCCCCCTTCAATGGAGCCATGACCTCCCAGCCATGGAAACTCCGCGTACCTTGCGCCGTTTCCGTGGCGTCTTATCCCCTTCAATGGAGCCATGACCTCCCAGCCATGGAAACCTTTGCGGGCAAAGGGTGAGCGGTTGCGGGATGAGCGCCTTCAATGGAGCCATGACCTCCCAGCCATGGAAACCCGGAGGAACTGGCGCCGGTGACCGTCATGATTGGAGACCTTCAATGGAGCCATGACCTCCCAGCCATGGAAACGTACTACTGTTGATGATGTTGATGTCAACGACTTTGCCCCTTCAATGGAGCCATGACCTCCCAGCCATGGAAACGTGCTTACGATGCTGGACAACGCTTTCGATTCCAACGTTCCTTCAATGGAGCCATGACCTCCCAGCCATGGAAACCTATCAGCCGTGACTTGAATCAACTGATCGGAATGGTCCTTCAATGGAGCCATGACCTCCCAGCCATGGAAACAACGACAGCCGTATGAGAGAGGGCCAGTAGTAAGCGACCTTCAATGGAGCCATGACCTCCCAGCCATGGAAACTTCTGCCGGTCGAAGTATCCCTTCAGGTAGTAGTATCCTTCAATGGAGCCATGACCTCCCAGCCATGGAAACTTTGGGCGTCGATGACTTCGGAGCCGTAGGTATTGACCTTCAATGGAGCCATGACCTCCCAGCCATGGAAACATCGCGGCCTGAACCTGTACATCCCATATGCAACCATCCTTCAATGGAGCCATGACCTCCCAGCCATGGAAACGATCAAGTACAGCATCAAGCCGCGAACTTCACGCGCTTCCTTCAATGGAGCCATGACCTCCCAGCCATGGAAACAGCGGTAATACAGGACATTCCGCCCAAATAGTGCCGTTCGCGGCCTCGATTCCAGGTTTTGATGTCTGATCTGTTATTCACATTGTCAGTTTTCCTCTTATAACTCCACCTTTCCGGCCAATAATCGTGCGAGCGCTTCCCCTCTAATGAATACAGCACCCGACCTCTCGCATTCCAGCGGTAAACTCAACTGCCCCTTCCTTCCGCAGTTTGCCACAACCCGATCAGACGACCAATGCCTCCCTCTGCCTTGGCTTGGTCTGGCGGCCTAATGTACGCACTACGTCCCCACCCCTGCCTTCTACGGGACCAATATCGATTATGATCACGCGGTCTTCCTTGAGGTTAATGATGTCGGTCAGCGCCTCCTCCATAATGACGCGCTCCTTTGAAGAGAGATCGCAGGCGAATACCGAGTACTGCAACGCGTCGCCGAACCCGTTCATCTTCTTGAAAACCCTGCGCAACCGCTTGCCGTCGCTCACATCATAGGCCACAATGTATCTGTTGCGCATTCATCACCTCGTGGTAAAGCCGGGATATCTCTGCAGTTCCCCCAGCAGGTGGCGGCCCAGCAACCGCGCCTGCACCTCCATGATGCGGCGATAGCTTATCGAGTACTTGAACAGAGGGTGCGTTATCAGTGTATCCATCCTGCGTTCGAAGGCTCCGATTACCGCCTTGCGTCCGTCCTGGGTCAGGGAGACGGCGCCGCCCCGGCGTATAAAATGCTTCTCCTTCAACTCGGCGTTGTTGAACAGCGTCAGCGCGGCCGAATCTGCGATCAAGGGACGAAATTCTTCGGCAAGATCCAGGGCCAGCGCAGGCCGTCCATACTTGGGCTGATGATAAAATCCCATGTAAGGATCAAACCCAACCGCCATCGCCGACACCATCGCCTGCCTCATCATCATCGAGTACAGGAAAGAAAGTACCGCGTTCACCGGATCCTTCGGCGGCCTGCGGTTGCGCGTCCGAAAATCAAACCCGGAAAGCCCGGACCTGATCATCTCCCCGAAATTGGCAAAGTAGACCCGGGCCGCCGCCCCTTCAATGCCGAGCAGCGTCCCGAAAGAGTCCGCCGTATCCACCATGGCGGTAAATCGCTTTATCTCCTCCAATGCCGCTGCCGGAGCTTCCGGATGGTTGCGGCGCAGCATCACCCGGCTGTTTCGCAGCTTGGCCCTTACCACCTCTTTCGCAATTGCCAGCGATGTCGGCAGGTCGCCTGCCGCCCGGAACTGACGCATGCGCAACTCTACGTTCTTGTGCGCCATCCCCCACGTCACGCCCTTCAGCCAACCTCCATAGGTGAAATGGCAGATCGGTATCCCCCGCTCCAGCAGCTCGCGCGTCGCCTGCGCCGTCACCTGCGCGTTGCCGAATATCGAAACGCTGGAAACGTCCAGCAGCCTCGTCTTGGCAACCGTTGTTCGCTTGACTCTGACGGTAAGGGTATCGCCCGATTTCCCCACAATTCCACCTTGGGCAATGACATACATGGGCAAGGCGTCATCCCGCGCCGGCATCAAGCGCCGCACGTCGTCCGGCCGCACCACGTAGCGGCTGCCCTTGAGAAAGCTCACCTCGTCCGGCAGACAGATGCCCACCAGCGAACAGCGCGGACACTTGGGGCTGTCCTCCAGGGGCGGCGGGATCTCACCCCCACCCGCCATCTCCCGCGCCGCGGCCAGCAAATCCAGCGTCTGCTTCACAAGTCCATCGTCAAAACCGACGTGTACCCGCCGCTTCGACCCCACGTAGTAGATGACCCCCTGGTCGCACGCATAACCGTTCGCCCGCAATAGCAAACCCTGCAAGCACAACTGCACCCGCTCCGGGTCGTAGACATGGCCCGGAATGTCGGGCGCCGTCCCGCGCTTGTAATCGACCGGCGTGGCCCGGTCCCCCTCTGCCTCAACCAGGTCGATGCGCGCGATCGCCCCCAACCCTTCGTCTGAAAGCAGTACCGAACGCGCGTGGATCGGCTCAGACTGCCCCTCTTCGTCCTCACCCCCCGGCGACTCGCCATTCTGACCCCGCGCCGGCAACTCGCCCGCCGGCCGGTCCACCCGCCTGTGTTGAAGGCGCCCATCCACCGTGTCGGCGCTGTGCGCGAACTCCCCCTGCACCCACTCCATGTAACAGAGCCTGGGGCAGTACGTAAACTCGTTCAGCATCCGCGCGGGGACGAGCTCAGGCGCGCCGGTGGGTACAGTTGTGGTGTTCATCATACAGGAGTTGCCTGCGTAAAGTTTCGGTACTTGTCAACAGTAATGCGTTCGCAACGAAATATCTCAACTACCCCCATAGGTCGCAGACGGTCTCGGTCTGGGCGAGTGTCTTGTAGATCGGCTAAGCTGAGAAAGGACCGAATCACATCAATACCCAGCAGATTTTCCCAGATCGGCCATGTGAAAACCACTCCTGTGCCTCGGCGTTGAGAAAATCCGGTCGTATGGAGCTTTTTTTCTTGAGGTGCTGTTGGAAGAAGAGGCAAGGCTTCCAGGGCGAGGCGATTGGCTCCCCGCATCGTCCTCACGGGATCATCGGCAGGCCTTTTCCAACGTAGCGCATGTCTGCGATCGTCGATCGGATCCCAGCGAAGGCTTGGTCGCTCATCCACATACGTCCACGTTTCGAAAAGCGCACTGTTTAGATGGTCTCTCCCGGTTTTCTCTATAAGTTCCTTCATGGAACGCAGGAAATGCTGATGCCCCGCTCCGCTCATGGTCCGCAGGGCAGTATCTTGAATCTTTTTGTCAGGCGTAACGAGACTCTCACAACCAAAGGCGGCAACAAAATCGGCATAGCGATGACTTTGAAATGTAGCGCTGTTGCGGGCAGCTGTTGCCACGTCCCGGAATTGTTCCGGGCTGACATTCAGATTATTCGCAAAAGCGAAAGCCTCAATTGCGCTGTTGTCTACTCTTGCGAGCGCGGGCATAAGAAGCTCGTCGACGAAACAGTCTGCTGAAAACTGCTTGTCACCGAACAAGACAGGGGACCAGGCCCCACCCTCTGTCTTCCAACTCAGCCGCCAGTCGACTGAAGGATCGGAGTTGGCAAGGACGCGCAGTGTGCCAATCGCCGCAAGAAACCCAAGCAAATTCCCTCCGGAAATCCCGCTTAACAGCAGGCCGCGGGATTCGCTACTCTTCATCATAATGCTGCCCTTCCTCCCATTCGCTCCGGCGCCAGTCCGCCAAGCGCAGCAACGCTTCCAACCATGCGAGCCCCCACCAGCCATAGCGTCGCACGAGCCGCCAATACCGGGCCGCTACACCCGAGTCGAGGCTCTCCAGATCGGTGGGGCCAAACCATTGCACCTGCTCACCGGCCAACTCATACTCCGAAATTACGCTCATTTTGTCGTCCACAACCGGCGCAAACGGACGACAGTGCCCATGATGACTGGCGATCATATGCAAAACCAGATCGCGAAGTTCTGTGTCTTGCGGCAAAAGAGGTTGCGCGCTCTCTGCCAAACGCACTGACAGAAGTTCATGTCGACCGCCTTTAGGATACTTTGCCAATTCTCTGGCAGCCGCAGCCGCCCGGCCCCTGGGCATCTGCCCCGATTTGGCCAGGTACTCGTTCCCCCACCATACGCTGCTCCCCTGCAACCACGCCTGAAAACGCGGATCTGCCTTTCCAACATCATGAAGCAATCCGGCGCGTGCAATGGCTTCTGTCAATTCCTCAGGCAAACCGCACCCCACTGCATACCGTCGCACGAAGCACTCTACGCCGCGCAGGTGGTTCTCCAGTCGGACCGGCCTGCCATTGCCGTGAGAGATGCCGGACGCGCTCACGTCGTCTTCATCCGAAAATGTATCTGCCTCTCCGAAGTATCGGTCTATCCTGTTGTTTCCAACAATGACAATCTGATCGTCTCCGACGATTCGAGGTGAGGCTTCGCGCAGCTCTCCGACAAGCTCCTTCGCCGCTTCATAAGGCCAGCTGTCTGCAGACGAATGTGCGGCGAGAGCATCCAAAATGCTGCCGAGGGCTTCAACAAGCTCGTCTGGACCCTCCTCGTACTTCTCAAGCCCATTCAGCAATTCAATTGTCTCTTCCTTGATGGAATCCACCTCCTCGGTCCACGCTTTTACCAGCTTCCGGTGCAAGCGGAGGATCGGTTTGGCCCGCGCTTTCATGTGGGCCAGATCTCCAATGTCCAGCTTGTCGACAGGTTCGATTGAATTCACAGGAAAGTCGCCCAGCTGCTCAGGCCTGCCTGGGTGACTCGTCGGAATCACAATCACATCACCAGGACGAATTTGCCTTGGATCGGCCGTTATATCATAATCCACTTCGGTATCCCTGCTCCCCCGCCACCTGACGATGCTCAATTCTTCATTGGGCAGTCCTTCATCATCCTGATCTATATATTTCTCCGTTCCCTCCACATCACTGCTGTCGTCATCAGCCTGTTCTCCTGAAAGCCAACGTCTGAAAACACCGATAGGCACAGGGAGAGACTCGCCGCTGCTGGGAGGGCAAAGCCTCAACACCTCCAAGGCATTCACTTTCCCTGCGGGTGTTGCCAGATCAATGTCAGCCCGCCAACAGACCTGCACATCGGCAACGCCCTCCCGCGGCCCGTGCAGGAAAAGAGCCACATCTGGCGAAGGGCGAGGCTCCGGCGCGGTCTGCGCCCAACAGTCGACATGGGCTGGCAGCATCACCGGAGCATTCAAGGATGGGGCGTTCAGTTCCTCCACAGATTCTTCTGTTGACAGTTTTTGGTCCAGATAAGCAATCCCGAAGTCCACCTCGCCATTCTCATCCTTATTCTCATTCAACCAGGCCCACGTCTTGGTAAGCGCCGTACCGTACACCGGGTCGCCCTTGTCCCCTCTCTTGAGTTGGGACTGGTCTGCACGGATCAGAATGACCGCGCGCGAGTCGATAGACCTTCCCATGCGATTTAGACGTCCGAAGCGTTGTCGCAGAGCATCAAGACTGGCGCATTCCGTCACGAGCCCGTCGAAGTCGAGATCGGCGCCAACTTCCAACGTCTGCGTGGCAACCACGATCATCGGCTTCAAGAGTACCCGATCTTCGGAGCGATCGGACTGAAGTTCTTGCAGGTGTTGTTCGACTACACGGTCTTTATCGATGGGGCGCATCCGACCAGTGAGAATCACTGCGTCTACGCCCTCTCTGTCTCGTAGCAGCCTGTACGTTTCCCTGGCCGTCGCCACGCGGTTGACAAAGATCACAATCGCCCGACGCCTGTCGTCCACCAGGCGCAGTGCAGCATTAGCCAGAGCCTTGGACAGTTCAACCGTCGCTCGTTTCCCCTTGGCCTTGCCAATTCTCGACAGAGTAGCCGATTTGTTTGCTAACTGACGTTTACCTAGTGGATGCTCAGGGTCGCGTCGTTCATCAGATTTATCCCTGTAAATATTGCTGAGTTCTCGCGGGGGCGTAGCCGACATGACAACAGGATGAAAGGCGCGTTCCAGTGGGTCATGCGCCCACTCCCTGTAACGGCGAACGGCCTGCAGAGTTTGCAGAAACGGTTGTGCGCAATGCGCCTCATCCAGAAGTATCAGACTGTCGTTGGCAATCAGCCCTGCGTAAACGGGCCAAGAACTGTGGCTGGGTCCATATGCGCGGAACAGAAGACGGGAACCGACCTGATCCACGGTGGACGCAACAACAGTAGGCTGAAGGGGGTCGCGCGCCCAAGCTTCCGAGCGAAACATGCCGCCCCGCAAAGCGTAAGCTCGCAACGGCGGTATCTCGCGGTCATACCCGGAGGTCGCGCCGTAAGCAATCTGCCGCAGACTGTCCGCAACAGCCTTGAGAACTCCGTCTTCTGCACTGGACAGCTTCTTAGCGATTTCTTTTGTTCTCTCATAAGCCTGGTCAACGATTACACGACGGTCCACGACGAAGAAAATCCGCCGCGGCGCGGTAATAGTCTCGGCTCTGTCCATGCGAGATGCCTGTTTGGCCAGCGCAAACAAGGCAATATCTACACAAGCCGTCTTGCCTGAGGCTGTAGGCAAATCGATTGCCTCCGGCCACTCCGCCAAATCGTTGGCGTTGCCGGTCACTCTCTCCGCCAATTCCTGTTGCCAGGCAAATGGTTTTTTGCCCCACAAGGCCTGAAAGTATTGAGCGAAATCTATGGAATCAGAATTAGTCACGATCATTCCCTCAACTGTCCATCGGCCGGCACAGTCCATACCCGCGGAATCGTCCCGCCCCAACAATGACAGGGCCGCGTACAGGTTCGTCGAAAATCATCACGGCGTGGGCATGGCTCTGGCGTCCGCCGTCACTCTTACGTCTCACCTGCGGATACTCCCTGGCGGGTGGCGCGCCCTCTACCAATGAGACCGGGTGGAGCATCACCTCACGCGGCCGAGGCAGACCGATATGCCCACACGCGTCTTTCAAGCTCTCGGCCGCCTGCTCCCACCTGTCCTTGCCCTTGAAGTGGCGGTTCAAGACGACAGGCGTAACGCTTGCCCAAACACGGGACGCCCGCGTCCAGGTGTCTGGATTCAGGTTCTTCGGTGTCTGCTCTCGAGTCTCGAGTCTAATCCGGCAGTCGAACCACCGCCCATTGAACAAACGGTGTTCACGCGGCAATTCTATCTCAGTACTATACAGAAACGCGCCAAGAGAATGGCGGGCCTCGTCCATGTCCAATGACCGCGGCAGCGCCAACGCCAGCCCCATCACCCGGCCGTCTGCATGTTGATCTCCCACAAAAGGGAGCGGAAGCAGGGCCATGTGTGGTTTAGTGGACGGTGATCCATTCGATCTGTGTCCGCTGAACCACTCCGGAGGCGGCTGCTGGGGACAACGTTCCATCAAGACCCCGCGCAGAGCCTGCGTGAGCTTCAAAGTTGTTGTCAACGGAACGCGCCGGCCCCGGATAGAGAGTACTATCATGTCCGGATTAAGAATCGATCCGGTTGTGTTGGGAGAATCGTCCTTTACTGGTCTTCCGTAGCCTTGCCAGCGAGTCGCCACAGGCCGCAGGCTCACCGGCGCACTTGCACCGAAGCGATCGGAAATGACACTGTCTAGTCGCTTCTCTTCCTCCTTCATCTCCTTGCCCTGGGCTCCTCTGAGGGCATCGGAACGTTCCTTTAGAGCCGTATATTCCACGATTTTCGCCTTGTTGTAGGCATGGGTGAGGTTCTCTAGGCGGCCGGTCGAGAATACCCGCATTCGGTGTGTAGCGATGCCTTCCGTTGGCTCCCATGTCGGATGGATGTCACTGTCCTCCACAACCCACGCCTGGACGAACGAGGCCGAATGTCCCACATGAGTCACCTTGGCAGCCAGTCGCTCCAGCCCAACGCGATGTTCGTCAAGTTCAATTTTCGGCCATACCAGATACACAGTGGGGTCGTAGGGAATCGCGACGGGAAAACCTCGCGCCTTACGAGTTCGATACTCTGGTAGTACGGCTAAGCCCGCAGTAGTATCGTTGACTGGAACATAGCTGACGACCGCCGATCGTGTTGTACAGTCTTTGGCGAAAACTGCAGGAGGCGGAAGAGACTCGAGCCAGTGTAGCGCTTCCCCCTCAGCGGGATCTTCATCAGTTTCGAACCAGGCAGCAGCCAACGCCATGAAGACACGGTCAGGGTGTGGGGGCCACTCAGCCTGTTCCTTTCTCGCCCCATCCGCCGCGGCCATTGCCCAGCCATTCAGGTAGCAGATGCCGATCGCGAACATCAGGCGTCCTCCTCCGTAGAATCGCTCGCCAATTCCTGGCTACGCCTGACCAGATCGACAAGTTCGGGCGAGGGAGTTAACTCAATCTCCCCTTCCCAAGGCAGCCCCGCTCCTTTTGCTTCCGAAATCGCCGCCATCAGCATACTGAGAGCTGTGTCGGAATCGCACTCGAACCGCTTTGGCCTCTCCCCCGGATGGTCAAGCAGTTCCCAGACCGACGCCTCTGACGCGAATAATTGGCAGCGTGAGCGCAGGTCCCCATCGTTGCGCGCCAAAGAGCCTGCCGCGATACCAAGTGCCGCTAAAGTAGTGCGCGCGGCAAGATCGACGTCCCACATCGAATCAGCCGCGCCGTTCAGCGGAAAACGAAGGCGGCGCAAAGCAGGCAATGACAAAACCGTCGTCTGGATAGCCTTCGAAATAGTAAATCCGCCCAATATGCGCTGCCTAACCCTTACTTCTGTACCACGTTCGTCAATCTTGGTTTCGTATGTGATTTGTCTGTTGTTGTCCCTTGCGAAGTCGTAATCGGGAGTGACATTCCCGTGATTAATTACCGATGGACGGCCTTGGTCAGGAATGTCCTTATCCGACTCGGGATCATGTGTAACCTTTCTCCCCTGGCGAAGCCTGTACAACACAGGCTTCCCCTTCTCCCTTTCCGCTTTGGCCGGATCGAGAGTCCAATCCCCGTCTGCGGTTCGGTAAACAGGACCTGCCCGTCTTTCAATCCCCAAAGGATCAATTCGGCTAGCTGTTTTTATTCCTGGCACCGCATCATATCCAACGATCTCGGATACTAGTGCTCGCTGAAATTTAGCCCCCAAACCTCCGCGCGGTCCTGTTGAGTCCCACAGTCCGAACACGAGTGCCGTTGGGCAGATGCCAAACAGCCCTGTCGCGTTCCGTATGTCAGCAACATGCAATAGGGAACCTTTTTCTGAGTTTGGAAATTTTACATCGTTAAGCAGGCTGTCACGGAAGATAGCATCCGCAATTCGATGCGGCGCCTCCAGACTCGTTATTATAGGCTTCTTCAGCAACCCTTCCTGATCGAAGCGTGTTATCAAAAGCGGTAGGCTCACTTTGCCGGCTCTGTGTGCTTCCAGCAATGCCAATTCCATACGATTCGCTTGTGACTGAACAGAATCCAGCAGCACACAATCTCGACTCTTACCGGCTTTCGGATCAAAACGTCTTTCGGTCGCGTACTTTCCACCTTCATAGGTAGGAGGAAACACCTTGTCTCCCGGCCCGCCAGCGGGCTGGTAGTCGGTCACACACCGAAACGCGGCGGCCGTTCCGCCAACAGCGTCTTTCAGCGTCTGAAGGTCAAGTTTCATCATTCATGCCTCCTTTAAGTGCATGATATAATTGTCTTAGGCGAGATGTGGCCCGCTCAGGGCAGTCACTCTTGTACGTTAGGTATTGAATTTGTAATACTGCACTTCTAATCAACCTATCTTATCATGGGATAAGAGGACTGTCAAGTCTTTGGCGCAGAAAAATCTGAGCAGAGTTCCAGACGCCTTCCGATCGGTCACCGGCCACCGCCAATTCTATCGGACCTCATTGAAGGATTAGTAGGGCAGTATTGGTCGAAGCAGTCTTGCCCATTTTCCGGGCCGCAAGGCCCGGCCCCATTGAACCGCAGTGCGACCGCCGCATCTCCTTCGCCGTTCGCACTGCCCAAAGTCAAAATGTTGACTGGAATCTGCGCATCCTGCAACCGCCAGCAGTTGCCCCTGCCTTTCAATCACAAGCCATCCCCTGAATCCCAATAATCACAGTTCAGACAATATCTCCAGGAATTCAGCACACGCCCCACCAGCCCCCCTCAGCCGGCCAGGCATGCTACCCCCGACACAGGAATCGCCCCATCGCCCCGAACTGCAGTTCAGCCTGCTTATGCGCCTCATTCCTGTCGGAACCACAACATACAGTATTCCACCTGCCAAAGACCGCAGAGACCCTGCCGATCAAGACCCTGGCAGCCGCTCTACCTTCTCCTCCAACCAGGGAAACAACTGCGCAAACCGGAACGAATTCACCTCAAACAGCCGCATAAAAAACTCGTACGCTTCGACGCTGTCACAGTCGATAAAATGGCCGTTCAGGCGCAGAAAAGCGTCGGTGACGAAGAAAGCGACCCGCTTGTTGCCGTCCACGAAAGGATGATTGTTGGCCAGGCTTTCCATCAGCGCGGCCGCTTCCTCGATCAGGCTATCGTAGTAACCCAACTGGGGCCGCATCAGGGCCGAGGCCAGCGCGCCCTCATCGCGAAGGCCCATTGAGCCGCCAAACTCGTGAATCAATGCGTCGTGAATAGCGATCGCTTCGCCAATCTCCGGGTAGTTATATCTCATTCGGCGAGCAGCTCAGCCAGGCGGCGATTACGCTCGACGCTGGCCCGAAAATGTGCCATCACCTCGGGACGGGGTGATTTCTGGTTGCGGTTCACAATATACTCCTCCATAGCCTCTTGAACCACGGCCTGGAATTGGCGTCCCTCACTGCGGGCGATCTCCCGCATGGAGGACAGCACCTCCGGCGAAGCCTGACTGGAAAATTTCACTCTTTGCATACCCATCACACATCCTCCTTTGTATTTTTTCAAATTATGGCATAGTCTGACAAGCCTGTCAAGATTTGTCTTGACGAAAGTTGATAGAGTTGCGTTCCGTCGCTTCATTCCGCCAACGCCAAGTTCAAGAAGGATGGCAACAATGGTGACGCGCCCCCTCAGCCGGCCAGGTATGCCCCCTCGCACAGGAATCGACCCAGCGCCCCGAACCGCAGTTCAGCCTACATATGCCCACAAATCTGGCCACAACCACAACATACAGTATACGACTTGCCAAAATCTCAGATGCACGATATAGTACCTTAGAACATTCATTCGTGGACCTCGCGCAGCGTCTCTGCACCCCTGCCACGAGCGACAATTGCGCACGCGAGCCTCCACTACCCTTGTCGCCGCAACAGTTGAACAACCTGGAAGCGACGACAATCAGGGAGCAATGACATGCCCAAAACACCCTGCAAAGGTCTCAATAAAGATGGAACCCCCTGCCGGGGGAATGGCCTGCCCGCCTTTGACGGCTACTGCATCGCCCACGCCCCCGCCTCCCAAACGCGCGAGTGGCGCTCGCGCGGCGGCAAGAACTCCTCCACCGCCGCCAGGGCCGATAAACGCATCCCCGAACGGCTGCAGCGTGCCATCGAAACGCTCGATCAGGGCCTCCTCGATGTGCGCGAGGGAAATCTCGCCCCCGCTGCCTACTCCGCAATGTGCCGCGGCGTTAAGGCGATGGCCGATCTCTACCGACTCGCCGATGAGGAAATGGAACTGATCCGCTACGAGGAAACCGAAACCGCCGCCATGGAAGTCGTCGGCGACCACGGTGACCCCGCCATCCTTAACGCCGCCGCCCAAATCGCCGACCGGCAAAACCAGAACAGAATCGAATTCCTCATCGCCCAGGGCCTGGTTACGCTGGAACTATCGCAGGATGCCGGCGAACCCGCCGAACCGGTCCTCACAGACAAAGGCAGACGGCGCTTCGGTTACCAGCGCCTGACCAGCTACACGCAAGAGGACCTCGACCACCTGAAATACGTGATAGTGGAAAGGATTTTGAGGGGGCGTCAAATTCCCGACCTGCGAGACGCTCTGGCCAGAATGCGCGCCGCCATGGAAGAAGCTTTGGCCGACCTCGCGCGCAAACCCGCTCCACCCCGCGACCCCCTGACCGGCCAGCCCTTCAGCCAGCTGCCGGCCGGCGTGAAAACCGGCCCGCTGCCAGCCGCCAACCCTGACAGCGCCGAACAGGCTGCAAAAATCCTGGAAGATCAGCTCCGGCAGATGAAAGAGCTCACCCGTGATTTCATGGAATGCTATGAATATGAAGACGAACTGGTTGACGATACCTTTAACCGGCTAACCGCAAACTCGCACTGACTTGACCGCACGACCCTTTCTCACCCTGCCGCCATGCGCACACAAAAATTTTTTTCCGCCAAACGCTCGTAAACACTCGTAAACGCTCGTCCAACGCTCGTACGAGCGTTCACGTGTTAACTCGTCTATCACTCGTGCGTCAACTCGTCCTTCCGCGCCCCTTCCCAACGGTCTTGGGGCATGATTTCACGCGCTGGCCTGCCAGCTTTCGGGATCGGGCTGCTCTCGTTCCGGATGCCGGTGTGGGCGGCTGGAAGGCTATCCTGCGACGAACTCGATGTGACCAACGTAACGGCGGAAGTCAGCCACATTGAAGGTCAGCAGCCTGCGTTCTCCGTAGGCCAGCATGGTTGCGACGATGTTGGCGTCGTGGATCTGTTTGCCGCCGACGTCGATTCGGCGGCAAAGCGACACGAGCCAGTCGGTAACCACGGGTCCATCCTCCAACACGTCAAAGGTGGCTGCGAGGCGCGCCACGTCATCGAGGGCGTCATCGCGGGAGATGGCCACAGGCCAGACCTGCGGACGGGTGACTACTGCCAAGTATTCGCGTAAGACCTGGCGGCTGATTCGGAGAGGCTCAGAGGTGTTAAGGGCATTCTCCAAGCCGGCCCTGGCGGCTTCATGGTCCGGGGCTTCCAGGAAGCGGGCCTTTATCAACACGTTGGTGTCCACAAACATGGGGATGGCTAGATCCTGTCTTCGTAAATGTCCTCGCGCCTGAGACTGAGATTTTCCGGCCAGCCTCCGGCAGTATGTACGGGCAACACTTCGTCAAGATTAAAGGTTTGGGCGACAGCCTCTGGCTTGCGCCGGAGCAGCAGAGTTTCTGCATCCATGTCCACCTCCGCGGTTTCCCATCCGGCGGCGCCCCAAGCCAAAGCCTGGCTGTGACCGTTGCCCCTGGACTGGTTAGACCACCAAGGTCGATGAAGACGGGCGGACGGAGGCAGTGGGAAGCCGATTATGGATTCTATCTCCCTGAAGGTAGTTCTCCATTCCTGCTTAGTAAGCCCGCCCAGATGCGTGTAAAGGCGTTGGTACTTTCCCCTCGCCGCCGTCTTCCTGTACAGTTGGTCTCGATCCGTCACCATACCTACCCCCTCGATAAAGCAATAAGAATGGGCCATTTGACATTTACCATTATAGTTAGTTAGTACTTCTGATGCAAGTCATTAAGGGCAACTTGCGGTCGGGGGTGCAGAGGGCAACTTTCGTCGAATCCTGATGGTCTCTTGTGGGTAATTCGTCAGCTGGGCTGCACATGAGGACACTCTACAGCTTGTCCGGTTCGTTGACCTGCGGGGGGACGTGGGCTATACTGCTGGCAGCCTCTTACCGGTTTTTCCCGCTCGAAATTAAGGAGTAACGCAATGGCATCTGTACGGAGTGCAGCGGCTGCTCAGCAAGGCGGCTCGACCGCAGTTACGCCGGCGTCCTATGTTCCGGAAACGGGGAACGGGGTGACGGCGGCGGCTGAATCCGGCGAGAGCATCGGAGAGTTCTATGCTGAGAATGGGTACTATGTTCTGCCGGAAGCGCTGACGCCGGCGGAGGTGGAGGAGCTGCGGGCGGAGACGACGGCGATCTGCAAAGGTGAGCGCGGCGACGTGGACGGCTTCGAGCCGAATGTCCCCGGTGAGGATGAAGATGACGTGCTGCGCCGCTATCTCTGCATCCACTTTCCGCACAAGATTTCGGAGGTTATGCTAGGCTATCTGGGCCACCGGCATATCGCGGAGGTGCTGACCCAGGTGATCGGGCCGAACGTGAAGTGTATGCAGTCGATGCTGTTCATCAAGGCCACCGGCAAACCGGGGCAGGCGTGGCACCAGGACGAGTTCTTCATCCCGACACGCGACCGGACGCTGACGGGCGCGTGGATCGCGCTGGATGACGCCACGGTCGAGAACGGCTGCCTTTGGGTTATTCCCGGCTCGCACAAGCGGGGCATTATCTGGCCGCAGCACGATCACGACGATCCGCGCTTCGACTGCGCGGGCGAGGCGTACGGATTCCCTTACAGGGATGAGGACTCGATCCCGGTGGAGGTGAAGGCGGGGGCGCTGGTCTTTTTCAACGGCTATCTGCTGCACCGCTCGTTCCCGAACCGTGCGCAGAGCGGGTACCGGCGCGTGCTGGTCAACCATTACATGAGCGCGGAGTCCTACCTGCCGTGGCGGAGTCCGAAGGAAGATGAACACATGGCGACGGCCGACTACCGGGACGTCGTGATAGTTGCGGGCGAGGACCCCTACCCCTGGAAGGCGTACGAGGAACTGGCTCTGCCTAAGGTGAGGCCTACCGGTGAGGGCGGCTGCGAGAACTGGCGTAGAAATCCGAAACGCGAGAAGCTGCCCTTTTTCAAAGATGGATTCCGCCCTGGAGACGCGCCTGAAGATGACGACTGATCTCTGTTTTCGCGATGGGAGGAAACTGGCCGCGGGCATCCGCAAAGGAGAATTCTCCAGTGTGGAGGTGACGGCGGCGCATATTGCGCAGATCGAGCGGGTCAACCCGGCTGTCAACGCGGTAGTGACCTTTTTGCCGGAACAGGCGCTGGAACGCGCGCAGGCGGCTGACGAGGCGCTGGCGCGGGGCGAAGAGGTTGGGCCTCTGCACGGTCTGCCGGTGCTGCACAAGGACA
Source organism: Caldilineaceae bacterium (assembly GCA_965204525.1). Classification (GTDB taxonomy): domain Bacteria; phylum Chloroflexota; class Anaerolineae; order Caldilineales; family Caldilineaceae; genus Bin5. The sequence continues at coordinate 4,331,194 of OZ241994.1, read as the reverse complement.
CGACCGACACGGCGGGCATTCGCACGACCTACGGCTCTCCGATCCACAAGGACAATGTGCCGGTCCAGAGCCAGCTGATCATCGAGAGGCTGCATGCGGCGGGCGCGATCCCGCTGGGCAAGACGAACGTGCCGGAGTTCGGGGCGGGGTCACAGTCGTTCAACCCTGTTTTCGGGGCGACGGGCAACCCGTATGATCCGACCAGGACGTGCGGGGGGTCGAGCGGCGGGCAGGCGGTGGCGCTGGCGTGCGGCATGACGCCCCTGGCGGACGGGAGCGACATGGGCGGCTCGCTGCGCAACCCGGGCAACTTCTGCAACGTGGTCGGTTTCCGTGTTTCGCCGGGCCGGGTGCCGGTGTGGCCGAGTTTGACCGCCTGGTCTGGGCTGTCGGTGCAGGGGCCGATGGGGCGCACTGTGGCGGACGTGGCTTTTCTGCTGAGTGTAATCGCCGGGCCGGACGCGCGCTCGCCGATCGCGCAGTCTGAGCCGGGAAGCGTTTTCGCCCGTCCGCTGGAGCGCGATTTCAGCGGCGTGCGTATCGCCTACAGCGCCGACCTGGGGGGCGAGTTCCCGGTTGATCCGCGGGTGAGGGAGGCGATCGAGGGGCAGTTGGCGGCCTTCAGCGGGCTTGGCTGCGATGTGGCCGATTTCAGCGGCGCGGGCGCGGCGCGGCCGCGGGGTGACGGGCCGGGATTGCCGGACTTCAGCGACGCCGACGAGATCTTCAAGACGATGCGCGCGTGGAGTTTCCACTGCTCGCACGGGCCGCTGCTGGCGGAGCACCGCCACCAGATGAAGGATACGATCATCTGGAATGTCGAACAGGGGGCCCGCGTCACCGGCGCGGATTTGGGGCGGGCCGAAGAGATGCGTACGACGTTGTACCATGCGATGCGCCACTTTATGGATACGTACGAGTTCCTGCTGCTGCCGGTCAACCAGGTGCCGCCTTTTTCGGTTGACGTGCCCTATCCGACTTCGATTGACAGCGGCGACGGAATGGTCGAGATGGAGACCTATATCGACTGGATGAAGTCCTGCTACTACATCACCGTGACCGGCCATCCGGCGATTTCGGTGCCCTGCGGGTTTACGCCGGAGGGACTGCCGGTGGGCGTGCAGATTGTGGGCCGTCACCGGGACGATTTTGGTGTGCTGCAGCTGGCGCATGCGTTTGAGCAGGCCACGCGGGTGGGGGAACGTAGGCCGGCAGTGGTCAGTGGTTAGTGGTTGCCGGCCGGTGAGACAAGTAGCGATTAGTCGGAATGTCTTTCAAGACCCCAGATGCGGGCGGCTGTACCCCCTAGAATTCTCTCCGTGTCATCCTCGCGCAGAAACGGCAGACCCTCTTTGATCAGGCGCAACTCCTGTGCAAGTGAAGGCCAGTTGTGCTTGGCGCGATGATGGCCGGGGTATCCGGTTCCCCAGATCATGCGCTCAGCGCCGAAGGCTGAAAAGATACGAATGATGAAGGGATGCACGTCCGTGTAGGGGTAGTCCTGGCGGGAGTGTCCGGCGACGTCCGACAGTTTGACGTGGACATTGTCGCAGCGGGCGAGGTCGACGATGGGCTGGTAGTCGGATTCAGCGGCGTCGACCTTGGGGTAGCCCAGGTGGTCGAGGATCAGGGTCAGATGGGGGTGGCGGCGGGCGATGGCTTCGATCTGGTCGGCCTCCTCCGCGCGCAGGTGGAACTGGATGACGGCATCGGCGGCGGCGATCTCCTCCCACATCGGCCCGTTTTGGGCTGTCAGCAGGATCTTCTCATCGGGATAGTACATGGGATGGAAGCGGAACCCGGCGAGGCCGCGTTCGTGGAGCCAGTAGCGGACCTGCTCGGCGTTGTCGGCGTCTTGGGGATCGATGAGGCCGTGGCCGATGAAGCGATGGGGGAAGCGGGCGGCGGAGTCGGCGATGTAGCCGTTGTCCCAGGTGGACCAGCTGGTCTGTACGAGTACGGCCCAGTCGACGCCGTGGGCGTTCATCTCGGCCAGGAGCTCGTCGGCGCCGCCGGGTTCGTCGGGGTAGGTATTCCAGGTCGGGGCGGTGGGGCCGACCGGATATCTGGGCGGATCGATCTCCCAGACGTGGACGTGTGTGTCTACTATCATTGAGTACCTCTCAAGGTCTGCGATGGGGCTTGCGACTCGCCCCTAGCGTTTGGCAGGGCGGCTTCTACTTTGGCATAATGCAAAGACTGTCTTCCCGTTTTCTGCCTTCCCATTATCCATACAGAAGTTGGCAGACAGAAGGAGCTTGACGGGCTGCCAAGGCGGGTGTACAGGGGGGATGACGGAACTGTGCAACGAGGATGATTTTACTCGCGGCGGCCATCGGAATCAACTGCTTGGCGAGCGAAATGTGTAAGTGGAGGACACAGGCAGAGGGCCGCTGTCCGAGGAGAAAGGACAAAGACGATATGACGGCAGTTCACAGACAGTTAACCCTCGTTGTCATCGTGTTGGCCCTTGTGCTGTCCGGCTGCAACGCGGTCCCAGGCGATGATGCGCCTGCTGCGGCGGGAGAAGAGGTGGCGCAGGCGACCGAGGCGCCGGAACCGACGGCGGTGGAAGAACCGACTTCTACCCCTGAACCTGAGCCGACCGAGGTTGCGATCGGACCGCCGCCGGCCTTCCGCGAGGAGCTGCAGGCCACGGACCCGGCGACGGTCGTGCTGGGCGCGGGCACGCCGCAGGTGGTCGAACTCTTTGCATTCTGGTGACCGGTCTGCGTACGCTTTGCGCCTGTGGTTCACAGGCTTGAAATCGATTACTGGGGACAGGTTGAGTTTTTCTATCTGGACATCGACGACGGTGCGGTGGCGCAGTACAAGAAGCAGTTCAACTTTCGCTACCAGCCCCACCTGATCCTGCTGGACGGGGAGGGCAATGTGGTACAGGAGTTCGTGGGAGCGCAACCGGAAGAGGACCTGCGCGCCGCGCTTGACAACTTGATCGCAGTGTCCAGCGGCCAGTAGGCAGTGGTCAGTGATCGGGAGCTGGTCGACAGGATATGACAACAGAGCTTGGCGAAGTGACTATCGCCCAACTGCAGGAGGATATGGCCGCGGGCGCGCGCTCGGCTGCCGGCACTGCTGAGGGTTACCTGGCGGCCATCGAGGCGGTTGACGGCGCCCTGTGCTCGGTGATCGAAACCAATCCGGATGCGCCGGCGATCGCTGAGCAGATGGATCGCGAGCGGGCGGCGGGTCAGGTGCGCGGACCGCTGCACGGTATCCCCATTTTGTTGAAGGACAACATCGATACGGATGACCGCATGCAGACGACGGCGGGCTCTCTGGCTCTGCTGGGGTCGCGGCCGGCGCGCGATGCGACGGTGGCGGCGGCGCTGCGGGAGGCGGGGGCGGTGATCCTCGGCAAGGCCAACCTGAGTGAATGGGCCAACTACCGCTCCACAGAATCGACGAGCGGCTGGAGCGCGCGCGGCGGGCAGTGCCGCAACCCTTATGATCTCAGCCGCAATCCGGGCGGCTCCAGTTCGGGGTCCGGGGCGGCGGTGAGCGCGAACCTGGCGGCGGCCGCGCTGGGCACGGAGACTGACGGCTCGATCGTGAACCCGTCGGGGGCGTGCGGCATCGTGGGCATCAAGCCGACGGTGGGACTGAGCAGCCGGGCCGGGGTTATTCCGATCTCGCATACGCAGGATACGGTGGGGCCTATGGCGCGTACTGTTGCCGATGCGGCGGCAGTTCTGGGCGCGCTCACGATGGCGGACGGGCGGGATGCGGCGACGGCGGCTAAAGGCAGGAAGGTGCACGGCGACTACCGTCCTTTTCTGGACGCGGACGGCTTGCGCGGGGCGCGTATCGGCGTTGCACGCAGAGGGGTGAGCGGATATGACGACGCAACGGACAGGGTGTTCGCGGAGGCGGTCCGGGCCGTGCGCGACGCTGGCGCCGAGGTGGTCGATCCCGCCGACATTCCAACGGCAGACGGCAAGAGAATGGGCGAATGCGAAATGATCGTCATGCAGACGGAGTTCAAGCATGGCATTGCGGCCTATCTGGCGACGCGGATTGTGGTGGATGCGGCGCTGGCCCAGCCCCGTTCGCTGGCCGACCTGATCGATTTCAACAAGGAGCACGCCGCGCAGGAGCTGGTCCATTTTGGACAGGAGCAGTTCGAGCACTCGCAGGAGAGCGGGCCGCTCGATGGTGAGGCGTACCTGGAAGCGCTGGCTGCGGGACGCCGGCTTGCGGCAGTTGAGGGCTGGATGCGGCGCTGGACGTGCACGGTCTGGACGCGCTGATCGCGCCGACGGGCGGGCCGGCGTGGCCGCTGGACCCGGAGGCGGGGGATGCCGTTCATGGCGGCAGTTCCCGCTTTGCGGCGATAGCGGGATATCCGCTGGTGACGGTGCCGGCCGGCTTCGTGCCGCAGGGGGCGGGAGCCGGCGCAGGGAACGACTTGCCGGTAGGTCTCACGTTTATGGGACGGGCCTGGAGCGAGCCGACGCTGATCTGTCTGGCATATGCATTTGAGCGGACTACGCAGGTGCGGCGGGCGCCGGTAATCTAGGGCCGGCGGTGCGCAGGATCTGTTGCGAAGGGGATATACTTTCCAGGCGATCACAACGCAACTGCGCAGTCGTTGTTGATGCGAGGTTGGCCATTACCAGGAGTGCGGTGACAGAATGAATCTGCAAACCGATCTCAAGTCGGAACACATCAGCCACCTGGTCGTCAGCGGATTTGCGCAGGTGCCCCTGGGCACTTCGGTTCGGGATACGCTGGCCAGAATGCGGGCTGACAGGCGGGTCGTCTGCCTGGTGGTTGAGGAGGGCGCGGCGGCCGGTGGCGGGCAGGAAGAGGCGTCGCGGCAGGCGCGGCTTGTGGGCATCTTTACCGAGCGGGATGTGATGCGCAAAGTTATCGATGTGCCGGGAATGCTGGAGAAGCCGGTGGACGACGTAATGACCACGGATCCGATTACAATTGGCCCGGACGCGTCGGCGGCGGACGCATTGCGCCTGATGGAAAAGAATCATTTCCGCAATCTGCCGATTGTCGACGGAAGCGGCAGACTGTTGGGGATTATGACGCACCAGGCGATTATCGATTACCTGGCGGACCGCTACCCGGTCGAGGTACTGAACCGGCCGATCGATCCGGAACGCTTCCCGCGGAGAGCCGAGGGAGGATAGTGGCGCCTATCAAGTGCAGTTCGATGGAGAACGCATATGACGGATAGAGTGAGCGAAGAGACACACGAAGTAGAGGAGCTGGAGTCGGTTGCGATCCGGTTTGCCGGGGATTCCGGCGACGGGATGCAGCTGACGGGGACGCAGTTTACGAATACGTCGGCGGTGTTCGGCAACGACATCAGTACGATGCCGGACTTTCCGGCCGAGATCCGGGCGCCCGCCGGTACGCTGGCCGGTGTGAGCGGTTTTCAGGTCCATTTTTCGAGCCAGAACGTGCTGACGCCCGGGGATGCGCCGCAGGTGCTGGTGGCGATGAACCCGGCGGCGTTGAAGGCCAGTCTGCCGGAGCTGGAGCGGGCGGGAACGATCATAGTCAATACCGACGCGTTCACGAAGCAGAACCTGTCGAAGGCCGGCTACAGCGCGAATCCGCTGGAGGACGACTCGCTGCAGGGATACCAGGTGCTGACGGTCCCGATGACGTCGCTCAACCGGGAGGCGCTGGCCGGGTTCGAAGAGCTGACCAACAAGGAGCGGGACCGCTGTCAGAACTTCTTTGCCCTGGGCATGGTCTTCTGGATGTTCGACCGCTCGATGGATACGACGCGGGAGTGGCTCTTCAAGAAGTTTGCGCGCAAACCGGTGATCGCCGAGGCCAACCTCAAGGCGATGGAGACCGGCTATTTCCTGGGCGAGACAACCGAGACGTTCCAGCAGCGGTACCAGGTGCGGCCTGCCGCGCTGCCGCCAGGGACGTACCGCAAGGTTACGGGCAACGAGGCGCTGTCGATGGGTCTGGTGACGGCGGCGCAGAAGATGGGCAAGCCGCTATTTTACGGCTCGTATCCGATCACGCCGGCGAGCGACATTTTGCACTCGCTGGCGCCGCTGCGCCATTTCGACGTGCGCACCTTTCAGGCGGAGGACGAGATCGCGGCGATCTGCGCGGTGATCGGCGCAGCCTTCGGGGGCGCGCTGGCGGTGACGGGCACGAGCGGGCCCGGCATCGCGCTGAAGAGCGAGGCGATCAACCTGGCGCTTACGCTGGAACTGCCGATGATCGTCGTCAATGTGCAGCGGGGCGGCCCGAGCACCGGTCTGCCGACGAAGACGGAGCAGGCGGACCTGCTGCAGGCGATGTTCGGGCGTAACGGCGAGAGCCCGCTCCCGATCGTAGCGCCGGCGACGCCGTCGGACTGCTTTGAGATGGCGCTGGAGGCGGCGCGGCTGGCGGCGCGGGCGATGACCCCGGTCTTTCTGCTCTCGGAAGGTTTTCTGGCGAACAGCGCGGAGCCGTGGCAGGCGCCCAAGGCGGAAGATATTCCTGAAATCAGGGTGCAGCACCCGCAGGGGCACAGGAACGGAAACGGGCACGGTCCTTTTCTGCCGTACGCGCGGGACCCGGAGACACTGGCGCGGCCGTGGGCGCTGCCGGGCACGCCCGGTCTTGAGCACCGGCTGGGCGGGCTGAGCAAGGCGCCGGTCACCGGTAACGTCTCGTATGATCCCGAGCACAACGAGCAGATGATCAGCGAACGGGCCGAGAAGATCGCGCGTCTGGCGGACGTTATTCCCGAGCAGGAGGTGTTCGGCGCGGATGAGGCCGAACTGCTGATGGTCAGCTGGGGGGGAACGTTCGGCGTGGTGCGATCGGCGGTGGCGTCGGCGCAGCGGGCCGGCAGGTCGGTGGCGCACGCTCATGTGCGTTATCTGAATCCCTTCCCGCGCAATTTAGGTGAGGTCCTCAAGCGGTACCGGCGGATCGTTGTGCCGGAGCTGAACAGCGGTCAACTGGCGCTGCTGTTGCGCGGCAAGCTGGGTGTAGAGGTGGAAACGTATGCGAACCTGTCGGCCCGCCCCTTGAAGATCGCCGAAGTGCGGGACGTTATACACGCAAATCTGGGGAGAGGATAGATGAGTACAGCAGCGACAGAGGAGATCACGCTCACCCGCAAGGATTTCGTCTCCGACCAGACGGTGCGCTGGTGCCCCGGCTGCGGCGATTATTCGATCCTGGCGCAGATGCAGCGGGTGCTGCCGGAGACGGGGGTGGCGAAGGAGAAGACGGTCTTCATCTCGGGCATCGGCTGTTCGAGCCGTTTCCCCTATTACATGAACACCTATGGCATCCACAGCATTCACGGACGGGCGCCGGCGCTGGCCACGGGGCTTGCAATCGCCAACCCGGACCTGACGATCTGGGTGATCACCGGGGACGGGGACGGCCTTTCGATTGGCGGAAACCATCTGCTGCACGCGATCCGGCGCAATGTCAATCTGAACATCGTCCTCTTTAATAACAGGATCTACGGGCTGACCAAGGGCCAGTATTCGCCCACCTCGCGGCCGGGGACGGTGACGAAGTCGTCGCCGATGGGATCGGTGGAGCAGCCGCTGAACCCGATCGCGGTTGCGCTGGCGGCGGAGGCGACCTTTGTGGCGCGCTCGATCGATTCTCATCCTCAGCATCTGGCGGCGACGCTGAAGCGGGCGGCGGAACACCGGGGCGCGTCCTTCCTGGAGATCTATCAGAACTGTGTGATCTTCAACCCGAACGAGTGGACCGATCTGAGCGACCGCAAGAATAGAGACGACTCGATCCTCTACCTTGAACACGGCAAGCATATGATCTTCGGTAAGGACCGGGACAAGGGGATCCGGTTGAACGGCTTTACGCCGGAGGTGGTTTCGCTGGACGAGGTGGACCTGGATGAGATCCTGGTCCACGACGCGACTTCGAAGCCGCTGGCGTCGATTCTGGGGAGCATGGAGTTTCCCGACTACCCGGCGGCAATGGGCGTGATCCGCGATGTGCGCAAGCCGGATTACGCGGGCGAGTTGATAGGGCAGGTGGAGATGGCGCAGGAGCAGCGGGGGGCCGGCGACCTGAATCAGCTCTACCTGGCGGCGGACCTGTGGACGGTGGAGGAGAGAGAGATCACGTCCCTGGCCTCCGATGGTGATGGGATGCCGATCACCGGTCTGGATGAAGAGTATATTGATGAGATGGACAAGCCGGAAGAGGTCCTGTCGGATTTTCAGGACGTTCTGGTGACCACTACGCTGGCGGAACTGAGACCGAAGGTGCCTATCACCGTGGGCAAACGAAGCTCGCTGGCGCGGACGGTCCGGCAGATGAACCAGCACAACATCGGCTGCATGCTGGTGACGGACGAAGAGAACCGGCTGGTGGGCATCTTCACCGAATGGGATGTTCTGAACCGGGTGGCAGGGTTGGTCGACGATCTGACGCAGGAGACGATTACCGACTACATGACGGCGGACCCGCTGACTCTGAAAGAGGACCTGCCGATCGCGCAGGCGCTGAATCTGATGTCGATTCACGGCTTCCGTCATCTGCCCTTGGTTGATGACAGCGGCCAGCCGACGGGGATTATTTCGTTCCGGGATGTGGTCGGGTATTTGAACGAGGCGTTGGAGGGATAGTTTTTAGAGGGGGCTTTATGAAGATTCTTGTCGCCGGCGCTGCCGGTCAGGTGGGCTGCCGGCTGGTGCGGCAGCTGCTGGAGCGCAACTACGAGGTGCGGGGCACGGTGCTGCCGGACGATCCGGCGCTGGAGCGGCTGGACGGGCTGGATGTAGAGCTGGCGGCGGGCGATCTGACGGATGAGGGCTTTGTGGAGGGCGCGGTGGCCGGAGTGGACGCGGTGATCCATACGGCGAATATCGTGGGGCCGCAGTTTGACAATAATATGCAGATCGACCGGCTGATCACGCGAGTGTGCGGCAAGCATGCGGACCGCCTGGAACGTCTGGTGTATACGAGCTCGTCGGGCGTTTTCCCGAACAACGGCGAGACGATCGCGTGCGCCTACCATCCTGTGGATGAGCGGCACCCGAAGCGGCCGATGGGGGAGTACTCGCTGGGCAAGCTGATCGGCGAGGAGTTCACGAAGATGGCCGCGCGCGAGACCGGTCTGCGCTACTCGATCGTGCGGCCGAGCCATGTGCAGTCGGGCGCTGCCATCCTGGGCCGGTTTACTGTGGGCGCCGTGGCAGGGCTGCTGGAGCGGGGACAGAACACGCCGCTGGGCGAGCTGTACATGGCTGACGGCACGGAGCTGTGGCACGATGTGCTGGCGCGGGCAGAGGACGAGAGCCAGCCGTGCAGCGTGCGGGACCTGGATGGACGCCCTTGGGTCTACCAGCCGAACGACGCGCGCGATATCGCGCATATGCTGGTGTGCGCGGTGGAGGAGCCGGGCGCGGTGGACGAGTCGTTCAACTGCGGGGCGCCGGCGCCCTTCAGTTTCCCCGAAGCGGCCGCGATCCTGGCCGAAAAGAGCGGTGTCGAGCCGCTGGAGGTGCGCGTGCCGGTGCGCTACCAGTACGACCATGACAACACCAAGGCCCGCAGCTTGATCAATTTCCGGCCCCGCGGCGGCCTGCGCGCGATGATCGAGTCGGCGCTGCTTGTGCGGGATGAAGGTTTCATCGACTACAACTGGGAAGGAGTTTCCTGATGCTTCGAACCGCTTTTATCGGCGCAGGCCGGCGTAGCCAGGGCGCGCACTATCCGAACGTGAACCGGCTGGCGGACGTGGAGATGGTGGCCGCGTGCGAACTGGACGAGGAACTCCTGCACGAGGTGGCCGTGGCCTACGATTTCCAGTACCGCTACGACGACCACCGCCGTATGCTGGAGGAAGTGGACCCGGACATCGTCTACTGCGTCATGCACGAGCGCTGGCTGCTGCAGACGGCGCTGGACTGTCTGAACGCGGGCAAGCATACCTTTATCGAGAAGCCGCCGGGCATGAACATGGACGAGGTGCAGCAGATCCACGACGCGGCCGTGGCCAACGATGTCATCTGCGCGGTCGGTTTCCAGCGCCGCCATGCGGCCGTGACGCGCGAGGCGATGAGCCAGGTGGCGCGGCTGGGGCCGGTCTCGACGGTAGTGGGCACATTCCATAAACGTATGCTGGGCGAAGATGCCTTCAGCTTCACGACGACCAACTGGGACGATCTCTGCCACGCGGTCGACCTCGTGCGCTATATGGCGGGCGGCGAGCCCGTGGAGGTGACGGCCTACCAGGACCGTTTCGACAGCGACTACCGCAACTGCTACACCGGCCTGGTGCGCTTCGACAACGGCGCCACCGGCTTCATCCACGGCAACCGTGCCTCTGGCGGGCGCGTCCTGCGCGGGGAGCTGCACGGCACCGGCGTGGGCTGCTATTTCAAGATCCCGCACGAGATCGAGATCACGGAAGACAACGAGGCGCGCACGCTAGGCGGCTGGCAGATCGACGGGGTGGATGAGGCGGACACGAGCCGCTATGACGGCGTGCTGACGATGCACGAGCATATTGTGGACTGTGTGCGCAGTGGGGAGAAGCCGCTGACCGATATTCGCGATGCGATCCATTCGATGGCGCTGGTGGCGCAGCTTGAGGGCGTGAACGGCAGGGAGTAACGGCAGTGGTCAGTGGGAACCATACGCATTACAGTTGGGAGAGGGAGATGACTGTCTATAATCTGGATGAGGTGAAGGAGCGGGGTCTGTTCCCGGGCTTTGTGGGGAAGTTCATTCACAGCGAGAATATGACCTTTGTGTACTGGAACGTTGCGGAGGGTTCGCCGCTGCCGGCCCATTCGCATCCGCACGAACAGGTGATCAATATGTTTGAGGGCCAGTTCGAGATCCGGATTACGGACGGGGAGACGCGGGTGCTGGGGCCGGGGGATGTGTATGTGATTCCGGGCGGGGCTGAGCATTCGGGGAAGGCGATTACGCGGTGCCGGATTCTGGATGTGTTTCAGCCGGTGCGGGAGGAGTATGTTTGGGAGGATTGAGGGTGGGGGGTACTTACGCTACAGGTTTAGATATGGTATCCTGTGCCTGACATGACGGAATCGCGGTCGGATAGAAGGAACGCAAAACGCCAGACAGGGAGAAATCTTTGTCCAATTGAGACCCCGGAAGAAATGGAGAATAGCAAATGAACAATAATGGTTTTCGTTACTATGTTTTCGATTTGCCATCCATTCTCAGTGGCGTTTCGCGTATTTTTGATCTGGGTGGCACTTTGGAAGATTATGACCCAATATTTCGCAGTGGTCCTGAGGAGGATCTGGCTGCCCTGAGAAGTGACTGGATTGTCATCGGTCAAGACTTTCGAGACGCGATTGCGGCGTATGCGGACAGTGAAATCTCCGAGCGTCTGACACATGAGTGACGTTGGTGAGCACAAGCCCTCAGATCCCCCGGTCGTACAGGAGACAGGCAGTACATCAGTTGAAGTCCTCAGGGAAGTAAGCGTCCGATCTACATCGTGGAGCGGGCCACTCCCCTCACCTGCAGATCTCCAACTCTTCGAAGAGATCGTACCCGGTGCAGCGGACCGGATCCTGACTCTGACTGAGAAGCAGTCGGAGCATCGGATGGATCTGGAGAGTTCGGTTGTAAGTGAAAACCTCAAACAAAGTAAGTTGGGTCTCATTGCTGGTTTTGTTCTATCAGCGATGGTTATTGTTGGTGGTATCTTCCTCATTTATCTCGGGCACGATTGGGCCGGCGGCATTCTGATCAGCATCAATCTGGTAGGTTTGGCAGGTGTATTCGTATACGGGTCTCGTTCTCATCGCACTCAACGCAGAGAAAGGCGCGAAAGCCTCGTCGAAAGAGCAGACATGAATCCTGAAAACGAACGCCTTCAGGAGCCAGGCTGAGCCATTAGAAGAAGGTGCCGAAAATCCTTCGGTTTCGACTTTCTCCTTTGCAACACCGCTGTCATTGAAGCAAATGTTGTAGATCTTTTTGTCCTCGAAGGGCCGCGAAGAACACCATTTATGGTCGCTGCAAATGATGGTCGCAGGACTTGAAAATCAGGCCTGAAACGGCCCGATTCTGTCTGCGGGCGCCTGAAGGCGAGGAGAGAGTGAAGAGGAGTGAGAAACACCTGCGCTCGCCATCGTCAGGGACGGAAATCGACTGTGGCGGAGTTGCTGGCTTAAGTCTGATCAAAAGGGGAGTATGGTTGCCAAGCTTCGATCGGCGACCAGGGTCAGGAAAACGAGGGCCAGGTACAGCATGGAGTATTTGTAGAGAGCGAGCGCATCTTTGCGGCCTACTTCCTGCCCCTCTCCGACCTGGCGATAGAGCTTGACCACTTTTCGAAGCAAAAGAAGATTCAGCAAGACCGCAACCCCGGAATAGAGCCATCCGGCCTCGTTTATGGCGAACGGCGCCAGAGAGGCCAGTATCGTCAGGGCAGCATAGACCAGCATCTGTTGCACTGTGCGTTTGCTTCCCAGGACGGCAGGCGCCATGGGGATGCCTACGGCTTCGTACTGATCTTTGACCAGGAAGGCCAGCGCCCAGAAGTGTACGGGTGTCCACAGGAAGATCAGAGCGAAAAGCAGTCCGGCCATCCAGTCCAGTCCATTTGTGACGGCGGCCCAACCCAACAGGGGCATAACCGATCCCGCGGCGCCGCCAATGACGATGTTCTGCCACGTGCTCCGTTTGAGCCAGGCGGTGTAAACGACGACGTAGTAGAGCAGACCGAACCACGCCAGCAGGGCAGTCAGCAGGTTGGCTGTCAGCCACAGGATCAGGAACGAGCCCACGCTGAGCAGGAGCCCGAAGGCGACGGCGTTGCGTACGCTGATGACGCCGGTCACCAGGGGTCTCTTGGCGGTGCGGGGCATCTGTCCGTCTATATCCCGGTCCAGCACCATATTGAAGACGCCGGCGCCGCCGGTGGCCATGTATCCGCCGACGAGGACGCCGAGGAGGGGCAGCCAAGGGGGAAGGCCGCGGGCGGCGATGAACATGGGGCAGATCGCGGTGAAGAGCAGCAGAGAGATGACCTTGGGTTTGGTCAGGGTCAGGTAGTCGCGCCAGGTGGCTGCGGGCAGGCGGGAAGCTGTATTTATCACAGTGACTGGACCTCTTTTGTTTGCCAGGGCGTGGATGGCGCGAAGCTGCCGGCGCGGGGCGCGCTGAGCGTCAGCCAGCCGACGACGGACCAGAGAGCAAAGGCGGCTACGGCCAGGGCAAGGTGGAGGAGTTGGAGTGGAATCGGGCCCAGCATAGCCAGGTTGACTGTCCCCACCAGCAGCTGCACGCCGTAGACGGCGAGTAGCAGATTGCGAAAACGGCGGACCTGCGGCGCGGGCTTGAGCCAGCCGGTAGCGACGAAGCTCAGCCACAGATAGACGCCGACTCCGATGCCCAGGAACGGGTGTGCAATCCGCAGGCGGATCAGCGGATGGGCTTCGCTGCTGAAATCCTCGCTCAGTCCCTCTTGCAGGGATTCGGGCGGAAACATGGTGTTGCCCATGGCTGAGATGCCGCCTGAGAACATCAGCGCCATCATCCCCACCAACCCTAGACCGATAATGAGCTTGAGCGCGGTCTGGCCTGTCCAGACCGGCGGCCAGGTTTGTCCGGGATAGGCGTGGGCGGTCGTGAGCGCGAGTGCGCCGACGAGGAACAGGGAGTTGAGCAGGTGGAATGCGACCAGCAGGCCGCGGGCGACGGAGACGTTGTCGCCGGTGAGTCCTGTGAGGACCGTGACCGCGCCGATGAGGGCTTCGACCAACAGGAAGACGGCAGAGATAACGGCGAAGGGCAGGAAGCCGGGCAGGTCATGGCGGAAGCGCACGGCTTTGACCAGCAGCCATATGCCCATTATAAGGGCCACACCGGACAAGGCCCGGTGGGAGTACTCCATCCAGGTGGCCAGTCCGTGATCGAGAGGGAGGATTTCGCCCTGGCAGCGCGGCCAGTCGCGCCCGCAGCCGGCGCCTGAGCCGGTGGCCCTGACGAGGGCCCCCTGGAGGATGACGATTACGTTGACGGATAGGGTTGTCCAGGCCAGGTGGGAGGCTTTCATTGGGGTTGGGACGCCCTTATTCTTTCTCAAAGCCGCTGTCGCTGAACTTTAGCGTCCGGCTGTTTTCGGTGACGATGCGCACTACGTCGTCGGGGGCGCCGTCGGGGATTTCGGCCTCGATCTCCAGTGTCAGCTGCACTTCGACGCCGGTCAGGCCGGACAGGTGTGAGATCACCTCATCGGCGATCTGGCTTGCGTCGCGCCCGGCGCGGGTTGGGTCCAGCGTAACTGAGCCGTGGTAGCGCTTTGCCTTCGGCAGCGGAGGTGGGGGCAGAACTGGGTCCGGGTCGGGACCTGGGCCGGGACCTGTCCCACCATTAGGGTCAGGGTCTGGAGGCGGCGGGTCAACAACCGTCTCTGCGTCCATCTGCCGCTGGGCGACATCCGACTTGACTAACAGACCTGCAGAGGTCTCGTTGATAAACAACCCCTGCCCGGCGCGTAGACCGGGATAGCGTTCCTTCCCTTCTACAAGCAGTACTCGGGGGGGCGAGTCGGATTCTTGCATAGAATTACCTGACTTCGATTCTTTGTTCGGCAGCGATTTTCAGTCTGCGCTCGGAGTAGCGGACAGCGCGCAGCCCGTCGTCTTCCTTTTCGAGGCGTACCAGCACGCCTTCAACATCCTCATTTTCTACAGCCGCCTGGGCGAAACCCCGCACACAGTCCCAGCTGTGCGTCGTGGCGAATACCTGCACGTTGTTCTCGTGTGCCGTTTGCAACACCATGCGCCAGTAGCTTCGTTGCAAGGTGTGGTGAATCCCATTCTCCGCCTCGTCGATGAGGAGGAAACCGTCACGGCTGTTGGCAAGCCCCAGGCCGACGTCGAACAAGTGCTGGGCCCCCTCGCCGAGACTTCGCAGCGGCACCGGGCGCTCATAGCTTTTGAGCCTGACGATGGCCCGCAGTCTGTCCCCCTCGCCTTCGCGCACATCGTCGCCAATCACACCGATGCGGCCCACTTCGACGCCGTAAATCAATCCAATCGACCGGGTAATCTGTTCCTCATCATCGGTCAGCGCCACCTTGTTCCATATGCGAGCCACATCAGATCGCGCCAGGAGCCCCGGCCCTACAAGTTCGTGCTTCATCTCTGGAAGCAACTCTTTAACGCCAGGTAGACTCCCACCATAACCAAGCGGGATGAGAAAATAACCGTGCCCCTGGCAATCGACCGCAAATGCCCGCAGACGGTCTCCCGAAAGGGGTTGCAGGAGTTTACGCGGCACAAAGGAAAATGCAGGATCCTCATAGTCCAGGATAGTTGCTTTGATACTAAGTCGGCCTGTCTTTTCTCTTGGACCGATTGAGACGGATGATTCCTCGGAAATACTCCGTCCATGGAACATTGCCGCCCAGTCAACTTGAACCGGCCCATCTTCGCTTGGGTCTTTGGCCGTGGTGATTTCGTTCCGCATATCCAAAACGTGAGCCAGCGCCGGATGCCGTCCACGCGCAGCGTAGACCCTTATGGCGTCCAACACCGTCGTCTTGCCGACGCCGTTGCGCCCTGCCAGCAGCGTCACCCGGCCCAAGCGCGGGATGGACAGCTTCTTGATGCCGCGGAAGTTCTCGACGTGGAGATCCGGAAGCAGCAGGCCGCTGTCGCTCGGTTTGTCGTCCATATCCTCTCCACTCCATACAAGCGCCTGCGCGTGGTCTTGTGAATCAAAGACCACTAACCTACACGTCCGTTTGCGATTGCCTCTCTGAGAAAGCGTTCAATCCTCTCATGGTTGCCAGTAAGACTAGAGAACTGTGTTCCACAGACATCACTAAGGCGCGCCAAAACCTTGCGATTGATCTTCTCCTGATCTTCAAAAATAACTAGCGACTGGAACTCCCAACCCCACCTCTCAAACTGTAGCAGAGCAATCGTAGCATCCCGCGTCTTCCCATCACCATCTAGGGCGTGGACAAAAAGCGGTCGGGGCATTCCATTTATGTGACAGTCAACCATGTACATAGCTTGCGGATCGTTCTGCGGATCGTGCCATTTGAAGGTCAGGAGATCTTCAGGCACCTTCTCCTTGAGGAGTGCCCGGAAGTCATCCACAAATGTAGTTCGGACGCGCTCACGTGATAGGTACGAAACATCAGTGATTCTCAGCAAGGCTTGTACGAACGAAAAGAGCGCGTCACCATACCCACCGTTTGAAACTTCCAGCAAGAGTTCCCCTTCACGATCTTCGACCTGAAAAACCGACAAAGCGTTGGAGATGATCTTCTGGCGAGTGCCACGCTGCAGAGCCTGTACGTCAATGTCGTACGAAAGGTGCATGTAGGTATGCGCCTCATCCGACAGCACCCAGCGGGCCCCGTCCTGCTTCAGAACGATCGACAGGTGATCGCCATCATCAAAGCGAAAAGGCGTGAAGACCCGGAAGCGTTCCTTTCCTTCCTCCTCTAACCAAATTTCAGAGGAGACCTTTTTCCTGAACTCCTTCTCAATTGTGTCGGTCAACATGACATCGCTCCTTTAGAGAAGGCCGATCTGACTGCTTGACGGAAAAACAAAGTTTCCGTCCCTTAACATACAGTTGAGCGCCCCGGAAAAGTCGCTGTACTCAGCAGTGACCTCGGCATAGGTGTCTTCGCGTGAACCTATTGACTGATACCTCTCGGTAGCCATATGGATATGAAAGTCGTAGAAAGAATCCCCTTCAATGTGGTTGGTGTGTGGATGGCTCTTTCCATTGCAGCGCCGCAGACGAAACAACTGATGGGACTGGGGGATTAGAAGCGCCAGAATAATCGAAAAATCAACCCAAATAAATCGATTCTGCCGTAGGATTAGGCGAAAATCACTCCCCGATTCCCCTGCGATGTCTATAGAACATTCCTTGTGTCCCAATTTTTGACGTAGGTTGACTTGCGCAGGCCAGTTCGTGGGGAGAGTCTTCCGTTCGCCCATCAGCGCGACAATTTCTTGGTCCGTAAAGGTTACAGCCATCTTACCTCACTCATGAGTCAGGAGCGTTGATTTTCCGACATCAGTGTCTGGATATCCATTGCTTCCCAACATTGTCTAAATTGGCAATCGTCATCGATTTTCCTATGCCCCCTATCCTTGTGTATGCAGCGATGCCGGAACTCCGCTACCACAGAGTCGCGCACTGTGCGGGTCTCTGTCCGGCAATAGATTACGCAGATCGTTCAGGTCGTGCGTATATGGAAAGTCAATTTCCTCCAGCACCAGAGCCGCTTTCAGCGCCTTCTCTGCAGCTTGCTGAGAGAGCCAGCAGACGTGACGCGGGGCAGACGAACGGTCCGCCAACAGCCGCTGAGCGACATCAAGATCCTCTGCGGAGAACTGCAACCATCGCTTGGCCTCTTGCACGACTATTTCAGGTCCGTTCATACACGACCTTCCCCTCGCGCAACGCGGCGCGGAGGACAGTTCCAACGATGTGACCGCGCCGCGCAATCTCCTCCGGCGTCGTCACGATGATATCTTTGCTGACCGGCAGGTCGCTCAACGTCCGCCGCATCTCGACTGCGGCGCGGCGTTTGTCCGCTACCTCCTCCATGACGACGAGCAGGTCGACGTCGCTCCAACGGTTGTCTGTTCCGCGCGCCCGCGAGCCGAAGAGCAGGATACGCAACGGTTGAAAGCCGGCGACGATGCGATTTACCATGGTATCGACAATGGTTTCAGTCGTCATTGCGTCGTTCCAGCCCCATCGATCAACTCCGCCTGCGCCACTCGCGGGCGAGGCGGGCGATCTCCGGCCAGCTTTGTACGAGGGCATTATACCCTAAGAAGCTGTTTGAAAACGGCCAATTAGGAGCGAGCCGGCGAACCATGAGACGAATCATAGCGATATGGATAAAGGCGACACTGCTTTCGGACAGTCGTTCATAGTCTTTGCCAAGGCGACGATTGAGGCCGAGCCAAGCGAAGGTACGTTCCACCACCCAACGACGGGGTAATAGGGAGAAACCTTTCTGCTCTTGCGAACGGAGGACAGGCCGCAGGCGGAAGCGAAAGCGCTGCGCAACCCATCTCTGCAACGAGCCGCGATAGGCGCCGTCAACCCAGATGAGACGCAGTTTCTGGCCGAAACCGCAGCCTCGTCTGAGCAGTTGCCGTGCCCCGTTGCGGTCAGGCAGGTCAGCAGCAGTGACCAGGACGGCCAATATGAGTCCCATCGTATCGACGAGAAGATGCCGTTTCCGTCCGCTGATGCGTTTGCCACCATCGTAGCCTCGCACACCTGTCGGTGTATGGCCGGTCTTGACTGTCTGACTATCGATACTGCCAGCCGTTGGATGCTTGTGCCGCACGACTCGTTGACGAAGCCGCACTCTGAGCGTGTCATGCAACCGTCGCCACGTGCCATCGTCCCGCCACTGCCTGAAGTAGGTGTAGACGCTCTGCCACGGCGGAAAGTCGCTCGGCAGCATCCGCCACTGAATG
This sequence comes from Caldilineaceae bacterium, assembly GCA_965204525.1. Taxonomy (GTDB): domain Bacteria; phylum Chloroflexota; class Anaerolineae; order Caldilineales; family Caldilineaceae; genus Bin5. The sequence goes on along the minus strand of OZ241994.1, from coordinate 4,312,742 downwards.
CCACCCACAGTCAAGGTAGAGAATGGCATCAACGACCAGACGCATATCCAGGCTGCGGGGGCGTCCGCCCGCTTTGGCTGCGGGAATCAGATGCTGGATAATGAACCACTGGCTGTCAGTCAAATCTGTTGGGTATCGTTTTGTTTTCACAAATACTACGTATACCACAATTTGGCCGACAGCCTTTACTTTTCAAACAGCCTCTAAGAGTCGGAGAATGGTATGGAGCCGACGGATGTTTCCTGTCGAAAGAGTAGAAGATGGCCGAAATTCACATGTAAGCCTTGTCCAAAAAGTGGAGAATCCGTTTGCCGAGAAAGCCGCGCAATGAACAAGCCCGCTCCCTCCCCCCTCAAAGGCTATTTACGCGCAGATCATCCAGAAACTCTGAGGCCGGCTCGACGCCGGAGACGAGCAGATGGTCGCGGGCGCGGGTGCAGGCGACGTAGAGCAGATGGCGCTCGGTGTTGTAGACATCTTCGAGGTCGGCGTCGTCGGTGACCGTCTCGATCCGCTCCTGCAGCGGCACAACTTCGTCGTCGCAGGCGATGACGGCCACGGCGCGAAACTCAAGCCCTTTTGCCAAGTGCATGGTACTGATTGAAATATGTCCAGCGGTCGTCTGCATGTCGCTGTCGAGAACAGTGTATGGGAGTCCGGCCTTCTCGGCAGCAGCCGTCGCTCGATCGATCTGGTCGGAGGAACGGACGAAGAGGCTGACCTCTTCGGGAGCCAGATCTTCGTCTGCCAGTTTCGAAAGCCAGGCGGCGACGGTCTCCATCTCATCTTCTGCCGAGTTGGAGACGACGATGGCCGGCTCAACGCCATTGAATACGGATATGGTGCCGGCCCGCACTTCGGTGTTGCCGTCGACGTCGGCGATCTCGGGCCCCAGCAGGAGGTCGGAGCGCCGCCTGATCTGATGTGAGGTGCGGTAGTTGACCTTCAGGTTGCGCGCCCGGCCGCGTATCTGGATGCCGAGCGCCTGCCAGGAGAAAGGCTGCTGGAAGATGCGCTGGCCCAGGTCGCCGGTGAAAAAGAGACCGTTCGGTTTGTCGGTGCCGAGGGCGCGCAGAAAGCGTAGTTGAGAGACGCCGACATCCTGGCACTCGTCCACGATTACGTGATCGAAGGGGGACCGCTGCGTTTGGTCAAAACGGTGGGCCAGCTGGCCGTACATCTGGGCGCGGGTGATCAAGCCGTCTGCCTTTAGACTCGCGCGCACGTTCTCAAATATGGACCATAGCGCCTCGCGCTGCAGTTCGGGCAGGCTGCGACGGCGGCCGAGGCGGGGTACGTCGCGGTAGGCATCCCACGTGTCCAACTGCCAGGCATCGACGACCCGGTCCCACTCTGTGCGTATGAAGCCCGTCGGGAACCTGCTATCCCCGGCTGCGGCGGCCGCCTCTTCGATGCGTTCGTCGATCTGCTCAGATGTTGTAAGCACGAACTTGCCCAGGTTGAGACGGTAGAGCCTCTCTCCCAGCGCGTCGATGGCGTAGACTTCGATGCATTCTCCGAGCCGCGGCTCCGAACTGATCAGTATGCGCAGCTTGCTGCGGAGGGCATTGGCCAGCGTCTCTGAGAATGTCGTCAGGAGAACGCGGGCGTCGGGATTGGTGCGCGCCAAATGCACCGCACGGTGGAGGGCGACGATGGTCTTGCCGGTGCCGGCTGAGCCTGATACCCGGGCAGACCCACTGTACGTCCGCTCGACCAGTTCGCGCTGGGCCGGGTGCAGAAAGACGACCCACTTCTCCCACGGATAGTCCAGGGCGCGTTCCAACTCCTCCACGTCGTGCATGACGCGGAAGCGGCGGCGGGCGTCCGGATGCTCGAACGGGTCGGTATCGGGAGGGGTATGGCTGGGTAGCGGCGGTGTCCCTCCGGTGGCAAGCTCCAGCAGCGCTTCGGCGGCCTCGACCGGCAGGTGGTCGGCAAGATCGAGGAGGCTATTGTCGTCGGCGCTGCGCACATCGGGCAGCCATTCGGCGGGGACGCCGTAGTTCAACAGCTCGTCGTCGGTGATTTTGACGAAGGGGAGTGGCTTGGGCCTCTCTACTTCTACGTAGACCTGGACCTCAATCTCCTTGACTGTTTCCCGTATCTCAACTAGCTGAGCGGCGCCGGTCCGGGGATGGGTCTCCAGCCGGCGGCGCTGCGCCCAACGGTAAGCGTCGTCGTGGTGATCGACGTAGCAGAGCAGAAAGCTTTTCTGTGTGCGGTGGACGATTATGCGGATGTCGGAACTTACGCGCACGGACCAAAAGTTCCGATCACGGGCGTGGTCGAGCCGATGGAACTGCAAACTTGGGCGGGAGGGGTCCACCTGCATGTCAAAGACGGTGGTTTTGACCGCTTTCTGTTCGTCACCGCTCAGTTTGGCAAGACTGCCGGTGAAAGTGTCGGCAATGCGGAATTCCATGGCTGCAGTGGTCAGCGTCAGTCCACGCGGAAGATTTTCATCACTTCGTCGCCCAAGTGGTTGATGACTTTGACGGCGATGCGGCCCGATGATGGTTTATCGAAGGGGCGGGAGGTATCGCTACGCAGGGATGCCCATGCGTCGGCGTCGATCTCGGCCTTGAGGGTGGTCTTGAGCGCCTTGTATGGGTCGTTTGCGCCGAGGAAGTAGGCTTGGCGCACAAAGAAATTTTCGCCATTGTAATCAGTGTCGACGAACCAGCAGGCGATCCCATCCGGCCCGTCGCTGCGTACCTCACCGGTATTGGGATGGAAGACATCAACTCCGTTGACCTGCACCTTGATCTGGCCATCGTCGGCATCGAGGAGATCGATGTCGGGCTCCCCGAATATCACGAAGAGGTTGCCCTTGCCGGTATTCTTCAGATCAGCGGCCATGTGGAGGTCGGCGTTCATGCGCGCCTTGAGCGCGGGGATCTTGCCCAGCTTCTCGAACTCGGTTGTGTGGGCTTCGTAGTTGAAGGCACAGGCGATCAGCAGATCGAAGTCACCGTCGGCGGCCTCGCGGGCGGCTTCGACCAGGTCGGGGCGGGAGACGGTGCCGAACTCGGGACCGATGAAGATGGCGGCGCGGCGCTGGATGCCGTCCTCCTCGCCGCCCTCGAAGAAGCGGCCCTCGGCGCAGACATGGTGGCCGGGCCAGGGGATGAGGGAGGTGAAGTCGATACGGTCTTCTTTGTGGGCCTGCTGGACGCCGGCGGTCCTGAGGTTGTCGAGGATAATGGCGGCGAAGTCCTGAACGCTGCCGTAGCCGGCCTGCCCTTCGCCGAAGGTCTCGATGAATTCGTCGTTCTCGTCCACGGCGAGGACACGGTGGGGGGAGATGCTCTCGACGGTGAAGGGGCCGGCGACGCGCACTTTGTTGCTGTCCTCGTACGGCTTGTCGTAGAGGTATTCGTAGTCGGCCTTGGCGGCGATGGAGGCGTCGATCTCCTGCTGGCGTGCGATGCGCTGCTGCCACCAGCCTTCGTGCAGTTTCTTGACATCTGGCGGCCAATCCTCTTCGGCCTCGCGCGGGATCTCCCACTCCTCCCAATTCGTGCCGAGGGAGGCATTGAGTCCCTCGCGCAGAGGCTCCAACGCCTGCTGGAATTCCTCCCAGATGACGTCGATTTCGGCATTGTTGGCGATAGCTCCGAGGGTGATGTGGGGCACGCGCTCATATACAAAACCCTGGCGAATGTCGCCGAAGCGGGGAGATTCGGACGGGGCCTTGCGCTCGATCTCGGCCTCCTTCAGTTGCCCGGCGCTGCTGTCGGCGAGCAGATAGTAGGGATAGCGGGCACCCATGATGCGGGCGCGTGCCAAGGCGAGTGCGACGCGCGAGGTGTCGATGGTAATCCAGCGGCGGCCCCACTGTTCGGCGACGTAGGCGGTGGTGCCGGAACCGCAGGTGGGGTCGAATACGAGGTCGCCGGGATCGGTGGTCATGAGGATGCAACGTTGGACTGTCTTAGTTCCAGTCTGTACTACATACAATTTGTCATCTGTAAAACTTCCAGTGCCTGTATCGGACCATAGTTCTGAAACTTCTATGACGGCGAAATCATCGAGCCGACGAACGTATTGAACGCTGTTCTTGGCTTGATGTACTCGACCGGCTTTGGCTAGTCGACTCAGACCCTTCAGGGTAGTTTTCGATCTAAAAGCGTATTGTTTTCCCCGAAATCCGAAAGTGACAATAGGGTTTCCTTGTGAAGTAATATTGTCCGCCTTGTATACAAAGAACCCTGAAGGAATAAAGTTGGTGTCTTTCTCTGCCTTGGTCATTCCGCGATATTGACCATCGTCTCGTTTTAGCCATGTATAGGTTGATGCTGTTCCCTGCTCCCGTGACTTCATATTGTAAGGTTGTCGAAACTTGACATGATCTTTGACTTTGGAATACCAGAGTAGATAGTCATATCGATTGGCCAAGTAGTTTTGAGACAGACCGCTGGTTTTCACAAATACGATTTCATCGACAAAGTTATCAACGCCAAACACCTCATCCATCAATGCACGTACGCGATGTACATTTTTATCTCCTATCTGGACAAAGATTGAGCCGCTCTCGGTCAGCAGGTCGCGAGCGACAGTCAAACGGTCGCGAAGGTAGGTGAGGTAGGAGTGGATGCCGTCGCGCCAGGTGTCGCGGAAGGCTTTGACCTGCTCGGGCTCGCGGGTGATGTGGTCGGCCTTGCCGTTGCGCACATCGCGGCTTGTGGTGGACCACTGAAAATTGGAATTGAACTCTATGCCGTAGGGCGGGTCTATGTAGATGCACTGCACCTTGCCGCGCAGGCCCTCGCGTTCAGCGAGCGAGGCCATGACCTGGAGACTGTCGCCGAGGACCATGCGGTTGGACCAGTTGGCGTCGTGCTGGTAGAACTCGGTCTTGGCGTCCTCGGAGGGTAGGCCGTTAAAGTCAGCGAAGAGATCGGCGAAACTGGTCTGGACATTCTCGTCCTGTGTGCGCCGGGCCTGCTCGCTCTGCTGCATCAGGTCGTCGATGAGGACTTTGGGATGAACGCGCTCCTGGATGTAGAGGGGGGGCACGTTGACTACAAGATCGGACCAGTCCTGCTGGTCTTTGCCGCGCCAGACCAGCTGCGGGTCCAGGTCGCGGTTGCGGCGTTCGTAGGCGACGCGGAGGGGGGATTGGTCGTCTTCCTGCATGAGGGGCTGGTGTTCGGCGCTGGGGAGGTTTTTGCGGTTTGCTTTGCCGTGGGTGAGGGTTTCGACGGATTTGGTCTTCTTTCGCCGTTTTGGCATCTACTTGCTGTCCTCGCTTGTTGTGTCCAACAGGTTTCGTAGTGCGGGCAGGAGATTGGGGATGTCGGTGCGGATAATGTCCCAGATAACGTCATCGTCCAATCCCAGATAGGCATGGGCCACCTAGTTGCGCGTCCCGACTATACGGCGCCACTGAATCACAGGGTGCGCTGCGCGCACTTCGTTCGGGACATGGGTTGCCGCCTCTCCGATAAGTTCAAGATTGCGCAAGGTAGCGTCGTAAGTGAACCGATCTGCTACGAAGGTATCCTGGTCCAGTCCGGCCGTGTAGGCCAGGACTCTTTCACTGAATTCGATCATATCTTGAATGTAGAAACGCCAGCTGCGGGCTTCTTGGCCGCCGTCAGACACTGACGGCCTCCCGTTCCACGTAGGGGCGCAGCTCCACGCGTAACGCCTTGTCTGTTACCAGGTCGACCTGGAGGCCCAGCAGGTCTTCGATATAGAACTGGGTCCCGAAGTAACTGTCCGCAGTGGCGGGTCCGTCGAACCGCACCAGGATATCCACATCGCTTTCGCCAGCAGCCTGGCCGCGGGCAAAGGAACCGAACAGCGCGAGTTCGGTGACACCAAAGCGTTTCGAAAGCGTGGCCTTATGCGCTCGCAGCAGGGCCAGAACTTCGTCCCTGGTCATGGTTGTACCGCGAGCCTGGCCGGTCATGCCGCGCGCTGCAGGAGCTTGCGATTCAGGTCTTCATGCGCGGCCAGCGACGAGATCATGTCGCCGCCCACGTCAGAGAGGCGCGCCAGATCCATGCGCGGGATCTCTGTCTGATTGGCGAAGACGAGGATTGATTCGAAGCGGAGATCATGACGGTGGAAGTGGGACAACATGATCGTCGTCAGGCGCGCCTTGTCGCGGTTGGGCACGCCGTAGAGGAACAGTGGGAGCCCGCTCTTGCCCTCAATGCGGTAATCCACCGGATAGGCTTGGGCATTGGGAACTTGCGGTAGATAGTCGCGTTCGATCTTGGCCTCATCTATCCGGTTGGACAGGAGATCGGCCAAATCGTCATAAAAGGTGGAGCCGACGTTAGTACGCGAGAGCAGCGTCAGATCATAGACGCGCGTCAACGCTTGTCCGAAGGTGAAGAGTGCCTCTGGCAGACGCTCCGGCGGGGTATCCAGGCAGAATGCTCCGCTGTCTCCGTCCCAACTCAGCCCGGTTTCGCCCATTATGCGCTCGAGGAGCATCCCACGGGTTCCATCCATAAACGAGTCGATGTCATGCTCGTAGCTGATGTGCATGAGCGTATGCCCGCGGTCGGACAAGCGAAACCCACCCGATGCCGCCTCGGAAAGGTGGATCGGGTAGCGATCACCGTCGGGGAACGCGAAGTGCGTGCGGAGCATCAAGGCGCCATCGGGGCGCGCATCGACTCTCACGTCTGCACAGAGACGCTCGCAAAGTAGATTATGGAGCGCATCGAGGTTAATGGTCATTAGAGTAACTTCGGCTTGTCATGTTGAGCCTTGAGTCCCGTCAAATTATAGTCTTGCATAAGACAGGCTAGGGCACCTTCCAAGGTCTCAAACCTGTTGGTCTCTTCGGCTTCGGATTCCGGCTTTTTGCCGGCAGCGATGGCTCTCTCGGAAGCACGATGAATGTGTGTGCGGTAGGCGATGTCTCCGTGTTCATGGCTGGGTCCGTTGTAACGTGCCAGTGTTAAAGAGGGAGCGCCGGGCGGATGGTACGAGATGCCGCAGGAGAAATCGCTCAAGTCGTCCAAATTTTGGCGTTGGTAAACCGAGAACCCGGCCTCTTTATCTGGCAGTCCTTCCGCTTGGAAAATGCGCTGACTGTGTACGGGTCTCAACTTGGGCTTATCCACCCAGCGTGCGCCTGGATTGGTCACTCGCTTGGGCATCGACTTCAGGTCAGCGAGTTCTTTTGCTGTATATGCTCTGGTAATTGCCATTCACGATTTCAAAAAGTGTCAAACGAACTGCAGGCGCAGTTCGTTTTGGATTTCAGTCGTCTTGATGGCTGCAATACTACCAGTGGTTAAGGGACTTGGGCAAGCTATCTGCGGTGTGTAAAGGTTGCGCGGACGGTGTCGGCAATTGACGGCCTACCGCACTGCCACGCTATAAACCCACGTTTCTGGCAATTGTACTATTAAACTCCGCTTCCACTTTGGCTCCTAAGTCTGCCCCGAACTCATACACATCTGTGAACTCGGCGAAGGACCAGCGGCCAAACTCGCCGGCGTTGTTCACGCCCGGCACCCAGTAGGTCTCCATCGTTGTCTTTTTGTCTTTGGCGTCCTCGCCGCGGAAGCCTTTGATCTCTATTATCAGATTCAGAAGGTCGTCGTCGCCATTCCCGTCGTCGACCTGGACGATGAAGTCGGGTAAGTAGGTGCGGTTTATGGAGCCATGCTTGTAAGGGACTGTCAGGCCAAGGCTGTGGTTCTTGACATAGGCATGCACGCGGGGATGCTCTTCGGCGACGCGGCAGAATTCCCCCTCCCAATGGCTGTCGAGGATAGTCCAGTTGACGTGGCATTTGAGCGGGTCGGTCTTCCAGCGCAGCACCTTGGAGGTGCGGAAATTGACGAAGCGGGTGGAGCCGACGGGGTTGTAGGGGTCGAGCAATACCTTGATCCTGTTGCCCTCCAGGTTCGTGCGCGTGATGGCGGCAGCGATGCGCTCGCAGGCCATATCCGCCAAAGGTACGAACATCAGCTGTGCGGGGTAGGCGTCCCCTTTGCAGACCAGGCACTGGTTGAGCCACTGGTTTGTGATCCGTTTCAGTCTGCCAAAGAGATGAAGCTCGGCGGCGGCGCCGGCGTCCCGCCATTTTGTGTTGAGCAGGTGCGTGGTCAGATTGAACAAGAGCGTAGAGCGGCGCAGATCTTTTGTATGGATGAGGTTGAGGTCTACGCTTTCGCCGATAATGCCGGCATTCGTTGTGTGGGACGGACCTATCAGATTGGGTGTCAGCTCAAGCACCGAGTCCTCGTTGAACTCGGCGGAAAGCTGTTCTTTGGGCAGGTCTACGCGGTAGCCGGCGACATTCGGGAAACGGATTTCGAGGTGGTCGCGCTCCGGCCTGACGGCCATGACCTGGATCGTCGGGGGCGGCTTGTGCGGCGGCGCTACCACGGGCCGGGCCGTGAAATCAAAGGGGACGCCGAGTACGTCGGCATATTCGGCGTCGAACAGCCCTTGCTCATTCAGTTCATAGGAGTAGCGCCGCAGGGCCCGTCCAACCACCTGCTCGCACAGGAGCTGGGTGCCGAATGCCCGCACACCCATGATGTGCGTCACGGTGTTGGCGTCCCAGCCTTCGGTCAGCATTGAGACCGAGACAACGCAGCGCACGGAACCGCCGAGACGGTCTTCCTTGCCGACGGTGTTCATCACCTCGCGCAGCAGGTCCTGGTCGCTGATATTGTCGGCCTGACTCCGGTCTCCGGTGCGGTCGACGATCTCCCGCCGGTACTGATCGATCTCCTGCGCGGCCATTTTGCGAAAATTGGTGTCAAGAGCCTCGCCGGACTCAAGCTGCTGGCTATCGATAAGCACGGTGTTTGGCTTTGGGAGCCGGTTGCCATGCTCATCAAAATTGCGGAACAGCGGCAATCTTCCCTGTTCGAGAGATGTTGAGCCATCTTCGTTTTGGCGATGGAAGCCGCAGATGTAGTCAAAAACCAGTTTGGACGTAGAGGTGTTATTGCAGACGATTACAAAGCATGGGGGCACCGGGATCTCGGCATCCTTCCATAGCTCATGGGTATCCTTGTAATGGCCGTAGAGGGCCTCGAGGGCAGTCTGCAACGGCAGAGGCAGGCTGAGCGGGTCGAGGCCCGCTGACTTGCCCCGCCCCTTTTTGGGCATGTCAGACCGTATTTCATCCCAGAGAAAGCGGTACATAGGCGCGTTGCCGCCGGGGATGTTGTCGGCGACGGGGACGCGCGGCAGCTTGACGATGCCGCACTCGATCGCGTCCATGAGGGAGAAGTCGCTCACGGTCCAGGGGAAGAGCGTGCCTTCGCGGTAGCCGGAGCCCCGCAGAAAGAAGGGGGTTGCGGAGAGGTCTATTACGCGGGAAATACCGACCTTGCGCTTGATGGTCTCCAGCCCGGTGATCCAGACGCGGGCGGCCTCGTTGTTCTTTTTTGCCTCCTGTAAATCGTCTCCTTTGGGTTTGTCCTCCTCCTCCTCGCCCGGTTTGCGCCGGTAGCAGTGGTGGCCCTCATCGTTCATGACGAGGATGTTCTTCAGATTCATCAGGTCGGGCATGACCCGCTGGATCATCTGGCCCTCTGTCTCCTGCGTCTTCAACTGGCCGTCCCGCCCCTGCAGCAGTTCACGGCCCACTTTGGAGAGCTGCATGCGCTCGCGCAGCATGAAGGCGTGGTAGTTGGTAATGACGATTTTGGCGCGCTTGAGATCCTCGAGCATGTCGGCGGGCACAAGCTCGCGGCTGCTGTAGTAGCTGTCGGGATCGTTGGGCTGCAACACGCGCAGGCGATCGCGAATGGTGATCCCGGGCGCGACGACGAGAAAGCCGCGAGTGAAGTTGCTGCTTTGGGGCCGGCGGACGGCGTTGATGGTCTGCCAGGCGATGATCATCGCCATGACGGTCGTCTTGCCGGCGCCGGTAGCGAGTTTGAGGGCGATGCGCAGCAACTCAGGGTTTGCCTCCTTGTTGGCGCTCGCCAGGCGCTGGAGGATGGGCCTGCCCTGGGGCCCCATTTTCGGCGCTACCTCGGTCAGCCAGATGAGGGTTTCGATGGCCTCGACCTGGCAGAAGAAGGGGCGGTAACTGCTGAATTGGTGGCTGCGCCAGTGCTGAAGCAGGCGCGCGGTTTCCGGCGTGACGCCCCAGTTGTTGGGACTGGGCATCCTGCGCCATTCATACACGTGGCGGCGAATTTCGCTGACCGAGGCGGAGACATCGTATAGCTGATCCTCGTCGGAGAGCCCGCTGCCGTTATCGAATTCCAGGCGAGCCTGATGCGCCGTCACCTTGCTGAGCTTCGGCTTCGGTATTGGCGTAATGAATTCGGCATTGCGGCGGCCGTGCAGGATTTTGTAGGTCGGCTGGCCGTCGGGATCGAGTTCCCAGTACTGGTTCGGGTATTCGTAAGGGGAGTTGAGGATAGGTTGATCGAAGAACTGGTTTTGCATGGATGGTCCAGGGATTCTCAGCAGTCGGGATTGATAGGTCAAGAGTGCGCTATTGTGCGAGAGTTTGTTGCGGATGTCAGACGGTCCGCCCGCTACAGTGACATTTGGAGCGATTGGCAGCGTTAAGCTAACGTTTGGAGTATCCCACGCCGGAACAGTTGATTGCCCGGCAGCTTAGCGGCATTATACCAGACACGTGCCGGCTTTGAGGATAGTTCCCATAACATTTAACGAGAACGGGGATAGACCCATGACTTCCATGCTCGATACATTCAGAAACCCGCCTGTAGAGTTTTCGGTGCTGCCTTTTTGGTTTTGGAACGATGAATTGGACGCGAACGAGATCCGGCGGCAGATCGCTGATTTTGAGGATCATGGGGTCCACGGATTCATTATTCACCCGCGGGTGGGGTTGCCGCGGGCGCTGGGCTGGATGTCGGAGGGGCTGCTGGCGTTTTATGATGTTGCGATCGAGGAGGCGGCGCGGCGGGGGATGCAGGTCGTGCTGTACGACGAGGGGATGTACCCGTCAGGGTCTTCGGCGGGGCAGGTTGTGGAGGAGAATCCGGCTTACCAGACGCGCTGTTTGGAGGCGCGGGGGCTGGGGGACGGGGAGGAGCCGGGGCTGCTCCCGGATGAGACGCTGGTGGCGGTGGTCAGGAGACAGAGCGGCGAACGGGTGGCGGTGATCGACCGCAAGATGGACGCTTATATTCGGGGGCTGCACTATATTGACGGCGGGCCTGCGGAGGATGAGCCGCTGGCTGGCGATTTGCTTAACCCGGAGGCGGTGGCGTGCTTTATCCGGCTTGTGTATGACGGGTTTTATGCGCGGTTCGGGGCGCATTTCGGGGGGCTGATTCCGGCGATCTTTACGGACGAGCCGAGCCCGGTAGGTAAGCCGCGGGAGCGCGGGGTGTGGCCGGGCACGACTGACATCCTGGCGCATGTGAACCGGCTGTTGGGGTACGACTTCACGCCGCATTTGCCGGCGCTTTGGTTCGATGACGAGCCGGAAGCGGAGCGCTACCGCGCGGACTATGAGCGGGCGATCGCGCTGCGGATGGAGGAGACCTGGTACGCGGCGCTGTACGGTTGGTGTACGGAGCATGGTATTGCGCTCACGGGGCATCCGGCGAAGGCGGACGATCTGGGTGCGGAGCGGTATTTCCATATTCCGGGGCAGGACCTGGTATGGCGGTGGGTGCTGCCGGACGATCCGACGGCGCTGGAAGGGCCGCAGTCGACACAGGGCAAGTGCGGCAGCTCGGCGATGATCCATACGGGGCGGCAGCGGAACGCGAACGAGCTGTGCGGCGCTTACGGGCACGAGCTGACGTGGGAGGAGATGAACTGGCTGGCGGACTGGTGCTTTGTACGGGGCACGAACATGCTGTTTCCGCACGCGTTCTACTACAGTGTGCGTGGGATCCGCTGGGATGAACGGCCGCCGGACGTGGGGCCGAACAGCGGCTGGTGGGAGCGGTATAAGAGCTATGCGGACCGCTGCCGGCGGCTGTGCTGGCTGAATACGGACAGCCGGCACGTGTGTAGTGTGGCCATTCTGGGCAGGGTGGACTGGCTGCCGTGGGAGCCGGCGAAGGCCCTGTTTCAGTACCAGCGCGACTTCAACTATGTGGAGGAGCGGCATCTGTGGGAGGACGCGGTCGTGGACGCCGGCGGTATCCATCTGGCCGGGATGCGGTACGAGGCGGTACTCGCGATGCACGAGCCGGACGCGCGGGCGCGGGAGGCGCTGCAGACGCTGGAAGAGGCCGGGAGGCTGCTGCGGTGCGGCCCGGATACGCCGGCGGCAGAGCTAGTGGGCTTTGTCGATGGGTTGGTCGCGGCGGATGTGTGCGTTGAACCGGCCGCGGCGGAGGCACTGCGCGTGCGGCGGGTGCGGAAGGGAAGCCGGGACTGGTGGATGCTGTTCAACGAGGAGGGTGCATCGCTGACGGGGAGGGTACAACTGAGGGAGGAAGGCCCATTCCTGCAGTTGGACCCCTGGACGGGGCAGAGTCAGCCCTGGGAAAATGGCGAAAAGATCACTCTCGACGGATACCAACTGACCGTCGTTTGCACTGACCGGGCGGATGCCCGGTAGCCCCTGAGTTTTGAAACAAAAAAAGGGAGTGACTCTGATCTATGCCGCCTGCCCCTGGATTTGGGAACTTGGCGACATGAAAGTCACTCCCTGCTATGACAAACGGACCGTTTCTCAGGCCACGCTCTGACGCCTGACGACGTTGCTGGCGGCAGGGCCCTTCGGGCCGTCCTCAATCACGAATTCGACCTGATCACCTTCCGCAAGACTGCGGAAGCCCTCCGACTGAATCGCGGAGAAATGTACGAACACGTCGGGTCCATCCTCGCGGGCGATGAAGCCATAGCCCTTCTGATCACTGAACCACTTCACCGTACCGACTACTGTTTCACTCATGGTGAGAACACTCCTGTGCTAACTGCGACTACCAGATAAGGCGCAAAACAACCCGCGCACTGACTGGCAATACTACATGAAAAATGCCCCTTGCTCCATTGCGTCCGGGGAACGTCCCAACGTAAAGCTGTCAGAACACAAACTGGTTTTGCTTCTTATAAGAATACGCCAGACCGGTGCGCTTGTCAAATCGGATAAACGGTAGATTGTTCCCGCTCCGGACGGGATGATTTGTGTAGCTTGGAGGGCGGACCAGATGGACTGCAAACAAGAGGTAGGGTAGACTTGATGGCTGGGCGCGTTGACCGTTTCAGGGTGATGCGTAGTTGGCGCCGTCTACCGTCGATGATCCACCGATTTCGGGAGATCCACCATCATGTATTCAGTACTGGCCGTCGATTTAGACGACACGCTTCTGGCAGATGACGGCACGATATCGCCGCGCACAATGGCCGCGCTGGACAGCTGGCAGGCCCTGGGCCGCAGGATCGTGGTTGCGACCGGACGCCCGCCGCGTTCGGCGAAGTCGGTCCACCCTTATCTGAACGACTTCCCCATGATCTGCTACAACGGGGCGTGGATCGAACTGCAGGGCAACGTCCTGTTTCAGGCGACGATTCCGGTAGACGATGCCCGCCGGATCGTCGGCGCGATCCAAAATGCGGCGCCCGGTTGCCGGTTGGGGGTCGAAATTGACGATACGCTTTATGTTAACCGGGGGACGGAGTGGTCCAGGGCCCATCTTGTCAGTGACGTGCTGGCACATACCGACCGGCCCGCGGCCAAGATCCTGACTTCGCTGGAGGAGCTGGACGCGGCGCAGCCGCTGTCGTTGAATGGCCGGGCAGTGGTGGGGAAGCCGTCGGAGACATTTCTGCGCGGGCTGCCGGCGACGTGCCGCGCCCTGATATCGCCCAAGTATGACCTGATCCAGGTGATCCCGTGCGGCGCGTCAAAGGCGGTAGCGCTGCGCTGGCTGCTCGATCGGTGGGGCGTCGGCATGGAGGAGGTGATCTCGTTCGGCGATGACGTCAACGACGTTGAGATGGTCGCGGAGGCAGGGTTGGGGGTGGCGATGTCGAACGCTGTGCCGGAGGTGAAGGCGGCGGCGGACCGGATGACGGTCAGTAACGAGGAGGATGGTGTGGCGGTTGTGCTGGAGGCGTATGTGGCCTGAATGCTTACGCAGTCTCCGTCCTTGCAACTGTTGCAGCATTCCTGCTACGATACTGCCTGAGAAACTGTTTGAAAAGGGGGAGATGGCGCAAATAGCGCCAACTATTGCGAGTAGCCAAATTCAAGGTCCAGAGGACGCTTAGAGGTTACACGCTCCAAGTGATGTTTTGTAGTCAAATCAGGAAATCCAAATGACTGAGAGCATAGTCCGTGCGCGAGGAGCGTCCCCTCCGGAGTCGGAATCCATAGCAGAAGACGAACCGGCTGTGACAACGCGCGCAAATGACGCAGCGGTTGCGCCTGCGCCCCTATCGCCGGAAGATGCTCTCGCTATCGAGCATCTTGTCACTGAGGACGACATGCCCGTGGATAATCTGTTCTCCGAGAGACAACAGCGCCTGCTCACCCACCCTCTGAATGTCAGTTGGCAAGGTCCTGGTGAAGGACGCCCCTTCCTGGTAGCGGCCGATGTTGGTGTCTTCCACACGCCACATGAACCGCCGCTCGTGCCCGATGTTTTTCTCAGCCTGGATGTCAAACGTCCGGCGGACTGGTGGGCCAAGGAGGGGCGCAGCTATTTTATGTGGTATTACAAGAAGCCGCCCGATGTGGTGATCGAGGTGGTGTCGAACGTCGAAGGCGGCGAAACCGACGTCAAGTTAGGTCGCTACGCCCACTTTGGTGTGCTCTATTATGTGATTTTCGACCCACAGGGGCAGGTGCAGGATAGTCAACTGCGTGCGTATCAACTCACCTCTGGCGTGTATGCGGACTGCTCAGCCGACTGTCTGCCGGGAGTGGGTTTGGGCCTGCAGTTGTGGCGGGGCGAATTTGAAGGAGATGAAGCGACGTGGTTGCGCTGGCATGACGCGTCCGGCGCACTGATTCAGACCGGCGAAGAAAACGCTGAGCGGGAGAGAAAAAGAGCCGAGCAAGCGGAAAACCGGGCTGAGCGGCTCGCTGCCCAACTACGCGCTCTCGGCGTCACTCCGGATAACAGCGACCATCCCGTGTAACGCGCACTTCGCCAACATTTTCTTACAGCATATCTGTTCATTCTTCCCTCGCGTTGTCTGGGCGATCCTTCAACCTCTCCGCGCAGTTCGACAGAATCGTCATATGAGTGAAACCCCATTATTCAAGCAATGCCCCAACTGCCAACAGTGCCGAAACGCTGATATAGCCTATATCTCTAATGGCCGTAGGTCTTCTTGCTACTGATTGTGTCTACCGCACTGCGAGTGCTAGAATTCTACATATCAACATCTAGCTTAAGGCACCAAATTCAGAATCATCTGCCCTGCCATGGCGGATCACAGAAGGGCCTTGGACGAATACCCCACGACAGTTGAGCACATCCTGCAGGTGGAGGGCGTCAGCCTCTCCTTTGGCGGTACGACCGTACTGGACCAAGTCGACTTTGACGTGCGGACGGGGGAGATCCGCGCCATTATCGGCCCCAATGGCGCGGGGAAGACGTCGATGCTCAACTGCATCAGCGGCTTCTACCGCCCGCAGCAGGGCAGGCTGCTCTTCGGGGGCGAACATGACCTGGTGGGCGCCAAACGCGTGGCGCAACTGGGCATCGCCCGCACTTTCCAGAACATCGGTCTCTATACTTATCTGAGCGCGCTCGACAATCTGATGGCGGCGCGGCATATCCACATGCGCCAGAATATGCTGGCGAGCGCGCTCTATTGGGGCTTTGCGCGCAAGGAGGAGACGCGGCACCGGGCGGTGGTGGAGGAGCTGATCGACTTTCTGGAGATCGCGCATATCCGCAAGACGATGGTGGGCGCGCTGCCCTACGGCCTGCGCAAGCGGGTCGAGTTGGGGCGCGCGCTGGCGCTGGAGCCGAAGCTGCTGCTGCTGGATGAACCGATGGCGGGCATGAATGCCGAGGAGAAGGAGGACATGGCCCGCTTTATTCTCGACATTCACACGCGGCGGGGGGTGACGATTATCCTGGTCGAACATGATATGACGCTGGTGATGGATATTGCGGAGCGCATCGTGGTGCTTGATTTTGGCACGAAGATCGCGGACGGCAGGCCGGAGGAGATCGGGCGCGACCCGGAGGTGATACGCGCTTATTTGGGACAGGCAAGTTAGATGGCCGAGACAGACCGCTTGGAGACAGTACCCCAGCATTTTCTGCGGCAGGTCGAAGCGCGCGGGGCCGGTGAGGTCGCGTTGCGTCAGAAGGAGTTCGGCATCTGGCAGGAGTTCAGCTGGCAAGAGTCCTGCGAGCAGGTGCGGAACTTCGGGCTGGGTCTGCGGGCGCTGGGACTGGCGCGCGGTGATCACGTTGCCACGATTGGCGACAATGACCGGCAGTATCTGTGGGCGTATCTGGGGCTGCAGGCGGTGGGCGGGGTGCAGGTGGGGCTGTTCACGGACGCCACGGCGGATGAGGCCGCCTATATTATCGACCACAGCGACGCCCGTTTTGTCCTGGCGCAGGACCAGGAGCAGGTGGACAAGATGCTGGCCGTCCGGGAACGCATCCCCAAGGTTGAGCGGGTCATCTATTGGGATGAGCGGGGGCTGTGGGAGTACGAGGACCCCTGGCTCGCGAACTACGACGAGGTATGCCGACGGGGTGAGGATCTGGCGGCGGGGGAGCCGTCTCGTTTCGAGGAGGAGGTCGGGCAGGGGCGCGGCGATGACCTGGCGATACTCTGCTACACGTCGGGCACAACCGGACGTCCAAAGGGGGCCATGCTCAGCCACGAGAATCTTCTGCGCGCGAACGACGCTTTTGTTCAGGTAGACTCGCTTTACGATAGTGATAACCATGTCAGCCTGCTGCCCCTGGGCTGGATCGCGGAACACGCGTGGGGGGTTGCGCCGCACTGCGTTCACGGCATGGTTATGAACTTTCCGGAAGATCTGGAAACGGTGCGGGAGAACGTGCGCGAGATTGCGCCGCAGCGGGTCCTTTACAACTCGCGGCTGTGGGACGCGCTGCTGGGGACGATCCAGGTACGGATGGCGGAGTCGTCCTGGGTCAACCGCAAGCTGTATGAGATCTTTCTGCCGATCGGTCAACGGCTGGCGGACAGGAAGCTGGCGGGAGAGACGGTGTCGCCGGGGTTGCGGCTGGCCTACCGTATCGGCGACTGGTGCCTTTTCCATCCGCTGCGCGATAAATTAGGCTTTACCAAGCTGCGCGCTGCCTATACGGCCGGGGGCGCGCTCAGCCCCGACGCGATGCGCTTTTTTCACGCCCTGGGCATCAACCTGAAACAGATATACGGATTAACTGAAGTGACCGGAAGTGGTACAATTCATTGGGACGGCGACATCAAGTTTGCGAGCGTCGGGCGGCCTGGGGGCGGCGTCTCTGTGCGCACGGATGAGGACGGGGAGATCCAGATTGGCGGGCCGACCGTGTTCCAGGGCTATTACAACAATGCGGAGGCAACGGCCGAGGCAGTTGTTGAGGAGGATGGGGTGCGCTGGTTCCGCACGGGGGACGCAGGCCACATTGACGAGGACGGCCACCTGATCTATCTCGACCGGATGAAGGATATGATCACGCTGGCTAACGGTGAGCGCTACGCGCCCCAGTTCATCGAGGGGCGACTCAAGTTCAGCCCGCACATTCTGGACGTGATGGCCGTGGGCGGGCCGGCGCAGGAGTACGTCACCGCCCTGGTCATCATCAATTTTGACAATGTGGGCAGCTGGGCGGAAAGGCAGAGCATCGCTTTCACCACGTTCGCCGACCTTGCGCAGAAGGCGGAGGTCTGCGAGCTGATACGGCAGGCGGTGGACGACGTGAATGGGGAGATGCCGCCGTCCAGCAAAGTGCAACGGTTTGTGCTGCTGCACAAGGAGTTTGATGCGGACGAGTCTGAGATGACACGCTCGCGCAAGTTGCGCCGTGACGTACTCTACACGCGTTATGAAGAGATGATCGAGGCGATGTATGCGGGACAGGAGTGGATTCACGTGCAGACGCCTGTGCGTTACCAGGACGGCAGTGAAGGTGTCATTGAGACAGATCTGAGGATAGTGAACAGCAGTGGTCAGTGATCAGTGTGCGCCGCCGAAAATCAGGCGGGAATCGATCGAAATTGCGATAAGGACCTGCGAGTTCCATGGGGCGCTTACTTGACACGCATTGCCGGGTAGCACGATGAACTGGCCACTAGTGCCGCAACAGTTTGTCACCGGGATACTCAACGGCGGGACGATCGGTCTGATCGCGTTGGGTATCGTGCTGATCTATAAGTCGTCGGAGGTGTTCAACTTTGCGCACGGCCATCTGGTGATGTTTGGCGCGTTTCTGACGTGGTGGTTTACGGGGGGCGGGGCGGAGCCGGGCGCGGGGCTGATCGATCTGCCCCTGTGGGCGGCGGTGGTCGCGGCGCTGATCGTCTCAATGGGAATCGGCCTGCTGATCGAGCGGTTCGCGCTGCGGCCGATGACCGGGCAGCCGCTGCTGGCGATCATGCTGATGACGTTGGGGCTGGCGCAACTGTTTGAGGGGGCGACAGCTGTTCTTTTCGGCGTGGAGTTGAAGAGCAACTTCCCGGCGCCGTTTTCGCCCAGCGACGTGTTGGTCATTCCCTTCCCCGGCGCGTTCGGAGATGCGATCCGCCTGAAGTACACGCTGGTGGCAACGTTTGTGGTGGCGACCCTGGCTGCAGTTGTGTTCATCTGGTTTTTCAACAGCACAAAGACAGGGCTGGCGATGCGGGCCACAGCTGAGGACCACGAGGTCGCGCGCTCGGTGGGCATCAGGGTGAGGCGCGTCTTCGGGCTTTCGTGGGGGATCGCCGGGGTGATCGCGACGCTCGGGGGCGTGCTGCTGGCGACGGTCAGCGGTGTGAGTCTGAACCTCTCGACGGTCGCGCTGATCGCGTTTCCGGCGATTCTGCTGGGCGGGCTGGAGTCGCTGGGCGGCGCGCTGTTGGGAGGGTTCGCGATTGGCCTGGTGCAGGCGCTGGTGCAGGCTTCGCGACTGATCGAGGTGCGGAATTCTTCTGAAATCGCGCCCTACCTTTTGCTTCTGGTAGTTCTGCTCATCCGGCCGGAGGGGTTGTTCGGGCAGAAAAGGATCGAGAGGATCTAGCCGGTGGCGATACTGCGACCTGCGGGGGACTTCGACCGTTCCTATGAACAGGACTTGGCGCTGCTGCGCCAGCCCTGGCACTACTGGCTGCTGGGAATCAGCCTGCTGGCAGCGTTTACTTTGCCGCTGTGGGGCGACGCTTATCTGGTCGCCACTGCCAATCAGATCGCGTATACGATCATTGCGGTGCAGGGACTGAACATCCTGACCGGCTACACGGGCCAGATCTCGTTGAGCCAGGCGGCCTTCATGCTGGTGGGCGGGTATGCGTCGGCGCTGCTGGTCATACACGCGGGTCTCTCCTTCTTCATAGCGCTGCCGCTGGCCGCGCTGTCAGCGGGCACGATTGGCCTGATATTCGGGCTGGCGAGTCTGCGGGTCAAGGGCTTCTATTTGGCCTTCGCCACACTGGCGGCGCAGTTCATCATCCCGTGGCTGAGCCGCCACACGTTCAAGGCGTACCTTGGCGGCGCAAACGGCGCAATCGAGGCGCCGGTCCCGCAGTTGGGTGGTGTGAATTTCGGCGAGGTCAGCAACTATTTTTACATCTCGCTGGTCGCGCTGCTGATTACGACGGTCCTGTTGTTCAACGTCTCGCGCACGCGGTTGGGGCGGGCCTTTGTCAGTGTGCGGGACAACGACCTGGCGGCGGAGCTGCTGGGGGTCAATCTATTCACCTACAAGCTGCGGGCGTTTTTCATCGCGGCGATGCTGGCAGGCCTGGCGGGCGCGATCAAGGCGCACAGCCAGCGGGGTGTCGGCACCGAGTTCGGCTACAGCCTGAACGAGTCGATCATCTACTTGGGGATGCTGGTGATCGGCGGCCTGGGCACGAATCTGGGCCCGTTTCTGGGCGTTGCCTTCATCGTTCTGCTGGAGGACCTTTCAGACCTGCTGGGTGGGGTGCTGGCCGTAGCCTTTCCCGAGCTTTCCAGCCAGCTACTGACCTCTTTCCGCCCGATCTTTTTCGGCGTGGCGCTGATGCTCTTTCTTATCTATGAACCGCGCGGCCTTGCGCACCGCTGGCAGCTTCTGAGAGCAGGCTGGCGGCTGCGTCCATTTGCACGTTGACTGAGCGCCAAATTTCCAGATTCACTGTGAAGTGGCAGGAACAATACTACCGCGAATCGTTGGCAGAAAAACTCACTGGAGAGGAGAGAACCCAAATGAAAAAGCACTTTACCATCACCAGCATTTTGCTCATTTTCCTGCTGTTGGCGGCCTGTGTACCGGTGCCTGCGGAGGAACCGATGGCCGCGGAGGATGGGGCAAAGGAGGCAATGCAGGCGGAGGAGGCGGCGCCGCCAGAAGCGCCGATGGAGATCGTGTGCCAGAACAGTTATGAGGGAGAAAGCCTGGTCATCTACCAGCAGGCGGGTCTGACCGGACCGCTGGCAACGCTGATGGGAACGGGCTTTATCAGCGCCACGCAGGACGCGATTGAGCAGATCAACGCGGAGGGCGGCGTTTGCGGTGTGATGTTGAGTGTACGCCTGGAGGATACGCAGTACGCGCTCGAGCAGGAAATTCAGGTCTATGAGCAGTTCCGCGCGGAGGACCCCAAGCCCTTGTTTATCACGACGGCCAACAGCGCGGCGACGATCGCGCTTAAGGACCGGGTGGTTGAAGACGAGATCGTCAACCTGGCCACTGGGGTGCACACGCAGTCGATTTACGACCCGCCGGACGGCTACACGGTTGGTATGGTGCCGATCTACTCCGACCAGTTCGCGGGTTTCCTGCAGTTCGTGCATAGCAACTGGGCGGAGATCAAGCCTGAAGGCGCGGGAGACGGTATCACCGTCGGCGTTATCGGTTGGGCGAACGCTTTCGGGGCCGGCGCGATCACGCCGGAATCACTGGCTTTCGCCGAGTCTTTGGGAATCACCGTCTTGCCGCTTGAGGAGCAGCCGGTCGACCCGTCCGCTGACGTTACCGGTCAGCTGCAGAACCTTCTGGTCAACGGCGCGAATGTCATCTATATGCAGTCCCTGTCGTTCAGCATCGTCCAGGTTATCGGCACGCTGCGCGCCATGGGCTTTTACGATCAGGTGGTGCTGGGCAGCGTGAACTGGGGCATGAACCGCGACGTGCTCAATATTCTGGGCGAGAATGCGCCGCTTGCCGCCGGCTACTACGGAGTATTCCCCTATCTGTGGTGGACAGACACCGATGCGCCGGGCGTGCAGCAGGCGCTGGAGACATTTGCGGCCAAGGGCTACCCTGAACATGATAAGGCGTTCACGTACCTGCTCCTTTACAGCGCAATGTTCGGGATCGCGGACGTACTGACGGTAGCGTTGAACAATGTCGGCTTCGACGGCCTGAACGGGAGGGAGTTCCTGAAGGCGATGCAGCAGATGGGGACAGTCAGCGCGGCCGGCGTGTTTGAGATGAATGTGGAAGGGAGCAACCGGGCGCCGAACAAGGCCCAGATCCGGCAGGCCCAGATGATGGAGGACGGCAGTATCGACTTCGTCGTGATCCAGGACTTCGTGACCTTGCCGGACACGCGGCCGGCGTCAGAATAGCCGCGGTGGTCGGTTTCCAGTAGCCGGTGGCCGGCGGAGGTTACGGTCACCGGCGCCTTCGCGTTCATGTTACAGATCAACAATATCGAAGTTGTCTACAATGATGTGATTCTGGTGCTGCGGGGCATTTCGCTGACGGTGCCGGAGAAGCGGATCGTCTCGCTGCTGGGCGCCAACGGAGCGGGCAAATCGACGACGCTGAAGGCGATCTCGGGCCTGCTGCGCACCCAGCAGGGCGAGGTCACGCGCGGGAGCATCGAGTGGAACGGCGAACGGATCGACGGCAAATCGCCGGACGAGATCGTTCAGATGGGGATTGTTCAGCTGCTGGAGGGGCGAAGGCTTTTCGAGCATCTGACGGTGGAGGAGAATCTGCGCACCGGCGCGATATTCCGCAGGACGAGCGACGCGGTCTTACGGAGGGACCTGGACGAAGTTTACGGCTTTTTCCCGCGCTTGGCGGAATTTCGCGGCCGCACGGCCGGCTTCCTGTCGGGCGGCGAACAGCAGATGGTGGTGGTTGGCCGGGCGCTGATGGCGAAGCCCAAGCTGATGCTTCTGGACGAACCGAGCCTGGGGCTGGCTCCTCTGCTGGTGCAGTCGATCTTCGAGGTGATCCGGCGCATCAACGAGGAGTCGGGTGTCTCGATGCTGCTGGTCGAACAGAACGCGAACGTGGCGCTGCGTTCAGCCTCCCATGCCTATGTGATGGAGACGGGGCGGATTGTGCTGGACGGGCCGGCGGAGCAGCTGGCGGAGAACGCTGATATAAAGGAGTTCTACCTAGGTCTGACGCAGGTGGGCGGGCGCAAGAGCTACCGGGACGTAAAGCATTACAAACGGCGCAAACGCTGGCTGGGGTGAAACTGCAGTGGTCAGTGGTTAGTGGGTTGCCAGCCGAGGGCTGGCGCCACTTCTTTAGCGACCTGTTCCAGCATTTCGAGGATTCGCTCCAAGGGTGGGTGGACAGGGTCGAACTGGAGGATCAGGTCGGTGGTGTAGGGAAGGACACGGTCGGCGGCGAGGCGCGCGGCGACATCTTCCGGCGCGCCGTAGGCGATGTGGACGCGCTGGCAGAAGCCTTCGGGGGTGAGATCGGGCGGGATGCCTCCCATCGCGTAGTTTTCGATTTGGCGGAGGGCGTCCTGGCGGTCGCTGCCGAGGTAGATGCCGCGTGAAAGGCCGATGCGGGGCGGCAAGGGGCGCTCGCCCCAGGCCTCGCGAAAGGCGGTCGCCACCGGCTCTTGCTCCTGGCCCGCTGCCTGTTCTTCGCTGCCGACAAAGCGGCTGAGGAGCAGGCCGGCGTCGTTTTGGGCTGCGTACTGCGCGCCGCGAATGCTGAGCGCGCTGAGCCAGAGGCGGTCGCCCAGCGTGGGGGCGGGCGGCCGCAGGCGTTGATTGTCCTCTCCCAGGGTTTCGCCGGCGAGGGCCTTCTTCAACGTGATGAGACCGTCGGTGGTGTGCTGGTGACGGCTGTCGATGTCGACACCGAAGGCTTCGAACTCGTCGGCGTCGCTGCCGCTGCCTACGCCCAGTTCCAGGCGCCCATTGCTGATTGTATCGACGACGGCGGCGTCTTCGGCGACGCGCAGGGGATGTTCAAAGGGCAGTACGATGATGGAGGTGCCGAGTCGCAGGCGCCGGGTGCGTTGGGCCACCGCTGCGAGAAAGGGAAACGGGGAGGGTAACATGCCGCCCAGGTCTTTGAAATGGTGCTGGGCGACCCACACGGCGTCAAAGCCCAGCCGGTCGGCGGCGTCAAAGATCTCCAGGTTTTCCCGGTAGGCCTGCTCGGCGTCTGCACGGCCGCGCAGATGGCTCAGAAAGCCGAGGCGAAAGGGATTCGGCATAGGTTGTTTCCTCGCTGTATCCTCTCTAATTTCTCTGTTCCAAGACCTGTTGCCAAGTATCTGAATCCACATTGCCGCCGCAGATGATGACGGCCAGCCGCTGTCCGGCGAAATGCCTTTCCGTCTTCAAGAGACTCGCTACGGCTACGCCGGCCGCGCCTTCGATACACTCGCCGGCTTCGCGGTGTATGAGGCGCATGGCGGTCGCGATCTCGGCTTCACTGACGGTCAGCCAGTGATCGACATGGTTCTTACTGAGGTCGAATGTGACGGAGTGCGGTTCGATGCCGCCGGCGCTGCCGTCGGAGAGGGTGGACAGGCTTTCGATCTCGACGATGCGGCCGGCGCGCACGGAGGCGAGCATGACGGCGGAGTTTTCGGGCTGGCAGCCGATGGTCTGTATCCCGCGGCCGGATGCTTTGAGACAGCTTGCCACGCCACCCATCAGCCCGCCGCCGCCGACGGTAGCGAATACTGCCTCCAGATGCGGCTCCTGGCGCAGCAGCTCGACGGCGATGGTGCCCTGGCCGGCGATGATGTGCGGGTCGTTGTAGGGGGAGATGAAGATCTGGTTGCGTTGCCGGGCGGCTTGGCGGGCGCTGATTTCGGCGTCGAGGGCGTCGCCGGGGACGCGGCAGAGTGCCACCGGACAGGCCTCAAGCTTTTCTACTTTGCGGGGAGAAGCCCCTTCCGGGAGATAGATGGTGGCGGCGATATCAAGTTGGGCGGCGGCGCGGGCTACGGCCAGCGCGTGGTTGCCGGTTGAGGCGGTGACGACGCCGCGGGCGCGTTCCTCCGCTGTGAGGTTGAGGAGCTTGTTGGTTGCGCCGCGCAGTTTGAAGGAGCCGGTGTGCTGGCGGTTCTCCAGCTTGAGGTAGACCTGGGCGCCGGTGCGTTCTGACAGGGTGGAGGACAGGAGGAGCGGTGTTTCGACGATGTGGGGACGGGTTCGCGATGCGGCAAGCTGGATCTGACGGGGAAGGTCCGCGAGGGAGGCGCTCATGCCAGCGGGATGGCGCTGTACATTCTCCGAATCTGTATACTTCGCAGCGCTATTAGTCTGCTGGCGGCTGGGCGACGCAGCCATTTAATGCCGTAATCCTGGGCTTGTTCGGAATCTATGGGCCTACCGGTGTGCTACAATGGGAAGTTGTGCAGTTTGACATCATTCTATCATACTCCTTCCAACCGGCCAGCCGGGGTGAAACCTGGAACCGGGCCGGGGAAGATGAAGATAACAAAGGGGAATTGGGGCGGGAGGCGCTTTCCAATTATGCGAATTGCAATTCTTTCAGACATTCACGGCAACTGCGTGGCGCTGGACGCCGTGCTTGCGGATATTGGGTCTGACGATCAGAAAGCCGTTGCCGAGTACTGGATACTTGGTGATCTGGCGGCGGCGGGGGCACAGCCGCTGGAGGTGATGGAGCGGGTGCTGGGCCTGGACAACGCGCGTTTTGTGCGGGGCAATTCGGAGCGCTATCTGACTACGGGCGCGAGGCCGCTGGCGACACCGGTGGAAGATGTGACGGACCTCGCGTTGCTGCGCGACTGTATTGGGATCCTGGAGTCGTTTGCGTGGACCGCGGGGGCGATGGCTGCCGGGGGCCATCTGCCCTTTATGCTGGATCTGCCGCTGGAGGAGAGGCTGACGCTGCCAAACGGCAGTCGCGTTTTGCTGGTGCATGCGTCGCCGGGGAGAGACGACGGGAACGGCTTTGTGCCCTGGTACAGTGACGGGGAGATGAGCGAACGGCTGGAGGGCTGCGATGCGGACCTCGTGTGTGTGGGCCATACGCACTGGCCGCAGAATTTTCATCTGAACGGGGTGCATGTGGTCAACCCGGGCAGTGTCGGCAACCCGCTTATCCCCAGCCTGCGGGCTACTTATGTCATCCTGGAGGCGGATGAGTGCGGATACCGGGTGGAGCACCGGGCGGTGGATTACGACAGGAAGCTGGCCGAGGAGAAAGCATGGGAGGTGCGGCATCCGCAGGCAGAGTTTATCAGCAGCTTTCTGCGGGGGGAACGGGTGCGTTCCTGGGGTGAGCCGGAGGTCCTGAAATGAGCGGGGGGCGCGGTCAGTTTCGCTTCGAGTACTCGAATATCTTTCAGGACGAAAGCGTTGTGCGGGCCTACCGGTACCGGCCCCAGTATCCGGCGGCTACTTTCGATCTGCTGGTAGAACTGTTGCCGGCGAATTGCAGGCCGCGGGCGGTCCTGGACGCTGGTTGTGGGACTGGAT
Source organism: Caldilineaceae bacterium (assembly GCA_965204525.1). Taxonomy (GTDB): domain Bacteria; phylum Chloroflexota; class Anaerolineae; order Caldilineales; family Caldilineaceae; genus Bin5. The sequence continues at coordinate 4,287,016 of OZ241994.1, read as the reverse complement.
TTGTGGCGCGGCCGCTGGCGCCGTTGGTGGACAGGTTGGATGCGGTAGACTTCTCGGCGGCGGCTATTCGGGAGGGCAAGCGGCTGCCGGGAGGAGATCATCCGGGGCTGCGCTGGATTGAAGGGCCTGTCGAGTCGGCGGCTGTGGACCCGCCCTATTGTCTGATCACCGCGGGGGCGAGTTTGCACTGGTTCAGTTGGGACACGGCTTTCCCGCGCTTCGCGCGGCTGCTGGCGGCGGATGGGCTGTTCGTGGCGGTGGGGATGGAGCATGAGAGGCCGGAGTGGATGCGGGCAGAGTTGGGCCCGGTTCTGGCGCGCTATTCGATGAACAAGGAGTTTGCGCCGTACAGTGCGGCGGGGATTCTGACCGGGTTGGAGGATCGGGGACTATTCCGGCAGATGGGCAGCGCCCAAACCGACATGATAGAGTGGCGGCAGCCTATCAGCGAGTGGGTGGAGAGCATCCATGCGCGCAACGGCTTTTCGCGGGACCGAATGGACCCTGGGCTGGCGGCTGAGGCTGACGCGATATTTGCAGAGATCGCGACGCGCCATGCGGACAGTGGGGACGGCTTGATTACGCATCGGTACGCCGGCACGCTGCTGTGGGGGCGCCCGCTACCAGGGTAATAGCTCGCTGGCGTGGGCGGAATCAGGCCCACAACATGCCGTCTTCATCGCGTTCGAGCTCTTTTTCAGCGAAGAGGGCGTTGTCGGCGGCCTGGGCGGGCTGCTCGTTCTCAAACCAGTGGCGCCACTGGGCGGGCGCGTTGATATCCTCGCCGCCGTGGTCGGTGCGGCGGGCGCGCACGCGGAGCATCAGGGGCGTGTTGACGCTGGCCCCGCTGACGATAACCTGGCCTTTGCTGAGGGCGGGCAGTTCTTTGAGCATGTCGCGGCCGACGCTTTCGACGGATTCGGCGATGCGGTTCTGGTCGATGGGGTTGGTGATGCGCATGATGCACTGGGTCATGCACTGGCTGAGCACGTCGCTATCGAGACGGCCGGGCCGCTGAGAGATGAGGCCGACGCCGACCCCGAATTTGCGGCCCTCGCTGAGGATGATCTTGAGTTGGTTCGAGCTGACGGCATCGGCGTTGGCGGGTGCGAAGTTGTGGGCCTCCTCGAGCAGGCAGTAGACGGGGAAGGGCACGTAGTTGCGATCTCCGCGCTGGAGTTTGCCTCTCTCGGTGTCGATACGGGCCTGGTAGACACGACGCAGGAGGGCGGCGACGATCACCTGTTGTTGTCTCGGCTCGACTTCGTTCAGTTGGACCAGGGTACACATCCCCGGCCGGAACAGTTCATCCAGTTCTATGTTTTCAAAGTCGTGGAAGATGCCGCTTCCGCCCAGGGCTGCGCCCAGCCGCCAGATGAGGGCGCCGGTGGTGGGGTCGTCATCTGCGGCTTCATCCTCCCCCTGCGCGCCGTCCCCCACCTCACGGACGGCCCTGTACAGTTGCTCCAAAGTATACTTGTCTTCACCCCAGGTGCGCTGGGCGTATCGGTAGGCGCGTCCCAGTTGATAGTGCATTTTCTCGGACAGGTTTGTCAGCAGATAGCGCAGGTCGGGCAGGGTGAGGCTGCTGATACGCACGCGCAGATCGTGGGGACGGAAGATGCGCACCTTCGGGCTGTAGCCTTGTTCGCGGAAGCTCTCCAGATTCTGAACTTGCTGCATGGTATCGTACTCGCCGTGGGGGTCGATGACCAGGACTGAGGCGCGGTTGTAGGGCATCATCAACTCTTCGAGGAGGACGCCGGCGAGGTAGCTCTTGCCGCTGCCGGTGCTGGCGATGATGGCGAGATGGGTGCTGGTGAAGCCGCGCACGTCAAGGGCGACTGGCACGGCGCCGGGGTCGCGACTGAGCAGATCGCCGATGTATGCGCTGCCGAGCTCCCCCTGGCAGCCGCGGCTAAGCAGGTCGGTGAGCATCTCGTTTTCGGCGATAAAGACCGGCGCGCCGCCTTGCGGGGGCACGCGCGGATTGGTGAAGTCGAGGAGGTTCTCATTGTAGTAGCCGAGTACGGTGACCGTGAGTTCGAAGAGCTCGGTGGCGTCGCTCTCGTAGCCCAGCATGGCGGCGAGGGTGTGGGGCGACACGGCCGGGTCGGCCATGAAGGTATCGGGGAAGAGCTTGACTGCAGTGCGGGCGGTGATGCGGCCCAGGATCCGGCGTTCGCTGCCGTCGACGGGGGCGGTGTAGTAGACGAACTCACCGTGCTTGAGTTGACGGTCGGGATCGGGCGCGATGAAGGTGTATTCGTGGAGGGTTTCCCCTGGTCCTTTGACTGTGCCGACCGGAGTTTCCAGTTTCTTGTCTCTAGGGCTCGTTGACATTTGATTTATTCAGTCACATTGGCGACAATAGCAGGATGTTTAGAAAGAGAATTGCCGACCATCAGTGGCAGAAACTTTACGCATTTCTGCAAGGACACTCTCGTGTGTACGCAGGCCAAGAGGGAGAGTGTCGCCGTTTCATTGAGGCAGTTTATTGGATACTGCGCACCGGCACCCAGTGGCGTGAACTGCCAGAGAGTTATGGCAAGTGGAACAGTGTATTCAAGCGCTATTCCCGTTGGGAAGAGAATGGTATCTGGGCCGACATGTTCACGCAGTTCGCCCAGGACCCAGAGATGGCAGCCGTGATGCCCGACAGTACAGCTGTACGTGCCCATATGTGCGCAGCCGGCGGCTCAAAAAAGGGGGCCCTCAGCAAGAACAGTGCCTAGGTCGGAGCCGGGGCGGATTCAGCAGCAAGATCCATCTCCTCGTCGATGCCCTTGGCCTGCCTCTGAAGTTCATATTGACCGCTGGTGAACGCCATGATATGACCCAAGCTGAATCGTTGCTCGCCCCCTTCGATTTTGACGCCGTCATTGCCGATAAAGGCTACGATGCCGACCCTTTGCGAGAACTGCTCGCAGCCCAACAGGTCGAGGTGGTCATCCCCTCTCGTCGCAATCGCAAACAACCACGAGACTATGACCGAATCCGCTACCGAGAACGCAACATCGTCGAACGTTTCATCAACAACATCAAGTGGTATCGACGCATTTTCACTCGCTATGACAAACTCGCACGACATTACATGGCTTTCTTGCATTTCGCTTCTACTCTGATCTGGCTCAAACGAAATGTCAACGGGACCTAGTTTTTAGTTGCTCCACTCACTACTCCCTGGCGAAAAACTGAATACCTGGAATCAACTGCCAGGCATTGCGGTTGCGGCTCATCCGGCCTGCCGCACTATGGATTTCCAGGCCACGTTGTCGCGCATGACCTGGAGGATGGCCTGTTCTTTTGGGAAGAGCGTACCCAGGCGGTCGATGATGTCGAGCAGAAGGGCGGGGACCAGGGTGTTGTTGAGCGCGAGGATCGCGGCTGCATAGCGCAGGCTCAACTGGCCGCGCGCGTCGCGGTGGAACTGCTTGATCTCTTCGCCGGTCAAGCGGCGTACGGTTGCGCCGACCTCTGCGGCCAGTCGCGGGGTCCCCTGCTGTGGGCCAGCGGAGTCTTGCCAGCCGAGGGCGAGGACTCCGACCAGAGTTGCGGTTTCATCGAGCAGGTCGGGACTGAATATAGTCTGCTCAGACTGGGAAGTAAGCCGGGGGCCCAAGTTGGTAAAGTTCGGATTGACGAGCATTGAATTGTAGACAACGCCGATCAGGCATGGCGCGTCGGCCGTGGGGCTTTGCCCGGTGTCCGGAGAGGTTGCAGGAAAGGGGGGCAGAGAAATGGCAACGAAGGAGCCGAAGGCGTAGGCGTCCGGCGGCGGCCGCTGCTCCCTTTCCAGAGGGCCGTGGAGCTGGCAGACGTAGTCGATATGCGAATTGGAGTTGACGATCACGCCGATCTGGTCTGTCATAAATCTATTGAATCAGAATATTTGTTCGGTGGCAAATCGCGGCGAGGATGTGTTTGCAGGATGGGGAGATGCGTGGTGCGGTGCTATCAGCCGCTTGCCCGGGCGTCGGGGTTAGCGACCGCCCATACCGGAGAGGGTGATGCCTTCGACGAAGCGCTTTTGGGCGAAGACATAGACCAACAACACCGGCAGCAGTGCGATGACGGAGCCGGCCATGAGCAGGTGCCAGTCTGTGTTGTACTGACCCCTGAAGGTGGCAAGCCCGACGGGAATCGTACGGGTGGCGTGGGAGTTTGAGACGACCAGCGGCCAGAGGAAGTCGTTCCACGAGCCAAGAAATACGAAGATCGTCAGTGCGGCCAGCACGGGCCCGCTCAGAGGCATGATCACCTGGCCCCAGATGCGGAAAGAGGAGGCGCCGTCCATACGTGCGGCCTCATCCAGCTCGGCGGGGATGCCGCGGAAGTACTGACGGAGCAGAAAGACGGCAAAGACGGAAAAGGCAGTGGGGACAATAAGCGCGTAGAAGGTGTCGAACCAACGCAGGAAGCGGATGAGGATGAAATTGGGGATCATCGTCACGTGAAACGGGATCATCAGCGTCGCCAGGTAGACGAGGAAGAGGGCTTCGCGGCCGCGGAAGCGCAGGCGGGCGAAGGCGAAGGCGGCCAGCGAAGAGGTGAGGATCTGAAGGGTCGTCACACTTACGGCTACGAAGAGGCTGTTCAGATAGAAGCGCCCGAATGGCATTGCCTGCACTGTGTCCAGGTAGTTCCGCCAGACGACAGGGTCGGGAACGAGGGAGGGAGGGTAGGTGAAGATCTGCGGCGGCGCCTTCAGCGAGGTGGCCAGCATCCAGCCGAAGGGCAGCAGCATGGCGACGCTGCCCAGGATCAAGGCGACATGAAGCGCCAGATGCCCCACTTTGAAAGTCGGGCCTGGCGCGGCTCCCGGGCGGATAGAGGCAGGCGTGGTTGTGGTCACGAGTCCCCGCCCGCTTCGTAGTGCACCCAGCGCCGTTGCAGGCGCGTCTGCACAAGGGTAAAGATAAAGATGAAGATAAACAGTACCCAGGCGACGGCCGCTCCTCTGCCCATGCGTTGGAATTCGAAGGCCATCTGGTAGATATAGTAGACGATCGTGAGCGTGGCCTGGGCCGGGCCGCCCTGCGTCATGACGAATGCCTCGCTGAAAAGCTGGAAGGCGCCGATCATCTGGATGACCATCAGGAAGAAGGTGGTGGGGCTGACCATGGGAAAGGTTACAGAGCGGAAGCGCTGCCAGGCGCTGGCGCCGTCGACCTTGGCGGCATCGTACAACTCGGCCGGCACACCTTGCAGGGCGGCCAGGTAGATAACCATGGTAAAGCCGGTGTTCTTCCACAGAGTCAGGATAACGACCGCCGGTTTGGCCCAGTCCGGATCGTTGAGCCAGTCCGGCGGGCGGATGGGGAGGCCGGTCTTCGAACCCAGTTCCCAGATGGCGGCGGCGAGAATGCCGAAATCGCGGTTGAAGAACCACTGGAAGACGAGGGCAGCGGCAACGATCGTCGTCACTACCGGCATGAAATAGATCAGGCGGTAGACTTCAAGCCCGCGCAAGCCCTGGTTGAGCGCAACCGCGAGCAGCAGGCCAAACGCAAGCTGAAGGGGGACGATCGTGACGATGAAGTAGAAGGTGTTGAACAGGACTTTGCGAAAGACCAGGTCGCTGGAGAGGAGTTGGGTGTAGTTCTTGAAGCCAACGAATTCCGGCGGGGAGAGCAGAGACCACTCAAAGAGGCTGAGGGCCAGGGATGCGACCACAGGGATCGCCACGAAGATCAGGAATCCGGCGAAACTGGGCAGAAGGAACAGATAGGCTTCCCACTGCTGGTCCGGCTGGTAGCGCCGCCAGCGCGGCAGGGAGCTATGGGAGGATGTGGACGCGGTCATGGCGTCATTGGCTCATGGCAGGCAGCCAGTAGCCGGTCTGGTAACTGGCTGCTGGCTGCCGGTTCATTGAGCCTATTTCGGGAATCCGTTCTCTTCAAGGAAGGCGTCCACTTGCTCGCAGATGGAATTCAGTCCATCTGCGACACCGACTTCACCGATCAGGATCTGATCGCGACCCGGGTTGATGAATGATCCGCCTATCTGGCTCCATTCGACGAAGTAGCCGATGCGACCCATGCGGGCGTTCTCACCTTCGGTGATGAAAGCCTGGCGGTTGGCGGGGGGCTGCCCACTGTTGAGGAAGGCGTCGGACTTTGCGGTGGATTGCAGGGCAGGCAGGATCTCACCGGAGGCGGTGTAGATGCGCTGGCCGCCGTCGGTGCTCTGGAGCCAGCTCAGGAAAGTCCAGGCCTCTTCCTTGTTGTCGCTGAGGGCGCTCATGACCCAGGCTGCGCCGCCGGCGGCGGAGGCGCGATGGCCGTCAGCGGGAATCGGTATGACCGAGACATCGTAGTTCATACCGGCGGCGTTGAAGGCAGAGACGCGGCTTGCGTTCTGAATGATCATCGCCACCTGGCCGCTCTGGAAGACAGCGGCGTCACCACCGGCCTGGCTCATATTGGCCGGAGGCATGAAGTAGTTGTTGTCGATCATATCCTTGAAGAACTGCACGGCCTCGACCACTCCAGGCTCGTTCAGGGCACAGCTGGAGGGGTTGCGCATGTCATCCAGGGCCATGCCGCCTTTCTGCATTACCCAGATCATCCATTTGCCCCCCTCCATGCCGAGTGCATAGCGGGAGACGCGGCCGCTGTCCTCGACGACGGTGAGCTGCTCAGCTGCAGCCGCAAGGTCGTCCCAGGTCCAGGTGTCATCGGGGTAGGGGACGCCGACCTCGTCAAAGATGTCCTTGTTGTAGTAGAGGACCTCGAGGCCGATGTCGCGCGGGAAGCCGTAAACGCTGCCGTCGTACATGGCGTACTCCAGCAGGGACGGCCAGTAGTCGTCGACATTGTAGCCGCTCGCCTCGATCCAGGGGTCGAGGTTTTCCAGCACGCCCTCGGAGGCATAGTTCACGATGGGCGAGAGGAAGAGGACATCGGGGACGACCGACGAGTCACCGCTGGCCCAGAGGGTCTTGATCTTGGTGAAGTAGTCGCCCCAGGGCTCAGCCAGGATCTCGATGACAATGTCGGACTGTTCTTCCATAAAGGCATCGGCCACTGACTGATGGGTGGCGACCTCTGCGGGGCTGCCCCACATTGCCCACGTAATGGTTACCGGGCCTTCGTCGGCCATCTCCATGCCGCTATCGGCTGCCGGTGCGATGGGGGCGCAGGCAGAGAGAAGCAGGGCGGTCAGCGCCAGGACAATCAGCGCTTTGAAACTGAAGCGGTTCTGCCATTGTCGGTTTTGCATTCGTTTCCTCCCTGAATACATCTGAAACTGCGAATGAATGGTCGGATGCGCTCCTTTCGAGCAGGAGCGCAGTGGAGTTGCGTAACCTGCCGGAATTCCGCGAGAATGCACGGTCAATCTATTGTACAAGAATTGAGAGTGCGATTCAAACGCGTTTATCTTCTGCCAAGGCCATCCAGACCCCATTCAAGCGGCTTACTCGCCAGTGGGGAAAATCTGACAACCAGGACAGTATCCCATGTGCGGCGGTCGACGCTGTGCAGATTCTTACACAACTCGTGTAGCCGTTCCCAGCCTCCGGCAGGGCATCCTGTGCGGCTGGCTACTTTTTGCCTGCGGCCAGCGTGCGGCGGATCTGATCCAGGTGGGCTTCGCCGTGCTCGACGTAGAGTTCGAGCTGTCTGGCCAGGGTGACGGGGCCGCTCTCCGGGTGCATTCCGGTGCGCTGCCAGGCGTCATCCGGCAGATTTTCCCAGAACTGGACCCAACGGGCATGAAGCGCTTTCAACAGGGCAATAGAATCGGAGAGGTCATCGCTGCTGCCGTCGGTGAGCAGGGCCCAGGCGCCCTCGTCGTAGGGCTTGAGGGTTGGGTTGTCTTCGGTTGCCATCAGCTTGCAGCGCACATAGCTGTTGATGTGGGAGTCTGCGATGTGATGGACGTTCTGGGCCACCGTCCATTCATCCGCCAGTGGTTTGGCGGTCAGTTCCTGCGGCGAAAGCCCGGAAACCAGATCTTCGACCTGCTGCGGCAGGCGGCGGATCTTTTCAATCGCTTCTTCACGGGCGCTGAATACCGTCACGTATGCTTCTCCTCATTGTTTTGGCTGATGCTAGCGACAGGTGCAGCTGCGTGCGGCAGTTCCTTACTCCTACCGCAGATCTGTTCTGACAACGGTCAGCCGCTGCCCCGGGGCCGGGCTGGAAACGGTTGACCACTTGCCATCGGGCCAGCGGATCAGCAGGAGGCGGGGCTGGGTTTCCGCGGGAAAGCCAAAGTGGAGTTGGCCGGGGTCGCTGGAGAGGTAGCCGCGGGTTACGCGTACGTCGCGGCGCAGGCGGCCTGCGGGCGTTTCGAGAAAGGCTGTAGCGCCGATAGCTGCCGGGTTGGCGCTGCCGGGCTGGCGCAGTTCGACCTGGAGTGAGGCGCCGCCGCAGAGGCGGTTTTCGAACAGCTGGGCATTGCCGCGCAGATTGTTGACGACGATATCGAGGTCGCCGTCACCGTCGAGGTCACCCTGGGCTGCGCCGCGTCCGCCGCGTTCGCTGCCCAGCCCCCAGTCCGGCATTCGTTCGAAGCGGCCGCCGATGTTGCGCAGGGCCTGATTCTGTTCGACCAGTTCATGATCGTCCATATGGGCGAAGGTCGTCGATTCGGCAAAGCCGTTGACGATGTAGAGGTCGAGCTGCCCGTCCTGGTCGAGGTCGCCGAAGAGGCTGGCCCAACTCCATCCGGTGGCGTCGAGCTGGCGGTCACGTCCGAGATTTCGGAAAACGCCGTCCTTGTCGGCCACGAGGAGCATGTTTTCCATGCGTTGCGGGTCGCCGGCCGGCAGGGGAGGGTGTTCCGCCTCCATGAGCGGCGCCCAGGCGCGCATCGTTTCGGGGTTTGTATCGGGCGGCTTCATGTCGCTGGCAAAGAGCGCGGTGCGGCCGGAGTTATCGACGTCGGCCAGGTCGAAGCTCATGGTGCTGTGGGTCGTCTCGGGGAAGATTGACGCCAGCTGCCAGCCATCGGCGTGGTTGCGCCAGAACTGATCCGGCAAGGCGAAGTCGTTGCCGACGAGCAGGTCAAGCCGGCCGTCGCCGTCTTCATCCCAGAGGGCGATGGCCAGGGCCTGGGCTTCTTCGGCAAGCCGCTGGGCACGGAACTCGCCGGCCTCATTCCAGTGGATATAGACGCCGGCCTCGTCTTTGAGCAGGTATTCGTTGCCCAACTCGGTCAGCAGCCCGATGTCGTAGGAGGCGGTAACGGCGTCTAGGTCGCCGTCGGCGTCCAAATCGGCCCAATCCATGGCGTAGGCGGGCTTGGCAAGGCCGTTGACGAACTCCTGTACGAAGCGGCCGGGCGCGTCCGCGGCCAATTCAGCGCCGCGATTGCGCCAGAAATTGATTGCGCCGCCGACGCGTGTCAGCGCGAGGTCGGTCCAGCCATCCCCGTCGACGTCGACTGCGTTCACAGCGCGCGTGCGCCCGATCGGCATCTGCTCCTGGCGGAAGTTCAGATTCCCCTGGTTCCAGAAGATGGAGTTGGGGTTGTCGTAGTTGCCGAGGACGAGGTCGAGGTCGCCGTCATTATCTAGATCGTTGATGGCGACGCCGGCGCCGTTGGCCTCGTACATACGGATAATGCCGTCGACGGTCGTGGTGATGTGAGGGAGGTCATGGGTTATGAACTGGTCGACGCAGGAAATGGCTTCAGACCCGACCTGCTCAACGTGGACTGAAGCGGGCACGGTCAGGTTGAGAAGATCGTAGTTGGGGGCACAGCCGCTGAATACGAGACAGAACAGGGCAAACAGAACAGCGGCGGGCAGCATCCTGGAGCCTGTGCTGATTCTAACGGCTGTCCGATGACGTCCGGCATGGTCAGACTGGCTAAGCGAGAGCGTCGGAGAAACCGATTGCCCATTCCGATATGCATTCACGGTTCTGTCTCCCCGTTGCATTGAAGATGAGGGGTAAGGAAGTGTGTTCAGTATATGTCGAAGGGCCGCGGCTGTCAACGGATAGCGAGATCGCGTTGAGAACCGGTTTTGGTCGGATGCTTTCTGAAGAACTGCAGTGGTCAGCAGCCAGTGACTTGAGACCGCAAGGGGGGAGTAAACACTGTTGGGTAGAGACGATGCTGGCGAACAATAGGCGCTGTGGCTGGCAAGGGCGGGCCGTTGCGGGGGCGCACTTACGCGCGCATGACGAGAAGTGTACGGCCCTTGTACGAGTTGCCGGGAGCAAACGGGAAGCGCGCAATTTCCTTAACATTTCACTTGCCCGCGTCAATATTCTTGTGTATTCTATCTCGGCTGAAATGCAGGTAGGAGCGGAATCGGTAGAACGTCTTTGCGTTCAGTCATTGTTCATAAACCATCAGCCATAAGAAGAAGAATGTCGAAATTAGTCATTGTAGAGTCGCCGACCAAGGCCAGAACGATTCGCGGTTTTTTGCCAAGGGGATATGAAGTCAAGGCCAGCATGGGGCACGTGCGCGATCTGCCGGCCTCTGCTGCCGAAGTTCCCGCGAAGGTGAAGGGTGAGCCCTGGGCGCGGCTCGGTGTCAAGGTACAGGATGAGTTCAAGCCGCTGTATGTCGTTCCGTCGGACAAGAAGAAGGTCGTTTCCGAGCTGAGGTCGGCTTTGAAAGGGGCGGACGAGGTTTTGCTCGCCACGGACGAGGACCGGGAAGGGGAGAGTATCGGCTGGCATCTCTATGAGGTGCTGAAGCCGAAGGTTCCGGTCAGGCGGATGATATTTCACGAAATTACGAGAGAGGCGATCGAGCAGGCGCTGAAATCGACGCGTTCGATCGACGACGACCTGGTGCGGGCGCAGGAGACGCGGCGCATTCTCGACCGCCTGGTGGGTTATACGATCTCGCCGTTGTTGTGGAAGAAGATCGCGCCGAGGCTGTCGGCCGGCCGGGTGCAGAGTGCGGCGGTGCGGCTGCTGGTGCTGCGGGAGCGGGAACGGCGGGCATTTGTAAGCGGTTCCTATTGGGATTTGAAGGCGCAACTGAACAAACGCCCGGACAGTGCGCCGCACCGTTTCGAGGCCACACTGGTTTCGGTGAACGGGACGCGGGTGGCCACTGGACGGGATTTCGATGAATCGACGGGACGGATCGCGGCGGGCAAGCGGGTCAAGACGCACCCAAGCGAGGGCAGCGGGGATGTTCTGCTGCTGGATGAGGAGCAGGCGAGGGCGTTGCAGCAGCGCCTGCAGGACGGCAGTTGGGTTGTGCACTCGATTGAGAGCTCGGAGCAGTCCCGTTCGCCGGCGCCGCCATTTACGACGAGCACGCTGCAGCAGGAGGCCAACCGCAAGAAGGGCTGGGGAGCGAGGCGCACGATGCGGGTGGCGCAGTCCCTATACGAAAACGGTTACATTACATATATGCGGACGGATTCGGTGCATCTGAGCGACGAGGCTGTGAACGCGGCGCGGCGGCGTGTGCAGGAGCGCTACGGCGAACGGTATCTGACTGAGAAACCGCGGCGATACAGGACGAAGTCAAAGGGCGCGCAGGAGGCGCATGAGGCGATCCGGCCGGCGGGCAACGCGATGCGTCCATTGGAAACGCTTCCGCTTTCGGGCGATGAGGCGACGCTTTATGACATGATCTGGAAGCGAACGGTGGCAACGCAGATGGCGAACGCCCGCCTGCGTACAACGACGGTGATGATCCGTGCAATAGGGCAGTCGGCAAGGGACGCGGCGGATGAGGCGCTTTTCCGCGCGTCGGGGCGGGAGATCCTCTTTCCCGGATACTTCCGTGCCTATGTTGAAGGCTCCGATGATCCCGATGCCGCGATTGAGAACCAGGAGTCACCGTTGCCGGCGCTGGCCAAGGATGAGGAGGTGGACTGCCGGGAACTGGAGGCGGTGGGGCACGCTACGAAGCCGCCGGCCCGCTACACGGAGGCGAGGCTGGTCCGAGCGCTGGAGACGGAGGGTATTGGCCGCCCGAGCACGTACGCCACGATCATCGACACGATTCAGAACCGGGGCTACGTTTTCAAACAGCGGCAGGAGCTGGTGCCCACGTTCGTTGCGTTTGCGGTCGTGCAGCTCCTGGAGAGCAACTTTGAGGATCTGGTGGACCTGAAGTTTACGGCGGAGATGGAGCAGACGCTGGATGACATTGCGGAGGGGGAGGTCGACTGGCTCGAATATCTGAACCAGTTCTATCTGAGTGAGCAGGGGCTGGAGAGCCAGGTCAGGGAAAAGGAGAACGCTATCGATCCCCGCCATGCGGGCCGGGTCGATTTTCCCGATCTGCCGGTCGAGGTGCGGATTGGTCAGTATGGGCCGTTTCTGGCGCGGGAGGTGAACGGCGACAGGCAGACGGTGAGCCTGCCGGATGATCTGGCGCCAGGGGACTTGGATGCGGCCGCGGTCGAGGCGATGGTGAGTGCAAAGCAGGAGGGGCCGATTAAACTGGGGGACGACCCGGTGAGCGGCCAGCCGGTTCTGGTTAAGGATGGGCGTTACGGCGCGTATGTGCAGCTGGGCGAGGACGGGTCGAGAGAGGAGAAGCCGCGAACCCCGACTGGTCCGGTCGACATCAACACGGCTACGGCCAAGGAGCTGGCCGCGCTGCCGGGGATCGGACCGGGACTGGCCAAGGGGATCATCGCAGGCCGTCCCTATGCATCGGCGGCGGAATTGGAGCGGGTACCCCGGTTTAGCGCCAAGACCGTTGAAACGCTCACGCCCCTGGTTGTCGCGGGTAAGGGAAAGCCCAAGGCGGCAGTCTCTTCGGCGGAGGAACGGCAGAGCAAATCCAATGGAAAACCGAAGCGTACCAGCCTCCTTGAGGGTATGACGAAGGAGGGGATGGACCTGGAGACGGCACTGCAACTCCTGAGCCTGCCGCGGCTGCTGGGGACGCATCCTGACGACGGTGAGGAGGTGCGCGCCGGCGTGGGGCGGTACGGGCCGTACGTGGTGCACAACCGGAAGTTTGTGAGCCTGAAGGCGCCGGACAGTGTGTTGGATGTGGATTTGCCGCGGGCGCTGAAGTTGATCAAGGAGGCGCCGGACAGGAGAGGGGGCAGTTCGACGCGCACGGTCCTGAAGGAGTTGGGCGCGCATCCCAGTGACGGCGAACCGGTATGCGTGCTGGACGGGCGCTACGGTCCGTACGTCAACCACAATAGTACGAACGCCAATATTCCGAAGGAGACGGATCCCCAGAATATTTCGCTGGAGCAGGCGCTGAAGATGCTGGCGGAGCGGGAGAGCAGGGGGAAGAGCACCGGCAGAGGCCGGCGCAGGAGGAGGAGATAGTCCGATCTTTTGTGGCCACATGCAGGGAGGAATGGTGTGGGTTGGGAGAAGCGCCTTGGGAAAGACAACCGCGGGAGCCGGCCGCGCTGTGTGCTGCTTGTGGACGGGGACAAGGAGGAGGTCGCTGCCCGGCTGACCCGGATAGTGGGCGTTGATGATGTCACGATTACTGGTGACGATATATGGCAGCCGCGCGGGAAACCGACGCAGAAGATAGACGGCTCGTGGGACGCGACGCCCGCGGAGGAAGTGGAACTGGACAAGCCAAATGATCTGCTTCCTTTTGCCATAAGTGAGTGTTTGGGCAACTGGTGGCTGGCGGTCCAAGAGAACAGCCCGAGGACACCGAATTGGGATGTCGCCAGCACCTGCACGGTTCGGGGCACGAAGGGACTTGTGCTGGTTGAGGCGAAAGCGCACTGGGCCGAACTGGCCCGGTCGTCAGAAGGGAAACGGCTTCAGAAGCCCGCCTCTGATGGTTCGCTGAAGAATCACGAAAAGATCGGCGAGGCTATTGAAGAAGCAGCTGTCGGTCTCCGGGCGGCGACCGGCACCAGCTGGAATATCGCGCGGGACAGTCATTACCAACTGTCCAACCGGTTTGCCTGGTCGTGGAAGCTGGCCTCCCTGGGAATACCGGTCGTTCTCGTCTATCTGGGATTCCTCTATGCTACGGATATCGCCAAGGGCGGGAATCTCTTTCACTCCGAGGAGCACTGGGAGCGGGTCGTCAAGGGCCATTGTGAGGGCGTCATCGACAATGGCTGCTGGGGAAGATGGCTGGATGTGGATGGCGTGCCTCTGATTCCTCTGATCCGGGCGATGGATCAACCATTTCAGTATTGCGGGGATTGAAGCCCTGCACCTCCCTCACTAGCCCAACATAGACAGCGGCCAGCCGAGCAGGGCGCCGCCGATGACGACCCACGCGGAGGTGACGCGCCAGCGGAGGACCGCGGCCGCGGCGAGCAGGGCAATAACCACGGCGGGCCAAGTGGTGACCACGTCACCCGTCAGGCGCACGAGGACTGCGGCCATGAGGCCGACGGCACTTACGTTGACCGCGTCGAGGAAGGCGCCCATCCATGCCGAGCGGCGCAGGCGGGGCACGATCGGGTTGAGGATGGCGACGAAGACGAATGAGGGCGCGAAGATGGCGGCGGCGCTGACGGCGGCGCCGGGGATGCCGGCGAGCACGTAGCCGATAAAGGCGGCGGTGGAGAGGACAGGGCCGGGCGTGAACTGGCCGATGGCGATGGCGTCGAGAAGTTGCTGCTGGGTGAGCCAGCCGTATTCGTGGACCAGATCGCCTTCGAGAAAGGCGACGAGGACGTAGCCGCTGCCGTAGAGAACGCTGCCGACTTTGAGGAAGAAGAGGCCGAGCGCGCCGAGGGTCAAGCCGGGAACGGCGGCGGCCGCGATCAGAGCCGCCCACTTGAGCGCCGATGCGGGGGATTGGTCTGCCCAAGGGAGCGCATCGCGGCTATCCGGCAGGGCCAGCAGCGCCGCGGCGCCGCTCCAGCCGGACATGGCGCGTAGGGCGAGCATCCCCAGCAGCCCCCCTGCAATCAGCGACCAGATCACCGGCACGCCGAGGTAGACGGCGACCGCGACGGCGATACCGATGACGGCGAGGGCGATGCGCGTGTGGGCTGCCTCCTTGGGCTTTGAGGCCGTCAGGCCCAGCCGCCAGAGAGCGCCGAGGATGACTGCCAGGACGGCGGGCTTTACGCCTGCCAGGAAGGGTTGCACGGCCGGCAACGCGCCGAATTTCACGTAGACCCAGGCGATCAGCGTGGACAGGAGGACGGCAGGCAGCACAAAGGAGATACCGGCGGCGAGCAGGCCGGGCCAGCCGGCGCGCTGGTAGCCGATATGGATCATCATTTCGGTTGAATTGGGGCCGGGGATCAGGTTGGTGGCGCCGACCAGGTCGAGAAAGTGTTCCCGGCTGAGCCATTTGCGCCGGGCGACGGCCTCATCTTCAAGCATGGCGATGTGGCTGGCCGGCCCGCCAAAGCCGATGATCCCCAGTTTTCCACACAGTTTGACGACTTCACCAACGGTTCCGGTAGCCAATTTCACACCTTTGTCACTGTTTGGTTTGAATCCTTCCTGAAGGGAGGAACTTTGCCAGGAACTGCGCGCGCATACAACTCGTTGAGACCACATGGGCGTATTGTTTGAATAAGACGGAAATGTACCGAAGTGCGTCTCGATTGTCAACGTCCGATCTGCAGCCCGGCCGCAGGATATGGACCGCGTCGCCGGCGAATCTGCGGTAAGCCACCCCGAATACGGCGACCTATCAGACTGGAGGCGGCCAGAGGGAGTAGCGCTCCTGACAGGCCTTGCCGGTGCATACGGGAGGCAAACCGGATGTTGACCAATGCCGATGTTGGCCATATACTTTTGATTTGGACTCTGTGTCAGGAGACCTCCACAGTTCAGCTTTCCAGTAGATGTCAGGCAGTTGAACGGCAATGTTGAACCGACTAGGCGCCATCCTTAAACAGATAGAGGAACAGCTGCGGCTCGGATCGCACGCTATTCGAGCGTGGATTTGTGGGATGCAAGGGATGTTTGCAGCCGCCCGGATCGCTCCTTTCAGGGTGGAAGTCACGAACTTGCGGGCGCCCGGCCGGCTTCTTGTCACTGTGCTGCTGGGCTTTATTGGCGTGGCGGCGGCAACTTCGATTGCCAGTTTTGCGAGCGGGACGCAGGGCGCCGAAGAGACGGGAACCTTCTCCGAGACGCAGTTGCAGCCGGAGACGCGGCAGGCAGACAGCCGCAACGATTGGTTGACAGTCGCGCTTGACACCGCTCTGCCGGAACGCTACTTCAGTCGCCTGCTCACAGCGGCATTCGGGCTGGACGAAATCGTGTCCGGAGGCGCTCGCAAGACGGTCTTTCTGCTCGATCAGCCGCGCAACGCGGATGTGCAGATCCGATTGGTGGCCGGGACGGGGGAGGCGGGCAGTGCGTTGTATACCCGTTACCTGGTGGCGGTTGCGCCCTTCGCCACAGTTCAGGATGACGTTTCGATGGCGGAGTTGACGCTGCGCTGGCAGGGCAGGGGCAGCGGCCCGCTGATCGTTGATGCCGATTACGTATCGGAACTGGAGGCGATTTTCGGTGAAGAGGCAGCCGACACGGTGCAGACGGCCAGCGGCAGCGTCCTTCCCGCGTTGTTGGAGGCGTCGACCGGCGCCCTGGCGATTGTGCCCTTCGAAGGCCTTACGCCCGTTCTTAAGGTATTGCGCCTGAACGGCTTTGACATTGTCAGCAACACCTTTGACGCGGCCGCCTATCCGCTGACGGCAGTGGTGTCCGTATTTGGTACGGATGGGGAAGCCGTGGCTGCGGCCCTGCGACCGCAGATCACAGAGCCGACGAACCGGAACCCCAACGAGTTAACGACGCTGATCATGACGGGTGTCACGGCGATGGCCCGCGTTACGGCGGCACGCATGGAGACGAAGGGTTACGACTACCCGGCCCAGGTGATCTCGTCGACGCTGCGTGCGGCCGACATTACTCACATCAGCAATGAAGTACCATTTCTGGAAGGCTGTAACGTTGATCCGTCTTTGAACAACATGATCTTGTGCAGCAGTCCGGCCTATTGGGCGGCGCTGGAGGCGCTGGGCACCGATATCGTGGGACTAAGCGGGAACCATGTCAACGACTTTGGACAGGAGGGCGCGCGCGAGTCGATTGGCTGGTATCGGGAGAACGGGATTCCCATTTATGGGAGCGGTTTGAATGAGGAGGAGGCGTGCGCGCCGCTGTTATTTGAGCACAACGGCAACCGCTTCGCCTTTTTCGCGGCGCTGGCCCACTATCCCAGTTTTGCCTGGGCGACCGAGGACGGGCCGGGCGCCTGCCACTATTACGGAAATAAGGAACGCATCTTTGCCAAGATCGCGGCGCTCCGCAGCGAAGTCGACGTGATCGCGGTTGAGCTGCAGCATGAGGAGGTTTACAACCCGAGGCCGATATTCCGGCAAGTGCAGGAGTACCGCGAGTTACGTGCGGCCGGCGCGGACATTGTCACCGGTGTACAGAGCCACGTGCCGCAGGCGATGGAGCCGTATGGGTATGGAAATGAGAAGCCCGGCATCATCGTCTACGGTTTGGGCAATTTGTTCTTCGATCAGATGTGGAGCTGGCAGACGCGTACTTCACTGATTGCCCGCCATACGATCCATGGCGGACGGGTGATCAGCACGAAGATCCTGACCGCGGTGCTTGAAGACTATGCGCAACCGCGCTGGACGACTGCGGTTGAACGCTCTGATCTTTTGAGGCAGATCTTCAACGCAGCGCCGGCGCGCTGAGAGTAGCCGTCATTGGGGAAAGGGTGGGTCAGAGGTTGCCTTCCGGGCTGGGTCGTGTGTTGGAGAGTTGCGGCAGGCAGCCTATCCCGTCCTGGTTACCCCGCGGACCCCGTATTCTCCTGCCTTGCGCATAAACTCCTTATAGGGCTCGCAGATTTTACTTACGTCTTTGCGATCCATGTCGTCGAATAGTGCTGCAATTTCCTCGTACGAAATCGAATTGTGCATTCGCAACCCTAACGTCAAGATGGTATCGTCAACAGGATCAGCGAGCCGATCGGCGCCGTTAATTATCTGCTGTTTCTGAAAAGACTCCCGTCCGCTGTTCCCAAACAGAGCGTTTTCCCACATGGCGCGTGGTCGAACAGCCTCCCTGAATGAATGCCCCCCATAGACGAGGGCAGGGCCTTCTTCTCCCGCCGTTCGCAAAAACTCCTTGTACGGCTCGCAAATCTCGCTCACATCGTCGCGGGAAATACCGAATAACGACGCGATATCCTTATACGAAAGGGGATTGTGGACACGCACTCCCAGTGTCAGAATCGCGTCGTCAACAGGGTCGGTCAACCGCACCTCGCCATTGATTGCTCTTTTCATAGACAGGGTATCTACTACCATGTAATGACCTCCTTGAAAAGGGAGTGGCGTATCAATGCATTCACTTACAGAGTCCCGCTCAACATTGTGGTCGAACTGCATACAGATACCAAATCACAGTTTCGCTGAAGAATGGTGTCAACCCGGCGTTCGCGACAGAGATGAACTGTGGGTCGCTCAGCTGCAGAAGAGATTGGCCGCGCTCCTCAGCCGGATGAATTTGAGCCACTGTTGCGTTTGAGGGTCTGGAGGAGGACGCGTCCAGGGCCGCGCAGATTGGTCATGAACAGCCCTTCACCGCCGAATATCATCCTGCGGCAGCCGCCCACGCCGCGGATATCGTAGTCGATTCCAGAGGAAAATGCGGCCAGGTTTCCGGTGCTGACGAGCAGTTCTTCGCCGGCCGCCATCTGGCGCTCGTAGAAGTCGCCGCTGCCGTGCACAAGGGCGATGCCCAGTCCGGAAATCGTCTGTAGGAAGAGGCCGGCGCCGCCGAAAACGGCTGCCCCGGCGCGGCGGGCGACCGTCACAGTGATGTCAACGTCTTCTCCCCAGGCGGCGACGAAGGAGCCGCGCGTCGTGGTCACAGGGCCGTCGCGCTCCAGATCCCAGATCTCCAGATGTCCCGGTGCGTTGGCCGCCAGGAGGGCATATTGTTCTTCGGCTTTCGATTCCAGGTAGGTAAGGGCGACGCCTTCGCCGGAGAGGCTGCGCCGCAGCGCGCCGCCAGCGCCGCCCGGCAGGCGCAGGCTCCACTGCATCTGGGATGAATAGGCCATGAGGGCGCCCTTGCTGACCCAGGCATGTTCACCCGGGGCGAAAACGAGCCGTGCGGACTGGGCAATCTCACCGCTGATGCTATACTGCATGGTGCAACTCCTTTCTACTTTCCGGGAGGACGAAAAGGGACGAACCATGTCCAAGCGCAAGGCAAAGAAGTCCGATCGCAGCTTCTCCAGAAAGGCGGGACCGCGGCTCGTCTACTCGACGGACCCGGAGCCGGAACCTGAACAGCGTCCGCCGGAGCTGCCCCGCAACCCGGCCGCGCCCTTTGCCGTCCAGGGGACGCAGCCGGTGCGCGTGCGCCTGGAGCGGAAGGGGCGCAAAGGGAAGACGGTTTCGATCATTACCGGAGTTATGAGCCCGGAAGTGGGCAAACGCGGCCTGTTGAAACATCTGAAAGGCAAGTTGGGGTGCGGCGGCGCTGTCAAGGGCGCGGAGATCGAAATCCAGGGCGATCAGAGAGAACGGCTGGTTGCGCTTCTGAATGAACTTGGGTATCGAGCCAGACAGGGTTAGAGCAGGGATTTTCACGTCGGTTGCCGGAAACGGGATTCGGCAGTTCCGGTCAGCGCAGATTGCGGCCGATGCTTGTCCCGCTTTCCACGCCCTTGCCGTTGCCATTGCGGAATGCGTCGGCGCCACTGAAGGGATGGATTACGACGTTGCGGCCTAGCCGCATGCCGGCAGGAACGACGCTGCCCTTGCCGACGAGGGTCAGGCCGGTGTTGAGCCGGGCCGGCAGCTCCGGGTTGGGGCTGTTGTTGTCGGAGTGGCCCACGAGCGCGTCCTGACAGACGCGCACCTCTTTGTCGATCACACAGCGCTCGACGACCGCGCCCGATTCGATGACGGTGTCGTTGAGAATGACACTGTCTCGGACGACGGCTCCCTCGCCCACCTGCGCACCGGGGGACAGTACGCTTCGTTCCACCTCGCCTTCGATCTGACAGCCATTGGATAACAGCGCCCCATCCACGTCTGCGGCGGGCCCCAACTTGACCGGGGCGCGTTCCTGGCTGCGGGTATGCACGACCCACTCCGGCGCATAGAGGTTGAGGGCCGGTTCTTCGGCCAGCAGGCTCATATTGGCATCCCAGTAGGCCTGAACCGTGCTGGCATCGGCCCAGTATCCGGGATAGGTGTAGCTGGCGACATGCCCTTGTTCGACCAGCCCCGGCAGGATGTCCCTGCCGATGTCATCGCCGCTGGCGTTGCTCAGGACTTCTACGAGGAAGTTGCGGCTGAAGACATAGACGCCCATGCTGGCAAGATTCTGCTGCGTGCGCCGCGGCTTTTCCTGGAACTCGACGACGCGGTCATCCGTATCCTGTGAAATGATACCGAAACGATGGGTTTCGTGGCGGCTGACGCGGCGGACAGCGATGGTCACGGGCGCGCCGGTGCGCTGATGGTGCTCAAGAAATGGCCGGTAGTCCATAAGATAGATATGTTTGCCGGAGAGGATCAGTACGCACTCCTCCTTTTGCTGGAGTACGTAGTCCAGGTTTCGGCGAATGGCGTCGGCGGAGCCGCGTTGCCAATCACCGTAGGGACCGCCGCGGTAGGGCTGCAAGAGGCGCACGCCGCCGCTGGAACGGTCGAGGTCCCAGGGTTTGCCGATGCCGATATGATCGTTGAGGCTGCGGGGGCGGTATTGGGTGAGCACGGCGACGTTGTGGATGCCGCTGTTGACACAGTTGCTGAGAGAGAAGTCGATCAGGCGGAACTTGCCGGCGAAGGGGACGGCCGGCTCGGAGCGGACTTCGGTAAGGACACTGAGGTCGGCGTTGTCGGCGCCGGCCATGATCACGGCAAATGCACAAGACATAGGGAACAATCCTCGCGGTCCGTTCGTGTAAGGGCGCAGTGCGAAAGCTATACGGTTTGTCCGTCCTCCACGACGAGGTTTGGTGGAAAATCCTGTTCGCCCCGATCGCTGTTGACGATGACGTTGGTGCCGATCCGGGCGCCATCGGGAATGAAAGCGCCCTTGCCGATGACGGTGTGGCCGCTGTCCAGTTTGCCGGCAAACTGCTGATTGGGAGGGGGCGCGTCGGAGGTGGCGCAGCCGACCTGGGCGCCGAACCCGACGATGACCTGTTTGTCGATGATGACCCGTTCCACGCGTGCGCCGGGGCCGATCCAGGAATCGTTCATGAGAATGCTGTTCTGCACGACCGCGCCGGGGCTGACATAGACGCCGGGACTGAAGATGCTGTTTTTGACGACCCCATGGACTTCGCAACCGTTGGACACCATGCTCTGCACGACCTGGGACTGGGGTCCGAATTTTGCGGGCGGGCGTTCTTCAGAACGGGTGGAGATGGGCCAGTTGTCGGTGTATAGGTCGAGAGCCGGGTTGGATTGGAGCAGCTCGAGGCTTGTTTTCCAGTAGGCGTCGACGGTGCCTACATCGACCCAGTAGCCGGTGAAGGGGTAGGAAAAGACGCGGTCACCTGCGGCTAGCATGGCGGGGACGACGTGCTGGCCGAAGTCGGTGCGGGGGCCGTCAGCGCCCTTTTCCTGCAGGCGTTGTTCCAGCACGCGGCTGTTAAAGACATAGATGCCCATTGATGCCAGATTGCTGGTCGGCTGTTCCGGCTTTTCATGGAACCGGACGATCTCATCCTCCGAGTTCGTCTCCATGATGCCGAAACGGTGCGCCTCCTCGATGGGCACGGGCATTACGGCGATGGTCAGGTCGGCGCCCTTGCGCTGGTGGAAGTCCAGCATGGGGCCATAGTCCATCTTATAGATGTGGTCGCCGGAGAGAATCAGGGCGGTGTCGGCGTTGTGTTCGGCGAGAAAGTTCAGATTCTGCAGAATTGCGTCGGCGGTGCCGGCATACCAGTCCTGTTCGCCGCGGCCCTGAAAGGGTTGCAAAAGGCGGATACCGCCGTGCTGACGGTCGAGATCCCAGGGTTTACCGATGCCGATGTGTTCGTTGAGACTGTGGGGACGATACTGAGTGAGAACACCGACGGAGTAGATACCGCTATTGACGCAGTTGCTAATCGTAAAATCGATAATGCGAAATTTGCCGGCGAACGGAACCGCGGGTTTGGCCCTTTTTTCGGACAGGACGGTCAGACGCGTGCCTTCTCCGCCAGCCAAGATCATAGCAACGGTTCTCATGGTCGACTTTCCAAGCGGCCTTGTGTGACTAAACGATCGGGCAGCTCCAAATTTGGGTCTATCATATCTGAAAGAGGCCGAAAGCCCAATAGAAGAACCAACTGAAGAACCCCCTCGCTACGGACATGGACTGGATCTTCTGGATAGGGGACCTTCGCAGCAGGGCAAAGACCACGGGCGCTATTCAGGTACGTGCGTACTTGGGTTTTCTTGCCAGCATCTCTATACTTGACGTTTGAGTTTCCAAGAATGTGCCCCTATTTGGAGACTACCAGCCTGGATTTTCGGCCACCTGTGGCTTGAGCGCGTTCTGATGCTGTGCGGGGGAGCCCGCTCCGGTTAAGACTGTAGCCAGTTAGTTGTATCCAGTGCAGCCTGGTTCAACAACATCGCGCCCTATCATGGGAGGCGCCGAACTGGCTGGAGGCCCTAAAATGAAAAAGAATGACTGAAACTTCATCTTCAGGGGAACGTCCAGTCGGCGCTGCCGAGTCAGCAGAAACCGAACGCTTCCGGCTCGCACTGGTAGCGGGGGTAATTCTGTTCGCCTTGGCGTTGGCCGTCTTGTTGCTGCGTCTTCAGCGTTTAGATGAACTGCCGTTTGGGCTCCATCATGATGAAGGGGCACATGGCATGGATGCTCTCCGGGTGTTGCAAGGAGAGCACGCTGTTTTCTTTCCTGCAAACAATGGGCGCGAAGGGCTGATTGTCTATGCAATTGCGCTGGCCATCTCCTTTTTGGGACGCACGATGCTGGCTCTTCGTCTGCCCACAGCGCTGGCCAGCGCCGGTGCAGTCTTCGTCGTTTTCTGGATGGGGCGGCTGCTCTTTGGTAGAGGAGAAAGCGGGCGGGGGACCCCGTGGCGCGGCCTGTTGGTCGGCGGAATCGGGGCCGGTCTGCTGGCGATATCCCTCGGCCAGACGATTATTGGGCGTGCGGCGCTCAGAGCCAACTTCCTACCATTAATTCTATGCCTGTGCTTGGCCTTGCTCTGGTGTGGGTGGGGGGGCAGGAGCTGGTGGCGGGTCGCGCTGGCTGGGGCGTGCGCCGGGCTGCTGCCATACACCTATCTTGCGGCGCGTTTCGCACCTTTCCTATTTCTCTTTTTTGGTTTGAGTTTTCTGCTGCCCTGGAGCGCGGGGAAAGCTCGTCTGCGGGCTGAGCTACCTTGGGCAGGCGTCTTTCTGGGCGTGGCCGGGCTGGTAGCGGCGCCGATTCTCATCTATTTTGCTCTACATCCCGAGCATTTTGTAATCCGCAGCAACCAGTTATTGGTACTCCAGTCCGATCGGAGTCAGGGGGATCCACTGGGAGCTTTTCTGAGCAATGTATGGGCACATCTGTTGGCCTTAGGCTTTCGCGGCGATCCGAACTGGCGGCATAACTTCGCCAGTCAGCCAATGCTGAATCCATGGGAAGCGTTCTTTTTCTGGCTTGGCGCGGGGATAGCCGTGCGGCGCTGGCAACGGCCTGCCTACCGCCTGCTGCTAATCTGGCTGGCGGTCCTACCGCTGCCGGCGATGCTGGCCAGGGATATTCTTGTTCCCAACACGCTGCGCATGATCGGTGCAGCGCCGGCAATCTATCTGCTCGCAGCTGTCGGCGTGTGGGAGACGTTCCGTTTCCTGAGGGGACGGTTTTTCGGGGACAGTAAAGGAGTAGCCGCCATCGCATTGGCGTCTGTGGTCAGCGGCACAGTACTGTTTCAGGGAGTGAACACCTATCGCACCTATTTCCAGAAGTGGGCGGAGGAGTCCGAAGTCTATCATGAATACGCGGTGGGATGGGTAGATCTGATCCGGGTGTTAAGCCTGCAACCTCCCGATACGGAGATTGTCTATCTTATCCCTGATGGGCAGCGTCATAAGGCGCTGGAAGAGGGATTTCGCAGTCCAACTTTTGAATTCCTGTATCAAGGCGCGGCGCAAGTCCATCTCTTCCATACAGCCATGCCCAACTTGGCGCAGAAGATCGAATCCACTCTGGCGGCCATGGAGAACATATCCACTGTGAGAGTCGTGGACTGGGACACAAAGGCTGCCTGGACGGGCGATGAAAGCGATCGCTTTGCGGTTCTTTTTGGCAAATACGGACGTTACCTGGGCAGTGACGCGTACGGCAGCTTTCAGATCCATAACTACACGGACATTACGCTGGATCGTCCCTGGATGTTCTATGAACAATTGGAGCCGCTGACCGTCTACTACGATGGCGACATTTCTCTTGAGGGGATCGCCCTGGGCCAGGGCATAGAGCAGTTGCCTTCGCAGCAGCTTCTCAACTTGGGCCAGGATCGATCTTTGTGGATGGCCCTGCAGTGGCGAACAGACTCCGGGTTAAAAGTCGACTATGCGATATCTTTGCGCCTGTACAACACTGAGGATGAAAGGTCTTACCAGAGGGATATAGTTTTGTGGAAACCTGATCACACGCTCACCGGGAGCGGAGGGATATCGGAACTGTTCGATACCCTGATCCAATTTGAATTTCCAACAGATTTACCGCCCGGTGAGTACGAGTTGCGGCTGGTCGTTTACAGTACCGAGACCCAGATACCGACTGTCGAGATTGGAGTGTGGGAGCCGGAATTTCTACTGGCGCGCCTGCACCTAGCGGAGGGGCGGTGACAGGAAGGGCCGGCGTTTGCACCGAGGGCGCAGGAATCATACTCCATCGCAGCCCAATAATCGTGCCCGGCGGTGGGTCGGACGTCGCCTCGGATACTGTGGCAGTTATCGGTTTCAAGGGTATCGACCGGGGCGATAGCGAAAACAGTTCGGCGCCCTGGAATCGCAGGGGTGATGTATATCTGAAGTGGCGTTGACGGTTGGGCTGTCAGGCCATGCGGGTGGTGCGCGACCGTTTGACTTGTAGCATGTGAGGACACTTAACGGGCCTTTCTAAATCATATTAAGGAGACGACCCGGGCAAATGCGAATGCACAGTACTTGAAAAGCATTGCAGGAGAATTCGATGCGCTCGACAGTCATATATGCTTTTCTCGGTATTGTGATTCTGTCCGGGTCGGGGCTGCGCACGTGGAATGTCAACTGGGACGAAGGGATACATGCCCACCCGGACGAAAAAGAAACTGCATGTATCTACGCGCCGGCCATTGACTGGCCTTCTTCGATCGACGAGTTTCGGAATCCCCGGCGCAGCCCACTTAATCCCATGTGGGACCGAGAGAACGCCAAACGCCGCTACTATGCCTACGGCCATTTTCCCCTTTACTTGGGGATCCTCACGGGCGAACTACTGAGCAATCTGGCAAGGCCGGCCAGATTGCTGCCCCTTCCGGATAGATACATTGCGTTGATGGAGCAGGCCAATACGACCTGCGAGGGCCGGGTCTTTGCCGGTCGGCTACTCATGGCTCTGCTGGATGCAGTGACGATCTTCCTGCTGTTCCTGGTGGGGCGCAGGCTGTACGGTGCAGCCGGCGGATTGCTGGCCGCTGCTCTTTACGCCTACACTGCCCAAGCGATCCAGTTGAGCCATTTCTTCGCCATAGACCCCGCGGGCACGACCTTCGTTGTGCTTGCAGTCTATGGGGGCGTGCTGATGGTTCAGGAGCGCTCCTGGCGGGGAGTAGTCTACGCAGGGGTCGGGGCGGGGTTGGCGATATCAACCAAGTTCAGCATGCTGCCGATCCTAGCCGTACCTATCGCGGCGGCTCTGCTTGTCCTCTGGGGGACCAGATACCGTTCCCAACATACGAACGAAGAAGGACGAGACGCCTCGGGTCGCGGCGGCGCCGGTCGCATGCTTGTGGGCGCGCCTTTGGCGCTGCTGCTTGCCTTTGGGGCATTTGTGGTCAGCAGCCCGTACGCAGTTCTCGACTGGGTGAATTTCATTCAGTCCACTCTCGTCGTTCAGGGGCGTATGGTGCGCGGGGTCGATGATATTCCTTTCACGCGCCAATACCGCAATACGGCTCCTTACGTCTATTTCATTGAACAGCAGATCGTATGGGGGATGGGTTGGCCGCTGGGCCTGATCGCGGCGGCGGGCAGCGTCTGGGCGCTAGGGAAGGCGGTTCTGCTGCGGGCCAAACCGGGCGAGTTGATCGTGTGGGTGTGGCTGGCGCTCTACTTTGGCATCACCGGCGCCTTTCTGGCCAAGTTCAACCGCTATATGAGTCCCGTCCTGCCCTTTGTCCTGCTCTTTGCCGCCGGCCTGGTCATATGGCTCTGGCGAATGGGCGCCAATCGACAGCTGCGCCTGGCAACGCGAGTGCCGGCCGCGCTGCTTTGCATTGTCGCGGTCGGAGGGGGCCTCTTGTGGTCGCTGGCCTATGTCAACGGCGTCTACGCCCACGAGCACACCTGGATCACCGCCAGTCGATGGGTTTATGCCAACGCGCCGTCTGGCTCAGTTATCCTGTGGGAGGGGTGGGATGCCCCCTTGCCCAAGGCCATCCCCGGCGAGCCGGGAATGAACATGGAAAGCCACGGACTGCGTCACATCGACTGGCAACCCTATGAAGAAGACACGCAGGAAAAATATGATATCCTCCGCAAGAAGCTGCAGGAGGCGGACTACGTGATCTACAGCTCCAAACGCATTTACGATAGCGTCGACCAACTGCCTGAACGCTACCCGATGACAATCCGTTACTACGAATTGATGTTCGGCGAGGAGCTGGGCTTTGTCCATGAGGCCGATTTTACGTCTCCGCCGCGGTTGTTGGGTCGGGCCTTCCCCGATCAGGATGCCGACGAAAGCTGGAGCCTGTACGACCACCCGCGCGTATCGATCTTCGTCAAACAGCGGGACCTGAACGAAGCCGAGTTCGATGCCCTCCTGGGCGGGACCTGGGAGGGGGCCATTCCCCGGTATGCCGGAAGGGACACTTCGTCCAACTCAGTAGAGAACATTCTAGGTTCATTTTCCCACCGCCTTCAGTTGCTGGTTGACCAGCATGTCTCGCCACTTTACAAACAGCTGGAGCCGCTAACAGTCAAATATGATGGCGACATCAGTCTTATGGGGTTTGCTCTGGGCCAAGGCGAGGAGCAGCTGTCATCGCGGCAGATTTTGAGTCCGGAACTTGACCGTGCTCTGTGGATGGTCCTGTCATGGGAGACCACCCCAGACACGGATACCGACTTTGCAATCTCACTGCGCCTGCACAATAGTGAAGGCGGAATGTCCTACCAGATGGATGATGTTCTGGGGAACACGAACCAGGCGCGCACGAGTCTCTGGCCTGCAGATGAACCGGTCGAGACGCTGCATTACCTTGAAATTCCGGCTGATCTCCGGCCGGGAGAGTACGAGTTGCGACTGATTGTTTACAGCACCCAGTCCAATATACCGACTGTCGAGATCGGTGTGTGGGAGCCGGAGCTGCTGCTGGCGCGCCTGCATTTGGACGAAAGCCCGTGAAGCGTAGACGGAAAAGCGCCATTCGGCGCGTGCAGTCTGCCCAGACCGCGGATGAAGCCGAAATGGGCGACGCGCCGCGAAAGCGCTGCGAGGCGAATCAGGCAAGAGTAAGGAAAACCCAGCGTGTCTGAGAGTTCATCTTCGGCGCAACGTCGAACCGGCGCTGCCGGATCAGAGGGAGCCGAACGCCTCCGTTTGAAGCTGGTCACGGGAGCGATCCTGCTGGCATTGGCGTTGGCCGTGGTGGCGCTGCGTTTTCAACGGCTGGACGAGCTGCCGCCGGGTCTCAATCGGGACGAGGGGATAGACGGCGCGCTGGCGCTCCAGGTTCTGCGAGGCGAGCACGCGATATTCTTTCCCGTGGACCAGGGTCGCGAGCCGTCGGCCATCTACGCGCTGGCCCTGTCGACGATCCTGTTTGGGCGGACGCTGCTGGCAATGCATCTGCCCACGGCCCTGGGCAGCGCGGGCCTGGTCTTTGCCGTATTCTGGCTGGGAAGGGTGCTCTGTGGCGAGGGAAAAGGGCAACGGCCGACGCCCTGGCGCGGGCTGCTGATCGGCGGTGTTGGGGCTGGGCTGATGGCGGTGTCAATCAGCCAGACGATAATCGGGCGCACGTCGTATAACAAAGTCACCCATATGCCCCTGCTTCTTGTCCTGTCTTTTGCGCTGCTTTGGCAAGGGTGGAAAGAGAGAAGCTGGTGGCGGATTGTCCTGGCGGGGATATGCACGGGGCTGTTGCCGTACACCTATATCCCGGCGCGTTTCACCCCCTTCTTGTTTCTGCTCTTTGGTCTGAGCTTTCTTTTTCCCCTCGGCTCCTTTACCAGGGAACGGGTGCGGAGCGAACTGCCGCGGGCGGCCGTATTTATCGGCGTAACCGCGCTGGTTGCCGCGCCGATTCTGCTCCATTTTGCTCTGCATCCTGAGCACTTTCTGATGCGCAGCAGAGAGGTCTGGCTGCTGCGCGGCGGCCAGGGAAGCGCTTTTGGATCCTTTCTCGGCAACGTTTGGGACTATC
The DNA here is from genome assembly GCA_965204525.1 of Caldilineaceae bacterium. GTDB lineage: Bacteria > Chloroflexota > Anaerolineae > Caldilineales > Caldilineaceae > Bin5. The sequence goes on along the minus strand of OZ241994.1, from coordinate 4,258,519 downwards.
TGTTGGTCTTCGGTATGCGCGGCGACCCGAACTGGCGGCACAACTTCGCCGGCCAGTCGATGCTGAAGCCATGGGAAGCGATCTTTTTCTGGCTGGGAGTGGGCGCGGCGTTGTGGCGCTGGAAGCGGCCGGCTTACCGTCTGCTGCTGCTCTGGCTGTGTGTACTGCTGCTGCCGGCCATGCTTTCGAGGGACGATATATTGCCGCACTTCCTGCGTATGATGGGCGCGACGCCGGTGATTTATCTGCTGGCGGCGACCGGTTTTTGGGAGGCGTTGCATTTCTTGTGGGAGCGGCGCAACAGCGCAGGACTAGCCGGAATGCAGACCCTTGGTCAGAAAGAGAACCGGGTTGCTGTCGCGTTGGGGCTTGCGGTGGGTGGGCTGATTCTGGTCCAGGGCGCACTTACCTACCGCACCTATTTCCAAACATGGGCGAATCTGCCCGAGGTCTATGAGGCGAACGAGACGGAGTGGGCGGAGCTGGCTAGGACGTTGAACGCGCAGCCGGCTGCTATGGACGCGGTCTATCTGCTTCCCTACACGATCAGTGAGCATTTCAGTTTTCAATACATGTATCAAGGCGAGACACCGGTTGACGTGATCGCGGCGAGTGTTCCCTACTTGCCATACGAGCTTGAGTCTGCGCTCACGGCTTTGGAGAACCCGGCGACGGTAAGATTTGTCGACTGGGAGAACGATCGTGTCAGCGGGGATACCCTTGCCGAACAACACGCGGTTGTTCTTCTTGGCAAGTATGGACGCTATGAAGGCACGGACGAACATGGCAGCTTTCAGATTCACACCTTCACCGGTATGGATTTGGATCGCCCCTGGACATTCTACGAATATCTGGAGCCGCTGACAGTGCACTATGACGGGGGTATCACTCTGCACGGGCTCGCTTCGGGCCAGGGCGAAGAGCAGTTGTCAACAGAAGAGCCGCTCAGCCTGGGAAGGGATCGCGCCGGGTGGATAGCTTTGCGATGGCAGACGGCGCCTGAGTTGGGAATCGACTATTCGATCTCGCTGCGTTTACACGATTCGGAGGGGGGACGGGTCTATCAGAAAGATGCCGTGCTGCTGGATTTGCGCCACCGGCGCACGGGCCGCTGGGCGGCGGATGAACTGGTGGATACGGTATATTACCTGGATATCCCGGCTGATCTCGCACCTGGCGACTATGAGTTGCGGCTGATTGTCTACGACTCGGCGACGCTGAGCCCGACAGTCGAGTTGGGGGTGTGGGAGCCGGAGATTGTCCTGGCGCGGGTACGGCTGGAGGATGGTGGTTGAGGAGAGGCGACGCACAATTTGTATCGGCGCGTTCTTGAACTTTGGCGCTTGAACGGCTATACTTTACTGTTGAGTTGCCAATCTGCCTTTACGCGGGTTGCGGGCGAAGGATAGGGAGGATGTGTCACCCACCGTGCAGCCCGATGGATTGGGGGATCTTTCCGGTCTGGCGTACCAGTTCTTCCAACTGGACAGGGACCGCGTAGACGCTGTGCAGGCGCGCCGCCTGTGTTTTCAGGAGGAGGAAGACGTGCTGTTGCGAAGGACCCAAACTGCTTCATTTTGGCGCGATCAGTTCAGAGTTACCGATGAAGACCTGGACTTTACCCATGAATTGATCCTGGATGCAGAGTCGCCGATGACGACCAGTCAATTGGCGCTGCGGCTGATCCAGGAATACCAGCGCCGCGAGACAGCGCGGATGGAGTCCGAGCTGAAGAAGGGCGCCGTCTACCAGCCCAAGAACCTTTATGATGTCGGGGAGACACTAATCTTCCCCGCCATGGACTTTCTGGTTGGCGAAGTCCTGGAAACGCGCTCCGGCCAGAACCCGGAGCATGGCGCCTTCGATGTTATCCGGGTGGGATTCGCCGACACAGGTGAGACCCGGGAATTTGCAGCCAATCTTCAGACGGGCCACCGGCTCAACGGAACCAATGGGCAGACGACTGGTGATGAGGAAGCGCTCCTTTCAGCCGAGGAGATCCATTCGCTGTACCAGAATGAGATCGAAGAGAGTCTGCTCTTTACGCTGATGGAAGGCGAACGAAACGAAGATTTCGTGCATATTGACGACTACTGGCTGCTTGCCGACATGCTGGCCGAAGTTCATGTGGGCCATCTGAACATCGCCGAGGCGCTGCTGGAGATGCAGAACCGGCCGATGACGCCCGAGGAGCTGCTACCGGAGCTTGACCTGCAAGCTGACGACGTGTCGCAGCCAATGCAGGTTATCAGCGTGAACCACGCGCTTGGAAGCGACGAACGCTTCGACCAGGTTGGCAGTGCCGGCGGCCCCGTATGGTTCCTGTCACGGCTGGAACCACCGGAGGCACAGACCATCCCACCTCTCCTGCAACCAAACATAGGCCGCTACAACCGGGCTATCTTGAGTGTGGAGCTTTTGCAGATGGAATGGGAGTTGGACGATGAATGGGGCGATAGCGGCGCGAGCACACCGGTTTCGTCGGTCGTGCCGAGCATCAGTTTCACGTTGACCTTCCCGCACTGGCTGTATGGCACGCTGCCGCTCAGCAGCCGCACGCAGGCGCTCTTCCCACACAGCGCGCAGGAGCGTTCGATGGTGACTGTTGTCGACGGCCGCTGGGGCAACCGCTACACGGCCTGGGTCGTTCATGAGGGACGCTACGTGTGCGGCCTGAAGGATTGGATGGTTGCACACAATTTGCCGGTGAGCGCGCAGATCACGTTGGAGCGGACCGATGAGCCGGATGAAGTCATCATTGACTTCCGCCCGCGTCGGATGAGACGGGAGTGGAGCCGCATTGCGAAAGTCGATGCGGACGGGCAGCGTTTCGCTCTCGAGATGAACAAAGTGCAGATCTCCTGTGAGTACGACGAGAACCTGATCGTTTCAAGTGAGGACCGGGAGGGTCTGGAAGCGTTCAACGCCAGTTTCGAAGGCAACGACACGGCGCTGGAACAGATCGTGGAGATGATCGTGCCAGAGATTGCGAAGCTGAACCCGCAGGGTACGGCGCATGTCAAGACGATCTACAGTGCGGTCAACATGTTCTGGCGCTGTCCGCCGGGACCGATATTTTATACATTGATCAGCAACTCCCGGTTCCAGGATGTTGGGGACGGATTCTTCAAGGTAAGATGAGGATGCAAAGCCGGTATAGCACGCTCTTCACCGGTTTTTGACCATCGAGGAGGGATAAGAAGGAGATGACAGCGGCAGCGCCCAAACAGAAACTCAAGTGGTTCCGACCTGACGTGAACACTAAGTTTCATATCGACTATAATTGGTGGGAGCAGAGCGGACGGAATTTCCGCCTATACCTGCGCGATCAGCTATGTACGGAATGCCGGGACCGGTTTCAGGACCATAGAGATACCGAAGACGTGGATTGGATCGACCCGGAGACGGGAGAGGTCCACCGCACAGATGCCCTGTGGGAATGCCTGCGCAGCCGTTGCACCAAAGATCCGGACTACATCAACGAGCATCTTTCGCTGACGGCGGCCTGCTTCCGCGTCTTTCTGGCCAACAACAATACACCGCTCAGCCCATCTGAATTGAATCAGCTCCTCCCGTGGAAACCGGCGCGCACTATTTTGCAGACGCTCGGCGGGCGCGTGGTCTATCTTGGTCTCCGGCCGGTGCGCGAATAGAAAACGGAGTGGGAAGAGAGAGCCGATCTCCCTTCCCGCAGTTCAGTTGCGGCAGTCCCCTTTCGACCCATTCTCTGCCCTCGCCAACAGATCCTGCGCGGCGCGATACATCGGCATATCCACCATTTTGCCGTCGAGTACGCAGACGCCGCGCCCGGCGCGTTGGTGAGCCTCAAAGACGGCAATGAGCCGTCGTGCCGCCGCCACTTCAGTGAGATCTGGAGTGAAGGCGTGGTTGATGACCTCCACTTGGCGAGGATGAATGGCCAGTTTGCCGCGGAAGCCCATTTTCTGAACAGCCTCACACTCCTCGGCCAGACCGGAACTGTCGGCCAGGTCGGTATAGACGGTGTCGACTGCCTGTAGACCGAAGGCGGCCGCCGTGGTCACGACAGCGCTGCGGGCATAGAAGATCTCCCACCCATCGCGTGAGCGCTGCGCGCCGATGTCGCCGGCAAAATCCTCGGCGCCGAAGGCCAGCGCCACAGTTCTGGGACCGGCGCGAGCAATTTCGGGCAGATTCACCACCCCTGCAGCACTCTCCACAAGCGGCAGCAGCCGTACAGTTCCGACGGGCATTCCTGCCTTGCGTTCCAGTGGTGTCAACCTTTCGTCCACGCGTTGCAGATCGGCAGCGGACTCGACTTTCGGGATCACGTAGATCCGGGGCGCGGCCGCGAAGGTCTCGAGTAGATCGTCCGGCCAGAACGGGCTGTGGACCGGGTTGATCCGAATGCAGCGCAGCGGGCCGTCTGGCGGCAGGGACTGGAACGAGTCGACGAGGAGCGAGCGGGCTTCCTGTTTGCGGGTGGGCACCACGGCGTCCTCGAGGTCGGCGATGATGGCGTCGGCGGGCAACTCGGCGCCCTTGGCTATCTTGCGGGGCGAGTCGGCTGGCATAAAGAGGAGTGAGCGCAGTCGCAGGGTCATGGGTAGGATCCGCGGGTGGGGGTGGGAGGTGGGCGTGTACTGGTCGGGTCCGAGTTTGTTCGGAGGTTATTCTATTCTACACGTTTTGCGCACATAAGGCAGGTTCTGTCGCTTTGACGAGGCCGGTGCTTGGCAGCTGCTGCAATGTACCATTTCAAATAGCGAGGATCTCCCTGCACAGTTATTCCAAGTGGCGGCCGCGGCAGACTTGGACACCTTCTCTCGATTCCCGGTCTCACTTGGTCAGTGCAGGATGTCTCACCCGGCCCATTTTGCTGCAAACTTCCTGGAGGCCAAGACCACCAGGATGCCAAGTGTCCAGAGAATCAATAACAGATGCCGCTTCATTTTTCTCCTTTCCTTCCAATTTCCCCCTGCCGGGATTGTGCAGAAGGCCGATACACAATGTAACTGTTAGGCATCAAGTCTGGTTCCCGGGACCTCTGCAACGCTGCAGCCAGGGAGAGTCCGCTCAGGTGCTCTGAAGGTCGTTACAGAGGGCTTGCCACACGAGGGCTCTCTGCCCCGGATTCGGAAGGCGAGGTTGCCCAGATTCAGTGCCTGTGCTAGACTTCGCGCAGCGAAAGCCGTTCCTCACCCCACCGCATTCAGTTCTCCCATCTGACAGTAGATGGAGGCAGTTTTTTGTTTCCCGCGGTCGAGTTGGGGAAGCCGTTTGCCGGTTGGGCCACAGTTGCCTGCGGCCGTCGGGACAGTTGGCGGCGTACAACAGGGGATAACAGGTGTTTCGACGAAACGAACGACCGCAGCCGGACGCGATCGAGGTCATCATTGGGCCCAGGGCCACCTACAACGGCGCTTTGCGCAGCGACAGCAGCATTCGCATTGATGGTGTGGTGGAGAGCGGGTTGCTGGAAACGCTGGCCAACGTCATTCTGACGGAGGCTGCCCGCGTCAACTGCGAAATTCGAGCCCGAAACGTGAGCATTCGGGGATATTTTGACGGCGTCATACGGGCAGACCGGGTTGAGCTGTTGGCGGGCTGTTACGTGCGCGGCGCGCTTCATGTGAACAGTTTCCTGCTGGATGAGGGCGCCACCCTTGAAGGGGAGCTGCACATGCGGAGTGAGAACGCAGAGGAGCCGCTGGACCTGCCCGTCGATACGGAGGCGCCGGTTGTCCTGCCGGGCGCTCAATCCCAGGAAGAGCCGGAGTTCAGTTAGTGTATGACCGCTACAGGCACGAGACCATTTTGTTTGTTAGGCGAAAGGGGGCCGGGCCTGCGGTCGCTCCAGCGCAAAGATTGACGGTGCCTCTGCTATGGAATTGCTGCTGATCATCGCCGGTGCGCTCCTCGGCTATTTGCTTGGGTCGGTGCCGGTCGGCTTGCTGGCCACCAGCGTATACGGGGTGGATATCCGCACGGTGGGCAGCGGGCGCACGGGCGCGACGAACGCATGGCGCGCGGCCGGCCTGAAGGCGGCCATTCCCACGCTGCTGGGTGATGCGCTCAAGGGCGCGGCGGCGGTGCTGTTGATTCGCTACGCGGCGGGGGCGTTTTTCCCCGATATGGACACGATCGCGGTGGCCGCGGCGGCGGCGCTCGCGGGCGCCTGTGCGATTGTCGGTCACAACTGGTCGCTCTATCTAGGCTTTAAGGGTGGCGCCGGCGGAATCACGACAGCGGCCACCATACTGGCGATCTCGCCGCTTATCGGCGGGGTCGTGTGCCTTGTCGGGCTTCTGCTGATCTGGTGGAGCCGGATGGCTTCGATCGGCACTTACAGCGTGAGCGTGACTTCGCTGGTGTGCGCGGTCGTCTTTGCCATCGCCGGTCAGACTCCCTGGCCGTATGTGATCTTTGGTCTTGTTGCCTATCTGGCCGTCACCATCTCGCTCAGCAGAAATCGCCAAGCGCTCAAAGATGGCGAGGAGCGGGTGATTACGCTGTGGTAATCGTCCGTTTTCAGGGACATCCCCATATTAACCTTTTTTGGACAAGATAGTTCAACTTCGGTATAATTTTAGAGTCAGGAAGAGGCTCTTCATACACATGAAAGGCGATAACGATGACTGAACGCAAACAGTTGACAACCGCCCACGGAGCGCCAATTGGAGACAATCAAAACTCATTGACCGCCGGCCCGCGCGGTCCACTTCTGATGCAGGATTATCAACTCCTGGAGAAGATGGCCACCTTTAACCGCGAACGCGTCCCAGAGCGGGTTGTGCATGCCAAAGGTTCGGGAGCCTACGGAACCTTCACGGTTACAAATGATGTCACTCGCTACACCAAGGCAAGGATCTTCTCTGAAGTAGGTAAGCGGACCGACTGTCTGCTCCGCTTCTCGACCGTCGCAGGGGAACGCGGCGCCGCAGACGCTGAGCGCGACGTGCGCGGATTCGCCGTCAAATTCTACACGGAAGACGGAAACTGGGATATGGTCGGCAACAACACCCCGGTCTTCTTCGTTCGCGATCCCTACAAATTCGGCGACTTCATCCATACCCAGAAGCGCGACCCCAAGACAAACATGCGCTCCGGCACTGCCATGTGGGACTTCTGGTCGCTCTCCCCCGAAAGCCTGCACCAGGTCACCATCCTGATGAGCGATCGCGGTCTGCCCCAAGGCTATCGCTTTGTCAACGGCTACAGCAGCCATACCTACAGCTTTATCAATGCAGACAATGAGCGCTTCTGGATCAAGTTCCACTTCAAGACGATGCAGGGTATCAAGACTTGGACCAATGCCCAGGCGGCCGAAATTGTCGGGCAGGATCGTGAAAGCTCGCAGCGAGACCTCTTCGACGCCATCGAGAGAGGAGACTATCCGCAATGGCGCGTCTGCGTCCAGATTATGCCCGAAGAGGATGCCGAAACCTACCACCTCAACCCTTTCGATCTGACCAAAGTCTGGCCCCATGGCGACTACCCGCTGATCGAAATCGGCATCATGGAACTCAATCGCAACCCCGAAAACTACTTTGCCGACATCGAGCAGGCCGCCTTTGAACCCTCCAATATCGTTCCCGGCATCAGCTTCTCGCCGGACAAAATGCTCCAGGCGCGGATTATGTCCTACGCCGATGCCCACCGCTACCGCATCGGTGTTAACTATACCGCCCTTCCGGCCAACCAGCCTCAGTGCCCGGTTCACACCTATCACCGCGACGGCAACCTGCGTTTTGACGGCAACTCCGGCGGCGCGGTCAACTATGAGCCGAATAGCATGGGAGGGCCGGTCGAAGATTCCCGCAGCCTCGAGCCGCCGCTCAAGGTTTCCGGCGATGCCGACCGCTACGACCATCGCGTCGGCAATGACGACTATACGCAGCCCGGCAATCTGTTCCGCCTCATGAGCGGCGACCAGAAAGAACAGTTGTTCAGCAATATCGCCGCAGCGATGGATGGCGTGCCCGAACGTATCCGGACGCGGCAGCTTGTTCATTTCTATAAGGCCGACCCCGACTATGCTTGCGGCGTGGCCGGGAAGCTGAACCTTACCCATCTCTCTGAGCAGGTTGCCGCCCTCGCCGACCTGTCTCTGGCTGAACTGATTGCGAAGACCAGCGCAGAAGCATATACGGAACTGGCAACGCCGGAAGCGTCGCTGGCCAAAGCCGCCGACTGACCCTCCGGCAACATCTGCTCCGGCAACATATGCATTGAGGTCATACGCAAAGGGGAGAAGGTACACGTACAAGTAGGCCTGATTTCATGTCGCAGCCGCAAACAGAGCCGACCGGGAAGCCGGTCGGCTTTTTCGCGCCTGTATTCGCGCCTGTAACCACGCAGCATGGAACCTGCTTCCTCTGGACATCGTCCTATTGTGTGATCGCGACCGTTGCCGAATTAGCACGCATGGTCTATTTATGCTAATCTGAAAAGGGTCTGCGTCATGCAGGCGATAAACTTACCGAATTCTGTCAACGAAGGGAGAGTTTCATGCAGGTAGTACAACGTTATCCGGACAACATGTTCTGCTGGGTGGACTTGGCAACAACCGACCCGGCCGCGGCCAAGGAGTTTTACAGCGGTCTGTTCGGTTGGGAGTATTTTGATATTCCGACGGGGATGGGCTTCCACTACTCATTGTGCCAGATTGAAGGATATAACGTGGCCGGCCTGAGCATTTTGCCGCAGGAGATGATGGATCAGGGGATCCCGCCGGTCTGGTCATCCTACATCAAGCACGACGATGTCGATGCCGTGGCTGAGAAAGCGGTTGCGGCCGGCGGAACGATTGCGATGGAGGCCATGGATGTCATGGAGTCAGGGCGCATGATCGTGCTCCAGGACCCCACGGGCGCGATGGTTGGACTGTGGCAGCCGAAAGAGCATATCGGCGCGCAGCTGGTAAATATGCCGAACGCGCTCGTGTGGAATGAGCTCCAGACTAAGGATGTGGACACGGCGCGCAGCTTCTACGGTGAGGTATTCGGCTGGGGCCATGACAGCGACCCGAACGGCTATCATCTCTTCAAGTTGGGCGAGCGCATGCAGGCCGGGATGCTGAAGATGGAGGACGCCTGGGAGATGCCACCCTGTTGGGCGCCCTACTTCATGTCGGAGGATATCGAGGCGACGGCGGCCAGGGCGAAGGAGCTGGGCGGCGTCATTCATGTTCCGCCGACCGATACGGGCACGGTTGGACGATTCGCGGTTATCGGGGACCCGCAGGGCGGGGTCTTCACGTCGATGCAGTTTGACGGGCCGGTCGACCCGCCGCCGGGGTACTAGGGGGCGCATGGGGACGCGGCGATCTACTGCGTTGCGTCTTGCGAATTGCGTAGGAGGAGCCCAGCGTCCTGGTTTCGGGGAGGGCATTCTGTGGATCAGGCTTCCTCAAGGCCATGATCTGCGTGTGAGAAAGGGGGACTTCGCAGTTGCGGAGGCCCCCTTTTCCGTGTCTGAGGCGACGCGCCATGTGCGCGCGGCTTTCCGCCTCATTCAAATCCCTGCTATAGTATCTCGAACAGCGCAGACCGCCGCGCGCGGGGGCGCAACCACACTTAGCACCCTGTCAAATTATCGCACCAGGAAAATAACGGAATGTCTTCTCATTCGATGCTCGGCGCCTACGGATCGTGGGCAGCTACTCTGGCCGGTGAAGGCCCCAACTTTCTCTCATTTCGGCATACCCATTGGATCGAGCCGGCAGCCTGGCGGCCGGCGGCGCGGCAGCGATTTCGCGAGCGGGTGGCGATGCCGGACACAGAGGGCGCGGGGGACTGCCGGACCGAGCGTCAGTATGTGTATGACGGGTTGCAGGTGGAGGAACTTTCGTGGCAACTGCCGTACGGACCGCGCACGGAGGCAGTACTGCTGAAGCCGGCGGGCGCGCACGGCCCGCTGCCTGGCGTGCTTGCGCTGCACGACCATGGCGGCCATAAGTTCCACGGCTGGCAGAAAATCACAAAAACAGGCGACGAGCAGAATGCCGTCAACATCGACCACCAAGAGCGGGCGTACGGCGGCGCACCATGGGCCAATCGCCTGGCCCGGCGCGGGTATGCGGTGCTGGCGCCGGATGCTTTCGCTTTCGGCAGCCGCCGCATCCGCATCGCGGACCTGCCTGCGACAATTCGCGACGGCATGGACGAGCAAGAGTCGGAAGACCCGGAATACATCACCGCGTATAACCGTTGGGCGGCCGGTCACGAGTCGGTCCTGGCCAAGTCGTTGCTCAGTGCGGGGACGACGTGGGCGGGCGTCTGGCTGGCAGAAGATCTGCATGCGCTGGACGTGCTGTGCGGGCGCGATGATGTGGACGCGCAGCGGGTCGGCATCGGCGGGCTGTCGGGCGGGGGACTTCGTACGGTCTACCTGGCAGGGCTGGATGACCGCGTGCGCTGCGCGGTCTGTGTAGGCATGATGACGACGTGGCGGGACTTCCTGCTGAACAAGAGCCATACGCATACGTGGATGATCTACGTGCCGCATCTGGCGACCGAGATGGACTACCCGGATATTCTGGGGATGCGGGCGCCGTTGCCGACCTTGGTCCAGAACAATACGGAGGACCCGCTGTTCACGCTGGCGGAGATGAGGCGGGCCGACGTTATCCTGAGACAGGTGTACGAGAAAGCCGATGCAGCCGACCGCTACAGCTGCTCATTTTATGGCGGCGAGCACAAGTTCGACATTGCGATGCAGGAGGATGCGTTCGACTGGTTCGACCGCTGGCTGGCAGAGTCCTGACGCACCGAGAGTTGGAAAGAGCAGACTGACAAGACAGCTGCATCCACCGCCGCGAGGCGCGGCAGAAACGGAGAGTCCCATGAATCCAGTCTCCCCACATTTCACGCCCGTTGATCTGTCAAAATCCTTCAATGCCGGACGCGCCGAGCTTCCTGAATCGTTGCGCGTGCCCTCCTTGATTGAGGACAGGGCCGGTTCGACCGCCTTCAACGGCGTTCCGTTCCTGCTCGGTGGATTCGAAGGCCCTGCCGTCATCCTGCTTGACAAGGAACCGGTGACGGTCGAACTGGAAGGAGCGAGCGCCGCCTACGCTGTGTTTCTGCATGCGGTGGCCGACCGCGTGACCAACTATCTGGACGGCTTCGCCGACTTCGCACAGGACGGAAACGAACTGGGCGATCACGTCTCCTCCTACGTTTTTGAGTATGAGGACGGGAGCCGCCTTGAGACGGCGGTCCGGCGCCGGTTTGCTATCCAGCAGAGTCGCGTCGTGTGGGGAGGCAGTCCGTTCGAGACGGTGCCGGCGGCGAAGGCGACGGTCTTCAACTCGGCGACGGAGGAGACGCAATTGGGGCGTGTTCCCAGCACCGAATATGGTCGCGGAGAGACCCGCACCAGCTCCGGGCGAGATCAGATGGAAGAGAAGATGTGGCTGTACGCGCTGGAGAACCCGCATCCGGACAAGCCGATCCGCCGTCTGATTCTGCAGCCGCGCAACGAGGGGTCGACCGTTTACGCTATCAGCCTTACGAATTTGAGCGAGCACCCACTGCGCCCCGGCGTGCGCCGCAAACTGCGATTGACATTGCCGGAGGGCGTCGAGTTCAACGCCATCGACGAGTATGAGGACCTGGCTATCGACCTGGGCTATGTGATCTCGGCGCGCGCCGCGTTCGATTACGATCGCGGCCGGTGGATGGGTGAGGAAGCGAACGTCCAGCCCGCGGTCTCGCAGCGGGACCTGATTGTTGAGTACAGCGCGCATCCGCAGGCCTGGCTGCACGTGGGCGTGGACAGTGACGAACCGATCGTCTATGACATATCGCAGCTTGAAGACGGCCAGCCCGGGGACGGTATCGTTGGCGTGGCGCCGGCCCACCGGCTGGTCGACGTGCGGGTGGTGCAGAAGGGGACGAACAACCTGGTGCCGGTGCGAATTCACTTCCACGGCGAGCACGGCGAGTATCTGCCGCCGCGCGGCCGCCATCGCAAGGTCAATCCGCACTGGTTTGAGGACAACTATGGCGAATTCGTCAACGGCCGCAATCAGTACAGCTACATCGACGGCCACTGCGAGGTAGATATGCCGTTGGGCGAGGTCTTCGTGGAGATCACAAAGGGCTATGAGACGGCGCCGGTGCGGAAGCAGGTCACGATCGGGCCCGACACGGACGAGCTGGTGTTCGAGTTGGAGCGGGTGCTGCCTTGGCGCGAGAATGGCTGGGTGACCGCGGATACGCATGTGCACTTTCTGAGCCCGTCGACGGCGCTGTTGGAGGGCCAGGCTGAGGACGTACACGTGGTCAATCTGCTGGCGAGCCAGTGGGGCGAGATGTTCAGCAACGTCAGCGACTTTGACGGCAGGACCACGCTGGGCGCGCGCGAGTTCGGCGGCGACGGCGAGTTTCTGGTGCGGGTCGGAACCGAGAACCGCATGCAGATCCTCGGTCATATTTCGCTGCTGGGATACAACGGCAAGATGATCCATCCGCTTTGCAGCGGCGGCCCGTCGGAGTCGGCCCTGGGGGATCCGCAAGAGGTGGTGATGGCCGAGTGGGCGCAAAAGTGTATCGACCAGGGCGGGCTGGTAGTGATGCCGCACGCGCCCAACCCGCAGCTGGAGCGGGCGGCGGATATCGTCCTCGGCCTGATCCATGCCATTGAGATGATGACATTCAACCCCTGCGAACGGGAGCTCAATCCTTACGGCATAGCGGACTGGTACCGTTATCTCAATCTGGGCTATCAGCTTCCGATCGTGGGCGGGTCGGACAAGATGGCGGCCTCGTCGCAACTGGGCGGAGTGCGCACCTATGCGCATCTGGGTGAGCGGGAGTTCACGTACGAGAACTGGATGGCGGCGGTGCAGGCGGGCAACACGTTCATGACGATCGGCCCGCTGGCGGAGTTGACGGTTGAGGGCGTTGCGCCGGGCGGGCAGGTTCAGCTGCCGGCCGGCGGCGGGAGCGTGGGCGTCGACTGGCGGGTCGAGTCGGTGCTGATACCGATCGAGCAAGTGGAGGTGGTCCAGGGCGGGCTGGTGGTCGATCAGGTAGATGTACAGGGCGAATACAGCGCGTCAGGCAGTTTGCAGGTCCCGGTTACGGCTTCATCGTGGATAGCGCTGCGGGTGCGCGGCAGTTATATTGGCGAGGAGGGCGAGATCGCGGCCCATACGAGCGCGGTGCAGACGCTGGTGGCAGACAGCCCTCTTTTTAACGAACCGGATGCGTCGGCGGTGTTGGATCAGATCGAGGGCGCGATTGCCTATGTGGACACGATCGCCCCCCGGCCGAACGCGCAGCGTTTTCGGGAGATGCGGGCGGTGCTGGAGGCGGCCCACAACCGGCTGCACCAGCACATGCACGCGCATGGCGTTTACCACGAGCATACACCGGTGCACGGGCACGGGGACGACGGTGGTCAGTAGTCAGTGATCGATGGTCAGTGACGACTCTCATGGGTGACCTTTGATTCGTGTTGGGCAATTGACGGTGAGCCCGGTAGGGGACGGGATTCTTCAGTTGTGGGGCGCGCGTGTTTGGGGCCTGGTGACAGGTTGGCGTTTTGGTGGATATTCCAGACGAGTGATGGGGAAGGAGACATGGCAAAGATTCGCTGGGGGATCGTCGGTTGCGGGGATGTGTGCGAGGTGAAGAGCGGGCCCGGGCTGTACAAGGCTGAGAACTCGGCGCTGACGGCGGTGATGCGGCGCAATGGGGAGCTTGCGGCCGACTTTGCGCGGCGCCATGGCGTGGCCCGCTGGTACGATGACGGCGACAGGCTGATCAACGATCCTGAAGTGGACGCGGTTTACGTGGCCACGCCGCCTGACACGCACATGGAGTATACGTGCAAGGCGGCCGAGGCAGGCAAGCCGGTCTACGTGGAGAAGCCGATGGCGCGCACGTACGAAGAGTGCCAGACGATGATCCGGGCCTGCGAAGCGGCCGGCGTACCCCTGTGGGTCGGCTATTACCGGCGGCGGCTGCCGAAGTTCCTGAAAGTACAGGAACTGATCGAGCAGGGCGCGATCGGGGAGGTACGGTCGGTGCTGATCCGCTACTACCAGCCGGCCAAGCCGGCCGACGCGTTCCCGGACCAGCGGGGGTGGCGGGTTGATCCGGAGATCGCGGGCGCGGGGCTCTTTCTGGACCTGGGCTCGCACATGCTGGATATTCTTGACTATTTGCTCGGCCCTATCAGCCGCGTGCAAGGGTTCGCGGGCAATCAAGGGGAGCTTTACGACGCCGAGGACATCGTGTGCGGCAGCTTCACGTTTGAATCGGGCGTGCAGGGTACAGGGACGTGGATGTTCACCGGCTTTAAAAACCTTGATTGGACGGAGATAGAAGGCACGAAAGGGCGCATCGGCTATGTCTGTTTCGATGCCAGCCCGATCGCTCTGACGACGAGCGCCGGTACTGAGGAGATCCCCGTCACGCAGCCGGACCACGTGCATCAGCCGTTAATCCAGACCATTGTTGACGAGTTGAATGGAAGCGGGCAGTGCCCGAGCACGGGTGTCAGCGGGGCGCGGACGTCGTGGGTGATGGACCAGATACTGGCGGAGTACCGGCAGAAAACCTATGGATAGCGACATATGAAACTGAGCAGCCAAGCGTTCGGGAAGACGGAGAGCGGGCAACCGGTCAGGCAGTATACGCTCGCGAACAACACGGGTATCGAACTTGATGTTCTCGACTACGGCGGGCTGATCCGCACTTTGTCGACGCCGGACCGCGACGGTCAGGCGGGGGACGTGGTGCTGGGATTCGATACGCTCGACGAATACCTTGCCGGGCACCCCTATTACGGCGTGCTGGTGGGCCGCTGTGCGAACCGCATCCGCGGCGGCAGCTTTGAGCTGGACGGTGTGCGCTACCAGCTTGCGCGCAACATCAACGACGACCATCTTCACGGTGGGGAGGGCGGCTTCGACAAGGTCGTGTGGCAGGCCCAGCCCTTTCAGAACGAGCGGGAGGTCGGGCTGGTGCTCACCCACCACAGCCCGGATGGGGAAGACCACTATCCGGGCGCGCTGGACACGACGGTGAGGCTCAGCCTGAACGATGACAACGAGGTGCGTCTCGACTACCATGCGACCTGCGACGCGCCTACGATCGTCAACCTGACCAATCACAGCTACTTCAACCTGGCCGGAGAGGGAAACATCCACGACCATGTCGCCATGATCGATGCCGACGCGTTCACGCCGATGGACGGCGCGCTGATCGTGACAGGTGAGGTGCGCGATGTGACCGGCACACCCTTCGACTTCCGCCAGCCCACTGCCATCGGCGCGCGCATCAACGCCGACGATGAGCAGATCCGCATAGGCGGCGGCTACGATCACAACTTCGTGCTCAATGGCGCGCCGGGCACGCTGCGGCTGGCGGCTCGCGTCTCCGAGCCGGTCAGCGGACGGGTGCTGGAGGTGCTGACAACCGAGCCAGGGGTGCAGTTCTATGCAGGCAACCAGATGGAGGCAGCGAGCACGGGCAAAGGCGGACAGGTCTATCCACACCGCGGCGGGTTCTGCCTGGAGACGCAGCATTTCCCGGACGCGCCGAACCAGCCGCACTTTCCTTCGATTGTTCTGCGGCCGGGCGAGGCGTATACGCAGACCACAGTTTTCCGTTTTTCGAGCGAACAGTAGACCCGGCTCCGGGGCTAAGCGTCCCACGGTCGGTGTCCGTTTCCAGTTTTCGACTGGCAAAGGGGCTGAAGATGGAGGCGTATCCAACCGAACTGACCGCGGCGGCGACCTTCGACGCAAAACGGGCCATCCTGAGCAAGCGAGATATGTTCCGGCCGCTGGCTGTGCAGCGCACGGAGGGTCTGGCCGACGCGTTGAGAAGCAAGAAGGTCCGCGCGGAGACGCCGCTGCTGGTGCTGGAACGGGACGGAGCGGCGCTGACGCTGCTGACCAGCGAGATGATCTTTCACCATGTGGCGCAGGGTGAGTGGAACGGAACACCGTTTCTCGCCACCTTCTGAGCGCCATGCAATAGCGGCGTCAGTCTGACGCCGGTAGTTGACGGGGAAACTTACACTTTTGCGACGCGGGGTCTCTATAACGGCATGTCGCTAATGGGGGATCACCAGACCGGCTCCTATTGGGATCACGTCACAGGCGAATGTCTGTACGGTCCGCTCAAGGGGCGGCGTCTCGAACTGGAGCCGCTGCGGCATATGCACGCAGACCAGGCGCTGGCGCAGTTCCCGGATGCACGAATCGGGCGGTCGCGACTGCCGCTGCCCTTTGGTCTGGCGGCGGGCCTGATGAAGATCCTGGTGCGATTGACCAGGGGACGTTTTCTGCCGCCGGGGTTCGCGGGTTCGATGGGCGCGGAAGACCCACGGCGGCCGCGCCTGGAAATGGGACTGGGCGTCTGGACGGACAGGGTCAGCCGTTACTTTCCGATGGAGGTTCTCAAGGCGGGGGACGGCGTGTTGCTCGACGTCATCGACAACAGAAAGTTGCTGATTTACCTGGACCCGGTTTCCGGCACGCCGACGCCCCTCTTCGCCGATGTGCAGGATGCCGAATGGGATGGCAGCGACCTGCGCCTGGACGACGGCGCGATCGTGCGCAATGGTAGGCTTTACGATCCCTCCGGAGACGAGTTGCCAACCGAACGGCCTTTGCACCTTTTTGCCCGCTGGTACGGTTTCTCGCTGACCTTTCCGAACTGCGAGATATACGGGGACGCGGGCGAAGGAAGCGGATGAGGGCGGCCTCTACGTCAACCGAAGTTGCGCAGGCAGACCTTGCAGGACAACACTTTTGAAGGAGAAGCCATACCTTGCAACTCAATCTTTCCGGCAAGACAGCCATCATCACCGGCGGCAGCGCGGGCATTGGGCTGGCTTGCGCGCAGGCGCTTTACGCTGAAGGCGTCAGCGTTCTGATCGCGGCGCGCAACGAGGAACGGCTGGCGCAGGGCCTCGCCGCGATTTCGGACCATGCGCCAGAGAGCAGCGCCAAAGCGCTCTCTGTAAGCGCGGACGTGAGCACGGCGGAAGGGGTCGAAAGCGCCGTCGAACGCGCCCTCTCCACATGGGGTCATGTGGACATCCTCATCAACAATGCCGGCTCGGCGCCGAGCGGTGACTTCTACAGCCTTAGCGACGACGCTTATCAGGGCGCATGGGACCTGAAACTGCTTGGATATATACGGATGGTGCGGGCGCTGGCGCCGCAGATGAAGTCGCGGAGGGAAGGACGCATCGTCAACATTGTTGGCGCCGCGGCCCACAATCCCACGCCGACGTTTGTGGCCGGAGGCACGGCCAATGCCGCGATCATCAACTTTACGAAGGGCATCTCCCAGGACCTTGCCCCCTACGGAGTGCGCATCAACGCCATTTCGCCGGGCCCCGTGAACACGGAAAGGGCAAGGCAGCTCGCACGCCAGGAGGCGGAAGCGCAGGGTATTTCGGTGGAGGAGGCAAAAGCCCGCCGCATCGCGTCGGTGCCGTTGAGCCGCATGGCCGAGGCGGACGAGATCGCGGACATGGCCCTGTTCCTGGTCTCGGACCGGGCGGCGAGCATCACGGGTGCGGAGGTCCTCATCGACGGGGGAGCGACGGCGAGTGTCTGATCCGCTGCGCGTCTCGGCCCCGCCGACAGCGGCTCCCGGTCCTGCCGAAAGCGCGTACCGGTGGTACGTTCTGGTACTGGCCGCGCTGACCCACACGCTTGTGGTGGGCATGCCGATGATGTCGCTGCCCGTCCTGTTCGAGGAAATCGGCACTGAGCTTTCGCTGAACCTGGTGCAGATCGGATACGTCTGGGGGGCGTCCTCTCTATTGGGGATCGCGATGAGCCTGACCGGCGGCGTCGTTGGCGACCGCGTGGGGGCGCGGCGAATGTTGGTATTCGCCTGCCTCCTTTCGGGCGTGACCGGCGCGACGCGGGCGTTTGCCAGCGATTACGCCAGCCTGACCGCCACGGTACTGGTGGCAGGTCTGTTCCCGATGGCGGCGCCGATGAATGTGCACAAGACGTGCGGCGTCTGGTTTTCGGGAAAACGCCTGGGGATGGCGAACGGCGTGGTGTCGGCGGGCATGGCATTGGGCTTTCTCCTCGGTTCGTTGATCAGCGCGACGTTTCTTTCACCTATGCTGGGAGGCTGGCGCAACGTGCTTCTTTTCTACGCGGCGCTGGCGGTCATTGTTGGTGTTTTATGGGCGTTTACCAGACCTGGGCCAGACGGCGACGGAAGGGTTGCTGCGCAAGGGGAGGGGCATTCGCTGCGCGACTCTTTGCTGCAGGTATGTCGTCTGCGTAACGTGTGGCTGCTGTCGGTGGCGATGTTTGGCATCGGAGGCGCGATTCAGGGAGCGCTGGGCTACCTACCGCTCTATCTACGCAATGAGGGTTGGGAGCCGAGCACGGCGGACAGCGCTCTGGCCAGCTTCCATTTCGCCAGCCTGCTGTTCACAGTTCCGTTTACTCTGCTGTCCGACCGGATGGGGGTGCGCCGTCCGCTGCTGCTGGCGTCGGCGCTGATGCTATTGATTGGCTTCGGCGTTCTTTCGTTCGTACAGGGGATCGTTGTGTGGCTGGCGGTTATTTTTGCCGGAATTACGCGGGACGGCTACATGGCGACGATGATGACGCTGATCATCGAACTGCGGGGGGTTGGCCCAGCCCTTGCCGGCACGGCGACCGGCCTGATCATGGCTATATCCCGGATTGGCTCTGTCGTCGCGCCTCCGCTCGGCAACGGCCTGGAAGCAGCCGGCCCCGGCGTGCCGTTTCTTTTCTGGGCGGGGCTGGCGCTGGTGGGCCTGGTCGCGTTGACGGCTGTGCGCGAGGAGCGGGGAACGGCGAGGAGAGAGTGAAGAGATATGAGGAGAGAGAAACGGCTTCATTCGTCTTAGTCAGGCGAGATTTGACCGTGTCTGAGGGGGTATGTCTTTAGTGATCGTACTTGATGGTTTGGTGTGCGGATAGACGCCTTGTGTACGGACTGGGCAATTAGGAAAACAGGAGGCCAGGAATGTCAACCAAAGTCGCTGCTGACGCTTATCAGCGCATTGCGTCTGTCGCCGAAGTCACTGAAACGGGCCTGCATACGGTCCAAGTGAACGGCCACGTGATCGTCCTCGTTCATCACGAGGACGAGATTTACGCGCTTGACAACCGCTGCCCGCATATGGGCTTCCCCCTGGACAGGGGCAGTGTCCAGGATGGGATTCTTACGTGCCACTGGCATCACGCCCGCTTTGATCTCTGCACAGGCGGCTCTTTCGATCTGTGGGCGGACGATACCCCCAATTTCCCAGTGGAGTTGCGGAACGGAGATGTATTTGTCGATGTTACGCCGCGGCAGGACCCGGTGGAACACCAGCGCCACCGCCTAGCCGTCGGCCTGGAGCGCAATCTTTCGCTGGTTGTGGCCAAGGCGGCGATCACGCTGGTGGACGAAGCCGGAGACACGTTGTCTCCGTTTGCGGCGGGCCTGGAGTTCGGGGCGCGTTACCGCATGGAGGGTTGGGGGCAGGGGCTGACGATGCTGACCTGTTTTCAGAACCTCCTTCCGAGCCTGGGGGCCGAGGACCGGGCCCGAGCCCTGGCGCACGGTTTGGCCGCGGTGGCGTCCGATTCGGCGGGCAGCTCACCGCGCTTCCCGGTTACGCCTCTGCCGGACGGCAGCCCGGACATGACAACGTTGAAGCAGTGGTTCCGCCGCTTCATTCTGGTGCGGGATGCGGAGGGCGCGGAGCGGTGCATCATCACGGCGTTGCGGGCGGGGGCCGGGCCGCAGGAGATGGCGGATATTCTGTTCAGCGCGGCGACGGATTTCCGCTATATCGATGTCGGACATCCGCTGGACTTTACGAATAAGGCTTTCGAAGCGTTGGATATCGTCGGCTGGGAGCAGGCGGAGGCGGTTCTGACCAGCCTGGTGCCCGGCTATGCTTCGGCGCGGCGGATGGAGGAGTCGAACGCGTGGCGCAATCCGATCGATCTGATCGAAGTGTTGGGCGATGCGCGTGCGCAGATCCCGGCTGCGCTCGCCCAAGGTCAGGGGCAGCGGGGCCGGTGGGCGGGGCGCGCCGAACTGGTGCCGGTGTTGCTGCGCGACGATCCGCATGCCATCGCTGACGCGCTGCTGGCAGCGCTGCGGGCCGGCGCCGGCGAAACTGAACTGGCGGGTGCTGTCACCTATGCCGCGGCGCTGCGCATTGCGCGTTTCCACACGAGCAACGAGTTCGGCGACTGGGACACGGCTCTGCACACCTTCACATTTGCCAACGCGGTCCACCAGGGTCTGCGCCGTTTGGAGGGATACGAACAACCGGACGAGTACCTGCTACTGCTGCGGGGCGTTTTCGACGCGGCGATGAGCATCTATCTGGACCGTTTTCTGAACATTCCCGCGGCACGGCTGCCGGCCTCCAACGGCATGAACGGGACAGCCCCTTCGTTGCCGGCGCTTGCTGACCTGCTGGATCAGCAGCAACAGGTGAACGAGGCGGGCAACGCGGTGGGCAGCTACCTCTTCGAAGGCGGCGACGCGGAGGCGCTACGGGCAGAGCTTGGCGCACTGCTGCTGCGGGAAGACCGCAACTTCCACACGATTCAGTGTGTGGAAACGGCTTTCCGCCAGCATGAACTGCTGTCGGCCGAGCCGGATTCAGGGGATGAAGCTGTGCTGGTGCTGGTGGCAGCGGCCCGCTACCTGGCGGCACACGCGCCGACGATGCGCGCCCAGGGGCAGACTTTTGGCATCGCCCGCCGGTTGCACCGTAATGAGAAGCTGTTTGAGGGGGAGTAAAGCTCTCTGTCAGGAAGAGAAAGCGGTGGGAAGAGAGAGGCGCTGTCTCTCACTTCTCACCGTTCGTTGTTTTCGGAGAGTGCTCCATATCCCATACCGCCGCCATCCCGGAGGAAAGTGTGACCGAAAGAATCATGACGCTGCACCCGGCTGGAAAGCAGGGCGTGAATATCGATAAAGGCAAGTATGACATGGTGCGACAGGCGATTGAGGAGACGCTGCAGGCGCAGCCTGGAATTACGTTCAGCGGGATGACGGAGGCGGTGGGCAAGCGGATTGGGGATGTCTTTGACGGTTCGATAAGCTGGTATGTGACGTCGGTGAAACTTGATCTGGAGGCGCGGGGGGTGTTGGAGCGGGTAGATGGGCGCAGTCCGCAGCGTTTGCGGTTGATAGACTGAGTCTGTGACTCGTCTGATTTATTTGCAGCGTGGGATGAACTGCGGAAATTACAATAGTCGCGTGAATCAGTAGAGTCATGGCCAAGTATGACGCCGTCGTTGTCGGCGCCGGGCCGAATGGGCTGGCGGCGGCTATCACTTTCGCCAGGGCCGGGCATTCGGTCCTCGTGATTGAAAGCAGGGACACGATCGGCGGGGGGAACCGGACTGCCGAACTTACACTGCCCGGCTTTCGACACGACGTTTGCGCCGCGGTCCATCCTTTGGTGGCCGGTTCGCCATTTCTAAGTAGCTTGCCGCTGGAGCAGTTCGGGGTGGAGTGGGTCCAGCCGGAGGTTGCGGCGGCGCACCCGTTGGATGACGGCACGGCGGTCGGCCTCTATCGTTCACTGGCGGAGACGGCGGCGGCGCTTGGGGTGGACGGCCTGAGCTGGACCCGGCTATTGGGCCCGTCTGCGGCTGACTGGGACAAGCTGGCGCCGATGGTTCTGGGGCCGTATCCTGTGGGCGTCGATCTGCCGGCTCTGGTACGTTTTGGCCTTCCCGCGGCGCTGCCGGTTCATCTGCTTTCACGCCTTTGTTTCCGTGGCGAACGGGCGCGGGCACTTTTTGCGGGGCTTGCGGCCCACTCCTTTCTCAGTTTTCGCCAGCCTTTTACCTCTGCCTTCGGAATATTGTTGGGGATACTGGCCCATGCGGTCGGGTGGCCGTTTGCGCGGGGCGGGGCGCAGGCCATTACCGATGCCATGGGAGAATATTTGCGTGCGCTGGGCGGAGATATCGTGGCGGGCTGGCAGGTGCAGACTTTGGACGAGTTGCCGCCCAGCCGGACGATACTGCTGGATGTGACGCCGCGGCAGGTCTTGCGGCTGGCAGGGGCGCGGCTACCGGCCGGGTACCGGCGCAGACTGGAGAGATTTCGGTATGGCCCAGGTGTGTTTAAGATGGACTATGCGCTGAGCGAGCCTGTGCCGTGGCGGGCGCAGGTCTGCCGCCGCGCGGGCACTATTCATCTGGGAGGGACGCTGGCGGAGATCGCGGCGGCGGAAGAGGCGACGAGCAGCGGGTGCACACCGAGGCGGCCCTATGTATTGGTGGCGCAGCATAGCCTGTTTGACGGGACACGCGCGCCGGCGAGCAAGCACACGCTGTGGGCCTACTGCCATACGCCGCACGCTTCGACCACTGATATGACGAATGCTATCGAGGCGCAGATCGAACGGTTCGCGCCCGGTTTTCGGGATACGGTTCTGGCGCGGGCGGTGATGAACAACGCCGACTACGAACGTTACAACCCCAACTATGTGGGCGGCGACATCAACAGCGGCGTGCAGGACCTGCGCCAACTGTGGACGCGGCCTGTGTTGCGGTTTCCTCCTTACAGCACGCCGGTTTCCGGGCTTTATCTGTGTTCCTCATCGACGCCGCCCGGGGGAGGTGTCCATGGCATGTGCGGCTACAACGCGGCGCGAGCCGCGCTAAAGAGGCTGTAGACGTGCATTGTGGTGTCGATAGTGCACAAGCCTCTCAGACCCCTTCCCCTTGCAGCCTTGCCTTCAACTGCTCCCAGGGGCTGCGCTGCAACGAGTCGAACTCGTAGTCGGAATCGCCCTCTTGCTTGCAGAAAAGGATGTTCAAGCGGTCGCCTTCGTAATTGGCGCCGTCGATCTTGAGCCGCGCCAAGCCAATCGGCAGGGCGATATTGCGTTTCCAGTTGCCGATGCGGACGATCAGCTCGTCGACGACGCTGCGATGGAGGTTGACCTCCTCCTTGGTCACGAGCGGCAGGGCGATGCTGAGGATGTAGTGGCCGTTGCGGGCGAAGATTTTCTGCGGTTCACCCTGATAGTAGAGGCGGGTGGGGTCTCCCTTGCCGCCGCGCTCCATGTCGTCTCCGAAAAGCGTAGCGGCCATCCGCTGGAGCATCTTCTGGCCCAGCACCTCTTCTTCGAAGAATGGAATCCGGGAGATGGGAAGCGGTTGGAATGCTTCTTCGACGAAGGCCAGATTGCGTTGCTGCGCTTCAATCCAGCTGCTGAAGTAGGCATCCTGCAACTCCTGCGGGAAGACGCGATTGCATACGACAGAATCGACGGCATAGCCATAGAGATTGAGGTAGGCGTAGGCGCGCTGGGCCTCCTTTATGACCATCTTCTCGGGGTTGATCACCAGCCGCATACTGCTGACGCTGCTGTCGCTCAGAAGGAGACTGGTTCGCTCCAGAACGTTCACCAGGTCTTCGACGCTCTCGAAGAGGTCGTCGTCCGGCAGGGGGATATCGCTCATTCGGGACACGATAGGCCGCGCGATCTGGAGTGTGCGGCGTTCGAAGGGCATGATCTTCTCGATATACCAGCGGGCAATATCGGGAAAACTGAGCAGCTGCAGGGTGGACCCGGTGGGCGCTGCGTCGATGATAATCGTGTCATAAGCGCTACTGTCGGCGAGATGTGTTATGTGCATGAGGCTGGCGAGTTCTTCCATGCCAGGCAGGACGGAAGTTTCTTCGGCGACCAACGAATCCATGCCGCGCCAGGAGAAGAGTACATTCAGATATTCCTGCACCCGCCCCCAGTATTTGTCCATTTGATGGAGCAGGTCGATCTCCTGTCCCCAGAGGTTGGGCGCCAGTTCCACCAGTTCGCTGCCGATGCGAGTGTCGAAGCTGTCGCCGAGGCTGTGGGCAGAGTCGGTGCTGAGGACGACAGTCCGGTAGCCCAGTTCGGCGCAACGCAGTGCGCAGGCCGCGCTGACGCTGGTCTTGCCGACTCCGCCTTTCCCGGTATAGAGAAGAATTCGCATCAGTTTCACTCCGTGACTCTATTTGCGAGCGCGCGTTCCGTTTCACAATTGGTCATATACAAAAAAGTACGCCGTACGGCCAGAATGGTTCCCGAATGTGTCCGAAACCTGAGGCGGCCGGTACGGCGCTATTCTGCTGCAGAATCGAGTGCGGCAGTAGTGATTCAGATGACTTCTGTCACCTCCATCACACAATCTTTTGTGAGGCTATACTTACCTGCGGCTGGGCTACTTTCCCCTGGTCGTTATTGTCGTTACTGCCACTATTGCCGCTATCGTCGTTTCCATCTGTCCCGGCATCGACGTCGGCGTCCTCTTCTCCTTCTGCCGGGAGGATGTCCACAAGTGTAGCGAAAATCCAGAAACCGTTTTCGAGCTGTAACCACTGTTCATCATCAGACCTGTCGATAATCGTGACAAGCGTGCCGGCGGGGGCGGACTCGACGATGGTTGCGTCGAGACCGGGACCGTTGCGCAGATTTGCGTCTGTGTTTACGGTTGCGGACAAGAGCGGCACAATCTCTTCCTGCGTTTCCTGTTCGTCCTCGTCGGTTTGAGCATCTTGCTCGTCTTCGGCGGTCTGCGCTTCCTGTTCGTCTTCCTCGGTCTGGACGTCCTGCTCGTCTTCGGCGGCTTCCTCCGACTCTACGGGAAGATCTGCGGGCACATTTTCTACAAGTGCGGCAAAGATCCAGGACCCATCATCAAGTTTCAACCACTCACCGGAATCGTCCTGGGCGACAATTGTCAATACTTGACCTTCTTCGGCACCGTCCACACGGTCAAATTCGACACCAGGGCCGGCGCGCAGATTGGCGCCGCGGAGGGCAATGACGACCGGCAGCAGTTGCTCAGCGTCGGTCTCTGTCTGCTCTGTTTCTGCCGTCGTCTGTTCGTCGTCCGAGTCAGGCTGCTCGGCATCTGTCTGTTCAGTGTCCGCCTGCGTCTGTTCCGTCGCTTCCTCTTGTTCGCCCGTGTCAGCTTGTGCGGTTTCCGGTTGCTCGGAGTCTGGAGCAGCCATCTGATCTGTCAAGGCATCCTCAGTGACAACAGGGACGTCAACGGCTTCCGTGATGAGGGCGGCAAAGAGCCAAACGCCACGCTCAAGCAGGTACCATTCACCATCGGTGGAAATGCCGGCAATGGAAGCTTCTTCGCCGAAATTGATACCGTCTACGCGGTCGTATTCGATCCCGGGGCCGGCCCGCAGATTCGAGTCGGCATTGACAACGGCTCTGACAGGCTCGGGCGGTGTCGCTGTAGTGTCTTCGGTTGTTTCAGATGGCGGCGACGGCTCTTCAGATCCCTCGGGGGGTTGCTGGGTCTCGACCATGACAACCGGGACCTGATCAAGCGGGGCTTCAACGAGGTCTGCGGCGTTAATCCATGTTCCGTCTTCCAGGCGATACCAGTTCCCGGTGGGATCCTGGCCGTCGATGTTGACCTTTCCACCTGCTGCCACGAGCCCGATAACGTCTGCATCTTCACTCGGAGCGGAGCGCAAGTCGGCTTGTCCAGCCTCTGACACGGAGATCGAGACAATCGTTTCGAAAGCGGGGGGCTCTTCACCGTCGTCGGAGGTCATGGCCGGGGCGGTCGTCGGTGTCGGAGTTTCCGCGGGCAGCGGCGTGGCAGTAGGAGATTCGGGCAGGGGCGTGGCAGTTGGCGGGGGGGGCAGTGCGGCATCCGGCGTGGGCGTTTCTGAGGCTTCGGGGGCAGGAGAAGGCTGCATGACGATTCCCGTCACCAGTGAATCGGTGAAAGATTGCCACCTTTCACGAAGCGCCTCCGGGTCAGTGTATTCTCTCACTGGTGCTGGCAAAAGCTGGTGAAGATTGGGCGCGAAGAAACCTGCCAACAAAATAAGAATGAAACTGAGCCAGACGATACTTACGAGAACCGCGGCGATTCTCTTCACAATTCCTGCCATTAAGCTTTTCTCGTCACGTGATTTGATTGAAATAGATGGAGAAGTCCATTCTTCGACCCAACTTCCGTGTGTACGGGTCTGGGTGCAAAGGGGTGTTGCATGAGAAAAGCTTCAGCCCAGTATCTACATATAGGAGCATATAGAGAGCCCTAGAAACCAAGAAATAGCTCTCAATTGTCTACAGAAATTTAGTGTAGCATAACAAGAAATTGTCCACAATTGCGCTATTTTGGCGCGATTTGTCTCTGATTTGGGCCATAATTGACAAGAGTCGCTGCGCGGGCGCGCATGTGTGCGATGTCCCTTCAGAGACTGATTGTCGGTCAGAGTCTAGAGTGCTGTCGGGTGGGCCAAATTGCGGGGCAAGGATTGCTTATGGGCGATACGAGAGCAATTCAGATCAGAAAAAGGCATCGCGCCCAGTTCCCCGCGAGCGGACGCAGCCGCGCTAAGAGCAGTCCCTTGGAGGCCCAATACATATGGAATGCTAACTTTACCGCAACAGAACCGTAACTTTCCAATGTTAACCTAGATAGAGAGTACTGATGCACTGTTGATAAGAATTCTGTAAGCACAAAAAGGATAGAATTCGTTGACGAAGACTGCTATACTTCAGACAGTGCATAGATACTGAATCAATTTTCGGGACGATCCGGAGCAAATATTGGAATATGCGCCTCTTACGCCACAGTATTCGTACAAGTTTGGTATGGGTTGTGGCATTCCTCCGGCGGAAGAATTCTTATCCCGCCTAGCTGGCGGCCCGCGTATGAGAATGGTTTTGCGGTGCAGTCAGAAAGGATGTGACATATGTTCAAAAATACTTATCGCCACACTGTTGCCGACGATGTTCTGGGCCGAACACCTGAGCTTTTGCAGACCTTAATGGATCTCCGCAACGACGACCCATCGTTCGGGAAGCATGTACGCATGCGATCCTACCGGCCGCATGAGGTCGTTGCCGATGCGACTGCTTTGAAGAGGGAGATGTTTGTACTCATGCAAGGCAAAGTCAACCTGGTCTGCCCAAATCAAGAAGGGCGCCGGCTGGTCATAGGCACTTTGGACCCCGCTGCCATATTTGGCGAAGGCGCTTTGAACAGGCCACAGGAGGCAAACGTGTTCGCGGAGGCGGACACTGATGTGGTGGTCTGGTCGATTCCGGCTGCTGAGGCACGAAACATGACGCTTCAGTACCCGATATTGGGTTGGGGGATGTTGCAGACGTACGGCAGACGGCTTCTTCAGGTCGAAGACAGGCTAGAAGATGTGGCGTACAAGAAGCTGCCTGAACGACTGGCGGCTCTGCTGGTTGAACTGTGCAGCGACTCGGAAGAGATAATTCAGGGGGTTAGCCATCAGGTGCTCGCGGACCGACTCGGAACTTATCGAGAGACGGTGAGTGCCATCTTGCGGGATTTCAAGCGGCAGGGCCTGGTGGAATTGGGTTACCGCAGAATAGCAATCCTTGACGTTGAAACGTTGAAGGAAATCGCCGGCATCTGGGAGTGGTAAAGAGGAGTGGCGGCTGCGGCAGGAGGCGCACGGCGAATTTGGGTTGCATCTGCGAAATAATCGTAGTTGACGTATACTGAAAGTGCTGCTATACTGGTTGTCGATATTGCAGGTCTGCCTCCACCCTATGTGTCCGCTTCGACTATCCAAACAGAACTTAGTTAAGCAGCCGGCTTGCTCTTTACGCAATTGGCGATGATCGATTTAGAATGACCGAGTAGAGCGGATGACAGTCGCGGATGGGTGGTAGACACGCCTGATTGTCCATCGAGTGCACCTCTTTCGCATTTACCCAACCCTGGCGTAAGTCAATTCATACAGAAAATCTGTCCGAATTCGGACAATCCCCAAAGATCGCTTTGTGTAGACGAATCGTCTTCACAACCTATTGACAGCCCGCGCTTTCAGCACACTCACTCGTATGCAAATGAAACTGTCCTGTTGCGCAAGCAATGAGTGACTATTTATTGAGCCTGACAAGGAACGAACTATGGAAACGCTTAGTATGACTATGGCCGAATTGGAGGACTGCACTCTGGATGAACTCAGAGAGATAGCACGCTCCTTGGCTATAAGCGGTTATACCCGCTTGAAGAAGCATGATTTGATCATTCTGTTATTGCGGGCCAACGCGGAAAAACAGGGCTATATTTTTGGTGGCGGGATCCTGGAAATCGTGCAGGACGGCATCGGCTTCCTTCGAAGCGACCATCTACTCCCGGGGCCGGAAGACGTTTACGTCAGTCAGAGTCAAATCCGCCGTTTTGGGTTGCGTACAGGCGATCTGGTTGTAGGCCAGGTACGCCCGCCCAAGGACACGGAGAAGTATTACGGCTTGTTGAAGGTGGAAGCGGTCAACGGCCTTGACCCGGAGGAGGCGAAACGGCGTCCGGTGTTCGAGAAACAGACGCCGATATTTCCGGACGAGCAGATTCACCTGGAAACCAAACCGAGTTTACTGGCTACCCGCATGATCGATCTGCTGGCCCCAATCGGCCGGGGCCAGCGCGGATTGATCGTCAGTCCTCCCAAGGCCGGCAAGACGACCATTCTGAAGCGCATTGCCAACGGCATGTCGAGCAACTATGAGGACCTGCACCTGATGGTGGTGTTGATCGGAGAGCGGCCTGAGGAAGTAACGGATATGGACCGTTCTGTGGAAGCGGAGGTGATCAGCAGCACGTTTGACGAACCGGTCCAGAACCATGTACGGGTAGCGGAGATGGCCTTGGAGCGAGCCAAACGTCTGACGGAAAGCAGCCGCGATGTGGTGATACTATTGGACAGCATTACCCGTCTCACCCGCGCCTATAACTTGACCGTGCCCCCATCGGGCCGCACGCTTTCGGGCGGGATCGATCCTGCGGCGCTCTATCCGCCAAAGCGATTTTTTGGCGCGGCCCGAAATCTGGAAGAGGGGGGCAGCCTGACCATCGTAGCGACCTGTCTTGTTGATACGGGAAGCCGCATGGATGATGTCATTTACGAAGAGTTCAAGGGCACAGGCAATATGGAGCTGCATCTGAACCGGCGCACGTCGGAACGGCGCATCTTCCCGGCCATCGACATTGAACGGAGCAGCACGCGAGCTGAAGAGAAGATGCTGGAGCCGGAAGTGCTGGCGAAGGTCTATACTTTGCGGCGTATGAGCGATGCCATGGGAGGCGGCAACGAAGCGATCTTGCCTATCCTGGAGCGGCTCAGCCGAACGCGAGACAACCAGGAATTCCTGGACACGCTTATCAAGTAGGTTGGCCGACAGGCGAATCGGTGTTCAGCGCGAATCGTTGAGGCGATCATTTCGACCCCGCACGGGCAATGAACCTGGCACGAGGTCCGGCGCCCGAAATGCAGCGATGGGCAGTGCAAAGTGGGCTGGTTTGCAGAAAAATGACGCTAAACCTACGTTTTCCCTACGCTTTCCAACCAGGCTGCGCTGATAGGGTGAAAACCAGGTTGAAACCCGGGAGCCGATTTGTACAGGTCCTGACTTATGCCTATAATGGCATTCTTGAGGCGAATCGGGAGGGTTGAGAAGATTAAATAGTAGACGATTCCCTCTTGGCTGTGGTACAATTCAGACTTAGATGTCTCACTCCCCGCCCCGCAGTCAATCGAACTTTGCGCTTTTTGTACAATGTGGTACAGTTTTCGTTCTGTATCCCTAGTGTGGGGCAGACTGTATGCTTAAGAGCAAACAACATGCTTAAGAGCAAACAACACGTAGACCAACGCCAACTCAGGTATCACACTTTCCGCCGATCAAACAGCCCTCCCGCATCGGATCGGGAAGCCCTCCTCTCCTCCGTCTCCAGTAGTTTGTCAGAACTAAACCACAGTCCCTCACAGAATCAGATTCATCAGAGTTCCGATAGCGCGGTCGAAGCTGCTCTGGAAGAAGGATCGAACGGGCTCGCAGATGCGGCAGGCGGCGCGTTTGGGAATCTGTCTTCAAGTATACAGAGCTTTTTGCGCGAGCAGGTTGCGCCAATCCGGCTTGCCAGCCACCTTGCGGTCCTGGTCGTGGCAGCGATTGTCATTCTTGTCAGGCGGGTCGACGCCCCCGATTGGAATTTCCCACTGAACACTCTGCCGGCGGACGTACCGCTTGTGGAAAGCGCCGCTGCTGACACACAACTGGCCCGGCGCAATCCAATCGCCGAAGTTGGTAATGCACTGCAGCGTGCGGTACTTCCCTTTACCCGGATTTCCGAGGAGCCTGCAGTTGCTTCCCCGAGCAAACAGGGAGCGGAGGGGGAACCGGTTACGGTCTCTGTGCCGTCAAGAATTCTCAGTATCCAGATCTATAAAGTATTGCCAGCTGACAATCTTCAGAAGATCGCCGCCCGATACGATCTCAGGCCCGAGACAATTCTATGGGCCAATCCAAAACTGGAATCGAATCCAGATCTGTTGTGGCCTGGCCAAGAGTTGATTATTCCTCCTGTAGACGGCGTGATGCATGTGGTTCGACCCGGCGACACGCTGTCAACCTTGGCGGAGAAGTATAAAGTATCCGTTGATGAGATTGTTGAATTCCCCCTGAATAACCTGGAGTCGGCGAACTCCCCGATCAACAGGGGCAGACAACTGATCATACCCAATGGTACCAAGCCCTATGTCGCTCGGCAGGTGGCAATGTATCGAGGTCCGGTCCCTGCCAATGCGGTCAGAGGTTCCGGAAACTTTGCCTGGCCTGTCAGCGGTCACATTACCCAACGGTTCTGGCACGGCCACAGAGCGATAGACGTGGGAGCCAGGGCAGGCGCTCCGATTGTTGCAGCCGACAGCGGCTACGTGATCAAGGCGTCACACGGCTGGAACGGCGGCTATGGCAGAATGGTCATGATTGACCATGGCAACGGTTTTGTCTCGCTGTATGCCCATATGAATACGGTATACGTGCGCCAGGGTGAGAACGTCGCCAAGGGTGAGCAGTTAGGTACGGTAGGCAATACCGGTCGTTCCACGGGGCCTCATCTGCACTTTGAAATTCGACTGGACGGCGCCGCGCGCAACCCATTCTACTTCCTGCCATAGACAGAACAGGTTTCCAGAACACAAAGAGGTCCGGCACTTGTGCCGGACCTTTTCTTATTTCCCAACCCAACAAACGCTTAGTGGCGCAGGCTTCCGGGATGACAGGGGTGAGACCTGATGACGGTAAAAAGAGAGAGTCGTCCAGCGGCGGATATCAGAGCTGCTGAATCCCGCCTTCGGTCAACTTGCGGGGGTCGAGCAGCTCATCCAGTTCACCGGCGCTGAGGTCGGTCATTTCAAGGGCGACTTCCTTGAGGGTGCGCCCTTGCGCATAGGCGGTCTTGGCAATCTGCGCGCCCAGTTCATACCCGATCACCGGATTCAGGGCGGTTACCAAGATCGGGTTGCTGTCAACGAGCCGGCCGATCCGCTCTGCATTGACAGTAAAGCCGGCGATGGCTCTGTCTGCCAGCAGACGGCTGGCGCCGGCCAGAATCGAGATGCTTTGCAACAGGTTGTAGCCGATGACGGGGAGCATAACATTCAGCTGAAAAGAGCCTGACTGTCCCCCGATGGTGATCGTCAGGTCATTTCCGATCACCTGGGCGGCAACCATTGCGACCGCCTCCGGAATGACCGGATTGATCTTGCCCGGCATGATGCTGCTGCCCGGCTGCAGGGCAGGCAACTCGATTTCACCGATGCCGGCAATCGGCCCGCTATTCATCCAGCGCAGGTCATTTGCTATTTTCATTAAGGAGGTCGCGATGGTCTTGAGCTGACCGCTCAACTCCACGGCAGCATCCTGGCTGCTCAGACTCTCAAAGTAGTTTTCGCTTGTCCTGAAAGGCAGATCGGTCATCTCCGCCAGTTTGGCTGCGATGCGCTCACCGAACTCAGGATGCGCATTGATGCCGGTGCCCACGGCGGTCCCCCCTTGGGCAAGTTCTGCCAGCCGCACCAGCGCGTCGCGCAGACGTCGCTGTCCCTTGTCGATCTGATTGCTCCAGCCCCCCAGTTCCTGGCTCAAGCGGACAGGCATGGCATCCATCAGGTGGGTGCGGCCGGTCGTGACGACTTTGTCCACTTCTGCGGCCTTGGCGTCGAGGGTTTCCTGCAGGTGGTGCAGAGCCGGCAGGAGCTCCTCGGTAACGGCGAGATAGGCGCTCAGATGAATGGCGGAGGGAATGACATCGTTGCTACTTTGCCCCATATTGACATGATCGTTGGGGTGGACGCTGCTTCCCAGGATCCGGGATGCCAGGGTGGCGATGACTTCATTGGCATTCATGTTCGTACTGGTGCCGGAGCCGGTCTGGAAGATGTCGAGGGGGAAATGGGCGTCGTGTGCGCCGTGGGCGACTTCGGTGCAGGCGGCTTGAATTGCCGCCGCCATGTCGGCATCCAGCTCACCCAGGTCGAGATTGACAGCTGCAGCCGCCCCTTTGATGAGCCCGACTGCACGGATAAACTGCCGGGGAAAGCGTAGCGGGCTGATGGGGAAGTTGTCGACGGCTCGCTGGGTTTGGGCAGCGTAGAGGGCATCTTTGGGCACTTTTACCTCGCCCAAACTGTCACGCTCAATGCGGAATTCCTGACGACTCATAAGAATTTTCTGCTCCGATTGTTGATTTGCTCAGAAAGGCTAACGTTCGCCGCGCATATAGGGCAGTCCGAGCGCGGCGGGCGCGCCCAAGCGGCGGCTAACGTTTTCGTAGACGGTAATGAGAGTGAGCACGACGACTGTCAACAGATAGGGCATCATCGCCAGCATCGCCGCGGGTATGACACCGCCCCCGGCCGCCTGCAGCCGAAACTGAATCGCGTTGACGCCGCCAAAGATGAGGGCTCCGAGCAGTGCCCGGGCGGGATCCCAGGTGGCGAAGATAACGAGAGCGATGGCGATCCAGCCGCGTCCACCGGTGAGGTTTTCGGTCCAGCCAGGCGTATAGGCGAGGCTCAGATGGGCGCCGCCGAGCCCCATGAGCATGCCCCCGCCGATGGTGGCCAGATAGCGTGTGCGCGTGACCGAAATGCCCATTGCGTCGGCGGTGTCCGGGTCTTCGCCGACCGCGCGCACGTTGAGGCCAAGCCGGGTGCGGTAGAGCAGGAAAGCGGCGAGGGGGACTGTCAGATACATCAGGTAGACGAGCAGGTCCTGGTTGAAAATGGCCTGGCCAAGCAGCGGAATCTGGCCGAGAGCGGGGAGCGCGACTTTGTTGAACTTTGGGCCGACCAAGCCAACGAGCGGCGCGCCTTCCGGGCCAAGGCGCTGGCCGAGAAAGCTGCTCAGCCCGATGCCAAAAAGCGTGAGGGCCAAGCCGCTGACGACCTGATCGGCGCGGAGTGTGACGGACAGGAAGGCGTGGATGGAGGCCAGTGCGCCGCCGACGATGACGGCCGCCAGCGTACCCAGCAGGAGGCTTTCCGTGTGAAAGCCAACGGCAAAGGCGCTGACAGCACCCATGATCAGAATGCCTTCCAACCCGAGATTGAGAACGCCGGCCCTTTCGGTGTAGATTTCACCGACTGCGGCAAAGACAAGAGAGGCGCCGGCCTGAATGGTGACCGTCAGGATGGAGATGAGAAGGGCGAGTTCCATTGTCGTTACGTCTTCACATGCGTGTTAGCGGGCGGCCAGCTTCTGATGTCTTTCGTCAGAATGTGCGCAGAGTCCAACGGCATAGCGCAGGCGACCGGCGAACGGTATGCGCTTTATCTAGTCCGCCGGCGTCGGTCCGCCGGGGGCAGGCGCGGGATTGGGAGCGGGCCGGGGTTGCGTACGGATCACGCGTAACCGGTAGTTGATAAAGACATCGGCGCCGAGTACGAAGAAAAGTATCGAACCCTGGAGCACCCCTGCGACAGCCGCCGGCAGCCCCATGGTGATCTGCAACTGATCTCCCCCGGTGCTGAGTCCGGCCAGAAGGATGCTTACGAGCAGGATGGCCCAGGGGTTCAGTTTTGCCAACCAGGCCACGATGATCGCGGTAAAGCCATCGCCGACTGCGATCCCATTTTGGAGTCGGTGGGCGACGCCGGCCACCTGGCTGAAACCGGCCAGTCCGGCTATTCCACCGCTTACGCACATGACCAGAAGTACGTTGCGGGCTATATTCATTCCTGCATAGCGGGCGGCTTGCGGGTTCTTGCCAATCACTTTGATCTCGAGGCCCCACTTGGTCCGGTCGAGGACGAGCCAGAGCAGGAACGCGGCCAGGACCGCCATCACCAATCCGTAGTGGACGCGGCCCAGGTCGACCGGCAGGCGAGGCAGCCAGGCATGCTCGGGGAATTGGGCGCTACCGGGAAAGCCGAAGCCCTCAGGATCTTTCCAGGATCCGGTATAGAGATATTGCATCCACAGCAGGGCCACATAGTTGAACATCAGCGTAGTTATGATCTCGTTGACCCCTAAAGCGGTTTTGAGAAAGGCCGGGATCAGTCCCCAGATGGCGCCGGCCACAAAGGCGGCCACGATCATGGCTGGCAGGAAGGCCCACTGCGGCATCCCGCCGATCAGTTCCGGCAGAAAGAGGGCGACCCAGGTGGCGGCTATGACTCCCCACACAAACTGGCCTTCGGCGCCGATATTCCAGAACAGCATGCGAAAGGCGATGCCCACGGCCAGCCCCGTGAGCATGAGAGGGATCGCGCGTAGAAGCGTCTCGCTGATATGGTAGCGCTGGCCGAAGGCGCCCGTTGCCATGGCCGCATAGGTCTCGAATGGATTTGCGCCGAATATCCACAGTAGAATGCCACTGAAGACGAGCGCCAGACCGAGGGCAATCAGGGGAAAGAGGAACTCGACGTGGCGGGGACGGCTCAAGCGTCTTTCAAGAATGAGTTGCATAACCGAGTCTCATTGTACGCGCCTAACCCAGCGCAGAAGCAGTTCACATCGCCACGGTCACCCGCTATCGGGCTGCCGGGTTATGTGGTTTCGGTCTCTTCCACAGGCAGGGCGACGAAGACGGTTGTGCCCTTGTTCACGTCGCTTCGGACCCAGATTTCCCCCTGATGGGCCTCGACGATTGCCTTGCTGAGAAATAGACCGAGACCGACGCCGGCCGTTCCGCGGCGGAGACCGCTGTCCACGCGGTAGTATCGTTCGAATATATTCGGGAGTTCTCTTGCCGGAATGCCGATTCCCTCGTCGGCGACATAGAATACGAGCCGGCCGGACGCGTCTTTCTCCTGCGGCTCCTCGTGCCAACCACCGATGCGAATCACACCACCGTCGGGTGAGTATTTGATGGCGTTGCTGAGCAGATTGGTGAAAACCAGGCGCAGACGTTCTTCATCACCGTAGATGACGGGCAGGTCGGGGGGCAGATCGAGCGCGATTTCATGGGTGTCGGTCTGTGTGCGGTAGTCCTGCGCCACCCGCTCGAGGAGCCGGCGCACTTGCACGTCGGAGCGCTCGAGCCGCAGGCCGCCGGCCTGGATGCGGCTGACGTCGAGCAGGCTGTTGATGAGCGCCTCCAGCCGGTCCGCTTCCTCTTCGATCACTTCCAGGCTCTGGCGGGCTGTCTCGGCATCCCAGGCGGCGTCCGGGCGGGCCAGCGTTTGCGCATAACCCTTGATCAGGGCCACGGGCGTCTTCAGCTCATGGCTGATGATCGAGGTAAAGGTGGATTTCATCTCCTCCTCTTCGCGAAAGCGTGTGATGTCCAACACACTGGCGATGATATTCACGAGCCGTTTGCGCTCATCCTTGACCGGGATGAAGGTTACGGAGACCGAGAGCTGGCCCCCTTCCGGCAGGACAATGTCCCCTTCGCATTGGGCGCCGCTTTCGGGTAAGGATATCAGGTCGTAATCGGCGCTGAACAGATCTTCTCCTTGCAGATTCAGGAGAGGCAGGACCCTTTCGCAGGGTTGCCCGACCGCCTCGTTAAGGGCAATCCCCGTCATTGAGGAGAGGGGCTCGTTAATCACTTCCACCCGCTTGTTGGGCGACAGGATCATCATGCCGTTGACGCTGTTCTGGACGATCATCGACAGCCGGCTGCGCTCGGTCGCCAGTTGCTGGTAGAGGCGGGCGTTGCGCACGGCGATCGCGGCCTGGTCGGCGAACCCCTGCAGGAACTGCCAGTCCAGCGGAGAAAAGGCGGAGTCGCCGCGGAAGAGATAAATTACGCCGAGGAGGTCTTCTTCAAAGAGGAGAGGGAGGCCGATCACCTGCCCTAGCTTTTGACCCAGCGCCGACTCGACCTCGCGGACACGGCGTTCGATTTCCTGCTGGTAGCTATCACCCAGTGAGAATTCGACCGCCAGCGCACGCCCGGCGTCCCATTCGCCGACCATCGCCTGGTGGTTCGATTCCCCTTGTGCCTGTCGTTCTTCGGATGGGGGCCAGGACTGCGAGGCGATTTTGAGAAGGGGACGGAAGGCAGGCAGGAGTTGGCGTGGAATTCCATAGGATGCGCGGATACGAAAGGGTTCGTCGTCCTCCACGGTGCTGCGTCCGTCTGTCAGGGGGACGGCCGCGGTTACGTCATCGAGCACGATCACACCGGCCGGCGCGGCCAGCATCTCGGCCGCGCTTTCGAGGATCAGGCGCAGGAGGCTCGGCAGATCGAGCCGCGAGGTCATGGCCCGCGTAATGCGCAGCAGGTATTCTCGTTGACGCAACTGGTAGGTTGCCATCAGCGCAGGAACATTCATGGTAAGAAAATAACAGAGCGGGAAAGTAAAGTCAACGATCCGGGGAGAGCGGGAGCGCCGCCGTTGCCCTTTTGACTTCGGGCTCGGCAGTCGCTTCGCCAAGTAAGGGATCTTCGTGCAGTAACGGGTGCAGGCGGGCGAGTCCAGCGACTTCGTCGACGGTTCCAACCGCGCCGACGCTGGCCCAATGCAGAAGTGCCGGTGTCTCAAATGGAGCAGTTCAGGATACAGGGGTTACTTTTGTTCCGGTGACTGAATCGATTCGGTCTCCCGCCTACTCCTCAGTAATCATAGAAATAACGCCATCCTGATAGCCAATGACATAGACGTTACCATCCTGGTCTTCGCCGATGGCGCTGACGGGAACGGAGGCTTTGATAAGGAGAAAGCTGTGCCATTTGCCCTGGGTACCGCCTCTCAATCCCCAGATCTGCCCACGGCAGAAATCGGCGAAGAGGAAAACACCCTGCAGGTCGGGCAGGCCGGGCCCGCGGTAGACGGCCCCGCCCACGATTGCGCACCCCAGCGCATGGTCGTATTCGGCCACCGGCGAGGTCTGGCCTTCCGCGCTGCATATCCAGTGTTCGACATCACAGGGTTCGCCCTTGACGCAACCCCACTGTTCAAAACAGGCACTGCCTTCGGTGATACGCCAGCCGTAATTTTCGCCCCCGGTACTGGTTGCGGGCTGGTAGTTCACCTCTTCCAATGTGATATTGCCCACGTCGGGGATGAAGAGAGCGCCTGTCTGCCTGTCGAACGCGAATCCCCAGGGATTGCGCAGGCCATAGGCCCAGATTTCGTCGCGATGGTCTTCTACGTGAGTGAATGGGTTGCTGGCGGGGATGGCGTAGGGCTTGACGCCCGACTCGACATCGAGGCGTAGTATCGTGCCCAATAGCGTGCTGGGGTCTTGGCCATGATTATCAGGATCGTTGAACGCGGGTGCACCGCCATCACCGCTGCCGATATAAAGGTAGCCGTCCTGGGGACCAAAGAGGATGCGCCCGCCATTGTGCGTTTCGTGTGGTTGCTCGATCTTGAGTATGGCCTCCCCACTGGCTGGATCGGCCACGTCGGGATCGGAGGTCGTTTTGTAGCGGCTGATGACAGTTTGGCCATCGTAATTGGTATAGCTGACATAGAAGTGCTGTTTGGCGGCATAGTCTGGAGGGAAGGCAATATCGAAAAGGCCCCGCTCTCCGCAGCAGCTGACCCTCTCCGAGATATCCAGGAACGGAGTACCGTTTACAGACCAGACTGCGCCGCCGTTGGACGCCGCGTCTTTCTTGAGAATGCGGATGCGTCCCGCCTGTTCGACCACGAAGAGCCGGCCGCTGCCATCGCCGGCGTGCTTAAGCTGCACAGGCTGATTCAGTCCTGCCGCGACCTTGCTCAGTTTGAGCGGCGGAAGGGGAGAATCGAGAGAGGGGGCGCCGAACACACGCACTTCACGCCATGCGACCCAACTGGGGCTTTGAACAGTGCGAATCAACACCTCGGTTATGTTGCGGGGCGGATCAATCGTTATTTCGAGTGTCTGCCCATCTTCCGTGTGGTCGCTGATGAGCCGCTGGTATAGCGCGCGTGAGCCTGAACCATCTCCCAGCCAGAGTTCATGCGTGGTCGGACCGGGAGGGGTCTGCGCGATGACCAACTCGACTTTGTTGACGAGATATGGGCCATCAAGTGCAATCCGAAACCATTCCAAGGGGAGGCGTCCCGAATTCCAGAGTGAGTCGAGATCGCCATCGACCGCCAGATAAGCGGACTCTTGCCCCGACGAAGGAATCACCTCGCCTGAGGCGGCCACGTTTATCGACGGCGGCGTTGGGGCAGGGGCTGCGGACGTAGCGGTCGGCGTGCTTGTTGCAGCGTCAAGGATTGTGGCGGTCGGCGAAGCAGTGGGCGCCGTTACAGTGGGCTGGGCTGGCCCTGGTAGCGGCGCACAGGCGGCCACGGCCAACAGTGCCAGCAACCCAATTGCCGCTATGCAGCAGTTCTTCGTCAGGATTTCACTCATTGGGTGGGGCCCACATCCTCCAGACCGCTACGAACCTGTTCGGGTAGGAGGATTCTGTCTGGTAGTCACAGAGGTGTGCCAGCTTGCTTCCTTTTCGGACTCAATGCCTGATTCGCGGTGCCCTGTCCAGGAAGGCCCGAATTCGTCTGCATCCTGAAGATCGGAGCGAGCCGAGCCAGCGAGGACACATTGAGACCGTCGTCAGCCGCCGAAGGCATCGGGCAGCAACGCGCGCACGGTCGTGCAGCGGAAATTACCGGCTTCGTCACCGATATACACATCCATCTCCGCCCCGAGCTCGATCATCACCTGGCGGCAGAAGCCGCAAGGTGAGCCACCGTCCACGGTAACAACGGCGATCGCTTTCAGTTCCCGTTTTCCCTGTGCGATGGCGGCAGTGAGCGCGACCCGTTCGGCGCAGATCGTCCCCCCATAGGAGGCGTTCTCGACGTTACATCCCTGTATGATTTCACCGTCTACCGCTAAGACGGCGGCGCCAACGGCATAGTTGCTATATGGTGCATAGGCATGTTTGCGAGCGGACTGTGCCGCCGCAACCAACTGTTGCGGGGATACTGTCAGGGTCACGATAGGGTCCTATTTCTGCTCGGGCTTATCGGGTAGGGGGCGTATACCATATTGTCAGGCAGCCGACTGAAGGTAGCCGGAGTCTGTTGAATCCTCGGTTTGCTCCTCAACCCCGGGTTCATTTTGGGTCTGCGCCCCGTTCTCTGAACTGTGGAGCGGCTCAACGCGCACCTGTTCGATACGACGGGAATCGACGGACATGACGGTGAACCGCCAGTCATGGTACTGTATGCTTTCGCCCTGCTCGGGAACGCGTCCAAGCTGGCTATAGATAAAACCGCCCAACGTATCGATATTCTCGGGGCCGGCGGACAGGTCAACGTCGATAAGCCGGGACACTTCATCGATATCGTAACGCGCGTTGAAGATGTAGATCTCAGGCGCCAGCTTTTTCAACTGCGGCTCTTCGGAATCGTACTCGTCCTGGATTTCGCCAACGATCTCCTCCAGCAGGTCTTCGATCGTGACGAGGCCGGCTGTACCGCCGTATTCGTCCACAGCCAGGGCCATATGGATGCGATGAGCCTGCATTTCCTCGAACAACTCGTCCAGTTTTTTGCTCTGAGGCACGAAATAGGCCTGCCGAAGCAGTTGACGAACGGAGATATCCTGGCTGCCATCACGCAGACAGAGCAGGAGATCTTTGGCATAGAGTACGCCGAGCAGATGGTCTATGCTGTCTTCATAGACGGGAATGCGGCTATGTCCGTTGGCGATAATCAGGTCGAGAGCTTCACTGAGGGGCGCGTTGACTTCTACGGCTACCATGTCGAGCCTTGGCACCATGATCTCGCGCACGGTCGTTTCGCCGAATTCAAAGATGCCGGCGATCATCTGCTTTTCGTCTTCTTCGATCACTCCCTCGCCTTCGCCCACGTGGATGAGGAAGCGGAGGCCGTCCTCACTCAGAAATACGCTTTCGGGGGTCACTTCGTCTGCGTCGCCGCGGGCGTAGGCAGCCAGACGGCGCAGGAGAAAGGATAAGGGGGCAAGAATTACAGCGACGAGGTCGACTACACGGGCGATGGCGAGAGCGACCGTTTCCGGCTGGCGCAGAGCCCAACCCCGGCTGATGACCTGAACGGCGAGAAGGAGTAGCCAGACCAGACCCACGGCGGCGCTGACCCAGACATTGGACCACTGCAGGGTCATAGCCACGCAGACGGCCATCGAGCTCGCAGCAATGTAGGCCAGGCTTTTGAGGATCAGGAGGGTGGAGAGAAAGCGGGCCGGGTCAGAGAGCATTCGGTCGATCAGCTTTGCCCGCTGGTTGCCGCTGGCGAGGAGCTCTCGCATACGGCTTCTCGATGCGGCCGAGAGGGATACTTCGGCGACAGAGACAAAGCCAATCGTCAGTAATGGCAGCAGTTGCGCCGCGATCAGCCATGCAGGTTCCACTGGAAACTCCTTTTTCTACGTTGCCTTGCGCCGCGCCGAGCATTGCGCAGGCAGTGTATCGGAAAGAATCGACCCGACGTGCTGGTGTGTCACTTTACTCTCTCGTCAGATTCAACGGCGCTACTCATTCGACTCAGGCTGCCTAGGGGGGTCGCCGGCACGGGGACGCCTGGCGGGCACGCCGTAGACCAGTGCGTCCTCCTCCACATCGCGCGTTACGACAGAGCCGGCGCCGGTCCGTGCGCGTGCGCCAAGGGTAACGGGCGCGACGAGGAGCGTATCACTGCCGAGGAAGACGTCATCGCCGATAGTTGTGCGGTTTTTTGAGACGCCATCGAAGTTACAGGTGATGGTGCCGGCGCCGATATTTGCATTGTCGCCAACGGTGGCATCCCCGATGTAGCTGAAATGACCCATCTTGACGCCTTTGCCGAGGCGGCTGTTTTTCACTTCGCCGAAGTTGCCCATGTGTACGTCTTCACCCAGATGGGCGCCGGGCCGCAGATGGCCGAAGGGGCCGACTTCGCTGCCGCGGTCCATTCTGGCCTGCTCGATGACACTGTACTCAACCCGGCAGGCATCTCCGATTGCGCTGTCGACGATGCGGCTATTCGGGCCGATGAGGCAGCCGGCGCCAACGGTGGTGCTGCCCTGCAGATGGGTTCCCGGGAGGATAGTCGAGTCCTGGTCGATTGTCACGTCTGCATCGATATATGTGGAAGCGGGATCGACGATGGTCACGCCGGAGAGCATATGATCTGTGTTGATGCGCTGGCGCAGCGCTTGGGCGGCGACGGCCAGCTGGCTGCGGTCATTGATGCCAAGAGTCTCGTCGGGCGAGGCTGGAGCGGTCTCGACATCCTGGCCCTGTTCAACGGCGATACCGATCATGTCGGTCAGATAGTATTCCCCGGTGGAACTTGGCGTCAGCAGGGAGAGGTTTTCCCAGAGCCATTGGGCGTCAAAGCAGTAGATGCCGGGATTCAGCTCGCGAATCGCAAGCTGTTCAGGCGTGCAGTCCGCCTCTT
Organism: Caldilineaceae bacterium; assembly: GCA_965204525.1. Taxonomy (GTDB): domain Bacteria; phylum Chloroflexota; class Anaerolineae; order Caldilineales; family Caldilineaceae; genus Bin5. The sequence goes on along the minus strand of OZ241994.1, from coordinate 4,216,925 downwards.
CCACGATTTGGCGGATTGACCCGTTTTCATTGCGCACGACCCGACCGAACCCCTGGGAATCCTTGCGTTCGATCGTCAGAAGGGACAGCGCAGACTGAGAGTGCTGCCGCCGGGTGCTGCCAGTACGAATCTGTGTCAACCTTTCGAGCGTTTCGGGGCGCAAAAGGGGCATATCGGCGTAGATGACCAGGACCTTGTCGGCTCGATGAGACAGGTTTTCCTTTGCCTGCATAAGGGCATGCCCTGTGCCGAGGAGTTCCTTTTGTACGCTGTATTCGACGCGGTCGCCAAGGCGCTCCTGCACCTGTTTTTTTGCATGGCCGACGACAACGACCGGCCGTAGATCAGAAAGCCCTTCTACCGCTCGCAGTGACCACTCAATCAGAGGCCGGCCAGCCAGGGGATGCAGAGATTTGGGCAGCTTTGATTTCATGCGGGTGCCGTACCCGGCTGCCAAGATGACGGCGGCAACTGTCATGCAGGATGCTCCAGTGGTAAGAGAGGCGGAGGCGCGCGCGAAATTCGCCAGTGGCATGCTGCCATGGCGGTAAAGGCGTCGGTTACATGGTCAAGCGCAAGAGGGACGTCAAATCTGTTCGAGGATAAGGATGGTAATGAACCGGGTTCTGGAGGGTTATCATCCATGAAATCGATCGCAGACGGGGGCCAGATTGGTGTCTGCGCACATTGTAACACAAAGCAGCAGGTTGTCCAGAGAAGCTTCCATCGGTGGAGTGGGAAAGAAAGAGGAGGTTGGCAGCGGTCTACTCTCACACGGGGTCGCCCCCGCACTACCATCGACGCTGGTGGACTTTACTGCCGGGTTCGGGATGGGACCGGGTGTTTCCCCACCGCTCTTGCCACCAACTCCTCTTTACTCACGCAGGTTGTAAGGTTGCGAGCGGACATGGTTTGCATGCTGATGTGTCTGATGTGTGCATGCTGGTCATGCGGCAGAGCCGCTGATGTTGTGTCAGGGGGTCTGCCAGGTTGCCATTCGCAGTGCCGCTTGTCTGGCACACTAAGAACTGAACAGGATAAGGAAGTACTGCTACAGGCGCAAGAAGATACACATACAGGTTAAGCCCTCGTGCTTTAGTACGGGTTCGCTCAAGACCTCTCAGCCCTTACACGTCCCGCCTATCTAACTGGTCGTCTACCAGCGCACTTACCAGACTCTCTCTGTGAGGGAACTTATCTTGAGGCTGGCTTCCCACTTAGATGCTTTCAGTGGTTATCCGTCCCAGACTTAGCTACCCAGCTATGCCGTTGGCACGACAACTGGCACACCAGCGGTCTGTCCATCCCGGTCCTCTCGTACTAGGGACAGCTCCTCTCAATTCCCTTGCGCCCACAGCGGATAGAGACCGACCTGTCTCACGACGGTCTGAACCCAGCTCGCGTGCCACTTTAATGGGCGGACAGCCCAACCCTTGGGACTTGCTCCAGCCCCAGGATGTGACGAGCCGACATCGAGGTGCCGCACCTTCCCGTCGATGTGAACTCTTGGGGAAGACTAGCCTGTTATCCCCGGGGTAGCTTTTATCCGTTAAGCCACAGCCTTTCCACTCAGAACCGTGGGTTCACTAACGCCGACTTTCGTCTCTGCTCAACATGTCCGTCTCGCAGTCAAGCTCCCTTTTGCGTTTGCACTCTACAACTGGTTTCCATTCAGCCTGAGGGAACCTTTGCGCGCCTCCGTTACCTTTTGGGAGGCGACCGCCCCAGTCAAACTGCCCACCTGACACTGTCCCCATACCGGGTCACGCCACAGGTTAGAATCAAAACTCAATCAGGGTGGTATTTCACCAGCGACTCCACCGATCCTGGCGAACCAGCTTCGCAGTCTCCCACCTATCCTACACAGAGTAAGCCCTAATCCAATATCAAGCTGCAGTAAAGCTCCACGGGGTCTTTTTGTCCTGCTGCGGGTAAGAAGCATCTTCACTCCTACTTCAGTTTCACCGGGCCCTCCGTCGAGACAGCGCCCCACTCGTTACGCCTTTCGTGCGGGTCGGAACTTACCCGACAAGGAATTTCGCTACCTTAGGACCGTTATAGTTACGGCCGCCGTTCACCGGGGCTTCAGTTCAAAGCTCTCACCTCTCCCCTTAACCTTCCGGCACTGGGCAGGCGTCAGCCCGTATACGTCGTCTCTCAACTTCGCACGGACCTGTGTTTTTGCTAAACAGTCGGCAGGGCCTCTTCTCTGCGGCCTCCTCAAGCTCAGGCACGTCTGTACCCTCACTCTACCGAGGCGGTCCTTCTCCCGAAGTTACGGACCCTTTTTGCCTAGTTCCTTGACGAAGGTTCTCCCGTCCCCCTTGGTGTTCTCCACCTGTCTACCTGTGTCGGTTTGCGGTACGGTCGCATAGGTCTCACTAGAGGCTTTTCTCGTCAGCTTGGGTTCAATCACTTCCACCTTATTAAAGGCTCGCCTTCACCCCTCAGCTCAGACGGTCTTTTAACCCCGCCCTCAGCGCCTACAGGCTTGGCACCAGCTCTTCCAGCCGCTGGCTGACCTACCCTTCTGCGTCACCCCTTCGCTCAATCAACCTGATGCGGTACAGGAATATTCACCTGTTATCCATCGGCTACGCCTTTCGGCCTCGCCTTAGGTCCGACTAACCCGACGCGGATTGACCTCCCGTCGGAAACCTTAGACTTCCGGGGACTGCGGTTCTCACACAGCTCTCGCTACTCGTGCCAACATTCTCGCTTCCATGCACTCCACGACTCCTCTCGGTATCGCTTCCATGCACATGGAACGCTCGCCTACCTCTCACGCATGCCCGCAGGCATACGCAAAACCGTAGCTTCGGCGGGTGACTTCAGCCCCGTTATATTTTCGGCGCAGTATCACTTGACCAGTGAGCTGTTACGCACTCTTTCAAGGATGGCTGCTTCCAAGCCAACCTCCTGGCTGTCTCTGTAACACCACTTCCTTTCCCACTTAGTCTCCACTTGAGGACCTTAGCTGACGGTCTGGGCTTTTCCCCTCTTGACCACGAAACTCATCTCCCGTAGTCCAACTGCCGTTCTAAAGCACAGGCATTCGGAGTTTGGTTGAGTTCGGTAAGCATTTCGCCCCCTACCTCATCCAGTGCTCTACCTCCTGCGCTCAGCAAACGACGCTAGCCCTAAAGCTATTTCGGCGAGAACCAGCTATCTCCAGGTTCGTTTGGCATTTCACCCCTATCCACACCTCATCCGAGCACTTTGCAACGTACACCGGTTCGACCCTCCACGAAATTTTACTCCCGCTTCAGTCTGGACATGGATAGCTCACCTGGTTTCGGGTCTACTGCCAGCAACTGAACGCCCTCTTCAGACTCGCTTTCGCTTCGGCTCCGGCTATCACACCTTAACCTCGCTACTGACCGTAACTCGTTGGCTCATTCTCCAATAGGCACGCCATCACCCGGCCAGGGCGAACCCCGGCATCAGGCTCTGACTGCTTGTAGGCATACGGTTTCAGGCTCTCTTTCACTCCCCTATCAGGGGTCCTTTTCACCTTTCCCTCACGGTACTTGTCCACTATCGGTCGCCAAAGGTATTTAGTCTTGGAGAGTGGTCTCCCCAGCTTCTCACAGGGTTTGCGTGCCCCGTGATACTCAGGATCCCGACCAGCCCTTCCCGGATTTCGCCTACGGGACTCTCACCCTCTCCGGTCCGCCTTTCCAGTGCGGTTCCGCTATCCGGTCCAGACCTTCCGTCGGTCCTGCTACCCCCCACCAGCTTGCACCGGTACGGTTTGGACTCCTCCGCTTTCGCTCGCCACTACTCACGGAATCTTTTCTTTTCCTCCGGGTACTTAGATGTTTCACTTCCCCGAGTTCCCCGCTGCGCAGCTATCTTTTCACTGCGCGCTGCCCCGGCATTCCCCAGGGCGGGTTTCCCCATTCGGACATCTGCGGATCGCAGCCTTACCACAACTCCCCGCAGCTTTTCGCAGTGGTACACGTCCTTCCTCGGCCTTTGGCGCCAAGGCATCCTCCGTATGCCCTTCGTAGCTTAACCTGCTGTGTGCGGAGCAACGACCCGAAAGCCGCCGCTCACTTCCTACTCCTACAGCAGTTCTTCTCTATCCTATTCAGTTCTTAATGTGCCATCCCTGCTACTGCTTCCCGCTCGCAGTCGACCGGATTTCCTGACTCCAGCCTTCCGCTTCACAGCCGGCCGGGCCTGCAGAACCCTTCCCCGCTGCCATCACACAGCTTCCGCTCCTGCTCCCCGCTTCCGCCGTACGACTGTGGGCCTGCGTGGACTCGAACCACGGACCCCTGCGTTATCAGCACAGTGCTCTAACCGTCTGAGCTACAGGCCCTCTCCACTTGCCCTGACTTCTCTTCAGAGGCACATTAACCCCTGAAAAGTGACAAGATAACCGGCCTCTTACAGACCTTTACCGCTTGCTGCTGCAGACGTCTCCGCTTCCCCGACAACACAGCAACTGCACTGTATAGCCACTACACTGTACAGAATCTGCGCCGTCTCCACGAAAACGCCTTCGCTTCCTTAGAAAGGAGGTGATCCAGCCGCACCTTCCGGTACGGCTACCTTGTTACGACTTCGTCCCAGTCATCAGTCCCACCCTAAACAGCTCCCTCCCGCAGGTTGGGTCACCGTCTTCAGGTCTTACCAACTCCCATGACGTGACGGGCGGTGTGTACAAGGCCCGGGAACGTATTCACCGCAGTATTGCTGACCTGCGGTTACTAGCAACTCCGACTTCATGCAGGCGAGTTGCAGCCTGCAATCCGAACTATGACTGGCTTTGTTGAGATTCGCTTCAGGTCTCCCCTTCGCTTCCCTTTGTACCAGCCATTGTAGCGTGTGTGTAGCCCTGGACATATAGGCCATGCTGACTTGACATCATCCGCACCTTCCTCCGGCTTGTTACCGGCAGTCTCGCTAGACACTTGTAACTAGCAACACGGGTTGCGCTCGTTGCGGGACTTAACCCAACATCTCACGACACGAGCTGACGACAGCCATGCAGCACCTGTCTACGCTGCCCGAAGGCTCGTTCCGGTTTCCCTTCACTACTACGTACATGTCAAGCCCAGGTAAGGTTCTTCGCGTTGCATCGAATTAAACCACACGCTCCGCTGCTTGTGCGGGCCCCCGTCAATTCCTTTGAGTTTTAGCCTTGCGACCGTACTCCCCAGGCGGTGAACTTATCGCGTTTGCTCCGGCACAGACGGCTTCTACACCGCCCACACCTCGTTCACATCGTTTACAGCGTGGACTACCGGGGTATCTAATCCCGTTCGCTACCCACGCTTTCGTGCCTCAGCGTCAGTAAAATGCCAGGAGGCCGCCTTCGCCTCTGGTGTTCTTCCCGATATCTACGCATTCCACCACTACACCGGGATTTCCGCCCCCCTCTCATTCACTCTAGCCCTACAGTTTCCGACGTCCTCTCCCAGTTAAGCCAGAAGCTTTCACGCCGGACTTGTAGCGCCGCCTGCGCACCCTTTACGCCCAGTAATTCCGGATAACGCTCGACACCTAGGTATTACCGCGGCTGCTGGCACCTAGTTAGCCGTGTCTTCGTCCTGGGGTACCGTCCTTCCTCTTCCCCCAGTTAAGGAGTTTACAATCCGAAAACCTTCGTCCTCCACGCGGCGTTGCTGCGTCAGGGTTCCCCCCATTGCGCAATATTCCTCACTGCTGCCCCCCGTAGGAGTCGGAACCGTGTCTCAGTTCCCGTGTGGCTGGTCTTCCTCTCAGAACAGCTATCGATCATCGCCTTGGTAGGCCTTTACCCCACCAACCAGCTAATCGACCGCAGGCCCCTCCCAAATCGCCTCAGCTTTCCTCACCGAAACCACCGCCCCGGCGAGATTATGCGGTATTAGCCACAGTTTCCCGTGGTTATCCCCCCTTTCAGGGCAGGTTACCTACGTGTTACGCACCCGTTCGCCACTCTCCACGGCACTAAATCACCGAAGCAATCAGCACCGCTTCCCGTTCGACTTGCATGTGTTAAGCACGCCGCCAGCGTTCATCCTGAGCCAGGATCAAACTCTCCGTATTTTCGCTGCTGCCCCCTAAGCGTACCTCCTGCTCCCAGTACACCCGGAAACAACAGCACCTCTACGCAAAGCTCTTCTAAACTCTCAAGTCATCTCGCTCCCAAACCACCCCGCATCCCAAACAACACCGGAACACAGAGCAACCCGAAAACGACTGACAGGTCTGCTGGACTCGCTTATCTTGCCACTCTTCAACTGTTAATGTGCCGCAACTTTCCTACTCTACTACATGTAGATTGACCTGACAAATCGTCTCCGATTCGATGCAGGTTTCCCTAATGTATCACACTGCAATTGGCCTGTCAAATGCGGATCGGGTTGAAATCAAAGCAAACGCATCAAGATTTGGACGCCATAGTAGCCAACGAAGAGCACACACAAAGGGCGCCCCGACTGATTCAGACAGTCTCAAGAGGTCTTGTCTCAATTCGATGCAGTTGCCCCGGGGTTGAGATTCATTTGTTCTGCATCGCCATCAGGAGGACGCTTGTATGTGGGTTGGGAACTATCCGATTACAATCAGTACGGCGTCCTGTTCGACGCTCTCGCCGGCGGTGACTTCCACTTTGCGCACTACGCCCGAACGGACGGCGCGAATCTCGTTTTCCATCTTCATCGCTTCCAGGATCATCAGGGGTTGATCTTCTATGATCTCGTCGCCATCCTGCACCAGTATCTTCACAATCATGCCCGGGATGGGCGCTCTGACCGCGAGGTCGCCCTGAGGCAGCGCGGGCCCTTGGCGGGCTGCGTTGAGGCGGCGGGTGCGTTCGTCCTCAATCCGCACACGGAACTGTTCACCGCGAAGGGTCACATCGTGGCTGTGCGGGGTCTCCTCGACCAGCATTTCGAAGCTGGCGTCGTCCAGAAGCAGGCTGTACAGCTGGGTGACACCGCTCTGGCGGAGGTCAACGGTGATTGCCTCGCCGTCGATCAGGAGTTCGTCCTCGTTGATCTCGATTTCAAAGGTATGGTCGCCGACACTGGCAAAGTATTTCACCACCGTCCTCCCATCCCGCTCATGCGGCCGGCCTGCTTCCAGGCGCTGGCGGCGTCGCTCTCTCCCCCGCCGATATTGACGGCGCGGCGGCCGGCCTCGTGCGCCACCAGGGCGGCGGCCACGGCTGCGATACGCGCCTGCTCGAGGTCGGGTTCGTTTTTGGCCACCAGCCGGCGACGGTCGAGGAAGCCGGTATCAAAGGTCCCCCAGATGAACTCGGTGCTGTCCATGATCTCCTGGTGGAACGGGATCGACGTTTTGATGCCACTGATGCGATATTCGTTGAGCGCACGGCGCATGCGCAAGATGGCTTCGGCCCTGTTTTCCCCCCATACGATCAGTTTGGCGACCATGGGATCGTAGAAGAGGCTAACTTCGTAGCCCCGGTAGAGTGCGCTTTCGACGCGCACGCCGGGTCCGGTCGGCTCCTTGAGGTAGGTGACGACGCCGCTATTGGGCATGAAGTTGTTGAAGGGATCCTCGGCGGTGAGGCGGCACTCTATGGACCAGCCCTTGGGACGGATATCTTCGGGGCGGTAGCGCATGCGGCGGCCGGCGGCTATGGTGAGCTGCTCTTTGACGATATCGACACCGGTCACAAATTCGGTGACGGGATGCTCCACCTGCAGGCGGGTGTTCATCTCAAGAAAGTAGAATTTCTCCTCATCGGGGTCGAACAGGAATTCAATCGTACCGGCGTTGACATAGTTCACAGACTCGGCGGCGGCCACTGCGACGCGTCCGAGCTCCTGGCGCAGGTTTTCGTCGACAGCCACGCTGGGCGCTTCTTCGATCAGCTTTTGGTGGCGCCGCTGGATGGAGCATTCGCGCTCGCCGAGGTGGATGGTATGCCCGTAACTGTCGGCCAGGATCTGCACCTCGATATGGCGGGCGCTGGAGATGAATTTTTCCAGGTAGACTTCGCCATTGCCGAAGGCGCCAACGGCCTCGCGGCGGGCGGCCAGGAGGGCGCTGGTGAACTGGTTGGGATCATGGACGACGCGCATGCCTTTGCCGCCGCCGCCTGCGGTGGCCTTGATCATCAGAGGGAACCCGATCTGTACGGCGGTTGCCTTCAGCTCGTCATCTCGCAGGCCCTTGCGGGAGCCGGGCACAAGGGGCACATTGTTTTTGGCAACGGTTTCGCGGGCGGTCTGTTTATCGCCCATCTTGGCGATGGCATCGGGTGAGGGCCCGATGAAGGTGATGCCGGCGTCGGCGCAGGCGGCGGCAAATTCAGCGTTTTCGGCCAGAAAACCGTAGCCGGGATGGATGGCATCAACGCCGGCCTTGCTGGCCACATCGATGATCTTGTCGATGCGGAGGTAGCTGTCGCGGCTGGGGGCCGGGCCGATGTGATAGGCTTCGTCGGCGTAACGCACGTGAAGGGCAGTCCGGTCCACGTCGGAAAAGACGGTGGCGGTGGCGATGCCCCGCTCTTCACAGGCCCGCAACACGCGGACGGCGATTTCACCTCGATTCGCAACCAGAACTTTTTTGAACATGCGCAGTTCCTTACAGTCTTACGTCTATTTCAAAAGGGGCGTGTCCCCTGGGCGAAACGCGTCGTTTTCCTCTCTCTGCTCGTTTCACTACGGGAGCCATTGTAAGTCCCGACTGAAGGCAGGCCTTGTGCCTGGACCGAGATGCAGCCCGATCCTGCGCCGTGCCCCTGGAGCGATTTTACTTTGTATCCGCACATTGTATCCGCACACTATATTCCCTGACGATGGACTCGAGCCTGAATCAGAAGGCGGTCACAGGTAAAGGGAGCCGGTGGAATCTCGCTACTCGGATGCCAAGCGCCGAAGGCGCTGTCGTTCGGCGAGAGGAGCAAACGCCGAAACCCCCACATTGAGAGATCGACAGTGCGTCCCACGGGCGAACTGAAACTTTCTTCCACAATTGCCTGCACGGGCGCAAAGCCGGCGGCGTAGCGGGTTTCCCAGGTTCCTTCCGGGAGGACGCCGTCGTCATTTGGCGCGCAGGCCACGCGCAGGGTAACGAAGCCGCAGTCTACCACAATCACAGCCATCTGGGCGCTGCCGTATTGGATATCGGCCTCGACGATCTGACCGGCGAAGGCGTAGAGAGCGGGGCCGATCTGGGTGAAGCGGGGAGGCAGCGGATCCTTCCGGACAGCGTACCAGGGATCCGGCCCCGGTTCGGGCAGCAGGACGCCGCCATCGAGCACGGCTGTCAAGGGCAGGCCCTGTTGCAGTCGAGGAAAGCCCATGAGCGCGAACTGTTCGGCGGACAGCTCAAATTCGATTTGGGGCAGTTTTTGCATTTTGCCAGTGAACGGCCGAGACTCGATTTGAAGCTCTTCCTGATTACCGTTCTGGCCGGTCATGCGATCGGTATTCCTTTCTCCATTCGGTCCCGGCAGCGTTGGATTCACAGTGGGATATTCCCGTGTTTCTTGGGGGGGAGCCGATCGCGTTTGTTCTGCAGCATCTCCAAGGCATTGATCAAACGGGGCCGGGACTCATGCGGTTCGATGACGTCGTCGATGAAGCCGTTGGCGGCGGCGATGTAGGGGTTGGCGAAACGGCTGCGATAGTCTGCGACCAGGTCGTTTCTCTTGGCGACGGGATCCTCAGCAGCCGCGATTTCACGACGAAAGATTACGTTTACAGCGCCCTCCGGCCCCATGACCGCGATTTCGGCGGAAGGCCAGGCGAGAACCAGGTCGGCGCCGATGTGGCGGGGGTTCATGACGCAGTAGGCTCCACCGTAGGCTTTACGCACGATGACGGTCAGTTTGGGAACTGTCGCTTCGGAAAAGGCGTAGAGAAGCTTTGCGCCATGGCGAATGATGCCGCCGTGCTCCTGATTGAGACCGGGCATGAAGCCGGGCACGTCCTCGAGGACGACCAAGGGGATATTGAAGCAGTCGCAGAAGCGGACAAAGCGGGCCGCTTTCTGACTGGCGTCGACATCGAGGACGCCGGCGAGGACGGCCGGCTGCTGGGCGACGATACCGATGGTGCGGCCGCCGAGACGGGCGAAACAGACCATCACATTGCGGGCCCACTGTTCGTGGACTTCGAGGAACTGCCCGTCATCTACGATACGCCGGATGATCTCTTTCATATCGTAGGGACGGTTGGGGTTGTCCGGCACGATTGAATCCAGCTCTTCATCCTGGCGCAGCAGATCGTCGGTGGAAGGTACGAGAGGAGGATCCTCCATGTTGTTGTTAGGCAGATAGCTCATCAACTGCTGCACGATGAAGAGTGCGTCTTCTTCGTTTTCGGCGGTGAAGTGGGCGACGCCGGACTTGCTGCCGTGGATCGAGGCGCCGCCGAGCTCTTCGAAGGTGACCTCTTCATGGGTGACCGTTTTGACGACATCGGGCCCGGTGACGAACATGTGGCTGGTATCTTTCACCATGATGACGAAGTCGGTGATGGCGGGCGAGTAGACTGCTCCGCCGGCGCAGGGTCCCATGATGACGCTGACCTGGGGTACAACGCCGGAGGCCATGACATTGCGGAAAAAGATGTCGGCGTAGCCGGCCAAGCTGAGGACGCCTTCCTGGATGCGGGCGCCCCCGGAGTCGTTTAGGCCGATGACGGGAGCGCCGTTCTTCATGGACATATCGAGGATTTTGCAGATTTTGGCGGCGTGGTGACGGCTTACACTGCCTCCGAAGACGGTAAAATCCTGGGAAAAGACGTAGACGAGGCGGTCATCGATTGTGCCGAAGCCTGTGACGACACCGTCACCGGGAATGCGCTGCTTGTCGAGGCCGAAGTCGTGGCTGTCGTGGGTGACGAGGGCGTCCAATTCGCGAAAGCTGCCTTTGTCCAGCATGAGCTCGAGCCGCTCGCGTGCGGTGGCCCTGCCCTTGGCGTGCTGAGTTTCGATCCGTTCGAGGCCGCCCCCGAGCTTGGCCATGTCTTTACGGCTGCGCAGATCGGTGATACGTGGATCGATTGTCGAGTCAGTCAAGACGAACTCCTCTATCCTGTCGTTGGTCGAATTGCGGTTGTTCCCGGCATCTTGGTCGCTGCCCGCCGCGGATTTCGAGCGCCGGGCGCGCTAAACGAGCTTTTTCGCTGCCGAGGCGCGGACGTGACCGGTCATGATCGCAGGGCCGAAAATAACAGACGGCGGTTGTGCTTGAGAATGGTCCGGTCCAGGCGTCATTACCCGTCACCCAAGCGTGATGGTTCCAGTCAGGAGCAGCAGGCCGATCAGTATCGGCTGATGAATCACATAGATGACGAGGGAGTGACGGCCAAGGAACTGCAGAACAGGGAATGGGAAAATCCCTCCAAAATTGGGCAGCGGAAGTTTGCGCGCGCCGCCTTCATAGAAAACAGTACCCACGAATACGCCGATCAGGAAGATGGCAAACCAGTGGGGAAAGGGAAAGTAGTCGGAATAGTAGTAGCCAGGCGGTTCGATGCCCAGCGGAACGAGCCAGGAGACACCGGCCGGCGCCTGCACATTCATGTATTGCAGAAGATAACTGAGCGCATAGAGCACGCCCGCCACCGCCAGCGTCAGCCAGCGCTTGTTTAACAAAGGGATCGAGCAGATTATCGATGTCCCGATCAGATGCAGCACGCCAAAGTCGATAGGCGGCAAAACGGCCACCCGCATAACTAATGAGAGTATGAGTCCGATACCGAGAATGTGCAGCCCCCGGCGGACAGTTTTCCAGGCCAAGCCATCGACCGAACCACGTAGAAGCAGGGTCCGATTGTAGCTCAGAACTACCGAGACCCCGGCCAGGGTGATGAAGGAAGTCGCGGTGAATCGCTGGAAGTAGAACCAGAAGCCCTCATGCAGAACGACCGGTACGCCACCGAAGTTGCGCAGGTCGAACATCAGATGAAAGATAACCATGGTGATGATGGCCACGCCGCGCCAGCTGTCAACCTCCCAGAAGCGGGTGACGGCGGGGGTTGCGACGGAGGGAACTGTTTCGCCGGAGTCGCTCTCCGGTCGATCGATCCCGGTTAACTCTTCATCTTTTTCGGACAGTTCCGGCTGAACGGCTGCGGCTTTTTGAATCATTGGGCACTTTCAGGCCACGGTGAGGCTGTAGGCGTGCGCAGAACTGCGCACTTGAAACAATTCCCAGTTCCTGTGAGAATCAGAAAGGCGACAAACTCCCACCAGCCCTCCTGGCGCCTGGTGAACCGGTCTGCAGACGGCGGTGCACACTACGCAGATATCGTGACGCGGTAGCGCACTGGATATTATAGCGCATACGATAAACCCGGCGCTCCCCAGACCAACGGCAACGCACGCATACATTATCGTCAATGGTGGGATTGGCGCAGGAACAGCCTCTGAGCGTGGTCGGCAGGCGGCAGTTTGTGGGCGAAGAGCGGGTACCCATTACTTGCCACTTTTGACTGCTACAGTGTGCGATCATTCTACACGATACGACAGGAGATCACAAGGAAATTGGGCCAAGCGGAAACCGCCCGCACCGGGGCCAAGTCGCGAAAGAGTTGTGCCTGCCGCCCGCCGTCCGATCCACCTGGATGGATTGCGCGGGCACGAGCGACGCTGAGCGCCCCGGAAGGGCCCAGGTCGCGTCACCATGTGGGGCACTGTATAGAGTTTCACCATGCCGTGCCGAGCACGATGCCGATCGCGCGCGGGATATTGGACGGGCGGGGCGACAGTGCTGCGGGCGCGGTGGTCATTGCCGACCATCAGACGGCCGGGCGGGGCCGGTTGGATCGCGGCTGGGAAGACGCGAGCGGGCGGGGGCTGCTGGGCAGCTATATTCTGTGCGGTGAACTGCTGCCGGAACATCCGTCACTGGCGGTGATGCTGGCGGGCCTGGCTCTGCTGCGGGCGATCGGCGAGTGCTGTCCAAAGCTGGAAGACCGTGTACGCCTGAAGTGGCCGAACGACGTGATCGCAGTGGAAGCTGAAGGCCCGGTGAAATTGGCGGGCATTCTGGTGGAAAGCATCTTCCAGGAGCAGGAACTGAGCGGCGTCATTCTGGGTATCGGAGTCAATGTCAATCAGCGCCAGGAGGAGTTACCGTCTGTTCGCGGCGGCGGGCTGCCTCCATCCAGCTTGATGCTTTTGGGCCATGGCGTCGACCCGCCCAATGGAGATTCTTCTCCGATCGAAAGAGAGCATCTGCTGGTCGCTCTGTGCCGGGCGCTGGATGATCTGTGCGCGCCCGGCTCACGGCCTGCGGCTTCCGCAGTGCATGCTGACTGGCAGGGCGCGCTATTCGGAATGGGGGCTGTCGTCACTGCCCACACTGCTGACGGGCCGATTCGCGGCCGGGCAGTCGGGATCTCCTCGCATGGCGCGCTGCGGCTCGGCACAGGCGGCGGCGAGACACTCGAAATCCACTCGGGAGTCGTCGATTTTGATTGGGCTACCGTTGGCGGCGAGCGGTAGCCGGTATGTGGCCAGTTCTAAATTGGCGGCGGCGCACATCTTGGAGAGATGCTGTTCCCTTTCTGCGCCTGCTCTCCGGCCCACTCGACCTGCCTTCGTGCTCCAATTACTGGAATACACAGCCGATTCTCGAATGATTGGTCTTCTCCGGCGTAGAGGGTATCATTATTTGTATCGGCCCTTTTTGTCGGAACGCCTACAATACCCTACGTCCCGCTATGAAACTCTCCTTTGACTCACCGGTCCGATTTCAACTTGTGCAAACGCCCGAGCCAAGGTACGCGCCGCGCAAGGGCCCGGGCGGCCCGCCCCAGGGGCAACAGCGCTGGATGGCTCTTCTGGTCCTACTTGCGTTCGCCTGGCGGATGATCGGTGTGATGGCGCGGAATCTTAACCGGGTGGAAGAGGAGACGATCCAGCTGGCGGCCCGCCCCGTGGGCGAATTGGTTGGGACGCTGGCGGCGCCGGGGCAGAATGGGACGGTATATTATCTGCTGATGCGCCCGTGGTTGGAGTTCTTCGGGACCGATCTCTTCGCGCTGCGTTATTTTTCTGTGCTGGCCAGCGCGGCCGGCATGGCGCTGATGTGGCAGGTCGCCCGCCGGATGGTACCGGCGGTAGGCAGCACGCTGCTGAGGAATCTGCCGCTGCTGTCGACGCTTTTTCTGGCGTTCAATCCATTACAGCTCTGGTACAGCCAGGAAGGGGGGCGCTATGGGCTGGTTGTGGGGCTGGTGCTGTTCTCGAGTTGGAGCTGGCTGCAGGCGATGTGGCACAGCGGATATGTGCGCTGGCTGATCTATCTTGTTATAACCTCGATATCGATCTATACGCACGTGATGACGGCGCTGATTCTGCCGGTCCATCTGGTCTGGTTTTTGCTTGCCAATCCGCTTAACCGGCAGCGCTGGAAAGGATACGGGCTGACATTTGTCAGCTTTGCATTACCGATCCTGCCTTTGACAGCGTGGGGCAGGGGCCTATTGGCCGGGGTAATTGGTGGGGTCGAACAGCAGAGCGGCAGCGCGTTGCAAAACGCCCTCAGCGACGTCCCGGCCACGCCTTTACCGGAGATGGCGCGCACGCTGCTCCTCAACAATGCCCAGGGCTTGCTGGATCCGATTTCACATTTTTGGCTGATCCCGATCTTCTTTCTCGGCTTGACCGGTCTGCTGGTTGGGTATACGGAGTTCGGAGGGCGGATTGCAAACGTGGGCATGCTGGCGACCTGGCTGATTCTGCCGGTTCTGCTGCTCTACGGCATCGGTCTGGTGGCACCGACTTTTTCGGGGCCCACAGCCCAGGTCGGTGAGAGAGCAGCCCGGTTCGAGGGGGTCATCTGGATTGCGCCGGCATTTACGATGTTCGTGGCGTTGGGGACACAGGTGATGCGTCGCGCCTACGGCCGTCTGGGAAACTGGCTGGCGGTCGGATTGATCATCTTTGTGATCGCGTTCTGGGGTTATAGCTGGTGGGATCATGCCCAACGTCCCATCAACGTACAGTTGGGCGCGGCGGAGCAGTCTCTCCACTCATCTAGCGGCTATCTGGAGTAGTGAAATGTATCAAGGTTCTGGCGGCCGGGGCTGGAACGCCCTCAGCCGCGGGCAGCAGATCGGGATCGGGGTCGTTGGGATTCTGGTCCTCTTTGCCCTTCTTTCCGGGGGCAGTTCCCTAGGGCGGCTGAGCAATCCGGCATGGCTAATCGCTGTCTCACTCATTCTTCTTGTTGCCCTCCCTGTCCACGAAATGGCGCATGCGGCCATGGCCGTCCAATTGGGGGACCCTACGCCGCGCATGCAAGGGCGCTATACCTTTAATCCCATTGCTCATATCGATCCCTTCGGCGCAATGTTACTCCTATTCGCCGGATTTGGTTGGGCTAAGCCGGTGCAGTGGAATCCCAACAACATCGAAGTGGACGTGCGCGTGGGGACGATACTGGTGGCGGCGGCGGGCCCTGTCAGCAATTTGGTTCTGGCTGCGGTGGGCGCTTTTCTTTTCCCGTTCGTCGACATCCCTTTGCTAGAACGCATTCTCGTCTCTTTTATCAGGATTAATACGCTGCTGTTTGTTTTCAATTTGATTCCAATTCCGCCGTTGGATGGCTCCCACATCCTGTTTAGCATCTTGCCCGGAAACCACCTTGAACTTCGTCTATTTCTGAACCGCTACGGTTTTCTAATCCTTCTGGCCACGATCTTCCTTGCTGGCAACATCATCTGGGGGCCAGCCGACCAGATCGCAGAGTGGCTGATTCGTATTTTCGGGAGTTGAACCATCGAACACCAGAGGTTAGTGGCCAGTGATTAGTTCGCGCCCGGAGTAGGCGAGCCAAGTGGGGCGATGGCAGGCTCGGCCGGCCTCTCATCTCTGGTCACGAACCAGGCTCAGGCGTTTCGTCTATGGCTCGCGGCCGACCCCCCAAAAAGGCGAGGAGAGGGTGAAGTGGAGTGAGGGAAGCCATCGCTCGGGTCATTCTGGGTTGCGATTTGATTGGGGATGAGTCGTTTCAGGGTTGGGCGGCTGATCTGGGGGATGAAGGGTGCGACGGGTGTTGCCTATTTGGGTGGGGGGCAGTGATTGAGTATGATGGGGCGATAGGAGTTGAACTGGATTGACAGATGCAGGGTACGGCCCGCAGGATTACGCGGCGCATACGCCAGTTCGTGCACGGCATTACCGCTTCCGTTTCGGCAGACGAGCTGCAGCAGGCAGCCCAATTTCTTCCAACCGCCGGGCTGACCCGCTTTCAGCAGATGCCGGTGGATGCCCAGCGACACAGCTTAAACGTCTTGACCACCTTGCAGCGCGCGGGCTGGGATGATCCGGACCTGGCGGCGGCGGCGCTGCTCCACGATGCGGGCAAGCTTGCGGCCGCGAAGGTCGGTCTGTCACTCAACGCGTGGGTGCGGACAGCACTTGTCTTGATGGAGACGATGGCGCCAGAGCTCGCCGCCCGTCTGACCGTAAAGGATTCGACCGGCGGCTGGCGCTACCTTCTGCATGTTCATTTGACGCATCCGCGCATTGGCGCGCGATGGGCCGATGCTGATGGATGCAGCCCGCTTACTTGCTGGTTGATCGCCCATCATCAG
The DNA here is from genome assembly GCA_965204525.1 of Caldilineaceae bacterium. Classification (GTDB taxonomy): domain Bacteria; phylum Chloroflexota; class Anaerolineae; order Caldilineales; family Caldilineaceae; genus Bin5. The sequence continues at coordinate 4,200,396 of OZ241994.1, read as the reverse complement.
GACAAGACAGGGCGGCCGGAGGCCGTGTTGACTTCGGCGGACGATTCGGAGACACGATGGGCGGAGGGCAGCGGACGGCAAGGGGCGGCAGAAGATCGAATGCGCCTGCTGGCCGCACTGCAGTGGGCTGACAGCCAGAACTGATCCCAACCGACGCCGTGACACGGGGTTCAAGGCAGGGCAGGATCGGAGGCTGGATGCGCCGGCTCGGTTTCTGCCGGCGGCGTCTGCCAAATCAGACGGGACCTTGCTGTATTTCAATGGCAGATACAGACTGGCCCTCTATTCGGGACGAAATCGGCGCCGCGCACAGGGGCGCGATTTTGACAACATTCAGGACGGCAACTTATGGCAGAGACGACAGCAAGAATCACGATTGTTGGGATGGACTTGATTGGGACCAGCATCGGTCTTTCGTTACGGGAAAATGCGGGCAACTACCAGGTCATCGGCCATGACCGCGAGCCTTCGCGGATGAATGAGGCCAAGCAGCTGGGCGCGATCGACTCGACCACATGGAATCTGCATTCAGCTTGCGACAGCGCGAGCCTGGTCATCACCACCGAACCACTGTCGGAACTGCAGGAGTTTTTGCAGCACATCCGCGAGGATGTGGCTGAGGGCGCGGTGATCCTGGGAATCGGGGCAGTGATGCAGCCGGCGCTCGAGATTGCGTCCGACAACCTGCCGGAAGGTATCCACTTTGTCGCGGGCCGGCCGGTATACGTTGACATCAGCAGCCAGCCGGAGCCGCGCAGCGATCTGTTCAAGGACAGCACTTTCTGCATTGGCGCGGCCACGCAGACCGAATCCAGCGCGCTGGAACTGGTAAGCAATCTGCTGGCTCGGTTAGGCGCGAAGCCCCTCTATATTGATCCGCTTGAACATGACGGCATTGTGGCGGCGGTGGAACAGCTGCCGGAACTCCTGGCAGCGGTCCTCTTCCAGGGTGCGTTCGATGCCCCCGGTTGGAATGAAAGCCAGAAGCTGGCCGGGCGCCGCTTCGCCCTCAGTACGGCATTGGACGCCAGTCCTGCGGAACTGGCCGCCTCACTGTTCGCCAACCGCGATACGATTCTGCAACGGATGAACCTGTTTTCCGGGCTGTTGGAAACGTGGCGCGAGCACCTGTCGGCCGAGGACGCCAAGCCGCTGGAGGAGGCGCTGGATGGACTGGTGGATGGCCGGGCCAAGTGGGAGCGAGACGCGAAGCTGCGCGATTGGGACCGCCTGACGGAGCCGACCTCACGCGAGGATTACGGCAATTCTCTGGGCCAGATGTTTTTCGGCAGTCTTCTGCGGGGGCGGGCAGGCCGTCGCGATCCCGGACGCAGCGATAGAGATCCGCGGGCGAAGCGATAGCATCGCTGTCTGCAAGGTCGATACGCGGTCCTATTGCGCATCCTGGACGGCGTCAGAACTGCGGCGATTCGAGCTGGGTCCGCGCAAGAGAGTCCCGTCCCTTCTGAGGCTGACCCGGGTCGCTCCGCGCGACAAGGGTTTGCTGTCCTATCAGCATGCAGCGGAAACATAGCGGGAGAACCTGTTCTGCGCGCGACGCAGGGCAGGCGATACGCGGTCGCGCGCCCTCCGAGGTTCATATGCGCCGACCGGATAGTTGTTGACGGCATGACTTTGTTACACTACACTGAAATACTATAATGAAAGTTCATTCCCCTGGTTATGCGGCGCAGTGCGCAACGTATTGTGGAAGGAGCAGTGCAGAGATATGAAACGGAAACAGCGTTTTGCCTTTGTCACAGTTGCACTGGCACTGGTATTTGCCTTCGTCATAGGCTATTCGCACACTCATGCCCAGGGGCAATTTCCCGGCTACAAGTCTACGATTCAGACCTACAACATGAGTCAATCCACAGCCAATATCATCCTGGCCTTTTACAGGCAGGATGGCAGCTTGGAGAAGACGCTGACTGATATCATCGAGCGCGACCGTTCAAAGATCTACTTCACACTGCCGGTGCAGGAGGGATTCAGCGGATCGGTTGTGATCTCATCGGATCAGCCGGTCGCCGCGCTCAGCAACATGATGAACAGCGCGCTGACAGCGGGAGGAACGTACGTAGGAGAAAGTCAGGGCAGCACAACTGTCTACCTGCCCCTGCTGATGGCGAACAGTGATGGAGGCTTCAACAGCTGGTTTGCTCTGCAGAATCCCAACCCGTCCTCTACGAATGTGACGGTGAACTACAGCGACGGAATCACGACGAACATCACGCTGGCCGCCTACGCTTCGCATAATTTCTATCAGAAACAGGAGCTGCACACGAGTAATCTCTTCTCAGCCAAGGTGACAAGCGACGAGCCTGTCGTCGTGGTCGCGTTTCTGGAAGATACGGCCTCAATGGCGGCCTACAACGGGTTCGCCAGCGGCGCTGTCAATCCAGCAATGCCCCTGGTGAACGCCAACAATAACGGCATCAACACCGATATTCAGATACAGAATACGGGCGACACGGATACCAGTGTAACGGTATCCTACATGCCGTCGGCGGCGGGCAGCGCGTGCACGGAAACGCAGACGGTCGCTGCCGGGCAGACCGTTACTTTTGCGGGCGGCGCCTTTGGGAGCGGCGCCAATTCCACTTGCGCGGGCGGTGAGAAGTTTATCGGTTCCGGCCATGTAACCACAAACAGCGCGAGTCAGCCTCTGGCGGCGGTTGTCAGCCAACGAGCCGGAAGTTCTCCCTTAACCCAGTTTGCGGCTTACGGCAGCTTTGATCCGGACGATGCCACGAGCGCTGTGCGCATGCCTACAATCAACGACCGCAACGCCGGTTTTTTCACGAGCATTAATGTGATGAACGTAGGGTCGTCAGAGACCGCGGTGGAGTGCAGTTTCACCGACACGACCTACACGGTCACGGGGACACTGCAGCCGAATGAGACTTTGACGGACTTGCAGGCGAACAAGATTCAGGACGGCTATGTGGGCAGCGCCACCTGCACGGCTACAGCTGACGGCGCCAAAATCATAGCGGTGGTTAACCAGTTGAAGACTGGCGCTACGGACGACCAGTTCCAGGTGTACGAGGCGATCAATCAGTAACGATTAAGTGTGAGGGAAGCGGGAACGCGTTTCACTGCTCGTTGCGGGAACAGCTCATGAAACGTCAAGCGTATATTCTCATTACGGTTCTGCTGTTCCTGGGGTGCAGCGGCGGCATTCCCGGGGAAGAGCAGACCTCTTCTCTGACGACAGCAGGACGGGACAGCAGGGCAGGCAGCACACGGGCGGACAGCGGAGCGGTCGCGGATTCGACAAGTTCATCGCCAGAGAACGCGACTGGCAGCGGCGCTCTGACCGGGGTGCTCCTCTTGAAAACGGAGGATGGCTTTCAGCCGGTGGCGGACGTGAAGCTCGCGATCGGTGAGACGTTGAGCGATGATGAGGGCACGGAGCGGGTTGTCGCGTACGACCCGTCGACTGCGCCGATTACCTATACCGATGCCAGCGGCCGCTTCGTGTTTGAGGACCTCGAATCCGGACGGTACGGCCTCATTCTCGACATCGTGATGAGCTCCTTCCTGTTGTACCAGGAGGGTACACCCGACGCGGTCCTCTTTAAGATAACAGACGGCGAAATGACCGACCTGGGCAACCTCGAATACTCTGAGCTGCCTCTACCCCAGTGAAACAGATGACGGCAAGCGGCCGACCGCCCGTTATCGGGAAGAAGAGCCTGCCCAGAGCCACTTTCCCTTCCAGTAGATCTCATCAACGAAGCCCAGACGACGGTAGAACTGTACCGGCGTATCTGCCGGATCTGTGTTGATCAGGAGCGATCGTTTGCCCAGTGCGTAGGTGTCTGCGAGCACACGGGACAGCAGTTGACGTGCGATGCCCTGATTGCGGAAGGGCGCCCGCGTCACCAAGTTGAAGATGTAGCGGTCGGGGCCCTCGTACCAACCGATGACAGCGGCGGCTTCATCGCCGACCCGGGCGATGAGGAAGGCCCCGCCGGCATTCAGGTCCGCCCGGCGGACTGCCATATCGGCTTCGACGGCAGCCGGGTCCGGCTCCTCTTCTTTGCCGGCAAACCCCTTTAGCTTTGTAACTGTATAGTCCCGGAGATTGCCGGGCGTAACCGGCTCGATGCGTCCAGGGCCTGACTCGGCTTTGGGAGGCACGCCCTTATTCACATGGGCCAGATAGAGAATGTCGGCGCCGCGGATGCAACCGCCCTGCTCCAGCGCGTGGGACAGACGCGTGTCGACAGCCTGGCCGTGAGTGAAGATGTGTACGCGGCGCTGGCCGTAGAAGGCGTGCACGTCTGCAATGAATGCGGGCGCCTCTGCCGGGTCAAACGGTTCCAGGATGTGGATGTCGCAGTAGTCGGTCTGTTGGATGCGGCTGTAGTAGCCGAACCGGCGGCGCGCCACGACCTTGCCCAGAGCTGGATAGTCGCAGATGTACCAGGAGCGCACTTCCCGGACGAGTTCGTCGTGGGCAGGATGGCCTGTCATTTGCGGGTGATTTTCGATGTGCGGGGCCTGCATGGCTGGCGCAGAGGTCAGCCGACAGGCGCTGCCGTCTCTCCTACCGCGGGAAAGAGGCCCGGCCCTGGAATTTCGGAAATATCCACTTGCTCCGGTGGGAAGGCGGTGCATAGTTCGCCGTGGATGCTGTCGGCATAGAGGAGGTGGGGGAAGATTCCCAGTTTGTGGCTGCCGGGAATGACGAAATAACCTTTCGCCTCCCAGTCGGCCCACTGCTCCTGAGTTGGTTCCCACCTGTTCATAAACGCACTCCGAAACTGTTACCTGTTTTCGCGGCGGCCGGTTGCCGGAAACGTCACAGGCTACTACGGGATCAGTCCTTTGGCGCGAAAGGCGGTCGCCAGACGACGGATCCCTTCCCTGATCTCTTCAGGCTGATTGTAGCCGAAGCAGAGCCGTGCGCAGTTCTTTCCGGAGACGCCGTCGGGGGCGAAGAGCGGCCCTGGATGATAGCCGACGTCATACTCATCGAGAATGTCGTCGCGCACTGCGGCCAGATCGACGTGCTCCGGTAGTTGCAGCCAGATGAATAGCCCGCCCTGCGGGCGGCTCCAGGTGGCGCCGCTGCCGCTGAAATTCTCATCGAGCGCGTCAAGAATAGCGTCGCGGCGATCTTTCTGGATGTCGTTGATTTCCTCGATGTGGCTGTAGAGATGGGTGGTGGAGAAGCGGTGCACGGCCCATGAGGCGAAGGTGTTTACGGAACCGCCGCTTTTTGCGCCGATCGCGTGTTCGAGGAACTGCCGCGGACCGGTCAGATACCCGAGGCGCATGCCCGGCGCGATGATTTTGGAAAAGGAAGCGACGTAGAGCACGCGGCCGGTCTCGTCGAGAGAATGGAGCGAGGTAACGTCGTTGCCCTCGTAGCGCAGGTCGACGTAGCAATCATCCTCCAGAATCGGCACGTCGTATTGCTGTGAAAGCGCCACCAATGCCTTGCGGCGGGCCAGAGTCATGGTCCAGCCCTGTGGGTTCTGGAAGGTGGGCACGGTGTAGATCAGCTTGGGCTTTTTGCCCTCGGCGCTGGCTGTGCGGATGGCCTCTTCGATGGCGGCCGGAATCATGCCTTCTTCGTCGGTGGCCACGCCGCGCAGGTCGGCGCGAAAACGGCGCAGGGTATTGAGCGTGCCGCTGTAGACGAAATCCTCGGTGAGGACGACGTCGCCTGGATCCAGGAGTGTCTCGGCAACCATATGGATGGGCTGGCTGGAGCCGTCGGCGAGGATGATGTCGTCTGCGGTCACGTTGATCGCTCTGTCGCGTTGCAGCTTGGCGGCCACGAACTCGCGCAGGGGCGTGTAGCCCTGGGGATTGGCGTAGAGGGAGAGGTCGCCGCCCTCCTCTTCCATTGCCTCCCGCAGGCCATCAAGAAGCCCTTCCAGAGGCAGAGAGCCGGGATCGGGATAGGCGACGGCGAAGTCGTACCGGCCGCGTTTCCCTGCGCCCAAAGCCTTAGGTTCAGATGCACTGCGGGCGTACATTCCGGCCCAGGTGAACTGCTCTGCGGGTTCGCTGCCTGAGCGCTGACTGTTGGTTGACATGAGCGAATCTCCACTGTCGTGTAATCGGGAGGTCTATGAGGATTGAGGTAGGAAAAGAGTACCCGCCAACAGACAAAAAAGCAATTGTGCGACCCTGCGCGCAGTTGTACAGGCAGACTGAAACTGCGATAATGCGGAACTGCAGTGATCGGTGGTCAGTGAGTGCGGCAGTTGGTTGCGGATGCGTATAAGGAGGGGCGAATTGACTTTGGTTGAATCGTTACCACGAGACAAGGAATGGGCCTGATGACGACCTTTGAGGGATCGAGACAACTGATCGCCGAGGCATCGCAGTCTCTGCCCGGCGGGGTGAACAGTAACTACCGGCTGGGAATTGCGCCGACGCCGCTGGTTTTCGAGCGGGGCGAGGGCCCTTACCTGTACGACGCGGACGGCAACCGGCTGATCGATTACTACCTGGGCATGGGCCCCATGATCCTGGGCCACAACCCGGCGCCGGTGTTGGAGGCGGTGGAGAAGCAGCTGGGTTCGGGCATCCTCTTTGCCGGACAGAGCCGGATCGAGCAGGAAGCGGCCAGGATGGTCTGCGAGATGGTGCCGTGCGCAGAGCGGGTACGCTTCAGCTGCGCGGGCAGTGAGGTGGTGCAGGCGGTGATCCGGCTGGCGCGGGCGGCTACGCAGCGTTCGGTAATCATCAAGTTCGAGGGGCACTACCACGGTTGGATGGACAACATTTTGTGGAGCATCGCGCCGACCGCGGAGGAGTACGGCCCTGAGGAGGCGCCGAACGCAGTTCCCGCGAGCGCGGGACAGGACCTGCAGGCCGGGTTGCACACGGAGGTGCTGCCGTGGAACAACCTGGAACTGTTGGAGAAGCGGCTTGAGCGCGGGGATGTGGCGGGCGTAATCATGGAGCCGGCGATGTGCAACACGAGTACGATAGTTCCGGGTGACGGTTACCTGGAAGGCGTGCGTAGGGCATGCACCGCAACGGGCACAGTGCTTATCTTCGATGAGGTGATCACAGGCTTTCGGGTTGCGCCCGGGGGCGCGCAGGCCCATTTCGGGGTGACGCCGGACCTGGCGACTTTTGGCAAGGCGATTGCGAGCGGGTTTCCGGTCTCCTGCTTCGCGGGGCGCGCCGACCTGATGGAGCTGTTCGCGAGCGGAGGTGTGATGCACGGCGGCACTTTCAACGGGCATCCGGCGTGCATGGCGGCGCTGGTCGCGACGCTGCAGGAACTGGAAAAGCCGGAGACGTTTGCCGCGCTCGACAGGCAAGGCGCGCGGCTGATGGCGGGCATTGGGGAGGCGTTGGACGCGGCGGACATCCAGGCCCGCGTCGAGGGCTTTCCCCAGATCTTCCATGTGGGATTCGGCGTAGAGGGGCAGGTCACCGACTATCGCAGCTCGCTGCAGGCGGATAAGGAGCGCTATGTGCGCTTCACAGAGGCTCTGCACTACCGGGGCGTTCGTGCACTGGAGCGGGGCGCGTGGTTCCTGTCGACGACGCATACGGCGGACGTGATCGACGAGACGGTGGCCGCGGTGGCCGCGGTGGCGCGGGAGATTTGAAGCAGTGGTCAGTGAGTAGTGGTTAGCGGTCGGTATCTTCCCAGTAGAGTTCTTTCAGGCGGCGGATGTATTCCCGGTCCCGTTTCTCGACGGCTGCTTCGAAGTTGGCCGGGTCCACGAACCAGGGCTGCGCTTTCAGCATCTGCTCGCGGAATTTTTCGTTTTCGATGGCGCGGGGATTGCGCACGTCTTCGGGCCATTTCCAGATACCGGCCAGATCGTAGTGCAGGAACGGGCCTTCGTGGGGCATGCGGAAGCCGAAGGTGGAGACGATCCCCAGCTCGATATCCTCTGCGCTGGCCATGCCTTCCGCCCACAGCTGGCTGGCCTCGCGCGCCATTGCGTGCTGAATGCGGTTCAGCAGATAGCCTGATTTCTCCCCGCGCACACGGATGGGGATTTTACGGGCGCTGCTCAACAGTTCGCAGGTAATCTCGAAAGTCTCGTCGGTCGCCCCGGGCCCTTTGGCGACCTCCAAGCCGGGGACGATATGCGGCGGCGCGAAGTAGTGGGTGAGCACCAGCTTGTCCTGGCGGCCGATGTGGGCGCCGATGTCGCTGAGGACAAGGCGCGAGGTGTTGCTGGCGAGAATCGTATGGGGCGGGCAGAGTTCATCGAGCCGTTTGAACAGCGCCTGCTTGTCGGGCAGCCGCTCGATAATCGCTTCGGTGACGAAGTCGCTTTGTGCGGCCAACTGCGCCAGGTCGGTGGTGGTGATGATGCGGGCGAGCGTTTCCTCGGCGCGCGGCTGGTCGATCAGTCCGCCTTCGACGAAGAGTTGCAGGGCATGGGCGATGTTGGCATTGGTCCCGGCCAGTACTTCGTCGGAGAGGTCGCTGATGATGGTGGGGTAGCCCCAGAGCGCGAAATTGATGGCGATGCCGAAGCCCATTGTTCCGCCGCCGACGACGCCAACGGTCTTGATGTCGGATAGCTGCATGGTTTTTGTCTCCAGTTTTCAGCGGACAGCGGCTGGCAGGGCTTCAACGATCACTGCCAACTGCTCGCTAATTCTTACCGTTCGCGATCGCCAGTTCGTACAGCGGCTCAAGCTGACCCACATGGTAGGCTTCGTGGAAGACCAGGTAGAAGTGCAGCCGCTGATCGACGGTGACGCCCCGTTCCTCATCATACACTTCATCCAGACGAGATTCCGGCATCTTTTCAAGCGCGGCGACAACCCGGTCGGAGAGATCATCGAGGCGCGCCAGGATGGTTTCCAGCGGGATGGCTTTGTCGGGGTCGGTCAACGGTTCGGAGCCGCCGCCGTAGATAGCGAACTCGTCCTCGTCGGGCTTGCTGACGCCGTCGATCACGCCGAGGTACTGCTCCCTATAGACCATAATATGGCCGAGGATCCAGTTCATGCAGTTGGCGGGGATGGGCAGCTGCAGCATGCTGTCGGCATGGGTCAGGCCCTCCGTCTTCTGCTTGATGTAGTTATTGGCGGTTCCGAGCATGTTGACGTACAGGGTTGGGCTGTGCACAAGCAACTCCTTTCGTTACAAGATCTGATGGGTATTTCGCAGCGGCCGCGGGTCATTTGGCGCTGACCAGCTGTCATTCATAGATATTCTTCATCTGCCACGCCTCGAGGGAAACGACGCGGGCGTCCTGTCCTTGTGAGCGCAACGAGACGCCGACGCTGTCCCCCCGTTCGGGGTAGACGCGCATGGCCACGCACTGCTTGCCGTTGACGAAGACTTCGACGACGCTTCTGTCGACGAAGACCCTGAGGCGCAGCGGCTCATCCCTTTCGAGGAAGACGGGTGCGGTCTCCGGCGCGCGTGAAAGGACGTCGGGCGAGAGGGAGGCGTAGGCGGAGTCGATGGAGATGAGGCTGTCGGTGGCGGCGACGGACAGGCCTTGCGGATCGTAGACGGGGAACGAGGAGGACTCGGTGGCGCTGCGGCTAGTTGTGGCGGCGGCCAGCCTGGCCTGCTGCGCACCTTCGAAGCGCTCCCAGTCGCGGAAGCCGCGCTCGCGGTAGAAGGCGATGCGGGTGTACTCCTCTTTGCCGGGTGAACGCAGCACGTTCAGTTCGACCATCGGTGCGTCATATGTCTCGATCTCCGCTATCAGCTCGATCGCGTTGCCCCTGATGCTTCCCAGGACGATCTCCTGATTAGCAGGCAGGACCATGTCGGTGATCTGGCGGTGCTCGCTGCGCAGGGATTCGACGTCCCCGGCCGGTTCGACCAGGAGGGTGTCGCGGCCGATTTTGTCGGTGCCTTGCAGGGTCAACCGCCGCGGCAGCGTCATGATCTGGTTCCAGCCTGTGGTCGGTTTGGCCGGGTTCAAGTTGAAAATGACGTTGACGCCGCCTTTGCCGTCCGGCGTTGCCGATGGGGCATGGACGCCGCCCGGCTCGGAGGCACCGAAGTTGAAATCATGGTGCGAGGTCACGACAAACTTGTCGCGTTCGGCATCATAGTCTCCCAGGAGGGCCTGCCCGCCGCTCACATGGCTGTAGAAGAGGAGGATATGACGATCGCCGATCGGCCAGAAATAGGGGCAGGCGCCGTCGTCGCCGATGCCGGTGAAGATGTCGTCTTCCACAAACGGGTGCAGATATTCCCAGTCGACAAGGTTGGGTGAGCGGAAGAGGAAGTTGGCACGCGTGCGCCGGCCGGAGGCTGCGTGGGGCAGGGTACTGCCGGAAAGGGCGTAGTAGAGGTCCCCTTTCTTCCAGATGCAGGGATCGAAGACTCGGTAGGGGAGAGGCGAGCCGTCGGCGCTGGCCTTGGGAATGACCGGCGCGCCGGTGAGCTTTTCCCAGTTGAGCAGCAGCGGATCGTGCGAAACGGCCACCATGTTTCCCACCGTGGTGCCGTGATAGATGGCGATCACTCGATCCTCTTCGACCAGCGCCGCGCCGGAATAGCAGCGTTCCTCCGGATTGGGGTAGATGGCGTAGGGCAGGTCCTGCCAGTGGATGAGATCATCGCTGATGGCGTGGCCCCAGTGTTGACGCGGGTCTTCGGGCGGGCAGGCCTGATAGAAGAGATGCCAGCGGTCCTGCCAGAAGCAGAGGCCGTTGGGGTCGTTGAGCGTGTTTTCCGGGTTGACGTAGTGGTAGATGGGCCGGTGGGGGGCGCCCTCGTAGCGTTTGCGGTAGGCATGCAGCCGCTGCAGCAGGGGATTCGATTCCAGCGCGGCCTTCTGCTCGGCCAAGGTCTCGGGGAAACTGTATTGGGGCACAAGGGAGGTGTTGTCGGTTCTCTCTGCGGCGCTCATGGATGTTGCTTTCCTTTCGCGGCTCCTTGTGCAGTCCAGGTCAGCGGCGACGGATTCCTGTCAGGAACGGTTCTTGAGCGCCAGCTCGTACAGCGGCTCAAGCTGCCCGACGTGGTAGGCCTCGTGGTAGACCAGATTGAAGTGCAGCCGCTGAGCCACGGTGACGGCGTTTTCCTCGTCCAAGAGCTCATCCAAGCGGGATTCGGGCATATTTTCGAGTGCAGCGCCGATCTGTTCGGAGAGATCATCGAGACGCGCCAGCAGCGTCTCCAGCGGGATGGCTTTGTCGGAGTCGGTCATTGGTTCGGAGCCGAATCCGTAGAGGGCGAACTCGTCCTCGTCGGGCTTGCTGACGCCGTCGATATTGCCGAGGCACTGCATGCGGTAGACCATGAGATGGCCAAGAATCCAATTCATGCAGTTGCCGGGGAAGGGCAACTGCAACATGCTGTCGGCATGGGTCAGGCCCTCGGTCTTCTGCTTGATTACGTAGTTGCTCGTCCCCAGCATGTTGACGTACAGGGTTGGCATGTCCATAGCTTGTTTCCTTCACAGCAATGTCGGGCGATAGATTTGCGATCGCCGCAGATTACGCATAGATGTTTTCCATCTGCCACGCCTCGAGCGAGACGACACGGGCGTCCTGGCCCTGCGAGCGCAGCGAAACGCCGACGCTGTCCTCGCGGTCGGGGTAGACGCGCATGGCCACGCACTGCTTGCCGTTGACGAAGACTTCGACGACGCTTCTGTCGACGAAGACTCTGAGGCGCAGCGGCTCATCTCTTTCGAGGAAGACGGGTCCGGTCTCGGGCGCACGCGAACGGACGTCGGGCGATAGGGATGAGTAGGAGGAGTCGATGGAGATGAGACTGTCGGTGGCGGCGGCGAGCTTATCCCGCTGCCAGCCCTGGTAGCGCTCCCAGTCGCGGAAGCCGCGCTCGCGGTAGAAGGCGATGCGGGTGTACTCCTCTTTGCCGGGGGAGCGCAGCACGTTCAGCTCGACCAGCGGCGCGTCGTTGGTCTCGATTTCCGCCATCAGCTCGATCGCGTTGCCCCTGATGCTCCCCAGAACGATCTCCTGGTTAGCGGGCAGGACCATGTCGGTGATCTGCCGGTGCTCACTGCGTAGTGACTCGACGTCCCCTGCCGGTTCGACCAGCAGTGTGTCGCGGCCGATTTTATCGGTTCCCTGCAGCGTCAGGCGCCGCGGCAATGTCATAATCTGGTTCCAGCCTTCGGTCGGCTTGGCCGGGTTCATGTTGAAGATGACGTAGACGCCGCCTTTGCCGTCCGGCGTTGCTGACGGGGCATGGACGCCGCCCGGCCCGAAGGCCCCGAAGTTGAAATCGTGCTGCGAAGTCACGACAAACTTGTCGCGTTCGGTGTCGTAGTCGCCCAGGAGCGCCTGCCCACCGCTCATGTGGCTGAAGAAGAGAAGGATGTGGCGGTCGCCTATCGGCCAGAAGTAGGGACAGGCGCCGTCGTCGCCAACGAGCGTGAAGATATCGTCTTCCACGAACGGGTGCAGATAGTCCCAGTCGACCAGGTTGGGCGAGCGGAACAGAAAGTTGGCGCGCGTGCGCTTGCCGGAGGCCTTATGGGGCAGCGTGCCGCCGGACAGGGCGTAGTAGTGGTCCCCCTTCTTCCAGATGCAGGGATCGAAGACGCGGTAGGGGAGAGGCGAGCCGTCGGCGCTGGCGATCGGTATGACCGGAGCGCCGGTGAGCTTCTCCCAGTTGAGCAGCAGTGGATCGTGTGAGACAGCCACCATGTTGCCGACCTTAGTGCCGTGATAGATGGCGATCACCCGGTCCTCTTCGACCAGCGTTGCGCCGGAATAGCAGCATTCCTCCGGGTTGGGGTAGATGGCGTAGGGCAAGTCGCGCCAGTGGATCAGATCGTCGCTGATGGCGTGGCCCCAGTGCTGGCGAGGGTCTTCGGGCGGGTAGGCTTGGTAGAAGAGATGCCAGCGGTCCTGCCAGAAACAGAGACCGTTGGGATCGTTGAGCGTGTTTTCGGGGTTGACGTAGTGGTAGATGGGACGGTGGGGATCGCCCTCGTAGCGCTGGCGATAGGCGAGCAGCCGCTGCATCAGTGAGTTGGTCTCCAGCACGGCTTCCTGTTCAGCCAAGGTTTCGGGAAAGCGAAATTGGGGCACCAGGGAGGTGTAGTCGGATCGTTCGGCGGCGCTCATGGGCGTTGTTTTCCTTTCTTGGCTGGTAGCTCGAAATCTGTAGCTTGTCGCGCCTTGCAGGTTCATGGCGACTGTTTACGAACCGCCTCAGTCCGGCAGGGGATGGGGCTGGACCAGCACGCCTCCGTTTTCATAGGATTCGATGGCGGCCCAGGTGTACTCCAGGGTTGCCAGGGCATCCCGGCCCGAAGCCCGCAGTTCGCTCTTCGGTACTCCGTTGCTTACATCTTCAAGGAAGGCGTGGATACGGCGGGGAAAGGTCTGGTTGAAGTCGCTGATGCCGCTGTGGGTGACCTGCGGCGGCACAGAGCCTTCCGCAGTCGGGGCGGGCCAGTATGTGATCTTTTCGATGCAGTTTTCGATGCAGAAGGTGCCGCGCGTTCCGCCGACTTCGACGCTCCACCAGCCGCCGAGCCCGAAGGTGGCGTCGCCGCGCTGGCTGAGGAGGTAGCCGGCGGCGCCGCTGGCAAACTGGAGGTGAATGCTGTTGACCGAGAGCATGGGGTCATCTGCTTCGACGCGGAAAGCGGGCCGGCTCATAAAGGCCTGGACATGGGTCACGTCGCCGCAGAAGTGGCGCATGACGCTGAAGGGGTGGGCCAGGAATGCCTTCACGTGGAAGTAGGGGAAGCCGGCGACGTTGGGTGCGCTGTTCTTGCTGTAGGTATGCTCCCCGCCGTTGAAGCCCATCTTGTGCAGGCAGTAGACCGGCTCGCCGACTTGGCCCTGCTCCATATATTCGCGGGCCTTCTCCGCCGGGGGCGTAAAGTAGTGGTTGAGGTTGCAGCCGAGGTAGAGGTCCATCTCGGCGGCCTTGGCCACCATCTGGCGGGCCTCGTCGATCTGATTGGAGATCGGCTTTTCCACAAGCACGTGCTTACCGGCCTCGAGGGCTTCCATGGTCGGTTCGAAGTGCCAGCTGCCGTTTTCGAAGCCGCCGGTGGAGACATCCACGATGTCCAGCTCTTCGTGTTGCAGCATTTCGGCGAGACTGGTGTAGCCGCGCACGCCGTGCATCTGCGCGGCCTCGTCAGCGCGCTCTTTGACGAGGTCGCAGACGGCGACCAGTTCGGCGAGGGGGTCCTGCGTATAGGCGCGTGCGTGCCTTTCACCGATGCCGCGGGCGCCGACAATTCCGACTTTGCGTGTCATTATTCGATCCTGCGGTAATGTGTAATGGCGGAGCCGACGAAAGTTCACTCGCCAAGAGTCGATCGCACCTGTCGATTGTAAAGTATGGAAGCGCAGCCCGTGAGTTCAACCTTACACTGTCTGCAAGCGTTGCACAAAGTTAGCGCCAACCAGTTGAAAGTACTTTTGAACTGGTCAATGACCAAGAAATCGCCGCCCGCCGTGGTCAAGCCACCGCCGCGGCATAGAGCGCTTTCAGATAGCCTATCGAGTAGGCCCAGCCGACGTCGCGGGTCTCGTTGTCTCCGGGCAGGTCGGGAATGTGATCGGGGTTGATGTAGCCGCTGAAGCCGACGTTGCACAGTTCGCGCAGGATGCGGGCCATGTTGAGGTCGCCGTCGTCGAGCAGGGTTTCTTCGAAGCCGCCGGCGGTGGCCAGGCTGCCGCGTACGTTGCGCATGTGGAGCATGAAGAGCTTGCCTTTGCGCCCGTAGTTGTTGATCTCGTCGATCACGAGTGAGCTGCCGCCGGCTTCGGAGCGGGTGCCGATGCAGTAGACGTAGCCGACGTTGGGGCTGGGGAAGGCGTCGATGATGCGATGAAAGCCGATGCCGCCGAAGGGTGTGTCGACGTTGGGCGTATCGGACGGGTGGACGGCCAGCTTGATGTCGTATTCCTCGGCGATGGGTGTGAGCCGCTCGAAGGCATGACAGAACCGCCCCCACCAGCGCTCCAGTTCGGCGCGCGAGGGAATATCGTGTGGTCCCTGCACGAGGGTCTCAGCGCGGGCGATGTAGCCGCCCCGATGCGTCGTGCTGTACTGCTCCATCATCTGCGGGAAGACGTCGCCCTCCACGCGCTGGCGGGCGATGGGGATGCGGGCCTGGCCGTAGACTTCGAGAGCTTTGGCGGCGTTGTCCAGCTCATCCTCGGCACCGACCCGCTCATCGATGTAGGTGCGGGTGAGCGTGGGGAGGGTGACGCGGTTGATGTCGATGCCGAAGGAGCGCACCCGCTTGCGGAGGGCGCTCACTGCATCCAGGTCGGGGTACCCCTGTTCGGAGACGCCGGGCATGTCGGTGTCGCCTCCGAAGTCGATGGCGTCGGCGCCGAGGGCCACTTTCTGGAGCAGCCACTGGTCGGTTAGCTCTGCTTGGTGCTTGAAGATAGAAACGCGGAGCATGTTTTTGGTCCTTTGCAGAGGTTGGCGCGGCGGCTCCAGCGGGTGATCAGTCTGGGTGGAGTTTCCGCGCAAAGATGGAATGAGCGCCAGTCAGTACGCGTGCGGAAGGCGAGATGGTAGCGCATTCAACAGTCAGGTACTCGAGTTGTCCCGTCTCAAAAGCGCATGTCACAGAGTTCCTTGATGTCATCAACAGCCGGCCCCCGCCAGCCTTCCACTTCAGGTCTATTGTTGTCGTAGACATCACTCAGATCGGCTCGCTTCAGAATGGGTCGCATTCCTACTTCTGCAGCGCCGGTCAGCTCCTGGCTGCTGCCGTCGCCGACATAGATACATTCCTGCGGTTCTATCTCCAGGCGCTGACAGATTCGTTGATAGATACTGCTTGAAGGTTTCTTGATCCGCTCTTCACAGGAAAAAACGGGGACATCAATGAAACGGGCCAAAGGAGATTGGGGAAAGAGAAGCGGGACAGAAGGACCACAGTCGCTGATAAGGCCAAGTCGGTATCCTCTTTGCTTCAGCCTGTCCAATGTTTCCAGAACGTCCGGCTCAGGTACGATTGCATTGGCGATGAATTCGTAATGAAACCCGGTAGCCTGCGCGATATGGGCCGTGTCCGCTCGGATACCTGCGCGACTGCAGACATCGGAGATAAGATCCTCATAAGCGCTGTAGCGACCCAAGCAGAAGTCCCGGTAGGTCTCGCCCATGAGCCGCCAGAATTCTGCATAGGGAACGTGGACGGCCGCGGCCATACGCGCGTTGACCTGGTCGTACTCCCGGCGGGTGAAGCTGTTGACCAATGTGCCGAACAGGTCGAAGATGACGGCTCGATATGGCATTCCTTTTCTCCAAGGTAATCTGGTCGTTCACGAGGGATGAAAGTCAGAGACGTCTCTGGAAGCGGCCGGGAACAGGGTCTTGCGCAAGACATTTGCAGGCCGATCTAGCGCATATAAAGCGATTGGGACGACGATTGATCTCCGCCGAAACCTTCGCCACAGTACCGGCACTTAATTGCCTCCGCTTTTATCAGTTCGGCGCAGTAGGGACAGTACTGCATCTCACCGCGTTGGACCATTCTTTGCTCAAGAACCGGCTGATTCTTGGAAACTGCGAACGATAGGACGAGACCCAGCGGACCCAACAGGAAACCAAGCAGAAACCAGCTGCATCCGCTTCTTCCCTTATTGGTGGCGACTATCGCGCTGACGATGCCGGACAGAAGCCAGATGGCTACGAATGGAACACCGATAATATACGCTTCTGTTGGCCCGAGCATTCCGGGAAGATCGACTTGTGGAATCTCCATTATTGTTTCCTCTCCTCTTGGCAATTGAGTCTCAGGCCACTACGGACAGAACCCGGCCTTGCAATTGCCCACCTTTTCATACAACGTTTTCCCTGTGGTATCGATTTCCTGCAAGAAAGAAGAGCCTTGCCGCTGAAGATACTCGTACTCGCCTCTGGTATAGACAACAAGGTCGATGGCAAATTGCCTGTTGATCGATTGGATTCTTTCCCTCAAATGAAGCCCGTTTTGCATTCGCTGCTCAAAAGTCTGCGGGATGTCTTCAGAGTCCAGAATGACCAACAGATCGATATCGCTCTCCGAATCCTCTGCCTTCATTGCGTACGAGCCGAATAGCACGATCCGATAAGGATCGAGAGCTATGAGACGCGAAACGATATCGTGTATGGCGCTGGTCTTGGCTTCCATTTGCTTGTTATCAAACCGTTCCCAGAAATCTGCAGGCTTCATGTCAAATCAGCATATAACGTTTGACCCATCTCTCATAATCAGACCAAAACATTAGCCTCTGCAGCACAGCATAGGAAGCCGATTGAACCCGGTTTGGTTATCGTTGGGCCCGCAAGTATACTGAGCCCGGTCTCTTCTCCACAACTTGCTTGGGAAACCTCACATGACACTGACAGACAAGATCGCCATCGTAACCGGGGGAGCGATCGGGATTGGCGGCGCCATTGCGCGGAGGCTGGCCGCGGATGGGGCGAAGGTGCTGGTCGCCGATATTGTGCCGGAGGGGGCCGCGGAAAACGTGGCCCGCATCGAGGAGAGCGGCGGCACGGCTTCCGCCTATGAGGTCGACATCTCGCAGCCGGAACAGGTACGGCCGATGATCGAACGGGCGGTCGAACTCTGGGGCGGGTTGCACATTGTGGTGAACAACGCCTGGGGAACGCTGGAGCCGGACGGGACGGCCATTACCCTGACTGAAACCGCCTTTGACCGCGCGCTCGACGCTTCGCAGAAGGCGGTCTTCCTGAGTGCGAAGTACGGTGTACCCCACATTCAGGCCAGCGGCGGCGGCAGCATCGTCAACATCTCTTCGGTGCACGGGCAACTGGTGGCGCCGTCAAGCCTGGCCTACGAGATGACCAAGGCGGCGATTATCGCGATGAGCCGCCAGATGGCGCTTGATTTCGGTCCGATCGGCGTGCGCGTCAACTGCATTTGCCCCGGCCATATCGTGACCGAGCGCCAGGCCGAACGCTGGGAGCGCAACCCGTCAATGCTGCGCTTCTTCGACCAGCACTATCCTCTACGTCACACGGGCGTGCCCGATGACATCGCCAACGGGGTGCGCTTCCTCTGCTCCGACGAGGCCAGGTTCATCACCGGCCACACGCTGGTCATTGACGGCGGTATGACGATTCAGCTGCAGGAAAACCTGGTTATCGATACGGCCAGATATTATCGCGATCACCCCGAGATTGACCTGGACCCCTAGTAGCCGATTCCCCGCAGATAGGTGACCATTCCGTCGCTGCGTTCGGCCTCGCTCATAGGATCATCGCGGCCGGGGATGGGCTGGCCGGGGCACGCGGTCACCCAGCGGTCGTAGCCGATCTCGTCCAGGACGCCCCTAATGGCCGGAAAGTCGACGTTCGCATGTTCCCCGACCTGGCACCACTGCGGATCGTAGAAGCCGTCGGCGCGGCGGGTGGTGGTAGCCCAATCCTGCAGATGTACATAGTTTAATTGGGCGCTGAAATCGCGCAGCGACGCGACGGGGTCATAGCCCCAGAGTTGCGCGTGGGATACGTCGATGCACAGCTTGGCGGTGCGCAGACTGTCCATGTACAGCTTCCAGTGATCGATTGAATCTACCAGCAGATTGGTGTGGATGTGGTAGGTCAACTCCAGACCGAACTGGGCCGCGTAATCGGCCCACTCGTCGGCGCCTTCGGCGGCCGCTTTGACATCATCGTCGCTGACGGGGCGGTCGTCAGGCTTGCCGCCGTTCATATACATGAAGCAGTCGCAGCCCATCTCGGCGGCGAACTCCATGCGGCGCCGGTTCAACTCGACGTTTTCGCGATCGCGGCTATCGGGCGTCCCGTTGGCGGTCAGGACGACGAGGGGCATGCCCGCGTCATCGCAGACGCGCCGCAGACGCGCCGGCGTCCCCATCCAGTTGAGGGGCAGTCTGCTCTCCCAGCCCTGCCAACCCGCTTGCGCAAGTCTGTTCAGCGCCGGCTCCAGTTCAGGATTCTGCCAGCGCAAGGTGCTGTAAGCGAGCTTGTAGCTCATGTGGAATCTCCTTTTTGTGGCGCATTGTTCGCGGCCGTCTTCGATCTATAGCGTAGGTAGCTGGACACCAGCGGCAGATCACTCGCTGCCGGCGTTCACGTCGTCCGAGGGTTGGTATCCGAGATAACGCCGGGGCTCGTCCAGGCTCCAGGCCATGCCGGTGTTGTCGGACATGCCGTTGACTACGATGGCCGGCGCCGGCCAGTCGCCGGCATCGGCGTTGATGGCCCGTTCAAACAGGTGCACAAAGTCGCGGTTCGACAGCCACATCAGGCGGAACCAGCTTTCGGCCCGCCGGTATCCCTCGGGGTCGGGATGGGATTCGGCGCCGCCGATTTGGATGCCCGGGTCGCCGGTGGCGTTGAGCGTTTCGGGCCGGTTGGCGCCCGGCTGGCACCAGCCAATGCGCACGCTGACGAAGGTCGTGGAGCCATTGGAGTGCGTCCCCAGTGCCCGGCAGATGCGTTCACCCACCATTTTGGTTGTCGAGTAGGCGGTGGCGTCCAGGGGCGGATCGGTCTCTGCCCAGACGGTGCCGACGCCCAGGGGCCGGTCGGGGGTCAGCGTGCCCGGGCCGACTGTTGCGGCGAGAGGATCGTCTTTGTAGCGGCCCATTACGTGATTGGAGGTGGCGAAAACAAAGCGCTCGACGGCAGGGCTGCCGGCTGCGGCGAGCGCCACATTGAGGGTCATGTCGATGGAGACGGCCGCTTCGTCCCAGCTGGCGTCCGGGTAGGGGTTTAGTGCGGCGAAGTGGACGACAGCTTGCACGCGCTGCAACGCATCCCGCCAGCGGCGGTCATGGGGACCGGTGAGATCGCATTCGAGCAGTTCAATAGCAGGCGCCGAACCTGTCGTATTCTGCGCGGCGGCGTCCTGCAATGCTTTCAACTGTTCGGACGAAGGCGCACGCACGTCCAGCCCAATCAACCGCGTGCAGGGACTGGTGCGGGCCAGGTGAAGCAGCAGCTTTGTGCCGAGATTGCCCAGCCCGCCGGTTACGGCGACGGAACGAGAGGAAGACATATGGCTGTTATCTCCTGTCGCCGAACTGTGCCATTTGTAACACTTAATTTGCGTATTGAATCAAAAGGCGGGCCGGTCAACACAATGTCTACCGACCCGCCTGTTCGAACGATTCGGCGGCCAGCGATATTGCTGGCCGCAAGTTACTGTGAACCGGCTGCTAGGCGCCGTTTTTCTCCCATATAGCTTCCAGCAACCGAGCAGGGGACATTGGCAGTTCGTTCGGCCGCACGCCAATGGCATCGTAGATGGCGTTGGCGATGGCCCCGGCGGGTGGGACGATCGGCACTTCGCCGACACCGCGTACGCCGAAGGGATGGTCCGGGTTGGCCACCTCGACCAGAACGGATTCGATCATGGGCAGATCCAGCGCCGTGGGCATGCGGTAGTCCAGCAAGCTGGCGTTGAGCAGATGGCCCTCGTCGTCGTAGATGTACTCTTCGTTCAAGGCCCAGCCGATTCCCTGGACGACACCGCCCTGGATCTGGCCTTCCACGTAGCTGGGATGGATCGCCTTGCCCACGTCCTGCACGGCGGTGTAGCGCAAGATCTCGACCTTCCCCGTCTCCGGATCGACCTCGATGTCGACAATATGGGTGCCGAAGCAGGGGCCGGCCCCTTCCGTGTTCATGGTGACGCTGGCCGTCAGCGCTTCGTAGCCGCTGGACAGCTCCTGGGCGGCTTCCTTGAAGCCGAGGCTGTGGCCGTTGCCACTGAACTGGCCGTTCTGCCAGGTGATGTCAGAAATGTCCATCTCCCAGTAATCGGCAAGCTGCTCGCTCATCTTTCTGCGCAGCTCCAGCCCGAGTTGATGGGTGGTCACGCCGATCTTGTGGGTGACGCTGCTGCCGCCGGTGCCGCTGGTGTAGCCGATCGAGTCGGTGTCTACGACCTGCGGGTTGATGTCTTCGGCGGCGACGCCGATTGTCTCGGCCAGCATCATGGCAGCAGAAGCGCGCGTGCCGCCGATGTCGGCGGAGCCTTCCATCAGGTTTACGGTGCCGTCAGCGTTCACGACGGCGGTGACGCTTGAAGGGCCAGCGCCATTGAACCAGAAACCGGAGGCGACGCCCCGACCGCGATTTGTGCCCTCGTTCGGGATGGCGGCATGGGGATGATCGATGGCGGCTTCAACGGTCTCCTTGTAACCGATGCGTTTGTATTCAGGCCCGTCGGGGCGGCGGTCTCCTGCCTGGGCGGCGTTGATGTGGCGGAATTCGAGCGGATCGATGTCCAGGATCTCGGCCAGCTCGTCGATGACCGTCTCCGAAGCGAAGGCGGCATTGGTGCCGCCGGGCGCGCGGTAGGCGCCACTCTGCGGACGGTTCACGACAACGTCGTAACCGTCGATGCGCAGATTATCGAGCTTGTAGGGAGACAGGATCACGCCGGCGCCGGCGCCGACGGGCGAGCCGGGATAGGCGCCCGCCTCATAGATCAGGTCGGCCTCAACTGCGGTGATGCGGCCGTCCTTCGAAGCGCCCATTTTCACTTTGATGTAGCTGCCGGAGGTGGGGCCGGTCGCCTGCAATACTTCGGTGCGGGTGAGCGCCATCTTGACGGGGCGGTGGCCGCTCTTGCGGGAAAGCAGGGCCGCGGGCAGATCGGTGTAGGGGGTGAACTTGCCGCCGAAACCGCCTCCGATTTCTGCGGGCGTCACCTTTACCTGCGAAACGGGCACCTGCAGGAGAGCCGACACCGAGTCCCGAATCTGGAAGGGGCCCTGGGTGCTGGTCCAGATGTGAATCTGATCGTCAGGCCGCCACTGCACGGTCGAGGCCTGCGGCTCCAGATAGCCCTGATGGACCATGGCCGTTGTAAACTCGCGCTCGACAATCGCGTCGGCCGCCTCGTAACCGGCTTCGAGGTCGCCGCGTGCGTGGCGGAAATGTTGCGCGACGTTGGTGGGCTTATCGCCGACTTCGCCCATGGCGACGGTGCGCAATTCCTCCAGGAGGATGGGGGCGTCGTCTGCCATGGCCTCGCGCACATCCAGGACCGGCTTGAGGAGCTCGTACTCTACGTCGATCAGGCCGACCGCCTCCTCAGCGACGTGGACGCTTGTGGCGGCGACCGCGGCGATGGCGTGGCCGTGGTAGAGGACCTTGTCATGGGCCAGCATATTGGCGCTCAGATACCTCAGATTGACGGCGTCTTCGCCCATCTCCTGAATCTTGTCAGCCGCTTCGGCCAGGTCGGACGAAGTAACGACCGAGACGACGCCCGGCAGAGCCTCGGCTTTGCTGGTATCGATATTCAGGATGCGCGCGTGGGCATGGGGGCTGCGCAGATACTTGCCGTACAACATGCCCGGCACGTTCTGGTCAGCGGCATAGCGGGCTGCGCCGACAACCTTATCGGTACCATCGTGCCGAATGGGCCGGGTCCCCACAACCTGGTAGTTTCCGGACATTACCGATTTGCCGTTTTCAGCCATAGAAATCTCCTTAAGAGTTGGTTACATGTGGAAAGTTGCTTGCGACCCCCCGCAATATACCATTTGCGAACTGTCCGATAGCTATGCAGGACATCTTAACTGGATTCACCAGCTCCATTCTGTTCGAATGCTATCGGCCGCAAGGATGCGACATTTGACACATGAATCGGATTGTACTGATCTTCAGCCGCTCCGTCAAACGATCTCCGAGTTAAGGACATCCTGTTCGCGAGGGCATGTCCCTGAACTTTTTGTGTTCAGTTTTTCTGTTGGCGCAGTCTCGCCAGTTCGGCTTCCAGCGCTTGCACCCGCTCTTCTGCTTCCCGGCGCGCGGCCGTTTCAGACGCGACCCGCTCTTCTGCGACACGTCGGGCGGACACAGCAGCCCGGAAACCGGGTATGACATACCCTGCATAAACCTCATCCAGAGCTAGCTCCGCCATATCCGGCTGTCGCCACAGGTCCTGAAGTCGGAACTGGAATCCGGGTAAGGTCTCTGAGCAGACTACTTCTTCGGAGTCGGGGGGAATTTCTTCGTAAATTTTCTCCTGCGGGACAAGACGGTAGAAGTGCATATGGTCGCCGCCGGGGTCGAGTATGTAGTACTCCTTCACCCCGGCCAGTGCGTAATCCCGCCTTTTTTCTTCCGTATCCCGCTCAGCCTCGGCCTGGGTGGAGTCTGACAGCGCTTCCACAACCATATCACATACCCCTGCGAAGTGACGTTGGTCGATGCTTCCCCACGAAACCGGGTTGCCATTCAGGATCACACCGATGTCCGGTTTGCGTACTGCCGCCCGCTGACCGGATGGCTCGGCAGGGTCAGATATGGTCAGGACAAAGCCGGTCTCCAAATTGATCAGATCTGCAATCTCGTGCGATTCCAAGTAGCGGCGCAACAGGTCGAGAAACCAATTGTAAAGGTTGAGTTGAGGCTTATTGGGCAACGGTTTTGCCTCCAGCCTGCCGTTGTTCCATTCATAGCTGACGTCGATGTCGGGATAGGGGTTTTCGTACCAGTTCGCCCAGTACTCTTCCAAGGTGACGTAGCGGCCGTCATCAGGCGCAAACTCATTCTTGCGGGGAAGATTCCGGTGCCCGCCTCTTTGGCGCGATGCGGAATGTCGGCCATTGTCCGGGTCGACATTCGTCTGTTCCCGGTGTCTGTCCTGCATCACCTCTCCGGAATTCATTCTCCCTCCTCCGGCCCTGCGCGTTGCATGCAGCACTGTGACGATTCTAACACGAGTCCTGCGGCGAGGGGTAACGGGCGGTCTACCCGCATCTCAAAATCTATGCGCCAAGGGCAGCTACAGTGAATGGAGAACGGGTGACAAAAGCCGCTCCCCAGCGACACACGATCTGATGTGCGTTGAACCTTCCCTGCAATCCGGCACGCCAGACTGACAGCCTCAACGGGAGGCGCACCGTCAACCCTTAATGATGATGGGCATAGTGGTGCGCCAACAGATCTCTGCCGAAATCATTGACCGGGTCCCGCCAGACCGAGTGGATGTGATTGGCGTCGTTCTGGGTGTTGTCGTATTCACAGACGAAGCGGGGACCCTGGATGCGGTAGTAGTGGCCCTGCCTCTTTTCCAGGCCGCCTGCCCAGGCAAAGTGGATTCCGTCCAGGCCGTGCTCGCCCAGGTTGTGCCACTCGATTTCAGCGAGTTCGTCGGGCATTCGATGGATATACTCGCCGATGAGCGCCAGCAGAAGCTCCTGCTGCCCGCTGTTCATGCGGCTGCGGCAAATCCCGCGGGGTGTATCGGAATAGCGCAAGGCCTGGACGTGCGAATCGTCCACACCTTTGGCATCTTTCCAAGCTTCCAGATCAGGGGAGTTGGCAGGCATGCGAAATGCGCCTTCAACGACCTGGGGAAGATTGTAGAGTACATTGTCAGGCGGCGCCGCCGGGGAGATGCTGGCGACTGCCAGGGCCTCTTCGTCAAAAGAGCGGACCAGCTCGCGGGCCAGATCTTCGACGCCTGCCAGAGGTCGGAGGGTGGCCGCCGGGCTGAAGGGCGCATCGGCCGGGTTCGATCCAAAGAACAATGGCGTGGGCGAGATGATTTTCCCATCGGCAATCGTGTAATTGAGCGAGATGTGGTGGCCCTCAAAGCGCCATCCCCACACACCCTTTTCATCCGGGCTGTCGAAAATAGTCAGGAAATAGAGCTGTGGATCCCTGCCCGGATGCGTCCGCTCCCAATCTTCCAACATGTCGAGAGCGTTCTCAATCCCCATCACGGTCGAGGCGGTAACAAAGCCGGCGCGACTGAGGCCGGCATTGACCAGTTGCAGGGCATTTTGCCGCTGCGGAAAGGTCATTTCGGACAGAGAAAGCCCCTTGCGCAGGATCGGTGTATAGTGCCAGTTTGTGCGCTCTGATTGATCGGCGAAGGGAACGACGGCTCTGTGTTTCTGGTCTACGGAGAGGCAGGCCAGAAATGCAGCCGCGGCTTCTCCCATTTGCCGGACGACAGTTTGCGCGCCAGCGCCAGTCAAGGTATCAGTTGTGTTTGTCATGCGCGCATCCTTTGTGTGAATATCTGCGGAATTGCGAAAGCGCTATCGCTTTGCTATTTGAGCGCTGCCCGGTGCCAGCGACCGGATGCCAAGTGCGCCCAATCGTACCTTAAATGCGTGGATTGCTCAACAAAAAGAAATTCCTTGGCCCGACTCGTTCACGGTCGAGATTGCCGGGAGGGCGGTGAAGGCTGGCTCGCAACTCGCAAAGGGCGCGAATAGAATGCTTGAAATTCGGTCAAAAACAGTGCTTCCGCGAAAGGTATATGTTGGGTATAATACCCTCGCCCTGCTCGATTTCCGTCTAACGCTTAGCGGGATATCTGGCAATCGGACCTGCGGTTCAAAGGGCCATCGGACGAGTCATGGAAGAAACACCAACCATGTTGCTCTCCCTGCCGGAAGGCTTTGGCGCCAGGCGGCGGAGTGCTACTGAAAGAAGAATTCAGCAGATCGTTGAGCTTGTGGAGGGGAAGGAAAACCTCCTGGTTCTGATGCACAACGATCCGGACCCGGACGCGATCGCCAGCGCACGTGCGATGCAGGAGATACTGCGGGTTCATGCTCCGAAGACGCCCGTTACGCTGGGACACGGCGGCATTATCGGCCGGGCCGAGAACCAAACCATGGCTGATGAAATCGTGCCCCGCAAAGTCCGCATTTCGCAGCGGGCGGCCGCGGAAGAGATGAGCGTATATGACGGTGTGATGCTGGTCGATACGCAGCCTGTGTTGGCCAATCATCTGCTGTGGAGCACGGACTACCCTGGTGAAGAGGTGCTGGCCGCGATTGACCATCATCCTCCGCGGCGCAGCCAGCTGCGGGCCAAAGTCCACGACGTGCGCCCGGAGGTGGGCGCCTCCTCCACGCTACTGTGCGAATACCTGGCGGTGGCCGAAGTGCCGGTCGACACGCGACTGGCGACCGCCCTCTTCTATGGGATCAAGTCCGACACGCTGGGCCTCAGCCGGCACACGTCGGCCTTGGATATCTGGGCGTATTCAACCTTACGCCATCTTGTCGAGACCGATCTTCTGAACCGTATTGAGCATGTTCAGGTTCCCCGCACCTACTTCCGCAGCATAAGCGATGCCTTAGCCAACACGACAATCTACACGGTCTCGATGCCCAGCGCCGTCGACGAAGCGGATGACGAGGAGGCCGAGGAGATCCTGGAAGAGGACGAGGAGAACGGTTACAAATCGGACCTCGAGCGATTCGATCTCGATATCATTGCGCTGTCACGAATGCTCGCGCCCGGTAGTTCCAGTCCGCCGTCGAACCTGCAGGATGGAGACGAGGACACGGGCGAAGATGATGGAGAGCCGGAGGACGACTCCGAAAGGGCAGGCGACATTGCCGTCAGCCTGCTTTTTGATATGCCGCGACCCGATATGGCCGCAGAGGTGGCAGATCTGTTGATGCGCATGGAAAACGTCGCCTGGGTGGTTTGCCTGGGTATTTTCAAGGACCAGGGTGTGATGTCGGTGCGGGCGGCAGATTCGAACGCCAGGGCAGGTCGCCTGGTGCGCATCATTGCGGGCAGGAACGGCTCTGCCGGCGGTCATAACACAATGGCCGGCGGACGCATTCATCTTCCCGAC
Organism: Caldilineaceae bacterium; assembly: GCA_965204525.1. Taxonomy (GTDB): domain Bacteria; phylum Chloroflexota; class Anaerolineae; order Caldilineales; family Caldilineaceae; genus Bin5. The sequence continues at coordinate 4,173,898 of OZ241994.1, read as the reverse complement.
AAGACGCCAGCAGAACGGATTGCCGAGTTGCACGCGCTTGTGCCCCGATTTCTCAAAGAGTTGGGCGCCGGCGACGACATGGGCGTCGCCCTGCTGGAGGCCGAATAACGTCACTGCGAGGAGAGAGGGAAGAGGAGAGAGAGAACGGCAACTGCAGTAACTCACTCCTCACTACTCCCTACTCACTCCTCGCCGTTCAAGGAGTTTCTCGATGCCGATCAGCGCCCCATCACTGGGAAACGAGGAAGACCGCAGAGATCCCCGCTTTCAGGATGACGACCTGTATGAGTCCGAAAGTCTGGCGTTCCCGGGACTGACGGCTGACCAAGCCGAAGCGGTGCTGAAACGGCTGGGGGCGGGCGTGGTCGAGAAGCTGGCGCTGGTTGAGGGGATCGGCTGGCAGGCGCGCATCGAACCGGTGCAAGGCGGCGTAGAGATCCATTTCCGCGCGCATGACGAACTGATCGACGACCTGCTGCGTCGATGCGAACAGCAGGCAGAACGAGAAGCGTGAAAAGGCGAGGAGAGAGCGAAGAGGACAGAGAAGAGCGAGAACACGGGGCAGTTTCTCACTGCTCACTCCTTTCTACTCTTTTCTCGCAGTGCAAGGCCACTTGCCGCGCCGGCAGCAACATTGCATTTATTAAGTACTGGGGTGTTGCCGACGCCGGTGAAGATCTAAATATCCCGCTCAACAACTCAATCAGCATGACCCTGGCGGACGCGCATACAACCACGACGGTCGCATGGGATGACAGCGCCTGCCTTCCAGAGGATACAGTTGTTATTGACGGCGTGCAGCTTGAGGGCGGGCCCGCAGAGCGCATTGTGGCCCATCTCGACCGGCTGCGCGCGCTCGCGGGCGTCCCCTACAAGGCCCGCGTTGTCAGCAACAACAATTTTCCGATGGCCTCCGGCATCGCCAGTTCGGCCAGCGGATTCGCCGCGCTCACCGTTGCCGGGACGGCGGCGCTGGGACTCCACTTGGATGCAGCGCGGCTGTCCGCGGTCGCCCGTCTGGGGAGCGGCTCGGCCAGCCGCAGCCTGTTCGGGGGTTTTGTCGAATGGAAGCGGGGATGGGGGAGAGGGGAGAACGGCGGGGAGTCACTTCTCGATTCTCGGAGTGTGGCCCATCAGATGCATGACGAAAGCCACTGGGCGCTGCGCGATATCATCGCTATCGTCAGCACCGGAGCCAAGCGGGTCAGCAGCAGCAGCGGGCACCGGCTGGCGGCGACGAGTCCGCTTAACGCGGCGCGCACGCAGTGCGTCGGGGAGTGGCTAAAAGCCGTGCGCCGCGCTATCGCCGCCCGCGACATCTCACTGCTCGGCCCCGTCCTGGAAGCGGACGCGCTTGCAATGCACGCGGTGATGATGACGAGTTCGCCCAGCCTTCTCTACTGGCAGCCGGGAACGCTCGATGTGCTGCATGCGGTGCGTGCCTGGCGCGAGGCGGGCGTGCCGGTCTACTTCACGATCGACGCGGGGCCGAACGTGCATCTGATCTGCGAGGCGGACAGTGCGGCTGAGGTCGAGAGGCGAGTGGGTGCGCTGCCAGCGGTGCGGCGGGTGCTGACGAGTGGGCCTGGGGCTGGGCCGCAGTTGTTGGATGGGCATTTGTTTTGATAGAATGCGCTTGCGTGCAGTCGGTGGACGCGACTCTACAGGTATTTCCCAATTCGACGATGATTTGAATTGGATTTCCCGCCGAAAACCCATTGAAAGGATAGAGAGCTATGCCCAAACTCCCGGGCGGCCCGCTTGCGCGGAGGCCGCTTCATTTCATTTGGATTACCGACTGCTCCGGCTCAATGGGTTACGGGGGCAAGATCCAGTCACTAAACAACGCCATCCGCGAAGCGCTGCCTCACATGCAGGATGCCGCGGCCGGGAATCCCAATGCCGAGGTGATGGTACGCGCCGTGAAGTTCTCCAGTGGGGCCAGCTGGCATGTAGCCAACCCTGTGCCGGTCGAGCAGTTCCGCTGGGATGACCTGGAGGCCAATGGTGTGACCGACATGGGCAAGGCCCTGGAGCTAGTCGCCGAACAGCTTGATCCGGGAATGATGCCCCAGCGAGCGCTGCCCCCTGTTCTCGTTCTCATTTCCGACGGTCACCCCACCGATGACGTCAGCGCCGGTCTGCGCGATCTGATGGCTCAGCCTTGGGGCACGAAAGCCGTGCGCATCGCCATAGCCATCGGAGACGATGCAGAAAAGAGCGTCCTGCAACGCTTCATCGGTCACCCGGAATTGGAGCCGCTGCAAGCCAATAACGCTGAAAGCCTGGTCACGTTCATCAAGTGGGTATCGACAGCCGTTCTGAAGTCGGCCTCTTCGCCTGCCAGCCAAGCGGTGAACGAAGAGCAATCTACCAATGTGCCCTTGCCGCCCGTTCCAGACCCCAACATACAAGTCGACGATGTCTGGTAGTGATGAACAAGGATACAATAGCAGGGAATCCATGTTGCCTACTCCACAGGAAAGTGGTGACAATACCCAGATCCGCTGTGTGACAGATGACCGTGGCTGGCAGATCGTGAGCGCTTCAGTGCCCGGCGCCGTGCATGTACGCAGTGGTGCGCCCAATCAGGACGCGCTGAGTTGGTGGTCAGCTGAGGGGGAAAGGCATCTCGCAGTGCTCTGCGTAGCCGACGGCCACGGCGGCAGCGAGTATACGCGTAGTCATATTGGTTCCCGCAGAGCGGTCGAAGAAATTCAGATGCTGCTGGTAAGCGAAGTGATACCACGAATTCTAGACAGTTACGCCCAGAATGATCTGTCTCAGTTCAGACGACAACTCAACGAACAGTTGCCGAAGCTTCTCGTGAGCAGGTGGCGGGCGTCGGTCTATGAGCACGCCACCGACATCCCGATCTCAAAGAACGAGACGTCGCATGCCAATAGTATAGAAACAGCGAAGCCCAATGCCGCAAAGGCTGATATTCCCATCGAGCAGCGCTATGGCTCTACACTGTTGGCGGCTCTTCTGACTCCGGAATTGCATATCTATATTCAGTTGGGTGACGGCGATGTCTTGACAATGACGGCAGACGGGAAAGTGGTACGTCCCCCTTTCCCCGTAGACAGCCACTTGCTCGCCAATCACACAACCTCCCTGTGTTCGAAAGAGGCTTGGCGCTTTGTACGCATCCATTTTCAGCCGATAGTCGAGAGACCCCCAGTCTTCGTAATGCTGGCGAGCGACGGCTATGCCAACTCCTTCGCAGACGACGCCGACTTTGAACAGGTCGCCAGGGACCTCTATACTGCAATCCGACATGACGGTCCCGCCCCTGTCGCCGATCGTTTGCCCGACTGGCTGGAGGCTACTTCCAAAGGGGGCAGCGGCGACGACATTTCCGTTGTCATTGCCGTAAACTTGAACAGGTCGGAGTAACCATTCCGAGCAAACCCATTCCCTTCTTCCTCTGAATCCGGTATCAAGAAATGAACCAACTGCTGAACTCCGGCGAAAAAGTGAAGATGCTGCCAGCTGAACTCACTTATGAGGTCGAGGCGTTTCTTGGGGGCGGCGGACAAGGGGAGGTTTATCGCGCCCGAATGGCAGAGGGCCGCGGCGCGGGCGCGCGGGTGGCGCTGAAATGGTTTTTCCCCCACTATCTGAGTCGAGATCCGGACCTGCGCGCCCGGCTGGAGCGTGCGGTGGAAATAGGGCCGCCCAGCGACCGCTTTCTCTGGCCGCAAGAATTGGTGCAGACGGCGAACCGACCCGGGTTTGGCTATGTGATGCCATTGCGGGAGGACCGTTTCGTCGGCATCACCGATCTGGTGACGCGCCGCGCGGAGCCAACCTTCCGCGCGCTAGTGACGGCCAGTTTCGAGTTGGCGCATAACTACCGGCAGCTCCACGCTAAAGGGTTCTGCTATCGCGACATATCCTTCGGCAACGTCTTTTTCGACCCCGAAAATGGCGAGGTGCGCATCTGTGACAACGACAATGTGAGCGTGGACGACGGCAAAGGCGGAGTCATCGGCGGCACGGCCCGTTTCATGGCCCCGGAGATCGTGCGCGGCGAGGCCGGGCCCAGCACCGAGACTGATCTCTTCTCATTGGCCGTTCTGCTCTTCTATATGCTTGTCAACCACCATCCGCTCGAAGGAGCGAGAGAAGCACAGATTCGCTGCTTCGATCTGCCGGCCATGACCCGCCTGTACGGAACCGAGCCACTTTTCATCTTCGACCCCGACGACACCAGCAATAAGCCTGTACCGGGCAAAGATGACAACGCGTTGGCCCTGTGGCCGCTAATTCCCCGTTTTGTGCAGGACCTTTTTCTTCTCACGTTTACCGTAGGGCTCCATGACCCTGATGAACGAACGCGGGAAAGCCAGTGGAGCAGCGACCTGATCCGACTGCGGGATTCCATTTTCTATTGCCAAAACTGTGCCGCTCAAAACTTTTACAATCCCGACTTGCTGGGAAACTCCAACGGCAACGCCAAGGGCTGCTGGGCCTGTTCGTCGCCGCACCGTTTACCGCCGCGAATGCGTATCGGCCAAGACGAAGTGATTATGCTCAACCACGACACGCTGCTCTACCCCCATCACCTCGACGAACAGCGCCGCTATGAAATTGATGAAGCGGTCGCAGAAGTTACCCAGCACCCTCAGAACCCACAGATCTGGGGACTGCGCAATCTCTCAGCACAGAAGTGGATAAGCCAAAATGCCGACGGAGAAGTCAATGATGTAGAGCCGGGAAAGACCGTTACTCTCTCGTCCGGCCTACGGATTCAGTTCGGCAGCCGCGAAGGTGAAGTGCGCTTGTAGCGATGCATCCTCTTCCACGGCGAGTTCTGCGCAAGTTGCTCGCAGACTACGGCTTGGCCCTGCTAAATGAACCCGCGCGTGTAAATTCTCTCTTAGCCGACCTCTGCGGCTCCTATTTCTGTGAACGCTTTCTGCTGGTCCACGCGCTGCAGGAGCGCATTTCTGCTGCCAATTGGCCAGTCGCGGTCTGGCTCAGCTCGTGCTCCCAGCGATTGCAGAAGCGATTTTGCTTTTCGGCTGAGGCCGCGGCTTGGGCGGTCGAGAGTTGGTCCTTTGCTCTAGGCACTCCTTCTACAATTGAGAATGCAGGCCACAACGGCAAGGAAACACTTGATAACGATCATGCGACGCTCTCGGAAATCCCCTTACGCTTCTTATGCAAATTCTTGACAGATTGGGGTCCGGATCTCCTGAATGACCCTTGGCGCGTAGATGCACTTCTGGCCGACTCATGCGGCCCACTTGCCAGAGAACGGTTCTTGCTGTTTCACACGTTGCGGGAGCGTATTCCTACTCGACTGGTATTGGCCCACGCGTTGCGGGAGCATGTCCCTGCCCAACTGTTATTGGTCCACGCGCCGCGGGAACGCGCCCTTGCAGCACATTTAATTCACCCGCACGGGAACGCAATCCACGCCTTCTGGCTTTCCCAACATTTACAAAACCGGTATGGTTTTTCGGCCGAAGCCGCACAGTGGGCAGTTGAAGGCTGTTACTTGGCCCTGAATTTCGCTCCGCCAGTGCAGAACCTGACGAAGACAGGCAAACCTCTTCCGTTTGTGGACGAAATCATGTTGCGGATTCACCGACATGACCCTCGATCCAAGGCTTGGGTCGCAGCTGAAGTAATAGCTCGTCAGAAAGCCAAAGAGCACGACGACGCGGCAATTAAAGCTCGTCAGAAGGCAAAGGAGCGAAAAGCAGCCGAAGAAGCCGTTCGCCAGAAAGCCAAAGAGCAAGACGACGCGGTAATTAAGGCTCGTCAGAAGGCAGAGGAGCGAGAAGCAGCCGAAGAGGCCGTTCGGCTGAAAGCCAAAGAGCAAATCGAAGCGGTGGCCGTGGCTGGTCAAAAGGCAGAGGAACGAGAAGCTGCCGAGGAGGCCGTTCGTCAGAAAGCCAAGAGGCAATTCGAAGCGGTAGCCATAGCTGGTCAGAAAGCAGAGGAGCGAGAAGCAGTTGAAGAGACAGTTCGTCAGAAAGCTACGAAAAAGAATGCGAAAAAAATGTTGTCCCTAGAGAGGGCAAATGAAACAATTGCAGCGCAAGAGGCGGCCTTGACGAAGGCCAAAGAATGGGTGGCGACAGAAGCAGCAGATCATCAGCAGGCAAAAGAATGGAGCGCAGCGGAAGTGGCGGTTCTGCAAAAGGCTGAAGAGTGGGTCGAGACGAAAGTGGCGGAGCATCAGAAGATAGTGGGATGGAGCGGAGCCAAGGTGGCGGAGCGTCAGAAGACGGAGGAGTTGGCCGCGGCCGAAGCAGTCGTCTTGCGGAAGATTGAAGACTTGGTCGAGACAAAAACAGCGGAACATCAGAAAACAGTAGAATGGGTCGCGGCCGAAGCGATGGTCTTGCAGAAGATTAAGGAGTGGATCGCAGCCAAAGAAGCGGCTTGTCAGAAGATGTTTGAGTGGGCCGCAGCCGAAAAAGTCGCTCGCGTAAAGGCTGAAGAGCAGACTGTAGCCGAAAGGGCCGCTCGCGTAAAGGCCCAAGAGCAGTCCGCTGCCGAAGAAACAGCTCACGTAAAGGCCCAAGAGCAGTCCGCTGCCGAAAGGGCCGCTCGACAGATGGCGTTGGAAGAAACTACGTTACAAATCTTGAAGGAGACACCCTTGACCTCACGCGAGGTCGCTGCCTTCTTGGACTGTGGGAATGAACAGGCCATCTCATGGCTGAGACGACTACAGGCAGAAGGTAAGGTGGAATATTTATGGTTGAAACGATCGCCCCACCATCCTTGTTACCAGTCCAAGGAACATTCGAACTCTTGGTCATTACATTAGGGGGATTGACTTGCGAACAGGAATCAAAGAGGCATCAAAAAGATATGTGTAGCATTTTGACGAAGCATGTTTCATAAACCTGTAGACGAAGGACGTATCTTGCAATGAATCCACTTCCCCGGCACATTTTGCGCAAACTTCTCGCTGACTACGGCCTTACTCTGCTGGATGAACCCGAGCGCGTGAATGCCTTCATCGCCAAGAATGACGAGGCGACCGACAAGGAGATTTTGGTCGCGTTTTACCATGCCACAAACGGAGCCAAGTGGACGAAGAGTGAAAATTGGTTGAGCGACGCGCCGCTCGATACTTGGTATGGAGTCGTCACCGACAAAAACGGGCGAGTTACAGGCTTGCATCTCCCCTTTTCAAAGTTGTCCGGGTCTATTCCAGAGGAACTCGCCCACCTCTCTGAATTGAGAGTGCTGGACCTCTCATACAATGACCTAGAGGGTCCGATCCCATTCGGGCTCGGTTCGCTCTCTAACCTCTATGAGTTGACACTATGGGATAACAGTTTAAGCGGAACGATTCCTTCGGATCTGTGTTCCCTACCGAGACTTCGTCTTCTAGGGCTTGGAAAGAACAAACTAAGCGACTCGATCCCTCCAGCACTAGGTAATCTCTCCAATCTTAGAGTACTTTTCCTCGCCAACAACCAGTTGAGTGGAGCAATCCCCCCCGAACTTGGAAAACTGTCTAAACTAACTGAGTTGTCCCTCGCCAAAAATCAGTTGAGTGGAGCAATTCCTCCCGAACTTGGCAATCTCTCCAAACTCACAGAGCTTTCCCTCGATAGCAACAAGCTCACAGGCCCCATCCCGCCTCAACTTGGCAATCTCTCCAATCTGAGAAACCTGTCTCTCCGTGATAATCAGTTGAATGGATCGATCCTGCCTGAACTTGGGGATCTCCCCAATTTGGAAAACTTACTCCTCTCAGGTAACCAGTTCCGTGGCCCGATCCCAGATAAACTCAGAGTCCTTTCCAATTTGACATTCAGGTCCTTGAGAGACCTAGACCGCCTAGAAAGAATCATGAAAGCGGTTCATTATCGCCAGGGCGCGTCAAATCGCGCCACCCAAACCACGCCGACTACGAGAAATGTACCGACCGACAAGGACGTCTTGGGCGCCCTCTACCACGGCACTAACGGTCACAATTGGCGCCACAACAAAAACTGGTTGAGCGGAGCGCCACTCGGCACGTGGCATGGTGTGACAACTGATGGCGACGGTCGCGTCACCAGCCTGTCCCTAAAGAGTAACAGGTTAAGTGGATCGGTCCCAGCAGAACTAGCCAATCTCTCCAACCTAGAATCTATGGACCTTTCACGTAATCGACTGAATGGTCAAATCCCTAAAGGACTAGACAACCTCGACAGCCTAGAATCGTTAAATCTCCAAAGCAGTCAATTGAGCGGACCGATCCCGCCTGAATTCGGCAACTTCCACGGCCTGAAATCATTGAACCTCGGAGGCAACCGGCTGAGCGGGCCCATCCCTCCAGAACTGGGCAAACTTACGAACCTGGACTTTCTGGATCTTTCGAACAACCAGTTGAGTGGGCCTATCCCTCTTGAGTTCGCGAAGCTCTCCAAATTGAGTCGACTGTTCCTAAACGATAATCAACTATGTGGCCCTATCCCCGCAGAGCTGGGCATTCTCTCCAATTTGGCATTTCTGGATCTCTCACATAACCAACTAAGCGGGTCAATCCCTCCAACGCTCGGCAATCTCCCCCGTCTGAGAATGCTGTCCATGGGAAACAACAGGTTGAGTGACTCAGTCCCAACAGGCTTAGACAGTCTCGCCAGTCTGGGGGACTGAACTTCTCACACAACCTGTCAAGCGACTCAAGCCAATAGCACGCCACCCATCTTGCCAGTCAGTTGGAATCTGAGTCCTCTCCATCTCTTTCATCCTCCATCCCCGCCAATAACCAGTCATCCCCACGCAAGAATGGTTGTTGGTAGGCGTTGCTGCTTCTGGGGCTTACCACCTTATACGTGCTGCTTTCATCGCTGGGGTAGATGAAAGCTTGGAATTTTGTGAACGAAAAACTGTTCTAGCGATGCAAGCAGACCCGAGACGTAGGTTGGGCCGTTTGATCGCACAATGCGGCTCGGCCTTACTCGAAGACCCCGCACGCGTAATTGCCCTGTTGGCCGACCGAGGCGGCTGAGGTCGAAGGGCGTTTGCATGCGCTGCCGGTGGTGCGGCGTGTGTTGACGAGTGGGCCTGGGGCTGGACCGCAGTTGCATGAGGGGCATTTGTTTTGAGGAATCGCGAGAGAAAGCTATCTTTGATTCGAAGGACCCTTTCGGCGAGATTCAGTCGCTCAACTACCCCGTCCGCGAAGCGTGTGCACATATGAAGGCAAACGATAGCGATGCGGGACTCTTTGCCGATAGTAAGGCTTCCGAACACAGAGTCGAGGCAATTGCAGTAAGATACAACAGAAAGTCCCCGCTGTAGTCGTTGAGCTAGTACGCCATTGGCCAGGACCCACATCAGAGGGGCCCATGGCGGCGATACATCCGTTGTTGTCGACACAGACGGGTACTGTCTGAAGTCGGCCAAAGTTCGACCTCTCTGATTCTTCCACGCTGTAGCCTTTGTAAAGAAATTCAGTCTGGGAGTAGACGGGAAGCTACTGGTGCTTGTCAGCGCGTACCGCTCTTTTGGTCGCGGGGCGGGCGGCCACTGCTTTGTCGGAGGCTCCAGGGGCGTCGCGGCCGGCGGACTCGGACATTGACCTGGCGTCAGCACTTGCCTCTTCCTTTCGCGCCGTCTCTAGGGCATCTCCATCTCGATTATTTCCCGTCGCAGGCCGGCGACAACCGAAAGAAGTGCCATCATTGCACCCGCGCCTACAAAAACCCAACCCAAACTTAGCTTGATCAGCGCCCCGGAGACGGCGTTTGAGAACGGGGAAAGACCAATTGAGGCAATCATGAGCAGGCTCATTACGCGTCCCAACATTTTCTGGGGCGTCCGCGCCTGTAACCAGGTCGTGAAGATGATGTTGGTATATCCTCCCATGACGCCAATTACGATAACCAGGCCGGCGGCCAGCCACGTTGCTTTCAGGAAGCCAAAGGGCATGATCAGAAGGCCGCTAAGGATATAGGTGCCGACAAGAATGTGGCCCAGACGCCTCTGGGGGACGGGCAGCGCCCCCGCTAACACCGCGCCGAGCAGGGCGCCGGCGGCATAGGCGGAGGAGATGATTCCGACTGCCAGAGCCCCCTGCGGGAGTTGGGTATCGGCCAATACCGGGATTCCCACAATTACCGGTCCCTGCACAAAAAGCTCGATTCCCGCGATAAGGAGGAAAAGCGCAAACATTGCCGCGTCAGAGCGCACAAATCGAAAGCCATCGGCAATGGAGGCCCAAATACTTTCACCGATCTTCTCCTTTGTAGCGTGACTCCTGCCGCTTTTGTCCGCAGATTCAACTGACTCCGGATTCAACCGCAAGAAGGCAAGCAGTAGAAAGGAAATGAAGAAGACGGCAGCCACCACGGCAAATGCGAGCCCCACACCTGACGCGCCCGCTGGCGCTGTTGCCGTAACGCCTTCCAGCGAGGGAACTGCACTGTTTGTGCCGCTGAAATAGGCGATCAGCGCACCAGCCAGCATAGGCCCGACAAATCCACTCGATTCGGTCGTGGTCTGAATGATGGCATTGGCGTGACGAAGCTGTTTTTCGCCAACGATACGCGGCAGAATCGCGGCCTGTGCCGGATAGTAGAACGCGTCCGCGATCCCTTTGGCCAAGGCGAAGAGATAAAGCAGGAACAGATTCACCATCCCGGTCAGCACCAGCGCCGCCAAGACGGATCCTAGGAAAATACGGGCCACGTTGCTGATCTGGAGAATCAGACGCGGTGAGGCGCGATCCACAACCGATCCACCGATGAGCATAAAGAGGACAGTGGGAACACTGCCAACGGCAATTATGGTGCCGACAGCCAGCGCGTCACCGGTAAGGATCAGCACGAGCCAGGGAAATGCGATCAGGTCGAACTGATCACCGATGGCGGATAGTGTGCCCGCCCCCCAAAGTAGGCGGAAGTCGCGCGTCTTGAGCAGTTCCCATAGTGAGTTGCCTTTAGCCACTCCATCCGTATCTTCTCGCCCTGTATCCAACCTGATCTCCTACGTTCCGAATTTGAAAGTCTTGATATTCCGTTGAGAAGCCTATCTTCCTGGACCTTTGATGTCAATGCAGAGAGGAGCGGCGGGGGCAGCTTTCCCGGCAGGCGCGAATTGGCGAAATCGTGTACAATAGGCAAATCTTGCCGGGGCTGGCTTGCCGCGGCTCTGCTCGTCGCCACCTTTGTCAGCAGCGCTCTCCTGGCCAAACCACCTTGTGGACGGTAGCTTGACGGGCCGTCGTCCCACAGATGGAGGCGCAGCAGATGCCCTCCACCGAACAGCTTGTGAATGTATTGAGAACTGCCACCCGTGGAAGCGGTTTGCGGATTGCGGCGCCGGCTTCCGGTTGGACCAGTTCCACTGTAGTACAGCGTTAGCCTTCAGCGGGCACAACAGTATCCCCCCAATGGATGAACGCTGTGAAAGGCACAGTTAAGCGAAATGTCAGAAAGTCAACACGAAAACCGTTCAGGCGGCCTTACGGCGGTCGATGATTTCACCGGCGCAGGCGAAGGCGGCGTTCACGCAGTCGTGCGCGATGACCAGGGCCTGATCCTGACCGACAAGCCGGAGGAGACTGCCGTCCTGGTCGGCGTCAGCCTCGCGCGTCAGCCCGGCATCCTCTCTATGGAGGACTCTCTCACCGAGCTGGGCCTGCTGGCAGAGACCGCGGGGTTGGAAGTGCAGGGAGAGCTGACCCAGCGGCTGCAGCATCCCCATCCGGCGACCTTTATCGGCGCGGGCAAGCTGGGCGAACTGAAGACGCTGGTCCTGGAGCTGGGCGCGAATGTCGTCATCTTCGATGAAGAGCTTTCCCCGCGCCAGCAGCGCGAAATCGAGCAGGTCCTGGGCCAGGAGGTGAAAGTGATCGACCGCACCGCCCTGATTCTGGACATCTTCGCGCGCCACGCCAAGACCAAAGAGGGGGCGGTACAGGTCGAGTTGGCACAATATGAGTACCGCCTTCCCCGGCTGACCCGGGCCTGGACCCACCTGGCGCGGCAGGCCGGCGGACGCGCCGGCGGCGCCAGCGGCGGGGTCGGTGTGCGCGGACCCGGTGAAACGCAGCTGGAGGTGGACCGGCGGGAGATCGGCCGCCGGATCGCCCATCTCAAACGCGAGCTGGAGGAGGTACGCCACCACCGCGAACGCTACCGACAGCGCCGGCAAAAGTCATCGACGCCGGTCGTCGTTGTGGTTGGCTACACAAACGCCGGCAAAAGCACACTGTTGAACGCGGTCAGCGATGCAGCCGTTCTGGCCCAGGACCAGTTGTTTGCCACCCTGGACCCGACCACCCGCCGTGTGGAGTTGCCGAGCGCGCGCACGGCCCTGTTCACTGACACGGTAGGTTTCATCCAGAAGCTGCCGACGGCGCTGGTGGCCGCGTTCCGGGCGACCCTGGAGGAGATCACGGAGGCAGACCTGCTGCTGCATGTCGTGGATATCTCGCACGTCAACGCCGATGAGCAGGTAAGCGCAGTGGAAGAGATGTTGGAGGAGCTGGGCGCCGGCGATAAACCGCTTGTGACCGCGCTGAACAAGCTCGACCTTGTCAACGGCGGAGGGCACGGAGGGCCCGGCCTTGAGGCCCAGTTGCGACGCGCCCTGCAGGAGTATCCGTCTCCTGTACCCATCAGCGCCCGCACCGGAGAAGGCATCCCCCAGCTGCTGGCGGCAGTGGACGGGAAGTTGCAGGAGACGATGACGCCGCTGCGGCTGTTGCTCCCTTACAGCAAGGGCGACCTGGTCTCTCTCATCTATGAGCACGGCCGCGTGGAACGGGAGGAGTTTACCGAGGAGGGGACACTGATCGAGGGCAGACTGCCCGCCCATCTGGCCGGCCGCGTGCAGGCGTGGAGTGTGGCGGGACAGGATAGCCATCGGGCAGAATCACCATAGCAGGGCCGGGCAGCACGCTGAAGTTCAGTGTACTGCCGCTATTCGCTATTGCCGAATGGCAATGCCTGAACGCAGCATAGCGCAGCGCTTTTTGCGCTATGGCAATGCCTGAACACAGCATGCGCAGCGCTTTTTGCGCATCGACTCGCACAATAACGGAGAGCCGCACAAGAAATGAGCAAACCGACAGTTGTCGTAACCCGCCAGTTGCCAGAGGCGGCGATCGCGCCCCTCCTGGAAAGATGTGACGTCCGCTACTGGGACAGCGAAGAGCCGATAGAACGCGGTACGCTGCTTGAATGGGTGCAGGGGGCGGACGGACTCTACTGTCTGCTGACCGAAACAGTTGACGATGAACTGCTGGATGCGGCCGGGCCCGGGCTGCGGGTCGTGGCCACGATGTCGGTCGGATACGATCATGTGGACGTGGCTGCGCTGCGCAAACGGGACATACCCTTGGGTAACACACCGGGCGTGCTGACCGAGACGACGGCGGAGCTGGCGCTGGCCCTGCTGCTGGCCACGGCCCGCAGGTTGCCCGAAGGTACGCAGGCGGTGGAGAGCGGGACCTGGCCAAGCTGGAGACCGATGTGGATGACGGGCCGCGACATCCACGGCAGCACGGTCGGGCTTGTCGGATTGGGGCGGATTGGCTCTGCCTTCGCGCGCATGCTCGGCGGCTTCGACTGCCGCATACTCTACACCGGGCCTCGGGAAAAGCCGGAGGCCGCGCGGGAGGTGGGTGCGGCGTTCGCGCCGATGGACACACTGTTGGAAGAGAGTGATTTCGTGGCGGTACACTGTCCGCTTAACGACCGGACCCGCTCGCTGTTCAGCGTCGACGCCTTCCGCAAAATGAAGCCGACCGCGGTCCTCATTAACACCAGCCGGGGCGGGGTCATAGATCAGGAAGCGCTCTACGACGCGCTGGTGCAGGGCGAGATCGCTGCTGCCGGGCTGGACGTCACCGATCCGGAGCCTCTGCCGGCAGATCACCCGCTGGTCTCGCTGGATAACTGTGTCATTCTGCCTCACATCGGCAGCGCAACAGTCGCCACACGCACGAAGATGGCAGTGATGACAACCGAGAATCTGCTGGCCGGTGTCGAAGGCCGGCCGTTGCCGAACGGGGTCGAGTTTTTCGCCGTCGCTGACTCCATCCTCGGACACTCAGCGACGGCGGAACAGTAGCTGCACGGATGGGCGCGAGTTGGGGGCAGTCGGGGCCGGCAGTAGAGTATTACGGATTTTGCCGAATTGGTATACAGTTATTGAAACGCTAGGAAACAGCTTCGCAACCGAACGGAAAGGGATGTAGCGGCAATGAGTAAGCAGACGCTAACGATTACCGATAATCGCACCGGCCAGACGATTGAACTGCCGATCGAACATGACACAATTCCGGCCATCGGCCTGCGCCAGCTCAAGGCGCAGGCCGATGACTTTGGTATGATGGTGTACGATCCTGGCTATACAAATACAGCGTCCTGCAAGAGCAGCGTCACCTTTGTCGACGGCGACAGGGGCATACTTCGTTACCGGGGTTATCCGATTGAGCAACTGGCGGAAGAGAGTACCTTTCTGGAAGTGGCGCACCTGTTGCTCTTCGGCGAGTTGCCGGCGGCAGGCATCCTGACCGAATGGAATGTGCGCGTCATGGCGCAGTCGCAGCTCGACCAAAGTCTGAGAGATCTGCTCAAGACGTTTCCCGCCAGCGCCCATCCGATGGGCATTCTCATCAGCGCGGTTGCTGCGATGTCCACGCTTTATCCTGATTCCAAACAGGTCCATGACAGCGAGAACCGCTTGCAGCAGGTGGTGCGACTACTCGGCCAACTGCCCACGGCGGTCGCCTCTGCATACCGGCACCGGCTCGGCCGCCCGCACATTGACCCCGACGAGGCTCTGGGCTACAGCGATAATTTTCTGCACATGATGGGGCTCCCTGGTGATGATGACGTCGATCCCGTTCTGGCAAGAGCGATGGATGTTCTGTTCATACTACACGCAGACCATGAGCAGAACTGCTCGACCTCGGCGCTGCGCAACATCGCTTCCAGCGACGCCGATCCCTACTGCGCGGTGGCGGGCGCGGTCGGGGCCTTGTACGGCCCTCTCCATGGCGGCGCGAATGAGGCGGTCCTGCGGATGCTGGCTGAAATCGGCGATACAAAGAATATTCCGGCCTTTCTGGATAGAGTGAAAGGCCGGGAGGTGCGTCTGATGGGGTTCGGCCATCGGGTGTACAAAAACTACGATCCGCGCGCTCAGATCGTAAAGAGAATCGCATACGAAGTCTTCGAGGTTACCGGCAGCAACCCGTTGATCGATATCGCGGTCGAACTGGAGGGGACTGCCCTTGAAGACGACTATTTCGTCTCGCGCCGCCTCTACCCGAATGTGGACTTTTACAGCGGCATCATCTACCAGGCGATGGGTTTTCCGGTCGAGATCTTTCCGGTACTGTTTGCGCTGGGGAGGGCGCCGGGCTGGCTGGCCCAGTGGATGGAGCTCATGAACGACGCGGAGCAGCGCATTGCGCGGCCCCGGCAGATCTATCTGGGTGAGGCGGAGCGGCCATACGTGTCCATCAACGAGCGGGGCTAAATTTTGCCTTGAGCGGACGCCATCCTCGGCCACTTAGCGAAAGGCAAACTCTGCCGGGCCGTTAACGGCTACCCCCGGTCACGAGAGATCGCCGTGGCCGCGCCAGAGCCTCTCTACTTTCTCCTGCACCAGTGGAAAACTGCCGAGATCAGGGTCCTGGCGCAAGAGGTCCTGTGCAGCATCCTGGGCCAGATGCAGCGTAGCGGTATCGCTGAGGTTCGCCAGCTTCAGTTCCGGCAGGCCGCTCTGACGTGTACCCAGGAAATCACCGGGACCGCGTAGTTCCAGATCCTTTTCCGCCAATACGAAACCGTCTGTCGTCTCCGCCAGCGCTGTGAGCCGCTCGGCCTGGGTACCGGCTTTCACGCGGCTGATGAGCGCGCAATAGCTTTCGTGCCCACCCCGGCCCACGCGGCCCCGGAACTGGTGCAGTTGCGCCAGACCGAAGCGCTCGGCATCCTCAATCAGCATCAAGGTTGCGTTGGGAACGTCCACACCCACCTCGACAACACTGGTGCTGATCAGAATGTCCAGATCGCCGCCGGCAAATGAGCGCATCACTGCATCTTTTTCGGCGCCCTTGAGGCGGCCATGGAGAAGCCCCACGCGCAGATCGGGGAAGATCTCTTCGCTCAGACGGGCGTGTGCGTCCACCGCGGCGCCGACGTCCAGGGTTTCACTCTCCTCGACAAGGGGATAGATGATGTAGGCTTGGCGACCGTCGCGCACCTGTCTACGCATGAAACTGTAGAGTCGTTCCCTATCCGTTGGCAGGAATCGCTTTGTTTTGATCGGCGTCCGCCCCGGCGGCATCTCGTCGATTACGCTGACATCAAGGTCGCCGTATACGGTGAGCGCCAGACTGCGGGGGATGGGTGTGGCACTCATCACCAGCAGATGGGGCACGGCTGATTCTCCGCCCTTGTCGCGCGCGGCCGCCCGCTGTCCGACGCCAAAGCGGTGTTGCTCGTCCACCACCACAAAGCCAAGGTTGGCGAAATCCACATTTTCCTGGATGAGCGCGGTTGTGCCGACCACGACCTGAACGCTTCCGTCAGCCAGGCCGGCGAGGGCCGCTTCCCGATCCTTCCCCGTGACCCGACCGGTCAGGAGAGTAACGTTTGGTCTGACGCCGCCGGCAAGCTCAACATCCTGCAGCAGTTTGCTCAGGCTGCGGAAATGCTGCTCTGCCAGGATTTGGGTCGGTGCGAGCAAGGCGGACTGGAAGCCGCTGGCTGCGGCGATCAGCATGGCGCCGGCGGCCACCACGGTCTTGCCGCTGCCGACGTCACCTTGGATCAGGCGGCTCATCGGTACGCGCCGGGCCATCTCCCGCCGCACCTCGTCCAGCGTGCGCTGCTGCGCGCCGGTCAGGGCAAAGGGCAGGGCTGTTTGGTAGTCTGTCAACAGATGGTCATCAGCGGTCATTGGCGCGGCATTGAGATGCTGAATCTCTTGCCGGCGGCGCTGCACGCCCAGCTGAAGGTAGAAAAACTCATCAAAGATAATGCGTCTGCGGGCGTTGTCAAGCTTTTCCGGCGTGTCGGGCGCGTGAATCTGCCGCAGCGCATCGGCCAGGGGAATCAGATCGTGGTGGCTGCGGAGCGACTCCGGCAGGGGATCCTGCAGGGATGGCAAGCCCTGTCTGAGGGCCTGCTGGACCTGCCTGCTGACGTCGCTGCTGCTCAGACCGGCGGTCAGACCGTAAACAGGCAGGATCGGCCCTTCTTTGATGACGTTGGAACCGATCTCTTCAAATAACGGATTCTCCAGAGTCTTGTGACCCATATACAGGCCGACAACGCCGCTCAGGCGATAGGTCTTGCCGATGGTCAGGCGTTTTTTCAACCACGATTGGTTCCACCAGGTGATGCGAACCGTGCCGCTGCCGTCACTGAAAACTGCCTGCAGGATCTCTTTCTTGTAGGCAAATCTGCGTTCACTGAACCCCCGCAAGTTGGCGACGACTGAAAGGCTCTCCCCCTCCTCGACGTCGGCAATGGGCCGCACGCGGCTGAAATCATCGTAGCGATGGGGCAGATGCCAGATGAGATCCCCGATGGTCTCGATCCCGAGACGTGCATATTGCTCTGCTCTCTTTGCGCCGATCCCCTTCAGGTCGGTTATCGGTTGACCCGGAACGTTGGGCAGATCCGGTGCGTCGGTTGGCGGCGAAGGCTGAGGCGCCGACCTGGACTCTGTATCGATTTGGCCGCTGGCTGCGGCTGCTTCGGGTTGGCGGGCCGGCTCGCGGCCGACCCGGTCCACGTTCTCCAGAGCCGGGTCCGCAGGCGGCAGTTCGTCCAACAGGTCGATCAGTGAATTCAGGAGCCGCGCTCGTTCGTCGCCTTCGGCGTCGGCATACCGTGACAGCCGCTCGAGGATCTCCTGCAGCAGCCCCGGCTGGACCGCATCGGCCTTGGCGTCGGCTGCCCAGCGTTCGCAGAAAGCAGCCACGCCGCCGGCAAAGGCCCTCTCGCGCCAGCGGGTCTGGATCTCCAGATTTAACAGGTTGCGTAAACGCGTCAGGGCTCTCTCGGCCATAGTCAACCAAGCCCCTCGTATACGATGACTCCCATCACGTTTGGTCCGAGATGGGCTGCCAGGCTGGGTGGATAACGCCACACATTGGCGGAAATATCCGGGAGCCCTTCCCCTAAACGCTCCAGCAGTTGTTCCTGGGTCTGTTCGTAGCGATGCTGTACGAGCCCGATCCGTTCATTCTGGGCGAATTCGGCGGTATAGTCGTACAGTTTTTCGGCGACGTCTTCCCTGGTCTGCACCTTTTCCAGCGGGATCAGCTGTCCGTCTTCCATCGTGACCATCGCCTTGATCCCCAGCATCGTCCCCAGCACACTCTGGGCCGCGCCCAGGCGGGCGCTGCGTTCGAGATAGTACAGAGTTTCGGCGAAGAAAGTCACATAGATATGGGGGATTGCCCCGTTGACGATACGGGCGACTTCATATAGGTCCGCCCCGTTTTCGGCGGCCTCGGCCGCCAGTTCGGCGAGCATGCCCAAGCCCATTGCCGTGGTCTGGCTGTCCATGACGCGGATACGATAGCGTCCCATCATCATATCGGCGGCCTTGCGGGACTGACTCCACATTGGGCTGAGGGTGCTGCTCATGTGGATGGCAACGATCTCCTCGGCATCCTGACCCAGCCGTTGGTAGACATCCATAAGGCGGCTCAGATCGGGGGCCTCCACTTCCGGCAGCAGTATGCGTCCGCCGGACTGGTTTTCCCGGATCAGTTGAAAGAGCCGGTCGGCGTTGAATTCATCTGTATCTTCATAGCGTTCCCGCCCTACCCGCAGGACCTGGGGGATCACTTCAATCGAGTATTTTTCCAGGATCTCAGCGGGAATGCTGGCGTCACTGTCGGTAACGATACGAACCTTGCTCACGGAAGATACTCCAACTTTTGACAACGGTTGAGCCGTATGATAATCTCTGACAATTCAGTGATACGTGAACATTGGTTTGGCGTTGGTGGGCATTCACTGACCACGGGCCAATGAGGAACCGGAGGGAACAGATCATGGCAAAATGCCAGCAGTGCGGCAAGAGTCCTCAGTTTGGAAACAACCGACCCTGGTCCAGAAAGGCCACACGCCATAAGTGGAAGGTCAACATTCAGAAGGTCAAAATCCTGGAAAACGACAGGCTGGTTTCCCGCCGCCTCTGCACCTCCTGCATCCGCACCCTTGCGAAAGCCTGAGATTCCCTGTCGCAACATCTGAATCAGACCGGAAGAAGCGTTGAGCCATTGTGCTCGACGTTTTTTTGTGGGGCCGGCGACCGCGACGCGACGGTAAACACCGGCCTATGCCTCCACCGCGTTGCGTAACTGACCGCAGCCGGCGTCGATTTCGATGCCGCGGCGGATGCGCACTGTTGTCGAGATGCCGCCCGCACGTAGTATTTCAGCGAACCGTTGCGTGTCTTGGTCGCTGGTCGGCTGAAATGGGCTGTCGGGAATCGGATTGAGGGGGATGAGGTTGACATGGCAGAGGATCCCTTTCAGCTTGTCAGCCAGGTCCTCGGCCAGAGAGGGACTGTCATTCCTGCCCCGCATCAGGGCGTACTCAAACGTCACGCGGCGATTGGTTTTGGCAATGTAACGGCGTACTGAGGCCAGAAGGTCATCGACCGGATAACGCCGACTGAGAGGTACGAGCTTGCTGCGCAGGGGGTTGTTGGGTGCATGGAGGCTGACGGCCAAGTTCACCTGGAGCCCCTCGTCTGCCATGCGGTCGATCATCGGAATCAGGCCGACGGTACTGAGCGTGATATGGCGTGCGCCGAGCCCGAAACCGTCGGCGGCGGTCAGGCGGCGGATGGCTGTCCACACATTGTCATAGTTGTGCATGGGCTCGCCCATCCCCATCAACACGATGTTAGTGACCGTGGTGGGCCGCTTCACGCGCATCTTTGGCCCTTCACCGGCATCACGCAGAAAACGGGCGAAGAAGAGCACCTGGGCCACAATCTCGCCTGCGGTCAGATTTCGACGCAGGCCGCCCTGGGCGGTCGCGCAGAAGGTGCAGCCCATGGCGCAGCCGGCCTGACTGCTGATGCAGAGCGTACGCCGCCTGTCATATAGCATCAAGACAGCCTCGACCGTCTCCCCATCCGGCATCTGAAACAGAACTTTCTGGGTGTCCCCGGCCTTGGAAACACGCTGCGTGACCGGCTGCAGCGGCGTGAGCGTTGCCGTCGCAGCCAAGCTGTCGCGCAGCGCCTGCGGCAGATTCGTCATCTCTTCAAAAGAGCGTGCGTATTTCTTGTAGATCCACTCCTGGATTTGGCGGATGCGATAGGTGGGGACGCCCGCGGCCTTTCCATTGGCGCGCTTTTGGCGAGGCGCAAGCGCATTGACGAAATCGGTAAGCTCTTGCGGAGAGCAATCCAATAGAGAACGGCTGATTGGGGAGTTGTCAGGCAGCGTAAGCGAAATGGTCTTCATCCTTGTAATTGTAGCGCAGCTATTCAGTTGCGGTCAAAAAGTGCCCCGATCGCGCCCTCTCGCGTTGATGCCGCCGCGGGGACAAGCGGATGGCTGCGCCCCTGCGCATGCAGCGTTCAACTGTCGGCTTGGCGGAAAGCGTCGAGCAGTTCGGGCAGCCCGGGCAGAATCAGGTCTGGCGGGCGGGCGACGGTGCGGAACTCCTCCTCCGTCGTGATTCCGGTCAGCACCGCGGCTGTGGGCATATCCAGCTCGATTGCGCCGGCGATGTCGGTTTCGTAGCGGTCGCCGACCATCAGCGTCGCGGCCGCGGTGGTGCCCAGTTTGTGCATGGCCTGCTGGAACATGCCGGAATTTGGTTTGCCGATCACAGTCGGCGTGACGCCGGTGGCGGCCTCGAGCAAGGCCAGCAGGGCGCCGGTGCCGGGAATCTGGCCTCGTTCGCTGGGAAAGGAGGTGTCGCTGTTGGTGCCGACGAAGCGGGCGCCGGCGCGTATCGCCAGGGTGGCGTCGGCGAGGCGCTCGTAGCGCACGCTGAAATCGATGCCGGAGACGATCACGTCGGCCGCTGGCGCGTCCTCGACAACAGTGATGCCTTCCTGTTGCAGTGCCCAGCGCAGGCCGTCCTGGCCGATCATGAAGACGCGAACGCCATTGGGATACTGCTCCGCCAGCCAGCTGGCGGTCGCCAGGGCGCTGCTGAGAATATGCGCTTCGTCGGCGCCGATTCCCATGCGGGCGATCTTCTCGACGAACTGGCCCGGCGTGCGCGAAGAATTGTTGGTAACGAAAAGCCAGTTTCGACCCGTCGCCTTCAGATAGTCCAGCAGCTCCTGAACGCCGGGCAGGGGCTCCTCGCCAACATAAACAACGCCGTCCATGTCCAACAGAACGGCGCGCACCTCTCTCAGATTTGCTCTTTGTGCCATGGGTGGACTTTACAATCCTTTCAGCTGTTCGTCGGAGGTCGACTCCGACGGGCGGTATGCGGCAGCAGACAACGCCGCTCGTTCCTTGATCAGTTCGCGCTGTTCCGCAGGTCTTGCAGGTTGAGTTGCAGAGAGTGTCGACCCTGCCACTGGTTGACTTCAAGATGGAAAACGATATCGATCAGGCTGCCATTTTGCAGTTCTGCGGCCCGCTCACCCAGGCCGAAGCCGATCCCGTCCAGCACCTGAGAATAATCGTGGCCGTCGATTGCGATTTTCAGGTGCTTACCTCCACCCACGCTGCGTACGCTGCGCACACGGCAACGGCGGCATAGAAAAAGACCGGGCTCATTCTGCTGGCCGACCGGCTCCATCCGGGCAAGCTGGCCCTGCAATGCCCAGTCGATCTGATCGACTTCCAGCTCGGTGTCGATCAAGAGGCTGGGCCGCAGATCCTCCAGCGGGCCGAGCTCCCGGGCGGCCATTTCTGCCAAGGCTTCGCGCAGCGCCGGCAACTGCTCGGGGCGCACAGTGAAGCCGGCGGCGCGGCTGTGCCCACCGTGGCGGACCAGTAGAGAACCGACCCGATCGAGTGCGGCAATCATGTTGAATTCGGCGATGCTGCGAGCACTGCCGCGACAGAGTTCTTCTCCCTGTTCGATAACGATTGCCGGGCGGTAGAACTGATCACTCAACTTCCCCGCGGCCAGTCCCACAATCCCAGATTGAAATTCATCGCTGGCGACGATCAGAATCGGCGCAGTGGATGGATCGAGGCCGGAGATCTCTCTTTCGGCGACGGCATGTGCTTCGGTCGTGAGCGCCTGGCGCTGCTGATTAAGACATTCCAGGCTGGCGGCCATTTCACAGGCCGTGTCGTAATCGTCACAGCGCAGGAGGTCATATGCCATCTTGGCGCTGGCCAGCCGACCGGCAGCGTTGATGCGGGGAGCGATGCGAAAGCTGATTGCGCTGCTGTCGATTGCAGTCAGAGGGACTGACGCCATCTCCATCAGGGCGTACAGCCCGACGCGTTTGCCCTGGCGCAGCTCGGACAGCCCCCGCCGCACCAGCGAGCGGTTTTCGCCCTGCAAGGGCATCAGGTCGGCAACGGTACCGATGGCCACCAGATCGAGAAGCAACTGTTCCTCCTGCGCGGCTTCCTCGGTTGAAAGCCGGCTCCAGGGCTGCTGGGCAACGACCCGCAGAACGCCCTGCGCCAACCGGTAGGCAACGCCAACGCCGGCCAGCGGTTGAAATGTTCCTGCACGTGCATCTCGCCGCGGGTTGATCACGGCCAGCGCCGGCGGCAGCTCCGGACCAATTGTGTGATGGTCGGTGAGAACGACTTCCATTCCCAACTCGGCGGCTTCCGCCACTTCGGCGACGCTGCGGATGCCGCAGTCTACGGTCACGAGCAGATCGGCGCCCTTGCCGGCGATAGACCTCAGCGCCTCGACATTCAGACCGTATCCCTCATCCACCCGGTTGGGGATGTAGGCGCCGACGAGGGCGCCGGCGCGTTGCAAGGCCGTGGTCATCAAGACGGTTGCCGTGACGCCGTCGGCGTCGAAATCTCCGTAGACGCAGATAACCTCGCGCGTCTCGATGGCGCGTACAATCCGCGCTACGGCAGCCGACATATCGGTCAGGCGAAAAGGATTCTCCTGGACAGCGTCCTCGCCCTGGAGAAACGATGCTACTTCTGCTTTGTCGCGCAGACCGCGATTGTACAGCACCTGCAACAGCACTGGATGTTCATGGCTGCTCTCCAGGACGCTCTCCGGCACTGGCGGATGGAAGTTCCAGTGTTTATCAGTCGCCGACAAAGTGGATTCTCCACCGGGAGGGGATGGAAACGGCACACAGAACCCAATTATAGTCGAGAGCGCAAATGCAGCGCAAAAAATGAGGAATTTCCTGCCTTGATCCGGCTGGGCTACAATAGGAGTCCAATCTGAACCAGTTGCCCTTCAAAGCTTTTCCGATGTCCTCCACTTCTGAGCGTTTACGCCGTCTGCAGCGTTTACGCAGCGGACGAGCAGCCACTGAACCGGCCAGAACGAGCATTCGGGAGCAGGCCGAGGCGCCAGGATCCGAATGTGAAACCGAGCCTGCCCCGATCGAGGCGCTGGAGAAAGGCGAGACCGTCGAGAACAGCGCCGGCCAGTGCTATCTGGTTACGCGGCATTGCGTCCCATTGGGACAGCAGGCGAGTCAACCGCACGCGCTGCGGGAACCCTCTGTGCTCGGCAACCTTCCGGAACGCGACCCGTCGATCCTGGCGCCTCTTTACCCCGCGTACGGACTGGAGCGTTGCCCTGATTTCCGCAAGTCTGCATTTCTGGACATTGAGAGCACCGGTCTGGGCGGCGGAGCCAGCATCTACGCCTTTATGGTGGGTGTGGGAACATTCGAGCCGCAGGACCGGAATTCGGGCAGTTCGGGGGAACGTCTGAACTTTGTCGTGCGCCAGTTATTCATGCGCGATCCCGGTGAAGAACCGGCTCTGCTGACGGCGCTTGCGGACCTACTGCAAGGCTGCGAAAGCCTGGTGACCTTCAACGGGCGTTCTTTCGACGCCCCCTTTTTGCGGGGGCGATACCGGTACACCGGACGCTTCCTGCCCGCCGACGTTGGCGCTCCTAAAGCGCTGGACAGTGACACGCCGCATCTCGACCTTCTGCACCCCTCTCGGAGATTATGGCGCAAACGTCTGGGCAGTTGCGCACTCACCAATCTGGAACGGAGAGTCCTCGGCTATTCACGCACAGAGGACGATGTGCCCGGCAGCCTCATCCCTCATTTGTACGCCGACTATCTGCACGACGGCGACGGCCGCATGATGCAACGCGTCTTCTACCACAATCGCGAAGACATCATCTCGATGGCCGCGCTAACGGAGGTGGTCTGCAGTGCATATGCCGATCCCACTGCCGCGGGCGCCGGTCATTTGCAGCCGCTCGACCTGCTCAGCATGGCGCGTGTGCATGCGGATCTGGAGCGGCTGGACAGCGCCGAAATGCTATTCCGCGCCGCGTTGGACCAGCTCAGCGGACGCGCGCACCTGGCGGAGTCGTTTGACGGTCTGGGACGCCTGCTCAAACGGCAGCGCCGTTGGGAAGAGGCGGTGTCGGTGTGGCAGCAGTGGTTGACGACCGTGCGGGGTGTGGGGGGGGCGCCGGACAGCCGCCCCTATGTGGAGCTGGCGAAATTTTACGAGTGGCAAAGCGGTGACCTCACGCAAGCGGCGATGTGGACCCAGTGGGCCTTGCACGAAGAGGAACAGTCTCCGTCGCAAATCCGCTCCCTTGAGATCCAGACCGAGCTACGCCACAGGCTGGCCCGAATACAGCGAAAGCTGAGCGCCGACGGGTAAGCAGGCAGGCGCGATGCGGACGGCATATCTCTTCAGCTATCTGACAGCGGTGAGGGAGGGGCAGTCCGGAGACAGATTGAAATCTTTCGGCTTTTGAAGGGAGTGCTGCAGGTACGACGTACGATCTACGTTCACACAGGCCGGCGAAGTGGCCGGAAGAGGGTCGATACCCGATCTGCAAAATTCTGGCGTGTACAGGAGCCGTCAACTTCCAGCGGGTCCTGTACTCCGCGGGCAGGCCAGAAGCGCCGCGAAGCCGGAGTGACAATCCACACTGATTCTGGGGTTGCGCCGGCTGGGCCGTCAGTTGGAGCTACGTCAAATGCTCCGATGACGACTGCTCCCGGCATCTTCGAGGCCGCCGTCGATCGGGTTCGTCCCGGTCCTGTTCGAGCGCGCCTCAGATCGCTTCGTCGACCACTGGGTTGATTCGACCGAAAGCCCAAGCCCTTCGGAAGGGGACCCACTTCCGATGGTCGGCCACTCCTCCTGATCGGGGGCGCCCATCTTCATCTCGCCCTCGAAATAGCCCCCTTCTTCGACGATAAACGAGGCGGCATGGGACTGTCCCCGCATTTCACCGGAAGAGCGCAGGTGCAGGCGCTCCTCAATGAAAACGTCACCGGTGACCGACCCGGCGATTTCAATGTTGCGGGCGCGCACCGTGGCCGACAGCGTTGCGTCTTTGGCAACGATAACGGTACCGCGGCAGTCAATTTCACCTTCAAGCGTTCCTTCGATACGCAGATCTTTTTCTGAACGGAACGTGCCGGTAAAGTAGGACTGAGGGCCCACAATCGTGTCGGCTGTTCCTTCATCCGCCGGCGGCTCCTGCCGCTGCGGGCGGGACTGCTGAGGCTGCTGACCTCGGTTGGCGAACGGCGCGTTTTCTCGGCGGTTCCCACTCATCTGTCTACTTCTCCTCTCATACGATTCGTTCGACTTGGCCGTAACGTCTTCCTGCGTCAGCAGGGATTCCCTGGAAACAGGGGTTGGAACCTCAACAGGTGGAGGTTCGGGCGCCGTCAGTTCCGGGGGAGACGGTTCCGGCAGGACAGGCGACGGCGTCTCGCCCGAGGCAGGTTCCGGCGGAGATATTTCATTCAGTTCGGGTTCCGGCTCGCCCAATACTGGCTCTGGCGGCGGTGGTTCTGCCATTACAGGCTCAAGCGGCGATTCCATTGCAGTCTCGGCATTAGCATCCTTGCCACCGTTGTCGGCAGGTGTATCTTCTTCAGCGCCTTCGCTTGCAGGCTCGTCATCGTCCAACTCCTGGAGATTCCGATAGAGCCACTGTAAATCTTCTTCGTCCTGCTTCCTACCACGTTTGAAAAGCGGCATCTTTTGCCTCTCCTTTCTCGCCGAGCTCCCCTACAGGTTGGATTCGATGTCGATGTATTCGAGGAAGACACGCAGCGAAATCCCAGTATCTCCCTATTATACAACGAATAGACAAAAGCACATCTCCCGCGTTTTCGCAAGCGGCATTTGCAGGGGAATACCCACTGACTGACAGGCGATCGCGTCGCGTTCGCCCTTGACAGACGCTCGACAGCAACTCTATACTACTCTTTGCTTTCACAATAAATCATAACACCTTACATGCCATGCCTGTCTACGCCGATGCCGAGCAACTCTATTCAGTTCTGCGGCGCGTCTTTGAGAAGGTCAAGGAACGTCCGGACGCGATCGAGTCCTTTACCAGCAGCAACCTTGTCATCCGCCTGCGGCTGACCGATCTTGACGCGGAGGTGCTGTTGGACGGCCGCCAGCCCCCCATGGAGGTTTTCTTCGGGGCGCGGCCAGGCAAGGCGGACCTGGAATTGACGATGACAGCCGATCTTTTGCACGAAGTCTGGTGCGGTCATCGCAAATTGAAGGATGCCTTTTTCGGGGGACAGATTCAGTCAAGCGGCAATATCTTCCTTGCCATGAAACTGACCGATCTTTTTCGAGAAGCGGAACGGGCCTACACGCTTGTTCAGCGAAACAGGAGCGCATCGCTCGGCGCGCAATCCGGGAAGGAGGATTCGACCTCCTGAAAGTCGATTTACGGACGTCCCAGGGCCGGGCTGGGCAGAAGTCGAACGGGCAAGGCTGGCATAGATCGGAAGCCCCTTCTTTGACACCCCATTCTGGCACAGCTATAATTTGGAAACAGAATAATCTCACCGGACAGACTGATCGCCGGCCAAGAGCTACCAGCCCCTGCAAATGAGCGTAACGGAAGAAATCAAAGCTCGGATCGATGCCGTAGAGTTCATTTCCCGTTATCTACCCCTGCAACGCGCCGGCCGCTCTTTCAAAGCCAATTGCCCCTTTCACGAGGAACGTACGCCCAGCTTCGTCGTTTTCCCGGACACCGGCACGTGGCGCTGTTTCGGCGCGTGCAGCACCGGCGGCGATATATTCTCTTTCCTGATGCAGAAGGAGAATCTGGACTTTCGGGAGGCATTACAGGTTCTGGCCCAGGAGGCCGGCGTGCAGCTGGCCGAAGAGACTGATAGGGATGACTCCCGGGGCCGTGATCTCTTATACGAACTTAACGACAGGGCAGTTCTCTTTTTCAGGAACCAGCTTCACCGCAGCCAGGAGGCGCAGCCGGCGCGCGACTATCTACAGCGACGAGGCATCAATGCTCAAGTCGCCGCCCAGTTCCAACTCGGCTTCGCGCCGGACAGCTGGGATGCCCTGCGCGACCATCTGGTGCAGGCTGGGTACGCGCCCGACGTCCTGCACCGGGCCGACCTGGTCAAGCATAACCTGGAACGCGACTCCTTCTACGATTCCTTTCGCAACCGGCTGATTGTACCCATTCACGATCGCCAGGGCCGCGTAATCGGTTTCGGCGGACGGGTGCTGGACAGTTCGCTTCCCAAATATCTGAATACCGCCGAAACCCCTCTTTTTCATAAGTCACACGTGGTCTACGGGCTGGACCGGGCCTACAGGGCGATCCGGCAGGCTGACAGCGTCGTGGTCGTCGAAGGCTACATGGACGTAATTGCCGCCCATCAGTTCGGCTTTGAAAATGTCGTAGCCTGTCTGGGCACAGCCTTGACCGAGGAGCAGCTGCGCCAGCTCCATCGCTACACAGATAACTTCATTTTGGCGCTGGACGCGGACACGGCGGGCCAGCAGGCGACGCTGCGGGGCCTGAACCAGGCACGGCAGGCCCTGAAGAGGAAGGCCAAACCGGTTCTGACAGCGACGGGGCGGATGCATGTAGAACACCGGCTCAGCGCCAACCTGCGCATCACAACTCTGCCGGAGGGCCGCGACCCCGATGACATAATCCGCCAGAACACTGAATCCTGGCAGGAACTGATCAGTACGGCTACACCCCTCGTCGACTATTATTTCGGGATTGTCGCCAAACAGTACGACCTGGACAGTGCCAGAGGTAAAGGAGAGGCGGTAGCCGAATTGACACCGCTCATCGCCGAGCTGGGCGATGAGGAGGAACAGCAGCATTACATCCAGCGATTGAGCCGGCTTGTCCGGATTGATGAACGGACGATTGAGCAGCGTGTGAAGGCCAGCGCTCGCGAGTTGCGGAATCCACCGCAGGAGGGCCGCCACCGGCGGCGGTTTACCCGGCCACAGAGTGGACAGGCCCCGGCGGGAGCGGAACTACAGGCAGGTTCGGAGCATGTGCCGCAGGAAGAGGCCGCCATCCCAGGCTGGGCTGAAAGCAGCCAAGCCAACGGGGAGACGCCATCATCGCCGCGGGCGGACTTGGCAGCGATTGTGCCGGAGACGAAACTGGAGGTCTTTCTGCTGGCCCTGTTGATCGACGAGCCCGACCTGCTGATTTGGCTGACAGAGATGTCCCAGGAGCTGGAGATCGCCCCCCTGGGCGGAAGAGATTTTCAACAGATCGAATACCGAGAAATCTTCGGTGCGTTGCGCAGCTTCATTGCCAGCGATGAACTCTGGGATATCAAGACATTTCAGGAAACGCTTAACCCCAGCTATCACCCTGTCCTTTCGCAGTTGACGACGCAGATCTTAACGATGCCGGAGCGGGAGCAAGGGGATGTTCGGAACGAATTGCTCAAATTGCTGATTCGTCTTCGGTACGCGCGGCTACGAGAGAGTCTGTCGGCAATGCAGTTCCTGTTGCACGATGCGCAGGAAAACGAGAACCGTGAAGCGATTCTGGAATTCTCAGCAGCCATAAACGCCAATCGTCGCGACCGCCACCACCTGGAACACGTAATGGCGCGTAGTATCCAGGTCTCATACGGAACTACACGAGTTGAATCAGGCATCGCTATCGCCTGAGGTCCCCCAAAACAGGTGGAAAAATGGCACCCAAACGCAGTGCATCAAAGACGAAGCCTGCCAGCGCCTCGGCCAACTATCCAAGTGCCGGCAGCGAGCTTGATGAATACAACACACAGACCGGAGAATCAGTTGAAGAGACAGAACCGTTTCCGGAGACAAGCGAGAAGCAGAGTAACAGTCCACTCCCTTCGATCGAACGCGATCTGAAGCTCGAAGAAGAGATCGAGCAGGAAACGCACATCCCGGTGGAGAAGATCATTGAGGATGTGCAGGAGGTCGGTCAGGCCCTCGATCCAATGCGTATGTACCTGCGCGAGATCGGCCGCCACGACCTGTTGACCGCTGAACAGCAGACCGCTCTGGCCAAACGAATCAGGACTGGTCTGGAAGCCGAAGAGCGCCTCCAACAGGCTACTGCCGACGGCGATGAGCCGACTGCAGAACTCTCCCCAGTAGAAACCGAAGAACTGGAAGCGCAGATTGCGGATGGCAAGCTGGCGCAGGGCAAGCTGGCCCAGAGCAATTTGCGGCTGGTCGTCAGCGTCGCCAAACGCTACATTGGCCGCGGTCTGAACTTTCAGGATCTCATTCAGGAGGGGAATGTCGGTCTGCTGCGTGCGGTAGAGAAGTTCGATCACACGCTGGGCTTCAAATTCAGCACGTACGCGACCTGGTGGATCCGGCAGGCCATCAGCCGCGCGATCGCTTATCAGGCGCGCACGATTCGCATTCCCGTGCACATGGTGGAAACGATCAATCGCCAGATGCGCGCCGAAAGAGAACTACAACAGGAGTTGAAGGGCGGGGAGCCCACCCCGGAAAAAATCGCACTGGAGATGGGCTATCTGGAACCGGATGTGGCGGAAGAGATACGGCAGGCGTGGGAGGAGGAGCAGCCGATCACGGGTGATCTCAAGGCCATTCTCGACCAGGCTGTGTCCAAGGTACAGCGCATTCAGCGTCTCAGCCGAGAGCCTATCAGCCTGGATATGCCGGTCGGGGCCGAA
This sequence comes from Caldilineaceae bacterium, assembly GCA_965204525.1. Taxonomy (GTDB): domain Bacteria; phylum Chloroflexota; class Anaerolineae; order Caldilineales; family Caldilineaceae; genus Bin5. Next base: position 4,143,859 of record OZ241994.1, on the reverse strand, counting down.
GAGAACAGTTTCCTGGGCGATTTTATCGAAGACGAAAGTATTCCCGCTCCTGTAGATTCCGCCAGCCGCCGGTTGCTGCAGGAGCAGATGAGCGAAATTCTGAATGACTTGCCTGAGCGGGAACGCAGAGTGCTGAGTATGCGCTTCGGTTTGGAGGACGGCACGAGCCAGACGCTGGAGGATGTGGGTAAAGAGTTCAATATTACCCGCGAACGTGTGCGCCAAATCGAGGCAAGGGCATTGCGCAAACTACGCCATCCTCTGCAGAGTCGAAAGTTGCGGGACTATCTGGGCTGATGATGTGCATTGTAACAGTTTCGGCCAGGTCGAGATTTTGACATCTGACCCCTCAGATTGGTAAACTGCCTAATTGTTGTCTCGATGCTCGCCACCCGCATCTGCGGTGTCGGGGGCGGCCATCGAAGGCCGAAACTGATCCTCGGTAGCTCAATCGGCAGAGCATCCGGCTGTTAACCGGAGGGTTGTTGGTTCGAATCCAACCCGAGGAGCCTCAGTGTATGACCGCCATTTCTGGCAAACCGACAGTGCATGTGAAACCCCGGCAGGAGGTTCCCACGGGGTTTTGTTGTATCTGGTCTGTGTTCAGAGATTGGCGCGGCCCCAAAGAAGCTTTTCCACTCTCCAGACTTACCTTTGCCAGAAAAGGAGACCAAGTCATGGGCTCACACAAGCTGTATGAAGCTGCTTTTCCCTATGCAGAAGATGTCCTGGCACTGCCGGTGGAGGACATCGATCGAGCTTCCGGGTGGTATCAAGATGTGTTTGGACTCAAAGAGATCGAACGGCGTGATGACCCTGTCCCGACGGTCATCCTCGAGCGCGACGGCGTTCGCATCGGGTTTGCCGTTAACGGCGGTGATGCCAGTAATGACGGCGCGGCCATTCGAGTGACGGATATCCATAGAGCGCGCCAGGAGTTGGAGGGCAAGGGGATCGAGATCGGGAACTGGCGCGTGGACGAGAACGATGGGCAGAAGTTACAGGTCTTTTTTGTTATCGCCCCGGATGGGCTCTGCTACTACTTCCACCAGCCGATTGGGGACGGCGAGGACGCCTGAACGAGGCAGTCCAGCAAGGGGCGGAAGGCGGGCAGGACTGTCCGCCTCCGTGCTTTAGGTGCGGGCCAGGAGCCTCAACCGATTACCGGCGCGACTGTACCGGCCATGAGCATGAACCCCAGCGCGGCCAGCACGGTCATCATCAGGATGATCATGTTGCTCCGACGCGTCGCGGCCCGCTCAGCAACCAACTCAGATTCCAACTCGATCCGCGTCATTCTCTTGATGTCCTTCGCCATGATCTCTCCTTCTGGGTCCCCGCCTGGCCGGCTGGATTACGTCCTACAGATTCAATATAACACAAATGTTCTATTCTGTCAAGAATTTTGCCTGCCCATGAAGCATGCATCCCAGATTTATGGTGAATTAGTTCAATTGGGAATTTCGTGCTAGCGACCGCTGTGGAGACGTGTGCGAAGAGCAAGCGTAGCCTGGGCACCATATCGGGACCAGCACATGGCAGCTTGTTTCATACGCTGTTGAATCAAGTTTTTGTCGGCGGATTCGACGGTGCCGCTGCTGATGGGGAAAACGGCTTCACATCAGGCAGCGTATTTCATACGTCGTCGGTGTTGGCACAGATTGGCGACCGCTTGTTTGAATTCTGACAGGGCATCTTCGGGGTTGAGAAAGAGACGCAATGTAGGACGGAAGAAGAGGCTAAGTTGACAGCGAGCTTTGGCGGCTTTCTGGACTTCGACTCAGGGGGCCTCTGATCCGGATGGACTTATAGACCCATCTGCCGATACCGCCATCACCATACTGTCCGGCTTTGGGAAACGACGACAGGTAGCCCCTGCCTCCTCATAAGGCAAACGCACCATCACCTCTGCCCCGTTTTCGTCCGCAACCACCACTTTCGTCACGGTCTCCACCGCCAGCCGCTGAAATCGGCTCGTATTTCAACGCACTGAAGTTACGCGCCGCACGCAGGACAATTCACATCCGCTTCCAGCCCGCCTGCCCTCCCCTACCAGGTCTTCTGCCTGCGGGTTCATCAGCGCCTCACACACTTAATGAGCCCTCTCCATGATTCCGCCAGTACCGGCATCGGGCTCCCCAGGCACGACCTCAACCCCTTGTGCATCTCGCCCGCTGAACTCTCAGACTCTCCTAGAATCCGATCCTGACTCCGCTTACGTTTCATTCTCTTTCTTTCCTCAACTCACTTTACCCCCTCGCTTTCTCTAAGAATATCCAACCTCTATTAGAGGATGTACCTGTCCGAGTCGAAAAAACTGACTTGACACCCAAAATGTATTTGTTATATTATTGGAAAAAGTTGGTTTCTTACGGAATGCAGAGTCTGAGGGCTGTGACCAGGAGGTCGAACATTGGCGTTTAACCTGCTGGCTTGCCTTCGGACTGTCTGCCAATATCATCTGTGGCGACAGGTATAACTTCGTCGGCGTCTTGAAACACTACTCGCGAATAGAGAGCGAAGCCTAAAGATGTCCGGAAGTCGTTTACACCCTTCGGAGAAAGCAGAGTAGACCAGCCTGCAATCTGTGCACGAGCACCAAGGAGGAGAAACAAATGACTGCCCGTGAGATGTCACGTCGAACGTTTTTGAAGACAGTCGGAATCGCCACAGGCGGATTGGTGTTAGCAGCATGCGCTCCTGCGCCCGCGGCGGCCCCCGAGACAACGTCCTCAGAATCAGAGCCATGTGAAGGTGGTACGCTCACCGTAGCTGTGCGGAACCCCATTGGGGGCCTGGACCCGGCGAAGATAGTCGGCTATCCGTCCGGTCCGGCAATACTGTATCTCATTTCCAACAAGCTTGTGCGTGTAGGCACCGATCTCAAACTGTATCCAGACCTCGCAGAGTCCTGGGAATCGTCGGAAGATGGACGTGAATGGACTTTCCATTTGCGCGAGGGCGTCACGTTTCACGATGGGACCCCGTTCACTTCGGAAGCTGTAAGGGCACACTTTGAGCATGCTCGCGTGCCTGAGGTTGCTGCTTCCACCTCAACGCGCTTCGAACAGATCACATCTATAGAAACGCCCGACGACCATACCGTTATCCTGCGTACAGATGAACCATTTGGGCCGTTCCTGAACTACATGACGGCCTATATGAGGGTTACGATGAGCCCGGCATCTTACGAACAGTATGGCCCTAAAGAGGTAGGATTGCATCCCGTTGGCGCGGGCCCCTATAAGGTCGTAGAGTTCAAGCCAAACGTGAGTCTCACTTTGGAACGAAACGAAGACTATCATGGTGGTCGTCCACCTCTGGACAGAATTGTTGTCATCCCTGTGCCGGAAGCAAGCGCGCGTGCCAATCTACTCCGTACCGGTGAAGTAGATTTGGCAGAAGACATTCCTGCTGAGGAGATGGCTAGCCTGGAGGCCGATCCCAACATCAACGTGTTACAGAAGAAGTCACTTTACCACCATGGCGTAGGCTTCAACCATGATCGCCCGCTCTTTCAAGATCTGAGAGTGCGACATGCCTTCAACTACGCGATCGACAAATCCACCATAGTTGACGCCGTATTTGGAGGTGCAGCTACTGCTCTGGATTCGCCGCTGGCTCCGGGCATGATAGGGTACAAGAGCATAGGCGTATACACCTATGACCCTGAAAAGGCAACAGCCCTTCTCGCGGAAGCCGGCTGGGAAGACTCCGATGGGGACGGCATTCTCGACAAGGACGGAGAGCCGCTCCAACTCACCTACATCTACGTTGAAACTGCTCTCAAGGCCGGCGAAGTGGCACAGGCATTGCAGAGCGACTTGAAGAAGATAGGTGTAGACCTCCATCTAAGAGCCGTCGAACCCGCGGCATGGGGACAGACTGTCGCGCCGGAACGAGGAGAAATGGATGCCGATCTTTTCCTGATCTCGTTCAACCCATCAGCTGGCAGTTCGACCCGATACCTCACGTTCGATTTCCGCTCAAATCCAGAGCAGACCGGGTTGCCCTACGAGGGCAACTATGGCTGGTATACCAATACAGAAGTTGATGCACTCCTCGCAGAAGCTTGGTTGGATGTAGACCAGCAATCGCGCGCCCAAAAGCTTGAGGGAGTTCAAGAACTGCTTTGGGAGGATGCGCCATGGATCTGGCTCTATGCGCCAGACCTCCTGGTTGGCACGCGCGCCGATGTTGAGGGAGCGGATGTTTACCCTATGTCTTTCCTACATCTCACTGAAGCCCGAAAGTGCTGATTGTTCGTACCAGAGTTGCCGTGAGACATAGGTACCAAACCAGACAGTAATCTGTTGTTCGGGGGTGCATCCCAAGATCAGCGTGAGTTTCTCGTTCACTTTTGCGCAGCAAGATTGACTTCGGCAATCTGCTGTTCCGGACGCCCTCACAGATCTGGGATGCACCCTTATTTCGATCCCTAATCGCCGCCGGGCTTATGAAAGCTGAACGCCAGATCGTGCCTTAACATAGCTGACATGACTCATATAACAGCGCCGGAGCAATATGCCCAGTAGGCATATCTTTCCCTATTGAGGTCTGTTCAGATGAGCCAATACTTACAACGTCGGGTGATCATCATTTTCCCGACCGCTTTGGCTGTCGTCACGCTCGTTTTTCTGACATTACACCTTGCTCCGGGTGACCCAGCTCGAATTGGACTGGGCCAGGTCGCAACTTCCGAGGATATCGAGCGCGCCCAGGACCAGTTGGGGCTTAACGATCCACTATGGGTCCAGTATGGGCGCTTCCTGGCACGCTTGGCACGTGGAGACATGGGGGCTTCCTATATTACACATGAGCCGGTAGCGGGTCTGATCCTGTCCAGGCTCCCTGTGACATTGCAACTGACCTTTATGGCCATGTTGTTCAGTACGATTGTCGGCGTCTCAGCCGGTATTATCTCCGCGATTCGACGTAACTCGGCCTATGACTACCTGACTTTGACTGCTGCCGTTATCGGATATTGCACACCCAACTTCTGGCTGGCTCTGTTGCTCATTCTCGTCTTTTCGGTCAATCTTCGCTGGCTTCCCTCTTTGGGCAAACATGCTCTCGACCCCAAATATGTGATCTTACCCACCTTGTCTCTATCTGCCCCCTTGATCGCTATCATTGCGCGGTTGACACGCGCCGGTATGTTGGAAGTGATCAATTCGGATTATGTACGTACGGCGCGTGCGAAAGGTTTGGCCGAACGCGCCGTCATCGCCAGACATGCACTCCGCAATGCGCTGATACCGGTCGTGACAGTTCTAGGTCTACAGCTGGGCGGCCTGCTTGGAGGCACAGTCGTCGTTGAGACCATCTTCAGCTGGCCGGGCATGGGCTGGCTGCTCTTCACCGGAATCAGCCAGCGTGACTACCCCGTCGTACAAGGAGTCGTAATGTTTTATTCCGTCGTATTCATGTTTGTTACACTGGCCGTCGATCTGACCTACTCCTATCTCGACCCACGCGTGCGCTATGAAGGATAGACCAGAACACCGGGTTGCAGGAATCGATATCGGAAAGAAGGAACCTGAGTTCAGGCTCAGAGCAAGGCTTGCGGAGTATTTTGCTATTTTTCAGGGGAACAAATTGACTTCCCTGGGTGCTGCCATCACACTGATGTTTCTTCTGCTGGCTCTACTTGGCCCTGTTATCGCCCCCTACGATCCGAACCTCGCAGAATTGCGCGACCGGTTACAAGGCCCTTCAGTCGAACACATCCTGGGCACTGACGAAATGGGACGCGATGTTGCCAGCCGCCTGTTACATGGCGCCCGTATTTCTACAGGCGTGGCACTCTTAAGCGTCGGGCTGGCTGTCATATTTGGCGTGGCGCTGGGAGCAACGGCCGGTTACTTCAGCGGCAGATGGGACATGATCGCCATGCGCTTCGTAGATGTATTGCTGGCGTTTCCAAGCCTTATCCTCGCCATTGCGTTAATCAGTGTCCTTGAGCCCGGCGTATCCAGTCTCATCATCGCCGTGAGCGTCACCCGTCTCCCAACTCTCGCGCGTCTCGCGCGCGGCAGTATTCTGGCAACGAAAGAATTCGACTATGTTCTCGCCGCGCGTTGCATTGGTGTTTCCCACAGTCTCATTTTGCTCAGGCATCTCTTGCCCAACGCAATGAGCCCGCTAGTCGTACAAGCTACATTGTCGACTGGCGGCGCAATCATTCACGCGGCCACCCTGGGGTTCTTGGGGCTGGGCGTGCAAGCACCCACGCCCGAATGGGGCGCGATGCTCAGTCGAGGCCGCACCTACACCACTGTAGCGCCCCATGTCGTCGTGTTTCCCGGGTTGGCTATTGCATTGTTTGTCTTTGGGCTCAATTCCTTTGGTGATGGCTTGCGGGACGCCCTGGATCCAATGTTGCGCCGGCTCGCACGCTGACTGGTGAATGAATTGAAGCCAAAACGCTCTCAGATTATGTGCGCATAATGGAGTGATGAGCCCACTCGTGGAACGCGGCGATCGTGGACTAACAGTGGATCCGTTCTAGGCTTGTCGAAAGGGTGGAGACAGCCAGAGTGAATCATGACGCTTGTCGTTAGCCACCAACCAACAGACGGCTGCCACAGCAAAGTTGCAGCACTTTCACCACCAAAAGAAATGTCTACTCCGCACACATTTCAACCGGCGGAATGGCGCATTATTGCAGCCACCGCGACTCAGATGCTCAGTCCAGCCCAGCAAGTTAGAGGTCCACTCCAAGGGGCCGAGAATCTAATGCTTGCCCATGGACAAGCACTAGAAACTGAAATGAGGGAATGGTCATGAACCAACCACAGGTAGAACTCTTAGCCACATGGGGAACTTCAGAAGGAGGGAGCGGAGACAGAGAATTCCGGCAACCTGAAGCGTTGGCAACCGATAGTGCGGGGAACCTCGTTGTCGCGGATACAGGAAATCATCGCATATTGAAACTAGATGCCAACGGTGACTTGATCTGGAAACTCGGGGGGGTTGACAGCGCGGGAGAGCCCTGGGCGGGAACGGCGATGGGTGAATTCAATAGCCCACGAGCTGTCTGTACCGACAGTGAAAACAATGTTTACGTCTGCGATAGCCTCAACTGCCGCGTGCAGATATTTGATGCGGATGGAAATCAACTGCTGATCTTCGGTAGCCAGGGACCGGGCTATGGGCAATTCGGCGGTGAGGGACCATTGGGAATCACTATAGATGAAAATGGGTACCTGCTGGTCAGTGACTCCCATACAGCCATCGGCGGCAACCACCGCGTACAGAAGTTGGATCGGGATGGACAGTTCGTGACACAGTTCGGCAGCCACGGGACGGGATTGGGCCAGTTTGGCGGAGCAGTGCCTATCAGGGAGTATGGATTGGATTTTGGGCCAGGAATCGGCCCCGGCCCAATTGGACCCGCAGGAATTGTGGTCAATCACGGCGCACAACACATTAGTGATCGAAACAATTGGGGTGCGGACATTTTCGTCGCAGATTGTGACAACGACCGGCTGGTTGCCTTCAGAGGTATCGGGCTGTGCGATGGCAGTTTCGGTGAAGGAATCGTGTTCAGACCCCGACAGTTGTCCCTGGATGGCAACGGTCGCCTGTATGTGAGCGGAGTGCACAAGCACGAACCACCGATGGAAACCTACAATTTGACCGACCCGCTGAATTGGCGGGTAGTCGGGGAAAGCCGGTGGATATGGGTCTTCGACGCTGGATCAAAACAGCTGATTGGACAGATCGGCACTGTGGAAGCGCATGATCAGATGGTGCATCACTATGGGGCCGGCCTACATCGACACGGGTATGGGCTGTCCGTCTCCAAAGCGGACGACAGCATATTATATGTCCAGGGTGAAAACCTGATCTTCAAGTACCGTGTAGAGTGGTGAAGGGGGTCTCAACCATGAATGAACCAAGAAAAGAACTGTTGGCAGTCTGGGGTCCCTTCGAAACGGGCTGGGGAGATGTAGAGTTCGATAACCCGGAGGGGCTGGCTTCAGATAGCCAGGGGAACATCTATGTTGCTGATGAGGCAAATCATCGCGTGCAGAAGATTGACCCTGAAGGCAATCTCATATTCAAGATAGGCGGTGTTCATAACGTGGGCGCCCATAAGTCTCGGCCTCGGCCGGGCTCAGCGCCTGGCGAGTTCCAGATGCATCGACCTGTGCATGTCGACCACGAGGATAATCTTTTTGTGGGAGATAGCCAGAATTGCCGCGTGCAGAAGTTTGATGCCCACGGAAACTTCCTGATGCTGTTTGGCAGCCAGGGCAATGGTCCAGGACAGTTTGGAGGTCCTTCAGGGCCGAACGGTGTGGCCGTTGATGAAGAGGGGTTTATCTACGTCACGGATACGCATACACTCCTGGGTGGAAATAACCGCGTGCAGAAGTTTGATGCCCAAGGTCATTTTCTCATGTCCTGGGGGGAATATGGCACTGGACCAGGACAGTTTGCCGGTGCGATACCCTTACGAGGTCGCTATGGTCACGATCACCGAGGAAGCACTGTGCCTGAGGGGCCTTACGGAATCGCAATCGGCAAAAACAGTGGACATCTCTACATTGCCGATTCCGATAATGGTCGAATTCAGGTTTTTGACAAAGAGGGCCGCTTCATTCGTTTGATGGGCAAAGGCATCATATGGGAGCCAAAAGGAATCAGCATTGACAGTCAGGAGAATATATACATCGCCGATTATCATATGGTTCCGGACCTGGCCGGCCTACACGTTCCGCCAGTCGGACCGGAGCATCGCATGCTTTGGGTGCTGGACAAAGACGGCAGCCTGCTGCTAAAGATCACCAATGAAGATGCCGGCGGGCTCTTTGTGCACGGTGGGGGGCGGCACCATGCCGTCGCTGTAAGTAAGGCCGATGAGAGTCTGATCTACTTTCAGGCGGGTCACCACATTCTCAAATGGCGCATTCACTGGTAACGCTTGTTTGGCCACCATATCAAGACAGTGAAATGAATGCTAGGAGGCGGACCCGATGGCCGGCATGTCCATCGGGCGCGTTGTGCCGGTCAGTGTGATTGCCTATTTCAAGCCCTGTCGCGGCCGCCTGTGGCTGCACAGCAGAAGCGGCTGGTCTGGCATAGAGCAAAATCCGCTGAAAACTCCCTCTTAATATGTGGGCCGCGCCGAAGGACGGCCAAGTAGTGCTTGAGCCAATTTAAATGCGATCCGATGGGCAAGGTGTGTAAGACAAGGAGATCTCTACCATGGGAGTCTATGCAAATCTGGGCGTAAGGACAACGATCAACGCTGTCGGCAATGGAACTGCCATTGGGGGATCAATTATGCCTCCCGAAGTGATGGCAGCTATGCAGGAAGCCAGTCGGAACTTCGTCGACTTGAACGATTTGTTAGCCAAAGCCGGTCAGCACATCGCAGATCTGGTCGGTGTTGAAGCCTGTTACATTACTTCGGGGGCTGCGGGCGGTGTGCTTATATCAATTGCATCCTGCATGACGGGAAAAGATTGGGCCAAGGTTCACCAGCTGCCAGACACCAAAGGAATGAAGAACGAAGTCATTATGCAGGTAATGCAGAGAAACTTTTATGAATTGATGGTAAGGGAGGCTGGGGCGAACCTCGTCGAGATCGGGCTTGCTAACACGACCTATCCTTGGCATCTAGAGGCTGCCATTAACGAGCAGACAGCGGCAGTGATTCACTTTGTCGCGTACAGCCCGCCTTCGGACCTGCCGCTCGAAGAGGTGATCAGGATTTCCCATAAGAAAGGGGTACCGGTTGTCGTGGATGCGGCGGCAGAGTTTCCCTCCTTTTCGATTCTAAAGCAGTACAGTGATATGGGAGCGGACCTGACCATTTTCAGCGGCGGCAAAGGAATCCGAGGCCCACAGTCTTCCGGCCTGATCTTGGGTAGGAAGGATCTGGTAGAGGCATGTGCGATGAATGGAAGTCCATATCACGGGGTAGGCAGGCCGTGTAAAGTCGGTAAGGAAGAGATCATCGGGTTGGTGACAGCGGTTGAACTGTTTTCTGATCCTGAGTTTGAGCGTAGGGAATTGGAAGGCTGGCATTTACGAACAAACTACATTGTGGAATCCTTGTCCGATCTGCCGGATGTGACCGTACGCTCTGGATTCCCCAAGGATTTCGCCGGCGTGCAAGTTAGTCCAGAAATTGTCCCAGTGACTGTGGTGGAATGGGACAACAATGTCATTTCTGTGACAAAAGAGGAAGTGGTCTCGGAACTGCTCGAAGGCGAGCCGGGCATATACGTTTCAACGTCCCGGGATGGTATTGTCATTGCGCCACATACCTTACTCCCCAACGAGGAGCGCATTGTGGCGGAACGAGTGGAGGCCGTTCTGGGAAAAAGGGGGGTAAGAAGAACAAATTACTGAACTTTCTTATATTCCTGGCGAGAGGAAACTGGTGGTCGCCCCGTATTGACGATTGCAGATACGGGTTTCTCCTCTTTCGCGCCGCGAATATGCGTCTGCGGCCTCAACCGATTACCGGCGCGACTGTACCGGCCATGAGCATGAACCCCAGCGCGGCGAGCACGGTCATCATCAGGATGATCATGTTGCTCCGACGCGTCGCGGCCCGTTCGGCAACCAACTCAGATTCCAACTCGATCCGCGTCATCCTCTTGATGTCCTTCGCCATGATCTTTCCTCCTGGGTTCCTGCCTGGCCGGCTGGATTTGATCTCGTAGATTCAGAATAGCACAACTGTTCTGTCCTGTCAAGACCCAGTTTCAATTTTGGTAGCGGTTGCACGGCGCGGCGGCTTTGACGAGTATTGTACGAGCCGTCACAACAGGTGACGGCAGCGTAAGCCTCACTACAGCACAGGGCCTCCTGCTGCGGCATAATTGTCGTATGTGCGGCAGGTGAGTTGCCTGCAGACAAAGTGCAGACGAAATTACAGTACTTTGGTGCGCAGTGGCGCGACCAATCCGCAGTTCATGGTTGTCCAACCACAGGCGACCAGTGCTTTCACCCTAAGGGGGGTATCCCATGTTGAGGAATAGATGGATTCAGCTAGGCGGCCTGCTCATGATCGCTACGATCATTCTGCTGGCCTGCGTTCCGATTACATCGGATGAAGCGCCGGCGCCGCCCGCAGCAGCGGCGGAATCCGACAGTAGCGAGGCGGTGACGGCCGATGCGGACAACGGCGACACAGACAGCGGCGACACCGGCGCGCAGGCGACCGCCAGCGTCAACGCCGGCGTGCCGCAACTGAGCGGTGAACTGATCACGGACGGTGTGCCGCCTCCGTTCCGCACGCGCGGATTCTCTACCGATTTTTCGCGAAGGACGGTGGAGTGGGATTCGATCCTTTCCGGCGGCCCGCCCAAGGACGGTATTCCAGCGGTCGACAGCCCGGAGTTTGAGTCGCTAGCTGCGGGGGATGAGTGGCTGGAAGACGTGGACCCGGTGATCCTGTTCAGCCACGGCGACGTGTCCCGCGCCTACCCACTGAGCATCCTGATCTGGCACGAGATTGTGAACGATGAAGTCGACGGCCAGCCGGTCTCGATCACCTTCTGCCCGTTGTGCAATGCCAGCATCGCCTTTGACCGCAACTTTGACGGCCAAATTCTCGATTTCGGCACAACCGGGCGGTTGCGCAACAGTGATCTGATCATGTACGACCGTCAGACGGAGACTTGGTGGCAACAGTTCACAGGGGAAGGCATCGTCGGCAAGTATGCCGGCGAGCAGTTGAGATTCCTGACCAGCCAGGTCCTCTCCTGGAAGGATTTCAAAGACGCTCATCCGGATGGAGAAGTGCTGGCACGGCCAAACATGCCCCGCAACTACGGATACAACCCTTATGTGGGGTACGACAGCACATCCCGGCCCTTCCTCTTCCAGGGCACACCGGATTCCCGCCTGGCGCCGGCCGAGCGTGTTCTCGGTCTGACGACGGAGACGGAGGCCATCGCCTATCCTTTCCAGACGCTGGAGGAGGCCGGCGTGGTTCATGACTCGTTCGGCGGGGTTGAGCTTGCTATTTTCCACAAAGCGGGGCTGGCCAGCGCGCTGGATAGTTCCGTGATCAGCAAAGGCCGCGACATCGGCGCCGTAGCAGTCTACGAACGCCAGGTCGGGGATCAGCTCCTGACTTTTTCTCCCAACGAGGATGGCACTTTCAGTGACGCCGAAACAGGCAGCACCTGGGACATTCTGGGAGAGGCCGTCGAAGGTCCCCTGGCGGGAGAAAAGTTGACCCCGATCCTCCATTTCGATCACTTCTGGTTTGCGTGGGCGGCTTTCTTCCCGGCTACGGAGCTATACAGCCCGAGCTAAGTTCAGCGGCCAGTGGCCGGTGGTCAGCGGATTCGCTGGCTGCCGGACGCCGGCTTTCAGGGCAGCCAGCAGCTTCCGGTCAAAGACAGCTCCTCAAAATTCAGAGGGGTGACTCCTGTCTGGTCGAGTTTCACCCGGTAGCGGCGCCAAGGAAGATAGAAGTAGGTATACCCTCGCAGGCAGACCTGTGCCTGCGGCTTGTCGATGTCGCCGAAGATATCAGGCGCCTCCACGGGAACGTAACGAATGTCCTCCAGGGCCAGGCGATGGACCCACAGTCCGGTTACTCCGTAGGTTGATTCGGCGGCGCGGCGGGCATTGACCGAAAGACGCAATTCATCGCCTGTTACATTGGCGGCTGGAGGACTGAAGTAGCGGGGCAGAAGACCCCAGGACAGAAGGACGAACGTCACAAAAGACAGCAGCCGAAAACGAACTCCCCTCTCTCTTAGCTGGATGGCCTCGCTCAGAATTCGCCAGACAACCACACCCCCGAACAACAACAGCCACAGCAGTAGCAGGTTCAGGAGAAAATCGCCGATATAGATCTGAACCGTTCCGGCGGAAGAAAGTGTGGCGAAGGGGAGGGGGAAACCGATTCGGCCAGGGCAGAGGTCAATGCATCCGGCGCTGTAGGGCGGGACGACGAATACGTAAAAGGCCGCCACGTTCAACAGCATGCTGAACAGAAGCGTGCTGGCAAAGACGGCGTACCAGCGGCCCGTCTGCTGGGTCCACCAGATCACCAGCAAGGCGCCCAGAATGACGCCGACAATCCCCAGGATCAGATGAGTGGTGCCAGCGAAATGTATCAGGCCTTCAGGCCAAATTGCCGTTGCTACCGGCCACAGACCACGCATCACCGGCGAATCCGAACAGGACCGGAGTAGCGCTGCCAGCAGAGGAAGATGCGGTCATAGTATCCCGGCAGCTGGCCTCGCATCTGGGGCCGCCCTTCACCTGTCCATTCCTCCAGCCGGGGAACCCGATTGCCCGACCGCACGGTGATTAGAACCGAACCGTCGACGCAGGCGGCGTAGTCCCCCACCACATCCCCCAGCGGGTAAAGATAGGAAGAGCGGGCTGCGGAACCCGTTTCCCGCAGGTCCACCTGGGTGATACCGAATATCTCCAGCGAAAAGACGCCCTGGGGTGAAAAACGGCTGCGGGCAAGGAGAATCCGATCATCGTCCCGCCAGGCCAACTGCGGCGCGAAGAATTCGAATCTTGTCTGGGTTTGGGCGCTCAAACGGCCGCGGGCTCCCGCGCCGTTGGGCGCCATTTCCCGTACCCACAGTTGGTTGGCAGGGCGGACAAAGCCGACCGTCAGGCTCGGATGCTGAGGATCATAGGCCAGATGGGCTAGACGACGGTTGCCGGGGCTGAGCTGGAAAGGCCCGCGATAGATGCCCTCGGGCGCCAGGCGACTGACATCGATTTCTCCTTCTGCATTCAGATCGACGCGGTACAGGCCGGTATACTGACGCCCTGCATCCAGATTGGCAGTATCAATTACGAACGATCGCAGGTCTCCGGCGCCGGCCAGGGCTGCGATCAGCGTCGGCTGAATTGGCGTGTTGTCCCTTCCCCCCAACAGCGAGGTAGGAGCCTGCACCCGCAGAACAATTTCGCCGTCCTGACTGTTGTAGTGCCAGAGCCGCCATTGAGCCAGCCCGACCTGAGGCATCTCGATCCACCAGAGATCGCCGCGCTCGTCTGATACGATTCCCCTCACGCCGTGGAAGGGATAGGCCTGGAAGGATAGTCCGATACCGTCCCCGCGCACATAGAGGAAACCGTTTTGGTCCGAAGGCGCATTGGCATCCGGGATCACGAATCCTTCCGCGCCTTCGTAGACGGGCAGCACACTCTGTCCGGTTTCGCGTACAACGGTCACCACACCATCCTGGTGCAGGAGGAAGATTCCGGGGTCGCCGCGCCTTCCCAGTAGTGCGACAGCCTTGCCGCTCTTGGTGGCCGCGCCAAAGGTCGGCACATCCATGCGTTTTATGCGCTGGAACTCAGGCGGAGCGACCACGCGTATGCTGGAGACAGCCACGCTGCTACCCTCATCTTTGCGCCCTGCCACATAGACCCTTGAACCCGGCCAGAGGAATTCCGGACCGGCGTCCAGCCATTCTCCCCGGGAGGCCCCAAAGATTCCGCTCCACAACAAAATCCGTTCCTCAACCGGATCGATTTCCAACAGCAGGACTTCACCGCTGTCTGTGCGAACGGATACCAGTTCTGCAAGATCGGCCGGATCGGTCTCGTTGAGTACGGTCGCTGCAAATTCATCGGTCTGAGGAGAAGGGGCCTGCGCCGGCTGCAGGACGACGGCGGACAGTTCCGTGGGCATGTAGTCCGCTGCTTGCGCCGAAGAATCGCGTGTGGCGGTCGGCGAAGATGTCGGTACTGGAGTCGGCGTGAATGTCGCAGTCGCTGTAGGGGTGGCCGTGGCTGTCGGCGAAGATGTCGGTACTGGAGTCGGCGTGAATGTCGCAGTCGCTGTAGGGGTGGCCGTGGCTGTCGGCGTTGGTGTCGGCGTAAGAGTCGCCGTCGCTGTGGGCGTTGGCGTCAGTGTTGGGGTGGATGTTGCCGTCGGTGCGGCTGTTGGGATCTCAGTTTCGGTCGGCGCGGGCGTCACTGTTGCCGTCGCCGTAATTGTGGGCGGCGCTGTCGGGGTGGCAGCAAACGCGGCCGTCGCCAACTGGGCTACTGCAGCCGGCTGTGGCGTCACCTTGATCCCGATGCCGGGCGGACGCGAGCCGAACGGCCGGATGCGAATGCCCTCATCGGTATAGTTCAGCAGCGTCGTCAGATCGCCGTCGATCTCCAGTAGTTCAACCGCCATCCAACCTTCTTCGCCGTCCAGCTCCGTTCTCGGATCGGTAACTTTCAACAGGACCCAGGTGCCGCTGGCGATGATGCCCCCGATAGTGACCTCGACATCCTGGCCCAGGCGCACCAGTACGTCATCCTGCGTGGAGGGACCGGCCCGCAGACGGGCAGGGAACAGAACGACACGCCCTGTCACATTGTCAGGCGCGCCAATCTCAATTTCCGAAGGGAAGACACTGATCGGCACATAGAGTTCCGTCGCCGTCGGGGTTGGCGTGACGGTCGATGTTACCGTCGGTGAAGGTGTCGACGCACTGGTCGATGTCAGCGTCGGTGACGGGCTGCCTGTAGCCGTTGCCGTAGGAGGAACAGTTGCGGCATCGACATTGACCGCCTGCGCGTTGGCGCCGGGGGAGGGGGTGGCCGTGGGCGTACTAGCCGCCGGCTCCGATTGCAGCGCCGAGACACCGGTCGATCTGCCGTCGGGCGTTGGCAAGGCGACTTGATCGGCGTCGCGCAGTAAGAGCGACATAAGCACAAGCAACGAAACGACGATGGCGAAAACAACGCCGGCCCCCAGCGGATTTCCCCAGATGAGGCTTCGCCCGGCGGCCAGAGTTTTCCCCAAACGCAGGAATCTATCGTTCATCGGCCGCACTCAAACAGCGAAGTTGTAGCGCATATTTCAGGATTCGCCGTCATCAGTTCTGTACTGTCACCGTCACGCTACAGGGCTGCGGATAGTTGCCAGTGGTATCCACCACCACGACCTGAATAACATATATTCCGTTCGCCATGGCACTGCTGTTCAGATTGCCGAGGAGCCCGCCGACGACGGGGCTTTCAGCGCCGTCAAAGTAGTTGAAACTCTGATTTGCGCCGCCGGGCGCAAACTCCAGCTTATAGAAAGAGAATTGATCGTGCTGGGCTGTACCCACAATTGGGACATCCCCACTTACGATCGCCCCGTTTCCCGGTGACAGTATGACTGCGCGTCCGTCGGGACACAGTGCCGGAGAGACGGGAAGCTGGTTGGGCGCGGGAGCAGGCTCCTCTGGCTGCGCATCTTCCTCCCGGTTGTCCGGCACGGGTGTAGGGACGACGATGCGGGTCGGCAAGGGGGTTGGCGTCGAAGGTTCGGGGGTGAATGTCGGCGTTGGAATCAGCGCCGACAATGAGGCATTTGGAGATGTTGAAGGGTCGTCCGGCGAAGAAAGAACTGAAGACGACTCCACCGCGATCATTGCCTCGCGCAGCGTTGTGCTGGCGAAGTAGGTGAATCCCATAACCACAAGCATCAACAAGGCTGAAAGAAAGATGCGATACAGATCGTCTATTGCTTTGTCCCGCTCCAGGGAGAAGACGGCCTGTCGCCGCTCGGCGCGCACCTGCCACGTGCGATACAGTTGAAATAGAGCCAGCAGACCACACGTTGCATAGATATAGGGTGCAATGTTGGCAATGGCCTTAACCAGAAAACCCATTGGCAGTTACTGAACCGGGACGCCAAACAGACTAGCTGGTTGCCGCGGACGACGGGTCCGGAAGCTAGATGGCAACCAGGAGGAGATGGAACAAACCCTTTCCAAATAGTCTACCGTAGCCGCGTAGTTCCGCCAAAAGGATCCGAATTCTTAGGAGGGGGGCGCCTGGGCGTGTTGGCTACGGCGCAGATGCGATCCTTGACCGCTTTGCCTATTCGCTGTCAATCGACTATCATGAATAGTCTATTCCATTTGCCCCTATCTGAAGGCTTCGGAAAGATCTGACTATGAATTTTGATTTCGTTTTTCGCTCGCGCCGCAGCAATGTCTTGGCGCGCAACGGACTGGTTGCCACCAGTCAACCGCTTGCCGCCCAGGCCGGGCTATCGATCCTGCAGGCAGGCGGCAACGCAGCCGACGCCGCGATCGCCACAGCCGCAGCCCTGAATGTCGTCGAGCCGATCTCCACCGGCATTGGGGGCGACTGTTTCGCCCTCTACTGGGATGCCAAAACGGAATGTGTGACCGCGCTCAACGGGTCGGGCCGCTCTGCCAGCGCGGCATCGATCGATGAACTGCGACGTCTCGGTTATGCCCGCATGCCCCAGTTTACCGGCCACAGCGTCAGCATACCGGGGACCGTCGCCGGGTGGAGCGATCTGCTGGAAAGGCACGGCGACATGACGCTGGCAGATGTACTCAAGCCTGCCATCGATCTGGCTGAAGAGGGCTACCCCGTCACCGAATGGATTGGGCGGGGCTGGGCCTCCCAGGCAGCCAAACTGCGGCGTTCACCCGACTGGATCAGCAGTGACCTAGACAACGGACCGGAGCAGCCGAGCGGTCATGAGCTTCTCATCAACGGCTGCGCGCCGCGGCCTGGGCAGGTGATGCGTATCCCCACACTGGGCCAGACGCTGCGGGCGATCGCGGCCGACGGCAAAAAGGCGATCTACGCCGGGGAGTTTGCCGGCAAACTGAGCGAGCACGTACAGCGTTACGGCGGTTGGATCACGCCGCAGGATATGGCAGCCCATACCAGCACCTGGCATGAGCCTATCACGGCCGATTTCGGCGATGTTCGCCTGTACGAATGCCCGCCCAACGGGCAGGGGTTGGCGGCCATTGTCGCAGCAAATCTGGCGGACGGCTTCGACCTGGCCCAAATGTCCAGCGTCGATCGACTGCATACGCTGGTTGAGTGTATGCGCATCGGGTACGCCGAGGCCCAGCAGTGGGTCTGTGATGTCGATGTGGTACCGATCCCCCTGGACACACTTACCAACCGCGCGTATGCGGACCAGAGACGCGGGGAGATAGATCCGCAGCGGGCCGCGGCGTCCGTTTCCAGCGGTTATCCCATGGCCGGTTCGGATACCGTCTATCTGACTACCGCCGACGGCGAGGGGAACGCTTGCAGTTTTATCAACAGCCTCTACCAGGGAACGGGCAGCGGGCTGGTTGTGCCCGGAAGCGGGGTCAGCCTGCAGAACCGGGCCGCGCTCTTCGTTCTTGACCCCGATCATCCCAACTGTCTCGCTCCGAGCAAGCGGCCGTATCACACGATTATCCCGGCGATGACGACGCGGGGCGGCGCGTTGCATGCCAGCTTCGGCGTGATGGGGGGCTATATGCAGCCCCAGGGACACCTGCAGATGCTGGTCAACATGGTGTCCCTGGGCATGAGCCCGCAGCAGGCCCTGGACACGCCGCGCTGGTCATTGAGCGGCCCACATGCAGGGTTAGGCGCGGACGAAGCCGGAGGCCAACTGGCGATTGAAGAAGGCTGGGACTATGACATCCTGGCGGAAATGTCCCGCCGCGGACATCAGGTGGTTCCGGTGGACGGGGCGGGGCGAGGCGGTTTCGGCGGCGGTCAGATAATCGTCCGCGACCCGGAAAGCGGCGTCCTGACCGGAGGGAGCGACCCGCGCAAGGACGGCTGCGCGGTCGGCTGGTAACGAGAGAAGCGCCGCAACGAGCAGAGAGCCCCAAGCATCACGTAACTCCGAGGTTATTGAATGGGTCGAATACCCACGGTGTCATTCGCGCCGGTTCGTCAGAAGATGAAACAGGCGGGTCTGGACGACCTGCTGATTCGCAGCTTTGAACATTACTACGCCCAGCTCGTCGCCGGCGCCACAGGTTACATCCCCGGCGCCAGCGCACGCCCACCATCCGATATAGCCGACAGTTCCACCGCCACAGGTTTCCACGACAAGGGCCTGGACGCGCTCAGCCGGCTCGTCGTCGTGAAACTGAACGGCGGTCTGGGCGCAACGATGGGGCTGCATGGGCCGAGATCGCTGCTGATGGTGAAGGACGGGTTGCGCTTTCTGGATATTATCGTCCGCCATGTCCTGCATCTGCGCCGGAAGATGACGGCGCGACTGCCCCTCATCTTCATGAACAGCTACAGCACGCAGGAAGCAACCCAGCAAGCGCTTAGCGCCTACCCGCAACTGGCAGCATGCGACGCCGGGGCCCTACCGCTTACTTTTCTGCAAAACAAAGTTCCCAAAATATGGCAGGAGACTCTGCAGCCGGTAGAGTGGCATCAAGACCCGTCCAAGGAGTGGTGCCCGCCCGGACACGGCGACATTTACCTCACTCTGCACATGAGCAGCCTGCTCAGAAAGATGCTTTCTCTCGGGTACGAATACATGTTCGTCAGCAACGCCGACAATCTGGGCGCAACTGTCGACACCGATATTCTCGGTTATTTCGCGGCCTGCAACCTGCCCTTTCTGATGGAAGTGACCGCCCGCACGGCGGCCGACCGCAAGGGGGGGCACCTTGCCCAAAGCCCTGATGGACGGCTCCTGCTGCGGGAGATTGCCCAGTGCCTGCCGGAGGAGGTCGAGCAGTTTCAGGACATCGACCGCTACCGGCTGTTCAATACCAACAATCTGTGGATTCACCTGCCCTCTTTGCGAGCGCTGCTGCAGGAACGAGACGGTTTCCTGGATCTGCCGATGATCGTCAACAGTAAACCGGTGGACCCTTCCTGCCCGGACTCCCCACCGGTCTTCCAATTGGAAACCGCGGTCGGGTTGGCGATCTCGGCATTCGACGGCGCGCAGGCGATCCAGGTGTCGCGAGACCGCTTTTTGCCGGTAAAACGATGTAATGACTTGCTGGCGCTGCGCTCCGATGCCTTCGAGCTGAGCCAGCAGCAGTGCGTCGGTCTGGATCCGCGGCGGGGTCGCGGTCCCTTCCCTGGGGGCGCACCGCTTGTCGAACTGGACGACCGATTTTATCAGTTCATCGATCAGATCGAGGAACGATTTCCGCACGGGCCGCCTTCCCTGCTCCGGTGCCGCAGCTTTTCCGTTACAGGCCCCTACACCTTTGGCGCTTCTGTCACGGTTGAGGGCGACGTCACCCTGTCAAACAGCTCGGACACGCCGGTCGTCATTCCCGACGGCGCCGCTCTGTCCGGGTAGGCCGGTTTCCTGCGGCTGGCTTATGACATACTACAGCTGGGCAGCGCTAGCGGTGCCGCTTGCGCATCAGTTCCAGCAGCTGCGACTTCCCCCGATGGTAGCCGTACCATAGCAGCGGACTGGGCGACCAGTCCCACGCCCCCGTATGCACGGCCATTCTGGCGGCAAACCCTTCCTTAAAGCGCCATACCCCTTGGAGAGGATCGCTCGGTTCATCGGGGTCCGTCGGCGCACCCCACCAATCATAGACCGTGCAGCCCTGTGCCTTGGCCCACTGCAGCGCACGCCACTGTAAGAGGTAGTTGGGCATGTCGCGGCGCCGCCGGGCACTGCTGGCTCCGTTGAAATAGAGAGTCTGACGACCGTAACGGAGCAGAAACAATCCGGCAATGGGCTGCGACTCGTCTGGATGCTCGGCCAACAACAGTGCCCCGCCGGTCCGTGTCCCCTCCCCCTGCTGCATCTTCAGAAACTTACACCACAAGGAGTTGTAGTAGGCGAATGGACGGATCAGAAAACCGTCGCGGGCGCTCGTCTCTTTGTAGAGTCGATAGAAGCCCGGCAAGTCCGCAACATCGCCGCAGCGAACGGTGACGCCCCGACGTTCGGCCAGCCGGATGTTATAGCGCCATTTGCTTTTGAATGAATTCAACAGCTCTTCTTCGGCCCGGGTGATGTCCGTGAAGCCGGTATTTTTGAACTGAATCTGCTCCGGGCTGAAGCGCCAGTTGCGCTGTAGAAGCAGCTGCTTCAGACGCACCCCTTCCGCATCATTTTCGCCGACATCAGGATCGATTTTTACCTGAAGGCAGCCCCGCCGCCGGCACAGTTCTTCGATCTGCGCCAATACGAGCGCAGTTGCTTCGTCATCCGACCAGTCCAGCAGGGGGCCCTTGGGCACGTAAGCCACGCGCAAGGGCAGCGTTGCCGTAGGCTGCCGGCAGAGCCATTGAAAAGCCCCCAAGGGCCGACCGCCCCTCTGCACGCGCCAGCGCTCAACGCGCCAGCCGCTGCCGGCCTTGACGACACCCCACGACCAACTTTGCAGCACGTGGCTACGGTCGGGCGGCAGCTGCGTCAACAGGTCTTCCCACGCTGCGGCCGTCAACACCGGCTCCATAGCTACCTCAATGGCGGAGGGGGAGGAGGTCTGCCTCCGCTCCTCTTGCCCCTTTACCCCGTACCTGCTTTTTGCAGCCCGGTCCTTCGCAAGCAGCGCGCCCTGATAGAGAGTGTAGACCGGTCGACGCAGGGGCAGGTCCCAGGCGCCGACGGTGCGCTCGACCGCGCCGCCAAAGCCCTGTTTGAAACGGAAAACGCCCCAAAGATCGCCGGCTGGGAGCGCGTTCAGATCCACCGGCGCCTTCTCGGCGGAGACAGCGTTGCGCCCTTCCTGCCAGAGACCGGTGGCGATGGCGCCGATCTCATCGGGGATGCCCCAGAGATCATAGCGGGCGCAGCCGCGTTCCCTGGCCCAGCGCATCGCTTCCCATTGGAGCGCATGGTTGGGCATCAGGTTGCGGCGGCGGTTGTTGCTGGCCCCCCACAGGTAGCAGGCGGACGAACCGACGGCAAACACAGCGATGCTGGCGAGAGGGTCGCCCTCATGCGAGGCCAGCAGGAAGGCGCCCCATCGGGAGGCCAGCAACTCGTAGGCGTCGCGGTAGTAGGCGGCATTGTGGACGGAAAACCCGTCCCGCTTGCCCGTCTCTTCCATCAGCTGCTGGAACAGGGGCAGCTCATGCGCCTCAAGCTCCCGCACGTTAACGCCTTTGCGCGCGGCTAGGCGGATGTTGTAGCGCCACTTGCTCTTCATTCGCGCGAGGATCGTATCGTCGTCCGGCTGCAGATCGACGACAACGGTGCTGCGAGGCTGAATCGTTTGGGAGCTGGGATGGAAGCCGGCCGCGCTGAGCCGCTGCCGGTTGGCTGCCGTATCCAGTAGGTCCGGTTCGATCTTCAGTGCGAACGCTCCCTCCTGCTGGGCAACATCGCACATGCGCGCCACCACAGCTTCCGTCAGCGTGGAGTCGGACCAGTCTACAAGCGGGCCTCTGGGGACGTATGCCAGGACCTGGCCCATTATTCTGCGAAAGAGGATCATCGCCCCGGCTTGCGCGGCGCCGCCGGCAGTCGATTCCGGCAGGAGAACGCGTTTGGCCCACCAGCCGGAGCGGCATTTCAAGGCCGCCCATTCACTCGTCTGCAAGAGATGGCCGGCCGAATAATTGATGACGAATTCGTTCCAATCAGCTGCGTGATCTGTCACCGCTCCCCCTGTCATCTGCTGGCATACCCGGCCAGGAGACGCTGGCCCGGGAAACGCTTGTTTTGGCGCTTCCGCATCATCCCTGGACGCAAACGCGCTGCCTTACTATCGCTATCTGTCGATCATACCATACCGACCAGAACAGAATAGAACGCCAGCGCCACTCATGTCTCGCTACCGCCTCGTTTCACTGAACGGACAGCGACGTTCGGATGGGGCCCGGGACCGGGCCCCATCTCCGCGAGCGGCCTGCGTCCAGAGTGGAAACGGTCTGAATTTGACACGGCTAATGCTCACTGCTATCGTCAAATCCGTGTCATCCTTGTGTCGGCGTTCGACAACAACTGCAATCGGGCTGATTCCGGCGGCGGCCATGCTGCTGGGTGGTCTACTTCTGGCCGGCTGCAGCCGGCCAACCGCCGGCAGGGCGTCATTATCGGAAACAGCCGAAGTGACCGTCTTCGCGGCCGCGTCACTTACCGATGTCTTCCAGGAGGCTGCCCAGTCGTTCAGCAGCGGGGGCCATACAGGAAACGTCGTTTTCAACTTTGCCGGTTCCCAGCAGCTGGCCGGCCAACTGCGCGAGGGGGCGCGAGCCGACATTTTCGCCTCGGCCGACGAGATGCAGATGCAGGCGGCTATCGACGCCGGACGAATCGGGAAGGGGAGCGTGAAGACATTCGCCTGCAATCAGTTGATGATCGGCTTCGGCCGGCGCGCTGCCGGTGCATCCGACGACGCGCCTGAGGTCAAATCTTTGCTGAAATTGGCCCAGCCCGGCCATAAGATCGTCGTTGGCGCAGAGGCGGTACCCATTGGGCAGTACACGCGGCAGTTTCTGGCCAATGCCGCGCAGGACGAACATTTTGGCCCCGATTTTCGCGCCGGTTTCGAGGCCAACATCGTGTCTGAAGAACAGAATGTTCGGGGTATTCTCAGCAAACTGCAATTGGGCGAGGCCGATGCCGGCGTCGTCTATGCCAGTGACCTCGTAGGTGTCACCGAGTTGCCGCGCATGGAGATACCGGCCCATCTCAACATTTCAGCAGTCTATCCGATCGCCCTGACCCGGGACAGCAGGCAGCCGGAGCAGGCCGCAACATTCGTCACTTTCTTATTTTCTGAAGAAGGCACCGCTGTGCTGGAGTCACACGGCTTTTCCACCCATTGCCGGGCTGAAGGCTCAGAAGAGACCTCAAACTTTGCGGCCTCAGGGGCATTTTGATCATGCGAACGACTGAAGCCGCCGAAGCAGTGCGGATCCCCGTCGACCGGGCGGGGGGCGACCAGCGCTCCTCCAGGCGCCTCACGCGACCGGGCCTCGCCCTCTTCTGGTCAGCCGTGCCCATGATCCTGTTTCTGACTCTTCCCCTGCTGGCACTGATCTGGCGCACGGAGCTGACCGACATCAGCACACACCTGGCCCAGCCTGTCGCTCGCCGGGCAATCGTTTTGAGCTTATGGACATCGGCGACAGCGACGCTTCTGACGATCCTGATGGGCACGCCTCTGGCGGTGCTGATGACCCGGCGGCAGTTTCGAGGACGCCGGGCGCTGGACACGCTCATCGATCTGCCCACCGTCCTGCCTCCCGCTGTTGCCGGGCTGGCCCTGCTGATAGCTTTTGGCCGGAGGGGGATGCTGGGACAGGGGCTGTCAGTGGCGGGAATCGAAGTCGCCTTTACTTCGCTGGCGGTCATTCTCGCGCAACTTTTCGTCGCTTCTCCCTACTACATCCGCGCGGCTATCGGCGGCCTCAGCCGCAGTGCGGTCGAACTGAAAGAGGCCGCGGCCTTGGACGGGGCTGACGGCCGGCAGATCTTCCGCTTCGTAACGGTCCCCCTCGCCCGCGCTTCCTTGCTGGGCGGGCTGGTGATGACGTGGGCGAGGGCTCTCGGTGATTTCGGCGCCACCATTCTTTTCGCCGGCAACTATCCCGGGCGCACGCAGACGATGCCGCTGGCCATCTATATCGGCTTCGAACTGGATCTTGACGTTGCCCTGGCCCTGTCCGTTGTCCTTATGGCGACCGCGTTCGCCATTCTGTTGCTCGTGAAGTGGCTTCTTGGGCGAACGGGTTGATTTGAGTCCGGTTTATCACCGTCCAGTCCCCAGATCCTCATTTTGTAGTTCAGACAAACGACAGGGACAGAGAAAAGTGTTGAGGCCCCCCAACTTTGCTCAAAGCATGGTCGCAGCCCAACCTTTCGTCACATGAATCACAGTTCCAACGACATCCCAATTATCGAAGCAGTTCCGAACTTCTCAGAGGGCCGCCGCGCCGATGTCATCAACGAGCTGGCGGCGGCAGTCCAGACGTCCGGCGCCCGGCTGCTCGATCGCACCAGCGATGCTCACCACAACCGCACCGTTCTCACGGTCGCGGGCCCGCCGGAACAGGTTCTGCAAGGGCTGTTCAACGCGGTCGAAGTGGCTGTCGCCCGCATCGACCTTCGAGGGCATCGGGGCGTCCATCCCAGACTGGGCGCGGCCGATGTGGTCCCGCTCGTGCCGATCGGCAACACTCGCCTTGCGGACTGCGCTCTCCTGGCCCGGCAACTGGGCCGCCGCATCGGTGATGAGCTGGATGTGCCCGTCTATCTCTATGGCGAAGCGGCTACTAGGCGCGAACGCCGTAATCTGGCGGACGTCCGGCGCGGTGAATATGAGGCCCTTGTCCGGAACATTCACCGCCCTCAGCGCGTGCCAGACTTCGGTCCTGCCAAGGTGGGCCCGGCGGGAGCGGTCATCGTGGGGGCCAGGCCGCTACTCATCGCCTTCAACGTCTTTCTGCATTCTGCTGATGTCGCAATCGCCAGAGCCATCGCCCGCCGGATTCGCGAGCGCGATGGGGGGCTGCCGGCGGTCAGAGCCCTGGGCCTTCTTGTCGATGGACAGGCCCAGATCAGCATGAATCTCGTCGATTATCGCGCCACATCCCCTCTCGCGGCTGTAGATGCCATACGCCGGCAGGCCGCCCGTCACGCCGTCACGCTCGACCGCAGCGAACTTATCGGCCTCATTCCTCAGGGCGCCCTGCCAGGAAAGGAAAAGCTAGACGCGGGCTGTGAGGGAAAACCTCTTTCGACCGGCGCACTGGATGCTTCAGCCGAGGCGCTCCTGCTGCCGGACCTGACCCCAGACCGCGTGCTGGAAGTTGCATTACGCCGTATCATTCGCCCCTCACGAGATAGCGCTACCTCCTGCTCTATATAAAGGCGTGTCCCCCCTTCACACACTACTGAACACGTTTGCCAATCAGCCGGACCGCTGCGCACTCAGTAGGTACTCTCCATTACACTGTAGCGCATTCCACCTGCTGCGAACAGCAGGGTGGCGCAGCAGTTTTCCGTTCGCTTTACCTCTCTTCACTTGCACTCTGCTCTCTGGCATGGATATTACCCTGAGCGACCATCGCAGTTACGCACTTCCCAGATATGGCCATTCTTTATGGTTGGCCCCAATGGCTAGACCACGAAACGGGAAAAATAAGGTGCATTTAGGCGAATGCGGCCGGCTCTGAACAGAGCACGAAGTGCTCTTCAGCCGGCGTTCGATAGTTGAGACTTTGATGTGGTCTCTCATGGTTGTAGAAGTCGAAATAGGCAGTCAGCCCGGCGTGCAGCTGACGTACTGTGTCATACTGGTTGAGATAGATGTTTTCGTACTTGACGCTGCGCCATAGGCGTTCGCAGAAGACGTTGTCGAGGGCGCGCCCGCGGCCATCCATGCTGACTTGTATGTTGGCTGCGAGCAGGCAGGCGGTGAAGGCATCGGCCGTGAACTGTGCGCCCTGGTCGGTGTTGAAAATCTTGGGCCGACCCGTGCTGAGCGCTTGGCGCAAGGCATCGAGACAGAAGAGACCGTCCAGGGTGTTGGAGAGCTGCCAGGCGAGTACATAGCGGCTGTGCCAGTCGATGACCGCGACCAGGTACATGAAGCCGCGCAGCAGCGGCACATAGGTGATGTCTGCGCTCCAGACCTGGTTGACATGCGTAATCGGCAGGTTGCGCAAAAGATAGGGATAGCGCTTGTGCCCTTTTCCAGGCAAACTGCTGCTTCTCCTGGGGTAGATAGCTTGAATGCCCATCAGACGCATCAGCCGTCTGACCCGTTTGCCATTGATGGCGTAGCCCAGCCGGCGCAGATGCGCGGTCATCTTGGGCCAGCCATAGAAGGGCGTACGCAAGTACTGCTCGTCAATCAAGCGCATCAGATGCAGGTTCAGTGTCGACTCAGAAGCCGCTTGATAGTAGAAGGAGGCCCGATTCAGCCCCAGCAGTTCGCACTGTCTTCGAACACTCAGAGTCGCATGTTGGTTCTCAACCATGAGCCGTCTCTCCCCGACCGAAGCGGGCAACTTTTTTTTTCAGCCACTCAAGTTCCATCTTGAGTCGCCCAATCTGTTCATAGAGCTCTGCTTCCTGCGCCTCCTGCTCCCGTTGCTTGCGTTCGCCGTTGGTAGCGAAGACCCGGGGCCCGTCTTCCTGCAACTGCCGTTTCCAGGCCCGGATCAAGTTAGCATGAATCTCATATTCACTCGATAACTGGCTAATCGTCTTGCTGCCTTCAAGCGCTTCCAGCGCAACCCGGAACTTGAAGGCCGCCGTGTGTCGCCGCCGTTTCTTGACCATCGTTCTGCCCCTCCACAGGCTTGGTGAATTGCTCCATTATACACCTTAGCTTGTGGTCCAGTTTTTGGGGCCAAGCTCACTTACCCTTAGTCGGGAATACATTGTAGAAGAAGGGTGCATCCCAAATTGTTTGATAAGTCAGGTGAGGCCAAGGATAGCAAGCGGGTTAAGGTTGGGCTGGCTAAGTAGAGTTGAGCACTGTTCTTCGACAACGGCACATGCGTCAGTTCCTGAAACTGTTTGGCCGCACGCACATAGGGAATCTCACTGCACAATCGCAACGCTTGCACTATCGTCCCCGGCGACCAGCTACGTTGCTCTATCAACTGAAGACGGCGGTCCAGGGGGAAAATCCCCTGCCCGCATTCCGGACATTCGACCTCCTCGTACCTCCCATCAACGCCCGCCGCTCTTGCGACAACTTGCCCGCTATCTCATCAAAACTCGCTTCAGGATGCTCTTCACCCCAATCCCACATCGCCTCAAACATCTCCTCAGCCCCTCGCATAAACTTCGCCTTCGCCTCTTCTCGTTTCATCTTGCTCCCCCTCTTTCTCTTCTCTTTTCTCCTACTACAAGTCTACCTCCCTTCCCCCTCTCAAAAGATCTGGGATGCACCCTAGAAGACTTACAGTTTGACATGTGGAACTTCAACATTTTATGATTAAAGTCTTTTCTGCATTGTCGGGAGTTTTAAGTGTCAATCTTCCCAGTCACTTATGCAGATTGTAATTCGTCCGCTACCAAGTCAGTCGCGAAGTTCAGAACAGGTCATCGGATTGCGGAACGAATCATGTGGATTGAGGGGAGGCAGCATAGTTGTCCTGAGCCACCAACACGTCAGAGGCGGAGAACACTTTCAGCTTGAGACCAGCGGTAGCATTGCAGCCGGATTCATAGATGCAGACTAGCAGATCGACAGACAAAGATTGATCTTGTCGAATCTTGGTACGGGAGTAGATCCCAAATTAATTCACGTCACCTCCGGGATCGCGGGCGACTCGGCCGCACACGGCGTGGAAGATCGGGGGAGGTAGGGAACAGGCAGCGAATTAGAGATACACACTTCTGCGCAGAAGCAGACAACCCGGTGCCTTCGGTCGGCAGCATCCAGGATCCAGATGCAGTTTTCCAGTGGCGCGGCTGCTAGTTTGCTAAGCCTGTGGGGGACACCGCCCATGGTCGGGTTGGGCAGTTGGTGGAGTATGGAAATCGGCGGGACCCGCGCCACCTTTAACATCGAGCGTTGTATCGCAAAGATCACATATACCGATCAGCTCCGACTGCAGAAAGAGTTGCGTTAATGCAAACCATGCACATCAACATTTCCAATTCCAACCATACCTTTCCCCCGCCGCATTCATTGACTCACGAAACCAGCAGACGGACATGATTCCGAACAGGATGAGTTGGACAAAATTGGCGACTTGGGTGCTTCCAGTGGCTCTGACAGCCGCCGCGCTGTTTCTGCGCCTGTACCGCTTGCACGAACTCGCGCCGGGGATCGCGTCCGATGAAGGATATGATGCATTGCGCGCCCTCGAAGTGTTGCAGGGAAGTCACGCTCTGGTATTTGGTGACCGTGAAGGGCTGGGCATATATGCGATGGCGCTTTCAATAGATTTTCTGGGGCGCACGCCGCTAGCCCTGCGTTTGCCCACGGCTTTGGCCAGCGTGAGCACGGTCTTTGTGATCTTCTGGTTGGGACATTTGCTGTTCGGATGGGACGAAAGCGGGCGGGAGAAACGGTGGCGCGGCTTGGTGGTGGGGGGAATTGCTGCCGGTCTGCTGGCGATATCACTTGGCCAGACGATTCTGGGCCGCACTTCATATAGAAGCAGCTTTCTTCCACTTTTTCTTGCATTGTGCCTGGCCTGGCTGTGGTGGGGATGGACGCGGCGGCGTTGGTGGGGAATCGCGCTGGCTGGCGCGTGCGCGGGGGTACTGCCGTACACCTACTCTCCCGCGCGTTTCATACCGTTTCTGTTCCTCTTCTTCGGGATAAGTTTTCTGGTGCCGATTCGCTCTGCGACCTGGTCGAGGATACGGGCTGAACTGCCGGGGGCAGCCATTTTCACCGGCGTGGCCGGGCTGGTCGCTGCTCCGATCATCTACCATTATATTCGAAATCCTGAGATCTTTCTCAATAGTC
The DNA here is from genome assembly GCA_965204525.1 of Caldilineaceae bacterium. Taxonomy (GTDB): domain Bacteria; phylum Chloroflexota; class Anaerolineae; order Caldilineales; family Caldilineaceae; genus Bin5. The sequence goes on along the minus strand of OZ241994.1, from coordinate 4,114,745 downwards.
GCATCCAATCGCTCTTTATCTTTGGTGGTGATCAGGATGCTTCGGTGGTGTCTCAGGCGGGGAGCCTGGCAGCGAATGTGTCGGAGCACGTGTCGGCGCTGAGTTTCCGCGTTATGGCGGGCTGCTGTTCCCCTTTTGATCATTCTGTCACGCTGAATATGTGGGAAGCGTTTTTCTTCTGGCTGGGCGTGGGGACGGCCGTGCGGCAGTGGAAACGCAGGCCAGCGTATCGTCTTCTACTTCTCTGGGTTGGGCTGCTGCTTCTGCCGGCATTTCTTGCCGAAGGGGGAAGCACGATGCGTATGGTCGGCGCAGTGCCTGCTATCTATCTGCTGGTGGCCAGTGGGATGTGGGAGATGTTCCAGTGGACAGCCTCTCGCATGCCGGTGGGGACGAACCGTTGGGCCTTTGTGTGTAGCGGTGTGATCAGCCTCGCCATTGTGGTTCAGGGCACTGTCAACTATCAAGCTTATTTCAGGGAAGGGATGACCGATCACTATTTCAGGTATGATGTGATCTGGCCACGTTTTGCCCAAAAGCTGAACGCGCTGCCTCCAGACGAAGATACAGCTTATTTTATCCCCCATGTGCATCACGGCTTCGAGTACCTGTATCAAGGGAAAACGCCAGCCAGGATGTTCTGGCCATACGTGCCAGAATTAGAGAATCAGATCAAAGAGGGACTGGCGGGAACAGGGCAGGTATCGACTGTAAAGATTGTAGACTGGATAGATTCATTTACTTGGGGTGGAAGCTATCATGCCGACTTTCTTTCCCTTCTTCTGAGCAAGAACGGGACCTATGTTAGCAGTGAAGACTTCGAGGGCGTCTATGTCAATACCTACGTGGATATTACATATGACCATCCTTGGACGCTCTATGAAGACTTACCTCGCCCAATCGTGTATGATGGAGGCATTAGTCTGAAGGGACTCGCCTTGGACTCCACCAAGGCAATCTTGCCGGGACAGCAGTTGCTTGACGAAGGACAGGATCGATCTCTGATGGTCGGAATGCAATGGGAGACCGCATCGGAATTGGCGGTGGACTATTCGATATCCTTACGCCTGTACAATATCGATGGCGCAAGGATATCCCAGACGGATCATGTCCTGCGGAAGCCGACGAACTATGCGTCTACAACGAGGTTTTGGTTGGCGCATGAACCGGTAGACATTCTTTACCAACTTGAAGTTCCAGATGAAGCAGTGCCGGGTGAGTACGAGTTACGGGTGGTCGTCTACGACTTGGCGACATCGGTGCCGACTGTCGAAGTGGGCATATGGGAGCCAGAGACTGTCTTGGGGCGGATGCGACTTCATTCATCTGAATAGCATAAGGGAAACGCCATGAGTAGCACCACTGCGCAGACCAATCGGCAGGTAAGAAGTGAGCGCACACAACGTCAGACCGCTGCCTGGCTTCTACCCCGCCATGCGCCGGGAGCCTATATGTAGGCGCAAACGCGAACGTTACCCAAGACCGATGTTCGCCGACGGGGAACCTGAGCAGTCGGGCCGACGATGCACGGCGAACGCAGAGGGATGGTTCAGACGACCGCTTTTGCGAAAGCAACATGCCGTGCTAGAATCAGACGCATATAGAGCAGACGGTTCCGGCTGTGATTCCTGCAATCTGTCTGATTTTCTTGATTGCCTGTTCTGCGCTCCGCGACAGTTGATCATCCCCAAGCGAGCGCATTGATCACAGTCATTTTTTCGCTCACCTTTGCCGCCCGTACCCTTTCCAGCCGCATGGAAATTTGGGCAGCGGATAAATAGCAACTCAGACAATGCAGTCTCCTCGCCATGTCGTCTGGTCAGAATGGATTGAGAGCACCGGCTCGCCATCGACGTTGCCAGCGAGTGGAATGCCCTCCGGGTCTGTTCCGTCTGCAGAGGGAATGGATCTCGCGGTAGTTATTGTCAACTACAACGGCAGCGCTCTCCTGTCCGGATGCCTGACATCCGTGTTCGCGTCTGCCGGCGACTTTAGCTACACGGTCTGTGTGGTTGACAACGGCAGCAGTGACGACAGCGCCGCCATGGTAGGCGACCGCTTCCCGCAGGCCGGCCTGATCGTTTCCGAAACCAATCTCGGCTTCAGCGCAGGCAACAATCTGGCTCTCCGCCAACTCGGCCTTTCTGACCGCCGACCACTGCGCGACAGGCCCCTTCCCCGCTACATTCTCCTCCTTAACAATGACACTGTTTTGCCGGAGAACGCTCTGGCCGAAATGCTCCGATTCATGGACGAACGGCCCGACTTCGGGATAGCCGGCCCGCGGGTGCGACGGCCGGACGGGACGCTCGATCTGGCCTGCCGCCGCAGCTTTCCCACGCCCTGGGTGAGCTTCTGCCGCATGACTCGCTTGAGCCGGCTGTTTCCCAAGAGCAAACGTTTCAACGCCTACAACTTGAGCTATCTGCCGGAAGATGCGGTGCATCCGGTGGATTCGGTCGTGGGCGCCTATATGCAGGTGCGCACAGAGGCGATCCGGCAGGTTGGGCTGTTGGACGAGGCCTACTTCATGTACGGTGAAGACCTGGATTGGGCAAAGCGCATCAAGAGCGCCGGCTGGGAAGTCTGGTACAACGGAAAGGTCGAGATCACGCATGTCAAAGAGGCGTCCAGCCGCAAGAGCCGCAAGGCACGCCGCGCTTTTTATGAAGCGATGTGGATCTTCTATCGCAAACACTACCGGGCCAACAGTTCGTGGGTGCTGGACAAATTAATCTGGCTCAGTATTGCTCTGATTGGCGGCGTAGATATAGCTGTGCGGCTGTGGAAACTACGACAGAAACGGATCTAGCAGGATTTTCCGTTACAAGCGCAAGTGAAGACCGGTCCGCCTGAATTTCGTGAATTTGACAGGGGATAGTGACAGGTCCCCACGCAAGGTCATACGCAATAGCACGATGTGGAAGTCACCAGAGCCGCCGACAACTGATCTTGAGGAGCCTCAGACAGAATCGCGTGAATCTGCGACTACGGCCGCGGAAGATGCGGAGGCGTCCGAGCAGGGCGTATATTCCAGTCCAAACGGAAGATACTCGGCCCTGCGCGCCCAGCGGCCGGGCGTACCAAAACGCGCCCAGCTTCTGTTCGCGCTCTCGCTGGCAATCGTGGATCTGGCGTGCACGTGGCTGGCGTTCTTCCTGGCCCACCGGCTGACTGAGATGAACCTGACGCCGAGGCTGATGGAGTTGCAGCCGGATATCATTGTCGGCCCTTTCGTGGAGTTCCTGGCTTTGCCGCTGACACAGTCGTTGGTGCTGCTATCGCTCTTCTCTTCGCAGCGCATGTACCAGCGCCGCCGACCGCTCGGTCAATTGGACGAAATCTTTCGCACCGCAAAACTCACAACACTGTGCACGCTACTGACCGTGGCGCTGGTCAGCCTTTTCCTGCGGGATTTTGTATACCACCGCACCTTCCTGGGATATGCCTGGTTGCTCAACATCATGATGTTGACGATCGGCCGGACCCTGCATGCACAAGTGCAGTGGAATGCCCAGGCCAGAGGAATCGGCGGCGACCGGGTCCTGCTCATCGGCGGCGGGGATTCCGGCCGCATGATCCTGCAGAGAGTACAGGCCAATCCCAAACTGGGCTTTCAGGTGTTCGGGATCGTTGATAACAGCAGTACGCGTTCCATTCTGGATGTACCGATTCTGGGCAGCGTCGCCGACATTCCCAGAATCATTGACGAATTTGCGGTCGACGAAGTGATCATCGCGCTGCCGGAAAGCACACATCAGGAACTGGTCGGCATCATCAGCCTTTGTGAGCGAGAGAAGGTCGGCATTCGCGTGCTGCCGGATGCATTCGGAATTATGGCGAGTGAAGTGACGATCGGGTATCTTGGCGGTCTGCCCCTGGTCACAGTCCGCGACGTGGCCCTGCAGGGTTGGAAACTGACACTCAAACGCGGGATGGACCTGGTGGGAAGCGCCATCGGCCTGGTAGTTCTCAGCCCCTTCCTGATGCTGGTGGCGCTCTTGATCAAACTGGACAGTCCCGGGCCGGTCTTCTACACACATGAACGGATGGGATTGGATGCCAAGTCGTTCAAGATTCTGAAGTTCCGCTCCATGCGCGAGGACGCGGAAGAATCCGGGCCGGGCTGGACGGTCGAAAACGATCCCCGGCGGACCAAACTGGGCGCTTTCATTCGTCGCGCCAATATCGACGAACTACCCCAGTTGATCAATGTTCTCTTTGGAGAAATGAGCCTGGTCGGGCCGCGCCCTGAACGACCGGTCTACGTGGAGCAGTTCCGGCAGATGATTCCACGTTACATGGACCGCCACCGCGAAAAGGCCGGAATGACCGGTTGGGCCGCGGTAAACGGGATGCGGGGCGACACCTCGATCGAGGAGCGCACAAAGTACGATCTCTGGTATATCGAAAACTGGTCACTGGCCCTGGACATCAAAATTATCATTCGCACACTAGGCCAGTGGCTACTCGGGACAAACAAAAACGCCTACTGAACCGACCCAAATTCCTTGACAACCCTCTGCCCGGTTTGCTACACTTCTTTTTCGATTAGCACTCCCATCACAATAGTGCTAAGGGCAAGACTGAAGCGTCTGCTTGCTGCAAACTGTTCGACAGTTCGACTTGCCCTCCACCGGCCGCATACTCAGCGGGCTAGATGGAAGGCAGACAGGCGGCAGTCCTTTCTGCCAGTAATTCATGACCGAATTTCAGTTGAGCCAGCGCCGTAAACAGGTGCTGCGAATCGTCATCCAGGAATATGTGGAGAATGCCCAGCCGGTGGGCAGCCAGTCGATCGCGCAAAAGTACGATCTGGGTGTCAGCGCTGCGACCATCCGCAATGATCTGGCTGCGCTGGAGAAGGCTGGCCTGCTGACCCACCCCCACACCAGCGCCGGCCGCATTCCCACAGATGGCGGTTATCGGTACTTTGTGGCCAATCTCATGGCCCACACCGATCTGCCGTCCCATGAGCGGCATATGATCCGCCATCAGTTCCATCAAGCCCGGCGGGAGATTGATCAGTGGCTGCGTCTCAGCACGGCGGTCCTGGCCAAAGCCTCCACGGGCGCGGCGCTGGCGACTTCCCCACGTTCGATCTCAAGCAGAGTCAAACATCTGGAATTGATTGGCATTCAGGATACGGTTGTTTTGCTGGTGCTGGTACTGGCCACAGGCACGCTGAAACAGCAGTTAATCACCCTGGAACAGCCGATTTTTCAAGAGGAGCTGAGCCGGGCGAGCAACCAGCTCAATGTTGAAATATCCGGCGCTACGGCTGCCGATCTGCCGGAAAAGCTGGAGGAGTTCACCGGCTTTACCCGCGAAGTGGGCGAGCTTGTACTCAACACCCTCCTCCAGTCGGAAGAGCAGATCACCGACCGCGTCTATCGACATGGTCTGGCCCAGGTGCTGGCCGAGCCTGAATTCACGGACGGGCCGCAGGTGAGCCGGATCGTGGAGGTATTCGAACAGCGCACGCTGCTGCAAGAGATTTATGATGATGTGATGGAGTTGAGCGACGTACAGGTGATGATCGCCGGTGAGGGTCGTTTTGGCGATATGCAGGACATCAGCCTCGTACTGAGCCGCTATGGCGTGCCGGACCGTGTCAGCGGCCTGCTGGGCGTAGTCGGCCCGATGCGAATGCCATATGGTCGGACAGTTGGGGCAGTGCGCTATGTCGCCACACTTCTGAACGAACTGATGCACCAGCTCTACGGCCAAAGCCGTTAGATAAGACATTTGCGTAACAGGATCATTCATGAGTAAACAGGAAAAACGGGAAAACACAACGGGAGAGCCAGAAAACGGACAGTTGCCTGAAGAGGCTGTTCTAGAGGCGGGTGAATCCGACACAAGCGCCGTATCGGACGGCGAAGAGGCTGAAGAGCGGGACGAGACGCCCGAAGAGATGATCGCCCGGCTTCAATCGGAGCTGGCGGATGCTCAGGAGCAGGCTGCCAGCCACCTCGACAAGATGCAGCGCACCGTCGCCGAATATGAGAACGCGGGCAAACGCCGCGAACGCCAGAATGAGGAGCGCATCAAGCGCGCCACGGAAAGCATGATGCGTCAGCTGTTGCCCGTTCTCGATGATCTCGATCTGGCCTTCCAGAACGTGCCCGAAGGAGCGCGGGGAGAGGACCAGGCGTGGCTGCAGGGATTCGAGCAGATTCAGCAGAAGCTTCTGGACATTCTTGCCAATGCAGAGGTCGAACCGCTGGCCAAGAGCGGTGAATTTGACCCGAATCAACATGAGGCCATCTCGAATGAGCCGAGCGAAAATGTTCCCAGCGGGCATATAATCCAGACATTACGCACCGGCTACCGCATCCAGGACCGGATCCTGCGCCCGGCGCTTGTCCGGGTAGCGCAGTGAATAGCTGGGCGCTTTCCTACTTCCTCTAAATGGTTGCCCTGACTCGTTCCGCTTCCCCCAGCCATCCTCGAGATCCCCAGCAGGGCATCCGCCCCTTTGACGTAGGGCGCGATCTGCGCGCCGTTTCCAAGTTGATAACCGAAGCTTTCGCCGAAGAACTGGACGAACAGGGCGAGGCTGCGCTGCGCGAGTTGCGAATTCTCGGCTATATGAGCGGGCTGGTGCGCATTCTCTACCGCAGTACCGGCGAGTTTCGGAATGTCTTCAACGGTTTCGTCTGGGTAGAGAACAAGCGGGTGGTGGGGAATGTAACCGTACAGCGGGCCGCCAGTGGCAGCGGGCGCTGGCAGATCGCAAATGTGGCCGTCTCCCCGGACTGGCGCGGGCGCGGGATCAGCCGCGCGCTCATGGAGCATGCCCTGGACTACATCCGCGAGATGGGCGGGGCCTGGGCTGTGCTGCAGGTGCGCGGGGAAAACAAGATCGCTCGCGGCCTTTATGAACGGCTCCGCTTTGAAAACATGGGAGGAACGTCCGAACTTTACGCGCCGGGCGCGCCGCGGCGGATCGCGTTTCCGGTTCTGTCCAACCTGCAGGCGTTCTCTCCATCCGACAGTAATCTGCTGTATGATTTGGCCGCCAGCCGACCCAACGCCGAATTCCAGTGGTGGCGGGCCGTACGGCGAGACGACTTCCAGGTCCCGCTCGAAAAGCGCATTGGTGAACTGGTGAACAGGATCGCCGGGCGTCAGCGGATTTACCGCTACGCCATCCGCGACTACGGCAGCCGCTTTGAAGGCGCAATTCAGGTGACCGCCCGATGGTGGCAGGGGGAGCATCATATCCGTCTCTGGCTGCGGCCCGACGCCCAGGAACAGTATGCCCAGCCGTTGGTCTTGAGCGCGCTGGCCCTTTTGCAGGAGTGCCCGCGCTGGCCGCTGCGGGCCACTGTGAGCACACAGGACGAAATCGCGGCGCAGACACTGCTCGACCACGGCTTTGCCGTGCGCAGCACTTTGTACACGATGCGCCTGCGCATGTAGGCCCCTATGACGCTTCTGCTACGGCTGGTCGGGAACGCCATCGCTCTGTATGCGGCGTCAATACTGATTGACGGCATTCAGTTTGGCGCAGGCGGCGAGGTGGATTTCGGCAGCCTGCTGGCGGTCACCCTGATCTTTGGCGTAGTCAACGCGATCATCAAACCGTTTGTCAAAGTGGCGACCTGCCCGGCCTATCTGGTCACGCTCGGCCTGTTCACCTTTGTGGTCAACGCCCTGATGCTGCTGCTGACCGGCTGGCTGGCCGGTCTGTTCAACGTGGACTTTCGGGTAGACGGCTTTGGCGCCGCCTTCTGGGGCGCCATCGTCATCAGCTTCGTCAGCTTTCTCCTCAGTCTGTTTATCTCCGCTGAGAAAGACGACAAAGATTGACTGCAGTTCACGTGCAACGCCGCTAGGTAACCTGCAGCCGAGCTCCTCGTCAAATTACAGTTCAAATTACCGCTGGGGCACATTATGCGCGCTACCTTTCTCCACATGGCCGACTGCCATCTTGGCTATCGACAGTACAACAGCCGGGAGCGTCAGAACGACTTCACCCGCGCCTATCTCGACATTATCGGGACAGCCATCGAACGCAAAGTCGACTTCGTTCTATTGGCCGGTGATCTCTTTGAAAGACGCGCCATCGACCCGATTACACTCAGTCATGCCATCACAGGTCTGGAACGGCTGAAAGAGGCAGGCATACCCTGCCTGGCTGTGGAGGGTAATCATGAACTGGCCTACTATCGCGACAGCATCGGCTGGGTACGCTTTTTGGCCGAGCGCGAATTGCTGGCCCTGCTCAACCCACAGTTTGAAGGGGAGAAGGTCGGGCTCCCGCCCTACGCCAGACGCGAAGGAGCTTATGTAGAACCGGTGCCGGGCTTGCGGGTCTACGGCATGCGCTATTACGGAAGTGCCGCGGCGGCGGTCATGGAACGGGTAGCCGAAGCGCTGGCGGCAGCCGACAAACAGGGAGTCGAGTACACGATCTTGATGGCGCACGCCGGTGTTGAGAGAGTTCTCGACCACCAGGGCGGCGCTCTGAGCCACCGCGAGCTGGCTCCTCTGCGGCCCCACGTGGACTACCTGGCGCTGGGCCACTTCCACAAGCCCTTCAAGTTCGACGACTGGATTTACAATCCCGGCAGCCCGGAGACCAACTCACTGGCCGAGGCGGCCTGGCCGGAGCGGGGATACTATCTTGTGGAGGTGGATACGGAGGGGGAGCCAAAGCACCGCCCAGCCTTGCACGCGAATCCGCGGCGTCCGTTTGAACGCCTCTTCTTCAAGGTCGACGCGTGCGAGACGCCGGCCGACCTGATCGAAGGGTGCCGGAGCTACATCGAGCGCCAGCGCCGTCAGTTCAAAGGCAGAGCGCCGGTCGTCGAGCTGCGGCTTAGCGGTGTGCTCCCCTTCGACCGCGGCGCGCTCGCGCTGGATCCTCTCAAACAGATGGTAGAGGAAATTTACCAGCCGCTGCTTTGCTTCGTGCGCGATGACACGCGGGCGGCGGAGTTCGCGGTGGAGGAGGATCAGCAACTCAGCCGACCGGCGCTGGAACGGCGGATCATTGCCGACCTCCTCGAACGTGACAGCCGCTTCCGCGCCCGCAGCAGCGAATGGACCGAACTGACGCTCGCCATCAAACAGTTGGCCGTCAGCGGCGCGTCTGCCGATGCGATATTGGAGGAGTTGACAAGCGGTGAGGAGAGAGTTTTACAGGGAGAAGACATGTAATGTTGATCCACTCGCTGACTCTGGAGAACGTCAAGAGCTACACGCGGGCGACGGTCGAATTCAGCCCCGGAACGAACGCGATTATCGGCTCCAATGGATCAGGCAAGACGACGATCCTCGAAGCCATTGGCTTTGCGCTCTTCAACCGCCGGCCCGGCAAGCTAACTACCTTCGTGCGCGAAGGCCGGCAGTTGGCGAGCGTGACCGTCGATTTTCGCAGCGACTACGACGAGCGCACCTATCAGATAGTACGGCGCTGTGGCAGTAGCAGCCTCTACCAGGTCCTTGACCCGGAACTCGCCATGAAAATCTGCGAGGGCAGAGCGGATGTCATCCAGTTTTTGCGCCAGCATTTCGGCATCAATGCGGAGACCGATCCGGCAGATCTGTTCAGGAACGCGGTGGGCGTGCCCCAAGGCAGCTTCACCGCCTCTTTTCTGATGGAGCCCAGCGCCCGCAAAGCCGTTTTCGATCCTCTCTTGAAAGTCGCCGAATACCGTAGGGCGTGGGAAAGATTGCGCGAGCCGCTCAGCCTGCTCACCCAGCGCCAGAACGATCAGGCGGTCGAAATTGGTAGACTCGAGGAGAAACTGACTCGACTGCCCATTGCGCAGGCCGAAGCCGACACACTGACCAACCGCATCAACAGCGCGGAGATCGAACTGCGCGGCGCGCAGGCGGAGCTTGCAACAGCCGAATCCGCCCGGCAGGCGATGGAGGCGAAGCGGGAGCAGCTGCTTGAACTGCAACGCTTGACGCAGATACAGCAGCAAGCAGTGGCCGAACAGAAACGGACGCTGGCTGCCGCGCGGCAACGGCTGACAGAGAGCGAAGAGGCCGTGACCACCACCGAAGCAAACCGCGCCGGCCATGAAGCCTACCGCGCCGCGCAGCAGGCCCAGCGCGCCGTGAACGAACGGATGGCCCAGAGGGAACGGTTGCAGGAAGAGAGGAGTGTAGTTCAGACAGGATTGACCCGGGCGGAAGCGCAGGAAGATGCCCACCAACGCGCCCTGGCTGACATCGCGGAGGCGGAAAAGACGGCCGCGGAGCTGTCAGACCTTGCAGCCGAGGAAGAGAAGCTGGAAGCCGACCTGCGGAGTGCCCAGCGCCAAGCCGACCGTATGCAGGACGCTAAAGAGAAGGTACAACAGACGCAGGCCGCCGTGGAAGAAGGAGAAGAGCGGCTGGACAGTCTGCGCAAGGAGGTGGCCCAGGGCGAAGAAATCGAGGCGTCTCTGGAGCCATTACAGGTGCGCGTGGACACCTTGCATAAGACGATTACGGCACAGGAAGCTAAGAGGACCCAACTGCAGGCAGAAAAGGAAAGGATTCAAGAGCAAGGCACTCAGCTAAGAGATTTGGAAACAGGCGCGGTCTGTCCAGTCTGTGAGCAACCCTTGTCAGGGGATCACCGGCAGCAGCTTCTCATCCGCCTCCGTAAGAGTTGGAAAGAACTGAATGCAGACGCCCAGGCCGCCACGGAGAAGCTCCGCCATGCTGAAGCTGAACGAGAGCAGGTCCGTGCGACCCAAAGCCAGAAGGAACGGACCTTGCGCGCTCTTCCTCGTCCGAACGCGGTCGAAACCGCCGAAAGGGACTTGGCCGATCTTCACACCCAGTTGACTGAAGCCCAAGCCGCGGCCGAGGCGCTTGCCCCGGCGCCGCAACGCGTGGCGCAGCTACAGCGGGCGTTGAAGGCGTTGGGCAATCCACAGCGGCGGCGGGATGCGGCTCTTCAGCAGGCGCGAGGGCGCGAGCGGGTGGAAGAGGCTTTGCGGCAGCAGCGGGCACTGGCCGAGCAGCAGCGAAACGCGCTCGTTGCCCTTGACGAACGCATGGCGGCATTCGCCAACCTGGACGCTGAGGCGGTCCGAATTGCCTCCCAATTGGAGAAGTACCAGACGGCCGACGATCTTTACCGGCGCAATCAGGCCGCAGCCGAAGCCCTTTCCCAGCGTCGGCAAGAGGTTTCCGAAGCAGAGAAGGCGTTGGAGGCCGCCCAGGAACGCTACGAAAGCGGGCATGCACAGCTGGAAGCCAGCACGCGTACGTTCGACGAAGAACGCTTCCAAGAGGTGGTGGCCCAGGTGGATGAGATCCGCGGTCACACGCTTCGATTGGAAAATAATTTGGTCCATTGGCGCGAAAATCGGATCCAAGCGGAGAAGGAGATCGCCCAATTGCAGGTCCAGGAACAGCGGCTCGCTGCCGCCCGATCTCGGCACGACCGGCTGACGGAACAGGAGGAGCTACTGCGATTTCTGCGCTCCGTCCTGCAGGAGGCCGGCCCGTTCGTGACCAAGGCGCTGGTCCAGCAGGTCAGCTACGCGGCCAATCAGCTGTTCGGCCAGATCATGGAGGACTATTCCCGCACGCTCCAGTGGCAGGAAGACTACGGGATCATCCTGGAGGTGGATGGCCGTGAACGGGCATTTGCCCAACTGTCCGGCGGCGAGCAGATGAGCGCGGCGCTGGCGGTTCGGCTGGCACTGCTCCAGGAGATGAGCGATATCGCCATCGCTTTTTTCGATGAACCGACTACCAATCTGGACGATTCCCGCCGCGGCGCGCTGGCCCGCCAGATCGTGGGTGTGCGCGGCTTTGATCAACTCTTCATCATCAGCCACGACGATTCGTTCGAACAGGCTACGGAGAAGCTGGTCCGGGTGGAGAAGCGAAACGGAACGAGCGAAATTCACTACGAATGAGACCGGTTGACGGCGAGTCGAATTAGGCGGCTGCAACCAATAATTGGGCGGCTCTGGGAATCCCTCCCAGGGACGCAAACTCCTCTTGCAGGCTGGCGGCGTTCAGGCGAGCGGGGGCGTCACCGGCCAGCATCTTTTGCAGGGCTTCCACTGCCAGCGGAACGGTCAACTGTTTGGGGGAGATATGGTAGCCGACGCCGCTACGCGCGACCCCGCTGGCCTGACGGGCCTGGTCCGCAGCCTTTGGTACGACGATCTGCGGAATTCCGTGCGTAACCAAGGCGTGGGTCGTGCCGGCGCCGCCGTGATGGATCGCGGCGGCGATGTGGGGCAGTACCTCGGCAAACCGGACCCTGTCCACCAGAACTGAAGGCTGCGGCAGACTGTTCCGCAGTGTTTCGGCCTCGCGTTGGGACCAGCCCCCCTCTGTGCCGACGGCATCAAAGCCTTTGCCAACCGCCAGGATCGGCACGCCTCCCGCCTCTGCCGCGGCGCGGGCCGCGATTATAAAGAAATTGATGTCCCTGGTAAATGCGGTACCGAGGGTAATGAATATCCATGGACGATCGCTTGGAGGTTGGTCGAGCCAGGGGGATTCGCGCGGCAGGGGAGGAGGAGCGACCCCGCCGACCATTCGTGTCTGCGGCAGCAGCCGCGCTCCGGCATACCAGCGGGGACTCCAGTAGGTCAGATGTAAGGAGGGAGAACGCAGCGCCGCCGGACCGTCCAGCGCCCAGTTGACGCCGGTCACACCAAAATTGGCAAGTAGCGCATCCACTCGCGCCTGAGCCAGTTTTTCGACTGCGCCGGGCGCGTCTGCTTTGGGGCTTGGCGACTGCGTCTGCAGAGCCGGCCAACCGGCCACGGCAAAGGGCACGCCCAGGAGTTCGGCGGCGATGCCGGCCGCGGCGGTGAACATCTCGCTGACGATCAGATGCGGGCGAAATCGTTTGGCCACCTCGACAAGCGCAAGCGTAGCCGCCTGCACGCGCTCCACGTCCAGCCATTGATCCAGTGAACGGACCATGCGCAGGCGCTGGAACTCCTCTTCTGAAGCTGTGCCTTTCTGAATCGGGGGCGGCGGCGGCCAGCGCCAGCCGGTCTCTTGCAGGATATGTATGGGGACGCCCTGAGCATCGAGCTGGCTCTGCAGTTCATGTCCTGTGGCCCACAGGACATCGTGACCTGCCCGCCTCAGTTCGACAGCCGTGGGCAGATAGCCGCCCCAATCCAAGTGGCCCGCCAGTGGCGCGGATACACATAGAAAGCGCAAGCAGCACTCCTCAGCCAACGCAGCCGGGAACAAGGCGGAACAGCATGCCTTCGCCGGTTCCGATCCAGACAGCCCCGTCCGGTGCGGTTGCGACCGCCTGCACGGGCCAGTTGTGCATGATTCGTTCGGCGATGATCCGGCCGCCTGCATTCGCCATCCGGAACAGACCGGGATCGCGCCCGTAATTGGCGAAAAAGATGGTGTCGTAGGCCCATGTGATACCGGTGGGCGCCGCCGAGTTGGGCAGGACCAGCACAGGAGCGGTCCACCAATCTTTGTTGACCCCGCCCAACACCATTGGAAAGCCGTAGAAGGGGGTGGCGTTCACGTCGCCCGCATTGGCGGCGGCGGAGAGGGTACGCGGGTCCAGCAGGTCGACTTCGTCCCCGGCGTTGAAATCACCGGGCACGTTGGTGGCGCCATTGTCGGTAAACCAGATGCGCCCGAACGGGTCCACGGCAATGCCGTAGGGGTTGCGCACACCGCGCGCCGCGGTCTGGAAGACGCCGATTGAGCGTTCGGCCAGCAGCCGGTCCAGCCGGGCGCGTACGATGCGGGCAGCGAAGGGATTGCCGCCGGCAGCCACATTGGTGGCCAGCGTTTCGGCGGGCAGATCACCGTCGCCAGGAACGATTATGCCATCCGCATAGCCGTCCCGCACGCCTCCGGCGGAGATATATAGCCAGCCGTCGCTGATAACGAGACCATTGTTGGCATGGAAATCCTTTCCGGAAACGGCGAAGCCGCCGGCCAGAGGTTCATATCCGCTGCCGTCGACGATGCGGCCCACTTCACCGGCCCGATTCAGATAGAGCGCGCCCGCATGCCAGGCCATTCCTGTGACGCGACTGGACTCGCGAAGGATCTCATAGTAGCTGTCCCTGGAAACGCTGTGCCAGATGACGATAGAGCGGCTGGCGTGGAAGGGATCATACAGGATATTGGGATCGAAGTTGCCGGTTGCCGGATGGTCCAAGGCGATGAACAGTCTGCCGTCCGGGGCGAAGGTCAGAGCAGTAATGCTGAATTTGTCCTGGAGTTTCTCGGCCAGGAACTGCTCTGCACAGAAGCCACCCTGGGGAACCAGCCACGGATCGGATTCGGACGGGGGGCTCAGATTGAAGGGAGCGACGTGAATGCCGACACTACCGGCAGCCATGCCTCGCGGTGGGGCGACGGCTGCGCCGCCTTGTGAATTGCCTTCCGCATTGCCGCCCGAATTTGTGTCATTACCGGTATCAACACTTTGGGGGGAATCGCCTGAGGCCGGAGCAGGATCTACGCTTGCCGGCTCCACTTTGGGCAGATATTCAGCGATCTGTTCGGCATCAGGAATGAGCGCACAACTTGCTGGCAAAGCGAGTTGTGCGCTGATAAAGGGAACAGTACCGCCGTCCTGGACACATTCATTCGGCGCCCGGGCGAAATCTTCGCCCGACAAACGCAGCCACATTTCGGCCGCGGGCGCCGGCTCTGTGCCCTGCCTGGTCGCGCCGGCCACGATCCAGTTGTAAATCAACGCTTTCTCGTCATCTCCGAGCTCCCCCACCATCGGCATTGCGCCGGACCGGATCTGTGTCCAGAGCGAAGATGAATCCGGAGCGCCAGGCTCCACCACGGGCCCGTTCTGGCCGCCGGTCATCAAGGGTTCATACTCGGTCACTTGCAGTTCTGCCTGTTGCACAACACTGCTATGACAGGCGCCGCAGTTTTCTTCAAAAAGCGGCTGAATATCCTCATCGAACCCCGGCGTGGAGATTGAAATCCGACCGACGGAGCGGTCGAGGGAGACAAAAGGGAGCTCTTGCTCCTGGCCGAAGATCGCCTCAACGCGCACCAAAGTGCCTGCGGGCGCGCGGCCCAAATGGCAGCCTTGCGTGTGGGGTTGATTGCGCACATTGGCGTTGCGTTGCAACACCGCATAGACGGGCTGGCCCCCGGCAAGACAGGAAAAGGCCTCTTCCATGCCATGGATCAGTGCAATGTCAGCGACCCCTCCCATTGGATCGGGGTGTGCCGTTGGCGGCCGCGGCCATTTGAGCTCTGGATTGATAGTTTCAGCAGAGTCGGCGCCTTGAGAGGCGTTGGGGCCGATCGGTTGAAATGCGCACGCGCCAAGAAACAGAACTGCGCAGACGAGCAGAGGGATGGCGGAAAATGGGCCTTGATGGCGGTGGCGGCGAAGACTCATTGATAGAGAACCTGTGGGCGAAGCTGCGGGGGGCGCCCCTATTCGTGGAATTGCTGCGCCCGGATTAGCTCCTATTTCCTGGTGATAGAGTCGGGAACCGCCGATATCTCTGCCAGCGTGCGACGCGCGCCGGAGATGTCCAACTGAATTTGGGCGACGAGCTCTTCCAGGCTGTCGAATCGTTGCTCGTCGCGCAAACGAGACACAAAAGAGATGGTGAGTTGCTGCCCGTACAATCTGCCGGACTCACCAGCCGCTGGATAATCGAGCAGATGGGTCTCGATACGGCGCCGGCGTCCGTCTACGGTGGGCCGCACGCCGATATTGGTTACGCTGGCGCGAGGATGGGGCGAGCAGCTGTCCGGCAGATATGCCCAGGTCGAATAGACCCCATTGGCGGGGATGAGCTTGTGTGGAACGGGCCGGATGTTGGCGGTCGGCACGCCGATTTCGCGCCCGCGACGTTCTCCCTCTTCGACAGCTCCAGTGATCTGGTAGGGCCGGCCCAGCATCTGAGCTGCATCCGGTACAGCGCCGGCCAGCAGTGACTGACGGATCTGGCGGCTATGGACTTCTCGATCCCCACATGCGAGCGGTTCGATCACCGACAGATCATAGCCGAGCCGCGCACCCAGCGCTTGCAGAAGGTCGACGTTGCCGCTGCGTTCTTGACCCAGCGCAAAATCCGGTCCCACGACCAGCCGTGCAAGCCCCAAGCGTTCTACGAGAAGCGCCATAAACTGCTCGGGAGTCAGGCTGGCGAGTTCCATGTCGAACGGCTGAATGATCCCCAGATCAAGGCCGAACGGTTCAATCAAGTGCAGACGTTCCTGCGGCGCGGTCAAAAGGCACAAGGTAAGGTCCGGCCGCAGCACGGCCATCGGGTGGGGGTCAAAAGTGAGCAGGGCTGTCTTGACGGCGGGCGCATGGGCCGCCGCTTCTGTCTGCAAGGTACGCAAGAGGGCCTGGTGGCCCAGATGCACACCGTCGAAATTTCCAATCGTCAGGAAGGTTGGGCCGGGAAACCGGAGAGATCGCAGATCGCTGCGCCAAATTCTCATCTCAGATCAGTTTCTGGTTCTTAACGTGAATTCCGTTTGCCACCAGTACTCTCCGGCGGATTGCACGGTAGGAACGAAGGCGTCCCGCCTGCCCCTACGCGCTGCAAGATGTGGGAATAAGCCCTGCTTCAACCTGTGCGTACATTCGCCTCCAAAAGCGGAGGACTACGAAAGACTCCCCAGCTGTTGGGCGAGCCATTTTTCCGCCTTCCACAGTGTACCGTCTCCGTTCCCGCCGGCGGCTTGCGAGCGTGCGATTCCCAGGAAGCGGCCGCGTCGATCATAGGCGGCCGCGAGCTCATCCGGGCGCCATCCATCCGAACTGAAGGAGCTGGGAAGAGAGGCGTCTTGGGCAAGGACGGTGGAGCTCAGATAGACCTTCTGCCCGTAACCCAGCCGCGTTTGCTCTTCCTCACTTAGGGTCAGTCGCGGCAACCCCAGACCGGCATCGGGGGGCAGCACCAACTCGGCCAGCCCGCCGTCCTCGGCTGCGCGTTCGATGGCCGGCAGACCTGACGCGTCGGCGGCGGAAAACGGGCCGGCTTCCAGTCGACGCAGGTAGCTCAGGTGGCCCGCGGTACCCAGTGCCTGCCCCAGCTCGTAGGCCAGGCTGCGAACGTATGCCCCGGCGGAACAGCGTATCCGGAGAGATATGTTTGCGGGCGACGCAAAAGAAAGAAGCTCTATCTCATGAAAGGTAACTTCCCTTGGCGCCACATTTACGGCCTCACCGCGCCGGGCTTTGCGATGCAGGCTCTCACCCCCCTGCTTCAATGCCGAATAGACCGGTGGTCTCTGGGCAATCCGGCCGCGGAAGGCAGTCAGAGCGGCCTCCACATCGGCGTTGGTCAGAGGCGGAACGGGAGGCTGGGCGACGGTTTTGCCGACAGCGTCGTAGGTATCGGTGGCGCGTCCCAGGGTTACGCGGGCCTCGTATGTTTTGTCGTGCCCCTGATAGTACTCCACCAGCCGTGTGGCAACGCCGAGGCACAACACGAGCAGCCCGCTTGCCATCGGGTCCAGCGTGCCGGTGTGGCCGATGCGTTTTTGACGACTCCAACGCCGGACGAACTGCACAATGTCGTGGCTGGTAGGCAGCTCCGCGGAGGCGGGCTCGCCGGCGTGCGCTTGGGGGCTCGGGCTGCCCGGTTTATCGACAAGGAGAATTCCATGTAGATCGGTCATGATACTGGTTCGTGGAAAACGCTGCTCCCTGTCTGCTAACCACAATCGCCGTCAATGCTCTGGCGGCGCAGTTCGTGCAACGCTGCCACTACGCGGGCCGAAACCTCCTGCAGAGTACCGGAAACGGTGCAGCCGGCGGCAGGTGGATGTCCGCCGCCGCCGAATGAAAAGGCGACCTGGCTCACGTTGAACCCCGGCTTGGCCCGAAAGCTGCATTCGATCAGTTCCTGTCCGTTTTTTGCAAAACGTTGGGCGAAAGTAGCGCTGATGTCGGCCTCCCGCACCGTAACGAGGAAGTTGGCTAGGCCGTCGCTCTGGTGGGGTTCGACACCACTGCGCTGACGGCTCTCGGCGTTGAGAGTCGCCCAGATGATACCATCTTCCATTTGTACATTGGCCAGACCGACCCCCCATAGCCTTACGAGGCCGAACGACCTACTGTCCAGGGTGTTGCGAACGACATACTCCAGACTTGCGCCGGCATTCACCAGCCGCAAAGCCGCCTGCAACACATTTGTGTCCGTATTGGCGGTCCGAAAACAGAGTGTGTCGGTCACGAGGCCGGTCAGAAGCGAGAAGGCTGTCTCCTCAGAGAACGGCACACTGAGGGCATCGGCCAAGTGAACAAGCATCTGGCAGGTGGCTGCGCAGCCTGTATCCACCCAATTTTCGGTGCCGAAAAGCGTATTGGTAACGTGATGGTCAATGACGACAAGGGGAATCTGATTGTGGATTTCGGGTTTGTAGACGGTACCGATCCGGTCAATGCTGGATGTGTCCAGGCAGACGATGAGATCGTAACTGTGGGCGACCTCGGCCGACCCGATGATCTTCTCCACCCCGGGCATGAACTGGAACTCCGACGTCACTTCGTCCTGGAGAGCCAGGGTCGGCCGTTTACCCTGCGCGCGCAAAATGCTGCCCAGGGCGAGCAGACTGCCGACCGCGTCTCCATCCGGGCTTACATGGCTGACGCAAAGGATATGGTGGCTGGATTCCAGGAGACTGAGCAGGAGAGGGGGCGGCGGGACGCCCTCTTGGCCGCATGCAGCACCCTGCTTGAGCAGGGACGCGTTCAGGGTCATGCATCCTCTTTCTGAGCATTCACAGAGGAGAAATCCGGGGAAGAGAGTGCGGAGGAGGGAGGTGAATCAGAACGCCCCTCATCCTGCTGACGTATCTCTCGTTCCTCGGCAATGCTCTGCAAAAGTGCATCGACCCGAGCGGCCTGGTCGGGGGTATCGTCATAGTAGAAGAGCAGTTCCGGTACGGCGCGGAAGGTTACACTCTGGGCCAATTGGCGCCGCAGGAAAGGGGCGGCTTTCTTGAGCCTGGCGAGGACCAGACTGCGCTGAATGTCGCTATCCTGATGAATGTAGACCTTGGCCACGCGCAGATCACGGCTGACCACGACGTTTGTGACCTCCAGCAGTTCCAACGCCGGGTCATCCAGTTCGGCGCCGATCAAAATAGAAAGCTCCTGATAGAGCAGTTCTGCTGCTCGCTCCTGACGAATTGTGGTCGTCATCGTTACCATGCCGTCTGTCGTTCGTTTTGGTATTCAGGCACACGAGCCCACTATAAACCATAAACTGAAAACCAAAAACTATTATCGTACCTGTTGCCTCTCAAAGACCTCGATAATGTCGCCTTCCTGGAGGTCTGAATTGACGCCGGCCAGATTGATGCCGCACTCATACCCGGCCCGTACTTCGGTGACATCTTCGGTAAACCGCTTGAGGTTTTCGACGGATGTAGTGATGACGGTAGTGTCGTTGCGGAGCAGCCGCGCCTGGCTGTTGCGTTTGACAACTCCGTCCAGCACCATACAGCCGGCAATCAAGCCGCCGCGGCGCACGCGGAACATCTGTCGCACCTCGGCATGGCCGGTGACCACCTCTTCGAAGATTGGGTCCAACATACCGCTCAGCGCCTGTTCCACATCTTCGATCAGATTGTAGATGATCTGATAGTGCCGAATCTCGACGCCGGACTGTTCTGCGCGCACCAATGCGGCCTTGTCAATGTTCACGCCGAACCCGATGACGATCGCCTGACTGGTTTCGGCGAGCATTACGTCCGATTCGGTAATGTCGCCAACAGCCGATTGCAAGATCTTGACCTTGACCTCATCGTTCTCAAGCTGTTCGAGGCTGTGAATGATTGGGGCCAGCGACCCTTGCGCATCGGCCCGCACAATGATATTGAGGGTTTCAGCTTCGCCGCCTTCGACGCGGGCGAACATATCCTCAAGCGTCATGGGCAGGGGTGAAGCGCCCCGGGTATCGCGGGAGGCCTGATTTTGCCGTTCGGCGGCAAGTGTGCGCGCCGCTCTGTCGTTCTTGGTTACGGTAAAAACCTCACCGGCAGCTGGAACCCCATTGAGGCCCAGAATTATTGTTGGCGTGCTCGGTCCGGCCATCTTCAGTTGATTGCCCTCGTAGTCGGACATTGCCTTGATACGTCCCCAGTTTTCGCCGACAACCAGCGAATCCCCGCGTCTCAGAGTCCCGTTCTGCACGAGCAGGGTTGAGGTGATCCCGCGCTGCTTATCCAATTGGGCTTCGATCACGGTGCCGACGCATTGCCCTTTGGGATTGGCACTGTGCTGGTCCAGTTCGGCGACGACGAGAATATTGTCCAGGAGGTCGTCGACACCTTCACCGTTGAGCGCGCTGATCGGGACCGTGATGGTTTCGCCGCCCCATTCCTCCGGCGCCAGGTCTTCGGTTGACAGCTCCTCCATGACGCGGTTTACGTTGGCGGTGGGGCTATCGATCTTGTTGATCGCGACAACAATCGTCACACCGGCTGCTCTGGCATGGCTGATCGCTTCCCGGGTCTGGGGCATAATGCCATCGTCGGCGGCAACGACAAGAATGACGATGTCGGTAACCTGCGCGCCGCGGGCCCGCATGGCGGTGAATGCCTCGTGGCCGGGCGTATCCAGGAAGGTGATTTTCTTGCCGTCGACTTCCACCTGATAGGCGCCGGTATGCTGGGTTATGCCGCCGGCTTCGGAATCGACCACGTTGGTGCGGCGGATGCGGTCGAGGAGCGTTGTTTTGCCGTGATCGACGTGCCCGAGAACCGCTACAACAGGCGGCCGCGGCACGAGACTTTGTTCCGTCTCTTCGGCCACGATCTCCTGGATCATCACCCGCTCTTTTGGTCTTCGATCCTCGTCGGGCGCCTGCTCCGGCTCTTCGTCCTCCACGACCGGCCACAGCACCTCGATGCCGAGTTCCTCGCCTACAATCGCGGCTGTATCATGGTCGAGAGTCTGATCGATTGGCGCCATGATGCCGAACTGCATCAGCACTTTAATGAGATCGATTGGACTGCGATCCATGCGTTCGGCCAATGCACGGACGGTAACGTACTCCTCCACAATGATGGAAGAAGGCAGCCCAGCGGCTTCACCGTTGGAGGCGTCGTCAGCCGGACTGCCATTCTGGATCTTCGTTGGATCTTGCGTTGCGGCTGCCATTTTGGCCTTCCTTTCAAATATCGTCTTCGGTTCCCAGCTCTGTACGCCGCGGTGCGGTCGAAAACTGACAACGAAGACGTTCCTCTGCAGACAGAGAGGAGGAAGCTGAAAAGCGTTCACGCTCCGAGTTGCGTGTTCCTTTTCAAACTTTACACAGGTTTTTGGCTGGGACGGAATGCACGCACAGATTAATGCGGTGGAGGTCGGGTGCGGGGAGCCAGGAGGCAGTTACGGTAGATAGACAAGTCGTTACACGACCACCCCTCTCTTCCCTGTAGCCTTCCCCCTCTCCATCCCAAATTGCAATACAACCAATGTTAGCCCACTATGCCGACACATGTCAGGGAGCGGACAATCGGCTTACGTTCATTGGAAAATTCCTGTCAATCAGCGAATGTGCCCATCGTTTGAAACGCTTCTGTCTGCGTTGGACACGAACAGGTGAAACGCATGCTGAGAAATCACATCACGCTCCTCAGTCGCACAGGCCACGGTCCTGACAGCCCGCGCGAAAGGTCTGAAATTGAGGAGCAGTTTCCAGTAAGCCAAAAATCTACGGTGAAGTTGGTCTCTTCCTCCTTGCTATGCGGTCTCGTCGGACACTTGCAGCAGAGTTGACACGGAAACAGAAAGTGTCATCAGATTTTCGGCGCTGATTTTTGTTCGCAGCGCTTTCTGTATCAGCGAACCGGCCAGCGCTTTTTCCCAACAGTTGACCTGCGGGTGGACATAAGCGCCGCGCCCGGCCATTTTGCCGGATTGATCCAAGAGGACCCCGTCTGCAACCCTTACAAGACGAATCAGGTCGCGCTTTCCATCAGACGCCCGGCAGGCGATACACATTCGCTGGGGAGCCTTAAAGGCGCCCCGCCGCTGCTTCGATCCCTTTACCCGTTTTGCCATCTTTGGTATTGCGCGGCAGATGAAATGTATCAGGCACGATTCACGGACCAGCAGCCACCTTACAGGTCAAACTCATCGTCATCGAACTCTTCCAAGTCGACTTCGAGTCCCCGTGCCCGACGCGTTCTCTGGCGCCTTGGCTGCCTCTTCGGCGTTGCCTGGCCGCCGCGGCGGGCCCTATTGCGTTCGGCCTGCTCGTCAAACTCATCACTGGACTCT
Organism: Caldilineaceae bacterium; assembly: GCA_965204525.1. Taxonomy (GTDB): domain Bacteria; phylum Chloroflexota; class Anaerolineae; order Caldilineales; family Caldilineaceae; genus Bin5. The sequence continues at coordinate 4,092,541 of OZ241994.1, read as the reverse complement.
TCGACCGTGTCCAAAGAATCGAGCAGTTCGGGGGGAACTTCCAGATCGTCCAGTGAACTGATGACAGGGCCCGACGAGGTTCCCTGCTGGCGTGCGGCCATACGTTGGCGCAGCATATCAGCGGTAATAACCTGGGGCAGGTCTTCAGGTCTGAGAGTGCGTTCCGGCTCGGGCTCTTCCTCTTCGGCTTCCGCCGGCAGTTCCGAGGGATGAAGGGCAGGCAGTTCGCTCACTTCTTCCGCATCAGGACTTTCAACGCTTTCTTCCTTCGCGTCTTCCTCGTCGTCCAGCGTTTCGCCGAAGCGAATCGGCTCCGGCTCTTCCACGGCGAAGTCTTCGAAGGCAGGAATGGTGGGCTCCTCTTCCTGGACGGCTGCGGCGGCGCGCTCGAAAGCGCTCAACGCCTCCTCTGCGTCGACGCCGAGGCCGCGTCCTTCATCTTGCGCGGGGAGCGATTCGGGCCACTCGGCGGCTGTGCCTGGGTCGACAGATCGGCTTGCGGCCTCCCGTCTTTGCAGCAGCTCCGCGGCCTGGCGGAAGGTATCTTCGCTTGACGCAGATTCATCTTTGTCGCGCAGGATCTGCTCCGCCATGCTGAGCAGATCTTGTTCACCGGCCGCCATCTGCGCCTGTTCGGCCGCCAGCAGGTCCAGTCCTTCGGCGTGGGCTTCGGTTTCGCTCTTGATGTCGATCCGCCATCCCGTCAGTTTGGCTGCCAGACGGGCATTCTGGCCTGCCTTGCCGATGGCGAGGCTGAGCTGGCGATCCGGGACGATGACGATAGCGGTCTTGATGTTGCTGTCTTCTTCGAGAATAACGCTCTGCACTTTGGCCGGCCCGAGGGCGTTGGAGATGTAGCTGCGCAGATTGCCGCTCCACTCGACGACGTCGATTTTCTCGCCCGCCAGCTCGGTCACGATATTCTGGATACGCAAGCCGCGCATTCCCACACAACTGCCCACCGGATCCACGCCGGGCAGCGTTGCCATCACGGCCACTTTGCTGCGCGCGCCCGGTTCGCGGGATATGGCCTTGATTTCGACCGTCCCATCCCGCACCTCCGGGATCTCCTGTTCCATCAGGCGGCGGAGGAGATCGCGATGGGTACGACTCAGCTTGATCATCGGGCCGCGACTGCTGCGGTGCACATCAACAACATACAGGCAGATATAGTCTCCCCGACGCAGGTTTTCCGACGGGATCTGCTCCTCCCGAGGCAGGAGGTTTTCGTGCCTGTCGTCGATCAGAATGGTGACGGCGCCGGACACGAGATCAACGCTGCGGACCTGGGCGGTAATCGTCTCACCGACTTTGTGGACGAAATTCTCGTAGACTGTATCCCTTTCAGCCTCGCGAATACGCTGTAAGATCACCTGTTTGGCGGTCTGGGCGGCGATGCGGCCGAAGTTGCCGGGCGTATTCTGCACCAGAACGACATCGCCCAACTCAGAAGACGGCGCCACGGTCCTGGCATCGTCCAATAGAATCTCGGTATTCGGGTTGAGGATATCTTCGACTACCTCTTTCTCCGCGAACACTTTCATCTCGCCCGTCGCCCGGTCGACCGCGGCGGTGACATTGGCAACAGAGCCGTAATTGCGCTTGTAGGCGGAGATGAGCGCGGCCTCGATTGCGTCAAAGATCACCTCATTATCGAGGTCTTTGTCCGACGCGACCTGATTGATCCCAGCGATGAGTTCTTTAGACATTTTTGTTCAACTACTCCTGAATACTTGACTACTCAGCACATTGGCTGCTGTCGATCGGCCGGAAGATAAGGTCGTCAGCAGACGAAAACACAGAGGCAGGTAGACAACTGTTTCGAACAGGTTCTGCAGGCAACGATCCCGTAGAATAAGAAAAGTGGGCGGAACCCACTTCAGAAACACAACTCTATCAAACCATGCTAGCTCATGCTGATTGGTTATGAGTATAACAGATTGCAGGCCAGAGAGCAACCCCCGGTTTCGGGGTGTGCATCCCGGATTTGGGGTGGAAACAGTCTGGCGAGAAATCGATGCCAGCGGTGGGTGAAATTGAAAACGGGCTCTTGGAGAGATGCAGGGCGGGCGGGGATGCAACACTTTTGAACAAAAATCCACGGAACGCCCTACCGAATCGGCGCATGATAACGGGCGATGATAGCCTGCCCCTCTTCGCCGCGCACAAAGTCGACGATTTTCCGTATTGACGGGTCACCGCTCTGTGGGAAGAGCAAATACAGGGCGCGCGCCAGGGGATACTGGAAACTGGCGAGGTCCGCGCCAAATGGCACTCGCCCCTCGATAGAGACTGCTTTGACCGTTCGCTCCGCAGAGTCGGCAGTTGAGGCGTTTTCTCCATTCGCTGCGGAGGGCATTCCATTCTGCAAAAGGTACGCAGACGTGACATATCCGATTGCGTCGCGATGGGCAGCCACATACGCCACGACATTGCTACTGGTGGACATGACGACCGCTGTCAGAGCGACCTGGTCTTCGTCCATGACGCGTTCTTCGAACAGTTCACGCGTGGCGCTGCCGTCCTCGCGGCTCACCAGAAGCACGTCTCTGGCGGCGCCGCCAACTTCTTCCCAGTTCAGGGCGCGGCCGCCGAAGAGGTCACGGATTTGCACCAGTGTCAGTGCCTCCACCGGATTTTCGCTGTGAACGACGACCGCGATACCGTCCAGCCCAATTGGTATGCGGACAAGGCCGGCGGGTATTTGGGCGTCCGGATAGGCTGCGGTGCTGGCCGCAATATCGATCTGCCCGGACGCCAGCCTCTGTTCACCAATTTGGCTGCCACCGCCGGACAGGGTGAACTGCACTTTTGGATTGTGCTCGCTGTAGACGGATGTCATTTCGATCAGCAAGGGCCGCATTTCAGTTGAACCGGCGATAGTCAAGGTGACAGGTGCGGGGGAGGGGACCGCACTGGCGCCCCTTGGCAACGTGCAGCCGGAAAGCAGACAGCCCGCGAGCGCCAACCGTGTGAGCAGCCTCCGCAGAAGGCTGGGATGAAGGTACTTCCGGTAATAGTTCATCGGAGACGCAAAGAAAAAAGTGTCAGAACTGCAAGGCTGACGAGGAGGCAGTAGCCGGAAAACAGATAGAGGCTGTTGCGGCGCACATAGGCCAGCAGGAACCGGATGGCGGCATACCCGCAGACGGCGCTGGTGATGAATCCGACCAGCAGGGCCGGCAGTTCGGCCAAAACGGCCGACGGCTCCACAGCCAGGGTGTCGACGACCTGCAGCAGGCCGGCGCCAAGGAAAGCCGGCGCCCCCAAGAGAAAGCTGTAGCGAGTTGCTGCTTCGCGGCGCAGGCCCTGGGCCAGGGCGGCGGCAATCGTCGTACCACTGCGGCTGATGCCCGGCGCGAGCGCCGCGGCCTGGGCGAGACCGATGAGAAAGGACTGGCGCAACGACATGGCTGCCAGGGGCGCGCGTGCGCCGACATTGCGGGACATCCATTCGCTGCCTGCCAGCAGCAGAGCGGTCACCGCCAGAAAAAAGGCAGCTGCCTGCGGTGTATGATAGAGCCGTTCCAGGGAATCTTTGAACAGCAGGCCGGTGATGGCAGCCGGAACCGAGCCCAGGACGATAAACCAACCCATGCGGGCGTTATTGTCCGTCAACGAGGATGTCAAACCTCTCTTTTTGAAAAGAACTGGGAGGCTGCGGAGAGTAGCCCGGATGATGGCGACAAAGTCCCGCCCGAAGACGGCCAGGATCGAGAGAAGCGTTCCCAGATGCACGACGGTATCGAAGAGCAGCGTTGAGGTCGGCCAGCCGAACAGCCAGGGCACAATTACCAGATGGCCGCTGCTGCTGACTGGCAAGAATTCGCTGGCGCCCTGCACCAGGCCGAGGACAAACGCTTTGAAAAGGTCAAACATGGAATCGCAAGTCTTCGTTTGTGGGCGCTGGCGCCGAAGAGAAGAGGGGGAAGGTGTATTCTCTTCTCTTCACTCTGCCTCTACGGGGCTGATCCGTCAAGACGCGGCCGGCAGCGCCTCTACTCTCCGCCGGCGCTGTTCATGCCGGACCCGTTGATCGGTAATCTGATAGGCATGCAAAAAGCTGGTGCGGAAAGATGCGAAGGTACCTTGCGCGATCTCCGTTCGAATCTGCTCCATCAGCTGTAGCATGAAGTGCAGGTTATGGATGGTCGCCAGGCGCAGGCCGCTGATTTCACCGCTGATAACGAGATGCCGCAGGTAGGCGCGGCTGAAGGTACGGCACGTGTAGCAGGCGCACGCCTCCTGGACCGGGCGGCTGTCCTCGGCAAAACGGGCATTGCGGATGTTGATCCGGCCGGTAGGCGTTAGCAGGGCGCCGTTGCGGGCGATGCGGGTAGGCAGCACACAGTCGAACAGATCGACGCCGCGCGAGACCGCCTCAAGGATGTCTTCGGGCGCGCCGACACCCATCAGATAGCGGGGTTTGTGCGCGGGCAGGTGGGGACAGGTTGCGTCGAGCGTGTTGTACATCTGCTCTTTCGTCTCGCCGACAGCCAGCCCACCGATGGCATAGCCGGGAAAGTCCAGCCCGGCCAGAATCCGGGCGCTCTCTGCCCGCAGTTCCGGATAGATGCCGCCCTGCACGATGCCGAAGAGGGCCTGGTCCGGACGCGAATGGGCGGCTTTGCAACGCTCGGCCCAGGCGTGGGTACGTGAAAGCGCTTGGGCCAGATAGTCGGGATCGAGGGGGTCGGCGCACTCGTCCAGTACCATTGCGATATCTGCGCCGAGCCGCTCCTCGATCTCGATCACGCGTTCGGGCGTAAAACGGTGGGTAGATCCATCGATATGACTGCGAAAGGTCACGCCGTCGGCGTCCAACTGGCGCCGGTGGGCCAGGCTGAACACCTGATAGCCGCCGGAGTCGGTCAGGATCGGACCGTCCCAGCCCATAAAGCTGTGCAGACCCCCCAGACGTTCGATCCGATCGTGGCCGGGGCGCAGATAAAGATGGTAGGTATTGGCCAGCAGGATGGAAGCGCCCAGCTCCGTCAAGTCACGCGGCTCCAGCGTCTTGACGTTGGCGGCGGTGCCAACAGGGGCGAAGGCCGGCATCTCGACGGGGCCGTGGGGCGTGTGAAAGGTGGAGCGGCGCGCCAGACCGTCTGTCCTGTGAATCTGAAGCGTGAACTGAGCGGTCACTTCTTTCTCGATTCAAGTTTGCGTAAATGTAGGCAACAAAAAAGCAGAAAAAACGCTATCGCATTCCTTCTGCTTTGTCAATGCGGTTGGTCTAGATGGCGCAGCCCAAACTTGCGCGCTTCGTATTCAGGAGCGTTGTTGGCGTAGACGGGCCAGTTCGGCTTTCAGTGCTTGCGCCTCTTCTTCGGCCGTGCGCCGGGCGGCCGCTTCGGCGTCAGCGCGCTGCTTCGCGGCGTCGGCGCGTTCTTCCGCCTTTTCGACTCTTGTCTCAGCAACCTGCAATTCGGGAATGACATAGTTCGCATACACATCGTCCCGACCCAGTTCGACCAGCATAGGCTCTCGCAGCAGATCCTCACGGCGGAACTGGAAGCCGGGCAACACTTGCGAACGGATCACACCTTCTTCGTCCGGCTCGATCTCTTCATAGCGCCCCGCGACGCCAAGCCGGTAGAAGTGCAGGTGCCTGTCTTTGGGATCAAGGATGAAGTATTCCTTCACACCGGCGCGGGCATACCCATCCTTTTTTTCTTCAGTATCCCGCTTGATCTCCGCCGAAGTCGAATCGAACAACGCCTCCACGATCATGTCGCAGATCCCGATGTAGGAGCGTTGACCATCCGCTCCCCAGGGCGCCGGATTGTCGTCCAGGATGATGCCGATGTCCGGCTTGAATACCACTTCCCACTTCCCCGAAGGCAGATTTTCATCTCGGACCGACATATAGGCGCCTGTTTCCAAGCAAAGTATCTTTGCGATGGGATTCACTTCGAGATAGCAGCTCAGGAGGCGAAAAAACCAGCGATACTGTTCGGTCTGGGCAAAGTTGGGCAAGGGTTTGGCCTCCAGGATGCCGTTGTCCCATTCGTAGCTGACGTCGATATGCGGCTGAGGCCTTTCATACCACTTTTCCCAGTACTCTTCCAGAGTGACGCGGAGGCCATGAGCGGGAGCCCGGTTTTTGACGCGCTCAATTTGAGAAGGTGCGCCGCTCTCTACCGGTCCGTCGGACAGCGTTGCACCGTTCCCTTGGGCAGTCTCAGCCGGTCTCTGACGAATGTTATGCACGATCTCTTTGCGGGCCATGCTCTCTCCTCTTCGTCCACTCAGGCTTCAGCACGCGTCGCAGCTATCTGCGAAGAGTTTACCACCAGCCGCTGTGCTGGCGCAACGGCACCCGCCCTTTCCCGCACCTGACACTTGGCGCTTGTATCTTTTCGGACGTCCTCGGCCCCGGACCGGCTAGACCGCCTCAGCGAAAAGCTTTTCCTGTGAATTGTCCCCGGCTTCGCTGTCCTGCGCGGCCATATCCCCGGCTTCTTCTTGCGGCGCAAGATTTATGGGCAACCCTGCCTGCTTTCGAATCTTGCCGTCGATCTGTGAGGCTATCTCCGGATTTTCGCGCAGATGCTTTTTGGCGGCTTCACGCCCCTGTCCGAGCAGTTCGTCGTTAAAGCGGTAGAACGCCCCCCGCTTTTCCACGATGTCGAACTCGACTCCCAGGTCCAGCAGGTCGCCCTGCGTGCTGACACCTTCGTTGTACATGATGTCGAACTCCGCCACCTTGAACGGCGCCGCCACCTTGTTCTTGCGCACCGTCACGCGCGTCCGGTTCCCGATCACCTCACTCCCCTGTTTGATCGACTGGATCCGCCGCACGTCCAATCTCACACTGGCGTAGAACTTCAGCGCCATGCCCCCCGACGTCGTCTCCGGATTGCCAAACATGATTCCGATTCTCTGCCGCAACTGGTTGGTGAAGATCATGCTCGTGTCGGTCGTCTTCACCGCACCCACCAGCTTCCGCAGCGCCTGGCTCATCAGCCGCGCCTGCAAGCCAACGTGGCTGTCTCCCATCTCTCCTTCGATCTCCGCTCGCGGCACCAGCGCGGCTACGCTGTCCACCACCACTACGTCCAGCGCGCCCGAACGCACCAGCGCTTCCGCGATCTCCAGCGCCTGCTCGCCCGTATCCGGCTGCGATACGTACAGGCCCTCGACATCCACTCCGATCTTGCGCGCATAGCTCGAGTCCAACGCATGCTCCACATCCACAAAGCCGCAGACGCCACCCAGACGCTGCGATTCCGCGATCGCATGCAGACAGAGGGTCGTCTTGCCCGAACTCTCCGGCCCATACACCTCGATGATGCGTCCGCGGGGAATGCCTCCCACGCCCAGCGCGATGTCCAGGCTCAGACTGCCCGTCGGGATCGAGGCCACGTCCAGCCGGGTCGCCTCACCCAGCCTCATGATGGTTCCATCGCCATAGCGGCGATTCAGGTTGGCAATGGCGACTTCCAGCGCTTTGGCCGGTCCGCTGTCGGTTGATCGTTTTTTTGTCATCGTTCTCCCTTACGGCCTGTTTTCGGCACTCTTTAACCTGTTCGACGCGCCTCTTCCGAGCAGAAGCGCCAAGGGTAATCCCCGAGGGGACTGATAGAGCCCATTATAGAACATGCGTTCAGTTTCTGTCAAAATGTCTGTCATGCTGCGCGCCTGCGGTTCCGATACGCTCTGCGGAGATGCGAAGTGCACCGGAATCCGTCATTACGCCCGCAACTCGAATTCTTCCACTATCCGATTCTTGTCTTTTGAACGTATCACCGACTATAATCCTCGCGCGATTTGGATCCCCTCATTCGGACTACAGATGTCAGCTACTTCAGACGTGAATAGAAAAACCTCCATTCCCACTTCAGAACTGACGCTGCAACTGTGTCCGACTGTAGCGCCTCATTTGGACCTGGCATGAGTGTAAATCGTCGAAAACTGAACAGAGCCTGGGAAACGCTGCGGTCGCTGCCGATTCCTGCCATTGGCTCCGACCGCCTGGTCGACCTGCATGATGACCTGCTGCATTACGACACGGTCATTGCGCAGGAGATGCGGGAGTATTTGCGGGGGCGTCTCATCAATCGGATCCGTGTGCAGATCGACTGGGAGTTGGAGGAGACGCTGCGGTCGTTCAAGCCACAGTCTTCAGCGGAGATGGAATGCAGGCGGGAACTGCTACGCTACAAACGACGCATTGATGACGTAGTGCGCCAACTGCTCGTCGGCCAGCCGGAAGAACCCCCTGTCGAATCGTAGTGCGGCCGCTCTCGCCCCTTCGGCCCTTCAGACGATATCCCGCAGCAGGAGATCTTCGACCGTTTCGCGGCGCTGCGCCAGCTGCGCGACGCCTGCGCGCAGCATCACGACAGCCGGCCGCAAGGCTCCGTTGTAGTTGCTGGCCATCATGAGCTGGTAGGCGCCACAAACCGGAACGGCCAGCAGTTCCCCTGATTTGATGTCGGGCAATGGCAGGTCCTCGATCAGCAGATCACCGCTCTCGCAGTATGGACCGGCCAGCCAGGCGTTTTCGGAAATCGGCGCTCTGCTCAGCGGGTCTGTGACCGGCAGCGCAGAGTAGCGCGCCTGGTAGAGGGCCGGGCGAATATTGTCGGCCATTCCGCCGTCAAGCAGAAGCCAACGCCGACCCCCCGCTCGTTTGACAGTTCCTACCTGATAGATGGCGATGCCGGCGCGGGCGACAAGGCTGCGCCCCGGCTCCACCTGCAGACGCGGCAGGGGCAGGGCATGGGGCGACAGCTTCTCTGTCAGCGCTGCGGCAACTGTCGCGACGTATTGCTCGATCGACGGGTGGGGAAGATCCGCTTCATGGTAGGCGGCGCCCCAACCGCCTCCGGGGCTGAGCACTTGAGGCCACCAGTTGAGTTGCTTCTGCAAGCGGCCCATCAGTTCGCACACCATATCGAGAGCGGGAAGCACCTGTTGGGCAGCGTGGAAATGCGATCCCTGGTGGAAGTGCAGCCCGGTCACGGGCAGGTCATTGCGCTGGCAGAATGCGATTGCGTCGACACATTGATCGGCATCCATCCCAAATTTGCTATCGTGCTGCCCCGTCTGGCGGAAATGATGGGTGTCCACCGCGTAACCTGGCCGTACCCGCAACCAGAGCGCCGGCGCGCTGCCCCGGGCAGGCGCCAGTTGGGCGATGCGCTCCAACTCAGGAGGGTTGTCGACGACGAGGGCGCCTGCGTGGGCGAACCCGGCCTGCAGGTCCGCCCAGCTCTTGTTGACGCCGTGCATCAGGAGCTGGGCGCGCGGGACACCGGCGGCGCGGGCGATGTGCATCTCACCGACGCCGGTACAGTCCAGAAGCAGGCCGTGCGCCGCCATCAGACGGGCCATGGCCAGATTCAGAGATGCTTTGCCGGCATAGGTGATGCCGGCGGGGCCGGGATAGCGGCGGCTGAGGGCATCTTGATAGGCCTTGACTGCGCTGTCGATGGTCTGAAGATCATAGACATAGAGGGGTGTACTCCATTCGGCGGCCAGCCTCTCCAGATCGCAGCCGCCAACATGCAGCGAGGGTCTGCCGCTTTTGTCGGGGCGCAGAGCAACGGTGTCGGGGAAGAGCGAGAGACGGTCGTGATACATTGCAGAAACCTTTCGGTAGAGGTAGATGTCAGCAGCGACCGAAAGTAGCCGCCAGGCGGATGACACGCTGAAAACGGCAACTGGCAGAATCTACAGGAGCACCATGAGGATTCCGCCGATGGTAATCAGGCCGCCGATTATGCCATTGAAAGAAGGGATCTCGCGCAACAGGAGCGCGCCCAGCAGGACGCCGCCCAGCACCTCCTGCGTAGCGATGAGATTGACATAGGTGGCGTTCACCCGACGCAGGGCCGCGTTGTAGAGGGTGTGGCCGCATGCCAGTGGGAAGACACCGAGGCCGACGATGCTGGCGACGGCGGGCCAGCTGAAACTGCCGGGGGTATGGGCCGCCGCCGCGGCTGGAAGCAGCCAGAGCGCAGCCAGTAAGTAGACGGCGCCGGCGTAGACCAGCAGTGGGAAACGTTGTCGCTCGCTGCGGCCGGCAATGCTGTAGACGGCGTAGGTGACGGCGCTTCCCAGTGCCAGCAGATCACCGATCAACGTGCGGCTGGTGAAGTTGTACGATGCGCTGCCGCTTTGCTGAACGAGCGCAAGAACCGGCTCGAACCCTGACAGGACAGCCACGCCGAGGACAGCTACGAGGATGCCCAGCCATTTGCGTTTCGACAATGGTTCGCGGAGCGCGAAGCGGGACAGCAGCGCGACCCAGATGGGCGCGGTATACATGATCGCCAGGCTATTGGTAATCGTCGTAAACTCGAGAGAGTAGGCGTAGAAAAAGAAGTGGAGCGCGGCGACCAGCCCGATGAGAACAAGACGAGGCCAATTGGACGAGAGGAGGCCGCGCCCATTCGAGGCGCCCCACGCACCGCGGCTACGGAGGAGAACCACGCCGGATACGACAATGCCAGCGACGAGGAGGCGACCGGCTGCGATCTCGAACGAGGATACCGAGCGGGCGGCCCACCGCACCAGCACGGGGCTGGTGCTGAAGAAGAGGACAGCGATCGCTACCAGAGCCAGCCCGCGACGTTCTTCGACTGTCACGGATTCGGCCCAGACTGTGCGCGGGCGTCACGCCTGCGCTTTCCGGGGTGGAGATCTGTGGCCGCTCTAGGGAGCGGCGGGCGTAATCGCCACGTAAACAAGGCTCAACACCATGCTGAGCGCGATCAGCAGGCTGAGAAAGTAGAATATCTTTTCGTTGCGGCTCAAGCGGCGGCGTCTGCCCCGTCTACGGCTCATGCGCAGTCCCTTTCCGACCGAAATTCAAGAGATGGGAGTGATGGACATTAACAGCGTAGCCCAGATCGGGTCCCATCAGCCTCACGAATCATAGTCGAAATCGGACTGTGGATCAAGGCGCCGGTGTGTTTGTAACCGGTACGGCGCTCACTCGATGCGCAGTGGGCCGAGGAGCAGCCGGTCCTCTTGCGCCGGGTTGATCCTGTCGAGCACGCGCAGGCGCTGGAAATCGGGCCGGGTGTACAGGCCGATCTCGATCTGATAGAGTCCCGGGGGAGCGTTCGAGGGGACAGTGAAAGTATGCACGGTCGCAACTGTTTCGCCGCCGGCCCAGCTCTCGGTTGGCGGGGACGGCTGCAAGTCGGCGCCGCCGAACATTTCGAAGCTGTCGGTCAGCAGATGGGCGAAGACCGTATAGGATTCGACCACCTGTCCCGATGCCGTCCAGTACAGGATAACGGTCATTTCGTCGCCGGGAACCGGGGTACGGGTATTGAAGCTGTAGCCGGCCAGGGTGATGTTGTCGTCAAACTGCACGTGCAGTGGAATGGGGATGCTATGGCCGCCGTCCTGGGAAACGTCTGCCTTCCCGCCTGGTTTGCAGTCTTCAACGGTGAATCCAGCGGGGCAGATGGTCACCTCGCCGAACGAATAGCCTGTGCCGCCGTCGACCTGTGGCAGACGTTCGCCGCTGCGGTGGTCGTAGAAGCCCACCTGCCAGCTGGCCCGGTTCGGTGTATGGGCCGTCTCCGGAATTGCAACGGTATAGCTGTCGAGCAGAAGGCGGCCCGGCTGCCAGCCGCCGGTCGGGCGCAGCCCGCCGCCGGGCATTGTATCCAGTTGCGCGACGGTCAGACCTGTGCCGTCCACGAGATGGATGAAAAGCGACCAGTCATCGGTCAGCGGGGCGTTGGTCAAGTACGCCAGATCCACCTGCACTTCGTCACCGGGGAAAACGGTCGGCACTCGAGGATCTGTTTCACTTGCATGCTCTTGTCGACCGTCATACAGTGCGGCCGCATGCTGTAACTGAATCTCGGAGTTTCCGGCGAGAAAGAGGGAGTGGGGCGTTGGGGAGACAACAGTGTTCGCATCGCTGCCAGGAACTGACATCGGAGGGGGCCTGTAGGCGGGCTGGATCAGAAAGAAAGGTGTAGCCAGCGTGAGCAGTCCGAGGGCAGAGGTAACACTCCAGCCGATTCTGTGGCCGAATCTGCTGCCCCATCCTGTCCAGCCAAACGTCCAGAGCAGCGCCAAGGCGGGCAGCGCGGCGAAGAAGTAACGTCCCTGGGCGGCCGGCGCGACGCGCATAAAGCGCAGCCAGGAGGTGGTCAGAACGAGCAGCCACAGGATCAGGAAGGCGTGAGGCGGGCGGGGGGAGAAGCGGGTTGCAGGGTGGGCGTCGCCGGTGCGCGTTTCCCGGGCGAGATGAAACAGCAGCCCAAGCGCGACGACGGCGACGACGACACGCAACGCCCAGTAGACCCAGGCCGGGTAGGGCAGGTTGAGCCAGCCAAACAGCCCCCAGAAGGAACGTTCCAGCCCGCCCAACTCGCTCACGATCTGCGACGGGCCAGCCGGAATGACCCGCAACAGGATGTTCGCTTCCCACATCTCCCATGCCAGGGGGTCGCCGTAGAGCCGCCAGTTGCGCAGGTACCACCAACCGGCGAGCAGGATTGCGGGAACGGCCGTCCACAGGGTGGCATCGAAGATGGGGCGTAGGTTGCGGTTCCGCCAGGACAGCCACAGAATTGCGATTGCGGAGACGCCGACGAGGCCCAGCCCACTCAGTTTGGAAAGCAGCGCCAGGCCAAGCGCAGCGCCGAGTTTCAGAAGGCGGCTGCGTTGCGGCCGCCCTCCCTCTACCAGCATCCCGGTCAGTTGCCAGAGGACAAGCGCGGCGGCTGCATTGACGGCGTTGTCATTGCTGACGGAGGCGCTGATGAATACAAATTGGGGCAGGAAGGCCGCGAAGGCGGCGCCGAGCAGGGCATTCTGCGGGGAGAGAAGGAAGTGAAGGGTGCGGTAGACCGCATAGACGGTCGTTGCGCCGAGGAAGACGGAGAAGAGACGGGCGACATGCAGGGCCAGTATCGACCGGCTCCAGGGGAAGCGTTCCGTCTGCCGGTGGTGGATCAGATAGTTGCGGTTGATGGCTGTATCGGGTTGACCGACGGCGCGGTGGGGGTTGGCGCGCGCGAAAAGTTCAGGGAAGTCGGACTGATCGATCGGTGCGGTAAGCAGAGCCGCGGCGGCGTAGTAGGCGGGCGCCTGTGTGCCTTGTTGCCGCCAGAGGGCGCGCGTATCCGGTTCTGCGACCGGCAGCCTCCGCTGCGTCACCAGATGTTGAATAAAGGCGAAATGCCAGATTTCGTCGGGCGCTTCGAATGGCGGGGTTACAAAGCTGAACAGACTGGCAAACAGGAGGTAAAGCGCCAACAGATGGCGAATCGTGGGGCGAACAACAGGGAGAGCAGGAGCGAATCGGCGCGGCGCCTCCCCCGTTTCACGGGATTGGGACATTTACCTGGAGCTGGCTTTCGGTATCTGTTCTCCTGGCCCGGACAGCTTATGAGAACCGGGGGCATTCGTCTCCTCGGCGGTATTGCTGCTCTGTTCCAGGCTCTCTGCATTGACGCTCCCTACAGTCCGTTTTGGCGGCCGCCAGATGAAGAGATAGTAGAGCCAGCTCTTGACAAACTGGAACCAGACATCCAACACCCGAAAGTTGGACTCTCCATTGGAGCGCACATATTCGTGGGTCGCGACTTCGCAGATCCGATACCCGCTGCGCACGGTCTTGATTACCATCTCCTGCTCGATCGTCGGTATCTCCGATTCCAGCGCCAGGCTGCGCGCTACCTCGGCCCGGATCGCCCGGAATCCATTCTGCGAGTCGGTCAGGCGCACTCCCTGGGTGTAGTTGATGCTGAGTGTGATGACCTGGCTGCCGAAGAGACGGACGAACTGATTGATGGTGGCGTGCAACTCGTCGCTCCCTCCCAACATGCGGGAGCCGGATACGTGATCGGCGTTGCCGGCGATGATCGGCTGAACGAGCGCGGGAATATCGCGGGGGTCGTGGGAGCCGTCGGCGTCGATAAAGACGAGGATATCGCCGCCGGCGTGGGCGATGCCGACGCGCAGGGCGTCGCCTTTGCCTTTGCCGTTATCCAGCAGGACGGTGGCGCCCAGTTCGGCGGCGATGGCCCTCGTATCGTCGCTGCTGTGGCCGTCGACGACCAGCAGTTCGTCGGCATGGGGCGCGGCCCATTCGAGCACGGGGCGGATGTTGCGGCCCTCGTTGCGGCAGGGCACGATCACCGAAATTCGAACCTCGCGGCCATCCGGCCCCTGGCGAGTGATGGCAGTGGGCCGGGCGGGCTGGGTATACCAGTTGGGCAGGTTATCCGTCACGGATTGTCCCAGGAAAATGGATTGGCTGCCGATTGAGAGCCGATGGGCCCTACTTTAACAGTATTCAATATCGATGCCAAGCCTCGGCGCCACCATGCCGCCGGAATTGACCGGCAACAGACGATGCAGTAGAGTGCATAGTTGCCGGTAGCTGAATGCAGATTTTCCTGCGGTCAGAGACAGGTTCAGGCGGTCCAATTGACCGGATCGGACGACCATGAGCATGACCATATGTGATCCAATCAGGACGGCGGCAGCGGCGGCGCAGTCCGTCGGCATTGACCCGCACGAGGGTATGCAGATCATCGGCGCGGCGCGCTTGGCCGACCGCCATCATCCACCTTTCGACCTGGGGCAGCCGGCGATAGTGCTTGACATCGCCGATGAGCCGACTGCGCAGGCGATTTATGCGGTGCTGGGCAACGCCTACCCTGACGACCACCCGCTACAGCTCATCTGCCTGGACGGGAATGGTACTCGCCGTGCGCGGGCTGTGCCGCTGGCAGAACTTGATGCGCCGCCCGGCATTGGCGAGGAAGCCTGCCTGTACGTACCCCCTCTGCCCCGCAGCAGCTATGCCGACCTGCAGGAGGTAATGGCGCACTTGCGCGCCCCCTACGGCTGCCCCTGGGACCGGGAGCAGACGCTGGCGAGCACGCGGGCCTTTTTGCTTGACGAGGTAGCGGAGGCGCTGGAGGCGATGGACTCCGAAGATGAGGCGCATGTCGCCGAGGAGTTGGGCGATGTGCTCGGGATCATCGCGATGATCGCGCAGATCGCGACCGAAGAGGGCCGCTTCCAGATGGCCGACGCAGTGCGGATGAGCGTCGAGAAGCTCATCCGCCGCCACCCACACGTTTTCGGCGAAGATGACATTGACGATATGGAACAGCTGTTTACGCGCTGGGAAGAGATCAAGGCGGAAGAGCGTGCGGCCCAGGACAGACCGGCGCGCGGCCCATTGGATGCCGTGCCGGCGGCATTGCCGGCGCTGCGCAAGGCGCGTGAAATGCAATCCAAGGCCGACAAGGCCGGTCTTCTCGACCGGGCCATGCTGGCGGAAAGCGATCCTGAGTTGCAGGGCCTGTTGCCGGAGGGCAGCGATGAGGAAAGGCTGGGTGGACTGCTGTGGCGCCTGGTCGCCCTGGCGAAAACGCGTGGCCTGGACGCGGAGGACGCGCTGCGCGCCTTTACAGGGCGTTGGCGCACACAGATTACAGAGAAAAGTGAGGGGAGAGAAGAGAGCTAGTGGGAGGGAGAAGTGAGATCCCGTCAGCATGCCTGTTGACTGGGAACTCACTCTTGAGCCAGCCCTTTCTTTTGAAGATAGGGGGCGGAGCGTGCTATACTTTGGCGTGCTTGTTTGCCCCGGTAGCTCAGTGGATCAGAGCATCTGACTTCGGATCAGAGGGTCGTGGGTTCGAATCCTACCCGGGGTGCTCACGTATACGGCCTTTCCGAGGCCGGCCAGAGTTGCCCTTGTTCCAAGGCCGCCCCGCGCTCCCTTCAGTTCAGAAGAGGCGCCGCAGCCTACGGGACCTCACCCGTCTGCTCAACAGGGGCCACGAATTGCCCGAAGACCCAGCCGGGCTGGCCATGATTGTCGATCTGCCACCAGCTTCCCACCACATTCCTGCCGGTGATCGGATACTGATAGCCGGGTACGGTCGTATCGATGACAGGGAAGCGACCGCCGGGGCCGCTATAGACGTTCATGCGGCGGCTGAACGTCAACACCGCTTCCGTGGCCGGCAGCAGTGGAGGAAGCGGAAACCTGGCCACTACCTGGACGCTGCCCTCATTGACCAGTTCAACCAGATCGTCATAGATCCAGCCGGGCCGGCCGTCTTCGTCGATTTGCCACCAGTCGCCGGCCGCATTCCTGCCGGTGATCAGATATTGGCGTCCAGGTACGACTTCGCCGACGATAGGATAGCTGTTGTCCGGCCCGGCGCGCAGGTTCGCCCGTCGGTTGACCGACATGAGCGCCTCTGTCACCGGCAGTAACGGTGGAGCCGGGAATTTGACGATGGCCACCTGAACGCCCCTCACATCAACGGGAGTGACCAGCTCTCCGAAGACCCACCCGTGCCGGCCGTTTTTGTCGATTCGCCACCAGTCGCCGGCCTCATTTCTGCCGGTAATCAGATACTGCTGGCCGGCTACCGCCACGCCGATTACAGGGTTACTGGCGCCCGGGCCACTGCGGACATTGACGCGCCGGTCGATCATCGCCACGGGGACCGATACGGGTGCATCCGGGATATTGGCAGCCACGAGACGATCGGACACCCAGCCGGGCTGACCGCCGTAGCTGGTCCGCCACCATTTCCCAGTAAAATCTCTCTCCAAGATCGAAAACTGCTTTCCCGCGACAATCTTGCCAATCGTGGGACTATATGGGGAGGGTTCGCTATGGACGTACATCGTCCGGTTGGTAATTATCACCGGACCAATCCCAGATTCTGTTTCACGGTGGTCGTCGGCCCACTGCACGCGCCGCACCATCTCAGTAAGCAGCGACTCCAATTCCTCGAACATCTCTCCTGGGACGGAAAAGGTCATAACAAGCAGATACTCGGCATCGGGCGAAAGCAGGACAACCTGCCAGCCGGCTGTCCGGGAGCCGGTCAGAATTGATTGGGAGGCAGTCGGGACAGGCACAGCGCCTCGGAATCGGATCGAAACTGCCTCCTCCCTGCGGGGCCGCAGCCTTGTGATCAGATCGAAGCTATCCACGTCGATCCCGAGCCGCCGGTCCAGGGCAGCGGCAGCGCCTTGCCCGAACTCGTACAACGCAAGGCCCTTTGCGGGGAAAATCTCCACAATGACGCTATTGGCATGCAGCAGTTCGGGAGGATCCTGTGGGAAGGCGAAGCCAACGCCAACCAACCTGCTCAGCTGTACACTGGACCGCAGCTCCGTCAGCAGATTCACGACTTCCGCTCTGTCCATCGCTGCCATCTCCTGCTGAAGGGTCGCTGCCTGCGAACCGTCGAAGAAGAGCCATTCCGGAGGACAAAAGATCGTCAGACCATGCGCTGCGTCTTCGAAGGCATGCCAGTCGGCTGAGACCTTGAAAGTTTCCGGAGCAGCAGCCGGCGGGGTAACCTCTGTACCTATTTCGCCTGGTGTCGGTGTGTAGGTAGGGGAGGGGGACTGCAAAGAGGAAGACTGCGTGGGAAGGCGGACGTCGCTGGAAGTTACGTAAAGCTTACCGGAGGTTCCGGGCGCATGATAGCTGGCAAGCGAGACCCCGCGACGGGGGGTGGTTGAATCAGAGAGCAGCGGCAGTTCGGGGGCCGCTCCAGCGAACCAGCCAAGGCAAAAGAGGAATAATGGGACCAGGTATAATATTCCCCGCATACGTACTTCCAAACCTCAATTGTCCGTGAGTTGTGGCTTGTGAACAGAGAATTCCACGTACCACAGTTCACTGGAGCCACTGGACGCGCTGCACTATCTCTGTCAACAGCGGCTCCAACTCCGCGAAATCTTCGCTGCGGATACTAAAGGTAAGGACGACGATCCTCTCTGCTTCCGGGGAAAGAACGCCCACCTGCCAGCCGATAATCTCCAGATCCGGTTGATTGAAAAGGGCGCCCTTTGAGCGATAACGGATTGATGCTACCTCCGCGCCATTGGGCCGCAGACCGGCGACCACGTCGGCGCTGTCCACCTGGATTCCTTCCATGCTGTCCAGCTGGGCGGCGATCATCTGCGCTATCAGTTGCAGGAACAGCCCTTCGGTGTGAAAAGAGATGATATTGATATTGTTGACAAACCGAGTGTCGCGGGAACTACCGGTGGGAAACTGGAAGCCCATGCCGACAAAGAGATCTTCCTGCTGTATCGCCTGGGTAAATGTTTCCAGCAGCTCCTTGATCTCATCGCTATTGGCCCTTTCGCCCAGCTTCTCCACGAGCTCTTTCAACTCCGTTTTTGTCGGATCGAAGAGGACCCATTCCGGCGGATAGCGAATCGACAGTCCGCGTGCGTCATCGACGTATACCTGCCAGTAATCGGGGAACGGCACGTCCGGCAGGGAGGTGGTGGCTGACGGAGCTGGGGATTCCGGTGTGGCGGTGGTTGGCAGATCTGGCGGTTTCCGTGCGGCGGTCGTTGGCAGAACTGGCTGTTCCGAAACGGAGATGGCCGTCGGCTCCATTGTAGCCTGCGGCCTACTTTGGGATGGCGATGCCGGCGCCTGTTCGCTGGCCGGCGGCGACTCGGGTTGGATGGGTGCGCAGCCTGCCAGGACGAACGCCGTACAGACAGATGCGAGCAGGAACAGACGGTAAACTCCCAACATGCGCCTCGCTCCCTTTTCCAATAGGCCGCAGACTGTAACCAGCCCAAGGACTCTCTTGCGGCGACTAGACACTGGCTATAGCCTTCAGGCAGCCTTGCAGAAACTGACCGGTGTAACTCTTCTCGATCGTCGCGACCTGCTCCGGAGTGCCTTCGGCCACCACGTAGCCGCCCTTTCCGCCGCCTTCAGGCCCCATGTCGACTACCCAGTCGCAGTTCTTGATCACATCCAGATTGTGCTCGATGACCAGGACGGTGTTGCCCCTGTCGGCCAGTTCGTGCAGGACGCTCAGCAACTTGCGCACATCCTCGAAATGCAGGCCGGTCGTCGGCTCATCGAGGATGTAGAAGGTGTTGCCGGTGTCGCGCCGGCTTAACTCTTTGCTCAGTTTGATCCGCTGCGCCTCACCCCCCGAGAGCGTCGTCGCCGGCTGTCCCAGGCGGATGTAACCCAGCCCGACAGCCATCAGCGTCTGCAAGCGGGAGCGTATGCGGGGGATGTTCTGGAAAAAGTCCAGCGCCTCTTCGACGGTCATGTTCAACACATCGGAAATCGATTTGCCGCGGAAGCGGATATCGAGCGTTTCGCGGTTGTAGCGGTCGCCATGACACTCTTCGCAGGAGACGTAGACATCGGGCAGAAACTGCATCTCGATCCTGATGATGCCGTCGCCGTGACAGGCCTCGCAGCGGCCGCCCTTTACATTGAAACTGAATCGCCCGGCCTTATATCCGCGGGCTTTCGCCTCGGGGATGCTGGCGAACAGCTCTCGCATCGGCGTAAACAGTCCCACATAGGTGGCAGGGTTGCTGCGCGGTGTTCGCCCGATCGGGCTTTGGTCGATCTCGATCACCTTATCCAGGTGCTCGATGCCCTCAATTCTCTCGCAGCTGCCAGGGCGCGCCTTGGCCCGGTAGAAGCTCTGTGCGAGCCGTTTGTAGAGGACCTCTACCACCAGGCTGGACTTGCCGCTGCCGCTGACCCCGGTCACTGCAATCAGGCGGCCGAGCGGAAAGCGTACGTCCACCTTTTTGAGGTTGTTCTCGGTGGCGCCGCGTACGTGCAGATACTCCCCGTTTCCTTCGCGCCGATCCATCGGAATTTCGATGCACCGCTCACCGCGAATGTACTGGGCGGTCAGGCTTTCAGGGTGGTCGACAAAGGCATTCCGCACCGCAGAAACGACCACCTCGCCGCCGTGTTCACCGGCGCCGGGCCCCATATCCACCACCCAGTCGGCTGCGCGGATCGTTTCCTCGTCATGCTCGACCACGAGCACAGTGTTTCCCAGATCCCGCATGCCCTGCAAGGTGTTGATCAGCCGCACATTGTCCCGCTGGTGCAGGCCGATGCTCGGCTCATCGAGAATATAGAGAACGCCCATCAGCTGGCTGCCGATCTGGGTAGCGAGCCGGATCCGCTGGGACTCGCCGCCGGACAGGGATACGGCGGTGCGGTTGAGAGTCAGATAGTCCAGCCCCACGTTCACCATGAATTCCAACCGCGCTTCGATTTCTTTCAGTACCTGGCCGCCGATTGCAAGCTGGCGAGGGGAGAAGAGCGGCTCGGCGCCGTTGCGTCCTGCGGCCGCCCGCACCCAGGTCAGCGAATCGTTGACCGCCATCGCCGTAATGTCAAAGATGCTCTTGCCGGCGACCGTTACCGCCAGCGCCATCGGCCGCAGTCGCCGTCCCTCGCATTCGGGGCAGGGGTTGATGCCCATGTACTCTTCCAGCTTGCCGCGGATCCAATCGCTGTCGGTTTCGCGGTAGCGCCGCTGCAAGTTGGGGAGTACACCTGAATATTGCGTCTCGTAGTTACGCTCGTAGCCGCGGGCGTTGCGATATTGCACGAGCACCTTTTCCCGTCCCGGCGGTCCGTACAGGATGATATCCCGCTGTTTGCTGCTCAGCTCCCGCACCGGCACCGTACGGGGAATCGAAAACTGGTGGCAGACCGAACGCAGCAGCTGCTTGTAGTAACCCTCGTCACCGTTACCGGGGTTCGAGCCTTGCCAGGGCCTTACGGCCCCCTCGGCAATACTGAGTTCACCGTCCAGGATCAGATCGGGGTCGAATTCCTTTTGTACGCCCAGCCCGTCGCACGAAGGACAGGCCCCGTGCGGGCTGTTGAAGCTGAAGGTGCGCGGCTCGATCTCTGTAAAACTGAGACCGCAGCGCATACAGGCGAAATGCTCGCTGAAGACCCGGTCGGTCGCCACCTCGCGCAGGGTGCCGTTGCCTTCAACCGGAACGCGCTTTACTTCCGAAACGATCACTGAGCCCTCGCCCAACTTGAGCGCCGTCTCAACAGAGTCGGTGAGCCGCGTGCGGTCGGTGCCCGGCAGCACGCTACCGGGGTCGTCCGGATCGGACCGTTCTGCCCGCACGATGATGCGGTCGATCACCGCTTCGATTGTGTGCATCTTGTAGCGGTCCAACTCGGGCGTTTCCCCGATTTCGAACAGTTCGCCGTTGACGCGCACGCGCACATAGCCCTGCGACTGCAGATCGTCGAAGACGCCTTTATGCTCCCCTTTACGATCTTTGATGATCGGGGCGAGGATCATCAGACGGGCGCCCTCCTCCATCTCCAGGATTGAGTTGACGATCTGTTGCGGTGTCTGCTGGGTGATGGGGTCGCCGCACTCGGGGCAATGGGGCTGGCCGACGCGTGCGAAGAGCAGACGCAGGTAGTCGTAGACTTCGGTGACGGTGCCGACGGTTGAGCGGGGATTGCGCCCGGCCCCCTTCTGATCGATTGAAATTGCGGGGCTGAGACCTTCGATCTGATCCACATCCGGCTTTTCCATCAAGCCGAGGAACTGTCGCGCGTAGGAGGAAAGAGACTCGACGTAGCGGCGCTGCCCTTCGGCATAGATGGTATCGAATGCCAGGCTGCTCTTGCCGCTGCCGCTGAGCCCGGTGATCACCACCAGCTTATCGCGTGGGATCTCCAGATCCACGTCGCGCAGATTGTGTTCGCGTGCGCCCCGTATGATCAGTTTGTCAAGCGCCATGCAGCCTCCAATCGTTTCCGGTTCCTGTTAACCAAGCGCCCTGTCACGGCGCCCGACAGAAGTCAGGCAGCTCGAGAATGTGAACGGATGTTCGCTATCAGGGCAATGTTACCACTTCTGGTCGCTACTGTCCACAAATGGAAAGTATATATTACCAAAATGCTCCGGCACTTGAGAAAGCGCCGGGGTATGCGGTATTTCTGCCTAGGTGGGGTTGATTTCCGGTCGTTTTGCCGGGTGAATACACTGGAGCACGGAACGATCTCCGGGCTGGGCAAGGTGGAAGCCCCGGAGATCGGTTTGATCGAATTGCTGTGCAATATATCTACGATCCGTCTACGAACAGCAGGCAGAGGGAAGTTCGCCCCTCATTCCTGGTCTGTATTGTGCTGCCAGGTAGGGTGCGGCTGATGCCGCGGCAAATCGTAGAAGGGGCGCCGGGACGGTTCTTGCTGCCACTCGAAGGCAAAGCGGATACGGGTAGGGTGGGCAGCGTGCAGGGCATCCCAAGGGAGATCCTGCGGCGTGAACCAGCCTACGTCCAACGTCTCCCTGGTGACGATTGGCGTTCCTTCGACATGGCGGGCGGCGAAGAGCAGGCAGTAGAGGTGGTGCAGGCCGCCGCCGCCGTGATAGTTATTGTCGAATATGCCGAGAAACCCGCTCAGCGCAACCCGGCAGCCGGTCTCTTCCCACACCTCGCGCACCGCGCCCTCCGCCGGCAGCTCGTTTACCTCGCACCACCCGCCCGGCAGGGCCCAACGCCCGTTGTCCTTCCGCTGGATCAGGAGAATGCGGCCGGCGTCATCGAATACCGCCGTATCCACCACAGCATACGGGGAAACATAACGGGTATCATCAAAGAAATGACGCTGGATTTGCGCCAGCGGGCGCGCGTCCACCAGCTCCGTCAGCTCGGCGCACAACGACAACATCTGCTCGAAGGTCTCGGTCTGGTAAGGATTTTCGGCAAAATACAGGCCGTGGTTGCTCAGCGCACGCAGCTTTCCGGCAACGCGCAGAATCGTCTTCTCCGCCGAACCTTCCTCCAGAACGCTTCCGTCATTCGCTCCCATCGTCACTCCCACTCAAATGGTCAATTTGGTCTCTTCAGCCGGCGTCCGCCAGCCACTTCATTCCAGTTTCTTCTCCATCGCCAGCAGACGCACCAGGCGCTTGCCTGAACGGATGCGTTGCGCCTCACCGGTCAGGGTAAAGCCGAGAGATTGGAAAAACCTGAGGGCGCCTGGGTTGAACTGTTCGACGCCCACTTTGGCTTCACGCACGCCGCTCTCGGAAGCAAGCCACGGTTCCAACAGGGCCCAGGCATCGGTACCAACACGCTGCCTTTGAAACGGCTCCGCCACCAGCAGGATGCCGATATAGGCGGTGTCGGGGTCCGGCCAGTGCAGGCGGAAGTCGATGAGGCCCACCAGTTGTGCGCCGGCCTGGGGGTTGCCGGGCTCATTCGCGGCCACAATCCCCAGCCCCATACGGCCCGGCTCGGCCTCGATCGCTTCCAGATCGCGCGCCGACTGCCCGGCGGGCGCCTGGGCCAGGTGATACATCGCCCAGTAGGCCGGTGACAGCTCGTATACCCGTTGCAACGCATCGGCGTGCAGCGAGGGTTCCAGGGGAAGCAGAGAGATGGAGGGTGTCATGACGGCAGGGGCGTGCGGCTCGCGGCCAGCTCCTCCAGACTGCGCCGCAGCCCTTTCCACTCACTCTCGGCGCGCTGCAGATCGGCCCCGAGCGTCTCCAGCTTTTCCCGCTCCACGCGCACAAAGCGGGTGTAGGGCGCTACGGCCTCGCGGATGCGCTGCACACTGGCTGTCAGTTCGGATTCGAACTGCTGGGTGATTGCGGTATCGAGCCGCCGGCGCAGGTCGCCGATGCGCGCGCGCAGCTGCGCCTTCACCTTCTGCCGCCGGTAGGGGAGAACATAGAGACCGAGCGCGGCGAGGGCGCTGGCGCCGAGGACACCGGTCACATCGAGGAAGGTCGTATTCAGGATGACGATGAGGATGGCGCCGATGCCGATGGCGCCGGCCTCGACGGCGGCCGTCTGGATGATGGCCCGCTGCACCTCCTTGGCAAGCTTCAGCGCCTCGGCCTCGCGGTCATAGGAGTCGACCACCTCCTGCGCGCTGCGGCCGATGCTCTTGAGAAGATTCTGCCGGTTGAAATCGAACTCCCCCCGCACCTGGCCGACCATCTGGTCGGTGTGCTGGAGTGAGCGGCGCTCGATGAACTCCATGACTGCCTGCCATTGACGGTAGTCGCGCTCGATCAGCCAGTCGATCAGCTCGTCCACATGACGCTCGACCGACCGGCTGCTGTCGGCCAGAACGCGGCGCTCGAATTCACCTCGCAGCCGTTCACTGTTGACCAGCTCGACGATGCGGGTGATGCGCAGATTTTCGTCAAAAAAACGGTCGCCCCGCTCCGCCATCTCGTAGAGGACGTTATCGACGCGGTCGCTCTGGTAGCGAAAGTCTCGCCGCATATCATTCTGGTAGGCCGCCAGCTGCTGGTCGATGGCGTCCAGCGCCTGGAAATCGCCCTTGAGCAGGGCTTGACGCTGTCTGATCACCTCCTGGTAGTTGGTGATCAGGGCGGCCGCGATACCGACCGGGTTCGAGAGTTGCAGCCGCACGCGCTCCCCTGCATCGAGAAAGTCAAGAATGTACTGCTCCAGCGGTTCGAACCGACTGCGCTGCCAGAGCGAGGGGGGAGAGGAAGTTCCGGCGTCTTCGCTCTGCTCTCTCCTCTCTCCTGACCTCTTTGCTTCCAGCCCGAGGCGAGCGCTGACGGCGAAGATGGCCGGCGCAACGCCGAGCAACTCGCGGGCATTCCGGCGCACGAATTCGAGCACCTCTTGCTGCTCCGCTTCGGTGGTCAGCAGTTCGATCTTGTTGACCACGATCACGATCTTTTTGCCCCAGTCCCGGATCTGTTGGAGGAAGGCGCGCTCCGACTCGCTGAATGGCCGGTCGGCGCTGGTGACGAAGAGGACGAGGTCGCTGCGAGGGACGAAATGCTCGGTCAGCTCCTGGTGCTGGCGAATGACGGCATTCGTGCCGGGCGTATCGACCAGATTGACTTCCTGCAGCCAGGGGACCGGCAGACGGCGCACAGCCATGCCCCGGTCCGCGCCGGGCTGGTCGACGGCATCGCTGTGGCGGATCAGGACCAGTTCGCTGGTGGTTGGCACGACACCTTCGGGCAGATGTTCTTCCCCCAGCAGCGCGTTGATGACCGCGCTCTTGCCGGCATTGAATTCGCCCACCACCACCATCAGAAAAAGCTCTTCCAATTGGGCCAGCGCGTTGCGGATCAGCCCCAAGTCGGCGTCGGGCGCGTCGAGGCGCGCGAGGGTCACCTGCAGGTCGCCCAGCAGTTGGCGCTCTTTTTGTAGGATTTGGCCCTGCTCAGCGGTCAATACCTGCTGCACGCTTTCCCTCAGTATAGGCGGGTATAAAGGTCGGACGCGGCACAGGGAATTCTAGCACAGGCGGGCTGGCACTCATATCGTCCCTTCTATTCACCTCCGCATCAGCCCTTCCAGGCGTCTTTTCACTGCAGGCCACTCGTTTTCGATAACGCTGTAGTAGACGGTATGGCGGTCCACGCCGTCGCGGGCAATGCGATGGTTGCGCAGTGTGCCTTCCTCGACTGCGCCCAGGCGCAGAATCGCGCGTCGCGACCGTTCGTTGCGACTGTCCGACTTGAGGGAAACCCGGCGCGCTGCCTGGTCCTCGAAGGCATGCCGCAACAGCAGGTACTTGCACTCGGTATTCACGCCGGTCCGCTGCCACGCGGTCCCGTACCATGTCATGCCAATCTCCAACGTCCGGTGCTCGCGAACGATGTCTATGTAGGCGGTCGAACCCACCGCCTTGCCGGTCTCCAGGTGAACTGCGGTAAATGTGACGCGTGTTCCCGCTGCCGATTCCTCCAGACACGCTTGGATCCACCCCTCTGCGTCGGCAACACTGCTAAGAGCAGGGCGGGCCGCGTATCTCCATATCAGTTCCTCCGCGCCCACGGCAAACAGGTCTGCAGCATGCGCCAGCGCGATTGGCTCGAGTCGCACCAGGTTGCCGGTCAGCGTGACCGGCTGTGGATCAAATGTTCTCTTCATTTTAGCCATGTCGGATTGCGTACGGTCGGCAGAATGATTCTGTCAGACTTCGAAATGGTAAAGGCATCCGGTCGGCCAGTCAACTGACTGGTGGTACCTGAGTAGAGTCCAAAGTAAGCGTAGGATTTGGGCGTGCCTCTGAACAGTTACAAAGGCCGAGGACGGGACACCTGCGCTCCCAGGAGAATGTCCACAGATCTGAAATGTTCTCTGAGAAAAAGTAATCTTGCGCAATGCCGCCCGATCCTGTAGAATCGGGCTTGCCCAGACTACTTGTATCCGTTTCCCCGTTGACAACGCTATACGCATAACGTTTTTTGTATCGGACCGTTGATCTATCTCAACAGCGAGGCCTTATATCCGATCGCGCTCGGCCTGCAACAGTTCCGCACCATGTTCCAGGAAGAGCTGATGTGGCCCTACATGATGGCGGCCAGCACCGCCACGGTCGCACCGGTCATCATCCTCTACTTCTTCGTCCAGCGCACCTTCGTCGAGGGCATTTCAATCACAGGTCTGAAGGGATAATTTGGAGGCTAGTGGTTCGCGGCCTATGTCCTATTCTGACCGGTGGCTCTCCCGCCCAACAACTTCAAACCCATAGCTCAAGGTGAAGAACTATGCCAGCCGACAGCCGGCCCAACATCCTTTTCATCTGTGTAGACCAGTGGCGCGCCGACGCGCTCAGCCTGACCGGTCACCCTGTCGCCGAGACCCCCCACCTGGACAGACTGGCCCGTGAGGGCATCAACTTCACGCAGGCCTATGCGGCCACGCCCACCTGCGTGCCGGCGCGGGCGACGATATTCACCGGTCTCAACCAGCGCCATACCGGATTTGTCGGCTACAACGACCGCATCGACTGGCACTACGACTGCACGATGCCCGGCCTGCTGGCTGAGGCCGGCTACCATACGCAGTGCATCGGCAAGATGCACACGCACCCCTCGCGCAATCTGATGGGCTTTCACAACGTCGTCCTGCACGACGGCTATCTGCACCGCGAACGCTCCAAGCGGGACGACTACGGGCTAGTTGACGACTACACGCCGTGGCTGCGGGAACGGCTCGGCCCGGACGCCGACTACATCGACACCGGCGTGGGCTGCAACGGCTACGCGGCGCGTCCCTGGGTCTACGACGAGATGCTGCACCCGACCAGTTGGGGCACGACGATGGGCATCGACTTCCTGCGCCGCCGCGACCCGACAAAACCGTTCTTCCTGATGCTCTCCTACCACCGGCCGCACCCGCCGCTGGACCCGCCGGAGGCTTTCATGGAACGTTATCTGACGAAGCCGCTGCCGGACCCGGTCATGGGGGACTGGGCGCCCGACAGCCTGCCGGTGCGCGGGCTGGACAGCCCGATCCCCACCGATGCGGCGCAGCGCGACTACGCGCGGCGGTCCTACTACGCCCAGATCAGCCATATCGATTACAGCCTCAACCGCGTGTTCCAGGCGCTGTTTGAGAACGGCGAGCTTGACAACACGGCCATCGTCTTCACCGCGGACCACGGGGAGATGCTCTACGACCACAACCATGTCGCCAAAGGCTATCCTTTTGACAGCTCGGCGCGCCTGCCCTTCATCCTGCGGCTGCCGCACGCGGGCAGCCCGCACCACCAGGCGAGGCAGGCGGATGAGCCGCTGCGGGAAGTGAATCAGGTGGTCGAGCTACGCGATCTGCTGCCGACCTTCTGCGACCTCGCCGGAACCGACACGCCCGCGCATGTCGACGGGTGCAGTATCCTGCCGCTGGCGCGCGGGGAAACAAGCGGCTGGCGCGAGCACCTGCACGGCGAGCATTTCATGATGAAGGATTCCAACCAGTGGCTGACCGACGGCCGCGAGAAGTACATCTGGTACAGCCAGAGCGGGCGCGAGCTTCTCTTCGACCTGGAGGAAGACCCGACCGAGCTACACGATCTGGCCGCAACGCGACCGGAGCGCGTGGCCTTCTGGCGCGAGCGGCTGATGGCGGAGTTGGATGGCCGCGAGGAGGGGTTTGTGCAGAACGGGGCGCTGGTGAGCGGCATGCCGCAAAGCCCGACGCTGGTCGACGCCGGGTATTACCGGGAGCGGTGAACAGGCGGCAGTTGATTGGCCGCGAACGCTAATAGACCGGTATTCCTTCCCTCCTCAAGATGCGATGCACGTTGGCCGCGGCCAGCGGGTACTTCTCGTTGGGCAGGTGTTCAAGCATCATGTAGCCGTCGGGGTGCGCCTCGTGCCACAGCCGCATCGCGCTCCCCAGGTCCAGCTCGCCCTCGCCTGGGACCTCTTCATCCATATGGATCACGAAGCCGTCGCGCACGCTGATATCCTTGCAGTGTGCAATCGCGCTGATCGGCCCCATACATTCGAAGATATGGCGTAGACGGGCCCTGCTGTCATAGACCTGGTGCAGCGTCTGGAAGTGATTGACGTAGTCCATCACGACCCGAAGCCGCGGGCTGCCCACATCACGAATGACAGCGCGGTTGAACTCGGGTGAGTTCATTATCGTCAGCAGATGGGTTTCGAC
Organism: Caldilineaceae bacterium; assembly: GCA_965204525.1. Taxonomy (GTDB): domain Bacteria; phylum Chloroflexota; class Anaerolineae; order Caldilineales; family Caldilineaceae; genus Bin5. Next base: position 4,064,323 of record OZ241994.1, on the reverse strand, counting down.
GGCGACGGTCTGACCGATTGCTTCGGCCGCCTCGGCCAGCCAGGAGAGGGATTCCAGCAGCACACCGCGGCGCCACGGCCGGTGATTTTCCGGATGGGGGCTGTAGGAGCCATTGGGGCTGAGGCTGCCTGTGCGGATCAGCGCCACATGGCCGCCCAACTCGGCCGCAACACCGAAACCGCGGCGGATACTCTCCAGCAGCCTTCGGCGCACTTCGTCGTCTGGGTCGAAGAGACATTCTTTGAAGCCGATGCCAACCTGCACAATGTCCATGCCCTCATCTGCGAAGAGCCTCCGCACGCGCTGCCAGACCGGCGCGGAGGCCGGCGGTGAACCGGTAGCGGAGACGGAGAGGGCCCCTCCCGTCAGTCCCAATTCTCGGATAGCAACCAGATGCGGGCCGTGAATATCGGCGGGATCCGGCGGCAACATGCCCACAACGCCTAATCTCATAAGACAGCTCCATGTAGTTTTCGGCGGTCAGTGTCCTGCCTGGCAGTCAGCTGCGCGCCAAGACCCGCCAAGTTGACATTCGTGATACATACAGTAGAATCGGGTCGTTCCCACCAGAACATATCATCAGATATTTTTGAAAAACGCAAACGGCCGGCCCGATGCTCGCAGGCGGGGCCAGCGCCCGGAGGAGGAAACAGTTGGCCGCAAAGGAAAACTCGCCTTCCGTTTTGGCGCGAGTATTTGACTATGTCGACGCCCACCGGCAGGAGTTTGTCGACCGCCTGCTGGCCTATGTCGCCCGACCCAGCATCAGCGCCCACGGGGTCGGAATCAGGGAGACGGCGGAGTTCCTGCTCGGCTACCTGCAGAGGCTGGGGATGGAGGCGCAGCTGCTGGAAGGCGCGGGCTGGCCCTTTGTCTACGGCCGCTACGGGGAAAGCCCGCACGCGCCGACAGCTCTGCTCTACGGCCATTACGATGTGCAGCCGCCCGATCCCCTGGACGCCTGGAACTCGCCGCCATTCGAGCCGGAGATACGCGACGGCCGCATCTGGGGGCGGGGTGTGGGCGACAACAAGGGACAGCACCTGGCCCAGCTTCTGGCGATCGAGTCCTGGCTGGCGGTCACCGGGAACCTGCCGTGCAACGTCATCGTCCTGTTGGAGGGCGAGGAGGAGGTCGGCAGCCCGCATATCAGCGACTGCGTGCGCGACTGCCGCGCCCTGCTGGCTGACGCCGACCTGGTGATCACCGCGGACGGCCCCGTGCACGAGAGCGGGCGGCCCTGCATCAACTTCGGCCCGCGCGGGATCGCCTCGTTCGAACTGCGGGCAGTGCACGCGCAGCAAGACTTCCACTCCGGCAACTGGGGCGGCGTCGCGCCCAACCCGATCTGGACGCTGGTCCATCTGCTTGCGACGATGAAGGACAGTCGCGGCGCCATCACGATCGACGGATTCTACGACAACGTGGCGCCTCTGAGCGACCTGGAACGCAGGGCGTTGGATGCCCTGCCGGTTGATGTGGCGGCCGTGATGGAGGGCGCAGGCCTGGCGCGGCTGGATGAACCGCAGGAACGGCCCTTCTTCGACCGCCTGGCGGCCTGGCCGACGTTCACGATCAACGGCTTTCACGGAGGCTACGGCGGGCCGGGGACAAAGACCGTGCTGCCCCACGAGGCGGCGGTGAAATGCGACATGCGCCTGGTCGAAAACCAGGGCGTCAACGAGATCCTGGACAAGGTGGAGGCGCATGTCCGGCGCTACGCGCCCGAGGTGGAGGTGATCCGACAAGGCGGCATGGAGCCGTCGCGCACGCCGCTGGACTCACCCTACACGCGTCCGCTGCAGCGGGCCTTTCGCGCGGCCCAGGGCGAAGACCCGCTGCTGATCCCGGCGATGGGCGGAAGCCTGCCGGACTATGCCTGGACGAAAATACTGGGCGTGCATTCCTTCACCACGCCCTACGCCAACCATGACGAAGCCAACCATGCCCCCAATGAGAATCTGGAGGTGGCGCGCTTCATCGCCGGCATTCGCACCGGCGCCGCGGTGCTGGCCTATCTGGGTGAAGAGAGTTGAGTCGACTCGGAGCAACATCGTTCTGTGACAGCGAATTGAAGTAAGCGTCTCTTGAAAGGAGCCGTCATGTTACGCATAGGCATCATCGGGTATGGCCGCCGCATCTCAAACATGGCCAAAGGGCTGGATATTTTCGACATCCCGTACAAGGTAACAGCCGTCGCCGACCCGCGCTGCGACATTATCCGGGCCAATAACGATCCCTTCCTCGCCGATGCCCGCTTCCACAATACCGCCGACGAACTTCTGGCCGGGGCCGGCGAACTGGACGGCATCATGATCGGGACTCGCTGCAATCTGCACACGGAGATGGCCATCAAAGTAGCGCCCACACAGCTCCCGCTCTTCCTGGAAAAACCGGTCTCGATCACGTTCGACGAGGTGCGCCGCCTGCACGCGGCCTACAAGGACTATGGTGCGCCCACTGTCGTATCTTTTCCCCTTCGACTTAGCCCGATCGCCCAGAAGGTGCGCGAGATCATAGAATCGGACCAGGTGGGCAGTATCGAGCAGGTGGTCGCGTTCAACGACGTCGGCTACGGCAGTGTTTACTTCAGAAGCTGGTACCGGAACTACGAGATGGATGGCGGGCTGTGGCTGCAGAAGTTCACGCACGACGTCGACTATATCAACTATCTGCTCGACGCGCGCCCGCACTGGGTGAGTGCGATGAACTCCCGCCGCGTCTACGGCGGCGACAAGCCCTGGGATCTGCAGTGCAAGGACTGTCCGGAGCAGGAGACATGCCCGGAAAGCCCGTTCGTGCGCTTCCGCAGCGGCTTTGAAGGCGGCCGCGTCCGCTTTGCCGAGGAGCAGGTGTACCGCGACGATCAGTTCTGCGTCTTCTCCGAAGGGCATCAGCTGCAGGACAATGGCAGCTGCATGCTGGAGTATGAGAACGGCGTCCAGGCCAGCTACACGCAGAACTTCTTTACCCGTTACCGCGGCGCCCGCCGCGGCGCCCGCCTCTACGGTTATCGCGGCATCATCGAGTTCAACTGGAGTGAAAACCACATCAAGATCTTCAGCCATACGTCGCCGGTGGTGGAGACGATCGACTTCAGCGGCGATATGCCCCATTTCGGCGGCGACCGCGAGCTGAGCTTCGACTTTCTGATGGCGATGCGGGACCGGCGGCCCTCGCGCAGCCCGATTGACGCCGGTATTCTCAGCGCCCTGACCTGCCTGTGGGCACGTGAATCGGCCAACAACCGCCAGGGATACGAGGTGGTCATGCCGGAGGCGGAGCCAGTTGGCAGTGGATAGTGGTCAGTGGCTACAGCGAACCCTTCACGGTAGGTCAGAGCAGGAGCAGGAGCAGTCCTACGAGGCCGATCAGGCCGGAGATGTGATCGATCTGGAGGATAAACCAGAGCGCCAGGCCGTGCACGGCGATGCGCGCGGCCCACACGCCCCAGCGGTGTGGCGCCGCGGCCAGCGCGGTGATCAGCACGAACCACAGATAGGGAGTCAGCTGGCCCCACGCCATGCCGGTGCGCAGGAATTCCCACCCGGCCCAGACTAAAGAGAGCGCCCGCAGCCCTGTGGCCGCGCCGGCCCGGGGGTAGGCGGCCGCCAGGTGCGCCAGCCACGTCCAGGGCGCGGCGTAGGGCGCGCCGATGAACCAGCAGGCGCCGGTGGCGATCAACCATTCCAGCGTGCCCGCGATCAGCGGCGCGACCGACATCTGGCAGAAGAGACCCCAGCCGCGGTCCTGCTGCAATAGAGACCTATAGGTAGCCACGCATCTCCTCCAGGGCTTCGTCGCCGAGCGATTTGGCGGCGCTCGCCATGTAGGCCAGTTGCTCCGAGACCAGCGACGAGAAGGCGAAGAAGAGGTTGAAGGCCCGCAGCGGCGTGGTCAGATAGAAGCTGGCGTCGGTCGCCATGTCGAAGATCTGGGACGGCCAGTAAAGCGCGATCAGGAAGGACATCCCCGACCACTCCTTGGCCAGCTTGCCGTACTCGATCGTAAAGACCGAGCCGTAGTTGGCGCTGTTGAACTTGAGGCTTTTGCGGCCGAGAATCGAGCCGAACAGCCAGATGTAGAAGCCCACGCCGGCCATGTAGGGGTTGGTCTTGGCGCGGTAGGACATGCCGCTCGATACCATCTGGATGCCGGTGGTGAGCATCCAGATCAGCATCGTCATCATGACGCCCCAGTTTGAGATCGGGTTGTTGAAGAGATAGAAGAGGGTCTCCCCCTGGATGCGCCCCTGCACCCATCCCATGCTTCCGAGCAGGTCGGCGACGAACATGGCGGCCACCAGGGCCAGAATTGGCCTTGAGGAGAGGAGGGCTACACGTCCAATCGAGGTCTTGGCGATGTCGTTTTTCACGGGTCGCTCCTTGCTGTGGGGTCGAGCATCTTTGCCTGCGGCGGAGGCCGGTGGTTGCCGTGCCGCGAGGGCATGTTGTGAACACTTTAGCACTTATGTTCTATTTTGTCAAGAGGAAATCTTGCTGTTTTCGCAATAATTGCTTACGTCGACTAGAAAGGAAATTGTAGGCAGCACTGGCCCATTTATTGACGTGGCCAACGTTAATAGCGCAACCCACTATTCAAGTTATGTTAATAAGGGATTGACCACCATGCGGCTCGGCACAACCAGCGTCGGCGCAGTTCCTGCCCTCAAACATTGATTGACACCATCCCGAACCCGTGTTATCTTCTCCCGCAGTGCCCCATCTTGTTTCAGGCAGGTCCTCACAGCCGTCTGCAACCTCAATTGGTTGCGCGGCGCAAGTTCTTCGAAAAATCTGCCAGTGACTGTCCGTTCTACGTTTCCATTTCACCATTCAAAGGAGCGACGCAAAATGACACAACGCGCAATGAGCCGACGTGATTTCATGCACGTGGCAACCGCAACATCTGTCGGCGCCCTGATCGCAGCCTGCGCGCCGGCTGCGGCGCCGTCGGCGGGAGATGACGGAGGGGGCGCAGCGGCAATGGAAGAGGTCACCATTGAGTTTTGGGTGAACCAGCCGATGGCCCGCTCTGAAGGGCTGTGGGATACGCTGATGGCCGAGTACGAGGAGATCAACCCCGGCGTCACCGTATCCTCGCTCATCATCCCGCACCGCGACTATGAGCCCAAGGTGCTCACCGGCCTGGCCGGCGGCACGGTCGGCGACCTGCTGGACGTGCACCCGATGCACAACGCCACGATGGCGATGCGCGGCGCGCTGATGCCGCTGGATGAGCTGATGCCCACGCTCGGCGTCGGCGAGGACGAGATGACCAAGGCCTGGGACTACAACGTCTGGCGCGGAAAGCGCTGGGCCATTCCCCGCTCCGACAACCCGACCATCATGCTCTACAACCGCAGCATGGTCGGCGAGGCCGGCATGGACGACCCGGCCGAACTGTGGGCGGAAGGCAAGTGGGACATCGAGGCCTTTGACAACACCATGGACGCTGTCAGCGGCGGCGAGGGCGAAGATCGCGTTTACGGCTGCGCCCTGCCCGGCGGCGGCACGATCCGCATGCAGTGCGTCTGGATCTGGGGCAACGACGCCACGGTCTGGAATGCGGACGAGACCGCGTCGGCCTTCAACAGCCCGAAGGCGATCGAGGCGTGGGAGTACATGACCGGCGCCGTGGCCAGAGGCTGGGCGCCCACCCCGGCCGAGATCAACATCCCCGGCGGCTGGGTCGCGATGATGGGACAGCGCCGCCTCTGCATGCAGTGGCCGGGCGCGCAGTTCGTCCTCGGCGGCCAGGCGCAGTTCATCCCCGAAGACGTCATGTCGGAAATGCAGCTGGTGCCGCTCAACACGCTTTGGAACGGCAATCGCGAAGTGCGCAACGCCACCAACTCCCACGGCATCTACCTCAAAACCGAGCACGTCGACGAGTCCTGGGCGATGTGCCAGTACCTGATCTCGGACGATGCCCAGTTCCGCATCATCCGCGAGCGCTGGACTTCGCCGATGGTCAAGCGCCATGCCGAGAGCGAAGCCTGGTTGGGCAGCCTCGAGCCGAACCTGGAGACGGCGGAGATGTGGGAAGACTCCTTCAACAATATCCGCGCCTTCTCCCACCTGCCGCGCCAGCAGGAGATGGACAACCTGATCCAGGCGGCCAAGGACCGGATCATCCTCGGTGATGCCACGGCCCAGGAGGCGATGGACGCTGTCGCCGCCGAGGTCGACGCCATCATCGCCGAAGTGGAAGTCGAGATCCAGGAAGCCGGACTGTAGATAGTGATCAGTGGATAGTGGTCAGTGGTCAGTAAGAGCCACTGACCACTATCTGTCTTTCATTGCGGGGAGTGGCTCATGGCAGACGCCGTGCGGCTGGGGGTGAGCAACCCTGTCCCGACCAGAAAACCGAGATGGTCGCGCAAGGTCAAAGCTGATAACATCGCCGGCTATCTGTTCCTGGCGCCGTGGGTAATTGGCTTCCTGGCCTTTACGGTGGGTCCGATGCTGGCCTCCGGTTACCTGTCGCTGACCAAGTATTCCGGCTTCGGCCCTGTCAAGTGGGTCGGTTTCGAGAATTACGACAAGATCTTCCGGGACGATCTCTTCTACACCGCGCTCTACAATACCTCGTATTACGCCTTTCTGGGCGTGCCCGCCCAGCTTCTCGTCGCGCTCTGCCTGGCCGTTCTCCTCAACATGAAGGTGCGCTACGTCAACGTCTTTCGCACCGTCTACTACATCCCGACGGTTACGCCGGCGGTCGCCAACGTCTTCCTGTGGGTCTGGATCTTCAACTTCGACTTCGGCCTGATCAACTCGCTGCTGCGCCTGGTCGGAATCTCGCCGGTCAGCTGGCTGTGGGATCCCCAGATCGTCAAACCTGCGCTGATCCTGATGAGCCTGTGGTCGGTGGGGCAGCAGATGGTGATCTTTCTGGCCGCGCTGCAAGGGGTTTCAGAGGAACTGTTGGAGGCCGCGTCGATTGACGGCGCCACCAACTTCCGCCGTTTTCTCAGAATCACGGTCCCGCTGATCAGCCCGGTCATCTTTCTCAACCTCATTATCGGCATTATCAACCTTTTTCAGACATTCACCGTCGCATTTATCGCCACCAGAGGCGGACCGATCAACTCCTCGCTCTTCTACGTGCTCTACATCTATCGCAAAGGGTTCGAAAGTTTCTCGATGGGCTATGCCTCCGGGCTGGCCTGGATCCTTTTCATGATTATCCTGGTGATCACCGCCATCCAGTTCTATTTCGCCCGCAATTGGGTCTACTATGAGAGCGGCGGCCCGCCCAGCTAGAACTCCAGTGGTCAATGGCCGGTGGTCAGTGAGCAGCTGTGATCACGAGCCACAGTTCATCGACTGCTTCTTTGGAGAAATGCAGTGGTAGATAGAGAAGAAAAGTATATCGGGACGATATCGGGCAAATTGATGGCCTACATCCTGCTGGCGCTGGGGGCCATCATCTCGCTGATGCCCCTCTACTGGCTGGTTCTGACCTCGCTGCGGCCTGCCGGCGCCGAGTTCACCTACCCGCCCGAGTGGATCCCCTCCTCGTTTCATCCGGAAAACTATGGAATTGCCTGGAATCGCGCGCCGTTCTGGCTCTTCACCTTCAACAGCATTCTGGTTACCTTCCTGGCCACGCTGGGCACGCTCCTCACCGCGTCGATGGCGGCCTACGCCTTTGCCCGCATCCCCTTTTATGGCCGCAACGTCTGGTTCGCGCTTACGCTCTCGACGATGATGCTGCCGTGGGCAGTCACGCTGATCCCGCGCTTCCTGCTGTTCAAATATCTGAGCCTGCTCGATTCGCTGTGGCCGCTCTTTCTGCCGTTCTGGTTCGGCGGCGGGGCTTTCTATATCTTTCTTGTGCGCCAGTTCATTATGACGCTGCCGGTCGAGATGGAGGAGGCGGCCGTCGTCGACGGCGCATCGCGGCTGCGCATCTTTCTGATGATTACGATGCCGCTGACCAAACCGGCGATCGCGGCGGTGGGCGTCTTCTCTTTCATTCAACATTGGAACGATTTCATGGGGCCGTTGATCTTCACCAACAGCGAAGAAAGCCGCACTTTAGCGCTGGGGCTGCGCTACTTCGGCGACGAGCAGTTCACCGAGTTCCGGCTCATCATGGCCGTCGCCACTGTGATGCTTGTCCCCGTCCTGGTCGTCTTCTTTGCGGCCAACAAGTATTTCGTCTCCGGCGTCGCCCTTTCCGGTTTGGCCGGACGATAGGGGCGAGGTTAGTTTTCATTAACGGCTAGCGGCCGCGTCCCGAGTTGTGACAGGAAAATAGAAATTCAAGACCTGCCGTTCGGGGTTGCCTAGAGCCGATCACGAGAGATTCCTGGAGTACAGACAATGCAGAGTGCAAACGGTAACGAGGCGCAGGTCCAACGCAAGGCGCTGACCGAAGAACAGATCAACCGCTTCTGGATCGACGGCTATCTCACGATCGGAAAAATTCTGAAAGATGACGAGATCGAGCTGTTGCGGCGGGAGTATGACTATGAATTTGAACGGGCCCGCAAGGGCCAGAATCCCAGGTTCCGTAACCTGTCGATCGACGATACCGACGACCTGGAGGCCAAGAACCAGGCCGAGTCGCAGATGCTCCAGATCATGCAAATGTGCGAATACAACATTCACTTTCGCCGCCTGCTCTATGACGACCGTATTCTCGACATGGTCGAGGATCTGATCGGTCCGAATATCCAGCTTTTCCATGACCAGGCGCTGTTCAAACCGGCCCATCACGGCGGCCCCGTCCACTGGCACCAGGACAACGCCTACTGGAAATGCAGCCCGCCCAACCTGGTCAGCTGCTGGCTCACGCTTGACGACGTCGACATTCACAACGGCGCCATGCAGTTCCTGCCGGGCTCCCACTTCCACTCGGTTGAGCATGAAGACGCTACCGACGACAGCGTTCTTCTCGACTACGGCGACAACGTTGACCGGTCCCAGGCTGCGGTCATCGCTCTGCCCGCCGGTGGCGTAACACTGCATCACTGCCAGACCCTGCACTATACTGCGCCAAACGTCACGGACAACCAGCGCCGCGCCTTCGCCATTCATTTCATGACGCCGGGCACCAAGTCGCTGCGCGAGATGCAGTATCTGGAGGTGTCGTTCGAGCGGCCGGTGTTGAGGATGCGGGTCTGAGGTTAGTTTTTAGTAGGCAGTTTCTAGTTTTCAATAAAGGCACGCGGCCGAGTCTTGGACATAAGCCAATAGCGCATAACCGGCGGCTGGGCGCTGCTTGATTTGGCAGCAGGGCAGGGGCGATTTCTGGAGGATCGGCAATGCAGACCGCAAATGGGAGCACGACGGCGGTCGAGCGCAAGGCACTGACCGAAGAACAGGTCAACCGCTTCTGGATCGAAGGCTTCCTGAATATAGGTAAGGTCCTGCGGGATGACGAAATCGAGTTGCTGCGACGCGAATATGACCGCGAACTTGAAAAGGCCCGCAGCGGTCAGACCAGGTTTCGCAACCTCGCTATCGACGATACCGATGACCTGGCGGCCAAGAACGAGGCCGAAGAGCAGATGCTTCAGATTGGGCAAATGTGCGAGAGAAACATCCACTATCGCCGCCTTCTTTATGACGACCGCCTCCTCGATCCTGTCGAGGACCTTGTCGGTCCCAACATCCAGCTCTTCCACGACCAGGCCCTTTTCAAACCGGCCCATCACGGAGGCCCCGTCCACTGGCACCAGGACAACGCCTACTGGAAGTGCAGCCCGCCCAATCTCGTGAGCTGCTGGCTCACGCTCGACGACGTCGACATCAATAACGGCGCTATGCAGTTTATCCCCGGCTCCCACTTCAGTTCCGTGGAGCACGAGCAGGCTGCCGACACAAACGCCCTCCTCGACTTGGGGGGCCAAGTGGATGAATCGAAGGCCGTCGCCGTTGCACTCCCCGCCGGCGGAGCGACTCTGCACCACTGCCAGACGCTCCACTACACCGCGCCCAACGTCACCGACCGCCAGCGCCGCGCCTTCGTCATGCACTTGATGGTAACCGGCACCAAGTCATTGCGTGACAGTGCCTACCTGGACGTCTGCTTTGCTCGCCCTGTGCTGCGCATGCGCGTCTAGCCCGCAGCAACCGGCTCCTGAAAGCTTGTTCCCGTTATTCAGTTCCCATCAGCCAGTCTCCCTTGGGCAGTCTCTCGCCATTTGAAAACATCGCTCACACGCCTGGACACACCGAGAACTGGAAACCGAGCACTGAAAGGTCTTCAAACCATGCAGTCTACAAACGGAAATAGCCAGCAGGTACAACGCAAGGCGCTGACCGAAGAGCAGGTCAACCGCTTCTGGACCGACGGTTACCTGGGCATTGGCAAGATCCTGGAGGATGACGAAGTCGAACTGCTGCGCCGGGAGTATGATCGCGAGTTTGAACGGGCGCACAGCGGCCATCATCCAAGGTACCGCAGCCATGCCATCGGTGATACCAAGATGCTCCAGATCATGCAGATGTGCGAATACAACATCCACTTTCGCCGCCTTCTCTATGACGATCGCATTCTGGACCTGATCGAAGACCTGATTGGGCCGAACATCCAGCTTTTCCACGACCAGGCGCTTTTCAAACCGGCCCGCCACGGCGGCCCCGCGCTCTGGCACCAGGACAACGCCTACTGGCGCTGCTCCCCGCCCAACCTGGTGAGCTGCTGGCTGACGCTGGACGACGTCGACGTCCACAACGGCGCGATGCAGTTTCTGCCGGGCACGCACTTTCGCTCTGTGGAGCACGACCGGCTGGCCGAAAACAACGCCCTGCTCGATCTGAGTGACGAGGTCGACGATTCGAACGCGGTCGTCGTGCCGCTGCCGGCCGGCGGAGTGACGCTGCATCACTGCCAGACGCTGCACTACACCGCGCCGAACAAAACGGACCGGCAGCGGCGGGCCTTTGCCATCCACTTCATGACGCCCGGCACCAGGTCGCTGCGCGAAATGAAATACCTGGAGGTATCGTTCGAGCAGCCGGTCCTGCGGATGCGGGTCTGAGATTAGCTCTCGATGGAGAGATGCGAAAAATGACCGACATGACAGCCACACAGACGCCGGCGGTCGTCGACGGCGTCAACATCCATGAACTGATCACCGCGGAGATACTCAAAGAGTACCGGGAGCGCGGTTACTGGGTCAGCCCCAAGCTGTTCAGCGCTGAACAGATCGCGGAGATGCGTGCGGCGCAGGAGCGCATGTGGGCCGGCGAGCACGATTCGGAGATCCCGTCGCAGTACGGCGCGCGCGAGGTGGAGCCTGGGTCGCCGGACGTGCGTCAGCAGTGCAACGCGTTCTGGCTCAGCGACGTGATCCGCAAGGTCACGACAAGCCCGCTGCTGGGCGCCATCGGCGCGCGCTTCATGGGCGTCGATACGGTGCGGCTGTGGCACGACCAGGCCGTCTACAAGCCGGGGATCGGCCCGGACGGCAAGGACGAAACCGCCGGCAACATCGGCTGGCACCAGGACTACGGGCACTGGAAGTCGTCGAGTACGTCAAATATGTGTACGGCCTGGATCGCGCTGCAGGACACCGACCTGCAGAACGGCGGCATGCGCACCATCGTCGGTTCGCACAAGTGGGGGCTGCTGGAGGACAGCGACACCTTCGGGCACAAGGACCTGGACGGCCTGCAGGCCCGCTTCGCAAACCAGGAGATCAGCGGCGCATGGCTGGATGAGCCCTGCATCATGCAGGCCGGCCAGGTGAGCTTCCACCACGCGCTGACACTGCACGGCTCCGGCCCCAACCTGACCTGGGAGCCGCGCATGTGCCTGATCTCCCATATGATGCCCGGGGATACGACCTATCTGCCCGGGCGGCAATATCATCCCAACCTGGTCTTCCTGGGGCCGCACGCGCAGGAGGGCGAGCCGTTCGCGGGGCCGTACTGGCCGCAGATGTGGCCGGAGGGCGAGAAGTAAGGTACAGCGAATGTAAGCAACGCAAAAGAGTGAGAAGCGAGATACACTCTCTCCTCACTCCTCTTCACTCTTTTCTCGCAGTTCCACTCACTCCTCTCTTCTCGTCGTTCCTTATTCTTCGATTTCTCCGGTGGCGCGGAGGAGCGTTTCCTGCACGAGGAGTTCGTGTGCGAGGGGGCGGGCGGGCGGCTGCTGGCCCTGGATGGTTTTCAGAAAATCTATCAGTTCCAGGTCGTAGAGCTTCTGGCGCGTCTGGGTCTCGATGGGGACCATCGTGTCCCCTGCATCGTAGCCGCCCTGGGCCTCGGTGAGGCAGAGGCGGATCTCCGTGGCGGGCTCGAGCGGCTCCATGATGGCGCTGCCGCGGCTGCCGTAGACCTCGAAGCGGCGCGCGGCGGGGCGTGTTTCCATGGCCGAGGTGTCGACCAGCGCCATGGCGCTTTCGTATTCGAAGACGCCCAGCGTGTTGTCGGGGAAATCGGCGACATTGCCGATCTCGTTGCGCAGAAATGCGGTCACCTTTTGCGGCCTGCCGAGCAGCCAGACGACCTGGTCGAGCATGTGACAGCCCAACTCGTAGAATACGCCCCCGCGATGGCGGCTGACCTCGCGGCGCGCGTTCTCGTCCATGGCCGTGCCGATGCGCGTGCGCAGGGCGAAGATGTCCCCAAGAAAACCTGACTTCACCCACTCGTCGATCTGCTGAAAGCCGGCGTGGTAGCGGAACATGTAGCCCATCTGGACGGTCAGCCCGCGCTCTTCGGCCAGGGCGATTGTGCGCTGCCACTGGGGCCAGTTGTCGCCGGCCGGCTTGTCGTACCAGACGTGCTTGCCGGCCTGAACGCAGCGCTCGGTCTGGTCGAGGCCGTGGTGGGTCGGGCCTTCGGATGAGACCGCAACGATGCTGTCGTCGTCGAGCATTTCGCTCTCGCTGCCGAACCAGTTGACGTCCTGGTAGGGGCCGTCGGCCGCGGCCATGGCCCGGCGCCGCTCCTCGTCGGGCTCGAGGACGCCGGCCAGCTCGACGTCGGGATTGTCGATGATGGCGCGCAGCTTGCCGGCGGCGTGGGCGTGTTTTGTACCGTATTGGGCGACACGGATATTGGACATCGTTGACTCCTGACGATTTGGATGCGGGATTTGCTGGCTCTACGCGTTCAGCTCTGCCGGCAGCTCAACTTTCTGCGGCTGCCCGCTGTGGACCGACGCGATGAGATTTTCGAGGACCAGTGTGGCCAGAATGCCGGGATAGGCCGGCACGTAGGGATCGGTATCGTTGCGGATGGCATCGACCAGCAGGGGCATGCGGTCGATGAAGGGGGGAGAGTACGACTCGGTGGTCAGTTCGCCGCTGACCGGATCGGGCGTGGTGATGGTGGCGCGGCGGAAATGCTTGTCGAGGACGGCGCTCTGCTGGCCGTCGTTAAAGGTGAAGAACCACTTGGTCAGCTTCTCGCTGAAGCCGGCGTCGCTCATCAGGTAGGTGGCGACGGAACCGTTGGCAAAACGGATGTTGGCCGCGACGGTATCGATGATTTCGGGCGAGGCGAGTTGGCCGGGATGCGTGACCTGGCCGCCGGTGGCGGAAATCTCGACCGGCGGCGAGTCGTGCATCCAGCAGAGCAGGTCGGCCAGGTGGACGCCGACGTCGAAGAGGGGGCCGCCGCCGATGCCGGGCAGCCACTGCCAGCGGGTGAGGTCTTCACGGCCGAGCATGACCTGGGCATGGCTCACCTTGGCCGGTTGCAGGCGGCTCTTGATAGCGCGCGTCGCCCCGGAGAAGCGGATGGAAAAGTTGATCATCAGCTTCTTGCCTGCCGCCTGCATGGCGTGGTAGATGCGCATACAGTCGGCGCTGGTCATGGCCATCGGCTTTTCGAGGTAGACGTGCTTGCCGGCCTCGAACGCGGCCAGGGCCAGCTCGGCATGGGTTCCGTGGGTGGTGGCGATCGTGACGATCTCGACACTATCATCGGCGAAGACCCGGTCCGCGTCTGTCGTGTAGTAGCGCCCTTCGAACTTTTCGTAGTAGCTGCTGGCGGCCTCTTCGTTGATATCGCAGAAGGCGTGCACGTCGATATCGGGCGTATCGACGGCCCACTGGGAGTGATGTCTGCCGATGCCGCCGCAACCGATCAGGGCCCAGCCGAAGGGGTGGTCGTGTGAGCTGGTCATGCTGTTCTTCTCCTTCTGCATTTGCGCGCGGACGCGGTTGTGTTGGCTGTGTGAACTGCCTGGAGAGATGTGTGTGTTGGCTAGGAGGTATTGTGCGGTATCCGCGCCTTAAAGACAAGTCGCATGAAGGGGCTGGGGGCATTCTTACATGCAACAGAGAGCATCGAGAGAGGTCATCAACTCTCCGCTGCAATGACAAGCCGGGCGTTCAGAGTCTCCAGGACCTTGAACAGTATGTCAATCCGGGGATAGCCTTCGTCTGAAAGAGTGCTGTGAGGAGGTTGCCATCCTGCTGCGTCCAATTCGGAACCCGTGGAGATCCCCTTGGCGCGTGCTGCGTTTCCGAGCGCTTTGGCGAAGTAGCCCGGGTCCTTTTCAGCCAGCGCAGCGTTCAAATACGCCACGATCAGCTCGTCGCTATCCAGAAAATCAAGCACATCGAGCTTCTTGAGTATCATCGCTGAACTGGGCACTTTTCGGGTAGAATCTTCTGTCCGTCGCTCTAGCTCGATTTGGAGGATCTGGCCTCTTCGACGAATTTGGCGAGAGGCGTCAGAGCAGCGACCTCGGCGACCAGGTCGAGGGGAATATCGTCGAGCTTGCGAAAGCGCACGCAGGATTTGCCCATGTTGAGCTTCTTGCCGGTGGCGAGGTAGCGCTGCCTGAACCAGTCCGAGACCGATTCATTGGCGTAGACGCTGGTGAGGTAGAGGGACATGTACTGCTTCTGCGAAGCGAGCGCGATGTACATGAGAGGCTGGCCGTTGTAGGTGTCGGGGAATGCGCTGAATGGGACGACGTAGGAGATCATGCCAAACTGCATCACCTCCTCGTATCCGTCGGGAAGGTTGTCAAGGATGACGTTGCGCACGGCGGAGATTGCCTCGCGCCTGGCGGGGTCGAGTTCGGTCAGGTATTCTTCTGGGGTTTTGGCGCTGCTCTGCATCTTCGGATTCCCCCCGGGAAACTTTTCCGTCTCAACTACCGTTCCTCCATTGTAACAGCGGGCCGGTGGGCGGCAAGCCGGGTGGGGCGCGGATCGTTTTGCTGGATTTGCGGGTCCGCTTTCTGCGGTTTGTTGCGACGGCGGCCAGGGGTTACAGTTGATTATCCACGAAGAACACAAAGGGCACGAAATAGACCGAAGCTGGAGGGATAACCATGGACGAACAGACTGGCTTGCAAAACTTCTCGCTTGAAGGCGATCAGGTGGCGCTGCCCAGGGGGGCGTGGGCGCAGTCGCACCGGCTGAACGTGCGCTGGCGGGACCGGGACCTCACCTCACTGAGCCAGGGCGCGTTTCGGGCCTACCTGTTCCCGGTCTATACGCCGGCCGGCTTCGCCGTGACGAGCGAGTCGCCGCTCGACCATCCGCACCACAACTCGCTGTGGATCGGCGCCGACCATTTCAACTGCTATCTGCCGTATTCCAGCGGCGCGCTGGAGGAGGCCAACTATAATTTCTACGTGAACGACATCTTCCAGGGGCGGGCGCCGGGGCGCATCCTGGGGGTGGACGTGGAGGCGGAGGAGATGGCGGACGACCATCTGCGGCTGGTGCAGACGCTGCACTGGCAGGGTCCGATCGAGTGGGGCGCGCCGCAGCGGCGCACGCTGGCGGTCGAGACAAGGACGATCGATATCCGGCCGGGCGAGGTTGCCAACCTGTTCGACGTCCGCTCGCAGCTGCGCGCGGACGAGTGGGACCTGCACATCGGGCCGACGCGGCACGCCTACTTCGGGCTGCGTATGACGGAGCCCCTGCGCGTAACCAGCGGGGCGACGATGGTCGATTCCCAAGGCCGCACCGGGGCCGCCGCGATCAGCGGCCAGGTGTCGGACTGGGTGGACTGTTCAGGCGCCGTCGCGGCGGGCAGGCAGGCGGGCGCAGCGCTGTTCCCCTACACAAGCGCGCAGGGGTTCCCCTGGTTCGTAGCGGACTGGGGGACGCTCACGGTGAATCCGATGACGCGGGAGGGGTATGCGTTGAAGCAGGGCGATGTGCTGGATTTTGCCGTGCGGTTTGTAGTGCATGACGGAGATGTTGACGAGGCGGATGTGGCGGGGATGTGGGGGGCCTTTGCGGCGGGGTAGCTGTTGTCTGAATCAGGATTTTTGGGGATTTCAGGACTGCGGACGATGGAGACACCCTGAAGATGCCGTCTCGCAAGATCGTCAAGAGGCGGCCGCGGTCCCTGTTGCCGCGGCCGCCACCATCATCGAGACAAAACGTCCCGCCAACAGAGGGGAATATCTCATATGAAACACGTTTCTCATAACTGCTGCACTGCCGCTATCGACAGGGTACCACTCTCATCTGACACCGCGATACTGCGATCATCCGGTGACCAGGCCAAGCCGGCAATCGGGGTCTTGAACACAGCCTCCGCCAGCAAAACCGGTTTCTTTTTCTCGATTTTCCAGATTGCTAGCAGACCATCGTTACCACCGGAAGCCAGCAGCCTGCCCCGTCGTTGAAACTTCAGGTGCTTGATGAGGTGCCGATGCCCTTCCAGCATGATCGGTTTAGTGTTCGCTGGCCCCTTGCCGGAACAGTCCCAGATCACCGCCTGAGTCCCGCCGCCGGTCGCCAGGTAGCGACTATTGGAGCTCCATGCCAGTTCCAGCACCTTCGTTTCGTAGCCCCACATCTGCAAATCCTGCCCGGTAGCGACGCGCCAGAAATGCACCGTCGAGTCCTGGTCGCCAGTCGCAATGTGCTTTCCATCGGGACTCCATTCCAGTGTGAGTGTCGAACCCTGCCATTCGAAACGGTTGAGTGGTTCCGCTTTTGTGGGGCCATACAGCACGACGCCATTGTAGGCAGAGATGGCGAACTGTTTGCCATCATGGCGCCACTTGATGTCAGTAATGGTGCTGTTCGCATCGGGATATTCGTAGTTCATTTCCCCGCTGGTGTCCCACAGTCGCAGTTTGCGCCCGGCGGCTGACACCAGCCAATCGCCCGCAGGGCTGAAAGCGACACGCTCCACCCAGCTTGCGCCGCCTGCCATTTCAGAGGTCTGCGTTCCTGTCTCGGTATCCCACAGCCGTACCTTGCCGTCCTGCCCGACACTGGCGAGGAGACGACCGTCTTTGTGCCACGAAATTGCCATCGTGCTGAAGGTATGGCCGGGTAGCTTGTGCCGTACCGCGCCGTCTGCACCATTAAACAGCGTGATTGGTCCGGACACACCCGCCACTGCCAGCACTTTGCCATCCGGCGACCATGCCAGCCCGATCGGATGATCGTCAATGTGGGTACGCCATATTGCCTTGAGCGGTGGCTGCGGCGGTTTGCGGTTGCCTTTGCGCCGCATCATGACACGAGACATGCGCGGAAGCCTTCTTCCAGTGCAGCCCGGTCCAGGTTACGCCCGATAAAAACCATCTTGTTTTGACGCTTCTCATTCCCCCACGGACGATCCGGGCGGCCGTCAAAGAGCATATGCACCCCCTGAAATACGAAGCGCTCATCCTTGCCGCGCAAGCTCAACACGCCTTTCATTCGGAAGATGTCCAGCCCATGCACGCGCAGCAGTTGACTTAACCAACTATTGAGCCTCTCCAAGTCAAAACTGCCGGGGATGGTGATGCCAACGGAAGTCACCTCTTCGTCGTGTTCATGATCGGGCTTGTACTCGCGGGTTTCGAGCGGGGCAAGCACGGCATCCGTGCCGCACAGGTGCGCGTCGAACTCATCAGGGTGATGCTCGGTGAACAGCATGTAATAGCCCGGCTGCTGAATCACGAAGTTGAAGACGGTCTCGCCTTTTCTGTTCAGCACGAGCTGGTTGTGCTGTCCTTCGCCGAGGTGCAGCGTTTCGCCTGCCTGTACTGCCTGCTCATCTTCAGAGAAGGTCAGTACCGCGCCCATCAGCGTCGATTCCTTCGCCGCCAATCCATTACTTGACAGCGGCAGCAGTGCGGCCCCCATAGCCGGGTCAGGGCCTTCACCCATCACCCATTCGTAAGTCCCGGTGTTCAGTTCATAGATACCCGACCATTCAAACGGGTATTCTGGCTCCATGAACTTCGGGTCGATTTCCAGTGCCCGGTCGAGATTGAAGCCGCCCACATTGAGAATCTTGTCCATCTCGACCACCGCATCGCGGGTGCGGCAGATTGTCGCCATGCTGTTCATGCTCTTGATGCGTGCTTCGAGTCTGTCGAGGTCTTCCGGGGCAACCAGATCGATCTTGTTGAGCAGGATCACATCAGCAAAGGCAACCTGTTCTTTGGCCTCATCGCTGTCGTCGATGTGTTCCCAGATATGTTTGGCATCCACCACCGTGACAATCCCATCCAGCATCAGTTTTTCCTGCATATCATCATCCACGTAAAAGGTCTGCGCGACGGGACCGGGATCCGCCATGCCGGTGGTTTCGACCATGATGTAATCGAACTTATCGCGGCGCTTCATCAGATGACCGAGAATGCGAATCAGATCACCCCGAACGGTGCAGCAGATGCATCCGTTGTTCATCTCGAAGATCTCTTCTTCCGCGCCGATGACCAGATCGTTATCAATGCCGATCTCGCCGAACTCATTTTCGATCACCGCGATCTTCTTACCGTGATTTTCGGTCAGGACGCGGTTGAGTAACGTGGTTTTGCCTGCCCCCAGAAAGCCCGTCAGAACGGTCACTGGCACTCGTGTTTCAGGTGTGTTCATCATGTTCCTGTCTCCTCTGTTCAACTGTCGTTTTTGGCTGATGCAGCATCCCGGTAATAGCGAGAAACTGCATGGCTAATCTCCCGCTGCGATGGCTTCATCCAGCGCAAACAACGGGCGGTAGGCATCGTGACCTGCGCCATAAGTTCGATCCATCAAGGAAGCGTACTCGGCAGCATAGGCGGGATTGGTGCGCCAGCGCACACCGAGATATTCCGCCGCTTTGACGATGCCCAGCACACCGTGTTTGATCTCCTCAAAGGTGTAATCCGGCCCCACCGGGACGCACATCCAGCGGGCGAGGTTCGCCGCCGTTCCCCGGTGATCTGGCGCACCGTCAGCGCCCAGCGCGGCATAATGCAAAGGCCGAATCTGTGGCAGCCAGCGCACGGGCGTATTTTCCTGCTCAACGTAGGCGTAAAACGTGGCGACATCGCTCTCCAGCGGAATCTGCACCGCGACCGCGGTCGCCAGCGCCAGCCTGTTCGGCTCGTGTGTCACCAGCCCGGCGGCTTCACGCAGACCGCGCCGCACCTCCGCCAGATTCGCGCTTTGCTGCTCTGCCAGTTCTGGCAGACGTTCACACTGTGCCAAGGCCTGCGCTGCGTTCGGGCAGTCAGCCGGTTGACGCAATGCTCTCACCTCTGCATAGAGTGCCTCATCACTGAATGCCAGCAGCGCGCCGGGGCGGTCATCAGCATCAGGCAGATGTAAGCCGTACAGCGTCACCGCCGGGCGCTCTGCCGCGCCGGGTGCAGGCAGGGTGTCAGCGCAGTCGAGCCATATAGCGTTCTGCGGCTGCCACAACCCGCGCACCACCTGCGTCCAGGTGAAGCGCGTACTGGACGGCGCGATCCGTAGATGCGCGTCAAAGTCCAGAAAGCGCGGCAGCGCCTTATGGTGCTTGACCGACTCTGCCAGGTCATGGCTGGCATTCGCCGGGATACCGACCCATTCGCCTGGCTGAATCCCCGCCGCCTGATGCACTAAGCGGCGAGCGCGGTAGGCATCGCGCATCAGCACAACCCACGCGCCGCCCAGGCGTTCCGACCATGCCGCTTCTGCCGCTTCAAGCGTCACCTCGGCATGTAAAGCTGCGTTAGCAGGTAGGGTCAGCCGCTCATCCAGCGGTGGATGCGCGGCATAATCTGCGCCGCGCACCGGCAACCCACCGAGCGCCTCCACCGGGCAGAAGCCCCCTAACCATACCGTTCCCCAATCAACGGGCAAATTCAACATCTTGGTCCTCTCTCCTTTCTCTTGTCTATAGGTGCATCTGCTCGTTCACGACAGCTTCGGACGAGCCGCTTTCGGGAAGATGATTCTCAGGTGGGTGCTCTTCGCCCGAATGAGATTGCCAGCGCGAATATCCCGCTTGCTACCAGGGTCATGGCAGGACCGGGGGGCAGATTGAAGTGGTAGGAGATGTAAAGGCCGGTCACGGCGGCCGCGGTCCCTATCGCCGCGGCTGCCATCATCATCGAGACAAATCGTCTCACCAACAGATAGGCCGTGGCAGCAGGTGTCACCAGCATCGCCATGACCAGAATGACCCCCGCCGCCTGAATTCCTATCACGATTACGAGGGCAAGCATAACCAGCAGCACGTAATCGACGATGTTGGCACGCGCGCCGACAACCTGCGACCCCACGGGGTCAAAGCTCGCAAACAGCAGCCAGTGGTGTAGGGCGAATAGCCCCAGGATGACCATTATCGTTATCCCAAGGGACACATAGATGTCGGTCGGAGATATGGCCAGGAGCTGCCCCAGGAGCAGGTCTTCCATATCGACCCGAATCGTCGTTGAAAGCGACAGCATCGCAAGTCCCAGCGCAAACATGGCCGCAAAGAGGATGCCTATCGAAGTATCCGTGCTGAAGCCCGCACGCCGGCTCACAATCCTGACCAGCACGGCAACGGAGACGCCTGTTGGGACGGCGGCTATGGCCGGGTTGATGCCCACGATGAACCCAAGTACCATTCCCGGCAGCACGGCGTGGGCGAGAGCGTCCCCCATGAAGGCGAGGTTCCTGGTGACGACGTACGCGCCAACCAGGGGACACATCACGCCCACAAGCACCGAGCCGATCAGGGCCCTCACCATGAAGCCGTACTCAAGTGGGGCGACAAAGAACTCTATCACCTCCTCTTGCTACCCTCCCCGTCCATCGCGAGGCGCAAACCGTGGGCGCCGTACAGCTGCTCCATGACCTCGGACGTAAACACCTCGTCGGGCGGGCCGCAGGCGCACACGCGGCGGTTCAGACACAATACCTGGTCGAAGCGACCGGCCAGGTTGGTCAGGTCGTGGGTCGCCAACAGGACAATGCGCCCTTCATTCCGCACCGTTTGGAGGACCTCTACGAGGCCTTCCTGGGCGCCCGCGTCAACGCCGCTGAAAGCCTCATCCAGGAGAAGCACGTTTGCCTCCTGGGTGAGCGCCCTGGCTACGAATACCCTCTGCCTCTGCCCGCCCGAAAGCTCCGTCATCAGAGCAGAGCGATGGTCCCACAGGCCCACACGGCACAGGCACGCGTCGACAAGCTCGCGATCTCTCTTCCCGGGTCGCCGGCACCATCCCAGTCTGCAGCACCGGCCCATCATTACAACGTCCATGGCGGTCACAGGGAAGCGCCAGTTGACGCTCTCTCGCTGAGGCACGTAGGCCAACGCTCCACTTCTCCGGTCCACACGGTGAAGGGTCACCTTCCCCCGGCGAACCGGGAGGAGCCCGGCAATCGCATTGAACAGGGTGCTCTTGCCGGCTCCGTTCGGTCCTACTACGCCCATCAGCGTCCCCGCATCCACGTCGAAGGTGACGTCACTCAGGGCCATCTGCCCTTCGTACTCTACAGATACGTCCTGAAGCGACATTCTCGCGGCGTGTGGATACGGAGTTGCGTTCATTTCAATGCCCCGACGATGCGTTCCACGTTTGTTCGCACCATGCCAAGGTAGGTGTCAGCGCCGCTGCCCTCCGGCCCAAGGGAACCCGAATAGAGCCGGACCAGCTGCGCACCGGTCTCCGTTGCTATCGTCTGCGCCAGCCTCTCGCTGACTGTCGTCTCACCAAACACTGCTGGTATATCGTGCTCCCGGACCACATCGACCACGCCCGCAATGTGCTCCGCAGACGGCTCCACGTGCGTCGCCAACGACGGTATAACCAGCCCAACGACCTCAAACCCATAAAGCGCTGCCAGGTAGGAGAAGCTGTCATGTGATGTAACCAGCAGTCTGCGCTCCGGGGCCACAGTACTGACCTGCTCCTGGATCCAGGCGTGAAGCTCGTCGAGCTGCTCCCCATACGCTGCGGCGTTCCGAAGGTAGGTCTCCGCGCCTTCAGGGTCGATAGCCGAGAGCCGGGCGGCTATCTCGTTGACCGCGATCTTCACCCGGATCGGATCGAACCAGAAGTGGGGATCCAGAGGGCCGTGGTCGTGCCCTTCATGGCCGTGCTCGTCTTCGTCTTCGTGCTCATCCTCGTCATGGCCGTGCTCGTCCTCATCCTCGTGCTCATCCTCGTCATGGCCGTGCTCGTCCTCATCCTCGTGCTCATCCTCGTCATGGCCGTGCTCGTCCTCATCCTCGTGCTCATCCTCGTCATGGCCGTGCTCGTCCTCATCCTCGTGCTCATCCTCGTCATGACCGTGCTCGTCTTCGTCCTCGTGATCGTCATGCATATCGCCCATGGCGAATTCGATCGGATCGACTAAGTCACCAAGCGCGACTATCTTGGACTCGTCTGCACTGGCATTGTGCAAGAGGTCCTCCAGCCAATCGGCCTCCAGGCCGAGACCGACATTCAACACAAGATCCGCGTCAGCTACCCTGGCAACGTCGCGAGCGCCTGGCAGAAATGTGTGCGGATCGCCGCCCACTGGCAGCAGGCCGAAGACCTCGACCCTGCTTCCACCTACCACCCGAGCCCAATCAGCCACAAAGGTGGTGGTTGCCACCACCTGGATCGGCGTGCCGGAGGGTGACGCCTCCTGGTTTGGCTCGACACTTGTCGGCGCGACTGGGGCGCAAGCTGCCAGGAGAAACAACAGCGTGAGAACCGATGTCAGAATTCGAAGTGAGTGAAGCATCTGCGGGTACCCTTTCGTCAGGCTGGTGGCGTGTGCCCCCACAATTGGCGTCAGGCGCCGGCAGAGCTGCGGCAGTCGGTGCAATGCCCAAAGAATGAGAGATGACTTACGTCGATCTCAAAGTCGTATTGGGATTCCATCGCCAGGAGAAAGGACAGCAAAACGCTGTGCGGCAGCTCGAGCAGGCTGTCGCAGGAGCGGCAGACGAGGTGGTGATGCGGCTCTGGGCCGGCCATCTCGTAGGCGAGCCGGCCGTCGGCCATATACACCATCGCCAGGATGTGCTGTTCTGTCAGAAAGTGCAGTACCCGGTAGACAGTCGCCCGGCTCATCGTGGGAGCGATGCGGTGTACATGGTCGTACACGGCTTCGGGCGTGACATGGTCACCGAGTTGACAGACGGCGTCCAGGATGAGTTGGCGTTGGGGTGTCACCCGGTAGCCGGCTTTGCGCAACTGCCGATTGATCTCTGCGGTATTGTGGGACATGATATTTTTTTTTGTTGCAAAAATTTACAACAAGGCACAGTATAGCACCGACTGACGGCGGTGTCAATACCGGTCTCCCGGCCGCGCACGCCTCTGAACACCATCAACTCGGCCAGCTCCACGATCTCCTCGGTCAGCGCCTTCTCATCCTCCACCGGGCTCGGCTCGTATCGCTGTGCTGCCCTCGGCTATCGCCACCTCAGGCTCTCTCAGCTTGTTGATCACCTGCGCCGGCGTATGCATCGTCCGAGGATCAAGCAGGTCTCTCAGACCGTCGCCGAGCAAATTGAATCCAAGCACTGCCAGAAAGATCGCTGCGCCAGGTATCAGCAATAGGCGCGGCGCGGTTTGCAAATGCGGGCGGGCGTCGTTGAGCATAGCGCCCCATTCCGGCGTGGGGGGTTGCGCTCCGAGTCCCAGGAAATTCAGGCCGGCAATGCCCAGAATGATCCAGCCCACGTCCAGGGAAGCGACCACGACGATGGGGCCGATGATGTTGGGGGCAATGTGTCGCAGTATTATGCGCAGGTTGCCGGCTCCGGCTACGCGTGCCGACATCACGTACTCCATCTGTCGCGCCCCCATGGTGACCGCGCGGATGATGCGAGCGTGCCCCACCCACCAGACCGCGCCGGCTGCCAGCAGCACGTTCAACAGTCCGGGTCCCAGCGCTCCCGCTACGGCCAGCGCCAGGATCAGCGATGGAAACGCCAGGAGCAGGTCCACGATACCCATCAACGCCGTGTCCGGCCAGCCGCCATGGTATCCGGACACGATGCCCACCGTCAGCGCGATGATCATGCTCAGGGCCAGCGTGGTGATGGCGGCCAGCAGCGTCATGCGCCCCCCATGAACGACCCGGCTGAACGTGTCCCGCCCCAGGTGATCGGTGCCCAAAGGGTGTGTCATGGACGGCGAGAGCAACCGTGCGGGCAAGTTGATCTCGGTGGGATCATCTATCGGTAGCCAGGGCGCCAACAATCCTCCCAGCAGCAGCGACACCACCAGGAACAACCCCAACATGGTTCCGGGTTCCCGCAACGACGCCGTCCACCTCCGCCACTGACGCGCCCTCGCGCCGATGGCCGGAACGGGAACCCGTTCTCCGGTATTTTTAGCATCGCAACGAGCCCTCATCCGCGGCTACCTCTCTTCCCGTCCGAAACGCAGGCGCGGGTCGGCAACACGCAAGGCAACGTCCGCGGCCAGGTTGACCAACAGAACCACCACCGCGATGTAGGTCACGAACCCCTGCACCACGGGGTAGTCCCGGGTCAGCGCCGCCCCCACCACCAACTGACCCAAACCGGGCCAGGTGAAAATCGTCTCCACGATGACGGCGCCGCTGAGCAGGTAACCCAAATGCACGCCCATAGCCCCGATAACCGGCAGCAGCGCGTTGCGCAGAGCGTGCCCCATCGCGACGGTCTCTTCCGATAACCCCTTGGCCCGCGCCGTTCGAACATAGTCCTGCCCCAGGGTTTCCAGCATACTGGCGCGGATGAGCCGCATCAGTTGAGCCATCGGCGCCAGAGAGAGCGCGATGGCCGGGAGGATCACTTGCTCCGCCGAACCATAGCCCAGGGCCGGTAGCCACGACAGTTTCACCGCGAACAGAATGATCAGTCCATAGGCCAGGGCGTAGGATGGAGCAGCCGCGCCCACCAGCGCCGCCAGGCGGGCGACAGCATCTACGGGGCTGCCCCGCCGCCGTGCCGAAATTATGCCCGTAGGGACCGCGACCAGCAGCGCCAGGGCCAGGGCGGCTGCGGTGAGCAGCGCCGTCGGGACGGTGCGGCGGGCCAGCTGGGCGGCCACCGGCCGTTCCGTTACGTATGACTTGCCCAGGTCCCCCGCCAGCGCACGCGCAACCCAGCGACTGTATTGCACCGGCAGGGGGGCGCCCAGGCCCAACTCGATGCGCATGGCTGCCACCTCCGCCTGGCTGGGCAACTGGGCCGGGTTGCGCTGGCGCAGTACAATCTCGGCCGGGTCTCCCGGCGCCAGATTCAGCAGCGCGAAGCTGGCCGCCGAGATTCCCAGGAGCAGCAGCGGCAGCGTGGCCAACCTTCGTACCAAGTATGCTCCCATGCTGGAGAACCTGTACCTGCGCCCGTTATCCCACTACCCCGCTTACTCGCTCAGTCCAACTCGGTGGTCGAAGAAATAGTGGGAGGTTGGGTGGGCCTCGAAATCGGTGACCCGGTCACTGACGCCGTACACCATATTCACATGCGCCACCGGCAGGAATGCGGCATCTTCCGTGACCACCGCCAGGGCCTCGCAGGCTATCTCCTTTCGACCCTCCAGGTCGGACACGGAGGTGGAGGGGGCGACTATGTCCACCAGGCGGGAAGCGTCGTAGTGCCCATAATTGTTGGTCCCGCTGCCGCTCGCGTCGCCCTTCAACCCGGCGAACTTGCTGATGTTGAACACCGGGTCTCCCCCGCCTTGCACGACAGTGTTGTACCAGCCGAAGAGATCCCATGCAGGCTCCTTGACCACAGACCATTCTGTTATGAGCACCTCGACCTTGATGCCCACGTCAGCGAGCATCGCCTGGGCGGCCTCGGCCATTATGGGCAGCTGGAACCGCTCGGGGTAACCGCCGATAACAATTTCCAGCGGCTGACCCTCCTTGTCCAGGATTCCGTCGCCGTCGCTGTCGGCGTAGCCGGCCTGCGCCAGCAAATTGCGCGCTGCGTCAGGATCGTAACCCAGCGCGTTCACGCCGGGACACGCCACCAGGGCTTCCGGGAGCAGGAGCTCAGCGAAGGACCCGGATCCGGGAGGAGCGACCAGACCGGCGATGCTCTCCCGGTCAATGGCGTGGGCCACCGCCAGGCGCACCAGCGGGTCGGCCAGGGTGCCGCGCTCGAAATTCACCCACCACAGGACCAGCGAGGTGCCGATGCCGGAGGTCTCGGTATGTGTCCCTTGGTGGGCGTTGATCGCCTGGGCGCCATCTGGTGATACGTTGACGGCAACGTCGATGTCCCCGGCTTGCAGGGCCAGCTCCCGGCTGTTGGTGTCGGGAATGGCGACGTGCTCGATGCCGGCCAGCGGAGGCTTCCCGCCCCAGTAGTCGTCGTTGGCTACGCTGTTAAGGCGTTCCTTTGGCGTGTACTCGGTGGGGATGTACGGGCCGGTAAGGGCGCCGGCAGCGATGAAATTGCCCTCTCCGGCTGCGTCCGCCGCCGCCGCGTCGGTGATGGCGAGGGCCGGCAAGATCAACAGGCCCGGCAGGGTGGGCTGCTCTACCGTCGTTTTGATGGTGATGGTTTGCCCGTCCTCGACCGTTATCGTGTCAACCGACAATGTATCGGCCGCCGCCGGCGACAATCGGATAGCCCGCTCCAGGGAAGCCTTCACCGCTTGCGCATCCATCACGTTCCCGTTGTGGAACTTGACGCCCTCCCGGATTCCGATCCTCCAGACAAAGGGGGCTACGTGTGTGGCTTCCGTCGCCAGCCACGGTTCGGGACTCAGGGTCGTTCCTGAGAGTCGGAACAGGGTCTCCGACAATGCCGATTGGGTGGAGACGTAGCCGCCCTCCACCGGATCCAGGGGGCTGTCCAGCCAGATGACGCCCGCCGTCAGCGTGGGCCGCTCCGTTGCAGCCTGACCATCTGGCGCGGCCTGGGCTGCCGAGGCGCCGGCGGATGTTGTTCCAGGCGCGACTGCGGTGCAAGCGGCCAGGAGGAACAACAGCGTGAGAACCGATGACAAAATTCGAAGTGAGTGAAGCATCTGCGGGTACCCTTTCGTCAGGCTGGTGGCGTGTGCCCCCACAATTGGCCTCAGGAGCCGGCAGAGCTGCGGCAGTCGGTGCAATGCCCTGCGTCGCATTGTGGGAAATGATAATTTTTTCTATTGCGAATTTTCGCAACAAGGCACAGTATAGCACGAGCCGACGCCGGTGTCAACACCGGTTTCCCGTCAACTTTGCTTTCTCGCTTCCAAGCTACTGCTGTCGACTGTACCATCTTGCCGACGAGACAGAAAATCTCCGGATGCTCCACAGATCGCCTAGGTTTGGGGAAAGGTTGGGTGTTTGGAGGGGGTGGTCTTGCCAGCGATGTCGCGATGGTGTAGGGTAGTCCGCGGGCGAAATATCCCACCTGGAGGCAGATGCGAGTCCGAATATCAGCGACGCTGAGGCCTGCCGGCTGGCCGCTGAATTGGCCCGGTTGACGGGCGAAACAACGGCCGACTCTGTCACAGTTGCGTTACGCGAACGCCTGGAACGGGAGCAGCGCAAGCGGGACGTTTCTTTGCTGGCGCAGGAACTTCATGTCATCGGCCAGCGTTGCGCCGCTTTGCTCGCGCCGGAGCCGGTAACTGTCGAGCACGGGGATATGCTTTACAACGAGCGAGGGTTGCCCGGGTAATCTCTGACGTTCACTTAGTGCGCAATTGCAGGCAGCCTTCTCTTATCCGGGATGAAAAAGTCCCCGCTGCCAAAGACAGCGAGGACTTTTTCTGTCAACAGAGAGAGAACTGAAGGGTGCTGTCACCTGTTCACCGCTATGGCAAGCCGGATGTTCAGGGCTTCCAGGACTTTGAACAGTGTATCGACCCGTGGGTTGCCTTCGTCCGAGAGCGCCCGGTAAAGGGATTGCCGCCCTACCCCACTTACATCGGAAATAGAGGACATCCCTTTGGCGCGTGCCACGTTGCCGAGAGCCTTGGCGAAGTACCTCGGGTCGTTTTCCGCCAGCGCAGCGTTCAGGTACTCCTCTAAAGCTTCGTCGCTGTCTAAGAAATCGACTACGTCGAACTTCTTTAGTTTCATCTCTCCTCCCCTCTGAATCTTATTTGCTACAGTTACTTTGTGGAGCCTCCTTCGAGTTCACCAGCAATCTGCTGCGCTCGTTTTATGTCTCTCTGTTGACTCGATTTATTGCCGCCACAGAGCAGGATTACTACTTTGCGACGGCGGATCATGTAGTAGACACGGTATCCCTGCCCGACGTGGACTCGGAGTTCGCTTATCCCGCCACCAACCGGGCGGTGGTCGCCAAAGTTACCATCTTCGATACGCTCAATGCGGGTCAAGATTGCGGCTTTGGCCTGCAGGTCACGCAATCTTTTGAGCCACTTCTCAAAGAGTTCAGTGTAAACGATTTCCACACATTTATTGTCTCATATAAGAGACACAGGGTCAAGCTGGGAAATAAAATTTCGAATTTATATCTAAAGTTAGCCCAAAGGGGGCTTTTGCACTTTGGGAAGTAGGACAGACTTTGGACAGAGGAGTCACAAAGTTGTATAAATTCAGCGCTTAGGGTATATTAGTAGCCGCAGCTTTACAAGCACCCATATCCGAGCCTTGCGTTCGGGTCGAATCCCATACAACACGAGAGCCGCCGGTAATCTTCACGTTCGGCAGCTTTCTCACGGTACAACATGGGATGGCCCGTTCGTCTTTTTGCAGGTCAACAGATCGCCTGAATAACCAAAGAGAGAGCTTCGCCCGGTGGACACGCCGGTGCGAAGCTCTCTTAGTTTTCAGGAGATCGTATGAAGGAAAAATGGACTCGGATTTGGAATGAACTGTGGCTGCTGGCCGTGGAGCACCCCGAACTCGTAGAGTACGCAGTCCGTGTGACCGCCTTCGTGTACAGAATGTTGAATTAGGGAAACGGGAGTCTTAGGTATCCCGGCAGCGACGCCTCTTCGAGCGAAGAGGTAGTCATAGGTCGCTGCCGGGAGGCGTCAGTTTATCGTCTTTTTCCTTGATGCTCTCCATGAGCTCATGGTACATGTTATCACCCCCTTTCTGTTGGGAACTATAAACCATTGCACAGCAAAACACGTGCAAGCATTAGTTGACACATAATGCGAGCCAGACTGTTTGCCGAATGGGGACTACTGTACCGATGTACAGGTGGACAAACAAAATGAGTAAAGGGTTGGGCCTGGGCGGTGGTCTAACGCGGGGTGGGGTAGGGAGGGATGTACTCTCAGAACACCTTTCTCAATTGGTTGACATGGACTTCTTCATTTCTGGCAAACCGAAACACCCCCTTGCTGACATTTCTTGCCGAAACAGCAGGTTTTGTCAAAACGTCTCCCAAAACGCGCTCCACAAATTCGGCGTAGCTTTTTGCGCTCCTTACATCTTTGCCCGCCAAGCCCCATGATGCAGAAACAGGAATAATGACTTTTTGTCCTGATTTTGGCACAGTTGCCGATATGAACATATCCGTATTCCTGAA
The DNA here is from genome assembly GCA_965204525.1 of Caldilineaceae bacterium. GTDB lineage: Bacteria > Chloroflexota > Anaerolineae > Caldilineales > Caldilineaceae > Bin5. The sequence goes on along the minus strand of OZ241994.1, from coordinate 4,034,747 downwards.
TGCTTCCAATTCTCCCTCGACGGCCGCGCCGGTACTTTCGGCAATCTTGTTTGCTAAGTCCTGAGCCTCGTTGGACGTAAGCGTGGAATCATACTGGAAACCCATGTCCTTTGCTATGTTCGGGGCCTCCACCACGGTTTCTAATAGAGCGGTAGCACCTTTTAGCAGGGAAACATTGTTGCTAATCTCGTCCAATTTCTTGTCAGACTGGTCAAATCTCTTATCAATATTTTTTTTGAATTCATTCAAGAGATTCTTTACATCTTCAAGTCGGATATCGTCACTCAACTTTGACCTCGCGTTCTGAAATGAAATCAGACAATGAGTCGTGAATTTCTTGGATGACACGCCCGGTCTCATGGACAAACACCTCGTCAAAAGAATCCGAAACGTCTTTGTTCATGTCATTCAAAACCGACTCTTTTGCTATGGACAACAGTCCAAGGTATTGTCTTATTCCCTCCTCCGTCAATGAACCAAGTGCAAAAAGCGTAAGCGACAAGCGCAATCCCATGAGGTTTCCATGAATCCGCGCTATGGATTCCGTTCTGTCCGAACCCTCATTGATTTCGTCCTTGGCGGTGGACATTATGATGCTCCAGAAACCTACGCTCGTTGCGGTAGATCTTACATGTGGATAGTAGATCAGAATAACACACATGTCAATGTGAGCGGGGAGGATATAGGTGAGTACTCAGCGAGGATACGCCGTTATCAGATGTGGAGGCTTTCTTGTTTACAAGGTGGCGAGGGGTGTCATTTCAAGGCTTTATTGATGTTGGCGATGAGGGATTTCCATTGGTTGCGTTCTGTTTGGGTGAGGTCGCTGGCCTTATGTTCCCTGAGATAATTCAGGGTGGCAAAATTAACATCGTCGCTGAATTCCATTTGGGCTTCTCCTTCCGGGGTTGTTTCTGTCAGAATTTTTTGAGGGATCAAGAAGGACCAAGACTGATAGGATTCCGTCAGCCCGTGATTGTGGTGAGGTCTTATTGCATATCATCCAGGTAGTCAATAGCTTCATTGATGGAGTCCCTGAATGAATCTGTTGCTGATTGCTTATTTGAGTTTACTCTGGCGGCTATCTTGGATTCTGGGTAGTTACGTATTTGAGTGTTGACAACATCCTCAGTGTTCTGCAAGAGGTCCAAGAGTTCACGCCTGACGTGGCCGAGGTCTTTCTTATTTGGGATTGACTCGAAGAGCGAGATTGTTATCAATTCCATTGCGATGAGGCGACCGAACAGTTTTTCGGGCGGATCGGTGGCGTGTATACCGGACTCGGTTTTCCTGCCTAGTTCGACATGCATTTCATTGCGATCACTCATTGTGTTCTTTCTTTCTGACGAATGTTGATTTGGGTAGATGGACGTGGTGTATTGCCTCGCAACCTGAATCATATACCGATGGGAGACGCGGGGTCAACTGTCAGATCGGGTTGCGTCAGTTTTCGCAGGCTCCCGTCACGGAACGTGGTGGCTATTGCCATTTGGGGCGGTGTTTGGTCAGAACGGGTTTTTGCGGTTTAGTTCGATGATTCGTTGTCTGGTTTCTTGTTCTTCTTTCCGGTGGTCGATGTCGCCGCCAACTTCGCGAAGGAACCACCAAAGGTTTGTTCCTCGCATTGGCTTGTAGCACACCTCGCATAGTTTAGTCCTTCCTGCTGAAATGACGAAATTGCACTTGTGCTCCGGCTCAGGGGCATGATTGAGTTGCGTGTGTGGAGGTTCCTGCCAGATATGTGGAACGCACTCTTTGACCAATCTGGAGTGTTTTTCAAACATGGACAGGGTTGAGTAAAAGCCTTCTGTTTTGGCTTTTCTGTCGTCGTAATTCTCTTGTTGGGTCCCAGCGTAAAGGTGGGAGGGCTGGATACAACTGCGCCGATTGCACATGTGCAAGATTGGTGTGTTTGGGGGAATCGATCCTCTGCTGATTTCGTACGCGGCTCTGTGCGCCAGGACTTGGCGACCGTCTTGCGAGGTGATCCCATAGCCACCTTGGTTGAGTCCGTGTCGCCAGATCAGGCAGGGGCCGTATATGGGTGCTGAATTGTTTGTGGGCGGCGTGTACACCTCTGCGTAATTGCTGGGATGGATTGGCTGTAGTTGGTTTCTTGGTTTTCGGGCTGGGGCGGTTCTGGCAAGGTACAGCAGGAAGTCACGTTCTTGGCGGTATCGGTTTGGCTTGTTCATGGTGTATGTGAGGTGTTCTGTATGTGGTCGTGAATTTACCACGACGATGGCGCTGGTTGGTCTGCAACTTGGTGGCCTGTTGATCCGCCACAGATCGTGGAGGGGTCTGTTATGTTTTGGTTGGCGGAACAGAGGGGCGAGAGAGGTGTCACGACACAGATTATCAATCCAGCACCCAAAACATCAGCGACAGTCCCAGGGCGGCTCCAGTGATTCCAGATGTTGCCACCAAGGTGACGTAACCCAAAACGCCTCGCTTTTGTTTCCACGTTTCTATTCCGAGATAGAGGCATAGGGGCGCACACAGCAGTATCAGTGAGCTTGGCCCCAAAAACTGGACCACAAGCTAAGGTGTATAATGGAGCAATTCACCAAGCCTGTGGAGGGGCAGAACGATGGTCAAGAAACGGCGGCGACACACGGCGGCCTTCAAGTTCCGGGTTGCGCTGGAAGCGCTTGAAGGCAGCAAGACGATTAGCCAGTTATCGAGTGAATATGAGATTCATGCTAACTTGATCCGGGCCTGGAAACGGCAGTTGCAGGAAGACGGGCCCCGGGTCTTCGCTACCAACGGCGAACGCAAGCAACGGGAGCAGGAGGCGCAGGAAGCAGAGCTCTATGAACAGATTGGGCGACTCAAGATGGAACTTGAGTGGCTGAAAAAAAAAGTTGCCCGCTTCGGTCGGGGAGAGACGGCTCATGGTTGAGAACCAACATGCGACTCTGAGTGTTCGAAGACAGTGCGAACTGCTGGGGCTGAATCGGGCCTCCTTCTACTATCAAGCGGCTTCTGAGTCGACACTGAACCTGCATCTGATGCGCTTGATTGACGAGCAGTACTTGCGTACGCCCTTCTATGGCTGGCCCAAGATGACCGCGCATCTGCGCCGGCTGGGCTACGCCATCAATGGCAAACGGGTCAGACGGCTGATGCGTCTGATGGGCATTCAAGCTATCTACCCCAGGAGAAGCAGCAGTTTGCCTGGAAAAGGGCACAAGCGCTATCCCTATCTTTTGCGCAACCTGCCGATTACGCATGTCAACCAGGTCTGGAGCGCAGACATCACCTATGTGCCGCTGCTGCGCGGCTTCATGTACCTGGTCGCGGTCATCGACTGGCACAGCCGCTATGTACTCGCCTGGCAGCTCTCCAACACCCTGGACGGTCTCTTCTGTCTCGATGCCTTGCGCCAAGCGCTCAGCACGGGTCGGCCCAAGATTTTCAACACCGACCAGGGCGCACAGTTCACGGCCGATGCCTTCACCGCCTGCCTGCTCGCAGCCAACATACAAGTCAGCATGGATGGCCGCGGGCGCGCCCTCGACAACGTCTTCTGCGAACGCCTATGGCGCAGCGTCAAGTACGAAAACATCTATCTCAACCAGTATGACACAGTACGTCAGCTGCACGCCGGGCTGACTGCCTATTTCGACTTCTACAACCATGAGAGACCACATCAAAGTCTCAACTATCGAACGCCGGCTGAAGAGCACTTCGTGCTCTGTTCAGAGCCGGCCGCATTCGCCTAAATGCACCTTATTTTTCCCGTTTCGTGGTCTAGCCATTGGGGCCAACCATACAGAACCGCCACAACAGTGCCTTGTAGAGCAAGTATTGCGTCGGACATCCCGTAAAGCGCCATACCCCTGACGAATCCCACAGCACCTGCAATGATTGCGCTGAGGATAAGCCATTCTTTCATGGCTACAAATCCTTTCCCTGGTCCGACATGACCATCTTGTTGGCGACACATTGGCAGCGGGAGTCTATCACGGCACCATGGGGGTCACAAGTTGTGGGAGAGTGGTCGGTCGTCGTGGGATGCGGCGGGGTCGTTCGGTTTTGTAGGCGGGGTTAACCTGTGTCTGTCAACACTATTTGGAACGGGAAGGCAATTGGAGATCGGATAATCAAACCGGAGATCCGACCAGTTCAAAAACCGATATACGAATCCCCGGACTTCCAAATCTCTGTGATTCGCTTGGCTAGTTGACTTGAGCGGTTCTTGATGGAAGTTTCATCCCATTGCTTTGGATGAGGTAACTACTCAGGCTAAGGATAAAAGGAACTAGAGCAAGCGTAAGGCGAACAGAAAGCGATTGCGAATCTCAAGTTGGCTGCGATAGAGTAGGGAATATGAGCGAAGCCACGGAAACAGGGCGAGAGCATCTTGAGCAGTTGTATCAAGAGAGTGTATCAAGAGAGTCTTTCGATGATTGAGACGTTGCGTCAGCAAGTTTTTGGGCAACAAGCATTGATCCAAGAGCTGCAGGAGCAGATGGCTGCGCAGCAGGCGTTGATTCTGGAATTGCAGGGTCAACAGGCGAAAGACAGTCACAACAGCAGCAAGCCACCGAGCAGCGATGGTCTGAAGAAAGGCAAACGCAAGAGTCTGCGCCGCTCTGGTCAGCGGCCTCGTGGGGGGCAACGTGGGCGCAAGGGACGAACCTTGATGCAAGTGGCGGAACCGGACCATGTCATTCTTCATGGGCACAATGCGTGCCCGCACTGCCAGACAGAGTTGGAGGCAGTGGCTGCCAAGCGGCATGTAAGACGGCAGGTATTCGACATACCGCCTGCTCGCATTGAAGTGACAGAGCATCAGGCGGAGGTCAAGCAGTGCCCTGGCTGTGGTGCGTGCGTGAAGGGCGCGTTTCCCTCGCATGTGACCCAACCGACCCAGTATGGCCCGCGTCTGAAGGCGCTTGCCTGCTACCTCTACGGCCAACAGTTCATCCCCCTGGCACGTATCACCGAGTTGCTGACTGCGCTCTACGGACATGCACCCTCGCAGGCGGTCGTGCTCGCAGCCACCGGTCAACTCGCCAGGCGAATCCACCCAACCCTGGAACGCATCCGTCAACAACTCGTCGCTGCCCCTGTCATCCATTTCGATGAGAGTGGTTTGCGGGTCGTAGAGCGGCTGCAGTGGCTGCACGTGGCCAGCACAGAAAAACTGACCCATTACCACGTCCATGCCAAACGCGGCCATCTCGGCATGCGAGTCGGAGGCATCTTGTCCCACTACAAGGGCGTTGCTCTGCATGACCACTGGGCCTCCTACCTCAAGTTTGCCGACTGTCAACACGCTTTCTGCAACGTCCATCATCTGCGCGAACTCTGCTTTGTTTGTGAACAATACGGCCAGACTTGGGCTGAAAAGATGGCTGCCTTGCTGCTCACCATCAAAGCCGAAATCGAATCGTCCTCTGAATGGCTCACCGCCCTGCCTCCAGAACGCTTGGCCTTCTACGAGACTGAGTACGATGCGCTCATTGCCGCAGGCTTTGCCGCCAACCCACCCGCAGCCAAAACAGGACCCAGAGCCAGCGGCCGGCCCAAACAATCACCGCCCAAAAACCTGCTTGACCGCTTGCACAAACATAAGGCCGGCGTCCTCGCCTTCATGTATGATTTCCGCATCCCCTTTGATAACAACCTGGTCGAACGCGATGTGCGTATGATTAAAGTCCAACAGAAGGTCTCCGGCTCCTTCCGTACACATCAGGGTGCCCAAATCTTCTGTGCCATCCGCTCCTATATCTCTACTGCTCGCAAACACGGCCTCAATGCCATTGATGCCATCTACAAGGCCTTTCTTGGCCATCCCTTCAGCCCTGCTTTACTTCAGGCTGAGTAGTTACGCTGCGAACTTAGTATCCGCTCGTACTCCTGCCGATGATGTTCCATCCAGTCAATCATTAGATCCCAGTTGTCTGGGTTGGATACGCCGCCCGGCAAGACGAGACGCGTTGCGCACAACCTGCCATCACTATCGGTCTTCGCGTTGAACGCCTCTTTAAACGCTCTCTTATACGAGGGCAGGCGGGCACTCCATTCCTTGCCCTGTTCGAATGACAGATATGTGACAACACCTGTTTTTGACAGATACTGTGTAACAGTAACTTTGAAGCCTACCCCCTTGAAATCGTAGTGGGCGGCCCATCCGGCCCCCCAAACACGATTCCAATCTTTTCCAAGGAATCGGTGCGCTTTGGGTGTTTGGGGGTGACGTTCAGCGTAGCGTCTCCAGAACGAGCGTGGATAATCGTTTTCTGCCATTGTCCTTCCTCCTTGTTGGATTTCCGCGGAGGGTCCAGCCTTTTCTTCACTCATGCGGAGCAGACTGCCCGTCAGCGACTTTGGCGCGTTGCCTCAGTCAAGACGCCATTCTTTCTTTAGAATGCTGAGTAAGTTTCTCTGACGCCTCTTTAGAATCTCGGGCGTCCACTCATTTTCATTTAGTACCTGCAGAGTAAGCGGGAATGTTGGCATTCCCCCTTTCTTAAAATACACCTCTTTTTTCTTGTCGAAGTCGTAATTTTGGGCCCTCGAATTCTTTCTATGCGATAGGAGAACAAGGTTGGCCAGCCGATTGGTCCACTTAGTTCTGTCGTCTTCCGTAAAATTTTTGCACCACTTCGAACCAGCTCTTGGGTTCTGGGGCAATACATGCTCAATCGTTATGACCGAATGTACAAGTCGAACTCCTTCATCAGCCAACATATTGTCAAGTCGCAAAAGCAGGGGTCTCCGCACTCGAATCTGCGAATATATCGGTCCATCTAATGCGTCTAGAATCTCTGATATTTCATCAGGCGAAAGTTGAAGCGGAGATTCAGGCTCAAAGAGATCTTTTCCATCCTCAATCCGTCGAAGGACGTCTGCGTACCTTCTTATGCGCTGATTTATGTTCGCTCTCCTGATGAACAGTCCGTATGCAAGCCGTTCCAGATCACGCAAGAATGGAAGAAGCCTTTCTGTGTCATTGGGGTAGCGTTTGAAGAATTCTATCGCCGGGGGAATCCAGTCGAAGTTATCAAGTCGGTTCAAATAACGAAGGAACTGATTAATGGACTCGGCATCGGCTATGCTTTCGTAGCATTCCCGAGTGACGATTTCATAGGCCTCTGCATATGGTATAAGTATTTGGTCTACGAACTTTGATTTTCCTACTGATTTGAGTACGCTGGCCTGTATCTCCTGTTGTAGAGTCCCATACAGCTTGCTCTTCACATAAATCATACGTATGTGAGCAAAAAGATCCCTGAAGTTATCGCGACCGAGCTCTTCCTCAATATCCTCCCATTTTTTTGTGTATGGCGCCTGCTTTGGTTCCTCCAATGCCCCGATTATGTCAGCTTTCAAAATGTCCGTCGGTGAAAGATCCAGCCCTCTATCGTTCAAAACAGAGAAGATACGGTAAGCGGAGTTTTGATTTGAAGTAGAAACCACAACAATGTAACAGTTTTGGGCGAGAAAATGCACAAGGGCATTTCTTCTCTTTTCGTCAAACTTGGAAACGGACTTCCACAAATAGCTTGCGTTTTCCAACATTCGTTTCTGACTGTCGGTCAGGTTTCCGTGCGAATTCTCTACAAAATCGGCAAGTCTTCCCATCTGCTGAATGTTGTCCTGAAAAAACTCTTTATCACGTTCCCGGACAGTGAGACGATAATGCCCCGGGATTCCAGCAGATTTTCGGCCTACTGCACGAATATAACTATGTCTGTCGCTTCTGTCGCTCTCGGTGGCTGCGAGTTCACGCAATACGCAGAAGAGAATCGTTAACGTTGTTAAGCGCTGTTGGCCATCAACAACATACGCTTGAGTTTGGAGAGCATCCTTGATGATGACGATACTGCCCAAAAAATAAGGTGAAGCATCGCTCACATTCTCTACTTGACCCATAGCATACAAGAGGTCGTCGAGCAGTTCACTTGTCTGTTCCGTTGTCCAAGCATATGGACGCTGGAAGTCTGGGATCTCGAAACGATAGCTGTCATTAAAGATGTCAAAAAGCTGCAGTTCTTCGGCTTTGATTGTTTCAGGCATTTTGGGGGTCTCCTGTGACTGGCCCCGAAAGTTAGACTCAGGGTCAAGCTATGAGGTCGGGCAGTACTCCGGGACAGATGAAAGGATTATTCAGTGGACGTGAAACGGCGAAATCTTTCGACCCAAAAACAACCTAGGCCATCATCTGTCTACCAGCGAATGTTGTATTATAGGTAAATGCCCAATCTACCATAACTCACGCCAATCAACTCAACCATGCCTACCCTAAACCTCAAGCCCACGCACAAACCCATCAAAACCTACTACGCCGCCTCTGACCAATGCGCCAAGCTTGGCGTCACACACGAAACGGCGGTGCGGGCGGGTTTCCAGGCCCTGCTGGAGAATTGCGCGCGGCAGTGCAAATGGACACTGGTGCCGGAATATGGGGTGAGCATGAGGTAGGGCAGGAGGACTGGTGGCGGTTGGAGCCGTAGGAATGAATCCTGGTGAATTGTGCGGCTGATTGAGAAGGTTATCAGAGTGGGTTTGGGGACGGTGGGGATTGTGAAGGGGTTGCCGGAGTTGGGATTGAGGAGGAGGGTAAGGGTGGGGCGTGACCAGATGAGCTAGAGGTGGCGTGCGAGCCATCCGACAGGCAGTGACTACCGTCAATTCGGATATCCTTGAGATGACGACTGCACGCTACGATAAGAGGAGCGAGAAGTGGAGAGGAAGATAGAAAAAGCCGAAGAGCATGAAGATCTGTATCAAGCGATCTTTGGCGATGTGTCGAGGATTATCGATGCCGCTAGAGAATCGGCCGCGCGGTCGGTGAATGCTGCCATGACTGCCACCTATTGGTTGATCGGGCATCGTATCGTTGAGTTCGAGCAATCAGGAGAGGAGCGAGCTGCCTACGGGAGTGCGCTCATTGAAAGACTAGCGAATGACTTGACCCCGTTGTTTGGACGCGGGTTTTCCCGTCAGAATCTTCATAACATGCGTCTCTTCTACATAAGCTACCCTTCAGACAAGATTTTCCAGACAGTGTCTGGAAAATCTAATGTCAATTCCATCGAAGGGCAACTGAAAGAGCTTCTCACAGTTTTCCCTCTGCCCTGGTCTGCTTACGTGCGGTTGCTTACGGTCAAAAACGTGCATGCGCGTGACTTCTATGAGACAGAGGCCTTGCGGGGAGGATGGTCGATTCGTCAGCTTGACAGGCAGATCAATTCCCTGTTTTACGAGCGCACCGCACTGTCCAAGAACAAGGCAGCCATGTTGGTTAAGGAGGGAGAGCCTCGTCCAGAAGATCACTTGCTCCCACAAGAGGCGATAAAAGACCCGTTCATTTTTGAGTTTCTCGACCTGAAAGATGAGTACTCCGAGAGTGACCTGGAGGAGGCTTTGATCAATCATCTTGAGAGCTTCCTCTTGGAGTTGGGAGACGACTTCTGTTTCATGGGTAGGCAGAAACGCCTGCGCGTTGGTCATGAATGGTACCGAGTCGACTTACTGTTTTTTCACCGGAGTCTGCGGTGCCTGGTTGTTATCGATTTGAAGATCGGGAGCTTTTCACACGCGGACGCGGGACAGATGAACTTTTACCTGAACTATGCCCGGGAGAATTGGGGCAGGGAGGGGGAAAACCCGCCGGTTGGACTGATTCTCTGCTCGGAGAAGAATGAAGCGCTGGCGCGGTATGCACTAGAGGGATTGGCGAACGAAGTTCTTGCTGCTGAGTACCGAATTGCCTTGCCCGACGAGGAACTGTTGGCAGCGGAGTTGGCTCGAACTCGGGAGGCGATAGAGGTACGCGCCTCGGTAAAGATAGAAGCCTCTTTAACGGTAAAAGCTCCGGTAACGCTCACTGCGCCGACGCAGGAAGATCCGAAAGAATAAGCGAGGCTAATCAGGGAAAAAGGGGAATTACCTACTTAACCTGAATTCGGAGTAAATGAGCGCTTAACCAAGCTGGTAGAATAGAAGTTCGGCAACAACGATTCACCAGCATGGAAAGGCGCTCAAGATGAGTATACTTGAACTGTTCTGTGATGTCGATGATTTTTGTCAGTGGCTGAGTAGCTGGGAGGATGCGAAGCACTCTGGACTACCGGCCGCCGGCGCCTGAGGCCCTCTTGCCTGCCGAACCTGTCCCCGTGCTTGTCGGACTAACATAACGGGTGGTACAAACAGTGCGCCGTGTCACGGCACAATTTCTAGCCTGGATACTAGGCTTAGGAGCAGGATATCCTAAAGGTCAACTGTCTTACCCTGACCCTGGCAACAGGGGAAGTTCTCGAAAGAGTAAGGGGACAACAGCATGACAGTAAAGCCGGAGAGTAGGGCAGTCACGAGAATACTAGAGCGGCAAGACCTGCGACCTATGACTATGAAAGGAACCCTGGCGTCCATCTGGAGCAAACCACATCCAAGGGAAAAGTGACTGATACCCGAACCCCATAGAAACCCGAATGATGTTTGTTCGGATTCCCACCACACTCACGGAAATACACTACCTCCGTGGGAACCTGCCGATGGGGAGAATCTGCTAACGAAGCAGGGTAAGGATGCACTGAGGGGGGTCTAAGGGTCGCTATTACGGAGATTGTGAACCGGAACACGGGATGCCCTAAGTGATGCGAATCATACGGGTACGGAGTCTCCATAGTACTCGTCGTAGTAACGACCGACCAGGGAGAGTGGGAAAGCCACTTACAGGGGGAAGGGAGAGAGGTGAAGCTATGACTGCGAGTACGATGAGGGGGCGCGTGATGCGAACAACTGAAACTGTACTCAATGTCCTGAGTGAAAGGAACAAATCACTCAGCGTAGCTGATCTGAGAGCCTGTTTGGGAATTAGGTAGCGGGAGCGATACGTCGCAGCATCGTGTGAATGGAAGCGATGTAGATGACGCCTTCGCTACTTTTGGTATAGTGTTCGTAGTCTTTGCTCAGACGGCGGTAGCGTCCCAGCCAGGCGAAAGTGCGCTCAACGACCCAACGTCTGGGGAGGACCGAGAAGCCCTTCTGTCCCGGGTTGCGTTTGACGATTTCGAGCGCGATATGGAAGGTTTCACGCATCCAGGTAGCCAGACCTGCGCGACCATAGATGCTGTCTGCCCAGATATGTTGCGTGGTGGCCGCAGTCTGTTGGAGCAGTTCCAGGAGTGGTCGGGCGCCATGATAATCCTGAATGTTGGCTGCGTGGACAACAACGGCCAGCAGGTTGCCCAGGGTATCGGTGGCAATGTGCCGTTTGCGACCATTGATCTTTTTGGCTGCGTCGTAGCCGCGCACACCGCCCGCTTCGGTGGTCTTCACGCTCTGGCTGTCGATGATGGCTGCGCTTACTTTGCGTTTGCGTCCTTGTTGTTGGCGGCTTAACTGGCATAAGGCAAAGTTGACTCGTTGCCATGAACCATCGCAACACCACTTGCGATAGTGGTAATAGACACTGTTATAGTTGGGATAGCGGTGCGGCAAGTAGCGCCACGGACAACCGGTGCGTACCACATAGAAGAGCGCATTCACCACTGCCAGCAGACTCAATTCCAGCGGTCGTCCCGCCCCCTTCCGTTCGCAGAGCAAATATGGTTCGACCACTTGCCACTGTTCCTCCGCCAGATCACTGGCGTATCCACCTTGCGTGTGAGACAATGTACCCTCCTGCTTGGTTTGAATAGGTGCGTCTTGGCACCCCTATTCTACCAAGCAGGAATTTCCAAACACCCTCTGAGAAAGCCGGATGATGGGAAACTATCACGTCCGGTTTGACCGGGGGCTTAGGGGAAAAGTGTCGAAAGATAACTCGCCCCTTTGCCTACCGAACTCGGGGGCAGGTCAATCGGGCATCGTATCGTTGAGTTCGAGCAATCAGGAGAGGAGCGAGCTGCCTACGGAAGTGCGCTCATTGAAAGACTAGCGAATGACTTGACCCCGTTGTTTGGACGCGGGTTTTCCCGTCAGAATCTTCATAACATGCGTCTCTTCTACATAAGCTACCCTTCAGACAAGATTTTCCAGACACTGTCTGGAAAATCTAATGTCAATTCCATCGAAGGGCAACTGAAAGAGCTTCTCACAGTTTCAATGAAGCAGGCAAGATCCGCGCAATCGAAAGCGGGGAAGTGGGGGATCAGACGATATTTGACCGTGCGCCAGGGGACCAGCGCCCTATCGTTTCTCATGGAGATCCCAAACGGGTCCACGAGCTTGCGAGTAGCAATAGAGCGAGTGAGACGCCTGCGATGTCAGGCGCCAGCCCGCGCGAAAACTCTTGGTTTCAAATTGAACGCACATGAGCTCTCTCTTATCAGATAATTATTATATTATTGTGGATAAACGCTGTTCTGTCTCTCGAAATTTTTTTCTCGCAAACGCTCGTAAACGCTCGTGGATCTCTCGTAAACGCTCGTACGAGCGTTTACCTGTTCCCGTACGAGTGCACGACCTGTGTTCAGGGTGCGCCCAGCCCAGCTTTTCGTGCAGTTACCCTGAAACTGTGTCTCTTCAGCCCGCTTTGAAACCCCGCCTTTTCACCGAACGCAGCCGGAAGAGCTTGCCTTCTCGACACACCTCGAAAATGCCAACGAGCCCTAATCATTATTGCTCGTCTGGTTGACCTCTTCTCCATCTAGGGCAATCGCATCTACATGGGGACGCCAGGGCGGCCTTCCAGGAGGGCGCCCGCAAGGGGCGGCCCGACATTGGCAAACGCTCATTTTGAGTTGCACAGTTCAAGGAGTCTCGCTTTGTGAACTGCTTTCCGGCAGACCAGACGATGTTACTCTCTCCTCTCTCCTCGCACTTGGGCTACATCCCCGCCACCACTTGTCTTGACCCGTCTTCCCATCGGCTTTATAATCCACTTGTAACGAAATTCACTTGCTTTTCCCCGCGCGCTGGGGTATATTTGGAGTACGATGGGCAAATGGACGCACGGGGCGTTCCGTTTTGGATTGGTATGCGACCGAAGCATTTGCCGGTACGAGTAGGCTGGGGTCGCAGGAACTCTTGACAGGAATAACGGCATGGCATCACTTCCGCCCAATTTCCAGCAGCTGAAACAGGACCAACTACGACCTTTTCTGCACGACGAGATCAGCGTTCCCGAGGAGCTGGAGGCGAATGTTCTGATCACGACGGTGGACAAGATCTATAACTGGAGCCGGCGCTCGAGCATGTGGCCGCTTCTCTTCGGGCTGGCCTGCTGCGCGATCGAGATGATCGCGACGGCCGCGAGCCGCTACGACCTGGCCCGCTTCGGGATGGAGGTCATGCGGCCCAGCCCGCGCCAGAGCGACCTGATGATCGTTTCAGGCACGGTGACGAAAAAGATGGTGCCTGCCATCGTGCGCATCTATAACCAGATGGCGGAGCCGCGCTATGTGCTGAGCATGGGCGCCTGCGCCACGGGCGGCGGGCCGTTCAAAGAGGGCTATAACGTGGTCAGCGGCATCGACAAGTATATCCCGGTCGATGTCTATGTGCCGGGCTGCCCGCCGACGCCGGAAGCGCTGATCTACGGCCTGATGAAGATGCACGAAAAGGTGGACCGCCAGAGCGTGGTGTCCGTGCCCTGGTACCGCAAGGACTCTTCGCAGTTTGTGCCGGTGCCGCGGCTGGGGCCGGACGTCTTCGACCCGCGCCAGGTGGAGCTGATCAAGGATACGACGCTGAAGGCGGCGTCGAACGGCGCGGCGGCTGCCAGCAACGGGGCCGGCGGCGACGCGGCAGGACACGCGCGCGGGCCGGTGGAAATCTCGGACAAGGCGAAGGCGCGCATGGAAGAGGCGAAGAGACGCTGGCGGGAGAAGAAGGGACTTTAACTTCACTGGTCAGTGAACTGCTGTGCCGGGGCTGTTGGAAACGCGAGAGATAGATCAGATACATTGAGAGTGTGGAATGACCGAAGCAACTGCTGTGGCGGAAGCGCCCGCGAACGAATTGGGGCTTACACCGGAACTGGCTGACGCGCTGGTGGGCGCGTGGGCCGAGGATACTGAGACGGCCTATGTGATCGCGCCGGACAGGATTCTGGACGTGCTGGCCCATCTTCGCGATGCGCAGGGCTATGACTTTCTCTCCAATCTGACCTGCGTCGACTACCAGGGGTACGGCGGCAAGCTGCGCGCCGATATCAACGCCCGCCTGGAAGTCGTCTACAACCTCTACAGCACACGGCGCGGGGGCGGTTCGATTGCGCTGCACGTGCGCGTGCCGGAGGACGATACGGTGCCGAGCGCGACCCCGGTCTTCCCGGGCGCCAACCTGCAGGAGCGGGAGGTCTACGACCTGTTCGGCGTCAAGTTTGACGGGCATCCGAATCTGCGGCGCATCCTGCTCTGGGACGGTTTCAACGGGCACCCGATGCGCAAGGACTGGCATGAGGCCTACTACGAGGAGGACGCCAAGCCGTTCCGCAGCCGCCATCCCAAGGGCGAATACGCCTTCCACGAAGACAAGCTGCCGTGGGCCAAGAACACGACCTATCCGGCCGGATGGGACCCGGACTCGTGGCAGGAGGCCGTCGCGTATGTGCCGGTGAGCCAGGCGCCCCAGCACGAGAACGAGCCGCACCTGGATACCGAGAGCATCGTCGTCAACCTGGGGCCGCATCACCCCAGCACGCACGGCGTGTTCCGCATGTTAACCCGCGTGGAGGGCGAGACGATCCTGGCGCTCGAGCCGGAGATGGGCTATCTGCACCGCAATCACGAAAAGATCGGCGAGCGCAATACCTGGCTGATGAACATGCCGTTCACCGACCGGCTCGACTATCTGAACTCGATGAGCAACAACTGGGCCTACGCGCTGGCGGTGGAGAAACTGGCGGACATCGAGGTGCCGGAACGGGCCGAATATCTGCGCGTGATCATGGCGGAGTTCACCCGCATCGTCAATCACACCTGGTCGATCGGCTTCATCCTCAACGACCTGGGCGCGCTGCAGACGCCGGCCCTCTACGCGATCGAAGAGCGGGAGATGATCCTGGACCTGTTCGAGGCGGTGTCGGGCGCGCGCATGATGTGCAACTACATGCGCTTTGGCGGCGTGGTGCGCGATCTGCCCGAGGGCTGGCACGAGCAGGCGGCCTACCTGGCCAACGAGCGGCTGCCGCGGGCGCTGGACGAGCTGGACAGGCTGCTGACCGAAAACGAGATCCTGAAGGCGCGCGGCCGCGGCGTCGGCTACCTGGCGGTCGAGGACCTGATCGCCCTCAGTGTGAGCGGGCCGATGATCCGGGCCGGCGGCCTGGCGTACGACATCCGCAAGGCGGAGCCGTACGGCATCTACGACCGCTTCGATTTCGACGTCCCGACGCTGCCGAACAGCGACATCTACGACCGCTATTACATCCGGATGCTGGAGGCGAAGGAGAGTGTGCGCATCCTGCAGCAGGCGCTGCGGGACATGCCCGGGGGCGAGACGCTCGGCGGCAGGGGCGGCTACACGCTGCGGGCGCCGGAAGGCGAGGTCTACGGCCGGCTGGAGGCGCCGAAGGGCGAGCTGGGATTCTATCTGTCCAGCGACGGCAAAACGCAGCCGTGGCGCTACCATGTACGTTCGCCCAGCTACATCAACCTGAACGCGCTCGGCCCGATGAGCGTCGGCTACAAGGTGGCGGACGCTATCGTAATCCTGGGCGCCATCGACATCGTGCTGGGTGAAGTGGATCGGTAACTTCAGTTTCTTGGTTTCGAGTTTTTAGTTCTTGGTGACCGCTCAAAACTGTTGGGCGTGCCGTTACTAAAAACTGAAAACTGACTACTAAAAACCGCACTTGGGGGTTTACGGTATGTTTGGGACAGGGCTTCTTAAGGGACTGGGCGTGACTTTGAAGCACGCTTTGGATACATTTGAGGACGACCGCGAGAGTGTGCCCGACCGCTACAAGGGCAGCCTGGAGCTGGGCAACAACCGCCGCGTGATCCAGCAGCCGATCGACCAGGAAGGCCTGCTGACGATCCAGTATCCGGAGGAGAAGCGGCTGCTGCCGGAGCGATTCCGCTATATCCCGATGCTGATCTGGGACTCGGAGAAACAGGAGGACCGCTGCACGGCCTGCGGCATCTGCGCCAAGGTCTGTCCCCCGCAGTGTATCTGGATCGTGCGCGACAGCGATGAGAACGGCAAGCCGGTGACCCGCTGCTCGGAGTTCTACATCGACGCGGCCGTCTGTATGAGCTGCAGCTTCTGTGTTGAGTTCTGCCCCTTCGACGCCATCAAGATGAACCATGACTACGAGCTGGCGGTCTATGATCGCTATCCGCAGCTTGTCTACGATATGGAGGAGCTGACCGTCCCGCTGGAGTACTACGCGGCGCTGTGGCCGACGCAGTACGAAGAGGAGCAGGCGCGGCGCAAGGAAGAAGAGGAACAGAAGCGCAAGCAGGAGGAAGAGAAGGCTGCCAAGGCAGCGGCCAGGGCAGCAGCCAGGAGTGCGGCCGCCGCGGAAGAGTCGGCCGCGGCTCAGGCAGCGCCAAAGCGCTCGGCGGCAGAGCTGCAGGCGCTGGCCAAAGAGCGGGCCGCGCAGCGCCAGGCCCAGGCGGCAGAGGGCGGCGGCAGCGATAGTGATGCGGCCGACGCCAAGAGGGCGCGCATGGAAGAACTGAAGCGCAGGGCGCAGGAGCGGGCGCGGCAGCGGAAGCAGGATAGTGGTCAGTGATCAGTCGTCGGTTACACCTGTTGGCCGGTGAGGAGATGGGGAAATGACGGTTAAGATTACATTCTACGGACATGCGACTTTCGGGGTGGACGCGGATGGGACGCAGCTGCTGATCGACCCGTTTTTAGCGCCCAACAACCCGGTGGCGCCGGCGGACGCAACCGCGGAAAGCGTTGACGCCGACGTGATGCTCATTTCGCATGGGCACGCAGACCACATCGCCGATGCGATCCCGGTTGCCAAGCGCACCGGCTGCCTGGTCATCTGCAACTTTGAGATAGGCGACTGGTTGATGGCGCAGGGGATTGAAAATGTTCACCAGCTGCACATTGGGGGCGGCTACAACTTCGATTTCGGTCGCGTCAAGCTGACGATCGCGCACCACGGCAGCGCGCTGCCCGACGGCAGCTACGGCGGCAATCCGGCTGGCATCCTGATCCATTTCAATGACGGCACCGACGTCTACTTCGCCGGCGATACCGGCCTGACCTATGATATGCGCCTTATCGGCGACGTGGGCGGCGTGGACCTGGCGGCGCTGCCGATCGGCGACAACTTCACGATGGGGCCGGATGACGCCATTCAGGCGGCCCAGTTCGTGAAGGCCAAGAAGGTCATCCCCTTCCACTACAATACCTTCCCGCCGATTGAACAGGATGTGGAGGCCTTTGCGCAGAAGCTGCAGGACGACACCGACATTGAGTGCGCAGTTCTGAATCCCGGCGATAGCTTGGACGTGTAGAGAAAGGACGCATGCTGAAGCGGGAGTCTTCCTGGCTGACACGGCGCCGGCGGTCTGGTCGCCAATGTGAAGTGTGTTGGACGAGTGAAGGGAGGACGTATGGTTGATGTAAATGATGCGGTGCTCGACGGAAAGGCGGAGTTGTTCTTCCCGGCCTACTTGATCCCGACATTGCGGGATCTGCGCGGCGACAGCTGGCGCGAGCTGGTCGATCGAGTGTCGGTGTTGCCCGATACGCACCCGGACAGTCTGGCCTTCGTGCTGATGATGATCAATCTGGGCGACTGTATGAAGTGTCATAGCAACTACTATAAATTCCTGCGGGGGTGCGCCTTCTGCTCGCTCCAGACGATCCGCACATACAAGGGGACCGACGCGGATCTGTTGCGGCTTTACAGCAATGCGCAGGATGAGATCGACCGCCAGCTGAGCGGCATGGGAACGCTGACACTGGCCGCTGCCTGAACAAAAAGCTGTACGCCTTGAGGCAGCGCTTCGCAACTGCAGATAGACCAGCGCCTTCTGTGCGCTGGTTTTTTCTTTCCAGGCGGGGATGTTTGCGGGTCTTGCCTGGCGTTGCAAATGCACGAGCGGGACGCGCAGCAAAGGTTGAAAACGGGGTAGAACGTTGATGAGCTCACGCAGTGCGCGCGCGCAGCGAGATGGAGCCGTTCGAATCGCGATCATCGGCGGCGGGGTTGCGGGTCTTGCCGCGGCCTACGAGCTCGCGGGCGCGGGCAGCGCGCAGGTACATGTTTTTGAGAATGGGCCGGAGCTGGGCGGGCTGGCTTCGGGATTCAAGGGGCGGGCAAGCTGGGACTGGCCGCTGGAGAAGTTCTATCATCATCTGTTCACCAACGATGACGCTATCATACGGCTGACGGAAGAGATCGGCGCAGGCGACCTGTTGGAGATCCACCGCCCCTCGACGGTGATGCACTTCCAGGGCGCGAACTATCCGCTTGACAGCCCTGGGCGCCTCCTGCGCTTTCCGCACCTGTCCTTGCCGCAGAAGCTGCGGATGGGGCTGGTGCTGGCCTATCTGAAATATCATCCGCGGCCGCCGTGGCGTGCGTTTGACGGCCTGCTGGCGGATGAATGGCTGGCGCGGCGCATGGGGGAGACAGCCTACGGCAAGCTGTGGCGGCCGATGCTGGAAGGCAAGTTCGGCCCGCATTTCCAGGATGTCAATCTGGCCTGGTTCTGGGCGAGGGTCTACAAACGGACGCCGCGACTCGGCTACTACCGCGGGGGCTTTCAGGCGTTCGTGGACAGGCTGGGCGCGGCGGCGCGTGAGCGGGGCGTGACGGTCGAGACCAACGCGCCGGTGCGTGCGGTGACGCCGCTGGCTGAGGGCGGTTTCAGGGTAGAGCGCGGGGCGCGGGAAGAGAATGGGGGCGGGTCTTCGGCTTCAGGCAACTTCGATGTTGTGCTTGCGACGGTCAGCCCGGGGCTGATGCAGCGGCTGGCGCCGGAGTTGCCGGCCGGTTATCTTTCGAAGCTGGGGTCGCTGCGCCATATGGGGGCGGTGGTGATGACGGTGGCGCTGGACCGCCCGCTGCTGAAAGACACCTATTGGGTGAACGTGCCCAAGGCGGAAGGGCTTCCGTTCCTGGTGCTGGTCGAGCACACGAACATGATCGACCCGGGCCGCTACGGCGGGGATCATCTGCTCTATCTGGGCGACTACCTGGAGCCGTCGCACCGCTATTTCACAATGTCGCAGGAGGAGCTGCTGGCGGAGTTTCTGCCGGCGCTGCCGCGCTTCAACCGCGCGTTCCGTCCCGAGTGGGTGACGGGCGCGTGGCTGCATCGCGCTTCGTATGCGCAGCCGGTACCGGTCCGGGGTTACGCCGCGCTGATCCCGGAGCTGCGCACGCCGTTGCGGGGCCTTTACTTCGCATCGATGAGCCAGGTATACCCGTGGGACCGGGGGACGAACTACGCGGTGGAGATCGGGCAGCGTGCGGCGCGGATGATTTTGGAGGACAGTTTCTAGTTTTCAGTAGACCCAGATGGTTAGTGACCCCGCCCGTAGGCTATGGAGCGCTGGTCCGGTTTTTGACAGGGGCGGGGTAGGAGAGTAAGGTAGCGGCAGGCAGCTACTATACCGATTTCAATGTTCCGGCTGGACCGTTGCGGCGGTGTGCCGGGACTGGAGGGATAGGGACTGATTATGGCGAGTGGCAATGTGGACGGTGCAGGCAAGCAGCCGGATGGGGTCCCATTTGACCCGCGCATTGAGGCGAAGTTGGGGATTCCAATCAAGAATATCGTCGCGGTGGCGAGCGGTAAGGGCGGCGTGGGCAAGAGCACGGTCAGCGTCAATCTGGCGGTGAGCCTGGCGCAGACGGGCGCGGCGGTTGGCCTGCTGGACGCGGACATCTACGGGCCGAATATCCCGATCATGATGGGCGTGGGTGAGATGCCGCCGGTGGAGGCGGGCAAGCTGATTCCGGCGGAGGCGCATGGCGTGCGCTTTATGAGCATGGGCTTCCTGCTGCCGCCTGAGCAGGCGCTGATCTGGCGGGGGCCGATGCTGCACAAGGCGATCCAGCAGCTGTTCACCGACGTGCGCTGGGGGGAGCTGGACTATCTGATCGTGGACCTGCCGCCGGGGACGGGGGACGCGCAGCTTTCGCTGGCGCAGATCGCGCCGCTGAGCGGCGGGCTGATCGTAACGATGCCGCAGATGGTGTCGGTGGCGGATGCGCGGCGCGGCGCGGCGGCGTTCGAGCAGCTCGAGGTGCCGATCCTGGGCGTGATCGAGAATATGAGCGGGGAGATCTTTGGCAGCGGCGGCGGCGAGACCGCGGCCGCTGAACTGGGTACCGCCTTGCTGGGCGTAGTCGGTCTGGACGCGGAGATCAGCGCGTCGGGAGACGGGGGGCGGCCGATCGTTGCGGCGAGCCCTGAGAGCGAGGCGGCGCGCACGTTCGGCGAACTGGCGCAGAAGGTGGTGGCGCAGCTGCGCGCGCTGTCAGGGGGCAGTCAGCCGCAGCTGAAGATCGTTTAGAACTGCAGTGGTCAGTAGGAGGAAAACACACCCGGTGGACGTCGAGGAGGTTGTCGTCCGCCGGGTGTGCTTTGGAGGCAAAAGAGGAAAACTTACCCTTACTGCAGCGCGTTTACCTCTTGAAGAAGCTCAAGTGTTCCCTGCAGGTCGTCAATGTCGGTCAGGTCAATGTCGGGCGTGTTCACGTCGGCGAGGGGCAGCAGCCCTTCGGCGGTGGTCGGAATACCGGCTACGAGGGGATACTCGTTGGTCTGCTCGGAGAAGTAGGTCTGCGCTTCGTCCGAAAGCAGGAAGGCGACGAATGCCTCGGCTGCGGCCTTGTCCTTGGCGGTATCCAGCACGGCTGCGCCGGCGACGTTGATCATGGCGCCGGCATCACCGGAGGCCGGGTGGTGGTTCTTGGCCTGGAAACCGGGATCCTCTTTAAGGAATCTGTACAGGTAGTAGTGGTTTACAAGACCGAGCACGACCTCGCCCTTGCCGGTCGCCTCGACGATGGGGGTATTCTTGGGATAGACCTGCACGTCGTTGGCGATCATGGCTTCGAGCCATTCCTTAGCCCGCTCCTCCCCTTCAAGGACGCGGACGGCGGTGACGAAGGCCTGGAAGCTGCCATTGGTGGGCGCCCAGCCGACCTTGCCCTTCCACTTGGGATCGGTCAACTCCCAGATGTCGTTGGGCAGCTCGTCCATGCTGACCATTTCTGTGTTGTAGACGAATACGCGGGCGCGTCCGCTGGCGCCGACCCAATCGCCGTTGCCGGCCCGGAAGCGGGGGTCGACCCTGTCCAGGATCTCTGCGGGCAGCGCTGAGAGGCGCCCGGCCAGAGAGAGCGCGCCGAGGGCGCCGGCGTCCTGGCCATAGAAGACGTCGGCCGGTGAGTTCTGTCCTTCCTCCAAAATGGTAGCGGCCAGTTCGGCGGTGCCGCCATAGCGCACGTTAACGGTGATGCCGCTCACTTCCTGGTAGCGCTCCAGCAGAGGCCCTACCAGGTTCTCGTTGCGGCCCGAATAGATGGTCAACTCGGTGGCTTCGCCTGCGCTCTCCATCTCCATCGGCTGAATCGGCACACAGGCGGTCAGCAGCAGGGCGGCGAGAAGGACCAGAACCAACGGCAACCTTCCGACATTCTTGACGAACATAAACGACTCCCTTTCCAGTTATATGGATTGATTGACACATCTCTTCTTGAGCCTGTTACGGAGTTAGCCTGCGCTCCGTGAGGACCGGAGCCGGCAGGGGCCGTAAACAGGTACGCGCTTGCAAGGCTTGCCGCAACACTGCGCACCGCAAAAGTGTAGCACACAAAAAGACTGAAATTTGACGAAATTGGGAGGGATTTTCTGCGGCAGGGGTAAACGGGCGTGTTAAGGATGGTTCACTGAGGAATTAACTGCCGTTGCGCCAAAAACGAGGAGTGAGTAAAGAGAAGTGAGGAGAGAGAAACGCCTCTGCTCTCCTCACTATGGTTCGTGAATTGACTTTGGCTGAGTGGTAACGCTCTTGGTGACCCCGGTCGTCTGACGTTGCGGCGGTGACGGAGGTCAGGCCGGGGTGGGGGCGTGGACGGAGTGGGAGAGCAGGCGGTATTGGGGGACGCGCTCGGTGTCGGGTTTGCGGCAGCTGAGTGGGATGACGAACTCGGACTCTTCAGTGAGGACGAAGAGTTCGTGGACAAGATCGTCGCCATTGGAGCGGAAGCGGCAGACCCAGACGTCGTCCTGCTGGTCGGCGTCGAGGAGGGAGAAGGCGTCGAGCGACTGCTGGTGAGTTTCGGCGCGCAGGTAGTATTCGGCGGCCTGGACGGGCGCCTTGTAGCAGGAGCGGCCGCGGTAGCGGTCGAGCGTGTAGACGTCGCCGGCGTTGTAGGAGTCGATGAGGGGCACGGCGTCTTCGACGCTGACGCGGCCGTAGTAGAGGCCGTGCGGCAGGACGATCATGGTGGGGGCGAAGCGGTGGCCGCCGGTGTGGGTGGTCTGCCAGACATGGTC
Organism: Caldilineaceae bacterium; assembly: GCA_965204525.1. GTDB lineage: Bacteria > Chloroflexota > Anaerolineae > Caldilineales > Caldilineaceae > Bin5. The sequence goes on along the minus strand of OZ241994.1, from coordinate 4,012,353 downwards.
GCCGGCGTAGGCGGCCATGGTGAGATAGACGGGCACGCCGAGCGTGGCGCAGCAGCGGTCGCGGCTGCCATTGGTGCAGACGAGAAAGAGGGGTTCGTCGTGTTTGTGGGCGGCGTAGCGCTCGGGCGCGGCGCGCATTTCGGCGACCATGGCGGACAGGTCCATGGCGGCGAGGTCGGTGAAATCGGCCAGGCGGAAGCGGTAGAGTGCGGTATTGTCCTCCTGGGAGAGGCCGATGAAGAAGCTGAAGCCGGAGCCGTTGCGGGATTCGCTGTGTTTGATGAGCTGGAGGCGGGAGCCGGGCGTGGCGGAAACCGCCTGTTGCAGGTGTTCTTTGAGGGCGTCGTCGAGCTTGCTCTCCTCCATGGCCTTGGCGCCCCACACAGCGGGATATTCAAGCACATACCAGACATCGGTGCCGTTCCCGGCGGTGCCGTAGATGGCTTCGCCGGAGGTAAGCGAGAGATGAGAGCAGACGTGATTCAGTGTCATTTTATGTCTCCGTGGAGTAGGCGCTTTTTTGAATTTCTACCACGAACGGGCAGAGGGCGCAAGTCAGGCGTTTTCGACGGCATGACGGGGGTCTGCGACCCAGAAGGCCATGAGCAGGACGCCGACCAGGCCGGCGACGGCGCTGAGAGCGAAGAGATATGAATAGCTGACGGTGGCGAGCCAGCCCCCAAGGAGGGGGATGACGACGTTGATGGCGCCGATGATGGAGTTGGTGATGCCGACGTAGGTGGGGCGCTGCTCGGGCCCGGTGAACTCGAGCACGATCATGAGGCCGGAGACGAAGGTGGAGCTGAAGTAGACGCCGAGGAGGACGAAGACAAGATAGTAGAGAACCGGCATGGCGGCCAGCCCGGCGATGACATAGCCCGAGGCGGCGGCGAGCCCGCCGAGCACGAGCGAGAGTTTGTGTCCTTTGCGGTCGGCGAGAAGGCCAAATATCAGATTGCTGGCGGACTGGCCGGCGAGGAGGGCGACGGTGTAGTTGCCGACGGTACCGCCGGATATGTCCCATTTGCTGATGGCGGCCGCTGTGACAAAGGCCATACCCATGCCGCCGACGGCGAGCAGGCCGCGGGCGATGAGGAAGCGGCGGAAGTTCTGATCGCGGCGCAGGATGCGGCCGAGTCTGGTCCAGATGCGGAGGCGGTTTTCTTCGGTGCGGGGGACCTGGCGCACCGGCTCGCGGGTGAGGGCGAGGACGGCCCAGCCGGCGAACATGAGTATGGTGGCGAGCCCGAAGAGGATGAGGAAGTTGCGGGGGAAGGGGAATGTCTCCAGGATGCGGCTGCTGCCGAGGGCGCCGAGGGCGCCGGCGATGCCGCCGACGAACATGGTTACGCCCATAAGGCGGCCGCGGCGGGTGGCGGGAAAGCAGACTGCGAGGAGGTCCTGCCAGGCAGGCGCGATGATACCGGCGCCGAAGTTGTAGATGGCGAATGCGAGCAGGAAGAGGGCGAGGGCCCAGGAGGGCGAGCTGACTGCGAGCAGGGTTGTTGCGGTCAGGAGGACGAGCGGAAGACGTTCCAGGAAGAATCCGAGATTGATCAGCCAGGGCTTTTTGCGGTCCGTGCGTTCGATGGCGCCGGCGCTGAGGAGCTGGGGGAAGAACCAGCCGCCGTTGGCGATGACTGCGAGCAGGCCGAAGAAGAAGGGGTTGTCGGTCAACCTGCTGACGAAGAAGGGGAGGATGGTGGTGGCCGACATGAGGCTCTGGGCCAGGAGGAAGAAGGCGCCGTCGATAACATTGACGGAGAAGTTCCAGTTGTAGTTGCGCCATACTTCGGCTTCGACGTCCTCATCGGAGCGGACGGCGGTGGGTAGATCGACCTGCAACATGCGGCGCACCATGGCGATGGCGAACCGGCGGGCGGGGATTATGGTTCCGAGCATCGGGACTGCGGTGGTTGGTGGTCAGTGGTTGGTGGGTAGTGGTTAGTGAAGTATAAGTTGGTTCGGTCTGCTGCGCTACTTTGTGGGGGTGTGTATAATTGTGCAATGCTCTCCGGTCCGGGGGACGCCGGAGGAGGAGAGACCGATCTCAATGCGATACACGGAAGCGGGTGTGAACTGCCATGCTGACTCTTGCGGAGAAGCTGATCTTTCTGGCCGCGGTTGCGGTGTCGGTCTATGTGAGCTTTGTCCAGTTCAGGCGGGTTCTTGAAGTGGTGCGGCGGGGGGCGGGGGAGCTGCCGACGCGGGGTGAGGTTGCGGGCCGGCTGGCGCAGGCGGCGGGCAGGTGGCTTACGTTCGGCAATATGTGGAAGAGCCGCGGTGGGGCCGGTCTCTTTCACGCGCTGATTGCGTGGGGGTTCGTCTTTTATCTGCTGGTGAACCTGGGCGATCTGGTGCAGGGCTACTTTTCGGTCCGCTTTCTGGGCGAGGGTGCGATCGGCGCGGGATACCGTCTTGTGGCGGATGTGGTGACGGCCGGAATATTGATTGGCATGGTCTACTTTCTGGTGCGGCGTTTTGTGGTGCGCGCAGCGGAGCTGGACTATCACGAGAATGTGATGCTAGTGGAGAAGGTGAAGGCGGGGGGCATCGGGCGGGACTCGCTGCTGGTGGGGCTGTTCATTCTGCTGCACGTGGGCTTCCGGCTGCTGGGCGAGAGCTTTGGAATCGCGCTGGTGCGGCAGACGGCGGGTCACGGGGAGCCGGGGCAGCCGTTCGCGAACGGGGTGAGCCTGTTGTGGGGCGGGATGAGCGCGTCGACTTTGACGCTGGGGCAGCATCTGGGCTGGTGGGTGGCGCTGGGGCTGGTGCTGGCGTTTGTGCCGTGGTTTCCGCGCACGAAGCATCTGCACTTGATCATGTCGGGGGTCAACTTTCTGGCGCGGCCGCAGCGGAGCTCGCTGGGGGAGCTGCCGCCGCTGGACTTTGAGGACGAGACGATCGAGGAGTTCGGCGCGGCGCGGTTGGAGCAGCTGCCTTGGCCGCATCTGGTGGATGCCTACGCCTGCATCATGTGCAACCGCTGCCAGGATGTGTGTCCGGCATACGTGACGGGCAAGGAGTTGTCGCCCGCGGCGCTGGAGGTCAACAAGCGCTATGCGATCAACGGGCAGGCGGCGGCAGTGGCGGCGGGCGGGGAGACGCCGCCTCTGCTGGAGTATGCGATCAGCGAATCGGCGGTGTGGGCATGTACGGCGTGCGGCGCGTGCGTGGACATCTGTCCGGTGGGCAACGAGCCGATGTTCGACATCATGCATTTGCGGCGCTACCAGGCGCTGACCGAGAACAGCTTTCCCCAGGAGCTGCAGCAGGCCTACCGGGGGATCGAACGCCAGGGCAATCCATGGAACCAGAGCGCGCGTGAGCGGCTGGTGTGGGCGGAGGGGCTGGCGGTGCCGACGGTGGATGAGGAGCCGGAGGCGGAGATCCTGTGGTGGGTGGGGTGCGCGCCGAGCTATGATCCGCGGGCGCGGGAGACGGCGCGGGCTTTTGCGAAGGTGCTGAACCATGCGGGCGTGCGCTTCGCGGTGCTGGGCGCGATGGAGAACTGCAGCGGGGACGCGGCGCGGCGGTCGGGACGGGAGGACCTGTTCTGGGGGATGGCGGAGAGCAATATGGAGGCGCTTAACGAGGTTGCGCCGCAACGGATCGTGACGACGTGCCCGCACTGTCTGCACAGTATCGGCAAGGAGTATCACCAGTACAGTGGGCGTGAAGGGGGGCCGCAGTGGGAGGTCATTCACCATACGCAGCTGTTGTCGGAGCTGGTGGCGGCTCGCAAGCTGGACTATAACGTGGCGCAGGATGGGGCGGTTACGTTTCACGATCCCTGTTACCTGGGGCGGCATAACGGCATTGTGGACGCGCCGCGGGCGCTGCTGGCGGCGGGGAACATCGAGCTGGAGGAGATGCCGCGGCACGGGCAGCAGAGTTTTTGCTGCGGGGCGGGCGGCGCGCAGTTCTGGAAGGAGGAGGAGCCGGGCGAGCGGGCGGTGAGCGCGGAGCGCTACGCGGAGGCGCGGGCGACCGGTGCGGAGACGGTGGCGGTGGGCTGTCCGTTCTGTCTGACGATGATGTCGGATGCGGCGAAGGCGGCGGGGGATGGTGTTGAGGTGAAGGATGTGGTGGAGTTGATTGCGGAGGGACTGAACGGCAGTGGGTAGAGCTGCAGTGGTCAGTGGGTGTGCGGCTGGGCGGACTAGCGCAGAGGAGGACCGGCGAGAGTGGCGGTCTGGAAGGCGGCGAAGAAGAGGAGCGCGCAGAGGAGGGTCCAGGCCAGATTGCGGACGATGCTTGCTTCGCGGATGAGGGGCTGGCGGCCGAAGCTGAGCATGGAGGGCCGGCGGTAGCGGGGCAGAAGGCCGCTAGCGACGATGGCGCCGCCGGCGAGGCCGCCCAGGTGGCCCCAGTTGTCGACGTTGGTGACCGAGAAACCGAGGAAAAGGTTGATGACCAGAATCGCGACCGCTGACTGGAGCATCGACTTCCCCTGCCGGCCCATGTTTTCCCGATAGCGATAGAAATAGACGATGGTTGCGCCGAGCAGGGCGAAGACGGCGCCGGATGCCCCTGCGGAGAGGGCGGGCGAGAAGGCGTAGCTGGCGATGCTGCCGAGCAGGCCGCCGAGGAGGTAGATAACGGAGAAGCGGACATGGCCGAAATGGCCTTCGATGATGGGGCCGAGCCAGAAGAGGCCGATGAGGTTGGAGATGAGATGGATGGGGCCGATGTGGAGGAACATGGCCGTGAAGAGTCTCCAGCTCTGGCCCTGGAGGATATGCCAGTTGGACTTCATGCCGAGGTCAAAGAGAACCTGCAGGTTGGTGGGGCCGTTCCAGACGCGGTATTCGAGCAGCCCGTAGAGGAAGGTGGCGGCAAAGGCGAGGAGGTTGACGGCGATCAGGGCGCGGCTGACGCGCGGGGGGACGAGAGGGATGAAGAAGGCTGGCGCGGGGGGCGGGCCGTCCGGGCGGGGCTCGTTGCCGAAGAGGTTCATCGCGGCCGGTCTATAGGTCTACCGGAGACCAGTCCACGCGGCATTTTTCAGCCTGGATGATGCTGATCACCTTGTCGACGGTCTCCTCCTGGCAGTCGTCGCGGTTGACGACGACGTAATGGAAATCCTGCAGGTGCTGCATCTCCTTGCGGGCGGTGGCGATGCGCATTTTGAGCCTGTCGGGTGTTTCGGTTTTGCGCTCCAGCAGGCGGCGCAACTGCTCCTCTTCGTTTTCGGCCACCAGGAAGATGGTTACGGCCTCGGGGATGAGGCGGCGGATGGTGGCTGCGCCCTGCACGTCGATGCGGAGGATGACGTCCTTGCCGCTTGCCAGGGCCTTGCGCACGTGGGCTTTGGGGATGCCCTTGTAGTCGCCGTAGACGACAGCGTATTCCAGGAGTTCATTGGCGTCGATCAGTTCGGCGAATTCTCCGACCGACACGAAATGGTAGTCGACGCCTTCGACCTCGGCCGGCCGGCGGGGCCGGGTGGTGGTGGTGACGACGAAATGGAAGGGAAGGTCCCGCTGCTTCATCAGCGCCAGCGTGGTGTCTTTGCCGACGCCGCTGGGCCCGGAGAGGACAACCAGAATCGGATGGGGCTGATTCTGCCGGTCGTAGATTGGGGTTACATCGTCCTGAATGTCTGACATGGGATAGTGGTCGGTGATAAGTGATACGTGGTCAGTGGTCGGTTGTCAGTAGTTAGCGCTCACTATTGGCTGATCTTCTGTCGCGACGTCTTTGGGCCGGAGTTTTGGCTGGATATAATGATGGACGGCTGGGAGTTCCATGCTTGGAACAGTATGTAAGATCAGTATAGTTAAATAAATGGTAGGTGAAAAATTCAGGCGCGTATGGATTTTACGCCGGCGTGGAAGGGCAGGGGTTAGTGAACTACAGGGCTGAGGATGCGCTGTTGTTTGAAAGGGATGCGGGGGCGAAGAGGGGCCGATGCCGATTTACGAATACTTCTGTTTTGACTGCAAGAAGCGGGTGAGCGTGCTGTTTCGGACGATGGCGGAGGCGGACGCGGGCGCTTCGGCCTGTCCGGAGTGTGCGGGGCTGCGGCTGCGGCGGCTGATGAGCCGGCTGCGGGTGCTGAGTTCGGAGGAGAACCGGATCGAGTCGATGGCGGAGGACTCGTCGCTGCTGTCCGGGTTGGAACAGGAGGACCCGCGGGCGCTGGCGCATTTCATGCGCAAGATGAGCGACGAGACGGGCGAGCCGCTGGATGATGAGATGAACGAGGTGATGGACCGGCTGGATTCGGGTGAGAGCCCGGAGTCGATTGAGTCTTCGATGCCGGAGGGGGATGAAGGGCAGGGGTTAGGGGATGGGGGGTAGGGTATGGCGGGTGCGGGAGGGGCGGTTATATCTTTTCGAAGTGATCGACGGGGACGACGAAGATGGTGGCTCCGCCGACCTGTTTTTCGACGGGGGCGGGGATATGCATTTCGCCGGGTTCCATGACGGGGGGCAGGGGTGTGACGTATTGGATGCGGCTGGTGCAGCTTTCGCGGAAGACGGTGAGGACGTCTTCGACCTGCTCGTCCTCGACGCCGCAGAAGATGGTGGCGTTGCCGATGCGGAGGAAGCCGCCGCGGGTGCCGGTTATGGTGGCGGAGTAGCCGCGGCGTCCGAGGCGGTCGAGGAGGTTGGGGCTGTCTTCTTCGTTGACGATGGCAATGACGAGTTTCATGTTTCTGATGTCAGTTCAATTGGAGGCCGCGAATTTTCACGCGGGCTGCGGCTCAGGAGCGCAGGAGGACCAACCGAATCATATCTCATTTTGACTACTTCTGTCTATTGGCATAAGAGGTCGTCGACGGTATGAACAAGGAACTGGACGTTTCCACCCGATCACCGAACTGTTTTTCGGTCGCCTCAATCTCAAATTCGGACAGAACGACTGAGTCCATCCCATTCTCGGTAACAGTTTTGGGCGCGCCCTCCAGGCTTGCGTCGTAGAGGCCGGTAATCAGACGAAGCGGACCGGGCGGCAGCGTGGCAGGCAGTCGGAGGCCCAGACTCGTGAATCCTTCTGCCGAATTCAGCTGCAGGATTGGGTCAGCCTGGGAAAGAATGCCGCCGTCCTCGTTGAGCAGGTGGACGAATATCTTCTCTCCGTCGGTGAGTGTTGCCTGATCCCCTCTCCAGTCCATGTGTATGACCAGAATGCCGCCAGGGGTTAGCGTTTCCGGGCTCAGCTGGGCTCTCTCCAAGGTGACACCGTTGACGAACAGTGCGCCTACCTTCCGCCAGCTCTGTGGGTCGGGTCGAGCATAGAGGTGCACGGGAAAGATACCGACCTGCTCCTGCAAGACCTTCTGAAAGCCAGCGGCCAGCGCATTTGGAGCAATGCCCGCAGCATCCCAGTTGGGAGCGGGCGAGACGGGCAGAATAATTCTGAATACGTCGCTACGGATTTGGAAATCGACCACCTCCGCGGCGCCGTCGGCGTCATGGGGCCGGGGCGGTATCATGAACTGTTGGACATCGCCCTTGTAGTAGTAGGAGAGGGTGGGGTCGGGGAAGTTCTCCGCAATCCGCACTTCATGTGCCGGCAACCCGGCGCTCCAGCGGTCCAACGTCCCGGCCAGCGCCCGCCACCCCAATGACGGGCTGCCAGAATAGTGGTTTTGCAGGCTGTAGACATTGGCGGCAACAACAAGGAGCACCAGCGCGGCAGCTGAAATCCGGCCGAGCGGGATCCTTGCCAGAAGGCTGGAGCGGTGGGCAGCGGAATCCGGCGCGCCGGACGCGCCCGCGTCACCGTCGACCCAGAAACGCCAGCGCCAACGCAGATGCGTATCGACCCAGCTGCTCACTCTTGCGGCGCTAACAGCTATCAGCAGCAGGAAAGGCGGCAGCGCCGCGGCCAGATAGCGCTCATCAAAGATCGGCCGCTGGCGCGAGCTGATCCACGTCGCCAGGAGAGGGATGAACAGGTAGAGTAGCAGAAACAGAGTTGCGCTTGGCTGGCCGGGCAGGGTCTTCTGATAATCATCCGGGCCGATTCGGGTCTTTTCGTCAGTTTGCGTTTCGAGTTCATTACCCGCCGGCGTCCCGCTACTGTCTTCGGCGCTGCCTTTGTTGCGCAGGCTGAGGGCGATTCCCGCGACGATTACGGACCCGGCCAGCAACCCTCCGGCAAATCGCCAGATCGGATGTGGGACGGTCTCGCCCAGGGTAAAGACACCGAGAGAGCGCCACAGCATTGGCCCAAAGGCGGGGGAATCGCCGTTGCCATTGTAGCCGATCAGGGTCTGCCATGCGGTGACAAACCATGGCGCGCATAGAGCAAGGGTCAACAGCTGCGCAAAGCTCCAACGCATTACCAGCGCGCCATTGTCAGAAGGCCACGTTTCCAGGAATTGGCCGGCGCGGCGCTGGAAGCGGCGTATCCAGATGCTGCGCAGCAGCAGGAAAAGGACAAAGAAGTTGTGCGCCAGCATGATGAATGCGGCGTAGTAATGAACGTTCAGAACAGCGGCCGCGCAGACGGCGTAGCCTGCAGGAGCCAGCCAGCTTTTGGGCTGCCGGATCACCCGCAGGGCCAGGATTGTGGCGGCCACGGTCAGCGCCAGGCTCAGGGAGTACATACGGGCATCCTGGCTGTGCCAGATAGCGTATGCGTTCACGGCCAGGAGCAGGCTGGCTGTAAGGGCAGCCGGCGCGCCCAGGCGAAGCTGTTTGCCCAGATGGAAGACCAGTGGGATGGCCACCGTCCCCGCAAAGACGGGGATGAATCGCAACGCGAACTCATGGGTTCCGGCAACCTGGAGCCAGGCGTGCTGCAGAATGTAGCTTCCGACGGGGTGCGGCTCTCGCATCGCCAATGTTTGCGCCACGATCTGGCCAGGGGAGTTCAGGCTGAAGAAGAAGCCGAAGCTCTCGTCCCCCCGCAGTTCCCGGAAAGCCAGGCGGAAGAGCCTCAGTAGAAAGCCGGTCAGGATAATCGCCAGCAGGGCGCCGCGTTGAAGCAGTTCGTTGGCCAGCGCGCGCTGGCCCGCGAGTTGCACGTGTTCGCGGCCGAACTGCGGCGCGGCGGGGCTGGCCTTCCCGGCGGCGGGTTGCGGTGGCTTCCTTTTGCGCTGGTTGAACGCGTCGTGCGCGCGCCGCCAGGCGGTTCGTGCCGCGGCCATAAGCTGAAGGCGTAGAGCGATGAACAGCCCGACCCAGCCGACGCCGCTGGCTGCGAGACCCCAGACTGCGCTTCGAGGTCGATAGACCAGTTCGAGCGTGCCGGATCCGGCGGGCACGGGTATGGCGAGGAATGCCCGATTGGCCCGCGCCACCGGCAGCGACAGTTCCCCTTGCCACAGGGCCTGCCAGCCGGGCAGCCACTTCTCGCTGAGGAAGAGAAAGCCGCGCTGTGCGCTCTCGATTGCGATACGCAGATGCCCGGCGGCAACGCGCTCAACCTGCAGTTCAGCCTGGCCGCCGTCGCCGAGGATCATGCGTCCCTCCTGCCAGTTGTTCCCCAGCGCCGCGGCGTCGGAGGGGGCGATCAGCAGTTCGTCTCTGATGTTGAAGGAGGGGTCGGCCAGCAGGGCAAGGGCTTCGCCGTCGTTTACGGAGCGTGCACTCTGCGTCCACCACAGCCGCGGGGTTACTGAATTCAGCACGTGAAGATAGGTCGTAGAGCTTTGGGACTGAGGGAATTCGGCCACCAGCTGGCTGTCGACGGGCAGCTCGTCTCTCCAGGTGAGGACTGTGCCGGTTCCCGTCAGCTCCCACATTCGGCCAAGGGGAAAATCGGTGATAAGCGCGTTGTATTTGGCGTGGCGCAGAGGGCTTTTGCCAAGGACGTCCTCCCAGCCGAGGAGCAGACCGCTGTTGCGGGACACTCGATGCTCGTTGTAGACGCGGGGCGGGAGTGAGTTGGAGCCCGCGGCCAGGGACCGGGACGCTTCGAGCACGGCCGCGGCCTCGGAGGGCGCCAGTCCAGCCCTCACCGCCGGGCCGAAGGAACAGTTGGTGGCAAAGTTAACGACAAACAGGTCGAGCAGGGCCAGGGGGATCAGGGCGATGAGGCGCGTGCGCGCGACCGGTTGGTCAGACAGCCATTGGCCCCGCCCGAGTCGAGGTCCGGTCAGGATGGCGTAGGTGAAGGCGATGAGCAGTGCCATCGCGCTGGGCCGGAGCAGAGCCGAGGTCGCGATATCGGCGCGCGCGGGAAGCTGCCGCCATAGCCCGAACAGCGTCAGGCTTGCGGCGACGGCGGCCGCGAATCCCCAGCACAGAGTTCGTCTTTGGCGCGGGGTCAGAGTGGGCAACAGGGCCATTCCGTACCCGCTGAGGACGCTTAGCGAGAAGGCAACCAGATAGATCGCCCGCTCCTGGCCTCGAAACAGTTCGCCGCCGGGCATAAAACGGAAATAGAGACTGTAAAACGGTAACCTGCCGCCGTAGGAGAGCAGGAGAGCGGCTGCCCCGCAGATTACAAAGAAGAAAGCCGCGGGGCGGGCGTGTGGATCGGCCCCCGGCAGCGAGAAGCCGGACGTAAACAGGGTGGCGACGGCGATGCAGGCCAGGCCAAGGGCAACCACGCCGACGTATTGCGGGGAATAGAGCGTGAGCAGGCCGGGCAGCAGAAATTGCAGCGTATCTCTAACCGGGAAGCCGCCGCTGGCCTCCTGGAAGGAGAGCGAGGAGCGAACGGTATGTTGCAGATACTCGTAGACCGGCCAGAGCTGCGCCAGCGTCAAGACGACCAGAACGGCGACATACGCGGTTACCATGCCCGCGTACAGGAGCGCTCTCATGGAAAGGGCCCTGGACAGGTACTTGCCTGCACTGCCACTTGCACGCTGGCTGCGCAGATCACTGACGAACAGCATCAGCATCCAGCCACCAACGGCATAGGAGAGGAACAGAAAGGTCTGGGGATGGCCGCCGAAAAAGGCGACCGCTTGCACTGCGGCCGCGGCCAGCCAGCGTTTCCATTGGGGGAATACACGGCCAAGACCGGTTGCCGCGGGCGGCGCGTTCACTGCATCTGCGCTGCATTGGGAGCTCCCGGTTCCCGGGCGAGCCGCTCCTGGCAAGAGGAGAAGAAGGATTGCGGGCAGCCAGACAGCGACACGCAATATCCCGAACTGCACCGGCACGTAGCCGGTGAGGTAGCCGGAGAATCCGAATACCGCGCCGGCCGTGAATGCGGCCATTCTGCTGCTGGTCAGCCGGCGGACCAGCATGCAGGTGAAGAGGCAGGCAAGGAAGATATGGAGCGCGGCCTCCACCTGCAGCCAGTAGAGCCTTCCTTCAGGGCTGCGATCGAAGCTTGTGAGGACAAGCAGCGCATTGCTGACAGGGTAGAACACGGCCGATTGGGCGTCGGCGAGGAAGGGGTGGCCGGAGAAGGTGTGAGGGTCCCACAGCGGCAGCCGCAGTTCCAGAACTGCAGACTGTTGAAACAGGCTGAAGGGCAGGAAGTGCCGGGTGAAATCGCTGTCCGGGAAGGCGGTCAGGCCCAACAGATGGGGCGCAAAGAAGAGCAGGACCAGCGCGCCATAGGCCAAAGCGACAGGAAAGACGGGCGGCTGAAGCGGGCGATTCATCTGTGTGCGGCTGAAAGGTCCTGATTTCACTTTCAGCGGCTGGGCGCGAGCGCGGTGAGCTTGCCTCGAACTGCGCGGACGACCTCCTGGTGGACTTCGTCGAGTGAGCGACCGGCGTTGATGACGACCCAGCGCTCCGGCTCCTGCGCGATCATCTCATGGTAGCCAGCCTCTACGCGACGATAGAAAGCCAGTCCTTGCACGTCCAGCCGGTTCTGGTAGTCGGCCAGTTTCCGTCTGAGCCCTTCCTCAGGCGGCAGATCCAGGTAGAAGGTCAGATCAGGGCTCAACCCGCCGGTGGCGAAACTGATCAGGCGCTTCAGCTCCTCGATATTCTGCTCGCGGCCGTAGCCCTGGTAGGCGACTGTGCTGTCGGCAAAACGATCGCACAGGACAACCTTGCCCTCCGACAGCGCGGGACGAATCTCCTGTTCGATCAGCTGGGCGCGGGCGGCGTTGAAGAGCAGCGTCTCGGTGCGAGCGTGCATCTTCTCATGTTCCATATCCAGCAGCACTTGCCGAATTCTTTCACCGATATCGGTTCCGCCCGGCTCGCGAGTCAACTGAACATCCTGCCCACTCTTGCGCAGATAGTCCTCCAGCAGGCGGATCTGCGTGGTCTTGCCGCTTCCGTCCGATCCTTCGAATGTTATAAACATTGCGTATTTTCGGCGGCGTTCAGGAGGGGCTGAAGATGCGCACACAGCGGTGGGGTTCGCGGCCGTAGCTGTGGCTGATGAGGTTGGCGGTGCGGGCCAGCTGGTGTTGCTGGCTGCGGATGGAGGCTGCCTGGGGGCTGAGCTCGACCGATTTTTCGCCTTTGAGGAGGCGCTGGATGGCGTGCTGCGTTTCGCGCATGGCGGAGTCGAAGACGAGGTCGGGATCGTCGCGGCGCAGCTGGAAGACGTCGAGCAGGTATTGCTCCATCTGGGTGACGGTATTGCTGCGGAGGACGTAGACGGGCACGTTCTGGCGTTCGGCGTCGGCGATGGGCGGAGGCTTTTGGCGGAAGTAGTTTTTCAGGGTCATGACGATGTCGGCGTCGTGCAGCTCTTTGACGACCTGGACCGGGACTTTGAGGTTTTGGGCGGCGGTGCGCAGGCGGTTCTGGCCGATGCCGTAGGCGAATACGCGGACGGCTTTGCGCTGGCCGTCGCCGTTGGGTTGGGCGGCGCCGTCGGCGATATTTTCCGCCATGTGGGAGGCGCGTTCCTCGGCGCGCTTGCCGCGCTGGCGGCGGCGGCCGCCGCCGGTTTCGGGGCCCTGGCGGCTCTGGCCGATGCGGCCGGGCCGTTCCTGGTTTTCGACGGACTCGATGTGGACCTGGTTGCTGCTGTCGACGTAGCGGGTCTCGGGAGAAAGGGTCCAGCCGCGCAGGAGGGAGTCGACGGCCTCGGCGACTTTGTGGTGGACGATCATGCGCTGCCGTTCCTGGATTTCGATGAGCACGTCGAAGGTGGGCGGGGCCTTGCGCTCGAGAACGGTCTTCTGGGTGCCGCGGCGGCGGGCTTCCTCGTCGGACAGGGTGACGGTATCGATGCCGCCGACCAGGTCGGAGAGGGTCGGGTTCATGAGCAGGTTTTCGAGGGTATTGCCGTGGGCGGTGCCGATGAGCTGGACGCCGCGTTCGGCGATGGTGCGGGCGGCGACGGCTTCGAGCTCGCGGCCGATTTCGTCGATGATGATGGCCTCGGGCATGTGGTTCTCGACGGCTTCGATCATGACTTCGTGCTGCAGGGTGGGGGTTGCGACCTGCATGCGGCGGGCGCGGCCGATGGACGGATGGGGGATGTCGCCGTCGCCGGCGATCTCGTTGCTGGTGTCGACGATTACCACTCTCTGTTTGTCGCTGAGGACGCGCGAGGCTTCGCGCAGGAGGGTGGTCTTGCCGACGCCGGGACGGCCGAGGAGGAGCAGGCTGCTGCCGCTGGTGATGATGTCCTGGATGATGTCGATGACGCCGTAGACGGCGCGGCCGACGCGGCAGGTGAGGCCGATGACGATGCCCTTGCGGTTGCGAATGGCCGATATGCGGTGCAGGGTGCGTTCGATGCCGGCGCGGTTGTCGGCGCCGAAGTCGCCGATGTTGTCGATGACGTGCTGCAGGTCGTCGCGGGTGGTCTCTTCGGGGCTGAGGCAGACTTCGCCGTCCGGGAAGCGCGCTTCGGGCAGGCGGCCGAGGTCCATGACGATTTCGATGAGATCGCTGGCGCGGCCGAGCTTCTGCAGGGAGGCGCGGATGCGCTCCGGAAGTACTTCTAACAGGAGATCGAGGTCATCTGCGATGCGTAGGGTCATGTGAGTTTCTGGTTTTTAGTAGGGCCTTATGCTAATTGGGAAAGGCCAATTGCTTGATTTGCAGATAGTCAGGTACGCCCAGCAGGCGATTGATGTAAATGCAGAGGGTATGTGCAGTCAATTTCGTGTAAAGGCGTGCACAAAGGCCTCTGAAAGTGTGAGCGTGGTTGGTTTCAATCGAGAATTGTGCGTTGAGTTGACTGTTGACTGTTTCGATCATTTGGCGGACGGCGTCGTAGATGCGAGAGACGAATGCCGGGAGCTGTTTTTTCTGGTTTCTGCGCGGTTTGGTGAGCAGGCGGATGCGATTGTATTGCCAGAGTTCTTCAGCTGCCGGTGCACTGACGTAGGCCTTGTCGCCGATGACGATGCGGTTGTTGTGTTCGGCAAGGAGTTCGCGACCGACAGCCAAGTCGCGGTAGCTAGCAGGAGCTAACTCGAAGTCGATAATGAGGCCACCCATCGTGATCAGAAGATGCAGCTTGAAACCGAAGATCATCTCCTTTTTGGAGGGAACGGGCCCGAAATCGGCCCCCCAATCAGACCAATCGCCGCGCGCTTGCGGCGCCAGATGGAATTGAACCACAGGGATGGGCAGGCTATCCACGACACAATGCTCGTCCCGATAGAGTTCCATTCTGGCCAACATCATGCGCCGCATCTCATTGATAATCCACATTAAGTTTCGTCGTCGCCGATTGAAACGGCTCTGTTCCGGCAAGATCGGAAACTTATCCCGATGTGCCTGCATATGACTGAGTAATTCTGTTTCCACATCCCAACCCAGACACTCGCCGATGAGACAGAGCGCGATCAACTCACTGTCGCTACACTCAGGCTCCGGTCCCGGTCGTCTCTGATATCTTTCCAGTTCCTTGTACATGTCGTCAACGAGTACATACACCCATAGACAGAAGTCGTCAAAGTGGGCTATCATTCGGTTAGTCCTCCTGGTGAGCTACCTTGGTTGGTCGAGACTTCCAAAGTTATCTCACCAGGGGACTTTTTTCAAACGCTATCTAGCATAAGGCCCTAGTAGTTAGTTTTTAGTCTTAGGGCTCGTTGACATTTTGTTCGAGCCAGAACAAAGTAGAAGCAAAGTGTAAGAAAGCCATGAAACGTCGTGCGAGTTTTTCATAGCGAGTGAAAATGCGTCGATACCACTTGATTTTGTTGATGAAACGTTCGACGATGTTGCGTTCTCGGTAGCGGATTCGGTCATAGTGCCGCGGTTGCTTGCGATAGCGGCGGGAAGGGATGACCGCCTCTACCTGTTGAGTTGCGAGCAGCTCTCGCAACGGGTCAGAATCGTAGCCTTTATCGGCAATAACGGCGTCAAAATCGAAGGGGGCGAGCAACGATTCAGCTTGGGACATATCATGGCGTTCACCCCCAGTCAAGATGAACTTGAGGGGAAGGCCAAGGGCATCGACGAGGAGATGGATCTTGCTGCTGAATCCGCCCCGGCTCCGACCTAGGCACTGTTCTTGCTGAGGGCCCCCTTTTTTGAGCCGCCCGCTGCGCACATATGGGCACGTACAACTGTACTGTCGGGCATCACTGCTGCCATGTCTGGGTCCTGAGCGAACTGTTTGAACATATCAGCCCAAACTCCGTTCTCATCCCAGCGTGCGAAGCGCTTGAATACACTGTTCCATTTTCCATATCTGTCCGGCAGTTCACGCCACTGGGCGCCGGTGCGCAGTATCCAGTGAACTGCCTCAACAAAACGGCGACACTTCTCCTCTTGCCCTGCGTAGGCACGAGGGTGTCCTTGCAAAAACGCGTACAGTTTCTGCCACTGATGGTCGGCAATTCTCTTTGTAGACATCCTACTATTGTCGCCAATGTGACAAAATTAATCAAACGTCAACGAGACCTAGTAACCCCGCTATTGCGCGGTGGTTGGCTTGGACGGTTGTCTGAGAGTCACGGTTCTCGATGATGTCAGTGCCTCCCGCGGGTGCGGTGTCCCGTGGTGAGACGGGTAGATGTAGGGCGATGGCGGCGGTGGGCGCATGCCTCTGCATACCGCAGGCCGTCTGCGTTTGATTGCCGCCAGGTGTCGGGCGGATGGAGT
This sequence comes from Caldilineaceae bacterium, assembly GCA_965204525.1. GTDB lineage: Bacteria > Chloroflexota > Anaerolineae > Caldilineales > Caldilineaceae > Bin5. The sequence goes on along the minus strand of OZ241994.1, from coordinate 3,996,450 downwards.
CGGCGGCGTTCTGTTTGAACGCCGCCAAAGTCCGGCAGATGGAGTCGGCGGCGTTCAAATTTAGGTATGGCGAGCGAGCCGGGCACGGCCTCGCGCACCGATTCGAGGGCGGGCATGCGATGGTCAACTGTGCGGCGCTGCCATTGCAGGATGTTGCGCACCATGAGCATTCTGTCGGTGAAGGGTGCGAAGCCGTAATCGCTCAGATGGGCGTTGAGGCCGGTCTGATAGGCGCGCACGCCGATGTAGGCGCGGTGGACGTGGGGCGCTTCGTCGATGCGCTGCAGGGCGAAGTCGAGCAGCAGGCGGGCGTTGTGCGGGTCGGGATTGTTTGTATCGACCCAGAGGCGGATCCAGGCGCTGCGTTTGCCCCACAGGAGCTGGACGGAGCCGGCGAGCCCGGGGCCGCGGTCGTCGTCGAGCACGTAGCTGGACATGTGGACGTGGTGCGGGTTGGTGAGGATGGGGAGAATGCGGTCCTCTTCGGGATGGCTGGGCTCCAGCCCCGTCTCCAGCTGTTGGACGGGCACTGGGGTTATGCGCTGGTAGAGCTGTTCCAGGTCGTGTGCGTCGGCGGCTTGCTGGGGCCGCACGGCTGTATCGGACGGGGCCAGGGGCGTGCTGTCGAGCCGCCAGACGGTGACCTGGGTAAGGGGCACGAAGCCGGCCTGTCTGAAGGTGTTGACGAGCAGCGGCTGGTCGGGCAGGTCGCTGCAGAGGCGGCAGACGTCTTTGCTGAAGATATTTTTGGCGCTGTAGGTCAGCAGTTTTTGCCAGATGGCTGGGTGGCCCTGGGGTGCGTCGAGGGCGGGGGAGAGCAGGGTCACGTCGGCTTCGTGGCTGTGGGGGCGGATGCGCAGCTGGATGAGGCCTTCGCGGGCGAGGCCGTTTTCTTCCTGGCGCAGGACGTAGGTGAAGGAGCTGTGGCGGTACCAGGGGAAGCAGGAGCGGATTGCGGTTCGCACAGGCGAAATCGATTCCAGCAGGGTGCGCTCAATCTGGAGAGGCGAAGAAACGTTGCGCAGACGCTGCAGAAGCAGGGCATCGCCTAGATAGAAAGGGCGAAACGACAAATGGGCATTCTCCTGAACGGATAAGGACGTGCTGGGGGTATTTTACCTGATTGCGGATGGCGTTGCAAAGGCGGTTCTCGACGGGGAGGAGTGTTGTCTGGACGGGGATTGGGGGGGATTTTGGGGATGGACAGGATGGCGGATGTTCCGGCTCATGGCAGCCGGATCTATTTGGGGACCGGGGTCGTTGGGGACGTGGCGCGGTTCAGGGGGACCGATGGGTCGTCTGGGGGGATGGGCTGGGCGCCGAGGGCGATGAGGTGGACGTTGTGGGGGGAGGGTGTAGGCGGGCTTGGCGGCGGCGAGGGCCTGGCGGCAGAGCGTTTCGGTTCTGCCTCCCTGTGCGGCGTGGAGGATGAGGATGCGGTGGGAAAGGGCGGCGACGCAGGCGTTGCGCTGGACCGCGGAGGCGGCGGTGGGACGACGGAGGCTGTCGGGGAAGGTGGAGAGGAGCAGGAGGCGGCGCTTCGAAGCGTATCACTACAACTACGAGCAATCGTGACTACATATTCGGTCGGTCGCCCTGTTAATTACTGGCAATCCAGCCGGGGAGACCAGTCAAATCCAGCCGGGATGGTTATGGTATATCCGCTCAAATCCTGGCCCGTAACCTCGATGCGGCGTGCCTGCCCCAATTGCTTAACTACCGTCTTGTCATTACCGGCAAATCCTGCTATCGAACAGACAGGCCACAATTCAGCTGGTGCGCCTCGCCATATCCCCAACGTGAAAAAATCGGTTGCTTCCAGCAGGCCGGGGTCCACAGCTTCTACAATCCAAAATCTGCCGTCCGGCCCGGTCCGCTTCGCCACCACATCTGGATAATGACGAAGCGCTATGACGCCGTCGCCCTTACTTCTCCAGGCTGATAACGTGACCCAAACGTCAGGCATTGGATTGCCACTTTCATCCAACACCCTGCCCCGGATAGCGAACTGCCTGGTCTTACAAAAGTCAGGTAAGGTCGGGTAGCCCAAATACTGTTCAACCAAGCGGGCCGCTTTGCTGTCGTACTCCGACAAGTCACGCAATCCGAATTGAATGCGAAACAGATCCGGTCGAAGCCAGTGTAAAACTATTTCGGCCCAGTATTCGTCGCTAACGGTGGATGCATAGCTGCCAGCCCACAATCCAGCCCGAATCGCGCTCAAGTAGGTTTGATTGCGGGCCTGCTTGAATTCGGGTTCACGAAAGGCCTCCCATTCTTGTATCTGAATCGCATAGTCCAAAGCGTGGGCTATCTCATGAATCAGTGTCTCGTTGCAATGATAGGTTGTCATCGCGGGCGCGGCCACGGCACCTCCGTACGATGTTTCACTGAACACTCCCGCAAAACCGGAATCAGACTCATCGGCAAATTCCGGCAACTGCGAAAGCCCGCCCTTTTCTCGGTCGTACAGCAGTATCCTGGTGTTCTGCGCTGCCAACACATCCAGCAAGTCAGGACGGTCCGCGACCATAGCTAAAGTGATGGCTTGCGCTCGCAATAGTTCCTCGTCCGAGACGGACTCGGGGGCCAGAATCGGTACACCGCCTGCATCCAGATATTTCTGGTAATAGGGGGCTGCATTCAGGTGCGAGGGCGGCACGCCGGTATGGGATGCCGTTACCAGGCTGCTGTGCAACCACCCAGGTTTGTCCCCGTCCACACAGCAGAATCTGTACCATCCTCCTGATTCGTCTACGACATCATCCAGCCGGTCCCCAGCCTGAACACTTCCGATAATTTCGTAATTCATTCCGGGTCCCATGCGGACGTTCCCCAGATCGACATGAACCACCAGTACCTTGCCGATGGTGACCCTGGTGGGGGTAGGGATAGCTGTCGGAGTCGTGCCGGCAGTCTCCTTTTGGCTGCGGCGGCCCTGCGCTTCGTTCCGGTCCGACAGTAGTTCGACCTGGTCATTCTTTTCGTTCCCAATCGTGGACTGCTGCTCCAAGGTCTGACTTTGGGTTGCCATTGCGAGAATCAATTCTGCCGCACCCGTCTCTGTGCTGAACCCTATATTTCTCCAATCCAATGCACTCTTCAATGCCAGGACCCGATTCTCGATGAGTTCTAAATCCAACTTCGTGTCTTGGGCAAGGGCAGTCAGCCGCTGTATGGAGATTCTTGGACCAGACAGAAATAAGGTCAGGCAGATGGCCATTGTCGTCAGGAGCACGAATCTCAATAGCCGTCTTATCCTGAAAGGCGGACGGCTCCGGGCGCCACCAAACCCAAAACCACATCTGACGAGATGCGTTTCGTCGAGGCAGTTGGGCTGGCCGCACGAACAGTGTATGATGCCGATTTTCCAGTCGGCTTGTACTTTTCTCGGACTCATCGCGGTATCACCTATTCCAGCTGTAGTCGAGAGCTAACAGGTGTCTCGTCCACTTCTTGTTAATGTATAGCACTGATTCAACATTTGCAACGCTTCCGAGGGGCAGATTCTCTTGATTCAGGGGACGGGCTGCGATGGGACTGGCACGGGTTGTCTGGAGCGGGATTGGGGGGATCTACGGAATGGACAGGATTGCGGATATGCCGGCTTAGGGCTGGATGGGTAGCGCAACAGACCGATAGTTGGTTTCCGCGCTGCCTGTTTTCTCTTTGGTGTGGGGAAAGGGATGTCAGGGGCGTTTCAGGCTGGGGCCCAGTCTTGTGAGAGGAGGGCGGCTTGTTCGAGGACGGTTTGGGTGGCCTTCTCTTGTTTGTCGGGCGGATAGTCGTACTTGCGCAGGATACGTTTGACGCGGGTGCGAAGGAAAGCGCGGACGTTCTCCCTATGGGTCCAATCTATGGTGACGTTGCGGCGGACGGTCTCGACGAGCTCGCTGGCGATCTCTCGCAGGGTATCGTCTCCCAGCACTTTGACGGCGCTGTCGTTGGTCTCCAGGGCGTCATAGAAGGCGAGCTCGTCCTCGGACAGGCCCAGGCGCTCGCCGCGGGCGTCGGCCTCGCGCATTTCTTTGGCAAGCTGGATCAGCTCTTCGATGATCTGGGCGGCCTCTATGGCCCGGTTCTGATAGCGCCGCAGGGACTGTTCCAGCATTTCGGCGAAGGAGCGGGACTGGACGAGGTTCTTGCGGCGGCGGATGGACAGTTCGCCCTTGAGGAGCTTTTGCAGGAGCTCCACCGCGAGGTTGCGGTGCGGCATGTCGCGGACCTCGGCCAGGAAGTCGTCGGACAGGACGGAAATGTCGGGTTTGTCGAGACCGGCGGCGGCGAAGATGTCGATGACGCCTTCAGAGACCACGGCCTGGGAGATGATCTGGCGCACGGCAAGGTCCAGCTCCTCGTCCGTAAGGGCATCGGTGGCGGCTTTTTTGGAGAGCGCGGCGCGCACGGCCTGGAAAAAGGCGACGTCGTCGCGGATGCGCGTTGTTTCGCGGTGGGGCACCGAGAGGGCGAAGGCCTGGGACAGCTCGCGCACGGCGTTGAGGCAGCGTTCTTTGCCTTCCTCCTGCGCGAGGATGTGCTCCTGGGCGGCGGGGAGAAGGTTCAAGCGTTGTTGGGGCGTTCCGGTCGTCCAGAGGGACCAGTCGAAACCGTGCAGCAGCCCGCAGCAGACGTCGTACTTTTCCTGCATGAGGGCGACGGCTTCCGACTGGTTGATGGCGGTGTCGCCGGTGCCGCCGCTCTGGGTGTAGGTAGCGAGCGCCTGCTTCAGGTCCTGGGCCAAGCCCAGATAGTCGACGACGAGACCGCCGGGCTTGTCCTTGAAGACGCGGTTGACGCGGGCGATGGCTTGCATCAGTCCATGACCGCGCATCGGCTTGTCGACGTAGAGGGTGTGGAGGCTGGGGGCATCGAAGCCGGTGAGCCACATATCGCGCACGAGCACGATCTTCAGCGGGTCGTCGGGGTCACGGAAACGATGGGCCAGTTCCTCGCGGCGGGCCTTGTTCCTGATGTGGGGCTGCCAGTGCAGGGGGTCGGAGGCGGAGCCTGTCATGACCACCTTGATGGCGCCCCTGGCGTCGTCGTCGTCCTCCCAGTCAGGGCGGAGATGCATGAGCTCGCGGTAGAGGTCGATACAGATGCGGCGGCTCATGCAGACGACCATGGCTTTGCCGTGCATGACCTCCAGCCGCTGCTCGAAGTGGGCGACGATATCCTCAGCGATCTGGCTGAGCCGATTCTCGGCGCCGACTACGGCCTCCAACTGCGCCCACTTGCTCTTGAGTTTCTCGGCGCGTTCGACCTCCTCGCCCTCGGTGATCTCTTCGAACTCGGGGTCGATTTTCGGCCGCTCGCGTTCGAGCAGCTCCAGCTTGGCGAGGCGGCTCTCGTAGTAGATGGGCACGGTGGCGCCGTCCTCGACGGAGCGCTGGATGTCGTAGACGCTGATGTAGTCGCCGAAGACGGCGCGGGTGTTGGCGTCCTGGAGCTCGATGGGGGTGCCGGTGAAGCCGACAAAGGAGGCGTTGGGAAGGGCGTCGCGCATGTGGCGGGCGAAGCCGTCGATGAAGTCGTACTGGCTGCGGTGGGCTTCGTCGGCGATGACGACGATATTGCGCCTTTCCGAGAGGGTGGGATGGGTATCGCCCTTCTCTTCGGGGAAGAACTTCTGGATGGTGGTGAAGACCACGCCGCCGGCGTTGACCGAGAGTTTACGGCGCAGGTCGGCGCGGCTTTGGGCCTGGGTCGGGGGCTGACGCAGGAGGTCCTGGCAGCGGGAGAAGGTGCCGAAGAGCTGGTCGTCGAGGTCGTTGCGGTCGGTGAGGACGACGACGGTGGGGTTCTGCATGGCCGGTTCGCGGATTATTGCGCCGGCGTAGAAGGCCATGGTGAGGCTTTTGCCGGAGCCCTGGGTGTGCCAGACGACGCCGATGCGGCGGTCGCCGGGTTTCCCGCCCGGCTGCGGCCTTGCCTCGTAGCGTCCATTGGGCTCGACCATACGCGGGTCTTCTTGCCTTTGCAGCTGGGCGGCCCTGAGTGTCTCGCCCACGGCGACGCGGACGGCGTGGAACTGGTGATAGCCCGCCATCTTTTTGACGAGCGCGCCGCTGCCGTCGTCCTCGAAGACGGTGAAGTCGCGCAGGAGGTCGAGAAAATAGTGCGGCGCGAAAACGCCCTCCAGCATGACCTGCAGTTCGGTCATGTTCGGATCGGCCAGGGTTTCGCCTGTGATCGTGCGCCACGGTTTGAACCACTCGGTCCCTGCGGTGAGCGGGCCGATGCGGGCCTCGATCCCGTCGGAGACGATGAGCGCCCCGTTCATGCTGAACAGCGCTGGCAGCTCGGCCTTGTAGGTCTGGAGCTGGTTCCAGGCGGTCCAGATGGTGGCGTCCTCGTCGGCCGGGTTTTTGAGTTCGATGACGGCAAGGGGCAGGCCGTTGACGAAGAGCACGATGTCCGGGCGGCGTTTGTTCTTGTTTTCGGTGACGGTGAACTGGTTGACGGCGATCCAGTCGTTGGCGGTTGGGTCTTCATAGTCGACGACGCGCGCCTGTGCGCCGCGGATGGAGCCGTCGCGGGAGGGGTATTCGACGGTGACGCCGTTTACGAGCAGGCGGTGGAAGGCGCGGTTGCGGGCTTCCAGGGTGGGGCCTGCGGGTCGGGTGAGTTTGCGGAAGGCGTCGTCGAGGGCCGGGCCGGGGAGCGTGGGGTTGAGGTCGGCGAGGGCGTCGCGCAGGCGCTGTTCCAGGACGACCTGATCGTAACTGGCCCGTTCGGCGTCTGGCGTGTCGGGGGCGATGTCGGGGCCGTGTACGACGGTCCAGCCGGTTGATTGCAACCAGTCAAGGGCGATTTGCTCGACGTCGGCTTCGGTGAGGGTAATCATGTAGCGAAGAGCAGGCTCTCAAATTCAGCCGGATGGGACCAGCGGGCGACTTCGGAGACTTCTCCCACCAGGGAAAAGTCTCCCGGACGCCAAACGTCTTCCGTATCGTCGAACAGGGAGACGAAGGCCAGATCTGTTTGATCATTCTTGAAATGGTTAAGGTCGACGCACCCAGCCACGACGTGTTCCGTCAGCCTTCGGGCTGCGCCGCGGGCCCCGGTGGCCAGCAGGAAGACAAAACAGGTCCGGTTATCTGTGCGTGTCTCGAAATCCAGCGTCCAGCTCTGGGTTGACCGTCCTTGCTTCGACACGTGCCGCTCGAAAATAATCTCCCGTTCACGCAGCCATTCGTCTACCTCGTCAGCCGTACTCTGAACTGCCTGGCTGCGCAGCGTGAACCAGAGGTCGGAGACGCGCACCGCCGCCTGGGCGATACGCAGCACTGATTCTCCCAGCGCGCCGCGAGAAACGTCACGGAGCATCAGCTGGTCACGGAATAGCTCTATGTGGAGGGTCTGGCATACATCCTGGACAAGTGCATTCTGTCTGGGGGAACGCCGCGGGTTCACCGATTGCAGCCCGAGCCAGCCCAAGGCGTCGCCGAAATCAGTGACGACGTAGCCGCCGTTCCGCTCCAAAACGAACACGTCCACAACGCCGCCGTCCGGGTACAGCATCGGGGTACGCACCCGCACCCCCTCCTGGGGAGCCGGCGAGCATACGAAGAGGGGAGGCACAGCCTGTTGCAGAGCGGTGGACAGGGATACGACGTTCATAACATCAGCTCTCCTTGAACACTCGGCGGGTGCATTACACCTCGGTGTTCGAGATTTGCTTCAGCGCAGAACTGCGCCCACACCTCTACCGGGCGACTCCAAGGGTGGGTAATATCTCCCGGCACGTAGGCCCACTTGTCCCTGTGGCCTGGGACCCAGTGGTTCTTGTGGGTTTCACCTACGGCGCCGCCGTCGGGGTTGATGTGATCCGCGCCCAGGTCCAGCCCGTAGATCCGGCCCACGCCGCGATAAATGATGGCGTAGGACAGCTTGCCGGAGTAAGGGTTGTACCAACCCTGGAGAAATAAGAGATAGCCTTCATCAGAATCGATGTTGATACGAAAACTCATTGCTGTTGCGTTTTGAACTGATCCCCAGAATATGTCGCCTTCGATTCGTTTGGTTTCAGCTGCGATAATGGCATCGTATTCCTGCTGGCTAAGGGTCATAGTCCCGCGACATCCTCCATCCCCGCCTCCCCCGTCCGACCGCTGCCCGCGTGGGTAGGGGCAACCCTTTTGTGGTTGCCCGCGTAGCTGCCCTGGCATCGTCTTGCTCTATGATGCCATGTACATCGTTCGGCATCACCACAAATTTGTCCCTTCCAATGCACCGAAATCTGTCAATCATCCCGTCCCAGACCCGCCGAACCATCTTCCCCGCGGCGTTCGGTAGGTGCGCCCCTTGTGGGCGCCCGCCCTCGTGAGCTTGTGTCCTATCTATGCCAGTCAAATGGTTTTGTGTTTCAAATAACGCAATTTCTGAATTTCAACGTCCTTTGTGTTCAATGGATGAAACTCAAAAAGCCTTCCGCCCTTCCGCGATGTTGAGTAGTTCTGGGAACGCAAGAATTGCTGAACGACGGCCGCCACCTTTTACCAACACCTTCAATATCCCCCGCAATTTGAAGAGATCGAGTAGGCGCCGCGCCGTAGAATTGGGAATGCCAGCACTGTTCACAAAATCGATTTGACGGAAAATCGGCTTTCCGAACGCCCAATCCAGGGCCCGGCCACTGTATAGGGAGGGAGTTTTCTTCAATGCCCAGTCTTTGAGTTCACCATATAGCTTCAGCAACTCCTCGATCTTCTGTTGATTTGCACGCGCTTGCTCCGTTAGCGCGATCAGGAAAAAGATACACCATCCGGTCCAGTCATCATCGCGTGACACTGCAAGCAATCGGTCGTAATACGCATTCCGATGACTCTCAAGATACTCGCTGATGTAGAAACTCGGAGAAGACAAAAGCGTCTCGGTGGACATGAAGAGAGGAACGAGCAAACGACCCATCCGTCCGTTTCCATCCAGGAAGGGATGGATGGCCTCGAATTCTGCGTGGACGATGGCCAGTTGTACAAGCGTATCCGGCGCCTCTTCGTGCATATAGAACTCCAGGGCGTCCATGGCGGCGTTTAATTCTTCAACCGGACAGGGGATGTACCGGGCCGTTTCAATCGTTGAGCCGGGCGGCCCGATCCAACAGGTGTCGGGCAGGCGGCGATATTTGCCGGGCGCTTTGTTATGTCCCCGCACGCCCTGCATCAGAACCTCATGTGTCTGCCGGATGAGTCGCTGGGATAGCGGGATATCCTTCAATATGTCGATTGCGGCATAAAGCGCTAATCGATAATTCAGCACCTCACGACTGTCGGCTTTCGCTGGTGTGCTCTCGTCGGACAGGTTTCCTTCCGCTTCAAATGTCAGCAGTTCGGTCAGGGTTGTCTGTGTGCCTTCTATGCGGCTGGACAGGACAGCTTCTTGCGAGGCGAGGGGGGAGAGAAGCACGTTGGCATTGGGCAGCCCTTTCAGCATCCCCTCGTAGCCGGCTACCGCAGCATGGGCCGGGCCGATGAGCGGCAACAGCCGCTGCCAGTCCAGGTTCTGCGGTGGAAAGTGTCCTGCGTGGTAGCGTACCGGTGTCATGGGGAATGCGCTCTCGTATGGCTCAGACCAGTTGGTACAGTACGATTTGCGTTGACAAATGGAATCTCGCGCTCAGGTTCGTCGCGGTCAGGGAGTTCCAGGTCAATCCCGCGCGGCATGTTTTCCACCAGCCACTGGCCGAGCGACTCCACTTCGCCCACCCACTTCTGCGTCAGCCGGTTGCCGTATTCCCCACTGGCTTCGAATCGGCGCAACAGCATCAGTTCGAGATACCACTGTCCCAGATTCCAGGCCTCATAGTAGGCCCTGGATGAAAGCTGTCCGTACTTCTGGCTGGGGTGAACTACTTCATTACGCACTTCAACCAGCGCGTGCGGGCCATGTTGCCAGCCGTGTTCGGTTGCCAATCTTGCCAGATCGGGACAGGAAGCCGGCGGTATGCAAAGAGCCTGCTCGGAAATCCCATTCTCCACGAGCGCCTTTGCAATGCGCTTGCCGGGTTTCTTGCCGCCAACCCCATGCGCCATTCGTTCGAGCGCGGCCTGGGTCAGAATCAGCCCCCCGTCCATGCCGACGCCGTGGCCTCTTCCCAAGTTGCTGTCCAGATATAGCGTAATAACGGTGCGCAGTTCCTCTTCCCGCTCTTGATACCGGCGCCAGAAGCCGGGAAAGATGTCCGCCAGCAGTTGGCTATGGTTCCTGTCAAACCACGAAGGCGGACTGAACCACCCCGTCACCCTGTCTGCTCCCCAACGATCCCATGCAACCTGCCCATCGCGGCTCTTCCCTTTAACCAGGGTCAGCCCGCAGTAGGCCCCGCGGGCAAAGGACAGGAACAACGATAATCCGTGGAGAAGCCGCTCAACATCGGCAACTGAAAAGTCAGCGCCGTCATTGCGTTCTATCGTTCCCGAATGGGTGACGCCATAGCCGCCGGTCGTATCCAGTTCCCGCTTGACTTTGGACAGGTTGGGCGCTGCGGTGATGTCGATGGTCCAGGGATCGGCCTGGAGATGCATAGCGCCAATCCGACGAAATGAATTGCCGTTGGATGGAATCGTCTTGTCCTGTTCACCCCAAAATTCAGGAAAATTGAGAACGCCGAACTCTACACACGCGAGACTCTCTCCGGTGTGGTAAATGGAAATCGGTTCTCTCTTTGGAAAGAGAGACCTTCCTGCTTGAAAATTCTCCGAGTCCCAAGGAAAGGTGAACTGCCCGACAATCAACTCTGTCTCTTGGTCGTGAACTGTTGCCGTTACGTAGTCCTGCTTGAAATCGGCCACCCTGACATTTGATTCGCGCAAATCCAAATCGCATTTGATGACGAGGCGCGGGCTGGGCAACATGCGCAAGACAGCCTCGGCGGGCCTGTCCACACACTGGCCGTTGACGTCGAATCTGATGCGCGTTTCCCCCAGCGCAATGTCTTTGTTCGCTTTGTATTGCATGAATGCGCCTCACTTTCGTCTCATCACTCCGGCGATTCTGCGCGGCGCCGGCCCAGGTCCAGCCGGTCTTGCGCCGCTCCATTTCGCATTCATTCTGCTGGTTTCTTACAGTCCATCATAGCCGATGGAGACAGCCCGCTCCAACCGGTCTGGGCGGGCGTAGTCGTACACGGTCTTTCAGTCGGGGGATGAACCGGAAAGAGCGACCTGCTCGACGTAGGCTTCAGTGAGGGTGGTCATGTAGCGAAGAGCAGGCTCTCAAATTCAGCCGGATGGGACCACCGGGCGACTCCAAGGGTGGGTAGGGCGCGTTGACATTTTCAAGGTGTGTCGAGAAGGCAAGCTCTTCCGGCTGCGTGCGGTGAAAAGGCAGGGTTTCAAAACGGGCTGAAGAGACACTGTTTCAGGGTAACTGCAGGAAAAGCCGGGCTGGGCGCTCCCTGAACACAGGTCGTGCCCTCGTACGGGAACAGGTAAACGCTCGTACGAGCGTTTACGAGAGATCCACGAGCGTTTACGAGCGTTTGCGAGAAAAAATTTTCAAGAGACAGAACAGCGCCTACTTCACAACAATATAATAATTATATGACAATAAGAAATCCATGTGCGTTCAATTTGAGACCAAGAGTTTTTGCACGGGCTGTGGCCTGGCATCGCAGGCGTCTTACTCGCTCCATTGACACTTGCAAGCTCGTGGACTTATTTGGGCTCTACATGAGAAACGATAGGGCGCTGGGCCCCTGGCGCACGACCAGATATCGTCTGACCCCCCACTTCCCCGCTTTCGATTGCGCGGATCTTGCCTGCCCCATTGAAATGTCAACGAGGCATCATCGTCTTGCTGTTTTCAAGCGCTTCCAGTGCAACCCGAAACTTGAAGGCCGCTGTGTGTCGTCGTCGTTTCCTGACCATCGTTCCGCCCCTCCACAGGCTTGGTGATTTGCTCCATTTTACACCTTAGCTTGTGGTCCAGTTTTTGGGGCCCACTTCATAACTCACCTTCCTGCCTCACCGATTTTACTCAATATGCGCCACGATTTATAACATCAAAGTAGTCTAGGCTACCGTTGTAATCGCTAACAACTACAATCCTGTCCCAATACTTTGAGTTAGGATTCTTGTCAATTTCCTCTTTAGAAGAAATCCAATGGTCTCTTCTCCATTCTTCTACCTCAGGCTTGTGATCATCCCCCACCAGCATGTAAGATCTGTCCACCACCGCAAGCCAGTACTCGAAGTAACCTTCTTTCTCTCTTACCTTTTTGTTGGTTTTCCTATTCAACGCCTCCCCAATCACAGAAGAAATATGCTTTGCCACTAAATACCCCATCCCTTTTTCTGCATAGCTTACTCTAACCCCATCGGTTTCACTCTTGTGAATCCTAAATTTAGCTGGCACACATGATGAAATCAACGACAGACTCTTTTCCTTGTACGCAAGACGATTTAACGCATCCTCCCCATGTGATACTTCCTCAGCATATTCGATAAATACTTCCCTGATTTTTCTCTTTATATCTTTACTGCTCATTTCTAGACTATCCGCTTCTCTGACACTCTTTTTAGTTGGGATAAAGGTATACGGCCAGTCCACTATTAAGGCTATACGACAATCTTCCGGCATCTCTCCTGTACTTTTGAGATCTTTGATCTCATCTTCAATTATTTTTTCGAGCTTTCGCTCTACTTCTCTTGTGTCTTGCCCAAGTGAGTCTCGCCAACCACATTCAGTTGCCTCAACATATACCTTTTTCCCATCATTCATATCAACAATGAAGTCTGGACTCTTTTCGGGAACTCTATGGATTCCCCTTGTTGAAGAGCAATTGTCGGCTATCCAATCGTAGACCAACGATTCACCTTGGTTCATTCCTTTTACTTCGCTCATGGGTTCCCCCTGTTAATGAAATTGCTGCATCTATTGGTCCCGTTGACATTTCGTTTGAGCCAGATCAGAGTAGAAGCGAAATGCAAGAAAGCCATGTAACGTCGTGCGAGTTTGTCATAGCGAGTGAAAATGCGTCGATACCACTTGATTTTGTTGATGAAACGTTCGACGATGTTGCGTTCCCGGTAGCGGATTCGGTCATAGTCTCGTGGTTGTTTGCGATTGCGACGAGAGGGGATGACCACCTCGACCTGTTGGGCTGCGAGCAGTTCTCGCAAAGGGTCGGCGTCGTAGCCTTTATCGGCAATGACGGCGTCAAAATCGAAGGGGGCGAGCAACGATTCAGCTTGGGTCATATCATTGCGTTCAGCAGCGGTCAATATGAACTTTAGAGGCAGGCCAAGGGCATCGACGAGGAGATGGAGCTTGCTGCTGAATCCGCCCCGGCTCCGACCTAGGCACTGTTCTTGCTGAGGGCCCCCTTTTTTGAGCCGCCGGCTGCGCACATATGGGCACGTACAGCTGTACTGTCGGGCATCACGGCTGCCATCTCTGGGTCCTGGGCGAACTGCGTGAACATGTCGGCCCAGATACCATTCTCTTCCCAACGGGAATAGCGCTTGAATACACTGTTCCACTTGCCATAACTCTCTGGCAGTTCACGCCACTGGGTGCCGGTGCGCAGTATCCAATAAACTGCCTCAATGAAACGGCGACACTCTCCCTCTTGGCCTGCGTACACACGAGAGTGTCCTTGCAGAAATGCGTAAAGTTTCTGCCACTGATGGTCGGCAATTCTCTTTCTAAACATCCTGCTATTGTCGCCAATGTGACTGAACAAATCAAATGTCAACGAGCCCTAGTGTATTGTACATTGAAACTAGAGTAGCGGTGAGAAGAAATTCATCCCAATTATCTGCACTAGGAGAGTTGATTTTTGGTGAGCATTTCAGTCAGCCTCCGGTATGGTCTTCTCGCCACTGCTCTCCCCGTTTCAGAGATTCCTGAATCGCCGTCCGTCCAGAATTAAATCACCTACATCAACATAGGCTCAAATGAAACCGGAACCGAAACAAGGTAATTTCTATGTCTGAATTACATCCTCCCAAATTTATCATCATTGACCTGCCCCCGAAGTTTGTACCACCTGTTATGTTAGTCCGGCAAGCACGGGGACAGGTTCGGCAGGCAAGAAAGCCTCAGGTGCCGGCGGCCGGTAGCCCAGTGAGCTGTGCGGTCTGACCTGGTTGTAAGTCTGCCTGTAGCGCTCCGTCAGCACACGCACCTCCAGCAACGTGTAGAAGAGCTCCCTGTCCAGCAGCTCGTCCCTCAACTTCCCGTTGAAACTCTCGATGTAGCCGTTCTCCCAAGGCGATCCAGGTTCGATGTAGAGCGTCCTGGCCCCCACCCGTCCAAGCCACTCGCGCACAGCCCGGGCCGTAAACTCCGGCCCGTTGTCCGAGCGAATATGGTCGGGCACGCCTCTGAACACCATCAACTCGGCCAGCGCCTCTATCACATCGGCAGACCGTATGCTGCGCGCAGCCCGGATCGCCAGACACTCTCTGCTGTATTCGTCGATGACGGTCAGCAGCCGCACTCCTGTGCCGTCGTTGAGCCTCAGGTGCACGAAGTCATAGGCCCACACATGGTCCTTCCACGCAGGCCGCAGACGCACACACGAGCCGTCATTGAACCACAGACGCCCTCTCTTGGGCTGCTTCACAGGCACCTTCAGCCCTTCACGTCGCCATATCCGCTCCACACGCTTGTGGTTCACTCGCCAGCCGCGATGCCTCAGAAGGGCGCTGATCCTACGGTAGCCGTACCGGCCGAACTGACCGGCCAGCGCCACGATTTCCTCGGTCAGCGCCTTCTCATCGTCCACCGGGCTCGGCTCGTATCGCTGTGTGGAGCGAGGATGACCCAGCACCCTGCAGGCACGTCGCTCCGAGACCCCAAAGCGCGCCTTCACGTGGTCGACACACTGGCGACGACGTGAAGGACTCAGAACTTTCCCTCAGACGCCTCCCTCAATATCTGGTTGTCCAGCGTCAGGTCCGCCACCGCTCTCTTCAGGCGGCTGTTCTCCGACTCCAGACGCTTCAGGCGCCTGGCCTGGTCGATCCTGAGCCCCCCGTACTCGCTGCGCCAGCGGTAGAAGGTCTGCTCGGTCACGCCTATCCGGCGGGCGGCCTCAGCCACTGTGCTGCCCTCGGCTACCGCCACCTCGGCCTCTCTCAGCTTGTTGACCACCTGCTCCGGCGTATGTCTCTTCTTAGCCATCTTTCCCCCTTTCTACGGCCCAATTCTAACATTATACCTGGACCAGTTTTTGGGGGGCAGGTCAATAAACGTTTTGACTCCGAATCAACGCGAAGGGACCCTCCTTCAAATACGTTCTCTTCCCACCTCTGGGTGTCGCCCCGCTGCCGATCTTTGTACAGACTTCACCGAGATTCATGCTTCGCCAATGGTTCGGAATGTAGTCATTCATGGCACTCTACTTTTGTTTCTCCATCAGCACGACAAAGTCCCTCTCAATTTCGCGATGAGAACTCTCCGGCAAGCGCGCCCTATCCCGCGCTTCCATCAGGAACGGGATCGTAGACAGCCGCAGGGCTTCCTCCAGGTCGACGAGTTGGCCGGTACTCCACCAGCGCGGTCTCACCGGCAACGTCGAGAATCCGCACCACCATCTCGCCGCCGACGGCGTCGGTGAGGCGCAGTTCCTCGCCCAGGAGGAAGTAGACCGGTTGCCGCCGGCCCTGGTCGATGATCATGTTTGAGGTGAAGAGATAGGTACGGTCGTAGGCGTCGCGTTTAGGGCGCACCTCCCCCAGCAGGCCGGGAATGCGGCCTGCCGCTTTTTTGAAGATAATGGAGCCGCCGCCGGGCAGGGGGTCGAGCTCCAGGGACAGATCTCCATGGGCGGGAATCCATTCGTACTCTACGCGGGCGGCGAATCCCTCGGCGGCGGCAAAAACGGTCATGGGCAGATGCGGGGTATGCAGTGCAATGGCGGCCTGCCCTGATGCGTCCGTCGTTGTGTGTTTCCAGGTCTTATTGGGGAAAAACAGAAGCAGGCTCGCGCCGGCAACAGGTTGGCCGCCATGGGACATTGCAATTGCGGAACGGGTTGGGACGAGTTCCTGTGGCGCGGCCGGCAAGATAACGCAGAGATCCGATCCGCCTATCAGTTCGAATCGGGCGGGCATACCACTGAGAGAGCGGGTCTCGCGCTGGATGATGGGGACCCCATCTCCCCGCCTTTCCATCACGTACAGTCGTCCCTCCGCTCCGCGTATATCTCCTGCGGGCATTCGTCCGAGCCCAGTCGCCAGAATTTCGTTGCGCGTTGATTGTCGGAATGCCAAGTCATCTACAGTCAGGTTGTTCGGCAAGGCTCCGGGAGACTGTATCTCAATGCGGTCTTCGAACATCGAGAATCGAATCCGGGACCCATGAATCGAGTAGTCACGGTGGGCCACCGCATTGGCAAGCGCCTCGAATATTGCCTCTTCGCTATATTGAGGCAACTCCTCCCGCGCCGGCGACTTGTGCGCCGCGACGCGCATGTTGCGCACGGCGAACATGACTGCATCGGCGACTTGCCTGTTGAGAGGACCGGTGATCGTCTGTGCGTCGATCTGCCCGGATGCCCGGTCCTTTCCCCGGTAACTCGTTGCAGTGATACAGGCATTAGGGAGCCAATCTTCCGGGGTCCGGCAGCACAGAAGCAGACCGGCGACAGTGGCTCTCTGCAGACCATGTTCATCATTCGCAAGGAAACCCATCTTTTCCAGGGCTGCTTCAGGATCGGCAGCGCCGGCCGAACTAAGAAAAGGCTTCCAGAGTTCTTCATCGAGTGTCCGGAATCCCGTTCCCGGCACGGGCTGCTCGTCGAACCAGCGGAAGCGGGCCTGGCCCCGTCGCTGCGCCAGGCGCATACGCTCGTCGCTCGTCATGAGGCGCTTGGACGCGCCGACGCGAATATAGGCGCCGCCCGGCGCCTCGTGCAGTGAGTCGCCCTGGGGGACTTCGACCAGCAAGACCGGTTTGCGGCCGGCGAGCTCGCGATGATCGGTGCGGATGCGTACCGGCGGCTTGATCGAGTCTGTGCAGACTTCGACCAGAAGCGCGTCCAGGTTGGTGATCTGCCGGCGCGACATGCCCTGCACTTCGCCGTCGTCGCTGATACCGCAGAGCAGCGCGCCGCCGGTTACGTTGGCGAAGGCGGCTATCTCGTTGGCCCAGTCAGCGCGGCGGGGGCTTGTCGGCCGGTCGCCGCTGAATTCGACCTGTTTGAACTCCCAGGCGCTGTCCTCGCCCAGGCGCAGACGACGCAGGATCTCTTCATCTGTGTATGTCATCGGCCATCTCCGGTTTTGAACGCCTGCTGCGCCGACCCACACGGCTCTTCCACCAACACGACAAAGTCGCGCTCAACTTCGTGATGGAAACTCTCCGGCAGGCGAGCCCAGTCGCGCGCCTCCACCAGGAACGGAATGGTAGACAACCGCAGGGCTTCCTCGAGGTCGACGAGCTGGCCGATCGGAATCTCCTCCAAATCCGACCCGCGCAGGACCAGATCCAGGTCACTGCCGCCGTGGCTGCGGCCGCTGACCCGGCTGCCGTAGGCCCATACTTCGACACCGGGTACGTGTTCGCGCAGGATCTCCTCAAGCATGCGGCGATGTCTCGGTTTCAGATGCAACTGTTCAGTCATCTCGGCCCTCTTCAATAACACCGGCTAACGCATCTGCATCCGCGATGAATTGGGGCAGCAGTTCCAGCGTCCTCTCGGCAAAATGTTCCCCGTATTCATGCGCCGTTTCATTGCGGACAGCACGGTATTCCAGCCAGCGTTCGCAGGCGTCCTCGCTGATCAGGCAGTGCTTGGCCGCGTAGCGGAAGATATCGTTGAAGTAGAGCTGATCGGCCTGCCGGTTGCTGGCAAAGTAGGGGCGCAGCCGCTTCTTCAGCAATCTGCCGCTCTGCTCCAGCACAAGTTCGAACTCCTTGACACAGGCGGCGCGGTAGATGTCATACAACACGTCGCCGGGTTCGCGCTGCTGCAGTCCTTCCCAAGCGCTTCTGAGCGTACTGATGCAGCGGTTCAGATGGTCGGTGTTAATGTTCATACCGATCTCCGAAGACTATTCATTTCGGCCAGCGAACGGATCAAGCAGGTGCACGCCGGTATGCTCAAAATCCCGCCCATTACGCGTAACAACGGTCAGTTCGTGTACGATGGCAACCGCGGCAATCAAAGTATCCTGTAGAAAAGTGTCCGACTGTCGATGCATCAACTTCGCCCATACCCGAAAGGCGCTGGCGTCGACTGGCAGAATTTCATACGCAGTCATAACGCCGTCCAGCCAGCGCTCCAACTCCTCCGCCTTGCTGGGATCCTGTTGGCGCGTGACCTCAATCCCCGCTTGTATTTCTCCAATGGTCACAGCGGAAAGGTAAAGTTGCTCTTCCGGGACGCTTTGAATCCAATTCAGAACCGCCGCGTGCGGTCTGGAACGTCGTAACTCGGAGACGACGTTCGTATCCAGGAGATACATAGCATTCCTCTACTCTAAATTCGGTGCAGAGCGCAAGCGGAGCTTTCTTCTGGGCGGGGTCAACGCCTCTGTACGCGGCTCTGGGGCCAGCAAGAATGCCTTCAGGCTTGGTTTCGCCAGTTTTTCCAGTCTGCGCCACTGTTCAATCGGCACTAGCACCGCTGTCTCTTTTCCGCGTTTGGTGACGATCTGCGGTCCTTCTGCGAGACTGGCTTCCAGGAGCGCGCTGAAGCGCGCCCTCGCCTCCTGCACTTGCCAAATGTTGCTCATGCTTCCCTCCAGTTTCAGGCTTTTGGGCCGGGAAAATGTTGGACGGCCGCTACTGTCAATTTCGCTCCTCCAAACTGCCCCTGCCAGGCTCAAACTGCCGCCGGACCTTGCCGCTGCCGACGAGCTGCGACAGCAGCCGGTAGTTCCCCCGCTCGTGGCGCACGCGGCCGGCGATAACCGCCGGGTGGACGCCGGCTTCCCGGGCCAGGTCGTAAACCGCCAGCACCGTGGCCCTGTCGCGTACCGGGCTGGACTGCCAGAAACGCGGCGGAATCAAGGCGTCCCGGGCCACCCTGTCGGCCTCCTCTTCAAGCAGGTCCCCTCCGGTCAGTGAGAGGTCGTCGATGAAGAGTTCGTTCTCGTCGCAGTCGAGATGGAGGCTGACGTGGGCCAGTTCGTGCATGAGGCTGAACCAGAAGTTGTCGATGCGGTCGTAACGCAGCGTCAGGCCGATTACCGGGTGACCGTCCCGGAAACACAGCGCCGCGCCGTCAAGATGGGTGCGGGGCAGATGCCGCTCGATCACGAGGGCGACACCGTGTGCGGCCAGTTGGTCCTGCGCGCGCCGCGGGCCGTCCTCGTAGACACTCAGTTGGGCGACCTCACACATGAACTCTTCCGTTACCGTGCCCGGCCGGTAACTGGTCCGGGGCGGATTCTGGTTGGCAAGGGCGAGGACGCGCCAGTACCAGGCCCTCAGCGCGTAAGGATCGGTCTTGGCGTTGATGCGGCGGTGGCCGTTCTTGCGGTAAAGAGGAATGGCGGCGACCTGCGTTCCCCCGGCTTGCTCAATCAGAGCGCGAAGCAACTTTTCCCCGTGCTCGATCAGATTCCGATGTTTGGGAATCCAGCCGCGCTTCGCCATCTCCTTCAATGGAAAACGGCGCGGGTCGATTTCGTCAGAGGTGAAATCGATCTCCGCGCCGGGTCTCTGCAGAAGCACATCCGCAGGGATGCCAAGATGCTCGTGCAAGGCACGCGCCATGGACATGGTGAGATCACGCTTTCCGGAAAGGACCTCGGAGACCTTGGCGCTACTGCCAATATAAGGGATGAGATCCTTCTGGCTCAGGTTGGCCTGGTCCATTCGGAACTCGATGGCAGAGATAGGGTCGGGCAGCCCAATGGGGTAATGCTTATCCTCGTAAGACTCGACAAGATCAGCCAGTTCGTCAAGCTCTTCGCCCTCGGCAGTGCCCATCTCTGCGTCAAAAATTTCGTGGATTCGCGCTAGGGCTGCTTCGTATTCCTCCTCTGTTCTGATGGATCTGAATTTTAGACTCATCGTTTCCCCCATTTTCTCTCTCTTTTGTGCTGACCGTGGTGAGACCGACAGGTTGACTACACTGACAAACTGAACGCTACACCTCTCGCTTCTTCCTGAACTACACTTCATTTGGGTCGATCAGGTCGTACTCTGGATGGGTACCGATGAAACGAATGTAAACCTGGTGGTACTGGTAGTTGATTCTTACGATTAGTCGAAACTGATTATGCCCAATGTCGAAAATTACCCTTCTGTTGCCAATCAGTCTGGCTTTCGGATACTTTGCTTTCAGATCATGTGGCGTATCCCAGGTTTCCCGTTTTACTTCATTATACCAAGTCTCTAAGGGCCGTTCAGCGTCAGGATGCTTCTTCCAAAACTCTCTCAGTGGTCTTTTTGCCAAAATCCTCATGAGGAACGAAAAACCTCCCAAATCATAAGTTCACATAATAGATTCTAATATAACAAAAGATAATACCCTCCCAAAATAATCCATATTTAGAGGAACGTCAAATTACCCCATCGGGGTACACACGACAAACCGGGATATACCGATGACTAAAGCCCAAGGGACTTCAAATTATCAGCTATCGCGTCGTCCAGCCTGCGCGCCTCGGCCTGCTGTTGGCGCCATTGGGCGGTCAGCTGCGCCATCTTCTCTGCGAAGGGGACGCCGTCGTCCTCCTGCGGTTCGGCGCCGACGTAGCGGCCGGGGGTGAGGACGTGGCCGTGTTTGCGGATCTCTTCGAGGCTGGCGGTCTTGCAGAAACCGGGTGCGTCGGCGTAGGGGTCGATACCCCCCTTGCCGCGCCAGGCGTGGTAGGCGCCGGCGACGCGGGCGATGTCCTCCGGGGAGAGGTCGCGGTTGGCGCGGTCGACCATGTGGCCCAGCTTGCGGGCGTCGATGAAGAGGGTCTCTGCGCGGTTGCTGCGATCGCGGGAGAGGAACCAGAGGCAGGCGGGTATCTGGGTGGAGCGGAAGAGCTGGCCGGGCAGGGCGACGATGCAGTCGACGAGGCCGGCCTCGATGATACTTTTGCGGATCTCGCCCTCGTTGGACGTGTTGGAGGACATGGAGCCGTTGGCGAGGACGAAGCCGGCGCTGCCGCGGGGGGCGAGGTGGTAGAGAAAGTGCTGGACCCAGGCGAAGTTGGCGTTGCCGACCGGCGGGACACCGTACTGCCAGCGTTTGTCGTCGCGCAGGCGGTCGCCGCCCCAGTCGGAGACGTTGAAGGGGGGATTGGCGAGGATGTAGTCGGCGCGCAGGTCGGGGTGGCTGTCGTTGTGGAAGGTGTCGCCGTGCTCGATGCGGCCGTCGATGCCGCGGATGGCGAGGTTCATCCTGGCCATCCGCCAGGTGGTGTAGTTGGATTCCTGGCCGTAGATGGAGATGCCGGCGCGGGCTCTGCCGCCGTTGCCGTTGCCGCTGGCGTGGGCGCGGATGAACTCGATCGACTGTACGAACATGCCGGAGGAGCCGCAGCAGGGATCGTAGACGCGGCCGCGGTAGGGCTCCAGCATTTCGACGAGGAGGCGGACGACGCTGCGCGGGGTGTAGAATTCGCCGCCTTTGCGGCCTTCGGCGAGGGCGAACTGTTCGAGGAAGTATTCGTAGACGATGCCGAGCACATCGGTGGCGCGCGCTTGGGCGCCGCCCAGCTTGATGTTGCTGACGAGGTCAACGACGCTGCCCAGCCGGGTCTTGTCGAGGGCGGGGCGGGCGTAGTTCTTGGGGAGGACATCCTTAAGCGCGGGGTTGTCGCGTTCGATGGCGGTCATGGCGTCGTCGACGGCCTGGCCG
This sequence comes from Caldilineaceae bacterium, assembly GCA_965204525.1. Taxonomy (GTDB): domain Bacteria; phylum Chloroflexota; class Anaerolineae; order Caldilineales; family Caldilineaceae; genus Bin5. The sequence goes on along the minus strand of OZ241994.1, from coordinate 3,974,693 downwards.
ATAGTGGGCTGGCGGGCCTGGGCTTGCAGTGTCGACCAGCGGGCCGCGGGCGGCACCCAGAAGATATTCTGGCCGCGGTATTCATCGGGATCTTCGGGGTCGGCGCCCTGGTCCTGTTCGGACACGAGTTGGGCGCGGGCCTCCTCGAAGGCGTCGGAGATGTATTTGAGGAAGATGAGGCCGAGAACGACGTGTTTATATTCGGCGGCGTCCATGCTGCCGCGCAGGGCGTCGGCCATGCGCCAGAGGTCGGCTTTGTAGGTGGTGATGTCGGAGTCAGCCGTCGGGCCGGCGTCCGGGTCTGTGCGGTTTGACGGCGGCTGTTTCTTGGTTGAGGCCATTGTCGGTTGCCTCCCTGGAGCCTTGGGCTGGGGCGTTGCGGGCTATCCAGGAATATGCCTCTTGGGGTTGCCCGTTGCCGGCTGGGCGGGCGCTGGGGCCGGCAACGGGCGGAGGGTCTATTCGTTCATGGTGTCGTAGTTGAACTGCCAGGGTATGCCGAATTTGTCGACGCAGGCGCCGAAGTAGGAGCCCCAGAACATGTCGTCGAGGGGCATGGTGACGGCGCCGCCGGCGGAGATGGCGGTGAAGAGGCGTTCGGTCTCTTCCCGGGAGGTTGGGTGGCAGGAGACGGAGAAGTTGTTGCCTTGCTGGTGGGGCGGGCTGAAGGAGAGGGAGGTGTCGCTGCCCATGAGGACGCTGTCGCCGATGGGGAGGCTGACGTGCATGATGCGGTCTTTTTCCTCGTCGGAGACGGGCATGTCGTCGGGGCCTTCGGAGAAGGTGGAGATGTGGATGTAGTCGCCGCCGAAGACGGAGCGGTAGAATTCGAAGGCGTCGCGGCAGTTGCCGTCAAAGTTGAGGTAGATGCTGAGTGTCATTGATGTTTCCTCGATGGTTGTTAAGGTGATACGGGGCGCGGCCTTGCGGGCGGTATCACGGGGGGGGGTTAGCTCTTGTGGCCGTTCATGGCTTTTTCCATGCGCTTGGCGTCGACGGAGAAGATTTCCCAGACGTGGCCGTCGAGGTCCTGGAAGGCGCGGCCGTACATCCAGCCGGCGTCGGTGGCGTCTCGACATTCGCTGCCGCCGGCGGCCAGGGCTTTGGCGATGGTTTTGTCGACGTCATCGCGGCAGTCGACGGACAGGGCGACGACGACTTCGGCGCTGCGCGCGCTGTCGGCGATCTCCTTGCCTGGGATAAACCTCTTGAAGTATTCCTCCTTGAGCAGCATGGCGAACATGTTTTCGCCGATGATCATGCAGGAGGCGTGGTCGCCGGTGAACTGATCGTCGAAGGTAAAGCCAAGCTCTGTGAAAAAATCTACCGAACTGCAGAGGTCGCTGACCGGAAGATTTACGAAGATGCGTTTGGCCGATTTCATTGCGGCTCTAATCCCTTTCCTGTACAGAAGGTATATTTTTGGGGATAGGCCTCTCATGATACACCACCATTGTCGCCAGTGTGAAAGAAGGGAAAAGCCGGAATGAGTTAAGTGCGCGGTTGGGAGTTTTCGGTTTCCAGTTTTCAGTTTTTGGTGAACAGCGGTCGTGCGGGGTGATTGGGTTGCGGGTGATGGGATGACGCATTGGGATGTACGACTGGGTTCGATCTATTTGACATTCGGGGCGGAAGCTTATATGGTTCAGGGGGGCGCCGGCGCGCTGTTTGCGGGCGGAGGCGACCCGGTTTGGGGCTATAGCTCAGTTGGGAGAGCGCTACAATGGCATTGTAGAGGTCAAGGGTTCAAGTCCCTTTAGCTCCACCAGGCGGTACGGCAGGAGAGCGTTTACCCGGACGTCATGTGGTATCGGGTCGGAAAGATTTGACCGGTTCAGGTCAAGTTTGATAAACTGACTCTCCTAACTCGCGGGGGTATCGCGCAGATCGGGATAGGTGAGAAGCCGGCGATTTCGGGGCTGTAGCTCAGTTGGGAGAGCGCTACAATCGCACTGTAGAGGCCAGGGGTTCGAGTCCCCTCAGCTCCACACGGCAGGCGGGCGGGATTCTTGATCGTGCGCCCGGGCCGGGATGGTAGAAGGAATTGAATATTGGGGCTATAGCTCAGTTGGGAGAGCGCTACAATGGCATTGTAGAGGTCAAGGGTTCAAGTCCCTTTAGCTCCACCAGTTAAGAAGCGCCCAAAGCCTTGACGCTGAGGTCTGTTCCACATATGTAGGAGTGGAGAGGGTGTACAGCAAGAGAACGAAGAAGTCAGGGAAAACTGCAGAAAAAGCTGTGGACAGTCGGGCCGGCGATAAGCCGGTTCTTTTGTCAGGCGGCAATCCCCAGATTGCGAAGGCGGACGGCGACGCGCCCGTGCAGGCCTACATTGCGGCGATGCCGGGTTGGAAGAGCGAGCTTGGGCGGCGGCTGGACGCGCTGATCGTGCGCAAGGCGCCCAACGTGCGCAAGGCGGTGCGGTGGAATTCTCCTTTTTACGGCATCGAGGGCCAGGGCTGGTTCCTGAGCTATCATGTTTTTACGCGCTATGTCAAAGTTACCTTTTTCCAGGGGGCGTTGCTGCAACCTGAGCCGCCGGGCGCGGGCAAGGACAAGGACGCGCGCTGGCACGACATCTACGAGGACGAGTTTGACGAGGCGCAGATGGCGGAGTGGGTCCGGCAAGCTGCAGCGATCCCCGGTTGGGACGGGTTTGATACGTTGAAGCGTTAGAAACGTATGCCTCGATGCAATCGACCGTAAAGCAGGATTCCCCCTCCGATTGATCCCTACCTCATGCAGGCCTCCGCCTGTCGATTCAACCGGCCGGGACACCGGTTCGCAGCTTCAATTGCCCGATTGGGCCCTCCACATTGGGACGGATGCGGGCCCCCAGGCGCTTGCGATAACGCCCTTTGGATAGCCGGGCACCCGCCCCTGCTGCGAATGCGATCCCGTATGCGAACGCTGCGGAGCCGGGGTATTCTGACGCGTTGCGGCTGCTGAGGATCGGGGCGCTGCGTACGCTTGAGGCTCAATTGACGAATGTACCGCTCGTACCGGACAAAGGAGGAAAAAAGGATGACGACGAAACGCGGTTCCCGTTTTGCAGTTCTGCACTGGTTCAGCCTGCTTGCGGCGCTGATCCTGGCCGGCGCGTGTGTGCCGGTCAGTTATGAATCTTCCCCTCTTGGGACGGTCGTGGTCGGCGGCGGCGAGGAGATCCAGATTCGTGTGCTGGGGACGCTGACGCGCGCCGGTGACCTGGGTGTGCCGAGCCAGCGCGGGGTCGCGCTGGCGGTCGCCGACTATGGGCCGATCAAGGGGCATGGTGTGAGCATGGGCGCCGGACTGGACTCGCTTTGCAGTGCGGAGGGCGGCGCCGCGGCGGCGGAGACGGTGCTTGGCGACGGGCGGGTGGTTGGCGTAGTTGGGACCTCCTGCTCGGTGGCGGCGGCGGCGGCTTCGCCGATTCTGAGCGAGGCGGGCCTGGCGATGGTGGCGCCCTCGACGACCTCGCCATCGCTGACCTCTGACCTGCGCGGCAACGCGGGGTCGAACTACCATGCCGGATTCCACCGGACGGCCAGCAACGATCTTTACCAGGCTGAGGCGGTGGCCGATTTTGTATACAACGAGCTGGGTCTGCGCACGATGGCGGCGGTCCATGACGGAGACCCGTACACGTCGGGCCTGACGGCGGCGTTCAAGGCGGCTTTTGAGGAGCTGGGGGGCACGGTGGCGGTGGCGATGGTGAACAAGGGGGATACCGACATGATCCCTGTCCTCACTGAAATTGCCGCGGCCAGCCCTGAGGGCCTGTTTCTACCGATCTTTCCGGAGGAGGCCGGGCCGATCCTGCGCCAGAGCAGCGAGGTGGAGGGTCTGGCGGGGTTGGTGCGCATTGGCGGCGGCGGCCTGCTGGTCTCCGGTTTCCTGGCGTTGCCGGAGTCGGAGGGCTTCTATTTCGCGGGTCCGACGTTGGATTTTGGCAGCAATGTAAACGGGGCGACGGGCCGGAGCGGCGACGAACTGAACGCGGCTTACCAGGAGCGGTATGGCGAGCATTCGACGTCGGCTTACCTGGCCCACGCGTACGACGCGACGACGATTCTGCTGCGTGCGATCGAGGAGGTGGCGGTCGTGGTGGGAGATGCGCTCTATATCGACCGGGCCAAGCTGCGCGAGGCGCTGGGCGGCACGCGCGACTTCAGCGGCATCATCGGCGCGATCTCCTGTGACGAATTCGGCGACTGCGGCACCGGCCGCGTGCAGATTTCGCAGCACACTGATTCCACGATGACCGACGTTGAAGGTCTGCCGGTTGTCTACCGCTACGCGCCGTGAGCGCGGCGGCCAACTGAAATTCTTGCAGACCAGGGAGTGAGGATATGACGAAGACAGACCGCCTCCGCAGCGCGCTTTTGCTCTGGCCCATCATACTGCATTAAATGCGGCCGGGTCGTTACGAATAGAGGTAGCTGGGATGGGTGGACGCTTTTGATGAAAGAGGTGACGCTCTATACGGACGGCGCGTGCAGCGGGAATCCGGGACCCGGCGGATTCGGGGTTGTGCTGCTATTCGGCAAACACCGCAAGGAGCTGTGCGGTGGGTATCGCAGGACGACGAATAACCGGATGGAGCTTCTGGCTGTGATCAAGGGGCTGGAGGCTTTGAAGGAGAGGTGCAGCGTCACTCTCTACAGCGACTCCAAGTATGTTCTGGACGCGCTTACGAAAGGCTGGGCGCGCAGGTGGCGGGCGAACGGCTGGCGGCGCAACAGAAAGGGCGAGCCGGCGGTCAACCCGGACCTGTGGACGCGGCTGCTGGATCTGTGTGACAGGCACGAGATGCGCTACCAGTGGGTGAAGGGTCATGCGGGCGACCCGGAAAACGAGCGGTGCGACAAGCTTTCGACCGGGGCGCTGGCGCGCCCAGACCTGCCCGTCGATGAACAGTATGAACGGACGGAACGGGGGGCGGCCGGTTCGCTTTTCGATACGGCGTCGTAGGTGAATCAGCGCCATGAACAGACCGCCAATTCCCAGAGATCCGGAGGAAGTTACCGCCCAGTGGATGCAACAGGCATTGACGGCGGGCGGCAGGTCTGATCTTTTTCCTGTCTTGGAGATCGCTCGGGAGGAGATTGGCTCCGACGTCGGCTTCATGGGCAGGATCGTGCGCTGCCGGCTCAGGTATGACGAGGCGAAAGCGCCGGGTGAGCAGAGTCCCTGCGCTCCGGCAACCGTCATCGTCAAGCTGCCCAGCCCGCTTGCCAAGAACCGGCGTCTGGGAAAACGCCTGGGCCTTCACAGACGGGAATACGACTTTTACAGGTTGATCGCGTCCCAGGCCCCGGTGCGGTCGCCGGCATTGCTGTATGGTGATTATGAAGCCGGCAGCGATCGCTTTGTCCTGGTGCTGGAGGATTTTGGGGGCTGGCAGACGGTGAGCCATTTTGACGGCGCGAGCGCGGAACAGACCCGACGCGCCATCCGCGCGATCGCCAGGCTGCACGGCGCCTACTGGAACAGGACCGATCAGCCGCCTCTGAACAGGTTTACCGACTCCTTTTCGACCAGACGCAGAATGCTGATTCAGCTCGTCTATCTGGCGAACCTTGCGCCCACGCTCGAAAGGTTCGGCGGTTTTTTCTCGGACGATATGCGCCGTCTGGCCGAGACCTACGCTGCGCGCATCGACAGCCAGATCGTTCGTATCGCCGCCGGGCCGAAGACGCTCAGCCACGGCGACTTCCGGTTGGACAATATCTTCTTTGCGGCCGACGGCGGGGACGAGATCGCGTTCATCGACTGGCAGGTGAGCGGATTGAGGAGCCCACTTTTTGATGTGGCTTATTTCCTGGTGGGGAGCGTTACGACGGAGGTGCGCCGCCGGATCGAGCGGGAAGTGCTGGAAGAGTACACAGAAATCATCGCTGAGATGGGGGTTAAGGGGTTCACGTTCGAGGCGTGTTGGCGGCTGTACCGCGAACACTCGCTTGCCAACCTCCTGGTGATGATCCTGGCATGCGGCGGGCTGGCCCTGGAAGACGAGCGCCGCCGGCAGGTGGTCGAAGTGGGCCTGCAGCGTGTGCTTACGGCGGTTGATGACCTGGATGGCGGTGAATGCATGCCGGGGCCGACGCCGTTGTTCGGTCGCGGGCGCGCGCTGGCGGCATTTTCGCGGGAGGCGTATGGTGTGGTGAAGGCACTGCGGGGGTAGGGGGATGGGGGTTGGCAGTGGTGACGCCGAAGCCCAATATCCGAAGCAACTCGTTATGGCCACTATAATATACGGGAGCAAGGTGTTGACACAGGACATTGTATTCCATATACTCATCAAGCACAGTATTACAGAATCTATGTCTGGACACATCTCCTGGTGGGCCGACTATGCAAGAAGTGAATGTGCAAGAAGCACAGACCCAACTGCCGCTTCTGTTGACGCAGGTTGAGGCCGGTGAAGAGATCGTTATTACCCGTAACGGCAAACCGGTGGCGCGTCTCGTGGACTGTCAGCCGCGCGGGAAACGACGATTTGGCGCATGGAAGGGCCGTATTGCCGTCGATGACAGCTTCTTTGACCCTCTGCCGGAGGAAGAGTTGTCAGCGTGGGAGTCGTGAGCAATGCGGCTCTTGCTCGACACGCACGCGTTTCTGTGGTGGCTTGCCGGAAGCGGAAGATTGTCGCTGCCCGCGCGTCGGGCTATTGCAGATGAAGAAAACGGCGTGCTCATAAGCGCGGCATCAGCGTGGGAAACCACGACCAAGTATCGGCTTGGCAAACTCCCGGACGCAGCGGCCGTCGCACTCGACTTTGGCGGCGCAGTCGCCGATCAGGGCTTTGAGGAATTGGCGATATCCTTAGAAGATGCATCGCTGGCGGGGTCATTGTCGGGTCCGCACCGTGATCCCTTCGATAGGATGCTCATTGCGCAGGCGCTGTCCGGCAACTTGGTCCTTGTATCTAGAGAAACAATCTTCGATCAGTACGGCGTTCGCCGTCTCTGGTAGCCCAGACTGTGCCCTCATTCTGACAGGGAACTGCCCCGAACATTCTGCCACACGTTTGCTTCCGATTTTTCCGATAGAAACAGAATATGCCCGCCCGAAGAGTTTCATGGGACAGGGAAAGGCCAACAGCGGCAATCCAGCTGAGATCCTTATCAGGGTTGCTGCTCTTCTGCGCCCGCGATGATAGTTCCGGCCCAGAGGTCGAGGCCGCTGTCCCGCATTCCTTTAAGAAGCTGCGCCAAGCTGGTTACTGGCCCGTCGTGACCATGGTCATAACCATGTTATAATTGTGGTCATCAGACAGCAGGAGGAGTGAATCATGCCTACCGACGGCGCTAAAGCGACTGGTCCTCGCACCATAAAGGCATCCGAGTTCAAGGCCAAGTGTTTGAGGCTGATGGATGAAGTGGCTGAAAGCGGCGAAGAGATCGTTATCACCAAGAACGGACAACCGGTTTCGCGGCTGCTGCCGTACCAGGAGAAGCCACGGAGTCCATTTGGGCGCGATCGGGATGTTCTTCGGATTCACGGGGACCTCGATGCACCGAATGATGTGGAGTGGGACGCCGTGACAGGTCGGGACTTTAGTCATCAAACTACAGAGGGAGCTTAAAATGCCCACCGTTGGGAATGCAGCGACAGGTCCTCGCACCATCAAGGCATCCGAATTCAAGGCCAAATGTCTAAAGCTGATGGATGAAGTGGCCGAGAGCGGTGAAGAGATCGTTATCACCAAGAACGGACAACCGGTTTCACGGCTACTGCCGTACCGGGAAAAGACGAGATTGGCTTTCGGTCGCAATCGAGACAATATCCGAGTCCTGGGCGACATCGTGGAACCGATGCCTGCGGAGTGGTTCGAAGCTACGGATGATTCAGACGAGGAACTGTTTTGATACTCCTCGATACGCATGTCCTGATCTGGCAGGAACAGGGCGACCTAAGGCTGGGGCCACAGACCCGCCGCGTAATTGCACGCGCGCTGCTGGAAGGCAATGCGGCTGTCTCTGCCATGACTTTCTGGGAAGTTGGAATGCGGGTTCAGAAGGGTCGACTTGACCTTCTCCTTGACTTGGGTGTTTGGCGTCGCGATCTGCTGGACCAAGGGTTGATCGAGATCCCTGTTGATGGCGGTATCGCGGCTCGTGCGGGCCTGCTACCAGATATGCACGGCGACCCGGCCGACCGTATCATCGTCGGCACCGCTATGGAGGGCCACCAGCTGGTGACTTCTGACGGCAAGATTCTGAGGTGGTCCGGTCCGCTGAGCAGACTGGACGCGAGGAATTAGGAAATTGCCGTGAAATTCGGCGTGATCTTCGGATAAACCGATAACGACTACTGACGATTTGCTAAAGAATGAGAATGCGCGTTCACATCGTGCAAAAGGCCCCGCCACTGCCTGAACAGTGGGGCATGCAGCTGCGCGACGGGCCGCTTTTCGGGGACTTAGACGGGCGCCATACAGCCAGGAGGGAGAAGATGGGGGATTGCAGGTACTGCGGAAAGTCTGCCGGTTTCCTGCGCAAGGAGCATAAGGAGTGCGCGGCGTCGCATGAGCAAGGGTTGGGGATGATCCGAAAGGTCTGCGTGGATGCGGCGCTGCGCGGGGTTGATGTCAACGCACTGACTGACAAGGTGCGCTCGATCGGCGCGGCGGCCTATATTGATACATCGGGTGCGGCGTTAGGCGAGACGCTGGCGCGCGGCTGGGGCCAGGCCGTCGAGGCGGCGATGGATGATCACTTTCTCTCCAACGAGGAGAAGCGGGCGCTTAACCGTTACCGCGTGCAGCACAATCTCAACGCCCACCATCTGGACGGCGGCGGGCATTTTACGCTGTTCAGGATGATGAACCTGCTCAACGCGCTGAGCGAACACGGCGTCGTGCCGCGTTTCGACCGGCGGCGGGTGCGGCCGCCTTTCAACCTGATGAAGAGTGAGGAGCTGCTGTGGATGTTCGGCGGTACCGATTACCTGGAAGAGGTGACCAAACGGGAGTTTCGAGGGGGATCGCTGGGCGTGAGTTTTCGCGTGGCCAAGGGGGTCTACATCCGGCCGGGCGCGTTTCGCGGCCGTTCGGTCGCGTCCAGTTCGATGCAGCATACCGATTCGGGAATTCTCGGCATCACGACCAAGCATATCTATTTCAAGGGGAACAGAAAGAGCTTCCGGGTGCGGCTGGAGAAGATCGTGTCATTTGACCCGTACCGGGACGGGCTGGGCATCATGCGCGATACGGCGCGGGCGAAGCCGGAGGTGTTCAGGATGGGCGAGACCGATGCCTGGTTTCTGCTGAACATCATCGACGCGGTGATGAGTATGGACAGCGTCAGGCTGCCCAAGGCGGACGATCCGACGCTGGACGAGATTGTGGACGGGGGTCTGGCTTGAGTGACGAAAGGAGGCCATGAGGAGGAATAGACTTTATCTCACATTCGAATTACAGCGCTTCCGTGCTATATTTGACCCAGAGCAGGAGCGAACGAGATAGAAGCATTCCTCCTTTGACAGCAGCTCCGCCGAAGAGCGGGCATTCGGTAACAGGAGGGCAACACCTATGACCACATCCGACACATACGATCATTTGGGGGAACCCGAACCCGCCCTCATACGGGGCCGGCTCGAAGATGTAGACCTGAAGCAAGGGACAGCCAGACTTGACAACTACATGGATGATTCGGTGCCCTTGCAGTTCGACACCGCCTTGGGGGAAGATGTGCTCCGCCTGGAGTCGACACACGTCAGGGTGGATGGTAAAGGTTGGATCAGTGATGAGGACAAGTGGATCGTCATCAACATAGAAAAGATAGTTCCAACGTCGTCGGAGGTGCGCACAGTCGAAGAGATTCTTAACGATCCCAACCCGAAGCTCTTCGACCCCGATACAGTCGTCACAGCCAGTGAGCCTTTCGATGTGGATGAGTTCCTGCGTGTCATCTATGAGGGCCGCGGGCGAGAGTGGGGGAAATCATAGGTCCGATCGCCTCCCATGACAGCCACTTTGCAGAAATTCCTAATCTCCAACTGATCAGGTCGCCGATACCCTGACTACTCTCAACGACACAGGGCGACCTCAGCCCTCTGGCCGGTTTGCGCCCCGGCGGGTTAGGGCGTATTATTGCGCGGTTAATTAAACAGTTTAGTCAACGCGTCACCGGCCGCTGCTGGCATGGGCTGGAAACGCGTGAAAGGAGCGCTGCACAAGCGTGGCTATACAGAAGCGGGCGGAGAATGAGCTGCGCCCGGTCCGGTTTGAACTTGATTACATTCTGCACCCGGAAGGCTCCGTGCTGATCAGCATGGGAAACACGAAGGTGCTGTGCAACGCGTCGGTGGAGGAGCGCTTGCCGCGCTGGCTGCACCGGTCTTCGCACCGGCACGGCTGGGTGACGGCCGAGTATGCGATGCTGCCGCGCAGTACGCACCAGCGGGTTGACCGGGAGACGCTGCGGCCGAAGGGACGCACGCAGGAGATCACGCGGTTGATTGGCCGCAGCCTGCGGGCGGCGGTCGACCTGGACAAGCTGGGCGAGCGCCAGATCATCGTGGACTGCGATGTTATCCAGGCGGACGGGGGCACGCGCACGGCGGCGATCACGGGCGGCTACGTGGCGCTGGCGCTGGCGGTCAAGCGGCTGGAGCGCAAGAAGAGGGCGAAACCGGGTACGCTGATCCGGCAGGTGGCGGCGGTGAGTGTGGGCATTCTCAACGGCAAGGCTTTTCTGGACCTTGACTACCAGATGGACCAGAACGCGGATGTCGATTTTAACGTGGTGATGACGGACAGCGGCGAGTTCGTGGAAGCGCAGGGCACGGCTGAAGGGGATCCGTTCAGCAAGGGCGCGCTCAACGCGATGATGCTGCTGGCTGAGATGGGGATAGAGGAGCTGATCCGCCTGCAGAGGAGCGCACTGGCGGAGGCGGGATATTAACTGCAGTAGTCGGTGGTCAGCGGTTCATAACGGCGTGGACGGAATTCAAGACAGGGGAAGCGGGTATTGAGCAGGAAGAGGAAGCGGGTGACTTTGCGCGATGTGGCGCGCCATGCGGGTGTATCGCCGACGGCGGTTTCGTTCGCTTACAATGCCCCGCACCAGTTGAGCAACGCTACGCGGGAACATATCCTCGACACGGCCGAGTCCCTGGGCTACCAGCCTCATCCGGTGGCGCGCACGCTGGCGACGGGCCGCACCAATGCGATCGGGCTGCTGGTGCCGACCAGCCTGAACTGGATGCTGCACGATCCTCTCTTCACCCATTTTCTGGGAGAGGTTGGCGCGGCCTGTGACCGGGAAGAGAAGCGGATCGTGCTGGCGTCAATGCATGAGACGCGGCGCCGGGACCCGCGTCAGGGCAGCGAGGCGATAGCGCCGACTACGTGGCTGGCGTCGATTGCGGCCGACGGTTTTCTGATGGTGGGCATCGACCGCACCCATCCGTTGACCGAGGCGGTGCAACGCTCCCAGCGCCCGATCGTACTGCTCGACAGCGCTTCGGACCTGCAGGCGCCGACCTTCAACATTGACGACCACGGCGGCGCGTATGCGGCTGCGCAGCATCTGCTGGCAAAAGGGCACCGCCAGTTCGCGATCGCGACGATGACGCCGCGACGCGATGGGGTAGTGATTCCCTCGATGGAACGCAGGGTGAAGGGATTTGCGCAGGCGGTTGAGGAGGCGGGGCTGCCGCCGTCGGCGGTGCAGATTGTACATGCGCGCGGCGTGCTTGCGGCCGGTCACGAGTCATTCCAGAATATCTGGCAGCTGCGGAAGCGGCCGACGGCGGTCTTTTGTGTGAGTGACGTGCGGGCGCTGGGAATCCTGAGCGGGGCGCGCAGAAAGGGGATCTCGGTGCCGGACGATCTGTCGGTGGTTGGCTTCGGCGACCTGCCCGACGCGAGCGTGTCGAGTCCGCCGTTGACGACGGTTCACCGGGACATGGACAGCCAGCCGCAGCTGGCGATCCGCACGTTATTCCAGTTGATCAATGAGCAGATCAGTGAAGCGGACCTGGATTCGCCGCATATAAGCGGTACGCGGCTGGTGGTGCGGGGGAGTAGTTAACCTGAATTCGGAGTTAAAGGGCCCTTTGTCAAGCGGGTAGGGTCGGGTATCGCAGGAAGAAACCACCAGCCATACAAGGCGCGCATGATGCGTATACGCGGATACTGGCCTGCGCTCCCTCCAGTTCCAGGCCTTCGTTGATGCGCAGGCTGGCCGCGCTCAGCCGCGTCAAGCGGGCGCGCTGCTGTCTCCCTCTCCATTTCCCACGCGTGGGCACGCTTCACATCCCCTGCCTGGGTCAGTGGAATTGACCTGGCCGCTCCCGATTATACGGGCTTCCTCAAATTGACACCGAATTGCCACAAAAAATAGCCCTGATGTCACTGAAATGTCACGCAAGATCTGCTATACTTATAATGAATTGTGAAGACAGTTATGCAGGTTAGGGCGTACGCCGGTCAATCGTCGGGTCGGCCTTTGAGCAAGCCAAGCTACTGTTTCGCCAGTGCAGTTCGGATAGGCTGTCATTCACCGACCGCCCAGACGTTCATCGTCGACGGAACCTGGTCCCCGTATGCCTACATGGCTGCGGGCCATATCGAGGAGACCTACAGGTGGCCCTATGAGACCGCAATTGACGCGCTCAATGAGGCCGCCCAAGCCACGCACCCCGTGGCAGCCTGAGGAGGGCAAATGACAAAATCCCGAGAATATAATCTGCGGGAACTAAACGACATAATTGGCGAACAAAAGCAGATCGTCGCTGCCCTGGATCGAGTCAAGCTACAGCTCGAGAACGGGCAGACAGCAGCCCGTAAGGACAGAGAGCTGCTCCAGCGAACCGCCCTCGTGACCGAGAAGGACCTGACCGACATCGAGGAACTCCTCGATACCAGGCGCGGCTGGATGAAACACCTGAACTACAATCGAGATCAGGCCTCCCGATTGCGAGACGCGAAACGCGAACGCAGCCTGGGCAACCGAATCAAACGTCTATTCAAGCGCCTATTCAAGTAAAAGGAGGGGGCAACCCCCAGGGCAATCGCATCTAAATTGGTTGAGAAATGGGTTAGATGACGTAAGAGAGACGGTTTGATACGATTGAGAGTCCTTTCAACAGACAAGGGGGACTCATGGCGGAGATAAAGGGTGTATCACTGGTAGAACATTTCGAGGATTTGGAAGATTCTCGGGTTGAACGCACAAAGATTCATCAGTTGAGCGACATCATCGTGATTGCCATATGTGCAGTCATATGCGGAGCGGACAACTGGGTGGAGATAGAGGATTTTGGACACGCCAAACGGGACTGGCTGGAAGCGCTGCTGGGAATACCGAACGGAATACCATCACATGACACCTTTGGCCGAATTTTTGCGATGCTGGATGCAGAGAAGTTTGAGGCATGTTTTGTGAAATGGGTGCAGCATTTGCAAGAATTGACGCAGGGACAGTTGCTGGCCATAGATGGGAAGACGGTTCGTCGTTCGCATGATCGGAGGCAGAAGAAGGGAGCGCTGCACTTAGTCAGTGCCTGGGCAACGAGGCGTCGGCTCGTTCTGGGGCAGACCGAGGTGGCGGAAGACAGCAACGAGATCACGGCAATCCCTGAACTTCTGGAGATGTTGGAGCTATCTGGTTGCATTGTGTCAATCGATGCGATCGGCTGTCAGAAAGCGATTGCGCAACAGAGCACAGAGGGCGGCGCCGACTACGTTCTGGCGCTCAAACAGAATCAACCGCAGTTGCATGAAGCTGTCGAGACCATGTTCACGCTGGAGAAACAAAACGAATTTGCCGATGTGGCCCACGACTTCCACCAGACGATAGAAAAGGACCACGGTCGCATCGAAACCAGGCGCTGTTGGGTTATCTCTGCCCCTGAATTCCTCGCCTACATGGACCCTGACCAGGAGTGGTCACAACTGCAGAGCCTCGTCATGGTCGAAGCCAAACGACAACGGCCAGAAAGCAGTTCGTATGCAACTCGATACTTCATCTCCAGCTTGCCTCCCGATGCCAAATTGCTCCTGCATTCCACCCGCAGCCACTGGAGCATCGAGAATTCAGTCCACTGGGTCTTGGATGTCGCCTTGCGCGAGGACGACAGTCGCATCCGTCAGGGCCATGCGCAGCACAACTTGGCCATCTTGCGCCGCTTGGCCCTTAACCTCCTTCGCAGAGAGAAAAGCGCCAAAATCGGTATTGCTGCCAAACGTAAACGAGCTGGTTGGAAAACTGACTATCTCCTCACAGTTCTCTCCCAATAAGATGCGTATGCCCTGCTTATGAGCCCCTTCTATGGGCCGAACAACAGTCCCATTGGAAGCCTGTAATTCTGACGGAAGCCGAGGCCGAAAAGGACGCCCCAATGACCTCTGAACTGACCGACCAACTCACGCTGGCTTAGCTGATCCATGACGATTATTGGACAATACAATGTGCTCGATAATCGGCGACGTGGCAAAATCGCATGGCTCTTGGGAGAATTCAGTGTCGCGCAGAGGCTACTGTCCGTGTTTGAACGTTTTCTGACCCCGCGCAGCCCTATAACACTACTTACCTGAAGAGATCTGTTGGCTGAAACCGAATTCAGGGAGAAGCCCAATGATTCTGAAAAAGATGAATCTTGAAACTGTGACGCCGATGTTTCTACACGGTTCTAACGGAGACGCTCTCGAACTCCGCCCCCCTCCGTTCAAATCGTTGATGCGTTACTGGTGGCGAACCGTGCAGGATTGCCAAACGCAACCGCTGCGCGAAGCCGAGGAAGAGTTGTTTGGCAGCACAGATGGCAAGGCCCCCTTTTCGATTCGTATTTCAGGAACAACGAATCCGACGTCGGCCCAATATCGACCCCTTCCACATAGCGACAAAAAAGTTTTTCGCAGGTCCGCTTACAAAGCCGGACAATCATTTGACCTGTATCTGATTACGTCAGAGAAGAACGAATCCTCGTGAGGGGATTGAAACGGTGTTACTGTGCGGCTTTGGCGGCGATCTGTGCGGTCATGACCTGCCCAATCCGCACACCTACCGTCGAATTATGACCGGAATAACCCAAAATCGTACCAAAAAAATGCTTTTGAGCGGACATTGCGGACATATTTATGAACAAATTCATAAAAATACACCGTTTCTCGATGAAATGCACGCACAGATGCCTGATGTGCCAGAGGAAGAAATGTAGGATTACCCCGACGCTTTGTCTCCTCATTCAACCCAGTTTGAATCCCATCCTCTAAACCACACGCTGCCAGGCCGGTCTGTGTTCTGGGCCTGGGATGCAGGGCCCGGGCGCCAGCTGCTGACAGCAGATCGCCCTTATGAAGCGCAGCGATAACGCCTTCAACGACGATTTGGCCGAATCAGAACGAGCCCGACCGGACTCTGCGATGGGTCTGTAACAATGCAGGCGTTCCAAGGGCAAGGAGTGAGGTGTGAGAAAGACCTTTGCCTGGCTCGCTCCGGGTGGGGGATGCTCTGGGTGCGGGCGGTCTACAGGCTGGCGATCTCGGGGCGCTGATCACCGTTGTTGGGGCGGCCGAGGACGGCGCCGATGTCGTCGCCGCGCTGGACCTGGTAGGCAGGGATGTTGGAGAGGGCCAGTTCGTGTGTCAGCTCCTGGTAGGACGCCTGGCCGCCGAAGGTTGAGCCGTCGACGACGACGGCGACACTGTGGACGCCGCGGCGGCGGATTTCGCGCAGGGCGCGCACCCATTCGGGGTCGGGGTCTGCGGTGATGGCCAGGATCATGTCGTTGCGATTGAGCCGAACGCCCTCGGTCACCAGGAGCTGGTCGAAGGGGATGCGGCCCTCTGCGGAGACGACTGCGAGGGCTTCCAGCATTTTGCGCATCTGGCGCTCGCCGCGATCGATCTGCAGGAGGTAGCGCTGGCTGCCGTGCCAGATGAGGCCGACGGCCCGGTTGCGGAGCAGGAAGTAGCGGGCGATGCTGGCGGCTGCGGTCACGGCGTACTCGAGGGTGCTGGGGGCCAGTTCGAGGGCATCGTTTCGTTTGCGGCCGCTGAGGCCGAAGACGCCGGCCTCCGGGGGCGCCAGCCTCCAGGGCAGGCTGTGCGCGGCGCGGCTGTGGAGGTCGAGAAAGAGCCAGATATCGGCCGACGGGTCGAGCTCGAACTCTCTGGTCATGAGCCGGCCGGTGCGGGCGGTGGTCAGCCAGTGGATGCGGTTGAAGCTGTCGCCGGGCGCGTATTCGCGGATGCCGGAGACGTTGGTGGTGATGTATTGGGCGCGGCGGTTGAGGGCTTCGCCGCCGGCGAGGTCGGCGGCGGGGGGCTGAAAGGCGGAGAGGGTGACGGTTGCGGGATAGACGATGAGGTCGCTGGTCTGGCTCAGCGTCTGGTTGATGGAGAAGAGGCCCAGGGGGTCGCCGCTGAGGAGACGCATTGGGCCCAGGCGGTAGTAGCCGCGCTGCTGGCAGTAGGTACGCACCTGCCAGCGGTGGCGGGCGCGGCCCTGGAGGTGGCTGACGACGCGGCTGGCGCCGTGGAAGGGCACGGTGGAGAAGTCTCGCACTTCGAGCCAGAGTTTGGGAAGCCGTCCCTGATTGCGCACTTCGAAGCTTTCTTCAAAGTGCTGGCCGACCTGGCTGCGGCGAGCGCGGGTATGGCGGTTGATATGGATGGCGCGCGTGCTGGTCCAGGACCAGAAATAGCTGAGCGCGAGGATGCCGCTTATGAGGTAGGCGAGGTTGAAGGCGAGGGGGCGCCCACTGTTGAGCGCGAAGCCCCAGGAGGTGACGAGAGCGGCGAGCAGGAAGATGAGGCGTGAAGACATAGGGGAGGCGTGAGGGGTGAGGAGTGAGAAGAGAGTAGCTCTCTAAAGTCCATCTCCTTTCCCTCTTTGATGTTCAGCCGGCTCTTACGCGGCTGCCTGGCACGGGTGTATGGGCGAGCGCGTCCTCAATGACTTGTGCGGCGTCTACGTTCTTGATGCGGGCGGAGGGGCTGACGATGAGCCGGTGGGCGAGCGTCGACTCGGCCAGGAGTTTGACATCGTCGGGCAGCACATATTCGCGTCCGTCGATAGCGGCCCAGGCGCGGGCGGCGCGGAAGAGGGCCAGACTGCCGCGCGGGCTGGCGCCGAGGTAGACGTCGGGATGATCGCGGGTTGTGGCGACAAGGTCGACGATATATTCCTTGACGCTGTCGTCGACATACATGTCGCGCACGGCCTCCTGGGCCTTTGAGAGCTCTTCGACGGAGACGGTTCTCTCCAGACCCTCGATGGGATGCGTCAAGGCCTGCAGGCCGAGGATGTTGACCTCGTGCGCCTTCAGCGGGTAGCCGAGGCGAATGCGCATCAGGAAGCGGTCCACCTGGGCTTCGGGCAGGGGGAAGGTGCCTTCGTATTCGATCGGGTTCTGGGTGGCGAGCACGAGAAACGGCCGCGCCATATCATAGGTGGTGCCGTCGACGGTGACCTGGCGCTCCTCCATCGCTTCGAGAAGGGCGGACTGTGTTTTGGGGGTGGCGCGGTTGATCTCGTCGGAGAGAACGATCTGGGCCATGATCGGGCCGGGCCGGAATTCGAATTCGAGCGTTTTCTGATTGAAGACGCTGACACCGGTGACGTCGCTGGGCAGCATATCGGGCGTAAACTGAATGCGGCGGTAGGTGCTGCCAACGGTGCGGGCGATTGCCCGGGCCAGCATTGTCTTGCCGACGCCGGGGACATCTTCGATGAGGAGGTGGCCCTCGCATAGCAAAGCCACCACGGTCATGCGGACTTCGCGGTCCTTGCCGATGATGACCTTCTCGACGTTGGCGATAATGCGATTGGCAACGGCTTGCACTTCTTGCATGGGTTATCCTCTTGACAGTTGCTCATGGCGAGAGGTTCGCGGTGAACGGAATTCTTGCCACTGCGAAGCCGCCCTCTGGTAATGCAGGTTCTCTACGCGAGGCGGGCAGATTACTCGATTATGACGCATCCTGTGCGCAAAGCGTGTACGCCAGGCTCCAAAGTCGTCAATTTTGGCGACCTATTATGCGGTTCACAAGGGACTTGGCTGAAAGATGATGCATCCGCATTGCCGGATCGGACAGATCACGAGCACAGTTTACAGCAGGTGAGGGCAGATAGACAATCCCCCGGCAGCTGCAAACGCCGGCAAGTTTGTCGGCGGCGGCTGGTGGTTGAATATCCCGACCGCTAGTCACGGGTTGTGAACGGCTGTATAATGACCGCTTATGGAGTTGCACGAATATCCCCGCCCTGCAGATGATACGGGTATCGGCGTCCACTGGTGCGCCGGTGCGAGCGCGGCGACGCGTGAGATGGTGGAGGCGTTCTGGCTGCGGGAACTGATCGAATTGGGCGTGAAGTGGGTGAAGATTGCGGACCAGCGCGGTGCGCTGCAGTTGTCGAAGGCGCTGCTGGCTGCGCAGATCATGCCGATCGTTCAGGTCGTGCGGGAGACGGCGGGACCGGGCCCGCTCTTGGCCGAAGAGTTGGAGGAGGTGGAGAGGCTGATCGAGGCCGGTGTGCGCTACTTTGAGCTCGACAGCGAACCGGACGGGGCGGCTTTCTGGGGGCGGGCGGGGCGGCCGGAGGATGCGCTCGCGGTGACGGCGCGGGCAGCCGCGGCGAATATGGAGGCGGTTCTGGAGCGGGGCGGTTTGCCGGCGGTCCCGGCGCTGACGCCGGAAGGGGACTGGCGGCTGGTGGAGGAGATCGCACGGGTCGGAGGTGAAGCGCTGTTCGACCAACCGATCTGGCTGGCGATCCACAACTATTCGAGCAACCGTCCGCCGCACTATCCCGATGACGCGGTCCACAGTGAAGGCGCGCCGCTTGGGCGCGATTTCTACAGCGCCCTAGCCTCTGAGGCGTGGCAGGGACGGCCGCCGGCAGACGGTACGGACCAGCCATCTGCGGCTGATGACGACGCTTCAGATACCGATGCCCCCGTCGACTGGAGGGCGAAGCTTGAGGCGGCGCTGGCGCAGCCGCGCGAGGGCGAGCCGCAACCACAGTTGCAGTCGGAGCGCGTGCACTGGCGGGCGTTTGAACGGTTGAACGACGAGGTGGTGCAGTTGACTGGCCGCAGTCTGCCGATCCTCTCGACGGCCAACGGCTATTTGATCAATGAAAACGGGGACCCGCGCTACCCTGCGACGACGCCGGCGCTGCATACGACGCAGACGCTGGAGATCTGCCGGGCGATGATGGGAACGGGCCGCCACACGCCGCCGGCGCCGGACTATTACTTTTGCACGGCCTTCTGGTTGCTGGCGCACGGTGCGCTGGAGGGCGAGGGCTCGGTGGACGAGCAGAGCGCGTGGTATAGCCCGGAGAGGCGAGGCGAGAGGGGAACGCTTTCGCTGCCGGCGGGGCCCGCTCCCGTGGCGGAGACGTTCGGCTGGTCGACGCTCCCGATCGTTCCCCTGCTCAAGACGGAGCCCAAACGGCCAAGGGCGCAAGAAGGGCGAGAAGAAGGGGCGCCTCAGGCCCCGGTCGCCGGATCGCGCGACGGATTTCGGCCAACGGGGAATGGTGTGTTGAGCGGCAAGGTACGGGGCGGGGCAGGGGCGCAGGTCCGGCTTACGCACAGTGACGGGTTCGCTTACGAGACGATCGCCAGAACGAGCGGCGTCTACCGTTTTGTGGATTTGCCGGCGGGCCGTTACAGCCTGGAGGTGACCGACCCGGCGGGCAGCCGTGTCGAAGCGATCGAACTTGGGCCGGCCCAGGCGTTGGTCTGTGACCTGACGGCTTACGGATGGGGTTTTGAGATCGAACAGCGGACTGTGCTGGATGACGGTATGTTGATCTGCGACGTGGAGTTTCTGCCGAATCCGACAGGAGCGGAGAGCGGGACGGATGAAGGGGGCCGGCGGACGCGCCCGCCGGCGCTGCGTATCAGCGACAGCGAACAGAAGAGCTGGGTCGTGCCGCTGGCGCGTAGCAGCCAGGCGCAGACAGCCCAGTGCGAGACGGGGCCGCTGGCGGCCGGCAGCTACCAGCTGGAGATACTGGGGCTGCCGGACAGCGGTCCAACGCCCGTGAAGTGCGAGGTCTCGATTGAAGTGGGAATGGAGACCCATGTGCTGTTTGCCTACGCCTATGATGAAAAGAGGGCCGCTCCGCGGGCGTCGGAGATCAGCGGCAGCGTGGAGGGCGGAGAGGGCTGCACTGTGCGGCTGCGAGCTGAGGAGCCCGGAGGGGGGCCGAGCGAGCGTCTGGCGGAAGTGGACGAGGACGGCGGCTATGTCTTCAGCGGCCTGGCGGCCGGCAGATATTATGTGGATGTGAAACAGAGGCGGCTGCTGAACTGGCCGCGCCCGCTTGTTTTGGATGGGCGCAACAGGCCTCGCTGCGATCTCATCCTGCTGCCGGAAGAGACGCTGCCGGCGCTGCCGGCGCCGGCGGCGCTGCAGGGCCAGATGCAACCGCAGGGCCGGATGCAGCCAGGAACGGCTGGCGCCTCAGCGCGCGCCAGGCAGCCGCTGGGGGGATCGCGGCCTTCGCAGCAGGTGGCGCTGGTGGACGCGCAGAGGCAGCGCTACGTAACGCAGGTGGAACCGTCGGGTGAGTTCAGGTTCGAGAGCCTGCCGGCCGGCGACTACGACCTCTACGCTGAAGGTTTCGGGAGTTGGGGGATTCACCTGGACGCGGGTGACCGGCTCAGCATCCAGTTGTGGCAGACGGAGGAGGGATGGCGCCGGCAGACGCGCATTCAGACGGGCGCGGCTACACCTGGGATGATCCGGGCGCAGTGGGCGGGGCGGGCTGATTTGACGATCATCGTGACGGACGCTGACAGCGGCATGAAAGAGCTGGGCGCAAGCGAGGCCGGAGAGGCAAAGCCGTCCTACCGCGCCGAGTTCGGGCCATTTCCACCGGGCGCATACCTGGTCCACTGCCCGGAGCTGGCGATCAGCGCCGAGGTGGAGCTGGCGGCGGGCGAGGCGGCGGTGGTTTCTTTTGTGGGTTTTTAGTTTGAAGCGGCCCATGCAGTCGTATTTGGAGTAGAGTAGTGCGAACGATTACAGGACCTATACTGTGGTTCAGATGATCAGGAAAGGAGTCGCGAGGTGGGCCGCCCGCATCCTCCTCTTTCTGTTGCTGCTGGGCGCGGGGCTACTGTACGCGGGCTGTGGAGGGGATGGCGGCGCCGCGGCGGTGGCGGAGGCGACGGTGGCGGTGACGCCGCCAAGGCCGATTTTGCGCTGGATGGGGCCGGCCTTTGTGCGGCCGGTTGACAGGGAGATCGTTGCGCGCTGCGGCAAGGAGATCGGGATGGTAATCGAGCTGCTGCCGGCGCCGGCGAATCCGGTTGACCGGCTGGGGCTTTACCGGCAGTTTCTGCCGGCCAAGTCGGACGACATCGACCTGATCGACTTCGACGTCGTGTGGTCGGGGACGCTGGCGCCGCATCTGCTGGACCTGAACCCGCATCTGACGGCGGAGGAGCGAGGCCAGTACTTCGCCATCTATCTGGAGAATAACAGTGTGGGGGAGGCGCTGGTCGGGCTGCCGCAAATGGGTGACGTCGGTCTGCTCTACTATCGCACGGACCTGCTGGAGAAGTACGGCTTCGAAGGGCCGCCGGCGACGTGGAGCGCGCTGGAGGAGATGGCGGCGGCGGTCCAGGCGGGAGAACGGGGCGAAAATGCGGAGTTCTGGGGGTACGTGTGGCAGGGCAACGTCTACGAGGGTCTGACGGTCAATGCGTTGGAGTGGCAGGCGAGTATGGGCGCCGGCCTGATCGTGGATGCGGAGGGGCGGCTGGCTTTGGACGAAGGCGCGGCGCGGGCGCTTGACAGGGCGGCGGCGTGGGTGGACGAGATCAGCCCGCCGGCGGTGACGGTCTTCCAGGAAGAGGATGCGCGCTGGCAGTTCCAGAACGGCAATGCGGCATTCATGCGCAACTGGCCGTATGCGTATGGGCTGGGGCAGGCGGAAGACAGCCCGGTCCGCGACCGGTTCGACGTGACGCGTCTGCCCAGGGGGGAGGGCCCGGAGGCGCGACATGCGAGCGTAGTCGGGGGGCAGCAGCTCGGCGTCAGCCGCTACAGCCGTTACCCGGATGCGGCGGCGGGTGCGGCCCGCTGTCTGACCGACGCGACCGCGCAGCGGCGGCGGGCGCTGGCAGACGGTACGCCGCCGGCGATCGCGGCGCTCTATGACGATGCCGATGTGCAGGCACGGATTCCCGGGGCAGCGCAGATCGCGGAGAGCCTGGCTGAGCACGCGGTGGCGCGGCCGGCCGCGGTGACGGGCGGGCATTACACAGAGATTTCGCTGGTCTATTTTATTGAGGTGAACCGGGTGCTGACGGGCGAGCAGAGCGGGGCGAGCGCGGTGGCGCGGGTTGGGGAACAGGTCGCGGTGTGGGTGGAGTGAGTCTTCGTTTCGAACTCCTCCGGCAACTGGCGTTCTTTTTCCATACAAAGCATAGACGCGGCAACCGGCCCGCGTCGGCAAGCACAAGGGGGGGACAATGCGGGGATGGCGGTTGACGCGGCGTGGGGATTATATCAACAGCGGGCTTGCGAACCGGACGCGGGCGGCGGTTGTGTCGTTGGAGCGGTCCGGCCTGTGGGCATTCGTTGTACGCACCCTGCAAGGGCAGGAGAAAGGGCGGGGCAGGAACTATCCGACGGCGGCCGCGGCCATGCAGGCGGCGGAAGCGTCCACGGCGCCGGCCAAACCGAAAAGAGAGATTGCGGCGCAGGTGATGGACTACCTGAGCGCCAAACAGGAAGGGACACAATGAGCGCAGACAGGTGAACACCGGGGCAAATGACCTGAAGCAGGGGCAAGCAGGTTCATGATTGAACGGAGAAGCAAGCAGATGCAGAGCAAAGGAACGCACCCCGGACCGACAGGGGACTTCGCAATCCTCCTGAAAGTAAGGGACACACTGGACAGTTACGGTACGTTGAACTGGGATGAACGACTGCCCGTCAGTGAGTGGGAAGGCGTAGTCTCCGACCCGGAGGCGACTGTACTGCGCGTTATTGGCTTGAACCTGGCTTGGCAGGGGCTGTCCGGGAGGATTCCCGCTGAACTGGCAAGACTCTCCAAGCTGCACTGGTTGGAACTCATGGGCAACGACCTTACCGGAATCATACCCCCAGCGTTAGGTCGACTCAGGAATCTGGAAGTCCTGCGCCTCAGCGCCAACCGCCTGACAGGGGTCATACCGCCGTCGTTAGGCCGGCTGTCCATGCTTTGCGAACTGGATCTTGGAGACAACGGATTGACGGGCACGATACCTCCGGATCTTGGCCGGCTGTCCAGCCTGTACCTCTTGAGTCTCTTCAGCAACGAGCTTTCGGGATCCATCCCGCCTGAACTGGGTGAACTCACCGATCTGGAATTACTGGATCTGTCTGACAACCGGCTGGATGGAGAGTTGCCATCTGAATTGTGCAACCTCACCGGTCTGGAAAGTCTGTATCTATCCGATAACCGGTTGACGGGAGAGATACCGGCCGGTCTGGGAAAGCTGCCCGATCTGACGATGTTTGATCTCACCGGCAACCGGTTTACCGGTGAGATCCCGCCTGAAATGGGCGGTCTTTTGAGAGCGAGCCCGGAGGATTCCGAATGAGGGGTCTGGGAGGATAGGATAATGATGTCTGAACGATGCGTATTTGCAGTTGCTGCAAACAGGTAAGGCGTCCAGCCAGCAAGGGGGAGATCATGCGCTCTGTTCTCAGAATTCCGGCTGTCCTGGTCGTTGTATGTGCCCTGGTTGCTGGCCTTAGAGGGCCTCGGGTGTTGGCATCAGTACGAATCGCCACAGACGCCAACACGGACAGAGACGCGCTGGTCGCGCTCTACGAGGCCGCGGACGGCGAAAACTGGGTGAACAGCGAGAACTGGCTGAGCGACAGACCGATCTCGGAATGGCATGGCGTCACCGTAGACGATGACGGCCGAGTTTCAGAGCTGCTCCTCTATGAGAACCAACTGAATGGGACTATACCGCCCGAACTTGGCAACCTGTCCAACCTGACAGTGCTTAGCCTGTACTCGAATCGGTTGCGTGGGACAGTTCCATCCGAATTGGGCAACCTTTTCAGCCTGGAAGTGCTGGAGCTTTCCGCAAACCAGTTGAGCGGCACGATTCCATCGGAGTTAGGCAGTCTCACCAACCTGGAATGGCTAAACCTCAGGGGAAACGAGTTGAGTGGAACGATTCCTTCAGAATTGGGCAACCTCACCAACCTGGAAGAATTGTACCTCGCGGAGAACCAGTTGAGTGGGGCGATTCCGCCAGAGTTAGGCAATCTCACCAACCTGGAATGGCTGGATCTCTCAGGGAATCGGTTGAGCGGCACGATTCCGTCCGAGTTGGGCCATCTCACCAATCTGACAGGGCTGCACCTCTACGACAACAAGCTGAGCGGCACGATTCCGCCCGAATTGGGCAAGCTCACCAACCTGACGGAGTTGGGCCTCTGGGGCAACAGGTTGAGCGGTTTGATTCCGCCTGCACTGGGCCGCCTCACTAGCCTGGAATGGCTGCACATTTCAGGCAACCTGTTAAGTGGATGCGTCCCCGAAATCTGGCACAATGTAGAGGACAATGACCTGGATGAACTTGGGCTGCCGTTTTGCGCAGCGCCATCTCTCTCAATAGCGTTAATCCCGGAGACACTCACCCGCCCCCAAATCTTCGAGAAAGTCTCGCCCGCGATCGCTTTCATTCAGACGGAGACCGGCTCCGGCAGCGGCGTGCTGATCGAGGGGGGGTACGTGGTGACGAACGCCCATGTGGTCTGGCCTTTCGACACGGCGCGAGTCGTCTTCCCGGATGGAACAGCATTTAATCAGGTGCAGGTGAAAGGCTGGGATCTGTTGACCGACCTGGCCGTTCTCGGCCCGGTTGACGCCCGCGCGCAACCTGCGACACTGCGCGACGGAGAGGATATTCCGACTGGCTCCGACATGTATCTGATCGGCTACCCGGGCGAATACAACCCCTTCCCACAACCGGTGATTGTGCCGGGAATCCTGTCGGGCTTGCGGCAGTGGGAGCCTGTCGGCGTCACCTATTTCCAGACCCCTGCTCCGACCGCAGGCGGACAGAGCGGCGGCGCGCTCGTTTCCTCTACAGGCTATGTGATCGGTATCAGCGGCTTCACGATCATTGAGGGGAAATTTGTGCTTTCTGCTTCGTCCGCCGATATATTGCCGCGCATCCAGCAACTCATCGACGGCGAGGATCCCTCTGGTCACGGCGAGCGGCGGCTACCGGTGGAAGGGGGCGCTCGCCGTCACGAATTGACGTTGCAGAGCTATGGAGACGCCTACATATTCAACGAGCCGGCCGGCACGGCGATCGAAGTCGAACTGAGCGGCGCAGACGGAGGCGGGTTCCGTGTTTTCGACGCCTATGGCTACGAAATCACCGAGGATGTGACCGATTCGTTTTCGTTTGAAACGGAACGCAACGGGCCGCACTTCCTGGTCGTATCCGCTTCGGGGTCAGGCAAGCTTAGTCTGATCGCGAACCGCCCGTTTACACGGTTTGACGACTCGGACCGTGACAAACAGATCCGGGTGGGACACTCCCTTCCCGGCAATATCGACTTTCCGACGGATATTGATTTCTTTTCCTTGCGCTTGAGGAGAAACGAGACGGTCGAGATTGTTGCGCGGTCGGCCCTGGCTGACACTTACCTTGCCATCTGGGACTCGACAGCAGAGAAGTGGGCTAGCGATGATGACAGCGGAGGCGGCCTGTTCGGGGTGGATGCGAGGATCATCTTCCAAGCGCCCCAAACCGGGGAGTACGACCTGTTCGTGGCAGACGCCGCTTGGTCTGCGCCGGGCGGGTACGTTATCTCCGTAAACCGGGCCGAGGATACGGACAGGCTGACACCCCTGGCTTCGTCAGGTTTCCCCGCGCGCCCGGTTCCCGTGGTGTCGATCCACAACCCGCTCGTAGTTCCGATTGGGGACACGCCGGCGGTCTCAGGAGGCGATCTCTATGAATGGTTCGCGGCTGGGTATGAGCCCCCAACCGGCCCGACGGTGACGGTCAACGGCGCCATGAATGTGCGCGGGGGGCCGGGCACCAACTATCCCATCATCGGGACGGCCACAGCAGGGCAACAGCACCCTGCGCTCAGCAAAAATGCGGCCGGCGACTGGTGGCAGATCGAATACGAGGGCCGGTTGGCGTGGGTCTATGGCGGGCTTGTGACGCCGTCGGCCGATGCTGCGAACGCGCCGCAGGCGGATCCGTCCGGCTGGCTGACGTATGAGGATGAGGCACGCGGCCTGTCGCTGTCCTATCCGCCGGGATGGCGCTACTTCGACCCGGCGCAG
The DNA here is from genome assembly GCA_965204525.1 of Caldilineaceae bacterium. Classification (GTDB taxonomy): domain Bacteria; phylum Chloroflexota; class Anaerolineae; order Caldilineales; family Caldilineaceae; genus Bin5. The sequence continues at coordinate 3,948,411 of OZ241994.1, read as the reverse complement.
CCTACCCAGGCCGACCTGGCGCTTTTCTCCGCGGCAAAAAGGGGCAACGACGAGCAGCTCGACATCGCGGAGATGGGCGCTTTGGTTTCCGCAATGAGCGTCCGCAGCGAAGAAGCCGTAGTCGGACTTGGCCTCCAGTCCGATCAGGCGGATGACGCGTCAAGCAACTTCATGCTTGTCTTCTCCTTCGCGGCCGGTGGACTGCGCCTGGAACGCTACGTGCAGGTGGTCGCCGACCGGTTACAGGACAGCTATGGCGTCGAGGCTGACAGCGTCGAACTGGCGCCGGAACTCAGGCCGTTGGGCGAAGAGGCGGTGTCGATCCGCTATCGCGAGAGCGAAACGAACAGCGAAGTATGGCAGGTCTGGCTGCTGTCGCCGGATGAAGAGACGCTGCTCGCCCTCGCGTTCAGCGTTCACAGCGACGGGTTCGCCGAACTGGAGCCGTTGCTGCATGAAATCGTGCAGAAGGCGCGCTGGACCAATCAGTCTGCGCCCACCTTTCCGGTCGTGACCATCAGCGGACAAATGAATGTGCGCGGTGGGCCGGGCACGTTCTACCCCGTTCTCGGTACGGCCAGCGCCGGTGCACAGTATGCCATCACCGGCAAGAATTCATCCGGCAGCTGGTGGCGGATCAACTATAACGAACAGTCCGGGTGGGTCTTCAGCCAGCTGGTGACCGCGTCCGGCCCGCTGGAAGATGTCCCGTTTATAAAGGCGTATGATTGGGATGCGTTCCATGACAGCGAGCGCCGCTTATGGATCTTCTATCCGCCGGGCTGGTTCTTCTTCGACCCCACGCAACCTACTGATGCTGACCGGAGGAGTCTCGCCGACATGATCGGCACGGAAAATGCGAAGGATTTTCTGCGCGACTTTTCGTCGGACATGGACAGCGAAGATATGGAAGCATTCGTCGGTTATGGCTTCGAGACGGGATGGAAATTCGGCGGGCACATCGATTCCACGATCCACCCGTCCAGCGGTCTGGAACTGCGCCAGTTGATTCCGATCCTGGAGAACGGGTTGAGAGAGGCTGGGCTTGACGTGGAGAGCGCCGGCGTGGTTACAAATCTACGTTACGACGGAGCGGAGGTGGTTTCGGTCTTCTTCCGCGACAACCGCGCCGGGTTGGATTCGAATGAGATTCGCTGGCAGGTTTGGATGTTGTCCCCGGACAGGGCCTCGTTCCTTCGGATTGACTTCACTTTCCGCAGCGAGGGTCTAGCCGAACTGGCGCCGTTGCTGAGCGAAATGGTGCGCCGCATACGCTGGGAATAGTCACCAGGCGAAGCAACCTGCCCGGGTGCCATTGGGCAACCTGCATGTACGGTTGGAGACGGAGGAAGGGCGGTAGGCAGCAGATCCCGCGTCAGCCGCTACAACCGCAACCCGGATGCGACGGCGATTGGCGGCCACTACACTGAGATTTCTCTGGTCTACTTCAGCGTGCCACCGGCGCCGTTCTCTCTCCGGCGATCTCTATTCCGCAATGGTGGCGGTCGGAAATGGCTCTTGCAGCCAGTCGCTCGTCTCGCCTGCCGCGTTCACCGCGCGGATGGTATAGTAGTACTTCCTCCCGGCCGTAAGCCCGCTGTGCGTGTACGATGTGCCGTCGGTTCCCCCTATCTGTTGCCAGTCGGGCAGCGGGTACCACCACACCTTCAGTTCGTAGCGCACTGCGCCTGGGACAGGCTCCCAACTCAACTCGACTGCGTTCTCGCCAGCCGCGGCCGTCAGCGCCGGCGCTGTCAGCGGGGATGCCACCGGCGTTGGCGTGGCTGTTGGCGTTGGCTCCTCCAGGTCGTCCACCCGTCCAACCGCGCCATCCGGCGCCGTTGTTGCTGTTGGCGTCGGCGGTAGTGTCGCCGTCGGCAGCGGGGATCCGGACGCCGTTGGTACGGTCGCCGACGCAAAAGCCTGTTGCCAGTCGCTCTTCTCGCCCCCCGCGTTCACCGTGCGGATGGTATAGTAGTACTTCCTCCCGGCCGTAAGCCCGCTGTGCGTGTACGATGTGCCGTCGGTTCCTCCTATCGGTTCCCAGTCGGGCAGCGGGTACCACCACACTTTCAGTTCGTAGCGCGCCGCGCCCGGAACAGACGCCCAACTCAACTCGACCGCGTTCTCGCCGGCTTTGACTTTGGCCGTCAGCGCCGGCGCCGTCAGCGGGGATGCCACCGGCGTTGGCGTGGCTGTTGGCGTTGGCTCCTCCAGGTCGTCGACCCGTCCAACCGCGCCATCCGGCGCCGTTGTTGCTGTTGGCGTCGGCGTTAGTGTCGCCGTCGGCAGCGGGGAGCCGGACGCCGTTGGTACGGTCGCCGTCGGATAGTTCGACCACGGCCCCAGCGGCTGGCCGTCGCCATCGATAGCGCGCACCGCATACTGGTAGGTCACGCCCGGTGTAAGACCGCTGTCCGTGTACGACGTGCCTCGCAGGTTGCCGTCATCAATCTGTTGCCAGCCGGGGTCGGCAACCTCCTGCCTCCAAAGCACGTACCTGACCGCACCGGTAACCGGTGTCCAACTGAGATCGATTGTGCTCTCCCCGCCCGAGGACGCTGTCAGTTCCAGCGCCGTCAGCGAGGATGCCACCGGCGTTGGCGTGGGTGTTGGCGTTGGCGTGGGTGTTGGCGTCAGCGGGGACTGCGTGCGGATGAGGATCAACCCTCCCGTGATGAGACCGGTCCTGGTGCGGTAGAGGAGGTAGAATTTGTGTACCCTGTCAGACTTCAGACCAGAAATGAGGAGCTCCCCAGCAGATATATTCACGCTGTGTTCACCAAGATAACGATATTCTCTGCCAGCGCGGCCAATAAAACTATCTTCGCTGTCAGTACGCTCATACGCGCTGATATAGGCCGAGGTAATGCCGCGGTTGCGGGGCGCCGCCTCCCATTGCAGGGCGACACTGTCGTGGCCAACGCCTGATGCTCTGAAGTTCGCTGTCGGGTCGTTGATCAGTGTAGGCAGCGGCGTAGGCGTGGCCAGTGGCGTAGACGTGGCTGTTGGCGTAAACCTGAACTGCGTGCGGACGGTGACCGCCGGTCTCATGACGACATCGTAGTCGCTGTTGCGGTAAGTGAGGATGAATTTGTATAGCGTGTCAGACTTCAGAGGAGAAACGAGGAGGTTCCCAGCAGATAGCCCCGCTCTGTCGCCACGAATATAATGATATCTGCTTTGCGCCTCAATATACTCATAGGCTTTAATCTCACCCGAGATAATGCCGCGGTTGCGGGGCGCCGCCCCCCATTGCAGGGAGATACTGTCGTGGCCAACGCCTGATACTCTGAAGTTCACCGGCTCATCGGTCGGCGTAGGCGTGGGTGTTGGCGTAGGCGTGGCCTGCGCGGCCGACAGCGTGGACGTGGGTGTTGGCGTCTGCGTGGCCAGCGTGCGGGCGGTGACCGACCGGCTCATGACGATATCGCCGTCCACGTCGAGGTAGCGGAGGGTGAATCTGTATAGTGTGTCAGGCTTCAGTCCAGTAGCGTAGAAGATACTGACCCTGCCAGGAGCGGTTATCCCCGCGCCGTAGACACCTGAATAACGATATTCGCTGCCATTGTGCTCATATTCGACAATCTCACCGGAGGTAATGCCGCGGTTGCGGGGAGTCGCCCCCCATTGCAGGGCGATACTGTTGGCGCCAACGTCCGTTACGCTGAAGTTCACCGGCGCATCGGTCGGCTTGGGCAGCGGCGTAGGTGTGGGTGTGGGCGTGGGCTGGGTCGGATCGATCTGCGTGCGGACGAGGAGCATCCCTCCCATGCCGAGACCGCTCCTGGTGCTGTAGAGGAGGTAGAATTGGTACAGCGTGTCCGACTTCAGGTTAGAAACGCGGAGGCTCCCACCGGACCTGTCGGCGCTGTGTCTTCCGATATACTTGTATTCGCCAATTTCGCTGCCTTCGGGTTGCTGATACACGCTGACACGGGCAGAGGTAATGCCGCGGTGGGAACGGAGCGCGCCCCATTGCAGGGTGACACTATTGATGCCAACGCTGGTTACTCTGAAGTTCGCCGGCGGGTCTGTCGGCGTGGCAGTTGGCGTGGCTGTCGGCGTGTGTGTGCCGCACGTATTATCATGCTCTTCCTGCGTATAGTCTTCGCCCGCATCCGGACACGGATGCAGCATCTCACGCGCCGTCACTGTTGTCGCGTCCTGCAGCATCAGAGAGAGGCTAACGACCAGGACGAAGGCGCCCAAGGTCATCAGCGTCAGCGCGCGTCTCTTATGTTTCTGCATCGTCAAGAACCTTTACTGATTTCATCGATAGGGCCGTTGCATCAGACCGGAATGGTAAACAGACGAGCGCATGGAAGCCGACCACCCGCGCAGCCTGTCAACTGTCAGGGACAAGTCACTGGGATGCCAGATGACGCGCGGCGGCGACCGAGACACGGCGCTGGCGCAGCCTGACGGCTCTGATGGAGCGGGGAAACTTATAAAAATTATATGATATATATCGGGGGGGGGGGGGGGGTGAGACAAAAGCATCCCCATTCCCTTCACAAGCCGGGAAGGAGGACAGCTTATACTCTCAGATTGATACGCTTTCCCCCGGGCGAGGGCATTCGAATTCAATCTGCATTGGGTCATTGTTCGAGTATAGCATTGGGGGACGATGAAGACAAATACGATTCACTCTCTCCTCAATTGTCCTGTCACCGTCGCACCCCTTCCACCAGGACCAACAGCGCGAACAGCGGCAGGGCGGTCATGCGGCGCCAGCGCCATGGCTGGCGGACCAGGCGGTAGAGCCATTCGAGGCCGAGCCGCCGCAGCCACAGCGGCGCGCGCGGGGCAGTGCCGGCGGCGAAGTCGAAGGCGCCGCCGACGCCGAGCGCGACGGCGACCGGCAACTCCTCTCTGTGTTGGTGAATCCAGATGTCCTGGCGGGGATGGCCGTAGGCGACGAAGAGCAGGTCGGCGCGCGCCGCGGTCAGGCGCTGGCGGATTTGCGGCCAGTCGGACTCTGCGGGCGAGCCTCCGTATGTACCGGCGACGTGCAGGCCGGGGTAGAGCCGGGACAGCTCGGCGGCGGTGCGTTCCGCCACGCCGGGGGCGGCGCCGAGGAAGAAGACGCGCCACCCGTGCGCGGCGGCCCGTTCACAGATGAGGTGGATGCCGTCGGAGCCGGTTACGCGTTCGTTCAGACGTACGCCGGCGAGGCGCGCGGCCCAGAGCACACCGACGCCGTCAGGTGTACAGAGATCGGCGGCTGCGAGCGCCTGGGCAAAGTCGGGATGGCGGCGGGCGGTCATGATGAATTCGGGGTTGACGGTGCAGACCTGGCGGGGGAAGGGCGAGGAGCGAAACGGCGAGGAGTGAGGAGCGAGGAGTGAGGAGTGAGAGACGGCGTTCTCGCCCTCCTCGATCTGGGCTCGCGATTGGGCAATCCAGCCGGTGATGATGTCAAGGGTCTGCTGAAAATCGACGCGGTCGACGCGGACGCCCAGAATCTGTATCGATGCCCAACCCTGCTCCCGCGGTGAGCTCATTTTTTGGCGGCGGCCTCTTCGAGCACGGCCAGCGTCTCGCGGGCGGCTTTTTCCCAGGAAAAGCGCTTGACATTTTCATAGCCTTTGGCGATCAGCTCCTGCCGCAGGTTCTCGTCCTGGCTGAGGCGCAGCATGGCGGCGGCGATTTCGTCAACGTTCTCGGGGTCGACGAGCAGGGCTGCGTCGCCGGCGATTTCGGGCAGGGCGGAGTTTTTAGCGCACATTACGGCGACTCCTGTGGTTTGGGCTTCGAGTACGGGCAGACCGAAGCCTTCGAATAGGGACGGGAACGCGAAAAAAAGGGCCTTTTCCATGAGCGCGGCGACGGCCGCGTCGGGCAGGTAGCCGGGGAAGTGGACGCGGCCGGCCACGCCTGTGGCGGCGGCATGGCGTTCGTACGCCTGGCTGAGCCAGCCCCGGCGGCCGGCGAGCACGAGGTCCCAGCCGATCTCTTGCTGCTGGGTGAGGCGCGCGAAGGCGTCGATCAGGCGCAGCAGATTTTTGCGGGGCTGGATGGTGCCGACGTAGAGGGCGAAGGGCCGTTGGTAGACGGGCGGGGTCGCCGCGTCCTGGCTTGGTTCAGGGGCGTGTTGGACGGGCGCACGTGGTATGGGCGCCTCGTGGATGACGCTGATTTTGGCTTCGGGCACGCCGTAAAAGCGCTGCAGGTCGGCGGCGGTGTGGCGGCTGACTGCTATGATGCGCTGTGCGGCGGCGGCACTCCAGCGGGTGGAGAGCTCGAGGTAGAGGCGCTGCAGGGCGGTGTGGGAGCGGGGGAAGTAGCGGTAGCCGACATCGTGCAGGGTCACGACGGTGGGCGGGAGGAGGGGCCGCGGCAGGAAGGGGACGACGTGGGCGGGCACGAAGAGCACGTCAGGCGGACGGCGGCAGAGCTCCCAGGCGAGGGTACGGTGGGTCCAGAGACGGTTGCCGGGCAGTGTGCGCACGGTCACGGCGTGCCGGTCGTGCGGGGGCGGGGCGGCGCCGCGCAGCGCTTCCGCGGTCGGTGTTTCAGGCGCATAGAGGCGGAAGGCAAAACGATCGCTGGGTGCGGCCAGCATGTGGCCGATGATCTGGCGGGAATAGAATTCGGTGCCGGTGGGCTCGACCCGGAGGCTGCGGGAGGCGTCGATACCGATGAATAGAGGAGAGAGTGAAGAGGAGTGAGGAGAGAGAGTTTCCTCCGCTCGCTGTGTTTCACGTCTCACTGAGCGCTCCAACGTGTATCCCGGCCGCGGCGAGTTCTTGCGGCCCGATTGGTCCTTCCCGCAGCAGTATCGGCTGCGGTCCGCTGAGGTCGAGGACTGTGCTGGACTGGGCGAGGGGGGCGGGGCCGGCGTCGATGAGGAGCGGGATGCGGCCGTCGAGCTGATCGAGGACGGCTGCGGCTGTGGCGCAGGGGGGCACGCCGCTGCGGTTGGCGCTGGAGGAGGCCAGGGGGCCGACGCGACGGGCCAGGGCGCGCAGGAAAGGATGCGCGGGCAGGCGCACGCCGACGGTGTCGCCGCCGGCCGTGAGGGCTGGCGGCAGATGGCTGCGCGCGGGGAGTACGAGGGTGAGCGGGCCGGGCCAGTAACGGTCGATGAGGGCCTGGGCCGCGGCTTGTCCCGCCGTGCGGACAACTGCGCTTGCCTGCTCGGCTTCGCCCAGCAGGACGGGCAGGGCCTTCTGGCTCGGGCGCTCCTTGACGGCGAACAGCCGGTCGATGGCGGCGGCATCGCTGCAGAGGCAGACCAGGCCGTAGACGGTATCGGTGGGGACGCCGATGACGGCCCCCTGCTCCACGGCGGCGGCGGCCTGGTCGAGCGCGTTCGCCTGGTCCGCCGCGATCACGACTGTCATCAGTTCTGCTCCGCTCCAGATAGTAGATTTCGGTGCGCGGGCCTTTGCGAAGCGGGCGTATCTGCGCCCTCTGCAATGGCTGCGCAACAGTTTTTGCTTTACTGTGCGCTGTGTATACTTTTACAGTGCCCTGTGTATACTACTGATGGCTTGAGAGTACGTCAACAATCATTGCGATATGAGAGACGAACACCCATTTGAAGATCTGCTGGCGCTGATCAAGGGCGCCGGCGACTTGGCGACCGGAGTGGCCTGGCGGCTGCACCGCTGCGGCATCCCGGTGGTGATGACGGAACTGCCCCGTCCCCTAACAGTGCGGCGGGCGGTGGCCTTTGCCCAGGCCGTGTACGACGAAGAGCACGAGGTGGAAGACGTCACGGCGCGCAAGGCGCTGACGGCGGATGTACCGGATGTGCTGGATGCGGGGGAGATCCCGGTTGTGGTCGATCCGGAGATGGAGGCGATCGACGAACTGGCGCCGTCGGCTGTTGTCGACGCGGTGGTGGCGAAGGTTAATACGGGCACGACGCTGGAGAGCGCGGCGTTCGTGGCGGCGCTGGGGCCGGGCTTCGAGGCCGGCGTTGACTGCCACGCGGTGATCGAAACGAATCGCGGCCCGAACCTGGGCCGGGCAATCTGGGAAGGCGGGGCTGAAGCCGATACGGGCACGCCGGGCGCCACATGGACGCCGCCAACCGGCCAGGAATCTGGGGAAAGCGGTGATGGCGGCCCGGCAGAGGACCTGACGGCGGCGCGCGTGCTGCGCGCGCCTGCAGCGGGTCGCTTCCAGGCACTGGCGTGCATCGGCGACCGCGTGGAGGCGGGGGCGCCTTACGGCGCAGTTGTGCAGGCTTCGGGCGAGGAGAGGACGCTGCTGGCGCCGTTCAGCGGCGTGCTGCGCGGTTTGATCCACGAGAGCGTTTTGCTGGAGCCGGGGCTCAAGATCGGCGATATCGACCCTCGCGGCGACCCCGAGTCGGCGTTCCGCATCTCCGACAAGTCGCTGGCGGTGGGCGGCGGCGTGTTGGAGGCGTTTCTGCACTGGCACTTTGGCCGAAGCGACGACAGCGTAACCGAGGAGTTGGGATTCTGATGGACGGCAGCCTCTCCCAGGGCCCTCCCGAGCAGGAGGGCATCCAGATATTTCCGATTCCGGGCATACCGCTGGTGCGGCCGGGCGATGACCTGGCGGCGCTGATTGTGGAAGCGGCCGGGGCTGCCGGAATACCCCTGCTGTCCGGCGATATCCTGGTGTTGGCGCAGAAGATCGTGAGCAAGGCGGAGGGGCGGCTGGTGCGGCTGGCGGATGTGAGGCCGGGCGAGGAGGCGCTGCGCCTGGCAGGAGAGACGGGTAAAGACGCGCGGGTGGTGCAGGCGGTGCTGGACGACAGTAATGCGGTCGTCCGGGCGCGGGAGGGCGTTCTGATCGTCGAGCAGAGCAGCGGCTGGGTGTGCGCGCACGGCGGGCTGGACCATTCGAATGTGGCGCCGCAGGAGGATGAGACGGTGGCGCTGCTGCCGGCGGACGCGGATGCCAGCGCGGGGGCGTTACGCGGCCGGATTGAGGAAATGACCGGGGCTGCGATGGCTGTGCTGATCAGCGACAGCCACGGGCGGCCGTGGAAGATGGGTACGGTTGGCGTCTGTATCGGCTGTGCGGGTCTGCCGGCGCTGTGGGACCAGCGGGGGCTGACCGACCTGTACGGATACGAACTGGTCGCCAGCGAGGAGTGTATCATCGATGAACTGTGCGCGGCGGCGACGCTGGTGATGGGCCAGAGCAGCGAGGGACGGCCGGCGGCGCTCATTCGCGGGTACAGGCGGCCTGACGCGGCGGATGCGCCGGCGCGGTCGATCCAGCGGCCGGCGGAGAAGGATCTGTTTCGTTGAAGTGCGGAGGGAAAAACAAAGAGGAGCGAGATTCTCTCACTCCTCCTGATGGTACCCCCGACAGGATTCGAACCTGTGCTCCCGGCTCCGGAGGCCGATGCTCTATCCACTGAGCTACGGGGGCGCGGCGTAGAGAGAACGATACCACAGCGGTGGCTCCTTAAGCAAACAGCATTGTTTAGACGGCGCCCAGTACCATTGCGCGCCGGGGCAGTAGTCGAGCCGTTGTGCGCGCGTTTGTAGATGACTTTCGGCACTCCCTGTGCTATCATTCTTTGTAATCGTCCATTAACGGTTGCCAGTTGTCGGGCAGTGCGCGGCCAGCGGAACCGTATACAAAACACCAGCCACAAACTGGGGCTTTTGCGGGGCGCAGCAGGCGCCTGCGCAAGGGTCTTCGACCACCTGTTTTGAGGAACGCGCCACCGTGTCAACGCCAGCAGCAGTTCGGGTCCAGTCTTTCGGCACGACCGTCTTCGCCGAGTATTCGGCCCTGTCTCTTGAATACGATGCGATCAACCTGGGGCAGGGTTTCCCCGATTTTCCCGCGCCGGATTTCGTGATTGAGGCGGCCCGCACCGCGCTGGCCTCCGGCTACAATCAGTACGCGCGCAGCGCCGGCCATCCGCGGCTGGTGAATGCGCTGGCGGCGGTGTACAGCCCGTGCTTCGATCGCGAGCTGGATCCGCTGACGCAGATCGTTGTGACCACGGGCGCGACCGAGGGGATATACGCCACGGTGCAGGGGCTGGTGGACCCGGGCGACGAGGTGATCCTGATCGAACCGTTCTACGACAGCTACCCGCCGTCGGTGATCATGGCGGGGGGGACACCGGTCTATGTTCCCCTGCGGCCCAAGCCCGGCGCCGGCAGCGCGGCGGACTGGCGGATCGATATGGACGATCTGCGGGCCGCGATCAGCCCGAAGACCAAGCTGATTATTATCAATACGCCTCTCAACCCCGTGGGCAAGATGTACAGCCGCGAGGAGCTGCTGGCGCTGGCGCAGATCGCGCAGGAGCATGACCTGCTGGTGCTGAGCGATGAGGTCTACGAGTGGATGACCTACGACGGCACGCCGCACGTGCGGATCGCGACCCTGCCGGGCATGTGGGAGCGCACGGTTACGCTGGGCAGCGCGGGCAAGACATTTTCGGTGACCGGCTGGAAGATCGGCTGGGCGATTGCGCCGGAGCCGCTGGCGCACGCGGTGCTGATGGCGCACCAGTGGATCCCTTTCGCCGTTACCACGCCCCTGCAAGAGGCGGTGGGCGCGGCCTTTGAGCAGGTGGAGGAGCGCAACTACCTGCATGAACTGAGCGTCATGTACCAGGGCAAACGGGAGATTTTGCTGTCGGCCCTCAACGATGTCGGACTTCCGCCGGTGACGCCCCACGGCAGCTATTTCATTCTGGTGGATACGACCGACCTGGACGCGCCTACGCCCACGGACGACCCGCGCGACGTGCAGATCTGCCGCTGGCTGACGAAGGAGATCGGCGTGACCGCGATCCCGCCCTCCGCATTTTACAACCCCGAACACAGCCATCTGGCCGAGAATGTCGCCCGCTTCTGCTTCTGCAAGACGGATGCGATTTTGGAGGCCGCGGCGACGCGACTGCGCACAAATCTGTAACCCCCCACAGCCGGCGTACAGGTATCACGGCCAGTGGCTGCACTGACCGCTGGATGCTGACTGTTGGACACCGACCACAGGACATCGGACATGGAACTACGGGTAGAGCAGGGGAATATCGCTGAGAGCGATGTCGATCTGATCGTCATCAACCTGTTCGCGGGCGTCACCGCGCCCGGCGGAGCGACCGGGGCGATCGACCGCGCGCTCAACGGCGCGATCAGCCGCCTGATCGCGCAGGGGGATTTCAGCGGCGAGGCCGAGACGACCGCGCTGCTGTACGCACGCGCGAACGGCGGCGCGGCCGGGGATGAAGCGGCTGACGCGGGCGGGCTGAGCGCGCCGCGCGTGCTGCTCGTCGGTTTGGGCAGCAGCGAGCGGTTTGGGCTCGGTCAGATCAGGCGGACGGCGGCGGTGGCGGCTCAGGCTGCGGCCAAGCTGAAGGGCGTCAGGACGATGGCGACTATCGTTCACGGCGCCGGTATTTCCGGCCATGACGCGGACGCGGCAGCGCAGGAGGTGGCGCTGGGAACGCTGCTGGCCAGCTACCAACCCAGGCGATATGGACGGAAGGAAGAGGACACGGGATTGACGAGTTGTACGGTGGTGGAGTACAGCGCGGCCAAGCTGGAGGACGTTGCGCGCGGGGTAGGCAGAGGGGAGGCGATCGGCCGCGCGGTGTGCAGCGCGCGCGATCTTGTCAACGAGCCGGCCAACCTTTTGACGCCGGTGGAGATGGCGGCCCGCGCCCGGGCGATGGCGGCCGACGTCGGCTTGAAGTGCACGGTGCTGGACGAGGCTGCGATGGAGGAAGAGGGCATGGGGATTCTGCTGGCGGTGAGCCAGGGCAGCACGAATCCGGCCCAGTTTGTCATATTGGAACATGCGCCGGCGGGAGATTCGGAGGCGCCGCTGATATTTGTGGGCAAGGGCATCACATTCGACACCGGCGGTATCAGCCTCAAGCGCACCGGCGGCATGTGGGCGATGAAGGACGATATGGGGGGCGCGGGGGCGGTGATCGGCGCAATGGAGGCGATAGGCAGACTTGGCGTCCCGCGGCGGGTGATCGGGATCGCGCCGTGTGTTGAGAATATGCCGGACGGCGAAGCGTTCCGGCCGGGCGATATCGTAACGGGTATGACGGGCAAGACGGCGGAGATTATCAGCACGGACGCGGAGGGGCGGCTGATTTTGGCGGACGCGCTGGCGTACGTCGCCCGTTTCGACCCGGTCGCGGTTGTGGACCTGGCGACGCTGACGGGCGCGATCGGCACGGCGCTTGGAATGCATATTCGCGCCGGAGTCTTCAGCAACGACAGCTCCCTGGAGGAGAAGCTGATGGCCGCGGCCGACCGCTGCGGGGAGGGATTATGGCCCTTTCCGATGGATGCGGAGTACGAGAAGCCGATCAAGAGCGACATGGCCGAGGTCAAGAACAGCGCCGGGCGGGCCGGCGTGAGCAGCAGCGCGAAGTTTATTGAGCATTTCACTGAAGGCTACCCCTGGGCCCATCTGGACATTGCCAATATGGTGCTGGCCGACAGCCGGATCAATGCGGAGACGCCGAAGGGCGCGACGGGATACGGCGTGCGGCTGCTGGTCGAGCTGGCGGAACGGTACGCGGCCGCCTCTTGAACTGCCGTTGCATGCAGCCGAGAGGGCGAGCGCCAGGAACCGGAAGCCGGGGACTGAGGATTGTAGAACTGCAGGAGAGACAGGTATGCGGATGAAAATGGTGCGACGGTTGGGTTGGGGTGTTTTCGGCGGTCTGTTTCTGGCGGGGGCGCTGCCGAAGTTGACGCTGGCCGCAGGGACGGAGCAGACGGTCGGGACGGAGATAACGACGGTGATGCCGGCGATGGTCCCGTTGCTGGGGGCGGCCGCGGGGATTGAGCGCTTGATGGAGCTGGGCTGGCACTACCTGGAGTGGGGCGCGCTGCGCTTTTTGGGCTGGCGGCCCAGCGATCTCAAGTCACCCGGCTATATCGCGTTCAAACGCAGCACCAGCCTGCTGGCGGGCATTTTCCTCGGCATCGTGGTCTCCAACTACAGCGGTATGCGTCTGATGGCCTATCTGGGCCAGTCGCTGCCCGGTTTTCTGGACCAGGTGCCGGACCTGTGGGACATTCTGGTTACAGGGCTGATGATCGGGGCGGGGACGAAGCCGGCGCACGACCTGCTGGGGATCATCACCCAGGTGAAGAACCTGATCGGGAGCACCGCCTTGAAGCAGCGGGAGGAGGCCGGCGCGGCGCTGGCCGACAGTATTCTGAAGCTGCGGCAGGCCGATGCTCCGGCATCCTACCGTGTGGATGTACCGGGCGTGGGCGCGACGCAGGTTCCGGGTGCGCCGGCGCAGGCTGCGCGTAACCGGATGCTGGATGAGAGCGGCGGCCGGCGCCGCGAGCGGAACATTGACCGCTATGCAAAGGCACTGCATGATAATCTGTATAGTGGGAATTGAAGAGGGAGTGAACCGCCGACCACCCATTGCCCCTTCAGCAGCGACACCCAGTCTGCCAGCCACTACACCCTACGCCGGCTCGACGAAGACGCGCACGTCGTAGAAGCTGGCTGAGGCGCCCATGTCGGTCTCGTCCTGCGGGGTGAGCTGGTTGACGTTGCGGCCGTCGGGGCTGTGCTTGTTCCACCAGATGCCGGGGGCGAGGACAGTGCCGGCCATGATCTCTTCGGTGACGCGGGCGGTGAGCTCGACCTCGCCGAGTTCGTTCCAGACGCGCAGCCAGGCGCCCTCCTCGATGCGGCGGACAGAGGCGTCGTGCGGATGGATCCAGAGCAGGGGTTCCCTCTCGCGGCCGCGGAAACGCTCCAGATGTGAGAAAGAGGAGTTGAGAAACGAGTGCGCCGGCGGCGAAATGCAGGCCAGGGAGTTCAGGTCGGGCTCTGCCAAGGCGCTGCCGTTCTCTCTCTCCTCACGCCTCGCCCCTCTCTCCTCGCTCTTCGGCGGCGTGTAGGTGGGCAGCGGGTCGTAGCCGTCCTGGGCCATGCGTTCGCTGTAGAATTCGCATTTGCCGCTGGGTGTGGGGAAGTTGCCCTCGGCGAAGGGCAGATAGGGCTGGGGCAGGTTGAGGCGCACGAAGCCGTTTTCGAGCAGGGCCTCCCAGGTAACCGTTTCGTAGAGCGGATGGCGCTGCGCCTCGATGAAGTTGCGCAGGACGGTTTCGTCGTCCTCGTAGAAGCCGCTGTCGGTGTAGCCCATGGCCTGGGCGAGCCCGCGGAAGATGGCGCTGTTGGGCCGCGCTTCGCCGACCGGCGGGATCGCGGGCCGGTTGAGCGCCACGAAATGGTGGCCGTACATGCGTTGCAGGTCCCAGTGCTCGGCCTGCGTTGTGGCGGGCAGAAGATAGTCGGCATAGTCAGCGGTGTCGGTCTGGAAGTGGTCCAGGACGACGGTGAAGAGATCTTCGCGCGCCAGCCCGGCCTGGACCGCTGACTGGTCGGGCGCGACGGCGGCGGGGTTGCTGTTGTAGACGATCAGGGCTTTCACGGGCGGGCCGGCTTCGTCGGGCGCGGGCTTGCGGTCGACGGGCCGGGGCGCGTAGTGGGACGCGGCGAGGCGGGTCCGGTCGAGACTGAGCGCGTCGCCGAGGCGGTTCATGTTGATGGTGCGCGGGATGCGTCCGGCCAGGAGGTCGGGCCGCTCCAGGCCGCTCTTTTCGAGGTGGCGCAACTGTCCGCTGACGCTGAGCTGGATGCCGCCGCCCTGTTCCCGCCATGCCCCGATCAGCGCGGGCAGACAGGTGATGTTGCGCATCGCCATGCCGCCGCCGTAGTGGCGCTGCAGGCCGTAGTTGACCCGGATGGCCGCGGGTCGCGTCGCGGCATAGTCCCGCGCCAGCGCACGAATTCGTGCGGCCGGGATGCCGGTGATCCGGGCCACGCGCCGGGGCGGCCATTCCTGCAGGCGTTCGGCCAGCTGCTCGAAACCGACCGTATGGGCCGCCACATACGCCTTGTCGTGCAGGTCGGCGTTGACGATCTCGTGCATCATGCCCAGCGCGAGCGCGCCGTCGGTCCCGGGTCGGATGGGCAGCCACTCGTCGGCGGCCTTGGCGGTGCGCGTGCGGGCCGGGTCGATGACGATGACGCGGGCGCCCTGTTTACGCGCGTCCTGGATGAAGGGCCAGAGGTGCAGGTTGCTCGTGAGCGTATTGCTGCCCCAGATCAGGATCAGGCGGGCGTGGGCGAAGTCCTCCGGCTCGATCCCGATGGTTGAGCCGATGGTATAGAGGTAGCCTTCAAACCCGGCCTCGGAGCAGATCGTGTATGCGAGGCGGCTGGCCCCCATCTGCTGGAAAAAACGGTGGGAGATGCCGTGTTGCTGCAGCCAGCCCATGGTGCCGGCGTAAGCGTAGGGCAGGACCGCCTCCGGCCCCCATTCGTTGATGACGCCTTGCAGACGCGTTGCTATCTCGTCCAGCGCCTCGCGCCAGGAGACCGGCTCGAAGCGGCCGCTGCCCTTCGGGCCCACGCGTCGGAGCGGGCTGGTCAGCCTTTCGGCATGATAGACGCGCTCGAGATAGCGGTCGACCTTGCCGCACAACGCGCCCTGCGTGACCGGATGACCGGCGTGGCCCCAGATATCCAGCGCCCGCTCGCTTGTGCGATCCACGGCAATCTGCCAGCTGCAGGTATCGGGGCAGTCGTGCGGGCAGGCGCCGGTTACGATGCGGACGAACGGATTTTTTTCATAGAGGGCGAGTTTCGACATAGTATCGGCTCATGAACGTTGGTCAGCAGGGGGAAGCTCGTTACGCCCGGCGTCGAACTGCTGCTGTTTGGGCATCAGTGTAGCAGTGAAATCGCAGAGGGCGAAATTGGCCTGTGACGGCCCGGATGGATATGATAGGCGGGTTGCGCTGCGTACAGCGGGCGCGGCGCAGGGAATGCGGGCATTGGGGGATGGGAGAGCGGCATTTCCGGCGATCATGCAATCTGCACAAACAAATATGGACAATCGTTATTCGGATTGTCCATGAGTGGGCCGTAAGTGGCAGGGTATACTACTGTAGTTATCGTTCCATCGTCTTATTTTCAGGTCAATTAAGGACCCCACGCCATCTCTGAAAGGATTAAGTGAGGAATGAAACTCAACGTAAGTTCAATTGCCGATCTGAACAGTGCCATTCAGGACAATAACGTTCTGATGGTGGATGTCAAATTCACTGATCTGTTCGGCCAGTGGCATCACTTCACAATGCCGGTCGAAGAGTTCGATGCGGATGATGCGGTCAATGAAGGGCTGGGCTTTGACGGCTCGTCGATTCGCGGCTTCCAGAGCATCGAGAACAGCGACATGGTGCTGCGGTTGGATCCCTCGACCGCGATCATCGACCCGATCTGCGCCATGCCGACGCTGAGCGCGATCTGTAACGTCCATGACCCGCTTACGGGCGAAGCCTACAGCCGCGACCCCCGCAATGTGGCCGGCAAAGCGGTCAGCTACGTCGAATCCGATGGCATTGCCGACACAATCAATGTCGGGCCGGAAGCCGAGTTTTTCATCTTTGACGGTGTTTCCTATGAGGCGGGCCGCCACACGGCCGGCTACTACGTGGACAGTGTGGAAGCGCCATGGAATTCCGGTGAGTTGGGGGGAGGCCATTCGGTCGGACTAAAGAGAGGTTACTTCCCGGTTTCTCCCTATGATACACAGCAGGACGTCCGTTCCGAGATGACGCGTACGATGATCGATGCGGGCCTTGATATCGAAGTGCATCACCACGAGGTGGGCACGGCCGGCCAGGCTGAGATCGACATGAAGTTCAAGCCGCTCCTGCAGATGGCCGACCAGGTGCAGCTGTACAAATACATCATCAAGAACGTCGCCAAGGCGAACGAGAAGACGGTCACGTTCATGCCGAAGCCGCTCTTCGAGGATAACGGTTCGGGCATGCACACGCACCTGAGCTTTTGGAAAGACGGCACGCCGCTTTTCGCCGGTGACCAGTACGCCGGCCTCAGCGACATGGCCCTGCACTTTACCGGCGGCCTGCTGAAGCACATCAACTCGCTGCTGGCCTTCTGCGCCCCCCTGACCAACAGCTACCGCCGCCTGGTTCCCGGCTATGAGGCCCCGGTGGTCGTGGCCTACTCCGCCCGCAACCGTTCTGCCGCCTGCCGTATCCCGATGTACAGTCAGTCACCGAATAGCAAGCGCATCGAGTTCCGCTGCCCCGACCCCGGCGCGAACCCATACCTGGCCTTCGCCGCCATGGTGATGGCCGGCATGGACGGCATCAAGAACCAAATCGACCCGGGCGACCCGGCCGAGGTGGACCTGTACGAAGAGGATGTCCTGAAAGAGGTGGAGATGGTGAAGGGCAGCCTTGGCGAGGTTCTGGACGCGCTTGAGGAAGACAACGACTACCTGCTCGAAGGCGGCGTCTTCACGCCGGACCTGCTGGAGGCGTACATCGAGTACAAGCGGCTGGAAGAGGTGGATGCTGTCCGCCTGCGCCCGCATCCGCAGGAATTCGTGATGTACTACGGGATTTAGCGTTGGACCGATAGATTTTAACAACAAGGGGGCGGCGCGTTGCATTGTGTCTGCCCCCTTGTTCTTTCATACTGACGGTTGTACAGTTTTCAGTCGTTCAGGCTCTGGTTTTTCATGGTCGCTCACTTTATCGATTCGAGCTGACGACTGAAAACGATCTGAAAGGGGAAGGCAGATATGCTCTTGGATGCATTTGCAGACGAAAAACTGATGGAGACGCTGGAAAAGATCGACGACACGATCAAGAGACACAACGTGCGCTTTGTGCGTCTTCAGTTCAGCGATATCGTGGGCATCGTCAAGCAGGTAACGATCCCGATTGAACTCTGGGATCGCGCAGTCGAAAACGGTGTCTGGTTCGACGGCAGTTCGATTGAGGGATTCGCGCGCGTCGCTGAGAGCGATATGTATCTGGTGCCGGACCTGGATACATTCATGCCGATCCCCTGGGAGATGGAGCTGTCCACCGCTCGCGTTGTCTGTGATGTCTTCACCCCGAACGGAGATCCCTTTGCCGGCGATCCCCGTTATATTTTGCGCCGGCAGTTGAAGCGGGCCCAGGAGTTGGGATTTGATTTTCTCGTCGGTCCGGAGCTGGAGTTTTTCCTCTTCCGGCGCCACCCGGATAACAGTCTCTACCCTCTGACCCCGCACGACGAAGCGGGTTATTTCGACGTAAGCTCCGATTCGGCGCATGGTGTGCGCCGCCAGATGGTCGATGCGCTTAACGCCCTGGGCATCAAAGTCGAGGCATCCCATCACGAGGTTGCGAGCGGGCAGAATGAGATCGACTTCCAGTACGGTCCTGCCCTGGCGGCGGCGGACAATACGATCACTTTGCGGACAACGCTGAAGGCGATCGCGCAGAAGAATGGACTTCACTGTACTTTTATGCCCAAGCCGATCACCGGGGTAAACGGTTCCGGCATGCACGTTCATCAGAGCCTGTGGCGTTTTGGCGAGGACGAAACCTGCATGTACGACCCCGACGATGAGTATGGTCTGAGCAAGACGGCGCTGCACTTTATCGCGGGCCAGCTCGCGCACGCGGCAGCGATCACTCCGATCATCGCGCCGCTGGTGAACAGCTACAAGCGGCTGGTGCCCGGCTATGAGGCGCCGGTCTATGTCTCCTGGGGCCGCACAAACCGCAGCGCGCTAATCCGCATCCCCCGCATCAATCCCAACCGGACGCAGAGTACGCGCTGCGAACTACGCTGCCCCGACCCGAGCGCGAATCCCTACCTCGCCTTCGCGGTCATGCTGGCCGCGGGCCTCGACGGCGTCGAGCGCAAGCTGGACCCGCCGATGCCGGCCGAGGAGGACCTGTACCAGATGAACGGCGACCGCACCGGCCTGGAGACGCTGCCGGGCAACCTGGGCGAGGCGCTGGAGGCGTTGCGCCAGGACGAAGTGGTGCAGGACGCCCTGGGCCAGCACGTTTTCGAACGCTATGTCGAGGCGAAAACCCTGGAGTGGGACAGCTATCGCAATTTTGTAACGCAGTGGGAGTTGGACCGCTATCTGGGGGTGTATTAGCGACCGGTCGTACACCTCTTTTGCGGCTTTGGCCGCAGCCAGCCACATCCCCGCCCTCCTGGCAACGGGCAAGCAAGAGAACAGGGCGCTGACGGCGACACTCGCGGATCGAACCACGCGTTCCTGCGCAAGCGGTCGCAGCCGAGCGCGTGCACGGCGCCTTCCGCCGGAGTCAACCATGTTCTTGAAACTCCCTCCCGGCGAAGAAAGTGGACAAACAGGCCATTCAAAGGTACAATGAAGGAGAATAACTGAATCCAAGGAGCGAGCCTGGCCACTGGCCCTGAGGTTTGTGAAATTGGCCGCGGCCGGAGGATGATTGGGACCTCCTTTAATTCATCCTCTGCTTGCCTTGCGCGTATATGTTGAACTTTTTTACATAGGAGACTCTTTTTCGCGCTGGGAGCTGCTGCTGCCCGGCGTTTTTGTATTAGACAAAACTTCCGGCGATGCAGGCGCTTCGTCTGTATTGCTTTACAAAGGAGAGATCGAATGGACCAAACGAAAACAGCCCCTGTTGAAACGGATCGTCCGCCAGAGGAGGACGCCGACACGACGCAACTGCGGGTGGTCCCGCTCGGAGGCCTCGGTGGAATCGGAAAAAACATGATGGTTCTGGAGTCCGGCGAAAACATTCTCATCATTGACGCCGGCCTGATGTTCCCAGACAGCGATATGCACGGCGTGGATGTCGTGATCCCGGAGACCGAGTATCTGCTGGACCGACTGGACTGGATTCGGGGCATCGTGCTGACGCACGGACATGAGGACCATATCGGCGCGCTGCCCTATCTGATCGACCAGGGGTTGGACGCGCCCGTCTACGCCACCGCGCTGACAAAGGGCCTGCTCCAGGGCAAGTTGTCGGAGCATGGTTTGCTGGCCCAGACGGAACTGCATACGGTGACGGAAGATGACGTCATCCCGCTGGAGCCATTTACAGTAGAGTTTTTCCATACCTGCCACAGCTTCCCTGACAGTGTGGGGGTCAGTGTTTCCACGCCGGCCGGGCGGGTGGTCCTCACGAGCGACTACAAGTTTGATGATACGCCGGTGGACGGCAAGTTGACCGAGGTTGACAAACTGGAACGCTGGGGCGATGAGGGTGTGCTGCTGCTGCTGGGGGACAGCACGAACATTGAAACGGAAGGCAGCACGCCCAGCGAAACCAAGGTCGAGGAGACGCTTGACAGCATCTTTTCGCAGGTGAATGGACGGGTGATTCTGGCAACCTTTGCCAGCAACATCAGCCGCGTGCAGCAGATCATCACAATTTCCCGCAAGCATGGACGGCGGGTCGGGATGATCGGGCGCTCGATGATCAACAACGTAAAGATCGCGATCGGACTGGGCTACCTCGATATCCGGCAGGACGAGCTATTGACCGCCAAAGAGATGGAAGAGCTGCCCTCCCACCAGGTGACGATCATCGCCACCGGCAGCCAGGGAGAACCGACCAGCGCGATGGTGCGCATGAGCATTGGGGACCAGCGTCAGATCAGCCTGCGCAAGGGAGACACGGTGGTGCTGAGCGCGACACCGATCCCCGGCAACGAGGAGTTGTTCAACCGCACTGTGGACAATCTGTACCGCCGCGGGGCCCGGGTCTTCTATCATGAGCTGTCCGACGATGTACACGTGAGCGGACATGGCGGCAAGGAGGACTACCGCCGCATGCTGGAGCTGGTGCGGCCGCGCTATTTCATCCCTGTGCATGGGGCCTACCGGCATCTTGTCCTGCATGGCGAGCTGGCTGAGGAGGTGGGCATTGCGCCTGAGAACGTCTACGTCGTCGAAGACGGGCAGGTGGTCGAGTTCGGCCATTTCGAGGATGAGACCGATGCGACCGAGGCACGGTTGGGCGAACATGTCAGCGCCAACCACGTTTTTGTCGACGGGTTGGGCGTGGGCGACATTGGCAGCGTCGTCCTGCGCGACCGGCGCCATTTGGGGAGCGACGGCTTCCTCGTCTGTATCGTCGCGTTGGACGAATTCGATGGCTCGATCCTTTACGGTCCGGAGATCATCAGCCGGGGTTTTGTCTATATACGGGACAACGAGGGGTTGATTCTGCGGGCGGAGGAGATCGTGCGGAACGAGGTCAAAGGCAAGGCGGCGCCCACGGCACTCTCCCGCCGCGTTCGCAGCGCTTTGGCCAGCTTTTGCAGCAATGAGATGGGACGGCGGCCGATGATCCTGCCGGTGGTGATTCAGGTGTAGGCGGCGGTGCGCGGCCGCTTCGGAAAGGGCGGGTCGGGCGGACATCCCGCCGCGATAGGAAGACGCCCACCATTCGGTTGCAAAGCGCGGGCAAAACGTTGGGTTTCAGAGCGATAAAACATTAAAAATTGATTGGTGAAATCCGAGTTCATTGGTATACTGTATTGGGAACGTTTGTTCTTTCCTGGCGTATCATTTAATGAACTGCTGGACTTCAGTGGCCGGTGCGATTGCCCGCCGCGAGCCATGACCTACTTACCACTGCTGATATGGTAGCCAAGAGGCGAACGAAGAAGAAAGCAACTCCGCAGAAGCAGCTTTTGGATGGGTTGGCGGCGGTCTCCCGCGTGGAGGTTGTCGGCCTCAGTCTCGTGTTGATCTCGGTCTTTACGCTGCTGAGCCTGCTGACCGGTTCGCGTGGCAGTGTCACAGGGCTGTGGATCGATTTCCTGCGCTACGCCACCGGTGACGGCGTGGCCGGTGTACCCTTGCTGACCGGATTCCTTGGCCTGTGGCTGGTTTTGCGCGCCATCGAAGGGCCGAAACGCCGAAGGTCCCCGTCTGGCGACGGAAGCGGGTCGGGCAGGGAGTTGCCGATTCTGCCCTGGCGGGTTCCGAGCGGCCTGCTGCTGATTTTTCTGGCATACATTGCCGCCATCACGCTGGCGCTGCCGCCGATGACACGGGCGGCGCGCGTCCTCGACGGTGGGGCGGGCGGCGCGCTCGGTCACTTTTTTGCCAATACACTGGCGGATGGGCTGCCCGGCTGGGGCGGGTGGACGGCAGTTCTTCTGGTCGCGCTGTCGGGACTGACGCTGCTGACCGGCCGCCGGTTTTGGGACGGCCTCTGGGTTGGGGGCGGTACCGTGAGCCAGGAAATCCGGGGCGTGCTGCAAGAGCTGTGGCGGGAAGAACGACGCAAAGATCTCTTCAGAACCAGGAAGCCGGCCAGAAGGGAACGGAACGGGACACACGCTCCCGTTCCTGACTCCACTCCGCTTTCCCCCTTGCGGCAGGCCGGCCGCGCTGCCGAAGATTCACCGGCGATGCAGGCGGAAGAGCTTGGCGGTTCTGATGGTCAGTTGTCAGGGATGAGCGCCGATCGACACCTGAAAGACAGAAACGGGAGAGTTGAACCGGCGTGGGAACTTCCGCAGCTGAGCGATATGTTGGACTTCTGGGACCGGTCGATCGACAGCGACGATCTTATCCGCTACCGGGGCCGGCTGCTGGAGGAGACCCTGGCGCTGTTTGGCGTTCCCGCTGATTTTGAAGGGGTCAACGCCGGCCCGACCGTCACCCAATATCTGATCCGTCCAGGCTATACCGAGCGCACCGTGCGCGGAGAGACGAAGCGCACCAAGGTGAAGGTCAGCAAGATCGCCAGCCTGAGCAACGATCTGGCGCTTGCGCTTGCCGCGCGCACGGTGCGGATTGAGGCCCCGATTCCGGGGACGAGCTACGTCGGCATCGAAGTGCCGAATACGGAAAGCAACAATGTCGGCCTGAAGGAGCTGATGGAGAGCGAGGCGTTCGATACCTTACAGGCCAGCGGCCGCCTGCCCATTGCTCTGGGCGAGGACGTGCGGGGCAAGCCGGTGGTCACCGACCTGGCGCGGATGCCCCATCTTCTGATTGCCGGCGCCACCGGGACGGGCAAGTCGGTCTGCATCAATTCGATCATCGGCTGCCTGCTTCTGACCCACACGCCGGAAACGCTGCGCCTGCTGATGATCGATCCGAAGATGGTCGAGCTGACCGTCTACAACGGGACGCCCCATCTTCTCAGCCCGGTGGTGACCGACGTGGACCGGGCCTCAGGCGTGCTGTTCTGGTGCATCAAAGAGATGGAGCGGCGCTATCAACTGCTCAACAAGGCGGGCGTACGCGATCTGGAGCGCTTCAACGCCTATCTGCGTAAACTGGGCGAGGAGATCCTGCCTTACGTCGTCGTCATCATCGATGAGATGGCCGATCTGATGATGGCCGCGCCGGAGGAGGTGGAGAAACATGTGATCCGCCTGGCGCAGATGGCGCGGGCGGTGGGCATTCATATGATCATCGCGACCCAGCGGCCCTCGGTCGATGTCATCACCGGCCTGATCAAGGCCAATTTCCCGGCCCGCATCGCCTTCGCCGTGACCAGCCAGATAGACAGCCGGGTGGTGCTGGATGTGCCGGGCGCCGAGAATCTGCTGGGACGGGGCGACATGCTGTTTATGGCGCCGGATGCGAGCAAGCTGGAGCGGCTGCAAGGCGCGTTTCTGGATGATGCGGAGACCAACCGCATCGTCCGCTACTGGCAGAACTTCCACAGTTTGGAAACTTACATCCAGGAGCAGGAGGGGAAGGGACCGGGGCGAGAAGAGAGCGAACAGTTCCCGCTCTTCACTTCTGACTCTCTTTCCTCACCTGTTGAAGAGCAAGAACTGCCGGCAACGGAGGGTACTCCGCCGAGAAGCGAAGGGGAGTCTCTCCAACGCCTCGAACGGGATGACGGGCAGAGCCCCCTGCATGATCAGACGCAGGACGGCGAAGGCCGGGACGGACTGTTCGACGAGGCGGTACAGGTTGTGTCGGAAGCTGGCCGAGGCTCGGTGACGATTTTGCAGCGGAAGCTGCGGGTCGGCTACAACCGCGCCAGCCGTCTGGTGGAGCAGCTTGAAGCAGCCGGCATACTGGGGCCGGACCGAGGCCGGAGCCAGGGGCGGGAGGTCTATCTGAAGACCGCAGGAAAGAGTGACAAGGAGCGCGGAGAGGAAGTCCCCTCACCTTTTACCGCTTCTCCACCCCTCGAACATGACAGTGGGGTCGTCAACGGTGGAACCAGCGGCCATGGATCCGTCGACAGTGGGCAGGCCGAGTTGCCGCCGCCCCATGAGAAGGACGACGCCCCGCCCCGGATCTGGATGTAGCGTTGCGTTCGATCCACAACAGGAGAATTTTCGATGTCAGAATAGATTGTGTCCTCGGAATTTCCAACGGACCTCTTACAGCTAAGAACTGACTGCCCAAATAGAATACGATGGATCGCAAACTGATCGCGGCAATTGTGGTGGGGCTGGCTCTTGCGGTTGGCGTGGGGCTGGCCGTGTTCTCGTTCACGACCCGGGTCCCGGATGCAGAGAGCTTGCCGGATGAGGCTGCGGCGGGGCTTGAATTGCTGCAGACTGTGCAGGGGCGGCTTCAGCTGGGGAAAGATGACCAGATGCTCGAGTACGAGTTGTGGGTACAGCGGCCGCGGCATCTGCGGGCGGAGGCGGAACTGGAAGGGCTGGACCGCAAGGCCGTCTTTATTATTACGTTCAACGAGGAAGAGGCGTGGACGTATGACCCGGTGCTGAACCTGGCCACCGTGACCGACCGGTCGGAAGGCGCCCCGGCGGCAGGTACGCGCTTTGGTACCTCATTGCTGGAGACGATGCCGGATGATGTGATGGCCGCGCTGCAGGCGGGCGAGCTGCAGATTGTCGGCGAGGAGGCGGTTGCCGGTCGGAATACGCTGCGGGTGCAGGTGCTGCTGCCCCCTGGGCAGAGTCCACTGGAAGAGGTGGGGGAGCAGTTGACCGTCTGGCTGGACATGAGTACTTTCTACCCCCTGGCCATCGAAGGGGATACGGGTTTCCACATGCGGTTCGACTTCATCAAGTTCGATGAGGAGATCGATCCGCGGACGTTTGTCTTCTTCCCTCCACCGGGCGCGACCGTGCGCCGGATCGGTGAGTAACGGGCAGCCGCGCGCGGAAGAGCGCGCAGAGGCGCCGCGGGGCTTTAGCCGCTTTCGCAATATCCTGGCCGCCTGTATCGCCACCCGCCTGGCGATCGATACAACGACCCAACTCTTTTTTCCCTTCCTGCGGACGGTTGCGTTGGGCCTGGGGATGGACATCGTTGTCCTGGGCCGTCTCGTCAGCCTGCGGAGCCTGGCGGGGTTGAGCGCGCCGCTGTTCGGCACGGCGGCCGACAGCTACGGCTATCGCCGCATTATGCGCCTGTCGCTGCTGTTGACGGCGGCGGGCATGTTTCTGCTGGGCAGCGGGGCGGGCATCTGGTCGGTCGTCGTCGGCATGATCGTGTCAGGAGCAGGCTTGACCGGCTTCCTGCCGACCTGCCAGGCGTACATCAGCGCGCGGCTGCCCTTTGCGCAGCGGGCGCGGGGCATTGGGGTATTGGAGTACTCCTGGGCACTGGCGGGCATTGTCGGTCTGCCGCTGATGGGCTTTCTCTTTGGCCGTTTCAGCTGGAAGCTCCCGTTCTTCGTGCTGGGCGGGGCGATGCTGGCAAGCTGGGTTTTGATTGGACTTTTGCCGGAAGCGACGGCCGGCGTACCAGTCGTGGACCCCGAAAGGGCGCGGCGTCGGGAGGCGGCCCGGAAAAGGCTGAGGAGCCGTTCTTTCACTCCCCTTCTTGTATCCCTCCCCCCTTTGCGTGCACAGACAGTCGCCGGACTTTTCGATCTGGGGCCCAACTGGCGCGCCGCGCTGGCCGTCATCAGCGCCAACGCGCTCTTCTATTTCAGCCAAGTCCACATCCTGATTGCCCACGGCGCGTGGCTGGAGACGGAATACGGCCTGGTCCCGGAGACGTTGGGACTGGTGGCATTTGGCCAGGGCGCAGCGGACCTTTGCGGCAGTGTTCTCGTCTCTCTGATTACGGACCGGATCGGCAAGAAGCGGGCCGTGCAGCTCGGCATGCTGGGATCGCTGCTGGTCTACATCTCTATGCCGTTGATCAATGTCGGGCTGGCGCCGGTCGTCGCCGCGATGGTGCTGCTGCGCTTCGTGTTCGAGTATGGGATCGTGAGCGCCATCGCCCTGATCAGCGAACAGGCGCCGGACCGCCGGGGCAAGGTCATCTCCCTTTCGGTGGCGCTCAATCTGCTGGGCTCCACTTTCAGCGGCTTTACGGGGCCATGGATGTATACCCGCTTCGGCGTGTGGGGGTTGGGGCCGGTGGCGGCGGTGGGTACGCTGACAGCGTTTGTACTGTTGACGGTCTGGGGCCGGGAGTCGGCCTGACGGCTTTCACTGAGAGTGGCAAGGGGGCAGATCATGACAGTTCTCTACCGACCTGACGACGGGGTAGCGGGTGACTTCATCCCCTTCTATTGGAAGGGCGACTACCACCTCTTCTACATCAAGGAATATGGGGCTGAGACCGGCCATGGACCGGGCCGGCCCTGGTATCACCTGGTGACGCGCGACTTTGTCCACTTCGAGGAATGGGGCGAGGCGGTAACACATGGGGCCCCCGATGAGCAGGACGTCGATGTCGGGACAGGGTCGGTGATCGCGGGCGACGGTATTTTCTACATCTACTACACGGGCATCAATCCATCCTTCGCGGGAACCGGCAAGGCTGCGCAGGTGGTTATGCGGGCCACCAGCACAGACCTGCGCACGTGGCAAAAGGATCCGGAGTTCCGCTTCGCTGCGCCTACGGCCCTGGGGTATGAGCTGGACGACTGGCGCGATCCCTTTGTCTTCTGGAACGAGGCGGCCGGGGAGTACTGGATGCTGATGACGGCGCGCAGGGATCGCGGCCCGGTGCGCAACCGCGGCTGTATCGGCCTGGCCGTCAGCTCCGACCTGGTGACGTGGGAGGGGCGGCCGCCGTTGTGGGCGCCGGATGAGGTGTGGGCGCATCCCTGCCCGGACCTGTTCCATCACGGGGAACTGTGGTACCTGGTCTACTCGGTCTCCAGGGAGTGGATCGCCACCCATTACCGGATGGCGCACAGTTTGGCGGGGCCGTGGCTCTCTGCGGACGACGACATGTTCGACGGCCTTGCCTACGGTGCGGGCAAGACAGCAGGAGATGGATCGCAGCGCTATCTGTTTGGCTGGCTGCCGACGCGCGCGGGGGAGACGGACGACGGCGAATGGCTTTGGGGCGGCAATCTGGTCGTGCATGAGGTTGTGGCGCAGCAGGACGGCTCGCTGACGGTACGCATGCCCGATACGGTCGCCGGGGCATTCGACAACCCAGCGCTGCTTGAGCCCCAACCTGTACTTGGCAACTGGGAGGTCCAGGGAGAGAGCGCCCGGACATCTGCAATCGGCCGTTACGCGCTGATGACGCTGGGGGAGATGCCGGCTGAGTGCCTGATCGAGGCGACCGTGACTTTCACCCCGGGGACGACCAACTGCGGCCTGATGCTGCGAGCCAGCGATGATCTGGAGTCCTACTACCAGGTGCGGCTGGAGCCGGCCAGGAACAGGGTCGTGCTGGACCGCTGGTCGCCGCAGTTCAGCATCACCACGACGAACCCGCCCTTTATGCTCGAACGCAGGGTCGTTCTGGAACCGGACAGGCCGATTAAGGTACAGCTGCTAGTCGACGGCACGGCTCTGGTCGTCTATGTCGATGAGCGTGTGGCGCTTTCCGGCCGCATCTATGACCGGCGCGAGGGCGGGCTGGGTCTCTTCGTGACCGAGGGCGAGGCCCGTTTCGACGGCATCAGGATGGCAACCAGATAGATTGCTGAGGCGGGCAAATTGATGGCAGTTGTTTCGTTCCTGCCTGGTGGCGCGACCATGCGCCGTATCCATGAGTAGCGGGCAGACGCGGGCGGAGGCGGCGCGGGGTTTCGCCCACTTTCGCTATATCCTGGCTGCCTGTGTCGCGACACGGCTTGTCGTCGATACCTCGATCCAGCTCTTCTACTCCTTCCTGCAGATCATTGCACTGGGGATGGGCCTGAATGTCGTTGTTCTGGGCCGTCTACTCAGCCTGCGCAGCGTGGTGGGGCTGAGCGCGCCGCTGTTCGGGAACGCGGCGGATCGCCACGGCTATTTGCGCGTCATGCGCCTCGGCCTCGTCCTGGCCGCGGCCGGCACCTTTCTGATGGGCAGCGGCGCCGGATTCTGGTCGGTCGCGGCCGGGATGGTCCTGTCGGGCGTGGGGTTGACCGGCTTCGTGCCGACCGTCCAGGCCTACATCAGCGCGCAGCTGCCCTTTGCGCAGCGGGCGCGCGGCATCGGCATACTTGAGTACTCCTGGGCCTTGGCGGGGATCTTCGGCCTGTCGCTGATGGGCCTCCTCTTCGACCAGTTCAGCTGGCAGCTTCCCTTTTTCGTTCTGGGCACTGCGATACTCTCCGCTTGGGCACTCCTTGGATTCCTGCCCAAGGCACCGAGAGGCGCAGACACGCCGCTGGCAGGGGACAAAGAAGGAACCGGTGAGGCGCGGGCAGCCATTCCAGATGTAAGCGGCATCCTGGAAGACGCCGCAGAGAAGAAGGTTAAGCCTGCTCTTGCCCCTCAGCTCTCAACCGTCGTCCTTCGCGCTGTGCGGCATATCAACGCCCTTTTCGATCTGGGCTCCAACCGGCGCTCGGCTTACGCGGTCATCGGTGCGAATTGCCTCTTCCTGTTCAGCCAGGGCCACGTCCTGATTGCTCACGGCGTCTGGCTGCAGAACGAATACGGCCTGACTGCATCGGCCCTTGGCCTGGCGGCCCTGGCTCAAGGCGCGGCAGAACTGATCGGGGCTGTTCTCGTCTCCCTGATCACGGACCGGGTGGGCAAGAAGCGCTCGTTTCAGGCAGGTATTCTCGGTTCAATGCTGTTCTACATCGCTCTGCCGATTGTCAATAGCGGGCTGTGGCCGGTGATTGGCGCATTGCTGCTGCTGCGTTTTGCATACGAGTACGGCCTCGTTAGCGCCATCGCCTTGATCAGCGAACAGGCTCCGGACCGGCGGGGGAAGGTGATATCGCTCGCGGTGGCGATAAACCTGCTGGGTGTTACCCTCACCGGTTTTACGGGGCCGTGGATGTACACGCATTTTGGCGTGTGGGGACTGGGGCCGGTGTCGGCCGTCTGTACGCTGGCGGCTTTTGTGCTGGTGTCTGTCTGGGGACGCGAGTCGGGATAAGAATCGTCCGTGGGCGGCAGTTTGCGCCGTTCATATGAACCGTGCCATGATGATTTCGTTTTCTCCATCAGACGGTTCACATAAATCAGAGGCCGCTGCACCGGCGACCGGGTTCATCATGCACACACCGTAGCGAGGAATCCTCATATGAACATTATCTACCTGCATTCTCATGACACGGGCCGCTACCTGCAGCCGTACGGCCATGCGGTGCCCGCGCCCAATCTGCAGCGGCTGGCGGAGGAGGGCGTTCTATTCCGGCGGGCGTTCAGCGCGGCGCCGACATGCTCGCCGAGCCGGGCCTGTCTGCTCACGGGCCAGAGCTCGCATTCCTGCGGGCAGCTGGGACTGGCCAACCGCGACTTCTTCCTGCAGCATCCCGAACGGCACCTGGCGAACTTTCTACACGGCCACGGCTACCGCACGGCCTTGTGCGGTTTTCAACACCTGACGCTCGATTCACGCACGCTGGGTTACGAATGGATCGCGGAAGCCGACCCGCCCGGGTCCAAGGGTCCGGAGTACAGAACGGAGGCTGCGGTCGAGTTCATCAACCGGGAGCATGACCGTCCCTTCTTCCTGGCGGTGGGTTATTCTGAGACCCATCGCGTCTTCCCGGATCCGAGCGAGGAAGAGGACGAGCGTTATACGCTGCCGCCGGCGCCGCTGCCCGATACGCCGGAGACCCGCTACGACATGGCCTCCTACAAGCGCATGGCCAAGATCCTGGACGACCAGGTGGGGATCGTTTTGAATGCGCTGGAGGAGGCGGGCCTGGCCGAGGATACGCTGTTCATCTACACGACGGACCACGGGCTGGCCTTCCCCGGCATGAAGTGCACGCTGACCGACCACGGCTTCGGCGTTTCGCTGATCATGCGCGGGCCGCACGGCTTCAGCGGCGGCAAGGTCGTGGACGGTATGGTCTCGCAGATCGACATCTACCCGACACTGTGCGATCTGCTGGACGTCGAGCCGCCGGCATGGCTGCAAGGACGATCTGTTGTGCCGCTGGTGGCGGGTACTACGGAGGAGATCAACGAGGAGATCTTCGGAGAGGTGAGCTATCACGCGGGCTATGAACCGAAACGGGCGGTGCGCACGCAGCGCTGGAAGTATATCCGGCGATTCGATCAGTGGACGACGACGACGATGCCCAATATCGACAACGGGCCGAGCAAACAGTATCTGATGGACAACGGCCTGGCCGGGCGCAAAGTCCACCAGGAGGCGCTCTACGATCTGATCTATGATCCGAACGAGGCGTGTAACCTGGTGAACGATCCTGCTTACGCCGAAGCGCTGGCGGAGATGCGCGGCCGGCTCACGTCATGGATGGAGCGCACCGATGACCCCCTGCTGCGGGGACCGGTACCGGCGCCGGCGGGCGCGTACGTGGATAGCCCGGGCGATCCGCATCCGGGCGTTTCGGAACGCGACTCGGTCAGCCTGTGGCTGCGGAGGGAGAGGTTGGATATTCGCGGTTAGTATGTTTTAAGCCGGGGGCCGGGGGTGGGTGCAGTCCCCGGCTGGCGGCGTCACTTTTCTCCCAGGGCGAAGATCAGCGCCTCGATGAGGAGATCGATATCGGACTCGGTGGCCACGAGCGGCGGGGCCATGATCAGGATGTTGCCCAGGCCGGGGACGGTGTTGCCGTTGCGGCCGAGGATGACGCCGGCCTGTTTGCAGCGGCCCAGGACCGCCAGCACCTCGGCGTCGTCGAGGGGCTGTTTGGTCTCCCTGTCCGCCACCAGTTCGACGCCCAGGAGCAGCCCGCGGCCGCGGGCTTCGCCCACCCACGGGTGCGACGACAAGTTTTTAAGTTGCGCCAGCGCGTAGTCCCCCACGCGGCGCGCTTTCTCAGTCAGGCCTTCCTCTTCAACAATTTCCAGATTGCGCAGACCGACAGCCGTGCTCACGGGATGGCCGCCGAAGGTGTTGATGTGGCGGAAGTGGCTCAGGTCGCCGGCCTCGCCCATGAAGGCGTCGAAGATATACTCCTGCACGGCGGTCGCAGCAAGGGGCATGTAGCCACTCGAAAGCCCTTTCGCCATGGTTATGATGTCGGGCTTTACCTCCCAGTGGTCATGGCCGAACATTTCACCGGTGCGGCCGTAGCCGGAGACGACCTCGTCGAAGATGAGCAGTACGCCGTACTCGTCGCAGATTTCGCGCACGCGCGGCAGGTACTCGTCCGGCGGGACCAGCACGCCGCCGCCGGAGATGATCGGCTCCATCAGGACTGCGGCTACGGTCTCGGGCCCCTCGTAGATGATCGTCTCCTCGATCGCCTGGGCGCAGGCGATGCCGTGCTCGGCCGGGGTGAGTTTGGGATGGGCGCGGTAGGGATAGGGGGGCGGAACGTGGATGAAGCCGGGCGCCATTGGTCCGTAGCCGATCTTGCGTTCAGCCTGACCGGTGGCGCTCATCGCGCCGAGCGTGTTGCCATGGTAGGCGCGATGGCGGGAGATGATCTTGTAGCGGGTGGCGCCGCCCGGCTTGCCGGATTGCAGATGGTACTGGCGGGCCACTTTGAAGGCGACCTCGTTGGCTTCGGAGCCGCTGGAGGAGAAGTAGACGCGGCCGGGCCAGCCGAGCAGGTCCAGTATCTTGTCGGCCAGCTGTGCGCCGGGCGGGTGGGTCATGGTGGGCGCGAGATAGGCGAGCTCTGTCATCTGCGCGGCGGCGGTCTCGGCCAGTTCGCTGCGCCCGTAGCCGATGTTCACGCACCAGAGGCCGGCCATCGCGTCGAGGTAGCGGCGGCCCTGGTCATCTTCCAGGTAGCAGCCTTCGCCGCGGACCATGAGGGGAGGCGGTGTGTTGGACAGCGGTTTGTGCTGGGTTAGGGGATGCCAGAGAGCGCGGACGTCGAGTTCGGAGATGGAAGGGGCAACGGTCATTTTTTCTCTCGCTTCCTCTGTGGAGTTGGTGCCGTTTACGGTGGGATCATACCAGCATCTCGTGATCCGGTCTACAATGGGCCAGAGGCTTTTGCAGACGCAGCCCCCCGGCAGTTTCTGAAGCCAAATAGGCGCCGGAATTAGAAATCAGAGGGAGCAACAGATGTCGTGTATGTTCGCCGCAGATATGATAAAATGCGGAAAAGAAAACAACCATAACTGAACTGATTCGCCAGAGTATCGATGACATGATTCGACACGGTTTCACTCCCATAGATTAGCCACAACATCCCATTTCAGGAGGAAAGAATGACTCAGGATACCATCCGCGTCGGCGTTGTCGGCGCAGGCGCCAACACGCGTGACCGGCATATTCCCGGGCTGCAGGCCATTGAAGGGGTCGAAATCGTCGCGGTCTGCAATCGCAGCCAGGAGTCGGGGGAACGGGTCGCGAAGCGGTTCGGCATCGAGCGGGTCTGCACGAACTGGCAGGATGTCGTGCAGGCCGAGGACGTGGACGCCGTGGTGATCGGCACGTGGCCCTACATGCACCGTCTGGTCACGGTGGCCGCGCTGGAAGCGGATAAGCACGTGATGTGCGAGGCGCGCATGGCGATGAACGCGTCGGAGGCCCACTGTATGTACAACGCGCTGCGCAGCCGGCCGCATCTGGTGGCGCAGATCGTGCCGTCACCCTTCAGTCTGCGCGTGGACCGCACGATCCAGCGGCTGATCCGCGACGGCTGGCTGGGGGATGTACTGGTGGTGGACATCCGCGCCGGCGGCGCCTTCATCGACAAGGATGTTGAGATGCACTGGCGCCACAATATGGACTACAGCGGGCTGAACGTGATGACGATGGGTATCTGGTATGAGGCGATGATGCGCTGGGTCGGCGAGGCGACCAGCGTGGTCGCCAAGGGGAAGACGTTCACGCCGGTGCGCCAGGATGAACAGGGCCGCATGATGGGCGTACGCATCCCCGATCATATCGATATCATCGCCGACCTGGCCGGCGGCGGGCAGGCCCACGTTCAGGTCAGCAACGTGACAGGATTCGGTGATCCGCCCTCGGCGACGATCTATGGCAGCGAAGGCACACTGCATTTCAGCGGCGATGTCCTGACGGGCGGACAGCGCGGCGACAGCGGCCTGAGTGAAATCGAAGTGCCGGCCCACGAGGCGGGAGGATGGCGCGTAGAGGAGGAGTTCATCAGCGCGATCCGCGGGCACGAGGTGATCACGCACACCGATTTCGCCACCGGCGTGAAATATATGGAGTTCACCGAGGCGGTCCATCGCAGCCGGCGCAGCGGGAAGACGGTGAACCTGCCGCTGCTGTAGAGGCGGCGGGCACGGGGCGCCGGCCACGAAGAGGGGGGAAGACCGATGAAACGATACGGAATGATCATTCGCGTCAGGCCGGAGTTGGAGGACGCCTACGTACATCTGCACGCCAACACCTGGCCGGAAGTCCTGCAGCGCATCAGCGACTGCAATATGCGCAACTACACGATCTTCATGCGGGACGGCTATCTGTTCGCCTATTACGAGTATGTGGGGGACGATTACGAGGCCGATATGGCGAAGATGGCGGCCGATCCGGTGACGCAGGCGTGGTGGAAGCTGACCGACCCCTGCCAGGAGCCGGTGGAGAGCGCGGCCGAAGGCGAGCGCTGGGCGGAGATGGAGGAGGTATTCCATCATGACTGAGCGCAGGCGCTATGTGGATACCCACGTGCATTTCTGGGACAGTTCGGTGATCGACTATCCGTGGCTGGAAGGTGCGTCGGCGATCGCCCATCCCCATCTGCCGGCCGACCTGGAACGGGCGCGCGCCGGTGTCTCGTTGGAGCTGGCCGCGATCGTTTTCGAGGAGGCCGACTGTCTGCCGGCGCACGCGCTGCGGGAGGCGCAGTGGGTCACCGAGCTGGCGCAGGAGGAGCCGCGCATTCGCGGCATCGTCGCGAGCGCGCCTCTGCAGGACGGTGAAGGCGCCCGGCCCCATCTGCAGGCGCTGTCCGAACTGCCGCTGGTCAAGGGCATTCGCCGTCTGATCCAGGACGAGCCGCTGGGATTCTGCACCGCGCCGGCGTTTGTGCGCGGCGTGCAGCTGCTGCCCGAGTACGGCTTCAGTTTCGACCTGTGCATCTACCATCCACAGATGGGGGATGTGCTGGAACTGGTGGCGCAGTGCCCGGATGTCTCCTTCCTGCTCGATCATATCGGAAAACCGGGTATCGCGGCCGGCATCATACAGCCGTGGAAGGACCAGCTGCGCGAGCTGGCCAGCCGGCCGGATATCCACTGCAAGCTCTCCGGCGTGACAACGGAGGCGGACCACGAGAACTGGAACCGGGATGAGCTGCGGCCATACATCGAGCACGTCCTGGACTGTTTCGGCCCGGACCGGGTGGTCTTCGGCTCGGACTGGCCGGTGGTCGACATGGCCGCGGACTATGTCACCTGGTTTGACATCGTCCAGGACAGCATCAGCCATCTGAGCGCGGCGGACCAGCAGAAGATCATGTATGACAACGGGGCCCGCTTCTATCGATTGAAGATTTAACTACAGTTTTTGGTAGTCAGTTTTTCGTAGTCAGCTTTCAGTGTACCCTTGTGTTCGACGGGGGCGCTGTTACGAAGGTCTGGAAACACAGAGTTCAAAGCAATTGCGAGGAGCAATTCATGGCCTATACACCCAAACCGGAAAATAAATTCAGTTTTGGTCTTTGGACCGTTGGCAACATTGGACGGGACCCGTTCGGCGACCCTGTGCGGGAGGTGCGCTCGCCGGTGCAACTGGTCCAACTGCTGGGGGAGGTGGGCGCGTGGGGCGTCAACTTCCATGACAACGACCTGGTGCCGATCGACGCGACCGCGGCCGAGCGCGACCGGATCGTGAGCGACTTCAAGAAGGCGTTGGACGAGAACGGGCTCGTCGTGCCGATGGCGACGACCAATCTCTTTACGCACCCGGCCTTTCGCGACGGGGCTTTCACCAGCAACGACCCGGAGGTGCGGGCCTATGCGCTGCAGAAGACGATGGCTGCCATCGACCTGGGGGTTGAGTGCGGCGCCAGCACATACGTCTTCTGGGGCGGGCGGGAAGGCACGGAGACGGACGCCAGCAAGAGCCCTGCGGATACCGGCAAGTGGTTCCAGGAGGCGCTCAATTTCCTGTGTGAATATGTGATGGACCAGGGGTATGATCTGCGCTTCGCGCTGGAGCCGAAGCCGAACGAGCCGCGCGGCGACATCTATTTGGCGACGGTCGGCCACATGCTGGCCTTTATCGAGACGCTCGACCACCCGGAGATGATCGGCGTGAATCCGGAGGTGGCGCACGAGCACATGGCCGGCCTGAACTTCACGCATGCGGTGGCGCAGGCGTGGAATGCGGGCAAGCTCTTCCATATCGACCTCAACGATCAGAATCTGGGGCGCTACGATCAGGACTTCCGCTTCGGCAGCCACAACATCAAGCAGGCGTTCTTCCTGGTCAAGTTCCTGGAAGATGTAGGCTACGACGGTCCGCGGCATTTTGACGCCCATGCCTACCGCTCGTCCGACTATGAGGACGTAAAGGCCTTTGCCAGCGGTTGTATGCGCACCTACCTGATCCTGAAGGAAAAGGCGGAGCAGCTGCGCGAGCATAAGCAGATCCAGGAGCTGCTGGCGCAGATTTCGGCTGACGACGGCTCGATGGACGGTTTCAGAGGCAAGTACTCTTCGCAGAAGGCGGCCAGCCTCAAGGCGCATCCTTTTGACCGCGACGAACTGGGCCGCCGCGGCAAGCCCTATGAACAGTTGGACCAACTGGTGGTTGAACTGTTGCTCGGAGTATGAACTGCAGTCTCTTGTTCCTGGTTTTCGGTAACACCATCGCCCCCGGCAGTTCACTGGAAACTACAAACTGACCACTGAAAACTACAAAAAAGGGCGCGGGAAAATGTATTTGATCGGCATCGACTCTTCCACCACGGCTACCAAGTCCCTGATCATTGACGCGGACGGCGAAATCGTCGCCGTCGGCGCGGCCGAGTACCCGTTCGAGACACCTCAGCCCCTGTGGAGCGAACAGCACCCCGGCCTGTGGTGGGACGGCACGGTGCAGAGCATGCGCGCGGCGCTGGACCAGTCCGGCATCGATCCGGCGGAAGTTGCGGCGGTGGGCGTTAGCGGGCAGATGCACGGGCTGGTGCTGTTGGACGAGGACGGCGAGCCGCTGCGGCCGGCCATTCTGTGGAACGACCAGCGCACCGGCAAACAGTGCGATGATATGCGCCTGTGGCTGGGCAAGGAAAACCTGGTGCGCATCACGGGTAACGACGCGCTGGCCGGCTTCACCGCGCCCAAGATTCTGTGGGTGAAGGAGAACGAGCCGGAGATCTACAGCCGCGTCCGTCAGATCCTTCTACCCAAGGATTACGTGCGCTACAAGCTGACCGGCGACTTCGCCACCGACAAGGCGGGCGCCGGCGGCACGTCGCTGCTGGAGCTGGCGACGCGGGACTGGTCGCCGACGGTGCTGGCCGCGCTGGAGATTTCGCCGCAGTTTCTGCCTCCCACGCACGAGGGCACGCAGGTGACAGGTGTCATCTCGGCGGAGGCGGCGGAGGCCACGGGGCTGCGCGCGGGCACGCCAGTGGTCGGGGGCGGTGGCGATCAGTCGGCCCAAGGGATGGGCGTGGGCGCGATCGAGGAGGGCATCGTCGCGCTGACGCTGGGCACATCCGGTGTCGTCTTCGCCACCGCGAACGAGCCCTTCTACGAGCCGGAGGGACGCCTGCATGCCTTCCCCCACGCTCTGCCGGACAAGTGGCACCTGATGGGTGTGATGCTCTCGGCCGCGGGCAGCCTGCGCTGGCACCGGGATACGCTGGCGCCCGGCGTGGAATTTGACGACCTGGTGGCCCCGGCCGCAGAGGTGCCGGTCGGCAGCGAGGGACTGCTCTTTCTGCCCTATCTGACCGGTGAACGCACGCCTCACCCGGACCCCTTCGCCCGCGGCGCGTTCGTCGGCCTGACGGTCCGCCACGGGCTGCCCCACATGACGCGGGCGGTGCTGGAAGGTGTGGCCTTTGGCCTGCGCGACAGCTTCACGCTGATGCAGGGGGTGGGGCTGGGCGAAATCGGCCAGGTGCGGGTGAGCGGCGGCGGCGCGCGCAGCGCGCTGTGGCGGCAGATCCTGGCGGATGTGCTGGGCAGCGAACTGGTGACCGTAAACACGACCGAAGGTGCGGCCTACGGGGCGGCGCTGCTGGCTGGTGTGGGCGCGGGCGTTTGGTCTGATGGAGAAAGCGCGTGTGCGGCGACGATCCGCGTCACCGGCTCGACTACGCCTAACGCCGACGCCATGTCCGCCTACGACAACCTCTACGAACTCTACCAGGGCCTCTACCCGGCGCTGCGAGCAACGTTCGACGGCGTGCGCCAGAGCGAGGATTGAGAACAGAGGAACGGGGAGTGCGGAGTGATCGTAGTTCTCTCTTTCCTCTCTCCTCTTCACTCTCTTCTCAAAGACTGAGGAAAATCTGTGCGCTCGCAGCTATTCTACGCTGTCTACGTTCCCACGTTCATTCTTTCCTACTGCCAGGGGATGCTGGCGCTGCTGCTGCCGGTATACGTGATCGACCTGGGGCTGTCCTTCAGCCTGATCGGCATTGTGCTGGGCAGTTACGGCATCGGTACGCTGATCGGAGACCTGCCCGCGGGCGTTGTCCAGGACCGCATCGAAAACCGTCTTTCGATGATTATCGGTATCTGCGTGATGGGGCTGGGGATGCTGGCCCTGAGCTTGTCAATGCGCTTCATCACACTGGTGATGTGCGGGATCTCGATTGGCGCCGGCGCGGCGTTGTGGAACGTCTCCCGCCACGCGTACCTGGCCAATAATACGCTAAACGCCAGTCGCGGGCGGGCCATCTCGATCTTCGGCGGCGTCAACCGCATCGGCATGTTCGCGGGCCCGATTACAGGGGGATATCTGAGCGCGGAGGCAGGCATGCATACCGCCTTTGCCTTCTGCGGCGTTTTCGCCCTGCTGGCGCTGATCTTTCCGCTTTTGTTCGTACACGACAGCTTGGCCGAACTGCCGTCCGGACAGCAGACGTCGATGGCCGGTTCCTACAAGCGGATGCTCATCTATCTGCGCCGCAATGTGTGGATATTGACGCCGGCGGGATTGGGCATGATCTGCGCGCAGACGATCCGCGCCGGCCGGCAGAGCATCATCCCGCTCTACGCGGCGTCAGTCCTCGGCTTGGACGTGGACAAGATCGGCCTGGTGATGGGGATCGCGGCCGCGGTGGATATGTCAATGTTTTATCCGGCTGGCTATGTGATGGACCGGTTCGGGCGCAAGTTCGCCTACGTGCCTTCGTTCCTGTTGCAGGCGCTGGGCATGGCCCTGATTCCACTGACAGGTTCATTTGCGGCGCTGATGGCGGCCACATCGCTGATCGGTTTCGGCAACGGCCTTGGCTCGGGCACGATGCTGACATTGGGGGCAGACCTGGCGCCGCCGAAGGGTGAGGGCATGGGCGCGTTTCTGGGGCTGTGGCGGCTGATAGGCGACACCGGGCACACCAGCGCCCCTATTATCGTGGGCACGATTGCGGATGCGTTGAGTCTGGTGCCGTCGATCTACGTTATCGCCGTCATCGGGTTGGGGGCGGGCTCGATCCTGGGGTTGTTTGTGCCGGAGACGTTGAAGAAGGCATCGACGGTGGGCGCGGAGCCAGCTGCTTCGGGGTAGGGGGTGGTGGTTGGTATATAGAGAAAACTGTGGGAATTTCCGATGTAAGAGGAGCTATAGAGGATACTAAGCGGAAGAACAAGCAAGAAATGGCTTGGAAAGGCAGAGGATGAGACTCTGAGGATCCCTATGTTCAGGCGCGCGGGACGCGCTCAGGCGATACGCAGGGTGTGGTGAAAGATCTCCATAATAAAGTCGTCCCAAGCCTTGCCATCATTTAAGATCTGATAGAGTTCGAAGTCCTTCGCTACATTCATCTCGTCCAAGCGTCTTCTCATTTCAGAAGTGACAACACCGAGAACGGCAAAGTTTCGGGATCTGGGAGGCGTTTGTTCGAAACTTTTCTGGATGGCGCCCAGACGTTCAAGGGCGCCGGCCGGATCGGTACCACTCTTAATCTCCACCGTTGCGATGATTTGCCAGTCTTCCCCGGTGAGACCTTCAAATTTAATGTCGGGTTCGGAACCGTAGACCATTCTCAACTCTTCCGCGGCTCCAATTATCGTGGTTGACCCGAGAACGGTCGTCGGAATCGTGTCGTCCGCGGTCAGCCACTGGGAAATCCGCTCCTTAACTGCTGTCTCACCTTCCTGCCCGACTAGATTCCGTAACGAACCGTCCTGTGTTATTCCAATCGTTGCCAAGATATTCCTATAACCGTTTTCTAACGTCCACCCGTCCGTCCCTGTAATGATTACAGAGATCACAGCATTATAGACGCGGGCTACATGTAGGCATCTTTCCGGGCTGGGTGGCCGCCGGAATGCGCCGTCCTCCCACTTGTTGACCGCGCCCACCATCGCCTGAACTCGCTTAAGGGACAGGGTGGAAATACCCCGATAGTGAAGGGAAGTTTGCGGATGGATACGCAACAACTCAGGATGGGCAAAAACCAGTTTAGGGTCGAACTGTGCTTGGACGATGTGCGCCCATGCTTCAGGTGCAATCGCCAAGTCCTCCAGCCGTCCTTCAAAATCCAAGAAGGCTTCGAAATCCTTGATAGTCTGTCTGACTCCTTCATCGGCTCGCTCTCGAATATGCCTGGTTATGATCAACGCTCGTTGCCTGGCCTCTTCTAGACGACCCT
Organism: Caldilineaceae bacterium; assembly: GCA_965204525.1. GTDB lineage: Bacteria > Chloroflexota > Anaerolineae > Caldilineales > Caldilineaceae > Bin5. Next base: position 3,908,629 of record OZ241994.1, on the reverse strand, counting down.
GCTGATCAGCCATCGCATTTCCTCCAGTAATAGATGCATTTTCTCAGTTCTTGTCTCCCAAATCGTCCCATCTGCTGGCTGGAGTTCCCTTTGCCCCTGTTTAGGGTCCAAACCGCTTCACACTGCAGCCCCGACTGTTCCGCAAAGTCTGAGAGAATGAGGTCAACTGGAATTTCCTGGCCGTGATAGCGGACATTGTCATTAACCATGAAGATGCTGCCACCCGGAGTTAGCAGTCGGGCTAGTTCGCTTACCACCAGAGCCATCTCTGTGAAGTAATTCTCTACGAGAGAAATAACATTGCGGTTGCTCAAGTTGTGGGCTTCCTGTCTGAGAAAGTATAAGGTCTCCTGCAGAGCAGTCTGGTTGTCGGTCATTCCGAATGCGTGTTCAAGCAGGGGAGCATTCCCATATTCTCGAAGCAGCAGCTCACGTTTGGACCTGTTTTCCACCGTCGCGGACAGAAGGTCTTGGCGCAACTCTTTCAGACGGCATGCATCATATCCGAGGTAGACCAACTCCAAAGCGTAGGTACGGGTATAGTCGTACCGATTGGCATAGGGGGGAGAGGTCACAACGGTGTCAAAGCTTTCGTCAGGCAATTTTCTGAGTTCGGTGAGGCTGGATCCATCCACAAAAACCGGAGTCGCGCCGCGGTACTTTCGCCGCAGCGTCGGGACATCGTACATGATCTCGCCTAACCGCCGCTGGAGTGCCTGAGCGAGCGTAGGTAGTTCCGCCTTATGCAACCTTGTACTGACGGTACGTCCCGAGCGGGGATCCCATCGCAGAAACTGACCATCTTTTCGAGTGTAGCTGACTTCCTCGAGGACACTTACACATGCCAAAGTCAGAAGGGTCTTCAGCGACGGGTCATGAATCTCGTTTACAAACTTCCTGGCTTTGGCAAGATCTTGCTCAGTTTGCTCAGGAAAGGCACGCTCTGTAATAGGGACGTGTTGAAACGAGTGATCAGTGTCATATTCGTTGGACGAGAGACAGTTGATCAACTCCTGCGACGCATGCAAAAAACTGTCAAAGTGGAGTCCATTCGCGGCAGCAACGATAGCCCTAGCTGACAGGTTCCCGACGGGCATGATCTCAATACCGGTGCCTGCGATACCCATGCTGCTTGCAGTGAGGGGAGCAGTGCCGGTACCGGAAAAGGGATCAAGAAAGGTCATCACTTCATTCTGGTCTAGGAGGCTCTGAACTAATGTAGCGGAAAAACCTTCTTTGTACTTCATCCAGCGCAGCCCCGGAGCCTTCTTGTTCCCTTGGTAAGAGACCAGTTTTCTACTCAAGCTCTTCTTGACAGCTATACGGGACTCAAAGCGGTCATACAGGGAACTCCGAGCCTTTTTTAACGCATCAACTTGATTCATTGTGGAGATCATTTGTGGGGGGCCTCACCTGGTTCCGACTCTTCAAATTGCCGCTAATTGCAGAGCGTGTCCTTCTCAAAAAGTACCTCTTTGAAACGCATTGTAACAGACGATACACTTCTCTGGCGAGTCCAAGCCAGTTTTCTTCATTCTTCAACGGCCTCTTGCCCGAGACTCTGCCCGCGCTATAGCTTTCCTATAAATTCAGCAACTGGACGGCTTTGGACAATTCTGTATCCTTCCCGCACATACTGTTGGTGCTCTGAGTAAGAGGTTCGTCGGCAGAGCATTATACGCCGCGAAACAGTAGGAGAACATGAATGGACATCGTTCTACGGGCTGAAGCGCCACCGCTGCGTAGAGACAGTTCAGGGGCGCTTCGAGTCGGCAAGTCTCGCGTTTTGCTCGAACTGGTCGTTCACGCATTTGAAGATGGAGCCACGCCCGAAGCTATCGCTCAACGTTACCCGGCTGCGACGTTGGCGGACATTTATGGTGTGCTTGCCTACTACTTGCGCCATGAGGAAGAGATCATGTGTCCACTCATATGGGTTGACGAAGTTTTTGTAGTGAAGGATTCCTCAGCGGCTGAAAGCGCCAGTAGCTGAGCGAACGCCACAACCACTCCAATGGCCCGAAGCGGTAATGGCGCAGCCAGAGCGGTGACACCACCAGTTGGAACGCCCAGATCGCGGCGACAATGCCGGTCTGCCCCACCCGTTCGACCGAACCAAACAGCCCCAGGCCGTGACCGTAGAAGATGGCCGTTGCCAGGATCGTCTGCAGCAGATAGTTCGACAGGGCGGTCCGCCCGATCGCAGCCAGCGCGTTCTGCAGCCAGGGCAGGGCGCGCGAGCGGGCAAACAGCATCAGGAGGCCGATGTAGGCGGCGCTGACGAAGAGGCTGCCCCAGTAGTTGGCCTGTGCACCGAGGCCGAACTGGGAGTACTCCATCGTCCAGTTGTTGGCGAAGTTCTGGACTACACCCCAGCTCACGACCGGCAGGCCGATGGTGAGTCCGAGGAAAACCATACCGGCATAAAATCGGCGCGAGCAACTTCCTGTCAGCACGCCCCACCGGAAGAGCGCCATCCCCATCAGCATCAGGCCCCCGGCGCGCCACAGCGCCCAGAACAGAAGCCCAAACGTCTGAAATTCGACGGTTGCAGGCACGCGGGCATCCATCTGCGTCAGCCAGCCGCCCCGGTAGGAGGCCACCTCCTCAGCGATCGTTTCGGCAGCCGGCTGCCAGTCGGCCCGTAGCTCCTGCAGCATTTCAGGCGGGGTAAACTGCATGGTCAGGCTTGTGACCAGCAGGATCAGAGCAGGGATCGAGACGACGAGAATGCCGAGCGCCATCTGCCAGCCGGGCCGCAGCCGGCGCAGCCAGTAGACCCAGAAGCCGCACAGCGCGTAGGCCACGAGAACGTCGCCGGACCAGAGGAGGTAGGCGTGGGCAAGACCGATGAGCAGCAGCCAGAAGGTGCGGCGGTAGTGCAGACCCCAGGCGCGCTGCCCGCGCGCGTCCAATTTTTCGCTCATGAGCACGATGCCTGCGCCGAAGAGCAGGGAGAAGATGGTCATGAACTTCTGATCGGCGAAGATGTGGCTCAGGGTCCACACCCAGCGGTTGGCCCCGGTCAGATCGCCGTAGGCGGTCGGGTTGGAATAGGCGGCTGCGGGCATGGCGAAGCCCTGGATGTTCATGATCAGAATGCCGAGCAGCGCGAAGCCGCGCAGGATATCAATGGCGACGATCCGTTCCGTTGCGCGGGTTGGGGCGGGCGCGGGGATGGTCGATTCAGAGGACATACGGATTCCTTCGAGTAGAGAGTGATGAGGAGAGAGAAAAGAGAGCGACACTGACTCCCCTCTTCACACTCCTCACCTTGGTGGACGAGATAGGATTCTTTTACCCTTATACGCAAATGTGCATGTTCCGTTGCGGCAGAGCCAGACTGTTTACGGTGAGGGTGCAATATGGATAGCGGCTGGGGTTCAAAAGGTCCGCAGACTGGCCTTGATCGAGGTCAGCACGTCATCGAACATTGCGGTTGTGAGGCGGCCGGTGTTGGTGTTCTGGCGGCTGACGTGGTAGGAGGCGTAGAGGCGGGGGAGGTCGGCGGGGAGGGCGTGCGCGGCGCCGTGGGAGAAGGTGAGGCGGGGGAGATCGTGGCCCTGTTCGCGCAGGGCGCGCAGGTAGCCGTCGAAGGCGATCTTGCCGAGGGCGAGAACGGCCTGCAGGTGCGGCAGCAGGGCCAGCTCCTGCACGAGCCAGCTGCGGCAGTTGTTCAGTTCCTCTGCGGTGGGCCGGTTTTTGGGCGGTACGCAGTAGGCCACTCCGGTCATGTAGCAGTCGATCAGTGCCAGGCCGTCGTCCCGGTGGGTACTGGTCGGTCCGCTGGCGAACCCGGCGCGGTGCAGGGCAGGATAGAGGAAGCTGCCCGAGCCGTCGCCGGTGAATGGGCGGCCGGTGCGGTTGGCGCCGTGCGCGCCGGGGGCGAGGCCCAACACCAGCAGGCGGGCGTTCGGATCGCCCCAGCCGGGCACCGGCTTGCCCCAGTAGGTCCAGTCGCGAAATGCCTGGCGCTTTGTCGCAGCCACCTCTTCGCGCCATGCGACCAGACGCGGGCAGGCGCGGCAGGCGGCTGCGGCTTGGTGGAGCGCGTCAAGAGAGTTGAAAGAAGGGTTGCTGCCCGCCGGATGGTTCTGAGGCATTCATTTTCCCATGACCGAGCGGGCACCCACGAAGCAGCGAAAACCGAACACTTACAGCGTCCGGATCTCCACTAGTCGCTCGGCCTCTGGCGTGTCCTGGAGCTCGTTGTGCAGCGGCCGGCCGAAACCGGGCGCGCTGATTTCGAAGACGTCGCCGGGCTCAGTCTGGATGCCGGCGGCGAAGCTGAGGGTGGCGGTGCCGTAGAAGTGCAGATGCACGTCGCCGGGCGTGCGGAAGGGGGCGTATTTGAAGTGATGGTGCTGGATGTTGGCGAGGCTGTGCGTCATGTTGGCCTCGCCGGTGAGGAAGGGGGCGGACCACAGCTCGCGGCCGTCGCGCAGGATGCGGGAGGCGCCCTCGATGTGCTGGGGCGGGTCGCCCAGCAGCAGCTCCGGCCCGCAGGAGCACTGGCGCAGCTTGGAGTGGGCGAGGTAAAGGTAGTTCTTCTTCTCGAGCACATGATCGGAGAACTCGTTGCCCAGGGCAAAGCCGACGCGCAGAACGGCGCCGTCGTCGCCGATCACGTAACAGCCGACCAGTTCGGGCTCTTCGCTGCCCTCGAGGGCAAAGGACGGCATGGTCAGCGGCTGTCCCGGCGGCACGAGCCAGCGGCCATCGCCCTTATAGAACCATTCCGGCGCGACGCCCACCTGGCCGGGCGCGGGTTTGCCGCCTTCCAGGCCCAGACGAAACATGCGCATTGAGTCGGTCAGGGTCTCTTCTTCCTCGGCGTTGAGGTTCTGGTGCATGGCATCGCGCGCCTGGGCGCTGCCGAGATGGTCGAGGCCGGTGCCGCTGATCACGAGGCGGGTGGGGTCGGGGTGATCCAGTGGCGGCAGAAGTCTGCCGCCGGCTGCGATCGGGCCATATTCCGCCCGCTGATCGCCCAGCCGCTCTTCAACGAGCTCGGTCAGCGGCTTGCCGCTGCGCCCTGCCTCTCTGGCCAGATCATATACCCGCTCAGTCCCGTTGAGAACGTGCAACGTCTCTTCGTTCTCGACCATCGCTACCCGGCGGTCGCCGGCTTCTGTCCGGTACTGCACCAGTCGCATCTCGGTTTCTCCTCCGCTGCTCAGTTGACTCACGACCAGAAACTAAGAACTGACAACGATTATTGCTTCTCCCACTTCATCGCATCCCAGGCAACCTGGGTGGAGAGGTATGTCTCGTAGGTTACGTCGGAAAGCGAGATGTAGTCCTCATCCGTGCCGCTGAAGGTGTATGTGCCCAGTGAGACCCACTGGTCGGAGTGCTGGGACTGATCCACCTCTCGCAGGGTAAAGCCGCCTGAATGGGAGAGCCAGTAGCGGGCGTTGCCGGTCGTCGCATGGTTCGAGGGGATGTAAACGAATACCTCGTAACTGGCCGCTTCCAGGTCCGGAGACCACCTGCCCCAGTTGTATCCGGTGCGGGTCTTGTCATTGTTATTGGTCCAGAAGAGGTGGTCGGAGTGGCCCACGGTCTCCTCTTGCCACGTGGTCGCAAGGCCGCCTCGCTGGAATCCAGAATCCTGGTCGTCCACCACCACTGTGATCGGGGTGGGCGTTGGCGAAGGCGAGGCCTCCGGCGTTGCGACGGCTGAGACGGCGGCCCAACTCAACTTCACCTGGGCGACCTCCACGTTCTCATAGTATTCCAGAACGAGACTCACAGACCCGCCATCGTGCTGCAGCGTATACTGGTATGTTGTCGCCGGGTGATCGCTCCAGCCGTCGATCCGTTTTTCATTATCGATGAAGAGGCGCACCCCGTCGTCGGAGACGACATCGAAGCGGTAGGTTCCCGCCTCGAGCGAAATCTGTGCAGTCCAGCGGGCGGAAAAGCTGTCGGCGTTGATGGTTTGGGGCGCGGGCGACCCGGAGCCCCAGTTGTAGTCAACGGCGGACTCCTGCCGGGCGAGCGCCGGAGTACCGGTCAGCGTGCGGTTGTTCCAGTACAGCGCCTGCCAGACGATAACGGGCGTTGATGTCGGCGTCGGCGTTATCGTCAGGGTGGATGCGGGTGTTGCCGGGGTGGCGGTTGGCGCCGGCGTGTAGGTGGCTGGCGGTGTGGGCGACGATGTAGGCGCGGCCAGCGGAGTTGTCGTCGGTCCCGGCGTGGACGCGGGATCCGGTGTTGACGTCGGCGATGTTTCCAGCCTGCTCCAGGTCAAGCGTGCCTGCGCCTGGCCGGTTTCTTCGAAATACTCCATGCGCACGGTAACGGCACTGCCGTCCAGGTAGGTGATCTGCGAGTAGGTTGTCGCCGTCTGCACCTGCCAGAAATCGATCAGGGTTCTGTCTCCGACTATCAGCCGCACGCCGTCATCCACGGTAACGGTAAAGCGGTAATCGCCGGCCGGCAGCTGCAGGGACCTGCTCCAACGCACGGAAAATCCATCCTGATTGATGCCGGTGAGGGGACTTTCGTACCCCCAGTCGAAGTCGAGACGGGCTTCGTCGCGCGTCGTATGCGCCGTACCCGTAAGCGAACTGTTGTTGTAGTACTCGCCCCGCCAGTAGGTCGTGGGCAGATCCGGTTCCCGCTCCCAACTCACCGAAATGGAGGCCGCGCCGGTCAACTCATAGTACTCGACACGAATAAGGTGCTGCCCCTCCGACAGGTGCAATCCGGCCTCGTAGGAGGCTTTCGCCTGTTCGATCCAACTGTCGATTTGAAGCACATCATCGACCCACAGCCGCACACCGTCATCGACTTCAACGGTAAAGGTGTAGTTGCCGGCCTCGTCGGCGGAGATGTTGAGATGGCGTTCCCAGCGGGCCGAGAACCGATCGGAGGAGATACCCGTGCCCGGGGAGCCGTCGCCCCAATCGAAATCCAGCGTCTCATCCTCGCGGGAGATGACGGCATTGCCGGTGAGAGAGATATTGTCCCAGTAGTCGGCGTCCCAGGTGGTATTTGATTCATGGGCGAGGGCGTCGGCAGAGCTCAGCGCGATAACCGAGAGCGCGCAAATACCCAGCAGGACGGCACAGCATGCGATACGTCCTCCTATGTCCTTGCGACCGCGAAGACAGGCGAATAGCCGGGAAACGCCGACTCGGATCCGGTTATCACTCTGCATGGCTTTCTCCTTGTAGTGATCAGGGGCTGTGAGTCAGTCAGGCCGCCGTTTTCTCCAGGTTTTCGACAAGCTGCCGCCGAATCCAGATGGTCGGACATGTAGCGGCAAGCTGACGACTGGGCGGCGGCCTAAGCAGAACAGACACCACGGACCACTATTTTTACCCAACTCCATCAGTGTAAGAATAATTATACACCATGCACCACTATCGATCTATTGCATTCCGGGCGGTCGCTGCCGGTCGGTAATGCTGTAGGCATTACGCGATCTCTGTTCGCTGTGCTATCCTTACTGTCGCATTTTGCCCTTCCTGCACGAGCAGCATTCTTCGTACGGTTCCTGGTGAAGGTGCGCTTGGCAACCTGAAAACCGGGAGCCGGAGACCAGTCCTGGCATGCATTTCGACGCTCTGACGCTGGCTGCGGTGGCCGACGAACTGAAAGAGACGGTCGCGGGCGGCCGGGTACAGCAGATCGTTCTGCCGGACAGCCGCAGCGTCGCCCTGGAGATTTACGCCCACCGGGAGCGGCGTTATCTTCTGCTTTCGGCCCATCCTCAGGCCAGCCGCGTCCATCTGCTCGAACACAAACCCCGGCGCGGTGTGCCGAAGGAGACGCCACTCCTGCTCCTGCTGCGCAAATATGTACGCAGCGCGCGGCTGGAGTCCGTCGAGCTGCCTGTGCCTTTCGAGCGGGTGCTGTTTCTGCGCTTTCACCATCCCCAGCACGATGCCACCACGCTCGCGGTCGAACCGATCGGGCAACTGGGCAATCTGATCCTGATGAATGCCGATGGCCGTATTCTGGATGCGCTGGTGCGGGTGCCCGCGGGCGAGAACGCTCAGCGCGTCCTGTTGCCGCGGCGCGTTTATCAGCTGCCGCCGCCGCAGGACAGGTTGCCGCCATATGATGGAAGCGTAGCGCGGCATGAGGAGGCCGGTCGGTCTCCAGTGGACGGGGACGGCGCCAGCCAAGCTCAGACCCCGCTCCTGTGGCGCAGCCTGCTCAACCGATTTGCCGGCGTCAGTCCGACTTTGGCCAGGGAAGCGGCCTGGCGGGCAACCGGAGACGCCGGCGCAGCGCTGACAGAGCAGGCGTTCACGGACGGGCGCAGGGCTCTGGGAGAACTGTGGTCAGCCGCGGCTACGGGCGAATGGACGCCGGGCATCGCGGTGGACGAACAGGAGGGCCTGGCCGCGTTTGCGCCCTATGAGCTTCATTTCTGCGGAGAGTTCGTAGAAATGGATTCGATGAGCGCGGCGGCGGCCGCCTTCTACGCCGCGCAGGAGCGGGACAGTTCCTCCTCGCGGGACGAGTATGCAGGTGTGCGCGGGGGCGTGGCCGCGCTGGTCCGGCAGGCACGGGCGCGCGTGGAGAGTCAGTTGCGCGCGCTGGCCGCGGATGAGCCGGCGCCGGGCGAGCCGGAACGTGTGCGCGCGCAGGCGGAGTGGCTGCTGGCGCTCTCAAGCCAGATCAACTACGCAAACAGGCCCGGCGCGCAGGACGGATTCAGCCTGCAGGACGGTATGGCCGCAGTAGAGCCGGGGCCGAACGGACAGATGCAGCTGGTCATCTTCGCCGCGGACACCGATTTCGGACAGCCGGGGGACAAGAAGCCGGGAGAGGAGGGGGGCGATCTGATCGTTCCGCTCGACCCGAAACGCGCGCCGGTGGAGCAGGCTGAGCGCATGTTTGACCGGGCCGCCAAGATGGAACGGGCCGCTCGCATTATCCCCCGACGCCGGGCCAGCCTTGAGGCGGACCAGGCCTACCTGCAGCAACTGGAGAGCGATCTGAGCCTTGCGCTGGACCAGCCGGAGATCGTCGCGGTGCGGGAGGCGCTGCGGGAAGCGGGCTATCTGCGGCAGCGCCGCGACCGGCGCGAGAAGACGCCAAGAGACCGCTCGCGGCCGTTGCGTTATCTTTCTCCCGAAGGGTTCCCGATCCTGGTGGGGCGCAACGCCCGCCAGAATGAGATCGTCACCTTCAGCGAAGCAGGCCGGGATGACCTGTGGCTGCACGTGCGCGACGGACCGGGCGCGCACGTCGTAATCCGCTGCGGTGGGCAACCGGTCCCGGAACTGACTTTGAACGTTGCCGCCCGGCTGGCGGCCTGGCATTCGGGGCAGCGGGGCAATGGGGGCGTCGGCGTTGTGATCGCGCCGCGGCGCTTTGTCACACGCATGGCCGGCGGACGGCCGGGGCAGGTGCACTACCGCGGTGAGGAGACGATCAGCGTCACGGCCGAACTGCCGGCGGAGAGCGAGCAGTGGCTGGCGGCGCGTGAACATTAGACACAGCTGATTATTGAGGCAAGCAGGACAGTTTCAGGACAGACACATGGATATGAGTCGACTCTGCATTCACACGATTACAACGAAGCCCTGGCCGATCGAAACGGCAATTGAGCGCTTCAGCGCGCACGGCGTCGCGGCGATGACGGTCTGGCGGGACGCGCTGGAGGGGCGGGACGTCGCGGCCGCGGGCAGGCAGATCCGCGATGCGGGGATGGAGGTTATCTCGCTGTGCCGGGGCGGATTCTTCCCGGCGGAGACGGCTGCGGCGCGGCAGGAGGCTCTGGACGACAACCGCCGCGCCATCGACGAGGCCGCGGCGGTGGGCGCGCCCCTGGTGGTTCTCGTCTGCGGGGCGGTGCCCGGCCAGCCGCTGGATGCCGGCCGCGGCCAGATCCGGGACGGGATCGAGGCGGTGCTGCCGCATGCCGAGGCCGCGGGGGTCAAGCTGGGCGTGGAGCCGCTGCATCCGATGTACGCGGACAGCCGCTCCGCGGTCAACACGATGGGACAGGCCAACGACATCTGCGCCGGCATCGATTCTCCATTGGTCGGCGTCGTTGTGGATGTCTATCACCTGTGGTGGGACCCGGACCTGGAGCGGGAGATCAGCCGTTGCGGGCGGATGGGCAAACTTTTCGCCTTCCACGTCTGCGACTGGCGCACGCCCACCGAAGACCTGCTCCTTGACCGCGGGCTGATGGGCGAGGGCTGCATTGACATCCGCCAGATTCGCGGCTGGGTTGAGGAGGCCGGGTTTGACGGGTATAATGAGGTTGAAATCTTCTCAAACCGCTACTGGGCGATGGATCAGGAGCAGTTCCTGAAGCGGATCGTAGAAGCCTACACAGATCACGTTTAATCATTCCGGCTTTTGCGGGCGCCGGGCAGACGGTGCCGCACAGGCCTTCGATGGTCCTTGGAGGCCGCGCAATTATGGGAGCACTTCCTACCTATGGCTGAAATAGCAGTTGGCGTAATTCTGAACGGCGTGACCGGGCGGATGGGAACGAATCAGCACCTGGTCCGTTCGATTCTGGCGATCCGGGAGCAGGGCGGCACGGCCACTTCCGATGGGGACAGGATCATGCCGGAGCCGGTACTGGTCGGCCGCAACCCGGACAAGCTGCGGCATCTGTCGGCGGCGCACAATGTGAGCAAGTGGACGACCAACCTGGACGAGGCGCTGGCCGACGACCACAACAGCATCTACTTCGATGCGCTGGCGACCAACCTGCGGGTGCCGAATACATTGCAGGCGATCGACGCGGGCAAGGCGGTCTACTGCGAAAAGCCGACCGCGGGCAACATCGAGGATGCGTTGCAACTGGCGCGGGCGGCGACCGACGCCGGCGTGAGCAACGGCGTTGTCCAGGACAAGCTGTTTCTGCCCGGTCTGCTGAAGCTCAAGTACCTGATCGATACGGGATTCTTCGGCCGCATTCTGGCGGTGCGCGGCGAGTTCGGCTACTGGGTCTTTGACGGCAAGGACCAGCCGGCCCAGCGGCCCTCGTGGAACTACAAGAGGTCGGAGAGCGGCGGCATCGTTCTGGATATGTTCGCGCACTGGCGCTACGTGATCGACAACCTTTTCGGCCCGATCCAGCGGCTTACCTGCATCGCGGCCAACCATGTGCCGGAACGCATCGACGAGGAGGGCGCGCTTTACAACGCCGACGCCGATGACGGCGCCTACGCGATGTTCGAGTTGGAGAACGGAATCATCTGCAACTTCAACTCTTCGTGGTGTGTACGGGTGCGCCGCGATGACCTGCTGACGATCCAGGTGGACGGCACACGCGGGAGCGCGGTGGCCGGCCTGCGCGAGTGCGCGATACAGGGCGACGCCTTCACGCCCAAGCCGGTCTGGAACCCGGACATTCCGCAGCCTGTCCAGTTCTACGATACGTGGCAGTGGATGCCGAACAACAACCCTTTTGACAATGCATTCAAGATTGAATGGGAGATGTTCCTGCGCCATGCAATCAAGGGCGACCCGTTCCCCTATACGCTGCTGGAAGGAGCGAAGGGCGTGCAGCTGGCGGAACTGGGTTACCAGGCCTGGCAGGAGCGGCGCTGGGTAGACGTGCCGCCGCTGAACTGCAGTGGTCAGTGATCAGTGGAGGGTTGCAGGAGACGGCGCGGGGTGTTCGACACCGGTCGCTGGCCTGAACCGGTCCAATTGTCCACGACGGTGGGTAGCCGGAGGGGGCCGTTGCGGGGGGGATCCCCCGCACAAAGGGGGGCCGAAGGCCCGACCGCCCAAAAGCGAGGAGAGAGTAAAGAGGGGTGAGGATTGAGACACCTGAACTTGACCCGTTTTGGGTCTTGAATGGAATTTCGTTGAGTCGTAACAGGAGAGAGAATGTCCCAATCGATCGCACTACTGGACCCGACGCCTGCAACCGATATTGCGCCGCCTGCGTTTCACATTATGCTGAAGCCACGAGGGGCGATCTGCAACCTGGACTGCCATTACTGCTACTTTTTGAGCAAGGAGTTCATGTACCCGGACAGCGAGTTCCGCATGTCCGAGTCGATGCTTGAGGAGTACACGCGGCAGTATATCGAGGCGCAGCAGGTCCCGGAGGTGACGTTCGCGTGGCAGGGGGGCGAGCCGACGCTGATGGGACTGGACTTTTTCAAGAAGGCGGTCGAGTTCCAACAGAAGCACAAGAAGCCGGGCATGCGGGTCGAGAACGCGCTCCAGACCAACGGCACGCTGCTGGATGACGAGTGGTGCGATTTTCTGCACCGCAGCGATTTTCTGATCGGGCTGAGCATGGACGGCCCGCGCAAGCTGCACGACTATTACCGCGTCGATAAAGGCGGCCAGCCTACCTGGGAGAAGGTGATGCGGGCTGCGCGGATGCTGCACAAACACAAGGTGCGCTACAACATCCTGACGACGGTCCACGCGGCCAACGCGCCCTATCCGTTGGAGGTCTACCGTTTTCTACGCGACGAGGTCAAGACGGAGTTCATGCAGTTCATCCCGATCGTCGAGCGGGACAACGAGACCGGCTACCAGGAAGGGGATACGGTTAAGGATCGCTCGGTCACGGCGGAGCAGTACGGCAGTTTTCTGATCCAAATTTTCGAGGAGTGGGTGCGGCGCGACGTGGGGAAGGTATTCGTGCAGATCTTCGACGTGGCGCTGGCCGGTTATGCAGGACACCGGCCCGGTCTGTGTATCTTTGAGGAGACGTGCGGTTCGGCGCTGGCGATGGAGCACAACGGCGATCTTTTCTCGTGCGATCATTACGTGGAACCGAACTATCTGCTGGGCAACATCGAGGAGATCCCGCTGATCGAGATGGTCGGCTCGGCGCGGCAGCAGGAGTTCGGGACACACAAGCGGGACAGCCTGCCCAACTACTGCCTGGAGTGCGAGGTGCGTTTTGTCTGCAACGGCGGCTGCCCGAAGAACCGCTTTATCAACACGCCCGACGGCGAACCGGGGCTGAACTATCTTTGCGCCGGCTACCGGGCCTTCTTCAATCATGTGCGCCCGTACATGAACTTCATGACCGACCAGTTGCGCCGGCAGCAGGCGCCGGCCAATATCATGCAGTACCTGGCGGAAGAGGACCGTAAGCAGAACGCGCGCTTTGCCGGGGCCAAACGCAACGATCCGTGCCCGTGCGGGAGCGGCCGCAAGTTCAAGCAGTGCCACGGCCGCGGCCGAACTGTGGAGCGGGCACAGATGCGGTGGCCGATTTCGAGTAACTAGGGGCCACCACTTTCGCAGCTCACGGGCCGCGGATTACCAGTTCTTCATTGCGCGTATTTTTGTCCCCCCGCTCTTGTGTACGCGCGCAGGGCTGTGCTATACTATCGAACTGCGACGAGGGACAGCTTGTCTGCTCCCTCGTTCTTTCTGTTCACAGCATAATGTTGTGGACCTTTGTCTGAACTGCCGTTTCTAGTTTTCAGTTTTTAGTGCTGCTTCTCACTTGAATCTTGGGCGGTTGCTAAAGACAGAAAGCGGAGAGCTAGAAACGAACCCAAGACAATGCTCATGGAAAGGAGTAAAAGGGTAGATGAACACGTACGAATTGGTGTACATCATCCAGCCCAACCTGGATGATGAGGGTGTCAAAGCCGTGGATGACCGGATCAGTCAGGCCATCGGCGGCGAGGACGGGACAATCGCGAGCACCGATCATTGGGGCAAACGCCGGTTGGCCTATCCGATCAAAGGCCACTTTGAGGGACACTACATTCTGCACAACCTCTCGATGCCTCCCACCGCGGTGCAGAACGTCGAACGACAGTTGCGACTATCTGAAGATGTATTGCGTTTCCTCTTTGTCCGCGTTGGGGACTGAGCCACAAAGGAGCATCGAATGTCTGATGAAAACAGAGTAACGGAAGCCGAAGCGAACACTGAGGAACAACCGGCTGCCGAGACGCCCACGGGTGAAAATGCCCCCGTGCGGGAAGAGAGCGCGCCGCAGGCCGTTGCCGATACGGATGGAGATTCTGAGGCCGAGGCAGCTGCGGAGCCGGAGGCTGAGGCGGTTGCTGAGGTTGAGGCAGCTACGGACAGCGCAGGCCCCGAGCCGGACGCAGGCGGCAGCCAGCAGGAGCAGACGGCCCCCACCTTCAACCGTGTCGAGGGGCCGGCCATATTCAACCGCGCCAAACAGGGCAATCAGCGCAGGAATCCCCGCCACGTCGGCAACGATGTGCGGATCGACGAGATCGACTATAAGAACGTGCAGGTTCTCAGCCGGTTTGTCGATAACTACGGGCGCATACACAACCGCCGCAAGACCCGCGTCACCGCCAAGATGCAGCGCAAAGTGACGAGGGCGATCAAGCGGGCCAGACACCTGGCCTTGATGCCCTACACAGGCGAACATATCCGCATCACCGGCAGGCGCGGTTGATCGATTCATGGCCAAGAAGCGCAGACGAAGAAGGCAGCAAGAACAGCCGCAGGTCGAAAATCGGCGTGAGGTCCGCCTGCGTGCCCGCGACAGGGAGCGCAACCTGCGGCTTACAGCGATCGTGGGCGGGATCGTCGGTGCGGCGCTGCTGCTGATCCTGTATGGCGTGGTCAATGAACTGATCATCAAGCCCAACAGCGTGCTGGCGCAGGTCGAAGACGAGTCGATCGTCACCCGCGACTTCTGGCAACAGGCGCGCCTGCGCCAGAGCGAACTGGAAAACCAGCGTCTGCGGCTACAGTTGTTTGCCCAGCAGTTTGGGGATTCCAGCCTGTTCGCCTCCCAGATCGCTTCGGTCAATGCGACGCTGGCCAGCCCACTGACGCTGGGGACACAGGTCCTCAACGAAATGATTGAGGCGGCTGTTCTGCAGATCAAGGCGCCGGAAGTGGGCGTGTCGGTGACCGATGAAGAGGTGGAAGAGACCCTGCGGGAAGAGGTGGCGCAAGGGCAAGGCGCGCTGACAGTGCCGCAGGCGACAGCCACCGCCGACGCCGCCGCTGAAGCGACGGCCACCGCGGAAACCTTTACGCCGACACCGGTCCCATCACCGACGCCCACGCCGGAAGATGAGGCTGACAGCGAACCGACCGCAGCCGCGGCCGGGGCGGAGCCGGAGACCGTGGAAGAGGCGCCCACGCCGGAGCCGCCTACGGTCCTGACCGACGCCTTGTACCAGGAGGGGCTGAGCACGCTGGAGGCGAATCTGCGCGAGAACGCCGGGATGAACCTGGCCAGCTATCGCGAGGTGATCCGGGCGCGTCTGTTACGCACGAAGATGTCGGAGACGATCAGCCAGGATCTGGTATCTTCCACCGAAGAGCAGGTCCGGGTCCGCCATATCCTGATCTCCGTCGACCCTGAGCCTCCTCCGGAAACGGAAGAATCGTCTGGTGAGACAGAGGGCGAGACATCCCCACCTGAGACGACCCCTTCGCCGCCTGGAATCACAGAGGACGACGGTGAGAGTACAAATACAGACGCGCCGGCAACCGAAATAACGGAAGGGAGCGCTGTAGAGGACGATGAGGGTGACGGCCGGTCCCCGCCAGAAGACCCGACCCCTCCGGAAGTATGGCATCCTGACGCCAACGGCGATGGCCGTGTTGACGACGCCGAGGCGCTGGCCTTTGCGCAGACGCTGCATCAACGTATTCTCGACGGCGAGGATTTCGCCGATCTGGCGCTCCGGTTCAGCAACGACCCGGGCAGCGGCACGCAAGGCGGCGATCTGGGCTGGGCCGGCCGCGGGCGCTACGTGCCTGAATTTGACGAAGTCGCGTTTTCGCTCGAAGTGGGCGAGATGAGCGCGCCGGTCAAGTCGACGTTCGGTTATCACATCATCGAAGTGCTGGAGCGGGACGATGAGCGGCCGAAGGAAGAGGCCAGCTTGCAGCAGGAGTATGCCGAGGCTTTCCAGACGTGGCTGCAGGAGCAGGTACTGTCGCTGAACATCGATCGCCCGGACAATCTGGCCGCCATCCTGCCGCGCAATCTGGGGAACTCGGATAACCAGTAGGACCGGTCTGCCGCGTTAGGCAGATTTGCAATCAGGTTGTAACGACAGTCAGAGACCAAGACGCCGGGCGCAATGCCCGGCGTTTCCTATTGGGGCAGGGGTTCCTGTGCGCCCGTCGCCAGGCAGGCGCGGATTTCGCTGATCAGCGCGCCGGCCTGGGGCCAGGTCAGCATCTCCAGGGTACGCGGGCGGGGCAGGTCAACGGAGATGGCGCCCTGCAATCTTCCGGGCTGCCCGCTCAGAACCAGCACACGGTCGGCGAGGAAGACGGCCTCCTGGATGCTGTGCGTGATCATCAGCGCAGTCTGCTTGCGGTCCCGGCAGAGGCGCAGGAGCTCCTGGTTGAGACGCTCGCGTGTCAGCGCGTCGAGCGCGCCGAAGGGCTCATCCAGCAGGAGCAGCGCCGGACTCTGCAACAGCGCGCGCGTGAGCGTAACGCGCTGGGCCATGCCGCCGGAGAGTTGGGAGGGGTAGGCGTCGGCGAAAGCTTCCAGCCCCATCAGGGCAAGCGCCGCAGTGGCCCGCTCCCGGTCGTGCCCGTCGAGCGGTTTCTGCAGTTCGAGCGGGAGCAGGACGTTTTCCAGGGCTGTGCGCCAGGGCATCAGATTCGTGTTCTGGAAGACGAACCCGATCTGCGGCTGCGGGCCGCGCACGGGGATGCCTCTGAACTGCACCGCGCCTGCCGTGGGCGTCAACAGACCGCCGAGAATGCGCAGGAGCGTCGACTTACCGCTGCCGCTGTTGCCGACCACGCAGACAAACTCATGTTCCTGCAGGGAAAAGGAGACCTCTGCCAGCGCCGGCATGACGCGGTTGCGGCGGGGGTAGTTGTGGCTGACGTTCCGCGCCTGCAGTAGAGGATCTGTCATCGTTGGGAAATTCACTGTATGAATTCGTTGGTGTACATCTCTTCCGGCTGGACGAGCCGGTCCACAAAGCCGATACGCAGCAGGAGCTCGGCCACGGTCTGCCATTCGGCATCGGTGGTGGCGCCGGGCTCACCCTGCGGCCGCGGCTGCCAGAAAGGAAGCGAGGCGTCGAACACCAGGCGGTTGGCGGCTTCGTTCTCTCCGCCCGCCTCCGGCACGAAGTTCAAGGCGATTGCGAAGGACTCGTCCGGGTTGGCGAGGGTATAGGCGACCGACTCCTGCAGGGCGCGCACCATGGCCTCGACCAGCTGCGGCTCCTCCTGCAGGGTGCGTTCGTTGGTGACGAGCCCGTTGGCGGGGATCTGCAGGTATTGATCGAGGGGAATCTGGACGGTTTCGATGCCGGCGTTGCCGAGCATGACGGGGCCGTTGACAGCGTAGTCGACTGCCGCGTCCACCAGGTCCTCGCTCACGGCCGAGGCCTGGGTGAAGCCGATGCTCTCCATCTGAATGTCGGCTTCGGTCAGCCCGGCCACGTCGAGGAGGGCCCGCAGCGCGATGTATGTGGCGCCAAAGGGACCCGGCACGCCGATCGTGCGGCCGGCCAGGTCGGCCGGTTCGTGGATGCCGGCGCCGGCCTTGGCAAAGACGGTGACCGGATAGCTGGTATACCAGTTCAGCACGTACCTGACCGGCAACTCCTGGGCGCGTCCGAGCACGAGCTGGTCGCCGCTGGCGATCATGAACTGCATCTCGTCGGTCGCGACCAGTTTCAGGTAGTCGTTTTCAAAGCCGTAGTCCAGCGACAGCTCGACGCCTCTCTCGGCGAAAAAGCCCTTCTCGATGCCGACATAGAAGGGGGCGAACTGGACATTGGGGATGAAGCCGACGCCCAACGTGATCGGGCGCAGGCTCTGCGGTTCGGCAGGCGGGGCCGGCGTAATGGGCGCGCACGCGGCCGCGGCGGCAATCAGGAGCGGCAGCAGAAGCAGTTTCAACAGGTGGGACAAGCCCAGAGGGCTCCCCGCTGCCGGGCGGGGCAAGGCAGAAATCACCCGCGCGGTAAGATGACGGTCAGTGTAATGTTTCATTCGTTCCTCTGAATATCTGAAGATTAGAGTCTTTCTCATGGAGGGAGCGCCTCTCAAACGCCGTCCTTCAGGCCGAGGTGTCTCCAGCGCAGCAGATAGCTTTCGATCAGGGTGACACTCCAGTACATTGCCTGAGCAAGCAGCACGATCATGAGCACGGCGACGAAGATCATGGGCGTGTCCAGTACGCCCCGGCCCAGGTTGATGAGGAATCCCAGCCCTACGTCGGCGCCGACGAACTCGCCCACGACCGCGCCGACGACGGCCAGGATGACGCTCAGTTTGAGGCCGCCGAAGATGACGGGCAGGGCGGCGGGCAGCTCCAGCTTGAGGAAGAACTGGCGGCGGCTGGCGCGCAGCGAGCGCATCAGCTCGCGCAGGTCCGGGTCTACGTTGCGGATGCCGACGACTGTGCTGACCAGGGTCGGAAAGAAGACCATGATGGTTGTGACGAGCACTTTGCTCAGCAGGCCGCTCCCGAACCAGATGACCAGGAGCGGGGCGATGGCGACAACCGGGATGGTCTGGCTGGCGACGAGGTAGGGGGAGAGGATGCGGTCGAGGGTGCGGCTGCGTCCGAGCCAGTAGCCGAGGACGAAGGCCAGGGTGAGGCCGATCAGCAGGCCGGCGCCGACCTCGGTGACGGTGGCCTTGGCGTGGCGCAGCAGTGAGCCGTCGGCGGCCATCGCGAGCGCTTTCTGCAGTACGTGACCGGGGCGGGGCAGGATAAAGACGGGATAGTCCTGCCAGCGGACAAGCGTCTCCCACAGCAGCAGCGCCGCGAAGAGCACGAACGGGAAGGCGGCGAGGGCGGGATGGCGCGCCACCCAGTCACCGACGCGGCCGGACTTGCGCCGGCGCTGCGGCGCAGGTTGTTCGACTGCGGGTGGCGTTCCCTGGTCTGTGCCGTCATCGGGCGGCGCGCCGGGAAAGAGAACTGAACTGTCCTTCATCGTCCTGCCTTGCCTTGAAAATCAAATGACCCGAAGCGAAGAATTGCTTCGGGTCATTTGCGCAGTGCAGCCACCGAGCTCCCGGCGTGCGCGTACGGCTCGCGGAACGCGCGCCCTCTACACAAAACGGCCCGAGATACAGATACGTACCCCGGGCGTTGCGCGCAGCAGCCACTGCGAATAACTAAAGAGAACGGGAACAGTACACGCAGTGGCACTGCCCTCGCTCTTTGCACCTTCTCCCATCCGGACTATACCGTCGGCGTCGGAATCTCACCGAACTCTGCCTTGCGGCTCACGGGCTTACCAGGAAGTTTCGCCACTCCTTTGGTTAAGGGTGCAGCGCATCGATCTAGCTCACCGCCGGTCGGGAATTGGGCCTGTGCGGCCCTCACCCTGCCCCGAAGGTAGGTTATGCGGTTGTTGGGGTTATTATGGCAGAGTGTTGCGGCGCGCGTCAAACTGCAGTTGTCAGTGGTCGGTGGTCAGTGGCTTGAGACAGTAAGTGGGGGAGTAGGCACTGTTGGGTAGAGACGATGGTGGGGGGTAGGCGGGTCAGGCGTCGGCTGCGGGGAGGGCGACTGGAGCGGGTGGCTCTTGCTCTTCGGGAGCGGGGTCATCCTGGGAGGTTTGGTCGATTTCGCGGAGGTGGGGGAAGAGAATGACCTCGCGAATCGTGTCGCGGTCGGTGAGCAGCATGGTGAGGCGGTCGATGCCCATGCCGAAGCCGCCGGTGGGCGGCATGCCGTAGCTGAGCGCCTCGACGTAATCGATGTCGACGGGGTGCGCTTCTTCGTCGCCCTGCGCGGCGCGGTAGTTTTCGTCGAGGAAGCGCTGGAGCTGGTCGACGGGATCGTTCAACTCGGTGAATGCGTTGCAGAGCTCCATGCCGGCGACAAAGCCTTCAAAGCGCTCGACCAGGCGCTCATTGTTCGGCATGCCTTTGGCCAGCGGGCTGACTTCGCGCGGGTAGTCGACGAGAAAGGTCGGCTGAATCAGCTTGGGTTCGCAGAATCTGGAGAGCAGCTGGTCCACCAGCTGGCCCCAGTTGTCCTCGGAGGCGGCGTCGATGCCGCGGCTGCGCATCTCGGCACGGAGGCTGCCGGCATCGGTAAAACGCTCGTAGTCGATGCCGGATGCGTCCAGGATGGCCTGGCGGAGGGGGAGGCGCGGCCAGGGCGGTGTGAAGTCGATGGTGTGCTCCTGCCAGGTGACGAGCGGGCTGCCGGTCACCTGTTCGGCGGTGAAGGCGACCATCTCCTCGGTCCGCCGCATAACGTCTTCGTAGTCGACGTAGGCCTCGTAGAACTCCAGCTGGGTAAATTCCGGATTGTGCTTGAAGCTGACGCCTTCATTGCGGAAGTCGCGGCCAATCTCGTAGACGGCGGGAAAGCCGCCGACGATCAGCCGCTTCAGGTAGAGCTCGAAGCTGATGCGCAGATAGAGGTCCTGGTGGAGCTGGTTATGGTGGGTGACGAAGGGCTGTGCGGCGGCGCCGCCGTAGAGCGGTTGCAGGATCGGCGTCTCGACTTCGAGGAAGCCGGCGTCATCGAGATAGGTACGCAGGGCGCGCACGACCACGGCCCGGTCGCGGAACAGAGCGCGTGCCTCTTCGTTGGCCAGCAGGTCCACATAGCGCCGCCGGTAGCGGACTTCCGGATCGCGCACGCCGTGCCATTTGTCGGGCATCGGTTTGAGGGCTTTGGCCAGGAAGGTGATCTCCTGGACAGTGATGCTCAGCTCGCCGCTGCGGGTGACGGAGAGAGGGCCGCTGGCGCTGATGAAGTCGCCGAGATCGATGAGGCGCTTCCAGACTTCGTTGTACCAGCCGTCGGGCAGGCTGTCGCGCTGGACGAAGAGCTGAATCTGGGCGCTGCCGTCGTCCAGGTCGGCGAAGCTGACCTTGCCCATCACGCGGATGCGCTTGAGGCGGCCGGCAACGGACACGACCGGCTGCTCGTCGGCGCCGTCGTCATAGAGGGCGCGGGCTGCGGCGATCGTATGGGAGCGGTTCACGCGCGCCGGATAGGGGTCGATCCCCCGCGCGCGCAGGGCATCCAGCTTCTGCAGGCGACTCTGCTCCTGATCGCTCAGGTTTTCCGGGTCGAACAGTTCGCTGGCGTCTCTCACAGTACCTGTTCCTATACCTGTTTCTGGCAAGTCGGCCGGTGCGGCTGCAGGCCTACGGGCAGAGGGGGGCTCGTTACTCGACGCGGACGATCTCGAACTCGATTTCGCCCGCCGGGGCCTCGACGCGCACGACGTCTCCTGCCGTGCGGCCAATCAGCGCCTTGCCGATAGGGCTCTCGTTGCTGATACGCCCGTTGCTCGGATCGGTTTCAGTCGAGCCGACGATGGTGTAGATCTCTTCGTCGTCGTAGCCGTTTTCTCTGACGACTACGCTGCGGCCCAGGGCGACCTGGTCATCGGGCGTCTGGGTATCGTCGATGATCTGGGCATTGTGGATCTTGACCTTGAGTTCCCGGATGCGTCCTTCGACAAAGGCTTGCGCGTTTTTGGCTTCATCATAGCCGGCATTTTCTCGCAGGTCGCCTTCGGCCTTGGCTTCGGCGATCTGCTGGGCGATCTGTTGCCGCCTTTCACCGACAAGATAGTCCAGCTCCTCTTGCAGAGCATCGAGGCCGCTTTGAGTCAGATAGACAGGACTTTCACTCATAGTTCTTACTCGCTGATTGCACGGAGGGTTCTCTCGCACAAATAGAGAGGACGCGGTCAAGGGCGTGTAGATCTGCCGCCCTCAGCAGCGACCTCTGGAAAGTAAACGCCGACCCGGATCGTCAGGTCGGCTCTCGATCTGATAGGATTATACTTGAATTTTTGGTAAATGCAAACTCGGTGGACAGTTGTTGTACATCCCTGAACGTGGTGGTTTTCCGGCAACCGCAGGGGAATTACACTGGGAATTGCAACAAGCCTTTCCGAAAAACACCAGTATTAGGACATTCCCGTAAGCGGGGGGTCGTTGTGGACCTGTCCAGCAGCCGCTCCTGTAACCCGACCGCATGAACTTCGATGCTTTCGCCCGTTTCTACGACGGCGACTACCGCGACTACAGGGATGACATTCCGCTGGTCCTGAAGACGGCGCGCACAGCCGGCCGCTCCGCGCTGGAGCTTGGCTGCGGCACCGGCCGCGTGTTGCTTCCCCTGGCGGAGGACGGCTGTCATGCAGTTGGGCTTGACACGAGCGCGGCGCTGCTGGCGATTGCGCGCCGCAAGTTGGCGAAGCACGGCTATGCGTTCGAGACAGCGGCAGATCGACCGGCGCCGGTCAGATTGGTGCAGGCGGATATGACCAGTTTTCAGCTGGAGGAGAGGGAGATTGACTGCGCCTTTGTGGTCAGCAATACGCTGATGCACGTGACGACCCAGGCCGGGCAGCTGAGGGCGCTGCAGTGCGCACACCGCCATCTGCGCGTGGGCGGTCTGCTGCTGATCGACCTGTTCAACCCGGACGTAGCCTATCTGGAGGCGATATCGGGCAACCAGGAGCTGGCGGACTGGTGGGAGGACGAGGAAAGCGGCGCACAGGTGTTGAAGTGGTCGACCCGCAACCTAGACGCGGACTGGCAGCTGCAGGAAACGGTTTTTGTGTACGAGGAGATATTTCCCGACGGGCGCAACGAGCAGACGCTGCTCGCATTTCCGTTGCGCTACTGGTGGCCCGACGAGGGGGCCCTGCTCCTGGAACAGGCAGGGTTTGCGGTGGATGAACTGTACGGCGACTTCGACGGCAGCCCCTATCGACCTGACAGCGAGCGCCTGATTTTCATCGCGAGGAAGAGGTGAGCGGCTCGCGGCGTTGGAGGCCGCGAGCCGCTACAGGGGTCAACATTCGCTGTAGCCGCAGACATAGCATCTGCGGCAGCCTTCGACATTGAGGAAGGCCGCTTCGCCGCAGTCCGGGCAGAGATCGCCGATGGGCAGCGCCAACTGTTCGCCGGCCACGCCCTCTCTGTTTTCGGGCAACTCGCTGAGATGATCGGAAAGGACCTGGGCCACTCCGTCCGGCAGGCTGCGCACACGTCCGACTCCGAAGCCCAACGGGCGCCCGCCGCCGATGCCGGCCATCTCATCGATCACCCAGCGCAGCCGTTCGGAGGGCGGCAGAGCAGAGGGCATGCGCAGCGCCAGGCTGATCAGGCGGCCGATCGATTCGCTGACCGCGGTGACATCGCTGCCGGCCTTGCCGATATTCAGGAACACTTCAAACGGTTCGTGGTTCTCGTCGCTGTTGATCGTGATATAGGCGGTGCCCAGGGGCGTCTCCTTGCGATAGCTGTTTCCCTGCAGGAGATAGGGGCGCGGCCGCTTGGTGAAGACGGCAGGGTACTCGTCCTGTGAAAGCGCTGAAATGGGTTGGGCGCCGTTGGCTGACGGAACGCTGTGCAGCTGTTCAGGAAGCTCACCCTTTCTGTCCTTGACCGCCTTCGTCTCCAACACCACCTCCTGGCGGCTGCCGGTGACGTAGACCGTGAGCCCCTTGCAACCCAGCTCCCACGCCTGCATGTAGGCCTGCGCCACATCTTCCTCGGTTGCGCCTTCGGGGAAGTTGCAGGTCTTGCTGATGCTGTTATCGATGAAGGCCTGGATGGCGGCCTGCATCTTGACGTGCTGCTCGGCGGTGATGTCGCTGCTGACGACAAATGTGTTGCGGAAATCCTGGGATAGCTCTTCGACCTCCTGGCAGGAGCCCGTCTCCGCGACCCGGCGCCGGATTACGCCGGCCTGCTCGTCGCTGAAATCCAACCGCTCAAGGGCATCTTCGAAGAGGGGGCTGGTATAGGGCAGCTCGACATCCTCGTCGCCGTCCTTGAAGTGGCGGATATAGCCCAGTGCGAAGACCGGTTCACAGCCGTAGCCTTCACAGCCGCTGACGGTGGCGATGGTGCCGGTGGGCGCTACAGTCGTCTGGGCGGCATTGCGGATCCCGTGGCGGCGAATGCCTTCGGTGACCTTCTCCCAATTGAGCGCGGGCCGGCCCCAGTTGCGGCGATAGGGGGCGAGCGGCCGCGGCGGCTTCCATCGCATCCCACCGAGCTGGTCGGCGTCATAGATGCTGCCGGCGTAGGCGAGGAAAGGCTGGCGCTCTGCGGCCAGGTCGATGCTCATCTGCATGCAGTGGAAGCGCACGAACTCCATCACCTGGGAGGCGAACTCCTGGCCCTCTTCGCTGCCGTAGCGGATGCCCAACTTATACATCAGGTCGCCGAGGCCCATGATGCCGAGCCCGATGCGACGCGCCTTGAGCGCCGCCTCCTTCACCACCGGAACGACCGGCAGATAGGTGTTGGCGCTGACCACATTGTCGAGGAAGTGGGTGCTTTCGCGTACTGTCTTGCGCAGGGCATCCCAGTCGACCGCGGCTGCGCCGGCGCTGTCGGTTGTGACATGCGTGCTGAGGTTGATCGAACCGAGGCAGCAGTTCTCATAGGGGCCGAGCCACTGTTCACCGCAGGGGTTGGTCGCCTCCAGATCGTAGAGGTGCGGAACGGGGTTGCTGCGGTTGGCGGCGTCGATAAAGAGCGCGCCGGGTTCGCCGTTATGGTGGGCGTACTTGATGATGGTGGCGAACAGGTCGCGCGCCCTGACTGTCCTGGATACGGAGCCGTCGCGGGGGTTGCGCAGGTCGAAATCGCCGTCTTCCTTCACGGCCTGCATGAACTCGTCGGTGATGGCGACGGAGATGTTGAAATTGGTGATTGCGCCCTCTTCGGCCTTGCAGCGGATGAACTCTTCGATGTCAGGGTGGTCGACCCGCAGGACACCCATATTGGCCCCGCGGCGGGTTCCGCCCTGGGCGATTTCGCCGAAGGCCTGATCATAGACGCGCAAGAAGCCCACCGGCCCGGTTGCGCGGCCGGCCGATGTGTGGACGATGTCTTTTTGCGGACGCAGGCGGCTGAAGCTGAAGCCATTGCCTCCGCCGGTCTGTTGGATGAGCGCAGCGACCCGCAGGGTGCTGAAGATGCCGTCATCGGCGCGGCCCATATCGTCTTCGATGGGCAGAACGAAGCAGGCGGCCAGCTGACCGAGGGGTGTGCCCGCGCCTGTGAAGGTGGGGCTGTTGGGGAAGAAGCGCAGATCGGTGAGCAGATCGTAGAAGGTTCTGGTGGTTGCTTCGACGTCGCCGCCGTGCTCCTCTTCCACCGCCGCGATATGCCTGGCGACGCGATAGAACATGCCGGCAGGCGTCTCCAGGAGCTTCCCATCGATATCCCGACGCAGATAACGGCGCTCCAGTACTTTCAAGCTGTTTTCGCTCAGCTGGATTGCGCCGTCGTCCATATACGCCGGGCCGGAGACTCTTTGTTTCTCGCCTTTGACGACTTCGAAAGTCGTGAAAGCCTCCTGTGTTTTGGCGCCATTACGGGTGACGGTGGATTCGAGGGCGGACATCGGGATGCTCCTTAGAAAAAGATAATAAGCGGAAATGAATTCGTGCTGGCGATTGGTAGGACGTCAGAAAGCAGCTTTCTGTTCCCATACTAGAACAAATGAACTGGAAAGTCAACCACTCCTTCCTGCAGAGCCTACGTCGAAAGATGCGCCTTGTTCAGCTCGCAGACGGTCTTTGCGGAGGTTCGAACCGTCCGTTGGCGTCGCCATTCAGTTCGCTGCGTCCCATCAGCCGGTCGACTTCAGATCGGACTTCACTCAGATCGTTAAAATCGAGGTAGACGCTGGCGAACCGGATATAGGCCACCTGATCGACATCGGCCAGCTGATCGAGCACGAGATTGCCGATCATTTTGCTTGTGACCTCTGCGCGCCCCAGGCGTTGAATCTGATCCTCGACGTAGTTGGCAATGCTCTGCATGCGCTCGCTGCTGACGGGCCGTTTGACAGAGGCGATGCGGATACCGGCAAGCAGTTTTTGAGAATCGAAGGGTTCACGGTGGCCGTCCCGTTTGGAGACGAGCAGGCTGGGCGCAACATGCTCATAGGTAGTGAAGCGCTGCTCGCAATCCAAGCATTTACGGCGGCGACGGACCGTCTCTCCTCTATCCCGCGTATCGATTACCTGGTGTTTGCCATGTCCGCAATGGGGGCATTGCATCATCCGTCTCTCGATCAGTCGGCGTGGCTGGTCTTCGGAGCGCGGTTTCCCAGCCCAATTCGGTTCAGACGGGTCCAGTTCGGCGTCCCTCGACAACTGCGCAAGTACGGATTTCGTTCGGGGAACAACCTACATACTGTATCATGCAACATCGGGAGGTACAATATATAGTACAACGATGCTTGCGCGCTTATTTCAGGATGTCAGTAGAGATATATCACAACACGGGGCGACGCGCAAACAGGTATTGGGGCGACAGACATTGATTTCGTATACCAATACGCGCAGTCCTGTAACGGCGGAATGGGAGTGCAGAAAAGTGAAATGGGCGCCTTCCGACCGCGCAGTTTTCTCCCCGTGCGAGGCAAAAAAAAGAGAGCCTCGGCATTGCCGGGGCTCTCTGGACTGTCCTATTGTGAGTACTTCAAATCCGGGGCGCTACTGGCCGTTGTTGTTCTTGGCGCGACGCAGAAAAGCCGGAATGTCCAGGTCCTCACGGTCGAAGGAGCGAACGGGGAAGTCGATTGGCTCCTTGGGCTTCGGCTGCGGCTGTTGCTGCGACGGGCCGGGTTGGCTCGGCGAGGGTTGGGTTACGCCGGTCTGTCGGACGCTGCCCGCGGCAGGCTGCCGGGTCGAAGCGGGGGGCTGTTCGGGACGGCGGCCCTTGTCGAAGCCGGTGGCAATAACGGTCATATGGAGCTCGTCCTCCATACTGTCATCGATGACGGCGCCGAAGATGATATTCGCTTCGGGATGGGCGTTGGCCTTGATCATCTCGGCGGCCTCATTGACCTCGAACAGGCTCAGATCGTCGCCGCCCTTGACATTGAAGAGAATGCCCTGAGCGCCCTCGATCGACACATCCAGCAAGGAGCTGTGAATGGCCTGCTGGGCGGCTTCCTGGGCGCGGTTTTCGCCGCTGGCGCGGCCGATGGACATCAGGGCGGCGCCGCCGTCGATCATGATAGAGCGCACGTCGGCGAAGTCCAGGTTGATCAGACCGGGCACGGTGATCAGTTCACTGATGCCCTGGATGCCCTGCCGCAGGACATCGTCGGCGACGATGAACGATTCACGGATGCCGGTGGTCTTGTCCAGGATATGCAGGAGCCGGTCATTGGGGACGGTGATCAGAGTATCGACGGATTCGCGCAGGTGGCCCATCGTGCTTTCGGCGATGCGGCGGCGCTGCGTGCCTTCGAAGTTGAAGGGTTTGGTAACGACTCCGATTGTCAGCGCGCCCAGTTCGCGTGCGATGGAGGAGATGACCGGAGCCGCGCCGGAACCCGTACCGCCGCCCAGACCAGCGGTCACGAAAACCATATCCGCGCCATCGAACAGCTGCTCGATCTCTTCGCGGCTCTCCTCGGCTGCCCGCAGGCCGATTTCCGGCTTTCCGCCGGACCCTAGCCCTTTGGTCAATTTGTCTCCAATCCGCACGCGCTGCGGCGCGTTGGAGAGCATCAAGGCCTGTGCATCGGTATTGACGGCAATAAACTCTACGCCCTGAACGTCTGCCTCGATCATGCGGTTGACCGCATTTTGCCCGCCGCCACCAACGCCGACAACTTTAATCTGGGCAAAGTTGTCTACAAATTGTGAGGCGCTACTCCGTCTCGTCATAGATTTGGTCTCCTTTAACCGCTGGCAGACATTCTCCGGCTCGCTTTCTGGTAATTGCACTTGCCGTGGCGATACCAAAAGCTGCATTCTCACCGCTGTATCAGAATTGTTCCATCGTACTACACCTGAAATCGAATGCAAAGTCTCTGAATTGGGGGCGGCCCCACGAAAGGACCCAAATTAGACGGTGTTTCAGGCCGATCTCAGGACAAATACTCTGGAATCCGGCAGAATGCCATCTCCGGCTGTTGCCGGACTGATTTGGACCTGAATTGGGGTTTATTCCTGACTATATGCCTACGATCCATCTACGAAATACCCGCTTTGTGCCGCCAGCCCCGCAAAAGACGAGAAACGGCAGGCCGAAAGGGGGTTCTTCTCCGTCTCTTTGGCGGGGCCAATCTCTGCGCGCGGCCGGTCTGTGAGCCGGCCAGACACCGTTGAATCTGTTCTGGGCAATATACCTACGATCTATCTACGACACCAGCGGGACGCAGGGTGTGGAGGGCGCACGGGAGGAGACGTTTCCTCAATCGGGCAGCAGGCTCCTGAGCCAGCCGCCGACCTTGTCCAGAATCTGCCCGTTTTCCGGGATCATTCTCTGCATGGGGTAGTGGATGGCGCGGGCGTCTTCGTAGAGCGCCCAGAGCAGGAGGCCGGCAGCGGTGGCGAAGGCCGGAGATTGCAGTTCTCTGCTCAATCCATGCACGGCGGGATGATCGACGGGGCTGCCGATACGTACCGGCATGCGCAAGATTCTGCGGAACAGGTCCACTGCGCCGGGGAGCTGGCTGGCGCCGCCCGTGAGGACAAGCCCTGCCGGCACCATGTGGCCGTAGCTGCTCTTGGCAATCCGGCTCTGGATGAGTTCGGCGGTCTCTTCGGCCCGCGCCTGCAGGATCTGGCTGATAAAGCGCCGGCTGAAGGTGCGCTCCGGTTTATCGCCGAAAACGGTTGCCCAGACCTGTTCGTCTTCAGCAATCCGTTCCGGTTGCAGGTGGCCGTAGCGAAGCTTCAACTCTTCGGCCACTTCGAACGGGGCGCGCAGCCCGATAGCCACGTCATTGGTCATGTGGCTTCCACCTACGTCCAGCACTTCGGTGTGCCAGAGACCATTGCCGCGAAAGAGAGCCAGGTCTGTGGTGCCGCCGCCCAGGTCGGCCATGACGACGCCCATCTGCCGCTCTTCTGCGGTCAGCACGGCCTCGCCGCTGGCCAGGGGCTCCAGGACAAGTTCGTCGATGTCGATGCCATGGGCCAGTACACACTGGGCGAGATTGTTGATGGCGTTGATGGTGCCGGTGACGATATGGGCGTCGACTTCCAGGCGGCTGCCGAGAATGCCCAGAGGCTGCTGGATATTTACCTGCTCGTCCACCTTCCAGTGGCGGGCGATCACGTGGATGATCTGCCTGTTGGCGGCTATCTGAACGGCGCGTGCGGCCTCCAGCGCCCGCTGCATATCGTTGCCGGTGACGCCGTGACGTCCGTCGATCGGGCTGATGCCGGCGCTGTTGGAGGTGGCAATGTGGTTGCCGGCGATGCCCAGATAGCAGCTGGTGATCTGTCTGCCGGATTCTTGTTCGGCCGTCTCCAGCGCTTCGCCGATGGCGGTGGTCACCTCCGGCACATCCATGACAACCCCGCGGCGCAATCCTCTGCTCGGCGTGACACCGCCGCCCAGAACCCTGACGGCGAGATTGCCCAGGCTGTCATGGATGACAGTGCCCACCAGCGCGCAGATTTTTGTGGTGCCTACGTCGACCGCGGCGATAATCTCTCTGGTCACTGAAGGTTTCTCTGAATGTAGTGGTGTAGTATCAAGACCTATTGCTCAGCGGGCGAACCGTCGTACCGGCGGATGAAGGAACGGTTCGGCACCATTACATTAAGGGTGAGCGCTTCGTCTCCGGCTGCTTCCAATTGCGGCATTAACCATTGCAAAGCGGTCCATTTTTCTTCGAATTTGTATCCGTCTCCCCAGTGGACCCATGCCTGGGTGGACGGGATGCTGAAATTCAGGCCGTAACGAGAATTGTACCAGAACTCAGAAACGATGGAAAGACGATTGGACAAAAACATGGCAGAAGTCAGGACCCGTTTATCGATCTGAAGGCCGCCGTCTACGTTTGCAGTCTGCGCCTCGGCCGAGGGGTCGATGATCCGCAGCGCCGGCTGCAGGTCCAGTTCGCGGGGCGCCAGGGCCACGCCGTCCTTCAGCAGCCAGTACTCCTGTTGATCGGTGGCCCAGAGAGCTACGGGGAGTACTTCCTGAACGCTGATGTTGACATGCCCGGGCCAGCGAATTTTTACATCGGCATCGGTGACATAGGGGTGCGTCATCACCTGTTCTTCGATCTTTTCCGGATCCAGCCAGAAGATACTCCAGCTGTCGATATCGCAGGCAGCGAAGAGCTCCTCTTGCGAAAGGTAGTGGGCGCCTTCAAAGCGCACATTTTCACTGTAGATGTAGAAACTTTCGCTGGTGTACAGCCAATAGAGAGCGGCCGCGACCACAGCCAGCAGCATCAGACTGACTGTCTTGCTTGGGGCCATACCGGAAAAGCCGGGGAAGAGGGTTGCCTGCGCGCCAACGGGAACGGGGAGCGATGAGGTTTTCCCCTTTGCGCTCCCTTTGAAGCCCAGCCGCGACCGGCCGCTTCGCAGGACAAAGGCGTGCGTCGAACGCAGTGCCGAGGAGAAGCGGCGGCGCGTTTGCGCGTGCCGCCGCTGCCGCACTCGTTTGGAAGACACGGCCTTCTGCGCCGCCCGCGATCCTCGTTTCTGTTTGCGCCCTGAATTGAAGGCAATTTGCATCGTACTGTTCAGATTGTACTGCTCTACAAGTCGCCAGCGCTTTTCAACCGCTGCCGCAGAGGCCTCGCGTCTGTGTAAACAGAGCCCGACTAGCGCTGAATCCGGTTCTGCCGGCGGTCCGCGTGCCGTTCGAGGGCCATATCGACCAGGCTGCCGACCAGCTCGGTCAGGGGAACGCCGCTGGCTTCCCAAAGCTTCGGGTACATGCTGCTGGCGGTAAAGCCGGGCATGGTATTCAGCTCGTTGAGATAGAGCTGCCCGCCGGCGCCTAACAGAAAGTCTGCCCGCGCAAGGCCGGCTCCGTCAAGCGCCTGGAAGGCGCGAACGGACAGCAGACGGATTTCGTCTGCCAGGGCGGGGGGAATGTCCGCAGGGATCAGGAGCCGGCTGCCCTTGTCCAGGTACTTGGCCTCGTAGTCGTAGAACTCATTGGCCGGAACCACCTCGCCGACCACGCTGGCCCGGGGTTCATCGTTGCCGAGGACGCTGACCTCCAATTCGCGGGCATCGTGCACCCCTTCCTCAACCAGCACTTTGCGGTCGTAGCGGCAGGCCAGCCCGATGGCACGCGCCAGCTCCGCCCGATCTCTGACTTTGCTGATGCCGACGCTGCTGCCGAGATTGGCCGGCTTCACGAAGAGTGGATAGGGCAAGGCGGACTCGAGCTCGTCCAGTATCTTCTCACGCCGGTTTTCCTGCGGGTCGGGGTCCGATTCCTGGCCCTCCGTCCAGTTTCGGCGCAGCAGGGTGCGGTAGGCGACCTGGGGGATGCCGGCGGCGGCAAAGAGCGCCTTCGCGGCAATTTTGTCCATCGCGACCGCGCTGGCGAGGACGCCGCAGCCTACATAAGGCATTTCGAGCATCTCGAGCAGCCCTTGCACGGTCCCGTCCTCACCGTAGGGGCCGTGGAGCACGGGAAAGATCAGGTCCACCGCCGGCAGGCGCTCGCTATGCTGCAGAAGCGGGGGCTGGGTCGAGCGGGGCGCGAGAAGGGCGGAGTCGGTCTCCTTTATCTTGCCATGGCCGTTCTCTCTCCCCTTGCCGCTGGTCAACTGCGCCAGCGGGTCGGCGCCGGTGAGCCATTCACCGGTCTTGGTAATGCCGAGCCGCACCGTTTCGTAGCCGGCCTCGTCCAGGGCGCGGATGACCGTCTGCGCGCTGAGCAGGGAGATTTCGTGCTCGCCGCTCTTGCCGCCAAAAAGGACACCGACCCGTACTGAATTGCACGCCATATGAGTCACCATTCCCCTATTTTCTGAAGTTCCGGCTGCAGCTCTACGCCGCTGCGCCGGGCCACCGCCGTCTGAATATGTTCGATCATCGCCATGACGTCGGCAGCCGTCGCCGCGCCGACGCCGCCGGGGTTGATGAGAAAGTTGGCGTGCGTACGGCTGACCTCGACGCCGCCGAGACGAAACCCCTTCAGCCCGGTCTCCTCGATCAGCCGTCCGGCGAAGTCGCCTGGCGGGTTGACGAATGTGCTGCCCAGTGAGGGCTCCACCGGCTGTGTGCTGCGTCGATGGCCCAGGAAAGACTGCGCGGCGGCGCGGATCGTATCCCGGTCGCCGGCTTGCAGCCGGAAGTTGGCGCTCAGCAGGACGGGTCCGAAGCCGGCGTCGGCAGTCCCCTCCCGTTTCAAGCTGCTTTGACGGTAGGCGTAGGCGAGATCCTCGACGCGGTAGACCTGGATATCGCCGTTGTCGTCCAACAGCAGAACGTCCCAGAGCGAGTCCTTCACTTCCCCGCCGTGTGCGCCGGCGTTGTTGACAACGGCTCCGCCGACGGATCCGGGCACACTCACCGCCCACTCGAGTCCGGTCAGGCCGGCGTTGATGGCGGTACGGGCCGCGCCGGCCATGAGCGCGCCGCTCTCGGCGTAGAGGAAGGGGCGGGTGTCTTTGGGATAATCGCAGCAGGGGGCGTCCTGCACCTGCACTGCGTTGCAGCGGTTATGGATCACCAACCCGCGCACGCCGCGGTCGCTGATCAGCACGTTGCTGCCGCCGCCCAGGACCAGGTAGGGCAGGTCGTTCGCCCTGGCCCAGCGCACGAGTTTCAGCAGCTTATGCGTGTCCGTGACCACCGCGAAGTAGTCAGCAGGGCCGCCTATTTTGATCGTCGTCAGGCTCGCCAGCGGGTGGTCCTGCCGGATCTCTACGCCGAGGGCCTCGATCTGTTCGAGGGCGGCGGCGCCGATTTCTCGCTTTGAACGGGCCGGGGCCGTTGCTGGCGCCATAGTGTCGAGTACAGTCACTTCGTGATCAGATTCCTCGTAAGGTGCGCAGTTGTCATACAAGCCGGTCGAAATCGAGCGCCGCGAAACTGCTGGTGTCGACGTGAAATACGGGCCCGTCCAGATCCAGGGGGCGGTTGCGCCGCTCCGACCAGGCCACCGTTGACCAGCCCAGCGTCTCGAAAAGCGACTCCTTCAGCCATCGGTTCCCAGTCTCTCCAGCAGCGCTTCACCGATGCGGTGGCTTGTGCCTGCGCCCAGTGTCAGGACGACATCGCCGGCGGTTACTTCGCCGTGGAGAAGCGTGCTCGTGTCCTCGATGTCACCGCTGTGGCGAATCGATGGATGTGGGCTGGCGGCCGCGATCTCGGCCGCGGCCATGGCCCTGTCGCCGCTCTCTCTGGCAGCGTAGATATCGGTCACCAGGACGGCGTCGGCGTTGTCGAAGCTGGAGGCGATTTTGTGCAACAGCGCCCTGGTGCGGCTGAACGTGTGGGGCTGAAAGACGGCCCAGA
This sequence comes from Caldilineaceae bacterium, assembly GCA_965204525.1. Classification (GTDB taxonomy): domain Bacteria; phylum Chloroflexota; class Anaerolineae; order Caldilineales; family Caldilineaceae; genus Bin5. The sequence goes on along the minus strand of OZ241994.1, from coordinate 3,875,513 downwards.
TGCGCCGCTCGCCGAAGCGGTTGCGGGCCGCGGCCAGGGTTGCCTGGATTTCGGTGGGGTGGTGGGCGTAGTCGTCGACGACCGTCACGCCCCGCCGCGTCCCTTTCAGCTCAAAACGCCGGCCGATGCCTGAATATTGATGCAGGCTCGCCAGGACCTGCGCCGCCGGCACACCACAGCGGCGGGCGACGGCCAACGCGGCCAAGGCATTGCGCAGGTTGTGGATGCCGGGCGCCTGCAGCTGCAGACGTCCGATCGACTCCCCTTCACTCTGCACCGCGGCGGCATAGCCCCCGCCAGCGCCTACCGTCTCGCCGGCGGCCTGCACGTCGCACCCTTCACGCAGCCCATACGTCAGCCAGACGGGACCGTTTTCGGTTGCACGGCCTGTGCGCAGCGCCTCGGCGCCGGGGTCGTCCCCGCACGAAACCACGCATCCTTCGGCGCGCACCTGCGCCACAAACTGGCGGAAGGCGTCGACAAAGCTGGCCGGCGTCGGATAGCAGTCGGGGTGGTCCCACTCCACATTGGTTACGACGGCCACCATCGGCGTCAATCCATGGAACATGCGGTCATACTCGTCGGCTTCGATCACAAACTCGGCGGCTGTCCCAGCGTGGGCGTTGCCGAATCCGGGCAGGTCGGCCCCGATGATATAGCCGGTGTCGCAGCCGTTTGCTTGCAGAGTCTGCACGATCATGGCGGTTGTCGTGCTCTTGCCATGCGTGCCGGAGACTGCGATGACATCGCGGCCGGCCAGCAGCGGCGGGAGGAACAGCTCCCGTCTGACGACCGGTATCCCCAGTCTCTGTGCAGTCTGTCGTTCCGGGTTGGTTTCGTCGACGGCGCTGCTGATCAGGACGACGTCCGGGCGTTCCCGGTCCGGTAGCTCGGCGAGCTCTGCGGCCGCGCCCCGGCGTCCGCAGATTTTCGCGCCGGCCGCGGCCAGCCGGCGGGTGCGCTCGCTCTCCTGGCGGTCGCTTCCGCTGACGTGTATGCCCCGTTCCAGGAGAACGCGGGCGATGGCAGAGAGGCCCGCGCCGCCTATTCCTATCAGATGCACGCGCGGCTGCGTGTCGTCCCCGCCTTTTTTGGATAGCGGGGCGTCCAGCGCTTCTTGCAACCGGTTCTGCCAGCTGTCAACCGGCATCGCTGCCTCCATGGCTGCGGCCGCGCCGCGCTTCAGCCGGAACGTATTCAACTCTCATCCCCGCACCCGCATCAGAAGCAGTATCGCGATGGGAATCACCCACGGCGTCGGTGACGGCATGATATTCTGGGGCAGATAGCGCACCAGCTCGACAGCGATCGGCGACAGGTCCGGATTTATCCATCCCAGGTATGAAAGGGGATAGCCGTAGATGTGCTGGTAATACCAGAGGCTGCCGCTGATCAGATAGCCGTTGATTGCGCCGACCAGGCAGTTGAGAATGGCGCCCTGGGGCATCGGCCACTGCTGACCGCTGAATGTAATGACCCGCCCGGCATAGCCGGCAAAGATGATAACGACAAAGACGACCAGATAGAAATTGCTCAGAAACAGCTGCTGGGCGCCCACATCTTCGGTCGAGAATACCATGCGCCACACACTGTCCAGGATCGGATTGAGACGATCCTGGACGTAGAGCAGCAGAAAGATGGCGACGATAATGATCATGGACCTGCCCAGTTCGCGCGCATAACCCTGGGCGAGGCCAATCATGGTGATGATGCCGGCGATAGAGCCGAAATAAACTTCGATCAGACCCATAACAGTTTCGTAGGCAGGCGTGTTTCACAGATGGCGGCTTGTCACATCCTGGTAAGTTGTGCGCTCGATCAGGTTTGGCCGCGGCGCAGTGTGCTGATCACCGCCACGAGCAGCACCGTGAGCGCAATCGCGGCCAGGATGGGCTGTTGAGGCCCTAATGCCGCCCAGAGATCGCCAAAACCGGAATGCATCATGTCGGTCACGCTTTGCAGAAGCCCCTCCATCCCCGTTCCGGGAGATGAGACCGACGTAACCCCAACCTCCGGGATGAAGTTGATCAGCCGCGGCGCAAAAGTAGGGATGTAGAACAGCCCGTTGCCAATTCCGATCATCGCCGCAAGGAGACCGGATGAGCTCTGGTTGTCAGGGATCGCCTTATTGGTCAACAGGTAGGTAAATAGCAGCAACCCCGACCAGACCAGAAAGGAGACCGTCGGCGGCTGCGCATCCGAAAGCCAGTCCGAGGCGCCCAGGGTGTAGACCGGTTCGCCAATTCCCCCTGTATCCCCTGCGCGCAGCGAGGCCAGGAGCTTTGCGCCCGCGCTGATGATACCGAAGACGATTCCCAGCACCTGCCTGACGATATCCAGGGCCAGTCCCTGGTTTTGTTGCAGCAGGAAGAAGCCCCCGACCGAGACGACCAGCACCAACAACTCCCTGAACAGGCCGCGCCGGAAGCCGATCCAAGCGAATAGAAGAACGTAGAATGCAAATGCAACTGTGCCTGGCGTATTTTCACTCATTTTTTTATGCTTTCATCCTGGGAGGCGGGCGCCCTCCGGGTCTTTCCCGCCTGCTTTGCAATCACCTTCAATAATCACAGTCCACAACCCCCGCGGCCGCTGAACCGTGCTAGCCATGGGCTGCGAGCCGCTGAAGTTCGCGTACGATATTGTCTGCGGCCTGGGGCCGGGCCAGGGCGCCGACCGCCGCCCCCATGGCAAGCCGCCGGCTTTCATCGGCCAGCAGGGCCGCGATGGTCGGTTCCAGCCATTCAGCCAGCTGTCCGTCCTCGAGAATGATTGTGCCGCCGGATTCGGCCAGTTTCTGCGCATTGGGGAGCTGATGGGAGCCGGCGCCGGGCAGAGGCGCGAGTACCGACGGGAGACGCGCCAGCGGAAACTCGGCCAGCACACTGGCCCCGGCACGGGCGACCGCCAGGTCTGCGCTGGCCAGGGCCCAAGCCATCTCCGCGTGCAGATAGGGCACGGGATGGTAGCGGCAGGCCAGCGGGCTATCCCGGAGAGCCGGCCCTTCCTGTTCCAGCAGGGGCCAGTCGCGCGTTCCGATGACGTGCAGAATCTGGCAGGCGGGCAAGAGCGCAGGCGCGGCCTGCCAGACGGCCCTGTTGATACTGCGGGCGCCCTGGCTGCCGCCGAAGACCAGTAGCAGGGGCAGTCGGTCCTCCAGGTCCAGTCCCAGTTTTTGGGTCAGTTTGTGCCGGGCTGTCTGCCTGTCCTCTATCGCTTGCAAGAGTGCGGCGCGAACGGGGTAACCGGTGACCACCGCCTTTTGGCCGAAGAAGCCGGCCACCTCGGGGAAGCTGACCGCGACCCGCTGGGCCAGGCGGCTGAGCCAGCGCACCGCCAGGCCGGGGGTCATGTCGGGCAGATAGATCATCACCGGCACCGAGCGCATGCGGCAGGCTATCGCAACGGGCGCCATGACATATCCACCGGTCGCAAAACATGCCTGCGGGCGGAAATCTTCGAGAATCTGCAGAGACTGGCGTATGCCTGCCAGCATTTTGGCCAGATTACGTGAAGCCATCAATGGATTGCGTCCTCGCAACGCGCCGCTTTGAATGTCGTGGAAGGGGATGCCGGCGTCCTGCACAAGCGGGTGCTCGATGCCGGTCCGGCTCCCCAGCCACAGCAGGGCAGGGTTACCCTGAACGGGCGCGGCGGTCAGAGCGTTGATTCTTAGTTGTTCGACGACGGCGAGAGCCGGATATATGTGACCCCCGGTTCCACCACCCGAAATCAGAAGGCGCATGAACTGTCTGCCCTGGGGGGCCAGAGGATGCCCCGGATTTTTTTGCCCCGAAAGCGTTGGCCAGGCCCCCGCGAATCCGGTCGCCCGCCGTGGGGTGAGGGCGTGCGCCGGCTTCGCCGCGACGGGGCGCAGCGGGAGGGGGCAGACCGCGATAGCGGCTGATGTTGAGCAGTATGCCGGCAGCCCCCATCGACGTGACAAGAGAACTGCCGCCAAAGCTGACGAACGGCAGTGTTACGCCGGTAGGCGGCGCGACGGCCACCGCGACGGCGATGTGAATGATGGCCTGCAGGATGATGAGTGCGGTGATACCCACTGCCAGCAAGGAGCCGAAGATATCGGTCGATTCACTGGCGATGCGCAGGCCGCGATAGACAAAGAGCGTGAAGAGGAGGATCACCGCCAGCGTGCCCAGCAGCCCCATCTCCTCGCCGATCACCGCAAAGATATTGTCCGACCAGCTCAGGGGCAGATTTCCCGGCAGCTTTTCGGTGCTGTTGCCCAGACCCACGCCAAGCGGACCTCCTTTGACAATGGCCTGGCTGGCTTCGCGGATCTGCCATTCGGAGCTATTCAAAGGAGATTGGATCGACTCGAGCAGTGCGCTGACCCGGCGGCTGGCATAGCTGTTGCGGGTGATCACCAGCCAGAAGGTGACGGTGGCCACAAAGCCGCCCAGGATAAGCTGTTTCAACTCAGCGCCCGCCAGAAAGAAGATGATCAACGCGGTGACAACGATCAGAATCGTTGTGCTGATGTCCGGCTGCACCACGATCAGGCTCGTCACGATTCCCATGAGCACGCCGAAGGGAATCAGCCCATAGTTGATATCTTTGATTCGATCGCCCTTGCTGGCCAGCCAGGTGCTGATGTATATGAGAACGATCACCTTCACCGGTTCACTCGGCTGAACGCGACCGCCGGGGAAGGCGCGGGTTGCGCCGAAACGGCTTTCGCCCACAAAGATGAGCGCAATGAGGGAGATCAGCCCCAACGCCATCAGTGGTATGCTCCACCGCTCCCATACCCGGTAGGGGACGATCGCGGCGCCGACCAACGCCACCAGGCCGACACCCAGCCAGCGGAGCTGCAGCAATACGTAATAGAAGGGGGATACCTGATTTTCCAGCGCCAAAGGGTAGCTGGCGCTGAAGACCATGACAGACCCGAACAGAATCAGGCAGGTCAGGACGGTGGCCAGCGCCCAGTCGATGTTGGGCCCGAACCTACCAATCTGTTTCGCTTGGTTGACCTGAAGCGCCATTGTCATTCCTCTATCTTCCGCAGCAACGTGCAGGAACCGGGGGGTTCGTTGCCGAAGGGCGGCAGAGTGGGGTTGCCGCTAGCCGCCGGCCACCAGGTTGCGGAAATGCTCCCCGCGCTGTTCGAAGTTCTTGTAGGCATCGTAACTGGTACCGCCCGGGGAAAAGAGCACAACCGTACCCGGCGTGGCCGTCTGTTTGGCGAGGCAGACGGCCTCGTCGAGACGCTGTACAACCGCGCAGCAGGGAGCGGAGATACGCCGGAAGGAGGCCCGTTCCCTCACCTTGTCGGCGATCATCGACCCCGCTTCTCCGAACCCGATCAGACATTGGACCCGATCCAGCACTTCGTCGGCGAAAGTATCCCAGGGCAGATTCTTGTCTTTGCCGCCGGCCAGGAGAATGAGCGTCTGCGCGCCCGGGGAGAAGACCTGGAGCCCGGCGACGGCCCGCTCCGGCGCGGTCGCGATGCTGTCATTGATCCATACGACGTTGCCTTTGGGCCGCATCTCCTCCAGCCTGTGCGGTACGCCGGCAAAGGAGCGGGCAACGCGCCCCATCGCCTCTTGGGATGCGCCGGCCGCTCCGCTGACGGCCGCGGCCGCCAACAGGTTGGAGATATTGTGCTCCCCTCGCAGTCGTACGTCGGTACGGCGGCAGAAGGGCCTGCCTTTGAAGAACAGCTCTGCGGTCGTTTCGGATGCCCAGGCGCCGGCGGCCGGCCGCGGCCGGGACTCGGAACTGTGAAGCGGCGTGCGCTGGACCCGGCTCGTAGAGGCGGAGAAAGGAATGATGCGCCTGTCTTTGCCCAGGCCGGAACGGCATTGCGCCAGGAGAGAGTCCAGTGCCCAATCGGCGGGAATGGGTTTCTCGTCATCATGCCAGCCAGCCATCCGATCATGCCAGCCAGCCATCCGGCTCGCCACCGGATCATCGGCGTTGAGGACCACGACGCTGGTGGGTTTCAGATGGCGCAACAGGTTGGACTTCGCCAGAACGTAGTCGGCCATCGATGAGTGCCGGTCCAGATGATTGGGCGTGATATTGAGAATGGCGGCTACGTCCGGCCCCAGCTGGTCGAGCGGGCCATAGGCGACTTTCGGATCGAACAGTTCGAGCTGAAAACTGCTCAGCTCGAGCACCATCATGTCATCTTCCCGAACTGCGTCGAGGCGGTCCAGCAGCGGCCTGCCGATATTGCCGCCGACGTGGACGGTATGGGCGTCACCGACGGTTTTCTGCAACATTTCACCGACGAGCGTTGTCGTCGTTGTCTTGCCGCTGCTGCCGGTGATGGCGATGACAGGGCAGGGGGCCAGCTGCATTGTGAGCAGGCTGTCATTGCTGAGAGGGATGCCGCGACGAATGGCGTCCTGCACCAACTGCGATTGGAGCCGCACACCGCCGCTGAGGCAGAGCAGATCACAGTCATCAAGCAGGTTGGGAGGATGACCGCCCAAGGCAAGCGCTACGGGCAGATCACCCAACTGCTCCAACTCTTCGGCCAACTTATGCGCGGGCGCGACATCGCTGATGGTTACGTTTGCGCCTGCTGCCGCGAAGAAACGGGCCAACGCCAATCCTTGACGGCCCATCCCCAAAATAACGACGTTGCGTTTTTCGAAGTTGAATTCTCCGGCGTTGGCAATCATGGTATCGTTCTCCTTCCAGTATCCGGTTACTGGATAACGCCTTGTCCCCCGGCCTTTACCTGGAATCGAGTCGCTGCCGGCATGAAACGGATGCAGGCGGTGGTCACCCGTTCCACAGCGCCAGGGCCACTCCCAACATTCCACTCAGCACTCCGACAATCCAGAATCTCTCTTTGACCTGTGTTTCGCTCCACCCCAGCAGTTCAAAATGGTGGTGGATCGGCGTCATCTTGAACAGGCGGATATCACGACCCAGGTAGCGGCGGCTGAGCTTTGCAGACGCCACCTGCAACAGTACGGAAACGGTTTCGGCGACAAAGACAAACCCGACCACCGGCAGCAACAGCCATTGACCGGTCATCAGCGCCACCAGGGCAAGCGTTGCGCCCAAAGCCAGGCTGCCGGTGTCACCCATGAAGATCTGCGCCGGGTGGGCATTGAACCAGAGAAAGGCGAACAGCGCTCCCACCATGGTGAAACAGAAAGCCGCCAGATAGGTCTGCCCCTGCCTGTGGGCAATCAGCCCGTAGCTGGCGAACGCAATCCCACTTATGCTTCCCGCCAGGCTGTCGAGTCCATCGGTCAGGTTGACCGCATTGCTGAACCCGATAATGATCAGGATACCCACCGGAATGAACATCCAGCCGATCGAAACCCACTGCGGAATGCCGGGCACGCCTACATAGTAGAGATCGGGCGGCCCGTAATAGAGAATGCCCACGATAATGGCTGCAAAGATGAACTGGAATCCGCTCTTCATCCGCGCCGACATCCCTTTCCCCTGGCCGCGGAGTCCCAGCCAGTCATCGACGGCGCCAAGTGTCGCGTGCGCCGCCAGACAGAAAAAGAGCAACAGTGTACTCTGGCCTATCAGGGTAAGACCAAGCAGATTCGCCAGGTTGAGCGCCCCCGTAATCAAGAGGACCGGCACCACAAACAGCAGTCCCCCCATCGTCGGCGTGCCGGTCTTTTCCTGGTGTGAGTCCGGTCCTTCGATCCGCACCTGTTTGCCGATTCGATAGTGTTTCAACAGGGTCATCAGTGGCTGACCCCAAATCACGGCGATGAAGAAGCTGAGTGTCCCCAGCACCAGCGGAAATTCCATCTACGAGCCCCTTACCCTTCGAGGAGGCCGCCGCCGGCCCCTTTGTCTGACACTGGGCGGCGGGCTGGGTCTGTCGCTGCGGCTGTTGCCGGCTGCAGTGAGATCTCGGGGACAATTCGTTCCATCCCTACTGCACGGCTGCCTTTGACGAGCAGCAGATCCTGGGGTTGAGCCATCTCCTTCAGAATCTGCACGGCCGTCTCAAAATCGCCGGCTTCGTACACGGCCTGGGAAGGCAGGCCTGCTTTGCGGGCCTCGCCGGCGATGAGACTGCCGAGAGCGCCAACAGTAACGAGCAGATCGGTTACGCCCGCGGCATGGGCGCCGACCTGTTTGTGCCCTTCTGTGGTGAAAGCGCCCAACTCCCTCATATCGCCGAGAATGGCGATGCGGCGTCCGCGGCGGTGATGTTTCTGATGCTGCCCGTTGCTGGTTTGCGGACTTCGTTTCGCCCCTGACGCCATCCCCGGGCTCTCGGCAGCGGGCGCACAGTCCTCGCCCGCTTGTCGGCGGGTGAACAGGTCGTTCAGCAGATTGAGGGCGGCCACAGTACTGACAGGGCTGGCGTTATATGTGTCGTCGATGACGGTGCTGCCGTTGATGCCCGGCATGACAACAAGGCGCAACTGACTGGGCGCTTGCTGAAGGCCGGCGCCGATTTCCCGCCAGGAGAGACCGCTGACTATGCCGACGGCGGCCGCGCCCAGGGCCGTATAGACCGAGTGTTTGCCCAAAAGGGGCACTTTCAGGCGCTGGCTGTGGATGCGGCCGTTTTCCCGGCGCTGGTGAAAACGGAAGCGGATGCCCTCCATGCCCAGGCTTTCGATTTCATCGGCCCACAGATCCGCTTCGGCGGCGAGACCATAGAAGAAGGGCCGGGCAGCGGTGGCGGCCGCCATCGCCCGAACGCGGGCGTCGTCCTGGTTGAGTATGGCCACGCCTCCGTTCTGCGCGTTGGGAAGAGCCTCGACCAGCTCGGTTTTGGCCTGCGCGATCCGGTCTATCGTGCCCAGCCGCTCCAGATGGGTGGGGCCGACATTGGTCACGACGCCGATATGGGGCCGCGCCAGGTCGCACAGCAGGCGAATCTCCCCGAGGTCGTACATCCCCATCTCCAACACGGTCCGCTCGTGGGCCGTGTGCAGCCCGAGGAGAGCCAGCGGCAGCCCCTGTTCGCTGTTGAGGTTGCCGGTGTTGTGATGGGTGCGGTAGCGTTGCGCGAGGACCGATGCAGTCAACTCTTTTGTGCTGGTCTTGCCTACGCTGCCGGTCACGCCAACTACCCGCAGATCGGGGCGGGTGCGATGCAACCGCTGAAAGAGACCGGCTGCCTGCAAAGCCGTGTTGGCGTCAGGGACGATGTAGGCGATGGGGCGGCCGGCGTCCAGGTCTGCTATTGCTTCTTTTTTCTCCGCACCTTCCTCCCGTCCGCGGCGGCAGTCGACCAGCAGGACGCCGGTCTCGTGCAACTGCTCAAGCCCCCGCTCTTCGCAGATGACCGCACCGGCGCCACCGGCTATCGCCTGGCGGATGAATTCATGGCCGTCTGTGCGGGCGCCGCTGAAGGCGATGAACAGTGACGCTGCTTCGACATCACGGCTGTCCAGTACCGCACAGCTTATGGGGCGGGGCGCGAGCGTCGGCGGCGGGGGCGTCCCGGTCAGCGCCTGCCAGAGTGTATGCTGGGTGATAGCGGTCTCAACTTTCGGTCGGTCTGCCACCGAATCAGAATCCTTTGAACGGAAGTAACGCATCGCTGCGCCGGCGAGCGGCAACGGACAGCAGGTCACCGGTTTGAGAGTTCGGCAACCGGTTCTGCCGCCGACACTGAAGCTGCCGCCGGCGCTATTTCCTGGCAATCTACGGCGGACCTACAGGAGTAGCTCTGACTGTCGTCCGAAAGCCGGACATGGTCCGGCGGGATATTCATGTGCTCGAACAGGCGGTGGGCAATCCGGCTGAAGACGGGCGTTGCGGTATAGGCTGCCCAGCGGCTGATGCCGGGGTCCGGCCGGTCCAGCTTGACCAACATGACAAATTGCGGGTCGTCAGCCGGCGCGTAGCCGATAAAGCTGGCGATCGTCTCGTCCTGGATATAGCCCTCTTCGGTGGCGATTTCGGCGGTGCCGCTCTTGCCGGCAACGCTATAGCCGGAGACCTGGGCCATCTGATTGCCGGTGTTGACAACATGCGTCATCATATCGTTCATCCGGAGCGCGGTTTCCGGCTGGATCACCTGGTAGACCATTGTCGGCTGGGTCACCATAACGTTGTCACCGGCTACGCGGCTGTGCACGATGTAGGGGCGCATCAGTTTGCCGCCGTTGGCGATGGCGGCGACTGCGCAGAGCATCTGAAGGGGCGTAACGGCAATGCCCTGGCCAAAGCTGTTGGTGGCCAGGTCGGATACACCCCAGTTCGGGGCATCGGTGTTTCTGACCTGACCGGCCACTTCACCGCTCAGGTCGATATGTGTGTCAGCGCCGAAGCCGAAGCGGGTCACATAGTCGTAAAAGATTTCGGCGCCGACTTTCTGTGCGATCTGGACCGTAATTACGTTATTGGAATGGGCCATGGCATCAGCGACGTTCAGTTCACCGACAGCCTTGCGGTCACTGTTTTGGACCGTGTGCCCCTCCACGGAAATGGCGCCGGTGTCGACGAAAACGGTTGAGGCGTCCACTGCGTCAATGTCGAGGGCGGCGGCAACGGTGATTAGCTTGAAGACCGATCCCGGTTCAAATTGGGCGCTGATGGCAACATTCGTGAACGTATTGGGGTCTCCGCCTTCGAAGCTGTTGCCGTCGAAGGTAGGCCAGTTGGCCATCCCCAGAATGGCGCCCGTCTTTGGGTCCATGACGATAACCGTGCCGGCCTCGGCACGGTAGAGACCGATCCCCAGGCGGAGCTCCTCTTCGATGATATGCTGGATGGTGCGGTCGATGGTCAGCACCAGGCCCTTGCCATTTCCGCTGGGCAGAAAGCGGAGGACGTTTTCGTCGAGTTCTGAGCGGGGAAGTTGACGGCCCGGTGGAAGACCAACGCCATCACTGGACAAAAAGTTCCGATAATACCGCTCCAGGCCCAGCACCGGCACGCGTTCGGCATTGAGAAAGCCCAGCACCTGGCTGGCAAGGATTCCCTGTGGATAGAAGCGCCGGGGATGGGCTGCGATGTGGATATGCTCCAGCAGGAAGTCCCTGTCAGCCATACGCTGCTGGCGTTCGGCGAGCAGCTGTTGACCCTGTTCAAAATCGATATGCGACGCGATGATCAGATAGTCTCTATCGCTGTTCTGCATCAACAGGTTTTCGATCTGAAGCGGCGGGGCGCCGATGCTGGACGCGAGCCGCAGGGCGATGTCGCCGTAGTCGCCTTGCGAGATGAACTTGGGCGTTGCCGTGATTCGATAGGTGAAGCGGTCGGCGGCGAGCAGATTGCCATCACGATCGACGATCACGCCCCACGAGGTGGTGTCGTCAACGGTATTGCGGCCAGTTGTCACCACTTGCGGGGGCTCATATTGCTGCCAGCCCATGACCTGCATATCCAGCAAGCGCAGAACCAGCAGCAGCAGCGGTCCGGTGAGCACGACACCGATAAAGCCGATACGCCATATCCTGGTCACATCGTCCGATACCGGGGGATGCTGGGCATGTTCCTGTTCAAGGGAGGCGCGAGTGGGCGCTGCCCGATTGAGGGCGCCGCTTTCGAGGCCGCCGTCAGCCCCATCTTCGGGGCGCTGGCGGGGGTCGAATAGAGGGCCGAAACCGTGTCCACGTGCGGGACGAACGGTTCGGTTGCGTGCGCGCATGCGGGAAATCTCCAAGACTACAGTGGTCGCGACCCGGATCACAAACACTCGTCGCCGCCGACCCCGCGTTCGGGCGCCTGGCGGCGAGACAGGCGGAAACTATCTGGGCTGTCTCAACTGGCCCAGGAAGAAATCGCCGGCCCGTTCAAACAGCGGTTCGCTCCATTGCCGGACAGTCTGCCAGCTTTCGTTGATCCGCTGTTGCCAACCGGACACATACTGCTCGAACTCCGCTACGGGGAGTCGTTCGGTTACAGACCGGAAGGACGGCTCCTCCGAAGAGGGTAGAACCGTCCGGGCATGATCGGGGGGCGACGCGCCCGGCGCCCGGCGCTCTTGCGCTGCCCCCAGACTCCCTGTATTACCGGCGGAAACCGCTGTTTGTTCCCTTGCCATTGCGGGTGGTTGTTCAAGAGCGGGGGAACTCTCTGACTGCTGATGCGATTGCCGGCTGCCGCCCGACCCGCCGCTACCGGCGGAAGCCGCAGGTGCGCTTCTCAGGCTGTACGGATTCGGGATGTAATTGCGTTGCAGCGCGGGACGGAAGTCGAGTTGGACTGCACGCAGCTGCACCTGTTCCAGAGTTGTGCGCCGGCCTATTTGCCACAGCAGTTCAGCATTCTTCTGTTCGATGAGGCTGTACTGAACGCGGAGCAGTTCCAACTCCGCGCGGGCCTGAGTAATTCGAAGCGAGGTCCAGACCTGAATGACGGCCAGGCCGCAGACGACCGTTAAAGCCAGCACAAAGAAGAGGTATCCCCGCAGCGTTTGCGGCAGAGGAACGATATCATCGAGCCAGACCAGACCGCGCAGAACTCGAAAACGGGCGAGATTGGACGTTTGCATGCTGTTTGGGCCCGAGTCTCCTTCTTGCCCCGGTCCTCCCGGGTCGACTGGGCGCCAAACCTGCTCGTCATTGTTGCGCTGCGCCCCGGCCTGCGCCGGGCGCCCGGCGCGGCGCAGATTGATGGTCGGTGTTGACAAAAGCTTTATCCTGCAGAAACATTCACAACAGACAGACGGGCAAACAGGTCAACTACTGTTCAGGCAGTTTTTCGGCGATGCGCAGCCTGGCTGAACGACTGCGGGGGTTTTCTTCGATTTCAGCGGCCGCCGGCACGATCGGTTTCTTGTTGCATATCGCCAGAACGGGAATCTGCTCCCGACCTCCGGCCGGCAAAGTCGGATCGGGCCGAAATCTCCTGGCGTTGTCACGCATCCACTCCTTGACCAACCGGTCTTCCAAGCTGTGAAAGGAGATAATGGCGACCCGTCCAGCGGGCCGCAACAGGGCAGGAATCTGGGTCATGGCCCGCGCCAGCCGCCCCAGTTCGTCGTTGACTGCGATGCGCAGCGCCTGAAAGGTACGGGTGGCCGGATGGATTTTCTGTCTGCCGCGCGATCGCAGTGTCCTGCATACAATGTCTGCCAGTTCAGCTGTTGTTGAGACCGGGCGACTGGCTATGATGGCACGCGCTATCGAGCGGCTTTGTCGTTCCTCACCGTATTGGTAAAGGATGTCGGCGATCTCCTCCCAACTGCTGTTGTTTATCAGCTCGGCTGCGCTGGGACCGGTAGACGGGTCGAAACGCATATCCAGCGGGCCGTCGTGCCGGAAAGCAAAACCTCGGGCCGGCGTATCCAGCTGAAAGCTGCTGAGACCCAGATCAAGCAGGATGCCGTCAACTCCCGTAAAGCCCCGCTGGCGGGCGATTCGATCCATCTGATCAAACGGCGCCTGGGCCACGCTCAGTCTGCCGGCGCTGATTTCGCCGGGAAAGCGCTTCCGAACTCGGCGGATGGCTGCGGGGTCAACGTCCAGCCCCAGTACTTTTCCACCGGCGTCCCCATCTGCACGGAAATCTCGATGCGCCCTTGTTCGGGTGGAGCGCGAATGTTCCAGCAGGAGCTGGGTATGGCCGCCGCCGCCCAAAGTTCCGTCAATGAAACGTCCGCCTGGTTGGACGTTCAGGCCGGCCAGCACTTCATCCGCCAGAACGGGGCGGTGTTGGAGGCCATCCGGTTCGTAAGGGGCGCCTTGCATGTCCGTCGCGGTAGCTTGAGGCCTTTTGCGGCCCCATCTGCCGGGCCTGGCAAGAGCCCGGGGCCGGTTCAAACGCCCAGGGCGGCGAAGAGATCCTCTCCGAGCTGCGTTGGCGTAAGCAACTGCTCGTCCCATTGGGCCGGGTCCCAGAGCTCGATATATGTATTCATCCCGGCGACAATGACTTCGTTTTCGATGCCGGCGAACTCGCGCAGGCGCTGGCTGATCAGGATGCGGCCCTGCCGGTCGGGCTTCAGGTCTTCGGCGGCGCTGAACAGCGCCCGGCGCAACTGCGCTGTACGTTTGTCAATCAGGGGCAGAGCGCTGACCCGGGCCGCCACATTTTCCCATTCGTCGAGCGGCATCAGCATGAGGCAGCCACCGGTGGGGTTGCGCGTCACGACCAGGCCGGGCATGAGCCGGTGCCGGAATTTGGCAGGAATCGTGAGCCGCCCTTTACTGTCCAGACTGTGACTGAACTCACCGAGAAACATGGTTTTCTGAATCGTTGCCCTTTGCGCATCCCGTTCGAACCGGGGCGCATCGAACATTTCGCTTCAACAGATGTGCCAGGGAATTTCGACAGATATTGCGGCGTCAACCGGGTGGGTGAGCGCTCGACACGAATATCTCTTCAGAGTGCAGGGAGAGCGCCCCACTTTCTCCCATATTCCCCCATAGCAAAAACGATAGCACAGAACCTTTTCTGACAAAAACGGGGAGGAACCAACCTGAGAGGCGGTTCAGCATCGTTTTGCCTACACAGCTCAGGGCATCCGAATGCTGAAATTCTGCGGTTTTCGCAGGATCTTTTTTGTCGTCGCGCGGAGGCATCCGGGCCCGCTGTTTGGCCCTTTCTCCGCCTGATTGTTATCTGGTAGGGACATGTATCTGCCGTTCGACGGGGCGGTAGACAGCTTGCTGAAATCCGGCAGATTTGTGAGGAGATTTGTCAGGGGCGCGGCGTGTTTTCAGGATTGATTTGGGGCGCCGGTTCACACGTGCGGCCAGCAGGCTCCCTGTTTTCGTAGGCATATCGTATGGAAAATACCCAGTACTCATATCGGGTCAGTTTCATGAGTATAGAAAGCGGTCGGCGCCCATGGCCAGGTGAGCTACCCGAAAGCATCCGCGGCTCTCTTCCCGTTTCCAAGAAACTGGATTTAGATCGTTAACATCCTGATATTGACAGGCGGTCGCGTATGCCTTATACTTTGAAGTTCAGGGTATGAACTGGTTGGCTCGGTTCCGTTTGTCACCTGTGGACCTCGCATAAGGGAGGGGGACGGTACCAGAGCAAATAGATTCGGCGTAATGTCCGCCGACGTTCGCGGCGGACGGAAAGTTCGCTGCGCATTTCGCGGCGGATGGCTATTATGCTGCCGACTGTGTACGGCAAAGGAGCATGCGCTATATGATTGATACTGCCGTTGGAAACGGTGTTGGCGCCAAGACGCAGAGGAAGTCCTATTCACGAACTTCCAATCTGATCGAACTGCCCCGGCTCATCGAGATTCAGCTTCAGAGCTTTGAGTGGTTCCGCACCAAGGGCCTGAAAGAGCTTTTTGAAGAGATTTCGCCAATCGTCAGTTTCAACAAGCATCTGGAACTGCATTTCGGCGACTTCCGCTTCGATGACGCCAAGCACACAGAGGAGGCATGCCGGGTACGGGACATCACCTATTCCGCGCCGCTGTGGGTCGAGGTAAGGCTTGTCAATAACGACACGGGGGAAATCAGCGAGCAGGAAGTCTTTATGGGTGACTTCCCGCTGATGACCGACTCCGGCACTTTTATCGTCAATGGCAGTGAGCGGGTGGTGGTGAGTCAGTTGATTCGTTCGCCCGGCGTCTACTTCACAATTGAGGAGGACCGCAGCACGGGGCGCGACCTGACCGGCACCAAGTTGATCCCTCTGCGGGGGGCGTGGCTGGAGTTCGAGACGAGCAAGCGGGATATCGTCAGCGTCAAGGTCGACCGCAAACGCAAGTTGCCGGCCACGATTCTGCTGCGGGCGATCGGCTTTGGCACGGATGAGGAGATCCGGGCGTTGTTCTCCGACGTCGACGACAATGAGGACCACCCGTTCATCGAGGCGACCCTGGAGCGGGACCCGACGGCCAATCCGACAGAGGACCGGCAGAAAGGGATCGACGATGCGCTGCTGGAGTTTTATAAGAAGCTGCGGCCCGGCGATCCGGCGACATTGGATAACGCGCGTAATTTCCTGCAGAATCTGCTCTTCACGCCCCGTCGTTACGACCTGGGGCGGGTGGGCCGCTACAAGCTCAATCGCAAGTTGGACCTGGAGGAGCCTCTCTCGACGCGCATTCTGACGAACGACGATATCGTGTCGGTGGTGCGCCGCATCATCGACATCAATAATGGCCGCGAGATGCCCGATGATATCGACCATCTGGGGAACCGGCGCATCAAGACGGTCGGTGAGTTGATCCAGAGCCAACTGCGCATCGGTCTTTTGCGCATGGAGCGGGTCGTGCGGGAACGGATGTCGATCCGGGAGCCGGAGCAGGTGACGCCGCTGAGCCTGATCAACATTCGCCCGGTTGTGGCGGCGACGCGGGAGTTTTTCGGCAGCAGCCAGCTGAGCCAGTTCATGGACCAGACGAACCCGCTGGCCGAGTTGACCCACAAACGGCGCCTGAGCGCGCTGGGCCCCGGCGGTCTGCGCCGGGAGCGGGCCGGTTTCGACGTGCGCGACGTCCATTACAGCCACTATGGGCGCATCTGCCCGATTGAAACGCCGGAAGGCCCCAATATCGGCCTGATCGGCTACCTGGCCACCTACGGACGCATCAACGATTTCGGCTTTATCGAAACGCCTTACCGCCGCGTTTTCAACACTGTCGAAAATCAGGTCGATGCGTTGAAAGGACGCGTCCTCGCCGAAGATATCAGCGACCCTGACAGCGGCGACGTTATCGCGAAGAGAGACGTTGAACTGACGGCGAAACTGGCCAAACGGATCGCCGCCGTCGAAAGCCTGGAGGAGGTACGGGTACGGCCTTTCGTAGGGAAAGACGTCATCTATCTGAACGCCGATACGGAGGAGCGCTCTCCCATCGCCCAGGCTTCGACACCGCTGGACAAGGCGGGCCACTTTCTCAACAGGCGGCCCTCGGTGCGCCAGGCCGAGGAGTTCCGCTTCGAGGAGCCGCAGCGCATCGAATATATGGACGTGTCGCCCAAACAGGTCGTCGGCGTTTCCGCGGCTCTGATTCCTTTTTTGGAGCATGACGACACCAACCGCGCCCTGATGGGCTCCAATATGCAGCGGCAGGCCGTGCCCCTGGTGCAGCCGGATGCGCCGATTGTCGGCACCGGCATGGAGTGGCAGGCTGCGGTCGACTCAGGTCAGGTCGTTGTGGCGCGCAAGGCGGGCGAGGCGATTCGCGTGGTCAATACGGAGATCGTCATCCAAGAGGAAGATGGCTCACAGCATACCTACCCGTTGCGCAAGTACAATCGCAGCAATCAGAGCACCTGCATCGACCAGCGTCCGACGATCCAGAAAGGGGACATGGTCGAGGCCGGTACGGTGCTGGCAGACAGCTCTTCCACCCAGAACGGCGAGCTGGCGCTGGGGCAGAACGTGCTGGTGGCCTATATGAGCTGGGAAGGCGGCAACTACGAAGACGCGATCCTGGTCAGCGAACGGCTGGTTGAAAACGACAAATACACCTCGGTACATATTGAGAAGCACGAGATCGAGGCCAGAGAGACGAAGCTTGGCCCGGAGGAGATCACCCGAGACATTCCCAACGTGGGTGAGGATGCGCTGAAACATCTGGACGAGGACGGCATCATCCGGATCGGCGCTGAAGTTGCCGCCGGCGACATTCTGGTCGGGAAGATAACGCCGAAGGGCGAGACCGAGCTGACGCCGGAGGAGAAGCTGCTGCGGGCGATTTTCGGCGAGAAGGCGCGTGAGGTAAAGGATAGCTCCTTACGGCTTCCCCACGGGGAGCGGGGCAAGGTGGTGGATATCAAGGTATTCACGCGCGAAGACCACCAGGACATGCCCGCCGGGGTGGAGATGATGGTGCGCGTGAGCATTGCGCAGCGCCGCCGTCTGACTGAAGGCGACAAGATGGCCGGCCGGCATGGTAACAAGGGCGTGATCTCCCGGGTTGTGCCGGTGGAGGATATGCCTTTCCTGGAGGACGGCACACCGATCGACATCATTCTGAATCCACTGGGTGTGCCCGGGCGGATGAATATCGGACAGGTGCTGGAGACCCATCTGGGATGGGCGGCCGACCGCCTGGGCTTCATGGCGGAGACACCGGTATTCGACGGGGCGAAAGAGGACGAGATCGAGTCCGAACTGGCGCGGGCCTGGCTGATCGATCTGGCCTGGCAGGATGTCACCCTGCTGGCATGGGCGTCTGTTCGCGAGCAGGAAGTGGACAGCGATGCCCTGATGGACGACAGCGATGCCCGCCGGCTCTATCTGCTGGAATGGCTGGAACCGCGCGGCTACGACCCTGAAATGCTGTTCTTCGACGACAAATACGCGCGCAGCGCGGCCCTGGCTGAATGGCTGAAGGATAGGGGGTATGAAGCGGAGCTTGTCGTCCCGGAAACCGGATCGGATGCTTCGGACCAGTACGCCCGCTATGTTTCCCTGCGGGAGTGGATGCTCTTTCACGGTTGCGAGGAGGACGGGACAACCCTGTCAGAGGTTGCCGACGATCCCATTCTGGCGCATTTGGAGGCGGGGGAACGGTTGGACGCCTCGCTGCTCGAAAGGTTTGAGGCGGCGGCACAAGAGTACTCGAATGAAAATGGCTGGCCGCTGCCGACGACCGGTAAGCAGAAACTGTTCGACGGCAAGACGGGCGAACCTTACGATGCCCATGTAACGGTTGGGATCGCGCAGATGCTCAAGTTGCATCATCTGGTGGAGGATAAAGTCCACGCCCGCAGCACGGGCCCCTACAGCCTGGTCACGCAGCAGCCGCTGGGCGGCAAGGCGCAGTTCGGCGGTCAGCGTTTTGGCGAGATGGAGGTGTGGGCCCTGGAGGCTTACGGCGCAGCCTACACGCTGCAGGAGATGCTGACGATCAAGTCGGACGATACGACCGGCCGGGTGAAAACCTACGAGGCGATAGTCAAGGGCGACGAGATCCAGAGCCCCGGTGTGCCGGAGAGTTTCCGCGTGCTGGTGAAAGAGCTGCAGAGTCTGGCCCTTTCGATTGAAGTCATCAACGAAAAGAATGAGGTGATACAGCTTGGCAAAGATGAGGTTGAGGACCGTCTGCCGCATCTCGGCTTCAGCCTGAACGTACCCAGCCCGATGAGCCGCAGCAGCGAGTAAGGGCGCCGCCGACCGAGGCCGCCGCCGACCACAACTGCTGTGCGCATGGCGGCGGGTGAAACGCAAAGGAGCCATAATGGAAGTACGAGATTTTGACGCAATTCGCATTTCTCTTGCCTCCCCGGACCAGATTGACGATTGGAGCTTCGGCGAAGTAACGAAGCCGGAGACGATCAACTACCGCACCCTGCGACCGGAGCGGGACGGACTGTTCTGTGAACGTATCTTCGGGCCGCAGAAGGACTGGGAATGCGCCTGCGGCAAGTACAAGCGCGTCCGCTATAAGGGCATCGTCTGCGACAAATGCGGCGTGGAAGTGGCGCCGCAGCGTGTGCGCCGCGAACGCATGGGCCATATCCAACTGGCGTCGCCGGTCAGCCACATCTGGTATGTGAAAGGTGTTCCCAGCCACCTGGGGTTGCTCCTGAACATCAGCCCCCGCCATCTGGAGCGGGTCCTGTACTTTGCCCAGTTCATCATCACCGACGTGAACGAAGATGCGCGCGGCCGGGCTATTCAGCGTCTCGAAAAAGAGATGCAGATGGGGATAGCCCGATTGGAGAACGAGGCGCAGGAGGAGATCGACGCGGAAGAAGCCAGCGCGCAGAGCCAGCTTGACGAGCTGGACGAGGAAGAGCAGGCGCAGATTGCGCGGCTGGATGAGCGCATCAACCGGTCTACGTCAGAGGCGATCAGCCAGGCCCAGCGGCTGCAGGACTGGATTCAGAGCAATCTTGACAAGAAAGCGCCGGAAGACAAAGGCCTGGATTGGGTGGACGAGCCGATCATCGCGGCCAATGTGAAGGTCACGGCCAAGCACGAACGAACGGTCGACGACCACGTGCAGGAACGGTTGAACACGCTCCAGTTTGAGTCCGACGAGGAGAAGTCGGATATTCGGACGCAGATCCAGGCGAAGCAGACATACGTGCGCCAGAAACTGGAGGAGAAGCTGGAAGAGAAGCGGGAAGACGTAGGCGAACAGCGGGAGCGGCTGCAGTCCGGCGCGGAAGAGGAGCTGGACGAACTGAAGAGCATGCACGAGATGCAGCTCCTGACGGAGACCCGCTATCGCGAGCTGGCCGACCGCTGGGGCAACATTTTCAAGGCGGGAATGGGCGCCGAGGCGATCCGCGATATCGTAGCCAAGGTCGACCTGGACGAACTGGCAAAAGAGCTGCGCCAGGAGATCTTCACGACCAAGAGCAAGCAGCGCCGCAAAAAGGCGGCCAAGCGTCTGCGCGTTGTGGAAAACTTCCGCAAGAGCGGCAACCGGCCCGAATGGATGGTGCTGACGATCTTGCCGGTGATTCCGCCGGAGCTGCGTCCCATGGTGCAGCTGGACGGCGGGCGCTTCGCCACCAGCGATCTCAACGATCTGTACCGGCGGGTGATCAACCGCAACAACCGTCTCAAGCGGCTGCTTGACCTGGGCGCGCCCGACGTCATCGTCCGCAACGAAAAGCGCATGTTGCAGGAAGCGGTCGATAGTCTGATTGACAACGGGCGGCGGGGCCGGGCGGTCAGCCGCAGCGGCAAGCGCAAGCTCAAGAGCCTGAGCGATATGCTCAAGGGGAAGCAGGGCCGTTTCCGCCGCAACCTGTTGGGGAAACGCGTCGATTACTCCGGCCGCTCGGTCATTGTGATCGGCCCCACGCTGAAGCTGCACCAGTGCGGCCTGCCGAAAAAGATGGCGCTGGAGCTGTTCAAACCGTTCGTCATGCGGCGCCTGGTGGAGGACAACTATGCGCACAACATCAAGAGCGCCAAGCGCATGGTAGACCGCCAGCAGTCCGAGGTGTGGGACGAGCTGGAGGAGATCTGCAAGGAGCGGCCGGTGCTGTTGAACCGGGCGCCGACGCTGCATCGCCTGGGCATACAGGCCTTTGAAGTCACGCTGGTGGAAGGGAGCGCGATTCAGTTGCACCCTCTCGTCTGCGACGCCTTCAATGCGGATTTTGACGGTGATCAGATGGCCGTGCACGTGCCGCTGAGTCAGTCTGCGGTGGATGAGGCCCGGCAACTGATGCTTTCCAGCCAGAATCTGCTCAAGCCCAGCAGCGGCGAGCCGATCGTCGGCCCCTCGAAAGACATGGTGATGGGTGTCTACTACCTGACGACCGAAGAAAACGAGTCGACGCCCGATGAGAAGCTGCCGCTCTTCAGCTCGATGGATGAGGCGGAGTACATCTACAGCCTGGGCCATGTCAAGTTGCGGGATTCGATCCGGGCGCGCTTTACGACGCGTTTCGACGTCCAGCCGGTCGAGTCGATGGAGGTGAGCGAGCGGGTGATGGATGCCTTGCAGGAACACGGCATCGCCACCGTCGGCGACCTGATGGACATCTATGCCCAGGGCGAACGCCACATGATTCAGGAGATCCCGGCTTTTGGGGTGGCGGCCATGACCGAGGTGCGGGACGCCCTGCGGAAACTGAACCTGTTGGGGGCCGCCTGGCCGCAGGATCGAATCATTCGCACAACGATCGGGCGCATCATCTTCAACCGGGCGCTGCCGGAGGAGTTGTGGTTCGTCAACGAGCTTCTCGACAAGAAGGGTGTCAATGAGGTCATCGACCTCTGTTACAAGCACCTGGGCCGGGAAGTGACGGCCGAAACGGTAGACAATATCAAGGACCTGGGTTTCGAATACGCCACCCGGTCCGGCATCACGATTGCGGTCAGCGATATTCAGGTGCCGCATGAAAAGGACGAGATCGTTGAGCGCACCTCTGACGAGGTGGCCGAGGCCGAGCGCCAGTACCGGCGCGGCCTGATCACCGAGGAAGAGCTGTACGAAAAGACGGTCGAACTGTGGACACGGGCTGCCGACGAAGTGACGGCCGAGGTGCGTAAACTGCTCAGCCCGCTTGAGGGGCTGGGCGCGATGGCGCACTCCGGTTCGACCAAGGGGGGCGTCAATACGGTGCGGCAGCTGGCCGGTATGCGCGGCCTGATTGCCGGCCCCAATGGGCGCATCATTCCCTTGCCGATCCGCTCCAACTTCCGCGAAGGGTTGACCGCGCTGGAGTACTTCCTCAGCACGCACGGCGGCCGCAAGGGCCTGGCGGATACGGCTCTGCGCACCGCAGACGCCGGCTATCTGACCCGCCGCCTGGTGGATGTGGCGCAGGATGTGATCGTGACCGAGGATGATTGCGGCACCAATGCCGGCATCTGGATCGATGCCGGGAGTTCAAGGGCGATGGGCGAGAGCTTCGCCGACCGCGTGGCCACGCGCACGCTTGCCGCCGCGATCAGACATCCCGATTCCGATGAGACGTTGCTGGAGCGCGATACCGTCATTGACGAGGCGGCCCTGGCAACCATCGAGCGTCATGGGGTGGAGAGGGCTTTCGTCTATAGCCCGCTGACCTGCGAGTCCCGCTTCGGCCTCTGCAAGAAATGTTACGGTACGGACCTGGCCCGAGGGGGAACGGTGGAGCAGGGTGAAGCGGTGGGCATTATCGCGGCACAGTCGATCGGCGAGCCGGGTACGCAGCTCACGCTGCGCACGTTCCACACCGGCGGTGTGGCCGGCAGTGATGACATCACCCAGGGTTTGCCGCGCGTCGAGGAGCTGTTCGAGGTGCGAAACCCCAAAGGTGAAGCTGTCATCAGCGAGATCGACGGCAAGGTCGATATCTGGTGGGAAGGCGATCAGCGCATGCTGAAGGTGAGCCGCACCGAGCTCAAACGGCGGGAAGTCGCCATTCCCGAAGGCTTTGAGTTGATGGTGGATTCGGATGACCGGGTGCAGGAAGATACGGTCATCGCCCGCAACGGAGACGAGGATGCACAGGGACTCCTGGCAGGCATGGAGGGCCAGGTCTTCGCCGAGAACGGTCAGGTCATCATCCGCCGGGAAGACAACCTGGTATGGGAGACCGATATCCCCGCCAATGCCCGGTTGCGGGTGGAGAAGGGTGAAGAGGTGACCGCCGGCGAGCAGCTGACCGAAGGCTCGAAGAATCCAAGAGAGATTCTGCGCATTCAGGGCCGGGAGGCCTGTCAGCTATACCTGTTGGAACAGGTGCAGCAGGTATACCGGAGCCAGGGCGTTGCCATCCACGACAAGCATATCGAGGTGATCTTGCGCCAGCTGCTGCGGCGCGTGATGATCCGGGCGACCGGTGACACCGATTTCCTGCCGGGCGAACTGGTGGACCGTTTCCAATTTGAGGATGAGAACAACAAGGCGATCAGCCACGGCCACCGCCCGGCCAAAGCCGAACCGGTCGTGCTGGGGTTGACGAAGGCCGCCTTGAATACCGAGAGCTTCCTGGCTGCGGCCAGCTTCCAGGAGACGACGCGCGTGCTCACCGATGCCGCCGTGCAAGGCCAGCGGGACGAGTTGCGGGGCCTCAAGGAGAATGTCATCATCGGCAAGCTGATTCCGGTCGGCTCCGGCTTCCGCACGCGGCGCATGTGGGAAGAGGAGAAGCAGCAGGCCGTTGAGCAGTTGGCGGAACAGCACGAAATCGCCGATGAGGGGTTGAGCGAACTCGAGATCGACCTGGACGATCCTGATCTGGATCTGGCCGATCTCTCCGGTTTGGCGGAGATGGGCATCGGCCCGCTGGGGATGCTGTCCGGGTTTGGCGGCGGCGTCGAGGAGGAAGAGCTCGACTTCGACTTCAACAATCTGAAGGACGAAGAGAGCGAAGAGATCAACGTCGATCTGCGCTAGAAATCAGCTGAAATGTACATGTACAGACAAGGGTGGAAGAGCCGGCTCTTCCACCCTTTCTCTTTCCCCTGGACTTTTTCGCCGCTGACTGCATTTTTGCGGCTCTGGCGGTGGCTGGACAGCCTGGCCGGCCTTTGCAGAGACCTCCCAATCTCCATACAACCGCAGATCTCCGTACGTTTTGAGGTTCCTCTCATTCTCTCATAAACTCTCGTAAACGCTCGTCCAAGCGGCTATGAGTTGACTTGCCGGTTGTCTACGAGCATTCGGTAGTTGTCCGCTGCCGGTGAGCCCGAACCACCGTCTTCCCGGCGCCACATTCACGCCTTCGTCCCTGCGCCAGGAATTTGCCCTAAAATCGGAGACGCTTCACCAGAACCCGGTGGAGACGCCCACTGGCAGACGCAGAAGTTCATCCGCATTGGTGCATCACCCAAATGGTTCCTATCTGATTTGCTTACGGCAGCCTGGTTGTGATATAGTAGATTACTGTCTTTTCGTAGGCTACGATGACCACCGGGGAGGAAACATTTGCCGACGATAAATCAGCTGGTCCGCAAGGGCCGTAAGACCAAGCCGAAGAAAGAGACCGCACCGGCCTTGCGCTTTACGCAGAACACATTGACCGGCCGCACAAAGCGGGTCAAGCAGGGCAACCCCCAGAAGAGGGGCGTATGTACACAGGTGCGAACGACGACACCCAAGAAGCCCAATTCCGCCCTGCGTAAGGTAGCCCGTGTGCGCCTTACCAATGGCGTTGAAGTGACGGCCTATATTCCTGGCGAAGGCCATAACCTCCAGGAACACAGTGTGGTTCTGGTACGCGGCGGTCGGGTAAGGGATTTGCCCGGCGTGCGCTATCATATCGTGCGCGGCGCGCTGGACAGCACGGGGGTCAATGACCGCAAGCGAAGCCGCAGCAAGTACGGTACCAAAAAGCCGCGTTAAGCGCTGACTCCGGAGAGGCAGGACAGGCTGTGCGTCCTTCCTCGGGAGGCGCGCGGGGCGCAAATGATGGAGATGGAGTTGTAGAATGCCGCGACGAAACCGGCCCGAAAAGCGTCAAGTTACGCCCGACCCCCGGCACAACAGCGTTGTGCTGGCCAAGTTCATCAACAATCTGATGGAACGGGGCAAGAAAAGCCTGGCCGCCAGAATTGTGTATACCGCACTGGATACCGTAGCCGAACGCACCAATCGTCCACCTCTGGAAATCTTCGAAGAAGCGCTCAGGAACGCCACGCCTCTGGTTGAGGTCAAACCGCAGCGTGTTGGCGGCGCGACCTATCAGGTGCCGATGGAGATTCGCCCCGACCGGCGGCAGGCCCTGGCCATGCGCTGGCTGATTCAGAATGCCAGGGGGCGGAGCGGCCGCAATATGGCCACCCGGTTGGCGAATGAACTTCTGGACACGGCGCGCGGCGAAGGACAGACCGTGCGCAGGCGTGAAGAAACGCACCGGATGGCAGAAGCCAATCAAGCCTTTGCACATTTTGCCAGAAGGCGATAGGTATTTTGCCTGCATGGCAGCATAGACAACAGAATGACGTCGCCGCGCTCAGCATTCCGCTGCGTGAAATTCGATGCTGCCGGATGAGCAGATTGCAGGCGCCCCTGCTCAAAAAGGGCGCGTTGGATTCCGGCGCCTGCAAGACGGTTGCGTCGTTTTTGTCGGGGGCAGGGCGCTGCGCACCAGGATAAGATCAGGTGAATTTGATGAGCCAGATACCATTACATAAGATTCGCAATATCGGAATTATCGCCCATATCGACGCCGGCAAGACGACGACAACGGAACGAATTCTGTTCTATTCCGGCCGTATTCACCGCATGGGCGAAGTGCATGAGGGGACCGCCGTCACAGACTGGATGGCGCAGGAGCGGGAGCGCGGCATCACCATTACCGCGGCCGCGATTACGGCGAACTGGGTTGACAGCCGCAGCGGTGAGGAAGCCCAGATCAATATCATCGACACACCGGGCCATATCGATTTTACCGCCGAGGTGCAGCGCAGCTTGCGCGTCCTGGATGGCGGCATCGTCGTCTTCGACGCGGTTGCGGGGGTCGAACCACAGTCGGAGACCGTCTGGCGGCAGGCGGACACCTATCATGTGCCTCGCATCTGCTTCGTGAATAAGATGGACCGGGTGGGCGCGGACTTTGAACGTACGGTCGGCATGATTGTCGACCGCCTGGGCGCGGACCCGCTGCCGATTCAGCTGCCCTGGGGCGCGGAGGAGGATTTCAAGGGGGTCATCGACCTGATAACGATGAAGGCCCTGCGATACAGCGATGCACTGGGCGCCTCGCCTGAAACAGCCGGGATCCCGGAGGAGATGCGGGCGGCGGCGGAAACGGCACGCGCCACCATGATTGAGCGGATTGCGGAAACCGATGAGGAGCTGACAACGCTCTATCTGGAAGGCGAAGAGATCAGCGGCGAACAGCTGATCAACGGCCTGCGCAATGCGGTAATTCGCAATGACATCGTGCCGATACTGTGCGGTTCGGCGCTCAAGAACAAGGGTGTGCAACCTCTTCTGGATGCGATTGTTCGCTATCTGCCCAGCCCGCTGGACGTGCCGCCGGTCGTTGGCCTTGACCCCAAGACAGAGGAAGAGAAGATCCGGTTTGCCGACCCGGAAGAGCCTTTCGCCGCGCTTGTCTTCAAGATCGTGACCGACCCCTTTGTCGGGCGCCTGGCCTATGTACGCGTCTATTCGGGTACTCTGGCGTCGGGCAGCATGGTCTACAACGCCAACAAGGGCCGGCGCGAACGGATCGGGCGGCTCCTGCAGATGCATGCCGACAAAAGGGAGGAGATCGAAGTTTGCCGCGCCGGCGACATCGCTGCCATTGTCGGCCTCAAGCAGAGCCTGACCGGTGAGACGCTCAGCGACCGCAAGCACGAGATTTTGCTGGAGACGATCGAGTTTCCAGCCCCGGTGATTGGGATCGCGGTGGAGCCGAAGTCCAAAGCCGATCAGGACAGGATGGCCGACGGTCTTTTGAAGCTGGCCGAAGAGGACCCGACCTTTCAGGTGCGATACGATGATCAGACGGGGCAGACGATCATCAGCGGCATGGGTGAGCTGCACTTGCAGATTATCGTCGACCGTCTGAAGAGAGAGTTCCGGGTGCAGTGTAACGAGGGGCGCCCGCAGGTGGCCTACCGGGAAACGATCACAACGGCGGCGCGGGCTGAAGGGCGGTTCGTGCGTCAGACAGGCGGCCGCGGGCAGTACGGCCATGTCTGGATCGAGCTGGAACCGAATGCAGAGGGCAAGGGCTTCGAGTTCGAGGACAGGATCGTCGGCGGGGCAGTCCCCAAAGAGTACATCCCTGCGGTGCGCAAGGGGATCGAAGAGTCCATGGAAAGCGGTGTGTTGTCGGGTTACCCGGTGGTGGATGTGCGCGCCGCGCTGGTGGACGGCAGTTTCCATGAAGTCGATTCCAGTGAAATCGCCTTCAAGATCGCCGGTTCGATGGCGTTCAAGGAGGGCATGGGGAAGGCGGGCCCGGTCCTGTTGGAGCCAATCATGCTGGTTGAAGCGGTCGTGCCGGAGGAGTTTGTGGGCGATATTGTGGGCGATTTTTCCAGCCGCCGCGGGCAGATCGAGGGGATGGACGCCCACAGCAACAAGGTTACGGCAGTGCGGTCGGTCGTACCGCTGGCGGAGATGTTCGGGTACGCGACGAAGCTCCGTTCGATCACCAGTGGCCGGGGCACCTTTACGATGCAGTTCGACAGTTATCAGCCCGACAGGCAGAAGTCGGACGTCGGCGCGCTGCGGCGGGAATTTGCCTGAGCCGGATGCGGGCGGCGCCGTCGGATTGGCCGTTTCAGTTGTGTCCGGACTTGTCAACCGTCAGGACATTTCGTATACTGTTCAGGTTGCAGAGGCGGCGTCCGTGCCGCCGCGAAAACCGTTCAAGGCGTTTCTGGCCGCAAGCGGGACTTTTTGTCCGGCCGGCTGCGCCTGGAACGGTCTGAAGGCGTGCCCGCCGGGCGGCGGTGGAACTGCCCGGGCAGGTGCATACGGGAAAACTTTCCAGCCTCGTTGCGAGGCTGCTTGAATCTGCACAGTAGAGATGTAAAACAGTCAGGAGAGAGAAAGAATGGCGAAGGCAGTATTTGAGAGGAACAAGCCCCATGTGAACGTGGGGACGATCGGACATGTGGATCACGGCAAGACGACGCTGACGGCGGCGATCACGAAGGTGCTGGCGCTGCGGGGAATGGCCGATTTCAGTGCGTTTGAGGCGATCGACAATGCGCCGGAAGAGAAGGCCCGCGGCATCACCATCGCCATTGCGCATGTCGAGTACGAGACCGAAAACCGCCACTATGCGCACGTGGACTGTCCGGGACATGCCGACTACATCAAGAACATGATCACCGGTGCAGCCCAGATGGACGGCGCCATCCTGGTGGTGGCTGCGCCCGACGGCGCCATGCCGCAGACGCGCGAACATATCCTGCTGGCGCGGCAGGTGGAAGTGCCGGCGATGGTCGTCTTTCTCAACAAGGTCGACATGATGGAGGACGAGGAGCTGCTGGAGCTGGTCGAGATGGAGTTGCGCGAACTGCTCGACACCTACGAGTTCCCCGGCGATGACATCCCCTTTGTGCGCGGCAGCGCCCTGCATGCCCTGGAGAGCAGCTCGGAAGACCCCGATGCGCCCGAGTATGAGCCGATCTGGGAGTTGATGCGCGCGGTGGATGAGTATATCCCCACCCCTGTGCGCGAGATCGACAAGCCCTTCCTGATGCCGATTGAGGATGTCTTTTCGATCAAGGGGCGCGGCACGGTCGTGACCGGTCGCGTCGAGCGCGGTGTCATCCATCCGATGGAAGAGGTGGAGATCGTCGGTGTGAAGCCGACGCACTCGACCACCGTCACCGGTGTCGAGATGTTCCGCAAGCTGCTCGATGAGGGGCAGGCGGGCGACAACGTCGGTTGTCTGCTGCGCGGCATCGACCGCGAAGAGGTGGACCGCGGGCAGGTGCTGGCCAAGCCCGGCAGCATCACGCCGCACACCCGTTTCAAGTCCGAGGTCTATGTGCTGCGCAAGGAGGAGGGCGGACGGCACACTCCCTTCTTCAAGGGCTACAGGCCGCAGTTCTACATCCGCACCATGGACATCACCGGTTCGATCGACCTGCCGGCAGGTGTGGAGATGGTCATGCCCGGCGACAATGTGACGATGGAGGTCGAGTTGATCTCGCCCGTCGCCATCGAGACCGGCGGAAGGTTTGCCATCCGTGAAGGCGGCCGCACCGTCGCGGCCGGCGCAATTACCGAGATCATCCAGTAACCTTCTGGGTAAGTTGAGACTGTCCGTAAGAGATCAGCGCTTGCGGACATTTTAGGCGAGTAGCTCAATTGGCAGAGCGGCGGTCTCCAAAACCGCAGGTTGCGGGTTCAAGTCCTGCCTCGCCTGTCAGAGAATGACCACCGGCAGCCGCGCGGTGGTCATTTTCCGCCTGACAAGGCCCATGGCGCCGCGTGCCGGTCGATGAGAAAGCGGGAACCGGGGCGCTGTGAACATATTCCTGTGTTCACACACCAAACGGAGTCAATCGTGAGCCGGTCAACAACTGTTCAAAGGTCTGATAACGCAATTGTGCGGTACTTCAAGGAGACCCGCGCTGAGATTGGCAAGGTCACCTGGCCGACGCGCGAAGAAGGGACCCGCCTGACCGTCGTTGTGTTGATAGTCACCACAATCGCCGCGCTTGTGCTGTTTGCCGTAGACTCATTCTTCAGTTATCTGGTGACACTTTTTCTGCAGGTGTTTTAGGCAGCATCTGTGCCGCAACCGCCTTCTTCCGTAGAGGAAGAGCCGGTTCTGAAATGTGACGCGCAAGGAGGAATCTGTGGGCGATATAACGAATGCAGGCGCCGAGGCTGAATTGCAGGAAGACGGGGCGGTTTCCGAACTGGTGGAGGATGAGGCGTCCGCAACCACTGAAGAGGAGCCGGCCGGCCCGAGAGCGGAATGGTATGTGGTGCACAGCTATTCGGGCAAGGAAAACAAGGTAAAGAAGAATCTGGAACACCGGGCGGAATCGATGAACATGACCGACCGGATTCTGCAAATTGTGGTACCTACCGAAACCGAGATCGAGATCAAGGAAGGCATTCGCCGCGAGGTAGAGCGGCAGGTTTTTCCCGGTTATATTCTCATCGAGATGATCATGGATGAGGACAGCTGGTATGTGGTGCGCAATACCCCGGGCGTAACCAGTTTTGTGGGCATGGGAAACAAGCCGAGCCCCTTGAGCCAGGCCGAAGTGAATCACATCATGAGCCGCATCGAGTCGGACGAACCGCGCGTCAAGGTCAGCTTCGATGTGGGCGAGCGCGTCCGAATTATCGAGGGCCCGTTTGCCGAGTTCACAGGTGTCGTCGATACGCTGGAGCCAGAGAAGGGCAAAGCCCGCGTCATGGTAAGTTTCTTCAACCGGGAAACGCCGGTGGAGGTGGACTTCCTCCAATTGGAACGGGATACGTAATAAGGAGAAGCAGGCGAGATGGCGAAGAAAGTCAAAGCAGTTGTCAAGTTGCAGATCCCGGCCGGCAAAGCCAACCCTGCCCCACCGGTAGGCACGGCGCTGGGCCCGCATGGCGTCAATATCATGGGCTTCTGCAAGGAGTATAATGCGCGTACACAGAGTCAGATGGGACAGGTCGTTCCGGTCGAGATCACGATTTTCCAGGATCAGTCGTTTACATTCATTACCAAGACACCGCCGGCGGCCGAACTGATCAAGAAGGCGGCCGGGATCGATAAAGGCAGCGGCATTCCCAATACGGAGCTGGTGGGGGAGATCACCAATCAGCAGGTGCGGGAGATCGCCGAGGTAAAACTGAAGGACCTGGGCAATATCCCCATAGACAGCGCCATGCAGATGGTGCGGGGGACGGCCCGCAGTATGGGAGTAACGGTTGTCGACTAGGCGGGAGCTGCAGATTGGATTGCGGGCCTGCAGAAACTGTTAATTCATAGGTGGGAGGGGCGCACGCCCGTGCCCCGTTTGCACCACAAGGAGTGAACTATGCCAAAACATGGTAAGCGCTACAACGCAGCGCGCAGCAAGATCGACCGGATCAAGCAGTACCAGCCGGCTGAAGCCGTTGACCTGATGCGGGACGGCGCGACGGCCAAGTTCGATGAGACGGTGGAGGTGCATCTGAGCACCGGTGTTGACCCCCGTCACGCCGACCAGCAGGTGCGGGGCGTGGTGACCCTTCCCCACGGCACGGGCCGAGTCGTGCGCATTCTGGTCTTTGCCGGCGCGGATGGCGTAAGCGTAGCCGAGGAGGCCGGCGCCGACTATGTCGGCGGCGAGGATCTTGCCAAGCGGATTCAGGATGGTTGGCTTGATTTTGATGTCGTTCTCGCCACACCGGATATGATGCGGGTGGTCGGCCGGCTGGGTCGCGTGCTCGGCCCCAGGGGAATGATGCCCAGCCCCAAAGCCGGTACGATTGTGCAGGCCGACGAACTGCCGCGCGTCATTCAGGAGACCCGCCTGGGCCGCGTGGAGTTTCGCGTCGATAAGACAAGCAATGTCCATGTGCCGATCGGCAAGGCGAGCTTCAGCGGCGAGCAGATACTCGACAACTTCACTTCCGTGATGGAAGCGATCATGTCAGCGAGGCCTTCGGCTATCAAGGGTATCTATCTGAAGCGGGTGACGCTGACCAGCACGATGGGGCCGGGTGTTCGCGTTGATGTCAATGCGGCCTCGATGCTCAAGGCGGCGTAGGCCCGATTTGGCACTGCCTGGGGCTGTAAGGTAGAATTGGCACGTTTTAACCGCATACGATACTCAGTTCCGCAGACAGTCGGTATTCGCGCCGCGAAAGTAAATGCGCCGAGATGCGCAGCCGGCCAAGGGCTGAACACAGCGACCTGACCGCCGTTGTACGGGAAGAGTCGCTTGTTACGCCTTTGTCTGCATGGCAAGGGCGTTTCTGTTTACAGCGCCCGCCGGAGATTGGAGGGGGCTCAGGGCGGATTTGCACGCGTCCCCGCAGGATTCCTGAAGAAAGGGGGAATGTCCATTGGCACTTAGTCGAGAGAAGAAGGAAGAGCTCGTCGCGCTGTACACCTCACACCTGGAGGACGCTTCCGCTGTGGTGTTCACGGACTATCGCGGCTCCACCGTCTCGCAGATCAACGGGCTGCGCGCCAGCCTCAAAGAGGCGGATACGTCCTACATGGTCGTGAAGAACCGGCTTATGCGGCTTGCATTGGAGAGCAGAGGGGTCACCGAGGCGTTGGACGAGCTGTTGGAAGGGCCGAATGCGGTCGCATTTGTCGGCGAAGATATCGGCAGAGGCGTGAAGGCGTTGAAGGACGGCCTTGGGGACCTGGACGAGATTATCGGGATCAAAGGCGGAATCCTGGAGCAGAACGTTCTGGATGCCGCCGGCGCCGAGGCTCTGTCCGATCTGCCCACGCGGGAAGAGATGCTGGCGAAGCTGCTGGCGACAATTATTGCGCCGGCCACGCAGCTTGCCCGCGTCGTCAACGAACCAGGGGTCAGCCTGGCACGGGTCGTCAAAGCGCACGCCGATGCGCAGGCAGAGGCCGCCTGAGCGTAAGCAGAGGGATTCAACCCCCTCCTACAGGCAACGTTGAATCGTCGAGACAGGAAACAGACAGAAACAGACAATAGGGAGAACTCCAAAAAATGGCAGACCTGAATGCAATCAAAGAACAGCTGGACGAGCTAACGCTTCTGGAAGCCGCTGAACTGGTGAAGATGCTTGAGGAGTCGTGGGGCGTGAGCGCTGCGGCATCTGTGGCGGTGGCCGGAGTGGCCGGCGCCGCAGCTGAAGTTGAAGAAGAGGCGGAAGAGCAGACGGAGTTTGACGTGATCCTCGCCGATATGGGGGCCAGGAAGATCAACGTCATCAAGGCTGTGCGCGCGGTAACAAGCCTTGGCTTGCGAGAGGCTAAGGAGTTGGTCGAGAGCGCGCCGGCGCCCGTGGTGCAGGGTGTGGCAAAGGATGTCGCCGAAGAGGCCAAAACCCAGCTGGAGGCCGAAGGGGCAACTGTAGAGATCAAGTAACCTTTCTGGCGGACCAATCAAAGGGGTGCATCCGGTTGTGGATGCACCCCTTTTTTTCGGGGTCCTGGTAGACAGCAACCGGGAACTGTGGGCGCAGCCCGAAAATTGGAGAGTGCTTGTCCGCCGATTGGCAGTGTGATAAAATGCCGCGGTATGCCGCCATAGATCAAGAGAAGGAGATACAGGTGGCTGAAGGCCCGGTCGTAGGCCATCAGTGGGCTGTCAAACTGTTGCAGAATGGTATCCGGCATGACACGCTGCGCCATGCCTATCTGTTTGAGGGCGCGGCCCAGGTGGGCAAGTCGACCCTGGCTCGCTGCTTTGCTCAATCGCTTCTATGCAAGGAATCAGTTGACGGGCAGGCATGCGCGAACTGCCGCGCATGCCGTCTCATGCAGTCCGGCAGCCATCCCGATTTCATTTTGCTGCCGCCGACCGACCGCAACGGTCAGCCGGACAGGGAGAATGGCCTTCATCGTGCTGAACAGGCGGCCGACATCGTTCGTCAGGCGTTGCTGCACCCGCTGGAGGGGCGCTACAAAATCTTTCTGATTCAGGACGCGCACAGGGCTCACGTCAGCTTCGCCAATAAACTGCTGAAGACTCTGGAAGAGCCGCCGCCGCACGTAGTCCTCTGTCTGACCGCCCAGGACCGGTCCGCTCTTTTGCCAACGATCGTCAGCCGCTGCCAAGTGCTGGCGTTGCGGCCCCTTGGGGAGCGGATCATGGAAGACGCGCTGCGGGCTCGCTGGGGCGCATCTCCGCAGCAGGCCGCGCTGCTGGCACGTTTGGCGAACGGCTGCCTGGGCTGGGCGGTTGAACAGATCGGCCAGCCGGAGCCGCTGACGGAAAGGAGCGAGCGGCTGGCGGAGTTGCAGGAACTGAGTCGCAGCAGCCGGGTGGCTCGCCTTGCTTTTGCGCAGAAGCTGGCGGCTGCGCGCAACCAGACTCGACTGTTCACCCTGCTTGGCCTGTGGACGAGTTGGTGGCGCGATGTCATGTTGGCGCAGTCCGGCTGTCTGGAGCAGTGCGCCAACATCGATCTACTGGACACGCTGGCGGAAGCGGCCGGTGACTTTCGCCCCGGCGATGTTCAGGCCTATCTGCGCACGTTAAGCCGCATCGAGGGTTACCTGCGGCATACAGTCAATACAGGGCTGGCGCTGGACGTGCTTCTTTTGCAGATGCCGCGCCCGTACGCCTGACAAGCGGCGCTGAAGTACGCTTGCAGCGGTCCGTTACAGTGTCTGTCGCGGCAGCGATCATGGAGAATCTACTATGCCCATCGTAGTCGGAGCCCAATTCAAACCCGTTACAAAAATATACTTCTTCGACCCGGTTCACCACACGGATCTGGCGCCGAAAGACTATGTAATCGTGGATACGGTCAAAGGCCGGGACCTGGTGCAGATCGTGCAAGGGCCGCACAATGTTTCCAGCAACGAAATCGTCGGTGACATCAAGCGTGTCGTTCGCCGGGCAACGCCCTGGGACCTTTTGCAGAAGGATCTTTGGAAAGAGAAGCAGGCCGAGGCGGTGTCCATCTGCCGCGAGAAGGCGAAGGCACACAGATTGAACATCAAAGTGCATCGCTGTGAATACAACTACGAGGGCGGCAGGCTGACCGTCTACTTCGCCGCGGAGCAGCGGGTTGATTTCCGTGCGCTTGTACGCGATCTGGCCCGCACTTTTCACACGCGCATCGAAATGCGCCAGATTGGCGTGCGCGACGAGGCCAAGTTGCTGGACGGCGTGGGCAAGTGCGGCCGCCAGCTCTGTTGCACCAGCTGGTTGCGCGAGTTTGCCTCGGTGAGCATCCGGCAGGCGAAAAACCAGCAGTTGCCTCTGAATCAGGACGAGATCAGCGGCGTCTGCGGCCGGCTGCTCTGTTGCCTTTCTTATGAGGATCCGATCTACAAGAAGGCAAACAAGAAGATGCCGAAAGTCGGGGCAGAGGTGACGACGCACCAGGGCAAAGGCCGGATTCGTCACCTGCACCCGCTTAAGGAAAGCGTTACGGTTCTGCTTGAGAATAACGTCCTGGCCGAGTTCGGACTTTCGGAACTGATTACGGGGAAGAAGGAAAAGGACGGGGGCTGCGGCACCTGCGGCGGCTGCACCGTCAAACGGCGCGCAGGCGAGGAATAGGGCGCGTTCCCGCACGGCGCGTCAGGGAATACAGACGAATTCGGCGCCCTGCCAGAGAGTGCGCGCTAGGTAGCGTGGGAAACGGCGCGGGTCTCGCGAATAACGGTAACGCGAATTTGTCCCGGATATTCCAGGTTATCTTCGATCTTACTGGCTATGTTTTTCCCCAGTTCGATGACCTGCAGATCGTCGATTTCGTCCGGCTGCACGATCACCCGGATCTCGCGGCCGGCCTGAATGGCGAATGTCTGATTCACCCCCTCAAAGCTGTTGGCAATATCCTCCAGGGCCGTCACCCGTTTGATATACGCTTCGAGACTTTCGCGGCGCGCGCCCGGCCGTGCGCCGCTGATGGCGTCCGCCGCCGCCACGATGATGGCTTCGATCGATTCCGGTTCGACTTCGCCGTGATGGCTGGCGATGCAGTTGACGACCTTGGCATTGAGCCCGTACCGCTTGGCGATTTCACCGCCGACGATGGCGTGCGGGCCGTCGATCTCATGGCTGACGGCCTTGCCAAGGTCGTGCAGCAGACCCCCAAGACGGCTCGTCTTCACATCTGCGTGTAGCTCTTCGGCGATCACGGCTGCCAGATGGGCGGTTTCGATCGCGTGGTAATACTGATTTTGCCCGTAGCTGGTGCGGAACTTCAGACGACCGAGCAGTCTCTGGATTTCTCTGTGCAGCCCCTGTGTATTGGTCTCGATCAGGGCCTGCTCCCCAGCCTCCTGAATAACCTGATTCACTTCCTGTTGGGCCCTCTCGACCTCTTTCTCGATGCGGGCCGGATGAATGCGACCGTCGGAGACCAGTTTGCTGAGGGAGATGCGAGCAACCTCGCGTCGCACAGGGTCGAAGCTGCTGATCAGGATCGCTTCCGGTGTGTCGTCCACGACCAGATCAACGCCTGTCGCCTGTTCGATGGCGCGAATGTTTCGCCCCTGCCGCCCAATTATTCGTCCCTTCATCTCATCGGATGGCAGGTTGACAGCGCTGACGGAATATTCGGTGACGTGCTCGCTGGCGATCCGTTCCACAGACAGCGTGATGATCTCTCTGGCGCGGCGTTCGGCGATCTCCTGGGTCTCCGCCTCAACCTCACGAATTGTGCGGGCAAGCTCCTGCCGCGAGT
Source organism: Caldilineaceae bacterium (assembly GCA_965204525.1). Classification (GTDB taxonomy): domain Bacteria; phylum Chloroflexota; class Anaerolineae; order Caldilineales; family Caldilineaceae; genus Bin5. The sequence continues at coordinate 3,839,491 of OZ241994.1, read as the reverse complement.
TCCTTTCCGCCTCCTGGAGCAGAATCTCTTTGGCCTCTTCCTGGGTCATATGGGCCACGCGCTGCAGCTCTTCATTGCGCTGTTGTTCGGCGGCTTCCAGATCTGCCGTACGTTTGTCGAGGCCGCTTTCTCTCCGGTTCAGTTTGCGTTCGCGGTCTTCGAGCTGATCGACCCGTTTATCGATCTGCTCCTGACGATTGCGCAGGCGGCTTTCACTACGATCCAGATCTCTGCGCTGGCGGGTGCGTGTGGCGTCCAGTTCGCTGCGTATTCGTACCTCTTCCTCCTTCAGAGCAAGCTGCTGGCGTTGAACTTCTGCCTCGGCTTCCGTAAGAATCTGGGCCGCCTGGGCCTCGGCGCTCTGCACAGCGCGTTCCTGCCGCTCCATCTCCTGACTCACGCCAGCTGTCAACCCGCGTCGATAGGCAAAATATATGAGATACCCGACGATGGCCGCGCCAATCAAGGCCGCGACGATAATGGCAACTACGCCTAACAAGTCCATATCCGAACCCCTTGGTTTGGATGCGCACAACCTGAAACAGTTATGGCTGCGCCGCTTGGATGCATGCGTATCTTATTCTTCCCTCCATTCATACGCCTGAACCCTTATTCGATCACTGTTGCTGCAGTGGCAATGCCATCCAGCTCACCCTTCATACCGCTTTTCCTGAACGGCGTGGGACAGGACGCGCCCCTCTTCCAACTCTTGCCAGATTCGGTCGATCACGCCCCGGGCCACTTCCCAGTCAAAACCCCGGCGCTGCAGAAAGCTGCCCATTTTTCTGCGAAACTGAACAGGGTTGGTCTCCTCTTGCCACCTGTACAGACGGCTGCGGGCAGCGGCTTCGCAGGCCGAAGTCGCGTCACTCAGTTCGTCGATAATTTCGTGGGCAACGCTATCGTCGACACCTTTTTGGCGCAACTCGTATCGCAGCGCCCTCGGGGCAACAGGCCGGAATCGATTGCGTTGCTCTACCCAGAAGCGGGCGAATTCCCGGTCGTCGAGGTACTGCCACTCTTGCAGCTTCGCGATAATCCATTCGATCTGTGACTCGGCCAGGCGCCGCCCGTCCCTTGGCCGGTACGCCTGGAGATTGCGGCGCACTTCCACCTGGCTGCGGGGACGCACTGCCAGAAAACGCAGTGCCCTGTTGTAGCCGCGGCTGCGCAGATCGACGGCTCTCAACGCCTCGATCTCCTGCTCACTGAGCTGCTGGCCAATCCTCAGTTGGGCGGCTTCCAGCGCCGGCAACGGGAACGCGTATTCGCTGTCCAAAAAGAGATTGACTCGTTCCCTGTCTCTCTTCTGGAAACGCAACGCTGTAATCGTTCTGCCTGTCATAATCGACCCGAAAAAAAATGCCGTGGCCATAGACCACAGCGACTTGAAAGTCTCAAAACGGCATCGCCTGAGTCTTCGTCTCCAGATCAGGCTATGCCAAAAAAGACGCATCAGTTCAGCGTTGCGCCTCGATGGTGGCGATTTTAATTGGACACCTGCTGTTGCATTACACAACTCACCGATTCAGGATGGGCTTGGCCACATCGCAAATGGGGGAGGGTCGCGGTGAGAAGATATCTGTGCGTCTAAATCTCCGTGTCAACAGCCGGCATTACATCAACACTCGTTATGACGTTCGATCTGCCATTGGCGATCAACAGTTTAGCGAACGTCTGCCAAATTATCTGTTCAGTTGCGCCAGCGACCCAGGGCATCCCCTGATAAAATGGAATAAGCAGGTTTTGGGCGCTGTTCTGGTTTTGGCGGTAGTGTGTCAGCACAAAATCGCGTCCAATTTGAGAGCGCTGTGGTGAGCGTTTTCAATTATGGCAACACGTGCGACGTTTGAGACCTTTCGGCGTATTGTGAACTCCTGTGCATGTTTGCACATAAAGGAACAAGATAGATGAATTCAGTGCATACTGCCTGCACTGGGCATGTCGTCCCGTAGCGGAACTTTGTCAGGCTTGAACCCCGTCTCCATTGGAGCGGGCTGGCAGTCCAGTTCTTTCCCTGATGACGCTGTCGATCTGTGAGGCTATCTCCGGATTTTCGCGCAGATGCTTTTTGGCGGCTTCACGCCCCTGTCCGAGCAGTTCGTCGTTAAAGCGGTAGAACGCCCCCCGCTTTTCCACGATGTCGAACTCGACTCCCAGGTCCAGCAGGTCGCCCTGCGTGCTGACACCTTCGTTGTACATGATGTCGAACTCCGCCACCTTGAACGGCGCCGCCACCTTGTTCTTGCGCACCGTCACGCGCGTCCGGTTCCCGATCACCTCACTCCCCTGTTTGATCGACTGGATCCGCCGCACGTCCAATCTCACACTGGCGTAGAACTTCAGCGCCATGCCCCCCGACGTCGTCTCCGGATTGCCAAACATGATTCCGATTCTCTGCCGCAACTGGTTGGTGAAGATCATGCTCGTGTCGGTCGTCTTCACCGCACCCACCAGCTTCCGCAGCGCCTGGCTCATCAGCCGCGCCTGCAAGCCAACGTGGCTGTCTCCCATCTCTCCTTCGATCTCCGCTCGCGGCACCAGCGCGGCTACGCTGTCCACCACCACTACGTCCAGCGCGCCCGAACGCACCAGCGCTTCCGCGATCTCCAGCGCCTGCTCGCCCGTATCCGGCTGCGATACGTACAGGCCCTCGACATCCACTCCGATCTTGCGCGCATAGCTCGAGTCCAACGCATGCTCCACGTCCACAAAACCGCAGACGCCACCCAGCCGCTGCGATTCCGCGATCGCATGCAGACAGAGGGTCGTCTTGCCCGAACTCTCTGGCCCATACACCTCGATGATGCGTCCGCGGGGAATGCCTCCCACGCCCAGCGCGATGTCCAGGCTCAGACTGCCCGTCGGGATCGAGGCCACGTCCAGCCGGGTCGCCTCACCCAGCCTCATGATGACCCCTTCGCCATAACGTTTGTTGAGGGTGGCGAGGGTTGTATCCAATGCTTTCTGACGACCGATATCCGCCATCGCAGGCTCCAGTGCTCTACCGGCCCAGAGCCGAATAGAGGTTCCAAAAAGATTGATACCACCGTGACAGAGCTTCGCTGAATCGGCGGTGGCATCATCTTATCGCTGCCATATGGCAGCAGATCATGGCGACCAATTATGCAGCTTGGCTACTCGGTGGCAGAGTTATGATTCTGTTTCCAAGTGTACTGTATATGCAAGGAGTATGCAAGCGCCTTAAAAGAGAGGGAACTATGCTACGGGTTCGGTGGGCGTTTCCAGCGAACCATTTTCAGACGGCGCGGATCCGGAACTTTGTCACTTGCTTTTGCCTGGTCCCCATGAACCGGGCGGCTCGTATATCTTCTCCCGCAAGGCCACGACTTCTCTGCGAACCCCTTCATCCCGTTCAATATCCTGGGCAACTTTCTCCACGCCGTGGCGAACGGTGCTGTGATCCCGCCCACCCAGAAGTTCGCCGATGTTGATCAGCGACAGACCGTTTTCTTCCCGCAGCAGGTACATTGCCATTTGACGGGCGTTGGCGATCTCCTTCGTGCGCGACCGTCCGAGCAGGGCTTCTTCGGTCAGATGGAAATGCCTGGCAACGATCTGTACGACGCTGGCGGCTTCGCGGGGCCGCCGCTGTGGTACGAGCGTATCCAGTATGCCTTCGGCCACGGACCGGTCCAGCTGCCTGTCGTGGAAGGGGGCCTGAATGATGAGGCGATTGAGCGCGCCTTCCAACTCTCGGATGTTGCTCTCCACCCGTTCTGCGATCAGCATCAGCACGTCGTTCGAGATGGTCTGGTTGATCGACTGGGCCTTCGATTGCAAAATGGCGACGCGGGTTTCCAGATCCGGTTGCGAAATATCGGCCTGCAGGCCCCCTTCGAAACGGCTGCGCAGGCGGGCTTCCAGGGTCGCGATCTCCTTCGGCGGTCGATCACTGCTGATCACCACCTGACGGCCGCCGGCATGGAGATGATTAAAGGTGTGGAAGAACTCCTCTTGCGTACTTTCTTTGCCGCCGATAAACTGAATATCATCGATCAGAAGAAGGTCCACCTGGCGGTATTTGTTGCGATACTCTTCGGTGTTCTGCTGGCGAATGGCGCTGATGAGATCGTTTGTAAACTGTTCCGACGAACAGTAAAGCACCTGCATTCCGTGTCTTGTCATGGCGTGGCCAATCGCGTGGAGGAGATGTGTCTTTCCCAAGCCGACACCTCCATACACAAAGAGCGGGTTGAAGCGATGGCCAGGTTGTTCCACAATGGACTGGGCCGCGGCGTGGGCCAGACGGTTATGGTTTCCGACCACGAAGGTGTCGAAGGTATAGCGGGGATTGAACACGCCGCTCTGAAGCGCCGCGTCTGACCTGGTTACGGCAGCCGCAGCGGGGGTCTGAACCGCATCGCGGCGGCGCGGGGGATTGGTCTGTACACGACCGGCCGGGTTGGCGCTGCCAGCGACGGTGGAGCCGACTTGTGCGGGCTTCGACACTGTTTCGGGCGCCGCTTCAGGCGCCGCGTGCGGCACATCCGCATACAGAGGCGCCGACTCCGGCGATTCGGACCGCTTCTGCGGTTGGGGGCGCACTTCAAAGAAGACCTGCACCGAACGACCAGTCAACTGATTCAGAATGCCTTTGATCTTGTTGCGCAGACGGCTCTGCAGCCAATCCCGGGCCCAGGCATGGGGCGCGCCGACGGTGAATTCGCCTTCTTTGTAACCGATGATGGATGTGTCGCGCACCCACGTTTCAAAGGTGGTGGCAGGCATCTGCAACGCCAGTTCGTGCAGCGTTTTCTGCCAGATATCTTCGGGATTCAGATCTTCGTCAACTGCCTGAATCTGCTCGTCAGCGGAGGCGGCTCCCGTCTGTAATTCGGACTGCTCTGCTTGTTCCGCCCTCTCCTGATCTTCCGGCAGGGTCCCGGTTGACCGGGGCGAAGAAGGCTGAGCGCGTTCGTACAGTGGGTTGTCACTGCGACGTGATGAGGATACGGATTGCCAGTCTGTATTCAAAACAGCTCCTTTTCACTCTCCTGTTCCTCAATAAATGACGAAGCGCAAGGGATTTTTGTTCGCGCAGATACAGAAAAACAGGCGAAAGGGAGGGCAAGAGATAGACGAATATGAATAAGTAGTGTATCAAATACGGCAGCGGCAGACAATCGCAATGAGGATGAAAGGCCCGAACAATCCGCCCGTGAAACAGTTAAGAGACGTCTGATTGTTACTATATATGGCGCCTGGTGAGGATTTCATTCAATATAGGCGAATTTCTACTACGCTGACGGGGTCAATACGTTTTGAAATTTCGGGGTGAGTAGGGAGATCGATTCCTGTTCGTAGACAAACAGTAGAGTTATCCGCATCATGGCAGCAGTTATCCCGAATTGCCGGGAGTTATCCCCATGGTTTTCCCCAGTTCGTAAGCTTTGGCGGCGTCAAAAATGGCACAGTATTTCAATTTTCGGGTTGAGACAGCCGAAGGATATTGGGGGCGCGCAGGTTTTCTACGCAAATGGTGGCGCATCTACGCCGACGACTCGCGCTGGACACCGCCGGCGTGGAGCCGGTTGCGGCAGGCGGTCGTGTCCAAGCAGTTCGCGCACCTGGAACGCAGCCAGCCCCATTATGTGGTCGTTGAAGCTCTACCGCGGCGCCGGCAGGCCAATGTCAGCGATCAGCCGTTCCCGAACATCAATCAGGGGGTTCTGATGGAGGAGCCGGTTGCGGCCGCGGTTGTTCTGATCGACCCGCGCCGCACCGACAGCACTGCGCATCTGGCAATGCTGCACGCAGCCAATAACCGGGAGAGCCTGGAGCGTCTTTTGCACGCGGTGCAGGAGCATGTCGGGCATGAGGGAATTCGCCGTCTGATTCTGCCCGTTGGGCTGTCTCCCTACCTGGGAACAGGCGTGCTGCAGGATCAGTTCCATCTTGAGCCGCCATTGCATGCGCCGTATGCCCCACCCTATGTGCCTGAGCTGTTTTCGACCGTTTGCCGGCCGTTGGGACGCAGTCTGCTTTTCACGATGGAGCCGGGCGCATACACAGATACAGGGGCGCCGGTTCCCGGCCCGGCAGTCATTCACCCCCTGGACCCGAACCAGTTGGCTGCTGACTTGCTGCCGCTTTTCAGCCAGACAGTGCCTGCATGGGCAGATTTCCCGCTCCCGGATGGGCCGGAGACGCAGTTTTTGCTCTGGTGGATCCTGCGCCGCCCGGTGCTGGCATGGATGGCGGAGGTCGATGGCAAACCGGTGGGCTATCTTCTGGCACAGCCGGACGGCAGCGGCCCCCTGCGCCGCAGTCGGGGCGGACGCTCTCCGCTGGGGCGGTTGCTGCTGCAGTCCCTAGAACTGCGGCAGCCGCGTTCTGTGCGCATCCTGTTTATGGGGGTTGATCAGGAGTATCGGCAGCGGGGAGTCGGCAGACAGTTGTGGCAGCAGATGCTGTCGGCGGGCCCCGCGAGCGGTTGGCAGACGGTGACAGCGGGGCCGCTGCCCTCAACCGCCCGCGCCGGCTCGGCCTTCCTGAAAGCCATGGGGCTCTTGAGCCGGGAGACGTATCTGCTGCACCGCTATGACTTGGACTGAGGCTGTGACGTCAGCCCGGCCTGGCAGCCGAACCTCCAAAGTGTTGCAATGCGACGTTTACTCATAGGCGATCCCATATGAAAATGGGACGATGCTGATCCACGACCGTCCCGGCTTCAGGGGAATCTCGACGCCGTCTGCCGCGAAGAAACGGGGCAGCTCCCCACTCCTGTCGTTGCGCCAGGTCCCTTCATAAGCGAGACCGTCGCGGAAGATGATGGCTCTCCCGGCGCCGAAGGGGTTGATAAGGAGGCTGAGGTTGCCGTAGGCGTCTTCCACGATATTCACAGGCGTGTGAGGCATGTACTGGACGATAACATTTTCGACCGCGATCTGCTGGCCGCTGTTGCTGTCCCGATGGACAACACCCCCCAATGAGCGCAGATAGCGCCCGCTGCCGGCGTCGTAGCGATAGGCAACCTGGCTGGCCGTGACTGAGGGATAGGGGATCCGGATCGAGTTGGCGGATGCGCCGCCGGCAGCCGAGCCGCCAAAGGTAAATCCCTGAATGGACGGCGCCCGCTCGACAGCCCAATCTGCGAGCCAGAGGCGCAGCATCTCGCTGCTGGTACGCAGGCGCGTGCGATAGTCGTTGCCAACGGAGCGGGCGTAGCGGGTACTCTCCGGGTCGTCCAGATCCAGGTCCAGATAGGGAAAGAGCGTATTGTTGTTCTTGAGCTGATAGCGCACGCCGTCACTGGCCCCGGAGCAGAACAGTCCCGCGTCATACAGTGCGCCGAGGTAGTAGTTGAGCAGGCGGGCGCTGCGCACGGGCCCGATTACCTCGCTGTCGGCGCCGTAGTAGACCGCGCTGAACCGTGTCAGGCTTAACCCTTCCATCAGAAATTCATACATTACATCGGCCTGGCTGATACCATACTGCGGACGGGCGGCGATGTCGTTGTTGACGCAGACAATGACCGGCCGCAGCCCCCGGCGTGCGGCCTCCAAGGGTTGGCCCGTCAGTGGATTCACGCCACTGGGCGAGTCAAATCCTCCCTGGGCCGGCAGGGTGAGATCGACCTCGTCGATAGTGGGCGCGTCGATCGTGGCGGTTGGCGTCGGCGTTGGCGGAGCCTGGGCAACAGGCAGGCTCGAAGGCGGCAGATTGCTCTGTGCGAAGTCGGCGCTGATCCAGCTTTCTCGATTGGCGCCCGCGGGGCAGCAGATCTTCAGCCAGTCGCTGGCCTCGTTGCGGGCTGTGATGCGGAATCGCTGCCCCGCCAGCACCTGGCCGACAATGCCGTAAACGGTACCCGGCCCGGCCCGCAGGTTCAGCGTCTCGGTGAGTACGACCGCCTCCGGGTAGGCCGGCGTGGGTGTGCCGGTCGGGATGGGCGGGGGTGTGTCGGTTGGCGTGGATTGGGGCGCCGGCGTGAAGGTGGCGACCGCCTGCAGCGTTTGGGCGGCGACCGGCTCGGTCGGGACCGCTTCGACCCCGCCATTGGGGCCGCCCCCGGAATTCCACCAGAGCAAGGAGGTGTCAGACAGAGTTGGGCCAAACAGGAGTGCACTGCCGATGTAAGCGACAACTGCGATGATTGCCAGTGCGGCCGCAGCGATCGCAAGCCGCAGCCATTTCCCCGACAGTGGTGGACGAGGATCTTCAGCCATAAAAGTTTTCCTCTGCAAGTGTCATCAGGCACGCCACGCGCTCTTCTCCGAATAAATCATATCGACTGTATGGGGCTGCGTCAATTCCCGCGCATGCAGGCGCCCGCGAGCGGAAGGGGACTGCAGTGGTCAGTGGTTCGTGGTCAGTGGATGGTGGAAGGTTGCAGGAGACGGAGCGGGAACGGCGCGTCAATTCTGGGGAGCGGGTGGGCAAATGGGACAGAAAGGAGGATGGTTCCAGACCAGTTGCCGCTAGGTGTGGTAGAAGATATAATGATACAGGGGACGCTGTCACGCGTTGGCGTGACCTGTCAACAGGAGCCTATCAATGGAAGGCCTACTCACAAACATTCCGATCTATATCGTCGCCGCACTGCTGCTGGTCTGGCTTTTGCGGGCATCATTGCGCATTGTCAAGGAGTACGAGCGGGGGGTTATTTTCCGATTGGGGCGGGTGACGGGCGCCAAAGGGCCCGGCCTGTTCTGGTTGATCCCATTTATCGATCAGATGCGGCCGGTCGACCTGCGGGTCGTCACCTTGGATGTGCCGACGCAGGAGGCCATAACGAAGGACAACGTGACTGTCAAAGTCAATGCCGTCTGCTATTTTCGGGTTCTGTCCCCGGAGGATGCGGTCATCAACGTGGCCAACTATCTTCTGGCGACCCAGCAGATTGCCCAGACGACACTGCGCTCCGTTCTGGGGCAGAGTGAGCTGGATGAGTTGCTGTCGGAGCGGGACCAGATCAACCAGCAGCTTCAGCAGATCATCGACGAGCAGACCGAGCCATGGGGTGTCAAGGTCAGTGTCGTCGAAGTGAAGGATGTGGAGCTGCCGCAGTCGATGCAGCGGGCCATGGCGCGGCAGGCGGAGGCGGAGCGGGAGAAGCGCGCCAAGATCATCCACGCTGAGGGTGAACTGCAGGCTTCGCAGACGCTGGCCGGGGCGGCCGAGGTCATGTCCAGCCAGGCTGGGGCGCTGCAGTTGCGCTATTTGCAGACGCTGACGGAGATCAGCGCGGAACACAACAGCACGCTTGTTTTTCCGTTGCCCATAGAGCTGATGGAGGCCCTGATGAGCAGGGGCGGAAATGGCAGATGAGGCTGGCGCAGACACGGGATGCCTGTCAGCCGACTGATCTGACGGTTAACCGGTCGGCTGGAACATTTACCATTGATTGGGGGGACGGGCATCGCAGCGTCTACCGTCTGGCCTGGATGCGAAGCGTCTGTCCATGCGCGTCCTGCCGTGAGGAGAGACGGCAGGCCGAAGAGGACCCATTGCGGCTGGCTGTCGGCCCGCCCCCTGATCCGCAGGTTGGCAGCGCGGAGCTGGTAGGCAACTATGCAATCCGCTTTACCTGGGCCGATGGCCACGGTAACGGCATCTACGGCTTTTCCTCATTGCGGGCATCGTGTCCATGCTCGACCTGCAACCAGGGCGAGCCGGGCGACCTGCTCGGCAGTTGAGCGGCGGCGAACTTTCGCGCTGCCGCTTTGCCAGTCGTTTCGACACGAGGCGGCCTGCGGCAGAGAAGTATGGCCGGTACAGACCGGCGCGGGAAGACGCCGATAATGAAAGACATACAAATGGGAAATTCATTGAAGATCGCCCGAATCTGGGGTGTCGATATTCAGGTCCACTGGTCCTTTATCCTGATTCTCTTTTACGGGGCGTTTCTCTTCAGTCGCAACGCCAGCAATTTGGCGGTCGGCGCAATCTACGGCGTCGTCGTCATTCTGCTGCTTTTTGTCTGTGTGGTCTTGCATGAGTTCGGCCACGCTATTATGGCGAAATATTTCGGAGTCAATGTACCGCATATTACACTGTTGCCTATTGGCGGGGTGGCCCAGTTGGAGCGCATGCCCCGCAAACCGATGCAGGAGTTTCTGATCGCGATCGCCGGCCCGGCGGTCAACTTCGCGCTGGCCGCAGTGCTGCTGCCGGCCGCGCTGCTGGTGGTGTCCATGAGTATGCGCACCGGTACGATGTGGGCGTTGATTTCGGCCCTGATGCGCACAGCACAGTCGATGAGCGTGGGCGGTCTATTGCTTACGCTGGCGGGCACGAATCTCCTGCTGGGCATTTTCAATCTGTTGCCGGCGTTCCCGATGGATGGCGGACGCATCCTGCGCGCCCTGCTGGCGTTGCGTCTGCGGTATGTTGCGGCGACGCGAATTGCCGTTCTGATTGGACGGGGCATGGCGATATTGTTCGCAATCTGGGGCATCTCCGGGGGCGGCATTTTTCTGCTGATGGTTGCGTTTTTCGTCTACGTGGGCGGCCGCGGCGAGTTGGAGGCGGTGCAGAGCCGCTATGTACTGAAGGATTTCAGCGCTCGCCAGGCTGTGAACAAGGATGCGCATGTGCTGTATACGAGCGAACCGATCAGCCGGGCGGTCGACTATATCATGACGACCTACCAAGGAGATTTTCCGGTACACGACCTGGGCAATAATCTGGTCGGCGTGCTCACTCGCCCGCGACTTGTGGCGACGCTGCGCGGGCAGGGGCAGGATGGGCGAATCGTCGACGTGATGATTCCACGGGCGCGGGTGCCCGTCACCAGCGGGGATACGACCCTGGCTGACGTATGGGAACAGATGTTGGAGGCGGGGAGCCGGGTCATCATCGTCCAGGATCAGAATCAGTTTCTGGGACTGATTACCCTGGACGACATCAGTGAGCTGATTCAGGTAATGGGCGCGGCCAAGGAACGAGAAGACACAATCGCAGGGGGGCCAGGCGGCCAGGCGGCGGCCTCCCCTCCTGAAGCCCGGTCCACTCTCGACATAAATTGAGGAGGTGCTTGCGATGGTGGCGCATGCGGTCAAACTGGCCCCGTCCATTCTTACCGCTGATTTCGGTCGTCTGCAGGAGCAGATTCAGGCGGCAGAAGAGGGCGGCGCCGACCTGCTCCATCTGGATGTCATGGATGGGAGATTTGTGCCCAATATCACCTTCGGACCGCTGGTGGTGGAGGCGGCCAACCGGATCACGCAGCTGCCCCTGGACGTACACTTGATGATCGAGGAGCCGGAACGGCATTTGGATGCATTCGCAAACGCCGGCGCGAATATCATCACCGTCCACCTGGAAGCGTGTGTTCATCTGCATCGAGCCGTCCAGCAGATCGTCGATCTGGGCTGCCAGGTTGGCGTGGCTGTGAACCCTTCCACCCCGATCGAGAGTGTTCGCGAGATCGCTCCCTTTGTCGACCAGGTACTGGTTATGAGTGTCAATCCCGGCTTCGGCGGCCAGCGCTTTATCCAGACGATGACCAGCAAACTGCGGCGCACACGCAAGCTGCTGGATGAGTACAACCCCACCTGTGATCTGGAAGTGGACGGCGGCATTGGCGCGGACAATATCCGGGACGTGCTGCGCAACGGCGCCAATGTTATCGTTGCCGGCAGCGCCGTTTTCAACGCTGACAAGAGTGTTGGTGAGAATTTGACCGCGCTGCGGGATGCCTGCAGCGCTTCCTCTGCCTGAGGCCGCGGGCGAAACAGACTCGGATCACAGTTCGCTAAACTCGCTGACGTTCCTCTGTGTCCCCCTGGAGGCACGCGATGCGTCCGTCCCTACAGCTATATTGGCGTCTGCTCGTCCGCTATCTGCGCCCGCAGTTGGGGCAGACGCTTCTGCTCTTGTTGCTCCTCTGCATCAATATCCTTCTCCAGTTGATCAACCCCTTGATCATGCGTCGTTTTCTGGATTCGGCGCTGGCCGGGGGTTCGATGGATCTTCTTACGCGCCTGGCGCTGCTGTTTATCGGCATTGCCGCCGTCCAACAGGTGGCGGCGGTCAGCAGCACTGTCCTGGCAGAGAATGTAGGGTGGCGGGCGACCAACGCGCTGCGCCGCGACCTGGCCCGGCACTGTCTGCGCCTGGATCTCACGTTTCATCAGCAGCATACGCCCGGCGAAATGATCGAGCGCATTGACGGCGACATCAACGCGCTGACGCGTTTCTTCGCTCAACTGGTGGTGCAGCTCTTCGGCAACGGCCTCCTGCTCATCGGCGTGCTGGTGGTGCTGCTGCGCGAAGATATGCGGGTTGGCGCCGCGATCGGCGTCTTCGTGGTAATCACGCTGCTGGTGCTGGCGCGGCTGCGCAACCTGGCCGTGCCCCACTGGCAACGCTCGCGCGAGGCGAGTGCCCGCTTCTTCGGCTTTGTCGAAGAACGCCTGGCCGGCACCGAGGACATCCGCGCCAGCAATGCGCGCGTGTTCACGCTCTTCCGCTTCCATCAACTCCTGCGTACGTTCTGGCAGACGACGATACGGGCAGAGCTGTTGGGCTTCTCGATGATCAACATCGCCTGGTTTCTCTTTTCGGTCGGGGACGCCATCGCCTTTGTCGTCGGCGCGTCTCTATATTTCAGCGGCGCGCTCACGATTGGGACGGTCTATCTCATCTTTCACTATACCAATTTGATCTCGCAGCCGATTGAACGGATCGCGCAGGAGTTTGAGCAGTTCCAGCGCGCCGGGGCTGGCATCGCCCGCATACAGGAGTTGTTTGCGACGGAGAGCCGCCTGGTCGGGACGGCGGCAGCTGCTGCCGGGGAGGATTCGCGGCAAGGAAGCGACGGCATCAGGCCGGCAGGCGCACTGGCTGTGGAGTTCGAGCAGGTGCGCTTTGCCTATCCGATGGACGCGCCTCCGGAGGAAGCAACAGCGGGACTGGGGCAGTTCGCGCTGGATGGGTTCCAGCTGCGGTTGGAGGCAAAGGAGGTGTTGGGCCTGCTGGGGCGCACGGGCAGCGGCAAGACGACACTGGCGCGGCTGTTGCTGCGCCTGTATGACGTGGACAGCGGCCGTGTGCTGGTGGCAGGGAGGGATGTGCGCCAGTGGCCTCTGCATCAGCTGCGCGCGCAGGTGGCGATGGTGACCCAGAACGTACAACTGTTTCAAGCCTCAATTCGGGACAACCTGACCTTCTTTGACAGGAGCGTGCCCGATGCACACATTTGGGAGGCCATCGATGAGCTGGGGCTTGCCGAGTGGTATGCCTCTCTGGGCGATGGCTTGGACGCGCAGTTGCAGATCGGCAGCGGCGGGCTGTCTGCGGGGGAGTCGCAGCTTGTGGCCTTTACGCGTATATTTTTGCGGGATCCGGGGGTCATCGTCCTGGACGAAGCATCTTCGCGGCTGGACCCGGCGACGGAGGCCTTCCTGGAAAGGGCGGTGACGCGGCTGCTCAGCGACCGGACGAGCATTCTTATCGCGCACCGTCTTTCCACGGTGCAGCGGGCGGACAGAATCGTGATCGTGGAAAATGGAGAGATCCGGGAGCAGGGCGATCGGGGCGCGCTGGCATCGGACCCTGCCTCCCACTACCATCGCCTGTTGCAGTTGGGTATAGAGGAGTTGGATAGATGACGCAGGTATCTGAGCGTCCGCCGATTTCGGTGGTCAGCGCCTGGTGGGGCCTGATCCGCTGTTTTCCCGGCCTGTATTCACTGACGACAGTGATACGGATAGTCGTGTTTGTCGGGATATTCCAAGCGACCGGGCTGATCATTCGCTTCTACTTCGATTCGCTGACGGGCTCGGCTCCACTGGCCTGGGGACCGAACCCCTGGGCCGCAGTGATGCTGGGGGTTGCGCTTCTGCGCAACGGGCTGATATTTACCGATATGTACGTCTTTTTTCGCTGGACCTTCAGCACCGCGGCCACGATGCGCAAGAATCTGCTCGAGCACATTCTCAGCATGCCGGGCGCGCGCTCGTTGCCCAGCTCTACCGGCGAGGCGATCAGCCGCTTCCGCGAGGATGCGGATGAGGTGGGCAATTTCACCGTGTGGGCGCTCTTCTTGCTGGCAACGGGCAGCTTTGGGGTGGTCGCGCTGATCACGATGGCGCGCATCAATCTGAGCGTCACGATCTTCGCCTTCCTGCCGCTGCTGCTCGTGGTCGCGGTGGCCAATCTGGCGAGGGTCAGAGTCCAGCAGTATCGTGAGGCCAACCGGTCCGCGGCCGGCGATGTGACCGGTTTCATCGGTGAGATGTTTGAGCACGTGCAGGCGGTGCAGGTGGCCGGCGCGGAGGAGAGTATGCTGGCGCAGTTCGGGGCGTTGAACGAGAACCGCCGCAAGAACGCGCTGCGCGATCGTCTCTTCAACGAGGTTCTCAACTCGACCTTTCACAATGTTGCGAACGTCGGTATGGGGCTGATCCTGCTGCTTGCGGGCTCGGCGCTGCGGGATGGCTCGTTCACGATCGGCGATTTCTCCCTGTTTGCCTACTACCTGACTTACGTCACCAACATGATCAATACAATCGGCGTATTTTTCGCGCGCTGGAAACAGGCAGGGGTCTCGATCGAGCGCATGGACCGGCTGCTACAGGGGTCGCAACCCTCCGCCCTGGTGCGTAAAACACCGATCCATCTGAGCGGCGCCTTTCCTTCGGCAGAGGACATTTCGCCAGTTGGGGCCGAACCGCTGCAGACTCTCTCGGTCTCCGGCCTGACGTACTGCTTCCCCGGATCGGAGAAGGGGATCGTCGATATCGATCTGCATCTGGAGCGGGGCAGTTTTACGGTGGTAACGGGCCGGATCGGCGCGGGCAAAACGACGCTGCTGCGGGTCCTGCTGGGGCTGCTGCCGGCCGAATCCGGCAAAGTCCACTGGAACGGGCGCGTGATCGACGAACCGGCATCTTTCTTTGTGCCGCCGGTGAGCGCGTACATATCGCAGACACCGAGCCTGTTCAGCGAATCGTTGCGGGAGAATATTTTGCTGGGGCTGGATGTGGAGGATACGGAGGTTGCGCAGGCGGTGCGGGCGGCGGCGCTGGAATCGGATCTTGAGCAGTTTGAGAACGGGTTGGAGACGGTGGTGGGGCCGCGTGGCGTAAGGCTGTCCGGCGGCCAGCGGCAGCGGGCCGCGGCGGCGCGCATGTTCATCCGCCAGGCGGCGTTGCTGGTGTGTGACGATCTGTCGAGCGCGCTGGATGTGGAGACCGAGCAACAGCTGTGGGAGCGGCTTTTCGCGCGGCAGGACGCCACCTATCTGGTCGTTTCCCATCGACGGCCTCTCCTGCGGCGCGCGGATCAGATCGTTGTGCTCAAGTCGGGCCGGGTGGAGGATGCAGGCAGGTTGGAGCCGTTGCTGGAGCGCTGCCCGGAAATGCGCAGCCTGTGGGAGGGCCGCGCCTCGGACGAGGATGAATAAGAGCTACGCTGCGCCGAGAAGCAGGGCCATCTGAAAGACAAACGGCAGCACGAACATGATGCTGTCGAGCCGGTCGAGGAATCCGCCGTGGCCGGGAAGGAAGACGCCGCTATCCTTGACGCCGATCTGTCGTTTGAGCATGCTGATGGCCAGATCGCCGAAGAGCGCGAGGATTCCGCCCACCAGCCCTATCAGCGCGCCAAGCCAGACCGCAAGATCGAGCGGTGACCAGAACGCCACCGCTGCGCCGGTAAGTGCCGCCGCAACCCAGCCACCGACGGTTCCTTCCCAGCTCTTCTTGGGACTGAGCGCGGGCAGAATTCGCCTGCGGCCGATGGTGACACCGACAAAGTAGGCGGCGCTGTCATTGACCATCGTGACGCCGAGAGCGAGCAGCATCCAGTAGAGACCGTTGGGAAGGAGGCGCAGGGCCAAAGCCTGCCCCATCATGAGGCCGATGTAGCTGGCGCCGGCAACGGTGAGCGCCCAGTTGCGAAATGGCTTATGGTCCTGCCCTTGCGCGGCAGTCTCTGTTTCAGGTTGAAGCGGGTCTTTTGCGTCCGGGCTGCTGCTGTCCTCCTGCGGGGGAGAGCCCTGTTGAGACAGCAGGATACGGATAAAGATGATGATGAAGCCGAATGTGAGGACAAGCTCCGGCTCGACCGGGACGAGAGACCAAAAGGAGAACATCAGCGCCAGCGTCCAGGCGAAGCCGTACCAGCGGGCCGGCCTGTAGCCGCGCCTCTCGATCAGGACAAAGTATTCATATGCCCCCAGCGATGTGAAGAAGGTGAGCAGGAGTACCCACCACAGACCGCCGTACCAGAGCGCGAGCAAGACCGGAACCAGCGCAATCAGGCCAGCGATGACTCGTCGTTTCACCGTTAACAGTATCCGATTACAGGACTACAAGGTTCAGGGGGAGAAGGGGCTTGGGACGTTCTGCAAAGTGGAAGAGTCTATTCCGCATCGGGCACGCCGCCAAAACGACGGCTGCGCCGATTGAACTCGATCAGCGCTTTGTATAACTCCGCCTTGTCGAAAGTCGGCCAGTATGTCGGGGTTGAGTAGTACTCGGCGTAAATTGACTGCCAGATAAGAAAATTGCTCATCCGCCAATCTCCACCGGTCCGGATGATCAGATCCGGGTCCGGCAGGCCGTTCGTGTACAGGTAGCGGCTGAAGGTCTCTTCGCTCAGAGAATCGGGGTCGATTCCATCTCTGATGATGCGGCGGGTGGCGTCGACGATCTCCCCGCGTCCGCCGTAGTTGAAGGCCACGTTCAGGATGATTCTGTCGTTGTGCTTGGTGTAATCGAGTGCGTGCAGAATCTGTTTCTGAAGTTCTTCGCTGATACCGGTCAGGCGTCCGCTGTGGCGAATCTGCACACCGTTCTCGTGGAGTTCCTGCAGCCGGTTGCGCAACGTCGTTCCCAGAAGCCGCATCAGCCCCGATACCTCCTCGATGGGACGGGACCAGTTCTCGGTGGAAAAGGCGTAGATGGTCAGGACTTTGATACCGAATTCGACAGAGGCCTCGAGGACCGGCTGAATATTATCGACGCCGGCGCGATGGCCGATAAATCGAATCAGGCCTCTTTCCTTTGCCCAGCGGCCATTCCCGTCCATGATAATCCCTACATGGTAGGGAACCCTGGCGAGAGGAGGGAAAGCGTCTTCGATCAGGTTATCCGGGCTCTGCCGAACTACATCGGGACTGCTCAAGGGAACACTGACTCCTTGTCGGTCAGATGGTCATGATTTCCGTTTCTTTGTCACGTGCAATTTCGTCCACGTTGGCCACGAAGTCATTGGTGACCTCCTGGGCCTGGTCCTGGCCGTCACGCAGGTCATCCTCGGTGATCAGGCTCTCGTCCTCAAATGAGCGCATATCTTTGATCGCATCCCGCCTGATGTTGCGAATTGCGACGCGGGCCTCCTCGGCACGCCGAGATACCTGTTTTGTCAGGTCGCGGCGGCGTTCTTCGGTCAATGGGGGGATTGTCAGGTGGATCTGCTTGCCGTCGTTGCTCGGTGTCAGACCAATATCGGACATGGCGATCGCCCGCTCGATCGCCCCGATGTCGGTTGGTGTATAGGGGCGAATCTGGAGAGTTTGCGCCTCCGGAACCGAGATCGATGCGATCTGCATCAGTGGGGTCGGGACGCCGTGATAGTCGACGCTAAGGCGCTCCACAAGCGCGGGGCTGGCCCGACCTGTGCGGATGGTCATCAGGTCTGACTGCAAACTGTTGATCGCTTTACTCATGCGATCGCGTGTTTCATCCAAAATGTCTTCAATCACAACGGCACTCCTTCCACATCAGCGGCGCGAAGGGGCTTGTTCACAGTCCTGAGGCCATTTGGGGCCCTTGCAGGTGGTGTTGGCAGCATGGCCCATTGCGCCAGGGGGGTGGGTCGGCGGCTGAAGCTGAACTCGCGGGATATCGCCGGAAATCCAAGATATGAAGGAACGGCTCAATCGGAATTTCTGGATAGAGTTCTTTCACTTCCTCAGTTCTTTAGTTATCTTGATATTTTAGCAGAGGTACAGAACAAACGGAAAACGATGTTTGATACCCGGTGGGCGCCAACGCTGTCAGGCTGAGGCTTAGCCGGAGAAGACGGTGCCGACGGGCTCACCCTTGACGACCTTTACGAGAGCGTCTTCAGTCCAGACATTGACCACCGAGATGGGCAGGTTGTTGTCCATGCACATGGCGATGGCGGTACTGTCCATAACGCCTATGCGCATGTTGAGGGCGTCGATATAGGAGAGCTGTTTGAAGCGGCGGGCATCACTGTTTTCCTTCGGGTCTTTGTCGTAGACTGCGTCCACCTTTGTCGCTTTAATCAGGATTTCGGCGTCGATCTCCATCGCCCGCAGACTGGCTGCCGTATCGGTGGTGAAGTAGGGATTGCCGGTGCCGGCGCCGAAGATGACAACACGGCCCTTTTCCAGATGGCGAATGGCCCGGCGCTGAATGTAGGGTTCGGCCACGGCTCGAATTTCGATGCCGGTCATGACGCGTGTGGGCAGGCCGGCGCGCTCGAGGGCGTCCTGCAGCGCGAGCGCGTTCATCACGGTCCCCAGCATGCCGATGTGGTCGGCGGTCACCCGCTCCATGCCGTGATCGAGGCCGTCCTCCTTGCCCCGCCACATGTTGCCGCCGCCGATAACCAGGGCCACCTCTGCGCCCAGGTTGACGATCGCCTGGATCTTCCGGGCTGCTTCTTCGGCGCGTCTGGGATCGATGCCGAATCCGCCTTCGCCGGCCAGCGCCTCGCCCCCCATTTTGAGCAGAACGCGACGGTATTTGAGAGCATCCATTACAACAACTCCTTGAAATGGGCGCCGCTTCCTGACGGGGCGCCGACAATGACACAAAAAAGTCCAGCCCAAAGAGATTGGGCTGGACTCGCGAGGCGTTTAGCCAATTTGCAGACGACTAAAGCGACGGACCTGGATATTTTCGCCAAGGCTGGCGATGTTTTCGACGAGGACATCCTTGACGTTTTTGTCAGAGTCTTTGAAGTATTCCTGCTCCATCAGACAGACATCGCCGTACCATTTTTCCAGCTTGCCTTCGGCAATGCGATCAAGGATGTTTTCGGGCTTGCCGCTGCCCTGCGCCTGGGCCTTGTAGATGGCTTTTTCCCTGTCCAGAATATCGGTGGGAACCTCTTCCCGAGCCACGTATTCCGGGTTGGATGCCACGATGTGCATCGCCAGGTCTCGCGCCAGTTCCTGAAACTGCTCGGTGCGGGCTACGAAATCGGTTTCGCAGTTGAGCTCGACCATGGCGGCGACCTTGCTGCCGTGGTGGACATAGGTGCCGATGATACCTTCATGGGCGTCGCGGTCGGCCTTTTTGGCCGCGGCCGCCAGCCCCTTTTCGCGCAGATATTCGACGGCTTTGTCAAAATCGCCATTATTTTCGTTCAGCGCCGTCTTGCAGTCGAGAATGCCAGCCCCCGTCGCGCCTCGCAGTTCCTTCACCATCTGTGCTGTGATTGCAGCCATACTCCTCCTCCTGATTCCCCTGCTGCAGATTGTTCACACGTCAATGCGTGCACGCTGTTTCCGCGTAATCGTCCGCACTGCGCTAACTTTACGCCTTCACAGCCGTGCGGACGATTCGTCTGATTGTCCGATTTCGGCGCGCAATTGACTCTGCGTCGCCATTTCAACGTGACATTGCTGCAGATATTCGCTGTTGCGCCGCGGCCAGTGTATAGGCCAGACCAGTGCACAGCAGCGGCGGCTACCCCTCTTCGCTGACCGGCTCAGTTTCCGCCTGCTCAGGGGGCGCTTCCTCGCCCGTCTGAGCTTGTTCCGCTTCAGCGACAGCCGCTGTATTCTCTTCCTCAGAGTCGCTGGCGGCCGGCACTGCGGATTCGCTTGCTTCTACTTCCTGCCCTTCTTCCTCTTCCATGCCTTGCAGCTTGGCCAGTGTGCTCGGCCCGAGGTACTGCTCCAATTCCGCCAGTTCGTCGTCAGAAACCTGTCCGGTCTCTACCATTTCCACTTCGCGGAAACGCCGTCCCTCTTCAACTGCATCAGCGATAATCCGTGTAATCAGTTTAACGGCTCGAATCGCATCATCATTGCCCGGTATGACATAAGTGATTTCGTCCGGGTCAGAGTTGGTATCCGCCACTGCGATCAGAGGGACGCCGATCTTGTTCGATTCCTTGACGGCCAACTCTTCTCGTTGCGTATCGATCACGAAGATCAGATTGGGCATTGCGGTGAGCGTCTTGATCCCGCCGATACGACGATTCAACTTGGCGAGTTCACGATCGATGACCAGTTGCTCGATCTTGGGAAGCGACTGGAATTCGCCATTGGACTTACGCCGTTCCTGGCGATTCAGATAGTCGATTCGTTGTTTGATCGTGGCCCAATTTGTCAGCGTGCCCCCCAGCCAGCGATTGTGGATGTAGGGCATCCCGCAACGGGTCGCCTCCTGTTCGACGGTGCCCTGCGCCTGCCTCTTTGTACCGACAAACAGGACTGTGCCGCCTTCGGCGACCAGACGACGCACCATCTCATAGTATTCGTTGATTCGCGTCATCGTCTGGTGCAGATCGATGATGTGAATTCCACTGCGCTCAGTAAAGATATACTGACGCATTTTCGGATTCCAGCGCCGGGTCCTGTGCCCGAAATGTACGCCGGCCTCCAGCAGCTGCTTCATGGTAACGACTGATGCCACAAGAACCTCCAGGGTTTCTCTTCCGCCCTGTTCGCGCTGGGAATGACCGCATACTGGCGGCACCCCATTCCTCAGTCCCAGGACGTGTTGAATGGATAGTAACTCGATCTGAACGGTTGGAAATGTTAAGCCATCACAGACCAACTGTGAATGTTAACATAGTCGGCGCTGTGTTCAAAAATGATCCTGCCGGATCGTTTGACAACTCTGACACGGGTCAGGACTGTGCTGAATCCTTGTAGTCACGGAATCGATAACCCAGACCCCGTTCGGTGAATATGTAGCGCGGCTTTGATGGATCCGTTTCGATCTTCTTGCGGAGATAGGTGATATACAGACGCAACAGGTGATTGTCGTTTACGTATTCGTGCCCCCATACTTTCGTCAACAGAACCTCATGGGGGACCACCCAACCGGCGTTCTGGATGAGCTGGTGGAGGAGCCGGTATTCGGTAGGGCGCAGACTCAGCCGTTCCCCGTCGACAATGACATCACGCCGCTGCAGATCCACCTGCAACCGGTCATCGATGGTGATAATCTGATCTTCCGGCCGGGCATTGGTCACTTCAAAACGACGCAACACCGCCCGAATCCGGCTGGACAGCTCCCGCGGACTGAACGGCTTTGCCACGTAGTCATCCGCGCCCAGGTCCAGCCCTTTGATACGGTCTTCCTCGTCGGAGCGCACGGTCAGCATAATGGCGGGAATATCGCTGATCTCGCGCAGCCGTTTGAGTGTTTCGAAACCGTCCAGGCCGGGCATTTCGACGTCCAGAAGCACGAGATTGGGTTCATACTCCCGTATCTTTTCCAGCGCCTGGAAGCCGTCATTGGCTTCCAGCGTCTGATAGCCTTCCAGGTCCAGGTTCATCTTCACGAACCGCACCATACGCGGTTCGTCGTCAACGACCAGGATCTGTTTGGCGGGGCCGGTTTGCGACATTACGACGTTCCCTCGGATCTCTTCGCCCCTGCACGCGATACGGGCTGATTCTTACTCTCATAATCATACCATGCACTCCAGAGACCGGGCTATCCCGTCTGCCGGGGGAGTGTATATCCGCGATCCCGACACGCATGGCACGGCATCATCTCTTGTGTGCCGGATAACGGGAAAGGCGCCCGTGTTTCGTAAGGAGGTGTGGGGCCTGGGCGTACGATTGCTGCGAAGACAGGGACGCTGTGAGACCTCTGAGCCGGCGCGGTAGTGACTCGCTTTCGGAATGAGTGAAGGGAGCAGTCGCTTAAGTTCAACTCGCAACATTGATTAAAGCAGTAGTAAATCTTCCTTAACAAAGAAGTTAAGGGAAACCGCACGGATTTTCTCCAATTTTTGGCCTTTATGCGTGCTATACTTTCCCGACGTGCGGCCCTTCCTAAGCGATAACCCATGTTCGTATCGCCCCGGGGAGGTTGTCCGTGTTCCCTCTATACGCCGCAATTGTTGGGCGCCGAGGCTCAGAGAATAGCTCGAGTTTGCGTGCATGGCAAAGTAGCCGCTTCCCCCTCTTTCAGGATCTATCAGAGAGGTTACCGGTGACTGAATCCACCTTGACAGTCTCTCCTTCGACAGAAACCGCGGCGTCTGCTGCGACGAAGTCCACGGCTGTCACCGGCTCCGAAGAGATCAACCTTTTGACCGGTTTCAAGCTCATGCTCCCCTTTGCTCGTACCGGCTGGAAGGCGTTTGCCGCAGCAGCTATCCTGTCGACGATCTCTTCGCTGGCGATGCTGGGTCCGTTCTGGGCCATTTACCGTGCAGTGGACGACGTCGTCAGCGGGGACGCCACGCGCGCAGGGTTGTTCTTTTACGCGGCGCTTACGGCAGTGTTCCTGATACTCCAATATGCGCTCGCGGCCGCTTCGGAGTGGACTTCGCATCGCGGGGCCTATGCGACACTCGAGCAGCTGCGGTTGCGCATAGGTCAGCGCCTCGGCCATGTTCCGTTGGGCTTTCTCACCAGCAAACGCTCCGGTCAGATTCAGCGGGTACTCAGCGACGATATCGAGAGGCTTGAACTCTTCCTTGCACACATTGTGCCGGACGCGGTTTCGTCGTTCACTTCGATGCTGTTCCTGATCGTCTGGCTGTTTGTTGTGGAATGGCGCATGGCCCTGGTGAGCCTTGTGGTCGTTGTCATCGCGTTGCCGATTATAGGGATAGGCGTCAGAATCGGCAGCGGCAAGCTGAGTGCGTATACGCGCAGTATGGCGCGCATGAACTCCTCGATTGTGGAATTTATCCGGGCGATGCCGATTGTGCGGACCTTCAACGGGACAGGCCGGGTCTTCGGAGAGACTAAAGCTGCAATCGACGATGCCGCGCAGTATGAAGCTGATTGGGGTCGGGAATTTCTGCCGCTCTTCACAGTCTTTTACGTATTGGTGACTTCCCCAGTCCTTACGGTCATTCCCTTTGGACTTATGTTCTGGCACCTGGGGATGATCGACACTTCATCTCTGCTCTTCTTCTTCATCGCTGGACTTGGATTCACTTTGCCGCTCATGCGTCTTCTCCATGTAATGACCACGATGGCTCACATTGGGCTTGGCGCGCGACTGGTACGCGAGTTGGACGAAGCGGACGTATTGCCGCAGGCCAGGGAAACGGCGTCCGTAGACGGCGCCCGCATCGAGATCATTGACGTCGGATTCTCCTACGAAAACGGGACCGATCCATCCCGGCGGGCACTGCAGAGCATCACCTTCACGGCAGAGCCGGGTACGGTTACCGCAGTCGTCGGCCCTTCGGGCGCCGGAAAATCAACCCTGGCCCGGCTGATCGCTCGTTTTTGGGACGTGGGGGATGGCGCGATCAGAATCGGCGGTGTCGACATTCGGGAGATGCCGATGGTACAGCTGATGGACCAGGTCGCGTTTGTCTTTCAGGAGACTTTCCTGTTCAACAGTTCGGTGGCGGCGAACCTGCGTTTGGCGAAACCGGATGCGACCGAAGAAGAGATTGTCGAAGCGGCGAAGGCCGCCCGTGCTCACGAATTCATCTCGGCGCTGCCACAGGGGTACGAGACTTCGCTCGGCGAGGCGGGGGACCGGCTGTCGGGAGGCGAGCGCCAGAGATTGGCTATCGCGCGAGCAGTAATCAAACAGGCTCCGATCGTCATTCTCGACGAGGCAACGGCCTTCGCCGATCCGGAGAACGAAGTGGCCTTGCAGGAGGCGGTGGACGGTCTGGCAGAGGGGCGGACAGTCATCATCATCGCGCATCGTCTTTCCACCGTCGCCGGGGCAGATCAGACGATCGTGCTCGACGAAGGACGCATCGTCGAGCGCGGCCGCCATGAAGAACTGATCGAACAGGAGGGGCTTTACGCGCAGATGTGGGAAGCGTTTTCGAGCGCATCCCAGATTGCGCTCACGGCAGGGCAGCGAACAGAGCCAGCGCTGACAGGTGAAGGGGTCGCTGCATGACGCAGGAGACATTGCGCGGTTTGCGCCCCTTCTACATAGGTCCCATCAGGACGGCGTGGCGCCTGCTGGGCCCGCGCGGCCGGGACCTCAAGATGTCGGTTGCGTTGCGCTTTTTGCAGGCGATGTGCGCCGGCATTCCGGTTGTGTTTCTCGTCTGGGTGGTCGACCATCTGCGGGCGGGAACATTGACAACAACCCACGCGTGGATTGCGACCGGCGTAACCGTAGTTGCGATTTGCCTCCAGTTCGGAATCTGGTACGCCAGTAACTATTACGGGTGGATCGGCACCTTCTTTGCGGTCGGCGATGCGCGGGCGTCGACGCTCGGACACGTGCAGCGCCTGCCCTTGGGGACACTGCGTTCGCGTTCGACCGGGGACGTTACCGCGAACTTCACCTCCGACTTTGAAATGGTGACACAATATGTGTCAGATGCGATTCCAGCGTTGTTTGGCGCGATCGGGCTGCCGATCTTTGTGGTAATGGCGATGGTATTCATTGACGCGCCTCTGGCGGCAGCCGTCACAATAAGCCTTATCGTCGCCGGGCCGCTGTTCATTTGGGTCAACAACCGGTTCAAGGCGCTGGCGCTGGCGCGCGGCGACCGTCTCGCCGAATCGAGCGGGCGGATGCTGGAGTACGTGCAGGGAATCACGGTGGCCAGAGCCTTCAACCGCACGAACGACCGCCTCAGCCACTATACACGTGCGGTGGCCGCGATTCGCCAGATCAACAACCAGCTCGTAGTGCGCCTTCTGCCTTTGGGAATCCTGACGGTCGGCGTTGTCCAGATGGGGGTACCGGTGGTCATCGCCGCGGTTGCCTACCGCTGGTTTGGGGGCGCCATTGACGCGAGTATCGTACTGATTTTTCTCGTTCTGGTCTTGCGCGTCTACGGGCCGATCGTGGCGCTCGCAGGGCATTTTGAAGTCCTCCGCCTCGGCGATGCCGCGCTCGAGCGCATCGGTCGAATCATGGATCTTGAAGAGCAGATCGCGCCGGAGATGCCCCGCGCAGAGCCCCAGGGCCATGACGTAGAGTTCGAACAGGTCCATTTTGGATACGAATCGATACCGGTTCTGAAAGATGTCACATTCGCCGCCCACGCGGGGACGACGACGGCAATCGTCGGACCTTCCGGCGCGGGAAAGAGCACCATCCTGAACCTCGTGTCTCGCTTCTGGGATGTCGACGAAGGTTCTGTACGCATTGGCGGCATCGATGTTCGAGAGCTCACCCATCAGCAGCTCTTCGAACGCATAACCGTGGTCTTTCAGGATGTCTACCTGTTCCGGGCAACGGTGCGCGAAAACATCGCCTTTGGCCGCCCCGACGCAACGGACGCCGAAATCGAAGAGGCTGCGCGCGCGGCGCAGGCACACGAGTTCATCGTCGAGTTGCCCCAGGGCTACGACACCATCGTAGGGGAAGGCGGCGCCACGCTTTCCGGAGGTGAACGCCAGCGCCTCTCGATCGCGCGCGCTGTCTTGAAGGACTCACCGATCGTCCTGCTTGACGAGCCCACTTCCTCGCTGGACCCAATAAATGACCGCGCGGTTCGGGCGGCGCTGGTCAACTTGCTGCACAACAAAACCGTACTCATCGTGGCGCACCGTCTGCCAACGATTCAGGCCGCCGACCAGATTCTGGTCTTTGATTCCGGACAGCTTGTACAAAGCGGCGTACACGAGGCGCTGATGGAGCAGGAGGACGGCCGCTACTACCAACTGTGGTTCGATCGACAACGCGCGTCCGAATGGCGGATAGGGGCTCGCCCTCCTGTCTCTTCGACGTCGAGTGCGTGATAATCGAGGACCCCATCACGACAATGCCGATGTTCATTCCTATTCGCCGGGCGAGCGACCGAAGGGAAGAGCTGATCGGTATGCCGGCCTAAACACCCGATGGAGCGGGACCCATGATCATTGCGGAGAAGATACATCCACTTGAAGAAGCGCTTGCCCCAGATGCCGGCGGGAACGAAGAGCATCCGGGCCCGGAATTGTCATTCGGTCCGCCGGCCGGGACGGGCTGGTATCTTGCCAGTGACCTCCTGGCCGACGAAGAAAAGCTTAGAGAACTGCTCGGCCTTTTTGGCAAGTATATGAAGACGGAAAGGCCGTACCTGCAGGCCGCGCTGTTCATGTCATGGTACACGCATCTGTTCGTGCCGGACGTCGTCTATGGGCTCTATGCGCTGAAGCGCGCGCCGGACGTGAGCGCGGGGAACTTCGCGCTTCGGCTCGACAGTTCGGGGGAAATCGTCGAATACGCCTTCTGCTCCCGCCGCTTTGCGGCCCTTCCTTCCGACAGCGCCGCGACGCATGCCGACGCAGTAACTGTGGCGGACTTCGAATCTCTGATTGCGTGGATGTTCGAGCGCATGATTGAACGCCATATGCGCCCGCTCTTTTCACATGTGCGCGCCCAGACGAAGCTCGGCATGAACGTCATGTGGGCAAACGTTGCGACCTGCTGCGCGGGAGCGATTATGCGCTTGCAGAGGGCCGGAGTCTTCACTGTTGAGGAAGCATTGGCCGAAGAAGCGTCATTGCTGGAACGCGGCCCCGAGCCGCTGCGCGAACGCCTGTCGGTCTATCCCCTCACGAGCGGAGACCATCAGGCGCTGTTCATGCGGGTCGAAGTATGCTGCCAGAAGCACCTGCATCCTGACATGGGCAAGTGCGGCTACTGCGCGCTGCGGCCCATCCCGGAACAGCGGGAGATGCAGCAGTATTACTTTGATCGCCGGGTGGCCGAACTCGAGCGCGAGAGTTGCGCCTCGTCTGAGCCTGCCAGTACATCGTAAACAGTAGTAGAAAACGCTGTCGAGGAGTGTAAAGATTGGGCCTCGCCGGCCGATATATCATCACTATCATAACGGTCTTGAACTGCAGGTCTTAACCCGAACATCAGAGGAGAACAGATGGTTAACAATTCAATGCATAGTCGTGTCAACACGTCCTTTCAACGAAGTTCATGGCGTCATGCCGTGGTCATTTTCGCCGTAGCGCTGGGGCTCTTGCTCAGTGCGTGTACGGTCCCGATGGAAAGCGCCGCCGAAGTTCCTGCCGATTCGACAGGCGAGGGAGCGGACGAAAGCGGCGGCTGGGTTCGCATCGGCGCGCCCAGCGAAGCTTTCGACACATTCAACCCCTTCTTCGCGCAGGGTCTGGCGGACTGGATTGGCCTCTGGGGTGTTTACGATACACTGGCGTGGCTTGTCGGCTCGGAGGTGCAGATGGGCTTGGCGGAGTCGGTGACTCCTAACGAAGACGGCAGCGAGTGGACTATCGTTCTGCAGGAAGCGACCTTCCACGATGGGAGTCCGGTGAGACCGCAGGATGTCGTCTATTCTTTCGCCACGTTTGCCGACCCGGAGCAAGCGCCTTTCTTTGCGCAGTTCTTTGTCAACATAGACATTGCCAGCATTCGCATTCTCGACGAGAAAACCCTGGTCGTGCCCTTGCACTTTCCCCAAGGGGACTTCCTGGACCGCAACCTCGCCACGATATCGATAGTGGTGCCGGAAGGAACGACCGGTGGAGCGGAGGCGATTGGGAGCGGCCCCTTTAAGCTGGAGGCCTATGAGCCCGGCAAAAGTATACGTTTGGTTCGAAACGAAAACTATTGGGCCAGTCCGCCCCTGTTGGATGGAATCGAAGTGATATTCATCGGCGACGCCAATGCCAGGTTGAACGCGCTGAAGGGCGGAGAGATAGAGTACGCCGCAGGCATCAACCCCGCTGCCGCGAGAGCCGAAGCGGACAACCCGGACATCGCAATTCTCCCCGCAGGCGTGGCGAACTCCACTGCACATTCATTCGCAGCGAACACCACAATCCCGCCGTTCGACAACCCGGACGTTGTGCGGGCCCTGAAGCTCGTGGTGGACCGTGAGGCGCTTGTGAACACAGTGCTGTTTGGATTTGGCGAGGTTGGGAACGACGTCGTCGGTAAAGGTCTGGCCGGTTACAACGACTCGCTGCCCCAGGTCGAACGCGATCTGGAAGAGGCGCGACGCCTCTTCGAGGCTGCGGGTGTCACTGAACTCACGATTTTGACCGCCGAAGTGTATCCGGGCATGGTCGCCGCCGCAACATTACTGGCACAGCAGCTGGCGGAGGCCGGCGTGACGCTTACGCTGGAGGAACTCCCTGCCGACCAGTTTTTTAGTGACTTCATGCGGCTGATGTCGACGCCGCTACAGTCCACGATCCATACCAACCGTCCCGCTGCGGTACACGCGGCTCTGATGACCGGGTCCCAAGGAGGGTTCAATATTACCGCTATGGCGGGAGAAGAGTATGATGCATTGCTCGGCGCGCTGATCGCAGAGGTTGATTCCGACAAGCGCCTTGAACTGGGGATGGATGTCCAGGAGTATCTCTACCATCACGACGGTATGATCATATGGGCCTTCCAGGAGGACATAAACGCAGCGGCGTCTGGCCTTTCCGGCGTGATCTACAGCCAGTCAGCGCCGCGCTTCCACCTGGCCAGCTATTCCGAGTAGAGAGAAGCAAGTGACTGGGTCCCTCGTTCGAACGCTTATTCGCCGCACGGCGGCGGGCATCGTTGTCCTTTGGGCCGTTTCGCTCCTGCTGTTCCTGGCCATATACGTGTTGCCCGGCGACCCCGCCAGCCGAATTCTTGGCAACCGGGCGACACCCGGGGCCTTGGCGGAGATGCGTGAGCGGCTGGGTCTCAATCGCCCGATTGCGGAGCAGTATCTAGCCTGGCTTGCCGGCATCCTGCGGGGGGATGCCGGGACCAGTACGAGCGGCGCGCCTGTATGGCCGCTCCTGAAGGAACGGGGGGCTAACTCTCTCACTCTTGCAGCGGCAGCGTCGATCCTTGCCGTTGCCATCGCGCTTGTCGTAGGCGTCGCAGGTGGATTGAATGCAGGCGGGCCTGCCGATTCTGCGCTTTCGGTTGCCTCACTGATCGGCGTAAGCCTGCCAGACTTCGTGCTCGCGGGTGTGCTGATTTCCGTTTTCGCCTTCGTTCTTGAGTGGCTCCCCCCGGTCTCATTCCTGACTGCGGGGACGACGCCCTTTGATCGTCCCCTGATATTGGTGTTGCCGGCGGTCTCGCTGGCAGCACCCGCCGGCGCGTGGGCCAGCCGTTACGTTCGCGCGGCCATTGTCGATATGCGCACCGCCCCGAATGTAGAAGCGGCCCGCCTTGCCGGATTGCGGTCGTCCAGAGTGCTGACCCGTCACCTGCTGCCGGGCGTCGTGGGTCCGATCGCACAGGTGTTGGCGGCAGTTACGGCGTTCCTCGTGGGTGGGGCGGTTGTCGTGGAACAGGTCTTCGCCTACCCGGGTATCGGGTCGTTACTCGTAAGCGCCGTGACAGTCAAGGATGTGGCGATTGTACTGGCGACCGGGCTGGTGATGGCGTCGACGGTGATCGTCGCGTTTACGGCCGCCGACATCATCGGGGTTCTTACGAACCCTCGACTGCGCTGACCATTCCGGGGATGCGTTGAAAAAGACAGTGACAGCAACGAGCTACTTTCGGAACGACGGACGCATACACCGTTATCTCAGGACCGGCACAGGCCGGGTCCTGATCCCGCTGATCGCCGTTCCCGGAATCGGCGTCGTGGCGCTGGCCATGTTTGGTCCCTGGCTTGCGCCACAGGCGCTTGGCGCGACAGTGGCCGCGCCATTTCTGCCGCCCGGTGACGATTACCTGTTTGGCACCGACCGGCTCGGCCGCGATCTCTGGTCGCAGATTCTGTACGGTGGGCGCGGCATGCTACTGGTGCCTCTGGCCGCAACAGTAGCCACTGTGGTTGTCGGGGCAGCGGCAGGCGTAACGATTGGATACTTACGCGGCCGCATTGAAGCGGTGACATTGGCCGTGCTTGACCTCCTGCTCGTGCTGCCGCCGGTGCTGGTCATGCTGGTGCTGGCCACAGGCTGGGGCGGCGGCGCGCCGGTCATTGTTTTGACGATGGTACTCACGGGTGCGCCATTCCTTGCCCGGCTCGCGCGCGCGTCCACGCTTGAGGTGAGCCAAGCGCCGTACGTGCAGGTAAGTGTGACCCAAGGCGACAGCACCTTCACGATACTGCGGCGGGAGATATTGCCAAACATTGTGGGCCCAGTGGTTGCCGACTCCGGCATGAGATTTGTAGGCGCTCTCTATCTGGTAGCGGCGCTCAGCCTGCTTGGTTTCGGACCTGAAACGCCCAATACAAACTGGGCGGTGATGATTCGAGAAAACGCTGAAGGGGCGGGCCTTAATCTCTGGGCGCTCGCGTTGCCTACAACCATGATTGCCCTGCTCTCGATCTCCGCAAACCTCGTTTTGCAGTCTGTTGCGGACCGGTTCGTCCGATGACCACTTCCTCCGGCATAGCCGGGATCAATGTCGACAGACTTACTGTGGAGGACCATGCCGGCCATGCGGTCCTGCGCGACGTTTCGTTCACGTTGTCCTCCGGCGCCAGCCTGGGCATCGTTGGCGAATCAGGCGCCGGTAAGACGACGCTGGCGCTGAGTCTGTTGGGGCATTTCCGACCAGGACTGCGCTATATCGCCGGCTCCATCCATGTCGCAGATCAGGAGATCCTCACCGCTTCGCCGCCCGATCTGAGGAATTACCGGCGTACGGTAATCTCGTACCTCGGTCAGGACCCGGCCGCCGCGCTCACGCCCAACATGCGTGTTGGCAGCCTGGTCGAGGAACTGATGCGCGGCGGGCGCAGCGCTAAACTCGTCAATGCGCGCCTTGGGGCGGTAGGCCTGCCGGGGAACAGGGACTTCGCAAGCCGCTACCCCCACGAACTGTCTGGCGGCCAGCTCCAGCGGGTCGCCATTGCCCGCGCCCTTGCCCCTAACCCCGCCGTGCTCGTCCTTGACGAGCCCTCGGCCTCGCTGGACCTGATGACCCGGCGTCTGATCATTCAAGAGATCGAACGTCAAGTGCGCCTGCGAGGCATCACCCTGGTTATGGTGTCGCACGACCTCAACATGGTAGCCAGATCTGTAGACAAGCTGCTGGTGCTTCACGAAGGCGCGGTGGTGGAGGAAGGGAACGTAACCGCAACTCTGGCGCAGCCGCTGCACCCATATACGCGCGAGCTTGTCGCCGCTTGCGATGGAAAGCTCCCCAGCGTCTTGAAAAACGGGTCGGGACCCCAACGCAGGTCTCCCCTTCTAAGTGCGCAAGGGCTGGTCGCCAGCTACCGGCGGGGCAAAGAACATAACTCTGTGGTTGACGGACTGAGTCTCACTCTCGAGGCAGGAGAGTGTCTCGCGCTGATCGGCATGTCGGGGGCAGGAAAGAGTACGGTGGTCAACTGCCTGCTCGGCCTGCTCGAGCCCGACACGGGGACGGTAACTGTCGCCGGCGCTCGCCTCGCGCCGCGAGTGCAGGATCGGACCGTTGCGGAGCGCCGCTCGGTTCAGTTTGTTCCACAGGATCCACAGGGTTCGCTCAATCCGCGGCGTCGTGTCGGCGACACTCTCCTGCATGCGTTGAGGTCCATGCGCGGACTGAGCCGCAGTGACGCAGAGACTGAAGCCCGTAGGCTGATGGAACGCGTGCGGCTTTCCCCGGCTCTGCTTTCCCGCTTCCCGCGTCAACTCTCCGGGGGTGAACGTCAGCGTATCGCTATCGCCCGTGCACTGGCGGCCAAGCCGCGCGTGCTTATCTGTGATGAAGTGACCTCGGCCCTGGACGTTTCCGTGGAGGCTTCGATTCTTGATCTGATCGATGAGTTGAAGCGTGAAAGCCATCTGGCGGTCTTGCTGATTGCGCATGATCTGCGGGTGGTGCGCCGCATCGCAGATCGGGTGACTGTACTGCACGATGGGCGTGTGGTTGAGCAGGGCGCGGTTTCAGAGGTTCTTGGAACCCCGCAGCACGAGTTCACGCGCGCAATCCTGGAGGCCGACCAAACGTTAGCGGAAATCGGGGAAGAGCGGCTGCAACGGAACCCGGACATGCCAGGGGGTTTTGAAACGTCTTCGATGCCTTAGATCGACATCGTCCGGCCAGATTGTCGGAAGAGGCAGGACGGTCGAGGCCCTTTCGAGCGTGCTGATGGTGAGCATCTTTCCTGGCCGGCGGCGGTCCAGATTGAGGATCGCGGGTAGACAGCGACGCGAAAGACGGTCACGTGTCCTTCCTTTGCCTCCTGTCTGCCTATCTCCAAAAGGGACAGACGAAATGACATTAACAGTCGACGAAGTTCGTCAGTCCAGCTCACAGCTCGAAGACGCCCTGGGGTACGCTTGGCGAAAGGGGCGCGGCGCTGTGCTGCGCGGGGCCGGCGTGGGCATGGCGTGGGAGGCGACGGTCGTGGTTGTCCCCTTCCTGGCCCAGCGCGCTATCGACCAGGGGCTGGTGCCCCGAGACTGGCGGCAGCTGTCGATCTGGCTTACTGCGCTGCTGGCCAGTGGCGTGCTGACCGCAGTTTTCAGTGGTATGCGCCATCGCGCCGCCACCCAGGCCGGGGCATACAGCGACCTGGGACTGCGCGGCCGCCTGTTCCGTCATATTCTGGGGCTGGACACCGGTTTCCACGACCGGTCCGACCGGGGTGACCTGCTGACCCGGATATCCACCGATGTAAGGACAATCAGCCTCTTCATCGATCTGATCGTTACGTGGATTGCCCATGCGGCGGCTGTGATCTTTACTGTCCTCTTTATGCTTCAGATGGACCTGAGGATGGGGCTGATTGGCACGGCTTACATTCCGGTCTTGCTGCTGCTCTCGGCCGTGGTCAGACGAGCCTATGAGACCCGAACGGTGGCGCTGCGGGAGGCGGCGGCCAAGCTCACCGGCATCCTGCATGAGAACATCTTCGGTGTACGCGTTATCAAGGGCTTTGGCGTAGAGTCGCATCAGCGAGACCGCTATGAGCCAGCCAGCAGAGTGATCGCTTCCAGGGCCATGGCCCTGGTTCGCCTGAATACATCTTATACACTCATTGGAGGGTCCCTCCCGGCTCTGGCTATGGTGGTGCTCCTGTGGTGGGGCGGCCGGTGGGCGATCTCGGGCGAGGTGACGGTGGGCATGCTGATCGCGTTCAGCGCATGGATGGTCCGACTCACCAGTCGCACATTGGGGCTGCTAGGACGGTTCAATTCGTTCATGCAGGCCAGGGCTTCGGCAGGACGGGTCGACGCCCTGCTCAGCGTCGAGCCCGCCATCTCCGACCCCCTGCTCCCGTCACCCCTGCCTCCTTCAGGAGAGGGGCTTCGGTTCAGAAACGTCAGCATGAAGTTCGGTGAACGGCGGGTCCTGGACGACGTCTCCCTGGAGGTGCGCGCAGGGGAAGTGGTCGTCCTGGTGGGCAAGTCCGGCTCCGGCAAGAGCATACTGTTGAGCCTGCCGCCGCGCCTGTATGACCCCGAGGACGGCGGCGTCTTTCTCGACGGCGTCGACGTGCGCGACCTCTGCCTGGAGGAACTGCGCACGGCGGTCTGCCTGGCCTCCGACGACGCGGTGTTATTCCGAGACACAGTTGCCGCCAACATCTCCCTGGGCAGGCCGGAGGCTTCACGGACCGAGATCGAGCAGGCCGCTAAGCTGGCGCAAGCCCATCAGTTCATCATGGAGATGCCGGACGGGTATGACTCAAGAATCGGGGAAAGGGGCCTGACTCTCTCCGGCGGCCAGCGGCAGCGCATCGCCCTGGCGCGCGCCATCCTGGTCGGACCGCGCTTGCTGTTGCTGGATGATGCTTCCTCCTCATTGGATCCCGCGACGGATGCCGCGATCTGGCAGGGGCTGACCAGCGGCGAGCAGGAGAGGACGCTACTGGTGGCAACCCAGCGGCGCCGCGTCGCTGCCCGCGGCGACAGGGTTGTTCTGCTCGATGCAGGAAGGATTGCGGCGGAGGGGACCGACGAAGAGTTGTGGAGGACAACGCCCCTCTACCGGCAGGTCTTAAGCAGTGGAGACGATCCATGAGCGCCGCGACGAATTCACTACACTGCCTAATATAAGACCGGTCTCTCCAACAGCAGTGGCGCAGCCGCGAGGGCGGCGAAAGCCTTTGTTCACTCGGTTAGTTAGATGGACCTGCGGTAAATTTGCATCCGGCCTTGAAGATCGCGGTACGAGTTTGCCATCAGCGATAGTTAATCGGGTGAATCTACGAAATGACCCTAACAGCTGCCGAAGCCCGTCAGTCGAAAAGCAGGCCCGAAGGCGCTATCGGTTACGCATGGCGAAAGGGACGCAGCGCCGTGTTCCGCGCCGTGACCGTGGGCCTAGCGTGGGAAGCCACTGTGGTGATCGTCCCCTTCCTGGCCCAGCGCGCCATTGACGAGGGGCTGGTGCCGAGAGACTGGCAGCGGCTGGCCATTTGGCTTACGGCGCTTGTGGTCATTGGGGTGCTGACCGCGATTCTGAGTGGAATGCGCAACAGCGCGGCCACCCGGGCCAGAACATTCGGCTCTTTGGGACTGCGCGGCCGGCTGTTCCGTCATGTCATGGGGTTGGACACCGGCTTCCACGACCGGGCCGACCGGGGTGATCTGCTGACCCGGATGTCCGCCGATATCAACGCCATCAATACCTTCATAGGAATCATCGCGACAACGGTCGCCTATTCATTAGGTATGATTCTGACTGTTTTCCTTATGCTCCAGATGAACCCGAGTTTGGGTCTCATTGGTACGGCTTTCATCCCGGTTGTGGTGCTGCTTTCGGCCGTGGTCAAGCAGGCATTTGAAAGCCGAACGGTGGCGCTGAGGGAGGCGGCGGCCAAGCTTACCGGCATCTTGCATGAGAACATCTTCGGGGTACGAGTGATCAGAGGCTTTGGCGTAGAGCCGCACCAGCGAAGCCGTTACGAACCCGCCAGCAAAGCGATCGCCGCCCGTGCCATGTCCCTGGTTCGCCTGGAAACGATGTATACAGTATTCGGGGGATTCCTCCCGGCCCTGGCCATGGTGGCACTCCTGTGGTGGGGCGGCCGGTGGGCGATCTCCGGCGAGGTGACGGTGGGTATGCTGCTCGCCTTCAGCGCCTGGATGGTCCGACTCACGAACCGCATCCTGGGGCTGCTGGAGCGGTTCAACTTTAATCATGCAGGCCAGGGCCTCGGCAGGACGGATCAACGCCGTGCTCAGTGTCGAGACCGCCATCTCCGACCCGACTCTTGCGGCGGCCCTGCCTCCTTCAGGCGGCGCGCTGCAGTTCTCCAACGTTACCGTGAAATTCGGTAAACGGCGGATCCTGGACAACATCTCCCTGGAGGTGCGCGCAGGGGAGGTGGTCGTCCTGGTGGGCAAGTCCGGCTCCGGCAAGAGCACTCTGCTGAACTTGCCGCCGCGCCTCTACGACCCCGAGGAAGGCGAAATTTTCCTCAACGGCATCAACGTGCGCGACCTCTGCCTGGAGGAACTGCGGACGGCCGTATGCCTGGCCTCCGACGACGCCGTGCTCTTCCGAGACACCCTGGCCGCCAACATCTCCCTGGGCATGCCGAAGGCATCACAGATCGAGATCGAGCGTGCTGCGCAGCTGGCCCAGGCCCATCAGTTCATCATAGAGATGCCGGACGGATATGAGTCCAGAATCGGTGAACGGGGCCTGACACTCTCCGGCGGCCAGCGGCAACGCATCACCCTGGCGCGCGCGGTCCTGGTCGAGCCGCGCATCCTGTTGCTTGACGACGTCTCCTCTTCATTGGACCCCACTACCGATGCCGCGATCTGGGAAGGACTGACCAGCGGCGAGCAGCAGAGGACGATGCTGGTCGCGACCCAGCGCCGCCGCGTCGCCGCCCGCGCCGACAGGGTCGTTTTGCTCGACGCCGGAAAGATCGCCGCGGAGGGAACTGATGAACAGTTGTGGAATTCGATGCCCCTCTACCGGCAGGTTTTGAGCAGTGGAGACGAACTATGAGCACCACGACAGATGCTTCGCCCTTTGCCATCGCCCCCTTCGCCGACCGGCCGCTGCAACGCGGCCTGGAATTCGGCGCTTCCTTGCGCTGGCCCGCGATCGCGGCGTCGGTGCTGCTGATTGGGACCGTCTGCGCGACCCTCGCCCAACCTGTGCTGGTCTCCTGGGTCATTGATCGCGGCGTCATTCAGAAAGACATGGACGCCTTGAGCCTGAGCGTATTCCTGCTGCTCGGGGCGGTGGCCGCAGAAGCAGTTCTGACCGCCGGGCACCTGATCCTGTTTGCCTGGGTTGGAGAACGGTATCTCGCTCGCTTAAGGAATCGCGTATTCGAGCACCTTTCTCAACTCTCTCTCCGCTTCTACGACGCCCACAATACGGGGGCGCTGATCGCCCGCGCCAGCGACGATGTCCAGACCCTTTCCTCGTTCGTCCGCAGCGGTATGTCCAGTCTCCTGACGGGCTTGCTGCTCCTTGTACTGGGCATCGTGGTCATGGGCAGCCTCTCGCCCCCTCTGCTGGCCGTCAGCCTGATTGCGGTCCCCATGCTGCGGTGGCTGTCCCGGCGGTACATCCGCAGGGCGGAGCCGGCGCAACGCAACAACCGGGAGCGGTATGCAGCCAGCCTGGACGTGATTGAGCAGGGCCTCACCGGCGCTCGGTCTCTGCACCTGTTTCGACGGCTGAAAACCTGGGGGGAGTTCATTGACCGTTGCCAGGACGGTGAGTATGAGGCGCGCATGCAGGTGGTCAGCGTGAACAACCGCTATTTTCCCTGGCTGGAGTTCACCTGGGTCTTCGTTACGGCAGCGATTCTCGGCGTAGGAGCTGGTCTGAACACGGTGGGCATGGTCACCGTCGGCGTCGTGTCGGCCTTCGTGCTTTCGCTTACCAGGATTTTCGGGCCCTTGGAGTCGTTGGGCCGGCTATTCGGTGAAGCCCAGTCAGCAAGAGCGTCGCTGGGGCGCATCTTCGCCCTGCTGGATGTGCCGCTGGAAATCCAAGAGCGCGTCGGCGCGGTGGCGCTTTCAGCCTCGGGCCCTCTGGAAGCCAGCAGCGTTACCTTTTCCTATACACAAGGGACGCAAGTCCTCACGGACATTAACTTGTCGGTTCAGCCCGGCGAGACACTGGCGCTGGTGGGGCATACGGGCGCGGGCAAGTCCACACTGGCCCGCCTGCTGGCCAGGCTGTACGACCCCGAAGAAGGAAGTATTGCGTACGGCGGGCTTGATCTCAGAGACGCCACACTGGCCAGCGTCCGTCGCCGCATCGTCCTGCTGCCGCAGGAAGGCCATCTTTTCCGAGGCAGTGTGGCCGACAACATCGGTCTGTTCCGGCCGGAGACCTCTGAAACGGATATTGCCAAGGTGGTCTCCGACCTTGGGCTGTACGAGCGTTTCGATCAGTTCTCCGAGGGTCTGCTTACACAGGTGGACGCGCGCGGGGCGCGGCTTTCGGCAGGGGAGCGCCAGCTGGTCTCGCTGGCTCGCGTCGCGCTGGTTAACCCCGAGGTCGCCATTCTGGATGAGGCTCTTTCCAACGTCGACCCGGGAACAGAAGCCCTGGTTCAGCGGGCGATGCGACGGCTGATGGAAGGGCGTACCGTGATCGTCATTGCGCACCGGGAGACGACGGCCCAGAGGGCGGACAGGGTGGCGCTCCTGGACCACGGAGTCCTGGTCGCTCAGGGGCGCCACGACGAGTTGCTGCGCAGTTTTACCGCTTATGCCCGTCTTTGGGGACACGCTCATGATGTGCCCTGACCCTACGGATTCTTGTCCATGGAATCTGCAGCTGGCACAGTTGTCCCAGAATAGAATCAGGTCTGGCTGCAAATGGTTTTCGAAATTTCGGCTTGATCGAGATTTGACAAGGGTGTGACGCTGGGGTAAATTGGTCACTCTTGTCCCTCGATCTCTATTATCCGGGCGATTGCTGCAGCAACGTCTGGGAAACCGTAGGTTGGGGACGAGGTAACCAGCGGCCAAACCGCATACAGATCAGTTGGATCGGGATTTGGTTTGGCGGCGGGTTATGTAGTAGAGTAGGAAAGTTGCGGCACATTAACAGTTGAAGAGTGGCAAGATAAGCGAGTCCAGCAGACCTGTCAGTCGTTTTCGGGTTGCTCTGTGTTCCGGTGTTGTTTGGGATGCGGGGTGGTTTGGGAGCGAGATGACTTGAGAGTTTAGAAGAGCTTTGCGTAGAGGTGCTGTTGTTTCCGGGTGTACTGGGAGCAGGAGGTACGCTTAGGGGGCAGCAGCGAAAATACGGAGAGTTTGATCCTGGCTCAGGATGAACGCTGGCGGCGTGCTTAACACATGCAAGTCGAACGGGAAGCGGTGCTGATTGCTTCGGTGATTTAGTGCCGTGGAGAGTGGCGAACGGGTGCGTAACACGTAGGTAACCTGCCCTGAAAGGGGGGATAACCACGGGAAACTGTGGCTAATACCGCATAATCTCGCCGGGGCGGTGGTTTCGGTGAGGAAAGCTGAGGCGATTTGGGAGGGGCCTGCGGTCGATTAGCTGGTTGGTGGGGTAAAGGCCTACCAAGGCGATGATCGATAGCTGTTCTGAGAGGAAGACCAGCCACACGGGAACTGAGACACGGTTCCGACTCCTACGGGGGGCAGCAGTGAGGAATATTGCGCAATGGGGGGAACCCTGACGCAGCAACGCCGCGTGGAGGACGAAGGTTTTCGGATTGTAAACTCCTTAACTGGGGGAAGAGGAAGGACGGTACCCCAGGACGAAGACACGGCTAACTAGGTGCCAGCAGCCGCGGTAATACCTAGGTGTCGAGCGTTATCCGGAATTACTGGGCGTAAAGGGTGCGCAGGCGGCGCTACAAGTCCGGCGTGAAAGCTTCTGGCTTAACTGGGAGAGGACGTCGGAAACTGTAGGGCTAGAGTGAATGAGAGGGGGGCGGAAATCCCGGTGTAGTGGTGGAATGCGTAGATATCGGGAAGAACACCAGAGGCGAAGGCGGCCTCCTGGCATTTTACTGACGCTGAGGCACGAAAGCGTGGGTAGCGAACGGGATTAGATACCCCGGTAGTCCACGCTGTAAACGATGTGAACGAGGTGTGGGCGGTGTAGAAGCCGTCTGTGCCGGAGCAAACGCGATAAGTTCACCGCCTGGGGAGTACGGTCGCAAGGCTAAAACTCAAAGGAATTGACGGGGGCCCGCACAAGCAGCGGAGCGTGTGGTTTAATTCGATGCAACGCGAAGAACCTTACCTGGGCTTGACATGTACGTAGTAGTGAAGGGAAACCGGAACGAGCCTTCGGGCAGCGTAGACAGGTGCTGCATGGCTGTCGTCAGCTCGTGTCGTGAGATGTTGGGTTAAGTCCCGCAACGAGCGCAACCCGTGTTGCTAGTTACAAGTGTCTAGCGAGACTGCCGGTAACAAGCCGGAGGAAGGTGCGGATGATGTCAAGTCAGCATGGCCTATATGTCCAGGGCTACACACACGCTACAATGGCTGGTACAAAGGGAAGCGAAGGGGAGACCTGAAGCGAATCTCAACAAAGCCAGTCATAGTTCGGATTGCAGGCTGCAACTCGCCTGCATGAAGTCGGAGTTGCTAGTAACCGCAGGTCAGCAATACTGCGGTGAATACGTTCCCGGGCCTTGTACACACCGCCCGTCACGTCATGGGAGTTGGTAAGACCTGAAGACGGTGACCCAACCTGCGGGAGGGAGCTGTTTAGGGTGGGACTGATGACTGGGACGAAGTCGTAACAAGGTAGCCGTACCGGAAGGTGCGGCTGGATCACCTCCTTTCTAAGGAAGCGAAGGCGTTTTCGTGGAGACGGCGCAGATTCTGTACAGTGTAGTGGCTATACAGTGCAGTTGCTGTGTTGTCGGGGAAGCGGAGACGTCTGCAGCAGCAAGCGGTAAAGGTCTGTAAGAGGCCGGTTATCTTGTCACTTTTCAGGGGTTAATGTGCCTCTGAAGAGAAGTCAGGGCAAGTGGAGAGGGCCTGTAGCTCAGACGGTTAGAGCACTGTGCTGATAACGCAGGGGTCCGTGGTTCGAGTCCACGCAGGCCCACAGTCGTACGGCGGAAGCGGGGAGCAGGAGCGGAAGCTGTGTGATGGCAGCGGGGAAGGGTTCTGCAGGCCCGGCCGGCTGTGAAGCGGAAGGCTGGAGTCAGGAAATCCGGTCGACTGCGAGCGGGAAGCAGTAGCAGGGATGGCACATTAAGAACTGAATAGGATAGAGAAGAACTGCTGTAGGAGTAGGAAGTGAGCGGCGGCTTTCGGGTCGTTGCTCCGCACACAGCAGGTTAAGCTACGAAGGGCATACGGAGGATGCCTTGGCGCCAAAGGCCGAGGAAGGACGTGTACCACTGCGAAAAGCTGCGGGGAGTTGTGGTAAGGCTGCGATCCGCAGATGTCCGAATGGGGAAACCCGCCCTGGGGAATGCCGGGGCAGCGCGCAGTGAAAAGATAGCTGCGCAGCGGGGAACTCGGGGAAGTGAAACATCTAAGTACCCGGAGGAAAAGAAAAGATTCCGTGAGTAGTGGCGAGCGAAAGCGGAGGAGTCCAAACCGTACCGGTGCAAGCTGGTGGGGGGTAGCAGGACCGACGGAAGGTCTGGACCGGATAGCGGAACCGCACTGGAAAGGCGGACCGGAGAGGGTGAGAGTCCCGTAGGCGAAATCCGGGAAGGGCTGGTCGGGATCCTGAGTATCACGGGGCACGCAAACCCTGTGAGAAGCTGGGGAGACCACTCTCCAAGACTAAATACCTTTGGCGACCGATAGTGGACAAGTACCGTGAGGGAAAGGTGAAAAGGACCCCTGATAGGGGAGTGAAAGAGAGCCTGAAACCGTATGCCTACAAGCAGTCAGAGCCTGATGCCGGGGTTCGCCCTGGCCGGGTGATGGCGTGCCTATTGGAGAATGAGCCAACGAGTTACGGTCAGTAGCGAGGTTAAGGTGTGATAGCCGGAGCCGAAGCGAAAGCGAGTCTGAAGAGGGCGTTCAGTTGCTGGCAGTAGACCCGAAACCAGGTGAGCTATCCATGTCCAGACTGAAGCGGGAGTAAAATTTCGTGGAGGGTCGAACCGGTGTACGTTGCAAAGTGCTCGGATGAGGTGTGGATAGGGGTGAAATGCCAAACGAACCTGGAGATAGCTGGTTCTCGCCGAAATAGCTTTAGGGCTAGCGTCGTTTGCTGAGCGCAGGAGGTAGAGCACTGGATGAGGTAGGGGGCGAAATGCTTACCGAACTCAACCAAACTCCGAATGCCTGTGCTTTAGAACGGCAGTTGGACTACGGGAGATGAGTTTCGTGGTCAAGAGGGGAAAAGCCCAGACCGTCAGCTAAGGTCCTCAAGTGGAGACTAAGTGGGAAAGGAAGTGGTGTTACAGAGACAGCCAGGAGGTTGGCTTGGAAGCAGCCATCCTTGAAAGAGTGCGTAACAGCTCACTGGTCAAGTGATACTGCGCCGAAAATATAACGGGGCTGAAGTCACCCGCCGAAGCTACGGTTTTGCGTATGCCTGCGGGCATGCGTGAGAGGTAGGCGAGCGTTCCATGTGCATGGAAGCGATACCGAGAGGAGTCGTGGAGTGCATGGAAGCGAGAATGTTGGCACGAGTAGCGAGAGCTGTGTGAGAACCGCAGTCCCCGGAAGTCTAAGGTTTCCGACGGGAGGTCAATCCGCGTCGGGTTAGTCGGACCTAAGGCGAGGCCGAAAGGCGTAGCCGATGGATAACAGGTGAATATTCCTGTACCGCATCAGGTTGATTGAGCGAAGGGGTGACGCAGAAGGGTAGGTCAGCCAGCGGCTGGAAGAGCTGGTGCCAAGCCTGTAGGCGCTGAGGGCGGGGTTAAAAGACCGTCTGAGCTGAGGGGTGAAGGCGAGCCTTTAATAAGGTGGAAGTGATTGAACCCAAGCTGACGAGAAAAGCCTCTAGTGAGACCTATGCGACCGTACCGCAAACCGACACAGGTAGACAGGTGGAGAACACCAAGGGGGACGGGAGAACCTTCGTCAAGGAACTAGGCAAAAAGGGTCCGTAACTTCGGGAGAAGGACCGCCTCGGTAGAGTGAGGGTACAGACGTGCCTGAGCTTGAGGAGGCCGCAGAGAAGAGGCCCTGCCGACTGTTTAGCAAAAACACAGGTCCGTGCGAAGTTGAGAGACGACGTATACGGGCTGACGCCTGCCCAGTGCCGGAAGGTTAAGGGGAGAGGTGAGAGCTTTGAACTGAAGCCCCGGTGAACGGCGGCCGTAACTATAACGGTCCTAAGGTAGCGAAATTCCTTGTCGGGTAAGTTCCGACCCGCACGAAAGGCGTAACGAGTGGGGCGCTGTCTCGACGGAGGGCCCGGTGAAACTGAAGTAGGAGTG
Source organism: Caldilineaceae bacterium (assembly GCA_965204525.1). GTDB lineage: Bacteria > Chloroflexota > Anaerolineae > Caldilineales > Caldilineaceae > Bin5. The sequence goes on along the minus strand of OZ241994.1, from coordinate 3,797,221 downwards.
AAGATGCTTCTTACCCGCAGCAGGACAAAAAGACCCCGTGGAGCTTTACTGCAGCTTGATATTGGATTAGGGCTTACTCTGTGTAGGATAGGTGGGAGACTGCGAAGCTGGTTCGCCAGGATCGGTGGAGTCGCTGGTGAAATACCACCCTGATTGAGTTTTGATTCTAACCTGTGGCGTGACCCGGTATGGGGACAGTGTCAGGTGGGCAGTTTGACTGGGGCGGTCGCCTCCCAAAAGGTAACGGAGGCGCGCAAAGGTTCCCTCAGGCTGAATGGAAACCAGTTGTAGAGTGCAAACGCAAAAGGGAGCTTGACTGCGAGACGGACATGTTGAGCAGAGACGAAAGTCGGCGTTAGTGAACCCACGGTTCTGAGTGGAAAGGCTGTGGCTTAACGGATAAAAGCTACCCCGGGGATAACAGGCTAGTCTTCCCCAAGAGTTCACATCGACGGGAAGGTGCGGCACCTCGATGTCGGCTCGTCACATCCTGGGGCTGGAGCAAGTCCCAAGGGTTGGGCTGTCCGCCCATTAAAGTGGCACGCGAGCTGGGTTCAGACCGTCGTGAGACAGGTCGGTCTCTATCCGCTGTGGGCGCAAGGGAATTGAGAGGAGCTGTCCCTAGTACGAGAGGACCGGGATGGACAGACCGCTGGTGTGCCAGTTGTCGTGCCAACGGCATAGCTGGGTAGCTAAGTCTGGGACGGATAACCACTGAAAGCATCTAAGTGGGAAGCCAGCCTCAAGATAAGTTCCCTCACAGAGAGAGTCTGGTAAGTGCGCTGGTAGACGACCAGTTAGATAGGCGGGACGTGTAAGGGCTGAGAGGTCTTGAGCGAACCCGTACTAAAGCACGAGGGCTTAACCTGTATGTGTATCTTCTTGCGCCTGTAGCAGTACTTCCTTATCCTGTTCAGTTCTTAGTGTGCCAGACAAGCGGCACTGCGAATGGCAACCTGGCAGACCCCCTGACACAACATCAGCGGCTCTGCCGCATGACCAGCATGCACACATCAGACACATCAGCATGCAAACCATGTCCGCTCGCAACCTTACAACCTGCGTGAGTAAAGAGGAGTTGGTGGCAAGAGCGGTGGGGAAACACCCGGTCCCATCCCGAACCCGGCAGTAAAGTCCACCAGCGTCGATGGTAGTGCGGGGGCGACCCCGTGTGAGAGTAGACCGCTGCCAACCTCCTCTTTCTTATATATCAGTAGTTCGGAAACTCCCTTAGCGGGAGTTTTTCGTTTTCTCAGGGACGCGCCTGTTCAGCTCGCGTCTTCCGGCGCCTGCCTGGATACCGCTTCCAGTTTCAACCTCTACCCTTGCCCATCCTCAAACAGCCAGCATCTTGCCAGTTGACCATCCTCGGGTTCAAAGGCCGGCGGGCTTTCCTGTGCGCACGGCTCAAAAACCAGAGGGCAGCGCGGGTGAAAACGGCAACCCGCAGGCGGCTCGCGCAGGTCCGGCGGCGCGCCGGGGATGAACTGCGGGGTGGTGTCGGCGTGAAGCCGGGGGATGCTGGCCAGAAGCCGTTGCGTATAGGGGTGGCTGGGGTGCAGCAGCACCTGATCCGCGCTGCCGATCTCGACGATTTCTCCGGCATAGACCACGGCCAGATCGTCGCACACATCGCTCGCCAGGGCGATGTCGTGCGTGATAAAGATGATGGCCAGGTTCATGTCCTGCTTCAGCCGTTTGAGCAGGTTGGTGATCTGGGTCTGAACGCTGGCGTCCAGGGCCGAAGTGGGCTCGTCCATGATGACCACGGGCGGATCCAGGATCAGGGCGGCGGCGATCATGGCGCGCTGCTTCATGCCGCCGCTGAGCTCATGCGGATAGCGGTCATATACATCTGCGGGCAGCCCCACATAGGCCAGCAGTTCCAGGGCGCGGGCGCTCGCATCCTGTTTGCCGGCGGTTCCGCTCACCATCAGCGGTTCGATGATCTGCTCCCCTACGCGCAGGACAGGATTAAAGCCGTTCTGCGCGCCTTGGGGGACCAGGGACAGCTTGCGCCAGCGAATCTCCTGCCGAAAACGGTCGTCCGCCATGCAGAGAAGCTCCTGCCCGTTCAACCAGATTTCGCCGTCATAGCGGGCCACGTTTGTGGGCAGCATGCGCATGATGGCGAGGGCGAGCGAGGTTTTTCCGCTGCCCGATTCGCCCACGAGACCAAGGGCAGAGCCGCCGCTCGCGAGGGAGAAGGAGACGTTGTCCACCGCGCGCACAGCGCCGGCCCGGTCGGCATAGTGGAAGGTGAGATCGCGGACGTCGAGGAGCGATGTCATGGCGGCGATCGCCTCAGCCGCGGGTTCACCACCGGTTCGATGCCCAACCCAAGCAGCATGAAGGTGAGGGCGGTAAGAACGATGCAGAGGCCGGGAGGCACGATCCACCACCAGTAGCCGAGATAGATGCCGCCGGTGCGGAAGCCGGCCTCAAGTATCTGTCCCCAGGTGGGGATGGAGGGATCGCCGAGGCCGAGAAAGCTGAGGCCCGCTTCGGACAGAATCGCGGCGGGGGCGCCGAAGATGAGTTGGGCGAAGACGTAGGGGGTGATCTGGGGCAGGATGTGGCGGAACATCACCCGCCGCCGCGACGCGCCCAGGCTCTGAATGGCTTCGAGCAACTGGTTGGTGCGCATGTGGAGGACCATACTGCGGATCTGGATGGTCAGACCCGGCCAACCGAAGATGACGAGGATGAAGATGATCATCCACAGGCTGGGGCCGACGATGAAAAGCATAAAGATGAGCAGCGGCAACACAGGCACGTTGGCAACGATATCGGAGATGCGCTGGATCGTGATGTCGGCCCGTCCGCCCAGATAACCGCTGGCAATGCCCAGCGATGTGCCGATCGCGGTAGACATCAGGGCGGCGATGACGCCGATGAAGAGCGCGACGGGCACCCCGAACAGCAGGCCCCGGGCCAGGTCTCTGCCCAAGCTATCGGTACCCATCAGGCCGAATACCGCGCCGCCCACGACGAAGCGCACTTTCCCCACGCTGTCGCCCTCCTCCCGCAATGCGGCCTGGACGATGATCTCATAGTCGCCGGTCAGGGGCGCGAAAGCTTCCTCAGAGTCGCCGGTGGGGACGCCAAAGAGGAAACGATCTACGCGTCCGCCGATCTGCGCGCCGTCCAGCCGCAGATCAAACTCGTCGGCAAGGAAATTCTGCACCGCGGTCACGGTTGCTTCGTCGGTGCTCAGTTGCACACGCAACGGCGTTTGGCCATAACGCAGGAACGGTCCGCTCTCACCTTCACGGGGACCGCGCACCGTGTGGCGGTAGATGCGTAGCTGTTTGCCGTCCGGCCGTTTGAGCGAGATCAGCACCAGGGGCGGGCGTTCTGCATATTTGACGTCGGCGAGGGTGACGGCCAGGAAGGTCGGAGGATGGGAAGAGGCATAGGTCAGGGGGAAACGCCAGCTGTGGACCGGCCCGCTGCGGGCCATCTGCACGGTGTGCGGCACCGTACCTTCGAAGATACGGTGGGGAGGCCGGGCCTCCCGGCGAAGTGAGTTGGTCCAGGTCGGCGGCACCGCTTTAGGGTTATCCACCCAGACGATGGGATTGCTCCACTGGCTCTCGCCGAAATCCAGTGGAAATACGAGCAACACGTAGAGAGCCACCACAATCAGCAGGCACAAGAGGCTGACGCCGCCGAAGCCCGGCCCGCTGCGCAGAAGCACCTGCAAGGCGTTGGCCCTGCTCACAGCGTTTTCCTCCTTGCGCCGGTCTTCGGTCGGGGCCCAGATGGCGCCCCAGTCGGAGAACTGCCGTTCGGCATCAGTCTGTGTACCTCACACGGGGATCGAGGAAGACGTAGAGCACTTCCAGTACGATGCGGATCACGACATACATCAGAGTGAAGATGAAGGTGAGGGCAACGATGACGTTTTCATCGGGCGTGCCGGCGAGGGCATCGTAGTAGAGCCGGCCCATACCCTGCCAGTTAAAGACGGTCTCCACCAGAATCGAGCCTGACACCGACCCGGCCAGGCCGAACATGAGGCCGGTGACGATCGGCGGGGCGGCCACGCGCAGAATGTGACGGAGGCGAACCCGGCTTTCGGGCAGACCTTTGGCGCGGGCGATCTTGACATGGTCTTCCTGGGCGATATTGAGTGTGATGGTGCGAATCGAGTAGATCGACGGCCCAAAGCTGACGAGAACCAGGGTAATCACCGGCAGCAGAGCATGTGAGACAAGGTCGAAGAAGCGGGGCAGGGGCTCTGTAGGCGGCGGCGTGCTGTACATGCCACCGGAAGGAAGGATTCGCAGCTGGATGGAGAGAATCAGTATGAACAGGATGCCGATCCACCAGGTGGGGATGGCAAAGGAAACGGCCGCAAAGCCGGAGACAAAGCGATCCAGCCAGGAACCCTGGCGGGTGGCAAGATAGGAGCCGCCGCTGATGCCGATGATGGCGGTGATGATGAACGATGTGGTGAGCAGGAGCATGGAGTTGGGCACGCGCTCGGTCACGATATCGAAGACGCGGTTGCTGCCGTCGAAGCTGCGCAGCGAACGGGCTTCGCCCAGGTCGAGGGTCAACACCCGCAACGCGGTGCGTGGGAGGCGATAGTACCAGGGCGTGCGCAACCCATAGAAGATCTCCAACTCCTCGCGGCGCTTCTCCAGCACCTTTTCCATCTCATCGGGGTCGCGGATGGTCTCGGCCAGCGCGGTTCGCTCGGCGCGCAGCTGCTCTCCTATCGTTGCTGCAAGAATGCGGTCGGAGAAGCCGGTCAGGCCCAGCGTCAGCACCAGCATGAGCAGGACGACGAAGAAAACCCCGACCATGGTGAGGGAACGGACGAGGAGGGGACGAAAAAGTGACATTACAGCAGTGCTGTTAACGTCTGCGACGCGCGAGCAGGATGCCGCCAAGGATGATGATAATGACCACGGCTCCGACGACTGGGGTCACCGGCAGCCCGCCGGCGGGTTCGGATTCCGCCTCTTCGGATTCAGCTTCTGTAGATTCGGCCTCTGCGCTCTCCGATTCGGTTTCCGTATCCGATTCTGAGTCGGATTCCGTGTCTGACTTTGCCTCATCGGAATCCGCTGCAGTTTCCGCCGCGGATTCCGATTCGCTCTCTTCCTCTTCGGCTGCGGCCTCGGACGACTCCTCATCCGAGTCGGAAGATGAGGCTTCCTCTGTTTCTGAGGATTCTGTTTCCTCCGCTGCCGGCTCCTCTTCGATGATGGCGATATCCGCCTCCAGCTCGAGGCGCCGCTCCGCCATGCGGGCCAGCTCATCGCTGTATGCAACCAGCACCAGTTCGTAAATCCCCAGCTCCAACTCGTCCGTGGTCTCTGCAGTCATTCTGATCGCAAACCAGTTGGCGTCCAGGGTGTCGGCGTCGCCCTGCTGGATGATCTCCCCGGTGGCGGTGTCGATCAACAGATAGCGCAGGGACAGATTGCCAGGCCCATCCAGCGTCAAGGTAACTTCATAGTCGGCGCCCAACTCGATCGGCGGCGCTTCGATCTCGGTATATTCGATCAGATCCGGCAGCCCGCGGTAGAGATCGCTGGCGGTGAAAGGATAGCTCTCGTCACGGAAGGCGACCAGTTCGGCGAATTGGGCCGGTGGATCATAACGCTCCAACATGAAGGGGCCGTTGCTGATCACCAGGTGGCCTTTTTCGTCAAACCATTCGAGCACGGCGGTGTAACGTTCCACGCCCTCTTCGCTGCTGGTGAGGACCGTTTCGCCGTCGGCAGTGGGCAGGGTGAACACGTCTGTGGGGATGGTCTCTAACCGGCGCAGATCCAACATGGCCTTGCGCACGAGCCGGGCATCGCGGTCCAGCACCAGGCTGATCCATGGCACGTTGTAACGGGCGGCAGCCGTGTCGCTATACGCAGCCCGCCGCTGGCCGAATACCAGCTCATCCATCGCATAGAGCATCTCCCAAGGGGTACTCAACCCGGCGGGGATGCCGTAAGAGGCGATGTAATTCTGCTCAAAATGCCAGAAGTCCACATAGGCTTCGATGCGATTTTCGTCCAACACACGGTATCCCTTGATCGTGTCAAGAAAAGGGCGCGCTGTCGTGGCGATGACCGTTTCAATCTTGGCTTTATCAGGATTGTAGGACAGGTCGAAGCCCTGGTAGATCGAATAGAGCACATCGGCCATGCTGATCGTCTGGCCATGATGCCACGGAGCCTGGAAGTACTTGCTGTAGTCGTAGACGACCTTGCTGGTGGCAGTCACCTCTTCACCCACGTTCGTCCACCGGCCCCGTTGCGCGTTCCACATGATGGCGTCCGCCGGCACATCCAACGTGCCGTCCGGCCCCGCCGTCTCAACCTCATAGTCGATGCGGAAGGGCGCCGGGATCCCGGTGAAGGGGTCATTCCAAATGGCCGGGTCCTGCAGATGCCGCCAGATGTCGCTGCTGTAGACATCGCCGAATCCGCCGACCGGGTTCCAGGTCGTGCGTTCGGTCCACACCCACAGGTGGCCCACGGTCAGTTCGTCGCTGCCCGCCTTATAGGCCGAACGCAGGCTCCACAGGCCGCGCGGTCCCGCGGCCAGGTCCTGGGTGATGCCCTCGACGCCGGCCTGCACGGGGAAAGCGTTCATGACGGTAGCGATCCAGATGCGGACCGACTCGTCGAGGCCGATGCGGGTCATTTCGCGATACATGTCGTCGCGCTCGGCCTGGTCGGCGAACTCACCCTTGAAGAGGCGTTCGCCCAGATCATCCAGTTCTTCATTTTCGTAGTGCCAGAAGCCGACCTCTTTCCAGCCGGGCATGTTTCCCAGCCAGGGGGCATAGAAGGAGTTGATGCCGCCGAAGTCATAGCGGTTGGGCGCGCCGCGGCCCCAGCCTTCGGTGTAGAGATGCCATTCAAACTGGGCCGGGTCGGTGGCATAGACGGTCTGGATGGCGGGAGCAAAGGTCTGGCGATTGGCCGCGACCGCAAAGCCGGCGTCCTGCAGGGCCGCTCGAATCAGATCGCCTACGTCGCGCCGCTCGTCCTCAACGCGCATAATGAACTTCAGGCGGATCGGTTGCTCGTTGAAGTGCCACACATCGTCCACCAGCGCCGCGCCGGCCTCGGTCATGGCATCGGCGATCAGTTGGCGGGCGTATTCGGGATCATAGTCCAAATCCGCCTGCTGGATCACGTCGAAGACGGTCAGATAGTCGAAATCGGTGGAGGCCACGTTGGTGTACATCGGACTCGCCTGGCCCTGGTAGATCTCCCTGGTCACAAACTCACGGTCGATCAAGCGCTGCATCGCCTGCCGCACCTCCTTGATCGAAAAGGGGTTCAACCTTCCTTCGGGCGCGGGCGCCGGATTGAGGATCAACGAAATGGTGCTGGCGGGGGCCTCATAGAGTTGGATGCCCTCTTTGTCGCGCAGCTCGCGGGCCGCGGCAATCTTCAGATTGAAGTAGTAGAGGTCCATCTCCCCGGCTTCCAGGTCCAGCGGAGCGCGGTCCACGTTGAACGCTTTGAAGTAGAGCCGCTCGACCGCCGGACCGGGTTCCTCATGAGGGGGGCTGTATTGGGCCAGGACCGAGGCGGAGAGACCCATTATGATCGCCAGGCTGATCGGGACGACTTTGAGCAGCCATGCCGGAATTTTGGTCGACCAAGTCGTTTTCATATTGCAAATCCTTTTGCCAACATCCGGGGCCTGTGGCCACCTGGTTGCCGCTCGCCACCGACCTTTTGAGGACGTCCGGCAAGCATAGTGGCCGTGAGCGACCTGCCTCTGACAGCTTATCCGGTTCGCTTACGGAACGAAACCCATAGCAGACCAAGCGCGATGCCGATGCCAACGCCGCCGACCACCGGCCAGGCCGCGCTCGCCGCGGGGACGGCGGTGGTGGCGAGCGCCGTCGTTGCCGGCACACTCTCCACCGCGACCTGGCGCGAAGCAGGCGACAGACCGGCTTGCGTTGCCGTTCCGTTCAACTGTTCCAACTTCTCATCCAGGGCATCCAGCTTCTCTTCCAGGTCCTGGACATTGTCGAAGCCGAACTCCATATAGAATGATGTGGAAGCGAAGTTGCCCGATTCGTCGACCAATACGACCCTGTGGGCGCCTTCGCCGGAGATGGGAACGAAGATCTGCTGGGTATAGCGCCCGAGCTTGTCGGTGCGGCCGGAGGCAGCGTTGGCGCCACCGACTTGCAGATAGATATCCATATCCGGTTGGAAGCCGTGCCCCTGGACGGTGATGGTCTCGCCGGCAGCTCCGGCGTCGGGGCTGATGAAGATTTCGGGGCGGGCGATGGCGCGCTGGCGGCTGAAACCGATCTTCTGGTTGGTGGGGCCAAACTCGCCGAGGCGGGTGTCGGCCCACACCAGATAGGCATCGTTCTCACTGGCAGCGATGGCGAAGTAGTCGCCCAGGAAAAGCCCTCTGGGAAAGCCCTTATTGGGATTGGAGGGGAAGTCGGTCACGCGCGTGTCGCCTACTTTGAGGTCAAGCTCTTCCAGCTCGAACCCCCAGGTCTCGCCCTGATCTTCGGAACGGGTATAGTAGATATGGTAGCGGGTCCGGACGGGGTCGTCGCGCATATCACCCCACATGAGATGGATGACGCCATCCGGCCCGACGTCCATGGCCGGGAAAAACTGAACGGCGTCGGTCTCATCGGTGTTGATGCGTACGGGCCGCGACCAGCGATCTCCGCCGTTGAGTGAGCGGATAAAGTATACGTCGCCCTCATCGAGCGGATTTTCCGCCGGCAGAGCGACATAGGCTACATAGAGCTCATCTTCAGGCCCTACCGATACTTTGGGGAAAGCGGACGCCCAGTAGCGGAAGTAGGCGTTACGGGGTCGAAACCCCGGCTCAAGGAAGCGGGCGATACGCTTGGGATCGCCAAAGGTTTCGCCGCCATCTTCAGACTTGGACATATAGAATTCGGCTTGGCCTTTCATGCTCTCGTCGTCGGTGCTGTCAATCCAGGTTACGTAGAGGGTACCCTTGGAATCGACGACGGGGAAGGGCCCCTGCACGACTCGCTTGGTGCCGATCGCGTTCGATTGCCCTTCGGTGTCGTCGATCTCGCCATAGGTGCGCTTTACGGTCGGCCCGACCGGGACAGGATCGGACCAGGTCAGACCCTGGTCGAGCGAGTAGGCCAGCATGGGCGTGGTCTGTACTTCCGGCGCACCCAGGGTTGGGAGCTCGCCGATGTAAAGGATGTCGTAGATGGTATTAAATTCGACAAATGTGACATAGACCACCGTCTGGTCTTCGATCGTGGGATGAGGGCCTGTAGTCAGCCACGGTTTGTCGAGGAAGCTGAGGCTTACCGTACCGCGTATGCGACCGGTGGGGTCCAGCACGGCATCGCTTTCGACATCGCTGCGGGCGCTGTCGACGGGCTCCTCCCAGACGAAGCCGCCGTCTTTCGACGCCGAGACGGCGATCGAGGAGACGAGGGCGAAGCCGGTGGCGTTGCCGACAGAGTACTCCTTGATGCCGATAGATATCGAGGCCATGTAGACATTGCCGTCGCTATCAAACTCCACCACCGGGTCGCCGCCGGAGATCCGGTCCTTGCGCAGGTATTTGATCTGCTGCGGCCCCTCCCAATTCACACCGCCATCGATGCTCACGTAAGCCGAATTGTTGGGGAAGTTGTAGTCGATCAGGCCCAAAACAAGGTGATCGGGATCATGCGGATTGACGGCGATATCCGGCTCGGTCTGCAAGGGGGTGTTGCTGAAGTCCCGGGTCACCAGCAGGTCGCGGCTGAACGCGGGCGCCGGATCGCGGTAGGGCACGAGGATGCCCGGCCCCACCGACTGCAGCAGCGGCGTATCTCCTTCACTGCCGGGGAGGCTGCTGAGGTTCTGACGGTCGAGCGTGTTCCAACCCGGCCGGTCGAGGAAAATCCGATTGTCCACACCCTGGGCGATGAGCCATGCAGGCCCGGAGAGCACGTCCTGGATTGGATTCATGGCATCCAGGATATCGACCGGGTTCTTGCTGATCTTGCCGCGTGTCGGAAGTTGCGGCACGGGCATCTGCGCCGCTGCCGGCAGAGGCATTGCCAGCAGCACGACAGTCAAGAACAAAAGAGGGAGTCGCAGGCCCAACCTGAGGGCATTGCCGGGCCGCCTGATCTTGTGCAATCTATCCATGGGATACAGATCTCCTTATGTATACGTTAAACGCCGGCGGCGGCTCAACCGCCAGCCAGCGAACCCTTTCTCAAGAGTATCTTTCCGCCGTCGCCAATCCCATCTTCGGGCAGTTGGCGGCGGGACAGGCGGGTCAACAGTTGTCCGTTTTGGCAATGGCCAGCCTGAATCTGGATTTCAACGGTACGGACATCAAATGATATTATAATAGCAAAAATGCGTTCTCAATTTTGGTAAGCGTCAATCCCTTCATGCAGGAAACAGGCTACAAAGTGATTCGGCTCGACTTCACGGAGTCGCGGCGTCGTCAATTCACACCGGCCGGCCATGAAGGAAGCGCAACGGGGATGAAAAGAACATCCGCTTGGCGCATTGACGGGGCTGGGTGGTTCGCCCGGCAGGCTGGGCCGTTGGTGCAGCCGGTTGGCCGGGTCCGGCTCCGGCACCGCCGCAATGAGAGCCTGGGTGTAGGGGTGCATCGGATTGCGCACCACATCTGCCGCCTCCCCCATCTCGACGACGCAGCCCAAATACATGACGACGATCCGTTGGGCAAAATGGCGTGCCGTGGCGATGTCGTGGGTGATGTACAGAAAAGCGATGTTGAACCGCTCCTGCAGCTCGCGCAGCAATGCCAGTAACTCTGCCCGGCTGGACGCGTCAACCATCGAGACCGGCTCGTCGGCCACGATGAACTGCGGCTGCAACACGAGGGCACGTGCAATGCTCAGCCGCTGTCGTTGACCACCGGACAACAGGTCCGGGTACTTGCCGGCGATCTCTTGCGCCGGGCGCAGACGCACATCGTGCAGCGCCTGAAACACTCGCTCTCGCCGCTCGCTGTCGTTGCCGATGCCGTGGATCACCAGAGGCTCGGCCACGCTCTCGTAAGCCGTCATATAGGGATCGATGCTTGCGAACGGATCCTGAAAGATGGCGGCAGCCTTGCGGCGAAACGCTTTTTGTTCCTTCTGTGATAATGAGGTTATTGCTGTACTGCCAAAGTGGACATGGCCTTCCGTTACCCTGATCAGGCCCAACGCTGCCCGTCCCAGCGTGGTCTTGCCGCTGCCGGACTCACCCACGACAGCGACGACCTCGCCTGCCCCGATGTCCAGTGTCACGCCGTCTACAGCATGGATCGACTCACTGCCAAAGAGACCTTTGCGAACGCTGAAATGAACTTTGACATCGTGGAGTTGAACCAACGGCCTGGACGAATTCTTTTGCGGACCGGTTTCCATTGCCATATTCAACACAAAATTTCGCCAAAATGCGACATGTCCTGAGTATACTCATCCGCTGTCAAGTGCGCAAAGATGCGGTCGGCAACCGGCTCTCGAAGTGCCTTGCCCTGTCGAAGGTTGATAAGTGAGTGAAGTGGAGTAAGGAGCGAAAACAGGTTCCCATTGCTCACGTTTTCGTACTCACTCCACAGATGGGAGGAGCCCCGATGAAAGACCACGTTCGATTGCCGCAATCCGCTGCTGTTCCTCTGCTTTTGGCCGCGCTAGTCCTCATTCTGGCAGCGTGCCAACAGCCGCCCAGTCGACCCGCGGCGGAGACGCGAACAACTCCTGCGGCATCGACGGCTACGCATACACCGACGCCTATCGTCATCCCCACGCAATCGCCGGGGCCGACACCTACGGCCACGCCGGAGCCGCTGGCCCAGTCTGATCGAAACCTGGCTGAGTCATTGAGCGCCAAGGGGAAGTCGCTGTTTGGGACGAGCGACCTGATCGGCGCTGAAGCGGCCTATATCGATGCGATTGCCGCCGACCCCAGTTATCTGCCCGCCCATCTGGGGCTGACCGACGTCTACCTCTACCAGTCGCAGTACTGGCAGCAGGCGTTGCAATCGGCCCAGAACGCGACGGCGCTGGCGCCGGAGGACAGCACCGCGCTCGCGTACCTGGCGTGGGCAAAGCAGGGAGCCCACCATTTTGACGAGGCGAAGGAGCTGGGACTGCGAGCAGTCGAGCTGGATGACGAAAACCCGACCGCACACACGGCCCTGGCCGACATCCTTGTCAGCATGTATGAGGTCGACAGGGCCTATGACCATGCCCAGACCGCGGTGCGTCTGGATCCGAAATCGGCGGCGGGATGGGCGACGCTGGGGTCGATCGCGTTCCAGATGCACGATTGGGACAAGGCGGGAGAGGCGTACGAGCGGGCACTGGAACTGGAGCCGGATTTCTTCGCGTGGCATATCATCAACGCCCGCCATGAATTCAATGTGTTTGGCGATATCTATGCGGCGCGGTCGATTGCGAAACGCGCGATCGAGCTTGTGGCGGACCATGCCTCGACTCTCTTCTTTGAGGCCGACATGGCGGCGGAAGAAGGTGACTGGGAGACGAGTGAAGCGAAGTGTATGCAGACGATCGCGCTGGACCAGCCGCATACACCGTTCCCTGATGCGTACAGCTGTATGGCGCTGATGTTGCTGCAGCAGGAACGGAGTGCCGAGACGGCAGCCTACCAGGCGCTGGCGGAGGAGCGGGCTACGGTTCACCGGCGGGACGTGACTCTGATCCGGATGCGGCTGCTCAATGATCAGGATCTGTGCACCGAGTCGCGGGCGCTGGCCGAGGACTGGCTGGAAGCGCGGCCCTACAGCATTTCGGCGATGCGGATGGTGGGCGTGAGCTATCTTTGTGAGAGAGATTTCACAACGGCGGCCACCTATTTCCGAAAGACGCTGGACGCGCTGCCGCAATCGGTGAACGACGCGCGGCTGCTGGCGAGAGCGTATGCACGCGATGGAAAGGCGCTGGAGGCGCGGGCGGCATTGAACGAGGTCCGAACCTTCTCGATCGATGACCCACTCTATTACCAGGCCTTGTATGAGACACATCTGATACTGGGCGAGTTGGAGGAAGCGGTGATCGCGGCCCAGCGGTGGGACGTGCTGCGGCCGGAGAGCCTGGATGCGCGCGAGAGCCTGGCCTTTGTGCAACTGTACGAGGGCAATGTAGAGGCGGCGCAGAGCATTGCCCAGGACGCGCTGGAACGGGGCGCACGCACCTCCACGGTGCTGGCGGTGCTGGGCGAGACCTACACGCGCATGGGCGAATTCGATAAAGCGCAGCCACTGTTGGAAGAGGCGATTCAACTGAACAGCGACCACATCGTGGCGCGTCAGGCGCTGGCGCTGCTTTTCCTTGCGCAGGTGCGATGCCAGGAGGCGGAACCACACCTGAACTGGTTGATCGATGAGGCCGACGATGATGAACAGAAGGAACAGCTGGCGGTCGTGTTGGAGCGCTGCGAGGAGAGAGCGGCGCAGCCTACGCCGGACCCATCGTTGCAGCTTGAAAACGATGAGGCCATCTCAACTGCGGTGACGATACTGCAGGAGGCGGACGTAGAGATCCGCTACCTGGACGTGGAGGAGAATGAAGAGGGACAGCGGACGCTGGTCGTAGCTTATGCCGTCGATCTAGCGGTTGACAGCGAGGCGTACTCCAATCTGGAACGTCAACTGATCTTTGAACTGTCCCGCATCCTGCCCCGCATGACCTCCGAACCGGACGGACTCGTGGTTGTCGCCGGCACCTTCAACAGGACAACTTCCGCGACCCTGGTGGCAACGAGAGCGGCGGAGGTGTGGCTCCAGGGACAGATGACCGAAGAGGAATTTGAAAACACCTGGCGGCGCCAGGAGGTAGAACCCTCTGACGAGTAGTTTCAATGGCTGGTTGCCGGCGGCCGCAGCTGCCGGCAACCAGCCACCGGTCACTCCCCACAGCAGTTACTGACTACCCCGGTTTTGACAACTGCAGCTATTGACCACAGCAATCCAGGCCGAGGGCAACGACCTTGTCGGCCAGTTGGGCGCGCTCCTCGGCGGTAAGGGGCTCGCCGGGCAGGCGCGGGTCGCCGCAGTCGATGCCGAGACGTTGGCTGAGAACGGCCTTGATGGCGCCGTGGAACTTGGAGGCCACGATCAGCGCTTCGGCGGCGGTGGATGCCTTCTCCTGGGCTTTGCTGGCTGCCGGGATGTCGCCGGCCTCGTAGGCGCGCCAGATGGCGACCCAGAGTTCGGGGGCCATGTTGGGCGGGCCGTCGACGCAGCCGGTGGCGCCGATCAGAAGCGCGGGCAGGAAGAGGCGAGAGTTCCCGATCAGGCAGGAGAGCCCCATTTCGGCAAAGGTCTTGACGTAGGGGACGTAGGGCGCGGAGTGTTTGAGCCCGGCCAGCTGGGGCACGCGTTCCTGGATCATGGCCATGAGATCCGGCGTAATTTCGACACCGGTGGCGCTGGGGAGGTTGTAGACAAAGAATGGAAGATCGGCGGCGGCCGCGACGACGCGGTAGTGTTCGACGATGCCCCTGTCGCTCTGGCCATAGAAGAAAGGAGGGACGCAGCAGATGGCTTCGACGCCGGCCCTGGCTGCGTGTTCGGCGAGGCGGGCGGAGCGGGCGGTGGTGGGGGCGCCGACGTGCATGATGTTGGCAATGCGCCCCTGATTCTGGTCGGCGGCGATCTCGGCGATGCGGCAGTTTTCGGCGTCGTCCAGGAAAACGCTTTCCCCCGTGCCGCCGGCCACCCAGAAACCGTGTACGCCGGCCTGGATATTGAACTCCATTACCTGGCGAAAGGCGTCCTCGTTGAGGCGGTCATCAGCGGTCATCGGCGTGATGATGGCCGGGAAGATCCCATTGAAGCTTTGCATGTGGCACTCTCTTGTGGCTGTGACGGAGTCTTGGTGCCGTCATTATCGCATGGATAGGTGGAGGTGTCGATAACGCTGTGACGAGTCGGGCCTGATTGGCGACCGAACGCTATTCGGGGATTTCAGGTCTGAACCCACTTGAGGAGGATGGCGGCGCCGCGGGGAGAGCGTTGACCTGCCGGGGCTTATGGCTACTCCTTCAGCCGCGCGTCCCGCAGCCGGTCGGCATCGATCTCTGCCTGGGCCAGCCCACTCACATCCAGGTAGCCGTCGCGAAGCGTGAGCGGCCGCTTCAGAAGATCTTCCTGCAGCTTGAGGAAAAAACTCAATTCGCAGGGCAGATCGATCCCCGGCTTGGCGGCAAAGAGCGCAGCCAGTACCGTTCCCCAACCGGCGCTGGCCTGGGAACCGACCATCACCGCCTTGCCGCCGACCAGGGCCTGGTTCAGCATCCGGGCCGATTCGGTGAACCCCGTGCGCGCGGTCTTGATGTTGAGAATGTGGAAGGTGTCCATGCTCAGCTCCCGGCGCAGGTCGCGGGCGCTGAATACGCTGTCGTCGGCGATGAGCTGGGGGAGGGCAGCGTCGCCGGCGCGGGCACAGGCTTTGCGGACTGCGGCACGGGCCAGTATCAACTCCACCGGCAGTGGCTCCTCGCAGTAGAGCACGTTCAGTTCGGCCATCTTTTCCAGGCGCTGGCGCACGTTCTGCGGCTGGAAACATTCATTGGCGTCTACGTACAGATCGACCTGCTCGCCGAACTGCTCCCGCAGAAGGCGTAGACGTTGCAGGTCTGCGCTCCAGTCCTGTCCGACCTTCACCTTTAACACGCGCACGCCCTGCGCCACAGTCCGCTCGGCCTCGGCCAGGCTGTCATCGATTTCGCCCAGGCCCAGAATGTAGCTCACCCGCACATGGGAGCTGCTGGCGCCCAGATGCTCGTAGAGGGTACGGTTGCGGCTTTTGGCGAGGGCATGGTGGAGGGCCATGTCGAGAGCGCCGCGGGCGGTCTGGTTGTTCTTGACCGTCTGCAGGCGTGCGTAGAGCTTCGACAGTGTGGAGTCGTCGAGCATCTCTCCCTCGAGCCGGGGCGCCAGCTCCTGGCGGACGACGCTGCAGATACTGGATACGGTCTCCCCGTAGATCGTGGGCCGGGGGGGCGCTTCACCCCAGCCGACAGCGCCGTCGTTCAGCCGCACCTGGACAAGGACGTGACGGGCCTCCTGCATGACGCTGGCCGCGCCCCAGCGCAGCGGTTCCCGCAGCGGAAGGCGGAAGGGAATGGGTTCGATGGCTTCGATGGTGGTAGGCATGGAAAGTCCGACGGTCAGCTGGCCGCGAGCCGCTCCAGTTTGGCGGCCACCTCGGCGGGGGCGTGGGTGGTCGTATCGACGACGACGGTGCGCTCGGGGGCGGCGGCGCGCAGGATCTCGACGGCGGCGTGTGGATCGTAGTTGCGGCGCTCGGCGGCGACGATGGCGACCTTGGCCGCAAGTTCGGCGCCGTCCACTTCGCCCCGGTTTACCAGCGCAGACAGATGGGTCTGCTCCGCGCGTGTAAACAGGTCGCGCCCCTCCGCCATCTCCTCCCAGCAGAATCGGCCGCCGGTGTTTTCACCGACCTGGTCGAAGGCATCCTGGCGCTGCACCAGTCTCTCCACCCGCACAACATCCGGCGCGTTGAGGACGGCGAAGCGGGCCAGCGGGAGGCTCTGCGCGGCAAAGGTGACTTCGTCCGCGCCCCGCAGCCCATCGAAAACGTTCAATGCGCCGCTGCCGGACGCTGCCGCCTGCTTCTGCAATACCAGCCGGCTGAAGGCGTGCGCAAGACCACCGGGATACCGCTGCCGGTAACGTCCCGTGTAGTCGAAGCGCCGTCGCCGGTCCGTAACCGCGGCGGGCGGGTCCCCGTCCCAACCCTGAACCGCCGGGATGACCAGCAGATCGGCCAGCTTGCGCCTGTTGGGGAGGAGCGATATCCCGCCCATGCGGGTGCGCAGGGCATCGACGGTTGTGCTTTTGCCCACACCTGTTACACCGACGAGGACCAGCACCGGCATATCGACGATGGCGACCCAGCCGGCGGGCGGGCGGCCAACGCCGAGACCGTCTGCCAGCAGTTCAAATTCAGCGCTCATCCGGATCTCGCGTCCTGGAAACACACGTGGCCAGCTACCGTGATTCGCGTCGCGGTAACGCATGAAGCAACATTATACGCCGCCTGTAAAGCCGCTGGCAACTGAAAACCGCTTCAGACATTGGTTAATGGTTATTTCAGAACGCACAATCTGGCGGCCGGTATCTCTGCTGTGTGCTATAATAGATGTTCACATTGGAGCGAAAGGTTCCTCCGGCTGTCCGACTTTCCCCAGCGCGTGTAATGGTATGATTTCCCGATTGACTACGCCGCGGCCACTGATCATCCGAATTCTGCTCGTGTGCGTGCTGGGGCTGACTGCCCGCCCGGCGGCGGCGGCGCCCGCGCCCTCAGAATTGCCGGATGATTTGACACCGATCTACCTCATTCAGGGCGACGGGCCGAGTACGCCCTTGTCGCGGAAACGCGTCTCTACGTTTGGCCTGGTGAGCGGCGTACAGTCGAACGGATTTTATCTGCAGGATCCGACCGGCGACGGCAACCCGGAGACCAGCGACGGTATCTTCGTCTACACCTCCTCCGCGCCCAGGGTGAAAGCGTGGGAATGCATCCTCGTGCGCGGCGCTGAAGCGACCGAATACTACGAAAAGACTGAGCTGACCACGCCGCGCTCGATTGAGCCGCTCCCCAGCGAGCTGTGCGGGAGCGGCTTGTCAGTTCCGCTGGCGCCCCTGCCGGCACCCAACGTCGACCCGGAATCTTTGCTGGAGCAGTTCGAAGGCATGCTCGTCGCATTCGAAGAACTGCAGGGCGTGGTCCAGGGGCCGACCAAGCGGTTCAGCAACGGCAACGTCGAGATCGCGCTCATCGCCGAACAGGCCCTGCCATTCGTGCAAGGCGGGCGGGTCTTCCAATCCAACCCCGCCGATGTTGCCGGGCTGATCTTCCTGGGCAACGGGCTGGGCGCGGAGCTGCCGCCGGCAGCCTGGGGGGACCGCGTGCAGGTACGCGCGGCGGAGCCGGGGATGGGGGTGCTGGCGGTTATCGACTACAGTTTCGGCAAATATCTGCTGCTGCCGCTGCCGGGAGAGGAGATCCAGGTGCTCTCCCGGCATGAATCGAACGAGCAGACGGCCCAGCCGGACGCGGGCGCCTTCCGGGTCTGCTCTTTCAACGTGTTAGGGCTGGGCCGGGGCCTGGACCAGTTGCGCGACGCGGCTGATTACGAGGCTGCGCTGCACCAGCGAGCGGCGGCTATCGCCGGCGGTCTGCAAAACTGTGAAATCGTCGGCCTGCAGGAGACCGGCAAGCCAGAGGACGCCGAAAACCTGGCGCGAGTTCTGACCGGGATCAGCGGGTTGGACTACAGCGCAGTTGCTTTTGCCGGCCCCGGAACCGCCAGCCCCGATTTCCCGCTGACGAACAGCCTGCTTGTACGCGACGACCGGGTGACGGTTCTCAACGCCCAGAACGAGCAGGCATGCACCCGCTTCAGTTTCAGTGTGCGACTGGTCCCGGGGCAGTGCCCGGCGCGGCTGCTGCCGCTCTTCAGCCGGCCGCCGCTGGTCGCGGACCTGCTTGTACGCGGCCCCTGGGGAGAGGACTACCCGCTGACGGTGGTGGTCAATCACTGGCGCAGCAAGCGCGGCGATGAGTCGGTGAACGTCGTGCATCGGACGTTGCAGGCGGAGCACGTGGCCTCGATTGTGCAGGCCCGTCTGGATACAGACCCCGACGCGCATGTCGTCGTGCTGGGCGACCTGAATGATTTCGAGGCGAGCAAACCGGTGGAGACCCTGCGAAATGGACCGGAGCCCGCCAACGGCGCGGCTCGCGAGCCGGGGCGCGTTCTCCTATGGCACGCCTTTGACTCCCTGCCGCTCCTGGAGCGTTACACTTACATTTTCAATGGGGGGAGCCAGACACTGGATCATCTGCTGCTGACCCCGGGCACAGTGCCCGATTTCGGCGGGATGGATATCGCGCATATCAACGCCGATTTTCCCATTGCGCAGCCAAGCGGCACGGAGGTCGTTCCAGGGGATTCGACCGTATATGGATCCAGCGACCACGATCCCCTGGTGTTGACGTTGCGGCCCGGGGGCGGCGCCTGGATTGCCGGCAGTGCGCAGATTCCCAACACGCCGGTTGAACTCGTCGACAGCGCCGGCACAGTGATCGTCCGGACGGAGAGCGATGCGCTCGGCGAGTTCCGCTTTTTCGACCTGCGCCCCGGCGCGTACAGTCTGCATTTTGCGCTGCCCGAGCAGGTCACGCTGCTGCCGCCGGCGGAGGAATCCGGTGGACCATCGGCGGCGGTTTTTCCGGTAGAGGTCGAGACGGGCCGGGCGACGGTCGTAGAGTTTTCGGCGCGCGACCGGCGCGCCGATGCCGGCGCCGCCAGCGCGCTCTTCAGCATATTCTATGGAACTGAGTCCGCAGAGCAGGCGGGCAGTTCGAACCCCTGATGGAAGCTTGTTGCGGGCACCCCTGCCTGCAGACAGTGCGGAGGCTGCCGCCGCCAGCAATTTGGACGCTTGGCGGCAACCTGATCACCTGGCAATCGGCGAACGGTGGAGGCACAGATGGACAGAGTTTATTTGAATTGGCACGACGTGGAAGAGTTGATCACCAAGATCGTGATGCAGCTCAATACCCCTTATGATGCGCTCCTCCTGATCACCCGCGGCGGCATCGTGCCCGGCGGCATGATTGCCGAAGCGTTGAAGATGAAGGATGTACTGACCGCGGCGGTCGTGTTTCAGAGCGGGCCCGGCGTGCGCGCGGAGATGAGCTGGCCCCGTTTCCAGCAGTTCCCCGCGGATGCGCTGCTGAACGGCAAGAAGGTCCTGATCGTCGACAATATCTGGGATCGGGGGCGCACGATCGTCACCGTCAAGAGCCGCGTGCAGGGGAGCGGCGCCACCGCCGAGACAGCGGTGCTCCACTGGAAGCAGCGGCAGAATCTCTTTGAGAACGAGAAGCCGGACTACTACGCGGAACTGACCGAGGACTGGATCTACTACCCCTGGCAGCGTATCGACGATTCAGACGACCTGGTGTCGCTCCGCCCACCCGTGCCGGAGCTTTCCTGATGTCGGAACTGATACGCCGCCTGCGAGCCGCGCATCCGGATGCGCACTGTGCGTTGGACCACCAGAACCCGTTTCAGCTGCTGGTGGCGACGATCCTTTCGGCCCAATGCACCGACGAGCGGGTCAACCAGGTGACGCCGGCGCTGTTCGAACGTTTCCCGACGCCCGAGGCGATGGCCGCCGCCGACCGCGAAGAGCTGGAGGAGATGATCCGCTCCACCGGTTTCTTTCGCAACAAGGCCAAGAGCCTGCAGGGCGCAAGCGCTCTGATCTGCCAGGAGTTTGGCGGCGAAGTGCCGCGGGAGATGGATGAACTGATCAGACTGCCCGGCGTGGCCCGCAAGACCGCCAACGTCGTGCGCGGCGTCTGTTTCGGCCTGGCCGACGGTGTCGTGGTGGACACCCATGTCAAGCGGCTCTCCCAACGGCTGGGCCTGACCGAGCAGAAGACCCCGGAGAAGATCGAAAAGGACCTGATGGCGCTCATACCGGCCGAAGACTGGATCGACATCGCTCATCTGTTGATCTTCCACGGGCGGCGGGTGTGCGACGCCCGCAAGCCGGACTGCGCCAACTGCACGCTGGCCGACCTGTGTCCGTCGGCGGAACTCTAGCGGGCGCGCCTCATCTGTCCACTGGCCTTACTGTCGCTCACATAGTTTTCAGTGTTTTCGTGATGCGCTCGGGGAGCTGGTTGGGCCCTGTTAAGATGGGCCCGAGTTGGAACTGCCGCGGTTCAGTTCTCGCCACTTTCCTCCCGGGGACTGACCACCAGGATGTAGCCCTCTCTCGCCTCGACCTTGACCTGATCGCCTTCCTCCGGGGCCGGCGCCTCACCGGCGGATGGGCCCTGCAGCTTGGCGTTCCACAGCTCGCCCGCGAGCAGGACCTTTCCGCGGCCGTTCTCGGCAAAGGGAACCCGTACGGTCGCCAGGGAGCCAACCACGCCTTCGCTGCCGGTTGCAGTGCCCATTCGTTGGGCTGCCACAACCTTGCCGCCGACGAACAGAGCGAAGGCGCCCATGGCCACGCCCAGCGAGATGATCGTCACCCAGGGCACAGCCAGGCCCGGCGCGTCGAAAAGCAGCGCGCTGCCAAAGATGAAGGCGACGGTGCCACCCAATGCGAGCGCGCCAAAGGCCGGCGTGAACGCTTCGGCCACCAGCAGAATCAGCCCCAGCCCGATCAGGGCCAGCCCGGCGAAATTCGCCTCCAGCTGGCCCAGCGAGTACAGCCCTAGCAACAGGCTGATCAGGCCGATCATGCCCGGAATGAATGTACCCGGATTGTAGATTTCGGCGATGAGCCCGATGGAGCCGAGGGTCAGCAGAATGGTGGCGACGGTGGGATTGCTGATAAAGTTCAGAAACTCCTGCAGCGGCGATAGATTCTGCGGCATAATCCGGGCATTCGCAGTGCGCAGCGTCCGTTCCTGGCCCTGCACCGTGACGACGAAGCCGTCCATCTGATCCAGCAGATCGGCCACGTCAGTCGCGATGAAGTCGATCACGCCCAACTCCAGCGCACGCGCGTCTGTCGCCGCGGCCGCCTCCTGCACGGCCGCGACGGCCCACTCCACGGCCTCTTCACCGCGACGCGAGGCCAGATTCTCGATATCGGCGCTGAGGATGTTTACGACCTTCGCCTCCATGGTGTCGCCAATGTCTTCTCCCTGGCCGCCGACGGGGCTGGCCGCGCCGATGCTGCTGCCGGGCGCCATGGCGGCAACGTGTCCGGCCAGCGTGATAAAGGTGCCCGCGCTGCCGGCCTGCGCCGCGGACGGAGCGACATATACCACGACCGGTACAGGCGAAGCCAGCATATCCTGCACGATCTGCTTGGTCACGTCGACGCTGCCCCCGGGGGTGTCCAGGCGCAGGATCACCGCCTCGGCCCCCTCCAGCTGCGCGTCTTCGATCGCCCCGCTGAGATATTGACGCAGAACCGGCGTCACCGCCCCGCGAAATGTTAAAACCAGAACAAGAGAGGAGTCGGTCTGCGAAGAGATCCCCTTCTCCTGGGCAGGCAAGTCCGCGCGGCGCGGCCCGGGAGAGCTGGCCGCCTGCACACCGTCTATCACGGTCAGGAGCATCCCCAGCAGCAGACAGGAGAGATAGAAGGTGCGGTAGAGCGTTGTCAGCACTGTCCCGTTTCGCTGATACGTGTTTTTTTCGCGGCGTCTAAACATCTTTAACCTTCCTGATCAACCGCCCGCGACCCGATGCGCCGGCCGCCGGTCACGGGGCGCCGCCGTGCAGTCGATCGACGGCAGCCAACATCTCCACAACCGACTGCCGCCCGGCGTCGCTGACGGCCCCCAGCATCTGCGTCAACTCCTCGATGCGCGCCGGCCCCTCGACCGGAAGCACGTCGGTGCCGGTGCGCAGTTCGCCATCACTCTCGAAAGTTCGCTTGCGCACGGTCAGGTGGAGGTCGGCAAACGCAGCCAGTTGGGGCAGATGGGTGATACACAACACCTGATGGCGCAGCGGGCTGCCATTCGGTTCGTCGGCCGCCGCGTGTTTGGGGGCGGTGTCGGGTTGCGGCTGCTGACCGGTCAGGTTCCATAGCTTCTCGCCGACGACACCGCCCACGCGGCCGCCGATGCCCTGGTCGATCTCATCGAAAATCAGAATCGGCGTCTGATCGGCCTGGGTGAGCGCACCCTTCAGCGCCAGCATCAGGCGCGCGGTCTCGCCGCCGGAGGCCACCCTGGCCATCGGTTTGACCGGCTCACCCGGGTTTGCGCTGATCAGAAATTCAACCCGATCGACGCCGTGGCTGCCGTAGGCGACGCGCCGCCCGTCGGGGAGGTAGGCGCCATCCTCCTGCTCCACCGTCTCCACGGCGACGGCGAAACGGGCGCGGCCCATACTTAACTGCGCCAGTTCCGCTTCCACCTGCAGGGCCATCTTCTCGCCGGCCGCAACCCGCGCCCGGCTCAGGTCTGCGCCCAGTGCTCCGATCTCACGCAGGACCTTCTCTTCCGCCTCCTCCAGCGCGGCCGTCTGCGCCTCCCAGTTGCTGAGCTCATCCAGTTCCACCTGGGCTGCGGCCGCGAAGGCCAAAATCTCTTCGGTGGTGTCGCCGTACTTGCGCTTGAGATTCTCGATCAGCGCAAGCCTCTCTTCGACTTCGGTCAGCCGTTGCGGATTGAACTCCAGCCCGTCTGCGTAGCCCTGCAGATCCCGCGCCAGATCGGACAGCTCCTCGAGCAGACCCTGACCGGTCGCGGCGGCGGCGGCCATGCCATCATCGATGCGGGCCAGCCGCTCGACGCGGCCGACGGCTTCGCTGAGGCCGTCGGTGACCCCTGGCATCCCGCCTTCACCCTCGTTCAGCAGGATTGCCGCGCCGTTCGCCAGCTGCAGAAGCGTTTCGGCGTTGCTCAGCCGCTTGCGCTCCACTTCGAGCTCTCTCTCTTCACCGGCTTCCAGGGCCGCCTCAGAAATCTCTTCTACCTGAAAGCTGAGCAGGTCGAGCCGTTGCGCGATGGTGCGGGCATCGCTGCGCATCCGCTCCAACTCTCTGCGTGCCTGCTGGACTTGGTGCGCTTTCCCGGCCACCTTGCGGCGCAGGGGCAGCAGGCCGCCGTACCGGTCCAGCAGGTCCACGTGCGTGCGGGGACGGAGCAGATTCAGATGCTCCCCCTGTCCGTGGATGTCGACCAGCAGGGCGGCCAGTTCACTCAACAGCTTGCGGGAGACCGTGCGTCCGTTGATGCGGCAGAAATTACGTCCACTGCGGCGCACTTCGCGGCTGAGGACAAGACTTTCCGGCGCATCGGGATCGTCCAGGCCTTCCGCTTCCAGCAGACCGTGGATGCCGCCTGCTTGGGGCGAGTCGTCGGGAGCGCTTTGTGTACTATCGGGTTCGCTTGCCGGCATCCCTGCTTCCAGCTGGAAGACCGCTTCGACCTCCGCCCGGTCTGCGCCGGCCCGCACCATCTCCGCGGTTGCCCGGTCGCCCAATAGCAGTCCGATGGCGTCGATAATGATCGACTTGCCCGCGCCGGTTTCTCCGGTCAGAATGTTCAATCCGGTATGGAAGCGAAGGTGCAGCCGGTCGATGATCGCGAAGTCGCGGATCTGGAGTTCCGTCAGTGCGGCGGCCGGTTCGACCTGTTTGCCGTCTGCGGCCAGGAGAGATGGTTGCATGCGGCCCTGTTCAAAAGAGGCGTCGCGCGTTGGCGCAGTCATGGGATCGAGGCGCGTCCTGATCGTATCGGTCCTGAAGGTTCAGGGCTTTCATTCTAGCACATTTGGACGGGCGGATGGAAGAGGTGCACCCAGAAAAATGGTTCCGGACATGGGGTTCTTCTGAACAGCGGGCTGTGGGCCAGGCCCCCTGCGGTTCCAAGTGGTTGATCCCAGGTCGGGATGTACCCGTTTGTCCTAAGGTAGAAAACCTTCTTCTTTGGGGTATGTCTTGCGAATGCAGGTAGGGGTGTCGAGTGCAGGTCTTGAATGCGGCAAAGGCAGGACAGAGGGGGTATTTTTATGAATCAGGTCCATTTCAGTGTCGGCAAGGCGGTAGAGATTGACCAGCACTCTTGCGGCGCGGCTGAGGGCGGAAAGCGCGGCGGGCTCGATCTCCCCTGCAGCCAGGTCGTCCATGCCCTGGTTGACTTTTTCAATGGCGCCGCGCAGGCGGTCGGGCAGGCGTTTGTCGGCCCTGGCCGCGGCCGACGACGCCTGGCCGCCTTTCGAGCGCCATTCCCATACTTTGTCGGCGGGGGCGTGGGCGATGCAGTAGCCGCCGTACTTCTCCTGTCCGAGACCCTGACAGGGCTGTCCGTCCTTTCTGAGGGCTTTGCAGGGGGTCTTGGGCACTATCTCCTCCATCTGTTTGGGCGGCAGGTTTGTCCGACCGTGGCGCTGAGGGTCGGGCCTGTGACGGCGCGTTACAGCCAAACCTGTCATGCTCTGAACGAACTGCCGGTTCCGTCCCGGCCAACCGGTCTTGCAGTTGCCGTCTTCGCGCTCTGCCTGTGAATGCGGGGCTTTGTGGGCTTGACTGCAGAAATTCAGAAGGTATTGTTGAGGAAAGCCTGCGAATGGACAGAGGCCAGAACAGAACTTTTGCGCTATAGATTATCCTAACAGTCAAATCTCATCAGCGAGAGCCTCGACTTCGACGCCGTTATAACGACGATCAGAAGGCAAAGGTGAGGAGCCGCAGCACTCTTGAACTCATCATGCCAATGCCGGCCGTCCGCCGTTCCACGGTCTGTCCGCAGACAGGATGAGTCAAGATTTAGCCAGGTACACGCTTGTACGCACAGCGGGCTGGCCGGGGCAGGTTCGTCTCAGGACGGATCGGCGTCGGCGCCTCTGCCATCAGATCGTCACAAACCGAAAGGGGATTCCGAAGAGATAGACTGGTCCTTCTGCCCGGGCGCCGTATTCATCCATAATCTCCAGCACCGGCGCTATTTGTCTGTTTGAGACATGAAATATCGCGAGGTAAACACCTTCGGGACACGAGCTTATCTCTGCTGACACAAACAGTTTTTTCTTCTTCAATCGGATAATGGGGGAAGCCCATCAAAGGGCGCAAGTGTTAATGTGGACCAAGGGCCATGAGATCCATTGTAGCGGGCTCGTACTCTCACTTTGTAGGCCACTTCCTCTTTCAAGCCCGTAATCCTATATTGCGTGGCTGTGGTATAGGCAACAGAACCTTCCGAATAGCTTTGCCCCGCTTCTGCCCAATTGACTTGATAGTTCACCGGCTCCTCAGTTGGTAAACCCCAGTACAGAGTGACGGAAAACCTGTTGAAGCCGTGAAAACTTACGATAGGCCCAACAGACTTTCTCGATTCATCTGTTACGGTTTCAGTCGGGGTGGGCGTAGCAGTGGCTGTCGGCGTTGGTGTCGGCGTTGGTGTTGCTGTTGCTGTTGGTTCCTGCGGGTCGTCCACCCGTCCGGCCGGGCCAGTCGTCGGGGTGGGCGTAGCCGTGGCTGTCGGTGTCGGCCCGGGCGTAGGCGTTGCTGTGGGCGTCGACGTGGACGCGTCGGACACGGGCACGGTCGCCGTCGGAAATGGCTCTTGCAGCCAGTCGCTCTTCTCGCCCGCCGCGTTCACCGCGCGGATGGTATAGTAGTACTTCCTCCCGGGCGTAAGACCGCTGTGCGTGTACGATGTGCCGTCGGTTCCTCCTATCCGCTGCCAGTCGGGCAGCGGGTACCACCACACCTTCAGTTCGTAGCGCGCCGCGCCCGGAACAGGCTCCCAACTCAACTCGACCGCGTTCTCGCCGGCTTTGACTTTGGCCGTCAGCGCCGGCGCCGTCAGCGGGGATGCGACCGGCGTCGGTGTGGGTGTTGACGTGGACGCCCCGGACACGGGCACGGTCGCCGTCGGAAATGGCTCTTGCAGCCAGTCGCTCTTCTCGCCCGCCGCGTTCACCGCGCGGATGGTATAGTAGTACTTCCTCCCGGCCGTAAGCCCGCTGTGCGTGTACGATGTGCGGTCGGTTCCTCCTATCCGCTGCCAGTCGGGCAGCGGGTACCACCACACCTGCAGTTCGTAGCGCACCGCGCCCGGAACAGCCTCCCAACTCAACTCGACCGCGTTCTCGCCGGCTTTGACTTTGGCCGTCAGCGCCGGCGCCGTCAGCGGGGATGCGACCGGCGTTGGGGTGGGTGTCGACGTGGACGCCCCGGACACGGGCACGGTCGCCGTCGGGTAGTTCGACCACGGACCCAGCGGCTGGCCGTTGCCGTCGATAGCGCGCACCGCATACTGGTAGGTCACGCCCGGTGTAAGACCGCTGTCCGTGTACGACGTGCCTCGCAGGTTGCCGTCATCAATCTGTTGCCAGCCGGGGTCGGCAACCTCCTGCCTCCAAAGCACGTACCTGACCGCACCGGTAACCGGCGTCCAACTGAGCTCGATTGTGCTCTCTCCGCCCGAGGACGCCGTCAGTTCCGGAGCTGCCAGCGTGTCCGCCTGGGCATAGGTCACACTCTGCGTGTGAAGGGAGGGAGGGCTGAACGCCGCGAAGATGGCGGCCAGGACAAGGATGCTCAGGGTCAATTTCGGTGTTCTTGGCTTCATCGTCGTCGTAGCTTGAAAACCACAATACATCGCTGACACTACGCAGTCGCCACTGTAAGGCGCATGGCGACCGGCTGCGACATAAAGCGGCAGGTCTGCCAAGCTCCGGAAAGTGAACCCCGATGATCAGGACCGCAAACCTGTGACGTAAGGATGGCCGCGAACCCAAAAAGCAGCATAAGACCAGACAGCCATAGTATACAGCATTTTGAGTGATATGTGTATGAAAAGTGGCTGTATTTTCGCGTCAGTTTCATGCCAGCATTGTGCCATTGTGTGCATACGCGGTAGAATCGGTAAGTCCGGGCCGCAGACGTACCGTATCAGGGCCCGCTTTCAGCCGCTGCGCCTACGTCTGAAGCGTGCGGAGCGACTTCATGCCCGATATGGAGAGGATGATGAAACCCGCCGACGAACTCATGCAGGAGATTGAGGCGCTGTGGGTCCGACCGATGACTTTCTCGCCTCCGGCATGGCCTCCGAAGTGGTCCAGCGTCTGTGGGATCTGCCCGATGCGTTGAAACTCTTCGATCATCTCGGCAACATTACCGAACCGCTCCGCCTCCCCGACCTGACCGCCTACATCGGGGCACTGGTCCTTCCCGAACCCCAGCTGTTTATGACCTGCCCCCCAAAAATCTGGTCCACATCTGCGCCATATGGATCTTGTTGTTGAGGTTCTCCATCATCATTCCCTCCCAAGATTCGCGGATCGTCCAGTAACCCCACCCTATATCATACTGCAGTTCAAACGCATACGGGTATTTTTGAGGAGCCACGAATCTTAGCTTACAGAGTTGCGCCATGTTGTTTTGGCCGGGTGAATCCCAAAGTAGTGGGGGAGATGTCCGACCGGATAGGGTGGTTGGTTCAATCATTGGGAGCCGTGATAGAATGCCCCCGCGCCAACTGGATTACGGGCAGTCGTTATGCCGGAGGAGGGAGCATGGAAACCACAGAACTGGCGGCGGACGCGCCGCGGACACAGACAGACCCACCCCAATCGAACTGCTCTGGCGCAACGGCTTCCGTTGCGCCACTTGACGCGCCGGTCAACCCGTGGGCCCCGGATGAAGGACGCTGTGTCACGCTCGAAGAGTACTGGGAAAAGTGGTATGAAAACCCCTACCCGGACATCGACGTCAGCTACGAATGGAACAACGGCAGACTGGAAGCCAAGCCCATGCCCAATGCCCCCCAACTCGACCTGTACAACTGGTTTCTCGTCCTCCTGCTCTGCCATGTGGAAACATTTGACCATGCGGCCCTGCTCAACCTGGAGACCGGCTTTGTGCTGAAGATCGAGGACGCTGCGGAGCCGTCGGGAGAGCGGGTTCAGGTGCGCAAACCGGACATCGGCGTGATTCTGCACAGCAACCCTGTGCCGTGGGGAGAGACAGAGCAGCGCCACTTTGCCGGGGTCTGCGACATGGTCGTCGAAGCGGTCTCCGATTCGACGCTCGCAGAAGTGCTGCGGGACACGGAGGAGAAGCGGCGGGACTACGCGCTGGGCGGGGTGAAGGAGTACTACATCCTCGACCCGGAGGGTGAGCGCATGCGTTTCTACCGTCTGGCGCCGGATGGGTGGTATGAGGAGATGCGTCCTGACGCCGAGGGCGTAGTTCGCTCGGAGGTATTGTCCGGTCTTCAGTTCCGGCTGTCGGATCTGCGGCGGCGGCCGCGTTTGGCCGAGTTGGCTGGGGACGAACTGTATTCCGGGTTTGTCATCCCTGAGTTGCGGGTCGCTGTCACCAGGGCCGAAGAGGCCGAGGAGCAGGCCGCGGCGGAAGCGGCGGCGCGCCAGCAGGCCGAGGAGCAGGCGGCAGCGGCAGCGGCGGCGCGCCAGCAGGCCGAGGAACGAATGCAAGCATTGGAAGCTGAATTGGCCCGAATGCGTCGACAATCTTCCTGAACCGAGGAACGGCTTACGGGCATTCCCCAGTAGCCTCTATCGATGTGGGAATGCACTCCCATTCCATATGCGTATTTGTCGCTAAGTGCATTCGTGGTATAATGCAGCGATTGCAAGGGTATGACTAACATCGATAATGCGCTCCGCATACTGTGAGCTAAGGAGCTTAGCAAATGCCTTTCCTAGGAAATATAGCGCCGTTCTTTCTGCTCGGTCCGACCCTGGGTCCGACCGAGTTGATTCTGATCCTGGTTATTGTCATCATCTTCTTTGGCGTCGGTCGGTTGCCGGAGGTGTTCGGTGGGCTGGGCCGCGGTATCCGCGAGTTCCGCAAGGCAGCCAAGGACGAGGGTGAAGAGGAAGATGGAGAGACAGCGGACGCCGCCCCCGCCGCGGAGAGCGCTGAGCCTGCGGTGAGTTCTGAAGCGAATCCACCGGAGAAGGTCTGACGTCCGCTTCAGCTGCCGCTTACGCCAGGGCCTCGACTCGTAGCAACGGACAGACTGGCAATCGACGAGAAGGCCGAATCGGCCTTCTCGTTTCTGTCAGCACATTGCATTTGAAACTTCCTGCGTAGTTGCCCAGCACGTGTCAGATTGTCGCTGACCACAGTTGTTCAGGCCGACAGACAATCAGTCAGCACAGTGTTTGGGTATTTTTGTCTATGCGTGGATAGCGCAACACGTCAAACTTCCGAGGTGACCGATGGATGTTTTCTTTATGATCGCAACAGTTATCATCGCCCTCACATTGATCGGCATCGTCCTGTTGCAGGGTCAGGGTAGTGGCTTGGGCACCGCCTTTGGGGGCGATGCCGGCATCCAGCGCACCCGACGCGGCGTGGAGAAAACGATGTTCAATCTGACGCTCACTTTGGCGTCCCTGTTTCTCCTGCTCAGTCTCGTGACAGTCGCCCTACGCTAAAACAGCAGTGGCCGCCGGGTCACTGGCCACTGTTAGTTTTCCCATGTCGGAACAACAGCCATTCGGGAGGTCGGCCACGGGGGGCCAGGGAACGCCCCAGGCGCCTCGTTTGCATACGACCCCACCTTCCGGTCATCTGCCGGGACCGGTTGCACCGTCGGCGGCGCCCGCGCGCCTGGGCCGGTATATCCGCTGGCAGATGCTGCTGGCCGTCCTGGGCATCATTCTTCTGACGCTGCTGATGGGCGTCACCGCCTACAACGTCTCCACCGTTCTGGTCCCGGAACAGGGCGGCGTCTTCCGCGAAGGCGTTGCCGGCAACCCCCAATACATCAATCCGCTGTTGTGCCACATGCACGAAATCGACCGCGATCTGTGCAGCCTGCTCTTTCGCGGCCTGACCCGCCTCGATCAACAGGGCCGGGTGGTGCCGGACCTGGCCGAGCGCTGGACGGCCCCGGATGGGCTTGTCTATACCTTTACCCTGCGTGAGAACCAGTTCTGGCACGACGGCAAACCGGTAACCATCGATGATGTGCTGTTCACGATCGAGATGATGCAAAACCCGGATTCGCCGGTTCTGCCCGACCTGGCGGAGTTGTGGCGCTCAGTCATGGTGGAGCCGGTCGACGAGTACACGGTGCGCCTACTTCTGGACGAGCCCTTTGCACCGTTCCTCGACTTCACAACGGTGGGACTGCTGCCAAAACATATCTGGCAGGACGTGCCCCCGCCTGAACTGCTCACAAGCCCCCTCAATGCACGCCCGGTTGGCAACGGCCCGATGCAGGTGACGTTGACATCGGCGCAGTTCATACGCCTGGAACGCAGTCCGTTTTCCAATGGAGCCATTCCCATGGTCTCGGCGCTCGAGTTCCATTTCTATCCCGACTATCCTTCGATTTACGCAGCCTACACGGAAGGCGAATTGGACGGGGTGAGCCAGGTATTGCGGTCGGACATCTCACTGGCGAAAGCCCGTACCGATATGCAGCTCTTTTCCGCGCCGCTATCGACGTATGTCGGTGTTATCTTCAACCTGCAGAACCCGGATGTCCCCTTTTTGCAGGATGCAAGCGTGCGCCGCGCGCTCTATCACGCCCTGAACCGCGAGCGGCTTCTCGCTGATGTGGTCGGCGGGCACGGTGTGCTCGCCTCATCTCCCATCCCGTCGAACAACTGGGGGCACGCGCCGGATACCCACACCTACGAGTATAGTCCGGATGAAGCGCAACGGCTTCTGAACGGGAGCGGCTGGGTCGACACCGACGGAGACGGCGTGCGCGACAAAGACGGGCTGCCGATGCAGCTCATTCTCCTCACAAACGACGATCCAACCCGCATTGCGCTGATCGAACAGATCGCGGCGGACTGGCAGGCTGTCGGCGTCAAGGTCGTGGTGGAGAGCGTCAGCTTCGGCGGCTTCGTCACCGATTTCCTGACGCCGCGCCGCTTCGAAGCCGCGCTCCTCAGCTGGGATATCACCGGCGACCCCGATCCCTTCCCCCTCTATCACAGCAGCCAGATCGGCACGGGCCAAAACTTCGGTGGATGGTCGAATCAGGACGCGGATACCCTGATGATCGAGGCCAGAAGTACGGTGGACCCGGAGAAACGCAAGTCGCTTTATGCACTGTTTCAGCACATCTTCGCGGCCGACGTACCGGCTATCCCTCTCTACTACCCTGTGTATACCTACGGCGTCAGCGAGCGCGTCAAGGCGGTTCAGATTGGGCCGTTGAACACGCCGGCCGACCGATTCGCCACGTTCCCCGATTGGTATATCCTCACCCGCCGCGTCCCCGCGAATCAGCAGTTGAGCGGAAATTAGGCCCTTCTCCTGTCACCTGAACACGTACAACTGTCCCACTTTCCCTCGCCGCGGAGACGCCAAAACGACAACGCAGACAGTACATTCTCCGAAAACGATTTGACAGGGGATATACTCCCATGTTATAAATCTAGCTTACCGAGCCGCAGTGGCGGAATAGGAAGACGCGCTACGTTCAGGGCGTAGTGGGCATTAGCTCGTGGGGGTTCAAATCCCTCCTGCGGCATCTAAGGGACCCAGATTATCCGTCCGGGTTCCTTTTGTTCTTATCCTGTCGTGTTCAGAGTTCCCTCGGACCGCGTTCCTTTCCGGCAAGGGCGCAGTCAATCTTTACGCGACGCTGTCTGCCGAGAAAATCGATGGGTCTTGTCCGAGTCCCTATCAATCCAGGTCCGCCTGATGTACGACGTCAGCGTCACCCGGCCTATCCGGCCCTGCTGTTGCTGGCGGTTGTCGTTGGTCTGTATTTTCTGTTCCAGCATGTAGAGCAGCTGCGCGAGTTGAGCGCCGTACAGGCGCAGGTCGCCGAGATGCAGCGGAACATTGCGCTCGGCGAGCAGAGCTCGCTGGACTTGGAGGCACAGCTGCGCTACGCGACAAGCGACGAGTATGTGGTGCAGATGGCGCGCGGCGAATTGGGCTACATTCAGGAGGGAGACGAGGTCTACATACTGTTGGACCAGCCCGTCGCGCGGGTGGGGAGCCCGCCTGCGGCGCCGACCCCGGCCGTTGAAGAAGATTCCTTCCGGCCCCTGGATTGGAGCTGGTGGCAGTCTCTGATTCAACAGGTCCGGGAATAGATTAAGTGCGCCCCTGATCGGACGGAGCACTCTGTCGAAAACGCGAAACGCTGAAATTTGACGCCGCGTGGCTGGTGTGGTAAACTATCCCTTACTGTTGCGGGGTGGAGCAGTGGCAGCTCGTCGGGCTCATAACCCGAAGGTCGCAGGTTCGAATCCTGCCCCCGCTACCTCAGTTTCATAAAGCCGCCGAACCGAAATCGGTCGGCG
The DNA here is from genome assembly GCA_965204525.1 of Caldilineaceae bacterium. Taxonomy (GTDB): domain Bacteria; phylum Chloroflexota; class Anaerolineae; order Caldilineales; family Caldilineaceae; genus Bin5. Next base: position 3,764,462 of record OZ241994.1, on the reverse strand, counting down.
GTTCATTTTTGACTTCAAGTTGTACGAATCACAGCTTGTTTCGGCCCGGCGACGTAGCTCAGGCGGTTAGAGCGAGGGCTTCATAATCCCTAGGTCGGTGGTTCAAGTCCACCCGTCGCCACTCTCCGTATGGCGCTAAAGTCCGACAGCAATGGGCATAGCCGCGGCCGCGCTTATTGGTACCTCTTCCTTATATCTGACCTCTTTCGAGCATATCACCGAACGGATTGTCCCGGATCTCCAGCGGGAAGTCGACGCGCGCCAACCCCCGCCGCTGCGATTCATAGACGGCCATGATCATCTCCAGCGCGGCGCGGCCCTGCCTCCCGCTCGAGACGCTTTCCCGGTCCTGCTCGATGCAGTCAACCAGGTCGCTCACCGCGTTGATCCAGGCGTGTTGCCGCTGCGTCGCCACCGGCTCCCATGCGACCGGCTCGGTCTGCATGCGCCAGCGGTGCAGATAGGGTTCCCAGCCGTAGCCGCCGGCCCGCTCCAGGCTGTTGCCGGCGCCGTGCTGGATCGCCAGCCGCCCTTCATCCCCTTCGATCAGGATTTCGAACGTGCCGTAGCGGCGCCGTCCGCCCGACTCAAAGAAGAAGAGACAGCCGCTGTCCATGCGGAACAACCCGGCGCCGAGATCCTCGATTGTGAGCGTCTTGTTGCCCCGCTCCACCGTGGCGAAAACCCACTCCGGATCACCGGCGTAGAAGCGGATCAGATCGAAGAGATGCGTGACATCGTGCATCATATTACCGCCGCCCGCCGTCTCGTAATGGGAATGCCAGCTGGCGGGATCGCGCCGAGCGGGCGTGAGCAGGTGGCCCCGGATCGTGCGTAGATTGCCGAGCTCCCCCTGCTCGATCATCTTCTTCACATCAGTATAGTTCGCCTCAAAGCGCATCGAATGGTTGACGATCAGTTTGGCGCCGGCGCGGTCGCAGGCCGCGATCATCCGGTCCGCCTCGTCGAGGTGGAAGGCCATCGGCTTCTCGCAGAGGATGCCGCGCGCGCCGGCCTCGGCTGCAGCAATCGTCACCGGCCCCTTCAGATTGTCCATTGTACAGACGCTGACGATATCTACGTTGGCCTGCGCCAGCATCTCCTCGTAGCTGCCGTAGCGCTGCGGGATCGACCAGCGTTTGCAGAAAAGGTCCAGCTTGTCAGCGTCAATGTCGGCAGCGGCCACCAGCTGCGTACCGGGCACATGCGTGTACGCCTCCGCGTGCAGCGCGGCCACCCTGCCGCAGCCGACGATGCCTACCGTGTAACGCTTGCCGTCGCTCATTTGGGTGCTCCTGCCAGGGTAGCGCCCGCGAGGAGGGCGCATGGGGATTTCCGCGCTATATCTGACCTCTGTCCAGCATAGCTCCGAACGGGTTGTCCCAGATCTCCAGCGGGAAGTCGACGCGCGCCAACCCCCGCCGCTGCGATTCGTAGACCGCCATGATCATCTCCAGCGCGGCGCGGCCCTGCCGCCCGCTCGAGATGCTCTCGCGGTCATTCTCGATACAGTCGACCAGGTCGGTGACCGCGTTGATGGTGGCGTTATCCCGCTGCGTGGGGACCGGCTCCCACTCGACCGGCTCGGCGCCTCCGCGCCAGCGGTGCAGATAGGGTTCCCAGGCCCACCCGCCCATAACCCCCATGCTGTTGCGCGCGCCGTGCTGGATCACGAGGCGGCCTTCGTCCCCTTCGATCAGGATTTCGAACGTGCCATAGCGCCGCCGCCCGCCCGACTCGAAGAAGAAGAGGCAGCCGCTGTCCATGCGGAACAACCCGGCGCCGAGGTCCTCGATTGTGATCGCCTTGTTGCCCCGTTCCACCGTGGCGAAGACCCACTCCGGATCGCCGGCGTAGAAGCGGATGAGGTCGGTCAGGTGCGTGCCATTGTGCATCAGCTCGCCGCCGCCCGCGGTGACGAACTGCGAATGCCAGCTGCCGGGATCGCGCTGATCGGTCGAGAGCATATTGGCGCGGATCGTGCGCAGATTGCCGATGTCGCCCCGCTGGATCATCGCCTTCACTTCGATGAAGTTCTTCTCGAAACGCATCGAGTGGTCGACAACAAGCTTGGCGCCGGCGCGGTCGCAGGCCGCGATCATCCGGTCCGCCTCTTCCAGGTCGAAGGCCATCGGTTTTTCGCAGAAGACGCCGCACGCGCCGGCCTCGGCCGCGGCAATCGTCGCCGGGCCGTGCAGATTGTCCAACGTGACGACGCTGACGATGTCGACGTCGGCCTGCGCCAGCATCTCCTCATAGCTGCGGTAGCGCTGGGGGACCGACCAGCGCTCGCAGAAGAGATCGAGCTTGTCGGGGTCGATGTCGGCGGCGGCCACCACCTGCGTATCGGGCACAAGCGTATACGCCTCCGCGTGCAGATTCGCCATCCTGCCGCAGCCGATGATCCCCACCGTGTACTTCTCGCCGTCGCTCATTTGAATGCTCCTACCAGGGCGGCGCCCGCGAAGGTGCGCATCATCAGGATAATGATTATCGCCGTCGGGATCGACGCGATCACATAACCGGCCATCAACGGCCCGAACATCACCTGGCTGTTGCCGGTGAACTTCGCCAGCCCCAACATCAGCGTAAACTTTTCTTTCGAGCGCAGCACCAGCAGCGGCCACACATAGTCCCCCCACGTCGACAGGAAGGTCAGCAGCCCCACGATCGCCATGATCGGCCGCGAAAGCGGCAGCGCGATCAGCCGGTACATCTGCAGCTCGGTGCCGCCGTCCATCCGCGCCGCCTCGAACAACTCCTCCGGCAGATCGGAGAAGAAACCGGTCAGCAGAAAGACGGCAAAGGCAAGCCCGCCGGCGATATAGGGCAGGATCAGCCCCCACAGCGAGTTCATCAGCCCAAACTCGACGATCAGCAGGTAGCGGCCGATCAACGTCAGGACGCCGGGGATCATCAACAGCGACAGCACCAGGTAGTAGGCCGCGTCCCGCCATGCGAAGTCGATGCGCGCAAACGCGTACGCGGCCAGCGACGCGCAAAGCAGCACGCCCGTAACCGCTCCGAGGCTGACGAGGCTGCTGTTAATGATGGAGCGATAGATCTCGTTCCACGCCATCACATAGTTCTGCAGCTGCAGCGGAAAGGCCGGCAGCCAGAAATTTACCAGCAGCTGCTGAAAGCTCTTGAGCGAGGTGAGGATGGCGATGAAGAAGGGGAAGAAGGTCAGAAAGAGGAGAAACACCAGCAACGCATGATGCAGCGCGCTTTTGAACCGGGCGCCAAGCTCCGCCTGCGCGGCGTCCGGCGATGATGTGAAGGGCCGGTCGACTGTCTGCTCGGTCATCAGGTCTCCCTTGTGCGTCGCGTGCGGGCGAACGGCGACGTAGTGTAGCGGAAGCTCAGCAGCGTCAAAATGAAGATGGCGATGAACATCGTCACACCGATCGTCGCGCCGTAGCCCATCTGGTCCCCGCGGAACGCGGCCATGAAGAGCAGCAGACCGGGGACCAGCGACGCTTTGGCCGGCCCGCCCGCGGTCATGATCAGCACAAAGGCGAAGTCCTGGATGATGCCGATCATCGTCTGGATCGCCACCAGCTGGATCGAAGTGACCATCAGCGGAATGTCGATCCGCACCATCCGCTGCCAGACATTGCAGCCGTCCATCACCGACGCATCCAGCACCTCATTGGGGATCTGCTGCAAGCCGGCGTAGAAGATCATGAACGGCCAGCCGGAGATCCAGGGGAAGCCGACGAACAGCAGCGCCAGAATCACCAGGCTCGGCTCGGACAGCCACGCCGTCTGCCACGCCTCCAGGCCGAGACTGCCCAGCATGCGATTGAGCACCCCGATCGTGGGCAGCGGGTTGTAGATGAACTTCCAGATCATGATCGTGACCAGAAACGGCACCACCATCGGCAACACGAAAAGCGTGCGGTACCAGTACTTGGTGCGTTCCCGCTTCAGGTTGAAGACCAGCTCCGCCACCAGGAAGGGCGAGATGCGCTGCAACATCCAGCCGAGGAAGAACCAGCCGAGATTGCGCGTGGCGATGTGCATGTTGGGGTCGTTCACCATCGTTATGTAGTTCTTGAACCCAACGAACCGCTCCACCGAAAAGCCGTCCCAGCGAAAGAGGGTGTGATAGACGACATTGAATGTCGGCTGGTACATGAAGATGGCCAGAAAGAGGAAAGTGGGCAACAGGAAGAGGAACGCGGTCAGGTTGCGGCGCAGCGCCCGGCGGCGCCCCCGCCACAGTCCACTATCGAGACCGGCGTCGGCAGTCTGTACTGACATGGGGTTCGCGAGGGCGGGCGGCCGGTGACCTGCTGATCACTGACCGCCCGCCACTATCCACTGTTGTTAAGCGTTGAAGGGCATTACGAACGGTTCGCTGGGGACCGTGTAATCGCCCCACGGCGGCGGGGTGTAGTCGGCCTGCATCTTCTCCCACTCCGCGGCCTCTGCGTGCAGCTCCTTATCGACGAGGAAATTCTCGATGAAGGTCGGCAGCACATCGATCTGAATCTGGATCATCTCTTCCAGCGTCATATCGTCGGCGAAGTAGGCCTGAATCGCCGAGAACCACTCGTACCAGAAGTGCCAGTCGCCGATGCGGTCGGAGGAGAATCCGGGCTTGGCCGTCTTTGCTTCGTAGTCGCTGACCAACCCCTTGACGTCGTCGTCGACCTCGATGTCTTCGAGACCCTTGATCGTCGGCAGCACCAGGTTCGTGCCAAGCCGCTCCTGGATCAGCCGCTCCGTATTGGCCGGCGTCGTCATGAACTTGAGAAAATCGATGGCCAGGTCGACGTGTCCGCGTTCGCTCGCTGTCTTGGTCACCGTCTTGCTCTCGGTCCCGCGCGCGATCAGCCAGGTCGGGTCCTCTTCGCCCCACGGCGTCAGCTTATTGGTGAGACGCGGCAGATTGAAGACGCCGAACTTGTCGGTGCCTCCCAGCTCCATCAGCTGCGGCCAGATGCGGTTCGCGTTCCATACCATCGCCGTCTGTTCGGTCATGAAAACCTCGCCATAGCCGATCGCCGAGGTGGTCTGCGCCATCTGCAGGTAGCCCGGCTGGTAGTAGTTCGTCGCTTCCTTCCAGATGCGGGTCGGCTCGACCCAGTAGGGCGCGTCCAACCGCACGATGCCGGCGACGGCGGCGCGGGTCTGCTCCACGTCGTCGCAGAAGCCGTCGCCGTTGATGTCGATCAGCTCGAACAGCCCCATCGCCCGCACCAGGTAGTCGACCATGCGGTCCCATTCCCAGCTGAGCAGCGTACTCTCCACGGGAATCGTGCCCATATCGAGGATCTGCTGGCAGGCCTGGTAGTAGTCGTAATAGGTTTTTTCGGGAGGTCCGGAGAGGCCGGCCTCAGCGAAAATCTCCTTGTTGTAGGCGATCACCAGTCCCGGGCCGCCCCAACCGACGGGAATGTCATAATTGTTGCCGTCGGCCAGCACGATCGGTTGCACGTCATCGAACCACTGGTCGATCCAGCGACTGTTGCCCGGCTGGCCCGCGGGAATATACTGGTTCGGCTGATTGAGGTACTCGGTCGTCGGGATAACCGTGTCCTTGTCGTAGATAAAGGTAAGGCCGTAGGTGAAGGTGATATCCGGCAGCGTACCTGCGGCCGCGCCGGCCTTGAAGTAGGTCGGCTGGGTCATCGCCTCGGTTGCCTTGAACGGCTCCTCAAAGACGACTTCGACGCCGGGATGCATATCCTCGTACTCCGATGCGATGTGCAGGATCTCGTGGAGTGCCACCGGCGTATCCGCGGTTACTTTGCCAGGAACGTACTGCATGTCGATCGTCAGTTCACCGGTCAGCCCTGAGCCTTCGGCTGCATCGTCTTCCATGGGCGCCGCCGGCATCGCACAGGCGGCGATAAGCCCGGCAGCGGCGAGACCACCGGTCCCGATCAGGAATTGGCGGCGAGACAGTGCTCTGTTCATTTCAGCCTCCTATTGATAAGGTTTTGCCGAACACGATTATGGAGATGAGTAAGAAAGGAAGGCGATGGAAGGGAGGTTTTGCGCCCGACTGTAGCATCTTCTACGCGTTCAGTCAAACCGATTTTTCGGATCAGACAGTCGGTGAGACATTCCTGATGGCATTAACGCCCTATGTTTCTGCTATAGAGTCAGAACTGCGAAGAGAGGGTTTGGCCTTCGGTGTTCCCAGGTTTTAGGACACTTTTCGCCAACGTGCTAATCGGACGAAACACATCCTGTTCCGACCCGGCGACATAGCTCAGGCGGTTCGAGCGAGGGCTTCATAATCCCTAGGTCGGTGGTTCAAGTCCACCCGTCGCCACTTCCGATTTTTCATTGCAAATCAGAGAGAGCCACTGGCCGGTATCGTAGCCAGTGGCTCTCTTTTTCTACTTGTGAAGCATACCTGTGCCGCTAGAAAGGCGGCTTGAAGCCGTCTTTGCCCTCCCCTAACTCTGAGCCGTGGTCCTGCAACTCTTTTTTCAGATGCTGAAAGAACTCCTGGTAGCGTTCCAAGTATATGTGGGGAAACTCTTTCAGACTGCAGCCCAGTTTTTCAGCCATCAACGCAACCGCGTTGTCTCTGGTGCCGGCCACGAAGCGACCGCGACTGAAGTGAAAGGGCTGGGCAATGAATTTCTTGACGCCAGTGTCTATCAGGCTCTCAGTGAACTGGTGGCAATCATTGACCAGCAGGACCGGAGTCATCGTAATGCAGGTATCGAGCCCCGCAGCCTGTATCTCTCTTATTGCTTTCAGCCGCACAGAGTTGGAGGGACAGAACGGCTCAAAGGTACGCCTAATCCCCTCATCGTCCGTAGTAACGGTCATGTTGATTTGAACGCGTCCATCGTTTTCTTCAATTTGTTGGTAGAGATCGACATCTCGCACTACTGTGGGGCTGCGGGTCTGCACTACCAGCTTGGGCTTATGATGAGCAGCCATGAGCTTAAGTAGCTGGCGGGTCAGATCCAATTCCCGCTCCACCGGCTGATAAGGATCCGTCACGCTGCTCATATAGATGCACTTGTCGTCCAGATAGCCCGGCTTCCGTTTTTTCAACAGCGCAACGGCGTTTTCCTTGACAGTTACCCAATAGCCCCACGAGTTCTGTTTATCGATATCCCGGCTGAAAAACGCCGCATAGCAGTACGTGCAACCGAAAGAGCAGCCGCTATAGGGGTTGAGAGTAAAGTCATAGGCGTCCATAAAACCGGTCGCCCGGGTCAGTATGTCGCGGGAGGGGGCGTAGGTGACGGCAGTGGGGCCGATACGCTCAGGGCGATTTGCATCAGTCAAAATGCCAACCTCGTCACCAAACAGGCTGTCTTGCACTGGCATCTTGACGTTTGGCATTATTGACTCCTAGGGCTAGAAGGCGCTCTCGGTCTTCGGACTCAGTTGTATTTCAGGTATTCTGCCGATGTTTCGACAGGATAGTCGATCCCGTCAACGAGGATTTTGGTTCTCTGCTCCCAGTTTTCGGGACGATCCTCCGAATTAGTATAGCGGAATCTGCACTTAGAAATGGAGGATAAAGTTTCGGATAGAAGCCGTAATGTACGGCCCGCTTAGCTATATAAGCTGTCTCGCATTTACTACCATCGAACACTGTCTCACACGGAGGATTGCGCTTGTCAAAAGGAAAGTCTTCCGTCATCTGGGAAAGGTTACTGTCCCCGCCATCTCGATTTTTTGAAAAGTAACAACTGAATGCTCCTGCAACCGGTCCGACCCGTCGATAAAGTGTCTTGAGAATCTTCTTCAGATCACCACTGTCCTGATCCTGATATGTGACATGGAATGCTGTAAGCCACGTTTCACAATCTCTTTCCTTCACCTTGTTCCATTCCCTGTATTGACAGGAATGTATAATCTTCACAGTGTATGCCAAAGTTGAATCGGGAAGTTTACGCTGCACTTCTTGAGTGAAGACGTGCCAAATCAAATCTCCCATTTCCAACATAGGTGAGCTGAGGTCAATTTCGTCAACGAGGATGTGGTCAATACTACGACCAACTTCGAAGGCATCTGCTGCCATCAGCGCGGCCCCAATACGTCCAGCTGAGGTCCCCGCGCCAAAGTCAACGATTCTGAGCAATTTCCGGTGGCCACCACCTATGCCCCACCGTTCTTTCAACCTGGCATCGATCCAAGAAAGTGCCCGCCACCCCATGAGGATATGACTGAGTTGGTAGCGTATGACATAAGCAGGTGGAACATATTCGCAATCGTAATCGGGTTTCTCCAAGCTACTCAGCTGGCGTCTCAATGCTGTCATGGTCGCGCTAGATCTTTCTTTGCACCTGACATCCCTTTCCCACCAAGCATCTAACACCTTGGCACAGGATATATCCAGCAACTCAATGATTTTCCTTCTGTCCATCATTTCTGGCTTTCTATCCTTATCTGTAATACAACTTTCCTGCTCTCTGGATCGGCCGGGGCTTTCTACCCCTTCAACCCGGAGAGGCTGATGCCGCCGATGATGTATTCCTGCGCCAGGACGAAGAGGATGACGATGGGGAAGGAGACGATGGTGGAGCCGGCGAATACGGCCGGCCAGTTGATCTGGTTGACGTCGCGGAAGAGAGCGATGCCGACGGTGACCGGGTACTTCTTCCAGTCGGAGAGGATGATCAGGGGCCAGACGAAGGAGCTCCACTCGTTGAGGAAGATGAAGACGCCCAGCGTCACCATGGCCGGTTTGGCGAGGGGCAGCATGATGCGCCAGTAGGTGCCGAAGAAGCCGGAGCCGTCGATGCGGGCGGCGTCCTCCAGCTCGCGCGGGATATTGAGGAAGAACTGGCGCAACAGGAATATACCGAACGCGCCGGCAAAACCCGGCAGCACCACCCCCGTGAATGTATTTGTCAGCCCCAACCCATGCGCAATCAGAAAGGTCGGGATCAGCGTAACCGATCCGGGCAGCATCAGCGTCGCCAGCACCGCCAGGAAGAGGGTCTCCCGGCCGGGAAAATCAACACGAGCAAATGAATAGGCAGCTAAAGAATCGATGAAAAGCTGGACAACCAGTACCGCGGCCGCGTACAGAATGCTGTTGCCCAGGTATACGCCCATCCGTCCGATCGTCAGAGCATCATAGTATGTGCTCAGCGTAGGCGGCATCGGAATGACCGAATAGGGATTGGTGAAGAAATCGGTGCGGCTCTTGAAGGAGTTGGCCAGCATCCACAGGTAGGGGAAGATCATGCTGAAGGCGAGGGCAATCAGCAGGGCATAGACGATGATGGTAAAGCTGCGCCTGGTTGCGATCAGAAGCAGTCTGTTCTGGTCTCTTTGCCCGCTGCCGGGGTCCGATAGTGTACGCGCCATGGGTCAGTACAGTTCCCGCGAGATGAACAGCTTCAGTTGCAACGCGGAGAAGAAGAAGATTACGCCGAACAGCATCCAGGAGATGGCCGACGCATAGCCCATTTGGAACCGTTGAAATGCGTAGTGGTAGACGACCATCTGAACCGTCTGTGTCGAGTTCATCGGGCCGCCCTGCGTCATAATGAAGACCTGGGTGAAGACCTGAAACGCCGCGATCGTCAGGGTTACAAACGCGAAGATCAGCGAATTGCGCAGCAGGGGAATGGTGATGCTCCAGAAGGTGTGCCAGCGGCCGGCGCCGTCCACCTTGGCCGCTTCATAGAAGACCTCCGGGATCTCGGCCAGGCCGGCCAGGAAGATGATCATGTAGTAGCCGACCGCGCCCCAAATGGTCATGATCATAATCGCCGGCAACGCGGTCGCTGGATTGAAGAGCCAGTTGGGACCCTCAACGTTTACCATTTGCAGCAGTCTATTTATCCCGCCGGTGGGTTCGTACAGCCACACCCACAGCATCGAAGTCACCACAATAGGTGTAATTGTGGGGATGAAGAACACCGTGCGGAAGAGCGCCCGGCCCCGTCGGACCTGGTTGCCAAGAACCGCCAGCAGCAAGGAGATGACCGTAATCGACGGCACAATTACGATTACGTAGATGAAGGTGTTGCGGAAACTGATCCGCACCAGCTTATCGCTCAACGCGCGCGTATAGTTTTCCAGCCCCTCGAAAGGCCGCGTTTCTGAGATGATGTCATATTGGTAAAAGCTGATGTAGAGAGAGAAGATGATCGCGATGTAGGAAAAGACCGTGATCAGCAGACCTGCCGGGCTGATGAACAGGTAGCCCGGCCAGGTCTTCCTGACCCGTTTCCACAACTCTCTCTGCCTGCTCACACGCGATTGAACCGGCTGTGACGGTTGTGCCAAAGTCGTCATCTGTCACCGCGCTCTGAAACAGAATGGTTCGTGGTCAGCAGATGCTGGCTGACCACGAACCACACGTATTTTAGGAGTAACCGGCGTCTGCCATGATCTCGTTGCACTCAACGACCATCTGCTCGACCGCCGCTTCCGGCTCCACCTCCTGCAGAATCGCCGCCTCCAGGATTGGCTTGATCGCCGCATCCAAGGCGCTCTGCTGGATGTACACCAGCGGCGTGCCCGACGCTGACGCCAGCGGGACCATGTTCAGAACCGGCAACTCCTGCAACTGGGCCAGGTATTCCGGTGTCTCGTAGAAGTCCTTGCGCGGCGCCAACCAGCTGCCGATCGCGAACCGCTCCAGCATCCAGCCCAGCCCGCACCAGAACTCCAGGAAGGCCCAGCCGGCATCTTTATTGGGCGACTTGGTCGGCACAACCAGCATGTTGTTCCAGTGGGCCGTGCCCTGCTTGCCGCCGTCCACCGGCGCCGCCGGGAACAGCATCGTAAACCAGTTCAACTCCGGCAGATCGTTGGCCAAGGGGCCATATTGCCAGGGGCCGGATGTCGCCATCGCAGCCTTCCCCTGCTGGAACTGCGCCCAGTCCTGGCGTTCAGGCGCGATAGGCTGGGAGACCTGGTGCACGTGCAGCATGTCCAGGAACCAGTTCAGCCCGTTCACCGCCGCGTTCTTTTCGTTGAAGCCGATCCCGTTCTCAATGCCGGCATCGTTCTTGGAATAGAATCCGACGTTGTGGCAACTGGCCCAGACGCTCAGCGTTGAGGCCCGCGGCGTGCCGACCAGGAAGCCCGACTGGACCACCTCGTCGCCGTCACGCTTGGTCAACTCCTTGGCCGCATCGGTGAAGTCCGCCCAGTCCCACGTTGCGATCTCGTCGGGGTCGGTTGTAACGCCCGCCTCCTCAAACAGGTCGATGTTAAAGAAGATCTGATTGCTGTCCGGCCCCTCGCCCAGTACGCCGTACTGCACGGGTCCCTTTGTGGCCTGCAGCAAGGCGCCGTCGAGGAAGTTCTCCGGTGCCAGGTCCGGCGTTACTTCGATGGAGGGTGTAAGGTCAAGGAGCGCACCCCTGTCGTAGAAGTCACGGGCCCAGTAGACCGAGCTGTGCATGACGTCGGGCGTATCGTCGGCGGCATGCGCCGCCAGGAACTTCACGAAATATTCACCGAAGGGGACATTCTGATAGTTCAACTCCAGGTCAGGATTCGCCTCTCCCAAGGCAACCGGCAACCGGTCGAAGAGCGCTTTGCTGGTCTCATTGGCGGCGGGGCCCCACCAATCCCAATAGGTGATCGTCTGCTGCGCCGCGGCCGGCGCATCTTCTGCCATATCTCCGGCTGACTCTCCCGCTGGCGCCGGTCCACACGCCGCCAGCGCGCCAGCACCGACTGTAACCGCAGACAGTCTCAGAAAATCACGACGACTTACTCGACTTCTTAGGTCTTTCATGCCATTCTCCTTTTGATTGGAAAACCAGTAACTTCCCGTTGCAGGCGAACAAACACTGAACTACTCTGCGTTGCATTGCAGGCGACAGGATCGCCGATACTGACAAGGTTTAAACTCGCAAACATCAGGCCGGGCCGGTCGCTTGGGTGAAACGATTCGTCAATTCAGAGGCATTTGTACTGAAGTGTCCGGCACTGTAACAGAATTTCATTGGACTGTCAAAGACAGGATAATTTTCATTGAAAAATTCCTCATAACATTGACACCCACACTGTTCTATATTACAGTCACAGCAGCCTGTCAGCAGCGCATGACCGGTTACCGACCACTCCAGTTTGAATGCAGACGGCGTGTCCACGAAAGAGAGCAAAGATGAGCGCAGCAACACTGGCAAGCAGTGTCGAAGAGCAGGCCGCAACCACCGGGCCCCGCAGCGAAGAGGAACTGGACCTGCTACTCTCAGAGCCCTCACCCGCGGCTTTGGCCGCCCTTGACAAGCTGGACTCGGACCTGGTCGTCCTCGGCGTCAGCGGCAAGATGGGCCCTACGCTGGCGCGCATGGCTGTGCGCGCCCTCGATCAGCTCAACTCGCCCCACCGTGTCTACGGCGTGGCCCGCTTCAGCCAGCCCGGCACGCGCGAGCAGCTGGAGGCGTGGGGCGTGCAGACGATCACCTGCGACCTGCTGGACCGGTCGCAACTGGCTTCGCTGCCAGACAGCGAAAGCGTGATCTATATGGCGGGACAGAAGTTCGGCACGACCGGCAACCAGCACATGACCTGGGGTATCAACACCTACCTGCCGGCGCTGATCTGCGAGCGTTATCTGAACGCCCGCATCGTCGCTTTCTCCACCGGCAACGTCTATCCGCTGGCGCCGGTTGTCGCGGGCGGGCCCCTTGAGGATGACCCGTTGGATCCGGTCGGGGAATACGCGATGTCCTGCCTGGGGCGTGAGCGCATCTTCGACTACTTTTCGCGGCGGCACGGTCTGCGCTGCGCCATCGTCCGCCTCAACTATGCGGTCGAGATGCGCTACGGCGTTCTGGTGGACATCGCCCGCCAGGTGCACGCGGAGCAGCCCGTTACGCTGGACATGGGCGCGGCCAATGTGATCTGGCAAGGAGACGCCAACGCTCAGGCCATCGCCCTGCTCGACCACTGCGCGGCGCCGCCCTTCGTACTGAACGTCACCGGGCCGGAGACGGTCTCCGTGCGCCGCGTGGCGCAGGCACTGGGCGGCATGCTCGGCAAAGAGCCGCGTTTCAGCGGCGAGGAGGCGCCGACCGCGCTGCTCAACAACGCGGCCAAATCGGCGCAGTTGTTTGGCTACCCGCGCGTCTCGCTGCACCAGATGCTGCAGTGGATCGCCGGCTGGGTGCAGAACGACGGCGCATCGCTGGATAAACCGACCCATTTCGAGACGCGCGACGGGAGCTTCTGATGCCCCAAACTCTGTCTGAACTGAGACAACATCTGGCCAACGGGCAGGTTATCCCCGCCCACCCGCTCGCCCTCACCGCCGACCTCAAGCTGGATGAGCGGCGCCAGCGTGCGCTCACCCGCTACTACTGCGCGGCCGGCGCCGGCGGTGTCGCCGTGGGCGTGCATACGACCCAGTTCGAGCTGCACCAGCCGGAGTACGGGTTGCTGGACCCTGTGCTGGAGCTGGCCTCGGAGACGGTGGACGAGCATCTGCGGCAGAACCCCCGGCCCTTCGTCAAGGTGGCGGGCATCCTGGGCGACACGCGGCAGGCGGTGCGCGAAGCCGAGACCGCCCTAGGGCACGGTTACGATGCGGGACTGCTGAGCCTGCGCGCGCTGGCAGAGGCATCGCCATCGGCGCTTATCGAGCATTGCCGCCGCGTGGCGGAGGTGATCCCGGTGTTCGGCTTCTATTTGCAGACCGCTGTGGGCGGACAGGTGCTGCCCTACCGCTTCTGGCGCGAGTTCGTGGAGATCGAGAACGTCGTCGCCATCAAGATCGCGCCGTTTGACCGCTACAAGACGCTGGATGTGGTGCGCGCGGTGGCGGAGTCCTGTCGGAGCGGAGAGATCGCCCTTTACACGGGCAACGACGACAACATCGTCGCGGACCTGCTCACCGAGTTCAGCTTTGGCGGACAGGAGACGGATGCGCCGCCGCTTCGCATCGTCGGCGGGCTGCTCGGCCAGTGGGCGGTGTGGACGCGGGAAGCGGTCGCCATGCTGCGGGCGGTCCACGACCAGGGCGCGGCCGGCAGGCTCGACTACCGGCACTGGCTCACCTACAACGCCCAGATGACCGACGCCAACGCGGCCGTCTTCGACAGCGCCCACGACTTTCACGGCTGTATCTCCGGCGTCCATGAGGTGCTGCGCCGGCAGGGGCTGATGCAGGGGATCTGGTGCTTCAACCCGCAGGAGAGCCTTTCCCCCGGCCAGAGCGAGGAGCTGGACCGCGTCTGCCGCGCCTATCCCCACCTGACCGACGACGAATTCGTGGCCGAAAACCTCGACGAATGGCTGCGTTGACCGCACCAGCGCTCAGGATACTCGTCGACTACACGAATCGTCGCCCACTTCCGCGGCGAGAGGCCATTCCCTGCCGACATCGACCTGCTGTGCGAGGCGGTGATGGTGCTGCTGGCCGGTCGCGAGAGCATGCGCCGCGGGCGGCTTACGCCCGTCCGTATCGACGATCTCCCGGCTGACGCGCCGGGCTTCGACGGCCACAGCTTCACCGCGGCGTACCGCGCAGCCGTGGGTTGACTCAACGCATCAACCGCGCATACCCCAGACGCTGATCGCCTTCTCCTCAAAGGCGGGGATTCCGATCTGTCCCCGTATCTCGGCGACGTCAACGTCGGCATAGACCGCGCTATCCCGCAACGCCAGCGCCGAGGCGACACCGGCAGCCTCCCCCAACGCCATCATCGTGCGCGACAGCCGGCATGAGGAGGCGGCAATGTGTGAGAAGGATGCGCCCCGCGATGCGGCGATCAGATTGTCATACTCTGCGGGCAACAGACAGCTGTAGGGGATGCCGTAGGGCTGCTCCAACTCCTTGAGCTTGACGCCTCTGACATTGCGCTCGCCGTGCGTATCCAGGGGGTGATCGGCCAGGGCGATGATCTCCTCCTGCCGCGATTGGCGCAGAAGACCGGCGCGCACGTCCTGCTCACGCAGCACATAGCGGCCCACCAGCCGGTGCGATTCGCGGATGCCCACCAGGGGAAACATGCTCTTGAAACAGTAGCGCTCGAAGCCGTAGTCGGTCTGCATGCGCCGCCAGTGTGCGTGCATGCGCGCCTGGGCGATCGCCTGCGCTTCAGGATAGGGTATGCTGTGAAACTCCGCGCCCTCCATTGTGGGCAGCACGTTCACGCACAGGTCGCCATTCGGATACTCGGTAACATGGGCAGCAGGTCTGTGCGTAGCCAGCCAGTCCTGGATCTCGGGGGCGCGGGCCGCGGGCGGCAGTTCATCGCCCCCCGCTTCGGCAACCGGCGTCACGCGAAAGACCTGCGAGATGCCGTTGACGATGGGAGAAGCGCTATCGGGGGCCGATGGCTCCCCGTAGAGATCGTGGGGCTCTTCGCCGAAGGCCATACTGCACTCGGCCGCCCGCGCCAGGTGGCAGCCGCCGGAGCAGTCGATGAAGAGCTTGCTGCGAACCGTATAGGGAGGGTCGCCGTCCAGCGGTTGGGCCGTGATAGAGACGATCCGGTTGCCTTGCACACTGACATCGGTAAAACGGGTGCGGTAGCGGATATCGACGCCGGCTTCGCTCAGCATTGTGTGCATCGCTTCGGCCATAACGTCCGGCTCGAAGTGGACGCGGCGCGCCTGCGGTTTGGGCAGCCCGGCGCGGCGCAGCGAGCTTTCATAGGAGCTGTCCGGATCGATGCGCGAGAAGCCGTAGGGCTCCTCCTTGCTGGAAAAGTGGACCGTCCGGCCCACGCCGATCGCATTCGGGCTCAGTTGCGCAGCCAGCTCATAGTGCACGCCGGGGCCGCCGATCCCCGGCTCCCAGTTGTTGACGCCCCCCACGGTCGAGGTGCCGCCCAGCTGCGCCATGCTGTCCAGCAGCAGGATACGGGCATTGGAGTCGGCGCGCGCGGCGCGTATCGCCGCCCCAAAACCGCCCGAACCGCCGCCGATAATTAGAATATCAGTCTCGATCATGTCAGTCCCCAGTTGCCAATCGCCGATTCCCAATGACCAGTGGCCTGGTATTTCACAGGCCACTGGTTACTATCCACTATCCACTGCCGTCTACTCCAGCCCATCATCCGGGCTCATGATAGCCGCGGCCATCGCATTGATCGTTTCGATATCGTTGAGGGCATTGACAGCTTCGGTCACCCCAGCCAGATTGTTTGCCTCCAACGCGGCCAGAAAACCTTCAAACTCCGCCTCGATATCCAGGTCCGGGTTCAGGACGACCCTGGCCGCGAACTCATTGGCCAGACTTTGCAGCGCCCCCAGGTCGTTCAGAATGGTGGCGTCATCGCGATCGACCAGATAGTTGATATGCCGTTTTTCCTCCAGGGCATCCTTCAATACGCCCTGCACATAGCTCATCATGTCGTCGGGGACATCGATCCACTTCACATTGTCCCGCCGGTAATCGAAGTAGGCCGGCGGCTCATTCTTAAACAGATAGTCGCGCGAGTACAGGTCGTACTGCGGATTGTCGTTCAGGATCGCATCGCGGCCGCGCGTCACGGGGACGCCGTCGACCACGTCATAGGTGATGCCCTCGACACCCACCGTCATCAGATCCCAGCCTTCGGTATATTGCCAGTTGACGACGCGGAAGAAGGCATCTGCCTCAGCGGCCGTCGCCGCGATCGTCAGAGCCGTTCCGGTGCTCTGCGCGTTGGGCACGACCATCGGTCCGCTCGCGATACCGGTCGGGCCGGTCAGGCTGCAGATGTAGCCGGTGTCCGCATTGGCATCAGGATGGGCGTTGCGGATCGCCTCCAGGCGGAAATGCTTGAAACGCGGCCAGTCGGTGGTGACAGCGGTATTGCCGGCGTAGAATTTGAACAGCCCGCGGTCGGTGGCGACCATGAAGGTGGGGTCCATCAGCCCGTCGGCAAACAACTCCCGCACCCACTGCAGCCCATCCTTCAGGGCCGGCAGCGTATTGGCGAAAACAAGCTGATCGGGATCATCCGGTGAAGGCACCCACGCCAGGTGATCGACGCCAAAGGCGCTCAGGAAAGGCTCCATCGACCAGGTAATGCTGTCCAGACGGTTGGGCACGAAGGGGATCAACGGGTCGCCGATGTTGCCGGGGTCCTCGTCGCGAACCCGCTCCAGGAAGGTGCGGAACTCGGCCAGCGTAGTCGGCTCCTCCATCCCCAGCTTTTCCAGCCAGTCGGTACGGTAGTGCAGGCAGCGCGGCAGATTGCCCGTGATGCGGGGAATATGGTAGATCATCCCGTCAGCCTGGCGGTTGTTCTCCCAGACTTCGGCCGGGAAGGCGTCGCGAACGGTGGGGTATCTGTCCAGATACTCGTCGATCGGGATCAGCAGGCCGTCGTTGAGATACTGTTTGAACTGCCGCGAAGTCGGGTTGATGCGGATGACGTCGGGGTAGTCGCCGGCGGCCATCAGTACGTTGCGCTTCTCCTCGTACTCGGGATTGGGCACAAACTGATAGTCCATATCCACGCCGGACCCCTCCTCGATCAGCCCCACCCACTCGTTATCCGGCACCCAGCTGTCGCCGATGCCCAGGTAGACGACGGTAACGTCCTCCGCCATCTCCTCGGTGGTTGCGGCCGGCGCGGGCGCACAGGCGCTCAGCAGGACCAGGCACACGATGATAAGTGGCAGACATAACAGATTGCGTTTCACAGGGACTCCTCCTCATCTGTACATTGGTTAGGTCAAGCGAAAATCCGGACGGCGTGTTCCTACTGGGAGGAACATTTCGTATGGGAATCTGGTATCGTCGCGGCATCACCTCCTCCGTTCTCGTCGCGACTACCCTTTCTCGGCGCCCAGCACGATCCCCTGCACGAAGTAGCGCTGCACAAAGGGGTAGAGGAGCGCCATCGGCACGATAGCAGCGATCACGGTAGCTGCCCGGATCGTAAGCTGGCTGACCTGGGCGTTGCCGTACATGTCCTGGTTGCTGAACCCGATCTCGTTGAGGTTGGCCTGGATGACAACGGAGCGCAGTAGCACCTGCAACGGCCATTTAGCCGGGTCGTAGATATAGAAGATGCCGCGAAAGAACTCATTCCAATGGGAGACAGCGTAAAACAGCCCCATCGTCGCAATCGCCGGCAGCGACATCGGGATCACAATCTGAAAGAGGATGCGCAGCTCGCTGGAGCCGTCCATGCGCGCCGACTCGATCACCGCGTCAGGCAGGTTCTCGAAGAAATTACGCAACAGGATCAGATAGAAGACATTGACCAGGGTCGGCCAGATCATCGCCCACAGGCTGTTGATCAGACCCAGGCTGCGCACCAGGATGAAGCCGGGCACGATGCCGGCGCTGAAGACGAAAGTCACCATGATGAAGAGCATGATGAACTGCCGGCCCGGCAGATCACGGCGTGAGAGCGGGTAGGCCGCGGCCGATGTAACCAGCAGGTTGAGCGCGGTGCCCACCACGGTAATGAAGACGGTGACGCCAAAGGAACGTATCAGCGCTTCGCCCTTGAAGATGAAGATGTAGGAGTCCAGCGTAAAACTGTGCGGCCACAATAGCAGCACCGCTTGCGCGACCTTTTCGGGGCTGCTCAACGAGGCGTTGAGCGTGTGCCAGATGGGCAGCAAACTGATGATGCCAAGCAGAAGCAGCACGCCGTAGATGATGGTTTCGGCCAGACGGTTGCTGTGCCATCTGGCCCGCAACGGCTGTTCTTCGTAGTCTGTGGTATCGATGTGCGCGCTCATCGGTCCGTGCTACCAGAGTGTCGGTTGGTCGGCGCGTTTGAGAATATAGTTGGTCAGCACAATCATGATCGCCGCGATGACGGAGCGGAACAGGCCCACGGCCGTGGCCAGGCTGAAACGGCCGTCCACCAGCCCGATGCGATAGATATAGGTATCCAGAATGTCGCCTACGGAAAAGACCGCCGGGTTGTACATCACAAAGACCTGCTCGAAACCGGCTTCCAGAATGTTGCCCATGCTGAGGATAAAGACGATGCCCATCACCCCGCGCAGGCCGGGCAGCGTGATATATCTCGCCTGCTGAAGCCGGTTTGCCCCGTCGACCATGGCGGCTTCATAGATCGATGGGTCGATAGAGGCGATGGCGGCCAGGTAGACGATCGCGGCCCAGCCGAACTCCTTCATGATGTTGGTTATGACCAAAATGGTGCGGAAGTATTTGGGATTGACCAGCAGGGCCGGCATTTTCAGCCCGATCGCCTCCAGCCCCTCCGGCACGGCGCCGCCCGGCCCGATGAAGAGCACCATGATGCCGCCGTACACGACCCAGGACAGGAAGTGCGGGAAATAGGTGACGGTCTGGATCGTGCGCTTGAAGAGCAGGTGGCGCACTTCGTTGAGCAGCAGCGCGAAGATTATGGGGACGGGGAAGCCGATAAAGAGCTTATAGAGGCTGATGATGACGGTGTTGCGGAAGACTTCGAGGAATTTGGGCAGGGCGAACAGGGTCTCGAAGTGTTGGAAGCCTACCCAGGGGCTGCCCAGAAATCCCCGGACCGGTGAATAGTTCTGGAACCCCATCACCAGCCCGCCCATCGGGATATAGCGGAATATGACAAAGAAGAGGATCGCGGGGAGCAGCAGGAGGTAGAGTTCGCGGTATTTCCAGGCCCGTCCCCACTCCTGCCGGAAGTGGCTGCGCCGTCTGGGGCGCGCCAGCCGGCGCGCGGTGGGACTTTCGCTTACGTCATCGCCCGGTCGAATATCCGTCCCGGCTGTTGCCATGTTCTCCACCCCGGCCTGACCAACAGGGGTTGCGTATCACATTGGAAAAGAGTCTGTCGCTGAAATCTTGATGTAATGAAGAGAAGAACGCCGCGTCAGTACGAAAGCGGCGGAGGCTGCCGCATCTTCAACCGGGCGGCAACGGGTGGTCCGCGCGCAGTTCCGACCAACAGGCGGAAAGGAACGATGAAAGAATAATGCCGTCAACTTTTGTGGAGTTTAACACAGGCCGCCCGCTGTGTTAAGCGATCAGAGCGCGACCAAAGGCCATGCTGCATTCGGCTGCCCGGGCTGGGTGTAGGTGACGCCGCGTACGATGTTTCGAACGCCGCGCGCATTGCGAACGCCGCGTGAGGTGCGACATGCGTCGGTGGTGATGGCGACAAGACAGAGAAGAACGCTCGCCCGTAGCGTTCCGGCGCGCATGGTCGTTTCCTTTCCCCGTGTGGCGTCGCGCTCTGCCGGCTTGCCGGCGCTGCCGTGGAATGCGCCGCGGGTGCAGCAGGGATGGCAATCGGTATGCGGCGCCGGGTCTTATATGGTATCAGTACTATGCTTTCTCCAGGTGAAGATAAACGGGCACGGCCTGCCTTCACAACGTTGCGGTGGGCCGGTTCTGTTTTTCCCGGATTTTGCCAAAAAGCGGAAATAACGGAAATTGCGCAGCGCTGTCGGCGCGCTCATTTTTTCCGGACGCGGCGCCTTTCCGCTTCCGCGTCTGCTTCCTGTTCCTGCCTGTCCTGCCTGTCGAGTCTCTCCAGCAGGTGGGTTGCCGCGCGGATATCGCCGCCGAGCGCCGCCGTCCGCAACACATCGACCAGTTCGGCCCGTCCCCGGCGCCGGCCGCGTTCGATCGTCTTCATCACGACGCGTATCCCCTCCGGCGACTTAGTACCCACGCTCAGCGCCTTCCGCTTGACCTGCCCCCCAAAACTGGTCCAGGTATGTTGTCAGTATTGGGCCGTAGAGAGGGGGAAAGATGGCCAAGAAGAGACATACGCCGGAGCAGGTTATCAACAAGCTCAGAGAAGCTGAGGCGGCGATAGCCGAGGGCAGCACAGTGGCTGAGGCTGCCCGCCGGATAGGCGTGATCGAGCAGACCTTCTACCGGTGGCGCAGCGAGTACGGGGGTCTCAGGATCGACCAGGCCAGGCGTTTGAAGCGTCTGGAGCTGGAGAACAGCCGCCTGAAGAGAGCGGTGGCGGACCTGACGCTGGACAACCAGATACTGAGGGAGGCGCCTGAGGCCCTCTTGCCTGCCGACCCTGTTCCCGTGCTTGCCGGACTAACATAACGGGTGGTACAGACATCGGGGGCAGGTCAGTGGATTAGGCCCGCTGAGCTAGGGTAGCTCTGGAGTACCAAAACTATGGTGGCGGAATTTCCTGTAGAGTACTCATCTCCATAGACAGAATTACCTCAGGATACATCAGCCCACGCTGTTTCATCACTTCATCTAGAACTTGGCTAAGGCTTAGGGGGATTGCTTGCCCTGCCACATCGCTCAATGCACTGACTAACCTTTGGCCGAGTTTCTCGAACTGCCCTAATTCGATGACCATCATGTCTGGTGAGGGACTCGCCTGTCCCGAAGCAGGCAACAAAGGTCCGACGAAAACTGGAATAATCTTCGAAACATCATAGCGGTCTTTTACCCATTGCACGTGGTTATGCAACTGACCAACGTAGTCCTTTCTGTATGGAGAGGCTGACTGCTTGTCCGTTTTTGCTTCCATGCAGACGGCGTATCCGTTCTCTCCGATCCAAAGAACGTCAGGTCCCATTCCCAGTTCCTTGTCGGGACGTGTCGAGTCAAGGCCGAGGTATTGTCCGAGACAACGTAATGCTTCTTCCGTCTGAGGTACGGAACCGCTCCCATTGAGCGCTATTAGGTCCTTCATCAGCATCTTGGGAATCTCTACGGCCGAGGGAGATGATTGGCCCACTCGCATCTGCTGTTGGACGTTAACGACTTGTTCAGATACGGCAGCAGTTCCAATGGTTGGGTCTAGTCTTGGGCGCGGCACATTACTTTGGTCAGCGTGGGCCTTCCTGTATTGTTCATTGGCGATTTCCGTATCTCCAGTCATCTCGAGGGCAAAGCCCAGCCACAGCGTCAGCCATGCGCCCGTGGATTGGCTAATCTCGAAGGCGGCATCAAGCGCATTCTGCAGAATCGACACGGCGCGTTGAAAGTCCCTACGCCATAAGGCTTCTCCAAACATCGCTTCTGCAAGGGCAACTGACTTGACCTTGTCAGTATCGAACTCGCCCGGATCTGACTCGGACACATCTCCCCTCATTCTGTCGTTATAGAACTCAATCCACGTCGCATCACGCAATAGACACGCATCAGGTGCTGTAATGAGGGCTGTCGAGTTCTCCACGTGCTTCGATAGATTCTCCCCAATCTCAATTTGTCTTCGTATGAATGTGGGTAGCAAGAATCGGTTACGCGGTAGCTGAATCCACTCCACCAATTTCCGTCCTGTAAGAACAACGACGCCGTGGTCACTCATACCTCTTGAGATACGCCCAAAACTCTGGACGATTCTCGAAGCCACTGTGCTGCGAAAACTGTTCTGCATATTCAACCGTTCCCACTGGAAACGCTCCAAAGGGCCTAATCCGGTCGGCAGGTCGTCTATAACCAGTACTCGGCAAGTGTCCCCAGGCAGGTCTATCCCATCGTAACGAGCAGCTAGGATCATCTTCTCTGGTGCAGCTGCCTCCCGGAAGGCGCTAACTGCTTCTGGTACGTTTGTGCGGGATGGAGGCGCGGCAATTGGACTCCACTTCTCGCTCCGAAGGTATGTTGGCACCAATATCAATGCCTTCTTGTCTTTTATGATATCTATGGCGGAATCTACGTCATCATCCACATTCGCATTAAGCGATGGAACAAGAATCATTCTTTCGCACTCACCGACCGTGGTCGAAGGGGAGACAAAGCGCTCAGGCTCGCGGCCGAATGCCCGAACAAAGGCATCTGGTGCCGTTAGAGTTGCTGACAAGTAGACACGCCTGACGTCTTGACTGAAATATGGCAGCGTAGAAACGGGGACGGTAGAAGGTGTAAGGGTTACTTCAGAACTGGATATCAACAAACAGCAAAGGTCTTCGTGATCTCTAATGTGCTCCCACGAAAACATTGTTTCGCGGTGTTGGCCGAGGTTAGCCGCAAGCAGGATATGACGCAGTTCCTCAAAATTACGCCGTACTTCGAAGGGAGGCACCCAAAATAGGCGCGAGGACCCTCCTCTGATAGCTTCTGCATAGCTCGTTGCTGGGCCAACAGACTGGTGGTACGGTTGAAATAGTGCTGCTATCTGCGAATATGCTTCCTCCATGTCTCGACGGGTGATGTTCAGGGAAAACTGATCTCGCAGTATATGCTCGGCCGCATGGGCGTCGTCGAATATAACAGCGGATATGTCATCTGATGCAAACCGAGTTTTGCCGTTGAATAGCGCTTGATATGTGGTCACACATGGTGCTTCGGCCCGCCGGTATTGGCCATCGCGTGAAAACTCACTACCATAGTAAGTCGTGACTGGCAACCCATAACCCCTGGCTTTGTCAGCAGTCTGCTCGACAAGTTGGATTGAACTACAGGCGTAAACGACCTGACGCTGTGTCTCATGCACCAGAGACTGGGCAATAAGTAAGCCCACCAGAGTTTTCCCCGCACCTGTATTCAGCACAACTGCTACATCTTTGTCGTCCCTGTGTTCGTGCCATTCGCGTAAAGCATCGCCTTGGGCCAACCAAAGATCATTTATACTCTTGTCGGTGACGGCAGACGCCTGAAAAATATCTATCGGATGGATAGGTTTTGTTTGCCGGCTATGCGTTGGGATTTTGGAAAAATCGATGTTAAAACTCATTCCTGCCACACACCTTTCCGCGTTTGCTTATAAACTCGAGTGGCTTTTCTACTCTGAATTCGCCTACGTAAACCAGCTGTGGAGCCCTCGCCCCCGTGCTCTCCAAGAATGCCGATCATCCTTTCGCCTGCCGCTCGCAGTGGTGCTTTTTGCGCATGTACTCATTCTGTATAGTGAGTAGCTCGCTTGACCATCTTGCCATTTTCCCAACTGTAGACAATGGTTTTTGTCAGTTGGCAACGCTGACAAGTCTTGGTTATGGAGACAGTATCGTTCTGCTCCGTAATACCGGCATCACTTCAGTTATGTTCGCTACTCCAATCGTGTTCGCTCATTTTTCTCCTCGTCGCTTTTCAGCTCGCGACACCTCTCGGAACGCGGTCAGCTTTGTGTGGGTTACCCATTGGGTTTTCCTGCCTAGCCATTCATGATTGCTATGATGACGGCGATGACGGCAATAACAAGACCTACCACCCCAATGACAGTGTTTCTCACCCCGGTGCGAAAATTCTGTTTGCGATCTCGCTTTTCATTTCTATCGTGGTACCGCTCTAGTGCTTCCGGGAATGTCGTTCCTGCAGGATACTCTACGAAAAAGCACTGTCCCTCACGATCCCGCAAGATTTCTTTTTTCAGTGATTGTCTCGAAGAGCCGTCGGCGAATTCGTCATAGCTTCTCTCCCATTCATTCTTGTAACAGCCCACTTTGTAAATCTTAAAATAGCGGCGGTTCTCCTCAGGAATTGCGGGATTATTTATGTTACTTTTTGGCCGACATAAATCGCGATCTTCTTTGTCCCAAGATTGGATACCATAAGCACTTGTGTGCTTTGTCAAAAAATGGCAATCTCTGCAGCAATCCGTCATTCCGGTTTTTCCCCTCCCAGCACCATCAGTCGCGCCCTAGCCGCGCTTTCCAGCGTTTCTTCGTCGTTTTCGTGCCCTCCTGCTCTTCCTCTCCCATCTGCCCATGAAAACACCTCGTCTTCGTTGCGCGTTCCGTAATCTCCCACTAATGCCAATTAAGACCCTTGTCGCGTACACCTTGATCGTATTCCACCACCGCGCGCAACCCCAAACATGAGGCGCCTAGTGCGGCGCAGGACGTAACCACGCCGCGCTGATGCCTGCTCCAGGTGGCGATTCACGGCAGCCGGCCGGCTACAACCTTATGAGCACATGTTTCATCGCTACAGAAGCGTCGAAGCACAAACTCTCACGATTGCGCTCGAATCGGTTTTCAAACGCGATCGAATCCGTTCGCACAAGTCGGGGGCCTTCGCGCGGACAGACTGGAGGGCTTGCGCGACTTCTATTCGCACCCTTCGGTCCGGATCAGATGCCAACTGTTCGAGCGCGGTTGCATCTAGATTCGATTGAGTGACAGCAGCCCGGACCGCTACGCTGCGGACCAATGGATTCTTGTGCTTGGCTAGCTCAACACATTGGATCTTACAGGAAGAAAAGTTCGGCAGGGTGAGGATCGAGGCCCCGGTTTGCTGGAGTTCCGGTTCATCCGACCAAATCCACTCCGCAGCCACCTCCTCCATGAAGGAACATTCTTCTGGACTTGCTGCCGCGCGCCCTAATAGCCATCCAGCCGTTTCTTGCACATTAGTTGCGCTTCCGAAGTTTATCCGGCTACGACTGAGCGGGTGCTGAGTACTGGCGAAATAACGATCCAGTTCGGAAATACAGACCGGCTGTTCTACAAGTGGTCGGACACGCCCGAAGATTTGCCCCTTTTCCTCGTCTGCAAGCACATCTATGGCTTGGGCCGCCGCGCCAAGCGCGGCAGTTCGATCGATAATCTTCTCGTTTTCGGCGGTGCCAATCGCAACCAACTTTTCAACGTACCGAAGAACATCTGCCGTATCCTGCTCCCGAAGAAATGCGACGGGGATGTCGCACCTAATGCCAAAGGCATGTCCAGAACGCTCTCCTAAAGGACGTTCAGCAACGGACTGCATCCGTTGCGACCAGAACGTACGTGTAGCAGCAGTCAGATGTCCTAAGTCGGACAATGGTCTAGCGGGATCGAGATTCTCACGTTCAGCGACTCGCTCAAATGCCTCGATGAGATCCCTCTTGTCGTCTCCACACGCCTCGAGCGCCCAAGCCCACTCGCCCGTGTGGGCGCCGACCGCCATTTCTCCGAGAATCGAGGCGGCCTGCTGCCTGAATGAGGGCCGGAACCGATATAAACGCGCAGCTATAGCCATTACGCCTGGATCGGTAAGCCGGTACTTATCGGGCTCATGTTCAGCTGCCTGCTCAAGAATAGGTATGAGTTGTTCAAGGTCATAGTCAGTGGCCTCCAGGATGATCGCCCCGAGTGCATTGAGTAAGATCGGAACCTCTTGTTCGTCATCTGAGTCGATGCGGAGCCGACATAGAAGCCCAGAAACAAGCTCGCGCGCCACCTCGGGAGGTGAAAAGTCGCCGACACTTTCGAGAGCTAAGAAGGCCGCTCTTCGTACCCAAGGCGCATCACTGCCAACCGTGTTGGCGAGAAACTCCGGCCATTCGCTGATTTTAGGAACCAGCTCCCTGACGAGTTCCTGTGAACCGCCGAGGACAGCATGTTCAAGAGCTAGAAGAGGTTCGTTAGCCTGGTCGAAAATCCGTGCTAGGTTCGCGTGCGCTTCACGTTCGTCCCGGAGGCATCCACTGCGTATGGACTCAAGTAACCAGTATTGTGTCCACAGACGTGCGTCGGGCAATTTCCCAATTGCAGTGTATTGAAACGAATGCAACGGTGTTCGTGAGTTTGTCTTCACGTATGAGTGCGATCCTTCAATGGACAGCGCTAAATCGTGCGTTTCAAAGAAGTCTACCGCGGGAAAGTCAAGAGCATAGATGATATTGAGGGACCAGAGGGCGTTCTCGACATCCAAGTCGAGCCCCGCCTCTGAACCGAGCTTCATCGCTAAGCGGTAGAGAGACTCGGCCTTGTCCATCTGTCCCTTCAACGCACACCACCGAGCACCCCGAAGGCAAACGTAAGTCCCTTCAGGGGCCGGAAATTTTAGGGCTTCGGCCTCTCTAATGAGATTGGGCCAGATCTCTTCCACACCGACATCACCTAACGCGGCACGCACCCGCAATTCAATTGAATTGTTACCTCTGCTTCCCGCCTTCTGCAGAGACTCACGACGGTCTAACACGGTTTGAAAGTCACTGGTAGCAAGCGCAGCCTCCGTAAGAAGCACCGCAATGAAGGGCGCGTACTCATCGCTCGAATCCAGACTGTCGAAGCAATCTGCAAGCTTTTGAAGTGCCCGAGTATCCTCGTGACACATTCCAAAGTAGATGAGGGCTCCACCCCGCGTCCGTCTGACTTCGTCGACTTCGTCTTTTAATTCTTCAAGAGCACGCCTCACAGTTGGGGAAAGTCGTGGTTCAGGTCGCTCAAAAAGTTCACGAATGGCGAGTTCCATCAGTAGGTCATGGCTCTCGTCCGGTTTTCCGGCCTCCTTCAAAGTCGTAGCATGCAGTTCCTCAAATCGATCAGCATGTCCCGGAAACCGCTCACGGAGTTTCTCGGCAACCCTCGCATAGCCGGCCGCGGCGTTTGCCAGATCACCAGATGAAAAACTTTGGGCGGCGTCCTCGACATCGGATGTGAGGTCAAGCGCTTGGACCGGACCGAGAAGCAACGCATCGGCATCAAGACTGTTGCGTGGAGACGCGTTCTTCTCGCCGGAAAGAGCACTAAAATCGGCCGGGCTGATTTTATCAAGAAACCAACCCCATATATATTCTTGTTCCTCCATCGAAGCAGCGACGTTCTGAGACCCGTGTCTAAAGTAAATCGTATCTTTGATAAGGTCGCTTCCAGCCCCATCCCTCTCCGTCTTCTTTGGCACTACCGGGCGTCGGCCTTTGCGAATGTTGATCAATCCCAGAAGAACATCATCGTGCCGGACAACCTGATACAGGAAGCGAGGACAGTGATCCAGAAAGCTAGCCGCCACGCTCTGCAGCTGGGCGTCATCGACAGGCTTGTCAACGTCGATACCGCATAGTTCGATACCATCGATCTGTTCCTTAACCCCCAGAATCAAGTACGCATCTCCGTCTCTGGGGGTGTTTGCAAGACTTGCGAGGTCCTTGGCGAAGCTCCGTTTACTTTTTTTGTCCGACAGGTTGTAATTAGTCGCCTTGAAGTCAAGTGTCTCTCCTTCTGGGCGTTTAAGTAGCGATGCAATATCAATGTTTTCTGTCATGCTAATCTCCGAATCTGCATATGCTACGGCCAGTTCTTGTAGGTAGGCGCGCAGCGTGTGTTGGTGAGAGCGCTTCCAGAGCGGCCTCGTCGTTTTGCCGCCCGCGGCACCGCTTGGAACGCGGTCGCCGCGGCGCGGGTCGTTGCCTGCATGAATTGCCGTCTTTTAAACCAATCAGAATTTGGCGCATCATTCAAAATCGATTATGATACCAAACAATTATATCATAACACGGCCTAGTGTTGCAAATTTACAAAAGCACTGCAATGTGATAGGATTCAATTATGCACACAGTGAAGAAGCTGGCCAACGTATTTCAGGGCATTGCCCGGGCCGGGCACGGTGTTGGCGCACGTAGCGGAGAATGGATGTTACGGATCGTTGAGAGCGGCGACGTGCGCGACGACGGCTGGCTGGACCTCACTGGCCTCAACGAGATTGGGCTCATTCAGGACGTCCGTATTGAACGCCACCTGCTGCGGCCCTTCGACCTGCTGGTGACGGCGCGTACAGCGTCCACCCAGGTTGCCCTCGTACCGCCGGAGGTATCGAGGACGGTCGCGGGCGTTACGCTGGTGGTGGTGCGGGCGAAACAACCGGAATCCGGTATGGGGCACTGGCTTTGGTACTACCTCACTTCATCCCTTGGCCGGACGCAGATCGCCAAGCGGATGACGGCGAGTGCCACTCTCAAGTCACTCTCAGCCAAGAACTTGGGAGAGGTCCAGGTGCCCGTGCCGTCGCCGCGTGACCTTGATGCTGTGGCCCGACTCGTGGAAGCGTCGGAAGAGGCGTATGAATCAACGATTGAAGCCGCACGGCTGCGCCGCGAGGTACTCCGTGACGCGGTGATACATGAGTTAGCACACGGGGCCGCATCTGCAACTTTGGGGAGAAGCTTATGACGCTAAGCAGACAAGAGTTGGAATCGAAGCTGTGGCAAGCCGCCGACGTCTTGCGCGGACAGATCGACGCCGCCGACTACAAGAACTACATTTTTTCCATTCTCTTCCTGAAACGTCTCTCCGACCGGTTCGGCGAAGAGGTCGAGAACGCCGTTGCCGATGGCGTTGCCCGCGACGTGGCCCTCACCGATCGTGACGAGCACGAGTTCTTCGTCCCGGAGTCAGCTCGTTGGGAGGCCATTGCCTCCTCTTCCATGAATCTGGGAGAGGCTCTAAACGTGGCCAGCCACGACATCGAGGATGCCAACACCCCCAGATTGGACGGCGTGTTGGCCGCCACCAACTGGAATGACGAATCGAAGTTGGGGAGCCCTGCCAACCGCGAGCGCATCATCCGCAGCCTGCTGAACCATTTCGGCGACCTGGACCTGCGCGACGAGAACCTGCGAGAGGACGCAGCGGGCGGAGGCAACGTTCTGGGCGACGCCTACGAGTACCTGATCAACCAGTTCGCCGATGACGCCGGCAAGAAGGGCGGGGAGTTCTACACACCCCGCCCCGTGGTCCGGCTCCTCATCGAGTTGCTCCAACCCCGCGAGGGGATGCGCATCTGCGACCCGACGGCGGGCTCCGGAGGTATGCTCATCTATGCGGCGCAGTACGTGCGGGAACAGGGCGGAGACCTCCGCAATCTCGCGCTTCACGGCCAGGAACGCAACCTGGGAACGCTGGCCATCGGCAAGCTCAACCTGCTCCTCCATGGTCTGCGTGCCAGTCGGCTGGAGGCAGGTGACGTGATAGCCGAGCCGGGCCTCATCGATCAGTCGGGACGACTCCTTTCCTACGACCGCGTTATCGCCAATCCGCCCTTCAGCCTCAAGAACTGGGGCCATGACTTCGCGCCCAACGACCCGCACCATCGCTTTGACCGCTACGGTGCCATTCCGCCCAGGACGCGGGGCGACCTCGCTTTCCTGCTGCATATGCTGGCGGTGACCAACGTCCAAGGTATGGTAGGGGTCGTGATGCCCCACGGCATCCTGTTCCGAGGCGGCGCGGAAGGAAAGATACGCAAGGGGATCGTAGAGGCCGACCTGTTCGAGGCAGTCATCGGACTGCCTCCCAATCTCTTCTCAGGGGCCAGCATTCCTGTGGCTATATGCCTGTTGAACAAGGCTAAACCGGCAGAGAGACGGGACAAGTTGCTGTTCGTGGACGCCGCCCAGGAGGGCTGTTTCCGGCAGGGCAAGGCCCGCAACTATCTCGACCAGGAGCACATCGACAAGATAGTTGAGACGTACAGATCCTTCAGAGATGTGGACCGCTTCGCCCATGTCGCGGACTTGGAAGAGATACGGGACAACAACTTCAACCTGAACATCAGCCGCTATGTGGACACGACTGAACCAGTGGAAGTGATGAGCGTCGATAATGCACTGGCTCAGCTTCGTGAAGCGGAGCGGCGGCGGGAAGAGGCGGTTGCAAGGATGGACTCGTTGCTCGCGGAGATGGGCTACATCCGATAGGTGGCGATGAAGAGATGCCGACGCTATTGAGAGAGGGGCCGTTTCGATTTTTCTTCTACCTCGGCGACCGGGGAGAGCCTCCTCACGTACACGTACAGCGCGACAACCACATCGCCAAGTTCTGGCTGAACCCCGTAACGCTGGAGCGCAGCGGGGGCTTGAGCCGCCCGGAGTTGCGCCGGGTAGAGCGCATCATAGAGGAAAACCAGACTTCGTTCCTAGGAGAGTGGAATGTACGTTTCAACGACTGAGGTCAGTGTGCCGGAGGCCATGACTATTGCGGTGACCGAGGATACCCTTACCGCCGAGTTGTCGGACGGAAGGACCATTGCGGTCCCCTTGGCCTGGCATCCCCGCCTGGTGCACGCAACGCCAGAGGAGAGAAGCAATTGGGAGTTGATTGGCGGTGGGCAAGGGATTCACTGGCCGGACCTTGACGAGGACATCAGCGTAGAGGGCCTGCTCGCAGGTCGAAAGTCGGGGGAAAGCCACAGCTCCTTCCAGCAATGGCTTGCGGCGAAGCGTGAGGGACGCGGGCTTACGTTGCTTGAGCTCACTGCCTACGAGGAGGAACAAAAGAGACGGTCTGATGGCCAGTAAGGTGCGATACCCGAAGACTAGCGGCGGGTCTCTAGCGGAGCGCGAACGGCTGAATGAGCATGTCCCGGTCGTTGAGCGGCGAATGTTGGAGTCAAACAATTGTCTTGCAGTATCAGGGAGCTATAACGGACGAAAATCATGACCATAAACGAAATGCTGGTTGCCATAGCTATAGGAGTGATTGCCACGCTTCTGGCATCCGGGTTGATTTGGGTATTCCGCCGGCAGCTACGTCAAGCCCTTGTTGCTTTGGACCTGTCGACAGGTGCGATCCTCGCTTGGCTGATGGCATTCATCATGCTAGCAGTCATAATCGTGTTCCCACTTATGGGCACTGAAATACCGTTAACATTGACTGGGATATTTCCTTTCATGATAGGGGTACTCTTGGTCGCCACGGTTAACAGCAAGAGAGGCAAATAGAAACGCTCAATGTCGACTGGCAAAGAGAAAACCCCGGCCGGCTGGCTGCAGTTGCAGTTGGGAGATGTGGCGGAGATGAGTCAAGGCGGGACTCCGCGTAAGAGCCGTCCTGAGTATTGGAATGGTGACATTCCCTTCGTAACAGGCGCCGACTTGACGGAGCTCCATATTGGGAGTTCAAACGCCCGTTCCTTCCTAACTGCCGAAGGTCTCTATTCCGGTGACACAGCAGTCTGCGAACCTGGCGCCTTGTTGCTGGCTACAAGGACGGCTGTTGGTCTTGTTGGTATGGCTACGGAGATCATGGGTGCAAGCCAGGACATAACACGTCTCGTCGCAAACGGCCGAGTAGAGCCAGATTACCTATGCAGAGTTCTGCTGCGATTAGGACCGTCATTGCAACGGAGGAAACGCGGCACCACCATCCAAGGAGTCACGAGAGAGGATGTAACTTCCCTCTCCATACTCCTCCCTCCCTTGCCCGAGCAGCGGGCCATCGTCGCCGTGCTGGACTCCATCGACGTCGCCATCGAACGCACCGAGGCCGTAATCGCCACCACGGAGCAGCTGCGCGACTCCCTGCTCCACGAACTGCTCATGCGGGGCGTCCCCGGCTGGCACACGGAATGGAAGGAAGCTCCGGGCGTCGGGACGATCCCGGCATGCTGGGAGGTCGTGCGACTTGGGGAGGTGGCGGAGGTGCGTAATGGGACCACCCCGTCGCGAGCGCGGTTAGATTATTGGCAAGTCGATGAAGTTCCGTTTGTCAAGACTGGGCAGGTAAATGATGTCTTCATAGTGGAGCCGGACGAGTTCATCACGTCTCAGGCAGTCACGGCAGGGGCTGTCGTTGTTCCCAAAGGCTCTGTGCTGATTGCCATGATTGGACAAGGAAAGACTCGCGGCATGACTGCACGCCTTGGATTTGATGCGGCAATCAACCAAAACTTCGCAGCTGTATACGGAGCGGACGAAGACTTCAGCCTTGAATTCTTCTTTGCTTGGGCTAGGCACAACTATTCTGTCATACGTGCTCTTGGGCAAGGATCGAACCAGGACGCGCTCAACTGTGCACTCATTGAGGGGATGCGCTCGCCAAAGCCCCCTGTAGCCGAGCAGAGGGCGATTACCGCCATGCTGGACAGCATAGACGAGGCGATAAAACAGACCCGCAATGAGAGGGAGGAGTTGCAGTCACTGAAGGCATCGGCCGCCGACGCGCTGCTGACAGGCCGGATGCGGGTATCCTCAAGGACAGACAAGCACTGATCTGGAGGGCGGTTGATGAAACTGGTTTCTATTCGAGTCCAAAATTACAAATGCATTGACGACTCTGAGGAGTTCTCCATCCGTGACCTCACATGTCTCGCAGGTAAGAATGAGTCTGGTAAGACAGCCTTGTTGCAGGCTCTCCGCCGCCTCAATCCCGTTGAGGACTCAGAGAGGCAGTTCAATAGACTAATGGAATACCCACGACGGCGTCTCCACGAGGCTGATGGAGATGACCCGTCTGCGAGGGCCGTGCTCACTACGAATTGGGAACTCTCTGAAGACGACCTCGCGGCCGTCGCTCGCCTAGTAGGGCCATCCGCCATTACAAATCCGATCGTGACAATCAGCCGAGGGTACGAAAACCAAACTACATGGCGGATCAACTTGGACACCACACAGACTATTCCCTTCCTCACTTCTCAGATTGCGAACCTTACCGAAAAAGCCAAGCAACGTATCCTCGCATGCTCTAGTCTTGCAGACCTACGTTCCTATCTAACATCCAGGCAGAAACCGACACACGGAGAGGCTCGCCTTCTGGAGTACATTGAGCAACACTTCCCCAACGACGATCCACGAAGAGTAGTCCAGTCGCTGCTACAGAGTAGACTTCCTCGTTTCCTATATTTCCCTACATATGGAACCCTTCCGGGCAGGGTTCCAGTAGAGCACATCTCGGCCAAGGTAGAAAACGAAGCCGACTTAGCTGAAGGCGAAGAATATTTCCTTGCGCTCTTGAATCTCGCGGGTACTGACGTCAAGGAATTGCAGGAGGCAGGATATTTTGAGGAACTTAAGGCTCGATTGGAAGGCGTTTCGAACCGCCTAAGCGACGAGATTTTCCGGTACTGGACTCAGAATCGAGACCTTGCAGTTGAGTTCAGCTATGACGAAGCAAGACCACAGGACCCCTCTCCATATGATCAAGGTCACGTCTTTAGCTTGCGTGTGAGGAATCAACGACATCGTGTCACAGTTGGCTTTGATGAACGGAGTGCTGGATTCGTGTGGTTTTTCTCATTTCTGGTCTGGTTCTCTCAGACGGAGCAGAGTTATGGTGACAAGTTGATCATCTTGCTGGACGAGCCAGGGCTGAATCTCCACGGGAAGGCACAAGGAGACCTACTCCGATACATCAAGGAAAAGCTGTTGCCTAATTATCAGGTTCTGTATACAACGCACTCTCCCTTCATGATCGACGCTGACAACATTCTCAGTGTCCGTACTGTCGAGGATGTGGCGGTCAATGGGGTATCAGTAGGTACGAAAGTTGGAGACAGAGTCCTTAGTGCTGATGCCGACACGCTCTTCCCTCTACGTGCGGCGCTCGGATACGATATTACCCAGTCATTGTTCATCGGCGAGCACTCCTTGCTCGTAGAGGGTCCCTCAGACATGCTCTTCCTGAGATGGTTCTCACGCCAGCTTATCGCAAGAGGACGTGTCGGCCTCGATTCCCGCTGGACGGTCACACCAGTGGGAGGAATCGACAAAGTCGCCAGCTTCAATGCATTGTTCGCTGGTAATCAACTTCATGTCGCTATCTTTACCGATTTTCACACCGGAGACAAGCGCAAGGTTCGGGCATTGGAGGAATCTGGTCTCCTCGAAGCTGGTCACCTTTTTACAGCCAGTAAAATTACGGGGCAGGAAGAGGCTGACGTTGAAGATATGCTCGGCAGGGACTTATATACCCATCTTGTGAACAAATGTTACGGTCTTGAAGGAGAGAAGCAACTGCCTTCTACGCAGCCTGATAATCCTCCAAGACCTGTACTTGAGGAAGTCAAGCAGCACTTCCGATCTGTGGCTATTGACGGACCAGAATTTGATCATTTGTCACCTGCGGTATATCTCGTAGAACACGAAAGTTTTTTCAGTGATGTCGAAGCGATTGAGCCCGCACTCGATCTATTCCAAAAGCTATTCGATGGTGTCAATACTCTATTGCCGCCGCAAGGTTAGCCGATAACGCCAAACACGCAGGTGTAGATTGATCTCCCCCGCCAAGCTGAACGAATGCAAGAAGGCCAAGAATCCAGCACTTTTGCTGCTACAGTGCCTTGGTCGGACGTACGTGTCTAGCGAGCCTGCACCATGACTACCCCGTCCAAGCTGAATGAGTACAACCACGCCGAGGACCCGGCTCGTCGCCTACTGGAGCGACTAGGATGGACGTACGTACCACGTGAGAGCCTTGCAGCGGAGCGCGGCAACGAAAGGGAGGTTCTGCTGAAAGGGCGTCTGAAGGCGGCCCTGATGCGTCTCAACGAATGGATGACCGAGGAGCAAGCGGACCGCGCCGTCTTCGATCTAGAACACATCGATGCCACCGGCATGGCCCGCAACCAGGCGGTCCACGAGTACCTCACCTACGGGATTCCCTTGACCGTGGACGGACTGCGGGGAAGAGATTCCCGCATCGTCCGCTTCTTCGACTTCGAACACCCCGATGGCGGCCTCAACGAGTTCGTCGTCACAACCCAGTTTCGGGTTCGCCGTGGCAACGAACGGGGCGGGACGGAGGACGACGAGCGCATGGTCATCCCCGACCTGGTCCTCTTCGTCAACGGCATCCCATTAGTGGTGATGGAGGCCAAGTCGCCGTCGCTCATGGATGTTTGGAAGTCTCAGGCTGTGCGACAGCTTCGCCGTTACCAGGAGGCGGGGCCGGAGTGGCAGGGGAGCGGCGCACCCGAACTCTTTTACTACAATCTGCTCTGCGTGGCCCACTGTGGGGCTGCCGCCGCCTACGCCGCCTTCGGCGCTTCCGAGAACGCCTACTTCGAGTGGAAATCGACGCTGCCGCGTTCGGAGGATGAGATCCGCCGGCACTTCGGCATCGAGCCACAGGGCCAAGTGCAACTCATCGTCGGGTTGCTGTCTCCGGCGACCATGCTGGAGATCCTGCGGGACTACGTGGTCTACGAGCCAGAGCGGGGACGGCTAGTCAAAAAGCTGCCTCGCTACCAGCAGTACCGCGCGGTCCGCGCTGCCTTGGAGCGATTGCTCGCTGGCCGTAAGCCGGAGGCCCGGGGAGGAGTTGTGTGGCACACCCAGGGGTCAGGCAAGTCGCTGACCATGCTGTGGCTTGCGACGAAGCTGCGCCGGGAGCCTCGTCTGGGCAATCCCACCATCGTCGTGGTCACCGACCGCACCCAACTGGACCGGCAGATCACCGGCACCTTCGAGCGGTGCGGCTTTCCCGCGCCGGAACAGGCGTCCACCAGCCGGCACCTGCGTCGTCTACTCACTACCGGCACCGGCCGCACGATTATGACCACCATCCAAAAATTCGAGGAGGCGGTGACGTCTCCTGAGGGCGAGCTTGATGTGCTCAACGCCTCGAAGGACGTTATAGTCATGGTGGACGAGGCCCACCGCACTCAGTACGGCATCCTCGGTGGACGCTTGTCCAGGGCGCTGCCCAACGCGGCCCTCATCGGGTTCACTGGAACACCTATAGAGAGGGACTACAAGCACAGCACCATTGGGCGCTTCGGCGCGCTCATCGACGTCTACACCATTCCGCAGTCGGAAGCGGATGGCGCGACGGTGCCAATCTTTTACGAGGCCCGCCTGCCCGAACTT
The DNA here is from genome assembly GCA_965204525.1 of Caldilineaceae bacterium. GTDB lineage: Bacteria > Chloroflexota > Anaerolineae > Caldilineales > Caldilineaceae > Bin5. The sequence goes on along the minus strand of OZ241994.1, from coordinate 3,728,427 downwards.
GCCGTCGAGGGGCCGGAGACATTGGACAGATTGTACGAAGCCATGTTCGGCGACGATCCTCCTTCAATTCAGGCGCAAATTCGCCGCCGCTATGCCAATAAAGAGACGGTGGCGGGAGCGGAGCGGCGCATCGAGATGATCGCCCTGGACATCGCCGAACATTTCAAGGAACGGGTGCGTCCCAACGGGTTCAAGGCCCAAGTTGTCGCGCCCAGCCGGGCTGCCGCCCTGCGCTACGCAGAGCGGTTGAGAGACTTTGGCCTTAGCGCCTATCCCATCATCACCACGGTCCCCAACGACGGACCGGAGTTCAAGGCGGCCCGCGAACTCGACCGGGAGCAGGTTGAAAGCGCATTCGTCGATCCGGAGGGAGAGCCGGAGGCGTTGGTCGTGGTCGACATGCTGTTGACGGGTTTCAACGCGCCCGTAGAGCAGGTGCTCTACTTGGACAAGGCGCTTCGGGAGCACGGGCTGCTCCAGGCCATTGCGAGGGTCAACCGTCCTTTCTCCCACCGCCGGGACGGAGTGGAGACCGAGAAGACCCATGGTCTGGTCGTGGACTACCACGGCGTATCCCGGGACCTTGAAGATGCCCTCTCCACCTTCGATCGGGCGGACGTGCAAGACACGATGCAGGCGATGGACGAGGACCCGGCGCCGGTCGTCGAGGCGGCGGCTGTCCAGGCGGAGTCACATTTCAGGGGCCGGGAACTCAGTGACACCTGGGCGTGCGTCAGCGTCTTTGCACCGGACGTCTCCACAGAGGGCAACTTCAAAGCCGACCTGTTCGAGCGGTTCAATGCTGACTATCGCCAATTCTCACGCCTCATGGATCGCTTCCTGCCCGACCCGCGCGCGCTGGAGTACACGGACCGGCTAGCGCGGCTTACGGAGATACGCGCCTACGCCCGCGCCCAGTTCCTTCGTGAGGACGCTGACGCAGATTGGACCGAGATCGGGGCTAAGGTGAAGAAGCTGGTGGACGAGCGCATCAGTGCCCAGGTCCGGGAGATGATGCGGCCGGTATCCATCCTCGATCAAGACTTCGAGCAGAAGATCGCTGCCCTTCCCCATGACGAGGCCCGGGCCTCGATCATGGAGCATGCGATCAGGGCGCAGATACACGAACGCCTGGCCGACAACCCCGCTTTCTTCGAGAAGCTCTCAGCACAGCTCGAGCGCATCATTCAAGACCTTCGCAATCGGTTGATCGACTCGGCAGAGGCGTGCCGCTACCTTGCCCTGCTGCGCCAGGATGTTCGAAGCGAAGCCGACATCGCCGCAGAACGCGGTCTGTCCCCTGTCGCCTTTGCCATCTACGAACTGCTGGATGAACGGTCACAGGAGGACGTCTCTCTCTCGCAGTTACGTGAGGAGAAAGCACAGTACCGAACATCTATCGATGAGAGTACGAAGAGCGTTGCTCTGAAGGTCCAGGCAGTCGTCGACAGGCACTACACCGTTGTGGACTGGCAGTCGAACTTGGAGGTCCTGCGGGAGATGCGCCGGGACATCAAGCGCGTGCTCAGGCCCACGGGCGATTACACCGAAATCCAGTTGGACGAACTGGCGAACCGGATCGTCGAAATGGCGCGCAGGAGGAGCGAACGGTGAGCGAACGGTGAGCGAGCGGGGCAGTGTCCGCTTCGGCAACACGACCATCGGCTACGAGGTGCGCCGCAGCGAGCGGCGCAGGAAAACGGTGCAGATCACGATGGGCGGCGGCGGCGTGCAGGTTGCCGCACCCATGACGATGCCGGAGGACGAACTGCGTGCCATAGTGCGCAGGCGGGCACCCTGGATACTCAGCCATGCATCAAGTGAGATGCTGGAGGCCGCGCCGAAACGCTTCGTCAGCGGCGAGACGCTGCCATACCTGGGACGCAACGCCCGCATGATCGTCGATACTGGGGAGGTGCGCTTGCCGGAGGTCCGTTTCGACCACTGGCGGTTCCGGGTGGCTGTGCCTGAAGGTCTCGAAGGTGAGGAACGGCAACAGCGTATACGCCGCGCCATCGTCGGATGGTATCGGGGCCGGGCTGCCGAGCGGCTGCCGAACGTTGTTAAACGTTGGTGGCCTCGGCTCGGCCAGGGAGAACGGTCGCGGGTGCTCGTACGCGATCAACGCCAACGGTGGGGTAGTTGCGCGCCCGATGGCACGCTCCGTTTTAACTGGCGCGCCATGATGCTTCCTCCAGCGCTTATTGAGTACATCGTCGTCCACGAGTTGGCCCACCTGACCCATCGGAACCACTCGACGGACTTCTGGAACTTGGTGGCTGAGGCTATGCCCGACGCTCAGCAGCGCCGCCAACGCCTTCGAGAAGCGGGGCGCACGCTTCCCTTGTGAAACAGCGGGCGACATTCCCTTACTGACACTTGTTGGCGGCGGGCGATACCCACCCCTTGCTACTCTTGATGTATGGCCCTCTCAGATCGACAGATGCTGTACCATCTCAGCCGGATGCCGTTCATTGACCCTGCAGAACTGGCAGGCATCCTCGGCGAGCCGCACTCAACCGTCCAACGCAGGCTGACCGAGTTGCTAGACGATGGTATCACGGAGCGCTTTCCGGCAGGCTGGAGGTCATCGAGGCGAAGCTATCCGACGTGAGGAAGCGGCTTGAGAAGCTCTACGAGGTCGTTGAGACGAGCGATTTTGACCTGTCCCGCAAAAACTGGTCCTGCTAATATGTAAGTATTGGGCCGTAGAAAGGGAGAAAGATGGCCAAAAGGCAACTCGCTGGCTGCCCACCCTGCTACATTGGAGCGAAAACTACCGGCCAGAATCCTTTCCCCGGCACCAGCAGATGGACAATCGAATGCGCCTGCCCGCGGTTTCCTGAACACTGATCTTACGGGACCTGTAGAATGGGCAGTACGGCCCGACGGGACACGGAAGAGACAACCACGTCTTACCCTCTATCTCCTGGCCACCGCCATACCCTCAAATCACTGCCCTGGCTCCGGTGAGTCTGCCGTAGTCCTCGCTGCAGCCAGAGGTCGGCCGCGCCGGAGAGCCCCGGAAGCTTGTCAACACGACTGACCTGCCGGCCCTCAAAAGGAAGGAGCTTCGCGGCGCCATAGCCCTGCCCAAACCCATGCACAACGTGAACAAATAGCCTGGATCCGCCCCAAAACGCCCCAAAAACATGCCTTTGAGCGGACAAAGCGGACATATTTATGAAAAAATTCATAAAAATACACCGTCGTCATCGGCGTTATTCGCGTTCTTTCTAAAGGAAGTTCTATGTGAAACCACCAATTTTCGCGCCCTCTACAAAGCCGGAATGCGGAAGCACAGGCTGCGTCTGCAAAATCTGCAAACTCCGATTCCCGTTTGGGATCCACCTTGGGAGTCGTTGACATTTCTATAAGGCGGGCAAGATCCGCGCAATCGAAAGCGGGAAAGTAAAGGTTCAAACGGTATCCGGCTGCGAGCCAGTGGCCCCATCCGCTCGTCGTCTCCTGGCTACGCCTATCAAATAATTCTTATGTCATTAAGTTGCTATGATCATCGGAATTTTTTCACGCAAACTCTCGTAAACGCTCGTGGATCTCTCGTGCAACTCTCGTACGAGCGCTCGTCGTGCACTGACCGAAACCTGCAGCATCCGCCTGGATGCTCCTTGTTCCCGTTTCGTGGTCCAAACATTGGGACTCACCGCCCATTTCACCTCCCTTTCCCTCCACTCGTCTACAGTTTCCTGCTGATCTACCCACACTGCTTAAAAGATATCGACCGACCTCTTGTAATCATCGTCTGCCAGTTGGAAGAACCGGATTGTGATCACAGATTTTCCCTACTCTTAAGGCAGACAGAATCTGCCTTCCAGACCCTACCCGAACACTGCGCCAGGCTTCGACAGCCACCTCGTCACAGACGACTGCTACGCCGGTGGCCAGTTGTCGATGGCTGCCATTGACGACAATTTGATCTGCAGCGCGCGCAAGGCCAGACCCGAAAGGAAAAAGTGTAAGGACTTGCGAGAATGAAGGCCCGATGAGATAATGGACCCTCAAAGAGGAGTCCTATGCATCAGTACGATGTCGAACAGTTGGTAAGGTACGGAATCAAGTACCTTTACCACATGACCCACATTGATAATCTCGATAGTATTGCTAAATCAGGACTGACAACGCACAATCAGGCCCATGTAATACACAATCCCCGCGACATCTCGGACCCAAGCGTACAAAGGAGAAGAAGATGGCGACATGACCCCATCAACGAAAGAGCTTTACACGATTACGTTGCGTTGTACTTCCGAGCAAGGAACCCAATGCTGTCCCGACGTAGGGACAAGCAAGATAACTTGGCTATCTTATACATCTCAAACAGGGTATTGTTTTTCCCAGGAACAATCTTTACCGATGACCTGCCCCCCAAAAACTGGTCCAGGTATAATGTTAGTATGGGGCCGTAGAAAGGGGGAAAGATGGCTAAGAAGAGACATACGCCGGAGCAGGTGGTCAACAAGCTGAGAGAGGCCGAGGTGGCGGTAGCCGAGGGCAGCACAGTGGCTGAGGCCGCCCGCCGGATAGGCGTGACCGAGCAGACCTTCTACCGCTGGCGCAGCGAGTACGGGGGGCTCAGGATCGACCAGGCCAGGCGCCTGAAGCGTCTGGAGTCGGAGAACAGCCGCCTGAAGAGAGCGGTGGCGGACCTGACGCTGGACAACCAGATCCTGAGGGAGGCGTCTGAGGGAAAGTTCTGAGTCCTTCACGTCGTCGCCAGTGTGTCGACCACGTGAAGGCGCGCTTTGGGGTCTCGGAGCGACGTGCCTGCAGGGTGCTGGGTCATCCTCGCTCCACACAGCGATACGAGCCGAGCCCGGTGGACGATGAGAAGGCGCTGACCGAGGAGATCGTGGCGCTGGCCGGTCAGTTCGGCCGGTACGGCTACCGTAGGATCAGCGCCCTTCTGAGGCATCGCGGCTGGCGAGTGAACCACAAGCGTGTGGAGCGGATATGGCGACGTGAAGGGCTGAAGGTGCCTGTGAAGCAGCCCAAGAGAGGGCGTCTGTGGTTCAATGACGGCTCGTGTGTGCGTCTGCGGCCTGCGTGGAAGGACCATGTGTGGGCCTATGACTTCGTGCACCTGAGGCTCAACGACGGCACAGGAGTGCGGCTGCTGACCGTCATCGACGAATACAGCAGAGAGTGTCTGGCGATCCGGGCTGCGCGCAGCATACGGTCTGCCGATGTGATAGAGGCGCTGGCCGAGTTGATGGTGTTCAGAGGCGTGCCCGACCATATTCGCTCGGACAACGGGCCGGAGTTTACGGCCCGGGCTGTGCGCGAGTGGCTTGGACGGGTGGGGGCCAGGACGCTCTACATCGAACCTGGATCGCCTTGGGAGAACGGCTACATCGAGAGTTTCAACGGGAAGTTGAGGGACGAGCTGCTGGACAGGGAGCTCTTCTACACGTTGCTGGAGGTGCGTGTGCTGACGGAGCGCTACAGGCAGACTTACAACCAGGTCAGACCGCACAGCTCACTGGGCTACCGGCCGCCGGCACCTGAGGCTTTCTTGCCTGCCGAACCTGTCCCCGTGCTTGCCGGACTAACATAACAGGTGGTACAAACTTCGGGGGCAGGTCACCGACGGTAACGCGGCGTCAACAGATACGAAGTTCTACGATAACATCGCTGATTTAAGCAAACTTGATTGGGAATGTCTACAAGCGCAGTATTGGAACGATTTTGAGGATGGAGCACGTAAGCGGTGCGCGGAGGTTCTTGTGCCAGAATCAATCGCTACCAAGTTGATTGAGAACATTGTGGTATACAGCCAACAAGCGCACGATGTAGTTCAGCTTGCAATGCCAGAGGTTGAAATACTGGTGCGCCCAGAGTGGTTTTTCTAACATGTTACGTATAATCAAGGGCAACATATTCAATAGCCAGTGCCAGACTCTGGTTAACACAGTCAATTGTGTTGGGGTCATGGGGGCTGGTATTGCTTTGGAGTTCAAGCTGCGATTTCCAGACATGTTTAAGCGGTATGAAGAACATTGCCGAAATGGTGCAATAGATATTGGAAAACTGTGGCTCTACGACAAAGAAAGCCCTTGGGTGTTGAACTTCCCGACGAAAAAGCACTGGAAAGATCCTTCTAGGAAATCGTACCTCCATGAAGGACTCAAACGATTTGTCGAAACGTACAGGCAACGCGGGATCGAATCTATTGCCTTTCCTGCTCTGGGTACGCTGAATGGGAAGTTACCAGAGGATGAAGCCATTGCAATTATGGTCAAGCATCTTTACGTGTGTGATATAGACATTGATATATACATTTACGACCGCAATGTGGAAGATGACTGGTATCGAAAAATTAAGCAAAAGTTCGAACGTGAAACGATCGAGGATCTTGCATCGGAGACCGGTCTGTCTGTCCACCGTATTTCATCGCTCCATGAAGCATTTGGCCGATCAGACATCCATACTATTAGTCAACTCACCGCGCACAAGGGCATTGGTGTCAAAACTCTGGAGGTGCTGTTTCGTAACCGTGGCACAGAATCTACGCCAACGGAGGCTGTGGAAAATCCAAATCAGTCGTCGGAGGCTGTGCAGGGCGCTCTTTTGTAATATGTAGAGATTTGTGTGGTTGAACGTACTTCATATATTACTGATCATTCAACTCATTGGCTGCCATCAGTGGAATGAACAAACTACGCTCAACAGAAATCAAGACGATATTTTTCCTCTCTCCCCTCCGGCAAAGTATTGCAGCCAGTTCCATCACACTTTGGGTGCAAGCGAAAACATGACGGCGCATCTCGCGCTCCTTCGCAGTGCGGCGTGCGCTACAGTTCTGCTGAAACAGACTTTTCTTCGCCATATCCCGATTCCCTTTCCATTCAACGAAGGAGACAGACACCATGTCCAAGCAACTGAGTCGCCGCGAGTTCATGCGCAACGCGGGTTTGGCCGGCGCAGGTCTCACACTTGCCGCGTGCGCGCCCGTCGCCCAGGACGGCGCCATGGACGAAGGCTCCATGATGGCCGAGAAGGAGACCGCCTACATTTTCGACTACGACCCCACCGGCACCGATGCCTGGGTCGAGGCCGACCAGCTGTTCATCGAATATTTCACCGAGAAGTACCCGGACTACGAGATCATTCGTGAACAGGCGCCCTGGGCCGGCTTCACTGAAAAGCTGCTCACCTCGATTGCCGGCGGCTCCAAGTACGACGTGATCTACGGCTACTGGCAGTGGCTGCCCCTCTTCATCGAGAACAACGTCATCGGCCCGCTGGACGACCTGATCGACTCCGATACCGAGATCTCCGCCGACGACTTCTTTGACTACGCCAAGGAGACGATCGAAGGCGAAACCTTCGGCCTCGCCTGGTTCATCAGCGGCTGGCTGCACTGGTACAACCTCTCGGCGGTCAACGAGGCCGGCGCCACTACGCCCAAGGAGATGAACGAAAACGGTGACTGGGACTACGACGCCTGGTACCAGTTCGCCAAAGAGTTCACCAGCGAACAGGACGGCGTTCCCATCTACGGCTACGAAATGGGCAGCGGCCGCAGCGTCTCCGTCTATGTCATGCTCGCCTGGGCCTGGGGCACAGAGCAGTGGAACGACGACTTCTCCGCCAGCATCATGGACAACCAGGAGAACGTCGCCCTCTGGAAGTGGATCCAGCAGTTCTACCTTGAAGGATTGACCCCCCTGCCCGGCTCCAGCACCACCGAGCAGCCGATCAGCTATACCAACGGCCGCTCCATGGCCACCATGGCCGGGCAGTGGTACACCCGCACCATCGTCCAGGACGGCGCGCCCGATCTCTTCGACATCGGCATGGTACCCTTCCCCACGGGGCCGAGCGGCCAGTACTCCGTCGCCGCGCTCAACTCCTTCTACTTCTCCAGCAGCCCCGGCAACGTCGATCCGGCCTGGGCCTGGTACAAGGAGCGCTCCTTCTCGGAAGCCGCAGCCGGCATCTACGCCAAGATCGGCGGCGGCCGCTTCCCATCGATCAAGCGCGTTGCGCCTGCCACCGTCTACGAATGGGAGGATACCGAGGTCTACGAGGCCATCCGCCCGATTCTGCGCACCTATCGCACCAGTCCCAAAGAGTCCGAATGGATCAACACCTACTGGAACGTGGCCTGGGATGAGATGGTCCTGGGAACACGCCCCGTCGAGGAGATCCTCGGCCAGCTCGCCGAAGAGTCGACCGCCCTCGTCAACTCGTAACCGTATTAGCCAGTGGCCAGCCGCTGCAAGAGCGGCTGGCCACTAACCACTATTCACTATCCACTGCCGTCATGGCTCTCCAAACCAGGCACAGACCAGGCCCTCTCGCCCGCAAAGAAGCGTGGGAAGGCCGGCTCTATATTCTCCCCTGGCTCGCCGGCTTCCTGATCTTTACCATTGGCCCGATGTTGGCCTCCATCTACTTCTCGTTCACCAAGTATTCGGTGCTCTCCGGCGCCGACTGGCTGGGACTGGACAACTACACCAAACTCTTCGTCAATGACCGTCTTTTCGGGCTCACTCTCTACAACACCTTCTACTTCGTCATCCTCTCCGTTCCGCTGAACCTGTTCGTTGCCTTCCTGGTCGCCCTGCTGCTGAGCGTGCAGGTGCGCGGCATCAATCTCTATCGGACGCTCTATTACCTGCCGGTCATAACGCCGGCGGTAGCCAGCGCCCTGACCTGGGGGATGCTCTTTTCCGGTGACTTCGGCCTGGTCAACGCCGTCCTGCAAGCTCTGGGGCTTCCTACCTTCAACTGGCTCTTCAATCCGAAAATCACCAAGCTCGTTTTCGTGATTATGGGGCTCTGGGGCATCGGCGGCAGCGCCATCATCTTTCTCGCCGGACTGCAAAACGTGCCCCGCGTCCTCTACGAGGCCGCCAGCATCGACGGTGCCAATCTGTGGCATCGTTTCCGCCACATCACCGTACCCATGATGACGCCGCTGATCTTTTTCAACCTGGTGCTCGGCATCATCGGCACCTTTCAGGTCTTCACCGGCGCCTACATCATAACTGCCGGCGGCCCGGCCAACTCGACCCTGTTCTACGTCCTCTACCTCTACAACAACGCGTTCCGCTTTTTCAAGATGGGCTACGCCTCCGCGCTGGCGTGGGTGCTCTTTGTCATCATTCTCGTCTTTACCGTCATCCAGTTGCGGATGGCCCGGCTGTGGGTCTTTTACGAGGCCGAACGTTGAAAACAGCAGTTTTCAGTAGTCAGTTTTTAGGTCTCGTTGACGTTTGATTAATTTTGTCACATTGGCGACAATAGTAGGATGTCTACAAAGAGAATTGCCGACCATCAGTGGCAGAAACTGTACGCGTTTTTGCAAGGACACCCTCGTGCCTACGCAGGGCAAGAGGAGAAGTGTCGCCGTTTTGTTGAGGCAGTTCACTGGATACTGCGCACCGGCGCCCAGTGGCGTGAACTGCCGGACAGATATGGAAAATGGAACAGTGTATTCAAGCGCTTCGCACGCTGGGATGAGAACGGAGTTTGGGCTGATATGTTCAAACAGTTCGCTCAGGACCCAGACATGGCAGCAGTGATGCCCGACAGTACAGTTGTACGTGCCCATATGTGCGCAGCGGGCGGCTCAAAAAAGGGGGCCCTCAGCAAGAACAGTGCCTAGGTCGGAGCCGGGGCGGATTCAGCAGCAAGATCCATCTCCTCGTCGATGCCCTTGGCCTTCCCCTCAAGTTCATCTTGACTGGGGGTGAACGCCATGATATGTCCCAAGCTGAATCGTTGCTCGCCCCCTTCGATTTTGACGCCGTTATTGCCGATAAAGGCTACGATTCTGACCCGTTGCGAGAGCTGCTCGCAACTCAACAGGTAGAGGCGGTCATCCCTTCCCGCCGCTATCGCAAGCAACCGCGGCACTATGACCGAATCCGCTACCGAGAACGCAACATCGTCGAACGTTTCATCAACAAAATCAAGTGGTATCGACGCATTTTCACTCGCTATGAAAAACTCGCACGACGTTTCATGGCTTTCTTACACTTTGCTTCTACTTTGTTCTGGCTCGAACAAAATGTCAACGAGCCCTAGTGAATTGCGGCGTACGAGTGGGGTTACTAAAAACCAGAAACTGAAAACCTGAATTTACCAATGACGCAGAAAAGCGCAGAAGTCCCTCTAACACTCGCAAGCGGTCGCAGAAAGAGCGTCGTACGGATGTCGACGTACAGGCTCGTGCTCCTTGTTACGCTCTACCTCTTCCTGAGCTTCGTCTGCCTTGTGCTGCTTTTCCCCAACATCTGGATGATCAGCACCTCGCTCAAGGACGCGCCCCAGATCTTCGCCTACCCGCCGGAGCTGATCCCGCGCCCCTTCGTCTGGTCCAACTATCTTGTTGCCATTCAGAAGTTCCCCTTCTTCCTCTATCTGCGCAACACGCTCATCGTCACCGGCCTGGCAACCTTCGGCACCGTCCTTTCGGCCAGCCTGGTCGCCTTCGGCTTCGCCCGGCGCCGCTTTCCGGAGCGGGAGGTCCTGTTCGCGGTGCTGCTCTCGACGATGATGCTGCCCAGCATCGTCACCCTGATCCCCACCTTCGTTCTCTTCACCCGCCTGGGCTGGGTCAATACTTTTTTGCCACTGACCGTGCCTGCCTTTTTTGGGGGCGGCGCCTTCTATATCTTTCTCCTGCGCCAGTTCTACCTTACCTTGCCCTACGACTACGACGAGGCGGCCTATATCGACGGCGCGTCCAGCCTGCGCGTCTGGTGGGAGATCATTCTGCCCTTTTCCAAGGCGCCGCTGGCAGTCATCACCGTCTTCACCGTTCTCTCCAACTGGAACGACTTCATGGGGCCGCTCATCTATATGAACAAACCCCACATGCGCACCCTGGCGCTCGGCCTCCAGTTCTTCCGCGATCAGCGCTACACCCAGTGGAACTACCTCATGGCCGCTTCCACGCTGACGCTGATCCCGGTACTGCTCCTCTTCTTCGCCGCCCAGCGCTATTTCATGGAGGGGATTCTGCTGACGGGGCTGTCGGGACGTTGAAAACAGCAGCGGCTAGTGGCCAGTGATCAGTTGCTGGCCACTTCTTGTTTGTAGGCTCGCCCGGCTACAAAGGGCAGCCAATGGAGGACTGAAAATTTCTACAATGACGACTGCACCCAGAGTACGCGCGACGTACGGCGCGGCCAGCCTCAACGGGGAAGAGGCCGCCCTGCCCTCCCCCTTCCCCCGCACGATGGGACCGAACTGCGCCGGCTATCTGCAAGAGGTAGTGGACAGCGGCCTCACGGTCGACATGATCGGGCGCTTCGAAAAAAACTTTGCCGCCGAGCTGGGCGTGCGCCACTGTATCGCCACGCCCGGCTGCACGCCGGCGCTCGGCGTTCTGGCCGCGGCCTTTCCCTTTGAACCGGGCGACGAGATCATCGTCAGCCCGATCACCGACTTCGGCACGATCCAGGGCCTCTGCCTGGAGAATTACATCCCCGTCTTCGCCGACACCGAGCCGGGCAGCGTCAACGTCAACGCTGACACGATCGAGGCCTGTATCACCGACCGCACGCGCGCCATCCTCGTTGTGCACAAGACGGGCATCATCTGTGACATGGACCCGATCAACGAGCTGGCCGCCAGACACGGGCTCTTCGTCTATGAAGATGTCTGCCAGGCGGTCTTTGGCCGTTACAAGGGGCGCTTTGCCGGTACGCTCGCCCAGGCCGCCGGCTTCTCCTTCGACTCCGAAAAGACGCTCGGTTCCGACGTCGGCGGCTGCGTCGTCACCGATAACGACGAACTGGCGGAAGCCCTGCGCTTTATCGGCCACAGCCGCGGCGGCGAGATGGCGCCGGGCGGCTTCGGCAGGGTTCACTCCGCGCTCGGGTACGCCTACCGCATGCCCCAGGCCACGGCCGCGATCACGCTCGGCCAGCTCGAGATCATCCAGCCACAGGTGGCGCAGCGCGATCGCATGATCCGTCTGTTGAGCGAGTTGCTGGCCGGAATTCCCGGTATTACACCCCTGGCCATTCCCGATTACATGGACGTCTACTCCTGCTGGATGGCCGGTTTCAGCATCGACCCGGCCGCGTTCGGCTGCACGCCGGCGGAGTTCGCGCAACAGGTGGCCGCCGTCGGCATTCCCGGCGCGGGGCAGGGCCGCTACTACCTGATGCCGCAGGCCTGCACCTTTTTACATGAACGGGCCGGCAACCGGACCCATCAGTATGCGATGCCGCCGGCCTCCCGTACCTATACCTATCGCGCGGAAAGCTGCCCCAACGCCCACGATTTCCTGCGCAACTTTGTGCGCTGGTCCTCCTTCTGTGAGAAATACCAGCCGCAGGACTGCGAACTGGCGGCGTCGATCGTGCGTACCGTGGCCGAGCGCAATCGCGTCTCTTGACCGTTTGCGACGGGCAGACAAACCGTCAAACAAGGAACAGGAACTGCCATGAGTATCTCCATCGCCCCAACCACCTTCAAGCATGGCAAGCAGTGGGCCTATACGGTCACCTACGACGAGGCGCTCACCGAGCTGTTCGACCATGTCGTCCCTCTGCACGAGGAGTTGGGCCTGCCCGGCCATGTGGAGGTCGTGGTGGGGCAGATGGGCGAAGTGCGGCGCGTCGGCAACTCCAGCTACAACGGCTACCATCATATGGGCGCGGACAAGCTGCGCGAGCTGATCGACATGGGCTGGGGCGTCGGCAACCACTCGTGGACGCACGGCATCGTCGAGGAGAACATCGACCTCGAAGTGCGCCAGGCCAAGGAGGTGCTGGAGGACGCGATCGGCCATCGCGTCACCGTCTACACCGCGCCGGGCAGCAACGCCAACATCACCCCGAAGATCACCGCGGCCCTGCAGGAGCACGGTTACCTCTGCGCTCTCTCGGTCACCGACGACATCAACCGGCCCGACGCCGACCTCTGGTTCCTCAACCGCGTCGCCAACCTGCACCAGGCGTGGACCCCGCTCTTCGCCGCCTTCGACTCCCACCACCGGCTGACGCAGGCGCAGCGCGAGTCGGGCTGGGTGATCGACTACTGCCACTGCCCGGCGCCGACCATCCCGCACGAAAACAAGGACCTCTACATCGACGAACACCGCGCCCGGCTGAACGCCGTGATCGAGAGCGGCGACAAGGTGTGGACCGCCACCGCCGAGGAGATCCTCGACTACATCGTCTGCCGGCGTCATCTGCAGATCGAAACCGTCTCCACGGCGGCGGGGGAGGAGAGCTACCGCCTGCAGCTGCAGGACCTGCCGGCCCCGGTTGCCAGCCGCCAGGTCACCCTAGATATCAAAGTGCCGCCTAACCTGCGCCGCAACCCCGTCGTCATCCTCGACGGCCAGCCCCAGCCCGGGCTGCTCGTCAAGCTCGACACGCTGCGCGTTACAGTTGACCTGTCGCAGCCCATCACCCTATCCGTCGGAGGTTCCAGCCAATGAGACCCGCCCGTTTGGCTACAGCCAGCATCCTGCACGACGACCCGCCCAGCTACCCCAGCCGCTGCATCGAACGCTGCCTGGAGATGATCGACCGCGCCGGCGATGCCCGCGCCGACATCGTGCTCCTGCCGGAGGAGCCGGACGTGGTCGGCTGCGCGCCGGAACACCTGCGGGATCTGCCCGAACCGATTCCCGGCGGCGCCACCCTGGCCCAGTTCGCGCAGCGCGCCAGCGACAACAACCTCTATGTCGCCTACAGCCAGCGCGAACGGGATGGCGAAAACGTCTACAATACCGGCGTCTTCCTGGACCGCAAGGGCGACCTGATGGGCAAATACCGCAAGATGCACCTGGCCCCCGGCGAAGAGGACGAGGTGCTGCCGGGCGACCTCGGCTACCCGGTCTTCGAGTGTGATTTCGGCCGCGTGGGCATGGGCATCTGCATGGATATTCACTATCCCGAGATGTGGCGCATCCTGGCGCTGAAGGGCGCGCATCTGCTGCTCTTCCCCACGATGTGCATCGACTACACCGGCGACCACATCGAGTCGATCGTCAACGCCCGCGCGATCGACAACCAGGTCTACCTGATGTCTTCCCATTTCGTGATGCAGCCCTTCCTGGCCGGCCGCTCCATGGGCCATTCGCGCATCGTCGACCCGTACGGCCGCACCTTGGCCAATACCTCACACCGGCCCGGCCTCACCTTCGCCGACGTCGACCTCGATGCCGGCTACGAGACCTGGTACAGCGGCGAGATCAAGGAGCGCTACCCCACGCTCAAAGATTGCTACCTGGGGATGCGGCGGCCGGACACCTATCACGAGCTGCTCGAACCGCAGCCGGCAGCGGCCAGCAGCTGAGACGGCTGCCGGACACCGACCTCTGGGCTCTCCCCATGCAGCGCGCGACAGTAGAGAAGATCCGCGCCGACATCCCCGCGCTGGAACAGTATGTCTGGTTTCAGAACGGCGGCGTGAGCGTAACGCCGCGCGCCATCGCCGCCGAACATGCGCGCCTGATGGAGGAGCTGGTGACGCGGGGGCCGATGCACATCGTCTACCCGGACGAGGAGTACCCGCGGCGCGCCCGCTCCAAGGCCGCGCTGGCCCGCTTTTTCGGCATCGCGCCGGACACGCTGGCCCTCATGCGCGGGGTGAGTGAAGCCTATCAGACCGTCCTGCGCGGCCTCGATTGGCGGCGCGGGGATCAGCTGCTGATTACGGCCGAGGAGGAGGCCGCTCTCCACCTGCCCTCGCTGCACTTGCGGGACCGGCACGGCGTCGAAGTGATCAAGGTGCCGCTGCTGGCCGACCCCGAGGAGCAGTTGGACGCGTTCGCCGCGCGCATCAGCGAACGCACGCGTCTGGTCGCCGTCAGCCACGTCACCACCGAGACCGGTTTCCGGCTGCCTGTCGAGCAGCTGTGCGGGCTGGCCAGGGAACGCGACGTCCTCACCTTCGTCGACATCGCGCACTCGGCCGGCCTCTTTCCCATCGACCTGGCGGCAATGGGCTGCGACTTTGCCGGCATCCTCTCCTACAAGTGGATGTACGCACCCTATGCCGCCGGCGCGCTGTATGTGCATCCTGATCGGCTCGATGCTTTGCAACTCACCTATGCCGGCGGGCGCGCCGAGGCCTGGCTGCGTTACGATACCGATACCTATGCACTGAAGGAGGGGGCGGAACGGTTCGAATACGGCCCCTGGTCATGGCCGCTGGTACATACGTGGGCCTTTGCCGCCGGTTACCTGACGGAGATCGGGCTTGACAGTATCTGGGAACGTACCGCGCAGCTCACCCACCGCCTCAAACAAGCCCTGGCCGTCATTCCCGGCGTCACCCTCTACACCCCGATTGAAGCCGAACCCTCCGCAGCCCTGGCCGCCTTTTCCGTAGCCAGATGGGACGGCGAGGAGCTGACCCGCGCCCTGCGCGAACGCCGGCCGAAGCCGATCATCGTCCGTCCGCTGACCATCGCCCACAACGGCGTGCGCGCCAGTGTCCCCTTCTTTCTGTTGGAGGAGGAGATCGACCTGCTGGCGGAGGCGGTGCGCTGCCTGGCTGAGAGCCGGCGTTAGGCTGACTTCGACTCATTCCAAGATGCAATACAGAAGGAAATTGTCTACAAAGCCTTGAACTGATCACGGCGCCGATACATCGTATTGTATGTTTTCTTCTACGTGTGTATAGTATATTTCTGAGTCGAAAATCGGCGCTTCACATCATTGGTGCATCAGGACATTACATTGCGGATATGCTAACCGCGCAAAACGGGAGGGTAGGAACAGATGGACGGGTTCTCGAGAGAGATGAGATGAAACAGAACCGGGAACAATGGACAGCCCTGAAGGACGCGATCGATGGCGAGTGGATCGCCCGGCAGGCGCAGGCGATGGTGGAGATCCCCAGCGTGACCATGGAGGAGGCGGATGTCTGCCAGTACTACGCCGCGCAGCTGCGCGAGCTCGGCTTCGACGTGGACCAGCGCCGGGTGAACGGCGAACGCTACAACATCTACGCGCGGCTGCCGGGCGCCGGCAACGGCCCCAGCCTGATGCTGAACGGGCACCTGGACACGATCCCGATCGGCGACTGCGTGCCCTGCCGCCGCGAGGGAGACCGCCTCTACGGGCGCGGCGCCACCGACATGAAGGGAGCGATGGCCGCCAAGCTGGGCGCGCTGCGGGCGCTCAAGACTGCCGGCATCACCTTGGCCGGCGACCTCTGGCTCACCGCCATCGTCGGCCACGAGGAGCCGGAGGCCCAAAAGGACGGCCCCCTGGCCCTGATCGAGGACATCAAGAGCGGGCGCATCGGCGGCGATAGAATCCTGATCGGCGAAGGCTGGAACGAACTATGGGTCATGAGCATGGGCTCCATGGTCTTCATCATCGAGCTCACTTCCCCACGCGGCGGCACCCACACCACCTACGTCCCCTTCGGCGAGAACCCGATTCGCTTCCTCGGCGACCTGGTCCAGCGCATCACCGCCTACCAGGAGGAACTGGACACGGGCGCACTGCACCCCCTGGCAGGGGCGGAGCGTATTGACGTGGGGACGGTGGAGGCGGGCGACTACTTCAACCGTACACCCGCGCTTTGCCGCCTGACCGGTACGCTGCGTTGGGGGCCGCGCGCCAGCGCGGAGGAGGCCTTGGCGGAGTTACACGAACTGGCCGCGCCCATCGCCGCGGCCGGCGAGCTGGAGCTGGACGTAAGCATGATCCACGAACGTGAACCCTTCGAAACGCCCGGTGACGATCCCGCGGTGCAGGCGGTGGCGCAGGCGCACCGCTTTGTTCACGGCGACCAGGCGGTCATCGCGGGTAAACGTATCGTCGGCGACGCCAACCTGTTCGTCAACCTGGGCGGCGTGCCCTCCTTCTACTACGGCCCTTCCAACGAGACCGCCCATTCCGACGTGGAGTGGGTCTCGCTCTCGCGCCTGACGCAGGCCGCGCAGGTCTACGCCCTCACCGCCGCCGAGTATTGCGGCCTGAACAGCAATGGCCGGTGATCTGGTCGTGAACGAAAGTCGACCGGTTCCTGATTCCTGACCGGTAACCACTCGCTTTCATTCAGGGTTCACGGCCGCGCGGTGCTTGCCTGCGATCATCTCTTCCAGGTAGCGGCGGGTGGCGTTTACGGCTGCGTCGACCAGCTTTTGACCCTGTTCCGCGCTGGCGTCCAGCGGGCTTCTGTCCTCCTGGTCGTGCATCGCCTCCACCCGCACGTTATGCGGGCAGACGGCCAGCGCCATCGCGGTTTCGTACTCCTGGGCGTGGCCCGGCACCCCGCCCTTGCACAGCTTCTCGGCCTCCGGTCGGCTCAGATCCCAGTAGGAGTGGAACTGAACATTGGCCTCCGGCGCCTCGGCCGCGAAATAGAGATGCCACTGGCCGATGATGCCACCCATGGGCGCTTCGTTGCCGCCGTGCCCGTTCAGAATCAGAACATTTTTGACGCCGTGGCGCACCAGGCTCTCCACCGCGTCGAACACCACGCTCAGCCACGGACCCGGCTTGGCCGAGACGGTGCCCTGGTGCCTCATGTGATGCTCCGAGATGCCGGCGCGAATCGGCAGCGTGACGATAACCTGGGGATAGAGCTGGCGGGCCGCCTGTTCCGCGACATGGGTGGCCATGCGGATGTCGTGCTCCATCGCCAGATGCTCGAGGTGCTGCTCGATGCTGCCGGTGGGAATGATCGCCGTCTGAAACTTGCCCTCCGCCAGCGCTTCGCGAAACTCACGCCGGGTAAGGTCGCCCATAAAGACATGTTGATTTTGCATCGTTCAATTCTCCAGACATGAGCTTCTCATTTGAATTCCGTTTGACGCCAAGACCTTCTTCTGAACAGTGACGACACCCGCAACGATGACGTTACCGTAAACTGCCGTTACCCCAGCCGCTCCTCGACCCGGCGCAACGCAGCCCGCATCTTCTCCTGGCGCATCGCCGTCGTCAGGTCGCCCCGGGTGCGTTCCAGAACGCCCCGCAACACATCGGTCTGCCGCCGCAGCCCCCCGGTGACCGCGTCCGGGAAATCGACCGTCACCAGCAGCGAATAGATCTCGTCCATCATCTCCAGGTAGGGGGCGGCCTCTTCGACGCGGTCCTGCCGCATCAGATCGAGGGCGAAGCGGCGCATCTCGGTCGCGGCCTCGGTCAGGCCCTTCAGGTAGGTCGCGCCGGTTACCGCCAGTTCGGCCGGCGTCGCCAGTGGCCCGCCGGTGATAAAGGCGTAGAGCAGATGGGCCTCCACCAACTCCTTCAGAGCGTCCTGTGTATAACCCACATGGTACAGCTCAGGATGGCCGGCCAGGGGTTCCACCATCGCCTGCGCGTCGCGGCGCGCCGCGGCCAGCATCTTCTCCGCCGTCGCCAGTTCATGCCGGTGCATGGCGCGGATGCTGTGCGCGCAGTCCCGGATCAGGCGGCGGCTGCGGCTGAGCGTGCCATCCCGCAACTGGCTGATCTCCTCCATCTGCTGCGTGATCTCTTCCACAATCCCGTCAAGGGGCTCTCCGGATCGATTGGGCATAAAAACTGTCCTCACGTCTGTGGCGAGCGCGACCGCTGACCGCTGCTCACTGAGCACCGGTCTCGTTCTGACCGCTGAGCGCGGCGCGGCTGCTATAGGTATTTACGGGTATGTAGTTGGGCGGCGGCGATAAGGTCAGCGGCGGCGGCGCTTCTATCCCCTCGATCATCGACTTGTAGGCAAAGAAGTTCCAGGCGATGCGGCTGATCGCCTTCATCGTGCGGTTGCTGGTCGGCCAGTCCATCCAACCGGCGCGCCACAGATAGACGGCGATGACATAGGGGCCGCTCGGCCCCCAAATGAGCGCCAGGTCACTGTGCGCCTCGTTGACAAAGCCATGTTTGTGGATGATCCAGCTCTGCGCCGGCCGCGGCAGCCCGCCCCATACCATCTCCGTGAATTCGTCATGGCTGACGTAGAAGAGAATCGCTGCGCACTCATCCGGTGTGATCTCGCCGCCGAAGGTCTCGATCAGGAGCCCCTCCCCTGCCTGGCAGCGGTAGATCTCAGCCAGCAGACGCCCCAGGTCCGCGGGCGTGGACTGCAGATGCGTATCCGGGTTCGTGTTCCAATCGGTGCGGCTGTTGGCCTCAGTCGGGATCTTGCTGATGATCGATTTATCGTCGTAGCCGGTCTGAATATATGAGTTCGTAAAGCCGAGGGCGCGCATCAGCTCCGTCACCCGCCGCCCACCTGTATAGATGTCGCCGTCCCCGAGCCACTGCAGAAGGCGGTTCGCCGCGGCGTTGTTGCTCTCTCCCAGCGCAAAGTCGATCCACTGGCCGACAGCCTCGTTCTCAAAACTGGCCATCTGCCGGTAGGCTTCGCTGGCGATCGCGATCTTCATCGTCGACATGCCGGAGAAGGCCACATCTACGTCAACGGTCGCCTCTTCGCCCGTGGTCAGGTCCTGCACATAGATGGCGGCGAATCCGGGGAAGTCGGACGTATAGGCGTCCAGCTCGCGGCCCAGCTCCGCCATCGTCAGCGGCGGCGGCGGCGTCTCCTGCAGCACAAGATAGGCCGTGCGCGCATCCATACTGCTGAGCGCGTCGAGGACCGGTTGCGCGCTCTCGTCGATCAGAAGCGTCTGACCCACTGTGCCGGATGTCCACTGCCAGCTGCGCTGCGCCGAGCCCACAAAAGTGGCCGGCAGCGTCGCGTAAGGAGGCAGGACGTCTACCTCTGCGCTCTCCTCATCACCCGCTCCCCGCATGCCCCCCTCGGTCCGCCAGTTCCACTGCGGCGGCAGCACGCGGCCCGGCTGGGGTGGATGATTCAACTCTTCGCCCACCTGCCACAGCCAGGTCGCCAGCTTCTGCGCATCATAGCTGTAGCGCGCCGGAATATCCCTGCGCTGCTGGGGGATCCCGGCCAGCTTGCGCAGGGCGATATCGACAAAATCCGGCCCGTCCAGGTACTGCTGGGCCTCCGCCAGCATCGCGGCCGTATCGACCGCAAAGTCCACCTCCTGCGGCCGCAGCACCAGGCGCGTCTCGTCATAGTAGACCGCAATCGGCTGGCTCATGGCGGCTTCCATGACCGTCTCGATCTCGGCCGGGTCCTTCAGATGGCTGAGCTCCAGGCTGGCCAGATGCACGCCCGGCGGGATCGGCGCGGCCGCGGCCTTATAGCGCGTGTACAGGGGAAAGATGGAGAGCAGAGCGATGAGAGGAAGGGCGAAGCGCAGGAATCCGGCCATTTCAGATGCTCATATCACGCGATCGCGCCAACAGCGCACAGAGCCCGGCGGACGCCGAGCGTGAAGGGCCGATCTGAGAATAGGAGAAGTCTGTCCATCATTCGTCTTGCTCGAGATCCTGAATCTTCCGTTCAATGTCGGCGATAAGGTCTCCATCGTCTGTCTCGTTCGCCAGTTCCAGAGCGGCTCTCAAGTCGGCGAGGGCTTCCTGGTGTTGACCAAGTACGGCCCTGGCATCGCTTCGTCTGATGTAGAAGTGTGCGCTGTCGGGTAGCAGTCGGATGGCCTGATCATAATCGTCGATCGCCTCCTCATATTGACCAAGTCCGATCTTGGCAGTGCCCCGATTGTTGTAGGAGTAGGCGTCGTCAGGCTGCAGTCGGATGGCCCGATCAAAGTCGGCGATCGCTTCCTTGAATTGCCCAAGCTCGATCTTGGCAGCGCCTCGGTTATGGTAGGCGTCCGCGCTGTCGGGCTGCAGTCGGATGGCCTGATCGAAATCAGCGAAGGCCTCCTCATATTGACCAAGTACGACCCTGGCATGACCCCGACTGATGTAGGCGTAGGCGTCGTCTGGCCGCAGTTGGATGGCCTGATCGAAATCAGCGAAGGCCTCCTCGTATTGATCAAGATCGGCCCTGGCATGGGCCCGACTGCTGTAGGTGTAGGCGTTGTCCGGCCGCAATTGGATGGCCTGATCGAAATCGGCGATCGCTTCCTCGTATTTACCAAGCCTGATCTTGGCATGGGCCCGACTGCTGTAGGCGTGGGCGTCGTCGGGTCGCAATTGGATGGCCTGATCGAAATCGGCGATCGCTTCCTCATATTTACCAAGTCCGATCTTGGCATTGCCCCGCCCGATAAAGGCGGCAACATAGTGGCTTTTCAATTGGATGGCTTGATCAAAGTCGGCGACCGCCTCCTCGTCTTGACCAAGCCAGGACTTGACGCTGCCCCGGCTATAGTAGGGGCCAGCGTCTTCGGGCTGCAGTCGGATGACCTGATCCAGATCGGCAATAGCCTCCTCGAATTGACCAAGTCCGATCTTGGCATCAGCCCGATTGGTGTAGGCGTCAGTGTATTTGGGCCGAATGTTGATAGCTTGATCAAAGTCGGCAATGGCGCCCTTGTAATTGCCGTCCTTGAACCTGGCAACGCCCCTGTCGTAGTAGTCGTTTGAAGTTTGCGGGCCGAAGCAGGCGGAGACCGCGACCAGTGCTAAGGCAATCGCGACGCCCCAGACCCATATCCTGGGAGCGCGCATCGTAGACATCACTGTCCACTCCGATGGACGGAAAGCGTCTGCTTGGCTACGGTCGAACTGCCGACATCGGTAACCGGCCGCCTCTGTGCGTTCATTTGGGACATTGAATACTCCGCTTCGTGGACAGCACCTTCACTGACCACGAACCACTGCCGTTCATTCCCACTCGATAGCGAGAACGGCCTTGGGCTCGGCGATCTGGGCCAATTCTGTGTTCGGTTTGGGGCCGCAGATACTCGACCACCTTTACTCTTGCTCGAGTTCCTGAATCTTTTCTCCAATGAAGGTGATGGAGTCGCTGTCGCCAGCCACCTGCGCAAATTCCAGAGCGGCTTTCAGGTCGGCGAGGGCTTCCCGGGATAGACCGATTTCGGCCTTGGCAAGGCTTCGATTTAAGTAGATGTAAACGTTTTCCGGTTGCAGACGGACGGCCTGATCGTAGTCGGCGATCGCCTTCTGGAATTGACCTAGTTCGAACCTGGCCTGGGCCCGGCTGACATAGGCGCCAACAAAGTAAGGCTGCAGACGCGCTGTCTGATCATAATCGAAGATCGCCTCCTTGTACTGGCCAAGTTCGGCCCTGGCATAGGCCCGTGCGTAGTAGACAAAACCGTTGTCGGGCTCCAGTCGAACGGCCTGATCATAGTCGGCGAAGGCCTCCTGGATTTGACCGAGGTCGAACTTGACATCGCCCCGGCTGGTGTAGATATATGCGTTGTCGGGCTCCAGCCGCAAGGCCTGCTCGAAGTCGGCGAAGGCCTCATCGTATTGGCCAAGGTCGGATTTGGCTCGTCCCCGAGAAACATAAGCGCTGACGTTGTCGGGCTCCAGGCGCAGGGCCTGGTCATAGTCGGCGATCGCTTCCCGGTATTGGCCCTGGACGGATTTGGCTCCGGCCCGGTTGATGTAGATGTAAGCGGTGTCAGGCTCCAGGCGCAGAGCTTGATCATAGTCAGCCATCGCTTCCCGGTGTTGGCCAAGGCCGGATTTGGCTGCGGCCCGGCTGGCGTAGGTGTGCCCGTCGTCGGGCTCCAGGCGCAGAGCTTGATCATAGTCGGCAATCGCTTCCCGATTTCGACCAAGAATGAACTTGGCAGCACCCCGGTTGACGTAGATGTGCGCGGTTTCGGGCTCCAGTTGCAGAGCCTGATCGTAGGCGGCGATCGCCTCCCGGTATCGACCGCGCTCGAAATTGGCATGGCCCCGGTTGTAGTGACTGCCGGTGTCATCAATCCGCTCCCAAATAGCGGCCGCGACAATTGCCGCAACAATTGCCACGGCAACCGCTACTTCCCAGAACCGATTCCTGGGAGCGTGCATCATTGTCATCGCTGTCCTCCCCGCTGGACGAAAGGGATCTGCTGACCCGTGCAGATCATTCCCATTCGATCGTGGCCGGGGGCTTGCTCGAAATATCATATACGACCCGGTTGACCCCGTCTACCTCGTTGACGATGCGGCTGCTGACCCGCGCCAGCAGGTCGTAGGGCAGCTGCGCCCAGTCCGCCGTCATGAAGTCGTCGGTCGTGACCGCCCGCAATGCGAGCACGTTGGCATAGGTGCGCCCGTCCCCCATGACGCCGACCGTTTGCACAGGCAGAAGCACGGCAAAGACCTGGCTCGTCTGGCGGTAAAGGCCGGCGGACCGCAACTCATCGAGGAAGATACGGTCGGCCTGGCGCAGCATCTCCAGGCGCTCCCACGTCACCTCGCCCAGGATGCGGATGCCCAACCCCGGCCCCGGAAACGGGTGGCGCCAGACGATCTCCTCCGGCAGGCCCAACGCCTCGCCGATGCGGCGCACCTCGTCCTTGAACAGCATCCGCAGCGGTTCGATCAACTCGAACGTCATATCTTCCGGCAGGCCGCCCACATTGTGGTGCGTCTTGATCGTGCGCGCGTTCGCCGAGTCGTCATTGCTGGCCGACTCGATCACATCGGGGTAGAGCGTGCCCTGTGCCAGAAATACCTTGGATGAGGACTGCGAGGCGTTCCCTTTCTCCACCGCCAGCCGTTCCGTCTCCTCCTCAAAGACCCGCACAAAGCGCGCGCCGATCCGCTTGCGCTTCTCCTCCGGCTCGGTCACGCCGTCCAGGTCTTCCAGGAACGCCTCCTTGGCGTCCACCGCCACCAGCCGCATGCCCTGGTGCCGTTCGAAGGTGTCCACTACCTGCTCCGCTTCACCCGCACGCAAGAGGCCGTGATCGACAAAGATGCAGGTCAGCCGTTCCCCGACGGCGCGGTGGACAAGCGTGGCGGCCACCGCGCTGTCGACGCCGCCGCTCAGACCGCAGATCACCCGGTCATCCGGCCCGACCTGCGCCCGGATTTCGGCGACAGTTTCCTCGATGAAATGGCCCGATGTCCAATCGCCCGTGCAGCCGCAGATCCGGCCGACAAAGTTCTGCAGCAGCGCAAAACCGTTGGGCGTATGCACCACCTCCGGGTGAAACTGGAGGCCGTAGAGCGAACGAGACTCGTCGGCGATCGCCGCGCAAGGCGAATTCCCGCTGCGCGCCACCGTCTCAAAGCAGGCCGGCAGCCGTTCCACCCGGTCGCCGTGGCTCATCCATACCTGCTGCTGCCGCGGCTGTCCGCCAAAGAAACGGGTCTCTCCCGTCACCTCGATCTCTGCCGCGCCGTACTCCCGCTTCGCGCTCGGCGCCACGTGGCCGCCCAGCGCGTGGGCCAGCAGCTGCAGCCCGTAGCAGATGCCCAGCACCGGCACGCCGCTCTCCAGCACAATGTCCGGCAGCGCCGGCGCGCCCGCTTCATAGACGCTGGCCGGCCCGCCCGAAAGAATGATGCCCTTCAGATTGATCTGCGGCAGCCGCTCTGCCGCCCGGTCCCAGGAGACCATCTCGGCGTAGACATTGGCCTCCCGCACGCGGCGGCAGATCAACTGGCTGTATTGGCTGCCGTAGTCCAGCACGGCGATGGTGTCGTGTTGCATAAGCGGACCGGTTCGATTCTTATTGACAGTGCTTGAATGCCTTCTCAGTGACTACACACCTGTGAATCCGCCGAACGACCCAAAGTTCCCACGCCCGGCGGCTGAGACCCTGCTCACTTTCAGCTCACTTCGGCCGTCTTGGGTCGAGCGATCTCAACCTCAACCATGCCGAAGGTGGTTTCCAAATCAGGAACGGATTCCCCGGCGTCGGCGAGGCTCGCGATATGATAGATCATTGCCTCCCCAACCGACATCTGTGGATCGGGAACCGGATCACCGTTTTCTATCAGACCTTCAATGTGGAAGACGATTACATCGCCTATCGTTGTCTGAATTTCCTGCCAACTCTTTCCGGTAGCGATGCAACCAGGCAGTTCGGGCACATAGGCACCGTAGTTGTTTGGCGTCCGCTCATAAACAACAGCGTAGTTGAATTTCATCGTTACCGTGGCCGCATCGTCCGAACGCACGATCCGCCAACCGCCATTCACAAAATGATCTGCCATCATAGGGATAATTTCCGTTTTCCACATCGCACTTTGGGAGAGTAAAGGAGCGACACGCACGCCTATCTTACCTACTTGTCAGAACCTGCGCCAAATGACTGCCGAGATTGGCACGTGTCGTTTGATTCGCAGCGGCCACACTCTGCCAATCCATACAGCGATTTGGGCCTATCCCTGACGTCACTTGAATTTATGTCCGACTCTTATAGTCGAGTTTGCCGTCTGCGCGCAGTTGCGTCACCATGATAGCCGCATACGAAATGGAAAGGAGCTCCCATGAAACTCGCAAACAAAGTCGCGCTCGTCACCGGCGGGGCGCGCGGCTTGGGCCGCGCCTATGTCCTCCATCTGGCCAGGTTGGGCGCGGACGTGGTGATCAACGACGTCGACCTGAACGCAGCGCAGGAGTATGACGAGGAACTCAGCGCCGAATCGGTGGCCGCAGAGGTGGAGGCGCTGGGCCGGCGCGCCCTGGGCATCGAGGCCGATGTGACCGACAAGGCCGCAGTGGAAGCGATGATGCAGGAGATCGTAAACACGTTCGGGCAGATCGATATCCTCGTCAACAACGCCGGCGGCATGCTCCATGCGCCGCCCAACAATAGCGCGGTCACCGCGCCGCCCGATCACTACCAGTACATCATGGACATCAACCTCACCGGCACTATCTTCTGCTGCCAGGCGGCCGCGCCCTATATGCAGGCCGCGCGCAGCGGCAGAATTGTGAACACCGCCTCCCAGGCCGGCATCTGGAGCGGCCGCAACAGCGGCGGTATGGCCTACAAGGTCGCCAAAGCGGGCGTGATCCACTACACCCGGGTCCTCGCCGCCGAACTGGGTCCGCACAACGTCCATGTCAACTGTATCGCGCCCGGATATGTGCTCTCATCGCGGGCCGTGGCCGGCGGACGCAACAGCCCGGAAGTGCGCGACCGCCTGTTGCAGGATATCCCGCTCGGCCGCCTGGGCATGCCTGAAGACTGCGCCAAAGTTGTCGAATTTCTGGTCACCGACCTCTCCGACTACGTCACCGGGCAGTGCATCCCTGTCTGCGGCGGCTACGTCGCTTTCTGAGCCGCAGCGGGCATATCCGTCTCTGCGCGGCGCCACTTGACAATGTCCGGGAAAGGGGATTAGATGGGGCTGGCGGCGAACTCCAGTTGCCGATCGCCTGCGCAGGTTTCGGCCGCGCACTGCCGGCCACCTATGCTGCTATCCACCGGGAAAATGAAAACGCGAAAGGTGAAACTATGCGATTCGATCTTCTGATCAAGGGCGGCGAAGTGGTTGACCCCGGCGGCGGGCGCAGCGGCCGTCTGGATGTGGCGATCAAACGCAACCGCATCGCCGCGGTCGATGCGGACATCCCGGCCGAGACGGCATTTCGCGTCGTGGACGCCGGCGGCCAGTACGTAACGCCCGGGCTTGTCGATCTGCATACCCACGTCAACTACGGCTGCGGCTTCTACGGCATCCGCCCCGACCCGATCGCGGCCCGCAGCGGCGTGACGACCTGGCTCGACGTCGGCTCGTCCGGCGGATACAATTTTCCCGGCTTCCGGCAGTTTATTATCGAAGAGGCGCGGGCCCGTATCTATGCCCTGCTCAATATCTCGTCGATCGGTCTGACCGCGCAGACGTGGGAACTGGCCAACCCCGGCTACTGCGACGTGGACCTCTGCTGCCAGATCATCGACCTGAACCGGGACGTACTGCTGGGCGTCAAGGCCAGGATCGACCACCTCACCACCAGCGGCCAGGGCCTCACTCCCCTGCACAAAGCCCGCGAAGCGGCAGACCGCTGCGAGCTGCCCCTGATGACCCATATCGGCATGGGGCCGCCGGGGATCGACGCTGTGATGGAGCTGATGCGGCCCGGTGACATCCTTACCCACTGCTTCACCGGCGGCACAATGCGCATTGTCGAGGAGTCAGGCGACCTGCGCGAAACGGTCAAACGCGCCTGGGATGCCGGCCTCGTGTTGGATATCGGCCATGGCGCCGGCTCCTTCTCTTTCAAGACTGCCGAGGCGTTGATGTCGCAGGGCTACCGGCCGGACGTTATCTCTTCCGACATCCACCAGATGAGCGTCAGCGGCCCGATGTTCGACATGCCCACCTGCCTGAGCAAATTCATGACGCTGGGCATGAGTTTTTCTGAAGTGGTCCACGCCGCCACCGAACGGCCGGCGGCCGTGTTGGGACTGGAGAAGGAGATAGGGACGCTGCGGCCCGGCGCGCTGGCCGACGTGGCGCTGTTCGAGATCGTCGAGGGGGATTTCATGTTCTACGATGTCTTCATGAACCCGCGCCCCGGACAGCAGCTGGTCCGCAATACACTGACGATCATCAATGGCCGCGAGATGGCCCACCAGTCCGATGATCCGCTCATGCCCTGGATCGAGCTTTCCGAGGACCAGCAGAGCCTGATCGCCCAAGGCCACACGCCGCCGGCGATGGCCGCCAGCTGCAAATGCTGATTTGACCTGAAATGAGCGCCCACATCCAGATTCCCCGATTACAGATAGACAGCTTCTGTCGTCGCTGGCAGGTCTCTGAACTGGCGCTCTTTGGCTCCGTTGTGCGCGAGGACTTCGGTCCCGACAGCGATGTGGACGTGCTGATCCAATTTCAGCCGCAGGCACGACACACGCTCCTCGACATGGCGCGAATGGAGGAAGAATTGCGTCAGATATTCGGTCGAGACGTGGACCTTGTGGAGCGTTCAGCGATCGAACAGAGTCGAAACCATTTCCGTCGCAAAGCGATTCTGCAATCGGCGGAGTCAATCCATGCCGCGTGACGATGACGCGTACCTGATGGATATGTTATTGGCTGCGCAGGATGCAGCAAGATTCGCAGCCGGGTTGACATTCTCGCAGTTTGAAAAGAGTCGCCTACACCAATACGCGATTCTGAAGGCAATTGAGGTAATCGGTGAAGCTGCGACACGCGTGAGCGCTGAGACAAAGAAGAACCATCCAGACGTTCCCTGGACAGAGATCATCGGGATGCGCAATCGACTCGTGCATGGATACTTTGAGGTGAATCTGAAGAGAGTATGGGATACTGTTCAAAATGACTTGGCCACATTGATCGACCAAGTGGAACAGATTGTACCGCGTGACGAGGAACAATAGAGCAATCCCAGACCGCAAACAACTTGAGGAGCACAACAATGTCCGCACAGATTCCCGATACACACGTTGACCTGCTGACCGGCCCCATCTTCGCCACCCTGACGACCCTCTCCCCGTCCGGCGCGCCGGAAAACACCATCGTCTGGTGCTCGTGGGACGGCACACACGTCCTCGTCAATACAGCCGAAGGACGCCGCAAACCCCAAAACGTCCGCACCGATCCAAGAGTGGCCCTGATGGCCTTGGACCCGGAGGATGCATTCCGCTGGATCGATGTGCGCGGCGTCGTTGAGGAGATCGTGCCCGACCCGGACCTCGCCAACATCAATGCCCATACCAAGGTTTACGCAGGAGCCGACGAGTACTACGGCAGCGTCATGCCGGCCTCGATGAAAGGGACGGAAGAGCGGGTGATCTTCAAGATCAAGCCGCAGCGGGTTGTGACATTTCCTCCCACTTAACCTGAAGTTGCCAGCGGCCAGGAGGGGCAGTTCACTGGCCGCTGGGATGGGGATCTGCCAGGTCCAGGAGCATAACCGCCATCCTGATCCCTCTTTCCGTCCGTGCACCGACCCGTCGAAAGCGGTGGCGCAGATAGAACCGTTCGGCGTAGGCCGTTTCCAGGATGATCTGCCCGCAGCCCTCCTGCCGCGCGATACTGATGGAACGGTCCAGCAAGCGCACGCCTAATCCCTGATTCTGGCAGGCGGGAGCGACCGCCAGCGTCGTGATACACAACACGCGGCCGTCCGGCCGGTGGCTCTCCTGAGGGTCCTCGTCCAGTACAGGTTCGCGCAGCTCGGCCCATTTCTCCGTGGTCAGATAGCCGGCGATGAACGGGCGCCCGTCGCCGCGCTCCCCCTCCAGCACCGCGCAGCCCTGCGGGAATGTCAGCAGACGGCTGCGGATGATCGCCGGCTCCTCCTGTGCGCCGTACGCGCCGAAAATCTCCTGGTCCAGCGCCACAATGCCGGGCCAGTCCGCCAACGCGGCCGGCCGCATCCGGTAATTCCCGGTCATATCCAGTCCTGGGCTGCCGCCAACCTCTACCCGGCCGCTATTGGCTTGGGCCATCGGTCTCCGGCGAAATGTGATCCTGGCGGGGATTGATCGCCACGGTGCGGAACTCGCGAATCAGTTCGATCAGCCCTTCCACCGCGGCCTCGAGAAACTGCTCCCCCTTTTCGCGGGTGGCGGCGGTGGCATCCCCCAGCACGCCGCTGTCGGTCAACGAGCTCCAGTAGGGCCACAGGTTGGCGACCGAGCCGTCTTCGCGTTTGCCCATCAGCAGATCGGTCTGAAAGCTCGGAGACAGCGGCGAACGCTCATCCACCGCCTTGTCCATCTGCACCAGCTCCTCAGCCAGCGCCAGATAGAGGGCCGTCTCGTACTCTCCGGCGTGGGAGGTGCCGCCAAAGTCCGACGAGCGGATCGCGTTCCCCTCCTCCCTGCCTTTGCGCACGCCCCAGTGGTTGACCGACGCACACAGGGTCTTGCCTTCGGTTTCGAGCACGGTCAGACGGGCGGCCATCTCCACCGGCGCGGTGTTGCTGCCGTGCCCGTTCACCATCAGTATGCGCTTGAAGCCGTGGTGGGCCAGGCTGACGCAGACATCGCGCACGTAGTTGATAAAGGTGTCCCAGCGAATCGTGATCGTGCCGGGGAAATCCATGTGGTGGGGGCTGTACCCGTGGCTGACCGGCGGGATCAGCACCGCTTCATCCGGAATGCGCGCCACCGCCCGTTCGCAGATTCCCGTGCAAAGCCGCACATCGGTGTCGATCGGCAGGTGGTAGCCGTGATCCTCGTACGTGGCAACCGGCAGCACCGCCACCTTGCCGGAGTAGGCCGCCTCGCGACAGGCAGACCAGGTCATCTCTGCATAGCGGTAGGTCGTCATTCTCGATCTCCTCTTATAATTCCTGGTTCTATGTTCCTGGCTGGCCCGCGCCAGGCACACAACGCTGATTACGGAAAACTTCTGTTCACCCAGACGGCTGCATAGCAGTGGGCAAAATCGTGCGCCACAAGTCTTTGCCGGCCTCCGTTCAACGGGATCAGATGGATATACCCTTCATCAACGCGTACCAGCCACGCGCCGTCCGCCGACAGATCATACCCGGGAAAGGCCAACGCCGTCTCGGACGAATAGGTCAGGGTGTCACCCGTCTGGATGTTGTAGAGATGCAGATGCCAGCCTCTGGCGCGTTGTCCTACGCTGTGGACGAAAAGCCAGCGCCCGTCCGCGGCAAAACGCATTGACCGGTACGGTTCGAGGGGATGGTCGACTTGCAGCAACTCTGTAATCTCATCTGTGGCAAGGTTATAGACGAAAACGTGAGTGGCCTCCTTGCCCGCCCCGTTCCCGACGCGTGCGCCAACGAACAGCCGGTCCGGCATGGTCGGATGCGCCGCCAACGCGATACTGGTGATCCGGGTCGCGTCGGTCGCGTTCTGCAGCGCGTCGGTCAGCCTCTCTGTCTCCAGAAGCGTTCTCAACTCACGATTCGGCAGCGTCATCATCGCCACCTGCATGTCATCATCCGGCTGAATGAAGGCAAAACGGCTGTTGTCCAACCACGCCGCCGACCGGCCGCGCGCAACCGCCATCTGCGGCTCTCCCCCTTCGTCCCCCAGCCAGAGCACACCGTCCCCGTGCGAGACAACCGTCCTCTCGCGGTCAGGCGACCAGGCAGGCAAACCGGCCAGAGACCGCAAGGCACACGCGCCCCCGTCGCACTCCGTCTGATCCAGAAAGTTGAACCGGATGGGCGGCCGGCGGCGGGCGTCATATGTAAAGAGGAGCATCCCGTCTGCAAAGGTTTCCACTGGGTACAGGGCGACATTGCCGATTCCGGAGGTGACGTCCAGCGTTCGTCCCTGCCGCCAGATCTGTATCCGGGCACCCCTCGCCCTGTCGTCCAATCTCTGAAGCAGAACGCCGGCATCGTCCGGCAGAGAGTACATCCGCCGAAACGGTCCGGCACTGTTCTCCTCGATAAATTCGTCTCGCTGCAGATCGTAACGGTACAGATGTGCGCCGTTGAACCGCTCCGCGGTGCAGAGCAGCTGCAGGTCTTGTTCGGGCAGAGCGGCGCCCGGGGGCGCGGCAGCCTCCAGCTGCTGATCAGCATAGTGGATCCACTCTTTCTGGATCCAACGTCCGTAGTTGCCTTGCCTTGCCTGGTTCCTGTCGATTGGGAGGGCGCTGAACAGCCACGGGCGATAGGTATCGTAGCGGAGCAGCAGGCGTTGCAGAGAGGCCGGCGAACGCTCCGGGTTGGACGCAAGAATTAAGTCCACGATGCTGTGGACGATCTGCTGGAGTTGTGGTGTGACGTTGTTGTAGGAGCGCTGGAGATAGACCCAGTGCAGGCTCGTCACGTCGTGAATCGAGCCTTGCAGGATATCCTCATAGTCGGAGGCGGCCAGGGGCCACGGCTTAAGCCCCAACCGGCTAAGTTGCTTATCGAGTAAAGCGCGGAAGAAAACGATCTTTTCACAGCAGCGCCAGCCAACGATATCGGCGATCCCTGCGCCCACGATCAGCGGCGCGTAGCCGGCGCGCACAGCCTGATAGCCGGCCTCATCCACCGGACTGCCGATGAGGCTCGGCGTCGGCAGCTTCAACTCCGACCCGCCTGCGCCCCTGTTCGTCGGAGACGCAGGGGACATCCCCTTCCAAAGAGGTCCCTGATCGGCCATGCGTGCGAGCGGGCTGGACTCCGTGGACAGCTCCACGTCGAGCTTCCACGTACGGCGACAGCGTATACCGTCCAACTGCTGGCAGACTGCGGCCAGCATCTTGTCCCACTCGGGCGCCAGCCGCTCGACCGTTGCCGCGTCCCTTTCCGGGTATTCGACCGTCAGATAACGGCCGGTAAAGGTCTGTTTCTCGCCCCAGAAGGAAGGATAGGCGGGGACCAGCGCCCAGCCGGTGGCTTCGTCCCGGTAGGTAACAATCTGGTGAAGAGTCACCGGGGAGCCGTCAGGACGAACGTAGGGGAAGGCCAGGGTGACGGTTGCCATCCGCCAGTCGGACGTGAAAACGATATCCTCCACTGTGCCGGTGGGCGGTTTTTCGTCAGAGCCGCGGTCAAGGGTCAAGTCGAAGTACGGCCGGTCCCAGCGCGCTCCACTGAGAAGCATCTCTTTCTGTGTTCTGCCCCAATTGGGGTAGTCCGGCGAGATCATGCTGCCGAAGAGCGCTCCGTCGAGGTCACGCTCGGCCTGTTCCACGATGCCGTGCATAGACAGAACGTCCGCTTCGACGGTGGCGGCGAAAGCGTCCAACCTTTCCAGCAGAACGTAGCGCACCGTCAAGATGACCACAGCCACCAGCAGCAGAGCAATCAGAACCGATAACCATCGCTTCCTGCCGCGGCGTTGCGGCGCCCGCGCTTCTACCTCGGGGGCCTCTTCCCGGACCCGGCCCTCTTCATCTTCCAGCGTTCTCCATTCGAGTCCCATGGGGTTATCGGTAGCCCGTGGTCAGGCGCCCACGGGCGGTGCAGGCTCCGATACCTGCAGTATACAGCCCCCGCAGTCTGCCCCGCCCGTCACGCCAACCCGTAGAAGGCGGCCGCGTTGTCGTGCAGCAACTTGCGCTGCTCCGTCTCGCTGCGGTCGGCGATGATCTCTTTCAACGCCTCTACCCAGCCGCGGTAGGTGGAGTCTGCACCGAGCAGGCAGACCGGCCAGTCCCCGCCAAATACGACCCGGTCCGGGCCGAAGCTGTCCAGGCAGTGGTTGACCGCCGGCGCCAGGTCCGCGGCGGTCCAGCCGGGGCGCGTGCGGGCGATGATCCCGGAGATCTTGCAGATCGTGTTGGGCAGCGCGGCCAGCGCGTCGATGCCGTCCTTCCACTGCTGCCGGTCATGCCAGAAGGGGTCATCGCGGTCGGTGTGGTCGGCTATCGTGAGGTTGGAGTCCGCCTGCCCTGCGTCACCCGTCCCTTCGCTGCCGGGCAGGAGACCGCTGATCAGATAGGGGTCGCCGTTGCCGCAGTGATCGACCACAAAGCGGGTATCAGGGCACATCTGCGCCAGTTTGACGCCGTCGCCCAGTTCCGACGGCCGCATACACAGGTCGAAGCAGAGCCCCAACTCACCCAGCAGCCGCACATTCTCTACAAACTGGGGCGCCAGGCAGGCGCCCTGCGGCGTGCCGGGCCCGTGCAGCACCTGGCGCACACCCTTGATCGCGGGGCTGCCGGCATAGCGCCGGATGTAATCGCCAAAGTCGGCGGAGGTCACGGTTCCGCCGATCACCGCGGCGGCGGTCGGGTTGTCATCGGCGGCGCAGAGTTCGATCAGATGCTCTGCCTCGGTGACCTTCTGTGCCGCGCTCACGTCCACTTCCATATAGACCGTCTTGACGACGTTCAGCCCCGCGGTCGCGGCCAGGTAATCGCTGGTTACGAAGCTGCGGTTCAGCGTCGGCGCGTCCTCCAGCCAGGGCATGTCGAATACGCTCAGATCCCAAAGATGTTGATGTGTGTCGATAATGGGGAGCATGGGAACCGCCTTTGTCAAGGAATAAATATCAGGAGTGAGGAATGAGACCGGAATGGACCCTCTCTCCTCACTTCTCTCTACTCTCTTCTCGTTGTCTCAGGATTACGCCGCCAGCAGCTGCTCCGCATTCTCGACCTGCCATTGCAGCTGCAACTCGGTCGTCTCGTGCGGTTTGAACTGCCGCGCCACCGACGCGATAGAAACGCCGCCCAGCAGCTCAATCTCGTCCAGATCGGCAGTACCCATGCCCTGGTCGTGGCCGTAGCGCAGGAAGCCCAGCTCCATCGGCTCGAAGCCCATTGTCTTGGCAATGACCGCGTCGGCTGCGAAGATATCGACGCTGGCCGCGGCGATGCCGAAGTCCAGTCCGTCGGTGCCGCCGGGGCCGTTCCCCTGCAGGCCGCGGGCTCCGTCGAAGACAGCGACGTCGGGGGTCATGAAACGGGCCAGCCGGATCAGATTGATGCTCATGGCGCGCGACTCATCGGGGACGCGGCGTTCGGCATGGGTGTTGAAGCCGTGCATTTTGACCCGGTCCTGCCGGTAGATGGTGCCCATAATCATGTTCTTCAGCGCCAGCGTGACCACGCAGGTGTCATGCGTCTTGGGGATCGCGATCGAAATGGTGCAGGGGCAGTCCAGCACCGTGCGGGGCATGCGCACGATCGTCTCGCTGCCGTCGGCCAGCACGATCGGCGTTGACTCCCATTCGGTCTCCCGGTGCAGGTCGATAAGGCGCAGCGGGATCGAATACTCTTCTTCCAGCGCATGGTAGCCGAAGTTGCGGTAGGCGTCCCATGTGTCCTCGGCGCCGGCCTCGGCGATGAGGACCTCGCGCGGCGGCTTGGGCGTGGTAAGCAGGAAGTCGAGTACGCCCCGCAGCGCGTCCGCATGGCTGGAGGCGAGCTGGTTGTGGCTGCTGAGGAAGTTCGGCTTCAGCATCACCTGGTCGGCCAGGCGGGATTCCACGTCCGTCCGCACCAGCTCCAACGCGTTGAAGACGTTGGTACGGCGGTCCCCGCCGTGGACGAGACTGACTCGTGATTTGGACATCGTAGCCTCCTTGAGAAAGGTCGGACGTATTTCGTGGTGTAAGGGGACACCCGTGGAGAGAAGGTGTATTCTGCAAAGTTCGCAGTGGGGTGTCCCAGGGTGAGTTTACTCTGCCTTTTTCGCTATGTCAATGAACTTTGCCAGGAGTTTAGATCTAATTCTTTTCAAGAACCGTCTTTTCTTGCTGTTAAGGATTGATCTTTTGCCTAATTTCAACACCTTGCTCTCTGAAATCAGAGCCAATACAATGTGGTATACGACACAGATCCCTGCAAGGAGAAACAGAATGGACAATCTGGAAGCCAAGCTGGATCAGTTGGAAGAAGACGGCTTCATTACCGTCGAAAACGCGCTCACGCCGGAAGAGACCGAACACGTCCGCCAGCGCATCAACCATGCGCGCGCGATGGGCTGGGAAGAGGGGCTGAACGACGTCGGCAATATGTGGTTCGACACGCTCCTGGACCGGGAGCCGGAGACCTATGCGCCCCTTGTCGGCCATCCCAGCATCCGCCCGATCCTGGAAGGGATGATGGGGCGGCAGTGCCAGCTGCGCAGCTTCCGCGCGCACATCAACCCCGGCCCCTATCTCCAGGAATGGCATCTCGATTTCTACGGCTACTGGCAGGAAAAGCGCGAACTCGGCCGTGCCCGCCTGGCGGTGCAGCCGGTGGGCGTCAACACCACCTTCTACTTTCAGGACAACGGCCCCGACCTGGCCCACCTGAAGTTTGTCAAAGACGGGCACAAGATCGAACCGCCCCACCTCGATCCTATGGACCGGCCCAAGTTCGAGGCGTGGTGCGAAGAGCAGGAGCACGTCATCCTCTATCCCAAGGCGGGCGACTGCGTCATCTTCATCAACCACATCCCCCACCAGGGCGCCAAGCACCAGGAGCATATCGAGCGCAGCAATGTCGTCTGCCACTACCAGCTGACGCCGATGTACGAGGGGATCTGGCACGTGTCGAGGCCGCGCGGGTACGACGGGACGTTTCCGTTTGCGGAGGAGCGCAGGCCGCACTTGAAGGCATAGTAGTAGCTGCTGGTACAGCCGCCAGCAGCGTCGGTGCAGTCCCGCTTTGTGTGACAATTTTGCGCGAAGATACCTGGCCCTGCTGCAGTTGGGCGTTACTATCATCTGGTTTAACTAAAGCAGAGCGTAGAAGAGCGGGCTAAGAATCCAAACCGGAGGTGCTCATATGATTGGTGAGAAGCCGCGGTTAAAGCTCACATACACAGACTACCTTACTACACCTGAAGACAAGCGCTACGAACTCCTGGACGGTGAACTGGTAATGACCCCCGCGCCCAACGAAGCACACCAGAGAACGCAGGCTGAATTGGGTTATCATCTGATGACCTTCATTAAGGCCAACGGTCTGGGGCGCATCTACTACTCCTCCACAGATGTGGTGCTCTCGGATATCGATGTGGTGCAGCCTGACCTCTTGTTCGTCTCCACCGAGCGAACGTACATCATCACCCCGGACAACATACAAGGCGCCCCTGACCTCGTGGTTGAAATCCTCTCCCCCTCCACAGCCGAACGGGACAGAGGATATAAGCGTGCGCTCTACGCGCAACACGGCGTCAAAGAGTACTGGGTAGTGGGCACAGACGCCGGCGCTATCACTGTTCTGTTGCTGGGCGACGATGGCTATGAGGTCGTTGACACGTTCGGCGAAGGCGACACGTTGACTTCACCCACGCTTGCCGGGTTCAGCTTGGAGGTGGACGAGATATTCGGTTCATAGTCACGGCACACACCCATAGACCACTTCCCCATGAAAATCACCGACATCCGTGCCGTCTATCCCAACTATCGCCAGCCGCTGGGCGGCTGGCGCCCCTATCTCTGGCAGATCGTCGTGCGCGTCGAAACGGACGCCGGCGTCAGCGGCTACGGCTATGGCGGCGGCGGTGTGGCCGCGGTCGAGGTGGTCAACCGCCATCTGCGCGAGCTGCTGCTGGACGAGTCCTGCGACAGCCCCGCCAATATCGAACGCCTGTGGGATAAGTTGTACGCAGCCTCGATCCCCTACGGACGCGGCGGCATCGCCATCATGGCGCTCAGCGGCATCGACATTGCCCTCTGGGACCTTCTCGGCAGGGCCGAGCGGCAGCCGGTCTACGCGCTGCTGGGCGGCACGTCCGCACCCCGCATCCGCGCCTACGCCTCCGGCGACGATCCGGCATGGTTTGCCGAGAAGGGTTTCACCGCTCACAAGGTGCCCTTTAGCCGCCCACCGGACGCCTCCGCCTTTGAACTGGCCGCGGCCGCGGCGGAAGAGTCCCGCCGCCACCTGGGGGCGGACGCGCTCCTCATGTTCGACTGCTACATGGCCTGGGATGCCGCAACGACGCGGGAGATGGCGCGCACGCTGGCGCCTTACGACATCTACTGGTTCGAGGACGTGCTGACGCCGGACGACCTGAACGGGCTGGCCGCACTGCGGCCGCAGATCAAGCCGATTCAGCTGGCCGGGGGCGAGCACGACTTCACCCACCACCGCTTCGCCGAAATCGCCCGGGCCGGCGCGCTCGACATCTGGCAGCCGGACGTGACCTGGTGCGGCGGCATCACCGCCACGCGGCGCATCGTCGAGCAGGCGCAAGAGGCCGGCGCCACCGTGATCCTGCACCGGGGCGGGGAGCCGTGGGGCTTGCACGTTATTGCGGGGACGGCGTGTAAAGAGCTGGGCGAACTGGTGCTGGGCAACCGGCACCGGACGCAGGAGAAATTGTGGCTGGACGCGCCGCAGCCTATCGAAGGGTACCTGACGCCCAGCGACGCGCCCGGCTTTGGCCTGCGCCTGAACGAAGCGCTCCTGGACTAACCGCCGGGCCTACACCAGATAGGGGATCGTCATCGGCCCTTCCGGCAGCACCGCGACCGGCGCGTCGGGCCCCAGATTCGTGACGGCTGTGCTGATGTGTTCGTTCAGGTCGGCGACCGGGGTGAGGCCGGCGCGAGACACCGCGTCCGGCTCCAGTTCGCTGTAGATCGCCACCTGCGCCCGCAGCGCCACCTCGGCGAACTTCTGCACCTGCCACTGATCCAGCATGTGAAAACCGGGACGGAAGATCGTCTCCAGCATCGCCTGCGGCGAACTGTGCTCGTAGAGCAGCTTCGTGAAGTTGCCGTGCGCCGGGAAGCCGTCGTTACAGCGGGCGGCCACGATCATCTCGCCGCCGTCCTCGATGATCTCCGCTGCGGCGCACATCCCTTTCACCGACTGATAAAGGTTCTGGTCGAGGGGAAAGCCGCTGTTGGTGGTGATCACCAGCGGGAAGCTGCGGTCGACGGCAGCCATCGCCGTTTCCTTCGCATAACGGCAGCCCTCTTCATGCGCGTCAATCACGTCGCCGCAGAAGAAGCGGGTGATCTGCCGTTTGTGATTTAGGGTGACATTCACCAGGAAATCGACCGGCAGGACCGATGCGTTGGTCCGGATCTGCTCCTGGGTCGGGTTGCCTTCCAGCACGCCCCACTTGCTCTGTGGATGGCCGATCATCTCGGCGCGGTGGTAGTGCATGATCGAGGCCAGGTCGGCCACACCGGGGAAGGCGGCCTTGTAACCGCCCGAAAATCCGGCCATGAAGTGCGGCTCGATGAAACCGACGAGGATACGCCGGTCGGCCTCCGCGTACTCCCGGTTCATCATCAGAGGGCCGCGACCATCCTGCGCCGGCCGCACCACGGTCATGCTCTCTTCGTCGTAGGCGTTGTGGTTGATCACCCGCAGCCGCCGGTAGACCTCCGCGCCGACGATCTCCTCAAGCTCCTCCGCCGTGTTGGGGCGATGCGTTCCTGTGCCGACAACAATCGTGACATTCTCATCCGGAACATGCGCCAACTCCGCCAGGATCCAGGGCAGCAGCCGCGCTGAGGGCAGCGGGCGCGTGCCGTCGGCGATGACGATCGCGACGCGCTCATGCGCGCCGACCGCCTCCACCAAAGGGAGCGCGCCGTTGGGCCGCCGCACCGCGTCCCGGAACGCTGCCGGCTCGTCCGGCAGCCCTTCGACAAAGCGCGGACGGATGATCGTCGCGTTTTCGGTCGGCAGCTCAGCTATCAGCCCGTCGCGGCCGTATTGGAGATGGATCTGCATTGTCAGTACCCGTTTTTGTCTGGAATTTCCAGTGCCCGCTGCTGCGGTTACCGGCTGTGAAAGTTGCGGGTTTGGCTCCCCTGCGAGTAGCGTAGAATCTGCTTCTCGTGTATTCTAGCCTTCTAATGACAAGGCGGCAAGGAAAACGAAACCTTTGGTTCGCGGCGTCGATTTGTGGACAGTACGCTGTCTACCGCAATGCATAGGTAGGGGCATATGCGCACGTACAGGGCAGTCCTTCACGACAATCAGATAGAGTGGCTCGAACACCCTCCTGAAAGAGCAGACGCCGCGCAAGTCTATATTACTTTCTTGGAGGAACCAGATTCCGTATCTCCGTCCAATCGAGGACGCTTGATGGCAGAGATCTTGGCAGAGCTTGCACAGAGAGAAACTTTTGCCGAGATTCCCGACCCTGTTGCCTGGCAAAGGGAGCTCCGTGCCGAGCGCGCTTTGCCTGACCGGGAGGCATAGTGCCGTGCACACTCATCACAGAGATCAGATGAACTGCTTGTGGAAAGCCGCACAATGACACACCTGAAACAGTACCCACACTCGGTTATCGAACAGGATGGAACGACCTACGCGCTGGCGCGCGGCGGCAGGCAAAAGAAGCTGTGCGTGCAGGGCGATACCGCCGGCTTCAGGGGCGAAACAGCGAACGGGACGCTGGTCTGCCCATTGATCGCCGAGAACGCGGCCGCGCTGCGGGGCCGCCTGGCCTGGTTGAATCCGGTGCCGCTGGGCGTGGAGACCTCGTTTGGTTTCGGTGACCGGTTGGGCGCGGCCACGCCCGGCCACATCCGCTCGGTCCAGGGCACCGGCATCGCGCCGATCTTCGCGCAGCAGTCGGTACGCGAGAACGACCGCATCGGGCGCACGCCGCAGGAGGTGGTGGATGACGCCATGTGGGGCGTGGTGCAGATGGGCTGGCGCGCCCCTTGGGGCGCAGACGCCGACCATGTGAAACTGGTCAGCGACCTGCCCGCGTTCGTCGCGGCCGGCTACACCTTCTACACGATCGACCCCAGCGACCACGTGGACAATGAGGCCGAGACCGACTCGCTGCCGGCACTGCGCGCCAAGGTCGAGGCGCTGCCCTGGGCGCGGCTCGATACCGACCTGGACGCGCTGCGGGCCGACTACCTGGCCGCCCCCATCGAACTGGCGGGACTGACGCTCACCTTCAGCGAAGAGAGCCTGCTGCGGGCGCTGGCGAAGTACGGACGCGCCATCGTTCACACGCTGGATATCGCGGCCGCGCTCGACCGGCAGATGCACGGCACCCGCTATGATCTGGAGATGTCGGTGGACGAGACCGAGACGCCCACTTCGATCTACGAACACTACTTTATGGCGCACGAACTGTTGCGGCGGGATCTGCCGGTCGTCAGCCTCGCGCCCCGCTTTGTCGGCAAGTTTCAGAAAGGCGTCGACTATATCGGCGACACGGCCCCGTTCGAAGCGGAGCTGATCAAGCACGCGGCCATTCTGAAGCATTTTGACGCCTACAAGCTGAGCGTGCACACCGGCTCCGACAAGTTCAGTATCTACCCGCTGGTCGCCAAATACGCCGAGGACCGGGTGCATGTCAAGACCGCCGGTACCAGCTATCTGGAGGCGCTGCGGGTCATCGCCGACCTTGATACAGCTCTCTTCCGCCAGATTCTCGAATACTCGCGCGCCCGCTTCGAAAACGATCGCAAGACCTACTTTCTCGACTGCCAGCCGGACAAGGTTCCCGCCAACGCCGACCTGTCCGACGCAGAGCTGCCAGGCCTGCTGGAGCAGTTCGACGCCCGCCAACTGCTGCACGTGACATTCGGCTCCAATCTGGACCGCTTCGGCCCGCAGATCCACGGCCTGATCGCCGACCACGAGGAAGCCTACGAAAAGGTGCTGAACACCCACTTCACCCGCCATCTGACGCCCTTTGCCAACGGCGCCGCGGCACGGGGCCGGTGAACGGCATCGCCCAAGGAGAAACCCATGGCAGTAATACAGGAAAAGCCATCCCTGCTCGAGCAGGATAGACGACAGCTCCACCCACTGCACCACCCTTCCCAGACCGAGAATCCGATCATTGTCGAGCGCGCCGAGGGTGTCTGGCTCTACACCACCGACGGCCGCAAGATCCTGGATGCGATGGCCGGTCTCTGGAATGTGAATGTAGGCTATGGCCGCACCGAGCTGGCAGAGGCCGCCTACGCGCAGATGCAAGAGTTGGCCTATACCTCCAACTTCGCCGGCATGACCAACCTGCCCGCCAGCGAACTGGCCTACAAGCTCTCCGGCTACGCCTACCCCAGCCTCAAGACGACCTTCTTCACCTGCGGCGGCTCGGAGTCCAACGACACCGCCTTCAAGACCGCCCGCTATTTCTGGAAAAGGGAAGGGCAGCCGGACAAGGTCAAGATCATATCCCGCCGCGAGTCCTATCACGGCATCACGCTCGCCACCACCAGCGCCACCAGCGTCCCCCGCTACCACAAGATGTTTGGCCCGCTGGTGCCCAACTTCGTCTACTGCCACGCGCCCCACCCATACCGCTACGAAGGCGACCTGCGGGAGGGAGAGACGGTCGGCGCGGCCGCGGCGCGCGATCTGGAGGAGACGATCGTTCGTGAAGGGCCGGAAACCGTGGCCGCTTTGATCGCCGAGCCGGTGCAGGGTGTCGGCGGCGTTTTCGTGCCGCCGGAGGACTACTTCCCCCGCGTGCGCGCCATCTGCGACAAGTACGACGTCCTGCTGATCGCCGACGAGGTGATCTGCGGCTTCGGGCGCACCGGCGAAATGTTCGCGCTCAACCGTTACGGCATCGAACCGGATATCCTCGCCTTCGCCAAAGGCATCACCAGCGGTTACCTGCCGTTGGGCGGCATCCAGATTAACGACCGCATTCTCGACGCCATGAACAGCGCGCCGCAGGATGAGGCCTGGCTGCACGGCTTCACCTACTCCGGCCACGCCGCCTCCTGCGCGGTCGGCCTGCGCAACGTCGCCATTCTCGAGGATGAGAAGCTGGCCGAGCGTTCGGCAGAGATGGGCGAGCGGCTGCGCAGCGGACTGGCCAGGTTGAGCGAATTCGGCAACGTGGGCGATGTGCGCGGCCTAGGCCTCCTTTGCGCCGTCGAATTCGTCAAAGACCAGGAGACCAGAGAGCCGGACAATGAACTGGCGATGAGCCTGCAGAATGCGACCGCGGCGCGCGGCGTGCGCACACGTGCCCTGAACGGGAGCCTGGCCTTCTCGCCGCCGCTGGTCATCAACGAAGAGGAGGTCGATCAGATCGTCGACGCCATCGGCGCCGCGCTCGATTCGATGTCTGAGGAGTGATCTGTTTGGTTGAGTGGGAGAACGCTTGAGACAGACTGAGGCTTGCTGCGAGAGACAGAACCTATGAAAAGCCTGGAGGAGATTCGCTCAATCTTGAACTCTCACCGGCGCGAATTGAAAGAACGATACCACGTGGAAGAGATCGCTCTCTTTGGCTCCCATGCCCGCGGCGAGCAGACGGAGGCCAGCGACCTGGACATTCTGGTCACGTTGAGCGCGCCACTGGGCTGGGAATTCGTAGACCTGCACGATTATCTGGCGAAATTGCTGGAAACCAACGTTGAACTGCTTACGCGCGGTGCTATCGACAGAAAGCCCCTACTCCGCCACTTTATCGAACAAGATTTAATTCGTGTCTGAACAATTCAGTCATCTTTCCCACTACCTTGGAGTATCGCAATGTCATCCGAAAACGCCCCCGCCCTGATCGGCTCCGCCCCTTATTTCGTCGTGAGCGACCTGGCTGCCTCCCTCGACTACTATTGCGATGTGCTCGGTTTCGACCGGCCCTATCTTTGGGGAGAGCCGCCGACATTCGCCATGCCCAGCCGCGACGGATTCATCTTTATGCTCAAGCAGGTGAAAAACAGCGATAATATCACGCCCAACCGCAACCGCGGCGGCTACTGGGACGCCTACGTCTGGGTACGGAATGTGAGGGCGCTCCATGCCGAATTCGAGGCCA
This sequence comes from Caldilineaceae bacterium, assembly GCA_965204525.1. GTDB lineage: Bacteria > Chloroflexota > Anaerolineae > Caldilineales > Caldilineaceae > Bin5. The sequence continues at coordinate 3,685,680 of OZ241994.1, read as the reverse complement.
AGGGCGCTGAGTTCGCTTACGGACTGACGCACCAGCACGAATACGACAACATTGAGTTCGCCGTGTATGACCCAGACGGCTATTTCATCGCCTTCGGGCAAGGAGTTGAGGACGAGGAATGACCACAACAGCCGCGGCAGACCGCAGTGTCAACGGGGATACCGGCTCGCGCCGTTTCTCCATCCTCGCCGGGCGCGACATCAACCGCGAGACCTACGTCGAGGAGTGGGCCGAAGCCGGGCTGACCGTCGCCGACAGCCCCTATGACCCGCAGCCCTCGCTGCGTATCGTCGACGGCGAGGTCGTGGAGATGGACGGCAAGGAGCGGGCCGAGTTCGACGCGCTCGACCGCTTCATCGCCGATCACGCCCTCGACCTGACAGTTGCTGAAGAGGCGATGGCGACCCCTTCGCACCAGATCGCGCGCATGTTGGTCGACATCAACGTGGCGCAGCCCGCCATCCGCAGCTTGGCCGACGGCTGCACGCCGGCCAAGCTGTGCGAGATCGTGCGCCACATGAACGTGCTGGAGATGATGATGGGGCTGGGCAAGATGCGGGTACGCAAGACCCCGGCCAACCAGGCCCACGTCACCAACTGGCGCGAAAACCCGGCCCTGCTGGCCGCGGACGCGGCCGAGGCGGCGCTGCGGGGCTTTGCCGAGATCGAGACGACTGTGCGCGTCGCCCGCGCCGCGCCCCTCAATGCGCTCGCCATTCTCGTCGGTTCGCAGACCGGCCGCGGCGGCGTGCTCACCCAGTGCGCGGTCGAGGAGGCGTTCGGGCTGCGCCTGGGCATCAAAGGGCTGACCTCCTACGCCGAGACGCTTTCGGTCTACGGCAGCGAGCGCTCCTTTGTCGACGGCGACGACACGCCGTGGTCGAAGGCCTTTCTGGCCTCCGCCTACGCCAGCCGCGGCATCAAGATACGCTTCACCTCCGGCACCGGCTCCGAGGCGCTGATGGGTTACGCCGAGCAGTGCTCGATGCTCTATCTGGAGGCCCGCTGCCTGCTCATAACGAAGGGGGCAGGCAGCCAGGGCGTGCAGAACGGCTCCATCTCCTGCATCGCGCTGCCGGAGGCGCTGCCCGGCGGCGTGCGCGGCGTGCTGGCCGAAAACCTGCTGGCGTCGATGTTGGGGCTGGAATGCGCGTCTGGCAACGACGCGCTCGCCTCCCACTCGGCGCTTCGCAAGACGGCCAAGCTGATGCTGCAGATGATCCCCGGCACCGATTTCATCTGCTCCGGCTACAGCGCCATTCCCAAGCAGGACAACATGTTCGGCGGCGGCAACTTCGACGCCGAGGATTTCGACGACTGGACCGTCATCCAGCGCGATATGCAGGTCAACGGCGGCATCCGCCCGGTACGCGAGGCCGATGCCGTCGCAGCCCGGCGGCAGGCCGCGCAGGCGCTGCAGGCGATCTACGCCGAGCTGGATTTTCCGCCGATCGGCGACGAAGAGATAGAGGCGGCCGCGCTCGCCCACAGCAGCGAGGATATGCCGGAACGCGACATGGTGGCCGACCTCGCCGCAGCCGACCGATTCCTGGAGGGTACGGCCAATCTGTCCGATGTCGTGCGCGCGCTGCACCGCAGCGGCTTCGAGCAGGCGGCCGCCAACCTGCTCGAGATGGGCCGTCAGCGGGTGGCGGGGGACTACCTGCAGCCGTCGGCGATCTTTGCCGACGGTTTCAACGTGATCAGCGCCATCAACGACAACAACGACTACACCGGGCCCGGCACCGGCTATCGCCTCGATGGCGAGACCTGGGACGCGCTCCAGCGCATTCCCCAGCAGAAGTCGCCGCGCGACTTTATCGACGCGCAGGTGGGGGAGCCGCTGCCAAATCTGGCCGAGATCAGTACGGCCAAGGTGGGCGCCTCCGCCAATGAAATCGTCGTCGCCGTGGGGCCGGCCTATGGCCGCTCGCTGGTGAAGACGATCGGCGAGCTGGACCACGAAGAGGTGCTGGAAGCGCTGCTCACCGGTGTGGCCGAGGAGGCGTTCTACGGCCGCGTCGTGCGGGTCTATCACAGCGCCGACTGCGCGGCGATCGGACACGCGGGCGCACGCCTGAGCGGCTCGGGCATCGCGGTCGGTCTGCAGAGCCGCGGCACGACCGTCATCCAGAAACGCGGGCTGGCGCCGCTCAACAACCTGGAGCTGTTCCCGCAGTCGCCCAGCCTGACCCTGGAGATCTACCAGGCGATCGGGCGCAACGCGGCCCGTTATGCCAAGGGGCTCAGCCCTCTGCCCGTCGGCGTCAAGGTCGACAACGGCGCCCGGCTGCGCCTGATCGTCAAGACAACCCTGCTGCACCGCCGCGAGATCGAAGACATAGAGGAAAAGGCGCCCCAGGAGCTTTACTTCCGCTGGGAGCCGGATGTGTGAGGGCGAGGAGTGAGGAGTGAGAGAACTGCTCTTCCCTGGATCTTGAGCGCAAGGATGCAGAACAATGACAGATGACAGAGTTGAGAAGAGAGAAAACACCTCTCATTCCTCGAACGAAGCCTATCCCCTCTACGCCAACCGCGACGACACCCTCACCGCGGCCAGTGGGCGGCCCTTGCGTGATCTCTCCCTGCAAAAGACACTGACCGAAGATATCTCCTCCGAGGACTACAGCATCAGCGCCGAGACGCTGCGCGCTCAGGCCGAAATCGCCCGAGACGCCGGCTACCCGCAGCTGGCGCAGAACCTGGAACGGGCTTCCGAGCTGACCGCCGTCCCCAACGAGACACTCCTGGAGATGTACGAGATGCTGCGGCCGGGACGCTGCAGCTTCGAGGAGTACCAGGCGCTGGCGCAGCGTCTGCGCGATGAGTTCAACGCCGCGGCCACGGCCGCCTTTGTCGAGGAGGCCGCCGCCGTCTACCAGGAACGCGGCCTGCTGCGCCGGGAACTGGAGTAGCTGTACGGTAGTTTTTAGTAGTCAGTTTTTCGTTTTCAGTGTCTGCGCCTGACTAGAAGACAGGCATTATTTAAGACCTACAGCCGGATATCCAAAATCATGTCCACCAACTACCCGCCGCGGGGCTTTTTGACCGGCCTCTGGCATATCCTGGGCGATCACCGCAAGCTGATGGCTCTCTCCATTCTCAGCGGGCTGCTCTTCTCGGCGACGACCCTTGTTCCGCCCCTGCTGGTGCGCCGGCTGATCCTGTGGATCACCGAGGGCGGCGGCTCCACCACCGGCCTGCTGGCGATGACCGCCGTGTTGGGGCTTGTCTATCTGCTGCGCGGCGCCGGCCGTTACTTCTACGGCCGCTTCTCCCACGTCGCGTCCTACGGCGTCACCACTGACCTGATGGCGCGCGTCTACCGCCACCTGCAACAGCTCTCCCACAGCTTCTACAACCGCCAGCGCACCGGCGCCCTGATCGTACGCTCCGTCAACGACATCGAAACGCTGGAGGACTTCATCGCCCACGGCGTGCCCGAACTGATCCTGGCGACCGTTATCCCCATCACCATGTGGTGTGTCCTGTTCTGGATCCACCCGTTGCTGGCCCTGCTTGTCGTGCTGCCGCTGCCGGTCGGCGGCTATATCATCTACCGCTACACCAGGGAGGTCCGCCGGATGTGGCGCCAGGTGCGGGCCGGCATCTCCGAGCTGGTGGCACAGGTGCAGGACAGCTTCTCCGGCATCACCGAAATCAAGTCCTTTGGCAAGGAGAAGGCGCAGGCGGCACATGTGGCGAGCTCGGCGGCCGCTTACCGCGACAAAATCTGCGCGGCAAACAGAGTTTCCCTCATGCCCTCGGCCGTAGTCGAGTTCTCCGGAGGCGTGGGCGTCATCGTCGCTGTCTGGATGGGCGGCAGCCTCGCTCTCGCCGGCACGCTGAATGTCGCCGATCTTTTCGTCTTCATCGCCTATCTGGCCTACATCTACCTGCCCTTCCTCAAGCTGGCCGACATCAGCGACACGCTGCACCGCGCCGGCGCCAGCCAGGAACGCATCTTCGAACTGCTCGCCGTACAGCCGGAGATCAGCAGCCCGCCGGACGCGATTTCACCCCATATCCCTCGCTGGGACATTGCCTTCCACGATGTTTCCTTTGGCTATCAATCTGAAGAGGCGGTGCTGAACGGGATCGATTTCGAGATCGGCGCCGGCGAAATGGTGGCGCTGGTGGGCGCGACCGGCGCCGGCAAGACGACCGTCAGCCGTCTCATTCCCCGCTTCTATGATCCCCAGGACGGGCAGATCTGCATTGGCGGCCACGACCTGCGCAACCTCGACTTGGAGTTCCTGCGCGCCAATGTGGCTTCGGTCATGCAGGATGTCTTCCTCTTCCATGGGACTGTGCGCCAGAATATCGCCTTTGGCCGCCCCGAGGCAACGGTCGATGAGATCGTGCAGGCGGCGCAGGCGGCCAACGCGCACGAGTTCGTCGTCGACCTGCCCGACGGCTACAACACGATCATCGGCGAGCGCGGCGTCCTCCTGTCCGGCGGGCAGAAGCAGCGCATCTCGATCGCACGCGCCCTGCTGAAAGACGCGCCGATCTTGATCCTGGACGAGGCCACTTCGTCCGTAGACACCGAGACCGAGTGGCTAATCCAGCAGGCTCTCAACCGCCTTACCCGCAACCGCACGACGCTGGTGATCGCCCACCGCCTCTCGACCATCCGCCACGCCGACAAGATCGTCGTGCTCGACAATGGCCGCATCATCGAAACCGGCGCCCACGACGAACTGATGGCGCGCAACGGACGCTACGCCCAGATGGTTGAGACGCAGAGCCTGGCCCGCTCCTGGCAATTGAGCGGAGAGCCGGAACTGCAGCCGGCCGGCGACTAGCGGCCGGCGTTTCATTCCTGGTAGGCGCCCGGGTGCCTACAGCAAGTTGAAAAACCACCGCCCGGAAAGTTCAAAAGGAGATGTGGTCATGGGGTCCGCACTGGAAAGCAAACTAGAGATGGCGATGGCCAATCTGAATCGCGTTCGCCTGGGCGAGGTGAATACGCCGCTGGAGCATCTGCCCCGTTTCAGCGCCGCTTTGGGCGGGCCGCAGGTCTGGATCAAACGGGACGACCTGACCGGGCTGGCTTTCGGCGGCAACAAGACCCGCATGCTTGAGTACAGCCTGGCGGTCGGGGTTGAGCGCGGGGCGGATACGATCGTCTACGGCGCGGCCGTGCAGTCCAACTACTGCCGCCAGCTGGCCGCGGCCTGCGCGAAACTGGGTATCACGCTGCACCTGATCCTGCGATCGGAACGGGAGATCGACAAGACCGCGATCACCGGCAACAATCTGCTGCAGCGGCTGTTTGGCGCGCATGTGACGGTGCTGTCAGACAACGACCGCGACCGGCAGCAGGCGTTGATCGCGGCCAAGGCCGAGGAGCTGCGCGCGGCAGGCCATAACGTCTACGTGCCGCGCCAGGCCGATACCGTCGACCTGGACGTGATCGCCTACGCCCAGTCCGCGCTTGAAGTGGTGCGCCAGTGCCGTGAGCAGGAGATCGACCCACAACGTATGTACGTCAGCGCGGCCGACACGACCCAGGCCGGGCTGGTTCTCGGGCTGAGGGCGGTGAGCAGCCCCATGCTGGTGAAGGGGATCAACCCGTCCTTCAAAGGAGACAATGAAGAGCGCATGGCCGATATCGCCAACCAGGCTGCAGAGCGGCTGGATCTGGACGTAACCCTGACCGCGGCCGACTTCGACAACGACGACTCCTTCGTCGGCGAGCGCTACGGCCTCCCCACGCCGGAGGGGCTGGCCGCCCTGCGTCTGCTTGCCCAGACCGAGGGCGTCCTCACCGACCCGGTCTATACCAGCAAGGCGCTGGCCGGGCTTGTGGCCCACATCCGCAGCGGGGCACTACCGGCGCAGGATCCGGTCGTCTTCGTTCACACCGGCGGTACACCGGCCCTCTTCGGCTACACCGACGAGATGGTGGCTGCTTTGCAGTGATGTGAAGCCGCAACGTTCATAAGGCTCGTCGCAGCAGGGCGGAAAGCCGGCGCCCCCACCCACAGCCGCCTCTCCCTGACGACGGTGGCGAACGGGCCGGAGGGGGAGGTAAGGCGTATGAACGCCGCCAATCCAGTTTTGGCTCAACCGAATGACAAAAGCGCCCTGACTCTGCTCTTCATGTCCCTGGAAGACGCCCACGAACCGCGCGGCCGGCTGCTTACGGGCGGCTGCCGGCTCGTTCGCGATGACAGCCCTCCGGCAGGGCTGGAAGATGACCTGAACGAATTCGCTCAGGACCTGGCGTTCACCAGCCTCCAGGAGTCCGACGGCGCCATCCACGTCTGGTACAGTCTGCGGCGCAGCCCCGAACGGTTTCTCGTCGAGCGCCTGAGCGCCGAACAGGCCAGCGCACGCAGCCATTCCGAGAGCGATAAAACGTTCAGCATAACGCGCCCGGGATGGGATCCCTCCAGGCTGAAGTGGCAGGTCTGCTATGCCCGCACCCGCGATGGCATCCACTTCGAACGGCCGGACCTGGGTATCGTCCCAGACGCCAAGTCGCCCAATGTGTTGATCGACAATGGCGGCATCTTTTCGGTGATGCGGAACGACGAGGCGACCGATCCCAATCGCCGCTACGCCATGATCCACACGGGCTGGGGACCCGAGCACCCCGAAGGACCGTTGCCGGGGCATCATCCGGTCCACAACGCCGGCGCAGCCTTTTCAGCGGATGGTCTGCACTGGCAGGAGTGGGATGGCAACCCGGCCTTCCGCGACGGCAACGACGCCTTTTCGGCCATCTATGACCCGCACAGCAAGAAGTACCTTTGCTACCAGGCCGTAAAGCGGCCATTCCCGGCGGCGCTTCCGGACAACATCGGGCCGGGCCAGCGTCGCGTGCTGGCGATCCGCAGCAGTGAAGACGGCGCCCACTGGTCGCGCCTGGAGAACTTCATCGAACCGGATGCGGATGATCCGCCGGATCTCGAACTCTACATGTTTACCGTGTTCCCCTACCGTGATCGGTTTGTCGGTCTGATGCGCAACTATGCCCGCAGCCCGCTTATGATCGGCGAACACGGGCCTCATATCTCCTATGAATGGTGGGTGAGCCACGATGGGCGGCGCTGGCAGCGCCCTGCGCGCGAGATGCACGCGGGGGTGTTTACCACCTGCACACCTTTTGTCGTCGATGGCCGCCTGTGCTTCCTCGAGTACAACACGATGCGACGCTACAGCACGCCGGTCGACCGCATAACCTGGGTAGGATCGCAGTCGAACGCCGAATTCTCGTCGCGCCTGTTCGAGGCGCCGCAACGCCCCCTGACAGTCAACCTGCAAAGCGGCACAGGCACGCTGCTACCCGATCAGGCCTACGTGATGGTAGAGGTACGGCAACCGGACGGTCACACTATCGAAGGCTACGAGCGCGAAAAGTGTGTTCTCAGCGACGTGGATGGCACCAGGCTGCCGCTGCGGTGGGGCGGGAAGGACACGACGGGCCTGGCCGGACGTGACGTGTCCTTGCGCTTCTACCTGCGCGACGCGCGCATCTACGCTGTCAATGAGTCTTGATGTTGTGACAACCGCTCGTTGCCTGTCAATGCCACCGCCAACTGTGTCATCGTCGCACGCTTGCACAGCGCCCTACTCCCAATCAAATACCGTGCCAGACAGTTCGTGAGGGGCGTCGCGCAGGGTGTCGTAGACGCGCCGGGCCTCCGTCACCGGCACAACGTCCTGGAGCAGCGGAGCGATATCGACCAGGCCACGGCGGATGAGCCGGCACAGATTCGCCAGATCATCGCGGTCATAGCCCGTGTTCTGTCTGATCGTGATCTCGCGCGCCTGACCCAGATTGAAGGTATAGTGGACGTGAAAGCGGCCGGCGATGAGCAGAAGCCGGCCCCGGCTTTTGAGCGCGCGAATCATCCGGTCCTCCATTCCCTCGACGCCCGCCACGTCGATCAGTGTATCGAAGGCGCCATCGGCGACCTGTTTCTCCCATCCGTCACCGGCGACATCGAAAACCTCCTCAGCGGCACCGACCCGTCGCGCCAGTTCCAGCCGGCGCGGGTCGACTTCGCAGACCGCGACCCGCGCGCCCATCACGCTGGCAATCTGAGCCGCCATCTGGCCGATAAACCCCTGGCCGACGACGAGAACGCGTTCACCCATGCGCAGATCGGCGTGTCGACAGGAGCGCATCGCCACACAGGACATGCCAAACAGCGCAGCCTGCCTGGGGTCCACATCCTCTGGCACTTTGATGAGCAACCCATCTTCTCGCGCCACCACATATTCCTTGTGGTCGGCGTTTATATACAGCAGATCGCCGACGGCGAGTTCGGCAACATCAGGGCCGGTCTCGATCACGCGCCCCACGTGCTGATAGCCCCACCCAGCCGGCAGCGCGTCGTCAGGGTGCGCATAGTTGCCGCCGACCAGGTCGTTGTGCTCGGTCCCGTTTGTGATGCCCGAATAGATCGTCCGGGTCTTGACCTGGTTGCCGGTCGGTCCCTCCGGCGCCGGCCAATCGTTCATCAGCACCTTCTCGCGTTTCTTGTCGGGCCGGAGCCTCGTCACCAACGCGCGCATACCGCCGTCTCCGGGATGATGGCCGTACCTAAATTCTGTGGGCTGCCCACTGGATCCCCCGCAACACGGTCTCGCCAAAACCGGGGTTTGCCCAGGTCAGATTGTCATGCCCCGATTGGAAGCAAAATACACGCGTACGTTTGCGCGTGCAGAGGCAAAGTCGTCCATATGCTGGATATAGGCATCGACCCCCGCCAAACCACGGAAAAACCGGTGAAAGTTCAGCACGTCATAGCCGTGGCCGCCGGTGATCACAGCGCATCGGATCAGATCCTCTATCGTCTTGTCTTTCGCCATATTTGCTCCGGCGCTCGCCAGTGAAAAGAAACGCTGGGGACGACGAATCCTTCCGTCCCCAGCGTCTTGGTCGTCTAACAGCGTACAGTCCGGATCGCACGCCGGTCAGATTGGGCGCGTCGCAGCTACTCTACTGCGCGCGACAAAGCGGAGTTGTACGCATCCACAATGTCCTGGGCGCCCATGCTCTCGATCGTGGACGTGAGCTCGCCCCACGTGTCGTCATTGATTTCAATCTGCCCTTCGATCATCTGCTGGATCGTTTCAAGCAGATAGGTGTCGATCGGAGCGCCGAGGCTGGCGGCGGTCTCCGCCTCCTCTTCGTTCAGTACGATGGAAGGCAACGGATCACCGTAGGATCCGCTGGGATTGATGAACTGATCGTCAATCCATCTCCACCCATCCGGAAATTCCGGCGCCGGCCAGTCTGCCATCAGGCCCCAATGCGGTTCGGCCTCTGGCCACCATACGCGGGCGAGCGAGCCGATGTCATTGATGAACGCCGTTTCGTTGGTCATCGCGGGCGGGGACTCGGGGATCGCGCCGGCGCAGTAGTGCTTTTCCTTCAGGCTCGGATGGCGCTGAATGGTGTCCGTATAACACTTGGTCCCGTCGGCGCGATAGGTCCAATCCACGCCCTCTTTGCCCTGGTATATCAGGAAGCGGCCCTCGGTGCTGAACAGATAGTCGATCAGCCACACGGCTGCTTCGATTTCTGCCTCAGAGGAGGAGGCCGAGATGACCAAGGGGTTCCCCAGCCAGACATTGGAGGGGGCGGGCCAGAGAATCTTTTCGCCATCGACCGTCAGCGACATGACGGGATAGAACTTGCCCTGGTCAATGCCCGCATTGGCGACGCACGAATAGAAGTGCCAGCCTGTATTCTCGAGAATGGCTCCGGCCTCGCAGGTGCCGCGCGCCAGCGCCTCCCAGTCCGGGTCGCTCATGGTCGCATACTCCGGATGCAGGACGCCGTTCTCCCACATCCAATTCATGAACTCGACCATGGTGCGGAAGCGGTCCATCAGCGGGCCATACTCATACTGCTCGGTGTAGGGGTTGTAGTAAACGGTCAGGTCGGTGCCCAGCCATTTGGCCCAGTTGCCCGTATGGCCGGTGAAGCCGCTGCGGCTGGAGATGACAGGCTTGCCGCCCAGTTGATCTTTCAGGCACAACATAGCGCCCTTGAGATCCTCCAAAGTCAGGATGGCGTCCCAGTTGCCATTCCACCTGTCTTCGATGATCCCGCACTGCTCGATCAGGTCCGCCCGCAGTTGCAGCCACGGCCGCAGCTGGCGTAACCGCCTGACCTGGGGCACGGCGTAAATGTTGCCGTCGGGCGAAGTCATCAACTGCTCCATATCGGGCTGTCTTTCCATCTCGGCCACGAGATTGGGCATGTCGCCGGCCTCGATGTAGGGGGTGAGCGATACGAACAGCCCTTGAGGACCGAACTCGTGCGCAATGTCCATCGGCGTCCCGGTCGCATCGGCCGGCAGGCCTAACTGCATGATGTCGGGCAGATCACCGGAGGCCAGTGTGGTGGCGATCCGCTCGCCGAGAAACTCGCGCGGGATCTGGCGGAACGCATAGCTGAAGCCGGTCCGGTCGGCCAGCAACTGCATCGAGTAGGTCTCAGGCGTGATATCTCCAAAAACACCTTCGGGCGCGATCATCAGCTCCAACTCGACGGCCCCGGAGGTCTCGGCGGTCCCGGGCGCCTGTGGAACGCAGCCCACCAGGAGCATGCTCAAAACAATGAGCACGCAAGCAGATAACGACAGGTTGAATCTCTTCATTTCCATCTCCTCTATTGTGTATTAGCCGAATGAATCGCAAACACTGAAGAGCACAGGCTGTAGCCAAAGTTCCACTCGATACAACCACCTCCTTCCCTCGATTCGACGAAAGCGCGCCCGGGGTTACCCTTTGATCGCGCCGACCAGTGTGCCCTGCACAAAGTACTTCTGGACAAAGGGATATACCAGCAGAATCGGCCCCAACGTCACGATGACGGTTGCCATCTTGACCTGCCTGAAAAACGCCTTCGCTTGCAAAGTGTCGGCGTAATTCCCCTGCACCACCTCCCCGGTGGCTCCCCGTATCAGCATCCGCCGCAGCATGATGGTCAAGGGAAACTTCTCCGAGTTGTTGAGATAGAGCAGCGGATTGAAGAAGTCATTCCAGATCGCCACCGCGACGAACAGCGCGATGGTCGCCAGTATCGGTTTGGACAGGGGCACGATGATCTGTAACAGGATGCGAAAGTCGCTGGCGCCGTCCACGCGGGCGGCGTCCTTCAGCTCGCGCGGTATCGTCGAGATATTGGCCCGCACCAGGATGATAAACCAGAAGTTGAAGGCAACCGGCAAGGTAATCACCCAGATCGTATTCAGCAGTCCATAGCTCTGATAGGTTAGGTAGGTAGGAATCAGGCCGGCGGAAAAAAACAGCGTCAGCCCCAGGATCAGGCTGATCGGACCGCGCCAGCGAAAACGCGGCTCCGAAAGCGGGTATGCCGCCAGCAGGCAAACTATCAGTGTGAACGTCGTGCCAAGCACGGTGTAAAGGATCGAGTTCCGGTACGCTCGCACCACCGCATTCGCCCTTGCAATCGCCTCGTACGCCTCCACGTTGAAGCCAATCGGAAACAGCTTCACCGATTGCCTCCACACGGCTTCGCCGTCGCTCACCGAGATCGAAAAGACGTACAGCAGCGGGTAGAGCATCAGGCAACTGAACACGATCAGGAACAGGTAGTTCAGATAATCGAACAGCCGCATCTTTCTCAGGGTATGCACAGTCTACACCTCGCTACCACAGTCCCTCGCGGTCCTCATTCGTTCTCTTTACGATGTAGTTGGCCGCCACCACCAGAGCAAAGGCCACGATGGAGTCGAAAAACCCGATCGCCGCGCCATAGCTGAAGTCAAACTTTATCAGGCCGCGCCGGTACACATAGGTCGCAATGACGTCGGAAACACTGTAGGTGGCCGGTTGTTGCAGCAAGAACGCTCTCTCGAATCCCACCGAAACGATCGACGAGACAGAAAGAATCAGCGTGACACTGATCACCGGCAGCAGTCCGGGCAGCGTGACGTACAGGATACGCTGCCAGCGCGACGCGCCGTCCACGATCGCGGCCTCATACAGTTCCGGCGGAATGCCTGTCAGTGCAGCCAGGTAGATGATTGAGCCCCAGCCGACGCCCTGCCACACGACGGAGCCGACGTACAGCGGCCGAAACCACGCCGACGAGCCCAGGATGCGCCACTTTTCGCCGGTCAGGGCCACCGCCATCTGGTTGACGATGCCGTCGGAACTGAAAAAGTCGTACATCAGACCGACGATCACCACCACAGCGACGAAATGCGGCAGGTAGCTGATCGACTGGGTCACACGCTTAAAGAGGCCGTGCTGCTGTTTGACTTCGTTGAGCAACACCGCGAAAACGATCGGCAGCGGATAGGAGATCACCAGCGTCCAGAAGCCGAGCACGACTGTGTTTTTTACCACGCGGAAGAAAAAGGGGTCCTCGAAGAACTTGAGGAAATTCTCCAGCCCCACCCATTCGCTGCCCCTGACCCCGGCTACGATGTTGTAGTCTTTGAAGGCGATCTGCAGGCCATACAGGGGATAGAAGCGGAAGAGGAAAAAACCGACCAGCACAGGCAGGATCATCACATAGAGCTGCCAGTTATTGCGGATGTCCCTCTCCAGCCGCCCGCGCCAGTCGTGCAGGCGTGAGCGGGGATCGGATTTTTTCGGAACCACCGCAGCGCCTATTGCCACATCCTCTCCCATGGTTACACCTTGAGACTGTTAGTGAAAATATGACTCTTGACATACGCCTGCAAGGGCTGTTCGGGGCGTCTGGCCTCAAGCAGGGGGTGATATCTGAGGGGTTGCCGCGCTTACGCTCCTGTGAGTATGAGTTGAGAGGGAAACAGATGTTGCTGCGGAATCAGATACAAGAGGTCGGACACCGCATACCAGTGCGCAGTCTACCTGACCGCCGATCCATAGTCAAGTAAATGAAATTTCAGGGTTGCACCCTAAACTGCCAAAGAGATGAAGGCAAACTCGGATTCCGTCAGTCAACCGGCTTCAATTCCCCTTCATAGAGGAGAGCGTCTCGTCTTGTCGCCTGAAACCGCGGTGTTTCGCCATTCAATACGGCGATGGCGTCCTTGCAGGCATCGGTGAGACAGCGGCGATGGCAGAAATCAGTGCCGCCGGCGATATGTGGCGTCGCCAGCACGTTTGGATGCCGCCGGAACCAGGCGTCCTTGGGCGGGGGTTCGGGGTCAAACACGTCGATAGCCGCCGCAATCTCGCCGGCTTCGATCCGTTCCCACAGGGGCTGTTGTTCAACCACTGCCATCCGCGTCACCAGGACAAATAGGGCCCCCTTCGGCAAGGAATATATTACCTCGCGGTTGATAACCTCCAGCGTTGTCGGCATCGGCGGCAGACCGACGACGAAAATTTCAGATGTCTGCGCTAATTCAGTCAGAGAGTTCGCCCGACTGACGCCGTACTGGGAAAACACGTCGTCAGAAACAAAGGGATCATAGACCTGAACATCACATCTGAAGGGCGCAATCAGCTCGGCGTAGCGCCGATTGATACTGCCCAACCCCGCCAGTCCCACCCGCCTACCGGTCAGATCACCGTAAACAAAGCCCGGTCTTACCCAGGAGTCAAAAGGATGTGTCTGCCAGCCCCCTTTCCGCAACAGATACATCGATTCGGGGATATCGCGGATTAAGTTCAGCGTCATCGCCAGCGCAAACTCTGCGACGGAGGGCGTCATGCTGCGCGAGGTATCGATGAGCGTAATGCCGCACCTGTCCAGAAGGTCAAAATCGATCCAACCGGCAAAGCGGTTGTCAAAGGTCCCGGCGAAGACCTTGAGATTTTCCGCCTGCGGCCAGTGCTCGGGCTGCATCGCCGGCCGATGCCAGCAGCCAATCACCGCGGCATCTGCCTCCTTAAGAACTGCAAGAAACTGTTCAAAAGCGGCCGCCTCCTCCCCGCGTCGTATTGTAACGATATCAACTTGACCATTTTCACGAAGCAGGTCACATCCTTCACCGTGAAAATTGCTGCCAATGTGGAACTCTTCATGAAGTAACACAGCGAAACGCATCGAGAATTCCCCCTTACGGAAACGCAAAAGGTGTAGACAAAAACAGCCTCCGACTGAGCGCAAGCGTGAAGGCGGTGATGTTCAAAATGAAGCAAGTCCACAGCAGGCGCAGTGTACAGCGACGCGCCGCCTATGTCAATCAGAACTGGATTTTCACTGGGGCAGCCCCATGCTGCGGCTGCCCTGATCAGTCAAGCCGGGTCAGTTTATCCTGTTTGACACTGCCCAGCGGCCCGGCTAAACTGTCGCGCGACGTAGTCATTCTTCAGCGTGATTTTTCGACCCTCTTGCATTAGTGGCAACTGGACGGCTGACCCCGTGCCTGCTTCCGGCAAGTGGTCTCCCTACCCGTGAGAACGTCTTCTGTCCACGGTTCACATTCTGTTTCGTCACAAGAAGCCACGAATTGCGCGCCAGGTGTATACATCAAGACGTTGAGTTCTGACTGTTCGTCCTCAGTGTTCAATGTCATGCTAAACAGCCAAGTACGTAGTGCCGGTATCGGAAAACTTCCAATCTATATTGAGCACACTACGAAGAAATGGGGGGCATCAAATGTACACAGGCTTGAAGAGAGTATTGCCATTGCTGCTTATTTTGGGTCTACTTGTGTCGGCCTGCGCGCCGGTCGGTGGACAGCAATCCGGAGAAGACGGCGCGCCGGAAAAGGTGCAGATCACCTTCTGGCAAGGCACCTCCGTGACCGCCGACTGCATAATCGACGTGGCTGTAAACAGCTTTAACGAGCAGAGCGACACCATCGAGGTAGTTGCCGAAAAGAAGGCCAATATGATGGACGCCGTGCGCCCTGCCCTCGCGGCCGGCGCCGGGCCGGACATCGTGCCAACCCACGGCCCCTCCTTTGTCGCGGAGTTTGCCCTCGCCGATCAGCTGATGCCGCTGGATGATCTGGCCGACCAGTTCGGTTGGGAAGAACTGTTCGTGCCCTGGGCCCTGAACCTGGGCCGCGTACAGGGGACCCTCTACAGCCTCCCGCAGGAACTGGAGACGATGGTCCTTTTCTACAATAAGACCGTCTTCGAAGAGAATGGCTGGGAGCCGCCCACCACGATGGACGAGTTGGAAGTCCTCTCTGCCCAGATTCAGGAGGCCGGTATCATTCCCTTTGCCGGGGGCGCCGCCGATGCCATCGACAATAATGAGTTCTTCTTCACCGAGTTTGTCAACAAGATCGCCGGGCCGGAAAAGGTCTACCGGGCCCTCAAAGGTGAACTTTCCTGGACAGATCCCGACTTCGTCACCGCCATCGAGACCCTGAACCGCATGTTCCAGGCCGGCCACTGGATGGGCAGCCCCGAAAATTTCCTGGTCACCGACTTTTCCATCGCCCGCGCAGCTTTTGCCACTGGAGAAGCTGCCATGACCATGGAGGGAACCTGGATCTACGACAGCCTGGTGGGCGAAATGTTCACCGAGGATAGCGAACACGGCAACGACTGGGACTGGGTGCCCATGCCCTCGCTCACCGGCGATGCCATGTTCAACATCGGCACCGGCAGCACCCAGTCGATCAATCGGAACTCAGAGAACCCCGAAGCCGCAGCCGAGTTTCTGACCCACTACAACTCGCCCGAAATTCAGGCGCGCTTGCTGGTCGAGTGCCAATATGCAACCGCGCCGATTCGCCTTGATCCTTCCCAACTGGAAGGCGTTGAACCGCGTATGGCCCGTCTTCTGTCTGATTTCGCCAAGGCGTCGGCAGAGGGTAACTACGGCTATACCACCTGGTCATTCTTCCCACCCAAGACGAACCAGGTGATCTACGAAGAGATCGAGAAAGTCTGGGTCGGCGATATGACGCCCGAGGAGTACATGGCCGCGGTTGACGCCGCCTTCCAGGAAGAGCTGGTGGCCGGCGAGACTCTGGTCATACCCGATCGGTAAAGGTCTCCGACTGCGGGCTCATATAACGGAGCGGTAGCACATCTGACAACGCGTCCGTTTCACGTGCATTGAGATGACCGCGGCCCTCGTCTTGGCGGACGGGGGCCGCATTTGCCAGTATCGGGAAGACGACCGAACAGGTCAGAGCGCTGGGCACACGGGCGCTCAAATGGCGGAACGGCAGCGCATCTGACTACGTTTGTTGGCTTTGAACTGCGTCTGGTTGAGGTCTACTGACATTTTGCCGTGAAAAACCCAGATGAACTGCAAACTGAATCCTCAGCGACCGGTGACGGCACCACGGTAGCGGTATCGCCGCACAAACTATCGTGGATGCACAGCAGGCGCTTCCGCCGCCAGATCATGCCGTGGCTTTTTATCGCGCCAATCACCCTGCTGCACCTCATCGTTGTCGTCGGGCCATCCGTTGCCGGCATGTACTACTCCCTGACCGAGTGGTCGGGGATCGGCAAGGCCGAATTTGTCGGGCTGGACAACTTCCGCGAGCTCTTCTTCGAAGATCGAAACTTCCTGCTGGCGCTTCGCCATAACCTGATGTGGCTGGCCTTCTTCCTCACCGTGCCATTTGCCATGGCGCTCGCCGTTGCCACCCTCCTGGCGCAGGTGCGCATCGGCTCAATGGCTATCCGCACTGCTTTCTTCATTCCCTACGTGCTCCCCAGCGTCGTCGTCGCCTCGATCTGGCGGATGCTGCTCGATCCAAGGCTTGGCTTTGGCGTCGCGCTGGAAAACTGGGGGATCAAAGGGCTGGCCTACCCTTATCTGGGCGACAAAAATACCGCCCTAGCCGCAATTGCCTTCGTCGACAACTGGCACTGGTGGGGGTTCCTGATGATCCTCTTCCTCACCGCGATGCAGAGCATACCCTCGGACCTGTATGACGCGGCCAAGATCGATGGCGCCAACCGCTGGCAGGAGTTTCTCCACGTCACCCTGCCTGGGATTCGCCCCACCGTATTCTTCATGCTGATGATGACGGCTATCTGGTCATTCCTGGTCTTTGATTATGTCTGGATCCTGACACACGGCGGGCCTGCCGGCAGCTCGGAGATGCTGGCCACCTATCTTTACAAACAGGCCTTCCAGCGCTTTGAGGCCGGTTACGGCGCCGCAATCGGCATAACCATGAGCGCGATTGCCGGTGTCATGGCCACGATATTCGTGCTTCTTCGCCGCAGGGGCTGGGATGTATAGACGCTTGCCCGCGCGCTCGACGGTGCATGGTACAGCGTAACCGGGAGGATGCCTGCGATGTTAAAGAAAAAAGGCAAGTCACGCCTGATTCCCAACTACATCATCCTGCTCCTGTTGGTCTGCCTTGCGCTGGGTCCGATTCTGGTTCTGTTTTTCAACTCGCTGAAATCGTTCAATGATCTGGGGACCAATCCTATCGGGCTTCCCCGGGTCGTTCAGATAGAGAACTACGTCAATGCCTGGGTTCAGGGTGAGTTCGCCACCACCCTGACCAACAGCCTGATATACGTTGTCTTCACCGTGGCCGGCGTTCTCGTGCTGGGCGGCATGGCCGCCTATAGCCTGGCCCGGCTCGATCCTCCGGGCGACAACTTCTACCTCGTCTATATGTTGACCCTCTCCACGCTTCCGTTCTGGCTCTATGTCATCCCGCTGTTCATCATGTGGCGCAATCTGGGGCTGCTGGACACGCGCGCCGGTCTGATCATCATGTACATCGCCTTCAATTCGCCATTCGCCATTTTCCTGCTGCGTTCCTTCCTCATGAGCCTGTCGCGCGACTTTGAGGACGCGGCGCGCGTGGACGGCGCCAACGAATGGCAGGTGATGACGCGGGTGGTGATCCCGATCATGTGGCCGGCCTTTCTGACCGTAGGTCTGGTGGTTGGGCTGGGTGTGTGGAGTGAGTTCCAGGCCGCGCTCATCTTCCTGCAGCGGGATGAGCTGATGCCGGTGACAACAAGCTACTACAACTTCACACAGCGTTTCGGTCGCGATTGGTCGCTTACCAGCGCCGGCGCGGTGATGATGATCGCGCCGGTGCTTGTGCTGTTCCTGGCGTTGCAGCGTCAATTCGTGACGGGCTTGACACAGGGCGGCATCAAGCTGTAGGCGGTAATCAAATTGCTGATCGAAGTGCTGAGAGCATGGGCATGAAGGGCTTGGCGTTGTCCAGGGCATATTTCTCCGAAGCCATACGGCCGCTTCTGGCCAAACGAGTAACCGAGATCGGCCAATCCTATGCTGCTGCGTTGCTAGGTTGGGGCTCGGATGTGCTCGGAAACGATGGCGCGCTGGACCAGTGGATTGGGAACTACGACCTCCTAGTCGGTGGGGTGGGTAAGCTGAAATCGCTATCGCCGGTTTACGACGATCCTCATTGATACAGTTCTACCGGTTGACCACCCAAGTTGGAGCGAAGATCGCAGGAAGGTAACACAAACATGCAGATGACAGCGATCGATGCTATCAGAATCCCCCGCGATGCCAGCCCACGCGTTCGGACCGCAGCCGCCGAGTTGGCTCGCTGGATCGAAAAGCTGGGCGGTGCAGAGCCAACCATCGGAGCGCATTCCGATCGTGGGATTGTCACAGCTCGGTTGGACACCGCCGAAGCCGACTTGAAGCCGGAGCACTTTCGTATCGCGGTGAACGACGGCGCCGCCTTGCGCATCACCGGTGGCGATGGCCGGGGCGTTCTGTACGGGGTGCAGGAATGCATCGACCGCGCCCGCCGTAACCAGGCCATCACACCGCTGACCGATGGCCCGCATTTCCCGGTACGCGCGCTGCGAATGTGGGAAACGCCTTCGAACAAGGTCTGGTGTCTGCCTTTCAAAAGTATTCTGGATTATGAAAAAATGCTGCGCCCGGAGGAATGCCCGGAATACCTGGCGCTCGCCCGGATGCTGCTGGCCATGCGTGTCAACAACCTCGGCCTGTTCGCCCAGTACGCGGCCAGAGGCTCACAGTTCGAACGCTGGCTTTCCCGCGCCGAGCCTGTCGAGCAGTTTGCCCGCTTCCTGGATCGCTTCGGCATAAGGGTTGGTCTCTCCCTGCACTATGCCGAGCCGGACGAGAACGGGGCGTATCAGAACGTCTGTCCCTTTTCCGATGCCGTCCGCGCGCAGTGGCATGATTTTGCCGCCCGTCTGGCCGTCGCCATGCCGTCGGTGCGCAATGCCATCGTCTGGGGCGCCGGCGAGAATGCGCCCGGCCCGCATGAGGACGACTGCGACCGCTGTCGCGCGCTGCCGGTTCGCGACCGGGTTCTGGCCGGCATGAGTCTGGTCGGCGAGGCGCTGGCCACCATCGACGGAGAGCTGCTCTGGCCGGCGGTCACGGACCAGGCCGCCTACGCCAAATCCGAGGCAGAGTTGTTCGGCGACTGGGGGGATGAGCTACCCGCGAATGTGCGGATCGCGCCGTGCCACCTGTACTGGGACTTTCGTCCGCCCTATCCGCCGCACCCGATCTGGCGCCACATCGGCAATCGACCGGGCGAGCGCTCCCCTTACGTGTTCGAACTTGCGCTGGTGGGCGATACGGCCGGCCTCAACTTTCTGCCTTGCTCGATGGCCCACCGCTGGCAGGAAGAGTTTCTCAAGGCCGCCGACAAAAATTGTGACGGGTTTGACGCCAATCTGGGGATACATCCCGACTACGTGGACCATCCGCTCAATCTCTCCAACTGGTATGCCTACGGCCGGCTGTGTTGGAACCCCCGCCTCGACCCGGACGACATCCTGTCCGAGTGGTTGACGATGGAGTACGGCGCGGAGGCGCTCCCGTTCCTGCCCGGCCTGCGCGCAACCTATCCCGCCACCATCGGCGCGCTGTTCAGCCGCTGCGGCTTGACCCAGTGTCACAGCTATGTCGCGCGCTACAGCTACCTGGACACGCGGCTCAACGGACCGTGGCGAATCTGGACCGACTACCTGCATCCGGGGATGGATCGAGCGGGCGAGAACGTCCTCGGACTGGAGTTGCCCCTCGACGCCTATCCCGAGCAGGAGGCCGCGGCGCTGCGCAGCGATCCGCGCTACCAGCTCATCTTCAACCGCGTGCCGCTGACCGATGCCTACGCCGCCGAACTGATGGCCGAGAAGCGGCCGTCCATCGCCCACATGGAGAGCGTGCTGACGGCGTGGCGGCAGCTGGATGGCAAGATTGACCCGGCTTCCTTTGCCCATGTCGCCGGGTTGCTCGAAGCTAACGTGAACGACGTGCGCATCTTTGTGGACTGTTTCGGGCTGTACCTGGACTACAAGCTGGGACGGCTGCAGGCGGCGCAGATCGAGGCAACGCGCGCCCGCTACGCCGACGTTCCGAAGGGCGAGGCCACAGCCGGTTCACCGTATGATGGCTGGTTCTGGGACCACTTTGGCTGGCAGGGCACCTACCTAGAGTTCCTGGACGATCTGGACAAGCTGTTGCAGGGCGAGACGCTGGGGCCGTTCCTCGCCGCCGGCGCGACGGAAAGCCAGATGGAATAATGCCCCAGGCTGCCGAAGGAGGCTTCATGTCAAACAACCCACACATCCCACATTGGCAGGCGGCAGGCGTAGTGTCCACCGTCGCCAGCCCTTTTGCCCCGCTCAAACCGGTCCCGGTACAGGCCGTTACCATGCGCGACGGGTTCTGGAAAACGCGCATGAATGCCAGCCGGGCCAACGGCATCCCGTCGTTCCTGGCCTGGCTGGACGTAGACGACCAGACCGCTCCGTTCAGGGCCTACGCGACGGGCGACAAGGCGGGAATCGCGGCCGGCCTGGAAACGCTCAAGGCCAATCCCACCGGAATGAACCGCACGCGCAACGGCCATTCCTGGCGCGCGAACTTTCAAAAATGGCTGGAAGCGTGCGCATATGTCCTGCAGTCCGGGGACGATCCTGATACGCGCGCCCTGCTCGATCTGTTTGTGACCGGCGTTGCCAATGCGCATCAGGACAGCACATTCCGGGCTGTCTACTATGGCGACGATTTCGAAAGATCGTACGGACTGGGTAACCCGGGACATCTGATTCAGGCCGCCATTGCACACCACCGTGCAACCGGATCGACCGAATTCCTGGAGTGCGCGCAGCGTGTTGCCGACGCAATCTGCCAGCGGTTTCAGGGGGAAGAGTTTGCCGGGCACAGCGTCATCGAAATGGCATTGGTCGAACTCTACCGCAGCACGGGCAAAGAGAGATATCTGGCCGGCGCCAGACATTTCCTCACCCCACTGCTGAGACAGCCCCCGATTATCGGCTCCGATTTCCGCGGCTACGTGAGCAGGCATGTTGTACGTCAGACATACCTCATGTGCGCCGGCGCCGACTACTACGCGGAAACGGGCGACCAGGAATTCATGGACAAGCTCACAGCCATCTGGCGTGACATGACAACCGGCAAGCTGCATCTCACCGGCCAATTGGCCGTGGACTCTGAGAACTGCGAGCTGACATGCAAAGACGCTTTCGAGCTGCATGCGGGTGTCTTCCGATTCCTGCTGGGCACAGGTTTGGAGACGTGCGAAGCAGTTGGAAACGCGACTTGGAACTGGCGGATGCTGGCCTTGACGGGCGATGCCTGTTACGCGGATCTGATGGAGAGGACGCTGTACAACGGCTTCCTGGCGCACGTATCGGTTGACGGCGATAAGTTCCACTATATGTGCCCACTTTCATCGGACGGTAACCACTGGCAGCGCACGCCCTGGTCATCAGCCTCCACCAGTTGCTGCTCGCCCAACGCGCTGCGAACGATCGCGTCATTGCCGGGATACATGTTCAGCGCTTCAGCGGATGGCGTGTGGGTTCACCTGTATGACAGCTGTACGATGGACTGGCGCCTGGATGACGGGACGAGACTCCGCCTTGCCCAGGACACGTCCTATCCATGGGACGGTAAAGTAAAGATCACCTTCGAACCCGAACGGCCCGCCACTTTTGATCTGAACCTGAGAATACCTGGATGGTGCCGCAACCCAACCGTGCAGGTGAATGGACAGCCTGTCGAAGAGGAGATCGCGTCCGGAGCCTACTACCGCATCACCAGAGAGTGGCGCAAGGGTGATACTGTCACTCTGCAGCTGCCGATGCCTGTTGTTGCCATGACTGCCGACCCGCGCGCCCGCTACTTTGAGGGCAAGGTTGCGCTGTGTCGCGGCCCCCTCGTGTATTGCGTCGAGAGTACCGATAATCCCGCCATTGATATGTGGGGCGCGTACGTTGCCTTGCCGCCGAAGAGTGAAGTGGGTGACGACCGAGAGCTTATTGGGCACTACCGGCAGTCGGCCTTGCTGAACGAATTCGGGGCAGCTTTCAGGCAGGATCTTCTCGGCGGGGTTGTCTCTCTGCAAGGGCACGGCGGGTCATACGACCAGCCGGACGGCATGCTGACCTTCATTCCCTACTTTGCATGGGCAAATCGTGACAGCAGGTCGTCGATGCGTACGTGGATAGATGGCAAAGCAGAGTGGGGAAACGAAGCGCGTTGACGCGCAGGCAGTCCATAGAGCTGGCGGGGCAGTTCTCCCCTACGGGCCAGACGTAGCGGAGGCGACCGGACAGCAACCCAAGAGGAAGAACAACATGCGCGCCAGACGCCTGCTCTGTACGGCCATTGGCCAGATTGAATGGGAAACTTTCGAAATTGCAGAGGCGCCCGCCCCACATGAGGTTGTCGTCAAGGCAGCCTGCTCGCTCATCAGCGCGGGCACAGAGCTCGCGATGTACAGTGGTTCACACAGCGGCTTCTCACGGCCGGACCCGCCACAGTTCCCCATCGATTTGGGCTATGCATTGGCAGGCGTCGTGCAGGCGGTCGGTTGCGAGGTGACGGAATGGGCAGAGGGCGACCGGGTGGTGGTCTACGCACCGCATGGCGACTGGGCCTTGTGTGATGCACGCACAACCAGAATGTGGCGTTTGCCGCCGGACGTAACGCTGGAGCAGGGGGCACTGGCTGTACTGGGCGGCGTCAGCGCGGTCGGTGTCCGTCAGGGCAACGTCGCGCTGGGCGAGACGGTGGTTGTCCTGGGTCTGGGGCTGGTCGGCCAGTTTGCGGCGCAGCTGTCCCGCCTGTCCGGCGCGCGGCCGGTGTTTGGGGTCGATCTCCTTCCCAATCGCGTGCGGGTCGCAGGCGCCAGCGGTATCTGCGCTCTCAATCCAGGCGAATGGGACGTCGAAGAGACGGTGAACGATGCCACCGGTGGACAGATGGCGGAGGTGGTGATCGAAGCGACAGGCAATCCCGGTGTCGTACCGCAGGGCCTGGACCTGGCAGGCGATGGCGGGCGTGTAGTGCTGCTGGGCAGCCCGCGCGGCGCAGCCGAAATCGATCTCTACAGGGCTATTCACCACAAAGGCGTCTCGCTGATCGGCGCCCATGCTCGCGTATCCGGGCATCCTCACACGACTCGAGATCCGTGGACCCGTGAGCGCAATCTTGATCTGGTCTTGCGCCTGTTCGCGGACGGCTCACTGCGGAGCGAGGGTCTGATCAGCCACCGAGTCCAGCCGGACGACGTCGGAGAGACATACGAGATGCTCGCTGAGCGTCCAGGCGATTTCCTCGGCGTGTTGATCGAGTGGAAGGCCTGACACAGGGCGGCATCCCCTAACCCTTCAACGCGCCGATGGTCAGGCCGCGAATAAAGTACTGTTGAAAGAGGAAGAATATGATAACCGGCGGCACGGCCATCAACACGCCGGAAGCCATGGCGATCGGGTAATCGTTGCGCCCCGTGCGCTCCATGCCGCGCAGCAGGGTCACCCCGACCTGGATGGGCATCAGTTTCAGATCGTTAATCACGGCCAAGGGCCACACGAAGTCATTCCATGTTGCCACAAAGGTAAAGGTACCCAATGCCGCCAGCGCCGGTTTGGTCAGCGGCAGCGCGATCTGCCACCACAGGCGGATCTCGCCGGCGCCGTCGATGCGCGCCTGGTCGAACAGCTCGGACGGCAGCGTCAGCATGAACTGGCGGATGAGGAAAACCGCATAGGGTGACGCCAGCCCTGGCAAAATCATCACCCAGTAAGTGTCATGCAGATTCAGCAGCAGCGTCAGCATAAAGGCCGGGATCAACCTGGAGAAACCGGGCAGCATCATCGTGCTCAGCACCATCCAGAAGATGATATCACGCCCCCGAAAGCGCTTGCGCGCGAAGGCATATCCGGCGGCCGCGCACAGGAGCAGCCCCAGGACCGTAACCGTGACGGAGACGAAGAGGCTATTGGCCAACCAGCGCAGCACCGGAAAAGTCGAACTCAGCACCTGCTGATAGGACTCCAGGGTGGGCTCCTTCAACCACAGGCCGGGGGGCAGAGCCTGGGCCTGCTGGCCTTTCTTAAAGCTGGTCAGCACCATCCAGTAGAGGGGAAACCATGAGACGAGAGCCCAAAAGAGGAGGAGAAGCAGTGTGATGTTGCCGCCGATCTTCTCTCGAAGCCTGCGCCAGGAACGACCTTCGGTCTGGATTGGACGCGGAATATGCTCTTCGGGGACAGTGGGTTGTTTCAGCACAGCGCTCCCAGGCTCCTTTAATATTCCACGACGGACCGGAACCAGCGGAACAGCACCACCGCCAGCGCCAGGGTGAGCAGAAGAAGCGCCAGCCCGACGGCCGATGCGTAACCCACTTTCAGAAAGACAAAGGCGTAACGGTAGGTAAGGAAGGCGAGTGTCAACGTGGACCCCACCGGCCCGCCTTTGGTGAGGAAAAAGACGGAGACGAAGAGCTGCATCGCCACGATCATCGTCGTCACCGCAACATAGAGGATGCTCGGGGTCAACAGGGGGATGGTGATGTATATCGTCTCCAGCCACCCGGTGGCGCCGTCAATGTGGGCTGCATCGAACAGCTCGGAAGGCAGCCCGAGGACCGCAGCGACGAAGATGATAATCCCAACGCCCAGCCCGGTAATCAGGTCCATAAGGACGAGGGATGGCAGGGCTGTCTGCGGATTCCCCAGCCAGTTGACAGGGTCGATTCCGACCACACTCAACAGGTAGTTGATCAGACCGAACTGATTGTTGAAGATGTAGCGCCAGACGACCGCCACGGCGACGAGGGAAACCACGCTGGGCAGATAGAATGCACTTTGCAGGCCTTGGCGCATGCCTTGGCTGCGGAACTTGGTGATTCTGATCGCCACCGCAAGCGCCAGTGCGACGGCAGCGAATGTGAACATCCCTACATAGGTTAACGTGTTGCGTACAGATTGCCAGAAACGCTTATCGTTCAGGACGTGGTCAATGTTGTCCAGACCAACCCAAACCGGCTTTCGATCGTACCATTCGAGCGCGGCCATCACGACGGACATGATCGTAGGCACCAGCACAAAGACCAGGAACAGAACCAGGAAAGGTGTGACGAAGATATAGCCCCACATCTCCTCACGCTTGGCATAGTTCATGGCTGTCCCCGCTCTTGAGAGTCTGAAAGGGTCTCCCGCGAGCAGTGTCGTCGCGGGAGACCCGGCTTTATCCATGATGGGGTTCTACGCACAGCTCTCGAGCGCCGTATTGATGTCGTCGGTCATCTCCTGCATCACCTGTTCCGCGCTCTTGCCGGAGAAGGCGCCCTGGAAATGCTCCTCGAAGATCGAGCGCACCACGATGGTCTCCGTACTGCGCTTGGCATCGAACCATGCGTTAGGCATCAGACATTCGGATGTATAAACCACGAGGGGGTCGTCGGCGACTTCCGCCAGAATGGACTTGCGGAACGGCAGCATTCCGGCCGACTTAACCAACCAGTCTTCGCTCTCCTTGTTGGTCATCCAGTGGAGGAACTTCAACAGTCCTGGCGTGTCAGCAGGGTCCTCGGGCTTGAAGGGCACCAAACCAGAGTAGTTTGCGCCGCCCCAGGCAATGGCGGGGTGTGGGTCATCGTGTGGATACTGGATGAAGCGCCAGCTGCGTTCGTTCTCGGTATCAGTGACGACCAGGGTCTCCTCATCCAGTTCCATCCCCTCCCGGCGTGCTCCCCCTGGTACCACGTTGCCAACCTGCATGAGGACGTTGCCCTGGTCGATGAGGGCGTTGTTATCGTCGCCAGTGTATCCTGCCGGATCGGGAATCAGATCGTTTTCGGCCAGCTCTTGCATCCATGCAAGGCATTTGATCGCCTCCGGCGAAGCCATGTCGACGCACGATTCCGTCTCATCGGTCCAGAAGTGGGCGCCGAAGCAGCGGAAATAGAGGAGTGTCACCCAATGAAAAGCCGGTGTGGAATGGGCGGATGGAATGCCGAGTCCGTAGCGCTCGCTGCCGTCCGGTCGTGTACCCCGCACAGCCTCAAGCCAGCCATTAAACTGGTCGATGTTCCACCCGTAGCATGGCGCCTGGGGGGCAGTATCCATCGCGCCCGCTTCCTCGACCCCATCAAGGTAGACAACCCCGGACTGGCACACCGGCCAGTACGGCAACATGTACACCCTGCCTTCAATTGAGCACTGCTCAAGCATTCCCTCGACCATATCGCTGGACAACTGCTCTTCCAACGAATCGGTGAGGTCCAAAGCCAGTCCCACCTCCAGGGCCGAAAGGGCAAGCTGGATCCAGCCGCCGCCGACTACGTCCGGGGGCGAACCAGCCGCGAGGGCCGTTGTCACCTTGCTGCCCTGCTCCCACGTCAGGGGAAGCACCTGAACCTCAATACTTGGATTCTCATCCATAAAGGCATTCGCCCGCTCCCACTGCCAGGAACCGGGCTCGCCAAGAGCCGATGAGTAGTACGGGAAATCCCAGAAATCAATCGTTGTCGTTACAGCCGCGGGCGCAGCTGCTCCGCCCTCTCCCGCCGGCGCGGCAGGCACAGCGCAAGCAGCCAGAAGGGCTCCCGTGCCGGTGACGGCAGACAGCTTCAAAAAATCACGCCGACTCAGGTTGTTCCGTTTCATGCTCTCTTCTCCTTTGATCTGATAGTGTGATCTGATGGCAATCGAAGCGCATGCAACAACACGTACTCTCGTCAAATACATCTGAGGGCTGAGCGCCAACGGTCCTAAGTCGACGCAGGTCGCTGTCCGAAATCTGTCATGCCTTACTCATGCGGTCATTCCTTGACCGCGCCATTCCGTATCGATACCGACATAGTTTTCTACAAAGTGTTGATGACGTTGAGGCAGAGCCTTGATGAACGCCTGCGCCGATTCAGGGAGCGGCCACGGCGCCTCTATGCGGTAGCTGCGCGGGCGGAGACCGAGGCCGCAGGATAGCCGCACCTGGTCGGTCTGGTTGGGGAAAGCGGCGTGGTAGGTGCGGGCGGCGAAGATGATCTGATCGCCTGGTTCGGTGAACAGCGGCACCATGCCCGGCACGTCGAAACCGACATAGGCCTTCGGCTCACTCCCCTGCCGGTAGAATGAGCGCCGGTCCGGGGTCAGCGCGAATCCTTCCGGTCCCGCCCAATCTTCCACGTGGGAATCTTCGATCACGGCGAGGCCGCCGTGTTCAGGATAGGAGCCTGTGAGGTAGAACCAGCGGCCCGAGGGCCAGTGGCCCCGGTTCAGTATATCGCCAGCGTTTTGCGGGGGGCCTTGACTGAATCCATGCCAGTCGGAGTGCCACGAAAGTGGAGAGGAGCCGGGGTTGCGTAGAATCGCGGCTGTGCGGTGGATGGTCAACTCGTCGGCCTGGCAGAAGAGCCGCTGGACCCGCAGAAAGGGTTCATAGTCGAGCAGTTTCCACAGTGCGGGTGCGTGCTCGACAAAGGAGGTGTGGGTAAAGCTCTCGCCGGGGCCCAATACCCCGTCCGGGTCAATAACCTGGCGAACCGCTTCCTGAAGCTCCGCAACCAGATCCTCAGTCAGTACCTGCTTGACCACTGCGAACCCATGGGCGTCGACACATGCCTGGGCAGCCTCCAACTCATCGAGGCCGAATTCATAGCGGTACGAAAGCGCGGGTTTCTGAATATCAGTGTAGGCCATAGGGATACTCGTTGAGGCTTCCTGGAGATCATCACCGTGCTCCGCCAGCGCACACGCCACTTCTGGTGCGACACTTACACCTGCGCCCAGGAACACAGTTACTGGCAGGATGCAACGTTCATGCATCGCTACAACATGCCTTTGTCCACATATTATTATATCTAAGCACGCCTTTGTCAAACCGTTTTTCACGGTCCGCACAGCCCCTTTTTACAACCTGCTCAACTGCTGTATAGTTCTCCCTGAAGCGCTTGCCCAATGTTCGTCCACTATCTTCCTTCAGAGGTCCATCGTGAAGATCACCGGCGTTCGAACCATCAACTTCGCTCCATTCTCCAGCATTACCTTCCTTGAACTGACGACGGACAGCGGGATCGTCGGCCTGGGAGAGACCTACTACACGCCCCGCTCTGTGACGGCTTATATTGGAGAGGTATTGACGCCGCTGCTGCTGGAGAGTGATCCGCGCCAGATCGAGGCCTTCTGGCGCCGGGCCTACGAGAACTCCCACATCTACGGCAATAAGGGGCTGGAGATGCGCTGCCTCTCGGCGGTGGATGTGGCGCTCTGGGATATTCTGGGCCAGGAGTTGGGCCGACCGATCTGGCAGCTTCTCGGCGGGACGAGCAATCCGGACGGCGTGCCGGTCTACAACACGTGCGCCTCCGCAGGGTACGGGCAGAAGACGCCGGATATCTCACGTCAAGTGGACGTCTCTGCAACCGGCGCCTATCGAGACTTTGAGGCCTGGCAGCCCGGCGGCGATGCCGGTGAACTTGCCCGCTCGCTGCTCGATATGGGAATCCGCGCCATGAAGATCTGGCCCTTTGATCGTTTCGCCCTCGCCAATCACGGCCAGACGATCTCGTTCGCAGAGATCGAAGAAGGTCTGCAGCCGTGGCGGCAGGTCCGCGACGCTGTGGGTCTGGAGATGGATATTATCCTGGAGGGGCACGGCTATTGGGCTCTCCAGCCCGCCCGCCGCATCGCGGAAGCCCTTGAGCCCTATAAGCCGGTGCTGCTCGAGGACCTGATGAAGCCCGACAACCCGCGCACGCTGGCCAAGCTGCGCAGTTCGACGCGCACCCCCATCTGTGCGTCGGAACTGCTCATGAATCGCTACGCGGTCGAGGAGATGATACGGGCGGATGCCTGTGACGTGGTTATGACAGATGTGACCTGGGCAGGCGGCATCACCGAAACGCGCAAGATCGCCGACATGGCCGAGACCAACAACATGGGCGTGATCTTCCACGACTGCACCGGCCCGGTAACGCTGGCGGCCTCCCTTCACCTGGCCGCCCACGCCACCAATACGTGGATGCAGGAGATCGTACGCGCGTTTACCCTGGGATTCTATCTGGAGCTGGTCGATCACCCATTTATGGTGGAGAATGGGCGGATGCAGCCGCCCCAGAGACCAGGACTCGGAGTGGCATTGAGCCCGGAGGCGCTGGAAAGGGACGACTGCCGGGTTACTGATTTAGTTTAGAAGTAAGACCTACCCCGATGCAGTCCCCAGAAAGAGATCCCGTCCTGCCACAAGCGTCTGCATCTTGCGGTCGGCGACCGAGCGCGGCAGCATCCAGAAACCGCAGTCGGGGTGGACCCACTTGACCCGCTCCTCGCCCAGCAGATCGACCGCGTACTGAATGCGCCCTGCGATCACGTCCGGGCTTTCCACTTCGTTGTCCTTGATGTCGACGACGCCGATCCCCAAGGCGATACCCTCACGCAGGTCGGTGAAGACCTCCAACTCATCATAGCCGCGGCGGGCGAACTCCAGCACCAGATGGTCCACGTGCAGGTTGTTGAGGAAGCCGAGCAGACTGGCCCAGAAGCCACTCTGGATGCTCTGGCCGCCGTAGTTGCCGAAGCAGAGGTGTAGCGCGCGTTCGCCGCGGGCGCCGTCCAGCACATGGTTGATCGGCTCGTACGCCCAAGCGGCATCCTCGGGGTTGCCGGTCAGATTGGCCTCGTCCACCTGGAGGACGGGCGCGTCGATCGCCTCGACCTGACGACGCAGCACCTCGGCGATGGCCATGGTCAGGCTGGGCAGGTCGCTGTAGTGGCGGTCCAGCAATGTCTTCGCCAGCATGTAGGGCGCGGTCACGGTGAACTTGAGCGGACTCGCGGTCAACTCCTTCACCATCTGCCAGCTTGAAGGCAGGTCCAGTTCGCCTTCGCCGATCGGTCCTTCGACCACGGCAGCCGGCTGCGTGCGGAAGCCCATGCCCTGCTGGGCGCGAAAATCGTCCACATCCTTGCGGCCCATCTGGCTGGAGATGCCGGACATCGGCTGCACGAAATATTCGATCATCCCGTTCGTCTCGGGATGGTTGACGTCGAAGCGGGTCAGCTCGCCGTCGGAGATTACGTCCAGCCCGGCCAGCTCCTGCGTCTTGAGGACGACGAGAATGGCGTCGCGCAGATTGGGGACGGACGGGTAGGCGGCCAGCCAGGCCGGCAGAGGATAGCTGCCGACGACGGTTGTTTTGATGGAGGGTGCGGTCATGGGGCGCTCCTGGTACGGGTTACATAAGATGCTTTCATGCTATCAGTTTATACAGCGCCGGGGCGAAACTGCGCACCTTGCCAAAGAGGTTGCGAAGCGCCCACAGATCCGATTCGGGCAATCATAACACGGGACGGCGTGCGTGTGTTAATAAACATGCAGTTTATCTGTCGTCCAATAAAAGTACCAGGAATAGGCGGTAATGTAGAAGGCAGGCGTTTCACAAGTACAGTACTAGCCACCTTATGGCGGCATAAATTTGCGCAGAACTGACCCGCCGGACTGCGGAAAACACGCTGCCATTCTGGGATGCTCCCCGTGGCATATTGATGTTGGCAAATGTATCGGAACGCGGTACACTATCGTATGATTCAGACGTTTCGACACCGAGGGCTTCGGCAGTTGTATGTACGCGGGGACTCTAGCAAAGTGCGTGCTGACCAAGCGGATCGGATAGCGCTTGCTTTGGCCGACCTTGACAGCGCCAGCAAACCATCAGACCTCGATCTCCCAGGCTATCAGCTTCATCCCCTGAAAGGAAATCGGAGGGGGTATTGGAGCATTTCAATTTCCGCCAACTGGCGGATCGCCTTCCGTTTCGAAGATGGTGACGCCTACGATGTCGACTTGATTGACTACCACTGACACGAGCTGACAATCATGGCTATGAAGAATCCGCCGCATCCTGGCCTCAGCATTAAGGAAAACTGTCTGGACCCGCTTGGCCTCAACGTGACTGAAGCGGCAAAGGTATTGGGTGTAGCCCGGCATACGCTTTCGCGCGTGCTGAATGGCCACGCAGCCATTTCACCGGAAATGGCCATTCGCCTGGAAAAGGCCGGATGGTCAAACGCCGGATTCTGGCTGCAGCGGCAAACCGCCTATGACCTGGCGCAGGCACGCAGAAACGAAGACAAGATCAGAGTCGAGCGCTACCGGCCACAGGCGGTTTGATCGAGAAGCAGGCGGTGTTCTCTCACTCCTCACTCCTAAGCAGTTCCGGTTTGTCTTTTCGCCGGAATTGGTAAACACTGCCCCTACGCAGCGCGCCACGACCGCCGCGTCACACAACCACCACTCCGAACGCAGGTGACCATGACAAACGAAACCCAACCCTCACCGGTAGCAGCCTTCCGCGCCAAGATGGCGGGTGGCGATATCTGTATTGGCGCGTCGATCACGCTGACCGACCCGCACGCGACCGACGCGCTGGGCGATTCGGTCGACTTTTTCTGGATCGACATGGAGCACAGCATGATGAGCGCGGAGGCGCTGGGCGGGCATCTGCTGGCGGCGAAGGCGCGAAGCAGGCCGGCGCTGGTGCGCGTGCCCGGCAGCGGGACACCCTTTATCAAACCGGTGCTGGACGCGGGCGCGGACGGGATCATCGTGCCACAGGTGCGCTCGGCGGCTGAGGTGCAGAATGTGGTGAACAGCTGCCGCTACCCGCCCCTGGGCGAGCGCGGCTATGGGCCGCGCGTGCCTGCCAACTACGGGCGCGACGGCGGCAACGCCTACACCGAACGGGCCAACCGGGAGATCTTCGTGGCCGTCCAGATTGAGAACGCGGAGGCTTTCGACGCGCTGGATGATATCCTGGCCATCGCCGGGCTGGACTCAATCGCGCTGGGGCCCTGGGATCTCTCGGCGTCATTGGGGCTGCTGGGCGATGTGGAGCACCCGACAGTGAGCGAGGCGGTGGACAGCATCATCGCCCGCACGCGAGCAGCCGGCCTGTTCGTGGGGGCCGGTATGGCGCCCGACGCGCGCTTTGCGCTCGGCATGGCGAAACGCGGTGTACAGTGGTTACAGGTGGGCGACGACTGCGGCTATATGATCCTGGCGATGGACCAGATCACGGCCGAGGTGCGGAGTCAGTTGTAGCGGGTTTGCGGCCTCAGGAAAATCAATTCAGGCCCGCTGTCCTCCTGCGCGCAAATTGTCCAAAGGCAGTCAAGGCACTTCTCATTCTGATTTATCCAGCCTCTTGTCCTGCATTGACCGACACGCGCAGCGACAATTGTACATCCCTTCATCTTTGCCGTCCAGCTTTGCGGACAGCTTCCTTGCTGTAGAGAACGCGCGGCCTCATAACAGCCGGTGCTGCCACAGTGCTCTTTTCCCTGATCAACCCTCCCAATCCGGAATCTCCACCATCTTCCCGCCTTGGAGGACGCTTTGGTGCGCGCACATGCCGGGCAGCGCCATCCGCAGCGCGGCGTGGATGTCGATGGGGGACGGGGTGTCGCCGCGGATGCAGGCGAGGAAGTCCTGGACCATCATGTACTCGGCGGTGCCGTGTCCGCCCTGGGTTGCCTCGGGCGGGGCGGCGGTTACGTTTTCGGTGATCGGCATCTCGATCATGTTGTTCAGATGCGGCACCGAATCCAGCCATACGTTGGTCTGCAGGGGGCTGGTGGGCGGACGTGAGGTCTCGAGGACGCCGTCGGTGCCGTAGATCGAGTAGTAGTGGAACATCGGCTCGCGGGTGATGCCGAAGGCGACCAGGATCTTGATTACGCCGCCGCTGGCCGTCTGTAAGATCGCCACTTCGGTGCCGGATTTGACGCGGACGGGCAGGTCTTCAGTGCCGCTGGTGACGCTCATGGCGCTGGCGGCGACGCAGCGCTCGCCCGTCACTTTGAGCAGCGGGCCAAGGCTGTGGGTGCAGTAGTGGATAGGGGGCATCGACGCGCGCCAGGTTGGTGAGCCGTCGGCCTGCCGCAGCAGATGACGCGTATCGTGGATGTACTCGGCTTCGGCGTACATGAAGTCGCCCAGCAGGCCCTGGCGCCACATCTCCCGCCAGCTCAGAATGTGCGCCCAGTAGCAGCAGTTCTCGGCCAGCATGAATTTCTGGCGCGGGTGGGCCTGCACCGCGGCGAGGATCTGGCGGCATTCGTCGATGTTGCCGGCCAGCGTGACCTCCTGCAGGACGTGGCAGCCGGCCTCGAGCGCGGCCACGGTGTGCTGGCAGTGCAGGGGGACGGGGGAGGCGACGAAGACGATGTCCAGCCCGTGCGCCAGCATTTCGTCGTATGCGCTGTACTGGCGGGCCTGGGGAAAGAGGGCGCCGAACCGTTCCAGAGCGGCCACATCGATATCGCAGCCGGCGACCACGTCGCAGTCGGGCATGAGGTCGAAGACGCGCGCCGGGCCCAGACCGCGGTACAGCCCGACAACACCTACACGATAACTGCGCATAACGAAACTCCCTTCAAAGGAGAGGAAAGAGTGGGGAGGAGTGAGGAGTGAGAATCTCTTGGCCGCTTCTCACTTCTCTTTGCTCACTTGTTGGCTCACGCCGGCGGTGGCCTGACGCAGGCGCGCGGCGCAGTCGATGCGGCGGCCGGTCGCCATGGATTCCTGCGCGGCGAAGGGGATGATCATGCCGGTCAGGATGGAGCGCGGGTCGTAGGCGCCTGCTGGCTTGGATTGAAGCCAGGCGACGAAGTCGCGGTGGATGCGGAAATCGGCGCCGCCGTGTCCGCCGACGGCCGGCGGCAGTTCGATGGCTTGCGGCTCCTCGCCGTTGCGCCAGAGCGTCACCGCCGCGGGCGTCTGGCCTGCGCGCACGCTGTGCATCACGACGTCCAACTGTCCTTCCGTGCCGTTGACGACGTAGCGCCGCTCATAGTCCGGCCCGGAGGTGGTGAGATGGAGGGTGTAGAGGACGCCGTTGGAGAGCAGGCCGGAGATGGAGCAGGAATCGCCTGCGGTCATGGGCCGGTCGTCGCCTTCGGTCCAGATGTTGCGCGTGATGGTGGCGGTGCAGTCCACGACCTCGGAGCCGAGGCAGTGCTGGATGGTGTCGGTGTCGTGGGTGAGTTTGCCTTCGACGAGGGTGGAGGAGGGCGGCGTTCTGAAATGCGACCACACGCCCTGCGACCAGCGGTTGCCGGTGTTGACGTGCCCGAGCACGCTCTGAATACAGCCGAGGCTGCCCTCGTCGATGATACGTTTCATGGCGAGCGTGGCGGGGAAGCGGCGCAGGTTGAAGCCGATGAAGAGAGGATAACGGTGGCGCACCACCTCCTGATACAGCTCCACCGTCTGCTCCCAGGAGAAGGCGACGGCCTTCTCGAGGAAGACGGGGATGCCCCGTTGCAGCGCGGCCAGCGCATGTTCGACGTGGTCGACGGCATAGCTGGCCACGAGTACGAAGTCGAGGTCGGGCGTATTGGCCAGCAGCTGGCGGTAGTCCCGGTAGAAGGCGCGGCCAAAGCGCTCCTCTTCTTCGGCGGTGGGATCGCGCGGGTCGGCCACGGCGACGCAGCGGACCGTTGCGTCCTCCATCGCCTCGAGGCTGTCCATGTGGTAGCGTCCGCGGCGGCCAAAGCCGATGACGGCGAAACGAACTGTTGGTGTTGTCATAGTCGTTCCTAGCCTGTAGCTCGTGGTGAGTGGCGTGTACGATTCGCTGCAGTTCAGATGTCGCGCAGGTCGGCCACCACGCCCTGCGCTTCGGCTTCGTAGAGCTTCCAGATGACGCGCAGGCTTTGCAGGCTGCGGCGGCCGTCGGTCAACGGGCGGCGATCGTGCTCCAGGCAGTCGACGAAGTGGATCAGCTCGTTCTCGAGATGCTTACCCACGGCTGTCTGGAACAGCAGCTGCTCGCTGCCTTTCTCCGCTTCAAGCGCGCCTTGATGAAGCAGCAATCTCCCCTGGCTGATCTGCCCTTCCAACATGCCCTCGGTACAGTGGGCGTGAAATGAGTATTTGAGGCGCGTGCCTTTGGCGCCCCAGGTGCCGAAGTGGTAGCCGAGCGCGCCGCTGGCAAATTTGAGAGAGACGTTGGACGTGCCCTCGCCTTCCATCCAGGGTGTGCCGAAGTTGGTGCTGATATGCGTGCCGGAGACGGGCTGTCCCATCCAGGCGAGCAGGATGTCGATATAGTGGCAGCCGTGACTGAAGAGCTGGCCGCCGCCGAGCGTCTCTTTGCGGTGCATCCAGCTGCCCGGCTCGCCCTGCGTGTGCTGCTCGGTCCAGATCGAGAGCTGAAAGAGGTCGCCGTAGGTCCTGGCCTTGAGCAGGCGTTCCATCTCGACGACGATGGGATGAAAGCGCATGCAGTAGGCGACCATCAGGGTGCGTTCGGCGCGTTCGGCGGTCTCGATCAGGTCCAGGCATTCGGCTTCCGAGTTGGCCAGCGGTTTCTCCATCAGCAGATGTTTGCCGCGGCGCAGCAGGTCGATGCCGATGGGGTGGTGGAGGTGGTGCGGCACGGCGAGGATGGCGGCGTCGATATGGTCGAGGACCTGGCGATAGTCGGCGGCGACGGTGTTGCAACCCATCAGGTCGGCGGTCGCTTGGGCGCGCGGCAGGTCCGGGTCGACCGCGGCGGTGAAAAGGGCGCGGCCCTGCAGTTTCTCGAAGGCTGCGCGGTGGGACTGGCCCATGCCGCCGCAGCCGATGAGGCCGATTCGAATCATGGGTGCAGCCGCCTGTGGTCTGCAGTCAGCAACCGGCCGCGCGCCACCGGCCTACCCCTTAATTCCGGTTCGGGCGATGCCTTGGATGAAATGCTCCTGGCCGATGAAGAACATGACGATGATGGGCAGGATACTGATGACGGCGCCGGCCTGGATGAGCTCCCAGCGGCCGCCCGACTGGTTGGTCAGCAGCGTCAGCCCGAGGGTGATGGTCATGGTCTCGACCTTGGTGAGGAAGATCAACGGGCCCATGAGGTTGTTCCAGGAGCCGAGAAAGGTGAAGATGCCGAGGGTGGCCAGGGCGGGCTTGGAGAGGGGCAGAAAGATGCGGTAATAGATCTGGATAAAGTTGCAGCCGTCGATGCGCGCCGCCTCGACCAGTTCCTGGGGAATGGTGAGATAGAACTGGCGCATGAGGAAGATGCCAAAGGCGGTACCGAAGAAGAACGGCACGGTGAGCGGCAGGTGTGTGCTGAGCCAGCCGATGTCGCGATAGAGCTTGAAGAGGGGAATGAGGGTGACGTGGAAGGGGATCATCATCGTGGCGAGAATGACGGCGAAGATGACATTGCGGCCGGGGAAGCGCATGCGCGCGAAGGCGAAGGCGGCCATTGAGCAGCTCAAAAGGGAGCCGACCGTGGCAAATACCGCGATTTTGATGCTGTTGATCAAAAAGAGATCAAATGGCAGCACATCGAAAAGTCTGGGGTAGTTCCCCCACTGCGGCGGAAGCGAGATCCACTTGGGCGGCAGCAGCAGTACTTCGCCCGGCTCCTTGAGCGAGGTGGAGACCATCCACAGCAATGGCAGGAGCATGGTAACGCCAACGATGGTGAGGGCCAGATAGAGCAGCACACGCCCCGCGATGTAAAGGAGCCTATAGGAAGTCAGGCCTTCGGGTGCGGCCGCGGAGGCGCCGGGCATCGCTGTCGTGCGGGCCTCACCGATGGGGGTTGCGTCTTGTGCGCTCATGGTGGTTCTACCTCAGAGTTCGTAATGGACCCAGCGTTTTTGGAACCAGAACTGGAACAGCGTCAGACTGACGATGATAACGAAGAGGACATAGGCCAGCGCGGAGGCGTATCCCATGTGGAAGTTCTCAAACCCCTGCTGAAAGAGATAGTAGACGATCGTCTTGGTGGCGTTGACCGGCCCGCCTCTGGTCATCACATAGGCCTGGGCAAAGACCTGGAAGGAGTTGATAACCGACAGGGTAAGGACGAAGAATGTGACGGGCGAAAGCAGCGGGATGGTGATGTTGATGAATTTGTGCCAGGCGTTGGCGCCATCGACGGTGGCGGCTTCGTAGTAGTCCTGGGGAATTCCCTGCAAGCCGGCGATGAAGATGACGATGTTGTAGCCCAGACCATGCCAGATGCTCATGATCATAATCGCCGGCATCGCCCAGGTGACACTGCTCAACCAGCGCACACCGCGGAAACCCATGAAGCGCAGCAACTCATTGATGAGGCCGAAGTCGGACTGGTAGAGCCAGAGCCAGAGCACTGAAATGGCGACCACGGAGGAGACAACGGGCAGGAAGTAGATAGTGCGAAAGACGGCCACGAACCGGATCTTCTGATTGAGCGCGATCGCCAGAAACAGGGCCAAAACCGTTCCGGTTGGGACGGTGCCCAACACGTAGTAGGCTGTGTTCTTAATCGTGATCCAGAAGAGCGGATCCTCGGTGATGAGTTCAATATAGTTGTCGAAGGCCTGCCACTTGGGCGTGCTCAACAGGTTCCAGCGGGTGAAGCTGTAATAGAGTGAGGCCAGCACGGGGCTGGCGGTAAAGACGATCAGCCCTATGATCGTAGGCAGGATGAGGATGTAGGCCTCGATCGCTTCCCGGCCCCGGTTGCTTCCCAGGAATCCGCGCAAACCACTGCGCGCAGGTGTCGTTGCGGCGCTCATACGACTCTCTCCAAACTGCGAGGAGAGAGAAAAGATGAGTCACTTCAACTCTCTTTTCTCTCTCCTCTTCATTCGCTTCTCAATGTTCGCTATCCGAGCAGCTCTTCGCGGGAGCGCTCGAGGACAGCGTTGACACGCGACTCCAAGTCGTCAGTCGCCTCTTCCACCGTCTTGACCTGCAACATGGCCGCCTCCTGCTCCTCGACGGCGATGCTGGCGATCTCACCCTCGGCCGGGCCATTGAAGACGGACGTAGCGTCTTTCAGAAGCTGGTTGAGGATCCACAACTGCGTCGGCGGATCGGTCCGATCCTGTACGTAGATGAGACCCTCCGCGGTAGGAATATGGGCGGGGAAGGGGAATATCGTCTCGGCGTACATGACCGCGCCGTCACCCATCGTCAGCCACTTGATGTATTCCCACGACTCATCCGGGTGCGGGGCGGAACTGGTGATCGAGATACCGTTCTGGTAGGCATCGATCGTGTTCTTCCCTGTAACCGGATGCGCGGGAGGCGTGAAGACGTCCCACTCGAACTCCTCGATCTCGGAGAAGGAGGGGATCATCCAGTCACCCATCACCGCAAAGGCGACGCGGCCGGTCTGGAAGGGGTTGAACTGCAGGTTGGCCTCAGGCGGCATGGCGACCTTATGGTCGTTGACAAGGTCGACCATCCACTGGAAGGCCTCCATCGGCGCGTCCTCTTTGATAAGACAGCCGTTGTAGTCTTCGTCATAGAAGGCGCCGCCGGCCTGGAAGATCCAGAAGTTCATGCGCGAATTGCCGTCGACCGGTTTGTCCATGCCGTAGGACTCAGCCGAGCCGTCGTCGTTGATGACGGTGAACTCTTTGCCGGCCTCGACGATCGTGTCCCAGGTCCAACTCTCGTCCGGGTCGGGGATGCCCTTTTCGGCGAACCAGTTCTTGTTCCAGAACCACATGGTGCCGGAGTGCCAGACGGTGGGGAAGGCGTGAAGGTCGCCGGAGCCGCACCGGATCTGGCCGGGTTGCCAGCGTCCTTGCGTGATCGCGCCCTCGTAGAAATCGTTGAGGTCGACGCCATCACGCTCGACAAAGGGATCCAGCGGGATCGTCACCCCGTTGTGCGCAAACCGAACGTGATAGTAGGGCGAGTGGTGCATGATGTCGGGGGAATCGCCTGCCGCGGTGGAGGCCAACATCTTCTGCCAGTAGTTGGCCCAGGAGGTGATGTCCTCCTGCAGCTTGATGTTGGGGTAGGCTTCCTGGAAGGCCTCCTGGAGGACACCCTGCTTCTCCACCTGGAAACCCCAGTAGGCGAGGCGCAGCTCGACGGTCTCCATGCCGGCGTCGTCGCCGGAGGCCATGGTGTCACCGGCAGGCGCGGGCGCGGCGCAGGCCGCGGTCACCATAACGCCGGCGGTCGCTGCGGCGGCTTGCAGGAATGAGCGACGTGACAGCCGCTTGCTGACCAATGCGTTGTTCTCCATCGTTTGTTTCTCCTTGGATCGATTGGACTAGATTGGATGTATGTGTCGGGGTAGGCAAAACTATTAGTGGGAAATAGTACCATATAGTGAGCAGATATCAAAGAGGACGCGGACGGCCATGGCGTCCCGAAATGGGGCAGTTGCGCGGCTCAAATTGTCCGCATGTTGGAACATTAAACGGGCCGTGGGAACCTTACAGACACATTGACATGAGGTTAAATATATTCCATAATATGTTCATTCTGAATAAATTGAACTGTCGAGAGCTAGTTGTCAGACCCAATTAAAGGTACGGAACCAGATCTGACCGGTTTTTGGGACCTTCCGTGTTTCGCAGAACATGCGACATGACGTAGATGGAGGAGGGCGCCTATTGGCTATTTCGATCGCGTATTCACCATGGATCGGTTGCAATTCCAGCCATGCAAGTGAAAGGAGAGCGAGGTATGGACAAGAGACGTTTCAGTAGACGACAGTTCCTGTCGCTGGCCGGCACAGCGAGTGGTGCTGCACTGATCTCTGCCTGCGCGATGCCAGCACAGGAGACCGCTGGCGAGATGTCGGCGGAAGAGTCGACCACTGCCCAAGCCCCTAAGACGATCACCTGTTGGCTTAGCACCAGTTACAATCCAACCGAATGGACAAGCCGCTCGGCTGAACACCCCACGGTACAGAACGCCTCGCGCATCCTCGCGGAAAGCTTTACCGAGGAGCACCCGGACATTCTGATTTCCTTCGCCGAGATGCCCATTCACGGGGAAAGGTCCGCCGACTATCCGGCCTGGCTCACGCCGCTTGTCGCCGCGGGAGAGGCGCCGGAACTCGTGTGGTCGGTTCACGACGTCCCGGTACAGAACGGCTGGGCGCTGCCGATTGGGGAGTATCTGGATCAACCCAATCCGTTCGCACCGCAGTATGACCGCTGGCGGGACATCTTCTACGAGAGCTACATGAAGTCGCTGATCTACGGCGACGGCCTCGAGTATTGCGCTCCCATATTGTCGTATTGGCCCAATCTCGAGGTTGGGCTGGCATACAACAAGGAGCTATTTGCAGAATACGACTTGGAGCCCCCGGTGACCTGGACGGAAGAAAAGGAGGTAGCCAGGGCGTTGAAGGAACTGGGAGACGGGCTGGCGCCGTGGTGGCGCGAAGGTGCGTCCGGCAACTGCTGGCCTCTGGCCTTGCAGATTCTGCCGACCATGATGCAGGAACTCTGCGTCGAGATGGATCTGAATGGCGACTTCTTCGTCGGGGCCGACGAGGCGCTGCCGGCCTTCAGGAAGGGTCTGATTGGGCCCAACACACCGATCTACCGCCGCGCCTGGTATGAGATGTTTGAGTTAGCCAACTCCTGGGTTGATGGTTTTGCGACCACCGATCTGGACCTGCTTTTCCGCACCGGCGGCGCGGCCATGCAATATCGCGCTACCGGGGAGTTCTCGCTGCTGGCCAACGACCCCACGATCGAATTCGAACGGGGCTTCCTTCCGCCTCCGATGCCCAACAGCCAGGACATTCCGCCTACAGACGATTTGCCCGGCGCCATGGATCCCGTGGGTTTGACGGCCGGCGATGGAAAGGTGCCGGCCGATCTCGTGCAGGCCGTCCAAGGCCCGGACCTGGTTATGCTCAAGAGTTCGGTCGAATCTCGCGACACTCTCGACGAGACGCTGCTGTGGTGGCAGTGGCTCACGGAACCGGAGAACAACGCGTTCCTCATCAACGAGAACCAATATCGCATACCATCTGCCAAGGACGCTCCGCTCGGGCCAATGTGGCAGGAAATCGGCCAGATAAAATTGCCCATATACAATTACAGTATTGCCTGGTGGGGGCAGGGCCTGTATTGGGATGCGACCCACTTCATGACCTGGCGTCCGCTGATTGTGTCCTGGGTGCTTGGCGACATC
Organism: Caldilineaceae bacterium; assembly: GCA_965204525.1. GTDB lineage: Bacteria > Chloroflexota > Anaerolineae > Caldilineales > Caldilineaceae > Bin5. The sequence goes on along the minus strand of OZ241994.1, from coordinate 3,644,630 downwards.
GATGAAGAGACGTTCTTCGCACGCCAACAACAGGAATATGAGGATGGTGCCGACCGGTACGAGGCAGACCTCAAGGCCTTGGAAGAAAGTTCATAGCGCCGAACAGATTGCGCCCTTAGGAAGGATATGGAACCGTCCGGCTGAGTTCCATATCCTTCCTTTCTTGAACTACCCAGTAGATACAACAGAGCGTAAGGCAGATTTTCCCCGCACACACCATGGGGAAGTCCCGCTTGGCATATGCGCGCAGAACCACCACATCGTGATCAGGAGTTTCCATCGACCTGGTAAACTTCTGCCTAAGATGAGTTCCCATATTCCCAGTTCTCAATGAGCTGGATGTTGACAGGAGAAGGAGCGTGTCAGGCAGACCGCATCTCTGGATGGTTGGCGTAGCGCTAATCGTTGTGATGATCTATGGGACGGATTGGGCGATCTCTACCGCGCGCCTCGACGGAATCTTCCTTGAGACGACTCTGGAACCCTCCAGTGTGGCCGCTGACGGCAAGAGCAGCATTGTACTTACTGTGCAGGTGACTGAGCATGGTCAGCCCCGTGTCAACGACCTGTTGCAGTCGTGGCTCGATACCGGTAGTGGACTCCTGATTCCGGAGTGGGTCTACACTGATGAGAACGGCATCGCGCAGATCACCTATACACCGAATCCGCTGACCAAGTATGATTTGCAGGACAAATCTGAGATTCACGTGAGGGTCATCACTATCGGCCGGCTGATCGAGGTGGGCAAAGATATCGTGGTGGAAGTGCCGCTGACCCCTGCCGAAGAGCAGGAGCAGAAAAAAATCTTTGACTAGCGCATAGGTTGACTATGTCTCAAAATCTGGCAGCAGACGAGACCCTGGACAAGCCTCAAGGCCCCTTGAACAGTGATGTAAGAGCCGGGAAGCGCGCAGCACGCACGACCTGGGCTGAGATGCGAAAGGCCTGGCAAGCCTATGCACTGTTGGCGCCAACCTTTCTCATGCTGATTGTCTTCATGTATTACCCACCGATCCTCGGCCTGATTCGTTCCTTCTACGAATGGGCCCCCGGTACTGACGCGACCTATGTAGGCCTGAGCAACTTCCGGGCCTACTTTGCCTATCCCGAAACGGTTCGCGAAATCTCAAACATGGGCAAGCTGATTCTCTTTGGCCTGTTCTCAAACATGGTCGTGCCATTTGTAATGGCCGAAATGATTTACTCGGTTCGCTCGATGGTGGCCAAAGGGTTCTACCGGTTGTTGATCATCATCCCCATGCTCACGCCGGGTCTGGTCACGATCTTATTGTGGAAACATATCTATGATCCGAAGTTTGGTCCGGTTCATACGCTTTTGAGTGCTGTCGGCCTGGATGCGCTGGCTCTCAACTGGCTTGGGGAACCGTCTACGGCTCTATATGCGATTATGGGCGTAGGGTTCCCCTGGGTATCCAGCATTGGCACGCTGATCTACCTGGGCGGCCTGGCCCAGATCTCAGCATCAATCTACGACTCGTGCCTCCTGGACGGCTGTACGGGGCTGCGGCGTGTTTTACGCATTGACCTGCCGCTTGTGCTCGGCCAGGTACGGCTTCTGGCGATACTGGCTGTGATCCACGGCCTTACAGCTTTCAACACTATTCTGGTGTTGACCGATGGCGGCCCGGGGTTTGTCACCACGGTCCCCGGTCTCACAATGTACAAACGGGCTTTTTTGACCCAGCAGTTCGGCTACGGGTCGGCTATAGGCCTGATGTTATTCGTGATCGCGATGGTCCTGACGCTGACTGTCAACCGATCCGTGCGTCCCTTTGGTGAGGACGAAGCAGGGCGCTAGACCACCCTGGGAGGCAAGAAGGAGAAACGAGATGCGTACCATCTTATCCGGCCGGCAGAGTAAGGAAGTGCCGCGCACATGGTGGCGCCCTCAGATAAGCTTGCACACCTCGATTGTGGTCATATTGATTCTGGCGCTGGTTCCCATTTACCTGATGCTGGTCGTCTCCTTCAAGAACCCACTGCAGTTCATGCACGAACGCTGGGTGCCCAGCCATCCTTTGCGTTTGGGCAATTACGGAGCCGCCTGGCTGGTCGTGAGCGAATATATAATCAACACAGTCTTTGTGGCCTGCGCTGGGCTGCTGGGTGTGCTCATCCAGTCATTGACCTGCGGACACGTTTTTGCCCGTATGCGCTTCCCGTTTCGCGAGCCGCTCTTCTATGCCATCATCGCGCTTCTGATGGTACCCTGGGTTCTTTCCTTTGTTCCCGGATATATGCTCTATCACGGCCTCGGGCTGATCAACACGCGCTGGGCACTGATCATCCCTAACCTTGCCAACGGGCCCGTTTTCGGCATCTTCCTCATGCGCGCCGTTATTGCCGGTATTCCCGAAGAACTCTACGAAGCAGCCCGCTGTGATGGGGCAGGCGTCATACGCGAGATCACCTGGATCACGCTGCCCCTGTCGCTACCCGGCCTGGCCACGCTGGCGGTCGTCAACTTTATCGGGACGTGGAATTGGTTCCTGTGGCCTTTGGTGGCGGTCACAGACAAGGCCAAGCAGCTCATCACTGTTGGACTGTACCAGTTGACGTCTGGTGGAGCGCACGGAACGGCCGTGAGCATGTCAGTCTGGGGGCCGCTGTTCGCCGGCTATGTGATCGCATCCGTACCGCTGGTCATCCTTTTTGTCTTTCTAGGCAGGTTCTACGTCGAAGGCCTGATGGAAACGGGCCTGAAGGTGTAGGCGAAGTTGCCTGCGCGGGCCTTCCCCCGCACATGCCCCTGACTCGGTCTCAGACTGACCAACGCAGCTTTCATTGTGAGAAATGAGCATGATTTTCAAACCGGAGATCGCGGCACGGCTGTGGGATACCTGGCTGTACTACCACGACAGCACACACTACCTCTTTTACCTTCACCGCATGCGCGCCGGGGGCGGCTATGACGGCATGAGTGTGGCCACTTCGGATGACGGTGTCCACTTTGCCGACCGGGGGCCGATCATCCACAAGGCCAAGGACGCCAACTGGCTGGGCACGGGCATGGTCTGGCGCGCCGGCGATAAGTTCATGCTCAACTTTTCGGAGGAACGCAACGGGGTGCAGGAAATTTTCTTCGCCGAATCGGACGATCTGCTGCAGTGGCGGCGGCTGCCCGACGAGGCGTATGTGTGCCGGTCCGACCCGCGCTGGTATGCAGAGGAGCCGATGTTCACAAGCCAGCGCTGGGACTGCATCTGGGTGCTGCCGCGGGAGGACGGGCCGGGCTATGTTGGCTTTCTCACTGCGGTGGCCAAGGATGGGCCGCCTGGTCTGTGCGGGACGGCCGGCTGTGTTGTATCCGGTGACGGCCGCCACTTTCGAGCCGCGCCGCCGGTGATCGAGACCGGCCTGTGGGGCGAACGGATCGAGGTCGGCGCGGTGGAGAAGATCGGCGACCGCTACTACATGCTGCTGGGGGTCGGCAAGTCGCATGCGCTGGGGTCGCGACACCTGTCGGAGCTGCTGGCAGGCGAGTGCGGGATGTACGTTCTGTCGTCCAAGTCGCAGATGGGGCCGTACCATCTCGACCCCGGCCAGCGGCTGCTGCTGGGCAACAGCCCCAAGCGGCTGAACTACTTTGCGCGCTTCTATCGCTGCGGCGAGCAGTTGCTGCTCAATCACCACACTGTGCCGCGCCAGAAGGACGACGAATCCTATTTCTCGCCGCTCAAAACGGTCCACCGTGACGCAGAGGGCATTCTGAGCCTGCGGTGGTGGCCGGGCAACGAAGCGCTGAAGGGGCGTCCGTTGCCGGTGGGGCTGGAGGGATGTGAGTTCTACGGCCTGCAGTCCAGCGAATGTCCGGTCGAAGGCGGGCGCCTGCAGCTGGCTGCTGCGGCCGGCGGGCTGGCGATTCTTCCGGTGAAGTTCGATCTGGCGCGGGGGGTCATCCTGGAAGCGGAGTTGACCTTTCAGGAATTAAGCGGTCCTCTTGGCGGCGTCGGCTTCTTCATCGAAGGCGACCCGATCGGCGCCGGCACGTTGTTGGTGGCCCAGAGCGACAGTCGTCTGACGACAGGCCCTTATACATCACCCACCGGAGACGGCTACGCCTTCCAGCCGGAGGACGCGAAGCCGCTGTCCTTCAAGCCGGGGCAGACCCAGTGCTGGCGGCTGCTGTTGCGCAACGAGTTCGCGGAGATCTACGTCGACGACGAGCTGATCCAGGGCTACACGCTGCCCCACGCCCCGAGCGGCAGGCTGGGATTTGTCATCGAGGCCGGCACGGCGACCGCGGCGAAGGTACGCGGCTGGGAAATGTCCCTCTAGGCACACGCATTCCAACACGCCTCCACAACTGACCGGAGGTCTCTCAACCGGCGCCGCCGCGGCCGGTGCAGCGCGCGCGGGACGGGTATGCGGCTGATGAAAAGGGCGTTAGCCTTTAATGCCGGTCAGAGAGATGCCGCGTACGAAGTAGCGCTGCAAGAGGAGAAAGACGAGGAGCACGGGCAGCGTGACGACGACTGAGCCGGCCATCAGGCGGGGCCAGCTGGTGTACCACTGTCTCTGGACGAGGGCGACGCCGAGCTGGACGGTGAAGAGGTGCTTGCGGTCGAGGAAGATGAAGGGCCCGAAGAAGTTGTTCCAGGAGGCCATGAAGGAGAAGACGCCCAGGGTGGCCAGGGCCGGCTTCATGAGGGGCAGGGCGATGCGCCGGTAGATGCCGAAGGAGCTGCAGCCGTCGATGCGGGCGGCGTCCTCCAGCTCCACCGGCAGCGAAAACATGAACTGGCGGAGCAGGAAGGTGCCGTAGGCGGAGCTGAGCATGGCGGGGACGATCAGGGGCAGATGTGTGTTGACCCAGCCGACGCGGTGCATGACGATGTAGAGTGGGATCACGGTGACGGCATAGGGCACCATCATGGTCGACAGGACGATGATGAAGAGGACGTTTTTGCCGGGGAAATCGAGCCGGGCGAAGGCAAAGGCGGCGAGCGAGGAGGTTATGAGCTGGCCGCCGACGCCGAGAACAGCGATCTTGACGCTGTTATACAGGAATATCCCAAAGGGCTGGTTCAGGAAGAGATCCCCGTAGGCCTCCAAGGTAGGCTCAAGCGGGAGCCAGGTTGGTGGAATCTGAAAGGCCTCGAACTCGGTCTTGAAAGAGGTCGAGATCATCCACCAGAAGGGCGCCAGCGCGGCCAAACCCAGCACAATCAGCAGAATATGCGTAACGGTATTGGCGATGAGCTGTTGTTGTCTGCTGCTGGCCACACGCTCAACGCGCGCCGCGCGCATGGCTGAAACTCTTTGCACGGGTATCCCCTTATCGATGCCGGTTTCTCAATAGTGCACCCACAGCCTGGCCAGGCGCACCTGGATCATCGTGATTGTAAAGATGACCATAGCCAGGATCCAGGCCATGGCCGAAGCATACCCCATCTTGGAGCTGCCGAAGGCCATCTGCCAGAGGTAGTAGATGTAGACGTTGGTCGAGTTTATCGGCCCGCCCTGGGTCATTACGTAGATGAGGCCAAAGGTCTGGAAGGTGCCGATCACGCTCATGACGAGAATGAAGAACATGGTGGGCGTGAGCAGCGGAATTGTGATTCTGAAGAAGCGGCTGAACGGGCCGGCGCCGTCGATGGTGGCGGCTTCGTGCAGATGATCGGGGATCCCCTGCAGCCCGGCCAGATAGAGGACCATGTTGTAGCCGAGCCCCTGCCAGACGGTGACCATGGCGACGGCGGGCATGGCCCAGAAGGGATCGCTGAGCCAGTTAGGTCCGTCGATACCGACCCAGGAGAGGGTGTAGTTGATGAGACCGAACTCGCCGTCGTACAGCCAGCGGAACATGAGGCCGACGGCAACGACGGAAGTGACAAGCGGCAGGAAGAAGGCGAGCCGGTAGAGGTAGCGCATTCTGATTGGCCGGTCGAGCAGGGCGGCCAGAATGAGCGGGAAGATCACGGAGGGCACGATGATCCAGCCGGCGTATTTGAAGGTATTGCCCAGAACCTTCCAGAATAGACGGTCGCGGCTGACCAAGCGGGCGTAGTTTTTGAGGCCGACCAGTTCGGGGGGGCTGACCATATCCCACTTGTTGAAGCTCATGTAGAGGGATGCGGCGATGGGGAGGAAGATGAAGGCAACGATGCCGATGATGAGGGGCGCGACGAAGAGGTAGCCCTCATAACGGTGCCAGCGGATCTCCTGTATTTTTGTCCTGACGGCGAGGCGGGTCAGCGCCTGTGATTGGGCCATAATCTGTCCTGCGATATACCCGGGACCGCGCAGTGGGCGGCGACGGCTCCGGGTATATCGCAGGCTTGGTAGATTACCGGATCAAATCTGCCTGCCTGTCCTCTGCAAACGTTGCGGTCTGTGGACAGAGCTCAAGCGTGCAGGCGATCTTTAGTACTGCTCTTCGTTGGCGTCGGCGAGGATATCCTCCATCACGACCTGTATTTCGTTGAGGGCTTCGGCGGGCGTCATCTGCCCGAGGAAGGCGGCCTGCAGGTTGGGGATGACGGCGGTGCCGAGCAGCTCACCGTGGTTGACGCCGAGCGAGTCGTTGGCGGCCAGGTCGGAGTTGAAGCAGGCGTCGACAAAGACTTCGCCGCCGCGGGCAGCCATCTCCTCGGTCACGAATCCTTCGGGGCGGCCGGCCGGGATGGAGAAACCTGTTCTGCCCAGCACGAGGGCACCTTCACCGATCGACATATGCTTGAGGAAGGCGAAGGCTGCGTCGGGATGGTCGGTGTCGGCGACGATGCCGAAGCCGGAGGTCCACATCATGGTTGTGGTGGGGCCGCCCTCGAAGGCACGCGGGTTGCGCACGACATGCCAGTCGATCTTGTCGGTATTCTGGAGCAGGGCGACGGTATCGATCGTGTGGCTGGCCCACATGGCGATGCGCCCTGTGAGCTGGCGCGAGCTGGCGCCCTCGGTGGACAACTGTTCGGGCGAGGGTGAGATCTCGTGAGTAAGGATGGTGTCCACGAGCCATTCGATTGCTTCGATGTTCTTGGGATCGTTGGCCGTGGGCGTGGTGAGGTCCCAGTTCCAGCGGTCAAAGTATCCTTTGCCCTCGTTGGCCCACATCCAATGTTCGTTGGCCCAAGGCCCGGTCTGCGTCATCCAGCCGAAGACCTTGTCCTGCCCTTCGCCGGATGTCAGCTGCTGGCCCATTTCGAGGCAGTCGGCCCAGGTCCAACCGTCTTCGGGGTAGGAAACGCCGGCCTCATCGAAGAGGCCCTTGTTGTAGATTACGGCGTGGGTCACGTAGTCCTTGGGCAGGCCGAAGAGCTTGCCTTCGACAGTGTAGAGCTGGAGCAAGGCGGGCGCTACGGGGTCGTCGTCGTAGTCGGAGTCTGCGTCGAGATAGGGATTCAGATCGACCAGGATGCCTTTTTTGCTCCAAATTCTGGGCGGTCCGTAGGTGGCCACGATGGCGATGTCGGGGGGATCGCCGGCAGCGATACGGGCGTTGATCTTGGCGAGCATATCCGGCCAGGAGCCGATGGTGGGGCTGATGAGAAGGTCCACATCGGGCATGACCTCTTTGAACTTGTCAAATGCCTCGCCGTGTACTTCGTCGGGCTCGTAGCCCAGGTATTCAAGCTGGATGCCTTCGGCGGCTGCGCCGTCATCGGAAGCGGCCGGGGACGCGACCGGTTGACAGGCGGCGAGAAGGGTTGCCCCGCCGATGGCGCCGGTTGTCAACTGCAGAAATTCGCGTCTTCTCATGGGCTTGGCGTTCACAGTTTTCTCCTCTCGGGATGTTGATGTAGATGCTGTGCGAGGATGGCCGATATTCTACAGTACCTGAATTGGGTTTGCAATCTCTGTTTTTGGGGAAGGGCGGGTGTTCGCGGCGTAGGGGCTCTCGTGTGAGTGTTGGATGAGCGTTATACGAGCGCTTAAAAGCAGTTGTAATCAGGTCTTCCAACATTTGAACGCTCGAAAACGGCGCTAAGAGCGGTTTTCGGCGGATTGGCATTGCGGGCCGGCTCCGGGACAGGGCAGCATGATACGGCCTTTGCGGTCCGGTATGGATAAGATTTACCATAAAGTGACCAAATACGGTTAAAATCGCGGGCACTGGCGTTTGAAAAGGACACAATCACGCAATAGCGGCCTGTTCGCGGCGCGTCGTGGCTGCGGGCCCAGGGGGTGCTGACCCTCTAGGGGCTGGCGGAGAAGTTCAATCTGCTCACGGCCGATCAGGAGCAGCTGACGGCGCGCGTGGCCGCGCTGGCGGTGCTTGAGTCCTTCCCTTCCTTCGCCATGGAGATCGTCGCCACCCCGGAAGCTGAGTCTGCGGCCGCTGAAGAGGTCACGCCCACGCCCAGTTCAGAAACCGAGCAGCAGTCAGGGTCGCAGGCGGAGGGCGATCCGCTGGCGCTGTACGACGATAATGGCAACGGGCGCATCACCTGTGCGGAGGCGCGGTAGCACGGCATCGCGCCCGTGCACAGCGATCATCCTGCGTATCAGCATATGCGGGATCCAGACGGGGATGGGGTGGTGTGTGAGTAAAGCTAGCCGCTGATAAACTGATCAACCAGTCAGACTACCAGCTTGGCAACCTTTGACCGCTGCTTCCCAGCATGCACCGATGGCTCCGGGCCCGTCCCCCGTCTGTCCCGCTTTTCGCCGTAAAAAATGGAACAGCAGTGCCAGCGGGCACGACTGTGAGCGAAAAGGACCGCAGACAGATCTCGTCGGCTGGTTGCCGGGAGCCGCCCTCACCCGGCCAGCGTCATCAGCAACGTCGGCGCGTTGGCGAAATACCACTCGGTCAGCGCTGTCTTGGCGTCATCGAGACTGCCGGATGTCCGAAAGGGGTGGAGTGGTATGGAGCGCTGGCTGTTTTCGAACCAGTAGTAGGCAGTAACGATGTGTACTCCGCCCGTCAGTTTGCCCCCGTGCACTTCCATGACCAGCGCGTCTTTGCCGTTACGGGCCTTGACTTCACATCGGTGAATCTCGTCTCCGCCGGTGGTGGAAACGTTCTGCCAATGAAGCTCAACCGTTGCCATGTCGCAGTTCCTCCTCACTCACACACGATGCCGTCGTTATCGCGGTCGGTAAAATGTCGGTAGGCGGGAACGGACGGGATTGGGCGGTGTGTGAGTAACTGGTAGCGTCGGATCAGGCCCACTAGCCCGAATCGAGCATTATGCCTGACCACAATGATGTGCTGAGCCTCTACGATCCGTCAAATATCTATCTGGGTGGGACTCTCCACCGCGGCGGTCAACGCAGGCGCAATGTTGCCTCAAGCGTCTTCCTCCGTCACAAGGTGGTGCGTTTGTTTGCATTTTTCGTATCCTGATGACACGGCTGATCGACAGGTTCGCGAAGTGGCTGGCCTGATCCCGGCGACGCTGGGCCTGGGTTTCACTTGCAATATATTCCTTATGTAGAATATATTGCGAAATTATATCCAATGTTAGCCATCAGGCGTGATTTGAGGAATCACATTCCTAACACAGAAAAACGGGGAATTACATACTATTTTAACCAAGAGACAAATTGAACGTTTTTAGACATGTCTTAGGTCGGACAATGAAAAAGGAGAGAGTATGGATAACATTTTGATTATTCTTTTTGTTGTTGGTTTGATCATCGGTGCAATCTGGAGAATCATGGATAAACGGAATTCACATTCGTATCCATACAAAAATCAAGATGACGAAACCCACTAAAAAAAGAAAAACTCTGATAGCAATTGTTCCTGCATCACCAAAAAAGTACGGTAGACTATAGAGTACTGACATAACTATAATAGACCCAATAATGTATTGTACTTTCAATGACGATCTGAGTATTTTTTTATACAGATCTATCATAATAGCACCAAGCAAAATACCTAAAGCTGGTAACAGAACAATCAGTATAATTTGCTGCCAAGCAGGTAGATCAGGGAGCAAGAAGTCCACTTTTATTGATAGTCAATTCAGTATAGCGGAGTGATGTAAAGGAGTACGTATGGATTCGAACGAAAATGAAGTACAAAACGAGGATGAATCAGAACGCATTCTCAATAAAATAGTTGAGTCTATCGAGAAACGCTTGATCAAGGCGATTCCTTTCCTGTGGACTAAGGCGGTGGATGGCAAGGTCGAATTCAAAGGGGTCGTCGCTGGAGATGGTGGGGGCCTCAAGTTCGAAGTGTTGTGTAACTATGATGAGTCTCGTTTTAAGATGAGTAATCGGCCTTCCCTCATTGTAGAGGGATATAATTTGGTAGACGATGTATCTGTCAGCGAGGATGGCCCCGAACAACTCTGGATCAAGTTGTATAGAACTGTTAGACGGCTCGATACTGGTCATAATGAACCCCCAAAGGAACCAGACAAAGAAAACGATGCCGACGATCTAAAGTCATATAACGAGGATGATGCTTATAGGTTCAGATGGGTAAATGACGATGGAGTAGTTATGGTGGGTGATACACCTATTGAGGAAATACAGCGTTTATCATTAGAGCGACGCGACGAACGAGGTCGGCGCGCGCTGCTGCGATTACTTCTTCAGGAGTGCGATCTTGCCTTGGAACGTGTATCTCGACGTAGGGAATTTCTAAGTCGTCACTCAAGTTTTGTAAAGCGAAACATACACAGTCTATCGGGCCTGATTGATCATCTATGATTGTACGATCAACAAATGCTACTTCTATGGTAGGAGTTTCTCTTTTAGACATATTGACTTCGATGTTGTCAAAGACAATCTACCCGTGTGTCCAAATACACGGGTAGCTCGGCGGATTTTTAATTATCGGTATTCTATAATTGGGGAAAATGACTTGTCAAGGGGTGGCGTTTCTAGTCAGGCTTCGGGCTGCTCCACTTGAGTTCGCCAGTCACCAGTGATGCAATGAACACAATGAGCCACCAGATCAGCAGGTATTCAAGAAGTCGTTCAGGATCATTTGCAAAAGACCCTATGAACGACGGCTTGAAGATATGGATAATCGCGATTCCGATTGTTCCTCCCAACCCACAGGCTATCGCTGTAGGTCTCTTGGCTAATCTTTTGAACATCTCTTGCCTCCTTATTGAATCCATAAGAAAAAATAGAACGGGCCAGAGGCGTTAACCTCTGGCCCGTCGTTTCTTCTAGGGGCAATATCCCCTTCCTTTGGGTTTCGGGCCGCAGAAGTCAGGGCAGGAAACGGCCTGCTGCCAGATGCAGAAGATTACGAAAAGGATGCCGCAGATTGCGGAGCAGATTGGGTTGGCTACACAGACCAAGATGCAGCCACCAACCCCGATTGATCCACACAGTCCGCCCACAAACCAACCGCAAACCTGCTGACACCAGTGGCACTGCTTGCTATGGTTGGGGCCTAGGTCGAGTGCGGTGCTGGTACTGAACGAACTGGCCGAGTTGCCGACGACATCCTTTGAGATTTCACCATCCCTCAACTTGAGCGTGCTGGTGTGTCTCACGGAGCCATCGACAATTTCGTAAATGCGAACATCTCTATCACCGCCGCCAGTGTCAACGGAAATGCCCATCGTAACTTCCTCATTCCCGGAATAACTGGCGTGCTTGATATGGCCCGATGTTCCGTCGTTCTTATGATTGAGCGACAGAGAAACCAGTGTGACCTTCGGGTATCCATCGGCCTCAGCAACATGCGCCAGAGCACCCTTCATGGAACCGCTATACTCTGACGAGTTCAAGAAGCTGACGAACTTGCTGAACGTTCCGTTTCTCTCGGCCTTATTCAACGCCGCTTCTCGTTCCTTTCCTTTCAACTCTCTTATTGTCCCAGTAGAGTTGCCGGAATTGAAGGGGATGCTGATGCCTGATTGTACAGGCGCAAGGCCAAGAACTGCAAGACCGGCCAAAGTGCTGCCAGTATACTTGAGAAATAGGCGTCTGTCCTGGAATGAGTAGGTGGTCTTGAGCGACCGATGTACAATCTGTGCCACATCCCAGGCCCTTTTGATGCCAAGTAGCTGAATCAGCCGGAGGCGCATGAGAACGCCGTTGTATACCTTGACATCCATCCTGTCATCCGACACCTCCATCAGCATGGGTTCCCACTCCCATCCTTCAGAAAGTGCTTCGTTGAGCAGGATTTGAATCTCCAGTTCGGTAAGGCTACGGCCAGTCAGGATGCCGTCCGTTTCCTTTTCCACCTGCTCCGCAATTCCAGAGCAAGTCCCGCAACTCTCGTTAAACAAAAGGTATCTGTTCATCACTTTCTCCTTCTGGTTAACCTGCACGGTTCTGAACAACTGCGTACAGAATACACCTTTGACGTTTTCCTTGTCTTGGTCTAATCTACCAAAAATGGCAAATGCATCTACCAATATTGGTAGATAGAGGAGAAGAAGATGGAACATGCCACGTTCGGGAAGGTCGTCGCAGCTTTACGCAAGGAACAGACCAACTTTACCAGCGGGAACAAGTGGAGTCAGCAAGACCTGGCAAATGAATCTGGTCTGAGCATAAGAATTGTAGGGAAAATAGAAAGAGGAGAGCAGGCCCGGCTGGATGACGAAATGTTAAGAGGGCTGGCTAGAGCGTTCGACTTGACCTCTTTTGAAAGAAGAGAGTTCTTTGCGATGGCAAGCGAAGTGTCAGACGGGCATATCACCAGGAGGGATTTGTGCAATGAGGATGTGTTATCAGAAGTTTGGGAATTGCTAGACAACATTTGTACTCCTGCATTTCTTACAGATCCACTATTTGACATTGTGGGTGTCAATCGCTCATTGCTTGCATTTCATGGCGTCAGCCTAGAAGAGCTAAAAGCGTTCAAAAATACTCCTATTGGAATAAACAACCTCGGCTTGGTGTTCTCGTCTAACACTGCTCTAAAAGAGACACTAGGGCGTGGGTGGGATTCGATAGCTAATGCGAACGTTCAGCAGTGGAGAGCATCCACGCTGCGTTACCGGCATACAGAACGATTTCAACAGATATTCACTGCCCTGTCCACCTATACCGCTTTTCGCATGATATGGGCGGTAGGGAATGAAGCCGAACATGCAATCGAGGACTGTAGCAGAATACGAAAGTGTGTCTACCAACATGGCAATCATGGGCATGTATCCTATACCGTCTTTGTCAATATCAGCATAAGCGCATTTGGCGACCTGCATTTATGCACCTTAATTCCCATGAACAAGAGAACCACGAATCTCTTTATGGAATTATCAGAAACTAATAGCGGTGCTTTACCTCTCTGCCAGTGGCCGAATTCTAATTTGGTCTCCTAACATCTCATCCGGCTTTATCTCGATTCAGCCATCACTCTGGGAGGCGGGCCTATTTGATAGAAATGGATAGAACAGGAGATAATCCATGACAACAAATGAGAACGGAGACCTTTCTCTGATTGAACTGTTTAATAAATTTCCCGACGATAAAGCTGCCGAGGCTTGGTTCGTTGAGAGACGTTGGCCTGATGGTATTGACTGCCCTAAGTGTTCTTGTGATGACATTCAGATAGGAACAAGTCATCCAGATATGCCGTATCGCTGCCGTGGATGCCGGAAGTACTTTTCGGTCAAGACAGACACAATGATGCATAGCTCAAAGTTGGGTTATCGGATTTGGGCCTTAGCACTGTACATGATCACATCACGACCAAAGGGCGTTTCGAGCGTACAGATGAGCAAAGACCTGGGCATCACGCAGAAGTCAGCATGGCATCTGATGCACCGAATCCGTGAGACAATGGCATACGAGGAAGATCAGCTGTTTGGCGAGGTCGAAGTTGACGAAGCCTTTATAGGTGGAAAGGAAAAGAACAAGCACAGTAAAAAGAAGCTCAGAGGGAATTGGATTGAAGGTAAGACAATTGTCATGGGGGCCAGAGAGAGAGGGAATGGAGTCGGGGCCAGCCCGGACACCTCTGCCGAAGTCCTGTGCTCCGGCGTTACCGCCGCGGCTGGTGGCACATCGGTGTTTTCAGAGAATTATGACCTTAACACAGGAAAGCGCGTGTAGGGGTGCGGCAACCCGTATGACATTTTTGATATTTGAATATCTTTGTAGTATTTTGATGTTGAGGAAAGTGAGATAACTGAGATTCAGGAGGAAATCGTGGGTACTACACATACTGGGGAGGATGCGATTCGTACATGCGAAAATCGACCGGCTGTGTTTAGAGATGTCATCTTGTATGTGCTGAACAAGGTCGGGGATTTGCCGGAAACGGGCGAGACGGTTCTTCACAAACTTTTGTATTTCATAGATTTTGATTTCTATGAAAAACATGAAGAAAGTTTGATGGGGGAGACCTACATCAAGAATATGTTTGGGCCAACATCCGTGAATCTTGAGAAAGAACTTAAGAGGATGGAGGACTTGGGCATCATTCATCGGGAAGAGCGGGAATACCGGGGACATACGCAGAGGCGCGCCAGCGTGTTGCAGCGACCTGTATTCACCGACTTAATTGAGTTGCATATTGATCATATTGACGGGGTGCTGGAAAAGCACTCAGGTAAGTCTGCGAGGGAGTTTACGAAGTATTCCCACGGGGACATCCCCTGGTTGTGTGCAGACGATGAACAGCCCATTTCTTATGAGAGTGTTTTTTATCGAGATGAAGAGTATTCCGTAAAGGAATTTGTTGATGATCTTTGAGCAGTCAGACGGGTTTAGCAAGGACATGAAGAGACTGAAAAAGAAGTACAGGTCGCTTCAAGTTGATTTGCAGGAATTGTGTAACGTGCTGGCTGCTCGCCGCCCTGTACCTCGGAAAGAGCATACCGCGCTTCTTACGCAAGTGGGGAACGTGTCGATATGGAAAATGAGGCTGTTTTGTGAATACCTCAAGAACAAATCGCTACGAGTGGTCTTGGCGTATCATGAAGATGGGAGCCGAGTGGAATTCCTAGAAATGTACGCCAAAGGCGACAAGGCCAACCAGGATGTCTTGAGGTACGAGGAGTTCTTGAAGCAGGCGATTTGAGCCGCGGTCGGTGTTCGAGTTAGGATGAGAAGAAAAGGCCCGTCACGGTAAGTGACGGGTTTTATAATGTTCGGAATTGGCATATCGGGGCTTGACGACCTAGAAAAAGAACACGAAACAGCCGGGCCGCTCATCCTGGTTTTGTCGTCGTCGATTCTTGGTTTGGGAATTATATACGAAAGTAGACAAGGCGGAACTCAATCCGATTTTTGTCAAGAATTATTTCAGCAGGGGCAATATCAATTGATAAGCACCGACCCACACCCCGATAATGAGAAGTATTCCACGAACTGTTCTCTTTGTGAACTTCTGTTGAATACCCTCTTCATTTTCGTATTGAGTGCCTTTATCTTCGATGACTCCCATCTTTTCATTCTCCTAGATATTTGGCAAATGTGGAACTAATCTCCAAGAGATAAGAAAGAGAGCAATAGCAAAACCGGAATGACGCCAAACAACTTTAGTTCGAGGATAGGGAAAGTGATCGTCACAACAAGCAAAATGCAAAAGACCAACCATAACATAGTTTGATGTGGAGTTAGTTTAACCCTCTCCCCTTTGTCTTGAGGCGACCAGAAGTTTCTTCCAATTACCAAATACCAGATGCCCGTGATAGCAGTTGCTAAAATCCCTGCCACGAGTTCGATGGCAATACTCTCAATTACTTCAATATGAGAACCCTCCATCTTGAGACTCTTTCTCAATACAACCCGGACAATTCAAAAACGTTGCGCGGATTACATGCCTAAGCAAGTCATAGCCCTAGACAGGATGTCCATTATCGTCGCCTATAAGGGCTGGTGGGGGGAGCGTCCTTGAGATATTGCCAATCGGACTGCTTCGGAGGCGAGGTGGTCATCAGGATGCGAGCGACATTCTCTGGCGTGTCGGGGATGGGGTCTGGCATGGGGTGTGTGCGAGGTCGGCCGCGAGGTTTTTTGGGTCGTTCGCTCTTGTTGTTGGGCATGGGTTTTTCCTCCTTTGATTCTAGGGTATTTTACCACAATTTGGGCAGAACTCCACATAGAAAAGCATCCGCCATTTGGCAGAGGCTATCCGATATAAGCCCCTTCTGATTCATACGTCATCCTGTGTGCCGGGCCTTCTTGTAGCGATAGACGGCCTTACGTTGATTGTGAGCGTTCTCCTAATCGCAGACTACGCTATCTATTTCTGCCAATATGCGCTCGTGGCGTATCCTCTCATCTTCACGATCTCTCTGTGCGGATCTTTCAATTTCAGCCATTCGTATATTTAGTTGGGCAAACGAATGTCCATATCTTTCCCGCGCATCTTCAACTTGCCTGGCGTAATACCTCTCAATGTCTTCTACACGATTCTGGTGTCGTGTTTGTTCTGATCCACGCCTTCTTTGTATTTGCTCTTCACAAATGGCGCGTCCGTTTCGATTATCATCATACACTTCACGAGGGATTCTAGTCGCTACCGGCGGTTGCGTTGGAAACGGAACGGGTGTATTGGCTGGCTGGACGATGAACGGAACGGGTGTGTTGGTTGGCGGAACGGGCGTATCTGTGGGTCTTGGCGGCGGTGGAATATTGGCGGCGACCTGTACGCCTGCTGCGTTTATTGTGGTGACGAGCGGGGCGTACATCCAGCCAGCCATGCCGTTGTAGTTGATCTGGAACCACCAGCGCGCGCCTGACTCGGTTCCCGTGATCGCGAACTCCTGGCCCGTGCTGGCTCCCCCGATGACGGCATAGTTTGTGCCCGGCCCCTGGCGCACGTTCATGTTGATGTTGGCGATAAGGGTCGGCGGACGCGCTGTGGCTGTGGGCGGAACGGGCGTAGCCGTGTGAGGCAAAGACAGCGCGACGGTTGACGTTCTTTGAGCGGGCGGAATGTTGGGCGTGTTCGTGAAAGTGGGAAAGGGGATCGTTGTCGGTGCAACTTCACCAAGGGCCAACTGTTGTTGCTGGTCAATAAAAACTACGAATAACGCCAGGATGAATATGGGAAGCAGTACCGCTACCGATACGATTTCAATTTTCTGCATATCATTTACACTGGTAATTATACTGCATCGCTACGTTGACGAATTTGAGGGGCGGCACAACGACCGTCCGTCTGACACCATTAAGCAGATGGCGCACATGGTGCAGGGAATGGAAGGTAAGCGACTTCGTTACTCCGACCTGATTGCCGGTGGACCGGCGTATCCGCCGATTGACGATGTGCAGTTCTAATTAACGCGGGACTGCCTATCCGTAGAGGTAGATTGCAATAAGTAGCCGCCAGATATAATTCTGACGGCTACCGTTGTATTAGTAAGTCGTCACGGCAAACGGCGGGTATTTTGTGTTTTGGTGGGATGTGTTAGGCGTAGTCGTCGGGTAGGATGTTATTGGAAACCGAAGTTATGAATGTATACAATGAAATGGGCTGGCGTTTAGGGTTTCTGATAAAACCGATGGGCAGATATCCGCCCTTCCTCCGAATAATACCGCACCACACAACCTGTTCTTGCTAAATCGCGAAGAATCTTGATTAGTTCGTCGTCCAACTCGAACTTGTCGCCGATGTCTTTGACGATAGTGTCATATTCTGACAAGAACGCCTCTCCGCCTCTACCGTTAAACACGTACAACTTACCTACCCCCTGGTTGATCACCTTTCTTACTTCCACAGTGTAATTCTTGTCATTTATTCTCATCGGTCATCTCTTTCACTTGTTTTCGAGTATTTCAAACGACCGTGCCATACAGTATGGAATGACCGGCAATCCCACCGCAATGGCGGCGGCAGCAGCCTGCTGAGGAGCGGACATAGAGCCAAGAACAGTGACTATCAATAAGCCCCCGCCAATGAATCCTCCCAATATTGCAAACATGGCAAAAATCGTTTTACAAAAATCAGCCATTCAAGATTTATCCACTTTGATCGGTACGCACCTTGGTGATCTTGGCATGAATGTCTTGACACCGGCCTTGGTTCTGATCTTTATTCCAGTGGAGGTTCTATTCTGAAAAATCGCCTAGCCCTGCCCCCAAAGATGGACACAATGACTATGATGGCCCATGTGATGTAGCCATTGTTGTCTATTTTGGATTCTAGTTCGGAGCGTAAGTCATTCATGTCTTTTTGAAGTTCGACTCGAAGATTGCCAATGTCAGATTTAGTGGCAAGGTGTTCGTAGGCTCCTTCAAGCCTGGCGATTCGTTCGCCGTCGGTCAGGCCATCTTGTGCGTGGACTGGGGTAACGAATATAAGCAGGCCAAGGAGGATAAACGGAAGTTTAATCATGCTTCAATGTATCAGGTTTTATTAAATACGTCAAGACCCAATTGCAAGTTATGGGACACGAAAACACTCGCAGGAACCGACAAGAGGGGGATTCGATTCCACTCACAGGTATACATCTGATTGATTATGCAAGGTCGTGATAGGAATGTGTAGCAGCGGGCGAAACCGATCTCCTATTCCCCTACACACCCGTCCCCGTCACCGTCGTGCATTGCGTCGTACAGTCCCGGATTGGTAGACCGACATACCGGCATCGAAAATCCGCATCGTCTAGCAAGGGCAATCGTAACCCAGCCTCTTTGACCCACTCCGCACAGATTCTTGTAGTATTGAGCATCTCGTTCTGGTTCTGTATGTGTCGGTGTGGGAGTATTCGCGGGTCCAGAAACAGGGGTAGGCGCAGGCGGTGCCTGAACAATCGGCACGTTTTCAGATCCCTCGACAGTCATAAGCCAGGCAGCCACCCATCCATAACTTCCTCGCCATGGAAAACGCAGCCATGTGCCAGTTTGGTTGCGTCCGTTTGGCCTGAATTTTTGGCCTCTCTTCACTTGGCCTACGATTCCGTAGTTTGTACCCGGCCCACTACGCACATTTACGGCATCCCGGTTGACGATGAAGTCGAACCCGGTTGACTTGGCTTGTGTGGGCGTAGCGGTTGGCCCTGAAACGAACTGTATCTCTAAATTGACGCAATCGGCCAACACGTTCAGTGCCGCGGCAGCTTCCCGCGCATCCATCGACAAGCCGTATTTCTTCTTAATGGCAACCACGCGTGCAACGAACCAACACTGATTCTGCGCAGGAAGCCATTCTGCCACATCCTTCGCAACTTTCTCGTAGCGGTTGAGCCTAGGACTAGCTAGAGTAAGGTTGTCCAAGTCGCGGGCAAATGCTCTGCGAGTTGCAGCACTGGCGGCGCAGAGTCCGCTATCGTGCGCCTCCGAAGTCGCTACCATGTGTTCGATATCCGTTTCCCGCTTGCTGGCGAAACTCTCTCCAGTGTAGGGGCTATAGATACGACCGCCCATGCGAGCGATTATGTCATCTTCAACGCTCTGCGAGTATGGATATTGGCTCCGATTGTACGGGCTACAGCGATTTTCCGGCTGAATTGTGATGATGGGTTCCTGCGCGTGCAAGACAGAGGGAAAGAGAAGTGCGAAGGTAAAGACCGCAAAAGTGATTCGTTTCATGAATAGACTCCCTTAAATCTTGGTCAGTCTTTCGGTTTGGGGCGACACGTTAGGGGCTCGATTCTCGGATCGATGCTTAATCTTCTAAGGAAAAAAGAACAGGAAACATCCAGCCTTTTCCTCCCGTTCTTGTTTTTTCCGATTTTTGGTCTTGTGAATTGCCCAGATGGTAGTCACTACGATGAAAACAGACAAGCAAATCAGGGCTTCCATTTATTATTCCAGAACGAAATTGGCAGTTGAATGTTTGGTTCGGGCGCAAATGGGGTGGAGATGTCGGACTCTACCACCCCAATTGAAGTTCAGAGCTTTACCTCTCGACCATCACTGACCTATCGCGCAAACAATCTGGCAGACGATAATACTCATCAACCCACCAATTGCTCGAACTGCCGTTTATGGTAAGTTTCCATGATACTACAATCTCGTCCTGAACGGCGTCATAGTACGCATATCGGAACCAAGCCGATATATCAACAGCATCTTCTATCTGGGCACGCACATCCCGCTTGGAAGCCGAATCCATCTCGTTAGCGTTGAACAAAAAGCACGGCCGGGGCAGTTTCTCCGTTTCGCCACATGCGCGCCAAAGACCAGTCTTGCCTTGTTTGCTCTGAACCGCGGCATTCTTGATCTGGTCGGTGTATATGCTCTCGGTCACATCTTCAAATCTGGCATAGCCAAACAGAACCATAACCATGTTCAGAAGGGCCCCGTCAGATAAATGAACGTAGCCCGACCCTTCTCCTTCCGTGATTCCCCCCACCAATTCGATTGAGATCAAGGGGCTACCCCGATACGCTTGTACGGCGTATTCGGTAGATTCACGACCAAAACATTCTGTCGCGTCTGCTGATTCTGGTGCATCCACGTTGGCGAGATGCACAACGGCAACCTCGCCATTATCGGTGAACACCACCTCAACAGAATCGCCATCAATAGACCTCTTGACGACCGCCTGGCGCTTGGTGAGAGTCGTTACGGTTGACGGCGTTGGGGTGACAGAGGTGGTTGTGGCGGTCGCTACAGGAGTTGCGTTGGGCGGTGTAGCAGTTGGGGTTTGCGCGTAGAGTTGTGAGGCTAGAAACACGAAACACAGAACAAAAAACGTACTGGCGACAATAAACTTGCGGCTGCGTGACATGATGATGCCCCCCCAATGGGTGCGACAGATTGGGAGTCACGCAGTGGTGCCCCCTTGCCGCACACGAGATACGGATTGCTGCCACAGCATCTTTATCATCGCCGCTGGCAAGGGGACGCAATGCGCCCCGTATCGGTGAGCCCTAACGGGCTGCGAACGATGATAAGAATACTGTGGCATTTTGAGTTTACCGCAGGATGGGAGGATTAACCAAGCTGAAAAAACAGAGTGTGATTTTACCCGTTTTCAGGCAAGACCACCCGGAAGAAAAGAGGGCAGCATGAACAGGGCAATCGCGAACCTTAAGGGAGGTTGACAAAAGGCGATAGGGATTTATTCTCACGTTAAAACGTTAGCAGAAAGGAAGACGTGATGAATGAATCTTGGACTGTCAAAGGAACTGGGCATTACGCAAAAGACTGCGTGGTTCATGTTACACCGTCTCCGAGAAGCCTGTGACATAGAGGCGGACCGAATGGGAGGCGAGGTGGAAATCGACGAAACATATGTCGGGGGAAAGGAAAAGAACAAGCACTCTTCAAAGAAGCTTCGTGCAGGACGTGGGACTGCTGGCAAGCAACCTGTTCTAGGCATGCGGGAACGCGATGGACGCGTCTATGCCACGCCAGTCCAAGGAGTAGGTTCGAAGATACTTCAAAGAGAAGTCCTAAACATGGTCGAAGAAGGCGCAACGATCTATACGGACGAATTTGCATCGTATACAGGATTGGATCGTATCTACGAACACGGTGTGGTCAAACATGGGGCTGGGGAATACGTGAATGAAGAGGTTCATACGAACGGAATCGAAAGCGTTTGGGCAGTCTTGAAGAGAGGCTACAACGGCGTCTATCATCATTAGAGCAGGAAGCATATGCGCCGTTATGTAAATGAATTTGTGTTCCGTTTGAACGAAGGCAATGTGCGAAATCAAACGATGGACCGACTTGACCAGATCATCTGCAATTCGGTCGGTAAACGACTGACCTATCAGTGCCTCAAGGAGTGATGTGAACAAACCAGGTATCTGACCTGTGTCCGGTGTTCAAGGGATAGCCAAGGTCAAACACCAAGAAACCAAGTACCTTTCGGAAAAGAATACGGAGCCACCGCATGGTTAGCGGTGGCTCTTTTCTTTGGGAACCATATACTTATCCAACCATTGACCAAATGTAGGTCTAGATCTAGAGAGAGTGGTGTTAGGTTTTCGTTCAGGTCAGGCTCGGCGGCAGGCCCTCTACGATTCGAACCGTCTCGACGCTGACATGGACGATTCTTTTGATGGCCTCCGCAATAGGGCCGAATTCATCCCACCAGTCATTCGGATCATTCGTGATCCCACTTCTATTGTCTGTCTTCACTCGATAGCGGTCAACAAACCAAGCGAGTGGCGAGCGTCCATTCACTACGTATCGGTGAGCTTCGGGAGGTATTCCTTCTAGTCTAAAGTTATCGTTTACCTTAAGGATTCCACGCCCTACGTCGAGGCGCATCGACTTTTCTATTCGGTCGTAGTCACTTCCTAGTTCGTCTAAGGGGTATTGCTCACAATCCTCGTATTTGAGATGGAGGTTGGCTAGTTCCGCGCCTGCGTGGGCGAAGGCGTAAAAATCGGGAGCGAAAGGTACGCGGGGCAACCCTTTTGCAAGGTCGTTTGCGAACTTCTGTCGATAGTCCTGAGCGTGTAGGACGCCATACACGTAATCAAACAGAAGATCAGCGGTGATTGATGGATCGTTATAGTGCCACTGGAATACTTCTACTGCTTCGGGCAAGATGTTATCGACAAGTTCGAATTCACCATCACCGTATAGAGTGTTGTAGGTTTGTTCATAACGATAGCGAGGAAAACATTGTGTTGCTGCCATAAAACCGACATCTGGAAACGTATCAACCATTAGGGAGGAAAATGGTGTACCTGAACTAACTCCAGTAACACAAATCGCATGATTCAAGGAGTTTCTGTTAGGAAATATGAATCTGGTTAATCCAGGAGCAGTCGCTAAAGTATCGTCCTTGTACAGCATTTGTTTGACAAATGGCCTGTATAAGGCAGGCATAATGTTGACCTCGGAATGAAAAGCGTCTACGCCCTTTGTTGCTTTCTTTTTCAATTCCCTGTGCCACCTGACATGTTTCGAGCACTCTTTTACTACTTCCTCTATTCTGCATCCATCCTCAATCATCTCAACGCCCTTCCTGTAGTCCTCTATAGCATAATAACTATTATCGTAGCAATCATCCCAAGAAAAATTGTACAAATATGCGTCGAGACTTGTCTTATATCCATTGCTGAACAGCTTAAAAATCGAGCTTGTTGACTGTCCAGTTTTGGATTCTTTAGTCCCAATAGGGAAAAACTCTTGAAATCCACTATCTCTCTGATTTAACCAGTCATAGTGTCGGTCTGGTTTAACCCGAATCCAGCCATCTATGCCTCTTACCGATTCCCCCTTACTCAAAATGTCTAACTTCTCTTCACGTTTTAGGTAATCCCCAATGTCACAATAAAGAATACGACAATCTTCGTGCGACGCTTCTTGATTTCGAACAAGCAACGTAATCGAAACAGGGGCACGTGAACCCTGACCAAACACCTTTCCGCCTTCCTGACGTGACCGTTCACCTTGAGTTCTTTGATTTCCCCGTAAATCTAATACCCAAATCGAACTGAACTCCTTAGCAAGACATGCTCGGACACCTGAATCTGCGTTGCCAGTTATCCATGATCCATTTGTTACGAATGCTACAACCCCTTGTTTCCCGATACGGTCAGAAGACCATCGGATCGCCATCTTGTAATAGTCGTACAGGCTGTTCTTGAGACTGGCAGTAGAATGCTTTACATACGTCTCTGAAACCCTTTGCTCAAGTAGAGGGTAATCTACATTCGGGTTTTCATCCGCCGCACTCCGTTGCCCAGATGACCAAGGCGGATTCCCCACAATTACTTGAATCGACGCATTCTGTTGTCGTTCAACCCGCTTGTTGTTATCTGATAAGAACTCCATAGTCATAGACTGTCGGGACGCTCCGAGATTAAACGTATCAGTGAGAGCGATTCCAGGGAATGGGACATATTCGCTATCTTCACCCTGTCGTCCATGAAAGGCTTCCTCGATGTGAACGGTAGCGATATAGTAGGCAAGCAGAACGATTTCATTGGCGTAAAGTTCTTGCGTGTACTTGCGGAATAGATCTTTGTCTTCGATAAGTCCCGATTGGAGCAGGCGCGCCAAGAAGATACCCGTACCAGTGAATGGGTCAAGCACATGCACCCCTTCGCTGCTTAGGGAGCGTCCGAATTCCTCACGTAGCACGTAGTCAGCACTGTGAAGGATAAAGTCTACGACCTCCGTAGGCGTGTAGACAATGCCAAGGCGGTCAGCGTCCTTCTTCATGGCGGTTGAGAAGAAGTTCTCATATAAATCCATAAGAACCTGTTGGCGGGCCTCAGCGTTGTCTAAACCGCTTGCACGGCGGCGAACGCTGTCGTAGAAACCCTTTAGGTCTCTTACCTCGTTAGCTAGTCCAGAGTCCCCAAAATCACGTTCCAGGGCATCTAGTGCAGAGGCGACGGGGTTGCTGCTGCCAAAAGCGTAGTTGTCGAACAAGGCTTCAAAGATCGGACGTGTGATCAGGTGTTGCGCCATCATTTCAATGGCGTTGTCCGTTGCGATTGAGTCGTTGATTGACGCCAGCATTTCCTGATGAAATTCGTTAAATCGAATCCTCAAGCTTTCGTCTTTGAGTAACCCTTTGAGACGCACGACAAGTCGCTGGAATATGTCGGCTACATCATTCGACCAGGACTGCCAGTACTTTCGATCTCCACATCGCTCAACGACTTTTGCGTAAAAAGCACCCGGAGGCAATTCAACTGGCGGGAAGTGCATTGCCATCTGATCGACAGGTAGCATTTGCTCATCCAAATTGATGACGATACGGTCGGTCGGTCTCTTGTTGAGATCGATCTGGTTGATTTCCGCGTCAAACCGCTCGTCATGGGAGCGAAGGGCTTGAAGGACACTCCAAACGATAGAGAATCGTTCGTTGTCATCTAATGCGTCTGCGGGCGAAACGCCGGGGGGTATGGTGACAGGGAGAATAATATATCCGACATGCTTCCCTTCTGATTTTCTCATTACTCGCCCGACCGCTTGTACAATATCGACATGGGAACTTCGGGGACTCATGAACAGCACGGCATCCAGAGCAGGTACATCTACTCCTTCCGATAGGCACCTGACGTTCGATAGGATACGACAAGTATCGTCTCCCCCCTTCCTGAGCCAATCGATTTTTGTACGTCGGTCTAAAGCATTCTGCTGCCCATCTACGTGATCCGTTTCGCAATGGAATCCGTCTAATTCAATGTCATCTTGGAATTGCGTGCTGGCGGTCTCGATGACAGTATTCCAGTGTTCCGCTAAACGCCTTGAAGAGGCGATTGTGTTCGTGAAAGCTAGGGCGCGACGCAGTGGCCTGAATCCTTCCTGATTTTCGGGATTCTGTAAGCTCCGCCAACAACCGACAATTTTAGCCGCATCGGTTAGATTGAGTTCGCTATCGTGTTGCGCCAAGATAAGCTGTAGAGTTGGGTCAACCTGTTCCTCGGATAGAGCCTGTACGACAACTTTGAAGTCGGAGAGTAAACCAAGCTCAACTGCGTCCGTGAACGATAGACGATGGAATTCAGGCCCAAAAATAGTTAGATCATCCATCGAGAAAATGTCTATATCATGGCGTGCAGCTTTCGTTTGCGCAGCGGGAGTGTAGATTCTGGGCGTAGCGGTCATGTAAAGTCTTCTGTGACCCAGTATTCGGTCTTCATCGTGAACAAGAACAAATGGAGATGTCTTGTCGCCCGGATGCTCGACTCCAGTAGTCCGATGGGATTCATCGCATATAATCAAGTCGAAATAGTCTGCACCGACCTGTTGAGCCTCTTCGACAATTGGAAGGGAATGATACGTGCAAAATGTAACCACCATTGAATCCGGGTGGTACGCGTTGAGGTTGTTGCCAATCAAGAATGGATCAGTGGTAACAGGGATTTCCAATTCCACCATTGAGGCGTCTTCGTCAACCTTTCCTGTCCGAGTATCCGAGCAAATCCCAATATAGCGATGAGGCATAGATTTCTGAGATGCCCATTCCCGCATCACTTGAGAGAAAAGTGCAATCGAGGGAACAAGGTATAGAATCCTACCACCACGTCCAGCAATAGACTCAGCGATTCTCAGAGCAAGGAATGTCTTTCCTGTTCCACAAGCCATGATCAACTTCCCTCGGCTAGACTGCTCAAAGCCTGCAAGAACGTTCTGGCGGGCCTCTTCCTGATGTGGACGCAACTCAAACGCCGGGCCGATATAGGCAAGGTCTTCTGGCGATGTGAAATGCAAATCAGGCCATTCTATAGGGCTATCCTCTAGCTGTGCCTTAAGTATGACTGTGCAGGGCGGGGTCAGCCCTTCAACGGTTCGCTTGGCATTCTCTCCCCAACTTGCGCCAGTATCGACAATGATACGCGATGCAAAAGGCTTGCGAGAAGATGCGGAAATAAAAGAGTCGATATGATCTTTTGAGATATGAGTGTTGTCGGCATAGCATTTGCACTGGATAGCGCAGTATCCACCGTCTTCCTCCAGAGCGACTAGATCGATTCCTGTATCCCGCCCGTCGAAGTCAGACCTTTCACTTGCCCACTCACTCCACAACTGGACATTGGAAAAACGATCTTTGTACAAAGGATCCTTGGAAAAGAAGGTCTTCATCAATCGTTCAAAGAGCCGACCTTTGCCGTACTCAGTTTCGGACTGTGAACGTATGAAGTGTAGGGCATTCTGAAAACTAGCCATTAGACCTCCTCTTTGGCATGGCAATTGTATGAATAGCTATTGGTAAGGGTGCTACCCTCTTGGATTGATCAAGTCGCTTTCTCTAACCCGCATCTCAGACGGGAAGTTTTACCATTCCTAAGAATGAGCAAGGGGGGTGCCGGATAGAACAAGTCGGGCCTCCCATGACAAGTGCGGGCTAACTTTCTGCATAGCGTGCATTGAAACTCCAAGAGGCATAGAGCACCAGTCAGACACAACGGCGCATTAAATGGTCAAACAAGAGTGCACGCTGCAAGAGGATGGTCGCCGGGGTAAGTGCTGATTCAGTGGCTACCTTGAACAAGATGGAGCTTGTTACCATCATTGCAAAGGGGACTATATACCTAAAGTACGATTCTCAATCCTCTGCATTGCCGAAAACTATACGTGAAGGCAAGGCAGGGCAACTATCCCCTTAGTTTGGAGCTTATATGCAATAGCGCCACAGATTGCTGGGCGCAAACCACAACGCGCAAGAACTTTGCCATGTTCGCCGCGTATGCGTCGCATCGTGGTTTGCTAGGGGATCAGTGTATTATTGGAGTTGTTAGTTCCTACTGATCCCTTAGTTTTATTTTCACAAATAAACGCATTTAAGTCAAGCCGTTTTGAACAAGAAATAGTAAGCGATCCCTGGTTCGAGACAGACCAAAGGGAGCTTTCGCCTTCGACAAATGAAAACAGCCGCCGGTAAGTTACCGGCGGCTGTGTCACTCTGACTGCTTCAGCTCTACCTTATCGCGCCGCTTCGAATGGCAACTTCCTGCTCAGCTCTTTTTCGGCTTTTGCACACTTCTTTTTTCTTTGCAAAGAGCCGAACCCTTTACCGTTTTCTCGGCGCTTTTCTTTCTATTCTCGCCTCTAGGAGGCGGTGTATAGCTCAGCACGCGGTCGGTAATCGCGTTGAGCGCGTCCATGTCGATCTCTTTCTTTGGATTCGGCACAGTTTCCTCCTCGGATTACCTAAAGCCAAATCAACACGGACTATCAATGTGCAATTGTCCATTTGACTTGCTGATGTCAAGTCGGCAGAGTACAGTGTGCACATATACTGCCCCAGAGTTGCAACTTTGTCTAGTTCGGTCTTGTCAGGCTCACAGTGTGGGGATCCTGCCAAGTAGTTTGAGAGGCCGTATCCGTGCCCTGTCCGACCAACTCACCTAACACTTCACCCCACTCAACCCGAAACGAAATTTCATAGCTAAGTGGAGTGCTGCCATCGTTTCTCAAAAAGCCACTCACCGCGCTTCTTGGGTTTTGTGTTCAACACGGCCCGTGCGATATTTTCCGGCGTGTCTGGGATTGGATCGGGGAGTTCTAGCGGAGGTCGTCCGACGGGGCGTTTGAGGGGATGTTCTTTTGCGACTTCCCTGGAGCTTTTGGACTTTCGTCTTGGGGCCATTTCGACACCTCACTGTCTACATTACTGTCTACATTCCACCCAACAACACTCAAAGAAAAAAGGACCGGACTCATTCCGATCCCATAAGCGTTCTGGTCTACTCCACGCTGCTACATCCTGTGGCAGGGGGCAGGTCAACGCCTCCTTAGTGGGCGCGGATAATTGGAGCGTGAGCATCGTGCGCCATAATCATTTGCGCACGTACACTTCCGACCTGTCACGTAGACAGTCGGGGAGTCGAAAATACTCTCTCACACGTTCGCCAGAACTGCTTGAGTTCAAATACAATCTCCACGTCACGACTATTTCGTTCTGAACAGAATCATAATAGGCGTGAATAAAACTGGTGCTGATTTCCTTGGACGGATACTCTTCCAAAACCTCCTGAAAAACAGTGAGTACGTCCCTCCCCAATTCTACGAATTAGACTGCGGACTGAGCGTTCACTTCATCACGACTCAAAAGGACACAGATGGCTGCTTTGAACTGATGGGGGTTCAAGCCGGAATATTGGAGAGTGGGATGGTGGTCAGAGACTCCATCGATAACATAAACCGATGCATTGTGGAAAAAACGAACAAAATACAAGGCAAAAAGGACATCCATGACGAATGGTGGCTCGTGCTGGTCGAACATAACGTTTACACCACAGCACTCGAGGAGCCAGATGAACTACAAGCAGTCAAAGACGGACTGGTCGATACAGCACCTTGGTCCCGCATAACCATCCTGAGTTGCCTGGATGGTATGCCAAACATTGACTTGATCTGATCCAACCATCAACAATAGTTCCCGCCCCAAAAACACAAAATCCGTCGCGTTGCGTGACGGATTTTTCGCGTTTGCCCCTCCGTGCTTCACCGTGGTACCCTGTAAGCCTTAAACACCAAACAACAACGGAACAACATCATGCCAGCTGACGAATTCGACCCCCGATTGACTTCTGCCAAGTTCGCGATGATAAAGGCTATACTGGTTACAATGCTCAGAGAATCAGAAGAAATGAGCGCCGAGGTAAAAAAGCAACTAAGTCTACTCGCTATCGTCGATCACGAAACAGCCAAGCCCTTGGACGCCGAAGCAGACCCGACAAGTCGCCACTTACAAGACGAAATAAATGCTTTCCTGAACCTGTTAGAATCCATGGAAGAAAAACGGAAATCCTAGGTGTCACATCTGGTATCATTATCTTTCTTAGAACGATAACGACGAACACATAGTTGTCCGTTATCTAAAACGTCAAGTTTGTAGTCGTAACCCCATCCAGAGGACTCAGAGAAGCTGGACTCCTCTCCCGCCATTTCGTCTCTTTTATCATACTTCATTACCTCTTCAATTTCATCTTGTGTCATTCCGCTTAACCTCCCTGTCTATTTTCATATAGATTTTCCTTCGGAAACCAATTAGTGTTCTTGGGCACTGGTTTCTTGTCATGCACCCGCAAACAGAGCAGCTTTCAACGATCCGAACGTTGTCGCACCGCTTTGATGTTTGACGGTCTCTAACGCTTCGGCCCATCTCTTTTCGTCTTTGGCGGCTTCTAGGAACTGCCAGCCATGTTCCGTGATCCCCGTAGGCCACAGCTTCAGCTTTCCTCTGTGCCATTCCGTCGAGACTTGGGCCGTGATGAGGTTTGCGTTGACGAGTTTCTTGATGTTGTAGGAGATGTTTTCGGGCGTGTAGCCTTCAAAACAGAAGTGGGCGGGCAAACTGGATGTTTCACCATCATATAGTTCCTCCTGCCGCAGCATTATCTCCCGGCCCAGTTCGAAATCTACTTCAATTTTGGTTGTTGTCATGGGGCGTCCTTTTACCAAAGAGAGCCATCTGTCTAACACAGCATACCCGATCCTGCCGCCCTTTTCAAGCAAATCCTGTATTACATTTTGGAGACACTGGGGCGCGACAGATGATTGTGAATCAACAAGTATTTATTATTTCCTTGACAAATCATTCGTCATTTGATAAAATAGTATCTTGAGATGGTTATGAAGATGCGTTTTGCATGACAGTGCCATCTAGGAAAGGTGTTGAATGGTAGGACGTAGCAGAAGTGTTCATGTTGTTTTTCAGCCGCCTACGCACGCAAATGGCGTGGCGCTGCGAAAAACATCATGGAGCGAGGGGCTTTCGCGCCGGAGGCATCGCGGTGAATACAGTTAAGCCGCGAAGTTCCGCCAAAAGCATGTACTGTGGCGTTAGGTACATCAGCCCCTGCTACAATTCAACACTGGAGGGCTGTTACCGTGGACGATGGCCAGAAGTCAGGAGAAACGAAGTCCGAAAAACTGAGCATGATGGCAGCAGTGCAGATGTTTGCCACCGAAGAGAAAGCTGAGAAGTGGTTTATTGAACAGCGATGGCCGGATGGAATCAAGTGCCCGCACTGCGAGAGCGAGAACGTCGCTAGAGTAAAGACACGTAAGCCTCAGCCATTTCGTTGCCGAACCTGCCGCAAGCATTTTTCGGTCAGGACAGGCACACCGATGCAGAGTTCGAAAATCCCTTTGTCAAAATGGGCATTGGGATTTTTTCTGTTCAGCAGTCATGTCAAGGGGATATCCAGCATAAAACTCCATGATGATCTAGAAATAGGTCAAAAGGCGGCTTGGTACATGGGGCACCGCATCAGGGAAGCGTGGAACAAGAAAATGGAGAAGTTTTCCACCACTGTTGAGTTCGACGAAGCCGCAATCGGGGGAAAGGAGAAAAACCGGCACCTTCACAAAAAGTACAATTTAGGTCGGGGCTCTGTGGGCAAAACGATCCTGGCGGGCGCGAAGGATCGAGGAACGAGACAGGTAAGGATGAAGGTTTTACCGGACACGGGAAAAGAATCGATCCATCAGTTTGTTCACGAAACTGTCAGTGAAGACGCGACGATCTATACTGACGAGCTTCCATCATACAAGGGAACACCATTTGAACACCACTGGGTTATTCACGGAGCGAAGGAGTATGTTCGCGACGATGTGCACACAAATGGCATAGAATCCATTTGGGCACTTTTTAGGAGAACATATCACGGCACTCATCACCACATGAGTCCAAAACACCTGCAAAGATATGCCAACGAATGCTCAGGTCGTCTCAATATGCGGGGTCTGAGTACCGTCGATAAAATGGCAATGATTGTACAGGATATGGAGGGCAAGAAAGTAGGTTACGATCGGTTGACCGAGGGTGGAGTAGCCTATCCGGATATCAGGAACTACGACCGCCCGCCCAGATACTTGAAGTACGTGGGCAATAGGCGGCAAGGGGGAAGTAATATCCCCAAAGAGCCTCAATAGAATGAGTCCGATAGTAATCTCAGAGAAGGTTCTGCACCAGAGCCTTCTCTGAATGATCCGATTGACAAAGGAGGAAATTTCAATTAGACTGGCACAGGCTGTAAACTCTCGAAAGTTTCAGTATCGTAGGAGAGGGCAATAACTTCATGGGCAAAAAGAGAGCCAAGAAACGAGTTCGCCCCACTATGCCCCCACTCCCTCCAAGAATTGATGCCTCACCAGAAGAACTGGCCCGCGCAATGTTCAACTCTCCACCATCCAAGAATTATTCTGCCAAGAGCTATCACTGCGAACGGTGCGGACGACAGGTCATCTTCCCGGAAGTCTTGAATGAGGATGGGGTTTGCCTGACTTGTCATTCATGATACCCAAGTTTCCGCCTAGGACGTACAAGACTACCAAGAGGTCGCCCTTGAACCCAGGGGTGGCCTTTTTGATTGGCACTATTGTGGTGGTTCTGAATCTGCTGTGTGCGCCCCTATGCCTCTATCTCGGAATAGAAACGTGGAAACGAAAGCCAGGCGTTTTGGGTTACGTCACCTTGGTGGCAACATCTGGAATCACTGGAGCCGCCTTGGGACTGTCGCTGATGTTTTGGGTCCTGGATTGATAATCTGTGTCGTGACACCTCTCTCGCCCCTCTGTTCCGCCAACCAAAACACAACAGACCCCTCCACGATCCGTGGAAGGGCCTGCGTCTCTCAACATACAGCTCTACTCACGACCAGTTGCAGAATCCCGCATCTCCACTTCAAATTCCCAATTTCCCCGCACAGCATAAACAATATCTCTTGATGAACCAGACTTCCTATCAGTTTGTTTTGAATCAGATTTTCTGTTTCGCCAAACAGTGGTGATACATTTCAACAGAAACATTGCGATCGGTTTTAATACTTCGATTTCTGGCTGACCTGGGTCATCCATCAAAATACTCCCGGAAATAGTGTCCACACGGGTAAGTTCCGCAAAGCCCCGGAAACACGAAAGGCTCGCGCCCAGAGATGAACACTCAGCGCAAGCCCCTCTTGACACTTTCCCGAAAGTCGGGTATACTTGTTGTAACACGTTGCCCACGTGTCAACAATCTAATAGTTCGTGTCGAATCGTGCTTGCGCAGAGTCTCACCTCTCAAGCACGATTCGCATTTTAGCGCCATTTATCGTTTTTGTCAATTTTCGCATCATTCAGCCCCGCCAAAACAACGCTCGAAACAGGATTTCTCATCACCCAGCTGACTTCCTAACCCATGAGCCAAAGAAACTTGGAACTGCTTATACTGTTGCTCGTGGATCATGATCCAGACATGAGCAGCCAAGACTTGGTAATGAAGGTAGCGCAAGCGCGGAATTTGACTTTGCCGAGCGGGCGCGTTTATGACTTGGCATATTCAACTGTCTTAAAGGATGTTCGCGAGGCAAAAGCGGTTTTGCGAGGTAAAGGGTTTCTGACCTATGGGAGTGCCGGGCATCCTAAGATGCTGCCCGCTGGACGTTCGCTCTTAGAGAAAATGAGAGAGTTTCTGAATAGGACATATCATGAAGGAAGCACAAGGTGACAGGCTCAGCCCTACTAGACAAAACTGGTCAGGACTCGGCTACTCAATCAGTGTGGCGACGCGTGGGGGGGGAGGAAGATCCGATGGCAAAAGAGAAAAGCATTATGGCTTCTTCGCATGACGGCTTTGATCGGTATAAGAGTTCAAAAGCAAGGGAGCAAGCATATCAGGTAGGGGAGACACTAGCACACTTGCAGTCTTGTTGTGATCGGCACTTTGAGAAAGATACTGATCCATCTAACAAATGGCATGAAGAGTGCATCGGTCTGTACAAGATGTTCGTCAAGATTCCTTGGTCAGTGCATGTAAAGAAGGAAAATAACATTTGCATGCTTGAAAAGTTCATTGGTGAATTTGAACACGCGGAGAGACGCCTTCGCCAGTTGATTAAGTCCGTGCCTGAAACCGACCAGCAAGACTTAAGAAACGAGACGGATCGATTGCTAAATTCCATCTTTAGATTTGCGGTTTATTCCGTCCTGCTAGAAGCAAGATATAGGAACGGAGAAGTGCCCTATGTCACAAAAATGACAAGTCTCAAATGTTCAGAAGATGGGTGGGAGGTTGTAGACTCATACGATGAGTGAAGCAATGACTCAGCCCAACTGGAGAATCAATGATCAACCTAACCCGACTGCCCGCGCCAAATCACCTTTTCTACCTTAGCATACGATTCCCTACGACTTCCGACATCTCCAAGAGCCACAACGGTGAAACATGTCTGAACAAGAAATCCTGGAAGCTGTAAGACTGATAGCGGACTCAATAGGAAAGCCTGTCGGAGGAGCAATACTTCTGAGAAATTCATTTGAAACATTAACTCGACCAACACTCGAACACATCGGTATCTCTCTTCGAGATATCACAAAAGACCCTAAGAGTAGTCAGGTGGTCGTTAAGGTTGCGGAGTTACTCAGCGTTGCTCGAAAACGCCTTGGCGACAGAGTATATGAGCCTGGCCAAATCCCCCTGCGAGTAGCCAGAACAGTGCTGTCAGAAGCCGTCTACTCCGAAAGCGATATCACTATCGAGTACTTAGGGGGCGTACTGGCCTCATCCAGAACCCGTGAAGGGCGAGACGATAGAGGGGTAAGAATCGCAAAAATCGTCACCAGCCTATCAACCTATCAGCTACGAGCCCACTACCTCATTTATTCTACTCTCGCGAAAGTTTTTTCCAATTCTCGACACTCATTCGGAAGTCCTTATGGAACACAGATGATGAGATTCAGGTTTTCTCACAAGAGGTTTATTGAAGCAATGGACATGACGGAGCCAGAATGGAAGAATCATCAAATATGGAGTCATATCTTTGATGGGCTTCTTAGAGAATATATTCTCGATGACCCTAGAATTGGGTTTGATGAAGAGCCAGATGTGCCAAATATTGGACAAGGCTCAATGCCTAACGACGGAGGACTAACCTGTCAACCCACATCGCTAGGTGCAGAATTGTTTCTTTGGGCATTTGGACACAGCGATAAGGAATTGGACTTTCTGTTCTCCCAAAACTTTGAAATCGAAAACGTCCCAACATTTATCGTAGACGCGAAACCTGTCTGGGCATCTTCCCTGCAAGAACGAAATCACATCGCTTGAAGGAAAACGACATGCAGTTTGATCCAGAGCCTCCAGCTTGGTCTGTCTCAGTGGAACGGATTTTCTCAGACGACGGAATTAGACTAGATGCAGCCCATTTCGATCCCAGCGCAAACCTAGAATTAGACTGCGAGACCACCCCTCTTTCCGATTGGGCAGAGGTTCGATTCATCAGGGACAGGGGTCGGAAAGTCTTTATCTCCGAGCAATTAAGCGGATCGAAGCCCTACCTCAACGCGACAGACTTTCAGGCATTGCTTAGTTTCGCTAAGGGGCCAGATCGGTTTATCTCCACTGCTTCGGATCTCGACTTCGACGCCTTCCTAATACAGGCAGGGTGGTTGCTAGTAACAAGGTCAGGAACGCTAGGCCGAGTGTTCTACGTCACAGACCGTTTTGACGGGTGGTTCGCATCAGATGACCTTATCCGAGTCATTCCGAACAGTCCGAAAACTGCGGGATATCTCTATGCTTGGCTGTCGAATCCTCTTGCCCAAAAACAGATTCTACGGGAGAGTTACGGCGGACAGATTGATCACATCGATGACACCCACCTCCGCACGATTCTAGTTCCATGTTTGAGCGACGATGCAATTAGGCGAATCGACGCGAGAATTACACAAGGAATGGAGCGAAGGGATGCGGCTATACAGAGCATAAGGAGTGCCTGGGATGACGAATGACATCCACTACATCGTCCCCCCTGGAAAATTAAGGTGCTTTATCACTGGGCAACTACGGAAGGATACACCCGAAGAAAACGTCCGCCAGCGATGGGCACGTAGCCTTGTTGAAGAGTACGGGTATCCGAGAGAGGACATCGGGATTGAGGTAGTAGTGAAAATCGGCAGATCCCGGAAAAGAGCAGATCTGGCTATATACATTCACGACAGGCAACATCGTCAGGAAAACATCTCTATCGTAGTAGAGGCAAAGCGGGACGATACGCTTCCCTCGGATGACAAGGACGGCGACGGGCAATTGATGAGTTACATGGCGGCATGTCCAGCCAGTCGGTTCGGACTTTGGGTTGGTAGTGAGCGGCGCGCCTACGAGAAATCGGAGTCGGGTCCTGTGGAGCGGGTATCTGATATTCCACGATTTGGGGCGGACCGGCCCAAAAGACCGACACGTAACGAGTTGGTTCAAACACACGAATTAAAGTCCGTTTTCAAACGGTGCCACAACTACATTTACGCTAATGCCGGACTGCAAAAAGCCGAAGCCTTTCATGAACTCCTTAAACTGATTTTTTGCAAGACTTTCGACGAGGAAGAAAGCGGCGACGAATTGAATTTCGGTGTCTCTCCTCAAGAACGCCGAAGCACGAGCGGACAGCGGAGGCTAATGGAAGAACGCATTGTGCCGTTATTCCAGCGCGTGCGGGAGCGTTACCCGTTCATCTTCGACGACAGCGATCAGATCAAGTTGGAAGAACGTGTTGTCGCATATGTCGTTTCTGAGATGCAGTTCCTTTCATTGCTCGAAACTGAGACCGACGTAAAAGGGGATGCCTATGAAGAGTTGGTCGGTGCCAATTTGCGAGGAAACAGGGGAGAGTACTTTACCCCTCGCAACGTCTGCGACATGGCCGTTCAGATGGCAATGGGTCTCTTCGACACGGTGGATTTGACAAGGCTGAAGGTCTTGGATTGTTGCTGCGGGACGGGCGGGTTCCTCGTATCGTGGTTGAATAATTTGAGTGCCAAGTTGCTCGTCCAAGAACTGGGACGACCTGCAACACTAATTTCACCCAGAGAAAGGGCCAGAAAGCGGGTCCAAGATGTATGTGCCCGAAATCTCTATGGTCTGGACATCAATCCAAACCTCGTCCGCGCCAGTCAAATGAACCTTGTGTTGCACGGAGATGGATCGTCGAATGTCTTTCGCGCTGACTCAACCCGATCACCGGGAGAGTGGGATGCTATTGCGAGGCAGGCGATCCCTTATGGCGGTGTCGATATTCTTTTCACAAACCCGCCCTTCGGCGAAGAGGCAAAAATCGATGATGCACATGTGTTGAGTCGATACGAATTGCCGACGTGGGAAACAGCGACCCCTCGCTCTGCTGTACCTGCCGAACAGCTGTTCGTCGAGACAGCACTTAGCTTCGTCAAGCCGGGGGGTTATCTCGTGATCGTCGTTCCCGATGGGATCTTAAACAACCCAGGGCTTCAGTTCATCCGATCTTGGTTATTGAAGAGATCGCGCGTCGTCGCTTCAGTCGGCTTGCCAAAAACCACCTTTAAGGCGAGTGGGGGTATCAACAACCCGACTGTGTTGATCTTGCAAAAGTTCTCCTATGATGAAGCGATGCAGGCTGATGCCGGAGTCCTACAGTCTACCTACAATGTCTTTATGAGTACGCCGCGAACATCCGGCATCAATAATCGGGCCAAGCCGATCTATCTCAGAAAGTCCGACGGTTACGAAGTTGTCGATGAGAACAAAGGCAGAGTGCGGGATGACGAGATCGGAGGCGTCTCCCAAAAGTTCCAAGAATGGCTCGCCACCCAGTAGAAGACACGATGCTCTGAAAGGCGAAAATCTCAAAAACCCCCAACTACCATGTTCCTTTGAGAAAGAGCCATCCCCAGGGACAAGACCACTCCCATTTCTTTGGCTAATTATGGATATAAATTCGATATATTGCACTCATGTCTTGGGAGGCCGAGTATACGGATGAGTTTGGGCAGTGGTGGCAGACGCTTTCGGAGAGGCAGCAGGACGACGTTGCCGCCAGGGTCGAATTGCTGATGGCGTATGGTCCTGAGTTGCCGTATCCCTACTCCTCGGATGTCAGAAGTTCAAGTCAAGGGGCTATGCGCGAGCTTCGAGCGCAGAGCCATGGCAGGCCCTTACGAGTCTTTTACGCCTTCGACCCCAGGCGAACCTCCATACTGCTTATCGGCGGAGACAAGAGCGGAAACGATCGGTTCTACGAAGAGTACGTGCCAATCACTGACGACCTCTACGACGAGCATCTGGAGGAACTGAGAAAGGAGGGGTTAATCGAATGAGTGGACGCCATCCGTTCAGCGAGTTGACCAAGGGGGTTTCACCGGAGCGCCGACGTCGTATTAACGAGACAAAGAGGGAGTTACTGGCGGAGATGCCCTTGCACGAGTTGCGCCGGGCGCGGGCGCTGACCCAGCAGGAGCTGGCGCAGATGCTGAAGGTGAACCAACCCGCGATCTCCAAACTGGAGCAGCGGACAGACGTGTACATCTCCAGTCTCCGTTCTTACATTGAGGCTGTTGGAGGCAAACTGAAAATCGTCGCCGACTTTCCCGAAGGCGAGGTAACAATCACCAATTTCGCCGACGTGGGAGAGGATGAAGGTACTCAGAAGCAGTAACCGCCGTGCGACAAGATATCGATTGAGCGACGCCCGTTGCCTTCGATGATCCCCAGCTTACCCTTGACCAATATGCTCGTTCGTCCTCAAGGATTGCTCGCAGACTCACCCCATTGCCCATTGCTCCGCTTCCTCCTCACTCACACACGATGCTGTCGTTATCGAGGTCGTGCAGGTTCTGATAGGCGAGATGATCACCCCGCACCGAGACGATGCCATGCACCCAAGTGCTAGGACCCGGTATCGGGCGGTTTTTTCTGCGCTGTGACTTTCTTTCTCCGGTAGAAGTGGGTGCGCTCTTGCGGACCTGAGGGTGGCTTCCACTTTCTGGCGGGGCGTATGTAGATGCGTATGAACCACCAGATCGCAAGCGCGATGGGGATTAAGACGAAAATAATGGTTCCGATGTCGCCGTCGAGGATGCTTTCAGCAAGGCGGATTCCGATCATGTGTCCTTCCTATGACCCGGTCGTCTCGCGGCATCCTGGGGGTAGTGGCGATAAGGGGTTGTCCCCGATTTTGGGATGCACAGATCATCCTGAAGACATCCCAGAGCTTGAGGCCGCTGTTGTCTGAACGGTTTTTCGCCGGCTGCCAACCGCCGGAACCGCTGAATCGCACAAGGAGCCGCCGGGCATAAAGGTGGCCCGCCGCGAGATGTATTAATCGTCATGCCAGACCCGGCAGGCGCTCATTCAGCGAGTCATCTCTGCCTCGGCTTTACGATTGACAGTATAGCGTAAATAGTATACAAGATACGCTGCATGTGCGAATTACGCAACACCTGAGGGATATAATGCAACCCAAACGGGGGCAGCAGTTGGTGCAGTCGTTGGAGCGGGGGCTGACGGCGCTGGAGATGGCGCTGGACGGCAGCGTCCGCCCGTCACATGTGGCGGAGGCGCTCGGGATCGACCGCAGCACGGCCTATCGTTTGCTGCATACGTTGATGGCGAAGGGCTATCTGCTGCAGGATGAACGCACGCGCGAGTTCACCTCCAACCCGACCAAGTTCTTCCAGCTCTACGGCAAGGTGGCGACTTTGCTGGACTGGCCGGACATTGCGGGAGATTTTCTCGCGAAACTGCGGGAGGAGAGCGGAGAGACGGCCAATCTGGGCGTGCGGCAGGCCAACAACGTGATCTATATCGCCCACAAGCCGGGGCAGGCCGCACTGAGCGTGAATTTCGCCCTGGGCACGAGCCGTCCGCTGCACTGTTCGGCGCTGGGCAAGGCGCTGCTGGCCGCGCAGCCGGATGCGGTCACGGAAGAATGGGTGGCGAGCGCTCCGCTGACCGCCTACACCTCCAAGACGATCACCGAGCCCGCGCACCTGAAGCGTCATCTGGGAACGGTGCGCGCCGACGGGTATGCGGTCGACGACGAGGAGACCTTTGCCGGCGTGCGCTGCATCGCGGCGCCGATCCATGATCATCGCCAACAGGTGATCGCGGCGCTGGGCATCTCCGGTCCGACCACACGCATCACGCTTGAGCAGTTGCCCCATTTCGCCCAGACGGTCATGCAGGTTGCCGCGCAACTGTCGGCCGAACTGGGCGCGCACGTTCCTGACCTCTGATCCGTATACGCCCTCCAAGTGTAATGGCTTGCCTTTTCAGTCATCACCGCTTTTGTTGCCCTTTTCGCAGCCTGTTGGGCCTGAAAGCAAAGATCCTCAAAGTATGCTCCTGATGAGTGATGTACTGCCAGAGGCAGCTCGCTCTTGGCGCGGTTCAGCCACTCTCCTGGGTCATCAAGCGGAAACCGCTCAGCTCCCTTCATAAACTACCCTACCCTCTCGCAGCGCAGGTTTAACAATCAAGTTTGACAATCAAGTTTGACAATCAAGGACATGGGTGTCGTTGCAGCGGGCCGCAGCGGCCGGCGAAACTGCGATTGCTTCGAGCGCGGCGCCAAGGGCAGGTTCGATTCCCCACATTCCCAGTCGACGGAAAGGCGGCATCCGCGATCTTTTCCTCCCCCGTACAGGCTGTGCCAAGTTTCGCCGCCAGGACGTTGGCCCATTTTTTTGCGATTGTTCACTTGAAACACCTATGCTACAATGGCCCGACACGAGAAAAATAATTTAATTTTATTGAAATTGTGCAGCCGAGCTTGCCTGGGTATCAACCATTGACAAGGAGGAAAGGAACGATGAAGCGCTTTTGCCTGGTTCTACTCATCATTGTGTCTTTGGCCCTGGCCGCCTGCCAGCCGGTCGCATCCGAGCCGGCGGCAGACATGTCGATGGAGGCCGCTGAGCCGAGCGGCACGGTAGAGGTATTCTCCTGGTGGAGCGGCGGCGGCGAGTTGGCCGGGCTCAACGCCATCATTGAGGTCTTCAACGCACGCTATCCCGATGTCGAGTTCGACAACGCAGCAATCGGCGGGGGCGACGGCGTCAACATGAAGACGGTGTTGGAGACGCGCATGCTGGGCGGCGAGCCGCCGGACTCGTTCCAGGTCTGGGCCGGCGTGGGCGTTGTCGAGGATCACGTTGTGCCCGGCAGAATGGAGGGGCTGGACTTCCTCTTTTCGGAAGAGGGGCTGTATGACGTGTTCCCGCAGTCGGTGATCGACAACGTCTCCTACGAAGGGACGCCCTATGTCGTGCCGGTGAACATCCATCGCCAGAACATCATGTGGTACCGGCTCGACAGGTTTGAGGCGGCCGGCATCACGGATCCGCCCACAAACTGGGACGAGTTCTTCGTTGTGGCGGAACAGTTGAAGGAGGCCGGCATCCCGGCCATTGGAGGGGCGTCTCTGGGGGCGCTGGCCTTCCACACCTACAACTACTTCCTCAACAGCGTGACCGACGGCGAGACCTATCTCGGCCTGTTCGACGGTTCGGTCGGTTGGGATGCGCCGGAAGTGGCGGAGGCGCTTGAGCTTCACATGCGGGCGATGGAGTACGCCTCCGGCGACTGGCTGGAGGTCGGCTGGGGCGACCAGGTGGAGCGCTTTGCCGCCGACTACGACGAAACCCCGGCTATTATTCTGATGGGCGACTGGTTCTGGGGCTTCATCAAGTCGGAAGGGATCGAAGAGCTGGTCGGATGGGCCGACATCCCGAATCATCAGGGCAAATATGTCTGGGTGGCCGACTCCTTCGGTTTGCCCAAGAATGCGCCCAACCGCGACAACGCCATCGCCTGGCTGAAGGTCGTGGCTTCGAAGGATGGACAGGACGCCTTCAATCCCCTCAAAGGCTCGATTCCGGTGCGCACGGACGGCGACGTGAGCCTCTACGACGAGTACTTGCGCGAGTCGATGGACGCCTGGCAGACGCATGAACTGCTGCCGTTCATCGGCGGCCTGGTGCGGCAGAGCTTTGTGACCGATCTCGGCAACATTGTGAACAACATGCTGACCGGGCACGGCGACGTTGCCCGCGCGCAGGAGGAGCTGATTCAGGCCGCCAAAGACTCCGGCATTGGCGAGTAACTGATTCGCAGGCTTCGCACGGAAAGCGGATAGGCGCCAGTTCTGTCCGCTTTCCGCCTTCCCATTCAAGCACCTGAATCGAGCCATGCATTCCGAACTTTCCGCAAGGGCAAAGTCGCTTCCGGCGCTGCTGCCAAAGTGGCTCCGCGACGACCGCAAAGTCGCGATCCTGGTGTTGGCCCCGTCCATCATCGCCGTGGCCGTGTTCATCTACATTTTCATGGGCTGGACGCTGTACATCTCGGTCTCAAACTGGGACCGCCCAGCTCTCGACCTCTCCTTTGCCGGTTTGAAGAACTGGCAGCGCCTGGTCAACGATCCCCGCTTCCACATCGACCTGCGCAATCTCGTCCTCTTTGCCGTCGGCTACATGTCGCAGTGCATCGTCATCGGCTTTCTGCTCGCCGCGCTTCTCAATGAGCGGATCAGGGGCGAAGTCTTTTTTCGCACCGTCTTTTTGATGCCGTTTGCCGTCTCGGCGGTGGTCAGCGGGACGGCTTGGCGCTGGCTGCAGGTGCCGTCGGCGGGGATCAATCTGCTGATTGCCAACCTGGGATTCGAGAACTTCCGGCCCCTCTGGTACATGCACCCCAAGCTGGGCATGCTGGCGATCACGATTATGGGCGCGTGGCAGTTTTCCGGCTTCGTTATGGCCCTGTACCTGGCCGGTCTGCGGGCGATTCCGGACGAGTTGCGGGAGGCGGCGGTCATCGACGGCGCCGGCACGGTTGCGCTTTATCGTCATGTATTCATCCCCATGCTGCGGCCGGTCACCTTTACTGCGGTTGTGCTGACCGGCGCCGGCTCCATCGGCAACTTCGAGATTCCCAGCATCATCGGCACAGGCCCCGGTTTCGCGACCGATACGCTCGGTTTTTACATGTTCGAGCAGACCTTTCGCTCCAGCCGCTACGGTCTGGGCGCGGCGGTCGCCACCTTCATGCTCTTCTTGTCCATCCCGGTTGTCCTGCCCTATCTGATCAGCGTTCTGCGTGAGGAGAGAGAATGAGTTTGAATCGTCTCCTGGTCGGCAGCACCAAATATGCCGTCCTGATCGCATTTGCCGCCTTCTACCTGGTGCCCTTTTATGTGATGATCCTGACCGGGTTGAAGCCGCTCGAAGACATCAGTTCATTCGAGATCTGGAATATGCCCAAGAGCCTCGACTGGGGCAGCTTTCGCGAGGCGTGGAATCAGATGGATTCCAACTTCTGGAACAGCGTGCGCATCACGATTCCGGGCGCCATCGTTTCAACTTTTCTGGGCTCGATCAACGGCTATGTTTTCGCCAAGTGGGGCTTTCGCGGCTCGAATGTGATTCTGTTCCTGTTCGTGTTCGGCATGTTTCTGCCCGGCCAGGGGATCCTGATCCCGCTGGTGTGGGTCTTGCAGTTCATGGGCCTGTACGGTAAGGTGAACGGCCTCATCATGGCCTACTGCATCTTTGGCATACCGATCACGTCGCTCCTGTTTTACAGGTACTATGCCAGTGTCCCGGATGAGCTGGTGGACGCGTCGAAGATCGACGGCTGCGGCTTTTTCGGCATCTACCGCCGTATCATTTTACCCCTTTCGGGGCCGACCTTTGCGGTGGTGGGGGTGTGGCAGTGCACAAGGATCTGGAACGAGTACCTGATGGCGCTGGTTGTGCTCGGCAACCCGGCCAGGGCGCCGGTTACCGTAGCCATCAAGAACTTTTCCAGCATGGGCGTCATCCCCTGGAACCTGCAGATGGCCGCCGCGCTGATCGCGTCCGTGCCCACGATTGCGGTCTACCTGCTGCTGGGCAAGCTGTTCATGCGCGGCCTGCTGGAGGGGTCATTGAGCGGCTAATCGACGCGGCGGCCCCTACAGTTATCCAGCGGTCATCATCCACACAGACGGAGACAGGTACGGATATAAGGATTGGGGCGTTTTGGAAGACGACATTCGCTTTATGTGGGACACGCCCGTGCCGATGCGCGACGGGGTGAAACTGTCGACCGATATCTACCTGCCGGC
Organism: Caldilineaceae bacterium; assembly: GCA_965204525.1. Taxonomy (GTDB): domain Bacteria; phylum Chloroflexota; class Anaerolineae; order Caldilineales; family Caldilineaceae; genus Bin5. Next base: position 3,601,569 of record OZ241994.1, on the reverse strand, counting down.
GGCGGCGGAAGCCTACCCGGTCATCCTTGCGCGCACACCCTATGACAACATCGCGCCCCGCATGGTGGAAGCTGCCCAGTTCTTCAGCGCGCGGGGGTATGCGGTGGTACTACAGGATGCGCGCGGGCGATTCGATTCGGAAGGCCATTTCGAGCCGCGCGTGAATGAGGGGAAGGACGGCTACGACACGATCGAGTGGATCGCGGAGCAGCCCTGGTCGAACGACAAGATCGGCATGATGGGCGGGTCGTATGGCGGCACCGTGCAGTGGCTTGCCGCGCGTGAGCGTCCTCCCCACCTGACCACGGTCGTCACTTCGGTCACCGGCGGCATGCGCTGGATGCACGATGAGAACTATATGAACGGGAAGTTCCCCGTCTTCCAGTTCCGCTGGCTGAACATGACCGGCGGGCGCACGATGCAGCACTACCCGTTCGAGCCGCTGACCTCGCATCAGCCGGGCGTGGCCTCGCCTTACAACTTCAACAGGCTGATCCGCACGCGACCGCTCAAGGATGTCGACAAGGTGGTCGGGCGCACGAACACCTATTGGCGCACGTGGCTTGAGCGCAACACGTACGACGAGTACTGGCAGCAGATGTCGTTCGAGGACTACTTTGAACTGGTTGACCTGCCTGCACTGCACATCACCGGCTGGTTTGACAACTGCCAGTGGGGCGAAATGTACATGTACAACGGGATGGCGGCCCGCTCACCCGGGGCCGACAAACAGTGGCTGCTTGTGGGTCCGTGGGACCATGCCGGTTCGGCCAATCCGCAGCCGCGCCTGGGCGATCTGGAGTTCACGCAAGAGGCGGTGCTGGACATCAGGGCGGTTCATTTGCGCTGGTTCGACTACTGGCTGAAGGGCGAGGAGAACGGGCAGGGCGATGATGCCCAAGTCAGGATTTTCACCATGGGCCGCAACCGCTGGCGGGATGAGCCTGCGTGGCCCGTGCGCGGGATGGAGCAGGTTCCCCTCTATCTCCACAGCGGCGGGGCGGCGGATGTGTTGCCCGAAGGCGGCAGGCAACCGGAGCCGGAGGGCGGCTACGGGACGCTGGATTGGACGCCGCCCGGAGAGGAGGTCGGCGACAGGTATGTATACGACCCCGAAGATCCCGTGCCCTCGGTGGAAGACGCGGAGTCGCCCGATCCGATAAGGGACTCCCACGTGCTGGCGATGGACTATCGCTACGCCCTGCGGCGCGCCGATGTGCTGACCTACACCAGCGCGCCGCTGACGGAGGAATTGGAAATAACCGGCACGGCCTTCATCACCCTTTACGCGGCCAGTGACTGCGTCGATACGGACTGGGTGGCGTTGCTGTGCGATCTGCAGCCGGACGGCAGGTCGATTCCGTTGACTTCGGCGGTGATGCGCGCTTCTTACCGCGCCGGGGCAGACAGGATTGACAGTCCGGCCCCTTCCCCCATCACGCCGGGCCGCGTGTACCAATACACAATTGAGTTCATGGCAACTTCGATGGCCTTTCAGCCGGGTCACTGTCTTCAGCTGGCGGTGACCTCGTCACTCTATCCGGCCTATGATCTGAATCCGAACACAGGCGCGCCGGTCGGTGAGGACCTGCCAAGCCGGCCGGCCAACCAGACCATCTACCACAGCGCCGAGTTTCCGTCGCATCTTCTGCTGCCGGTGGTGAAGCGATGAAGCGCGCCCCTTCCATGCTGGCCGGCGCGGCTGAGGCGGTCATTACGCGCGTGAAGGACAGGCCGGCTGTCTATGATGATCTGTTTGCGCGCGCATTGGTTCTTGGCGCAGATGACGACCGGCTCGTCATCGTTGCCGCAGACATGGGGACGTTCAGCGTCGAGTATGCAGACGAGCTTATCCGGCGCATCGAGCGGACGACGGATATCCCAGGCGGCAACCTCATCATCACCACAACCCAGACGCACAATGCGCCGGGCGTTGACGGGCGTGAAATGACGCCTGAGGCGGGCGAGTGGCTGTCCGACTGCATTGCCGGGCTGGTGGAGCGCGCCAATGATGAGCTGCGGCCTTGCGTGCTGAACGCGGGCCGCGCGCCTGTGCAGATCGGATACAACCGACGCCTGATGCAGGACGGCAAAATCGTGATGGCGCCGAATCCCGACGGCGCGATTGTGCCTTGGGTCGACGTTCTCGATGCGAAGGATGCGGACGGCAGGCGGATTGCGGCGCTCTTTTCGCACGCCGCCCATCCCGTGATCGTCCACTGGCTGAGCGAGGAGATCGGGCCGGACTTTCCGGGCTACGCGGTCAGGCATTTGCGCGACTTGCTGGCCAGAGAAGGTGAGCCGGAGGGCGTATTCATGTTCGCGCAAGGCTGTTGCGGCAACATCAACGGCCATCCTTTGCGCGGCGGTTTCGGCGCGTGTGATGCCGCGGGGCTCTCGCTGGCGTTTGCCGTCACGCGGGCGCTGGCCGACGCCCGGCCGGTTGCGCCCGGCGCGCTCAAAGCGCGCTCGCTCGATCTGCCTCTTCCTCTGGAAGAGCTGCCGACAGCAGCCGAATGCAGGGCGGCGCTAGCGGAGGACCCGGACAGCACGCGCTTTCGCGAGCTGCTGGCAGTTGCCGAGAGCGGCGAGCGGCAGTTTCATCCGCTTTCGATGCGAGCGCTGGCCGTCGGCGACGCGCTGTGTTTGCTCACGTTTACTGCCGAGATGTTTGCAGAGTACCAACTGTACGCAGATGCGGTGTCGCCCTTCCGGCATACGTTTGTCTTCAGCCACACCAACGGGATAACAGGGTACGTGGCGACCGCAGAGGACTATGATCTGGGGCCCGCCGGCGGCTACGAGTCATGGGGCCATCCAACGCGGAACCGGCCCTGGATGCCGCCGCAACCGCAGGCTGAACGGTTGATCCGTGAAGGGATCACGCGGCTTCTGGGCGAACTCTTGCGATAGAGGCTCCCGGTTATTGAACGTTTTCACGCCCCTTCAAGCACGCCTTTTGGAACACCCATTTGCCAGTGATGGAGAATGAACCGCCATGTCCAGCAAATCAAGGCCGGAGTTCGGGCCTTACTACATGCCCGACAAGTGGTGCCTGGATCGCTACATGCACACCGAGGAGGTGCGCGGCACGCTCGATCTGCCCGCCCGCTTCTATGTGCGCGACACCACGATCCGCGAGGGCGAGGAGACGCCCGGCCTGTCGATGTCGACGCGAGACAAAGTGCGGATCGCCGAGAAGCTGTACGAGGCCGGCGTGCAGCAGGTTGATATCGGCTATGTCGGCGCGCAGCAGGGCCACTACGAGACAGCCAAACTGATCAGGCGCGAGATCCCGGAACTGGCGATCACCGGCTTTGCCCGCGTCTGGTCAGCGGACTGGCAGAGGGACGTGGATCGATGCCAGGAGCTTGACGCGGCGCAGGTCGACGTCCTCCAGCATCCGATCCTCATCTGGGCGTCGGATGAGCAGGTCATGGAGCTGGGCCCGGCCAGGGAGGCGCTGATCCCGCGCACGGTTGAAGTGATCGAGTATGCAAAGCGCTGCGGCCTGCGCGTGGCCTATGGTCATCCCGACGTATCGCGCACGCCTTGGGAGATTCTGCGGGAGTTCTACTCGGTTACGGCGCGGGCCGGCATCGACCTGCTGATCCTCTACGAAGACGGCTACGGATGCCCGCCGGGCGTGCAGCATCTTGTGCGCAAGATACGCAACCTGGTCGACGTGCCGCTGATGATCCACTGTCATGACGACCTCGGTTTGGGCACGGCCAATGTGCTGACCGCGGTGGGCGCGGGCGCGGAAGCGGCGGATCTGGTGGTCAACGGCCTGGGTGACAAGGGCGGTCTCACCAAACTGGAGGAGGTCGTCGTCGCGCTGGAGACGCACTATGGCCTTTCCACAGGTATCCGCCTGGAGAAGCTGACAGAGTTGTCCAGGTTCGTTGAGGAAGTTACAGGTTTCAGGCGCCAGATCAATAAGCCGCTGGTAGGGGAAAACGCCTACATTCACGAGGCTGAACTGCATGTCTACTGCATCGTCAAGGGACTGTGGGAAGCCATGGAGGGCGTCCACCCGCACGTGATCGGGCAGGAGCGGACGGTCGTTTTCGGCAGCACGACTCTGCACGGCGAAGCGGTGCGCGCCCGATTGGACGTGACCGGGCATCGGTACAATTCGCGGGACGTTGAACTGATCCTGGACAAGCTGCGAGAGCGCTTGCAGACGCAGCCGTCCCTCACGCTGGAGGAGTTCGACGAGCTGGCGCGCACCGTGCTTGCGTAGCAGGCCATGACCAAGCAACCCGTTGTCAGGGAACTATTGTGTCCATTCTGATTTTAGGCGGAACCGGGCTGATCGGCTCAAGGTTGACCAGGCGTCTGGTCAGCCTGGGCCAGCGCGTTATCTGCTTCGATCTCTATCCCGATTACAGCGCGGTGGCCGACCTCGACGGTATGGCGATCGTCGTGGCAGACGTTACCCGTTTCGAGGACATCATCGACGCGATCCGGAAGTACGACGTAGAAAGGATCGTCAACCTCGCCTATATCCTGCCGCCGGAGTCCGAGGAGAAGCTGCAACTGGCGATGCGGGTAAACCAGATGGGCATGAACAACGTATTCGAGGCGGCGCGGCTGATGGGTATTCGACGCGTCGTTTATGCCTCGACCATAGCCGTCTACGGTCTGCAGGACTCTTTTGGCGACCGCCCGGTTACGGAGGATGACCACTGCTACCCCGTTACGGTCTACATGGCGCACAAATTGTGGAATGAGTTTATGGCGGCCAAATACATGGAGCGCTACGGGATGGAGATTCCCGGATTGCGCATCGCCAACGTGGCCGCGCCTGGGCGGACGAAGGGCTTCTCTGCCTGGCAGAGCAAATGTATCGACGAGCTGGCCGCGGGCAACCCGTTCACAGTTCCCTCGCGCCGCGATCAGAGGCTGCTCATCATTCATGTGGACGATACGGCGGATCTCTTTGCCAAACTCTGTTTGAAGGAGCAGCTGAACTACGCGGTCTACAATTCGTTGGCCTATGCGATCACGGCGCAGGAGTGGGCCGACGCCATCCAGGCGCACCTGCCCGATGCCAGGATCGCGTTTGATGAATCGGCGCCCGATCAGCCCAACATTTACAACTGGTCGACCCGGCGCATCGAGCGGGAGTTAGATGTAGCGATTTCCCCGCTGGAGGAGGTGATCCGGCGGCACATTGATGAAGCGCTCGCGCGCACGGCGAGAGTGTGAAGTGGAGAGGCAGGCTCGTTCAGCGGCTCAATTGTCCCGGTAAGGGTGGGAAAGGCAATGCGTTTAGCGAACAAGGTCGCGGTGGTTACCGGAGGCGCGCGCGGGATCGGCAAGGCGCTCAGTCTTGCGTTCGCCCGTGAGGGCGCGGACGTGGTGGTTGGTTACCATGCCTCCGCCGAGAAAGCGCGCACGGTGCAGGGCAAGATTGAGGCCCTGGGGCGGCGGGCGTTGACGTTCCGGGCGGATGTCTCGAACCGCTCCCAGGTTGAGCAGTTGATGCGTACAGCCGTCGAAACGCTGGGACGGATCGATATTCTGGCCAATGTCGCCGGCATCACGCTGAGGTCGGCGATGGAGGAGTTGAGCGAAGAGGATTGGGACCGGGTGATTGACACCAATCTGAAGGGCACCTTCCTGTGCAGCCAGGCCGCGGCACAGTTTATGATTGGGCAGGGCGGCGGCAACATCATCAACATCGGTTCGGTTTCCGGCCTCGCGGCGCATTACAACAGGGGGGCGTACGGCCCCAGCAAGGCGGCGGTCGCCATGTTATCCAAGGTGATGGCGGTGGAGTGGGCCGACCGCAATATCCGCGTAAACACGATCCACCCCGGCACGACCGAGACGGAGATGACCGACTACTCCTACCCGACGGCAGAGATGCGCGCCAAACGGGAGCAGACGATCCCCCAGAACCGCTTTGTCCAGCCGGAGGAGGTCGCGGCCGCGGCCGTCTTTCTGGCATCGGAAGACGCCGCCGCGATCACCGGCCATGCGCTGGTCATTGACGGCGGGTTTCAGAACAGTCTTTTTCAACTGATGGAGCGCCTGCTGACGTAAACGATCCCCGGCCGCATCGCCGTACTGCCCGACCACCCCAAAAACGAGAAGAGAGTAGAGAAGAGTGAGGAGAGCCCGATGAGTGACCGACTCTTTCCCCCACACCTGCTCCATGCCCGCTGGCACAGCTTCGAGGCGGCCGGCTACACGGAGCCCGTCACCGGAATTGTCTACCGCGGGGCGCCGCGGCCCACGTGCGGCATGCCGCTGGGCGGGCTGGATACCGGCTGCATCGACGTGGAGCCGAACGGGATGTTCGGCTACAGCACGATCTTCAACCATCTGGTCGAGCCGCGGGCGCTGCTGAACCTGCCGATGCTGGGGCTGGCCTGCCGGGGCGAGGACGGCGCGGAAGGCGCGTGGATACTGGTTTCGGACACGCTGGGCAAGCGGGATACGCCGCAGCCGAGCCAGAGCGCGGTGACCTTTCCGCCGACCGACTACGCGCCGCTGTATGACGAGATCGGCCTGGCAGGCGCGGCGATCGCCGACTCGATCGACTACTGGGGGCACTATCCAGTCTTGGACATGGAGTTCGACTGCGCGGCGCCGGTCAAGGTGGGCGTGCGGGCGTGGTCGCCGTTCATCCCCGGGGACACGGAGGTTTCGATGGCGCCGGGCGCAGTGTTTGAGATCCACCTGCGCAACCCGGAGGACGCTGCACAGAGCGGGACGCTGGTGTTCAACTTTCCCGGCTTCGGGCCGCAGGAGGGGATACAGCGGCGGCCGCTGACGGGCCCGCTGCAGGGTGTGCTGGTGGAGAGCGGGCGGCAGGGCGATGCCTGGGAGATGGCCTATGTGCTGGCCGTAGTGGACGGGGACGGGGCGGCAGACGGGGGCGCGCTCAATGCGGACAAGGCGGCATGGAGCCGGATCGCTGATGGGCTGCCGGCGCCTTCGGCGGAAGACAGCGGCGCGTCGCTGGCGATCCCGTTCGCGCTGGCCGCGGGCGAAAGCCGGACGGTGCGCGTGGTGCTGGCCTGGCATGCGCCGCACTGGCGCGCGGGCGGCGCGCCCTCACACGAGGATACTGAACTCTTTACGCATATGTACGCGCGCCACTATCCGGACGCGCTGTCCACGGCCCGGTTCCTGGCCGGCAACCATGAGCAGTTTTTGCAGCGGGTAATCGCGTGGCAGGAGGCGCTTTACGGCGCGGAGGAGGTGCCGGGCTGGCTGGCGGACGCGCTGATCAACAATCTGCATCTGATCCCGGAGTGCAGCATCTGGGGCCAGGCGCAGGCGCCGATCGGCGCGTGGTGCGGGGAGGAGGACGGGCTGTTCGGGCTGAACGAATGCCCGCGCGGCTGCCCGCAGATCGAGTGCCTGCCGTGCAGCTTTTACGGCAACATCCCGCTGGTCTACTTCTTCCCGGAGGCGGCGCTGTCGACGCTGCGGGGCTACAAGGCGTACCAGTTTGAAGACGGGCGGCCGCCGTGGATCTTCGGAGGCATTACGGCGACGGATGAGGCGAACCGTCCCGGCTACGGCCTGAGCGCGCCGGACGTGGGCTACCAGACGGTCCTTAACGGGGCCTGCTACGTCATCATGGTCGACCGTTACTGGCAGGTGTTGGGCGACGACGCGGTGCTGGCCGAGTTCTGGGAGTCGCTCAAGCAGTGCAACGATTTTTCGATGAATCTGCGGCCGGCGTACGGGCTGGCGCAGGTGATGGCGATGCCGACGCCGGGCACCGATTCCCATGGCTTGGGCGACACGGAGTGGTTCGAGGCGCCGGAACCGGGCTGGAAGGGTTACGTGACCCATGCCGGCGGTGTGCGCATGGCGCAGGTGCAGATCATGCGGCGCATGGCCGAGGCGATGGGGGACGAGAATTACCGGGCGCGCTGCGACGCGTGGCTGGAGGCCGGCGCGCAGGCGTTGGAGGAGCATCTGTGGGCGGGAGAATATTATCTGAACTTCAACGAACCGGAGACGGGCCAGAAGTCCGACCTGATCTTCGGCTACCAGCTGGACGGGCAGTGGGTGACCGACTGGCACGGGGTCGCGGGCGCGTTCCCGCCGGCGCGGGTGGAGAGGACGCTGCAGACGGTGGCTGAGAACAACTGCGCGCTGAGCCAGTCGGGCGCGGTCAACTATGCTACGGCGGAGGGCGCGCCGGCCAAGGTGGGCGGCTACGGCACGTTCAGCTATTTCCCGCCGGAGCTGTACATGCTGGCGATGACGTACATGTATAACGGTCAGCAGGCGTTTGGCCGCGATCTGCTGCAGCGCTGCCTGGACAACATCAGCTGCCGCTGGGGCTATACGTGGGACGCGCCGAATACGGTGCGCGGCGACGCGGACACGGGCCAGCGCGCGTTCGGGGCGGACTATTATCAGAATATGATGCTATGGGCGGCCCCGGCGGCGCTTCTGAACGAGGACTTGACGGGTCCGATGCAGGCAGGCGGGTTGGTGGCGCGGGTGATTGAGGCGGGGCGGGGATAGGGTAGTTTCTAGTTTTCAGTTTCCAGTTTTTAGGGCTCGTTGACATTTTGTTCGAGCCAGAACAAAGTAGAAGCAAAGTGTAAGAAAGCCATGAAACGTCGTGCGAGTTTTTCATAGCGAGTGAAAATGCGTCGATACCACTTGATTTTGTTGATGAAACGTTCGACGATGTTGCGTTCTCGGTAGCGGATTCGGTCATAGTGCCGCGGTTGCTTGCGATAGCGGCGGGAAGGGATGACCGCCTCTACCTGTTGAGTTGCGAGCAGCTCTCGCAACGGGTCAGAATCGTAGCCTTTATCGGCAATAACGGCGTCAAAATCGAAGGGGGCGAGCAACGATTCAGCTTGGGACATATCATGGCGTTCACCCCCAGTCAAGATGAACTTGAGGGGAAGGCCAAGGGCATCGACGAGGAGATGGATCTTGCTGCTGAATCCGCCCCGGCTCCGACCTAGGCACTGTTCTTGCTGAGGGCCCCCTTTTTTGAGCCGCCCGCTGCGCACATATGGGCGCGTACAGCAGTGCTGTCGGGCATCACTGCTGCCATGTCTGGGTCCTGAGCGAACTGTTTGAACATATCAGCCCAAACTCCGTTCTCATCCCAGCGTGCGAAGCGCTTGAATACACTGTTCCATTTTCCATATCTGTCCGGCAGTTCACGCCACTGGGCGCCGGTGCGCAGTATCCAGTGAACTGCCTCAACAAAACGGCGACACTTCTCCTCTTGCCCTGCGTAGGCACGAGGGTGTCCTTGCAAAAACGCGTACAGTTTCTGCCACTGATGGTCGGCAATTCTCTTTGTAGACATCCTACTATTGTCGCCAATGTGACAAAATTAATCAAACGTCAACGAGACCTAGTGACTGCGGCGTACGAGCAGCCACGGGGGCAACCACAAGGGTTGCCCCTCCGGTGGCGCGTAGCCGTCCTGGTTTTGCTTGCGCCAGTCGGGACGGTAGCCGCGCTCGCTGGCGAAGAGGGAGAAAACTCCCCTTTGACAAACTTAGAAAATTAAATATAGTTATCTTTAGATCATTGACCACAACCCGGCGATGAGGCCCCTGCTCTAACAACTTACTTCTTGCCACTACCTTTTTCCCCAGCAGAGACACTTCGTGCAGGGCGTAACGCCAACCGGCCTGAGAGGATAAGGAGAGCGCATATGAGCAAACCGTTGCGGGCGGGTTTGATCGGTTGTGGCGGCATTGCCGGGGCGCACATGCGGGCATACCGTCAACTAGGGGGTGTGGAGGTCGCGGCCGCCGCGGAGATCATTCCGGACCGTCTCCGAGCTTTTGGCGATGACTGGGATATCGAGAACCTCTACCTCGATTACGAGGTCATGCTGGAGCGGGAAAAGTTGGACATCGTCAGTGTCTGCACACCGCCCTTCGCCCACTGTGCTCCGACCGTCGCTGCGGCTGAGGCCGGCGTGCGGGGCATCTTCTGTGAGAAGCCGATGGCCATGAATCTGGCCGAAGCCGACCGGATGCTTGAAGCCTGTGAGCGGGCCGGGACGCGACTCCAGATCGACCACATCTACCGCTTCGAGCGCAATTTCCGCCAGGCGAAGGCAATGGTGGAGGCCGGCGAAATCGGTGATCTGCTCGTGATTTCGGGAAAGTGCGTGGGGCCTCCGCGCAGTCCCGAAAACTATGCCGGACAGTACCGGCTGAATGGCGGCGGTTGGATGATGGCCCAGGGCACTCACCTCTTCGATCTGTTCCGCTTCTACGCCGGAGATCCTCTCTGGTGCCTCGCCAATGTCGAGCGCTGGCGCCCTGACGTAGACATCGAAGATGCTGCCACCGGCCTTTTCGGACTGCAAAGCGGCGTCAAGGCGTTCTTCGAAGTAAGCGGCAACCGCGCGGACCGTACCTTTGCGTTCATGGCCGAACTCGAAGGTGTGAAGGGCCGGCTGCACATCTCCGACGGGGTGGACCGACTTCACTTCTATCAATGGACGGCAGGACACACGCCTGACGATTGGCGGCCTGTCGAGACGGTCGTGGCAGATCCTATCGCAGATACTCTCCAGGACTTCCTGAGCGCCGTTAGGGATGATCGTGAGCCGGCATCCAACGGACGTGAAGGACGGGCCGCCCTGGAGATGATCATGGCCGTCTTCGAGTCCCAACGACAGGGCGTGGCTCGTATTGGCTTTCCGCTGGCAATCGGGGAAAACCCGCTGGCTCTGATGAATGAAGAAGGCACACTGTCTACGCTTGGTAAGGACCCTAATCGCTGATTGCGCTGCACGTCAGGAGGACACCTAACATGAAGCTCGCTCTGTTTGCTTTCGGCCAGGAAGATCATGTGGGCATCGTTGAACAGGATGGCATCTTCGATCTCTCGCGCGCGATGCAGGCATACGATCTGTTCAACAGTAACATCCAGACATCGCCGGTGACCAGCATTCATGAGATGTTGGACAGGAATATGGTCCGTCCGGCGGTCATCGAACCGGTGTTGGAGTTTATTGACCGGCACAACCTGCGGCAGGCTCTGACAGTGCCCGCCGGATCAGCTGATCATCCGTTGCGGGCGCCCATCAAGCGGCCGGGAAAGATCATCGCTCTCGGCGGCAACTATTCCTTCCCAGGCTATCCGGACCCTGAAGAGCCGCCCTTCTTCTTCAAAGTCGCGACCTCTGTTATCGGACCGGATGAGCCAATCATTTACAAGAAGATCATGAAGCAAGTAGAGCCGGAGATCGAGTTGGCCGCGGTGATCGGCAGCCGTGCGAGCGATGTACCCGAACAGGATGCGATGCAATATGTGGCCGGCTATACCGTGTTTAACGACGTTACCGCTCGCGATCTGCAGAATGCCGCGTGGGATATTCAACGTCCCTGGGAATATACCAAGAGCATAGATACCTTCACGCCCATCGGCCCGCACCTGGTCCTGCCCGATGCGGTGAGCGATCCGCACGACCTGGCGATGATCATGCGAGTCAATGACGAAGTCGTAGCCGAAGCCAGCACCAACACGATGTTGTTCCTGATTCCCTTCCTGATCGAGTACCTCAGCCGGTACATGACGTTGGAACCGGGCGACATCATTGCGACGGGAACGCCGGCCCACCCGGAGGCGCTGCACCCCGGCGACGTGGTTGAACTGGAGGTGGCTGAGGTTGGCGTGCTGCGGAACCCTGTCGTGGCCGAAGGTTGATAAGGAGGCCCTAGTGAGCAGCGAAGGAAAGTCTCTATCGCCAGCAGTTTTTCCCTGGATCAACGCGGCCGCGTTGGCGGCGACCGGGCCGGCATCGCGTATTTTGGGGCTGGAGTGTGGCTTTGTGTGGACCACCTGGGCGGTCCTCGAAGGCCGCCAGCTTGTTGACGGCGGCGTGTTTCTGAGCGACGACTATTTGGAGCCGGCCGACATCGGCGCCATGACACGCACCGAATTGGTGACCCGTCGATTGTACGGCATGCATCTCGGCCTCGTGCATCTGCTGGACAGGTACTCGCCTCAGTGCGTGGCCGATTGGAGCCCAAACCCTTACCTGGGTGAAGGGAAGAGGGTGGAGGACCATCTGGAATTTACCTACCGGCACGGGCAGAGCCAGGGCATGATCAAGAATCTCTGCTTTCAGCGGGGTCTGACCGTGATGGGTGTGCAGGCTGCAAAGGCTACGGAGGCGGTGACCGGCGATCTTGAAGCCTCCCGCGCCGCGGTGGAGGCTGCGCTGATGGAGAGGCTGGTGGTGTCGGAATTTACCGCGCGCGAGTTCAGCATGGACGACGGCCGCATAATCAGCGACAACTGCGCCGGCGCTCTCGCCATAGCCTATGCCGCTCAGGCCCAGTTGAGAGGCTAGCTCTACCCACTGTCTGTTCCAGCTGCCGATACAGAGAGAGTCGAAACTGTGCCAGGGCATGCAATTGCAAGCCACACCGGGAGAGATACGTCTGCGAAAGCGGACCTTAGCCGGGGGCTGGCCCCTCGTTTGGGGGCAGGGTCGCCAGCCCAGCGAACGCTTGGCTTCCAAAGTGATCACCCCGATCTCGCTCAGCCCTGAGCGCCGGCCGGGATAGAAGGCGTATAGCCCGGCGCCTGGCAAGGGCCCGAACTAATGCGGAAGTTAGAGTCAGGGCAGCGCCGGCAGTGCCGGCAAAGGAGGCAGCCTATGCGACAAGCTCAAGGCACTGTTGTTCCTCGGTCTCAGCCGGATGGCATCCACGCAGTGGAAGGGAGAACAGAAATGGTTTCAACGACGAAGAAGATCACACGGCGTACGTTCTTGCGCACATCGGCTTTCGCCGGCACAGCCGGGGTGCTGGCCGCGTGTGTTGTTCCAGCCGCGGCGCCGGCCGGCGATGGCGCTGCCGCGCCGGCGATGGAAGACGTGACCCTGCGCATGGTAACGCATTACGGTTCGCCCGTACGCCGTGAGTTTACGACGCGGGTCAAGGACATTTTCGAGGCGACACACCCGGGCGTCACGGTCGAGGTGGAGGTCGCGCCGGATATCGACGTGCGCTGGCAGACCGAGGTGGCGGCAAAGACGTTGCCCGTGATGCTCTGGGACGCCAACCTGTTCTGCGAGATGGCCGCCCAAGGCGTCTTTCTGCCGCTGGACGACCGCTTGCCGATGCAACAGCCGCCGGTGGATATGGATGACTACAATGTTCCCACGGGCGCCGAGTGTATGGTATGGCACGAGGGCCAACAGATCGCGATGCCCTGGATCAACGGTGCACCGCTCCTCTACTACAACGTGGACATGTTCGAAGAGGCCGGCGTTGAGCGGCCATCCGATGACTGGACCTGGGATGATTTTGTCGACGTGACCAAGGAGTTGACGCGGGACACCGACGGCGACGGCGAGATCGACCAGTGGGGCTACATGCAGAGCACCCGCTGGGACGAGCACTTCGCCCAATGGATCTTTGCCAACGGCGGCGAAATTGTGAGCGAAGACAGGCTCCATACGCCCCTTGATACACCCGAAGCAAGTGGGGCCATTGAGTTCCTGTACGACTTGCGTTTCAAACACAATGTCTGGCCTCAGGCCGAGCAGATGGAGGCGTTGCAAGCCCTGGGCATCGGCAGCCTCTTTAACGGCGGCAAGGTCGCCATGACATATGGCGGGACCGGAGGTGTCGGAGGCTTCAACCGCAGCGTAACCGACTTCACCTATGACATTCTGCACTTCCCGAAGTCGCCGGCGACTGGCAATCGCGCGCTCTGGACCTTCATGCAGAATTTCGCCGGCCCGATCTGGTCGGAGCATCCCGACCTGGACGCAGACCTGGCCATCGCGCTGGGCGGCCCCAGTTCGCAACGTTGGGCCGGCCGCACCAAGATTCAGGTACCAATCTACACGCCGGCCGTGGAAGAAGATTACGCCACCAAACCGCCCGAAAATATCCGCGTCGTGCCCGAGATGTTCGCCGAGCCGGGTGTTCAGCATCTTCCCATCTTCAACGGCAAGACGGAGTGGCTCCAGACCGTTTTCGGCGGTGAGCTGACCAAGGCCTTTATTGGAGAGGCATCCCTGGCTGACGCCATCACGTCGGCTGTGGCAGAAGGAGATCGCATACTGGCGCGCCAGTAGAGTTGAGCAGGCGTACGGAGGCGCGGAGGGAGGGCAGGTTGTTTGTGTGGCGAGCAGTAACAGCTTGCGCCTCCGCCCCTCTGACGTCTGCCATTGAGAGTCAACCATGACTTCACAACCGCAGCCTGCCGTGCGCCGCGCGGGAAAGACGAGCGTTTTTGGCTGGTGGCGCTGGCGGAGGATCGAGGGCTACCTGTTCATCGCCCCGTGGCTGATCGGCTTTTTAGCCTTTGTGCTTGGGCCCTTCCTGGCGTCGTTCTTTCTCAGCTTCGCCGACTGGAACCTGGTCAGGCCGCCCGAATGGGTAGGCCTGGAGCACTATCGCACGATGTTCACGAACGATCCCAAGTGGGTAAAATCGTTCGTGAACACGGTGTATTTCACCGTATTCCACGTTCCCCTCATTCTCGTGGTGGCCCTCTTCATCGCCCTGTTGCTCAACCGCCAACTGCCCGGGATCGGGGTATTCCGCACGCTCTTTTACCTGCCATCGGTGACGGCGGGTGTCGCCACGGCCATCCTATGGCGTTTTGTTTTCAATTATCGCTACGGGCTGTTCAATCAGGCGATTGGGCTGCTGGGTATCGAGGGTCCCAACTGGCTCGGGAGTACCAAGTGGGCGATGCCGGCATTTATCATCATGAGCACGTGGGGTTTCGGCAGCTTGATGGTGCTCTATCTGGCCGGCTTGCAGGGCGTGCCGCGCGAGCTTTACGAGGCAGCGGAGATCGATGGCGCTACCGCGTGGGACAAATTGATCAAAGTGACGATTCCGATGATGTCGCCGGTGATCTTCTTCACCATGATCATGACCGTCATAGGTTCCTTTCAGATATTCACGGCGGCGTTCATCATGACCGAAGGCGGGCCGGCGGACGCGACGCTCTTCTATATCTTGCATCTGTACCGCAGTGCTTTCCAGTGGCTGCGCATTGGCTACGCCTCAGCGATGGCCTGGATTTTGTTCCTGATTATCCTGGCGCTGACGCTGATTCAACTCAAACTTTCAAAGCGCTGGGTGTTCTACGCCGGCGAGGAGCCGAACTGAGATGAAAGAACCTGCCAACCAGAGCTGAGTGTTGCTCCGAAGACTGTCGGAATGCAGGTCGAGAGGTTGATGTCCAAGGGAGTGTACACGCAGACAGAGAGGGATGATGGAAGCCAAGCAGGGCGCAGTCGGAAGAACAGATTCGCTTTTACCCTTGCAGAAGGGGTGGCGCTGGCACAAGGTGCGCCCTGTGCTATTCAACACGCTGCTGTATCTGATTATCGTGGCCGGCGGCATCATCTTCCTGATCCCCTTCACCTGGATGGTTTCAACCTCTCTGAAAACGCTGCCGGAGATTCAACGGATTCCGCAACCCCTGATGCCGGAGGTGATCCGCTGGGACAACTATTGGGTTGCCTGGACCTCGCTACCGTTCACACGCTGGTTTTTCAACACTGCCTTCATCACCGTTGTCAACATCTTTGGCACGCTGCTGTCCTGCTCACTGGCGGCCTACGGATTTGCCTACACGCGGTTCCGCGGACGCACTTTCCTGTTTTTGGTTCTTCTCAGCAGCATGATGCTGCCCTATCATGTGCGGCTCATTCCCACCTTTCTCATCTTCAACCATTTGGGCTGGATCAATACCTTTCTACCGCTCACCGTGCCCGCTTTCTTTGGCACAGCCTTTTACATTTTCCTGCTGCGCCAGTTCTTCCTGACCTTACCCAAAGAGTTGGATGATGCGGCGCGTATAGACGGCTGCAACTCGCTGAACATCTACGGGCGGATCGTCATGCCGCTCTCAAAGCCGGCCCTGGCAGCCGTGACAGCCTTCACCTTCATTGACAGTTGGAACGATTTTCTGGGGCCTCTCATTTACCTGCGCCAGGACAGTCGCCTCACTCTCTCGCTAGGGCTGCGCATGTTTCTGGATTTCCAGGAGGGCACGGGTGAATTACACCTGATGATGGCTGCCTCCGTGGCCACGCTGATCCCGATCCTGCTCGTTTTCTTCTTTGCCCAGAAACATTTTGTCGAAGGGGTCACTTTCACCGGCTTGAAAGGATGAGATGGGGCGATGACGGAAGACGGCAGGTCGGACATTCGAGGAGGACGGCACGCTTATGCGCTGGAAACGGCTGCCTCTTCAGAATTGGACTTGCCGGAAGCTCAGGCCACGGCCCCGGCTCTGCGGTTAAGCGGCGGCGTGCCTGGCTGGCGCACGCGTCTCGGTCTCCTGTCCCCGGACGATGGCATCAACGACGACGAGTTCTGGCACTATCTGCCGGACGGCGTGTCGTTGATTTTCACGCGCTACAGGGCGGCTACCCGCTTCGACCCCATCAGCCCGAACATGGTGGACCGTTACGCCGACCTGGGGCCTATCCTGGACGCGGCTGAGACCCTGCGCATCACCCGGCCCGGCGCCATCGTTTTCCTCTGCAATTCGTGCAGCTTCGTGCGCGGCGTGGGCGGTGACGTGAAGATCTCCGAAGCCATACAGCGAGCTGTGGACATTCCGGCGACGACGATAAGCACCGCCCAGGTCCAGGCGCTGCGGACGCTGGGCGTGCAGCGGGTGGCGGTGGCCGGCCCCTACCCCGCGGATGTGACACAGCTCCTGGTAAATTTCCTTGAAGGGCACGGCTTCGAGGTCACCGGCAGCCAGAGCGCGGGCATGGAAACCGAATGGCAGATCGGTAACTCGCCGCCCTCGGTATGGTATAACCTGGCGCGGGCGGTGAACTCCCCGCGTGCTGAGTGCGTGCTGCTGGCCTGCAGCGGCATCCGCACAGCCGCCATCATGGAAGCGCTGGAAACCGATCTGGGTAAACCGGTGGTAAGTGCGCCGGCGGTGAGCATCTGGGCAACCCTGCGCCTGGCCGGCGTGAAGGCGCCCGTCTTCGGACGCGGCATCCTGCTGGCAGAGTACTGATAGGAACGCCAGGAGAAGCTCTTTGAACCGGCACGGGCGTTCAGATTGAATCCTGGGAGGAGTCGCAATGGCTGAAGAAGCGCTGAAAGCGATCTTTGTCGGAGTGGGCGGGCGCGGCCGCCACTACCTCGAGCATCTGAAAGACTCCCCCCATGTGCGGCCGGTGGCGCTGGTGGACATCTCCCGGGAATTCCTGGAACGTGAACGCCTGGCAATCGGACTGCCGGAGACGGCCTGTTTCACCACGCTGACCGACGCGCTGCGGCATGTCCCGGCCGACGCGGTGGGCGTAACAACCCACGCCCGGCTTCACGCGCAGTTTGTCCGGGAGGCGATCCTCGCCGGCAAGCACGTGCTGGTTGAGAAGCCCTTCACCTGCGATCTGGAAGAAGCAGTGCGCCTGGTTGAACTGGCGGATGCCAACGGGGTGAAGATCGTGGTGACCCAGCAGATCCGCTACTTTCGGGCGGAACTTACCATGCGCCGGCTGATGCTGGAGCAGGCCTACGGCCCCCCCGGCTTCGGCCACATGCACCACTATAAGCCGCGCTCCGGTCACTACCCCTTGAGCGAGCACATGCAGCTGTGGCAGATGACAGTGCATGAGATCGATTCGCTGCTGTCCGTGCTCGCCCAACACAAGGTAACGCGCGTCTTCGGATACTCATTCGAGCCTTCCTGGGGCAGCTGGCCCACCCCCTCTTCCGCGGTGGCGACTATCGAATTCGATGGCTCCATTCCGTTTACGTTGGTGTCGACCTCCCAGGCACGGGGCAGCGCCTACGAATTCCGCATCGAGTGTGCCCAGGCGACGCTGGTACAGCGCGGCCCCCTCCAGGACATCCCAACCACGTTGCACGCTGAATACCAGGACGGCAGCGTGGTTCCATTGCCGCTCGACGCGGCGGGGATCGATGTTGAGCCGGGAGATGGTATCAACTGGGTCGCACGCCTCTTGTATAACTACGTTGTTGAGGGCGTGGAGCCGGAGGTCAGCGGTCGACGCAACCTGGATGTGCTACGGGTAACCGACGCCATCATCCGCTCCACGGAGACCGGGCAGGCCGTTTCGCTGGATGTCAATTCCTAGCCTCCCGCCAAGGGCAGGGGGTTTCGCGCCCGGTTGAGAAGAGAACGACAGGCTCTGCCTTCTTCCAGCCGGCCTGCGGGTTGTCTTGCCAGCGCATGAACCGGTCTCCGGAGCTTTGCTTATCAACTATTTTTTCTGATGGAGCCATACGATGGGAATACCGAAGGAGAACTGGTTCACGGTCGAGGAGTACCACAGCCGGCTGGCCGCAGCGCGAACGAAAATGGCGGACCGGGAAATCGACGTGCTGCTCGTATTCGGCGCCGGCAACGTGTTCTATCTGACCGGCTACAACAGTGTCAACTCGTGGGATTTCCAGTGCTGTATCGTCCCCGACAGCGGCGACCCCATATTGCTTATTTTCAACTTTGAACTGGGGCGTTTCCTGGCCAGCGCGTGGCTGAGCGAACCGGCGCTTTACACGGCGCAAGACGATCCGGTTGCGTCATTGGTCAACCTGCTTGACGACCAGAATCTGCGCAACAGACGCCTGGGTATCGAAGAGAACAGCCCCAATCTTGGCGTGAGAAACTACCGCCGCCTGCGGCAGATGCTTGCCGAAAGCCAGTGGACGGACGCTTCAGGTCTTGTAGACGGGGTGCGGCTGGTCAAGTCAGAGGAGGAAATTGCCTACATGCGCGAGGCAGGCCGGCTCACCCGGTTGGGCGCGGAAGCCGCGCTGGCGTCGGTCGCTGAAGGCGTCCATGATCATGCTGTGGCCAGCGCGGCATACGAAGTCATGCGGTGCAACGGCAGCGATTTCATGTGCATAGAGCCCATCGTAGCGGCCGGTTACCGTTCCGGCCTGGCCCACAGTACCGTGGGCCACATCCCTATTCAGCAAGGTGACTCGGTCTTCATCGAGTTGGGGGCTTGCGTGCGGCGCTACACGGCGCCGATCATGCGTACGACCGTGGTGGGACCGACCCCGCCGGAACGTCAGGAGCTGACTGACGCGGCCCAGCTGGCCGTTCAGACGATCGTTGAAACGGCGCGTGCCGGCGTCCCGACCTCGGATGTTGCGGCGGCCGCGCTCCAGAAGGCGATCAAGCCCATTGAAGACCGCATCCAGTTCCACTACAATTTCGGCTATTCGGTCGGAATCGGCTTCCCTCCGGACTGGTTGGAACCGATCCATTTCTTCATCCAACTGCACAATCATGCCCCGTTGCAGGCCGGCATGACCTTTCACCTGCCCTTCACCTTGCGAGTCCTGGGCGAGTATGGCGCCGGCACAAGCGAAACGATCCTGATTACCGAGACCGGTTGCGAGGTATTGACGCGGGGGCAGGCAGATGTGCAGGCCTTGGAATCTTGAGGCTGAAATCGCATACTCACACCTGTCACCCAAGTGTTGCAGAGAGACGCTACTATGATCAATGACCCTGTTCTGATCGACGACTGGCATCCGGTCGAACTCTCGCAGGAGTTGAAAGAGGGCGGGATCTCAGCTGCGCGTGTGCTGGGGGAGGATATCGTGCTGTGGCGTCTCAAGGGCGAGGTCCTGGCCTGGAGAGACCTGTGCCTTCACCGGGGCGCGCGTCTGTCGCTTGGCCGGGTTGAAAATGATAACCTCGTCTGCCCCTACCACGGCTGGGTCTACAACAGCGAGGGGCAATGCGTACGCATTCCGGCCCACCCCGAGCAGGCGCCTCCACAAA
This sequence comes from Caldilineaceae bacterium, assembly GCA_965204525.1. Taxonomy (GTDB): domain Bacteria; phylum Chloroflexota; class Anaerolineae; order Caldilineales; family Caldilineaceae; genus Bin5. The sequence continues at coordinate 3,581,823 of OZ241994.1, read as the reverse complement.
AGGCGCGCACCCGATCGTACCGGGTTCAAGAGAGATATGGCATGGTCTGGGTCTCCCTTGGCGATCCTGCACACGATGTTCCTTCGTTTCCCGAATGGGATGATCCGAACTATCACAAGACCTTCTGTGGACCCTACGATATCCGAGCCAGTGGGCCCCGTGTCCTGGAAAACTTTGTAGATGTTGCCCATTTCCCCTTCGTGCATGACGGTCTGTTGGGCGACCAGCGCCGCCCGCAGATGGAGGATTACGAGGTCGAGGCAGGATCAAATGGCGTGATTGCGAGGGATGTTCGTATCTGGCAACCCAAGCCAGACGGGAGTGAGGCCGAGGATGCGTCCTCCTACACTTTCCACATTCAACGCCCCTTGACAGTCTATGTCGTCAAGCCGACTGATGAGACCAGGTTCGCCTTTTTCTTCACAGTCACGCCGGTCGAGAAGCTGGTTAGCCGCGGCTGGTTGTGGCTTTCTACGGATACAGCGTACGACGTTCCTGAAGATGAAATCCGCGCCTTCCAGGACGAGCTGTTCGACCAGGACATACCCGTCCTGGAATCACAACGGCCTGAGATGCTTCCGCTGGACTTACAGGCTGAGCTGCATCTGCGATCCGACCGCACTGCCATTGCCTATCGCAGATGGCTGAACGAGCTGGGCCTTACTTTCGGAACCGCATAGTAATCGCTGCAGCGAAACCCAGAAGCTGACAACTTAAGAGGCGTAGCCGTCCTGGTTTTGTTTGCGCCAGTCGGGCTGGTAGCCGCGCTCGCTGGCGAAGCCGTAGGAGGGGCCGATCTGGTTGGGGTGGGACCAGGGCCAGGCCTGGCCGCCGATGATGCGGTATTCTTCTCCCTTGCCGCAGAGCCAGTAAAACATGTGGGCAACGTAGCGGGCCTGGTCGTGGCCGCCGTAGTAGGCGCGCTGGAAGTCGAAATCGGGCTCGGTGATCCAGTCGCGCTGCGGAGGCGTGGTGCGCCAGTAGTTGTATTTGAGCATGTGGCGCGTGCCCTTGGCGGTGGAGAGGCCGCGGCGGTGCAGGATGCTGTGGTGGTGGATGCCGATGGTGCCGGCGGGGCCGTCGGTGAAGAGGCCGCCCTCGTCGTCGGGGCGCTTGGTGGGCATGATGTGGGAGCCGGGCACCAGTTCAGTCGGGCCGAGCTCGACGGGGGTGTCCTGGGGGAAGTAGAAGACCTCGACGAAGTTGAGCTCGGGGCCGAAGATGTGGTCGGCGTCGTTATGCCAGTGCTGCGCGGGCATGGGACATTCGGCACGGTGGAGGCTGGCGAGGACGGGCAGACCGACGTTGCGGCCCAGCAGCGAGCGCATGATGCCGACCACCTGTAGGTTGAGCAGGACGTGCTCAACGAACCAGTCCTCGAGGAAGATGGAGCTGGGCGCGATGGAGAAGCGCATGCGCTCAAGGTCGGCCTCGGTCAGTCCGTCGGGGATGTAGCTGGGGTTGGCCGGGATCTTGCCTTCGAGATAGTCGCAGGTACGGCGGTTGATCTCGTCGGGAACGACGCCGCGCAGCAGCAGATGGCCTTCGCGGCAGAATTCGAGCACCTGCGAGTCGGTCAGGGTCGGCTCGCCGTCGAAGGTGTGATTGGTTTTGTCGTGGATCATGTCGCTGCTCAGACTGCGTAGCCGTCCTGGTTGTGTTTGCGCCAGTCGGGCTGGTAGCCGTTGGCGCTGCCGAAGCCGTAGGAGGGGCCGATCTGGTTAGGACTGGTCCACGGCCAGGCCTGGCCGCCGATGATGCGGTATTCTTCTCCCTTGCCGCAGAGCCAGTAAAACATGTGAGCGACGTAGCGGGCCTGGTTGTGGCCGCCGTAATAGGCGCCCTGGAAGTCGAACTCGGGATCGGTGATCCAGTCTCTCTGGGGCGGGGCAGTGCGCCAGTAGTTGTATTTGAGCATATGGCGCGTGCCCTTGGCGGTGGAGAGGCCGCGGCGGTGGAGGATGCTCTGGTGGTGGACGCCGATGGTGCCGGCGGGGCCGTCGGCGAAGACGCCGCCCTCGTCGTTGGGGCGTTTGGTGGGCATGATGTGGGTGCCGGGCACCAGCTCGGTCGGGCCGAGCTCGACGGGTGTATCCTGGGGGAAGTAGAAGACCTCGACGAAGTTGAGTTCGGGGCCGAAGACGTGGTCGGCGTCGTGATGCCAGCCCTGCGCGGGCATGGGGCACTGGACGTGATGGTGGCTGGCGAGGACGGGCAGGCCGAAGCTGCGGCCCAGCAGCGAGCGCATGACGCCGACGACCTGTGGGTTGAGCAGGACATGCTCAACGAACCAGTCTTCAAGGAAGATGGTGCTCGGTTCGTGGGAGGCGCGGATGCGTTCAAGGTCTGTCTCGGTGAGGCCGTCGGGGATGTAGCTGGGGTTGGCAGGGATCCTGCCTTCGAGATAGTCGCAGGTGCGGCGGTTGATCTCGTCGGGAACGACGCCCTTCAGCAGAAGATAGCCCTCGCGGCAGAATTCGAGCACCTGAGAGTCGGTGAGGATCGGTTCACCGTCGCAGGTGTGATTGGTTTTGTCGTGGATCATTGTGCTCTCCTGGGTGACTTTTCGGTGCCGGTCAATTTATCATAACTCTGTGGTTTTGGAAACGCCCTGGATGAAGAACCTACCGCTCTCACCGAAACCTTTGACCTCAATTATGGGTAGTGGTCAATGATAAACCAGTTAGCGCCCATATGGTGGTAGGCATCGCTCTTGGAGATAATCACGATATAGACCCACTCCAGTGACGCAGTGCAATAGTTAACGGCGTCTCGAGCCAGGTAGTGAAGCGCGGCGCAACAGTTTCAACATCGCCGTCCCACGTGAAGGTAAACGAATCTACGGTGCAATTATAGACATCGGGGGCGGACGGTTCTTCGGAATCTTCCATGCTGTGGTCCTGAACGTTGACGATTTGAGCAAAAGCGGTCGCGGCCATGATCCCGGTTAGCTGCCGGCCGACATGATGAAGGGAGACAACAAATATAAGGCGTGGTATCTGAGACCGGTTCTCCGGATTGATGGACAGTTTGATAAAGAACCTGTCTTCATTCCAGTTCGCCCAATGTCCGGCGTCCCTCGCAGTTTGAACCACTTGAGCCCGATACCAGTGTTCCTTGTTGTTGTCCGGACCGCCCACATCGATGACGCACTCTACAGTAAGGCCGGCTTCACCAAGCCGCTGACGGACCGGAGCGGCTTGAGATTCCAGGTATGTCTTGGCCCTGTCTCGAAGGGAAGAGGCGAGACAGTTGACCGAGCGCAACTGCTCCAGTCTTTCCCGTTGCCGCCGCCTGATCTGCCCGGTTATATGATCCAGAACCTGACTGACCATGCCGGCGTCTGTGACAGGCTCAGGCTCAGCCAATGCCTCCAGGATCGTCTGTCTTTCCAATCGAACAATGAACTGAACGAGCAGATTGAGATCGCCGGCGTCAGCGGACTCCAGACATTCGATATACTGTTTACGATCATCGCGCGTTACAACGATGGGCAGGTACTCTTCTTTTGCCAGATGCCAGGTTAGCAACGCTCGTGCAACTCTTCCGTTTCCATCTTGAAACGGGTGGATCTGTGTAAATCGATGATGCAACCAGGCTGCAATGAGAAGCTTGTGACGGCTGTCGTCTGCCGCCTCGAATTCGTGATAAAAATCGACCAGACTATCGATTTCGCTTTCTACCTGGTCGGGAGGACAGTACTCGTGAATCTGCCCGTCAGGCCGGGGTGGATTGTTGGGTTGCGTCTTGAAGCCGCCCTTGACCAGTTCGGTTTCAAAAACACGACCGAACTGGTCAACAGCAGTGTAGGTGGTCTGGTTTCGAGTCAACAGTTGGTGGAGTTCTCTGATGTAGTGCCCAGAAAGCGGTCTCTCGTGCCTGATGGATGCAGTCACAAATTCTGCCGACTCCTGATGATCTTTCAAGACTTTGACGAGATCCTGGGGATCACGGTCCGTGGCAGTGCGATCAATCAGGTCTGCGATGAGGCCGTGTTCTACGAGGGTTTGGGTTGTGCCGCGGTCGATATTGTATAGCCCTTCGATGATTCCTGTTTCAATCGCCCAGTGACGGTCCAGGCGCTCCAGAAAAGCCCTGTACGCGTCGGGATTTGATTGCTCGCGTTGTTTACGAAAGCTCAGCCACTGCTGGTGAAGCGAGTCAATCTCCTGGAAGTCCATACTGGAGGTATGGGTGTCAAGGCCTTCTAAAGGCTGCCACCTGTATGCAAACATAGTTCAGATGCCCCTACCCAACCTCAACTCCTCCAACGCCTCAGAAAGTAAAGCGTTTATCCTCTCCACCTTCTCCCTGTCAGGCTCCTTTTCGCCGCCAAACTCGATCCGCACCTTGAACACGATCTGATCCCCGGCCGCGGCTTCAAGAATCTCCGGCATCAGCTCAGCAAGGTCCTGTATCCCGTGCCCCTTCAACGTCGCCTCGGCCGTCAGCACCCCCTCCCGATAGTCATCCGTGACGTCCCGGACCCCGCCAGGCTTGGCCGCCGGCGTCTGCAGCAGAACACCTTGAGCGCCCGACAGATCCGTATCCAGGGGGGCGCTCCCTTCAGCCAGCTCCAACCACTGCGCGCGAATCCCTTCCCCAATCGCGGATCGAACCGCGTTCCACGGCAGATTCACCCCCCGCTTGGCTGAGATGGCGGTCATGATGGCCAGCGCATTGCTCTTGCCGTCCTGCCATGCATCCGGAATCTCCTCGGCCATCAACTCGCCCAATACAATCAGTTCTGGCGGCGGTCTCAGTTCCGCTGACGGCGCAAGTACCCCCGCGGGGATCGGTTCGCCCAGGATTGAGGCGGGGCCGTTGGTCAGCCAGAGCAGGCCCTGGGCCACCGCCTGCGAAATCGCCTCATCCACCTGGGACAGGTCACACGCGGGAATGTAAAACGTGTCCTCGTACCCCTCCATCGGCACCTGCACGGCACGTTCGCCCGCGAAATAGCTATGCACGGACTGGACGCTGATCTCATCCCCCTCCCAGAGCTCTGGGAGGGCGTCGTACTTAAGCAGCGCCGGATTCAGGTCGCTAAGCGTAGCCGACTCTGGCAGACAAACCTCAAGGCTCGTATCCTTCAACACGCTGTCATCGACCCGGGTCCGCCAGTAGGTCTTGAAGGTGCGGTCGGGCCGCGTCGTGCGCCCGACCCAGATTCCCGCGTCGATTCCCTGTACGATCGTGTCCTGGATCTCCCTGTAGCGCAGCATCTTGGGCAGTTTGGCATTCTGGGCAAAGGCCCCCACCAGGTCTCTGACGCGGCGGGCGGGCTCATCCGCTCGCCAGAGATCGTAAGGGCCGCCGGGCATCATCGCCTCGGCGCTGATAGCGGTCTCCTGGATGCGGGCGCGCCGGTCGGCCTTGATCGTGGTGAAGAGAGGTTCCCCGGCAATCGCAATTTTGAAGGCGTGGACTTCGTTGGACTCGTTGACCGTGACGACGATGGAATAGGCCTGCTTAATTGCCTCAGGAATGCGACTGCCTGCCTCCCTGGTCCTCGTACTCAGCATCTGTTCGCGGAGGCGGTCGATAGACTGATCCTTGAGTTGGTTTCCGACCTCCAGCCAGCCAAGGTGCTCGCGCACACGGAGGCGGACAGTGTCAAGTCCATCCTTGGAGGGAACGGCCAGCACGACTGCGTTGCGATTGACGCGGGGGCGATCCGCCGCCGTCGTTTCATTGATGAAGCGCCTGGTGTCTGCGCTCGGCTTACCGGACTCCGAACCGGCCTGCGGGCCAAGGATAGCGAAGTGAAAATCGCCATCGTCCTGAATATCCCTGGGCGACCGCGGCAGCGTATGGACGCGGGCGCCGGCCGCTGAAGCGCCGCTTGTGAGAGATTTTTCCTTTTCGATCGCCTCGATCAGCTTCGATTCAATCAATGGGTCGGGGACACGATTGCGGCAGGCGTCGTCGTGCATTTGGCGCAAATTGGGACGATTCCCCAGCCGCCACGCCTTCGGCAGTCGCGGCGCGCCAACGGAGCCGGTTTCAGCTGTATTGACCTCTGCTTCGTCCAGAAACCAGGAAAGCTCAGTCCAGTGGAGCAACGCCTTCTCCAACTCGATCCTGTCGGGTTTTGTTGTGCCGAGCAGCGTCATCAGTTCGCGCGTCTGCGCCTTCTGACCGATCGGCTGGGAGCTGAGAAAGACAGAAATGACCGCCTGCTCTATTTCGCGGTGGTTCAGACCGGTCACTTCGGACTGGATCCTGCGCGCTTTGTCCAGTTCGCCCTGGATGATCGGCCGCCACGCCTGGTGGCCGCCGGCGCCTGCCTCAACGCTGGCGACGGAGGCCAGTTCGCTGGCCGCTTCGGCCAGGTCCGCCGCGCCCGGCGCGCCCAAGAAAACGGCAGGGCCGACAAGGGGGCTCGTGTCCCACTTCTCTGCGTCGCGCAGCGCGATGGCAAAGGTGCGCAGGATACCGCGCGTGCGCTGAAAGCGCGGCAGCTGAGTCCAGCGTGTGTAGAAGATCTCGGTGACATCAGGGTGAAACGGATAACTCCTGAGGTAACGGTCCTCGGCCGCCTGCCGCCCTTTCTTTGTCTGCTCATCGAGCGCAGCGACGCTTGCAACCACCGAGGTGACATGCGGGCGAAACAGGTCCTGCTCGCGGATCGACTCCGGCTTGAAAAAGCGGCGTCGCAGCACCTCGGACACGTCCTCCCTGCTCACCGGGCTGGCGTCCTCCTCCGTCTGACGGCCGAAGACCTCCGATACCTGGCGCAAGATTTCGTTTCCCAACTCATCGTGTTTGCCAGGATCGGAGGCGAGCAACGAGGCAACCATGGCGCAGCGGTCCACTTTGACGACCGCCTGCGTGAGGTACTGGAAGAAGGCGACCATGCGCCCGCGCGCCGATTGATCTGTCTCGACCTGCGCGCGCAGGTACATCAGCGCTTCGTCCAGGAGAACAAGAGTGGCAAGGTCCTCCTCCTGCGGCTTTGAAAGGAGGTTGACAATCAACGGTTCCGCCGGCGGCGAGTCGCGCTCCTCTTCTTTACCCTCGGCGTGGATCATTCGAAGCCCCTCCGGACCGGCCAGCTGGTAAGCGAGAATGCTCCAGGGATGCTTGAGCATCCGCCGCGACCCGTCCGGCGCCGGCGTCTCGACGCCCAGCTCCAGATCGATCTTGTCAAAGCAGAGCGCGGCGACGCGGGCGCGGGGCATTGAGCCACCGATATGCGCTTCAAACTCGTCTACAGTCTGCAGCCCCGGCAACGTGGACAGATCCTGCACTAGGTGCCAGAGCGTAATCAGCGTGTGGGTCTTGCCGCCGCCGTAGGTGACCGACAGCGAGCGATAGGCCTTATCGCTGTGCCCTGCCAGCCGCTGAGCCACGTCGCGCACCAGATCACGCAGATTCAGGGTTGGAAAGGTCAGGGCAAAAAACTCAGCAGGATCTTCGTAGACTGTTCGCTGCCCTCTCTGCAAGACGACGTCGTACAGGTCGGCGGCGAATACGGCCAGCGACAGCTCGCCGCTCTTCAGATCGTCGCGCAGGCTGACGACCTCATGCCAAGGTGTCCAAGTACGTTTCTTCGTCATCTTGTCCTCACTATTGTCGTGAACTTGGCTAGCCAAGGCCTGTCTGGTCTCGGCGTTCAACCTCCCTACTGCCCTGAGGAGGTCGTATAGTGTAAATCAGGGCCGAACGCTGTCCTCCCCTGTACGGACCTTCTTTCGTTGTCGCACACGCCCGCAAGTAATAGAATGCTCCATATACAGAAGCACGCCTCGAAGGGGGACACATGAAGGACGCAGAGACTACGACAGTGCCCGCCCAGGGTAGGGAAACCACCATGCCCCCACGCCGACCACGCGAAGAGACTGCCCGCTTGGGCGACGAGATATATGAGCGGGACATCCGTCCGCAAGTCGAGGCGGACCACCACGGGGAATATGTCGCCATCGACGTTGACAGCGGAAGTTGGGCCATCTCCGACGACCTTCGGGCGGCAGCAAAGCGTCTGCGGACGCAACGCCCTGGCGCTATTGACGTCTGGCTGCTCCGGGTTGGATACCGGGCACTGCATCACTTTGGGGGACGACAGGCGGCAACAGAGACGCGTCGTCATTGCCCTGCAGTCGCCGTATCTCCTCGGCCAATTCGACAAAACGGTCATAACTGCCGAAACGATATGTTGTTCGTTCGTCTCTCGAAACTCGCCTCCACTTCTCTTTGCCGATCCCCTTGCGATAGGTTACAGGACCTCTCGCCGGCACCACTTCCACGATGCCCAGCCTGATAAAATCGAAGACCAGCTCGGCAACGAGTTCAGGCGTCATGGTTCCGTTACGGTAGCCGCCCGACCTCTTGGCAATTTGGGTATGCGATGCCAGAAACTCTCTGCCGCCGCACGCGTCTGCCATATCCGCCATACACGTAAGCAGGATCCGATATTGCGGGTACATCAGATCGAGCAGTCCGCTCCCTCTCAACGTCTCGGTTACGTTCTCAAAATTGTGTTCACTCATCCGTGCCCTCATCACCATCAGACTAGTTGACATTTTCAAGGTGTGTCGAGAAGGCAAGCTCTTCCGGCTGCATTCGGTGAAGAGGCAGGATTTCAAAGCGGGCTGAAGAGAGACAGTTTCAGTGTAACTGCACGAAAAGCTGGGCTGGGCGCTCCCTGAACACAGGTCGTGCGCTCGTACGGGAACTCGTATGTAACAGGTAAACGCTCGTACGAGCGTTTACGAGAGATCCACGAGAGTTTACGAGCGTTTGCGAGCAAAAATTTTCAAGAGCCAGAACAGCGCTTATTCAGAAATAATATAATAATTATATGATGAAAAGAAATCCATGTGCGTTCAATTTGAAACCAAGAGTTTTCGCACGGGCTGCCGCCTAACATCGCAGGCGTCTCGCTCGCTTTGTTGATACTGGCAAGCTCGGGGACCCGTTTGGAATCTCCATGAGAAACGATAGGGAGCTGGGCCCCCGGCGCACGGCCAGATATCGTCTGATCCCCCACTTCCTCGCTTTCGATTGCGCGGATCTTACCTGATCCATTGAAATGTCAACGGCCCCTGGTCTCCACTCATTCTTTCCGATCCCCGTTCGACAGGTTACAGGACCACTCGCCGGCGCCACCTCCACGATGCCCAGCCTGATAAAATCGAATATCAGTTCGGCAACGAGCTCAGGCGTCATGCTTCCGTGACGGCAGCCGCCCGACCTCTTGGCGATTTGGGTATGCGTTGCCGGAAACTCTCTACCGCCGCAGACGTCTGCCATCTCCGCCATGCACGAAGGCAGCATCCGATATTGCGGGTACATCAGATCGAGCAGTCCACTCCCTCTCAACTCCCCGGTTACGTTTTCAAAGCTGTGTTCAACCATCCGTGCCCTCTTGCTTATGCTACATCTGCTGTCTTCTTGCTAGACTGCTTCGGTACTCCTAAACCAGAGCACAGATTGCGAATCTCAGAATGACACTGAACCAGTTCCATGTCTGTTCGATTATCTGTTCACGGTCAGTATCAGAAGTCGATCTGTTTGCGGATATTTTCCCATGAGTTCATGCAATCCTCTTTCAAGTCTTCCCCCAATTCATTCTCCAATTTTCCCCACGATCCTTCATGCTCATGCTCCAGATATGCCATCAACCTATTCCTCAAATTTTTTTGTTCCTCCTTCTGTTCACTTGTCAAACCTCCGTCAACATACTGGATACAACCCAGTTGTTCTCTCCTAACAGAATGCCCCAATTCTATGGCGATCTTATTCCACAATTCATTACATTTCTCCAGTGAACAATTCCAACTATATTCAAATTCTCTTAAGAGCAATTGCGTTCTTGCAACTCTGCAGTCGTGGTATGCCTTGTAAAATTGCGGATTATGCTTAGTCGTTTTTTCGTACCACTCTATTGCACGTTTGAGGTTTTTTTGCTGGTGAAAACTCTTACCCAAAAAATAACGTCTCTCCGTTGTGAGAAAATAGGGTCTGTTGTGCGAATTGTAGCGGGCAAACCCGTCGAGATCGTTAAAAAGAGACTGTTCTCCGATCCCAAACGATTTTTTCAATGTCTCTCTGATGTTCTCCTTTTTCTTTGCGTCTATCCCAATTTCTTTATAATCAGCATGCCGTTCTTCTATTCTTCCCGTTCCAAATAAGAAAGTGGATTGTTGAGAGACAATGCGATTGTTAATGCTATCGGGCTTCCATTTCCACAGTGAGCTTGGCCCCAAAAACTGGACCACAAGCTAAGGTGTATAATGGAGCAATTCACCAAGCCTGTGGAGGGGCAGAACGATGGTCAAGAAACGGCGGCGACACACGGCGGCCTTCAAGTTCCGGGTTGCGCTGGAAGCGCTTGAAGGCAGCAAGACGATTAGCCAGTTATCGAGTGAATATGAGATTCATGCTAACTTGATCCGGGCCTGGAAACGGCAGTTGCAGGAAGACGGGCCCCGGGTCTTCGCTACCAACGGCGAACGCAAGCAACGGGAGCAGGAGGCGCAGGAAGCAGAGCTCTATGAACAGATTGGGCGACTCAAGATGGAACTTGAGTGGCTGAAAAAAAAAGTTGCCCGCTTCGGTCGGGGAGAGACGGCTCATGGTTGAGAACCAACATGCGACTCTGAGTGTTCGAAGACAGTGCGAACTGCTGGGGCTGAATCGGGCCTCCTTCTACTATCAAGCGGCTTCTGAGTCGACACTGAACCTGCATCTGATGCGCTTGATTGACGAGCAGTACTTGCGTACGCCCTTCTATGGCTGGCCCAAGATGACCGCGCATCTGCGCCGGCTGGGCTACGCCATCAATGGCAAACGGGTCAGACGGCTGATGCGTCTGATGGGCATTCAAGCTATCTACCCCAGGAGAAGCAGCAGTTTGCCTGGAAAAGGGCACAAGCGCTATCCCTATCTTTTGCGCAACCTGCCGATTACGCATGTCAACCAGGTCTGGAGCGCAGACATCACCTATGTGCCGCTGCTGCGCGGCTTCATGTACCTGGTCGCGGTCATCGACTGGCACAGCCGCTATGTGCTCGCCTGGCAGCTCTCCAACACCCTGGACGGTCTCTTCTGTCTCGATGCCTTGCGCCAAGCGCTCAGCACGGGTCGGCCCAAGATTTTCAACACCGACCAGGGCGCACAGTTCACGGCCGATGCCTTCACCGCCTGCCTGCTCGCAGCCAACATACAAGTCAGCATGGATGGCCGCGGGCGCGCCCTCGACAACGTCTTCTGCGAACGCCTATGGCGCAGCGTCAAGTACGAAAACATCTATCTCAACCAGTATGACACAGTACGTCAGCTGCACGCCGGGCTGACTGCCTATTTCGACTTCTACAACCATGAGAGACCACATCAAAGTCTCAACTATCGAACGCCGGCTGAAGAGCACTTCGTGCTCTGTTCAGAGCCGGCCGCATTCGCCTAAATGCACCTTATTTTTCCCGTTTCGTGGTCTAGCCATTGGGGCCAACCATACAGTTTTCCCTGATCAATGAATGATTCAATTGGCTTGTTAATGTCCTCATAGGATATGGTCAAGAACTCAGTGGTATCACCTGTTTCCACCGCGACAACTTTTCCATCATCGCTGGGACATTCATAGCACGCGAACCAAAGAGCGATCATGGCATTCTCGCTAAAGTCAATCAGGCAGGTTGCCGCGCCATAATGTTGCAACTCTGCCAGCATCTCTAAATCGGAGAGGTTCTTGCTCTGCCTCTCCCGAAAGCCACGTAAGCTTGCATCATTCAAAAGTTCAACAGTATAGCCATGAATCATAGCGTCACTCGTGAACGTTGATTCATCTTCCGATTTTTCTACTCTCCGATACGCTGATGACGACACATCCCAGTCTGCCTTAGCCAGACCGCGATAGAGCATCATCTCGCCTTGCAAACCTTCTGTCCACTCAATAAATTCTTCGACGGATCTGATTTTTTCCATTTATCCCTCCCTTTACATTTCACTTCGCGTCAAGGTAGTCGCTGTGCCAGAGGCCGCCCAGCGGCAACCCCTCCTCGACCAGGTTCTTGACGAGAGGATCGGCGCTGGCCCGGCGGATGGTCGAGAAACCGTCCGCCTCCTTCTCCAGAATCCAGACCTCCTCCGGGTTAAGCGCGTCCACGAAATAGGGCTGATGCGTCGTGACGAAGACCTGCGAACCGCCCCCGGGCCTGCTGGCGTGCGCGCGGAACTCGTTGACCAGCGTCTCCAGAAGCTTGTGATACAAACCGTTCTCAGGCTCTTCAATGCAGAGGAACGGGGGCGGCTCCGGGTCCTCGAGCAGCAACAGATAGGCGAAAACCTGCAGCGTCCCGTTCGACATCTGCTGGGCATAGAAGGGGTCTTCAAAGCCTCTGTCGTTGAAACGGAGCAGCAGGCGCCCGTCACTTGTCTTTTCGGTATCGATCCGGTCAATGCCGGGTATCTTTTCGGCAATGCCTTGGAGAATCGTCTCAAAGCGCTGTGGATGCTCGCGCTCCATGAATTGCACGACGTTGCCGAGGTTGTCGCCGTGAATGTTGAGATGAGGCTGGGGACCGGCCAGCGGCAGGCTGCGCGCCGCGTCCGGCGTGAAATAGCTGAGATGCCACGCCTCGATGAAACGGCGTAAAGCGGCAATGCGCGGGTGCTGTTTCAAGGCGCCGAGCGTAGCGATACCCACCCTGCGCCGGTCCTCGAATTCAACAATCTCGGTTTCGCTCGATTCCTCCACTATCACCGACCTTTTCAGCGCCCCGATGTCGAGTTTCCCCTCGATTTTGTCGATTGCAATCCCTCTCTCTTCTCCTGTCCATGCCCAACCTGTACCGTCACTGAGAATCAGAAACACAAGCGGGCGCTCGTAGTTCACTCCCTTTTGTCCTTGCCTGAGCGATTCGCTCAGCACGTAAGGGCGTCCGAACTCGTCCCCATCAATGGCGACCTCGTAGGTGATCGGCTGGGCCTTGCCATCTTCTTTGTAATACAGTTCAAACTCGACAGGCCCGGTTTCGCCCTGCGACCGTATCCTCTCGAAGCCGCCGCGTCCCCGTGCATCGCAGGCCTCTTCCACACCGGATTTGAGGGCATCGGCCAGGAACCCGAAGGCATCGAACAGGGCACTCTTGCCAACGCCGTTCTTACCAATAACTGCAGTCATGCCGGTGAGCGGCTGGCCTTCAGTTTGATTCCACAGGCGGCCCAGGGTCACATCCCTGAGCACCTTGAAATTCCTGACTCTGAACCCCTGAAGCTTGGCCATCTTGCAGCCCGCATTTGCTACACGGTAGGACAGGGATCACGTCCCATCTGCCGTGAACGCCCAGTCGTAATGCCAGGTCAATCCAAAGCAAATCGGCCCTGGCGCGTCGGGAGCACATGATCTCGGGCCTTGACATGGTTGCTGAGAGCCTCCAGGATCGAGCGTTCCTCAGAGCCGGCCTCAGCCAGTTCGATCAGGGCCTGCAAGATCTGCGCAAAGAGCGCGTTGCGCTGCAGCCCGCGTTCATCGATGTAACCGTTCACTTTGCCTTGATCGCCGCCGCGCCAGAGCTGCATCAGCTTATGCACCTGGTCGATCAGCGGTACGGGACGCCCGCCCGGGCCTTCAAGTCCCAGATTGCGTCCCGTTCGCCGGTTCCAGGACTTCAGCTTGACCTTCGAGCCGCCCCCACCGCCGCTCTCTTCCCCTTCCTCCTCGCTGCCGTCCTGCTCAGCCGCTTCGCCGGCGCCGCGCTTTCTACCCTGCGCCAGCAGGTCGTGCTGGTTCACCAGCGCCGCGTCGGAGAGGTTGCAGGAGAGCGCGTAGAGGATGCAGCCGCCGACCGGCGCTTCGTCCATGCCGAAGTCGTTGCGGTGCAGCAGGTAGTAGGTGGTGACGTCGTCCAGCCCCGTCACCGCTTCCTCGCCGTCCTGGGACAGCACGCGCCCCACGACGAAATCGACAACCATGCGCCGCACCTCGCGCAGAAACTCGGAGACGCTCATCAGCTGGTTGGGATCGTTTGCCTTCTTGACCGCCGGATATTTGCTGAACGCCTCCAGCGCCGGCCCGGTCGCCGCCCACACAAAGTCCGGCCCGCGAATGCCGGCGTCCCAGAAATCGCGCAGCTGCCGGGTTATATTCTCCCGCATCTCCTGCAGCACGCTGCTGTCCCAGCCGGGTCGGGTCGGCTGGCGCTTTCTGCAAACGATCCATACTGATGATGACAGAGCGGCGGAGGCCATCGCACGAGTTCTGGTGGTCATTTCTGTCTGAATGGGCCAGGAACCATCCACAATGAATCCAGCACGGATGAGGGCTGCGACCATGGTTTCCCATGCCTCCGGCTGTTTGTTGGCAAAGACGATCACGAGCCGTCCATCAGGTTGTAGCGCCGAATGGCAAGCCTCAAACGCACGTGCCATACCGTCTTCGTAATTTTGCTTGGACAATTCTTTGTCACCGGCAAATCGACTCGCGTCGTCGATTAATTCACCATCGGCAGCTTCATGATTCCATTTCGGGGAAAGAGGTTGGCCGAGTAAATCACGGACTGACGGCATGGTGAACATAAGCGAGCGGCGTAACCACACATAGAAAAAGTCCATAGAATCCGAGTATGGGATAGCGTCGTAGTAAGGAGGATCTGTAACAATAACATCGACCTTTTGCTGTGCAGGTGCCAAGACACTTTGACAAAGAGTTGTGGAAGGAGGCGCAGTGTTTACGGCTAAGGAGATGTGTGAAACCACTCTTGCCACCCATTCCAGCGCACTTTCATATCCACCACTCGTTGAGGATAAGGGATCCGTTTCTACAAAGTCCCAAACAATCGGCAAGGCAAATCGAGAAAATGTCCCTTCGACTTTTTCCCCTTTGTTATGCCACCGGCAGACTGTGCTGTTCTGATTCACAAGGCGATCGAACATTAATGCCAAATATGCTCCTATGCTTTCCACCCACGTGTCCTGATTCGTAGTTGGTAAGGCCGATTGTCGAGCAGCCTGTAAAATTTTTAGAAAGGTTGCCAGTGCAGCCAGTTGCCGATTCGTAAACAGCCTGCGCCACGTGTCAAGCCCGTAGCCGTCAACTGAGAATGCACGCGAAGCACCGCTACCGGCCTTAGGCGTCGGCTCCTCCGGCAGCCCGAACGGTATGTCGGTGTACAATG
The DNA here is from genome assembly GCA_965204525.1 of Caldilineaceae bacterium. Taxonomy (GTDB): domain Bacteria; phylum Chloroflexota; class Anaerolineae; order Caldilineales; family Caldilineaceae; genus Bin5. The sequence continues at coordinate 3,566,704 of OZ241994.1, read as the reverse complement.
CTTGCAACTTCTCCTCCGTCACCTCCGCCACGGCGCGCTCGTGAGTAGTCGGAAGTCGGTATTCCTTTCCTTTTGGTCCGTTAACCACAACCGCTGTCATCACCGCGCCCAGGCGTCCCGCCCGGCCCTCCAGGCGGATATCCTCCATCGTCATAATGACGCCGCAACAGGGGCAGGTCGCGCCGGTACGCGACATCGTGCCCGCGCCGGCGCGCCTGTCGTGTTCGCGACGCTGCGCCGAGTTGCCGCCGACGCGCGGCACGTCCGGCTCCACCCCAAAGACGACACCGGTTCCGTCGGCGTCCGGCTCCATCGTCAGCAGCACGCGCTTGCGCTCCTTCTTGCACAGCCAGCGCGTCTTGAGGAGTGGCAACGTAGCGCGGCACTGTTTGCAGGTCACGGTACGCGCCCACAGATAGGCGACCGTCGGCTTGGCGATCCAGCGCGGGTTGCGCGGGTCCTTGAGATAGTCCGCGTCGAAATCAGCGTTAAGTGGAGCGAGTTGCGCTACGCCCTCTGCGTCGACCTCCAGCAGCAGCATAGGAGGCGGGCTACTGTCTTCGCTGTCGGACGCCAGCGGCATGAATTCGGCGTAAGTCGGGTAACAGGCGGCCAACTGCTTGCGCGCCCTGGCCAGCACCCACCGTCCCCAAGCCCGCACCTGCCACGCGAGATCGGCCTCGAAAACCGGGTCCTCCTGGCCCAGGTAGTTCAGCTGCGTCTCACCCTCCCTGTGTCCGAGCCGCTCCAGCATGGTTCGCAGTGACGCGCCCTTGAATCCCCTGGCCTTGAGGAAACTCTCCATGAACTCGCCGTCGCGCAGCGCAAACTCTGGCAACGGCCGCGTCTGCCCGGCCAGCTTCTGCGGATATTCAAGTGTGCATTTGAGGATGAACCAGGCGACCGGATTGATGTCCATGGCCGTGACTTCGCAGCCCAAACGCATCGCCTCAAGCGGAATCGCGCCGCCCCCCGCAAACGGGTCCAGCACCTTGGGCGCACGGCCCCCGTAGGCCTTACGAATTTCATCGCGGAACCACTGCAAATCAGTTTCGTTCTCCCGCCCCCAGTGAAGAATGCCCCCGACCGTCTCCTCCTTCACCTTTTCGACTTGGCGCCCGTTGACTCGCCTCTGCTCGGTTTTCTCACTCACGCGTCCCGCCATCCGCTCCAGGATCTTCTTGCGCTTCTCCGCATCGCCTGGGTCCGGCAGCAGCGTCGCGATCAGCGCAGCGCGGGAAGCGGCCAGCGGCCTGCGCGCCGGCCAGATATGCAGCGTGGAAATGTGCCCATGCCGGACGTTTTTTTCGTGCACGGAGTCGAGCGAGGTCTGTTTAAGGGGGAATGCGACTTCAATAAGGCGTTTGTCTGTCATAGGGCCGGCATTCCTGGTTGTATGGGTCTTGGCTCGATTAGCTCGCAACTAGGGCTCGTTGACATTTTCAAGGTGTGTCGAGAAGGCAAGCTCTTCCGGCTGCGTTCGGTGAAAAGGCGGGGTTTCAAAGGGGGATTATATACTAACGTCTTCGAGAGGTACGGCCCCGAAATGGTCGAGTTCAATATCCGCAAATTGCACGACTACGATTTGATTTGCGCAAGGGAGCGGAAAGAAAAGAGAAGAGAAGAGAAGCGCTCAACATCTGGCCGGAACTCCTGTACGACAAGGCGTTGGACTTCCTCAATGCTGCCAGAGATGAGGCTGTCTGGAACGAAGCGTTGAAATCCGTTCTGTTGGCCGGCGCGTAGTGGTGCGTACAGGGGCGGAAGGCCGTCAACTTGACTGCCGCAGATTTCAAGGATGCGGAAGCTCGAATCGCGGCAATCCATTTCAATGGGCAGGTTGACGGTATCGGGGCTTAGGTTCCGTTCCCAATGGTCACTATTGCTATAATACCCCAATGAAATAAGCCACCGCTTCGCAGTGGCTCATTATCAAATCGCGTGACACGCCCCGAAGAGCAGGTCTGCGATGACCCACTCTAACCACCCTTCTGCAACAACCCTCTATTTTCTTGAGGGAGGGCCTTTCCCCTCGCATCACAACCATTTGCTCCTATGATTTCGTTTTGAATACGAAGTGCATCCTCCCTCGTTATAGGTTTCGCACTTCCCTGTCGACCGCTGTTTCGTTTCGAAACATTCAATTCCCTCAGCTTCTTAATAACAACAGGGATCTGGCTAGTTGCAAACCATCCATTTGAATCGCGAATCTCAGGAATATCAGAGGTATCAATATGCTCGTCCGGCATTTCTTTTAACCTCTTGAGCATAGCGCGTTGCTGCTCTGTTAGTTCAATACCTTTCTTCTTCATACCATTTCCTTTCGTGAGGAGTCGCTTTGCGAGCACTAATGATACGGCCTCTTTCTCCGTCAGTTTCGGGTAATGTATGAACTACGACTAAGAGAATTGATCCTACCTTTCCTATTGTTTGCCAACGAAATTCATTTTCGAAAGGATCAACACGCATCTCTTTATAGATCGAGCCTACCCCCATTGCCAAGGGACAGATTTAGCTCCAATAACGATCCGAGCCGCCACGGAATGTGACGGATTTTGTTCATTTGGGGTGGGGCGAGTCGCTACAAAACGGGTTCCATTCCGATTGAGTTGAGGAGGTGGGTTATGGTAGTTCCGCTCTACTAGCTTTTCTTAACCCCGCTCCCAGCGTTTGGGGCATTTGTGGGAGGTTCTTTCGGAGATGATGGGCCAGCAGTAATCTGATAGCCAGCTTTCTCTGGTGGCGGTGGCGCGGGTCTTTTTTCAGTGGCGGCAGGGCGAGGTGTTCGCGTTGGTAGTGGGCGTTGATTTGAATTGTTTCTACTGCTCATGAGTTGTCTCCCGGGGGCACATAGGGCCAAAACTCGATAGTTCTGATTTCATCGGTGGCAATGAGGATTCCTCTATTTCCTAAAGGGATCCATTTACCTTCTTCATTGATATCATAAATCCATTGGATATACAAGTCTCGATCAGTTGGGTCCGATGATGCAAAGGAATCACTACCCAGCAGACCTCTGATTTCATCGCCATTTTTCAGGTTTACAAGGACCCACTGCTCTCCTGTGATGTTAGTGAATTTCCAATCCCATGCGGTTGGTATGGGATGAATCGTAGATAATTTGGCTCTACCAAGTAAGCCGCGTACAAAGTCCTTTTGGGTGTTAACACCTAGAATCACCCCGACGATGATAGGACCAACAATGAACACAAGAACAAAAGCAGGCGCAGACCATAATGAGCCTTCTAGTACTCCAGGGAAGAACCGGATAGCAACGGCGTTATAAATGACTGAGATGGTCAAGTAAGAAAGCAATCGCTCATTGTTTTGGAGATGAGGGGTTGTCACGAATTGCGAACGGACAGATAAGGCGATAAAACCGGGTATGAGATAGGCGAGGATAGAAGCAACGTCACTTGGCGTGAACGAAGTAGGCATTGTTCTTTGGCCCCCAATAGAGTGGGAAGCGGTTAACCGTTGCAGTGTAGCACGGAGGTTGGGATTGCCCAGTGGGGAGGAATCACTGCGTCAAGTAATTCGATTCTACCATAGGTCCGCTTTAATTTCCCCTATCAATGTCATTGGATGCACTCTTAGAGAAATCAGGTAGTAGTGCTCACGGATTACATCATCTGAGGGAATCAAAACACCAGCCCCATTCAAATGTCTTTGGACAATATTGATTGATTCCTATTTTTTTTCGACTTTTGCTCATTTCTTCATTTCCTCTCCAATGTGACTAAAGTATATAATCCCCTTTCTTTGCCTCCCTTTGTTTGCTATTCCGCGGCAGCGTAGAGCGACTCGGCGTTGACGGTATACGAATTCGATGCGCGGCTGTTGGCGAGCAGCTTGCCGAAGGGGTCGCGCACGCGCACGAGCCGCGGATGCGGGGTGTCGCAGTCGAAAACGACGTACAGCCAGTAGTCGGCGCGCTGGTTGCAGGCCGCGGCCCACTCGTTGTCTGTGATCTCAACCGCGCCGGCGCGGGCGCGGCCCTTGACCTCGATGTTGCGGATCTCGTTGCCAGGATCTGTGGAGAGGAGGTCGAACCCCGGCCAGTCGGGCAGACCGGCGCGGCGCGCCAATTCGGGCCTCGAAACATCCCGCACGCGCGCGCCGCGGCTCTCCTCAAAGGAGGTTGCCACCTCCAGCGCCACCCTTTCCACCTGCAGGTCGAACTGCTCGACAGTTTCCGGATCGCGTGCTGGGACGACGAGCGCGTGGGCGAGAAATTCGAACTCGCCGGCGCGCACGTTGTCCACTTCGGCATCGAGTTCGGCCAAGCGGCGGCCGCGGACCGCGTTCAGGCTGCGCTGACGCGTCTTGACCTCTTCCAGCTCGCGCCGAGCGTTGACGTCACCGTCGCGCGCGGCAGCCAGAAGATTGTTGCGGCGCGCGGCCAACTCCGCCTCCTGAAAGCGATAGCCGCGGCTGATGTGATCCCGCCGGGAAGGAAGGTCGGCAACGATGCGCTGACGCTGGGCTTGCACGAGTTGCTCGCAAACCACGTCGCGGATGAACGCCTCCGCGTCCGCGACCAGCTTGCCGGCCAAGATGGCCAGCCGCTCTCGACCCGGCGCGAAGTCCGGCGCGCCCTTGAGCAGAAGAAGGCGCTCCACCGGCCACTCTTCAACAGCGCCGTCCGCATTTTGGCGCAACCCCACAAGCCGCATGTCCAGCAACCTGGCGTCGTGGGCGGTCAGCCCGACCACTTCCGGCTGCGCCGCCTGTTCCACTGAGGCCAGCGCGACATGAAAGAGATAGGGCTCGCCGGCGTAGGGGTCGACGAAGACCGCCCCCCTCAGGCCGTCATCGCGGTACTGAAGGATGATCTCGTTTGCCAGCCGGTCGAAGACCGGTTCGCCCGGATGCATCCAGGCGCGAACCCCGCTGCGCCTGTGCTGTGTCCGGTGGCCCGCCCCTTCGGGCGGCGCTGTGTCGGGATCGGGTTGCGGCTTGTGAACGGTGAGGCGGTTGCGCACTTTGTCGGGATAGGCTTCGAGCGCTGTGAGCAGCGGGTCAAGGGCACGAGGCTGGGCAGCCACCAGCGCAAATTCGTATTCCGGGTCCCCTTCAATGCGCAGGTCGAGCAGCGGCGCCGCCCTTTCGACGAAACGACGGACATAGCCGGGAATGAGACGCCGGTAGTACGCCTGCTCAGCCTCCTGCCGCAGTTGGGGCAACGCGCGGCGCACTTCGCCCCCTTCCCCGTAGAGAGCGCGCTCCTTATTTTCGAGGGCCTCGACCTGCTTACGGGTCAGGCTCCCTTCTATGCGACGGATGGCTTCACTCTCATCCCCGGCGGCCGCCTGCGCGAGATAGTCCCGCATCGATACACCCTGGAACAGACGGCCGATTACGTCGAAGACCTTATCAGACCCAAGCTGCCGCCGGATCGTCTCCAGCTTCTCCAGCAGCGTCTTCATGACCCTGCCCTCGCGGGTTGCGCCGGCCACCAGGTTGACGATGACGACCGGGTCGCGCTGCTGCCCGTAACGGTGAATACGGCCCATGCGCTGTTCCAGACGGGCGGGGTTCCAGGGAATGTCGTAGTTGACCATCAGCCAGCAGAACTGGAGATTGATGCCCTCGCCGGCGGCGTCGGTGGCGACAAGATAGTCGGCCCCGCCTTCAGCTGCGGGCTTGCGGAAGAAGGCCACCTGCCGCTCACGCTCCTGGTAGGGCATGCCGCCGTGAATGAGGGCGATCCGGCCGGTGAAGCCCAGACCCTCAAGTCTTCGAATCAGAAAGTCGGCCGTGTCGCGATGCTCGGTGAAGATGATCAGCTTTTCGCCGGCGAATTCAGGGTCGCGCAGAACGCTCTGAAGCTTTTCGAACTTGGACTCCTCTCCCGCTTCGTAGAGGCGGCGCGCTTTGTCCAGCAACTCTTCGACTTTGAGACGCTCTTCCTTCAGTTCAGACAGACTGATGGCTGCCGTTGCGCCCAGAGCCTTCTCTTCAAACGCCTCCTGATCCGCGCCCTCGTCTTCACCCGTAACCGACTCGTCGAAGGTCCTGGACTCGAAGATGTCTTCAAGGCCCTCAAGGCTCTTTTGCTGGGGCCCCATCTGCTCTTCGCTCATTCTGCCGCTCGTTACGTCGTCGATCAGGCCTGCCAGTTTCTCTTTACGTCTTTCGAACGAGCGCATGAGGGCGTAGGTAGAACTTGCGAGTCTGCGCTGAAACACGCTCATCGCCAAGCGGGCCGCGGACCTGTTCAGCAGCTGGGCCCCGTTGTAGAAGTGCGCGATGTAGTCCGTCGTTTCGTCATACAGCTCCTGTTCGCTGCCCGGGCCTTGCGTAAGGTCGTAGCTCAGCGTGCCGCAGTTTCTCTGCGGGTAGAGCGGCTTTTCATCAAAGCGGACCAGCTCCTCTTTGGTGCGCCGGATAAAGTGCCTGCGCCGCGACTCCTTGGGATAGTCGACAAAAGCGTCATAGGTCGATAGCGTATCCGGCAACAAGAGGCGCCACAAGAAAAAGTATGGGTACTCCTTGCCCATGTGGGGTGTCGCGGTGAGCAGCAGCAGATGGTAGGCCGACCAGGGCAGCCTCCAGCATTCGCCGTCGGTCCCGGCCCCGGCGATGGCCTCGGCAAGTTTATAGCGTCCCGTTTTGCGCACCCGCAGGTCCTGTTCGCGGTCCGCCGACAGCTTGTGAGCCTCGTCGAAGACGACCAGATCATAGGGCGCCGTTTCCGGATCCTTGAGGCGGGCGAACATGCGCGCCCCGGCCAGCGTGTCCAGGCTGACGATCAGGCGGTCGCTGTCGGGGCCGGTGAAGGGATTGCCGGCGCGCGCGTCCGACCCGGCGGCAATGCGGAAGTGCAGGCGGAAGAGCGTCCTCAGCTCCCGCTCCCAGTTGCCGACCAGGCCGGCCGGGGGCACAATCAGGACGCGACGAATCAGGCGGCGCGAAAGCATCTCACGGATGTAGAGGCCGGTCATAATGGTTTTGCCGGCGCCGGCGTCATCTGCCAGCAGAAAGCGAAGAGGGGACTGGTCCAGCATGCGCTGGTAGACCGCAATGCGTTGATGCGGCAGCGGGTCGATCAAGGAGGTCTCGGTCGCGAAGGCCGAATTGAAGAGATGCCCGTAGGTCAGGCGGTGGGCCTCTACGAGGGCTGCGACCGCTTCCGGGTCTGCCGCGAAGTTCAGCGGCGGCGCGGCCGAAGATGATGGGCGATAGGACGGGCCCTTTGCCGTGATCGTGGATGTGTCGAGCGACCTTTCGAGTTCGAGGATACGGCTCCAAGCCAGCCGGTTGGGGCGCGTCTGCCTGTTCTCCCAACGATTGACCGTCGCGAAAGAGACGCCAATTCGCTGCGCGAGCTGCGTTTGGGTAAGTTCAATGATTTCCCGAACGTCCTTTATTCGCTGTGGGTAGTTGCTTGGCAGTTCGCCCTGCGTATTGCTTGTCATGCGTGATAGCCCCCCTGCAATTCAAAAGAGGGAATTCAGTGCTCATGTGAATAACATTTTCACTATAACATCTGTTATATCAGGCTGTCAAGGGGCGCTGAACATTTCCGTGCCCAAACAAAAATGTCCGCTATATGCGGACATTTCGTCGAAAGCATTATCGTCCCAACGGCGGCGCTTGTCAGTCGGCCATTGCCGTCCCCTCTGTGTGAAGACGCCGTTCCCTTCCCGGCATCATCCTGCAGCTCACAGCCCCGGGGGAACGCCGAAGGGCGCGTCGGCGAAGCGGGCCGTCGCCGCGTTCAGAGGCCAGGTCTGTCCGCCCTCGGTCTTGAACTGCGCGTGCTTGCCGCACAGCCACAGGAACATCTCGGCCGCATGGCTGGCAGCCAGCCATATATCGCGATAGTAGCCGGAGTCCCCCGTCGGCAGGTAGGGCGCGTTGCCGAAGTCGAAGTCGGGATCGAAGCGCCAGTCGCGCTGCGGCGGCGCGGTGCGGAAATAGTTGTACTTCAACGCATTCCGGACCCCCGGTGTCTTCGCCCGCATCGAAGTCGAGCGCCGGTGCCAGATCGAGTAGACGGTGATGAAGATCGAGCCGGCCGGCCCGGCCATGAACTCGCTGCCGCGCACGCGGTCCAGATGCTTGAGGTGGTCATTGGCCGAGTAGAGAAGATGCGTCCCGGGGATAATCTCGGTCGGACCCATCTCCATCGTGCAGTCCTGCGGCAGATAGAAGACCTGCAGGTTGCGCAACTCATGCGTGAACTTCGAATTGCCGTCGCGGTGCCAGCCCTGCGCCTCCGTCGGATATTCGACGCGGTGATTGCTCATCAGCAGCGGCAGCCCGAAGTTGACGCCCAGCAGCGAGCGCACCGCGCCCGCGGCCTGCGGGTTCTTGATCACGCCCTCCATAAACCAGTCTTCATAGAGGATCTCGGTCGGCTCATGGGAACTGTTTTTCTCCAGAAAGGCTCGGGCGCGCGCGTTGACGTCGTCCGGCACGACCGCTTCCAGCCGGATATAGCCCCGTTTGCACAGCTCCAGGACCTCGTTATCGTTCAGGGTCGGCTCACAGTCGTAGTAGATTTTCATCGTTCTATCTCCACTTCTCCAGAATGAACTCGCAGCCCAGCCCGGTGGGCCGGTTCTCATCGGGCACCAGCGCCAGATTGGGGAACTGCACGATGCGCCAGCCGTCGCGCATGGCGTCAAGCACGGTCTCGTAGGGCCACGGGTCGCCCGGATGCTGCTCGACGACCTCACCGCCCTCCACCAGCGAAAATCCGATCACCTGCGAAGCCACCGATGTCTGGCCGGCCTGCAGGTAGAGCAGATCCTGCTGCGCCGCGCCGCCGCGGCGCAGCGTCTCGATCACCCCTCGCAGCCGCTCTTCCTCAAGCGATCCCTGTTGCAGCGCTTCGATACAGCCCTCAAGCTGTTGTATCGCCGTCTGCGCCATGTCCGTCTCCTGAACAGTGCGCCGGTCATGGGGATGCACGCGGCGCTCCCCATGACCGGCCTGTTGATTATCGTTCCCAGCGCCGGCGCAGGCCGCCCTGCAGCCCGTCGCTCCTTACCACTTGCTCAGATCCCACGAGCCGCCGTTCTCCGTGCTGTTCGTCTCGATGGCACGGTCGGCCCACTCCTCCCAGACCTGTTGCATCCGTTCGGCGGCCTCATCGATAGTGATCTGGTCGAGATAGAACTCCTGCAAGATGATGAACGCCTCTTCGCGTGCGCCGGCATCAACCATATCCGCATAGGACCAGCGCATCACACTTGTCGGAATATGCGCCTTGGCCGGTTCGGCCACCTCCGGCCGCACGTTCGGCTCCACATCCTTGATCACGGGGACCAGGCCCGGGCGGCCTTTGACCGCATGGCCCCAGTTGGCGGAGAGGAATTGCAGGAAGTCAACCGAAGCCTCAAGCGTGCCGCGCTTGACAGCGGCGGCATTCACCACCCAGGCGCCGGCCGGCCCGCCGACAAACGGCCCCGGCTCCTCTTCGAGCGAATACTCGGAATCCACCAGCCCGACCACCGGGCCGGAGGCCACGCCCACCTCAAAATCGACCTCAGGATTGCCCAGGATGGCCTCGGCCTCCCAGGAGCCGCTCATGCGAATCAGTACCTTGCCGGTCAGGAAGTCGCTCAACTGCACCGGCGCGCTGATCTTCCACTCCTCGGTCACATAGGGCACCCACAGTTTACCAAGCCGCAGCGTCTCCTTGTATTCGGGATCGGTCGCGGCGAACAGGCCCTGCTTGATGGCGCGCACGAACTCCTCAGCCTCGATCACATTTTCGCTCAGGCTGACCTTGTAGTCCAGCCGCCATTCCGCCAGTCCTTTTGGCTCGATGATCGAATGGTCGAAGATCAAGCTGTCCCAGTTGCCGGCGGGCGAGCAACACATGAGGTGCATGGGCGTCTCATGGCCGGCCGCCTTCAACTCTTTCAACAGCTCGACCAGTACGGTGATGTTTGTACGCGGGCTGGGGAACTCCAGGCCCAGCTCATCGAGCGCGGTCTTGTTGTAGTAGATGAGCGATGGCGCGGCGGTCTCGAGCGGAATCGAGTAGTAGCGTCCGGCCAGGCTCTTGCTCTGGGCCAGTATGCCGTCGAACCCGTTCTCCCACTGGTCGACCCAACGGTCGCTGCCGGCCCTGCCCTCCTCTACATACGGGTTGGGCTGGCGGAAATAGGCATCCAAGGGGACCAGCAGCCCTCTGTCGCCTTCGGCGCCATCATAGCCGGTGCCGCCGTAGTAGCGCATAAGATCGGGGCCTTGACCGGCGGCGATCGCTGTCTTCATGTACCAGATCAGAGCGGTCTGCGCGCCGGGGGGCGCCTCCGGGACGCCGAAGGGCACGACGTCGATGCCCGGATGCATCTCTTCCCACTGGGCGATCAGCTCCGCCATGTACTCGTTGCCGGTCTCACCGGCCGCTTTCTGGGCGTCTGTCAGCCCCTCGGGCGGCATATAGCCCCCGTCGAACATGACGACCAGCTCGCCCTCATAGTCAAGCTCCGGCGGCCCGGTCGCCGGCACTTCGACAACCTTCTCGACGACTCTCTCGACCTCGACTACCTGCGTCGCGCAGGCGCCCAGTAGTGCGACAAGCGCGACAGCGAGCACGGTGAAGATCAGGCGCCGCGGGCTTGTGTACGACTTCCTCTGCGTTTGCGCAAACGTATCCCTGGATTTCATCGGTAGCTTCTCCTTTGCTGGCTTAAGGCGCAAAAAACCGCTGCGCCTTGCTGTGCCCCGTGGCCCCTCCATTCGTCGGGTGCTGTTTTGAAACTGTCCGTTTGCTGCGCATCGATCGATAGGCTTCTCCTCTGTTCCCCTGCACTTCCTGCATTCACGGCTATTGCTCTGCATGAACGCCTAGAATTTGAGCGCTCCGCTCGACAAACCCTGTATAAACGCTTTGCGCGCCAGAATGAACACGAACACGAGCGGCAGCGAAGAGATGACAAAGGCGGCAAACATGAACCCCCACTGTGTCTGGCCAAGACTCGACCCACCAAAAACGGATTTGGCAAGGCTGAATATGCCCAGCGTCACCGTGTACACCTTATCCGAGGTCAACGTCACCGACGGCCAGATGATGTCATTCCACTGGCCCAGGAGCAGAATGATCATCAGCGTCGCCATAATTGGCCGGCACAGAGGCAGCGCAATCTTGTAGAACACCTGCCAGTCGCCGGCGCCGTCGATGCGCGCGGCCTCGAACAGCTCCTCGGGCAGCCCGGCCATGAAGGGGCGGATGAGAAAGACGCCGAAGACAGCGCCGCCGGCGGCATAGGGAAAGATCAGCGCCCAGCGGGTGTTCATCAGGCCCAGGCTCAACACCAACAGATACTGCGGGACGAGATAGAGGACGAACGGGATCATCATCAGCATAATAATCGCATAAAAGAGCGTCTCTTTGCCGGGAAAACTGAAGCGGGCGAAGACGTAGGAGGTATAGCTCGCCAGCGCGAGGGCAAGTGGAATCGCGATTCCGCTGATAATGCTGCTGTTGAGAATATAGCGGCTCATACCGCCGGCCATCACCCAGTAGTTCTTGAAGTGATAGGGCAGCGTCAGCGTCCAGGGGTGCGCTTCGAACTGTTCGGCCGTCTTGCCGGCATCGATAAGCAGCAGCACCAGCGGCCCGAGGGACAGCAGCAGGGTCGGGACCAGGACCAGGTGCAGCAGCCCCTGAAGACGCTGCAACCCTACACGCAGCGACTCCTGCTGTGATGGCCCTCTGCGACTAACGCTTGTTGTCACGCTAAAAGACATCCCCTTCTCCTCCGGCAGTGCGCCTCTAGGCCTCGTACTCGATGCCGGACCGCAGATAGCGGCGCGTCATTACGGTCAGGCCGACGATGACCAGGAACAGGAGTGTGCCAATCGCCGAGCCGTACCCGAAACGTGAGGAAAAGAAGGCCTGGCTGTACATATGAAAGGCCGGCACCATCGTCGCTGAACCGGGGCCTCCGCCGGTCATGGCGAACTGCAGATTGAACCCCTGCAAGGTGCCGATGACATTCAATACGATCACCAGGCGGATGGCGCCAACGATATAGGGCAGATCGACGTGTCTGATCCGTTGGAGCGCCGAAGAGGAATCCAGGCGGAAGGCGTCGATCAGCTCGCGGGGGATATCGATCAGGGCTGCCAGCAGGATCAGCATGATGGTGGCGTTGATCCACGGAAAGCTGAAGAAAACCAGCGCGGCCAGCGCCGTATCGAAGCTGCCCAGCCAGTCATGCGTCAGAAAATCCAGCCCGACCGCGGTGAGGACGCTGTTGATCAGGCCGTAGCGGGCATGGTAGATATAGCGCCAAGTCAATATGATCACGATGGCCGGCACGAGCGTCGGGATCAGAAAGGCAGTGCGGTAGAAGTCCCCCATGCGCTGGCTGCGCAGCGAGAACAGCAACTCGGCGACCAGCAAGGGCGGGATGACACCGGTGACCATATTGGCAAACAGGAGGATGACGGCGTTCTTGATCGAGGCGAGAAAGATGCGGTCGCTGGCGAGGTCGGTGAAGTTTTCCAGGCCGATAAATTTGCCGCTGAGGCCGTCATAGTTGGTGAAGGAGTAGTAGAGCGCCATCAGCGGCGGGTAGTAGGAGAAGACGCCCAGCAGCGCGAAGATCGGCAGGAGGTAGAGGTAGTAGCGCTTCGCCCGCCATATCCTCCGGAGCAGCGAAGCCTGACTTGCGCGATGCATTGGAATGCTGCCCGCGTCAGCGTGTGGAGTCTGCACGACGTCAGTCATGAGTTGTGCCTGTGGACTGTGAAGGGGCGGCCATGACCGGCAACATTATATCATTACCTCAGTGGCGCCAACAACCCCAAAAAAGAGGCCGCGCCCCCTGCTTTAGCGATCACGGGAAGGATGCTATACTTTTGGATACTCAATTTGCAGGGGAAAGGAACCAGGTATGAGCGAGGTGTTTCGGGTTTGCCCCAACTGCGGGCAGAATGTGGCGATGGCGGCGCGCCACTGCGGCGAATGCGGCTACAATGCGCAGGGCGGCTATCCTCTTGAAAGCCGCAACACGCTACCGGAAGTGGTGGCGAAGGTCGGGTTGCCGGTTGCTGCCGGGCTGGCCGGTTTGGCGCTGCGGGCCGGGTTGCAGCTGCTGCAGAAACAGCTGCCGACGCTGGCCGCCAACGCGCTCAGCCGCGGCGCGGCGCGGCCGCCGGCCCAGGCGCGCAAAAGGCGGGGCAGCCGGTTCATCCATATCCGTTCGAAGTGGTCGGTCGGTGATCGAAACGGTGTGTGGCGGTCCGGCGAGGAAGAGCACACCATCGAGGTCGACGATGGTCAGTGATCAGTGGCCAGTTCCCTGCATGAGGAACTGACCACCGAGCACCGGTTACTGAAAGTCGCTGTTCTCAATGCTCATCGATGGTTTCCCAGCGGGCCGCGGTGTTACGCTGCCGCCGGGAAAGGCGCCAGCCCCAACCGGTGATGCTGAAGCCGATTGCAATGAAGAGGCCGGCCACCATATAGGCCAGCAACTCCGGCCAGAGAAGAATCGCAACGCCAAAGAGAATCAGCATCAGCCCCGGGGCGATGAACAGCCAGCGTCCGAAACCGCCGGCCTGCTGTGAGAACCGCTGTCCTGTGCGGAAAAAGCGCACAGAGGTTTGTTGTCCTGTGAACATATTTCAGACTCCGTAGGAACTAGGCGCAGCGTTCACGGTATACGGGCGCTGCGCACTGCTTTATCCTGCGCGCGCGGAAACGGGCCGCTCAGTCCCGGCTGCGGGCGAAGAGGATGAAGGCATAGTAGAGCAGCGTCGTGATCGCCTGGATCGCGGCGGCCACGTAGGTCAGCGCAGCCGCATCGAGCACCGCGTTGACTCCCTTCAGCTCGTGCTGGCCGACGAACCCCTGGGTCACCAGGATCTCCTTGGCCCGCTTGCTGGCGTTAAACTCGACCGGCAGCGTCACCAGCGTAAACACGGCGACCGCGGCGAAGAGAATCAGCCCCACCAGCGAGATGGTGAATCCCAGCCCGGGCCCCATAAACATGCCGATGATAAAGATGATCGGGCCCAGCCAGCTGCCGATCTGCACGCTTGGAACGACGGCGTTGCGGAGGGCGAGCGGGGCGTAGTTTGTGCTGTGCTGCAGCGCGTGGCCCGCCTCGTGCGCGGCGACGCCGACCGCGGCCACGCTGTTGCTCTGATAGACGTCCGGACTCAGGCGCAGCGTCCTCGACCTCGGATCATAGTGGTCGGAGAGGAAGCCGCGCGTCTCTTCGACGTTGACGTGGCCCAGCCCGTTCACGTCGAGAATACGCCGCGCCACCTGCGCGCCGGCCGCGCCGCGCCCCGCCGACACCTGCGAATACTTGTTGAACGCGGATTTGACTTTCATCTGCGCCCACAGGCCCAGCGCGAGGGCAGGCAGGCTGATGATGAAATAGAGTGGATCGAAGAAAAACATATCTCACCTCGTAGAGAGTTTTCAGTCCGCAGACGAATCTCCGGTTGCGGCCGATTCGTTTATTGTCTGGCTGAACGCGGGCTCGGAACCGTTTTCCAAGTCTACGTCTTGAGTTTACACAGGCCTGGCGCTCCGTTCCTGACGCGCACCTGACAGGGCGCTGTCACCTGGCTGAACAGGCTGAACTGCCGCTGTATTATACCATTACGAATCCAGTATCTCCGCAGTTTCTCTCGTCTGCGTTAGCGTTCGGTTAGCTTTACGTTTGCGCGCGCCAGTGCCGCCAGCTGCCGGATCTCGGCGCTGCCCAGAAGGTAGCTGGCAAGCAGATAGATGAGTACGCCAAGCCCGGCCCCTGCGACCGCCGCGACCCAGGCGGCGGGAATCCCGAAAAAGGCGCTGCCGCCGGGCAGAAGCTCCAGGCCGAAGAGGAGTGCGCCGGCCATGACAGCGGACGCGAGCAGTGAGCGCGCGCCGCTCTTCAGCAGCTGGCGCACGGGCAGGCCATGTACGGTTGTCGCCTGCCCTGCCTCCTGGCAGGGCGCCCGTACTTTACGCGCCAGCAGGATCAGCAGGACGAGCATCTCCAACGCGGTGGCGATGCTGTTGGCCAGGGCGAGGCCGCCAAAACTCAAGCGGCCAATCAGGGCCAGGCTGAGGAGGATGTTGAGCGCCACGGTGGCGACGCCGGCGACCACCGGCGTTGCTGTGTCGTGGAGTGCGTAGAAGACCCGCACCACGATCTCGACGACGGCATGGGCGACCAGGCCGAGGGCAAAGAAGCGCAGCGCGTAGGCGACCGCCTGTGTGCTGGCAGCGTCGAAGCGCCCCCGCTGGAAGAGAAGCTCGATCAGCGGCTCGTCCAGCACATAAAGCAGGAAGGCTGCCGGTATCGAGAGGAAGAGGACCAGCCGCAGCAGGCCGGTGAGCGTTTCCAGCAGCTGGGCGCGGTTGCCGGCGGCCACCTGCGCCGAGAAGGTGGGGAAGGCGACGGTTGCCACGGCCTGGGCAAAGATGCCTTGCGGCAGCAACATCAGCAGCCAGGCGTAGTTGAGGGCGCTGAGGCTGCCGTCCGGCAGGCCGCTGGCCAGAACTGTGTTGACGAGAAAGTTGAGCTGGACAAAGAGCAGCCCCAGCACGCGCGGCCCCATCAGCCGCGCCACCTCCCGCACCTGTGCGTCGCCGGTACGGAAGCTGAAGCGGTAGCGCACATTCTGCCGCAAGAGGGCCGGCAGTTGCACGAGCAGGTGCAGTACGGCGCCGGCGGCCACGCCGATCACCAGGCCGTGAATGCCCAGCACCGGCGCGAGCAGCCAGGCGCCGGCGATGATGGCGCAGTTGTAGAGCACGGGCGCGACGGCCGGCAGCAGGAAATGCTGCACCGCGTTGAGCGCGCCCATGATCAGGCCGCTGGCGCCGAAGACGACGGTGCTTGCCAGCATCCAGCGCATCAACGAGGCGGTCAGCCGCTGCTGTTCGACCGGGAAGCCGGGCGCGATCACGCCGGCGACGAGGGGTTGGGCGAAGAGCATCGCCAGCCCGCACAGGATGACGAGGAACAGGGTCAACAGGTTCAGGACGCGGCTGAAGAGCAGCCATGCCTGCTGCCGGCTTCCCTCTGTCCAGGCGGCGGCGAAGGTGGGGATGAAGGCGCTGCCCAGGGCGCCGCCGGCCACGAGTTGGAAGAGCAGGTCGGGGATGCGGAAGGCGGCCAGGTAGGCGTCCAGGTCGGCGGCGGTGCCGAAGCGGGCGCCGATGATCATCTCGCGCAGCAGGCCGGTACCGCGGCTGAGGATGAACAGCAGCATGACCAGCGTGGCGGCGCCGGCGATCGCCTTGTTATCCAGCGCCCGCACGCCTCCGTTGCTGTTCCGGGCATGTGAACTGCGGCTATCCGGTGTTGTCATGGCGGTAGATGATGATACTGGCGAACGCTTGGCCTTTTTGCCCTGCAGGAGCGGTTCTGTACAATATACATTCTTCTCGGCGCTGTTTTCAGTCGTCGGTTGACTGGCGAGCGCTCACGAAAGACTCTAAACGGAAAGGTTCTCAGGTAACAATTTTATGTCCTCCGCGTATCTATCGGTGAACGCCTGGCGCGAGATTTTCGCCCGTGTCTTCAATGACGCCGACCTGCAGTCCAATGTCAGCCCGGAATGGTTGATCAACCCGGCCACCCGCCGCCGCCTCAAACTGGACTATCTGTGCCAGCCGGTCGGTGTCGCGGTGCGCTTCTCCGGCCTGACCGGCAAAGGGCGGCGCCGGCGCGGGGACTGGGAGTTGATGGAGGAGGAGCAACGCGACCAGACACGCGATGAACTGTGCCGGCTGCATGGCATCCAGCTGGCCGTGATCGACCCGTTTGACGACCCGGTCAAGCAGATGGACAGATTCCTGATGGTGTTGAGCCGGGCCAGCCGTATGACAGCCCTGGACGGCCGCACCAACCGGGAGAAAGGCGTCTCGATGGATGCGCTGGCCGCGGCGGTCCAAAGCGCCAATCAGCTGCGTTTCACCCTTTCGAGGAATCCGGAGCAGACGGTTGGAACTCTGGCGGAGGCCTGGCGGGACCGGGAAGCGAACATTGCGACGTCGTTGCAGGAGGCGGCCGCAGTGAAAGCGCCGCAGCCGACCCGGTCGCAACAGCGTGCACTGGCACAGCTGGCTTGCGGGCAGCGGATTGTGCACACACATTTCGGTGATGGTGTAGTTACGGACGTGAGCGGGGAGGGCGTGGAAAAACGGATCAAGATCCTCTTCGACGGCGACCAGGAGCGCACCTTTCTCGCTTCCCTTCTGGCGGACAAACTGGAAGCGGCTCCCTGACAGCGAAGAGACACACGCAGAACTCCTCTGATTCGCTCCGCAAAGTTCGGACTCTCCCCTCTTTGAGCGGTACAAAAACACCCTTACTGAAGAAGCAAGGGTGTTGATCGACAGGAGCGCAGTGGGCTGCGCTCCCACTTCGTTGTTTGCGCGCGATATGCTTTCAAATGTGCGGCTACGCTGGCCGGTGTATGCGGCTTCCAGCGCACTGCGGCCGCTGTCAAAACAGGCGAAAACTAACTTTTTTCCTTTGCAGCGCTCTTTTCGCTCGTTGAACCGGTATTCGATTCCGCTTTGGTTTCGCTGTTGGACTCGCTCTTCGATTCGCTTTCTGCGGTCTTTTCCGGCCCGGAACCGTTGCTGTCAGTCTTTTGCGTCTCTTTTTTCTGGGCCGCGGCCTTCTTCTTTTCATCCTCCTTCTTGCTATCGGTTATGTACCATCCACTGCCTTTGAAGTGAATGGCCGGCTGACTGAGAAGCCGGGTGACTTCGACCGAGCTGCAGGCCGGGCAAGCGGGAAGAACGGTGCTGGAAAATGACACGATGCGTTCGTATTGATGACCGCACTCTCTGCAGGCAAGTTCATAAATTGGCATCGAACAGTCTCTTCCTTGTCGTGATCTTCTTTGTCAATTCCACGGACACAACTATACTACTCAAAGTCCTCTCATGTCCCGGTCCGTTGCGTCCTGCACCGTAAAGGGCGCATTCGATAAGTATACCTTTTTGCAGAGTTGTTGTCGAATCCGAACAGCGAATCTGACTTCAGTTTGTATCGGACTTCTACCGCCTCTGCCGGCCCAAGCTTGCAGCTTCTTCAGACGCAGGCACTGCGCGTGGGCACCGACCTGCTCAAGATCAGACCCTCACCGTGCCGATGTCTTTCGACTTTGTTCAAGGCGCAATCGAAAACGGGTGTTACGAAGCGGAAGGCGTCTACCTGACAGCGCCATTTGAAGGCCGGCGGCGTATCGTTCAGGAGTGGGGGGCCCGCCCGGAGCACTACCGCCGCTTTGTTGTGGGCGCCAAAGCGCTCCTCGGACATAATGGCGTCGACTTTGAACTGTCCCCCGGCGAGAGAATCTTCGCCGCGGACAGCGGCATCATCACGACAATCGGTAATGACCGCGAACGATATGGCCGCTTTATCCGCATCTCCCATCCATGGGGTGAGTCTCTCTACACGCGCTTTCAGAACTTCGTTGTAGACACCGGGCAACGTGTGGAGCGGGGAGAGCTGATTGGCTACTTCAACCAGTTGCCCGAGTCAGGACAGCATTTTCACTTTGGCATCCGCGTTGTTCCGTATGTTGTCGTCGACGGGTGGGGCGGTTATTCGAATCCGCTCCCTCATCTTCCTCCCAATTCGATTCTGCTTGAGTCGGACTGACGTTTTCTGTTTTTTTAAAATTTTGTTGTTCATAATCTATTTTATTCTTTTAGTAGGACTTCGTAGGGACTGGGGAAATGTGGATATGTAGTTCAGAGAGACTATATATGGCGGCATGAGAGAACTGTGTCTGTATGTAGTGGCAGGCCGGCTTGAGGAGCGCAGCTTCAGTGGGGATAGTTCAGAGGGAAGCGCAGGGAAGATTTTGGTGGCGTGATCCGCCGAACAGATGCTCGATACAAGATGTAGTAATTCTCCCCAGGTTGTCCCCGCCTGAGTATAACTCGCAGGAAATGGGGATAAGAAGTCAGTGGGGCTATGAGCAGACCTTATCCACTTTTTTCAGGGTTATCCCCAGCTTTATCCCCAATTATCCCACTTTTCCCCACCTATAGACGGTTTACCCACAACAAATACTGGCAAAGGGGCCTCTCTTAGAGGCTGTTTGAAAAGTAAAGGCTGTCGGCCAACTCGATTGCGTCAGCAGGGACTACCCACGCGCAGGTTCGGACATCTCCATGCGCGCCTTGGCGGACAGTGCAGGGAGATGTCCCTCGTTGTCGATCACCTGCTGCAGGTGGCGCATGCGGGCGGACGACGCGGTCCGGCGCATGATGTCGGAGTGCATCTGGTCGATCCAATATCGGTGATGGTTGGCGATGTATTGCTTCAGCTCCTCAATCTCCAAATCAGTTTCGCAGTGGGCGCAACAGTTGAGGGTGAACATGCGACGCCGTGTGCTGCCACCAAAGGAGGCGTGCATCAGGTTGTGGTTGAAGGCGACCACGTCGCCCGGCCGCGTTTCCAGAGCCATCGCCGGCACATCACTTTGCTCGATCCCCCAGCGCTCCAGGGACTCGCTCGCTTGGCGGGCTTCCCAGCCCGTGAACATGTCCTGCCGGTGCGTGCCGGGGATGACGCGCAGGCAGCCGCTATCCTGGTCGACTTCATCCAGATAGAGCGCGACTTTGAGAAACTTGCCCACCTGATGGAAGCCGTCGCTGTGCCAGCGGGTGTCGCCGGTGTAGAAGTTGCCATCGCCGCCCAGGTAGTTGAAATCCTCGCCCAGCACGCCGGAAATCAGCCCCACCAACCTGGGATGATCCAGGAGAGTGCTGAGCCGTTCGCGCTGGTCGATAAAGGGCACGATGCAGGAGCGTTTGCTGCCGTCATGGACAACGTTTCGTCCTCGGAAGACCGCCTCGAACTCCTCGGTGATCCAGTCGACCTCATCGTCCAGCAGACCGGGCAGAGCAAGGTATCCGAAGGTTTCGAAAAACTGTTTCTGCTTGCATGTTAACTCCATCTTCCCTCCCTGACGTGTGGAGCCCCCCGGGCCGCGAGTGCGCCGTGTGGAATCGAGGCCGGGGCGCGTGACCCGAATGATAGACTGGACGGATCTCTGGTCTGAATCGGGGATCGAAAAAAACGTTTGACACAACGACAATACCTGATATAGTTGCACCTGTAAACAACTATATTGCTTGCCATCTGAAATGTCAATTCCCCGGCAAAGTCCTTGTTGCAGAGGACGTGAGATAAGGTTGCGTGCATCGCAGGGCGGACCGGTACCGTCACTTTAACAGAGTTCCCTATCCGAGACGAACGATCCTACCGGTGTTTTTTCACGGATGGGGAGAATCAGGATTCGGCCACACAGGGAGAAAGAGAAATGGCAAAGAATGAATATGTTTCGCGTCGTGAATTCCTGCGTGTGGGCGCGTTAGGGGTCGCAGGCGGCCTGTTCGCCGCATGCGCTGCCCCGACGGGCCAGCCTTCCTCTCCAGAATCGGGCGGAGAAGCGTCGGCTCCAGCTGCTGCCCCCGAAGATCAGGAGGGCGTTCAGTGGGGCTTGCAGTATGACCCGCATGTCGCCACCTACGAGCGCCTTGCCGAACTTGTGCAGAGCGAGACAGGTTACAGCGTGCGCATTGAGCCACAGGCATGGCCGCTGCAGACGAAATTGATCGCTGCCATGTCCGCGGGCACCCAACCCGATGTCATCTGCATGATGGGCAAGGTCTCGATTCCTCTCTACATCCAGCAGGGATTGCTTCCGTTGAGCGATGTTGTATTCGATGCGGTAGGCGTCGTGCCCAATGAGGCGTTCCAGGAGGAGTCGATCGAGGCCTACTCGTGGGGAGGCGAGATCTACGGCGTGCCCACAGAGGCCAACCTAGTCGGCTCGATGGTCTGCGTACCCACCCAGGATGTTGATGCGCTCGGGCTGGCCGACCTCTATCCACCGACCAATGGGGACTGGATCTTCGACAGCTACCAGCAGATGTGGGCGTTGGCGGAGGCGCTGCATGTTGAAGAGGATGGCCGCGTAGTGAAATGGGGACTGAGCAGCAAGGGTTGGGACAATCAGAGCTACCTGGGCATTGTGCGCACACTGCTCGCCGGCGAGGGCACAGACTGGTGGGACCTTGAGAACAAACAGTTCAACATCGACAGCGAGGCGGGCGTGGAAGCGATGCGCCTTTTCGCCGAGACGCCGGTGCAGATGGGCATTGAGACGGAACTGGACGAGAATCAATTCAACACGGCCCTGGCGGGCAAAATCGGCATCGCCAGGGGGATTTCCAACCCGGCGCTGCAACAGGGGAGGGATGAGGGCGTCTATTACGAGCTTACTTCAGCCCCCAAGGTTCTGCCCGACGAACTGCCTACGTTCGTGGGTGAGGCGGGCTGGGGGTTTGCGGCGCCCAGCAATACCGGCAATCGCGACTTTTCCATCGCCTACTTGCAGACGATGTGTACCCATGAAGGGCAGCGGGAATATGCCAAGATCTACGGTGGCATCGGCGCGCCGGCCTGGAAAGGACTGATCGGCAAGTACGACCACTATTCGGATCCGGATCCGGAAGGGCCGCAGGTACAGGCGGCCAAGGTTATGGAGAATCTCGGCCCCATCACCCGCTACTACGGCGAAGGGTTCGGTTACCCGTCAGAGGTTGACGGGGTCGGAGCCTCGGTCTGCTCTGAAGTTCGACTTGGCAAGCTAACCGCCGCGGAAGCGGTCAAGTCGTACCAGGAACGTTGTGAGGAGCAGTACAAGGTCTACCTTGATGACATCGCCGCACTCTCCTGACATTGTTCCAGGCGCTTCTGCTCGAATGAAGCGCGCATAGCGGCAGAATTGCCCTTGGATCAGCGCAGGGCACGGAAAGCGCTGCGCTGATCCAGCCTCCCCTTCCCGGCAGAGGGAGCCTCAGATGACAACCGCTTACACGGCCGGCAGCCAAGGGCAGTCCGGTTCTCGGCTTCGCGGCATCGTTGCCGCAGTGCGTTGGGCTTTTCGCAAGCCCCAGTTCTGGTTCGGAGCCAGCATCATCCTGCCAACTCTAATCTGGTATTGGATGTTCTCATTCCGGCCCATCCTCAACGCGCTGCGCCTGGCTGTGGTGCAGTATCGGGTCTTGAATCCGGCAGCCAGCAAGTTCGTCGGGCTGGATAACTTCTTCCAGCTCTTCGAGCACCCGCTCTTCTTTATCTCTGTGCGTAACACGCTGCTCTGGGCGGCGCTTGCCTTTGTTTTTATCTTGCCGCTGAGTATTTTCATCGCTACCTGCCTGGCGAATGTTCGACGCGGGCGCAACACCTACCAGGCGATCATCTTCGTGCCGGTTGTGGTCTCGCTGGTCGCGGTCTCGCTGCTATTTCGCATGTTGATGGATCCCGAAGTGGGTATGTTCAACCAGATTCTGCGCGCGCTGCACCTGCCCGAATCGCGCTGGTTGGCCGGTACCTCATCGGCGCTTCCTACAATCGTAGCAGTTGGCAGCTGGAAAGGGCTGGGCTTCTACGTCGTGATCCTCACGGCGGGCATCCTTCATATTCCCGAAGAACTGTACGATGCAGCGCTGGTGGACGGCGCCAGCGAGTGGCAGCGATTTTGGCGTATTACCCTGCCGTTGCTGGGACATACACTACTATTGGTTACGGTTCTGCTGGCCATCGGCACGCTGCAGGAGTTCACGTTTCCCTTTGTGATGACCCGAGGCGGACCGGGCGACGCCACCTATGTCTACAACATGCTGATCTATTCAGAGGCCTTCGAAGATCTGCGATTCGGCACGGCGACCGCGGCCGCGCTGCTTCAATTCGTCCTGATACTGTTCATCAGCTTAGTGCAGATCAGGTTACTGCGTCCACGATGGTCATACTGAGGGAGATTCGCGACCCGGCATCCTGGCATTGCTGACAGCAAGCGCGACGATCCACTTTCCACTGAAGAGGCGATCTAAACGAATGGCAGCTTCGGAAGAGATCGAACTGGCCAGCCCCTTACAAGGTTCCCACTATCGCCCGTCGCCGCGGCGGCTGGTAGGGCAGGCTATTTTGCACCTGATCCTCTTGGCGATGTCCTTTGTGTCGATTACGCCATTCGTATGGATGGTATTCGCGTCGTTCAAACATTTCCAGGAGCTTGTCCGCTCGACCGCGCTCTTGCCCAAGGTTTGGACGCTGGAGAACTACATCGAAATCATCGGGCGGGTCAACTTCCCTGCGGCCTTTTCCAACAGCACATTACAAGCGACCTCCGTAACCTTGTGCAGCGCACTGACCTCGGCCGCCCTCGGCTTCATCTTCGCCAAGTACCGTTTCTGGGGGAAGGAGAAGCTCTTCACCCTGCTGCTCTCTACGATGATGATCCCCTTTGCCGTGGTTCTTGTGCCCCTTTACATCACCATCGCCGACTTGAAGATGTCCAACCATTTGAGCGGCATCATCGTCACCGGGCTGTGGTCTTCATTTGGGCTGTTCCTGATGCGCCAGTTCATGGAGTCGATTCCGTCCGAGTTGCTCGATGCAGCCCGCATAGACGGCGCGTCGGAATGGCGGATCTTTTTCACCATCGTCCTGCCCATGGCCACCTCGGCGCTGGCGGCCCTGATCGTCTTCATCTTCCTCTTCAACTGGGACAACTTCCTGTGGCCGCTGGTCGTTCTCAACAGCCCGGAAAAACAGACGCTGCCGCTGGTGCTGGCCGGTCTGCGCAGTCTCTATTGGACCCGCTACGAGATGTGGGCGGCCGGCTCCATGTTGACCGTCGTGCCGGTCATGCTCATCTATATCTTCGCATCGAAGTACTTCATTCGCGGCCTTGCCATGACCGGACTAAAGGCATAGCTGCATTGCACGCCGCGATCCGCGGCGACAAGCGCGGCAGGGTTGCCCGCGCTGCGTCAATCCTTCGGCAGGTGAGGTTGATGCGCTTCATCCAACTCTTCCATTGGCGACGCAGTTTGAGGTTCGGTTTGCACACTCGTTTGGCTCCTTTCCTAAGAGGCTGCTTGAAAAGTAAAGGTTGTCGGCTAAAATGTGGTATACGTAGTCTTTGTGAAAACAAAACGATACCCAACAGATTTGACTGACAGCCAGTGGTTTATTGCCCAGCATCATCGCTATGATTCGTCTCATGGTACCCCGCCTGGCACCTAATTTACCCTTCTCAAACAGCTTCTTAGTGTCCCTTCCCCCGGATTCAGCGAGCGGGCCGCGGGCGAGCTGCCTGGATCCAGCCAGCGTGAGGTCAGTTTCGTCGTGGTGAGCTATACCCAAGGGCGCAAGCCGGCGGAGGATCTGTTTGCGCAGGCACGCGCGGAACGGATCGATGCCAATGCGCCGCTGGCGGCGCGCATGCGACCCCGCACCCTTGATGAGTTCATCGGCCAGGAAGCGATTGTGGGCCCGGGCCGGCTCCTGCGGCGGGCGATTCAGGCGGACCGTCTGAGCAGCCTGATTTTCTACGGTCCGCCCGGCACCGGCAAGACGACCCTGGCCCAGGTGATCGCCAACACGACGGCCGCCCACTTCACCGCGCTCAACGCTGTACTGGCGGGCGTCAAAGATATCCGCGCAACGGTGGCGGAGGCCCAGGAGCGGTGGGCGCTTCACGATCAGGGGACTATTCTCTTTGTCGATGAGGTACATCGCTTCAACAAGGCGCAGCAGGATGCGCTCCTGCCCTGGGTGGAGAACGGTACGGTCACTTTCATTGGCGCGACGACGGAGAACCCCTATTTTGAGGTCATCAAGGCGCTGGTCAGCCGCAGCCGCATCTTTCAACTGCAGACGCTGACAGAAGAGCATCTGCGCCAGATCATGCAGACCGCTCTCGCCACACGCCAACGCGGCTACGGCGGCCGTCGCGTTGAGATTGAGGACGAGGCCATCGATCACCTGGTCTCAATCGCCAATGGCGATGCCCGCGCCCTGCTCAATGCGCTGGAGCTGGCCGTCGAAACAAGCGACGCCGACCCGGACGGGACGGTCCGCATTTCACTCGCCATCGCCGAGGAGTCGATACAGCGCCGCGCCGTGCTGTATGACAAGGAGGGCGACTATCATTTCGATACGATCAGCGCCTTCATCAAGAGTCTGCGCGGCAGCGACCCGGATGCGGCGCTCTACTGGCTGGCGAAGATGATCTACGCGGGCGAGGAGCCGCGTTATATCTTTCGGCGCATGTTGATCCTGGCGAGCGAGGATGTGGGCCTGGCGGACCCCCAGGCCGTTCAGGTGGTCACCGCCTGCGCCGAGGCCTTTGACCGCGTCGGCCTCCCGGAAGGCAACTTTCCCCTGGCCCAGGCCGCGCTCTACCTGGCGACCGCGGAAAAGTCCAATTCGGTGCTGGCATTCTTCGACGCGCTCGAGGCTGTGAGCAATGAACCTGATTCCGATGTTCCCAGCCATCTGCGCGACGGCAACCGGGACAGTGAGGGGTTTGGGCACGGCGCCGGCTATCTCTATCCGCACGCTTACCGGGACCATTGGGTGGCGCAGCAGTATCTTCCCGGCGCGCTGCAGGGGAAGGTCTTTTACGAGCCGACGGACCAGGGATATGAGGCCAGGATCGGCCTCGCCGTCACCCAGCGTCGCGAGGCCCAGCTGGCCGCCATGCTGGAGGGCCTTGGCGCGCCGCCGGAAATCCTGACATTCACGCCCGATGAATCCGCCCGCGATCGGTGGCTGCAGCGGACGATTGCGCAGTCCGGCGAAGCGACCGCCGCGTTACGGGACCGCATTCTGGAGGGCGGCCCCATTGAGCGGCACAGCGTTGTGCTGGATGTGAAC
Source organism: Caldilineaceae bacterium (assembly GCA_965204525.1). GTDB lineage: Bacteria > Chloroflexota > Anaerolineae > Caldilineales > Caldilineaceae > Bin5. Next base: position 3,541,022 of record OZ241994.1, on the reverse strand, counting down.
GCCGGCAGCGGGCTGCTGACTTGGGAAGTGCTGCGGCGCGCGCCCGAGGGCGGTGTCTACGCGCTGGCGTTCAACGGGGCGGACAGCCATGCGTTGCAGGAGCAGGCGCAAAACCTGGACGAAGTCGAGCGGCCGGTGGTGATGCATGGGGCGGTTGAGGAGCTGGCGCAACTTGTCGATGCTGAAGAGGTCCGTTTTGATGCGATAGTGGGACGCAACGCGCTGCTCGGCGCCGTGGACAAGGAGGCTGCCCTGGCGCATCTGGCGGCAAAGCTGGCCGCGGGCGGCTGGCTTGCGCTGGCCGAGACGATACCCAGACATACGCAGAGAATCTACGCACTGGGGGATCGCGTTCTGCTCCCATCGGGGCTGGCCGAGCGGCTGGTTGCGGCCGAAGAGTCGATCTACGCCGATGCGACGGATGGGCTGGTCAACTGGGATGAGGAGACGTTGCAGGCAGCCCTCTCCGCCGCCTTCCCTGAAGAGGCAGAGGGCGGACGGATCTCGATGGAATGGATCGACACCGATACCGATCTGCGCATTACCGACGCGCACATCCGGCGCTGGTTCGGCCCGGCTTCCGGCGAGCGAAAATCCTATGCCGAGCGGCTGGCCGAGCGGATGCAGCCTGATGAGGTGGCGCAGGTTGAGGGTTGGATCCGGGGGCAGCTGCTGAACCAGACCGTGGTCTGGAGGCGGCGGACGGTGTTGATACGGGCGGCGGGGCGGTAGGGCGGTCCAGAACCTACCGTCTCTATCTGCGGCGCCCGCCCAGGCCGGGAAGCTACGCCACCTCGCGTACGGGCGCGCCGCCCTGTTTCGCATCGGCCCTCATGTGGCAGACCTTATACTTCTTGCCGCTGCCGCACCAGCAGGGGTCGTTGCGCTTGGGCCGGTTGTTGGTGTTGCGCACCGTTCGCGGCTGGGATGTGTCCGAGCGATTGGTCTGGATGTTGCGCGCAATCGGTGTGGGCAGCGTCGGCGCCTTCTGCACCTGCAGGGTCATGATCGTCGTCACAATGTCGGAGCGGATGTCGTTCATCAACTCCTGATACATGGCGAAGGCTTCGCGCTTGTAGGCAACCAGCGGGTCAACCTGCGCAATTGCCTGCAGACCGATGCCTTCGCGCAGCCTGTCCAGATCGGTCAGGTGGCGGACCCAGCGGTGGTCCACCGCGCGCAGCATGATCTGGCGTTCGGCATCGCGCAGCATGTCGGCATCGATCTCCTGTTCCTTCTTGTCGTAGGTCTGATGCGCGATCTCGGCGGCCTGTTCTGTGATGGCGCCGGCGTCCAGCTCCTGCCACGGGGTCGGGTCAAAGTTCTGCGGGAAGGGGAAGACGGTGCGCAGCGCCAGGAGCAGGTCTTCCGGGTTCCACTCCTCCTCAAAGCGCGTGGCGGTGTGTTGCTGCACAGCCCCATCGATCTCGTCGGTGATCATCTCCTGTATGGCGGGCTTCAGGGACAGCTCGTTCAGAAGGCGCCGCCGCTGCATGTAGATCGTCTCCCGCTGCTCATTGACGACCTCATCGTATTTGAGCACGTGCTTGCGGATGTCGAAGTTGTGGCCCTCTACCCGGGTCTGCGCGTTTTCGATCGCTTTGCTGATCATATTGTGCTTGATCGGCTGATCGTCCTCGAGGCCGAGGCGGTCCATGACACCCGTCACCCGGTCGCCGCCGAAGCGCCGCACGAGGTCGTCCTCCAGGCTGAGGAAGAAGCGGCTGGCGCCCGGGTCGCCCAGACGTCCGGAACGGCCGCGCAGCTGATTGTCGATGCGCCGCGCCTCGTGGCGTTCGGTGCCGACCACATAGAGGCCGCCCACAGCCTTCACCTTCTCCTGGTCCTGCTTCGTCTCGTCCCACCTTTCCTTGAGGACCGCGGCCCAGCGCGTGTTATAGGTCTCAGTGGGGTCCTGGTCGTTCTTGAGCATCTCCAGGCAGTGGTTCCACGCCAGCTGGGGGATGCCGGTCAGGTCGACGCCGTCTTTGCGCAGCTGATCTCTGGCGAGGCCTTCGTAGTTGCCGCCCAGCAGAATATCGACACCGCGGCCGGCCATGTTGGTGGCGATGGTGACCGCGCCGGGCCGTCCCGCCTGCGCAATGATCGTCGCCTCGCGCTCGTGGTTCTTGGCGTTCAGCACCTCATGCGGAATGCCGCGGCGCCTCAGCATACGGCTGACCAGTTCGCTGGTCTCGATCGCGACCGTGCCCACCAGCACCGGCTGGCCCTCTTCGTGGGAGCGGTTGATCTCATCGATGACCGCCCCGAATTTGGCCGACTGGTTCTTATAGATAACATCTTCCTCATCCAGGCGGACCGTCGGCAGATGGGTCGGGATGGCCACGACATCGAGATTGTAGATGCTCTGGAACTCCTCCTCTTCCGTCTTGGCGGTACCTGTCATGCCGGCCAGTTTGTTGTACATGCGGAAGAAGTTCTGGAAGGTGATGGTCGCCAGGGTCATCGACTCTTTCTTGACGCGTACGCCCTCCTTGGCCTCGATTGCCTGGTGCAGTCCCTCGCCGTAGCGCCGCCCCTCCATCAGGCGCCCCGTGAATTCGTCGACGATGATCACCTCGTTGCTGCGGATGATGTAGTCCTTGTCGCGGTGATAGAGGGCGTGGCCCCGCAGCGCGTTGTCGAGATAGGGGAGCATCTCGAAATGGGCCGGATCGTAGAGATTCTCCAGGCCCAGCTTTTTCTCCACGGCGGCGATGCCCTCTTCGGTGAGCGTGGACACCTTCTCCTTTTCGTTGACTTCGTAGTCCGTGCCGGCCCGCAGGCCGCGTACCAGTTGCGCGAACTGCCTGTAATAGTCGCTGCTCTCCTGCGCCTCGCCCGAGATGATCAGCGGTGTGCGCGCTTCGTCGATAAGGATGTTGTCGACCTCGTCCACGATTGCGTAATGCAGCTCGCGTTGGGACTGGCGCTCCTTGTCCAGCACCATGTTGTCGCGCAGATAATCGAACCCGAACTCGTTGTTGGTGCCGTAGGTGATGTCCGCCCGGTATGCCTCCTGCCGTGTGATCGGGCGCAGGTTCTGGAAGCGGTCGTCTTCGGCGGGGAACTCGGGGTCGTAAAGGAAGCTGCCCCTGTCGGGATTGCCGGCGCTGTTCTGGATGACCGCGGCCGAAAGGCCCAGCAGCTGGTAGACCGGCCCCATCAACTGCAGGCCGACTTTGGAGAGATAGTCGTTCGGCGTGACAAGATGCGCGCCGCGCCCGGCCAGCGCGTTCAGATAGAGCGGCAGCGTCGCCACCAGTGTTTTGCCTTCGCCGGTCTTCATCTCCGCGATCTTGCTTGAGTGGAGGACGCCGCCGCCGATCAGCTGCACGTCGTAGTGGCGCAGGCCGATGGTGCGGCGGGCCGCTTCGCGCACTGCGGCGAACGCCTCCGGCATCATCTCGTCGAGAATCTCCTGCTCCTCGTCCAGCAGCTCTTTGCGAATTCGTTCCACTTCGATGCGGGCAAAGCGCTGCTCATCGGTGCCTGCCACCGACGCGTACTCGCCTTCGGCGGCGGCCAGCGCATCCCGCAGCTCCGTCGTTTCGCTGACGATCCGCTGGCGGAACTCTTCTGTCATCTTTTTGAAATCGTCGTTGTCCATCCGTTCGACGCGGTTTTCCAGCCCGTTGATCTCTTCAACCAGAGGCTGAAGCCGCTTCAGCTCCTTCTCGTTTGGATCACCGACGACTTTGGTCAGAAATTTTTTCAGCATATTGCATCCCTCTGTTTGCCCGTCGCCGGCTCCCGCAGTCCGGAGATGCAGCAACGGGCAAAATCGAAGGGGACGTCCTGCCTCCCCTTACACCTTACGAAATACGGAGAAAAGCGGTTCTCCGACGTGCATGCACGTCTGTCCTGTCGGCCCTCAAGCAGACGGAGCGCAGTCCAGGCTGCACCGCCTATTCTACCATGCACAGGGAAACCGCCAATGTAGCAATCCCGATCTGGCTTGAACGAAATGTCAGCGACCCTTGGTAGCGGTCGAAAGGTAGACTTGTCAGAGCAACTACCCAAGGGCCCTTCGATTCACTTGTCTACCTCTATGGCGCCAGATTTACGGTACTGTAAGGGTCCCCAACAGCAGTCGATCTGTCTTGGGCCCAGCCTCATTCGAGACAATCGGTAGTCGTTCCCAAGTATCCCCTTGATGGCGATACAACCCAATGTAGATACGGTACGCACCACTGGGTATATCGGTGATTGTCAGCTCATCTGCTACCGCTTCGTTGGGTGCCCAGATCGATGTAGGATACTGCCCGTTGCGCGGCTGAACATCAAGCTGGGCAACGATCTGATCATCTGAATCTACGATGTGAACGAAGGTGGTAAAGTCGAAGCGAGGAAGGGCCGTCGCCCGCCAAAAGAGGGTTATCGTCAGACCGCCTGAGATCGATTTCAACGTGTAGCCGTCAAGAGCGATGACGTCGCCAAAGTTGGCATCGGCAGAAATCTCCGGTACGCGGTGGTCCACGGGCAGAGGGATCTTAAACGTCTCGACCACCAGAACATCACCGCCTGTCGACAGGGGAACCCGATTGCGTCCGATCAGGTCCACTACGCCGGTGCGCAGCTGATATGGTCCGGGGGCCAGGTCGTCAGGAACGGAAAGGCGGAGACTTAACGGCATTCTCTTGCCTGGCTGCCACGCTCGGACTCTGTAGACCCCGTTCAAAGGCCAGCGATGCGCATTGGCGACAACAGTGTCACGGGTGGGGTCGTAGAGTTCCACGAATATCTCAACATCTCTCTTGACCTTGCGCGCAGGGCGCCAATACAGGGTTATGTCGAGAGGAGATCCCGGTTCCAGGCTGCTGCTCCCGTATCCAACCAGATTCAGGTCATTGGCAAAGTTGGCCTGCAAGGGGATGAACGACGGGACCGCTCCTTTCCAGCGCGCAGTAAATGCTGTGGCGGCCACGACTCCATTACTGGCAACGATCGCCTCTTCTTCTCCTGTCAGCGGTTCGACGCCTCCAGGCAGAGGCGGCAGGAAATGGACAGCCCCATCTCTAAGCAGTACCCATTCGTCCTGCCTGTAGACGGCAGGAATCCATTCAGTCGTTGGGCGAACAGGATCTGTCGGTTGGACCACCGTGACTATCTCACCCTTCTCGACCAAACCCTCCAGCCCGCTCGTGCGATGCCGGAAGTGCTCCGCCAACAGGAAAGCAAGTGGCGCGCGCTGATACTCGCTGGAAGGAATCAGGATCGGCGCATCCAGATGGGTTCCAATGTATTCAGCCACCGCGACTTCCACTAAACTGTTCTGCCATTCCAGGCCGCTGCTGGCGAGAACCTGGGATTTGACCCGGGTGGCATAATCCCACTGCCGCACCAGGCCGAACGACAGCACCAGGAGCGGAACGAGATAGCCGGCCCATTTGGGAAAGGCACGGATTCTTTCCGTTCGTTCCCAAAGGATAGCGCCTCCTGAACCGGCCATCATGAATATGAATGGGAGGGCGGGGACAAGGCGTGTAGCGGAGGGGTTGGCCCCTTCATAGGAGAGCAGATCCGGCAAGAGCATTGTCAGCATCATGAGAAAGGCAAAGAGATGCATCTCGTGCCGTCTGCGAATGGTGTACACAACTCCCGTTGCCAGGGCAACGACAAGGACAGGGGTCAACAGCGATCTGTAAGAGAGTGGGTTGTAGCCGTTGTCCCAGCGCCACGCCAACATGAGCAGTTGATTCACGAGCTTTCCGGCGATCACTGCGAACGGGTCCGGCAGTTCGAAGACAAAGCGCCCGGTACTCTGTTGCGTGCGTGCGAGAAAGGTATAGGGATGGGTGATGAACAGGATCCACTGGGGCAATGCGACGGACGCCGCAACAGCGGCCGCAATGACCAGTCCCTTCCAGCGCGCCAGCAGCTGGCGATTTGCCAGAACGGCGCCGGCGCACGCGACCGCCAGCGCCACGGGAAAGAAACGCGCCACGATATAGATATATTGACTCGAGCCGACAGCGAAACCAGCAAAAACAAAGTCTGTCCAGACGCCTTTCCTGAGCCCGCGCCATAAGAAGGCAATAGCCAGCAACTCCACAGCGGGAAGGAGGGCGCCTTCGAGACCATAACGCGAAAATGATGCAAAGAATGTAGACAATGCAAGTCCTAAACCCGCAATAACACCTGCTTTCCGAGCAAAGGCAGTACCCTCATTTCTGAAGAGCCAGAACGCGGCCAGGTAAATCGCAGGCGTGGCCAGAGCTCCCCCCACGATTGTGATGCCGCGCAGTGCAGCCCGCGTGAAGCCCAGCGCTGAAAAGACAAGAGCCTGTACATATATGATGAGAGGATGAGGCCCGAATTGATGATAAATGTAGAAGGGAATCAGCTCGTCATGAACGAAATCAAAAGCGTAAAGACCCAGCCTGCTGGCGTCTCCGTGTATTCCCGGAGGCGCTGTAACCCAGTGCAAACTGTAGCTGGTCAGACTTACCAGGAATAATGCCGCCGGCGCAAAGGTCGAGAAGTGTTTACCTATATTGAACCGTCGCTTGTGCGATTTCTGACTGTCCTGCATGGAAGTGTACTATTGAATGGACACGGAATACCCGATTGTACTCGCTTCCCGCCGAACAGCAACTGGAAGCTCTGGGCGTCCCGGGGAATCGATATCGTCTGGCTCAACTCCGAACACGATCCAGTTGCTGTAGGGGAGAAAATAGCGATCCTGCAGGGATGTCCCCAGAGTTCGTTCACTTACGGTAAGAAAATCTCTTTAGCCCTCAATAGTCTAAGGGGATATGGTCATTTCTCGCTACTCTTTAGAAGGGACGAAGGCGGACGGTTCCATAATAGACGGATGAGCCACCAGCAGAGAAAAAGGAACGCTGGAATCCCGCCTGCCAGGCCAAGCTTCCCTGTTGCTCTCGCTTTCGGAGCGCTGGCTGCGCTTTTCTTCGCGCCGTACCTCCTTGGACTGTTTGCATTTACTGCTGGCGACTTTACCCGCCACTACCTGCCCTATAGTTTTTTTCAGCAGAAAGCTCTGCTGGCTGGCCAGTTGCCCGTCTGGAATCCCCACGTAAACTCCGGCCATCCCTTCCTTGCCGATACCGAATCGGCCGTTTTTTATCCTGTCAGTAACATTCTCCTGCTCTTCACATGGTTCAATCCTTCCATTGTCGGAAGGCTCTACTGGCTGCAGGTGGAAGCTTTCATCCATATCGTACTGGCATGCGGCTTCACAGCATTGTTGGTGCAGCGCCTGACGGGCAGGCGTATTGCAGGGTTCGCCGCCGGGCTTGTCTTTGGCTTTTCCGGCTACCTGACCGGCTACCCGCCTCTGCAGCTCGGTATCCTGCGTGTTGCCGTCTGGTTGCCGCTCATTCTTTGGCTGCTACTGCCCGACCGCTCTGGCATCACCCACTGGAACCGCTGGCTAATGGCCTGCGCAGTTCACGCTGTGGCCTTTTTTGCGAACCATCCCCAAACATTTCTCTTTCTGACCTATACAGTGGCCGGGTGGATGATGCTGCTGGCACTCTTCCAGTTGCGCCCGTGTCCCCTGGTAGAGTGCGGCAACCAACTCGGGACCGCAGTGAAAGCTTTGGCTTACAGGCAACTGCTGAAACACGTGGGCAAAATGATTGTCTACGCCGCGTTTCTGATTTGCCTGACACTGGTACAACTGTGGCCCGCTTTGGAATTCACCAGGCTGTCTGTACGTTCTGCCCGTCCTTTTCACGAATTGAGCAGTGGTTTTCCCTTCCAGGATATTTGGCAGATTTTTCTGCCCGGCGTTCTGACCTACTTCTCACCACTGTACGTTGGCATCGCTGGGTTGGGTCTAGCTCTGCTGGTCGTTGGAGCGCTGCTGTCGAACAGGTTCCAACTTGCAGCCGCCTGTCCTTTTGCCCGCTCTGCTGCAATTTTTTTCGTCATTACGGGCGGCCTCGCCGCCCTGGTCTCCTTCGGTGATCAACTCCCGCTTTATCCTCTTCTTTATCGATTTGCGCCGGGCTGGTCTCTCTTCCGGGGCCAGGAGCGAGTCGCCTATCTGGTAGCATTCTCTCTCAGTGTCCTAAGCGGTTACGGTCTGGTCATCTTGCCTTCTCTGACTGCCCGCTGGAGGAAGGGATTTTCCTGGGGATTCCTGGTCGTTATCGCCCTCGGCATAATCGTGGTGTTTTTCGCCTGGCAGCTTCCGGGTCGACTTGAAGTATCGGGGACGAGATTCCTTTTTCAGGCAAGCAAGTCTTTTCTCCTCGCTTCGGTTTTCGCGGCGCTGTGCAGCGCCCGGCGACATTCGCATAGGCACCTAATCCTGCTTCTTTTTGTAGTAATCGTCGACCTCTTTGTTACCAACTTCACTACGAATCTTGCCGCTGGAGGTAAAATCCGCGCCGCGCTGACGCAACATGAAATCGCATCTACAATGCAGGAGGCACAAACTCTTGCGGACGAAACGGACTCCCTTCCACCGCGGGTATTCAACGAGCGTCGCCTGCCTGAAGACAGCGGAATGGTCGCCGGGTGGGAGGATGTTTGGGCTGCCAGCGTCCTGCGGCTGTCCGCCTACAACGAGCTCTTTCTGGAATTTCCTCTGGACAGGATGTGGAATCTTACCGGTGTCGGTACAGTAATTACCTGGAGAGAGGAATTACCGGTCGCCAGCCAACTTGTGGAGGAGTTCCCCCGCCAAAACGAGGCGACCCGCTTGCACAGATTGAAAACCGTCTCGCCCCGCTTGTGGTGGGCACAGAGAGCCCTGAGCGTAGACGACAAGACCGCACGTGTACTGTTGTCCGATCCAAACTTTGACCCGAGGAAGGAAGTTCTGATTGCCGACTCCGATGCCGACGCGCTGGGAAACGCCTGGGAAGACGATCGCATGACTTTCGGAGACGCCGGCGCGGCTTCGATAGCGGTAGAACAGAAAGGAGCCGCCCACTTTGTCGTTGGTATCGAAAGCGATCAGCCCGGGCTACTCTTTATCAGCGAGAACCATATGCCTGGCTGGCTGGCGGAGTGGACAGGAGAGGAACAGCCGTCAAAGCCCACCCGTCTGCCGGTCGCGCGCGCCCACCAGGCCTTCCTGGGCATCCCTGTTCCCGCCGGTAGCGGCACACTGGAACTGGCCTACCGTCCGGCAAGCGTGCGCTGGGGCCTCGCGGTCAGCGCTGTCGGCTGGCTTGCGCTCCTGATCGCACTGCGCAAGCAGTTGATGGCGGCGTTCCGAAAGGCTTTGCTTCGACTACAGTTTTTCGGGGACGCGCTGTGGCCGGGGACGTTTTCAACGCCTGCCACACGGGAGAACCATGAGAAAGACCGGACTGGGCACGGAGGATTCCGCCCATCGAGCCAGGGGCTGTTTTCAGACCGGCAGATTCAACGCACCGCAGTACTGTTCGCCACTCTCATCGGCTTCGCGCTTCGGTTCTACCGGCTGGGCTTTCAGGAGCTGGACGCGCGGGAGGCATTTTCCTACTGGTTCAGCCAGCAGTCATTCTCTGAACAGGTTCAACTGTTCAATGACGTGGGAGAGCCGCTCTTTCTCGTCAGCTTCTGGTTGCAGCACCTATGGCACGGCTTCGCCGGGACCAGCGAGTTTGCTCTTCGCTCGGTATCGGCCCTCTTCGGCACCCTGGCGATTCCCCTCGTCTACCGTCTTGCGCAGGAACTGCGCCTGCCCGCCTTCCCTTCTCTGACGGTACCCCTCTTGATGGCTCTAAGTACATATGCCGTCAGCGGCAGCCAGGATGTTCTTCTCTATCCTCTCAGTCTGACTCTTGCCATTGCCAGCACTGTAATGACCTTGAGGTTGATAAACGGTAGCAGGAGCAAGACCCTCTATGTAGCATATGTACTTGCTGGAGCCGCTGCCGTCTATACCCAGGTTTTCGCAGTGCTTGCACTTCTGGCACAGAACATGTACGTGCTGTATCTGCTGGCGCGTGACAGACGCAGCGGCGGGAGCTCCGACACGTTACCCCCGGTCAAATCAGTTCTGTGGCGCTGGACCTCGGCGCAGTTCGCGATTCTCGCCCTGTGCGTTCCGTGGCTGGTAAGCGCTTGGCCCGCGACATTCGAATTCGGCGGAAATTTTACTGCATCCTCTCTGGTTACGAACTTATGGTGGAGGTTCGCCGGCTATCCGATCGGGTCTCAAGCGCCGGACAGAATCTGGCTTCTCAATGCCGGTCTGTTTGCCACCGCCATCATCGCAGCTGCCTTCATCGGAGCATTGCTCGGAGACAGGCGGGAAAGGTCAGAAGCTGCGAAGGGCGCCCAAGACGGCACTGAAATCGAAAGTGAGGAAGCTTCAGAGACCCAGGAAGCAGTTTCCCGGTTCCCGGATCGAAACCCGACCGTCCTCCTCCTCCTATACCTGCTCGTTACACCGTTTGCATACTGGACCCCCCTCTACCAAAAATGGCACTTGTACGGGAGCTTCTATGCCGTGGCTCTGCCTCCTTTCCTGCTGTTGCTGTCCATCGGCGTGGCGAACATCGGCGGGTGGATAGAGAGTTGGCTGGGTTGGAGATGGAGAATCTGGACTGACGATACCGACGCAGACGGGCCATCCTTCCTGAGCAGTCTTCGCGTCGGCAGCGTTGGCGCAGTCTCCCTCATCCTGGTTATCGTCGCGGGCAATCTGTTCACGCTGCGGAACTCCCACTTTGGGCCGGAGTTCACCCGGTCCAGAGGACTGCGGGAACTCTCTGCAACGCTTGAGCGCTGGAGCGCCGGGTTGAATCCGGCAGAGGTACATTTCATCCAGAGTTTCCCTGACCCCACGTTTTTCATCTATTACTACGCGGGCGAAGTCGAGGATTCGATCCTGCCGCGTCATGATCACGATATTGAAGGCGCGGTGGAGGCCGTGAATGTGCTGCGCGAAGAGGGCGTGCAAAGGATCATACTGCCGGTCAGTTCAGACCAGGATCAGGAAGCGCCGAACATGGCGCGTGAGGCGCTTTCCAACTCCTATCAGCTGGCAGGCCAGGAAACGGTTGGGCCTTGGCTCGTCGAGCTGTACTCGCGGCCCCATCCCCAGGCGTGGCGGCTTTTCGACGTCGAATTCACCAACGGCTTGACCTTGGAACGCGCCCAGATCAGCCCGGATCTCCCTCCGGCCGGCGGCAGGCTGGTCGTCCATATGGAGTGGAGCGGAGATCCGGCAGCCCTGACCGGCGGCGAAAAGCTCTTCCTGCACCTGCTCGACGATAAGGGAAATCTGGTCGCCCAGTGGGACCCCGAATTCCGCATGAAGAGTTCGCAACTTTCGACCAGCGTCGCCATGCCCATCCCTTCGCCCTTGCCAGCAGGCCCGCTGCGCCTGATAGGGGGCCTCTATGACGTCACCTTGGAGGGGACGCCCAGGATTCTGACAGAAAATGGCGAGGACTCTCACCTTCTTGTATACTTTCAAGTTTCAGAGTGTGATGCCTGTGGAAGATGACAGAACTAAAAGCTTGCAACCTTCTGTGTTACAATGTGTCCGTGGTCAGTGGCTAGTGGTATCCACTGGCCATCTTTTTCCTGCGCCACAGGCCGCTGCAGTTCAATGAATCGCCGCCTTCTCGTCTTCTTCATTCTCGTCAACGCCTTTGTCAGTTTGACGATTGCCGTGACCGTCGTGTGGATAGCGGAGCAGCGGCGGCCCAGGCCGGAGGAGTTGATCGTGCCTGCGACACCGGCGCCAGCGGTCGTTCTGATGGCAACGCCAACCTCAGGGGATGCACAGACGGCCCCGGAGGGCGGCGCCTCTCCGGCCGCAACCCCTACAGCAGTCGCGGCAGCGCCTGATCCGGGCGAGACGGAGATCTATACCGTCAAGTCAGGGGACAGTTTGTCGGCCATCGCGGCGCGTTTCGGCGTCTCTCCGAACAGGCTGATGGAGATCAATGATCTGGCCGATCCGAATCTGGTCTACGTTGGCCAGCATCTGCGCATTCCCGTCTCTCAACAGCAGGGCGGCGCGCCAGGGGGCAGCGCGGTCGGTCTGCCGGAGCGGGGTCTGCAACTGCGCATCGAGAATGCCGGCGAACTGGCCGCGGAGTCGGTGCGGGTGGTGAACGATAGCGATGGCGCCGTCGACCTGCAAGGGTGGACCCTCAGCCGCGACGGGGGGCCGATCTATACTTTCGGCGACATTCTTCTGTTGCCCGGCAGCGGGATCCGTCTGAACACGGGTTCCGGAGAGGAAAACAGCATCAATCGTTATTGGGGCCGGGATGCAGCGGCCTGGGAGAGCGGCTCGACCGTTGTTCTGCGCAACCCCGGCGGTGAACTGATTGCGCAGAGTACAGTGGCCGGCGGCGAATAACCACAGGCTTTTGCGAAAGGAAATCGTTTTCCATGGCAGCGACCGAACCACCCGATAAGCAGGACAGAGGAAGGTCCAGAAAGCGACGCTACTTTCGCCGCCGCCGGCGGAAGGGCGGCCAGGATGCTTCTCTGGCTGCCGAGCAGAGGACGGACAGGGATGACACCCGGCCAGAGCAGCGAACTCGTCCTAAAGGCCAGAATCGTCGCCGCAACGAGAACCGGCGCCGCTCTTCCCGGCGGCGCGGCAGCGCGGCGCGTGCGAGAGCAGGTCAGGCGCAGCCTGCCGAGGAGGAGAGTCAGCCGCAAGGCGAGGTGTATATCTACACCCATGTTATCCGGCCCACATACAGGGAGGGGGGCGGCGGGGAGTTCCAGGCCGATCACTCGCTGAACCTTTCCGGCGCCACCGTTGCCAGCCAGCCGGTCGGCATGGAGTATCTTCTGGAAAGTATCGGGCAGCAGTTGGATGCGTGGTTTGGCCTGCCCACCGACTCGACAACTGAGGACAATGGAGATGAGAGCACCGCAAATGACGACCTTTCCCCTCGTGAATAGGGCCGCCTTCCCATCACTGCAGAGGACCGATTTGTGGACAAGGTAATCACAGTTCGGCAGATGTCCGCGCATGTGGGCGAGGCAGTCACCCTGGAGGGCTGGCTCTATACCAAGACAGGCAAAGGCCGGCTCCAATTCCTGCAGGTGCGCGATGGCGGGGGAATCTGCCAGGCGGTTGTGTTCAAAGGAAATGTCAGCGCGGAGGCGTTTGAACTCGCGCGCGCACTCACCCAGGAGAGCAGCCTGCGGGTTACCGGCACTGTCAAAGAGGAGACGCGCGCGCCGGGCATTCCCGGCGGCTATGAGCTGGACGTGACCGGCCTGGAAGTGGTGCAGCTCGCTGATGAGTACCCGATCCAGCCGAAAGAGCATGGCGTGGAGTTTCTCATGGAGAATCGCCATCTCTGGATTCGCTCCAGCCGGCAGTGGGCGGTATTGCGGGTCCGGGCGACGGTCATTGGCGCCATCCGCAGCTGGCTGGACAGCAACGGTTTCCTCAACGTGGACACGCCGATCCTCACCCCCAACGCGGCCGAAGGCACCACGACCCTCTTCGAGATCGATTTCCACGGTGAACCGGCCTATCTGGCCCAGACCGGTCAACTCTACAGTGAAGCCACGATTATGGCCTTTGGCAAAGTCTACTGTTTCGGGCCGACTTTTCGCGCCGAGAAGAGCAAGACGCGCCGCCATCTGCAAGAGTTCTGGATGGTAGAGCCCGAGATCGCCTTCTGCGACCTGAACGGGCTGATGGAGATCGAGGAGCAGTTCGTCAGCCACATCGTCCAGCGCTGCCTGGAGGAAAATGTCGAAGAGCTGAAGCTGCTGGAACGGGACACCTCGGCCCTGGAACGGGTGACGCCCAGTTTTCCGCGCATCCATTACGACGAGGCCGTGGACATGGTCAACCGCGCCGCCGCGGCCGGCGAACTGGTGCCCGGGTACGGGGACAGGGTGCCCCATATCGGGTGGGGCGATGATTTCGGCAGCCCGCACGAGACCTATATTGCCGCCCAGTTCGACAAGCCGGTCTTTGTCCATCACTATCCGACACAGGTGAAGGCGTTCTACATGGAGCCGGAACCGGACCGGCCGGAGGTCTGCCGAAGCGTCGATCTGCTGGCGCCGGAAGGGTATGGCGAGATCACCGGCGGCAGTGAGCGTATGGCCGATGTCGACAAGCTGGTTGCCGGCATCGAGGAGCATGAACTGCCGATGGCCGCGTTTGACTGGTATGTCGACCTGCGCCGGTATGGCAGCGTCGTGCATAGCGGTTTCGGTCTGGGCCTTGAGCGGACCGTCGCCTGGATCTGCGGCCTGACGCATCTGCGGGAGGCGATCGCCTTCCCGCGCACGCTTGGCTCGATGCGCCCTTGAGCCCTGGGAGCGCCCGCTTCCCGGCTTTATCCGGTCACGACCGTGTTCTACCTCTCGATTCTGCTTGCCGCCCTGATTCTTACCCTCATTTTTACGCCGGTTTCCGTGCGGATCGGCCACCGGCTCGGCTTGGTGGACCGTCCTGGCGAGCGCCGCAAACACGCGGGGGTTGTGCCGCGCACCGGCGGGCTGGCCATCTTCGCCGCCTTTACCCTGATCGTGCTCGCTCTTCTTCTGCTCATGGCCGGGGCGCTGCCCCTGCTTGACGCTTCCTGGCTGCCGCCCCAGAACGACCCCAAGGAGAGCCGCCGCTTTATTGCACTTGTGATCGGCGGCGCCTTCTGCGCGCTCGCCGGCTTTCTCGATGACCGCTATGAGTTCTCCTGGCGCCCCCAGTTCGCAATTCAGATTGCCGCCGGCCTGATCGCCATCGCCGGCCTGATCTTTATCAAGCACGTCAACAATCCGTTTGCAAGCGGCTTTCTCTTCGGTCCGGATGGCTTCCCCTGGTGGGTGGTCGGCCCGTTGACGCTGTTCTGGTTCATGGGGATGATGAATACCGTCAATTTCCTTGACGGGCTGAACGGGCTGGTGGCCGGTGTCACCGTCATTTTCTGCGCCATTCTGAGCATTCACATGATCTTCGTCACCCAGCCGCCCCAGCTGAGCGTGGCGGTGCTGCCTGTGGCGCTGCTCGGCGTCGGATTGGGATTTCTGGTCTTCAACTTTGCGCCGGCGCGGGTCTTCATGGGCAGCAGCGGCAGCTATTTTCTCGGTTTTGCCCTGGCCGCATTGGGGATTATCGGCGGAGCCAGGCTTGCCACCGTCCTGCTGATTCTCGGTCTGCCGATTCTGGACGTGGTATGGCTGATCTACAGCCGTCTGCGGCGGGGCGTCTCGGTGGGGCAGGGCGGGCGCGATCACCTGCACCTGCGTCTGCGCGACAAAGGCCTGGCCGAACACACTATCGTGGTTGGCTATTGGGCCTTCTGCGCACTTTTCGGCGGCCTGACCCTGTTGCTGGATGATCGCCTCTACAAACTGGTGGCGCTGATTGGGCTGGCCATCATCGGCCTGCTCGTCTTGCTCTGGGCAGCGCGCCCGTCCACCCTGAGCGAGGACAGATGAGCTTGACGGACCCAGCCGGCTCGCCGGCATACCGTATCCTCGCGATCGAAACCAGCTGCGATGAGACCGCGGCCGCGGTTGTGGCGGACGGCCGCCATATCCTCAGCAACCGGGTTGCCAGCCAGATCGAGCTCCACCGGCGTTTCGGCGGCGTCTACCCGGAGGTCGCCAGCCGCCAGCACGTTCTCGCAATTCAGACTGTCGTCGAGGAGGCGCTGGCGGATGCCCCGGTCGCGCATGTGCGCGAGCTGGACGCCATCGCCGTCACCCACGGACCCGGCCTGGCCGGCAGTCTTCTTGTCGGCGTCAATCTGGCGAAAGGACTGGCCTTCGCCAGCGGTCTGCCGCTGATTCCGGTGAATCATCTGGAAGGGCATATCTACAGCAACTGGCTGCATCCGGATCGTTCGCCCGACATCGCGCTCCGACAACGAAGCGGCAGCGCATCTGATCAGTTCCCGGCGCTGATTCTGATCGTCTCAGGCGGCCATACGGAGCTTGTGCTGATGGAAGGGCACTGCCGTTACCGGCTCCTGGGCGCGACCCTGGACGATGCCGCCGGGGAGGCGTTCGACAAGGTGGCGCGACTGCTGGCGTTGGGCTATCCGGGCGGCCCGGCGATTCAGGCGGCCGCGGAGAGCGGGGATGCCGGCCGTTTCCATCTCCCCCGCCCGCTCATGCGGCCGGGCCGGCGGACAGAACGCCAACCGGACGCGAAGGTGTCTCCCCTGCCCACCGTTTTGCCCGTCCACGGCGAGCACCGCTTCAATTTCAGCTTCTCCGGACTGAAGACCGCGGTTCTCAATCTGATGCGGCAGCTCGGACGGGAGGGAACGGAGGCGCGCCAGCCGCAGAGCGCGGCCGATGTTGCCGCCGCTTTTCAGATGGCGGTGGTGGATGTGCTGGTGGGCAAAACCGCGGACGCCGCCGCCGAGTTTGGCGTGAAGCAGGTCTGTATCTGCGGCGGGGTCAGCGCGAACGGGCTGCTGCGCCGGGCGGCTGAACAGCATTTTGCAGAGCTCGGTCTGCCGCTGCACTGTCCGCCTCTTTTTTTGTGTACGGACAATGCAGCCATGATCGGCGCCGCGGCCTATTACAGGCAGTTTTATGGTCCGGCCCGCCAACCCTCTCCTACGGGCCGCGAGCATCGGCAGGATGCGGAAGCGGTCGCACGTTCGACGCCCCACGACCAGCCAATCGAGCCGCCGGCGCGCGATTTCCTCGCCCTCGACGTATATGCGAGTTTGCCTTTGGTGGATTCGATGCAGCGGTAAACGACCTGGGGACGCAGGCGCCGCGCCTGTGCTGCGGTCAATCGCCTGCGGGTGAGTTGGCGGTCTGGGAAGCGGGCGGCGCGTGCGCGTCCTCTTCCAATTCCATATCAGGGCGTGAAGCGGGCTCCTCTGCCTCCGAAACCACGACCCTGCGGTAGACGCCGGCGCGTTGACCCTCCGCGGCCGGACGGCGGTCGCTGAAGGGTGGATAGTTGAGCAGTTTGGCGTGGGTATAGCTGCCGAGCAGCCGCAGGCTGGCGATGACCGGCGCGGCCAGAAACGCGCCCAGTATCCCCCCCACGCTTGCCCCCACGACGACGCCGCAGACCACCACGACCGGATGAAGATGGACGCTCGTGCCGATCACGCGCGGCACGAGAAGCTGATGCTCCAGCTGCTGAATGATGAAGTAGACCCCGATTACCAGGAGAGCGAAGTTCAGGTTGCTCAGCTCGAGCGTGGAGCTCCCTTGCGCCAGGGCGATGATGACGGCCGGGATCATCGCCAGGATGGGGCCGATATTGGGCAGGATTTCGAGCGCGCCGGCCAGAATCGCCAGAATCAGCGCGCCCCGCATTCCCATCAGGCTCAGCGAGAAATAGGTCGCCAGGCCGATCGACAGCGAGAGGATGAGCTGCCCGCGGAAGAAGGCGTTCCAGATGTTGCGCAGCCGGCGCATCAGCTCCACGCCTTCCGAATAGTACTCAACCGGGAACAGCCCTTCCACATAGCGCTGGATGCGGGGCGCGTCTTTGGTCAAGTACAGGCTGATGAAGAAGAGAAGCAGCAGGAACACGACGATATTGACGATGCTGCCAACCACCGTCAAGCCGATGGTCGCGGTGCTGCTCACCACGTTCGTCGCCGTACTCAGAAGCTGATTGACGTAGTCCAGGATCTGCTGCGCGCCGGGCAGGAACCGTTCCACCGCGATCTCGTCGGCCAGCGTCTGTTGGATCTGGCCCACCACCCCTTCAAACGTGACATCAAGACCGAGGATAGTCCCACTGGTTGGCAGGTCTGCGACCGACTCCTGCAGAAAGAGGAGAAAGGTTCGCGCCGCTGCCGGCACATCAAAATAGAGCGCCCTGAGCTGGGACAGCAGAACCGGCACAAGCAGAACGGGGGCCAGGATCAACAGAACCAGGAAGAGCAGGTACAGGACGATCGTGCTCACGCTGCGGGGAATGCGCACCCGTTCGCACAGATCGACAATCGGGATCAGGAAGTAGGAGACAAGCCCTGCCATGATCAGAATCGGCAGGACCGGGCGGCTGATCCAGAAGATGAGCGCGCCGACGACGAGCAGCACGATCAGGACCGTTCTCTTGGTCGCCGTATCCCACGCGGTGTTCGGCGCCAGTACGATGCTTGCTTCCTGGGATTCAGTTTCTTCCGCTGTGGATGGCGGTGTTATGGAATCCATTGTATGGGAGCGCGATTCACTGCTTACAGACCTTTCGGCGCAGGAGCGGGGGAACAGTCTCGCATGTAGAAGGAAGCAGGCCGAATTTGCCGTTCTACAAGAGAAAACACGGCAGCCGCCCTATAGTTGCGTTTCTGCCGCTGCGTATTCGTTACCGCATCAGGTTGTCCCTCCGGCCGCGCCACTGCCTGTCATGCGTTCAGTCCAGCCCCAGCGATTCGTATTTCCATTCGGCCACCGGCGTAAACTGCGATGGGTCCAGAACAGTTTTTGGGCCAAAGGGCGCGGCCGTGACGCTGCCTACATCAACAGAGCCGTTCTCTACCGCCAGTGTCGGGAAACGGCGCCCGCCCGGGGTCGTGTGCGGGCGGTAGAGATCGCCGTGCGCAGCCAGCATCTGCGCCTGCAGGTCGTCCGGCAGCATCGACAGGCCGGCGAAGTAGTGATGGCCGTTGCGTTCGGCGTGTTCGATGCCCAGCGTCGCCAGCACGGCCAGGTCCTCCAGCAGGGCTACGGGCCCCAGGTTGCAGAGGTCCTCGGCGCTGATGATATGGAGTTCGTCCGGCTGCCGGCGCTGGCGATGGCGGATGAGGCAGGTGTTGGCGATGCCCTTGAAGATGCCTTTACAGTTCTTGTGGCTGGTGCCCACGTAACCGCTTTCGAGGGCGGTGGGCGCGCTGGAAAGCTCGCCGTCGGATTCGTCGATGATGATCGGCGGCCGTTCGCGCCAGGCGAGCAGGGCCGCACCCACCGCCCGGTTGAGGGCGATATCGCGGTGGAAGGGCTGTTCGACGAAAATCAGCCGCTGCAGGAAGCCGCGGAGGGCCGGGTCGGCGTTCAGTCCTTCCCACAGGGCGCGAAAATCGGCAACGTTGTGGTAGGTCTCGTTGCCGTCGAGCGTGTGCCGGTAATCGACATTGCGTTCGTCCAGCAGCGCGGCGATGCGTTGCAGCCGCGCCCTGTCCGCGTCGATTTCACCGCCGATTTTGATCTTGAAGTGGGTCAGTCCGTAGGCCTGGATGGAAGCGTCCAGCGATGCGGGCAATCCGTCGTCGACCTGATCTTCGGGCGGGACTTCGTCATCGGTGAGGGGATCGATCATGCCGACCGTATGGCGAACGATAACCCGTTCAAGGGGCTTGGCCGGCAGCAGATCCGCCGGCGTATGCCCGGCCAGCTCCGGCCGCAGGTTGTTGAGGCGCATTCCCAGGCTGTTGGCGCGCACGGCCTGGGCGAAGGTCGTGTCCGTCGCCCGGCAGAAGCCGTCGATGATCGCCCGTTCCACCAGCGAAACGCCGAACGACCACAGCAGCGGCGGGTAGTCGGTATCTGCGGCCCAGGCCTCCTGGGAACTGTAGACGGCCTGCCACAGGTCAAAGACCGTGTCGGCTGCGCCGGCTTCCTGGGCGTGGCGGCAGGCCGCCTGTATAACATCGAGCATCTCGGCGATATCCTGGGCCATCGACGAATCGGGCACCTTGGTAAACCATTTGGGCGCCAGACCCTCGGCGGCGATCCCGTCCGCCTGCTTGCCGTCCACGTCGACGCGCGCCTGCAAAAAGAGGTGCGGCAGGGCGGTCATGGTGACGATGCCGTAGCGGAAGGGCATGCGGTTGTGCATGTTGAGGATATGGAGATCGAAGTCGAGCAGGCGGATGGGCATCTTTCGTTCCCCCGGTGTCTGTGCAAGGATAGCTCGTGACTGTCGCGGGCTTACGCGACCGGCGCGGCGGCCAGCATCTTCTTCTCACGCCAGCGTGCGCTCGTAGTCGCGCAGCGTCGCGATCTCGCGCGGCAGGTGAATGTCCGGCGGCTCCCAGTTGATCCATTCCCCGCTGAGAAAACCGTCGTAGCCGGCGCTGCGCAGCAGCGCCAGCACCTGTTTGTGATCGATATCTCCCGTGCCAAAAGCCGTGTAGTCCGGCCGGTTCGCGTCCAGGAACATGTCGTGCACATGGGCATGGCGGATCCAGCGCCGCAGGGTGCTATAGGCGTCTGGCAGCGTCCAGCCCTCTTTCCGTACCGGATGGGCGGCATCCCAGTTTACGCCGATCGCCGGGTGGTCGACCCGCGCCATCACCGCGGCGACATCGGCGGGGTTGCACCAGTCGTCGTGTGTTTCCAAGCATACGACGACACCGCGGTCGCCGGCTCGACCCGCCAGGCGCTTCAGGGCGTCCGCCACACCGGTGATGGCCGCTTCCCGGCTGATGCCGGCCGGGATCTGGCCGCCGAAGATACGGAGCGCGGGCGCGCCGATGTCCGCGGCCAGGTCGATATACCGGAGTGTCTCTTCCACCTGCGCGTCGCGGTCTGCGGGATCGGCGAAGCGGTTGCCTGAAGCCAGGCAGCAGATGGCGATGCCGGCGTCGGCCGCCTGCTGGCTGAAGGAGGCGCGCTGTTCCGCCGACGCATCCAGCTCGACGCCGTGGCTATGGCCGCCGGCGGCGCGGGGCTCGACGCCTTCGTAACCGTACTGCGCGGCCAGCGCCAGCATCTCCGCGAAGGTGGCCTGTGGGCAGGAAAAGCTCATAAATGCGTAGTTCATCGTTGCAAACTCCTAATTCTGTCGGGTTCATTCCGTTAATTGAATTTGGGAAGGGCGGCCGTATCAGGTTGCAGTTATCTCCACCGCCTCTCCCGTCTCCGCCGAGCGGTACAGCGCATCAGTGATCTGTTGCACCAGCAGCGCCTGCGCCAGCGTCGTCTTGGGAGGACGGCCTGTGCGGACCGCGGTTGCGAAGTCCTCCAGCAGGCCGCGGTGGATGTCGTTGTAGGAATCGCTGCCTGCCCACAACGTCCGGGAGACGGTCCCCTCAGCGCGGGTCGCTTCGAACTGCAGAATCTCCTTTTCCGGCGCCGGTGTCATCCGCAGGCGCAGCGAGCCGGCCTCACCGAGAACCTCCCAGGATGCCTCCGCCTGCGCCGCGGCGTACTCGCCGCGTTCATAGGTGAGCGCGATACCGCCGGCGCAGCGCACCAGCCCGGCGATGTGCGTCTCCCCGTCGGACCCCGGCGCAACCGTATCGGCGAAGGTGGAGGGAACGCGCCAGCTCTGCGCCAGGACCGTCTGCGGGCGCAGCTGCCAGCCGCTGATGCCCAGCAGATAGTCCAGATCGTAGCAGCCCCAGTTGACAAGAATACCGCCGCCATTCAGCTCGCGGCTGAGCCGCCAGGCCGGCGGTGTCGTCTCCGGCGCCGCCGCCGCCGGGAAGATGACGCGGCAGCGGAGAACACGCAGCGCGCCCAGCTTTCCCTGTGCGATCCAGTCGGCAACGATCCGGTTCGATTCCAGAAAGTGAAAGCGGGAAGAGCAGCAGGCCGCGATCCGGTCTCCCTGGACGGAGATGAGCTGGCGCACCTCGTCGGCGCTGCGGGCGACCGGCTTTTCCGTCAACAGATGTTTGCCGGCGCGCAGGGCCTGCAGCCCCAGTTCGATGCGGAAAGAGGCCGGCAGCGCCAGGACCACGGCCTCTACCCTTGTATCGGCCAGCAGTTCTGCGCCGCTGTTGTAGACCGTCTCCACCGTGCGGGCGGCGGCAATCTTCTCCGCCAGCGCCCGCTGCAGATCGGCGACGGCAACCAGCTCGATCTGGTCGGAGGCCGCGGCAGCCTCGGCGTGGGCGGCGCCGATCGTTCCGCAACCGATGATGCCGAGCTGCAGGGGTGTCATTCGCTCAGTTCCTTCAGCTACTATGCTGGAGACAGCCTGACGCGGGACAGCGCCGGACCGAGCACCGCCGTCGTCATGCCGGCGTGGTTTTCGCGGCCATGACCGCGGGCGATGGCGCTGACCGAGCGCGCCGAGCAGCCGTGGTCGCGGCCGTCCGGGAAGGCCGCGCGCGCCAGGAGAAAGTAGGTGCGGGCCAGGTCCACGGCGCGTGCGTGCAGCGCGCTGTCTTCGTCAATTTCCGCGGCCACCGCCAGTGTGATCGGGTTGTGGCGCCGCTCGCGGCCGTCTTCGAGCCAGCGCGGCGCGTCGGAGCGCTTGCCCACGCCGGATGCGCGGCGGGCGGGGCGTTTGTATCCTGTGTCCAGGGCAGTTTCGGTGATGTCGAAGGGGTCGAGCTGGGCCACAGCCTCCAATACAGCCTTACCGCTTTCCTGCCACAGGCGCAGGAATGTGTTGACGGCGTCGGAGCCGAGCAGATTCTCCGCCCGGTCGACCTCCGCCTGCAGGTCGGGGGCCTCGCCCATGAAGGCGTAGTAGAGCGCTTTGTCTTCGGCGCTGAACTCGTACAGGATGCCGTCGGGGGTAAGGGCAATCGGCAACGCATCCCCGGCCAGAATGGCGTCCGCCCACTCTCCCGCGTAGGCGGTCGCCAGAGCGATATAGCGGTCCCTGGCTGCTTCCGTATCCGGGTTAGACGCCGCCAGCAGGCAGATGTTGACGCAGCGCAGATGGTCCGGTGAATTGAGCGCCATGCCCGGCTCTGTGCGCAGTCCGTCGGCGCCGAAGAAGAGCGAGTGGAAGCGCCGCCGGTCCCAATCGAACCAGTCCGGCGCGCCGGTCGACCAGTTGCCCATGTGCTCGGCGGCGTCGTCCAACTGCCGGGCCGTCTCGCGGTCTTCCGGCAGGACCCGCTGCAGGGCGCCCAGGAAGAGCTCATAGTGCTCGGTGCCGTGGTGCGCCTCCTGCATGCGCCAGTAGCCATGCCGCCACTGCTGCGTCCCGGTGAAATGTTCGCGAATGCGATCGCGTTTCTGTTGCAGGAAGCGCAGGATGCGTTCGTCCGGGCCGGCGTGCAGGAGCGGCTCCCAACCGGTGGTGTAGGTGCCCTGATCATGGACATCGGTGGCCGGCTCGTCCGCGTAGTGGCCGATGGCCTCGTATGCCCACCGGCGCAGATCGTCGAGGAAACGCTGGCAGACGTGAGGCAGGTCGTGGGAGGGTTCGATCCGGCGCCTGTACATGGGCTACCCCTGCAGCTCGATCTTGAATGTATAGGCGTGATCGCAGGGGCGCTGACTGGGCGTGCTGACGGTCAGGGCGTTGTCGTCCTGCTTCCAGGTGACAGGCTCGCCGCTGCCGAGCATTGAAACGCCGCTGACGCGCCCGCCGACCGACGAGCCGCTGCCCAGCGAGGTGATGGCGGCCTCGCTGCCGGGCCAGCCCAGTACGATGGCATAGAGGGCGTCGTCCTTCTGCGTGAAGCGCACATCCTGGGCGGTGAAGGGGAGATTATTGCGCTCGGTCAGGTGCCCGACCACCACTTCCGTATCGCCCTCACCGAACCGCTCCCAGTGGCGGGTCCCGTAGATCGCCTCCCCGTTCACATCCAGCCATGCGCCCAGATCCAGCAGCAGCTGGGTCGCCTGCGCGGGGATGACGCCGTCGGCGCGCGGGCCGACGTTGAGGAGCAGGTTGCCGTTCTTGCTGACGATGTCGACCAGGTCGTGAATGATGGTTGCGGGGCTCTTGAACTCGTCCTCCTCGATGTAGCTCCAGGCCTTGTAGCTGACCGCGGTGTCGGTCTGCCAGTAGTGCGGGCGGATGTCGTCGAGCTTGCCCCGTTCCACATCGTAGACGGCGACGCCGTCCGGGAACTTGTCCTTGTACTGGAGGACGGGTTCGCTGCCCCACTCCAGCGCGCGGTTGTAGTAGTAGGCGGCGACCTGCGGGCGGTAGGGCGCGAACTCATCGAAATGCCAGCCGAAGTCGAACCAGAGCACATCCGGCCGGAAGTAGTCGATCATCTCAAGCGTACGCGCGTACCAGTTCTGCAGAAAGTCCCAGCTGGCGGGCGCGTCCTCCGGGTGGGGCGGGCAGTAGAGGTCTTCCAGGCCGGGATGCGTGGTATCGAAGTCGTCGGCGTAGGTGTAGTAGCGCCAGTTGAAGGCCCGGTGGCTGGAGACGCCGAATTTGAGGCCGGCGGCGCGGGTCTCCCGTTCCAGCTCCTTGCAGACATCCCGCTTGGGCCCCATCCGGGCCGCGTTCCAGCGGGTATGGGTGCTGGCGAACATGGGGAAGCCGTCGTGATGTTCGGCGACGGGCACGATGTAACGGGCGCCGGCTTTCCGGAACAGATCGAGCCACTGGGCGGGGTCCCAGTTTTCCGCTTTGAACAGGGGGATGAAGTCCTTATATCCGAACTTGGAGGGATGGCCCCAGGTCTTTGTGTGGTGCTGGTGGTAGTTCGGCCCCTTGCGCGAAATCTCGTCCCGGTACATGAAGCGGGGGTACCATTCGTTGTCGAAGGCGGGGACGGAGTAGGGGCCCCAGTGGATGAAGATGCCCAGCTTGTCGTCCATAAACCATTGGGGCACTTCATAGTTCTGCAGGGAGTCCCAGTTCGGTTCGTAGCGGAAATCCGTGGTCATTGCATGGCTCCGTAGGGGTTGACTGCGCGCGGCAACCTGTTGTCTGCCGTTATCTTGATCGGAATACAGTCGAGGGTTGGTTCAATGCGCTACGGCTTCACCTGATGAGGGCTGATGTTCCAGGGCAGTATAGAGGGGGACGCCCGTCGTGTCCAATCCATGCGGGCTGAATTCCTGCCGGCCGCTGACGCCCGCGGTTGGACAGCGGACGGCGGGTGAATCACCTTCCCTGCACTGTGAACGGCTCGAATCGCAAGCCATCTTTCAACTGCAAAGGTCACAGCTTCTGAAACTGGCCGGCCAGCAGGATGCCGAGCGTCGCGCAGAGGAGGCTGAGGCCGTTGTTGGCGAGGATATTGACCAGTCCGGCCCAGACGCGGCCGTTCTGCCAGAGGTCGATGCTCTCGACGGCGAAGGTGGAAAAGGTGGTGAAGGAGCCGAGGAAGCCGACAAGCAGCAGCAGCCGCAGCTGGGGTGACAGGGCAAGATAGTGGGAGCCGGCCGCCACCAGGAAGCCGAGCAGCAGGCTGCCGGCGGCATTGACGGCCAGCGTGCCATAAGGGAAAGCCGGCCCCAACTTCGCTGCCAGCCACAGGCTGACGAAGTAGCGGGCGTTGGCGCCCAGCACCGCGCCCAGGCCTATCCAAAGAACGTTTGCCATTGCTCAGCTCGGCTGCACGGCGCTCACTCGGTCTGGCGCGCCGCACCCTGCGGCGGCCGGCTCGCCAGCGGCCCGATCCATTCGGTGAACAGCATGTCGGCGACCTCCGGATCGATCCCGCGCAACGCGGCCAGCATATCCCCGGGCGTTACGATCTTGTACTGATAGTCGGCCAGATAGTTTTGAAGAAACTGCTTGAACGCCCGCTCTCCCAGCGTACGGCGGATCGCGGAGAAGAAGAGCGCGCCCTTGCCGTAGACGATGCCCTCGTAAATGCTTCCGTTTGCAAAGGCCGTCACCGGCTGCGCGAGCGCCGCGTCCTCTTCGCGGCTGATCAACCCGTCAACGACCGCCTGCCAGCGGCGATATTCCAGAATGTCGGCCGCGTCGGGGCCGTGCACCGCCTCATAGTAGATGCGGCTGGAGTATTCGGCCAGCCCTTCATCAACCCAGGGCTGGTTGACCGGATCGTTGTGGACAAGCTGGTACCACCACTGGTGCGCGACCTCGTGGACCGCCCGGATCTCCAGCTGGTCCCGGTAGCGGTCATACAGCTGTACGCCCAATAGAAAGACCTGCGGGTATTCCATGCCCCGGAAGCTGATCGGCGCGGACGCCACCCGCAGCTCCGGGTATGGATAGGCCCCGAACCAGTCGCTATACACCCGCAGCGCGGCCGCGGTGTTCTGCAGAACGGCCCGCCCCGCCTCCTCATGCCCCGGCAGCCAGTAGCTGGTGACGCGCGTGCCGTATGCGTCCAGGCTGTCGGATTGGAAGCGGTTGCTCATGTGGATGAAGAACTCGCGCGAAAGCTCCGTCTCCCACCGGTGTTGGATATGCTTCTCATCGATCACTGTGGAGGTGATCAACTGGCCGCTGGCAACGGGGATCTGATCGATCGGGATGGTGCCGGTAACAACGAATTGGGAGATGTAGTTGAAGGCCGCGTCCCCGCGGCTGGTGCCCCGCTCCAGCCACCAGCGCCCGCTGGCCGCGGTCGGCCCCGGCATGTAGACGGCGAGAGAGGGGTAAAAGAGGGGCAGGCTCAGGAACTCCTGGCTGAGGCCGAAGAGACGGTAGGCCCCCGTCGTATCCGCGCCCCAGTGGGGGATGCGCAGCTGCCAGCTCAGATAGACATTCGTTGTCTGCCCGCGCAGCAGCGCGCGCGGCAGGTCCACCCGTATGGCACTGTTCTGCTCCAGATAGGTGAAGGGCGCGGTGCTGCCCTCGACCGTCACGTTCTGAATGCTGAACTCGCCGTTGTAGTGGGGCAACGCCGGGTAGAGGCGAAAGACCAGGTGCGTCCAGGGGTCGGCGCTGGTGTTCGGGACGCGCACACGGGCCGACCCTTGCAGAAAGATGAGGTCGTCGCTGAGGGAGAACTCGATCTCATAGTGCGGCATCGCGCCGAGCGCCGCCAGCGGGTCCTCCTCTTCCGCGGTTGAGGGGCGGAACCCGCTGCAGGCGGCCAGCAGGATGAGCAGCAGCAGAAGGCTGAGCCCCAGCGCGCTGAGTGAGGGGGGAACTCTTTTCCCCTCTGTTTTCTTTATACTTTCCTCTTCGTTGAGTGGCATCGAGGGCAGTTGATGCGGCTGATTCATGATTACGGTAACGATTGTGACGAATGTCATGCACCAGACAACGAACTGTCTGGAATCAGATCAAGAGGCGAAACATAATTGAATGAGCAGCGACCAACTGACTCTGGTAAAGAGTGTCCACCCTCCAATCGCGCTCAAATGATGAAGTCGCGGCGCATGTAGTCCTACGCATCGAAGTCTCCCCTTAGAATGCGCTCCGAAACAGGGAGCCTCTCCAGATCGTCATCAAGCGTTCGGTCTATTTCATTCCCTCGCCCCAATTGCCCCCAGCAGGTGGCAACCCGATCAATATGAGTCTTGCAATTCAGGCGGCGCACCGCGTAAAGACAATCGTCTTCCAGCAGATCGGGAAGAAGCGGCGAGTGCGTAGTGATGATGTGCTGTGTCTGATTGAGGATTTCCTGTGTTTTCAGGAGCTCCGCGATCAACCGGATTCGGCGCGGGTGGACGCCATTCTCCGGTTCTTCGAATCCGACCAGCGCTGGGGCATTTTCAACTCCGGTCAGTGCCAACAGCCCGAGTAGCCGCAACGTGCCTTCAGAGAGGACGCGAGCCGGCATTGCTACGCCGCCCTCTCTGAGGCGTAGTTCGACCTCGCCCAGATCGCTCACATCGACTTCAATGCCATCGAAATTGGGCAAAAGGGTATGCAGCGCCTTTTCGACCGCCTTGAACCGACTGGCGTCAAGCGACTTCATGGTATTCAGAAAGGCGGCGAGTTCCTCCCCCATCAGTCCCAGATGACGCACTTCCTTGACCGGATTGGCCGCGCGCATGCGTTCCCGCGGCTCGAAGTAGAAAAACAACCAGTTTTCCAGTTCGCGCCGTGCCGCCACCAGGTGCGGATAGTGCGGAGGATAATGCGGCATCGAGAGGATGCTGTGGTCCAGGTAACGATCATAGTAGGTTGGGTGCGCCTGCCCTTCCAAGCGCAGGTGTATCTTCTCCCCCTGCCCTTCAATGAACGGCTTGCGTTTGCCGGTCGGCTCGCCATTCGCGTTCAAAGCGGCCAGATACTCGTCGGTTACACGCAGGACACCCGATTGGGGCAGCATTTCAACTTCGATGCGGTAGCGCAGCTCCCGTTCGCGTACGGGCGCGGGACCTCTATTCCCTTCATTCAACCCGTTTTCACCGCTCGGACGGCGCATCTCACGTATCTGCCGGTTGACCGCGTCGATCACCGCGTCCGACAGTCTGAGATCAGCCTCGATGGAGAAGCGCAGACTCTCCTGTTCAAGTAACCCCTTGATTCCTCCGTCCCCGATGGTAAAGGACTCAAGCGGCTTGCCCCGATAAGGGGGATCAAAGGCCTCCTTGAACGTGCGGCTTGTCCCCAGTTTCGACAGCAGTTGCAGCGCGTCCAGAAAATTGCTCTTGCCCGCCGCATTCGGCCCGAACAGGACCACAAGCTGGGACAGAGTCACCTCAACGTCTTCAAGAGACTTGTAGCCACGGATATGGATACGCTTCAGCATGGTGGTGTCTCCACTAAGCGCTCATATTCTGTCCGGAGCGGCCGGGGTTCAAAGAACAACTGTGACCAGAGTACACTATAATAACATATCGGGATTGCGCAAGGTAAATTGTGCACGGATGTGCTATACTTGGAATGTCTGGGTTGGGCCTATTCGTAACAAGAGACCGTCTGGGCGCAATACGCAATGCCATAAAGCCGTTGTCCATATCCTGTTGAGGTGAGACTGAATGTTTGTGCGAAGCGCGGCGGCCGCCGCGTTGGATAGGAAGAAGGGTCTGTTCTCCTCATACGAACACGACCGGCGGGAGGAGCAGAGGCGTGTGCAGGGGTGGCTGGAGGAGCTGAAGAACAGCTCCTCCGCTTCCCTGAACCGCAAACTCGATGCCATTGACGACGCCTGGCCCGGCGCACTGCCCACGGCAGAGTTCGACCGCGCCGACGGCATGCGCATCCCTATGGGCGCGACCTGGCAGAATCGTGAACAGGCCCGTCACTGGGCGCTGGAGACGCTCGCCGGGCGGCCGGCGCTGGCGGTGGACGGCAGCCAGATCGTCCCAACCACCGACTACTCTCCCCCGGTCGGCGCGGTGCAGATCGGCTGGTTCTTCAACGACCGCTGCACGGCAACGGATGGTGACGCGGCCGGCCGCTACGAAAAGGAGATCGCCTTTGAGGTGCTGGCCCCGGACGAGCTGCTCGATTCCGGCGGCGACGACGGCGTCTTCCCCAACTGGCGCGTGAACCAGGAGCGCTTCATTCTCGAGTGCGCCAAGCTGTGTGAGTTCATGGAGCGCTGTGCGGAACGGCCGTTTGAGCGCAGGCCGGTCTGTTTTTTCGACGGCTCGCTGATCATCTCCTTCGCCGGGCAGCTGCGCGCCGGCCGGGAGCACGGTTATATCCAGGCTGTGCAGGCGCTGCTGGCCTGCTCCGAGCGTACGCGTACGCCGCTGGTCGGCTATGTGGACAACACCTACAGCCGCGATCTGGTCACCCTGCTGGCGACGCTGCACGGCCTGCCGGCGCCGGCGCAGATCAACGACGCGTACCTGCTGCGTGAAACGCTGTCCAGCTGGGGCGATCGCAGCCCGTTCTGGGTATGCGCGCGGCCGGACCGTCTGAGCACTGAAGGTCGCGCCGAATTCTATAAGCAGGTCTGCTTCTGCCTGGCGCGGGTCAGCATGGAGAACCCGCCGGCGCGGCTGGAGGTACCGCGCTGGCTGCTGGAGTCCGGCCGCGCCGACGAGATCGTCGCCCTCGTTCTGGCCGAGGCGGTGGTTGGCAGCGGCTATCCCTACGTCCTGGAGGCGGCGGACGTCACCGCGGTCATCCAGCAGCAGGACCGCCAGCGTTTTTACCGGCTCTACCAGGATTTTCTGCAGGCGCAGGGCATGGCGATGACGGTCACGCGCAAGCAGCGCAGCAAGCAGCTGCGGCGGTGACGGCAGTGGTTAGTGATCAGTGGTCAGTGAGTGTGCAGGTCTTTGGCGCGCGGCAGGGCTGCATCATCGCCAGCTTCCAATCGCAATATGTCACGGAGTAAGAAATGTCTTTAGCGGTAATGCACTACGACTCTCCTATAGGCCCTATCGAGATCCACGGGACGGACACGGCGGTGAGCAGAATCGAATATATCGGGGAACAGGGAAGAGAGAGTGAAGAGGATAGAGGAGAGAGAGGCGGGTCCCGCTCCTCATCCTCGCTGCAGGCGGGCGCGCCTCCGCTGCTGGAGGAGGCGCAGCGCCAACTGGACGCCTATTTCGCCGGCGAACTACGCTGCTTCGATCTGCCGCTGGATCTGGAGGGCACGCCGTTTCAGCGCCAGGTGTGGCAGCAGCTTCTCAGCGTCGCCTACGGCCAGACGGCAAGCTATCAGGAGATCGCCGTAGCCATTGACAACCCCAAGGCGGTGCGCGCGGTGGGCGCGGCCAATGGGCGCAACCCGGTCGCCATCATTGTGCCCTGCCACCGCATCATCGGCAGCGGCGGGCGTGCGAAGCTGACCGGCTACGGCGGTGGGTTGTGGCGTAAGGAGTGGCTGCTGCGGCATGAGGGGGTGTTGTTGGTGTAGAGGGATGGTGTACCGCCATGCCAAAGAGGAGTCATAAATGAGAGCTCATCGACATTCCCAAGCAGAGCAAAGCCTCCAGGATATACTGAGAGAACGCTTTACGCTGAAAGACCAGATCATCAGGGACAAACGGCGCGTTGCATGGCAGGACATTCTAGACAACAATCGCAACCGGCGGCTTGATGTAGATCCTGACATCGACATCTCTCGCCTGGCCGACGAAATGAACGACATGGAGTTTGAAGGGTGAGCTACATCGACACGGATGTCTTGGTCCATGCCTATGTCGTTTCGGGTTCAGAAACATCAGTGATTGCATACATACAGCGGTCTCTGAACAGCATTGCATGGAACTGATCACGTACAACAGGCGGGATTTCAGCATGATAAAGCAATTTGCAACGGTTAGCGTGACGATACTATGATACAGCCATGGCGAACTGCCCGCTGGCATCGCCAAGGCTTTTATCGACTGGGTGAAGAGTGAAAATTTGAATTTGCGAGGCATGGTGATGAGAACAGAAAAACAGATTGATTTACGGGGTTTACCCGAACACGCACAGCGGGAAGTGTACGATTTTTACCTGTTTATTAAACAGCGTGTCCTTGAAGAACGAGCAATGTCAGGGGCAGGTGAAAGCGCTCTGTTGAGTGAAAAATGCTTGGCTGAAGACTGGGACAGACCCGAGGAAGATGAGGCATGGCAGGCATTTCAGTAGGGGATATCGTATTTGTCCGCTTCCCTTTTTCGGATTTGAGCCAGTATAAATTAAGGCCAGCGCTGGTTCTTGCTAAAGCAGGAAAAGACGACTTTATTTTATGCCAGATTACCAGCCGGCCCTATACCGATACGCAAGCCATTATGTTACAACAAGACAGCCTTGCACGGGGGCACTTGCGCAAAGTCAGTTATGTACGACCGGCAAAACTGTTCACCGCTAATATTGGAATTGTTGTAAAGACGGTTGCCCACGTGAAACCGAAACTCAGACAAACTGTAGTCAACCAGATTATGAAACTATTGAATGCGGAAGGTGAATGATGCAGTATTCGATCGGCGATTGTTGGACTACACCGCCAGCTATCAGGCCATCGCCGACGCCATCGACAACCCCAAGGCCGTGCGCGCCGTCGGCACTGCCAACGACCGCAACCCGGTCGCCATCATCGTACCTTACCACCGCATCACCGGCTACGGCACCGACCTCTGGCGCAAAGAGTGGCTGCTTATGGTGTGGGGGTGGGATATGATCAGCACTAAGCCTAAGTTCGAAGTCCAACACCGCGAAATATAGGCTCATCCTCATCAACCCCCTGGCATTCGATGAGATGCAGATAAAGATTGTGCAGATCATACGTGAATGGCCGAATGAAATTCGGATCGAACCTCCCTCTAACCCATCCCAGGTAGACTGCAGCCAAATCCGATTTTGCGATTTCCAAACCCTCGGCGATTCTCAGATGTTCGCTGACAAAGGCTGGGTGGAGTGCGCTATATGCGTCCGCATAAGGCCCCGGCAGATATTCGAGAGGTCTTCTCCGGCCTGACTGGATTATTCTTCCGTGTACCACAAGGAACCCTCCTTTTGGGTCGTTTTTGGAACGAAAAAATCGTTGTTTCCTAACATGGTCCGCTCAGCGGAAATTGTCACCTTCCAAAACCTCCCGTACCACATCGCGCAACTCGTCCGGCAGACGATATGACCATTCGTTGGTTTCTTCGAGCCACCTGTATTCGAAGTAGCTCGATGTTCCGTCATAGCCATCCGTGCCTTTCACTCGTTGGCCGTACCTTCCCAAGACACCGTTGAGTTGGGTGGGAGACAAGTCGGTCCTTTTGCAAATGTCGGTGCGCGATAGGAATCTATCGTTTTCCTCGCACTCGTAGATCGCCGTCAGCATTGTTCTTGTGTGCTTTGTCAGTGGTTGCCGAGTCAACGCTCGGCGCATTAACTCGGCGGGCACGAACCCTTTGCGTTCGTCAGATGCTGTCAGTCTGTCTATCTCCAGAGGTGCTGTCTTCACGGGTTTTGCTTTCCGTACGGCCTCTAAGATCGTTGCAATCTCTTCGAATGAGCCTGTACAGGTCAATTGAAATTCCATCTTCGTTTCTCCTTTTCGTGCTGCCCGAGTTAAGTCAATCAGTATCGTAGTTTTAAGATAACATAAGACAGCGTGTGTGTCAAGATAGAAGTGTAATAAGCTGATATTTCGTCGCCCCTGCCTGATGTGGCATAATGAGTGTCACCTTGGTACACTATGCCAAAATCCTTGGCCGAGCCCCCGGCCGAGAACTCAGATCAAGCCACATCACACTCAAAATCCAATACTTCCTTGGGTGTCATGCCTCATTTTGACGAAGCTCTTACCTACCTGCGTGACCGCTCCACCGACCTGTTCGGCATGGGGCGCTCCTTCGAACGACTGATGAAAACCGCCCTGTCCAAGGAACCAGGCATCCTGGGCGACCGCTTTAGCCAGGTGTGGATGTGGGATGAATGGCCCGACCGCGATGGCCCTGACACAGGCATCGACTTGGTGGCGGAGGAAGAGGACGGGGGGCTGTGTGCCATCCAGTGCAAATTTTTCGACCCCCACCGGCCCGTGCCCAAGAAGGCCATCGACTCCTTCATGTCGGCATCGGAGCCTCCCCATTTCACCTCACGCCTGATCATCAATACCGGCGGCTACATCCAAAAAAACGCTTTGAAGACCCTTGAGGCCTCGCCCAAGCCGTGTAGAGTGCTGGACCGGGCGGAGCTGGACGGCTGGGACGTGGACTGGCTGAAGTACGTGGACGATCCCGAGGGACTGCAGTTTCAGGCCCGCGAGCCCTATGCACCTCATCCCTACCAGAAAAAGGCCGTTGAGCAGGTGCTGGCGGGATTCCAGGCACAGGACCGCGGCCAGTTGGTCCTCCCCTGCGGTACGGGCAAGACCGCGGTCACGCTCTGGATTGCAGAGCAACAGGTGGGCCTGGGCGGCCGTGTACTCTACCTGGTGCCCTCCATCGCTCTCATGGCCCAGACGATGCGGGAGTGGAGCGAACAGAAGAGCCTGCCCTTGCGCTATGTGGGCATCTGCTCAGATACCCGGGCTGGGCGCACGGACGAGGACGCCTCGCTGCTGGAACTGGACTACCCTGTGACGACGGACCTCGACAAGATCCGAGCAGGACTGCAGGCCGAACGTCCGGAAGCCCTCACGGTTGTCTTCTGCACCTACCAGTCTCTCCCCTTGGTGGCGACGGCCCAAGCCGAGGGTGCGCCGGCCTTTGACTTGGTGGTATGCGATGAGGCGCATCGCACGACAGGTGTGGAGGAGTCCATCAGCAACCGCAAGGATGACCAGAAGGTCTCTCCCTTCCGTTTGGTGCATGACAAGGACAGGATTCACGCTCACAAGCGGCTCTACGCGACCGCAACACCGCGCCTATACACCGAATCCGCCAGAGGGAGGGCGGCAGACCGGAAGCTGGATATCTATTCGATGGACGACGAATCGGTCTACGGCCCCGAGTTCTACAAAATGGCATTTTCCCAGGCCATCGAGGGCGGCTGGCTGACCGACTATAAGGTGATCATCCTCACCCTGAAGTCGGATCAGGTGTCCGACGCTCTGAACAGCCTGCTGGCCGCGGAACAGGATTCAGGCCTGAATCTGGACGATGCCGTCAAGCTGCTCGGCTGCTGGGATGCCCTGGCCGATCCGGAGGGCGTGCTGTCCGACCACAACGTCACAGGAGACCAGCACAATCCCCTGCTGCGGGCCATCACCTTCACGAATACGATTAAAGCTTCTAAGATGGTGGAAGCCCACTGGCAGAAAGTTGTGGACGCAGCACGGGAACGGACGGACGCGGCGTTACAGGCCGACCTCCTGCCGCTGGATGTGCAGCATGTGGACGGCACGCAGAACTCGCTCGACCGGCAGAGAAAGCTGGCCTGGCTGAAGACCGGGGAAACGGATAACGGCCAGGTTTGCCGCATCCTTAGCAACGCACGCTGTCTGACTGAAGGCGTAGATGTGCCGGCCCTGGACGCAGTGCTGTTCCTGGCTCCGCGCAAATCTCAGGTGGACGTTGTGCAGGCGGTCGGTCGGGTCATGCGGCTCGCGGAAGACAAGCAGATGGGTTACATCATCCTGCCGGTGGTAATCAGCCCGGATGAGGAGCCCGACCGGGCCTTGGACGATAACCAGACCTTCCAGGTGGTGTGGAGCGTGCTACGCGCCCTGCGCAGCCACGACGACCGCTTTGACCTGGAGATCAACTCGCTGGACCTTAACAACAGACCCACCGAGCGCATCAAGATTATAGGCGGCAACGGGGATGACAACGGCGAGGCCAAGGATCGAACTTCCCAACTGTCCCTGGACTTGGTGTACAAGATTCCTCCCGGCGCAATCTACGCCCGCATCGTGGAGAAGTGCGGCGACCGCAAGTACTGGCCCCAGTGGGCATCGGACGTGGCCGAGATCGCCGACCGCATCCGTGTTCGCGTTACCGGTCTGATCCAGAGCCCGGAGAGGATCACCCTGCGGCAGGATTTCCACGCCTTCCTGGCCGACCTGCAGCAGACCCTGAATCCATCCCTGCAGGAGGAGGACCTGGTGGCGATGGTGGCTCAGCATTTGGTTACGGGGCCGGTGTTCCAAGCGCTGTTTGCAGACTATGACTTTGTGGACAGCAACCCTGTCTCCCGCTCCCTAGATCGCTTGGTGGAACTGCTGGAAGCTGAGGGCCTGGAGAACGAAACCCGAGGTCTGGAAGGCTTCTATGAGAGCGTGCGAAGCCGCGCTCAAGCCCTGGACAACGCTGATGCCCGACAGAAGGTGTTACTCGAACTGTACGAGCGTTTCTTCCAGGTAGCCCTCAAGAAAGAGGCCGAGCGGCTTGGCATCGTCTACACGCCGGTCGAAGTGGTCGACTTCATCCTGCATTCTGCCGACCACGCCCTGCAGGGGCATTTCAGCCGGCGTCTGACCAGCAAGGACGTGCATATACTCGACCCGTTCACCGGCACCGGTACATTCATTGTGCGCCTGCTGCAAAACCCGGAGTTGATCCTAGACGAGGACTTGGTCCGCAAGTTCACATCGGAGCTTCACGCCAATGAGATCGTGCTGCTGGCCTACTACATCGCCGCCATCAACATCGAGGAGGCCTACCACGGGCGGCGCGGCATGGAGACGGAATATGCACCCTTCGAAGGTATTGTGTTCACCGACACCTTTACGCTGGGCGAGGATGAAGGTCAGTTTGCCAAGACCTTCCCGGTCAACAGCGAACGAGTGGAACGGCAGCAGGGCCGGGACATCACAGTTATCGTTGGTAATCCCCCGTATTCCGCTGGCCAACGGAACGCGACTGATGACAATCCAAACGTTTCGTATCCTCGCCTTGAACGTAAGGTAAGGGAAACCTATGCAAAAAAAAGCACTTTAGTGGCAAAGAAATCACTTTATGACAGTTACAAAATGGCGATCCGTTGGGCAAGTGATCGAATCGGGGAAGAGGGTATCGTTGCTTTTGTAACTAACGGATCGTTCATTGACAGCAACACTGACAGTGGACTACGCGCTTGCCTAGCAGACGAGTTTTCGCATCTGTATGTGTTCAACCTTAGAGGGAACGCAAGAACATCAGGAGAGCGACGGCGGCAAGAGAAGGACAATGTCTTCGGGCAGGGGACCCGTACCCCTGTGGCCATCATGGTGCTGGTTCGAGATCCCGCGCACAAGGGAGGATGCCAGATCCGTTACAAAGATATCGGAGATTACCTGTCACGAGAGCAAAAACTGGGAATTATCAAGGAAAGTTGCTCAATTTCTGGAATCGCCGACTGGCTGAAGATCACGCCTGATGCCCATTACGACTGGTTAAGCCAGCGCGATCCCAACTATCAGACATTCATACCTATTGTTGACAAGGAAAGCAAGAGACTTAAGTTTCCCAAAGCCTGTTTTGCGTTCTCTTCTTTCGGCGTCGTTACGCTACGGGATGTCTGGGTGTATTCATTTGATCTCTCAATGTTGACCCATCGTGTGCGGGGTATGGTCGATCACTACGAACAGAAACGCGCGCAGGTTATGGCCGGCAAACTTTCCATATCACAGGCCACCAAAAATGTTGCTCCTCATACCATTAGGTGGGACAAAGTTTCAGTGAGACGCCTTAAGAGTCTTCAGGAAATTCATTTCTGTCCAGATACATTGAGGGAAAGTATGTACCGTCCTTTTGTGAAGCAACATCTTTGCTTTGACAGCGATCATGTGTGGAGCCGTTGTAACATCCCTTCGATATTCCCTGCTCCCAACGCGCCAAACCAAGTAATCGGGGTTACCGGGAGAGGCGAAACAGTTGAGTTCTCCACTCTCATTACCGACACCATCCCAAACTTGCACTTAATAGGCAGTGCCCAATGGTTCTCCCGCTGGCGCTACGAGGCCCACGACCCGGATAGCCCGGATGCCTGGGTTCAAAACGGCGATGAGGGTTTGGAGAACGTCCCTGGCTACCGACGCCTCGACAACGTCACCGATTGGTGCCTACAGCAGTTCCGCGCTCAATACCCCGCCCTGCAGATCACCAAGGACGACATCTGGCACTACATCTACGGCCTTCTGCACGCGCCCGATTACCGGGCGAAGTACCGCGCAGACCTGTCCAAAGATCTGCCCCGCATCCCCTTCGCGCCGGACTTCGGCGCGTTCCAGGATGCCGGCGCGGAGTTGGCTGCCTTGCACCTGGGTTACGAGACCGGTCCGCAATACAAGTTGATCGTGCAAATCGATCATGGTCCCAACCCCTATCAGTTGGACATGAGTCCCATGAAGTGGGGTGGGACGCGTAAGGAGCCGGATAGGTCGGTGCTGCATGTCACGCCGTCCGTCACGCTACACAGCATCCCCGCCGCGGCGCACGGTTACGTAGTCAACGGGCGCACACCGCTGGAGTGGGCGGTGGACCGACTACGCATACGCCAGGACAAGGACAGCGGCATCGTCAACGACCCCAACGCCTGGTTTGCCGAGAACCCAGCCGGACTGGTCGCGCATCTTGAACGACTGGTACACGTCAGCGTAGAGACGACGCGCATAGTGGAGGGATTGCCCCCGGCGCTGGCAGATTAAGAATCACAGCACAGGCTAACGCTTCTTCCCCCAGCCCCCCCTCGCTACATCCCCAACCCCCGCCGCGAACGCACACAACTTATTGAACATGAAAGCGAAACTGGCACTGGCGTCTGCCGCACAAACCATAGTTGGTATAGCGGTGATTGTCCGGTCCATCGTCCGTGAACTCTGTTCGCTATTCCCAGGCAACACGCCCACTTGGGCCGTCCGGCATCTCCTGCAGGACCGCGTAGTCTTTCGCAATGATCTCCTTGAAACTCTGGGAGATTTCCTGCCAGTCGAGAACGTCTACTTGAATAGGCAGGTCGGAGTCTTCAAACGCTTCCTTCAGCCGTGCAAGGGTGTGCCGGTCCAGTGCGGTAGCGCCGACGACTGCGAGATCGAGGTCGGAATATTTCTTTGCAGACTGGGTCACGCGGGAACCGAAGGCGCGCACTTCGCAAGCCGGCACGTGTTCCGCCAGAATCTGCTTCACCGTGTTGAGGTGGTCTGGGCTCAGGTCAATCATTGCGGGCTTCCAGCGCCTTCAGCAGCAGCCGGGCGTCGTGCGTGAATCCTCTCACTGCTTCATAGACCTGCTGGGCCTTCTCGCGGTCATAGATGTGGGAGGTTGTATTCCTTGCATCGTGGTGCTGCATCCAGCGATCGACATCGGAGATAAGTCTATGCGCCGCGGAAAGACGGTACAGCTGACGCCTCGTCACGCCGTCTGCAGTGTCGGGGCCGACGTTGGTATTCAGCCAGCGCGCCATAAGCTTCCAGGAGAGTTCGTAGGTTATCTCGAAGTGCTTTACGACGCCGGCGCGAATGCCGATCCGCTCGATTTCGCTCAGCCGTCCCATGCGGGCTTCATCTTCGCTGGCTGTCAACAGTTCATCCAGCGCTTCGATCGAATCTCTCAGATTGTCCAGATGAAGTGGCATGATCTGTCCTTGGCAGTTGAGCCGTTCCTGGACCGGATGAGCTTGGTCCCAAAAGCTGGACAACGAGCTAAGGCATACAGCAAAGCAATTTCCCCAGCAGGTGGAGGGTCAGTTGAATTCTCAAAAAACGACGGCGGCACGCACTTGCATCGTCGAAGCGCATCCCGCCTCAACCGCGCCACGCCTCTGCCGCGGCCTCCACCTGCACGGCGTCCCAGTCGCCATTGGCGATCACCAGTCGGTAGCGCTGCGTAATCGTCTCCCCCGCCTCGAACTCATACACCTCGTCGAACATGAAGGCGAAGCTGGCGCAGGCGTAGGGCGTCTGGCGCACGAACCATTTGTTGGGATAGCGCAGATTGGCGGGATGGTCGAGGAAGGCGAGGGTTGACGCGTGGCCGTTGCCGTCGTGGCGGCCGGTGTAGGCCAGCCAGGGCGCGGCCTCGCCCATCGCGTCGGCGCCTTCGTGCCCCGCGGCGGTGATGACCTCACCGTTGTCGAAGGCGCGCGGCCCGCGCCAGAACAGCCCGCCGTAACCGGCCAGCGGACGGCCCGCGGTCGTGGGCGAGCCGATATGCAGCGACTCGCCCCGCACATTGCGCAGGCTGGTCGTGAAGTCCAGGGCCCAGTAACCTGCGTCGGGGTCAACGGTCTCCACGGCAATGTGCCGCGTCTCGTCGATCCAGTGCTCGCCGGCCTGTGTGATCCAGGAGAGCCTCTCCGTGGCAGCGAAGCGGTTGTCCTCTACCTCGATCGAATCCCAGCCGTCGTGGCGCTGGCTGCCGTTGTTGGGCAGGTCGACATAGCCCTCGCCGTGGCGGTAGCTGCCCCCGCCCCAGAAGTTCTGACCGTCCAGGTGGGCGATCGTCATCTGGATGCCCTTATGCCAGACGTGGTCATGCGGGCGGTAGTTGGTGATCAGGTCGCCGGCCAGCGTGTTGACGGGGTGGAAGAAGGGCTTGGGCGACTCGGACTGGGGCATGTCCGGGTCATAGATGTAGCGGAAGAGCGTCACAGTCTCCCACTTCAGCTCAAGCGAGGCGAAGCCGGGCGTGCGGTGACTGTGCGGTGCGGTCTTTTCGTTGCGGGTGTGGGTGAGAGAAAGAGTCATGGGAGGTCAGTGGTCGGTGGATAGTGGATAGTGGATAGTGGACGGTCGTTGGTGGCTGAGATTTGAATAGCGAGCGCCCCGGCGGGGCATCACTAAAAACCAGAAACTGAACACTAAGAACTATCAAGCATTTCCTGCAGGCGCTGGCGGGCTGCCTGCGGGTCGGCTTTGCCCTTGGTGGCGCGCATCATCTGGCCCATGAAGAAGCCGAACAGCTTCTTCTCGCCGCCGCGGTAGCGGGCCAGCTCGTCCGGGTTGCTGTCGAAGACTTCCTGCACGGCCGCGTCGATGACGTCCGTATTGCTGACCATCGCCAGCCCTTCCCGTTCGACGACGGCCTGGGGATCGTCTCCGCTGCTGTACATCAGCTCCAGCACCTTCTTGCCGGTGTTGGCGTTGATCTCGCGGGCGTCCACCATCTGCACCAGCGCGGCCAGCTGCTGCGGCTGCACGCGCGTATCCGCGATCTGCCTCAGATCCTGGCCCTCGCCGTCGGCGTAGAGCAGGCGGAACAGCTCATCGGTGAGCCAGTTGGCCATGCGCTGGGGTTTGCCGTCCTCCTGGCCGTAGGCAGCCACTGCGGCCTCGAAGTAGTCGGCCACCGCCTTTTCGCCGGTGATGGCGCCGGCATCGGCCGGGCGCAGGAACCAATCCTGCCGGTAGCGTTGCTCCTTGGCGTCCGGCAGCTCGGGCAGCGTGCGCGCGGTCCCCTCCACCCACTGCCGGTCGACCACCAGCGGCGGCAGGTCCGGTTCGGGGAAGTAGCGGTAGTCCTCGCTGCTCTCCTTCGAGCGCTGCAGGACGGTGCGCTGACGGTCTTCGTCCCAGCCCATATTTACCTGCTCGATCACGCCGCCGCTGTTCAGCACGTCGGCCTGGCGCTCGGCCTCGTAGGCGATGGCGTTGCGCACCGCGCGCAGGCTGTTGAGGTTCTTGACCTCGACTTTGGTGCCGAACTCGCCGCGGGCGGCCTGCTGCGGCGTGCGTACGCTGATATTGGGCTCGCAGCGCAGCGCGCCCTCCTCCATGTTGCCGCTGTTGACGCCCAGGTAGCGCAGGATCGAGCGCAGCTTGGTCAGGAAGGCGTAGGCCTCGTCGGCGCTGGCGATGTCGGCCTCGGTGACGATCTCCATCAGCGGCATCCCGGCCCGGTTCAGGTCGACCAGCGTATGCAGCCCCGCATGCGTGTTCTTGCCGGTATCCTCTTCCAGGTGGGCGCGGTGGATGCGGATGCGTTTGACGCCGCCGTCGGGCAGCTCGATCTCGACCCAGCCGTTGCGGCAGAGGGGCAGCTCGTACTGGGAGATCTGGTAGCCCTTGGGCAGGTCGGGGTAGTGGTAGTTCTTGCGTGCGAAGACAGCGGTCTCCGCGATCTCGCAGTTGAGCGCCAGCCCCGTGCGGATGGTGGCTTCGACCGCGGCGCGGTTGCTTACCGGCAGCGCGCCGGGCAGGCCCAGGCAGACCGGGCAGGTGTGCGTATTGGGCGGCGCGCCCTGGTAGTCGGCGCTGCAGCGGCAGAACATCTTCGTCTTCGTCAGCAGCTGCGCGTGGACTTCCATGCCCACGACGACGTTGTATTCCTGTTTCAATTGCGGCGTCCTCCTGGTGAATCCGTGCGCTGCACTTCTTCCATCAACATCTTTGCCGGGTTTCAGTCCGCCTGCATGGTCTACACCCGGAGATGGCATTAGCGGCATCGACATTGCAAATCTTCAAGGGAGGCAAGCAGGTCCAGGACCAGCACCGCCGTGTCTCCCAGCAGCGCCGGGTTGATGAACTCAATCGTATCGTCTGGGCTGTTGATGCGTGATGTGTCGTCCCCGGCGAAGAAAATGGTCGGCACCCAAGCGTCTGCGAAGCTGAAGTTATCGCTGAAGCCCCCGGAGAGCCAGCGCCTGATGATCGTGAGGCGCACGCCCTCCCTCTCGGCGGCCTCTGATGCATGCCTGGTCAACCAGGGGTTGCCGACCGCCGAGAGAGTTGCGCCGGATCCCACCGAGTCCAGGTTGATCATGACCCTGATGCCGGCTAATTCTGCGTCGGTCAACTGTTCCACGTAATGCCAGCTGCCGTGCAGTCCGGTCTCCTCTGAGCCAAAGGCGATAAACCGCAGCGTGAACGGGAAGACCGAAACCGCCCGGTTCGACCACGGAGGCCGCGCCAACCTCTCTGCCAGCGCCAGCAGCACGCCTATCCCGGAGGCGTTGTCGTTGGCGCCCACGGAATCCGGCGTCGTGTCGTAGTGCGCTCCCAGGATGACCACGCCC
This sequence comes from Caldilineaceae bacterium, assembly GCA_965204525.1. Lineage (GTDB taxonomy): Bacteria > Chloroflexota > Anaerolineae > Caldilineales > Caldilineaceae > Bin5. The sequence continues at coordinate 3,499,405 of OZ241994.1, read as the reverse complement.
TCACCGCGACCGGGAAGTTCAAGGATTACGTTCCGGGATGGCCCTGGGGGTGGTCGGAGTTCCTTTACCGTTGTCCACTGCCCAAAGTCTTGCACCTCCGGGCTGTAGCCGAACTCGGTAAAGCGGTCCATCAGGAACTCTGCGGCCTCCAGTTCCTCCTGCGTGGCGCTCTCGCGCGGCCCCACCTCTTCGCTCAACTCGCACAGGTAGCCGAAAGCGGAACTGGCAAAAGCCTTACGGTCGGCGGCGTCGAATCTTGCGAGGGCAGGCGGCGGAGGGGCATTGGTCAATGCCGCCAGCGCTGTTTCCGTGAGCGCCGCGCAGGCCGATCCCGGCGTCGAAACGCCGGTCGGAACAGGCAGCTCTGCAGGGATGGGGTTGCAGGCGGTCAGCAACAGGGCGGCAACTGCGACGACCACCCAGGACAGAGTAAGCTGCTTGCAGGTCATGAATGACTCTTTTCGTACGTTATACTCCATAATGAGCCAGCCCTCAAGTGACTGCCCACGAGTCAGTCAGTATGGGTCTTAACCCCGGAGATGGTATGACCGGCATCGACATTACAAGTCTTCAAGGGAGGCCAGCAGGTCCAGGACCAGCAGCGCCGCGTCTCCCAACAGCGCGGGGTTGATGAACTCAATCGTATCGTCCCGGGTGTTGGCGCGTCCCGTGTCGTTGCCGAAGAAGTAAATCGTTGGAACCCCACGGTGTCTGAAAATGGCCTCATCACTAGAGCGACTGATGTTCCAACCCTCTCTCATGCCCATGGCGGATACCGACACGCCTTCTCTATTAACGGTTTCTGATACTTGCCCGGTCAACCAGCTGTTAACGGCCTCTGATACATACCCGGTCAACTCGCTGTCATATGGTCCCCGGAAATAGAGAGATGTACCGGACCCCACCGAATCGAAGTTGATCATGACCTTGATGGCGCCTAGCTCTTCATCGGTCAACCGGTCCACGTAATACCAACTGCCGTCCAGTCCGGTTTCCTCTGAGCCAAAGGCGATAAACCGCAGTGTGAACGGGAAAACCGATACCATCTCGTTCGACCAGGGCGGCTGCGCCAATCTCTCTGCCAGCGTCAGCAACACGCCTACGCCGGAAGCGTTGTCGTTGGCGCCCACGGAGTTCCGTACCGTGTCGTAGTGTGCTCCCAGGATGACCACACCTTCGCCCCGACCGGGAAGTTCAAGGATTATGTTGTTGGATCTCCTCCATAAAGGCCCTATCCGCACTCGAAAACCCTGCATCTCCGGGCTGTAGCCGAACTCGGTAAAGCGGTCCATCAGGAGCTCTGCGGCCTTCCGTTCCTCCTTCGTGGCGCTCTGCCGCCATCCCACTTCTCTTGCCAACTCGCACAGGTGGCCGAAAGCGGTAATGGCAAGAGCCTGACGATCGGCGGCGCTGAATTTCGCGGTAGCGGGCGGCGGACGGACACTGGCCAGTGTCTCCTGCGCTAGCTCTTCGAGTTCCGTGCAGGTCGGTCCCGTTGCGACGTACGGTTTTATACTTGTAGGGGCGTTGGCGAGAATGTGGCCAATCTCGTCATCAATGGGTCTGCCGCTGGCGATCAGTAGAATTGCCGCAAGAAGGAAAAGCCCCGCCAGTGAAAATTTTATGAGTCTCCATCCAGCCATCGAGTCCTGCCTTATGGGAGTTTTCAGCGCTGGAGAGAAGTGCCGTAGTCCCTCCTATATACGAGACAATCTGAATTCCGAATGAACGAGCAGCGCATCCATCTGGCAGAATTGAGCCTCTTACCAGGAAACCAGCAAAGAAACGCGCTCGATGGTGAGTGCATTTGGGGCAAGCACAGAGTTCATTCCAGGTGACCGGGTCCCTTGTGCACGAAATCATAGCATAGGCCCAATACCGAAACAAAGATAGCGCCTGACCGCCCCCTTTGCCACTGGTCGGGGACAGCGACTTTCGGTCTTTAATTGACACAGCCCACGCCACCCTGCTACCATTATCGAATGCCTAGTGGTCCCATTGACCTAAGCGTGCAAACAAACACAGAACGCCTCTCGCGGACTGATCACTCCCTGCGATTTTCGAGGGGAAAAGAAGGGGAAAAACAGGGACTAGGGATTAGGGACCAGGGATTAAGGCTCCCCCGCCGTTCTCCTGCCGTTCCCCTGGCGCTCTCTCTTTCGATCCTGGCTCTGCTCGTCCTGCTATTCGGCGGCTGCGGGAACAGAAGCGCGGCCGCTACGGCCACGACCATCGCCATCGCCACCGATTCCTCCATCGGCGCCGCATCTGACACCAGCACGCCCGCGCCTGCCGCGACCGACCCGACCCCTGTCCCGCCGCAGTCGGCAGCGTCGCAGACGAGCGGTTCCGCCCCCCGTCAGCGGGCGACGGTTGAGGCGTTCGCGGCGGCATCGCCCTTGCAGCAGGCGGCCTGGCTGCACGAGGACGGCGATTACAGCGGGGCGCAGCGGCTGCTCCTGACCCTGCTGGCCGATCCCCAGATCACCCCCGCCCAGCGGCAGGAAGCACGCTTTCAACTGGCTCTCTCCTATCTGGCCGACGAACAGCCGGTGTCGGCCCTGGGCGTGCTGGAACAGATCTCGCCGCAGGCCGGCTCCCTGGCGGCGGATGACCCCCGCCGCGGCCATAACCTGTTCCTGCGCGCCGAGACGCTGGCCCGTTTGGGCCGCAACGCCGAAGCGGTCGCAGCCTACGAAGCTTTCCTGCAACAGCACGCAGAGGTCACCGCGGTTGTGGAAGAGCGCATCGCCGATGCCTGGCTCGCGGCCGGCGACTGGCAGCAGGCGGCCAACGCACTGCGCCGGGCCGCCAACCATGCCGGCCGCAACTGGGAAAGGATCCGTCTTCTCGACCGGCTGGCCGGTATCCTCGAGGGCAATGGGCGCTGGGACCAGGCCGCCGCCATCTACGATGAGATCCTGGCCGCGACCGAGCCTTCAGAGGAAGAGCGCAGCCGGGACGACGACGAATTCGATGCGATCCTCGGCTACAGGATATGGAAAGTCCACCGGGCCGGCTATATGTATCGCGCCGGAATCGCCTATTCCACCGCCGGCGACGAGGAAGCCGCCATCGCCCGCTGGCGGCTGGCCCTGGAGGAGGATCCGGAAAGCAATTCCGCCTACCAGTCGCTGATCCAACTGGTGAATCGCGAGGCGCCGGTCGACCTCTTTGTGCGCGGGCAGGTCGACGTCTTTGCCGAGGCCTACTATCCGGCCGTCAGTGCCTTTGAACGCTTTCTGCAGGAGTCGCCGCAGGATGAACGCGCCGGGCAAGCCTGGCTGGGCCTTGGACGCGCCCATATGGGGTTGGGGCAGTGGGACGAGGCCATCCGCGCCCTCGAACAGGTGATGAACTGGTATCCCGCCTGCGACTGTTTCGGCGAGGCCTGGTTGACCCGCGCCCGGCTGGCCAGTGCGCAGGGCGCGCCCGCCGCGGCCCGGCGCATCTACCGTACCTTCGCCAGAGATCATCCAAACGACCCGCTCGCGCCCGAAGGCCTCTGGCTGAGCGCGCTTTCCGCCATCAGAGCCGACCGTACCCTGGATATCGGATCCGGGAGCCGTTCAGAGGCAACAGCCGACTTCCTGGTAGAGGCCGTGGCGGACCTGCTGATGCTGGTGGACAGCTTCCCGGACAGCGCGCGGGCGCCGGACGGGCTGGCGGTGCTGGGGATCGGCGCCTTTACCTACGGCCATCACGGACTGGCCGCCAACAGCTTCGAACGTCTGCTGGCGGACTATCCCGACGCGCGGTCGGGCACAGCGACCTACTGGCTGGGCCGGGCCCGGTATGCCCTGGGCGAGGAAGACACGGCCCGCTCCCTGTGGCAGTCACTCGCCGCCCAGGAGCCGGAGACCTATTACGGTGTGCTGGCCGGAACGGAGCTGGCGCTGCAAGGGCATCCGGGGCAGGACCTCATCCCCCGCATGGATGCAATGACCGCGGCCGCGCTGCCCGGCGACGACGGCAGCCGTGTTTTTGCTGAAAAGTGGCTGGGGACGTGGCACGACGCCTCCGGAACGTCTGATGCCGGCAGCAGCAGCAGTTACCCGGCTCTGCCGATAGCCATAGCCGCCGACCCGGCCCTGGTCGGCGGCACACTGCTGTTGGCGCTGGATCTGCGCGCCGAAGGCTTGAAGCTGCTCGAACAGGTCTACTGGCGCAACCGCGACGATCCCGCGGCCCTGTTCCCGCTCATGGGGCACTTGGAGGCGTTGGGCGCCAACCGGCTCTCGATCAGCGCGGCCTACCGTCTCATTCAACTCAGTGAGGCCCGGCATACGGCCGATGTGCCCCTCTTTATCCAGCGCGTCGCCTACCCCAGGCACTATTCCCGTCTCGTGGAAAAGGAGGCCACGGACTTCGACATCGATCCCCTGCTTTTCTACAGCCTTATCCTCCAGGAGAGCCTCTTCGAGCCGCCGGCCCGCTCCTTTGCCGGCGCCCACGGCCTGACCCAGATCATTCCCACCACCGGCGCGGAGATCGCGCAGCGCCTCGGCTATCCCAACTACTCCACCGGTCTGCTCAACCGCCCCTTCGTCAATGTTCGTTTCGGCGCGTACTACCTGCGCTGGGTGCAGGATTTCGCCCATGAAAACCCCGTAGCCGCCCTCGCCGGTTACAACGCCGGCCCCGGCAACGCCAGAACCTGGTTCGACCGCTCGGCGCCTGACGAAGCCCTCTTCATCGAGCGCATCCCCTACAGCGAGACCCGCCTCTACCTCCAGCGCATTCTGACGCACTATGCGCATTATCTGCGGATATATGGGGGCTATTAGTATTTAGCTTTTAGGACCCGTTGACATTTCGTTCGACGATACGGCAGTGGTCCGGTGCGTCATCTCCCACAGACATCACACTCTTCAGCCTGGAAGTAGACCAGAAGCAAAGAGTCCTCCCCTGCTTCTGTCGGAATCCTGGGCGCGCCATCAGTAGATACGTCATAGAGGCCGACAATCAGGCGCAGGGGACCGTCCGGCAGGGTCGGTGGTATTGGCATCGCGACGCTCTTCAGAACCTGCGAGCTATCCAAACGGAGCTCCGGGTCCCACTGGGCGACCAGCTCGCCGGTTTCGTCGAGCAGGTGCAGGAATATCTTTTCGCCGCCGGTCAATACTGTTGGGTCTCCGCTCCATTCCATGTGGACGACCAGCCTGCCGCCGGCTGGGGGGATGTTGGGGCTGGTTTGGGCGCGCTCCAGCGTCAAGCCGTTGGCGAATTCGACTGCGAAAAGCCGCCATGCCTGGGGATGGGGCCGCGAGTAGAGTTCGACAATCCATGGCCCCACCGTTTCCTGGCCCGCCAGCTGGTAGGAACTGGACAGCGCCTGTCTGGCGTTACCGGTTATTTCGGCGCGGGTCAGCCTCTGCTGGCCAATCTCCAAGCCCAATCGATCTGCCATCCATTGCAGATCCAGTTCGGTCTCCTCAAGATCCCGATCCGATCGAACCAGAAGAATGACTGATTGGACACCGCTGCTGCGGAGACCTCTGACGGCCTCCAGGGCCGCTTCCAGGTCCATCGGCCGGGGAAGCAGGGAAACGTTCTCAATCTCTCCCGTATAATAGTAGGACCAGAGCGCGGGGTCGATAAAATAAGGCTGGGCGAAACGAACCTCTGTCTCGTTGAGTCCGGCGCCCCAGCTGTCCAACATACGGGCCAGTTCCCGCAATCCCCGTGACTTTGAGAATTCCGATTCAAAGTGGAAGTTGCGAAAGCTGAACAGATTGCCTGCGAAAACTGCGAGGATGAGCATCGCTGCCGTCAAGTTTCCGATGCCGATCCTGTTCATGGCCTGTAGGGCGCTGACATTCGTACCTCCAGTCCAAGTTTTCCATCTCCGGCCAAGGCGGCGCTCTACATAACTGCCTATATTTCCCAGCCCTATCGCCAGCAAAAGCAGGATGGGCGTCAGGGCCAAGGCAAGATAGCTCCAGAAGAACGCAGGAAAGGAAAAACCAGGGCTCCATGTAGTGAGCATTGCGACCAGAAAACTTAGCAGCAAGAGAACTGTTGGGCCTGAACTCAGGTGCCGGGGTCCTGCCTTCCGGGCTTCCGAGAGTTCACCCTGTTCTGGGCCTACCCAACCATTGGCGGCTTTTTTTTCCCGGTCGGGCACCCCCCTTTCAGCCAGGAATATTCCAAGAATCGCAGCCACGATAAGAGGGAATGCGAAAAGCCCTGCTCCCAGTTTCCAGGCCGGCGTTGGTACGGGGTTTCCTATCGTGGGGACGCCGATTTGCGCTAAGAATTCATATACCCATGGCGATGAAAGCGTCCTTGTGGTGATCTCAGTGAGCGAGGGCCATGCGCTTACCAGCCATGGAATGCACAAGATGCCCAATCCGATCTGCGAGATGGTCCACCGCACCGGCAGTGAGCCCGCAGGTCCTGGGGCAGAAGCGCTCCCGCCGCCGCGCCGGTCTCGAACCAGCACGAAAAGCAGGTACAGGTTTTGCGCCAGGAGAGGGAGCGCGGCGAAGGCGTGGGTATAGAAGGTAGAGGCCGTACAGATCACATAAGCGACCAGGGTCTTTCTTCCCCCTACGCCGCTGATAACTCTCAGGGCCAACAGAATGCTGGCGGTGGTGAGAGCCAGACCGAGCGAATGGTAGAGAACTTTCTGGGTATGCCAGATGGCGTAGGCGTTCGCGGCTGCCAACAGGGTTGCAGCCAAAGCGGCAAATGCGCCAATTCGGATATCTGCCGCGATACGGTAGGTGAGGGGAACTGCTATTATGCTGCAGAAGGCGGATATCGAATGAATGGCAAATTCGCTGGGACCTGTGATTATGAGCCAAACGTTTTGCAGCCAGAAGCTTGCGGGAAGAAGAAGGAATTCTTCCGAGTTGAGAGCTATTTGGACGAGTTGAGAGAAAGAATAATCACGGAGGCCATAGACGACACCCTCAAGCTCGCCCAGCTCCTGAAAATCCAGCCGATAGAGTCTCAGTGCGAAACCGACGAGGACGGCGATCAGGACTGCTGCGCGCAATGACTGTCTGCCTGCAGGAAACTGATGTCTATCGGGGCTGAACTCTTCTTGCGTAATCGAGCGGGTCACGAGACCCCCTTTTCGGGGCAGGGATGAGGAAGCTGCAGCTCATTGCCCTGTCCGGCCGGGAGCAGTTTTCAGTGAACTGCTTCAACGAAACGGCGACACCGTTCTCTTTGCCCTATGCCGATGTCTCAAGGCGCGTGCAGTTACTGAAAGCTAAAAACTGCCGTCCTAACGGCCCGCGAGCCCGGTGAACTGCGCGCCCTGCACGAACTGGCGCTGGGCGAAGAAGAAGATGATGATGACCGGCAGGATGGTGATCATCGACGCGGCCATGACGAGGTGCCAGAAGTTACCGAAACGGCCCTTGAACCAGAGGAGGCCGAGGGGAAGGGTGTACATATCGCTCTCTGAGATGTAGATGAGCGGCTCCATGAAGGCGTTATAGTGCTGCAGGAAGGCGAAGATGGTGATGGTGGCGACGGCCGGGCCGCAGAGGGGGGCGATCACCTGCCAGAGGATGCGAAAGTTGGAGGCGCCGTCGATCTTGGCGGCCTCGTCCAGTTCCAATGGCAATGTCAACATATATTGACGCATGAGAAATATGTAGAAGGCGGCCCCAAACCAGGCCGGCACCCACAGCGGGTAGAAGGTCCCCACCCAGCGGATCTCCTTGAAGATGATGAAGACCGGGATCATCGTCACGACGGCGGGCAGCATCATCGTCGCCAGCAGAACGGTGAAGACGAAGTCGCGACCCGGCCAGCGCAGACGTGAGAGGCCGTAGGCGACCGTGAGCGAACTCAGCACCATGCCGATCGTCCCCATGATGGAGACGAAAAAGGAGTTGCGGATGAAGAGATGGAAGGGGAGGCGTCTGAAAACCTCGAAGTAGTTATCCCATCTGGGCTCGGTCGGGATCCATTCGATCGGCGTGATGAAGACCTGGCCGGGCAGCTTGAGCGATGTGCTGACCACCCAGGCCAGCGGCATGAGGAAGGTGAGCCCCAGGGCGATCATCATGATGTGCAGGAGGAAATGACCGATCCGCGTCTGCCTTTTTCGAGATTGGAGCAGGGTTGTTCTTGCAGTCATAACGTAATTCGGCGGCCGGTGTGAAGTGGTCGGCGCTGTGACCGGTTATTCGTCTCCTCTATAACCTGCCTTCATAGTAGACCCAGCGATTGGCGAAAAAGAACTGGATCGCGGTGAAGGCCATGATGATCAGGAACAGGATCCAGGCCAGCGAGGCGGCATAGCCCATCCGGAACAGCTCGAAGGCGTTGCGGTAAATGTAGAGCACCATGAAAAGGGTGGCGTTCTGCGGGCCGCCGTCGGTCATGATGAAGACGGTGGTGAAGACCTGGAAGCTGGCGATAATGCCGATGATCATGTTGAAGAAGATGATCGGCGAAATGATGGGGATCGTTACATTGGTGAAGCGGCGCCAGGCGTTGGCGCCATCGATCTCGGCGGCCTCCTCCAACTCCTTGGGCACCCCCTGCAGGCCGGCGAGGAAGATGATCATCTGGAAGCCGGTCAGCCACAGGCTCATGATGATGAGGGCGGGTTTGGCCCAGGCCGGTTCGAAGAGCCAGTTGATGGGCCCCAGCCCAAACCAGTGCAATACTTCGTTGAGCACGCCGAATTCAGGGTTGAGGATCTGGACCCAGACGACGGCAAAGGCGACGGCAGGGGTGATGGAGGGCAGATAGTAGACGGTGCGATAGACGCTGAGCCCGCGGATCTGCTGGTTGAGCATCACAGCCAGCGCGAAAGCGACCACCAGTTGCAGGGGGACGCCGACGAAGGTGTAGTAGGCGGTGTTGATGAGCGACTTGCCCACGAGCGGGTCGTTCAACATGCGCTCGAAATGGCCCAGCCCGATGAACTTGGGCGGCGCCAGCATGTTCCACTTGTGCAGGATCAGAAAAACGGAGTAGAGCATCGGCCCCACCCACAGCGCGAGCACGCCGAAGATGAAGGGGCTGGTGAAGAGCAGGCCGTCGCGCAGGTCGCGGCGCTGGGCCGCGGACATGCGGCGTCGCGTCTGGGGCTGTGTCTGGATTCCGGGCGCTGATGTGGTGGCAGTCAAAGAGGTGTACTCCCAGATTGACGAGGAACCGGCGGCCAGTAACCGGTTACCGGCCGCCGGGGACCGGCTATGCTCGGTCCGCCCAGTACTGGTCCAGGTGCGACTGGATTTCCGGCTGCGCGATCGCGAGCGCCTCCGCCGCCGACTGGGTCTGGCCCAGCAGTTTGTCCCACAGGACGGTGACTGGGCCGCCGCCGTAGGCCTGGATCTGCGAGCCTTCGCCGAAGATCACGGAGATGGAGCTCTCGCGCATCGTGTTGGCGAAAGCATCGGTGTTCTCGAAGCCATAGACACCGGAGGCGATATCACCCCAGATGTTGGCGATGTTGTCGGGCGTGCCGCACATGCGGCCGCCGTTGGCGATGATGGTCTGACCCTCTTCGCCGAGGATGAACGAGATGAGGTCCCAGCCCTCATCCTTGTGTGCGGAGGGTGATGTGATCACATGGCCGTGGACATGGCCGAAGGTGAAGTTTGTATCGGCTGTGCCGGTGGGGGCTTCGATCACGTCAAAATTGATGCCCTCTTCGGTTGTGGCCAGTTCGCCCTGCAGGCGGGGCATCACCCACGGTCCTTCGAGGTACATGGCGACGCGGCCGGTATCGACACCGACGCCGCCGCCCTCGACCACCTCCGGACCGGGGCTCCAGTCGTTGGCAATCGCATCGTAGACCAGGTATTGGAGCGCAGAGGCGATGTCCTCGTTATCCCAGTAGGCTTCGGTCGGCTCGGTAATGCGGTCCCATTCGATATGGCCGTTGCGGCGCATGAAGGTGGTGCTGCGGCCATAGGCGCCGTTCCAGCCCTGTGCCTGTCCCCAACCATAGAACTTGGTGCCGTCCTCTTCATAGGAGAGGTCCTGAATGATCTGCTGGAACTCTTCCCACTTCCAGCCCGGTTGTGGATGGGCGACGCCCTTCTTGTCGAAGAGGTCCTTGTTGTAGTAGATCACCAGCGAGCCGGTGTCGGTGGGGGTCATGTAGCGGCCGCCCTGCCACAGCGTCTGGTTGTCGTAGTTTTCGCCGCCGGGGAAGAAGTCATCGACACCGTCGCGAGCGATATAGTCGCTCATGTCATAGATGACCTGGTTTTCGGCGTAGGCCTGCCAGATCCAGCCCTGGAAGTAGAGGACATCGGCGGAGTCATCCGCGGCGAAGTTGGCCTGGATCTTCTCATAGTAGCCGCCGGGGTACTGCTCGACGGAGACGCTCACGCCTTCGTTCTGTGCCATGTAGGCGTTGACCATGTTTTCGTAGACGACCGCGTCCTGGACGTCGGCCCAGGCCGAGAGGCGCATCTCGATCATCTCCATGCTGGCGCCTGCTTCGCCGCTGTCACCGGCTGGCGCCGCGGCCGGGGCTGCGCAGGCCGCCAGCAGAGCTCCGCCTGCCGTCAGGGCGCTCGCCTTGAGGAAAGAGCGCCGGCTGATGGTGTTGTGTTGCGAACTGGACATTGATTATGCTCCTTAAATGGTAACTACTCAGGCTAAGGATAAAAGGAACGAGAGCAAGCGTAAGGCGAACAGAAAGCGATTGCGAATCTCAAGTTGGCTGCGATAGAGTAGGGAATATGAGCGAAGCCACGGAAACAGGGCGAGAGCATCTTGAGCAGTTGTATCAAGAGAGTCTTTCGATGATTGAGACGTTGCGCCAGCAAGTTTTTGGGCAACAAGCATTGATCCAAGAGCTGCAGGAGCAGATGGCTGCGCAGCAGGCGTTGATTCTGGAGTTGCAGGGTCAACAGGCGAAAGACAGTCACAACAGCAGCAAGCCACCGAGCAGCGATGGTCTGAAGAAAGGCAAACGCAAGAGTCTGCGCCGCTCTGGTCAGCGGCCTCGTGGGGGGCAACGTGGGCGCAAGGGACGAACCTTGATGCAAGTGGCGGAACCGGACCATGTCATTCTTCATGGGCACAATGCATGCCCGCACTGCCAGACAGAGTTGGAGGCAGTGGCTGCCAAGCGGCATGTAAGACGGCAGGTATTCGACATACCGCCAGCTCGCATTGAAGTGACAGAGCATCAGGCGGAGGTCAAGCAGTGCCCTGGCTGTGGTGCGTGCGTGAAGGGCGCGTTTCCCTCGCATGTGACCCAACCGACCCAGTATGGCCCGCGTCTGAAGGCGCTTGCCTGCTACCTTTACGGCCAACAGTTCATTCCCCTGGCACGTATCACCGAGTTGCTGACTGCGCTCTACGGACATGCACCCTCGCAGGCGGTCGTGCTCGCAGCCACCGGTCAACTCGCCAGGCGAATCCACCCAACCCTGGAACGCATCCGTCAACAACTCGTCGCCGCCCCTGTCGTCCATTTCGATGAGAGTGGTTTGCGGGTCGTAGAGCGGTTGCAGTGGCTGCACGTGGCCAGCACAGAAAAACTGACCCATTACCACGTCCATGCCAAACGCGGCCATCTCGGCATGCGAGTCGGAGGCATCCTGCCCCACTACAAGGGCGTTGCTCTGCATGACCACTGGGCCTCCTACCTCAAGTTTCCCGACTGTCAACACGCTTTCTGCAACGTTCATCATCTGCGCGAACTCTGCTTTGTTTGTGAACAATACGGCCAGACTTGGGCTGAAAAGATGGCCGCCTTGCTGCTCACCATCAAAGCCGAAATCGAATCGTCCTCTGAATGGCTCACCGCCCTGCCTCCAGACCGCTTGGCCTTCTACGAGACCGCGTACGATGCGCTCATCGCCGCAGGCTTTGCCGCCAACCCACCCGCAGCCAAAACAGGACCCAGAGCCAGCGGCCGGCCCAAACAGTCACCGCCCAAAAACCTGCTTGACCGCTTGCACAAACATAAGGCCGGCGTCTTAGCCTTCATGTATGATTTCCGCATCCCCTTTGATAACAACCTGGTCGAACGCGATGTGCGCATGATCAAAGTCCAACAGAAGGTCTCCGGCTCCTTCCGTACACATCAGGGTGTCCAAATCTTCTGTGCCATCCGCTCCTATATCTCTACTGCTCGCAAACACGGCCTCAATGCCATTGATGCCATCTACAATGCCTTTCTTGGCCATCCCTTCAGCCCTGCTTTACTTCAGGCTGAGTAGTTACCTTAAATGTTTGTGAAAAGAAGGTTGAGCTAGCTAGTCGTTGACGAGATGAACTGATCGATCCCGCCGATCTATTTTTTGATGCAGAGAACCTGTTCAGATGCCATGGCGCGATTTGCCTCCATGATCATCGCAATCGCCTCTTGCAGATTTGCTTTGGCCTCTTCAAGGGTTTCCCCTTGCGTGTTTGCTCCGGGCAGTTCTTCAACGAACCCGATGTAGCCCTCGGGCACTTTCTTGAAAACAGCAGTAAATTTCATGCCTGAAACCTCTCGTCCCTCTGCCTCAGTATGCGCATCCCATTATCGCGCGCTATCAACTACTCTTCCTCTCGCGTCGGCCACTGGCAGCCGCCTTCCCGGTCCGGGCGGATGTGCGAGAAGGACAGATCCTCCGTGCCCTTCCAGGCATAGGGGTCGCGCCCTGCGATCATGACGATGTCGCGGAAGTCGAAACTGGCTACGCCCAGATCGGCATTGCCCGGATAGCGCCAGGGCAGCAGCGATTCGGCGCTCATGTAGTGGTTGACCAGCGAGCGGCGGAATCCGCCGGCGGCCCGGTTGGGCAGGGAGCGGTGCAGCAGATAGCCGTTGAAGAAGACGATGCTGCCGGCGGTCACCTCGACCGGCACGGCGTCGTCGTCGGTGTAGGGGAAATCGAACGCCTCCACCACGCAGTCGAAGCGCTCGTCGTCGTGCTCCTTGGCGGGCCAGATCAGGCGATGCGCGTGCGAGCCGGGAATGACCCAGAGGCAGCCGTTCTCGACGGTGGCGTCATCGAGCGCGATCCAGGCGGCGTTCAGGGAGCAGTCGCGCGTGGGGATGAAGGCTTCGTCCTGGTGCCAGGCCTGGCCCGGCTTGCCGGCCGACTTGATAAAGAGCATCGACTGCATGCTCTTGACGTTGGGGCCGATCACCCGCGTCAGCACATCACAGATCGACGGATGCGCGAGCGTGTCGAACATCAGCTGCGAGAGTTTGTGCGGGAAATGGACGCAGAGCGTGCGCTGGATCACTTCGTCGTCGCTGTCGTCGGGGCCGACGGGCGGCAGGCCGTTGACCTGGCCCATTTCACCGCGGCAGATGTGCACAGTTTCGTCGCGCAGTGCCTGTACTTCATCGGGCGTCAGCGCGTCCGGCAGCGCCAGGAAACCGTTTTCACGGAAGGAGGCGGCGTGTTCAGCGGTGACTTCGGGCCGCGTCACCGTCTGTGCAGGGGGCTCGAACGTGGCTGTCAGTGTCATGGGATTGTTCCTCTGTCTGAACGGCAGTGTTTTGCGCTAGGTATTCAGCGGGGCCGCCGGGCAGGAGCCTAGGCTGTCGCTAAGGGAATTGAAGAAGGGAATGGGTTGGATTATACGGGAAAATGTAAGGAGTGGTCAAGATTCCGGAGGAAGGAAGTTATTCAGGAGTCGGGGCTGCGTGGGCAGGACGGGGGTGGGTCCCAGGGTGTCAAGAGTATGGGTTTCGGACTAAGCCGCCACAGCGTATGGATTTTCGGCCGGCGGGCGCCGGCGGCTATGGTGTCCTGACAGTATTGATGCAGCGATGAAGATACGTTATGCTGATGCACCATGAGAACTACCATCTCCCTTGTCGACCAGCTCGCAAAGCAGGTGCGTCGCGCAGCCAAAGCCCGCGGCATCAGCGTCAGCGCCTTTATTGCCAAAACGTTGGATGACGCGCTGAAGCGTCGCGAGCCGGCGGAGCCGCCGCCGTTCCGGTTGGTGACCGTGCGCGGGGTCCATGCCCGCCCGGGCGTCGATCTCGACCGGCCGAGGGCGCTCGACGCACAGGATGACGAGGTCCGGTTCGGGCACGGGCGCCGGTGACCAGGGATGCTGCTTCCTGCGCGTGGTAACCAACCCGCGACTCTTTGACCCCCCATCCACCCTCGACCAGTCGTTCGCGTTCATTGCCGCGCTCGTGGAACGCCCGACCGCGCGCATCGTCGGTCCCGGCCCTCAACCCTGACGTCATCTCTCTCGGCAAAACGGACACAACTCTCTTGTGCCGAGGCGCAGCAACCGTTCTTCCATCCGCATAGCTCTGGAGAGAAGGTTCATGTTCTGGCCGAGCCTCATCAGCGCCTTTTCCTGGGATATATTCTCAATATGCGCGGCCTCCATATTTTCCACCAGCTTGTCGACCGCGGCGTTGAGCTTTTCCAGGTTACGTACCCGCGCCTCATACTCATGCCAGAACAACGCATCGTCCATCCGCGGGGGCAGGTCAGTAGCCCACGAGGAGCGGGACCATCTGGCGCATGGAATTATGCGGGATGCGGACTGCGATAGGGTGGTGTGTGAGGGGTGAACTGAAAAGAGCAGCGTGGCGTTCTGCTTCGAAGAATTCCAGTCGATACACCGACCAATAGCTTTCACTTGGTCTCAGTTGAAACGTCACCAGCTCCGGACGTCTTGCTCTGTCGTCGTAACGAGAAGGAGAACAGTACCGTACAACATGGTTGTCTCCAGGGAGTCTACAACCATATGGAATTGGACTACTCATTGGAACACAGTCGCCGCAGGAAAAAATGAACCGTTTCTGTGACTTTATCCGCGGTCACAATTTCATTGAGTTCGTGACGTTCCCCTTCTTCCGAATATGACTTGGATAACCCAACCGATATAACAGACCCGTCGGGCCTGAAGACCAACCACAATGTCCCTCCACTCCTGCCCCAAAGATGGTCGTCATCCATACCTGAGTCCTGTCGAAAAGGGACATCCCATTCCATCCCAAACCAACCATTGGCATCATAGTTTATGTGTGAGGCTGGGAACTGTTTCTCCTGAATGAGAAAATCGGCAAAAGAGTATAGCGACTCCGCATCCATGGATGGTTCGTCTTCGTCAATTGAGGTCAATGATATGATGTCATCAATAGCGTTAGCTTCATTGTGTAGATCGTTGGAACGTAGCCATGCCAGAAGCGTCTCTTCCTGAGTAGGGTAGGGAGTGTTCGCAGGCCATTTCCACTCATCTTGAGTATAGACTTTGGGTTCTATTCTATATTCGAATTGAACAGCACTTGCTCTCTCTGGCACCATCATGCGCTCTCTAGAATCGTTGTTACTGACTCTTGAATCCAGTCCCGAAACCGACGCCACTGATTCGTGAGTCTTATCAGACGATTTGCGTCTGATAAATCGGCAACCTCAATGGTTGCCTGGATTGCTATAGCCTCTAAAGGCTGATCTTGACCGGAAGGCGTAATATCCACAACATGAAAAGAGATCTGCAAATCGTAGTCATCATCGATAACGATATATCGTGGTTCCAGGTAGTAGTTGTCCGGCAGGATCCTGTCGGGATGGCTGAAATGTTTGTGAAGCCATTCCTGAGGATTGTCAAAGTAGGTCAGGATTTCCCATCTCAGACCAATGCTGTGGTAAGGAACATTACGAGTTCTCCTTAGATATGTAGCTGCCAGATCGAATATTGCTGGTTCAAACTCAATACCTGATGCACAAATCTGAGAAAAAGTGATTCTACTTCGATCCAAGTCGATGTTGACCTGGTTGTCATAGGCGATCGAACTGGCAACATTTGAAATGTTATTGCTTATAAGCGGCTTCCACTCTTTAGGTACAATGTTTCTCTTGACAAGGAAGTCGTGGGTTATAAGCGGCAGAGCTGGCTCTCGTGCTACGATAGAAACGCCTACTGCATGAAGCCATAGTTTCAGGTCATTCATTCCAACTCCAATTGAATCAAATCTTCGGTTGAAGGTGAAGCCATTATAAGGATACCAAACCGAATGTCAATTTGTGGATTTATCAACCCGCGATTAGGCAATGTAGTATTATAGTTGAACGTCTACTCCACCATAACTAACGCCAATCCAATCAAAGTGCCCACCCTCAACATCAAACCCACCCACAAACCCGTCAAATCCTACTACGCCGCCCTCGACCAGTTCGCCCAGCTCGGCATCACCCACGAAACGGCGGTGCGGGCCGCCTTCCAGTCCCTCCTCGAACACTGCGCCCGTCAGTGCGGCTGGACCCTCGTGCCCGAACACGCCGTCAGCACGCGGCGTGCCAAGCGCATCGTCGTCGACGGCGCGCTGATCGACAACTTCCGCCTCACGCACGGATACTGGGAAGCCAAGGATATCGACGACGACCTGCCCGCCGAGGTCGATCGCAAGTTCACGGCCGGCTACCCGGACGACAACATCCTCTTCCAGACGCCCCAGCGCGCCATCCTGTGGCAGAACGGGCGCATGATGCTCGACGCCGACCTGACCGACGCGGGGCAGCTGATCGAGACGCTGCAGACGTTTTTCGGGTATCGCCCGCAGGAGTACGCCGCCTGGGAGGAGGCGGTAGTCCAGTTCAAGGACAGGGTGGCCGACATAGGCCAGGGCTTGGCGCAGCTGATCCAGCAGGAGCGGCGCAGCAATCGGGCGTTCACCACGGCGTTTACCGGTTTTCTGGACAAGTGCCGCCAGTCGATCAACCCGAATCTGTCGGAGGAGGCGGTCGAAGAGATGCTGATCCAGCACCTGCTAACCGAGCGCCTGTTTCGCACGGTCTTCAACAACCCCGACTTTACGCACCGCAACGTGATCGCCAGCGAGATTGAAGGCGTGATCCACGCGCTCACGTCGCAGTCATTCAGCCGCGCTGATTTTCTGGGCAGCCTGGACCGCTTTTATCTCGCCATCGAGCGCACGGCCGCGACGATCCACGATTATTCGCAGAAGCAGCACTTTCTCAACACGGTCTACGAGCAGTTTTTCCAGGGCTTTTCGGTCAAGGTGGCGGATACGCACGGCATCGTCTACACGCCGCAGCCGATCGTCGACTTCATGGTTAAGAGTGTGGCTGCGATCCTGGAGAGGGAGTTTGGCCGGTCGCTGGCGGACGAGGGCGTGCATATAATCGACCCGTTCGTGGGCACGGGCAACTTCATCGTGCGCATGATGCGCGAGATCCCGCGCACGGCGCTGGCGCGCAAGTACAGTTCGGAGCTGCACTGCAACGAGGTCATGCTGCTGCCCTACTACATCGCCAGCATGAATATCGAGCACGAGTACTTCGACGCCACCGGCGTCTATGAACCGTTCGAGGGCATCTGCTTGGTCGACACATTCGACCTTGCCGAGGATCGGCAGCTGCCCCTGTTTGCGCCGGAGAACACGCAGCGGGCGGAGAGCCAGAAGGAGACACCGATGTTCGTGGTGATCGGCAATCCGCCCTACAACGTCGGCCAAGTCAACGAGAACGACAACAACAAGAACCGCAAGTATCCGACGATGGACAAACGGGTTCGGGATACTTATTCGAAGGACTCTAAAGCGACAAATAAGAACGCGCTTGCCGATCCCTACGTCAAGGCGATTCGTTGGGCCGCGGACCGCATCGGGAAGGAGGGCATTGTCACCTTTGTGACCAACAACGGCTTTCTCGATGGCGTAGCATCTGACGGGATGCGCAAACATCTCGCTGATGATTTCGACTCCATCTATGTTCTCGATTTGGGCGGGAATGTTAAGAAGAATCCCAAGCTATCAGGCACAACGCACAACGTCTTCGGCATACAGGTGGGCGTCAGCGTCAATCTCTTGGTAAAGAAGGACGGTATTTCAGATTCCGGTCCCCGGATTTTCTATGCCCGTGTGGATGAATTTTGGCGCAAGGAAGAGAAGTACCGCTTTCTCGATGAAAAGCAACACTATGGAATTATCGAGTGGCTGCCGGTAAAGCCGGATAAACGACACACATGGCTAACAGAAGGGCTCCACGCCGAATTTGAGACCTTTATCCCTCTGGGCAGCAGAGAGGCTAAGGCGACAAAAGGCGAGCCGACAGAGGTGCTGTTCAAGGTTTTCAGTAATGGTGTCAAAACCAATCGCGATGCTTGGGCATATAACTTCAACCGCCCCGCTCTTGTTGACAACATGAGTGGGATGATCGACGTGTATAACGAGCAGGTTTTCAAATGGGGAAGCCAGAGGAACCAAGGGGTAAACGTTGATGATTTTGTCGTTTCCGACGAGGCAAAAATCTGCTGGAGTTCTGGGTTAAAGCAGTCGTTGAAGAAGGGGAAAACCGCTGAATTTTCCCTAGAAAATGTTAGGACATCGCTCTTTCGCCCGTTTGCCGAATCGAACCTTTACTTTGACCGAATGATGAATGAGAGGGTCTACTTGATTCCCTCCATTTTCCCCACACCATCAACGGAAAGTGAGAATAGGGCAATTTGCGTCACCGCAATCGGAAACAAGAGTCCGTTCCAATGCATTATGACTAAGCAGATTCCGGATCTTCATCTTACCGGCGATTCCCAATGCTTCCCTTGCTACTTTTACGACGAGGACGGCGGCAACCGCCGCGAAAACATTACAGATTGGGCCCTGGCGCAGTTCCGCGTTCACTACGGCGACGACACGATCAGAAAGTGGGACATCTTCCACTACGTCTACGGCCTCTTGCACCACCCCGGCTACCGCGAGCGCTACCAAGCCAACCTCAAGCGCGAGCTCCCGCGCATCCCCTTCGTCCCCGACTTCCGCGCCTTTGCCGCGGCCGGCGCTCGCCTCGCCCAGATCCATGTCGGCTACGAGGAGCAGCCGGTATATCCGCTGGCACAGGTCGAAACGCCGGATTTGCCGCTCGACTGGCGCGTCGAAAAGATGCGCCTCTCCAAGGACAAGACGCAGTTGCGCTACAACAGCTTCCTGACCCTGGACGGCATTCCCAGCGAAGCGTTCAACTACCGCCTCGGCAACCGCTCGGCGCTCGAATGGGTGATCGACCAGTACCGTGTCAAGACCGACAAACTCAGCGGCATCGTCAACGACCCCAACCGCGTCGAGGATCCAGAGTATATCGTGCGCCTGATCGGCAAGGTCATCAGCGTGAGCCTGGAGACGGTGGAGATTGTGGCGGGGCTGCCGGAATTGGGGATAGATGAGGATGTTTCGGTTAGGGAGGGCGTGTCATGATTGGGTGCGAAAGAGGAGGTACTTGGCGTGTTGATCACGGTCTTCCCGATTGACGACAAACCTCACTTGCAGACGAAACTACGGGTATGTGACATATGCGAGAACTGACGGAACTCTTGGATGCAATTCTAGATCAGACTACGTTCGATTCGCGATCTGCTAAGGAAATGACGTCGGCACAACTGCGCGACGCCTTTGAACGCAACGGTTGGCACGACGAAGAGAAATCCTCCGCACGAGAAGCCGAACCGCATATCCCTGATGAACTGCTATCGCAACTGAACAATTGCCTCCGATCTCTCCTGAAGGAGTACATAACCTCTGGACACCTTCGGTTCGGACTTGGTCAGCCCCAAGAGACGGACTTCATCGGACACGCTTTTCCCATAAATGAACACGGTCATCCTATAAGTTACATTCCTCCAGAAATGATATTTTGTCCCAATTACTTCGATCTGGCGTATATTTCACGCGTGTCGACAGTGGCGGATTTCACCAAAGGAGTGATCAAGGGGGCCGCCGTACTAGGATCTGAAAGGGTGACACACCTATTGTCCGATTGGTTGGAAGGAAAACCCGTCAAGTACAGAACTTCAGCAAGACTCAACGGGCCGCCTGTCAAAGCGCCTCTTAACCCATTTGACGGAGTTCACATTGAACCGCTTCCACTGTCCAGTGACAGATTGGATGCAAGCCTGCCTAGGCGCCGCGGAACGTCGGAAAATGTAGTTGTCGATTATTTGGGTCGCACATTGGTATCCATAGATTCCGAAGTGAAGCCAGCACTGTTTCGTCCTGAAGCCAGACCGTCAGCGCAGGACATCCAAGTCAAACCTATTGGGGGCGTGAATATCGCCACCGTCTGCCAAGCGCTCTCGCTGGAATCTGATGACTACGTGGATGCAGGACTCTACTGGAACGACTATCAGGAACTTGATGCATTCTCTCTTGGTGTTGACGAAACCACCTGGTCGATGGGCAATGCGCGCGTTAGAAGTTGGTCGTCTCCAGTGACATGGGGGACTGAACTGTTCACGGGTGTAACAACGCTGGAGTTCAAGGGCGAACAACCACTGCTGGATATCTCGGAAGAACAGCTTGCCCGCACTCTTGCGGCTCTCAAAACGCTGAACGATTCCGACAAAACTCATATAGCGGTCTCACGGTGGGTTAAGTCAAAAGACCCTTATGTGTATTTGGTGGATCGCTTCATTGACTTACGGATTGTTCTGGAATGTTTGTATGTTCAAAACGAAAGCAAAGGGATAAAGAAGAACATCGTATGTTATGGGCCTGCGCACCTTGCCGATAGTGCTGATCCTAAGCAACATAAGAGAATTAAGGGCGATCTGAAAAATGCTTACGAAACGGCATGTGATGCAGTGCATACTGGCAGCTTAGAAGAAAGATACGAGGATAAAGTCAGGCAAACTTTGCGCCAAATTGATTTCAACGAATGGGACGATTGGGCAAAGGAGCGTGATGGATGGAATGCTTGGATTGAGGAAAACAAGAATAAAATCAAGGCGTGGTATCCCTACATAGACACCGATCTCTTATATGATGTTCACCGTGGGAAATGTGGGAATTTCGAGGATTTTTCAGAAGGCAAGTATAAAGAAGACATTATAGATGAGTATATAAGCAAGGAGTATACAAGACAGTCTGGTTCAAAACTACTTTCGACCGCCCAAGACCTGTGTCGTCGTGGAATTCTCAAATTGCTTAAGGAGGGGCCACCTGCCGACTGGGGAGACCTGATTCGGGGAGTTGAAAACGAGTAACTTTAAGTGTGCCAAAAGACTGAGCCGCGAGTTCAGGTGCATACTGGAGAGACTCACCAAGCTAGTGGCGGGGCAGCACAATGGGCAAGGGAAAGGGGCGGCACACGGCAGCGCACAAGTCTCATACTGCGGTTGGAAGCACTTGAAGACAGCAAAACGCTATGAAACTGACTTAGCGATAGCACACCGGCTGAAGAGCACTGCGTGCTCCGACGGCTGCAGCCCGTTCTTTGCCGCTCAGTTCTGGCCGCATCCGTCCAGATGTGTCGTATCTTCCCCGTTTTGTGGTCCAAAGGAGGGGTTCACTTCAGTGTTGGGGAGAGGGTGCAGGGCATTCGCATTTCCGGTGGTACGCTGGATTAGCCCTAAAGACAGTCCACGGGAACATTCATAGGTGAGGGCACCCCATGGGGTGCCCTTGGTTATTGGTTCACGAAGTGTCTGTTGAACACAATGGGTTCGCCTTTAGCCTGATGGCGCGTGGCAGGTTTCGCCAAGAGGGGGATGGCGGCCCGTTCGTAAAGGGGAAATCAGGCGGAGAAACGGTGTACTTTTATGAATCTTTTGGGAATTATATCTGAAAGTGCCATTCATGGCAGCGCGCTGGGGGTGTACGGGGCGCGTAAAGTTTTTTGAACGGTCCCAATTGGAATGTCAATTCGGGTTTTGTTATACTCGCGCGCGGATGATTAGTAGAGGCGAAAAGACGTCTCCCGGCTTCCTTTCGTGTGTGGAGTCTAACTGGCGGACAAGATCATAAGAATAGCACAAGATTGCTAACTTTCAAGACTGGTTCACTCAATCCCATAGACGCAATCTACCCTGACTTTCTGGCTTTGACCTGGGACGACGACGGAGCCTTCATTTCTCCTCCTCGTTTTGGTACAATGCCGGCTATGAATGTGAGAGAGCCACACGATCGTATATGGGATCAGATGCACCATGCTCTTCGCAAGGGGCGTTATTATTCTGAGCGTAACTACTAAGCCTGAGAGGTGTGAGGGATGAAGGGTTGGCCAAGAAAAGCGTTGTGGATAGCATCAATGGCGTTGAGGCCATGTTTACGAGCAGTAGAGATGTAGGAACGCAATGCACAGAAGATGTGTGCTCCGTCTTCTGTACGAAAGCAGCCGGAGACCTTCTGTTGGACTTTAATCATGCGCACATCGCGTTCGACCAGGTTGTTGTCAAAGGGGATGCGGAAGTCATACATGAAGGCCAGGACGCCGGCCTTATGTTTGTGCAAGCGGTCAAGCAGGTTTTTGGGCGGTGACTGTTTGGGTCGGCCGACCGCTCTGGGTTTTCTCTTTGGCGGGGAAGGGTTGGCGGCAAACCCCTGGGCAATGAGCGCATCGTACGCAGCCTCGTAGTAGGCCAGGCGCTCTCGCGGCAAGGCAGTGTGTCGTTCGGAGGTCGATGCAATTTCGTCTTTGATGTCGCACAACAAGCGCTTCATCTTTGCAGCCCATGCCTGGCCGTACTGTTCGACGATAAAGCAGAGGTCGCGCAGGTGATGGACGTTGCAGAAGCTATGCTGACAGTCGCTAAACTTGAGGTAGGAGCGCCAGTGATCATGCAGAGCAACGCCCTTGTAGTGGGGCAAGATCTCTCCGGCTCGCATGCCGATATGCCCGCGTTTGGCATGGACATGGTAATGGGTCAGTTTCTCTGTGCTGGCCGCGTGCAACCAGTGCAACCGCTCGGCGACGCGCATGCCGCTCTCATCGAAATGGACGACAGGCGCAGCAATCAGTTGTTGACGAATCTGGGCCAGACTCCCCTGCGTGTGCTTGGCAAGTTGGCGCATAGCGGCGAGTATCACCGACTCCGAAGGTGCATCCCCGTAGAGGGCAGTCAGCAACTCCCCGATGCGCGCCAGAGGGATGAACTGCTGGCTGTAGAGGTAGCAGGCGAACGCCTTCAGACGCAGACCATACTGGGTCGGCTGACTCACGTTAGCGGGAAACTCTCCCTTTACGCTCGCACCACAGCCAGGACACTGCTTGACTTCCGCCTGATGCTCTGTCACTTCGATGCGGGCTGGCGGGATGTCGAATACCTGCCGTTTCTCTTGCCGCGTGACTGCCTCCGCTCTCAGATCTGTCTGGCAGTGCGGGCAATCCGCCAGCTTATGTACGATGAGATGGTCCGGCTCAGCCACCTGCATCAAGGTGCGTCCTTTGTGCCCGCGCTGGCCCCCGCGCGGCCGCTCGCCAGCGCGACGCAGACTCTTGCGCCTGCCTTTCTTCAGACCATCGCTGCTCGGCGGCTTGCCGCTGTTGTGACTGTCTTTCGCCAGTTGATCCTGCAACTGCTGAATCAACTCCTGTTGCTCAGTCAATTGCTGCTGCTGCACTGCCGCCAGCTGCCGCAATTGCTGGACCAACTCCTGGTGCGCCACAAATTGCTGCTGCAAGATCAGGATTTCACCGATCAGGCTCTCCTGCTCTAATTGCTCTAGCTGCTCTCGGTCCAACTGTCCCAGTTTGCTCATCTCTCTTACTCTACATCATCCACGAGCATACGCACATTCAATCTTTTTCGGTACATAGGCTTAGTAGGGCCTTATGCTAATTGGGAAAGGCCAATTGCTTGATTTGCAGATAGTCAGGTACGCCCAGCAGGCGATTGATGTAAATGCAGAGGGTATGTGCAGTCAATTTCGTGTAAAGGCGTGCACAAAGGCCTCTGAAAGTGTGAGCGTGGTTGGTTTCAATCGAGAATTGTGCGTTGAGTTGACTGTTGACTGTTTCGATCATTTGGCGGACGGCGTCGTAGATGCGAGAGACGAATGCCGGGAGCTGTTTTTTCTGGTTTCTGCGCGGTTTGGTGAGCAGGCGGATGCGATTGTATTGCCAGAGTTCTTCAGCTGCCGGTGCACTGACGTAGGCCTTGTCGCCGATGACGATGCGGTTGTTGTGTTCGGCAAGGAGTTCGCGACCGACAGCCAAGTCGCGGTAGCTAGCAGGAGCTAACTCGAAGTCGATAATGAGGCCACCCATCGTGATCAGAAGATGCAGCTTGAAACCGAAGATCATCTCCTTTTTGGAGGGAACGGGCCCGAAATCGGCCCCCCAATCAGACCAATCGCCGCGCGCTTGCGGCGCCAGATGGAATTGAACCACAGGGATGGGCAGGCTATCCACGACACAATGCTCGTCCCGATAGAGTTCCATTCTGGCCAACATCATGCGCCGCATCTCATTGATAATCCACATTAAGTTTCGTCGTCGCCGATTGAAACGGCTCTGTTCCGGCAAGATCGGAAACTTATCCCGATGTGCCTGCATATGACTGAGTAATTCTGTTTCCACATCCCAACCCAGACACTCGCCGATGAGACAGAGCGCGATCAACTCACTGTCGCTACACTCAGGCTCCGGTCCCGGTCGTCTCTGATATCTTTCCAGTTCCTTGTACATGTCGTCAACGAGTACATACACCCATAGACAGAAGTCGTCAAAGTGGGCTATCATTCGGTTAGTCCTCCTGGTGAGCTACCTTGGTTGGTCGAGACTTCCAAAGTTATCTCACCAGGGGACTTTTTTCAAACGCTATCTAGCATAAGGCCCTAGTAGTTACTTCTGAGCTTTCATTCAGACTCCGAAGAAAGTATATGTGGTGGTCGTTTGGTATATTCGCAGTTCCCGTGATTGCACTTTCTTTTGTTCAACTTACTCCCCCAACAATTAGCAATATTGCTGTACCAATTCTCTTTCTCTTTGTTTCAATCGTCGAAGTATACTTCGCATTGTCGAATCTCAGAGGGGATATTTCCGCATCCCGCATTATGGGCGTCCAATTTCATAAACTGGCTGAAAGATGGCGTCTCTTGTATTTTCAGTACGATAGGGAGGACATAGTTGAATGGATTGAACTACTCGAAGATTTGACAAATCACATGGCAGTTGAACATCTGGAATCACGGGATCCAGATTTGAACATTCAAAGTATGGAGGATGCCAATTATGAGTTTGCGCAACAATTCGGGGAAGAATCCACGTCCTAACCCTCCGCCCTCGAAGCCCGCTCCGGGGGAGAAGAAAAATGATCCTGGTAGTGGGCGTCCGCGAGTTCCTGTAAGTCCTAGTCCCAAACCACAACCTTCCCAGCCCAAGCCGAAGTCCTAGGGCACTTCGACCTGAGGAAACAGAGCCCGCCGGTCAGATGAACGGCGATCTCTGTGTGAGCTTGGCCCCCAAAAGCTGGACCTTGAGCTAAGGTGCAGGATGGTGCGAACTGCCAAGCCTGCCGAGGGGCATTAGAATGGTCAAGCGACAGGAGCGACACACGGCAAGTCCACAAGTTCGGGGTTGCTCTGGAGGTACCTGAAGGCAGTAAGACGATCAGCCAGCCTCTCAACTCTCGCACGCCGGCTGAAGAGCACTGCCTGCTCCGACGGCGGCAGGTCGCTCTTTGCCGCTCAGTTCTGGCCGCATCCGTCCTGATGTGTCGTATCTTCCCCGTTTTGTGGTCCGAAGTAGGGGTTCACTTCAGTGTTGGGCAGAGAGCGCAGGGCATTCGCATCCCAGGTCGTACGCTAGATTAGCCCAAAAGACAGTCCAAAGGAACATTTATAGGTAAGGGCACCCCATGGGGTGCCCTTGGTTATTGGTTCACGAAGTGTCTGTTGACCAAGATGGGTTCGCCTTTGGCCTGATGGCGCGTGGCAGGTTTCGCCAGGAAAGGGATGGCGGCCCGTTCGTAAAGCGGGAATCAGGCGGAGAAACGGGGTATTTTTATGAATTTTTTCATAAATATGTCCGCAATGTCCGCTCGAAGGCATGTTTTGGGCGAGATTTGGGGGCAGGTCACTTTTCGTTCATCGCAGAGCCTCCCTAAACAACGTGCGATGCCAAGGGCTGGGCTACGTCGATGCCGGTCCCTGCCGGGAGATTCCACTACCGGCCGGTTGCGCGTCCGGCGCGCGGTCCTCCGCGGGCTCAAGGCGCAGCCTCAGTCCCAAGGCGCGGGCGACCTTCAACAGCGTAGCGAGGGTGGGATTGCCGCCTTCAGACAGCGCAGAATAGAGGTTGCCGCGGTTCAGCCCGGTGTCGCGGGCAAGGGCGCTCATGTTCTGCGTCCGGGCGACTTGCCTTAGCGCGGCGCGAATTACAGTTCCGTCCCCCGGGTCCTCATCCATAGCCGCACTGAGAAGCCCACGGGCATCCTCCTCGCTCTTGATGTAATCTGCTGCGTCGAACTTTCGATATTCCTCAGACATTAGCTCCTCCATTCCGTCGCCATTCTCCTGGCCCGCTCGATGTCTCGACGCTGGCTGTCCTTGTCGCCGCCACACAGGAGGATGACCAGCTCAGCGCCTCGCGTGATGAAATAAACGCGGTATCCAGGTCCGTACTGAATCCTCATCTCGGACACGCCGCCACCGACAGGTCTCACATCTCCGAGATGCCCATCTTCTGCTGCCAGCAACCTGGCGACGATACGGTTTACCGCCTGCCGGTCCCGCAACCTGCTCAGCCACCGATCAAACGCCGCGCTTCGCAGGATCGTGTACATGGTCATATTGTACGATATATCGTACAATATGTGAAGGAGATTTGAGGCATGGCGTTCAGACTAAGGGCAGTGTGGGCATGGGAAACGCCTGCTGCCCCCCTTGCCGTCCTGACACGGCTCCGGCGATAGTACGGACGATTCCGTTATCGCGTCCGGCGCAGGGCTTGATGGAAAGGGATTCGCCTGCGTGGGAGGAGTCAATCTGCCTCTGCCAGAGGCAGCAATGTTCTATCCCACCCATGCCCGTCATCATGATCCTGGAAAGTGAATCTCGATAGGCTCAGAGAGAGCCCCCCAACCAGCAGCGCGCAGGGCGTACAACTCGCAGTGAACGCCGTTCGATAGTCGGCGACGTCTCCGACCGAGCCGGAGTGTCGCCGAGACCGTAGGCAACAGGCCCGTTTGGGATACCGGACGGTGCTTTCTGAAACTAACAAATACGATTGAAAGATATGCAATGAGTACGATTGGAAGTAGGTCACCCCAACTTGCCTTCGACTTCGATAGGCACCTGTGGGCTCCTCTCCACTATTGCCACCCCTTCGAACAATCGCCACGCCAGTTCTTACCGAACGGGAGCCTACTGTTAAAAGGTGGCTTCCCTTTCCGCCTTCGATATGCCTTGTGAATCCATCGACCTATGTGATCTGGATTATTGTGCCACCTCCGCAGCAAACCAAAAGGATCAGGCTCCGATAAGTTGTCGGCAAACCTAGGCGGAAAGAGATTAGGATCAAACTTCGTTCTCCGGTAATCTGGATGATTTGGAAGTAGGATTCCAAGTAAGCCGCATCGCGGGTTCGCCCTTGTGTCTCTCAAGCTCGCCCCAATTTCCCAATCCACATGTCTTCGCTGCCACGTACAACTGCCTATGAGAATGACCGTCACAGTTGCCTCGCGAATGAATTCGTCTCGAATCTTCTGCCTGATAGCCCTCGTCCCTAGGGAGTCATCAATGTCCTCAATCCCCACTGACCAGTTCACCATGTTGGCCCCCATCATCTTGATGAAGACATCCTTGTACTCCATGTCGTCGCTGTGAAAACTGACGAAGACCTTGTGCCGGGGAACTCTTGCCATTGCAACTCTCCGCAATGAGACAAAACGAAAATGAACCAAATAGAACTCGACAACTACATGGGAAAACGACTCGAACCACAACTTGACTGGTACAACAAGAAAGCCAGCCAAAACAAACGAATCTACCACTGGCTCCAGTGGACTGCAATCGCCATCTCCCCCGTCGTCCCAGCTATGATCGCATGGGCTCCCGATAACCTCAAACTGCTCACCATCTCCCTCTCCATTGCCCTGGCAATCGTCACGTCCTCCCTCAAAACCTTCAGGTTCCAAGAACATTGGATCAACTATAGGATAATTGCAGGATTGCTGGAAAGAGAAAGACACCTTTATACCGCCAAAGCAAGCGAGTACGAACTCGCAGAAAGCACAAACCGTCTCCTCGTTGAAAGAACAGAAGAAATCTTGTTAAGAGAAAACATGACCTGGGTGCAAACACAAGTTAGGAAAGAAGAAGACAAAGAGGAGAATTAGGGCTGGGTAACAAACTGTCTAAAAGAAGCGCCGCCATGAGGATGACCCTCGCCTGAGCATCTTCACACCTTCATACCCGCTTCGACATCGCTTGCAAACAACCCCCAAACGCAAAAAGCCGCCCCTGAACCGGCGCAAAGCACCGGCAGGCGGTCTGTAGGGGCACCCCTTGTGGGTGAAGTGGGTTCCAAAAACTGAGCCACGAATTCAGGTGCATACTGGAGCGAACTGCCAAGCCAGTGGCGAAGCAGTAAAATGGTCAAGAGACAGAGGCGGCACACGGCGGCCCAAATCTTGTGGGCTGCGTCGGGGGCACTTGAAGGCAGTAAGACTGACCTGCCCCCGAAGTTTGTACCACCCGTTATGTTAGTCCGGCAAGCACGGGGACAGGGTCGGCAGGCAAGAGGGCCTCAGGCGCCGGCGGCCGGTAGCCCAGGGCGCTGTGCGGTCTGACCTGGTTGTAAGTCTGCCTGTAGCGCTCCGTCAGCACACGCACCTCCAGCAACGTATAGAAGAGCTCCCTGTCCAGCAGCTCGTCCCTCAACTTCCCGTTGAAACTCGCAAGCCGTTCTCCCAAGGCGATCCAGGTTCGATGTAGAGCGTCCTGGCCCCCACCCGTCCAAGCCACTCGCGCACAGCCCGGGCCGTAAACTCCGGCCCGTTGTCCGAGCGAATATGGTCGGGCACGCCTCTGAGCACCATCAACTCGGCCAGCGCCTCTATCACATCGGCAGACCGTATGCTGCGCGCAGCCCGGATCGCCAGACACTCTCTGCTGTATTCGTCGATGACGGTCAGCAGCCGCACTCCTGTGCCGTCATGGAGCCTCATGTGCACGAAGTCGTAGGCCCACACATGGTCCTTCCACGCAGGCCGCAGCCGCACGCACGAGCCGTCATTGAACCACAGACGCCCTCTCTTCGGCTGCTTCACAGGCACCTTCAGCCCTTCACGTCGCCATATCCGCTCCACACGCTTGTGGTTCACTCGCCAGCCGCGATGCCTCAGAAGGGCGGTGATTCTACGGTAGCCGTACCGGCCGAACTGACTGGCCAGCGCCACGATCTCCTCGGTCAGCGCCTTCTCATCGTTCACCGGGCTCGGCTTGTATCGCTGTGTGGAGCGAGGATGATCCAGCACCCTGCAGGCGCGTCGCTCCGAGACCCCAAAGAGCGCCTTCACGTGCTCGACACACTCGCGACGACGTGAAGGACCCATAACTTTCCCTCAGACGCCTCCCTCAGGATCTGGTTGTCCAGCGTCAGGTCAGCCACCGCTTTCTTCAGGCGGCTGTTCTCCAACTCCAGACGCTTCAGCCGCCGGGCCTGGTCGATCCTGAGACCCCCGTACTCACTGCGCCAGCGGTAGAAGGTCTGCTCGGTCACGCCGATCCGGCGGGCGGCCTCTGCCACTGTGCTGCCCTCGGCTATCGCCACCTCGGCCTCTCTCAGCTTGTTGACTACCTGCTCCGGCGTATGTCTCTTCTTAGCCATCTTTCCCCCTTTCTACGGCCCTATTCTAACATATTATCTGGACCAGTTTTTGGGGGGCAGGTCAAGAAGAAGACTGATCGAGTCTGAATAGCAGGTGATTCCCTAAAGGAACGTGTCAACACAATACACAATAAAGACCCGGAAAAATACGGGTCTTTTCTCTTCACTAAGCAGGTGTTTTGGTCTATAATGTGCGCAGACCAGACAGACTGAATCAGTCCCCCCTCGTGTAAAGGAGCCACAATTGACCAAGCCCAAAAAGAATCAAAAGACGAAACGAAAGGAATCAGATTCCATTCGGGTTACAAAGACTAAGGACAATGAAGGTACGGAGAACGCGGAGAAACCATTGAAGATCGATGACACGCCGCTCAATGTCGCCCGTTCCTTCTTCGGCATCCGGTCGGATAAGTTCAAATGGCCGTAGAACGTTGACAGTCCATTAGTCCGCCAAGGCAATCGCATCTTAATCTGTAGGCCGCTACAGTTGAAATCGTGGCCAGATGAAATCGAGAATAAATTGAAATCACCTTGCGCTTGCTGAATATCGACGGGAAGTCGCCGCGGCACAGGCCCTCAGTCGTCGAAGTAGGTCAGATTCTCCGTCTACGTGCCATCTTTCGTACATTCCCCTATGTCTTACTCCGACCTGGAGGAGTATTCGGCAGCATTTCGATGTTCTGAACCCAATTTAGATGCAATCGCCCTGATTAGTCCGCTTTGACAATTTGATACGGTCTATGCTACTTTGTCAATGGTCGAGTCAGGCACGATGATGAATCACATCATTTCAAGAAACTATTTGCAAGGCATTATTCCATTCTAATTAGAATGTAGACGGAACCAAATCTGATTTGCAAATCCCTGTTCTGATATGAAATTGTTTTGTAGTGATGCTGTATAAGCCGTCGCACCTGTATTTGATAGTGCATCATCGTATGCAACTTAGTAGCCGACAACGTAGAACGCTGAATGCGGTTTTTGAAACTCCAACTCGTGTAGATATTCGATGGTCTAGAATTGAAAACCTCTTTAGAAATCTTGGTGCTGAGGTTACGGAAGGTGAAGGATCTCGTGTGCGAATAAAACTGAATGATCAGTTGCAAACATTTCATCGTCCTCATCCTGGCAATGAAACGAAACGATACGCTGTCGAGGCAGTCCGCAAATTTCTAAGAGATCACGGGATTGAGCCAGAAACATGAAATACAGAGGATTCACAGCCAACATTCTATATGACGAACAAGACAGAATTTTTTTCGGCCATCTTTATGGTACCTACGACAACGTTCACTTTGAAGGCTCCTCTATTGACGAATTAGAGTCTGCCTTTCAAGAGGCTGTCGATGATTATTTGGATTACTGCAAAGAAATGAACCGAAGTCCAAGAAGACCTCCAATTCAAATGCCGATTGATAAAATCACCATAGCTGTTGCAGTTTCCCCCCAAATTAACAAGCGAGCCGAAGAGGTTGCACAAGAGAGAGGGGTCAGTCTCGATGTCGTAGTTGAAGATGCTCTCAGCAGAACTGTTCAAATACCAACATCTTTGGTCGAGAGCATATCGTGACTGTTGTCTTGTGATTCTTGTATTGCTAGACAATGATTCAGTTTGGCTTGTAAGTCAAACAACAGAGGATAAGAACACTATGGATTTGAGTATCGAGGAAGTTGTTCAGAAATTGCACGCACCGCTTGACCTGACTGATCCAATCAAGAAAGGTATACAAGAATTTCCTAAGTCTTTGTATGTTCAACGACTTGATGATGTATTTGAAAGGAACTGGTCGGCCTCAATTGAATCAGCCAGCTTGTGGGGATTTGACCAATATGTGTATGTGATTGAGGCAGAATATCCTTATGAAGAATTCGACTTAAAACGGCACGGATTCTTTTATTCTTCGACGGATGATACCCAAATGTTTGTTAGTGCATGTGAGATGCTTGGAATCGGCAGCGCAGAGCCAAACGATGTTTTGGCATGCACTCGCAAACTTAATGAACAATTTGGTTTCGATTGGGATTATCAGGTGTCACAAGATCAACCTAACAATGCGTTCATTTGCCGTATTGAAGTAGCTTCGCCTCTTGAAGAAACCCTGAAACGTGCTGCCATAGGACAAAACGAAAAGGAGGCATTTATCAAGGTGTGTAGCCTGTTTGGAGTTGAGCCATGATCACCACGTGCCCCACACCCCAATTACAACAACCCCAAATCCACCACATCTACAGTTAGTTCGTCCCCTATAGTTTCGATGGTACGATCCCCTAGAATCCTCTAAGAAACCCAATCCAAAAAGTTCAAGAATTCAGTTTGCAGCCGTCCCCTAGCTCCAAAATGTGAGCAAAGTATATAAGCCCCTAAACTTTGCTCACGCGGGATGTAGCAAATTATGCCCACCCTCAACCTCAAACCCACCCACAAGCCCGTCAAGTCCTACTACGCCGCCCTCGACCAGTTCGCCCAGCTCGGCATTACCCACGAAACCGCGGTGCGCGCCGCCTTTCAGTCCCTCCTCGAACACTGCGCCCGCCAGTGCGGCTGGACCCTCGTGCCCGAACACGCCATCAGCACGCGGCGTGCCAAGCGCATCGTCGTCGACGGCGCGCTGATCGACAACTTCCGCCTCACCCACGGCTACTGGGAGGCCAAGGATATCGACGACGACCTGCCCGCGGAGGTCGAGCGCAAGTTCGCGGCCGGTTACCCGGACGACAATATCCTCTTCCAGACGCCCCAGCGCGCCATCCTGTGGCAGAACGGGCGCATGACGCTCGACGCCGACCTGACCGACGCCGCGCAGCTGATCGAGACGCTCCGGACCTTCTTCGCCTACCGTCCCCAGGAGTACGCCGCCTGGGAGGAGGCCGTCGCCCAGTTCAAGGACAGGGTGGCCGACATCGGCCAGGGCCTGGCGCAGCTGATCCAGCAGGAGCGGCGCAGTAATCCGGCCTTCACCACCGCCTTTGCCGGTTTTCTGGACAAGTGCCGCCAGTCGATCAACCCGAATCTGTCGGAGGAGGCGGTCGAAGAGATGCTGATCCAGCACCTGTTGACCGAGCGCCTGTTTCGCACCGTCTTCAACAACCCCGACTTCACCCACCGCAACGTGATCGCCAGCGAGATCGAAGGCGTCATCCACGCGCTCACGTCGCAGTCATTCAGCCGCGCCGATTTCCTGGGTAGCCTGGACCGCTTCTACCTTGCCATCGAGCGCACGGCCGCGACAATTCACGACTTTTCGCAGAAGCAGCACTTTCTCAACACGGTCTACGAGCAGTTTTTCCAAGGATTCTCGGTCAAAGTGGCTGATACGCACGGCATCGTCTACACGCCGCAGCCGATAGTCGACTTCATGGTGAAGAGCGTGGCCGAGATCCTGGAGCGGGAGTTTGGCCGGTCGCTGGCGGACGAGGGCGTGCATATCATCGACCCGTTTGTCGGAACCGGCAACTTCATCGTGCGCATGATGCGCGAGATCCCGCGCACCGCGCTGGCGCGCAAGTACAGTTCTGAGCTGCACTGCAACGAGGTCATGCTGCTTCCCTACTACATCGCCAGCATGAATATCGAGCACGAGTACTTCGACGCCACCGGCGTCTATGAACCGTTCGAGGGCATCTGCCTGGTCGACACCTTCGACTTGGCCGAGGACCGGCAGCTGCCGCTGTTTGCGCCGGAGAACACGCAACGGGCGGAGGACCAGAAGCGTACGCCGATGTTCGTAGTGATCGGAAACCCACCCTACAACATGGGCCAGGTCAACGAGAGCGACAACAATCAGAATCGAAAATACCTGACAATGGACAAACGGATCCAGGATACCTATGTGAAGGACTCCAAGGCAACGCTTAGGAACAAGCTTTCCGATCCGTATGTGAAGGCGATCCGCTGGGCGGCGGACCGTATCGACTAGGAGGGGGTAGTCGCTTTCATAACCAACAACAGCTTTCTGGACGCTATTGCCTTTGATGGGATGCGCAAACATCTCGCCGATAATTTCGATTCCATCTATATTCTCGATCTGGGCGGGAACGTGCGCAAGAATCCGAAGCTTTCCGGCACGACGCACAACGTCTTTGGCATTCAGGTTGGGGTGAGCATCAACTTCCTAGTCAAGAAGAACGGCGAGGTGGATTTCCAGCCCGGCATACACTACGCGCGTGTCGATGAGTTTTGGCGCAAGGAAGAGAAGTACCGCTACCTTGACGCCAAAGATCAGTATGGAAATATCGAGTGGAAGACGATAAGACCCGACAAACGCAACTCATGGTTGACAGAAGGGCATCACGTCGAATATGAAACTTTCCCGACGATGGGAAGCAAGGAAGCGAAAAAGGCGAATGCCGGGGAAGGAGAGGCGATTTTCAGTCTCTACTCTCTTGGAGTGGCTACCAATAGGGATGCATGGGTCTATTCATATGATGAAACGTTGCTGCAAGAGCGAGTTCGCACTTTTGTTGAGATTTACAACAGCACCGTTGACCGTAGGAGAAGACTCGCCCCCACTGCTCCTGTGGAGAATTTTATCGACGAGAATGATCCACGCATCAAGTGGACGCGTCAGGTCAAAGCATCGCTCAAGAAACTGGATTCAAGCACTTATGAGGATGCGCACTTTCGGACCTCGTTATATCGTCCGTTCAGTAAGAGATATCTCTACTTCGATAACTTTTGGAATGAAGAACGTTATCAACAGTTTAGGATTTTCCCTATACCTGAAACCGAGAAAGAAAACAGGGCCATCATCGTGCCTAGCGCTGGGGGACGTGCTGACTACTGGTGTTTCTGCACAGATATCATTCCGAATCTAACGCTGACCTCCCTTGACGGCTCCCAATGCTTCCCCTTCTATTCCTACGACGAGGACGGCGGCAACCGCCGCGAGAACATCACCGACTGGGCGTTGGACCAGTTCCGCGCTCACTACCGCGACGACACCATCACCAAGTGGGACATCTTCCACTACGTCTACGGCCTCCTGCACCAACCCGGCTACCGCGAACGCTACCAGGCCAACCTCAAGCGCGAGTTGCCGCGCATCCCTTTCGCCCCCGACTTCCGCGCCTTTGCCGCCACCGGCGCCCGCCTCGCCCAGCTCCATGTCGGCTATGAGGAGCAGCCGGAATACCCGCTTGCACAGGCCGAAACGTCGGATATGCCGCTCGACTGGCGCGTCGAAAAGATGCGCCTCTCCAAAGACAAGAAGCAGCTGCGCTACAACAGCTTTCTGACCCTGGACGGCATTCCCAAGGAAGTATTCAATTACCGCCTCGGCAACCGCTCCGCGCTGGAATGGGTGATCGACCAGTACCGCGTCAAGACCGACAAACGCAGCGGCATCGTCAACGACCCCAACCGCGCCGAGGATCCAGAGTATATCGTGCGCCTGATCGGCAAGGTCATAAGCGTCAGCCTGGAAACGGTGAAGGTAGTGGAAGGGCTGCCGGAGTTGGGGATTGCTGGGGGTGTCTCGGAAAGGGAGAGCGTGTCATGATGGGGGCGAAACTGGCTAGGTCCCGTTGACATTTCGTTTGAGCCAGATCAGAGTAGAAGCGAAATGCAAGAAAGCCATGTAATGTCGTGCGAGTTTGTCATAGCGAGTGAAAATGCGTCGATACCACTTGATTTTGTTGATGAAACGTTCGACGATGTTGCGTTCTCGGTAGCGGATTCGGTCATAGTCTCGTGGTTGTTTGCGATTGCGACGAGAGGGGATGACCACCTCGACCTGTTGGGCTGCGAGCAGTTCTCGCAAAGGGTCGGCATCGTAGCCTTTATCGGCAATGACGGCGTCAAAATCGAAGGGGGCGAGCAACGATTCAGCTTGGGTCATATCATGGCGTTCACCAGCGGTCAATATGAACTTCAGAGGCAGGCCAAGGGCATCGACGAGGAGATGGATCTTGCTGCTGAATCCGCCCCGGCTCCGACCTAGGCACTGTTCTTGCTGAGGGCCCCCTTTTTTGAGCCGCCGGCTGCGCACATATGGGCACGTACAGCTGTACTGTCGGGCATCACGGCTGCCATCTCTGGGTCCTGGGCGAACTGCGTGAACATGTCGGCCCAGATACCATTCTCTTCCCAACGGGAATAGCGCTTGAATACACTGTTCCACTTGCCATAACTCTCTGGCAGTTCACGCCACTGGGTGCCGGTGCGCAGTATCCAATAAACTGCCTCAATGAAACGGCGACACTCTCCCTCTTGGCCTGCGTACACACGAGAGTGTCCTTGCAGAAATGCGTAAAGTTTCTGCCACTGATGGTCGGCAATTCTCTTTCTAAACATCCTGCTATTGTCGCCAATGTGACTGAATAAATCAAATGTCAACGAGCCCTAATCGTTTTGCAGCCTTCAATCGCTTCCAGCGCAACGCGAAGCTTGTAGACCTCCCCGTGTTGCCGACGTTTCTTCATCATCGTTCTGCCCCTCCACGGGCTTGGCAGTCCGCGCCATTATAAGCCTTAGTTTGTGGCCCAGATTTTGGGCCGAGCTCAATAGCCGGTCGCATCCGTCTGGATGCACCTCATTCTTCCCTTTTCGTGGTCTAGCGATTGGGGCCAACCAGACTTCATTCTTTCTGGGAGAAAACACAGCTATGGCAAACAGAACCCTCGCTGAGGACAAAGAGACTCTTCTTGCAATCAAGGACAAATTAGCAGGTAAAAGCAAATTAAACTGGAGTCTCAAGCTGCCAATAGACGAATGGGAAGGAGTCAAAGTCGTCAGTGAGCGCGTAGCCGAGTTGTCTCTCAAAAACAAAGATCTGGCGGGCACCATCCCTCCCGAGCTCGGGATGCTTTCCGGCTTGACCCACTTAACCCTTAGCGGTATTAACTTGTGTGGCGAGATCCCAGCTGAGTTGGGTCTTCTTTCGAGTTTGAAAAAGTTGAATCTCAGAAACAACAAACTGGATGGATCAGTTCCTCCTGCACTCGGATATCTCTCGAGACTTGAATGGATTTCTCTCTACAACAACCGTCTGACAGGGACCATCCCTTCCACTCTGGGTAGCCTTACGAAAGTAAAGGTGTTGTCACTGAAAATCAATCGATTGGAAGGACCCATTCCCGTTGAACTGGGAAATCTCCACGAGTTGAAAGAACTGCATCTCAGCACAAACCGGCTTACAGCCATCCCGGATGGGTTGAGAAAACTCTCCAGACTTCAAAGGTTACAGCTTCACGACAACCAACTTACAGGTGAGATTCCAGCATGGTTGGGCAGTCTCAGCGCGTTGCGGAGGTTATACCTGGGACAAAATCGGCTTAAGGGCACGATTCCACCAGAACTTGGTAAGCTCTCGAAACTAAGGCGACTGTCCCTCCACAACAACCGCTTAACCGGCCCTGTCCCGCCTGAACTCGGCAACTTGAAAAGGCTACAGCACGTGTCCCTTTACAACAATGATTTGGAATACAAAATCCGACTTTATTTCTGACCTGCCCCCCAAAAACTGGTCCAGGTCATATGCTAGAATTGGGCCGCAGAAAGGGGGAAAGATGGCTAAGAAGCGACATATGCCCATATGCCGGAGCAGGTAATCAAAAAGCTGAGAGAAGCTGAGGTGGCGACAGTCGAGGGCGGCACAGTGGCTGAGGCCGCCCGCCGGATAGGCGTGACCGAGCAGACCTTCTGCCGCTGGCGCAGCGAGTAAGGGGGCCTCAGGATCGACCAGGTCAGATCGCACAGCTTTCTGGGCTAACGGCCGCCGGCGCCTGAGGCCCTCTTGCCTGCTGACCCTGTTCCCGTGCTTGCCGGACTAACATGACGGGTGGTACAAACATCGGGGGCAGGTCATCGTGATGCACCTGAAAGAAAGCCAAAATGGAGTACGGGATACCGTCTTTGCGAAGCATTTGAATGTATAATTGAAGAGGGGAGTTGGAGCACCGATACTGGTCGCTTGGGTTGACAAATTATTTTTTGGCTCTATACTCAAAGCGCAAGAGACCTAGTAGAACTAGGATTGGCCTTGTGCCACAATACTTTCGCTCTTCTCCCGTTTGTAGCAATATTATATTCCCAGAAATGGTCCCACGGTAGTGGGATCGGTTTGAAGTCTACTAAGGCTGGCACCTAGGAATCCTTATGGCATGCGATTTTGCGTTTAGTTTGACATCCATAAGCGTAGTTGTGACTGCTAACAATCACAACCCGTCGATACTTACTCCAGAATTTCTCGTATCTCAAGGTATCGTTCCACCAGATTGGGAAGTCCTCGACTCCATGACCACTCCTGGTTTTTCTGCGGTCAACTACAAAGAGCGTCTCCAATGGATATTAGATCAGGGAGCGCTGAGGATCATTGAGTCTTGTGAAGGGGCGTTTCGGGACAGTTACGAAGTGCATGAGCTAGCAACAAGATACATTGACAGAGTGCGTGTGGTTCCCTATCGAAGCCTCGGTTTAAATTGTCAGATCTGCTTACTAATTGAGGATTCGGAGCAATGGATTACAAAGAGGTTTTTGAGTACGGATGTTCAATCTCAAAATATAAGAGATCTTAATCTGGAACCAAGATTTTTATTTAGTGCGTCTCCAATAATTCCGGGGGCAATCATAAACTTGTCCGTAAGAAGTGGGGAGGTAGCTAGTTCAGATGAAGAATGGAATGACGCTGCCATTATTGACTGTAACGTTCATCATCAAGGCCCACTGGAAGCAGATAGTTTAATCTCAGCGATAGACCAGTGGACGACTCATCAAGATTCAATTAGAAGTGCTTTAGGTGTTCTCTTTGGAGGCGACCAATAATGACAGTTGTTGTTCGAGGCGATAGCCTATCCTCTAAGGATGAACTGCATTTGGGTCCTGTGCTTCATGCAGTCCATTTGCAGAAGGGCAGGTTGTTATCTGGGTCGAAAGTTTCTCGCCAGCAAGGGAGTTCAATGTACCGCGTTCTTGGTGAAATGCCTGTTGTGAACAGTGAACAGGGCTCGAATTTAACTGTTCAGTCTGTGGGTACCGCCCAAGTCGCCCCAGAATCAATTTCATGGTCCACTGCGGAGGGAAGCGCGGGCCAGAATTCTCTGAATGTCGCCGAAGCATCACAGATTAGCAGGTCAAATATGTTGGGGGGGGTCTATCGCGTTCAGGACCGGAATCGATATAGCGAATCGACGTCCGTAACGCTTCCCTATGCCGATTCTCGTTGGCTCGTAAGAATTGCTGAAAAAGAAGATGCGATTGTTACCGTCATGCGATTGTGCGGTTTAACTGCAATTGCTGACAGGCTCAATCACCTCAGAGCGCTGATTGCAGAGGACCCGGACGAGCCGGACTTGGTACTTGAGTCATTGCGGTCATTTGCCGACTTTTTTTTGTGCGACGACCGTCTTCCGGTTCCGGAGGTCGGCGTCGGCCCGGAAGGGTTTTTGGAGGCAGAATGGCGTATACCTGCCAAACGCGAGGCGTCAGTGTTTGCGCCTCTTGTGAGATGGGTGCGCCCAGACGAGCGCTATTGGGGCAAAGGAGATGGCATTCTGGCGATGAAGTTTCTTCCTTCCGGATCTATTCAGTATGCTGCGGTTTCTGAGCCGGTCGGTCAGGGCAAGGTGAGACTACGATCCAGCGGTGTCTATTCCAAGGATAGTATCATGCCTGCCATTCAAGCGTTTACGTCCCGTTTAGGGCTTCCATGAGCAAGTCGCCACTGCCTGACCAGGATCACGTTGCCCGCTACTGTAAGCCGAGCGCTGTGGGAACAGACGGTCTTCCCAAAGTAGCAGCCTTTGAATTCAGAGTACAAGACACTTCATTGTCGGTAAACTGGCTGGAGTATTTCGGACCGGATCGGGACCTTTCGATCCAGGAGATTCGACAGGTTATCCAGATTTGCCTTCGCCCCAACGGCCGTTTCGCCGTTCTCGGCGTCGCAGCCGCCAAGCAAGCGATTATCGCCGGTGGCGGCAGCTCGCCGGAGGTATTCTTAGACCAGCAGCCCGGTGCTCCCTCCCATGCTCTGATCAGCGGATATACGATTGATGATTTTGATGTAGCCGTAGAATTGAAGGCACTAGTCGGTCAACAGGACGTATATTTCGCGCGTACGTAAAGACTGATTAGGTACAGCACTATCTTCAGTTACCCTGTCCGCTGTCACGCCCTTCAAACATCTTCCGACCCGTCGCTAAGCCCATCGGCGTCAGCCTGGAAACAGTGGAGATTGTGGCGGGCCTGCCAAGGTTGGAGATCGATCTAGAAGGGATCCCTGCTAAAAGGTTGGCGACGTCATAGACCGACACAAGAGCGGGCGGGGCCAACTACAACCCACTAACGACACAACTCCTCAATCAGCCGCGTGTACACCTCCACCGCCTCATGCAACTGCTCGACCGCGATCCACTCGCCGACCGTGTGGGCCTGGTCGATGTTGCCGGGGCCGAGGACGAGGGCGTCCATATACCTCTGATAGCACTCGGCTTCGGTGCCGTAGGGTACGGTGACCGCGCGCGGCGCGCCGGTGGCGCGGCAGGCCGCATGCGCCAGCGGGCCGTCGGCGTCGGCGAAAAACGGGCCGCCGCTGCTGTGGGACACGTCCAGGCCGTGCGCCTCCGCCCTCTCCACGACCATCTGCATCGCTTCCTCGAAACAGGCATCGGGCATGGCGCGAAGTTTGAGGGTGGCGACCGTTCGCGCTGCGGTCACGTTGGATGCGGTGCCGCCGTCGTTGATCACCAGGTTGAAGCCGTTGGTGGGCGGGTCGAAGAGTGGGTTCTGGAAGCGTTCTTCCGTGCGGAAGGTCTGCGCCAGCTCCGCCATCTCGGCCAGGAACGGGGCGATTATGAAGTTGGCCGACACGCCCTTGTCGGTGCTGGTGTGCGCGGCGACGCCGTGCGCGGTGACGATGACGCTGCCGCCGCCCTTGTGCGCGTAGACCGGCTGCAGCTGCGACGGTTCACAGACGATGCAGTACTGGGGCCAGCCGCTCGTCAAGGTCTGTGAGCGGATGACGATGTCGTGCGCGCCGGTGTGCCCCCGCTCCTCGTCCGCGGTGACGGCGATGACCAGCGGTCGCTCCAGGTCAGCGGCGTTGACGCGGCAGGCCGCTGCAATCGACGCGGCCAGGGGACCCTTCATATCGGCTGAGCCGCGGCCCACCAAGCGCCCATCTTCCAGCACCGGCGTGAACGGCTCCCAGCCGGCGTCGCCCGGCACTGTGTCCGAGTGGCTGAACAGGCCCAGCCCGCCCGTTCCCGCGCCCTTTTTCGCCACCAGGCTGACCTTTTCCACGTCGAACTGGTCGATGTAGGCCAGTTCCTCGACCGCGAAGCCTCCCTCTTCCAGCACGCCGCGCAGGAAATCGGAGATCGCCCGGTTGCTCGTCGGGGTTTCCGAGGGCATTGCGATCAGTTCACTGGTAAGTTCGACAACGTCGATCTCCATGGCACTGCCCTTTCCCATCAGGTCTTCTATCGCGCAGTCTCGCACAGTTCCTGGATTCAGGACGGCCAGACACCCTCGTGATGATCGCTACCCGCTCAAAGGCTGGTTCAATCGTGTACACACCTTCACCGCTTCCCTCAACTGCACGGGAGCGGGACTATCTGGCAATCCATTGAACAGATTCGGGAAGCTGCTCGAACCGTTTCCAGAATTGGGGCGTGGTCCGGTACATTCAGAGTTCTCGGAGCGTCCCTTTTTCTTTTGCCTCGAAGGCTTCGGCAATG
Source organism: Caldilineaceae bacterium (assembly GCA_965204525.1). Taxonomy (GTDB): domain Bacteria; phylum Chloroflexota; class Anaerolineae; order Caldilineales; family Caldilineaceae; genus Bin5. The sequence goes on along the minus strand of OZ241994.1, from coordinate 3,458,258 downwards.
AGATGGTCTAATTTCCCCTCTGCCGAGTCCTCTTCAATCTGCCGGTCCCACTTTTCCCAGTCCAGTTTGCTGAACCACTGTCTGAAGCGAGCGTAATCGTCATCGGGAAGGGCCAGAACAGCCTTCTGGAGGGCGGTGATGTCCGCCATTTCTTTTCTTCCCTCTGTCGCGCCACAACGGATAACCGCAGCGGGCTTGTGAACGGTTTGAACCGTTCTGTCAGGCGCAAAGATCCTCGATCAGCCGCGAGTAGATCTCCACCGCCTCGTGCAACTGCTCGACCGCGATCCACTCGCCGACGGTGTGGGCCTGCGCGATGTTGCCGGGTCCGAGAACCAGCGACTCCGCATAGTTCTGATAGCACTCGGCCTCGGTGCCGTAGGGCACGGTGACCGCCTCCTTCGCGCCGGTCGCGCGGCAGGCCGCCTGCGCCAGCGGTCCGTCGGCAGAGGCGAAGAAGGGGCTGATGCTCCAATGCTCTACCTCCAGGCCGTGCGCTTCGGCCCGCCCCACAACCATCTGCACCGCTTCTTCGAAGCAGGCGTCCGGCATGGCGCGGATGCCCAGGCGGACGACGGTCCGCGCCGCGCTCACGTTGAGGGCGGTGTCGCCGTCGCTGATCACCATGTTGAAGCCGTTTGTCGGCGGGTCGAAGAGCGGGTTCTGGAAGCGTTTCTCGCTGCGGAAAACCGGTACAAGCTCGGCCATTTCGGCGAGAAAGGGGGCGACCTTGAAGTTGGCCGACTCGCCCCTGTCGGTGCTGGTGTGCGCGGCGATGCCCCGCGCCGTGACGGTGATGCCGGCGCCGCCCTTGTGCGCATAGACCGGCTGCAACTCGGTCGGCTCACAGACGATGCAGTATTGGGGCCAGCCGCTCGTCAATGTCTGCGAACGGATGACGATATCGTGCGCGCCGATGTGTCCCCCCTCCTCATCCGCGGTGACGGTGAGAAAGAGCGGCTGCTTGAGGTCTTCGTCATCGAAACGGCAGGCCGCCGCAATCGACGCTGCCAGGGGACCCTTCATATCGGCCGCGCCGCGTCCCACCAGGCGTCCATCTTCCAGCACCGGCGTGAACGGTTCCCAGCCGGCGTCGCCCGGCACCGTGTCCGAATGGCTGAACAGGCCCAGCCCGCCGGCCCCTTCGCCCCTCTTGGCGACCAGGCTGACCTTCTCTTCACCGGACGGGTCGATATAGGTGACCTCCTCGACGGTGAAGCCGCCCTCCTCCAGCACCCCGCGCAGGAAATCGGAGATCGGCCTGTTGCTGGTCGGCGTCTCCGAGGGCATTGCGATAAGTTCACTGGCGAGTTCGACAACGTCGATGTTCATGGATGTCCTCTCTCTTGTCAGGTCTGCCAGCGCCGTGTCCTTCAGCTATCACGAACGGCGTCATTCATACGAACAATGCTTCTCTTTCGATTCGACGCATGAAGGGCGTGTCGATTTTTTTGCTGAGGCGGCGGATATCCACCTTGCGGTCCAGGACTTGCTCCATGTAGATGTATAGTCCAGCCAAGGCGTCGAATTTCGGCTCTTTGAGTTCCACGATCAGGTCAATGTCGCTGGATTCGGTTTGCGTTCCGTGAGCGTACGACCCGTAGAGGCCGATTCGACGCACGCCGAAGCGCCGTTCAAGCTCCGGTTTCGTATGATCCAGAATAGTGAGAATCTCTTCTGCTGATCTCATCTTTTCTTATTGTCCCGTGCTACCGTCGCTGGTGCAGCTTCTGTCGATCTTCTAACGCAGCTTCCCCCGTCCGCTGATCGGCCAGACCGTTTCGACGATGCCGTCGCGCACGCCGTACATCGCATCGTGCAGGAAGACGGTCGCGTCGCCGTATCCGACGATGAAATCGAGCACGTCGCCCACCTGTACGCTCTTGTTGGGCTTGGAGAGGGTGATCACGCCGTGTTCGGCCGAGGCGGAGATGTTGACGACGTTTTCCAGGCTGACGGCTTTGGGCTGGCGTTCCATGCCGGGCAGCGTCTTGAAGCCGGCGTCGGTGATGATGCGGTCGGGCGCGGGGCGGCTGGTGACCACGGCCTGGCCGAAGAGCGCCGGGTCGGTCGGCACGCCCCACATCTGGTAGGTGGCGTCGCCGAAGATGGCGCCCCCGGCCTGGATCTCGGTCACCTCCGGCTGGTGCATCGTTACATCCATCGTGCCGCTGCCGCCGCAGCTGACGATCTCGACCGGCAGGCCCGCGTCGCGGCCGGCCTGTACCGAGGCTGCCAGTTGACCGATGCACTGCTGGATCGCTCCGGCGCGCGCATCGTCATCCTGGATGTCCAGTGTATGGCCCTCCCAGGCCATCATCCCGGCGAGGCGCAGCCCGTCCTGCTCGTGGACGGCGCCGGCCAGCGCCACAGCCGCGGAGCCGGGTTCGACACCGGCCCGGTTCATGCCTACGTTGAGCTCGACGACAACGGGGATTTCGACGCCGACGGCCTGGGCGGCCGCGCCGAGCTCCTCCAGCGTTGCGGTGTTGTCCACCGCGATCTTGACACTCGCGTGGCGTTGCAGCGCGGCAATGCGGGCGTATTTCTGCGCGCCCACTACTTGGTTAGCGATCAGAATGTCGCGCACGCCGGCGGCCACCATCACTTCGGCCTCGCCCGGCTTCGCGCAGGTGACGCCGAGCGCGCCGGCATCGATCATCTTATGCGCGATCGCCGGTATCTTGATCCCCTTCGTGTGCGGGCGCCAGTTCACGCCGGCGTCCTTGAAGTTGTCCATCAGCAACGCAATGTTGCGCTCCAATATATCCAGATCCACCCACAGCGTCGGCGTATCCAGCAGCTCTTTCGCACGTCCGATTTCAGTCATTAGGTATCCTCATACTCTTATTGTCTTTAATTGCTGTCATTCTTTCGCGGCAAGCTGCCGATATCGGCCACTGACCACTAGCCACTGAGCACTGCCCTTCTACCATGCGGTCCAGCCGCCGTCGACCAGGATATTTTGGCCGGTGATGTAACTGCCGCCGTCGCTCGCCAGCAGCACGACCAGCCCTTTCAGCTCTTCCGGCTCACCCATCCGTTTCATCGGCACCCGCTCGGCCAGCCTGGCGACGAACGCCGGCTCCCCCTCCCGCACGTTGGGCGACGGGAAGGGTCCCGGGCTGATCGCGTTCACGCGTACGCCGTCCTGCGCCCAGTAGACCGCCAGATGGCGGGTCAGGTGGATGAGTCCGCCTTTGAGGCCGTGATAGTTGGGCGGGCTGTTGACGCCGAAGCCGGTGTAGGCCTCCGGGTAGCTGGCAACGACCCCGTACATGCTGGCGATGTTAATGATCGAGCCGGGCGCGCTCCGGCTGCGCAGATGGCGCACGACCTCGCGCGCCAGCAGGAAATAGGCGGTCACGCCGGTGTGATAGGCCTGGTTGAAGTCCTCGGCGCTGGCCGTGTCGATGCTGGGCGCGCCGCCGCCGTAGGCGTTGTTGACCAGAACGTCCACCTTGCCCAGGCGCTGCACCACCGACTCCACAAAAGCGGGAATGGCATCGCCGTCGTCCTGCGCCAGGCCGAAGCCGGCGTGGCCGCTTCCGGGCAAGGTCGCGGCAAACTCGGCCGCCCGCTCCCCGTCGCGGCTTGTCACCGCGACGGTCGCGCCCGCTTCCGCCAGCCCGCGGCTCATCGCTGAGCCCAGCAGGCCGGCCGCACCGGTGACAATGGCGACTTTGCCGCTCAGATCCAACTGTTCGGAGACCGTCTGTTCAGTCATGGAATTCCTTTTGTCTGAACCGTAATGTATGTTTGAATGAAGGACTACGGTGAGCGTACCAATGGCGGGAAGATATAAACAAGATAGCCTACTTCGCCGTCTCGCGCTAAAATAGCGCAGCGGTAGCGCATCTTTTTCTTCCACTAGGCGAAAGGGGTTATCATTATTTAGTTTCAGCATACAAGAAGCAAGTGCCGCGCGCTGCTGGCCACTAGCCACTACCTGGAGGAACTCTCGATGTTGTTGTTTGCGCTACCGCTTCGCCATATGAGCGCAGGGATCGATACGCTCGGGACGCCGTCGATCACCTTTGCCCTGGTCATTGCTGTTCTGGGCCTGATCTACCTGGTCTTTCAGGCGCGCCGCGTCCTTGCCATGGACAACGGCAACCAGGTCATGCAGGAGATCGCCGCCGCCATTCAGGAGGGCGCGGCCGCATTTCTCAACCGGGAGTATACCTTCCTGGGTGGATTTGTCGTCGTCGTCGCCGTCATCATCGCCATCTTCCTGGCCTGGCAGACCGCGCTCAGCTTCATCCTCGGCGCGATCGCTTCCGGCGCGGCCGGCTACCTGGGCATGTTCATCGCCGTGCGCGCCAACGTGCGCACCGCGGCCGCGGCCAGCAAGAGCCTGGACGACGGCCTGCGCGTCGCTTTCAGCAGCGGCTCGATCATGGGCATGGCCGTCGTCAGCTTCAGCCTGCTGGGGATGACGATCCTCTACTTCCTTTTCAACGGCAACATTCTCTACATCACCGGCTTCGGGTTCGGCGCCAGCTCGATCGCGCTCTTCGCCCGCGTCGGCGGCGGCATCTATACCAAGGCCGCCGACGTCGGCGCCGACCTTGTGGGCAAGGTCGAGCAGGGCATCCCTGAGGACGACCCGCGCAATCCCGCGGTGATCGCCGACAACGTGGGTGACAACGTCGGCGACGTGGCCGGCATGGGCGCGGACCTTTTCGAGAGCTACAGCGGCTCCATCATCGCCGCGGCCACGCTGGGCGCGGTGGTGGCAGACGGCGCCGGCATCGTGCTGCCCTTCCTCGTCGCCGGCGTGGGCGTGATCGCCGCCCTGATCGGCACCTTTCTGGTGCGGGCGCAGGAGGGCGCGTCCCAGGAGGATCTGCTGGGCGTGCTGCGCCGGGCCATCTACAGCGCCTCCGTGATCGTCCTGCTTCTGGCCGCCGGCGTGGTCGCCTATACCGGCGTCGGCTGGAACTTCCTCGCAGTCATTCTGGTCGGGCTGGTGGCAGGCAATGGCATCGGCTGGTTCACCGAGTACTTTACGAGCTACACCGAAAAGCCCACCCAGGGCATCGCTGAAAAGGCCGAGACCGGCGCGGCAACCCTGCTCATCGAAGGGCTGGCCGTCGGCATGAACAGCACGCTGCCGCCCGTCCTGATCGTTGCCGTGGCGATCATGCTGTCGCTGTGGCTGGGCGGTGACAACGGCCTCTTCGCCGTCGCCCTGGCCGGTGTCGGCATGCTCAGCACGCTGGGCATCACCCTGGCGACCGACGCCTACGGCCCCGTTGCCGACAACGCCGGCGGCATCGCCGAAATGAGCGACCTGCCCGACGAGGTGCGCGACCGCACCGACGCGCTCGACAGCCTCGGCAACACGACCGCGGCCACCGGCAAGGGCTTCGCCATCGGCTCCGCCGTGCTGACCGCGCTGGCGCTCATGGCCGCCTATGTGCAGGCAGCAAATCTCGAGACGCTCGATCTGTTGAATGCGAAGATCATGCTCCCCGGTATGCTGGTCGGCGCGATGCTGCCCTATCTCTTCGCCGCCTTGACCATGACCGCGGTCGGCAAGGCCGCCTATGAGATCGTGCTGGAGGTGCGCCGCCAGTTCGCCGAGATCCCCGGTATCATGGAGCGCACGACCAAGCCCGATTACAAGACCTGCGTCGCCATCAGCACGGAGAGCGCGCTGCGCGAGATGATCATTCCGGGCGCGCTGGCGGTGGTGGTGCCGCTGCTGATCGGCTTCCTGCTCGGCGCACAGGCCCTCGCCGGCATGTTGCTCGGCGCCATCGCCTCCGGCTTCATGCTGGCGGTGATGATGGCCAACTCCGGCGGCGCCTGGGACAACGCCAAAAAGTGGATCGAGACGGGCGTCATGGGCGGCAAGGGCTCTGACGCGCACAAGGCCGCGGTCGTCGGTGATACCGTCGGCGACCCGTTCAAGGACACCAGCGGCCCGTCGCTGAATATTCTGATTAAGCTGATGAGTATCGTCAGTCTCGTCTTCGCCAGCGAGTTCGGCGCGGGGTTGATCAATCTGTTCTGAGCGTTTCAACGAGGCGGGCAACCGCAATCAATGGTTACAGAAATGCCTGCGCGCCGCGATTGATCACTGGCGTTGCAGGCATTGTGTTTGCAGCCGCTAGTCATAGGAGCAACTGCGCCAGTAGCACGAATCCGAGCAGGAGCAGGCCGCCGGCCAGGAGCGCGATCCCGCTCTTGCGCAGCCGCTGCGCCCGCGATGTGAGCCGCCCGTGGTCCGCGTGGGACTGATCGCCCCAGTCCAACTGCTGCGGCCGTTCGTGCGGCGCCTTTTGGACCTTGGCCAGCCACCAGGCGCGATTGCAGAAGCTCCAGGCGCCGATATCGCTGGCACGGACGTAAGAACGGTCTTTGGGCATGGCAAGTTTTCAGTTTCTGGTCTGAATTCCGTGTTCGACGAACCGCGTAGCTACTCCGATTGTCGCCGGAACCGCCTCAATGCGCCAACTGCGACTGCGCGACCGACAACTCACGACCAACAACGCTAAGAGAGAGCTACTGCCATGAAAGCGACCGATATCCGCGTAGAGAGGGTGGAGGTCACCTTCGATGACGAGCGCTTGAGCGTCCCCCTGCATCTCAGCAAGGGGGTGATCGAGGCGATCACCTATGCCGCGGTCACTGTGCGGGCGCGCACGCGCGGGGGCGGCGTCGTGCAGGGGACCGGCGCGATCCTGCTCTCGGACGTGTGGTCCTTTCCCGCACCGGACCTGGACCACGAGGATAAGGACCGCCTCATGCGGCGGCTGTGCCGGGCCATTGCCGCCTGGCTGGAGGATGATCAGTACGAAGATCCGATCGAGAAGGGGATCAGGTTGGAGCAGGCCGCGGTCGAACTGGCTGAGCAGCTGGCCCAGGATGAGCCTCTCCTGCAAAACACGCCGATGCCGCGGCTGGCCGTGCTCAACTGCATGTCGCCCTTTGACGCCGCGCTCCACGACGCCTGGGGCGCGGCCCTGCCGGCGCCGCTCTACGCCGCCTACACGGCAGAGTATCTGAACGAAGACCTGAGTGCCGGCCTCGGCGCCGACTTCGCCGGCCGCTACCCGGCCGACTACCTGGTCCCAAGGCGCCGCGGCCTGTTCGTGCAGCATGTCGTCGGCTTCAACGACGCCCTCACCCCGACAAATGAGAAGAGAGCGGAGAGGAGTGAGGAAAGAGAGAACTCCTCTGCACTTCCCGCCGACCTGACGACCTGGATCGAGCGCGACCGCCTGCGCTATTTCAAGCTCAAGCTGCGCGGCCAGTCGCCGGTCGAGGACGCTGCGCGGCTGATCGAAGTGTATACTGCGGCATCCCAGGCCATGGAGTCCGCCGGTGTGGCTGGCGGACCGCGCCTGTCGGTGGACCCCAATGAGGCCTACCAAGAGGCTGCCATGATGCTGGAAGTGCTGGATCGGGTGGCCGCGGAGAAGCCGCAGGCGCTAGCGGCGCTCGACTATGTTGAGCAGCCCACCCCTCGCGACCTGGAGGCCTATACCGACACGCTTCACGAGGTGGCCAGGCGCGTGCCGGTGGTCGTCGACGAAAGCCTCGATGACCTCGACAATCTCGACTGGATCCACCGTCTGGGCTGGTCCGGGCTGGCGGTGAAGACGTGCAAGGGCCATACCCATTCGCTGCTGGCCTACTGCTGGGGCCGCCAGCACGGTCTCTATCTCACGCTGCAAGACCTCACGAACCCCGGCCTCGCGCTGGTTCACAGCGTCAACTTCTGCGCCCACCTGCGCCTCGACGTCGACTGCTTCGAGGGCAACTACCGCCAGTTCATGCCCCTGTCGCGTCCGCAGGAACAGGACGCCCACCCCGCCTACTTCCAGGTCTCAGACGGCCAGCTGCACCTGCCGCCCGACATGGGCCCGGGCCTCTACTGAGCATTCGGTAGCCAGTCTTCAATCTTGGATAGCACCACGGCATCGAATGGTGCAGTTACTGAAAACTGTCGTTCACCGGTAGACGATATCGAGAATGTTGTCGCTGCGGAAGCGCACCCGCTGCGCGTCGACCCGTTCGGCGCCCGCTTTGTTCATCTCGGCGTCGGCCGTGTCGGTGTGGAAGAAGCGCTTTTCCAGTTCATAGGGGCCGGGCCAGACCAGGGGCGCGATCGGGTCCTGGCGATGTTTGGCCACGGCGGCGGCGATGCCCTCGCGGATGCGCTGCCGCGCCGCCTGCGCGGAGAGTGAGATGGCCGAGCCGCGTCCCAGCCCCTCCTTCACCGCCGCTGTGGCGATGCCCGGCACCAGCGCCTCCGCCTCCCGGCAGGCGTCCTGTTCGCCGCTCAGAAAGAGCAGGGGGAGACCTAGCCCGCCCATGAAGAGGGCAAGCTGTCCGATCTCGCCGATCGGTTTGCCGTTGAGCCGGTAGGCGTCCACGGTGCGGCTGTTCTGCGTGTGGTTCTGGTTGCTGGTTACGACACCGGCCATGGCGTGCTGGCCGACGATGACAAAGGCGTCGTAGCGCCCGATCACCTCCTGCAACCGGCTCCACGGCGGGGAGGGCCGGCCATGCAGCAGCAGCGCGGCCGGATGCAGTGTGTCAAAGTCGATGCCGCCGGCGCCGTGACCGTCCCAGACGAGGACATCCTCCACGCCGGCATCCAACAGCCCGTCCACCGCGGCGTTGACCTCACCGGTCACCAGCTTCTTTCCGGCATCGTAGTAGCGGCCGTCGGGAAAGGACTGGTCCGCGAAGGAGACGACGCCGGCTACGCCCTCCATGTCGGTTACCATGAAGATTTTCACGGTTGAGGCTCCAAAGGGCAGTTTTTAGTAGTCAGTTTTTAGTTTTTAGTGACACCAGCGGCCGCGTGCAGCTTCCCAAGGGTTCCGTTTAACGAGAGTGCGGGCGCGGCGTCCGCGAGTCCAGTGCGCAGTTACTATCAATCAGTGCTATACAGAGAGCTGACCGGCACGCGGCGTCCTTCATCGGCGGCTGAGCGGTAGGCCGCGTCGAGAAGCTCGACCGTGTGCCAGCCGACTTCCGGCGGCGACTGGTTGGGCGCGCCGCGGACGATGACGTCGACAAGGTTGTCCGCCGGCGCCGACGACAGATAGCTCTGCTCATCAGTTATGGGCGGCAAATTCTCGACAGACCCATCGGCATAGTAAATTGTACAGTTCCTGTGGATTATGTCGGCGTTGATCCACCCTTGGTCACAGTAGATCTGCACCACCATCTCCTGCTCCGGGCCGCCCGCATGCAGCGTGCCGGAACTGCCGACGCTGGCGAGCGCGCCGTTGTCCATCTGCACGATCATGGCGTCGACGACATCCACCCGTGTATCGAGGTTGTCCATCAGCGCCAGCACACTGGCCGGCCTGAGCCCGGTCATGTGCAACATCAGCCCTATCGAATGGGTCGCCTGCAGATGGCCCTGGCCGCCGCCCGAGCGAACCGGGTCGCTGTAGACATCGCCGGGGCCGGTAACCGGGTACTGGTACAGGTTGTCGTGGACGCTGTCATCACCCCGGTACAGCGAGATGACGCTGGAGGCGAACATGTTGTTGATATAGCGTATCCCGCCCAACCGCTTCGAGGCGAGCACCTCCTTGACCCGCAGCACATGGGGGTTGTAGTTCCAGGGGTAGCCGATGATCAGCTGGCATCCGCGCTCGCGGCTGAGTTCGGTGAGATGGCGTGCGTGCGTCGCGAGCAGCGTCATCGGCTTTTCCAGGACCGCGTGCAGCCCGTGTTCAAGACAGGGCCGCGCGGCCTCGTAATGGGCAGCGTGCCAGACCGCGATGACGACGCCGTCCAGCCGCTCCCGCGTCAGCATCTCGTGAACGTCGGTATAGGTCCGCTCCACGCCGAAATGCCGGGCCGCTTTCTCCAGCGCGTCGGCGCGGATGTCGGCCAGGGCGACGAGCTCGGCGTTCGGGTTGGCCTGCAGCGCGGGAATATGGGCGGTGGTGGACCACCATCCGGTTCCGATGACGGCGATTCGGGCTGTGTCGGGCATGGGAGTTTCCAGGTTCCAGTTTTCAGTTCGTGAAGAAGGGCGCCGCTTCGGACGGAGAGCATTATCTGAATCCTGTCCAGAGGGCAGTGTTATTCTTGGGGTTATTCTTGGGCGATAGAGTATAGCGCCAGCAGGCGTCTCATCTCATCCCGCATCTTGATCGTCTCGGTCATCACGTCGACCTGGTCACAGTCCATCCACGGATCGTGTTCATACTCCAGCGTCAGGTAGCCGTTGTAGTCGGCGGCGTCGAGCACTTCGACCACGGCGTGAAGGTCGAGCTCCCCGTCATCCCAGCGCACCTGCAGCTTACCGAGGCAAGCATGCCGCAGATGGACATGGCCGGCATAGGGGCCGAGGGGATCCGCGTCGCCCGGGCCATAACCTTTCGCCATAAAGTGGGAATAATCGAGCACGATTTTGAGCGCGGGATTCTGCTGCAGAAATGTCAACGTTTCGAATGGGCTTTCCAGCACCGACTCGACGTGCGGCTCGAACAGAAACAGCACATCCTCGGCGGCTGCCAGCGCGGCGAGTTCGTTCATCGCGGCCGCGGACAGCTCCACCGCCTCTTCGTGGGTGATGCCCACCTGGTCAACGCCCGGCAGCACCAGCACCGACGGAATACGTGCGGCTTTGCAGAACCGGAGTACCTGCTTGAACGTTTCCCGGTTGGCGGCGCGTACGCTTTCATCGACAGAATTGACCGGCCTGTCGTCGAATCCATCCCCGAAGATGTAGAGCAGATTGCTGAGCGGGAGGCCGGCCTCGGTCACGCGGCGGGCCTGCCCCTCTGGATCGCGTTCGATCTCGCGCGAGTCGAGCAGCCCGCCGGGCACGGCGATCAGGTCCATCGCCTCTATTCCCAGCGCCTGCCATATGGCGGCCGATTCCGGCAAAGTGGCGCCGACGAAGGACCAGGCAGCGCCGGCGAGTTTAACGGTGGTCATGGTTGGCTCCAGGTTTTCTTGTCGTCAGGAAGTGAATCAGGTGAATGCGCCTATTCGTCGAATCCTTTACTTAATCTTTGTCTAAATCCTTTACTTGCAGAGCCGAAATCTACCACGGATAAGTAAAAGGCAAATCAAAGGGCGATAAGGGAGTGGTGAGCCGGTAGCGACATCAATTGTTTGATGAATTTATAGGTAATACCTTTGATTATGAGTCGAAATCTACCACGAATTAGCAAAGGACTTAACAATAAACAGAATACGAAATTCAGGAGTAATCAGGTGGCCGGAAAGTCGCCTGTTTGTAAGAGTTATAGGTAATTTTGATTATCAATCATTATTTACCTATAGTTTAGCAAAGGACCGAGCCCTGCGCGAAGCGCATGTTGTCAACCCTTCCCGCCGCCGCCAGCCCGCCAGTGGAACACCTCCGGCAGGCCCTCGGGATAGGCGTTGTGCGGGTCGTAGGCGTCCCCGCTCTGGTCCTCCATGATCGGCGCCATGTACTCCTCCCAGCGGACTGACTCGGGACTCTCCGCCAGGATGCGGACGGTCTCGGCGTAGTTTTCCGTCTCCATGTAGAGAAGGAGCTGCCGGTCGGCCATGAAGATGCTCATGCTATGCACGCCGGCCCGCTCCAGGTCGGCCAGCACGGCAGGCCAGACGTCCCGGTGGCGCCGCCGGTACTCTTCTTCCTCCCCCTCTTTGACGTGCATGACAAACGCAACCCGTTGCATCGTTAACCCCAGTTTTCAGCGGTCAGTGGCCAGAAACATCAGCCAAAGCAGTTTCACACGTCCATGCCGGGCACAGGGATCGTGCTCAGCATGCCGCCGTCGACGTCAAGCGCCGACCCGGTCAGGAAAGCGGCTTCGTCGGAGATAAAGAAGAGCACCGTATTCACGACATCCTGCACCGTCGGGTTGCGCTGCAGGGGAATGTCAGCGGCCGTGGCCGCCAGGATCTCCTGCGGCTGCATGCCAGTGGCCTCGAGTTTCCAATCGAGCACCTCTTGCCCCATGCCGGTGCCGGATACACCGACCGGGCAGACGCAGTTGACCGTAACCTGGCGCGGCGCCAGTTCGCCCGCCAGCACCTTGGTCAGCCCAACAACCCCGAACTTGGCCGCACAGTAGTGGGCCAGCAGCGGGAATCCCACCTTGGAGGCGTCGGAGCCGATGTTGACGATGCGGCCGCGGCCGCTGGCGCACAACAGTGGCGCAGCCGCCTGGCAACAGAGAAATGTGCCCTTCAGGTCTACGTCGATCACCCGGTCCCACTCCGCCTCGCTGATCTCCGTCAGCGGGTTGAAGGCGATGACGCCGGCCGAGTTGACCAGCGTGTCCAGGCCGCCGAAACGCGCCTCGCAGGCCGTCACCGCCGCCGCGGCTGATTCCGGCGACGTTACATCCAATTCAATGGCCAGCAGATCGTCGCTGTCCAGGCCGCGTTCGGCCTCCTGCAGGCGGTCGCGATCGATGTCCCCGATCGCGACCTGCGCGCCGCGGCCCAGAAGCGTCTCCGCAATCGCCAGCCCGAAGCCGCTCGCCCCACCGGTGATCAGCGCACGCCGCGCGCCGTTCTGCATGTCCGACACAGTCTCCCCTCCCCGAATTCATCGACGGCCAGCGATCATTAAACTTGAACTGCTGGCCACTAATCACTGCTGTCTCATTGAAACGAGTACTTGCGCACGATCTCTTCCCGAACATGAACACCAAGACCGGGCGTGTCGCGCACGGCCAGGTACCCCCCTTCCTGCACCCAGGGATCGTTGACCAGCTCATGCTGCATCGGCGACCCGTGCGGCTTGAGGTCCATGCTGACGCCGTGGTCTGAGATGGCCAGCAGATGGACGCTGGCCGCGCTGTTGAGCGCGCTGCTCCACGTGTGCAGGCTGAACTGCAGGTTCTCCACCTCCAGCAGCCGGATCACCTCGCGCGAGCCGGTGATGCCGTGGCTGCGGCCCGGGTCGATCTGGATCACATCCACGCCGCCGCTGCGGATCAGGCGTCCGTAGCTCTCGACATCCCATTCATCCTCACCGGTGCCGATCGGCGTCGCCACCGCGGCCCGCAGCCGGGCATGCCCCTCCAGGTCACTCGGCAGGAGCGGCTGCTCGATCCAGCGCAGGCGGTACGGCTCCAGCTGGCGGAAGCGGCGGATCGCGGTCGGCACGTCCCACAGATTGCGCGCGCCCGGCGTATCCACGATCAGCTCGCGTTCATCGCCGATCACTTCGCGGATGCGGTGCACATACTCGATATCGCGCCCGGCGTCCTGTCCGAAGACCGCGCCGGGATGCATGCCCCAGCCCGCCTTGACGTAATGGTAGCCCTGCTCCACCATCCAGCGAAACTCGTTCAACGTCCAGTCCAGGTCCTCCATGTCGAAGATGATCGAGGCCATCGCCACCACCTTGTCATGCAGCTTGCCCCCCAGAAGCTGGCAGACCGGCAGCCCCAGCGCCTTGCCCTTCAGGTCCCACAGCGCCATATCGATCGCGCTCACGCCAAAGGCCGCAATCCCTTCCGGGCCGTACCACCAGATATGGGCCAGCATCTTGTGCCAGGCGCGCTCCACATCGCGCGCGTCCCCGCCGATCAGCAGCGGCGCCAGGCCCTGCTCAATGATCAGCTTCGTCGCCAGCGCGGCCTCGCGGAACTGGGAGATACACTCGCCCCAACCGACCGTGCCGTCGTCGGCCTCGACCCGCGCCAGGGTGATGTAGCGTTCAATGCCCTTGTAGTGGGGTTCCGGATAGGCGAGCGCGTATGCTTGAACTGTACGAATCTTCATGGCTGTTTCCTTGTGGAATTTTCGAGTTCTGGGCTTTAGTCCTCGGCAACAAGGCGGACACGTAAGAACGCGGTGTCACTAAAACTGAAAACTGACTACTAAAAACTGCAGTTAAAAACTGCCGTTCACCACCGGCCTGGCCGTGAGCGTTACCCGCGCCGGAAAACTGACCGTGACGGGGCCCAGCAGCCCCGAAGCCGTCTGCCCCGGGAAGACATAGTCGGACTCATAAGGGCCCGTACTGAAATAGTTGGCCAGCGTATTGTAAACGGTCACTTCCAGCTCGTTGGCCCCCTCATGCACCTGGCCCGTGATGTCGAAGCGGTAGGGGCGCGCCAGTCGTACGCCCACAACCTGCCCGTTGACGGCCACCTCCGCCGTCGTGTTCACCGCGCCCAGGTCGAGAACGACTTCGCCCTGCAACTGTTTCTCTGTGAGGGTGAATTTCTTCTTGTAAACGGCGCCGCCGGAGTAGCTCTCCAACGCCTTCTCACCCCAATCGCCCAACGGCAGGGAGGCCTCAGCGCATTCGAAGCGAACTGGCCGGCAGATGGCCGCGCCGGCGTAGACGCCGGGCTTCTGTTCGACGCGCAGCGCTATCTGGGACACATCCGGCAACGGAGCATCCAGTCGGACCTGCCCGTCCCGGACCGCCGTTTCGGCGCCGTTGACCCATACCTGAACGCCCTCGGCATCCACATCCAGACGCAGCGTATGCGTCCCCGCCGGCGCCTCGCACCTGTACCATCCGACGCGCCTCTCTTTGCGCGGCGCGATCTCATATACAAGCTCGGAAGGCTCGGCGAACCAGGTCAGCCGCGCCGCCGGACGGTCTCGCACAGGTGTCGTCGACGGCTCCAGAAGAGCAGCATACGCCCGCAAGGGCTGGGCAGGCGGCTGGACACAAGCGAGCAGGAGCAGATTCAGCCCCTCCTGCAGCACGACCTCTACTGCAGCCGGAACCGGTTCGCCAGAGTCGTCCGGCAGCAGAGCCTTCCCGTTCAGCCACGCCTGCTCCACCTGCCCGCTGTCGGCCCCCAGATGCAGGACCCAACGCCCAGCCCGCGGCGCCCGCACATGGGTGTACAGGTAGCGCACGCTCTCTTCATGCTCGTCGGCAACGTCAAAGCAGAGGAATGAATCCGCAACACCGTGGCTGCCGCCCCATACGTCGGTACCCGGTTGCCCGAACTCCTGGGAATAGCAGACCGTCTCCCAACCACCCTCTCCGGCGACCAGCGCATCTGTGTCCCCGGCGATCAAGGCCGCCAGTTCCGGCGGTGTCTGCCCGGGTGGGAAAGGGCCGCTTGCCTGCCAGTAGGGGCCGAAAGTATAGGTGAAAACGGGCCAGCTGCCGTCGTCATGGTCGCGGCTGTGCCAGTCCAGCGCTTCACCCGGTGTCTCCTCCTCCTCCCGGTAGCGGAACTGCCGCGCCTCCGCTCCGATGTGTTCGTCGGCGGCCGGATCGCGGAAATCGCCCCAGCGGTTGTCCATCGTCGGCGTCAACCGGAACGACCATTCGCCCGTCAGGTGCAGTGGAGTCGCCGCCGGGCCGAAGCGGGCCTGCGCGCCGTACTCGCGCCCTGCATGGCGCACGCGCACCGACTTGAGGCCCCCATCTTCGACAGTGCCCCGTATAATCACGGTATCGTCCACCGCTTCCACATGCGTGATCTCACCCAGATTGTCCGCCGTCACGGCCGGTCTGCCCCCAGGCGGGCGCAGTACCAGAACAATGCCCTGGTTGGCCTCCATCGTCAGCCGTACCGTCGTCCTGTCAGCCGTGCAGGCGAAGCGGTGCCAAGGCAAAACCTCGCCGCTCCAGCAGTCCCAGATCTCCGGTTCGCCGCGCACGCGCAGGGTAAAGGTCAGCTCTCTTCGCTCCGATTCGACGTTGTAGAGGAAGTAGACGTCCAGCTCTCCGATCCGCTGATGCGTGTGGAAGACGTTCTTGCCTGAAGCAATCAGATCCCGGTCGATCGCGTCCGAGATCACAGCCGAGATGTCGACTCCCCGCTGCGCGGCATGGGGCGTGCGCGCCGTCTCCTGGCTTGGCAGAAAGATACCTTGCCCGCGGTTTTCATTGCGCTGCCGGTAGATGCTGCCCAGCGCCTGGCTATGCGCCTCGGTGGGGTGGGCGGCCTCGTCGCTGGATGCGATGCCGAAGATATGCTGCAACAGCGCGCGGACTTCGACATCATCGCGGCCGTGCTCCTGCGATGCGCCCGGCAGCCGGCGGAAGGCCACCACCGCGCCGCCCCCGTCATAGAACTCCCGCAGCTTCGCCAGCGTCCGGCGTCGGACCGTCGTCATCGGCGGCAGGAGCACAGCCCGGAACCGGATACCGGCGATCTCCAAAGTCCCGTCGCGCACAACAGCCTGGCTCAGCAGGTTGTCGTCGACAAAATCGAAGTCGATCCCGTTCTCGTAGATCTGGCGGGCGAGCGCAAAGGTGGTCATCGCGCACTCGTCGGCCGCGCTCGTGAACGAATCCCCCCGCAGCCAGTTGGCGTGAACCGTCGTCAGCGGGTAGAGCAGCGCCACGTCCGCCACATGCGTTCCCTGGCTCATCACCGCGCTCAGGCGCGACACATAGTCCACGAAGGTCTGCCAGTGCTCCCAGTAGGGCTGGCGCCAGTGAATCGACGGCGGCACCCACTCGTACCAACCGCCCAGCGTGTTGTACAGCCCGCCGTGCTGGTTGTACAGATTCAGCCCGTACGCATAGTTCTCATTCGTCCAGGCGACGTTCTCTTCCTGCGTCATGCCCCAGCCCGACCCCCAGTAGACGCACATCGACGCCCGCTCCCGCTCGTAGATGTGCAGGATCGAGCTGGAGAGCTTGGCGTCGATGAAGCAGCGCTCGCCGAGCAGACTGGCGCCGGGGTCCTCGTTGCCGGTGACGTGGAACCAGCGCATCAGGCGGAAGAAATCGCCGTAATGCCACGTCTGCCCCAGCATATCCTGCCGCCCCCAGGTGGCGATCGTGCCGTAGCGCATCCCTCGCTCTTCATGCCAGTCGCACAGCGGCCTGTAGAGGTTCTCCTCCAGCGCGGCGGACATCACCTCGTAGTAGTCGCAGCGGATCTTGTCGGTGAAGGCGCCGACGTCGTGGAAGAGACCGACCAGCCAGGGCGCGGGATCATATCCCTTCTCCGCCTTGAACCGCTCTACCAGCTCCGGCGCGTAGAGGATGTTGCCGTTGAGCACATAGAGCTCATCCTGCCCGTAGAGGGAGAGGGTGCCTGGTATAAATTCGCGCAGCCGCTCTTCGTGTTCCTGCCAGTATATTTCGAGATAGCGCGCGGCAACATGGGGGTTGAGATAGTCGAGATCATGGGGCTGGCTGGCGACGGCGGCGAGCAGCCAGCCGGCCTCCGGCGCCAGCCAACGTAGCCGCTGCCCCTGCACGGAGCCGCTGAGATCCTGGTACGATGTCGGATCCAGCCGCTCCCCGTCCAGGCGGTATGCTGCCGCCGCCAAAATCGTCTCCCCCGCCGGCACGTCGAGCTGCATCGCGTCGCTGCTGTGCGAGCGCGCCTCGTGGATGACCAGGCGGCGGCCCTCCAGCTCCGGTCGCGTCGCGCGCTCCGCCCGCAGCAGATCCTGCCAGAATTCGCGTCCCTCCCATCCGGAAAACCACGCTTCCAGCCCAAGGCGCTCGTGTTCAGCCACAGAATGCCGGAAGAACTCCCACCATTCCTCGCTGAAATATGCCGGCCAAGTCCCGTACCGCTCGCCGTCGAGATAGCGGGGATAGTACCAGGTGCCGCCGACGCCCTTCTTCTTCAACTCCTCCAACTGCCAGGTCAGGCGCTCCTTGTCCAGCTCTCCCGTCTCCCAGAACCAGGTGACGAAGTCGCTGTAGTCGAGGGGAGGTTGGCGGAAGAGTTGCAGCAGGGAGGAGTAGGATGGAGTGGTCATTTTAGGGATCTTGGTTATGACGGAGCGGGAAAGGCTCCTCGGCTACAACTGCTGGGCGATTGCAGAAGGGCGCGGCTTCAAACGGAGGCTACATTGCAGGTCAAGGACTGAAACATATGCGGGAAGTATGGCTTGCTGTCTGTGAACTGAGAGACGCCCTCCATTGTAAACGCAGGCTGTGACGGGTCAAACCGTATGTAAGTAGGGCGTGAGGGCGTGTCTGGGCATGAGGGTCCAACCGTACTGGCGGCTACCCGTTATCCTGATACTCTCGCAGATACCTGTTGATCCGTGCGCCGTCTTCGCGCTCTTTGTCTCCCTTGAAGTAGAGTTCGATGAAGTCAACGCGACGCTCATGGATGAACCAGGCGAAGATGACGCGCAGCGAACTGTTGCGTAAATACTTGCAGGCTAGACGAGCTTTGACGATTAACAGGGACTCGGTTTGTGTGAGGATGCTGACGCGCCTTGAGGGTGTTGGCGGGACAGCCGCGATCACTTCTCGAAACAACTGCAAATCTGCGGGGAGTGACCTGTACTTTCTGGAGAGCCTTCTGCGTTCTCGTTGAAATTCACGTAGTTCGTTAAAGTGCATCTTCCAATTCGCTTACGGAGTATCTGTCATCTCGGTAGAAAACAGTCTCGTAAGGAATCGGTTTTCCGTCGCGAGTAGATTTCCAGGGGATATCATTGTGGGAATACTCAGATAGCTCGGCAACGCTCATGTCGGTGAAACGGTCCAGCACCTGTTCGATGTGCTCGACATCACGCGGGCGCAATAAATCGGTTTCCGAACGTCTGGTTGCGACGTATCGTTTCTGGCTGTCGTTGTGGTGTACCCGCTCCGTCTTCTGGACCGCCCCTTCCTCTTCCAGGCAGCGAAGAATCCGGGTTAAATTGACCGATGTCGGACCGTAGCCGTCCTTGATGTAGGTCTCACCCATCAGGTTCTCTTCGAACTTCTCGTAGTAGTCGAAGTCGATGAAATAAAAGAGTTGGTGCAGAACGGCTTCGCCGACGTTCGGTTTGCCCTCAACCCTGTCGAGAACGTAGAGGATCACCTGTCTGAATACGTCGGGGCGCTCTTCTTCGACGCGAATCTGGAGTTCTTCGCTCTCCTGGACTGCTTCTTCTGTAACCTGCCGGTGTGCACGACCGGTAGACCGCTTCTCAGTCAGCATAGGTGGATACTCTTTTGATCCAGTTTCGCCGTCCTGTGCTCCGTGGAACCGGCGCCTGGTTCATGGGAATAACGGACTTGGCGTTCCACTGTGCGGCTCATTTTAAGCCAGGGCGCTTGAACGGGCAAAGCCGGTCGGAATTTCGTGCCGAGCCAATCAGACCTTGATCGCGCCCGAAGTCAGTCCGGCCACGAACCAGCGGCTGGTGAAGATGAAGAGGATAACCAAGGGGATCGAGCCGATCAACAGCCCTGCCATCGTCAGCCCGTAACGCGTAAAATACTCTGTCTGATAGGCCCACAGACCCGGTGTCAGGGGCAGGAGCGCTTGCTTCTGGACAGTCAGGTAGGGCCAGATCAGGTTGTTCCACGTGCCCAGAATGTTCAGAATCGCGGCCACGCCCAGCATCGACTTGCTCAGAGGCAGCGCGATGCGCCAGTAACCCTGCCACTCGCTCGCGCCGTCGATGCGCGCCGCGTCGAACAGTTCCTTGGGCAGGCTTTCAAAAAAGGTGCGCAAGATAAACATGGCGAAGACCTGTCCGCTCGCGATCCACGGCAGGATCATCGCCCAATACGTATTCATCAGGCCGAGATCCTTCACCAGCACAAACGACGGGATCAGCGTCATCGCCGAAGGCACCATCATCAGCGACAGCACCAGGTAGAAGAGCACCTGTCGGCCCGGAAATTCCAGAATGCCGAACGCGTATGCCGACAGCGACGCCAGCAACAGGACGCCCACAACCGTCACACCGCTAATGATTATACTGTTCCTGATGAACTCCAGCACGATCTCAAAGGCAAACCCGTAATTCTCCCAGTGCAGCGGGAAGGTCAGCGCAAACGGCTGGCGAGCGAACTGCGGGATCGTCTTCAGCGAAATCAGGAAGGCCATCACCAGCGGCGCGATCCCCCCCACCAGGAAAAGGCCCAATAGCACGATCCGCCACCAGTCCCCGCGCAGAAACACGCCCACCTGCTCGCCCCTGCTCCGCCTATACAGTTCCCTCGTCTCCGTCCCCGCCGCACTCATGCCCTAACCCCCAACTGCAGTCTATCGCCTCGAGCTTTTCGTTCTCTTCCCACACCAGCGGGTGTCACTAAAAACTGAAAACTGATAACTAAAAACTGCCCTTAATACTCCTCAGTCGTAATATACTTCATATTGATCAGCGTCAGCACAAGGGTGAGGAGGAACAGGACGACGCCGATGGCGGAAGCGTAGCCCATCTTATTGATGCGGAAAGCATTCCAGAACATCCACATCCCCGGCACCATCGTGCTGTTGATCGGCCCGCCCTGCGTCATCGCGAACACCGCCGTGAACTCCTGGACACCCCACATGATCGTCAGCACCGAAATCAGCTTGATCTGCCCCGCGATCAGCGGCAGCTCGATCGACCAGAAGCGCCGCATCTCTGAAGCGCCGTCGATCATCGCGCTTTCGACGATCTCGTAGGGGATCGCCTGCAGGCCCGCCAGCAGAATCAGGATAGCCACCCCGTCCACCCACGGAAAATTGCGCAGCATCACCGCGTACAGCGCCACGTTCGGGTCCGACAGCCACGCCCGCGTCCACGACTCCAGCCCTATCCATGTCAGAAACAGATTCAGCGGCCCTACCTTCACGTCATAGATGAACTTCCATAGCATCAACGGCACGATCGCGGGAATAACCACCGGCAGAATCATCCCCAACCGGAACGTATACTGCACCCTTCCGCCTCGCAGCCGGTGTATCAGCACCGCGATGAACAGTGACACGCCTACCGTCGACACCACATACCAGGCCGCCAGCTGCAGCATGTGGTCCATCGAGTTCAGAAATACCCGGTCTTTGGTGAAGAGCTGGACGAAGTTGCCCAGGCCCACAAAGTCCGAGTCCAGACCCGGCGCCCACTTGAACGCCGACCGGTACAGCCCCAGCAGGGCGGGGTAGTACATGAAGATCAGGAGGAAGACGAAGGTGGGGGCGAGCATGAGGTAGGCGACGCGCCCCTCGTAGAGGCGTTTTCCGAGCGACTTCCTGCGCGCCTGCAGGGGTGGGGAACTGCCAGTAGTGAGTAGGGAGGAGGGAGGAGTGAGTAGGTCTTTCTCTCTCCTCTCTCCTCTTCCCTCTTTTCTCGCCATCAGCAGGTCAGTTCTTCGCGCTCGATGTAGCGGTCGGCGTAGGCGTCGAAGGATTCCTGGATGATGTTCAGCGCGGTGTCCAGGTCCATCTGGTCGAGCATGTAAGAGCGCCAGGCCTGGCCGATCGGCTCGGCCGCTTCGGCGTCCAGCTTGACCTCTTCGTAGACGAACATCTGCGTCTCACCGATCTGTTCGGTCAGCAGCGCAAATGGCTCCTCGAAGCGCGGGTCGACCGGTACGTTCTTCACGTTCGGCATCAGCGTGCCGATCTCCGACTGGATCGTGTGCAGATTGTCCGGCATCGAGATCCAGCGCATCAGGTCGACGGCGGCATCGATCACGCCGTCCTTTTCGGAACGGGTGGTAATCGCGATCTGGTCGCCAACAGGACCGCCAATCGGCCATGCCGGCGTCGGCGGGTCCGTAACCAGGTCACTGCTCTCCTTGGTCAGGATCGGCGCAAAGAAGGTGCTCCACTCGAAGTCGACCAGCGGGTCGTGCAGCAACCGGGGGAAGGACCAGGTGCCGTTCTCCATGATCGGCTCCACCTTGTTCAGGAAGCGCGTGTGCGTGTCCGTGGCCCGCGTCGTCCAGTCCGCCGGCCGGAAGGGCACGTTCAGCTTCCACAGCTCCATCCACTCGCGGTACTGCGGCAGATGCGCATGGTAGATGCCGTTCTCGATGGCGCAGGCGACCTCTTCATAGGTGGCGGTGCCGCGGTCGGGGTTCACCAGCGGTTCGACCTCGCCGGCCATCAGCATGCCGCCCATCTGCAGGCGGTACCAGTGGTCGGTATCCGAGACTGGGCCGGTCCAGCCGCCGTAGGCGTCCACGTCTTCGTCGCGGAAGGCCTGGCAGATGGCGAGGAAGTCGGCGTAGTTCTGGGGCGATTCGAGGCCCAGGTCGTTGAACCAGTCGACGTTGTAGTAGAAGAAGGTGGTAACGAGGCCGAAGACCATGTTGTAGTATCCGTCCCGCATCAGCGTCTCGCCGGTCGGAATCGGGAAGAACTGGTCCAGCCACTTTTCGCTGCCGGGATCGCCGGCCGGGATGTAGGGGTTCGGCTGGTTGAAGTAGGGGGTCAACTCGGTCCACCACCCCTTGTCCAGGTCATCCTTGATGTGCCAGTGCGCGTGCGTGACGATGTGCGGAATCGTCCCCGCCGTCTGCTGCGCAATCGTCCATTCACGGCTGCTGATCCCCTGCGGGATGCGGATCCACTCGATGCTCACGTCGGGGTGATCCGCCGTGTAGCCGTCCAGCACCTCAAGGATCTTGTTGTGCGGCAGCGGGTTGTCTTCGGTGCGCTCCATGCTCTGGGTTGGCGTCCAGGAGCCCCAATAGGTGACCAGCTCCTTGACCTCGCCCATCGCGGCATCACCGTCACCAGCCGGCGCCATCGGCGCCTGGCAGGCGGCAAGCCCCACCGCCGCAGTGGCGACGCCAGCAGTCTTCAGGAATGCGCGTCTAGAAAGTGCACGATCTGTCATTGTTCCTTTCCTTTCTGTAGAGTTGTGAATTAGGAATCCGGTCTTATCCGGCAAGGATTCGGTCGACTGTGCGGCCGTCAACCGTGAGGCCCGCAGCCTATGCTAATTTGACAGCCGCGCATATCCATCCAGCGTGCCCGTGGGAGAATGCAGGCAAGTATAACAAGAATGGTATGCAATGTCTATTTGCAGGCCTATTCGGTTCAGTTGTTGACTTGCCAACTCCGTATGCTATGATTGTCGGCACGCCCACCCAATGTCGAACTGCGAGTGGTGAGTATGGAGTAGTGAGAAGTGAGTAGCTGTTCCTCTCTTCTCTCCGCTCTCTTCTCGCCCTCCAATCCAGTCAGGAGTCGCACGATGAGCAAGTTAGCCCTACTCGGCGGCGAGAAGGCCGTCACCACCGAGCCCCATTCCGCCGGCCACCACCGTTCACCCATGTGGGAAAGCGGCAAGGCCGCCGACTGGGAGGAGTTCTCCGAGGCCTTCGCCGCAAAGATGCAGGTGGCCTACGCCCTGCCCGTCTCCTCCGGACAGGTCGCCCTCAACTCCGCCCTCGTCGCCGCCCAGGCCGGCCCCGGTGACGAAGTCATCGTGCCCTCCTTCACCTGGATCGCCAGCGTAAGCTGCATCATGCACAACAACGCGGTGCCGATTTTCGCCGACGTCGATCCCAAAACATACACACTCGACCCGGAGGACGTGCGCCGCAAGATCACCCACCGCACCAAGGCCATTATCGCCGTCGACCTCTATGGCCATCCCGCCTACCTAAAAGAGCTGCTCGCCATCGCCCGCGAACACGATATTGTCCTGATCGAAGACTCAGCCCAGGCCACCGGCGCCTACGTCGACGGCGAGATCGTCGGCGGCATCGCCGACATCACCTGCTTCAGCTTCGCGGGCAAGCCGATCGCCGCCACCAGCGGCGGGGTGATGACGACCAACAGCCGTGAATACTACGAGCGCGGCGCGCTGGGGGGGCAGCATCCCTCGACGCTGTCCAAGATCCTTACAAACTCCGAGCTGCTCAAGTACGCGTCAACCGGCGGTTACGGCGACAACCACCGCATCGACCGCTACGCGATGACGGTGGCCTACGAGGCACTGGAGACCTTCGAGGAGGCCAACGACGCCCGTATCGCCAACTGCGATCTCCTCACCCAGGAGCTGAGCAAGGTCAAGGGGATCACGCCGCCCTACGTCGAGCCCGGGGTCAAACATGTCTACCATATGTATTCCAGCCTCTACAACGAGGAGGATCTGGGCGTGCCCAGGGAGGTCTTCGTCAAGGCGATCAACGCCGAAGGCATAACCGCCCTCACCTACGTCAACAGCGCCAACTTCCTCTTCCATCCCGGCGGCAAGCCGATGCCTTCCGGGCCGATCCATCATCGCGTCCTCTTCCAGGAGAAGAACGTATACGGGCACGGCTGCCCCTTCCAGTGCCCCCATTACACCGGCGAAGCGGACTACTCGATCGGCTCGCTGCCCGTTACCGAAAAACTGGTTGACCAGGAGTTCAACTTCCTGCAGCCGCATCTTTCCGCCCCCAACGGCCCCGACCAGATGGAGCAGTTCCTGGAAGCCGTGACAAAAGTGGTCGACAACATCGGCGACCTGGAAGGCTACCAGGTCGACAACTACGAGGCGTGAGTAGAGAGGAGTGAGTAAACTGCCGTTGCCGTTCTCTCTTGTTCTCTCTCCTCTTCCCTCTTTTCTCGTCGAGACTGGAGAAATTTCAATGCTGGCAGAATTGAGCCACGCCCAGTGGCAGGAATTTGAACGGGAAGGCTACCTGCGGCTGGGGCGCTGCCTGACCGACGACGAACTGGCGGCGCTGCAGCAGCGCATGGACGAAATCATGCTCGGCACCGCGCCGGTCGACTACAGCCGCATGATGATGCAGCTGGACCGCATCCCCGGCAAGACCGATGCGCCCGGCCCTGGGTCGAAAGGGCACAAAGGCGCCACGCTGCACTATCGCAAAATCCAGGATCTCGAGTTCGACCCGCTCTTCCTGCGCTATATGCAGACGCCGCTCTTCCGCCACATCTGCTGCATGGTATACGGCGCAGATACGCCGGTCGCCTGTATGCGCGCCATGTTCATGAACAAGCCCGCGGCCGACCCGGCGGATGGCGGCGGCGGGCAAGCGGGGCAGTCCGTCGGCGGCACCCACCTTGTCTGGCATCAGGACCGCTGGACCTTTTTCGACCGCGATCCCCTGATCACCATCTGGACCGCGCTCGACCCGGCCACCGTCGCCAACGGCTGCGTCCATATCGCACCCCGCCGCCACCACACCCTGATCAACCCCTCCCATGTCTCTGGTTTCATGACCGACGATCAGGCCCATGCTCTGGTGGCGGAGACTGAGACGGTCCCGCTCGAAATGGAGGCCGGCGAGGCGGTGCTGCTCCACAACTACCTGCCGCACAGCTCCGGCGTCAACAGCACTTCCATTGCCCGCCGCGCTTTCAGCGTCTGTTACATGGATGCCGCCACCGTGGACTCCCACAACCATGAGTACTCGCTGATCTTCGGCGACGGCGCGCTCGACCCGGAAACTGCGAGGAGTGAGTATTGAGTAGTGAGGAGTGAGTATTGAGTAGTGAGGAGAGAGGAGTGAGTAGGTCTTCCTCTCTCCTCGCCTCTTTGTAACTGGCTATCTGGCACCAACCACTGTAGTTTCAGGCAGGAGAGTGAAATGCAACCCGAAATCGCACTGGCCAAACGGGAACAGATGCTGAAGGACGGCTACTGTTTTGTTGATGACATCCTGACCGAAGAGTTCCTGCAGGAACTGCGCGACGAATCGGAGCGCCTCATCGCCGCGCACGTCCCTCCGCCCGACGTGAGGTACCAGGGCCAGCACGTCGATGTGAGAGGTGAGGAGAATGACGTCATCAGGAGGCTCCTGGAATGGCAGCCGGCGCGGCAAGCGCTCGAAGAGATGGGGTTCGGCGATTTCGAGAGTACCGGCGGCATCATCATCCTCACCAAAGACCCGGGCGAACCGGCCCTCTACTGGCATCAGGACTGGGGGAGCTGGGAGGACCCGATCAGCGTCACGCCCTGGCCGCAGCAGATCTTCGTCTCCTACTATCTGAGCGACACCAGCGTTGAGAACGGCTGCCTCAAGGTCATCCCCGGCACGCACCGCGAGCGAATTGAACTGCACGATGCGCTTGTGCCCGCCCACGAACAGGGCGCGCGCTACATTGAAGAGGACCATCCGGTCATGTTCGGCGACCATCCCGACCAGGTCGACGTCTGCGTGCGCGCCCGGTCCTTCGTGCTGGCGGACGCCCGTCTGCTGCACTCGGCGCGGCGCAATCTGACCGATGAGCGCCGCACGCTGATTCTGGCCTGGCACCGGCGGCGCGACGACGTTTGGCACGAGCCCCCCGCTTACTGGGAGGGCGAGATTCCTGAAGTCCTTGCCAACCGCGATGCCGACCGGGAGTACGAACGCTCGCGCATCCCCGGCGAACATCTCGAATTCAGCGGCCAGTAGGGTGCTATACTAAGAGATATCCCAAAGGGGCCAGGAGTTTGCGAAAGCAGGTGAGACTCCTGCTTTTCAGTGCGTAGATGCTGCAAAAGATCGTGATTTCAAGCGCGTGTTATGCTGCGCTCAAGCAGTGACGCGGTAGTGTATGTCCCATCTGATTCGCTTCCGCGGTCAGGCTGATTTTCTGGAGTACATAAATGAAGGCCCAGATTGAGATCCCTAAAGACGTTGTTGCCGACTTTTGTCAGCGCCACCAAATCCGTCGTATGGCTCTTCTACAGAAAAGTCTCACGTCGGAGGAAGACTTGGATCTCATTGTCGAGTTTGACTCGGGCGTACAGGTAGGGTTGTTGCACTTGGTTCGTATGGAAAAGGAGTTGAGCGAAGCGCTTGACCGTTCAACCCATCTGCTGACCTATAAGGGCGTCGAGAAAAGCCTGAACCCTCTGTTCAAGGAAGCGATAATCGATTCAGCCGTAATTCAGTATGAGCACGAATGATGACAATGTACGTCTTGTTGCCATGGGAGTCTATGCCACAAAGGCGATAGAAATACTGGGCACGACAGGCCAGGATGAGTTGGAACAGAACGAGATGATGCAGTTCGCTCTGATGAAGCTGGTGGAAATTGTAGGCGAGGCAGCTAACTGTGTTTCCGAACAGACGCGAAGGAGATACAGTGAGATCCCATGGAATGACATCATAGGGATGCGCCACCGGCTCGTTCACGACTACGAGGCCATTGATCTCAGTATGGTGCGCGCAACAATTGTCGACGATTTGCCAGCGTTAATCGAACATCTTAGAGCGATTGTTGGTGAAGGAGTAGCTGATCTTGCGTTCCCTAGGACTGGCCCTTAGCAGCTTCGCTACCTGGGGAAGAGTATTCAGCCATGATCTTTCTGGAGCAGCGAAACTGGATCATTCCAACCCTTGGGATGCCATAAACTTCGAGTTTCAGAGAGTAGATTTCATTACCTATCCCTGACTTTAGAACTTTCCACCGCTGTTCAGTTGGCCCATCAGCCATGCGATTCGCCCTCTTTGGCGCCGGCCGCGCCGGCGTAATCCACGCCCGCAACATTGCATCCCATCCCCGCGCCGAACTCGGTTACATCTTTGATGTTGACCAGGATGCCGCGCAGCGCCTCACGACGGCCTACGGAGGAACCTTCCCAACCAGCGCGCAGCAGATCTGGGAGGCGGACGACGTCGATGCCGTCCTGATCGCCTCATCGACCGATACGCACGTCGATTTGCTACGGCAGGCGATGCGGGCCGGCAAACCGACCTACTGCGAAAAGCCGATCGATCTCGACATCGAGAAGGTGAGAACGTTCGTGGACGAAGCGTCCGCGAGCGACCCGCCGGTATTCATCGGTTTCCGCCGCCGCTTCCAGCCTGAATTCAGTTCCATGCAGCGGCAGGTCCGGGAGGGTGCAGTCGGACAGATCGAGTCCATCCGCATCATTGCCCGCGACTTTGCGCTGGCGCCTCTCGCCTTTCTGCAGCGCTCCGGCGGCCTGCTGCGCGACAAGATGATCCACTACTTCGACCTGGCCCCTTGGCTCGCCGCGGAGAGACCTACCGAGGTCTACGCAATCGGCTCCTGTCTGATCGACCCCGTCGTCGGGCAGATGGGCGACGTCGATACCGCAGTGGCGGTCCTGCGCTTCCCCAGCGGCGCGCTGTGTACGATCGAGAACGGCCGGCGCGCGGCATACGGCTTCGATGACCGGGTCGAGGTCTTTGGCGCCGAAGGGATGCTGCAAGGCGGCTCGGCCCCCGCAGAGAATCTGGTCCGGTTCACCGCGATGGGCATCACGCAGAGCCGCTTTCCCGACTACTACGGCGAGGAGAGCTTTGCCTACGCGCTCGATGCCTTCATCACCGCGCTCGAAAGCGGCGCGGTCGTCTCGCCCTCGCTGCAGGACGGCTATCAGGCCCAGCTGATCGCCGAGGCCGCGATCGAGTCGATGCGCGCCAACCAGCCGGTGAAACTCCAATGGAGATCGAACTGCGAGAAAAGAGTATAGAGAAGTGAGGAGTGAGATGCCGCCCCGTGTTCTCTCTCCTCGGGGTTCCCCGTGCCCGAATATGAACGCAAATCCTGACCCTTCAGCGAACGCCTATCCACTCCGCGGCGGAGAGAGCGTCCTACTCCTCGACGAAACCCTGATTCAGGAGGAAGACGGCATCACCCGCGAAGTCCAGCCCTGCGCCAAGAGCCCATTCGTCATGGAGCCGGACCCGGACAAACTCTGGGAATACTGCGGCCCCGGCATGAGCAAGCGCATCCATCTCTACGGCACGGCCCTTTACGACGATCTGGTTGGCAAGTACCGCATGTGGTACTTCGGCCGCATGGGCCCCCACTGGCGCGTGCCCGACGGCAACTACCAGATCCCCGGCCTCTATGTCCCCCGCACCGACGAAAGACCTTTCCACTGCAACGGCGTCGCCGCAGACCGTTACGGACGTCCGTTCGTCGACAACGACCGCGGCGACCTCACCCTTTACGCCGAGAGCGACGACGGCATCAACTGGGTCAAGCCGGAGCTGGGCATCTTCACCTTCAACGGCAGCTCTGCCAACAACATCATCTGGGATCTCCACGGCGCCTCCGTCTTCATCGACCGCGACGAAGAGGACCCGGCCCAACGCTATAAAGCGATCGGCTTCTGCCGCCGCTATCGCAGCATCTTCCTGCTCACCTCCCCCGACGGCATTCACTGGGATGACAACGTTACCGTATCCCTTCCTGGGCAGGGGCGCACCCATAACTGTCTTGAGCCGGTGGTGAAACGCAGCAACGAGGGTACCTTCAACGTGATTTGGGATCCGATCGATTCCATCTACCGCGCTTACTCGCTCCAGCGCTTCGACGACAGCGAGAAGCGGCGGGTCATCTGCTATTCGGAAAGCCCCTCTCTGGCCGGCCCCTGGAAGGACGCCTACCCGATCCTGGAGCCGGGCAACTGGGACGATGAGATCGCCCGGCGCAGGTACGGCGCGCTGCGCGCCGAGTTCCATAACATGTCCGCCTTTCGTTACGGGGGCCTCCATATCGGTCTCCTCGGCGTCCTCTACGTGACCGCCGAGCAGATCCCGGGCGAAAAGAACCAGATCCCCTGCGACGGCCCCATCGACGGCCAGTTCGTCTACAGCCGAGATGGCATCAACTGGCAGCATGCCGACCGCGCCCGCACTGTTGCGCTCCCGCGCGGCGCCGGCGACGCCTTTGACAGGGGCATGATCATCGGCACCGCCAAAGAGCCGATCATCGAAGGCGACGAAGTTCACTGGTACTACACCGGCTGCGAACACACGCACGGCGAGGTGGACATGGAGAAGCGAGTCAAGCGGCTGGGTCGCGCCACCTGGCAGCGCGACCGCTTCGTCGCGCTCGCCGCGGCCGGCGAGGCGATGGTCGCGACCAAACCCCTGCTCCTGCCCGCGGGCGCAAGCGCGCTTGAGGTGAATGCAGATGCCGCCGGCGGGCAGCTGCGCGTCGAACTGTGCCGCCCCGACGGACGCGTTCTCGACGGTTTCTCTCGCGCCGACTGCCTCCCTCTGCAAACCGACGACCTGCACTGGCAGGTCAGGTGGCAGAACGAGCAACAAACAATCGAAGGCCCGCTCCGGGTCCGCTTCTTCCTCAATCGCAGCAAGCTCTACAGCTTCACGTTTCGTACCTGACGACAACGGCCCACTGACCGCGCACGATAAGATCAAGGAGTCCAAATGAGCCTTACAATCCAGGAAAAAGAATCCTTTGAAGCTAACGGCTATCTGCTCAAGAAAGGCCTCGTATCCAGGCAGGAGATCGATCAGATTCGCCAGGAATTGCCAGACATCCACCGGCGCATGCTGACCGATCCCCCGCCCGAAGTCCACGTTGCCTGGGAGGACGAGGACGCGCCCGACGAGAGCAAGATCATCCGCCAGCTGATGCACAGCGAGCTGGTCAGCCCTACCCTCAACCGCATCCTCCGCAGTGACACGATCGTCGATATCGTAGCCGAGCTGATGCACCCGCAGGTCGCCCTCTACCACAGCAAGCTCCTGCCCAAAGAGGCCGGCATCGGCGCGGCGACGCCCTGGCACCAGGACTACGCCTACTGGAAGACCGACGAAAACCAGCCGATAATGCTCAACTGCCAGCTCGCCATCGATCCGATGACGCTCGAAAACGGCTGCCTGGAGTTCATCCCCGGCAGCCACCGCTGGGGACTGCAGGACCATGAGCGGCATCAGGAGACCTTCGGCAGGTTCCTGCCCGGCCACTACTACAAGCGCGAGGAGGGCGTGACCATCCCGATGGAGCCGGGCGACGGCATCTTCTTCACCTCTCTCGTCATCCACGGCTCCGCGCCCAACAGGTCGCCCCACCCCCGCTGGGCCAACACCTTTGCCTACAACGTGCCCGGCAACGGCGAGCACCAGGTCCGCGAAGTTCTGCGCTGATAGCCCCGCGCCGCGTTCTGGCTGATTTGCTCTTATTCGTTGTCTTGTATACAATTCCATCCCAGCCAATTTAGCTGAAGAGTCAAACCTAGTCCTGACTTTGGCCCTGACTGCAACGGCATAAGCCAAAACGGTCATCGCAAAGCCTTCGATTCCTTCCCCCGATGTCGAGGTTGTCCCTATAACGCCCTGTTTCGAACAGGGACGCGTGCAGCGATACGCTGTTCTGGTGATGATCTGGGCCAGATCCATCTGATTTTCCATTCTCTCTGCATCAAAAAACTGTAGTTCAGTATTCCATCAAACCATTGGAGGAGATTCCATGACCCAGAGGCACATTTCACGACGAAGGTTCTTGCAGGTATCCGCCTTTGCCACCGCCGGCGCGGTGCTGGCTGCCTGCGGCGCCGGCGATGCACCCGTCGCCGAAGCGCCCGCTGCCGAAGAGTCGGCCGCAGCCGACAGCGGCGACGCGATGCCCGCATCCCAGTACAACGAAGCGCCGATGCTGGCGGATATGGTCGCCAACGGCGATATTCCCCCCGTGGACGAGCGGCTGCCACCCACCCCAATGGTGATCGAACCCTTGAATGAGGTCGGCGAGTACGGCGGCACCTGGCGCCGCATCGGCGTCGGCCCCGGCGACGCCGGCATCTTCAGGTACCGCCTCATGTACCCGCAGCTGGTGCGCTACAACATGGACGGCTCCGAAATCGGCCCCAATTTGGCCGAATCCTGGGAAGTCTCCGATGACGGCACGACCTACACCTTCCACCTGCGTGAAGGCGTCAAGTGGTCGGACGGCACGCCGCACTCCTCCGGGGACTTCATGTTCTGGTATGAGGACGTGCTGGGCGATGAAGACCTTGCCCCCAGCTTCCCCGTCTGGCTGACCGTCGGCGGCGAGCCGGTCGTCATGGACGCGCCCGACGATCTCACCATCCGCTTCACCTTCCCCGGCGCGCATGGCATTTTCATGCCCTTGATGGCCGGGGCCAACGGCGCTTCGATGACCTGGTATCCCAAGCACTACATGACCCAGTTCCATCGCAACTACGCCGATGAAGAGGAGTTGAACGCGCAGGCGCAGGAAAACGAGTTCGAGTTCTGGCATCAGTACTTCAACAACCGGCTTACCCCCCGCTTGAACCTGGATGTGCCGGTCCTGTTCGCCTGGCGCTTCACCAAGATTACGCCCGACGTTCCGGTCGTGCTCGAACGCAACCCCTTCTACTGGAAGGTGGACACCGCCGGCAACCAGCTGCCCTACATCGACCGGGTTTCCACTGACATTGTAGAGGACTCCGAGGTTCTGAATCTGCGTGCCGTGGCCGGCGATATCGACATGCAGCACCGCCACATCCTGATGGAGAACTTCTCGCTTTTCAAGGAGAATGAGGAGGTCGGCAACTACGAGATCCTGCTTTGGAAGTTCGGCGAGACGAGCGATTCCGTTATCTCCTTCAATCTCTGCCATCCGGACCCGGTCCTGCACGAGATTTTCAACGACAAGCGCTTCCGTTTTGCCATGTCGCACGCGATGAATCGCGATGAGGTCATTGAGGCCGTCTACCTCGGCCAGGGCGAACCGGGGCAGCCGTCGCCGCTCGCCTCCTCCCCCTTGTATGATGAGGCCCAGGCCAAGGTCGCCCTCGAGTACAATCCGGACCTGGCCAACTCCTTGCTGGACGAGATGGGCCTGGACGAAAGGAATGCCGACGGTGTGCGTCTGAAGTCGGACGGCGAGCCGCTCAGCATCATCTTCAACTACGCGCCGGTTTTTGGCTCCTGGCGCAGCATCGGCGAGTTGATGCAGAAGTATATGGCCGATGTTGGCGTTCAGCTGACCTTGAAAGAGGAAGCCCGCCCGCTGTGGAGCCAGCGCGTGCAGGCCTCTGAGCACGACATGACCGTCTGGACCGGCTCGGCCGAGTTCAACCCGCTGATCGACCCGCGGCACTTCCTGCCCTTCTCGCAGGGCAGCTCCCATCACGCCGCCTGTCATGCCCTCTGGTACACCTCCGGCGGCGCCAATGGGGTCGAGCCGACCGGCGACCTGCGCACGGTCATCGATCTCTACGAGGCGATCAAGGGCACGCCCGACGTCGCAGAGCATAAGCGCCTCTTCCAGCAGATCCTCGACCTCAACAGGGAGAATCTGTGGACGTTCAGCATGGCGGTCGGCCTGCCTGCGCCCGTTGTCCTCAGCAAGAATATGGGCAACGTCCCGCGCGAGGGGGTCTCCTCCTGGCATCTGCAGACGCCGGGCAGCACCGTGCCCGAGCAGTACTACTTGAAGAGCTCCTAACTTCAGAGGCCAGTTGTCAGTGGTCGGTTGCCGGTAAATTCACTGGCAGCCGGCCACAGGCCGCTGGTGTTTCGCTGACCACTAACCACGAGCCACCGGTGTTCAATGTCCTCATTCATCTTCCGCCGCCTCATCCTGATGGTGCCGACGCTGTTCATGATCTCCCTGATCTCCTTCGTCATCATCGAACTGCCGCCCGGCGACTATGTCACCTCTTATATCGCCAACCGCATGGCGATGGGTGACGACGTGCGCCAGGACGAGATCGATGCCCTCGTCATTCGGTACGGGTTGGACCAGCCGGCGCCGGTTCGCTACACTAAATGGCTGGTCAACGCCTTGCAGGGCAATTTCGGCTTCTCCTTTGAGTGGAGTCTTCCCGTGAGCGACCTGATCTGGGAGCGGCTCGGCCTGACGGTGGTGGTCGCCTTCGCCGCGCTGATATTCTCGTGGATCGTCGGCCTCGTGGTCGGTATATTCTCCGCCGTCTACCAATATTCGATTGGAGACTATATCTTCACTTCCCTCAGTTTCATCGGGCTCGGCATACCCAACTTCATGCTCGCCCTGATCATGATGTGGATCGCCTTTGCCTATTTCGGCACCAATATCTCAGGCCTTTTCTCGCCGGAGTTTGTTGACCAACCCTGGAGTTTTGCTAAGTTTGGCGATATGCTCAAGCATCTTTGGGCGCCCGCCATCATCGTGGGGACGGCCGGGTCCGCCGGTCTCGTGCGCACCATGCGCGCCAATCTGCTCGACGAATTGAGCAAGCCCTATGTGGAAACGGGACGCGCCAAGGGCCTCAACGAGATGAGGCTCGTGTTCAAATACCCCACCCGCGTTGCCCTCAACCCCTTCGTGAGCACCATGGGCTGGGCCTTGCCGCAACTCGTATCCGGCTCCATCATCGTCTCCGTTGTGCTCAGCCTGCCCACCACCGGCCCGCTGCTGTTGCGTGCGTTGCTGACCCAGGACATGTACCTGGCCGCCAGCTTCCTGCTCATGCTCAGCACATTGACCATCATCGGCACGTTGATCTCGGATATAATGCTGGCGCTGCTCGATCCCCGCATCCGGATGGGAGGGTAATATGAGCGCTGACCCATCTCTTCGCGGCCAAACGCAGACAGCTTCTGAGACCGCCGCTACGGGCGATCTTCTGGGCGCCGACGTCGAAGGTACCGACACCTACCTCTCCGTCGAGGAAGAGGAAGAGCGCATCTACATCGCTACGCCGCTGCAGATGATGTGGTGGCGTTTTATCAAGCACAAAATGGCCATTGTGGGCGCCATAGTCGTTATCATCCTCTACTTGATCGCCATCTTTGCCGAAGTGCTCGCTCCCTACAATCCCGAAACCTACGAGGTCGCCCTTACCTACGCGCCGCCGCAGCGGCTCCATTTCTTCCACAACGGCGAGTTCCAGGGCACACCCTTCGTCTACGGCCTCACCCAGGCCCGCAACCCCGACACGCTGCGCATGGAGTTCCAGACTGACGAAACCGTACGCTACCCCGTCCGCTTCTGGGTCGAGGGCGATTCCTATAAGCTCTGGGGTCTTTTTCCGAACAGCCGCCACCTCTTCGGCATTGGCGAACCCATTTACGACGCCTCCGCCGGGGAGGCCACAGAGGCGCCCTTCTCCACAATATTCCTGCTCGGCGCCGATAAGCTCGGCCGCGACATGTTCACCCGCATCGTCTACGGCTCCCGCATCTCCCTCTCCATCGGCCTGATCGGCGTCGCGCTCAGCTTTGTTTTCGGCGTCGTCCTCGGCGGCATCTCCGGCTTCTACGGCGGCGTAATCGATGTGCTGATCCAGCGCATCATCGAATTCATCCGCTCCGTACCCTCCATACCGCTCTGGATGGCCCTTAGCGCCTCCCTGCCCCAGGACTGGTCCAACATCCGGGTCTATTTCGGCATCACCATCATCCTCTCGCTGATCGGCTGGACATTCCTCGCGCGCGCCGTGCGCGGACGCTTTCTCTCCATGCGCGAGGAGGAGTTCATCCTTGCGGCCCGCTTCGCCGGCGCCGGCGAAATGCGCATCATCCTGCGCCATATGGTGCCCTCTTTCTTCAGCCACCTGATCGCCTCCGCCACCCTCGCCGTTCCGGCGATGATCCTCAGCGAAACATCGCTCAGCTTTCTGGGCCTGGGGCTGCGGCCCCCGACGATCAGCTGGGGCGTCCTCCTGCAGGAATCCCAGAACTTGCGCTCGGTCGCGCTGGCGCCGTGGCTGCTGCTGCCCGGCGTCTTCGTCATCATTACCGTCCTGGCGCTCAACTTCTTCGGCGACGGTTTGCGCGACGCGGCGGACCCCTACCACTAAAGGCGAGGAGTGAGTGGAGAGGAGTAAGCAGTGAATAGGACTGCGAGGAGTGAGTAGGTCTCTCTCTTTTCTCTCTCCTCTTCGCTCTTTTCTCGCCCTTTATGCCCCCATCCATGCATGGAGCACGCGTTCTGATCATCGGCCTGAGCGCCGTGATCGTTGTACTCGCCCTCGCGCTCGTGACAATGACGATCGGCCGCTTCGCGACGCCCGCGGCCATTGATGAGCCGGCCACTGTAAATGTCTTGGCAAACAGTGACGACGACTGCGTAACCTGCCACCTGCAGCAGACACCGGGCATCGTCGAACAGTACGGCCACAGCACAATGGCCGCAGCCGGTGTATCCTGCCAGGACTGCCATGTCGTAGATGAAGGATATCCCGGGTCCGTGCCGCACGAAGGTCTGTTTGTGCTGAACCAGCCGACGACTGCGATCTGCCAGAAGTGCCACGTCCAGGAGGTTGCACAGTTCAACCAGAGCCGCCACGGCCTCCCTTCGTACGTGGCCTATGCAGGCGAGGATGTCCTGACAGCGGCCCAAAAGCAGATCTACGCCTCGATTCCTGAAGGCGGAAACGATCCGGAAGCCACCCGCGCCCGCAACGCTCTCCACAAACTTGAGGGCGAAGCGATCACCCGGTTCGCCTGCGAAGGCTGCCATGACATCGGCAAGCCGGCCGCAGACGGCTCGGTCGGCCAGTGCACCAGCTGCCACCTGCGGCATGAGTTCAGCCTGGAACAGGCGCGCAAACCCGAAACCTGCAACTACTGCCACATCGGCCCGGACCACCCCCAGTGGGAGATCTACCAGGAATCGCCCCACGGCATCGCCTACGCCACCGGGGGAGACAGATGGCACTGGGACGCCGAACCGGGCACCCTGACCGCGGCCGACTTCCCCGCGCCGACCTGCGCCACCTGTCACATGAGCGGGTTCGGGAGCACCGGCACAACCCACGACATCGGCGACCGCCTGTCCTGGTTCCTCTTCGCCCCAATCAGCAGCCGCCGTCCTGCATGGCAGGACAACAGAGTGCGTATGCAGGGCGTCTGCCGCGAGTGTCACAACCAGAACTTTATCACCGAGTTCTACGTTGCCGCAGACGCTGCCACCGAGCAGGTTAACGCCTGGGTCAGCGAAAGTAATGAGCTGATCGCTCCTCTGAAGGAGCACGATCTTCTGACCGCGGCGCCCTTTGACGAACCGATCGACTTCACCCACTTTGACCTGTGGCATCATTGGGGCCGCACCGCCAAATTCGGTGTGTGGATGCAAGGGCCCGACTACGTGCAGTGGCACGGCGCCTATGAGATCCTGCGCGACATGGCGAAGCTGCGCGTCGAAGTGCATGAAAAGCTTGAACAAGCCGGTCTTGAATCCGCGCCTTCGGAATAGCTAAGTGAAAAGATGCAGACAGATTTCTCCCCCCGCAGGCTGCCGCAGACTCGCGATCAGCTGATGCTTGCGATGGTAGCTCTCAACGAGCTTTTTCTGGGGATCGAGGTCTATCTGGCCCACGGCGCCAACGGCACCATTACTCCCAGCGAGTGGTATCCTATCTATTACGGTCTCAGCAGCAGCGTCCTCCTGGTCCTGGCAGGCCTGCTGGCCACACGTCACAGGACCGCGGCGTCGGTTCTCGCTACCGCGACACTGGTCGGCAGCGCCCTGATAGGCTTCCTCGGCGTCTACTTTCACTTGGCGCGCGCCGTATTGCCCACCGCGCCGGCAGGCGAGCGGCTGACCCTGAATCTGCTCGTCTGGGCGCCGCCCGTTCTGGGGCCCCTGGCCTATTCCCTGGCCGGGCTGTTGGGTATCAGCGCCGCCTGGGAGGAATCTCCTCCTACAAGCGGCCGGCTGGTGATCTACAAGGAGCACGCCATCCATCTTCCCTACAGCAAGACCCGGGCCTTTATCTTCACGGTCGGCATGGGCACACTGGCTGCCCTTGTCAGCAGTGTCCTCGATCACGCCCGTACCGGCTTTGAAGGCGGGTGGCTCTGGTACGCCGCGGCCATCGGCGTTTTCGGCACGGTCGTGCCTGTGGCATATGCCGCGATGGATAAGCCATCGCGTATGGACTCATTTACCTACATAACCGCCATGCTTTTTCTCATCGTAACCGGTGTTCTGGGCTCTTTCCTGCATATCCGGTCCGACCTGGTTCTTGAAAATACCGTCGTCATCGAACGATTCCTGCGCGGCGCGCCCCCTTTGGCGCCCCTCCTCTTTTCCAATATGGGCATACTGGGCCTGATCGCCTTGCTTGCCCCCGAACTCTTACAGACAATGAGACGGTCGCAGAGTTCATCGTGACCGGTGAATTTCGCAGACGGTCTGCGCGACTGGATGGAGGAGACCTGCGATCCTCTGCTCGAAGGCCCCATTCCACAGGCCACCTACACCAATCGAATGCGGGCATTCAAGAGCATCTGAGTGCATTTCATGTCGCGTGCACTGATGTCATCCTGCTCACTCGCAATCGCGCCGTCTACGTACTGCGGCCCGGCCAATTTTTGCTGGTTGACAGCATATAACGGCTACAGTACAATGCGGCGCATCCGAGAGCATTCGCCTCAGATGAATCTTTTCGATCGTTCCCCGCAGTGCCAGACGTATTGTCGTGCCTCAAACAGCGCGCAATTAACCTTTTCATCATGTAGAGGGACAAACCGTCCCCGCAGCAAGTCAAAGGAGAAAAGTCATGGCAAGACGCACGATCACCCGGCGTAAGTTTATGCAGCTTTCTGCGGCCGCAACGGCAGGTTCACTGCTGGCAGCCTGTGGCGCAGGTGGTGAAGAGCCGGCCGCCGATCAACCGGCCGCGGAGGCGCCCGCCGAATCAGAGGCGCCTGCTGCTGAATCCTCATCTCAGTACAACGAAGCGCCAATGCTCAAAGCGATGGTGGACGCCGGCGATTTGCCCCCGGTGGATGATCGCCTGCCGGTCAACCCCCGCATCGTCACCCCCATCCACGAGGTCGGGCAGTACAGCGAATCGATCCGCGGCTTTACTCTCAATGAGACCGACCGCGCCGCGCCCGCCTACATCGTCAACCGCGGTTTTATCGACATCCCCACCGACCTGGAGGGATTCGGCGCCGGGTTGCCGACGGGTGGGTGGGAACCATACCTGGCGGAGAGCTTCGAGTGGAACGGTGACGCCACCCAGCTCACGATCCATATGCGCGCGGGCATGAAGTGGTCGGACGGCGAACCGTTCACATCCGAGGACGTCCTCTTCCTGTGGGAGGATATGTGGTTCGACGAAGAGTACACGCCCATAGCGCCTACCCGCTGCTTTGTGGATGGCGAGCCGGTGGTCCTGGAAACGCCGGACGATTACACATTGGTCTTCAAGTTCCCGGCCCCCTATCCCACCTTCCCCTTCCTGTTCCGCGGGCGTACACTGGCCACCAAGCCCAAGCATCATCTGATGCAGTGGCATCCCAAGTACACTGATGGGGCTGAGTACACGGATCTGCGGGAGAACGACGACTATCTCGATCCCGATTTCCCCGGCGTAACTCCCTGGATCTCGAAGGGCTATGACGAATCAGGACTGCGGTTGGAACGCAATCCCTACTACTGCGCCGTAGATACCGACGGCAACCAGCTCCCCTACTGCGACAACTACCTCTTCCCCTACGCCGGCACCCAGGAGAACGCCGTCCTGATGGCGATTGCCGGCCAGATCGACGTCGGTATTCGCAACATGCAGCTGTTCGAGAGCCTGCCGACACTGCGCGAGAACGAGGAGCGCGGCGACTACCGGCTGCTGTTCTGGCCGGGCACCTCCTTTACCACCGGCAACCACATCACCATCAACTACCGCCTCCAGAACGAAAAAGACAGGGAGCTCGCCGAGTTCTTCCGCAATAAGTCTTTCCGCAATGCCCTGTCGATGGCTATCGACCGCGACGAGATCAACGAAACGCTCTACTTCGGCGCCGGCCGGCCGGCAAGCTATGCCCTTGCCTCCTCATCTCCCTACTGGGATGATGACATGGATTCCATTACCATGACCAACGGCCAGTTCGACATGGCCCAGGTTGACAGTATCTTCGATGAACTGGGCCTGGAGAAGGGCGACGATGGTATGCGGACATTCCCCAGCGGCGAGCCGGTGACAATCATTCTCGATGCCGCCACCGAGATCACAGTGCATCAGCAGGTCGCGGAAATGGTTGTGGCCGATTGGCGTGACGCCGGCCTCGACGCCCGCCTCAACGCAATCCAGCGCTCGGTCCTGTTCTCCCGCTGGCGCGCCGGCGAGTCCCATACTTACATGTGGGGCACGGATGCCAATGAAATTCCTCTCATGCGGCCCTTCCAGCCGATCTTTACCCCCAAGGGGCATGCGCTTGATATGTTGCCGGTCCACTACGATGACGACCCCGAGTGGCTGCAAGAACTCGGACCGCCCGAAGGCGGCGACGCGATGTTCGCCCTGCAAAATGAGATTAAGAAAGAGATCGACCCTGTGGAGAGCAAACGCCTGCACAAGGAGCTCTTCAAGTACCACGTCGACTGGCAGTTCGACATCCATATTGTCGCCGACGTGCCGCTCATGGTGCTGGTCGCCAACCGCGTCGGCAACTGCCCCGAAGTAGCCAATGGTCTGCAGGACTTCACCTACGCCTATCCGGAGCAGTTCTACATCAAGTCATAAAGGCTAAGGAGTGGGGAGAGGTTTTCACTCTCTTCCCACTCCTCTTCACTCACTCCTCTAACGGCCTCAAGCCGCGAACCACTGCAGTCCCGGGGTCCAGATGCTGGATTACGTCATACGCAGAGTGTTGATAGCAATTCCTACACTCCTGCTCATCTCTTTCATCTGCTTTATCGTCATAAACCTCCCCGCCGGGGACGTTATCACAACCTATGAGCAAAACCTCGTAGGCAACCGCGGCTGGGGTGAAGAGGAAGCCAGAATAGAGGGCGACAATATCCGCCGCGAGTACGGGTTGGACCGCCCGATACCGGTTCAGTATTTCTATTGGTTATTCGCTTTCTTGCAGGGCGACTTCGGCGTCTCCCTCGTCACCTACGACCGCGTCGCGTCCGAAGTCATCTGGACCAACCTGGGCTATACGATGCTGATCGCATCGCTCTCCCTCGGGCTTTCGTGGGCTGTGGGCCTGCCGGTCGGCATCTACTCCGCCACGCGTCAGTACTCCGTGTCGGACAATGTCTTTACCGTCCTGAGTTTCATCGGTCTTTCGATGCCCGGCTTCCTGCTGGCGCTGGCGATACTGGTCTACATGACTTTCGTTCTCGACCTGCCACTGCTGACCGGGCTCTACTCGCCGGAGTATGCCGACGCGCCCTGGAGCTTTGGCAGGGTCAAGGACCTTGCCGCCCATATCTGGCTGCCGGTGTTCGTGGGCGGCATTCCCGGCATCGCCTCCCTGATGCGCATCATGCGCGGCAATCTGCTCGATGAGTTGGGCCGCCAATACGTCGAGACCGCCCGCGCCAAGGGGATGGCCGAAAAGGTGGTGGTCATCAAACACGCCGTGCGCGTCGCCATCAACCCGCTGATCAGCCTGCTGGGCATGCAGTTTCCGGAGATCGTCTCCGGCGGCGTTATCACCGCCATCGTGCTGGGGCTGCGCACCATCGGCCCCACGCTCAACTCTGCCCTCCAGGCCCAGGATGTCTACGTCGCCTCCGCCATCCTGATGCTGCTCAGCGTCCTGCTGGTGCTGGGCAACCTGGTCGCCGACCTGCTGCTGGCCTGGGTCGACCCGCGCGTCCGCTTTGATTAGACTGAAGCAGCCGGCAGCCGGTGGTCTCCAGGACGGCCGGCGATACGATAAGAGTCTTCTATGAGCGTCGTTTCAGAACAGGCACGAACCCAACTGCAACCGGGCGCGCCGCGTCCCCCCGCTGCCGATCTCGATGTAGCCTCCTCCGAGGAGGTTGCCTCGCGCGGCCGCATTCTCGGCGCACGCATCATGGCCAACCGCCTCGGCGTCATCGGTATTGTCTGGCTGGTGATTACGGTTATGATTGCGCTCTTC
Source organism: Caldilineaceae bacterium (assembly GCA_965204525.1). Taxonomy (GTDB): domain Bacteria; phylum Chloroflexota; class Anaerolineae; order Caldilineales; family Caldilineaceae; genus Bin5. Next base: position 3,417,148 of record OZ241994.1, on the reverse strand, counting down.
GCCGACTTTTTCGCGCCCTACAGCGTCGATCACGTACACGAAGATGCGCTGCGCGCGCCGCCTCAGCGCGTGCACATCTTCCGTGATGGGAAGCTCACCAGGCCCTTCGTCTACGGCTACAAGAGCGAACGCGACGCACGCACCTTTCTCACCACCTACACCGAAGACCCGGAACTGGTTTACCCGATCCACTTCTTCGTCGAGGCGGAGCCTTACAAGCTCTGGGGCCTGATATCGAGCAACCGGCGCCTTTTCGGCGTTGAGGAAGGCGGTATGGTCGCCCTCTTCGGCACGGGCAGGCTGGGCCGCGACGTCTTCTCGCGCGTCCTCACCGCTACCCGCATCTCGCTCTCAGTGCCGATCATCGGCATGCTCATCAGCGTCATCCTCGGCTCGACCATCGGCGTGGCCTCCGGCTACTGGGGCGGTGTGGCCGATATTCTCATCCAACGCCTCACCGAGGTGCTGATGTCCTTCCCGCGCATTCCCCTGTGGATGGCCCTGGCCGCCACCCTGCCGCCCGAGCTCTCCTCTCTCCATCGCTACCTGGGGGTCACTATCGTACTCGCACTGATTGGCTGGGCCGGTCTCTGCCGCCAGATCCGCGGCAAAACACTGGCGCTCAAAGAGTCGGATTTTATCATGGCCGGGCGCGCGGCCGGCTCCAGCACGCCGACCATTCTTTTCCGCCACCTCATTCCCAACTGCTTCAGCCATATCGTCGTCGTCGCCACCCTCTCCATTCCCGGTCTGATCCTGGCCGAAAGCTCGCTCAGCTTCCTCGGCATCGGCATCACACCCCCGCTCGTCAGCTGGGGCACCCTGCTCAAGGATGCCCAGTCGGTCCAGGTCCTCACCAAGCATCCGTGGCTGCTGGCCCCGGGCGTCTTCATGGTGCTGACCGTGCTGGCCGTCAACTTTCTCGGCGACGCGCTGCGCGACGCGCTCGACCCGTACTCCGAGATCAGATAATGGGAACAGGCGAGGAGTGAGAGATCAGGAGTGAGGAACGGCGAGGTGCGGGAGTGTTCTCTCTTCTAAAACTGGCACCGGCAACCGGTATCTGACCATGCCCGATTCGCAACCGATTCTCGAAGTCCACGATCTGCACGTACATTTCAAGATGCTGGCCGGCATCGTGCGCGCGGTGGACGGCGTCGACTTTACCGTCGAACGCGGGCGCTGCCTGGGCATCGTCGGCGAGAGCGGCTGCGGCAAGAGCGTCACCGCACGCTCGATCTTGCGCCTGCTCCCCTCCAGCGACACAAGCGGACAGATCCTCTATCACCCCGATGGTGACGATGAGCCGATCGATCTGGTGAGTCTGGACGCCAAAGGGGATGCCATCCGCGCCATACGCGGCAAAGATATCGCCATGATCTTCCAGGAGCCGATGACATCCCTGACGCCGGTCTACACCATCGGCGAGCAGATCATGGAGAGCATCCGCCAGCACCAGGACCTGTCCGAAGAGGAATCCCAGGCCCTGGCCATATCCATGCTCAACAAGGTCGGCATTCCCGATGCCGAACGCCGCTTTGGCGACTATCCCCACCAGATGAGCGGCGGCATGCGCCAGCGCGTCATGATCGCCATCGCCCTCTGCTGTGAGCCGCGTGTGCTCATCGCCGACGAACCGACGACCGCCCTCGATGTGACTATCCAGGCCCAGATCCTGCGCCTGATCCGCAGCCTGCAGCAGGACCTGGACATGAGCGTGATCATGATCACGCATGACCTGGCCGTCATCGCGCAGCTGGCCGACTTTGTCGTCGTCATGTACCTGGGCCAGATGGCTGAGAAGGCGCCCGTTGTCGAGCTGTTTCAGGATCCCAAGCATCCCTACACCCAGGCGTTGCTCCGTTCCATCGTGCGGCCGGATACCCCGCCGCGCGAGCAGCTCCACTCGATCAGCGGCTCCGTACCCGATCCGCGCAACGCGCCCAGCGGCTGCCGCTTCCGCAATCGCTGCCCATCCGTCCATGACCGCTGCGTAGAGGACCCACCGATCGTTGAATTCGGGCCGCAACATACGGCAACCTGCTGGCTCTACGTAGATGAATAGCACCCAAGACAGTTCCTGACCACTGACTACCGATGTTATATGCCTGACACACCTATCCTGCAGGTCGAAAATCTGAGTAAATTTTTTCCGGTCCAACGCGGCCTCCTGCGCCGCACGGTGGGCCACGTCAAGGCGGTCAACGACGTAACCTTCACCGTCAACAAAGGGGAGTGTCTGGGCCTTGTCGGCGAGAGCGGCTGCGGCAAGACTACCGTCGCGCGCTGCCTCCTGCGCCTGGTCGAACCGGACCAGGGCCGCATCCTGCTGCACGGCGAGCAACAGACCTTCGATATCGCCTCGGCCTCGCGCAGAGAAATGCTGAATGTGCGGCGCCAGATGCAGATCATCTTCCAGGACCCGTTCTCCTCCCTCGATCCGCGCTGGCGCGTCACAGATGTGATCGCCGAACCGCTGATGGCCCAGAAGATCGGCCGCGGCGAAGCCGGCAGACGCGTGCTTGATATCCTGCCGACCGTGGGGCTGGGCCCGCACTTCGCCGACCGCTTCCCCCATGAACTGAGCGGCGGTGAACGCCAGCGCGTCAGCATCGCCCGCGCCCTGATCGTCTCCCCGCCGCTCGTGGTCGCCGACGAACCCGTCTCGGCCCTGGATGTATCCGTCCGCTCCCAGATCATCAATCTCCTGCTCGACCTGCAAAGTCAGATGAATCTGACCTATGTCTTTATCGCTCACGACCTGAGCATCGTAAAACACATCAGCCATCGCATTGCCGTCATGTACCTGGGGCGGCTGGTCGAGCTCGGCACAACGCAGCAGGTCTTTGAGGAGTGCAAGCATCCGTATACCAAGGCTCTGCTCGCCTCCGTCCTGATCCCCGACCCGACGCACCGCGAGCAGAGCTACGTCCTCGAAGGCGAGGTGCCCAGCCCGCTCAACCCGCCCAGCGGCTGCCACTTCTCCACCCGCTGCCCCTTCGCCCAGGAGCAGTGCTCAGCCGAAGAGCCGGAGCTGCGTGATATGGGAGGCGGGCACTGGGTCCGCTGCCACTTCGCCGAAGAGCTGGACCTGAGCGAAGGGATTTTTGCCCCACAGTTTGAAACACAGTCCGCCAGTGCCTGACGGCCCGCAACGACTCCTCCCGCTGGCAACCGATCAGCGCTTCCAACACCAAGGATCGTTCTCGTGACCCTGCGCTCTCTCTTCTTCTTTGACGACTGGTGTCTGGCCCGCCGCGACAACATCGTCCGCCGCCTGGGACAGCCCGAATGGGTGCGGGAAGCCACCTACGCCGATCCCACCGAAAACCCGTTCAGCTATCCAACCGTGCTCTACGACGACCAGCGCAAACTATGGCGCATGTTTTACCTGGGCCGCGAGACGATGCCGGGGGCGGTCTATCGCAAGGACGAGTGGTTTCTGACCGCCGAAAGCGAGGACGGCATCCACTGGGAACGCCCGGACTTGACCGCAACCGTGCCGCTGCCGTCGCGAATGCGCCCGCACGAGATCTTCGACCGGCAGCGCATGGCGACCGGCGGTTCGGTCTTCCTCGATGAAAGCGCGCCCGAACGCCGCTTCAAGTGGCCCATCCTCGCCATTGACGAGGACGGGCGGCGCGCCTCGCGCCTGGCTTTCTCCGCCGACGGCTACAACTGGCAGATCGATCACGCCTCGCGCTGGCATCCCGGCACGCCGGACCCCGGCTTCTTCACCTACCGTCACGCCGAACGCAACAGCCATATCACCCTGGCCCGTCCCAGCCACGGTGACCGCCGCATCGCCCTGATGGAGACGCAGGACTGGCGCACCTGGAGCGAACCGGAGGTCATCTTCCATCCCGATCCCCTCGATCCCCCCATGTGTGAGTTCTACGGGATCGTCGTCCTCCCCTATAAGGGGATCTACGTGGGCATCCTCTGGATGTTCGAGACCGACCCGCTGGATCAGTGGCGGCAGAAGCTAGAGGGGAAGATCTATGGTGAACTCGTCTACAGCTACGACGGGCTTCGCTTTCAGCGCTCCCTGCGCCAACCATTTGTCGGCCTCAACGAGCCGGGCGAGTATGGCGGCGGCAACATCTATCCCTGTTCGATGGCGGTCGACCACGAAGGGCAGATCCGCATCTATTCCGGCGGCACCAAAGGGGAGCATTTCCAGGCGCGCACGCTCAGCCGCGACGAGGCCGACTACGCCGCCATCCTCATGCACCGGCTGCGGCAGGACGGCTTCGTTTATCTCGAATCAAAGGCCGGCGCCGGTTATCTGACGACGCGCTGGGTGCGTCTCAATGACGAGCAGATGCTGCTCAATGTCCAGGCCCCCTACGGGGAGGTGCGCGTCCAGCTGTCGGACCTCGAGGGTAAACCGTTGCCCGGCTACACCTTCGATCAGTGCGAGCCGTTCCGCGGCGACTCGACCGCCTGGCAGCCCAGATGGCAAGATCAGGCCGGCCTGGCCGAACACGTCGGCAGACCGCTCCGGATCGACGTGCGCCTCTACCATGCCCGCCTCTACGCCATCCACGGCGACATTGAACTCGTCTACGCCAGCAACCTCAGATGAGTTGATACCGTCCCTCTGTAGCGCGTTACTTGATCCCTATCGGCATCTGTTTGACACGAAAGACTCGGTGCGCGTTCATCGGCCGTGTCGCTTTTTTGACAATGATCAGGGTCAATAGTCGTGTGATGTCAAGGATGCAAGTGCGGAAGGGTATAATGGGTCTACGATTTCCATGATCGACGTTGCTTCTTTCATCCTTGCGCGGGCCAGGTGCCTGCGATGCCAAGGCCCTACGGAGGGTCTTCTATGAAGACGCCTGAACAGATTACACAGTTGGTGGAAACCGGCGAATCCGAGACGTTGGAGTTCAAACGCAACACAAAAACTCGCCGCGAAGCCACCCAATCCATGTGCGCAATGCTCAATCATCGCGGCGGACGCGTCCTCTTCGGCGTCACCCCGGAAGGCAATGTGAGCGGCCAGCAGGTAAGCGATCAAACGCTCAGTGAGGTAAGCGCGGAGATTCAACGAATTGAACCACCGGTCTTTCCGGCGATCGAACGTATTTCTGTGGGCTCAAATTGTGATGTAATCATGGTGAGTGTCAATCAGGGTTATATGAAGCCGTATACCTACAGGGGAACTGCCTACCGCCGTGTTGGAAATACCACCTTGAAAATGCCACGTGACGCGCAAGATCAGATGCTGATCGAACGGGTCCATAGCGAACACCGCTGGGAGAATGAACCCGCTACCGGCTGGACGGTTGATGACCTTGATTTATCCGAGATTCTGGTCACTGTGGAAGAATCGATCCGCCGCGGTCGTGTCAGTGATCCCGGAACTCGCGATCCTGAGGAGTTGCTGCGCGGCTTGGGGCTTGTTAAGGATGGCGTGCTCTTACGCGCTGCGGTCGTACTGTTCGGAAAAACCGAGCGAGTCGAGGTCGAGATGCCGCAGTGTCTGCTACGGGTGGCTCGTTTTCGCGGCATTGACCGCTCAGAATTCCTTGACAATCGACAGTTTCGTGACAACGCGTTCGGGCTTCTCTTGAGGGCAGAGCGTTTCCTGCGAGACAGCTTGCCCGTAGCGGGCCGCATCTTGCCAAATCTCTTTGAGCGGGTCGACGATCCGCTTTACCCACCGGAGGCTTTGCGCGAGGCATTGGCTAATGCATTTTGCCATCGGGACTATACGATTGGTGGCGGTTCAGTGGCTGTCGCAATTTACGATGATCGTTTGGAGGTAACTTCGTCCGGGACGTTACACTTTGGGCTGACCGCGGAGCAACTGTTCCTCCCCCACGAGTCGCTACCTTGGAATCCTCTGATCGCCCACGTATTCTACCGCCGCGGCATCATTGAGCAATGGGGACGAGGTACTATCAAGATGGCAGAGTTGACAACATCGGCCGGTCTACCACAGCCTGAAATTGAGGATGCAGGTGGTTGCGTGACCGTGCGCTTCTGTCCCGGTGGCTACGTGCCGCCCAAGCGCGTAGAGCGGGACCTTACCGAGCGGCAGCAGACGATTCTCGCACTACTTGACCGAGTTGGTCGCGGACTAGCGCTGCGTGAAATTCATGCCCAACTGAAGCCGCAAGCAACTCTCCGGCAAGTGCGGGAAGATTTGGCTATACTACGAACTCTCGAATTGGTCGTGCCCAAAGGCCTAGGGCGAGGAGCACGCTGGCACCTCTTGTAGATACTGGTCTTGCATTGGCCAATTTATGGCCAATTTATGGCCAATTCGTGGCTAATTCTGGCCAATTCGTGGCTAATTCTGGCCAATTCGTGGCTAATTCTGGCCAATTCGTGGCTAATTCTGGCCAATTCGTGGCTAATTCACGGCTAATTCTGTAACCCGGGGCACCAACCCAACTGCAGCCCAGATCATCTCGGAGATCAGAAAATGACCAACGAAACACTCCACAACGGCATCACCCTCCCGCAGACCTGGCCGCCGCGCAATGTGGTCGAAAGCTCCCGCGAGCCGATCCCCGTGCCCTATCTCGCCCATCCCCCGCAGGTCATTCCCATCGACCTCGGCCGCCAGCTCTTCGTGGACGACTTCCTGATCGCAGAGACCTCTTTGACTCGGGCCTATGGCAAACCGGAAATCCACCCACAAAGCCCGGTGCTCAGCCCCGAAACCGACGAGGAGATGGACTCCGGCTTCTGCCCGATGGCCGCGCCTTTCAACGACGGCGCCTGGTACGACCCGCAGGACAAGCTGTTCAAACTATGGTATATGCCCGGCTGGTTCCACAGCACCGCCCTGGCTACCAGCACCGACGGCATTCACTGGGAACGCCCGCAACTCGACGTCACGCCGGGCACCAACCTGGTGTGGCCGAACAACGATGGATCTGACCGCGATGGCTGTCTCGTCTGGCTGGATAGCGACACACCCGATCCGGCGCAGCGTTACAAGATGTTCCAATACTACCGTCATTACAAGCCAAAGCCGGGGGATCCCCCTCTTCCTCCCGGCAGTTGGCCGTCGCAGACGACCAGGGATCAGGTCGTTTCCGAAGGCTGGGCGCAGGTCTCGCCCGACGGCATCCACTGGAGCGATCCGGTCATCACCACACAGGTCGGCGACAACACATCCTTTTTCTACAACCCCTTCCGCCGCAAATGGTGCATGAGCATCCGCCGCTCCGGCCGCATCGATGAGTCCACCAGGCTACGCGCCCGCTTCTACAGAGAATCTGACGATTTCCTGCAAGGCGCGCAGTGGGACATGGATTCCGACGAGGTCTTCTGGCAACGTATCGACCACTTCGACCTGCCCGACCCCGCCCGCCCCAACCATCGCGTCGCCCTCTACGACGTGAACGTGACCCCCTACGAGAGCGTCATGCTGGGCCTTTTCGCCATCTTTCGCGGCCCGGAAAACGACATCTGCGCCGCCGAAGGCGTTCCCAAAACCATGGACCTGGAGCTGACCTACAGCCGCGACGGCTTCCACTTCAGCCGTCCGGACCGCACGCCCTTCCTGGCCTCCAGCCGTAAGATAGGCGACTGGAATCGCGCCTATCTCCATGCCTGCGGCGGCCTCTGCCTGGTGGTCCACGACCGCATCTACTTCTATTTCGCCGGGTTTTCCGGCCTGTCGCCAAAAATGGGGCCCAACGACATCGGGGATACCGGCCTGTCGCGCCGCGTCATGTACGCCGGCGCCAGCACCGGGCTGGCAACCCTCCGGCGTGACGGCTTCGCACGCATGGAGGCCGGCGCGGGCGGCGGTACGCTGACCACGCGGCCCGTTACTTTCAACGGGGACCGCCTCTTTGTCAACGTCAATGCGCCGCAGGGCGAACTGAGAGTGTCCGTGTTGGACGGTAACGGGGAAACCGTGGAAGGGTTGGGCGCCGATGCGTGTGCTGCGCTCAGTGTGGACAGCACCTGCGCCGAAGTGAAATGGTCGTCCGGCGCCGGTCTCTCCGCGCTGGCCGGTCAACCATGCAGGCTGCAATTCCATCTGCAATCGGGGCAGCTGTTCTCCTTCTGGGTGACGGATGACCCCGAAGGCGCCAGCTACGGCCACATGGCCGCCGGCGGCCCCGGCTTCACCAACGGCCGCGACCTGCCTCGTTACTGCGAGGAGTGAGTAGAGAGGAGTGAGGAGTGAGTAAACTGCCGTTGCCGTTCTCTCTTTTCTCTCTCCTCTTCGCTCTTTTCTCGCCCTTTTGTGAAGTTTCAGTCCCGCAGCCGTTCAGCGGTCAGATAGTAGGCCCCGGCCAGCGGGCTTCCCTGTTCGTCATACCACCAGCTTTTTACCGTGGTCGGCCCGCGTTCCACCGCCATCTCAAAGGTCTGCGCCGTCGCGTCCGGCGGCACCGGCAGCGTCTGCTCGCTGCGGCCCACCTGCAGCCAGGCTGAGGCAACCGGCAGCGCCTTGCCCGCGGGCCAGCTGCCGTCCACGCCCTGCATCACCGGCGCGGGGTCGGAGATGCCCAGGCCGGATTCCTCCGGCCAGCGGCGCAGCGTAAAGCTGTAGAGACCGGCGCGCGCCGCATCAACGTGCCAGGTCCCGCTGTCCATCACCGGCCCGCGCATCCCCCTTTGGTTATCCGCATACACCCAGGCCCAGTCGCAGCTGCACAGGCGCGCAGGGTTCTCCGCGTCGGAGCCGATAGTCAGGGGCTGATAGCTCGTGAGGGTATCGCTTACGCCGTCCCACCAGGCCCCGTACTGCCCTCGCAGCCGCTTGACCAGCTCCGGATTGGCCGCGGCCACGTCCTGCTGCTGGCCCGGGTCCTCGCCGATATTGTACAGCTCCTGCCCATCGACCAGCCGCCACCGCCCCCACATCACCGTCGCCCGGTCCCGGCCCGTAAAGCCGGTTCGGGCGCCTTCGTTGGCGTGCCCATACTGCACGACCGACGTCCGATCCGCCACCGCCTTGTCCGGCCTCCGCATGTGCGCAGCCAGCGACAGACCGTCGCACGTCCAGCCGTCCGGCGCATGCAGATCACACAGGTCGATCAGCGTTGGCAGGATGTCGACCCCGCGCGTCACGCCGCCCACATCGCGGCCGCCCTCGAGCCCCGCCGCCGGCCAGCGAATAAAGCAGGGCACGCGGTGACCGCCTTCGTATAACGAAGTCTTCCTGCCCCGCATGCCCGCGTTGAAGATCCCCTCACCCATGGCCGTGCCGTTGTCGGTCATAAATATCAGGATCGTGTTATCGCGGAGCTCGTTATCCAGCAGGAACTTCTCCAACTGCGCCATGTTCTCGTCAATGTTGGCGATCATGCCGAAGAAGCTGGCCTCATCCCGTTGGATTCCGTCCAGATAGGGCCGACGGTATTCATCAGGGACCCAATACGGGCCGTGCGGCGCATTCGTCGCAATATAGGCAAAAAAAGGTTCGTTGCGCCTGTGGCAGCCCTGCATCCAACGCATCGCCTCCTCGAACCAGACATCGGTGCAGTAGCCCCGGTACTGCCTGATCTCATCCTTATGGCGGTAATGGTCATCGAAATAGTCGTTCCCATAGTAGTCGGCCGCGGAGGTGATGCCGAAGGCGGGATGATGGATCGTCTCATGGAAACCGCGATCCTGCGGCCGGTAGGGATAGTTGTCGCCCAGATGCCACTTGCCGAAATGGCCGGTGTGATAACCGTTGTCAGCCAGGATGTCGGCCATCGTCGGCAGGTCGGCGCGCAGGAGCGAACGCCCCATACAGACGAAGGTCGCCCCGTTGCGCAACGCATCCTGGCCCGTCATCAGCTCGCCGCGCGTCGGCGTGCACATAGGGGCCACATGAAAGTCGGTCAGACGCACACTGTCGGCGTGAAGACGGTCCAGTTCAGGTGTCTTCAAGAGCGGATTGCCCAGGCATGACAGATCCCCGTAGCCCTGGTCGTCGGTGAGCACGAATATGATGTTGGGACGCGACTGCGAGTTCGACATGGAGCGGCCTTTCGTTGGAGTAACGAGAAGTGTGAGAACGCCTCGCCGCATCTTACATTGAACCCGCGCCATGCCGCAATTGCCGCCGCCGAAGCCGTTTCTTTCTCCTCATTTCTCTCCCTCCTTTCCTCGTCTCTGGGCGGTCGGGCCTTCGGCCCTCCCTTGTGCGGGGGGATTCCCCCGCAACGCCCCCCTTCGTAAGCCCCACCGTCGTGGACAATTGGAAAGATAGAGGCCAGAGACCGGTGCTTACACACCACCGCCACACTCAGCCACTACCCCCTATCCCTGCCGTTCCCCCGGTTGACACAGCAGCCCCTCCCGGCGAAAATGCTTGCAACAGAATCGCGACCGACATCCTCCGACCCAGCCGACAGGAGGCACCCCATGGGCCGCTTTGCCAACATCAGCCTGGTCAACTTCCCCACCCTGCCTGCAGACGAGCCGGGACGGCTGCAGAAAACGCTGGACCGCATGTGCGGCTATGTCGCCGATGCCGCCCAAGAGCAGAGCGACCTCGTCGCTTTCCCGGAAATCTGCAACATTCTCGAAACCGCCGACCCGTCGAACGCGGCCGAGTCTCTCGACGGGCCGACCATCGCCGCGCTCTCCCAGGCCGCCCGCCGGCATGAGCTCTACGTTGTCGCCCCGCTCCTGCTCGACGACGCCGGCCGCCGCTACAACTGCGCCGTGCTCATCGGCCGCAAAGGCGAAATCGTCGGCATCTACCGCAAGAACTTCCCCACCCACCCCGAGCTGGACGACGGCATCACGCCCGGAGTGGAAACGCCGGTCTTCGAGACCGATTTCGGCCGCGTGGGGCTGTGCATCTGCTTTGATCTCAACTACTGGGAGGTCGGCTCCGGCCTCTGCCAGAACCGCGCCGAACTGGTGATCTGGCCCTCGATGTGGGCCGGCGGGCGCATGTTGAGTAAGTGGGCGATGGAGTTCGGCTTCAATATGGCCGCGGTCTGGAAAGAGCAGTCCACCTTCGTCGACGTGGCCGGCCGCGAGATCCTCGCCGTCAAACGCGAGGCCAGAGACCGCACCGGCCGCTCGCCCGTGGTCACCGCTCGAATCGACCTCGACCGCCGCCTGCTGCATCCCGACTATAACCTGGAAAACCTGAAAGCCCTCTTCGAACGCTATGGGCCGACCGCAGCCTTCACTGAGTGGCTGAAGCAGGACTGCCATCTGGTCTTCGGCTCGCAAGTCCCGGGCGCCTCCAGCGATCAGCTGATCGAAGAGTTCGGCCTTGAGACGATGCGCGACTACCTTGCACGCGTACGCCGCGACCGCAAAGCGGCACTGGCCGCGGCTGCCGAGCCGGTCTATGCCAACGGACAGACAGTCGCGCAGGACGGAGAGAGAATCTGATGCTATTGACAGGAAAAACCGTCATTGTGACCGGTGCCGGCGGCGGGTTGGGCGCCGGCATTGCTGCGGTCTGCAGCCGCGAAGGAGCCAACGTCGTCGTAGCCGATATCCGCGGCGATGCCGCTCGCTCCGTTGCCGGCAGCCTGCCCGGCGATGCCCTGGCCGTACACTGCGATGTCGGCGACGACGCGGCCCAAGCCGAACTGGTGCAGGAAGCCCTCACCGCATTCGGCCGCGTCGACGGCCTTGTGAACAACGCCGGCATCAACTTTGCCAAACCGTTCCTGGAGACGACTGCTGAGGATTGGGAGCACATCATCCGCGTCGACCTGCGCGCCGTCTTCTTCCTGACCCAAAAGGTCTGCCAGCAGATGCTCACGCAGTCCCCCAGCGGCGGCAGCGTCGTCAACATCGCCAGCGTCCATGCTCACGCGGCCCTGCCCGGCGCCGGCCCCTACGACGCTGCCAAAGCCGGCGTCGTGATGATGGGTAAGAGCTTCGCCCTCGAAATGGCTGAGCACAACATTCGCGTCAACGCGATCTCCCCCGGCCTGCTCGACACCCAGATCTGGCAGGACCTGCAGGACGCCGCGCCCAGCCCGGAGGAGTGCCTGGACTACTGGCGCACCAACATTCCCATCGGCCGCGTGATCGCCCCGGAGGAGATCGGCGAGCTGGCCGCCTTCCTGCTCAGCGACCGCAGCGCTTCCATCACCGGCGCCAACATCTATGCCGACGGCGGCATGACCGCTCAGCTTATCAGCCAGGAGCCCTACACCTCCAAGCCGATCGAGGGCTGAGCGCAGCCTGGCCCGTCTCCTCTGCGCCCCACAATGCACAATTTCGTAGACGGTTCGTATCCATATTGCCCAGGGCACTACGCAGAGCAGACGCACGCGCGTTCGCCGGAAGAGATTGCTCTGAATACCGGTGTATCCACCCGAAAGTCGGTCCGCAGATCGTTCCATTTCAACAGATGGTCCGGACCCATTTCAGGTTTTCCTTCAACCCGTTCATGGTGTAAGATACTGGTCTGACATAGATTTCTGAACCGATTCAGTTTTCAGCCGAAACAGCGCTCCCATGACGAAACTTCTGTCTCTGTGGACAGACCGCCCCCGCTTCCATCATGATGTCAATATGCTCCTGATTGTCGTCGGCCTCGTGGCGGTCAGCTTTTTCGGCATTCAGACCTTTCTGAAGACTTTCTACGTTCTGCGCCTGGGCTACAGCATGGTCTTTTTCGGCGTGTTTAACTCAGCCAGCGCATTGAGCTACATGGTGATGAGCCTGCCCGCCGGCGCCCTGGGAAGCCGGCTTGGTTTGACTTTCACCATGCGCCTCGGCATCATCGTGACCGTCCTGGGCATGGCGATGCTGCCGCTGACCGAATCGGTGCCGGCGGTCTTCCGCTACTACTGGCCCGTCTTCTCGATGATGGTTGTCTCCGGCGGCTACGCCCTCTTCAGCATCAACATGGTGCCTGCGCTCATGGGGTTGACCTCTGACGAAAACCGCAACAGCGCCTACGCCATGACAGGCGTCCTGCGCGGCCTGGGCGCCTTCGTCGGCACCCCCTTTGCCGGCCTGCTGCCGGGTCTCATCGCTTCCGTGATCGGCGTCGGACTCGACAGCCCGGCACCGTACCGTCTGGCACTTTGGCTGAGTCCTGCGGTCTTGCTGCTGGCCATCTTGCCCTTGCTGCGCATCGGCGATGCGGAGCGGAGCGGCAAACACGAAGAGACACCGACTCTGCCGGGCTCTTTTCCCGTCGCCCCCGTCAGCCTGTTGATCCTGTTCGTCTGGTTCAGCCAGGCTGCCGGCGCCACCTGTTACTCCTTCTGCAATGCCTTTATGGACGTGGAGTTGCAACTGTCCACATTTGCGATCGGGATCATCTCCAGCGCGGGGCAGTTCGCCTCCATCTTCGCTCCCATGCTGCTGCCGATGCTCGCCCGCCGCCGCGGCAACGGCTGGACACTCATGGCAACGACCATCGGCGGCGCCGCGACCATGATCCCGCTCATCCTCATTCCCCAGTGGTTTGCCGCCGCCCTCGGCCAATTCGCCTCCATGGTCCTTTCGGCGGTGCGCATGCCCGCCCTGCAGGTCTATCAGATGGAGATGATCGAGAAGCGCTGGCGTTCGCTGGCCTACGGGGCGGTGAACACGGCGATGGGCCTCAGCTTTGGGCTGGTGAGCTTCGGCGGCGGCCAGATTATCGAGAGATGGGGCTACACCAGCCTCTTCGCGATGGGCGTGACCCTTTCCATCGTCGGCGCCACCATCATGTGGGGGATGTTGAAGCGGCCCACGCAGATGGTTGCAGCCCGCGGCGCGGTGCAATAACCCCCTGGACATTGGACAAATGAGAGGTAAGCGGTGCGCGCTCAGTGTGCTGCTTTTCCGCGTCTTTGCCTTTTACAGCACCAACTCCGCCATCATGCGCACAGTTTCGATGCTGTCGGTCATCACGGTCAGAGTCGTGACCGGCGCCGCCTGCCAGAGCTGCAGACGGTCGGCGATGCGGGCGCGGCTGCCGCACAGGGCAACCGCGTCCACCAGCGCATCCGGCACAGCCTGGACCGCGCCGGCCCGGTCGCCGGCCAGATAGCTTGTCTGGATCCTGTCAGCCGCCTCTTCAAAACCGTAGCGGCAGGCCAGATTGTAGTAGAAGTTCCTGCCCTTGCTCCCCATCCCGCCGATATATAGGGCCAGCATCGGCTTGATCTGCATCCAGCAACCCGCCAGATCATCCCCCACCACGACCGCCGCCGACGGCGCGATGTCGAAGCCGTCTGTCGTGTCCTGCTGCCCGGCCCGCTTCCGCCCAGCAGTCACCGCCCCGGCGAACGTCGCGGCGTAATGCTCCGGCGCGAAGAAGATCGGCAGCCAGCCATCGGCCAGTTCTGCGGCCAGCGCCACATTCTGCGGGCCGATCGCCGCCAGGTAGACCGGCAGATCCACCCGCCCGTGCAGGATGCTTTTCAGCGGTTTGCCCAGTCCCAACGACCCGGGGCCGCGGTAGGGAAGCTGGTAGAACTCGCCTTCATGGGTCAGGGGCTCTTCACGCGCGAAAATGCGGCGCACAATTTCGACATACTCGCGCGTGCGGGCCAAGGGCCTGGCATATCCGACGCCGTGCCAGCCCTCCACCACCTGCGGGCCGGAGACACCCAGCCCCAGCAGCATGCGCCCGCCAGACAGCTGGTCCAGCGTCATGGCGGTCATCGCCGTCATTGCCGGTGTGCGCGCCGCCATCTGCAGGATCGCTGTGCCCAAGTGAATCCGTTTGGTCTGCGCGCCGATCCACGCCAGGGGCGATACCGCGTCAGAGCCGTACGCCTCAGCCGTCCACACCGCGAAGTAGCCCAGCCGGTCCGCCTCGCGGATCAGCTCCATCGGCAGCGCAATCTTCCCGCCGGAATAGCCTGTGTTGAGTCCCAGTCGCATCATCGCCTCCGAAGGCCGGGTTGGGAGACCCAGCCAGCGTCTGCCAGAACAAAGGAGTTGCCGACTCGCTCGATCGCCGTTCCGGCTGCTGGCTGTAGACGCTATCCGATCAGTTTTTGCAATGTCTCCACCAGCAGCCGGTGCTCCACCGCATGGATGCGTTCGGCCAGTGTTTCGTGTGTGTCGCCAGGACGGATCGGAACGGCCTGCTCCGCCAGCACCGGCCCTTCGTCCACGCGTGCATCCGGCACCAGATGGACCATGACGCCGGTGCGGTCGATTTCACCGCGGGTAAAGGCCGCCAGCGCGTCGTCGATGGCGTGTGCGCCGGGAAACTGACCGGGCAGCGCCGGGTGCAGATTGACAACCCGGTTGGGAAAGCGGCCCAAAAATTTCTCGCTGAGTATGTGCATCCAACCGGCCAGCACCACCCAGTCCGGCGCGTACTCGCTCACGAGCGCGGCCAGATCGGCGTCGTACTCGGCGCGGCTGCGCTGCGCGTCGCGGTAGGGTTTCAGCGGAAAGTAACGGTCGGGGATCTGCGCCCGCCGCGCCCTTTTCAACCCGTAAGCTTCCTTACGGTTGGAGACAACGACCGCAATCTGCGCGTCCAGGCTGCCCGTCGCCACCGCGTCAATGATGGCCTGCAGATTCGATCCGTTGCCCGAAATGAGAACCGCCAGTTTGGATTTCATAGCGTCCTGAAAGCAGGTGATATGGCTCTGCAGTACCGTCTACAGTATAATCGATTCCCATACGCGGTTAACTATTCTTGCCGCCAGGGAACAGAGCCCCTATCGGTGCCCCAAGACATTTTTCCCCACGGTCCGGTTTTCGGTACCAGGCAGAGCTTCCCCATCACATGAACCACAGTCGAATTCTGATTCTGATGAGCGATACCGGGGGGGGCCACCGCGCCAGCGCCCAGGCCCTGCAAGCCGCCTTCGTCACCCGTTATCCCGGGCGGTTTCAGGTGGAGATCGTCGATCTGTGGACCGATTACACCCCCTGGCCCATCAACCGTATGCCCCGCCTGTACAGCCCGATCGTTGCCCGCGCCATCTGGCTGTGGAAGCTGCTCTGGCTCGTTTTCGAAAACGAGCGGGCGCACTCCGCTGCCCTGCGCCTGGTCTATCTGCTCTGCCGCAACGAACTGCGCAAGGTCCTGCAAGACTACCGCCCGCACCTGATCATCTCCGTACACCCGTTGCTGCAGCACATCTTCTTTCATCTACTTGAGGAGGAGCGCGCCCCGATTCCCTTCGTGACGGTCGTCACGGACCTGGCATCGTTTCATCACGGTTGGTTTCATAGGCGGGCCGAACGCTGTTTTGTCGCCAGCGACATCGCGGCCGAGGGTGCCCGGCGGCATGGCCTTCACGCTTGCCGGGTCCGCCTGCTCGGTCTACCTGTCCGTTCTGCCTTTGCCGGCACGTTGTCGGATAAAGAAACGGCGCGCGCCCAGTTGGGGCTGGCAGAGGCCGGGTTTACGGCGCTGCTGCTCGGCGGCGGCGAGGGTATGGGCCCGGTCGCGGCGATTGCGCGTGCGGTGGCCCACAGTCTGGCGGAGACGGGGACGGCCGCGCAACTGGTCGTCATCTGCGGCCGCAATAGGCGTCTGCGCCAGTCTTTGCAACGGTCAGACTGGCCGATTCTTGTGCAGGTGTGCGGCTTTGTGGACAACATGCAGGAGTGGATGGCCGCCAGCGACTGCGTGATCACCAAGGCCGGGCCGGGCACAATCGCCGAGGCGCTGATCTGCGGGCTTCCCATCCTGTTGAGCGGGTTCATCCCCGGGCAGGAGGAGGGCAACGTGGCGTATGTGGTAGAGAACGGCGCCGGCGCCTACTGCGATGCGACCGACGGCATCGCCGCGATTATCAACGACTGGACCGGCGGCAGTCAACTGGCTCAGATGTCCGCCCGCGCCCGC
This sequence comes from Caldilineaceae bacterium, assembly GCA_965204525.1. GTDB lineage: Bacteria > Chloroflexota > Anaerolineae > Caldilineales > Caldilineaceae > Bin5. Next base: position 3,400,434 of record OZ241994.1, on the reverse strand, counting down.
GAGCTCGGCCGTCCCCGCGCCGCGTTTGATATCGTCGATGAGATTGTGGAGCTTATGGATGGGGAAATCGCCGAAGCAGAAGACAGAGGGCCATGAAAGGTACATATGCCGCAAACAACCAAGACAATCGCTTTCTCTCTGCCTCGTGAGATGGCGGACCGGGTGGAAGAGATGGCAAAGCAGGAAGGCATTTCCCGCAGCGCTCTTCTGCGTGAAGCTCTGTCCCGTTACATGGAGGAGAATGAGTGGCAACAGCTTCTCCGTTACGGAGAACAGCGGACACGTGAGCAGAAGATAAGCCCTGAGGACGTCAGCCGCCTAGTGGAAGAGTACCGGGTTGACATTGGTTCATCGCGGGTATGAGGGTCGTTCCTGATACCAATGTCATCATCTCCGGCCTCTACCTTCTAGCTGCCGCCCAACCGCCCATCTCTTTCACTGCCCCTCTCGCAGAATCTCCTCGTATGCCTGTCGCCTCCTGTCCAGAAAGTCGGCCATTTCATCCCAGTTTCTGCATTGATACGTGGAGCCGACCCACAAGAGCGAACTCCATCTCCAGTCCCTACCCAAGTAACTGTGCGAAACCCCGGGCCGGTACAGTGTCTTCGACAATCTGTCTTCAAAGAGTTCTTGAAAAGGCCTGATGCGTTCGTCGAACGTTTCCACAGACTGTTTTCTTTTGTGGTTCGCCTTCAAGTACACACCAACCGTCTCACTTGCCACATATTGATACACGGTAAAGACGTACCCGTTAACCTCAACCTCATTCTCATACGTGTGGCCTCTGAAACCCTCTATGAACTTGGACGTGTTTGGCGCGTTGGCCCGCCTTTCACCGAGATGCCTCCAGAAATCTTCCTTCCTCCCGCTTCCCCTTTCAGTTTCTTTTTCAGTCATCATTTTCCTCCTTTTCGTAGATTCCGAAAACTCCCTTGTCCACTTTCTCTCCCGGTTGCCCAAACCTAGTCTGTAAGTGCCTTACCCGCTTTCCCACCGCCTTCCGCGCTTGTACACTCTTAGGTGTTTAAAAGGGTCAGGAGATCGCGCACTGCATCGCGCAGGTCCTCACGTAGGAGATACCACCTTCCACCATCGACGGTTTCATCCCTTTCCGATCTGTACCAGGTGGAAGTATTGAGTCGCTGAGTGATTGATCCCAATTTACGTCTGAGTCCGTAATCATTCGCGACCGGATCTGGGTCGATTAAGCCTGTTGCCTCAAGAAGTGTGCCTCGGGGTACCCTTCCTCTGTTTTCCTCAGCCTCACAGAGGTGCCACAGTATCGCCCTTTGGGTTGGGTCCAGTGGATCATTAGGATCCATCAAGGCTTGGAGGTTGATATTGGTCAGTTCCATCTTGTCTCCTTTTCGCCGGTTGTGAAGCCTGTGATTCAAATTTGGAGTTGTGGTAGAGCCTGCGAAGCACGCTATTCTCCGCGCCCGGCCGTCATTTGCTCGGGCCTCCTAGCTCCAAGAATGGTCAGTTCAGCGTGTACTGTTGCCACTCAAAATCTCGCGTACCACTTCGCGCAACGTTTCCGGCAGACGGTAAGCCCATTCGTTAGACTCTTCGAGCCACCGGTATTCGAAGTAGTTCGATGTTCCGTCATAGCCATCTGTGCCCTTCACTCGTTGGCCGAACCTTCCCAAAACGCCGTTGAGTTGGGTGGGGTTCAGGCCAGTCGCTTCACAAATGTCGGAGCGTGACAGGTATCTCTCGTCCTCTTCGCATTCGCAGATCGACTTCAACATTGTTCTTGTGTGCTTGGTCAACGGTTGCCGCCTCAACGCTTGACTCATCAAATCAGGGGGCACAATCCCTTTCGACTCGTCAGACTCTATTGTGGTGTCTGTTACTTGAGGTGCCACCTCCCCAATTCCTGCCTTCCGTATCGCTTCGATAATCGCTGCAATCTCTTCTAGAGAGCCAGTACAAACCACTTGAAGTTCCATTTTATGCGTCCATTCTTACTGTGGGCGGACGAGGATTATATCCGTACGCTCGTCATTTTAACATAAGACTTCCAGGACTCAAAAGAGAAATCGCCTCGCGCGTGCTGCGCTCTGCTAGCCGCAGCCGGTGTGTCCTAGCCGTCTTCAGTTTTGGTGGGTGTCTGCTGTACTTCACGGATACCCGTTGTTAGAAGCTGAGCGTACAAGGAGGAAGCTTCCGTCTAAGGGGAGTGAAGCACGGCAGGTAAACCCCCTGCCCATCCCAAAATAAGTCGGCAAAATGACATGAACTGCCGATCTAAATCGACAATGACGCTGCAATCCCGTAAAATGCCGGCGCGTCCAACTGCAGGGCTTACAGGAGACACGCGTAATGACCGCCAAACTCAATGAGTAGATCCTTTGAAGTGGGACCAAAAAACTGGACCACGAGCTAAGGTGTATGTGCGACGGTTTACGAGCGAGTCCCCTGCCCACAAAGTGGTCACGAGGAGCGGGACACCCCGTAGGTCAACCACCCTACCGGATTCCGAAAGGATGAAGGGAAAATCGCATGGTGGTAAAGGCGGAGGATGGGATAGCCACAATGAACATCAGACCGCCAAGACCTGTATCCTATGACTAAGGCTATACTGCTTGAATCCCAGTCTCCGGTTGGCGAAAATTAGCCGCCCTTGGGAAAGTGGCTGAAACCCAAGCCCTGAAGGTGCTGATATTTATACACTGTCAGTACGACCCGCCGAAAGGGAACGACTTGCAGAGAGCAAGGGTAAGGAGACGAACGGGGAGTCTAAGGGATACTTATCCAGGGATTCGTTACGGAATCCGTGATTGCCTAAGTGCCGAGAGGTATAGGGTAACGGAGTCTCCATAGTAGTTTGAGAGAGGGAAAGCCTTTTACATGGCGAAGGGAGACAGGTGTGTCAGACGGAAAGGCAGAGAGACATGCGTAATGCAAACGAGTCGAACCTGAACTTGCCGTCATCCAGAAAGAACGACAAATGGAAAGACACACGGGAGAGCCGTGTGCGGTGAAAATTGCAAGCACGGTTCGGAGGGGGGTAGTAGGAAAAGTACCCGCAAGGGAAAACTCGCTTGCTACCTACCCTACAATAGAGTGATACACCAAGCCGGTTTCGGGGCCTTCTTTCGTCCAAGTCAACTAGCGCCGTTGGGAATTCCCTACCACAGGCTGCGACAGCTTGAGGTGGATGAGGCTGTCAAGCGCGTCGGTTGGGGTCTCTACTGGCTTGTCGACGCCGAGCCCACGGAACGCTATTCGATAGCCTCCGTCTGCGCCCTCGTTCCCAACGCGATCGCCTGCCTCATTTCGGCCCTCCGGGTACATGGGATCGGCATACAATTCCCCATCAGGTCTGGATAGCCATTCCGCAGAAGGCAAATCCACCTGTGCTTACCAATGTCGGCGTTCGTCTGCTTCGGTTTAGCGCCTAGACCTATGGTATTCAGGAGACGAAATTCGAAGGCGTGCCCGCACGCATCACTTCGCCGGCACGCACCGTGGTTGACTGTTGCTGGTTTGAGCGCCTTGTCGGCAGAGAGGCCGCACTCGAAGCCCTGCGCGAGGCGCTATGGGACCGGCAAGTGACCATTGCTGCGCTGGCTCGCACGCTTGAGGTGCTGCCCTCCCGTCGTCTCAGATCTATATTGGAGGCGGGCGTGCTATGACGGCAGAGTATGAATCTAATGTCCACCCAGTCTTGCGATCCGCATAGCAAGGCGCGACAATGAAACATGAATAGCCGAGAATTCACTAGGCGGGCCAGAAACTATGCTCGCAAAACGAAACAGGACTTCCATTTTGTCCCAACTCGTGGAAAGGGCAGTCACGGCCGACTTCACATCGGCTCCAAATTCACCATCGTGAAACAAGGGGAATTATCAAAGGGCATACTTGCCGCGATGTTGCGCCAACTGGGCATTGACCGTAAGGAGTTCTGATTCATGATCTATGCATATCCGTGTGAACTCACCCCCGATGAAGATGGAAGTCTGGTGATCTTATTCCCTGATGTCCCAGAGGCAATTACAGGCGGTAAAGACCGGACCGAAGCGCTCACAATGGCCGAAGACGCCATCGCTACAGCGTTAGCCGGATATGTCCACGCGCAATGGGAGATCCCTACACCTAGCCAACCGGCCGCCGGTCAGGAGCTTGTCGCAGTGCCGACTGTGGTTGCCGCCAAGCTGGCGCTCTATTCAGCGATGCGCGCACAGCGTATTAGCAACGGGGAGCTTGCCAGCCGGCTGGGGATTGACAAGTCGGCTGTGCAGAAGCTAATCGATCCCGATCTCAGTTCACCCATTGATCAGGTTCAGAAAGCACTCCGAGCCGTTGGACGCAGTGTGATCGTCGAGGTGACTGCTGCTTGAAATAGACAAAGCTGAATTTGATGTTCGTCCTTGGAGGAAATTGTGCCGATACCCACCATGTTCGACCTCACGTTACCAATACTGGAATTGCTAGGAGACGGAGAGATTCACGACAAATCGTCGCTGACTGATCATCTCGCACAGCACTTTAAGTTGACGGCGACTGAGATAAACGAACGTACCTCAAGTGGCAGGAATAGGCTTACCAACAGAATCAGTTGGACGCGAATGGAGTTGAGAAACGCTGGTCTCCTGGAATACATGGATGGAGGAGCTTCTCGCATTACTGAACGCGGTCGCAAGGTATTGGCCGACAAACCTCCCCGCATAGACAAGACGTTTTTGAACCAGTTTGAGGAATACCGGAGCTTACTAAAGAAGGATACCACCGAGTCCGAAAACAAGTCTTCGGACAGATCGAATGAAGACACGCCAGAGGACAATTTGAAGGCAGCACACGATACGATTCGATCCTACCTCGCAAACGAGATTCTTGAGATGGTCAGGAACTGCTCGCCATCGTTTTTTGAACGTCTCGTCGTTGATGTATTGGTCGGTATGGGGTACGGTGGCTCAAGAGAAGAGGCTGGTCAAGCAGTCGGCGGTTCTGGTGATGGGGGGATAGACGGGATCATCAATGAGGACCGCTTGGGTCTTGATGTGATCTACATTCAGGCCAAACGCTGGGAGGGTCCCGTTGGCAGTCCTCAGATCCGTAACTTTGTAGGTGCTCTGGCGGGTCAGAAAGCCGGAAAAGGTGTATTCATTACCACTTCTACTTTCACCCAAGACGCGCGGGACTTCGTGAAGTCAGTCGGCACAAGAATTATCCTGGTTGACGGTCGTCAACTAGCTGATTTCATGATCGACTACAATGTCGGCGTCACAACCGAAGCTACTTACGAATTGAAACGCATCGACACCGCCTACTTTGAAGACGAATAACCCTCACCCCTCCACTCGCCCAAAATAGTCCAACTGGTGCGCCACATACATCAACTCCCCGTGGGCGACCTGCCGCCGGCGCATGGCTAGCCACTCCTCAAACTCGCCCGCGTCCAATCCCGGATGGCCCCGCAGCGTTGATTCCACGAAGTGCAGGATGCAGCTGAGAAAGTAGGCTTCGTCGTGGGGATAGTCCCCGCCGACCGCATGCACCACCCAATCGGAGCTGCCGGCCGCCAGAACCTCGGCCCCGCACGCCTGCAACGCGTGGAACAGCTTGCGGCCGGTGCGGCTGTCGCCGGAGGGCTGCCCGTCCGCAGTGCGCGTGTCCATCGAGCGGTGATAGAGGGCTTCGATCCGGCCATCCAGTTCCAGGTTGACTTCGGGCAAGAAGAGTGTTGCGCCGTCGAAGTTGATGCTGAAATAGAACAGACCGTTGGGTCGCACCATCTGTAACAGAACGGGCAGCGCCGCCGGCAGGTGGAGCAGGTCCAGCAGCGCGTGGGCGATGATCAGATCGAAGCGCTGCCGGTTTTCCCGCCGGGCCGCGAAGTCATACAGGTTGGCCGTCTCCAACCGCGCCCGCAACCCCGCCTCTCGGCAGGACGTCAGGTGCGCTAACCGCCGCCGCGCAACCTCGACATTGCTCTCCTCGCTATCGATCGCAGTGTAACTGACGTCAAAGCCTGAGCGAGAAAACAGCCCCCAATCCACACACCGTTCGACCATCGTGCCGATGCCCGCGCCCACCTCCAGCACGCGCAACGGACGGTCACGCGACAGTTTGCCATCCACCGCATCCGCCAGCTTCTGCCAGACATGCCGGTTGAGCGCGCGGTCGTCTACGGTGCGTTTGGAGGCCAGGTAGCGGGTGAAATCGAAAACGTCTGTCATTTCAGGCGCCGATGGTCACTGAACAATGGCTGCCAGGTAGGCCCGGACCGCCGCCGCCGAGTCCGTCCAGCGCGGGTGGGAAACAAAGCGCTGCCGGGCGTTTCGGCCCAGGGCGGCCAACCGCTCCCTGTCCCCGGCCAGGGCGGACAGATGCGCGGCAGTTCCGGCCGCGTCTGCCGGCTCGACCAGAAAACCGTTGACGCCGGAATCGACGATCTCACCGGCGCCGCCGTGAACGCTGGCCAGCACCGGCAGCCCGAAAGCCATCGCCTCCAGGTATACGATCCCGAACCCCTCATATGACAGCACCGCCAGCAGGTGCGCAGCGCGATACCGCTGGGCCAACTCCTCGTCCGACACGCGCCCGTGCAGGCGGATGTTGCCCTCCAACCCGGCCGCGCCGATCTGCCTGCGCAGCGCAGCCGCGTATTCTCTGTCGACCGCTTCGTCACCGATGACGTCCAGCAGCCAGTCGGCCTTCGGCAGACGGGAGAGCGCGGCTATCAGATGGTGCAGCCCCTTGCGCGGGATCAGATTGCCGACGAAAAGGATGCGCGGGGGACCGGGATCGCTCTCTCTGGCGCTGATCAGCTTTTCCACCGCGCCATCGTCCGGCGCCGGCAGATGATCCGCGGCCGGGTACGCGATCACGCCGCCCAGCGGAGCGAGGTTTTCTCTCTCTCCTCGCAGCGCCGCCACCGCCTGCCGGGTCGTCCGGCTGTTGAAGATAAAGCCGTCAACCGTGCGCAGATAGGCGCGCTCCACCGCGCGGTAGATCGGCAGCAGGCGGCGCGGGTGCCGTTCGCTGCTGCGCAAATGGTGCACGATGCTGATCAATGGATAGCGCGGCTTCAGCCGCCGCCGCAACCGATTGACCAGCGCCAGCGATGGATGGTTCAACTCGTCCTGCAAGAGAATGTCCACGGAAAGGTCGCGCAGACGCCGGTACAGGTGCAACGAGAGGTTGTCGGCCAGATGCGCCGGGTAGCTGCGCCAGGGGAGCGACACGATCTCGACGGAATCGCCGGCCTGACGCAGATGCTCGACCAGCTTGCGGTCGTAGAGATAGCCGCCGGAGAGCGTATCCAGGGAGCCGTAAATGAGCAGACCGATGCGCATGAACTGAGTGGCTGGCGGTCAGCGCCCGGAATTGCGCTCCACCCGGTAAGAGGCCCAGGCGATTTCGTTTTCCCAGATGCGGGCGGTGACCGCGCTGATGTTGTCCGCGTTCAGCCCGTCGGAAAAGCTGTTGCCGACGATGCGGCAAAAATGCTCGATGCTTGGATTGAGGCCTTCGAATTCCGGCAGGTCATTGAGCGTCTTATCGCGATAGCGGCCCGCCAACTCTTCCAACAACTCCTCCACATGCACGATATCCACCAGGTAGCCGTGTTCATTCAGTTCCGCGCCCTCCAACTGGAACTCCAGCCGGTAGTGATGGGAGTGCCACGCGTTTTCCGGCCCCCAATCGCCGCCGATGAGGAAATGTTGGGCCACAAAATCCCGCTGTACTGCCAATTTGTACATCGAATCGATCCCTCCGTTTGAGGTCCTGGTTCATTGCGGTCAGTCTTCAGAAGCGCGGCCGCCACCGCAACTGAAAACCAAGTACTGACCACTAAGAACTGTAGTTGAGAATGACCTGCAAAGTATGCTCCGGACAGCTGTCGATGAGATTGTAGGCCTCGGCCGCCTGCTCCAGCGGGAACCGGTGCGAGATCAGCCCCTCTGCCGGCAGCTTCGCCAGCAGCTGCCAGGCGCTCTCCATGCGGCGGGCCTTTGTCCAGCGACCGTGCAGCCGGGGCGCGATTGTGCTCACCTGGCTGCTGATCAGACGGACGCGGTTGCGGTGAAAGGAGCCGCCCAGTTGGAGCGTTGCAGGCTTGGTCCCGTACCAGGAACCGACCACGATACGGCTGTCAAATCCGGCCGCCGAGACCGCCGCGTCCAGGGCTGACGGCTGGCCCGAGAGTTCGTAGATCAGATCGATGCCGTGCCGCTCTCCCGCATCCGCCAACGCCTCTTGCAGTGTTTCAGCGCCGTCCGCGCCGCCGGGATCGATTGTCTGGCTCGCGCCCAGCCGTTGGGCAATCCGCCGCCGCTGCGGCAGCGGGTCCACCGCGATCAGCGCGGCCAGAGGGAACTGCGCCAACAGCGCGGTTGTCAGCAACCCCACGATGCCCAGCCCCATCACCAGCACCCGCTCGCCCACAAGCGGCGCGCCGTCCATCACCAGATTGACGGCCGTTTCGGCATTGGGCAAGAGCGCTGCCTGCGCCGGCGGCATCCCTTGGGGCACCGGCAGGAGCGCCTGCGGGCTGGCGCAAAAGTGGCTTTCGTGGGGATGGAAGGCGAAGTAGTAGCGGTTGTCCTCTACGCCCGCTGCGTCTATCTGCCCATCCGCTTCCGTCGTTTCCGCCTGTCGTGTCGGCGGGCTGGCAGTATCACAGATGTGGCCTACGCAGGCATAACCGTACTTCAGCGGGTAGCTTACCGTGTCGGTCAGACCGGCGATCGAGCTGTCGGCTGCCATACCGGGAGGAACCTGTCCGCGGTAAAAGAGCATCTCCGTGCCGGCGCTGATGGCGGAGACGACCGTTTCGATCAGCAGTTCGTCCCCTTGCGGCGGGGCCATCTCCTCCGTGCATACCTCGACCGTGCCCGGCGCCGTGAACAGCACCGCGCGCCGCGCCACACAGTTGGAAGCAAAGCTCACGTCGCAGACCTGCCGTTACGGGCGACTCTCTTCTCAAACTCCCCCCACAGTATCGTGTCGGTCGCCAGCTGCACCTGCTCGACATTCCGCAGGCGGGGCATCACTCCGCGGAGTTCGTCCCCCGCGCCGGCCGGTTGGATCATCTGATAGCCGCCCAGAAAGACCGGCGCTATCGTGATCACGGCATAGTCCGCCAAGCCCTCTTCCAGGAAGCTGGTCAGAATGCGTGCGCCGCCCTCGACCATCAGCGCCCCGATGCCCTCCGCGCCGAGGCAGGTGAGGAGAGCGGCCAGATCTACGCGTCCATCTTCATCTGCGGGCAAAGTGAAGACGCGTGCGCCCGCCTCTTCCAGCCGCTGCCGGCGTGACGACTGCGCTCCCTGGGCCGTGGTCGCGATCCAAGCGCTGCCGCTTCCCTGCAGAAGCCGGGCGTTCAGCGGCGTGCGCAGCCGGGAGTCGACGATCACCGGCTGCGGGTTGTCACCGGCAACCAGCCGCACCGTCAATGCGGGGTCGTCGGCCAGCACCGTTTCGATGCCGACCAGAATCGCGCCGTGTGCCGCCCGCAGCGCGTGGGTCATCGTCAGAGAGGCAGGAGCGCTGATGGGGGTAGCTGTTCCCTGTTGGGTGGTCAAGCAACCGTCGAGGCTCTGGGCATAGCTGAGCGTGACGAAAGGCTGAGGAGAGAGGAGTGAGGAGCGGGGAGTGAGAGAAGATGCTTTCTTCCCCCTTTGTCCTCTTTCCACACCGTGGTTGTGGCTCTGAATACGAACGCGCAATCCGTCGAGCTGCAGCCGATACGCTTGCGCCTGGCCATGCGTGAGGTGTTCACTCTCTCCTCTCTTCTCTTCACTCTTTTCTCTTATTTCCGGCCCGTTCTGTCCGTTAAGGCGGATGATGTGGCGCATCCGGGCGACCTTCGTCTCCAGATAGGCGTGGTTTTCCGGATTCGACGGCATCTGCAAGGGGATCCGTTCCCGCACCTCGATGCCCAGCCCGGCCAACCCTTCGATCTTGGCCGGGTTGTTCGTCAGCATCCGCACCGACCGCACGCCCAACTCCTGCAGGATCAGGGCGGCGGCCGTGTAGTCCCGCTCGTCGGCCTGATGGCCCAACAGCAGATTGGCGTCAACCGTGTCGTAACCTTCATCCTGCAGATTGTAGGCGCGCAGCTTCTCCTCCAGGCCGATGCCCCGCCCCTCCTGCCGCAGATAGATGAGCGCGCCCCGCCCTTCGGCGGCGATGGCCTGTATCGCCCGCGTCAACTGTTCACCGCAGTCACAGCGTTGGGAACCGAGCACGTCGCCGGTGAAACATTCCGAGTGGATGCGGACGAGCAGATCTTCGCCTTCAGCGTCGCCGAGCACCAGGGCCAGATGGTTCTTGCCGTCTCCAGCGCTGCGGAAATGATGCAGGTAGAAGGCGCCGTCCGCGGTGGGAATGCGGGCCGTGACCGTGCGCTTCACTGCCGAAAGCGAGTGAAGCGGCGGGCCATTCTTCGATTGTGCGGAGCCCAGAGGACGCCCCGCAAAGGTTGTGTCCGACATCTGTCAGGGATTACTGAAAGCTAGCTGAACCGCTCCTCCAGCCAGGGGTCTCCTTCCATGTGGTAACCGTAGCGTTCCCAGAAGCCGGGCCGGTCGCCGCGCATGAACTCCAACCCGCGCAGCCATTTGGCGCTCTTCCAGAAATATTTCTTTGGCACCAGCAGCCGCAGGGGATAGCCGTGATCCGGTTCGATCGCTTTGCCCTGATAGAGGTAGGCGAGCATCGTGTCGTCGTCGTCGAGCACATCCAGAGCGATATTTGTCGTATAGTCGCCGTCGCAGTGGGCCATCACGTGCGTGGCCGCCGGGTCGACTTCAATGTGGCGCAGAAATTTACGCCAGGGTACGCCCGTCCAGGTGGTGTCCAGTTTGCTCCAGCGGGTGACGCAGTGGATGTCAACGGTCTGGGTCTTGGACGGCAGGGCCGTCAACTCATCCCACGAGAAGCTCTTCTCCTGGGCCAGTCCGGAGACGTTCAGATCCCAACCATCCAGAGAGGCGTAATGATACGTCGGGCCGTAGGTCAGCACCGGAAATCGTTCTGTCACGAACTGACCCGGCGGCACCCGCTCTTCGCGGGGATTGGCAGGCAGATTCTTGACCCGCTTGAGACGTTCGACCTTGCGAAAGGGGTTTTCGATACGCATTATTTCATCTCCATGTCGTGGATAGCAGACCTTACCCCGCTCTTCCAAGATGGCAGTTACCGGCCACTAGCCACTAATCACTGTCCACTGCCTTGAAACGCTTGAGAATCAGCGAGGCGTTCTGGCCGCCGAGACCGAATCCATTGCAGAGGCCGGCATCGACCTGGCAGGCGCGGCTGGCGTTTGGCACATAGTCGAGGTCGCAGTCGGGATCCCGCTCATTGTAGTTGATGGTCGGCGCAATGCGGTGCGTCTGCATCGCCTGCACGAGCGCGGCCGCGCTCTGCGCGCCGGCTGCGCCCATGGCGTGGCCGATGCTGCTCTTGAGGCTGGTGACCGGGATGTTGTAGGCGTCCTCGCCGAAGATTCGTTTGATGGCAGCGGTCTCCGATTTATCGTTCAAAACTGTGCCGGTGCCGTGGGCGACGATCCAGTCGATTTCATCGGCGCCGAGCCCGCTCTCCTGCAGCGCGATGCGCATACATTCGGTTGCGCCATGTCCGCCCGGTTCCGGCGCGACCATATCGAAGGCGTCTTCACTCAGCCCGTAGCCGGCGAACTCGGCCAGGATCTGCGCACCGCGCGCCTGCGCATGTTCCAGCGTTTCCAGCACAAATGCAGCCGCGCCCTCGCCCACGACCATACCGTCCCTGTCGCCGCTGAAAGGGCGGCAGGCGCTTTCCGGCTCGTCGTTGCGCGTGCTGGCCGCGCCGAGGCGGCTGAAGGTGGATATCGCCATCTTGGTCAGATAGCCCTCGGCCCCGCCGGTCAGCATGATATCCGCCTCCCCGCGCTGGAGGCGCCGCGCGGCTTCGCCGATGCTGGTGATGCCGGTCGCGCAGGCTGTCACCTGGCTGTTGGTGGGGCCGGTGATGCCGTACTTGATGGCGATGAATGTCGGCGCGCTGCTGATCAGCGCGGCGGTGGCGCTGGCCGGATTGAAACGTTTGGGGCCGTTTTCCTCCAGCTTGCGGCCCTCCTCCTCAACAATATCCCAGCCGCCGAAGGCCAGCCCCATCTCCACGCCGACACGCGAGCGGTCCTCCTGCGAGAGGTCCAGACCGGAGCGGTCCAGCGCCTCCTGCGTTGCCTTCCACGCCAGCTGCGTGCCGCGGCTGGTGCGGCGGACGTCTTTGCGGTCCATGTAGGCGCGCGGCTCCCAATCGTTGACCCTGGCGGTGATCTGCGTGGGAAATCCGGTCGCGTCCCAGTGGGTGATAGGGCCGGTACCTGATTTTCCCGCCATCAACCCGGCCCAGGAGCTTTCCAAATCGTGCCCCAAGGGCGTCACCATCCCAATACCGGTGACAACAACGCGCCGGGCCGAGCCTCTCTCATTTCCGTTCATCTCGAAGTTTCTCATTATCTGTCTGTACGGGCTTCTGACCACTAACCACTGCAGTTTTATCGCATCGTCAGTGCCATGACCGCCTTCTGGGCGTGCATGCGGTTCTCCGCCTCATCGTAGACGATCGACTGGGGCCCGTCGATGACTTCGTCGGTGACTTCGATGTTGCGATCGGCCGGCAGACAGTGCATGTACAGGGCATTGTCGCCGGCCAGGGCCATGCGGCGGCTGTCGGTGATCCAGTCGGTGTACTGGCGTCCGATGCGCGCGCTTTCCTCGTCGTCAGCGGTCGTCAGCAGCGCGCCCCAACTCTTGGGGTAGAGGATGTCGGCGCCCTTGAACCCGGCGTCGAAATCGTCGAGAATCTCGAAGCTGCCGCCGTGCTGCCCGACATTGTCCTGGGCCTGCTGGATGATGTCCGGCATGAGCTTGTATTCGGGCGGATGGGTCAGCCGCACGTTCATGCCGAAGCGGGTCATCTGCAAGACCAGGCTCTGGGGCACTGAGATCGGCTTCTGGTAACTGCTCGCATAAGCCCAGCTGACGTTTATCGTCTTGCCGCGGGGGTCGCCGACCTTTTCGATAATCGTCATCAGATCGGCCAGGATCTGGAACGGGTGGTAGATGTCGCACTGCATGTTCAGCACCGGCGCGCGGCTGGCGTCCGCAACGCTGTTGATGTAGCCGTTGCCGATGTCCCAGTCGCACTGGCGGATGGCGATGCCGTCATAGTAGCGTCCAAAGATTTCACCAATCTCTTTGCCGGTGTCGCCATGGCTGATCTGTGTTGTCTCGTGGTCGATGAACGCCGCGTGTCCTCCCAACTGGGCCATGCCGGCCTCGAAGCTGGAGCGGGTGCGCGTGCTGGTGAAGAAGAAGAGCATGGCCAGCGCTTTGTCGCGTAAGAGCGGATGGCCGATTCCCAGCGCACGCTCCCGTTTGAGCGTAAGGGCAACGTCCAGGACCGTCTCGATCTCCTCCTTCGAGAAGTCCATATCACTGATAAAATCGCGACCGCGCAAATCGGTTTGCATTCGAGCCTACTCCTGACTTTATGTTAGGGATTTCGTATCCAATTTTCAGTAACTGCAACTCCACTCGTTCACGCAGCGCTTTCTCCACCGTCCACGCGCGGCGCTACGAAAAACTATAAAATTATCCTCGTTCCCGTCTTCCCTGCCAGCGCCCGGTGCAGATTCTGCGGATTGGTGATCAGGCAGTGGGCGTGGGGATTGCCGCTGTTTTCCAGGAATTCGATGCAGGCATCGATCTTGGGCTGCATGCTACCGGCAGCAAAATGCCCCTTCCCCCGATACCGTTTGGCCTCGGCAACGGTGAGTTGGTCCAGATCGATCTGTTCGGGCTTGCCAAAGTTCAGGGCCACTTTCTCCACGCCGGTGCTGATCAGAAAGAGGTCGGCCCCCAAATCGACCGACAGCAGGCTGCTGGCCATGTCCTTGTCGATTACCGCGGAGACGCCTTGCAGTTGGCCACCGGCGTCACGCACAACCGGGATGCCGCCCCCGCCGCAGGCCACAACCACCCAGCCCATCTCCACCGCCTGACGAACCGCCTCGATTTCGATGATCTCTACCGGCTTCGGGCTGGAAACAACCCGCCGCCAGCCGCGCCCGGCGTCCTCGACAACGTGCCAGCCCCTGCTCTCAAAGCTGCGGGCCGTCTCTTCATCCAGAAAGCCGCCAATCGGCTTGGATGGATTGTCGAAGGCCGGGTCGTTCTCGTCGACGCGCGTCTGCGTGATGATGGTGGTGGTCTCGCGTGGGATGTGCCGCTGGCGGAAGTCGTTGTTGAGCGCCTGCTGCAGCATGAAGCCGATGCTGCCTTGCGTATCGGCGACGACAAGAGTGAGGGGGATGGTGTGGACTTCGCCGAGGGCCAGTTCGTTGCGCCGGAGGATGAACCCCACCTGCGGCCCGTTGCCGTGGGTGACTACGACTCCCTGCCAGCCACTTTCGAGCATCCGGGCAATCTGCCCGGTGGTCTCATGGACCGCGTCCCACTGGTGGACGATCTCCGGCCGGCCGCTGTCGGCAATCAGGGAGTTGCCTCCGATAGCGACGACAGCCAGATTGGTTGTGGAGTGGGGCGAGCTGTCATCGGCGGTTTTATGGGAGGTTAGATCTGTCATTGCCGGTTTCGGTCTGCGAAAACAAGTCCGCTGTCGATCAGCGGATGCGGTCCCCTGATTATAAGAATCGACAAAGGAAAAGTCAATGCTCTTGCGCGGGGTGCAGCTGAACTGCGGTGGTCAGTGGCTTGAGACAGTAAGTGGGGGAGTAGAGAGACGATGGTGGGGAAGAATGAACACGGTGGCTAGACGGAGGGCGGCGTTGAGGTCTGCCGGCAACAGGAGAGGAGCGTGTGCGATGGATCTGTGGAATATTCTCAGGGGTGGCTGCCCTGCGCAAGCGGTAGCCGAATGGTAAATGTGCTGCCCAGCCCCACCCCTGCGCTGGTCACTTCAATCTCTCCGTCGTGGGCCCTGACAAGCGCCTGCGCGATGGCCAACCCCAGCCCAACGCCACCGGTGTCACGGGCTCGATTTTTGTCGACCCGGTAGAAGCGGTCAAAAAGATGGGAAATATCCTCTGCAGCAATGCCTTCACCGTTATCGGCTATTGCAATCGCGGCGGTCTCTCCTTCCGTCTGCAATGAAAGGGAGACGGCCCCACCGACCGGCGTGTGTTGCAAGGCGTTTGCAAGGAGATTCTGTAAAGTCTGGGCGAACCGCATGCGGTCAACGGCAGCAAGAACGGATGACCGCGGCAAACTGGTATTGAGGGAGATATTCTTTTCTCCCGCCAGTGGAGAAAAAAGCTCTGCTACTTCCTCCAGCAAGAGGACCAGATCAATGGCGCTGCGCTGCAGCGGCAACTGGCGCGCCTCCGCCTGGGCCAACAGTCGCAGATCGTCTACCAGCCGGTGCAGATGGCGGGTCTGATCATAGAGGCGGGTGATCTCGGTTTTTTCGAGAGGGTAAACATCGTCCAGAATGGCCCGCAGGTTGCCTTCCAGAACCGTAAGGGGCGTACGAAGCTCATGGGCAATGTCGTTCAACATGCTGCGGCGCAGCGTCTCCGCGTCCTCTAACGCGGCTGCCATCTGATTGAAGGAATTCGACACCTCCCGCATTTCAGTACTTCCCTGTTCTTTCACCCGAAAACTGAGATCACGCCTGGCAATGGCCTGCGTTCCGTCTACAAGACGGGTAAGGGGCGCGGAAAGCCAGCGATTTACCAGCACGCCAAAGACCATTGCCAGTACCGCGCCGATGAGAAGCACCTGCAACAGGAATCCGCTGGCCCGTTCCGCGAAACCTGGCGAGATGTCATCAGAAGTTGTAAAACCGACTAGACCTTCAGTCGGCTGTGCCCGCAGGAGCAGATTGAGGAAGCCGGCGGTACGCCCTTCGACGCTGATGGGGAGTGCCCCTTGCAACTGGGACGCCTCCAGACGGCTTGGGCCGTCAGGGCCCGCGGTTGCATAGAGAACTTCGCCCTCCGGATCCGTCAGTACGAGAACTGTCCTGTTGGTGGCGTTGAAAAAGAGAGCTGAATCGGCGCCTTCCAGCAGTGGTGACACACCCTGCCAACTTCCGCGGTCGGCATAATGCTCCTCTAAAAGATCGATGAGGCCACCCGGCCTGGAAAAATAGGAAAGACCCAGCACGCGTACATTATTGTCGGCGAAGTACAGTCGCGCCGTGGACGAGATGGCGCCAAAGCTGATGATAATTATGGCCGCGAAAGCCAAGCTCAACCGCACCCATAACCGGTTCATTCCCGCTCTCCAGCCAGCCGGTAGCCAACGCCGTAAACCGTCTGGACAAGCTGCGGTTTGCGGGAATCGACCTCGAGCTTGCGGCGCAGGTTCTTTATGTGGCTGTCCAGCATCCGATCGACGCCGTCGTAGTCGTATCCCAGTGCTCTATCCAGCAGTTCTGTGCGTGTGAAGACATAGCCGGGGCTTTCCATCAGCGTCTGCAGCAGACTGAACTCCGTAGGCGTCAGTTCCACGGCTGTGTCCCGCACCTGCACATCGCGGCGCTCTACATCCATCCGCAGATCACCAACAACCAGCGCCGTCACTGGCGGTGTCGCCCGCTGGGTACGCCGCAGCAGCGCCCGCACTCGCGCCACTACCTCGCGCGGATTGAACGGCTTGGTGACATAATCGTCCGCACCCAGTTCCAAGCCAATGATCTTGTCCGTATCCTCAACCCGCGCGGTCAGCATGATGATCAGCGTGTTCGCCAGCTTCTCGTCGCCGCGGACTGTACGTGTGACCTCCCAACCATCCCTGTCCGGCAACATCAGATCCAGCAGCATCAACTGCGGCGACTCCCGCCGCAATACCTGGAGAGCCGTCTCGCCGTCATAGGCGACAGATACGGCGTACCGCTCCCGCTGCAAATAGCTGCGCAGCAGGCGGGCGATTTCGCGGTCGTCGTCAACAATCAGAATGCGTTCTTCCGGCATAGGCCCGTTATAACTGGTTCCTCCTGCAAGGGCAAGTTGTTCGACCGGCATGGGGTCGAGCTCCTTCGCGTCTGTACGGCCCAGGTTTCCAGTACCTAAGCCACGGTGGATCCAGCGTAATCTGTTCCTGCAGCCTGCGCTGTTCCCGGTCTACTGCTCTCTCGCCTTCTAGGGAGACCCGCCACCGGCGCCAGGAGCGCCCCGGGGCGGCCCGGAGAAGGAAACCCATTCGTCGTCCTCCTGCTTGACGAAGGTGGTGGCGCCGAATACTTCATCGCCGCTCTGCAGCTGTGTTGAACGAACAACAGTCCATTCGCCCTGTACACCTTCCACCACCACGGCGACCGGCAGCGCATCTTCGTCTCTCGACTTCATCACGACCGTCTCTCCGTTTTTCTCCTGAACTGCCGTCGTGGGCACGAGCCAGCGGGCGTCCGCGGTTTCGCTGCGCGGGGTGGCAACAGCCGTCATACCCGGCCGTACCCCGGTCAGGGCTTCATCGATCAGCCGCACCGTCACCGGGTAGTCGATCACCCCCTCCTGGGCGCTGCTCGATGGATCGATGCTGCTGATCATCCCTGCAAACACCCTTTCGGGGAAAGCATCGATCGTGACGTCCGCCAGCTGGCCGACGCTGATCTTGGGAATATCGACTTCGGCGACATCGATCGTCAGCTGCAGCTGGCTCAGGTTCGCTAACGTGATCGCGACGGTTCCCGCTGAAATCCGGTCGCTTTCATCCACATTGACCCGTAAAACAGTACCCGCAGCCGGAGCGACCAGCTCCGCTTTGACCAGGTCGAGCCTTGCCTCCAGCAGGGTGAGCTGCGCCTGCTCGATCGACAGCTGCGCCAGTTCGATATCCGTTTCATCCGCACCGCGCAACAGTGTGTCCAGCTTGGACCGGGCCGCAGCGACCTGCGCCTCGGCTGCCGCGATGTTGACGGCCGTCGGGCCGGCCAACAGATCATCCAACTGCTGCTGTGCCGTCTGGGCCTGGCTTAGCGCCGACTGCAAATCCGCTTTTGAAGCTGGCGCAACTGCCTCCTCATAGGCCGCCAGCGCCGACTCGTAGGAGATCGTCGCCTGCTGCAACTGCGCCGCCTGCCGCGTCATACCCACATCTTCGCGCCAAGCTACTTTGTCATACTCTGTCTGGGCTTCCTGCATGGCTACGTGTGCGTTTTCCACCGCTGCCGCCAGTTGGATACGTTCATTCTCGCTGGCGCCATCCAATAGGTCTTCGTATCTGGCCCAAGCGGAGCCGGCGTTGCTGCGCGCTGCAGCCAGCTCCCCTTCGCTGGCGCCGCTCTGCACTTCGGCCAGATTTTCCTCGGCCGACTTCAACTCCGCTGCCGCCGCGGCAAGCTCGGCCGCGCTGGCGTCCGCCAACAGATTTTCAAGCTGTAGTTCAGCCGACGTCAGATTTATGCGGGCCTGGTCCACCGCCCTGCGCAGGTCGGTCCGCTCCAGCGTCACCAGCCGATCACCGCTGCCGACCACGTCGCCAACTTCCACCAGGACCTCGTCTACGTAGCCGTTGACCCGTGCAACCACCTGCTGTGTGTCTACAAGCTCGATATTGCCGGCTGCGGTGACGCGGTCTACCGCCGAGTCCGCGGGGCGGATGAGCGTGGTCTCAATGCTGACTGACGGTTCCGTTTCAGCTGCCGGCTCCGCTACAGCTGCCAACTCCATTCCGGCTGCCGTTTGTTCCGGCCCGACCCGGCCGGAGAAACCTGCAAAGCCGACGCCGAACGCGACGCCAGCTACCATGGCGCTCAGAATAATCAAAGTATGTTTCCAGTTCATACGAATGCTCCTTCCAATTGACGCAGGTATCTGTCGTCCGTTCCGAAATTCGCTGTATACGCTGTGTAACCGCAGGAGAATCTGTCCTGCTTTCAGCCGGCACCTTCAACAGCCGGTCCTTCACCTTCTTTCTCAACATGTTCGTCACTCATAGCGCAGCGCCTCGATCGGGTCCAACCGGGTCGCACGCATCGCCGGGTACAGCCCGAATATCAGCCCGCAACCGGCGCTGACACCCACAGCCAGGAGCAGCGCGTCGATCCCAATCAGAAGGTCGATCGGGAAGTTGGGGATTCTCTGCACCAGCAGAGCCAGGCCGTAGCTGATGGCGATTCCAATCAAGCCCCCAAGTAACGTCAGTACCAGCGACTCAGTCAGAAACTGCAGCAACACGTCGCTGGTGTGTGCGCCGAGTGCCTTGCGCAGGCCGATCTCCCTGGTGCGTTCGGTCACCGATACAAGCATGATGTTCATGATGCCGATTCCGCCTACCACAAGGCTGATGGCAGCGATACTGCTCAGAAGCAGGGTAAGCGTGCTGGTGACGGCACCGATCGTGTCCAGCAGGCTGGCCTGCGTGCTGATGGTAAAGTCATTATCGTCGCCGGCTGTCAAGCCGTGGCGCAGACGCAAGGTCTGTTCGATCTGCAGCTCGGCTGCCTCCACCCGCTCTTCATTTCCCGCATTCACCGATATCGATGTAACAGTGTATTCGCCCCGATAGCGGGGAACATTGAAGATGCGTCCGTGGGCCGCGCCGATCGGGATGAACCCACTGTCGTCATTGCTGCCGAAACCCGCGTTGCCGCTTTCTTCCAGCACACCGACGATCGTGAACGGTTCGCCGTCGATGCGCACGCTCTCGCCTACCACCTGCGTGCGCTCGAAAAGATCGGTCGCTACCGTCGTCCCGATGACGATTACATTTCTCATCCGGGTGATCTCGTCCTCCGTCAGAAAGCGGCCCTCGGCCATCTCCAGTCTGTGAACCTCGGCATAGTCAGCAGTCGTGCCTGTCACCCGGGTCTGTTTGTTGTTGCTGCCGGCGACCAGCTGGATGTTGCCTCCAAATTGGGGCACGACCTCAACAACATCCGGATGGAAGGCGGGGTCGGAAAGCGCCTTTACATCGCCCATGGTCAGCGTCTGAACAGAGGCGCCGGCGCCCTCTCCTTCGCTCGCTGTGCTCGGGCTGATCGTCAAGCGTGTTGTGCCTTGGCTGGCAACTTCGCCCAGGATGTTTGCCGACGCGCCGCGTCCGATACCGAGTATAGTCAGGACCGCGGCCACGCCGATGATAATGCCCAGCATTGTCAAACCGGCCCGCATCTTGTTGGCAGTGATGCTATCCACAGCAACCCGGAAATATCTAAACAGCTTCATACCTCTTTTCCTCATCTTGCTCTATCGCAGCAGGCCGCGGGCGCGGCGCAAGCGCGGCCCTTCTCAGCCCGTTGCGCTCTCCGCCCGCAGCAGCAGCCCCGTCTGAATCGGAAACAACAACCCCGTCCCGCATCATAATTACGCGACGGGCCCGTTCGGCGACCTCCTGGTCGTGCGTAATGATGACAAGTGTCAGTCCTTCCTCGTGCAGCTTCTCAAAGAGCGCCATCACCTCTTCGCCGGTTCGGGTGTCGAGCGCTCCGGTTGGTTCGTCCGCCAGCAGCAGGCTGGGCCGGTTGACGAGCGCACGGGCGATGGCCACCCTCTGTTGCTGGCCGCCCGAAAGCTCCTCCGGTTTGTGGTCTGCGCGTTCGGCCAGTCCCACCTGCGCTAGTGCCTCCAGCGCCCGTTCGCGTGCAGTACCGCGAGCAACGTTGGCGTAGAAGAGCGGCAGCTCCACCTGCTGCCAGGCAGGCGCTCGCGCCAGCAGGTTAAACTGCTGAAATACGAATCCGATCTCCCTGTTGCGCAGATCCGCCAGCTGTCTGCCGGTCAGTCCACTTGCCTTCTGGCCGCGAATCTCAAAGACACCCTCCGTGGGGCTGTCCAGGAGACCGATGATGTTCATCAGCGTACTCTTGCCCGAACCGCTTGTACCGACGATCGCTACGTATTCTCCCTCGTCTATTGAAAGGGAAACGCCGTCCAAAGCGAGTACCTTCGTCTCCCCCATCTGATAGACTTTCTTTATGTTTTGTATGTCGATCAGCGCTGCAGAATCGGCCATTTCTCTGTCTCCGGAACGGGTAACACAGTAAGCTGCAGATCGGGTGATACGATTGGCTGCCCTGCAGCCATCGTCCTGACTCTCTACAGTGTATTCCTGAAATCTGGAAAAATTCTGGAGATGAAGCAGAGGAATTGGGGAGGATGCTTCCGCGGCGCACACAGCGCAGCCAGCAATACGTAGAAGGATCGTACGTATATTGCCCAGAACAGACGCCGCCCTGGTTTCTGGGGTATTTCAGGCCGGAAAGTGACCTTTCACCAGTGTAATTTGCCGGCAATCCCTCAAGAACACAGACCTATTTTAGGAGGAGCCCTGCACAGAGAACTGATTGACCAACCGGAATTCCCTGGGATATGATCTCCCTGTAAGGATATGCAGGTGCGTTGCGCCGAGGTGGCGCTGATCAGCCGTCCTGCACGCTCGCGATCGTTGCCCGCAGCAAGGCGACCGACTGCGCCAAGGCCGCTTGCGGCTCGCCGGCGACGCGGCACTCGTATGTCAGATAGCCCTTGAAATCGACGTCGGCCAGGGCCTGAATGCCCGCCTGCCAGTCGATGTCACCGATGCCCGGCTGAACACGCGTGTTGTCAGCCACGTGGATATGACCGATGTACCGGCCGATCTTGCGGATCGTGGCCGGTGTGTCGACTTCCTCGATATGCATGTGGAAGAAATCGGTCAGCAGAGCCACGCCAGGAGGGTCCCCTGCCTTCTGGATGATTTCCACCCCGTCCTCCTGCTGCCGTAGCAGGTGCTGCTCATAGCGGTTGAGCGGCTCTAACAAGAGCAGCGTGCCATGACTGTGCGCGAACGCGGCCAGATCGCGTGTAATCTCGACCAACAACTCCTTTTCCAGCGTCACCGCATCCTTGAGCGGCGAAAGGTCCGGCAGCCGCGGGGGGCCGAAGATGGGCGGCACAATCTGGCCGGCCGCGCCGAAATGGCCGCAGGCTTCCAGGTTGCGTCTGGATTCGTCGATGCTGGCCTGGCGCTTGGCCAGGTCGGGGTCGAGCCAGTCGAAGGTGGACTGGCCGCAAATGGACGAGATGCGCACCGTGCGGTTGCGGAAGGCGGCCTCGTATTCACTGATGCGGTCATAGAGCCGCGATCGACCCTGAATTTCGACACCGTCGATCTGCAGCGCCTCGGCGCAGTCGAGCTTTTCGTTCAGCGTTTCCCCGGGTAACAGGTTTTCCTGTATTGAGATGAGCATGGGGTCTCCTTTAAGACGAACGGCCTCGTCGTGTCGGTGATGTTGTTCGATCTATCTTGCCAGACCGACACGGGTCGTGCCGGCATGTTGCGCAACATGCGTTCCTGCTTTCAGCGCTGGGATAGCGATGCGGTAGCGCATGTGATACACTCAAATACCGGGTCACATTGCCCGTTCTTGCCTGTTGGAACCGTTGGCGTCGACAACCGCCGTCGACATGCGATCCAGTTTAACTGATCTCCGTTGCAAAAGTGATTAACCACAACTCGCCGCGCTCCTCCCGAGAAGGAGGACATTCGACAAACTCCGCTGACGATGGCGGCTGGGTCCAGGGAGCGTCCTCCTCCTCCGGACCGAATTCTGCTGACACGAGCAGTACACACACAGGCGCAGATCAGGAAGCGGAAGGGCGTGAACCAAACGCGCTCGTGCCCCATCGGCGTCAGATGCCGGTGTTGAGACCGGAAGTCATCATCGAGATCCCCGCGCCTGTAAACAGGACCCGGCGATTTGTCTGGCTGGGCGCAGCGGCCGTTCCCCTGATCATCACCTTGATTGCGCTCTCTGCGCTGGCGATTCGCTCCCAGAACGCGCCCACCACCGCACAAGAGGCGACCGTGGAGGCGCGGGTTGCGTTGCGCCTGACCGAAGAGTGGTCCAAGAATCAACCTCAATACGCCGCCACCGCCGCGCTTGAGGCGACCGTGGAGGCGCGGGTGGCGATGCGTTTGGAGGAGGAACGGGCCGTCAGGGCCCAGCAACAGCCGACGACTGCGTCTGCGGGTGAACCGACGGTGAGCCTGACCACCGACACCGCCGCGGCGACCCCTACTGCCGCCGAAGCCGCTCCCCTCTATGCCCGTTCCTCTGTCGTGCTGAATCTCCGTCGAGGGCCCGGCGAAAACCACGAATCGTTGGGGCTTATCCCGCCCGGCGAACGACTGCGCCTGCTCGGGCGCACGGGAGACAGCGGCTGGTTCTACGTAGCGAAAACCGACGCTTTCTCGGCAGAGGAGGAGCTGGGATGGGTGGCCGGCTGGCTGGTGGATGTCCCGGGAGACCCAATGCTTCTCGACGTGGTATCGTCGGATCCTCTGGCGACGCAGACCGAGTAGCGGTCGTGAACCGGCGAAAGGCCCCGCCCTCACATAGCAACGGGGCAGGGCATGTTAACGTAGTACTCCGGACCTGCCCCGCCGCCCCGTTTGGATTACAGCCCCAGCGCGTCGTCGATCTCCTCCTGGTAGGTGCGCACCGCGCCCGACAACAGCTCCTCAAGCTCGACAGCACGCCCGACAGCCGCGGATTCGTAGGCGCCCAGAATGGCAGCCACCGCGATCATGCCGTCGCGGCTGTCGACCTCCGGCGCGCGGCCCTGCAGAACCGCCTCAGCGAAGTCGTGATATTCGATCGCAAGCAGCCTGGCGTCCAGCGCCATCTCGGCGTGGGGTACGTCGGGCAGGTCATAGACAACGCCGTCTTCGCCGAACAGCCGGGCGGTGATGGCGTTCAGAGAGAAGTCCGGCAGCAGGCCCAGGATCTCTTTGCCCTCCAGCGTCCGCTCCTCCAGCCGCAGCCGCACGGCGCCGCCGGTGCGGTCCCGGGGAATGTCCAGCGCGCCCCGGCGGCCGTGAACACTGCGTTCAAAACGGCTGCTTCCCCTGCCCCCGCCCAGGTGTGAGAACTGCACCGTCGCGCCCGACCGCATCACATACTGGGCGAGGATCGAGTCCTCGCCCGTAGCCTCGATCGTCTCCGGGTAGGTGGGCGTCTGCTCCCGGTAGGAGATCAGCGGGTGATTCTCGGCGACAGGACGCCGGCGGATCGGCTCCACGATCAGTCCCCGCCCGAAGATGCGCGCGTATTCGCCGAGATAGTAGCGGATGATATCGGCGTAATGAACGCCCATGTCCAGGCCGATCGCCCCTTTTTCCTTCAGATGGCGCCAGGGCGTAGCGGCCATCAGATCGCTGCCGCCGAGCGAAGTCTGGATCATGAGTAGAGGGTCGTCCAGGAGTCCGGCGTCGATCACCGCACGCACCATGCGGTTGACCGGATCGCGGCGGTAGTTTTCCGCGGTCGCCAGCACGGCGCCGCTACGTTCGGCCGCGTCGATGATTCGCTGGCAGGCCCGGATAGTGATGCCCAGCGGCTTCTCCACCAGGGCGTGTTTTCCGGCCGCAAGCGCGGCGGTTGCGATTTCGTGGTGGCTGGAGCCGTCGGTAACCACGTCGACGGCGGCGATATCCGGGTTGGCCAGCATGCGGTCCAGATCGGTGAAGATCAGCGGCTTGCGGCCAAACAGGCGCTCTACCTCGCCTGCGATCCGCTCGGCATTGTCGCGGTTGATGTCGCAGACCGCCATCAACTCGACATTCGACATGCCGGTCTCTTCCAGCGTGTGGTAGGCGATAGTGTGGCGATGGCCCATGCCGCCGCACCCGACCACACAGATGGGAACTCGTTCACTGTTCTGGCTCATCGGTCCGTCCTTAACTGCACTGGCCGGTTACCCGCAACCGGCCAGTGTCCATATGTAACTATCCACTATTCACTGCCGTTACATATGTTGCGGTATCTCCGTCTCCTTCGCGGTGATGAACTCCAGCAGCGCGGGCACGCCTTCCTCCGTCTTTTGGATGCCGCGCTCTATCGCGGGGATGATCTGGTCCGGGGTCTCGATTCTCTCGCCGTAGCCGCCGAACGCCTCGGCCATCTTGGCGTAGTTGCCGGATATGTCGGTGGCGCCGTACTTCTCTTGAGAGACCGGCATGATTGGAATCTCAATCGCCATCGAGAAGTTGTTGAACAGGACCGACAGAATGGGGATGCGCTCCCGCACCGCGGTTTCAAAGTCCATGCCGGTGAAGCCGATCGCGGCGTCGCCCCAGACGTTGATGCAGAGCTTGTCCGGGCAGGCCAGTTTGGCGCCCATCGCCAGGCCCAGCCCGTAGCCCAACTGTGTTGTCTTGCCCCAGCCGATATAGGAGAGCGGCGTTACTGATTTCCAGAAGGGGGAAAGCTGATCGCGCGGGCTGCCGGCATCGTGCGTGATGATCGTGTTGGCCACATCGACGCTGTCGTAGAGGTCGCGAATCACCCGGTAGGGCGAGAGGGGCGCTTCGTCGCTGTTGAGCTTGGCCGCCCAATCGGCCTCCCACTTGCCATTGATCTCTGCAATTTTAGCGGCGACGCCGGCCTGGCGGCCGCGCGGCTGTCCGCCCAGCCGTTCCGACACGGCCGCAATCAACGCCCGCAGGGTCAGGTCGGCGTCGCCGACGAGAGCGTGCTGGCTGACGACGTCTTTGTTGACGTCGGCCGGGTCCAGGGTGGCGTGGATGATCGTCTTGCCGGCCGGCATGCGTACGCCGAAGCTGGTGATGCTGAAGCTGCAGCCGATGCCGAAGATCACGTCGGCGTTATTCAGAAACTCCCCCACAGCCCGCGTGTGGGAGCGGTTGGCCGAGCCGAGGCTCAAAGGATGTGTTTCGGGGAAGGCGCTCTTGCCGTTGAGCGTCGTGGTGACGGGCGCTTCCAGCAGCTCTGCCAGCTCCTTGAGGGCATCCCACCCCTTGGCGTAGTGGACACCCTGGCCGGCATAGATCACCGGCCTTTCCGCCGCCACCAGCATATCCGCCGCCTGTTCGACATCGGCCGGGTCCGGCCCGTAGCGCAGCCGTTTCACCGGCTGATAGCTGAATTCTGCGACCTCGGCAGAGGCAATATCCGCGGGGGTCTCCACCAGGGCGGGCCGCGGGCGGCCGCTGCGCACCGCCTGGAACGCCCGCCGTATCGCGTCCGCGGTCATCTCCGGCATGATCAGCTGCTCGCTCGATTTGGTGACGGGGGCGTAGCTCTGGGCGGAGTTGAAGTTGGGCTGCACCTGGTTGATCGGCCGGGCATAGCCGCCGGGCAGGACGACGATTGGAGAGGAATCGCCGAAAGCCTGGGCCACGCCGCCGTAGGCGTTTTCAGAACCGGGGCCGGACTGCATGCAGAAGACGCCGATCTTGTCGCCCGAGCTCAAGCGGCTGATGGCGTCCGCCATGTGCAGACCGATGCGCTCCTGGCGCACGATAATAGTGCGGATGTCCAATTTGGCGGCCGATTCGATGAGATTGTTGACCGGATAGGCGAAAAGGATCTCGGTGCCCTCCTCTTTCAGGCAGTGGGCGATAACGTCAACGACTTGCATACTATGGTCTCCTTAAGATGTGGATTCTTTTGATACCAGGAGCTGATGCGGAGGCTGCAACCCGGGCAAGCGGGACGCCTGCCCGCTCTTGGGCAAAAAAGCAGTTCGGGGAAAGCGCGTTTTCCATGTAAACGCACATCAGTAACCGCGTTTGATTCCGACCGTATTCTGCAGCGGTTCGCCATTCAGAAAGCGCCGCAGATTGCCGCTCAAAATGCGCCCGACATTGGTCGAGGTCTGGACTGAAGAAGGGGAGCTGTGCGGCGTGATCAACAGATTCGGCGCGTCCCACAGCGGATCGTCCGCCGGCAGCGGCTCCGTGGCCGCCACATCCAGCGCGGCGCCGGCCAGCTTGTCCTCCTCCAACATCCGGATCAGAGTCGGTTCATCGATGATGCCCCCGCGCGAGATGACGATGAAAAAGGCTTCCGGTTGCAGGAGGGCCAGCTCCTCCGGCCCGATCATGCCCCGCGTCTCCGCAGTGATCGGGACCGTCACCACCACCACATCCGATTCCCGCAACAGCGCCGGCATACCGTCCATGCGTTGCAGGTCGGAGACATAGTCGGGCTTCTCCATGGGATTGACGTCGACCGCAATGACATCCATCTCGAAAGCGGCGGCCCGCTTTGCGATTTCGCGGCCGATATTCCCCAGGCCGATGATACCCATTTTCAGACCGACGAGACCGACCAGCCGCGCGCCCTCGGGAACGCCCCACTCGTGCCGCTGTTGCGCCTTATAGAGGGGACCGAACTGGCGCGTGAGGAATACCAGCATACCCATTGTATGCTCTGCAATCGTCGCGGCGTGCGCTCCCCGCGTATTGCAGACGGTAATATCCCGCTCCGCCAGCTCCGGCGCGTTGCGCATCCATTCCACGCCTGCGCTGGGCGACTGGATCCAGCGCAGGTTGGGTGCAGCTTGCAGCTGGCTGCTGTTCATCGGGCCGAAGGCGGCCTCCGCGTCGGCGGCCTGCGCCGCAATCTTCTCGGCCGTATCCGCAATCACAAACTCCACCTGCGGAAACTCCTCCCGGAAGCCATCCACAAATCTTTCGACCCACCCCGCTGTTATCAGGACTTTCATTGTGCTCTCCATCGTTGGTCTGAACGCTGTCGTGAAAAGTGAATCGTGGTTAGTGGGGGCTGCCATCCACTAACCGCTGAGGTCCTGTCATTATACACCAGAATGGCATGTGCCCAGCATAGTTTGCTCTTGACGATCACCCTGTTGCAGATGCCGGCGATTCGACAACCTGGCCGCAATCTGATGACATGGCAAATGGCATTCAGGCGGCGCGTCCGACAACTGCGGCCAGGGACAGCGGCAAGGCGAGATGCCCATGCCCTCAGCCCATCCCCTGACGTTGAATTGCGCTGCCCTGCCGGAATTTGTGACTGCTACGGCCGTGTGCTATAGTTGAGATCCGATTTCCGGGGGATTAGCTCAGATGGCTAGAGCGCTACGTTGACATCGTAGAGGTCACTGGTTCAAGTCCAGTATCTCCCACCTTGGCCGTTGCCGAACAGCGGCGTTCGGCAGGTTGCCGCCGGTTCCACTGTTTTGGAAATGTAGCGGCAACGTAATGATTCGGCCGCGGCCAGCCTAACATGGGCGGGTTTCGCGCTAAGGACGAAATTGGTGGCGCCATGAAGCATACGAGCCTCTTTCGAGCAGGGGCGTATGCTTTACCCTCTTCGCTCCGGAGTTCAGGGTGGAGAGCAGATATTTTTCCTTCTACCGAACAGACCTCACTTGAAGGCTCGGTGTAGGTATGTTCGGTATATTTCTGTGAAATCTGCACGTTTAGCCGTTCGGCCGAGTGGCACCGGCTCTCAAAGAAGAGCGCTAGAGGAGGAAGGTTATGCGTAAGTCTAAGTTACTGAGTAAATTGGCAGTTGTATTGGTGGCCGCCGCCGTATTCGTGTCCGGCTGTTATCACTATATGCCACACCATTCCAAGATGGAGCGTTCCGTCACCAAGTCAAGCTGGCAGGTTACCAAGGCCGATCGTTCCGGCTACACTGTGGCCATGGTAGAGAAAGCCCTGCGAATCTACGACGCCAAGGGGCGGGAGGCGACGGTCGAGTACTACAACTCCCCGGAGAGCGTGGACGGCGAGTGGTATGTCTTCATCGCAGATGAGAACGACGAGATAATCGCCCACCCCAATCCCGACGAGATAGGAGAAAGTTTGTATGGCCCTAAAGGTGTGGATATCACCGGCTACCGACATGGCGAGGAGATTGCCGGCGCGACTGAGGAGGGGAAATGGGTCGATTATATCTTCCTCAACCCTGCCAGCGGCAACCAGGAGTACAAGCATACCTGGGTCGTCAGGCACGATGGGCTGATCTTTGCCTCTGGTTGGTATCAGGTACTCCCGACTTTGGGGCTGGGCGTGACCAAGGCGGAACCTGCTGAATATACCGTCGCCATGGTGGATAAGGCGTTGCGCTACTATAAGGCGCATGGCCGGGAAGCAACCGTGGCCCATTACAACACGCCGGAAAGCGTGGATGGGGCATGGTATGTCTACATCTTTGACGAGAATGATCAGTTAATCGCCCACGCCAACCCGGATCTGCTGGGTCAGGACTTGAAGGAAGACCTGGGCCTGGACTCCACCGGCTATCATTTCGGTACGGACATGCTGGAAGCGACCGAGGAGGGATTGTGGGTACACTATGTGTTCCTCAATCCTGCCACCGGCGCCGAGGCGACCAAGCACGCCTGGACCGTGCGCCACGATGGCCTGCTCATTGGCTCCGGCTGGTATGAATAGACCTGCGGCGGGTGCCCTCTGGGTGCGTTGATAAGCCTGAAATGCAGGGGCGCTCGACCGGGCGCCCCTGTTCTTCTTTTGTGCAGAATAGAAACAGAGACGTACGAAACGTTTCCACAGGTGTTTCATGTTGATTGAGGGGCTTCCCCACGGGAGCGCAGTGCAGACCGCAGCGGCAGCCTATGCCGGCGGGCTCGAACAGCTTATTGACCTCTGCATCGCCGTCCAGCAGATCCCCGCTCCCACCGGCGCCGAGACCGAGCGGGCCGCGTGGATCGAGAGTCGCATGCGGGCCATCGGCCTGGCCGATGTGGCGCGGGACCGGTTGGGCAATGTCTATGGCCGGGTTCGCGGTCGGGGCGGGCAGGATCAATCCGCCCTGCTTGTGTCCGCCCATACCGACACCGTCTTCCCGACTGAAACCGACCTGCACCTGTGCCGTCTGAACAATGGACTGATCCGCGGACCGGGCATCGGCGACAATTCGACCGGCGTTGCCGGCCTGCTCACTTTGGCCGAGACGTTGACGCAACTTGCCCCGCCGCCCGTGGACATCTGGCTGGTCGCCAATTCGATGGAAGAGGGGGTGGGCGACCTGCGCGGCATGCGCCGGGTCGTGGACCGGCTGGCCGCGGAGACGAACGGGGCAAACCGCAATGCGGGTCCTTCCCGCAACGGGCGCGGCGCCTTGGGCGCTGTGATCGTGCTCGAAGGGATGGGCTTGGGCCGCATCGTCCACCAGGCCCTGGGCGTGCGGCGTTATCGCACATCCGCGGCGGCGCCGGGGGGCCATAGCTGGGGTGATTTCGGCGCCGCCAGCGCGGTGCACGGACTGACATCGCTGGCGGCGGAGATCGTTACATTGCAGGTTCCGCAGACACCGCGTACAACCTTCAACATCGGCCGCATCGGCGGCGGCACCTCCATCAATACCATCGCCCAGCAAGCGTGGATGGAGTTGGACCTGCGCAGCGAATCACCCGATACGCTGGCCTGGTTGGACGGCCAGATCGGAAAGATCGTAGAGCGTCACGCGCAGGCGCATCGCGCGCACGGCGACGGCCTGACTCTACAACATGAACAGATCGGCAATCGGCCTCCGGGCGCGCTCCCTTTTCAGCATCCACTCGTACAGGCCGCCTCCACAATTCTGCAGGAGCTCGGCGTCAAGGAACGCAGTGACGCCCGCATCAGCAGCACAGATGCCAATGTGCCTCTCAGCCGCAATATTCCCGCCATCTGTGTGGGCCTTACCGATGGCGGCGACGCCCACCGTTTGAGTGAATGGATCGACCCATTGCCGTTGGTAAAGGGGATGCAGCAGTTGCTCTACCTGACCTGGTGGAGCGCTGCGTGGTTGACTAGTCGCGGCTAGTGGAAGACCCTGGCGGCCAGTGGTGTTCCTATCCACGAGCCACAGTTCACTTCGGATTTACAGGCCGAAGTGGCAGCGCCTAGCAGTACAACCACTGAAGTTCACAGGAGCAATGGAGATGGCTAGTAAAATAGATGGCCTGTATAAGATTCGCCATAGCGCAGCCCACGTAATGGCGCAGGCGGTGCTGGAACTTTATCCCGAGGCCAAGTATGCGATCGGGCCGCCGATAGAGAACGGATTCTACTACGACTTTGATCTCGGGGTTGCCCCGGACGGCTCTCCGCGTACCTTCCGGTCCGAGGATCTGAAAGCGATCGAGAAGCGCATGCGCCAGATTATCGGCGGCAAGCACCAGTTTGACTATCGCGAGGTCAGCGCCGAAGAGGCCCGCCAGCTCTTCGCCGACCAGCCTTACAAATTAGAACTGATCGATGGCCTGATCGAGGGCGAAATCGATGAATACGGCAACGAAGCGGCTGAAAAACCGGTCATCAGCACCTACAAGCACGATACATTCGAAGACCTGTGCCGGGGACCCCACATGGAGCATACCGGCCAGATCGTCGCCGACGGCTTTCAGCTTCTCAGCGTCGCCGGCGCCTACTGGCGGGGGGACGAGAAAAACCCCATGCTGCAGCGCATCTATGGCACCGCCTGGCGCAACCGCAAAGAGTTGAGGAAACACCTCGATCAGCTCGAAGAGGCCAAGAAACGGGATCACCGAAAGCTGGGCCGCGAACTGGAGCTCTTTATCTTCGAAGAGGAGGTCGGGCCGGGCCTGCCCCTCTGGCTGCCGCGCGGCGCAATCATCATCGATGAGCTCGAACGGCTGGCCAAAGAGACCGAGGAGGCGGCCGGCTACGATCGCGTGCGCACGCCCCATCTCACCAAGGAGGACCTCTTCCGGCGCAGCGGACACCTTGCTTTCTACAAAGACAGCATGTACCCGCCGATGGAGATGGAAGGCGTCACCTACTACGTAAAGCCGATGAACTGCCCGATGCATCACAAGATCTTCGGCTCCAAGCTGCGCAGCTACCGCGAACTGCCCGTGCGGTTGACCGAGTACGGAACCTGCTACCGCTATGAGCAGAGTGGGGAACTCTTCGGGTTGATGCGCGTCCGATCGATGCAGATGAACGACGCGCACATCTACTGCACCGAGGAGCAGTTTGCCGAGGAGTTCATGCGGGTCATCGACCTGTACAAGTATTACTTCGATCTGTTCGAAATCGAGCGCTTTGTCATGCGCCTGAGCACGCATCACCCCAGAAAGCTGGGCGAAAAGTACGTCGACAACCGCTCCCTCTGGCAGCAAACCGAGGAGATGGTGCGCCAGGCGATGACCGAGGGCAACGTGCCGTTTGAGGAGGAGCCGGACGAGGCCGCCTTCTACGGCCCCAAGATCGACGTGCAGATCTGGAGCGCGATCGGCCGCGAGTTCACCCTCGCCACCAACCAGGTCGACTTCGCCGTGCCGGAACGGGTGGGCCTCTCCTATATCAACGCCGCCGGTGAGGAGGAGATCCCGCTGTGTATTCACCGGGCGCCGCTCAGCACGCACGAACGCATGATCGGCTTCCTCATCGAGCATTACGGCGGCAACTTCCCGGTCTGGCTGTCGCCCGAACAGGTGCGGGTTATTCCCGTTACGTCGGGCCACAATGAATACGCGGAGCAGATTGAGAGGCGCCTTACCGAGGCCGGGGCGCGGGTCTCCGCCGACCTGAGCAGCGACCGCATGAACAACAAGATCCGCCAGGCCCAGGGCATGAAGGTTCCCTATATGTTGATCGTCGGTGATCGCGAGGTGGAAGAAGAGACCGTTTCTCTGCGCCGTCGCGACGGCGTCCGCCAGAACGGGATGCCGGCGGCGGAGTTCGTCTCGCTTGTCGTCGAGCGTATCGCCAGCCGCGCCAAGACGTTGTAGAGAGATAGCTTTGGCCCTCGCAGACTCCGGCAGGTTGCCGTCGACTCCAGTACTTTGGACGCTCGACGGCAACCTGTTAACCTGGCGGCGGCCAAACACGAAGACTGCGCTTCGGACTACAACTTATCGGCTCCAATTCTGAATATCCATAAGCTCTGAACAGCCTGATTGAGACAGCAGTCGCCCCCGATAGGGGGCACGACTATGTGCTTTTTTCATGTTTGACGTAACACAACTGTAATGTTATACTCTCGCGGATTTTACAGTCGACCGTTTTCCACAGATGTATTCTGACAGTATCCCCATTTTGAAATAGGTTGTTCCTTGCGTTACCACCATACCAAACGGGCGCAAGGATTCATCTACTCACAGGGACTACATCTTTGGAGTTGTGGGCAAGAAGCCCAAAGGAGACCAGGAATTAGCAGAAACACCACACGAATCAACCACCGGATTCGTACGCCTCAGGTGCGGGTCATCGATGAAGTTGGCACGCAACTCGGCATCATGGAGGTACAGGCTGCCCTGCAGGCCGCCGAGGATAGAGATCTGGATCTGGTAGAAGTTGCGCCCAACGCCAATCCGCCGGTCTGCCGGTTTATGGATTACGGCAAATACCTCTACGAGAGACAGAAACGGGAGCGGGAGTCGCGCAAGGCTCAAAAGCAGATCGAGATCAAGGAAGTGCGCTTGCGGCCAAAAACGGGCGAACATGACATTCAGGTCGTTCTCAACAAGACGAGAAAGTTCCTGAAGGATGGCGCCAAAGTGCGGGTACGCATCCGCTTCCGCGGCCGGGAGATCGTTCACCGGGACATAGCCCTCGATCTGATGAAGCGGGTGACGGAAGAGTTGGAGGACGAAGCTGTCGTCGAATCCCGCCCGGGCTTTGAGGGCCGCAGCATGGTGATGCTTCTCGCCCCAGCCGCGTAGTCGAATTTCTTAGCCGCCTGTAGCTGCCGACCGCCGAATTTTGGGCCTGGCGGGCGGCTGTGCTATTATTTAAGCTTGCATGACGCCGTCAGCTGCGCATGCGCTGACGGGTGTGACAATGTCCAATGCGCCCCCGCCTTAGGGGGCGCGATTTTCGTTAAGCCACTGCATCGTATAGTGCAGTATCAAAGTGTCTCTGCATGTGAGGGGCGCGGGAACAACCGAGAAGAGTTATGCCAAAGATGAAGACCCACAAGGGCGCGCAAAAGCGCTTCCGTGTGACAAAGAATGGTAAGTTGCTGCGCCGGAAACAGGGCGGAAACCACCTGCGCCGCAAGAAACGCAAAGTCAGCGACTATCGCCACAAGATTACAAGCCCGAACAAAGGTCAGGCAAGAGCGACCAAAAAGTTGGTTGGCTAGACCTGTCTCGACGGGTTTGGGAACCTGACAGAACGTATAGCGCTATTTCGTACCCGACCCGATTACAGTTTTCATCGCCTATCCAGCCATGCAGGCGGTTCGGGCCCAGCGGGGCGCCGCTCTCTGGCATAGCAATCGATAGATACAAGGATTCAACCAATGGCACGTTCCAGACCAAAGGTTTATGCGCACAGGCGCCATAAGAAGGTGCTCAAGTTTACGAAGGGGCAGTTCGGCAGCCGGTCCAAGCTCTTCAAACGCGCCAACGAGGCGATGATCAGATCACTTGCCTTTGCCTATCGCGACCGCCGCAACCGCAAACGTGATTTTCGCCGGCTGTGGATTACCCGTATCAATGCCGCCGCCCGGCTCAACGGCATTAGCTACAGTCACCTGATCTACGGACTCAAGAAGGCTGATGTCCAGGTGGACCGCAAGGTGCTGGCCGATATCGCCGCAAACGACGCCGACGGATTCAGCGCACTGGCCGACCTGGCTAAGAGCCACGTGAACTGATCGATTCGCTGTTGTTTCACCGATTGAACGCATTTTCGCAACGGCCGCCCGGCCGTCCGACAACTCAGAGTGCAGATTGCAGAGACGTTCGTCTCTGCTTTTTTGTCTGATTTTATCCGGACCCGCGCCCTGCGGTGACCGGGAGGATGACAGTGTCCGAAATCCCCCAACCTCCCCCACTTTCCCGAAGTCGCCGCCGTTACTCTTCTCGGAGTACCTGCGTTTCAGATAGCCGATGAAAGAGATCAGCAGCGCCAGCAATCCACAGATCAAGCTGGCGGCCAGGCTGCACCGCCGCCGCCACCGACAAGCCCATGGCCTCTGTACGCTGGAAGGAACGCGCCTCGTGCAGGACGCCCTGACCGTGGGCGCAGCCTTCCACATCTGTTTCATCACCGCCGCCGCCGCAGAGGCGCAGCCGGACCTTGCGGCGCAGCTTCAGCGGGTCTGTCCGCTCTACCTGGTACCCCCCGCCATTCTCGACAAGATCAGCGAGACCGTATCGCCGCAGAGCATCGCGGCCGTGGTCGCCATTCCGGAGTTAACCCCGCCTTCCGCGGCAGCGCTCTCCCTCATTCTGGACGGCGTGCAGGATCCTGGCAATGCCGGCACGCTATTGCGCACGGCCGCCGGCGCCGGCGCCGACCAGGTCCTGTTCGCGCCCGGCTGCGTTGACCCGTTCAACGGCAAGGTCATCCGGGCGGCGATGGGTGCGCATTTTCGGGTCCCAATTCGTATCCTGGAGAACTGGAAGGCGGTCTGGGCCGCCCTGCCCAGCGGCCAGCCCCTCTATCTGGCAAGCGCAGAGGGCAGCATCCTTTACGATGAAGTCGACTGGAGCAAACCGTCGGCGCTGGTGCTCGGCAGTGAGGCGCGCGGCGCGAGCTCGCAGATGCGGGAAAGAGCCGAAACCGTGGCGGTTCCAATGGCCGCCGCGACCGAATCGCTCAATGTTGCCGCGGCCGGCGCCGTTATACTCTTTGAGGCGGCGCGGCAGCGCAGGGACGCCATCAGAAGAGCGCTTTGACAACCGTTTGGGCGCGGGATACACTTAATTTTCACTGTGTCTCTCTTCTTCGAGACGCACGGGGGAATGTATGGATCTGACAAGCCTGCTCGGGTATATTCTGGTCGGCCTGCTGTTCGGTTGGGTAAGCTCGACCCTGGTTGAATGGGTCTGGTATCGGGGACGGCGCCGGCGTCTCGATCTGTCAGCGGTGTCGTCCGCCGCGAGAGTGACTCAGCCGCTTCCTGAAGGCCCGGCCGCGCAAACCTACGGCGCGCCGCCGGGCCCTGCAGCCGCTGCGAATGCGCAGGCGGGGCGCCGCCGCGGCCGCAAAGATGCACGGCCGGAACCACTCCCGGCACAGGACCTTACAAACCGGCCGGACAACCTCACCGCGGTCTACGGCATCGGCGGTCTCTACGAGCGGCGCCTCTATCAGGTCGGCATCTTTACCTGGGACCAGCTTTCCCGCGCCGACGCCGAATCGCTGCAACAGATTACCAAGGCGCTGCCGGGCAGCGACATCCGAGCCTGGACCGAGCAGGCCCGCGAGCTGGCTCAGGCGAACAGCCGCGTCGGCGCGGTCTACGACGGACCGCTGCCCGAGGATCTGACCCGCATCGCCGGTGTCGATCAGGTCTACGAGGATGAGCTCTACGCCGCCGGCATCTTCACGTTCCGCCAGCTGGCCGAGCGCACGCCGGACGAGCTGGCCAGCATCATCCCGGCGCACCTGGCAGGCGAAGAGCTCGACTTCGTCAGTTGGATCGTTCAGGCCGATTCGCTGCGCGACGAATACTACTCCGACGAACCGCCGATCCTGTAGCCTGGATCGTGGCTGTTTAATCTGCAGCCGCTTTGTTTTCCTGGGGTCAAAGTTTGCCCTCATCTACCCCGTAGGCTAGAATTGAGGGCCGTTGTCGCGGGTCCCTAGCTCAATTGGTAGAGCAACGGCCTTTTAAGCCGTGGGTTCTGGGTTCGAGTCCCAGGGGGCTCATTGAGGAAAGAATAGAAGGGGACCCGCTTCCTGAGTCGGATGTCAGCAGTTTCATTTATCCCCAATCCTCCTCTTTCAGGTCACAACTTGAGGTAATCTAGTGCCGGTTCACGGCGGCTACTAGCCCTTTACGGCGCCTCTAACTATCCCTCCCACGATGTGCCGCTGCCCCAACATAACTATCAGGATGACAGGAATAAGACTCAGGATTCCACCTACTGCGTACAGTTGGTAGGGTTCTATACGAGCGGCCGGGGCGATTTCAAGGATTCTGACAGAGAGTGTCTTTGCATTTTCGCTCGCCGTGAGAATGTTAGCAAAGAGATATTCATTCCATACGCCAATGTACCCGATAAGGAAAGTAGTAACCACCGCAGGCCGAGCGATGGGAAGGATCACATACCAAAAAATACCCAGCCACGTGCATCCATCGATATGTGCCGCGTCATCTAGCTCACGAGGTATAGTCTGAAAGTAGGCAAACAAGAAGTAGATGGCAAAGGATAGGCTAAACGATAGATTGACGAGGATCAATCCAATCTTGGTGTCGTAGAGACCAAGACCTTGATATGCTAAGAAAATTGGCCCCACGGTAGTCATCCCCGGCAAAGCAATGCTAACAACCAAAACAGCAAAGAGTAGCCCCCTGCCGGGAAGTTCGAACCTGTTGAGACCGTATGCTGCCAACCCACCCATGATGGTGCTGCCCAAGGCAGCACAGCCTGCAACAATGACACTATTCATAGCCAGTCGCTTCGATGACAGCCTGGAAGCGATCCGTCAGGGTTCCGATTTCGGTTGAGTCAGAAACCGCATCGAAGCCAGACTGCAAAGCCAGGTCTCGTCGCCAGCCAACCGGATCAAGACCGTGGACGTGGGTTGAGCCTGCAGCCCGAGCAACCTGTCCGGCCAGATTACCAATCGAGCCTAATCCCAGCACGGCCACCTCCCAACCCAATTGAACTTGGGCCTTGTGAATGCCCTGCATGACCATTGATATCAGCCGATAGATGGACGCATCCTGATTGCTGACTCCATCAGGAATAGGGATACAGTGACCAGCCTCAACGATAGCGTGGGCCGCGTGTCTAATTTTACAGGCCACCCGCTGGCCGACTTCCAAATCAGTCACAGCACTTCCTTTGTCAGCCACGTGACCACTGGATGAGTAGCCCGGATAGTAGGGATAAACACCGGTCGTATTTGGCAGGTGATGTAGAAAGGCCAGCTCCGTACCCGGCGAAATTGCAGAGAACTGCGTTTCGATAAGCACCTGATCTGGTTCTAATGATGGTAGCTCAAAGTCCTCAACTGCAATTTTGCTCTGAGCTGTGGCGACGATGCGCTGTGATTTCAAAATCGAATTACCCCACGGGCAACCTTGCCATTGAGCATATCTTCAAACGCCTCATTCACCGCTTCCAACGGATAGGTTTGGGTGATAAGTTCATCCAGTTTCAGTTTTCCGGCCCGATAGAGTGAGATGAGGCGAGGTACATCATAGCGCATCCGCGTCGTGCCGAGGGCACTGCCCATTATTATCCTCTCCCCATTCATCAGCAGCTGAGGCTCCAGACAAATCGGTTCGGACTGCGGTAAACCAATCAAGATCGCTTTGCCCCGCGGTCGAATGGCCCGTATGGCCTGTTCATACGTCACATTTGTGCCAATGGCTTCAATCGCATAATCGGCCCCCAAACCCTCGGTCAAGGCGTGGATTTCGGAGATCGGGTCACCGTTGCTGGCGTTGATGGTGTGTGTAGCCCCAAACTGTCGAGCCATTTCAAGCTTCGCCTCCACCAAGTCAACCGCGATGATCTGGGCCGCCCCGGACAGAGCGGCCCCTTGAATCGCGTTCAACCCGATGCCGCCGGCCCCAAAAACGACGACGCTGCTCCCTAGCTTCACCTCCGCTGTGTTGGCCACGCTACCCACGCCGGCGATGACGCTACAACCACATAGGGCTGCCTTATCGAGCGGGAGATCCTGGTCAATCGGGACCGCGGCTTCTTGGGGGACGACCGTATATTCGGCAAAGGAAGCGACGGTGAATTGGTAGATGCCCTTTCCATTATTGCTATAGCGCGGGGGGCGCTCTCTCATCTGGGCTGCCTTGAGGCAAAGGCTGGCATAGCCTCGCACACAGTAGATACAGTGACCACAGGCAGGCGAGATCGAAAGCACTACGTGATCACCCGGTTTGACCAGGCTGACACCCGATCCAACCGCCTCGACAACCCCGGCCCCTTCATCGCCCAACACGGCGGGAAGCGGCCACTTTTCCTTCCCCGTAATAACGGAGTAGCAGCTATGGCAGACGCCCGTCGCGGCGATCTTGACCAGGACTTCGCCCGCTTTGGGACCGTCCACATCAACCTCTTCAACCACAATTGGCTGGTTCACTTCGTACAAGACAGCGGCTTTCACTTTCATAGATAACTCCTTTCTATATTCAAATTAGTTTGAAACCGAAACTTTTAAGTGAAAGCATCCTGAGTAGCCCGAGGTACGAGGGCGTATCGAAGGGTGCGGCTCAAACGACGATTCGAGGCCAACCCGCACCCTTCGATACGGCTCCATTAAGGTTTTTGTGGCCTTATGGGCCTAATCCGCCTACTCAGGATGCTAGACTGACGTTAATTACCACCGTTTCAAAAGTTTCGGTTTTATTCCGTTCGCAGTATAAGATGAAGACTTTCATTAAAATTGTGTTCATTATAAATATATGACGACCTGATCTTGCTCTTGTTTCGCCTCATAGGTGCGGACGGCTAGTTTTGGATCGAAGAGCGCTTTGCCAGTCCGAATATCAAATTCCCATTGGTGCCAGGGGCATTTGAGGATTTCATTTTCGCGTTCGTGACCCACTTGAGGAACATCGGCTGAGGTAACGAGC
Source organism: Caldilineaceae bacterium (assembly GCA_965204525.1). Lineage (GTDB taxonomy): Bacteria > Chloroflexota > Anaerolineae > Caldilineales > Caldilineaceae > Bin5. The sequence goes on along the minus strand of OZ241994.1, from coordinate 3,361,233 downwards.
GGTCGCAGCCGGCCCAGGCATAACGGCGCGGACCGATGAGGACAGTAGTTCAGCAATGCGAAATATTCGCCGCCGACATTAAAGACGCCGATTTCGCGACCTCGTACAGTGACGATACGTCGCTGACCCGGTGGTAACTCCTCCGTCCGAGCAACCACATAACGCTGCTTAGCTTGGCGTTTCGCCATAGAGCTTTCTCCTGTGGCCAATGCAGATGCGGCCCAATAAGATTTTCGGCTCAACGGGATCTTATGTGGTAGACAGTCTGAGTGACATCGAGACTAGCAAAGCAAACCTGCTGATGGGATCAGCGTATTACCTTAGTAAACGAGTGTCGATGCAAGCACGACATCGACCTCCCTAAATCCCTCCTGCCAGGAAGGACTTTTACCGATGCTGGCCAAAAAAGGCCGTTTTCGACCATGACCATCCTCCCCCTAATTCAGCCATATTTTCTTTCCAATTCCGGTAATATCCAGATTTCATTAGGCCTACAGGGCGCGAGCAGCATTCTCTCGTGGGGCACTGGTGAGTTGACTGTCTAGCTGGTAGAGCTCGCGGGCTGTCTCAACCATAACCCGCCGGCGTAGGTCTGGGTCGTGACCCCTCAAGAATGTGCTGGGTTCATCCATATCCCAATGGGGAAAGTCAGACGTATAGACCAGGACTTCGTCCGCCCGTAGCCACTCTAGAAAACGGGCCAGGTCCTTACGGCTGGGCACATCAGGCATGGGTTGTGAGCCAAAGCGGACATGGTTGCGGACATATTCACTGGGCAGCTTCTTGACCCAGGGCGTATAATCGCGCAGAGCCTTCCAGTCTGAGTCCATGTGCCATAGCATGCCCGGTACCCAGAAAAAATCGTGTTCTATAAACAAAAAGCGGAAGTCAGGGAATTTCTCGAAGACGCCTTCACAAATCAGGCTAGCTAGGTGGGCCATTGCAGTCTGCGGCCGAGCCATCCGCATCTCAAGGTAGTATGAAGGATATCCCGCGCCCGTGGGTGGCGCGGAGATGCCCGCGCCTTCGCTACCAAAGTGGACGCACATCGGCAGACCCAATTCCTGGCAGGCGGCATAGATGGGATGATAGAAACGATTGCCAAAGGGCAGCCGCGCCCCGGCCGGCATCAAAACCTGGATGAACTCCGGGCGTGGGCCAAGCCGCTCGATCTCTTGCACGGCCAAGGCAGGGTCCTGCGGCGCAATGTGAATCGAGGACCGAAAGCGAGAATCTTGGCTTAGCCAATGGTCGAGCGTCCAGTCGTTGTGGGCGCGGCAAAGGGCGTGTCCGTAGTCTGCGTCGGGATGAATTGCGGCCGCAGACGGTACAGCGGAACCGGTGAGGACCGCCAGGCCAATATTATAGGCGTCCAGATGGCGTTTTATGTAAACCTCCGGCTGGTTAGCTGGGTTACCCGCTGTCCTTCGTCGTTGTTGCCAATTCTTATGTGGCCGGCCATTGTATCCCTCCGGCTCGGTAGCCGGGTTGATACTTGTGCTCTCCCACAGGTCGTGGCGAGTTGCGTTTGCCGCGGGAGGTACGTTTGTATAACCGAGATCTGGCAGCAGGGGGCCAAAATCTTCAATATATTCGACATAGTGACGGGGCAGATAAGGATAGAGCGCAGATAGGTCCGCCAAGTCACCGTGGTGTACGTCACAATCGATGATTGGTGACATACCATTTTTTTGCTTATCGTTCATGATGTTCTCCTATGAAACCCTGTTCCAGGGGTTTCATACCGGGCATCTGGTGCGGAAGCTGAAATGCTTTTCATTCATTTTCGCTTCGGAATCAATTGATGCGCTCTACAATGAGCCTTGTGCTTGATGGCGGCACAGGAAGCGTTGACTTTCGACCATCGGGCCACTGGATTTCCAGCGAGATGGGGCGGCTATCTGCGGGGAAACCAAAGTGAACCTGTGACGGTTCGCCTGACAAATATCCACTATTGGAGCGAATCTCACGCATATATCGACCCGTCGTTGTCTGTAGCGCAAGCCGCGCGCCAATCGCATAGGTATTCTTGCTTTTGGGCCACTGGAGATCAACGGTCAGGCTATGGCCCCCACAGAGCCGATTCTCGTAGACGACGGCCGGCGACAGCAGGTTATTGACCACAATATCCAGATCACCGTCGCCGTCCAAGTCAGCCATGTTCATACCGCGACCACCAGCCGTCGCGTTGAGACCCCAATCGGGCCTTGGCTTAAAACGACCCGTGCCATCGTTCTGGAAGACCAGATTTTCTTCGATCAATTCGTTATTCGGCAGATGACCAAACATTTCTTCTGCTGCCATGCCGTTCACCACATAGAGATCCAGAAAACCATCCTGGTCCAGATCCCCAAATTGGGCCGACCAGCTCCATCCCGTCGCCTCTACACCTCGCGCAACCGCCTGATTTTCAAATCCCCCATCGCCGGTCGCAACCTGAAGGACGTTTTGGATGATCTGCTGGTCATGGGCGACGTCGACGTCTTCCATCGTCTCCATTAAAGGAGCCCAGGCCAGCAGGGCCGCTTGGGTAGGCTCATAGGGCATCATGTCAGCGGCAAATAGCTCAACGCCACCGTCGTTGTTGATATCACCTGCCGCAAAGCTCATGGTGTTTTGGGCAATTTCATCGAAGCGGGTTGCTTCCTGCCAGCCATCGTCTGTGCGCAACCAGACCTGGTCAGGCATCAGAAAGTCATGGCCTACCCAGATATCCAGATGTTCATCGTCATTCAGGTCGACCAGCAGCAGGGCCAAGGCTTGCGAATAGGTCGCCAGATGGGTCGCTATAAAGTCGTCTCCCCTGTTTTCATAGTAGACCACGCCGCCCCCGCTCAAGTCATAGTTATTAAAGCGCCTGTACTCGGTTTGATAGGTCGCCAGGACAAGATCCAGATCAACATCACCATCCAGATCGGCCCAGGCGAAGGTGTAGGCCCGTTGGGAAGGGCTGAACCGATCTAAACGCGTGAAACCGTCTATCTGTTTGAATTGCTGTTGACCAGGCTGGGCTGATGTTTGTCTGTGAGTTTTCTGATTGTTTTCACCCTTTTGAAACGTGCCATCGTTCATCCACACGCTGGGAGCCGTTTCGCGCCGGGCAAAGACAATGTCCTGCCAGCCGTCGCCATCAATATCGACGATGCTGACGGCGCGCGACTGACCGAAAGGGAATTCCTGCTTCTGAAAGGCGAAATCGCCTTCGTTCCAAAAGATGGCATTAGAACCAGCCAAATTCGCCAGCACCAGATCCAGATCGCCATCACGGTCGAGATCGTTAATGGCCAGACCGGCGCCGTTACTATCGAACTTCTTGACAATCTCACCTGAAATGGCGGTGATATGTTCAAGAGAATGGGGGATGAAGCGATCTTCACAGGGGTAGGGTGAGGCCCGGTGTGGTTGCTCCGATATCGCTAGCGATACCTCCAGCGACACGGCTGGTGTTGAGGTCGGTGCATCATTTGGCGAACCCGGGGTGATCGTGACAAAGACAACGTCTGTTTCAGATGACGGTTCAATTTGCTGGCAGCTGGTTAAGGCGATGGCTAGTAAGGCCCAAAATAGGCCCACCATGATCTTACGAGAAAAGCCGGGAAAGCCCCCTTGTTTCAACAGGGGGATGAGAGGCTTGATTTTTATCCTACAGTTTGTCATTTTGTCATCCCTTCATCTTGTCCGTATTTTCATAGGAGCCGCCGAATCGCAAGCTCAATTTAGCCCTTGATACCGGTCACCACGATACCCTGAATATAATATTTTTGAGCAACGAAGAAGACGACAATGGTGGGCATAAGGATCACGAGGGAGGTGGCCATAAGCAGTGACCATTGGACCTGGTATTGGCCCTGAAAGAAGCGCAAGCCGAGGGCCAGCGTGAAGTTTTCCGTTGTGGACAGGAAGATAAGCGGTCCCAGAAAATCGTTCCAATGAAGCATGAAGGCAAAAACAGCAATAACCCCCATAGCGGGTCTCGTCAGAGGCAGCGCTATGTGCCAGAAGACCCCAAAGGTGTTACAGCCATCAACTCTTGCCGCGTCATCCAGATCCATGGGTATGGTCCTGAAAAATTGCCGCAGTAGAAAAATGTAGAAGGCATTGCTGGCAAAGAAGGTTGGCACGATCAGGGGTAAAAACGTATCGATCCAGCCCAGGTTCTTGAAGAGCAAAAATAGGGGGGCCACGATGGAAGGATAGGGCAACATCAGGGTGGCCAGGACCAGTACAAAGAGCACATCACGTCCCACAAAGCGGATGCGGGCAAACCCAAAGCCGACGATTGCACAGGACACCACGTGGCCGATGATGCTGACGGAGGTGATGTTCACTGTATTCAAAAACCATGTGCTGAAGGGCAAAAGCGTCCATGCATCTGGATAGTTCGGCCAGTAGGGCGGATTCGGAATCCATTCGATGGGAAAGGCAAATTCTGTTCCCGGTCTTTTCAGCGAAGTGCTGATCATCCAGAAAAAAGGCAGCATGACAAAAATGGTACCAGCAATTAACACAAGAAAGATGAGGATAGTAGCAACGCGATTTTGGAATCGTCGGCTCTGGAAGTATCTGACAGAAGAGAGATCGCGTTTCTGCCGGCCAGGGACGCTGTCAGCAGCGATTTGACTGGACACGAGTATCACCTCCGACGACGAATGTGGCAGGCCTCAGTCACTCTCATAGTAGACCCAACTGGAGGACGTTTTGAGGATGATGACGGTGAAGACCAAAATGATCAGGAACAAGACCCAGCTCAACGCCGATGCATAGCCCATGTTGAACCACACGAAAGCCTGCTGGTACAAGTACATCACATAGAAGAGCGTAGCGTAGTTAGGGCCGCCATCGGTCATGACGTAGGCCTGGGTAAAAACCTGGAATGAGACAATCACGCCCATGACCAGATTGAGCAACAAGACCGGCGTGATCATGGGAACCGTTATGTGGAGAAGCTTCTTCCAAGCGCCGGCGCCATCTAAGGTGGCCGCCTCATAAAAGGCGGTAGGAATGCCCTGCAAAGCGCCCAGGTAGATGAGCATACCGCCGCCGACTCCCCAGATACTCATGATGATCAGCGCAGGTATCGCCCATGCTTCGCTCCCCAACCACAAGGGGCCAATGATGCCAATCTTTTTCAGCAGGACGTTGATGATACCGAAGCGCGGGTTAAAGATCCACATCCACAACAACGAAACCGCGACGCCTGAGGCTACGCTTGGCAAAAAGAAGATGGTGCGAAAGACAGAAAGCCCCTTCACTTTCTGATTGAGAAGCAGGGCGAGGAGCAGCCCCAAGACGACGTTGAGGGGCACGTTGAGCAGATAGTAGAGGGTGACCTTGATCGACTGCCAAAAGAACCGATCCTCCACCATCTTCTGGTAGTTCGCCAACCCCACAATCTCAGGCGTACCGACGATATTCCATTTGGTCAGGCTGATTGAAAATGAGCCGAGCAAGGCCCCGGCGGTGAACACGACAAAACCAATAATCCAGGGTGAGATGAAAAGATAACCCTCAATGTTGCGTCGCCAGAACATTCTATTTTTACCCAGCATGTTGACGTCTTTTCTTTTATGGGAGAACGCGGGAAAGCCCCCGGTTCATGCGTAAACTCGGGGTATGATAGGCTGGAATCTCTTGCCCGTCAATGCTCAAGCCGGCTTCGGGTGTGTCCCAGAATTTAGGCGAATTTTCAGAATGTAGCATCTTGAGTAGCCGAAGCAGAGCGGAGGCGTATCGAAAGGTGCGGGTTAGCCTCGAATCGTTGCGTGAGCCGCACCCCTGGATACGGTTTCCGCTCCGCTCCACCCTACTCGGGCCTGTCCTGAGCTTGTCGAAGGGATGCTACTTCCTAAGATTCAGGACACACCCGCCGGCTTCTCCGGTAAGCGCAGCGACGCGTAGCGGCAGAAACCAATAGGAACAGAGATCAAAGTTCGCTGGCAGCATAAGATGTGAATGTGCCTCCCTGCTCTCTGTTCCTACTATTTCGCGGCGTAAATATGTCTAACCGGCGATTCTTTTGCCCTAGGAGACTTCGGCCAGAGCCTCTTCAGTTAGCACACAGGCTTCCGCCATGGCCTCATCGATATCCTTGGTGCCCCGCAGCACATTCTTTATCTCTTCGAACACTATCGTGAAGATAATTTTGAGGGCAGCCGGCGTTCTGTATACGAAGGGATCTGGCTTCACGTGGCCAAGGAGTTGTGGGATCATCTTGGGATCAAGACCACCATCCCTCAGCGGCTTGTTGTATGCCTCCATGTCGAAAATAGACTTGCGAGTTGGCATATAATAGGTGGCCAGCAGGACGCCCGCATCATACGTCTGCTGTACAGCCTCCGCGCTGCTTCGCCAGCTCATCCATTCGTAGACAGCGTCGGGGTTTGGTGTGGTGCTCGAAGTCACAGACTGGTCCGTGTCGCCCCAGACAATGAAGCCTTCAGGCCCGGCGGGTAGCGGGACCAAGTCCCAGCCAAAGGGAAACTCCCGTCCTGGTCGAATATCCTCTACTGCGCCCCCGGCGGCCATGCCCATACCGATCACGCCGGATCTAAATTCGATACCCAACTCAGCCAGATTCAGGGCCGGCGAAGGCTGGACCTCATGTTTTAGGACACAATCGGCCATCCATTGGACCGCTGCCTTGACCTCTGCGCTTTCCACAGTACACTTGCTTGGGTCGAACAGATCGTCCAGGTATTCGCCTCCGAAGGCGCGGACGGTGGCCAGGGTGTGGGTTCCCCAATAACCCTCGCATCCCCATTGATCGATCTGTCCATCTCCATCCGTATCGATGCTGAGTTCTTTCAGCATCGATACGAAGCTGTCAGTATTCCATCCGTCCTCTCCGTCCTCCCAATAAAGGTCGGCCGGGGTGGGCAATCCTGCCTTCTCGAAGAGATCCTTGTTGAATCTCAGGCAATGGCTCGAGGTCCAGAGCGGCAGCCCCATAATGTCGTCCCCGAATCTGGCATCGCCGGGGAACAGAATGTCATCGTAGTTCAAGTCGGAGTCCGCATCGATATAATCGTTAATGGGAATCGCGGCCCCTGCGTGGACAACCTGGAACATCAACGCGGGATGGCAGGCAAACGTGTCCGGCGCCGTTCCCCCGGCGATCATGACCGGGATCTTGGTGTTGTAATCTTCCCAGGGCAATGCTATGGGCTCGATATTAATGTGCGGATGACTTTCTCGAAACACAGAAATAATCTCCCCTTCAAGCACCGCATCATCATCAAAGCCATGTCTGGCAGCGGATATCTCAATGACTTCTGGGGCTGGCGCATCTGCTTGGGCCATTGCGCCTTCGGCTTCGGCCGAGTTGTCCGGAGCTGGCTGAACTGCACAGGCGGCCAACATAAGGCCGGCTGCCGGCATACTGGCAACTCTCAGAAAGTCACGACGGTTCAAACGTTTCTTATTCATTTTCATTCTCCGGTGTCGTCTCGATGGAGACAGTTCGACTCCTCTGAAAATGTTATGACTACAATGTCCATTCTTTTATTGCTTTATGGGCGGCTCCTTTCATTCGTTAGTAATTGTTCAGCATTGCCTTGCGAAGTTACTGGTAATTTGCCCCAATCACCATTTGCTCCTATGTCAAATGGTTTCCACCATCCTGACCTCGTAAGATACTCCTCTAAAAAGCGATATACAAGGCCATGAACCGGCCAATCACCGGCCAAAAAATCGAAATGGGCGCATTTAGAATACGGATTGGCAGGATTTGGTGGATTTTTTAACCCGTTTTAACTGTTCCGCGCAAACGCTCTATCCGGGAAAAATTCTTGCCGGAACACTAGCCTCGGCTGATACTTTGCGATACAATTTTAGTTATGAGCAAAACCGCATTGGACCTAACCCCAAAAGAGTGGCAAAAATATCAGCCGACGAGAACGCAAGCCACTTCGGAAGTAACAAATGCGCTCGTCATAAATCGAATTGGCTGTTCGTATTCGTGACGCACTGGCGGAGATTGAGCATGTGCAGCAAGGATCAATGAGGTTGTGAATGGGAAGAGAGGGATGACCCCAAGTACAGCGTTACGGCTCGAAAAGTTTTTGGGAATGTCGGCTAGCCTATGGATATCGCAAGGGTGTGGCGAAGACAATGACAGAACCAAAAAACCAAGATTTGGAAACGATTGAAGTCCTCGAACAGGCCTTATACGAAGCATTACCCCATCTCAACGACCCCGTTTACCAGCCACCGGTGCTATTGTGGCAGGTGTTAGGGGTGCCACAGCAGCAGGGCGTCAAGGAGATGCAGTCTGAGCTCATCAAAGCCATTGAGGCTTTGAAACCAGCCCCCGATGTTGCGCCCTATGCCCACAGTCAGCGAATATACGAACTCTTATATTTGCGCTATCGGCAAGGTCTGACGCAAGAAGAAACGAGTGATCGCATGAAATTGTCGATTCGCCAGATTCGACGCGAACAGAAGCGAGCCATCCATAATTTGGCGCAATGGCTGTGGGGCCAAAGGAGGACAGATACGCCAGCAGTCGCTGGCACACCATCAACAGATGGCGGCAACATTGAAACCGACCCGTGGCGTTCTCAGGTGCAGCAAGAGTTAGCCATCTTGCAGCAGAACGTGCCGGAGACCAAGAGCGAGGTGGCCGCCGTCATCGCCAGGGTGGTGCAGGTCGGCCAGGTGCTAACGGCCAAACACAATATTCAATTGAAGGTTGACCCCATCCCAAAAAATCTGACCGCGGTGATTCAGCCTTCGGCGCTGCGGCAAATATTACTAACCGCCATCGAGAAGTTGGTGCAACTCATGGCGTCGGGCGAAATTGTCCTGCTGGCTGAAATGGCAGGGGATATCATCACCTTCACCGTGACAGGTGGCCCCATCGTCACCGATACGCTACCCGACAGCGCCCCGCTGCCCAGCAGTGACCTCATCCAAGAGCTTCTGGGCGATCAAGGTGATACGCTCAATATCCGGCGGGCCGCTGAAACCATTGTCTTTCGGTTCAGGCTGCCATCTGCCGGTGACCCCATTTCCGTACTTGTGGTGGATGATAACGCTGATCTGGTAACCTTCTTCCGGATCTCTGTCACCAATACCCCCTATCAGATCATCCATCTGGCCGATGGCGAACGCCTTTTTGAAACCATTGCCGTCACAAAACCAAACCTAATCATCCTGGACGTGCTCCTGCCCGGTATGGATGGCTGGGAGCTGCTGGCCTATCTGCATGGGCATCCTGATACCCGGGCCATTCCCATCATTGTCTGCTCTGTCATCCGCCGGGAAGAGCTGGCTTTGGCGCTGGGCGCGTCGCTTTATTTGCCAAAGCCGGTGCGGCGGCGGGAGTTTATCGAGGCGCTGGATGAAGCATATAGTCGGGTTGCGGGGTGAGTGAGGGTTATAAAATTCTGCGGAAAACTGGTAGAATAAGGGTATAGTAGTGACTTTGCTTAACAGAAGATAGTCTGAAAAGAGATAAATATGTTCGCGAAAATTCTGGATAAACATATAGAAATTACACCTGGCGTCGTTGGGGGAAAACCTCGAATCGCCGGACATCGCATCACCGTACAAAACATTGTCGTGTGGCATGAACATCTGGGTCAGGGCCTCGATGTGATTTGTACCGAACACGATTTGTCCTTAGCGGCTGTCCATGCGGCACTTGCTTATTACTTTGATCATCGTGAAGAAGTGGATCAAAGCATTGCAGAAGATGAAGTATTTATAAAGGCGTTGCAACATCAATCTTCATCACCATTACAAGAGAAGCTGAAGAAACACGGCCGTTAGTAGAATTCGATGTTATACGGATGAACATGTGTCAAAAGCCGCTATCCGGGGACTTCGTGAACGAAGGATAGACGTTCTCAGCGTACCTGAGGCAAATATGCTCGGGGCATCGGATGAGGAGCATTTAGCGTTCGCTTTGGCAGAGGGTAGAGTGATATTTACTCAAGATGCCGATTTTCTACGTTTAGCTGCCGCAGGGCATGAGCATGCAGGAATTGCGTATGCAAGACAAGGAACATCCGTGGGCGACATTATTCAAGGATTGATGTTGATCGTTCAAGTTCTCGATGCCGAGGAGATGAAAGGTAAGATTGAGTACCTGTAGCCTATTGGATATCTTTAATAAGGATATCCCACTTAGCGTGGGTGGTGTCCAAACTGAGTTTGGATATCCAATTGCGTGCCGAAACTGAGATTCGGCACGAGAACCCACTCCGGGTAGGAAATATCCTATTTAATTTCTGGGAATGGCCCTAACCGGCCTCAAGTTCCCCATCTGCCTTCATTAACAGCGCCGCAAGCCGGTGCGAACAGGGCAGCAGCTTGTTAATCGGTACCCCCGCTCCCATCGTTGCCAACAGTACGCTACTGCGTGTTGGCCAGGCCACAAGCTCTTCGCCGGAGATTGCGATCACCGGAATGTCACGAATCGCCGCGTCTTGATTCTTTTCCGCCAAAACCTGCCAACCGAGCATATCGGGCAGAAGAATGTCCAGTAGGACCAAATCTGGAGCCTCACTGCCCCGGACGCGATGGTGTAGCTCGGCCAACGCTTCCGCCCCGCTGGCGGTGGGGGTAATCTCCAACGTAGGGTCAATGATAGAGAGCATCTGGGTATAGAGTTGGCGTATATCCGGATTGTCGTCCACCAGCAAAATGCGCTTCACCGGCTTGTCAAGCGTATTCAAGGCCTTGGCTAAATCCGGCTGTCTGATCGGCTTGATCAAATAGTCGACAGCCCCGGCCTCTAAGGCATAATTGATTTTCGGCGGAAAGGCACACCCAAGAATGGGCATATCAGGTATGGCTTGCCGGGCCTCTTCCATTAATGAGATCAAATGTTGGGGAGCGGCTGCATTGAGGATCAGCATATGGGTCGGATGGGATTGCAACGCTTCGAGAGCGCCAGGTAGATCACGGCTCTCGGTAAACTGAATCTCATCGGTATGGCGGCTGAGCAGGGGGGCCAAATCGCCACTTTCATCACAAACCATTATCCGTTGTTTGCGCGGCATTTCGGGCAATTGAGGCCAGGTGGTGCGTTTATGCCAAACCCAGTCTTCGGCAAGGCCAGGGGCCGACGTGCCCCCGGCCGGCAGCGGCGGGGCGATGGGCAGGGTGAATGAGAAGGTGCTGCCGAAGCCTAATTTACTTTCGGCCCATATCCGACCTTGATGACGTTCGATGAATTGTTGGCTGACGCTGAGGCCGAGTCCACTGCCGCCTTGAGCAGGTCGCGTTTGGTCCGCCTGCGCAAACGGTTCAAAGATTCTGTCCAGATCTTGCGGGGTGATACCGGGACCCGTATCCGTTACGCTGATAAGAATGTCACTGCCCTGGCGCGTTGCCTTGACGATAATGCCGCCAGTCTCCGTATAGCGGGCCGCATTGCTCACCAGGTTGAGAACCACCTGGCGGATACGGGTTCTGTCGCAGTAAACTTGGGGGAAATCGTCATCAATGCTGACCTGCAAAGTGAGTGCTTTCCTTTCAATCAGCGGACGCACCACCATCACCACCGCATTTTTTATATCGTCAGCCAAATCGGCCCATTCCCGATGCAGGCTCAGCCGGCCTGCATCGGCCTGGCTGAGATCCAGGACATCGCTGATCATGCTGGCCAAATGATTGCTGTTGCGCTGTATGATCTCCAGAACTTGCATGAGCAAGGGTGGCAGCGATTTCCCATAGGCTTCAGGTACCTCCAGCATCGTGTCAATCAGACCCAGAATTATGTTCAACGGCGTCCGAAATTCGTGGCTGATCTTGGCCACAAAGGCGGCCTTGGCTTGATGAGCTTCCTCAGCAATCTGACGTAGGACGACCAACCGCTGATTGAGCAGTTCCTGGGTCTGGTAGGCCGATTTCAAATCCTCCTGCATTTGGGCCAACTGGACTTTTTGATCCCGCGTTTCATCTAATCGCTGCTGCGCTCGGTGAAACTGATCGTATAACCATTGGCTGCGCCGAACCTGGGGGCCGATGATGACCAACAGCAGGCCGAGTACCGTCCAGATCAGCCCGATTGTCAGAACAAGGGAGATGGGGTCCATCCCAATGGTTGGCCACAGGAATAGCAGCCCTATAGTTTCCAGTAAAGCCGTGAGCAGCGCCGCAGTCCAGGTCATGAGCGCCAGCGCCAAAAGGGGCAACAAGATCATCAATAGGTAGAGGTCGGATATCCCAAATCGGATGAATGCCAGGTTGATGAGGATGCTCAGACCGATGAGGGTAAACCAGCGGCTGAGCCTAGTCCCACCCAACCGATCCAGCCACCAGATAAGCATAGCCAGGCCAAAACATACCAAGGGTATTTGGGACAATCGTTGTACCGGCTCAACCAGCAGTTCACCCATGAACGTCACAGCTGACCCCACGCAGACCAGCACGGCAATAACCCAGGTGAGCGATAAGCGTAACTCCGGGTCGATCTCCAGGCCGGGTCTTGTGGCGAAGGTTGTTATTCCGTCTTTTGTCATCATACCTGTTCTCCTGCTGAAATGCTGGCTCAATTTACCCGGCTATTATAATGGGAAGGCGCAGCCAACAATAGGCATATCGGGCAGGGCCTGACGGGCCTCTTCAACGTGTGTGACCAGCTCTTGGGGCGAGGACGAATTGAGGATCAGTGTATGGGCCGGATGGCTTTGTAGCTGATCGATTGCCTGGGAAAGATTGCGCGCACCGGCCAATTCCATGTCATCGACATAGCGGGTGAAGAGGTTGGTCAACTCGCCGTTTTCATCGCAGATCAAGATACGCTGTTTGCGGGGCATCTCGGGCAATTGGGGCCAGGTGGCCCGCTCGTGCCACATCCAATCTTCGGCGACACGCCGCTCAACAGGTGGTTGGTCACCTTCGCCCAACACCAGGTCAACTGGCTGGATCGGAAGCCGAAACGCGAAGGTACTGCCTCTTCCCAGTTCGCTTTCCGCCCAAATCCGGCCATGATGGCGTTCGATGAACTGCCGGCTGATGCTCAGTCCCAAGCCGCTGGCGCCATGGCTGGGTTGTGATTGTCTTGCTTGGGCAAAGAGTTCAAAAATCCTCTCCAATTCGTGAGCGGCGATACTGGGGCCCGTATCGGTCACGCTGATCTGGACTACATTACCCAGTCGCCTGGCGTCGACTGTAATGCCGCCATGCTCGGTATACTTGGCCGCATTGCTGACTAGATTGAGCACGACCTGACGGATACGGGTTCTGTCGCAGTAAACTAGCGGAAAGTCGTCGGCAATATTGATCTGAAGATTGAGCTCTTTCTGTTCGAGCAGCGGACGCACCACCATCATCAGCGATTTTTCAAGTTCATCGGCCAAATTTACCCATTCCCGATGCAGAGCCAGGCGGCCCACTTCAGCCTGGCTCAAATCCAGAACATCGTCGATCAAACCGGCCAGGTGATCGCTGTTTCGCTGTACGATTTCCAGGATCTGGTAGAGCCGGGGCGGTATCGGTTCGCCATACACCTCAGGGGCCTCGACTAACGTATCGATCAGCCCCAGGATCATATTCAGGGGCGTGCGAAATTCATGGCTGATTTTGGCCACAAAGGCTGCTTTGGCCTGATGGGCTTCCTCGGCAATCTGGCGTAGGGCCACCAACCGCTGATTGAGCAGTTCCTGGGTCTGGTAGGCGGTCTTCAGGTCCTCCTGCATCTGGACTAACTCGACTTTTTGATCCCGAGTTTCATCCAATAGCTGCTGCGCTCGTTGAAATTGATCGTATAACCATTGGCTGCGTTGATTCTGGGGGCGCGTGATGACCAACAACAGGCCGATTACCGTCCAGATCGTGCCAACCGTCACGGTCATCGCCATAGGATCTACCGCTGTTCCGGTGAGAGAAACAGAACCCACAGGGTTTCCAATAATCCGGTTAGGACGGCTACAGGCCAGGTGAGGAGGGCCGAGGCCACTATGGGCGGCAGAACCATCAAGAGTAGCAGGATGGGCGCACCATACCAGACGAAAGCCACACTGGTACAGACGACCAGCGCAAGGACCGTAAACCAGCGGCCGAGCCTAGTCCCACCCAACCGATCCAGCAACCAGATGAGCGCAGCCAGGCCAAAACATACCCAGGGTATTTGGATGAAGGGCAACCGTTGTGCCGGCTCAACCAGCAATTCGCCCGTGAACGTCACGGCTAACCCCAGGCAGACCAGCGCGGCAATAACCCAGGTGAGCGATAGGCGTCACTCCGGGTCGATTGCCAACGGGGGGGTTGGCCTGAACTCGTTCGTTTTGATTTGTGCCGTCATAAGTGCCCTCCTGCCACGCCATCTACCGATGATGTACGACCTGGTTTCTAGTTTACTCAATCGCAGTTCTTAAATTCGCTTCGCTATCCGCGCGGTTTGTCTGCTCTGGCCAGGCCGCTCTGCCACTCTCTGCCCTTCCGGCCCGCATAGAGCATGTAGTAGGCGTCCCCGGCCTCAAAGACCTGGGGCGTGAGGATACCGTCGCAGTCCCATGCCCCGCGGTCCGCGGCGGGCGTGAAGATCGGGTTGTGCGGGTTCGGCTCAAATTCGCGGAAATCTCGCGTACGCACATGCCCGATCTGCCATATCTCGTCGTCCTGTGCGCGGCCGCCGTACAGGATATGGAAGTAGCGCGGTCCTTTGAAGATCTCCGCCTCGCGCACGCCGCTGCTGTCCCAGGCCAGACCGCTGCCGCTGAATATGGGGTTGGCCGCGTCCTTGGCGACCGCCGCGGGGTCGGTGGTCGGCGCGGTCGCGTGGCAGATAACCGGATTCCCTTCCGACTCGCCGGTGTAAATGATGTGGATCGTGTCGCCGTCAACCGCGACGGAGGGGTGCGACGAGCCTGCGCTCTCGTAAGGCGTGTCCGCGGGAATCACGGGCGTCCGGAGCACGCGCGTCCATGCGCCGAAGTCGCCGTCGCCTACCAGTAAGCCCGTCTGCTTGGGAGGCTTCAGCCGCCGGCCGAGATAGTAGACATAGAACCTGCCGTCGGCCGGATTGCGGAAGGGGTAGGGGTACTCGATGGTGAAATCGTCAAAGCCGGCCTGCGAGGGCATCAGGACAGGGTTCCTCGGGTCGTGGGTGACAGCCGCGGGGTCGCTCGCCGGCGCGGTGCTGTGCATCAGCATCCAGTAGTTGTCCTTTCTGCGTCTGCCCCACAGGTAGTGGACCGTGTCGCCTACGACGATGGCATGCGCGGCCGCAGCCCATTCGGGCGGTTCACAGAAAAAAGCCGGGTTGCCGTCCCCGATACGTTCGAAACTGGCGAACAGCTCGAACGGAATTTCGTCATGCGTAATACTGTCCATACTGTCTCCTGAAAAAGAAAAAGTCGGGAACCGGGAACGGGAAGCTACCCCAATACCCAGCCCACCAGGTTGCTGAACAGCCGCTCCGCCACCGGATCTTTACCGAGGTTTTCAACGAGCCGGTGCGTACACAGGATGTAACTGCCTTCACCGTGCGCGATCTCCGTCAGGTCGGCGCCGTGGAAGGCCGCGGTCACGCCGATGTAGTTCTGCTTGTGTTTCAGGCCGGCGTACCAGTCATAGGTGACATTGCCGCTGATCCAGTCCGTTTCCGGCGTCACGATCGACCAGCGCGAAACGACATCGCGGTACTCCTGCCCCATCAGGCAGGCCGATGGCAGCCCGTCGTAGACAGGATGCTCGCGCACAACGTGGCTGCACGGCGTCCATAGCCCCTTACCGCTGTAATAGGATACAGCGAACGGCAGCAGAATATCCTTTGAAAGGAATTTCTCCATGCGAAATTTGGTTCCCAGAGCGCCCTCCGGCGGCATGCCGAGGAAAACGGCCGTCCCGCCGCCGCTGACCCACTGCGCCAGTTCGGCGAAGACCGGCTGCTCTTCGCCGCCCCAGCCATTCAGATTCACCAGCGTCCGTTGACCGCGCGGCGTGTCCCCCGAAAACGTCGTGGACCGCAGGTCAGAGCCGGCCAGGTACGCGCCCAGCGCGCCGTCGAGATCGATCAGCGCAACCTCCTGCCCGGGAAGCGCCGATCCCGCCTGCTCCAGCACATAGAAGCTGGAGCAGTTACGCGCAACCGTCTCAGCGCCGGCGCCAAACGCGACCTCGACCAGGCAGCGCCCCGCCAACCCGTCGGTGGCGACGCCGTACTCGCCCAGATCGACAATGCCCGCCGGCAGCGTCGTCTCTTCGCTGTGGTCGAGCACCCGCCGCCCGTCGCCGGCCGTAACCTGAAGCGAGAGCGTCCCCGCCACAGCCTCCTCGTCATTGACCGACGTCAGCAGGATCTGCACCCCCTGCCCCGCGTAGACATTCTGCGCGCTGGGGCGAATCGCGATATAGCGGTCGGAAAAGGTCTCTTGGATCGCATAATAGGCGCGCTTGGGGTTGCGGAAATTGTCGATCAGCCCCGCCCCCACGATCCAGTCGCCGTCGTTGAGCGAATGGATGCCAATACCGGCGATGTCGCCATTGATGCGGCAGGCCTCAGCCATCAGCTTGTTGCCGGTGTAGTGGATCTCCTGGCATGCGAGCATGAAGTCGTGGAACGTCGGAAAAACCTCCTCCAGCCCCGTCCGTTCATAGACCGCCAGGTAGGAGTCGTGCAGGCGTTCATGGATGCGGTAGTCCGGCGTGATGGGATTGCCCTCGCGGCGGTACTGGGCCATGTTGGCTTCCAGGTCGGGGATGCTGCCGTAGCCCAGCTCGGAGATGTTGGTCAGCAGGCCGGGCTCGATGTGGCTGCGCGTATGTTGTCCGAGGGAAGTGCGCTCCATTGCCTCCAACTGCTCTTCCGTCTTGCCCAGCAGCATCAGATTGTCGTAGTTCTGCTGCGCGAAGGGCGTGCCCGGGTAGTCGTGGACATCGTTGATCAGCGTCGGCTCGTAGGAACCGGGCAGATAGACGCTGCACAGACCGGCAAAGCCGCCGGCTTCGTCGATGATCAGCCGCCCGGGATCGAGCTCGCGCGCCTTCAGCGAAGTGGTGTGCCGCAGCCGTTTCAGCCCGTCGCGCAGGATCTCGTTGAACATCTCCCAGATGACGATCGAGGGATGGTTGCGGTCGCGCAGCACCATCTCCGTCACCTCGTTCTCGATCCGCTGCCGCGTGTAGGGCGTGATCTGCGGCCAGTTGTCCATGCACTCCACCGGCAGCGCGCCCACGTACAGAACGCCCATCTCATCGGCCATATCGTAGACGACCGGCGGCTGCGGCTTGCGCCAGGGCCGCACCATGTTGATGTTGCCCTCTTTGATCAGCTTGAACTCCTTCCGGAGTAGCTCCTGGTCGCGGGGATAGGCCAGCGAATGGGGGTAGAAGGCCTCGTTGAAGGTCGTCTTGAGGACGATCTTCTTGCCGTTGAGATAGAAGCTCTTGCCCCTGGCGGTGAACTCGCGAAAGCCGAACCGTGTCTCCACCCGGTCCGAAGGCCCATCCGCCAGCTGTACGCTGGCTGTCGCCAGGTAGAGGAAGGGATCATCGAGCTGCCAGAGCCTGTGGTCGGCCACGTTCAGATTCAGCGCCACCTCGCTTTTGCCCGGCCGCAGGTTGTATTCTGCGCTGACCGAGGCCGCGGGGTTGCCGTCTGCCCAGGATGCGATCCGGCATTGAATATCGGTCTTCTGGCTCTTGAGGCTGGTATTGCGCAGCGCCAGCTCCACCAGGACATCGCCGGAGCTGATGTCGCCCGTGACAAATGCGCTCTCAACATAGACGGCATCGGTGGCGATGAGTGAAACGGGCTGCCAGATCCCGCCGGCGATGGCGCCGCGCCAGTGGGGCATATCGTCCCGCCCCAGGCCGTCGATGACGACATCGTGGGTGATCAGCGGGGTGATGACGCGCACGGCGATGAAGTTCTCAGCATCCGTGTATAAGAGATCACCGATCTCCAACTCGAAGTTGGTATAGCCGCCTTCATGCGCGCCGGCGGCCTCGCCGTTGACCCAGACCTCCGCGCGGTAGTTGACCGCCTCGAACCGCACGCGGACCGTCTTGCCCTCCCACTCTGCCGGGAGATGGAAGCTCTTGCCATACCAGGCCGCGCCCTCGTAGTCCTGTCTGAACTCCTCCAGGCAGGCGGGCACCGCAACCTCCTCGATGGCGTGGTAGCTGCGGAACTGCTCCCGACGCTGCCAGTTGAGCGTGCGGCCCTTGTTGTCATGGTCGAAGATGACCTGCCAGCTGCCGTCGAGTGACATCGTTTGACGCGTTATCGCTTTGCTATTGGAACGCGGTGTGCGATTCATGGGTGGTCTGTTCCTTATGGATTCTGATTTTCGGATCGGCGTCTGCAGCAACTGGTATTCATCCGACAGCAGGGGGCCACCAAAACTAAAAACTAACCACTAAAAACTAGAAACTGCCCTTACGGTCCCGCTTCACCTGTCGCCATGATCGTGCCCGCCGGCGGCAGAAGGTCAGTCCGGCTGGGGAGATCGTCGCCAATTTCTGCCAGCCAGTCCATCAGCTGATCACGGAGTTCGGCTTGGGTGGCTGCCTGCCCCGGCTCTTCTGCCAGGTTTTTCATCTCGTGCGGGTCGGCCTGCAGGTCGTAGAGCTCGTCGAAGGCCTGCGGATTCCATACGTACTTGTAACGCTCGTCGCGAATGGCGCGCACCGCGAAGTTCATGCCGTTGTACAGGTTGTAGACACCGTACGCCGTCTGCAGCCAACCGGCTGGACGTGTGCCCGCGCCCACCAGCGGCAGCAGGTCCCGCCCGGCGCGCGGCGCCTCTGGGGTAGCGGCGGCGTCGATGAGGCCGAAAAGCGTCTCACCCACGTCGATCAGCGAAACGAAGGCATCCTGGGTTGCCGGCGCCCTGCCGGGGCTGCGTATGATCAGCGGAATGCGCCAGACCTCCTCGTAGAAATAGGCTCCCTTGTCGAAGCGGTTGTGCGCGCCCTCCATGTCGCCGTGGTCGGCGACGAAGACGACCGTCGTCGATTCCTGCAACCCCAGCCGCTCCAGCGTGTCGAGCACTCGCCCGATCGCTTCGTCCACCATCATGATATGCGCGTGCGAGTAGGCGACGACCGTGCGCCACTCCTCCTCATCCAGCGGCGAGGTGTCCATGCACGGCCACCAGGCCACGGAGTGAAACCAGGGCCTGCCGGCGCAGTTGTCGCCCAGGTTGGCGGGCAGTTCGACCTTCTCTCTCAGCTCCTGCGCGATGTCGACGTACGGTTCAGGCAGATGGTGCGGGAAGTGCGGCTCCGCGGAGGAGACGGTCAGAAAGAACGGTTTGCTGCGATCGCCTGCGGCCCATTCTTCGAGGAAGCGGACGCCGTTCTCCATTACCGGAAAGGGTGGGCATTCCTCTTTGGGCTGGGCAGTATTGCCCCAGAAGGGCGCGCGGCCTCTGAGCAGCCCCTGCGTCTGCCGGTCGTAGTTGTTCCTGGCGAACTGGTAGGAGAAGTTGCTGGTCTCCGGGTCGTAGGGCCGGCGCTGTGCCTCTGCGTTGGGGTCGAAGCGGTGGGCGCCGCGCGCTTCCGGGTTTACCGGCCCGAGGTGCCACTTGCCGAAATAACCGACGTGGTAGCCGAGCCGGGCGGCCTCGTCGATCCAGGTGCGTTCCGTCAGCGGCGGCGACACCTGCTGCGAGTATCCCACCGCGTAGTTGTCGGTGATGCCGGTCTCGTGCGGCCAGCGCCCCGTGAGCAGCGTTCCCCTGGCCGGCGTACACAGCGGGCAGGTCGTAAAGGCGTTGCTGAAGACCGTCCCCGCAGCCGCCAACCGGTCGATATTCGGGGTCGCAATGGTCGATGCGCTACCGCTTCGCTGTTTGAGCGCCGGGGTATCCGCCCCGCAAAAACTGAAAGCCGAAGCCGGCCACTGGTCCGTCAGGACAAAAAGAACGTTCTCCGCAGGCATCAAATAATTCTCCACAAACTATGAAAAGTAACCAATCAGGCGTGCAGGATGTCTCTCTCCTCACTCCTCTTCGCTCACTCCTCGCTGTCACCCCTTCGCCCCGGTCGTAGCGATCCCCTGAATGAAGTAACTCTGGAACATGAAGAAAATGAAAATGACCGGCAGCGAGGCCACAAACGAGGCCGCCATGAGATGGTTCCAGTCAGTGCCGTACTGGTCGCGGAAACCGTTCAGCCCCAGCGGAATCGTCCACTTGTCGACGTCGTTCAGGACGATCAACGGCCACAGAAACTCGTTCCAGTTCCACAGAAATGAGAAGATCGCAACCGTCGTCAGTCCCGGTACCGCCAGCGGCAGCAGAATCTGCCACAGAATGCGAAACGGTCCGCAGCCGTCCAGCTTGGCCGCCTCATCCAGCTCCAGCGGCAGGGTCAGGAAGAACTGGCGCAACAGAAAGATGAAGAAGGGGCTGCCGCCCAGAAAGTTGGGGACGATGAGAGGATAGTAGGTGTTGATCCAGTCCAGACTGCGATAGAGGATGAAGAGCGGGATCATCGTCACCTGCCAGGGCAGCATCATCGTCGCCAGCAATATGATGAAGAGGATGTCCCGCCCGGGAAAGCGCAGGCGGGCAAAGCCATAGGCGACAACCGCAGAAGAAAGTATCTGCCCGACCACGCTGAGAACGGTAACGTAGATCGAATTGCGGAAGTAGAGGCCAAACGGCATGACCGTCAGCGCCTCGATATAATTGCGCCACAGGACCGGGTCCGGCATCCACTGCGGCGGGTATTGGAAGATCTTCTCCATCGGTTTCAGCGAAGTGGAGATCATCCACAAGAAGGGGACCAGGAAGGCAACCGCGCCGGCCAGAGCCAGCAGGTGAATCAAAAGACTGCTGGTCCAGTTCAACAGCTGATATCGATTCGACGGCAAACCGATCGTAGCTCTCATCGTTCGCGGCGGGTGTCCGGTAGCCACTATCAGGCGCCTCCAACTCTACCTTCGTAATGCACCCAGTGTTCCGACGAGCGCAGCATGGCCAGCGAGATGACCAGGACCACCAGGAAGAGGACCCACGCCAGCGCAGAAGCATAGCCCATGTGGAACCATTCGAAGGCATTACGGTAGATATAGAGAACCAGAAAGAGGGTGGCGTTTCCCGGGCCACCCGCGGTCATGATGTAGGCCTGTGTAAAGATCTGGAAGCTGCCGATCACGTTCATCACCAGGGCAAAGAGAACGACCGGCGACAACATCGGTAACGTGATTTTCAGAAACCTCTGCCAAGTGTTGGCGCCATCGATCGTCGCCGCCTCGTAGAGATGGGCCGGGATGCCCTGCAGACCGGCCAGAAAGATGACCATGCCGGTCCCTACCTGCCACAGGCTCATGATAATCAGCGCGGGCAGCGCCCAGCGCGAAGAATGAATCCACTGGGGTCCTTCGATGCCGAACAGCCTGATGAAAGAGTTCAACACCCCGTACTCCGGGTTGAAGATCCAGATCCACATCATGCTGACCGCCACCAGTGGAATGACGGCGGGCAGATAGTAGATCGTGCGGAAGAGGCGGCGGCCGGCCAGCTGCTGATTCATCAGCAGCGCCAGGGCGAGCGAAAGCATTGCCGAGACGGGCACGCGGAAGATGACGTAGATGACCGTCACCTTGATGCTTTGCCAGAAGAGGTCGTCATTGAACAGCAGCTTGTCGAAGTTGCGCACGCCGATGAATTCGGGAGCCGACAGGATGCGCCATTCGGTCGAACTGATATAGAAGGCCGCCAGAATCGGCGCCAGTTGAAATATCAGAAAGCCCAGCAGCCAGGGTGAGATGGCGATGTAGCCGGCGATGGCTTCCTTGCGCGCGATGCCGCTCATGCGCGGCCGTTTCCCGGCCGCGAGACCGTTTCTGTCCTGATTGGCCTGCGCCTGCCCGCTGCGCATCGCCTCTCCTTTTCCGATAATCAGTAGATCGTTGCCTGGATCCCGTCCCGCCGCCGGTCCCTATTGTGAGCGCCGAACGAAAAGAGGAGAGGAAACGGTCCTCTCCTCTTTCGACTCATACGGGCAACAGTGGCGCTCAACGTACCGCGACTAATTTCCCCAGAATCCGGCGAGGATTTCGTCTACCTGGGGTCCGGCCGCGGCGACCGCGTCCTCAACCGATTTTTCTCCGAGAAATGCCAGGTTCAGCTCAGGCGTGATCGCCCTGGACATGATCTCCGTAATCGGCGCGATCGTGGGCCAGACCTGCATGTGGGGGGCGCTGTCGATAAACACCTGCCGCGTCGGCGGCTTGGGCAGCCCCGCGAAGTGTTCGCTCTCGGCAATATGGCTCATCGCCGGTACGTCGCCGATCGTCTGCGCCACGGTGATGTTGCTTTCCTCGTCGCTGATGATCTTGAGGTACTCCCACGACCAGTCCGCGCTCTGCGTGCCCTTGGGAATGCCGTGTCCGTAGTATTGGGTATAGCCGACCGGAGGCTGGCCCGCGGCGCGCGGCAGCGGCCCGACATCCCAATCCAGCCCCTCAACCCGTGTCAGTGCGCCGATCCCCCAGGCGCCGGCCGTGAACATCGCCACGCGCCCGGCCGTAAAGAGATCCTGTGCGCTTCCCAGGCCCTCGATTTCGGCCGGGGTGGGGGAGACCTTGTGCGTCAGCCGCAAGTCGGCCAGCCACTGGAGTGCCGCAAGCGCCTCCGGGCTGTCGAGGCCGGAGGACTTCTGGTCGTCCGACAGCACGTCTCCGCCGCCGAGGCGCAGGAATGGGTACCAGTAGGGGAAGAACATGCCGTACACGTCGGTCCTGCCGTCGCCGTCGGAATCGGCTGTAAGGGCCCGGGCCGTCTCCAGGAACGAGTCCCAGTTCCAGGTATCGTTTTCCCACGAGGTGGGCAGGTCGTCGAGGCCGGCTTCGGCGAAGAGGGCCCGGTTGTAGTAGATCACGAACGGGTTCCAACCGCGGGGAACGGTGACCAGCTGGCCTTCGGTCGTGCCCAGCTCGATGATGCGCGGGTAGAACACGTCGAAGCTGAATTCGCTGTCCGCGTCGGCGAATGGTATCACGTTCAGAAGCGCTTCCTGGCCGCGGAAAAACGGTTCCCATCTGTGGTTCAACTGCATCGTGTCGGGCGGAGTCCCGGCCGCGATCGCCGTCAGCACCTTTTCGCCGTACTGTCCGCCGGGTACCGAATTCTGGCTGGCCGTCACGTTCGGGAACTTATCGGTCATTCGCTGGGCGAGAATTTCACGGTCTTCGATGAACTCCGGCCGCGTGCCCCAATACTGGGCGACCAGTTCGATAGGCTCTTCCGACATCGATTCGCCCTCGTCGGCTTCAGCCGCGCCAGAGTCCCCTGGCACAGGAGCGCACGCCGCCATCAACGCGCCGCCCGCGACCAGCGCCGAGCCCTGCAGAAAATGCCGTCTGCTCAACTTTTCAACTGTCATTCCCAATCTCCTTTACACTGATTTCCTCTCTCCTCACTTCTCTTCTCTCACTCCTCGTCCTCTGGGCGGTCGGCCGCAAGCGGCCTCCCTTGTGCGGGGGACACCCCCCGCAACGCCCCCCTCTGCAAGTTCCACTGTCGTGGACAATTGGAACGGTTGAGGCCGGCGACCCGAGCCCAACGGCCCGCGCACTCCCTTTTCCCAAACCTCTGCCGTTCGCAGTTCACTAGGTCCCGTTGACATTTCGTTTGAGCCAGATCAGAGTAGAAGCGAAATGCAAGAAAGCCATGTAATGTCGTGCGAGTTTGTCATAGCGAGTGAAAATGCGTCGATACCACTTGATTTTGTTGATGAAACGTTCGACGATGTTGCGTTCTCGGTAGCGGATTCGGTCATAGTCTCGTGGTTGTTTGCGATTGCGACGAGAGGGGATGACCACCTCGACCTGTTGGGCTGCGAGCAGTTCTCGCAAAGGGTCGGCATCGTAGCCTTTATCGGCAATGACGGCGTCAAAATCGAAGGGGGCGAGCAACGATTCAGCTTGGGTCATATCATGGCGTTCACCAGCGGTCAATATGAACTTCAGAGGCAGGCCAAGGGCATCGACGAGGAGATGGATCTTGCTGCTGAATCCGCCCCGGCTCCGACCTAGGCACTGTTCTTGCTGAGGGCCCCCTTTTTTGAGCCGCCGGCTGCGCACATATGGGCACGTACAGCTGTACTGTCGGGCATCACGGCTGCCATCTCTGGGTCCTGGGCGAACTGCGTGAACATGTCGGCCCAGATACCATTCTCTTCCCAACGGGAATAGCGCTTGAATACACTGTTCCACTTGCCATAACTCTCTGGCAGTTCACGCCACTGGGTGCCGGTGCGCAGTATCCAATAAACTGCCTCAATGAAACGGCGACACTCTCCCTCTTGGCCTGCGTACACACGAGAGTGTCCTTGCAGAAATGCGTAAAGTTTCTGCCACTGATGGTCGGCAATTCTCTTTCTAAACATCCTGCTATTGTCGCCAATGTGACTGAATAAATCAAATGTCAACGAGCCCTAAAAACTAAAAACCAGAAACTGAAAACTGCCCTACTGCTTCATACCGCTCAAAGCGATGCTGGAGATGAACTGTTTCTGCAGCATCAGGAAGACCACGATGACCGGCACACAGGCGATTACCGAGCCGGCCATCTGGATATGGATCAGCGTTATGAACTGCCCCTGCGCCATCGCCAGGGCCAGCGGCAGGGTGAACAGCTCCTTGGAGTTGATCACCAGGACCGGCCAGAAAAGCGTGTTCCAGATGCCGAGAAAGCTGAAGATACCCAGCGCGCCCAGGCCGGCGCGGGAGAGCGGCATGATCACATACAGGTAGATGTGCCAGTGGTTGCCGCCGTCGATCAACGTCGCTTCATCCAGGCTGATCGGGATCTGGTTGAAGAACTGGCGCAGCAGGAAGGTGCCGAACGGGCTGAAAAGGCCGGGGAAGATGAGCGCGGTGTAGGTATCGATCAGCCCGGCGGACCAGACCATCGTGTACAACGGGATGATGGTCACGTAGTGGGGGATCATCATCGTGGCCAGAAAGAGCAGGAAGATGGCGTCGCGGCCGGGGAAGCGCAGTCGGGAGAAGGCATAGGCGCCCAGTGAGCAGACGATCAGCTGGCCAACCACCGATACCGTGGTGACGACGGCGCTGTTGAACAGCGCGCGGCCGATGTTGTAGTTGACAACGGCCTCGACGTAGTTGGTCCACTGCGGCACTTCCGGTATCCAGATCGGCGGGAACGATTCAACCTCCTGCAGGGTCTGCAGCGACGCCGAAATCATCCACAGGAACGGGAACAGTAGCGCCGCCGCACCCAGGGCAGTGACCAACTGCAGGGTAACGGTCTCTCTGCGCCTAAGCTTCATTGAAAGTCTCCACGCCTATTCGCGCTGTCTACTGGTAGAAGACCCATCGCTTTTGCAAGACCCATTGAACGAGGGTGAAGAGCAGAATAATGGCAAACAGGACCCAGGAGAGCGCCGCCGCGTACCCCATGCGCAGGTTCTGGAAACCGCGCGTGTAGATGTAGTAGCTCAAGGTCCGGGTCGAGTCGGCCGGGCCGCCGTCGGTCATGATGAAGATCGGGTCGAAGATCTGGAGCGTGTTGATGATGCCGATGATCAGGGCGAAAAACATCGCCGGAGAGAGCAGCGGCAGCGTGATCTTCCAGAACTGTTGCAACTTCGAGGCGCCGTCGATGCTTGAGGCCTCGTAAAACTCATTGGGTATCGATTGCAGACCGGCCAGGAGGATAATTGTCTTCCAGGAGAGGGTTTTCCAGGTGATGGTGATAATGACGGCCGGCATGGCCCATTCGGGCCGTGACAGCCACGGGATGGGGTCGATGCCCAACGGTCCCAGCATGGCGTTGATCGGTCCTTCCAGGCTGTACATGTAGCGCCAGGCGATCGCGACCGCGGCCCAGGTGGTGATCAGGGGCAGGAAGTAGATCGTACGGTAGAGGTCGATGCCGCGCATGGCGTTTTTGAGCAGCAGCGCTGCACACAGCCCCAGGAGCGTATTGAGCACCTCCAAACCAACTGTAATATAGAGCGTGTTTTCGAGCGTGTGGTAGAAGGTCGCGTCGGTGGCAACTTCGACGAAATTCTTCAGACCGACGAACTTGATCGGGTCGATAATGTTCCACTCGGAAACACCCAGCACCAGCGCGGTGCCAATCGGGAGCACCTGCAGCAGGAAGAGACCAAGCAGGCTTGGCGCCAGAAACAGGAGCGCGACATAGAGATCCTTGTGACGTCTCCCCCTGGGCCGCAAAATGGACCAGGGAGCGGAAACCGTTTGCGCCTTTTGCCCGGTCGCCATGGTTACTCTCCAAAATTGCGGGAGTGTAGAGAGAGAAGCAGGGAACGGGGGCCCTGTTCCTTCCCTGCTTCTCTCTTCAAAATCCTGATTACTTTCTTCTCGCGGCTATGCCTCCAGCAGCGGTTCAGTTTCGGTCTTGATCTGGACGGCGGCATCTTCGGCTGACTTCTCGCCGATCGCGACCAGGTCCATCTCGCGGTCCCAGATCTCCAGGAACTCCTGGTTGCGCCGGATGAAGGGCTGCGGGTGCACCGTCTCCATCATGAACAGGTAGGATTCGGAATGCACGGGCGGTTCGAAGAGGAAGGAGTCCGACTCCATCGCCGCTTTCACCGAGCTGCCGGCGTGGCCGTTGCGCAGCAGGAACTTAGCGCCTTCCAGCGATGCCGTGTACTGGATCATATCCCAGGCCGCGTCGGGATTGGGCGCGCCCACGGGGATCGTGTAGGAGAAGCCGCCGGTCCAGGTGGCGTACTGCACCGACTTGGGCTGCGGCACGACGCCCCAGTTGATGTCCGAGCCTTCCATGCCCTTGCGGGTCCAGGTGCCCACGTCGCGCAGGGCCAGGCGGCCCTGATCGAACAGGCCGCCGGCGCCGGCATCCGCCGAACGCAGGTTGGCCGGCCCCAGTTCATGCTCCAGGTAGAGGTCGAACTTCCACTGGATGGCCTCAACGGCAGCCTCCTGGTCCACGAGCACCTCGGTCTTGTCCTCGTTAAATATGTTGCCGCCGTTCTGCCAGATGCGGTTGGAGATGTTCCAGATGCGCACCGGGCCGTTTGTCCAGCCCCAGATCTTCTCGTCGCCTTCGCCGCGCATCATCTCTTTGGCCGTCTCAACGAAGGTGTCCCACGTCCAGGTGTCGTTCTGGAAGTGTTCATAGGGCGTGGTCACGCCGAACTCTTCAAACATGTCGATGTTGTAGCCGATCCCCATCGGGTTCACTTCGGCCGGGATCGCGTACGGCTTGCCCTCCGACTTGAAGAAGTCGGTAATCACGTCATAGAAGTGGTTGTAGCCGGGCGCGTTGATGTCCCAGGTGGGATGCGCTTCGACATAGTGGGTCAGGTCGGTAAGGAAGCCGCGGTTCTGGAAGCGGGCGAAGTCGAAATCGACGATCATGCCGACGTCGGGCAGGTCGCCCGAGGCGAAGCGGGTCAACAGCCGGTCGTGGTACTGACCGAAGGGCGCGGAAGTGATGGTAACGGTGGTATTGGATGTTTTCTTGTACTCGTCCATCAGCAGGCCGTAGGTGGCGTCCCAGGAGCCCCAGACGGTAAATTCGATCTCGGTCGCCTCCTCCATGGCGTCATCGCCTGACGCGGCCGGTTCGGAAGGCGCGGGGGCGGCTACACCGGCGCAGGCCGCCAGCAACGCGCCTGACGTTAGGAAAGCCGAATTTTGCAAGAAACGACGTCTGCTCAGCTTGTGCGACTGCATGGAAATCTCCTTTGCGTGTGGATATGATGTTCCGGTCGGGCCAGTGTAGGCAGGCTAAATGATATCAGATGCGCCCCTGCTCGAGAGGGGCGCGCAGGCGGCGTGTGAAGTATGGTTTATCTTGCTCGGATAGAGTATATCTTATGCAAACGGCGTTTTATGTCAAGCAGGTTGCGCCAGCGCGCCAGCGTCCGCGGGCTGTGTCTTGACCCAGTCATGGAACTGCCTGTGGAATCCGGGCGCGCACTGGAAGCCGCCCTGGTCGGCAGTTGTGTCCGTCAGGTAGAGGACACCCTGGACCATGCGCGGCAGGGGCCTCAAGGTTGTGTCGAGGTCCCAGTGGAACATGCCGTTATAGTCCCACTCGGGCGAGCGCGCCGGCGGGTTCATGTTGGCGCGGTCGATGCTGACCCAGAGTTCTTCCTGCTGCCACACATCGGCGAATGCCTGGTAGATCCTGGGGTGCTGGCAGTTGTCCCAAAGGGACTGGTGGTGGTACATCTCCAGCATACCGGCGCGGCTCACGGGAGCCTGGTACCAGGTTTCCGGGTCGTCGCGGTCGACCTGGAGGAACGCCCAGATCGCGTCGATCACCGCGTCCAGGTTTTCCTGCGGCACGGCATCGGGAATGATGACGTAGCCATTTTCTTCCCAGAAGGTACGCTGCGCGGGCGTGAGAAGACGGTCCTTTACCGGGTGTTCATGGCGTATGGCAACGGTCATGGCGCGCTCTCGGTGACGGGATATAATGAATTTTTTCGGCGGCTGCGACGATTTCTATCACAAGGGAGCCTGGCGGAGCAAGTTTTATGCTGTTATGTGCCAGGGCCGGGACCGCTGGGCGGGCTGTCAGGCGCTTGAAGCCGTGAGTTGATCTGCGATGCTTTTGAGGCTGGCGACGACGGAGTCCAGCACTTCATCATGTTCGGCGGTGGCCGGAACATCAATTGGGATGCAGAGTTTCCAGCTGACTTCATGCACAGTATCGGTCCAGTCCGACAGTCGCTGTTTTTCAGGATGGGCGAAGACGAGCCACAGGAGCGTGTCCCAGTGCCGAGCCCAAGCACCATAGTGAATGCCGAACCACGCCTTTAGACCTCCGATGCGGATGAACCGACCGTACCCCTCCCTACGCGGGTTAATGATTTTCTTCAATCCATCAGTGTTTGCCCATCTGCTCCCGTCTTCCTGCGCACGACTGGCCGCACCCCGTGCTGCAACATCAACCAGCCGCGCTGCACCCAGCATTTGCGGAGCGAATGCTGGGTGCAGTTTTATTTGATGCCACTTCCGTTTAGAATCTGAGTCAAAGCTGTATGGGAGGACAAGGTTCGCTAATGTGTAATCATGAGTGCATTGTTACCGAGATGGCAGGGGCACAACCACAACACTAGGGCACAAAGGTGTCCTTGTCCATCCGGTCAAGCACCCTGCGCAATTCCCCGATGCCTGCCTCCGCCGCCCTATCTCCAGCGGCGCCGACCACCTTCTCCATCAAGTCCAGCAGCGCGTCCCAACTGGTCAACATCAATCGCCGCTCCCCGCCGGATACGGTCGCTGCGCGTAAATCGCCGGGCGTCGTCGCGCCGATGATCGTAAACTGCTCATCGGCTCGCCGGCACTGATCCGGCGAATATCGGTGAAGCACTCTTCAACCGTCAATGTCAATTTCGTTGTGTCCATCCATCAGCCCAGGGATTGATCACTTCAATGCCGGTCCCCTCAAAATCATCCACATCTCTTGTCGCGACCGACGCGCTCCGACAACGGGCTATGGCCGCTATCTGGCAATCAGCATGATTGATGGGGCGTCCGGCGGCGCGGCGAGCGGCGGCTATCACGGCGTAGGCCCGGGCTGCGGAACTGTCAAAGGAAAGGATGCGTCCATCAAAATCCTCCCGGAGCATCCCTTCTACCTCTGCAAGCAGTCTGTCCCGTCTTCGACCGGGCGGCAGTATCTCAATGCCATATAGCAACTCGGCTTCGCTGACTGTGGATAAGTGGAGGTCTAGAGCCTCCTGCCCGGCAACCCAATCCACAACGTTGGAATTGGGGTTGGGTCGCATAAGCTCTGAGACGACGTTGGTGTCCAGGATGATCATTTTCGATCATCTCAGTCGAATCGAGGCGATTTACGCATGGGTGAACGCGGAGGGATTTCCAACTCGACCCCGCCCAGGGGGGCAAATCTGGCGCGAATGGCGGCCGCAAGGTTCTCCCGGGCTGGGGGATGGTGATAGAGCGCCGTTCTCAAGATGACGCGGGCTTCCTCTTCCATGGAACGACCGTTCTCAGCTGCCCGGACGCGCAGCCGGCGCTTCAGCCCTTCTTCGAGGTTACGTACGGTTATGCTGGCCATAACAGGCCTCCGTTTAGCAGGTCACGCAATTATAGCATGATTGCATTGCTATCACATCACCAGGCTCTGCGCCTCTGTGGTCTTCTGTGATTGGTCCCACTGTATGATTGGCCTCAATGATCAGCCTGCTGTTAACCTCTCTCATGCTACTTTGGTATGTAACTCCCCAAATCTAGCGCTGCGATGGGCCAGGTAGCGGCCTCCCGACTGGTGCTGTGGTAGTGGTCAGGTGTCCATGCCCTACAGGTCGATCATGCCGCGCAACTGATGAATGTCAGTCTCAGCTTCTCCATCCCCCGCACCACCTACCATCCTCTCCATCAAATCCAACAGCGCAGCCCAACTCGTCAACATCAACCGCCGTTCGCCGCCCGAAACCGTTGCGGCGCGCAAATCCCCCGGCGTGGTCGCGCCGATGATCGTAAACTGCTCATCCGCCCGCCGGCACAGCTCCGGCCACAGCGCGGCCAGCCGCGCCGCCGGGGCAATGAACAGCAGCGCCGCCGGCCGGTCCAGTGGCAGCCCCTTGAAATACCCGTTCGGCTGGTCTGCTGTAAGTTCCGCCCAGCACACGACTTGAATCAACACCCGCACGACACCCTCGCCGTCATAGCCGGCGAGGCCCGGGCGCTCACCTTTCACGCCTACATCCTCGCTGCGAACCCTGCCAATCGTACCGACCGCCGTGCCGCCCTCCCGCAGGGTAGTCGCCAGCGCGCTGCGGGCCGCCTCCGACTGGGACAGGATATTCCCCAGCGCCTCAACGGCCGCGTCTTCACTTTGGCTGCTGGCCATGGACGCGTTTTCGCCGGACCGGGTCGTGTCAGAGGACATGACTGATCGACTCTCTCCTGTTGTTGGGCCTACGGGCTGCTGGATTAGTCACGTATGTCGGTGCGCCCTGACTATACAACGGCGACGCGCCGAATGCAATCCGATCATGGCATCCGACCAAAAATTCCGACGGTTGACAGACGCCCGTGACCTGTGCAAAATTGACTCTGCAATCCGGTATACAAGATTTCCTGCACGAACCCAGGCTACGGGAAACCCGAGGCGGCGACATACCCGCCTGCCGCCCGCACCGAAGCGCGCGATTTGCGTACCGCGAGAGAACCCCACACCATGGCAGCAACGAATCTCCGTGAGAGACGATGGGCCAGATTCTGGAGCAGGTACGGCTTTATCATAGCCGTCCTCACCCCCATCCTGCTCTGGTTCTGCATCTTCTCCTTTGGCCCCATCCTCTACGCCCTGGGCGCCAGTTTTACCAATGTCCACACCCTTGACCCCAGCCTGGCCAGGTTTACGGGCCTCAAAAACTACATCAATCTCCTCGACGACCGCCGTTTCATGATGTCGATGAGCAACGTCTTCAAGTTCGTCCTGACCAAAGGCGTTCTCAATATCCTCATTTCGCTGGGGCTGGCTCTCCTTCTCGAACGTCTGCGCCGCGGGCGCAATCTCTACCTCTTCTTTATCTTTATGCCCGTTGTCATCTCCCAGGTCGCCGTAGCCATGCTCTTCCTCTGGCTCTACGACCCTCGCCTTGGTCTCATCAACTACCTGCTCAGCCTCGTCGAAATCCCTCCCCAGAGCTTTATCCGCAGCACAGCCCAGGCCATTTACAGTGTGGCCGTCGCCGATGTCTGGAAGACATACGGCTATGCCGCCGTGATCTTCCTGGCCGGCCTTCTCGATATTCCCCAGGACTACTACGAGGCGGCCAGGGTGGACGGCGCGACGCGTCTGCAGACGCTGTGGCGCGTTACCATCCCCCTGCTGAAGAATGCGCTTATACTGGTTCTGGTCCTGATTGTCATCGACGGTGTCCAGCACTTCACCATGGTACAAGTTATGACCGGCGGTGGGCCCGCCGACAGCACGCTCATGCCCAGCCTCCTCGTATATAACTATGGATTGGGCGCCAACAACTACCGCATGGGCTACGCCTGCGCCGTTTCATTCCTTATGTTTGTGGTTATTCTCACGGTTACGGTGCTGCAGCTGCGTCTGTTCCGCTCACTCTATGACTGAGCTGACAGTCGCGGGCGGCGCAACAAGATCAACGAAAGGCCGGGGAGAGAGGCGATTGCCATGACTGAAGTCAGCCGGCAGTCCGGTGGAATAAGGTCTGATTCCTGGATACAAGTACGCGAACATCTCGTTTCGCTCGCCACGCACTGTATCCTGGCTTTTTCTGCCTTCATCGCTTTCGGCGCCATGTTCTGGATGGTGCTGGCCTCCTTCAAGTCGGCGTCGGAAATCATCTCCAAGCCCCCCACCTTCCTGCCCCAAGCCCCCACCGTGGCCAGCTATATCCTGATCCTGAGCGAACAGGCCTTTGACCGTTACTTCTTTAACAGCATTGTCGTGGCGCTGCCTTCCGTGCTACTCATTCTATTCACCAGTTCGATAGCCGGTTTTGTCTTCGCCAAATTTGAATTTCCCGCCAAAGAGCTCATCTTTACCATCATTCTGAGCACACTGATGGTGCCGCCTGCGGTCACGCTTCTTCCCCTCTTCCGCCTCGTCAGCAACCTCGGCTGGGCCGACACCTATCAGGCCCTCATCATCCCCGTCTGCGTCAGCGCCTTCGGCATCTTCCTCCTGCGACAGTTTATGGAAGGCCTCCCTTCCGAACTGCTCGACGCCGGACGCATTGACGGCGCATCAAACTGGTGGATCTACCGCCACATCGTCCTGCCGCTGTCTGTCTCTGCCCTCAGCGCACTGGCGATCTTCAGCTTCCTCGCCAATTGGGACTCCTACCTCTGGCCCCTTGTGATCGTCTATGATGAGAATATGCGGACGCTCCCCTTGGGGCTGGCGCACCTGCTTGGTTGGTCCAGCCGGCCGCGCTACGACCTCTTCCTCACCGGCGCCGTCATTACAGTCGTTCCCGTCGTTGTCTTCTACTCATTCTTTCAGAGCCGCTTCGTGCGCGGGGTTACCCTCACCGGTCTCAAGTACTGATCACTGAACTTCGGCCGGCGCCCATATTTACAGCAATTCCCTTGTAGGTTCGTGAAGCTTCACCGTATGGAAACAAACTCTTTCATCACAAATGGAGAACAGGAGAGGATCATGAACAAGAGTCAACCGACACGCCGCCAGATGCTCAAACTGTCCGCCGGCTTCGGCGCTGCAGCTGCCCTGGCGGCCTGCGCACCCGCGCCCGCCGAACCTGCCGCCGACGGCGGGGGAGAAGCTGCACCGGATGCGGCCATGACCGAACTGAGCCTGTGGTCAATGCAGTATCCACCGCATGACTTCGCCTGGAACATGCTGGCCGACCAGTTCAACGAGGCAAACGACGATCTCACCATCACCGTTGCCCCGCAGACCGACCCCTTGACCACCTACGCTGCCGGTCTCAGCGCAGGCACCGCCGGAGACCTCATCTCGATCCACGGCGCCGGCGCAGCATCGTTCATCGCCACCAACCAGCTGCTACCCATCACTGAAACGCTCGGCGGCATGGGAACGATCAAAGATCGCTTCTTCTCCGCCGTCATGGACTACTACACCTACCAGGGCGAGGTGTACGGCATTCCGCTCCACAACAACACGCCGGGTATCGGCTTCATCACCAACCTGGACCTGTGGGGGGAGGCCGGCATGGAGCCGCCCCCGACCTACACCCACTGGGACGATGTCTGGCAGGACGCCAAGACCTTGACCCAAACCGACGACGGCGGCAACATCACCGTTGCCGGTCTCTCCATGCGCAACTCTCACAACATCCAGTATCTCTGCGGCGCAATCTATGAACAGGGCGGCACCTATCTCAACGAAGAGACAGGGGAGTGGAATGTCAACACCCCCGAAGGCATCCGCGCCCTCACCGAACTCTTCTACGATCCCATCTTCACCCACGAGGTCGATTCGCCCGATCTGCCCGTCGTCTTCCTCGGCCTGGCTGAGGGGCGTATGGCCATGGGCGGCATCTGGCTCGATTACATTCCCTATGCCGCGACGGCCTTCCCCGAAGGCACCTTCGGCTTCTCCATGCGGCCCGGCATCGATGGCGCCGATCCCGTCGTCGTCGGCGAAGGCGGCTGGGGGCTCAACGTCAACGCCGCAACCGAGAATCCTGAGAGGGCTCTCGAATTCATCGCCTACCTTGACGATGATGACATCATGATCCAGTGGCTGCAGTCGCAGCATTCGCTGCCCTGTGTCTTTTCGCTGCTCGACCACGAGTGGTACTCCAGCGACGAGGCCAAGTTCCTGCAGCCCGCCCTGGCCACCGTCCAGGACTGGGTCTGGATTGGTCCGGTGGGCACGAAATACGCCATGGACAATATCTTCTTCCCGGCGTTGGAGGAGCTCTCTCTGGGCGCAATCAGCGTCGAAGACATGGCCGCTCGCCTCGACGAGGACCTGACTGCAAAGGTACAGAGCTTCCGTGAAGACACCGGTTACCAGTGGTGATGCATATTCAGGGAGGCGTGAGTAAAGGTTTCTCGCTCCTCCCTTATCCT
Organism: Caldilineaceae bacterium; assembly: GCA_965204525.1. Lineage (GTDB taxonomy): Bacteria > Chloroflexota > Anaerolineae > Caldilineales > Caldilineaceae > Bin5. The sequence continues at coordinate 3,326,786 of OZ241994.1, read as the reverse complement.
CACTTTCTCCTCGATCCAGCCCCAATTCAGGTTCTTGCAACCGGGCATACAGCTGCGTTCGCAAAAGTCTTCACAAGGAGTTGAACATGAGCAACTGGTTTCAGATACTGCGCGAGCAGTTGCAACTCCCCAATATCGCCGCAGACGGGGCAGCCGTCCCCTTTGGCATCGGCGGAATCGCGTCCGAGGCCTGGCATGTAGCCGGGATACAGAGCGCCGGCAATTCCGAGCAGGTGCTGACGGCCCACACCGACGACGGCGCTGAAGTCCAGTGGCACATGCGCTTCTTCGCCGACACCCGCGCTGTCGAATGCTGGGGAGAACTGACCAACCGGGGCAGCCGGCCGCTGCAAAACCTGAGCGAATGTCTCACCTGGGACCTGGATCTGCTGCTCCAACCAACCTTCGGCGAACCGTGGATTCGCCGCGTGAACGGTGTGCATTTTCTGGCCAACTTCTTCCCGCCCGAAGACTTTGCCATCGCTGACCGCCAGCTCCTGAAGACGCCCCAGGTTTATGCCCCCTTGGCCATCATGGCCGGTGACGGCGGCCGTCCTTCCGACGGACACCTCCCCTGCGCCATTATCTGCGACGGCACGCGCAGCCAGGGCTTCGCTCTCTTTCTTGAATGGTCCGGTCTCTGGCGCATTAGCCTGACACAGGAGACGCGCGAGGTAAACGACCCCGATACCGACTGGCCGGTTCGCCTGCAGGCCGGTCTGTGGGGGCTGGCGCTGCATCTGCAGCCGGGCCAGTCACTGCCGTTGCCGCGCGTCCTTCTGACAGCCTTCGAAGGCGACCTGGACGACGGCGGCAACGCCCTGCGCCGCCACATCCGTCACCATGTCATGCCTCCATTGGGTGGCGAAGAGGTGCTGCCGCCGGCCACCTTCAATCACTGGTTTGCCTTCCATAACGATTACACCGACCAGAGTCTCAGGCCCGCGGTCGATGCTTCAGCCGCTGCCGGTCTCGAGTATTTCTGTGTAGACGGCGGCTGGTTCGCGGGCGATTTCCGCGACGGTATCGGCAACTGGAGTGAGGGCGATCCCAAAAAATTCCCCAACGGCATCGCGCCTTTCGCCGATTACGTGCGTTCCAAGGGGATGAAGTACGGCACCTGGTTCGAGCCGGAGTGGGCCAACAAGGACAGCGAAATCTACCGCGACCATCCGGACTGGTTCTGGGAGACGCCCGGGCGGCCGCCGGTCATGCGGCCCGAGTTCCCCTTTCAGCACCCTGAATTCGCCCTGATAAACCTGGGCCTGCCCGAGGTGCGCCAGTGGTGGCTGGACCGGATCGTGCGCGCCTACGAGGAGTGGGGCGTGCGCTGGATTCGCTGGGACTACAACCAGGATCCGCGCTCGAACTGGGAGCACAACGTACCGCAAGGGGAGATCGGCTGGCGGCAGATCCAGCATGTGCAGGGCCTGTACCAGGTGCTGGACGACATTCTGGAGGCCTGCCCGGAGCTCTTTATCGAACAGTGCGCCAGCGGGGGACATCGCATCGAGCTGGGTACCGTGCGCCGCGGCCACAGCTTCTGGATGAACGACCACACCACGCATTCGGCGATCGTGCGCGCGTTGCAGCACGGGTTGAATACCGTGCTTCCCGGCAACTATGCCAACACCAATATCTGCCAGCAGCGCCATGACTTCACCACCTACGACTACCTCTCCCATGCCGCCGGCGGCTTCGGCTACAGCGGGAAGCTGTGGGAGGCGCCCGCCGCCGACTTCGAGCGCTACCGGGCCGCGGTCGCAGATTTCAAAGCCTACCGGGAGCTCCTGCTGGGCGACTACCGGCGGCCCACCGGCCAGCCGGCCAGCGCCGACGAATACGCCCAGGTAATCTTCAGTGACGGCGGTCGCTCTGTTACAATGGAGTTCAATGCCGATACTCCGGGCAGCGCCAGCTTCAGTATGGACTAGCGAGGACCTAGAAATCCCGGAAGGGGAAGTCAGTTCCCGGCTTCTCCTCCCGTTTCCTCTTCAGACACGCCACCATCCATTCACAATCTGTACAGGCAACCGACTATGACATCGACCGCGGCGAACGTTGAAAACAAGGTCATCCTCATCACCGGCGGCGCGCAGGGCATCGGCGGCGCGGCCGCGCAGCTGTGCGCGCAACGCGGGGCCGAGGTGATCATTACCGATATCAAAGACGAAACCGGCGAAGCGCTGGCCGCGTCTCTGCAGGCCGAGGGCCACAAAGCCTGCTACGAAAGGCTTGACGTGCGCCGCCACGAGGACGCGCAGCGGGTCTTCGGCGAAGTGAAGGAGCGCCACGGCCGCCTCGACGTCCTCATCTGCTCCGCCGGTGTTCTGCGGGGCCCCAATCTGATGCCGGACGCCTTCCCCGTCGACGTTTTCGACGACGTGATCGCGGTCAACGTGCGCGGCGTCTTCCTCTGCGTAAAGGAGGCCTACCCCCTGCTCGAGGCCAGCGAGAAGGGGGTGATCCTGCTGGTCGGCTCGGGCGCGGGCGTCACCGGCGGCAGCTCTTCGATCGCCTACGGAACCAGCAAAGGCGCCGTCAATGGCATGGGAATGACGCTGGAAAATCATTTGGCGCCCAAAGGCATCCGCGTCAACGTCGTCTGTCCCGGCGGCATCGAGACCGAACTGAAACTGCGGCAGATGCGCGAGTCGGCAGAGGCCCAGGGCCAGGCGTTCGATCTTGAAGACGCCCGCTCCCGTCTGGGTGATCCCGAAGGGGTCGGCGAGGCGCTGGCGTTCCTCGCCTCCGATGACGGCCGCTACGTGCGCCGCAACCTCTTTACACGCTGACACTGCGCGCAGACGAGAGGTCAGGGGATCAGTTCCTCCTCACCCTGCGCCTTCATTGCGAAACACACGCCTATTGAATAACTCCTCTTCGCCCGGTTGCTTCTCCTCTGTGGGGGTTCCCTGTAGTTGTCGTATAATGGAGTGCACTGCCAATAGAAGGCACTGCCAGAAATCCGCCCCCTTCAATGCCTTCGCGCAACCCAGGCGCCGGGCAGCGCGCCAGGCCATAAGGAGAACCATTCCATGCCGATAAAAATCGCAATGATCGGGGCCGGCTCGATTGGCTTCACCCGCAAGCTGATGCACGATATTCTGGCCGTGCCCGAGCTGGCCGACACCCACTTCGCCTTTATGGACATCAACGCCGGCAATCTGGAGATGGTGATGCAGCTGGCGCAGCGGGACATCGACGCCAACGGGCTGCCCGCCACCATCACGCCCACAACCGACCGCCGCGAAGCGATCACCGACGCCGATTATGTGATCTCGGTCGTGCGCCAGGGCGGGCTCGACGCCTTCCAACTGGATATCGACATCCCCCTCAAATACGGCATCGACCAGTGCGTCGGCGATACGATCTGCGCCGGCGGCATCATGTACGGCCAGCGCACCATTCCGGCGCTGCTCGATGTCTGCGCCGACATGCGCGCCGTGGCGAAGCCGGATGCCCTCTTCCTCAACTATTCGAATCCGATGGCGATGAACGTCTGGGCCTGCAATCAGTATGGCGGCGTGCGCACGGTCGGTCTCTGCCACGGTGTGCAGGGCGGCCACTGGCAGATCACCCGCTGCATCGAGGAGTGGGCGAAGAGAGAGGGCATGATCGCGGCCGGCGAAATGCTGCACCGCGATGAGGTCGATATCATCTGCGCCGGCATCAACCACCAGACCTGGTATACCCAGGTGCAATGGCGGGGTCTCGACATGGCGCCGCGCATGCTGGAGCTGTTCGAGGGGCATCCGGAATATCCCACCACCGAAAAACTGCGCATCGACATGATCCGCCGTTTCGGCTACTACACCACCGAATCCAACGGCCACGTGAGCGAATACGTGCCCTGGTACCGCAAGCGCCCCGATGAGATCAACGACTGGATCGACCTCTCCCGCTGGATCAACGGCGAGACCGGCGGCTACCTGCGCGTCTGCACCGAAGGCCGCAACTGGTTCGAGACCGACTTCCCCAACTGGATGAAGCAGGAGCCGCCCACCATCGCGCCCGACCGGCGCAGCGAGGAGCACGGCTCCTATATCATCGAAGGGCTGGAGACGGGGCGTCCCTATCGCGGCCACTTCAACGTCATCAACCAGGGCCACATCACCAACCTGCCCGACGGCTGCTGCATCGAGATCCCGGGTTACGTGGACAAAAATGGCATGAACATGCCCGTTGTCGGCGACCTGCCCCTCGCCTGCGCCGCCACCTGTGCCGCCAGCGTCCAGGTGCAGCGTATGGCGGTCGAGGCGGCCGTCCACGGCGATGTCATGCTGCTCAAGCAGGCGATGCTGCACGACCCCCTCACCGCGGCCGTCTGCAACCCCGAAGAGATCTGGCAGATGACCGATGAGATGCTGGTGGCGCAGGCGCGCTGGCTGCCGCAGTACCAGGAGCATGTCCCCGCGGCGCAGGCCCGGCTGGATGAGGCCGAGCGCAACAATACCCGCTCGCAACTGCGGGAGAACTGGAAAGGCGCGGCGCGCCTGCACACCAAGAGCGTCGCCGAAATGGCGCAGGACAAAGCCGCGGCCACCCTGAACGCCGCGGCCGCCGACAAAGGCGAGATGACGAAGGAACCGGCCTGAATCAGAACCAAGGAGTCAACATGTCAATCAAACTGACGCAGGAGCAGATCGACAGCTACCGGCGCAACGGCTATCTGGTCGTCGAAGGCCTGCTGGATTCCGATGAAGTGGAGGGTCTGCGCACCCGTATGCGCGAATATACCCACGGCGGCCGCTCGCAGGAACGGATTCAGGTGCAGATCGAACCGCGCGTCCAGCGCGGCGAGCTGCACGTCGATGAGCCGGGCGACGGCATCCGCAAAATCGACGGCCTGGTCGAGTCCGATGATCGCTTCAACGCGCTCGGAAGCAACGGCAACATTATCAGCGTACTCGAACAGATCATCGGCCCGGACATCAAGATGTTCCGCAACGCGGTCCTCCTGAAACCGCCCGAAGTCGGTTCGGCCAAGGGCATGCACCAGGATTCACCCTACTGGCCGATTGAACCGATGGATCTCTGCTCCTGCTGGTTCGCGTTCGACGACGCCACCGCCGAAAACGGCTGCATGGCCGTCATACCCGGCAGCCACAAGTGGGGCCCGCAGCCCCACATCAACGTGACCGACGACTATGTGGTCGATCCCGAGTACTATGACGAGGCCGATATGCAGCTAGCGCCGGTGAAGGCGGGCGGCGGGCTCTTCTTCCACTCGCTCCTGCTCCACTACACCGCGCCCAACCGCTCCGACCGGTGGCGCCGCGCGATCGCGCTCTCCTACATGTCGGCGCGTTCCACGTATACCAGAGACGGCGAGGGGCCGGTCTATCACCATATCCAGGGCCGGACATTCGACGGTTGCGTCCGCTAAAAACGGCAGTGGCCACCGTTTGGTCACAGCGCGGGCCCCAGGCCATTGCACGAAGGAGTGAAGTCAATGCAGTATCGTATCGAAGGTACAACCCTGCCGGTTGTCACGGTTACGCTGAACCCCGGACAGCGCATCTACTCGTCCTCCGGCGGCATGAGCTGGATGACTCAGGACGTGGAGATGGATACCAATACCGGCGGCGGTCTGGGGAAGATGTTCAAACGCGCGCTCTCCGGGGAATCTCTCTTTGTGGTCGACTACTACGTCAACCGGGGCGAGGGCGAGGTCGCGTTTTCGGCGGAGTTTCCCGGCAAGATCCTGGACCTTGATCTCGCTGACGGACAGTCGGTGATCGTGCAGAAGGACGCGTTCATGTGCGCGGACAAGAGCGTGGATCTGGACATGCACTTCCGCAAGCGGCTCGGCGCGGGTCTCTTCGGCGGCGAGGGCTTCATACTGCAGCGGCTGACCGGCCCCGGCCGGGCCTTTGTCAACTTCGACGGCGAGATTCTCGTCAAGGAGCTGCAGGCGGGCGAGCTGCTGCGCGTCGACACCGGCCATGTGGCCATGTTCGAGCCGACCGTCGATTTCGACGTCGAGATCGTGCGCGGCTTCAAAAACATCCTTCTCGGCGGCGAGGGCCTCTTTCTCGCGACGTTGCGAGGGCCGGGCAAGGCCTACCTGCAGACCATGCCGATGGGCAAACTGGCGCAGAAGATCGCCCAGTACATGCCCCAGGTCGGCGGCAAGGGCGCGAGCGGCGGCGCCAACGTCGATCTGGGGCAGCTGTTCGGAGGGCGTTAGTTGGGTTTTGGCTGTCGGGCGAAAATTGCTCTAAAGAGATACCTCAACAAGCGGTTCGATGGTGCTGGTGTCAGTCTTGGTCCGGGCGACGTCCAGGTCGTACATGCGCTGTAGGTTCAACCAGAAGTCGGGCGTCATCCCCAGGGCCTTCCCGATTCGCAGCGCTGAGTCCGCGGTAATCGACCGGCGGCCGTTCACGATTTCATGGATGCGAATCGGAGGAACGCCTATTGTCTTGGCCAAGCGGTATTGTGTGATGTCCAGTTCCTGCATTATCTCCGCCAAATGCTCGCCTGGGTGAATCGGTCCGGCAAGGTCTGGAGCTTGCCCCGCGACATCAAGTGATTTGGTGGGCATGGTGTTTTCTCCTCAATGATAGTCGACGATTTCAATCTCCATCGCGCCCTGATCTGTCCAATAGAAGCACACTCGCCACTGGTTGTTGACGCGGATGCTGAACTGCCCCTCCCGGTCACCGCGCAAAGCCTCCAACCTGTGGGAAGGAGGAAACAAGAGATCTGTGAGCGCCTCAGCCGCTATCACCCTTTGTAGCCTCATTCGCGCTCGACGCTGGATATCAGCTGGCAAACGGCGGACCGGCTGCCCGTTTAACAACTGTTGTGTTTTTTTATCCTTAAAGCGCTTCACTGTTATCGATAATAATGCATCCCGTTATGAATGTAAAGAAACAGCTAACGTAACCCCTCCCTCACATAACTCTCCACATCAGAGAACTCTATCAACCCCTCCAACTCCTTCTCCGCGAAGACCCGCTGCATGTGCTGCGCCGGGTTCTCCCTCCGCATCAGCCGCCGCCATAAGGGAGCGAGCATGGACTCCTCGCCGTAGCCGCGGCGGGCGAGGGCGGCCTGCGCCAGCCCGAGGATTTCGGACAGGAATCCGGGCGCCGGCTCGGGCGCGGCCAGGCCGGCGCGGACTACTTGCTCGTGGTACTGTTGCATGCGCGGCCAGCACTCAGCGAGAGGAACTGGATTCACTCTCTCCTCACCAACTGGCACGAGCGCGGTCTGCAAATAGTCAGTAATCTGCTCGCGCGCCTCGACCAATCCCAGATAGAGTGCGGTCGCTGCCATCAGTTCGTGCGGCGGCTGCTGGCAGGCCGGGCGCAGCTCGACCGTGCCGTAGGCGGTGCGCAGGCGGGCACTGTGCCAGATATAGTGATCGTGCAGCAGAAAAGCGTCAAATGCGTCAGGAGATAGTGAAGAGGAACACGGAGAGAGAGGCCACTCTTCACTCCTCGCCACCCTATAGTCGGCGTGCAGCACCTCGCTAAAGGGTCTTCCGTCAGGCAGCAGGCGCTCTCCTTCGCGGCGGAGCAGGGCGGGCATCCGGCTGAGGCGGGCGACAAAGTCGGTCAGGTCGGTGTAAGGGCGGGCGATCATGCCGTGGCGTTCGCCGTAAGGAGAATTGATCATGCGGCCTTCGCGGCCGGAGCAGTCGCCGGTCAGCGCGCCGGCCGCCACCGGCGAATTGGCGCAGAGGGCGACCACGACCGGCGCGATCAGATTGCCGTAATTGAGCATGCTGACCGCCTCATCGCGGCTGACATCCACGTGGGTCTGGTCGCTGGCGGTTACTGTGTACCAGATCCAGTCGGCGCCCATGATGTCGGCGAGGGCGTGGTAGCGCTGTTTTGGCGACAGCAGGGCGCGCGTAGGCGGGCTCAGCGGCTGCACGCCATACCCCAGCACGCGCCAGCCCAGCTTCGCCGCGGCCCGCACCAGCCGCTCCAGCGCGGTGCGGAAGGCGCTTTCCAGTTCAAAAAGGGTGGCGTAGGGGCCGACGTTGAGCTCGATGGTGCCCTTGCCCACTTCGAGCGCGTAGCTGTAGGCGGCGCCGTCGAGACCGACGATCAGGTCGGTGTTGACGGCATCCCGTTTGACCTTGAGAGGGGAGAGGGAAGAGGCGTGAGGAGAGAGAGACCCCCTCTCACTGTCATCTACGGCAGGTTCAGTCTCCAGCAGGAGGGGCCACAGCCGGTCGATGTCGGCGGCGCGTCCGGCCTGATCGACGACAGGGAATTCGGCTTCGCGACCGACGGTGCGGGGGCCATCGAGCCGCTGGGGAAAGTGCGCGGCGAAACGGCCGGCCAAGGCTTCGTATGCCTGGTGCAGTGAAGGCTCCACTGTGCCTAACCGAATTGGAGGGGCCTGATAGTGGCCGAGAGGCGCCGGACGATCGTGGGCAGCGCGGCGTATGTGCGGCAGACGGCATTGGCCTGCGTCTCGTCGCTGCCGCGGTCCTTGACGCCGGTGAAGAGGATGGCGTTCATGCCGATCGAGAGGGGGCCGATGATGTCGTTGCTCTCGCGGTCGCCGACATGGACAATCTGGTAGGGCGCGGCGCCAAGACCGAGTGCGGCCTGCCGGAAGACGTCGGGCTCCGGTTTGGACGCGCCGATTTCATCCGAAAAGAGCATGTAGCTGAAGTAACGCAGCAGGCCCTGGCGCTGCAGGAGATAGCGCAGCCCGCGGCCGGTTGTGTGGATGGTGTCGGAGATGATGCCCAGCTTGTAGTGCAGGGAAAGCTCGTCAAGGGCGGCATGCACGCCCGGCGTAAAGTCCGGTTGGATGCGCACCTCCATCGTTTCGATCTCACGCACAAGCTCATCGACCTCGCGCATGAGTCGGGAGAACCGACCCGGCCCCGGCCGCAGACCGAGAAATTCGTAAGCGTCGTACATGCGGGCGGCGATGCCCGGTGTATGCAGTTCCTCGTGCCAGGCATGCTGGAAACTCTGGTTGGCGTGTTGATAGGCCTGCACCGCCTGCTCGTAGGCGATTTCCGGGTGCTTCCGGGTCACGTGGCTGGCGAACAGCTCGACGCGGGCATGGGCTTTGCTCGGCAGGCCCAGAGCCTGCCGCTTCGGCTCATCCGAATCGTCGATGGCGATTGTGTCCCAGAAGTCGAAAGTGATGGCTTCAATCATGACTGCACTGGTCAGCGGCCCATGATCAGCGGTTATTGGTCACGCGTGAATCCGGCTGTCGGGTCGGCAGATGATCGATCCGGGCCATGGCTTCGAGAAGGCGGGCGTTTTCATCCGGCGGCCTGACGGCGATGCGGATATGCTCGGGCAGACCGAACGAGGTGCAGTCGCGCACAAACATCCGCGATTCGACCAGCCGGTCGCGCATCGACTTGGCGTCCCCCACCGGCAGCAGGAAGTAGCTGACGGTCGTCGGCAGCGGCGCGTAGCCGCAGGCGCGCAGACCCTCCTGCAGGTCCCAGAGATCTTTGCGCAGGCGCGTGGTCGTCTCTTCGCGCCAGTCCATCTCATCCAGCGCGACCAGTCCGGCCAGTTGGGCAACGCCGTTGACGCTCCACGGCGGCTGCACCTGCTGCAAGCGTTCAACGATCGAAGGGGCCGCCAGCAGGTAACCGAGACGCAGCCCGCCCAGCGCGAAATCCTTCGTCATCGAGCGCAGGACAACGCAGCCCGGCCCGCGCTCCCGACCTGAGTTGCCATTCCTGCCTGCCATAACCCACTGCGCCGCGCTCCAGGGGTCTTCGGTGAATTCGGCATAGGCCTCATCGATGACCCAGAGCGCGTTGGGCGCGCCTTCCCACAGATAGCGCAACTCGCCCGGTGACAGGTACTCGCCCGTGGGGTTGTTCGGATTGCAGATGAAGACCAGCCAGGGCGAAGACGTCTCCAACGCCTGCCGCGTTTGCGCCAGCGTCGTGCCGCCCGGGGCGTAGCGGCGGCGCCTGATGCGATGCCAGCCGGGCAGGGGAAGACGGACGGGATGCCCCCCCGCCATGATGACGCCGTCGGCGTACTCGCTGAACGTGGGCGACAGAATGGCGGCCTGGCGTTGGAATCCATAGGCGTGCGCCAGCAGCCAGATCAGGTCGGCGGTGCCGTTCCCCACCAGCACCGCGTCCGGCGGCAGGCCGTGGTAGGCGCCGATCTTTTCGCGCAGGCGCTGGCTGCGGCTGTCCGGGTAGCGCGCCAGGAAGGAGCGGCTGATCTCATCCTGAACAGCTTCGACGACCGACGCTGGCGGGCCATACGGGTTGATGTTCGACGAAAAGTAGACGACTTCGGAGGGGTCCAACCCCAGCGCATCCAGCTCGGCGTAGTCGGGTGTTCCGTGTATCGACGTGGTTGGCATAGCGTCGGGTAATTTTTAGTAGTCAGTTTTCAGTTTTTAGCAACATCTTGCGCGCGCCAAAGTTCACCAAAAACCGAAAGCTAAAAGCTAGACTGAGGGGGCGTAACCCCTATTTGGACCGTCGGGGAGTATGCTATCACAACGGCAAGCTGCGCGCCACTTACAGGGTGATTCAGCCATGATCCGTTTGCGAATCCCCTGGTGTACTGGTACATTTCAACCATCGAGTCGTTGCACTGCAAAGATGACGGAAAACCCTATGCGCACACCGGACGACCTGCAAAGATTTATCGACGAGAACGGGATCGAAGCCCAGCTGCTGCGTGAAATAGGCGACACGCCCACCGTGCCGGCCGCCGCGGCAGCCCTCGGCGTGGAGCCGGACCGTATCCTCAAAACGCTGCTGTTTCTGGCGCAAAAGCCGGGCGACCGGGAGGCTCCGCCGGCCCCGTTCGTCGTCATCAGCCACGGCGAGCGCCGCGTCGAGAAACGCCCGCTGGCAGACCTGCACGGCGTGGGCATCAAGCGCATTAAGCTGGCCTCGCCGGATGTCGTGCTGCAGATGCTCGGCTATCCGGCCGGCGGGGTACCCCCGTTCGGACATTGCACAGCTGTGCAGGTGCTGTTGGACAGTTCGATCGCGGACCTTGACCCCGGGTTCGTCTATGCCGGGGGCGGCGACGACAGGACGATGCTGCAGCTGACGGTCGAAGAGCTGACGCGGGTGGTCCAGCCGCAGCTCATCGCCATGAGCGCGTGAGCGCAGCGGCGAGCGCCAATGACTAGCGCCGCGGCAGGCAATGGAAAGCAATAAGGAGACAACGATGACACGGGTAGGACTGGCAGTTTCGACAGAAGGACAACAGTTCAGCATGGGCGAATACACTGTGCCGGACCCTGCGCCGGGCACGGTTCTGCTGCGGCAGGAGCTATGCGGCATCTGCGGCACCGATATTCACAACTGGCAGAAGGGGATCGAGCCGGCGACGATGCTGGGGCATGAGAACGTCGGCATCATCGAAGCCCTGGGCAAAGGTCTGACCACTGACTTTAACGGCACCCCGGTCAGGGAGGGGGACCGGGTCGTCTTTCATCCCCGCAACAGCGGCATGATCTACGGCTACCGCAGCGCGGATGAGCCTTTCAGCGGGGGGTTCGCCGACTACATCTATCTGTCCGACCCGGAGTCGTGCATGATCAAGTTGGATGCGCCGCCGCAGGTGGGCGTCCTGGCCGAACCGTTTACGGTCGGTGTGCATAGCGCGCTGCGCGGCGACGTCAAGATCGGCGACACGGTGATCGTGCAGGGGGCCGGACCGATCGGCATGATGTGCCTGATCGCGGCCCGGATCAGCGGCGCGGGCCGCCTGATCGTTATCGGCGGCCCGGCCGGCCGCCTGGAGCTTGCCCGCAAGCTGGGCGCGCACGAGACGGTCGACATTATGGCCGTGCCCGATGCCGATGAGCGCAGGGAGATGGCGCTGGGGATGACGCCGGGCCGTGCGGGCGCGGACGTGGTGATCGAGGCGGCGGGCTTTCTGCCGGCCTTCCCCGAAGGGCTGGAGCTGGTGAAAGAGGACGGTGTCTTCGTTGAGGTCGGCCACTTTGTCGACGTCGGCACGATCGAGGTAAACCCGCACCGGCACTTTCTGCGCCCTAATCTGCGGCTGGAAGGCGTATGGGGCAGCCGCTACCACCACTTCACGCGCGCGGTGGCGGTCTTGCAGAGCAGTGACGTCGACTTCAGCGCGGTGATCAGCCACGTCCTGCCCCTGGCGCGGGTGGCCGAGGGCTTTGACGCGCTCGACGGCGGCTATGAGCTGGACGGGAAGACGGCGTTCAAGATCGCGGTCAGGGGTTCGTTCGGCGTGGATGCGGGTTGAGGGAGATTCTGTTTTTAGGGCTCGTTGACATTTTGTTCGAGCCAGAACAAAGTAGAAGCAAAGTGTAAGAAAGCCATGAAACGTCGTGCGAGTTTTTCATAGCGAGTGAAAATGCGTCGATACCACTTGATTTTGTTGATGAAACGTTCGACGATGTTGCGTTCTCGGTAGCGGATTCGGTCATAGTGCCGCGGTTGCTTGCGATAGCGGCGGGAAGGGATGACCGCCTCTACCTGTTGAGTTGCGAGCAGCTCTCGCAACGGGTCAGAATCGTAGCCTTTATCGGCAATAACGGCGTCAAAATCGAAGGGGGCGAGCAACGATTCAGCTTGGGACATATCATGGCGTTCACCCCCAGTCAAGATGAACTTGAGGGGAAGGCCAAGGGCATCGACGAGGAGATGGATCTTGCTGCTGAATCCGCCCCGGCTCCGACCTAGGCACTGTTCTTGCTGAGGGCCCCCTTTTTTGAGCCGCCCGCTGCGCACATATGGGCACGTACAACTGTACTGTCGGGCATCACTGCTGCCATGTCTGGGTCCTGAGCGAACTGTTTGAACATATCAGCCCAAACTCCGTTCTCATCCCAGCGTGCGAAGCGCTTGAATACACTGTTCCATTTTCCATATCTGTCCGGCAGTTCACGCCACTGGGCGCCGGTGCGCAGTATCCAGTGAACTGCCTCAACAAAACGGCGACACTTCTCCTCTTGCCCTGCGTAGGCACGAGGGTGTCCTTGCAAAAACGCGTACAGTTTCTGCCACTGATGGTCGGCAATTCTCTTTGTAGACATCCTACTATTGTCGCCAATGTGACAAAATTAATCAAACGTCAACGAGACCTAGTCAGGAGTCGTTGCACAAAGACGCAGTTCTGGCACGAAGCTGCCGATTTCTCTCCCCGTCGGTCCGGCTATTCCGTGTCCGCTAGCCACTACTCACCGCTGTTCGGCAGGCGACGAGCGCATAGACGCCCTTAACAACCCTTTTCCCCGTCGCGAATTCCAGCGGATCGGACATCTCCGCAGTAGGCAGATAGCGGGGATCGGCAGCCAACTGGTCCAGCGAGGTCGCCTCGGTCTGTTTGAGCGTATCGGTATCGTAGAAGCGCAACGCCGGCGCCCCGACCTGCCACCGCCCGCCCGCGGTCAGAACGGCGGCCATGTCCTCGTGATCGTAGGGCCACTCCCAGGTGGTCCGCCCCTGTACGCTGCGCAGGGGTGACGTACGCGTGAACAGGTCCGGCACGCCGGAGACGATCAGCAGCGGCGCACCGGGTTTCAGCGCCCTATGCAGCCGCTCCAGGCCAATCCGCAGTTCGACCGGGTCCATGCACAGCAGCGAAAAGAAGCAGCAGGCCCCGTCGAAAGCGTTCGTTTCCTCCAACTCCACCAGTGCCAGCTGACGAAAGTCCTGCCCCGGCACAGCCTGGCGGGCCTCGGCGATCATCTGCGCCGACGGGTCGATGCCGGTGACGCGCTGTCCCGCGGCGGCCAGTGCGGCCGCGATCGGCCTGCCGTGCCCGCAGCCGACCTCCAGCACACGGCCAGTGGCGGGTAACAGGCCCAGCCAGCTCTCAAACGCCTCGCGGAAGAACGGTTCGGCCAGGTAGTCGTGGCTGTAGTCGCTGCCGAGCGCGTCATAGGCCGCCGCGTTGACGCGGCTGCTGAAACTGTTTACCTCCAGTCCGGACGCCGCGGCACAGGTATGATCGGTGGCGGGCCACTGGTGTTCCAGCGCCTGGCGCAACTCCTGATCGAACGTCTCCCCGAAACGCAGAAGCTCCCCACCGCTGATCCGGTCCAGGGCGAACGTGATGGCGGAACCGTCACGGGGCCCGCCGTCGGTCAGCGCGCTGACGGTCAGCTGCAGAGTCAGCTGATAGGTCGGGTTGCCCTGCGCGTCGTCGTCCCCGCCGCGCGCCATCAGGAGCGCTGGCGGGCAGCCGCTGCGCCAGGTTGCGTAGGGGGGCGCGCCGCTGAGGAGTTGCTCGATCTGTTCGGCCAAGCGCCAACCGTCAACCTGCAGGATGTGACGCAGACAGGTCAGGGGGGCGCCCTCCAGCCCATAGCTGATCTCCACCCAGACCGCGTCGCGCGCAGCACATTCGGTATCCCCCAGCACCAGGCGCACATGCTGATTGACCGCGGCCGGCGCTCGTGGGCGGACTGTGAGCGCGAGGACAGCGTTAGAACCATCCGGGTCCGTAGGGGTCTGCTGGCGGACGCGGGCCATGGGTCGCAGTCAGAGGGCCAAAGTCAGCTGCTCGCGACGGACCCGTTGCCGAGCCACCGCAGCAGCGTCGCGGCATCGCGCAGGAAGGCCTGCGGCGCGTCGTCCTCAACGAACTCCAGCAGCGCGTAGCGCGTGCGGTCGGGATCTCTCGCGTGCGCCAGATAGTCCCGCCAGAGATCCTCGCCCTCTGCCAGGGGGCGGCGCTCTCCCGTCTGCAGATGCCAGTGGAAGACATGCAGATGTTCCAGCCAGGGCCGCAGCATCTCCAATCCGGCGAGGTTGTCGGCGCGCGCGGCGTAGCGGGGCGGCTGCCACAGCGAGCGCACATTGGCATGATCGACGGTCTGCAGGAGACGCAGGGCCGCCGCGTTTGTGTCGGTGAGCGTATTGGCGTGGAACTCGTAGACGATGCCGAGCCCTTCAGCCTGGGCGAGGTCGGCGATGCGGCGGCTGTCCTCTACCACAGTCTGAAAGTAGGCCTCGTCCGCGCCGTCGCTGCCCTGGTTTCCGGGCCATACGCGAATGTGGGGCGCGTCCAGCGCGGCGGCCGAGGCCAGCACCGCTTCAAACGGCCCGGTCTCGGGGTGGCCGACACGGTAGTAGGAGCCGTAGGCCGCCACGTCCAGACCGGCGTCAGCGCCCATGCGGGCGACGGCCCGTGCCTGCGCTTCGTCCCCGTGCGGAACGTGGATATCCCCGCCCCACTCGATGGCAACGAGACCGGCCTGCGCCACCAGGGCGATGATTTCCGCTGCAGTGAGTTGGCGAAAGGTGATTGAGACGAGTCCGGGCAAAAACATCGGCGCTCCCATCGGGGACGGAGGCCGCACAGCCATCCAGTCTGTGCGGCCAGCAGATGGCCTGCTCAGGCCAGCAGCGGCAGCATCTCCTGCGTGACCTCGTATTCCATACGTTCACCCGCCAGGTAGCGGGCCAGCTCGGTCACCATCGTGCGGCCCATTAGCAGGCATTCGGTGTTGTGCGCGCCGGCGATGTGGGGGGTGAGGAGCACGTTGGGCAGGCTGTAGAGGGGCGACCCAACTTCCGGCGGCTCCGGGTAGGTGACATCCAGCAGGGCGAACAGGTCCGGGCGCTGCTGGAGGACGGCGATCATTTCCGGCTCGTTCACGACCGCCCCGCGCGCGGTGTTGATAAAGGTAGCGCCCTCTTTCATTGAGGTCAGGTGCGCTCCGGTAATCATGTCGACCGTTTCCGGCAGCCAGGGCGTATGCAGCGAGACCACGTCACAGCTGCGGAACAGCTCCTCCAACCCGACCGGCTCCACGTTCAACTCCGCTGCCAAAACCGGCGTCAGGAAGGGGTCGTAAGCCAGGACGCGCACGGCGGGCAGCGTCTCATGCAGCAGGCGCGCGACGCGGAGCCCGACCTGGCCCAGCGAGATCAGGCCGACGACGCCGGTGTAGAGTCCGGGCAGCGGATCCTTTCCGAGCGGATCGAAGGTTCCCTCCAGGCGAAGCTTATTGGCGAAATGCCAGACGCGTTTCAGGCTGAGGATGATTTGCGCGAGTGTGTACGGCGCTACAAATTCGGCATTGGCGCCGTAGCCGCTGGTCAGGCGCACGCCCCGCTCCCACATGGCGTCGGTCACAAAGTAGCGGACCGTGCCGGCGGCGTAGAAGATCGCCTCCAGATTGGGCGCGGCGTCGAGGAGGGTTTCGTCCACTTGCGCCATGCCCCAGCCGGAGAAGATCAGCGAGACATCAGCCAGCACCGACGGGTCTGCCGCGATCGACTCGGACGTCTGCAACGGCGCAACGATCTCCACTTCCGCTTCGATGTCCCGAAGCGTATCCGCCCCATAAATACGGGCAAAGGCGCTCTCGCCCAGCAGGTACAGCCCTTTCGGCTTCTCAGTACCCATCGCAACCCCACTCATTCAGCCATCCACTCACGCAGAACCCGCGCATGCTGTGGCAGGGCGATCTCCGGCTCCTCAATGTCGGGGTGCCACGCCTTCTCCCACTCGGCGCAGATATAGCCGTCGTAGCCCTTGGCCGCGAGCAGGCGCATGATCTCGCGGCAGGGGACTTCGCCTTCGCCCATCAGCTTCAGCTTCCAGCTGCCGTCCTCTCTGAGTGAAGCGTCCTTCATGTGGACATGGGCCAAGCGGGCGCCGATGTAGTCCCAGGTATCTTCGACCGATTCGCCCATGCGGAAGGGATGATGCACGTCCCAGACCGCCATGACGCGGGGTGAGTCCACCTGGCGCAGCACGCCCGCCACCTCCTGCCCGCGGCAGAAGGCGTCGTGGGTTTCCAGGCAGATGGTTACGCCGTGCCGCTCGGCGTCGGGCGCGGCCTCGGCCAGGCTGGCGGCAACGAGATCGATCACATCATCCATCGTCTGGCCCTCGGAAGGGCCGCCGCCGAAGGTGCGCACGATCGGCGCCTCCAGGTCGCTGGCCAGCGCCAGATAGGCGCGCAGGTCGGCCAGATGTTTGGCGCGGTCGTCGGCATCCGGCGAGGAGAAGCGGGTGGAGGCGCCGATGCCGGCGATAACCAGGCCGTGCTGTTTCATCAGGCTGCGGATGGCGGTGCGGCGCTCGGCCGGCAGGTCCGGGGCGATTACCTGGCCGTCCAGGATGCGGACTTCCAGTCCTGCATAGCCGTCTGCGACGGCCTGCTCAGCGGCGCGTTCAAGCGACCAACCCGGCGAGCCGAGGGTACTGAATACAAGTGGGTAGGGGTAAGGCAAGGGTGTGATCCTTTCAGGTGTTATCTGTCACAATTAAACTGCATCCCTCATCTTGCGGAAGAAGGCGACCTCGCGCACGAAGGTCTCGAACCAGTCCTCGCCTTCGTCGATGTCATACTCGCAGTGGATAGAGAGGAAACCGTCATATTCGATCCGGCGCAGTTCGCTGAATACGGCCGTCCAGTCGACGATCCCTTCGCCGGCGTCCACCCAGCGCGGCTTGGCGGCGCCGTGGCCGTTCTTCTCAACACGCTCGATGAGGACATCCTTCAGGGAGAGGATGCTCAGGTGCTCGCGCGCCATGGCCAGGCCGAAGTCGAACGGTTCGCCGTCGACCGCGAAGTGGCCGGGGTCGAGGTACGCGCCCAGGTAGGCGGGGTTGAAGTCGCGCAGCAGGTGCATGAGGGCGGCGGCGTTGAGGCCCATGCAGTAGTGGGAGTGCGTGTGGTAGCAGATCTTGACGTTGTAGATGCTGGCCAGTCTTTCCCAGGCGGCAAAGGCCCGCCGCACGTTCTCCACCTGCTCCCAGTAGTCCATCGTTTGCGGCTCGAACCTGAAATAGCCCAGCTTGAGCAGCCGCACGTCGGCGCTGTCCATCGCCGCCAGCAGCGGTTCCGCCAGGGGGTGGTCGGCCGTGAGCAGATCGAAGTTGCCCGTGACCATGCCGATCTGCAGTCCGGCCTGCTCCATCTGCGTCTGGGCCTGCGGCAGGGCCGCGGCCGCGTTGTCCGGGTTGACCGGATGGCCGGGCCGCACAGCCAGGTCATAGCCGTCGTAGCCGTGCTTCTGCGCCAGCTCGACCAGTTCGGCAATACTCTTTTCCTGGAGCATCTTGCTGAAAACGATCAGTTTCATACGTCACAGTCTCCCCTGTTTGCGGGCCATTGTCGTCTCACAACCGGTGCATATGAAAGCCGCCGTCGACGTCGAGGACTGCGCCGGTCGAGAAGGGGAACAGCCCCTCGGCCAGAGCGGCGACCGCTTTGCCCACGTCCTCCGGCTGCCCCCAACGGCGGATGGGGGTCAGGCCGTCGCCGATCAGCTTGTCGTACTTCTCCTTCACCGTGCTCGTCATGTCGGTCTCGACGATGCCCGGGCGCACCTCGCATACGTTGATGCCGCTCTCCGCCAACCGGTCAGCGAACAGGAGCGTCATCATGCCGACACCGGCCTTGGAGATGCAGTATTCGCCGCGCGCCGGGCTGCTGGTGTAGGCGCTGATCGAGCCGATATTGATGATCTGCGGCGCGCCAGCGGCGGCCTCTGCCGACCCGGTTTCCAGCTGCTCCAGCATCGTGCGCGCCACCAGCTGGCTGAGGAAAAACGGCCCTTTCAGGTTGACGTTCATCACCTCGTCGTAGGACTCTTCGGTCGTTTCGAGGATGTCCATACGCGTGCGGGGACCCATGCCGGCGTTGTTCACCAGCAGATCGATGCGGCCGAACTGGTCGAGCGCCGCCTGCACCAGGCGCGCCCGGTCTGCCGCGGCGCCGATATCGGCCTGCACCACCAGCGCGGCGCCGCCGGCCTCGCGGACCATGCCGGCGGTCTCGCTGGCCGTGGCCGCATTGCCGCGATAGTTAATCACCAGCGACCATCCTCTCTCTGCCAGCGCCAGCGCAATGCCGCGCCCAATCCCGCGACCGGCGCCGGTGATGAGTGCTACCTTTGCCATAGCGTCACCTTCCACTCCACAATTTCCAAGCTCTCAGCGAACAGTTGCCCGCCAAAGCAGTTACTAAAAACTCAAAACTGACTACTAAAAACTACCCCTACTCCGCCCCCAAAACCTTACACACCGCTTCCAGGAAGAAGTAGTCTCCCCACATCACGCTTTCGTTTACGCCCAGCCCCAGCCGTTCGTGGTACATGCCCTGCTTGAGGACGCCTTCCCAGCCCTCATCTTCGAAGGCGACAAACTCCGGCTCGGTCAGCGTATCGACGATCCGGAGCGCGTAGTCGTGATACTGCTTGCCCAGCGTCGGGTCGCCGACCAGCTGCGAAAGCTGGATCAGGCCGCTGGCGCTGATGGCTGCGGCCGAGCTTTCGTGCGGGTTCTGCGGCTCCGCCTCCATCCAGTCGTTGGGCGGCACACCGTGATCGGGCGTGTTTTCCATGTAGAACCAGGCGTTGTCCTGGCTGGTCTTGAGGAAGCGGGCATCTCCCGTCAGCCCGTAGACCGTGCCGAAGCCGTAGAGCGACCAGCCAAGTCCCCGCGCCCAGGAGGAGTCGTCGCGCCAGCCCTGGTGCGTGGTCTGGCGCAGGAACTCGCCCGTCTCCAGGTCGAAAATACCTTCATGCGAGGTGCTGCCGTCGCCCCGCACCAGGTAGCGGCGCGTGGTCAGGCAGTGGCGGTAGGCGGTCTCCCACAGCTCTTCGTCATCGGTCTCCTGCGCCGCGTAGAAGATGATCGGCACGTTCATCATAATGTCGATGAAGAGGCTCTCGTCGGAGACAAAGGAGCGCAAATATTCGCCCTTTTCCTTGAAACGCTTGGCGAGGGTCTGGCCGGCCTCGATGACGACGGCGTTCTTGTCCTCTTCGCCGGTAATGTCGTACCAGCGCTTCCAGGTGGAGAAGAACAGAAAGCCGAGATCGTGGACGTTAAGGTCGGTCTTGCGGTGTTCCAGCAGGCGGGAATAATGTTCGGCCTTCTCGCGAAAATACTCGTCGCCGGTGGCCTGGTAGACCAGCCAGAGCTGCCCGCCGAGGAAGCCTTCGCACCAGTTCGTCCACGCCTCGCCGCTGTGCATCCATTTCCCGTTCTGCGTGTACATCGGGAAATGGTCCGGGTGCGCCTCCACCAGGTTGCGCAGCTGCCCGGCCGCGAAATCGACGGTTCTTTCACATTTGGATTGCAGATTATCAAGGTCAATCATGGGCTTTTGTCTCCCAAGTTCGTTCACTTTGATTACATTTCGGCGGACAGGCCTTACAGATCACGGTCAAAACGAGGTTTTTTCAGACTCAGTTCTCCACAGCCCCTGCGGCATCCATCACCTTTCGCAGCGACTCCACGGCGTAGGCCATGCCATCCGGGCCGCTGAAACCGCTGCTGTGCGCGGCGATGGCCAGGTGCGGCTCCAGTGCCAGCATCCCCTGATACCCGCTGCTGATGAGCCGGTCCAGCAGCTCGGGGATCTGCCCGTCGCCTTCACCGGCGGCTTTGACGCCTCCCTCCAGCTTGCAGTCCTTGATATGCACATAGCCCACGCGGCCGCCGATCCGAGGCCAGCCCCGCTCGGTGATCCGCGCCTCGCCCACCTGCACGAAGTTGGCCGGATCCCAGAGGAAGACCAGATGGGGGCTGTCGATGGCGTCGACCAGCTTGACGCAGCGGTCGAGCGTGTCGCCGACGATGCCCTTCTCGTTTTCCAGCAGCAGGGTGACGCCCTCTTCTGCGGCGACCTCGGTCAGGCGGCGCAGCCGGTCGATGGAAGTCTGCACGTAGCTGTCGTAGTCGTCGCTGTCTTCGGGCGGGTGGAAGGAGAAGATGCGAATGTTGCTGGTGTCCAGCTGGCGGGCGATCTCGCTCAGGCGGCGCAGGTTACCCACCTCCGTTTCAATCGGCTCCTCGATCGGGCTTTTGCCGACCGGGCTGCCGATCGCGCTGATTGTCACGCCGTGGGCATCGCACAGCGCGCGCACCTTCGCCACCCGTTCATCGGACATGTGAAGGACGTTTTGCCCCCACGCGGCCCGCAGCTCCAGGCAGGAAATCTTCAGGTCGTTGAGCGTCTGCAGCTGTGACTCCAGGTCGTCCGCGATCTCGTCGCCAAATGCGCTGATAGTAAAGGATGCAGTTGTCATAATGCTATATCTCTCTGAATTAAGCCGCGCCGTCCTAGAGGTTTCCAAATGAGAGGAATCACAGTCTGGACAGAACGACCACAAAAAAACCCACTAAAAACTATCCTTATACACCGCCAGGATCGCAGCCAAACTGCGCCGGCCTTCGGAGCCGTCGATGACCGGGTCCTCCCCGCGGCGGATGCCGGCGATGAAATCTTTGAGGATGGCGATATGGCCGCTGGTCGAGATGCCGCGCGGGTCGCCGGCCATGCCCGGGTCCACCTGCTCGGTGGCGACCGGCCACGGCTCGACCGTCGCTTTGGACTCGTCGGCCAGTCCCCAACGCAGGACAGACTCACCCTCGATCTGGATGCCGCCGTTGGTCCCGTAGACCTCCAGGCGGTGGGGGAATCCGGGCTCTGTGGCCACGGTGGCGGTGATCGTCGCCACAGAGCCGTTGGCAAAGCGCAGCACCGCGCCGGCCGTGTCTTCGATCTCGACCGAGCGATGCCGTGAATCGGCGAAGGCATGCACCTCGACCGGGTCGCCCAGGAACCAGAGCAGCAGGTCGATGATGTGAATGCCCTGGTTCATCAGCACGCCGCCGCCGTCCATGGCCCACGTGCCCCGCCATTCGGCCTGAGCGTAGTAGGGCTCATCGCGGAAATAGGGCATCGTCACCACGCCCAGTGTGATGTCGCCCAGGTCGCCGCCGTGGATGGCGTCGTGGACGCGGCGGAAGAGCGGCTCTGCCCGGCGTTGCAGACAGACGCCCAGCTGCACGCCGTTCTCGCGGCAGGCGGCGATCATGGCGTCGGCGTCGGCCAGCGACAGCGCCATCGGCTTTTCCACCAGCACGTGTTTGCCGCTCGATGCGGCCGCGATCGCCTGCTGCGCGTGGTGACCGCTGGGTGTGCAGATGCAGACGGCATCGACCGCCGGGTTTGCGAGCAGTTCGTCATAGGCGCGGGCCGGCGCGCCGAAACGCTGGGAAATCTCCGCGTAGCGGGCCGGGTTGTAGTGGCCGACCCCCACCAGGCGCGCGCTCAGGTCGGCGCATTCCTGGATCGCGTTCAGATGGTACTCCGCCACCATGCCCGCGCCGAGGATGGCAAAGCCAAGTTCATTTTGTGTCATTTTGTTTCGTCCCACATGCGGCGCAGATACTCTCCGGCGGGGCCTGCCTGGGCTGCCAGGTCATCCCAGCGGCATTCGATCGAGATGCGTCCGCTGTAGCCGCCCTGGTGCAGGCGGCGGAAAAACTCCTCATAAGGGTAACTGCCTTCGCCGGGCGCGACGCGATGCGTGTCCGCGACATGCACATGCTCAATCCATGCGGCGCAGGTGGTGATGTTTTCAAGCGGTTCGTCGTCCTCCATCATATGGTAGAGATCGGCCAGCAGGCGCACGCGCAGATGCGCGGTCTCCCGCGCCAGCTCCATGCCTTCGACGACGCTGGTGATGATGTTCGAATCGCGCGAATTCAGCGGCTCGATGACGATGGTCACGCCGTTGCGCACGGCTACGTTCCCGGCCAGCCGCAGGAAGCGCACCAGCTGGGTGAAAGCCTCCTCCTTGTCGAATCCGTCCGGCACATTGCGCGCGCCGCCGCTGCCGAAGACAATCTTCTCGCCGCCCACCGCGGCCACGCGACCGATGGCGGCCTCCAGGTAGCTTTCCACCTGTTCCCACTTAACATTCGGCCCGGTGACAGGCACCTCCGAGGGCACGAAGACGTTGAAGACCGGCGTGGGCAGCGGCGCGCTGTCGAACGGCGCGCGAATGGCATCAAAATCCGGGTCGAGAGGGGACAGGGATCGGACCGTCGGCTCTACAAAATCAAAGCCGGCCGCATGCGCGATGCCCGCGTCGGCAATCGGTAGACAGATTCCAAATTGCATGGGTGGTGTACTCCAGGGGGCGGCAAAAATCGGGATTTTTTTGCTGTGTGACACA
Source organism: Caldilineaceae bacterium (assembly GCA_965204525.1). Taxonomy (GTDB): domain Bacteria; phylum Chloroflexota; class Anaerolineae; order Caldilineales; family Caldilineaceae; genus Bin5. The sequence continues at coordinate 3,303,874 of OZ241994.1, read as the reverse complement.
GCATGAACTGTATTCTATAATAGGATTCTCCCAGGCGCTATATTTTCAGAGGTTCATTGGCTCTGGAATTTTGCCTTTGAAGCGGAGGGTTCGTCGCCACAGCGAAGAACGTGAAAGGAGGGATATAAGGGAACGCAACCTATTTCTGTAACATCGATGCACAACCTATGGAGGAAAGACCGATGACGAGCAAGTCAAGCCGACGAGATTTTCTTAAAGTGTCTGGTAGCTTGGTAGCGGGAGCAGCTGTGGCGGGATGTGTCGCGCCCGTCGCTCCAACGGCAACGGATTCCGCAGGCCCTACCTCAGAACGTGTCGCCCTGCGTTTCCTCAACAAGTGGGGCTCCGGCGTGCGCCGTGAGCTGATGAACGGCTTTCTCGACAACTGGGCCGAACAGAACCCCGACATCGGCATCATTTTTGAGCCGGTCGCCGACTTCGACCGCCGCATGCCGATCCTCGTCGCCGCCGGTGAGTGGGGCGACATCATGTTGTTCTTCGATCTGCAGCTGAGCGCGTTCCACGAAATCGCCGCCGACCTCACCCCCTACTTCGAGGCCAGCCACACGCCCTTCCCCGGCCAGGAGGGCAGCGAACTGATCCGCATCCCCAATCATGTCGGTTACGAGCCGGGCAAGGTCAAGGCCGTCCCCTTCCAGCTCAATATCGTCATGACGGGCATCAATAAGGACCTCTTCAAAGAGGCCGGCGTGCCCATGCCGTGGGAACACGACCACAACGGCGACAAATGGTGGGACTGGCACGACTACCGCGAGGCGGCCTGCGCCATCAACGACCTCGGCGAAGACATCATCGGCTCCAATTTCAGCGTCGGCAATATCGAACAGGATGGCCTGGTGAACTGGAGCGTCGCCAATGGCGGTCAACTGATCGATGTTGAGAACAAAAAGGGATCCTGGAACACGCCCGAGTTCATCGAAGGCCAGCAGTTCGCGATCGACATGATCTGCCAGGATGGCTGCATGATGAACGTGGACGACTATCAGGGACTGGGCCAGGCTCTGGGCATCTACCCCTGGGCTGCCGGCGTGCAGGGCATCGCCTCGCGCGGCTCCGGCTACTGGGTAAGTCGCAGCGAGGCCGACCTCACCCAGGTCGCCTGGGTCCGCTCGCCCAACACCGGCGAGAGCGCCGGCCTTGGCTCGATGCATTTCCACATCGTCACCACGCAAAGCCAGCACCCGGCCGAAGCCTTCGAGTTCATTACGTACCTCGCCAACTTCGAGAACCAGAAGAACATCGCCCTCTCCGGCACGGCCGAACCGGTCAACGCCGGCGTCTGGCAAGACGCAGACTACCAGGCGACGTGGGGCGGCCCCGAAGCAGTCGAGGCCTATCTCGATGCCCTCGACAACTTCATCTTCACGCCGCAGCTCCCCGGCGTCCTCGAATGGTTCGGCGAGATCAAGATCCTCTGGGGCGACGTGCTGCGCTGCGAGGTAAGCGTCGAAGAGCAGGTCGTCATCGTCGACCAGAAGACCGACGAGATCCTGGCCGCACACTCCTGATACCTTCCGCACAACAGTGGATAGCGGCCCGTGTTGCGACGAGCCGCTATCCACTGCTCACTTTCCACTACCCATCATCCACCTGGATCGCAGATGCAAAGCCCCAGGACAGTTGCGTCGAATATCAGCTGGGCCAGGCTGAGGCCGCACATCGTCGGCTGGGCCTTCATCTCCCCCTGGCTGGTCAGCTTCAGCTTCCTGATGGTCTACCCCTTCATCGCCTCCTTCGTCCTCAGCTTTACCCGCTATCAACTGATCGGCGAGGCGGAGTTCATCGGCTTTGAAAACATCCAGCGCATGCTCTTCGAGGACGAAAGGGTCGCCGACGCGCTGCGCGTCACCTTTACCTATGTCCTCCTCACCGTCCCCGCGGGCACGGCCATCAGCATCCTGGTCGCCATCCTGCTCAATCAGAAGGTGCGCGGCATCCCCTTCTTCCGTACCTCCTTTTATATGCCCAGCGTCATTGGCGGTGTCGGCCTCGCCCTGCTATGGACGACCATCCTCGCCAAGAACGGGCCCGTCAACGCCGCGCTCGGCCTGGTTGGGATCGAGGGACCGAACTGGCTCTTTGAAACCGCCTGGGCGCTGCCTTCCCTGGCGCTCAAAGCCCTCGCAACCGCCGGCGCCGCCATGCTCATCATTCTCGCCGCCCTGCAAGGCGTACCGCAGCATCTCTATGAGGCCGTCGACCTCGACGGCGGCGGCGAATGGGCCAAGTTCTGGCACGTAACCCTGCCCCAGATCTCGCCTGCCATCTTCTACAACGTCATCGTTACCACGATCGGCGTGATGCAATCATTTGTCGAAGCCTTCATCATGACCAATGGCGGCCCCGGAACCTCCACTCTCTTCTACGGCCTCTATCTCTACCGTCAGGCCTTTGAGTTCTACCGTATGGGCTACGCCTCCGCGCTCGCCTGGATGATCTTCCTTATCATCCTCGCCCTGACCATCGTCAACTTCCGTATAGCCCGCTACTGGGTCTATTACGAGGGTGAGGAGTAGACCGCCTTGTCCGCGCTGACCGCTTCCTGGAGCAAGAGCAAGACCGCCCAGCGCCGCCTGCGCGACGCGCTCGCCTACACCTTGCTGGCCGTCGGTTTTGTCTGGTTCATCTTCCCGCTCTTCTGGGTTATTATGGGCTCGCTCAAAACCTTTGAAGATTTCAATCAGATCCCGCTGCGGATCTTCCCCTCCGCACTCTACTTTGGAAACTATCCCAGCGCCTGGACCAGCGTCCCCTTTGGCCGCTACTTTATCAACACCGCCATCATCGTCTCTCTCTCCGTCGTCGGCGAGCTGATCAGCGCCTCCATCGTCGGCTTCGGCTTCTCCCGTCTCAAGTTCTGGGGCCGCAATTTCCTCTTCATGGTCCTGCTCAGCACGATGATGCTGCCCTTCTGGGTGGTGATCATCCCCCGCTTCCTGCTCTACAGGGATCTCGACTGGGTCGGCACCTGGCTGCCGCTCATCGTGCCCAGCTACTTCGCCAACCCCGTCTACGTCTTTCTGATGCGCCAGTTTTTCATGACGCTGCCGCCGGAACTGGACGACGCCGCCAAAATCGACGGCTGCAACGAGCTGGGCATCTTCTGGCGCATCCTCCTGCCGCTGACCAAGCCGGTGCTGGCCACCATCGCCATCTTTTCCTTCATCAACGTCTGGACCGACTTCGTCAGACAGGTCATCTATCTCAGCCAGGACAGCACCTATACCGTCGCCATTGGCCTGGCGTTTTTGAGATGGCAGATCGCGCAGGGTGATCCTGTGCCCGGGCTGCTGATGGCCGCCACCGTGTTCACATCGTTGCCCATGATCGCGATCTTCTTTATCGGCCAGAAATATATGGTGCGCGGTATCGCGCTCACAGGACGCACCGGAACATGATCGACAACAGATACCTGCTTCTTGACACTTCACTCTGGGCGCAAGCTGATCAGCTCACCGTAACGCCGGGGCGGGCGCGCAAAGCAGGCCAGAACCCTCTTTTCGGCGAAGATCTGCCCTGGGAAGTCCGTCACGACAACCTCTACGCCAATGTGCTCTTCGACCCTACCGACAACCTCTACAAGTGCTGGTACAACCCGTTCATTATCGACGTGGCGACCATCGATACCCCGCCCGCGCAACGGGAACGCGGCGCCTATCGCGCTGCGCTCGCCCGTGCCAGAGCCGACGAACAGATCAGGAAGCACCGCGAGATGGGCGTCTGTTACGCCTCTTCTACCGACGGCATCCGCTGGGATAGGCCCGAACTGGGCCTGATCGAGTTCGACGGCTCCGCCCGCAACAACCTGGTCATGCGCGACGTGCATGGCGTCGGTGTAACCCTCGACCCCCGCGATCCGGACCCGGCGGGCAGGTTCAAGGCGTTCATGGAGGGCGGCACAGCCAGATCGCCGGACGGCCTGCACTGGACCCCCATCCAGCCCTGCCCCGAGATCGACGCCCGCTGGGATACCCACAACAATCTGTTCTGGGATGAACGCCACGGCAGGTATGTCGGCATAACCCGCCTGTTTGATGGGCGCCAGCGCACCGTCGGCCGCACCGAGAGCGAGGATTTCAAGACCTGGACGCGGGCGGTCGAGGTCCTCCGCGCCCTGCCGGACGAACCCGAGCGCCAGACCTACGCCCTGATCGCCTTCCCCTATGCCCAGCTCTATCTGGGCCTGTTGATGATGTTCGATACGGCGACCGACCTGGTCGACTGTGAGCTGGCCTGGAGCCGCGATACCGTACAATGGGAGCGCGTCTCACCGGGAACGCCCCTGATCGAGCGCGGCGAGGAGGGCAGCTTCGACTGGGGCTGCGTCTACGCGGCGGCCTACCCGTTCCTCAAGGACGGGCGCCTGCAGCTCTATTACGGCGGCAGCGACGGCCCCCACACCGACTGGCGTTCCGCCTATCTGGGGCTGGCGACCCTGCGGCCGGATGGGTTTGCCGGGTTGACGCCGGCCAACAAGGCACAGACCGCTACGCTCGTTACGCAGCCTGTACGGTGCAGCGGGCGTCAACTGCGCCTGAGCGCCGACGCCGACAGCGGTCAGGTCAGAGCGGCGCTGGTCGCTGTCGATGGCAAGGGCCTGGCAGATTCAGTTCCGATCCAGGCGGATGTCACCGATCTCCCCCTGCAATGGCACGACGGTCAGGACCTGTCCGCGCTGGTCGGCCGGGAAATTCAGCTTATCTTCGAACTGCGGGACGCGACGCTCTATTCCTTCTCTTTCAGCGATTGACCTCTTGTCTGTATAGCGGGCAGTCTGCCGCCCGCGCCATCCCACAAGATGCACGCCGCGTTCAGCGGGTGATTCTTGCAGCATCGCCACCGAACATTAAGGAGAAACTCATGGGAACGAGAATGGAAGGCAAAGTCGCCATCATCACCGGCGCAACCCTGGGGCTGGGCAAAGCCGGCGCGCTGGCGTTCGCCCGCGAGGGCGCCTCCGTCGTCATCTGCGACCGCGGCCGAACGCCGGAGAACTCGCAGAAGGTTCTCGCGCAGGCAGAAGGTCTCAGCGGTGAGATCGCCTACAAGCGCTGTGATGTCATGATCAAAGAGGACATCACAGCCCTGGTCCAATTCACCGTGGAGCGTTATGGGCGCGTCGATGTCATGGTCAACAATGCCGTTATCGACAACCCGGGCGGTATGTTGGAGGAAGTCACACTCCAGGACTGGGAGGACGGCTTCATGTGCCACGTGACCGCGCCGCTTCTCTTCTGCAAAGAGGTGGTTCCGCTGATGATCAAGCAGGGGGGCGGCAACATCATCAACGTCTCATCCGGTATCGCCCTTGCCGGCAGTCCCAGCATCTCGTCCTACGGCCCGGCCAAGGCGGCCATGATCAACTTCACCCAGCATCTGGCCATCACCTACGGCCCCGACGGCATCCGTGCCAACACGCTCACCCCCGCGAGAATGCTCACCGAAAAGAAGTACGAGATGCTCGCCAACAATCCGGCCGCGGTGCGCACGCAGAAGTTTGCCTACCCAATGGGCAGCCCTGCCCTGCCCGAACAGGTGGCCGAGGTCATGCTGTTTCTGGCTTCAGATGAATCCGTCGCCATCACCGGTCACAACCTGATCGCCGACGCCGGCAACACAGCATTCGGCCCGGGCGGCATGATCGGGCGGCTGGAGAAGGATCTGCGCGCCAGGTTGGAAGCGCAGGGCTCCGAGTGGCTGAAAAGCGAAATGTAAACGTCAGATGGATCGCGCCCGAAATGTGCGCGCAGGAGGAACCATGGCCCTCATCAACATTGCATCCGACAAACAGCTCTTTGCGGACAACTACCTGATCGAGAGCCTCAAGGACGCCAGGCAGGTGATGAACCCGGCCCGAAAACTGGAGAGCAACCCCGTTCTCTGGCCGGAAAAACCCTGGGAGGGGGATTACGTGGGCGTGAGCGACGTCTGGTTCGACCACGCCGACCAGGTCTTCAAGATGTTCTACCGCCCCGCCACGCACAGGGCCTACCTGACCCCCGACGGCACACTGGCAGCCGAAGCGCCCGCAGACGACGATCCGATCACCGCCTGCCTGGCCCTCTCGGACGATGGCATCAATTGGGAAAGGCCGGAACTGGGCCTGGTCGAGTATCAGGGCTCAAAAAAGAACAATCTTCTTCCCGAAGATGCGTTCATGCCCTACTTCTTCCAGGACCTGCACGAAGAGGACCCGCGCAAACGCTACAAGGGCCTGATCCGGACCGGCACGACGACCACCACGATGACGTTCGACCTCTACTATTCGCCCGACAGCCTCAACTGGACGCCCTGCGAGCACAACCCCGTAATCGACACCGCGCCCCGCATCGGCCGCTGGGGGCCGACCAAATTCATGGGCTGGGACCCCATCCGCCAGGTCTACGCGGCCCACATGGAGAACTGCCTCCACCGGCGCTGCCCCCATGCCAAGCGGCTCATCGGCCGCGCCGAAAGCCCCGACATGATCCACTGGAGCGACCCGGAAACGATCCTCATGCCCGATGCGCAGGACCCGCCCGACACCGAGTTCTACGCCATGCCGGTCACCGTTTACGCCGGACTCTATGTCGGCCTGCTCTGGATCTTCCGCACCAACAGTTCCACCCACCACCCCGAGCTGGTCTTCAGCCGCAACGGCATCCACTACGAACGCAACTACCGGGAGCCGTTCATCCAGCGCGGCGGGCACAGCGGGGAGTACGATGCCTCCTGTGTCTACAACCTCGAGCCCCTTGTCCACAACGACCGCATCTACACCTATTTCACGGGCGCCAACTGGCGCTCATATCGTACTCTGTTGGAACTGGGCGACCGCGGCGTCGGCGCAATTGGTGTCGCTGAGACGCCGCTCGACGGCTTCGTGGCAGTGGAGGGAAAGAAGCGGGGATACAGCGAGATGGTCACGCGGGCCTTCGGTTTTTCGGGCCGCCAGCTGCGCCTCAACCTGCAAGCGCACCTGGCGGACGACGTCCTGCCGAACGAGTGCGAGGTGCGGGTCGCGCTCCTGACGCCGAATCACCAGCCGCTGGCCGGCTTCGGTTTTGAGGAGGCCGATCCCATTATGACCACCGGTCAGGCCCACGTCGTCACGTGGCAGGGCAAATCCGACCTGAGTGAACTGGACGGCGGCCCGATCAAACTGCACTTCTATTTCAAGAACGCCAAACTGTTTTCATTCCAGTTTGTTGACCCCGCCGATTAGATCGAGGGGTAGGGTTCAGTTCCAACTGTCGATAAAGTCTTCGAGGGTGAAATCGGCTGGCATCTCGTTGAAAAAGTAGCGCATCGGCCGCGCCTGGAAACCGGGCGCGAAATGCTCGTCCTCCGCCTGCAGTTTGTCGTCCAGGATCGCAAAGCGGCTGTGGAGGGCGGCGGCCTCGTCCACTGTGAAGCGGTCCGCGACACGCAACAGTTGGCGGTTTACCTCCAGCGTACTCTCCTGCAGCCAGACCTCGACCGCGCCGGCCGTTGCTTCGTCGATCAGCTTGTTGTAAGAGACCAGGGGCGGCTGCGGGCGTGTTTCCAAATCGCCGCCGGGCGGGTCGTCCGGACCCCGCTCCTGCGCCCAGATTCTCCTCTGCCTTCCGACCAGCGTTTCAAAGTCGGCCCGCAGCTGCTCCAACCGAGCCGGCAAAATGACCTCCCGCAGAACGAGATACCCCTGCTCCATGAACTGTTCAGGGCTGACCTGCACCGTTCGTCCCCCCTGTTCGCTTCCGTTCAGTGCGGCCGAAAACTTCTGCGATCCCATCTGCCTGGTACTTGCAAAAGCCTGAGTTAAACAGGATGCCCCGGCAGCCTATTCTACCGGTGCTCTTATACTTCTGCGGCGTATTCGCCCAGCGATCACCTCTGTGCCTTGCGCGTCTTTCTGTCCAGGGCGTTCATCCCGTACCTGCAGAGAACAGACACAACCCCAAAGGCAGTCGCCACCCCGGGGCTCGCTAAGTACTCTGACAACGCGAATCCCTCAAGCTCACTGACCGCTCCCCACCATCCACACGGCGTCTGCTTGGACGCCTGTGCCTCGGCTCAGCAAGATTCGCTGGGCCAGACTGAGTCCACTCTTGGGCGGCTGGGCCTTTATCTTAGGGCAATCTCGAACCTAAGATTTCCGGCTACGTTTGCCCATTTGGTTGCCATAATGGCAGAAGCAGGTTCCGTCTAGTCGAAAACAGGCCTGTCTGTACTCATTTCCGTTCGGAAGCGGCAGAAAATCCGCTGTTGGAACAAAGCTCGCGATTGGCCTGGCTGGGTGCATCCCCAAAAAGGAGAACATAGTCAGAAATCACTCCATTTTGGGGACACACCCATCTGATTTTTGGGAGTTGACAGAAAAGTTTCAACCATATATTATTATAATGACACAATGGCCGAAGTGTTGAAGCGAATGAGCGTTCGCCAGGCTCTGCATTAGAAAACCAGCGACGAGTCAAGAGAGCGAATCCCTCCTAACCTTTAGAGCACAGAACATGTAGCAGGCGAAAACGCAATCTCTGTGCGACCCAATCTTGGAGAGGGCCGCGCGGGGTGCCATCAAATCGGGCGAGACGTAGTTTCTGCCGAGACCGGTGCGACGTTCGAGCAGCAGACAAGCACCATTGCGATCGAGAACGGAAGCGGACGTGACAATAACGGTCAACACGAGTCCCATCGTATCGCTCAGGATGTGTCGTTGGCATCCGCTGATCCGTATGCCGCCGTCCAGGTCTGGTACTCCTGTGGGTGTGTCGCTAGTCGTGACCGTCTGACTATCCAACAGCGCCACGATGCCCGCAAGATGGGAGACTGTACCGTCCTGCCGGGTGCTTTAATCGCCCGTCCTGCTGGCGCACTTCAGCCTGTAGCCTGTCATGAGTCTGTGACGATGACCATCCCCGGCTACTTGACTGAAGAAGGCATAGGCGCTGCCGACAACGCGGTTAGGTGTTAGGCAGCGTGCGCCATCGGACACACTACCCACAGTCAAATAGAAAACCTCGTTGACGACTTGGCGCACATTCAGTCTGCGAAGTCGTCCGCCCGGTTTGGCCGCTGGAATCAGATCCTGGATACGATTCCAGCGGCTGTCGGCCTACTCTGATGGGTATCGCTGGGTATTCACAAGCATATCGCTTTCCATCATTTGGCCGACAGCTGTTACCTTTCGAACAGCTTCTGAAGGCAGTGACGCGGGGGAATGTAACGCATTTCTATCCTTTCAACATAGGTCCAAAGGAGGAAAAACCGATGACAAGCAAGTCAAGCAGACGCAGTTTTCTCAAAGTGTCCGGTAGCCTAGTGGCGGGTGCAGCCGTGGCGGGATGTGTGGCCCCCGTCGCGCCGCCGGCAGCGGGTATGGAAGATTCCGCCTCTTCCTCCGAACGCGTTGCCCTGCGGTTCCTCAATAAGTGGGGATCGGGCGCTCGCCGTGAGCTCATGAACGGCTTCCTCGACCAATGGGCCGAAGAGAATCCGCAGGTCGGCATCATCTTTGAACCGGTTGCCGACTTCGATCGCCGCATGCCTATCCTGGTCGCCGCAGGTGAGTGGGGCGACATTATGCTGTTTAACGATCTCAAATTGAGCGCCTTCCATGAGATTGCCGCCGATCTTACTCCTTACTTCGAGGCAAAGGGCCTTCCCTTCCCTGGCGAAGAGGGCAGCGAAATGATCCGCATCCCCAAACATGTCGGTTACGAGCCGGGCAAGGTAAAGGCCGTGCCCTTCCAGCTCAATATCGTCATAACAGGCATCAACAAGGATCTCTTCAAGGAAGCCGGCGTCCCCATGCCCTGGGAACACGATCATAACGGCGATAAGTGGTGGGACTGGCACGACTACCGCGAGGCCGCCTGTGCCATCAACGACTTGGGCGAAAACATCTATGGATCCCAATACAGCGCAGGCCATCTCGAGCAGGACGGCTTGATCAATTGGAGTGTTTCCAATGGCGGCCAACTCATCGACGTCGAGAACAAGAAGGGCTCCTGGAACACGCCCGAGTTCATCGAAGGGCAGAACTTTGCAGTCGACATGATCTGCCAGGACGGATGCATGTTGAACGTAGATGACTATAACGGCCATGGGACGGCTTTGGGCATCAATCCTTGGGTTGCCGGCGTCGTGGGCATAACTTGCCGCGGCGATCTGGCATGGGCAGCCCAAAGTGAGGCCGATCTCACCCAGGTAGCTTGGGTTCGTTCCCCCAACACCGGTAAGAGCGCCGGTCTTGGATCCATGCACTTCCACATCGTTACGACGCAAAGCCAGCACCCGGAGGAATCTTTTGATTTCATCAGGTACTTGGCTAACTTCGAGAACCAGAAAAAAATCGCCCTGAGCGGTCAGGCTGAACCGGTCAACGCCGGCGTATGGCTGGACCAAGACTACCAGGCGACATGGGGCGGACCAGAGGCGGTCGAAGCCAGACTCGATGCCTTTGACAATTTCGTCTTCACGCCCCAGCTTCCGGGTGTCCTGGAATGGTTCGGAGAGATCAAAATCGTTTGGGGACCTGTCCTGCGCTGTGAGACAACAGTGGAGGAGCAGGTGATCGTGGCCGACAAGATGACTGACGAAATCCTGGCGGCGCATGCCTGATAGTTTCTAGACAGCAGTGGATAGTGGCTGGTGAGGAACGCTCGCCACTATCCACTTTGAAGACAGATGCAAACCGCCATGACGATTGCGCCGCGCCTCAGCAAGATTCGCTGGGCCAAGCTGAGACCACACCTGATCGGTTGGACCTTTATCTCGCCTTGGCTGGTCAGCTTCGGCTTCCTGATGGTCTACCCCTTTATCGCTTCCTTCGTCCTTAGCTTTACCCGCTATCAGTTGATTGGCTCCCCTGAGTTCATCGGCTTCCAAAACATCCAGCGCATGCTGTTTGAGGATCCCAGAGTTCGCGACTCACTAAAGGTTACCTTTACTTATGTCCTCCTCACCGTTCCAGCCGGCACGGCCATCAGCATATTGGTTGCGATATTGCTCAACCAGAAAGTGCGCGGCATCCCTTTTTTCCGCACCTCCTTTTACATGCCCAGTGTGATCGGCGGCGTCGGCTTGGCCTTGCTATGGACGACGATTCTTGCAAAGAATGGCCCTGTCAATACGTCGCTGGCGTGGATTGGAATAGAGGGGCCGAATTGGCTCTTCGATACTACTTGGGCGCTGCCATCACTGGCTCTAAAAGCCCTTGCCACCGCCGGCGGCGCCATGCTGATTATCCTCGCTGCGCTGCAAGGCGTGCCACAGCACCTCTATGAGGCGGTCGAACTCGATGGCGGCGCAGAATGGGCCAAGTTCCGGCATGTGACCCTGCCTCAGATCTCGCCAGCCATCTTCTACAACGTTATCGTGACTACAATCGGAGTGATGCAGTCATTTGTGGATGCGTTCATCATGACCGATGGCGGCCCCGGCACCGCCACACTGTTTTATGGTCTGTATCTCTATCGAGTGGCTTTTGGATTCTTTCGCATGGGTTATGCCTCAGCGCTGGCCTGGATGATTTTCCTCATCATCCTGGGGCTGACCATTCTCAACTTCCGCATTGCCCGCTATTGGGTCTACTACGAGGGTGAGGAGTAGCCCGCATTGTCCACCCTGACCGCTTCCTGGAGCAAGAGCAGAGCAACCCAGCGACGTCTGCGTGACCTGCTGGCCTATCTCTTGTTGGCGGTGGGTCTTGTCTGGTTTATCTTTCCGCTCGTCTGGGTTGTCTTGAGTTCACTCAAGACCTTTCAGGATTTCAATCAGATTCCGGCGCGACTTCTGCCTTCCGAACTCTACCTGGGCAACTATCCGCGCGCATGGAACAGCGTTCCCTTTAGCATCTTTTTTCTCAATACCACCATTATCGTCGCCCTGTGCGTCGTCGGTGAACTGGTGAGCGCTTCTCTGGTCGGGTATGGATTCTCCCGCCTCAAGTTCTGGGGCCGCAATTTCCTCTTCATGATCCTGCTCAGCACCATGATGCTGCCGTTTTGGGTGACCATCATTCCGCGTTTCCTGCTGTATAAGGAGATCGGGTGGACCGGAACTTGGCTGCCTCTCATCGTGCCCAGCTACTTCGCAAACCCCGTCTATGTCTTTCTCATGCGCCAGTTCTTTATGACCCTGCCGCCGGAACTGGACGACGCCGCCAAAATCGACGGCTGCAACGAATTAGGCACCTTCTGGCGTATCCTCTTGCCGCTGACCAAGCCGCCGCTGGCCACCATCGCCATCTTTGCCTTCATCAACGTGTGGACCGACTTTGTCAAACAGGTGATCTACCTGAGTCAGGAAAGCAAGTACACTGTAGCCATTGGCTTGGCCTTTCTGAGATGGCAAATCGCACAGGGCGATCCGGTGCCAGGACTGCTGATGGCAGCCACTGTGTTCACCTCAATACCGATGATTGTGGTCTTTTTCATCGGTCAGAAATATATGGTGCGCGGCATCGCCTTGACGGGACGGACGGGAACATGAACAATGACAAATACCTGTTGCTCGATACCCCCTGTGGGCGCAAGCTGATCATCCGAAGCTGACACCAGGGCTGGCACGCAAAGCAAGCGAAACCCTCTGTTTGGCGAAGAACTGCCTTGGGAGGTTCTTCGCTACGACAACCTGTACGCCAACGTTATCTTCGACCCGACGGACAACCTCTACAAGTGCTGGTACAATCCCTTCATTTTCGATGTGGTGACTACGGATACTCCGCCCGTACAACGGGAACGCGGGGCTCATCGCGCTGCGCTGGCCAAAGCCGGCGGGGCTGGCCGCCAAATCAGGAAGCACCGCGGGCTGGTCAGAGCCGCGTTCGTCGATGGCAAAGGCCTGGCCGATTCGTTACCGATCCAGGCGGATGTCACCGATCTCCCCCTGCAATGGCGCGATGGTCAGGACCTGACCGCGCTGGAGGGCCGGGAAATTCAGCTTATCTTCGAACTGCGGGGCGCGACGCTCTATTCCCTCTCTTTCAGCGATTAACCCCTTGTCTGTATAGCGGGCGGTCTGCCGCCCTCGTCATCCCTCAAAATGCAAGCCGCGATCAGCGGGTAAATCTTGCAGCATCGCCACTGACCATAAGGAGAAACTCATGGGAACGAGATTGGAAGGCAAAGTAGCCATCATCACCGGCGCAACCTTAGGGCTGGGTAAAGCCGGCGCGCTGGCGTTCGCGCGCGAAGGCGCGTCCGTCGTCATCTGCGACCGCGGACGAACGCCGGAGAACTCGCAGAAAGTACTGGCGGCGGCGGAAGGACTCAGCGGTGAGATCGCCTACAAACGCTGTGATGTCATGATCAAAGAGGATATCACAGCGCTGGTCCAATTCGCTGTGGAGCGCTTTGGGCGCGTCGATGTCATGGTCAACAATGCCATCATCGACAACCCGGGCGGGATGTTGGAGGAAGTCACGCTCGAAGACTGGGAAGACGGGCTCTTCTGCCACGTGACAGCCCCGCTTCTGTTCTGCAAGGAGGTGGTTCCACTGATGATCAAGCAGGGCGGCGGCAGCATCATAAACGTCTCATCAGGAAATGCTCTCTTTGGCAGCCCCAGTATGTCATCCTATGGCCCGGCCAAGGCCGCCATGATTAATCTCAGCATGAATCTTGCGATTTCCTATGGGCCTCAAGGCATCCGGGCCAATACGCTCACCCCCGCCCGTATGCTCACCGAGAAGAAATACGAGATGCTCGAACAGAATCCGAGCGAGGTCAGAAGGCAGAAAATTGTCTACCCTCTGGGCAGCCCCGCCTTGCCGGAACAGGTGGCCGAGGTCATGCTTTTCCTGGCGTCGGATGAGTCGGAGGCCATCACCGGCCATAACCTGATCGCCGACCGGGGTGTGGCGGCATTCAACCCGCTCGGCGTACCTGGCCGGCTGGAGAGCAATCTGCGCGCCGAGTTGGAAGCGCAAGGCTCTGCGTGGTTGAAGGATGAACAGTGAAATTCAGTTCCAACTGCCGATAAAGTCTTCGAGGGTGAAATCGGCCGGCATCTCGTTGAAGAAGTAACGCATCGGCCGCGCCTGGAAACCGGGCGCGAAATGCTCGTCCTCCGCCTGGAGTTTGTCGTCCAGGATTGCAAAGCGCCTGTGGAGGGCGGCGGCCTCGTCCACTGTGAAGCGCTCCGCGAACTGCGGCCCCCAGTTGATCGAGATCGAATGGGGTGTGCGGGCGCGCTGGCGATAGTCCTCGGTTATGCCTGCCAACAGATCGGAGGAGGCGTCAGCGCTCGCGTTTTCATGCTTTACGACCTGGAGATGGAGAGCCGCTTTACACAGATAGATCGTCAGAACCATTTTGCCGTCTTCACCTACGCCGGGCTGCAGCGCTTCGAGCGCGTTTAAGTAGGCGCCGGCGTTGCCGTTCAGCGCCTCCCGCAACGCGATCTCGGTCAAGTCCTGCAGCGCCGCGCTCCTCCCGTCCCACTGTGTGAATGACGCCCGCGCCCCGGGCGAAAGGTGCTCGGTGAAGGAGATGTCGGGGTAGTAGGGGAAGATCGAATGGCCGCCATGGATGGTGCGGCGCGTCGTGGGGCTGTAGTTGCTGCCCCAATGCAGCAGGTAGTTGATATAGACGACCGCGTCGCCGGCGTTCAACTCTACGGGGATGCCGCCGGGCACCGCGCGCCGCGGGTCGGCCGACAGCGAGCGGTTTTCGGCCTCAGTGTTGAGGCGCAGGTGGCTGCCAGGCACAACCCAGAGCACGTTGTCGTCATAGAGCGGGATGTTCCACTGCACGTACTTGGGCCCGTTCTCCTTCAAATCCTTCTGCAGGCCGGCCAGGGGCGCCATGTCGATCGGGTGGATGTCGCGATGCCATGCGGCCGGGCCATGATCGCGCACCGGGCTGCACATCAACATCATGCCGGCCACCGACGCCGCCTCCGGCACGCTCAGCAGTTGCCGGCTTACCCCTAACGTACTCTCCTGCAGCCAGACCTCGACCGTGCTGGCCGTTGCTGCGTCGATCAGCCTGTCGTAAGAGACCAGGCGCGGCTGCGGGCGGGTTTCCCAGTCGCCGCCGGGCGGGTCGTCCGGACCCCGCTCCTGCGCCCAGATCTTTCTCTGCCTTCCGACCAGCGTTTCAAAGTCGGCGCGCAGTTGCTCCAGTCGGTTCGGCGGGATGACCTCGCGCAGGACGAGGTACCCTTGCTCCATGAACTGTTCGCGGCTGACCTGCATCGTTCATCTCCCCTGTTTTTTCTCTGATAGTTCGGTGACTGAACAACAAGCCCCGGCAGTCAGTCCTACCGGGGCTTTCCTTTACTCCTGCGTCGCATTCGTCTGCGATCACTTCTATGTCTTGTGCGTCTTTCTGTCCCGGGCGTTCGCCCCGCGCCTGCAGAGGTCGGACAACATCCCAAAGGCCTCAAGGCAGAATGCTACAACCAAAACGGCAATTCCCAATACAGGGCTCGCCAGCCACTCCAACAACGTGAAACCGACAAGATCGCCAACCGCGCCCCACCACCCAAGCGGCGTCCGCCTGTCGGAATCGACGCGTCTGCATAGCGGCGACGCGTAGCTTGTCATCGTCTCACGCTGTCCTGTTCTGTAAATCATTTCCGGCTCTTGGTACATCATGCCATCTCCAGGGCGGGCCATACATGGCCGCAGCCACTGCTGGCAATATATCACAGGCCCGATGCGCTGTTAAACGGCCAAATCGCTGGCGCGGCCAGATGTATGGGTTAACGTTGTCTGAAGCAGGGTCCTCACGATATGTCGATGAACAGGACCGAAGGCGATGGGGCACTATTATACTGTAGGTCCTCTTCTGTATGCTGTAATGACGTGTCGAAGTAGTGCAACGTTTCGGGACGCTCACGGTCCATCCCGAAATGATTGACATCCACGAGAATGGAATGTATATTGCTCTCAGTAAGCGCAGAAACATCAAAAATCGTTAAAAGGGCAAGGAGGGTTGACGATATAATCACAACCTACTTATTGTCTTTCCTCCGTCCTCTCACCTTGTACCGATTTGTGGCTCTTCTAAGCGGGTTACTGCTCTACCAGAAGGTGCGAAAGAGATGATTTGGAAACTTAAATGCTCGGTTGAAAAAGATGGCGAGTGGTACGCTTCTTATTGTGAAGACCTGGGCATAGCAAGCCAAGGGGAGACCGTGCAGGAGGCCAAGAAGAATTTAGAGGAAGCAGTTGAGATGTTTTTTGAAGACGCTTCACCTATCGAAATCCTGAGCCATCTGGGTCTTCTTGAAGCAGAATCACCTCTCGAAATTCAACGAACTCCTCACCAGGAAACGCAAGCAACTGAGTGGGAGCTTGTTGTTGCCTAGACTGAGACTGATGCCCCGTTCCC
The DNA here is from genome assembly GCA_965204525.1 of Caldilineaceae bacterium. GTDB lineage: Bacteria > Chloroflexota > Anaerolineae > Caldilineales > Caldilineaceae > Bin5. Next base: position 3,287,549 of record OZ241994.1, on the reverse strand, counting down.
TATTTGAGAGTTAGTACCAAGTCTCGCATTTTATCAAGAAACAAGAGCGCCTAGCGGCCATTCCGCTAGGCGCTTATATTTCATTAACTGAAACAGACGTATAAGCTGAAAAACTATAACTGAGGTTCCGTCACCATGGACGTGCAGCTAGAGTAACTGCAAGATGCCAGATCTGCGGGCAGAACGAAGTGCCCTTCTCTCACTCCTCTCTCCTCTTCACTCTCTCCTCGCCGTTCTATACATCCTCCGCCTGCAACCTCTCCAGCAGCTCGCTGTACGCCTCGCGGTCCAGGGGCAGGCTTACCGCCTCGCCGGTGGCGCCGCTGTAGATCATCGCATTGGCCAGCTCCAGCGACTTCAGCCCCTCTTCGCCGTTGCAGCGGGGTTCGCCGCCTTCGCGAATGGCGCGGTGGAAATCCTTGTAAACCCTCGCATGTCCGTGTTCCTCCGGCTCGTCCTCGACACCGGCGTCGGTGTCAGCCGGTGCCGTGCGTACAAAGGGTTCGGGGCTGTCGGTTATAAGCTGGCGCAGGTCGGTCTCGTAGCGCTCGTACTCGATGCGGTCCTGGTGCAGCACGATCTTGCCGCCGGTGCCGGACACTTCAAAGGTGCGGGGGCCGCTCTCGGTCGTGCTGAAATAGATGGTGCCGTGCGCGTCCTCCGGCCACTCGAGCAGCGCGGTGGCGGTGTCCTCGGTCTGGATGGCGTGGAGGCGGGTGCAGGTGGCGGCGTAGACCCGCTGCGGGGAGCCGACCAGGTGGCAGACCAGGTCCAGATCATGCGGGGCCTGGTTCATCAGCACACCGCCGCCTTCGCCTCGCCACGTGCCCCGCCAGCCGCCGCGCAGGTAGTAGGCCGCGGTGCGCATCCAGGGGAAGACGCCGGTCACCCGCTGGATGCGGCCCAGCTGGCCGCTGTCGATCAGCCGCTTCATCGCCCGCACATGCGGCAGCTGGCGGTACTGGTAGTTCACAGCCAGCACGCGGTTGTTGGCCCGCGCCGCCGCGATCATCTCGTCGGCTTCCTTGACCTGGATGGCGATCGGCTTTTCCACCAGCACATGGCTGCCGGCGTTGAGCGCGTCAATCGCGATCGGCGCGTGGAATGGGTGGGGCGTGATGATCACCGTCACATCCGGCTTGGTTTCAGCCAGCATCTGCCGGTGGTCGGGATAGAAGGGGCAGCCCCACTCCTCGGCCCGCTCCTGGCCCGGCTCCGGCGCCACATCCGAGCCGCCGACCACCTCTACTTCATCGAGAGAAAGCCCCATCGAGTGGGAGCGGAAAATTCCGGCGCCCATGCCGACCACCGCGTGGCGCAGCTTCGATCCTTGTGGAGAGGGAGAGTTCGACACGTTGTCATCCTTTGCTTGTTCGTCTTTATTCTGTGTGAAAGTTGGGAACACCGGACATCGTGGATGGCAGCAGGCGGCACGGCACGGTCGGGCCGGGATAGTGCCCAAAACCGGCCACCGCGGTTCAGAAGTGCAGCATCGCCTTGACAACCTGGTTCTCCGGCTGGCTCCAGCCGGGGAATTCGCCGGTCAGTTCATCCGGCGGCGCGCTGTGCGTAAGCCAGGGGGCCAGATCGATCGCGCCGGATTCCAGGGTCCGGACGACGCGGGCGAAGTCGGCGCTGGTGGCGTTGCGGCTGCTGATCAGCGTAGTCTCGCGGCGGTGAAACTCCGGATCGGGGAAGGTGATATCGTCCTGCACCAGGCTGATGAAGACAACGCTGCCGCCCTGTTCTATCAGGCCCAATGCGTTCATCATGGAGCGGGCGTTGCCGGTTGCGTCGAAAACGGTCAGGGGCAGGTCGCCGCCGAACACGGTCCGCAGCTGGGCCTCCGTGTCCCCGCGTCCGTCGATGAGATACTCCACGCCCAGGTTCTCCTGCACAAAGCGCATCCGGTTCTCGTCTATCTCCATCACGGCGACTTCGGCGCCAGTCAGCCGCGCAAAGGCCACCGCGGTCAACCCGATCGGGCCGGCGCCTATTACCAGCGCCGACTGTTCCGGCTTGAGGCCGGCCCGGTCCGCGGCGTGCGCGCCGATGCAGAGCGTCTCGACCAGGGCCAGATGTTCCAGCGGCAGCGTCTCGGAGCGGTGCAGTTTCTCGATGGGGACGGTGATCAGCTCGCGCATGCCGCCATCGGTATGCACGCCCAGCACGCGCAGATGGGCGCAGCAGTTAATGCGCCCGCGGCGGCAGGCGCTGCACGCGCCACAGTTCAGGTATGGCTCGACCGCGCAGTGGTCGCCTGCACGCAGGTTGCTCTCGGTATGCGGGTCGAGAGAGACGATCTCCACGCCCAGCTCATGGCCGAGGATGCGGGGGTAGCTGAAATAGGGCTGCCGTCCGTGAAAGGCGTGCAGGTCGGTGCCGCATATCCCGACCCGATGTACGCGCACCAGCGCCTCGCCCGGGCCCGGTTCCGCAGGCGGCGCGGTCTCCGTCAGATGCAGAGATCCGGGTTTCTCCAGTATAACGGTTTGCATCGGGCCTTCTCGAAATGGGATGGCTGACGACGTTGGCCAGGGAGCGGAGTCGGCGTCCCGACATCAGCCACCGGCCAGCGGGCCGGCGCTGACGGCCGCCGGTGCGGCCGCGGGGCCGTGACCGTTGCCCAGCCCCTCTATGTCGATCTGTCCGTCCTTCAGATACAGAACATAGTCCACATAGTCGTCTACGAGGCTATCGTGGGTCACGATCAGGAAGGTGACGTTCTGTTCGCGCACGATCTGCTGGAAGAGGCTGAGGATTTCCCGCGCCGTCGTGCTGTCCAGCTCGCCGGTCGGTTCATCCGCCAGGATCAGTTTGGGGTCGTTGGCGAGTGAGCGGGCGATGGCCACGCGCTGCTGTTGCCCGCCCGACAGCTCAAAAGGCCGGTGATGCATCCAGCGGGTCAGGCCGACCAGGTCCAGGCAGTTCACCGTCTTGTCATGGCGTTCACGGCCCTTGACGCCGGACATGCGCAGGATCAACTCTACATTTTCAAAGGCGGAGAGGCTGGGCAGCAGGCCGAAAGACTGGAAAATGAAGCCAACCTGCTCGCGACGCCAGCGGGTGAGTTGGCGCTCGCTCCAGGAGTGAATCTCCTCGCCGAAGATGCGGATCTTTCCGTCCGTCGGCGAATCCAGGCCGCCAATGCAGTTGAGGAGCGTGGTCTTGCCGCTGCCGGAGCGTCCCTTCAGCGCGGCAAAGGTCCCCTGAGAAATCTGCAGGTTGACGCCTTTGAGCGCGGCGACTTCCAGGCTGCCGGTCTTGTAGATGCGCCAGACATCCTCGGTTTCAATGGCCGTATTGGGGTAAGGATTGTTTTCCATCTGCGTTCCGGTGTCCGATTGTCGTGACTGCACTCAAGTGATCAGCGCACTGTACAGGCCGCTACTCGCTGCTTTTGCGGCGGAAGCGGCTGAAGAAGCCGCCGATAGCGCCGGATTGCTGTATTCGTCTGGCCACCGCTTCCTCCTGGGCGACAAGCTCCGGCGCCTCTGCATCTTCGCTTTCCACCGGCCGGATCAGGATGCCCTCATCGGTGATATCGAGCATCGCCCGGCCCTGGATCGAAAACTGCTGCAGGACATCTTTCGGGATCTGCAGGCGCCCGGAGCTGTCCAGCACGACCAGCTCCTCGAAATGTTCTTCGTGCTCCTCGACGATGCCGTCGCCGCCGCTGTTGAGCGACGCTTCGTCGAAGCGTTCGACCGTGCGCACCTGGCGCCGCGTCTCGCTGGCGAGCATCCCGTCGCGGATGGCGACCACCCGGTCCACGTGGCGGGCGATGGTCGGGTCGTGGCTGACGATGATGGTGGTCAGGCCCAACTCTTCGTTGAGCGTGCGCAGCGTCGCGTAGATCGTCAACGCCGTAGCCGTGTCCACTTCACCGGTCGGCTCGTCTGCCAGCAGGAGCGTTGGGTTGTTGGCCAGTGAGACGGCGATGGCGACGCGCTGCTGCTCGCCGCCGGACAGTTCGCGCATGTGGTGCTTCTTGCGCTCGCCCAGCCCGACCCTTTCCAGCAGCTCCTCGGCCCGGTTGCGTTTCTCTCTGCCGGCGAACCCCGCCAGTGTCATCGGCAACTCGACATTCTCGACCGCGTTCAGATAGGGAACCAGGTTGCGCGCGCTCTGTTGCCACACAAATCCAACCTGCTCCCGCCGGTAGCGGTTGATCGCCCGTTCCGACATCTTCAGCAGATTGAAATCACCAACCCGTACCTGCCCCGCCGTCGGCCTGTCCAACCCACCCAGAATGTTCATCAACGTGGACTTGCCACTGCCGCTGACGCCAACGATCGCCATCAACTCGCCGGGACGCACCGACAGATTCAATCCCTGCAGAGCGACCACTTCCAGGTCGGCGACCTGATAGATCTTGACGAGACCTTCGCAGAGAATAAATGGTTCAGTCGTTGTCATTTCTTAGCTTCCAACACCCAGAAACACCGTTCATTCGCGTCAAACACAGTTCGCAAAAATCTGAACTGAAGACGAACCGCTGCAGCTCACACCGTTTCGCCCAGTTTGATCGCCTGGAATATCTTCATGCGCATCAGCAGCGTGATCAGAACGCCCAGCGCGGCGACAAACAGAACGCCGAACAATGCATATACACGCGTAATGGCCGGCCACGCGATCCCCACCAGGTACGGCGGCGTCAGGTCCGCGGCCGTGTTCCCCACCTGCAGGTAGGGGATGAACTGGTTGCTCACCGATGTGCCCAGCAGTGTGCCGGCTCCAATCCCAACCAGAATCAGAAAGGCCAGCTCCCATGCCAGGAACATCGTCATCTGCCCCGAGGACAGGCCGATCGAACGCAGCGTCCCCAGTTCAATGAAGCGGCGGCGGAATGAGAACAGCGTATACAGCAGGAATCCCAGCACGGTCAGCAGCGCGGCCGCCAGAAAGCCGACCGAAAGAACGCCGAACAGCCCCTGCCGCTGCGGCTGTTTCTGCTCATCTGCAATCCGCTGCCGGGCCGAATAGTAGTTGATGACGTTTATGTCGTACTGCCGCAACTCCCGGGTAAGGCCCTCGTAGTCGGTGCCCGGCTCCGTGCGCACCAGCACATCGTAGGGGAACTGCCCCCCCATCCGCTCGAACAGATAGTCAAGGTTGCCGACGACCAGTGGGCCATCGGCGTCCGGATACCAGGTGGGGAAGTAGCGGAAATCGCCGACGATCTTCATCTGCATCTCCGCCCGCAGCCCGTAGCGCGCCGCGCCGACCAGGATCGTATCACCGACGAGCAGATTGTGATTGCGCATGAAATCCCGGTGCAGAAGGACGCCCTCGGAGGCCAGGGCCAGCGAGTTCATCAGCGAGCCGAGCGACGCCGCCGCAAAATCCCGCCGCCAGTAGGCCGCTTTGGGGAAGTCGAGGCGGTCGATGCCGAAGACATGGGCATCTCGCCAGCGTCCATCCAGATGCACCCGCGCCTCGAAGCGGGCGAAGCGGGTGGCCGCCTTTACGGTAGGCACCCGCAGATGTTCCGAAACCGGTACAAAGGTCCAGGTCGCCGTCTCCGGGGCACCGTCCGATGAGGACGACTCCTCGCCGCCGCCGCTGCCAGGGAAGCCGCCTCCTCCGGCTGAAACCGGCGTGTCGCCCAGCTCCGCCAGCCGCCCATCGGATCCCACCCTGTAGTAGGCGCGGTCGAACATGTGCCCGTCCAGCGTCTGCGCCAGCGATGTGGTGAAAGCGGACAGGCTGAGCGTCAGCACCAACAGAATCATCGGCGCCGTGTACATGCCCCGGTTGCGCGCCAGCTGGCGGCTGGCCAGCAGCACGCCCACCCCGCCGCCCTTGGATGCAACCCAGGCGATTATCTGCATGAAATAGGGCAAGATCCGCAGCGTCACGAGCGTCAGCGCGAAGATTCCCAGCGCCGGGATCAGAAACAGCAGCGGGTTCTGAAAGATCGTGTCATCGGTGACCGCGCCCGGCATGCTGATGCTGCCCTGTTCCTGCAGCAGATAGATGCCGTATCCGGCCGGAATCAGCAAAAGGATGTCCAGGTAGGAGCGCTGCCACCACGGCGGCCGCAAGGTACGCGCCATCTCCATCTTGTAGGTCACAATTGTATGACGCGCGGCGCCGAAGGAGGGCAGTGTCTGCGCCAGAAAGGCGATCAGGACCGCGCCGATGCCGAACTGGATTGTGGACTGGGTCAGGACCAGCCGCAGATCCGATTCGACCGTGAAATCCAGGAAACTGCGGGTCGAGCCGATCAGCCTGGCTACCGAGAAGCTGAGCGGCAGGCTGATCGCCAGGGCAAGAAAGCCGAGACAGAGCGCCTCCAGGCCGGACATGCCGGCCACCTGCCCCACCGTGGCGCCGCGGCTGCGCAGAATCGCGACCTCGTTGCGCTGCCGGGACACTGCCAGACCGACCACCAGGCTGATAAACGCCAGCAACAGACCGATGATCGGCACGCTGAAAGCGTAAAGCAGCGTTGTCAGCAGACCACTGGCGCGTTGATAACGGCGCAGCGCGTCCAGGGGTGAGATGCTCAACTGGCTGTTGGCCATCAGCGCCGACACCTTCTGCTCCGCCCGGCGCCCGCGCACCAACAGACGGCCCACATCACTCGAAGTCACATCCGAGCCGTCCATCACCAGGTACCACAGGCCCAGGTTCACGTCCTGCGGATAGACGGGCGCAACTCGATTGTGATAGCTCTGCTCCGGGATGACAAAAAGCGTTTCCAGCGTCGACGGGTTGTAGAACCAGACATCGCTGCTCAGGTCGGCAGGCTCCCACACGCCCGCAACCCGCACCGGCGTCTGGTAGCGCTGGCTGTCGCCATTTTCGGAGCGGATGCGGCGGAACAGCATATATTCTTCGCCCACCTGCAGCCCGATCTCGTCCGCGAGCTCCCGGTTCACGAGTACCTCGATCGCCTCCTCCGAGTCGGACGACGAGACCGCCGGGAAGTTGCCTTCGATGATATTGATCGCTTCTTCAAAGCCGGAGATGAAGCCCAGATTCACCCATTCCAACGGATCGGTTGTATCTGCATACGCGATCTGTTCCGTGGGGAAGAGGCGGAAGTTGTCCGTCTTGAAATAGCGGATCGTCTTTTTGTGGGGAATGCCCAACTCGCCCGCCGCCTGCTTGCTGAGATAGATGTCCAGCGGCGCGATATCTTCCCACTCCTGCGGACCGTACGTGGACCCCAGGTAGCGGAACATATACGCGAACGGAGGGCGAGAGTAGGTCTCATTGATGCCCGTTTCGGTCAACTCCTCCCGCAGCAGCCGGTAGTAGACGGCATCCGCATAGAGAGGAATGCTCATAACGAGCACGATCGAGGAGATCAGCCCCAGGACCAGAGCAAATGCCAGCCACTGCTGGGCGAAGATACGTTTAATGGCGACAACGATAATCGCCGCGATACGCAAAAAAAGTTTCATGTCCGCGGTGAAGAGCGGTCTGTGGCGTCCTGCCCTCCACTCTCCACGCTTTGCTCTCCGCTTCTATTGTCCGACCACAACCTGGCCCTCTTCCAGCCCTTCTTCGATCTCCACCCGATCGGGGGTCTGGATGCCCACTTTCACATCGACCCGCCGCTGGATATCGCCGTCCTGGACGACGACAAACCGCCTGCCGTCAAAGACGCGGATCGCCTGGGGCGGCAACCAGAGGACGGAATCTTTGTGTTCGAGTTGGACCCGCACCTGGACCAGGTCGCCCAGTTCAAAGCCTGCGTCTTCCGCCAACTGATCGATCGTGATGCGGGTGGACTTGTCCGGGTCGATTACCTCGCCGCTGCCGCCGCTGCCGAACGGGTAGGGCAGCCGCCGCACGAATCCGGTCAGAATTTCCCCGGGGCGGCCGACAAGTGAAATCTCCACCACCATCTCTTCGGCCAGCTCATTCATCTGATCGCTGATCAGATCGGCTTTGATCTCCAGGTCATCGATGTCCGCGATGGAGACGACCGAATCGAAGGCGTTCACCGGGCGGCCCGCAGTCAGCGAAACGGAGAGCAACTTGCCGTCGAAGGGGGCGGTGATGGTGGCGTCGGCGATTGCGCTCATCAGCTTCTCGACCTGAAGTTGCGCGCGGGCGACATCATTGATCAGGAGCGGATCTACACCTTCGGTCAGCTGCTCCAGCGAGAGTTCGGCCAGCTCAACCTGCTTGCCCTGGACCGATATCGCGAAATTGTCATCCGGACGTTCGGTCCGCAGATTGATCAACTGCAGCGAGGCGATGTCCAGGTTGATCTGCGCTCTGCGGATCTGAAACTCGAGATTCCTCTCCGCTGTGTACAGCCGGGACTGGGCCCGCTCCAGGCTCAACTGCGTAGAGGTCAACTCGCGCTCCAGGTCATCGATTTCCAGGTCGGCGATGATCTGGCCGGCAGTGACGAGGTCGTTGCGCTTGGCGTAGACGTTGCGGATGCGGCCGCCTGTGCGGAAGAACAGCGCCTCCTCCACTACCGGCGCCACGCGACCGCTGAAGGTCCGTTCGCGCATGATCTCGCCCACCTTAACCGAATATGTCGGCTTGACCGGCACCACTGAGGTCGGGATCGGGGTCGGCGTCGGTTCATTGGCCGCGATCTCTGCGCTGCGGCCCGCCGGCAAGAGGGCGCAGCCGGCCAACACAAAGCTGAGCGCGATTGGGAGAGCTGCGCGCCCGATGCCCGCACAGGGGGCCAGGGCGGCCCCTAGCCTGCGGTACAGACGCCTGGCAACTGGCAAACAGGCAGCATCTCCGACTGCCCGCACGCGCCCATGCCGGGATTCCATTTGGAGGGAAGGCAGACAGTTCATTAGATCATTTTTTCTTCTCTGATACACAGGATTTGTTCCAAACGCAGAGATGGGGATGCATAAGGCACTGAGAGATTCCAGTGCCTGGCGAAGGATCTGTCCCCCGTCCCGCAACAGATTGCGATTCGACGGCGGCGAGAACGAAAGGCGGGTTAAGGAGCAGGGTAATGGCCAATGACATCATTACGTCAGTTGACAGAGAAGTATAAACGTCCATTCCCAAACTACCAAACTTCACACACCAACTGGTCTATTCCATTCCTCCCGCAGCCAGCCGTACCACTGAAAACCGGCCGCGGATCCGACTGCTGTGGCCGATAGCGTTCCCCGGTGTGATGGGATAGAATGCCTGACCATATCGCTTAAGGAAGCTCGATCCACCCGCAGAACAGTAAGCTTCCTGCGTCCCCGCCAGCCGGGGTATCGAACACCGCTAAAATCAGACTTCGGAGGAAGTAAACCATGCCCCGCCCATCAGCGCGCGCAAACGGAGAGGCGGCAGCGCCGGCTACATCCAAACGGCCCAATGTGATCGTCTTTTTCACCGACCAGCAGCGCTGGGATTCAACCGGCGTTCATGGCAACCCGCTCGATCTGACACCCAACTTCGACCGCATGGCCCGGCAGGGCACCCACCTGCACACAACCGTCACCTGCCAGCCGGTCTGCGGACCGGCGCGGTCCTGTCTGCAGACCGGCATGTATGCCACCACGACCGGCTGCTATCGCAACGCCATCCCTCTGCCGCAGGATGCGCGCACACTCGCCCACTTTTTCGGGGAGGCGGGCTACGATACCGGCTATATCGGCAAGTGGCATCTGGCGGACCGGGGGATCACCGGCCCTGTGCCGGAGGCGAACCGGGGCGGCTACCGTAGCTGGCTGGCATCCAACGTGCTGGAGTTTACCTCGGACGCCTACGATACTATGATGTACGACAACGACGGCGAGGCCGTCAAGCTGCCCGGCTATCGCGTGGACGCGCTGACAGACGCAGCCATCCGCTACATCGACGACCACCAGCAGGACCCGTTCTTCCTCTTCCTCTCCTATATCGAGCCGCATCATCAGAACCATCTTGACGACTATCCCCCGCCCGACGGCTACCGTGAACGCTACGCCGGCCGCTGGACGCCGCCGGACCTGCTCGCCCTGGGCGGCTCCTCCCAGCAGCATCTGGGCGGCTACTGGGGCATGATCAAACGGCTGGATGAGGCGCTGGGCCGCCTGCTGGACGCTCTGAAGAGCCTGGGGCTCGACGGGAACACGGTCGTCCTCTACACGACCGACCACGGCTGCCATTTCAAGACGCGCAACGACGAATACAAGCGCTCCTGCCACGAAGCGTCGGTGCGTCTGCCCACCGCAGTGACCGGCCCCGGCTTTTTCGGCGGAGGCGAAGTGCGGGAGATCGTCAGCCTGGTGGACCTTCCGCCGACACTGCTGGACGCTGCCGGCCTGGACGTGCCGGAGCAGATGCAGGGCCGTTCAGTGGCGCCGCTGGTCGGACGCCGGTCGGCGGACTGGCCGCAGGATGCGTTGATTCAGATCAGCGAATCGCAGGTGGGGCGGGCGGTGCGCACGCAGCGCTGGAAGTATGGCGTCACCGCGCCGGACAAGGATGGAAGGCAACATGCCAGTTCTGACCGCTATGTGGAGCAGTATCTGTACGATCTGCAGGCGGACCCATACGAACTGACCAATCTGGCCGGCCTGGAGTCGCATCGCGGGGCCGCCGACGTGCTGCGGGAGCGGCTGCTGCGCCTTATGGGCGAAGCGGGGGAGGCGCCGGCCGTAATCGACCCGGCCCCGCCGCGGCCAAGCAGGCAGCGGATCGTGACAGAGGAAGAGGCTCTTTCCTAGAGGGTGTCAGCGGCCGCGAGCCGCTGGCAGGTGAGGTTTCAATCGATTTCAACCCGGCCGCGCTGGCTGCCGGGTTTTTCCTTCTGCCGCGCGGCATCCGCTTCGCAGCGGGCCAAGGCGGCGTCGATCAGCGCGCGGCAGGCCAGCAACCCCTCCCGCCGGGCGGCGTAGGCGTGCGTCCAGAAGTCCGGCGGCAGACCGAGATCGTTGTGCCGCAGCTCCTCACACAGGCCGGCCATCCCTTCCAGCAGCCAGGAGGAGAAGGTAAAGGCGTCTGCGCGCTCTGCACGCGGCTGGCGGGGGGGAGGCTCCGTCCGCGGTTCCGCGGCCGGCCCGGCACCCGCCCCGTTCTGTTCACTGCCGTCACTGACTGGAACTGATCCGTTTTCGGCCATGGTCTTATCCCTGCCCCGGCGCACCCCGTAAAGCCGAAGCCGCCGCGCCTACCATCCCGGCCGCCGGCGCGCGTTCAGCTCCTCATGCCGGTTCATTGATGATCAAGGTACGCATGACCCGGTAGTCGTGGCCGCCGAAGCGGTACTTGTACTCCTCATCGCCCTGCAGAAAGTCGAATACTTCGATGCCGCGCGCGATCGCGTGTTGGATCACATAGCCCAGCAACACCCAACCGGGGCTGTAACCGGCCCACTTCTCGGTGTCATAGCCGGAGTTGTAGAGCAGCAGCTCCTTCTTGTATTCGAACGCCAGCAGCGCGGCCGCGTTTTCGCCGTTCAGAGAGAGAAAACTGAGATGGAGATAGCCCGTTTCGAGCATGCGGCCGGCCATGACGCGGAAAAACCGTTCCATGTGCGACGTCATGAACGACTCTTTGTCCGGGCGGCTCATGCGTTGCAAACGCAGGAACTCATCCATCGCCACCTGCAGCTCGTCCATCGACTGAACCAGGCTGAAGCCGACATCCAGCTCCCGTTCCACCCGCCGCTGTTTGCGGCGAATCTCGTGGCGCTGCTTCTTGTCGATCTGCAAGAGATAGTTTTCATAGCGGGCCGGGAGATGCACGTGCGGCGCCACATCCTCCTGGTCGACCTCCACCCGCAGACCCGCGTTCCGGAAAATCGAGGGCAGCGCCTTGTAGCTCAGACTGTCCTCCGGCAGATTGCACAGGTCCAGATAGTCCCACGCCGGCGTCTCCTCGCTCTGCAGCCAGTCCAGCAGACAGTAGTAGACCTCCTTCTCCCAACCGGCGGCGATGATGATGTCCAGGAAGTCGCTCACCTCCACACAGCCGACCAGTTTCAGACTGCGCTTACCCGCCCATGAGCCCTGCGTGTGTTCACTCAAATAGAAGGGCGCAATGCCAACCAGTTCGGACGGGCCGGGCGCGGCGTGTGAAGGGTCAGCGGGATCTTCGCTCTCTTCGTTCTCCTCTTCACTCTCGCCTCGATAAAAGGCCAGGATCCAGAGATCGCCCGCCCCCAGCTGCTGCCACCAGACCGACTGCCATTCGTGCGTCAGGAAAAAGGTATCGTAGCGGCTGCGGGCCAGCAGATCGTTCCACTGCGACGCCAGCGCGCTGAAACCATTGGGATAGGCGGTTGGACCGTAGATGGTTACGGTAAGAGAACAGGGCGGCACTGTATCGCTGTCTGCATCCTGCGCAGACGCCTCGCTCCCCGGGGCAACGCCGGCATCGTGGTGGCCGTCTCGCCGCAACCGGCGCGCCAGCGCAGGCACGTCCGGTGCCGGGGATTTCGTGATAAGCATAAGCTCCTCTATCTGCTAGGCTGAACCCTTGTTGCTGGGATTGAGGGACGGCATATGATCGGCGCATTCCACTACGAATATCGTAGTGAGCACAGCCATTCTAGTCCAATTGATGGGGATTCGACAAACACAGGTGACCGGCGCGGGGAGTGGAAAGCGGCCGCCGGCCCTTAAGGGGGAGGGCCTCCGCTGCCGCGAAAACGCAGATAACCGATAGCGACGAGAACGATCAGCAGGAGAAAGATAAAGGTCTGCCCCTGGGCAGTCTGCGAGATGCGGAGGAACCGTTGCCACACGGTGACGTCCGTGACCTGGGACGGGGCGGCCGATGGCCTGGACCGCTGAAGGATGGATGAAGGCGTTGAAACGCCGACAGCGATCATGGTCCCGCGCGCGGCCGGTACCGGCGTCGCGCTGGCCTCCGCATCCTGGGCGGCGTCCGGAGCCGGCGTCTGCGGGTCGGAACCGGGCTGCGCGGCCGCGCTTTCGTCTGTCGGTGAAGAGGTTGCGGCAGGGGACGGCGAGGCTTGCGGTTGGGCGCTGGCCGCGCCCCCGTCCGCGTCCGGCGCAGTTGCATTCGCGTAGCAGACCAGCAGCTGCACATCGTCCAGGAACATCCAGGTGCGCCTGCCGTTGCCGTCGTTGAAGACATTGAAGTAGAGATAGTAGGACCCGTCCAGATAGGGGGTCAGGTCGACCGTCATCGTCTCCCAGGCCGCGTTCTCCGCACGATTGCGATAGAGGATTGCCTCGGTCGCCAGAGTCGATGTCAGCAGGATCAGCTCCTGGCGGTCAGACGCCAGCGCCGGGCTGAGCGTGACCGGGTCCTGACTGCGCGAAAGATGGTTCCAGCGCAACGACGCGCTCGACGCGCCGGCCGGCAGCTGGACCAGCTGGCGCACGGAGGAGTAGGATTGGATATTCTGCGTGCCGCTTCCCGGCGGGTTGCCCAGCCGCAATGACAGGGCGCCCCCGGACGGCTGGCTAGCGGGAATGGGAGGGACCGGCGATTCGCCCACGGCCCAGTTGGAGCGGCCGTCCAGCACGCTTTCGAAGTCGCCGTTGGTCAGCGTATCGCTGGCGACACAGCCGCCCGGCACAGGCGTCGTCACCGGTTGCGGGGTGGCGGTCGGCGGCGGCGTGCCACTGGGCTGGGGCGGCGCCGCGGTCGCCGGCGGCGTCACGAACGGCGTCGCGTCCGGTTCACAGGCCAGCAGGCTGACCTCGTCCAGGTAGAGCGCGGTGCGGCCGCCGCTGCCGTCGTTATGCACGCCGAACTCGATACGCAGCGTGCGCCCGCGGAAGTGGGTCAGATCGATCAGTTGGAACTGCCATGACTGCTCGTTGGAGAGCCGCGCCCACGGCTGCGCCAGGCGTACGCCGGTGGTCGCTTCGTAGATGTTCAGGAGCTGCATGTCGCTGCCGGGCACATCTTCGTGGCTCGCCCAGAAGTGAAAACTGAGCGTGAAATGCTGCGCCGAATCGGGCAGCGCAATGTCCTGGTAGAGGTTATCGCTGGCGTCCAGGTTGGCGCTGTCCACGATGCCCAGCCGCAGGGAGCGATCACCCGCATACGCTTTCGCCGTGGAGTAGCTCGGCGGCAGGGCAGTGCCCGCCAGACCCCAGTGCAGGTCGGTCGCTTCGAAACCGCCGTTGATGATCAGTTCGCTGCAGCCGTCAGGGGAGAGATGGGCCGCGCTCGCTTCTTCGTCAGGAGCGGGGGGCGGCCCCTGCGCAGAAGCCGTCATGGTTCCTTGCCACAGGGCCAGCGCAACCGCAAGCGACAGGAGGAGTGGGAGCATCGCCCTCACTCCTCTCCCGTCTCCCCCCGGTCCTTGCTTTACCTTTACCTGGGGATACTGCACACGGTTTTTCGCAACAACCTGCCTCGGCACCTTGGATCCTCCTCACGATCAAAGGATCCTAATATTATCACGGCCGCCAAAAGCTGGGCAATGCCGCCACCGCCGGGGTGCAGTCTTTAATTGGGGTGAGTGCAAGGGACCCACAAGGCGCGCTCAGGGGTGCAGTCCAAATTGGACGCAGGTACGAGAGCACACATTTGGGATGCCCCTAATCTCACGCCCTCAAGAGGTGCTAGTCGAGAAAGATGGGGTTGCCCTGTGCCTGGATGTCGGCGATGCGTTAATTGAGCCTGGATGGGGGTGGCAGGTTTTCGTCTGGAGGGGAATGCGGTCGATTCGGGAAGGGGAATCCGGGGGCATGCTTGCATACGCACGTCAAACGCTCGTACGAGAGATGTACGAGAGATCCACGAGCGTTTACGAGAGTTTGCGTGAAAAAAAATTGAGAATACAGTATTATTTATTTGAAATTATTGCATGAGAGGGAGCAGGGCCACTGACCTTGGACGGTCATCGCGGGCTATCAATGGGTTGCAGTGCCGCGGGATAGCTACCCAACATCTTGACGAACGCCGCATGGTTGACCAGACCAAGAAGGGCAGCGCCACAGTCCGGCTCTCGCCAGTGGCCCTCGACGTCCATATAAAATACATACTGCCACGGAAAGTCGCGGCGCGGGCGGCTCACCAACCTGAGAAGCCTGACTTTGCGGTCGGCGAATTCCCGGATGCAGGCTGACAACCCGTCCGGGTTGTGCGGCGTGGCAAAGACGATAGATGTCTTGGCATTTTGTGTTTGCTCCGTTTCGCCTTTTCCGATGACAACGAAGCGTGTGTAGTTGTAGCTCATGTCCTCAATGTTGCGCTGGACGATCTCCAGGCCATAGATCTCTGCGGCCAGCGAGCTGGCAATTACGCCCACATCCGGCTCCGGGCACTCCGCCAGATCTTTGGCGCTGCCGGCCGTATTGTACCAGGGAACGGCCTCGAAACAGTTGCGGTTGAGAAAATTTTCGCACTGCGACAAGGCCTGTGTATGGCTGCGCACCTGCTTGATCTTGTCGCCACTGCCAGGAATCGTCAGCAGGTTGTGTTGCACGCGCAAAATGATTTCGCCCTGAATTCGCAAGTCATGATTCAACAACAGATCACTGGCTTTGTTGATGCTGCCGGCGGCAGAGTTTTCCACCGGTACGACTCCCACAGTGGCGCGATCGTTGTCCAGAGATGAAAAGAGCTCTTCAAAGGTCTTACAGGACACGGTGTGGGCCCCGGCCCCGAACTGCTGATGGCTTGCTTGTTCGGAAAATGCGCCATGCTCCCCTTGAAATGCGATCACTGTCATCGGACCACTCCTCTTATCAATAGACCGCAAGAAGATTCGGGTGGGCGCTTTCGTCGAGTGACGAGGCATCAACAGGCAGATAGTGGTTGGCCCCGGAATCAGCAGCGCGAATGCGCTGCGCAGATGTCCAGGAAGGTCATCTTTCGATGGCGACCTCGGCGGGATACAGGCCCCGCCAGGGTCCAGGCATCTCTGCGACCGGCACTTCGATCACAACGGGCAGGTCTGCCGCGAAGGCGTCGGTGAGGGCGTCACGCAGACTGTTGGCGGAGTGGACGCGGACCCCTATGGCACCGAAGGACTCGACAAAGGCGACAAAGTCGGGATTCACCAGGTCTGAGGAGATGACGCGGCCGGTGTAGAGCTCCTTCTGCATGCGGCGCACGTTGCCGTATGCGCCGTCATTGAAGACGATCGAAACGGTGTTGATGCCATGCTGCACCGCCGTCGCCAGTTCCATTGCGCAAAAAAGGAAGCCGCCGTCACCGCTGATCGAGAGGACCGATCGATCGGGGGCCGCTACCTTTGCGCCCAGCGCGGTGGGGAATCCCCAGCCCAAGGTCGCCTGATAGTTGGGGGTAAGAAATGTACGCGGCTGGTAGACGGGCATTGCCAGAATACTGGCATAGCCGACCTGCGTGATCTCATCGACAAAGATGCCATCATCCGGCAGAGTGTCGCGGATAGCGCGAACGAAGTCCGTCTGGGGTTGGAAGGAGTCAAAGAGCTCTTCCATCTCCTTGTGCAGAGCGAGCATTTCGGCGGTGCGGGAAGGGCGCTGGCGGTTGTAGCGCGCCAGGACCGGCAGCAGGGCGCGCAGGGCCTCCTTGCTGTCGGCCGCGACTGTCACGGCTGCGGGAGCCAGGAAGCCTGATTCCTGCGGCGCGATTTCGATGCGTATCAGAGAGAGATGGTCGGGGCGCTTCCACTGAATTAACGGCTTGGTCAGCCGTGTGCCGATGGCGATGGCCAGGTCGGCCTGTTCCCAGAGGGGTTCGCCGGCTGCGTAGGTGTGACTGAAAGGATGGCGGCTGGAGAGGATGCCGCGCCCGCGACCGCTGGCGATGACAGGCGCCTGCAGGGCTTCGGCCAGCGCGCGGACCTCTTCGCCCGCGTCCATTGCGCCGCCGCCGATGAATATCACGGGGTTGCGCGCCTTGCCCATGAGCCGGGCTGCCTCTTCGATGGTGTCGGCATCCACGGTGGGTCGTCGCACGGTGAGAGGCAGTGGACTGTCGCTCATTTCCGCGTTGCCGGCAAGGACGTTCAGAGGCAGTTCCAGCCCGACGGGCCGGGGGCGGCCTGAACGCATTTCGCTGAGCGCCGTAGCCAGCAGTTGCGGGATTTCGCCGGGGCTTTCAGCGCGGCGCGCCCACTTGGTCAGCGAACGCATAACAACCAGCTGATCCGGGATCTCGTGCAACATGCCGTAGTCGCGGCCGATCTGGTCTGAATGGATCTGGCCGGCGAGGCAGAGTACGGGCGCATTTGTGGCGTAGGCGGTTGCGAGTGCGGCGGTGGTGTTGAGAAATCCGGGGCCGGGCACGACGACATAGACGCCGGTCTTTGCGGAGGCGAGCGCGTAGCCGAGGGCCATGTAGGCTGCGCCCTGCTCATGGCGGGTATGAATTGCGCGTATCTGGTCGCCGGCATCGTAAACGGCGTTGTAGAAGTGGTCGTTCTGCACGCCGGGCAGTCCGAAGATCGTGTCGATGCCGTGGGAGAGAAGGCCTTGCACGAGTGCTTCGCCTCCGGTACGTTCGGTCTTCATTGACAGCCTTTTCGGAGGTGTGGGCCAGGGTTCGTTGACATTTCGTTCGGGCCGGATAAGGGAAGCGTTGACCGCACATACCCCCTGCATCAGGACAGATCAACTCATCGGGGCTTGCGGCGATCTGCAGATCAGGAAACCGGCCGACCCCAACTGGCATAAGACCCCATTGGGTTATAGCCACGCTTGCGGTGGTGTCGCCGGCAGCGAGGGCGGTTGTCTGCACTGCAGTTTGGGGGATTCCGGGGCAGGTCACTTACCCCCGCACGCCAGACAGCGAATGGCGGAATGATGTACTGGCGAATCGCAGTATTTGCATGGTTCTAAACCAGAATTCATAGCGATTGGGGCCAACCATACTCTGTATTGTCTCCTTGATTTGCTCTCCGAGCAAATGTATCCGCCATTTGGTGGGTTTGGCTGAGCAAAAGGCGCGCTTTCCGCCCTTGGTAGAGCCCCCCAATCTGATTCCACCCTGGCGGAGACGGGTATCAACCGCTGTTTCCCGTCGAGTTGGTGGGCCTCTACAGGAGACTGGAGTTAAGGCAGTGAAGCCTTAACCATACCCTGGGGTACAAGAACAGAAGGATAACACTCCTCGCAGGAAGTAAGACAAATGCTTGTGAATACCGAATACGCCACAAGCCCGTGGCAGGTGTGCCTGAATGTGCTACTTCTCAAATGAACGTGGGCGAGAGCAAGGCCACTGCCCCGGTCCGTCGTAGCGGGATAGCTAATGTAAGTTCAATATGAAACCAAGATTTTTTGCAAGGCCTGTATCCTGGGATCGTCGGCCTCTCGCTCGCTTTGACTTTATCTGCAAGCTCTTGGTCCCATTTGGGATCTACATTAGGACAAAGAAGCCCCATTCGCGACCGCCCCAACGCCGCCGAGGAGCGCGCCGACGCGCCCCGATTACAGCGCAAAATCACGCCCAAAACGCGCCCTGCTACTGAGTGTAGCATAGAACTTTGTTTTACATAGCGCAAGTTGTGTGCTACACTCGCTGAGATGGAAACGGCGGCCTGCAGATCGTCTATGAGAAGGGGAGAAAGCCATGGCCACTGACAATAGCGGAAGACGCGTGGTGCGGCCGCCCGAGTTGCGGCGGACCAAGCAGGTTTCCACGACTATGACGCCACGGGACGCCGAGCGGGTGCGCACGGCAGCTCTCGAAACCGGCCGCATCACGAGCGAGTTTGTGCGCGATGTCCTGCTGTCCGAGACGAAGCGCATCGAGCGCAAGGTTGCGAAGTTGGCGCAGGTCTCAGGGGAGAGACCATGACCATAGAAGAGCGGACCGCACGGCTGGAAGGCGAGATCGGACACATGGCAACGAAGGCGGACATCGAAGCGGTGCGCGGAGAGATTGCCGGCGTGCGCGGAGAGATCGGAAAATTGTCCGCAACGCTCACCTGGCGCATGATCCTGGTCGCGAGCGCGATCCAGGCGATCGGTATCGGGGCACTGTTACAGTTTCTGCCCCGCGCGTAGTTCTACCGACACCTAAATTTGCAATTTGGCCCTAACCTATTCGTTACCGGCAGCCAATTAGAAAGCGCATGCGCAGATGCACCAGGGCTTACGAATGGGCGTCTTAGCAGAGGTAGGGGTGGCGACCTACGCACTCTTTATGCCTTAATTCGCCAAGACTGTGGGGTGGAAGAATGTGAATTTCGCGGCTCCCGCACATTCTTCGGGGTAGGATTGGTAAACGAGTGACCGCGCCTAACTGGGCGCTCCGGCCCCATGTGGACCGGCGACAATCTCGACATCATGCGCGACATGAACTCCGTGAGCGTCGATCTGATCTATCTAGACCCGCCCTTCAACTCCAACCCTAACTACGCCTCGCCCATCGACTTCGAAGCCGCGGGGGACGCCGGACGACGTCGACCGCGCTTGGCACGGCGAAATTGCCGAGCGGCCGGGGAAGCGTAATGAAAGGGTAGTGCCTACGCCAGCCACTGCGCGGCCGCGCCCCGCCGACGCGCGCGTATAGACCTCCACCAGCCGCGCCGTCTTCCACTGCCCCTGCGCCATAATATCATGCGTTGGCGCGCCCGCCTTGCCATCCCCACACGGCCGCTGTGACCGGAGAAATTCAATCCCAACCCTGCCGCGGGCGCGGCCGCCGGCCGGAACCGTCCTCCCAGGGCACCACATCTGCCCAGACCAGCGCCACCGCTTCCGAACGACGCTGGCCTGCGTCAGACAGCACTCGGCACAGCGTGATGTCAACCAAGCCGCGCTGCCGGGCCTGCGCCCGTGTCTCCAGCCACCCGCCCCTATTCGCCGTGATGCATCTTATTTCTCCCATTTCGTGGTCTAGACATTGGGGCCAACCATATAATAGACAAGAGAGAGGGGAAGTCTTCCCCTGATGGTTGATTCTGGACCACTATGCCTGCGCACACGCTCCTTCTTTATGGTCTAATCATTGCACCAGTCATTTAGGCGTGGCGTCATTGCTCGTTCATCTTGACTGCAGACGGCCAAATTTGAGCTGCCACGCTCGACAATCGCTTGGCGCGCTCAGCAATGGTGTCCTCGTTCCATGCCGATGGCGCTTCGTCAACGAGCTCTTTGTTGAGAAAGAGAACGGCGTGTTTGTTCAGTTCCTTTCGCTTCCTGGCCCAAGATGAATTGGAAAGCTTTGGATTCAACCTCCCACTTACAAGTGTGAGGTTTCCAATTGTATGAATAATACGGTTGCGATTGTCCCTCAATTCCATCGCCTTCTCCACGCTTCTTTCTCGGGAAGGCAATGGCCATCTGCCATCCCACTTTTGCGGCATTATGTGTTCAATCGTCAGTCCTCGTGGTACAACATAGCTCTCTACCATGTCTGATCTTATATGTTCCTCTAAACCCTCCAATACGAGCCGCAAGCGTGCCCGGGTTAGCGAATGGTAGAGTGGTACCGTCAGAAAGGCATTCTCCAGATCCCGGTCATCTGGCCACTGATTGGCATATGCTATCTGTTCCGACAAGTATTTGACGACAGCATCACCGGCACAGGCCGTTCCAGCGCCTTCCAATTTGCTTAGCATTCCCAAGAAGAGTTGGTAGTAGCTTCTCGTCGTCATTCGACAGACCATGCGCCTGACCAGGTAGCTTTCGAGTGCCAAGACGGCTCTCTTCCTTTGTTCGTCGGGCATTTCTGATGAGAATAGCCACAGAAGGACCGGTGTCAAAGTACCCACTTGCATCACTCCCCTCCTATAGAGGAAAGTTTCGAATCCTGTTATTCCACCTTCTTCGAGAGAATGGTAGGTTTGGCTGACCTGGCTGATGTCTGCGGCGATGGTTTCGATCGGCACTTTGACCTTTTCTACGTGGTTCCTAAACACCGTCGATGTGCGATCAGCCCTGACCTCGCTGCGGGTTTTCATGATCAGCCAGTAGTTGAGAAACAGATCAATTCGCGGATTCCTGTTGCCTCCTTTGCCGATTTCGGTCCGCCACCAATCCCCCGGAAAGTTCCAGAGGCGCAAGGTCTTATTCGAGTTACTTTCGCTTTCCTCGATTCCTGCTTTGTATAGGATCACATTCTTAATGAGGTCGGACTGCAGCAATGGCGTGCCGCGGGCGTTAAGTGTTTCAAAGATGATGTGAGGTTCGTCATTTATGCTCAGATCTATTACGACCAATTGCAGCAGATAGGTGAGTGTCCTTTCCAAAGCGCCGGCGCGAACGTCGGTTTCTTTCGGGCGTTCGTCGAGCCAATGCTCAACCTGGAGCTTGAAAAACCGGTGAGCCTGAACAATCCGGGAGTTTTCGAACTCATCGATGGGAAGACCATTATGCATAGCATGGCGGAAGGCATCGCGGTCGCTACGAGTAGGCCATACTTTAAAATAATCGTCCTCGTCGTTCACAAACGCTTCATTGTTCAGAACCAGCATAGACATTCGCCTGGAAATTGCAGTGTGACAGCGCTTTTCCATCACTTCTTGCACCGCATCAAGAAGTAACTGAACAGTTGTCAATCTCTGCTGACCGTCGATTACTAGCGGCCTATCTATATCGCCAACCTTCTTTCGTTGCTGCTGAACTACAACGGCTCCGAGAAAGTGAGATCGCAGCTCTTCGTCAGGCCCTTCGTGTTCCATGTAATTCTCTGCAGTGTTCCGCACATCGTCCCAAAGTGGCTCCCACTGCTCATCCTTATTCCAAACATAGGGTCTCTGGAAGGTCGGAATCAGAAAGCGAATATTTGCGCCAAAGAGCTTATCCATTGTAAGAACGCTGACGTCCATTGATGTCCTCCATTAAGATGGCGCACGGTGTGTTTTCTTGATCTCTCAGTAAGCGTTACTGGTAAATGAGGATCTTGACCGAGTCTGTGCATTTTATGGGGAGTCCAAAGATGGGGGGCAGTATAGTAAAGGAGCTCAGGATGTGTTTTGGTGACTCCCCTTACGAACGGCCCCTTGACTCATTTTCGAGATTCGGAAGCTCGCCGCGTGCCAACTGGTCGTATGCGTGCAGGACGTAGCGCTGGGTTCGGTACTCGCCGAATTTGTCGATTTCGTTGCGCTTGAGGGCGGGGAACGAGGAGCTTGGTGGGGGCGCGTCGAGAATCCACTCAACGTCGGTGCGTTCCAAGCGGTACATGTGCAAGTATATGGCGTCGAGTTCGCTCTGCAGGCGGTGGCGGCGAACGTCATCCCAGGTGAAAGGAGGGCCCTGATAGCCAAGGTCTCGGGCGAATCCTTCCAGGTCGTGTGCTGTATATGTCAGTTCCAGGACGCGCAGCACGACCAGTTCCACGTACTTCAGATCCATTACCGCATCTTCCAGGTAGGTCTCCGGCGGCAGGACAGGAAGCTGTTTGACGATAAAGAAATTCATGTTAACGCCTCCTACTGAGAATCGTGCTGCCCAATCAAGGGGGAGGCTGTTCATGTTAGCCAAGACGAGCGCGGAGGCAATGGCACGCGCGTTCTCGTAGTCGATTACGGGGGCGCTGTTTCCTACCCCACTCCAAGGGAGGTTCCCAGTGAGAAAAGTCCGCTCGTTAGTCGCATTGGTTATATTGCGGAAAGCTTGGAGCCATCCAACAGGGTCGATATCCAAGAGAGGAGCTTTATTGCTCACTGCAGTTCCTTGTATTGCTACGAAGATTGAGGTTCGATTGTCGGTTGCGCGTGCGATATCTCTAAAGACAATGAGCCAACGATGATTGTCGTTCCGGAATCGCTGAATCCGACAATCGGTATCATAGCGTAGATTCCTGTACGCTCGTTGGTGGCGTTCGTGATTTTTCTGAGAGCCAGTTGCGAGCCAGTTCGGCGAGGAGGTCGATGGTCTGGTCTGGTCTGGTCTGGTCTGGTCTGGTCTGGTCTGGTCTGGTCTGGTCTGGTCTGGTCTGGTCTGGTCTGGTCTGGTCTGGTCTGGTCTGGTCTGGTCTGGTCTGGTCTGGTCTGGTCTGGTCTGGTCTGGTCTGGTCTGGTCTGGTCTGGTCTTAATTGTATAGTTTCTTGTACGGTTTTTTCGCGTTTGTCAAGTCTTCGGAATACCTCATCTTCAGGTACCCAGTACCTAGGGAGTGCGACATAGCGCGTATTCGCCTTTTCATTAGAGGTTACAGACTTTGCGTTGCCCTTGCGGATCTCTCCGGTTGAAACCCCTTCGAATGTAGCGAACCGGTGGTCGTACTGGTGGAACATCTTGGCCTCGTACAAAGGTAAGTAGTGCTCTCCATCCCGAGAAAATACATTGCCATGAAGCTCCCAGCCCTCCTCTTCCAATTCCTTGCGAGTTCTGAAGTACCTGGAATCGTTGGACATGTCGAACATGCGGGAAAATTTGACGCCCCAAGGGTTTATCTCCACTTGGTTACCTCGGGCCTCCATCCAGAGTACGCCGGCCCGCCGGTACAACTTGCGGGCGATTTCCATCTCCCGCCGGGTGCGGAAGATCGGACAGGTCCGGGTGTTAGGATTGAACAGAGAGAAATCCGCGGCAGAAAGAGCAAACCTCCGCTCAGGATCTCGGAGTTGCTCAGCTTGATATAGGAAAAAGGCAAACTCGGCCTGTTCGATGAGAAGCTCGGTTCCACTCAAAGTGAGCAGGCAGAACTTTATGCGACTATCGATTCCTGGAAACACTTTTTCTCTATTCTCGAAATCGTAAAGACTGACTAGGGCTCGTTGACATTTGATTTATTCAGTCACATTGGCGACAATAGCAGGATGTTTAGAAAGAGAATTGCCGACCATCAGTGGCAGAAACTTTACGCATTTCTGCAAGGACACTCTCGTGTGTACGCAGGCCAAGAGGGAGAGTGTCGCCGTTTCATTGAGGCAGTTTATTGGATACTGCGCACCGGCACCCAGTGGCGTGAACTGCCAGAGAGTTATGGCAAGTGGAACAGTGTATTCAAGCGCTATTCCCGTTGGGAAGAGAATGGTATCTGGGCCGACATGTTCACGCAGTTCGCCCAGGACCCAGAGATGGCAGCCGTGATGCCCGACAGTACAGCTGTACGTGCCCATATGTGCGCAGCCGGCGGCTCAAAAAAGGGGGCCCTCAGCAAGAACAGTGCCTAGGTCGGAGCCGGGGCGGATTCAGCAGCAAGATCCATCTCCTCGTCGATGCCCTTGGCCTGCCTCTGAAGTTCATATTGACCGCTGGTGAACGCCATGATATGACCCAAGCTGAATCGTTGCTCGCCCCCTTCGATTTTGACGCCGTCATTGCCGATAAAGGCTACGATGCCGACCCTTTGCGAGAACTGCTCGCAGCCCAACAGGTCGAGGTGGTCATCCCCTCTCGTCGCAATCGCAAACAACCACGAGACTATGACCGAATCCGCTACCGAGAACGCAACATCGTCGAACGTTTCATCAACAAAATCAAGTGGTATCGACGCATTTTCACTCGCTATGACAAACTCGCACGACATTACATGGCTTTCTTGCATTTCGCTTCTACTCTGATCTGGCTCAAACGAAATGTCAACGGGACCTAGCCTTTGCTTGGTTGCAATTCTGTCGAAGAAGCCTTTGGTTGAGTCATCTGTGGCGATTCCAGTTGGCACGATAAGCCCAGCGCGTCCACGTGGGTTGAGTAAATTCAGAAAGGTTTCTGCGAATACTGCATAGGTGTTTACGTCTCCGCGTCCAGTCAAGGGAAACCTGCCACTGGTCCGTACAAACTGGCTTATCGCTTCAGCTTCCCGCTTGGCGGTTTCATATGCTGAAAAAAGCATCTTCTCTGAGATATGTGCGTCTTCGCGGGCCAGTTGCTTGATGAGGAGGTTGCGGGCGGCTTTATTCGGGGCCTTAGCGATTTCCGGCGCCTGCAGAGCGAAGAATTCCTGCTCCTGCAGTTTGATCCGTTCCCAGGGAGGATTGCCGAGTACAACATCGAATCCACCCTCTTGCATGACATCGGCAAAGGCCAGATGCCAGTGGAAGAACCTGTGTTGGTCAGCCAACTGTTTAACCGTTTCCTCCACGCCGATACGTTGCTCGGCCCCCTCTGTCTCTATGCGTGCGAGGTCTCCCGTGTGGGGGACCGTCTGGCTTGAGGCCTTTGTCTTCTCGGCAAAAAAAGCGCCCACGAACAGATCGGCGCGCAGTTTCTCCCGCCTGTACTCCTCATCGTGAAGGGCGGCTTCATAAGTTTCCTGCTTGCGCTCGACATCATCCAGTGAATCTTCGGGCAATCGATCCAGGTCGTCGGTGGCCCTGACGACTTCGTACACGTCTTTCTCCTCAAACAGGGTTAATCGTACGGAAGTTCCCAACTGCCTGTTGCTCTTTTTCAGGCCGGTGCAGACGGCCTTGTCGTCGCCTGTCAGGGCCTTGTAGGCGTCGCCTGGAATGCCGTCTGCGATGAGCTCCGGATCGAGGATACCGACCAGGCTGTCGCCGTGTTGAATGTGGGAATTGAGGAAGGTCAGCGGTTTGCCCGGCTCGACGGTTTCGATCCAGAGAGCTGTCTTGCAAAGTTCGACAGCAAGCTCATTCTTGTCGACGCCGTAGATACAGTGCTGAACGACCTCGCGCAATGCATGCTGGCGGGCGCTCTCGTCGGAACTATCGCCATCCGACTCGATGCGGACGATTTCGGCGGCCATGCGACGGGCCGCGGCCAGGAGAAAGTGCCCTGAGCCGCAGGCCGGGTCGACGACATTGAGGTCCAGAATTGCCTTTTTGGGATTGGCAGGGTGATCGGCAATCGCGTGTGCGAGTACAGGTTCCAGGGCGGACTTGATCAGTTCGTTGACAAGGGAGGGAGGCGTGTAGTAGGAGCCGGAAAGCTTTCGCTCAGAGCCTCTGACCTTTTCGCCGTTGGCGTCGCCGAGGAATCCTAAGGTCCGGGGCGTGACGTTCAAATCTACGACCGGCTGAAGCTCAAGCAGGCTCTCGTAGACCGAGCCGAGCTCTTCGGTACCCATATCGCGGTAGTTGACGCGCACGAGCGCGGCCCCGGTGCGGAAGGAGCTGAGGCTGCGGATGGCTTCGAGAAGCCGTTCATTGGAGATGGCTGAACTGTCCAGGGTGGGGCACTGGCCGGGGCGAAAGAGGCCTCCCAGGGCTGGCAATCCCAATGGGGGCGCGCCAAGCGCGAGAGCATTGAACGTGATCTGAAGGCTTTGCCACAGATCCTGGTGGTGGTCGTAATGCCGTCTGCGCTCGGCGCGTTCACGCAGACGGGAAAGGGAATAACCCTCCGCATAGACTTGGCGCTGGGCTGCGGTCGCCTCCGGGGCATGAAGGAGATTTCGTTCTTCCGTGGAAAAGAGAAAAATGAGTCGATAGACCAGCCTGAGAAGCTGTTGGAAATACTGTTCCTTTGACAGGGAGCCTTTATCGAGAGCGGCTCGCAACTCTTCGTTGTGCGGATGCTGCAAAAATCCGTTGCCCAACTGTCGCAGCGCTTCGGTCACGCCGTCGCGCAGGTTTTCCAGGGCTCGCTCGCCGGTTTCATGGGCCTTGTCGCGCCAGGTCTCGATGATGCAGCTGGACGGCGCGTCATCTATCGATTGCAGGCGGCTGGCGTGCATGGCCAGCCACAGCGCGGCAAAGTCAGGATAGAGATCTTCCCGGAAGATGAGGTCCAGGTCAGCTTCAAGGTAGGCGGGGCGTGTCAGGCTTGGGTTGTCGCGCAGCAGACGCAGCTTTGAACCATTGGAGACGATGCCCCACAAGGAGGCGTCCTCGGCGTTGAGGAACTCCTGCATCAGGTCATGAGGGGCTTGCCGGCGCCCTTCATGACCGAAGCGCCTGTCGGCCTTGTCCAGATCGAAGTGACGCGTCAGGAGCAGGAGCGGTACGCTACTACTGCAAGAGTGATGGGTTAGTCGAAATTCACGTTCATCCAGGACAGTTCGCCCGGTCTTCTCAAGATCGTCATAGTTGAAGACGGAATGCAACAGGGGAACAAGCCAATCGCTGACGCCCACCCGCTGGGGAGTGAGGTCCTCACGGGGATAACGTTCGGCATAGGCGGCATACAGATCGCTGGC
This sequence comes from Caldilineaceae bacterium, assembly GCA_965204525.1. Lineage (GTDB taxonomy): Bacteria > Chloroflexota > Anaerolineae > Caldilineales > Caldilineaceae > Bin5. The sequence goes on along the minus strand of OZ241994.1, from coordinate 3,260,714 downwards.
TATGCGCCAGTAACGGGCTAGCTCTTCCTTTATCGCCAGTGACTTCGAGATTCCATAGTCGGAACTGGCCTGACTGGGCGCTTCCAGTTCAGCGATTGTCTGGAGAAAATCAGGCGGCAGGATGCCCCCTTCGACTTTGAGTGCCGTAAAACCGTGACTTCTGCGCGTACGTGCCATTGCTACCTCAAAGATTCGCCATCGGCATGAAAACGTAGACACCGATCTTATCGACCGGCAAGGCCGGGGTAACGGAGTAGCGCAACCCTCTGGCGGCGCTTGCCTCGCGAATGCGCCGGTGGTCCGCCAATAGTTCGTCAGCCCGTTCGTGCGCGAGACTTGTGAAGGTATCGTCCAAATCCGAAATCGAATTGAGCGTCTGGCGAATGAGCAACGATTTCTGGCCGTCCTGCATATTGCGGCCGGGCTCCAACTGCAGCAAGGACAGGGCAGCGTCTTGTGTCAGCGGTTGGGGCGCTGCGCTGCCGTTGACGGCGACCCCTAGACATTCCTCCGCGAGCATTGATTTGAGCGGCGCGAATTCCCCGTATTCATCACGCTGTTCGACCTGAATCTGGCTGCGAAGGCGGAGCAGGTAGAGAACCGTCCGGCTATCGACGTCTCGCGTAAAGATGGCGCCCGCCCTGGCTCCAATTTCCGGCATATCGGCATCGAGCGCCTGTTCCGCCACATAGTCGGCAAGGGCCGCAACCAGGGGATGGGCCCTGTGGATGTAGACGGCACCGGCAGGCGCTGGGTGAGTAAACGCGATTTTTGCCGTTGAAGTGAAGCCATGAACACTGAGGCGGTCCTGAAGTTGCGATGGCAAATGCATTACTGGCAGGCGGCTATAGCCATTGTGCCGGTCGAGGGGGGCGCCCAAGCGTTCGGAGGAAAGGCGAACAAAACGGGCTACATCATCCGGGCCACCGAGTACGGAGACAGTCTTACGCCATTCGGGGAGGACGTCATCCGGTCGGAGCCGACGTTGAGCGAAGACCGTGCGCGACGCTTTATCCTGCGCTGTCTGCCAGGCATCTTCCAGTTCGGTTTCGACGCTGGTGACATCAAGCGGTAATGTCATCTGACTCACGCGGGAAACACCGGCACCGTGAAGAAGAACTGCCCGCATGATGGCGTCGACGACTTTGTTGTTGTCTGCTGGCAAGGGAACGGCAACGCCGAGCTCCTTGCGGATCTTTTCGGCCTTGCGGAGTATCACGCGCAAGACGGCTCCATCTACAGGATTGTTCTCTCCATAGAGCATCAAGGCGCGTACGATCTTGGAAGCCTGTCCAAACCGATCAGCACGCCCCTCGCGCTGTTCGTGACGGGTTGGATTCCAAGTCAGGTCATAGTGAACAACTGCATTGAAGAATTGTTGCAGGTTCACGCCTTCCGAAAGGCAATCGGTGGCCACGAGGACCGGTGTGACACCTGCATCAAGTTCTCCGAGCGCTTCTACCCGTTCTTCACGCTGACCCGATGTCAACTCACCGGTCACTACAGAAACATGGACCTTTTCAGAGGCGAGCGCGCGTCGGAGTTCCTCCCCTGCGTAGTGGGCGGTGGCGATGTAGCGACAGAAAACAACCGGCCTGAAACCGTCGGTGATAAGTTCCCGCACTTCATCGCTCAGGGTCTGGAGTTTCGGATCCCTTTTGGGACCCCGCAGGGAATCGGCCCGCTCTATGAGCTGGCGCAGCATCGTTACATCTTCAGGTGCGTCTAACGTGCCGGCGGGGACGCTTTCGTTAAGCGACAGGGAGTCGTCAGTGGCTTCATCCATGACGGTTTCGCTCGCAACCTGGTCGAGATCTTCAAGTTGCTCCTGTTCGTTCCTGTTCTCGGCCGCCTGGAGCCGCGTGCGCAGAGCCAGCGATGCGGCGGCTGGACTTGAAGAAATACAGCGAAGCAGGGCAAGCGCGGCCCACCAGGACATGCGCTGTTGAAGCTGGGTTCCGCCTTCAGCCCGTCTCACCATCGCACGGGCATAGTCGAGAACATCGTCGAAGAGGCTACCCCAGGCACCGCCCAGCCTGTAGGTGGCCTCCCGGCTCTGGCGTTCGGGAAAACCAGCAGCATCTCGCCACTCGGCGATGTCGCCGCGGCGGCGCTGGACGAAGTGCGCGGAGAGCGCTTCACGCAGAGAGCGGCGCACCCTTCCTTCAGGCATTTCGGCCAGATTCGCGAATCGAGGTTCCAGCAGCCCCAGCAGATTATGAAAGGCTGTATCATCGCCTGAATGCGGTGTGGCGGTCAGGAAGACCATGCTTCGTTTGGGTTCGCTGTCGGCCAGACCTTTGAGCAGCTGGTACCGCTGGTGGCGGGTGTTGGTGTTGGCCCGGACACAGGTGTGGGCTTCGTCGACGATCACAAATTCCGGGCAGGCGCGCAGAAAGTCATGGCGGCGCCTGTCGGACTTTATGTAATCGAGGGAGACGACGGTATAGGGATAGACCTCAAAGATCGACTCGTCGGGACGCAGTCCGCGCTCGAGGCGTGTGGCTGTTCCGGTACGGACTACCTCGGCCCCGATACTGAACTTCTCCTCCATCTCCCGTTGCCACTGTTCACAGAGGTGGGGAGGGCAGATGACAGCCAACCTTTCGATTTCCCCGCGGTCGATCAGTTCGCGCGCGATGAGCAGTGCTTCGATGGTCTTGCCGATACCGACGTCATCGGCCACGAGGAGGCGAATGGTATCCAGCTTGAGCGCCATAAGGAGGGGAACAAGCTGATAGGCGCGCGGCTCGAAATTGATATTGCCGAAACTGCGGAAAGGGCCGGCGCCGGCGCGGAGCTTCAAGCGGAGCGCGTCCCTCAGCAGAAGCGCCGCTTCCTGTGAACCTGGTCTGTCCGGGTTGGGGAGATCGAACGTTGCCGGCGCCGGCATCTCGGGCTCCAGCGGAAGATAGATCAGTGTCGCATCCTCTTCTGCTCCGCCCAGCGGCCGCAGTTTCAGTATGTCCGGACGCGTCTCGGGCAGAACGACCCATTCGCGGCCACGCGCCTTGACCAAGTTCCCCGGCTTGAATTGAACTGGCGCTTCCATTTCTGCGCTCTCTGCTCCTTAATCGGTTACTGAAACCCTGCCTTGCCCGAATACCCAGGCGTATTCATCCATTCTGGACTGCCACGAGGAACGGCTGGGGCCAAAACGCACAACGGTAAAGCCCGCGTCTTCCAGCCGGCGTGTAATATCGGCATCAAGATCTCTGCGTGTCTGCTCGTTGTGGTGCGGGCCGTCGATATAGACCAAGGTCTGGTGGTCGGAATAGGCAAAATCCGGTCGTGTGCCGTGTTCCTGGAGATAGGGCTGTGCTCTGTCCGGCAGGTGGTAATCGTTTGTTTTGAGAAAGTCGAGCCACTCCTGTTCGAGGTTGGAATTGGATGCATTCATCAGTTCCTCGAAACTATCGTCGGCACTGAGTGGGGCTTCAAGGCTCTTGCGTTGTCCACGCGCAAGACGGCAGAGGAGCTCGATCATCTCGGAATCTTGCCGGTCAATCCACTGGTGATCCAATTGGTTGTAGTAGCTCAGAAGGCAGCGGTAGCAACCGGCTTCGCATTCCTGCTCTTCATCTTTCAGGTCGGCGATACTGTCCCACCTGCCGGATTCTGAACTGAAATGACAGACCTCAAGGGCTCGGCGGGCAATGCGAGGGATAGCGTCGGGGTCGGTGGCCAGACGCGTAAGGACGCCCGCACCGCCTTCGGCTGCTTCGTAGAGGAGAATGGCGTTGCAAGTATCTCTTTCAGGCAAAGGTTCGGCGGCAAGTTCCGCTTCTTCCAGTTGATATTCCTGTTCGATGCCGCGCTTCAAGGCATACTGAAAGGAAATCATGGCCTCTTTAGACAGGTCTATTTTTGGCTGGACGATGAGGACATTGCGAGTATCCTCAACGAAAGGGGTGACCCTTTCGACGCTCTTGCCATCAGTCACCTGGTCATCTTCTGCGTCGGTTGGCGCTTGCGCATCCCTGGTCCACTCGCCGGTATTGGCATCGATGCTGAAGCCGTAGATGGTCTTTTCCTGTCGCCGCCGCCAGCCGAGATTGATGCGCCACAGCGTCGAAGCCGCCCCATATTTAAGCTCCAGCAAGGTTTCGTCGTCATCCAGGATCGCGGCTGCTTCGGCCTTCGGATGACCGTTTTCCTGGGCAAAACGCAAGGTAGTGATCATCTCATAGCCTTGGCGCTGCCTCTCTTCTTCATCGGAAGTTATGCGCATTGCCCGCCGGGTCGACACCTGCTCGATACGATAGAGGTTCGAGATCCTTCGTCCGCCTTCCAGAAGTTGGTCGCAGTTGACGCAGCGTTCGAACTCCATCTGATCGCTGAAATGTCCATAGCCGCAACTCGGGCAGATGCGGGCAGCCTGAACGGGAAGATTGGAAGGACCGGCTACTGAAGCATCCTCCCGAATGGTGAGAATTGCTCGACGTACGCGATAGGCGCTGCCTTCGTGGTAGATAAAGGATTGCGGCCCAAACTCGGAGAGCCCCAAGAAGCGGGGGCGGCTCAGGAACGAATCACGGGCAACTCTCTCGCGGCGTCCGGGAATGAATGCCATGAGCGGCAGACGCGGGAAGTTATAGCCCGGCAAGAAGCCTTCGGCTGCGAGGTAGCGGTAGGTATAGAAGTCGGAGTTCATTGTTGGTCTGCTGTCAAGCAACAGGTTTTGCTGCGTGTAGGCTTCATCGTGACGAGCTTTAGCGTCTCTGCGATTCTGTTCGGACGCCGCGGGGCTGTTGAGGATGGCATTAGCCGACTTGATCTGGCTTGATGTCGCGCGGTAGAGAGAACGCCAGCGGTTGAAGGCCTGGTCGAAACTTCGTTTTGCTGAATTCATCGTGCTATCGAGCCAGGTTTCGGTAAACCAGGGGGCGAACTGTTTGGAGAGATCTTCCGAAAGCGTTTCCAAGATGCGCCGCGCGCGTCCCTCCGCCTTACTTACGACGCGAGCGACGCCGATCTGGTCGGCTATATCCTGGCGCAGTGGCAATTCATCAGGTTTTTCTCGATCAAGGACTTCACGGACCGACTTACCCAATTTGACCTCAGTTTCGGCCAGCCAGATCGCGTGAAAATGGCTGCGAATGAGGTCTTCGTTAGCAAGATCGATGGTTGGCGTCCTGACGATGCCGGCGACCATGTTTGTCTGTTTGGAGAAAAAATACTGGTCGTGGGGAGCCCTGGCCGCGCAGTAGGTGACGACAAGTGCCGGCTGGCCGCTACGGCCCGCTCGCCCGCTGCGCTGCGCGTAGTTGGCTGGGTTGGGGGGCACATTGCGCATGTAGACTGTGTTGAGCGAGGCGATATCGACGCCAAGCTCCATTGTTGGCGAACAGAAAAGAATCGGCAGCCCGGCCGGTTCGCGCTTTCCGTCTACAATCTTCTCCCTTTGCAGTCCCTTGCGGAATCGTTCTTCGCGTTGTTCACGAACGTCGGCATCAACTTGTGCTGTGTGTTCACGGGCCTCCAGCTGGTGCAGAAGACGATCGTTTCCGTTCAAAAGACTCGCGATATTTTCATAAAGATTGAGAAAGAAGGCGTTGGTTGTATTTCGATCCCCGTCTGAGGAACCCTTGGCAGCACGCCATTCGAGCACGGAGCTATTGATCTGATAACCAATACGTCCGTCATCCAACTCGGTGGGTTCCACATACCCATAGACCGTCAGCACGCTGAGTACGTCGTCAATGAGTTGGTTGTAGGTGTCCTCGTCAAACTTTTCAGGATAGTGGGGATTTTCCGGACCCCATCGGGCCTGGGCCTTTAACCATCGTCCGAAAGCGGAGCGATGGGACACATGCAGAATGCCTTGCTCCCGGTAACGGCGTCTGGCGCTTGGCCGCGGAATCATGAATGCGCGGCTGGAAAGCATCTCATCCTCTGAAAAACCCCACGGCTCTTTCAACTGATTGAAGCTTTGATTGCGGATCCGCTCCTGGACATACTCGTCAAGATAGATCGTCTTGATGCAGAGTGCCTTACGCATACGATCGAGAAGCTCGCGGACGATGTCTGAGCGAGTATCGGGTGAAATTGAGCCCAGCAGAGGATGTCTCTTTTGCCATTCCTCCTCATCCTGACAACAATCCCGGAGGTCCTGGTACTTTATTTCCAGAAGATTGAGCTGCTCCAGGTTCGGGTTTGTAATCCGCCAGCCCCTTCGCAGGTCGAAATAAAGGCGGTAACCCAATACATCACGCAGGGCCTTTTCGGCGGCCTGCGCCCTGGGTCCCTTTGCATCAGGATTGGCGGCATAGTCCCTCGGGTCCAAGTTCAGGCAATCCAATACGCGCTGGGTAAGCAGGTCATCGGTCAGGTGTTCGTCCGGTTCCCTGCGAATAGCGGCAAGAAGTGCCCCACGCAGCAGGAGTATCTGAATGAAGTCATTGAAGTGTCCCGCTTGAAGGCTGGCGTCCTGGCGGTTGTCGGTGAATGCCAGGAGTTTCTTGGTGCTATCGTCAAGGTCGGTTCCGATAAGGTGCCTCAGCGAGGACAGAGCGAGCACAGTTGTGGCTGAGCTACGCCCCTCGCTTGAGAGCCCTGAGAGTTTGCTGAGGTCACTGCGGGTAGTGCCCTCGAAGCTGGCATTGCAGTCGGGGTTGAGGCAGAAACGGAAGGCATTGGGGATGAACCAGGCAGGCAGGCCCTCGTCGACAACACGGCCGAGGGTATCCAACTGGATGTCTAAGGGACTGTAACGCCGAAAGTGGCGCTTTAACCGCGGCACGCCACTGCGGAATTCAAGCCATTCCTCCGGGTACTGCCCTTCCACATCGGTGGGATCAAACATGCCAGAAGGATCCGGCATGAGAAAGCCGTACTGCATTTCTTCATCTTCGTGGGAACGTTCAGTCAGATCACGCGAATTGAAAGCGGTTGGCTCATCCCCTTCGACATCTGCCCAGACCGGGAAGTACTCCTGGCCGCATTCCCTGCAAAAGGAGAGCGTGAAGAGAGGACGGTCGCGGTCACCTGGTTTGAACTGCTGTCCTTGCAGAGTTACGTATCGTTCATTGGGCGCCTCCAAGGTGGAATACGCGTTCCAGGCGCCGCTGACAAACTGATGAAGACGAAAGGCAAAGAAACTCTGCCCTTTCTCATTCCTGCTTTGGTAGGCTGCAAGCAGAAAATCAGCCAGGTATTTGCGGCAGTCTCCGGCTTTCAGGTTGCTATCTTCAGCGAGCCGTTCAGCCGCCTTGAGAACTGTTAACGGCTGGGAGATCCTTACGTACTTTCCATCCTTTTTCTCCAGGCCGAGATTGTGTTCCACCCAGGCTGCTATTGGGTGGCTTGAAAGGTCGTCATGGGTCGGATTCGCCGGCACGCCCTTTGCGACAACGGACCTGATGCTGTCGCCGTCATAAAGTGTGTCCTCCTGGGTGACCGGTTCCAGAGTCTCGGTGATAATGTTGTCTTTTCTGACTGCGGCACCGAACAGTTTGCTCGCTATTTCTGCCACCGCTTGCTCGCGACTTTCGGTTGTTCCCTCGGACCCCATGGTAGCGGAGGTGCCTATGCAGAGAAGGTCCTGGTTGAACCGTTCCCGCACGCGACGTACCAGCATCGCGACATCGGCGCCCTGTCTCCCCCGATAGGTGTGCAACTCATCCAAGACCAGATATTTGAGGCCAACAGCGTGTTGACGGACGGCCTTGTCTGTCTGCTCGAATCTCGTCATGATAAGTTCGAGCATGACGTAGTTCGTAAGCAGAATGTCCGGTGGATTTTTGGCAATTCGCTCCCGGTCTTCCTGTGATTCCTGCCCGGTATAGCGGGCGAAGGTCACAGGTTCATTGCCTTCGCCATATCCCAGGGTCAGGAATCTCCCCAGTTGCTCCAGCTGGCTGTTGCAGAGCGCGTTCATAGGATAGACGACGATGGCGGTGATTCCTTTGCAGGGATCGCCGGTTCTTTTGCGCTGCAATACATCATCAACGATCGGGATAAAGTAGCTCAGGGACTTACCGGATCCTGTTCCGGTCGTCAAGACATAGCTCTCCTGGCGCTTTGCGATTTCGATGGCTTCGGCCTGGTGTTTGTATAGAGTGAGACTCTCGACGAAGGAGTCGGCCGGACTCTTGATTTTGAAGACCTTCTTACACTCTGGATCGAGGACACCCTGAGACGTCAAATCTTCGATTGAACCACCTTGCACGAAGTTCGGATTGAGTTGAATCAGAGGAGGCGGCCAGAATCGGCCGCCTTCGTACGCTGCGTCAACGGCATGCCGGATGTCTTCCGCTTTGATCGTAGTGAAACTACGGGAAAAGCGTGCGTAATCGTCGATCAGTTTGTCGCGGAAGGCGAAGACGTCCATCAGGAATTCTCCTGCCACATAGTACGCGGACTTGAGTATCAGGAATGGGCCATTGCTCCACCGAGTACAATTTAGATGCAGTGCCGCCTTGCGGGGGTTGCCCCCAGCAAACTAGCTGGCAAACAAGGGGTTATCCGTACTCCCAAACAGTCAGGGTGTAAGCTAAGAGGAAGAACCTGTACGGCATACCTACGGGGGATAGGCTAAGGCGTCCTGGATTTCCTATGAAGTGGATGCTCTCGGCGGTTGGGCTTTCACGATCACCCATCGTGGCGAAGAGTATACCAGAGTCTCTTACAGGTGGACAATGAAAGCTCAAAAGGGGTGCAGGGCAATCGCATCTGAATTCGGACGCTAAAATAGCCGGACAGACAGCTCACGAAGGGCGCCCACAGGGGGCGTCCTACCTATTGTTGAACGTTATGACGCAAAGAGATGTGACTGCCCTGACACCAACAGATCTGATCCGGAGTTTGATCGGCTGGTGTATAATCGGTATAGGATGGCGGAGGATGAGATTGGGGCAGTGGAGAGGACAACATGAGCGAAATTGTCATTACCAGCGTCACAGAATTTCAGGCGCGACTGCAAGAACTTGAATCCGATGAAGTAGTTCCGCATAGTAGCGGGTACGTCGAAGGTATCGATCCAGAGAAGTTGAAGGAAGTCCTCTGCGATTTGGATGACGATCGATTTATAGAGAAGAACGCACAATGATCGTGCCGGACGTTAACCTGCTGGTTTATGCTTACCATGAGGACGAACCCAACTACGAAATCGAGCGGCTGGAGCATCATGTGGACGGACAGACCGATGGCGGCAGACCGCCCGCTTTGCGATCAGAGCCGAACGCATCCCTTTGGATGCACCTTATTTTCCCATTTCGTGGTCTAGACATTGGGGCCAACCATAACTGCTCATCTCGACCCGGCCATCCCCAAATTTGACGATCTTGCTGTTCTCCGCGCCCCTCCGCGGATCAGTTCAAGCTGCCGCCACTCGCACCCAGACAATCCCTTCAACGTGCTCGAAGTGACCGTCCGCCGAAACCAGATCTGCGCCGGTCTCCATTGCGTGGGCGGCTATCCAGACGTCGTTGGTCGGAATCGGCCGGCCCTTCGCCCTCAATGCCGCCGCTATCCTGGCGTAGCGGTCTGCGGTGACCGGGCCCACTTCTATGAAGGACGAGTAGGGGCTGTCGAGAAACGAGCGCATGAGCAGAGAGTAGGCGTTGGAGTCCAGGAGAACCTTCATCTCCAAGCCGCCTCGTCAATGGTCTCGAATTCCTCGAGCGCGGCCTCCATCTCATCGGCATCCGCCTGGGTCCAACTCCCTATCAGCCGGTCAAATGAATCACCCACGGTATCCCCCTGGCCTGGACCTTCCGCCAGGCCGGCTCCTCTCCGCAGCAGCCTGAGCGCGGCCTAGTTCAGAGAGAGTCCCTCCCGCTTTGCCAGGCGACGCAGGCAGGCGCTCAGCTCGTCGTCAAATCCTCTGACCGTGATCTGGTTCAAGGGCGTCACCTCCTCTGATGCAAAACCGGGTCTTTATGCATCATTCTATGCTGCACCTCCTACCCGGTCAAGCCTGATACATGCCTGCTCGACTTGGGCTCGTTGACGTCTGTCTGATCAGTGTCTTTCCCTGGTGCTGTTCTCCGCGCCCCTCGGTGGACCAAAGAAAGGTGTTCTTCACGGATTTCCCAAAATGTCAACGGAACCACCAGTATGCCAGCTAAGACACAACAGTAGCGGGGACAACTTTGCCACACTTTATGCAGACCCATCCAGTGCCCCATCAGATTCTACTACGCCGCACTCGCTCCGCTCTCGAACTGGGGACCGACCAGGATCCCGTCAAGACCGACCGGCGCTGCGTCACTGTCAGCGACCCCAATCCTTTTCCTGCATTTACACAGGGCCGGATCACGGTTACAATGGAAATGCAACTGACCCGCACAAGCGGAAACCCATCCCTTGGGGAGAGAGACAGGTTTGATCGAGGACAAGAGTGCAACGACAGAGGAGCCAGACGCAGCGGTTGACAAGGCCGAAGAGAAGGTCGATGACGAGCGCGACGAAAAAGCACCCCCGCGCCCTACCTATCTCTTCCTGATTCGGCACGGTGAAAACGAATGGACGGAACGGGGCGCGCTGGCCGGACGGACGCCCAGCGTTCCTCTGAACGAAAAGGGAAAGGAGCAGGCCCAACAGGTTGCCGAGCGGCTCAAGGATCAGCCCATCACCGCCGTCTACTCCAGCCCGTTGCTGCGCTGCCTGGAGACGGCCCAGCCGCTGGCCGCGGCGCTGGACCTGTCCGTCTCGGTCGAGCCGGGCATCCTGGAGGTCGATTACGGCGCATGGCGCGGGGGCGAGCTGAAGGCGCTGAGCAAACGGCCGGAGTGGCGGCTGGTGCAGGTTTTCCCGGGCGGCTTCCGCTTCCCTGGGGGTGAAACACTGCGAGAGGTGCAGAACCGTGTCATTACAACGCTGGAGCGCATCCGCACAGAGCACGCGGGCGAGGTCATTGCCGTCTTTGCCCACGGCGATGTCCTGCGCACGAGCCTGGCCTACTACCTGGGCACGCCGCTCGATCTTTTCCAGCGCATCCAGATCAGCACCGCATCGATCAGCCTCGTCGCTTTCCATCGTTTTGGACCAAGCATTCTGGCCATGAATGACAGCGGCGGTTTTCCTGTGATAAAGTTAGAAAAGGAAACCTGAGTTCGATCTTTTGCCAACAGGTCCCGCGGGCAGCACCCTGGGACTACAGGTATCCCGCTGGCAAATATCGTGCACGCCAGCAACTGTATCTGTCACCGATCACCTGCCAGAGGCATATGGAATCACAGTTTACCTTCGACTTCAATCCAGTTAACGCAATCGTTGCCGACGCGGTCGGGCGCCCCGGTCAGCGTACCTTCTTTCTGCAGGCCCGCCAGGGCGGCGATATGGCCACACTGATCATGGAGAAAGAGCAGGTGGCCGCTCTCGCAACCTCGATTCTGCAACTGTTGGAGGAGCTGGAAAAGGAACGCGCCGACCTGCCGGCCGTCGAGGAGGAGACCGGCGTTCCCAGTCTGCGCGAACCGCTCGAGCCGGCCTTTCGTGTCGCGCAACTCGGGCTGGGATACGATGAACGGCAGGACCTGATGGTCCTGATCGCACAGGCCATCCCGGATGCCGGCGGAGAAGAGCAGGACCTGGCTGCCGATCCACCCAGTCTCGAAATGGTCGAAGATGAGGTCGACGACCAGAAGGCCCGTTTCTATGCCACGCGGGCGCAGATGCGCTCCCTGAGCGAACATGCCCTGCAGGTCGTGGCCGCCGGCCGGCCGGAGTGCCCCCTGTGCGGACGCGTCATCGATCCGGACGGTCACTTCTGCCCGCGCACGAACGGCCACGCATTTCCGCTGTCTATTTAGAAACACCAGTGGTTAGTGGACAGTGGTCGGTGGATAGTGTACGGCAGCGGCAGTTACTGACCACTATTCACTATCCACTGCCTGATGATGGACAACCTCGAACAACGGATGCGCAGTGAAGAGGACAGCCGCGTCGTGGATGGCGGCAGGCCGCCCGTTGCCGAGCAGGACGGGCGCGGCGGTCCGGCCGCGACCGCGGACGGCGAGATATTGAGCGCCCTGGCAGAAGGTAGAATCGAAGAGAAGGGGCTGCTGCCATACAGCTCCAATTACACCTTTTTGGCCACCGTCCATCACCATCAGCACGAGATACCGGCCGTCTACAAACCGCGCCGCGGCGAAAATCCGCTGTGGGATTTCCCGACGGGCACGCTATGCCAGCGCGAGACCGCGGCCTTTGTCGTCAGCGAAGCCCTGGGTTGGCGCCTTGTGCCGCCCACCGTCCTGCGCGACGGGCCGCGCGGGCCGGGCAGCATTCAGTTTTTCATCGAGTGCGATCCGGACATACACTACTTCAATATGCGCGAGGACGCCCGCTATGCCCCCGCCTTGCGCCGCCTCACACTCTTCGACTATCTCATCAACAACGCCGACCGCAAGGCCGGCCACTGTCTTTATGAAACGGCGAGAAAAGAGCGGAGAGAAGAGAGGAAAGAGAGAACGGCATACTCGCCTCTCACTCCTCATTCCTCACTCCTCACGCCTCGCCCCGCGCATATGTGGGCCATCGACCACGGCATCTGCTTCCATCATCAATACAAACTGCGTACCGTTATCTGGGAGTTTGCCGGAGAGACCATCGAAGAAGGGCTGCTCGCCGATCTGGCGTCGCTTCAGGATCTCGTCGACACCGGCCCGGTGCACAGTACGCTGGGCCTGCTGCTCAGCGCTCCTGAGCTGGATGCCCTGCGCCGCCGCATCGGCGAGTTGCTCGGTTCCCGCCAATATCCATCGCCGCCCGTTCACCAGCGGAACTATCCCTGGCCGCCTATATAGTGGATAGTGGATAGTGGATAGTGAACGGCAGGGGTGACTAACCGCTAACCACTGGGGTTCGGTCACTGGACACAGATTATGAAAGCCGTAGTCATGGCCGGCGGAGAAGGCTCCCGCCTGCGTCCCCTGACGATTGGGCGTCCCAAGCCGATGGTCCCCCTTGTCGACAAGCCGGTCCTCGGCCATATTCTTGAGCTGCTCAGATATCACGGCATTACCGAGGTCGTCATTACCCTCCAGTATCTGCCTTCCGTGATCCAGGACTTCTACGGTGACGGCAGCGCCCTCGGTCTCAATATCACCTATGTCGTCGAGGAGATGCCTCTCGGCACCGCCGGCGGCGTCAAGAACGCCGCCGCCCATCTCAACGACACCTTTCTCGTAATCAGCGGCGACGCCCTGACCGACTTCAACCTCCAGGCCGCCGTCCAACATCACATTACAGCCGGCGTTCTTGCCACGCTCGCCGTCTATTCCGTTCCCAACCCGCTTGAATACGGCGCAGTTGTCAGCGACGAAAATGGCAACATCACCCAGTTCCTCGAAAAACCGGACTGGAGCACCGTTCGCTCCGACCGGGTGAACACCGGCATCTATGTGCTCGAACCGGCGGTTCTGGACTATATCCCCGACGACGTCGCCTACGACTTTTCCACTGAACTTTTCCCCGATCTTCTGCAACGGGGGGAGCGGCTGCAAGCCTACGTGGCGGAGGGTTACTGGTGTGATGTCGGCACGATCAGCGAGTACATGCGCGCCAACGCCGACCTCATCAGCGGCAAAGTCTGGCTGCCCCAGCCGTTCCTCCACAGTTCCCCGGCCCGAGGGGATCTGATCCTGGGCGCCGACGTGGAGATCGCCGCCGACGCACGCATTGACGGGCCGGTCTATCTCGGCAACGCCGTCAAAATCAAGGAGGGTGTGACGATCCAGGGGCCGTGTGTGGTCCGCGACTACACAATCGTGGACCGGTACAGCCGCCTGGAGCACTGCGTCGTCTGGCGCAACACCTACATAGGGGAAACCTGCGAGCTATTGGGGGCGATCGTCTGCCGCCAGTGCAGTCTCAAGAGCGGCACGATCGCCTATGAGGACGTCGTCATCGGCGACAACTGTGTGCTGGATGAGAACTGTGTTGTTCATCCCGACGTGAAACTGTGGCCGAACAAGCGCATCGAGCCGGGCGCGGTGGTGCGGGAGAGCATCATCTGGGGCAGCCGCGGCCGCCGCTCTCTTTTCGGCAGAGCCGGCGTCAGCGGCGTTGTCAATGTCGATTTTACGCCCGAATTCGCGGCCAAGCTCGGCAGCAGTCTCGGCGCCAGCCTCCCGCGCGGCAGCTACGTCGTCATCAACCGGGACTCACACCGCAGCTCCCGCATGCTGATACGCGCCCTGATGAGCGGCCTGTCCAGCGCCGGCGTCGACGTCTGGGACCTCGGCGAGGTGCCCGTGCCCGTCGCGCGTCATTTCGTCCGCACCAACCCTTCCGCCGCGGCCGGCGTGCATGTTCGCCTCAGCCCCCTCGACCAGCGTGTCGTCGACATCCGCTTCATGGACAGCCAGGGGCTCGATCAGAGCCGGGCTGCCGAACGCTCCGTCGAACGCAGCTTCTCTCGTGAAGATTTCCGTCGCGCCTTCCTCGACGAGGTCGGGCAGATCGACTATCCTGCCGACCCCACGGCAGGCTATATCGAGAGCTTTGTCGCCGGTGTTGACCCGGACCGCATCCGCGCCGCGGGTTCCCAGGTCCATCCTCAGATTGTCGTCGACACCTCCCACGGCCTCGGCGGCGAAACCATGTCGACAGTTCTCAACCTCCTCGAAGTCGACTATCTGCCTCTGAATGGACCGAAGCTGGGCGCGCTGCGCGATGACGGCAGACCGTCCGTTGGCGACCAGTTCCGCCACCAGCTCCAGCATATGGCCAAGATCATGGGCGTCCTCGATGCGGGCGTCGGCGTCAAGCTCGACGTAGACGGCGAAAGGGTCTTCCTTATCGATGAGAGGGGCGTCGTGCTGGACGATCTGACGGCGGCGTTACTCCTGTTGGATCTGGCCATGTACGCCAATCCCGGCGCCAAGGTCGCCCTGCCGGCGGTGTTGCCGCGTGCCTTCGAGAGCGTCGTAGACCGGTACGACGGTCAGATCGTTTTTACTCAGAGCGAACTGCGGGACCTGATGCGGGCGGCGGACGGGGACGTGCTGTTCGCCACCGATGGGGCAGGCCACTTCATTTTCCCCGATCTGCAGCCGGTTCCTGACGGGCTGCTGGCGACCGTGCGGCTGCTCGAATATCTTGGCCTGCGTCAGGCAGCGGTCAGTGAAATCGTGGCCGACCTGCCGCATTTCTTTATGGCGCACCATCGCGTGGATTGCCCGTGGGAAGCAAAGGGAACGGTCATGCGCCTGCTGAATCAGAGCTATCAGGGGGATGGCGTCGTCACGATCGATGGTCTGAAGATCCAGTTGGGCGCCGAAGAGTGGGTCCACATCGGCCCCAACTCCGAGCAGCCCCTCTTCGAAATACGGGCCGAAGCCGCCGACTCGGAACGGGCCACCGCCCTGGTCAAGGAGCAGGGTGATCAGCTCATGCAGTGGATTGTGGCCATGGACCGCTGAGACGCCAGGCCCAACTGCAGCGGGAGCGGGCGGCGCGCGCCCTACTCGCCCTGCTTCAGCCCCGGGATGAACACCCTATACAGGTAGCTGTCGACCGGTGCACTGCTGCTGGGTGCACGGTCGGCGGGCGCACTGCCGCTGAGCGGACCGTCGCTCGATGCACTGCTGCTGGATGAACCGTCGCCGGATGAACCGTCGTCGGATGAATTGCCGCTGCGGATCCAGACCCGCAGCCGGTGGCTGCGCGAATAGTTGCCGGCATTGTCCTTTGCCCAGTAGCGGACATTATGAATGCCATCCTCGGAAATCGTGAACGGCCCGCTGTACAGTTCGACCGACCCGTCGTTGAGGACATAGGCGATACCCCAGACGCCGCTGGTGGCGTCTTCGGCTTCGATGGTGACCTGGACCGGCCCGCTGAACAACCCGCGCGCGGCGGCAGTGGGTGTAGGGGTAGGGCTCTGACCGGTCGAGCTGTCGCCGCCCCCGTCCCCTCCGTTCGTACTGTCAGGTGTCACCTGCACGGCCTGCGCCTCAACTGCAGGCGGCGTCCGGTCGACCCGCAGCTGGCCGGATTCGCTTTCCCCCTGCAGCCCGGATCGATCTTTGGCCTGGAAGCGCACAGTGTACGCGCCGTCGTCCAGGCCGGTCAGGGAAGCTGACAGCTTCTGTGCGGCCAGGGGATCGTTGGGCAGGCTGAAAACGGCGGTCTTCTCCTCGCCGCCCAGCAGCACCCGTCCGCTGCTCGCGTCCAATCCGCTGTTGAAGTCCTGCACAGGGACTGAAATCAGGACAGGCAGTCTTGTCCACCAGCCCTCCACGTGCTCCAAATCGCCGAACACCGGCGGCTGTTCGCTGCCATATTCGATCTGTTTTGTGACGACCGGGCTGGCATTTCCGGCGGTATCGAACGCGATCGCGGATACCGTTGATATGCCGCTGTGGGGGAGCGCCCAATCGATCTTCGTTCTTGAAGATATGTTCTGCAGTTGCCACAGCTGTACCCGGTCCAGGGCCAGGTCCACCTCTCCGAACCATTTCACACGGAACTCGATCCCCTCAACCGGGTTAAACAGATGAAAATCGACGGGGATCTCGACGTATTCGTCCGCGTTGGTGAAATCACTGGGCCAGATGTCGCGCAAGCCCAGGCGCAGAGTCCCACCCTTGTCGGTCACATCCAGATGGGCGATGGGCTGATCCGGCAGCACATTGTCGTCACCGTCGTCGTCAGGTTCACCCCGGCGCAGGCGAAAGAGTGCGCGGTAGGTGGCATTGTGGGGGATGTCGGTTGCGTAAGGGCCGTACCACCAGCCCAGCTCATGGTCACCGGCGCGCGCTTCCCGGGCGCGATTGCCATCGGCTGCGGCATCATCGACAGCCTCCCCGGTGGTGCTGTAGAGGTTTTCCCCCTGCCAGACCCAGTTGTTGCTGAGGCCGATGAGCGCGCCCGTTTCCGGGGTGGCGAGCGTAAGAGTGGCCCTTTGCACCTCCACCAGCGACGGCGCCTCGAATGTCGGTGCAGAAGGCGCCTCCCAGTCGATTTCCAGCGCTTTCCGCTCTTGCAATTCGTTGCTGAGCGTCAGAGAAGCGGTGATCGTACTGCCGCTCGTGATATCGGGGCTGCGCAGCCAGACGCCGCTGATGGGCAGAGAGTCCGGGCCCGGGTCAAGGTCGACTGAACCGGACAGAGATTCTGCGGGCACGAGCGCCCCCCAGCGCAGACCGCCGGCCGGGAAATAGCCTTTCAGGGACAGGCCGATCAGGCCGCCGATCGCCTGCGCCGGCTGGCTGGCATTCTGCAAGGTGACGTCCGTGTAGTAGTGGCCGAGAATCTGGCGATAGGTCTGACCGGCCCTACCCCGCCGGGCCGCGCCCCACTGGCTGAGCCCGTAGCCGTGCCCCCAGCGTTTTTCCCCGAGGCCGGTCTCGTCCGGCACCGCCTGCAGATAGGCGACCGCCGGGTTGGTGAGCGTCGGATGGCTGTTCTTGGCGCTGTACATGGCAATAATCGGCGCGTTCGCGCTGTCGCCCGCATGGGCCAGGTACTGGCCTGCTGTCCTGGCGACCGCCGCGTCCGTGGAAGCGAAGCGATTGTTGCACATCATCTGGAAATTGGCCCAGTCGGTTACATCGTAGTAGCGGCGGTTGCGCCGGATCTGGTACCAGGCATAGGTGCGGGTGGCGATGGCCTGAGCGGCCAGCGCTTCCGGTGACCAGGAGATGGGGACTTCCGCGGGGACGGAGCGGGCCACATACTCCTCGAAGGGGATCACGTCCACCTGCCAGTCGGGAACGTTGCGGCAGTTGTTTTCCGGATGGTGGGCCACCCGAATCGTCGCCGGGTAGGTCAGCGCCGCAGTTTCCACCTCTGCAGCTTCCAATTCGGCGGGATTGTCGTCCGGCTGCAGGTTCTCTTCGCGTATGATCGACCTGTCAGTGGCGTCGTAAAGGGCGGAGCGAATCCCGTTGGCCTCGAGCTGATCGAAGCGCAGCCGGTTGCTGCGTCCCGTCTGCCAGCGCGGGTTGTGACCGGGGATGCGTTCGCGCACGCGTCCGGTGGCGCGCTCGATCACATAGATCTCGGCCAGGCCGAGCGTCTCCGTTCCCGTGGGCACGACCGTTATCGCCATCAGCGTGCCGTCGGGGCTGATGCGGGGTCTGCCGAAGTGGGAGCCGGCGCGTTCCAACACAATCTGCCCGTCTATGGACAGCGTCTGTAAGGTGGGGCCACCGGAGAGTCTTATATCGCCCGGCAGCCTGTCACTGTCAACGTTCTGCGGGGCAAGCGTCAGCCAGGGCGCCAAACGCGGGCTGATAACGTCGAAGAATACACCGAATGACGCGATAAGGATGCCGACCAGAAGGAGGCGGCGTAAAGGCGATCTTGGCAGCATGACTACAGAGGCTGATGAATGATCGTTGGTGTTCGAATGCGTACGCTTCTTACAGACTTCCTACCACTATTGTAACAGGTACGCTATATTTCCTGCATTTGGCTTTGCGGCAAGGTGGGGGGTACAATCGCAAAGGTGAGGGTATCAGTTCCGTTGCGCCTCTCAACTTCGGGCCGCCGGACATCCCAGTCCCGTGACGGGTGGCGGACTTGTCAGAGATCAATTGGGTGAACGAGCAATTCCGCTTCCCGATCCTATCCTCCTCCCCACTGGAAACGCATAAACTCGGCGAACTGCTGGGGCGGACGCTCCGTCGTCCGCGGCCCACTGGCGCCGTGATCGGTCTTGTGGGCGATCTGGGCGCAGGCAAGACGACTTTTGCGCAGGGCCTGGCCAGGGGGTTGGGCGTGCAGGCGCGCATCACCAGCCCTACATTTACCCTGATCAACGAATATACGTCTTCGACAGAAGATGTGCGCCTGTTTCACGCGGACAGTTACCGGCTGGCTGCCGATGGAGAGACCCTGGCCGGCGAGATATACGGGTTGGGCATGGATGAGATTCTTGATGTCGTCGAAGAGGAGCCGTTCGACGGCTGGGAGCGCTCGCCAGACCCTGTCGCCATAGGCCATGTCGTCGTTATCGAATGGGCTGACCGCCTTGGCGAGCTGCTGCCGGCCGACCGCATTATGGTCCATTTCGACAGCAGCGCAGACGGGCCAACTCCGGCCGTCACCGACCCAACGCGGCTTGGCTGTGATGCAGCCAGCGACCGGCCGCGGGCCGAAAACGGCAGTTCCGAGCGGACGTTGCGCTTCTGTGCGACCGGCCCCCACAGCCGAGCCTTGCTGTCGGCGCTGCAGACCGAGGCGGCCCCTGTGCAGCGAGAGTTCAGTAGCTGAACGCGAATTCATGGTGTGGAGGCACCGATGGGGTCCGATAGCAGCCAGGTAAAGCACTGGATGACGCAAAATCCGCATACCTGCCACAAAGAGGATTCCCTGGCGGACGCCCGGGACCTCATGGCGGAGCATCGCTGCCGCCGGCTGCCGGTCGTGGATGACAACGGCCATCTGACCGGCATCGTCAGTTTCGGTGATCTGCGCCAGGCGGCCCCATCCAGTGTCACCACGCTGAGCCTGTTCGAGATCAACTATTTCTGGGCAAAGCTGCCTGTCAGCGATGCCATGACCGCCGATCCGGTGACCGTTGCGCCGGACAGTTCGATCGATATCGCCTGCCGCCTGATGCTGGACTACAGCATCGGCGGGCTGCCCGTGGTCGTGGAACGCAAAGTCGTCGGCATCTTCACCACGACCGACGTCTTGCGGTTCATTGTCGAGCAATCTACCTAGCGCCGCCTCTGGCCCGTTGCCAGACCTGCCAGTACCCGCACAATGGAGTCATCAATGCACCGCATTCTGGTAAGCGAAATCATGAGCGCGCCGGTGATCACGATTGATCCCGACGCCCTGGCCGTAGATGCCGCGGGGCTGATGGAAGGAAACGATGTGCGCCGCGTCATTGTGATCGATCAGGACGGCTATATGTGCGGGATCGTCACAGACGCCGATGTGCTGGAGGCGGAGACCGCCGAGAGCGTGGCCAGCCGCTACGATCCGGATGTCGATAAGGAGTGGCTGACGGTGCGGGATGTAATGACCGCCGAGGTCGTAGCGGTCGGGCCGGAAGCATCGATCGGTCAGCTGGTAGAGAAGATGATGGAGACCAAGATCGGCGGCGTCCCCGTGGTTCAGACGGCAGACGCAAGCTGGGGGAAACTCCTGCCAATCGGCATCGTCACCGAGACCGATATCTTTCGCCTGATCAGCGAAGCGTGGCGCGCCGACGAAGCGTCCCGCAGCGGCAACTCGTGAGTCCTGGCCGGCTAACCGCTGGCCACCGCGCTCTGCCAGTCCTCCGGCGTGTCCACATCGGCCAGCCAGTTACCCGGCGTTTCGATCGCTTCCACCTCCGCCGCATGTTGTCGCAGTAGCGCGCCGCCGCCGCGATCGCCCTCAACCCCCTGCAAGAGGCCAAAGTAACGGCGGTCAAAAAGCGCCGGCGCGCCGCGTACCGCCCCGTCCACCGCGACAGCCGCCAGGTCGCTGCCGCCGCGCCACGCCTGCCACAGCCGCCGCAGGAGCGCCGCCGGCAGACGGGGCTGGTCCACGGGCAGAAACAGGACGGCCTCACACGCGGCCGGCAGCGCGTCAACCGCGGCGCGCACCGATCCCGCCTGCCCGTCCTGCCACGCAGGGTTGAAGACGAGGCGCAGACGTCCGCGCCCCGCCTCGCGCAAGGGGGCCAGCGCGGCCTCCACCTGCTCGCCGACCGCACCGGTAACCACGATTGTTTCCGACGCGCCGCTGTCGAGCGCGATACGGGCGGCACGCGTCACCAGCGGCTCGCCCTGCCAGCGCAGCAGCTGTTTCGGCTGCCCCATCCTGCGGCTCTCCCCTGCGGCCAGCACAACTGCCGCCGTCGCGCCCCAGCGCTCGCGAACGGCTGTCCGGCTCTCCGGCCCCACCGCGCCGATAAGCGCCGGCTGATTCTGCTGCGCCAACCGCTGCGCAATCAGCCGGGCGGCCGCCAGCCTGGGGGCGCTGTCCGCCTTGTTCAGCAGCGGAATCAGTTTCGCGCCCCAAGGGCGGGACGCGCCGCCGGGAGGTGTTCTCTCTCCTCTCTCCTCTTCTCTCTTTCCTCGCCCGTAGGGTTCAACCAGAAGCCGTCCCAGCATGCGCGGCGTCAGGCGCGCCGCCGCGTCATCTTCTTGCAGAAGGGCGCGCACCTGTTCGGGCCGGTGCACGTAAGGTTCGTCCAGCGGCAGCCCCAGCCCATCGAGACCGGCGACCGGGACCAGATGGGTCGTGCAGGCGGGGATGACCGGCTCATGCGGCGCGGGCGCCTTGACCGGCCGGCGCCGGCTGCCGTCGCCTTCGACAGCGATCAGGCTGATGCCGAGATCACCGGCCCGCGCGGCCAGCGCATCCAAAACATGCGGGGGCAGGCCCTGGCGTTTGGAACCTGTAAGCGAGGGGGCTGTTGGGTCGCTGGCTCCGGCGGACCGGACACGGGGCGGCAACCAGATCAGGCAGTGCCCGTGCTGCGCCAGCTGTGCTTCCAGCGCTGCCCAATCAATAGCGCCAGTTCTGTCCGGCGTCACTTCGAGACGGACCGGCGCCTGCTCGGCCTGGGCGGCGAAAATGTGGGTGGTCGTGGTGGTGACGACGCGGCGGCCCCCGGCCACGGCCTCGTCCGCCAGCCGGAAGAGGGCGCTCGTCTTGCCCCCGGCGCCGACCAGCGTAACGACGGAGAGTTCATCGGGCGCCAAGCGCAGAGCATGATGGAGTTGCATGGAAAACCGAGGTTGCCGGGTGTCAGTGCCGTTGCCGGCCATTAACCACTGGCCACTAGCCACTGGCCTGTCTGGCCCCAGTGGCCGTCGATCTCCTTCTCGCCGTCCCGCATCGCCAGCAGCAGTGCGTCCTGATCGACCGGCAGGGCCAGACAGCGAACCCCCACAGCGTTACAGATGGCGTTGGTGATCGCCGGGCTGATCGGGATCGAGCTGATCTCGCCCACGCCCTTGGCGCCGTACGGTCCATCTGCGGTCGGATGTTCGACGATGTGGCTGTCCATCTGCGGCGTCATCTTGATGCCCGGCATCTTGTACTGGCCCAGGCGCTCGGTCCAGGGGATGCCGTCTTCGACGATGTAGTTCTCGGTCAGGGCGTTGCCGATGCCCATCACGATCCCGCCTTCGATCTGCCCGAGAAGGCTCAGAGGGTTGATGGCCCGGCCCACGTCGTGGGCGGAGATCACCCGCTCTACGGCTACCTCGCCGGTCTCGGTATCCACGCTCACCAGCGCGGCGTGGACCGCGTACGAGAAGGCGAAGTGCATATCGCCGCCGGTCCCCAGCGGCTGCGTCTGCGGCGCCCAGTATTCATAGCGGATCTTCGGCAACCGGTTTTCGGCCAGCAGGGCGTTGACCGCATCGGCGAAAGAGATGCTGCGCGTGGATCGCGGCAGAATCCCGCCGGCGCTGCCGTTGGCGCCGTTGGCGCCTTCAACCGGCAGCTCCGCCCCGTGTATCTGCGCCAGGCGTCTCTCATCCACATAGGCCAGCCCTTCGTGGAAGGCGATGACTTCAGGGTGCGTGTCAAACTTTTCGGCCAGGACGTTCTGCATCTGCTGGCGCATGGCCCGCGCCGCGAGGCGGGCGGCGTTGCCGCTGACATAGGTCTGGCGGCTGGCGGTGGAGGGGCCGCCGTCGGGCGTCAGGTCCGTGTCCATTACGGTGACATGCACCTTCTCGAAGGGCAGGCCCAGCTCCTGCGCGGTGCAGGCCGCCAGCACGCCGACCAGATTCTGTCCCATCTCTGCGCTGCTGGTGCGGACCGCCGCGGTGCCGTCGGAGAAGACCTCCACTTCGGCCTCCGCCTTGTCCGGCGCGCCTCCCCCCAGACCGGTGTTCTTGTAGCCGGCGGCGATGCCCCAGGCGCAGCGCTTGCTGCCGATCCGGACCGGAGCCCAGGGGTCGGAAGGCAACGAGCCAGGACCCGCGGCCTCCGATCTCCTGATCTCTTCCTCCACTTTGTCAAGGCATTCGAGCAGCCCTACACTCTCGATCAGCTCCTGGCCGGTGGCGGTCTCGACGCCCACGCTCATCACGTTCTTTCGCCGCAACTCGGCCGGGTCCATGCCCAGTTCTGCCGCCAGAATGTCGAGATTGCTCTCCACGGCAAAGGCCGACTGCGTGACGCCAAAGCCGCGGAAGGCGCCGCTGGGCGCGTTGTTCGTGTACATGGCGTAGCAGTCGATCCTGGCGTGGGGCATCACGTAGGGGCCGGTGGCGTGGGTGGTGGCGCGGGTCATCACCTTCTCGCCCAGGCTGGCGTAGGCCCCGCTGTCGCCGTAAAGTTCAGCCTCCACCGCGACCAGCGTGCCGTCGCGCTTGGCGCCGGTCTTGATGCGGATGATGGTGCTGTGACGTTTGGGGTGGAAAATCAGGCTCTCCTGCCGGCTGTAGAGAATCTTGACGGGACGGCCCGTCACCTGCGCGGCCAGCGCCGCGTGGATCTGTCCGGCGATGTCCTCCTTGCCGCCGAAGCCTCCCCCCATCAGTGTGCCGATAACGCGCACCTCTTCGTCGTCCAGGCCCAGGCTCTTGGCCACCTGCCGCCTGTCGCTGTAGGGGATCTGGCTGCCCACATAGACGGTCAGCTTGTCGCTGTCGTAGTCGTTCGCGGCCTTCTCCTTGCTATTGGGGGGGCGGACCCCGCTGTAACCCGCCGGCACGGCCAGCGCGCACTCCGGCTCCAGGAAGGCGTGCTCGGTCATCGGCGTGCGGTAGGTGCGTTCGACAATGACATCGGAGCTTGCGAACCCCTCCTCCACGTCGCCGTGCCGCACCTTGATATGCTTGAGCAGGTTCCCGTCGGGACGGTCCGGGTGCAGCTGGGGCGCGTCCGGCTGCAGCGCATCCCGCGGATCGGTGACCGCCGGCAGCACTTCGTAATCGACGCGGATCAGCGCCAGCGCATGCTGGGCGATCTCCGCCGTCTCGGCCACCGTCAGCGCGATCGGGTCTCCGACGTAGCGGGCCGGAAAGGGACCGCCGGCGAAGACCGGCCAGTCGTTTTCGACCAGCCCGTGCCGCGGGTCGCCCGGCACGTCGGCGTGGGTCAGCACCGCGTGGACGCCGTCCAGGGCGCGCGCCGCGCCGGCGTCGATGCTGCGAATCTGGGCGTGGGGGTGTTCGCTGCGCAGCGTTGCGCCGAAAAGCATCCCGTCGAAGGTATAGTCATCGGTGTAGCGCGCCGCCCCCGTCACCTTGTCGACAGCGTCGGGTCGTTGCAGTGGTTGACCGATCTGCGTCAGCGGCTTCATCACCGGCGGCAGCACCGCATCCGGCATCGAACCGGTGCGCAAGTATTCGCTGGCGGCCTTCACCGAGCTGATGATCGCCGTGTAGCCGGTGCAGCGGCAGTAGGTGTCCTTCAGGCACTCCTTTATCTCCACGTCGGTCGGGTCCGGGTTTTCGTCCAGCAGCGTCTTGGCCTGCATGATGAAGCCGGGCGTGCAGAAGCCGCACTGCGTCGCGCCGTGGCGGATGAAGGCATCCTGTAGCGGATGCAGTTCGCCCGTGCAGCAGGAACCGTCCTGGGCGTCGGGCCGCGTCCGGGCCAGCCCTTCGATCGTCAACACCTGCGCGCCCTGCGCCTTGAACGCCGGGTAGATGCAGGAGTCGACCGACTGGCCGTCGACGATGACGGTGCAGCAGCCGCATTCGGCCTCATCACAGCCGATCTTGGTGCCGGTCAGCCCCAGGTCGTAGCGCAGGACCTCGGCCAGGTAGCGGCTGGGCGGCACATCGAGAGCGTGCTCCTCGCCATTGATGGTCAGAGTGAGTTGTGTCACCTATGTGCTCCTGTCGGCGTGAATATCGGTAGTTCGTGACGGAACGCTCTCGGGGTCGCAGATCGCCGGCCACTGCAAACTGTAGTCACAGGTGGTTCAGATACAGCTGTGGATCGTTCAGAAATCCTCGCGTCACGCTCACGTGCTCCAATGATTCCCAGGGCACGGGCTGGGGGGGTGACTGGTCGAAGTTCAGGATCGTGGCCCCGGGGAAGGCCATCAGGATCGGCGAGTGGGTGGCGATGATAAACTGGGCGTCGCGGGCGACCATCTCCTTCAGCAGGGCAAGCAGACCCACCTGGCGAAGGGGCGAGAGGGGCGCCTCCGGTTCATCCAGCAGATAGAGACCGTTGGGCACGAAGCGGGCCTGAAACAGGGCCAGGAACGCCTCTCCGTGCGAGCGTGCGTCGAGCCCGTCCCCGTAGCTCTCCTCAATGGCGGCCAGCTGGCCGGAGTATGCCATCTTCGCCAGTCCTTTGGCGAAGTCGGAGCGGCCCTCATACTCCGCGTCCACATTGGCCATCTCCGTCTGCAGCTCCGACTGCATCTGGGCGATGCGTTTGGCAAAGCCGAAGAAGTCCTCGGCCCGGAGGTAGAATCCCCGTCCCGTTCGTTTGATCCAGGCCAGGCGCAGGTGTCTGGACAGCTGCCGCACTGCGGCCAGAGAAGGATCGCTGTCGGCCTCCTCTGCGCCCACGGTGGGCAGGCGCACAGCGGTGGCCAGGGCTTCCAGAAATGTGGACTTGCCGCTGCCGTTTTCGCCCACGAGAAAGGTCACCGAACTCTCGAAACGGACCTTCTCCAGTCGGGCGATGACCGGCACGTTGTATGGGAATATCCCTTCCTGGGGGAAAGAGGGGCCTTTCTCAATCGAGATGAGGTGGATCATAGCCCACGCGCTCCCGCCTCGCTGCAACATGCAACAATAGCGGCCAGACGCTCGACCACTGCCCTGGCTAGGCGTCCTCCGGCTCTGCCGGCGCGTCATTCATGCGCGCCCGCTCCACAGCCGTGTGCAGCACTCTCCTCAGCAGCACGCCTATCATCTCGCGGCGATACTCCTGGGACGCACGGTACTTGCTGGTCCGCAAACCGGCCTGCGTTTGGGCTGCGGCAATTGCGTGTTCCACGGCGTCGTCGTCAAATGTCCTGGCCGTCGTCAATGCCTCTTCCGCGCGGGTGGCGCGAAAGGGGGTCGGGCCGGCGGGCCCGATCGCGATGACGGCATCCTCGACCCGGCGCAGCGTTGCATCCAATCGGACCCTGGCGGCGATGCCCAGTACCGGCAGCGCGACGCCCTGGGGCCGCATGATGCGGTCGAAGGCGTTGCCCGCCCGCGCGCCGGTCGGCCGAAAGCGGAAGGCGTGCAGCATCTGATCGGGGGCCAGGCGGTTGCGGCCGGGGCCGGCAAAGATGGAGAGCAGCGGCCGCCACGTATGCAGGGCGCCCAGCGCGCTGTGCGCGGCGACCTCGACTTCCGCCTCCAGCGCCAGCAGACCGATCGTTCCGTCCGCGGCCGGCAGCGCGTGGGCCACATTGCCGCCCAGCGTGGCCACATTGCGTACCTGCGGCCCGCCGATGACGCCGCAACTTTCGGTCAGGCCTCTGGCCTGGGCGCGCAGGAGCGGGCTGCTTTCGATCTGTGTATGCGTAGTTCCGGCGCCCAGAACGATCCAGCCGTCCTCCTGTGTAATGCGGTCGATGCCGCCAATTTTGGTCACATCCACCAACACTTCGGGCGCAGCAGCCTGTTCGGCCTCCATATCGAGGATCAGGTCGGTGCCGCCGGCGATGATGCGGGCCTTGGCTTGGTGCTGATGCAGCAGCGAGAGCGCTTCAGAAACGGTTGAAGGTGTATGGTAGGCTCGCCACCGGGGCATTACGCAGATCCTGGGCAATGACTGAAAAAAATTAGACGAAGTATAGCACAGAGAGTTCTCTTCCGGAAAAGCGGGCGGTTCTGGTGTGCATCCTGATTTTCGGGCGAACACCATGTGGCTCGGCGGCAATTTATCTCCTTGACAATACAGAGAGAAAAAATTACGATTATATGCGCTTTAACTTCGGGCAGGTCTGGTTCCGTGTTTACAACCCCAAGGAGAGTAAGAATGAAACCACAGCTGCGTATTTTTGCACTTGCGGCCATCTTCGTCCTGCTGCTTCCCATGATCGCGGCCTGCGGCGGCGCAGCGCCGGCAGCGGAAGAGGCAGCCGAGCCTGAACAGGCGGCTGAGACAGAGAGTATGGAGTCGGAGGCAGATTCGACCTATAACGAATCCCCCATGCTGGCCGAGATGGTCGCCAACGGGGAGTTGCCGCCGGTGGATGAGCGGCTCCCGGCAGAGCCGCAGGTGATTGAGCCGGTGGACCGCATCGGCGTTTACGGGGGCACCCTGCGCTTCGGCGAGGTCAACCCGATCAATCTCTGGAGCTTCGCCACCCTGCGCATGAATGGGCTTTTCCGTTATGACTTCAGCAACACCCAGGTCTTCATGGATATCGCCAAAAGTTTCAGTTTTTCCGACGACTACAAAACCCTGACCATCGAACTGCGTGAGGGCCATAAGTGGTCGGATGGCGAGCCGTTCACGACGGACGACATCATGTTTGCCTGGGAAGATGTCGCGCTGAACGAAGAGCTTTCCCCCGCCGGGCCGAGGTCGATCTGGCGCGCCGGAGGTGAGCCTGCCGTCTTCACCAAGATCAGCGACACGGTGGTTGAAATCAGCTTCAGTGTGCCCTACCCGATCATCATGAACTACCTGGGTCGCACAGGCGTGGCCACCGACAACAACGTCATCATGCCCAAGCACTGGCTGAAGAAGTGGCACATCGACTACAACGAGGATGCGCAGAAGTTGGCCGAGGAAGAGGGATTTGAGACTTGGATGCAAGCCTTCAACTTCCACAATCGACCTCGGAACAACTTCCGGATCGACGGTCCTACCCTCTGGGCCTGGAAGAACGAAACGCTCACCAGCGACCGCGCCATCGTTGTGCGCAATCCGTACTTCCACCAAGTGGACTCTGCCGGCAACCAGTTGCCCTATATTGATCGCATTGAGGCGGTGATTACGGGCGACAAGGAGGTGCAGACGCTCAAGGCCAGCGCCGGTGAATTTGACTTCGAGACCTATTACATCGACATGAAGGATATGTCGGTCTTCCAGCAGGGCGCCGAGCAGGGAGGGTACCGCGTCGAATTCGCGCAGAATCTGTTCTCCGCCGAGCTGGGTCTGATGCCCAATCGCACCGTCAAGGACCCGGTTCTGAGGGAGCTGTTCAATACCAAGGACTTCCGCATTGCCCTGTCGATCAGCATCGACCGCGAGAGCATGAACGATACCCTCTTCTTCGGGCTGGGCAGACCCTTCCCGGCCACCGTCAATCCCGGTCTGAGCTTCTTCAAGGAGGAGTGGGCCACGACCCACGCCGAGTATGATCCGGAGCGGGCCAACGCGCTTCTCGATTCAATCGGTCTGACCGAGCGGGACAGCGAGGGGTACCGTCTGCGGCCTGACGGCGAAGGCCGGCTGAGCATGCTGATTCATGTCGGCGTATCGGAAGGCCCCAAGATCGCCATGGCCGAGCTGGTCCGGGATGACTGGGCAGAGGTCGGGCTAGAGGCAATCGTCGAAAATCTGGGTGAGCAGGGCGGTCTGTTCTCGCAACGCCTGGCCACCAATGATCTGCAGATTCCGACCTGGCATCTGGACAGAAACGCGCTGTTCGGCCGCTCCCTGGGCAGCAATTACGCTGTCGACCAGACCTCCTTCTGGACCGGAACGTGGAAGGACTGGTTCCGCACCAACGGCGAGGAAGGCGTGGAGCCGCCCGAGGAGATCAAGCGGCAGAGGGAGATATTCGAGCAGTACAAACTGACCGCGGTCGGCACCGAGGATTTCGATAAGTATGGCGCCGAGTACTATGAGTACTTCACCAGCGAAATCCCGATGATCGGCACCATCGGTTTCACGCCGCGGCCGGTCATCATCAGCAATCGCCTCCACAACGTGCCGTTGGAGGGCGCCGCCTGGATCTCGGACAATAACTTCTACGCCCCGTTCATGCCTTCACAGTGGTTTATTGAAGAATAACGGGTAGCGAAGAGAGCAGTGCAACACCCTGTATTCGCCAAACGCAAATACAGGGTGTTCTTCCCATTCGTCTGACTAACCGCGGAATCGCTCAAGCAACGGGGTGGGAAACGGCCCTTTTCAAATCTGCCACTCTCCGTTAGTATTCGATTCCAACCAGGAAAACGGTCAGAGAGCTGCCGCGAACTGATTCGTCTGCGATTGCGAGGGTCTGCCGCGCAGATGGAGGGAGAAGGTGCACCTGCTCCAGCTCGATGCGCGTTACTGCCACGCCCACCGGACAGCCGTGCGCGACAGCACTCCATGTTAGTCAGCCTGATACGCCGTTTCACTTCCATCAGAAGATTAAGAAAGGAGAGGCCGGGATCGCCCTGTGATTTTCCCGCGCCGATTTCATAATGGCTCAACCATACAAAAAGGTGACGAAGCCGATACGTTTGGGTCTGATTGGTTGCGGCGGTATTGTGCGCATCAATCATGTTTCCGTATATCTTGCCCTGCCGGACTCCGTTGACGTGGTCGCGGTGGCCGATCCGGTGCCCGACAACCTTGAGCATGTAGGCAATACGCTTGAGGTGCCGCCGGCGCAGAGATATGCCGACTATCGCGACATGCTGGCCAAAGCCGAAATCGACGCGGTATCGATCGCTACTCCCCATGCCCTGCACGCCGAACACGCCATTCAGGCAGCCGAGGCCGGCGTTGCGGTTATCTCTGAAAAACCGATGGCCACCACCTTGGAGGAAGCTGATGCGATACTGGAGGCGGTCAACCGCAACGGTGTACCCTATGCCATCATGCACAACCTGCTTTTTTCCTTGCCCATGCAGGAAGCATTGAGCCAGCTGCGGTCGGGAAAAGTGGGAAAACCGATTCTTGGCCGCGGGCAATGCATGGGAATGAAACCGGCTGACTTCGGCGGCGATCATACCAATCCCGCCATGGCCTGGCGCGCCCAAAAGGCGGTAGGCGGCGGCTGTATCATCGATACCGCCTATCATGAGATCTACTCGGTCGAGGCGCTGATGGGTTCGCCTGTCAAGTACGTCGAAGCCAGGGTAAAGACGATGCATTTTGATATCGACGTCGATGATCTCGCCATCCTGTTGTTTGAACATGAGGACGGCGCCGTGTCCACGGTGTCGGCATCGTGGTGTTCGCCGGCGATAACACCTGAGCGGGGTCGCTGGTGCGAAGTGCACACGACCGATGGATCGATTCGGGTCTATCATCGCGACGAGGAGCCGTTCTGGCGCTACACCGGCGACGAGGACGGCTGGAGCAATTTGGAGATACCCGAGCCGGCGGTGAGAGAGAACCCGGGCGTCGGCGGCCACTTTGGCTGTTACGCTGCGACATTCGAGGCGCTCGCCAGCGGATCGGAGATGCCGGTGAACGGTGAAAAGGCGCGGCATAATCTGGCCATCATCGAGGCGGCGCGGCAGGCAACCGGCGAACGACGCGCGATAGGAGTTGAGTGAACATGCGACTCTATATAGATGTACACTGTCATATCGGGACGACAATCACCTACGATCCCGCTGTCGGGCAGACTACCGGTCGTTGTCTGGCCCGCATGGCTTCCGCGGGTGTTGTCGCGGCGGTTATCGGGCCGACCGCGGTCGGCTCGTCGCAGATCCGGGGAATCCTGGACACGAAGGACCAGAACGGGATCATCGTTCGGGCTTGCCAGCAGTTTCCCGACCGGTTTCCCATCGGCCTGGCTCTGATCGAGCTGCGCCACGGCCAGGTCGGGGCAGACGCCTTGGAAGAGACGCTGGTTGAAGGCGGTCTCCAGGGCATCATGTGGCATCCGGCCGGCATGACCTTCGAGAGGCAGCTGTATCCTTTTCTCGAGGTTGCGTCACTCAAGGGCGGGCTCTGCCTTCTGCATGAGAGCCCGGAGCGGACGGCGGCCTATGCAAGGCGATTTCCCAACCTTGTCTTCATCGTCCATGCCGGGGTAGAAGAGGAATTTGAGACCTGCAAGCAGTTGGACAACGTCTGGTTCGAGGTTGTACAGAGGCCCAGAGGCTCCAAGTCTGACTGGGACCTGCCGCAACTGATCAACGAGCTCGGCAGTGAGCGGATTCTCTTCGGCAGCGACCTGCCCTACTACGATTTTCGCATCCTGCAGGCACAGGTGGAGGCCGCCGACATTGACGAGGCAACGCGCGATCGTATCGCCTTCCATAATGCCGTTACTCTAATCCAGAGTTTTCGCCCCGACTGGGAACCGCCCGGGGAAGCGCCTGCCGCGCCGCAGAACTATACGTACGAAGAAATATGGGCGCCCAAGGAGGCCGGCAGCGAAAGGCTGCTCTAGAGGTTGATGCAGGCGCGGCAGAACGGCTCCGCCATCGTTTCGACACCGGTTTTCTACCTTCAGCGCGTGAAACTGAGTTGAATGTCGAGGTGGTCTGCCGCCAAGCCCTTCGTCAAATGCTGACAGGTACCGCGTTCCATAAAGCAGAGAGGAAGCTGCGATGAAATTCGCCCTACTCGGTCACTCCGGACACCTGGATTACTACGAGCAGATGCTGCAGGATCTGCCCGACGTTGCGGTGGTCGCCGTCGCGCTGGCGATGCCGGGCGAATCGCTCGACTCTTTCGCCAGCGCCCCGGGCGTGACGTCAGGTACAAACAGATATACCGAGTATGAGGAGATGCTGGATAAGGAATCTCCGGACCTGGTGCAGATCTGCGTTCCACCGCAGCAGGTCCCGGAATTTGCCGAAATATGCCTGAAACGCGGCATCGCCGTGATGACGGAGAAGCCGCTGGCGATGGATTTGGCGACCCTTTCACATCTGTACGCCGTGGCAAGTGAAGCCAAGGTCCCGCTTGCGGCGCTACATGGCTACCGCAGAATGAAATGGTTTGAGGCGGTCCGCGACGCGGTCCACGCCGGTCTGATTGGGGAGCCTCTGGGCAGCTTCAGTCAGATCTCCTACCGCTGGGGCGCCAGGCGGGCCGATCACTTTCGCTTGCGAGAAACCTTCCCCGGCATTGTTCCTTTTGTGGGCGTTCACGTCATCGACTGGCTCGTGTGGTCGCTGGGTGACGTTTTCACGGAGGTTACGGGCTGGGAGACGAGCGCCGCCCACCCGGACTATCCGGGCTGTGCCAGCCAGGCCGGTTTATTGCTGCGGATGCGCAACGGCGGCGTTTCGACAGTGGTGCTGGACTTTCTGCGGCCGTCGAATGCGCCCAGCCACGGCGATGAGCG
Organism: Caldilineaceae bacterium; assembly: GCA_965204525.1. Taxonomy (GTDB): domain Bacteria; phylum Chloroflexota; class Anaerolineae; order Caldilineales; family Caldilineaceae; genus Bin5. The sequence continues at coordinate 3,228,694 of OZ241994.1, read as the reverse complement.
GATGATGATTTCGGGTACGGCGGGCGTGGTGGAGAGCATCGCGACTGAAGAGACAGCAAAGCTCATAAGTGAGCAGGCTGGGGTATGCAATCTCGAGATTCCCGACACGCCGAACTGGTACACGGCCTTTGTCAGCTCAGTCCGGGATGGATCTTTTGCCGGCGTTGAAGAGGTCTTTCGGATGACTGAGATTGCCATCAAAGCCCAGCAGGCGATTGACGAAGACAGGAGGATCTCCCTGCTGCAATCTCCCTACGAGGCGAAGAAATGATCGGCTATATCGCGCAAAGATTGATCTACGCGATCATTACCTTCCTGTTCCTGAGCATAGTTGTATTCATCATCATTCAACTTCCGCCAGGCGATTTTCTGACAAGCTACGTCGCGCGCCTGGAACAGGAGGGAGATATCATCGATGAGGCTGAAATCGAAGCCCTCAAGCAGGAATACGGCCTTGACGCCACCCCGGTAGAGAAGTACGTCCGCTGGTTTGGCCGCTTTCTGCGGGGCGAAATGGGCCGGTCTTTCGAATGGAACCAGCCCGTAGGCAAGCTGCTGAGAGAACGTCTGCCCTATACGATACTGCTCTCCCTCATCACCCTGTTTTTTACCTACGTGGTTGCCGTGCCGATTGGGATTTACGTCGCCACCCGCCAGTACGGTTTCAGCGACTATCTGTTTTCGGTGCTTGGTTTTGCCGGGTTGGCGACGCCCAACTTCATGCTGGCGCTCATCCTCATGTTCCTGTTTTTCAAGTACTTCGGCATTAGCGTGGGCGGCCTGTTCTCTTCGGAGTACGCCCTGGCCCCGTGGAGCCTGGCCAAGGTATGGGATCTCTTCACCCATCTCTGGGTGCCTATCATCGTCATCGGCACGGCAGGCACGGCAGGAATCATCCGCGTCATGCGGGGCACGCTGCTGGATGAACTGAGCAAACAGTATGTCATCACCGCCCGCGCCAAGGGCGTTGCCGAAGGGAAGCTGCTGTTCAGGTACCCGGTGCGCATGGCTATAAATCCGATCGTCAGTACGGTCGGCTGGCAGCTGCCGCGCATCGTTTCCGGCGAGACGATCGTCGCCATCGTTCTGAGTCTGCCGACCACGGGTCCTCTTCTCTTCAAGGCGCTGATCAGCCAGGACATGTTTCTGGCAGGAAGTATTGTGATGTTTCTGGGAATTCTGACGCTGATTGGCACGTTTTTGTCCGATATTCTCCTGATCGTTGTTGATCCACGCATCCGTTTCGAAGGGAAGGCCTGAGATGTCAACGGACGCAACGGCCCGTCTATCGAGCAGCGCGGCGGCACGCGCGGCCGAGACCACGGCCGAAGAGCGCTACTTCCTGGCCTCACAATGGCAGTTGATGTGGCGCAAATTCAAGAGACACCGGCTGGCCGTCGTCTCTACCACCCTGCTGAGCATCCTCTATCTGTTCGCGTTAACCTATGAGTTTTGGGTCCCGTATGGCCGGCTGACGAAGCATGAGGATTTTCTGAGCGCCTCTCCCTCCAGCATTCACCTCTTCGATAGTGAAGGCCGATTCCAAGGCCCCTTCGTATATGGGTTGGAAGGAGAGATCGATTTCGACACCTTCACCCGCGTCTACACTGAAGACACTTCACGGATTTACCGCCTTCGCTTTTTCCAGAAAGGAGAACCCTATCGGTTCTGGGGCTTTATCCCGATGGACACCCACTTCTTCCTTCCGGAGGAAGGAGGCGTGATCTTTCTCTTTGGCACCGATGCGCTTGGGCGCGATCTTTTTTCACGGACACTGGCCGGTGCGCGGGTCAGTCTGTCCGTAGGCCTGGTCGGCGTTCTGATCAGCTTTATCCTCGGCTGTCTGCTGGGGGGCATCTCCGGCTACTTCGGCGGCGCGACCGATATGTTGATCCAGCGCATTATCGAGTTCGTGATCATCGTTCCCACGATACCGCTGTGGATGGCGCTCAGTGCGGCGGTGCCCCCGGGCTGGTCTCCGGTCAAAATCTACTTCTCCATCACCATCATTCTGTCCATTATTGGCTGGGCGGGGCTGGCGCGGGTTGTGCGCGGCAAACTGCTTGAGCTGCGCGAGTCGGACTTTGTGATCGCGGCCAAAGTCGCCGGTTCCACCGATATGCAGATTATCGTTGAACATCTGCTGCCGGGATTCATGAGCTATCTCATCGTCCATCTCACCCTGGCCATCCCCAACATGATCCTGGGAGAGACGGCGCTCAGCTTCCTGGGGCTGGGCATTCGCGCGCCGGCGGTCAGCTGGGGCACGCTGTTGAAAGATGCGCAGAATGTCCGCAGCGTGGCTGTGCAGCCCTGGATGCTTATTCCCGGTCTGCTTGTGATCGTAACGGTGCTTCTGTTCAATTTTATCGGCGATGGGCTGCGTGATGCGGCCGACCCCTACAAGTAACGGCAATGGCACAGCAAGAGACGGTTCTGGAACTCAGAGATCTGCACACCCACTTTCCCCTGGAAGAGGGGTTGCTGAAGGCGGTGAACGGTGTATCGCTCACGATTCACAGGAACCGTACACTGGGTGTTGTAGGTGAATCGGGCTGCGGCAAGAGCGTTACCGCGCAGTCGATCCTACGCATCGTGCCTGAGTTTGCACAGATGACGGGGGAGATTCTGCTGCACAAGAACGGAGAGGTGATCGACCTGGCTGCGCTGGCCCCGTCGGGACGGGAGATTCGCGACATCCGGGGTCGCGACATCTCGATGATTTTTCAGGAGCCGATGACCGCTTTTTCGCCTGTGCATTCGGTTGGTGAGCAGATCATGGAGGCCATATTGGTCCATGACGATGTGCCCAAAGCCGATGCGCGTGCCCAGACGGTTGAACTGTTGCAACTGGTTGGCATTCCAATCCCTGAGGAACGTGTAGACGCCTATCCCCATCAGCTGTCGGGCGGCATGCGTCAGCGGGCGATGATTGCCATGGCCCTGGCGCTCAAGCCGATGCTCCTCATCGCCGATGAACCGACGACAGCGCTGGACGTGACCATTCAGGCCCAGATCCTGCGTCTGATGAAGACGCTTCAGGCCGAGATGGGTATGTCGATCATGTTTATTACCCATGATCTGGGTGTGATTGCGAATATGGCCGATGAAGTAGCCGTGATGTACCTGGGGCGGGTGGTGGAATTCGGCAGTGTCAGACAGATTTTCCGTACGCCCAAGCATCCGTATACCCAAGCCCTGCTGCGCTCAATTCCCAGGACGGGACGCAGGGCGCGGGTCCGCCTGGAAACGATCGAAGGCATCGTTCCCGTCCCCCTCGACCCGCCGGATATCTGCCCGTTTGCCGACCGCTGTACGCAGTTCATCCCCGGCCGCTGCGATGAAGGCGTGCCGGATTTTCTCGAAATCGATCAGGGCCATTCGGTGCGCTGTATCCTCTACGAATAACAGCTATGGAAACGAGCAATCTACTCGAAATACATAACCTGAGGAAGTATTTCCCCATCGAGAAGGGCCTGTTGCGCCGGGTAATCGGGCAGGTGCGCGCCGTCGATGACGTGAGCCTGAGCATTCCTGCCGGGAAGACCTTGGGGCTGGTCGGTGAGTCGGGGTGCGGCAAAACCACGCTGGGCCGCTGCGTCATCCGCGCGATTGAGCCGACAGATGGACAGGTGCTGCTGCGCATCGATGGCCGCGAAGCCGATATCACCGAACTGGATGCCAAGGAGCTGCGCGCCACGCGGCGCCATATGCAGATGGTCTTTCAAGACCCCTATGCCAGTCTCGATCCGCGCAAGACCATTCTCGACATCGTCGGCGAGCCGCTGCGCGTGAACAAGCTGGCCAAGGGCGAGGAGCTGGAGCAGCGCGTGCGTCAACTGGTCGATCTGGTCGGCCTGGACGTCAAGTACCTTAAACGCTATCCGCACGCTTTCAGCGGCGGTCAGCGCCAGCGCATCGGTATTGCCCGCGCCTTGAGCCTGCATCCCAGCCTGATCGTCTGTGATGAGCCGGTTTCGGCATTGGATGTTTCGGTCCAGGCCCAGATTCTGAACCTGCTGCAGGATCTGCAGGCGGAGTTCAGCCTCACCTATCTGTTCATCGCCCACGATCTCAGTGTCATCCAGCATATTTCCGATCAGGTCGCCGTCATGTATGTCGGCAAGATAGTGGAGCAAGCGGAGACGGAGGAGCTCTTTCTGAATCCCAAGCATCCTTATACGGAAGCGCTTCTGTCCGCAATACCGAGTCCTGATCCTGACTCCTTACTGGACGAAATCACGTTGGAGGGTGAAGTGCCCAGTCCGGCCAACCCGCCTTCCGGCTGCTACTTTCACCCCCGCTGCAAATACGCCCAGCAGATCTGTCAAGAGGACATACCGCCACTCCTGGAAGTCGGCCCGGACCACTACGCCGCCTGTCATTTCGCCGAGGAGCTGACGCTGCACGGCGTGAGTGATTTTGAAGAGGATAGCCAGTGGTGAATCCTTCTGCCGGTTCCGGTTTCTACGCACGCGACGGGACAGGCGCCCTGAAGACGGGAGAGCGGCTGTGGCTCTGATCCGGGTGGCGGAGTGAACGTATGGATACGCTTCTCTTCTGGACAGCGTTGTGGGTTGCGGGTGTAGGCCTGTTCGTGTACCTGATGATCACGTTGGTGCGCAGGCTGACAGTTCGTTTCAGCCAGGGGGTTGAAGCCAACGTCCGCGCCGCAGAGGCTATCGTCAATGATGAGAGCGTGCCCGAAGCCTGGGCAGCGCCGCACCGCCAGCAGATCGAGGCCCTTCGCCGGACCGTTGGATCTGAAGCTGAAATTGAACGGGCTGGCCGACGCGGGCATAAGGATTGCTTGCACCGGTTGGACCAACTGGCGCAGTATTTTGAGAAAAGCGACCTGGTTGACAGCGCGGAGTCACGCCATGTCCTTCTGAAAGGACTGCAACGGCAGCGCGCAATTTGGGTCGCCGGTGGGTGGCAGTACGTGATCGAAAGGGATAATGAGCACTGAGCACCGAACACAGCGGCGTGGGTGAACTCGATGTTGTCGGGCTGGGGTGACCTATCCCAGCCCACAGTTCGGATTCTTCCGCAGGAGCACACGGTCCACGTCTATAGCATAGGAGATGTTTCGACCACCCGTGGGGGTGGATTTTTTTTGTTTGGCCCTTTTCCACCTGTCGTCTACAATGGTGCACACTTCCTCCTCATTGAAACGTTATATAAAAGACAAAACAAGGAGACGAGGTAAGTGTAGAAGCCCACAGACGTCCCCACCCCATCTTAGCCGTGAACGGATGCCGAATAGCCCGAACACTTGCCGATGGTCGGCCTCGCTAGCCTTCACGACCTGTTGAAGCCATCTCTGGTTCAGACGGATCAACACTGATTGGCAGCCTGCACGATTCATGAGAAATCTCCACGGATTCATGCTGAAGATATCGCGTCGGCGTTTGTCGTTCCCCCTGAAAATGTCAAAGCGTGATCGCTTCTTTGAAATTGATCACTACCCCTGCGCCCCAACCGAGCGGGGGCGCATCTGACAAGGATCGATCTTCTACGGTCTAAGGAGGGCCACCATGAATGCAAAACGCTTGAATCGACGAGACTTTTTGATGACGACCGGGACGGTGACAGGCGCGACTCTGCTGGCGGCATGTGCCGCGCCCCCGGCGCCGCAGGCCGCTGACGAGAGCGGCGGTGACTCGGAAGAGATGGCAGAGGTGGTTACCCTGGAGTTTCTCTACTTCGGCAGCGCCGCCATGGGTGAAAACTTCGACCCCATTATCGCGCAGTGGAACGAAGATCATCCCACGATTCAGGTCAAGAAGACGGTCGTCGGCGGGATGACCTGGGGCGAATATGCCCAAAAGGTAGCCGTGATGATCGCCAGCGGCCAGGACCTGGACATCATCCGCATGGCTATCGAAGGTCTGCGGATGTTCGCGTCCAAGGAGATCATCCATCCCATCGATGATTGGATCCAGCGCGACGGCGACAAGCTCGACTTCGGCGAATTTCTTGACGACGTAAGTCCTTTCTTCTTCGAGGCCGGTTCCTATCAGGGCAAGCAGTACGGGATTCCGCTGGCCTTCAACATGATGAGCGTCTGGTACAACACCACGATCTTCGAAGAGAACGGCCTTGACAGACCCGCAGACGACTGGACCTACGACGATTTTCTGGCGATCGCCACGCAACTGACCCAGCCGCCGGACCAGTGGGGTTGGGTGCCGTGGATCGGCTGGTTTGTGGGTGTGATTCCGCACGCTTTTGCCTACGACACCAGTCCACTCACGCCGGATTGGAACGCGGCCAATACGAATGACCCCAAATTCATTGAGATGATGCAGTTCCGCCAGGACCTTATCCACGAGTACGAGGTCGCGCCTGAGGTCGGCGCGGGCGAGAACCCGCGGCAGAAGTTCTTCACCGGCAAAGTCGGCATGGTGCCCGACATGCGTAACATGGTGCTGGAAGGAACCAAAGCCGGTTTCACGGACTGGGACCACGTCCCCTGGCCGCAGAAGTATGCCCAGAAGTATGAAGTTGGCACCGGCTTCTACTGCATTCCGCTGGAGAGCAAGCATCCGGAAGAGGCATGGCAGTTCATGAGTACGGTCGTGACCGGCAGAGCGATCGCCGAGCGCAAAGCCAGCATCGGCTATGCCAATCAGTCGCGGCGGTCGGTATCTACCGATCCCGACCTGTACGCAATCGGGCCTACTCACTTTGCATGGGTCTACGAGGCAGTTGACGCCGGCTTGGCCCAACATGCCCCCTCACCGCCGGACTACCCTGAGATCGAGGCGATTGTAAATCGCTATCAGGCTTCGATCCTGTCAAATGAGGTGTCGGCCGAGGAAGGATGTCTGGCCGCTCATGAAGAGATAGAAGAGGTGATTGCACGGCGCGAGCCTGGGGTTACGGGCATGTAGCGGGGAGTTTCAGATCAGTTGACGACCGGTTTTAAGCGGACAAGACATTTGCGATCCCAGAGATCGGTCGTCGACTGTCCGATTCCCGTGGTTTCGTCGACAATGCAGGCGGACACGGTTATGAAATCAGTCAAGGCGGTCCTTAAGTGAGTGTTCGACTATCTCGATTCAAAATGGGGATAGCCAGACAGGAGGCGCTGGCGGGATATCTCTTTATCGCGCCAGCCTTTCTTGTGTTCGTTGTATTTGTCGCCGGCCCCATGATCGCCGCGTTCGGCTTTTCACTGTTCAAGTGGGATGTGTTTCGCGCGGCGACCTTTCTGGGACTCGACAACTATAACAGGCTGTTCAACGACAAGCGCTTCTTTATAACTTTCTGGAACACCATCGTCTATACGCTGCTGGAGGTGCCGCTGAATCTGCTCGTGGCACTGGCCGTCGCCATGCTCATCAACCGCAGATTGCATCCTGCACTCCGTTATTTCCTGCGTACCACCTACTTCTTTCCGGTCATTATCTCTTTTGTGGCCGTTTCGATCCTTTGGCGCTATCTGTTGATCAGCGACCCGACTTTCGGTCTCATCAACTTCTACTTCGCCAAACTTGGAATTTCACCGGTGCCATGGACGACCAGTTCACGCTGGGTGCTGCGATCGATCGTGCTGGTCAACATCTGGAAAACATTCGGGTTCAATCTGGTCATCTTCCTCGCTGGGCTGCAGAACATCCCGCGTCACTTTTACGAGGCGGCTGAGATCGACGGCGCCAACTTTGGGCAGAAGTTCTGGCACATTACGATCCCCCTGTTGACACCAACCATCTTCTTCGCGCTCGTGATTGAGATGCTCCATGCGGTGCAGTTGTTCGATACCGCCTATGTGCTGACACAGGGAGGGCCGGGAGACGCATCGCGTCCAATCGTTATGTATATGTATGAGACCGGCTTCCAGGTATTCAAGATGGGATACGCGTCTGCCGTAGCCGTGATGCTCTTCGTGGTGGTGATGCTCCTGACCCTGTTGCAAATGAGAGCAAGCCGGGCCTGGGTCTACTATATGGGAGAGTAGAGGCGGCATGAACGTGTGGCAGGACGTCCGTCAGAACCGCCGTGTTGGCATCGCCGCCACGGGTCTGCTCGATTCCCTGTTGGTCTTGGGGGGGGTGCTGACTATCTCGCCGTTTATCTGGATGATAGTCATTTCGTTCGGCCCCTCCAAAGAGCTGCTGCAGATGCCGCCCAACTGGTTTCCATGGCCGCCCTATCTGAATTCCTATCAGGAAGCGTTCCACTATGTGAACTTTCTCGTCACCGGCTGGAACAGCCTCAAGGTCACATGTGCAATCTGCGCCGGGCAACTGTTCACCTGCAGCTTGGCCGCGTTTGCGTTTGCCCGCCTGCGCTTCCCCGGGCGTGAGGTCTTGTTCATTATTCTGCTTTCCTCCCTGATGATTCCGCCGCAGATGACGATTATTCCCGTCTATGTCATGCTGGCCAAGGTGGACATGATCGACACCCACACCTCTCTGATCCTGCCCGCTTTTTTCAGCGCCACGGGAACGTTTCTCTTGCGCCAGTTCTTTCTGACCATGCCCCAGGAGATGGTGGACGCCGCCAAGATTGACGGGGCCACCTACTGGACCATCTACTGGCGGATCTTCCTGCCGCTGGGCGCGGCGGGCATCTCTGCGCTGGCCATCTTCTGCTTCAACTTTCACTGGAATGAGCTATTCCGCCCTTTGATCTTCCTGAATTCCGTGGAAAAGTTCACCCTCCCGCTGGCTCTGAGCTACATCAACGAACTGTATGTTAACCTGATCGGCGTGACCTACGCTGCGGTGGCCATGGCCGTGATCCCGGTACTGATCGTCTTCCTCATGGCCCAGCGCTATCTGATCGAAGGGATCACCCTGACCGGCCTGAAAGAGGGTTGAGGACCGGTCAAGGGCAGGTTCCTGCAGCTGACCACGGCGGTCAGGCCGGCATAACTGTCTATTCCACACCCACCACGCCACAAGAGAAGCGAAGAACCCATGGGACGTCTCACATATACCGGCGAACATCTGCGAGAGATAGCCTTTCCACTGGGCGGCATTGGCACCGGCACCGTGAGCCTGGGCGGGCGCGGCCAGCTCTGTGATTTTGAGATTGCCAACCGGCCCGCCAAAGGTCAGGCGCCGTTCCGCAACTTTTTTGCGCTCGGCGTCGACGATGGCTCGGGTATACCCAAAGCGCGCGTGTTGGAGCGCCAGTTTTTTCCGCCCTTCACCGGCTCGCGCGGTGTACCGGTTCACCAGGTCCCCGGGTTGCCCCGCTTTGGCGAGGTCAGATTCACAGGCGAATACCCGCTGGCCCATCTGGACTTCGAGGACGGCGCCACCGAGCACCCCTTCCCGGTTCGGGTCTCACTGGACGCGTTCAATCCGATGATACCCGGCAACACCGAGGATTCCGGGCTGCCTGCGGCGATTCTGTCATGGAACCTGGAAAACCGTACAGAACGCCGGATCAAGGCGCTGCTGGTGGCCGTCGCGTCGAACCTGGTCGGCTATCAGTTTTCGCCCTGGCCGGGTGACGCGCCCTGGCCGGGCGGACAACAGGTGAACCGGACCGTGCGTGAGCCGGACTTCCAGGGCGTTCTCATGGAGTCCGAACGCGATGGCGGCCGCCATCCCATGGCCGGCAGCATGGCCGCGGTCACGCCCTGGCCCGAGACGACCCTGCAGACGCGCCTCGGCGAACAGGACTGGCCCTACTCTCTCCGTCCCTTCTGGTACCAGCTCTTGGGCAGCGTGCCTTTCGAGCAGGAAGAGGACGCCACGGTCGCGGCGCCGAGCGGCAACCTGACCGTGGCGCGACGGCTCGAGGCAGCCCTCGGTATGAGCATCACGCTGGATCCCGGCCAGTCAGTGACGGTTCCGGTGATTCTCGCCTGGTGCTTCCCCAATCGCTACGTTCAGCTTCCTGATGTAGATGAGCCGCGCTGGGTGGGCAACGAATATACACAGAGGTTTCCCAGCGCCGATGCGGTCGCAAGCTACGTGGTGGCTGAGCGCGAACGCCTGGAAGCCGAGACACGCGACTTCCACCGGCATCTCTACGCCACAACCGTACCGGACCATGCGATCGACGCCGTAACGGGCAACATGGCCACCATCCGCACGCAGACCTGTTTTCGCGACGCGTCCGGCCAGTTCTACGCCTACGAGGGCTGCAACCCGGACTCCGGCTGTTGCCCCATGAACTGTACCCACGTCTGGATGTACGAGCAGGCCCTGGCGTCTCTCTATCCGAGCCTGGAACGGGATATGCGCGCCAATGCCTTTCTGGTTGAAACTGATTCCGACGGCCGCATGTTTTTCCGCACGCGCACACCGAGCGGAGCCGAGCCCTTCCTGGCAGAGGCCACGACCGCGGCCGACGGACAGATGGCCGAGGTGATCCAGCTCCTGCGCGACTACCGGCTTTCGGGCGATCGCGACTTCCTGGCACAGCTGTGGCCGAAGGCCAGGCTGGCGCTGGAATATGCCTGGCAACCAGGGGGCTGGGATGCCGATCGCGATGGCGTCATGGAGGGTGAACAGCACAATACGACCGACATCGCCTACTATGGGCCAAACCCGCTCATGACCTTCCTCTATCTGGCCGCGCTGAAGTCCGGCGCCGCCATCGCCAGGGAGTTGGACGACCCACAGACCGCAGCCGTCTACGAAGAGATCGCCGCCCGCGGCGCCCCACGCGCCGACGAGCTCCTCTGGAACGGTGAGTTCTACCAGCAGCGCCTCGACCTGGCCGCCGCCGCCGACTTTGGCGCGAGCTACGGCATGGGCGGAATGGGCGATACCATGCCGGGCGCCGAGGACAGCCCGCTGTTCATGGAGCAGGGCCAGGCTCCCTACAACCAGGTCCACAACGGCTGCCTGTCGGACCAGCTCTTCGGCCAGTGGCTGGCGAACCTGGTCGGCCTGGGTCGGCTCGTGCCCGCTGAACATCTCCGCACAGCGCTCCGCTCCATCTACCGGCACAACTTCAAGCGCATGAACGAAGTGCCGACCAACTTCCTGCGCGCTTTCGCCGTCAACGAGGAACAGGGCGTGGTCTACGCGACCTTCCCCGAGGAGCCGGGAGATATTATTCCACTCACCGCGGTCTTGCGCGCCCACGAGGTCTGGTCGGGATGCGAATATGAGGTGGCCTGCCTGATGATCCAGGAAGGACTGCTGGCGGAGGGCGAGTCAATCGTAGATGCCATCCGTTCTCGCCACGACGGCACCGCCCGCAATCCCTGGAACGAGCCGGAATGTGGCGACCACTATGCCCGCGCCATGGCAAGCTACGGTCTGCTGCAGGCCTACGCCCGCCTGCAGATCGATCTGAGCCGGGGCCGCATCGCGCTCTCGCCCCAGGTGAACCGGGCGAACTTCGCCACCTTCTTCTCAGTGGAAGGCGCCTGGGGAACCATAAAGCTGACTGGAAATCAGCTCAGCATCGAGCTTGGCAGCGGCAAACTAGCGGTGAACGAGCTTGTCGTCGACGGGCGAACAATTCCACTCTCTGCCGGGATTACGGTGACAGCGGGCCAACCACTGGATGTGCAACTGTAATATATATAATATAATAGAATAAATCAGCCTCATTTTTCCGCGGAGTGGGGCAAGAATGAGGTTTTTACATACGCTCCTTTCGAGCGCGCTACGTGTATTTCAGTTTGGGAGGCGACCAAACCGGCTGGCCGCGGCGTTCAATTCAGTTGCCTGAAGGTAGTCAGAAACGCATCGTCTGTTGGGGTGGCACTCGCTGTGCGAATGATTGACAGACGAGTAGAACGCCGGCAAGGCCAGTTCAGTTGGTCGAGTGGTCCCCCTGTTCTTGGAAACCGAGCATATCTAAGAGGGAGGAGACAAAAAATGGCAGAGAAAAACGCTCACGAGATTTCCCGTCGAAGATTTCTACAGGTTTCAGCGGCGGCCGCCGCCGGCCTGGTAGCAGCCGCCTGCGCCCTACCAGCCCAAGAAGCAGCACCTCAGGCGCCTGCTGCCGCACCCGAACCCATGATCAAGCGCGGTGGGCCTACATTGATTGCCCGTCAACAGCCACCCAAGATACTTGATGCGCACCTGGATACGGGACCACACACCCAGGTATGGGGACAGATACACGACAGTCTGCTGCATCACCGGCTCGTTGACTCTGAGACGGGCACTTTCGAGTTGTCGGGAGCCCTGGCAGAGAGCTGGGAACGCGACGGCGACACAGCCTGGATCTTTAACCTGCGCGAGGGGGTGAAGTTCCACGATGGCAGCGACTGGAATGCCGATGTCGCCCAGTGGAACCTTCTCCGGATGCGAGACCACCCGCAGTCGGTGGCTAAGGATGTCGTCGCTGAAATTGAGTCGATCGATAGCTTGGATTCTCACACCATCCGGGTCAATCTGACAGCAACGAATGCCGCCTTCCCCCATTTGATGGCCTACCCAGCCAGCAATGGTCGCACACGGATTGTCTCGAAGCAGGCCGTCGAGGAGATGGGCGACGATGGATATGCCCAACACCCGGTTGGTACCGGTCCATTCAAGTTTGTGGAGTGGGTGAAGGATGACCATATCACCGTCGAGCGCTTTGAGGACTACTGGCAGACGGGAGAGGATGGTCAGCCCTTACCCTACTTGGACTCGATAAGGTTCGATATGCTCACCGACTATACAGTGGCATTTCTGAGGTTGCGCAGTGGTGATATGCATCTGTCGGATATCGATCCCAAGGACTGGTCAGCGGCTCAAGGTGATCCGGCTCTGAAGAATTTTCCAGTCACTTGGGCGCCGACTACCTATGCCTTGGGTCTCAACGCCCAACAGGGAAAGTTCGCGGATAACATCCCGTTGCGCAAAGCGCTTGCCCATGCCATCCCCTACGATGACCTGACGAAAGCATTGGGGCTTGGCCTCGGCTTCCGCTCCAAACATTTCTGGCCGAAGGGGGGGCTTGGGTATGATGACGATCTTCCCTACTACGACTATGATCCAGACAAGGCGCGCGAGTATCTTAAGGAAGCCGGTTATGCCGATGGTGTGGACCTGGTTATGCTGCAGTTTAACCGCAGTCAGGATCTCAGGACGGGACAGGGGGTTCAAGCCGCGGTAAAAGAACTGGGTATTAATATCGAGCTGGACGTTGTAGACGTTGTCAGGTGGCGTGAGGCAGCTCGATCAGGCGAGGGTTGGGACCTCAACCACAATACGCGTGGCTGGAGTCCGGATCCAAGTGGCCAGCGTCGTCAGTTGCTGACAACGGGCTATGGAAACTTTGTGCGTTCGTCGAACACAGAGATCGATGATCTGATGGCCCAGGGCCAGGCAACCTTCGACCCCAACGAGCGTCACGAAATCTATAAGCGGATTCAGGAGATGGTTTATGAAGACGCTCTGTGGCTTTTCATCTACGCCATTCCGAAAGCCCTGATCTTCCCGAATGAGTTGAGCGGGGTGACGGTGGAGTGGAGCGCTTGGAGTTGGAATGGGGCCCAACTGCATTGGACCTGATTTGAACGCATCACGACATTCGGTTTGGGATCACAGGGGTGACGGTATCGACACACGCGTGGACGTCGCCCCTTCTTAGCCATGAACAGGTCGAGCGACTCGTGAGCGTCGCCGTCGAGACAGTGCCGCATGACCAGGGCTGCTTGGGCATGTTTGAACGTTGAATAAGTTGCAGCGCTGGCTCAGGTGATGCATCCCACGTTCTTGGAAACCACGCCCGGGCCCTCCCCCCGGGCGTCTCGCCAGCATCCAACGCAGAAGGCCTGAGGTAGCCACAAACGCGCTCACATTTTGGGATACACCCGGCTCAAACAGGTCATGGGCTGCGGCTTCAGCCGCAGAGATGAGTTCTACCGTCATCCCCCGCCCGCTATCGTCCCGGGTTGAACCTGAATGAAGGGATCCGGAAGTGGAAGCGAGACTTCCTCGACGACTGCAGAGCCTTCATCGAAAGCATCAGTACGCATCCCAAACGGTTTGGCGTGCGTCCATGGTAGCAATTCGAACTCGGAGTGCGAATTATTCTTGGTATCAGACTGAAGTCACTTTCGGGAATTCGCAAGGGTGAGGGATGACGCGCTATCTGGTGCGACGGTTTCTACAGGTCATTCCCGTTTTATGGCTGGTTACCGTTATTTCCTTTGCCATTATCCTGCTCGTCCCTGGTGATGCCGCTATAGCCCTTTTGCCCGAAGATGCCCTCCGTGATGAGGAACTGTACCAATTTTACCGTCGCGAGCTGGGATTGGACCTCCCTCTTCCGGTTCAATACCTCAACTGGGTAGGCAAGGTGCTGCAGGGCGACCTGGGTGTGTCCTTTCGCAACCAACAGCCAGTGTTGGAAGGGATTGCCCAGAGGTTGGGCCCCACAATCGAACTCAGCCTTTTGTCGATGCTGGTGTCAATGGGGGTGGGTCTGCCCATGGGCATAATCTCAGCCATCAAGCCTAACTCCAAGATAGATGCCGCGGGGACTGTCTTTGTCCTGGCAGGCGTGGCGACCCCCAACTTTTGGCTGGGCATTATGCTGATCCTTGTCGCTTCCGTGTGGCTGCGTTGGCTGCCCGCCGGCGGTTATGTCCCGTTCATCGAAAGTCCGCTGGCGAATCTGAAGCTGATGGTTATGCCGGCCATCACCCTTGGCACTGCACTGGCGGCCATCACCATGCGACAGACGCGTTCAGCGCTGCTGGAGGTGCTCCAACAGGAGTACATCACTACGGCGCGGGCCAAAGGCTTGGCGGCACTGGTGGTGATCATCCGCCACGCACTCAAGAACGCGTTCATTCCGGTCGTCACCATTATCGGATTGCAAATGGGACGGCTCTTTGGCGGGACGGTTATCGTTGAATCGGTTTTCGGCATTCCCGGAATAGGCCGGCTGGCGATGGATTCTATATTTGGGCATGACATCCCTATGGTCCAGGGCGTGATGCTGCTCATGGCGATAGCCGTACTGATCAGTAACCTCGTTACCGACATCCTGTATGTCTACTTGGACCCTCGCATCCGCTATGGTTAGAGGGATTTGAAGGGGAACGATAACTGGACAGCTGGGACGGGAGAGGGGGGCTTCACAGATCGCCTCCGCACTGACACGACGATGATCCAAAAGAACCGCTTCAACGTCCTGCGACGGGTCCTTGAGACACGGCTTGCCTGGACTGGCATCCTGGTCTGGGTCGTCCTGATATTGATGGCACTCACAGCCGATTTCATTGCACCTTACGATCCCACAGCTTTGGATTACGGCGCTGTGCTGTCGCCGCCCAGTCTGGCCCATCTGCTCGGTACCGATGATCTGGGCCGCGATGTCTTGAGCAACCTCATCCATGGTTCACGCATTTCGTTGCAAGTGGGTCTGGTTTCGGTTGGCTTGGCGACCGTTCTCGGGGTCCTTCTCGGGCTGCTTGCTGGCTATTGGGGCGGCTGGGCGGATGACGCGCTGATGCGTCTCGTTGACGCTTTTTTCGCCTTTCCTACCCTGGTCCTGGCCCTGGCCATCACCGCGGCGCTGGGTCCAAGCCTGAGCAACGTGATGATCGCTGTCGGAATTGTGAATACACCGGCCTTCGCGCGGCTGGTGCGGGGACAGGTTCTCTCAGTGCGGGAACGCGATTATGTCATCGCAGCAACCGTCGTGGGAGTAAGCCATGGACGGATGCTGCGCCGCCACATCTGGCCTAACGTCACCGCGCCGCTCATCGTACAGGCTTCGTTGAACATAGCAGGCGCTATCCTGTCAGAGGCCAGCCTGAGCTTCTTGGGGATGGGGGCACCACCTCCAACGCCCAGTTGGGGGGCCATGCTGAAGAACGGGTATGGCTATCTGGAGCAGGCCCCCTGGACGTCCTTCTTTCCGGGTGCGGCCATCTTTATCACGGTTTTGGGCTTGAACTTCCTCGGGGACGGACTGCGCATGGCCCTGGACCCCCGTCTGTGGCAGCGCGGGAAGGCTTAGGCGGCTTCCAGAAAGACAATTGTCCCGGACTTCGTGTTGCATCTTATGTAACTCCACTCGATGAGGATTCAAAATGGCAACCGAGAACTATTCTGAACTATCCCCAAGTACGGAGGAGCTGCAGCTGGTCGAAGGGTTCCGGCGCATTCTGTCCGCCCCGGCCGGCCCTACACACACAATGGCGCGGGCCAGGCCAGGCCACGACTTTCGAGGCTACGCCGAAGGATGGTGGACACTCTCCTGGTGGCGACGTCCACTGGAAGAGACGCCGCCCCTGGAGTGGGAAACGCATCCGGTTCCTGCCAGAGCTCTGACCGCGTTCTCCTTTGTGGGCGCCAGCTCCAACACCGCTTACAATGTTTATCCTCCCAACCAGGCCCGGCTTTTGGTTAACGGCGAATATGCCCTCACTTTCGACCTTGGGGTTCGTACATCTATGGCCTGGCAGGCGGATGACTTTCGGCTGGAATTCACGCCCAAACGCGTACAGATGCCGGCCGACGGTTACCACCGCCAGCACGAAATGCACGGCAACAGTGGCATCTACCGTCTGACTGTGCCGGCCCACCGCGTAACACCGCAAGAGCCGCTCCGGTTACGCGTCGATCTGGAAACACCTCAGGCGGGAACCGTTTCATTCTTCATGATCAAGGATCGACAGGACACGCTGGAGGTTTCAGCCCACACCAACGCCGATCAAATCGCCCAACTCCAGGACGATGTGACGCAGCTGCGACGGGTGGTCAACGCGCTCAGCAAGCGGATATATCCGGAGCTCTTTCCAGAGCGCCTCTCATCCAAGCAGATGATCCTTTACCACCATGGGCGAGACCACTGTAACGATCTGGATATTGCTTTGGCAGATGATGGGGAAATCATGCTGGCTTTTCGCCGGGCCGCCGAACATGTGGCGCCACATGGGAAGGCCATTCTTGTGCGGTCCAGAGACAAGGGGCAGACCTGGAACCCCGAAGACGCTCAGGTCATAGCTCATTTTCCCTGGCCATTCGACATTCGCGTGCCCGTTTTCCACCGACTGGGTGGCGGCAACTGGCTTCTCAGCATTCTCATCTATCGGAACCACGACCAATCTGGTGAAAGAATTGAACCTCTGGCCAGCCGACACGACTTCGAAACGTGGTTCCTGCGATCTGTGGATGACGGCCGCAGCTGGACGATCGATTCACAGAAGTTGGACTCTGGACCGCTGACAGATGCTACGGTGATGGCCCCTGCTGTGCGGCTACCGACCGGACGGCTGCTACTACCGGTGTCAAGCTGCCTCAGTGAACCCCTTTCAGCCTCGCTATTCGCCTCAGATGATGAAGGTCAATCCTGGCATTTCCACGCGTCGATAGGGGATGTACCCTTGCAGTACACCGCGGTATACCCAGAGACCACGCTGGCGCGTGCACCCTCCGGACGACTCATCGCCTTGATCCGAATTGTCGATGGGAATCATCTTCAGTCATCTTCCGCTGACGACGGCAAGACGTGGACACCCTGGGAGGAGACACCCATGCCGTCGTTCGGACACCGGGCGCGGCTGCTCACGCTCAGCAGCGGAGAGATTCTGTGTTCGTATGGCTGGCGTTGCCGACGCGAAGACGGCCTGGACGATCTGGGAAGCATCAAGCTTGCGCTCAGTCGGGACGAGGGGCGGACTTGGTCGGCGGAGGACAGGCGTATTCTGCGAGATGATTTCCTGAACTGGGATATCGGCTACCCGGTTACCATAGAATTGCCCGATGGTCGTCTATTCACCGCCTACTGGGGCAACCAGATGGAGCGGTTCTACATTGGGGGCAATCTCTACGACAGATGGTAAGGCAGCGAGTATTCGAATGTGCGGCAGCCGGGCTCTTTCGATGATCGCAGCCCGTTCATCTTTGACGGCATCGTTGAAGATGAAACTGTTGGCGACTTAGGCCTGATATTTGGGAGTGCGGCCGCTGACGAACCGGATCGTATCGGCTGCAGTGCAGGGACACCCCGTAACACGCTTTACGCTAAGCAAACTATTCCGGCATCGTCCTCAAGATCAGCGGTTCGAGGAACTGCACACTCTTGATGATGCCTTCAGCTGCGCTCATCACCGGGTCTTCGTGTTCGATGCTCAGCGCTCCGTCGTAGCCTGCGAGGCGCAGCGCGCTGACGAAATCGCGCCACCATGCCTCCCCATGGCCGTAACCCAGCGTGCGGTAGGCCCACGAGCGCTCGGCAACCAGGTCCATCGGCCGCATGTCGAGACCGCCGTTGAGAGCCATTTCAGAAGGGTTGAGGCGGGTGTCCTTGGCGTGGACGTGGAAAATGAATCCCTCTCCCAGCGCGGGGATGACGATGAGCGGATCCATACCCTGGTAAAAAAAGTGGCTGGGATCGAGGTTGACGCCCACGCTCGGCCCGGCGACCGCACGCAGGCGCAGCATAGTGCGGGTGTTATACACGGACTGGCCAGGGTGTAGTTCGATCGCCACCCGGACGCCGTGATCGGCAGCGAACCGGCCGGCCTTTTCCCAGAAAGGGGTGATTACTTCATCCCACTGCCAGCGCTCCAGGTCAGCGTATTCCGGCTGTTGCGGGTGGGTGGGCCAGTTTGGGTAGGGTGTCCCGCTCGGATCGCCAGGGCAACCACTCATCGTCACGATGGTATCCAGGCCGAGTCTATGAGCCAGTTCTACCGTCTTAAAGAAGACATCCTGCGATGCGGGGCCGCGCGCGGGGTGCGGGTCGAGCAGGTTGCCATTGCAGTTGAGAGCGCTCAGCATCAGGCCGCGACTTTCTATGGCGGACCTGAAGGCTGTGCGGGCCTCCTCGTTATGCAGCAGTTCATCCAGGTTGCAATGCAATGCCGGCGAGAAATTGCCCGTTCCGATTTCCACAGCTTCGATCCCGTGCTCGACAACCCAATCAAGCGCCTCTGTGAAGGAAGTTGGCAGGCTATCTGTGAATAGTCCGATTTTCAAATCATCCTCCTGTCTGTTGGACCCAGGGCGCGCATCGCACTCCGCGTCCCCCTCCCAACTCACTCCTTTTCGTACCAGCCCGACCCGAAGAACAGCCCGTCGTGGCGTACGATCCATGCGTGTTTGCGCGTCTCCTCGCCCGTCTCCGGGTTGTTGAAGACGTAGCTGACCCATTTGCCTGCCTCGGTAGCGCTCAGAACGTCGTCGCCATAGAAATAGCCGGTAACGTCGACGCGCAGCGCCGGGTCCCGCCCGATCATTTCGGGGTTGTGGTGCGCGACCGTGTATCCATCTCCGTCGATTATGAAGACGTACCACTGCCCGTCTACGTTTTCGGATGAACTGTAGTGGTCGATGGCTGCCTGGCGGCCTTCCTGAGTGTGGAGGCGGATGGCGTCCTGTACGAGCGCCTGCGTGTAGGCTGCTGGTTCGCTCCTGGTGGGGATGGCAACGCAACCAGCCATGAGGAACGCGAGTACGAGAACGGCAGATAGTGAGGCAGAACGTAACATGCTTGTCTCCATTTTGATTAAGCCAGTTTGAATTATCCACTTTAGTTTACTTTCATGCCTCTATTTGAACCAACATTGGCCTTCCCCCGATACGTGGGTATAATCTCTCTGTCCATCTGTTGAAACGCGCCCATCGGTAACATCTGATACCTTCCCCACAGCGTTTGTTCGATGCGCCCCCTGCGCGAAATGGGGCCCGAAAAGGCAATCCAATGACAGCCATGCGCATCGGTATCGGCTCGATCTTTCAGGAGAGCAACCAGTTCGCGGCCACACAGACCGACTTGGCCCTGTTTCGCAACTCCTATGTCCACGAGGGCGATGCCCTGCTCCAACTGGCCGGCACCGACTGCGAAGTTGCCGGCATCCTCGCCGTCTGTGAAGAGGAGGGCGCGCAGCCGCTCCCGCTGCTGGCGGCGCGCAGCGTCTCGGGCGGCGTCCTGACCGATGCCTGTTACACCGAGTTGAAGGAAACGCTGCTGGCGCGGCTGCGCGCCGCGCTCCCGCTCGACGGCCTCATCCTCGCCATGCACGGCTCCATGGTCACGGCCTCGCAAGAGGACCCGGAGGGCGACATTCTCGATGCCGTGCGCCGCACTGCAGGGCCGGTGTTGCCTATCGTCATGACGCTCGACCTGCACGCGCACGTCACCCCGCGCATGGTCAGGCAGGCCACGGCCCTGGTGTCGTTCACCCACTATCCCCACGACGACACCTATTCCACCGGCGAACGCGGCGCCAGCCTGCTGTTGCAGACAGTGCGGCGCGAAGTCAGACCGGTGACGGCCCTGGCCAAGGTACCGATTATCTGCGGCGCCTGCAACGGCCAGACCTTCGGCGACGGGCCCATGGCCCACCTGACGCGGCGCGCGCGGCGCCTGGAAAAGGAGCCGGCCATCCTCTCCGTATCCTGTTTCCAGGTCCACCCTTACAACGACCTGCCCGGCATGGGCTGCGGCGCCGTCGTCGTGACCGACAATGACCCCGCGCTGGCGGAGAAGGAGGCGCACGCGCTGGCCGCGGCGTTCTGGGAGCGGCGCCGGGCTTTCGAGGTAGAGCATCTGCCGGTCGCGGAAGCCGTCGCCCGCGGCCGTAGCGTGGAAGGAGGACCCGTGCTGCTGGTGGACACCGCCGACTGCGCGGGCGGCGGCGCGCCCGGCGACAGCGTCGCCCTTCTGCGCGAGCTTTTGGCGCTGGGACTGGAAGAGCCCGCCTTTCTGATGGTGGTCGACCCGGCCGCGGCCCGGGCCTGCGCGCACGCCGGCATTGGTCAGACGGTCCGTTTGCAGGTCGGCTACAGCCTTGACCCGGCCTGGGGCGAACCCGTCGCCGTCAGCGGCACCGTGCGCCGTCTCAGCGACGGCGGTTTCCGCTACGACGGCGGCCTCTTTGGCGGCACCTGGGCTTCGATGGGTCTCTCCGCCGTGCTGCAGATCGGCAGCATCGAGCTCCTGGTCATGTCTCAGCCGACCTACGACTGGGGCGATGAGCAGTTTCGCAGCGTGGGCATGGATGTGCGCTGGGCAAAGTTCATCGGCGTCAAGAATCCGATGAACTACCGCCACGCCTACCGCGACCTGATGAAGGCGGCTTTCATCGTCGACACGCCCGGACCGACCCCGGCCCATGTGCGCAACCTCAGCTTTGAGCGCATGCAGCGGCCCTTCTTTCCTCTGGACGAGGAGATTCCCGACCTTGAGATTCCGGTAGTCGTCAGCTGAGGATGAGCCGCGAAGGGACACCTGACAATGAAAGCCGCCGCCCAACGACTGGAAGAGTGTATCGAGCAGCTGAAACGGGGAGAACTGACCGAGGAGCGGCTGCGAGCGCTGGGCAAGGCGATCGGCGAGAACGGGTCCAGACGACAGAGTCTGCTCTACCTGCAGACCGCAACCACTGCCGTCACCTCTGAAGTGATCGGGATGCTGCAGGTGGCGGACGGCGAGGTCTCCGACGGCCCCTTCGACCCCGCCGATTGGCCCTATAAGACCGTATTGGACGCCATCAACGCCGGCTGGCGCGTGATCCGCTTTCCTGCACAGCTTTTGTTCAGTCACGGCCCGGATGTGCACGTTACCTGCGAATTCATTCTGGAGAAATGGGAATAGATGGACGCTTCGCTCTGGAACATCGGCATGAAAGTCGATGACATGGAAAGCGAAATCACGTTCTGGCAAGAGATCGGTGCCGAACTGATTTTACGCGAGAAGTTCACCGCGCCCGACGGCGAAGAGGTCGACTACGCCTTCGTCAATTTCGGCGGCACGCGCATCTTCCTGACGCCCAAAACCGTCTTCGAGGACAAACTCGGCCACGCGCTGACGCCCGGCCTGACGCACGCCGTCTTCGAAGTCGAGGATCTGGATCAGGAGTACGACCGGCTCACCACTATGGGCCTGGAGGTTCTGGTCGAAAAGGTGGAGATCAGCGCCGCCTTTGGCTCGCGCCGTCTGGCATTCTTCCGCTCACCCAACGGCATGGTATTCGAACTGCTGCAGATTCTTGAAGCGAAAATCTGACGAAGACGCTTAAGACGCTCCTGCATACCGGATAGGAGGCGACCAATGGCGATGGCGGCACTGCGCGCGATAGATGACATAAAGGCTACCTTGACCGATGAGGAGGTCCTGGAATTCTGCAAAACGGGCATCCTCACACTCGAAGGTGTGATACCGGAATCCACCAACCGCTGGGTTTTCGAATACCTTGACGAGGAGGGAGCGGACCCCCATCAGCTGGTGAGGGATGAGCGCTTCATCGACGAGGTGCTGCTGCATCCCGCGGTCGCCGGCGTCATCCGCTCCCTGCTGGGCGCCCGCTTCCAGCTCCCCGAGTGGATGGCCAACCATCGCCTTGTGGGGCCGGTCAAGGCCAACTACTGGCACATCGACGCCGGTTCCGACTTCGAGCGTGCCTGCAATCTGCTGCAGGTCTTTTATATCCCCCAGTCGAACAGCATGGAGATGGGGCCGACCCTGTTCCTGCCCGGCTCCCACCTCGTGCCCATAACCAGGGAGGACATAGAGCGCTTCGGCAATCTGGCCGGACAGGAGGCGACCACCGCGCCCGCCGGCTCGGTCTTCGTCACAGCCTATTCGATCTGGCACCGTCAGCCCGACAAGGTCGACCAATCGACGCGCAACCTGTTGAAGTGGGTGTACTGGCGCACAACGCCGCCGGCACGCGACTGGAACGCACGCGCCGATTTTGATTTCGCCGGCGCTGACTATTCCTATACGAGCAACTATTTCTGCGGCGGCCACCGCAAATGGCAATCGGTCCCGCGCGTGGCCGAAATGTTCTACTGGCTGTGCGGCAAAGCGGACGAGTTCCACATGGTCGGCGGTTCCGGGTGGCCCTATTCCTCCTCGGACCCGGGAATGTATTCCAGGAGGAGTTAAATCTCCAATTGGGCCGCACATTAGTTCTGGTAATGGAGATCAAAACATGAAACTCAGCAGCGCGCAGATTGCACAGTATGATGAACAGGGCTACCTGTTTTTCCCGGATCTGCTGGACAGCGATGAAGTCGCGGTCTTGCAGGAAGCGCTGCCGGAGATCCTCAGCCGCCCAGGGCCGGAGATCATCTCCGAAAAGGAGGATCCGTCCTCAGTCAGGCTGGCCTTCGGCGCGCATACCTATTCCGAGCCGTTCCGCTGCCTTACGCTGCTCCCCCGTCTGTTGGACCCGGTCCGCCAGCTGCTGCGCGACGACGTCTATCTCCATCAGAGCCGTCTGAACCCCAAACAGGGCTTCGGCGGCGGCGCCTCCTGGGACTGGCATCAGGACTACCCGCCCTGGCACTCGATCGACGGCATGCCCGAACCGAACTGCATCATGGTATCGGTCTTCATCGACGACTGCACCGCGGTCACGTCTCCCCTTCTGATCGTGCCCGGCTCGCAGCGCCATGGCCTTCTGGACGCCCGGCTGCACAAGGACGCGGCCGGGAGAGGGTACGCGCTGCATCACATCGACAACGCGACCTTTGAACGGCTCGCGGCGGAGAACGGGATAGAAGCGTTGGTCGGGCCGGCGGGATCGGTCGCTTTCATCCACTGCAACGTGCTGCACGGTTCGGCCAACAACGTCTCCCCCTGGCGCCGGGCGATTATGTACCTGATCTACAACGCCGTCAGCAACGCCTGCACCGGCACCGAGCGCCCGTGGTATCAGAACAATCGCGACTTTACGCCGCTTAGCCCTCTCGACGACAGCAGTGTGAAGGCGCTGGCCTGAACGGAAGCCGCCGGATTTTGCAGCCCACCCACCTGGAGCAACTGACATGAAATATCTGACCGCCGACCAACTGCAAGAGATCGGCACCCGAATTCTGGATGCGGCCGGCTCGCCCCACGCCGAGTCGGAAACCGTCTGCGAAATACTGGTGCGCGCCAACCTGTTTGGGCACGACTCGCATGGCGTGATGCGCATACCGCAATACGTCGGCCAGATTCGCAGCGGCGCGATCCGGCCGGGTACGCCCATCGAGATCGAAAGGGAGACCGCGGCCTCCGCCGTCATCCAGGCGCACCAGGGCTGGGGCATGGTGATCGCACGCCAGGCGATGCGGCTCGCGATCGAAAAGGCGCGCCAGGTCGCCATCGGCACCGTCGTGGTGCGCGGCAGCCAGCACGTGGGGCGTGTGGGCGAATACCCCACCATGGCCGCAGAGGCGCGTATGATCGGCATGGCGGTCGTCAACTCCTACGGCACCACCGGTTCGGTGGCCCCGTGGGGCGGCGCCGAACGGCGGCTCTCCCCCAACCCCATCGCCTTCGCCATGCCGAGCGGCGGGCCGTGGCCCGTCATGGTCGATATCACGACGTCGGTATTCCCCGAGGGCAAGGTCAGGGTGACCCAATACGCGGGCAAGCAGCTGCCCGAAGGTGTAATCGTCGACGCCGACGGTAACCCTACCACCGATCCGGCCGCCTTCTACGGCCCCCCGGCGGGTGCGCTCCTGCCCCTGGGCGGAATCGTGGGCCACAAGGGCTTTGCGCTGGGCATCGTGGCCGAGCTGCTGGCGGGTGCGCTCTCCGGCGCCGGCTGTACCGGCAAAGAGCGCGAGCAGACGGGCAACGGCGTCTACTTCCAAGCCATCAACATAGAGGCCCTGCTCCCATACGACGAGTTCATCGAGACCGTCCAGGAGCAGATCGCCTGGGTAAAGTCGGCGCGCCCGCAACCCGGCGTCGACGAGGTCCTCTTCCCCGGCGAACCGGAGTACCGCACCGCGCAGCAGCGCGGCGCGCACGGCATCCCGGTCGAAGACAGCATCTGGCAGGAGATGATCGAGACCGCAGACAGCCTCGGCGTCGAGATTGCGGCCTGACCCGCGCCGCCCCGACCCGGTTTGATGCCCCACTGCTTACATGGCATCATGGAGTGCAATGCGCATGCCGTTCACTGACAACTAACCACTGCCCTTACGAGGTTCAGACAAATGCAAATTCTCTTTCTTCCCTTCAACCCCGTCATGCAATACTGGTACGATGGCTTTGTCGAAGCGGTCGACGGGCGTTATCCAATCAAGATGTACGACCATGACAAGCCGGTCGCCCCGCAGTTTGAAGGCATCGACGTCGTGGTGGCGTGCGCTGGCTGCACGCACGAGATGGTCGATGCCTCAGTGGAGGCCGGCGTCAAACTGTGGCAGGTACTCTCAGTCGGAGTTGACCACTGGGACATGCCCTATTTTTTCAAGAAGGAAATGCCCTTCGCCAACACGCCCGGCCC
Source organism: Caldilineaceae bacterium (assembly GCA_965204525.1). Classification (GTDB taxonomy): domain Bacteria; phylum Chloroflexota; class Anaerolineae; order Caldilineales; family Caldilineaceae; genus Bin5. Next base: position 3,203,583 of record OZ241994.1, on the reverse strand, counting down.
CTTCAGCGCCGTCGCCCTGGCCGAGCATGCGCTTACCCTGATGCTGCTGATCGCCAAGAACCATCGCGCCGCGCAGGCGAACATGCGCGCCGAGCTTTTCAGCCTGCCGCTGAACGACGAACTGGCGGGCAAGAAGCTCGGCCTGATCGGGCTGGGCGCGAGCGGGCGTGAACTGGCCAAGCGCGGCCACGCAATGGGCATGGAGGTCATGGCGATCGACATCGCCGACATCCCGCAGTCGGTGCGCGACGAGTGTCAGGTCTCCTTCTTCGGGGATCCCAGCGCCATGGATCAACTGATCTCCGAGGTCGACTATCTCTCGCTGCATACGCCCAGCACGGCGCAAACCCGGCACATGATCGGGGCGCGGCAGTTCGAGTTAATGAAGCCGACCGCGGTGCTGATCAACGTGGCGCGCGGGCTGTTGGTGGATGAGGATGCGCTGGTCGAGGCATTGCAGAGCGGGCAGATCCGGGCCGCCGGCATGGACGCGTTCGTGACCGAGCCGCTGCCGAGCTCCCACCCGCTGCTGCAGATGGACAACATGTACTGTACGCCGCACATCGCCGGCGTAACAAGGGAGACCGCGCAGCGCCGCGGTCAGGCCGCAGCCGACAACGTGGAGCGGGTCTCCAAGGGGCTGGAGCCGCTCCATCAGGTCACTCCGGACAGTTGAAGTCGGCCAGCGACCGCGTAGGGTGGGATGGCTGAGCAGGACCTGGTAGATGGTACAGGCCGCTGTCCACTGTTTTGGGGGGCGCGCCGGTAGCGGCTGGTTGCGCCCCCAAGCTGGGCAGAGACTACTCGTCGCGTCCCATGCGCTTCTTCAACCCCTCGTAGCTGTACTCCTCGCTGGCAAGGAAATCGAAGTAGGACCGCTCCACCTCCAGGACGCGTTGCGCCTGGTCGACGACCTCTTCGGCGATGGAGAGAGGAATTGAGACGACACCGTTGGCGTCCCCGTGCAACAGGTCGCCGGGCTGAACTGTCAGCCCGTAAATCGAAATTGTTGTGCCCGTATTGGTATAGGCGCCATATCCGTGCGAGACGACAGCGCCGGCACAGAAGAGCTGGAACCCCGGCGCGCGCTGCGCTATGCCCTGAAAGTCACGGCTCCCCAGATCGGTCACAATGCCGACCCCGCCCAGCTTCTGCAGCGCCGAGCAGAACATGTCGCCGGCCAGACAGCTGCGCAGGCGGTCCCCGCCCGTGTACTGGACGGCCAGGACGGCCGGTTTGGGCGCGGCGGCGACCATGTCCAGGACGTCGTGCAGGCGGTTGGGCCTGTCGTCGCCGGCGCTGGTGGTGTCTTGCGTCGCCGTCACCGCGAATCCGACCATCGGCTCCTGCTCGGGGAACTGACAGCGCAGCTCCAGGGAAGCATAGCCGCTGACCGGATCGCGCACCTCGAAATGTTCGATGGCATTGGCGATCGTGGCGCTGTCGATCCGGCGCAGCGCCTCGAGGGTTTCGGCAGAGAGTTGCGGGTTCGTCATTGTGATCTCCTTGAACTGTACGCCGTCGGCTGCTGGGTTGTGACCACCTGAATCTATGCGATATCCACACCGACCGATGCGGCTGCCTCGGTGAGGGACTGCCAGATATCATCGGCGATCGGAATGCCCTCACGCCGTCTCTGTTCCCGCGTGCGCGCCTCCAAATCGCCCGGCGCCAGCACCTCATCGAAGCCCGGCGCCGGCGGCACGGCCCGCACGCGTCGCTCCATCTCGTCCGCCCGTTCGGCATATTCGGCGAAGGGCTGGAACAGGTCCGCCTTGATCGCTATCATCGTGACACCCTGGTGGAGCATGATGGCGCCGGCCCGCCCCGCTTCCACGTAGCTGTCGGCGCCGGTGAAGATCCGCCCCAGGTACTCGGCGGCCATCATCAGGGTATAGCCTTTGTGCGCGCCAAACGGTAGGTGCCCGCCGCCCGCGAAAAAGTCGTCCGGATTGGTGGTCGGGACGCCATCCTTGTCAACGATGCTGTTCGGGGGCAGCTGTTCGCCGCGGTTGTAGGCATTGTCGACTTTGACGCCGGAGAGGGCGGTCGTGGCCCAGTCGAACATCATCGTCGACTCTTCGCCGGCCGGCAGCCCGATCGAGATTGGATTGGTGTGCAGTACGCGGCGCTTGCCGCCGTAGGGGACGGTTGCGGGCGTGACTTCACCGTATCCCCCGGCCCAGACCATGCCGATCATATCGTCGGCGGCCGCCATCTCCACGTAGTGGCCCAGCCGGCCGATGTGGTGCAACTGCACCATACCGACCACCGCCACGTTCTGCGTACTGGCCTTGCTGATCGCCAGCTCCATCGCATATTTGGCTGCTACGTGGCCGAAAGTCCAGTTGCCCGTCACCAGTGCGCTGGTGGCGGTTTCCTGCAGGATCGCCGGCTTGGCCGCGGGAAAGATCTCGTCGGCCTGTATGCCGGCCACGTAGATCGGCATTGGCCAGATGCCGTGCGTGTCCACACCGCTGAGGTTCGACAGCACCAGGTGTTGGGCCACCTCCTCAGCGTTCTGCTCATCCGCGCCGGCGGCCAGCAGGATCCGTTTGACCAGGGAATGAAGTTCATCCGCGGTTTTTGTTATCATGTCATTTCCTTTGTGGCCAGCGGCCAGTGATGAGTGTCTGGCCGCCGGTTAGCGGCCGTTGAGGCTCAGTCGGACGGCGGTTTGACTTCATACAGTTCGCCTTGCAATCCGACCGGCGTTGAAAAAAATATGTAGCGCACAATCTCGCCGGTGTCCACCACGTCTACGTCGATCTGCTGGATCTCCTCCGTGTCAAAGGTGACCCCCGTTGCCTTCAGATCGGCGACCGCGGCGTCAATGTCGTCAACCTGCCAGGCGACATGCTTCACAATGCCCGGCGCCGCGTCATCGGTCGCCTGCCACAGCTCCAGGCCCGGATACCAGGCGATCGTAAGCCCCGGCCGGTTGACCTCTCTGAGCTTGTTCAGGCCGCAATGCTCTTCCAGGTAGCTTCGTGTTGCCTCCAGATCAGCGACATCCACTGAAACATGGTTGTCTATGATTTTGAACATCGTTTCATCCTCCTCAAGGACACTCGTTTACTGCAAAATGACCGGCAAACTCTTCAGATTGTGAAAGGTGTTATTCTGCTGCCATTCGACACCCGCCTCGTCCAGTTTCATATGTGGAAACCGGCGCAGCAGGGTAGTGAAGGCGATCTCGGCCTCGCGGCGGGCAAGCGGCGCGCCCGCGCAGAAGTGGATGCCCCAGCCGAAAGATGTGTGCAGGTTCGGGTCACGCGTGATATCCAGCCGGTCGGGATGTTCGAATTGGATCGGGTCTCTGTTGGCCGCTCCCAGCATCAGCGAAAGAGTCTGCCCCTTGGGAATCCGCTTACCACCGATCTCGACATCTTCTGCGGTTAAACGCCAGGCGCGCAGGAACGAGGTGTCGTAGCGCAGAAACTCCTCCACCGCCGTTCCGATCAGGGCCGGGTTCTCCTTCAATCTGCGCAACTGTTCCGGATGGCGCAGCAGCGCCAGCAACCCGTTCCCGATCAGTCCGGTGGTCGTCTCATGACCGGCTGTCAGCAGCGTGATGCAGGTGGCGACCAGTTCGGTCTCGTTGAGCATGTCGCCCCGTTCCTCAGCGGCAACAAGCGCGCTGATCAGATCATCCTCGGGCTGTTTCCGCCGCGCCTCGATCAACTGCAGCAGCCATGTCTTGGTTTCAAGCAACGCGGCCGTGCTCTTCATGATCGTCTCGATGTGGGGGCGTCCTGTGCCGTGAAAGGCGACGATGTCGTCCGACCACTCTTTGAATTGGTCACGATCCTCCGCCGGTACGCCTAGCGTTTCAGCGATCACGATCGCCGGCAGCGGGTAGGCGAAACTGTCGATCACCTCCATGACGCCGCCGCTTGCAGCCTGATCAAGCAGTCCGTCTACGATCTCCTGCACCCGCGGCCGCATACCCTCTACGACGCGTGCGCTAAAAGCTTTGTTCACCAGCCCGCGCACCCGGGTATGCTCCGGTGGGTCGGTGTTCGGCATTCCGACCGTGAAGTTGTCGTAGAGCGGGCGAATCTGCGCGCGCACATTTGACGGCAGCTGGTCCAGAAACGCGGCGATGCGCCCCACGTTGGTAAAGCGGCGGTAGTCGCGCAGCACCTCAATCACGTCGGCGTAGCGCGTCAGCACCCAACAACCCCAGGCATCGCTCCAGTGAACCGGATCCTGTTCGCGCAACTTATGGTAGATGGGGTACGGATCGCTGAGTATATCGGGCGAAATCAGAAGTTGATCCAGCGAGGAATCGCTGTTCATAACCACAGATCCTCCTTATCACTCTGTGGCAAGCACCTGCATCTGCCACGAGCCACTACCGTTTCAACGTCCCGGAATCGAGTTGATAAGCAGTTGGGTGTAAGAATGTTGCGGCTGCTCCATAACGGCTTGGGTCTCCCCCGCCTCCACGATATCGCCCTTCTGCATCACGTAGACGCGTGAGGTCAGATAGCGCACCAGACCCAGGTCGTGCGAAATGAAAATGATAGCCAGCCCCCGCTCCGATTGGAGATGGCGCAGCAAGTTCAACAGCTGTGCCTGGGCCGACTGGTCGATAGAGGAGGTTGGCTCGTCGGCGATCAGCACCTTCGGGCTGGGGGCCAGGGCCCGCGCCACGCTCACCCGCTGACGCTGCCCGCCCGACAGTGATTTGGGGAACTGCCGGGCCTGGTCGTCGCTGATGCCCATGGTATGCAGCAGACGCAGCGCCTCCACCCTGGCCGCCGCTCTCGGCAAATTGTGCCACACCTGCACCGCCTCCGCCACCGCCTGCCAGACCCTCATGCGCGGGTTGAGCGATGAGTAGGGATCCTGGAAGATCATCTGGGTCTTCCAGCGCTCGCTCCGCGGCAGGCGCCGCTCGGCCGCCGCGCTGTAGAGCCGTTCACCCTCCAACCAGACTGCGCCCGCGCTGGGCCTCTGCAGTCCGACCAGAACTCGCGCCAGCGTCGTTTTCCCGCTCCCGCTCTCGCCGACAATGCCCACGGCCTCGCCGCCATAGAGGGTGACGCTGGCCGCGCGCACAGCGTCGAACGCCTCTGTGCCGCGGCCGAACGTAACAGAGATATCCTTCCCCTCCAATAGCGGACCGTCCGCAGCGTTCTCTTGGAGCTTCTCCCCGGCGTGAGCGGTAAGGGCAGCCATATCCGATCTCTTACTGTTCCAATTCCGACAAGCGTTCGGCGTGAATGCAGGCGGAAAGCTGTTGTGCCGCCGGCATAAGCGCCGGTTGGGGATCGCGCCGGCAGTCCTCGTCTGCCAGCGCACAGCGCGGCCAGAAGCGGCATCCCGCCGGCCACGAGCCAACCGACGCGGCATCACCGGGGATCGCCTCCAGGTCCTGCCCCGGCACCGCCCGGTCGACGCGGGAGACGCGCAAGGCCCTCGTGTAGGGGTGGCGGGGCGCCTTCGACAGCGCCGCCACCGGGCCGGCCTCGACCGACGCGCCCGCGTACATGACCATCACGTCATCGCATACCTCCTCGATCACCGCCAGATCATGGGAGACCAGGATCAACGCCATGTTCAGCTCCTGGCGCAGCTGGGTGATCAGGCTCAGAATCTCGCGCTGGATGGTTACGTCGAGGGCCGTGGTGGGCTCGTCCGCGATCAGGAGTTTGGGCGCCTGGGCGATGGCCGCGGCGATCATGACCCGCTGGCGCATACCCCCGGAAAGCTGGTGCGACCGGGCCTGGAGCACCTGTTGCGCCCTGGGGATCTGCACCTGTTCGAGCAGCGCAACCGCCTCCTGCCTGGCCTGCTGACGGCTGAGCGACCCCGCCGCCGTGATCGACTCGACCAGTTGGGTCTCGACGGTCAGAACAGGGTTGAGGCCGGCCAGCGAGCTTTGCGGAATGTAGCCGATCTCGCGGCCGCGAATGCCGCGCCAGACGCGCTCAGGCGCGCCGGCCAGCTCCTGCCCGTCAAAGCGAACTGTGCCCGAAACGATCCCGGCGCCGTGACGCGGGAGCGTGCCGATCAGCGCCCGGCACAACATCGTCTTGCCGGAGCCGGACTCGCCGACGATGCCGACCGCCTGCCGCTGGTTCAGGCTGAGGTTGGCAGCGTCGACCACAGGGAGCTTTCTGCCGCCGCCCTTGCGAAAACTGATGCAGAGATCCTTGACTTCCAGCAGAGGCTCTATTTCACTCATCCTCCCCCTTGCTGATCCGCTCCAATCCCCGCGCCAGCAGGGCCACGCCGATGGCCGTTAATGAAAGGAAAAAGCCGGGAAACAGGATCAGCCACGGCTCGGTCCGCAGGTAGAGCCGCCCTTCGGCCAGCATCGCGCCCCACTCAGGCGTGGGTGGCGTTACGCCCAGCCCGAGAAAGGAGAGGCCGCCGATGATGACGATGATGAAGATGAAGTCGCTGAGAGCATAGGCGAGCGCCTCGGAAAAGACGTTGGGCATGATATGACGGACGAGGATACGCAGCTGCGAATAGCCCAGCACCTGCGCGGCCTGCACGAACTCGGCGTCCCGCAGCGCCAGTGATTTGGCGCGCGCGATGCGGGCGTACTGGGCCCAGCGGGATATCCAGATGGCGATCAGCAGCCCCCGGATGTCCGCCCCCACCATGGCCACGATTCCCAGCACCAGGATAATCTCCGGGAACGCGGTCAACGCGTTGACAAGTCCGTCCCAGACGGTTTCGGCGATGCGGTTGCGCGTTGTGCCGGCCAGCGTACCGATAAAAGTGCCGATCACGATGGGAACACTGACGCCCAGGATTGCCAGCGCAATGTCAAGCCGCGCGGCCGCAAATACGCGTACAAGCAGATCACGCCCCAGGTGATCGGTGCCAAAGAGAAACGCCGTGCTGGGCGGCTGCAGGGGCTGATCGACGAAACCGTAGGGGTCGTTAGGACTCAAAAGAGGGACGGAGACGCTGAGCACGAGGATGAGCGCCAGGATGACGACGCCCCAGCGGCTTTCGGCGTTGAGCTGACGCCAGTGGCGCTGCAATTCGACCTGGCGCAGACGGCCAGCAGGCGAGACACTTGGGTTTTCAACTGTCATCGTATCTTCGCCCGCGGATCCAGCCAGCCGTTGACCAGATCGGCCATGAACGTCAGCCCGACCACCAGCAGACCGCTCAGGAAAACGATCCCCTGCACCAGCGGGTAATCGCGATTGCGCACCGCGTCGACAAGTGTCATACCAAGTCCTGGCAGATTGAAGATGATTTCAATGATAACGGCATAGCTGACGACGGTCGCGGCGAAGTAGCCCAGCGCGGCGATCGTCGGCGCCAGCGACGGGCGCAGCAGATAGCGCCAGTAGAATCGCCAGCCCTGCGTGCCGCGGATGATCGCTGCCTCCACAAACTCCTCTGTGCTCGTCTCGACAATCGAAGATTGCAGAATGCGGGCCAGGACCGGCACCAGGACAAAGTTGATCGTGAGCGCCGGCAGCCATAGATAATAGAGGTTGGCCGGAAAACCGGCATGATAGCCGGCGATAGGCGCCAGGTTGACCTGAACCGCGAACAGCAGGATCAGAAGCAGCCCCGAAAAAAAGACCGGCGTCGCCACCAGCACCGACGCGCCGATCTGAAAGGCGTGCCCGAACCATGTGCGGCGGTAGAGCGCGGCCGCGACGCCCAATGGCAGCGCCAGCCCGACGGTCATGACGATGGTCGTAACCGTCAACCACAGCGAGACCGGCAGCCGCTTGCCCACGATAGAGAGCACCGGCTCGCGCGAACGGATCGAAACACCGAAGTCGCCGCGCACCAGATTGGAGACGTAGCGCCCGAACTGACTCGGAATCGAACCGTCGATTCCCAGCAGCTTACGGTAGGCGATCACATCCTCCTCCGTGGCCTCATCCCCCAGCAGGATCATGGCCGGATCGCCGGGAATCAACCGGATCAGCAGGAAGGCGAAGACCATCAGCAAGAAGGCGACGAAGAACGCCTGCGCCAGTCGCCGCAGTACGGGATGCCTGAGCAGGCGCAGCGTCCTTGCCGCCAAACCGCCAGGTGACGACGTCATCGCAGGAGTGAGGAAGGAGGAAAGAGGAGAGCGAGGACGGATGCTCGGTGACTATCCGGAGCGGGTTCTGTGTGTCTGGCCATCTCGCTCACCCCTCACATTGAGTTGCCTGGGCCGGGAGGCCCTCTGCGTCCCTCGCTCGCAGCCGCGCGGCTCGCGGCCTGTACCGACCGCGAGCCGCGGACTTTCGATTACTCTTCCACGTCCGCCAGGGGGACGACGATGAAGTGCGATGCACCGGTCACCGTCCTGACCGCATTCTGACCGACGCGGCTGCCGCCCATCACCGAGCGTTCACAGCAGGGGATGATCGACTGCACTTCGTAGCCCCGGTACTGGATCTGGCGGATGAGATCCTCACGGGCAGCCTGGTCAACCGTCTGGCCCAGTTCATCAAACAGGCGCTTCATCTCCGCGTCGTCGATGCGTGACCGCTGCGCCCAGAAGCCGTCCAGGAACTGGTTGCGCAGGTAGCTCTCCGGCGGCCCGCCGTTGTTGCCGGTGACGGCCCAGCCGGCGTGATAGTCCGGCGAGTTGGCCATGATGTCCAGCGCCACGCCAACCTCCTGGCCGTCCGGCGTCACCTCCATGTTGAGCGCCTTGAGCTGCTCCGCGAACACCAGGATCCCTTCCACATAGCCCGGCCGCGGCCCGTAGGTCGTCACAGTGAAGGAGCAGCCGCCGTCCGCCCACGGCGTGTTCGCCATTAGCGCCTTAGCCGCCTCCAGATCCTGCGCACCACCGTTCGGCAGAATACCAACATCCAGGGGCTGGCCGGTGTAGAAGTACCCGATGACCGGCGGCGAGATGCCCAACAACGCCCGTTCGTTGATCTCGGAGCGGTCGATGGCCAGCGAAATGGCCTCGCGCACATCGCGATTGGACAGACAGTGGTCCTCGGAGATCTGCTGGTTGATGCTCAGGTGAAAAACACCGCCCAGCGCCACGACGAAGGTCTCAACCTCCGGCGGGAAGGTGTCACGCGCCTGCGGCGGGAGCTCGTAAACGTAATCCAGCTGGCCGGTGGCCAGCAGCAGTGAGCGCGAGGTTGGGTCGGGCACCCAGTGCAACTCAAGCTCCTTCACCGCCATCGGGCCGAGCTGGTAGTTGGGATTCTCCTTCAGCGTCACCACGGGATCCCCAGGCTCGCCCGAGGCGACATAGTAGGGGCCTGCGCTGACCGGGCTGCGGAAATAGCCGTCCGGGTCAGCCTCTATCTGGGCCTGGGGATGAACCGAGAAGCCGGTGCGTCCAAACCAGAACGGGAGCGAGGGTTCGGCTATGCTCAACGTCCACACCACGGTCCTGTCATCGGTCGCCTCCACGCTGACGACATTGGCAATCGGGCCTTTATCGGTCGGCGGCGCGTCCTTAATCCGCTCCCAGGTGAAGACGATATCCCCGACCGTAACCGGCGTACCATCCGAGTACATCAGGTTCTCGCGCAGCGTGAAGGTATAGACCAGGCCATCCTCCGAAACATCCACTGATTCGGCCAGGTCCGGCTGCGGCACACCGTACTGATCAAGACGGAGCAGCTGCCCGCTGATCAGCTTGATCGTCGAGCCTTCCGACGTCTCGCCGGGCAGCGCCGGGTCGAAGTGTGTCAGCGCGCCCGGCAGACCGAAGCGCACCTTCTCCAGCGGCAGCATGCTCCCCGACTCCGCCATCATCGGCTCCGTCGCAACCGGCTGACACGCGGCCAGCAGGATTGCGAAAATTGCTACTGCAAAGACGACCAGTTTGGGTTTACTTGCATACATTTGTCCGACTCCTCCTTGAATTTCCTTCTGTGAATAGGTAGATAAATGCGCTACTGTTCCGCAACCTGCACGGGACGGTTTGTCTTCAAAGATTCCACTGCGGCCTCGACCAGGAGTTGTGAACGATAGCCGTCTTCCACGCTGATCATGGGACGCCTGCCCTCCTCCAGCGACTCGACGAAGTGGTTCATCTCGGCCGGATAGGCTGCCGCATACTTGTGCAGGTAGAACTGTGAACCGTCGGGGGGACCGGAGTGCAGCCTGTCGTGCAGCGCGCCGGCGGCCGTGTAGCGCACCAGGCTGGTTTCCGGCCGGTTCTCTGCCCGCAGCATCCCCTTAACGCCATGCACTTCGAGCCGCTGGTCATAGCCGTAGGTCGTGCGCCAGATGTTGTTGATGTGGCAGAGGGCGCCGCGTCTGGTCTTCAGCGTCGTCATGGCGGCGTCGACTTCGCCCAATCTGCCAAGCTCCGGTTCCACCAGGCTCGAGGCCGCCACGTAGACCTCCACCGGCTCATCGTCCAGCAGGGCGCGCGCCAGATCGAAGTCATGCACGGTCGATTCACGCAGCAAGGTGTAGGGCGCCGTCTGATGGGTTTCCCGGCTCAGGTCGAGCAGCGTCACTTTCGGATCGCGGTTGGTCAGCAGCACCAGCTCGACATCACCGATTTCACCGGCCTTCACAGCCTGAATCAGGGCCAGGTGGCTTGGCTCGAAGCGTTTCATGAAGCCCATGAAACTCGATACACCCGCCTTTCTGACCTCTTCGACCGCAGCGCGCGCGGTGGGGATGTCTTCCGCCAGCGGCTTTTCACAGAAGATCGCCTTGCCAGCGCGTGCGGCCGCGACCACCAGATCTGCATGCGAGCTTGCCGGTGTGGTGATGACCACCGCATCCACCGCCGGGGCGGCCAGTGCGGCTTTCCGGTCGGATACGGCTAGAGCGCCGTGGCGTCCGGCCAGGTCGGCCGCGGCGTCCGGCAGGAGATCGCAGACGCTGTGTACCTCCGCCTTGGGATGTTCCGCCAGCGTGCGTGCGTGACGGTTTCCCATCTGGCCGGCGCCGAAGATGCAGAATCGGACCATCTTCAAACCCCAGTTGTCATTTGCCGGTGTAAGACCTGCCCTCTATCGACTGTCGGTTGCCAGCCCCCGTCTACCAGTTCTGGTCCGCGGGGATCTCAGGCCACGTGCTGAGTTCGTCCCGGATCTCCGGCAGCTTGCTCCAGGCCTCGCCAATCGCCCAGAAGAGGCTGAGCACCTCATCGCCGTCGTTGGAGACGGAGTGTTCGTGGCCCTTCGGCACGAAGACGACATCGCCCGCCTCCATTCGATGTTCCACCCCTTCCAGGTGCAGGATGCCGCGCCCTGAAATGATGTAGTAGACCTCGTCCTGCCCCGGATGCACATCAGAGTGGCCGTGCGTGCCCGGACGCACCCAGAACAGGCCGGCCGTGTACTGATCCGAGCCGCATGTGTCCTCGGTGATCATGACGCTGTCCTGCATTGTGCCGTCAGGGGACTGGATCAGGGGCACATCGGTTACCTTGAATACGTACCTCATTCCGTCTGCCATGGTAGACTTTCTCCTTTCATGGTTCCTGTGTTGGGTGGTTCGCAGCTTGAATGATGAATCTCCGGCTAGCAGTCGTCATTTTCCATCCGCTGTCAGCAGGCGCCGCACCTCTGGCATGCGCTCGATCGTTTCGTGGTCAAACGGCGCGCGTAAGCTGAAAAGCAGGTGTGTGAACCCGGCGTCAATGTGCGCCCGCAGTGCCTCGGCAACCGCGGCCGGCGTCCCCGCTGCCAGGATCGATGTCTCGTATCCCTCGAGTCCATGGTAGCGCAGCGACGCCTCCAGTTCATGCCGGGCTTGGTCAGGGTCGTCTCGAACTGTGACCCATTTGCTCGCCAGCCGCTCAATTGTGGCTGGATCGCGGCCCACAGCCGCGCAGTGCGCACGCAGAACCGCATCACTGGCCCGTATCTTCTCAAGCGAGCCGTGCTGTGTGTGCCACATGTCGGCGTACATGGCTACCGTGCGCAGCGTTTTGCGCCGTCCCTGTCCCCCGATCAGAATCGGCAGGCGGCTCTGCAGTGGCCGCGGGGCTTGCTCGGCTTCCACCAGGTTGTAGAAGCGGCCGCTGTGGGTCACCGTCTCGCCGTCGAGCAGGCGGCGAATGAGGGGGACGGCTTCATGCAGCCGGTCCAGGCGCTCGCCCGCGCTCGCTCCGAAGTCGATCCCGTGCATGTGATGCTCGCGCGCAAGCCAGGCCCCGCCCAAACCCAACACCGCCCGTCCCCCGGTGATGTGATCAACCGTCGCTGCCAACTTCGCCACCAGGCCGGGGTTGCGAAAGGTAATCGCTCCCACCAGCGTGCCGATCGTCGCCCGCTCGGTGAGCGCACCCAGGCCGGCGATGGTCGCCCAGGCTTCGTAGACCGGATTGCGCCACGAGCCAATCGGGCAGAGGAGATGGTCGGAAATCCAGAGAGAATCGAACCCGGCCCGGTCGGCCGCGATCGCGGCATCACGCAGCGCCGGCCAATCGGTCTGCTGCGCCCAGAGCAAGGCTCCGATCTTCATCTGCATCTCCGCCTCTTGATAGTGAACAATGGATAGCCACACCACTGACCACCGGCGTTTGCGTCAGGCCATTCCCGCTGCCGGCAAGATCTGGAACTCGGCGAAGTGGCAGGCGCTCGGATGGCCATGATTAAATCGATCAATGAGCTGTGGACGATCCTGGCTGCAGATCGACTCGGCCTTCCAGCAACGGGTTCGAAACGTGCAACCCGAAGGAGGGTTCACAGGACTTGGCAACTCCCCCTCCAGCACAATGCGCTTCCTTTCTTTACGGCCCACCGGATTCGGCGCCGGCGCCGCCGAGAGCAGGGCCTGCGTGTAGGGATGAGTTGGCCGCGCGTAGATTTCATCCTCGCCGCCGACCTCTACAATCCGGCCCAGATGCATGACTGCGACGCGATCAGAGATCTGTCGCACAACTGCCAGATCGTGGGCAATGAAGATGTAGGACAGCCCCAGTTCGGCTTGGAGTTCCGCCAACAGATTTATAACCTGCGCCTGCACCGAAACGTCAAGCGCGGAGACAGGTTCATCGCAGATAATCAGATCCGGTTGTAAGGTCAAGGCCCGGGCGATCCCGATACGCTGCCGCTGCCCACCCGAAAACTCATGTGGATAGCGGTTGGCATCCGTTGCCAGCAACCCGACACGCTCAAGCAGAGCGCTGACTCGCCCCCTCTGCTCTTCCTTCGGCACGATGCCAGGGTGTACGACCCACGGCTCGGCGATGATCTGGCCCACTTCCATGCGCGGGTTCAGCGACGCGAAGGGGTCCTGGAAAACCATCTGTATCTCGCGTCGCAGGGCCTGTACCGACGCTTTCGACAGGGTAAAGAGATCACGTCCTTTGAAATAGGCTGCGCCGCTAGTCGGTTCCTCCAGACGCATTAACGTTCTGGCAATCGTGGATTTCCCACAACCCGTTTCACCAACCAGCCCGAGCGTCTCGCCTCGGTACAAGTCGAAACTTACACCGTCAACCGCCTTTATCGCTCCACGCCGGGCGCCCAAAAATCCCTTCCGCTCCGTCGGATAATACTTTACGAGATCTTTGACTCTGAGCAAAGGCTCCGCCGCCTTCCCAGGGGGCCCGGAGTGCGTCCCTGTTTTGCCCCCTCCCTGTTCTTTCTCGGTTCTGGGGTTGTCGGCTCGGCGGCGATTGCTGTCAGTTGACATCCATGACATCCTCAAAACGATGGCATGAGGCGCTGCGTTCATGCCGGACCTCATAAAGTGGCGGCGGTTCGACCGAGCAGCGGTCAACCACATACGCGCAGCGCGGATGGAAAGGGCAGCCCGACGGAATGAAGCGAAGGTTGGGCGGCGCTCCGCTGATCTGTCGCAGCGAATCCATCTTCCGATCCACACGCGGCGCCGATTCCAAAAGCCCTTTGGTGTACGGATGCGCCGGACAGCTGTAGATGTCCTCGATTGGACCGGTTTCCACAATTTTGCCAGCATACATCACAGCCACGTGATCAGCAACGTCTGCCACCACGCCCAAATCATGCGTGATGAGGATCAAGCCCATGCCCGTCTCCGACTGGAGATCGGCCAGCAACTCCATGATCTGCGCCTGCACCGTCACATCAAGAGCGGTTGTAGGCTCATCGGCGATGAGCAGATCGGGATCCAATGCAATGGCCGAGGCGATCATCACCCGTTGCCGCATACCGCCTGAAAACTGGTGCGGATAGTCATGCGCTCGTTCGCGGGCAGATGGAATACGCACCCGATCCATCAGTTCAACTGCTTTGGCAGTGGCTTCACGTTTCGATGTCCCGCGATGTTCCTGGAACATCCCGGCAATCTGGGAGCCGACGGTGTAGGCTGGGTTCAGAGCACTCAAAGGATCTTGGAAAATCATTGCGATCCTCTCGCCGCAGAGCCGTCGCCGCCGCGCCGGGCTGACTTGCAGCAGGTCGATGCCATCGAAGAGAACTGATCCACCGGTCACGAACGCGGGCGGGCTATCGAGAATACCCATGACAGCTTCGGCGCTCACCGTCTTGCCTGAGCCTGACTCGCCCAGAATGGCCAGTGTTTGGCCCCGGTTCAGCGTGTAACTGATCCCGTTCACGACATTGAGAAGGCCGTCGGGCGTGCGGAAGTTGACCCGCAGGTCGATAACTTCGAGCAAATGATCTCTGTCGGCCGCCGGCCGCTGCGCCGGTTCGGAGCTCTCTATGTTTGTGCGGCTGCTCTGCGGCCCGTTATACGCTAAGGCGATCTCAGTATCCGCTGCATGGCGCGACTCAGGTTGTCCCATAAACCACCGCCATCGTTGCACAGGGTCGCTGACCATGCGCAACCACGCCGCCGTGAGATTAAGAGACAACGCCGTAAGCAGGATCGCGAGGCCGGGAAAGGTGATCAGCCACCATGCAGTTGTGATGTAATCGCGGCCTTCGGCGACCATGCGGCCCCACGTGGGCGCAGGCGGCTGGATCCCCATACCCAGAAAACTCAAACCGGCCTCGGCGAGGATCACGATTGCGATCTCAAGCGTCGCCAACACCAGAATTGGCGACGCCAGATTGGGCAGGATATGTCGAAAGATGATGCGGCTGTCACTACAGCCGATCGTTTGCGCGCCTTCCACGAACGGCTGCTCGCGAAATGAGAGTGTCAGTCCACGCGTCACGCGCGCATAGATCATCCAGCGCGTCAGTGCGAATACGATAACCAGGTTCCAGAAGCCGGTGCCGACCAGGAAGAGGATGAAAAGCGCCAGCAGCAGACCCGGTATGCCCATCAGTACGTCCACACCGCGCATGACGAGGTCGTCCAGCCAGCCGCGATGGTAGCCCGCCATCAATCCCAACAGGATTCCAAGCGTGCCGGAAGCCAATACACTCGACAGACCGACGGCGAGCGAGACGCGCGCGCCATAAATCAGGCGGCTGAACAGGTCGCGTCCCAGAGGGTCAGCGCCGAGCAGATAGGGAAAGCTCGATGTCTCGGACGCGTGCGAGGCCATAGGCGGAACATTGCGCGAGCGCAAGTTCTGGTCGAACGGGTCGTGCGGGGCGAGGAGATCGGCTCCCACTGCTGCCACGATCAGCGCAACAAGAAAGAACAGCGGGAAGAGCATCAGCTTGTCCCGCCAAAGCGCGCGCAGCAACTTTCGGACGGTTAAGTTGCGCGCAGCCTCGCCTGAGTCTCGCGCCGCTGGCCGGTCGCCGGCGGTCATCTGATGTGGAGCGGGCACACGTCTCCTTTTCTAGCCGTAGCGCACCCTTGGATCCAGATACGAATAGGTAAGGTCAACCAGGAGATTTGTGACGATAATCATAATCGCCACGACAAAGACCAATGCCTCGATGAGCGGCAGATCCCGGTTTGTCACAGCCGAGACGATCAGAAGCCCTAAGCCGGGCCAGGCGAAGACGGTCTCAACGACCACCGCGCCGTTGAGTGTGGAGATTGCCTCGTCGCCTGACAGAGTGATAATCGGGATGAAGGCATTCTTGAGCGCCTGGCCTAATACGACTTTCCTCTCTCTGTATCCCTTTGCGCGTGCGGTCTTGACGTAAGGTCTGCTCAGTTGATCCAGCATGGCGCTGCGCGTTACCTGCGCGACCCGGCCCAGCGGCCTCAGCGACAACGTCAGGGCCGGCAAGATGATGAACTTCAACGAACCGGAGCCCGACGTTGGCAGCAATCTCAACTGAACGGCGAAGAAGAGAATCAGCATCAATCCGATCCAGAAGTCGACCGCCGACGCGCCGGTCAGCGAGATCACGTTGACCCCTTTGTCTATCGGAGAGCCGGGTTTCCAGGCCGCCAGCGATCCCAGGATCATTGCCAGCGGCAACGCAAACAACATGGTAACCGCGGCCAGTTTCAGGGTAGCGGGAAGCCGTTCCAGCGCCATGGGCAGCGCCGGTCTTCTCTGCCACCATGAGTTGCCGAAATCTCCGGAAACAACGCCGCGTGCATAGCGCCCGAACTGCACCAGCGCCGGCTTGTCGTAGCCGAAGCGTTCCTCAAGTGTTTTCACATCCTCCGCACGCGCCTCAGGCCCCAGTATAAGGGCTGCCGGATTGCCGATGACGCGGCCTGCGAAGAAGACAAGGGTCAGGACAACCACGAGGACGAGGAGCGACTGGATAAGTCGTCGAGCCACGTAGCGGGCCATGTGGACACTCCTTTTGCGGGCAGGGAAGCGTTACTCGCGCATACAAGCTCCTCATACGTCTCCTGAGCGTTGTCCTGACCCGATCCGATTGCCGCCAAGGGCCGGGGGATGGCGTCGGCGGCAATCGAAGTGAACAGTGGAAGTGGCTGATTCAGCCACTATCCACCGGCGCTCTCGACGATCTGCAATGGGCAGCGAGGGGCAGATTGTCGAAGGGGCGCTTAATCACACGTATTGTCCATATCCTTGGCCAGCGCCCGATGCCCCAGCGGAACATCCCAGCTGAGGCAGTCACTGACGGCATAGGAGAGGTCCAGATGCGCGACCGCGCCGGCATAGACCTCATCATGGACGAGCTGGGCAATTTCCTGCAGGGCCTGATCGCGCTCTGCGCCCGTCAGCGGTCCAGCAGCAGCAGCCAGCTCATCGAGTTCAGGGAAACAGCCGGCGGCGAAGGGACTTCCACAGGAGAGATGGCCTCCAAGTGAAAGGGCAAAGTCGTAAAGCTCATTCCCGTGCGGTCCGACGTAAAAATATCGGCCGCGTCCGGGCGGGGGTCGAACGCCGACCTTCTCGAGGAAGGGATCAAGCTCCGACACCTCCAGTACGACGTTGAGGCCGAGTTCCTGCAGGTAGCCGTTCACGGCCTGGTGCAGTTCCTCGCTGCGCGCGAACCAGCCGCTGAGACTGGCGTTCACGAACTCGGTTTCATAGACGGGCACGCCATCGGCTGCTGCTTCGTCCAGAAGCTGCTTGGCTCTCTCCGGGTCATAGCCGTACGGCTCCAGATTCTCGTTGTAACCGGTCGCGGAAGGGCCAACCATCTGGCGGGCGATCGTGGCCTGGCCGCCCAGAATGGTGTCGAGGATGGTGTCGTAGTCGACGGCCAATTGGAATGCCAGCCTGACCCGCTGATCGCCAAAGGCCGTGCCTTCACGCGGGGGTTCCAGATCCATTCGCATCCAAAGGGTCTCGACACTGACCTGGCTACGGCAGCCGATTCCGTCGGTGGCTTCGGCCTCCTGGCAGCTCTCCGCCGAAATCCACTGGGCGATGTGAGCTTCTCCGGTCTTCACCTGCGCCAGCCGAACGGCATCCTCGGCGCGATAGAGAAAGACCAGTTCATCAAAGTTGATCGCGCCGCGCGCGCCCTGGGCGGGGTCGAGGCCCCACCAGTCATGGTTGGCTTCGAGGATGAGCGCGTCACCCGCTCTGAACTCTTTGAACTTGTACGGACCGGTGCCGATCGGCACGAGAGGATATTGGTCCGGCTCCTCGAGAAGTTGTCGCATTGATGAGACGCCCTGGATGTGCATGCGGTTGGGCAGTATTGGGTCCGGCGAGGCCGTCATCACGTGGACAGTATACTCGTCCACGGCCTCGGCCGTTATCTGTGGCCCCATGAAGCCGCGAACAGGAAAGGCGTTCTCTTCACTCCACTGATGGTTGACGGCGTAGGCAACGGCCTCAGCGTTCAGAGGCGAGCCGTCGTGGAAGGTCACCCCTTCGCGAATCGTGAACCGCCACGTCAATTCATCGAGCGGCTCGAAGGAGGTGGCAAGCTCGGGGATCAGCTCGTTCGAAACAGGATCGCGATCCAACAGCACCTCGATCACATTGCGCAGGCCGGGCGCCTGCACTTCGTCATAGGCCTGAAACGCTTCCAGGCTGCGCCACTCTCTGATGGCGGCGTATACGAGGGTCTTCTTCTCGGCAGGCATTGCCGCGTCCGAGGCGGGCGTAGCGACAGGCTGGCAGGCGCCCAGCAGAACCGCGAATGCCACGATCATGCATACAAGATACCGTCCTCTGGTCTGAGTCATTGCTCTGATCCTCCTGGATCTTGTGAGTGCTGCACGATTACTTTGCCAATGAAAAGCCAGTGGAAATCGCCAATCGGACTAACAGACTCATAGAATCTCGTGCTATTGATCTCGACAGAGCGCAACCTTTTACAGAACCAAAATTGTTACGATGATGAGCGACCCAAAGGGTGCCCACCACGCTACGAACAAGCGGACAGTCTGATGTTGTGAACCCCCTTTCTTCAACGCGCTCAACCAGCGAAGCGGTAGCGCATCGAACAACTCACTGGCAGGTATAGCCGCCATCGATGACCATGATGTTTCCGGTCATGTAGCTGGAAGCGTCAGATGCCAGGTAGATGACAGCACCCTGTAACTCAGGCGGTTCGCCGGCGCGGCCCATCGGCACCCTGGACATCCAGTATTCCCACCGCGCGGGATCCTCCGCCCGCATCTCGATCACCGGGGGCGTGATCATATAGCCCGGCGCGAGGGCATTGACGCGGATACCGGCGCTCGCCCACTCTGCGGCCAGCGATCTGGTGATCATGATGACCGCGGCCTTGGCCGAGTTGTAGTGCATGTGCTTCTGAGGGTCCAGCGCGCTGATACCGGCCATGCTGGCGATGTTGATGATGTTGCCGCGCCCTTGTCGCGCCATCGGGCCGTAGGCGGCTTTGGAGAAGATAAACACGCCGGTCACGTCGATATCGTAGACGCGCTTGAAGTCGGCCAGGCTGAGTGTCTCAGCTGCTTCTACCGTCGCGACACCGGCGTTGTTGAGCAGAATATCGAGGCTGCCCAAACGCTCGCAGACCTCGTCTACCGTCCGCTGTGCATCCTCCTCGCTGCGCACATCACCGTACAAGGCCTGTGACTGCACGCCCAGCGCCCTGATCTCTTCGGCTGTGCTCTGCGCTGTTTCCAGGTCGATGTCGACGATGGCGATGTTGGCGCCATACTGCGCCAGTCCCATTGCCATCGCCTTGCCCAGCCCGCGCCCTCCGCCGGTGACAAGCGCATTCCGCCCAGTGAGGTCGAACAGATCTCGGTTTGCCATTGGCATTTCAGCGCTCCTTCTGCGTCGAGAGGTGGTGCTGCTCATAAAAGGTTGAAGGACTGGAGGAGAAGGAGCGCCTGCTTGTAACAAGCTGAAGGACTGTTCCGTGCGCTGTCGTAATGCTATATAAGTGTGCGGCCGTGCGTATCATACCGCGCTGCCAGGGGAATCTGCAACTGCCATTTTCGCGGCCCAGGGGGCACAGGCGTCCCATAAACAGGGTCAGTAGTAGGGAAATGCTCCGCCTGTGACATCAAAGACCGAGCCAACCGAATAGTCCGCATCGGTCGAGCACAGAAAGGCCACCATATTGGCCACCTTCTGCGGCGACTGGAAATAGCCCAACGGGACCGTAGCCAGCGCGCGCGCCCGTATCTCTTCTTCCGGTACACCCTCCAGCTTGGCAATCTCTCCATGCACAACCTGCAGCATCTCTGATTCAACGATACCGGGGAATACACAGTTCACCAGGATATCGTAGCGGGCCAGCTCCAGCGCCATCTGTTTTGTCAGTCCGACCGCTGCGTGTTTGCTGGCGACGTACCCGGCAATGGGAACGTCTTTGCCGGACGGGATCTTACCGGCAGTGGAGGCGATGGTGATGATGCGGCCGCCCTCGCCCTGGGCGATCATCTTGCGGGCCGCGGCCTGCGAGCAGTACAACACGCCCTTGGCATTGACGTTCATCTGCCAGTCCCAGGCCCTGTCGTCCAACTCCAGCACAGGAGTGACGGCCAGCACGCCGGCGTTGTTGACCATGATGTCGAGGCGTCCGAACCCGGCCGTGCACTCGGCCACCATCCGCTCGGTATCGGCCCGGCTGGTGACATCGACCTGCAGGGCCAATGCTCCTCCGCCCTGCGCTTCGATCTCGGCTGCCACCCGCATGGCGGACTCGTTGTCGATGTCAGCCACCGCCACCGCCGCGCCTTCACGCGCCAGGCGCAGCGCAATGGCGCGCCCCATCCCCTGCCCGGCGCCGCTGACAATGGCAACCTGGTTCGCAAGCTCATATGAAGGCATCTCTTATCTCCTCCCGCAACTAAACGCAATGGCCTGTGGGTGTCGACGACCGTTCCGCAGCCGGCAAACAGGGAGCGCAAGGCATCCATTCGGCCTACTGTTTCACGTGAAACATGGGCCCCGCCATCGTAGTATAATCTTTACAGGCGTATGCAGCCACAGCAGTTCGATGGAATCTCTCGGAGAAAAAAACTGGCTGACGCGAGCCACGTCAGCCAGTAATGAACGCCGTTATGTTTTCTCTTCTCAGTAACCTGCTGCTATCCACCGGCCATGCGCTCGGCGCTGGCGATGCGTTCCTGCAGCGCGGCCGTCTCCTCCATCTGTTTCATAAAGTGGATCGAGCTCTTTACCAGAGTCTTCCAGTCCGGTCTGGCCGGCACGGCATCGAGCGACAGATAGCCGCTGTACCCCATTGCGTTCAGAGTCCTGATCACTTGCAGAAAATCAATGTGCCCGGTTCCGGGCGCCTGACGGTTGTTGTCGGCCAAATGAATACACATCAGTCTGTCCCCGGCCAGCCGCAATGTATCGGTCAGGGCGCCATCCTCGATATTGACGTGAAAGAAGTCGGCAAGCACGCCTACGTTGTCCGCGCCTACCTCGTCTGCGATGCTCTTCGCCTCCACGATGCTATTGAGGAAGCCGGCATAACCCTCAAAGCGGTTGATCGGTTCAATCGCCACTCTGACACCGCGCGGCGCCGCATAGGCGGCAATCTCACGCGTCGATTTCACAAAGTTGCGCCGCAGGGTTGGGCGCGGCACGCTCGTTACGGGGTATTCACTTTGGGGAGGCACGGCGGCAATCTCGATAACAGGCGGTTCGTCGAGACTGGCGGCCAGGTCAACGCATTTCAGCGTATAGCGCACAGCGTAGTCGCGCACCGACTCATCGCTCGATGCGAGATCGCGGACCTCACCGGCGTGCCAGCCGCCCCAGGCGCAGATAAGCGCCGGTATCTTCAGACCCAGGGACGCCGCCATTGACGCGACTTCATTGAACCGATGCGGGTCTATCCGGTCCGGCTCCGCATCCAGATCGACGCCATCGTAGCCGGCGTCGGCCACCGTCTCCAGTACCTCTCTCGGCCTCTCCCAGACGTTACCGCCGTCGCTTGCCAGCGTGACCAGGATAATCGAGTATTTGTGTGCCACGGTGCGGCCCTCCCTTCTTACGGGTCAACAACGGGTGGTGGGGGAGCATTCGGATCTGGTGTATTGGTCGGCGTCGCAGTGGGATCTGGTTCAGGTGTATTGGTTGGTGTTGGTGTCTCAGTCGGTGTCTCTGTGGGAGTCGGTTCCAGTGTCTCAGTTGGCGTCGGTGTCGGCGTAGGCGTCTCGGTGGGGACCGGTTCCGGCGTCTCGGTCGGTGTCGGTGTCTCAGTGGGAGGCAGTGCCGCCGTCTCGGTCGGTGTCGGCGTTTCGGTGGGAGGCAGTGCCGCCGTCTCGGTTGGCGTCGGCGTCTCAGTGGCCGTCGGCTCCACTTCTACAGTTGGCGTCGGTGTAGGCGTTGGCGTTGGCGCCAACTGCCACCAGAAGCTGACGCGTGCCACGCCGGAACTCTCGAAAAACTCGACCTGGAGGGCTCGCTCACCGGCCGGCAGGGTCACATCAACATTGACCGTACGGTCGGCGCCATCCTCCCATGCGTCGAGAATCAGTTGACTGTCCAGGTAGACGCGAGCGCCGTCATCGATCCGCAGGAAGAAGCGATAGGTGCCGGGTTCAAAGGAGACACGCCGCTGCCAGCGGGCGGAAAAATGATCGGCGGGCAGATTCGTCGCCGGTCTGCCCTCGCCCCAGTTGAAATCGATCTGCGGTTCATCCCGCACCAGCACGGGGTTCCCCTGTAAGCCGCGGTTACCGAAGTATTCTCCCTTCCAGCCGCTGAACGAATCGTTGCGCTCCCACCAGAAGCGCATCAGCGCCACGCCGGTGCGTTCGAAGTAGTCCACCTGGATTGTGTGAAAGCCTGTACTGAGAGGGACATCCACCGTGTAAGTTCGCGCGGCGCCTTCTTCCCACTCATCCAATACGAGAACGTTGTCGATGTAGAGCCGGAAGCCGTCGTCGACTTCGACATTAAAGCGATAGATGCCGGCTTCGAAGTTGAGTGTCCGCTGCCAGCGGGCGCTGAAATGATCTACGCCCAAGTTGCTGGCCGCCGTTCCTTCTTCCCAATTGAAGAAGATCACCAGGTCGTTGCGTGTGAGCAGCGGCGGTCCCGACTGGTTTGGATTGTTCCAGTAATCGCCGCGCCAATCGGTGATGATAAGCGGCGTCGGCGTGGGCACAGGCGTGCTCGTCGGTGTCGGCGACACCGTCGGCGACGGTGTGGGCAGAGGCGTAACCGTTGGTGTAGGCGTTGCAGTCACCGCTTCTTGCGCCGTCGTTGTTTCCACCGTGACCGCAGCGGCGTCGGATTCGGTCACCTCAACGTCATCGCCGGTCTGGAAGAGCGCGGTCGCCTCGTGCTTTCCATTGGACGTGTATGCAAGCACGGTATGCGTGCCCGCGTCCAGCCAGCGCGGGCTGATCGGGTAGAGAAAGCCTGTGCTGATCGTGCCGGCCGTGTCCGCGGTGCTGGCAGCGAGGATACCGCTGCGGCCGCGCTCATCGCGCAGCGCGATCAAAACCAGGCTGCCCACCGGCCAGTTCTCGCCGGTAACCTGTACATAGACGCCGGCGGAGCCCGAGGTTGGCGCAATGACAATGGCCGGTTCACCCCTCGCTCTCTCGACCACGGCCCGCGTCGGCACCCCGACCGGCGGACTGTACCCTGTCGGGGTACAGGCGCTGACCACGAGCGCTATCAGAGCCAGAAGGCTGAACCGAACTGGGGTAAGGTGTTGGACGACAAGCCGGCGGGTGGTTCCTGAGAGGGGATTATCGGTCTTCATCCGGGCTTACTCCTGCGCGAATTGTCAAATGCGCTACCAATTTGTCTTGTCAGCGCCGAGGCGGGGCAGCAGACCAGAATAACAAGAGTATGATGTTCAGAAGATAACGAGCGTAGGCAGGAGAGCGTTCCCACAGACCTCGTTTAATGCGCAACCGGGTCGTCAAATGAACGCGTGGTAACCATCTGCTAGAATTATACCACTAAACTACAGGTGAAAGACAGTTGAGGCCTGGTCGAATCCGAATAACCGTCGGCGGGAGCGATGACGGACGGCGAACTTGTGCGCCGCGCCCAACAGGGTGAGCGGGGGGCGTTTGATGAACTGATACTGCGGCACCAGCCTATCGCGCTCTCCCTGGCGATTCGCATCGTCGGTGACCGGGAGCGGGGGCTGGAGTTGACCCAGGAAGCCGTCCTGCATGCCTATCTCTCGCTGGATCGCTTGCGCAAGCCGGACAGCTTTCGCGCCTGGCTGTGCGGCATCGTCGTCAACCTGTGCAAGAACCATCTGCGCAGACCGCGGGTGGAAACTCTATCGCTCGAACTGCTCAGCGGCGGACGCAGTTTCGATTCGCTGCCGTTTCCCGACAGCGCCCCGCAACCGCACGAAGCCGCGGAGGCCAGAGAGACGCACCACCTGATCCTGGCGGCCGTCGAGCAGCTGTCACCGGCCAACCGGGACGCCGTCCTTCTCTACTATTTCGAGCAGCTGAGTGTGCGCGAGATCGCCGCTCTCCTGCAGATCAGCGTGCCCGCTGTCAAAGGGCGTCTGCACAAGTCCCGCCGCAAACTGCGCGCCCAGCTTCTTCCAACTTTCGCTGAATGGCAATCGAAACCAGCCGTTGCCCAACAGACTAGGAGCCAAGAGATGATTCCCGTTACCGTTCTCGACGTCGTGGTGCCAGACCCGGAAAAAGATCACAGAATACTGGTTCTTACGGATGAAAACAGGCGCCGCCTGCTCGCGCTCTGGATTGGCCCTTTTGAGGCGGACTATATCGGCCTCAGTCTGCGAGGGACTAAGCTTCACCGACCGATGACGTTCAGCTTCATGGCCGACCTGCTGGGCACGGCAGGCGTGCGCATCGAATCGGTGGCGGTATCCGCGCTCGAGAACGAGACCTTTTTCGCGACCGTGCACGCTCAGCGCGGCGAAGACAGCTTCACAATCGATGCCCGGCCCAGCGACGCAATTGCCCTCGCCCTGCGCACACAAAGCCCTGTTTTCGCCGCCGCCGAAGTGATGGAAGCCGTCGCCTTGGATATCCCCGCCGAAATGGAGGTCGTCCGGGGAAAGGGACTGAGCGATTTCTTCAACATCGATCCTGAGGAGAAAGAGAGGCGGCTAAAGGAGCGAGAGAAATGGGAAAGCATGTCGCCCGAGGAGCGACGTGAAGAAAGCCGTACGAAGCTGCTGGCTCACCTGACCGAAGCGGGCTGTCTGACCCAGAGCGCAGAGCCGGCGGACGAGTAGACACTGCCTTCCTGCATCTCTCAACTGCCAGCCGATAGACCGCGAACCGCCTGCTTCTGAACGCCAGCTTTCCGTCTATCCGCATGGAACTGGTGCACCGTCTGCGCAAAGCGGGCGAAGAGCAGATCGGCGTCGTGGGGGCCGGGGCTGGCTTCCGGGTGATATTGCACGCAGAAGACGGGCCGGTCGCTGAGCCGCATCCCCTCCAGCGTGCCGTCATTCAGATTGAGATGCGTGACCTCCACGTTGTCCGGCAGCGTCTCCTGGTCGACGGCGTAATTGTGGTTCTGCGCCGTGATCTGGATGTTCGAGCTGTCCACGTCGCTGACCGGCTGGTTGCCGCCATGGTGGCCGAACTTCAGCTTGAAGGTCTCCGCCCCCAGTGCCAGTCCGATGATCTGATGCCCCAGACAGATGCCGAACATCGGCCGGCCACTCTCCAATAACCTCGCAACCGCCCTGGCCGCATATGGCACGCCGGCCGGGTCGCCCGGCCCGTTGCTGAGAAAGATCCCGTCGGGATCCAGGTCCAGAACCTCCTGGGCGGGCGTATCGGCCGGCACAACCGCCACCCGCAGATTGTGGCTGGCCAGGCGGCGCAAAATGTTGTGCTTCATGCCGAAATCATAGGCGACCACCAGCGGAGAGGCGTGCCCGACCTCCTCCAACCATGGGCCGGACGCAGCATCGCCGGATGCGACCGGCGTCCATTCGCCCTCCGTCCCGTCGCTCCAGTAGAACGGCTCCTCACACGTCACCTCCTGCACCAGATCGCGGCCGTCCAACCCCTCCCAGCCGCGGGCAAGCTCGATCAGCTCGGCCTGCGTGCGGCTGCCGTCAGTGCAGAGCGCGCCGTGCAGCACCCCCTCCTCGCGCAGCAGACGGGTCAACGCGCGCGTGTCCACCTGGCTGAGGCCGGGTATGTTATGCCGTTCAAGATAGCTTCCCAGGTTCTCATTGGCGCGCCAGTTGGACACAACCGGGCTGACCTCGCGCACGATGAACGCGGTCACCTGGGGCCGGTCGCTCTCTACGTCCTCGCGGTTCACGCCGGTGTTGCCCACGTGGGGCACGGTCATACAGACCATCTGGCCGCGGTAGGAGGGATCGGTCAACACCTCCTGGTACCCGGTCAGACTGGTATTGAAGACAACCTCCCCTACCACGGTCGTCTGGGCGCCGAAGCCTTCGCCTTCGAAGATGCGGCCATTGGCCAAGGCAAGCGTGGCCCTCACTGTTCCTCCTCCCCGGACGGCAGTTTTCCTTGCAACTGGATCGGTTTGCGGTTCACGGTTCCTTGCGTTCCCGGTTCGCTGTTTGAGTGCCTGTATGCCAGCTTCAAGGGCTGCCAGGCCTGCCATTTGAGCAGAGACGAGGCCGCAGTCTGGGCGGCTTGGGCTTGTTTGACAGGGCTGTCAGTCAGACTGCGCGCCACCGCCACCTCATCACAGTGGTGAAATTTGGGGCAGTAGATACAGTCCTGCCACAGCTTGGGGCTGATGCTCCAGCGGTCCACAATCTCAAAGCCGAGCTTTTCGAAGAACCCTTCCTCCAGGGTGAGCGCACAGATCTGGGCATACCCGCGTGCGGTCGCCATCTGGACCAGCTCCTCCACGATCCGCCGGCCGATACCCTTGCCCTGCCCCTGCAGCGCCACCGCCAGCGAGCGTATCTCCACCAGCTGCTCGGTCAGGGGCACCAGGGAGCCGCATCCCAGCAACTGAGCGCCATCCCCCGCAGCCACCAGCCAGTCCGGCAGCGACTGCAGAATGCTCTCCTCGGTGCGCGGCAGCATCAGGTTTTCCGCCGCAAAGCCATTGACCAGCGCGGCAATGTCAACGATGTCTTTTTCAGCGGCCGGCTGTATGCGGATCTCGTCCATAACCTCGGTTGCCAGTGGCCAGGAACGTCGCGGTGAGCGAAGTTCACTGACCACTGGCCACAGGTCGTCGGCGTCACATCTCCTGCAGGATTGCGCCCAGCTTCGACACGGCCTGAGCCAGCTCCTCTTTACTGATAGTCAGCGGCGGCACGAAGCGCAAAATCTTATCGCCCGCGCTCAACAGCAGCAGTCCGGCTTCGTACCCCTTCTCCATGAGCGGTCCGGCCTCGATGTCCATTTCTATGCCAACGATCAGGCCTTTACCTCGGATCTCGAGAATATGGGGGCTGTTCAACTCGGCAAGCAGTTCCATCAGATACTCGCCCTTTTCCTTCACGTCGGCCAGAAACTCCGGCTGCGACACCCGGTCCACCACCGTGGAAGCTACGTGCGTGGTGAAGGGGTTGCCGGCAAAAGTGCTGGCATGATCGCCGGCATGGATCGTATCCGCCACCTTCTGTTTCATCATGATCGCGCCGATGGGCAGGCCGCCGGCCAGCGGCTTGGCCGCGCTCATCAGGTCCGGCTCGACGCCATAGCCCTGATAGGCCCACAGGTCGCCGCTGCGCCCCAGGCCGCACTGCACCTCGTCAAAGATCAGGAGCGCGCCGTATTCGTCCGCCAGCGCCCGCAACCCCTGCAAAAACTCGGGCGTGGCCGGGTTGATGCCGCCTTCGCCCTGGATCGGTTCGACGATAATCGCGCACACCTTGTCGCTCATCTGCGCGCGCGCGTCATCCAGGTCGTTGAACTCGGCGAAGCGCACGCCCGGCATCAGCGGCTCGAACGGCTGCTGGTACTTCTCACGCGGCGTGGCCGCCAGCGCCCCGAACAGCCGTCCGTGGAAGGCGTCGCTGAAGGCCAGGATCTCATACTTGCCCTCGTGGCCGTGCTCGCGGGCGTAGCGGCGGGCGAACTTGAAAGCGCCTTCGTTTGCGCTTGCCCCGCACAGGCAGAAATGCACCTTGTCGGCGAAGCTGGACTCGCACAGTTTCTTCGCCAGGCGCGTGTGCGGCTCGGTGTGATACAGATTGCTTGTGTGGTACATGCCGGTGGACGCGGCCTCCTTGATCGCCTCTTCCACCTCGGCGTCGTTGTAGCCGAGAACGTTCACCGCAATGCCGGCCACCAGGTCCAGATATGCCTTGCCTGTGCTGTCATACACCGTGCAGCCTTCGCCCTCCGTCAGCACAAACGGGGGCCGCCCGAATACGCCAAGCACGTAATCCTTTTCGGCCTGAATAATTTCCTCTGCGTTCACTTTCTCCTCCTGAAGGGTCTCATTTTATTCGCCAACCACTCAGCCATTCTCTATCCGCCATCCAATTTGAGGCAAGCCAAGGGTTTTCTCACTATCCCAAAAAACGCCTGCGAGTGGCGTTACCAACCACTGATCACTGACCACTGACCCCTGCAGTTTCAATGATTCCGGTCCCACCGTCCTCCTGGACACCGGCCAAATTCGTAATGACCGCCTGTGTAACACCGCGCCTGACCGCGTCAACCGCACTCCTGACCTTCGGCACCATGCCGCCGCTGATGCTCCCCTCGGCGATCCACTCTTCGCACTGGTCCGCGGTGATGCCCCGCACAACCCGCCCGGCGATCAGAACGCCGGGCACATTGCTGACAAAGATCAACTTGATCGCGCCCACTGCCGCCGCGATCGCCGCCGCAACATGGTCGGCGTTGACGTTATAACTGAGGCCGTCGAGCGCGCCCACGCTGATCGGGCTGATAACGGGCACGACATCTGCCTCCAACAGGGTGGTCAGCAGCCCGGTGTCAACGTCCTGAACCTCGCCCACACGGCCCAGGTCGCCCTGCGGATGCCACATCTTTTCCACAAAGACCGTGCCGTCGTCCACGCCGCTGATGCCGATGGCCCGCACATCTTCGTTCACAAACTGGCGCACGATCCGTTTGTTCATCAGGCCGCTGAGCACCATCTCCGCCACATCCAGGCTCTCCTCATCTGTGACCCGCAGCCCCTCGATGAAACGAGGCTCCAGCCCCAACCGCTTCTGGAAGTCGGCGATCGTCTTGCCGCCCCCGTGCACGACAATCGGGCTCTTGCCGTCCTGCTGCAAACTCTTTACCGCCTGCACCAGGCCAAACAGAAAGGCCTCGTCGTCCAATTCGTTTCCACCGATCTTGAGGATGACGATATGGCGCCCCTTCTCCTGCGCTGGTTCAACAGCAAGCGTGTCAGTTTCGCTCAGTTTCATAGAGTTGCCTCGTGCCGTGGTTGGAACACAGATGCTCGCTGCGAGAGCGGACGGGCGCAGGCTTCACACAGCGCGCCGCGCATGCTTTCTCTGTCGCATTACCTCGTATGCCAGCGCCGCCGCCGCCGCGGTCGTGCCCAGAGACGGCTCGTAACTGACCCGGTCGTACGGGACCTGCAAGCTTAAGTCGGCCTGCTTCGCAAACGACCGGGTAACACCCCGCTTTTCCCCGCCTACCAGCAGAAATAGCGGGGCGGTCAGATCGGCCTCATCCATCGGCAGCGCGTTCTCCTTCTGGGCGCAGGCCACCATCAACCCCCGCTCCCGGTAGAATTCCGCTGCCTCCGCAACCGTCTCGGCAACCGCCATTGGCATCAGCTCTGACGCGCCGGCCGAGGCCCGCGCCACCGTTGCCGCCGCGCTCATCCAATTGCGGGGCCGCAGCGCCACGCCGTGCGCACCCATCGCGTACAGCGCCCGCAGCGACTGACCGAAGTTGAACGGATCTTCGATGCCGTCCAGCATCACGACAAATGCCGGTCCATTCCCGCGCGGCAGCAACGCTTCCAGACTGACAAACTGTCGTTGCCCTGCCTCGGCCGCAATGCCGCCGTGGGAGTTGCCCTGGGTGACCGCCTCGATTTCCGCCGCGCCCACCTGGACCACCGGCACATTGGCCTCCCGCGCCCGGTGTTGCAGCCAGCGCACTGTCCGGTCCTCCCGGTCTGCCCGCAGCAGCACGCGGTGAACGGTACGATAGGGAGAACGCAGGGCCGCGGCCACCGAGATCTTGCCCTCCAGGAAAGTGACTGTTTCTTGCTCGCTCAACGCCTGGCCTGAATCCACTTGTTTCCGGCTTTTTCCCAAGGACATACATGTCTGCCGGGGGCAGCACGCCGTCTCTTGGCGACACCATGATTCATGGTTGGGTACAGTCACCAGATACTGACAATCGGCTACTCAGCAGAGCGGTTACTGCAATCCCGCGGTCTCGTCCAACCCTACGGCGATGTTGTAGTTCTGAACCGCCTGTCCGCTGCCGCCTTTGATCAAATTGTCGATCGAGGCGGTGATGACATACTCACCCCCATCCGGCAGCAACGGATCAGCCTGTGTTATACCGATGGCGCAGCGATTTGTGCCGGCCGTGTGGGCAAGGCTGGCCTGCTCGCCGGCAGGCAAAAGATGGATAAACGGCTCACCGGCGTAGTTCTCCGCATAAAGTTCGCGGATACGCTCCTCTGTCACCCCGGCGGGCACATCCACGTACATCGTGCTCAGAATACCCCGGTTGACCGGCACAAGATGGGGCGTGAAAAGAAACCTGTGGCCGCGCTGCCCGCCGTTGGCCGCTCCCAGAACCTGCTCCATCTCAGCGATGTGCCGGTGACGGTGGCCGACGTTGTAAGGTGTGATGTTTTCGTTGGCCTCAACGAACTGGTAGGTCAGATTCGTCTTGCGGCCGGCTCCCGATACGCCGCTCATGCTGTCGATGATCACCCGTTCCCCCAGCCAGCCCGCCTTGGCCAGCGGGTACAGGCCCAGATTGACGCTGGTGGGATAGCAGCCGGGGTTGGCGATCAACTGCGCGCCGTCCAGCTGGCCGCGGTACAGCTCGCACAGGCCGTAGCGGGCCTCGGCGCACAGCTCCGGCGCGCTGTGTTCGACGCCGTACCAGCGTTCATAGACATCTACGTCTTTCAGGCGAAAATCGGCGCTCAGGTCGATAACCCGCACCCCGGCGCCATAGAAGCGTCTCACCGCCTCCATCGACTCCGCATGCGGCAGACACAGAAAAACGACATCCACCTCATCTGTGCGCAGATAGGCGCTCTCAAGGTTTATCAACGGGTAGTCCCAGGGCGTACTGAAGATCTGGTCGAAGCGCTTGCCTGCATTGCGCTCGCTCGTCAGCCAGCCCACCTCAAGCTCCGGATGCCGGTGAATCAAGGTGATCAGCTCATACCCGATATAGCCTGTTGCGCCGGCGATTCCTGCCTTATGCATCTCCTCTCTCCTTCTCGTTCTCATGGTGCAGGGCGCATATTAATCGGATTCTCGTTCGGGACGGGTACCAAACGGAACTCGAACTGCCCCGGAATGTACACCGATTGCCCGCGTCTGATGAATGCGCTGCCGCTGTAGCCCTTAAAGAGCGGTACAAAAAAAGCCCCCCGTCCGGGGAGCTTTGCAATCGGCTGATTCCCGCTGAGGAAACCGGGCCCACGCGCAAATGCCCAGACGGCTGTCTGGTTATTGCCGGGGACGCCTCCTCAACTGGGTACTGCAGGTGCTGGTTGGGCTCATGCCTGCTTCTTCAGTGGAAAATCTGCTCTGAATGACAGTCTAGCACGCGGCTGCCGCGCTGTCAAGCGCCATCGCATCCGAAATGCACTCGATCTGCGTTCAGCAGCAGGTCGCGAACAACAGGTATCCCGATTTCAATCGAGATCGACCATACGCAGTTCGGTGGAGATGTCGATGCTGCCTTCGAGACTGCGCGCCACGGGGCAGAACTGCGCATGGAACCCGTGTACCCGTTCCGCCGTTTCCCGCTGCTCGGGCGCCACTTTCAACGTGTAAGTGGCGTGGATCCGTTTGATAATCAGTACGTTGCCGTCTTTTTCGATCTCAGCTTCCACGTCGGCCGTCAGAAAGCCGTCGCCCGCAGGTATCTTACGCGCCTCCAGCGCGCCCCCGAAGGTGCCGGTCAGTCAGCCGCCTGTGGCTGCATTGACATAGTCGAGCGTGGTGGCATGCGGCTCGTGGATGGCAGTGTCCACGCCGTAATGTTCGGCCACTTCCGAATGGACGCCGAACTTCGTATGCTCCTCCTCGGCCGGCAGAAACGCTCTGCGCAGCGGCCCTTTCACCCGCTCGATGCGCACTTTCGAGCGATATGCGACATCTCCCATGTTTTCTCTCCTCGATTTGACGTTTTCAGATTTCCCACGGAAGCAGGCCTTTCATACGCGGCTGGCAAATCAACGCCTGCGCGCGCCAACCTGACCATCAGGAACCGTTACGGTGGAGCTTAATTGTAGGCGGGGCGCCCTCAGACGGCAAATTGCTTCTTCAAAGCTGTGGCTGCACTGTCAAAAGGTGTGTGAGCCGTCCACAGGGCGGATTCCCTGGGGATGAATCGCGAACAATTTGTAATGGAAAATCTCGAAAGGGTATTGAAATTGCTCAATCCGCGTGCTATACTATACGAATGCGCGCGGGGCGCATGCTTTTCACAGTCATTCGATCCCGGATCCTGTGATTGTTTCACATGAAACATTCGCAGCTTTGAATCCGTCTCTATGTTGGGATGCGCCAGGAGAAAGTCAGAACAGGCGCATCTGTCTACGTGTTGGATTCCTGATCGCCGTGGAGCGGCCTGCATGTCGGCACAAGATCTGGCTGCAGTGAACAGCGCAGCCATCGAAGAGTCAAATAGCAAGGCGGATTCCGCCGCACCAGCCGGTGTACCGGTGATCGACTATGAGGGCAGCGGCTACCGCAGGGATTTCTGGGAAGGCCAGGGACGCGAGTACGAGGATGCCGTCGAACGGATAGCTCTGAAACGTCTTCTGCCCCCGCAGGGCGGACGTATCGCCGAAATCGGGGCCGGCTTTGGCCGCCTGGCCGATCTTTACCTCGGCTACGATCAGATCGTGCTCTTCGACTACAGCCGCACGATGCTGGCCGACGCCGTACATAGATGGGGGCACGACCCGCGCTTTGTCTTTGTCGCTGGCAATCTCTACCAGATGCCCCTGGCCGCCGGCACGCTTGACGCGCTCGTCATGGTTCGGGTGATGCACCATCTGGCCGATGTGCCGGCCGCACTGGCCCAGCTGCAGCCGCTTCTACATCAACGCAGCACGGCCGTGCTCGAATATGCCAACAAGCGCAACCTGAAGGCGGTCCTGCGCTGGCTCACTCGTCGACAGAAATGGTCGCCCTTTGACCGGGCGCCGCTGGAGTTCGTCGCCATGAATTTCGACTTTCATCCCGGCTGGATGGCCGCGAAAATGAAGAACGCCGGCCTGCGCGTGGATGAACGATTTGGCGCATCCCACTTCCGCCTGCCGGCGCTCAAAAAAACCCTGCCGGCCCGTCTGCTCGCTCGTCTGGACAGCCGCCTCTTCCACATCGGCGGCAGATTCCCCCTCGCGCCCAGCGTCTTCGTGCGCGCGGCTGCGCCAGGCCCCGCGGATAGGCCGCAGAGTGAAGTCGGTCCGGGCGAAGTCGACCCGGCCCAGTTGTTCCGCTGTCCGTCCTGCGCAGCCCATCCCCTGGCTGCCCTCGGCCCGTCACAGCTCCAGTGTCCGTCCTGCGCCCGCACGTATCGGCAAACGGACCGCATCTGGGATTTCAAACTTCCCGCGTGACCTTTTCGCACGCAGTTGGCAGGGGTCGCTTGAGAAGTACCCCCACACGATCTACCCCGATCGTATCTGGGCCATTTGAGATGTTCTCTACGGAAGAGTTTCATCTCTCTATGGTAAGTTGACCAACACTTGAAAACTACTACGCGCCAACGACGTCGCCCGGCCGCTTCGTGTCCGGCTTGCCGCGAACAGCGTTTATTCATTTTATGAAAAGAGGTGACGATGGCTGAAGAAATGCTTATGACAAAGGAACTGACGCAAGAGCACAGTGCGGATTCGAATACATCCGTGTCCGAAAATGGCACGGCGCAGGCTGGGTTGCAGTTTTCCAGCCCACAGGAGACCCTCGCCCATCTGCTCAAACTGGGCCGCGAAAAGGGCTTTGTCAGCTACGATGAAGTTCTGCAAGTCATGCCCGAAGCCGAAAACGATGTTGAGCAACTGGACGACATCTTCGCATCGCTGCTTGAGCAGGGCATTTCTGTCGGACAGGCCAAAGAGGAAGTTCCCACCGAAGAGAAGAAAGATGCGGCCGAAAGCGCGGAAGAGGACGAATTCGATCTGAGCCAGATCGAGATCGACGACTCTATCAGCCTCTATCTCAAGGAGATCGGCCGCGTCCCCTTGCTGACCGCCGCCGAAGAGGTCGATCTTGCCAAACGCATGGAGGCAGGACGCGATTCCCGGCACCGTCTCGATCACGAGCAGGTCGAATGGGAGGAGCGTGAACAGCTGCTCTGGCTGGTTCGCGACGGCCGCTCCGCACAGGAGCATCTGATCAAGGCGAACAGCCGTCTGGTCGTCAGCGTCGCCAAAAAGTATGTCGGCCGCGGCGTTCCTTTTCTCGACCTGATCCAGGAAGGCAATATCGGTCTCATTCGCGCCGTCAAGAAGTTCGATTACTGCCGGGGCTATAAGTTCAGCACCTATGCCACCTGGTGGATCCGGCAGGCTGTCACGCGCGCCATCGCCGACCAGGGGCGCACCATCCGGGTGCCGGTGCATATGTACGAGCAGATCAATCGCCTGACCCGCACCAGCCGCCAGCTCGTGCAGGAGTTGGGCCGCGACCCGACCACCGAAGAGATCGCCGAGGAGCTTGGCGTCACCCCGCGCAAGGTCGAGCACATCATGCGCGTCAGCCAGCGGCCTCTCAGTCTCGAGATGCCGGTCGGAGAGGAAGAAGACAGCTACCTGGGCGATTTCATCGAGGACGAGGACGCAGACAGCCCGCAAGACTCCGCCGGCCGCCAGATCCTGCGGGAGGTGATCGACGAGATCTTCCAGAGCCTGACCCCCCGCGAGGTGCGCATCCTGCAGCTCCGCTTCGGGCTGGTCGACGGCTACAACTATACGCTCGAAGAGGTCGGCAGAAAGTTCGGCGTCACACGCGAACGCATCCGCCAGATCGAGGCCCAGGCGCTCAGCCGCCTGCGCCATCCCAGCCGCAGCCGCAGACTGCGGGACTACCTCTAACGGCGAGGAGAGAGTGAAGAGGAGTGAGAAGTGAGAGACTGAGGTCAGTCAGCGCAGTTCTCTCAATCCTCACTCCTCGTCTTCAGCGTACATCCCCTTCCCCGCCGATAACGCCCCGCTCCAACCGGTCGAAAAGCTTCTCGATGTTCTGCGAGGCTACCTCCTCCAACGACAGGTCCAACTCCGTACAGATCTGAGTCAGGTACCAGAGTACGTCACCCAACTCGTCTTTCAACGCGACGCGGTCAGCCTCCGAAATCACACCCTCTTTGTCGCGAAAAATCTTCTTGATCTTGCCCGCTACCTCGCCCGCTTCATTTACAAGCCCCAACGTCGGATACACGATCGCGTGGTCTGTGTGGATCAGGCTCCACGTCTTGCGGGATTCCGTCTGATACCGGTTGAAATCGATCGTTGTCATGCCTCTCTCTTTCACTGAAGATGGGGTAACTGTCCAACCATACCCAATTTGCGCCCCGGAAGGGTGGCGAGCAAAAATGTCTCTCACTCCTCTTTTCGCCTTGCTCATAATTGGGAATTGTTCGGCAGAATTAAGCGATTTCGGGTGCGAAATTCCCCCTTTATTTTACCATGAAAAGGCCCTTTTCCCTGTGGGAAAGGGCTGTTTTGGGACGAGATCGGGCCCATTTGGGGGCCGGACTCGGGCAGATTTTCAGGGCGTTTCTGGGACTGTTTCAGGGGTTTCCGGGGTCGTTTTTGTAAAGGCTTTCCGTATGTAGAGCGCGAGCGCCAGGGAGGGCAGAGCCGCGACAATCGCCGGCACCAATTTGAGGTAGCCGAACAGTATCTGCAGGTTCTCATCGCCTAGTCTGAATATGAAGGGTAGCATGGTTTCGGACTTAGCCAGTGTAATCAAGAGCATGTTGAGTGTGTGGGCAAAGCGATGCTCGGGGGCAATCGCTTGCATTGTGACTGTGACCATGTAGGCGAGGATAGAAGCGAAGACGGGCCAAGCGACTCGGTGGCGTACACTGTAGACGGCGGCGAGGGCCATGCTGACGTAGAGCATCCCCGGTGCGATGCTCTCCCGCCAGATCACGTAGCGCACGTCCCGCCAGCGGAACTCGTTTTGCATTTGCTCCAGCACGGCTTCAAGAGGGATGGGGCGAAGCGAAGTGATCGCCTCGCGCAGTGTTACATAGCTAAGGGGCGGCACTGTCTCGAATTCGTGGGCGGTGAATTTTACGATCCATTCTAGCCACATGGCTGCAGCGAGAACCGCTTCGGTGGTCGTGTAGGCGAGTCCAAAGAGGACAGCGTTCTGCCATGTATGGGTCTTTGAGAGTTTGGAGCGGATTATCAGCCATTGGATGGTGATGGCAACCGCCCCGAAGATAAATCCGGCTATCAGAGTGTGTGGTCCGAACACAAAGTCAAGCGTTGTGCGGTCTATGCCGATAAGGGTGTGGAGATAGGGGTCACGGACTGGTCTTCTGGCAATGGCAAAGAGCAGTGCCGCTGCTGCCGCAGCGAGAGCGCAGTTCCAGCTTGAGCGGGTCCAATATTTCCAGAGTGTGGTAGCGAACGCGGGCAGGATGAAGACAGTCAGCAATTTGGCGGTCATCGGTAGCATTGCAAGCTCCTGTCGTCTTGGCTTGACAGCATGGGGTGTTATCCGCCTGTAACGGGCGTGGGGGGCCT
Source organism: Caldilineaceae bacterium (assembly GCA_965204525.1). GTDB lineage: Bacteria > Chloroflexota > Anaerolineae > Caldilineales > Caldilineaceae > Bin5. Next base: position 3,167,159 of record OZ241994.1, on the reverse strand, counting down.
GCGCGTCGGACGGGTCTGTGAGGGAGGGGCCAAGTCCGCCGGGGGTTTCGCAATCGGATGTAGGAACGAATCGCACAGAAGATGTGGGCCCCGTCTTCTGTACGAAAGCAGCCTGAGACCTTCTGTTGGACTTTGAACATGCGCACATCGCGTTCGACCAGGTTGTTGTCAAAAGGGATAACGATGACATGGTCCGGTTCAGCCAACTGCCACAGGGTGCGTCCTTTGTGCCCCCGCTGTCCACCGCGCGGCCGTTGCCCAAAGCGGCGCAGACTCTTGCACCTGCCTTTCTTCGGACCATCGCTGCTCGGTGGCTTGCTACTATTGTGACTGTCTTTCGCCAGTTGATCCTGCAACGCTTGGATCAACTCCTGTTGCGCCCCAAATTTCTGCTGCAGAACCAAATTCAACTCGATCAGGCTCTCTCAGTCTAGTCGCTCTAGTTGCTATAGGTCCACCTGGTCCCATTTGCTCTTGTCTCTTTCTCTACATCATCCAAGAGCAATCGCACATTGGCTCTTTTTCGTTACATAGGCTTAGCAGCTACCTGAAAACTAAGAACTAACAAATACAAAAAGGCCCGACCAAACAGTCGGGCCTCACATTATCCGTCGTCGCGGCTATACGTCCAGATTGCGTACCTCGTGGGCGTGCGTCTGGATGAACCGGCGCCGTGGGGGCACACTGCTGCCCATCAGCATATCAAAGGTGCGGTTAGCCTCCGCCGCATCCTCCACCTGCACCTGCAGCAGCGTCCGGAATTCCGGGTTCATCGTCGTGTCCCACAGCTGCTCCGGGTTCATCTCCCCCAAACCCTTGTAGCGCTGCTCCAGCTTGATGTTCTCGTTACCCATCTCCTTCCGGATCTGCAACAGAGCGTTGTCATTGTACACATACTGCTCCGACCGCTTTGCCTTGCCGTTCTGCCGTTCGGTGACCTGCACCTTGTACAGGGGAGGCTGCGCAATGTACAGATGACCGTTTTCCACCAGCGGTTCCATATACCGGAAGAACAGCGTCAGCAGCAGCGTGCGGATGTGGGCGCCGTCAACGTCCGCGTCGGTCATCACGATGATCCGGTTGTAACGCAGGTTTTCGACGGTGAAATCATCGCCCACGCCTGTGCCCAGCGCAGTGATCAACGACTGGATCTCCTTGTTGCCCAGGATCTTGTCCAGGCTGGTGCGCTCCACATTCAGGATCTTGCCTCGCAGCGGCAGCACGGCCTGGAACCGCCGGTCGCGGCCCTGTTTGGCGCTGCCCCCTGCACTGTCTCCCTCAACAATGTAGAGTTCGCTCTCGTTCGGATCGCGGCTGGAGCAGTCCGCCAGTTTACCGGGCAGAGTCAGGCTCTCCAGCGCGCTCTTGCGGATCACCAGCTCACGCGCTTTGCGGGCCGCCTCTCGGGCGCGAAACGCAACCTGGCACTTGTCGGTGATCCGCTTGGCCTCGCGCGGGTTCTCCTCCATCCAACTGTTGAGGCCCTCGGCCACTGCCGTCTCGACTTGATAGCGCACCTCGTTGTTGAGCAGCTTCAGCTTGTTCTGGCCCTCAAACTGCGGCTCCACAATTTTGACACTGATGATCGCGGTCATCCCCTGGCGCGTATCATCCCCGCTGAAGTTGGCGTCATTGTCCTTCAGGATCCCCTGCTTGCGGGCATAGTCGTTAATCTGCCGCGTCAGCGCAGCGCGCAGCCCGGTCAGATGGGAACCGCCGTCAGGCGTGTTGATCGTGTTGGCAAAGGCGAAGATCGACTCATTGTAGCCGTCCGTGTACTGGATCGCCGCCTCCACGTGCGTCGAATCGACCTGCATGTCAACGTAGATCGGCTCGTGCAGCACGGTCCGGTTCTTGTTGAGATAACGCACGAACGTCTGCACGCCGCCCTCGAAATAGAAGCTGATCTCGCGCGGCTCCTCCCCGCGGTCATCGACAAAATGAATATCGATACCGCGCGTCAGGAAGGCCATCTCCCGAAAACGGGTCACCAGCGTATTCCAGTCATATTCGAGAACGTCGAAGATCGTATCGTCGCGCAGAAAACGCTGAATGGTGCCCGTCTCGCCGCGCTTACACTTGCCCACTTGCTCCAGCTCGGTCACCGGCACGCCCCGCTCGAAGCGCTGCTGCCAGATTTTTCCGTCCCGCTTGACCTCCGTCTCCAACCACGTGCTCAGCGCGTTGACCGCGCTCACGCCGACGCCATGCAGCCCGCCGGAAACCTTGTAGCCGACGTCGCCGAACTTGCCGCCGGCGTGCAGCTTCGTCATCACCACCGTCAACGCCGGCATGCCGGTCTGCTTCTGGATACCCACAGGGATGCCGGCGCCGTTGTCCTCCACCGTGACGCTCTCATCCTTGTGGAGCGTCACCACGATCTTGTCGCAGCGGCCCTGCATCGCCTCGTCGATGGCGTTATCCACCACTTCATATATCATGTGGTGCAGGGCTTTCGTATCGGTCCCGCCAATATACATGCCCGGCCGCTTCCGCACCGCCTCCAGGCCTTCCAGCACCTGAATCTGGTCGGCGCCGTAAACGAAATCCTGCTTGTTCATCTTTTCTGCCACGTATTCCTCCGCTCGTTTCAATCGCTGACAATATGTCAGGCAAAACTATCCGTCTCTTCCTGCTGCATCGCCAAAATGCGCGTCCGGTAAAAGACCAGCAGCGACATCGCCAGACCCGTGCCGATGAAGGTGTTCCCCAACGTGGCAAAGGCCACGCCCAGCGTATGCCACTGGGTGATCTGGCGGAAAAGCAACGCCATACCCGTCGAAATCAGGATTGTCAGCAGAACAAACCCCACCGTGGGCCAGAAGTTCTTGCGCACCAGGTGGATGCTGCGGCGCACCGCGGTCCCAATCGTCAGATCGTCCAGCACCAGGGCCGTCGTCACAAAATAGAGATAGAGCAGGATCACCATGATCAGGCCGACGAACAGGAACAACGCCCCGGAGCCTAATACAGGGCTGATCAGCGCCAGCACTGTGACCCCGATCACCCCGGGAATGTAGATCATCATCAGGCCGAGGCCGAAGAAGACCAGGAAACCGATCGTGCGCAGCCAGTGGCGGACGATGCGGCCTGCCAGCAGGTTGATCGAGAACTCCTTCTGCGCCTCGCCGATCGGCAGATTCTGGGCCAGCAGATTCATATAGGTCGCGCCGATCAGCAGACCGGCCAGACCAAAGAGCAGTGACAGCAGGCCGGCGGCGCCGATCGAGTCGACTTCGACGCTGGGATGGGTTCCCTTTATGCCGGGCAACGTCGCCAGCAGGCTCGGCACGCGATACAGCAGGCCGTTGACCAGAAACTGGGCCAGATTGCTCGTCTCGCCGAACAGTTCAAGTATCTCGCTCATCTGGTCCAGAGGAACCGGACTTCCCTCCACCAGTTGCGGATCCGCGGCCAGTTCCGTGTAGAAATCGGCCAGCCTACCCAGGAGGGGGCTGATGCTCCAACGGGGCAGAATCCACAACAGCGCGTCCAGCAGCAGCGGCAACAGCAGCAGGCCGGGACGCTGGCTGACAAAGCGGTAGCCGGTTGAAATACTGTCTATGATACCCACAAACGCTTCCCGGTTCGGCCAGGCAAACCCATCCCGATCCCGTCCTCAAATTGGCGTTTTTGCATCACAGTTTAGCCTTCTGATTTTATCACATGGGCCGTAAATAGGCGAACGACAGCGGCCCACTTCTTCGATCACAAAGCCTCCAAAACTGTTCTGTAAACGGATTAGACGAGAAGGGTAGACCGTTCTACAATTGACTGACCTGTGATCTGTTTTACTGCAGGATGGATCGGGACAACGGCAGCCGGTACGTAGGGTTTTCCTTCCTGTTTGCCGATGAAAATCCTGCAGGCGCGTCCTGGTACCGCGGGAATCAACTGACTCATCGTCCGCATTGTGCAACGACAAAAGGAGAAAGCATGGCCTCATTTGCTATCCAGGGCGGCCACCGTATCGACGGGACGGTTGACGTCAGCGGCAACAAGAACGCCTCCTTTCCCCTCATCGCCGCGTCTCTGCTCACCGACGAGACAGTCACCCTGGAGAATGTCCCGCAGATCGACGACATTGGCACAATGCTGACCATTCTGGAAGGGCTGGGCGTCTACGTGCGCAAAGAAGGCAGCCGGCTGACACTGCGCGCCGACAAACTGCACGGCCACGCGCCGGACGCGCGGCTGTTCGGGCGCATCCGCGGCGGGCTGAACCTGATGGGGCCGCTCCTGGCCCGGCGGGGCGCCTTCCAGGTCCAGGGCGCAGCCGGCGGGGATGATATCGGCCGGCGCCGCATCGACACCCACCTGTTGGTCTTCGAGCAGTTGGGCGCCTCTTTCGCCCGCCCCAACAGCGGCCGCTTCGAACTGACGGCGCCCGGCAGACTGCGCGGTGCCGATATCCTGCTGGACGAGGCATCCGTGACCGCCACGCAGAACGCCGTTATGGCCGCCTCCCTGGCCCAGGGCACGACCATTCTGCGCAATACCGCCAGCGAACCGCATGTGCAGGAACTGTGCCGCCTGCTGGTCGCCATGGGCTGCCCCATCGACGGAATCGGCAGCAACACGCTGCACGTCCACGGCCAGGAGCGGCTCCACGGCGCCAGCGCCACCGTCGGTCCGGACTACATGGAGGTCGGCAGCTTCATCGGTCTTGGCGCAATCACCCGCGGGGAGCTGCGCATCGCCAACGTCGCCCCGGACCATCTGCGGATGCTGGAGATGGTCTTCTGCCAGCGGCTGGGCGTGCAAATGCACCTGCAGGAGGACCCCCAGGCCGCCCTCACCGGCTATTCTCTCCTGCTGCCAGACGAGCAGGACCTGCGCGTACGGCCCGACTTCGGCGGCGCCATTCCCAAAATCGACGACGCCCCCTGGCCCGCCTTCCCGCCCGACGTGATGAGCATCGCCGTTGTCGTCGCCAGCCAGGCCCAGGGCACGGTCCTGATTCACGAGAAGATGTTCGAGAGCCGCCTCTACTTCGTCGACAAGCTGGTGGCGATGGGCGCGCAGATCATCGTCTGCGACCCCCACCGCGTTGTCGTCGTCGGCCCGTCCCGGCTCGTCGGCCAGGAGGTCAGCAGCCCCGACATCCGCGCCGGCATGGCTCTTGTCCTCGCCGCGCTCAGCGCCGAGGGCCGCACACTTATCGGCAATATCGAACAGATCGATCGTGGATACCAACGCGTGGACGAAAAACTGCTCGCGCTCGGCGCCCGCATCGAACGCGTAGACGCCTGAATTCAGGGCCTGGATCCTTCCAGCAACTGCCGTTCGCCGTTCACTAAAAACTAAAAACCGACTACCAAAAACTGCAGTTCCCTAACCCCTGGCCCCTGAAACCGACTCTTCCGCCCGCCGCAAAGCCAGCTTGCGCCGTAGCTCGTCATGCGCGGCCCGGTCCAGCGGATAGCGCGCCGCCGCAAACATCGACAGGACCAGCAGAACGGCCGGCACCGCGCCCATGAAGATGCGCAGAGCCAGCACCGCCGCCGCCGGCTGGGTCTCGGCCGCGCCCTCGATGAAGCCGGTGGCGGCCAGGACCTGCGGCACAACAAAGCCGACCGCGAAGGCGGTGGCGATCTTGCGGAAGGTGACCAGGTAGGCGGAGTAGACCCCTTCGCGGCGCTGACCGCTGTGCCATTCGTCCTCTTCGATGATGTCGGCTACGATCGCCCAGGGGGTGGCGTTGGCCGCGCCGTACCCGATGCCGGCAACGGCGGCCGCGATCAGCACCAGAAGCGCATTTCCCGGCGGCAGCAGGCTGATGACCGCCATGACCACCGCCCAGAAGATCATCATGCGTATGTACGTGCGGCTCTTTCCGTACCGCTGCATCAGCCGCACCGTCAGCGGCATCGAAAGGAAGGCGACGCCCAGCACAGCCGCCAGGACCAGGCTGTCGATTGGCGGCTCCAGCTGCATGTAGTAGATCAGGAACCAGACGAACACGGAGGTGATGATGTCGACGGCGCTGAACGCCAGCACGTAGATCGCGGCCCCGATGCGGAAAGGGCGGTTGGCAAACACCTCTTTGGTGATCTGAATGAAGTTGGGCCGGCCTTCTTCTTTAGGCAGCTCCCGCTCCGGCTCGCGTATGAAGGCCACGACCAGCAGAGGCGACGCAACGATGATCAGCCCCCACAGCGCGCCGGCCACCGCGTAGCCGTTGCGTAACGCGTCCGGCCCGCTGAACCAGCTTGCGAAAAGGCCCTCGGCCAGCAATTTGAACAGCCCGGCCGTCAGCAGGGCAACGAAGATCGAGTTCCCCATGCGCCAACCGGCCAGGCTGGCCCGCTCGTCATAGTCTTCGGTCAGTTCGGCGGTGAGGGCCGCGTAGGGCGCGTTGACGATCGTGAAGGCGGTGTCATAGAGGATGAAGATGACCGCGTAGTAGAGGGCCGCGGCAACATGCCCCTCGAACGGGGGCGGGCTGAACATGAGGAAGAAGCCGACGCCGAAGGGCAGCGCGCCCAGCAGCATGAAGGGGCGCCGCCGGCCCCAGCGGCTGCGGAAGCGGTCGCTGAGGATGCCGATCAGCGGATCGTTGACGCCGTCCCAGAAGCGGCCGATGATGAAGGCAATACCGGCCAGGCCCACGTCCACCCCGACGACGCTGACGGTGAAGTAGAACCAGAAAAGGGTGCGGGCCGTCGAAGCTGAGGCCGCGCCCCAATCGCCCAGTCCGTAGATCGCCTTGGTTATGGTGGGCAGCCGCTGTCGCGCCACGCTTGTCGTAATCGTCCCGTCTCCCTATTTCGGTCGCTGATCAAATACCAGCCATACTAAACCCTGGTTTCCATGCAGGGTGAAGTTATAGTTCTGGCTGTCCCGCTCACCGCTGCCGTCTTTGACCCAGATGGTGTAGTTGCCAGCCACCTTCCCACCCGGCAACTGGCTTGCGGAAACGGACTTGTCGTAATTGTACACTCGGCCCTTCGGCCCCTCGATGATCGACTTCCCGCCGCGCGTGTTGTGATCAAACCCAGCGACCTGGACCCCGTCCTTCTGCAATTCAACGAAGTAACCGCCATGAATTTGGACCTCATCGTTTCGCCACCCATGAACAAAGCCGATGAGAAGCTTCAATTCTCCTCCACCGTTGTCTGCAGGATTAGTATCTCGCAGCCAGAACTTGCAGCCGTCGCCGCCGATGCCGGCGCAGTGGTCTACCTGGACCGGCGCGGGTACCGGTGTAGGCGGAACCGGCGTAGCGGTTGGCGGGACGGGCGTGGCCGGGATGTTCTGGGCCAGCGTGATCAGATGCGCGTTCTCCACATTTACCAGGTTGGAGAAGATCCAACCCGTCTGGCCGCCGACGCAGCAAAATTGAAACCAGGTGTTTTCCACATTTCTGCCGCTGATATCGAACTGCGCCCCCCTGGAGACGGTGCCGATGATAGCGAACGCCGTGCTCGGCCCGGTGCGCACGTTGACGTTAGCCGCGGTCAGGTCCGGTTTAACCGTAAAGCGGGCCACGGTTGGCACAGGCGTATCGGTTGGCGCCGGTGTATCTGTAGGCTGCGGCGCCTGTTGCTGCTGAGCTGCCGGCGCGGCCTGCTGGGTTGTCGCGCCGCCCCCTGACTCTTGCGCGGCCATCGCGCCTTCAGGCGTGGACGTGAAGGTGGGGACAACGGCCACCATCGGGCGGGTCGGTGTGGGCGTTACCACTGGGCCGGACATAAGACCGCAGCCGGCCAGAAACAGCGCGCCCGCACACAGCGCCAGCGCGCGAAAAACCGATTTCTTCACGTTGCCATGGCGAACAGATCGCGTAAATGTTGATTTCTTACGCATCGGCACAAAACTCTCCTTACATAACGAACGCTCCGCTACCCCGCAAGAATAGCGGACAGATGTGGCACTATGTATCTATCATATCAGGTGCCGCAAATCGGGGAAAGTCGCGTTTTGGGGGGAAGGAGGTCGCCGTACAGTTGAGGGCTGTCTTGCCGGAGCTGCGATCTGCAGAAATCGGTGGCACAGTCGCAGCCAGGTGGTCAGCATGGAAACTCTGCCCCACAATGACAGTTATGCAATCGAACTACGCAATACGCAACCATCTACCGCCCCGGCGCCCGAAAGCCGTTCGCCTCCGCCTCCGCGCGCGTGCAGAACCAGAGATCGCCCTCCCCTTCCTTCATCTTCACCCGCCCGTAGGAGGGCGACTCCCCCTCCACATGATAGATCTTCGTGTCCCTGGTTGTGTTTACGTTGCCCTTGATGCTGCATGACGGATCGGGTTGCCTTATGCATCCCTGCGGGCAACCGGCGCCAACCGACTGTACGGGAACAGGCGTGGGCCTCTCCCCGGTTTCACAAGCGGACCACAGTCCGACCCCGGCCAGCATGGCCTTCTCGGCTGCTGCACGCGAAATGTCAGCGTACTGGCCCGGGTTGCCATAGTCGTTATAGACGGCCAGCCCCTCCTCCAGCAGGCGCACATTCCACAACACGCTGCCCTCGTCATCCCCGGTCCACACATAGGACAGCAGGCGCCCATACCTGTCCCGTCCCTCCTCCTCGACCCGGACGCGTTGCCCCATCAGCCCCTTCGCATAGTCAGAAGCCTGCGCGCCGAAGCACTCCTCTGGCCTGTTCGGATGCACGGTTTCCGGCGTATCCACGTCCAGCAGCCGCAGCGTCTCCTCCTCCCCGTTGGCGAACCGCACGGTCAATGTATCGCCGTCCGCCACCCGCACCACGACGCCCCATCCGGCCTCCGCCGGCGTGGGTGAAGCCGCACGGGAAATCGTCTCTTCCGACTCTGTTCTTTCCGTTGTCGTAGGCGAAGCCGAGCGTGTGCTCGTCGGCGCCGGCGTGGCCGTAGCGGCGGACGACGACGTCTGTACATCCCCGCCGCGCTCCCCCTGTCCGCCGAGCGCGAGGCCAACTGCCACACCGATCAGTATGAGCGCCAGAACCACTACGATATTCCTGACTGTTTTCAACAGTTCTTCTCCAAATCAGTTCCAGGAATTCACTGTACATACCGCATCCGTCTGGATGTACCTTATTTTCCCGTTTCGTGGTCTAGACATTGGGGCCAACCATACGGTAAACTCCATTTCGATACCAGACAGTACCCGCACATCGAATGGAAAAACGAAGATATCGAAACATTCCGTCAAAACCTGGAAAATAGAATGACCTGCCGCCCGCAACGGCATCCCCGGCCCCGATCAAGGCGAGCAGACGGGTTCCTCACTGCCCCCTATCCTCAAGGCTCGCTACGGTGCGGCTGCACACCTTGCGCCACACGATTGCCCTCTCTTTTTTCCGCGCGAGCAGAGTAAACAGCCCCAGCCATGCCTGCTGGCGGCAAGGCCGGCTCCCGTCTTTTGCGGGCGCGTGTTGGTTGGTGGTCTTGGTGATCCTGGATTGATTCCCAAGGCTATATATCAGTTTGCTGTCGAAGCAGACTCCGAAACAACCTGAAGAGATGTTATGCCGTGAAAATCCTTGGGGTTGTGGGTAACTAAAGGCACAGCGTGCCGCACCGTGCAGGCGGCGATCCAGGCATCGTTGGGCGCAATCGGTCTTCCGGCTCGCTGCCGCTCGGCGACCAATCGACCGTAGCAGCGAGCAATCTCATGGTCGTAAGGAATGATAACGAAGTTGCGAAGTATCGTTTCCAGTCCATCCCGCCTGCTCTTACCCCAGTTGCCTTTCTCCGCCCCGAAGTAAAGCTCTCCAACTGTGATAAAGCTGATGGCGAGCAGATGATCCTGGACATGCGGCAGATATGCTCGCGCGAGCGCTCCGCCCCTCATCAGGTACGAGACGATATTCGTGTCGAGAATGAGTGTTGACACACTCACTCTTGAGGGCCACCGTTCGTGCTGGCTGTATGCCTAAGATCGTAAACTGCCTCTTCAAAGCCGTCATCTTCGTCGCCCGGCCACGTGCCAAACAGAACCTGCACATCAGTCAATGGTTGTACGTTCTGCGCGCGCGCCAGTTCTTCCAGAGAGGGAGATTCCCAGAAAGTGTCTGTGACCGGGCCCTCCTGGCGAATAGGTGACTCGGACGAAGGGTTCTGTATTCGGGTTGCAGGCGTTGCCTGTTCTTTTTCACCGACCGGCGTCTGTGGCATTACTGTTCGCTCTTTTCTTTGCGGGGCGGACGCGAAATTACCCAAAGTTTTCGTAAGAGTTGCGCCCTCTTTTCCGAGAGATCTGGCTCATTATCGTTGACTTTTTGCTATAGTACTAGCCTTATGAACAGATCTTGTGGGCGATGGCGACGGGCCATGGATCTCGTTTGTGCGGGTATTTTAGCACATGTTTTTGGGGCGTGCAGGCGGGTGAGAATTTATTTGATTCAGCTTCTCACACGTTCCTTGGAGGATTCTTCCAGATAGACAAGACCTTAGCAGTTACAACAGTCTGTTGAATCGTCGACAATGTCCCCGCCTGAGAGAGGTCTCCACAGCAGAACCCTGCTCTCATCTTAGATTGTAGTCCCACTTTTCCTCCCGCTCCCCGGCGCCTCCACCCCGCGCGCCATCAATCCCGAGAGCACATCGAACCGTTCCCGCAGCGGCTCCCACACGCGCTGTCTGTGCAGCTCCGTCAGGGCCAGGATGCGGGCGTCCTCCTTGTCCGGGTAGTAGCGCCGGCGATAGCCGACCGATTCGAATCCGGCTCTGCGGTAGAGACGCAGTGCAATCTCATTGCTGACGCGCACCTCCAGGGTGGCGGTATGCGCGCCTTCCTCCCGCCCCAGCGCCAGCAGCGCCAGCAGCAGCCATTCGCCGATCGACCGCCCGCGCCACGCCGGCTGCACCGCGATCGTGACAATGTGCATCTCCGCGCCGAAAAGCATGATGCCGCCCTGCGCGATCAGCGCCGGCAGGGTCGCCACCGGTGCCCGACTTCCTGGAAGGGGCGCTGGCCAAACTTTCAGATAGCGGCTGCGGCTGTTGCGCGTCAGTTCACTGTGGTAGGTGGCGAGGGACCAGGGGCTGGGGAAACTGACCGACTCCAGCGCCATCACACTTTCGAGATCGGTCAGGGTCAGTGGCCCAAGCGCCAACGGGCAGGTATGCGGGCCAACCCGATCGCTCGGAGTGGACTGTCTCTTCTGTCGGTTCAGGAAGTTAGCCATCGTACAACGGCATACACCGGTGGCTCCCGCGGCTGCCTGCCGTCCGGTCCCTGTTCACTGGTTTCTGCCTATTGTGGTGGGCGCAAATAGAGTGGCTGCAGCGGCGCGGTCACTGCCGGGGAGCCGCCGCGCAGGTGGCGCATCGCCAGTCGGGCCAACCCCTCGCCCCGCGTCGTTGCGAAGAGTGAGGAGTGAGGCGTGAGGCGTGAGCGGGTTTCTTCTCGCCGTGGGGCTCTCTCTCTTCTCTCTTCTCTCTTCTCTCTCCTCGCCGTGCCCGGCAGATCGAATTCGGCGGCCGGATCGATGCAGCGGACATGGGCCAGCCCCTGCACAGCCTGTCGCAGGGCACTGCTCAACTCGCCCACCAGCCACACAGGTCGCCCTTCCGCCCGCAGCGCCTCAACCAGCGCCTCGACCTGCCCTGACCGGTGTTCATCCGCGGCCGGCAGCCACAGCGGGTCGTCCGCCGGCGCCGCGGCCCAGTTGAAGCGCCCCCGCCCCGCCTGCAGAACAGGCCAAACATCCGCATTCGGGGCCACCAGCGGCACAAACCGCGCCGCAGTTACGCTCAACACCGGCAGGCCGATCAACGGGGGCGGCTGCGGCAGCCCCAGGGCAATTCCCTTGACAACGCTGATTCCGATGCGCACGCCGGTGAAGCTTCCCGGCCCCGTCGTAACCGTCAGAAAACCGATGTCGTCCATCGCCGCGCCGGCCTGCGCAAGCGCCTCCGCCACCGCCGGCAGCGTCTCCTCCGTCTGACGCCGCCGCGACCGCCACACCTTCTCAGCCCGCACTGTCTCGCCAGCCGGGTCAAACAGCGCCACCGTACACGTCGAGGAAGCAACATCAAGAGCGAGCAGCATAGTCAAGAGGTTCGTTGCCACAGACCGGCGGGGTTTACTGACCACTGCCGTTCTCAGTCGGCAAGTCCCTGATCATCCCCCGCGCCCCGCCCCAGAACCGGCATCGGCCTGTGGTGGGCAACCGGCGTAACGATCCCGTCGACCAGTTGACGCGTGCCGACCACATTCAGCTTTTCGTAGAAGAAGGCATAGTGTTCTTCGACACCGGCGAATATCGCCTCCACCCGCTCCCGCGGCAGCGCCCACAGCTCCGGCTTGAACGGCCCCAGGGCCTTTTTGCGCGTCTTCAGATGAAATACCAGGTCGGAATCCTTGGCGCCGCGCTCGTCCGTGTGGTGAGCGTCCAGATGCGCGTACATCTCCTGGCGCAACGGTTCCGGGAGACTGGGATGATCCAGGAACGTGTTTGTAAAACCCGTGGCAAGGTGGATCTCTATCGTCTGCGTTTCCGGAAACTTGCTGAACAGTTCATCCGGAAGCGTGCTCGCGCCATGCTGGACCGCCCCGCCGGAGCCGTGGAAACGGGCGCGCTCGCCCAGGTCTTCGAGCGTATCGAAATCCACCGCTACCTCGGCCTGCGTGCCGTCCGGCAGCAGGATGCCGCCGTGGGCCGTGCCCGTGGCGACACTGATCTTGCTCAGCCCGGCGTAGTCGCCCAGCTCGCCCAGCGCAGCCTTGTAGCCGTGGATATAGGCGTCCAGCTCCGGCACCGTCGAGTTCTTCTCGCCCACTTCGCCGATCTCGCCGCCCAGGCTGATGGTGACGCCCTCCGGCTCCAGGTCGCGGATGAACTTGGTGAGCATGGCCGAGCGCAGGTAGTTGTCCCGCTGCTGCTCGTCCAGCGACGCCGGCTCCAGCGTCACCAGCGTGCTTGTATCGATATCGATGTTCCAGTAACCGGCTGCCACCGCCTTCTTTGCCAGCGCTTTCACCTCGTTGAGCGCGCCTTCCGGGTCGGAACTGTACTTCTTGCCGTCCACCTGAAAATGGTCGCCCTGGATGAAGATCGGCCCGCGGTATCCCTCTTTGATGGCGGCGGCGATGAGGACAGCAGAGAACTCGGCCGGCTCCTGGAAGGTGTATCCCATCTCGCTGCGCGCGATCTCGAAAATGAAGGCGCCGGTCTGCGTACGCTGCGCCGCCCGATAGGCGGCCCGCCCCGCTTCGTACGTGGAAAAACGCATGTTCATCGCTGGAACCGTGCGGTTCGTCCATGCGTTGGCCGCCCTGGCCAGATAAAACTCGTGAATGCTGGCCGGGCACGCGCCCATAAGCTGGCCCAGCTCCCAGATCAGCCAGCGGCTGAACGTCTTCACCGGGAAGGTTCCGAAAACGGCATCCCGAACCAGCGTATCGATCAGGTCGGCGCGCACCGGCTCCGCGTCCAGCAGTTCGACGCGCCCGCTGTCGTCAATGCCCACCGCGCCTTTCAGGCTCCGGCGCAGTTCGTAGACCGATTCATGTATCACAGCTGTTCCTCTCGTGTAATTTCAAACAGGGGGGCCTGACTGCTGGCGAAAACACAGTCGCAACGGAACAGGGATCACCAGTTTTGACCGCATTTGAACGCTTCCGGTAGAATAGCAGAAACCAGATGAGAGTGAAAGATCGGTTTTCAGGTCTCGTACCGGCGCCGGGCCCCCTCTGCGCCGCTGAAAACCAGGATTCCGCGACCATGAACCCCCATCCCGGAGGCATTCCATGTCAGGACTCAAACTCGGCGCGCATATGTCGATCGCAGGCGGCGTCAGCAACGCGCTCGATGCGGCTGCGGACGTAAACAGCAACGCAGTCCAGGTCTTTATGAAGAGCAACCGCCAGTGGTCAGGGCCGCAGGTGAAAGAAGAGGATGTCTCCCGTTGGAACGAGCAGATGCCCGCCTACGGCGTCGCCTACGCCGTCAGCCATGCCTCCTATCTCATCAACCTGGCCTCGCCCAAAGATCCACTGTGGGAAAAGAGTGTCGCCGCCTTTGCCGATGAGTTGGAGCGCGCCCACGCCTACGGCATCCGCCACGTGGTTCTCCATCCCGGCGCGCACACCGGCAGCGGCGAAGAGGCCGGCATGCAGCGCATCGCCGACGCCCTCAACCGCATCCACCCCCAACTGCCCGAATGCAGCGGCGTAATTACCTTGCTGGAACTGATGGCCGGGCAGGGAACCACCTTGGGCTACACCTTCGCCCAGCTGGCCCATATCATCGAACTGGTGGAGGACAAGGCGCGCGTCGGCGTCTGTCTCGATACCTGCCACGCGCTGGCCGCCGGCTACGACTTCCGCACGGCCGAGGGCTACGAGGCCATGATGGACGAGATCGAAGAGACGGTCGGTATCGACAGCGTCGGCTGCTGGCACTTCAACGACAGCACCCATGATCACGGCAGCCGCAAAGACCGGCACGAACACATCGGCGAAGGCTTTGTCGGCGTGGAAGGCTTCCGCCACATCCTGAACGACCTGCGCTGGGACGGCGTGCCCATGCTCCTGGAGACGCCCAAGAAGGAAGACGGCGACGGCAAAGATGAGCAGAACCTGCGAACCCTGGCCGCCCTCGTAACCGACGTCAACCGCCTGCCCGAAGGTTTGCGCCCCAACCGCACCTGATCTCACACCTTGAGCGAGACGAGCGCAGGTGTTTCTCTCTAACCCAGGTCGGCGCAGGCCTTGTGCCTGCCCAGCGCCTCCCCAAAAGCCGGTAAACAGTTTCAGCCTACCCCAGGAGAGTTGTACCGGGATCCGCAGCCAGCCTCTCATCCCTGCCGGACAGCGTCCCCCCTGCCGCGACCCTGTCGTAGGTAAGGGCAAAGGATTTCTCCAGGAGCCAGCGGCGGAATGAGTCGTTGTCGCTGAACTGCTTGAACAGCTCGGTGTAGTCCACGAGCAACCCGGCTACGGCGCGTTCGAAGGTCCTGTCATGCTCGATGCGCGCGTTCTGCTTGTCCGACTTGACCACCGCGTTCCGGTATGTCTCGTCCCCTTCAACCTGCGGAATCAGCTCCTCGGCGATCGCCTTCTCTATCTTGTCCCGGCTCGTCCAATCGATGTTGCCGAACAGGTCGTTGAACTCCTGCAGAATGTTGGAGAGCCGGTCCATCTCCGCTTCCGGCTTGTGTCCGCCGCCGTCGGTGGGCACGGGGCCGATCTCGGCGTCCGCGTCCGGCAGCTGGATGTCGCGCACCGCCTGCTTCTCGACGCGGTAGCTGTCCATGTCGATCGCCCCCAGGATCCCCTTCGAGAGGTCCTCCTCGTCCGGCGCCGGCAGCTTGGGAACGAGGAAAGTGAGGAAGATCGAGAGCTTCTCCCAGCCGGCGTCGGTGTAGTGCAGGATCGCGGCCAGGAAGGCGTAGGTGCGCAGGAAGGCCTTGGCCTTGCCCTTGAAGTCGACCTGGCCGTCCTCGTCCAGTTCCTCCCGGTAGACCGCGACGCAGGCGTCCAGGATCGGGTCGAGAAGCTCGCGGCCGCCCTGCGAGAGGTAATGCCCCACCAGCTCGTCCACCTGCACGGGTCTGTAGACCTGGCAGCCGTCGAGAGCGGCCTGGAGGTCGTGCAGCTTGTTGGGGTCGGTCTCCTCCGCCAGGACCGTGGTGCGGTAGTAGTCGGCGAAGGCGGCCTGGATTGTGTCGACGTCGTTGGCGAAGTCGAGCACAAAGGCGTCGTACTTCTTCCGGTGCGCCCGGTTGAGACGGGAGAGCGTCTGCACCGCCTTGACGCCGGAGAGCGGCTTGTCGACGTACATCGTGTGCAGCAGCGGCTCGTCGTAGCCGGTCTGGAACTTGTCGGCGCAGACCAGGAAGCGGTGGGGCTCCTCACGGATGCGGGCGGCGGTCTGGTTGGCCGAGAAGCCGTTGAGCGAGGCCTCGCTGACCTTCGTCCCCCCGTAATCATGCTCGCCGGAGAAGGCGACGATGGCGCGGTAGGGGCTGTTGCGCTCGACGAGGTAGGCGCGAATGGCCTCGTAGTAGCTGATGGCGCGCCGGATGCTGCTCGTCACCACCATCGCCCGCGCCCGGCCCCCTATCTTCTGCAGGCCGGCCACCTGCTCGTGGAAGTGGTCGACCATGATCTCGGCCTTGAGGCGGATGGCGTGATCGTGGTCCTCGACATAGCGGCGCAGTTTTTTGCCGGCGCGCTTGACGTCGAACTCGGGGTCGCCCGCCACGGTCTTGACCAGCCGGTAGTAGCTGCTGACCGGCGTGTAGTGGGCCAGCACGTCGATGATGAAGCCCTCCTGGATCGCCTGCTTCATCGTGTAGACGTGGAAGGGCCGGTGTCTGACCGCGCCACCCTCGGGCACGGGCGTGCCGAAGATCTCAAGCGTCTTGTTTTTGGGCGTGGCCGTGAAGGCGAAGTAGCTGGCGTTGCGCAGCAGCTTCTTCGACGCCATCAGGCGGTTGATCACGTCCTCAACGGTCTCTTCCTCGTCCTCCTCCGGCCCAGCCTCGCCCAGCGCCATCGCCATGGCCGTCGCGGTGCGTCCGCCCTGGCTGGAGTGGGCTTCATCGATGATGATGGCGAAGTTGCGGCCGCGGTGCTCGTCGCCGATGGCGTCGAGGATGAAGGGGAACTTCTGCACGGTGGAGATGATGATGCGCTTGCCGTCCTCGAGCAGGGTGCGCAGCTGGCTGGCGCTGTGGGCGGGACCGACGGTGGCTCCGACCTGGGCGAACTGCTTGATCGTGTCCCGAATCTGCTTATCGAGGAGCTTGCGGTCTGTGACGACAAGCACCGAATCGAAGAGCGGGGCGCGTTCCCCCTGCAGGCCGATCAGCTGGTGCGCCAGCCAGGCGATAGAGTTGGACTTGCCGCTGCCGGCCGAGTGCTGGATCAGGTAGCGGGCGCCGGCGCCGCGCGCAGCGGCGTCCGCCAGCAGCTTGCGCACCGCGTCCAGCTGGTGGTAGCGCGGCCAGAGCTGGGACCGTTTCGTCCGTCCCGTCTTCTCGTCCTTCGCTGAGACGACCTGGGCGTAGTTTTCAATAATGTTCGTGAGGCTCTCGCGGGTGAGGACCTCTTTCCACAGGTAGTCGGTTTTGAGGCCGTTGGGGTTGGGCGGGTTGCCGGCGCCGTCGTTCCAGCCCTTGTTGAAGGGCAGGAACCAGGAGGCCTTGCCCGCCAGCTCGGTACAGAACTGCACCTCGTGGTCGTCGACCGCGAAGTGGGCCAGGCAGCGGCCCAGCCTGAACAGCGGCTCGTTGGGGTTGCGGTCCCGCTTATACTGCTCAACCGCGTCGGCGACCGTCTGTTTGGTCAGGCTGTTTTTGAGCTCGAAGGTGGCGACCGGCAGACCGTTGATGAAGAGGCAGAGGTCGAGCGCAAGCTGGGCGTTGTCGTTGCTGAAGTGAAGCTGCCGCGTCACGCTGAAGCGGTTCTGGCGGTAGAGCTGCCTGGCTGCGGCGTTGTCCGCGGACGGCGTGCCGTAGAAGAGGTCGAGACGGTGTGACTGGTGTTTGAGGCCCTTGCGCAGCAGGTCGATGGTGCCGCGCTTGCTGATCTCGCCCTGCAGGCGGGCGAGGAATTTGCGCCGGGTGGGGCTGTCCTCGTCGAGGCTGAGCAGGGCGGCCGTCTCGGGTTGGGTCTGGTGGAGGAAGGCGGAGAGCTGGGCGAGGTCGAGGCAGTGTTCGCGGTCGTAGTCGTGGGGATTGCCCGCGAGCCAGCCTGCGCCGTAAGCGGCCGGACGTTCGCGCAGCGCGTCTGCCGCGGCCGGGTCGCAGGGGTGGCCGGTAAGCGCGCTGCAGATGAGGCGCTCGAGGCCGGCCTCGGAGGTGTCGGTGATCATGGTGTGGGGTCCAATATGAACAAAAGTTGAACTTGCCGGCTCAAAGGATAACCCCCATCTTTTCCGGCATCTGATCAAAAGTGTCGCCTTTCAGGCCGGTGAGGCTGTATGCCTCTCGATACAACAGACGCCCTTCCTCGGCCGCACGTGCCACAGCGCCTGCGAAGCGAGGGCCAATGCGCCATCTTTGCGTGTCCCAGATAGTGCCTCTGCCGGTCGTTGCCTTTCGGCTCTCTGGCTGACACTTATATTCACTGTAGAGAGCGAAAAAGGTATCCTGGTCGATCAGGTTCAGGTCAAGAAGACGACGCGCGGCGACGATGTCGCTCACCTTGAATTTCCGGGCCACTCTTCGGTAAGGGTTGGTCGAATCTTGAACTGTGGGCCAGTAATCTTGCAGTTCCTCTTGCGGCACGAGGAACTCCGCGGCGACCCGGTTACAAAACCGCTCCGTGCCATGGTCTACGGGTAACAGCCTGTCGAAAAGGGACAAACCCTCCTCGCCTACAAGCAGGTGGGCGACTTCATGCGCCAAGGTGAACATTTGCGCGGTCTTGAAGTCTGCCGCATTGACAAAGACGAGCGGGGCGTACTCGTCCACGAGGGCAAAGCCCTGGAATTCTGTTCGGTCGAGTTTGCGTCGCGTGTTGTTGCCTACGACGCCATTGGAAACGACGAGAATTCCGGCTTCATCCGAGCGGGTTCTCAGGCACCCTAGAGCCTCACTCCAAGTATCAATCTCTTCTGCCCAGCCGTTGGCAAGACCCAGCGCGGCCCGCATCGCCGCAGCGACCTCTGTATGGCTGTCGTCAACGCTGTAGGCGCCGACGAAATCCAGCGGGGCTGCGCCGCCTTCGATCAGGTCGTCCCGCATCCAATCTTGACGCCGCTGCATCTGGTAGACAGTTTCAAGCAGGTTCAGGCTCGGGCGCGTAGTGGGTCCGTCGCCGCGCGTGCGGAAATCGCGAATGGGCAGCGGCTCTTCGGACGGCTTGGACAGGTAGAGATAACCCAGCGGTGTATAGGTCCTTTCAGCCAGCCTGTCCGCCTGGGCAATGCTGATCTTGCCGGTCTTTTCCCATTCTGTGACGCGCTCCAGACTTACGGGAATCTTCTTCGCCAGCTCCTCTTGAGACAAGCCGACCCGGTCGCGCGCCCATCGGAGCACCTCAGGCTGTAGTGTGACCTGCTGGCGTCGGCTGGTCATGGTTGGGGTTGATCCGGTGCGGTCGACTGCGCCGCCGGTATCTTCAGATTACTTTCCCAGATTCTCCAATTTTGCAAGCCACTCCGCGAAATGCTTGCACTGGACGCGCATCTTATCTAACCCAATCTGTTTGGCCGCGTCCGATCCAGCGGCCCTCTTGAAATTATAGTAGTTCAGGAGTTCCCGGTCGATTCGTTTCGAGGGCGGGTCTTCGTCGTTGACGTGCTCAGGTGACTCAAACCCCGCAACCATGTTGACCAGGTTCGCGATTCCGTCCGGGCAGTCATAAAAATACGTCTCAAATTTCCGTGGATCGCAGAGCAGCAACGCCTCAAACTCGTGCAACTGAATATAAGGGATGAAACGGCTGTTGTCGATCTTCTGCGTCAAGGCATCTTCCAGGGCCTGCACGCGCCGGTAGAGGTCGCTGTGTAAGCCTGCGTCCCTGTAACCGGGAAAGTCTTCGGGCAGAGCGTAGAGATCAAACATGGTTGTGACGCGCGCGTTCTCATCCTGGTCAGTTTTCAGCCACAGATTGATGTCCGTTTCCGCCTGCGCATAATTGTTGAGACCGCCAGGTTGATCACGGGCGCTCTTCTCAATCTTGTTCAAGGGATGAGCGCTCACCTCGACGCCACAGGCGTCCAAGTGCGGTTTGAGAACATCTCTTACGAACGTCTCTTCGGTCTGCCCTTCTACGACGAGGCGCAGCGTTACACTCATCAGGGACGGCCCCCGATAACGTTCTTTTGCCACAGTTCGGAGAGTGAGTACTCTTGTAGCCACGCATCAAGAGCTTCGCTGTTTTTCTGTCGGTGGAACAGCGACTCGCGGCCCTCGCGCTCAACGACAACGATGTCGCCCAACTCGAAGCAGTCGACAAGGGCAGTGGATTGTGTAGCGACGATCACCTGCACCTTTTGCGAGACGGCTCGGATCAGCCCGCCAATAATGTTGATGGCGTAAGGGTGCAGGCCGAGTTCCGGTTCGTCGAGGATCAAGAGGTCCGGCAACGTCTCGTCCGGCTGCAGGAGCAGGGTAACAAGGGCGATCGTCCGCAACATCCCGTCCGCTGCCTGCGATGCGGTAAAGATCTGGTCGCTGTCGATCTCGCGCCAGGCAAGCAGCAAGTGACCGCTGTCGGGCTCAAGGTAAAAATCGAAGAAGAAGGGGAGAATCAAGCGTAGCGTTTCGACAATACGCTGATAGGATCGACCTTCCTTTCTCCACAGACGGTAAAGAAATGGCGCGAGATTGGAACCGTCATACCGAAATTCCCTGCCAATCGAGACCGCAGCCTTTCTGCGAAGTTGGGACGTCCTTGAGGTGTCGTGAAAGTGAAAGGTGAACATATTACGCAAGGCATCCGCGATGACAGCTGTCGTATCGTTGTAAGTCTCATGGTCCGCGAGCATCGATGAACGATAGCCTGCCCCCACGATTTGCCAGGGAGCCTTTCCGGTCTGGTCTCCATTTGCCAATCGATAGCGCTCATCGGTGTAGATGAGAGTGTCGTCGGCGGCATAGGTGAGTCGAAAAAGGTAATCGATCTCGCCGGCATCGACACGAAGCCTGATCTGGGCATCGATCTCGGGCGTGATCGCCGGGCCGTCGTGCAGAAGTTTACTGGCGCCGCCCTGGGAACCCACATAGGTTTGCAAAGCGATGCCACCGTACGTCACGGGATAAAGCATGTGAAAGAAGGAAAGGAAGTTGGACTTACCCGCGCCATTGGGCCCGATGAGCACGGTCAGGGAGCCGGGGCGGAAGTCGTTCAGCTCGCGAATGGTCTTGAACCCCTTGAGGGTAATGGCGTCAAGCCTGGTTCTCATCCTTTATCACTCCCCTCTGCATAGCGCAGTTTCGACCATCCACCTTCACTTAATCTCCGTTCCTCTTTCGTCGCTCGCCAGGGCGTCACATCGTTGACCTGCCTCTTGAGTATATCCTTTCTGTCAAGATGACTCCGTGCCGGTTCCGCTCGGCCGCCCGCACATCCAGCTTGCCGGTAACCACGTGTGCGATCAGGCTGCCTGCTCTGTAGGGGCGCCCCTTGTGGGTGCCCTTCGTGGGATATTTTGGCGCCCAGATTTAGATGCGATTGCCCTGTCTGAGCGGCCTTTTGCATCTGCGCGCAACAATGAAGAAGGAGTTGCGCTTAAGGAATATGGGAAGTACATGAACCTGCCGCTGGACAACCCGCGAGCCAGCCCTTTTCCCTCAATACGCCAAGCGCCAGCCTGATCTGCCGTTCGGAGAACTGCCGCTTCCGTTCATCCCACGCATACGTGCCGGCAACGACATCTTCCGCTGTCGCCGTGGGATTCTCCGCCGCAACCCAGTGGACCGTCGCCAGCAGCTCCAGCCCGAAAGATGACTCGAAACCCTCGACCAGCTCCGCAACCCTGTCGAAGCGCGCCCGTGTTTCCGGATGGTCTTCAAGGAATAATTCCGCATCCCCGACCGCGCCGGCAACAAGCTCAACTTGCTTGCCCGGTGAACTGCCGCCGTCCGCGTATCCGCTGATGAACTGTCCTCCGGTCTCGTTCAACACATGGCGAAGATTCTCGGCATAAGGCCCGTAGGCCGCCTTCCGGTACCTGAGCCCCAGCGGCTCGCCGGACGCCTGCATGAAATACAGCAACTTATGCACTTCCAGCAGGGTCACGAACGGGTCCAGCTGCGCGCGTGTATAGCGGCCCATCAGGCCGGCCAGCGCCGCAGTCATCTTGGGCACACCCTTTGTCTGGCCGGTTCGCTCGTCTGACGGTCCGCCGCCCAACTCGAACATGACGATCTTGAGGTCCATGAAGTGGTGGAATTGGATAGTGCGCAACGATATGGATTCGCAACTTCGTCGTCAACTGACCGCCAGCTCGCGAGCCTCTTACGGCAGTTGCTCGGCCGCGGCCCGCACGTCCAGCTTGCCGGTGACGACGTGGGCGATCAGGCTGGCGCGGTAATCACGCATCAGTTCGACTTGGCGACGCGTGGTGTCGATGGCCGCGTCGATATTGGCGGTGGCTCTGTCAAGATAGGAGGCGATAGCGGCCTGTTCAGGGAGAGGCGGGACAATTACTCTGATGTTCCGAATCGATTGTAGGGTTAACCCCTCTCGGGATGCCCCCTTCTGTTCAATTTGAATTTCGCGCTGCATCATGGGCGTGGACAAATATGCGGCCAGAAGACCAGGAAGCAAGCGGCTCTGGTCAGGCCGAATGATGCAAACGTGCTGGTTGACATTTCCTTCCGCGAAACTGTCTGGAACCGAACAGGCGCGTCCGATTGACGCGCCTGTGATGTTGAGCAGTACGTCACCGGGTTTTACATGGGACCCCGAGAGGTCCTGGTGGAGACTGGGCGCAATTCGCGCAACGTTTTGCATTCGAAGCCCGTCGAAGTGTATGTTTTGGCTTCGCAAAAACGGAACCCCGTCCTCCTGGTAGACAGTTGCTCCACCGCGAGGGGTTATCCCACTTCCGAATTTCGTAGCTAACTGCCCTAGCCGCCGCACCTCCCAATGCGCAGGCACGTCCCCCAGACAGTCGACGCCGGAAGGCTTGCGAGGAACGCTGGGGTCAAGACCACGCGTGACGGCGTGCTGGATCGTAGCCTGTCGGGCCTCCTGCAGTTGCGCGATCAGCTTCTCCTTGGCCTCGATGTAGCTCTGAATGCGCTGGCTCACGTGGTCCAGGTAGCGGACGATGACGGTTTGTTCTTCAACAGGAGGGTGCAGAAGGGGAATATCCAAAAAGGACTCAGGATACAGCCGCAGACGTGAGACAGTAATGCCGGTCGACCGTATGAGGTATTCAATTCTGTATGCTTCTGTTCGAAGTAAGGGATCAATGTAATCCTGATTCAAATTCTCACAGTTAATCGGGCGATAAATGTTATAGGAAGGACTCACCAAGCCGGCTTGTCGTGCTACACCAAGGGCTGCCATATATGCCCACATCGTATTGATCACGACGTCCCCAGGCCTGCATAGCTTATAACCAACATTGGTCTCGGCCCGGAACATCGTGACATTTTTCTTGCGCGGTGTCACTCCCGTCTTGTGAGACACCGACATCAGTTCTTCTGTCCCAGTATTGGATCGTTCATTGACTTCACGATAGAGAAATTTAGCGCGCCGCACGTCCCAATGCGCGGGCACATCGCCGAGCCATTCGAGGCCGGAGGGTTTGTAGGCGGGGTAAATCCGAAGCTCTCTAGTCACGGAATTCCCTTGAGGCCAAGAGGCTCATAATCAACCTGTTCCCTCCTCCAAACGCAAACCTCGTCTAACAGAGATCTCTAACAAACTGCGTTTGGCATCATCGGTAAGACCCGCTTCCAGAAGTTTGTTGATGAGCTCCTTCCCTTCAGAGTGCCATGCCCAAGGGGGGAGAGTACATTTGTCTAGATAGATCAACAGATCCGCAACCGATGCGGGATAGGTTTCCCAGAGAGTCCCTTCCTTGATTCGAAACAAAGTAGAACTGTGATCCAGTTGCTGTGGAGGTAGTTTGCCTGCCAGTTCGACCGCGTCGGGAAACAGACTTTTGAAGTGGGGAAGCCAGCCAAGAATCGCTCCGACTTCATCAGGAAGGAGCGGCGCCGGGACACCTTGCAGGCGATTCTCCAGATAACGCCCAAGCCAACCATCCCACAGTGCCCGTTGTTGCGCATCCTCCATCCGCTCGATTCGAGATTCCAAGGTTTGTCCAAACAGAACCTTGTCTTCATCACCAGCGTTGGCAAATAACTTTGGAATCCAGTCATTCAAGATTTCGGTTGGATCGCGGACGACGTATTCCAACATTAATGTGAAATCGCGGACGATATTTTCCCTCCGGCGTCCACCTGCCAGGTACGTGTTCAGCCGGGAGATCGCTTCGAAGAAGGAATCCTTCAATAACTCAGCAAGGTGAAGGGTTTTTTGAACTGAAAGGAACCCGTCCCAAACGGCCTGATACGCAAGCATATTGTCTTCTTGCCTAAAGAGGGGCAGCAGTTTGCTTGTCGTCCACTGCTCGTCCGCTTCCAACAAATGAGCCGAAAAAGATCCGAGAACTGCTTTCCCTAACGTCCCCACCACTGTTGTATCGGCAATGATTTCTGTCAAAACAGAGCGATATTCGCAGTTCATCCGCTCTGGAGCGGGTTCTCGCTGCTTGCGCCAGACATCAAGACTGACCACCCAATACTGAGCTAACTTCCCCGCCACACTGTTTATCGCCTGAACCAACCAGTCGTCCACAGTAGGTTCCAGATTGACCTGATCGCGATGCTGCCCAAGATCCTTCGCAACCTGGTTGGCTTCAGGCAGTAATGCGGATGCGTTTGGAACACTGTCGTTACTGATGACTGATATGAGTGCTTCGACGACCAAGCGTCCGTGTTGAACGTGAAGAGCGGAGCTCTTAAGGTGCCCAAGCACACGTCCATTCTGCGCTTGACCGTTCACACGACACCATGAATGAAGAAGCGGGGACCAAAGATCGGTCTGCCAGTTGCCGACGGCAGCCAAAGTGTCCGCCAATTGAAGACTCCAGTCTAAGTCCTGCTTCGCCGCCTCTTCAACGGCCATTTTCATCCCATAACGATTGGGGCCGAGCGGGTCGCTCTGTTGAAAGGACAGCAATTTGTCCGTCCATTCTCCTGCAGGGCGCGCCAGCAACTCTTCCATGTTCCATGGGCTCTCATTGCCGGTCCAGTCATCATCTCTCATCGTGTCTGTTCCAGGCTCTTCACGGGGCCGATAGTATGGGTAATCACTCCACACCCTGTCCAGTTCTCGCTTTGTCAGCGTGCAGTCCGGATCGATTTGGTGTAGCCGATAGAGCCAATGGAAATGTTCATAGGCAGCTCTATCCTCGCCCTCTTCGTCATCTTCGTTTGGCCAGCGAAAAGCGAGGACGGTTTCAATAATGACTTTTCGCTGTTGGGGTGCGGCGTGAGGATAGGCCGTTCTCAGCGCTTGAAGCGTCTCGTTCTCCGTCGGGAGGTCAAGAATGTCGTGACGGCTTAACAGCCACTCAATCTTCTCCGTCTCCGACATGTCATTGCGTACATGAAGAGCGTGTACGGCAAGTTTACGCAGAAAAGGAGGGTCTGCCTGTATGAGGCGTTCGCACCAGAACGCGGCCAGTTTAATGTGATGTTCAGAAAGGTGTTTCAAGCAATCGCGTGCCGCATCAAGCAATACATCGATTGGAGTGACTGAACTACGATGAAAATCTAAAGGGTCATGTGTACGGGTCGCTTTCTGCCAAGAGTGCAGTATGCGGTGGCGCCTTTCAAGCGATTCTACGACTCTCGCGAGAAGAGGCTCCGCCACATCGCCAAGATTCGGCTTCAGCGCCTTGTCCCAGAGTTCGTTGATAGTTGCATAATCGCAGACTGGCTGGAATTCTGCACGGATTTCCGGCCGGTAAAACTCGCCGGCAGGAAAGGAAAACGGTCGATTGAGTTCAAGGCGGCCGCCGGCCATAAGCTCAAAGATGTCAATGCAGCTATCGGTCAGGCCGACTTCCATACAGCGTTCACCCAGTTTTAGCCATCCCAGCCATCCAAAGATATGTTCGGCTGAAAGAGACGGAGGCGTGGCAAGAAAGAGTGAGACCCACCGGGAAAGAGCCTTGGGATCGATCGGCGTGTCGGTTTCCTCGCTGATCGCTTGGCCCAACCTCCACCAAAAATCCGGATGAAGGCGCATGCCGCGTTCAGCAATCAAATAGAAGAGCTGGTCAGCGTGATCACGAGCGAATTTTTGAGCCAGCCAGCGAGATAAATGCACGTCCCTTTCATTAAGGGTGTAATTCCTGTCTGTAGTAAAGAGACCATCTATGTCATCGCGTTCCCCGAGCCACCCAATCCACTCAGGCGGAGTATCTGCAGAAATGAAGTACCTTGTTAACTCCGCGTCCGAAAACGCATAGTCTATCAGGTCCATTTGCTCTTCGTCGTCAGAGGGAGGTTGCTCAGCGATTCTTGTTATCCGGCTCTTCCAGTCACTGCTGTCACGCCGAACGAATTCTGCCAAACCTGACATGCACTC
The DNA here is from genome assembly GCA_965204525.1 of Caldilineaceae bacterium. Classification (GTDB taxonomy): domain Bacteria; phylum Chloroflexota; class Anaerolineae; order Caldilineales; family Caldilineaceae; genus Bin5. Next base: position 3,141,147 of record OZ241994.1, on the reverse strand, counting down.
ATACAGACCTCGATAGTCGTCATCAGACGATTTAGGGTATTCGATTCGCTGGATGCCGCGGAGTTGCCAATCTCTAAGCGTCGTTTCATCTTCGTCTGATGAGACAAGGGCATATCGCTTTGTTTCCGATACGGTCAATGCCCGTGCAAGGTAGTTCATCACAACATCGCGATGGCTGTAGCCAATAAAGAGCACGGGAAAGGAACTGAAAAGTGTCGTCAGGAATCGCCGCGCCCAGCCTTCGGTCAAATAAGCGCGCCCAAAATCGGCATCTGTCAGTATCGCCTTGCCAGGCCGGTTGATGTCGCCGTGGACGTGAACGATGCCTTCAAAATTTCCGCCTAGGGGAAGGGCTGGGGCACTGTACAAAGTGGGGTTTGTCTCAAAGACGTCCCTTGCAGCTTGTTCGAAAAGCAGATCGAAATTGGTTGTGACCAACCGGAGTGACTCAGGCTTCGAGTAAAGCCTCAAGATATCGAAATGTAGTTCGTTTGGGGCGGGCGGCTCCTCCCCAGTCCCTAAAAGCACCTGCGCAGCTATTTCATGCACATGTACTCCTGTATCCTGAAGCCTGCCGAGAAATCGATCTTCCGGTTCGTCTTTACCTCTTACCTCCCTAGTCCCTCTGGCGATCTCCTCTGCAAGTCCGCTGAACATTGGCAAGCATGCGGGCGGTCCTACCGATACACCCGCCCCTGCAAATACAACGAGCTCGCCGTCTCGTAGGGATTTGAGCAATTCTATAGGGAAATCAACGCCTGAAATCTTCATCGCGACCTCAAGGGGAACTGGCTAAGGGAAATTACAGCATATGTTCTCACGGAATACCATTATTCTCGACACATAAGCCAACCCAAACGCTGTCCGGTACGACAATGTTTCGTAATCGCCGCACCTCTAAATGCGCGGATACATTGCTAATCCAATCCGCGCTGGAAGGGTTGCAACCAGGGCAGGGTTTCAGATCTTGCACAGTACTCATCGACTATGGAAAGACATCAGCACGGAGTTCTCGGTACACTTCGGGGGTCTGTCTGAGCGCGGGGGCCAGATGATACAAGGCGAATTCATCGCGTTTGTTGCCTAAATTGCTAAGATTTGTTTCCCTCCTAATAAACTCGAACAGTTTCCGAGTCTTATCCTTGGTTAGATCAGCTTTCGCCATTGTGCTACCCGAAAGAAGCTCTGCCGCATGCTTCTTCAAAATCTCTTCTTCACATCCTTCCTTGTTGTTCATTGTGAGAAATGTCTTTAACACTTCCGGAGCGTAAAGATAGTTCTCGAGTTCCCGTCGGCCTAGTACACGTATACCTTCTCTTTTCTTCTTTTCCCGTGCTTCACAGGCCATATCGTCACGGTCAATAACCCTCCACACAGTGCTGCCTCTCGACACTGCATGAAGAACTGACATCAAATGTTTGCTGTTTTCGACTTCCCCTGACCCACCGCGTGAAATAAACAACGTATCAGAATGATCTTGAGCGAAGATTCTGTTAAAGCATTCCGCGTCAAATCCCTTATCAACTTTATCCTTACTCCCCTCACAGAGGACGATATTATCTGGCGCAATTAAGTCAGCCAAATCATCGAGAGCGACTTGATAGGTTGTCTGCCAGAAAGAGCGGTCTGGGACGCGTGGGCTAATTTCAACAGATTGATCAAAATCATGCTCCGAAAAGTCCAGGAACACGACATCTCCACATCGGCGCATCAAGTCATATGCTTTACGGACGAAACCTGCCGAGTGGGTGGCAATCCACAATTGGGACTGATCGGGAACAAGCTCAAGCATGGCTTCGAGCAACGGGCCGTGAAGTGCCGTAGCAAGATGAGCTTCCAGCTCGTCAATGCAATATATGGCATCCTGATACTCGTCCCGCTTCACAAATATGTCCAGCAAGAGATCAAAAGCTGCCTTTTCTCCCCCTGACAGATTCTTATAGTGAAAGTTCTCCGATGTCCCTTTGGAGAATCTGAAGACACCTGAATCTCTTAGTCCCCCGAAATCCTGGAGCTCAAGAGTCGGTGCCGTAAACAGTTCCTTCATAACCGCTTGAAGTTCACCTAAGGATTCTTTCCGATATTTTTCGAATGTAGTATCTCCTGGGGCGTCTCTGTCCAAGTCCATCATTCGCTTCCACGTCATCCGCCTATAGTTATCGGAAACGGCTTGGTCGAGGTCAATGATACGTCCAAAGCGTTCCATTTCCGTAGCTGCCGTGACGCGCTCTAAACTGCCTAACTGAAAATCAGCTTCATTCCTATATGGGGATCGAATGTTGAAAGCAGCGGACCATTTGAGATCATTTGGTTCATGACAGTAAAACTGAACATCTATGGATTGGCTAACTTCTGCCGTTGATCCTGGGGGCCGGGACGTTCCATCGTCCTTATAGTAGTAGTTAGCTCTAGTGCCTTCAAGCCTGTAGTTGTTTCGGTTGCTCTTTGATTTGAGGAGGAAAGCGTCAAACAGAGAGGACTTCCCCGTCCCATTAGGCCCGATCAATACGACCAATCGAGCTGATTCCGGAATATCGTGGATGCATAGATTTGTGAAGCGTTTATAGTTAGTCAGCTGTACGCTCTTTATCCGCATTTGAGGTCATTGACTCCATTCTGACTTGTGTTGTTTGAACCGCTGAAGTGTCTTTCGTACGCGCCTAACACTTTACTATCTGAGTCGGAGCGCCTATAGAATCGACCCTATGCCCCTATCTTCTGACGAAATCATGGAGGTTGATTAACTCTGCAACGTAGTCAAGCACACGGCGTGGGGCATTCCAGTAATGCCGGGTGTGTGATTCTATCAGACCAAGCAGTTCTGATGCTCTTGCGGAGTCTGCGCTCCGAGTCCTCTCTGACAAAAACTCGGGGTGGGTTAACTCTGAATTAGTTTGGAGAAGCTGCAGTTGCTTCAAAGCTGATGATTCTCCGGAACCTTCAAGTCGTTTGAGCTCCGCAAAATATAGGCTGGCTTCCACTGTTCTAAGCGGAAAATCCAACTGGGAGTCTCCAGTTGGAATAGAGACTGCCTGGTCAATGTAGTCCATCACAGCGCTTGCACGACATTCACCTCGGATGAACTGACGATACAAAGTTGGGTTCTTAAGATTCAAAGGGATTAGCAGACTAAGCAGTCCAGGATACATGTAATGCCGTTCTTCGATGTTCTTTCCAACTAAAGCAATTAACCGTACACAGAAGTCTATGTCCCGCAGTGAAAGCCCTAAACTGCCGCAGAGCACGGGAAAGCATCGTGCTAAACCGTTATAATCATCGCTGTGCAATCTGGTATTGGTATTCGTACTTAAGGTACGAAAGAACTCCTCAAAATGGAATCTGTCCATCAAGATCCTGCAGAAACTCACCGAATCCACTTCCGAAAGCGTAAACTCCATGTCAAAGAATCGTCGCAGATAGACAGTAGTGTCGATTTCGCCGTAGATCGATACGAGTGACTTGCAAAGCTCATCCCGATTGATGCCAAATACGAACACCATATTGGGGATATCAAAAATATGCTTGACCCGCTCCAGGAGTTCAATGGCAAAGGTCGGCCGGCATCTGTCGAGTTCGTCAATAATGAAAATTAGAGGGCGGTTGGTTTCCTGAACAACGGCAGCCGCCATCTTCGTCAGTTGGTTCTTCAGTTCAATCTTGGTTTGTCTCTGGTCACGATATTCCTTCAGGAGATCTCTTTCGTTCAGATCTACCTCAAACGTTAGCCCCGTAGCTCTGTTCAAGACCGACAAGGCATTCTTTTTGAGCAACGGAATCGCGATCTTGCCCATTTCGTCGGCTAGTTTCTTAAGGTTGCCTTTCTTGAAATGCTCTGATAGCTGACCAATGATTGAAAGCAGAGGGTCGTCGCAGAAATCGTCCTCCCACGCGTTGAAGTAGATAACACGAAATTCCTGTCTTTCCAGGTCTTTCTGCCAGCGCTTGAGCAAGAACGTCTTGCCAGTTCCCCACTGGCCGTCAATGCTGATCACGAAGGGGTCACGTTGGTCCCGAATTAGGTTGGTCAGCTTGGCAGCGATCGCCGCCCGGCCAAGCACATCGTCTTGCCAAGGTTCTTCTGGCGAAACGTCCGCTTCGGGATGTTTTAGCTTTATTGCGTCCCGCGGGTCTACAGAAATCGTAGTTGCTTCAGTCATAGTTTTCGCCTGTCAATGATCTCCGTCGGGAACGCCCCTTCCCCATTTGAGGTTGAGAGCGCCAATTGCGCCTGCTTTTCCAACTCGCTGCCGCACACAACAGATCAATATAGCACATTCGTGCATGCCTTCAAAAATTTTTGCTCTCTTTTCTTATCCTGAATACGCGCTATGTTAAAGGCTGCCGTTAATATGGAAGCAGCCTCCGTCCATGTTGAAAGTTACCGGTAATATAGCCGCTCCCGCGCGCGAAAGTTCGCAACTTGCGAGCTCCCCGCACAGCGTGATAGTCGACCGTTATCAGGTTCACTCGAATAGTGGAATACGCTATCGACGTTCGGGGCCGAATCTTTAACTTCCGGGGAAAAGTACCGCTCTACGAGGAAAATAAGAAACTGCTCACCTCAGCAAGCGTCTGCTCAAAGGTCTTGATCTCGCGCACGCCCCGCCGCAGGCAACTCGCCAAATGACACAGGCCGCGCTGCCCGATCGACTCCGCAAAGAACGCCCGCGCTGGACCGCGCAGTGGATGAGGGCGGCCCACGGCGTAGATGAAGAGGTTCGTATCGACAAAAGTCACGCGCCAGCCACTTTGTCTGCGCGCGACGCCTCGATAACACGCAAGTGCTCGCTCCAGTCCGGCTCCTCTTCAGGGCCGTCCAGATCATCGCAGGCGCGGAAGAAGGCCATAGCATCTTCCACGGATGCGAAGGGCTCGGCCCGCTGACGATTTTCAAGCCGTTCGCAGGCAGCGGCGTACAACCACCCGCTCAGCGTCATGCCTTCGCGACGGGCCTGGCGAACGAAGCGCTCGCGATCTGCATCAGAGATTTCGATCTGAACGTTGGTCATTTGCCCCTTCCGCTGCCGCTACACCATCTCAGGCTCCGAATCCAGCAACCGCACAACAACGTCGATCAACTCCGTCACCTTCTCGTCGCTGAATCCGTTGACATCAAACCCGTGGGCGATCGCGTTTCGATATCGCCTCATGTCAGCCAGGTAGTCATAGTCCTCGCGTGAGATAATGCCATGATAGACCGCCTGGTCAAGGACATAACCCGACTGGGTGACACGCTCAATGGAAACGCCCTCTGCCGCGATCAGTTCCCTTGTCGCCGCCTCGAACGCCGACCAGGCCAGCAGAAAAGCAGCCTCACTCAATCCGTGTCCGAGAGCCTTCTCCGCCTCGGCAAGACGTTGGCGTATCTCCTCTACCGCAAAGGAGCGCGCGCCGTCGGGCGAATCCAGTTTCTCCGGTTCGCCGACCAGCAGAAGTTCAAAACTCCAGCCGGGTTTGTCATGAAGAATTTGCGCCAGTTCACTTATTTTGGGTGATTCAGCCAGCGAAGCCCGGTATTTCACCTCAACTACCTTCGTTTCACCATCTTTGCGCACGACCAGGTCGGCCAGGAAGCCTGGCAGAAATGCCAGAGGACAGTCCTGCTCTACCTCATAGCCTTTGCTGCGATACTCGGCCGCCTTCTTTTCAATGAAGTTCCTTTGAACGATTTCTACATCCTTCATCAGGATATCACCCCTTGGTCAGGTGCCCTTGTGCAGATCGCCCGATCCGGTGGAGATTCTGCGAAAAGTTCGAAAACTATGCTTATCCATTCACCGTTTGTTTTGCCTACAGGACCCAGGCATGGCGGTGGTCATGCCCGACAGTACAGCTGTGCGGGTCCATAAGTGCGCAGCAGGTGGGTCAAAAAAGGGGATGCCAGCGAACTTCCGCTACCGCTACACCAGTTCAGGCTCCGAATCCAGCAGCCGCACAACAACCCCGATCAACTCTGTCACCTTTTCGTCGCTGAATCCGTTGACATCAAAACCGTGGGCAATCGCGTTTCGATACTTCATCATGTCGGTCAGATAGTCGTGGTCCTCACGCGAAATGATGCCGTGCATGACCGCCATATCGAGGACGTATGCCGCCATGGTGACGCGCGTGATAGAGATCTCGGCGGTCTCGATCAGATTTCGGATCGCCGCCTCGCAAGCCGACCAGACCAACAGGTAGGCGGCTTCGCCCGAACCCTTCTCAAGAACGGCCTCCGCCTCGGCAAGACGTTGCCGGATCTCCTCTTCGGCAAAAGGTTGTGCGCCCTCAGGCGACTCCAGTTTCTCCGGTTCGCCCACCAGCAACAGGTCATAGCTCCAGCCAGGCTCGCTATAGAGAATCTCAGCAAGTTCATTCAACTTTGGTGTTGCTGCCAGAGAAGTCCTGGACTTCACCTCAATCACCCGCACTTCATCATCTTTGCGCGCAACCAGATCCACGTGGAATCCGGGCAGAAAGTCCAGCTCACAGTTTTCCTCAACTTCATAGCCTCGGCTGCGGTACTTCGCCGCCGTCTTGGCGATGAACTTCCTTTCAAGAATCGCGATGTCTTCCATTCCGCTGTCACCCCCTGACCTGACGCATCGGCATCACTATGCATCTGTAGTGGCCCCTCTCTCCTGGTTCTTTCATTAGCACGTGGTGACATCATGTGTCTTCGCTTGCCGGACGTTCAATGCTTACTCGCAGGCTGACGATCCCTTTCTGCTGCCAGGTTCCGCGTCGAAAATCCGACTTGCTTCTCAGGTTGCCGAGCACATTCGATGACGGCTGCATGCGTGAAGCGTCCCAACGGCGAACCTCCTTGCGGCCGTCTCTGTACGACACCTCTAGCCACGCCTGCTTAGTGCGTAGCAAAGCGTCCAGGAAGTCTGAGGAGTCCTGCGGGTCCAGAGTGATCGGAAGCGTGGAGCCCTGCCCCTCCCTGCGCGTCTGCTTCGCTGAAGAAGCGTTTGCTTCTCGATTCAGCGCCAGCCGGGGGCTGACGCGCCGTGACAGAAACTGCTTAACCAACTCCGGTTCTGGCTTCATTCCGCAAATGCGCTCAGTGGTCTCCGAGATTAAGTCAACCAGCATATCGTCGGGAATTTCGACGATCTGGTTCCAGGCTTCAATGATGGTCTTATCGATAATCTCTGCTCGCTGCTGCGACCGCACCGAATTCTCAGCGTTACTCACCGCCCGGCCGCTGATCACCTTTTCCTGGGACAGGTACTCCATGAATCGTTGTTCAATAATGGCGGGGTCTTGAGATTCGAGGTCAATGGTCAGGAACCGTCTCTGGTCCCAATTTCCCCGCTGCAAAGGCAGATAGAGCCACCATGTCCGCCCATTAGTCAGCGCAGCCAGTTCTGTGCCTTCCTGAAAACAATACTCCAATAGCTGCTGCTGGTGGCTCTCCAGGTTTTCGCCGGGCCGTTTGACCTCTATGAATACGGCATTGGTTGTACCTGGCCTGAGCGCAAAGTCTACACGGAGATTTCCAACCGTGTACTCTGGGACAACTTCCGACACGTCGAAGGTATTCCATCCGGCAAGATACAGCAGTCTCAGTACCACCCCCTGTTTGGTGGCGGATTCGTCCAGACTGCGCAAGAGTCCATTGCTCTTGATTTGCTCAACCGCCCGCGCAATCGTTTCAGCCATGATCTCGTTTCTCCCGAATAGTATATGAGTTCAATTTGAGACCAAAAGCTTGCCTATTCATGAGAATAGGAGAGATTCCGATGTTTCGACTGGGGTAGCTGTTGGAAACGATCGTGATTCAAACTGCCCCGCCCCGGATCTCCTCCAACAACCCCTCAGCCTCCTGCTCCAGCTCTCGGATATCGGCCCAGATCTCCTCTGGCGCACGCAGCGGCTGCGGCTGGTAGAAGTAGCGGGTGAAACTGATCTCATACCCCACCTTGACGCTGCCCGGCACGTACCAGGCGTCGGGCGCATACGGCAGCACCTCCCGCTCCAGAAAGCCCTCGATACCGCCCTCCTCAAGCAAGGGAACCTGCTCGCTGTCTTTCAACTCCGCATCGGGCGCGTATTCGACCACGACCTCTTTGCCGTCGATTTGGACGGGAAAGAGGCCGCGCAGGGGGGCCGGCGCAACGCCGGCGCGATGGATCTTGCGGATCACCGGCGGCGCGTCGGGGGCGGGTGTGCAGTTCGCGCGCATCTTCTTGATCTCACTCGCCTTGTAGGCGCGGCTCGGATCGATGCCGGGCAGACGCAGGGGCCGCTCGACGGTCAGCTTGCGGTAGCCGAAGGCCGCATTGGGGAAGATCTTCGACCGCGGCGTCTCCTCGAAGGCGAGAAACGTCTTGACAATGCGCTCGATGTCGGCCGCGGCCAGCTCGCAGTTCTTGTCGCCCAGGTTCTTGCGCAGCGGCCGGTACCATTCGCCGGCGTCGATCAGCTGGACATACCCCTGCCTCTGGTCCGGCTTGCGGTTGCTCAGCACCCAGATGTAGGTGGCGATGCCGGTGTTGTAGAAGATGTTGAGCGGCAGCGCGATGATCGCCTCCAGCCAGTCGTTTTCGATGATCCAGCGGCGGATGTTGCTCTCGCCCTGGCCGGCGTCGCCAGTGAAGAGCGAGCTGCCGTTGTGCACCTCGGCGATGCGGCTGCCGAGAGGGGCATCCCGCTTCATCTTGCTCACCATGTTGGCCAGAAAGAGCATCTGGCCGTCGCTGGAGCGGGTGACGAGCGAGAGCTCGGGGTCGCCGTCATGCTCAACCAGGAAGCGGGGATCGGTGAGGCCGGCCTTGCCGCCCATGCGCTCGAGGTCGCTTTTCCAGCTCTTGCCGTAGGGCGGGTTGGAAAGCATGAAATCGAACTCGCTGGCGGGGAATGCGTCGGCGGAGAGCGTGGAGCCGTACCGGATGTTGTCCGCCTCGGCGCCCTCGCCCTTGAGGATGAGGTCGGCCTTGCTGATGGCGTAGGTCTCCCCGTTGATCTCCTGCCCATAGAGGTGGATCGAGACCTCTTTGCCCTGGTCGCGGGCGAGGCGGGCGAGCGTCTCCTCGGCCACGGTCAACATGCCGCCCGTGCCGCAGGCGCCGTCGTAGACAAGATAGGTGGTCGACTGCACCTGATTGGCGACCGGCATGAAGATGAGATGCGCCATCAGTTCCACCACGTCGCGGGGGGTGAAATGTTCGCCGGCCTCCTCGTTGTTCTCCTCGCTGAAGCGCCGGATCAGCTCCTCGAAGACTGTGCCCATGCTGTGGTTGTCGAGCCCGGGCAGGCGCACGCTGCCGTCGGCGTTGAGTACGGGACGGGGGCTGAGATTGACCGAACTGTCGAGAAACTTTTCGATCAGAAAGCCGAGGATGTCGTCGTCGACGAGGGTCGGAATCTCGTTGCGGAATCTGAAGCGTTCCAGAATCTCCTGCACATTGGGCGAGAAGCCGTCCAGGTAGGCCTCGAAATTGGCGCGCAGCTGCTGTTGCCGCCCGATTGAACGCAGGTCGCGCAACCGGAAAGGGGATGTGTTGTAGAAGGCCTCGCCCGACTCCTGGCGCAGCCAGAGGTCCTGGTTGGTGATCCCGGCGTCGTCCAGCTGCGCCTTCCTGCGCAGCACCGCGTCCTTGGTCGGCTCCAGCACGGCGTCGAGGCGGCGGATGACGGTCATGGGCAGGATGACGTCACGGTACTTGCCGCGCACATAGTGGTCGCGCAGCACATCATCGGCGATGCCCCAGATGAAGCTGCTGATGTTCAAGGTGTTCATCCACTTTCCCCTGCTGCCAGTCCGCCTTCCTGTGTCAAAAACGCTTGCCCAGCCCCCGCAAATGGCAACAATGCCCCTTCACCAGTCCAACGCCAACAACTGCAGCAGTTCCCCGGCGGTCGTCGTCCCCCGCACGCGCACGCGCCGCAACTGGAAGAGATTGTCAGTCGAGTGTGTGGCCCCCGCGTTGATCGTCACACCGCCCCAGAAACCGGCGCTCTCGAAAATACGGATCGTGTTGCTGTCGTAGTGTCCGAACGGGTATGTGATGAAACGGGGGCGCACCCCCAGTTCATGCTCGATCGTTTCGGCGCTGCCCAGCGCCTGCCAGATCAGGTAGTCATCGTTTCGATTCCGCAAACTGGCGTGATTGCGCCCGTGGGACTCGATGAACATGCCCGCTGCCTGCATCTCCCGCGCCATATCCCACGACAGATAGAGCGGATTTCCCTCATCCATATAGTCGGTCACCACGAAAAACATCGCCGTCATGCCGAACTCCGTCAAAAACGGAAACGCGTTCTCGTAATTGTCGCGATAACCGTCGTCAAAGGTAAGGATGACCGGCTTTTCCGGCAGCGGCGCGCCCTGGTTCAGATGGCCCACGAGATCATACATGCTGACCGGCGTATACCCGGCACTATCCAGGGCCTGCAGGTGGCTCCTGAACAGTTCGGGCGATACCGACAGGTCCCGCCGGTAAACATCTGACCCGGCCGGCGGCACGCTTACATAGTGATACATCAGAATCGGTACCTGCACCGCCCGCACCAGGCCGTCGGGAATGGGCGGCGGTTTCGGCAAAAGAGCGGGCTCCGTCTCCTCGGCCGCCCCGTAGTGAACGGAGGGCAGCATGATTTCATACTGTCCGCCGGTCTTTCTATCCACTGATTGAGCGTCATTATTCCCGCTGTGCACCGCGGGCAGTATGATCTCATACTGCGCACGCTCTTCTGCCGTTTCTTCCCGTATGATCTGCGCCAAAATCCAGTCGTGGTACTGGCTCACACGCGTGTAGACGCCGTAAAACGTCGGCCGCGCACAGCCGATGCCAAAGCTCACAAGCCCGGCCAGCTGCCAGCCGCCATTGCCGTCCGGCACCACCAGGGGGCTGCCGCTGTCACCGTGGCAGGCGTCCTTGCCCCCTTCTTTGTAGCCGGCGCACAGCATGTTCTCGGTGATCATCCTGCCCATCGAGCTGGTGCATTCTTCCTCCGACACGATCGGGAGTTCCACCTGCTGCAGATCATAGGAGAGCACGCCCTCATTGCTGTCCTCGGAAAGCGCGCCCCAGCCAATTACCGTTCCCAGCGTGCCCGGCGCGGCCAGATCCAGGTTGTCAGCGCCCAGCAGCGTGACCAGCTCGGCATCTGCCGGCTCTGACAGATGGAGCAGCGCGAGGTCGTGAGCGAAGTCGTGGGCGAAGTCGAACCCGTAGCGAGGATGCAGGACAATACGGTCAACTGACCTTTTCTGCCCCTGACCGCTGTCGAGCCTGTGAGGACCAACCGTCGCCACAATCTCGTCCGGCGCGGCGTTTACGACGCAGTGGGCGGCCGTCAGCGCCCAGTTGGGCGCCACGAGGGACGCCCCGCAAAAGGTATGGTAGCCCGGCTCGGTGAAGGCCTGGATCGCGACCATCCACGGCCAGGACCCCGCCTCCGCCTTCTCGCCGCCGACGATCTGATCCTGCAGGCCCGCGGGTTGCGGCGTGGCCGTCGCAACCGGGGTCGGATTGGACTGCTCATCCCCAGCGGCGTCCGCGCTGTTGGCCCGAACTGCCTGTCTCAAGCTGCTCGCGGCCGCAGAGGCGTCTTCGTCAGCGGCCAGCGTCCCGACGTTCGCCGAACGCTGGCCGCTGAGCGCCGCGGGGACAGCCGGGGCCGGCATGGCAATACGATTGCACGATATCAGGATCACAACCGGCGCCAGTATGGACAGGATGCTGAGGCCGCCGTAGGAACGAACTGTGCGGCGTGAAGAGGCAGATCTGCCTGTCCTGTTGGAAACCTTTCTGTCCTGATTGTCAGCACGAAATGCGCCCCTGCTTGCGAGGGGCGCATTGGAGACGGATTTACGAAAAGACGGCCGGGGAAAGCGCACATTCATGCCCGCATTTTATCAAATCGGCAATGAGAGCGCCAAAAAAGGTTGATAATTTTGCCCCGACGCGTATAATAAAGTAGGGTCAAAAGCTGAAAACGAGGAACCGGGGCCGGCGAACGTTCCAGACCCGCGGCGTGCCAGGAGAAATCCAACATGACGATCATGAAGATGTCCGCGGCGCTGAAGCCCGCCGAAAAAATGAAGTTTCTCTCCGAACTGATGGTCTTTCAGGACCTGACATCCAGAGAGATGGAGGAGCTGAATCGAATTACGACGATGAGCACCGTGCGCAAAGGACGGGTCTTCTACCGACCGGAGGAGCCGGGTGAAGTCCTTTTCATCCTGAAGGAAGGTCGCGTACAGCTCTATCGCATCAGTCCTGAAGGCAAAAAGCTTGTCATCACAACCCTTGGCCCCCACACACTTTTCGGCGAAATGGCCCTGCTGGGCACCAAGATGCACAATACATTTGCCGAAGCGATCGATGACTGCCTGATCTGCGTCATGAGCCGCAACGACCTGGAACGGCTTATCCTCAGCAAGCCCCAGGTTGCCCTGCGCATTCTCGAGATCACCGGCAAGCGCCTGCAAGAGGCCGAAGAAAGTCTCGAAAGCATGGCCTTCAAAGGCATTCCCGCCCGCTTGGCCAATCTGCTCCTGCGCCTCTCCGATGAACAGCAGTCCGACGAAGTGACCGGCCTAACCCACCAGGACCTGGCCGAAAGCATCGGCACCTACCGTGAAACGGCCACGCAGGTCCTCAACGACCTCAAAGCGCGGGGACTGATCGAGATCGGACGCAAGCGCATCAAGCTCCTCGACCGGGAGTCGATCTCCATCATCGGCAGCAAACGTATAAAGCTGCTCGATGAAAACATCTGATCCGCAGTGGCCAACTGCCACTGGACAGCGGTCAATTGCACCAGTGGGCCCCATGGATTGCTAGCCGACAGTCACTGATCAACGGTGGTCCACTGCCATGTACGACCGTTCGACCCAAGTCGACCGCAGCGCAGACAGCATCAACTTCGGTATCGGCCAGCCGGACTTCGCGCTCCTGCCCCACGCCCTGATGAGCGAGGTCGCGGCCGAACGCTTCGCCGAAGGCGACACCGAACTGCTCAACTACGGCTTCCCCCAGGGGGACGGCCGCTTCCGCTGGGCGCTTGCCGATTTCCTCAGCCGCGGTTACGGCGCCGCCGTGCAGCCGCAGCAGCTGATGATCACCGCCGGCGCGTCGCAGGCCCTCAACCTGGTCTGCACCTTCTTCACCCGCCCCGGCGACACCGTCTTCGTCGAAGAGCCAAGCTACTTTCTCGCCCTGCGCATCCTGCAGGAGGATCACCGGCTCAAAGCCGTGCCGATCCCGACCGATGAGCGCGGGCTGGTGCTGCCGGCCGTCGCAGAGGCGCTGACCCGCCACCGCCCCGTCTTTCTCTACACGATCCCCACCTACCAGAACCCGACCGGCCGCACGCTGTCCGAAAACCGCCGTCAGCAGCTGTTGGCCCTGGCAGAGGAGCATGACTTCCTGATCGTCGCAGACGAGGTCTATCATCTCCTCGACTTCGGATCGCCGCCGCCGGGTCCTTTCGCCGCCTATGCAGACAGCGGCAAGGTACTCTCCCTCGGCTCCTTCTCCAAGATCCTGGCGCCGGGCCTGCGCCTGGGATGGGTGCAGACTTCCGCGCAACGGACGCGTCGCTTCGCCGCCAGCGGCCTGGTCGACAGCGGCGGCGGACTTAACCAGTTCACCTCCAATCTGGTGCGCGTCGCGCTGGAAGGAGGCGGGCAGAAGGAATATCTGGACAGCCTCCGCCGCGCCTATCGTCAGCGCGTCGAGGCGATGGACGCAGCGCTGCAGAAACACATCGGCGACCGCGCGACCTGGACCGTGCCCACCGGCGGCTTCTTCTTCTGGCTCACCTGCGCCGAAATCCTCGACACGACCGCACTACTGGATGCCGCCGCCTCCGCCAAAGTCGGCTTTCTCCCCGGCCCCCGCTGCTCCAGCGTCAACGGTCTCAGCCACTGCCTGCGCCTCTGTTTCGCCCACTACGCCATACCCGAGATCGAAGAAGGCATCCGCCGGCTGGGGCAAGTGTTCGACAGCTTCCACTAACCACTGCTGTTCACCATCGTCACCGCGACGCGGACCGCCGCCAGCATACTCTCCTCGCTCGCCTGCCCCGTCCCCGCAATATCAAAGGCCGTGCCGTGGTCCACCGACGTGCGCAGTATCGGCAGGCCAATGCTTACGTTGACGCCGCTGTCAAAGGCCAGCAACTTCATCGGAATGTGACCCTGGTCGTGGTACATCGCCACAATGATGTCGAACTCACCCCGCGTCGCCCGCAGAAAGACCGTATCCGGCGGCTGCGGGTCGGAGACCGTCCAGCCGCGGGCGCGGGCCATTTCGATAGCCGGTTGGATCTGCTCCGCCTCCTGCACCCCGAAAAGCCCGTTCTCGCTCGCGTGGGGATTCAGCCCCGCCACCGCGATCCGCGGCGCCTCGATCCCCAGCATCCGGCACGAGCGGTAAGCCAGCTCGATCACCTCCAGCACCCGCGCCGGCCTGACCCGGCGGATCGCCTCCTCCAGCGAAACGTGGGTACTTACATGCACCACCCGCAGCGCCGGCCCGACCAGCAGCATCGACACCCGTTCCGCCCCGGTGCGCTCAGCCAGCAGCTCGGTATGGCCGGGATACAGGAACCCGGCCCGGTGCATGGCCTCCTTGTTCAGCGGCGCGGTCACCACCGCCTCCACCTGCCCCGCCATGGCGAGATCACAGGCGCGCATTACATATTCCACTGCGGCCCGCCCTGCGCCGGCGCTCACCCGCCCCACCGGCGCCTCGGCCAGCTCGACGTTCGCCAGATCCAGCAGCGGCACCGTCCCCTCTTCATAGCCGCCGCTACTGATCTCAGCGATGCGTTCAAAGCGGGGCAGGAGTTCTAGCCAAGCCGCTGCCCTCTCGAGGACACGCTGATCGCCGACCACCAGCGGCCGGCAAGCCGCAAACACCTCTCCATGCTCCAGCGCCTTAAGCACCACCTCCGGCCCGATGCCGGCGGGGTCGCCCAGCGTAATTGCCAGTATTGGACGGCTGTCAGCCACAGTTCATGCCTTCCTGGTTGATTGAACGCAGATCGATTCCATCAGAGGTTTGCCCTGACTCGCTGCACTGCCTGCGAGCCGTAAGACTGATGCTATCACCCCGGGCCGCGCCCGCAAAACATCCCCCCTGCCTCGGCCCAGGGAATGCCGGAATCATTCCTGAACGCGCGCAGCCCGGCCCCGCAATAGCGTGTTGCCCACCGATCCGCTACACTGTGGAGGCGCGCCCTGAGAGCGCCCCGATCCGGCTGCCGTCGACCGCCCCAACGCCCGCAGATGGCGGCAGCCGCACACATCGCTGGAGAATCTATCCATGGCAAACATTGCACTCGTCGGCTGTGCCCATATCCACACTCCCGGCTTCGTCAAGCGCCTGCAGGCCCGCGCCGACGTCAGCACCGTCGCCGTCTGGGATCGCGATCCGGCTCGCGCCCGCACCTGCAGCGACCAGCTCGGCGCCCCCGCCCTCGACAGCGTTGACGCCATCTGGAGCGACGGCGCCATCGACGGCGTCATCATCTGCTCCGAGACCGATCAGCACGAGCCCCTGGTCACCGCCGCGGCTGCCGCAGGTAAGCATATGTTTGTCGAAAAGCCGCTCGGCATCGGCGCGCAGGACGCCAACCGCATGGCCGCGGCCATCGACAGGGCCGGCCTCCTCTTCCAGACCGGCTACTTCCAGCGCGGCATCCCGGTACATCAGGCCCTCAAGGATCTCGTGGCGCAGGGGATCTTCGGCCAGATCACCCGCGCCCGTTTTATCAACTGCCATTCCGGCGCGATGCGCGATATCTTTACGCCCGACTATCTGTGGATGACCGACCTGCAGCAGGCCGGGGTCGGCGCTTTCGGCGACCTGGGCACGCACGCGCTCGATCTGATGTTGTGGACTCTGGGTGATGTGGACAGCGTGACCGCCGCCCTCAATGTAGTGCTGCAAAAATACGGCCCCGCCTGTGACGAGACCGGCGAGGCGCTCTTCCGTTTCAGCAGCGGCGCAATCGGTTCGCTGGCCGCCGCCTGGGTGGACGTGGCCGAACCGATCACCGCCGAAATCAGCGGCACCGAGGGCCATGCCTACATCTATAACCGCAGCGACCTCTACATCACCAGCGCCAATCTGAAGGGCGCCGACGGCAAACAGCCCTGGACCGACCTGCCGCCCGCCTGGCCCCACGCCTTCGACCTCTTCCTCGACGCCCTCAACGCGCAGGACCCGTCCGCAAGAGCCGCCATCCCTCTGGTCAGCGCAAGCGAAGCCGCCTACCGCAGCGCCGTCATGGAGGCGATGTACACGGCAGCAAATGAGGGGGCGTGGGTGTCGCTGTAACCGTAAGAAACCATGGTCCACGTACATTCCCTGGACGGCCAGGTTTACGCGCCCAGTGCCTTATCGATCATTCCGTCTCGGGCTTTCAATCAATAGCCCCGACAGTTCCGCATATGCGTTACAATACTCCGATACAATCCGGGAACACTGCCTTGACTCATCCACCGACGAGAGGATTGACTACTGTGAGGATGGTGTGTCTTGGCCTCCATCGGACCAGCAACGCCGCTGCGTACATGGATAACATACGCAGAGCGGGTCGGCTTGCTCCCTTGCTCATCTTCCTCTTCATCCTGGCAGGCTGTGTGGTTCAGGAGTCTTTTACGGTTCGCGGGACGCAAGAGTCGTTCACGGTCTCTGGGACGCCTAGACCCCTCTCTTGCGAAATTTTTACCGAGTTCCCCTGGCATGAGTTCAACTTCGGAGTGGATTCCCCCGCTGACGTTGCCTCTAAAGCGATCGAACTATGGAAGGTAGAACAGGATCAGTTTCGTTTTACAAATCTATATGGGGACGATCTCGAATTAGCGTGGAGTGGCAGCCATGGCCGACGCGAGATCAACTATTCGGCGTTGTTCAGCGTAGAGCGTCAACTCGAACGCATTGACGTAACGTGGACTCCGCCCGCAACCGCGGCCCAGGTGATCGACTGCCTGGGCGCTCCCGGGCTTTACAGTGCTTACTATGGACCTAGCTATCATGAGGCCATATTCTATCTGGATCTCTGGTATCCGGATAAGGGATTTTCCGTCCACCAAGACTTTTATACACGGGTTACACCTCTTCACCCGGTCGAAGCTGCCCTGCGGATTGATGGCTTTCGCGTAACTGCTTCGACACTACCGGAGCAAGCCGCGCCCAGACTCCATACTGTCGGTTATGACCTTCTCAGTACAGCCTATGATCTATGTCGACTCAGGTCGTGGCCAGGATCCTTAGAGGCCATTGAAGCGCATGACGAAGATCCGCGCTGCAAGTAACCAGTTTAATTGCGCTCTGTGGCGGTCAACTTTCAGTTCTTAGCAGGCCGCAGCACGCTCTAAAAGGCCAAGCTGCAATACTCGGATAAGAGGGTTCAATCCGCTGATGCATACGAAATCAGAACGCCTACGCTGTTGGTTGATCCATCTTCTTGGCGGAATCGTCTTCGTCCTGGCCGGCAACGCGTCTCTTGCCGACACGGTTTACGCGTTGGACAAATCGACCACAGCTCCATCCGGCTCTGTTGTCCAGCCGAAGCCAGCGGAGGCCGAAACCGGGCACGACCCCGCGGAACCGATCTGGAGCTACGCCACCGGCGGATCTGTGCATTCCTCGCCCACCGTTGTGGAGGGCGTACTTTATGTCGGCTCGATGGACGGCCACCTTTACGCCCTCGACGCCGCGACCGGGGAGTTCCGCTGGCGGTACGCCACTGGCCATGGCTTCATCTCCTCCCCGACAGTAGCCGAGGGAGTGGTGTACACCGGGTCGCATGAGGGCTACGTGTACGCGCTGAACGCCGCTACCGGCAAGCTGCTCTGGCGTTACGCCTCCGAAGGTCCTGTCTACGCCTCGCCCACCTTAGCAAAGAGTGTACTCTATGTCGGCTCGATGGACGGCCATGTGTACGCCCTGGATGCCGCGACCGGGGAGCTTCGCTGGCGCTACGATACGGAATCCATGATTCTTTCTTCGCCGACCGTTGCCGGGGGAGGTATCTACATCGGAACGAGATCTGGCCTGCTCGCCCTGCATGAGGTCAATGGAACTCTTTTCTGGCTCTTCCGTGACCCATACCCATATGGCGTGACCTCCTCGCCGACGGTGGCAGAGGGCATGATCTACTTTGGTTCCGGGAATGGATTGGTGTACGGCCTGAACGCCGCGACGGGAGAACTTCGCTGGTATTACAGGGCGGACACGACACGCGACCCAAACAATATCCATTCCTCCCCGTTCGTGGTTGACGGCGTTCTGTATATCGGCTCCGTTCTGAACAACGTACATGCGCTCAATGCAGCCACTGGAGAGGTTCTTTGGAAGTACTCCACAGACCATGCCGTGAACTCCTCCCCTACGGTCGCGGACGGAGTCCTCTACGTCGGCTCCGATGACGGCCATCTCTACGCGCTCAACGCCGTCGACGGCATGCTGCTCTGGCGCCACATGACGAACGGACCGGTGCTTTCCTCCCCCGCGGTCGTGGACGGCGTGGTCTATGTCGGCTCCGGAGACGGCCGCATTTACGCGTTGCCTGCAGCCACTCCGCCCCAGCCGGCAGCGGAGCAGTCAACTGTGCAGGATCCGCCCGCGCAGAAAGCCTCTGAAACTTCCGCCCCCGCAAACCGCTTGGCGGAAAAGGTCTCCCCACAGCAACTTTGGAGCTTCGAGAAAGATGGGGGCGCCTTCCGGACGGGCCCCCCGGTTTTCAGCGACGGAGTCTT
Organism: Caldilineaceae bacterium; assembly: GCA_965204525.1. Lineage (GTDB taxonomy): Bacteria > Chloroflexota > Anaerolineae > Caldilineales > Caldilineaceae > Bin5. The sequence continues at coordinate 3,122,438 of OZ241994.1, read as the reverse complement.
GTACCTCGGCTATGATAACGACGTGTACGCCATCGATGCCGCCACGGGCGACCCTCTCTGGCGCTTCGATACAGGATGGTGGATGGAATCCACCCCGGCAGTGGCTGATGGGCTGGTCTATTTTGGCACGAACTATAAGGAAAACTATGTCTACGCGCTGGACGCCGCCACGGGAGAAGTTCTCTGGCGCTATGAGACAGGCCATGCGATACATTCTTCTCCCAGGGTCGTGGACGGTATTGTCTATATTGGCGCAAATGACGGCTACCTGTACGCGTTGCGCGGGAACAGCGGTGAATTGCACTGGCGCTACTTTACGGCCGGTCCGGTCGAGTCCTCCGCTACCGTGGTGGACGGGATCGTCTATGTCGGTTCCGGCGATGGCCACCTGCACGCCGTGGATGCCGACAACGGGGCGTTGCTATGGCGCGCATGGACCGGCGGCGTCAGGAGATCGAATGCGGCCGTGGCAGGGGGCGTTGTCTATGTTGGCTCGCTGGATGGGCACCTGTACGCGCTGGATACCGCCAACGGAGAACTGGTCTGGCGCTACAAGGTCGAACTCTACAACGCCGTATACAAGGTGGATTCATCCCCGGTAGTGGCAGAGGATGCCGTCTACTTTGCCGCGGCCAACGGGCATCTGTATGCCCTGGACGCCGCCACAGGAGAGTTTATCTGGGAACGATATGTTGGCGCCGATAACTCAATCTCCTCCCCGGCTGTGGTGGATGGCGTGATCTACGTCGGTTCCTACAGCGGTACCCTGTCCGCGTTGGATGCGGCAAGTGGAGACACTCTTTGGGACTATCATATGGAATCCGAACGGGTTCCCACCCCGGCAGTGGTAGACAACATAATCTACACTGGCGCCAGGCTTGTGTACGCTCTGGAGGTCAAGCTGCCGTCGCCCTGAGCCTGATTAAACACACTTTCACCAAGAGCCAAGTAGGAGTATAAACGGTGGCGCGATGCGCGCTTCCTGACCGCAGATAGGAGCGTCATCTACACTTTCTTCTATGGCGGTGATGTGAACGCGTTTTTGCCAAGAGTCGATCGGGAGGACGAGTAAACGGGTTTGACTATAGACACAACAGTGCATGCCCAGCCGTTACGCGCAGCGTGCGCTATCCGTCGCGGCGCATCAGGCTGAAGCTCTGGGCCGTCTGGCCGCCGTCCGGCGCGCCCGCGAGGAACAACGCCAGCGGCACGACCTCCTCCGGCTCCTTGAACCACTCGCCGTCGAATGTGCCGGGCTCGCGCGCGGCCGGGCCGGGCATCATCGCCGTGTTTACCGGCCCCGGAATCAGTTCGTTGACGCTGATGTTGTCGCCCCGCAACTCCTGGCCCAGCACACGCGTCAACATCCACAGCCCGGCCTTGGATGCGCTGTAGGCGGATGAGCCGGGCGCGCCGCGGCGCCCCATCCCCGAGCCGATCGTGATGATCTTGCCGCCTCCCCGCGCCTTGAGATAGGGGATGGCCGCCCGCGCGCAATGGTAGGCGCCGGTCAGATTGATCGCGATCGTCTGGCTCCAACTGACCGGGTCGCTCTCGGCTACCTCGCTTCTCCCCGGCGAGACGCCGGCGTTGATGACCAGGATATCCAGGCCGCCAAAGCGCGCCGCTGTCTTGTCAACCGCCCTTTGCACCGATGCCAGGTCGGCCACGTCCGTGGTTACGGCCAGCGCCTGCCCGCCCGCCGCCTCGATCTCGGCTGCAACGGATTCGATCTCCGAACGTGTGCGGGCCGCGCAACAGACGGCTGCCCCGGCGCCGGCAAAGGCGACGGCGATCGCCCGCCCAATGCCCCGCCCGCCGCCGGTGACCAGCGCCGCCTTCCCCGCCAGCAGTTGCCCTGAATCTGTCATCTTATCCCCCCACTTCCCTCTTGATAATCAGTTCCCGGATTCCGCCCGCTATCCACTGACCCCTGACCACCAAATTGACACATCCCCACCGATAACGCAGAATCAAGAACGAACCCCCGTCCAGTTCTTACCAGTCAACCCACGGCCGCTGCCGAGCCAGCTAAAAACTAACAACCCAAAACTGCAGTCATGACTCGCGTCGCACTGGAATCCACCGTAATTAGCCACGGGCTGCCCTACCCCGACAACCTCCGTCTTGCCCATGAAATGGAGCGCATCATCCGCGACCATGGGGCAGACCCGGCCACCGTCGGCGTCATTGAAGGGGAGCTGATCGCCGGCCTCAGCCCGCAGCAGATCGAGCGGCTGGCCGCGGCATCTGATGGACAGGTGGGCAAAGTGAGCCGCCGCGACCTGCCCATCGTCGTCGCCCGCAAGCTGGACGGGGCCACGACCGTCGCCGCCACCATGTGGATCGCCCACCGCGCCGGCATCGAACTGTTCGCCACCGGCGGCATCGGCGGCGTCCACCGTGGCGGGCGAGGAGAGAGTAAAGAGGAGCGAGAAGAGAGTGGACGCTTCCCCCCTCACTCTTCGCAGTTCGATGTCAGCGCCGACCTGCAGGAGCTGGCGCGCACGCCGCTCATCGTTGTCTGCGCCGGCGCCAAGGCACTCCTCGACCTGCCGGCCACGCTTGAATACCTGGAAACGCACGGCGTGACCGTCATCGGTTACGGTACCGCGGAGTTCCCGGCCTTCTACAGTCGCGGCAGCGGCCTTCCGGTCGATATCTGTTGTAACACGCCTCAGGAGGTGGCTGAAATCTGGCAGGCGAAGCGGGCGTTGGACTTGGCGGGGGGCCTGCTCGTGGCGGTGCCTGTTCCCGCAGAGGACGAGATTCCCGCCGCGCAGATTGAACCGCAGATCGAGCAGGCGCTGGCAGAGTGCGAAGCCGCCGGACTGCGCTCGGCCGAGGTGACGCCCTACCTTCTGCGCCGCATCGCCGAACTGACCGGCGACCGCAGCCTGCAAGCCAATCTGGCCCTGCTGCGCAACAACGCCCGCGCGGCGGCCGCCATCGCGGTGGCGTTGGACAGCGAATAGCAGGAAACCCCGTACGAGCCGTATTTCACCGCTGTCAGCTGCTGAAAATCAGCTTCTCGAACTCGTTCCGCTCCAGGACTTCCTGTTCCAGCAGCGTTTCGGCCAGGAGCTTCAGCTTGTCCTGGTGGGTCGTCAGAACTTCCCTGGCCCGCGTGTAGGCTGTCTCTACAATCCGGCGCACTTCGCGGTCGATGGCGCGTGCGACATCTTCGCTGTATGAGCGCCGTTCGCCCAGATCCATGCCCAGGAACGGGTTGGAATCGCCCTGAACCAGCTGCATGGGGCCCAACTCGTTGCTCATGCCAAATCGAGTAACCATCGCCTTAGCCAGTTTTGTAACCCGCTCCAAATCGTTGGCCGCGCCGGTGGTGATCTCCTCGAACGTCAACTCCTCTGCGACCCGCCCGCCCAGCAGTCCGGCCAGTTCATCTTCATACTCGGCCTTGCTCTTGAGCAGGCGGTCCTCGTCCGGCAGAGGCATGACGTAGCCCAGCGCCTGGCCGCGGCTGACAAGACTGATCTTGCCGACCGCGTCGGTATGTTCGAGCAACGCCATCACCACAGCATGGCCCGCTTCGTGGTAGGCGACCACGCGCCTCTCTTCGTCGCTCAGGATCTGGCTCTTGCGCGCCGGACCCGCCATGACCCGCTCAATCGACTCCACCAACTCGTCCATGCCGATGGCGCGCTTGTTGCGGCGGGCGGTCAGAATCGCCGCCTCATTGAGCAGGTTTTCCAGGTCGGCGCCCACCATGCCCGGCGTCTGCTTCGAGATTATGTTCAGGTCGACGTCCGGGCCGAGCGGTTTGCCGCGCGCATGCACCTCCAGAATCGCCTCGCGCCCGCGCCGGTCCGGCCGGTCCACCACGATCGTACGGTCGAATCGGCCCGGACGCAGCAGAGCCGGGTCGAGAATGTCCGGGCGATTGGTCGCGGCGATGACGATTACGGTCGTGTCGCTGTCGAATCCGTCCATCTCCACCAGAATCTGATTCAGCGTCTGCTCCCGTTCATCGTTGCCGCCGCCCATGCCGGCGCCGCGATGGCGGCCGACCGCGTCGATTTCATCGATAAAGATGATACAGGGTGCGTTCTTCTTTGCCTGTTCGAACAGATCACGCACCCGGCTGGCGCCCACGCCCACGAACATCTCCACAAATTCGGAGCCGCTGATGCTGAAGAAAGGCGCGCCGGCCTCCCCCGCCACCGCCTTCGCCAGCAGCGTCTTGCCCGTGCCCGGCGACCCCACCATCAGCACACCTTTGGGGATGCGTGCGCCCAGCGCCGCAAACTTTTCCGGCTCCTTCAGGAATTCGACAACCTCCTGCAGCTCCTGCTTGGCCTCATCTGAACCGGCCACATCCTCGAAGGTGACAGTGGGGCGGTCCGCCTCCTCCATCTTTTTGGCGCGGCTGCGGCCGAACTGCATCGCCCGGTTCTGCCCGCCCGCGCCCGCCTGGCGCATGATGAAGATGAAAAAGCCGAAGATCAGGATCATCGGCAAGAGCATGATCAGCCAGTTGAAGAAGGCGCCGCTGTTGGGCGCGCGCTCCACATCGATAGGAATGGCGGCCAGTTGGTCTGCGGTCACGCCGAACGTCTTGAGGGAGTCGAGCAGGCTCTCGCCGGACTCTTTGCGGCTGCGGCGGCGTTCACTGTCGGAGATTTCGACGATTATGTCGTCGCCTTGCACGACAATGCGCTGTACAGAGCCGTTGCGCACGTACTCGGCCACCTCGTTCAGGCCGAGCAGGTTGCTGGCAGAACTTGGCGGGTTGATAAAGAGGCGGTAGGCAAAAAAGATCAGGACGGCCAGCAGGATCCAGATCCAGCTGCGTTTGAACAGTTGCCTGTAGCGTTCGTTTGGGTCTTCCTCCGGAGGCCGTTCGCCATCCGGTCTTTTTTCTCTATTCATCATACGACAATACCCCCGAGTCTGACGCCCGGTGCGGTTACAGGTCTACACGGGTACACGTCACTCGCTACACGTTTACGCGTCTAGTATAACAGAGGAGGGGGCCTGAATCAGTAAGGCAGAAACCAGTGTGCGGAAGTTACCGGCTACGCGTCACAGCACGTTACAGTTTGCGCAGTTGGTCTGCGATGCTGACTCCGGTAGCGTGGGTTTTTGCTTTGTGAACCGGCAGCTTGCCCCGGTGCCGGGTACGGTGAGGGATCGAAGATTCGTCCGGCTTGTCGCTGAAGCTGATGATCAGACAGCCGCGCTCCTTTAACCAGAGTACGGCCTCGCGCACCTCCTGCGTAATGCAGATCTCCTGCGAAAGGCGCTCCGCGGCCGGCACGTCATCAGCCAGATTGTTCATATGCTCCAGCGTTGCCACAAACTCTTCCCGCCGGAACTGTTTGAACGGGGTCGGATCTCCCAGCGCAACGGCCATGTTGACCGCTTCATGGGCCTGACGCATCGCCTCGCTCACCCGCCCGCCGCCTGCAATGCAGACTTCGGCATAACGCACAAACTGCTCAAATGTCTGCACCGCGCCGTCTTCGATTCGTTCAAGCAGGTCGGTGCAGTCGAGGCCTTCGTTGTTGAGAACCAGGCAGATATAGGCCAGGTAGTCCTGGTTGTCCCCGGTCAGGTGATGATAGTGGGCGCGATTGAGTAGTTCATAGTGCTGTGCGAACAACGAGGCATTGAACTTGTCGCCCAGAAGGCTGCCCACGGTACGGTACAGCCCCTTGAGTCGCGCTACATCGATCGCCCGGTTGTTGCGTCCGCGCGCGCCGATGGCTGTCTTGTCCAGGTCGAGAACAACTGCCGTATTTTCGTCTAATCGCAAACCGTTTCCCTGCGCCCACTTGATCCAGTCCACCAGCTGGCTCCAGCGGTTGCCTTCGAACATACCGGTTTCTTCGTTGGCAACAAAACTCTCCGGTTCGCCGGCCTTCTCGTTGCCGATAAAGCAGGCGCTGGGCATCACGGCGTCGTCCGCAATCCCGAGCAACTCCCCGTTATCGCGCGGCGGCTCGCCCGCGGAACGCAAGGAACGCATCACCTGGAAAGTATTTCCATCGCCGGAGAGCGTATCGCCGATGAAGAGCAGCTCTTCCACTGAGGAATCCCGCCGCTGCTGCGCCTGTTCAAGGATCCACAGAGCGACCTGGGCGTACGACTTCTCCTGTTTGCGGGGCACGGAAGGCGGTGGCAGCCCGAGCTGGTGGCGGGCGGATTTCAGGCCGGGGATTTGGCGGGTGATCGGCTCCAGTTTACGGTAAACGATCAGATCGCCGACAAGCTCATCCAGGGACGTCAGCCCAAAGTTGTCAACGGCAATCGGATAGGCTTCTCTTGTTTGCGTGTTGGCCAATTCGGCACCTTCCATTTCTGTTCCCGGATTCGTTTTTGTCTTTGAGCAACTCCACCGCACGCAAAGGGTGAACGCTGCCAGGAACCAAGAACGTACTGCTCAAACCGCCGTTGCATTTCACACGATTCTAACCTATGGCAGGCCAATGTGAAAATTTTGTGCCTGTCGCGCACGGCTGCAGCGGCTAACGCACAGCGTCAAGTACCCCGCCGGCGACAGGCGTCCGATCCCCGGCAGCCTCTTCCTGACTGTCCAGGTACCCCTGTGCCACCAGTAACTCGGCGTTGAGCAGACTGCCGCCCGCCGCGCCGCGAATCGTGTTGTGGCCCAACGCCAGGAACTTTACATGCAGGAGCGGGTCCTCCCGCAGCCGGCCCACCACCGTCGCCATGCCGGGAACGCTTCCGGCCAGCCGGTCCATGCGCGGCTGCGGACGGTCTGCCTCTTCCCGGTAAAGGATCGCCTGTTGAGGCGCGCTCGGAAGGCCCATGCGCTGTGGCAGCGGATCGTACTCCGCCCACGCTCGCCGTACATCCTCCAGGCTGGGGCGGCGGGCAAACGCCACGCTGATCGCCGCCAGATGACCGTTGCGCACCGGCACGCGGTTGCAATGGGCGCTGACCACGAAATCGGCCGTCTGCACGGCCTGCCCGTCGAAGCGGCCCAACAGCTTCTGCGGCTCGCGGTGCTCCATCTTCTCCTCTTCGGAGCCGATGAACGGTACCACGTTGTCGATAATGTCCATCGACGTCACGCCCGAATAGCCCGCGCCGCTGACAGCCTGCATCGTCACCGCGAACACCTTCTCGACGCCGAACGCCTCGTGCAGCGGATGCAGCGCGCTCACCAAATGTGTAGTTGAACAGTTGGGATTGGTGGTGATGAAGCCCCGCCAGTCCCGCCGGTTTCGCTGTACATCGATCAACCCCAAATGCCCAGGATTGACCTCCGGGATCAGCAGCGGCACGTCCGGCTCATAGCGGTAGGCGCTGGCATTGCTGCATACGATGTAGCCGGCCGCGGCCAGCTCCGCCTCGATCGTGCGCGCCGGCCCGCTCGGCAGCGCGCTGAACACCACCTGGCAATCGATCCCCGGCGCCATCTCCTCCAAGATGATGTCCTGCAGCTCCGGCGGCATATCACCCCGCAGCAGCCAGTTGCAGGCGTCCGCGTAGCGTTTGCCCGCGTTGCGTTGCGATGCGCACAGCACGCTCAACTCAAACCAGGGATGCCCCTGCAACATCTGTACAAACCGTTGTCCTACCGCGCCGGTAGCTCCCAGCACACCCACGCGGATCTTTGGCTGAATGTTCATCGAGATCCTTTGTCTGAACTGTCCTCTTACGTGATTCCAGGATTTACACGTCCATGCCCGCCTTGGCCCGCGAAACGGGCCGGTCGTTTATCACCGCGAACCGCGACTGAAATGCAGTTCGACAATGTCACTCAGTACGCCGGCCGCAGTTGCCTCGACCCCGGCTCCCCGGCCCTGAATGACCAGCGGGTTGGGACTGTACCAGCGGCTGTAGAGTTCGACCAGGTTGTCGGTTCCGGTCAAACGCCCCAGCGGGCTGTCCTTGGCGACCGCCGTCGGACCTACGCTGCAGGCGCCCTCAGAAAGCGTGGCGGCATAGCGCAGGACCTTGCCCTCCGCAGCCGCGCTCGCCACCCGCGCGCCGTACGCCTCGTCCAGCGATGGCAGCTCCGCCAGAAAACTGTCCACGCTCAGGCCGGCCATCCGCTCCGGGTAGAGGCCGCTGATTTCAACCTGCTCCATCTCCATGCGCCAGCCGATCCTCCGCGCCAGAATAAGCGCTTTCCGTGCCACGTCGACGCCCCCCAGGTCATCGCGCGGGTCCGGCTCGGTATAACCCAGCCGGTAGGCCTCGGCGACCGTCTCGCTGTAGGAGCGGCCCTCTTCCAGCCCGGTCATCAGGTAGCCGAGCGTGCCGCTGAAAGAGCCGGCGATGCGCTCGATCTCGTCGCCGCTGGACACCATCCGGTTGAGCGTCGCGATCACCGGCAGACCGGCGCCCACCGTCGTTTCCCAGCGGGCACTGCCCGAACTGCGGCTGATGCCGTCATACACATCTTGGACGACGGTCAACGGCTTCTTGTTCGCCAGCACGACTTGGTAGCCCCGTTCCAGCGCCAGCAACAGCGCGCCCGTCGTCCCGTCCGACGCCGTGCAGTCGACCACGACCGTGCCCGGCCTGCCAACTTCCTCCATAACTGCTTCCGGGCTTCTATAGGGCTGGCCTAGTTGATGGGCCGCCAGCGCGCCGCCCTCCTCCTTGTGCTGCAGGATCCCGGCCAGCAGTTCGTCCGAGAACCCCCCTTGCGGCTCAACGACTGCGCCGCTGCTGTCGCACAGGGCCAGAAAGCGGATGCGCAAACCGTACTTCTCGCGGTGAAGCGACCGCTGTTTCCCGATCTGACTCAGCAGGGCCCGCCCAACGCCCCCCAGCCCGAAAAGGATGAGCGGCTTCTCCCGTTCCGCAGGCATGCCAGCGAGGTTCTCCATCAGTCTGCTCCGTTCCCAAGTTCGAACGTATCGTGAATGGCCCGGATCGCCTCATCGGCCTCGGTCTGCAGGACGACGAGACTGATATTGGCCTCACTCGACCCCTGGGCAATGGCGATCACGTTGATGTCCCGTTCGCCCAGCGCGTTGAAGACCCGCGCTGCGATGCCGGGTGTTCCCTTCATGCCGGCGCCGATCACCGCCACGATCACGATATCCGGCTGGTTGCTGATCTCTTCGATCATGTGCTGGGCCAGCTCGCGCGCGAACTCGACCTGGAGCGCCTCGAGCACCGCATCGCCCTCCGCCTCGGGCACGACAAAGCAGATGCTCTGCTCGCTGCTGCCCTGGCTGATCATCAGCACATTGGCCCGCTGACGCGCCACCGCGTCAAATGTGCGCGCCGCGATGCCCGGCACGCCGATCATCCCCCGCCCGGCCACCGTAATCAACCGCAAATCCCGCACCGCGGTGATCGCCTTGACGCCGTGGTGCAGCTGGCGGGTCTTTTCGACGATGGTCGTGCCCGGGTGGGAGGGGTTGAATGTGTTGAGAACCCGCAAGGGAATACTTCTCTCCACCGCCGGCGTGACGGTCTTCGGATGCAGCACCTTGGCGCCGTAATAGGCCAATTCCGCCACCTCCTCGTAGGATAGCTCCTCCATCGACTGTGCGGTCTCCACGATGCGGGGGTCGGCGGTCATGACCCCGTCCACGTCCGTCCAGATCTGGATCTCGTCGACATCGAGGGCGGCGCCCAGAATCGCGGCCGAGTAGTCCGAGCCGCCCCGCCCCAGCGTCGTGGGCACGCCCTTCTCAGTCGCGCCGACAAAGCCGGTGACAACCGGCACAACCCCGCTCTGCATCATCGGCAGCAGCCGGTCCCGGCAACGGTCCGGCGTCGAGTCCATCAGTGGATTGGCGTTGCCGTACTGGTCATCAGTGATGATCAGCTCACCGGCGTCCACGAACTGGGCTTTGACACCGTTCGCCCGCAGCACAGCCGCCAGCAGCGGCGCGCTCAGCCGCTCGCCCACGCCGCTGACGACATCCAGTCCCCGCTGCGTCAGCTCACCGAGGACCGTGATGCTGCGGCACAGGCGCTCGAACTCGCGCAGGCGGTTGTCGAACAGCCTGCCCAGCCCGGCGCGTTCCACACCGTCCTCGATCAGTTGCCCGGCCACCACCTGGTGCCGCACCAGCAGCTGGCTGCGGGCATCGCGATACGGGGTCTCATCGCCGGCCGCAGCCGCCTGCGCCGCGTCGATCAGCGTGTTCGTAACCCCGCCCATCGCGCTGACCACGACCAGCACGCCGGGATTCTCCGGGCTTTGTTCAGGGTGCTCCTCTGTGCCTGCGCTCTTCGACTGTTTCTCGACCGCAGCGGCCACAATTCTCGCCGCGCTGTCGATCGATTCCGTTGTACCGACCGACGTCCCGCCAAATTTCATTACGATCATACGCGTTCAACTCGCTCTACAGGAAGTTAAAAGTAAAAAAATACCCCACGCCGTGCGGACGAGAGGTAGCCGACTATTCCACTGCCTCTCATCTTCCAGAATATATCTGCCGGAATTGGCACCTACGTCACGGAAGACCATTCATCTTCCGCTACCGGGTTGCCGAGGCTTCACAGGGCCGGTCCCTCCGCCTCTCTGGATAAGAGTTCAGCTATTCAGTTGTGCGGGCAAATATAGCAGAGCCCGGGGGCTATGTCAAATTTCGCGGGTAGGCAGTACATAAACACGGGGAATGTCATAGAAAAAGCGACTAGAGCAGGCGCTTGGGTCCCGACTAAAGCCCCTTGGCGACTTCCCTTAGATGCGGCGCTACTGTATCACCGAACCGAAGGCTATCAAGCGCGAAAAAAGAAGCAGTAGACTCGCTGCTTTTTGGACAATATTCAACCTTTTTGCTTGGTGGTTTATCTTACTCGAAAAGCCTGCGGGGCAGTTTGGAATGTTTAATGATGCTTGAAATTGTCCCGACTGGAATCTCTCTCTTGTCGGGCACAATAACTGTTACGGTAGTTAATTGTCCAGAACTGAGCTTTTTGCGAGTTTGCATAATTATATGACTGCCAGTTTGCCTTACCGTATCGAATCCATTTTCTGAAAGAATTTTGATGATTTCACGTGCTGGCCTAGGTCTAAGTCTAGGCATAATCCAAAGCAACTTCACACATCATCTGTTGAGATTCCTGAAGCGTAGACGTAATCCGAACTTTAGGCTGATTCTGAATTTCAGGGGGCGAGACAGGATCAAGACGGGATAAGTATTCCATAACCTCGGTATATGAGGCTACTTCAAAGAACAACTGAATTGCCTCTTCCAAGTTTTCTTGCGCCTCTTCAACTGTTTCCCCTTGACTTGCTATCTCCAAGTCTTCGCAATGGGAAACATACCAGTTATCCTCCTGCCAGATTGAGCACTTGAGCACCCATTCCATTCTTATTCCTCTTCCTTTGGTCAAAATCGATTCTAACTTTTTGGGCAGAAACATCGTAAGAATACCAAAAGGGCTCTCTCATGTCTAAATGGCGTGGCGTTCGCGCACATGTGTTCTGAATAAGCGCACGATTCATTCGGCCAACCCTCAAAACCGAACATCAAGCTAAAGAAAATAGAATCAATCAATCACTCCCCAGCCCACCGCGCCAGCGCCTTGTCTGGCGACGCAATCTCATCCACCGACCTGTAGTAGTGCATTTCCCACGCCTCCTGCGGCATCCCTGTGAACAGCATCAAATTCAGCGGATACTCCTCGGTATCGGCAACGCTCCGGAAATCGTCCCGAAACAGAAACGTCGGCTTGCCCAGCGCGATCGCCATCCCCATCTCGATCATCACACCCTCGTCCGGCGGCACACCGTTGACAACGGCGAAGATGGCGTCCGCCTCGCATACATCCTGGTAGCAAAGTTGACCGACGCGATACGCCCAGCCCTGCTTCGTTCTGTCTATCTTCCCACCCGTGCGCGCAAACGGTTCCCACACATCCAACCCCAACGCCGCCAAAGCCTCGGTGAGCGGCGGCAACAGCAGTTCCCTCTGCTGCGCTGAGAAACCGTATGGGTTCGCCAGGTAGACGCTCTTCCGTGTTTGTTCCGTTGGGGCCATGATATTCTCCGCCGTGGAAAGTGTGATGGTGAATGGACTGCGCCGGGGGATCAGCTGTAGCCTCGGTCGTAGTGCGTCTGCAGGCTGCGCACGTTCAACTCGGCCGCCATCATGGCGCGGATGCCGTTGACCGCGGCCTGCGCCGCCGAAAGCGTCGTGATCAACGGGATCTCCATGCGCGTGGCCAGCGTGCGGATCTTCTGGCCGTCGGCGCGGCTGTGGGGCCCGAGCGGCGTGTTGATGATCAGATCGATCTTGCCGTCGCGCATCGCGTCGAGGGTCGAGTAAGCTCCGTTGCTCGATGCTTCCGTGGTCGCGGCCTTGTTAAGCACAACCACGGGCAGCCCCACACGCTGGATCAGCGTGGCCGTGCCCGACGTCGCGTAGAGGTCGAAACCCATGCGGCTGAAGTCGCGCGCCAGTTTGAGCGCCGCGCCCTTATCGTAGTCGTTCACCGTGATCAGCACGCCGCCGTCGGTCGGCAGCCGGTACTCCGCCCCCAACTGGCTCTTGGCAAAGGCGTGGCCGAAGTTGTGCGCATGCCCCATCACCTCACCGGTGGAGCGCATCTCCGGCCCCAGCAGCGTATCCGCGCCGCTCAGCTTCTTCCAGGGCAGGACGGCCTCCTTGACGAAGAACCCCCGTACCTCGGGCTCCTCCAGCAGCCCCACTTCTTCCAGCGATTTGCCGGCCATCACCCAGGCCGCCATTTTGGCCAGCGGGACCCCCGTCGCTTTGCTGACAAAGGGCACGGTGCGGCTGGCGCGCGGGTTCACCTCGATCACATACACCACGTCATCCTTAATGGCGTACTGCACGTTCATCAGTCCCCGTACACCCAGCGCCAGGCCCAGCTTCTCCGTGTACTCACGTATGATGCTCAGATGGTAGCCGCTGATCTTGTAGGGCGGCAGCACACACGCGCTGTCCCCGCTGTGGATGCCCGCCTCTTCGATATGCTGCAGGATTCCCCCGATCACCACCCGCTCGCCGTCGGCAACGGCATCGACGTCGACTTCGTAGGCATCCTCCAGGAACTGGTCCACCAGGATCGCAACCTCCTGGCCGCTGGTCGTCATCTCCATGTCCACGTCAACCGCGTAGGACATGTAGTGGCGCAGACTCTCCTCGTCGTCCACGATCGCCATCGCCCGCCCGCCCAGCACGTACGAGGGCCGCACCACCAGCGGATAACCGATGCGGGCCGCGATCGCCAGCGCCTGCCCTGTGCTGTGCGCGATCCCGCTGTCCGGCGCGGGGATGTCCAGCTCGGCCAGCAGCGCGCTGAACCGTTCGCGATCCTCCGCCAGCTCGATCGCCTCCGGCTGTGTGCCAACGATGGGAACGCCCGCGGCCTGCAGCCCTGCCGCCAGATTCAGCGGCGTCTGCCCGCCATACTGGACCAGGACCTTCACCTGCGACCCGCCCTCCGCCTCCCGCTGATAGATATGCAGGACATCTTCCAGGGTCAGCGGCTCAAAATAGAGCCGGTCGCTGGTGTCGTAGTCGGTGCTGACAGTCTCAGGGTTGCAGTTGATCATCACCGTCTCGAACCCCATCTCCTGCAGCGCGAAACTGGCATGGCAGCAGCAGTAGTCGAACTCGATCCCCTGTCCGATGCGGTTGGGCCCGCCGCCCAGAATGATCACCTTGTCCCGCGCCGTAGGCGGCGCCTCGCCCTCACTCTCATAACTGCTGTAAAGATAGGGCGTAAACGCAGCAAACTCCGCCGCGCAAGTATCCACCTGATGATACGTCGGCAAAACCCCAAGCCGGTTCCGCAGCCCCCGAATATCAGCCTCGGCCAACTGCGAGGTGTTCTCTCTCTCCTCTCTCCTCTCCCCTCTCTCCTCGCCGTTCCCCCCTTCATTCAGAATCCGGGCAAGCTGCGCGTCGCTGAATCCCATCCGCTTCGCCTGCCGCAATGTCCATTCGTCCAGCTGGCCCGCTCTCTCGATGGAAACCTGGAAGCGCGCGATCTCCTGCATCTGCGCCACAAACCAGGGATCGTAGATCTCAGAACATTCCCGCAAGGCGGCATAGTCCGCCTGCCGGTCCTCCGCCGACCCGCTGCCGCGAACCTCCCGTTCGGCCTCCAGAAGGCGCTCGAAGACGGCAAAGAGCCGGTCCCGGTTGGGGACGCGCATCAACTCCGCGGCGGAGGCGTCGGGCGCATAGCCCTTAAGCTGTCCATCACCGTCGCGGGTCAGAGGCCCCAGTCCATCGCGCCCGATCTCCAGGCTGCGCACACCCTTCTGCAGCGCCTCCTTGAAGGTGCGGCCAATCGCCATCACCTCGCCCACCGACTTCATCTGCGGCCCCAGCTCCCGGTCGACGCCCGGGAACTTCTCAAACGCCCAGCGCGGGATCTTGACCACAACGTAGTCGATCGAGGGCTCGAACGCCGCCACCGTCTCCTGTGTAATGTCGTTCTTCAGCTCATCCAGCGTATAGCCGACCGCCAGCTTTGCCGCCAGCTTGGCGATCGGGAAACCGGTCGCCTTCGAAGCCAGCGCGCTCGAACGCGAGACGCGCGGGTTCATCTCGATCACCACCACCCGCCCCGAGTCCGGATCGACCGCGAACTGAACGTTGCTGCCGCCCGTCTCCACGCCCACCGCCCGCATCACCAGCCGCGCCTGGTCCCGCAGCCGCTGGTACTCCTTGTCGGTCAGCGTCTGCGACGGCGCGACAGTGATACTGTCGCCCGTGTGAACGCCCATCGGGTCCAGATTCTCGATCGAGCAGACCACCACGTAATTGTCGGCGCGGTCCCGCATCACCTCCAGCTCATACTCTTTCCAGCCGATCAGCGACTCCTCAACCAGGACGGTATGCACAGGGCTTTCCTGCAGCCCCCAGGCTACCTTTTCGTCGAACTCCTCCTGTGTAAAGACGGTGCCCGCGCCGCTGCCGCCCAGGGTAAAGCTGGGGCGAATGAAAATGGGGAAACGACCGATAACGGTCTCAAAAATCTCCCGCGCCTCTTCCAGCGAATGCGCGATGCGGCTGCGCGGCGATTCCAGCCCCACCTCGGTCATCGCCTGCTTGAACAGGTCGCGATCTTCCGCCACCTGCATCGCCCGCAGATTGGCCCCGATCAGCTCCACGCTGTGCCTCTCAAGGATCCCCTGCTCTGCCAACGCCACCGCCAGGTTGAGGCCGGTCTGTCCGCCCACCGTCGGCAGCAGCGCGTCCGGCCGCTCCTCCGCGATGATCTTCTCCAGCAGATCGACCGTTAGCGGTTCCACGTAGGTGGCGTCAGCCATCTCCGGGTCGGTCATAATCGTGGCCGGATTGGAGTTGACGAGCACGACGCGGTACCCTTCCGCCTTCAGCGCCTTGCACGCCTGCGCGCCCGAATAGTCGAACTCACAGGCCTGGCCGATGACGATCGGACCGGAACCGATGATCAGAATCGATGAGATATCTGTGCGCTTGGGCATGGCCTGGCCCCTTGCGTTCCCCTGTTGGCCGCCCCATCCTGTCGATAGCGCAGCTGCGTGCTAAAATAGGTGCTTGCCTCTACCCGCCCTTCCGTCTGTATGAGAGGTAGCGGCAGCATTGCCGGCGGTCGAAGTCCCCGCCTTACCAAAACATAGGGAGATTGTAACGTGTCAGATCGCGCCTCACCAAAACAAACGCGCCTCCATCAAGGCGCGTCCCTGCTGTCGAAAGTGGCGGTGGTGGTCGTGGCGGCCTACATCGCCGCGCAGATGATGGCCGACATCGCCAGCCTGAAGATCGGCGTCGTGGCCGGTCTGGCCGTCGACATGGGCACCTTCGTCTACCCTGTCACCTTCACGCTGCGAGACCTCGTCCACAAGACGCTCGGCAAGCGCAACGCCCAGGTGTTGATCGTCGCCGCCGCCGTCATCAACCTGGGAATGGTGCTCTATCTGATGTGGTCGGCGGCCGTGCCCAGCGATCCGAACGCCTTCGGCGGCGCCGAGTTCAGCGCCATCTTCGCGCCGTTGTGGCGCATCGTCTGCGCCTCCATCATCGCCGAGCTGGTCAGCGAGCTGATCGATACCGAGATCTACCACCTCTTCGTCAGCCGCGTCACCACCCGTTTCCAGTGGCTGCGCGTACTCGTCAGCAACTCCGTCAGCGTCCCCATCGACAATCTGCTCTTCGTCCTCATCGCCTTCTCGCCCTTCGCCTTCCTCGGCGCACAACTCGTCGACTCCTGGGCGGTGGCCTGGGAGATTTTCGTTTTCAATTTACTTGTAAAGTATGGGGTGACGCTGGTCAGTATGCCCCTGATCTACCTCACGCCGGACCGGGATTGGGCGCGTGAAGCAGATGAATAACTCCTGACAGCGACAGAAACGCACTTTCCCGCGGACATGGTATACTGATTCGGGCCGCCGGCCAGCCTACCCAATCCCCCGGCCATCAAGTCCCGGCAAAATCAGTCGCAGAGTTTCTGAACATGCTTTCAATCAAACCCGACCACTGGATCCGCCGGCAGGCCAAAGACTACGGCATGATCGAGCCGTTCGAAGACAGGCAGAGACGCGAAGGGATGGTCTCCTACGGCCTCAGCAGCTTCGGCTACGACATCCGCGTGGCCAAAGACTTCCGCATCTTCACCCCCGCCACCGGCGAGCTCACCGTCATCGATCCCAAAGCGGTCGACGAACGCGCCCTGCAGTCCTACCACGGCGACGACTGCATCATCCCGCCCAACAGCTTCGCCCTCGCCCGCACCATCGAGTACTTCCGCATCCCCCGCAACGTGCTGGCCATCTGCGTCGGCAAATCAACCTACGCCCGCTGCGGCATCATCGTCAACGTCACCCCCTTCGAGCCCGAGTGGGAAGGCTACGTCACCATCGAGATCAGCAACACCACTCCCCTCCCGGCCCGCATCTACGCCGGCGAAGGCATCGCCCAGGTCCTCTTCTTCGAAGGCGAAGCCCCCGAAGTCTCCTACGCCGACCGCAACGGCAAGTACCAGAAACAGTCCGGCATCACCCTGCCCCGCCTGTAAAAGATAAGTAACGACTCAGCCACACGACACTCGCGACCCCGCGCGAGGCATGGAGGTGTTTCTCACTCCTCACGCCTCTTCACTCTCTCCTCGCCATCACCCTACAGATCGTAGATCGCGCGCAGATTTTCGCCCAGAATCAGCGCCTCATCTTCCGGTGTGAAGCCGACGAGCCGGATGCCGTTGACCCCGTGCGCAGCGATCCCCGCAGGCGCATTGGAGCCGAACACGATCCGGTCCGCGCCCAGCTCCCCGCTCTCCACGATCCCTGAGATGACGTACGGCTCCGCCGCCGCGATCAACGTCGTGCCCAGATAGATGTTGGCGTTCTCCTGCGCCGCCTGCACGGCCGACCTGGTCCACTCCCGATAGCCCATGTGGTCCATGATGATCGTGACCTGGGGATGGTTCCTGGCGATGTGGGCGATGTATTCCGGCGCGCAGCCGCTCAGATGGGAGCCGGAGTGGATCGTTGCCGTGATGCCGAGCGAGCGCGCCAGGTCCATCACCGGATCGACCGCGGGGCTGTCCAGGCGGTAGCGGTGGCCGGCCGCCATCAGCTTCACCGTGCGCGCCCCCCGCCGCACACAGCTCTCCAGGTCTGCCAGCGCGTCCGGCCCCATCGTCGGGTTAATCAGACAGCCGGGCAGGATGCGCGGTTCGCCCTCGACCGCATCCAGCACCGCCGCGTTCCCGGGCCGCGGGTCGGCCGGCACACCGCCCTGGAATACGACGCTCACGTCGATGCCGGCCTCGTCCGCATTCGCGAGCAGACCGGCCGGCCCGTATGACTTACCGGCAAATTCATCCGGCATATAGGATTCGAAATCGGCGACGAACTGACTCATTTTGGGCCTCCGGTTTGATTGGTTGAGGAATGCCTTCGCTGCCGCGCCCCAATTCGGGTGCGTTTACAGGAAATATAGCCTAACGACGATCACTCCAGGCGTCAAGCAACCCGAATCCAGTTGAATGCACCTTCGCATTGCACGATCGCGCGCACCCGTGCTATACAATGCCTGCACGCCCTGCTGAAAACAGCCCGCAATGCACCCGCAACGGAGCAGCCCTATGACGCCCCAACCCTTCCCTGCGCCGGAGGACCTGACCATCTGCTTTGCCCACGTAGCCTATCAGTTGGAAACAATCTTTGCCCGCCGTCAGTCGGGTCTGGCCGGCAGCGCCCCAGCCGGGCAGCAGCGCATCCAATTCTTCCAGGCCTGGACCCCGGAGGATCTCGCGGCCCGCCTGCCCGAAGCCGACGTCCTGCTCGTCTCCGGATTCTGGCAGAACGAGCTCCTTGACGCCGCGTCCCGCCTGCGTTTCATCCAGTCGATCGGCGCCGGCGTCGACCAGTTCGACCTCGACGCGCTGCGGCGCCGGGGCATCCGCCTGGCCACCGCCAGCGGCGTCAACAGCAACGCCGTCAGCGAACATGCCATGGCCCTGATCCTGGCCTTTACCCGCCACATCCACACCGGCCGCGACCGCCAGCAACATCGCGCCTGGCGCGGCATGATCGGCGACCTCTCACTGCGCGAAGACGAACTGGGCGGCAAAACCCTGCTTATCATCGGCCTGGGGAAGATCGGCTCGCGCCTGGCGAAACTGGCCAAGGCCTTCGACATGCGCGTCCTCGCCACAAAACGCAACCCGGCCACCGTCGCCGGACCCGCCGATGCCGTCCACCCGCCGGAGGAGCTGCCCGCGCTCCTGCCCCAGGCCGATTTCGTCGCCCTTACCTGCCCGCTGACGCCGACGACCGAAAAGGTGATCGACGCCGAAGCCTTCGCACAGATGAAAGAAAGCGCCTACCTGATCAATGTCGCCCGCGGCGGCTGCGTCGACGAACCGGCCATGCTGACAGCGCTCCAGTCCGGCGCCATCGCCGGCGCCGGTATCGATCACTTCTGGGAAGAGCCTCTCCCGCAGGACGCCCCCTTCTGGGACCTCGAAAACGTCCTTATCACCCCGCACACCGGCGGCGAAACCCGCATGTACGAAGAAAACCTGGTCGACATACTGCTCGAGAACCTGAGCCGGCTCTGGCGCGGCGAGACGGAGCTCCAAAATCAGGTCGTGTAGCTGAACGGTGCCCCGGCTGACAAACGGCGCAGCAGGCGGACCGATTGAATTGTCAGCTAAAGAGTTGGTAGAATGTCAGGCATGTCAGGCGCCGTTGTGCGACACTGAGGGCATACACCTGAGTCCGTGCCCGGAAGAGGTTGTCTGCAGCCCCACTCTTGCGCCATAAAGGGTCAATGATGCCGCTCTTGAAGATTTCGCCCCGATACAAACGGAGGCGTTCACACGCGTTCCGAAGACGGTCCGGCCTGTCTGCACGGCTGCCGACCGCCGCCGCCGTTCTTCTTGGCGTCCTGTTGATACTGCAAGCCTACCCCGCCTTCGCGCAGGAGAAGTCACTGCTCTGGGAGCGCTTCGACGTGGATATTATCATCCGCAAGGATAGCTCCTTCGAAGTGACCGAGCATCAGACCATTCGTTTTACAAGTGGAACCTTCACCTTCGGTTATCGCGACATCCCCAAAAAGCATTTCAGTTCCCTTGACGGCTGGACCCTGACGGACGCCAGCGGCAACAGCTATCGCTATGCGAGCTACGGCAAAGAGCCATATACATTTACCGTCACCGATAAGGCCTCCCGTTACGTCATCTACTGGTATTTCCCGGGCATCGCCAACCGGAGTGAGACGTTTTCCCTTGGCTATACTGTGCGCGGCGGCCTGCGCTACTATGAGGCCGGCGATCAACTCTGGTGGCAGGCGATCTACGGCGACCGCAGCTTCCCCGTGCAGGCCGGGCGGGTGAATGTGGTGGCGCCGGCTACGGTTCACGAGTGGGCCGCGTACACAAACAGGGGAGAAGCCTGGCAAGACGCCCGCGAGATCGCCTCGGCTTCACGTCTGGAAAGCGGGCGGGAGATCGCCTACGTGATCGACGGCAGCCTGGCCCCCGGCCAAGCCTTTGAAGTGCGCGTAGAGTTCACGCCCGGCGTGGTGGCCGGGGAACCGCAGCCGTGGCAGATCAGGGCCGACGCCGAAGCAGCCGCACGCGAGGCGGAACTGAGCTTTCGCGCCCGTTGGGGCCCGGTTCTTACGCTCCTGTTCGGCGCTCTCGGTTTCCTCTTCCTCCTGGGCGGACCGGCCGCGCTCTACCTGCTCTGGTACCGTCTCGGCCGCGACAAACCGGTCGATATGGTCGCCGATTATCTGCCCGAGCCGCCCGACGATTTGCCCCCGGGCGTCGTCGGCACACTTCTGGACGAGCAGGCCGATATGCAGGACATCATCGCCACGCTTGTCGACCTGGCGCAGCGCAAGGTCATCAGCATCACCGAAGATACTACAGGCAAATCCCAGTCTGTGCCCGACTTCATCTACCGTTACGAAAATCGGAAGCTGCCTGTCTCCTCCTTTGAGCAGCATCTGCTGGCCAGCCTCTTTGTTCGCAGAAGTGATGTCCGGCTTTCGGACTTGAAGCACAGGTTTTACAGGGAGGTGCCGGCCCTCAAGCGGGCGCTCTACAGCGAAGTGACCGCGCAGGGCTTTTTCGCCCGCAGCCCGGAAAAAGTGCGCAATCAGTATGCTATCCTGGGTGTAATTCTGTTTGCGCTGGCAGGGCTGGCTGGCATGGGACTCTATACGCTCTTCGGCGGTCTGACCGGCGCCGCGGCTCTGCCGGGCATCGGGCTTGCGGCAACCGCCTTTGGCTTCCTGCTGCTCTCCCGTTTCATGCCCCGCAAAACCGATCTTGGCTCCGAGCTGGCCGCGCGCTGGCAGGCGTTCAAAAGCTATCTGAGCGATATCGACCGCTACAGCGACCTCGAAGAACAGAAGGAGCTATGGGATCGCTGGCTGCCCTATGCCATCGCCTTTGGCGTGGATAAAGAGTACATTCGCAAATTTGAAAAGGTTAACGCACCCGCGCCCGGCTGGTATATTCCCGCCCCGACACTGTACGGACCATACCGGCGCGCGTACTATGGGACCGGCTTCCCCGGCCGGTCGGACCCAGTGGATGTCAGTGGCGGGGGCATTGGCGGCCGCGTTGGCGGCGGAACGCCTGCTATGCCCTCCGGGTCCCCGGGGCGCGGCGGGAGTTTTGGCGGAGGCCTGAGCGACATCAGCCGCGGGCTCGGCAGCGGTCTGTCAGGCATGAGCATCGGCCTGGGCGCGTTGCTCTCCGGCGCCGGCGCCGCCATGACCAGCCGGCCCAGCAGCACCTACACAGGCGGCGGCGGCTGGAGCGGCGGGGGATCCTCTGGTGGAGGCTTCGATGGGGGCTTCTCCGGCGGCGGCTTCGGTGGTGGTGGTGACGGCGGCGGCGGAGGAGGAGGCGGAGGTGGTGGCGGCTTCGGTTAGAATCGGAATGCGCCTTCTCTCTGCAAGATGAGCGTCAAGGATGCAGCAACGTGAGTGCTCTTATACCGGTTGAGTTAGCGACTCATCGGAATCGATAAGGTGCGAAACATGCGCGCTGGCGGCCGCATCGTCGCCCTGGCGATCAAGGCAATACCAACGGGCCTCTCTGCACGGCTGCTGACCGGCGCCGCAGCTCTTTTCGGCGTCCTGTTGATCCTGCACGCCCACCCCGCCTTCGCGCAGGAAAAGTCGCTGCTCTGGGAGCGCTTCGACGTCGAAATCATCATCCGCAGGGATGGCACGTTTGAAGTGACCGAGCATCAGTCCATTCGCTTTACGCGCGGCACGTTCACCTTCGGCTTTCGCGCAATCCCTACACGGTATATCGATTCTATCGACGGCTGGACCCTGACAGACGCCAGCGGCAACCGCTATCGGCTCGCGAACAGCGGCAAAGAGCCCTATACCTTTACCGTTGCCGATAAGGGCCCCCGTTACGTCATCTACTGGTATTTCCCGCCCACCGCCAACCGGAGCGAAACCTATACCCTTGCCTATACCGTACACGGCGGCCTGCGCTACTATGAGGGCGGCGACCAGCTCTGGTGGAAGGCGATCTACGGCGACCGCAGCTTCCCCGTGCAGGCGGGGAGGGTAAACGTCGTGGCCCCGGCTACGGTTCACGAGTGGGCGGCATATACGAACAGGGGAGAAGCCTGGCAAGACGCCCGTGAGATCGCCTCGGCTTCACGTCTGGAAAGCGGGCGGGAGATTGCATACGTGATCGACGGCAGCCTGGCCCCCGGCCAAGCCTTTGAAGTGCGCGTAGAGTTCACGCCCGGCGTGGTGGCCGGGGAACCGCAGCCGTGGCAGATCAGGGCCGATGCCGAAGCAGCCGCGCGTGAAGCGGAAATACGCTTCCGCGAGCGCTGGGCCCCGATTCTTACGCTCCTGTTCGGCGCTCTCGGTCTCCTCTTCCTCCTGGGCGGGCCGGCCGCGCTCTACCTGCTCTGGTACCGTCTCGGCCGCGACAAACCGGTCGATATGGTCGCCGACTACCTGCCGGAGCCGCCCGACGACCTGGCCCCGGGCGTCGTCGGCACGCTTCTGGATGAACAGGCCGATATGCAGGACATCATCGCCACGCTTGTCGACCTGGCCCAGCGCAAGGTCATCAGCATCACAGAAGAAAAGACGGGCAAATTCATGGTTGCGCGCGACTTCACCTACCGCTATGAAAACCGGGAGCTGCCCGTCTCCTCCTTTGAGCGGCTCCTGCTTGACAGCCTCTTTGATATCAACGGCGTGGCTAGGCTTTCGGAACTGAAAAACAGATTCTACAAAGATCTGCCGGCCCTCAAGAAAGCGCTTTATCACGAAGTGACCGAACAGGGCTTCTTTGCCCGCAGCCCGGAAAAGGTGCGCAACCAGTATAGTTGCCTCGGCGTCTGTCTTCTTGTTTTGGCAGGGTTGGCAGGCCTGGGACTGTGGACATTCTTCAGCGGTCTCACCGGCGCGGCCGTTCTGCCAGGCATCGGGCTTGCAGCGACCGCATTCGGCTTCCTGCTGCTCTCCCGTTTCATGCCCCGCAAAACCGACCTTGGCGCCGAGCTGGCCGCGCGCTGGCAGGCATTCAAGCGCTACCTGCGCGACATCGACCGCTACAGCGACCTTGAAGAACAGAAGGAGCTATGGGACCGCTGGCTGCCCTATGCCATCGCCTTTGGCGTGGACTCCCAGTACATTCGCAAATTTGAGGCCGTCGACGCGCCCGCACCCGGCTGGTACATCCCCGACCCGACACTGTACGGACCATACCGGCGCTGGTACTACGGGCCCGGTCCCGTTGGACGGCCGCTTCGGCCGGCCGGCGGCGGGGACCGCTTCGGCGGTGAAACGCCGGGAACGCCCTCTGGGTCTCCAGCAGGCGGCGGGCTCGGCGGAGGCCTGGGCGACTTTAGCCGCGGGCTGGGCAGCAGCTTGGCCGGTATGAGCGCCGGCCTCGGCGCGCTGCTCACAAGCACCGGCGCCACCATGGCCAGCCGTCCCAGCAGCTCCTCCACAGGCGGAGGCGGCTGGAGCGGCGGCGGCGGTTTCTCCGGTGGCGGCGGCTTCGGCGGTGGTGGTGGCGGCGGCGGAGGCGGTGGTTTCGGATAAGGCTGGAATGTGCCTGCTCTCCGTCGCGTGGAGCGGAAGATCGGCAGCAATGGGAGCGCTCGCTAACTTGAAGGAAGTAGCGCAACCTCGGCAGCAATAAGGAGCGAACTATGCGCGGTGGCGGCCGCATCGTCGGCCTGGCAACGATGGCAATATCAGCCGTCCTGTTCCTCGGCTGGACCGCAACGGTCGTAACCTCCGGCACGACCGCCGGCGGGACTGTGCTGGGACTGTTCCTGGCGCTGGTCGTGTGCGCGCCCCTGCTGGGCATCGGCTTCTATCTCTGGCGCAAGGGGCAGCAGGAGGAGACCCAATTCGCGCAGGTCGCGCAGGAGAAGAAGATTCTCAACATGGTCCTTACCCAGGGCCAGGTGAGCGTGCAGGAGATCATCGTCGAGCTGCAGCAGCCGCGCGAAACCGTGGAGGACATGATCCGCAACCTGGTGGGCAAGCAGCTTTTCAGCGGCGCCATCAACTGGGAGGAGGGCCTTCTCTACAGTGTCGACAGCCAGAAGCTGACCGACGGGCGCAACTGCCCCAACTGCGGCGGCGAAGTCGAGCTGGCCGGCAAGGGACTGATCCAGTGCGGCTGGTGCGGTAGCGAGGTCTTCCTGACCCAACGGGCCGCAACCCGGATGAACAGCGCAGCGTAATGAATGTAGAACGGTTCAACGCCACTGCATAGCGGCCGGACAAGAGGACAAAAATGACCGATTCCTTTGTGGAAAAAGCTGATGAGAATATGGGAGCCATCGAGCGGGTGCTCAAGGGGCTGCCGCTGGTGCACGAATACACCGATAAGGAGCTGCGGCGGGAGGCCGACCACCGCTTGCGCCAGCTGCTGGTAACCGAACTGGAGCAGGAAAAGCAGCGGCTCTACGACGTCCAGAAGAAACTGCTGCGCAGCGGAGGGCTCGCCTGGATCGATGACGCCGACGGCGCCATCCAGCGTTTGCAGACGCTCATCGACCGCATCAAAACGGCCAGCTACGGCTATGCCGGACTGTTCGCGGCCGTTAAGATCCAGCAAGAACAGCTTGACGCCCTCCACCGCTTCGACACGGCCTTGGCGGAGCGCGCCCAGGAGATCAAGGAGAAGATCGACCTCTTGGAAGCGGGTGCGGCCGAACGGGAAACGATCGGCCCCGCCATCGAAGCCGTCAACAATACCGTGACCGAACTTCAGCGTCTCTTCGACAGGCGCAGCCAAACAACGCACCGCCCATGGGGGGCGGGCCACGGAGCACAGCCAACCGCGGCAGACAGCGAATAGCCGCCCGCACGGCATCTGGCGACCCACCACTGCCCACCGGCGTCCGACAGACAGGAGAAAACTGATGGCAAGAATCATTGACGTAATCGAAGCGCCGGACCAGGGCGCGCAGGAGCTCGTCGTGCGCCTGCCCGAGGTCGGCTCGGGCGACTTCCGCTTCGGCAGCCAGGTCATCGTACGCGAGAGCCAGCGCGCCGTCTTCTACCGCGACGGCAAATCGCTGGACCTGTTCGAGCCCGGCCGGCACACCATCACCACCGCCAACCTGCCGGTCCTGTCGGGACTCCTGCGCATGGGCACAGGCGGCCAGGACATCTTCACCGCCGAGGTCTTCTTCGCCAACATGCGCGAGTTCACCGACATGAAATGGGGCACGCCCGAGCCGATCACCCTGCGCGATACCGACCTGGGCCTGGTGCGCCTGCGCGGCTTCGGCCAGTACACGATGCAGATCGCCGACCCCAAGCGCTTTGTCGACCAGTTCGTCGGCACGCAGGGCATGTACCGCACCGGCCAGATCAACGACTTCCTGCGCAGCGCCATCATCAGCCGCATGACCGACATGTGGGGCGAGAACATGACCAGCATTCTCGACCTGCCCCGGCTGTTCGACGAGCTGAGCGCGGCCATGCGCGCTACGCTGCAGGACGATTTCACTGCCATGGGCCTGGCGCTCAAGCAGTTCCGCATCGTCTCCATCAGCCCCACCGAGGAGACCGCCAAGGCGATCGACGAACGCGCCAGCATGGGCGCAATCGGCGACATGGCCGCCTACATGCAGTTCAAAACGGCCCGCGCCCTGGGCGACGCGGCCCAACAGCCGGGCGGCGCCGGCGGTACCGGCGAAGGCCTCGGCCTCGGCGCGGGAATCGGCCTCGGCGCCGGCATGGCCGGCATGATCACCAACGCCATGAACGCCTCCCAGGGCGCCGCACAGCCCGACGGCGGCGCGCCAAACCCGCCCGCAGCGCCCCAGCCCCCCACGCCGCCGCAGCCGCCCGCTGCCCCGGCCGTCATGACGCTCGAGCAGGCCGCCGCCTACCTCCAGGTCTCCCCCGCCGACATCCAGGCCCTGATCGACGACGGCTCGCTCCAGGCCAGGCGCATCGGCAGCCAGTACCGCATCGCCCGCAAGGCGATCGACGACTTTTTGGCGGGGTAGAGGGGAGTACCGCCCCCTGAGACAGGTTGGGGCCAGCCTTAACCGGCGACGCGCAGCCCCAGCGTACGGACAACCTTCAAGACATTACCAATGCTTGGATCGCCGTTTGCGCAGCCAGGCCAATTCGAGTATTCTACGCACCTGATCTCAGACGGACGGCTATGCAGTTGATGGAGGCAACAGAAGGAGACGACCGGCCTCACGACAAGCACGTGCCAACTGCTGATGGCCTGCACGATGGGCACATTGAAGAGTTGCAGAAGGAGGGCTTACTCCGATGAAAGGGCGTCGAAAGTTCAAGGAAAAAACTGATCAATTTACTCCCAGAGACCGCAAAATCGTCGAGGAAAAAAAGGCGAAGATGCGCGCCGCGTTGCAACGGCCAGACAAACCCAGCAAATTTCGAAAATCGGTCCCTCAAGCGCATGTTCGCAGATCGCATGCGTCAAGACGTAGATAGCGCCTTCATTGCACGAGAGCTGGACGTAATACGCAACGCCTGCTTCATCACTTTACAGAAAGGAGAGGAACGATGACAGACCGTGCATTCTCTCGACGCGCATTTCTCAAGACGGCAGGTGTCGCGACGTTAGGGATAGGCTTGGCGGCCTGCCGGCCAATAGCCCCGATCAGCGACGTTGAACCCGCGATGCGCGAGGTAACCGCTGCCCAGGTGACCGATCCCGAAAGCCTCGAGGCCTTCGTCCTCGGCGCCAAGGCGCATATCGAGGCGATCACAGACATGAACGTAGGCGCGAAGCTCAGGGAGGGGCTGAAAACCGAGGGCGACTGGAAATCCGGCTCGACCTTCCTCATCATCTTCCTCATGAACGGGGACGCGTTCATTCACGGAAACGATCGTGACGCCGAAAGCAAGAACCTGATGGGCGTCGAGGACGAACGCGGGACCAGGGTCGTCGAGGAACTCTTCGCGGCCGCTGCCCAGGGCGGCGGTTTCGTCGAATACTACGACGACGGGCCGCAGACGGCATACGCTGTCGAATACACCTCCGGGATCACAGGAAGACAGTTCGTGCTGGTCGGCGGCTACTCGCAGGACGTCACCCATGTCCCAATCACGATCGCCGATCTCCCCAAGCCCGCCGTCACCGCGTCGGAAGTGGTGGACCGCGAGTCACTCATCGCCTTTGTCGAAGAGGCGGCCGAGACCTACCAACAGGCCGTCATGTCCGAAGGCTATAGCGCCCTCACCGGGGTCAGAAACGCCTTCCGGGTGGAAGGAGGAGACTGGAAGATAGGCTCCATCTACCTGTGGGTCGTGAGCGGCGGGGGCGTCACCCTCTTTCACGGGTCCGAGCCCTATCGCGAAGGCAATCCCACCGACATGGTGAGGACCGACTCCCAGGGAATAAAGATCGCCGAGGAGCTGATCGGAGGCGCACGCCGCGAGGGCCGGAAGTTCCTGCGCTATCACTACGATAACCCGGCCATCGAAGGAGACGAGGAGACCGGTTCGCCGAAGTTCGGCTACGCCGTGAGCTTCCAGCCGCCCAACACGGACCAGAAGGCCGTCACCGGCTCCGGCATCTATCTCGACACAGACGGCAGTTGACCCGCCGCGCACGGGACCCGGCGCGCCCCATACGGGCCTCTCCTGCGGCAGGTTCGGCATGGGGCTTCATTACGATGTCGGTCACGACGACATCGGCTTCATCCTTAGCCAACCGCAGCGCGATCTCCCGCCGATGCCGTGTTCGCCCCCTGCGCCAAATCGCTCATATTGCAGGCGCGCGCAATGTCCTTGAGCGCGGCGCGAATCAGACGCCCGTCGCCCAGGTCTTCTGCGAAAGCAGCTTCAAGATAGAGGCGGGCGTCTTCCTCAGTGCGTAGATGATCGGTGACATTCCAGCGTGTGAATGTCTCGATCATGGTCTGACCCTTACCCCGCCGCTTGCCACTCTTTTCATCCGCCACTAAAGCACCCCATCCCCTCAATACAACTCCGGCCGCCTGTCCGCAAAGATCGGGATCTTCGCCCGCGTCGCCTCCACCGTCTCCAGGTCGATACGCAACGTCAGCAGCGCCTCGGTCTCCCCGCCCTCGATCAACGTCTCGCCCCACGGATCGATCACCCCCGACGCGCCGAAAAAGCTCACGTCCTCCGTCGTCCCCACGCGATTGCACGCGGCCACAAAACACTGGTTCTCGATCGCCCGGCTGCGCAGCAGCGTCCGCCAGTGCATGCGCCGCGGGTGCGGCCACGCCGCCGGCAGGATCATCAGACGCGCGCCCTCCAGCGCGTAGCGCCGAAACAGCTCGGGGAAACGCAGGTCGTAGCAGATCGCCAGCCCCGCGCAGCCCCACGGCAGCTCGTGCATCGTGCCCGACTCTCCCGGCGCCAGGTACTTCTCCTCATTCATCAATCGAAAAAGGTGCATCTTCCTGTAGGAGGCGGCCAGCCTGCCCTCCGGGCTGTAGAGAACCATCGTATTGTAGAACTGGTCCCCCTGGCTCTCCAGCATCGACCCGGTCAGCCAGACGTGGTTGTCCTTGGCCAGGGTGGCGAAGCGTCCGAACCAGCCGGCATCGCCGGCCTCGGCGGCCAGGGGCGAAGCGTAACTGCTGGCGTTTTCCAGGTCGATAGAGCTATGCCACAGCTCCGGCAGCACCACCAGATCGCTGCCGCGGCCGGCCGCGTCGGCGATGAACGCCTCCGCCCGCTCAAAGTTGCGCTCCGGTTCGCCGAACAGACTGTCCATCTGTACCAGGGTGAGAACGAATTCAGACATGAGAACTGTACCTTTCCGAGATTTCTGTTGTCAGCAGCCAGCCGTGCGCGCAGCTGCTGGCCACTGCGGTTATCAAACGTGCTGATCGACGAGGATTGGATTGCCGTCAGGATCCACGATCACAAAACTCGCCGGGCCTGTTGTGGTTTCGTCAGCCTCGCTGGCAAACTCGATCCCGTCCGCTTTCAACCTTTCCTGGATCTCTCTGACATCGGTAAAGCTGTCGAGGGGCTGCGCCGAACTGTCCCAGCCGGGGTTGAAGGTCAGAATATTCTTTTCAAACATCCCCTGAAAGAGGCCGATCACGCAGCTGGGGCACTTCATAATCAGCCAGCCCTCGCTGGCGTCGCCGCCGAACGCCTCAAATCCGAGCTTCTCGTAAAAGGCTTTCGAGACCGCAATATCCTGGACTGCCAGGCTGACCGAAAAACTGCCTAAATCCATTTTATGACTCCACTGTCTCCTGCAGATCAGACTGCAATGATAGGGGCTATGGGCCTGTTTTGTCCACTATCCGCGCCCCGCCGCTCACTGCGTTTCCTCAGGGTCGGGCAACACCTCCACCGCCGCGCCGGGCGCAGGACCACCGTATTCCCCCAGCCTGCGCGCGCGAGCTGCGCTCTCGGAAGGCTTACTGCGCGCACGGGACTGACTGGGCGCGGCGTCGACATTCAGCTTGCTGCCGGGAAGAGGACGCGTCGCCCGCCAGATCAACCACGCGCCCAATAAGGGCAATAGCACCGGCCACAAACGCAGCGGAAGATTCTGTTGACCCAGGCCAACCGAGAAAAGGAATAGGCCCAACAGCACCAGGACAGAGCCGGGAACCAGCGCCCACCATAGCTGCCACCGCTGTCCCAGGAGGTAGAGCAGAAAGAATACTGCCCCCAGGCCAATGAAGAGGACGGTGCCCAATACCTCCGGCTCCTCGGTCAGACTGCTCAGGGCGATCGTGCCGCCCAACATCAGCATGAATCCGCCCGGAATGATCGCCCACCAGCGCTCCGCCCGGTCCAGCAGATAGATGTGGGCGAACGCGATCGCCTGGCCCACGAACAGGACGCCGGCCGTGATGCGCTGGTCCAGCGCAGGCAGCGTGGAGAGGTAGACCATCGCCGCCAGTGCGATCAGCGTCCAGCCGGGGATCAGGCGCCACCAGTTGTCGCGGGCCGAAAGATAGCCGCCGACAAAGAGAAGCGCCAGCAGGCCCAGCAGCGCGGCCGCCCCATATTGAACGTAGGGTTCAAAGCGGACAAAGACGTCAAAGTTAAACAGCAGCAGCCCAACGCCCGCCAGCGACAGCAACACGCCCCAGATGAGGTTGTTGACGCGGTTGTCGCTGCTCTTCGCGGTCATCAATTGCGCTCCTGATCAGCCGCCGGCCGCCGGCGTTCCCTCAGTGGACGCCATGCCGCGCCAGACCGTCTCCGGCGTAAACGGCAGCGCGTCGTACCAGATGCCGAGCGCGTCGTGCAGCGCCGCCGCGATGGCCGGCGCCGTCGGCAAAAAGGGCATCTCCGCCATCCCGCGCGCGCCCAGCGGCCCCTGCGGATCCGGCAGCTCCAGGATCACCGGCACGATCTCCTCGGCCACGTCGGCCACGCCGGGGATCAGATAGTTGCTCAAGTGGGGGGTAATCGTGACGCCCCCCTCCTGCAGGTAGTTCTCCAGCAGCGTCCAGCCGATTGACTGAGCCACCGCCCCCTCGATCTGCCCCTCCACGTGCTGCGGATGGATCGCCTTGCCCACGTCGTTGACGCTGATCAGCCGCTTGACCGTCACGTGCCCGGTCTCCCGGTCCACCTCGACGTCGGCTACCTGCGCGCAATACCCGTAAGTGATGTTGGGATCGCAGGCGCCCGTCTCGCGGTCAAATGGGGTTGTGGCGCGCGGATGATAGACGAACTCGGCCCGCGCCGGGCGTTCCTCATCCCGCCACAGCGCCATCGCCCGCTCGGCCGCGCCCTGTATCGCGTTGCCGGCCATAAAGGTCATGCGGCTGGCGGAGCTGCTGCCGCTCGAGCCGGTCACGTCCGTGTCTTCCGCCTCCAACTCCACCTGCTCCGGCGAAAGCCCCAGCATCTCAGCGGTCATGAGGATGAAGGCGGTGTGCGCGCCCTGCCCCACCTCGGCGCCGACGCAGCCCACGCGCGCCCGCTCGATCGTCTCCCCGCCGTGCAGCTCCACCCAGGCCGTGCAGTGCTCCGGGAAGCCGAAACTGTAGCCTACGTTCTTGTAGGAGGCGGCGATCCCCCGGCCGTGCGCGATCCGGCCGCGGGAAGAGTCAAGGCTCGTGGTCAGCAGCCCGTTGCCGTTGTCCGGCGGCGTGCCGCCGGCCGTTGCAACCGACCACTGGCCGTCGCGCTCTTGCCAGCCGCCCTGCCGCGCCGCCTCGGTCAGCACCTCTTCGGTCGTACAGCCGGCGGGAACGGGGCTGCCGGTGACCAGGGTCGAGCCGTCGCGCAGGATATTGCGCATCCGGAATTCAACCGGGTCCATCTGCAGCGCATGCGCCAGCTTGGTCATCTGCATCTCGGCGGCGAAGTGCGCCTGCGGCCCGCCGAAACCGCGAAATGCGCCGCCTGGACAGTTGTTTGTATAGACCGTGCGCGCGTCCACGTGCGCGTTCGGAATCTCATAAGGGCCCAGGCACATCAGCGTGGCGTTGGCCAGGACCTTGGTACTCGTGTAGGCGTAAGCGCCCGAGTCGCTGGTCAAATCCATCTGCGCCGCCGCGATCTTGCCCTCTCTGGTTGCCCCCCACTTGGCGCGAATGACGAACGCATGCCGCTTGTGGTGCCCGACAATCGACTCCTCCCGGCTCCAGACGGTCTTGACCGGGCGGCCCGTCTTCCACGCGGCCAGCGCCAGCGGGATCTGGATCGACATATCCTCCCGCCCGCCAAAGGCCCCGCCGACAGCCGGGTAGCGCACGACGATCCGGTTCGCGGGCAGGTCAAGTGCATGGGAGATCTGTTCCTGGTCCTCGTGCATCCACTGCCCGGCGACGATGACCTCGATGCGGCCGTCGCCGCGCACATGGGCGAGGCCCGCCTCCGGCTGCAGGTAGGCGTGTTCCTGCGGGTGCGTGCTGTAGACGCCTTCCACGCACACGTCGGCCTGGGCAAAACCGGCATCGATGTCCCCGCAGCGCAGGCGATGCCTGACGAGCAGATTCGACTGTCTGTCCCGCCCTTCTTCGTAGGGAAAGTTGCTGAAGGGGTGGGGATGCAGCGGCGCCGCGTCGGCCGCCAGCGCCTGCTCCGTGCTGGTGATGACCGGCAGCGCCTCATACTCGATCTCCAGCAACCGCGCCGCGGCCTCGGCCTGCGCCGCGGTCTCGGCCACAACCAGCGCCACCTTGTCCCCTTCCCAGCGTACGACCTCGGCCTGGGGCGTGCTCCCCAGCCCGCACAACACGGGCTGGTCCGGCATCACCAGTCCGTACTCGTTCACCGGCACGTCCGCCGCCGTCAGAACGGCGATGACGCCCTCCGCCGCCGCGGCCCGCTCCGTATCCAGGCGAACGATGCGCGCGTGGGGCACGCCGGCAAAGACGATCTTCAACCACGCCTGGCCGGGCAGGTCGATATCCGCCGGATAGGCAGCCTGCCCGGTCACCTTCTCGGCCGCGTCAAAACGCGGTATGCTGCTGCCGACTGCACGCATCAAAACACCTCAACGGCATTACTGTCTACTGACCACTACAGTTCAAAACCACTCCGGATTTCGAGCCGGGATCCCGCTGTAATAGGCCTGTATCTCTTCGAGCTGCGCTTCCAGATCGCCGCTCGGCCGGATAGTCGGACCGATACCCGTGACCTGCCGTTCAAAGTCGGCATAGGCCAGGGTGATGGGCGCTCCCGCACCGAGAGCGATACGGTAGAAGCCGGTCTTCCAGCGCTCTACCTTCTTGCGCGTCCCCTCCGGCGTGAGAACCAGCACGAACTTCCCGCTGCGGTTCATTTCGTCGATAACCTGCTGCGCAAGATCCCCGGGCGCCTGGCGATTCACCGGTATGGCGCCCATCCAGCGCATGAGACCGCCCAGGGGATGATCGCAGGCTTCTCTCTTGACCATCCAGCGGCAGTCCAGCCCGGTGGCCAGGAAGAATCCAACTGCCAGCACGGCATCCCAGTGGGAGGTGTGCGGAGCGCCGATGATCACCAGCTTGGGCACGTCGGGCAACTGGCCCTCGATGCGCCAGCCGAGCAGTCTGTACAACAACCGGCCGATAGCGCGGGTCAGCCAGTTCCCCCGCCGCGGCAACGAGGGCGACATGACCAAATCCGCGCTGTGCATGTCGATCAACGGCTCCGGCCCCAGCCAGCCCCACTCCCCCACACTTGGCGAGGACGAAAGAAGCTTTCTTCTTTCCCGGCGGAAGAGAACGACAAGAAAGAAGATTCCGAGGAGAAAGAAAACGTCACTCCGCATTCCTTTTCTGATCATAGATGCGAAACCCCCTCTTCTGATAGTTAGGCAACGCCGCCGGGTGGTCCAGTGTACAGGTGTGCACCCAGACCCGCTGCGGGCCAAGCGCCCACGCGCGGCGGATCGCCTCCGTCAGCAGCGCGCCCCCCACGCCCCGGCCAACAAAGGGTGGCAGCAGACCGAAATAGGCCAGTTCGACCTGCTGATTGCCATTTTCGCGCTGCTCATCCAACTCAAAATAGCCGGCCGGCGTCCCCTGCACATATCCGATCCATGTCTGCATTCCGGGCCGCTCCACCCAGGCCCGCCACTGTTCTTCCGTCCAGGGCAGCCGCGTCGTCCACGAATACGCCCGCCCCACCTCGGTATAGAAAAAGCGATTCAGCGCCGGGAAAGCCAGCTCCGCCCGCCGCACGGCAAAAGGTTCCGCCGGCGGCCGCGCCGGCCGCAACTCCTCCGCGCTGGTCATCTCCAGATAGTAGGTGATTACGTCGTTTCCGTCAGTTCCCATCTACCCACCCCGCCTGTTTGAGGAGTCCAAAGGGCCAGTACACCTCTCACTCCTCACTCCTCTCCCCTCACTCCTCGCCTCTCACTCCTCGCCCCGCCGCCACCACCGCGTCCAGGATCTTGCGATAGCCGGTGCAACGGCACAGGTTGCCCGTCAGCGCCTCCTGCGCCTCCAGGCGGTCGGGGCTGGAACGCTCCGCCAGCAGCGCCGCCGCCGACATCACAATCCCCGGCGTACAGAAACCGCACTGGACCCCGCCGCTTTCGATCAGCGCCTGCTGCACGCTGTGCAACAGCTCCGTCGACTGCGCCGACGAACCGGTCAATCCCTCGACCGTCACGACCTCGCTGCCCGCCGCCCGCTCCGCCGGCACGAGACAGGCCATGACCGCCATGCCGTCCAGATAAACGGTGCAGGCCCCGCATTCACCCTCCGCGCAGCCCTCTTTTACGCCAACAAAACCTGCCGCCCGCAGGCTGTCCAGCAGCGTCATGCCGCCTTCAAGTTCGACGGCACTGCCGTTGACGGTTGCTGCAGCTTCCGGTCCCGTCGAAACCGGCCAGCGGCCCTGCGTATCGCCCCACAGCGTCACCGGCGCCTGCAGCCACCCGTCCCGCTCGCGCCCATCCCGCAACTGGCGCAACAACCGTGCGACCAGCGTCTCCACCATCGCCGCCCGGTATTCCGCGCTGCCGCGCAGATCGTCGATCGGCCGCGCCTGCGCTGCCGCCAGCCGCGCCGCCTCCTCAATCGTCTCCTCGGTCAGCGTTCTGCCAACCAGAAACGCTTCGGCCCCGGTCGCCCGCACCACGGTCGGCGCAACCGCGCCCAGCGCAACCGCCGCATGGGTGACCGCTGCCGACTCCCAGCTGCCCCCGCCGTCGCAGGCAACTGAACCGGCCACGCTCAATATGCTGATCGCCTGCGCGCGCCGCAGGCCCAACTTGATAAAGTTCCCCCGCCGCGCCGAACTGGGCACGGGTATCGAGATACGCGTGAGCATCTCGTCGTCCGCCAGGTCCACCTGGCGCACGCCGCGGAAAAAGCGCGCCAGCGGCAGCGTGCGGCTGCCTCGCGCCGCGCTCTCGAGGCGCACGCTCGCATCCAGCGCCAGCAGCGGCACGATCGAGTCGTTGGCCGGGCTGGCCGTGACGAGGTTGCCCGCAACTGTCGCCCGGTTCCGGATCTGCGGCGCGCCGATCTCCCAGCACGCCCGCGCCAGCGGGAACGCCTTCTCCACGACCGACCGGCTGCGCACGCACTGGTTATGCGTCACCAGCGGACCCAGATGGAGCGCGCCATCCTCTTCCCGGATCTCAGCCAGGCCCGGGATGCGCGTCAGGTCGATCAGCCCCACCTCGGCGCCGTCAGCCGTACCGTCGCGCGCCAAATCGATGAGGAGGTCGGTGCCGCCGGCGATGAACCGGGCGGCCGCGCCGTGTTCCGCCTTCAACTTCAGGGCATCTGTCAATGTCAGGGGGGATGTGCAGAAGCGGTACATATCAGCCCACAGAGAACAACTAAAACCCACCCGCAAACGTATCGATCATCAGTTTCACATCGCCCAGGGGATAAAGAATTGGGCAGGTGGCGCCGTTGTCCATATACTCGCGCACCTTCTTCTTCACGTCCTCCGGCGTGCCGCTGGCGGTGATGCGCGTGACCAGCTCGTCCGGCACCAATGGCATCGCCTTACGCACCTGCTCAATCGTCGCCGGCCAGCCCAGAATCGACTGAATCTCGTCAACAACCTCCGGCTTGACCCCGCTGGCCTGGGCGATGTGCGGCTGCTGGCCCAGGTACTGGGTGAGCAGCTCGCGCGCGCCGTCCAGCGCCGTCTGCTGGTCCTCGTGCACCGAGCAGACGATCAGCTGAGGGCGGTCGACATCATCCAGGCTGCGCCCGGCCCGCTTTGCGCCGATTTCCAGCCGCTCCAGCGCCATGTGATTATAATCCGGCGGCACACAGTAGTTCAACACCGCGCCGTCGGCGATCTCCCCGGTCAGCTCCATCATCTTCGGCCCGGTCGCGCCGATCATCATCGGCACATTGCGCGGCGTCTGCCGCCCATGCACGACATCCAGCTCGATACCGTTCACCTGGTGAAACTCACCCTCGAATGTGACGTTCTCCATCGCCAGCAGACGCCGCGCCACCTCCACCGTCTCCCGCATCGCCTTCAACGGCCTGCGCCGGCTGATGCCTACATTCCTGGCCAAGGGATCCCACCACGCGCCGACGCCGCAGATCACGCGGTCCGGCGCCAGGTCGTCCAGCGTCAGAAAGGTGGCCGCCAGCAGCCCGATGTTGCGCGTCCAGTTGTTGATAACGCCGGAGCCGACCTGGATGCGCTCGGTGACCGCGGCAAAGGCTGCCATCGGCACAATCGCATCCCGCACCAGGCGGCTTTCCGCCTGCCAGACCGCTTCAAACCCCTTCTCCTCCGCGTAGCGCACATGCTCCATTCCCTCACGGATCGAATGTTTATCCTGCAGATAGAGTGCTACGCGGCTGTACTTGGGTGCGGTCATGGAAACTCCTGAATGCGTGCGGTTTGCGTGATTCGTATTTCGTAGGGCGCCCCTACAGATCTACTGCCGCCCAGTGGAACTGTCCACCCAAAATGGGAAGTTTCTCCAACTATCTCTGCATTGTACACGTGTCACAATCGAGCGTCAAAGAAGCCATGATTCCCCGCCAGACTGTTCCCACCCCAAATCTGGGATGGACCCTCCCCATTGTAGGCTTTGACGATCGCGCCCGACTTCTGTATCATCACCATATCACCGCCAGCACACCACGACACGAAGAATCCATAATCGTACAATCCCAGTCTGAGGACTGCGCCTTTCATAAGATGGATGGAGACTGAACCGGATGATGAAAGCGAAAATACCGCTGGTGCTGGAGCCTCACCCGCGCTGGCCGGTGCTGATCTCATCGTTCAATCAATTCAGCCGGACCCTGCCGGCTAACGAACAGTCTTCACTTCGAGCTGCACGCCCTCATGCCGCTGAATGCAACTGATGACCTCGAACAGGTTGCGGGCGTAGGGATTGCCGGACGGTCCGAACATGCGCATCAGACTCTTTGGCGGTTTGTTCGTGAGGGAGCCCAGTTCCTCGAATCCGATGGTGGCGTTGATGTAGTCACGCAGCACGATCTTGCCCGTATCCACGTCTCCTGCAAGCAGGCACTCGACGCCTTCCTTGAGCAACCTCTCTCGAAATGCCGGGTCGCGTTCGGCGCGGAGCTGCACGGTCTCTTTGAAGTCACGGGTGAGCGGCATTTTTCACACCTCCTGCTGCTTGCTACGTATTCTCTGAGCTCGATCATGTCGACATGGTAACGCTATTGTTACCATTATGCAAGGTTATGTCTAGGGCTCGTTGACGATTGGCTGAACACGATTTGCGGGAGCAAAGTGCGGCTGATCCGCGCATTCACGCAAGGAAAATCCCAGTAGCCTCTGGTGTTCTTCGCGACCCTTCGCGTGACTTCGCGGATCGATTGGTTCCGTTTATCACAACATTTAAGCCAGCAACATCCCTAACAGGCCTGAAGGTTTTCCGCTCCGGTAGGGCCAGGCCTTACCCCGTCCACCACCCAACGTAGAACGAACGCCCTCACCACCGACCACTGACCACTGCCTACTGCCCTTTCCTCCACACCATGCTATAATGCCGTCCCATGTACAGACAGCGCATTGCGTCAGCAGATCCGCGCGACGACGACAGCGACTGGCGCCAATCAGACTGGGCCACCGATATCGATGACGGCTGGTTCTGGCAGCTTATCCGCGGGCGCAGGTCCGTCCGCCGCTACCTGCCCGATCCGGTCGAGCGGGCGCTGCTGGAAATGCTGCTGACCGCCGCAATCTGGGCGCCTTCAGCCCACAACCGCCAGCCCTGGCGCTTCTGCGTTGTCACCACCGATTCGGTCAAGCAGGAGTTGAGCGACCGCATGGGCGCGCGCTGGCGCGCCGACCTCAGCGCCGACGGCGTGGACACGGCGATCATCGAGCGCCGCGTGCGCATCAGCCACGCGCGCATCACCGGCGCGCCGGCCCTGGTGGCGGCCTCGCTCTCCCTGGAAGGGATGGATGACTACCCGGACCCGCGCCGCCAGGAGGCCGAATGGCTGATGGCCGTGCAAAGCACCGCGCTCGCCTGCCAGAACCTGCTCCTGGCAGCCCACAACTACGGCCTGGCCGCCTGCTGGATGTGCGCGCCCCTCTTCGTGCCCGACCTGGTGCGGGATGTCCTCGACCTGCCCGAAAGCTGGCATCCCCAGGCGCTGATCACGCTTGGTTACGCCGCTGAAGAAAAAGAGCGGGAGCGGCTGCCGCTGGCGGAACGGGTAACCTGGCGCTGAGCCGCGCACTGCGCAATACGCAATAAGAAGAACGCATCCAATGGCCCCCAAACTGGAGAACTGTTCCCCTGTCGTGGCCCTGGCCGGCGGTGTTGGCGGGGCCAAATTCGCGGCCGGCCTGCAGGAAACCCTGCCCCCCGGCGCGCTGACCGTCATCGTCAACACCGGCGACGATTTCGAGCACTGGGGCCTCACCATCTGCCCCGACATCGACACCGTCCTCTACGGGCTGGCCGGCGTCAACAACCCGCAGACCGGCTGGGGCCGCGCCAACGAAACCTGGGACGTGCTGACCGAGACCGAGCGCCTCGGCGGGGAGGCATGGTTCCGCCTGGGGGACAAGGACCTCGCGCTCCATCTGCTCCGTAACCAGTGGCTGAGAGAAGGCGCCAACCTGACCGAAACTGCCGACCGACTGCGCCAGGCTCTGGGCGTGCCCTCCCACGTCCTGCCGATGTGCAACGAGCCGGTACGCACCCTCGTGCATACCGACGAAGGCGATCTTCCCTTCCAGGACTACTTCGTGCGCCGCCGCTGCGAACCGACCTTCCGGGCCTTGACCTTCGTCGGCGCCGGCAAGGCGACTCTCACCCCCGAGGTGGCCGGAGCGCTGCGGGCCGCGGCGCAGATCATCATCTGCCCCAGCAATCCCTATCTCAGCGTGGACCCGATCCTGTCGGTGCCCGGTCTGAACGAACTGGTGCGGGAGAGCGCAGCCCCCGTGGTGGCGGTCAGCCCGATCGTCGGTGGGCGGGCGGTCAAAGGCCCAGTAGCCAAAATGATGCGCGAAATGGGCCATATCAAACACCTGCCGCTCACCATCGTCGAGCACTACGCCGACCTGCTCGACGGCTTCGTCATCGACCAGCAGGACAATGCCGAGCAAAGCCAGCTCCCCCTGCCCGCGCTGCCGACAGATACGATCATGACCGACCTGCCCTCCAAACAACGCCTGGCGGCAGAGGTCCTGCAGTTCGGCCGGTCACTTATGGATAACTGACTTCGTTTTCTGCAAGTTGATCAACTGTTGAGAGGGAAATGGATCAATATGCCGCGCCAGACCGAACCGAGCGTAAACAATGCAATGGGGACCCTGCTTGAGGCTATGCTGCCCCGCAGCGATGTGCGCTCCGAGAACACCCAATCCATTTACGGACACCCAGGCCTGAAGCCCGACATCCTGATCACAGCGCCCGGCCGCGCGCCCGTTGTTATCGAGGCCGAGTACATGCCCGCCGCCGGCGTCGAAGCGGAGGCGAGGGACCGCCTTGGGCTTAAGACTACTGCCTACCATCGCGTCATCGAGGCCGCCATCGCCCTTCGCTACCCGGACGAAGTAGGCGACGCGCAGGACCTCTCTGCTGCCCTCACTGATGCCCGTCTCTCATACTGTGTCTTCACCGAAAACGGCGGCGCCGCCCGCTTCCCTGAGTCCGGCTGGCTGGACGGCTCGGTCGAGGACCTGGCCGACATGGTTCGTCTTGTCTCAGTTCCGCAGCACGCCGTTGATCGGGCAACGGAAATCCTGCAGGAGGGTATCGACGGCGCCGCCAAAATCCTCGACGAACTGGACCGTACCCGCCCAGGCATCACAGAGTCAATCGCCAATCTGTTGGGGATGGCCAACGTCCTCCAAACCCGCCGCATGGCCTGCGCCATCATCGCCAACGCTCTGGTATTCCACGATCAGATTGCCGGCATGCACGCCCGCATCAAGTCCCTCGCGCACGCCTGCGGCGACACTGTAAACAACCCGCAGGGCGAAGTGTTGACAGCCTGGACCGCCATACTCAATATCAACTACTGGCCCATCTTTTCTATCGCCAAGGACATCCTCGAACATCTGGACTCCGCCGACGCGGCCCGAATACTGCGGCGTCTGCGGAATACAGCCCAGGGCGTCAACGCAACCGGTGTCGAAAATGCCCACGACCTCACCGGCCGCATCTTCCAGCGGCTCATTGCCGACCGCAAGTACCTGGCCACCTTCTACACCCTCCCTGCCTCCGCCGCATTGCTGGCCCGGCTGGCCGTCGCCAAGCTGGAAGGGATCGACTGGTCGGATGCCGAGGCCATCGGCAAGCTGCGAATCGGAGACTTTGCCTGCGGCACCGGCGCCCTGCTCTCCGCAGTGTACGAGCAGATCGCCGCCCGCCACGAGCGCGCCGGCGGCGACGGCAGCAAGCTGCACAAAGTAATGATGGAGGAGGTGCTCTACGGTTGCGACGTCATGCCGTCAGCGATTCACATAACCGGCTCAACACTGTCAGGCGTCGAACCGGCCGTCGGCTTTACCAACTCTCGCCTCTACACCATGCCTTACGGCCGGCAGCAGGACGGCGGCGTAATGATAGGTTCCCTTGAGTTGCTCCAGTCTTCCAGAGTGCAGACACTGTTCAACATCAGCGATCCGGCCTTGCGTACCGGCAGCGCGGGCGAAGAGACGGCTGCCCAGGTAAGCACCGAAATTCCTGACTTCGGTTATGACCTGGTGATCATGAATCCGCCGTTTACCCGAGCCACCAACCACGAAGGCGCGCACGCCGACATCACCAACCCTGCTTTCGCGGCTTTTGGCGCGACTGGCGAAGACCAGACGGCAATGGGAAAGCGGGCCACTAAGCTGGCGAAGGGCACCTGTTCCGACGGCAACGCCGGCATTGCCTCCGCTTTCGCTGCGCTGGCCCACAAAAAAATCAAACCAGGCGGTGTCCTGGCCCTGGTCCTCCCCCTGTCCGCCGCAACTGGGCTGTCCTGGGAGGGTTTGCGCGAAATACTTGTCCGTGATTACACCGACTTGACTGTGGTGAGTATCGCGGCGAACGATCGAGACATGTCATTTTCGTCCGACACGGGGATGGCTGAATGTCTGGTAATCGCTCGCAAACTCATGGTGGACGAAAAGCTCAATGGCGAAGACCATTTTGTATCCCTTAGCCGCAGGCCGCAGGGGTTTGCCTACGCGAGGGAGCTGGTGGCAGGCTGCGCTCCTGACAATAGTCAGGTCAGGCAAATCGAAAACGGGCCCTATGGGGGGACGCCCCTTATGGTCGGGGGAGAGTTGGCGGGCTACATGATCACCGCGCCTCGTGCACCAGTTTGGCGCGCGGTCCGTCTGTCCGACTACTCAGTGGCGCAGACTGCATTTGCTTTATCCCAGTCTAAGCTGTGGCTTCCTGGAATGGCCTCCTCGCTTGAACTAAAGACGACACTTCTGGCCAATATTGGCAAACTTGGCTTCGTGCATCGCGACATTACAGGCCCTGCCCCTCGGGGCCCTTTTGACAAGATTGCACCGAGTCCTACGGCCACCTACCCTGCTCTGTGGAACCACAACGCCTCAAATGAGACCCGCATGGTTTGCGCTCCCGATTCACAATTGCAGGTCAGACAGGGCATGGAGGGCAAAGCGCCTGTCATTTGGGCCACTGCCAGCCGCGCGCATCTGAACAACGAATACACTTTTGGCTCTCAGGCACTTGCCGTCGCTTTCACAGACAGGGAGTCGATTGGTGGGCGAGTGTGGCCAAACGTCATCTTCTCCGAAAACAGGTTTGATTACGCCTTCGCTGTATGGGGGAACTCCACATTGGGCCTGCTGTCCTACTGGTGGCATTCCAGCCGTCAGCAATCGAGCAAGGCGAGTATTACTATCCGCTCCGCCGAGTCTCTCCCTGTGCTGGATTTGCGTTGCCTCACGGACGAACAGTTGCTTATAGCTGAGAAGACATTTGAAGAGTTCCGGGACAAGGATCTGATGCCTGCCTACCTCGCCGACGCCGACCCCAACCGCGCCCTCTTGGACCGGCGCGTCATTTGCGATCTCCTGGGCTTCGGCGAGGAGATCTACATGGCAGTCCGGCGCCTTTCCGCTAAGTGGTGCGCCGAGCCGTCAGTTCACGGCGGGAAGAAGCGCCCTGAAGGTGCCGATCTGGTAGTCTAATGGCGTTGCCGCCGCACCTTGACCCTAAGACCGTCCCTCCGCCCGACCGGTGATTTACTCCAATTGTTACACCTTACCTTGCGGTTCAGTATCTGGGGCCAAGCTCAGGGGTTGATCTCGATTCCTTGGCGAGGCAATGGGGCAGGTCACTGTGACAACTTCTGTGACTGCGGAACCGGCTTGATTGTCGTTTTGACTCACACTGATCCCGCTATCAGTAATATCGGAAAGCTGCCGAACAGAAGCGCAAGCACCCTTTAACGTCCTGCCCAAATCGTGGTATAATTCCTTGTACAGATAAGGAGAAAAACCATGCCAGAAAACAAGAGCGAACGACCCAAAAGACCACGCGGCCGCCCTCGTACTCACCCCATGCCCGGCTCCATCCCAGACACGCCAGAGAACGTCGCCCGTATCCTGATGACGACTAAACCTAAGAGGGAAGGGGAATGGCAATACATCAAGGACGCTCCCCCCACCAGTCCTTACAGACGGCGATAGTGGGCCGCCAGTAAAGAATGTTTTGTCTGCTTTGGTCTATAATTTCCAATTAAAGGGTGAGCGAAGCTCAAAATGCAAAACCCCAAATGCGTACTGATTTTCGGCCAGTACTTGGCCTCCCTTGTTGGCTCATTGATGTAAATGAAAATTGGAGTACCACAAACGCAATAGAACAAATTGAAGTCTATTGTGAGGTGTTAGAGCATTTAGAGATTAGCGATAAATCTAGTTCTAAAGACGACAGACATGCACGCTTTAATGTTCGAGCAGTCAATAGTAGTTACGCTTTTGAAATTGCAATGAAGTCGTTTTGGGCATTGGATAATCCAGAAGACAAGATGATATATACGCATAAACTTCTCGAAATACTAAACGGGTTAAGAAAGGACACACTGGAATCACTCAAACAGATAGGGGTAACTCGTAAATCCATATTTAGGGATTTGAAAGAGCCTTTTGTTTTCAACAGGTATTCAATGGAAGGGTCAGGGATCAAATTCTGTGCTCCGTATACTTCTCAGTTTTTGAGAGATGTCAACGAGACATTAAAGAAGATGCTGGCAAAAAGAGTAGATGAAGTTCTGGACGAGTCAAGAATGCCACAATGACCAAGCCAAAGAAGCAGAGAGAGATTCAGCCCACCAGTAAGGCTGCCAGCCGTCCGAAAAGACCGCGTGGACGGCCTGTAAAAGCAACCAGAATAGACGATACGCCGGAAAATGTCGCCCGCGCATTGTGGGGCGTCAGATCAACCAAATTTCCTAAAAAAACGGAATAATGGAGTCAAAGTGGAGTGTCATTTTACCAATGGCACTTTGCGATATAAGCCTCCTTGCTTTACATACAGAGGTGCCGGTGACTATCTAATCTAAGGGCACCTCTGTCCCATCCTCACCCCACCTCCACAGCCCCAATCTCCATTTCCCATCATTTCTATCGAACCATAATCAATGCTCCAAATTCTTCTCTGGTTAGCTACAAATATAGCTCCCTTCTCACTTATACCCGTTCACGCCACCTCTCCAGTAATCGCCCTCGTTCAAGGCAAAGCCGCCGAAGCTGTGAAGTTAAGCGCATTAACCCCATTTGTCTACTTTGGTATATAATTCCCCAAAACTTCGCCGATGGAACATCCAATTTGAATTCAGTTGCTGTGGTTAGATAGAGGATATTCTGTTTGCCGCAAAGTGTCAAGAAGAGTTCTGTAGAGGTGATTCGGGGAGAGTTTGGTATCCTCACTGGGCCAATTCTTGAACAGATGCGACCAATGCAGCGAAAGTCTGAATTGGCTCCCATGATTTGAATTCTCAGTGTTGAAATAAAGGTTTTAGTAGTGAAAAACCAACCAATGGTATAATCATGGCGCTTAACGGCATTCTCGCAGTTACAAAAAGGCAGAAGGCATGTTTGAAACTAATACTGGGGATCGAAACCTCTTAACGGCTGGCGTGGGTATTATGGCTACACCGCACCGACCACAGATCATTTCTAGTGAATTTTTGAAAACAAGTGAAATAGTTCCAAACTCTTGGGACATTAAGTCAACCCAGATTGAAATTCAGAAGGGTCAGTCTCAAATCACATATGAAAACGGAGTTACCTTTCAATTGAGCGGGAATCATATCCATATATATGAAGATTGTGCGGCTCAATTCAAGAATGAATACTTGGTTTTTGATTTGGCAGATAGATATTTGGAAAAGACTCGGGGCGTTTTTGCAGCCGTTGGCATAACACTCGATATGTGGATTTATGATCCGAATCCGTTGAAGTGGATAGTGGAGCGATTTTATAGGCAATCAGAGTCTGATTCATTTTCAGATATTGTTGGAGTGGAGACAGAGTTACATTTTGGGATGCAGGACGATTTCGAAGAAGGGACATTGTCAGTTCGTCTTGAGAGTACACACGTTGATCATATTCAGGAAGGACTCAGAGATGCGGTTCGAATTCAGGC
This sequence comes from Caldilineaceae bacterium, assembly GCA_965204525.1. Lineage (GTDB taxonomy): Bacteria > Chloroflexota > Anaerolineae > Caldilineales > Caldilineaceae > Bin5. Next base: position 3,078,050 of record OZ241994.1, on the reverse strand, counting down.
TGTGGCACAATTCCAAAATTCAGACAAGGCTGAATTAAGGGAAAAAATACAGTCATGGAGAGAGATTCATGACTGTATTTTTGAAAAGGTGAACCATATCTTGGAGGAGGATTTCGATGATTGATATGGTCGTAGATCCTAAGACTACTGAATACTCCTATGTAAGGTCTTCAGATGTAAAGTCTTTTGAGTTATGTATCCCAAAAAAGTCAATTGTAATTGAAAATTACTACTTGTGGCATGGAATTCAGAGGGTAGTTCCTAACAGGTATTTTGTATGGAGCGGCGAAACCCTGCTAGATGCGTATGAAAAGAAGGAAGCATCTGAAAGTGCGCCAGATATTTCGAAGTGGCTCAGGGATTGGTCAAATGTTCTGCAAGTCGAGAACAAGAAAGCGATCATGATAGAGCATGATTCAGTAAAGCACTTCATTATTGGAGACATTTCTTTTCAGTCAGAAATTAAGGAAAGAAGGATATTAGATGCTCTACGTGATACTGGGCTAGAAAATATTGCTGAGGAACTAAACCATTTGATCAAGGTGGTAGCAAAATACCCGGATGTCGAAGGCATTGACTTAAATTCTATGGACTCTATGGCAAGATTTTTTCTTGAGAATGTGGATATTCCTACCCCTACGATTGCCTCTGATTCTGACGGAATTATAGGTTTGGAATGGAGGTTGCCTTTAAGTTCAACAGAAAATGAATGGAATTGTGATGGAATTTTGTGTATGGATTTTCTGCCATCTGGCGATATCGAATTCACTGGGGATGCGATAGCGACAGAAGAATACCCTGCTTTGGATTTTGGTGGAGGGGCCACACACGAAAATGTTATTGATAAAATTGAAGAATTTCTTCAAAGACTGCGATAACGATGCAAGTAGGCAAATACGATTTGAATGCAGTGTCTTTAATCAGGCACTGTCCAGAGTATGCTTACAAAAACGGTCTTGTACAACACGGCGCTTTCAGGCTCAAAACGAGCAAGCAAGAATCATATCTTTCGTTTTATTGTCTTGAAAAGATATGTAGCGATGCAGGAATGTCCATATGTCCTACCAATGGTATTCGGGAACTTGAAAGATATCCTCCTAGAAATATTCAAATTGGAGATGTTTGGATTATACTACCTAGCGAGAAAGTATTGCAGATAGTAAGATGCGTTACGGGGGAATGTCCCAAAATTTTTTTTGCTGCCCAAGATGGGCCTCCTTATCATGTCGGGATTGAATGGGAAGATAAAGCGTTACATAATCGAGTGGCGAAGGGAATAGTCAAAATAATCAAACAGGACCATATTTTCGACATCTCTCAGAATAAAGATTCCATTTTCACGGAGCAAAATCAAGACTGAAACTCTGATTATGGTAGAGAGGCACTTGAATAACGCTTTGTGAACGCCCAAAAAGTGAATGCCTCGTCAGTATGCGTCTGGTTCAAGCAAACTTCCGATGTGGCTTGACCCCACGTCCTTTATTCTGGCAATGTAACGACTCATCCCTCTGATTTTAGCTGTAAGCTCCAAAATCTATCAGGAGTTTTGTTGACAGGCTCTGTTTTATAGAGGAATCTTATGGTTGGCCCCAATGGCTAGACCACGAAACGGGAAAAATAAGGTGCATTTAGGCGAATGCGGCCGGCTCTGAACAGAGCACGAAGTGCTCTTCAGCCGGCGTTCGATAGTTGAGACTTTGATGTGGTCTCTCATGGTTGTAGAAGTCGAAATAGGCAGTCAGCCCGGCGTGCAGCTGACGTACTGTGTCATACTGGTTGAGATAGATGTTTTCGTACTTGACGCTGCGCCATAGGCGTTCGCAGAAGACGTTGTCGAGGGCGCGCCCGCGGCCATCCATGCTGACTTGTATGTTGGCTGCGAGCAGGCAGGCGGTGAAGGCATCGGCCGTGAACTGTGCGCCCTGGTCGGTGTTGAAAATCTTGGGCCGACCCGTGCTGAGCGCTTGGCGCAAGGCATCGAGACAGAAGAGACCGTCCAGGGTGTTGGAGAGCTGCCAGGCGAGTACATAGCGGCTGTGCCAGTCGATGACCGCGACCAGGTACATGAAGCCGCGCAGCAGCGGCACATAGGTGATGTCTGCGCTCCAGACCTGGTTGACATGCGTAATCGGCAGGTTGCGCAAAAGATAGGGATAGCGCTTGTGCCCTTTTCCAGGCAAACTGCTGCTTCTCCTGGGGTAGATAGCTTGAATGCCCATCAGACGCATCAGCCGTCTGACCCGTTTGCCATTGATGGCGTAGCCCAGCCGGCGCAGATGCGCGGTCATCTTGGGCCAGCCATAGAAGGGCGTACGCAAGTACTGCTCGTCAATCAAGCGCATCAGATGCAGGTTCAGTGTCGACTCAGAAGCCGCTTGATAGTAGAAGGAGGCCCGATTCAGCCCCAGCAGTTCGCACTGTCTTCGAACACTCAGAGTCGCATGTTGGTTCTCAACCATGAGCCGTCTCTCCCCGACCGAAGCGGGCAACTTTTTTTTTCAGCCACTCAAGTTCCATCTTGAGTCGCCCAATCTGTTCATAGAGCTCTGCTTCCTGCGCCTCCTGCTCCCGTTGCTTGCGTTCGCCGTTGGTAGCGAAGACCCGGGGCCCGTCTTCCTGCAACTGCCGTTTCCAGGCCCGGATCAAGTTAGCATGAATCTCATATTCACTCGATAACTGGCTAATCGTCTTGCTGCCTTCAAGCGCTTCCAGCGCAACCCGGAACTTGAAGGCCGCCGTGTGTCGCCGCCGTTTCTTGACCATCGTTCTGCCCCTCCACAGGCTTGGTGAATTGCTCCATTATACACCTTAGCTTGTGGTCCAGTTTTTGGGGCCAAGCTCATCTACCTCTGCGGGTATGCAGGCCCTCCCGCAATCAGATCCTTGTACCGCAACTGCTTGTCTGTCATCCCTTTAGCCATATTCGTCATTTGTGTGATCGTGTCTGAAGGCCGGTCGTTGTGGCGGCCAGAAAACTCAGTCACGTACCGCTCAAGGTGCTTAGGACTCATGTGGTGGTAGGTGCCGTGATAACCCCGCTTTAGGCCCGCCCAGAACGACTCCATCCCATTGACGTGCGCCTGATCACGAACGTACTCGCTAACACTGTGGCTGACCGATTCATGCTCAAAAGGGATGCCCTGGTAAGACTGAAGGTCATCAGTGTAAACAGTGGCGTCGGGAGCAGCTCGCTCTTCGACAAAGCCATGCAAAGTGTCTTTCCTTACGTCTGTCACAACCTGCGCGCTCACCTGGCCGCTCGCCCTGTCCTTAGCTCCAGCTACTACGGACTTTCCTACCGTTCCCCTTCCAGCGTTTAGTTTCTTGTCGGCGTGTTTGTTTCCTTCTTTGCCGCCAATATAGGTTTCATCAATCTCCAACGGCCCGGAAAAAGACGGGGTATCCGCCGCCCACGTCTCACGAATACGGTGCGCCATATGCCACGCCGTTTTTTGGGTGACGCCGATATCTCGATGCAGCTTCATACTGGACGTGCCCTTGATCTGTGTGGTTAGGATGTAAATAGCCAATGCCCACTTCTGATATCCGACCTTGGACGACTGCATGACCGTGCCGTGCTTCACGGAAAAATATTTTCGACAATCCTTGCACCAGTATCTCATCGTGGGGTGCTTGGCTTCACTTACATTTTCGCCCTCGCAGTGGGGGCACCGCACACCGTCCGGCCATCGGCTCTCTTCAAACCATTTTTCAGCCGTTTCGTCATCAGGAAACATTTTGAACAGGTCAATCAGTGTGATACCGTCGCGATAGTGCTTTCCCGGCCCCTTCTGTGTCATTTGCAATCTCCTTGCTGAACTGGTTAATTCCGCAATTATTGATTACAGTATACACGATCAGCGAGGGGCTGTCAAGGGGTTTTGTCTACTTTGGTATATAATTCCCAAAAATAAGGTGCATCCATTGGATGCCAACCACTGGACCCTTTAATGAGCTTGTGGACAATTATTCCCGTCAAGCCTTTGAGTGAGGGCAAAAGCCGTCTAGCCGGCTTCATCTCTCCTCAGGCACGCCGCACGCTCAACCGTATTCTTCTCACGCGAACACTGGACGCAATCCGCCTGGCGCAAATCGACGCAGAGATCGTAGTCGTCAGCCGGGACAACGACGCGCTGAACTTGGCGACTCGCATGGGATGCCATGGGCTGACCGAGGAACTGTCAGCCCCCCAGTCGTTGGAAACCGGTTCCCAGCTCTTTCCTTCGGCCCCTGAAATTCATCTCAACGCGGCTCTGGCCCAGGCCGCCCGCTATGCGATGGCACGCGGCGCAACCAAAGTTCTGATCCTGCCCACCGATATGCCCAACCTGACAGCCGAAGATGTGCTAACGATGGCCTCCCCCCGTGACCGCGCCCCGCAAATCAACATCGCCCCCAGCCGCGACGGCGGCACCAATGCGCTCATGCTGCAGCCGGCCCAGGCCATACCCTTCGCCTTTGGGCGCGACAGTTTCCAACGTCACCGGCGCTTGGCCGCGGAGGCGGGCATCCCCGTCCGCGTTGTCGAGTCGGACTCGCTTGTCTTCGATATCGACCATCCCGAAGACTACGATCTGGTTTTCGGTAGTCAGGAGTCGGCGGGCCGCTGTGTACGCCCTGTCGCCGCCTGCACCTAGAACGCAATGCCGAAAATTGATAACCAGGAGCCGCTGACATTTCCATGAGGCAGCCAAGCTCCAGGCAATCGAAAGCGGGGAAATGGAGATTAAACGGTATCGCGTCGGGCGCCAATGCCCCGGCACCTCTGTCAACTCTCACTAAGAATTTCAATTAAATAATACTCTATTTCAAATAATTATCACTATGATTATTAGCGGATTTTTTTCTCGTAAACTCTCGTAAACTCTCGTATTCTCTCGTAGAACTCTCGTAAACGCTCGTACGAGAGTAGACGAGCGTCCCCGCCGTTTTCGCTTGATCTCCCTGACACGCTTTCTCTTCAAGTCCGGCCCGAAATTCTGCACCGACTTCAAAGGACGGCGTGTCGACTGCGCCTGAGCGCGCTTGCCTGGGTTCTGACCCTATGGGATTTAGAGGGAAGGCTGTGTGGGCCGTTTGCGTGTAGGCAATGTGCGCATGTTTAACGGCTGAAGGTAAACATCCGGCGCAATGCCGCTCCGAATCGAGCAACGATGAGGGCGGAGCACGCCCTAATCCATCCCCGATAATCCAGCCCGGACGCGCCACTGTCACGGCGCCCCCCACCCTTCCACAGGCGACTGCTGGCACGATCCAATTCACAGTCCGATCTCCTACGAATCCGCCCCAATCCTCACAACAGTTTGAGTCGGTCGCGTCGAAAGACGCCAGGAACGCATCAGCACGATCAACCGGCCAGCCGCCGAATATAAGGACCTGCACGGCCTTATGACCCTGCTGAATTGCATGGATAACATCGACATATAGCCTGGATCCGCTCCCAAACTCACCCCAAAAAACGCTTTTGAGCGGACAAAGCGGACATATTTATGAAAAAATTCATAAAAATACCCCGTTTTCCACCTGATTCCCCTTCGCGGACGCGCCGCCTGTCTGCCCCCAACCGGGCCGTTGCCAGTGCCCGAAACCGCTTTGACAGATAACGATATTAACCGTATGCTCTGCTGAATGAAGACAGCGGACATTTCGGACATTCTCTGCACAATGTTTAGGAGTCGTTGACATTTCAATGAAGCAGGCAAGATCAGCGCAATCGAAAGCGGGGAAGTGGGGTATCAGACGATATCTGGCCGTGCGCCGGGGGCCCAGCGCCCTATCGTTTCTGCTGTTCTGTCTCTTGAAAATTTTTTCTCGCAAACGCTCGTAAACGCTCGTGGATCTCTCGTAAACGCTCGTACGAGCGTTTACCTGTTCCCGTACGAGCGCACGACCTGTGTTCAGGGAGCGCCCAGCCCGGCTTTTCCTGCAGTTACCCTGAAACTGTCTCTCTTCAGCCCGCTTTGAAACCCCGCAATGCGCCCGCCGAAGGGCGGGGCCACGGGGCAAAGCCACCGAACGCAGCCGGAAGAGCTTGCCTTCTCGACACACCTTGAAAATGTCAACGAGCCCTAGAGCACTTCCTCACCGCAGGACAGCCCAGCCCACCGCATGGGATTCCCCGAAAAGACGTAACTACTCAGGCTAAGGATAAAAGGAACGAGAGCAAGCGTAAGGCGAACAGAAAGCGATTGCGAATTTCAAGTTGGCTGCGATAGAGCAGGGAATATGAGCGAAGCCACGGAAACAGGGCGAGAGCATCTTGAGCAGTTGTATCAAGAGAGCCTTTCGATGATTGAGACGTTGCGCCAGCAAATGGCGGGGCAACAAGCATTGATGCCATCTACAATGCCTTTCTAGGCCATCCCTTCAGCCCTGCTTTACTTCAGGCTGAGTAGTTACCCTGTTCGAAGGAAACAGGCAAACGGTTTTTCGGTGCAAGAAGTGGCTGAGACAATGATTTCACGCCCAAAGTTGTCTTCTTCGGTTTGGTCGCTGAAAAGCTAAACCAGGTCACCTATTTTGGGGCGTCGTTTTTCCTTCGATTGCGCCCTGAAAGACCGTTCTTTTTGACTGGGTTGACACATAGGGGGCGCACAACTATCATCAGGGAAACTTTCCTCGGCATTGCCGGTTTGTGCATCTTGAACTCTATCTTTTGGCCGGCTGATCGCGCTTCCCCTTTATATGGAATCTAGGTCATCTTTGTTCAATAGCCAAGGAGAAACTGACCATGAAGAACCAGAAACTGACCCGCCGTCAATTCTTACGCGCAACGGCCGCGGGAGCCGCCGGAACGGTGGCACTTGCCTGTGTGCCAGCGGGCGGACCGAGCGCAACCGACTCGATGGAAGCTACTTCCCCCGACGATGCCCCGACAGAGGTCCAGTTCGTCAATATCTGGACCGCTAACGATACACCCTTCATCATTGAGTTGTTGGATGAATGGGACGAGACACATCCGGAGTACGAGCTGACGCTGATTCAGACTACGAACAGGGAGTCGACGCAGAAACTGCAAACGCTGGTTTCGGCGGGCACGCCGCCGGACTGTGGCTTCTGGGCCCCGAATGCGTTCATCGCCCTGGCGCCGGCCGGCGCTTTTCTGGCCCTGGACAGTTATATTGAGCGGGACGCCGCAACTGTTCAGATTGACGACTTTCCAGAATTGTCGATCAATGGCGCGTCGGTCGACGGCGTCATATACGGGATTCCCTGGTCCATAAACATTCAGGCATTTGTTTCGGTGCCCGGTCTGTACGACGAGGCAGGCGTACCGCATCCAGACTGGAATACGTGGACATGGCAGGACTTTGGCGCGACCGCACCTCTGATTGCGACGGGGGAATTCGCGGACAAGAAGGTAGCCCTGGCAAACCAGCAACGATATTTCGTGTTCATGTGGGCGTGGGGCGGCGACGTTCTGGACGAAGACAACGACCAGCAGCCGATCCTCGACTCGGACACCAACCTGGAAGCGCTTACGTTCTTGAAGAGCCTCTATGAGGCTGATGTCGTGTTGACGGGCGAATACGGCGAGGCTTTTGGCGGGCTGCGACCAATGCTGGCCTCTGGCCGAATCGCCCACGCCATCCACGGCATCGGAACCTGGAATTTCATGATGCGAGAAGCGGTCGTGGATTGGGATTTCTGGCACGTGCCGGCCGGGCCTGCGGGCCGTGCGGCGGAAGTGATTCCTGTTTCGTTCCAGGTAGTGAACGGGAGCGAAAACCCCGATGGGGGCTGGGATCTGGTAAGGTGGATGACCGATCCATCTCATGCTGGGCGGATCTTCGCGGAAAACCTGCAGTCGCCGGCCCGCTACAGCTTGCGCGAGCACTTCGTGGAAGCGGCCCTGGTGCTTGCTCCTCACGCGACCATTCTTCCCACCCTGATCGACTACGGTCATGTCCGCCCTGACCTACGGTTACCATTTGGCGGCGAGATTGGGAGAGCGGTCAGTTCGGAACTGTTCCAGCCGGCAGTGGAAAACAGCGATCGGACGATTGAGGAAGGGATTGAGATTGCCCAGCAGAAGCTGGAAGAGATATTCGCTGAGAGGAGTTAAGCGATTTTTTTGCTTGCAGCGAAACGTTTCCCTTGTTATTGAGTAGGGACGAAGGAATCCCGGCCGCTTGAACATTGTACTGTTCATGGTGGACCAACTCTCCGCAAAATGGCTGGAGGGAGGATCCGCTTTGGCCTGCCCGACGCCCAATCTGGACCGGCTGCGTCGGGCAGGTACTACCTTCACGAACGCATACGCCAGCAATCCAGTTTGTTGCGCTGCCAGAGCTACTTTGGCGACTGGGCTGAACAGCCGCGGGCACGGTGTGCTGCAAAACGGCTACCGCTTGAACCCGGGGCTCCCAACCGTGATGAGGGCACTGCAGGAGGCCGGCTGGCAGACGGGGGCCTTCGGCAAGCTGCATTTTGAGCCACACTACAGGGGATTCGGTACCGATTTCCGTCAATACGGGTTTGACGTCGTTCACAATACGGAGGACCCGCGTGGGGGTGCGTGGCTAGACTGGGTCGAGCGAGAGTATCCGGAACATTACGAGTCTGCGCTGGCGACTGTTTGGCCTTCCTCAATCCCTGCTTTTTCCGCTTACGGCGCGCAGAAGACCGATCTTGCGAAACGCATCAGGGAGCTCCGGGAAACCTTTGTGTGGGGTAGTGCCGACTACCCGAACGGTACAGCACAGTACTACGTACTGCCCTTCCCGGAAGAGCTGTCCCAGACTGCGTGGATCAGCGGGCACGCTCTAAATTTTCTGAAGGCAGCCGACCGAGAGCGCCCTTTCTACGCGCACATCAGCTACGTACAACCCCATGGGCCATCTTGTCCGCCAGCAGAGTATGTGGAGTGCATAGACCCCTCACTTATCCCGGAACCGGTGCCCCCGGAATGGATAGACGATCCACTGGCACCGCAGTGCTTCTTGCATAATAGTTTCCGGGGTGACGTTTCAGCCTGGCGCGACCGTCGCCACTTCTACCTGGCGGACGTAGCTCACTTAGACCATCAGCTGGGGCTGGTGCTCGACGCCCTGGAAAAGGCGGGTCTGTGGGAGGAGACAGTTCTCTTCTTTCTTTCCGACCATGGTGATCTCCTTTACGATCACGGCTTCTTTGGCAAGGCTGAACGTCACTATGACGCCTGCGTACGGATTCCTTTGATCGTGGCGGGGGGCGGAGTCCGGCAGGGGCAGACGTGCCATGCCCTGGTTCAGCATGAGGACATCGTACCAACAGTCTTGGAGGTGGCGGGATTGCCACAGCCGCAGCTGCCCGATCAGGGCCCTCACGCGTCGAAGGCAGCGGTTCCGGGCTTACCTGGCAAATCGCTGCTTCCCTGGTGTCGGGGTGAGCAGGTCCCCAATTGGCGCGACGCTGTCTATATCGAGAGCTATAACAACACGGATAGCCGGACGCCGTTAAGCTGGGCGCGTACCATCCGTACAGATGACTGGCGTTACACGTTTTACCCGGGCGGTGCTGGTGAGCAGTTGTTTCATCTTTCAGACGATGTTGACGAGACACGAAATCTCGCCGGAGAGCGCGGCCATGCCGAAACGCGCCGGGCGCTGCGAGACCGCCTCCTGGAAGAGGTCGTCCTACAAGACTTTCCACACCCGCCAAGAGACCTCTTTGCTATGGGAGTCCACTAAAGGGATTTGTACATTCCGAGGGAGGGCTGCCCACAAGTATGGTAGCAGACTTGAACTGCCTAGAGGCAGTGGACTTGGTCACAGTTCCATTTCTCAGTTGGCGTTCTGAACCATCGTGATTGACAGGAATTCCAGTAGGATTGCAGTACCATGATGGCTTTCATCAAGACCAACCGGCAGCGGGAAGCCCTCTACGGTTGGCTGTTTGCGTTGCCCGCCATTATTGGCATGGTGGCGTTTGACGTCGGGCCGATGGTGGCTTCGGTTCTGATCGCGTTCACCGAGTGGAATGGCGTTACGCCGCCGCATTGGGTCGGTCTGGCCAACTACGAAGAAATCCTGTTCCGAGACGATCTGTTTTGGCTTTCACTGCGGATTACAACAGTTTTTGCTTTTGTTTCGATTCCTCTCAATCTGGTAACAGGATTCCTGTTGGCGCTGCTGTTGAACCAGAAGATTCGCGGGCAGGCTTTGATGCGTACGCTCTATTACCTGCCTTCGATCGTGCCGCTGGTTGCCGTCGCTGCGCTGTGGCGGTGGATCTTCCTGAAACGATTCGGTCTGCTGGACATCGGGTTGGCGATGATGGGCGTCCAGGCGCCCGACTGGCTTGGGGACCCGAATTGGGTATTGCCTGCTTTCATCGTGATGGGTTTGTGGGGCGTAGGCGGCGGCATGCTGATAAATCTTGCGGGACTGCAGGCCATTCCAACCGATCTATACGATGCCGCCTCGATCGACGGAGCCAACGCCTTTCAGCGCTTGCTAAATGTGACGATTCCGATGATGACGCCGTTGATTTTGTTCAACCTGGTGATGGGCATTATCGGGGGTCTGCAGGTATTTGTGGTCGCATTCGTGATGACTGGCGGCGGACCCAATAACGCCTCACTGTTCTACATGTTGCATCTTTATCACACTGCGTTCGAGTATTTTCGTCTTGGGTACGGTTCTTCCCTGGCATTGATTCTCTTCCTCTACATTGTTGTGCTGTCGGCGTTGGTGTTCCGTTCGTCGTCCGCCTGGGTCTACTACGAAGGAAGCCGCTGATTCAGCTGGGCGTTCGAGGTAACAGGTATGGCGCAAGCGTTTCCGTACCACGTTAAGAGACCAGTGACTGCCGTTTGGGGCGCGCTTAGCAACCCGTACAGGTTAAGATACCTCTTGGGAAGAGTTGTCCTCTACGCAGTTTTGATCGCAGGCGCGGTTCTGGTCACGATTCCCTTCATCTGGTTGGTTTCCAGTTCGCTCAAGCCGCAAGCTCAGCTTGTCGCATTCCCGCCTATCTGGATCCCGAAACCAATCCTATGGGAAAACTACCCCAAAGCACTGACTGCCTTACCCTTCGGGCGTTTCATCCTCAATACAGTGATCATCGCAACAGGGGCAACGCTAGGCAGTCTGGTCAGCAGCAGCCTGGGGGCATTTGCTTTCGCGCGGCTGCGCTGGCGCTTCCGGGATGCTGTCTTTTTTGCGCTCTTGCTGACAATCATGCTTCCGGGGCAGATTACGATGATTCCCCGATTTGTTCTCTTTTCCAAGTTGGGATGGGTAAACACCTATCTTCCGCTCATTGTGCCTGCCTGGTTTGCCAGTCCTTTCTATGTCTTCCTGATGCGGCAGTTTTTCATGGGATTGCCGTCAGAGCTGGACGACGCTGCCCGCATTGACGGCGCCAGCGTCTTTGGTATTTACTGGCGGATCATGCTGCCGTTGAGCAAGCCGGTGCTGGCAACGGTTGCGCTGTTCTCGGTCCAGCATCACTGGAACGCGTTTATCGGGCCGCTGATCTATCTGCACGATCTGGATAAATTTACGGCGGCGATCGGGTTGCGGTATTTCGTCACTGATACGCAGGTTCATTACAGTTTTCAAATGGCGGCGTCGGCTGCGTTTTCGATTCCAATCATCGTGCTTTTCTTCGTAGGCCAGAGGTACTTCATCCAGGGCATCGTGTTTTCTGGGGTAAAGGGTTAATCGATCGAAGAGATGGCCAGGCGAAGACGCTCTTGCCGTTTCCAATCTTCTGTGGAGAGACAGTATGGATTCCTCAATTGCTAATCCGATTCCGATGACAGAGGAGCAGAAATTTTTCTTGGGCACCATCCCTCTTGAACTGAGGACGCCAAACTACCGCACTACCGAGCTGGTGGGAATCGGATTCGATCCATTGCTTGACAGGCAGGATCCGAGCAATGTCATCAAGGTGGGCGAGACTTTCTATGTGTGGTACACGCAGCGCCCGGCTGAAGTGGAACCGTACGCGTCGACGATCTATTTCGCCACATCGGAAGACGGCTATAACTGGATTGATCGCGGTCAGGCGCTTGACCGTGGTTCGACCGGAGCCTGGGACAGTTTCGGTGTCATCACGCCGTATGTGGCTGTGGTGGGCGGGCGGTACTACCTTTACTATACGGCTACGTCCGACGTTGAACCCTTCAACACAAATGGCACGCTGCGGCATATCGGCGTGGCGACGGCCGAAAACCCGGACGGCCCCTGGCTTAGGAGCAACAGCAATCCGATACTCAGCCCCAGCGCGGACCCTTCTCTTTACGATTCACTTGTGGTCGACGATACGCATGTCATCGTGCGAGAAGGCAGATTCTGGCTCTACTTTAAGGGGCGCAGCCCAACACTGAAACCGAACGAGACGAAGTGGGGGCTCGCAACTTCGGACCGCCCAGACGGTCCTTTCCGCAAAAATGGACAGAATCCGATATTGGATAGCGGTCACACAGTTTGTGTCTGGCCACACCGGGAAGGGGTGGCGGCGCTGGTGGACAACGCCGGGCCGGAGCGCTTTACGGTGCAGTATGCGGCTGACGGGATCGATTTTCGGCGTGCGGCTTCTCTGGAGTTCGTGCATACGGGCTGCGGACCCTACGACCCGGATGCATTTGCGGATACACCCTACGGCCACGGAATCCAGTGGGGAGTCGCACAAGAGCGCGGCGATGGCCGCGTGTATATCGTTCGCTTTGATTGTGACCTACAAGCTGCTTCCCCTGATAGTTGATTATGACTTAGGAGGAACTACCTCAATGACCGACCGTCCAAACGTTTTGTTCGTTCTCAGTGATCAGCATCGGTACTGTTCGATGCCGGGCGTGGACGGCTGCGAGGTGCTTGCACCCAACCTGGTGCGACTACAGCGGGCGGGAACATCGTTTGTGAACTGTTACAGCAACTATCCTGTGTGTGCGCCGGCGCGCGGCATGCTGCTTAGCGGGCGCTGGCCCAGCGACACCGGTGTCGTCAACAATTTGTCCGAATTGGAACCGTCAGATTCCTCATTGGGCGCGGTCTTTGCTCGCGGAGGGTACCAGACCTGTTTCATTGGAAAATGGCATCTCCACGCGGGGCCGCCAGAGACGGTTGACGGCAACGACCGGTATATTCCACCAGGTCCGGGCCGGCACGGGTTTGAGCGCATGGGTGTATGGACGGAGACGAACCGCCACTGGGACAGCCTGTGCTACGAGGAAGCGAACGGGACTGCGGTACGAACACGCGGCTATAACGCGACTCTGATGACCGATGAGGCACTGGAATTCTTGCGCGACCGGGATACTGACCGTCCGTTTTTCCTCTTTCTCAGCCTGAATCCGCCCCATCCTCCGCTCGACGACGCGCCTGAGGAATATCTGGGCCTTTATGCCGACCGCAGTTTATCCATGCGGGAAAACGTTCCGGAGGTGCTGGCGTCGGGCAAGCAGTTGGTGCCGGCGGGAGCTCATCGTAACCATGTGACGATGACACTGCAGGAACAGTTTGGCCAGTACTATGCCCACATCAGTGCTGTGGACGCTGAGGTTGGGAGACTGGTCACGGCGCTGGAAGAAGCGGATGCACTCGACAATACTTTGATAGTGTATAGCTCTGACCACGGGGATATGCTGGGCTCACATGGACTGCTGCGCAAGGGGGTATTTTACAAAGAGTCTGCCCAAGTACCGCTCGTCTTGTCATGGCCGGGGCGGATTGACGCCGGACAGGAAAACGGGATGTTGCTCGGTCTAATAGATATCTATCCTACTTTGATTGGATTGTGCGGATTGCGGGCGCCAGAGGGTGCGCATGGTCAGGATCATTCGGCCGGCGTGCTGAGGGGTGACAGGGTTGGCTCGCGCGATGTGCTCCATTTCAGCACGGGGCAGAGGGATCCGGCATTCCGGTCAGGGCGACGCGGGCTGCGTACGCATCGCCATCTTTACGTCACTGACGGAAGCAAGGAGCAGCTCTTCGACTCATTGGACGACCCTTTTGAGATGCGAAACCTTGCGGGGGATAGGGCCTATGCCGACCTGAAGGCAATGCTGGCCGAGTGCCTTCAGCGCAACTTGCCTACCGAAATGGCGTTACGTTAGAGCAGAATTCGACGGGACCTCTGAAGGAATAGATGATGGCGGATGGACGCACGGTAGGATTCAAATACAGTGAGGCTATCGGATTGGGTTACGAACCGGGGGTCACCCGGCGGGACCCCAGTTGCGTTATCAGGGTGGACGGGCTATTCCACGTATGGTACACGAAGACTCCCTATGGACCGTCGGGCTACGACGCGACTGTCTGGCACGCCTCGTCTGAGGATGGTATTCGCTGGGAGGAGAGGGGCGAAGCGCTTCCTCGCGGCGCAGAAGGCGAGTGGGATGAACAGAGCGTGTTCACGCCGAACATACTGGTCGCTGATGGCGGCTTCTTTCTTTTCTACACTTCGGTGGAGAAACCTTACACGGAAGAGGCGCTGACAGCTATCGGCGTTGCCTATGCCGATTCGCCAGATGGGCCGTGGATTAAATACGAAGAAAACCCTGTGTTGCGTACAGGGACGGGCCGAAGCTGGGACAGTCACCGGGTTGATGACGCATGTCTCGTTGTGCGAGATGGATTGTACTGGCTGTACTACAAGGGACGGCAGATGGGTCTTAGTCCGCGTGAAACGAGGATGGGGCTTGCCGTCGCCGAAGAGCCTATAGGTCCGTACGTGAAGGTGCCGGAGAATCCCCTGATTGAGGGCGGTCATGAAGTCTGTGTGTGGCGGCAGGGCGAGGGCGTAGCTGCACTTGTTCAGCCGAATGGGCCGGAGGGAGGGACGTTTCAGTACAGTAGTGACGGCGTTCATTTTCGCCGATTGGCGGAGGTCAGGCCGCCCCAAGCGCCGGGTCCCTACCGAGCCGATGACTTTGTGGACCGGCAGACCGGCAAGGGCATCGAGTGGGGTCTGCATATAAACCTGCGGTCTGGCCCGCTGCCGTTTCTGGAACGTTTCACTTGCAGGGACCTGGCCGAAGACTGGCACTTAACCAGTTGAGTCGAATCTGGTTACCCTTGGCGCGGTCGGAATTCAAACAATAGAGGTAAGGCTGAGTAGTTACGAAAAGACAAAGACTTCTTACACGGTTGCAATCTGTGCCACCAGTGGATAGTGGACCGCGACGAGACTCTGCCAGCTGCTCGCCGTTCAAGTCGGAGCCGTGCGCTCTGCCTGTGCAGAGATTAGGCGGCGGCGGCGGAGAAGTGGCGCTCAACTATCGGATAACTGCAACAGACCAATCATGAACTTCGCCCCCTTTGCACGCGCCTTCATACCGGACAATCTGCGCGGCCGCGGCCAGCTCAATGCTCTCGGCAGCTTCCTGCTGCGCGAGCCGCAGGTCGTCCTCACCGTCGCCCTCGTCGTGCTGATGGGAATCCTGAACCCCCGCTTCCTCACAACCCGCAACCTCATCAACGTCCTCCGCCAGTCCTCGATCAACGGGATCGTGACCGTCGGCGTCTGCTGGATGATGATCAGCGGCAGTTTCGACCTCTCCGTCGGCGCCATCGTGTCGCTGATCAGCGTGACCATGGTCGCCATGCTTGAGGGCGGCGCCGGCATCGTAACCACCTGCATCTTCGGCCTTGGAATCGGACTGTCAGCAGGCATATTCAACGGCTTTCTGGTCGGCAGGCTCAAAGCCAATCCCATGCTTACCACCCTGGGAACGATGACGATCTTCCAGGGCATCGCCCTCCTGAGCGCCGGCGGCTACTACTACCGGGTCCCCCGCAACAGCCCGTTCCTCCTGATTGCGGATGGCTTTATCGGCCCGTTTGCCGTACCCACAATCATCTTCCTGGTCCTGGCGCTGGTCATGCACCTGGTACTTTCGGAAACCTCCCTGGGGGCCAGGGTGTACGCCATCGGTGGAGATGAAGAAGCGGCCAAGCTGTCCGGTGTGCGCGTCCCCCTCTACCGGACGCTGATGTATATCGCCACCGGTCTCTGCTCCGCAGTCGCCGCCATGGTTGTCAGCGCCCGCGCCGGCTCCGGCCACTATTTTATCGGGCTGAACTACGAGTTTCATGCCATCACCGCCTCCGTCCTGGGCGGAAACTACATCTTCGGCGGCAGGGGCAGTGTGGCCAGAGGGGTTTGGGGCGCGATCCTGGTCGCTCTGCTGAACAATTCGCTTACAATCCTCGGATTTGAGCCCGCAACACAGCTGGTCGTCCAGGGGATTGTAACCGCCGGCCTGGTCGCCATCCAGGTCATGGGCCGCGAACAGAAGACCGAAACGGCGCCCCAGTGACCGGGGACAACCGTATTGTGGCGAGGAGCCGCCTGCCGCAGTACGAGAACGCTCGCCCTTCCTGACCAATCCGCCGCGAACGCAAGAGGTCCTGCATGGCCGAAAATCCAACGCCGGAAGATCAACTGACAGCTGAATCCGGGCTGGTCGAAGAGCCGTCCCGGGGGCCCGCAGGATGGCCCGCGGGAAGATGGGGGAACCTCCTGCAGTGGCTCATCGAATATCGCGCCTTTGTCCTCCTCGGCCTCGCGCTCACCTATGCCGTCCTGTTCGTCCCCTTCTTCGCCACCGAACGCAACATTACCCAGATGACAACCCAGTTCTCGATCGACGGGATCATCTCCATCGGCCTGACCGTCCTCATGATCGCCTGGGGAATCGACCTCGGCGTCGGCGCCACCCTGGCGCTGGCCGGCGTGGTCTTCGCCCTCTCCCAGGATCTGGGCGTTCCTGTGGCAGCCCTGCTGGGCATTCTGGCCGGGGCCGGCGTCGGGCTCGTCAACGGCTTTGTTGTGACCAGGATGAAGGTCAACTTCTTCATCGCCACGCTTTCCACCATGGTCGCGGTCAAGGGCCTGACATTCATCATCTCCGACGAAACGACGATCTACGGCCATGCCGAGGGCTTTGGCTGGATGGGGTCGGCAAAGCTGGGGGTCTTCGAGTTTCCCGCCCTGGCCTTCTTCGGCATCGGCATCATCGCCCACTGGATCATGACGCAGACCAGCCTCGGCACCTACTGGTACGCCATCGGCGGCAACTCCGACGCATCGCACCGCGCCGGCCTCAACGTGAATCTTATCTTTGCCCTCTCCTTCGTGGTGGCCGGCCTCTGCAGCGGGATCGCCGGCGTGCTGCTCGCATCCCGCGCCGTCAGCGCCAATCCCGGCGTGGGCAGAGACACCGCCCTCTTCGCAATTTCCGCCACCGTTATCGGCGGCACATCCCTGTTCGGAGGCGTGGGCAACGTCCTCGGCGCCGTCGCCGGCGTCATGTTCCTGGGCGTCGTCCGCAACTCGCTCAATCTTCTCGGCGTCAGCGCCTACTGGCAATGGGTGATCCAGGGCGTCATTCTCGTTTCCGTTGTCGTCTCGGATGTCTACATGAACCGCCGACGCCGCACGGCCTGACCGTAATGGCCCGGGCTTCCGCAAAGCCCCGCAGCTGGGGCCGCGCAAGCCTTCGGCCGGCGCCAGGTGAAAGGAGGGCCTATTGGGAAAACTGAGTTCTGATCCGGAGGGAAAAACTTCTCCCGCGCATCTGATCTGAAATCAACCCGCGTCGACAGTCTTATCCAGACAAAGGAGAGCAGAAATGAGGAAGCATTTCGGAGTTGTGATCGCTGTTCTGATCTTCGCAGTCCTGATGGCGGCCTGCGTAATGCCTGACGGGCAGGTGATGACGGCAGACGGAGCCGCGCAGGTGCAGACCGAAGCCGAAGACTGGCCCCTGGCGCAAGACCTGCGCATCTGCCACATCATCGAGCTCGGCCATCCCTACTCGACCGCCAAGGTCACGCTGGCCGAGAAGGAAGCCAACGTATTCGGCTTCACCTATGATGTGTACGACACGCAGGGTGACATACCCAACGAGATCCGCCTGATCGAGGACTGCATCACCAAGCAGTACGACGTGATCGCCCTGGTTCCCTATGACACCTCTGCGCTCAACGACGCCCTCCGCGAAGCGCAGGAGGCCGGCATCCCCGTGATCGCCGAAGGCGCCGATCTTGACGAAGAGGGCCTGGGCTACGTGAACACGATGATCGGCTCGTCCGGCTGGGCAGAGGGCGAAACGGCCGGCAAGGCCGTCTGCCAGGCCCTGGAAGACGGCCAGGGCTGGGTCATCATCGAAGGAGCCACCGGTCACGGCCTCGTGCCGCAGCGCTCCTCCGCCCGTGAATACGTCGCCGAGAACTGCCCCGGCAGAGAACTCGTCGCCGTCGACACCGGCATGTGGAACCGCGAAGAAGCGCGCACCGTGATGGAGAACTACCTGACCGCCTACCCGGACCAGATCCACATGGTCTACTGCCATAACGACGACATGTGCCTCGGCGCAGTCCGGGCTATCGCAGAGGCCGGTCTGCAAGACACCATCAAGGTGCTTGGCGTTGATGGCGGCGCCAAGGAGGTGTACGATGCCATTCGCGACGGCACCATGTGGGGCACCGTCCTCAACGACGCTTCCTTCATCGCCGTCAAGATCATCCAGTCCGCCCGCGACCTGGCCGAGAATCGCCCGGTCATCTTCTGGCAGACTTCGCCCGCCGTTCTGATCACCAAGGACAACGTGGACAACTTCCCCGATCTGTGGTAATCGGCTGAACAAGGAGTGGGGGAAGTTCACTCTTCTCCCGCTCCTTCACGCACGCCTGTCAGGAGGAGGACCTTGGAAAGCAACTATATTGTCGAAATGAAGGGCATATCCAAACGATTCGGCAGCGTCCAGGCGTTGAACCAGGTCGACCTCGAGCTGCGCGAGGGAGAGATTCTGGGGCTGGTGGGCGACAACGCGGCCGGCAAATCCACCTTGATGAAGATCCTCAGCGGCGCGCATGTCGCCGACAGCGGCCAGATCCTCATCAATGGCGAGGAGGTCTCGATTCGCGATCCCCGCGACGCCCGCAGCTGCGGCATCGAAATGATCTACCAGGACCTGGCCCTCTGCAACAACCTGGACGTCGCCCGCAACATCTTCCTCGGCCGTGAATACACCAGGGGTCTGCCCTTCCTAAGCATCCTCGACAAGAAGAAGATGTATGCCGAATCCGCCGAGTTGCTCGCCAGGTTGCGAATCAATATCAGCTCGCCCCGCCTGAAGGTCGAGAGGATGTCCGGCGGCCAGCGCCAGATGGTGGCCGCTGCCAAAGCGATCGCCTTCGACGCCAAGATCCTCCTGATGGACGAGCCCACCGCCGCCCTGGGCGTCCGCGAAGCCAACACCCTGCTGCGCCTGATCCGGGACCTGCGCGATAGCGGCCATTCCGTCGTCCTCATCACCCAGCGCGTGCCCGACATCCTCGCCATCGGCGACCGTGTCATGGTCCTCAAAGGCGGCCGCCGCCAGGGCGTCCTCAACGTCTCCGAAGTCGGCCTCGACGACGTAGTCGAGCTGATTGTCAGAGGGCGTGCCGGCGCCGAATCCGAAGAAGACGCGCTGGAGTACCTTTCCTTTGGGTAGAAGAGCCAGATGAACATTTCCCCTGCCCCCAATGCCCTCAGGAAATATAGTGACCTGCCCCCCAAAAACTGGTCCAGTTATAATGTCAGTATCGGGCCGTAGGGGGAAAGATGGCTAAGAGGAGACATACGCCGGAGCAGGTGATCAACAAGCTGGGAGAGGCCGAGGCGGCGATAGCCGGGGGCAGCACGGTGGCTGAGGCTGCCCGCCGGATCGGCGTGACCGAGCAGACCTTCTACCGCTGGCGCAGCGAGTACTGGGGTCTCAGGATCGACCAGGCCAGGCGTTTGAAGCGTCTGGAGCTGGAGGACAGCCGCCTGAAGAGAGCGGTGGCGGAGCTGACGCTGGACAACCAGATACTGAGAGAGGCGTCTGAGGGAAACTTCTGAGTCCTTCACGTCGTCGCGAGTGTGTCGACCACGTGCAGGCGCTCTTTGGGGTCTCGGAGCGACGCGCCTGCAGGGTGCTGGGTCATCCTCGCTCCACTCAGCGATATAAGCCGAGTCCGGTGGACGATGAAGCAGGCGCCTCTCAGCTGGTATGCGTTGTTCAGGGCCTTGGTCTATCCCCGCAGCACCTATTGCCTTCTCGCTCCCGGCAAGTGAAAGAGCCGTTGAGAATTCCCGATCCTTTCCTTTTCTGTCCTCAGATGACATCACTGAAGAAAACGGTTTACGAAATAATCGAAGAGGCTGCGCCGGCAACCGGGCGAGCGAAATCTTTGACGTTTTCCTCATTACGTTAATCGCTCTGAACGTCGTCGCGCTGATCGTGGGGACAGTGGAGGAGATTCACCGGATATCTCCCGTCGCCTTTCGTCTCTTTGAGATCGCATCGGTCGGCATCTTCACGGTGGAATATCTCTTGCGGGTCTGGACCTGCACGGAAAACCCGAGTTACGCGCATCCGCTAAAGGGGCGGCTTCAATATCTTGTCTCTCCACTGGCGCTGATTGACCTGCTGGCGGTTCTGCCGGTCTACCTGGTCTTTTTCGTCAATCTGCGCGGGCTTGACCTGCGTTTCCTGCGGGTCATGCGTCTGCTGGCCCGCATTGTCCGGCTGAGCCGGTACTTCAACAGCCTGCGCACTCTGGGCAAGGTGGTGTATACAAGGCGGGGTGAACTGGCGGCGGTGGTGTCGGTACTCTTCCTGCTGCTGGTGATGACGTCGTCGCTCATGTTCTTTGCCGAACATCAGGCCCAGCCGGAGGAGTTCGCCAGCATTCCCAGGGCGATGTGGTGGAGCATCATCACGCTGACAACGGTGGGCTACGGCGATGTATTCCCGGTCACGGCGTCGGGGCGATTGCTGGCGGGGGTTATTGCAATCGTGGGCGTCGGGTTTTTCGCGCTGCCGGCAGGCATTCTGGGGTCCGGCTTTATGGAGGCGTTGGATGAGGAGGCGAGGGAGCCAGTGAGGTGCCCCCATTGCGGCGAGGTGATCGAATCGAGGAAGGATGGCTCTGCATAAGAGGAGTCTATGGTTGGCCCCAATGTCTAGACCACGAAACGGGAAAAATAAGGCGCATACAGAAGTAATACGTTTCGGTCTTCGCATGCCGTAACAACTGTCGGGAAGGCGAACCGTATTCTGTTTACGTGAGCGCCTCCGACCCGCACGCGGACCGATAACCGCAGGAAGCGCAGCGCCGCGGTTCATCGTGGCTCCTGCGCACGTCCGGCGCGCGGCGAGCCTGCCGGATCTCGTCTGCCGCCTCAAGCACCCGCCGACGCAGTTCGTCTGTATAGGGAATCTGCAGCGTGGTATCGGCGTAGCGCAGCAGGCCGTAGGGCGGCGCCGCGTCGAAGTTGTCCTCAACCAGCAGACAGTACGCCGCCAGCTGCAAAATGTGGCTGGCGTAAGGCTGCGCCGGCCGGCGACGACTCTTCACCTCCACAGGCACGACGAAGCTCTTGCCCCGCTCGCGCGTCTGCACCAGGTAATCCGGCCGCCCCACCAGCCCGTAGCGCCGGCTGCGCAGCGGTCGCTCCGGCGCCTCCATCTCTTCAGTATCCTGGTAAACTACCGTACCCGCCGGCAGGCCGCTCCTCTGCCGCTGACGGCGTCCCAGCCACAGCAACAGACCACCCAGCAGCGCCAGCAGGAGAGCAAACGCCAAAACGGAAGGCAAGGAGAAAATCATTCGCGGCAGCCAGTGCCCTCACGCCTCCGCTTCCGCCTCGTCAGGCCGGCTCTTACACAGGATCTCCCAGCTACCGCGCTGGCAGACCTCATCCTTCTGGTTCAGCACCTCCATCCTGAAGGTGACCACACCGCCGCCCATGCGCCGCATCGGCTTCTTCTCGCGCACCGTCGCCCGCAGGCGCACCGTATCCCCGATCAGCACAGGCCGGCGGAACTGCCATTCCAGCTTCATGAAGGCCTCAACCGTGCCCTCCATAAAGCCCATCCGCACCGCCAGTCCGCTGGCGATACTCAGCACAAGCAGCCCGTGAGCGACCCGCTCCCCGAACATCTGCTCCTGGCTGTAATGCGCGTCGGTGTGGATCCGGTTCCAGTCCCCGGACAGCGCCGCAAAACTGACAATGTCCGTCTCGGTAACCGTGCGGCCAACGCTCTCACACCCGTCCCCCTCCGCAAACTCCTCAAAATAAAGCCCCATCGGGGGCTGCATCGCTCGCGTACCCATATCCCCGCCTCACTACTCAGAACTTCCCAATCTTCCGCTAATTCCCGCAAAAGCAGCAGTCACCAAAAACTAAAAACTAGAAACTGAAAACTAACCACTGCCCTCACACCTTTACCAGCATCTTGCCCAGATTCTCGCCATGGAACAGGCCGATGAACGCCTCGGGCGTCTTCTCGATCCCTTCGTGGATCGTCTCTTCCCATTTGAGCTTCCCATCCCGCATCCAACCGGACACGTCGCGCAGAAAGCTGTCGCGGCGTTCAGGATGGTCCGAAACGATAAAGCCCTGCATCTTCAGCCGCCGCCCGATCATCAGCGCCAGGTTCGCCGGTCCCGGCTCCGCCGCCGTGGCGTTGTACATGCTGATCATCCCGCAGACAACGATGCGGCCGTTGTTGTTCATATACTGCAGCGCCGCCTCCAGATGCACGCCCCCGACGTTCTCGAAATAGACGTCGATACCGTCCGGGCAGGCCTTCTTCAGCGCCTGCCGCAGATTGCTCGTCTCCTTGTAATTGATCGCAACATCCACGCCCGCGACCTCCTCCAGCCAGCGCGTCTTGGCCTCCGAACCGGCCGAACCCACCACGCGGCAGCCCTTGATCTTCGCGATCTGGCAGACCTCGGAACCGACCGCGCCGGCCGCGCCCGAAACAAAGACCGTCTCCCCCGGCTGCGGTTCGCCGATGTCCAGCAGGCCCACATAGGCCGTCATACCCGGCATACCCAGCACGCCTAGGTAGCTCTGCAGCGGCCCCAGCGACGGATCGACCTTGGTCAGGTGGTGCGGCTCCGCCAGCGCGTATTCCCGCCAGCCGAACATATGCAGGACGAAATCGCCCTCCGCAAACGCCTCGCTGGTCGAGCTGACGACCTCGCCCACCGCGCCGCCGGTGAGTGGTTCGTCCAGCCCGAAAGGAGGCGTATAGCTGCGCGTATCCCGCATCCGCCCCCGCATGTAAGGGTCCACCGAGATAAAGCGGTTGCGCACCAGCACCTGGTCCGGCTGGCTGGGCGTCGGCACTTCGACGCTGACGAGCGTAAAGTTGTCCGCGGTCGGCAATCCGTGCGGACGGCTGCGCAGATGGATTTCACGGCTTTTAACAGTTGTCATTGGTCGCCTCGGATTTTGGTGGGCCGGTGGCTCGTCAGTGCCGCCGGTCCCGGTAACGTGAGAAAGATGCGCCTAATTTTCCTGCATTGGCCGGATTGCGCAAAATCTGGCACTGAACTGCTGCTTATGCGTACTGTGTAACAGCGGCCGCAGACCTGGTTGTGGTCATAGCTGGCGGAGCACAAGGCGGAGAAGCGTAGTATAATGATATGACGACTGCAACGCCCCCGCAGGTTGGGTCGTTGACATGATGACTTTCACAAACTGTATAGTTACCAACATTTGCCCGAGCTGATCGCACTCGTGGACGGTTGGCGAGGGTGCAAAATGTTCGACCAGGAGCGCACCGATGCCAGACAATACACCAGTTACCAGCGCCGAACTGTATGCGCGCGCCAAAGCCATCCAGTCCCAAATCAGCACGTGGCGCCGCACGATTCACCGCTACCCGGAGCTGACCTTCACCGAACATCGCACCGCCGGACTCGTCAACAAGACAATGCTGGATCTGGGGATAGAGACGCAGACTGAAGTGGCCAAAACAGGGGTCGTCGGCCATATTCGCGGGGGTGGCGGGCCCTTGGTGGGGCTGCGCGCCGATATGGACGCCTTGCCGATCCAGGAAGAGAACGGCAGCGGCTTTGACAGCGAGCGGCCGGGCCTTATGCATGCCTGCGGGCACGACGCCCACACCGCGATGCTGATGGGCGCCGCGACGCTGCTCAAGGAGATGGCCGACGAGGGCCGCCTGCCCGGCGCCGTGCGCCTGCTCTTCCAGCCCAGCGAAGAGGCCTCCGACGACGAGGGCAAGTCCGGCGGCATACGCATGGTGGAGGAGGGCGCGCTGGAGGGCGTTGACGCCGTCTTCGGCATCCACGTGGACCCCACAAAGGACCTGGGCACTGTCGCCAGCCGCTCAGGCCCGCTGCTGGCGTCGGCCGATGAGTTCGAGATCACCGTGCGCGGGGCCGGCGGCCACGCCGCGCGCCCCCAAGCCGCCAACGATCCGATCGTGCTGGCGGCCCACGCCGTTCACGCCATCCACCACATCGTCAGCCGGCGCCTCGACCCCCTCGAACCGGGCGTCATCACCATCGGACAGATTCACGGCGGTACCGTAAATAACGTCATCCCCGACAGCGTCTATCTGAACGGGACGATTCGCAGCTTTACGCCGGAGTCGCGCAAGCTGCTGCAGGAGGAGCTGCGCCGCGCCTGCGGCGTCGTCGAAGCCATGGGCGGCAGCTTCGAGCTGACGGTCAAGGAGGGCTATCCGCCCACCGTCTTGGATCCGGAAGCCACGCAGATCGCGCTGGCTGCGGCGGCTGAGTTCCTGGGCGAGGAGAACACGCCCCAGGCGGCAATGGTGATGGCCGCCGAAGATTTCGCCTACATGGCGCAAGCCGCGCCGGGCAGCTTTCTCCGCTTGGGAACGCATAACCCGGACTGGCCCCAGCGCTACTACGTCCACACCTCAACCTTCCGCATCGACGAGGACGCACTGCCGATCGGCGCCGCCGCGCTCGCCGCAGCCGCGGTCAAGTGGATGCAGGAGAAAACCTCGAGAAGTGAGGAGTGAGAAGTGAGGAGTGAGTGTCGCCTGCCTTACGTAAAGAGCCCGTACAGCGAAGCGGTTGCACATTCAACAACCCTGTTCGCAGCTGCGCGGGTGTTCTCTCTCTCCTCTCTCCTCCTTACTCTCTCCTTTCTTGCCTCCTGCTCCGCCGCCAAACCACAGCCGCTCGTCTTTGGTGAGCCCGTCTGGGCCGACGGCGAGACCAGCGTCTACCGCGTAACCAACCGGGAAGACCGCATCGTCGGCACGGCCGCCTTCCAGGTAAACCGGCGCGAGCAGGATGACGGCTGGACGCTGATGCGCGAGATCATCGACGCCGGTGTGAGCGAGAGGGCAACGATCGAGATGCAGCCGGTCGGCTATCGCCCCGTCTACAGCCATCTCGTCCGTACGTTCGGCGGCGGCAAGCAGGTGGTGGAGACGCAGTTCGAGGGCGCCCAGGTCGACATTGCGCTCACCAATCGTCAGGGAGCAACCGTCTATCAACGTGTGCAGGTCCCTTCGGATATACGCGACGAGCGCACGCTGCTGCTGATCATACGGGCGCTGCCGTTGGCGCAAGGCTACGCGACCCGAATCAACAGTTTCTTGCCAATCGCCGGCCAGATGGAGCGGGTGGCACTGCAGGTGCGGCGCAAGGAAAACGTCACGGTGCCGGCCGGCTCCTTCGATACCTGGGTCGTCGAGCTGAAGGCCAACGACCGCACGACCAGGGCATGGGTGGTGCAGGCCGCTCCCTTCCCCGTCGTCAAGTTCGTTGACGGACGTTCACAGGCCACCTTTGAGCTGACCGGTTTCGAATAATTGGAAGAGTGACAAGGAAGCGGACCCATGGGCATGAAAATCGATCGATTTACACTGGGCATCATTCTCGGTGTGCTGTTGCTGGTCATCGGTGCCGTCATCACAGTGGTGGCCACCGGCGGCCGCGGCTGGCGGAGTGCCGAATACCTCAACGAGGATACGCCGGAAGCAGTTGTCCACGACGCCTTTCTGGCCACCGTGCGCAACGAACCGGACGTTGCCATGAGTCACTACTCTCGGGATGTGCTCGAAGATGACGACAACCTGCATTTCCGCGAGCGGTTCAACCACTACGATTCCGGCCGCTCCGCGCGTCGGCTTCGCATCCTGGACGTGGACATAAACGAAGAAGGCGACAAAGCCTATGTCACCGTGGCGATCGACAACTTCCACCAGGGCGGCCTTTTCGACAGCGGCACCTCGACCTACCGGCGCACAGTTCCCTTGGTGCGCGAGGACGGCGCGTGGAAGATCGACACCGACGACCTCTTCTATTGAGGCCGGTAACCGAGGAGCGAGCGCAAAGGAGAGCGGACCGATTGTACGCCTCTCTCTTCTCTCTCCTGCAGTTCCTCTCTCCTCGCCTTTAAGGGTGTGAACAATGACTGAGCAGACAATAACCGAGCAGACAACAGCGGAAACCGACCGGCTGGCGATGATTCGCCGCCTCTATCTCTATCTCATCGCCTTCATCAGCCTGGTCGCCGGGCTTTCGGCCGCCTACGACCTGATCGACACGCTGGCAAGACTGTGGATGACGGACGAAACGTTCCTGGGGGTCTCCGCCACCGACTCGGTCCAAAGAGCCATCGCCCGTCCGGGCGGCTTTCTGATCGTCAGCGCGCCCATCTTTCTCGTCCACTGGCGCTATATCAGCCGCCTGGTGCTGCAACCCGGTGAGTCGAGCGCGGCCTTGCGCAAGCTGTTTGTCTACGCCGCGCTCGCCACCACGACGTATGTCAGCGCCCGCGCCCTCTATCACATCATTGAAGGCAGCCTCCAACTCCTGCTCGGCGCCGCGCCCACCGAGGAAGAGCTGAGACCGGGCGGCTGGGTGGCCCAGTTTTTCCACGCCGGTATTCACCTGACCCTGTCACTATTCTTCGCCCGCCTGCTCCAGGGGGACGGCGACCTGGGTGTCGAGTCAGGCTGGGCCGGCAGCTGGCGGCGGCTGTTCCAGGCGCTTGCCGGCCTCATAGGGCTTGGCCTGTTGCTCACCGGCGCCGCCGACGTCCTCAACTTCCTCTGGCGCGCCCTGCTGGAGCCGCTCGGCGCGACCAGCATGGCGACGGTGGGAACAGGCTGGTGGCAGCGGGGCATTTCCGGTTCACTGGCCGCCGTTCTGGTCGGCGGGCTGGTCTGGCGCCTGACCAACCTCTACTGGAATGCCCTCATGACGGCCCAGCCGCCGGAAGGCCGCATGGCTCTGCGCCGCCTCTATCTCTACGTCGCCACCGTGCTCGCCGCGGCCATCACCCTCGTTCCGGTGGCGATGCTGTTGAGACTGGGCGTCCTCTTTCTCTTCGGCGGCGTCGATACCGGGGATATCGACATCGATGACGTCACCACGCCCCTCGGCCTGCTGCCGGTAGGCGCGCTGGCCTGGCGCTGGCACTGGCTGCAGGTCTCCGCCGAGGCGCAGCGCTACGGCGACTCGCGCGAGAGCGAGTTCGTGCGCCGGCTCTACTACTACGCCGTGGCCGCCACCGGTCTGCTCTTGCTCTGGATCGGACTGGTCGATCTGGTGCGGGCCTTGCTGGATCTCGCAATCATCGGCTCGACCTCGGTCGAAGAGGGCTTTCGCGCCCACCAGTTTGCCAGCGGCGTGAGCCTCATCGCCGTGGGCGCGCCGGTCTGGTCGCTGCACTGGCGCACCGCGCAGCGCGTGGCCGAGCAGGACAATGAGGCCGGCCGCGCCGAGCGCGCATCCTGGCCCCGCCGCGTCTACCTCTACGGCATCGCCTTCGTGGGCGCGCTCCTGATCCTTTTCGAGCTGGCGCAGGTCGTCTACCGTCTGCTCCTGTGGGTGCTGGGCGATCCCAACGCCGACTTCTTCGGCGCCGAGACGTTGGACGGGCTGGTGCGCGCCGGCACCGCAGCCGCCTTCTGGGCGGTCCACCTACTCGCCATCCGCAACGACACCCGCATGGTGGACGAGAAAGCAGAGACGGCGGCGCGTGAAAGCGAACAGAAGGAACGCCGCCGCGAGGAGTTGGTTACCCGTATCGAAAAACTGGAGACCGAGTTGACCGCCCTGCGCGCCG
Organism: Caldilineaceae bacterium; assembly: GCA_965204525.1. GTDB lineage: Bacteria > Chloroflexota > Anaerolineae > Caldilineales > Caldilineaceae > Bin5. The sequence continues at coordinate 3,050,210 of OZ241994.1, read as the reverse complement.
AGCTAGCCGAGTTGGAGGATGAGGAATTGCCAGATGGAGAGGATGTCAGCGGCGATCACGTCGACGCTGGGAACTGATCAATGTGCGCCTAATCCGCATCTAGGATCTCCGAGACACGAAGAGTAAGTTCAGGCAAAAGGGAAGATGTAACGACATCGCCGCGGCCGAAGAAACCATGTTCGGAGTAGACGTCGCCTGTGAGGGACAGAACAGTGACAGTTTCCTCTGCAGGATCCACAATCCAGTACTCTTGGATTCCCGCCTGCGCATACTCGATTCGCTTCGCCACCAGGTCCCGCTCGCGGTCTTCAAGGCTTGCGCTGACGATTTCGATAGCCAGGTCGGCTCCTTCCCAATAGTTTTCGTGCCGCAGGCTGCTGTTGCGGTCGCGCAGAAATACAATATCCGGTTCACGGTACTTCTGATCCCACAGGCGCAATCTTAGACCGGCCGCTCGTTCCACACCCCCAATCTGCTTTGCAAGCGTTCTGAGGACAACGATGAAGTACGAAATAATTGCTTGGTGCTGATCGGTCGGCAAGTCATGCACCTCCACAAAGCCGCTGTCGAATTCGACGCGGCGGTTTGTATCCAGCGCCAAGTATTCCTGCTCACTCCAGGCGCCTTGATTTGGAAAGAGGGTTGCGATGCGCCAAACCGGTGACGAAGGCCTTTGCGAGTCAATCCCATGGGAACTGCCATAAGTCTGAGTTCGGATTTCTGGATTGCGCATAGGGTGTGGCTCCAGGGCATTCCGAAGGCTTTTGCGACCTGCACTGCCGGGCGTCCGCAAAAGCCTGCGCAGCGGCAACTGTTCTGGCGCGATTATAGCACAAAAGATCGACGAGTCTATGCCGGTTTTCTTACTCTTACTACCGCGGCGCCGTATAGACCTTCTGTCGGCGTTACATGCGGTCTATCCCATTGCCTTCTGGAATCCATTAAGACTCCCTACCCCGCGCCCGCGGCAAGCTCAAGAAGCTTTCGCACTGTCCTCCAGTTTCGCGACGTACTGGTCGTCGAAAGCCTGGAGTCAAAGTAGCTGTTCGTCAGTTTGGAGCGCGCAACACCGTTTGGGAAGTGTAGATAGACTTCACGCCCCAGCACCGCGAACTCGTCGCCCGGCGAGCGCTCCGGGTCCAGCGACTCCACGCTGGCGCTGTCGGGCAGCGCCGCCAAAAACATGACGTGCAGTTTGTCCGTTTCCGCACCGGCTTTCACAAAGGGATTGCCCTGAGCGATCTCCTCCAGCTCCCCCGCTGTACGGACGATTACGGGAACCCGGTAACCGAAGCGCTCCAGGATCGACGCACTGATGATCGATGAGATCTCTTCCCCCACTGCGGACCCCGCTCGAAATACAACGTTCCCGCTTTGAATGTAGGTCCGAACCTCTTCGCAACCGGCATCCACAAACAGGGCCGCGAGCTCCTTCATCGGCAGCTTGTTCTTGCCGCCCACGTTAATCCCCCGCAGCAGCGCAACATTGACGCCTGTTCCACTGCCCCTGCCGTCTGTAGTCATGTCTGCTTTGCTCCCTGTCGAGTCCAACGACTGTCTCTCCAAATATCAGAAGTCGCCCTATAACAACGGTATCACTGTCTTCTTCCAGGCGTCAAACAGCGCCTTGTCACCCGCCGCATGATCGCGGTACCCCTCCTTCTTCACCCCACGGTTATGTGCGGCCGCTGCGCATCTTGACGTATACTCAGCAGGAAAGCAGAACGACCGCGTGCTCTACGTCCTGCAACGGAGACATCACACATGCAGCAATCCCCCACCCATGTCGTACACCTCGAACAAGCCCAGGCGCGTCTGGAATACCTTCTGCGCGATCATCAGGCCGAGGACCGCCTCGCCCCCGCCACCGTCGTCGTACCAACATCCTATGCCGGCCTCTACCTGCGCCGCGATATCGGCAGGCGCGGCCTCGTCAACGTGCGTTTCATGCCGCTCCCCCGCCTTGCCGAGCTGCTCGGAGCGCCCAGCCTGGCTGACGCTGGCCGCAGTCCCCTCAAGCCCGCTATCGAATTCGCCGCCGTCCGCCGCGTCGCCGGCGAGGCCGCAGGCGAGCTCGAACCCTTCCGCGCCCATCCCTCCTTTCACAAAAGCCTGCGCACGACATTCCGGGATCTTCGCTCCGCCGCTCCTGGCGCCCTTCCCAGGCTCGAACGACGCGGGGGAATTTCCGGCGAAATCGTCCGGCTGTACACTCGTTATCGCGACCGCACCAAGGCATACTACGACCGGGAAGCGCTCGCTGAAGCCGCCGCCGAGGCCGTGAGTAGCGGCCGCGCCGGCGCCGCCCTCAACTCGCTCGGCCGCGTTATCGCCTACCTGCCGGGCGTCCTGACGCCCGCCGAGCAGCGCCTGCTCGACGCGCTCAGCGACGCAAGGAACTGCGAGACGATCCTGGCCGCCACCGGCGATCCGGAGGCCGACAGTATCCTGCCCAAAACGGCCGCGCAGCCGCCTGCGTCCTCACCGCCGGCCCCACCTCAGACGCACCTGCTCGTCGCCCCCGACACCGGCGAAGAGGTGCGCAGCGTGGTCCGGTCGGTCGCGGCCGCCGCGCACGCGGGCATCCCCTTCCGCCGCATCGCGATTCTGTACTGGCAGCGGGAGCCGTATGCCGCGCTCATCGCAGAGCAGCTGGCCGCCGCCGGCATCCCCATCGCCGGCCCGTCAACCGAAACTCTGGCCGCGACCCCGGTCGGGCGCATGCTCACCGGCATCGTCGATCTTGCCGGCGGTGACCTGCCCAGGGAAGAAGTGATGCGCTGGCTCACCTCCTGTCCGGTCAAAGCCGCATCGGACCGATACAGCCCCTCGCGCTGGGACGCGGTCTCACGAGAAGCGGGCGTCGTCGCCGGCATTGAGCAGTGGCGCGACCGCCTGAGGAACCATGCGACGAGCCGGCAGCGCACGGCCGCGAGTCAGGACGAAGAGCTGTCCGAAGGCAGGGAAAATGAGTTGGCGCAGTCGAGGGCAGAAGCGTGGGCGTTGCGCAGCTTTGTGCTGAAGCTGCACGAGACCCTCAACCGCGCCGGGGACAGCCAGACCTGGGCGGCGCTCGTCAAATGGGCCGAAGAGCTCGTCGATCACTACCTTGACGAAAACTCTCTCCCACCTGTAGAGCAGGATAATCTTGACACCCTGAAGACGGCTCTGCAGGAGCTGGCGAATCTCGACACGGTGGAGGAATCCGCTGATCTGGACGCGTTTCGGACCGCACTCGACGAAGCTCTCAATCGAGCCGCCGCGAGAGCGGGCGCCTTGGGGGAAGGCCTGTTCGTCGGATCCGTCAGGCTCGCCGCCGGAATGCGCTTCGACAAGGTGTACCTCGTGGGCATGGTCGAGGCCCTGGTCCCTCCGCAACCGCCTGACGATCCCCTCTTGCCGCATTCGGAACGGGAGCGAGAGGGACTCCCGCTCCGCTCAACCGCCGCCGAACGGTACGACTACCTCGCCGCCGCCGCGGCCGGGCGCACACGCGTACTCACCTACGCCCGCGGCAATAACATCGCCCAGCGCGAGCAGCACCCGTCCCGCTGGTTCCTCGAAGAGGCCACCCGCCTCCATGGCTCGCCCGTCTACCCTACGATGCTTTCCAATGTCCGTGACCTCGCCCAGCTCCGAGAACAACCCTGGTTCGAAGAGGTAGTATCGGCCCAGCACGGCATCAACACCGTCGCGGCGTCGCAGCCCGCCGACATCCACGACTACGATCTCCACCGCCTGTCGCAATGGCAACAGCTCGGCAACCCCATCGGCGCCCATCATCTCGCCCGGTCGGAACCCGTTCTGGCCCGTGCCCTCGAAATGCAGCGGGCAAGGATCGCAGCGCCGTTGACACTCTGGGATGGAGACCTGTCGTCGGTCACCTCCCCCTCCGGGCGCACTGGCCGTTCCAGCCCTGAAGTCTTCTCGCCGACGCGGCTGCAAACCTGGGCCACCTGCCCCTTCCGCTACTTCCTCGCCAACGTGCTCGGCATCGCCGCGCCCGAGCAGCCGGAGGAGCTGGCCACCATTTCGGCCCTGGAGCGGGGATCGCTGCTGCACAAGATCCTTGAACGCTTCATTCGAGACGCGCAGGAGCAAGGCGCCATACCGCCGCCCGATCAACCCTGGACGCCTGACCATCGCCGCCAACTCTTCAAGATCGCCGGTGAGGAGTTCCAGAAGGCCGAGCAGCGCGGCGTCACCGGAAAACCGCTTCTTTGGGAGATGGTCCGCGACCAGATGCTCAGCGACCTGGACAGATTCCTAGAGGAAGACGCCAAACTTCGCAAAAAACATGGCGTTTCGCCCCACGCCGTCGAATACTCCTTTGGTTTCTCCGGGAACGAAGATGAAACGCCGCTGCAATCCGTCGAGTGGTCGAGCGCCAGGACCGGCACGCTCCGCTTTCGGGGCTTTATCGATCGCATCGACCTCTCACCGTCCGGCGATACCGCCCTCGTTCTCGACTATAAGACCGGAGGGACGAGCAGTTACACAAACATGAACAGAGACCCTGTCCAGCGCGGCAAACTTCTCCAGCTGCCCGTATACGGTCTCGCCGCCCGCCGGCTGCTGGGCGACAGGATCGACATAAAGGTCGCCTACTGGTTCGTGACCGAGAAGGGCAACTTCAAGACCCGTCCCCCCGAACCGACATCTCTCGACGACATGCTTGACGCATTCGCCCCTGTAGTCGGCGTCATCACCGACGGTATCGGAGACCGCCTCTTCCCAGCCAATCCGGGCAAGGACGGAGGTAACTGCCGCTACTGCGACTTCAGGAATCTCTGCCCCACCCGCCGCGAGCGGCACTGGCAGCGCAAAAGCAACGATCGGCGCCTGTCCGCCTACGTAGCGATGGCCGACGAGGAGGCAAGCCGATGAGCGCGCTTTCCGACCAGCCGGCACGCGACGCAATTCTGGAACGCCTCGACGAAAACATGGTCGTCGAAGCCGGCGCGGGCACCGGCAAAACACGCAGCCTCGTCGATCGCGTCGTCGCCCTCATCAAGACCGGACGGGCGAACCTGGGCGGGATCGCCGCCATCACCTTCACCGAGTCAGCCGCCGCCGAACTGCGCGCCCGCATCGCAGAGAGCCTGGAACTGGCCGCAGACGACACAAGCCTGCCCCAGGACCAGCGGGAACGCTGCCATCGCGCCGTGGCAGAACTCGATCAGGCCTCCATCCAGACGCTGCACAGCTTCGCCGCCAGCCTCCTGGGCGAGCGTCCGCTGGCGGCCGGCCTGCCGCCGGGCTTCACCATCCGCGACGAGATTGAGGCCGAGATAGCGTTCGAAAACCGCTGGGCAGCATGGCTGGACGCAGCCCTCGACGACACAGAGGCGCAGCAGGCCCTCCGCCCCGCCCTGGCCGCAGAGATGACCCTGGACCACATGCGCACGATCGCGGACAGCTTTCACAATAACTACGACCTGCTCGCCGCCGCCTCATTTGCAGCACCTTCATCCCAGGACGCCGCAAGCGAGCAGGCGTCTGAACTGCTCCCGGTGCTCGAACTGCTGCGAAGCTTTACGCTCGATTACGCCCGCGAACGGAGGGACGCCGGCCAGGTCGAGTTCCTCGATATGCTCGTCCTCGCACGCGATCTGCTCCGCGACAGTCTCTCTGCACGCGACCACTTTCGCGCCCGTTTCACCCACATCCTCATCGACGAAATGCAGGACACCGACCCGCTGCAGGCGGAGATCGCCCTGTTCCTGGCCGAAGAGACCGCCGATCGCGCAAGCCCCAACGACCGTCCCCGGGACTGGCGCAAGGTACAGCCCGTCGCCGGCAAACTCTTCATCGTCGGCGACCCCAAACAGTCGATCTACCGTTTCCGCCGCGCCGACATTCAACAGGTCGAACTTATGCGACAGGCAGTCGGCGGAGAAAACGTCCTGCTCCAACAGAACTTCCGCTCGCTATCCCCGGTCATCGACTGGGTCAACCACATCTTCAGCCAGTGGATGCAGGGCGAAGCGCAAGCCGTCTATGCGCCCCTCGTCACCGGCGCGCAGGATGGCCGGCCGCCCCCCGTCCGCGTCATGGGCGGCGAAGTCGAAGGGCGCATAGGCGTCGTACGCCGCCAGGAAGCCGAAGCCATCGCCAATGGCGTCCGGACGGCAATCGAGCAGGGCTGGCAGGTCCGTTCAGAGGACGAAGACGGCGTCCTGCGCCCTGCCGTCTACCAGGACATCTGCATCTTGATGCCGCGCCGCGCCGGCTTTGACGCCCTCGAGATCGCATTCGAGGAAGCGGGCATCCCCTTCCGGCTCGAAAGCGCCTCCCTGATCTACAATACGCAGGAGGCGCGCGATCTGCTCAACTGCCTCGCCGCCATTGACGACCCGACCAACCCCGTCGCGGTCGTAGCCGCGCTGCGCTCCCCCGCCCTCGCCTGCTCTGACGCCGACCTGCTGACGTTTGTCGAAAACGGCGGCCAGTTCGACTATCTCGCCCAGGACAGCCCCCCGTCCGGTTGTGTCGCCGACGCGCTGGCCGTCCTGAGAAAGTTTCACGAATGCCGCAAATGGACCGCTCCGGCGACGCTCATCGAGCAGTTTGTGCGTACGTGCCGTCTCCGCGAATTAGCCCTCAACGAAAGCTATTCGCGCGGTCGATGGACACGTTACGACTTCCTGATCGACCGCGCTCGCGCCTTCGCCGCCACCGGCGAAGCCTCCCTGCGCGCATTCCTCACCTGGACCGAACGGCAGCGCGAAGAAAACGCCCGCGCGCGCGAGACCGTCGTCCGCGAGTCCGATGCCGGCGCAGTCAGCGTGATGACAATTCACGGCGCCAAGGGGTTGGAATTCCCCATCGTCTTCCTTGCCGGGTTGAACACGACAAGAGGCCCCAATCCCGATCCCGTGCTTTTCGATCGGAAGAGCGGTCGGATCGAAGCAAAAGCCTCCCTCCAAACGGCCGGATACCAGGAGCTGGCCGACTTCGAAAAGACGCGTGCGGAAGAGGAGCACGTGCGGCTGGTCTACGTCGCCGCGACCCGCGCCCGTGATCACCTCGTCGTCAGCCTCTACCGCAAAGCAGGGGACAAAAAGTCTGCGGCAGTCCACATCGATTCGTTCATGCAGGGCGCAGATCATCTCTGGCAGCGATTCGATCCCGCAAAGGCCGCCGCGCCGAATGCCTTCGTCACCAACGGCGAAGTGGAGCTCTCCGACGATGACACCCCCGACGCTCGCGAATGCTGGCAGCGGCAGAGGCGCGAGCTCTACGCAGCCCGCAGCCTGCCCATCTCCGCGGCCGCCACCCGTCTCGCCCGAAATAAGCAGGATGAGAAGGAGGAACAGGACGTCCCCGACGAACCCTGGCGCCGCGGTCGCGCCGGGACCAACATCGGACGCGCAGTTCACGCCGTTCTGCAGGTTGTCGATCTGCACACGGGCAGCGACCTCGACAAAAACGTGCAGGCGCAGGCCGCGGCCGAGGGTGTGCCCAGGCGAGCGGATGAGATCGGACGTCTCGTACAACGCGCGCTCGACAGCTCCCTCGTGCAGCGCGCGCTGGCATCGAAGCGCTGGTGGCGGGAGGCGCCTGTGGCCGGCCCCGTCGGCGACGGCATCGTCGAAGGGTTCATCGACCTCCTTTTCGAGGAGGAGGACGGCTTCGTGATCGTTGATTTCAAGACCGATGCCGTCGGCTCCGAAGAAGAGGTCGAACAGGCGATGGCGCGCTACCGTCTGCAGGGCGGGGCCTACGCGCTCGCTCTGCGCAAAGCGGTGGGAGTCAAAGTGAAGGAGGTCTCGTTTCTTTTCCTCGAACCGAATCTCCAGAAATCCGTTGACAACCTCCCGCAGGCGCAGGAGGAAGCCGAAAGGGCGGCGCTGGCCTGGCTGACAGGCGCCCATGCCGGCGACTCAGTTTGAGCCAGGGTCAGACTATTCGACTCTATCTGTAGGACGGGGCGGAGCGATGATTTCGCAGGTGGGGCCACTCGCGCGACTCAGCCTTCGGTCGAGCGTCACAAGCGGGCAATCCAACTCCTCTGCCAGCGCAACGTACCAGGCGTCGTAGCTGGTCAAGCCGCCGCGCAACGCCCATATGCGCTCAGCGAAGGGCGCGAAGGGAAACAACTGTATCTCTAGCCGCAGCAGATCGCTGTAGGCGCCGGTGGCCTCTATACGCGATATCTGCTCACTCCGTTCCAACCGGCGCAGGACATTGCTGGCCTCGACGAGCGCCAACTCCGGAGCAGCAAGGTGGCCTTCGGCAAGTGTAGATTCCGCCCACCTGCCCTCGTGTCCTGAGTCGACCAGCGCGGCGACGAGCACCGAGGCGTCAACGACGGTCGTCACGTTCGATCCGCGTCACGCGCGCGCAGGATCTGGTCCGGGTCTACTCGTGTTCCAGCTGCTGCCTTCCGCTCGCGAACGCCTTGCAGCCAAGCGTCCACCGAGGGCCGCGATGCGATACGCTCCAACTCGCCGCGCAAGTACTCCTGCATCGACTGACGTTTGCGCGCGGCGCGCACTGCGAGCTCGTCGCGAACTTCCTCTGGGACACCTCGAATTGTAATCTGTACAGGCATGACAGCACTATGCCATCAATGATGGCGTTCTGCAACAACTATCTCGCATCGGGAACCGCTATCCCTTCGGCCTGACAGGCGCCCAAAGCGCTTGTCCAACTATCCTCAGCGCTCAGCCGCTGTCATTCCGATGATGGCAACTCTTGACATTCGACGTGTTCATTGCCGTTCAGTGAATCATACGCGTTGAAGATGAGCCTCGAGTCGGGCGTTATGCCGGGAATGTCCCCAATCAGCGTTATCGTGTCGGCACTAGGAGAAACGACAATCGCCGCTTCCCCCATTCTTCTGAAGCTGTCCTGGACTCTTCTCGAAGTATAAGCCTCCACTGTGCTCTCGATGGACGCGATGGTACTGCTGTCCAGGTTCTCTGGAAGGACAGTATGGGTGGCGGACATCTCGTAGTCCAGCCCAAATTGGCCGCTCTCCTGACCGGGGTCAACGTCAATCGAGACTTCCCAGCGGTACTCGTACGCTCTTTCGCCTACGCCTTCTCTGTTGAACACGAGCGTTTCCGGCACGTCCCGAAGATGAAATATGACCGCAAGTGTTTCACCGGACAGAGCCGTGCTTATCCCGATCAGGTCAACGTGTGCCGGCAGTTCGGCAGACAGTTCGTCGTCTAAAGTCTGGAGCGGCTTGATCATGGTCTCGCCCGTCCCGCAAGAGGCAGGATACAGAAACGGATTCATGGGAAGGTGACATTCCAGTTGATCGCCGCCTCTCAGCACATCGGTCGTAACAAAGGCGAGTCGCGAATCCGCAGTGATTCCCGGTATGGTTCCGAACAGGGTAATCGTGTCAGCCTCGGCGGAGGCAATATAGCTCGATTCCCCGAAAGAATTCTGGCTTCTGGAGCCGATTCTCCAGACGTCTGACCTGAGTTCGTATGAGATTGGGGTTAGCTGGTTGTCCATGCTTTCATGCAGGAAAGCAATATGATGAGCTGACAGCAAGTATTCGTAGCCTCCGCCAAAGCCGGTATTCCTGTCGTTGTCAACATCGACCTGCACCTCCCACCTGTATTCCATCGTGCCTTGCTGAATACCGGTTCTGTTGAAAGTCAGGCTCTCCGGAAGGTCTCGCAGATGGAATACCACTTTCAGCTTCTCGCCCGACAACGATGAGTCGATACCGGTGATATCGATGTGGGCGGTGTCAGCGTCTGCAGGCACGTCGGACTTGGCAAGACTCCATAAGTGCACATCCGCAACGTCGTCCGCCACGGAATCGCCCGGCGTAAAGGCTTCCACGGAACTGCACTGAGGGGAGTCATCATCCCAGAAAACCGGCGCAGAGCATCCGACCGAATCGGACCCGTACAAATAGTCGTAGACCCTGAATGTAAGTCGCGACTGCGGTGTGATTCCATGAACGGCACCGCTTAGAGCAATTGTGTTGGCTTCGACAGACTGTTCCAGCGTTGCGCTGCCTAGAAACAGACCTCTTATGTCGCCATCTGACGAGAGTTCCCAGCCGGCGCCTTCTGTTCCATTCTCGATCGACAGCGTGCGATTGGTCCCACCATTGGATGGGCGCGCGACATGGAAGGCCAATAGCGCAAAGTCGTTCCCCCCAATGCCGGTCTCTCTGTCATCGTCCACGTCAACCAGCACCTCCCACGCATACTCCATCGGCCCTTCGGGCACACCGGTTCGATTGAAAGTGAGCCTGTCCGGCAGGTCCCGCAGATGAAATATGACGGTCAATCTGCCGTCACTCAAAAAGGTATTGACTTCGGTGATGTCGATATGAGGCGGCAACGTGTGCGAGATATCGTCAATCGCGGTCTGACCGGGAAGGATGGAACCTGGGCCGGATTCGCAATCGACGAGCGTCACACGCTCGTTGATAGGTTGAAAGCATCCTAACTGATCGGATCCCCCCAGCGCATCAGTACTTCTGAATGCAAGCCTCACTTCAGGCTTGAGCCTTGGTACGCCGCCGGTTATCGTGATCGTGTCCGCTTCGGCAGACAGCTCGACTTTGGCATCCAGGACCGGTTTCGGTCCGTCGATGCCCAGGGACCAGGTGCTTGCCTTCAACTTGCCCCCGTTGTCTTCCTCGGACACAGTGTGATAGGCGGACAGGAGGTATTCGAATCCTCCCATGAAGCCGGTTCCCGGGTCGCCGTCCAGGTCCACCCACACCTCCCAACTGTACTCGATCGAGCCTGGTGCGGTGCCTGCTCTGTTGAATGTCAGGGACTGCGGAAGGTCTCTCAGGTGGAAGACCGCTGTCAGCATCAACCTCCCTGAGATGGCGGTGCTGACTTGGGCAATGTCCGTATGGGCGGCCAGTTCGTCGGAGAGGTCGTCGGTGACGGTATCGCCCGGCCTGATTACCTCGGCGGAATCGCAGGCGCTGGGCGCACTGTCCGAAGTCGAGTCCTGCTGGGCAATCGCGCTTCCTGGCGCCAGGGCCGCAAGCAATAAGAGTAGCAAGGCAGGCGTAAAGCTCTTGATCTTCATTGACGGCTCTCCCGGGTATTGGACTGATCAAAATTACGAATGGTGCGGTGAAGAAGGGCAGAAGGCATAACGCCCCGCTGGTCTGGTCACACTCAAAATCCCGACCGCACGCCGAATGCCGGCAGAGCGAGGCGCCGGCGATCCCCGGATGCAGCCAGTGCGAAAAATCTAGGTTTCAAACTGAATTTATATGCGTATCGGGAGACGACTGATCTTCGCGGCCCTAATTCGCGTCCAGGATCTCCGCGACGGGCAGAGCAACTTCAGGCAAAAGGAGAGATGCAACGACATCGCCGCGTCCGAAGAGGCCCTGTTCCGTGTAGACGTCGCCTGAAAGCGACAGAACCGTGACGGTTTCCTGTTCGGGATCGACGATCCAGTACTCCTGGATACCCACCCGTTCATACTCGGTCCGTTTCGTCACCAGGTCGCGCACTCGGTCTTCGAGACTTTGGCTGACGATTTCAATGGCGAGGTCAGCCCCATCCCAGAAGTTCTCTTGACGCTGGTTGCTGTCCCGGTCGCGCAGAAAGACGATATCCGGTTCGCGGTACTTTCGATCCCACAGGCGTAGGCGCAGACCGGCCGTTCGCACGACGCCGCCGATCTGTAGGGCGAATCTATTGAGAGCGATGCTTAAGTATAGGATAATTGCCTGGTGTTGATCCGTCGGCACGTCGTGCACCTCCACAAAACCGTCATCGAATTCGACGCGCCGGTTGGTTTCCAGCGCCAAGTACTCCTGCTCGCTCCATGCGCCTTGGTATGGAAAGAGAGTTGCGATACGCCAGACCGGTGTAGCGACTTCTGGACTGTGCATGGTGCATATCTCCGGGGTATGCCGAATGCCTTAGCGATCCCATCCGCCGGGTACCCGCAAAAACCTGAGCAGCGGCAACTATATTGGCAAGATTATAGCACAACGGATCAGGGGTTCTACGCCGACAGCTTCTTCACCATGTCTGCCGCGGCGCTGTAGGGATCGGTCTTCCGGCGCTGCATCCGTTCCACCAGATCCGAACGCAGACTAGGGGACAACGCCCGCTCCAGCCGCGCCAACATTTCGGCTTGGACGAGCGTCTGCAGCATATGGTCAAGGCGTCTGCTCTCACGCGCGACCCGTTCGCCGCCTTCGTCCAGCCATGTCCGGTGCCGCTCAATCGCATCCCGCAGCTGAGCCACGCCGCCCCCGCTGACCGCGACCGTCTCCAGGACCGGAATCGACCATCCGTCCTCGGCTTCGGTTTCGGAGTCTGCCGCGCCCGTCTCCATGCGTTGCCCGTGATGGAAGATGGTCTGGGCCGCTGCCCCGCCCGTCTCCAACATCATCTCCAGCGCGGCGACCGTACGCGCGGCGCCCTTACGGTCCGCCTTGTTGACGGCGAAAATATCGGCGATCTCCAGCAGGCCCGCCTTGATCGCCTGCACCTCGTCGCCCAGGCCCGGTGCCTCCACCACCACGACCGTATCGGCAACGCTTGCGATTTCGATTTCCGCCTGGCCCGCACCCACCGTTTCCACGAGAACGCGGTCGAACCCGGCCGCGTCCAGCAGCAGCAGCGCGTCCGCGCTCGCTTTGGCAAGGCCGCCCGTCCCTCGGCGGGTCGCCATCGAGCGGATGAAGACGCCGGCGTCACCGCTGTGGCTCGTCATGCGCACGCGGTCCCCCAGCAGCGCGCCCCCACTGAAGGGACTGGTCGGGTCCACCGCCAGCACGCCAACGGTTTCGCCGCTCGCGCGGTAACTCTCGACCAGCGCCGATACCAGCGTCGATTTGCCCGTGCCCGGCGCGCCGGTGATGCCGATCAAGTGCGCCTTGCCCGTGTGCGCGAAGACGGCCTTCACGATCCGGGCTGCCTCCCCTGCGTCGTCCTCCACACGGCTGATGGCGCGAGACAGCGCCAGCCGGTCTCCCCGGAGAAGATTGTCAATCAGTTGTTGCGTGGGAACTGGTTTGGGCATCGGCAACACCGGTTGCCAGTTTCCAGTGGTTCGCACCGGATGGGTAGTTCAAGTGCGAACCACGGGTCATAGGCGTATACGGCCCCGTCTGGACCGCGCTTGCGAAGGCCGAGCCGCTATCCACCGGCCATGGCGGTTCGGATGAAGGCGATGATCTCGGCTGAGGTCGTGCCCGGCCCGAAGACCGCGTGGACGCCGGCGGCCTTGAGCTGGGCAGCATCCTCATCAGGAATGATGCCGCCCAACAGCACCAGCACGTCCTCCTGCCCTTGGTCATGGAGCAGTTCGACCACCTTGGGGCAGAGCGTCATATGCGCGCCGCTGAGGATCGACAGGCCGACGACATCCACATCCTCCTGCAAGGCCGCCTCCGCGATCATCTGGGGCGTCTGGCGAATTCCCGTGTAGACCACCTCGAATCCGGCGTCGCGCAACGCCCTGGCGATCACCTTGGCGCCGCGGTCGTGGCCGTCCAACCCCGGCTTGGCGATCAGAACGCGTATCTGACTTTGCTTCATCGAAATCCCATGCCAAAAGCTTGAGCGATAATGGCTATTCCCGTCGGAACTATGTTAAAATACCGGCCGCGCATCGTCAAAACCGGTGTCAGAAATACCTGTCGAAAGTGAACTGTGATCAGTAGTCAGAAGGTGCACGAACTGCCGCAGTTTTGGAGGCTGTATGCTCTACCCGACAACCGAACGCCAGCAGCGCTTTATCGATGTGGCCAGCAGCTTGCTACCAGCGCTGCGCGAGCGGGCCGCCCAGCATGACAGCGACGGATCCTTCCCGCACGAAAACTTCGTCGACATTCGCCGCGTCGGTCTGCCCGCCCTGGTGGTCCCGCAGGCGTTCGGCGGCTGGGGCGCCAACCTGCTCGAGTCGACGTTGACAATGGAGACGCTGGCGCAAGGAGACGGCAGCACCGCGCTCAGCTTTGTAATGCACGTTCAGGTTATAGGGGGCGTTGCCGCTTCTCTTGAAGGAACCGCCGTCGAGCCGGACCGCAGCGGCTGGTCCCAGGCTCTCTTCGCCCAGGTTTGCCGTGACGCCGTTGACCGCGGCGCGCTCATCAACTCCGTCGCCACCGAGCCGAACCTGGGCAGCCCCAGTCGCGGCGGACTGCCCGAAACCACCGCCGAACCGGTCCGGGAGAATGGCAAGGACGTATGGCTCATCAACGGGCTCAAAACCTTCGCCAGCCTCAGTCCCGAGATGGACTATTTTATCATTCCCGCGGCCCTGCAGGACGGCAGCGGTCACGTCGCCCGCTTCGTCATCCCCGCTGGTCCCCACTTCGAAATCATCGAAACCTGGGACTCTTTCGGGATGCGCGCCACCGGCAGCCACGATCTGAAGATCGTCAACGCCCGCGTAACCGACGAGCAGATGATCGGGCGCGGCGCGCCCAGCCCCCGCACAACCGGAAAGGCCCCGGCCAATGCCTGGTTCATCTGCACCGTCAGCGCCGTCTACCTCGGCGTGGCCCAGGCCGCCCTCGACTTTGCCGCCGACTACGCCGCGAAACGTGTGCCCACCGCCCTTGGCAAACCGATCGCCGAACTGGAAAGCATCCAGCGCCGTCTCGGTCAGGCCGAACTGCTGCTGCTCCAGGCCAGGGCGCTCCTCTACAACACGGCCCGGGACTGGGATCAGTTCGGCGCGCGGCGGGATGAGCTCACCCCCGCTGTTATCGCCGCCAAGTACACCGTCACCAATAATGCCATCGAGGCCGTCGATCACGCCGTGCGCGTGGTGGGCGGGGCTTCCATGTCCCGCAGCCTGCCACTGGAGCGCTATCTGCGCGACGTCCGTCCCGGTCTCTTCCACCCCTTGAACGACCACCAGGCGCTGACCATCTTCGGCCGGAACGCGCTCAAGCGCATCTCGGCTATGGCCGCTGGCCGGTAGTCGGATGTCAAACAGGAAACAATAACTTCCTCTACTGTAGCCATCATCGCCAAACGCCTCTACGTTTCTGTCGATGCTCTGGAGCGGGTTACCGGCATCGGCCCCAGCACCGTCGAGAAGCTTACGCCCTTGGTCACAACGAAGTAGCTTCCTGTTCCTGTCTGTCAGTGGTCTTCGCGACCGGCTGCAAAGAGCCGTTCTTCACCATCTCCCACAGGATAGGCAGAGCGATGCGGGGACGGAAGAGGATGGCCGGTGGACTGATCAAATGGGCGGCGTTGAAGAAAGCGAGGCAGACATCCGGTCGATGGATGCGGTCCAGCACATGCTCGATGTAACGGTGCATGAAACGCTCGATGAGGCTGGCGTCACCGACTTTCTGGCCAGCCCAGCGAAAGTCATCACTGGTGGCCAGCTGCCATGGGGTTTGCAGCATCTTCGCCAGCTTCTTCTGAAAGGCTAGGCTCGAAGGCCCGAGCGGGACACCCCCCAGGGCCCCCTGCTTTCGGGTCCCTCTCCTTTTTAAGAAGTCGTCAAGGATTTCCGCCGAGAGCGCGCTCACCGTCATGCCCTGGGCGTAGATTGGGTTGAACGCGCAGACCGAATCTCCCAGGGCGATCAGGCCCTGCGGCCACCGCTTTAGTCTTTCGTAGTGGCGCCAGTGGTTTTCGGTGCGCCGGTAGCCCCCGATGCCTGTCAGCGGTTCAGCCGCATTGATCGCATTCCAAACCTGCGGCCCAATCAACCTGCGGGCGAACTCTTCGAAGCCGGCCTCGTCGGTCGGCGGGTGATCCCCGGCATAACCGACAAGCGTCACCACCCAACGACTGTCTTCCACCGGCTGAACGACCGCGCCTCCCTTGATATCGGGGAAGCGCGTGCCAAGCAGCGCCATCTCCCAATCCGCCTGCCACCCCTCGGGAATCCTGTACCAACGGGTCGCGTAGCCCACGTCGGCGTTGACGGTCGATTCCTGCGGCGCAGAGTAGCCGAGTGCTTCCAGCCAGCGGGGCAGACGCGAAGAGCGTCCGCTGGCATCGACGACAAGATCGGCGTGCAGTGTAACGGTTTCACTGTCTGTGATGCAGATGGCGCCCGTGATGCGAGTGTTGTCGCTGTTGGCGCAGAGATTGGCGACCCGATAGCCGCTGCGGAACTGGATGTTGCTTCGGCGTCGGAGATGCTCGCGTATGTGATGCTCCAGCAGGTTGCGGCTCACGCTGAAGCCAATCAGATTCGAGTCAAAGCGGGGCAGCCAGCCGCCCCGAACCAGGGCGGCCGTATCTTTCAGCCAGTTGAGAGGCGGTGCACCCAGGGCCAGCAACTCCTCCTCCAGGCCGGGGAAGCGTTTCCGCAGGACCTGTACGCCCCGCAACAGGAGCACATGCACATGGCGGGATTGGGGCACGCCGGGCCGGCCAGCAGCTTGCGGCAAGCTATCCGTGTCCACTGTGTGACCGGTGGGCCGCGACCGGGGACGCCACGCCTCGTCCCGCTCCAGGACAGTGACCTGCTCGCAATGGTCGGCGAGCACGTTGGCGGCGAATAGTCCCGCCATGCCGCCGCCAACGACAATTGCAGTTCTCAACAATCCCACCGATCGCCCGCCGAGCAGAACATGCCGGCGGTCAACTGTCTCCACCGGGTACGATCCCGGCCCGTGCCAGCGCTTCCAGGATCCGCTGCGCCAGTTCGTCCGCGCTGTGCCGGTCCGTCTCCAGCACCATCTCCGGCTGCCCCGGCTCCTCATAGGGGGCCGAGACGCCGGTGAAGTTCGGGATCTCCCCGCGCTCGGCTCGTTCGTATAGCCCCTTGGGATCCCTTTCCCTGCAGATTTCTACGTCGCACTTGACGAAGAGTTCCCAAAAACTGCCTTCCGGGGCCAGCGCCCGCGCCGCCTCCCGGTCCTCCGCATAGGGCGAAATAAACGTGCACAGCACGACATTGCCATGCTCAAAAGCCAGCCTGGCCACCTCCGCCACCCGGCGAATATTCTCCGTGCGCGCGGCCGCGCCAAAGCCCAGATCGCTGTTCAGACCATGACGCACATTGTCCCCGTCCAATGAGAAAGTACGCACACCCAACGCAAACAACTTCTGTTCCAGCGCCTTGGCCACCGTCGACTTGCCCGAACCGGAGAGCCCCGTGAACCAGAGCACCGCAGCCCCATGCCCGTTCAGCTCCTCCCGCATCGGCCGCGTGACAGCGACCGGTTCCCAGACGACATCGGAACTGCGAGAAATGGGATGTTCACTCTTTTCTCTTTCCTCTTTTCTCTCTCCTCGCCATTGCACCAGCTCACTTACCCGCCGCGCCCGGTCCCGGATCATGCCCGCCGCAACCGTGTTGTTGGTATGGGGGTCGATAAGAATGAAGCTGCCTGTGGCGCGGTTGATCTGATACGAATCGAAGAAAAGAGGCTCTGTGGTCACAATCTGCCCGCGGCCGATCTCATTCAGATGCAGTGTCTGTGCATCTTCACGGTGCATCGTGTCCACATTGATGCGGTAGTTCAACTCCTGGACCGAGGCGCGCACCCGCCGCGTCGACTGCTGTAACCAGTACCACTGTCCGCTGAAATTATTGGAAACCGGCCACTCGATTTTCATCGGCTCTTCGTTCATCCAGCACAGCGTCGCGTCGATCTGGTTGGATGAGTGGGGCAGGTTGCGCACCCGCACCAGCATGTCCCCCCGGCTGATGTCGATCTCATCCTCGAGCGTGATCACCACGCCGTCGCCGGCAGCGGCCCGCTCGCAGCTCTCGTCGCCGCGATGGATCCCCGCCACACGGCTGCGGATACCTGCCGGCAGCGCGACCACCTCCTCACCCACCGCAATGCGGCCCGATACGATCTGCCCGGCGAAACCGCGGAAGTCATGGTCAACGGCACTGTTCGCCCTGATTACATACTGTATCGGCAGGCGAAAGTCCACGTTGTTGCGGCCGGCCCCAATGTTGACCGTCTCAAGGTGGTGCAGCAGCGTTGCGCCATGGTACCAAGGCATATTCTGGCTCTGGCTCACAATATTGTCCCCGTGCAGCGCAGAGATGGGAATATACACCACGTCGCGCACGTTGAGCTTGGCCGCGAACGCGCGGTAGTCGGCAACGATCTCCTGGTAGCGCGCCTCGCTGTATCCGACCAGGTCCATCTTGTTGACGGCGACAACGACATGGGGGATCTGCAATAGAGAGGCGATAAAACTGTGCCGCTTCGACTGGGTGAGGACACCTTTGCGGGCGTCAACCAGTATGATCGCCAGCTCCGCCGTGGAGGCGCCGGTCACCATGTTGCGGGTGTACTGGATGTGCCCGGGCGTGTCGGCGATAATGAACTTGCGTCTGGGCGTTGCCGTGTAACGGTAGGCAACGTCAATCGTAATGCCCTGCTCCCGCTCCGCCCGCAGCCCGTCGGTCAGCAGCGCCAGGTCGACCGAAGGGTCGCCGCGCGCTGCGCTCGCCTGCTCGACCGCTTCCAACTGGTCTTCGAATATTGCTTTGGAGTCGTATAACAACCGCCCGATCAAGGTCGACTTGCCGTCATCGACACTGCCGGCGGTGGAGAAGCGTAGTAGGTCCATCACTTATCCCAGTGTATCGTCATCAGCGGCCAGTAACTTTGCGACCAATGATTCACGAACCGCAGCAGCTAAAAATATCCCAGCCGCTTCCTGTCTTCCATCGCGGCCTCGCTGCGGCGGTCGTCAGCCCGGTCGCCCCGTTCGGTGATGCGCGCGGTCGCGACCTCCTCAATAATGTCCGTCAGATCGCTGGCAGAGGAGCGAAACGCGCCCGTACAGGTCATGTCGCCGATCGTGCGGAATCGCACCCTGTCACGCCTGACCGTTTCCCCCGGCCGCGGCTTGACGTAGGCCCCAACCGCCAGCAGAATCCCATCCCGGTCCACTATCTCGCGTTCGTGGGCGAAGTAAAGGCTGGGCAGGTCGATCCTCTGCTCGGCGATGTACTGCCAGATATCGAGCTCGGTCCAGTTGCTGATGGGGAAGACGCGGAAGTGTTCGTTGTTGAGTTTCCGGCCGTTGAAAAGGTTCCACAGTTCCGGCCGCTGGTTCTTGGGATCCCACTGGCCAAAGCCGTCGCGGTGGGAGAAGAAGCGCTCCTTCGCGCGCGCCTTTTCTTCATCGCGGCGCGCGCCGCCCACGGCCGCGTCGATGCGCAGCTCCGCCACCGCATCCAGCAGTGTAACCGTCTGCAACCGGTTACGGCTGGGATCGCCGTCCGGCTCCTCCTGTACGCGCCCGGCGTCGATCGAATCCTGCACCGAACGCACCACCAGGCGAACGCTCAGCTCCTTTACCAGCTTGTCGCGAAAGGCAAGCGTTTCAGGAAAGTTGTGACCGGTGTCGATGTGCAGCAGCGGAAAGGGAATCCGCCCCGGCGTAAATGCCTTGCGCGCCAGATGCGCGCAGACGATCGAATCTTTGCCGCCGGAAAAGAGCAGACACGGCCGCTCGAACTGCGCCGCAACCTCCCGCAACACGTAGATCGCCTCCGCCTCAAGTTGACGCAAGTGCCCGGTCAGAGGAGTGGACGGCCGCACCTGGGTACGAACGGGCTCACCGGTCAAAGCGCTGTCCGCCTCTTGCTTCTCATCCCCAGCGCGGCCGCGGAGTCCAGCGGCCTCCTGCGCTTCTGCTGTTTCAACACCTGCTGGCAAGGTCGTGTCGTCCATGCCCTTCTCTCACCTTTAGCGCTTCGTGGTCAATAGCGTGCGCGGTAAATCTTCTACGCGCCCCCGACCACCGGGGTTGGCCAGTTCCCTTCCAAAGTCCTCATACTACGATGTAACGAGGCTTTCAGGCAAACTTGACTACCTGGGGAGAACAGTGAGCCAACCCGCCGAGACGACTCGCCAGATTAGTACTCTCCTGTTCCCGCCGTTACAATAGGGTAGTCTCTCACTTTCGAGACGAACTGCTTGGCTGCCGTCAATAACCACACAGCCGTCAAGGTATTCGTACAGGCGCTCACATATCCAGGCGGCAGCGCATCGAGCCAACCGCGCCGGGGCGCACCTCAGGCCCTCAGTTCGTATCACAGTCGGAAGTCCCTCAAGGAGGACCCATGAATTTGCAAGCCGGATCATTGCGCCGTACCAGGCAAGTGAATGACGCAGGTAGAGAAGAGAGCGGGCTGTGCCTGAGTCCCCTCACCTTCCTGATCGTCCTCCTTCTACTCGTCGCAGGATGTACGACAGATGCCGATGGCAATATCGTCGCACCCGCCGTTGCCCCAGCGCCCGCCGGCGACTCACAGCCCGCCATGCACAGAGGCCTCCCTGTCGGCTTTACCGAAGAGGGATACCCCTACCGCGGCGATCCGAACGCGCCCATCACCATCTACGAATACAGCGACTACGAATGCCCCTTCTGCGCCCGCCATGTGATCCAGACCGAACCGGCGCTTCTGGCCGCATTCGGCGAGAGCGGCGCCGTGAAATTCGTCTTCCGCGATATGCCCCTCTCCTCGATACATCCCAACGCTCTGGCCGCGGCCATCGCCGCCAACTGTGTGGCTGAGCAGGATATCGTCCTCTTCTGGCAGATGCACGACAGGATCTTCCGGACGCAGAAAGAATGGGCGCCCCGCGAAGAGGCCCTGTCCTTCTTTGCCGAACTGGCGCAGGAGTTGGGCGCCGACACCACCCAATATGGGTCCTGCATGGCAAATAACGAGACCCAGCTGGCAAAGGTGAACGAAAGCCTGGCCGAAGCCCAGTCCTTCGGCTTTACCGGCACCCCCAGTTTCCGCTTCGTCCGTGAAGAGACCGGCGACGCTTTTTCCCTTTCCGGCGCGCAGCCATACGATACCTTCGACAACTGGATCGGGACGATCGCGGCCGGCCGTACGCCCCAAGGCGCGGCCCAGGCGCAGCAACAACAACAGCAACAGCAGGGAGACGGCGGGTTGCCCTTCTGGGCGACGGCGGAGGGCTTGAAGCCCGACCCGGACCGCCCCGGCTTCACTTTGGCCGGTGACATCTACAAGGGCAGTAGCGACGCCCCGATCGTTGTCGTTGAATTTAGCGACTTCCAATGCCCCTACTGCAGCCGCCACGCCCTGACAACGCAGCCGGTTCTGGATGAAGAGTTTGTCGCCCGCGGCGCGGTGATGTGGGTATTCAAGCATTTCCCCATCGAGAATATCCATCCCCATGCCTTTTCCGCTGCGGTCGCGTCCGAGTGCGCGGCCGAGCAGGAGGCCTTCTGGCAGTTCCATCACCGCCTTTTCGTCGATATGGATCAGTGGTCTCGCTCGGAAAACACAATCTACTTCATGGAGTTGGCGGCTGAATACGAGTTGGACACCGACGCCTTTTCAACCTGCCTGGCAGAGGACGCGCCCGCGCAGGCAGTGCAGGACGATATGCGAGACGGCGCGCCCTTTGTCCGCGGTACACCCACCTTCGTCGTTCTTGTCGGCGGCGAGGGGCGGCTGATCCCCGGCGCACTGCGTACAGACCAGTTCGTGGCCGCACTCTCGCAGATGCTCGCCGAGCTTGCCGCCACGAACAACGACGGTTAGTCGTTTTCTCACGCCAATCCCCCCATTCATCGCCGCCGCTATCTACGAATCCTCAGCCCCTGGTGTTCGGCGCCAGGGGCTTTTGTCCATTTGGGCGGTCGGCCGCCTGCCGAAAGGGCTTCGCAAACGCCTGATTCGTGCCAGCGCCTCCAACGCGCAGCCTCAGCGAAGATCATAACTTCAAGCGAGATCCACATGCGTAACGTCCGTTGCGGGCGAATGGGTGCTCGCTCCAACACTGACCGCCTGGATCTGTATTTCATTGGCGGATCGTAGGCAAATCGCCCAAAAGCAGTGCGCAGGTTTCTTGTCGTTATTTCGCACATTTCAGCGCCTGCCTGCTGCCCGAACCTCCGAGAAAACTCTGAAATCAGAAACCCAAAGACGCCTGCAGGCCCGGCCTCTCCGCCCACAATTCCAGTGTAACCACCCTTTAAATTCCTCCGAAGCGCGCAGCCGGTTCGGGGACGTATGGCCCTCTGCCAGATACCCGGAGTCCAGGTCCGGAAACGGGCCCCGGACTTGGACGTGGATCTTGTAATGCCAATCTGCGCTGTGATACACTTTCTATAGATAGAATAGGAGCCGATGCGCGCGCATTTCGCTCACTGCATGTCTATGCCGCCGAACGCCGCGGGAATAGGGCGTTCGGCGGGTTTGACCTGTGGGGGACTGTATCCCTGCCGGCAAAGCAGGGGAACGCGGAGCCGATGCGCGCGTTTGCTTCTCTATTGGAACCGGTAGAGCCAGCAGTTCGTTGATCGGTCGCTAACCGCTGTGCAGTAGCCACAGGTGTCAGGAGCGCAATCTGCCCGGAAACGTTTACCAGCGGCCTCTGCTCATCCGCCGCATCTCGCGGGGCTGGGACCGGAGGCCTTGGGCCGTGTCTGTCTGTCTGCTATGTGGGTTTCTCCTCCTGTTGATCACGGGCCATGCCGCCGCGCCTGCACACGCCGAGACCCGATCTGCGTTGCCGCGTCAGTCCGCGTCCGGGGCCGCCCCCATCGACGTGATCGTCATTCTCGATGACTCCGGCAGCATGGCCACCTGCTGGCCCTGGCCGCAAGGCCAACCTCCCTCCGGTCCCCCCTGTGATGACGCCACTCTTAACGCCCCCAGCGACCCCAACGAACTGCGCTACAGCGCGGCCCGCCTGCTGGTCCATCTCGCCGACAGCGCCGACCGCATCGCCGTGCTGCGTTTCGACAGTACCGCCGAGGGCGTCGGCTCGATGAGCTTGTTGCAGGAGGTCGGCAGCGCCGAAAACCGCAGCCGGCTGGCTGCGTCGCTCCAGTCCCCCGAGGAGTATGCCCTGCGCGGCTACACACGCATGGATTTGGGGCTGAAAGAGGCGCTGCAGCTGCTCGAACTTCACGGCGACCCTGACCGCAGTCAGTACGTGCTGCTGCTGACCGACGGGGAACCGACCGCGCCGTTACAGGTCACCGGCCAGCGGCAGACCATCACCAATCTGCTGGCACAGATCGAGGACGCCGGCGCACTGCTCTACCCCGTGATCCTCTGCAATCCCGATGCAGGCTGCGCCGGCGACTTTCTCAAAACCAGCTCGCCACTTGCGCGCGAGGCCAAGAGCTCGCAGGACCTCCTGCTCATCTTCAGCGAACTGTTCGCCGAAATGAAGTCGGACCGTTCGGTCGTCACCCACCGCAACGTGCACGGGAACCTGACTATCTCAATCCGCAAGGCGCATGGCGCCGGCAGCATCGCCTTCGTCAGTCCGCAATCGGCGATCACCGCCGTAGAGCGGGACGGCGCGCCGATGCTGACACAGAGCCTGCTCGCCGACGGCAACATCGACCTCAACCTGGCTGTCGCTCCGCTGGCTGCCGGCGAATGGGTGGCCAAAACGACCGACCTGAGCAGCTTTGCCGTCGTCCAGGCCGACAGCTATCCTGAGCTCCTCTTCCCGCCTCCCAGCGTATTGGGCAACGCCGCCTCGGCGCGCCACTACCCTGCCGGCAAGTCGCCTCTCATCGTCGTTGCCGGCGCCGGCCCCGCCGCGGACGAGCCGCTGATGCTCAACGGCAATCTGCCCATCTCCCTCCTGGGCCAGGACCCGGTCAGCGGCAGAACGGTCGCCGTCCAGGAGCTTTCCGGCGGCGTGGAAGAGGTCTCAGTTCAGTTGGGAGAGGATCGAGAGCCGTTACAGCTGCGGCGTACCTTCCGGCTTCAGACCTCTGAGGAGCTGCCCAAGGCACAGGTCTTCTCTCCCTCGGCCAGCAATCCCGGTATTCTGCAGGACGGCAGCCTGCAACTGCAGGTCGGTTTTGGCCCCAGTGTCCAGCTGGAGGATCTCCAGGCCGCTGTCTACGTTACCGACCTCGACGGCGGCGATATTGTCTACCGGAGGCGGATCAGCTGCGGGGAACATGTCTGCTCCGACGACGGCTTTATGCCGCAGGACGGGCGAGACTACGAGGCGCTCTTCCTGCTGACGGCGGCCACTGATGGAGTCCGTTTCGGAGATTATGCGCGCACGCTCTTGGAAGTGGAACCGGCGATCTACGTGAAGGGCCTGCCGGCCGATATCGATCTGGCCAAGATGCCGCCCGAAGGATGGCCGCTCACGATCCAGGCGAGCACGGTTGAAGAGATTGGAACGCTGGAAGCGTCGCTGGTCCTGCGCCGGTCCGATACAAGCGAAATCATGCGCGAGGCCTCTGTGACCCTTTCCGTCGAAGTGCCCGAAAACGGTATCCAGACCGCGCTCCTGCACGTGGACGGCCTCGACCTGCTGCGCCCAGGCCAGTACGAAGGCCAGTTGAATCTGTCGGCTCTCAGCCCGGCCGGACTGCCCATGGAGGTACAGGTGCGTCCCGCCCCCTCGCTGGCTGTGATCCTGGACATCCCCCGCTCCCAGGCACGCATCCAGGTGCAGGAGGCCGACTTCGGCGCGCTGCTCTACGATACATCGCCGAACTTCCGGCTGGATGAGCAGGTCCTGCTGCCGGTCGCCTACAGTGGGGATACCCCCTTTCGGCTGACGGTTGAACTGGCCGAAAGTAGCTGCAGCGGCCTCACCGCCACCGCCGGTGACCTGCAGCCCTTCGAGGCGGCGGGAGACAGCGCGGCTGACTCCGCGGGCTCGGACGGTTTACAGCCGGCGAACTGGGCGCTGCCGGTTCGCCTGCAAAGTGAAGGGCCCATGTCCGCCGGCAGCTGCCACGGTCTTCTCAGTCTGGCCGGTCCCAGCCAGGACTTCGATGTCCTGTCCGCACACGCCTCCTCCAGCGCGGATCCCTCCTCAGCGGCGACAGTGCCTTTCCGTCTCCAGATTCGCGACGTGGAGTGGGGTGTCGCCGGCGCGCTCGATTTTGGCGATCTGGGGCGGGCCGGCGAAAGAGCGACGGAAACGCTTTTCCTGCGCTTCAACGGAAAAACGCCTTTTGTGCTTGAAATTGTTGGGCTAACCGCATCGGGAGAGACCGGCAGCGGCGTGATGAAATTGGATGAACTTTTCCTGGAAGCCCCGCCGGTGGAAGTCAACGGTATTCCTGATGACGAAGGCTTTTTCGAAGTCCCCGTCACCCTCATCGCCCGCAAAGACCTGCCCAAAGATGCCCTGCGCGGCTCCTTTTATAGTGGAGAGTTGCAGCTGAGCATTGTCGGCCTGGCAGGCGAGATACGGTCTGTCGATATCAGTTTCCGCAGCCCAACCCTTTATCAGCGCTACGTTGAGTGGTGGTTGCGTCCGTTCTACACCTTCCCGCTCGTTTTCTGCAGCGGACCGATGCTGCTCTTGGGGTTGCTCATCCTGGTGGCGCGTTCCCGCACTCGCGGGTACAATATGGATGACGACGAAGATCCGGGAGTGACCCTGCCTGGGCAGGATTCCCCTCTTACGCCTGGGTACGCTGCCGCCCCCGGCAGTCCGGACAGCTGGCATCACGCCAGCAGGCCGGAAGCCGCATTCGTCACGTCGAATGTGGCCAAGGGGCCGGCGTACGCGTCTTACCCACCGCCCGTCCCAGGATCGGAACCTGCGGCAATTTCGCCAGGCTATTCCGCTGCCTTTGAGAATATCGCTGATACCCCTCCTGAGCGTTTTGCCGGTTCCGGCAGTTCGGACAGTTGGCAAGGCGCCGGTGAAGGTACGCAAAAGTCCGCTTGGGACACAGCCTGGGACCAGAGAGGCTGGGGGCCGGACCCTTACTCGTCCGCTGCGTCCGGTGACTTCGGACGGACAGACCCGTCCGGCGACAACTCGAACTGGTCGTCTCCCTCTTCGGGCGATGGGGCGTTTGGCGACGAGCACAACAGTTCATCCGCCGGCGCGGGTTCGGGCGACCCTTGGGGCAGCCCGCGCGACAGCTTCTAGTCCCTGGTTTGCTATGCGCCGCTGCCGGAGCATCTGGCCGACCTCAGATCTTCCGGTAGTTGGCGGTAGCCAGATAGCTTGGCAAGCTACGCAAACATGCGCAGTGACGGATTACTGAGAACGGACTACATGGAGTTTAAGAGGAAAGCCATATATGGAGCAGAACGGGGCGCCGTTTATTAGTGAAAAGCCGACAATTTATCCGACCCTCGTGGTCGGCGTAGGCGGTATGGGCACCAATGCTGTGCGGGCGGTCAAACGGCGCCTGCGCAAAGCTTGGGGCGGCGAAACGCTGCCGGCGATGATTCAACTGCTGGCGCTGGATACAGAACCGCTGATCAACCGGCTCGATCAGGAGCCCCTCTACGCCGATGAATCGGCCTACATGGGCAAATTTGACGCAACCCGCCTCGTCGATAACCTCGAAAATCATCCCGAAATCGCCCGTTGGTGGGACTACCCCTCGATCCCGCTCGGCTATATCCACAACGGCGCCAAACAGCTGCGGCCCATCGGACGGCTATCCTTCTTCCGCAACTACGTCACCTTCAAAAGGCTGCTGGAGACGAAATACGCGGCCCTGGACAAGATCCGCGATCTGGAGATGGCGCAGAATCGCCGCTTTCCCGTGATGAGCAACTATCAGCTCGTCTATATCGTCAGCAGCCTCTGCGGCGGCACCGGCGCCGGCATGTTTATGGACGTGGCGCACCGCGTGCGCGCCCTCGTGCGCAGCAACGCCCGCGTCGTCGGCATCTTCTTCCTGCCCGACGTGCTCGAAGAGGAGATCAACAGCGACCTGCAGCGCCGACGCATCAAAGCCAACGCCTACGCCGCGCTCAAAGAACTGAACTACTTCCAGGAAACGCAGCAGTTCCAGGAACTCTACCCCAGCGAACAGCGGGCGCTGCCCGACACACCCTACGCACCGTTCGACTTTATCTTTCTGGTCGGGCGTACCAACCGCGACGGCCGCAGCCTTGCTCGCAAAGCCGATGCCGAAAACCTGGCCGCGCATCTGATCCAGCTCACAGCCATCAGCCACCTGAGCAGCGAGATTCTCGGGCTGGAGGTGAACGTCGTGCGCGAACGCATGTCCGGCAGCGTCGCCGCCGCCGAGGTAGTGAACGACCGCCGCACCGGGCGGCCTCCGGCGAAGGGAAACTACCTGGTCTACAGCAGCTTTGCCGCATCCGCGATCGTCGCGCCGGACGAGTCACTGGTCAACTTCTGGCAACAGGCATTCCTGGCAGACTGCATGCGGCGCCTGGCCGCCGGGCCGGAGCTCAACGACCCGCGCCAGCCTATCTCCCCACAGACACGCCAGAAGGTTGTCACCGCCTGGCAGGGACTCCTGGCCAGGATGCGCTCCCGCTATCTCTCGCTGGACAACGACCGGCTGGAAGAGATGGCCGAGGAGGTCGAGGAACAACGCGGCGCATGGCTCGGTTTCAAGACCGCGGTCGACGAAACTTTTCGCCAGGTGATCCTCGATACAGGACTGCGCGGCGCGCTGGTGCTGGCCGACCTGCTGGCGCCGCTGAATCCCTCCACCGCGCCCAACGAATCGCTGATAAAACAAAGACTTTTCCTGCTGAACAACCATCCGGTCATGGAAGAGGACCGCGCCCGTTGGCGCTCGTTGCTGGCGCAGCAAGGAGGCGCAGCGGAACAGATCGGCCAGATTGCCGGCGGACTGGGCGACCTCATGCTCGCGGCCTTCAACCCCCGCCAGGCCCGCGACCGCGCCCGAGACATGCGCCAGCGCAAGGCCCGCTCCCGACTTCACCAGCGCCGCGACATCCTGGAGCGAATCCTCGTCGAGCGCCTCTTTGCCTACGGAACGCAGATGCGGGAACTGTTCCGCTCACAGATAGACTATGCCGGCAGCGCGCTGGGCCGGGCCAATCATGCGGCAAGGCGGGCCGCCGAACGCATCGACCCCCGCATCCCCGACGGCACCGCCAGCACCAACACATACTATGAACTGGAGACCGGCGCCGTCGGGCGCGACTATCTGCAACACTTCTATCGCAACGCAGCCCAGGTCGTCTACCCCAGCGACTGGGAGGTCCTGCTTGGGCCGTTATCGACCGTGCTTTGAACTTCGGACAGGCGGTCAGCGGCGAGGAGCTGTTCGCAAACCTCACCAACGCAATCGCCACCGAAAGGGGGCTGCTGGGCAGGGTTCTGCAGTGCGTCGACATCCGTCATATTATCGGTGTACAACATGGCGAAGAGACCCAGCAGGCCCGGCCTCTGCCCAACAACCGCGTCCAGCAGTGGCTGGACCGTCTGAACCCCTACATCCGCTGGGATTCGGACCGCTTCAGCTTCCACGACGGCAATCTGGAGCACATCCGCCTGGCGGCCACACCGTCAACGCGCGAAGACGATGCCCAGTTGGCGATGGCGATGGTCGGGCAGGAGGACATGAAATGGATACCCACCGGCGACACCGGACGCATGGACGCCGTCTGGATCGTCCACGGCCTGCCTGTGACGCTTATCGACCGTCTGGACGAGTTTCGGGCACAATATGAAAACAAACTCGATTTCCCCGCCCGCGAGGAGTTTCATCTCCATCCCGCCTGGGTCGACCTGCCCGAAATCACCGAAAAAGATTTCTAGCATTGGTTGGACAACCATTCCTGCCGTAGATCGGTGGACCTGTACCGACCCCGGCAATCTGTTATAAAATAAGTCACTTAGCGCCGAACGCAACCCGGCAACCAAACCAAAAACTAGACACTACCATGATTCCCGGCGCAACCCGCAGCCGAGCCGCAATACTATGTCTTGGTGGATGGGGCCTGCAGACGATGCTCCATTTGGCGCCGCGCCTGCACTCCGCCCAGGAACAGCGTAACGCTACCGGCGTCGACGGCCCCGATCTGACGCGCATCACCCGCTTTGCCGCCCTCCTGCCGTCCGATCAACTCAATCATCAGGACGAGATTGCTCTCAATCTGTTCACCCTGCGTGATAACCGTCTTCCGCCCTTCTATCTCGAACGGCTGCTCACCGAACTGATGCGGTCGCCGCCCCCTGCCGTCCCTGAACTGCCGCAGACCACCAACCACTGGCGGCGGGCAACGAGCCAGCGGCGGGCCAGCCTGTTGCTGGCGTCGGCCGCAGACGCGCTGCACCCGCTCCAATGGCAGGCCACACCATCTTCCCCGTATCCACCTGGGTCAGCGGGCGATTCGCCCACAGCCGCTAAGCCTTCTCGCAGGGGGCTGCCCTGGCCATTCCGCAGATCAAACAAGGACGCTGACACCGGCGGTGTTCCCGGCAATGCAGAACCCCTCCCTGCATCGCCCACAGCCCCGCCTGAACCACCAACGCGGCGGCACGCATTTCGCGCCGCGATCAACGACGGCGGCAGCATCGCCCATCTGGTCGCCTCCAATATCATCGATCCCATCCGCGCCGACACCCTTGTTCCCGGCGACCCCTTTGTACAGACGACTCTGTATGTGATTGCACCCCTCTATGAGCCGTTGACGTCGGCCCTGATCTGGCCAACGATCGCGCACCAACTCAACTATCTGGGCCAGCGTCACATCGCCCAGGTCGTCGGCATCTTCGCTGCCGGCAGCTACGCCACCGACGCCAACCGCACTATCGAAGACGCCTCCTGCTACGCGGCACTGGCCGAATTGGAGGCGTTCACCGGCCTGCGTCGCGCCAACCTCAAACAGGTCATCTCTTCCATTTGGAAAGGCTCCAAGGCACGGGGCACACTGCCAGAGGAGTGGCTGGGGCGACCGCTCTTCGACCGCATCTATCTGGTGGATCGGGAAAAGAGCAATCAAGGCCTGGCCCGCAACAGCTACGAACTCTCCGTCCTCGTTGGCAACACTCTTCAGGCGCTCATCGCCGCCGATGGAGCCGCCTATATTGATGAACAGGTCGGTATCGATCTGCGCAACGCCAGCGAACGGCCCTACAGCCTGCTCGGCGCAGCCGCCGATCATGTGCCGCTGGACTATATCTTCCGGGCCGCGCAGCAGCATGAGGGCAAGCGGCTCGTGCGCGAGCAGGTCCTGCTCCAGCCTGGGAGCGCAGACGGTTCACCCGCCGCCGGCTCACCCTTGACCGGCGCCGCCAACCACTTGGAACCACTGGCCTCGCTGCAGCATTTGGGCGCAACCTCGCATCAGGCACTGAACCGGCTCATCGGGCAGATGCCCGACCTGTTCAATGAGCTGAACCCCGAGACGATCCAGGATCTTACAGTCCATTCGGGATATGTGCTGCCGTCAGCGACGGCGCGCAAGCTGCGCGGTCTCAATCCGATCCGCTGGCAGGCCGCCTTCGACAATCAGTTCCAGAGTGTGCTGGCACAGTCTGAAGAGGATTTCGGCGCCGGCGCTCTGGATACGGCTTGGGGACTGGCCGCCCTGGACGAAGACGGTCTACCCGTTGACCCCACCGACAACCGCTTCCTGCCGGCCGTCGCGCAGCAGATGCGCGCCCACCTGCTCTCACTGATTGGCTCCGAGCCGTCAGGACTCTTGCATGCGCGGCGCCAACTCCACCAGTGGCTGTTTGAATTGGAGCAGGAACGACTTTGGCCGTCGCTGGCAGCAGGGGACGCCGCCTTTACTCCTGCCGATGCAAACCGGGTTGAACGACAGTTGGAGCTGCGCGACTGGCGCAACCGCTATCGTCGCACTCTCGCCGATAAACCATCTCTGTTCGGATCATTGACGCGGGTGCTCGGTCTGCTGAGTGGTATCGTTCTGCTGACACTGCTCTATCTGTTCGGCTCCGGGTTGGTCGGCAATGCGGACGATATTGCCACCGTGCAAAACGATCCCTCCGTACTTGCCCAGCTGATGACCGGCGCGTCTCTGGACGCAGTCGTCGACTTCATCGGCAACGAAGCCAACGCCGCCACTTTTATCGGGCTGATGATCGGCGCGTTTCTCGGCGCGACCACCTCCTATCGGAGGCGGGCGCAGCGCGTGCAGAAGCTGCGGCGCGAGCGGGTCAATCTGGCCTGTTCTGAACTGACCGCCCTTCTGCAGGACAGCGTGTGGCGGGGGCTGGGCCGCGTCCATGATCGTCTGGAACAGATGCTCAAACAGATGGACAATGTTCTTGAGCAGACCTGCCGGTCTTTGCAGGACTGGTCCGTCAGTGAAAAGATGCCGCCCCTTCCGCCGGAAGATGCGATCACCTCCCATCTATACCGGCCCCATCTCAGCCAGAATATGTGGGAACGCTGCCTGGCCTTCATGCGCGGCCGCCAGGATGTTGATGCCGGCATCCAGGCGGCTGGACCTCCCCATTCCGCCGCGGGCGGCTACAGGGGAGGGGAAGGGCGCCTGCGCGCCATCTGGACAACGCCTCAACGTCTCGATCGGCTGGCTGCGCTGTTCACCGGCCAGGAAGTGTCGTCCCACCCTCTCGCAGATATTCTGGCTTCTCATGTGCGCGAGAGCGCTCAGGCTGCCGTCGGCGAGAGCCAGACAGCCCTCCCCGAACAGGAGCCGGGCGGTGGCCGGGCCGCACTCGACAGCGAGACCGAAATGGCGCGCAAGACATTCGTACGCTCGCTCGCGCAGGAGTACAATCTGGAGCATCTGCTCTGGCGCGACACGACCTCGGCAGAAGGTTTTGCCTCTCTCTATCCGGACGGGGAGTTCACGCCGGTCTCTACCGCCACCCTGCGCTATCTGGAAACTATGTGGAATGCCGCTAAGCCCTCCGCCAACTACGACGTATCGGACCGGCTTGCAGCGCATGGGCTGCCAGTGGAGTTCGCAGCGGTCTCCGGCGACCCCGACAGCGACCTGACCGAAGACGTTATGCAGAGCCTGCGTATCCCCCGCCTGTTGACCGGCAACCCCTTTCAGATCGCCTTCGTCCGCACGTTGCACGGTCTTGAGTTAAGAGATCTGGGAAGCATGACTCGCTATCTGACCGAGTTGGGCCGGATGGACAGCGCCTCACGTCAGCAGATCCTGCTCACGGACGCCATCCACGCCGAGATGTATAACCAGCAGGACCCGCGCAACGCCCGCTCCGCCTGGTCATAGCCGCTACAACGCCGCGCGCAGCTTACTAAAGCTCTTCTGAGTTGAGAACAGAGTTCGAAAATGAATAACCGGGGTGATGGCAGCTGGCTAATCCGCTACCGCTTCGCCGTACGCGCGCGCTGCGTCCGCCCTTTCCTCGTCCGACTCTCCCGGACGCGCCGGCGGGACGCCCTCAATGCCGTCGGCAGCCAGCACCGGGATCAGGGCGGCAATCGCACATTCGACCATCGAACTGTCCGGCGCGCGGGTGGTTATGCGCTGGAGCAGCAGTCCCGGCGCAATCAGCAGCCGCATCAGCGGATTTTCGGCGTGATTGGCACTGAAACGGATAATCTCATAGGAGATCGCGGCAACCAGTGGGACCAGCAGCAGACGGGTGACAAAACGCAGAAGCAACGCCAGCCAGGGGTACTCGATCCAGGCAAAGGTGAGAGGGGCAAAAAGGAGAATGCTGATCACAAGCACGTACAGTAGGAAGCTGGTCCCGCAACGTACATGCTGTACACTGTACTTCTGTACATTGTCTATCGTAAGTCTCGCGCCGGCCTCGTAGGCGTTGATCGCCTTGTGCTCCGCGCCGTGATACGCGAACACGCGTCGGATGTCGGGCAAAAGGCTGATCGCCCACAGATAGACCACAAACAGAATCAGGCGGATACCGCCTTCGGCCACGGCGTCGAGATAGGGGTTGTGTTCAAAGAAGCCGGCAAACCAGCGGCTGGCCATGGTGGGAACCAAAAAGAAAATCGCCACCGCAAACGCGAGACTTGTCGCGATCGTCGTCCACGCCACCGGGCCGGAAAACTCGACCTGCTCCTCGGCGTCATCCTCCTGCATCGCCACGTCCGCGCTCCACATCAGCGCCCGCATCCCCAGCCCAAGCGCATCCCACAGCAGGGCCAGCCCCCGTACAAAAGGCCACTGCCCCCACTTGCGCGTATAGATCCTGGCCGTGAGTGGCTCCTCGTGGATGACGATCGTACCCTGTGCGTTGCGCACGGCAATCGACATCGCCTTGCGGCCCCGCATCATCACGCCTTCAATTACAGCCTGGCCGCCGTAGTATTGTTTGCTCACTAGTCGTGCCCATTTGGCGAAGCGGCAGCGCTTTGGCCACCACTCCCCAGTGTTGATTCGAAAGTGGTGGTTGCCCGCTTCCGCATAAGGAATAACCGAAACTGCGGCCTCGACCTTCTGGTCGAGGCTGCTCAAAGAGAAAGTGATTGTAGCACTGCTTTTTTGGATGCAGCAAACACCGGATGATCCGTTCAGATGCCTGGCATCGTGAATCTGCTGACGACAACAGTTTATTGACAGCGGGAAAATCCTTACAGTATCATCACTTTCACAGATGATGCATTTGTGTTGACCCATACTGCGGGTCGCTTGAGGAGGAAAAATGCGTAACATCCTGTTACAACTCTCATTACTGCTGATAGCGTCTCTTCTGCTGACAGCCTGTGCCTTAGCGCCGCCCGCGCCGGTGGACGAGCCGGCCGCGGCCGCTCCTTCCGCAGATGAAGAGAAGATCATCTACCTTGGCGCCGCTGTCAGCGAAACCGGCAAATTCTCCCGTGAGGGCAAAGATACCCGTCAGGGGTACGGCCTCTGGCTGGACTGGGTGAACGACGAATACGGTGGCATCAAAGTCGGCGACGATCGCTATAAGGTCGAGCTGATCATGTACGACGATGAGGGGGACCCCGATACGGCCGCCCGCCTCGTTGAAAAGTTGATCAACGAGGACCGCGTCGACTTCCTCCTGGGACCCTACAGCTCATTCCTGACCCAAAGCGCCAGTGCGATTGCCGAAAAGTACGGCAAAATTATGATCGAGGGCAACGGTGCCGCGCAACCGCTCTTTGAACGGGGCTTCCAGAACCTATTCGCGGTGCTGACGCCGGCATTAAACTACACCAGGTCTGCCCTGCAGTTGCTGGCCGAGAAAGGCGCCAAAACGGTCGTCATCGCTTACGAGGACACCGCCTTCCCCACCAGTGTAGCCGATGGCGCCCAGCAGTGGGCCGCTGAATATGGGCTCGAGGTGTTGGGCGTCGAGACCTACCCGGTGAACGTGGCCGACGTCAGCGGCATCATGTCCAAATTTAAGGAGTTGGAACCGGATATCTTCGTGGGCGGCGGTCACTTTAACGACGCCGTCCTCTTCATTCGGGCGGCCAAAGAGTTGGACTTCAACCCCAAGGCCATGGTGATCACCGTCGGCCCCAGCAACCCGAAACTGATCGAAGAGGTCGGTGCAGATTCCGAATATGTTATCGGCCCGACGCAGTGGGAGGCGTCGATGAGCTACGCCGACGAATACTTCGGCACCGCCGCCGAGTACGCGGCGCGCTATGAGAAGATGTGGGGCGAGCCGCCCACCTACCAGGCCGCGGAATCGACTGCCACCGCGCTGGCCCTGCACATCGCCATCGAGCAGGCCGCCTCGCTGGACACGGACGACGTACGCGCAGCCCTGCGCAGCCTCGACGTGGTCACCTTCTACGGCCCCATCAACTTTGACGAAAAGGGACGCAATGCCGGCAAACCGATGGGGGCAATCCAGATCCAGGACGGCGAGATTCTGGTCGTGGCGCCAACCAACGCCGCGGTAACTGAACTGAACTACCCGGCGCCGCCCTGGAAAGAGCGCTGATCGGGAGGAGTGAGCGCAAGGAGCGAGTTTGGCCGTTGCTGAATCTCGCAGCCTGGACACTTGGCAGCGGCCAAACTAAGGGTGGGAAACGCCCGCTCCTCACTCCACGCAAATTACGCCTATGGACCAACTTCTGCAGGCTCTAGTCAGTGGGCTGCTGCTCGGCGGTTTTTACGCCGTGATGGTGCTGGGGTTCTCCGTGATCTGGGGCGTCATGGGCGTGATCAATCTGGCGCACGGTGAATTCCTCATGATCGGCGCATACATGGCTTGGGGTCTCTTTCGCCTTTTCGGAATGGACCCGTTCGCCTCGTTGGTGCTGATTCTGCCCTTGATGTTCCTGGTCGGCTATCTGCTGCAGATCGTTCTGATCAACCGTATCGTCGAGCGCCCCCATCTGATGACTCTGCTCGTCACCTTCGGCGTTTCGATCGCAATTGCCAATCTCTTCAAAATCCAGTTCACGTCGGACCCGCGCAATGTGGCCGTAGCCTACAACGGCTCCGTGCAGCTGGCGGGAGTCACCTTCCCAATCGTCAAGACCATCATCTTCGGCGCAGCTCTCTTGATCATGGTCTGCCTGCACCTCTTCCTGCAGCGCACCCGCCTCGGCAAATCGATCCGCGCCGCAGCCCAGAACAAGACGGCCGCCCGCATCGTCGGCGTAGACATCAACCGCGTCTACGCCATTACGGCCGGTATCTGCATCGCCCTGACCGCCGCCGCCGGCGCCATGCTCAGCCCCACGCAGGCGATCTTCCCGTTCATGGGCCCGCCCTTCACCTTGAAGGCGGTCACAATTACGGCTCTGGGCGGTCTGGGGCGTATCCCCGGCGCGCTGATGGGCGGCATGGTCCTCGGCGTCACCGAAATCTTCGTCTCTACCTATGTGCCAGGCATCGGCACCAATCTGGGCGTCGCCACCAGCTTTATCCTCCTGGTCCTGATCCTGGTCGTCCGGCCTCAGGGGCTCATGGGCGGTCTGCGCCCTATTGACGCGGAGGCAGAGTGATGGGAACCGGGCCGCCCGCAAATGAGGGCGCGGAGAGAACCAGGAGAAGGACTCCCTTCCCATTCCTCGCTCCTGTGCACTCGCTCCTCGCAGGCTGGACCGGGCTGGCGTTCTGGCTGCTGCTGCTTCTCCTGCTGGCTCTCTACCCATACACGGGCGTCTCCAGCGTTGCCCTTTTCGTCGGCAGCCAGATCTTTGTCCTGGTGACCCTGGCCTCCAACTGGAATCTGATCGGCGGCATGACCGGCTACGTCGACTTCGGC
Source organism: Caldilineaceae bacterium (assembly GCA_965204525.1). GTDB lineage: Bacteria > Chloroflexota > Anaerolineae > Caldilineales > Caldilineaceae > Bin5. The sequence goes on along the minus strand of OZ241994.1, from coordinate 3,014,440 downwards.
CACGCTGTCTTCTTCGGCATTGGCGCCTACATGATGGGCATCCTCGTGACCGGCGCGCCCCTTCTGATCTCCCCGGAGTGGGGCTTCTGGCAGGCTCTGCCGGCCAGCGGGGTTGCCGCATCACTTTTCGCTCTCCTGATCGGCCTGCCGACCCTGCGCCTCAAAGGACCCTACTTTTCCATCGCCATGCTTGGCACCCTGGTCGCGATGCGCGAGATCGCGCGCGTGCTGCGCCCGCTCACCGGCGGCGGCGTCGGCCTCAACCTGCCCCCGCTCCTCAACCGATTGGGCGACTACTACCTGATGTTGGCCGTCATGGGCCTGGTCGTGTCGCTGATCTGGTGGATCCAGCGCAGCGAGTTCGGCCAGAGCCTCATCGCCATCCGCGAAGACGAAATCGGCGCGGAGATGCGCGGCATCAACACGACGCTCCACAAGATCGCCGCCTTCATGATTGCCGCCTTTTTCACCGGAATTGTCGGTGGGTTCTGGGCCTGGCAGAATACCTATATCGACCCGGATGTCGTCTTCGTCGAAGCGCGTACCGTCGAGATGGTGATGATGTCGATGCTGGGCGGCCTGGGCACGGTCTGGGGCCCGCCTCTCGGCGCTGTCGTCATCTACTATCTGCAGGACCTCCTCTGGGCCAATCTGTTCGACAGGCATCTTCTGGCGCTTGGCTTGCTTCTGGTCGCGATTGTGCTGTTCATGCCGGAGGGTATCCTCGGTACGTTGGGAGACCGCAGCAGCACATCGCTTGGACGGCTCTTGAGCCGCGTCGGCAGGAGCAGGTAGTGGATTCTGGAAAGGAATACGCAACCAGCCGCAAACCGCGACCATGACCTCTGACCAACAGCCCCTGCTGGAGGGGCATACCGTTTCCAAATACTTTGGCGGCCTGGCCGCCGTCAACAATGTGGATTTCGCCGTCTACCCCGGCGAAATCGTCGGCCTGATCGGTCCCAACGGTAGCGGTAAGACAACCCTCTTCGACTGCCTGAGCCGTTTACAGAAGATCGACAGCGGCCAGGTATTGTTCAAGGGACGCGACGTGACGGGCGCGCGCCCCTATCAGGTCGCCCGAATGGGGCTGACGCGAACCTTCCAGTCGGTGCGCGTCTATCGCAAAATGACCGTTCTCCGAAACATGCTGATCAGTCACCAATGGCGGGATACATCGCTCTGGCGCATGCTGCGGCCCAGTCCTGCCAATACCGCCCACCGCGCCCTTCAACTGCTCGAATTCCTCCAGATAGAGCATCTGGCTGATGAGGAGGCAGGCCGCCTGTCCGGCGGACAGCGCCGCCTGCTGGAGATCGGCATGGCCCTGATGCCCGACCCCGATATCCTGCTTCTGGACGAAGCCACCTCCGGCGTCAATCCAACCCTGATCGAAACGATCAAAGATCGCATCCGCACACTTAACGCCCAGGGGAAAACTTTCCTCCTGATCGAGCACAACATCAACTTCATCGCCGATCTCTGCAGCCGGGTCTACGTACTCAACCATGGCGAAAAGCTGGCCGAAGGCACCCCCCAGGAAATCCTGCAAAACGAAGCCGTTATCGACGCCTACTTCGGAGCCTGATTCCGGTATCCTTCGTCCATTCACTTGTCTCCGAAGTTACTGACCACTAACCACTGACCAATGTCTACCCCTCTCCTCGCCGTCGAAGACGTCTATGCCGGCTATCAGGATTTCGATATCCTGAAGGGCGTCTCGCTCGTTGTGCATCCTGGCGAGATCGTCTGTGTCATCGGCCCCAACGGCGCCGGCAAATCGACCGTCTTCAAGGCGATCTACGGCTTTGTCAGTGTGCGCCTGGGCACCGTCCACTTCGACGGGCAGGAGATCACCAATGCCCGCCCCCAGGAAGTCCTCAGCGCCGGCATCTCCATCGTCCCCCAGCTGCGCAGCGTCTTCCCGCAGATGACGGTCATGGAAAATCTGGAGATGGGCATGTATCTCGAAGATGACCAGGCGCGCATCCACCAGCGCATCCAATACATCTTCGAACTGTTCCCGCGCCTGGCGGAGCGGCGCAGCCAGATGGCCGGCACCATGTCCGGCGGCGAACAGCGTATGCTCGAGATCGGCCGCGCGCTCATGCTGGAGCCCAAGATCGTAATGATGGACGAGCCGAGCGCCGGCCTCTCCCCGCTGATCACCCGCATGATCTTCGAGAACATCCGGCGCCTCAACGATGAGATCGGCCTCACCGTCCTCATGATCGAGCAGAACGCCCGCCAGGGCCTCGAAGCCAGCCACCGCGGCTACGTCCTCGAACTGGGCCGCAACGCCTACGAAGGCGAAGCCCAGGCCCTCCTCGACAACCGCGACGTCCGCCGGGCCTTTTTGGGGGGCCATTGAGACACCAAAAATCTGTGAAGTTCTATGTATGCAGGGCATTCAGTCTACGAAGTGCCTACCGTTGACTGTCCGATTCTTGGGGGTGGGGGATACGTAGTCAGTTCGTTGTCTACGTCAAGCCATGAGGGTTTGAAGGAGACAGCTATCGTTCTAACATTTCTTGCAATGTGAGAGTCCCCTATTAGAATCCACAAATATCATGAACATCGAACTCGTCGCCTACTCCCAAGCCAATCCGGCCCTCGCTCCCGCCGACCTGCTCGAAATGAGCGATCTGGCAACCATCTGGAACGGCGCCAGCACCTATCCCGAAAATGTGATCGAGTATGCCGGCCGCGTCTGCTATCGCAGCACGCACCGCATGGGCACCGCGCCGCGGTTCATAGTCAATCGCGTCAAAGAAGGCCACGAGGATATAATCGAGCACATCGTGGCCACCGTGCGCGTGCGCAACAGCGAAGAGCCGCTCCGCTGGCGTATGCTCAACCGCCATTGCGAGGTGACGCAGGAGGCCGACGGCAGCTGGCTCGTCAGCGCCAACACGCGCGTCTGGTTGGATTTCTTCCGCCGCGGGATCGGACTGCAAGCGATGCCATTTCTGCAAGCGATCGCGCCCAAAGTCTACGCCGAATTTGCCGCCGATATCCCAGGCGGCAACGGCGCCCAGGCCCCGGAACCTGCCGCCATCCCGCCGCCCCCGTCCATGCCCTCACCCGATGTAGACACGTCCTGCCTGCACCCGCGCGAGGAAGGTCCCCTGCGGGTGACGCTCCTTGCCTTCACCCAGCCCGGGCTCGACCATGCTGACGCCCAACTCCACCATGGCTCGGCCACCTTCTTTTTTGAAGGGATCAGCCGTGCCTGCACACATCAACTGGTGCGCCACCGCCTGGCCAGCTTCAGTCAGGAGAGCCAGAGGTATGTGGGATTAGACAAAGGCGAGTGGAGCGCGGTTGTTCCCCCGGCTATTCAAGGAAGTGAAGAAGCCCAGGTTAAACTGAGTGAAGCTTGGGACTATCTCCAGCAAACCTATCAGGAGTTACGGGAGATGGGCATTCGCAAAGAGGACGCCCGTTTTCTCCTGCCCAACGCCGCCGAGACCCGCATCGTCACCAGCATGAACTTCGCCGCCTGGAGCCACTTCCTCTGGCTGCGCGCCGTCGACAAAGCCGCCCAGTGGGAGATTCGCCGCCTCGGCCAGCTCGTGCTGGAAATGCTCTACACCGTCGCTCCCGCCGTCTTCCAGGAACACTGGAACGTATACCGGGAGAAATTCCCCGCGTCCACGTAACCGCGCCGGACAGCTGCCAGTGACCCCCTGCCAATGATCCCCTGCCCGCAAGGAGCGCGCTGACCGTGTTTGATCGTTTTCACAACCGTTCCGCGCGCGTTGCCGTCGTCGGGCTTGGCTACGTGGGCCTGCCTCTGGCCGTCGCCCTGGCCGCATCCGGATACGAAGTCGTTGGCATCGACCTGGACCCGACCAAGATCGAAGCCGTCAATCAGGGGCGCTCCTACATCGCCGACGTTGGCGACGCCGACTTAACCGCCCAGTCGTCCCGCCTGCGCGCGACCGGCGACTACGCCGTTCTGGGCCAGTGCGATGCGGTCTCAATCTGCCTGCCCACACCGCTCGACCGTACAGGGCAGCCGGACGTTTCCTCTATTCTCGCCAGCGGCCGGGAGATCGCCCGCCATCTGCATCCGGGCCTGGTAGTCGTCCTCGAATCCACTTCCTATCCCGGCACGACAACCGAACTGCTGCTGCCCATCCTCGAAGCCGCCGCCCAATCGCGCGGATGGCGGGTGGGCGGGGAGTTCTTTGTCGCCTTTTCGCCTGAGCGCGTCGACCCCGGACGCACCGACTGGACCATCCAGACCACGCCCAAGATCGTAGCCGGCGCGACCGAAAACTGCCTTGCCGCAGTGCAGGCCTACTACGGACAGGTCTTCGAAACGCTTGTGCCCGTCTCCTCGCCGTCCGCCGCGGAGATGGCCAAACTGTTCGAAAATACCTACCGCTTCATCAACATCTCTTTGGTCAATGAACTGCTGCTGATGTGTGACAGATTGGGGTTGGACTGCTGGGAGGTACTGGAGGCGGCCGCAACCAAACCCTTCGGTTTTACCAGGTTCACGCCGGGGCTGGGGGTTGGAGGCCCTTGTATTCCCGTCGACCCCCATTTTCTTGCTTGGAAAATGAGGTCCATCAATGCCACTGCTCGCTTCATCGAGCTGGCCGGCCAGATCAACGCCGAAATGCCGCGCTATTGGGTGCAGAAGGTGCAGGATGCGCTCAACGATGCCGGCAAGGCTGTGAGAGGCAGCCGCGTCCTGGTACTGGGCGCGGCCTATAAGCCCGACGTTGCTGATGCGCGCGAGTCGCCGGTCGTCGATATCCTGCAACGCCTCCTCCAAAAAGGCGCGCAGGTCAGGTACCACGACCCATACATTCTGTCTTTGGCGGAAATGGGAGTTCCTCTTACCGCGGTCACCGATCTTGAAGGAGAGGTTCAGAAAGCCGACTGTGTGGTGGTCGCCACCGCGCACAGTGTCTACGACTGGTCATCGATCGCGCACGGCGCGGCCATACTGGTCGATACCCGCTTCATCGTGAAGCGTGGCTCGTGAGACACCACCATCCACACTGCTTCACGAGCCGCTGATCATGGCACCGAGAACTACTGATCAGAGTGTCCTGAATTGCGCCGGGTTTCCTCGCGCGTCCTTTAACGTTCACCCTGGTGCCGGCTACCCATAAGACGGGGTTGAATGCCATGTGCTCGCAATATCTGCCGGATAGTTTCCACGGAGATCTGGTCTACGACTTCGTCGTCGATCAGGTATTTGCGCAACCGCTGCAGCGACCACTGACTGAACGGCAGATTCAGTGAGATCGGATCGGCAGAGGCGATGTCAACGATCGCCTGCCGTTGCGCCGCCGTAAACACGGGAGGGCGGCCGGGCGATTTTCCGCTGCGCAAACCATCGAGGCCATGTCTATTGTAGCGATGGATCCACTTCCGCACATTGATCGGATGCAGATCGACTTCGCGGCTGATTTCCTGGACCTTATGGCCCTGAGCAGACAGGAGGATGATCATCAGGCGTTGAATCGAAACGTCATTCTCCATATTCTGGATGATACGCTCCAACTCTTCCCACTCTTCCTCCTCCAATTTTCGAACGTAAAGTGCCATGAATTGTCTCCATTTTTGTCCGCCGGCAACTGCCCGCCTGGATGGGGGCGGCGAACAAATCCTCTCCCTACAGTTGAAAAGTGCGGCTATTGTCCTCTACAATCCTCTGATTGTAGTTTGTTACGTGCCTCAATAGTCTTCTGTGTAAATTCTGCCAGGTTTCGCTCTGCAGAACTGCCTGGAGCCGTTCCAGATCAGAGACTTCGCCAATCGTTAACATTTGCGGGCCGTTTCCATAGATGGTATACCAAACTTCGGCGGGGTTGATTCCCAACCGCATGAGTCCCGGTGCATATTCGCGCATGACAAACTCAAAATAGGGTTGTTCATGGCCCATTTTGATGTCCCACTGCATCAACAAACGTACCATATGCACTCTGACTGCGCCCAACAGAAGTGCGAGATCTCTGCATGCAATCACCCTGCTCGACCAAAGGGTGAATCTTTTTATGCGCATGACATCATATCAAGATTGCCCTAAGATCGCAACTTTTCTCTGCCGGTTTTTATTCTGTATCTTTTGTTGTGGAATCTTCCTGTCCAACGCCCGCGATCCTCTGTTGGCCGCGTCCCCGCTTGAGAACCGCCTCCCTGAACACCGATTCCAATCGGAATCTGTTGCTGCGTCACATCTTCTCCTGCAACCTGCCCTTGAGACATCGCTGGTTCTCCTTACCCACACACTGGATGTTCGCGTCGCAACCACTGACGGCCGCTCGCTGACACTGCAAATCGAAGCCTCCTACCGCCTGCACAATGAGGAAGACGAGGCCATCACAGCGACCTTGCTCGTCGTGCAGCCCGCAAACGCCGCCGCCGCCGGGCATCCCCTGCCCCGCAACATCACCGTGACCCTTGATGGACAGCCGCTCGCCCTCCAATCCGCCGGTCAAACGGTGGGGCAGAGCGTTCAGGCAGAGTTTGACGCAGACGCCCGCCGGCGTCTCACCCTGCGCTACGATCTGCCCCTCACCGCCACGCAGACCTTCGACTTTCATTACCCAATATCTGAGCTGCTATCCTGGCCCAGTGATATCAGCGGTTGGCGTGTAACGATCGATTTTGCCGGCATGGACCAGTGGCTGGCCCCCTCGAACAGTTGGTTGCAGATTTCCCCGCGCGGTTGGAAAACGCGCGCCAGCCAGTTGGAATGGCTGCGCGAGGAGCGGCCGCCCACGACAGACGTCCACTTCCAGGCGCTGCATCCGCAATGGATTCGGGAGATTCAAGTCGCTCAGAACGCGATACGCGCCCAAAACGATCTGGAATCAATGCAGCGGCTGGGCGATCTGTACGCGCAACTGCACCAGGCCCCCGCCCTCCGCAACGCGTCTCGCGACCGCTTCTATGAACAGGCCCTGGCCGCCTACACGCAAGCGCTGCAGTTGGGCGAAGAACGCGCCCGGCCCGACACTGTTCTTGCCGCAGTGCGTTACCGGCTGGCAGCGCTCTATCGCAAGCGTGCAATTGCCTCAGATGGCTCCGTCGATAGCGTCTACGTCGCGCTTATGGTGGCGGAGGCAGAAAAGGCTCTCCCGGCTACGCCGCAAGGGCCAACCCGCACGGAACTGCAAAGCTGGGTAGCCCAGGGTCTGCAGCAGCAGTTGCGGACGGCCCGCTTGCAGGAAAACTGGCCCCAGGCCCTGCTGTTAACCGAAAGGCTGGCTCGTCTGCCCGCCGATGTCGTCGAGCCGGCCACCCTGGAAGATGAACGCCGGGCCATCCTGCTGCACGAAGTGCTGCAACAGTTGCAGGATGGCAATGAAGACGCCGCAGTGAAGCTGGTAGGTGAAGAGTTTCTGACTGGGGAAACCCTGCCCCGACCGGAGGACCGCACACTTTTTGCCAATTGGCAGATTACGGTTACAGTGAACCAGAATGACATGTCCATAAGTGCCCTGGCGCGCCCCATCTTCCAGAGGCGGGTCGACGGCGAGGGTGCCCTGAACACTCTGCTGAACTCCTGGTCAGCCTCTGGGGCGGCCAATGCAGCACTGACCGTGGAAGCGAACGGGTTTCTCATCCAACTGGACCAACTCGACGCTGCCAAACGTCGGCTTCTGGCCCAGAATACGCCCCAATTGCCTGACTGGGCGCTGCTGCGCAGCGTTTTGCTGACGACGGAGCAGGAGACGCGGCAGGAGACCCAACTCTTGTGGCAGCGGACCACACAGGCGATCGATGTGGACTTTCGACCAGTCGGAGACCAATGGCACAGTATGGCAGCTTCCCTGGACAGAGAGGCTGCCGCAGTTGAGGACGAAACCGCGTCTGCAACCGCGTTGAATCGCGCCGAAGCCGCCGCGCTGGAGATCCGTCGGTCTCTGCGAGCGGCCCAGCACCGGCTGGAAGCGGGCCGCTGGCGGCGGCTTGTCTCCGACAGCACTGTGCAGGTCGTGATGGGCGAACTGCCCGACGACGCGTCCCCGCAGCGGGTGTGGCTGCTTGGGCTGACAGATCCGCCGCAGCGGCTGACGAACCACATGGAGAGCATTAGCGCAGTGCGGTTGTGGCTTGCCATCGCCCTGGCCGTCGTCCTCAGTTCTCTGTTCGCCGGTCTGCTGTGGCTATTGCTCTGATGCATAAATCGTGATTGATCTTTCTGCCGGATTGTCAGGCCCCGATGCGCTGCCGCTTCGTTGCATGAACACGGCTGGCGTTCGCCCCCCTGGCAACCAGAAAACCTGACCATGCGAGACCAAAGTAGGAACCCACTTCGCTCAACTGTACCAGGAATCGCGGAACCTGTCGCCGACACCGGTATATCAGAGTACGCCCTCGACGCGTCTGAGGAAGCTGCCGCTACTCTGGTGGACGCGCCCGATGAATCGGACGAACAGACCCAAGCCCCCTTTGCTTATTTCCGTGAAGGGCGGGCAATCACACTTCTGTTGCTCGGCTTCATCTATCTCATCCTGGCGCTCTCGCTCAGTAGTGCCGGCTGGACCGGCGCAATGAGCATGACCATGCTGATCGCTGTCGTTCTCGGCGCGCTGGCCATGGGCGCGCTGATCTCGTTCAGCCGCTTTGACAGCTTCTTCATGCTTTCCCACAGCTTCGCGACCGGACTGGCTTGGGTGTTCTTCCTGATGACCTTTCTCGTGGGGGACGAGCAGCGCGTGCAGGCATTCATAGAGAGGGGCATCCCCGTTCTGCAGGCCCGGGCCTATTTCCTTCTGGAGCGCTGGCTGGAGTGGATCGAAGCCGCCATTAACCGGCAGGCCAGCAACGACAACGTTGTCTTCATCTTCGAAATCGGTTTTCTCGTCTGGTGGCTCACCTATCTGGGCGTCTGGTCGGTCTTTCGGCACGGCCATGTTTGGCGCGGCGTGCTCATGGCCGGCATCGCCCTCCTCGTAAATACCCATTACGCGCCCGTGTCGGTGATGGGGTTCCTCGTGGCATACTGCATGGTCGCACTGCTGCTCCTCGCCTGGACCACTCTCGTCGACCATCGTCAGCGCTGGCGCTCACAGAGCATCTATTTCAGCGAAGATATCAACTTCGATTTCATGCGCTCCGGCTTCATGTACACAGCGGCCGTAATCGCCCTCGCATTCATCGCGCCCAATATGGGCCGCAGTCTTCCCTTCCACGACCTGCTCCAGCCCGTTAATCAGCGCTGGGAGGAGGCCATGCAGGAGTGGAACCGCCTCTATCAGGGCTTGAATCGGCAGACCCGTCCCGTCCAGACAGGTTTCGGCCGCACCTTGACCTTGGGCGGGGAACGAACTGTCAGCGACCGTCTGATTATGGAAGTGGAGGCGCCGTCCGCCCGTTACTGGCGGGCCGTTGCTTTCGACCGCTTCACCGGCCGCCAGTGGATCAACACCGCCGAGGGTGAGACCACATACCGTTCGAACGAACCGATCCCGGCGGCGTTGTGGTCCGGCCGCGCGCCGGTCACACAGACCATCACCATCCGTATACCGACCGGAAATATCCTCCTCGCCATGCCGGATGTGGTGCAGGCCAGTATTCCGTTGGCGGCGCTTCAGCAACCGCTTGCCTACGCCGACCTGGCCGATTCCGCTTCGACAGATCAGGCGGAATCCGAGCTGACATGGGCGCGCTCCAGAATCACGCTAGAGGCCGGCGAAAGCTATCAGGTGATCAGCAGCCAAACCACTGTCACCGTACGGGAGCTGCGTGAAGCGGGTATCATCGACTATCCGGCACAGGCTCTTAACCGCTACCTTCAACTTCCCGTCACTTTCTCACCCCGCGTCGCAGAGCTGGCTGAGGAGGTGATGGCCGACGAGACCACAACCTACGACAAAGTCAAGGCGTTGGAGCGACACTTGCGCACCTACGCCTACGATGAAGGAATCGAGGCGCCTGCCTCAGATGAAGACCCGCTGGAGTACTTCCTCTTCGACATCCAGCGCGGCTACTGCGACTACTACGCTTCGGCCATGGCGGCCATGTTGCGAAGCCAGGGGATCCCCGCACGCGCCGCCAGCGGCTACGCCGAAGGAACTTACGACCCGGAGATCGGTACCTATCTGGTTACGGAACGGGACGCACATACCTGGGTCGAGGTCTACTTCCCGCCATACGGCTGGATCGAGTTCGAGCCTACCTCCGGTGAAAGTATTCTCGATCGCCCTTCGGGAGCAGAGCTCCAGGATAGCGGCCTCATTCCCGGTATGGATGAAATCGCTGCCGAAGACGAGGACTTCCTCTTTGATGACGCACTGGACTTCGAAGAAGAGTTTCCCCAGGACATCGCCGGACCCGTCACGGGCATCGGCGGACTCCCAACTCGCGCTCCTGTCATCACAACCAGCCTCATCCTGGTCGTATTGACACTGATCGCCGGTGTATGGCTTCTGCGGCGGCGCATGTATCAGGGTCCCAGAGCCTTTATGCAGGAACCCCAGATCTACTACGAACGCCTGCTGAACTGGACTTCGCGGCTGAAGTTACCTCTGCGCTCGCGGCGGACCCAAGATCAACCGAGCCCGCAGGAAGTCATGCGCCCGAGTCCGATCGCCAGCCAAATAGCGCGGCGCACGCCCGCCGAACAGGCGTTGACGCCCTATGAACGAGAGGCGCTGCTGGCGGAAGATCTCCCCCAGGGCATCCCGTTTATCCGGCGCATCATCGAAATCTACGTTCAGTTCCGCTATGCCCCGCGCCCGGAGCATCTTGAAGACGGGGTCCGGATCGAACTGAACCACAACTGGCGCCGGCTTCGGCCTGTTCTGTTGAAGGCTTGGGTACGGCAAAGGCTCAACTGGCGCGCCTCTGCCGGAGGCAGCTAGAGGAAATGGCGATAGCGTCTTGCACAGTAGCCGGCCGCGCGAAACCGCAGTTAACCGGCGCGGGCCGCTCCCGTCGGGCGCAGGAGCACCACCTGTGTCTCTTCGGGCAGGCTGGTCTTGGTCAGCTTGAGAGTATCCGTCACTTCAGGTTCGCTGATACCCAACTCCTTCAGAAAACGATCCACCGGTTCCAGGGAGTTGGACTGCTCGCTGCGCAGACCTTCGTGACGGTATTGCATCGGCACGACGATGCGCGGGTCCAGTTGGCTGATCACTTCGGCAATACGAGAAACGTCGGGTATGTGCGGTCCGCTCACCGGCGCCAGCAGTACGTCGATATCGCCCAGCTCCTCCCCGCCGGCGCTGGCCGGCACCTGTCCCAACTCTCCCAAATGGCCGACCGTGAGGCCGGCGAAATCCAGGAAAAAGGCGACGCTGCGCGTACCGTTCTGAGAGGTCGGCAGGCCGGTTACGAGTACCTGTTTGACTTCGTAGTCACCGGGACCGCGCAGGATCTTCGGCCCACCGCCGACAGTACCTGTGCACTGGACGCGGGCGGCTGAACTGCTGCTGATGGTCACAATATCGGCGCTCAGCCTGGGCAACTGGATGCCGGTCGCCTTACTGCCAAAGGGGTCGCAGATTGCGGTGACGCGGCGCTCTCGCAGACGAAAGCAGCAGAAACCGTACCAGTTGATGTCCAAAGTCCTGTCCTTTCCCGAATGCTAACAGATCTTGTGAGCAGTAAGAGACCGCTCTCTGTGCAAGGCGGCTATCCACAGTTTTGAAATAGACCCGCAACGCATAGTGATCTTACATCACGAGTTCGCCTCCCGCCAAAGCGCGGGGCATCTCCACCGGCTGCATTCAGACCTGCAGGCGGACCGCTGGCACCCCAGAGTTCGTCTCGGCCCGGCAGGGCTCTGCTTTGCGCAATGTCTGCGCAGGCACTATCATGTCGTTCTTACGCGGCCGCCTTTTCGGGGCCGTGAAACCGGCCGCGGAAAGAGCCGGAGACCCATACCAATACGAATGGGTTTGACAAGCCGGAGAGATTTTCCATGAACGAACAGACAGTGCGCCAGGTGGTCACTGCCCGCTTCTATGAGTCGCTTGCCCAAAGTGGTGTCGAAGTCACCTCCATCCCCCAACCCCAGTTGCAGGCCATCGTAAACGCGCTGGCCGACGGCGTCTTTGCGGCTCTCGATGCGATGGAAACCGAAGCTGATCATTCCATCGCCGAGACCAATTCGCCCCCGGCCGACCCTGAAGAGCCTGGAACGGCATCCGCTGCACCCCTCGCCGACCATCTCGAAAAAGAGGAGCTGCTCTGGTCCGGCCGGCCCTACCTGTCCATCGGCGTCCGCTATGAACTCACCACCCAGCGTGTACGGCTCATCCGCGGGCTGCTGGGACGCAGTTACCATGAGATCGAGCTTGTGCGTGTACGTGATACGTCGGTGACCCAGCATCTGGGCGAAAGAGCACTGAATGTGGGCGATATCACGATAACCAGTACCGATCCCAGCCATCCCGAATTCACGCTCCACAACGTCAAAGATCCGATGGCGGTGCGCGAGATGATCCGCAAGGCCACCATGCGGGAAAAGCAGCGGCGCGGCCTCCATTACCGCGAGGAGATGTAACGGTGACCTCCGCGACAGCGACAGGACGAAAGCAACCCCGGGAAGAGGAGTTGCCGGTCGCGAAAACGCCTCTCTTCGATCTGGCCCGCCAGGCCGGCGAACTGGCGCTTACGATGCAGCAGGATGGTCTGCGCTCTATCCATTCCAAGTCCACGCCTAATGACCTGGTTACCGAGGCCGATCTGGCCTGCGAGACCCTGATTCGCGACCGTCTGGCCTCCCTGACACCCGACTTCGGCTTCTGGGGCGAGGAAAGCGATGAACGGCCCCACGACGAGTACTACTGGCTGGTGGATCCGATCGACGGCACCATCAACTTCGCCGCCGGCCTGCCCTGGTTCGGCATCAACATCGCTCTGATCTACCGTGAACTGGCCATATTCGGCCTCTCGCTCATCCTGCCGCAGTTCGATCTCTTCTGGGCGCAGGCCGGTCAGGGCGCCTATTTGCGGCGGCGCAGCGGCGAGCAGCAGCGCCTGCAGGTCAGCCGGGCATCCACACTGGCGGACGCGCTGCTGACGACCGGCTTTCCCTACCACCGCGCCGAAAACGAGGACAATAACGCAGCCGAATTCGCACGCATCATGCCGGTCTGCCGCGGCGTGCGGCGCATGGGCGCATCCTCTGCGGATCTGGCCTATGTCGCCTCCGGCGCATTCTCAGCCTACTGGGAAGGATGGATCCAGCCTTGGGATGTCGCCGCCGGCGTCCTCCTTGTGCGCGAGGCGGGTGGTCTCGTCACCAACTACCAAGGCGCGCCTTTCGGTCTGGACGACCATTGCATCATCGCCAGCAACGGCCAGAAAGGCGTTCACGAACCACTGTTGAACGCCATTCAAGAGGCCCGATCTGAAAAGTTCGACCAGGACCGTCGGAAAGGCTAGGACAGATGGACAAGAAATCAGTGCAAGAGCAGTTCGGCGCCCATGCGCGCACCTATATCACCAGCCGGCCCCACGCCAAGGGCGCCAGCCTGCAGCGGCTGGTCGAGCTGGTCGAGCCGCAGCCGGACTGGCAAGCGCTGGACATCGCTACCGCAGCCGGGCACACCGCCTTCGCCTTTGCGCCCCACGTCGTCCATGTCCTGGCAACCGACATCACCCCGGAGATGCTGACCGTCGCCCGCGAACAAGCTGCAGCGCGCGGCGTCGACAACGTGACCGTCGAGCACGCCGACGCCGAAAACCTGCCCTATGTAGACGGCCGCTTCGATCTGCTCACCTGCCGCATCGCACCCCATCACTTCCCCGATATCGACGCGTTCCTGCGCGAGTCGGTGCGCGTGCTGCGTCCCGGCGGCATTCTGGCGGTGGTGGATAACGTCGTCCCGGCTGACGTCGCGGGCGACTATGTAAACGCCTTCGAAAAACTGCGCGACCCCAGCCACGGTCGCTGCCTCAGTGTGGAGGAGTGGCTGGAGGGCTACGCGCAGGTCGGCCTCGAACTGACCCAGCAAGATGTCCTCGAAAAACAGATGGTCTTCGAAGATTGGGCGGCGCGCCACGACCCGGTGATGCAGTCCTACCTGCGGGCGCTGCTCTGGCACGGCCCGCCCGACTCACACGAATTCCTCCATCCCCATAGCGAGGACGGTCAAACGCTCTTCTATCTGCGCGAAGGGCTGTTCATCGGGCGGAAACAGGGCTGAACCCCGGAAGCCCTTTTGACCTACTTTCTTTGCCCATTCCCCTGATATGCAGTAGGCTTACAAGTAGCAATCAGGCAATCATGGCTGTCCGTGTCGTTGGGCCGCAGGCACTCCCGCGTCGCGCACATCCTCAAAACTGAAGTAAACTCCCGAACCGAAGGACACTACATGACGAAAATACGCTTTGGCACCGATGGCTGGCGCGGACGCATGGCCGAAGACTACACCTTTGCCAATGTGCGCCGCTGTGCCCAAGGCTTTGCCAACTGGCTGTTGGACGAGGGCTTCGCCTCCCAAACGGTCGTTGTCGGCCACGACCAGCGCTTTCAGGGTGAACACTTCGCCGCCGCGGTGACGGAGGTGCTGGCCGCCAACGGCCTGCAGGTCCTGCTGATCGACGGCGCCGCGCCGACGCCGGTGATCAGCTTCGCTGCTGTCAATAACAACGCCGCCGGCGCCGTCAACATCACCGCCAGCCACAATCCGCCCGAGGACAACGGCTTCAAAGTGCGGGATGCCAGCGGCGGCGCGGTGCCGCCGGATGGATTGGCCGCCATCGAAGCCCGCATTCCCGACTCGGACGGGGTAAAGAGCATCTCTCTCGACGCGGCCCTCGCCGACGGCACAGTGCGGCGTCATCAGCCGCAGACCGCCTATCTGGACCACCTGTCCAGCCTCATCGATGTCACAGGCATCCGTGACGCCGGCCTCAAAATCGTTGTCGACGGCATGTGGGGCAACGGCGCTGGCTGGCTGACCGAAATCCTCGGCGGCGGCAAATCCGAAATCATCGAAATCCACGCGCAGCGCAACCCGATCTTTCCTGAAATGGACCGTCCCGAGCCGATTCCCCCCAATGTCGACGCCGGCCTGGCCGTCGCCCGCTCCGTGGAGGCCGACTGCATCTGTATTCTCGACGGAGACGCAGACCGCTGCGGCTTCGGCGATGAGAACGGCCAGTTCGTCGATCAGCTGCGGGTCTACGGGCTGCTCGCCTACTATCTGCTTGAAGTGCGCGGCGAACGCGGGCCGATTGTCAAGACCCTCAGCACGACCTCGATGCTGGACAAGCTTTGCGCGGCCTACGACGTGCCCGTGGTGGAGACCGGCGTCGGCTTCAAATTCGTGGCGCCGGCGATGCTGGAGCACGATGCGCTCATCGGCGGTGAGGAGAGCGGCGGCTACGCCTTTCGCGGCCACGTGCCGGAGCGCGACGGTATCCTCTCCAATCTCTGCCTCTTGGACCTCATGGTGCGCACCGGCAAGAGACCGACCGAGCTGCTACAGCTTCTCTTCGAGAAAGTCGGCGAGCATTTCTACGACCGGGTCGACATCCGCCTGACCGGCGCCGATATGAAGGCCGCAGCCCAGCAAAGACTCGATAACGTCGATATCAGCGGGCTGAGACTGGGCGGCATCGCCGTCACCGACCGCATCACCGTCGACGGTTACAAGTTCCCAATGGAGGATGGAGGCTGGTTGCTGGTGCGCTTCTCCGGCACCGAACCGCTGATCCGGATCTACACGGAGACGACCCGCAAGGAGCAGGTGGCTGCGATCCTTGCCGATGGCCAAAAGCTGGCCGGGCTGTAGACAAAAGCCTTCGCACAGGACAGAGAACACCCCCAATCCCCGTTCTTAAGCTGCGCCTCTCTGTCATTCGACGCGCTTTCGTGCAGTGACAGTATGTGATAAAATTAACAAGCAGCGTATGCCAGAAATAAGCCAGTTCTGTCTCTTTTGCGAGGAACTTCCAAACCGGATGCGTTGCCACTTTGCCATCTGAGCGCACATGACCGATCCGACGCTGGTCGACAGCCACTGTCATCTGGACATGGAGCAGTTCGATGCGGACCGGGCCGCCGTGCTGGAGCGGGCACAAGCGCGCGGTGTGAGCATGATCGTCAACCCTGGCATCGATCTGGTCCACTGCCGGCAGGCCATTGCGCTGTCCGACCGGCATCTGCAGGTGTACGCTGCGGTGGGAATCCACCCCAACAGCAGCGCCGACTTCGGGGAACAGACGCTGGCACAGTTGCGCGAGTTGGTCGATCATCCCAAGGTTGTCGCTATCGGAGAAATCGGGCTGGACTATCACTGGGATACTGTCTCCCGCCGGCAGCAGGCACAGGCATTTCGGGCGCAGCTGGATCTGGCCGCCGAACTGGGCCTGCCGGTCATCATCCATAACCGGGAGGCGTCGACCGATCTGGCCCAGATTCTGCAAGAGTGGGCAGCCAGTGCACGTACGCGCAATTCCCCCCTGGCAGAACGGCCGTTTTGGGGCGTACTGCACGCGTTCTCCGGCGACGCTGCCTTGGCACAAGCGGCTCACGACTGGAATTTCGCCCTCGGCTTAGGCGGTCCGATTACATTCAGGAACGCACGGGCTCTGCACAAACTCGCGCCGCAACTGGGTCTCGACCGCCTGATGCTCGAAACCGACGCTCCCTGGCTGACGCCGCATCCATTGCGCGGAAAGCGCAACGAACCCGCGTATGTGGCTCTGGTGGCCGAAAGGCTGGCCGAGCTTCTGGGAGTGCCCGTAGAGGAGATAGCGGCCCGCACGACCGCTGTCGCCCGCTCGATCTTTGCGCCGCTGGCCGGTGAACCGAGACCGGAAGCGGTTTCGATGGCCGCCGGCCGGTCAGCGTAGTTCGCCGCTTGAACGCTTTGTGACGCTTTCTTATGGTTGACCAGGTCCAAGTCGAACAGTTCACCGACACCGAAGCGAGACCCTTGGCGCAGGATAGGCCGCCGCCGATGCCCCGCTCGGGTGACCTCGGCGTGCGTGATGAGATCGCGCACGAGAGTTTTCGCCGCGCGCTGCTGACGCCCCAGGACGCGTCTGCGCTGCTCGCGCCGGTACGCGGAGGACTTGAGCAGGTCGAAGAGAAGATGAAGAGCGTTGACGCCGACGTGTTCGCGCCGCTGGCCAACGCCTTCCTCGAACTGATCGGCCAGGGCGGGAAACGGTTGCGTCCGGCGCTGGCGCTGCTGGCTGCAGGGCTCCAGGACGCCACCCCCGAACATAATAGTTCACGCCCCAATGTCGATGGTCCGCAGACGGCGTCGGATGAGGATCGAAACGCGCACGCTCTCATTGCCCTGGCTGCGGCCGTGGAGATGCTGCACACCGCCACGCTCGTCCACGACGATGTCATCGACGGCGCGTTGCTGCGTCGTGATGCACCCACGCTTAACGCCTCCTGGAGCGCAGGGGCCACGGTTCTTGCCGGCGACTATATGTTCGCCCGCTCCGCCCAGTTCGCCGCCGAGACCGACAATGTGCGCGTCATCACCATCTTCAGTGATACTCTGCGCGTGATTGTCGATGGCGAGATGCGCCAGCTTTCAGATCGCAACGACTTTCGCCAGGACCGCCAAGCCTACTACCAGCGCATCTATGCCAAGACGGCCAGTCTTTACAGTGCCGCGACCGAAGCGGCCGCCGTCCTGGTCGGTCTGGCGCCGGACCGGGTCCAGGCACTCAAATCCTTCGGCTATCAGTTCGGAATGGCCTTTCAGATCGTGGACGACATCCTCGACTTTGTCGGCACCGACGCTACCCTGGGCAAGCCTGTCGGAAGCGATCTGCGTCAGGGTACACTGACGTTGCCCTTCCTCTACTACCTGCGCGAACTGCCCCAGCCGCAAAAAGTGGTGTCCCGTCTTCTCCAGGCCCGAGAGCGCGCCGATGCCGGCGACCCCAGCATCCTGTCCGCAACCGTGCAGGAGATCGTTCAGGCCGTGCGCGCCAGCGGCGCAATCGAAGCCGCCCATCAGGAAGCGCTCGGCTTTCTCGACCACGCGGTTCACGACTTGGCTCCTTTCAATGACAACCTCTGCCAGCGATCGCTTCTGGGCCTCTGCGCCTTTGTTGTGCAGCGCAGCAGCTGAATCGAAACCGCCAGTGGTAGGAAATCAGCGAATATCCCTGCGCAACGCCCGCCAACCGGCCCTCTAGCCAACTGCAAGAGCGATGCTCCAACGACTTCGCGGCCGTGCAGACAGCGCCCGCAACACGGATCCTCAAGGGGATGAGGCCCACCCGCAGACGGACAGGAGACCGCCGCCGACGGACCTGGTGATCGTGATCATCTCCTGGAACGTCTGGGACCATCTGCGCGCCTGCCTAACCTCGATCGAACAGCAGAGCACACCCATAGACGAAGGACGCGGCAAGAAAGCGGAGCACAAGCACGCCGGCAACTCCACGACTCTCGTGCGCCGTTTCGGGCCGAACAGCGAGGCCACTCTCCAGGTCGTGGTGCTCGATAATGCCAGCGAAGACGCTACGACCTCTCTGTTGCCAAGCCGCTTCCCCTGGGTACAGACTATCTTCAGCGACGAAAACCTGGGCTTCACCGGCGGCAACAACCGGGCTCTGGAAGCGATGGGGTTTGACCCCCTGCCGCCGCAGGACGAGGAAGGGGAAGAAGCTGATCAAAACGGCGCAGAGGGCCCGGCCGGGCCAGTCCGGACATCTGACAGCAATTCGATAATGGATCCGGCCCCACAGCCCGCTGCCAAGGCGCGATTCATCTACTTCCTCAACCCGGACACCGAACTCCTGCCCGGCAGCCTGTGGGCGCTCTACAACGGCATCAACGAAGACGAGACCATCGGCGCGATTGGGCCGCAGCTGCGCTACACGGACGGCGCACTGCAAAGCAGCCGCCGGCGCTTCCCCGGCCTCCTAACCGGCTTTTTCGAAAGCACCTGGCTGGAGCAGATGTGGCCCCGCAACCCGTGGACCCGCAGCTATCACCTCGCCGACTGGCCGGCCGACGCCCGCCAGGACGTTGACTGGCTTGTCGGCGCAGCCCTTCTGGTGCGGGGAGAAGTGTTGGCGGCGCTCGGCGGATTCGATCCCCAGTTCTTCATGTACAGTGAAGAGATCGACCTCTGCCGGCGCATCAAGCGCGCCGGCTGGCGCGTCGTCTACGACCCGGGCGCAATCGTCATTCACGCCGAGGGCCGCAGCAGCGGCCAGGTCAGCGCCAGGCGCCATATTCTCTTCAACCGCAGCAAGGTACGCTATGTGTGCAAGTGGCACGGCCCTATGTGGGCGGAGCTGCTGCGGCGCTACCTGCTCCTCGAATTTCGCCTGCAGATAGCAAGCGAATCCCTCAAAGCACTTTGGGGCCACAAACGCGCGCTGCGCCGCGACCGCATCGCCGCCTACCGCGACGTGCTCAAAAGCCGACTGGAATAGGGCGCACTCCTCCTCCCCATTCTTCCTATCCTCCCGTCTCTTCGTGTAAGATGCTGCTGAACGCGCTGCTTCTTCATTCTGCAGGCGCAACCTACCAGGAGAAACTTCAGTGGCTCGATTTCAAACCAAACCGATCAGTGGCGCACGCGACTTTCTGGCGCTGGGCGTGCTGCGCCGTCAATATGTCATCGATGTGATCGAACGCGTCTACCAAAGCTATGGCTTTGAGCCGCTCGACACGCCGGTGATGGAACGATTGGATACCCTGCTCGGCAAATACGGCGAAGAGGGCGACCAGCTCATCTTCCGCGTCGCCAAGCGGGGCGCTAAGCTGCAACGCGCGCTCGCCGATTCCCCAACCGAAGACGAAATCTCCGACGCCGGCCTGCGCTACGATCTGACCGTGCCGCTCGCCCGCATCGTTGCCGAGTACAGCAATCAGCTCCCCCGTTACTTCAAGCGTTACCACATCGCGCCCGTCTACCGCGCCGACCGCCCCGCCAAGGGGCGCTTTCGCGAGTTCTACCAGTGCGACCTGGATGTCGTTGGTTCCTCCAGCCAGCTGGTCGAGGCCGAGGTCCTCAACGCCGGCGCGCAGGTCTTGCAGGAACTGGGCTTTCGCGGGCGCGATGCGTCGGGTTTTCTTCTGCGCCTGAACCACCGCGGCGTCCTGCGCGGGCTGATGGAGGTAACCGGCGTGCCCGCGGAACTGGAGGCGGACGCGCTCGTCGCCGTCGACAAGCTGGATAAGATCGGCCTGGAAGGCGTGGAGAAGGAGTTGCACTCGCGCGGAATCGATCAGAAGGCCGCGACTGCTCTCTTGGAACTGATGGCCGCGGCGCCAGACGACACCGCTGCCGTGCTCTGCTGGCTGGAGGAAAAGCTGGCAGGCTCCGCCAGCGGCGAGCAGGCGCTTGCTGAACTGAAAGATGTGGTGACGCTGACCGCATCAGGCCCGGCCGGCTGCCACATACGCATCGACCCATACCTGGCGCGCGGCCTGAGCTACTATACCGGGCCCATCTACGAAATCGAGTTTCCGACCTTAAGCGGTTCCGGCGGCGCCGGCGGACGTTACGACGATCTGATCGGCATGTTCAGCAACCGCTCAATCCCCGCCTGTGGCTTCAGCCTGGGCCTGGAGCGCATCCTCCTGATCATGGAGGAACGCGACCTCTTCCCCCAAAAACTGGCCGGACAACCCCAGGTGCTGGTTACTAATTTCGACAAGGAGACACTGTCCGCGAACGTAGAACTGGCACATGCGCTGCGGGAGGCCGGTCTGCGCGTCGATCTCTACCCCGACCTGGATAACCTCGGCCGGCAGTTCAGGTATGCCGAAGAGCGCAACATCCCCGTGGCCCTACTGCTTGGGGGGGATGAGTTGGCGGCAGGCACCGTCACAGTAAAAAACCTGGTCAGCGGCGAGCAGGAGTCAGTGGCGCAAGCAGAAGTTGCCGACTACCTGCGCGCATGACGCCAACAAGGTTCGCATAAACTCCCGGAAATTACCTTATATTGCAATCTATGAGATATAATCGTTCAACCGCCACACAGCAGTATATACCTCACCTTATCCGGATCTGCAGTAGTCAATTTCCATACATTTCCTTGAGGAGGAACCGATGAAGCAATCAGTCTTTAGTCGACGTCAATTCCTGCAACTGTCAGCCGGCGTGACCGCCACTTCGTTCCTGGCTGCTTGTGTAGCCCCGGCCGCGCCCGCAGATAGCGGTGACGCTGGGGGTATGGAGTCTGTGACCATCGATGTCTGGGCCTATCCCCGCACCGAGAACGACGGCGACATCGTCTACGCCCCTCTGAATGAGGGATTCCATGCAGCCCATCCCGACATCATGGTGGAGGTCGAAGTACAGCCTTGGGGCGGGCGTCGCGAGAAACTCTACGCCGCCGCCGCTGCCGGTGAAGCGCCCGACATCTGGGATGCAACCACCGATACCGTGCCGGCCTATATCACCAAAGACGTAATCCTTGGTCTTGACGACCATCTCACGGCCGACGATCTGGCCGACTATACCGATGCCGAAGTCGAAGCGGCGAGCCTGGACGGTGTTCTCTACATGCCGCTGATCGAAGCGGAAGTCAACGGCATCGCCTACAACGGCGGCTTGCTGTCAGAGTTGGGCTACGACCCTGCCACCGCCTCATTCGGGACCTGGGACGAGCTCTACGCCTTGGGTGAGCGGGCCGCAGAACAGAACTGGTATCTGGAAAGCCTCAGCACCTTCAGCTGGGGCGGCTTCCTGGTTACGGTCCACGAAGCAGGCGGGCAGGTGTATACGGACGACCGCACCGACTCCAATTTCCTCGAACAGCCCGTTATCGATGCCCTGACCCGCTGGGTCAAAGAGTTCCAGGAGGGCTGGGTCCCCCTGGAATACGCCATCGGCAGCGTCGATGAACAGGGTGGCCTGCCCGACTACTGGCTTTCGTTGGAACAGGTGACCGCGCGCAGAGAAGATGCAGCCTGCATCCAGGACGTTGAAGCGAACCCGGATCTCGAGTATGTAATCGGCCACCCCCGCAGCATGGACAGCTCAATTACCGCGGTTTCCGGCATCGTTTCGGGTCAGGGTTGGGCCGTCACCAGCCAGAGCGACGCGGTTGATGCTGCGGTTACATGGGTCAAGTACATGATTATGCCGGAACAGGTCGGGACACGCGCCAACCTGGCAGGCACCACGCCCGTCGGCACCAAATCCAGGGAAATCTGGTCTCCTGCTCCCTGCACAGCCGAGTACGTAGACCGCTTCGGACCGCTGCTGTTCGCCGGTGTCGACACCAACACCCTCTGGCAGGAGAGCAAGGTTGTCGCCGGCCCGCAGTTCCAGGCCGCCGTGCTTGGTCAGGCAACAGTGGAAGAAGCGTTGGAGACCATCAAGACCGAAATCGATGCGCTTCTGCTGGAACAATACGGATAATGGAGCCAACTCCTTTGCAGTAGGCCCAACAAAGATCGCAGAGTTGCGGAGAAGCAGGACGAACTCCCTTCCCGACAACTCTGCGATTTTTTGTTCGGAATGGAGAAACTGAGCATGGCCGTTGCCAGTACATCCCAGCGCACTTCCTCCCAATTCCTGAAACGATTGCGGAGCTCCTTGCCCTGGTATCCCTTTATTATCATCAACGCCTTGGTCTTCGTGATCTTCAACCTTGTCCCCTGGTTTTCGATGTTCCGTTACAGCGTCCTGAAGACCGATCTGCTCTCGACGCGTGAATTTGTTGGGCTGGATCACTTTGTGCGTATGCTGACCGATGCCAAGCTCCACAAAGCCATGCTCAACACAGCCTGGTTCACGCTCATGTATATCCCCCTCCTGGTGGGGATTTCTTTGGGCGTTGCTGTGCTCGTAAACCGGCCGCTGCGGGGCATGAAAGCCTTCCGTGCGATCTACTTTCTTCCCAATATTACGTCGGTGGCGGTCCTTGCCCTGATCTTTCGTCGCTTCCTTTCTCCGCGCCCCGATGGCCCCCTTAACTTTCTGATCGGGCTGGTCGGCATTTCGCCCCAGAAATGGTTGATCGATGTGTATCAGGCCATGCCCAGCATTGTCGGGATCAGTCTGTGGGAGGCGTTCGGTTACTTTATGGTCATCTGGCTGGCCGGGCTGCAGGCCATCCCCAATGAGCTCTATGACGCCGCCAAAGTAGATGGTGCAAACGGATGGCGTCTTCACCGCTACGTCACCATCCCCCTGCTGCGCCCGACCGCGGCCTTTATCATCGTTATCGCCACCATTGGCGCACTGCAGGTCTTCGGTTCAATCTTTATTCTGACCGGCGGCGGACCTGTAAACGCAACAACGACAGTCGTCTACCAGATCTACAACGAAGCCTTCAACTTCGGCCGCTTCGGTTACGCGTCCGCGCTGTCGATTCTCTTCTTCCTCATTATTCTGATCATCGCACTGATTCAGTCCCGCTATCTGCGTTTTGGAGACGACGTTTATTAGCTGAATTGTAAGGAAAACTGCCGGTCATTGGGGACAACCCTTGTCGGAAGAGACCGGCGCCTGACTCTTTATCTTGGAATGATCGCTTTGGAGCTCTCCAGATGTCTGTTTCCGAAACCGGCAGCGCGTCGGTCGAAAAGCCCAACCTGATTCGAGAGACAATCATCTACATACTGATGGCGGCGGTGGCGATCACAACCGTTGGGCCGTTTCTGATCATGCTGTCTGTATCTCTCACGCAAAACATTCGCTTTATCACCTTCCCAATTGAACTGATCCCAACGCCGATGACATTGGAGAATTTCCAGACACTCTTTGCCAGGACAGACGCGTTGCGCTGGCTCTTCAACAGTGTCTATGTCGCGGTCATATCAACGCTGGGCGGAGTGATCACCTCAAGCATGGCCGGATATGCCTTCGCCAGGGGCAATTTCTGGGGCAAGAACGTTATCTTCATGCTTTTCTTGGGCATTCTAAT
This sequence comes from Caldilineaceae bacterium, assembly GCA_965204525.1. GTDB lineage: Bacteria > Chloroflexota > Anaerolineae > Caldilineales > Caldilineaceae > Bin5. Next base: position 2,990,638 of record OZ241994.1, on the reverse strand, counting down.
CATGCCCGATACAGCCCTGATCGTGCCCCAATTTGTCGTTCTCTCGCGACTAGGCCTGGTGAACACCTATACGGCTCTGATCGGACCCTGGTTCGCCTCTATTTTCGGTACCTTCCTGCTGCGCCAGGCCTACCTGAGCATCCCCCGCGACTATGACGATGCCGCCACCATCGATGGCGCCAATCTATGGCAGAACTGGTGGCATGTGCTGATGCCGCAGGTCGTACCCACCATGGCGACACTGGCTGTTCTTCGCTTTATGGGCAACTGGAACTCCTTTTTCTATCCCATGATCGTCACATCCAAATCCGATATGCGCACCCTTACCGTCGGTCTGGGCACTGTGGCGCGCTCCGGCGGAGATGCAGGATTGGATATGGCCGGCGCGGTGCTCGGTTTTCTCCCGACTCTGATCGTCTTTGTCCTCATGCAGCGCTATATTATCCGCGGCATCTCACTCAGTGGCGTGAAAGGCTGACACATTCGCATGGCGCAACAAAGAAAAATCCTCTACCTGCCCCCGGTTGGCCTCTCCGAAGATATTCTCTCCCCGGAGGCCGTCTCCATACTGGAGAGCCTGGGCACCGTGATCTGGAACAAGTTGGATCGTAACTACACCAGCGATGAGCTGCTCGAAATGATCCCTGGCGCGGCCGTGGTGGTCACCTCCTGGGGATCGCCCCTCATCACCGAAGAACATGTAGCCGCAGCCGCGGACCTTCAGATCGTCGGTCATGCCGCCGGCTCAGTCAAGACCCGCCTGGCAGATTCCGGCCATGAACGCGGCATCGTCCTCCTCAGCGCCGCCGATGTCATCGCCGAGTCGGTCGCCGAATACACGCTCTGGGCCATGCTGAGCGGCCAGCGCAATCTCTGGCCTTACGAACAAAGCATGAAGGTCGAACGCGGCTGGAAACCCGCCCCCAACTGGCCCGGTCACTCCCTTTACGCCAAAAAAGTAGGGCTCGTCAGCGCCAGTATGGTGGGCCGCCGCGTCATCGGCCTGCTGAAACCATTCAACTGCGATGTATCGGTATACGACCCTTATCTCAGCCAGGAAGACGCCCACCTGCTCGATGTACGCAGCGTCTCCCTGGAAGAAATCTTTGCCGACTCCGATATCATCTCGGTGCACGCCCCCATCACCCCTGAAACCAGGAAGATGATTACCGGCGCCCATTTCCAGTCGATTCGCGATGGTGCACTCTTCGTACACACCGCTCGCTCCTGGGTCCTGGATCAGGATGCCCTGGTTGCCGAGCTGCAGAAGAACCGCTTCAACGCCTACATCGATGTCTTCGAGCCGGAACCCTTGTCCCCCGACCATCCCATCCGCGACCTCGACAATGTCTTCCTGTCCCCCCATGTTTCGGGCCACACGGTCGAGAACCGTATGCGCCTGGTCGAAGAGATCGTCCGCGACATCCAACGTTTCTACAACGACGAACCGCTGCGGCTGGTTGTACCGTATGAGAAACTGAAGATCATGGCCTGATGCCGGAACGCAGTTACCGGAAAGTAGGGACAATGATGTTGCCGAAACATGCCCAGGCAGTGATTATCGGAGCCGGAATCGCCGGCTGTAGCGTGGCCTACCACCTGACGAAACTCGGATGGCATGAGATCGTCGTCGTCGATCAAGGCCCGCTCTTCGAGACCGGCGGCTCCACTTCGCACGCGCCGGGCCTGGTCTTCCAGCTCAACGCCTCCAAAACGATGACCGAGTTCGCACGCTACAGCGTCGCTCTCTGGACCCGAATGGAGCTCGGCGGTGAACCGTGCGCCCACCAGGTCGGCAGCATGGAAGTCGCCTGGACGCCCGAGCGGCTCACCGACCTCAAACGCAAGCACGGCTACGGCCTCGCCTGGGGCGTGGAAAGCCACCTGCTTAGCACAGAAGAGGCGCGCGCCCGTTTTCCCCTCCTCTCCGACCGCATTCTAGGCGCGCTCTACGTCCCCTCCGACATCCAGACCAAGGCCACCAGGTCGGCGGAGGCGATGGCGCGCGCGGCCGAGCGAAACGGCGCCCAATTCTTCGGCGGCGTCAACGTTACCGGCTTCGGCATCGCCAACGATCGCATAACCTCCGTGAAAACCTCGCAAGGGGAAATCGAGACCGAACTCGTCGTCGCCGCCACCGGCATCTGGGCGCCCAAGGTTGGCGGCATGGCCGAAGTGCCAATCCCATTGTCACCGATGCAACACCTCTACGCCGTTACCACACCTCTGCCTGAACTGGCCGGCGCCACCGAGGGGATAACTCTCCCGTTCCTGCGCAATCAGGACAAGGCGATGTACTTCCGGCAGGACCACGAGAGCATCGGCATCGGCTCCTACCAGCACGAACCGCTTCTGGTGGACGCCTCCGAACTCCCCGACCGCGTCGTGAACGGCATGCCCCCCGCTGAGATGCCCTTCCCCCCGGACCACTTTGAGGCCGCGCTGACCTCGACAGGCGAACTGATGCCCAGCCTCAAAGGCGTGGAGTTGACGCGCAAACTCAACGGCATCTTCTCCTTCACCAACGACGGCTTCCCCGTGCTCGGCGAATCCCCCCAACTGGGCGGCTTCTGGTCTGCGCAGGCTGTCTGGATCACGCATGCGGGCGGCGTCGGCAAAGCAGTCGCCGAATGGATCGTCGAACGTGAGCCCACGACCGACTTGCAAGAGTGCGATATCAGGCGCTTCCACCCGCACGCCCTCAGCCGCCCCTACGTCCGCGCCCGCTCCGCACAGCAGTATCGCGAAGTCTACGACATCATCCACCCCCGGCAGCAGATGACCCACCCCCGCAACCTGCGCCTGACACCATTCTACGCGCGCCAGCAGGAGTTGGACGCCGTCTTCTTTGAAAACGCAGGCTGGGAACGCCCGCAATGGTACGACGCCAACCTGGAGTTGCTCAGTTCGCTGAAAGTATCCGGGGCAGACCGCAGCGGTTGGGCAGCACAGGAGTGGTCGCCGGCGGTCGCTGCTGAGCATGCCGCGACACGGGAACGGGTGGCGCTGTTCGATCTGACGCCCTTCGCCATATTCGAGATGACTGGCCCTGCTGCGCTCGCCGCCTTGCAGCGCCTGGCAGCCAACCAGATGGACAGACCGGTCGGCGCCATCACCTACACCGCCATGCTGACCCCGCGCGGCGCCATCAAGTGCGACCTGACCGTTACGCGCCTGGGGGAGGAGCGCTTCATGATCGTGACCGGTGGCGCCATGGGCCTCCATGACTTCGATTGGATGAAGGAGAATCTGCCCGGCGACGGCTCGGCCATTTTGACCGACATTTCGGCGAGACAGTGCTGCATCGGCCTGTGGGGTCCGCGTGCACGTGACCTGCTCAGCCGCGTCAGCGAAGACGACCTCAGCGACGCGGCCTTCCCCTACCTGACCGCCAAACGAATAACGATCGCCGAGGTCCCCGTGCTGGCCTTGCGCATCTCTTACGTCGGCGAACTTGGCTGGGAGCTCTACGCGCCTTTCGAACAGGGGCTGCGCCTTTGGGACATCCTCTGGGAGGCGGGCGAGCCACTCGGCCTGATCGCAGCCGGCGGCGGCGCCTTCGACTCGCTCCGGCTCGAAAAGGGCTACCGGCTCTGGGGTCAGGACATCCACACCGAGTACAATCCCTACGAGGCAGGCATCGGCTTTGCCGTAGACATGGACAACGGTGACTTCATCGGCCGCGACGCGCTGGCAGTGGCTCGCGCGCAGGGCAACACGCGCCAGCTCTGCTGCATGACGCTGGACAGCCCCGACGCCGTCGTCATGGGCAAAGAGCCGATCATGGACGCAGACCGCGTCCTGGGCTACGTGACCAGCGCCAACTACGGCCACACGATCGGCCGCGGCATCGTCTACGGCTACCTGCCTCTCGATTACGTCAAAGTAGGAGCCAGCGTGGATATTCTATACTTCGGCGAACGCCTTCCCGCAACGGTCGCAAAAGAGCCCCTCTACGACCCGCGCGGCACAAAAATGAAAACCTGATACCGGCATCCCACTGATCACTGACCACTGACCACGGAGTTTTCCCACATGCAACAGACACTACTCATCGACGGCCTCAAGAACCGCCGCCTGCCCATAAACCTGCGCCAGAGCGGAAACAGCGATGCCCGCATGCTCATCTCAACCCGCATCAGGAAATCGCCATGGTGGCATCTGTCCAAGGCTGCCGGCTGCTGGGCCTACACCACCTACAACCATCAGTACCACCCGCGCGCCTACATCAAGCCCGAAGACGGCGGCATGCTCGCCGAGTACAAATTCCTGACCGAGCACGTCAGCATGTGGGACGTGGCCGTCGAACGCCAGATCCAGGTCAAGGGACCCGAAGCCGTGCAGTTCGTCGACTACCTCATCACTCGCGACGTGCACACCCTGATGCCAAACATGCGCGCCCGCTACGTGATCCTCTGCAACCAGTACGGCGGCATCATCAACGACCCGGTGCTCCTGCGCGTAGCCGACGATGAGTTCTGGTTCAGTATCTCCGACTCCGACGTGCTGCTCTGGGCGCAGGGCGTCAACTCCACCGGCCGCTTCAACGTTGACATCCACGAGCTCGACGTCTCACCTGTCCAGATTCAAGGGCCTAAATCCGCCCCCCTGATGGAGAAGATGTTCGGCAGCCACATCCGTGAGATCCCCTACTACGGCCTGATCCACGAAACGCTCAACGGTCACCCAGTTACGATCTCCCGCACCGGCTTCTCCGCCGAGGTCGGCTTCGAGATCTACCTGCACAACGCCATGCTCCACGCTGACGACGTCTGGCCCTACATCCTTGAGCAGGGCGAGGAGTTCAATCTCGGCGTCATCGCGCCCAGCCACATCCGCCGCATCGAGGCCGGCATCCTCTCCTACGGCCAGGACATGGACATCGAGAACAACCCCTACGAGGTCCGGCTCGGCTGGCAGGTGGACCTGGACAAAGGCGACTTCATCGGCAAAGAGGCGCTAACGAGGATCAAGCAGAAGGGGGTGAATCAGCGGCTGGTCGGTCTCCGCGTCGGCGGCGAGCCGATCGTCTGGTACAACGAGGATTTCTATCTGGTCAAGGACAGCGACTCCGGCGACGACGTCGGCTACGTCACCAGCGCCTTCTGGTCACCGGCCCAGGAGTCCAACATCGCCTTGGCCGTCATGCCCCGCTCCCACTGGAGACGCGGCACCCAGGTCAAAGTCCAACTCCCCGCCGACGGCATCGTCGACGCCGAGGTCGTACGCGTCCCCTTCGTCGATCCGACCAAGGATCTGCCCAAGACGGAGTTGCAGGAATCGGGGTAAGCTGCCTCCCCACAAAATTAACGTGCTGCAGCTTCTTGTCGGGTTGGAGGGGACTCCTTCGAACCCTTCTTTTGGGATTAGGACACCCCCCCTAACCCAAACGCCTCCCCCAAATCCACCGTCGCGCCGCTCGCAATCGCCCGCTTGATCCCCGCCTCAAACTGCAATTCCTGCAACCCGGCCACGCCCGGTATCGGCGGCGGCGCTCCAGCCCGCACGCTGTCCAGGTAAGCGTTGATCGCCTTGCCGAACGAGGCCCGGTACTGGTCCCAGCGTGAGATATCGAACGTCAGGTTGTGCCGCTCATGCCGGCCCGTGCGGTAGTCGATCACCTCCATCTCGCCGTCCAGGTCCCGCATACTCAGCCGCCCGTGCTCATACGCGAAGGTCAACTCATAGAGCGGCAGCTTTGGATCGATGGCGGAGGTGCCGATAAGCGTGCCCGTCGCGTCGTTTTCTAGGCGCGCAGCCACGGTCACGTTACGCGATTCATTGGCGTCCTTGCCTGGCAAGGACGCCTGCGCGCTGATACTGGCTGCCGGCCCCATGAAGTACAGCAACAGGTCGATGCAGTGGCTCCAGCAGTTGTAGTGCACCAAGCCCGTGAAGTGCACCGGCTGCCCAAACGCCTCCCGCTCCACAATCTCCCGCGCCAGCCGTGTCTGGTCGAAGAAGCGGTAGTTGAAGACCATCGCCGTCTCCACGCCCGCGCCCTGCGCCGCCTGCATCATCGCGCGCGCATCGAAGAAATCTTCCTCGACCACGTTCGCCTGACCGTGCCGCGCCGCCAGCGGCTTCTCGAAAAACAGCCGTTTCGGTCCGTGTGGCAGCAGCGCGTTCGCCGCGTCCAGGCGGTCCGTCTCCTTGGTAAAGACAAGGCAGGTATCCGGATCGTCCGACATCAGGTCGGCCGCATCCGCGGCCACGCGACCGCCAAACTTCTCCGCCACTGCCTCCGCCTTGCTGCGCGTCCGGTTCAAGTAGCTGAGCTGAATATCCTCGCGCGCAACGATGTAGGGCAGATAGTTCCTCTCGGCCACGCCGCCGGTACCCACGACTGCAATCTTCATTGTCATCCTTTTCCCCTCAGGTTTGATTTTCCGGTTAATAGCTATACTTCGGCCAGGCGGAAATTATAGGCGCCGGAGCCTACCTGAAAAGTGATGGTGTCCCCGCTCTCCTCGCCCGCTCCGATACCCGCAACGCCTGGTCTGAACATTCCCTCTTTCCAGATTGGTCTTCCACCCTCGCTGACAGCCACCGCGCCCAGACCCAACTTGGGCACGCTGACCTCCGCCGTCGTGTTGACGGGGATCGTCACCTGCATACTGAACCCACCCGCGTCCCGCTGCCAGGCCGCCGCTACCGGACCAGACTGCGTCCTGACCTCTGCCTCCACCTCGGTGAGTCCGCCGACCACGCTTGGGCTGATTGCGATCGTCCGGTAGCCGGGACTGGTCGGGCTGATGCCGGCCAGCGTACGGTAGAAGAAGACCTCTGTGCTGCAGAACATCTTCATGTTCAGGCTCAACTCCTCCTCCGGGTCGCCGTCCCACGACTCCCACACCGTCGTCGCGCCCTTGGCGATCTGCTCGCCCCAGCTCGGAAAAGTCGTCTGCGACATAAGCTCGGCCATTACTTCCGCCTGCCCATAACGCGGCAGCGCGTTCTCCAGCGCCGCCGTGCCGATGATCCCCGTCGCCAGATGCCCGTTCTGGCGCACCCGGATATCCTCGACCAGGTTGGCGACAACCGCCTCTACCCTCTTCTCCGGCACCAAGTCAAGGTGCAGCGCTACGGCGTTCGCCGTCTGGCTGCCGCCCCCATACTGACTGGTCTCGTCGTCCAGAAACTCGCGGTTGAACGCCTCCCTGATCGCCCCGGCCAGCGCACTGTACCGCTCCGCGTCATCCTCCTCGCCCAGGACCCGCGTCGCCTGCGCCAGGATCCACACGCAATGCTGGTAATAGGCCGTCGATGTGAGCGCCATCGGCGTATGCAGCGGCTTGAAGCTGGAGCCGCCGTCCGCCTGCGGCTCCATGTGGTCGCCAAGGCCGTGGCGCATGATATGCCCTTCCGCCAGCGCGCCGTAAAACGCCATCATCCGCTTAAGCGGACGGTAGTGCCTTGCCAGCACGAGTTCGTCACCGTAGTGTCGATAGACCTGCCACACGAAGATCGGATAAGTACTCGCCCAGTCCATCCAGCGCAGATACGGGTCCATCGTCGTGCGCCAGTGCAGCGGAGCGACCACCGGGACATCGCCGTCCCCCTTCTGTGCATCAGCGATGTCCTCCAGCCACTTCGCCCAGAAACTGGCGCTTTCAAAGTTGTAAAGATAGTCCTCGGCAATGAAACCCGGATCCCCCAGCCATGCCACCCGTTCAGAACGATCGGCCGCATCCTGCGAAATGCTCTGAAAGCTGCCCCGCAGCGTCCAGTGCACATTGCTGTGAATCCGGTTAAAGAGCTCGTTCGAACAGCGAAATCGGCTCCCGGTCCCGACCGCCGTATGCACAACGCGCCCCGCCACGCTCTCCAGCGTGGGCACACCCGGATAGCCTGTAACTTCAACGTAGCGGAAACTGTGCAGCGTGAAGCGCGGCTCCCAGACCTCGACGCCATCGCCTTTTAGCGTATAGCTGTCCGTCTGCCGCGCGCAGTGATGTACGCCCCCGTCGCGGCCGATTCCCTGCCTGAATTCCTCTTCAGACTCCGGCGCGTTGGTCAGATTGCTGCGCGCGTCCAGCGTCCCGTCCGCGTACAAGCAGGTCCCGTGCCGCAGCGTGACCGTCGCGCCCGCCGGTCCCCGCACCCGCAGCCGGCACCAGCCGGTGATCGTCTGCCCCAGGTCGAAGATATACACGCCCTCGCTAGGACTGGTCATCGCGACAGCCGGCAGCGTTTCGGTCACGCGCGTCGGCGGCATACTTTGCGCAACCAGCGCGCCCCCGGGCGCGTCCACAGCCACAGCCGGCTGCCAGCCCGCGTCGTCGTAACCAGGGCTGTCCCACCCCTCTTTTTCCAAGCGCGCGTCATAACGCTCGCCGTTGTTGAAATCGTTATACGTGATCGGACCCGGCGCCGTCTTCCACTCGCCATCGGAGACAATGCTGACCTGCCCGCCGTCCTCGTATTCAATAATTCCTTGCAGCAACAGCCTGGGCCTGTCCCCGTATGGCGTGCGGTGGCTGGGCGACGGCGGGACGTCTTCCTCCGCACTGTACCAGCCATGCCCCAGCATAACGCCGAAAACGTTGTCACCCGTTTGTAGCAGCTCCGTGACCTCGTGGCTTACGTAGAGCACTCGCGTGCCCAGCGCGAAAGTCTGGTCGTTGCCGTAGTACGTGTTGCCGGGGTCCAGCACGCTCTGCCCCGCCTTGGCGCCGTTCACATACAGTTCCCCATAACCCAGCCCGGACATGTGAATAGTCGCCCGCCGCACCGCCCTGTCCAGGGTAAACTCTCGCCGCAACAGCGGCGCGGAGATCGAACTGTCAGCCGCGCCGATCCAGCCGCCCTGCCAGTCGCCCGCCTCCAGCAGCCCCATGCTGAACACCGCCGGAGTGCTGAAGCCGCTGGCATTTCCGTCCCCGTCCCACACCCGCACCGCCCACCAGCAGCGCTCATTGCTCTCCAGCGCCGCGCCTCCATATTCGACATGCGCCGTTTCTGACGAAGCGACCCGGCCGCTGTCCCATCTGTCGCCGACCCCGGCCGCCAGATGGGCTTCGCTGCTGGCCACCAGGATCTGATAAGCCGACTGGTTCTGGCCGCGCCCATCCGCGCGCAGCAGCCAACTGAAGCGCGGCCGACGCGTGTCGATGCCCACCGGGTTGACGGCGTATTCGCACTGTAAATCAAAGGGGGTGATCATCTTGCTACCGTGTCCGCATGAACAGGGGTAAGCAACTCCGAGCCGTATTGTACCAGAATTCCACGTATCAACAGGAGTAGGAGCGCATACCGGGACGTTCGAGACCTGTGATTGGGCATGCCTCTAAACTGAAGTCGATACAGGGAAGGTCGCTCGTTGGTTAAGAGAGTAGACAATAAGTGGCCCAAAAAAAACAGCATTTGCAGCGCCACTGGAGTTTCTGCTATGATCCCGTGGCCGGCCCACAGCATGTTGACCGCGACGCTGTACTCCACACAGAGTCCGATTCATGCAGTGAACCGCCGACCTTCACCCAACCACTTGATTCACAGTTTAAATCGTATCGAAAACCGATACTTCCTTACACCCTTTCCCAACCAGGAGGAATCCCATGTCCCGAAAAGATCTTGCTTCGCTGACGCGCCCTGTCTCCCGGCGTGCCTTCCTCAAGACAGCCGGCGCCGCGTTCGCCGCGCTCAGCGCCTGCGCCGCACCCGTAGCCGCCCCCGCGGAAGATGGCGGCGGCGAAGAAACCATGGCCGAGCCGCAGGAACTGAACATCGTCTACTGGGCCGATAGCAACGACTTCTTCCAAGGTGTGATCGACCAGTATCAGGAAGAGACCGGCAACATCGTCAACTATGAAGTCGCGCCGGCCGTCTACATCGAATGGCAGCAGATGATGACCACACGGCTGGCATCGGGCGATACCGGCACCGACGCCTTCCACTCCGACGACTTCCAGGCCTCTATCTACGGCGCCGCCGGCTGGCTCTCCCCGCTCGAGCCCGTCGTCGACCTCTATGACATCGACCTCGATGACTGGCCCCAGACGTTGATCTACGACGTTTCCTCCTGGGACGGCGTGCTTTACCGCATCCCTTGGGGCAACGATACCGAGATCTTCTTCTATCGCACCGACTACTTCGAAGAAGCCGGCTTGTCTCCGCCCGCTGACTGGAACGAACTCGTCGAGGTAGGCACGGCCCTCACCGACGAGGACGCAGGCATCTACGGCATCGCCCTTTCCGCCACGATCGGCGGCATGCTGGGCAACGAGATCCAGCATTGGACAAACCAGGGCGGCGGCGCCATCAACGACCTGGACAATGACGGCGCACGCGAAGCCCTCGCCTTCTATAAGGCGCTCTACGCCGAACACAACATCGCCCCCGACTCAGCCCCGCAGGAGGACTACAGCTCCGTCTTCCAGGGCTGGCTCTCCGATAAGTACGCCATGTGGTGGTGCTGGGACGGCTTCTTCGGCGCAATGCGCACGAACGAGGAGTTCTGGGCCGATCAGGTTTCCGCATTCCTGCCGCCAATGGGTCCGGACAACGCCGAGACGATCACCGGCTGCTGGGGCTGGTCCGTCGTCGCCAGCTCGCCAAAACAGGAGCTGGCCAACGAGTGGATCGGCTTTACCGCACGCTCCGATGTCATGAAGCAGCAGATCTACCGCGGCCGCGTCCCCGCCCGCGTCTCCCTATGGGCCGACCCCGAAGTCCAGGACCTCGCGCCCTCTTCGCCCTTCCTGCTCGATCTGGCCGAAGCCGGCGGCCTTGTCAAGGCCCGCCCGGTTACGCCCAGCATCCAGGAAATCTACGACGCCGCCGAACAGAATGTTCACGCCTATCTGACCGATCAGGTCAGCCTCGATGAAGCGGTCACGGCCGCCATGGACAAGATCAACCCAATCCTCGAACGCGACCTGGGCTAAAATCCGTAGGAAGTTACCGGTGGTTAGCATCCGCCCTGGCCACCGGTGACTGACAACTAACCACTAACTACTAACCACTGACGTTCTACCCTTGTTCGGTCAACAGAACCTCGGCACACGGCGTATACTTCTGGCTTGGCTGCTGGTCACCCCAGTGGTTCTGTGGCGGCTCCTCACATCCGTCTATCCCTTCCTGCGCACCTTCTACATCAGCTTCTTCGACAACAGTCCCGTGCGCCGTACCTTCGACTTTGTCGGCCTTGACAACTACATGGCGCTGACACGCGACGCCAACGTCGACGCCACCCTCACCTTCACGCTCTTCTTTACCGTCACCTCCGTCGCCCTGCAGGTCGTGCTCGGGCTGGCCATCGCCGAGCTGCTCAACCAGCGCTTCAAAATGCGCAACTTCACGCGCGCCGTCAACCTGCTGCCCTGGGCCATGGCGCCCATCGTCATCGCCACCGCCGCCCGCTGGATCTTCCACCAGGATTACGGACTCATCAACGACATCATCTGGCGGCTTAGCGGCGAACGCCCGCTTTGGCTTGTCAACTTCACCACCGCCCGTTTCGCCGTCACCATCACCGACGTCTGGAAAAACACCGCCTTCCTCGCCGTCATCTTCCTCAGCGGCCTCCAGGGAATCCCCCTGGAACTCTACGAGGCCGCGAAGATCGACGGCGCCGACGGCGTGCGCTCCTACTGGTACGTCACCCTGCCGCTGCTGATGCCCCTCATTATTTCGATGATGATCTTCACCGCCATCTTCCGCGTACTCACATTTGAAATCGTGTACGCGCTCACCAATGGCGGGCCGGGCACCGCCACATCGCTGCTCTCCTATCTTGTCTATCTCGAAGGCTTCCGCGTCCTCAACTTCGGCTACGCGTCCGCCATCGCCATGCTGCTCTTTTTCATCGTCCTGGTCGTGGGTGTCGTCGGCTACGGCTTCCTCCGCCGCGCCTGGGAACGGCTGTAACTACTCTGGCCACTGACCACTATCTCTTTATGAATACACAACTCAACCTCAAGCGCGGGATTCGCACAACGCTCTTCACTCTCATGGTCATTCTCTTCATGATCGTGATCCTGCTGCCGATCTATTACATCTTCCTGACCGCGTTCGCCCCGAGCGGGAAACTGTTCACCGTACCGCTGACCTACGTTCCGCGCAGCCTGGCCATCGCTCGCTTTCAGGACATCTTCGGCGCACTGCCCATCGCCCGCTACATGCTAAACTCCACTATGCTGGCCACCTTCTCCACCATCCTGGCGCTCACCGTCAGCCTGCTTGCCGCCTACGCCATCGCCCGTCTGGACTTTCCAGGCGCAAACCTGGTCATGATCGGGCTGCTTGCCTCCAGCATGTTGCCCGGCACCGCCACCGTCATCCCCCTCTTCCAGATGTACCAAACGCTCAAGCTGATGGATACGCTGCACGGCCTCCTCATCCTCTACGGCAGCGCGCTGCTGCCGATCACCACGTGGGTGCTGGTTTCATTCCTGCGCCAGGTGCCCGTCGAGATCGAAGATGCCGCCAAAGTCGACGGCGCCAGCTTCTTCCCTCTCCTCTGGCGCATCGTTCTGCCCGTAATCCGTCCCGGCATCGCCACCATGTTCCTCATCAACTTCATCATCGGCTGGAACGAATTCTTCACACCGCTCATCTTCGCCCGCGGCGCCGGCGTCAAGGTCATCACCATGGCCCTCTCCGAGGCCCAGGTGATCGGGGCACGCAGTGAATTCGACGTCTCCTGGGGCAACATGTCCGCCGTAGCCATTCTCACGACCATCCCGGTCTTCATCATCACCCTCATCTTCCAGCGCCAGATCGTCGAGGGCATCACCAGCGGTGTCTTCAAATAACGTCCCACAGGAGTGACAAGCTGATATGGCCACTCTCAAAGTCGGAATCATCGGGCTTGGCGGCATCGCCCGCTCCCATTGTGACGCCATCGCCACCCTCGACAACGCTGAAGTTGTCGCGGTCGCCGATCTCTTCGAGGAAAAGCGCCGCCAGTACATGGACGAATACGGCATTCCCAGGGGCTACACCTCCCACACCGAGCTTCTCAAGGACGACGAGATCGACGCCGTCGCCGTCGTACTCGGCCACCATCTCCATCACCGCCTCACCGTCGACGCCTGCAACGCCGGCAAACACGTCCTCGTCGAAAAGCCGATGGCGCTCAGCCTCAAACAGTGCGACGACATGATCGATGCCGCAGCCAGCAACAACGTCAAGCTCATGGTCGGCCATACCCCGCACTTCTCCGGCATCCTCCTCAAAATGAAGGAGATTCTCGATTCCGGCCGGCTAGGCCCGCTGATGACGATCGTCTGCTACTCGTGCAAAAACTGGACCTATGCCAACCGCGCGCCCCAGTACCGCAGTCGTTTCCATGGCGGCGGCATGTGGCTCACCAACGGCGTCCACGTCGTCGACCGCCTCACCTGGCTGATGGCCTCCCAGGCCGTCTCCGTATCCGCCAGCATCGGCACGCGCGCCCACTATCAGGCCGCCGACGATACCGCCACCGCACTCATCCGCTACAAGAACGGCCTCGCCGGTGCCGCTATCTCGATCGCCTTCGCCGACGGGCCGCCCATCATGGATACCCAGGTCATCTGCACCAACGGCACCGTACGCATCGGCGGCGGCAGACAACCGTTCCTCCAGGTCGGGCAAGGCAACGAGTGGCAGGATATCCCTTACGACGACCCGCCCGCCGTCATGCACCATGAGTGGAAATCCTTTGTCGAATCGATCGAACAGGACATCGAGCCGCCCGCCTCCGGAGAGTGGAGCCGTCACATCATGGAGATCCTCTTCGCCGCCGAGAGCTCGGCCATCACCGGGCAGGACGTAGTTCTGCAAAGTGGCCTCTCCTGGACCCACCAGCGCGGCGGTGTGCCCGTCACCCGCAATCACGGATGGATCTGAGGCGCACAGCCGCGTGGGTCGCTTTACTTCACCGACACGGCATGGCAAACTAAACCTGCAATCTCGGCCACCAACCAAACACACATCCCCGATACTTCAATAGATCGTACCAATTGCTGCAACCCACAGGAGCGAAATAGACAGACATGGCGAAACTGAAAGTCGGAATCATCGGGCTGGGCGGCATCGCACGCGCCCACTGTAGTGCCATTGACACCCTCGACAACGTCGAAGTCGTCGCGGTCGCCGATCTCTTCGAAGAGAAGCGTCGCGAATACATGGAGAAGTACGATATTCCCAAGGGCTATCCCTCGCATACCGAGCTTCTGAAAGACGACGAGGTCGAGGCCGTCGCCGTCGTGCTCGGCCATCAACTCCACCACCGACTCACCGTCGACGCCTGCAACGCCGGCAAGCATGTCCTCGTGGAGAAGCCGATGGCGCTCAGCCTCGAGCAGTGCGACGACATGATCGAAGCCGCCGCCAACAACAACGTCAAGCTCATGGTCGGCCAGACCCAGCACTACTACGGCACCAGCCTCAAGGCCAAAGAGATCCTCGATTCCGGCCAGCTGGGCCCGCTGATGACCATCGTCTGCTACATGTCCAAGAACTGGAACTACGCCAGCCGCCCGCCCCAGTACCGCAGCCGCTTCCACGGCGGCGGTATGTGGCTGGCCAACGGCGTCCACGTCGTCGACCGCCTCACCTGGCTCATGGCCTCCCAGGCTGTCTCCGTCTCCGCCAGCATGGGCACCCGCGCCCACTACCAGGCCAGCGACGACACCGCCACCGCGCTCGTCCGCTACAAGAACGGCCTCGCCGGCGTCGCCGTCTCAGTCGGATTCGCCGACGGCGCGCCCAACTTCGAGAGCCAGGTCATCTGCACCAACGGCACCCTGCGTTTCAGCCAGCATGGCGAAAAGTTCGTCAAGGTCGGGCAGGGGGACGAGTGGAAGGACATACCTTTCGACGACCCGCCGGTCGAGATGCACCACGAATGGAAGTCGTTCGTCGAAGCAATCGAACAGGACATCGAGCCGCCCTCCTCCGGCGAGTGGGGCCGCCACATCATGGAGATCCTCTTCGCCGCCGAGAGTTCGGCCATTAGCGGGCGCGAGGTCGTCCTCGAGAGCGGCCACTCCTGGACCCACCAGCGCCACGGCGTGCCCGTCACCCGCCAGCACGGCTGGGTTTGAGGTAAACAACCATGCGAACTGCTCTACTTTCCTACAGCCACCACGGCCGCGGCATGGCCGGCACAACGCGCGACCTCGGCCACGAGATCGTCGCCGTCATGGACGCCGAGCAAGGGCCGCGCCAGCAGCTGGCCGATGAATTCAACTGTCCTGCCTACAGCTCCGCAGGCGAATGCCTCGACGCCAGTCGGCCCGACGCCGTCCTCGTCGCCGGCAAGCATACCGAGATGCCCGACCACGTGCGTGCCTGCGCCGAACGGGGCCTGCCCTTCCTCCTCGACAAGCCTTTTGCCGACTGCGCCGCCCGCCTCCGCCCCGTCGCCGAACTCTGCACACAGCGCGGCGTCTTCAGCGCCCTGACCCTGCCCAACCGCGGCACGGAGCTTGTAGACATCGTTCAAGGCATGATCGACGATGGCAGCTTCGGCGACCTCGTCCTCTACAACAGCCGCCTCAACAACGGGCCGCCCTCCCGCTACGACCCCACGCCCTCCGCCTGGCACAACGATGCCACTATCTCCGGCGGCGGCTGCTGGGCAACCGAGTCGGCCCACGGCATCGACACCTTCCTGCAGTTCGTCGGCGACCGCCCCGTCACCGCCGTTGGCGGTGTCATCTCCAACTCGATGTATGCCCGCGAAGTAGAGGATGTGGCGGTAGGCATACTGCGCACAGACAACGGCGTAACCGGCATCGTCGAATCCGGATACAGCTACCCGTCAGGCGCCCGCGCAGGAGACCACAGCTTCCGCTTCATTGGCACCAAAGCGACCGTCCTGCAGCGTTATGACCAGCAGGGAAACAGGGTGACTGAGGTCCACACAACCGAGGGTGTAACTTTCCACCCGGAATCACCGAATACCCGCGGCATGAAGGAGATCATGCGCAGGGCGCTGGTAGCCATCGAGGAAGGGCACAGCAGCTTTTCGCCCAATGTCGCAGATGCGGTACGCATCCTCGAACTGCAGGACGCGGTCTACGCCTTCGCCCGCGCCAATCCAATGACGAACGGCCCCCATCCACTCGGCGCGCCGGGGACGGTGTAGCGCAAGGCGCACTGCCGTTGAAAAGAAAACCGGCACGCCGTTCGCGTGCCGGTTAGTCGATCTGTTAGCAGTTTTTCCCAGACTAAAACCTACACACGCCCCGCAAACGAACGCCCCCGCACCTGTTTGAACGGCGGCATCTTCGGCGCGTCCGTAACCGATTCATCCCGCCGCGACGACGCGCGCATGTAGTGTACCGCATAGCCCCGCCGTCGCTGTCCCGACAGGTTGGCGTTGCTCTGGTGCAGCACCAGGCTGTGATGAAAACTGATGCTGCCCGCTTTTAACGGCGCCGGCACGATCGGCCACTGCTCGCTCCCCAGATCTTCCAGGAACCAGCCCAACTGCGGTCCTCTCATCATCCCCCAGCGGTGCGTGCCGGGGGCGAAGTTCAGGCAACCGTTCTCTACCGTAGCTTGATCGATCGCCGTCCACGCCGAAACCAGGTCCATAGGGAAAATGTCCCGCCACGACGCCGAATCCTGGTGCCACGGCTGCTCCGTCCCCGTGACCGGCGCCTTCATAAAGAGCTGGTCCCCGTACATCTTGATGTCATCGCAGCCCAGCAGATCGGCGATGATGTCGACGATCTTGGGATGGGTGGCATGACCCCACATGACCTCGTCGTAGACGGCCAGATTGTACAGTTTGCGCACCGACAGCACCTGGTCGGCAACTTCACGTTCGCCTTCCCGGAATACCTTTTCCAACTGAATGCTCGTCTCCGGGATGTGTTCAACCTTGCCCGCCGCGATCAGATCGGTGTGCGCAGCCAGTGCCGCCACCTCCTCGGTAGAGAGAACGTCATCTACGGTCAGAAAGCCGTTGAGTTTGAACTGCTTTACCTGCTCCTCAGACAAGAAGCGCATGCGCGGGGTTGACATATCAATGTATCCTTTCCCTATGACACTTGAGACGGCGACGAAATCAGCTCTTCGTTGACGTCACCTGACCGACCGCTATGCGATCATTACTCCACCCAAGCCTCCGGCGCCGTATCCACACCGTGCTTGGCGAACACCGCATCGATCTCGTTCAGCGTCTCCTGATCAAGTGACCAGTCGAGACCGGCTACGTTTTCCTCAACCTCCTCAGGGCGGCGGAACCCGATCAGCGCCACACTTACCACCTGATTCGACAGCGCCCAGCGCAGCGCAAGTTGAGGCATTGTCTTGCCGTGCCGGGCAGCGATCGGCTTCAGGTCGTCTACCGCGGCCACGTTCCTCGCAAAGACCTCCTCCGTAAACAGCGGGATGTTGAAGGCTGTCCCGTTGGAGCGCCAGTCAGTTTCGTCAAACGTCGTCTCGGGGGTAAACGTCCCCGTCAGCAGCCCATGCGCCAGCGAACCGTACGTCATCAGACCGATTTTATGCTTTGCAATCGTTGGGAAGACCTCGCGCTCCAGACGCCGGTCGAACATGTGGTAGCCATACTGGGTGATGTCCACCCGCCGCGTCTCCATACAGGTCTCGATCTGGTCCGGGCGGAAGTTGGAAACGCCGACAAAGCGGGCTTTGCCAGCCTGCACGATCTCCTCCAGCACGCCCATCGGCTCCCCCAGCGGCACATCCCTGTCCGGCCAGTGGACCAGATAAACGTCCACATAGTCGGTCCCGAGCGCCTTGAGGCTGCGTTCGATGGACCCTAGGGCGGTCTCGCGGCGGCTGTCGCGGCGCCACTTGCCTTCATTCTGGTAGATGCCCCACTTGGTGACGACGATCGCCTCATCGCGCCGCGTGCCCAGACACCTGCCCAGGATCTCTTCGGACTGGCCAAAGCCATAGCCTTCGGCCGTGTCAAAGAGGTTGATCCCCAGGTCGAGCGCGCGCTGCACCGCCCTGGCAACTTCGCTTTCGTCAAAATGCCCGTACACGCCGCTGGTCTCCCAGCAGCCAAAGCCAATTGCGGATACGTCCAGTCCTGTACGTCCAAATGGGCGATATTCCATCTGTTGGCCTCCATGAAGTGGCTGGTGTTCAGTGGTTACTTGCTTCCTGGAACTGTCTGGATTCAGACAGTGTACAACGCCGCCTAAGGCGGGTCAATGGGAAGGAAATGGAAATAAGAGGAAGGACAGCTTATGCGTCGTACATCTCCAGATGCCGCGCGGCGATCACATCCCAACTGAACTGGCGGGCTGCCTTACGGGCGTTGACACGCAACTCCTCCGCCAGGCGCGGGTCCTCGGCGATGCGCCGCACCGCTTCCGCGGCAGCCGCCGGGTCTCTGGGGGGAACAAGAACCAGGTCGGAGTCCGCCCTCAGTTCCGGTGTCGGGTCTTGCGGATGCGTAGTTACGATCGCGCAACCGTTGGCCAGCGCGGCTGTCAGCGTGCTGCGTCGCATGCTCATGCCATCCTCATACGGCATCACCAACACGTCGATCGCGTTGAAGTCCGCGGCGACCTCATCATCCGACTGGTGGCCTGTCCACTGCACGCGGCTGTCCAGCCCATGTTCAGAGACGGCAGCCTCAACCCGCTGCAGATACCTGAAGTTCGTCTCGTCGCTGGCCCCCACCCGTTCGCCGATCATCAGCAGATGCACGTCCCGTCCCTCACCTGCCAGTGCCGCCAATGTCTCGACCAGCGTCAGCCCGCCTTTGCTGGCGTTGAGAAAGCCGAAGTAGCCGAGCACCAGCTGTTCCTTGCTGTACCCGCGCGCGGCCCGCAGCTGCGTACGCTCCTCCGCCGTGAACCTCCGGCTCTCGATGTCGCTGCCGATCGGAATCCGGTGAAGCTGGCCGCGCTGCACCTGCCCTTGCACTGATTCCCAGTCACTCTGATTCGTAACCACAACCGCATCCGCGGCGCGCAGCGGCAAGCGCGTCACCCAGTTGCGCAATCGGGTGCCGGCCTTGGGAAACAGATAAGGAACGCGCAGATCGTGATACGTCCAGGCCGCGCGCAGACCTTGTCTTCGCAGGAAGTAGGGCAAGGCGTTGATGGCAGGATGCATCCCGAAGGCTGCCGTTTGATACTGAACGTGAATCCATTCGGCGCCGACGGCGCGAGCGCAGGCAGGAATACCGGACAGGATACGCCAGCCCCAACTGCGGCGCCCCGGAAGTACCCGAACCGCATCCGTCTCCGCGCCCGCCTTCACCTGTTCGTCGGTCAGGACGGCAATCTGCGCGCCCTGCGCCTGTAGAGCCGACGCCAGCTCGGCCGTGAACCTGCCGACTCCGCCCACCATCGGCGGATACTCACCCGTGACGAACAACACCTTTGGCTGCTCTGCCGACACTCTGCTCAAGCCCCCATCGCTATATGGCCATCACGTTAATCGGGCATCCGCTCCTGCAGGGCGGCCAGCAGTTCCTCTTGGCGCGCCACCGCCGGCAAGAACTGCGTGCGGGGCGCCTCCGTTTCGACGATTCCCTCAGCGGAAACGGGCCAGTAGACAAGGCTCACTCCGGGCGTGAAGCGGCCGGCCTCTTCACAGATGATCATCTGACGGTACTGAATCTGCTGGGGCCCCTGCAACGGCGCGCGCACCGTCACGCCGTCGGCGGTCAACTCCAGCCGCATCAGCGCCCAGCGCAAATGGATGAGCGTGAACCCGGTCGCCCCCAGCAGAAAGAAGAGGGCGGACAGGCTGAATCCGTTCAGGATCTCCCACAGGAAAAGTAGCGCTACCGCAACGCCGCCCGCGGCGAACAGGCGGTATGTCGTTCGAGGAAAGTAGACAGGGGCGTCAGTCATCAGACTGATAGCGGGCGGCTTGTGGAGTCCGCCAACCGTTATTCACTGCGGTCTGGTTGCCGTGCACGGCTGCTGACGAGCAGCATCGCGAATGCGACCACCGAGAGAACGCCGGCGCCGTAGACGATCATGCGGATCACCTGGCTCTCCCACAATGTCGGCGCAAAGCCCGCAAAGCCCCCCAGAATCCCGGCCAGAGGCACTGTCGCGATCAGGACAAAATGGAGCATCATGTAAGCTGGCGAGGGTCGCGGCAAATCTTCGCGCCCGAGGGACTTCATCATCATGTAGATCGCGCCCAGCGGATAGAGTACGCCCACCAACAGCAGAACGGCCGATCCAACTTTGTACAGTGTGTCCATGCCTATCGTGTATGCCGGTCAAGCCGTCTCTTCGCCGGCCATCATCAGCCCGATCTCCTCGCGGGTGGCCGCACCGATTTCGACGACGCCCATCACCCGCCCCCCATTCAGGACAGCAACGCGGTCAGCCAGGCTGAATAACTCGTCCAGGTCTTCGCTGATCAGCAGTACCGCCACTCCGGCCGCCTGCTGCTCCAGCAGCCGCTGACGCACCGCCTCGGTCGCGCCCACGTCCAGCCCCTGCGTCGGATGGGCCGCTATGATCAGCTTCGGGTCCGTCGTCAGTTCGCGGGCCAGAATCAGCTTCTGCAAATTGCCGCCGGAGAGCGCGCCCGCATTGGTGGAGATACCGGGCGTGTCCACGTTGAACTCGTCCACCAGCTCCGCGCTCATCTTGTCCAGGCCGTCGCGATCGAGGAACGGTCCCGGCCTGTCCCGGTAGTGTTTGAGCGCTATGTTGTCGGCCACATTCATCGAGCCGACCGAGCCGACGTGGATGCGGCTTTCCGGCACGTGGGCAATGCCGGCGTCGATGATGGCGCGCGGCGTCTTGTTGGTGAGCTCTTGCCCCAGCAGCAGAAAGCGCCCGCTGGTGGCCCGCCGCAACCCGGTCAACAGCTCGGCCAGCTCCTTCTGTCCGTTGCCGGCAACACCGGCTATGCCAAGGATCTCGCCCCTGCGAATCTGCAACGAAACATCTTGCAGGGCAGGCAGCCGCTTATCATTCAGGCAGCAGACCTCTTCGACCTCCAGACAGGTCTCGCCGAACTCCTGCTCCTCCTTGTCAATGCGGAAGATGACCGATCTCCCCACCATCAGCTCGGCCAGATGCGCGGCGCTGGTTTCGCCGGTCACGTCCTCGCTGGCGACCACCCGCCCCTGGCGCAGCACAGTCACACGGTCGGCAAAACGGGTCACCTCATCCAGCTTATGGCTGATAAAGATGATCGTCTTGTCCTCCTGCACCATGCGCTGCATTGTCTGGCCCAGCGCGTCGGCCTCCTGCGGGGTCAAAACGGCTGTTGGTTCATCAAGGATCAAAATGTCCGCCCCGCGGTACAGCGCCTTCAGGATCTCGATCCGCTGCTGCTCCCCGACGCTCAACTGCCAGACGAACGCTTCCGGGTCCACGTGCAGATCATACTGTTCGCTCACTTCGGCAATCCGCCGCTGCACCCGCTGCATATCCAGCCGCAGCGGTTTGAAGCGTCCCTGCTCGCCAGGCGCGCAGTAGGGATCGTCCAGCCCCAGGACTATGTTTTCGGCGACCGTCTGGTTCATCACCAACTTGAAATGCTGATGGACCATGGCGATGCCCAGGTCGAAGGCAGTCTTGGGCGAGTCGATATGCACGGGACGACCGTGCACCAGCACATGACCTTCTTCGGGCAGATACAGCCCCGCCAGGATATTCATCAGCGTCGACTTGCCGGCGCCGTTTTCCCCCAACAGAGCATGAATCTCACCCTGATCGACCGTCAGGTCAACGCTGTCATTTGCCAGGACCCCGGGAAACCGTTTGGTGATTTCCCGCATTTCCACAGCGAGAGGAGCAGAGGTGGTCATGAGATATGGAAGTGTGGATGTATTCCGACGGGCAATTGTCATGCAGGCAGAGAATGGGGGCTATTTAATTATCCCATTCTCTGCCGCTCTGATCTTGAACTGTAAAGTGCTCACTTCCCTACTGCGGGATCGTTCCTGTAACACCTGCGACCAGCCAATCAAAACTGAGTAGGGCGGGGTCGTCCATACATTCGCCGGCCGCCACCCGCTCTGCGCCGGTATTGTCGTTGATCGGGCCGCAGAAGAACTGAAAACTGCCGTCAAGAATGCCCTCCTTGACCTCCTCGACCGCTATCTGTATAACTGCCGGCACAAACTCGGCGACTGGCGCCAGATCTAATACGCCTTCCGCCATGCCCCACCAGACCGGTTCATTGGTCCACGTCCCGACAGCCACATCGCGCACCTTCTTCTCATAAATGACCTGCCAGTTCCAGATCGGCGCGGTCAGCAATGCGTTCGGCGCGATGTCCGGGCTGACCGCGTTGTAGCCGATGGCATAGACACCCTGCTCCTGGGCAAGTTTGTCCGGCTCAACACTGTCGCTTTCGCGGGCCACGACATCCGCGCCCGCATCGATCAGGGCTTGGGCGGCTTCCCGTTCGGCTGGGGGATCAAACCAGGCAAAGATCCAAACCGGTCGCACCTCTACAAGGGGATTGATAGACTGGGCGCCCAGGGCGAAGGCGTTCAGATTTCTAACCACTTCCGGAATTGGGTAAGGCGCAATATAACCGATGACATTGGATTGTGTCATCGCACCGGCAACCATTCCGGCAAGGTACCATCCCTGGTAGCCTCGCCCGTCGTAAATGCCCACATTCTCAGCCGTCTTGTATCCGGTGGCATGCTCAAACTTGACGTCCGGAAACTCTGCCGCGACTTCGATGACGCTATCCATATAGCCGAAACTGGTGGCAAAGATCAGGTCATAACCTTGCGACGCGTAGCTCTGCAGCACACGAGCCGCGTCCGGTCCTTCAGCGACAAGTTCGCTGTATGCTGTTTCCACGCCAAGCTCTTCCAGCGCTAACCGCCCCTGATCGTGCGCATAGCTCCAGCCGAGGTCTCCCACCGGGCCGACGTAGACGAAGGCGACCTTCATCGACTCGATCGACTTAGCGGCGCCTGTCTGCCCTTCAGCCGCAGGCACATCGCCGATCGGCTGACAGGCGCTGAGCACCAATGGCAGGATCAGCAGAACACCAACCACTGTCTTCCAATGTCGAATCCTCATGTAACTATCCCCCTTTCACTACAATTACAGATGGACTCGTTCATCATTTTTCAGGCGATGTGGCAAACAAATTGCTCCTCTCCTGATGTCAGATACCGCAAGAAGAGGAGCAATCTTAAGTGATCACGATCAAATTGATTCAGGAAACAGCCTTTTGCAGCAAGACGGCCCAATTCGAAGAGTTGACCGTCACACGATTCAATTGCGGGCCGAAATCTGGGCTAGTTTCCAAGCGGTGCGGCCTCACCCGGCGCCTCACCGACAACGCCTTCCACAAAGAAGTCCATGCCCAGCATCTGGCCGTCGCCCATGCACTGGGCGTCTTCCAGGAATTGGACACCGTTCTGGCCGTTCATCGCGCCGCAGAACACGTCCGTCTCACCGGCAACGATCATGGCCTGCTTTTCGCTGACCATTGCGGCTACGTCTTCGGGGACGTTTGGGCTCATGTCTGCCAGGCCAACGATCCCGTCATCCATGCCGCCCCAATACTGCTCCGTAACCCAGCTGCCGTCGCGCGCCTGCTCCGCGAACTTCAGGAAAGCCGGTCCCCAGTTCCAGACCGGACCGGTCAGAACAGAGTCACCGACGAACACGCGCATGTCGCTGTTGTAGCCAATGCTGGTCCCGCCCCGCTCGGCCGCGGCCTTCTGCGGCTCCGTCGTGTCCTGGTGCTGGGCGATGATATCAGCCCCCTGGTCCAGAAGCGCTTCAGCCGCCTCCTTCTCTTCGGGCGGGCCAAACCAGGTGTTCGTCCACACAACACGCACCTCGGCGTCCGGATTTGCCTCGCGCACGCCCAGCGTAAAGGCGTTGATTCCCCGAATCACCTCAGGAATCGGGAAAGCCGCCACGTAGCCGATGACGTTGCTTTCGGTCATGCTGCCTGCCACCAGGCCGCTCAAATAGCGGGGCTGGTACATGCGGCCGAAAAGCGTGCTCATGTTGTCGGATGTCTTGTAGCCGGATACATGCACAAAGTGCTGGTCCGGGAACTCCTGGGCGACCGTCAGAGTCGGGTCCATGTAGCCGAAACTGGTGGTGATGACCAGGTCATAGCCTTTCTGGGCAAAGTCGCGAATCACGCGCTCTGCGTCCGGGCCCTCAGGCACGTTCTCAATGAAGGTTGTCTCCGCGCCGCCCTCCAGGTTCTCTTCCAGGTACACCCGTCCCTGATCGTGCGCATACGTCCAGCCGAGGTCGCCGATCGGCGCGACATAAACGAAGGCAACCTTCAACGGCGCGGCCATATCGTCATCGCCTGCCATCTCTTCAGCGGCAGGGGCCTCCGTGACCGGCTGGCAAGCCGCAATCAGCAGCGCCAGGACGACCATGACACCAACCACCGTCCACGATTGTCGAATTCTCATGAAACTGTCTCCTTTGAGTCACATGGGGCCACTAAATTAAGTCTGAACAATTGTCCGCCCGTTGCCAAACGGCCGGAAAGTTGGATTCAGCAGCAGGGGAACTGACAGGTTTCCGGATAATGACTTGGACAAAAATGATGACGCCAAGTCTAGGCAATGGTATCGCAAAGACCGCCAAATTTCAACTACGGAAACAGCGCGATTCAGCACATAGGCTACCGTTAGGCATTTCTGCGCGCCCATCGGTATAATTTCAAACAAGACTGTGGCATCCGACCGGTGACCTACAATCGACCACCGGCTCTTGGCCACTGAATATTTACCAGAGGTCCAGTTTTCATGACAGAGTATCAGATTACATACTGGCGGGAGTTCCCGTCAATGGTGGTGGCCCGCGAAGGTCGCCGCAACCGGCACAAGGTCCAGCTGCCGGCCCGTTTTCAAGTCGCAATCGACGAAGCCGCCATGCGCGCTGGCGCAACCGGTACCGATGAATACCTGGATGGCTGGCTGCGTACCGACTGGCAGGAGCAGGCCGGAGATCCCCAGGAAGTGGCCCAGGCCGTCGCTGCGCAACTGGAATCCGACTATCCCCCGCAACGCATACGCAAACTGCTGTCTTCCATATCACCCGACTCCTCTTCCGGCGGATGGCTGACACCGCGCCCTCACCCTGTGATCGAGCTGCTGAACCAGCACGGCGGCCCCCTCCTGGGCGATGGGGCCATGGCCACGATGCTGCAGGAAGCCGGCCTCACCGGCGGCGCCGCGCCCGAACTGTGGAATGTTGAGAACCCGGACGCCGTGGAGGCGGTCTATCGCGGCTACGTCGAGGCCGGATCCCATATCATTACCACCAACACCTTCGGCGGCACGACCGCCCGGCTCAAAATGCACGACCTGGAGGATAGACTGGCCGAATTGAATGCGGCCGGCGTGCAGTTGGCGCGCAAAGTCGCCGACGAGGCCGGCGATGTGCTGGTTGGGGCCTCGGTCGGTCCGACAGGCGAACTGCTGGATCCCCTGGGCGTGATGACGATGGATGAAGCGACGGAGCTCTTCGTCGAACAGGTTGCTGTCGTGACCGACGCCGGCGCCGACTTCATCCTCACAGAGACGATGAGCGACCTGCAGGAGGTGGAAGCCGCCGTGCGCGCCGTCGATCAAGCGACAGCCCTGCCCGTCGTCTCCATGCTCACTTTCGATACAAATCTGCACACCATGATGGGCGTCAGCCCCAAACAGGCCGTTGAAACGCTGGCCAGTTGGGGTGTACAGGTAATCGGAGCCAACTGCGGCAACGGCCCGGACGAGATCCAGACGGTGATGTCGGAGATGGTTGCAAATCGTCCGCCCGGGGTCGTACTGTATGCTCAGAGCAACGCGGGGCTGCCGGTACTGCAGGGAGACGATGTTTTCTACGACGGCACGCCGGAAGTGATGGCTAACTATGCCCGCCAAATGAAGGATCTCGGCGTCGACGTGATCGCCGGCTGCTGCGGCACCACCCCGACCCACCTGCGTGCAATGCGCGAGGCACTGGAGTAGGAGAGGAGGCCGCCGCGTATCATCTTACCGGCACATGGTCGAGATATGCCGCGCTGGCTCATTCGATTGCCGAGGACCTGTAGGGAAGTGCATCGTAGACTGGTGGGCAGGATACATCTAGTAACCTTGACACCCGTTGCGATTGTAACTACAATGTTGTCATTACACGAGGGGCAACCATTTGCGCTGGACCTGGGATCCGGTCAAGAACGAAGCGAACCGGCTGAAACACGGACTCGGTTTTGAAACTGTCTATCTCGTCTTCGACGATCCATTTTCCGTGACGCTTTCTGATTCCTACCCGGGCGAGGCCCGCTGGCGAACAATTAGGTAGGGTTCGTTCAGCGATAGTGATAGTAATTCATACTTTGCCGGATGGCGGCGAGGGAGTCGGGCGAATCATTAGCGCCCGTAAAGCGACTAGAAATGAAAGGAAGGCGTATGAAGAAGGGGAATTCTGAACTGACTGCGCAGCAGCGCGCTGACCTTCAGGCACTAGAAGAATTGCCCGACGACCAGATTGACACGACTGATATCCCAGAGATTCTCGACTGGTCTGGTGCCCAACGCGGCGTCTTCTACCGGCCCGTAAAGAAACAGATCACGCTGCGCCTGGATGCGGATGTCATTTCATGGTTCAAAGCCCACGCACAGGGCGGCCGCGGCTACCAGACCGACATCAATCAAGCGCTGCGAGAACACGTCATCCGTTGCGAGAGGGAAGCGACGCCATGACGGACCGGGCGAAATACGAGGTGGTCGAGCGCCATTCGCATACGCTCAGCGGGGCCTCAGTGATTCGTGGCACGCGCGGGCCCGTCTCCACCTTAGCAGTAGCTCCGCTGAAGCCTCAGAGGAGGCGGAGTCTTGAATCCAGCCCGAAGACCTGAATATCTCGCTGATTCTCTGCTCGGTCCAACTGCCAGAATTTCTTTGACCGTTGTTTGACGGTTGTTTGGCTGAACGTCCCAAAACGACCATATTCGGCGGCTCCACCTCCTCCCTGTGTCTCTTCATCGGGGTAAGGAGCATTTACGTGAAAATCGGCATAATAGCCTGCGGCGCCATCGTGCGCGAACTTGTCGCCATCGCCAACCGCCGCGGCTGGGACTACGAACTGACCGCCGTCCCCGCCCAGCTCCATAACCGCCCCGAACGCATCGCCCCGGCCGTGGAGAAAAAACTCGACGCCTGGGCGGGCCGTTTCGACCGTATTCTCATCGGCTATGCCGACTGCGGCACCGTCGGCGCGCTGGATGCCCTGCTCGTCCGCTATCCCCATGCCATACGCATCCCCGGACCCCACTGCTACGAGTTCTATGGCGGCGCGCTCTTCGACCAACAGACCGAGCGCCAGCCCGGCACTTTTTACCTGACCGATTTTCTCGCCCGCCACTACGAAGGCCTCGTAATCGAATCGCTGGGCCTCGACCGCTACCCTGAATTGCGTAACACCTTTTTCGGCAACTACGAGGAGTTGCTCTATCTTCGCCAGCTACCGGACCAGGACGAGAGCGAACGCGCCCGCGCGGCCGCGACGAGACTGGGGCTGGCATATAAGGAGGTCGATTCCGGATTGGACGTTCTGGAGGAGCGGTTGGTGGAGTTGATCGAGAGCGAAGACCGGTGACCACCGACCACCATGCGCCGAGTCCTCTTTCTCTTCCTTGACGGCGTCGGCTTGGGGCGCGGTGACCCGGAAGTTAACCCGCTCGCCGCCGCCGCACTGCCGACTTTTAAGGCGCTTTTCAATGGCCGTCCGCTCACGGCATCCAGTGGACGATTCAGCCATGGCGACGCCCACCTGATCCCGACCGATGCCCACCTGGGCGTGCCGGGCCGCCCTCAGAGCGCCACCGGACAGACCGCGATCCTGACCGGCGTCAACGCACCAGCCCGATTGGGGGAACACTACGGTCCGCGCCCGGACCAGCGCGTACGGGACATCCTCGACGAGGCCGGCATCTTCGCCAGGCTCCACGCAGCCGGTCATGCGACCGCCTTCGTCAACGCCTACCCCCAGGGCTATTTTGACGCCGTCGATCGGGGCAAACGCCTGCTGAGCGCAATCCCCTACGCGGCAAAAAGCGGCGGTCTCCAGCTGCGGACATGGAGAGAGATGGTAGCCCAGCAGGCCCTGTCCGCCAACTTCACCGGTCAGGGCTGGCGTACGCAGTTGGGCTATCCCGATGTGCCGCTCTACTCGCCGCAGGAGGCGGGCGTACAGTTCTGGCGCCTTGCCCAGCCCGTGCGCTTCGCCTTTTTCGAGCACTGGCAGACCGATTTCCTGGGCCACTACCGCGACCTGCTTGGCGCCATCGAGGACTTCGAACGAATTGACGGCTTCCTCGCCGGCCTGTTGGATGTGATGGACTGGCAGGAGACCCTCCTGATCGTCGCCAGTGATCACGGTAACGTCGAGGACTGCACAATCCGCAAGCACACCGAGAACCAGGCCCTGACTGTCCTCGTCGGCGCCCATGCCGCGGCGTATGCCCAGCGCGTCCACAGGCTGGACAATTTCGCCGCTGTCATCGCCGATTTCCTGGACGAAAGAGACCTTGCCGACAGCCACTGACCTGTCCCTGGCGCCAAGATTTCAGCCATCGTTTGGATAGATCGTTATCGTCCCAACCGCCCATCCCACAAACCTGTCTTTGCAAGCAGTCACTTCAACAGATTGGAGAAGCTATGGAACTGTCAGCATTCGCCAACCCCGGCCGTTTCTGGAAAGGAAATCTTCACACACACTCGACCCGCTCCGACGGGGGAAAGCCACCGCAGGAGGTCTGCAGATTGTATGAACAGGGGGGGTATGATTTCATCGCCCTGACCGATCACTTTATGGAGCAGTACGGCTTTCCGGTCACCGACACGCGGCCCTTCCGTTCAGCCGGGTTCACGACCATCATCGGCGCCGAACTGCACAGCGGAGCCATCGAGAACGGCTCCGCCTGGCATATCGTGGCCGCCGGCCTGCCCCTCGATTTCGCGCCTACCGACCCGGAGGAAAGCGGCGCCCAGCTTGCCGCCAGGGCCAAGGAGGCCGGTGCCTTTGTCGGCATCGCCCATCCCCACTGGTACACGCTTACCGAAAACGATGTCACAGCCTTGGGGCCGGCCCACGCCGTCGAGGTCTACAACGGGATAGCCGACGACGCCAACGATCGGCCCGACAGCTGGCATCTGATGGACATACTACTGGACAAGCGCCAGCGCTACTTCGCCTACGCGGCAGACGACGCCCATCTCAAAGAGCACCACGACTTTCGCCGCGGCTGGGTGCAGGTGAAAGCCGAGGAGCTCTCCCCCGAAGCTCTGCTGACCGCGCTGAAGGACGGCGCATTCTATTCCAGCACCGGCCCCGAGATCTATGACATCGATCTTATCCCCGGAAAGCGCTTGACCGTCCACTGCTCCCCTGTCGAACGCATCTTCCTCACCGGAGTCGGCAGCGCCGCCCGGCGCGCCTGGGACAACGGTCTCACCAGCGCCGAGTTCGACCTGTCCGATTGGGACAGCCACTACTGCCGGGTAACCGTACGTGACCGACAAGGAAACAGGGCATGGTCGAACCCGATCTGGTTGGAAGAATGAATGACAATCCTGATTCAGCCGATCTGCAGGTCGATCTTCTCTGTCTGGGCATTGCCTGCTATGACCTGATCTTTTCGGTGGACCGGCACATCGGCCCCGATGAAAAGATGAAGGCGTCCGACCTGACTGCCTGCGGCGGTGGAATCGCTGCCAATGCGGCAATGACGGGCGCCCGTCTTGGTTACTCCGTGGCCTTCGCCGGCTATCTGGGCCGCGATATGTACGGCGACAAACATCTCGATGAACTCAACGCCGCCGGCGTCAACACCGAACTGGTCGCCCGCGGCGAGTGGCCGACATCCCTCTCCGCCATTTTCGTCAAGCCGGACGGCGCCCGTGCTCTTGTCAACTACGGCCTCGGCCGGGAGATGCCGGGCGAGCTGGAATTAACTCTGGAACACTGTCGACCGCGCGCCGTTCTGGTAGACGGCCACTACCTCGCCGCGGCCGCGCCCCTGGTCGCCCTCGCCAGCGCCGCCGGCATCCCCACCGTGCTCGATGGCGATACGCTCCACCAAGGTTCGAAAACGCTGATGGAGATGGTGGAATTTCTCGTGGTGTCAGAACACTTTGCCCGCGCATTTAGTGGCCAGGAGGATGTGGAGGAAGCCCTCACGCAACTGAGTCACTGCGCTCCCTCGACGATTATCACCCTCGGCGAACGAGGACTGTGCTGGCGCAATCGGGCAGACTCCCGCTTTGGCGCCGGCTTCGGCAGCTACCCCGCCTTTGCCATCGCGGCCGAGGACACCACCGGCGCCGGCGATGCCTTTCACGGCGCTTTCACCGCCGGACTTTCACGTGGAATGGAGTGGGAAGAGTTGCTGCGTTTCGCCTCAGCGGTCGGCGCACTCTGCTGCACCAGAAAAGGCGCACGCCTTGGCATTCCCACCGGCGCAGAGGTGGCCGCGTTTCTGGCGCGAAACTGACCTGCGCCAACGACGAAATGTATGCGGGAAATGACCAATTCAGATTGCTGATTAACGGCCTTGCCAGACGGCACTGATTCCCGATTTTTCCACCATTTTGGAGCTTGTAATCGATTTAGTTTTCTAGTATGGTAGAAGTATTGTATGGTAGTATCTGAATGAGGGTATCGCCGACCAAAGTTGACGGCGGTGGAAAAGGACGGTTCGACAGCCGTCCATTTTATTCGTAACCCCCTCGGCAAATGCCGACAAATGGGTCGGCGGAAAAGTGGGACGCCCGTGCGTCGAACAGCGTACAGAATAAACTATCCCAATCCATTGTGGTTTCGGGAGGACAGATAATGACGGTAGCGGCTCCAGAGCGGCAATTCGATGACGGCCTTTCTGACGACTTCCCGCAGGGTCTCTATGATCCGACAGGAATTGTCACAGGCGTTGACGGCTTTGACGCTGTGACAGACGCCCACGTAGCCCAATTCCATGAGCAGGGCTATCTGATAGTCGAAAACGCCTTCACGGCGCAGGAAGTGCAGATCGCGTTGGACGGGCTGTTTCACCTGTTGTCCGGCGCAGTTGAAGAATTCAATGGCGTTCAGTACGAGCGGGCTTCTGCCGGCGTCGCGGTTGAGGATATGTCGGTTGAAGAAAAGCAGGACTATGTGCGCAAATTCATGAGCTTCGTCGACTACGACGAGCGCCTCAACGAGTTCGCGCATCACCCGCTGCTTCTGGCCCTGGTGGAAAGACTCATCGGCGAAGCGCCCGTCCTGTTCCAAAGCATGGCGCTGCTCAAGCCGCCCCGGCTGGGCCGCGACAAGCCCTGGCACCAGGATGCCGCCTACTTCCAGATCGAACTTGACGCCAAAGTTGTGGGCTGCTGGATCGCCCTGGACGAGGCCACCATCGAAAACGGCTGCATGGTCATTGCCCCAGGCAGCCATCTGAAAGGTCCCGTCGTACATTTTCGAAGACGGGACTGGCAGATCTGTGATACAGACGTGGACAACAGTGGCGCAGTGGCCGTACCGCTCAAGCCGGGCGGTCTCTTGATCTTCCAGAGTTTGCTCCACCACGGGACACCACCCAACGATTCCGGGTTGCGCCGCCGGGCGCTCCAATTCCACTACCGGCCGCAGAGCGCACCTCTCACCAGCCAAGAGGAAAGACTGGCGATTTTCGGTGGTGAGGGGTTAGGGGCAGAGTGTTGAATTAAGCAGTAGCGGGAAGGCGTGGGAGTCGAACCCACCGCAGCCGGCTCTGCGCCGCCTGCCACTGATTTTGAAGACCAGGGCGTCCACCGGGACACATCCCCTCCCGCTGGCTATTGTATCGGTAGAACTGCGCGCGGTCAAGTGAAGCGGCCGCGTTCTATATCAGAGTCCCTTACGTTGGGCACGCAAGTCTGTCTTCCCCGGATCAGCTTGCCACAAGGAAAACACGCAAATCCAGAACTGTATCCGGTCTCTGGTCACGCCACCCGACCCGTAAAAGCGACGTGACCGCAGACAGACTATTAGCGCCTTCATGGTCGCCGGGATTTATCATTAATGTAATTCCCTACAACCGATGCTGTAAGCGATTTGGATAAAATAGTATGCACTTGGCCTGCCCCGAATGCGGAGCTCCGGTAGAGGTTACCCCGTCTTTCGCAAATTGCCCCGCCTGCGACGCCAATGTCGCCTCCTACTATACCCCCGCGGAAATGACCCGGACTATCTATCATCGCGCCCTCGAACATTATTCAATGGGAAATGAAGTGGCTGCGTTGGAGGGAATCGATCAGGGCATTTCGTTGCTGGAAGCGCCCGAGTTGCACCTGTTGGCGGCTCTGATCTACCGCAAACGCGGCGAATTCAAAGAGATGCGAGAACACGTGGCCGCCATCCCCGCCGATGACATCCTGCGCAGCGAAGGCGAATGGCTGCTGCGCTCGCACCAGGAGCAACTCCAGCTGGGGCGGCGGGAAGAGGCCCGCAGACGCGGCCGCGCCAAAGGCACACAACTCGCGGTGGGCAAAGCAAGTCGACAGTTCAGCACCGAATATTACCCGGCCCCCCTGGACAAGAAACAGGTCGCAACCAAGGGCGCCGCCAAAACACGGCGCAACCGTCTTCCTTGGGCAATTCCTATTGCCGCTCTGCTGCTGGTCATCATCTTCCTCTCGCGCGGCACGGGCGATTCACTGATGACCGCGCTGCAGCAACTCCGTACGATTCCCGACGAATTCAAATCAGTCTACTCCTCCTTCACCAGAGACGAACCGGCCGCAGTGACCGGCGAAAACGAAGGGCCTGACACTGGCGTCCAGGTCAGTTCCGGATCCCAAATCAACACCCCCGCCGCAGTAGATTCGCCGACGCCCGTGAATTCGTCTGCCGCGTCCCCATCTCCTACGACGCTGCCGACGCCGCAACCAACTCAGCCGCAACCGGCTCAGTCGCAACCGGCTCCCACTGCTACAGGCAGCGCGTCTCCTCAAGTGGTTGCGACAAAGATCGCTGAGACACGCCTGCAATCCTTCGATTTGACAACTCTCCTCAATGAACAGGACCGATCGGACCTGGCCGCCCTTGCCATACAGGCTACGTGGGCCCAGGGAGCGCCCCCAGGCGAACTGGTTTTGCTGGGCACCGTGACTATGACCTCAGTTCAGACCGAGTTGCTGGAATTGGCGGCAGAAATCGAAGGGGTTACGTCGATCGACAGTAGCGGGCTGGAGGTGGTCCTGCCCGAGACTTACACTGTCCGGGCAGGCGAAAATCTGCGTCACATCGCACTTCGGTTGTATGGAGACCAGGACCGCTGGACAGAAATCTACGAAGCCAACCGGGATCTGGTAGGCGACGATCCCAATAACCTCTGGGTCGGCCTTTCGCTGACGATTCCTCAGGAGGTGGATTCCCAGGAGGGACAGATCCAGCAATGAGTCGTGTTTCCCAACGACCCTGGCGCTCCGCATCGGCCCCATAACGCTCTGTCCCCATAATTCTTTTTTCGCCGCCCAATTCCTCTCCGGTCCCTATGTCGGCCGCCTATCCGACAATTACGGACGCATTCCGGTCTTGATCGTCAGCCAGATCGGTACGGTCATCAGCTTTGTAATCCTGGCCTTTGCCCCGAGCCTCGGCTACATTCTCGCCGCTTTTGGCCTCGAATTCATGTCCGGTCCCGCCTTGGGCGGCGCCCCTTGGGCCCTGCCGTTGCTGGCCGCGATGATCGGCATAATGCGGTGGGTGCCGACCAAATCCGTCCGAGCGTCGGAGGCCTAGAGCGCCCCGCGAAAAACGCAGGTCGCGAAACGGAGAATCCTGATGGCACACCGAGGTAGGCCGCACACGGAATCACAACCTGACCCCAACACCGCGGTTCCCTTTGACGACGTCGCCCGCCTGCCGCAGGACGCCGACAACGTCGCCATCGCCACCCGCCGCCTGGAAGCCGGGCTGACAATCGAGCATACCGGCGCGCAATTCACGCTCGACACCACCATTCTCGTCGGCCACCGTTTCGCAATCGAACCGATTGCGGAGGGCGAGCCTCTTATGTCCTGGGGTCTCCCCTTCGGCGTGGCGACGCGCCCGATCGCGCCGGGCCAGTATGTATGCAACGCCGGCATGATCGAAGCGCTCAGCGGACGCGCCCTCGATTTCACCCTCCCGCAGCAACCGAACTTCCAGGACCGGATCATCGCCTACGAAGTCGACGAAGCGACCTTCCGTCCCGGTCGGCAGGTGGAGCGATATAACGAGGAACGCACCTTTCTCGGTTTCCGACGCGCCGGCGGGCGCGGCGTAGGCACGCGCAACATGATCGCCATCATGGGGACGACCTCCAGCACGGCCGGCTTTGCCCGAAGCCTTGCGCAGGCGCTGCAGCCCGCCGCCGCTCCCTTCCCCGACTTCGACGGCATCGTAGCCATTGCCCACACTGAGGGCAGCGGCTACGAACGGCTGAACAACCGCGACTTCGTCTTGCGCACCCTCGCCGGCCTGATCGTGCATCCTAACGTCGGCGCGGTCCTGGCAGTGGACACACCCGAACTGCACCAGACCGCCGACCGGCCCATCAGCAACGCCGAGCTGGAGGCCTACCTGCGCGCCCAAGACTATCCCCTGGCGGACGTGCCGCACCGCTTCTTCACGCTTTCTGGAGACTGGCAGGCCGACCTCGCCGAGGCCTCTGCAACCGTCGAGCGCTGGCTGCCGCAGATCGCGGCCCTGCCGCGCACGCCGGAATCGCTGGCCCATCTGAACATCGCTCTCCAATGCGGCGGCTCCGACGCCTTCTCCGGCCTCTCCGGCAACCCGCTGGCCTCCGCCGTCGCCAAAGAGGTCATCCGCTACGGGGGACGCGCCAACCTGGCCGAGACCGACGAGCTCATTGGCGCCGAAGCCTATCTCCTGCAGAACACGCGCGATCTGGCCACCGCACAGGCCTTCCTCGACTATGTAGCCCAGTTCAAGGAGCGGCTGGCGTGGCACGGCCAGACCGCAGAGGGCAATCCTACCGGCGGAAACAAGCTGCGCGGGCTCTACAACATTGCGCTCAAGTCGATCGGCGCCGCAATCAAGCGGCACCCCGACGTGCGGCTGGATTGGGTTGTCGATTACGGGGAACGGATGGTGAAGTCCGCGGACGGCTCGGCTCCGCACGGGACCGCGCCCGACCCGGCGCCCGGCTTCTACTTCATGAACACGCCCGGCAACGATCTGGAAAGCATCGCCGGTCAGGTGGCCGGCGGCTCCAATCTGATCATCTTTGTCACCGGCAACGGTTCGATCACCAATTTCCCATTCGTGCCCACGATCAAAGTGATGACAACGACCCCGCGCTTCGAGCTGCTGCCCCAGGAAATGGACGTGAACGCCGGCGCCTACCTCGACGGCAAGACCATGTCCCAACTCTGCGATGAGACTCTTGACCTCCTTGTGGAGATCGCCTCCGGCCGCCGCAGCAAGGGCGAACTGGCCGGTCACTCGCAGATCTCCATCTGGCGCAACTGGCAGCAACAGGACCACAGCCGGCTACAGTCAATCCTGGCACGCCCCCAGCCAGACGGTCAGCCGCTCATGATCAGAACGCAACCTGCCGAAACGGAAGGGCTAAACCTGCCCCAGCCGGCCGCGGCCCGCGTCGGCCTGATTCTGCCCACCAGCCTCTGCTCCAGCCAGATCGCCGGCATGGCAGCCCAGCGCCTCAACCGGGCGGCCTCCGAACCGAACGCCGCCGTTCCGGGTGAAGCCGGTGACCGTCCCCGGTTTGCCGCCCTGCCCCACACCGAAGGCTGCGGCGTTGCCTTCGCCTCCACGCAGGAGATCTACTCCCGCACCATGATCGGTTACGCCATCCACCCCCTGGTGGACGCCTGCCTCTTTCTCGAACATGGCTGCGAGAAGGCCCACAACGACTACATCCATTCGTTGCTGCGCGAAGGCGGCCTTGCTGAGGACGATTTCGGCTGGGCCAGCGTGCAGTTGGATGGCGGCATCGCCAGCGTCCTCGACAAGATCGAAGAGTACTTTGCCGCGCAAATGTCAAACACCCGCCAGCAGAACGGAAACGACCGCAAGCTGTACTTGGCGCTGCTCAGCGACGGCGCCGCGCCCGCGGACGCCGCGCATAGTCTCGCCCGCGTCGCTCGCTGGGTCGTGGCCGCCGGCGGCACTGTCGTCACACCGGCCTCCGGCGGGCTGATCGAGGCGCCCGCCTACCGTGCGACACTCGGCCTGGACACTTCCGAACTGCCGCCCTCCCTTTCCTACGGCCAGGCCGCGCAAGAATCCGGGTTCCACCTCATGGCCATGCCCACCCCCCACTGGAGCGAGACGCTGACCGGCCTCGGCGCCAGTGGTGCGCAGCTGTTCATCGCCTACTCCGACAAGCTAAGGGCGGGGCATCCGCTCGTGCCCCTACTGCAGCTGGCCGGCGAGCGCGCATCCGCCGCGCCCGATCTGCGGCTGTGCGGCGATGCAGACGAGTGGCCGCAGCAGATTCTGGATCTGGCCGCGCGAACGCTGGCCCGCGACTATCAGCCGCACAGCGCCGTTCACAATCATATCGACTTCCAACTCACCCGCGGTCTGCTGGGGATATCAACATAGCGAGCACCGGTGTCCGGTCGCCCGCTGTCAGTGGCTGGGGATCTTCAAGTACTGACTGTGCTGCTGACCGCCGCTGGTATCGCGCATTCTTACCGCGCAATCGCCGGAAAGTCCCCCGGCTCCACCAGCAAACGCAGCGCACCGGTCTCCACCTCGATCAGCCACAGCGACGGCACCACTTTCGGCCCCCGCAGCGGAAACCGACGCGTAATGAGAAAGCGCCCGTCAGGACTCCACACCGGCGGCCCGTGGTCATAGGCCGGATCTGCTGTCAATGGGGTTGCATCAGTGCCGTCCGGGCGCATCCGCCAGATCTGGCTGCCGCGCGTCGCGCCCGGGCCTTCCAACTCCTTGCGCCGAAACGCGATCCAGCCGCCGTCGGCCGACGGA
The DNA here is from genome assembly GCA_965204525.1 of Caldilineaceae bacterium. Classification (GTDB taxonomy): domain Bacteria; phylum Chloroflexota; class Anaerolineae; order Caldilineales; family Caldilineaceae; genus Bin5. The sequence goes on along the minus strand of OZ241994.1, from coordinate 2,953,757 downwards.
ACGGCCGAACTGTCGTGGACCAAGGCCGTAGCGGAGCTCCCCGCTTCACTCAACTCGACCTGCTCGCCGCTTTCCACGTCGATCGCGATCAGATGGGTCATCCACTCATCGCCGCTCTGTCTGAAATCGGTCGTATACAGCCTTGCCTGGGCGCTGTCCCAACTGCAAGTCTCACCGGTGGCGGTTGGATAGAAAGCGGTCTGCCCATTTTCGCCCGCCGGTCCCCCCGACAGATTGATAACGGCCAGCTGCTGTTCCTCCGGCGACACGAAACAGAGCCACTCGCCATCGACGGACCAGCGCGCATCGAGCCCAAGACGCTGGCTGTCGTTGAAGATCGGCGCTGTCTCCCCCGATGCCACATCCAGAATCCAGAGCCGCGGCGGGCTGAGCACACCGGACGCGAACGCGTTGACCGAACGACGCGTGTAAGCCAGATACTGGCCGTCGGCCGACCAGCTCGGTCCGCTGCATGACGCGTTTTCGCAGGCCAACAACGGCCTGTCCTGGCCGCTGGCCAGGTCGAGCAGCCGCAGATCGCTGAATCCCAACTCGCCCAGCGCACCGTATGCGATCATCCTGCCGTCGGGCGACGGCGCGAAATCCCACACACTGACTTCAGTCGGGGTCAGGGGGCGGGGCGAGCGGTCGGTACCAAGCTCATCTTCCTCGAATGGCAGCGCGTGCAGCTGCGCGCGTCCCACCTCATCGACCGTCTTGTAAAGCAGGTAGGCAACGCCGTCGTCCCCGGCAACCCGGCGGCTTTGCCCCCACAGGCCCAGGAGCAAAAGCGTGCACAGGCTGAGGATCGACAGTACGGTCAGATCAAAACGGCTCATCGATTCGAGGGCTGGGGGGCCAGTACGGGCAGCAGGTACGCCTGACCGCTGAGCACTGGCATCATGTCAAAGGTGTCAGGGATAGAGATAGGGCTGGTTGGGTTCCGGTACGGCCTCCAGCTGCTCTGCCACAAGCACCGGAATACTATTGCCTGTGGAAACGGCGAACTGTCCAACCACCCGCACCCACTGGCCTTCCTCCAACTCCCCTCTGGAAGGCAGACCGGCCGCCAGGCTGACCGGCAGACCCACCGCCATGGCATCGGCCGCGCAGCAGCCGACAACAAAGCGGGTGAGGGTAAATTCTGCCTCGTCCGCGGCGTCATCGAGATAGACGAAGCCAACTACATCCGCAGTGTCGGTCTCGGCCGGCCGTTCTCCCTGGTGAAAGGCGAGTACCCAATCCAGAATCGTGCGCTCGCTGCTCTCCTGCACCAGCGATGAGCCCACCGCGGCCGGCAATATCGAGCCCAAACCCCCGGCGCTGATTTCACGATTCTGCAGCGCAGCCACACCCAGAGGACGCGGAGGCACGAGCAGCCCGAGGATGATCGGAAGCGAGATAAGCAGAAACCCCGACCAACCCAAAGCGTGGCCGTGATGGTGGTTGTCCTCTCCAGCCGGTGGCCCGGCCTCGCCCGACCGGACGGGTGCGGGATCATCCGACGCCGCGTCCGTATCTTCGAGCTCCTGGAGTAGGTAGCGGTAGCTCAATCCCACCACGATAAGACCGAGCACAGCTGCCACCGTCAGCCAGTCGAACCGTTGACTGATGTAGTAGTTGAGCGTTCCGGACGTGATGCGCGTGAACAGAAAGATGCCCAGCCCCAGCAGCAGCAGCCCCTTGAGAGCGGCCTGCACCTTGGGCAGTCGCAACAGTCTGCCGGTCGTCGTAACTGAATCCTGTGCCACTTCCTCGCCTGTCCTGTCTTGCATCAACCTATACGTCAAACACCCACCTGCACGTTCCAGAAGACACCGATAACCGCAACCAGCGCCAGCGGCAGCAGGATCAGATAAAGGACGGTACGCCGTCGGAAGACCCCCATAAACAGCAGCGAACTCTTGATATCCACCATCGGCCCGAACACGAGAAAGCCGAAGAGCGAGCCGGTCGTAAAGGCGTTGCTGAAAGCCAGCGCGATAAAGGCGTCCACCGTCGAGCAGACAGACAGAATGAACGCCAGCGCCATCATCACAAAGACGGAGATGATCGGCCCCTGACCGATCGTGAGCAAGGTGGACTGGGGAACGACCGTCTGCATCACCGCCGCCAGCATTGCCCCGGCGATCAGGTAGCGGCCCATGTCCAGAAAATCATCGCCCGCCATGACAAGCGCCTGCCAGATTCCCGGGCGGGAGCCGCTGTGTTCATGATGGTGACTATCGTCGCGGCTGTTGGAGGTGGCCAGCGTCTCAGGCTGCAGGATCTCTCGCGGGCGGGCCAGATGGAAGATCAGCCCAACCGTGAATGCGACCAGCATGCTGAATACGACCCGCCCCCACAGCACCGGACCCCAACCGAAGGCCGCATAAGTACTGAAGATCACGACCGGGTTGATCACCGGCGCGGCCAGCAGAAAGGCGATGCCCACCGGCAGCGGCAGCCCCTTGCCGTACAGCCGCCGCGTCACCGGCACGACGCCGCACTCGCACACGGGGAAAACAAAGCCCAACCCGGCGCCGGCCAGCGCCGCCAGCAGCGGATGATTGGGAATGTAGCGTTCCACCATCCCCTGATTCACATAGACGGCGATGATGCCCGACACGATTGAACCGGCAATCAGAAAAGGGGCGGCTTCGATGAAAAGGCTGAGGAAAATCGTGACAAACGTCTGGAATCGCTCGGCCGCGAAAAAACGGGCCTGGGGCGTGTTGATGCTGCTCGCCACCACCACCATCAACGCAAAAACCAGGAACGCCGCGATCCCCCAACGCGGGCGCCCAAACCAGCGGTTTTCTGTTCTTTCTGGGGCTGCCTGTGGCAGCGGTGATACTTGACCCATCAGTTAGTTGGCAGGTGGTGTTGACTGCGCTTCAATCGCCGCCTATCCAGTCGAGCAAACTCGTGTCGGCTACTGCAAGTAGTGGTGGGTGAAGTTGCCTCCCCTTAGATCACTCTCGCAGCGATATTCAATCTTACTTGAGACCCGCCATTCTGCCAACCCGAACTGTTCAGCGTTGCCTGTCTTTACCCCTGTTCGTCCGGTATGTGGGAGTTGCCTCCACAGAGCGCAACCGTCTCCCTTGAAGCCTGCCCAGGCTGACCGGCAGAGATACTTTTCTGTCAATCATTACCTGTCTCCTTAGACAGAAACTGTCTTTGTCGGTTATCATGCGCAGTACCCTCCCGGCGATATCTTCCGGCCTTTCCTGAGCCTGAAAGCATCCCGTCGGGGGTCTTCCTTCAAACGCCATCCAGCACAAGGCCCAGGGTATGACACGCATGACGGTGGAACAGCTTCGGCAGGACCTTCCCATGACCGGGGAAGTCGGATATTTTCAGACCGGGACCTACGGCCCCGCCAGCGACTCCGTGCTGCAGGCGGTGCGCGAGACGATGGAAAGCGAGGCGCGTCACGGCCCGGCCACCCCTGCCGGCAGGCAGTCGCACATCGAACGCGAGGCCGCCGCCCGCAGCGGACTGGCGCGCATGCTCAACGTCCAGGAAGAGGAGCTCGGCATCGAGACCAACACCTCGCGGGCCATGCAACAGATCGTGCGCGGTCTCGACTGGCAAGAGGGCGACGAGTTCGTCATGACCTCGCTCGAGCATGTCAGCACCTACGGGCTCTCCCATTCGCTCGAGCAGGAGTACGGGGTAAAGGTCATCGTGCTGGGATCCGAAGAAATCGACGACGAGCATCTCCTCGGCGATCTCGCACACGTGCTCACCGAACGCACACGCCTGATCTGCCTCAGCCATATCGCCTCCCCCAACGGTCGCCTCCTCCCGTGCAAGCAGGCAGCCGCTATCGCCCACGACGCCGGCGTGCCCGTCATGCTCGATCTGGCCCAATCGGTTGGCCAGATGCCGGTAGACCTGAAGGAGCTCGACTGCGATTTTGCCGTCGGTTCCGGCCACAAATGGTTGCTCGGCCCCATGGGCACCGGCTATATGTATATCTCGCAAGACCAGCTCCCCGGCTTCCGCCCCAACTTCATTCCCGACCGCAGCCCCTGGTCGCTGCCCGATGCCCCGACACCGGCGCCGACCGCCCGCTCCCGCACCGAAATCGGCACCTACAATCACGCCCTCGTCGTCGGCCTCGGCCGCGCCGTCGAGATCATGGAAAGCATCGGCCTGGATACAATGCAGGAAAGAATAACCCAGCTCTCCGGCCGCCTGCGCCAGGGCGTCGGCCACATCGATCGCGCCCGCATCATTACGCCCCAGGAAGCCGGGAAATCCGCCGGCATCACCTCGCTGATGTTCGACGGCTTCACCAAGACCGACATGGACGGCCTCGTAGACAAGATGCACGAACGCCATCAGACCGTCGTCAAATCCCAGTGGCTGACCGCCCCGCCCGACCCGGTCAAAGTCGCCATGCGCATCTCCGTCGCCGCCTTCAACGACGAGAGTGAAGTGGACCGCCTGCTGGAGGGCCTGGACGAAGAACTGTAACCACAGTGGCTGGTAAAGCCGCCCGCAACGAGCAACTATCCATCAATAAGAGGAAAAGAGAAGATGCCTGAACGCCTGGTACTCTGGGGACCGCCCGTAGTGGAGAGGATTCCCGACGATCCCGATTACGCCGACTTTCTGCCCGCTTGGGTACAAAAATGCGCCGACGCAGGCGTAACCAAGATCGTCGGCGGAGACCGCACCCGCGCCCTCACCGAAGCCGCCCATGCCGTCGGCATCAAGGTCGATCCCTACATCAACTACAACTCCTTCCCCCGCCATGGCTGGGCACGCGTCACCTACGGCTGGTCCCTCGACTTTCTGCGCCCCCCCGTAACTGCAGCCGAGGCCCGCGCCGTCCTGGACAGTCACCGCCCCATCTACGACGCGCCCAAAGTGACCACCACCATGACCGACTTCGCGGCCGAAAATCCGCAGTTCCGCAGCCTCACCCGCACACGTTCCTATACGCTGCAGCCCGGCGACGATCTCTACCTGAGCGCTGCCTTCCCCGAAGTGCGGGCCGAACAGACCGAGCAGTTCCTCGATACGCTCGCCCACACCCGGGGCGACGGCATTCAGGTCGAGTTCGTGCTTGGAAACGAGGACGAAAACGGGGCCGTCCCCTACGGCTACGAAGACCGCACCGTCAACGAGTTCCAGGCCACACACGGCAAGAACCCGTTCGACCTGCCCAACGACGACCCCGAGTGGCTGCAGTTCCGCGCCGACTACGTTACCCTCGCCCTGTCCGAGATGCGCGCCGCGGTCAAGCAGGCCAAGCCCGACGCCGTCTTCTCGACCACTCTGATCGCCGGAGAAAAAGAGGACTACCTCAAGCTCCTGCACGACTGGCCAACCTGGCTCGAGCAGGGCCTCGTAGACGAGTTCTACATCTGGTTCCGCACCAACTCCGATTTGGACGCGCTCCAGCGCCAGCTCAGCTACGCCGTCGAAGCGGCCGCCGGCCGCACACCGGTCATCGCCGAGCTCTCCTGTTACCATCCCGGCAGCTTTCAGCAGCCCGACCAGATGCTGCGCGCCGCCAAAGTGGCCATGGACTGCGGCGCCGACGGCGTCGGCATCTACCGCAGCCACGCCGTCGAACAGCTGGACTTCTGGCCGGTGCTGGAGAAGATGAGTAGGATATAAGGGAGCGGTGAGACTGAAGTGACTCGGCCGGAAATGATTTCGGCGTGAAAGCCAGGTACTGTAGCGAGGGTGGGGTCAGAGGAACAAAGTATGCAATCTGAAGACCGATATCAGTTAAAGGGATTGGCTACGGTCACACCCTCGTACTGCTGCCCAGCACTCAGATCCTCTGACCAGAGCCTTTCACATTCAAGGCGAACAGCGCTTTGTATAATCATTGCATCCCAGAATGAGATATCATATCTGGTCTGAATGCTGATTGCTTCCAGGATGTCAGCCCCGGTTGGGCTATGCAGTCGCCATCGAGCAAGATGAGAAACAATTTCCCTTGCCTGTTCTGGTAACAACGGCTCCGCTACTTTTCGCGTAACCGTCACATAATACTCCTGTAGCACCTGAATGCTTAGACAGCCTTCTCCAGATCGCCAAAGATTGCGGAGTAGCTGTTGCGCTTCTGAGCACTTAGGTTCTTCAGATCTATCATGCGCATAGACCAATACATTTGTATCGACAAACTGCCTTGTCATATCGTCACTAATGGGAATTTCAGCGTTCGTGAAGGTCTGTACGCGTCCAACTGATTGAGCCGTTGGTGCCCAGATCTGTTTCCTGATCTAGTAAGGCTAGATGCTGCCGCCTTGCGCTGGCGTATTCATCTTCCCGTTCTACTAATTCGGTGAGAAGATCAACCATCAGTCCTGACAAGGAACGGTCCCGATCTATCGCTATCTTCTTTGCCTTACGCAATATTGCTCGAGGCAACGATAAGGTGACATTCTGCTTGTCCATGTACAATATCCTTTCGGAGAAGGCATTTTCTCACATACTGCATGCCTTTGCCCCTATTTGCACCCATTGTATGCTGCTTTAGCCTTGGAAGCAAGCCAATACCCATATCTCAATGCGCAGATACGTCTGACAAAGGAGACTTGCTGGATCAGAAAAGTATGGCAACAAGCTTTGCTAGTGCTATCGCTTCGCGGGAAAAGCATGGATTGACTCGGTTCGTGTTTGCCGCTTGCTTCGAGTGAAGGGCGCAAGGGGGGGCATGTACTCTATCAGCTAATGTCCTCATTGTCTGGTCTGATTGAAAGAGAGGTGCTCCATGTCCTATTACGTCGCCGCGTACGACACTGAAGGCGTGTACCCCTGGTGGGATAAGGACCGGCGTCAAAAAGGCTTCAGCTACACCCCCGAACATATCGCCGAATTCCTGGACGGCGTGCGCGCCGTCGCCGATGTCCACCTGCAGCGCGACGCGCCCGCATCCTTCTTCCTCGTCGCCAAAATGCTGGAGCTCTGCGGCCCCGAACTGCGCGCCATTCTCGACCATCCCCTCTTCGATATCCAGTGCCATACCTTCACCCATCCCAACCTGAAAGAGCTGGACGACGACAGAGCCGCGCTCCGATACGAGCTCGGCGACGCCAAAAAACTGATCGAAGACACCTTCGGCCGAACAGTGAACGGCCTCACCGCGCCCGGCGGTTACACCGACGGCTTCCGCGGCCAGCCTGCCGTTCTCGAAGTAATGTGGGAGGCCGGCTATCGCTATGTGCGCAGCGTCGGCAAGGGACCAAATGGCACTCTGCCCGCCCTCGTGGAGCAGCCTTTCTGGTATGCGGAAGACGGCTTCCCGGACCTGCTGGAAACGCCCTCGCATGCTTGGCACGACAACATCCTCACCGGGCAGCCGGCTACCGTCCACTGGCCGCCGCTCCTGCCCTGGCCCTATCCCACGGCGATGCCCCGCGACGCCCAGGGCGTCTACGAAGCCTACGCGCCCGGAATCGACTACTGCACGCAGCAAGACCTTCTCTACTACATGCCCATCTTCCACCCCTGGTCGATCTATCGCATCGACAAGCAGGCCGCCCAGATCGGCTTGCTGCTCGATCACGCCCGCCAGAAAATGGAGATGATATCCTGTAAAGAGCTCTACCAGCATATTCTCTGCCATCCCGAGCTTGTCTGAACCAAAATTGGTTTTCTGTGAACCGCCGCCCACGTGTGGGGTCACCAAAAAACTAGAAACTCAAAACTGAAAACTAACAATGACCAACCAAACACCCATCAACGTCGCCATTGCCGGCCTCGGCCGCACCGGCTGGAACAACCACGCCAACGCCTGTGCCCACCTCCCCGACCAGTTCCGCGTCGTCGCCGTCTGCGACCCCGACCCGGAACGCCAAGCCGAAGCCATCGAACGCTTCGACTGCCTCGCCTACGCATCATACGAGGAGCTGGTCGCTGACAAAGCCGTCGAGCTCATGGTGGTCGCCACCCCCAGCAACCTCCATGCCGAACAGTCGATCGCAGCCATGCGCGCCGGCCAGCACGTCATCGTCGAGAAGCCGATGGCCAGCGACCTCGCCGGCGCCGACGCCATGCTCACCGTCGCTGAGGAGACCGGCCGCATCCTCACCGTCCACCAGAATCTGCGCTATGCCGCCGACTTCGTCAAAGTGCGTGAGGTGATCGCCTCCGGCGTTCTCGGACGCATCATCGAGGTCCGCATCCACAACGGCGGCTTCGACCGCCGCTGGGACTGGCAGACAATGAAACGCTACGGCGGCGGCATGCTCAACAACAGCGGCCCCCATTTCGTCGACATGGGCATGCTCCTTATTGACGACCCGGAGCCGGACGTCTTCTGCCACATGGAGGCCACGCCACTCTATGCCGGTGACGCCAACAGCCATGTCAAGGTCATCCTCAAACCCAGGCCTGGGCAAGGGCCCCTGGTCGAAATCAACATCACCACCGCCTGCGCTGTCCCTCAGCCCAACTTTCTGGTGCTGGGAACGCAAGGATCGATGGCCTGTTACCGGGAGGAAGCGCACCTGAAATACTTCGATCCCGCCGAGGCGCCGCCCCTGATTCTGGACGAGGCGCCCATCGCCCGCGACCGGGTCTACAATCGCGAACAGCTTCCCTGGAAGGAGGAACACGTCTCCTTTGTCTACGATGGCGCGGGCAGTGTACAGGAACTCTATCGCGCCCTCTTCGCCTCCATCCGCCAAGGACAGGACTTGGACATCACCCCCGAGAGCGTACGCGCCCAGATCGCGGTACTCGAAAAGTGCCGAGAACTCAATCCCGGTGTAATCTGAAAGTAGTGAAGGGCGGGGACTTCCCGTTTCCTGCCTTCCTTTTCTCTCGCCGTCGTAAAGGAGTTTCGTATGGAACTGAGTTGCACATCCGTCATGCTTCCCCGTTGGGAACTGGACGAGACCTTCGACAAGCTGCAGGAGTACGGCTACGACGCCGTCGAACTGCGCTGCCGCTATAACCCCGATGATCCCAACGCCCAGCCCTTCTTCTGGGGCCGCCATCTCTCCGACGTCAGCCCGGACAATATCCTCGACAAGGCCGCGCAGATTCGCGCCGCCGTCAAACGCACCGGCATACGCGTCGCCGCGCTCGCGCCCAACGCCCGCTACGACGATACCGAGCATGTCCTCAAGCTCTTCAGGGGCGCCCTCGCCATCGACCCCGACAGACCACCCCTGATCCGCATCGACGCCCCCAAGCACGACCGCACCAGACCCTACTGGCCGCAGTTCCTTGAGGCCCGCGCCGGCTACGCCAAACTGGCCGAACTGGCAAGCGAGCACGGCGTCAAAGCGACCTATGAAATCCATACCGGCACCCTCGCCGTCACCGCTTCACGCACACTCGAACTCCTGCGCGATCTGGACCCCAACCACATCGGCGCCATCTACGACGTGCAGAACATGATCGAAGTGGGCATCGAAGACACCCGCATGGGCCTGGACCTTCTCGGCCCCTATGTGGCCCACTGCCATATCGGCAACCGCCTGCCCGAACCCGCCGGCCAGGGCGCCGACGGCAATACTACCTGGCGCTGGCGCGGCGCCCGCCTCGCAGAGGGCGTAGCCGATATCCCCCAACTCATTGACGATCTCAAGACCGTCGGCTACAAAGGCGCGCTCTCCCTCGAGCTCTTCATCCCCGAGAACTTCGAGCCCGGAAACGACGACGAGATCGTACAGACCGAGGGAGCCTTCCTGCGCAAGCTCATCGACCAGCCCTAGCGCACAGTACCAGCGGGACGCCCTGACCCATAAGAAAGCCCGCGGCTCCAGCATTACGCAATACGAAACAGAACCTCAGGACGACCCCGCCATGCCCTACGCCATCTGCAACGAACTCTTCGAAGACTGGTCCCTGGAGAAAACCGCCGCCTTCGTCGCCGAACTCGGCTACCAGGGCCTCGAACTGGCGCCCTTCACCCTCTGCAACCTTGTCACCGATCTCTCAACCGCCGACCGCCTCCGCCTCCGCCGCACCGTCGAAGGCGCCGGCCTCTCCGTCGTCGGCCTCCACTGGCTGCTGGCACAGACCGAAGGCTTCCAGCTCAACGACTCCGATCCCGATGTCCGCGCCCGCACCGCCCAGTATCTGCTCGACCTGATCGACTGCTGCGCCGAGCTGGGCGGCGAAGTCCTCATCTTCGGCTCACCGCAACAGCGCGACCTGCCGCCCAACCGTTCGCGCGCCGAGGCCTGGAAAACCACAGCCGAAATTATGCATGCCTGCGGCGAGCGCGCCCAGCAGCAGGGCGTCCTCTTCTGCGTCGAACCGCTCAGCCGCAACGAGACCAACTTCATCGTCAATGTCGACGAAGCCGCCGAACTGGTGCGCCAGGTCGATCACCCCGGCCTCCAGATGATGGTCGATACCAAGGCCATGAGCAACGACCCCCGCCCCATCCCCGATCAGATACGGGCCGTCCATCCCCTCTTCCACCATGTCCACCTCAACGATCCCAACCTGCGCGGCCCGGGCATGGGCGATCTCGACTTCCGGCCCATCCTGCAGACGCTCGACGACCTCAACTACGACCGCTGGCTGTCAATCGAAGTATTCGACTTCACGCCCGGCCCCGAAAGGACCGCGCGTGAAAGCCTCGCTTACCTGAACGGCATTCCAAGCGGGTAGTGGTCAGGGAACGGCGCCGCCACAGGCCATGGACCGCAAAAAACAAGATTGACATAAGACAATATCTCGCTTGACATAAGACAATATCTCTGTAGAATGGAGTCGTTCCCGCTGAGCCGTTCCTCCCATAGGCGGCCGGGGGAACTGAACATCCCTGGCAAGGGTCTTGCTGTCCGCCAAACCGGGAACGCATGTTATCCTGCCAATTCCTCATCCGCGTTTCATAAATCAAAAGACGTAGGAAAGGAGATTCAAAGTATGGCACTCCGTAAGGTAGTGATTCGAACAGCTGTACCCCTGGCAGCCCTGTTGCTCCTGCTGCTCGCGGCCGGGTGTGTGGCGCCGGCTGCCGCACCGGCCGACTCAGGCGATGGGGACATGATGGAAGCTATGGAAAGCGAGCTTGTCGTCGCCGTCGCCCAGGAAATGACCTCCCTGGAGGCAACGTTGGCCGCCGCAGAAACCAACTGCAACGGCTGCTTGAACGTTGTCGAAACGCTGGTCACGCGCAACTTTTCCACCGGCGAGATCATCCCCTTGCTGGCAACCGAGTGGGAACGGATCGATGACAGGACGATCCAGTTCCAGTTGCGCGAGGGCGTAACCTTCCATGACGGTTCCCCGCTGAACGCCGAAGCCGTGGCCACGAGCATCAACTATATGTGGGAGGCTGAACTCGTCAACACGCTCACCGGCTTTATTGGCGGTGTCCTCAGCGCCGAAGCAGTGGACGAATACAGCGTCAACGTATCCGCCGCCGATCCCGACCCGATTCTGCTGGAGAAGATGTATTTCGTCGCCATCTCCTCGGCCAAGCAGATTGAAGAGGAGCCGGAAACCTATTCCACCAAGTTGGTTGGCACCGGCCCCTACATGCTTGACGAGTGGAAGCGCGGCGAATCAATCTCGTTTGTCGTTTACCCGGACTGGTGGGGCCACGACAACGCTGACGAGGCCGGCGGCAAGGTATCCTTTGACCGTCTGACCTGGCGCTTCCTGCCCGAAGACACGGTGCGGGCCGCCGCCGCCCAGGCCGGCGAGGTCGACATCGCCCAGTTCGTGACGCCGGATCAGTGCAACGCGGCGTTGAGTGACGAAAGTCTGCGCTGCGCCTCTGTCGCCAGCGTCGAGACAATGTTTGCCCGCATGGGCAACCAGAAGCTCTTCGAGGACATCCGCGTACGCGAGGCCCTCAACCTCGCTATCGACAAGGAGTTGATCGTTGAGACGCTGCTGGGCGGAGCGGCTACCATCACCGGCCAGATCGTCAACGAGACCGCAACCGGGCACAACGCTGATCTTCAGCCCTATCCCTATGACCCCGATCGGGCTCGCGCCCTTCTCGAGGACGCCGCAGCTGACGGCGTAGACGTCGGCCAGGAATTCACCCTAGCCTCCCGCCAGGGCCTGCACGCCGGCCATGTCGAGGTCATCCAGGCCATCGGCGGTATGCTCAACGAAGTCGGCTTCAACGCTACCGTCAGTGTCATGCCGCCGGATACCTTCAACCCCCAGTTCAGTCATAACTGGTCCGAACTGGAAGGCCAGCCCAACTGGGTCGCCGTTCACCTCCACGGCAACGAGATCCTCGATCTCTGGTTCTCCTACGTCAACTACTTCACCTGCGGCGGCGTGGTGTCACTCTACTGCAACGCTGAAGTCGATGCGCTCTGGGAAGAGGCCCGCACACTCTCCGGTGATGCCCGTGACATGAAGCTGCAGGAGGCCGCACAGGTCGCTTATGACGACTTCGCCTACGGCCTGATCGCTCACCTGGACCTGGCCTATCTCATCAGTGAAGATCTGAATTGGAACGTGAAACTGGACCATCGCCTGCAGGCCAAGGAGATGTCACCCAAGTAAAGGGCTGAGATTGAACAGCCCGCCGAGGCTCGTAAATTGAATGCGTATCACGTGTTGTGTCATGTCCTGCGAAAGCGGAACTGCGCAATGCGTGATACGCAGCATTCGGAGTTGAGATGACCGCTGTTCCGACGAGGAGAGTAGGGAAGAGAGAACACCTCCCGCTCCCTCTTTCCCCACTTCTCGCTCCTCCGCAGTAAAGGCCGGTCCAATTCTTCCCTATCTGTTCAGACGCTCCCTTCACTCGATCGGCGTCGCCTTCGCTGTTCTCACATTCGTCTTCATTGCGGGCCGTGTGATAGGTGATCCCGTTCGTATCATGGTGGGCGTCGAAGCCTCGGAAGAACGCGTCCAGCAGGTGCGCGACCAGTTGGGCCTCAACGATCCGATTCCAGTGCAGTATGCCAGATTCGCAGCGCGCGCGATTCTCTTGGATTTCGGAGACTCCTTCTGGCAGAAGACATCGTCCCTGCGCCTGGTAATAGACCGTCTGCCCGCCACTTTCAGACTGGCCGCAGCAGCCTTTCTGCTGGCCGCGCCCATCGGCATCCTCCTTGGCGCCGCGGCCGCACTCCGCCCGCAGACCTACCTGGACAGAATTATCAACATCCTCTCGCTGGGGGGTGTTTCCATGGTCGACTTCTGGATGGCGCTGATGTTGATAATCGTCTTCGCCGTCCAGTTCGGCTGGTTTAAGACGTCCGGCTATGGCGGCTTTTCTTACATGGCGCTACCGACGCTGACGCTCTGCCTTTCACCCCTGGGACGCATCTCCCAAATCACCCGCAGCGCCATGCTGGACGAGATGAACCGACCCCACATCACCGTCGCCCGCGCCAAGGGACTTGCCGAAGGGCGAATCGTCTTTGTCCATGCACTCAAAAACGCCGCCATTCCCGTTGTCACGATCAGTGGCGATATGTTGTCGTCTATGTTGAATGGGGCAATTCTGGTGGAGACGGTCTTCGCCTGGCCGGGCATCGGCTATCTGACCCTGCAGGCACTGCAACGGCGAGACCTGCCGCTGGTTGAGGCGACCGTTTTCGTGGTCGCCTGCATGGTGATCGTGGTCAATCTGCTTGTCGATCTGAGCTATGTATACCTGAACCCAAGGATCCGTTTCCAGTGAACCAAACGCATTGCCAGCTGCGCACTGCCTGCTGCACATTGCGTAACGCCCTGGAGGATTACGGGCAGCCTTCTGCTCCCTCCGCTCTTCTCAAGTAGTCAAGGCGGCCATGTCCGAAGAGATAACGTTGTTTCCTGAAGAACAGACGGCACGTTCGCGGAGCGCATCCCGCTGGCTCATCGTGCGCGGCCTGCTGCGCGATCCCGTCTCCTTCGCAGCCATAACGATTCTCGCACTGATTCTTATTTCGGCGGTCGGCGCCGAACTGATCGCGCCCTTCGACCCGCTCGAACAGGACCTGAAACTGCGTAACATGCCCCCCATGGCACGCGCCCTGGATGAAAACGACTCGCCAGTCGGCTTTCCCTTCATTCTGGGCACCGACCCACTCGGACGCGACATCCTCAGCCGCATCATCTTCGGCGCCCGCGTCTCGTTGACGGTCGGGCTCAGCAGCGCACTTGTCTCCGGTCTGATCGGCACCCTGCTGGGGATCATCGCCGGCTACTACCGCGGCGCTGCCGATGACATCATCATGCGCCTGGTCGATATTCAGATGAGCATCCCCGTCCTTCTGTTGGCGCTGCTGGTGCTCTTCGCGCTCGGCTCCGGTTTCCTCAACCTGGTCGTAGTGCTCGCAATCGTCAGGTGGATGGCCTACACGCGTCTTGCCCGCGGCCAGACCTTGGCCCTGCGCAACTCACCGTTCATCGACGCTGCCATCGCGATAGGAAATACCCATACCCGCATCCTCTTCCGTCATATCGTCCCCAACGTCGCCTCCCCCCTCATCATTTTAGGCACGTTGGAGGTGGCAACCCTCATTCTGAGTGAGGCGGGTTTGAGCTTTCTCGGCTTTGGCATCCAGTTGCCTCGGTCCTCCTGGGGTCTCATGATTGCCGGCGGCCGCCAGTATATCACTTCCGCCTGGTGGATTGTCGCCTTCCCCGGCCTCACCATCTTCCTCACCACCCTCAGCCTCAACCTTTTGGCCGCATCCCTGCGCTCCATCTCCGACCCGGTTCAACGCGAACGCTGGCTCCGCAACAGAACCGCGCCCGCCAACGGAAATAGCTGACCGCAACGGCCCCTAGAAACTTCCCTCACCCACCCGCGCAGACACCCGCCCCCGCGCCGCTTGCTTTGCCTTGTCCCACTTTTCCATCCACGCGTTCCGACCCGTATGGCGAATAATGTCATGGATCGTCGCCCGCGGCTGATAGGGCAGATACATCCCGCAATGCCATGCCAGATTGCGGTACACCATGAAGTCACCCGGCCCCAGGTAGACCTGCACCGCCCCCGGCATCGACCGGCAGTGCTCGAAGTAAAACTGCTCCGCCTCAGCGTCGCTCCATTCCTCCGGCGCCTCCTTCATAACCGGGTCGCCCGTCGACTCGACTTCGTCTGGAAGATCCTGTTGCCGCAGGTGGCTGCCGGGCACATACCACGTACACGCATCAGCGTATATGGCGCAGTTGACCTGGTTGAAATAGCGCAGGTCGTTCCATACCGTCGCCATGAAGGTCTCCATCTCTTCATCGCGAGCCTCCGGCGGCACCTCTACCACGCCATCGCGGTGCCAGCCGCAGTGCCAGGGGCGCTCCTGCGGCTCCACCAGCAGCCCCATGATATCCAAGTGCGCGTGCGTATACCCCGGCCCCAGCAGCCGCTCAACCGTCACCTGCAACTCGTCGAGTTCGGCATAGTCCCTGAACGGCTGCAGGTCGATGTATTCCTCGTACTGATCCAGCGGCTGAATTCGCTGCGTCTGTGGCCCATTGAGCTCATGCGCCAGCTCGCGCGCCCTGTCCGCCTCGCGCCGTAAATCCGTTAGGAGCGAGGGCGGCACAATCCCCCGAAAGATCAGAAATCCCTGCTGATGGTACTCGTGCACCATCCAATCTTCGAACCGAAACGTCATCTCTGCCCTCCTGGTTTCCGCCTTCTGGGCACGCCATTACAACGCCAGCATAGGACAGTGATGCCCCGCCCAGACTCTGGAATCGTATTCGTGTTTGTCCATAAAAAGTACCACTGGTACGATTGAATACGCAACGACAGGTTGTCCCAGCCCGGGTGCCTGTCGTTCAATAGCCACTCTGTAGCAAGTTTCCAAAAGGCATGGCCGTGGGGAAGTCCGGCAAATTCCCCTTTCGGAGTGATTGCCCTCCAATCTCCTATCGGCTATAATCTGCCGGAGTTGTGCTCGCAATGCCGCACGGCACTCGCTTCCGCATAGCGACGCCGAAGCGAATTCGAAATGCCCTATCATTTCAGGCCCACCATCACCCCGGCAACGCAGGCCCCTCGCCTGCCATCTTAACTTTCCGTGTTCGCGAACTGACCGCAAAAGGAGAAATGAAAAGATGGAGAATCTGAACCTCTCTAGGCGAAACTTCCTGAAGACAGTCGGCGTTGTCTCGGCCGGCGCCGCTCTGGCCGCGTGTGTTCCCGCAGGCGACATGGCGCAACAGCAGGACGGCGAGCCGGCCGAGGCATCGCAGCACCTGATCGCCTTCTTGGGTGGCTGGACACCGACCGAAAGCATGGAGCTCAGCGAAGACAACCCCAACCCGCACAACAAGATCCTGGAAGTGCTCGATGAATACACGGCCGAGCATCCCGACGTTTCGATCGAATGGATCAGGCTGCCCTCCGGCGTTAGCAGCCGCGAGTGGATGGTGGCCCAACAGACCGCCGGCACCGTTCCCCACATCATGCCCGCGGCCCAGTGGATCATCAAAGAGGACGTGGACAAAGACTGGTGGGTCGTCCTTACCAGCTTCCTCCAGCAACCGAACCCCTATATCGCCGCCGGCGAACCGGGCAGCGAACGCTGGATCGACCAGTTTTACCCCACGCCTAACTCCATGCTCAACATCGAAGGCAACTTCTACAACGTCGCCTTCGGCATCAATACGACGTGGTTCTTCTACAACGTCGACATGTTCGAAGAGCTGGGCATCTCCGTCCCCAACAGCTATGCCGAATTTCTCGAAAACTGCCAGGTGGCTAAAGACGCCGGCCTGATCGGCTACGATTTCATCACCTTCTCCCCCGCCGACACCGATGCCTGGTACCGCCAGCAGATCGGCTCAATGATAATGGAGCGCGACCTCGCCCCTCTGGTCAACCCGGACGGACGCTTTGCCGAACTCTCCGAGGTCGCCTGCGCCATCCGTGAAGGCGTCTATCACGCCCACCTGCCCCAGTTCCGCCAGTGGCTGGAGTTGTGGAAGCTCAACGTGCCCTACCGCCGCGCCGACTGGACCGTCTCCGCACCCGACTCCACCCGTCTTTTCCTCACTAAAGAGACGCCAATCACCGAAAACGGCTCCTGGATCATCCCCCAACTGGAGATCGATCCGCTGCTCGACTTCGAATGGGCCACCTTCTGGGCGCCCCCGCTGACCAAAGAGAGCAGTGAGTTTGTGACCGACCCGCCCACCGTCGCCCCCAACGTCGGCACCGTGACCGACAACTTTGCCATCTCCACCCGAGCCGAAAGAGACGGCGTGCTGGGCACCGCCATCGACCTGCTGCGCTTTTTCTCGCACCCCGAAAACATTGAACTGGTGCAGGGCGAAATCGGCCAGAACATGCCCAATGTAAAGGGGACCAGGGTGCCCGACCGCTTCGCCGAGGCCCACAAAGGGCTGGTCGAGTCGATCGGCTACGTCACCATGTTCCAGTACGAAATAGTCACCATGGATCTCGAAGCCGCCGAGGCCTGCGGCAAGTCCTGGTGGTCCTATCTGCTGGACGAGATCAGCATCGACGAGTGCATCGAACAGAACCAGGCCGCCTTCGAGGGCTACGCAACCCGCTACATTGACGAGCAAGGCAACGCCTGCCCCTGACATCAGATGGCCGGTGGCTGGCAACTACCCGTTAGCCACTGGCCTCTAACCACGATGAATAAGACACTCTGGCAACGGATATGGGAGACAAGGGCAGGGTACCTGATGGTCGTGCCTACCCTGGCCTTTCTCCTCATCTTCCAATACTATCCCGCCGTCTCCGGTCTCTATCGCTCGATGTTCGACTGGAACGCCGGGCTGGCGGGAAACTTTATCGGTTTGTCCAACTTCGTCGAGCTCTTCACCGACGACGATGTCTTCATCCGTTCCCTCAAAAACATGGCCCTGTTGACGATCTGGTACCTGATCGCTTTCGTCGGGCTTTCAACCGGTGTGGCAGTCCTCATCCACCGCATCCGCCACGAACGCTCCAAGTACTTTTTCCGCCTCTTCATGATCCTGCCCGTCATTATCCCGGCGGTCGTCCTCATCCTGCTCTGGAAATTCATCTACGATTCCACCATCGGCCCCCTCAACACGATCCTGATCGGCGTCGGCCTCCAGGACTGGACCCACGCCTGGCTCGCAGAACCCAAAATCGCCATCTACGCCGTGATGTTCCGCAACTTCCCCTGGATCGATGGCGTCTCCGTCCTCATTCTACTTGCCGGCCTGCAGGCGATCCCCGTCGAAATTGTGGAGAGCGGCCTCCTCGACGGCGCCAGCGGCTGGAGGCGCCTGCGCTACATCGAGCTCCCCCTCATCACCGGTCAGATCAAACTGCTCATCGTACTGACCATCATGTGGGGCGTGCAGGAATACTCTGCCGTCTGGGCCATGACCCAGGGCGGGCCGATCGACTCAACCCAGGTCCCGGGTATGTGGATGTACTTCAACGCCTTCCGCATCAGCCGCATGGGCTACGCCTCCGCAATCGGCGTCGTCATGTTCCTGATCACCCTGGTGGCGACGATTCTCAACATGCGTTACATAAGATCACAGGAGTATTAGCAACTGGCGGTACCGTCTATCTCGCATCAAGCAGAGTGCAGTACGCACTGAAGTAAGGATTTCTGTATGGAAAGGCGTGGTGACTCAGCAGCGGCCATAGCAGGTGGACCGGCGCAAAGCCAGGCAAGCCGCCTGCACCGCGGCGACGCCTGGCGCACATCTGCCCTGGGAATTCTCTGCGCGCTCATGATCGCGCCGCTGATCATGGCGGTCATCATCTCCCTCAAAAGCCCCTCACAGTTCACACGCGTCCCCTTCCTGCCCACCTGGCCGCTGCGCTGGGAAAACTACGAGTTCGCCGTCCAGATCATCAGCCAGTTTCTGCTTAACAGCATCATCACCAGCGGCGCCACCGTCATCGGCGTCCTCCTGCTCAGCTCGCTCGCAGCCTACTCCTTCGCCCAGATCAGATTCCCCGGCCGCACATTTGTGTTCTACGCCGTGCTCGCCTTGATGATGGTACCGGCCTCGCTGACCCTCGTCCCCTCTTTCGTTCTCATCAGAGATCTGCGTCTCATCAATACATACTGGTCGCTGATCCTGCCCTGGATCGCAGGCGGCCAGATCATAGGCATCCTCATCCTGCGCGCTTTCTTCGAGAGCCTGCCCGGCGAAATGTTCGACGCCTGCCGCATCGACGGCGCCTCCGACTGGCAGATCTACTGGCACGTCGCCCTGCCGCTGACTCGCTCCATGCTCGGCGTCGTCGCCGTGCTCAATATCCTCGGCACCTGGAACAACCTGATCTGGCCCACCCTGACCCTCCCGGAACGCAAAATGTGGCCGCTCACGCCCGGGCTTTACTCCTATATGGAGCAGTATTACACCAGCTATGGTCGCGTGATGGCCGGGCTCCTGCTCGGCTCTATTCCCCTCGTGCTCCTTTTCATCTTCACCAGCCGCCTCTTCGTCGAAGGGCTTACCTCCGGCGCCATCAAGACCTGAGATGGCTATCTCGGGTGGCCGCAACAGGGAAAGGCCTTCGAACCGCGAATGAACCGCATACCCGCAAGTCAAGACTCCGTAGACGAAAGGACCCGGTACGATGTGATCGTGGTCGGCTGCGGAGGCTGGGGTTTAGCCGTCCTCAAAGTGCTCTCCGACCTGGGCCTCCGCGTTCTCGGCATCGAGCGCCAGGAAATCTGTCAAAACCTTCGGCGCTACATGAAGCATATGGTGATGCACTCAGTTCTCTCCTACATGATTCTGGACCCGGAAGACGCCATTGTAGCTCGTAAAGGCAACGACCATCACCCGCTCATCGACGAGCTGATTCAGAGCTACAGCGATTTTGCCGTCAAATTCAATCTCCCCATCAAGACCCACCATGAACTCATCGACATCGAAGGCGCAAAAGGGGGCTTCGAATTGGCAGTGCGCGACCATGAGGGCCGTACTTCCCGTATTAACGCGAAGCGTGTCGTGCTGGCAACCGGTTCCTACGACGAACCCAATCTGGCCGGCATACCCGGCGAGCTGAACGGCTCCGTCCAACACTACTTCCACGAATGGGAACACATAAAAAACAAAAGAGTCCTCTTCATCGGCGGCGGCTTCTCCTCGGCCGATGGCATCATCGCCCTCTGCCCCCGCAACCAGATCCTCTGGGTCGTGCGCAAATCACCTGACGCGGTCGAGAAGATGCTCAACGACCAGAAGACTGTCTGGGGCCAACCCGATGCCCGCATGGTCAACACCGAAATCATGACAGAAAGCGAGGTCGTCTCGCTGGAGAACAACACTGCCGTCGTGCGCACACCCGGCGGCAACAAAACCTGGAACTACGATCTCTGCTACATGCTCATCGGCCACAGACCCGACCAGGACCTGTGCTCCAGGCTCCTCAACGGCAACCTGGAATTCGTTGAAGAAACCTTTGAGTCCTGCGAGCGGCCCGGCGTCTATCTCGTTGGCGCACTCGCCAAGAAACACCTCGAACACATCGGCCTGACGCACAACCTCTGTCCCGACAATGATGGAGTGCGCTACATCGAGAACATTCGCTCGGCCATGCAAAAAGAGTTCAACTGCAATCGTCAGCAAATCAACTGACCACTGGTGTTCCCATGCACACAAGCCAGGCACTCCGCTCATCACACTTTGAATACAGGCGCCCGGACGCGGGCGGACGCATCGCCTTCAGCGCCTTCTGCGCCGACTACCACGACCAGGACCGCGTCGGCGTGGTCTCGCCCCGCCTCGAAGACGGCGTCCTCCACACCAGCTATGCCCTGCTGGCCTTGACCACCGCCTTCTATGACGTGCAGAGGGCAGGCGGGACCGACTTTTTCATCTACCCCCAGCATCTCGCCATCATCGGCCAAGGTTCCTCAGATGCGTCTGACATTCACGCCGACACCGGCCGCACAGACCAGATCGGCATCGCCACCGGCGCTGGCAACCTTGATCTCTCCCTCGATGAAGCCGGCATCGGCGGCGCATGGGCCTGGCTCGACGTCTGGCCCGCCTCGAACTGGCACACTGCCCCCGCCGCGCCCACCGCCATGCTCAAGAAGGTCTTCGACCTCCACATCAACCGCCTCTTCTGGCCGCAGGACTTCATGCCCACTAGCCGGCAAAAGCCGGAACCGGAAAACGGAAGGATTTCGAACGGTCAGTTGCCCGACTATGCGCTCAAGATCCTGAAATCACGCCTCAAATCCGTCTACTACTACAACACATCCGCGCCGACTGTCGAGATCAGCGCCGCCCAGCCGGCCGTGGATATCGTTCAGTTAAGCATCGAACGCCTGCCGGAAGCGGTGCGGCAAACGCTGGAAGACGAAGCCCAGCCGGTGCACCCCATGGGCTATGAGTCATACCGGCAAGTCAGCGTAGACGATTTCATTGAGGATATGGAGGCATGTTTCACTGACTGAATTGTTGAATCCTCTGCCCTTTCGCAATTTGAACGCAATTCGCATCACAATTACGAAAAAGAAGAACCGCCGTCGAAACCGGAGGCACGCCACATGAGCCGTGAAGAAGAGATCAAAAAAGAGCTGTACGAGAACACGCTTTCAGGTCGAGCGCCCATCACCGAAAAGCTCACCCAGGAAGGCATCGACCTGGGGATGGACCCCCTGGAGATCCTCTTCCAGGCCCTGATCCCGGCGCTCCAGGAAGTTGGTCGTCTCTTCGAGATCGGAGAATACTTCGTGCCTGAAATGATGATCTCCGCCAAAGCCATGCAACGCGCCATGGCCATCCTGCAACCGATCCTCGGCGACACCGGCGTCGAACCCGTCGGCAAGGTCCTCATGCTGACCGTCAAGGGCGATGTACACGACATCGGCAAAAATCTCTGCATCATCATGCTCGAAGGCGCCGGCTTTGAAGTGATCGATATGGGCGTCAATGTCAGCCCGGAGAGGCTGCTCGACGCCGTCATCGAGCATCAACCCCAACTGGTCGGCTTTTCCGCCTTCCTCACAACCACCATGCCGTTCTTCAAGACGAACATTGAGGCGCTGGAGGACGCCGGCCTGCGTGACAAGGTCAAGGTCATGGTGGGGGGCGCGCCGATCACCAAGGAGTACGCCATGAGCGTCGGCGCCGACGGCTATGGCCCCGACGCCAGCCAGTCCGTCAAGCTGGCCAAGCAGCTGATGGCCGACATGGGCTATGAGATCGACCAGGATGAAGATGGCGCAGCATCCGAAGGAGAATCTGCCATGCGCGCCGCCGTAGACGCCGTCGAAGGCCTGATGCGCAAGGCCGAGGATGAGCATGTCAGTGGCTAGTTGTCGCAGAGTACAAGGAAAATAACATGAGCAGCCAGCGCAAAACAGTTCGTCCCCGCATCGGCATCTTCGGTATCGGTCTCGGCGAGTACTGGCCCCAGTTTCCCGGTCTGAAGGAGCAGCTCGAAGGCTATCAGGCCCGCGTCGAAAGCCGCGTCGGCCAGTGGGCCGATGTCGTCAGCGCCGGTCTCGTCGACTCTGCCCCCGGCGGGCGGGACGCCGGGGACCTCTTCCAGCGCGAACAGGTCGATATGGTCTACTGCTACGTCGGCACCTACGCTACCAGTTCAACCGTCCTGCCCGTCGTCCAGATCCCCAAAGTCCCGGTCCTCGTCCTCAATCTCCAGCCCTCCTCCGCGCTCGACTACGCCAACACCGACACCAAGGAATGGCTCGCGAACTGCTGTGCCTGCTGTGTCCCCGAACTCAGTTCCGTCTTCCACCGCTGCGACATCGATTTTCACGTCGTCTCCGGCATGTTGGACGAGGAAGAGGGCTGCGAAGAGCCGGCCCGCCGCGCCTGGGCCGAAATCCAGGACTGGACCCAAGCCGCCGGCGCCCTCCGTACCCTGCGCCGCAGCCGCATGGGCTTCCTCGGCCACACCTACCCCGGCATGCTCGACATGTACAGTGACTTCACCCAGCACCAGGGCCAGCTCGGCACCCATGTCGAGATTCTGGAGATGTGCGACCTGGCGCAGTTAGTCAATAGCGCAACCCCGGCCGCGCTCAAAGCCAAGGAGGAGGAGGCGCTCGCCATATTTGACCTCGCCGAAGACTCACCCTCCGATCCGCTTGCGACGCGGCCTTCAGCCGAGGCGCTCGACTGGGCCTACCGCGTCGCAGTCGGCCTCGATGGCCTCGTCGCCGACTTCGATCTCGACGGCCTCACCTACTACTATCGCGGCCTCGACGACAACGAATACGAACAGATCGCGGCCGGTTTCGCCCTGGGCTGTTCCCTGCTCACCGCACGCGGCGTACCCTGCAGCGGCGAAGGCGATCTCAAGAACTGCCAGGTCATGAAAATCGTGGACACCTTCGGCGCCGGCGGCAGCTACTCCGAGGTCACGGCCATGGACTTCCGCGAAGAGTTCATCCTCGCCGGCCACGACGGCCCCTTCCACATCGACATCGCCGAAGGGCGGCCCCTGCTGCGCGGTCTCGCCCTCTACCACGGCAAACACGGCGGCGGCGTCGGCGTCGAAACCCAGGTCAAGCACGGGCCCGTCACCGTCCTCTCCATGACCCAGACCCGCCAGGGCAATCTCAAGCTGCTCGCTGCCCAGGCCGAAAGCATGCCCGGCCCCGTCCTCCAGATCGGCAACACCGACAGCCGCCTCAAGTTCTCGCTCGGCCCAGCAGACTTCATCAACGCCTGGTGCAAAGAGGGCCCGACCCACCATTTCGCCCTCGGCGTAGGCCACATCCTGCCCAAGATAGAAAAATTCGCCAGCATCGCCGCCCTCGAACTCAAGGTGGTCTGTTAAAGCCCGCCAGCGCCAGGCCCGGCAGGGGCAACCCTTGTGGTTGCCCCCATGGTCGCTCAAAACGAAGGACTTGCCCGGTAAACCACCGCGTACGAGCGGTGTTACCAAAAAGACCAAGAACTGAAAGCTCCCAATGATCACGCCAACCGACCTCACCTGCGAATACGCGTCAAGCCCCATCAACATCGACACACTCCAGCCGCGTTTCGGCTGGCTCCTCCAATCCGATCGCCGCGGCCAGTCCCAATCGGCCTACCAGGTCCTCGTCGCCAGCAGCGCCGAAAACCTCCAGGCCGGCCGCGCCGACAAATGGGACAGCGGCAAGATCACATCGGACCGCTCCGTTAACGTTCCCTACGCCGGCGGTATCCTGTCCAGCGATGAAACCTGCTACTGGCAGGTCCGCGCCTGGGACCAAGACGACCGCGCCAGCGCCTACAGCGAACCCGCCGCCTTCACCATGGGCCTCCTGCACGAAAGCGACTGGACCGGCCACTGGACCGGCGCGCCCACTGATGTCGCATCACCGCTCCTGCGCACGGAGTTCGACCTCGCCAGTCCCGTCAGCCGCGCCCGACTCCATATCTCCGGCCTCGGTTGGTACGAGTTCTATCTCAACGGCCGGCGCGTCGGCGACCATGTCCTCGACCCCGCCACCAGCGACTACACCCAGCGCATCCTTTACGTCACCTACGACGTGACCGAGCTGCTGCAGACCGGCGCCAATGCCGTCGGCGTCATGCTCGGCAACGGCTGGTACTGCGAACCCGGCTGGGAGCACCGCTACGGCGACTCCCCCCGCCTGCGCCTGCAGCTGAACGTCGAGTTCGCCGACGGCAGCACAACTTCCGTCACATCCGGCCCCGACTGGAAAACCGCCCCCGGTCCCATCACCCGCAACGACCTCTACGGCGGCGAAACCTGCGACGCCCGCCGCGAGCAGCCCGGCTGGGCAGCGACCGGCTTCGACGACGCCCACTGGGATCCGACCGTCGACAAGGATGCCCCCGGCGGAACAATGGTGGCGCAGGTCATGCCGCCCATCCGCGTTAACAAGAAGCTGCAGCCGGTAAACGTCACCCAACCCCAGGACGGCATACACGTCTACGATCTCGGCCAGCTCTTCGGCGGCTGGGCCAAACTCCGGCTCAAGGGCGAACGCGGCACGACAGTAACCATCAAGTACGCCTGCCAGCTCCTCGAAGAAAGCGGCCTCGTCGATCAGGAATCCGGTGAATTCTACTTTCGCCACCGCTCCCGCGCGAGCGCCCACGAAGAAGGCGACGAGATCGACATCTACATCCTCAAAGGCGACCCCGACGGCGAGAGCTACGAACCGCGCTTCACCTACCATCCCGTCCGCTACGTTCAGGTCGAGAGCGACCGCCCCATCAGCATCGAAGAACTCCAGGGCCATGTGGTCTATTCCGACGTCGATCTCTCCGGCGGCTTCGAGTGCTCCAATCCGCTATTCAACCGCATCCACGAACTCGTGCATTGGACCGTTACCAATGGTCTCTTCGGCATTCCTCTCGACTGCCTGCACCGCGAGCACTGGGCCTGGACCGACCCGGCCACCATCGCCTCGTCGCTCTATCCCCGCAAGCACATGCCCCGCTTCTGGACCAAATGGCTCGACGACATCAAGGACGCCCAGCTCGAAGACGGCAGCGTTCCCGACATCTGCCCCAACTACGTGCAGCGGGACGATCCCGACCCCGCCTGGGGCGGCAACTACCCGATTCTCGTCTGGTACCTCTACCAGTATTTCGACGACATTCGCATCCTCGAAGGGCACTACGAGCCAGCCCGCCTCTGGGTCGACTATCTCACCTCCGTGGCGCAGAATCACATCGTCAGCGAAGGCCACTACGGCGACCACATGCTGCCCGGCGCCGCGCCCGGCGAGGAAGAGTTCGTCTCCTCCGAAACGCCGCCGCCTCTCCTCTGGACCGGCTACTACTATCTCGGCGCCGCCATCGTCTCAAAGGTCGCCGACTACCTCGGCAAGGAAGATGAGGCCGCCCACTACGCCCGCCTCGCGGAACAGATCAAGGACGCCCTCAACCACGAGTGGCTCGACCCCGCCGCGCACCGCTACGCCACCGGCTCACAGACCGCCAACCTCTTCCCGCTCGCGCTCGGCATCGTGCCGCAAGCCAGCGAAGCCGGCGTCGTCCAGGACATCGTCCACAACATCGTCGACACGTGGGGCGGCCATCACCACACCGGAAACACCGGCGTCACCTGCCTGATCGATACCCTGACCCAATATGGCCAGGGAGATGTCCTCTACGACCTCGTCGCCACCCGCAGCTACCCCGGCTGGGGCTACATGGTCGAGCAGGGTGCCACCACCATCTGGGAATCCTGGAGCCTGCAGAGCACCGTCGGCGCCGCCGAAAGCATGATCATGTGGGCCTCCATCGACGAGTTCTTCTACAACGACCTCGCCGGCATCAAAGGCCCCGACTACCACGGACCCGGATTCATGACGTCTGGCTTTAGCGAGATCCACATCGAGCCGCACCCCCTCGGTAATCTTGAACACGCCGGCGCCACATTGAAGACAGTGCGCGGCGAAGTCGCCTCGCACTGGCGCCGCACCGACCATTCTCTCTCACTCGAAGTCACGATCCCGGTCAACGCCATCGCCCGCGTCAGCGTGCCCACCCTTGGACTGAGCGATATCTCCGTCAGCGAAGGCGGCAGCGCCATCTGGCAGGACAACGCCTATCTACTAGGCCGCGACGGCATCACATCGGCCCGCACCCGCCCCGGCCATATCGACGTCGACGTCGGCTCCGGCACCTACCATTTCGAACTCACCGGAACTTAGCCAGCGACCCGCGCCGACGGTCAGCAACGAACCACTAACCACTGATCACTGCAGTTAAAAGGAGCAGGATCTTGCAGGAAATGACATCGCTCGAACGATTTATGGCCGCCATCAACGGCGAACCCATGGACATGTACCCCGCCCTCAACGTGTCCCCCAACTGGTCGATGATGCCGCACTGGCCGGAGAAACTGGGGCTGAACTTCCTCCATCTGTCCCATGGGACAGACGAGCAGAAGCTGAAGTTCTACGATGTGCTCCACGATGACCTCGGACTCGATTACATCCCCTGCGGTACCGGCAAACCCTACGGACAGCGCGGCAAACAGTATGTCACCGAGGAGGACGGCGTGCCCGTGCTCGTCGACACCGGCTCGCGCAGCAAGACCCGCTACCACGAGTTCCCGCCCGATCTGCCGCCCGAAGAGCCCCTCTTCGAGACCGCGGCCGATGTCGAACGCCTGGAACCGCCCCCCACCGCCGAGGAGATGCTGGCCACCGGCGCCTACGACTTCACCAAAAAGCTGATCGAGCACTTCGACGACACCGTCTTCCTCTACATGGGCGACATGGCGCCCTTCCCCACCTCCTTCTACATGCTCAGCTACGACAAGCTCTTCGACGCCATGTTCTTCCAGAAGGACCTCGTCTTCGCGCTCATGGACCGCCACGAAGAGGTCATCCGCCAGCAGTGCCGCCTGGCCAGAATGCTCGGCGTGCACGGCTACCAGCTGATGCAGTGGTTCGCCTCCGCCGATATGATCTCCGATGATCACTACGTCGAGTTCGCCCTGCCCGGTGAGATCAAGTCCTTCCAGTGCATCCACGATGAGGGCCTGATCAGCAGCATGGCCCTGATGGGCTGGATCGAGCCCCGCCTGCCCCACCTCGCCAAGCTCGACTTCCACTGCATCCAGGTCGAATGCGGCCTCAAAAACTACTCGAACGACATCGTCAATGTCCGCCAGGCCCTCGGCGAAGAGGTCTGCATCTTCTCCAACTCCCACGCCATCACCGTCATCGAGCAGGGCGACGAAAACCTCTGGCGCGAAGACGCCCATCACCAAGCCAAAGCGATCGGGGAGCAGAAACGTTTCGGCGTCGGCCACGGCACCCCCACCACCTGGAAGACGTCCCCGGCAAGATACCGCCGCTACATCGACTTCATGCGCAGCGAGTTGGCGTCTATCGTCCCGCCGCACTGATCACTGGCCACCGATCACTGACCACCATGAGGATCACCCGCCTGGAGACGATCCGGCTGGGTCGCCACCCCCACTCCCTCTGGCTGCGCATCCACACCGACGACGGCCTCACCGGCCTGGGCGAGACCTCCTACGCGCCGCGCGCCGTCAGCGCCCTCATCCACGACCAACTCGCCCCCCTGCTCCTCGAGCAAGACCCCCTCGACATCGAGCGCCATTGGCAGACCATGTTCGCCGCCGTCAACGCCTACGGCTTCGGCGGCGCCGAGACCCGCGCCATCAGCGCCGTCGACATCGCTCTCTGGGACATCGCCGGCCAGTACACAGGTCAGCCCGTCTACAACCTCCTCGGCGGTCGCAGCCGCGACCGCATCCCCATCTACAACACCTGTCTCGGCTACGGCCCCAACCAGGACGCTCAAGCCTGGATGAACGGCCGCGCCGGTCAACTGGCCGCAGAACTGCTCCAACAGGGCATCAAGGCCATGAAAATCTGGCCCTTCGACCTGCCGCCCGGTGTAGCGGACGCGGAAACAGGCGCACCCGGCCCGGTGCGCCACTACCTCGACAAAGATACGCTCAAAAGGGGTGTCGCCTGCGTAGAAGAGATCCGCGCCGCCGTCGGCGAAAGCATGGCCATCGCCATCGAGGGCAACGCCCGCTGGAACCTGCCCGCGGCCATCGAAATCGCCCGCGCTTTGGAGCCCTACAACATCATGTGGCTGGAGGAGATGATCCCGCCCGACAACGTCGAATCCTACGCCCGTCTTAAGGCCGAGAGCCGCATCCCTCTCTGCGTCAGCGAGCGTCTCTTCACCCGTTTCGGCTTCCGCCGCGTCGTCGAAGCCAGCGCCGCCGACATCATCATGCCCGACATATCCTGGACCGGCGGCATCAGCGAAACCCGTAAAATCTGTGCCCAGGCCGACACCTACTACCTGCCCGTCACCGGCCACGACGCCACCGGCCCCGTCGCCCTCTGGGCCGCCGCCCACCTCATGCTGCACGTCCCCAACGCCATGATTCTCGAAACTGTCCGCGCCTACTATAACGGCTGGTACAACGACATCGTCACCGAGCCCATCCCCATCAACGAAGGCACGCTCTCACTACCCCAAAAACCGGGCTTGGGCGTCGCCCTGCGCGAGGATGTATTGGGTTGGTCCGACGCGTCGATCGAAGTCACAGAATAGGTGGAGGAAAACCTATTTGGAATCCGCATAGAGTGAGCTAAGGTTCTCGAGGTTCGAGAAGCAACTGCAAGCCGGAAATGATCTCCTGTATTCTTCTTGAAGAAAGTGTACCTATTCTCTCGCTGAGGACTTGCTTATCCAATGTAAGCACTTGTGAAATGTTCACAACACTCTGTCTGGGCAAGTTACCTTCCCCTCTGTTCAGCAGCACATTTCCAGGGGCTGACTCTCTTTTTAGATTCCCGGTGATCGCGCAGGCGACAACCGTACTAATTCGACTGAAATTGTACATATTGTTCTGTACTACGACGTAGGGGCGTCTTCCCCCCGGCTCGGACCCGGATGGATCATCCATGTCAACCCAGAAAATGTCACCCTGTTCGATATACTGTCGAGATGCAGGAACATCATCTACCACGGCTCATCCCTCATGTACTTTCGATGGTGTTCTTTCATTTCTCTTAGGGTCGCCTGTTCTTCCTCGTCAGGGAAATCATCATATGCCTCGTTAATTGCTGCTATCATACTTCTCGTTTCATGACGTTCAATAAACTCCTGAACCGCGATCGCAAAGAGTCGACTTCGAGACATGTTCAACTCTTGTGTAAGTGTTTCCACCTTTTCAAAGAGTGAATCGTTCAAAGAGATTGCTGTCTTAACTGCCATGCTTCCCCTCCTCAAATGGATATGGTAGAACTCTTAGTCATACCAATAGTATAACTCTGTTTCCTGCCGAGTGTCAATACCACCCCAATTAGTGTGTAGTACCACAATCCGCTCCCCCAACAGGGAATAAACCGGGTTGCAGTCTCAAACGATTGTTTATATCATTACAGAGACGAACGAAAACCCGCCTTACCATCCGAAAATCGACAATACCCAGACAGGTGCCCCACGCCCGTCAACGATACATCGAATCAGGAGACCCCTGTATGCTGTCCGAGCAGATCGCTGCACTGAAGCGCTACGACTCCGCCACCATTTTCAACGCCGTCGCCCTCAAGCTCGGCCTGCCCAATCTCGACTACACCGACCACACCATCCGCTGCCTTATGCCCGACATGGGCCTTGTAGCAGGCTTTGCCGTTACCGCCGAAGTTACCACCAATGACGAAGACTCCACCGCCCTTGAGTGGATAGACTACTACGACTACCTTGGCAGCCAGCAAGGCCCCCTCATCGCCGTCTTCCAGGACTTGGACACCAACCCCGGCCGCGGCGCCTGCATCGGCGACGGCATGGCCCGTGTCCACAAGCGGCTCGGCGTCGTAGGCTTCATCGCCGAAGGCACCGTACGCGACCTGATCGGCATCCGCCACGTCGGCCTGCCTGTATGGGCCTGGGGCACCGTCCCCGGCCACGGCGTCTTCAACATGAACCGCTTCGGCGCACCCGTCACCGCCGGCCGTCTGCGCATCCATTCCGGCGACCTGCTCCTCGCCGACTCCGACGGCGTCGTACGCATCCCAACCGAACACGTAGACGACGTCCTGCGCCTCGCCGAAGAAGTACGCACCCGCGAAGCCGACCTCTTCGATTTCTACGAATCCGACACCTTCTCCCTACAGAAAATGCGAGCCCGCCAGCAACAATACTAACCACTGACCACCGACCACTAACCACTGCCGTCCCATGACTCTCGACCAACAGATCGACTCCCTCCTTTCACAAGCGCCCGGTTTCTGGCATCTCGACGCCTGCGGCGTTACCCGCACCGAACGCGAGATCCCCGCCCTGCTGCACGGCGTCGACCAGCCCCCCGCCGGCGACCGCCTCCGGCTGGTCCTCGTCGGCGGCCTCTCCGGCACGCAGGAAGACGCCGATGCCGCCATCGCCGCGCTGCACTCCTATAGCGCCGCGCCCGGCCTCTCCAACCGCGTCGCCCTCAACGCCGTCCCCTGCGCCAACCCGGACGGCCTCGCTCTCGGCGCCGCCCCCGGTAACGGCGCCGGCGGCAACCCCCGCACCGGCTACCCCCCGCCGGGAGACAGCTACTACGACCAAAATCCGGAAGCACACTACCTCTGGCGCTGGATCAGCTTCCAGGCGCCCGACCTCGTCCTCGAAATCCGCCTCGGCGAAAGCACGACCTGGGAGGGCTCTGCCCACTGCCTCGAGCTGCTGTCCCAGTTCCGTTCCGTGCTGAATGCGTCCGAACTCCCGTCCGACAGTTCGCTCCTCGGCGCGATGTCCACCGGCGAGCCCAACCTGCTGCCGCCCGTTTTCAGCCTGCGCCTGACCTGCGCCGCCGCCGACCTTGAAGGCGAACTAACCAAGCTGTGGACGGTTCTTGCCCAAGTGCCCGACCACGCCCGCTCCCCCACCCGCAGCGCCCTGCAAGCCCGCGTTGACCGTTCGCCCCTGGACGCCGCCCGCATCCTCGCCGGCGTCTACGGCCATGAACTCGACCCGGTCATTTATACCCAGGGTGTCGCCGTCAGCGGACGCCTCCGGCTCGCCCAATTGGACGCCGAAACGCCCGATCCCTCCCCCGCCATCGCAGCCATGGTCGCGCCCTACATGTCCGGCGACAAAGAGTGGTTCCCCACCGGCGGCGACGGCGGCGCCAACCTGGCCGGCCTCGTCTGGGCCGATGAACTCGCCGCTACCACCGGCGACAGCCGCTACGCCGACCTTTTCGTGCAAACCGCCGACCGCTACCGCTCCACCCATGACAACGGCGTGCCCATCCCGTCCAACCCCAGCTACCAGGTCGAGGACATGTTCTTCACCGCCGCCGTCCTCGGCCGCGCCTTCAAGCTCACCGGCGACGACGCCTACCTTGACATCCTTACCAGCTTCCTCCTCGACGCCAACGTGCAACAGGAGGACGGCCTTTTCTGGCACGACCGCGAGACCCCCTTCTACTGGGGCCGCGGCAACGGTTTCGCCGCCCTCAGCTACGCCGAAACGCTGACCTACATGCCCGACAGCCACCCCGACCGGGACGCCGTGCTCGCCATCCACCGCCGCCATCTACAAGCCCTGCGCGGCTACCAGCACCGCAGCGGCATGTGGCGTCAGGTCGTCAACGGCCCCGGCTCATACCCCGAAATGACCGTCACCTGCATGGTCGGCTACGCACTCGCCCGCGGACTCCGCCGCGGCTGGCTCGACGCCGGCTACCGGGAAATGCTCATGCGCGCCTGGCAGGGCGTGGCCGCCCGTATCGACGACCACGGCGGCCTCGTCGACGTCTGCACCGGCACCGGCGTCCAGCAAAATCGCCGCGACTACCTCGACCGGCCCGCCATATTCGGCCCCGACGAACGCGGCGGCGCCCTATCGATCTGGTTCGTCACCGAAATGGAGAACTATCTCCGCGAGAATTGAAATTGTGGTCAGAACTCCCACTGACCACCGACCACTGACCACTGATCACTCCAGTAGGGAGGAGGTAGAAATGGCAGATGAGGATCTGAGCCTGATGGCCCATCTGCTGCGCCGGGCGGGGTTCAGCGCCAGCCGTGAAGAGCTTGAGGCCCTTGTCGCAAAGGGGTACGACGAAGTCGTCGATGATCTGGTGGACATTGAGCGCTGCCCGCCGATCGACGAGGATATTGTGAAGCGCTACTTTGGCGGTGAGGGGCCGGACATCCGCTCCGGCACCTGGATCTACCGCATGCTCAACAACCCGCGCCAGCTGGAAGAGAAGATGGCTCTCTTCTGGCATCACGTTTTCGCCACCGGCTTCGCCAAGGTTGAGCACGCCCTCGCCATGAGCGACCAGATCGATCTCTTCCGCCGTATCGGCATGAGCAACATACGCGAGATCCTGCTCGAACTCTCCATGAACCCGGCCATGATCAGATGGCTCGACAACAACGAGAACATCAAGGGCGAACCCAACGAGAACTATGGTCGTGAGCTTCTGGAGCTCTTCTCGATGGGCGTGGGCAACTACACCGAGGAGGACATCAAGAACTGCGCGCTCGCCTTCACCGGCTGGACCTTCGCGCAACCGGTCCCCCTCTACCCCCACGGCTACTACTCTCCTGAATTCCTCTTCCGTGAGGAGGACCACGACTACTCCGAGAAGACCTTCCTCGGCCACACCGGCAACTTCAACGGCGAAGACATCATCGATATCATCGTCGAACAGCCGGCCACGGCCCGTTTCATCTCCCGCCATCTCTACAACTTCTTCGTCGCCGATGAGCCGCAGGTCCCCTCCTGGAACGTAACGCCGCCCCAGGACCCGGACGCCATCGAAACCCTCTCGGACGCTTTCATGGAGTCGAAAGGGGAGATGCGCCATGTCCTGCGCACGCTCTTCAAGAGCGACTTCTTCAAGGCGGCCCGTTTCAAGAAGGTGAAAAGTCCCACCGAGCTGATCACCGGCATCCTCAAGCTGGTCGGCACCAATCGCACGCCCGCGCCCGGCATGGTGAGCTACCACTGGGCCGCCAAAGTGATGGGCCAGGAACTCTTCAACCCCCCCACCGTGGAGGGCTGGCACACCGGCCAGGAGTGGATCGACGGCGGCATGCTCACCGAACGCATCAACTTCGCCGTCGACGAAGTGGGCGACGCCAGCAAACCGGGCATCCAGGCGGTCATCAAACGGCTGCGCGCCGCCGGCGACAGCCTCTCTCCCGAGCAGTTCGTCGACACCTGTCTCGACCTCGTCGGCCCCCTGACCCTCGAGGAAAAGACCCGCGCCGACCTGATTGGCTTCGCCCAAAGCGGCGGCGACCTCGTCTTCTCCGCCAACGGTAGCACCAACGGCCAGACCGACGAAATCACCGGCCGCATCGTGCTCATGCTCCAACTAATCGTCGCCTCCCGCGAATACCAGTTCGCCTAAACCGCAGCTCTTAGCAACACCATCTCGCTTAGGCAGCAGAAAGGTGTTCACTAAAAACTAACAACTGAAAACGTAAGCTGACTCGACTGTCACAGGTCGCACCGACCACCGACCACTGATCACCAACCACTGCAGTAAAGAGGAGGTAGAAATGGCAGATGAGGATCTGGGCCTGATGGCCCATCTGCTGCGCCGGGCGGGGTTCGGCGCCAGCCGTGAAGAGCTTGAGGCCCTTGTCGAAAAGGGGTACGACGAAGTCGTCGATGATCTGGTGGACATTGAGCGCTGCCCGCCGATCGACGAGGATATTGTGAAGCGCTACTTTGGCGGTGAGGGGCCGGACATCCGCTCCGGCACCTGGATCTACCGCATGCTCAACAACCCGCGCCAGCTGGAAGAAAAGATGGCTCTCTTCTGGCATCACGTTTTCGCCACCGGCTACGCCAAGGGCGAGCACGCCCTCGCCATGAGCGACCAGATCGATCTCTTCCGCCGCATCGGCATGGGCAACATACGCGAGATCCTGCTCGAGCTCTCCATGAACCCGGCCATGATCAACTGGCTCGACAACAACGAGAACATCAAGGGCGAACCCAACGAGAACTATGGCCGTGAGCTTCTGGAGCTCTTCTCGATGGGCGTGGGCAACTACACCGAAGAGGACATCAAGAACTGCGCGCTCGCCTTCACCGGCTGGACCTTCGCGCAACCGGTCCCCCTCTACCCCCACGGCTTCTACTCTCCCGAATTCCTCTTCCGTGAGGAGGACCACGACTACTCCGAGAAGACCTTCCTCGGCCACACCGGCAACTTCAACGGCGAAGACATCATCGATATCATCGTCGAACAGCCGGCCACGGCCCGTTTCATCTCCCGCCATCTCTACAACTTCTTCGTCGCCGATGAGCCGCAGGTCCCCTCCTGGAATGTGACGCCGCCCCAGGACCCGGACGCCATCGAAATCCTCTCGGACGCCTTCATGCAGTCAAAAGGGGAGATGCGCCATGTCCTGCGCACGCTCTTCAAGAGCGACTTCTTCAAGGCGGCCCGTTTCAAGAAGGTGAAAAGTCCCACCGAGCTGATCACCGGCGTTCTCAAGCTGGTCGGCACCAATCGCACGCCCGCGCCCGGCATGCCGAGCTACCACAGGGCCGCCAAAGTGATGGGCCAGGAACTCTTCAACCCCCCCACCGTGGAGGGCTGGCACACCGGCCAGGAGTGGATCGACGGCGGCATGCTCACCGAACGCATCAACTTCGCCGTCGACGAAGTGGGCGACGCCAGCAAACCGGGCATCCAGGCGGTCATCAAACGGCTGCGCGCCGCCGGCGACAGCCTCTCTCCCGAGCAGTTCGTCGACACCTGTCTCGACCTCGTCGGCCCCCTGACCCTCGAGGAAAAGACCCGCGCCGACCTGATTGGCTTCGCCCAAAGCGGCGGCGACCTCGTCTTCTCCGCCAACGGCAGCACCAACGGCCAGACCGACGAAATCACCGGCCGCATCGTGCTCATGCTCCAACTAATCGTCGCCTCCCGCGAATACCAGTTCGCCTGACCTGCAGCTTTTAGCAACGCCATCTAGCCTCACCCGCAAGACGGTGTTCACTAAAAACTAAAAACCGAAAACTAAAAACCGCGGTTAAGAAAGGAAGAAAAGATGGTTGACCACAAGAAAGATCCCGTACTCGTTGTCGTGCAGCTCAGCGGCGGCAACGACTTCATGAACACCGTCGTCCCCTATACCGCCGGCATCTACTACGACTCCAGGCCGGTGGTCGGTCTCAAGGAGGACGAAGTCCTGCCCATCCACGATACCCTGGCCTGGAACCCGAACTGCGCGCCCTTGCAGCAGATGTACGAGGCCGGCGACGTGGCCGTAATCCAGGGAATCGGCTACCCCAACTCGAACCGCTCCCACTTCCGCGCCATGGACATCTGGCACACCTGCGAACCGATCGAGATCGGTACCGAAGGCTGGGTCGGGCGCATGATCCGCGAGCTGGACCCCGGCGGCCACAACGTCCTCACCGGCGTCAACGTCGGCCAGGGTCTCCCCAGGGCAATGGCCGTGCCCGGCGTGCCCGTCACCTCCTTCGCCGACCTCGACACCTACGGCCTGCTCACCGGCATTGACGAACCCCGTCGCCGCACGCAGGCGCTGGAAGTCTTCAAAGGCATGTACGGCCACGAGGTCGGCGCCGGCTACGTCATGGACTATCTCTCGCAGACCGGCCTCAACGTTATCCAGGGCACTGACGAACTGAAGAAGGCGAAAGAAGGTTACAGTTCGACCGTGGAGTACGGCGACAGCGCCATCGCCAACAGCCTGCGCGATGTGTCCCGCGTCCATCTGGCCGGCCTCGGCACCCGCGTCTTCTACACCGCGCAAGGCGGCTACGACAACCACGCCAACGAGGTGCCCGACCATCCCAAGCTGCTCGCCGACCTCAGCAGCGCCATCACCTCCTTCTTCGCGGACCTGCGCGCCAACAACGCCTCCTCCGAGGTCACGATGCTCGTCTTCACCGAGTTCGGCCGCCGCATCCGCGACAACGCCAGCGGCACCGACCACGGCTCCGGTGGCGGCGCCTTCATCATCGGCGATCACGTCCAGGGCGGCCTCTACGCCCAATACCCCTCGCTCGACCCCGCCCGCTGGGTCCACGGCGAGGACATGGAACACACCATCGACTTCCGCGGCATCTACGGCACAGTACTCGAACAGTGGATGGGCCTCGATCCCACCGAAATCGTCGGCGGCCACTTTGAGCAAATCAACCCGTACAGTTTTCAGTAGTCAGTTTTTAGTTTTTAGTGAACACCATCGCGCCGCAATCACTAAGAACTCAACACGCTGCAATTGCGGCGCCTGACCAATCAACAAGCCCATGCGCACAGGGGTTAACTAAAAACTCGAAACTCGAAACTAAAAACTCACAAAGGAGTTCCACCGTGGGCAGACCATACGGTCTCTTGCGCGCCGGATTTCCCTTCCACAAGACGTTGGGAATGCGGCGGCTGACAAACTATCCCATCGATCTGGCGTTCGGCCAGGAGGATCGCCTCTATATCCTCTGCCGCAGCGAGGGTACCGCGCTCATCCGCAAATACAGCACCGAGGACAGTGATCTCGGCTCCTTCGGCATCTACGGCGACGAGCCGGGCAAAGTCACCTGGCCCGTCACCATCCTCGCCGACGCCGAAGAGAACCTCTACCTCACCGATGAAACGCTGCACCGCGTCACCATCATCGACAACGAGGGCGAGCTCATCGACAGCTGGGGCGAAGAGGGCAGCGAGCCCGGCCAGCTCAACGGCCCGTCCGGCATGGACTTCGACGCCGAGGGCAACCTCTACGTCGTCGATACCCACAACCACCGCGTCCAGAAGTTCACCCGCGAGGGCGGCTTCCTCGGCGGCTGGGGCAGCTACGGCTGCGGCGAGGGCGAATTCAACATGCCGTGGGGCATCGCCGTAGACGAAGTGGGCGACGTCTACGTGGCCGACTGGCGCAACGACCGCGTCCAGAAATTCAACGCCGAAGGCGAGTTCCTCATGGCCTTTGGGACCTCCGGCTGCGGCGACGGCCAGTTCAACCGCCCCAGCGGCGTCGACGTCGACAAGCACGGCGACATCTACGTCGTCGACCGCGGCAACAACCGCGTCCAGCTCTTCAACGAAGAGGGCCGCTACGTGCAGCAGTTCGTCGGCGACGCCACTCTCTCCAAGGTGGCCATCTCCTACATGATGACCAACGCCTACCCCAACCGCCTGCGCGACATGGCCAAGCTCGAAATCCAGAAGCTCCTGCGCTGGCCCCAGTCGGTCGTCGTCAGCGAGGACGGCCTCATGTACGTGCCCGACACCGGCTCCTACCGCGTCCAGGTCTACAGAAAGGAAGCCATCGAGCTCAACGAGCTCCAATTCGCCCCACCGCGCCGCGCGCCGGCCCTGAACATCTAGCTTTCGGGTAGCCGAGCAGCCACAGTCAGTTCGCGGCCCATAGCAAAGCGAACGAAGGTGTTCACTCTTTCTTCACTCCTCTCCCCTCAATCCTGGAATTGGGGGGGTAAGACCTGCTTCCCTACCTTGTGCAGGAGGACATCCCCCGCAACGCCTCCTCAATTTCCGCGCCGCAGCCATACGCCACTGGTGTTGCCAAGCCGTGGCTGCTGCCGAAGAATCTGGGATTCACTCACGACAAGAGTTTCTCGACAACAACTGGCGTACAAGCCAGACCGGGCCGCCATCTTTATCAACCCAAGAGTATCGTCGGCAACCCTAACGCTGTTGTCTCGACGATGCCCTAGCCCTCACGTCCCGAAGCGCAGCCTATGAGCACCATTCGCACCGGAGGCGAAGCGCTTGTCCAAGGCCTTCTCTCCCACGGCATCGACACGATCTTTGGACTGCCCGGCGTACAGAACGACCACTTCTACAACGCCGTTTACGATGCCGGCGACCAGATACGCGCCATTCATACCCGCCATGAGCAGGGCGCAGCCTACATGGCCCTCGGCTACGCGCTCGCCTCCGCAAAGACCGGCGTCTATGTTGTCGTGCCCGGCCCCGGATTTCTCAACACCACCGCCGCGCTCGCAACCGCCTACGCCACAAATGCGCCCGTACTCTGCCTCGCCGGCCAGATCCATTCGGACCAGATCGGCCGCGATTACGGCATGTTGCACGAGATCCCGGATCAGCTGGTTGTTATGCGTTCGCTGACCAAGTGGGCGCGCCGCGCCGAAAGCCCCGGCGAGCTCCCGCAACTGCTGGCTGCGGCACTCAGCGAAATGCGTTCAGGCCGCCCGCGGCCCGTCGGGCTGGAGGTGCCCCTGAACGTCCTTGCCGCCAAGGCGGAAATGGACGACGCTCCACTGTCCCTTTCAGTGCGCCGGCCAGCCGTGGATGCCGACAGCATCGAAGAGGCGGCCCGGCTCCTGGGCAAGGCGCGCAACCCCGTGATATTCATCGGCGGCGGCGCAATGGACGCGGGCGAAGAGGTCCGCGCGCTGGCCGAAGCCCTCCAGGCGCCTGTCATCGCCAGCGGTCGCGGGCGCGGCATCCTCTCCAGCCGCCATCCTTTCAGTCACACCTACGCAGCCGGTGAACCCCTCTGGGAACAGGCCGACCTGGCCATCGCCATCGGCACACGGCTGACCAAGCCGCTGATTCAGTGGAAGCGCCCCGACCATCTCTCTCTGATACGCATCGACATCGCGCCGCAGGAATCAGGCTTCCTGGCTCCCGCAGCCGTGACAGTCGCGGCCGACAGCAAGGATGCCCTGCGCGCCCTGCTGCCGGTCCTGGCGCGCTACAACCGCCAGCGCCCTTCCCGCACTGCTGAGATGCTTGCTCTGCGCAAGGAGACGCAAGAGCTCTTTGACTCCTTCCAACCCCAGATCGACTTCATTCGCGCCATCCGCGACGCCTTGCCGGATGACGGCATCTTCGTCGACGAGTTAACGCAGGTCGGCTATGTCAGCAACATGGCAATGCCCGTCTACCAGCCGCGTACATTCCTGACCCCCAACTATCAGGGTACCTTGGGCTGGGGATTCCCCACCGCGCTCGGCGCAAAAGTAGCCGCCCCCAATCGATCGGTCCTCTCCATCGCCGGTGACGGCGGCTTCCTCTACTGTGCAATGGAACTGGCCACCGCGGTGCAGCACGGCATCAACACCGTTTCGGTCATCTTCAACGACGGCGCCTACGGCAACGTGCGCCGCATGCAGAAAGAGCTCTACGCCGGCCGCATCATCTCCTCAGACCTCGTAAATCCTGACTTTGTCGCCTTCGTCGAATCCTTCGGCGCCATAGGAGTCCGCGTAAACTCCGCCAACAGCCTCCGAGACGCCCTCACAGACGCCTTCGCGGCAGACCGACCCGTCGTGATCGAAGTACCCGTCGGCGAGATGCCCGGCCCCTGGCGCATGATGTACCCCAACGAGCTAATGGTCGAAGAATGACCTCCCCAAAGACCTGCACAACGCATCCAAACTGGCCCTAGCCCCTAACTCCCGCAGTTCTGGGCGGTCGGCCGCAAGCGGCCTCCCTTGTGCAGGGGCTGCGCCCCCGCAACGCCCTGCCCTGGCTAGCCCACCGTCGTGGACAATTGGGACCGCTGCGGCCAGCTACCGGTGCTCGCACACCACCGCTACACATGCCCACTATCCACCCGTTTCAGTCCCCAAGCGCGAAAAAGCGCGAAGGAAACCCTTCGCGCCCCTAGCATCCATCAAGGACCAGCCGCCGCAGTTACTAAAAACTAACTACTAAAAACTAGAAACTCCCCGGCGGTTCCACCACATTATAGAACCCCATATAGTCCTCACCCTTCACCATCAGCACATCGATCTCCTCGCGCCGACCCACATCCACAAACGGCACCGTCAGCCGCGGCGTAATCCCAAACCGCCGCGTCTCCGACTTGTTCGGCGGCGAGTAGTGAAGCGTACTCTCGTTAAAAAAGATAAACTCACCCGGCTTCAACTCCAGATGCACCGCATCGCTTGCGTCGAACGTCGACGGGTCCACGCCTCTGCTGAACATCTCCGCGTCCGGGTCTTCGATATGGGGATACAGCCGCTTATGGCTCCCCGGCAGCACCTGCATACACCCGTTCGCCTTCGTCGTCTCATCCACCGCAATCCACGCCGACAGAATCACATTCGGCGACGGCTGATAATACGCGCAATCCTGGTGCCACGGCACCTCCGTATCCCACTCCTCCTGTTCGCTCAGCGGCGCCTTAATCTGAAAATTCGTCCGCCATAGCACCAGATCCGGCCCCAGCAGGCTCGCCGCCCTCTTCACCAGATTCGGATGGCTCAGCAGCTCATAAACGCACCGGTTATCCAAATGCCGGTTATGAAAATAGTCCCTCTCCGCCAGCCCCTGCGCCTTCCCCACCTCCAGAATCTCCTCATCAATCCGACCCCGCACCACCGCCATCTCCTCCTCCGAGATCAGCGTGTACGGCCCCAGCCACCCCTGCTGGTGGTACAGCCGGACCTCGTCTTTGGTAAGCGTGTGTTGGTTCGTGGTCATGGAATTTCTCTCACTTACCGTCTCATAAGACAGTGGCTAAGCGCCCTGATTCTTCAAGGCAGGGCGGCATACTCATACACCGGAGATAGCTCGTTCCATACTGTATCTCAAGGCTCACCATATTTTTCGAGAAATTCGGCTGAATACTTTTGACCTTATGCCAGGACGCATGTTTGATGAAAAGGACTCTGTCTGCAGGAGGGCAACGGGCCAAGGATTTCGTCCGCAGGAGGTATTGTAACACAAGACCTTGGGGCATGAAGACGGGGCAAGTTCTGGCTAAATCCACTTTCCCTAGGAATGTGAGTCTGTCGTCTCCCAGATCGCCCTTCCCATCGCCAGACCACTCCTCCTCTCCGCAATCGTCATCAGCTTCAACTGGTCCTGGGACGCCATCATGGCCGCGCCGTTCTACGTCAGCGCGATCGTTCTGTTCTACTTCGACCTGCGCTATTCAGACTCGCCCCTTTACACTCTCACCATAGCCGCAGAAGACTCCGGTTCGGGAATGGGCAACCCGTCCTCCTTCAATCCCTCAAGGTGGAAGGCAATGGCTTCAGAAATCAGCTGACAAGCTTCCTCGCGTGTCTTACCCGTTGCGACACAGCCGGGCAGGTCGGGCACGTAGGCGCAGTAGTTGTCAGACGCTTTTTCGATCACGACCGCATACTCAAGCCCCATCATCGGTTCCCTTCCTCTCCAAGTCCGGCCTGCCTCAAGATACTGTTCCATGTTTTTGGGTTCAAATCATCTCGGCCATGTCCCGCAATCGTGACGCGCCCTGGCTTAATGGGATGTTTGTATTGCCGGTGGCTCCCTCTAGTCCTGACAAGCTCCCATCCATCCTCTTCTATCATCCTTACAGCATCCCGTACTTTGACTGCCATTGCGCCGTCCCGTAGATGTCGGCTAGTATACTCTATGAGCTATACACAGTCCAGCGATTCACATAATTATCCATCCCCACACCGAAGAACCCTCCCAAA
Source organism: Caldilineaceae bacterium (assembly GCA_965204525.1). Taxonomy (GTDB): domain Bacteria; phylum Chloroflexota; class Anaerolineae; order Caldilineales; family Caldilineaceae; genus Bin5. The sequence continues at coordinate 2,912,054 of OZ241994.1, read as the reverse complement.
AACGGGAGATAAGCAGTCTATGGAATACCAGTTACAATGTCGGAAGATGATTGCCGGGAAATGAATTTCGGGCCGTCAAAAGACTTTCTCGAAACCGGAAACGAGAGAGATTTTCCGCGCTGCAAGAGAGGACGAAATCTTCCCAATGCACGCTTCCTTGATTTCCACTCGTCTAACCGTCGGCAAACTGCTGGGCCTGGCTATCGGTCTGTATCGTGCCCACAGTAGCATCTTTCTGCGTACAGCCGCCCTCTTTTATGTCCCTTTAGCGGCACTTTCTCTTTTCTTTGTAGAAAATAACGCTTCCAACCTTCTATTTGCCATGGTGGTTTGGCCCGTCGAAGCATTGGTAAACCTGTCGCTCATTGCCCACTGCGTCGATGCGCTGCACGGGCGCCCGCTTGCCGTCAGAAATGCCGTCGGACGCGGTCTGCGTCGCCTGCCGGCCTATATCGGCATGATATTGGCAACGATGGCTGTGTTCGGCGGAGTAGCTCTTGTCTCGACGACGCCGTCTTGGGTTGGAGTCTTGAATGCTGACATTCCCTTTGATGAGATCCGTCACGCGTTTTTTGATCTGTTTGGTGGCGGCGACGTTGAGGGTATCAATAACCTGCTGGGCGATGCCTTGTGGGGCGGTTTCGGATTCTGCCTTTCTTCAGTCCTGATGCTGACTGTTTTCTTCTATCTGTCGGCTCGCTGGCTGGTTGCCGAGGTCGCGTTGATGACGGAGGCGACGGGACCCCTGGAATCTTTGCGCCGTGGTTGGAATCTGAGCCGGGACTTTGTACTGCGCACCGCCGGCTATCTTATCCTTATATACATCGCTACGGCACTGGTCGGCGGTCTGTTCAGCGCGTTGGTGGATTTCGTACTGCTTCCCCTGGTTCCGGCTGTTGACCAGTCATGGAAGACCGGTGTCAGTAATGCTGTCTCGGATTTGTCGTCCATCATCACCACTCCGTTCTACGCAGTTGCGGTCGTTCTGTACTATTTCGATCTGCGGGCGCGAAAAGAGAAGTACGAATTTGGAGTCGAGCAAGGATGAACCGCTCCCATATGCATTAGCCTGTAGTCCAGCTCTCGCGGCCACACACAAGGACAGCGATCAATGCAAGAAAACAGAACGAGTGCACGCACAAAGGCTCTTCTGCTGGCATTGATCGCGATGGCGGCTGCGGCCCTCTTCTGCGGTCTGTTCAGCGGACTGGAGCTTCTCCCTTTTGGAGACGATTACAATCAGGCAATCTACGAACAACCGCCACGATCACCACGACGATCACCACCACCACCACCGCCGACTGACGCACCTGCTTCTGTCGCAAGCCCACCTGGCTTCACGGTTAACCAGGACACTGTAGAGGTTCGAGCCGGCCCCAGTACGGAATACCGGGTAATCGGTGTCGTCAACCGGGGTCAGACATTCACGCCAAACGGACGAACTCGTGGGGGTGACTGGTTACAGTTTTCCTGGGAGGGTACCGATGGTTGGGTGCATACCCAGCAGCTGATCGTTACCGGCTCGGGTCAACTCCCCGTAGTGCAGGACTTTCCCCCACCCCTTTCCGACACTTCCCCTCCCGATTCGCCGCCTCCCGATTCGCCTCCTCCCGACTCACCCGGTTCGCCCCCGCCTGATTCGCCTCCTCCAGACTCGTCCACTCCCGATTCGTCTCCTGGCGGTCCATCCGGCCCTCCGCCGTCCGGATAACGAAAGCGGTCGGATCGAAGCGACTGCCTCCGAGTAGAGGGCCAGCCGCGCTGAGTTGGCCGTACTCGAAAAGCCGTGGGAAGAGATGGGGCGCGTGCGGCAGATCCAAGCGCCGGCCAGCCGAACAGGCCGGGGCCGCAGGCGCAGTAGCTGCCAGACGTTTTCTCAGCTACGACCACATTCACAAGCGCCATCGACAACCTTTCTCTGAATAGCGCGTATCGTCTCCGTCAAAATGTTGCCCTGTACGTGATAGGAAATACGCAGTACACTTAACGCGACAAGCCCGACCTGGCAATATCCCCCGATCATCAACGGAGGCCACGCCATGAACCTCAACCTCCCCACCTCCCCCATCCCAGACCGCGTCTCCCTCACCGGCCCCCTGCCCGCCAACCAGCGCACCACCTACGCCGAACTCGACGGCCCCGGCTGCATCCAGCATATCTGGGTCGTCCTCGCCCGCCCCGAAAACCTGCCCTTCGCCAGCCGCAAAGCCATCATCCGCATCTACTTCGACGACGAGCCCGTTCCCTACGTCGAAGCGCCCGTCGGCGACTTCTTCGGCGTCATGCACGGCCTCGGCTGGTATCCCATCGACACCCACTTCCTCTCCGCCAAGGCCTGGATCGGCTACAACTGCTACTTCCCCATGCCCTTCGCCCGCTCCGCCCGCATCGAGTTCGAAGCCGGCCCCGAAGAAAACCGCGCCTACCTGCAGGTCGACTGGCACCGCTATCCCGGCCAGACCCTCCAAGAGCCCCGCCGCTTCTGCGCCCGCTGGCGCCGCGAAATGCCCACCCAAAGCTACGGCGAAGAGTTCCTCATGCTCGACGCCGACGGACCCGGCCAGCTCCTCGGCTTCGTCTACGGCGTGCGCCTCCTCGACGACACCGACCGCTGGAGCCACGGCGGCGCAGAGAACATCTACATCGACGGCCAGGGCGAGCATCCCGTCTTTCTGCGCGGCATCGGCGGCGAGGACACCTTCGGCGCCGGCTATGGCGGCGCGCTCCACCCGCCCGAAACGCACCACTACGCCGCCATGCCCTACTACGTCCACGACGACGTCGGCGAAGCCCGCCCCGCCCAGCGCCTCGTCGGCTACCGCTTCTTCGAGAAGGACACGCTCCCCTTCCAACACTCCATCCACATGCGCTTCGGCTGCATGGCCAACGACATCTGTTCCACCACCTACTGGTACCAGGAAGACCGCGTACGCCCCTTCTTCACCATGCCCGACTGGCCCCAGCTGCTGCCCGGCGTCGAGCTCCCCCGCGGCACGCACGATCTCGCGCTACCAGAGAGCGGCGAATGGTGGCTCTGCGGCCCCTTCGCCAACCACGACGGCCAGGCCATGGCCGCCACGCTGCCGCCGGAGACCGCCTTCGAACCCGACGCCAGCTATGAAGGTCTGCACGGAGAAGAGTCCGCCTGGCTGACCGAAGGCTCGCGCCAGCAGGGCAGAGACAGAGCCCGCTGGCATCGCCGCGCCGCCAACCACGGCTTCATCGACTTCAACCACCTCTTCCGCCCCTGGGGCCGCGGCGTCGGCAAGACCGACACCGGCGCCGCCCTCGCCCGCTGCGTCCTGCACGCGCCCACCGACACAGCCGCCACACTGCATCTCGCCTGGGACGACGCCCTCGCGCTGCGGGTAAACGACGACCTCATCGACCTCGGCCACAACTACGCCTTCCGCTCCCGCAGCCTCCCCGTACAGCTGCGCGCGGGCGCCAACACCGTCCTCCTCAAGCTCAGCAACGACCGCGGCTCCAACCACGGCGGCTGGGCCTTCGCCTTCCGCGCCGAGACCGCCGACGGCACGGTACTGACTCCGCGGACCGACGGCGAAGCATGAGAACTGCAGTGGGTGGTGGACAGCAACTGCCATCCACCCACTGCCAAGTACGAATAATTCGAGCCACTGCCGCATAAGAAGTGGCTCTTTTGTTCTGTTTTTCTGGCTGGCAACTGAATGATATAATCTGGATTTGGGCGCGATGGGGTGGCGCCCAGCACCAGGGAATGCCCCGCTCCCTTCTGTCTGCGGGGCAAAGAGTTTCGACCCGACTCTCGCTTCGTCCAGGCATGCCTGCACGTTCCCAGCGTGCAGCAATTGAATCCGGCAAACGCAATTTCCTACTGTCCACCGATTCAACAAGGAGCGATTCCCATGAAGACAAGCACATTCTCTCGACGCAGGTTCCTGCAGTACTCGGCCGGCGGACTCGGCGTGGCCCTAGCCGCAGCCTGTGTACCGGCCGCCCCGGCTATGGAGGAGGCCGACACCGGCGCAGCCGCCGACGAGACCATGGAGGCCGTAAACCTGGAATTCTGGTCCGAGGGCGCGGCCGACTGGGCCGAAGAACGGATCGAGAAGTACCAGGAGATGATGCCCAGCGTCTCGATCGAGTTCGTGACCTTCAAGTGGGGTGAGATGACGCCCAAGCTCATGACCGCCAGCGCCGGCGGCGCCGCCCCCCACATCACCCGCCAGGACCGCTTCCGCATGGCCGGCTGGGCCGGTCGCGGCGGCGCTACCCTGCTCGATGACTTCGTTGCCCAGTACGGCATCAACGCCGACGATTACTTCCCGGCCACCTGGGCCGAAGGCGTCTGGGACGGCAAAGTCTACTCGATCCCCTTCAACACCGACGGCCGTTTCATCATCTGGAACAAGGACATCTTTGCCGAACACGGTCTGGAAGCCGACGATCCCCCGCCCACCCAGGACTGGGAGGCCATGATCGGGCTCGCGGAGCAGCTAACCCAGACCAACGATGACGGCGCCGTCGAAGTCATGGGCTTCATCCCCAGCCAGATGCTCGGCTACGGCAACGGCGGCGACTACGTCTACGCCTGGGCCAACGGCGCTGAGTTCATGAAGGACGAGCGCACCGCCTGGATGGACAACCCCCTGCTCGTCGAGACGATGCAGTGGCAGTACGACTGCGTCAACGCCGTCGGCGGCATCGACGTAGCCTCCGAGTTCAGCTCCGGCTGGCCCACCGTAGCCGGCTTCAACCCGTTCGGCACCGGCCGCCTCGCCATGATGGTCAGCGGCGACTGGAACCTGAGCACATTTGCCCGCTACTACGAGGACCTCAACTTCGGCCTCGCCCCCTGGCGGATCCGGGGCACGATGGACCAGTACACCGGCTTTGCTGGCGGCTTCTGCCTCGCCATCCCCGCCGGCGCGCAGAACCTGGAAGAGTCCTTCGAGCTGCTCAACTTCCTCGCCGGGCTCGACTCGCAGATCGCGCACACGCTGCGCTATCAGAATATCCCCTGCCTGATCGAGGCCGCCCTCGACGAGGACGTCATCAACAGCTCGCCCTACCCCGATCTGCGGCGCCTGGCGAACGAGTCGATGAACTACGCCAACTTCCGCCCGATCACGCCCGTCGGCCAGGAAATCCAGGACCTCTGGACCTACCCCGGCACCGGTCGCGACTGGGTCTTCTACGGCCAGAAGACACCGGAAGAGGCCTGCGTCGACATGCAGGAGATCGTGCAGAAGGCGCTGGACGATTTCTGGGCTTCGGTATAAAATCCAGCAGTCAGTGGCTAGTGGTCGGTCTTCTGCCGCTAGCCACTTTTTTCCTCTCTCTTCTTCTCCGCTGTTGGGGTGCTGCACAATGGTGAAGAGAACGCCCATCCTCAGAAGTTTGCGGGCACGCGAGACCTTCTGGTTTTACGTCTTCGCATCCCCGTGGATTCTGGGCTTCCTGCTCTTCTACTTCGGCCCCATGATCGCATCCTTCTGGCTCAGCCTGACCAACTACTCCGTCCTGCTCCCAACCCGCTTCATGGGCCTCAGCAACTACAGCGCCATGTTCGAGGACAATCTCCTCGGCATCTCCATCTGGAACACTGCCTACTACGCCGCCCTCGCAGTGCCCACCTCGATGGCCGCCGGCCTCGGGCTGGCCATGGTCCTCAACCGCGGCGACCTGCGCGGGCGCTCCTTCCTCCGTTCCGCCTTCTATGTACCCGCCATCATGCCCCTGGTAGCCGTCTCGATTCTCTGGATCTGGCTTCTCCAGCCCCGTTTCGGCCTCATCAACACGCTCCTCTACTTCCTCTCCATCAAGGGGCCCAACTGGCTCGGCGACCCCGCCTGGTCCAAGCCCGGCCTTGTCATCATGAACCTGACCGGCGTCGGCATCAACATGGTCATCTTTCTCGCCGCGCTCCAGGGCGTACCCACCCATCTCTACGAGGCCGCCGAGCTGGACGGCGCCAACAGATTGCGCAAGTTCTGGCACGTCACCATACCGATGATCTCGCCGGCCATCTTCTTTGTAGTGGTGATCGGCTTTATCAACAGCTTCCAGGTCTTCACCCAGGCCTACATTATGACCGAGGGCGGGCCGGCCGATTCCACGCTCTTCTATGTGCTCTACCTCTACCGCCACGCCTTCAACTATTTCAAGATGGGTTATGCCTCGGCTATGGCCTGGCTGCTGTTCGTTGTCATCGTCGCCCTGACCTATATCCAGTTCAGGCTGAGCTTAAGGTGGGTCCACTATGGCGGTCAATAGAGGCGTGGAGGAGGCCCCGGTTAAGGCCGCGGCCCCGTTCAGCATCTACCGCACCGCGCGTCTGATCGAGACGCTGGGGGTGCACGTCGTCGTGCTGGTCGGTGGGCTTTTCTTCGCCTTCCCCTTCTACTGGCTCATCATCACCTCGCTCAAGACCGACACGCAGCTCTTCATCTGGCCGCCGGCCCTCATCCCCTCGCCGGTCGAGTTGAAGCACTACGGCGATGCCCTCGAAGCAGTCCCCCTCATACGCTACTTCTTCAACTCTCTCTACCTGGCCGTGCTCAACGTCCTCGGCGTCCTTTTCTCCTGTTCGATCGTAGCCTACGCCTTCGCCCGCTACCGCGCCCCCGGCAGCCGCGTCCTCTTCGCCGTCCTCCTGGCGACGATGATGCTGCCCGCCCACGTCACCATGATCCCCCTCTTTCTCGTCTTCCGCTCCCTCGACTGGGTCGATACGCTGCGGCCGCTCTGGGTACCCGCCTTCCTCGGCAACGCCTTCTTCATCTTCCTCCTGCGCCAGTTCTTCATGAGCATCCCGCAGGAGCTCTTCGACGCCGCCCGCATCGACGGCTGTTCCGAGTTCGGCCAGTACTGGCGCATCATGCTCCCCCTCTCCAAACCGGCGTTGACCACCGTGGCCATCTTCCAGTTCCAGTTCACCTGGAACGACTTCCTCGGCCCCCTCATCTACATCAACAGCCAGGACAAAAAGCCGCTGGCCCTGGGGCTGCAGGACTTCTACAAGACGCAGGCCACCGTCGAATGGCAGCAGCTTATGGCCGCCTCAGTGATGATGGTGCTGCCCGTCGTGCTGCTCTTCTTCTTCCTGCAGCGCTACTTCATCGAAGGTATCGCCCTGACCGGCCTCAAGGGCTGATTATGAATTTCAGTAAGGGAAACGTTTACAGGAGGAACGAGGAATGACTGTCGCCGAGATGGTGGTTGACGAACAGGCGCGAACCCGCTTCGCAGAAGACGGTTACTGGCTCGGCCCCGAGATATTCGACGCCCGCCAGCAGGAAGAACTAGCCTACGCCGTCGACGAAGTCAACGCCGGCCGCTACGAGACCGGCCGCGAACCCCTCGCCCGCTTCTGGAGCCCCGGCGACGACCCCTACGCCCTCCACAAGGTCGACAACTCCCACTGGTGCAACCCCGTCCTCGCCGACGCCGTCATCAACCCGCGTATCGGCCAGCTCGCCGCCCAGCTTCTCGACACGCCCGCCGTGCGCCTCTGGCACGAGCAGATTCTCACGAAACCGGCCGGCGGTCACGTCTCCGCCAACGTCGCCTGGCACCAGGACTACAACTACTGGCGCAGCAGCGACCGGCCCCAGATGCTCACCGCCTGGATCCCGCTGCAGGAGGTCAACCCCGAGATTGGGACGATGTACTTTGTCAAGGGAAGCCACAAATGGGGCTGGCACGCCGAGTACAGCCACTTCGGCCGCTACGACATGGCCGAGCAGGAGAGGGTGATCCGCCAGTACATGCCGGAGGGGGCCGAGTACGAGACCGCCCCGCTCAATATGCAGGCGGGCCGCGTCAACTTCCACCACTGCCTCACCCTGCACGGCTCCGGCCCCAACCTCGCCCACCGCCAGCACCGCCGCGCCATCGCCATCCACATCCAGGCCGATGAATGCCTCTGGCGCCAAACCGGCGACCAGGCCGACAACCACCAGTGCGCCCAGGAGATGCAGCGCCTGGGCAAGCAATACGGCGACAAGTTCGAAGGCGCCTACTGGCCGGAACTCTTTGGTTCCTAGTTCATGGTTTTTGTGACGGTCCCCCCACTGGAGACAAGCGCAGAAAGGAGGTAAAAGGACTCGCGGACTGATCGCAACGCACTAGGCTGAACTGAAAAGGAGGAGGCACGAAATGACTGTCCAAAGACGAGCCCGTGTTTTCAGTTGGGTATCCGTAGTCACCCTTTTCGCGATGATCCTGGCGGGCTGTGGGCCCGCCGTTGCCCCGGCGCCGGCCGAACCCGCGGCTGCGCCGGCCGCCGAAGAAGCCCCCGCTCCCGAGATGTCCGGTCCGGAAGCGCCGATGCTGGCCGAGATGGTAGAGGCCGGTACGCTGCCACCCCTGGAAGAGCGTCTGCCCGCCGATGTACTGGTGCTCGAGCCTGAAGACTCGATCGGCCAGTACGGCGGCACCCTGCGCGGGCCCCATGCCTGGGATGTCTTCTTCGAGCAGGGCCTGCTGCAGCGCCTGCACAACGATCGCGACACATTCCTGCCCCAGGTCGCCAAGGGCTGGGACTGGGCCGATGATTTCACCAGCATCACCTTCCACTTGCGTGAGGGGATGAAATGGTCCGACGGCCACCCCTATGGCGCAGATGACATCCTCTTCTGGTGGAACGACATTGTGCAGTCCGAGTACAACGTGCAGCCCTACCGGGTGTCCGGCATGAACACGGAGACCGACACCGTGGTCAAGGTTGACGACACCACCGTCCGCTTCGAGTTCGCCGAGCCGCGGCCTTCCTTCCTGCTGAGCTCGCGCGGCGCCTGGAGCTACGGCTTCTACGGCCTGCCGGCCCACTACTTCAAGCAGTTCCACCCCAATTACAACGACACCGCCGCCGACAAGGCGCAGGAGGAGTTCGACAAACTGCGCGATGTCCTGCACCAGAATCAGTGGATCGTGAAGGACCCCGACGCCCCAACCGTCAACGCCTGGAAGTCAATCGACTATAAAGAGGGGCAGTACGTGCTGTTTGAGCGCAATCCCTACTACTTCGGCGTCGACCCCGAGGGCAACCAGCTCCCCTACATCGACTACATCGAGGGCCTGGACAAATACGATGGGGATGCCGAGCTCCTCAAGGCCAAAACTCTGGCCGGCGAGACCGATATCCTCTTCCGTGTCGTCCGCCCCAGCGACTTCCCCGTCTTCAAGGAGAAAGAGGAAGAGCTTAACCTGCAGATCACCTTCTTCGACGACGTATTCAACGGCCGCCAGACCTTTATGATCAACCAGAACTATGTCGGCGAGGCCGCCATCGCGGAGCTGCTGCACACCGCCGACTTCCGGCGCGCCCTCTCCCTGGCGCTGGACCGCGAACTGATGAACGAGTCGATCCACCTGGGCCTGGGCCGGCCGGGCCACGGATTCAGCCCCCCGGGCGTCTTTGACGAGGCCATCGACGGCGCCTACGCCACCCGCGACCCGGACGCGGCCAACGCGCTCCTGGACGGCATCGGCCTCGACCAGCGCGACTCGGACGGCATGCGCACGCTGGCGGACGGCAGCCCGCTCACCATCATTCTGATGCTGCGCTCGGGCTGGGGCATCGGCTCCGATGAAACCGCCGAGATCGCCACCGACAACTGGCGTGAAATCGGTCTGCGCGTCGTCGCCAAGCCGGTTGAGAGAAAGCTGCATAGCGAGCTGCTCAACGCCAATGACTGGCAGATCAGGCTGAACCCCAGCACCGGCGGCTGGACCGGCTACTGGCGCTACGGCATGTCGCTGCGCCAATTCGCCCGCGGCGCGTATGACTGGGTCCAGTCGGCCGCGGAGGATGAGCGCCGCGGCATTGAGCCGCAGGGCAAGTTGAAGGAACTGGCCGACTTGCAGCAGCTTGCGGAACAGTCGCAGGACAAGGAAGAGTCGCAGATGGCCTTCCACGAGTATCGTGTGATCCTGGCCGATCAGCTCTTCCAGATCGGCACGGTCGCCAACTCGCCGGCGATCCTGATTATCAACGGCAACCTGCGCAATGTACCCGGCCAGGTCTCCCCGGCCGCCATTTCGCAGGGCGAAAGCGAGTACCTGCGCTTCGAACAGTGGTACTACGAGCAATAGACAACGGATGCCAGTGGTTAGTGGTAGGTAACTGCACCTCCCGCTAGCCGCTGGCAACTGCAGTACAGGGGGAACGATGGGTAGGGCTGTTCTGCGCCGCAGCGTGCAGATGCTGGTGACCCTCTGGCTCGTCTCTATATTGGGATTTGTGATCATCCAGCTGCCGCCCGGCGACTTCCTGTCGTTGCTCGAATCGCAGCTGGAAGAGCAACGCCTGTCCAGTGCACAGATCGAGTCGGCGCTGGCCGGTCTGCGCGCCCGCTACGGTCTCGACCAACCCGTCTATGTCCAGTACCTTCGCTGGATCTCCGGCCTCGTGCGCGGCGACCTGGGCTACTCCATGGCCATGCGCGCCGACGTCAACGAGCTGCTCAGCGAACGCCTGGTCCTGACACTGGTGATTTCGTTCGCCGCTATGGTCTTCAGCCTGGCGCTGGCCCTGCCGATTGGCGTCTACTCGGCGATGAAGCAGTACTCCTGGGCCGACTATCTCTTTACCGTACTCGGCTTTCTTGGGCTGGCGCTGCCAAACATGCTGCTGGCCCTGATTCTTGTCTTCCTGGCCGTCACCGTCTTCAACGCCTCGACGGTTGGCGGCCTCTTCTCTCCCGAATACATCACAGCCGACTGGTCACTGGCAAAGGTTCTGGACCTGGCCAGGCACCTCTGGCTGCCGGCCTTTATCGTCGGATTCTCAAGCACTGCAGGTACGATCCGGGTCGTCCGCGCCCAGATGCTGGATACGCTCGGCGAACCCTTCATCCAGACCGCGCGCATGAAGGGGCTGAGCGAAAATCGGGTCATCACCCGCCATGCGCTGCGCGTCGCCCTCAACCCGGTCGTAAGCGGTCTGGGACTGAGTCTGCCCGGCCTCATCAGCGGCGAAACCATCACCGCCCTGGTACTCGGCCTGCCCACAGTCGGCCCCCTTCTCCTGAGCGCCCTCTTTGCCGAAGACATGTACATGGCCGGCAGCATCCTGGTGATCCTGAGCGGCGCCCTCGTCGTCGGCAACTTTCTCGCCGACCTGACCCTGGCCTGGCTCGATCCTCGCATCCGCCTGGTTGAACCATGAGACCTGTTGTAACGTGAGAACTTTGGAACCGTGAAAACTTCGGCGGCCGCTGCAGTCTGGCAGATGTGCTATGAGTAGTCCTCAGCCCGCGCAACCGTGTGCCGAGCCGGCAGAGGCATCTTCCGGCGCGAGCGAGGCCGCGGCCTATTCCTACTGGGGTCTGATCTGGTGGCGGTTCAGGCGCAACCGGATCGGAGTCGTGGGCGGGACGGCCCTGCTCCTGCTCTATGCCCTGATGCTGCCCGCCGAACTCACCGCGCCCTACCGGCTCAACGAACGCCACACCGGCTTTCTCGACGTGCCGCCGCAGTACATCCGCTTCATCAAGCCGGATGGGCGCCTCAGCCTGCGCCCCTTCGTCTACGGCCTGAAACAGGAACGTGACCCGGAAACGCTGCGCCGCCTCTACGTGCCCAATAGAGAGGAAATCTACCCGGTCGGCCTCTTCATGCAGGGAGAGGAGAGTTGGAAATTCCTGGGATTGACCTGGGACCGGCATCTGCTCGGCGTCGAAAGCCCGGGGAAGCTCTTCCTCCTGGGGACCGATACGCAAGGCCGTGACCTGTTGACACAGATCCTGTACGGTGGGCGCATCTCGCTGACGGTGGGGCTGGTAGGCGTCGCACTCAGCCTTGTCCTGGGCGGCATCGTCGGGCTCGTGTCCGGCTACCTGGGCGGCATCGTGGACGACCTCATCCAGCGCGGCATCGAGGTGATGATCAGTTTCCCCGGCATCCCCCTGTGGATCGCCCTGTCCGCGGCGATACCGCCGGAGTGGAACTCGATCCAGGTCTTCTTCGGCATCACCGTGATCCTGTCGGCTATCGGCTGGGGCGGGCTTGCCCGTATCGTACGCGGCATGACCCTCTCGCTGCAGAACGAGGACTATGTCAAGGCCGGGCGCATCAACGGCGCCACCACCTGGTGGATCGTAACCCGTCACCTCTTCCCCGGCACGCTCAGCTATATGATCGTCGCCGCCACCCTGGCCATACCGGGCATGATCCTGGGCGAGACCGCGCTCAGCTTCCTCGGTCTGGGCATCCAGCCGCCCATGGTCAGCTGGGGGGTCCTCCTGCAACAGGCGCAGGATATCACCGTCCTGGCGCATAAACCGTGGCTGATCGCGCCCGTCTTCTTCCTGACTATCGCCGTTCTCTCTTTCAACTTCCTGGGCGACGGTCTGCGCGATGCCGCCGACCCCTTCTCCGGCCAGTGACCTGTGACCGGATGCCGACTGCTGCACTGAAGCCCCGCCATTGAGTTCTTGCGATGAACGAAAGCCGCACCAACAACCTGCACAGTAACGGCCTGGGGAAACAACCCCGCCCGGTTCTGGAAGTAGACGACCTCTACGTCTCTTTCGGCGGCTACCGCGGACGCACCCGCGCCGTCAATGGCGTGAGCTTCCAAATCCGCCAGGGCGAAATCCTGGGAATCGTCGGCGAATCAGGCTGCGGCAAGAGCGTGACCGCGCTGTCGCTTCTCAAGCTGATCCCGATGCCGCCCGGCCGGATCGATGGCGGCACGGTCACGCTGCACACCGACGACAAGACGGTTGACGTCACAACCCTCGCCCCGGACAGCCGTGAGATCCGCGCCATTCGCGGCCGCCAGATCTCCATGATCTTCCAAGAGCCGATGCGCTCCCTGCATCCGATGTTCTCGATCGGCGACCAGATCGTTGAGATTCTGCAGCAACATTTCGCCACGAACCGCAAAGAGGCGCTGGACAAGGCCGTTGCTCTGCTGGAGCGCGTGGGCCTGCCCGAACCGGCCCGCGTTGTCCACGAATTCCCCCATCAACTGAGCGGCGGCATGCGCCAGCGCGTGATGATCGCCATTGCGCTCGCCTGCGAACCGCAGCTCCTCGTCGCCGATGAACCGACCACAGCGCTCGATGTCACAATTCAAGCCCAGATCCTGGAATTGCTGCAGACATTGCAGGCGGATATGGGCCTGGCCGTCATGCTCATCACGCACGACATGGGCGTCGTCGCCGAGATCGCCGACCGCGTGATCGTCATGTACCTCGGCGAGATCGTCGAGGCGGCCACCGTTGACCAGCTCTTCACCAATCCGCAGCACCCCTATACCCAGGGCCTCCTCAGGTCGCTTCCCAACTGGACCGACCAGCCAAAGACGCCTCTCCATTCGCTCGCCGGCGCCGTGCCGGAACTGATGGACCTGCCGGCCGGCTGTGTCTTCGTCGAGCGCTGCCCCTTCGCCGACAAGGTGCCGGGACTGCGCAAACCGTCCCTGATCGAGACGGAGCCGGGCCACTTCGTCAAATGCTGGCTCTACACTGAGGAGTTTGCGCATGCCAGGCCCTGACGACATCCTGCTCGAAACCGAAGGCCTGCGCACCCACTTTGCCGTTCGCCGCGGACTGCTGCGCCGCCAGGTGGCGACAGTGCGGGCAGTCGACGGCATCGATATCACTATCAAGGGCGGCGAAACGCTGGGGCTCGTCGGCGAATCAGGCTGCGGCAAATCCACACTGGGACGCACCGTCACCCGTCTGGAAGATCCCACCGCCGGAAGCGTCGGCTTCCGCGTGGGCGCCGAGATGATCGATATCACCCGCCTGCCCCAGAACCACCTGCGCCGCCAGGTCCGCCGCCACATGAACATGATATTCCAGGATCCGCTCTCTTCTCTGAACGCACGCATGAGCGTAAAGTCGATCATCGCCGAGCCGCTGATCCTGCATCGCGCCGCCCGCGGCAAAGAACTCGAAGAACGTGTCGCTCAACTTCTCACGACCGTCGGCCTCCAGCCCCACCACATGCAGCGCTTCCCCCATGCCTTCAGCGGCGGACAGCGCCAGCGCATCGCCATCGCCCGCGCGCTCGCGTTGCAACCGCAGTTCGTCGTCTGCGATGAACCGGTCTCCGCGCTCGACGCCTCGGTGCGCGCCCAGATACTGAACCTGCTCATGCGGCTCCAGGAACAGTTCGGGCTGACCTACCTCTTTATCTCCCATGACCTGGCCGTCGTTCGACATGTCAGCGACCGCATTGCCGTGATGTATCTGGGACAGATCGTCGAACAGGGGCCGACGGTTGCAATCTGTCAGAACCCGCAACATCCCTATACCGAAGCCCTGCTCTCGGCCATTCCTATGCCCGTCGCCAAGCACGGACGCCGGCGCAAGCGCATCGTCCTGACCGGCGATGTACCCAATCCCGCCCAGCCGCCGCCAGCCTGCCGCTTCGCGCCGCGCTGCCCCTACCGGCAGCCGATCTGCGACGAGGAAACGCCCGAACTGAAGATGACACGCCAAGGTCACAACGCCGCCTGCCATTTCGCCGACGAACTCGAGCTTGTCGGCATGTGAACGCCAAGCGCGCCGTCCACAACCGCACCTTTCCGAACGCACGCAAGGAGGTCGATCCTATGAAATTCGCAGCTGTTATCAGCCCGTTCGACTGGGCCTGGTTCTTCGGGGCGTGGGGCAAACCGGCCGCCTCAATCGTGCTCGACCGTCTGCACTGGGCCGGCGTCCGCAAAATCTACCTGCGCGTGCGCCAGTGTCAATGCTACTACCCCAGCAAGGCGGACATGCCCGGCATCCATTTCTGGACGCCGCAAAACTGTGTGGCCGAAGGATCCTGGGGCACCAAGGGGCATGAATGGCAGTGGTGGCCGCAGGCCTACGACTTCAACACCTACGATGCGCCGCGGCTGTTTATCGACCGCGCCCGCGAGCTGGGCATGGAAGCGTATGCCTGGCTGGAGCAGGCCGAGGCGCACGGCCACGGCTGGGAATCCCGCTTCTCACGCGAGCACCCGGAGCTCCTGACCCGCAACCGCGACGGTCAGGTCGTCAACGGCAATCTCTCCTTCGCCTATCCCGAGGCAATTGAGTTCCGGCTGGCGATCCTGCGTGAGATGCTCGAATACCGCTTCGACGGCATCGCCATCGACTTTCAGAAGGGCGGCGATCATCGCACGCCGCGCGTGGATGCCGACGGCACATACTATGCCCACTACGACCCTCCGGTTATCGAAGCGTTCCAGGGCGAAACCGGCCGCGATCCGTTCACCATCCCCAATAGCGACCCTGAATGGCTCCAGTTTCGGTCAAACTATGTTACTGAATTCTTGCGGCAGGCGCGGGCGCTGCAAAGATGGCTGCAGCCTGAGCAGGATTTTGGTGTGATGGGCATTCCCAAGGGAAAACCCATGCCCGCAAAAGTCGTCCGATCTTCATCCGATCACAGCAGTGCGTCGGCAGCGACCGCGCCCGCCGCCGGGCCCCTGGAAGGAAATCTGGAGGACCACGATACCTGGACCGGGGAGGGGTTGATCGATTTCCTGGTGACCACACCCTTGGCGCAGCAGACAACGCCCTATGACCCTGACATCTACCGTTCCATCATCCGCGGGGCCAAGGGGCATCTGCAGGGTCCATGCCAGCTGCGGCTCTGGCAACTGGCATGGGGCGCCTCCTCCGCGCGCGTGCAGGAAATGGTCCATGCGGCGGCCACCGTCGCCGCGGAAGAGGGCGTCGAGGAGGTTGTCTTCTTCCAGGCCATCAGCTTCGAGGACGCACGCTGGAGCAAGAGTGAAGTCACCTGGAACGCCCTGCGCAACGCCATCGCCGACGTCAGCGGCCGGCCGCAAGACAAAGTGGCCCCGCCCGAACCCTGGCGCCTGCGCTGATCTGCGCTCCCGCTGAGTGCCTGCTCTGCTCCGCAGCGTGTAGCGGAAGTGAACAATACGCAATACCCAACAACTCTGACCGCCCGCCGCGAACCGCGACAAACCTGAAAGGGTGCACCAAATGAGCGACGAAAAACTTTACCACGAACACCTGCATGGCCCGTGGCACGAAAAATGGGGAATATGGCACAGCGACCCCGAGGTGAGACAGGGCGGCGCCATGGAACGCCGCACCATGCGGCAGACCACCTACGAATACCTGTGGCCCTTTGAATACCCCAACTTCACCATTCGGTCCTCCTGGTGGGGCGAAAGACACGGCCGTGAACTCGACCTGCCGCCCGCCGGCTACATCACCGTCGTCGAAGAGCAACCGATCGTGGCCGTTACCGTCATCGGCAGCGCCTGCTCCCCGCCGGGCTGGATTATGATTGAGGGTGAACGAACTGAAGATGCTGAGCAGGCCTCGGCCGACATTCCCGTGCGTATGCGTGCGGAAAACCTGTGGGGTACCCACATGCGCTGGGATGTCAAAGGCGCGATGCGCGAAGTGGGGCTGGATCCGGCCGACTTCTGGATGTCAGGCATGAGCAGCGCCCATTTCCACACCCCCCGCTGCGGCAAAGTCACGATCACCGGTGGCAGCCAGGTCCCGGGAACCCCCCACGACCAAGGCGCCGACGACGCCCACTATACCTTCCGCATCATTCGCATTACAGTGGACGAGAACCCATAAGGCCAATTCGCAGCGTCCTTCTTACGGCCGGTAACTCTGCTCCGGCATACGCAGCTGCACCAGCGCCTCAGCCAACATATGCATCGCCGCGCCGCAGATAGCGACACAAAAAAAGTAGCCGGCAACGCTTACATCTCGGGCCTCAGCTCCCAAGAAAGCATTCGAGTGGATCGGGCGATATTACCTTCCAGATTCCACGGACGCCGCCCCCATGTTATACTGTGGCAACACCATCTGAAACCGTCGGTGATTCAGAAAGGCTGTTATACTTGAGGATTGTGATTGAAGCTACACAATGCGCATCGAGCGCGTATCGATCGCCGGGAGGAGCTTTCAGACGCTTTGAACCGTCAGGCGGCATCCCACGAGGTCACTCGTGTTGTGGAGACCTCATATGGTCCACGCTATCACGTGGACGGGCCGATTGAATCACCTGACGGGCGTAATCCGAGAGTGAGGACTGTTTGGCAGGTCGACCGTGGGAGCGACTTTCCCAGGTTTATCACGGCATACCCGCGTAGGAGGTGAGAGGTGTTCGAAGAACATCAACAAATCGTTCTCACTGCCCCCGCTATCGGCGACGAGCAAGAAGAACTGAAACCGGGCGATGTGGGTACCATCATCCACATCCACCCCAATCAAGCAGCCTTCGTCGCGGAGTTCCTCTCCCTCGACGGCGAGACGATCGCGATCGCCACCGTCCTTCCATCACAAGTCCGCCCAGTAACCGGCTCCGACCTTACCCACGCCCGAACCGTTCCCGCAACCGCCTGACAGGCGCAGCCCCACCGCCACTACCTACCACTCACCACCGTTCGCCTTCTGACATCATAAGAACTGCCCCGCACGACAGGGGTCACTAAGAACCAATGTAGATCCCAAGTGAGAACAAGAGCCTGTGTATTCCACTTTTCAAACAGGCTCTGAGCAGAAAAGGCGCACGGGATCTCCGCGCCGTTGACGGGGCCCGGGCGTAGCGCGCATCCCGCTGCGGGTCATGGCGTCGCCTGTCCTGAATCCTCAGGCCGTGCCATGCGGTAGCCGACGCCAGGTTCGGTAAAGATGTATGCAGGACACTGGGCGTTGTCTCCCAGCTTGCGGCGGAGCGTTTTCACGACGGTGCGTATGAGCCGTGGATCACCGGCGTAGTTGCGGCCCCACACCCGCTGCAGCAGATGATCGTGGGTCAATACGCGTCCGGCGTGGACCGCAAGCTCGTAGAGCAGCTTGTACTCGGTCGCGGTCAATTTCACCGGCCGTCCGGCCACCGTTACGCCGCGTTCGGCGTAGTTGACCGTCAGATCTGCGAGCAGATAGCGCCCAAGCCCCTCGTTGAGGTCGGACGCCGCTCTCGCACGCAGGGTTGACTCGATGCGCGCCACCAGTTCGATGGGCGAGAAGGGCTTGACGATGTAGTCGGCGGCTCCCAATTCGAGCGCCCTTGCGATAGTCCGGTCTTCGCCGCGCCCGGACAGAAAGATGACCGGCGCGTCGGTCATGTCGCTGATGCGCCTCATCAACTCGAATCCGTCGCTGCCGGGCAGCATCAGGTCGAGCAGAACCAGGTGGGGTCTGTTCCTCTCTATGCGCCTGTCCACCTCCTCCGCACGGGCGGTCAGGATGGGGGTGTAGCCTGCTTCCAGGAGCGTGTGGCGAACGTACCGCAGTGTGCGCGGGTCGTCGTCAACGACGAGAATGCGCGCGGCCGGTTCTGCGTCGGCGGAGAACGGTTCGGGGCCGGTTGCCGAGGCGCTGGCGGCTCCACTGACCACCGGAAGCGTAAAGGTGAAGCGCGTGCCGAGTCCCGGCCCGGCGCTCTCGGCCCAGATGCGGCCCCCGTGCGCCTCCACGATCCCCTTGCAGATCGCAAGACCCAGACCGGTTCCCTCGATATCGCGCTGCGCCGCCTCACCATCGACGCGGAAGAACTTCCTGAACAGGTGCGGCAGGCGCTCAGTCGATACGCCTCCCCCCTTGTCGGCGACACAGACCGCGACGTGGAGCGCCTCTTGCACCGCCGTCACCCTGATGGTGGACGACATGGGCGAGTGCTTGGAGGCGTTGGAGAAGAGGTTGTTGAGAACCTGAATGATGCGCCGTTTGTCGGCCATGACCCAAGGCAGCTCCGACGGCAGCTCAACCTGGATGCTGTTCCCTGTCCCCGCGCGCAAAAAAGCGTCCCTGGCCTGGTCGACCAGCCTTGCCACGTCGGCAGGTTCAGGCGTGATAGCCAGCGTGCCCGCCTCAATGCGCGTCACATCGAGCAGGTCGTTGATCAGGTCACGCATCTGATCGGCCTGCTCGTCGATGATGCGGAAGAACTGGCGCGTCTCGGCCGAATCGAGCGGGGATGCGGCGCCCAGCACGGTTGCCGACGCGCCTTTGATGGTCGTCAGCGGTGTCCGCAGTTCATGGCTCACCATGCCGAGGAACTCGGCGCGCAGCCGTTCCAACTCCTCCAGCGGGGTCAGGTCCTGAACCGTGACAACCAACGACGCGACCGCGCCGTCTTGCGACCGGATCGGCGTGGCGTTGACGAGGGTGGGGATCGAATGTCCATCCGGAAAGTGGATGACGATCTCCTCGGCGCGCATGGTGGCGCCGCTTTGCAGCAGTTGCATAAGGGAACGCCTATCGAGCGGAAACTCGCGCCCGTCCGCACGGCGGAAGGTCAGCTCCTCAAGCAGTTGCTCCAGCGCCCGGCCCCGCCCTGGCGCAGCGCCGGCGAGCCGTCTCGCCTCCTCATTGACTGACAACAGGACGCCCGTCCTCGCATCGAAGACCAGGACCCCTACGGGCGAGGTGTCGATCAGGGTCTGCAGGTCGGCCTTGGCCTGTTTTTCATCCCGGTGGCGGCGGGCGTTGACGATAGCTGCCGCCGCCTGCGAGGCAAACAGCACCAGGATCTCTTCGTCTGCGCGCGTGAACTCCTCGCCATCCTCCTTGGCGGCGAGATAGAAGTTGCCGACATGCGCGCCCCGCTGACGGATCGGCATTGCCAGAAAGGTATCTGCCGGCGGCAGGTTGGGTGAAAAGCCGAGCGACCTGGTGTAGGCGGTCAGGTCCCGCAGTCTCAGGGGGCGCGGAAGCTGGCTGAAGTATTCGAAGAGTCCCGGCCCCTCGGGCATGTCCAGAAGGCGCTGGTGTTCCTGCGCGGTGAGGCCGGAGGTGATGAACTCGCTCAGCTGCCCTGCGTCGTCTAGCGTGGTAATCCCGCTGTAGCGCGCGCCGGTCAGCGCGCGCACGTTGTCCACGACCTCTTGCAGGACGGTATCGAGGTCAAGGCTCTGGCTGATGCGAAGACTGGCCTCGCTCAGCCGGGAGAGGCGCGCTCGCAGCGCCTCCACTTCGCGTTTGAGCCTGTCGGCATCGTGCGGCGCGCCTTCAGGCTTGGGGAAGGCCTGCGATGCCGGGATTTCAGGATTCATTGGGCCGATTATCGCACGCATCTTCCCAACGCGCGAAATCAACACAATATGCTCACAGCAAGGGGCTGAAATCTCACGCCAGTTTCACACGCATCGAGTATATTGAAGAGGTCATTTCAACTGTATGGCATGGGGATGTAAAGTATGGTTAAGAAACGCCTTTTAAGCGCTCTGGCCCTGGTCCTGGTTCTGGCCGTTATCCTGGTGCTGCGGCAGACGACAATGGTGGGGGCGCGTGAGATGTTACATGGCTGCGACATAGGCGAAGGGGTTTTGGTCCACGAGGGTTCTCTGCATGATGAGGATTGCGGCACGCATACGCCAACGCCAAGGGCAACGAGCACGCCGACAGCGACGAACACGCCAACGCCAAGAGCGACGAGCACGCCGACAGCGACGAACACGCCAACGCCAAGAGCAACGAGCACGCCGACAGCGACGAACAGGCCAAGGCCAGGGGCAACGAGCACGCCGACAGCGACGAACACACCAATGCCGACGAACGGGCCAGGGCCAGGGTCAACGAGCACGCCAACGCCGACGAACGCGCCAAGGCCAACAACACCAGCGCCGCTGAACACGCCCAAGCCGGCATCAGCGCGCTTGGACACACCTTGCATCGTGACGCATGCCGCTACGCCGGCGCAGTTGTGCGAATCGGGCGATGGGCTTCAGTATTATTTCATCGGGCCAAGCGGTGTTCAACCAGGGCCGTATCTGCCTTCAGTCAGCGAGCTGGCTGAGTCACATGCTGCGGTCCCGCCCGTGGTTGAGTTGTATCGCGGCGTGAATCCCCTGACGGGTAAGCCGGTCCAGATCGTCTATCTGCCAAATGAGGAGGCGGTCCGGGTCAGCACCTACTACGCGGATACGCCTTACAGTATGGACAAACCCTATATCTTCACCTTCAACAGAAGCTATCAGGTGACATACCAGGCCTGGTAGGTTGAAATAGCGCAGATCCCAAACGGGACCCAGAAATTGCGCGGGTCACCGCCGGTCACGGCCTATAACTCTCCTGCGGGGCACGGGGCAGGACGAGGGCCTCCGCTGAAATCAGCATCGCCGCGCCGCTCGCCGCCTGTTCCAGCGCCGCCTTCACCACCAGCGTCGGGTCAACGATACCCGCCGCCATCATGTCGCGCACGCAGCCCTGCCCGACCTCGTACGCGAACCCCGGCCCGCGCTCGCGGCACGCGTTAACAACCAGCGGCGGATGCGCATCCGAATTGGCCGCAATCGTGCGCGCCGGCTCCTCCAACGCCCGCGCCAGCGCCCGCAGCGCCATCGCCTCCTCATCGTGTCCGCACGCAGCCGCCGCCACCGCCGGCGCCGCGGCCAGATAGGCGGCGCCCCCGCCCGGCACCACGCCGCCCTCCAGGCCCACCTGCACAACCTTCACCGCATGCGCCGCCCGCTCCACCAGCGCATTGCGTTCGCTCTCCGTGTACGCGCCCACGCGCAGCTCACCGATCCCGCCCTGCAGACGCCCGATCCGCTCGCGCAGCTGCTCCCTCTCCTCACGCTCCTCCAGCAGCGCCAGCCGGCTCTGCAGCATGTCGGTATGCGCATCCACAGCCTGCACATCCCCGCCGCCGCCGACCACCGACACATACTCCCCCGTGGCAACCAGCCGCTCAGCCCGCCCCAGATCGGCGGCCGTCAGGTCCTGCGGCCCCATACCGGCCACGTCGGTGATAAAGCTGGCACCGGTCAGCAGCGCGAAATCGCGCATCATATCGCGGCGCAAGTCCTCCACCGGCTTGATCCGGGCCGCGTACGCCGTCACCGGCCCGCGGTTGTTCGCAGCCACCAGCGCACTGATGGCCCTCTCCCACATATTCTTGCAGATGATGAACAGCTTGTCCCCGCCGGCCCGCCTCACCAGGTCCAGCAGGTGCAGCACGTGGCGCGGCTCCTCGAAATGGAAGTCGGCCACCACCACGTGCGGCCCGTCCAGCGCGGCGACGTGCCTGAACCTGTCGCTCACCAAATAGCGCGAAATATACTCGCCCGGAAAGCGCGACCCCTCGCGGAAGCCGTATGTGTGCCCAAGCCCGTAGCCCGGCTGGATCAGGATGTTCCCGTACGGCCCCAGCACGTCGATCATCTCCGCCAGCAGCTGCGCCACCCGGGGATCTTCGATCACCGCCCTCGCCACACCCGCCACATGCTCCGGCTCGGTCAACGGGATCGACATCTCCTCCAGCGCGCCGACCGCCGCCGCCACCCCTTTCTCCAGCCCCCGCTGCAGCAGGACCGCATCCGCGCCGCCCACCAACAGCTTGTGCAGCTCGCGGGCAATGCCCCGCGCAAGCACCGCCGCCGTCACGCTGCCGTCGCCGAAACGCTCGCGCATGTGCCACACAATGTGCCGCATCATCATCGCGCCCGCGTTCTCCACCCGGTCCGGCAGGTCGGTGAAGCGGCGGGCGATCGTCGCGCCGTCCTCCAGCGGCTCGAAACCGGTCGCATTCACGCGCTGGCTGACGATATTCCCGCCCCGCGGACCCAGCGTCAACGACAGCAGCCGCGCCAGCGTGTCGAACCCGCGCCGCATCGGCTCGCGGCACTCCGCCCCGAACACAACCGACGGGACCTTAGGCGAACGCGCGGCAGAGCCGCCCGCAGAGGACCGCGAAGGTGTCGGCATGGCTCAACCCTTCAGGGCGCCGAGCGTGATGCCGCTGACAAAGTAGCGTTGCAAAAAGGGGTAGACAACCAGAATGGGGACGACCGTCACCAGCGTCTGCGCCGCGCGCAGCGAACGGTCCGAGAACATGTCGAAGTCCTCGGGGTTGCGCATGAACTCGTTCATGTCCATCTTGACGACCACCGTGCGCAAAAAGGTCTGCAGGGGGATCAGATCGCGGTCCGCGATCAGGATCATGCCGTCGAACCAGGCGTTCCAGTGGCCGACCGCGCCGAACAGCGTCAGCGTCGCCAGCGCCGGCACCGAGATCGGCAGGTAAACGTGCAGCAGGATCTGCCAGTAGGTGGCGCCGTCGATGATGGAGGCCTCCTCCAGCTCCTTGGGCACGCGGCGGAAGAAGTTCATCATCAGGATCACGTTCCACAGCGGCAGCGCCTGCGGGATGATCAGCGCCCAGATCGTGTTGAGCATACCCAGCTTGCGGATGACCAGGAACCAGGGGATCAGGCCGCCGTTGAAAAGATAGGCGAACACCACCGAGCCCATGATGATATTGCGGAAGGGCATCTCCTCCTTGCTCTTCGACAGCGGGAAGGAGATCAGGATGATCAGCAGCATCTGCAGCACCGTTCCAACCACCGTTCGTATCACCGAAATCCAGAAGGCGTTCAGAAAGACGCCCGCCTCCAGCACCTTCTCATAGGTGATCGGCGTCGGCCGCACCGGCCACAGCGTCACCAACCCGCCCGTCGCCGCCGCCCGGTCGCTGAACGAAAGCGCCAGCAGATGGATCAAGGGAATAACACAAGAAAGCCCCAGCACCAGCAGGAACGTATGATTGAATATATCAAAAACCCGCGACCCGAAGCCTCTCCGTTCAGCCCTGTTCATCGCGTTTCCCTAACTAACCACTATCCACTATCCACTACAAAAGCGATCTCAGCCGGCGAAGGGGGCGAACCCGGCGCCGACTGGGCGGCGCCGGATCCCGTGCGCCGGGGGTCACTCGTCGTCTGTGTCGATATAGATGCCGGAGCCGATGACCATCTTCTCGTCGGAGTCGCCCACCTGGAGGCTGACGGCGTAGCCGAGCTTGGGGGAACCGGTCTCCTCGTCTCCTTCGATGGCCGGGTTGTCGTAATGGTAGCGCAGGAACTTCCGGCCCTCGCGGCGCGCCCCTCCGATCAGCTCCTCGGCGATCTTTATCCCCTGGGAGTCGGTCCTCACCATGTCGGTGGGATTGCCTTCGCGGAATGGCTCGATCGCGTGAAAGATGGTGACGCCCCCGCCGCTCACGACCCACAGGTAGATGGGGCCTGACTTCCAGTCCCCTCCTTCCAACCGGAAGGCGTTCTTGATCTCGACGAGGGGGACTCCGCCTTCGAACTTGAGGGCCTCCTGGTAGATCCTGGCCGCCTCTTCGACAAAGGCGATCAGTGTCTCGCGGTCCACGACTTCGGAGGCGGTGACGGCGGGCGTGGGGAGATCGGCGATGCGGACATCGACATGGGAGACGTCCTGCGAGTAGCCGCCGACGAGCACGAACCGTCGTCTGAACCCGACGGCGTATGCGGTCTTCGGCCCGTCGTCGTAGTATTCGACGAAACCGCCGCCCTGGGCAGCGGCCGCCAGGAGTTCCTCGACGACCCTGGTTCCGCGTTCGTCCTCGACGTCGAGCAGGTTTCTGTTTTCGGCGTCACGGTCGTTCCCGTGCGCGTAGACGTTTCCGTTTTCGGCGAAGATGATGAGGAAGGTCGAGCCGGATTTCCAGTCGCCCTCCGTTTTGACCCACTGCTTGAGCTTCGCCGCACTGTCCAGGTCTACGGCGATCGCTTCGATTTGGGCCTTGGCTGCGAGGACGAAGGCCTTGAGGCTTTCGGGGTCGGTGACCTGGGCGGCGGTTACCTGGCCCATGGCGGGTTCAGCGTCGTTGATGGGGGGTATTGGCCGGCAGGCCGCCAGGGCTATCCCTAACGACGCGACAGTTGCGGTCTTGACAAATGATCGTCGCGAAACTGTTTGGTCTGTCACTGTTTCTTTCCTTTCTGCAAATTGGTGAAGCAGGCGTCTCACTAAAAACTAAAAACTGCCTACTAAAAACTAGTAGACCTGATAATCCGTAAACCGCGAGATCAACCGCAAACTGACCACAATCAAAATCAGCCCCAGCACCGAACGCACCAGCCCCACCGCCGTCGCCAAACTGAAACGCGCGCCCAGCAGACCCTCGCGGTAGATCCACGTGTCCAGAATGTCGCCCGTCGAGTAGACCGCCGGATTGTAGAGGTTCAGCACCTGGTCGAAACCGGCCGCATTGAAGAGCAACCCGAAGTCCAGGCACAGCACCAGCAGCAGCGTCGGCAGAACGCCCGGCAGAATGATATAGAGGACGCGCTGGAACCGGCCCGCCCCGTCGATCGCCGCCGCCTCCAGCAGCTGCGGGTCGATACTGGTCAGCGCCGCCAGGTACAGGATCGTCGCCCAGCCCACCTGCTGCCAGAGATGGCTGGCGACCAGCGTGGGCACAAAGGTGCGGTTGTTGCCCAGGAAGATGATCGGCTGCTCCACCCCCGCCCGCTGCAACAGCTGGTTGACCACGCCGGCCGAGCCCAGCATCTCCAGCATGATCCCGCCCAGCACAATCCACGACAGAAAGTAGGGCAGGTAGACCAGGCTCTGCACGCTCCGTTTGTAGAACAGCTTCCGCACCTCGTTCAGCAGCAGCGCCAGAATAACCGCGCAGAACTGCAGCGTGACGATCTTCGAAGTCGCGATAACGATCGTATTGCGAAAGATCTGCCAGAAGGAGGGGTTGTCCAGCATCAGCTGAAACTGCTTCAGCCCCACCCAGGGCGACTTGTCAAAGCCCAGCGCCGGCTTGTACTCCTGGAACGCGATCCGGATCCCGTACATCGGGTAATAGCTGAGCAGCACCAGGTGAATCAGCGCCGGGATCACCATCACGTACAGCGGCCACAGCCGCGGCAGATAGCGAACAAACCTCGAGGCCTGTTCCTTCAGATCGTCAACAATCGGAGACAACGCTTGCATAATAAAAAAAGTGGATAGCAGGCATCTCCCTACTATCCACTATCCACTCTTCACTATCCACTATTTCGCGGCCCACCATTCGTTGATCTCAGCCAGGACCGCCTCGCCGCCCTGCGCCAGCCACGTCGTCACATACTCGTCAAAGGCGTCCACGGGCAGCTGGCCGGTGATGATGGCGAAGTAGGTCTCGTCCGTCAGCGTCTGCAGCTGCGTCCACTTCTCCTTCTGCAGCTCGGTCGGCGCCGCGTTCCACTCATTGCGGATCGTGTCCGCCAGCGAATGCTCCGCCAGGAACAGCCAGCCCTCGTCCTGCATCGTCTGCAGACCGGTCGGGTCGTCCAGCAGCAACTCCATCATCGCGTCCCACTCGTCGCGCGGCACAGTCTCCTTATAGTTCAGCTTCCACTGAATGTTGTTCATGTTCGAGGTCGGGCTGATGTTGGCGCCGCCGCGGGTGTTGATGATGCCGTACCCATGCGTGCCGCCCGACAGAGGCACAACCCTGTCCTCGCCCTCGACCCACTCATAGTTGTGCCCTTCGAAGCCGTGATAGCGCCGCTGCGGGCTGAGCACGATCTCCGCCTCGAAGTTCGCCTGCATCAGGATCTTGTCAATATGCTCAGAACCCTTGCGGAACGGGAACACGCCTGTGCGCAGCGGGCTGAAGTAGTTCTTGCCCTTGCGCACCGGGCCGGCAGGCACGTCAAACCAGTCCCAGCGGGCCTCGGGATCGTTCGCCATGCTGCCGATCGCCCCCGCTACCACACCGCCCCAGGGATGCGTGTAGTTCATGCCCACGCGGTTGCCCTCGACCTCGGTGCGGTTCTCCTGGTAGCCCTTTGTGAAAAAGTCGGGGCTCAGGATCTTCTTCTCGTACCAGCGGCGTACCAGCGCCAGCGCATCCTTCATCGCCGGGTCGATGCCGTCGAACTTCAGGCCGCCCTGCCCGTCCTTCGTAAATGTGCTCACACTCGTATACCACGACGGCAGCACGCCAAACCCGCCAAAGACCGGTCCCAGGCCGCCGTACCAGCTCTGCAGGTCACGCGACGCCATCACGCCGACCGTGGTGCCGGGCGGGCCCGCGCCCAGATCGTTCGTGACGAAGGCCTCGGCGACCGCCTCCATCTCCTCCAGCGTCGTCGGCGCATCCATGCCCACCTTGTCCAGCCAGTCCGTGCGGATGAAAAGGATCTGCTCATCCTGGCCGGCCTGGGCAATGCTCGGGAAAGCCATCTTGCGGCCGTCCACCTCTGCGTACGCCCACAGCTGGTTGTCGCCCCATGCCTGCGACTCCTTGACCCATTTCGGGTGCGCAGTCGCCTCATAGACGTCGGTGATATCCGCCACCAGGTCGCCCGCTACCATGTCCTGGAACATCGCCAGCGCGATGCCCGGCATCAGGTCCGGAATATCGCCGGCCGCCATCGCCAGGTTCATCTTCTGGTCGCGCTCCTCGCCCTGCACATACGTCCAGGGGATGTCGTACTCGATGCCGAACAGCGCCTTGATGTAGCGCAGGCTGATGTTGTCGTAGATGTCGTCGTCGCCCTGGAAGCGCGTGTCCGCGTCCGTGCGCGTAAACGAAGTGATCGTCACCGGCGGATTCAGCGGCATCCCTTCCGGCAGGTCCGGCAGATCGGTCGTCCAGCCCTTCGGATGGTCCGGCGACCCCGGCATCAGCCCCAGCGGGGTCAGGATCTCCTCCGCCGTCATCGCGGTCATCGGCGCCGACTCTGCCACCGCCTCCGGCGCGGCCGCTTCAGGCGCACAGCCGGCCAGCAGCACCCCGCCGCCAGCAACAGCCGCCCCCTTCATAAAACTGCGACGTGAAACTGAAGATTTCGCCATAGTGCATTCCTCCCTCGGCGCAAAGCCGCTATGTCTTGTGACTAGAACTGTTCTCTACTGATATAGCGCGCTGGTCGAATCCGGTAGACAAAACCGTGAGGCAATTCCCGCGCGACTATAGCACGGCTCACCAGCAGTGTCAAACACGGTTCGCCCGGGGCATGCAGTCCAAACCCAGGGTACAAATCCCAATACCTCGGGTAGCAACGGAGCCATGGCCACGCCACGATCCAATCTCGGGCGAACCAAACGGCTTTACTCTCTCCTCACTTCTCTCCACTCTCTCCTCGCCTTTGGGCGGTCTCAACCGCCGTCGGAGAGACTGCGACCACAATAAAAAGTGGATAGCAGGCACCTCCCCACTAACCAGGGCCCGTTGACATTTTCAAGGTGTGTCGAGAAGGCAAGCTCTTCCGGCTGCGTGCGGTGGCTTTGCACCGTGGCCCCGCCCTTCGGCGGGCGCATTGCGGGGTTTCAAAGCGGGCTGAAGAGAGACTGTTTCAGGGTAACTGCAGGAAAAACTGGGCTGGGCGCTCCCTGAACACAGGTCGTGCGCTCGTACGGGAACTCGTATGTAACAGGTAAACGCTCGTACGAGCGTTTACGAGAGATCCACGAGCGTTTACGAGCGTTTGCGAGAAAAAAATTTCAAGAGAGAGAACAGCGCTTATTCGCAGTAATATAATAATTATTTGACAAGCAGAAACTCACGTGCGTTCAATTTGAAACCAAGAGTTTTCGCGCGGGCTGCCGCCTGACATCGCAGGCGTCTCACTCGCTCTATTGACACTCGCAAGCTCGTGGACCCGTTTGACCTCTATTTGTTCGCCCACCACTCGTTGATCTCAGCCAAGATCTCATCCCCGCCCTGCGCCTTCCACCTTGTCACATACTCGTCGAACGCGTCCACAGGCAACTGGCCGGTGATGATCCCGAAATAGGTCTCATCCGTCAGCTTTTGCAGCCCGCTCCACTTCTCCTTCTGCAGTTCGGTCGGCGCCGCGGTCCACTCGTTGGGGATCGTGTCCGCCAGCGAATGCTCCGCCAGAAACAACCAGCCCTCGTTCTGCATCGTCTGCAGACCGGTCGGGTCGTCCAGCTTAAGCTCCATCATCGCATCCCAATCCGCGCGCGGCACCGTCTCCTTGTAGTTGAGCTCCCACAGGATTCGCCTCATATTCGAGGTCGGGCTGATATTGTTGCCGCCGCGGGTCCTGATAAGCCCGTATCCGTGCGTGCCGCCCGCCAGCATCTCAACCCTGTCCTCGCCCTCGACCCACTCGTAGTTGTGGCCTTCAAATCCGTGATAGCGCAGTTCCGGACTGAGCACGACCTCAGCCTCGTGATTCGCCTGCTTCAACACCTTGTCCACGTGTTCAAAGTCCTTACGGAAGGGGAAGACCGATTGCAGCAGCGGCCTGTAGAAATTCTTGCCCTTGCGCACCGGGCCTGCCGGCACATCGATCCAGGTCCAGCGGGCCTCAGGGTCGTTGGCCATGCTGCCCATGCCCCCGCCGACCACACCGCCCCAGGGATGCGTGTAGTTCATGCCGACGCGATTGCCCTCGATCTCGGTGCGGTTCTCCTGGTAACCTTTCGTGAAGAAGTCGGGACTCAGAATCTTCTTCTCGTACCAGCCGCGGATAAAGGCCAGCGCATCTTTCATCGCCGGCTGAATACCGTCGAAACGCAGACCGCCCTGCCCATCCTTGGTGAAAGTACTTACCTCGGTGTACCAGGAGGGCAGCACGCCAAAGCCGCCGAAGACCGGTCCCAGGCCGCCGTACCAGCTCTGCAGGTCGCGCGACGCCATCACACCGACCGTCGTGCCGGGCG
This sequence comes from Caldilineaceae bacterium, assembly GCA_965204525.1. GTDB lineage: Bacteria > Chloroflexota > Anaerolineae > Caldilineales > Caldilineaceae > Bin5. The sequence continues at coordinate 2,882,676 of OZ241994.1, read as the reverse complement.
GGCCCGCGCCCAGGTCGTTGGTGACGAAAGCCTCGGCAACCGCCTCCATCTCCTCCAGCGTCGCCGGCGGCTCCATGCCTACCTTCTCCAGCCAGTCTTCGCGGATGAAGAGGATCTGCTCATTTTGGCCCGCCTGGGCAACCCTCGGGAACGCTTTCTTGCGGCCGTCCACCTCGGCAAAGGCCCACAGCTGGTTATCGCCCCATGCCAGCGACTCTTTGACCCACTTCGGGTGCGCGGTCGCCTCATAGACGTCCGTAATATCCGCCACCAGGTCGCCCGCTACCATGTCCTGGAACATCGACAGCCCGATTCCCGGCATAAATTCTGGAATATCCCCGGCGGCCAGCGCCAGGTTCATCTTCTGGTCGAGCTCTTCGCCTCGCACGTAGGTCCAGGGAATCTCAAAACTGATCCCGAAGAGCGCCTTGTGATAGCGCAGACTGATATTGTCGTAGATGTCATCGTCGCCCTGGAAGCGTGTATCCGCGTCCGTGCGCGTGAACGAAGTAACCGTCACCGGCGGCGAGAGCGGCATCCCCTCGGGCGGGTCCGGCAGCATCGTCGTCCAGCCCTTCGGATGATCCGGCGAGCCCGGCATCAGCCCCAGCGGCGTCAGGATCTCCTCCGCCGTCATCGCGGTCACCGGCGCCGACTCTGCCACCGCCTCCGGCGCAGCCGCTTCAGGCGCACAGCCGGCCAGCAGCACCCCACCGCCAACAACAGCCGCCCCCTTCATAAAACTGCGACGTGAAACCGACGATTTCGCCATAGTGCATTCCTCCCTCGGCGCAAAGCCGTTATGTCTTCTGTATGAACCGTACTGTACTGATATAGCGCGCTGGTCGAATCCGGAGGACAAAACAGTGAGGCAATTCCCGCGCGACTATAGCACGGCTCACCAGCAGTGTCAAACACGGTTCGCCCGGGGACTCTGTCCCGACCAACCGGCCAGCCAATTTCGGACCCCCAGTTCGGGGACGGGCGCTTCGTAGGACAGTTCGAGGACCGTCTTAACCGCCGTCGGAGAGACTGCGACCACAATAAAAAGTGGATAGCGGGCACCTCCCCACCAACCAGGGTTCGTTGACATTTTGAAGGTGTGTCGAGAAGGCAAGCTCTTCCGGCTGCGTTCGGTGGCTTTGCCCCGTGGCCCCGCCCTTCGGCGGGCGCATTGCGGGGTTTCAAAATGGGCTGAAGAGAGACAGTATTGGTGTAACTGCAGGAAAAGCCGGGCTGGGCGCTCCCTGAATACAGGGCGAGCACTCGTACGGGAACTCGTAGGGAACAGGTAAACGCTCGTACGAGAGATGCACGAGAGATGCACGAGCGTTTACGAGAGTTTGCGTGAAAAAATTCCGATGATCATAGCAACTTAATGACATAAGAATAATTTGATGAGCGTAGGCAGGAGGCGGCGAACGGGTGGGGCCACTGGCTCGCGGCCGGATACCGTTTGTACCTCTACTTTCCCGCCTTCGATTGCGCGGATCTTGCCTGCCTTATAGAAATGTCAACGACTCCCAAGGTGGCTCCCAAACGGGAATAGGGGGTTGTAGATTCTGCAGAGGCAGGCTGTGCTTCTGCATTCCTGCTTTGTAGACGGCGCGAAAATCCGTGGTTTCACATGGGACTTCCTTCAGAAGAAGAAGGCAAAGAATGCCGATGACGACGGTGTATTTTTATGAATTTATTCATAAAAATATGTCCGCTTTGTCCGCTCAAAGGCATGTTTTTGGGGTGTTTTGGGGCGGATCCAGGCTATTTGTCCATGTTGTGCATGGGTTTGGGCAGGGCCATGGCGCCGCGTAGTTCCATCCTCCTGAGGGCCGGCAGGTCAGTCGTGTTGACAAGCTTCCGGGGCTCTCCGGCGCGGCCGACTCTGGCTGCAACGAGGACTACGGCAGACTCGTCGGGGCCAAGGCTGTGATTTGAGGGAATGGCGGTGGCCAGGAGATAGAGGGTAAGACGTGGTTGTCTCTTTCGTCTGCGTTCGGTGAAAGGGCAGGGTTTCAAGGTGAGCTAAAGAGATACAAGTTCAGTGCAATTGCACGAAAAGATTGGCGAAGCGTTCCCTGAACACAGGTCGTGCACTCGTACGGGAACAGGTAAACGCTCGTACGAGCGTTTACGAGAGATCCACGAGCGTTTGCGAGAAAAAATTTTCAAGAGACAGAACAGCGCTTATCTACAATAATATGATAATTATCTTATAGGCAGGAACTCATGTGCGTTCAATTTGAAACCAAGAGTTTTCGCGCGGGCTGCCGCCTGACATCGCAGGCGTCTCACCCGCTCCATTGACACTCGCAAGCTCGTGGACCCGTTTGGGATCTACATGAGAAACGATAGGGGGCTGGTCCCCTGGCGCACGGTCAGATCCCGTCTGCGCCCCCACTTCCCCGCTTTCGATTGCGCGGTCGCTTCGTAGACATCGGTAATGTCGGCCGCCAGGTCGCCCGCGACCATATCCTGAAACATCGACAGCGGGATTCCCGGCATTAACTCTGGAATATCCCCGGCGGCCAGCGCAAGGTTCATCTCCTGGTCGCGCTCCTCGCCCCGCACGTAGGTCTAGGGAAACTCATAACTGATCCCGTAGAGGGCCTTGCGATAGCGCAGGCTGATGTTGTCGTAGATGTCGTCGTCGCCCTGGAAGCGTGTATCCGCGTCGGTGCGCGTGAACGACGTAACCGTCACCGGCGGCGACAGCGGCATCCCCTCGGGCGGGTCCGGCAGCGCTGTCGTCCAGCCCTTCGGATGGTCCGGCGACCCCGGCATCAGCCCCAGTGGCGTCAGGATCTCCTCCGCCGTCATCGCCGTCACCGGCGCCGACTCTGCCACCGCCTCCGGCGCAGCCGGTTCAGCCGCACAGCCGGCCAGCAGCACACCGCCGCCAACAACAGCCGCCCCCTTCATAAACTCACGACGTGAAACTGAAGATTTCGCCATAGTACGTTATATGTGGCTCCAGTATTTGGTCAGAGGAGTGGCAGTAGTTGTGAGTCATTTTGTCAGTCGGCCTTTTGAAAGCGACAAAAAGCTATCGCCCTTTATGTCAAATTCTTGGGTGACTTCCTTGCGCATACAGCAAATTCCAATCGGCACCAAATGCGTCTGTCCCTGTCGTCACGAATGAATGACAGGAACTGCCCCCTTTTTCTACAGAGCATTTTTTGACACGGGAGACTTGCAGCGGTAAGGTTAAACAATTGCTTTACGAAAGGAGAAAAGCAATGCGGCACGGTTGGAGCATAGAACGCGAACCGTGGGCCAGGCTAACTCAGTTCCAGGTCCGCGGTAATCGCTGGCGTTCGGTAAAGTTTGTTTTGTCCGATTCCAACGCGGTTCCATCTGAGTCGGGGATCTATGCTCTCTGTACTCCGCCCCCAGGCACCAAACGTCGAGACAGCTGGATAAACCCTAACGACCTTATGGAGTGCCTATTCACGGCTGTTTACATTGGAAAAACAGCTGATCTTCGCCGTCGCTTCATGGAGCACTGCAGGCGGCCAAAAACAGAGATTAGACAGATTCGCCAAGTGTTTTCTACAAGCTTGGAGTTCTGGTTTTGCCGAATGGCGTCGAGCGAAATCGAGGCTGCAGAAACGCAGATGATTGACTGCTTTGGTCCTACTGGGAATCTAAAGCGTGGTCACATACCTGTTGAAATTCTTCCTCCGGAACCAGCCGATTCTGGTTGGACAAAGACACAAAGGAATTGAACTATGAACTTATACCCAGCTATCAGGGCTAGGATGGGCAATTGGAGTTACTACATCTGCAAAATGACTATGAAGGAACTTGCAGGACAGGTTCGGTTTGCAGCCGAAATACATGATGATAGGACGTTGGATCTAGCTATCCAGAGGGAGTTGAATGAAGGACGAGTCAAGAAGGAAATCGTCTCATTTCTCCAGCGGCGAGAAGATCGGTTCTTTTCCTCAGTTGTTATCGCCTCTCTTGGTGGAAACCCAAAGTTTTATCCTGTCCGGATCACTGACGATCCACAGTTTAGCGTGTTTTCCGATCAGGAACTAGACGAGGACTTTGGCGTTCTTACGATGAGTGGTGAACAGAACTATTACGCGTTAGATGGTCAGCACAGGCTCAAGGCCATAAAGACTCTGATTGACCGTAACGATCCGGACTCTGTGGAGCCCCCTGCAGGATTCCAAGACGAAGAACTGTCAGTGATCTTGGTAGTAAGCGAGGATGAAGCTAGTGACGAATTTATGAAGGCCTATAGGCGACTTTTTTCAAGTCTCAACAGACATGCAAAGTCTACTGATAATGATACGAACATAATCATGGATGAAGACGACACTTTTGCAATTCTGACAAGGAGGCTGATTACAGAACATGAATTCTTCAAGTGGGATGGAAAACAAAAGGACTCGCCGAGAGTTAAGACCAAAGGTAAGAATTTCACTAAGAAAGACCAACATTTCACTACCTTGCAGACGCTGTATGCAATGAACAAGATACTGCTGACTACGAGCTATCGTGAGAATTTCGGGTGGAGCCAGAAAGAGTCAGATGTCAAAATCAATACCCTTATAACATTCCGGCAAAGCGAAGAATATCTCGACTCCTTGTACTGTGAACTTGAGGTCTATTGGAATGGAATTCTGACAGCACTTCCAGTCCTGAGAAAAGAACCACCAAATATGAGGAATCACGCGGCGGATGGTGGCGAGGATTCATGTTCGACAGACCATTTGCTTTTCTGGCCTATCGGTCAAGAACTGTTTGCACAGGTTGTTCGACGAGTTCTAAATCTGAAGGTCGCACACGTGACCGAGCCTAATGTGGGAGACGTGGTCGGTGCTCTGAACGGAGTTCAGCAGTTGGAGTGGCGGTTGCACCAACCCCCTTGGAAGTACTTTCTTCTCACATTGAATGAGGCTAACGGTCAATGGCGAATGCGCAGCGAGGAGAGAAAAAAAGCGCTCGAAATAGCACGCAGAATACTAGAGTGGATACTTGGTTTAGACGATCTGCTTGATGACGAAATTGAGGAACTCAAGTTAGAGTGGCATACACGGCTAATCCCTAGCCAATTTCCTGAGGATTATGACAAATTGTGGGCAGAAATGGTGACCAAGAAACAGGAGATATCTCATACTTGATTCTTAAGTGCAATGGTGAGCCGCGTCCAAAACTTGTGGTCAAATCGTCTAATTGAATTAAGAGAAGTTGGATGAAAAGCGACCAAATGCCCAATATTCGTACAATGCGCCGAGGATAGTGAAGTCAAAATCCTGAGAAAGTTGCTCTTGGGCTCAAACTGGTAAAGCCAATGTATGGGCAAGGAGGCAAGCTCGGCAGGAAACTCACGCGACCACGGCATCAAACTATCCGGTAGCCCAGCTTGGCGGTTTGATCTGATCAGCGCTCTGTGGAGCACTCCGAAAGTGTTTGACCTCATAGATTTTAGTCGTTGGATTAGTTCTAGCGACAAAAAGGGTAGCCACATGTCCAAATCATCGAAATGTTGACTCCAGTCCACTCTCTTTAATGCTCGCCGGTTCTCAAAAATAATCTGGGAATCACGGGCAATTGCCTCCTCCGATCGCCCCAAGTTATGTTTTTGGGCCTCAATAATGGTTTCAAGTTTGGCAAGTGCCTTCTGTACGTTCTCGATAGTTTCGAGAGGCAATCCGCCAACTAGGGCCCTAAATGGTGACTCAATTTTATTGAGGAGTTCCTGTTGCGATAAACTTGCTGAGACAGAGTCCGCCTCTACCACCCAAGTAGCTCTGGAATCTCTTTTTGTTCCATTTACCCAAGACGATGTAATGTTTTGGAATCGAGATATCGCTCTGTCAGCCTGCAATATCATCGATTTCGATTTAAACAATCGAGCAAGGTCACGAGTTCCTTGCCCCCTCTCAATTAGGCCCTTGAGCTCTAATATGGAAAATCTCTTGCCTAACTCAACTACGTTTTTCTGATGCTTTCCTGAAAATTCAAGACCCGCAAGTGAAGAAACACTGAGGTGGTCAACCAGTGGTTCGTAGCGACCGTTAGCCACTTCAATTCTTGGTTGGGGGTATTCTTTGGAGTTCTCGACATTGGGCAATTTACATGGGACAAATGCGTTTCCAAGAACATATCGCACCTCTTCATTTGCCTCAGTCGCGAAAATCAGACTATTTGGATTAATAGGGCCTCTAACAAACTGTAGTTTCTCACGAATTACTGATATTGGAACCGGTTGCCCCGTTTTCCGATATTCCGAACTTACAAATTCCGTGACTGTATCATGAAGACTTTTCTCAGGGCGGCTATTACCCCACTGGGCCAGACCAAATGTACCTCTCTTGCCCACCCACACAATCCCGAATTCATTTCTGTTAAGTACGGCGTGAATGTTTCGAGTAGTCGAGATGTTCCCCGGAAACATTGTGTTGTAGGTTTCCGTTATTTCCGTATAGTGAGCAGGCCTTCCTAAGTGGCAGAGAGATAGGTAGGTTCTTTGGACTTTGTTCAAGCGGTTGATTCTCCAGTCAGCGATAGAATCTGCGATTACTTTCACATCTCGGTCAATAAGGCCACAGTCTTGTTTGGATGCGATCATTTGAGCCAATGCTGTCGGGTCTATGTACTCGAGATTGTCTTGAGTGTCTGATTCCAATCCTGGTGCAAATGCCTTGGCATGTAGTTCCCCTAAAGTCTTCGCCGCTGGCCCAATTGCAATGATATCTAGTCCCTGACATCTGTGGGCCGTTATCCCAAGACATTTGGCTATAAACATTCTGTGCGCGAACCCTCGGTCCGTGGGCGTCCATACCATGCTGCAACCTCGCGCCACGAAGTCCACAAGGAAAATCCTAAGTAATTCCTTTAGTGGTTCTGAAACCAACAGGGGCCTCTTTATCTGACCCGCTCTCTTTGGATCTATAGAGTTCCAAAATCTGCTTTCGAATTGTCGAATCCTCTCACGTGTAAGACCATAATCGACTCCCAATTCAGCGAGAGTCCTTTTGGGTCCGCCGCCTAACCCCTCCCGGTTCCTAACGATATCGATGACTCTCTCTTCCCAATGAGAGTCAAGAAATGTTTCTACAGCTCTTTCGACGGACGCTCGTTCAGCGTCAGAATTTGCAGTAGAGCTTTGAATTCCCTCAAGCATACTGTAGTCGATATCGCAATTAGTAATATCAGAGATTACAGCGGCTAAAGGAAAAACGACCCGGCATCCAATGTTGGACTCATAGGCCATGCAGCTTGATGAACTAAATTTCAGGATGACAGTACGAAAGGCGCCATTGTTGCACTCTACTCGAACGGTCCTCAGTAAACGCTTCCATTCCTGACTGGTGAGTTGAGCAATCCTTATTCGGGAAAGACGGAGATTGACATAGGCTAGCCAGCGCGCAAGTATGGTCCGGCATATATACCAATCATCATCTTCTGTACTCGTAAGTTTCATCAGTTCATGGTCATCCTCTAACAGAGTAGAAATTGTGAAACCGAATGAGGCATCAGTCAGACTCTGAACTTCAGACAGAGCAAACGCACGACTTCTCTTGGAGAGAAACTGGATTGTCCACTTCAGTGATTCGAAATCTTCGGCGGACGGTTCCGTTAGCATCTCAGTTCCTGTTATCGGGATTAATGTTTTCTGAAGCACGTCCAGTCAAGCGAAGATATCGGCAACGACGCAAGCAGCGTGGTACCATTATGCTGTTGAGTGGAAGTTACCAGACCTTGTTGTCCATTATTATCGCCGACAGTGACATCTACAATCAGTTCTTGGGTCCTGATTTATCCTCAACTGCATTGGACACGATTACTCAACTTAAGATGTCAGTCTCTGCCAGTCTGTCAATCAGTTGCTCAAAGTTGACCGATTTTTTTTCGAGAATTTCTTCAAGTGTTTCTTCAATAGTGTTTCTACATCTAAAGCGGTAAAGTCTGACCCCCTTCCTTTGGCCAATACGCACTACGCGATCTCTAGCTTGTGAATTGGCGGACGGATTCCACCATTCGTTCAGAAATATCACGTGATTGGCTTCAGTCAGCGTTAGACCTTCCCCTGCTATCCTTGAGGAACAAAGCATTACATGAATACGTTTATCACTCTTGAAATTCTCAATCGCATCTTCTCTTTCGGCGAGCGATTGCGATCCTCTCAAAGTAATCACAGCCTCTCGTCCAAGAGCGCCCCTGATCTTGCCTTTGAGAACTGACAATGGCTCCAGCAAGTATGAAAAGACAACCCCCTTGTCGCCAATCGAGGAGAAGTCTTGGATAATTTCTACTATCCGATCAATTTTGGCGCTCTGCCCAGTTCGACCGTCATAGTCGCAAATTGCCCGAAGTTGATTGAGAATGGCGAATATTGAACCCCTGTTACTGTCGGACAGTTTCCTGTATACTTGCAAGTAGGAATCCCGTTGGCCTGGGAGGAGATCGAGGATTTGTGTTGACTCCAGGACCTCCGGAAGGTCCTCTAGAACATCATCCTTGAGTCTCCTCAAGACATATGGACGGGCTTGCGATCTCAGTGACGCAGGGTGAAGTCTTTTGTCAGAAACAGAAAAACGCTGCGGCTCCAATGTTGAGAGTAATGTTGCAAGGTCCTCAGAGTCCCTTTCTATCGGTGTACCGGTGAGAGCCCAAAACTTCTGCACTCCTAATCTTCGGATCCCCTGAGTTGTTTGCGAATCGGTATTTCGGATCCTATGAGCCTCATCAGCGACTAACAGGTCAATGTCATCGTTCAACAACACTGAAGGAGGATGCCTAACCTGTTCGTAGTTTGTCAAAACTATGTGAACTCTACCCCATATGGCCTTCCAGACTTCTTCTCGAATCGGCGGAGAAGGTACAACCTGAAGTCGAGATAACTCTGGCGCCCAGTGAGTTATCTCTTCTTCCCAGTTAGCAAGCAGCGACTTAGGACAAATGATCAGTACTGTGTGAATCGAAGCTCTGTTGAATAGGATTCGAAGTGCAAATATGGTCTGTACAGTCTTCCCAAGTCCCATGTCGTCGGCAAGAATGGCTTTGTCTCGCCCTATGAGCCACCTGACCCCTTCGTCCTGAAACGGAAGAAGCCTTTTCTCAACTGGTTTCGCCAAGAGAATAGGTCGAATGAGAGCAGAAGCAGTTAATCTCTTTTCCCGGTATGTAGATACATTCTGAACGCTGTTACCCACTTGTAAAGGAAGCGGATCAGAAGGATACACTGTCTTTCGAATCACCAAGCCTTTTTGAAGGTCTCTCAATGCTTGGCCATCGCTCGACAGCAGCTTTCGGGTTGCCAGTTTTATGCGGTTTAGGGACAGGTGTGGCTCAAAGGGGTAGGGGAGCTTAGAATCTGGAGACTGAGTAGGTAACTGGCAGTCGTGAGTCCTAGAGTCAGTACTACCTGGGGAAATCTGAATTTCCAATCCGTGCTTTGCTGTTCTTAGACCTACACAATACGTTAGGTCGAGACCTAGATCGACGTGATGAAAGGATAGGACGCTTTCCATAGGACATCGGACGAAGAGTTTTTCAAATCGTTCAACCGCAGGGAGTAGGTTGGACGTCAGTAAGTGTAATTCATTTGTGACACGCCAAACACACCTTCGCCTGGCCGTACAGATCGTCGATATCAATCGGCTCGGCGTCCGGTCGCAACGGATTCACTTGAAGTGTGGCGCGCATTCGCTCCAACCGCCTCTGATGCTCTTCCCGGACTTGGGCGATTCGCTCCGGCCTCGCCAACTCATCCAAAGACTCGCCCTCACTCCATGTGAACGGCGACCCGTGGTCAATGGCGTTCTTCTCGTAACTCTTGGCTTCCTCGAAAAAGTCGGGATGGCGTTCCATCAGGCGCACCCATTCAATCTTCTGCTGAAAGAAACAGAAAGTGCAGCCGCTACGGGTGCGCCACTCGTAGTATTGGGGCAGCCCCAGGCCGGTTCCCTCCAGAATTTCTAAGACTCCGGCCTTGTCGACATTCGCCTCCTTCAGTGGCAGACGCACGATCAGATTGTCATGCTTGGAGGCATAACCTTCGCGGTACTCTTCGTCGGCACGAATCGCGACGTAGCTGTAAACGGTGTCACCATCGTCGAGTAGCGGACGGATCCACTGCTCAAAAGGACGCAGCTTTAGTTGCCGCGTGCACCAGCGCGCCTGAGGAGAAGGCAGAAAGTTGTTGTACTGATTGAGCCAAAAGTCAAAGTCGCGGTCCGGATTCAGGCGCAGGATCGGCTTTCCTAAGAAGCCTTCAAGTTTTACCAGGAACTCATAGACTTCCGGCAACTCCTTTCCAGTGTCGGTGAAGAAGTAGTCGATCTCTAACTGGGGATGGTTCTGTCGCATGAAGATCGCTAGCGCTGCGCTGTCGCGTCCACCAGACAGCCCGAGAACGTGCCGCTCCTTGCCTGCCATGTCTATTGTTCCGTAAGTTCCTCAGCTATTTCGGTTGTCTTTTTTGAGCATGAATTGAGAATCCGGGCGCTCAACTCTGCCAGAGCCGCCAATATGACGTTACGCTCATGCGCCCCGCTCTCCCCTAGAGTTCTTTCAAGCCGTTCGATCAGAAGTTCGACCTCTCGGCGTTCCCAGTCGGTCACATCGAAAACATCCTGAACAGTTTCCTGTGAACCGTTCATGCCCACCGTGACCGCCATGGCATGGCGTTTATCAGAACGTCCCTTGACATGGGCGTACGATTCCAAATGAATGAAACTTTGGGCCATCTCCGCCAACGCAACGGCAGCGCGGTCGATATCAGCATCCACCCAAGTGGGCGGTGGTTTGTTGGTCGCCATGCTGGCAAGGCTTTCCATATCCTGCTCGCTTCCATAAAAGTGTGAAAGCCGGACGATGAAAGCCTCCAGTCGGTGATCCCCGCTCAGTTGGCGGACATTTTCGGCACGGGCTCGCAGTTCCTCAAGCAAGGATGCAGAAGCATTCGGTACCTGCAACTCTGCCAGAAGTGTCTCGCGCAGGCGGTGCAGCATGGCGGGATAAGCATCACTCAACTCCATCAGACCTGAGCGCACATTGTTGGAAATATGCCCTAGAGTACTTCTCTTGTCTAATTCCGGTACATCAGAGAGGCGCTGGGGGATGTCATCGAAAATTAAACTGTTGGGGTCATTGGCCTGTTTGAACAGCTGGCGCACCTGCCTGGCGTTGGCCGAAAGCCCTTGCGTACGTCCAACCCAAGGCGGTAAGCGGTCGTAGATGGAGACCAGTCCCCTTGCCACGTCGATAGGCTCAAGATCAGGCAGAGAATTGGCTGGATCGAGATCGCGGACAATGCCTGCCATTTCCGACAGGAGTTCGCGCTCCTCCTCTGACAGATCCATCCAGCGCAATTGGACAGAGTGCGGGTCCCTGGCAAGGTACTCCATGTCCAGGTCGGTGATCTGACTCTGGAAGATACTCTGGCGATAGAATGCAAGTTCGCGATGCCTGGACAGAATAAAGGCCGCGGCCAGCACCGGAAGCAGTCCATCCTTGATGCCGAAAGGCTGTTCACGCCAGACATCATAGACTTCGGACAGCGGGACAACTCGATGCCGATTAGACTTTAGGAACTCCTCAGCCGCTCGCCAGGCTGGTGCAATGTTGCTTGGGTCGTCTTCGTCGGCCTTAGGGGCGACGAAGCGCCATTCCTGATCAATATTGCGATAAACGCCACTGGTCTTCAATAATGAGGTAAACAGTCCACCCTCAGCCGGGTAACCCTCTATCCCTAGTCGCTCTTCGCCCTCATTTTGGACCATGCGACGAAGCAGTGCATTGCGGGCCGCCACCGCGCTTCCCGATGGTTTGACGCGATTGAGAAGCTCGCTGAGCAGACGGGGCGATGAGAAAAATCGTTCCGTTGCCAGTTCAGATGCCAGCGTGTTTCGCCGGGCCTGATTGCATTGCTCCCCCATAAGCTTGCCCGAATACCAGTAGGCAGTATCCAAGGCGCGGCTCAATTCGCTTGCCATCAAGCCGCGCAGGGCTGCAATCCGGGCCTCGACTTCTCTGCGGGCGATTCGATCTCCCTGCAGCTGTGGTGACTCTTCCTTCACCTGTTCGACTGCCAAAAGTTCGTGAGCCAGCGAGGAGAAGCTCCACGTACCTCGCGGCAGACCGATCACGAGATCCCAGTCCTGTACTTCGTGAACAAGACTTTGCGCGATGTGCCTGGCCACGTTTTCGGACTCACCTTGCGTGCATACGGCAAGGAGGAAGGTCCCGACCGCGCCATTTCGGGGACGGAAGTCGGTCGCGCTCGCCTGAACATCTGCAAGAGGCGCGATGACCACGTCATACCAGCGTAGCGCACCGGTTTCATGGTAATGGCGCTTGGCGATAATCGGCTGAAGGTCGGCAAACTCATTTAATCTGGCGAAATCCACGTCCGGCATAGTTGCGAGAACTCGCCCTACCTCTTCATCGATATCGAAGTCGCTGCCCTCAAAGACGCTATATGAACTATTGAATTTGCGGAAAATGATCAGTGACCACACCTGTAACTCTTCCAGAGCATCCCGGATATCGCCGTCACTGTGTTCGGGTAACGCTGACTGGAGAGCCGTGGCATTCGCTGCCAGCCCCGACCGCTCTTTGAACATATCGATCAAAGCAATGGTTTTCACGAGGTGCAGATGTAGCTGCCCTCCCCCCATCGATTCACATCGTTCCAGTGCGTCTACAGCCAGCGCCCAACGATGCCCATCGGGCGAAGCCATGATGGACGGTTCCAGGTTGAAGCGTAGATAATCCCACAGCTGGTCAGGGAGATAAAGCTCCCCGTCTTGAGTGCTGCGCAAGAAGTCCTGGAACCCCCGCGGTTCAGTGGAATTGAGAAAGCCAAAGATACTGCGTTGGTTCTGGCCAAACCTACGGCGGGAGATCGGTCCTAGCAAACAGGCGACGATCGGATGCAAGGGCCAGCAGTTCTCCAACAGCTGGGGCATATCTTCCGACGCTGCTCGGTTCGTCAAGCCCGAAATACTTTTCGACAGTGGGCTAGGCACCTCCGTTTCGTGATCGCTCTCGATGGCCTTGCCGAGGAGGGCGATCTGCTCATCAACGCCGGTATTCACAGGTAAGTCAATGAAACGGCCCTGAATCTTTGCCCACTCCTCCCGCAACTCGCGGGAGAGACGGTGGGAGTACTCGTCGAAGGCTTGGTGAAGGATTCCGACAACGATCAGACGGCCGCCGCTACGTGAGGCGATCTCGGCAAGCTGTTGGAAGAAATAGACGTCAGAGATGTCACGCGCCGCACCCTCAAGGAATTTGCCCATCTCATCGACAAGCACCAACAGGCCACCGGAGGATTCCGGGGGGCGAGCCGATATATCTGATAGTTCTTCCAGTACCTGCCTCTCGTCCCAAAGCAAGTGGGCGTGTCCGCAGACCAAGCCTCGTGACTCCAATGCCTCTCCGACAACCTGCTCAGGTCGGTCGCGGCGCCCCACAATTGGAAGGATATGCCAGCCTTCAGTGCCTAATGGTAGGGCTTCCCAAATCGACGCCGCTATATCATTGCCAACTAAGGATGCCGCCAGTTCCCGAGTTGCCGCGTCACCGTTGAGCAACGCGGAAAGCGCCACGGCCAAGCTGGACTTGCCACTGCCGTAGGGTCCGGTCCATGTGAAGGCGCCCTGTCCACTCTCTGAAACATGGCGCGCCATGTTTTCAAGCAGCACGCCAAAGGAACGAGGACAGACAAAACCCTCCAGCGCGGAGGGATCGCGGAGGTCAGTGTCGATACGTATAGCCCGCTGAAAGCGGCGGGAAACGGAAACGCGGTCAGCCAAGGGCATTGAGCGAATCCTTTTCGTGGACAGCGAAATAGTCCTGTTTCACGTACTCTAATTCCTCGTTGGCACCCAATCCACGGCTACGAATAAGCTGCTTGAGTCCTGCCGTCTCCGACCACCGGTAAATGCCGTCGCTTGTTTCCTCTAATGCGACCAACATGTCGACCATATCATTTTCCTCAAGCAAGAAGACACGGGCAGGGCAGCCGGGTTCATGATTCAGCGCCTCAAAGGATAAAGTATTGGCGTTGCTGAATGAGCGGTTCCAAAAGTCGCTAACGGCGTAGCAGAATACGCCCGGGCCAAGGGAAGGTTTCGGCCCGCGCACAAATCTGTACTCGTCACGTCGTCCGCTCGGCCTGATGAGCCCAAGCTCGGTCAACGGTGAGTCCAGACTGTCTTCATAACTTGCGTTCCCAGGAGCGGACTGAGCGACGTAGGTGCGAATGAAACAGGCGACATCCCTCCGGATAGTGTTCACGGCTGCCCTGGTCCATTCGCGATCTTCGGCGAGCTTCTTGATGCCTGTAATCAGCGTCTCACGTTCAAATGAAATGGAAGGGTGGTGGTGGAATGCCCAGAACCAGGTTGTCTTCGTCGGCCGGCCACACAGATGCCAGTGGATCAGCCAAGACGTAGCTGGGTTTTCCATGAAGGGATCTAGGCCATTTTCACCAAAGATTGTTTGACCCAATGCGGTCGTTTCAATACGCTTCTGGCCAGAAGGCTCCGCAATAATCCCTGACACGTTCGCCCAATGGCGCATCGAAGCCACCATATTCTTGCCCACGCCGAAATGGGCGATAGCATCGGCGCCGGAGAAAACTGCTCGGTTGTCTTCTGTGTCTTTGGAGTCCTGCACCGCGTCGAAGGCTTTTTTTAGCCATCCATAACGCAGGGGGAAGGTTTCATGGCCCGACAGCTGCGGGCTATAGTCGTCGCGGTAGAGAGGCCCTCGCAGCATGTATTCTCCGCCTAATCTGTGGGGGTCTGGCAGACGATAGCGAACATTTGGTATACTCTTCGTGCCTATCTTACCATATTTTGCTACATTTTACCTGCCAAGCGTCCAACGAATGAAGCACGACACCGGTACGATCTACGCCGATTACCAAGCTTCCACCCCCGTTGATCCTCGTGTGGTGGAGAGAATGGCGCCGTATTGGCAAAAGACATTCGGTAACCCGCATTCGAGCGATCACATTATAGGCTGGCAGGCCGCCAAGGCAGTCGATCGATCCAAAGCCACCATCGCCGAGTTGATCGGCGCAGACCCCGATGAGATCATCTTCACCTCCGGTGCCACCGAAGCCAACAATCTCGCCCTATTTGGGTTAGCAAGAAGGGTGCCATCAGGCCAAAGGCGTCTGCTGGTCGGCTCCACTGAGCACAAATGCGTGTTGGCAGCAGCACGGGCTTTGGAGGCGCGAGAAGGCTTCACAGTGGAGCAGATCCCTGTTGACAGAGAGGGGTTCATCGACCTTGAAGTGCTATCTGATCGGCTCGACGAAACAACATTAGTTGTGTCGATAATGGCGGTGAACAACGAGGTGGGCACAGTCCAGGACATTCCCCGAATCGCTGAGCTAACTGCCGAGCGCGGCGTCCTTCTCCACTGCGATGCAGCACAGGGCGCAAGCGCTCTGGACATGAGCCGCTTGGCCGACCATGCCGACCTGATAAGCCTGTCTGGGCATAAAATGTATGGGCCGCAAGGCATCGGCGCGCTGTACATTCGACGGGATATACAATCGAGGGTTGAGCCCATCATCTATGGCGGAGGGCAGCAAGGCAACCTTCGCTCCGGTACCGTTCCCGTACCCTTGTGTGTCGGCATGGCGGCCGCGGCGGAGATATTGCAGACGGATGAAGGGCTGACTGAGCGCAAACGAATGGCCGATCAGAGAGACACTTTCGTCCAACTCTTGCAGGCGAGCGCCTATCCAATAACGATCAACGGGCCGACCGGCGAGCGGCGACACCCCGGCAACGCCAACCTGCAATTTGATGGCTTTGTCGCGCAAGATCTCCTCGCCACCCTCCAACCCCACCTCGCCGCCTCCACCGGTTCCGCCTGCACCTCCGGCATCCCCGAACCCTCGCACGTCCTCCGCGCCCTCGGCCTCACGCCCACCCAATCCGACGCCTCCATACGCTTCAGTTTCGGCCGTTTCACCACCGACGCAGATATAGAACAAGCTGCTCAGCTTGTAGTCAATTGTTTGGAGAGCAACAGTGGGACGGATCCGGTTTGACCCTCTACTTCGAGTATTGCAACCATGAAAGACCACATCTAAAGTCCCGACCATCGCACTTCTCCTGAAGAGCACTTCATGCTCTGATCAGAGATGGCTCTATTCGTCGAAATGCACCTTATTTTCCCATTTCGTAGTCCAAAGATTGGGGCTCACCATAGAGAATAGGGTGCTGGCAGCCCGGACTGATTCTGAATGATCGTAAAAGGTGGGGGTGCGCCCCACCGACAATCTTTGTTGAAGGGGGTGGGTATGGATTCTTGGATTACACATTTGATAGTGAGTGGGATAGTTGGGGTAGGGGTTTGGTATTTTCAACACAATGTTGAGTCAATTAGACGTGAAAGAGAAAGGCTTCAAGAGAGTCGGAGGAAGATTTATCTTGACCTACTTAGCCCGTTCATTAGTTTGTTATCGAACACAGATGACTCTGGTGAAAAGAAAGAAGCTATGAGTAAAATCATCAGTACAGAGTATAGGCGTACTGTTTATGAAATTGGTCTGTTTGGTTCTGACGATGTGGTTCTTTCTTTCAATGAGATATTGCAGTACTTTTTCAAGTTAGAGAGAAGTGGCGAGTCCGCTGACGCAGGGGTAGTCATGAAACATTGGGGAAGTTTGCTTTTGGCTATCCGTCGAGACTTGGGCGCAAAGGGTACGAAACTGGTTGATAAAGATATGCTTAGGTCCCATATTAAGGACATCGACGAAGTAATGTAGTGACGGGAGGTGTGACCTGCCCCCCAAAAAGCTGGACCACGAGCCAATGTGTATATTGGTGCGAACTGCCAAGCCTGTGGAGGGGCAATTCGATGGTCAGGAAACGGCCTGCGCGCCTTTTTCAGAGCCGACCGAATCTGGACGGATGCACCCTATATCCCCATTTCGCGGTCTGGAGATTGGGGCCAACTACAGGAATACATAGGCCGCCCCCGCCGAAGTAAATGACTTCGTTGCTAATCAGAACGCGGTCACCCTGGCGTGTCGTGGCGGGATCTTACTCGATATCGTCCAGGTAGTTGAGGAACTCATTGACAGAATCCCTGAATGCTGCTGTGGTCGATTGTTTTCTTGAGTTCGCAATGGCGCCTATTCTGGTCTTCTGGTAGTTATCTGTTTGAAGGTTGACAGTTTCTTCAGCATTTTGCCATCGGTCCAGGAATTCACGTCTGACATGGCTGAGGTCCTTATTGTTCAGGATTGCCTCGCAGAGGGAGATTGTTATCAATTCCATGGCGATGAGGCGGCCGAACAGTTTTTCGGGAGATTCGGTTGCGTGTGTTCCGGCTTCGGTTTTTCTGCCTAGTTCGATATGCGGCTCATTGCGATTACTCATTGCGTTCTTCCTTTCTGTTGTTTTCAAGTTCCCGAACCCTCTTTTCGACGGCAACTCGCATCCCGTTATGACTTGGGCTGTCATCTAGCATTTGCAAACATATTTCGTAGTCAACAAGAGCCTCCTTGTGCTGGCCAAGACGCTCCTTTGCAACACCCCGGCTTCCATAAGCGTGGGCATTATCTGGATGTATCTGAATGTGTTTATCATAGTCGGCAAGGGCAAGCCAAGGCTGATATAAGTTGGCCCAGGCCAGACCGCGAAGATAATAAGCCGAGGGGTGGTCCGGACGCATGGCGATGACTTTATCGAGGTCGGAAATTGTCGCCCGGTACTGTTCGGCCTGAAATCTGTATACTGCGCGCGTCATGTAGGCGGATGGGTCGTTAGGCCGCAGACGGACGACGTGATCGATATTGGAAACGGCGGCATCGAATTGACTGATTTCCAAGTGAATATCTGCCCTGCGCTGGAAGATTGCGGGGTTGTCCGGTTGCAGACGGACGGCCAGATCGAGGTCAGAGAGCGCTTCTTCGTACCGACCTAATTTGGACTTTATTTCGGCGCGTTTCATATGGGCAGCCGTGTTATCGGGTTGTTCCCGAATGATCCGGTCAAGTTCTGAAATCGTTTTGTCATTCTCGCCCTGATTCAACCATGTTGGGCCATGCAAGTAATATTCACCGAAGGTCTTTTCCTGTCTGCAACCTGCTAACGCTACAAATGCTATAGCGGCCACTATAGTCCAGCCTTTGACCTTAAGAAGGCATATCATGGCTTGTTTTCACGGTTGGACTATCTGCTGCAAACTTGGTACTCTTTATGCCAAGATGAAGTTCAGTGCTTGTTTGAACATATGATTTTCAATGACTTGAGGTTGCAAAATGAAACGACTCTTCAGTGTTGAGTTATGGCAGGAAGGTGAATGGCATGTATCTCGATGCCCTGAAATAGAAGTTGCAAGCCAGGGTGAGACAAGAGAAGAGGCTATTGACAACCTGATTGAAGCCATAGAGTTGTTGATAGAAGTTGGATCAGAAGAAGAAATATGGAGACGCTTGATCAGATTCGACAAGCTGGAAGAAGCCGAAAAGCATAGAACCACAGTATCGTATCATACTTTCGCCGAGGAAGGATTTGTTCAGTTAGATGTCCAACAGGTTAACCCCTAAACCGACTCGGAGGATTCGTAGAATCTTGGAGAAACAAGGGTTTTGTCGAAACACCTAGAGGCAAGGGAAGCCATATGGTATTTGAAAAGTGGGTGGACAATGAACCAATTCGTGTGGTTGTGCCTAATAGTAGAGAGATTCCTGTCGGAACAATAAGAAGCATCATCAAGCAGTCTGGATTGAACAGAGAAGATTTTATGTAAGACCCTCCACAACCCTCCTGCCCGACCCTCACTCCCTACTCTCGACCAACACCAAATATATTGTACAAGAAACCGGCTGACAGTGACGTACCGTGAGCTGGGCCCCAAAACCTGGACCACAAGCTAAGGTGTATGTGCGACGGTTTACGAGCGAGTCCCCTGCCCACACAGTGGACATCGGGAGCGGGACACCCCATAGGTCAACCACCCGACCGGATTCCGAAAAGATGAAGGGAAAATAGCATAGTGGCAAAGGCGGAGGATGGGATAGCCACAATGAACATCGGACCGCCACGACCTGTATCCTATGACTATGGCCAGGCTGCTTGAATCCCAGTCTTCGGCTGGCGAAAATTAGCCGCCCTTGGGAAAGTGGCTGAAACCCAAGCCCCAAATGTGCTGACATGTAGACACTGTAAGTACAACCCGCCGAAAGGGACCGACTTGCAGAGAGAAAGGACATGGAGACAAACAGGGAGTCTAAGCGATACTCTGCAGGGATTCGTAACGGAATCCGCAGTTGCCTGAGTGCCGAGAGGCATAGGGTAGCGCAGACTCCATAGTAGGGCCTTATGCTAGATAGCGTTTGAAAAAAGTCCCCTGGTGAGATAACTTTGGAAGTCTCGACCAACCAAGGTAGCTCACCAGGAGGACTAACCGAATGATAGCCCACTTTGACGACTTCTGTCTATGGGTGTATGTACTCGTTGACGACATGTACAAGGAACTGGAAAGATATCAGAGACGACCGGGACCGGAGCCTGAGTGTAGCGACAGTGAGTTGATCGCGCTCTGTCTCATCGGCGAGTGTCTGGGTTGGGATGTGGAAACAGAATTACTCAGTCATATGCAGGCACATCGGGATAAGTTTCCGATCTTGCCGGAACAGAGCCGTTTCAATCGGCGACGACGAAACTTAATGTGGATTATCAATGAGATGCGGCGCATGATGTTGGCCAGAATGGAACTCTATCGGGACGAGCATTGTGTCGTGGATAGCCTGCCCATCCCTGTGGTTCAATTCCATCTGGCGCCGCAAGCGCGCGGCGATTGGTCTGATTGGGGGGCCGATTTCGGGCCCGTTCCCTCCAAAAAGGAGATGATCTTCGGTTTCAAGCTGCATCTTCTGATCACGATGGGTGGCCTCATTATCGACTTCGAGTTAGCTCCTGCTAGCTACCGCGACTTGGCTGTCGGTCGCGAACTCCTTGCCGAACACAACAACCGCATCGTCATCGGCGACAAGGCCTACGTCAGTGCACCGGCAGCTGAAGAACTCTGGCAATACAATCGCATCCGCCTGCTCACCAAACCGCGCAGAAACCAGAAAAAACAGCTCCCGGCATTCGTCTCTCGCATCTACGACGCCGTCCGCCAAATGATCGAAACAGTCAACAGTCAACTCAACGCACAATTCTCGATTGAAACCAACCACGCTCACACTTTCAGAGGCCTTTGTGCACGCCTTTACACGAAATTGACTGCACATACCCTCTGCATTTACATCAATCGCCTGCTGGGCGTACCTGACTATCTGCAAATCAAGCAATTGGCCTTTCCCAATTAGCATAAGGCCCTAGTAGTCTGAGAGAGGGAAAGCCTCTTACATGGCGAAGGGAGGCAGGTGTGTCAGGCACCAAGCCAGAGAGACATGCGTAATGCAAAAAAGTCGAACCTGTACTTGGTGTCATCCAGAAAGAACAATGGATGGAACGACACACTGGAGAGCCGCGTGCGGTGAAAGTCGCAAGCACGATTCGGAGGGGGGCGGTAGGAAGAGTGCCTTAGGGCAACTCGCTTGCTGCCTGCCCTACAATGGAGCAAGTCACCCAGCCCGGGGAGGGACAGACCGCCCGTTCCCGTGCAGAGCGCCACACATCCGTCGGGGTGCACCTTGTGTTTCCCGTTTCGTGGTCTGGTCAGTGGGGCCAACCGTAAACTTCACAGCCTCGTCCTAAGACCGGGGTCACGCTCGAAGCAGTTGCAGTTCGCCTGCAATTGCATAATGTGTTCCCATGCCATTGGCCTGGCCCGGTTGAGCGCATCGGGGCTAAACCGTTCGTGCTCATTTGTCATGTACCATTGGGCAGACGGATTACTAGGCCATAATGTGACGAACCAGGAGAGGCGTTGCAGTCCAGCAAGGAGGTCTTTAGCTATGGGTAGTAGAACTGAAGGCCCGGATTGGAAAGGTGCGCTTATGATTCTAGCGGCTATTGGGCTGTTTGTTCTCGTTCCTGCCATGTGTGCCTATTTTGAAATCCCTTAGTTTTCGCTACGAACGGAGAACGCAAACAACGGGTTGGAGTCGGCGGTGGGCTTGGAGTCTGTGTCGCCTGAACAATGGGAGGCGGCATTGGCTGGCCTTCAGGTCTGGGGCCGTCGAACCGGTCCAGCGGACCATGGCAGCAACTGACAATTATAAGTGTCAGAGTCAATCCGGCAGCTTAGGTTGGAAGTCTCCGGTTCAGCAGCAACGCTTTCAGAATGAGCTATCCCCGAGTATGTAAGCGCCAAAGATAACAAGCCCGGCAACGAGCCCGCCGACCCCACCTGTCAGAACGGCGGCTGAGGCTACATCTTTGGCGACCTTCGCGACTGGATGATATTCGGGAGACACCAGGTCAACGACTGCTTCTAGAGCGGTGTTGACCAGTTCCAGCCCGATGACAAAGGATATCGAAATAATCACAATAACCCACTCCAGCCTGCTGATGTTCAAAGCAAATCCAATCACGACAATAAATCCTGCAATAATACTCTCGATTCGAAGGCTGCGTTGACTTCTGAAGGCATAGCGCAACCCATCGAAAGCAAAGCCCATACTTCGCCAAATACTGTGAGGCCGCATCTTAATAATCCTTACAAGGGCGGGGGAGGTAAGGCTCCCCCGCCCTCCCACGTGACCAGTTCGCCTGCCGTTCCACAGGCTGCGTGACTTGCACCATTATACACCTTGACTTGTGGTCCAGTTTTTGGGGCCAAGCTCAACAAGCGAGTCGAATCTGAACTTGCCCCGCCCACGGGGTCGGCCCAACACCTCCCCCAACTCGTCAGCCTACTCCATATCCTCCACTAGCTTCACCGCATCCGTCAACCAAATGGCGCAATCACCCTCCGCCGGTTTCTCGTTCACGACCAAGTACATAACCTTGAAACGAGGAACTTCTGTGTTGGGCTTGGCATTCTGGATCTCGTCTCCCACCCTCATGACCAATCTCGCCATCTCGACTGTACTGTACCCGCACACTTCCGCACTACCAATCAAATGACCCAGATAGTCCAATCCCAAACCCACCTCGTCCGCGGTCGCCAGCTCCTCCGCCTCTGACCGGACAGCAGATTTGGTTGCGGTGGGAACCGAATTAATATCCAATAGGCCGTCGCCAAAGTACACGCCCACGACCCCCACAACCACCCAGACTACAGCAAAAACCATGCAACATCTTTTCACGGTCTGACCCCTCGGTGCCGCGCCCAATTGCTCACAGTCTACACCGCACTGGTCCAGAATCAATACGCCGCCCCTTAATGCTCACGCCCCTTCGTCTCCCCTCACTACTTCCGCCGCCGCAACCCCGTCCGGAATCAGTAAAACACGAAGCCGGCCCAAAAACCTGGACCGAGATTCATTGTGTATATTGTAGCCAACAGCCAAGCCTGTGGCGAGGCAGAAAAATTGTCAAGAGACGGCGGCGACACACGGCAGCCTGCATTTCCCAGGCTGCGCTGAAGTACTGGACGGCGGCAGCAAGATCGCCGCTATCGCATGAACACGGTATTCGTGCCAACCTGACCGGGTCTGGAAACGGCAGTTACAAGAAGTCGGGGCCTACCTTTTCGCTGCGAACGGCGAACACAAACAAGGGGAGAAGGAGGCGCAGGATGCAAAATCCTAAGAACGGTTCGAGGGGCTGAAAATAGATCTTGAGTGGCCAGAGAGTAAAGTCGCCTGCTTCGGTCAGCGAGATATGGCGAATGGTCGACTGAGCTTGGCCCCAAAAACTGGATCACGAGCTAACGTGTATAATGGAGCAATCCACCGAGCCTGTGGAGGGGCAGAACGATGGTCAGGAAACGGCGGCGACACACAGCGGCCTTCAAGTTTCGGGTTGCTTTGGAAGCGCTTGAAGGCAGCAAGACGATTAACCAGTTGTCCAGCAAACACAAGAATCATGCCAACCTGATACGTACGCGGAAACGTCACTTGCTGTAAGACGAGTTCAGGTCACTTACAAGCATGAAAGACAGCGTCAATGCCTCGACGATTTCCCCAATCTGAACAACACTTCGCGCCCTGTTCAGAGCCGACCGAAATCGGACGTATGTGCATCATTTTTCCCATTTCGTGGTCTAGTCATTGGGGCCAACCATAGTGGGCCCCAATAGCTAGGGGGAATAAAATCTTAACTCAGCAAGAACCAGGTTTGCGGGGGTTGACAAGCCCGTTATAATGAAGCTGATCTTGCCTTAGCTACTCTCATAAAGAGTAGGTTAGGTGCCCCAGGTTCTGATAATTGAATACCATAAGGCTGGGCTGATTTCCTATACCCTTAACTCATGGAGCACGAAATGACACCCCCTACCGACAGGTCGTCATCGCACAGATGAACGCCGCCATCGACAAAGTTTTGGCTCTTTCTGCTGTCACCATGGCGGAAGCAATTAAATGTTGCGCCCAGCGCAAAGCGGAGCGTCCACCGCCCGCGAAGTCAGTCAGGATCGCTAAGCAGCCTACCGAACGCTGATACCATCACAGCACAATGAGGAACATACCTACTCCTCCCGCCCCGCAAATTGATCGCGCCCGCGACCATGACTTGCCTGTCGAACAGAGGTCGATAATCAGAGCTTCTGCCAGCGTCTGGATATCGCGAAACTTTCCAACTCACGTAGAGTTTTCGTCTCATTCGAATGGCGATTGAAGCACTGCCTACAGTATTCAGTGCCGGTGTGAACCTATCCTAAATGTCAAGACTTCATATTTGAAGAGCGAAAAAGATTGCCAACTATGAGTATGCGGGCAGGTCCCTCTCAGACAGATCCAGGACGTCTTTACCGGAATCCCCCTGTCGTCGAGGCATTCTGTGAAGTATATTTCACCTCCTCAAATTGGGACGACTCGATTCCTGATTCATTCTATGAGGAAATCAAAGACAGATTCCCGAATCAGGAGGAGCCATTATCACGTCAAGTTGATCTTACTCTAGACGTTCCCAACGACAAGTTCAGTAGCGCTATACAGCCGGGTCCCTTCCGCAAACTGTTCAGGACAGCAGAAGGAGATCAGATCATACAAATAGCTGAGAACCTGTTTGTGTTCAATCAGCTTACTCCATATTCCTCTTTTCAGTCATGGGAGAGTGTTTTCTACGAAGTTTTCGACATATTTGTCAAGCTGGTTTCCCCCCACGCGGTAGATCGCTTAGGGGTACGATACCTAAATCACGTTTCGATTCCCGAGCGAAGGTTTCAGATGTCCGATTACTTTACTGTTTTTCCGATTATTCCTTTGGGAAGTGGGAATGTTCATGGCAATTTTCTGATCAACTGTGTGATCCCTCAATCTGACGAGGGCCACTTCTTGACATTTTCATTCAGCAAGATCGTTCCCGAACCACCAGATGAGATCAGCCAAGCCTTTCTGTTGGACTTGTACGATCAGGCATTTCTTGGCCGCACACTTTCCGAATCTGAATTCAAAAGCCATGTCAGAGTTGCACATGGAAATGTCGTGCAGGCGTTTGAGGGGAGTATTACGGACCGCCTTCGCGCTTTATTCAATGAGGAGTAACAAATATGGAGACTACAACCGTTTTTGCGGGTGATTCTCATGGCATGGTAGTTCCTCGAGGGCAGTACAATTATGTATTGCCGAGAACAGAAGAACTGCTTGACACAAATCGAGTGCACCTCATTCGCAAGCCAAACAATGCGACCTCCATTCAAGAAGGAGAAGATTTCTATGATCAGGTGCGCGATTATCTCATAGGATCGTTTGATCCTGAATGGTCAGATCACGCTTCCAAACCTGAGAAGCTTGTTCTAAAGCACCTGCATAGAGGAGGGCACGAAAAAGTCGCCACACGCCTAAACCTTCTGATCGAATTTCTTGCGGACGACGACGAGAAATTTTCTATAGAGTCGGTCTTTGCATTCGCCACTTTTGTATTGATGACTCGACCACGATACCCAGGTCCCGGCATCTTTGGCGATGACGAAGGGCATGTTGGCATGCAGTGGAGCGTTCCTCCGATCAATCCGTCAAAGGAAGATGATCCTTATGGTGGAGGAATTCTCTATTTGGAGTTCATTTCACC
Source organism: Caldilineaceae bacterium (assembly GCA_965204525.1). Lineage (GTDB taxonomy): Bacteria > Chloroflexota > Anaerolineae > Caldilineales > Caldilineaceae > Bin5. The sequence goes on along the minus strand of OZ241994.1, from coordinate 2,857,609 downwards.
AGACCGGGTGAGCTACTTCTACGATGTAGAAGAGAACGATGTAGAAGAAGGAGAGGTAAGTCTGTCTGAAATAATGGAGGCAATTGAACCCTTCACCCGACGATTGGATTGGTGATGAGCGGCAGAGATGATAGTCTCGATGACTCTGACCGTCTGATAAGGCATTGTCCAAAAAGGTATTATGAGGACGGGGGTGTTACTTCATTCAAAGCGTTCTGCTTCACCGAGAGAGAACTCAAAGAGGATTGTCCATTCCTGTCATTCAGCTGGCTTGAACACATTTGTAAGCTTGCAAACATTCCTGTCGATACCACTGATGCGCTCAATAGACTTGAAGGATACTTCCCGCGTGACATCAAGAAAGACGTGGAAGCATGGATCGTTTTCAGTTGTGACCGCATAAAGGCCGCTATATCGAAAGTCCCTGGGACTGACCCTAAGATCTGTTTCATGCCCGATGACGATAACCCTTCTCACGTAGGCGTGTTAGGCTACGAAAAACATTTACATAGAAAAGTCGCATCAAAATTATGGAGAGAAGTCCGACCTGAAAATGTCCATCCTGTAACCAGGACCAGAAAAAATCCTAGCAGATGATTCGTCTTTGACTCCCCGCATGGTCAAACTATAGCTCATAGAAAAGCGCGCCGGCAGCCTGCGGCGCGCTCGTTTGGTCAATGAAGTGGGCCCCAAAAACTGGACCACAAGCTAAGGTGTAGGTGCAACGATTAACGACCGAGTTTCCTGCCCACAAACTGGACACGGGGAGCGGGACACCCCGCAGGTCAACCACCGGACCGGAATCCGAAAGGATGAAGGGGGAATCGCATGGTGGTAAAGGCGGAGGACGGGATAGCCGCAATGAACATCGGATCGCCAAGACCTGTATCCTATGACTAAGGCTATACTGTTTGAATCCCAGTCTCCGGTTGGCGAAAATTAACCGGCCTTGGGAAAGTGGCTGACACCCAAGCCCCAAAGGTGCTGATATTTATACACTGCCAGTACGACCCGCCGCAGGGGAACGACTTGCAGCGAGCAAGGGTAAGGGTACAAACGGGGCGTCTAAGGGATACTCTGCAGGGATTCGTTACGGAATCCGCAGTTGCCTGAGTGCCGGGAGGCATAGGGCAGCGCAGACTCCATAGTGGTCTGAGAGAGCGAAAGCCACTCACAGGGCGAAGGGAGACAGGTGAAGCTATGACTGCGAATACGATGAGGGGGCGCGTGATGCGAACAACTGAATCTGTACTCAATGTCCTGAGTGAAAGGAACAAACTACTCAGCGCAGCTGATCTGATAAAGCCGGATGATGGGAAACTATCACGTCCGGTTTGACCGGGGGCTTAGGGGAAAAGTGTCGATAGATAATTCGCCCCTTTGCCTAACGAACTCGGGGGCAGGTCAGCTATAGCATCGTTTCTATTCACTCGAAAGGAAAGACTCTCATGAAGCGCCTGTTTCCCCACATCGTCATTCTGGCCGCCGTTCTGCTGGCCGCTTGCGTCCCGATCCCTCCCGAACCTCCGCAGGAGATTGACGACGAAGTGAAGGCAGGACTTTCCGATCTCGCCAGCGCCTTAGCCCGAGGCGACGCGGCCCATTCGCAGGAAGAGTATGCCGATCTTATAAACGAGGTCGTCGCCTGCCTCGAGGGAGAGGGTAACAGCGACGCAACCAATCCGCTTAAGGACATGCCCCCCGCGGAGGCTATGGCAATGACCATATGGGGAATGGGTTTTTTAAGCATGATTTGGCAGACGATGATCATGTTCGACGAATCGTCCGACTCCGACGACGACGTAGAGAACAACTATGAACTTCTCGAAGGCGCCTTAGCCGCGTGTCGGCAAGACGGATAGCCTGGCGCCAGACGGCTCCACTTTGTCGAGCTGCCGTAACGGCAGTGGTCAGTGGCTGGTGGGGCGATGGCGTCGCTGTAGGTGTGTTGCCGTCGCATTGCAGAAGGCCCAAACTGCTGGACAGGGAGGTCATCTATACGTTGCTGGAAGTGCGTGTGCTGACGGAGCGGTACAGGCGGACTTACAACCGGGTCAGACCGCACAGCTCTCTGGGCTACCGGCCGCCGGTATCTGAGGCCCCCTCTTGCCTGCCGAACCTGTCCCCGTGCTTGTCGGACTAACATAACCGGTGGTACAAACGTCGGGGGCAGGTCATTTCTGCAGGCATTGATTGATGAAAACAGGGTCTGGAAACCCACACGCGGCCACTACGAACTTACGGCCCAAGAGATTGCCAAGCGTCGTTCCGGTCGGTAAGCCCCTGACGATTAATGTAAATCCCGTTTGATACCAGGACTTCTCGCGCGGGTTACGCTATGAGTATCGAGCCTGTCTTGCCTACCTCTACGCAATTCGGAATTCACAAGAAAGCGGGTTTTCAATTTGAACGCACATTAGATGTCAACTGCAAGGTGTGAACTTGAAGGAGAGGGATACGGCGGGGTTTGAGGAGAGATAGGTGGGGGCTGGTTGAGGAGCAGGACTGGTATGGTTTCCACGGGGCCGTCACGGGATGTGGCGGCCCTTTAATGCTTGGTGGGAGTGTCAGTCAAGTGGTGGATGTTGGTTCGGCGGATCAAGGGTTGTCGCGGATTCACTGCCAGATCGCGATGGCGGCGAGATAAGGGGTCACTGTGCTACTGCCGATACTCCCCGCTCTGAAGCGCTTGCTGTCTGGCCTCTTCTAAGGAGGACTGGATTTCGGTAACGTCAATTTCGGTTTCGGGGGTCTCCAGTTTTGCGAACATCCAGTCAAAGACCGATCCGAAACCCGCCTGCATACTTACGGGCAGAGCAAAAGAGAGAGGCGGCAGCACTTCGTCGGCCCCGCGCACAATTCCCTCCCCCTTACGCGCAGCCTCTGGCAACAATGTCCGATCTACGTCGCGATGCAATGGAACCCATCCCGGGTTTGTGGGGTCCTCGACGATTCGGGCCATTCTCATCGCCTGAGCTTCGGCTGACGCCATGTAACCGACAAACGCGCTTGCTTCGGTATGATACGCCGTCCCCGCCGGGATTACGTAGCCGAAAACTGAAGTGACCTCTCCTGTCGGTGAATTAGGGTTCATCTGTGGAAACTGGAAGAAATCGAGTTCAGAGGCAAATTCAGGAGGCAACTCGCCCGCGATGAAATGGTGAGCAAGCGCCATCACAGCCTTCTTTTCCGTGAGCGGTTCACTTGCATCCCCGCGGATCAGCGCGTTCATACTCCCTGTCGCAGAAGTAAGGCTCGGCGATTCAATAAAGTAACCCCGTCGAAAGAGAGAGAGCCAGGTTTCCCAGACGGTGGCTAACCGTTCATCTTTGTAGCTCTCCTCCCCTTGTATCAAGCGCCTGTGAAACGAAGGTCCGTTCAAGCGTATATTGAGGTAACTGAACCACAAATAGTTGACTTGGTGGTCCTGCCCGGACACGGAGAGAGGCGTCTCTCCGTTCGCCAATAGCGTGTCGCAAATGTATCCAAATTCCTCCCAGGTCGTGGGCGGAACCAAGCCATAGCGCTCAAAAATTTCTTCGTTGTAGTAGATGCCTGCCCAAGAAAATCCGATAGGAATGAATCGCGAAGTACCATCGACACGACCGACTTCCCTGAACTGTCTTCCATATGCTTCAGCAAGGTCGTTCTCCGCCCAAATATCGGAGACATCGAACAACAGATTCTGTTGGGCAACGTTGTACAATTCATGGCCCTCTATCCACAGAACTGCCTCGGGAGGCGGGGATTCCGACAAATAATGGCTTAAGCCGTGCTCCTGCGATTGACGGTCAACTACTATCCCCGGCGCCTGCTCATGGAACTGCTCAATCACCACCCTGTCAGGTTCAGACCATTGGGGTGCGCCCGGCGCCACATATCTGATTGTCACGGGCTCGCCAACCACCCCAGACCCGTCATCCTGATCCCCCTGGGCGTCGCAGCCGACAAGCAAGAGCGCAGAAGTGAACAATAGAAGGATCGACACAATCCCAAACTTTCGCGGCGAAGGCCGTTGCTCTGAAGTTCTGGTTGTCACTTTGTGTGCAGTGGCAAGTGACTGCATCAAGAACGTCTTCTCTGAACAATCGATCGTTTTCATGGCTTCGCCTCCTCGACCACCGAAACAAGAACGACTCGCTTGTAGCCTTCATCTGAAACGTCTGGGGTTATACTCCAATACGCACGCTCCCTTGGAAAGTTTCGCGTCAGAGCCGGCTTGCGTTTCGGGTCGATAGAGCGAGGGTATGGGGTTGGCAGGGAAGGCGCATGGCGGCAAAGGATGAAACGCAAGGCCCAGAGGCGGTGACATGTGTACACGGTGTGTGCGATCCGCCGCAGGGGAACGACTTGCAGTGAGCAAAGGTAAGGGGATTGCTCCCCTTTGTGGGCTTTGACGAGCGCGCCGGACTTCTGTATCATCACCATATCACCACCAGCACACCACAATCTGAAAATTCTACAATCGTACAATCCCAGTTTGTGGATTGCGCCTTTCATAAGGTGGAGGGAGACTGAATCGGGTGATGAAAGCGAAAATACCGCTGCCATCGAGTCTTTATAGTGGCTTGTTCAACTTGAAAGCCATTACTTGAGAACACCCAGGTGAACAAGAATGTTTGATACAAACCTATTCCTGAAGGAAGTTCACATAAGGAACTTTCTCAGCTTGCGCGATGTTGTGCTGCCGCTTAAGCCTCTGACGGTCCTGGTAGGGCCCAATGCAAGTGGAAAGTCCAATGTCTTAAGCGCCTTGAGGCTGCTCAACAGGATGATCCGGGCCGAGGCGCTTCCTCCGGTGGACCTGATCCAACGGCTGCTGTGGGCCGGTGAAGCTAAATACATCACTTTTCAATTGCAGGCCGAAGTGAAGGAGATTCCTGCCGAATATGCGCTTGATCTCAGCGCAGATTCGGAGAATCGCCTTGCCTACGAAAGACTCTTAGTTAAGAACATTGACGTTATATCTGTTCAGGACGGGCAGGGTTATGTAAAGGACGAAGACGGCCGGAACAAAACCACCTATAAGTCCAAAAAGCTCGCCCTGAAGTCCGCTGGCGATTATGGGGAGAAACCCATTACAAGTCTCCTGACAGAGTTTGTCAGAGATTGGGAGTTCTATGACTTTCAGCCAAGAGTCATGCGAGGAAGAGTCACGAGCATAGATCAGCTCATCCTTGGTGAACCCATGGAGACGCGCGATTCGCCTCAGCTTGACGATGATGGTTCAACCCTGACGGAACTGCTCTCGTACTGGTTTGAAACTGACAAAGAGCGTTTTGAGACGATCAGTCGATCTCTTAAGAAAAGTACCAACATCAGTATCGACCACGGCATAATAGACGGAGAACCCCAATTATGTCTTTCAGAAGGGTACAAGAACCCAATTCCATTGCAAGGCGCATCCGACGGTACGCTGCGTCTCGTCGCCTACTATACTTTGTTGAACCAACCGGAACTGCCGCCGCTGATCGCCATCGAAGAACCGGAAAGAAACTTGCATCCAGGCGCCCTGCACGACATTGCTGAAGTGCTTGAGTTAATCGCCGAACAGTCTCAAGTAATCATCACTACCCACAGTTCCCAACTGTTGGACGCATTCAGTCCCGAGAACCCGTCCGATTCGCTCTGCATATTGCTCTTGCGCAATCGTCCAGGACAAGGTACTGAAGTCATAAACCTTGAAGATGTGCGTCGCGACCGGCAGGCTCTGGATGGTTGGATTGCTGATTTCGGTATTGGTAGCGGAATCTTCGATAGCGGGCTTCTTCAAGATCAAGTGGCGGAGCCGGCATGGCAAGCGTGAGAATCTGGACCTTGGAATCTGACAATGATGCCAAGGCGGTCAGAAGCCTGGCAGAGAAGCTGGCGATTCATCTTCAACTTGACGAGCTTTCGATCCAAGTATCCGGTAAGGGGGCGCTCCCTAAACCGAAAAAGAGAGGCCCTCCTCCGCATGAAATGCTCAGAAAGGCGGTACAAAACTACCTCAAAAAAGACGACTGCGTGATATTCGTTATCGACAGCGATGGCCCGATGTCAAAGAACGAACGGCGCCGACAGCCGAATTCGTTGTTCAATCAGATCATGCGGATCGTCAATGATAGCAGTCTTGATGGAAAAGTGTATTTCGCCCCGGCCGTGCATGAACTCGAATCTTGGCTTCTGATCGACTGTCTCGGAATATCCTGTTGCTTCGCCGGCAAACGTAGCCGCTACAGAGAAAACTGCCGCCAAAAGCTCTCTTCTCACTCTTCTCTGTCACGTCTGATCAGGAATAAACAGCCGGGTGACACCGAAAACATCGTCGAAGCGGTAGCGGGCGGCAGAGGCTCTAAAGAATACTTGACCGACTTTTCGGAACAGATTCTGCTCGGTCTGAATCCTAACATGCGGCAAAAGAATATCAAGAGGGAACGGTATCGCGAGGCTATGGCGCCGGAAATCGCTGATCATCTCGTCATGAATCAGCAAACACTTGGACGCAATGCTTCCTTGAGAAAACTGGGGAATTACCTGGCAAGAGTCAATTAGCCAGCCTGCTTGCCACATATTCGTCTAGCTGCACTTAATTGTTTCCACTTCACGGTCTAGACATTGGGGCCAGCCATAAGCGGAAAAGGTCAAAGTCTCGCAGCTTCTTACGATAGCGACGGGAACAGAGTTAAGCGCCATCGACACTAGGCGCATCAAGCCCAAACAACGAGAAAAGCTCCTCTCCGCTCAACCTCGCCGAAAGGTTGAGTGACACGTCATCAATCAGCTGATCAAACAACCTCTGTTTACGCTCCAGAATCCGGTCAATGCGCTCCTCGATAGTGCCCGCGCACGAGTACTTGATCACGTTGACCTTAACGGTTTGCCCCATCCGGTGGGCGCGATCTTCCGCCTGCCTCTCAACGGCCGGGTTCCACCAGCGATCAAGATGGAACACGTACGACGCCTCCTGCAGATTCAGACCTAGCCCCCCCGCCCGCAGAGAGATGACCATCGCCTTGTGCTCGTCACGGTGCCTGAACCGCTCGATCGCAACCGACCGCTCATCCAACGGCATATCGCCCGTCAACATGACTGGGCTGAACGCTCGCAGGAACGCAGCCGCTGCCTTCACCCCGAACGTCTCACTCGCGTACTGGGAGAAGACAAGCGCCTTATGTCCTTGCCCGGTTAACTGCACCAGTCGTTCTCTAATGTCGTCGAGCTTGCTGGATTCGCCGGTCACGGGGTCGAAATTGCAGATCTGCTTCAACCGCGTGATCAGTTCGAGCACATGCTGTACCCTGACTTCAGCGCCCAGGGACTTTAGATAGAAAACACCTTCCTCTTCTGCCTTCGTATAGCTCGCCCTCTGTCTGGGGCCCAACTCAATAGCAAGTTTGGTCTCCAGTTTCGGCGGCAGGTCATTCAGTACTTCATTCTTTTTGCGCCGCAGTTGGACTTCCTTGTGGCGGGTCATTAATTCCAGACCCGGAAAATAGCGCTTGAGCGGGCTCGTCCCGTCATGATCGACAAACTCCATGATCGAAGCCAGCTCCTCTTCCCTGTTCTCGATAGGCGTGCCGGTCAAAGCCCATGAACGTACCCTCCGCAACCTCTTGACCGCGTCGCTCGTGTCGTTATGATTCTTGATCCGCTGTGCTTCGTCAGCCACGACGACATCCCACATACGCCGGGAAGGGTGCGTTGCAACGAGACTGTCAGCGTCTTGGCGCAGTACGCCATAGCTGACCAGCTTGACGTCCGTCTGGGCCAGCCACTGCCACTTGCGGTCGGGCGCCGACCCGCGAACAATGATTGCGCTGAGCTCAGGAGCCCACCTTGAAAGCTCACCGCGCCACTGGTTCAAAACACTGGCCGGCGCGATGACAAGACACGATTCTATCTCTCCGCGCGCCCGCAGAATCCGCACCGCCGCAACTGTCTGTACAGTCTTGCCAAGCCCCATGTCGTCTGCCAGGAGCAGCCGGTTCATCTCCAGCAACGCCTGCACGCCGCTGATCTGAAACGGCATCAGCTCCCCTGGCCATTCCATCTGTGAGACCCAGGATGAGGGATGAGGCCTCTTATCGTGCCGTTTACTAATGGGCTGTACTTCCAACAACTCCCAGAGGTTCTCCGCTGGACCGGAGTCGCTTCCGTTCTCGACCTCAGGTCGGCAAAGGTTCACAACGGCACTTAACCCGGCGAAAGTGGTAAAGCCGCGAATGCGTCTGTACTCGAACGCCTTGCTCAGGCAATTCGCGGCACGCGCGAACGCCTCGAAGGGGTCGTCTCTCAGCATGATCCTGTCAAGAGCACTGTGGGCTTGCGTGCCTTCCTGGGGTTGGTCTGTCGCCCACAAGAACTGTGGGGCGCCCTTACTTCTTAGATCGATGAGACAGAAGGGCAGCCTCACCCGTAGGGCCTCGGTAACAACCCAAAGGGGAATCTCGTCTGCCAGGCCGAGAAGCAGTGTCGGCGAGCCCGCTGCCGACCTCAAAAGCGATCGGGTGAGCGAAAGCACCGCGGCCTCACGCCGCTTCACGCTGTCTGTATGGAATGATGGCTGGGGGCTACTGTCAGCGCGAGCAAAGGAAAAACGCAACGGTTCGCCCAGGCTGGAGGTTTCAAACAGAGCGGCCCGAACTCCGTGACCTTCTTCTTCGGCAACAAATCGCAGCCAGGCTACCGTGTCGCCGCCGTCGGGTTCGGCCAGATCGTCGAAGGAGATAGGCATCGCCGGCCCTATTCAGCATCGCCTTCCTGGGCCGGCGACTCCAGGTCTCTGTTCTCCTCATACGAAGTCGTAAACTCCTGGACCTCTGTCTCAGGTCTGGAGTCCGGCCTGAGCCGCAACAGGTCCCACTCGTTGATGGCGCGCCGGACCTGGTACCGCATCCGTCCGTATATTCCGGCTCCGCCTGCTTTCGCGTCGATCGGGGGCGCCTCCCAACCGTACGCGTCGCTATACAAGCTTCGAAGCTTCTCTACGGTAGCGGTCACGTCGTCGCTTTCCGGTGCTCTGAGAGGCACGCACTGCCGTTCCAACATATGCATACCGGTCTCGGCGCGGCCGGCGATACCGTTGTATCTCTGATTAGCCTCCATCTTCGGCCTGATGTAGTCGTGATCCTTCCTCGATCCGTCAGGACTGATGATTGCCGAAGCGAAATCCTCGGTCACCGAGCCGACCATGACCAGGCCCGGATAGGTCTCCCCGGCCGCCTCCCCCATCCAACGGGCCACCTCGGCATATGACCGTCCCCTCTGAAGAAGCGAGTAGGAACCGACCAGCTCGATCTCATCCAGCAATACGACCCACCCCCTGTACCGAGCGCCCTTGATCAACTCTAAGGCGAATCGCAGACGCTGTGGCGGCAGCTCAGCTACCTTAGGCATGTTGAACTTGTAGTTTTGCAGCTGATCGATCTGGCGCAGCCCAGCTGTTATTCTGCCCTTGAGAATCCTGTCCCCTGCCCAGAATGTCTCGATTTCGCCGTTGAGTTCGAGATCCCCTGATCTCTCATAGATAAGCAGGCTGGCCGGAAAAATAGGACTGATTTCGCCCTGTGTCGCGGCCTGGTCCGCCCATCTGAAGAACGATGCGAATTCTCTTGAGTCGGGCTTCAGAGATAGACCTAACTCTTCAATCAGCCGGCCGCTGCGGTCGGGTAAACGCCCGCTTTCCATGGCCGAGATAAACACCTTTCCGAGATCATAGAGGGGTGTCTCTTTGCTGATCGCCACCTTGCTGCAGACAAATCCCTGTTCAAGCGCAAGGTGCTCCAGGTGCGCCAGCAGGTGTGACTTGCCCGATCCGAAGTCGCCCGAGATCAGCATCCCCTGGCCATTGCGGGCCGGACTATCGCCTTCCGTGGCGCCGTCCAGCATGGCTGTGAAGCGCTCTTCTACGTGCGGCTGATTGCAACCCAATAGCCGCACAGCGGCCCGATTGGGAACACCGCTCCGCAGAGCTTCCAGCGCCAGCCGGTTAGCCACCGTTGAACTGGTGCCATCGCCTATCGACATGCCAGGCCTCCTTACAACAACCGGACTAAGGCTGCAACCGGATTGACGAGGTTTCTGTCGCGAACGTCGTCCATGATCCTGGTCTGCAGCGCCGAGTAAATTCTCCAGCCTCTTGCCGACTGTTCGTCGATGAAGTCATTGTTGGTCACGACGACCATCAACGTCGCTGCCAGCCTGTCCACGTCGTCAATGAACTCACGTAGCAACTCATAGTGATCAATGGTCATTGCCCGCGTGTAATACCGCGATCCGTCTTTGGGTCTTCTTGCCAGGGTCACGCGTGAGTTTTCTATCAAGAGTGCCGTCCCGGCATGACCCGCGTGCCGCACCCAGTATAGCGCCGACTCGATATAGTGTCGCGCCGTGGTGCGGTTTATGCTGGTGCGGATGGAAAAAGGGCGAACGTTGCTGATTCGCGTGTTAACGCCTGTAAGCCACTCCAACAGCGGTTGCCTGGACTCTCCGCCGTCCAGGCTCGTGCAAAAGTGATACATCGCAACCTTGAAGTCTCTCGCCATCTTCTGATTTCTCATGACTCGGCTGACTATTTCCGGTCTGATCTCCTGGAGTACGAGTGTCGCTTCACTTCCGTTGGCACGCGCCAGGGAACTGTAGATATTGTCGTTAGCGTCCACAACTGCTACGCCGTCAACGCGGAAACCCTTCTCTTCCGCCAGTCGTCGCACCATCCGCTGGGCCAGAAGTTGCCAGTCTATCTGTTTGGCCAGCGCAAAGAAGAGGTCCTGGGGCATATGAACGCGACTGGTGACCGCGTCCAACTCCACGAAAACGTAATCCAGCTCTTCGCACCGCGCTTTAAGAGCGCTATAGAGTTCAGGCTTCCTCTCCTCGGGCGTGACCGCGAATTTGACCGATGCCCCGCCGTCCCTTACGAACGTTGACAGATATTCGCTGTCAATGAAGCCCAGCCATTCCTGAATCGGGATGGTGTTCGACATCAGACGTCCTCGCTGAACCTTAGACCGTAGTACTCAACGCTTTCGCCTTCTGGCCCTACGAACGTAAACAAGTCGCTGGATTTTCGGCGTGTCCCAGTTGACGAAGGGAAGGAAACTGTAGCACCCCTGCGCGTCCGACGGGGTCCCTGGGAATCAAGCATGTATATGTCCCTCGCGAAGTCGCTGCGGTCATACTCGCGGTTAGCGCCGGGCAAGGCAGTCATGAGCCCGTATATCTTTATCAAAGGTACAACGATCCCGGTGCTTTTCATGAGACGGCCGGAATCCTCTCTGCTCAAAATGCCTGAGTAAACAAAATAGAGTGCCTCAAGGAACCGATTTGACGAATAGCCGCTGCTCTTTGTCTGATTCTTGAGAAGCATTTCCGCCAAATGAGTCGGTCGAATGGCAGAATTCTTCTTCCTGTCAACTCTGACTGCGTTCTCACGCGGGAGGACGCGCAATACCGAAGGATAGGAAAACACGTTTCCATCACGTTCGTACACCTTGAGACCGACGTCTAAAGCCGCGCCCCGGAGCTCATCTGTATAGCGTTCGTCGAGGTACCGCACCACCTCCTCGTCCGAAAAAGACCAGGATGATGCCGCGTTGTGTACTTCCTGCTGCAGAACGTTAAGGGCCTCGGTAAGCCTCTTCTGTTCTCTCTTTATCGCCGTAATGTTTCCTGTCTTGGCCGCCTTTTCGAGCGCCCTGGCCTGCGTGGTCAGTCCTCTTGCCGCCTTGAGCGCCGACTCCGCGGCTCTTTCAGTGTCGCTGAACGCCTGTTCCAAACTGATCACTTATGCTTCTCCTATCTCTTTGTCATGCCATTGGGATTGGAGCATATTATAGATGTCCCACTCTCAATGTCAATCGAAAGGGACCTATTATGCGATATGGCTTTTCGGTTGTTCCTTAGGCTAGGACGGAACAGTGGGGATAGGTGCCTGGGCAACGTAAGGAATGAAGAGAGCCACTTTCGCCTTTCGGCACAGATTACCGACTTCAATCTAAAGCGCGCTGTGACACCGGCGCGAACGGAGCCTGATTGGAAGGCTGCATTAAGGCCCGCTCAGATCACAGATCGCGATAGTCTCCTTGGAAAACCTCCTTTACATGCCAGGAAACGTACTTCTCGTCAGGGTAATAGGACTGTCTCTGCGGGAATTTGAGATGCTGACCGTGGAAGCGCATCAACCACTCCTGGAAGCCAGCCGAACCGTTGGCTTCATCTGATACCATGATTTGCAACTGCTCGGACAAAGAAAAAGCCCCTCGGTCGAAAAGCCTCTGGTGAAGTACGCACAGCGCCAGGCCGTTCGTTTCCACGTCCGGCCCACCGGCCTGTTGCCACTTGATATGGGCAGCTTCCAGCGCAACAGGCTGATGGCGCAACCGTACATCGAAGCCGCACACGGCGCACTTGTACTCATATGCCTTCAAGACATTCGCCAGGAAGTTCGAGTAGCGCCTGCCGTTGCCAGGCACTGCGGAGGGCAATTCTATGTCGACAGCCTGTAAAATGTCTTCGTGGATCGAGGACGGAAAATGAGTGTCCAGCATCCCCTGGGCGATCATTAGCGCCAATTCGGGATCGTCTTGCAATAGACGAGCGATATCTTCTGGAAATCCCCCGGAAATCTCGTACACATCCAGGTCGCTTTTTCGGGCATCGCCGCTAGATGTCTGACTCACCAAGTACGCCTCGGGAATTTCCCAAACCCCGTCGTTCTGGAGCCGCCAAAATGGTTGTTGCGTTTGGTAGTTCTGCCGTTTCGGACCGAATTCCCGCAGTAAATCCCCGAGTTCTTTGTCCACTTCAGCATAGGGAAGTAGCCGCTCCTCACCTTGCAACAGCTTGCCAATCGCATATAGCACCAGTAAAGGCTTATGGGGTGCTCGCACTCCGCCTCTATTCCATAATTTCACATTCTCAAACTTGCGAATAACCGTTTCCCTATCCATTTTTTCCCATTTCGCGGTCTGGAGATTGGGGCCAACTACAGGAATACATAGGCCGCCCCCGCCAAAGTAAATGACTTCGTTGCTAATCAGGACGCGGTCAACCTGCGTGTCGTGGCGGGGTCTTACTCGATATCGTCCAGGTAGTTGAGGAACTCATTGACAGAATCCCTGAATGCTTCTGTGGTCGATTGTTTTCTTGAGTTCGCAATGGCGCCTATTCTGGTCTTCTGGTAGTTATCTGTTTGAAGGTTGACAGTTTCTTCAGCATTTTGCCATCGGTCCAGGAATTCACGTCTGACATGGCTGAGGTCCTTATTGTTCAGGACTGCCTCGCAGAGGGAGATTGTTATCAATTCCATGGCGACGAGGCGGCCGAACAGTTTTTCGGGAGATTCGGTTGCGTGAGTTCCGGCTTCGGTTTTTCTGCCTAGTTCGATATGCGGCTCATTGCGATTACTCATTGCGTTCTTCCTTTCTGCTGTTTTCAAGTTCCCGAACCCTCTTTTCGACGGCAATTCGCATCCCGTTATGACTTGGGCTGTCGCCTAGCATTTGCAAACATATTTCGTAGTCAACAAGAGCCTCCTTGCGCTGGCCAAGACGCTCCTTTGCAACACCCCGGCTTCCATAAGCGTGGGCATTATCTGGATGTATCTGAATGTGTTTATCATAGTCGGCAAGGGCAAGCCAAGGCTGATATAAGTTGGCCCAGGCCAGACCGCGAAGATAATAAGCCGAGGGGTGGTCTGGACGCATGGCGATGACTTTATCGAGGTCGGAAATTGTCGCCCGGTACTGTTCGGCCTGAAATCTGTATAGTGCGCGCGTCATGTAGGCGGATGGGTCGTTAGGCCGCAGACGGACGACGTGATCGATATTGGAAACGGCGGCATCGAATTGACTGATTTCCAAGTGAATATCTGCCCTGCGCTGGAAGATTGCGGGGTTGTCCGGTTGCAGACGGACGGCCAGATCGAGGTCAGAGAGCGCTTCTTCGTACCGACCTAATTTGGACTTTATTTCGGCGCGTTTCATATGGGCAGCCGTGTTATCGGGTTGTTCCCGAATGATCCGGTCAAGTTCTGAAATCGTTTTGTCATTCTCGCCCTGATTCAACCATGTTGGGCCATGCAAGTAATATTCACCGAAGGTCTTTTCCTGTCTGCAACCTGCTAACGCTACAAATGCTATAGCGGCCACTATAGTCCAGCCTTTGACCTTAAGAAGGCATATCATGGCTTGTTTTCACGGTTGGACTATCTGCTGCAAACTTGGTACTCTTTATGCCAAGATGAAGTTCAGTGCTTGTTTGAACATATGATTTTCAATGACTTGAGGTTGCAAAATGAAACGACTCTTCAGTGTTGAGTTATGGCAGGAAGGTGAATGGCATGTATCTCGATGCCCTGAAATAGAAGTTGCAAGCCAGGGTGAGACAAGAGAAGAGGCTATTGACAACCTGATTGAAGCCATAGAGTTGTTGATAGAAGTTGGATCAGAAGAAGAAATATGGAGACGCTTGATCAGATTCGACAAGCTGGAAGAAGCCGAAAAGCATAGAACCACAGTATCGTATCATACTTTCGCCGAGGAAGGATTTGTTCAGTTAGATGTCCAACAGGTTAACCCCTAAACCGACTCGGAGGATTCGTAGAATCTTGGAGAAACAAGGGTTTTGTCGAAACACCTAGAGGCAAGGGAAGCCATATGGTATTTGAAAAGTGGGTGGACAATGAACCAATTCGTGTGGTTGTGCCTAATAGTAGAGAGATTCCTGTCGGAACAATAAGAAGCATCATCAAGCAGTCTGGATTGAACAGAGAAGATTTTATGTAAGACCCTCCACACTACCAATCAAATGACCCACGTAGTCCAATCCCAATCCCACCTCGTCCGCAATCGCCAGCTCCTCCGCCTCTGACCGGACAGCGGATTTGGTTGCGGTGGGAACCGAATTAACATCCAAAAGCCCGCCGCCAAAGTACACGCCCACTACCCCCACAACCACCCAGACTACAGCAAAAACCATGCAACATCTTTTCACGATCTGACCCCCCAGTGCCGCGCCCAATTGCTCACAGTCTACACCGCACTAGTCCAGAATGAATAAGCCTCCGCTCCCCGTGAAAACGCATGCCCCTTCGTCTCCCTTCACTTGATTACAAGAGTCATGCCAACCTGATACGGGGGTGGAAACGTCATCTGCTTTAAGACGGGCCCAGGTCTCCCAAAAACGTTAGAGACCGTGTCAAAGTCCCGACCTTCGTCCCCCCCAAGCTGAGCAACACTGTGCGCCATGTTCAAAGCCGGCCGAATCCGGAAGGATTCACCATGTTATTCCCATTTCGTGGTGCAGTCATTGGGGCCAACCACAAAATTTGCCAAAGCGAACTTGCTGCGCGGCGGATGAACGCCCTGTTCGAAAGTAAGATGCCGGTGTTGGGCGCACAGGCTCCGTCGCGAGATACGGCGGGGCCTGTTTGATTATTGCGGGGTGGGGTGGTACGGTTCGGGGCGATGCTGGTGGCGAGACAACTGCTCCGGTTATTCGTCATGGGAGGACATATAGTGGACGAAGAAATGCGCACACTGTTACAGAGGATGGAATCGCACATGGATTCGATTCGATGGAAGGTGGGCTTCCTGTTCTGGGCGTTTTTGGTCGGCGGCATATTGGTGGCGGGCGGTTTCGTCTTTTCCGTCATTGCCACCTATACGGCTTTCGGGGTCGGGGCGGGAGGATAGTGGGAAAAGGAGTTGCGGACATGAAAGAAAGGCTTGTCACCGGTGCAGTCATTGCGGGCTTCTTCTTCGTGCCTTCAACGGTTTATGGGTCTCTGAACACCAGATTCACTGCTGCTGTGGTCATACCGCTGGGGGCGCTTCTATGTCTTTGTTTGGGAATAGTAACTTGGAAAATAAGAGGGAAATCTTTGAGTAGCGTCCTCCTTTTCGCCACGGCCTGGATTACCGGAGCCGTCTTTGGATTGGCGTTGATAGCGTACGTTCTTGATTGACAATCCACATTGGGGTTTTGAATTTTGGGTTGTAGGGCGCTGGGACTTTTTGGGGAACTGGCGTTGCTCATATGAATTCCATGTCCCCACAAACTTTCAAGGCGATAAACCACAATGTTCTTTCTCTTACTCAAGTTTTCAATTCTGTTTGGGCTGCCCATCGCCACCGCCATCGTCTGGCGGAAACGCACGCAGGCCCAGGTGCGCCCCCTGCTCTTCGCCTTCGTCTTATTCGCAATCAGTTTCGTGGCGCATCTACTCTTTGATCGAACTGTTTCACGGCTGTTGGAGCATGATGCAATGTTCCCGGTCATAATCTTCTTTGTACTCCTTTGGGACGTGCTTTACGCCCCTTGGATCATACATTCGGTCATTTTCGGTCTGGTACGAGAAGGCAGTCGCTGGCTAATCTTCCGTTACGCGCCCACAAAAATAGCATCATGGAATGACGGAGTGTTGTTCGGGATAGCTTACAGTTTCTTCGCGTTGATAATAATGGTTGGCGAGCACTTCTACTACCACACACCGGACCTTTCTCAGTACCCATTCTTCGAGAAGATGACGCATGTGAACAGATTCTTTTCATGGTGGAGTACATTTTATTTCTCGTGGCAATTGGTATTCAATCTGCTGGTTCTCAATGTCTGCACGTCGCTGGCGGTCATTGCCAGTGTTCGGAAACGAAGGATTCTATACCTTCCGCTCGCGATCCTGGTGTACGTCGTGTACGCCAATGCCCCGAACATAGTCAGTCAAGTCTTGCTTAACATGCAAGTGGACACAGTTTACATTGACTCTCTCTGGTTACGCTTTGCAGTTGAAGAACTGTGGCGGCTGCCTCTCGCATTTTTGACTTTGATTCTGATTTTCCGCCTGCGCAAGACGATTTCAACTGTGAACACTCAACTCCCTACATGAAGGGCGTCTTCGTAAACTGCCCCATACCACCCCCTCTCATCTGACAGTACGGCACTCTATCGTTTCACAATGTGAGGTCCGCCCAGCGAATTGGTCGAAAGGGGTCTGCTCGACACCGGTCGCCGCACGACTCTGGGCCATTCGCACTCGACGGCGAAAATAGCGCTTGTCTCAACGATCCGGCCAGTGGTGCGTTCAGTTTGAGAGCGCAGATGCTCCTCCATCACTCCACTTGTTCAAGTTCCCGAATCTCTTGTTCAAGGTAGGGGATTAAGTCACCGTCGTTTGTCTCGCTCGCCAGTTCCAGAGCGGTCTGCAAGTCGACGACCGCCTCCTTGTATTGGCCGAGGGCCACCTCGGCGTGGCCCCGGCTGAGGTAGTAGTAGGCGTCGCGGGGCCGCAGTAGTATTGCCTGATCGAAGTCGGCGATCGCCTCATCGTTCTGACCATGTTCAGCTTTGGCAAGGCCCCGGCTGAGGTAGAAGGAGGCGTCGCGGGGCCGTATTTGTATTGCCTGATCGAAGTCGGCGATCGCCTCATCGTATTGGTCAAGGTTGAACTTGGCAACGCCCCGATAATAGTAATCGAAGGCGTAGCGGTACCGCAGTCGGATGGCCTGATCAAAGTCGGCAATCGCGTCCTTGTATTGACCAAGCATGGACTTGGCAAGGCCCCGGCTGGAGTAGGCGTAGCCGTCATCGGGCTGCAGTTGGATGGCCTGATCCAGGTCGGCGATGGCCTCCTCGTATTGATCAAGTCCGATCTTGGCATCGGCCCGTTTGATGTAGGCGTCGCTGTATTTGGGCCGAATGCTGATGGCCTGATCAAAGTCGGCAACGGCGCCCTTGTATTTGAAGTCCTCCAACCTGGCAACGCCCCTGTCGTAGTAGTCGTCTGAAGTTTGCGGCCCGAAGCAGGCGGCAACCGCGACAAGTGACGCCGCAACCGCTACGACCAAAACCCAAATGTGGGAACCCTGCGTCATTGTCCTCCCCCAATAGACGAGAAGCATCTGCTCGGAAAGGGTCGGCCTGCCGGCGCCCGAGTCCCTCATTCCTGCCGGCCCTGTCCCCGTGCTTGTCGGACTAACATAACCGGTGGTACAAACGTCGGGGGCAGGTCAACCTGGCATATAGCGGCAAATGCGATGGCATCTGATCTGATTGAAGGCTTGCGCTCGCTTGAGAACTGGCCCACAGTGACAGGAGTACAAACGATAAATGAAAACATTGTTGATTGCCGCATGTGTCTGCCTGTTGAACGGTTGCCCGTTTCTGCCACCATCCCCCTACCAGAGGTATTCTATTGGTACTCTTCCGTTGCGTTATACCGACCTGTCGCCAGGACAGAGCCTGGAAGGGTCAGTTGCGGCCTACTTGCCCGGCTCCGTCGACATGATCGGCGTAAGTTCCGCATTGGATGGCGAACTGCTGGCCGCGACCTTTCACCTGCGCGAACTTCCCGAAGAGGCGGCGAACAGGCAGGAAATAGGACATTGGGATGACATAAAGTATCGGTGGACTGTTCTGATCGATATCGAGGGTGATGCTCAGACTTCGCTGGACTATCGTGACTTTCAGATAGATGCCACCTACTACGATCCTGAGCTGACAAGGGTTACTTTGGGCAGGGTGATTCTCTCAAAACCCTGGTTTCAAATAGACCTGAGTAGATGCTATCGCTCTATCGCCGAACACAATGGCGCGGAATTCACCAGGTGCGATCTCTTGCCAGACAAGGTCAAAGTGTCGCTTTCCCAAGAAGACGGAACGTTGACACTTGCGGCGCGGATTCCTGGCATTACTGACGAATCCACCATTGCCTTCTGGACACACGATTTCTCGACTTATGGCCAGGACTATCTCCCGCGCGGCAAGTGAAGTGATCCCCAAGACCGGACCACTAGTTCACGTGCATCCAAAGAGGAAGTCACCCAGCCTGTGGAGGGGCAGCACGATGGTCAAGAGACGGCGGCGGCACACGGCGGCCTTCAAGTTCCGGGTTGCACTGGAAGTGCTCGAATGGAGTAAGACGATTAGCCCAGCTGTCCAGCGAGCACGAGATTCATGCCAACCTGATACGGCCCTGAAACCAGCGTCTGCTGTAAGAGGTGCCCGGATCTTCTACAATTATGAGAGAGCGCGTCAAAGTCCCGACGATCACGCCCACCAAGCTGAACAACACTACGCGCTCTGATCAGAGCCAGCCGAATCTGCGCGAATGCTCCATGTTTTCCCAATTGTATGGTCGAAACATTGGGGTCCACTTCACAATACAAATGCCCATTCGTGCCGGTCTCTTCGACATTGCAATATGGACAGCGATATACGACAATGTTGTTTATCGTGATGAGGCTCTTTCTTGTTGCTGAGTCTGATGGGGAGCTATCGGCTTACTGGATTGAGTCTCGTCAATCGATTCTAAACCGCAACCTGTTCCTGGACAGATATGCCCCGCAAGATTCGAGAGTTGATCAGAGAGCTGGAAAGGGCTGGATTTACAGATAGAGGCGGAAAAGGCAGCCACAGGAATTTCTGGCATCCAAAGGGAGGGCGAGTTACTGTTTCTGGAAAGCCGAACGATGACGCAAGGCCGTACCAGGAAAGGGAAGTAAGACGAGCTGTTGAGGAGGCTGAAAGATGACCGCAAACACAAAGTATGGCGGGGTCGTCGAATGGTCGGAGGAAGACCAGTGTTATGTAGGGTCTTACCCGGGAATCATAGGTCCCTGCTGCCATGGGGACGATAAAGACCAGGTATTCCTGCAATTGCGTCAGATCGTCGATGAGTGGTTGGAAATCGAATCCGAAAACCGACAGGAAGGTGAGCTTGGCCCCAAGACCTGGACCACAAGCTAAGGGTGTATAATGGAGCGAACTGCCCAGCCGGTGGCGGGGCAGAATGATGGTAAATCGAAAGTAGGATGTGGGTGTTGGGCGCACAGGCTCCGTCGCGGGATGCGGCGGGGCCTGTTTGTTTTTTGCGGGGCGGGGTGGTACGGTTCGGGGCGCTGCCGGCGGCGAGACTACTGCTCCGGTTTTTCGTCATGGGAGGACATAAAGTGGACGAAGAGATGCGCACACTGTTACAGAGGATGGCTATGTTGCTGCGTTGTTTGACCGTTTTGGTTGTGCTCATTTTGACTGGCGCTTGCACGCCGCATCGCTTTGTGTACAGTCCGTCAGAAATGGGGTACGTAATTGTAGAGCCAGATGACGATATTCACATTCGTTCTCTCGAAGTCCTGACCGGCGTAGGTGAGCTGGGTGTGCCGAGACTGCGCGCAGCGGCGATGGCGATTGCCGATTACGGCCCGATAAAAGGACATGAGATCACGCTGGGCGCAGGCATCGATTCGCTCTGTACGGAGGCAGGAGGCGTGGACGCAGCCAGGACAGCGATAAACGATCCACGCGTTCTGGGTGTAATCGGGACGACATGTTCACTGTCAGCTGTAGCCGCTTCCCCGATTATCAGCGAGGCCGGCCTGGTAATGATTTCCTCCGCAAATTCTGCGCCCTCTCTGACATCCGATCTGTATGGCAAAGCCGGCAACAACTATCATCCAGGCTACTACCGCGTCGCCAGCAATGATATTCACCAGGCACGAGCGGTTGCGGATTTCGTATACAACGAACTGGACCTGCGCAGGATGGCAGCCATTAACGACGGCGACCCCTATACAGTGGGCATTACTGACGCCTTCTCTTTTGCCTTTGCGGATCTGGGTGGTTCAGTCGTGAGCACCGGTGTCGTTTCCAAAGGCCAAGTCGATATGCTGCCCCTCCTGACCAGCATATCTACAGACAACATTGAAGGTATCTTCTTTCCCCTCTTTCCCGATGAGGCAGGCCACATAGTACGCCAGATCGACAAGGTTGACGGACTCGAAGATGTAACACTGATCACTATAGAGTCTCTACTGTTCACCGAGCTGGAATCTGTGGACGCCTACCTGGCAGGACCGGAATTTGAGTTCAACGACAATACCAACGAAATAACTGGCAGGAGTGGAGAAGAGCTGCTCAACGCCTATCAACAGCAGTTCAACGAAACGACGAACCTGGCGTACCTTGCCCAAGCCTACGATGCCACCACTCTCCTTCTGCGCGCCATTGAATATATCGCTGTGGAAAATAAAGAAGGTATGCTTTACATCGACCGCGCCATGCTCCGCTTCGCTCTTACCGACCTCATAAGATTCAACGGCATCACCGGCCCTATCTCCTGTGACTCATTCGGCGACTGCGGCACAGGCCATGTCCACATCTCACACTACACCGACCCCGCCGCCATTGACATCGCTGAACTGCCAGTCGTGTTCAGATACTCACCTGTGAAATTCAATCGCTAGCGGAGGGTGTCTAATCGCCGTTCTCATCGTGAAGATGATAGTAGACGATCTCCAGTCCCTCCAGGTCTGTGACGGTGGAATCGACATGATGCACGATGCGCAGGCGGCCCGTGCCGCAGTCGCCGAACTCGTCACACGAGATATTGCCAATGATGCCGCTGAACTGCTCCGTGCCCGTCAACGCCTCCCGCAAACGCGCCCGGTCGATATAAAGCGTATCCCCCTGCACAACCGCAACCTCCTCAATCGCCCGCAGCAGCATAGTCGTTGCGTCATACGCGTGCGCTATGTAGGCTGAGTCCGGCGCCCTATTGTACTTCTCGTGATAGGCCGCCGCGAGATCGCCTCCATTCTTACCCGTTGCCTCGTTGACGCTGTTCTGGAACTGCAGCTCCGGGCTGGCGATGTACACCCCTTCCGATTCCGGTATCGCCAGGAACTCGAAATCCATCAGGCCAGCGCCGCCAATCAGAACCACGTCCTCCAGACCCGCAACCTGCCCCACCTGGCGGATGATCGCGCCAGCCTCGTCCGGGAATAGCGGTAGAAACAGACCGTCCGGGGCGGCCGCCGCGACCTCGGTCAGCACAGCGATCATATCCGTCTGCCCCTTGCCGACCGTCGCGATCGTGACCGCGCCGCCTCCCAGTTCGAACGCGACCGCAAACGCGTGAGCCAGGCCGGAAGTGTACGGATCGCCGTCATGGATTACCGCCATATCGTGCAGACTGAGGTGGTGGCGGGCGAACTTCGCCACCGCCTCCGCCTCGTAGAGGTCGTTGTTGACCGTCCGATAGTAGCCCGCATAGTAGTCGGATCCTGCATTGCCCCGCAGGTCCGATGTCAGCGAAGGCGCCGTATTCGACGCCGAGATCAACACCATCCCCGCCTCGCTCAGAATCGGCGACGCTTTCACCGCCGCCGCCGAGCAGGAGGTGCCGATCACGCCCACCACGCGCCGGTCGCCCACTATCGTCTGCGCCGCCGCCGCGCCGCCCTCCGGCGTGCACAGCGAGTCCAGGCCGGCGCCCATCGTCACGTTGTGCCCCTTGATCGGCCCGTAGTCGGCCAGCGCCAGGGCCACCGCGCGTTGCGTAGAGGTCCCCAAGCCGCCGATGCTGGAAAGTACAGCCGCCGAACGGATCTGGATATCCTCGCCGGGGCCCACCACAACCGTTCCCAGCGGGCTGACCACCATGTTCTCAGGGATGCACGCGCCGCTCAGAAGAAGCGTAAGCAGAAAGATGGGCCAGAGCGAGAGCGTACTGCGGAATCGACCTGTCTTGGTCATGTCATTACTCCTTGTACCGACTCAGAACTGCACCTGAATCCATCGGAAGACCCAATACCCAAAGGAAGTTTACCATCAAGAAAGTGGTGAACAAAGCATCAGGATGAGAACTGATCCACCTGCTCCCCTGTCCCGCTCCTTTCCATACGGTAGCCGACGCGCGGTTCGGTGAAGATGTACCTGGGGTTGTTGGCATCGTCACCCAGTTTCTGGCGCACTCTTTTGACCACGGTACGGACCAGCCTGGCGTCGCCTGCGTGTCCCCGGCCCCAGACCCGTTGTATCAGCTGGCTGTGGGTCAACACCTGGCCGGCGTTGGTCGAGAGCTCGTAGAGCAGCGCATATTCGGTCGCGGTCAGCACGACCGGTTGTCCGGCCACGGCCACGCGGCGTTCGGCATAGTTGATCACCAGGTCTTCCAGGAGATAGTCTTCGGGCTGCCCGGGATAGCCGATTCCGGAGCGCTGGCGCAGGACCGACCTGATGCGCGCGGCCAGTTCGGTCGGTGAGAACGGTTTCACGACGTAGTCGGCCGCCCCCGTTTCGAAGGCCCTGGCAATGAGATTTTCCTGGCCGTAGGCGGAGAGGAAGATGACGGGCAGAGCAGTTTTTGCCAGGATATTCTTCATCATCTCGATCCCGTCGAACCCCGGCAGCATCATATCCAGCAGGACGAGATGGGGCCCCTCCTTGGCAATCAGACGGTCGACATCCCCCGGTTCTCCGGTCACTACCGGGTCATAGCCTGACTTGGAGAGGACGTTGCGGATATATCTGAGCGCGTGGGGATCGTCGTCAACGACGAGGATGCGCGTCCGCTCCTCTGTTTCATTGCCGGGTTCGGCTGCAAGCGGCGCCGGGTCGGCAGCGCCTGCCGTTTTCTCCTGTTCAGCAACGGGAACTGTAAAATTGAAGCGGGCGCCCTGGCCGGGACCGTCACTTTCGGCCCAGATGCGGCCCCCGTGCGCCTCCACGATGCCCTTGCAGATTGCGAGACCCAGCCCCGCCCCGGTGCTGTCTCCCCGGCGGTCCTCGCCGTCGACGCGGGAGAACTTTCTGAACAGGAGCGGCAGCCGCTCGGCCGCTATGCCTCTGCCCTCGTCGGCGATTGAGACGACAACCTGAAACTGTTGCAGCGCCGCGCGCACGGTGATGGTGGACAGCTCGTTGGAGTACCTGGCCGCATTGGAGAGCAGGTTGCTGAGGACCTGGACGATGCGGCGTCTGTCGGTCATGACCTGGGGCAGGTCCGGGGCAACGTCGATGTGGATTCTGTTCGTGCGGCCTGAGCCCATGAACATAGTGCGGGCCTCTTCCACGAGGGTGGCGGTATCGGACGGCTCCGGGGCGACGGAAAGCGTGCCTGTCTCGATGCGAGTCACATCGAGCAGGTCGCGTATGAGGCTGCGCATCTGGTTGGCCTGCTCGACGATGATGCGGTGGAACTGGCGCGTCTCGGCCGGGTCGAGGGAGGCCGCTTCGTCGAGGAGGGTGTAAGCGGAGCCTCTGATCGTGGTCAGCGGCGTCTGCAGCTCGTGGCTCACCATCCCCATGAACTCGGCGCGCAGCCGCTCCAGCTCCTCGAGCGGCGTCATATCCTGCAACGTCACGACAAACGTTTCGACCACGCCCTCCTGCGAGTGGATCGGCGTGGCGTTGAGGAGCGCCTTGACGCTGCGGCCGCCGGGAACCTGCAGTTCGATCTCTTCGAGGCGTACGGTCTCGCCGATGCTGAGCACCTGGGCCAGGGGGAACTCGTCGAGGGCGATCTCGCGTCCGTCGGCGCGCCGGCAGATTACCACCTCAAAGAGATCCTCCAGAGAGTGGTCGGGTGTCTGCAGGATGTTGGCGATTCTTTCCGCCTCTCTGTTTAACGAAACAGGGATACCGGCCTTTGCGTCGAATACGACGACAGCGATCGGGGAGGTGTTGATCAGGGTTTCGAGGTCGTTCCGGGCCCGCTGCTCGTCGCGGTAGTGGCGGGCGTTGGCGATGACGAGCGCGGCCTGGGAGGCAAACATGACCAGTGTCTCCTCATCTTCGGAGCTGAAATCCTGTTCGGTGCCTGCCTTGCCCAGAAAGATGTTGCCGACGCGTTCGCCGTTGTGGCGGATGGGGGCGGCCAGAAAGGACTTAGGGAGAGCTACCCCGCCCGTCAGACGGGGTTCGGGAAGGCCCAGTGACCTGATGCGCCGGCCCAGGTCGGTGAGGCGGAGCGGTTTGGCAGTGTTGCCGAGATGATCGAAGAGTTTCAACGCATCGGGCAGATCCCACAGACGCTGAACCACATCGAAGGTAAAGCCGGAGACGAGAAAGTCATCGGCCGGACGACGCGCGTCGTCGAGGAGGGTGAGCAGGGCGTAGTTGGCGCCGGTGAGAGAGCGGGCGGAGTCGAGGACGCTCTGCAGGACGGCGTCGAAGTCGAGGCTTTCGTTGATGAGCAGGCTGGCCCTGCTCAAGCGGGAGAGGCGCTCCCGCAGCGCTTCAATTTCCTGCACAAGTTCGTCGGCGGGTTTCATAGTTCCCTCCATGCCGGGAATGAAGTTGCGCTGCACAGTTCAGACGCAGGCGCGGCGGCTGAAAGCGGGCCCTGATACGGTACGTCTGCGGCCCGGACGTCCCGATTCTACCACGTATGACCACATTGGCACAATACTGGCACGAAACTGGCGCGAAAAAACCGCCACTTTTCACACACATGTCACGCAAAATGCTGTATACTACTGCTGTACTTCAATGTCGGTACCTTTCGAAGCCATAGTCGTGCACCGCATTGGCCGAACAGCAGCCGTCGTCCACCTGGGCTCCGCCCCATGTCACCCGCGTCGTCAGAGGCCGGACGCGGGGCGCCGCCGTAACCTTGGAGGTATAGCAACATGAGTAAACTGACCAGGGCCCTCCGCCGCTCCCCCCCCCTTCTGCTGGCCGTCGCGCTGATTGCGCAGACCGTCTTCTTCGCCCGCGACGCGCAGCCGGCCCGGGCGACACACGGCCACGACGCCCACCTGAGCGGACTGACCGTCACCGGCACGGTCATGCGCAACGGCAAAACGCAGACTCTGCTTCTCTTGCCTAAACCGCTGTTCGACCCCCACAGAGGAGAGTACACGCTCCGGGTCCCCTCCGACGTGGCAAGCATCACCTTCACGCCCACCTGGACCGACATCGCAGTTACAGGGTGGAACCTCACCGGGTTGCTAAACAACAACCCTGATACCGAGTCCACTACTTTGAATTTTGGGACGGATTCGGGCGTAGGCTTGGAGACTACCAGGCTCGAGACCACCGTGGCCCTTGGAATTGAACTCCTTACCGGCGGTGGCAGTGTGGAGGGCATGAACTACACCTTCGATCTGCAGCGTTCCTCGCTGTCCTTCGACAGCGCCACCGTGACGGACATGACCTTCACCGAGGGCGGCGAGGCGCCCAGACGCGGCCTCTCCCAGGATGAGGTGCTGGCCCGCGCGCTGCCCAAGGCCACCGGCGCCTTCTACAACGTCTACTACTCCGCCGCGGGACTGCCCGACGGGCTCTACATGAACTACGACAGGGTCATCCGCGGCACCCCCGCGGCCAAGACCGACAGCCCGGCCACCGTCACCTACACCGCCAGAGACGATATCGGCAGCACGGCTGTCCTCACCTTCACTGTGTCCGTCGCCCCGCCGGTCACGTTCGATCCGGAACAGCGTCAGGCCTTCAAAGACACCATCTTCGAGTACACCATCGGCCAATCGGAACCCATCGCGGCGACGCTGCCCGAGGCATCGGGCGGCCATGGCGACCTGACCTATCACCTGACCTACCGCGTGCAAGAGCAGAGGACGGTGAACGGCCGGCAAGTAACCGGGGGCGTGGTAAAGACCATCAACGACGACGCGCCAGGCTTCTCCTTCAACGCCGCCGCCCGGCTCCTCACCAGCGGCGCCGGCATGGACGCGCCCTCCCAGGCGGCCTTCTACAGCGTCGACTACTGGGCCGAGGACGAGAACGGGGCCCGCGCCGTCGCCTCCAACTCCATCGCCGTGAATGCGGCGCCGGCCCTGCGGGCGATAGCCGGCCAGAAGTTCACCGTCGGCCAAAACGTCTCCCTCACGCTGCCCGAGGCGGACGGCGGGACGCGGGTGGGCACCGGCATTCTCTACGAGCTGGAGCCCGCTGTCCAGGGGCTCCGCTTCAACGGGCGGCAGCACATCAGGCGCCTCACCGGCACGCCGACCGTTCCCGGCACGACCGAGATGACCTACACCGCCACCGACCGCAACGGCGTCACCGCCACCCAAACCTTCACCATCACCGTCGTCAACGGCGCCTCGGCCCCGTCCTCTAGGCCGTCCTCGGTGCAGGCGGCGCAGACCTACTCGGGCGCGGACCCCAACGGGTCGGGCGCCGTGGTGGTCTGGGATACCGTGTCGGACGCGACCGGCTACGTGGTCCAGATCAGAGCCGACGGCGGCAGCTACCCGGCCCTGAACGTCAACTCCGCCCCCGCCGACGTCGACCTGAGTCTCCCGAACGTTGAAGAACAGGGGCTGGCCTGGATCAACGCCATCAGCGCGGGTGACTACAAGGTGCGCGTCGCCGCCAGGAACGGGGACGGCGTAGGCCCCTGGTCGGTAGAGGTCAGCTTCTCCGTGTCCGCGCCAACGCCGCAACCGGTCCGGCCGCAGCAGCCCCAGGGCGCACAGCCGCAACAGCAGCAGCCGCCCTCTGCAGTGACCCGGACGCCGACAGCCACGGCTACGCCGACACCAACGCCGACAGCCACGCCGACGCCGACGCCGACAGCCACGCCAACGCCGACGCCGACAGCCACGGCTACGCCGACGCCGACAGAAACACCAGACCCAGGCCAGCGAGAGGGGCCGATCGTTGTAGTTGTCCGGCCAACGCCAACGCCGACAGCCACGCCAACCGCAACGCCAACGGTGGTGGAAATTCCCGGCCCGGTGGCCGGCGTGCTGCTATCCGCGACCGCGGACAGCGTAACCGTCAGCTGGCAGCCGCCGGCGAGCGGGGGCGCGCCCAACCGCTATATCGTGCATCTGAATCCGGAGGGCGGCGGCAAGGGCACGACCAAGAATCCCAAGGCGAACAAGCTGTCCGTAACCTTCCGCAACCTGGAAAGCGGCAAGACGTACAGGGTCTGGGTCCGCGCCCAAAACGCCGGCGGCAAGGGCGAGCGCGTCCATGCCGGCATCACGCTGGAGTCGCCGCAGGAAGCACAGGCGCAAGAGCTGCAGCCGACGCCTACACCGACGCCAACGGAAACTGCGACGCCAACGCCCATGCCAGAGGCGCAAGGGTTGACCGCGCCGGCGCTGACCGCGCAGGCGGCCGCAGGCGCGGTCGAACTGCGTTGGGAAGCGGTGGCCGGCGCAGTGCGCTACGAACTGATGGTGTGGTGGTACCCGCTGCCCGCCTGGGAACCGCTGGGAGGCACCGACGGCAGATCGTACAGGCACAGCGGGCTTACGGCCGGGAGGAAGTACTACTATACCATCCGCGCGGTGAACGCGGGGGGCGAGAAGAGCGACTGGCAACAGGCTTTTGCGTCGGCGACCGTACCAACGGCGTCCGGATCCCCGCTGCCGACGGCGACACTAACGCCGACGCCAACGCCGGTGGCATCCCCGCTGACGGCGCCGGCGCTGACGGCCGCGGCGGGCGGGGAGAGCACAATCGAGCTCAGTTGGGAGGCTGTTCCGGGCGCGGTGCGCTACGAACTGCAGGTGTGGTGGGACCCGCTGCCCGACTGGGAACCGCTGGGAGGAGCCGACGGCACATCGTACAGGCACAGCGGGCTTACGGCCGGGAGGAAGTACTACTATACCATCCGCGCGGTGAACGCGGCGGGCGAGAAGAGCGACTGGCAACAGAATTTTCCGACGGCCACGGTGCCGGAATAGAGATCGCCGGACAGAGGGCGGCGCCGGTGGCACGCTGACACCACCGGCGCCGCCGTGATCCGGTCCGGCTGAAAGCGGCCCCGATACGGGTTGCCTGCGGCCCGGACGTCCCCGGTTCCACCACGTATGACCATATTGGCACAATACTGGCACGAAACCGGCGCGAAAAAACCGCCATTTTTCACACATATGTCACGCAAAATGCTGTATACTATATCGCAGCGTCAGGCCGGCGGCTGTATGGCTGCCATACACCTGTCTACCTTCAGTTCCGATCCGATACAGACAGCCACATTTGATGAAATCGGGAGAGGCGGTTCTTGATGCAGAAACATAAGAGACGTTCGCTGACGCTGATGATCCTGGGCGCCCTTGCCCTGGTCGTCGGCCTGGTCTGGATGGCGCAGGACGCGACAACGGTGATGGCGCATTCCTGTCTTGACGGTGACCCCCCCACACATGATCGTCAGCTTGCCGGAGAAGAATGCGACCCGCACACGCCGGAGCCGCCGACCAGCACGCCGACAGTAACCAACACGCCGACACACACACCGACTCATACACCTACCCACACACCGACTCATACACCTACCCACACACCGGCGGCAACCAATACGCCGACGCCGACCAATACGCCGACGGCAACCAATACGCCGACGGCCACGAACACGGCCCGGCCTCCGGTCGTGAGGCCGCCCTTGCCGCAGCAGACCAGTACACCGACGCCGACCAATACGCCAACGGCCACGTACACGGCCATGCCGGCGAACGTGGCGACGAACGTGCCGCTTCCGACCAGCACGGCCATGCCAAACGCAACCAGCGCGGCCATGCCGACGGCAACCAGCGCGGCCATGCCGACAGCAACCAGCGCCGGCCATGCCAAGGCCGCAGCGGCGCCAAGGCCAAGCACGCCCTGCATCGTGAAGCATGCCGCTACGCCAGCGCAACTGTGCGTAACCGACGAGGGGCTTCAGTACTATTTCATCGGGCCAGGCGGCGTTCAGACAGGGCCGTATCTGTCCTCATTCAACGAGTTGGCGGAGACGCATTCGCTGGTTCAGGCCGTGGTGGAGTTGTACCGCGGGACGAATCCCATGTCAGGCAAGCCGGTTCAGATCGACTACCTGCCCAATCAGAAGGTGATCCGGGTCAGCACCTACTACGCGGATACGCCTTACAGTAAGGACAAGCCCTACATCTTCACCGTCGACACAAGCTACGAGGTGAACCACTCGGCCTGGTAGGGGGATCTCAGGAAATCATCAACCATGAAACGCCTATCGCACATTCTGATCCCAGC
Organism: Caldilineaceae bacterium; assembly: GCA_965204525.1. GTDB lineage: Bacteria > Chloroflexota > Anaerolineae > Caldilineales > Caldilineaceae > Bin5. The sequence continues at coordinate 2,827,885 of OZ241994.1, read as the reverse complement.
TGTACTGCTCCTGACTGCCGCAGTCATCTCCATCCTGTCCCCGGTAACTCATGCGCAAACCGGGACCGTTCTGGCCGCGCCGGCGCTGACAGCGGACGATACGAAGGCGAACCGGGTGGAGCTCAGCTGGACGGCGGTCCCGGGCGCCGTCCGCTACGCGCTGTGGGCGTGGCGGGACGGTCTCCAAGACTGGCAACGCCTTGATGACGGCGACCTGACAGCGACATCGTACAGCCATGAGGATCTAACGGCTGGGACGACCTACTACTACATCATCGTCGCGGTGGACGCCAACGGCGCGTGGGGTATGTGGTCGAACGAAGTGAACGCGACGGTAGCCGCGCCGCCGGCTGGCGCGGTCGCCGACCGGCAGGAGTCTCAATCGCAACTGGTGGAAAATCCCGGTCCGGCGGAAGGCGTTAAGCTCTCGGCGACAGCCACGCCAACGCACACAGCCACGCCGACACCGGCAGCAACAGCCACGCCCACGGCGACGGCGACCTTTCCGCCCGCGCCCACGGCGACACCGACGTACCCGGCCGCGCCTACGGCGACAGCGACCTCTCCGTCTGCGCCCACGGCGACACCGACGTACCCGTCTGTGCTCAAGGCGGCCGACGAATCTGCGCCTGGACAAGCTTCTCAAGAGAGGTCTCCCTCCGCGCTCGCGGTGACACCGACCATCTCGCCCGCGGCTGCGGAAGGATCGTCAGAAGACGACAGCGTGGGGAGTGGAGGGTCGGAGTCGAGTTTTGACTATCGCAGATGCGAGATAACCCGTGAACTCTACACGCAGAACAGAAGTGATGATCCCGCCGCCGTCGACGAACAATTGAACAAAAATTGTACAGCGCCAGGGAAGAGGGAGGAGCAGTGACGTGACCAGCGTATTGGCCTGCCCTGGCGCCCCTTCGCCTCCTCGATTTCCTACGGAGCTGTCTCCCGCATGACAGGCGTAGTATCCAGGAGATAGCCGCAGATGCCAGGGCCAGTCCGGTTCCTGGTCCAAGCGCGCGTCTGCAACCGTTGGAGCAGTACTGCCGGCCCCCGTACTTACGGCCGTTGCCGGCGCCGCGGTGATCCGGGCCGGCTGAACGCAAGATCCTGTTTGAAAAGGGTTCAAGTCAAGAGCGGCAGCCATATCATTCTGATGACGACCTCCCTCCACTCGCACTCCACTCCCCTAAGCCCACGTCCTCTGCGAACGCCTATGGCACAGCGTGAAAGTTGAGATCATCTGTCTTAACCGGTATGACACGGCGCCTCAACTGCACCCCGGCTTGACCGGCTATTTCGACTTTTGCAACCATAAGAGACCGCTTCTATACGATACGCCTACGCCCAATCTCCGTAATCCCTACGGAAAGTCGGCGAAGTCGCTCAGGCCACGAAACCAGGAAGTTTGACGCACAATACTGCCGTAATTTCCCTGATGAGACTTGACCGTCAGGGTATTGTGCAGCACAATAGTTCTGGTTCGTCCTCTGTCAATTCGCAGGCTTTCCTCAGCTCACATTCTGCATTTACGCAGTCAAGCCCACAAAGCCCCGCATTCACAGGCAGAGCGCGAAGACGGCAACTGCAAGACCGGTTGGCCGGGACGGAACCGGCAGTTCGTTCAGAGCATGACAGATTCGGCGGCAACATGCCGCCACCACCCCGAAACTCGGCGCCACGGCCGGATCAGCCTGCCGCCCAAACAGATGGAGGAGACAATGCCCAAGACACTCTGCAAAGCCCTCAGAAAGGACGGACAGCCCTGTCAGGGTCTCGGACAGGAAAAGTTCGGCGGCTACTGCATCGCCCACGGCCCTCCAGACATAGTAAGGGAGTGGCGCTCGAAAGGCGGCCAGGCGTCGTCGGCCGCGGCCAGGGCCGACAAACGCGTGCCCGACCGCCTGCGCGGTCCCATAGAAAAGCTGAACAAAGGCATGGACGGCCTGGAGGCAGGGGAGATCGAGCCCGCCGCGCTTTCCGCCCTCAGCCGCGCCGCAAGAGTGCTGGTCAATCTCTACCGCCTTGCCGACTCTGAAATGGACCTGATTCGCGACGAGGAAGACGCGGTCGCGGCCGCCCAGGTCGCCGGCGGCATCGGCGACCCGGACCTCCTCGACAAGGCCGACGCCATCGCCGCCCGGCAGAACCAGTACAGGATAGATTTCCTGATCGGCCAGGGGCTTGTAACGCTGGAGAGCCTGCAGACCGAGGGTGAGAACGTGCCCGCCCAGCCGGTCCTGACCGACGCCGGCAGACGACGCTTCGGCTACCAGCGTCTCACCCGCTACACCCAACAGGACCTTGACGATCTGAGAGAAGTAGTTGCCGTCACCGGCTTTGGCGCGGATCAACTGCCCACCGTACGCGGCATTCTGGCCCAGATGCGCGTCGCCATGGAAGAAGCCGGGCGCGACCTCGAAAACGATCCGGGACCGGCGCCTGATCCTCTGACAGGCCAGACCTTCGACGAACTGCCGGCCGGCGTCAAAGTGGGAGACCTGCCTGCCGCCGAACCCGGCGAAGCCGAAAACGCCGCAGAGATCCTGCAAGACCAGCTTAGACAGGTAATGGAACTGACTCGGGAAGTCGAAGAAGACTACGCCAGCGAGATACAGGAGGAAAGAGTCTTCGGGCCGGCAAAGACTGTCTCAGTGGCTGATCTTGTGACCGCCCTGCGTGCGGTCGAAGCCGAAAGGAACCTGCTCAAGGAAGATGACAGTTTACCAAATGAGTCATAGTTCTTGACTCAAAATCCCCCTGCCGAAGACCTGCCGCCACCCACCCCGCATTTGTGCATTATCAGCACCTATCGTGTAAACTAGCCACGGCTCCACAAAACAGCGTCATACAGTTCACCTGAACTGTGCCATACAGATCCTTCAATCTTCACAACCGCACAGGAGTAAAGAATGCTCGCACGACGTATCCGCACACTCTCAATTCTGGCCGCGCTCCTCGCCCTGTTCGTCATGACCGCCTGTGTCCCCGCCGACACCGGCGCCGCCGAGTCCGGCGACATGGCTGCCGGCGAAATGGCCGAAGAAGGCTACCCGGAAGAGATGATCATCGGCATGGGCGCCCTGCCCGTCACACTCGTGGGCAACACCGTCCCATCGCTGCAGTCACGCATCTTCTCCAAACTGCTGTACGAGACCCTGGCCGAACTCAATGAAGAGACCGGCGCCATCGACCCCGTCCTGCTCGAATCCATGGAGCTGGTCGACGACGTCACCGTCCGTATCGTCATCAAGCAAGGCATCGAGTTCCACAACGGCGAAATCCTGACCGCGCCCGGCCTGGCCAAGAGCTTTGAGCTGCTCAGAGACGCCGACCCGCAGAAGTTCACCTGGTCCTTCCGCCAGCTCAACGACTTCGAGTCCTACGAAGTGATCGACGACTACACCATGGAGTTCACGCTGATCGAACCGCTCGATCGCTGGGCCAACCTCTTCGCCAACCACATGCCGCTCGCGCCCGACCACCTTGAAGCGGTCGGCCTTGACGGCTACATCGAAGAGCCGGTCGGCACCGGCCCCTACAAGTTCTCCTCCTGGCAGCGCGACAGCTACATCACCCTCGAACGCTGGGAAGACCACCCCGACGGCCCGGCCGTCATCGAAAAAGTGACCTTCCGCCACATGCCGGAAGCGGCCGTGCGCGTCGCCGCCCTCAAGAGCGGTGAGATCCACATCGCGGCCCACGTGCCCCCGGACCAGATCGAAAGCCTGACCGCCGAAGGGTTCGAGCTCTACGCCGGCGACAGCATGCAGAGCATGTACGTCGGCATCAACATCTACGGCCGCAACGAAATCCTGAATGACGTGCGCGTGCGCCAGGCCATGCTCTACTCGGTCGACCTCGACGGCATGTGGAACACCATCGCCGGCGGCTTCGGCACCAAGCTCGACTGCCAGATCGTCGCCCCCGGCGGCTTCGGCTACAACCCCGACGTCCAGACCTATCCCTACGATCCTGAAAAGGCCAAAGCGCTCCTCGCCGAGGCCGGCTATCCCGACGGCTTCACCATCACAGGCTCCGCCACCACCGGCCGCTACTTCCGCGACCGCACCTTCATGGACGCCCTCGCGGCCCAGTGGGCCCAGGTCGGCATCACCGTCGAGATGGAGTACCCGGAGTCCTCCGTCTGGCTGCAGGAGCTGATCGACCAGACCCTGCCGCCGATCATGAACATCGGCCTCAACTGGTACCTGAGCGACAACACAACCTCCATGTGGGGCCCTGTGGGCGACAGCGCGCCGGATCCCGGTTTCCTTGAAATGACGGCCGCCAAGCGCACCATCGCCGACCCGGTCGAACGCGAGGCCGTGGTCAAAGATATCGCCGCCTACATCTGCGACAACGCCCAGGCCCTGCACGCCTACACCATTCCGGCCCTCTACGCCCTCAGCCCGGGCCTGCCGGAACTGTCCTTCAGCAAGTCGTTCGAGATCTTCATCCCGACCGAATAGGGGACAGCGAGGAGAGAGGGAACAGCGAGGAGAGAGTGGAGAGGAGTGAGGAGTGAGAGAACCCCTCACTCACTCCTCGCCTTAACTATGCGCGCCTTTGTTATTCGCCGCCTGCTGCAGGCGCTCCTTGTCATATTCATGGTCGTAACGCTGGTCTTTTTCCTGATCCGCGTGTCCGGCGATCCCGCCAGCCTCGGCGTCAACCTGGATCCGAACCGCACTGCCGAGGAGATCAAGGAGGAGTACGAGGAGATCCGCCGCAAGATGGGGCTGGACAAGCACCCCATCATCCAGTACGCCGTCTTCTGGCAACGCACGCTGCAACTGGACTTCGGCCACTCCTTCCGCTACGGCGTGCCCACCACCACCGTCATCTTCGAACGCCTGCCCAACAGTCTGCGCCTCGGGGGCGCCGCCCTCGTCCTCGGCATCGTCCTCGGCCTGCCCCTCGGCATCATCGCCGCGCTGCGCCGCGGCACCATAATCGACACCGCCGCCACCATGGGCGCGGTCCTCGGCATCGTGACGCCCCAGTTTTTTCTCGCCATCGTCCTCATCCTCATCTTTTCCGTGCAGCTCAGGCTCCTGCCGACATCCGGCGTCGGCACCTGGAAGCACCTGATCCTGCCCGCCGTCACCCTCTCCACCGGCCTCATCGCCACCGTCGCCCGCATCGCCCGTTCCGGCATGCTCGAAGCCCTGGGCCAGGACTACGTGCGCACCGCCCGCGCCAAGGGCCTCGCCGAGCGCGCCGTCATCTTCGGCCACGCCCTCCGCAACGGCAGCCTGTCGGTCATCACCGTCACGCTCTCATCGCTGCCGCATCTGATCGGCACCGTCGTCGTCGTCGAAGTCGTCTTCTCCTGGCCCGGCGTCGGCAACCTCATGGCCCAGTCGGTCATGGCCCGCGACTATCCCGTCGTCTTTCTCGACGTCATTCTCTTCTCCGTCCTGACCGTCGTCACATTCCTCGTCATGGACCTCGTCTACGTCATGGTCGATCCGCGCGTCCGCCACCGCTAATGCCGCCGGCCCGCCCACCGCCAATGCACCAACAACAATGTCCACCATCATAGAGCAGAGAAGCATACTCGCCCGCAACCCGCACCGCAGCCTATGGGGAGAGGCCTGGACCCACCGCCAGGGCATCGTCGGCGGCTTACTCCTCCTCGGCTTCGCCTTCATGGCCATCTTCGGGCCCCTCCTCGCCCCCCACGACCCCATCGCCATCGACCTCGGCAACCCCTTCGCCAAACCGGCCTGGCTCGACTTCGAAAACGGCACCGGCATCATGGGCACGGACAACCTCGGCCGCGACGTCTTCAGCCGCGTCCTCGTCGGCTCCCGCATCTCCCTTCTCATCGGCTTCTCCGCCACCATCGTCGGCATCGCCTCCGGCATCGTCATGGGCCTCATCGCCGGCTACCGCGGCGGCCTTGCCGGCGACATCATCATGCGCGTCGCCGACACGCAGACAGCGATCCCCTTCCTCGTCCTGCTCATCGCCGCGGTCGCCTTCATCGGCGGCGGGCTTCTCAACATCATCCTCTTTCTGGGCATCGGCGCCTGGGTCGGCTACGCCCGCCTCATCCGCGGCGAAGTGCTCAGCATCCGCGAGCGCGACTTCGTCGACGCGGCGCGCGCCATCGGCGCCGGCGACGCCCGCATCATGTTCCGCCATATCCTGCCCAACGCCGTCGCGCCCGTCATCGTCGCCGCCTCCCTGTCCTTCGGCTCCATGATCCTCACCGAGTCCGCCCTCAGCTTTCTCGGCTTCGGCGTCTCCACGCTCATCCCCACCTGGGGCAAAATGGTCGCCGACGCCCGCGACTACATCACCACCGACTGGCATCCCAGCGTCTTCCCCGCCCTCGCCATCATGCTCGTCGTCCTCGGCGCCAACCTGCTCGGCGACTGGCTCCGAGACATCTTCGACCCCCGCCTGCGCGGCCGCCAAAGCTGAACCAGTTTTCCAGCGGCCCACCCCAAAACCGGTCCTCGAATTCGTCGCCAAGGGCGTGAATATTGTGGTAGAGTGAAAGACTCGCAAAGAATAACCTTGCGGAAATACCTGTACAATTGCACAATACCAAGTATTGCGGTTCGGGGTAGGACACCGGGCCGGGATGTTCAGGCACGACAGGACTTTGCGCTTCGAGCCGGCTGCGGAGCTATCGAAGGAGAAACCATGACCGCCAACTGTCGCTCCTCTTTCCGGGCGATCGTCACAGTGGCCGCCCTGCTGCTCACCGCCTGCAACGCCATCATCCCGGAATCCGACAGGCCGGTCAGCGCGGCCGCGCGCGCAGCGCCCCTGCTATCGATCCACAACCCGCTCGTGTTCCCGGTCGGTGACACGCCCTCCAACACCGGGGGACCGTTCTACGGCTGGCCTGCGGTCGAGGTCGAGAGCCACGGCCTCCGGATCTTCCATCCACACAGGTGGCTCTTCGCCTCCTCACTTGAGGCGCTCCTCGCGCTGCGCCCGCAGCTCGGCGACAACGAAATGGCCGACGCTTTCCTTGCAGAGAGACAGAGCTACCTCGATCTGCTCACCCCCACCGGCCAGGAGCGCCTCTTCGCCGGTACCGGTTTCCCCTTCGACCCGGACGCCCAGCCCGTCGGCACCAACGGCTTTCATCTGCTCGCCGTCCCCAGCGAAGGCCGGACCCTGGATACGTACGCGCAACATCTGACCGAACAGCTGGAAGCCTCCGGCTTTGCCTCGCTGGCGCGGGGCGAAGTCGGTCCTGGTCTGCGCCCCTGGGGCGAGCAGACGGCGACCATCCGCTACGGCATCGACGCCGCGCAGGCCTACGGGGAGCGGGCCGTCACCGTCCCCGACGCGGTGGTCGACGGCTGGATGGTTGTCCTTCTTTCGCCCGATAACGGGACCTTTCTGACGGTTGCCTTCGACTCCTGGGGCGACTCTTCCGAATGGTGGGAGCTGCTGCACCTCGAGATCGTGCGCAGGATCCAGTGGGCGGCAGATCCTGCCCACCAGCCCCGCTCCGGCCCGACCGTGACGCTCAACTTCAACATGAATGTACGCGCAGGCCCCGGCACCGACCATGAGATCGTCGGCAAGGCGAGCGTCAATGAGCAGTTCGCCGTCATCAGCAGCAATGCCGCCGGCGACTGGTGGCAGATCGAGTACAACGGCCAGCTCGGCTGGCTGCATCGCGCCTACGTCACCGCCTCCGCCGGTACGGAGACCGCGCCCCAGGCCGATGAATCAGGCTGGCTGACCGCTAACGACAGCGAACGCGGCTTGTCGCTCTCTTATCCCCCCGGCTGGCGCTACTTCGACCCGGCCCGCCCCACCCAGGCCGACCTGGCGCTCTTCGCCGCAGCCAGCAGGCTCGGCAGCAGCAGTGTCGACGCGCCCGGCCTGGCCCAGACGGTGTCCGATATGAGCTACCGCCGCGACGACGCCGTAATCGGCCTTGGCCTCCAGTCCGCCCCGCCCGAAAGCGAAGCCAGCAACTTCATGCTCCTCTTCTCGTTCCCGGCCAATGGCGTGAGCCTGGAGAGCTACGCCGAGGAAGCCGCCGGGCACGCCTACAGCCTGTCACCCGCCACCGTTGAACTGGCGCAGGGCCTGAGACCCGCCAGCGAAGAGGCCGTATCGATCCGTTACCACGAACACGGGACCAACAGCGAAGTCTGGCAGATCTGGCTCCTGTCGCCAGACAGCGAGACCCTCCTCGCCCTCGCCTTCAGCGTCCACAGCGACCAGTTCGAGGCCCTCCAACCCCTCCTGCGCGAAATCGTCCAGCGCCTGACCTGGATCGAACGCTGACATGCCGGCGGCCCGTCCGCCGGGCCGTTCGCGACAACCGACCACGCCTGAAGCAACATCTCAACCCGCAGGGGCGCCCCTTGTGGACGCCCTCGCACTCGCGCCCAATCCGGGAACGCGCCTTCAGGCAGCCCAGCGTGGACAAAGAAAGGTGTTCTGCGCGCTACGGATGTCGACGCAGCGGCCTATACTCCCCAGTCATATTCGTCAGTAAAGGGCTCCAGGTTTGTAACCGCCGTTAACCGCGTCATGAATCCTGGTTAACGGATTTGTTTAGAGTTACCGCAATAAACTGCCGCCAAATTCCGCGAATTTCAGCCTGTCGCTGTGCTAAACTTTTAGCGTTCGTTTTGCATTGATGCATCTCCAGAACTGATACTTTTCCAGAAAGTGAGGAGTTCCATGTTGAAGGTGAATATCTTCCCGAGAATTTCAGTCATGGTGCGGGTGGCGGCGGCGGCCGTGCTCCTGATGGCGGGCGCCTGTGTTCCGGTCCCGGCCGGCGACGGCGCGGCGATGTCCCAGCCCGACGCCGCGGCCGATGCCGCGCCCTCCGAGGTGGAGATCACGCATTATTCGGGAACCGACGTGGTGCCGGTCAACCCGGAGACGGTCGTCGTTGCCGACATGGCGGCGCTGCTCTCGCTGCACGACCTGGGCGTGGAGGGGATTGCCGGCCTGCTGGGGCTGGGCGTGCCGGTTCCTGGCAAGTACGCCGACGTCCTGAACAACCCCGACTTTGCGGAGCTGGGCAGCGTCTGGGAGCCGGACTACGAGGCGATCAACGCCCTCGAGCCCGACCTGATCATCGTGGCCGGCCGCTCCTCGAGAATCTACGCCGACATGAAGGAGATCGCCCCCACCGCCGACCTGACCGTCTGGGAGGACTTTTACAACAAGTTCCAGGAGCAGCACCGTAACATGGGCAAGATTTTCGGCATCGAAGAACGGGTCGAAGAACGCCTGGCGGAGCTGGACGCGATGGTGCAGGAGGTGAGCGCCCAGACGGCGGACGCGGGCAAGGCGCTGATCCTGATGACCACCGGCGCCGAAGTTACCGCTTACGGCCCCGGCTCCCGCTTCGGTTTCGTCCACGACACCTTCGGCTACGCCGCCGCCGACGAAAACCTGGAACGCGAGGCGACGCACGGCGACGCCGTCTCCTTCGAATACATTCTGGAGATGCAGCCGGACGTCCTGTTCGTCATCGACCGCGCTGCGGCGATCGGCGAGGAAGGCAAGGCCGCGGCCGAAATCCTGGACAACGAGCTGGTGGCGCAGACACCGGCGTGGCAGAACGGACGCGTAATCTACGTCAACTCGTTCGACTGGTACATCGCCTGGACCGCCCTTCCCGCCTTCTTCCAGGTTGTCGAAGACGTCAAGGCGGGTCTGCAATAGCGCGCATGGCGACGTCGGCGCGCAGAGGGGGGCCGGCGGCAGGGCGCTTTCGGGATACCGCCCTTCTGGGCCTGGCCCTGGTCTCCCTCACGGCGGTTTCGGCCTGGTCCCTTTTCATCGGGGTCAGCGAGATCGGCCTCTCCGATCTCCTGCGGGCCGAACCGTCCAGGATGTTGCTGTTCGTGGTGAGCAGGGTGCCCCGGCTGGCGGCGATCCTGCTCTCCGGCTCCGCCATGGGCGTGGTGGGTCTGATCATGCAGAGCCTGGTGCGCAACCGGTTCGTCGCGCCCACCACCGCCGGCACCGTCGACGCAGCCAGCCTGGGACTGGTCGTCGCAACCATCTGGTTTGCCGGCGCTTCCGTCTTCCTCAAGATGACCATCGCCGTGATCTTCGCGCTGGCCGGAACGGCGCTGTTCATGGCGCTGGTGCAGCGGCTGCGTTTCGCCGACATCATCGTGGTCCCTCTGATTGGAATCATGCTGGGCGGCGTAGTTCAGGCCGCCGCCACCTTTCTGGCCCTGCGCTACGACCTGCTGCAGTCGCTCAGCGCCTGGACCAATGGCGACTTCTCCGGCATCCTGCGCGGGCGGTACGAGCTGCTCTACCTGGTCGGGGCGATGACCGTGGTGGCCTACCTTTTCGCCAACCGCTTCACACTGGCGGGGATGGGCCGCGACGCGGCGGTCAACCTGGGGGTGAACTACCACAGGGTGCTCTACGGCGGGATGGCGCTGGCGGCCTCCGTTTCGGCGGTGGTCGTCGTCGTGGTCGGGGGCATACCCTTCCTGGGGCTGGTCGTGCCCAACCTGGTGACGATGACAATGGGCGACAACCTGCGGCGCGTGCTGCCGCTAACCGCGGTCAGCGGCGCATTCTTCGTGCTGGTATGCGACATCGTGAGCCGCACCATTCGCTTCCCCTACGAGATCCCGGTCGGGACCGTGGTCGGGGTCGCGGGCGGCGCCATATTCCTTGCCCTCGTCCTCAGGAGCCGTTTCAATGCCGACTGAGCGGTGGCGCACGGCGCTTGCCATGAGCGGACGGGGGATGCCGGAAAGCGGCCGTCCGGTTACGGTTCTTGTGCTGCTCGGCATACTGCTGGCGATGGTAACGGCGCTGTTCATGACCTACGATCTCAAGGGTTCGCTGGATTTTGCTCTCGAGCTGCGGGGGCGCAAGGTCGGCGGCATGCTGCTGGTGGGATTCGCGGTCGCCTACGCCTCGGTGCTGCTCCACACGATCACCAACAACCGCATACTGACGCCCAGCCTGATGGGGTTCGACGCCCTCTTTGTGCTGATTCAGACCGGCGCCGCCTTCCTGTTCGGCACGCTGGCGTTCCTGTCGCTGGACGTGCGGCTGCGGTTCGGCATTGAAGTGGGGATCATGCTGGCCTTCGCGGCGATCCTGTACCGGCTGCTCTTCGGGGGCGAGAACCGCGACCTGTTTCTCCTGGTCCTGGCGGGCATCATCACCGGCACGGTTTTCACCAGCCTGACCGCGCTGATTATGCGGCTGCTGGACCCCAATGAGTTCATGACGCTGCAGGACCTGCTTTTCGCGAATTTCAGCACGGTGAACAGGGAGCTGCTGCTGGTTTCGGCGGCGGCCGTGGTCGCGACAATCGTTGCCACCCGCCCGCTGCTGGCGCAGCTGGACGCCGTGGCCATAGGCCGGGAGCACGCCATCAACCTGGGGGTGAACCACCGGGCAGTGGTCCGTCAGTGCCTGGCCGCGATAGCGGTGCTGGTTTCCGTGTCGACCGCGCTTGTAGGCCCGGTGGCGTTCCTGGGTCTGCTGGTGTCCAACATGGCCTACCAGCTCACCGGCACCTTTCGCCACCGCTACACGCCCGCGGCCGCCGGGATGATCGCCGCAATCGCGCTGATAGGCGGGCAGTTTCTCCTGCAGGAGGTCTTCGCGTCGGTGGTCAGGTTGAGCGTGATAATCAGTTTCATCGGCGGCATCTACTTCATTCTGCTGCTGCTGCGGGAGGCAGGACGTTGATCGAGCTGTCCGGCGTCACCAAGCGCTATGGGCCGAACACGGTGGTGGACGGCGTGTCGCTCACGATTCCGGGCGGCGGCGTAACCGCGCTGGTCGGACCGAACGGGGCGGGCAAGTCCACGCTGCTGTCGATGATCGGCAGGCTGCTGCCAATGGACGAGGGCGAAATCCGGGTGGACGGGCTGGACGTGTCGCGCACGGCCGGCAATGTCCTTGCGAAGAAGCTGTCGATTCTGCGCCAGGAAAACCAGGTGGCGGTCCGGCTCACGGTGAAGGAGCTGGTGGAGTTCGGGCGGTTCCCCTACTCGCGGGGACGCCTGACCGCCGAAGACGCAAGGCATGTCGATAAGGCGATCGACTTCCTGGAGCTGGCGGAGTTTGCGGCAAGACCGATCAACCGGCTATCCGGGGGGCAGAGGCAGCGAGCCTTCATCGCCATGGTGCTGTGCCAGGATACGGACTACGTGCTGCTTGACGAACCACTCAACAACCTGGACATGCGCCACGCGTCGCAAACGGTGGGCCTGATCCGCCGGTTTGCGACGGAACTGAACAAAACCATTGTTATCGTGCTGCACGACGTCAATTTCGCCAGCTATCACGCCGATCGCGTTGTGGCCATGAAGGACGGGGCAATCGTCGCCGACGGCTCGCCGGGAGAGATCATCACGGCGCCCTGGATGGCCGAGATCTTCGACCTGGAGGTACCGGTCCACTCGTACGCGGACAGGCCGGTGGCCGCCTATTTCGCGATTGGATAACCGCAGTTCACACTAAGAGCCAAGGGAGATTCCAATGAGTGCGTTGGTACATAGCAGGCCGCACCGCCTGCCGCCGCGTTATCCGGTCACAATCCGCAGCCTGCAATGGCTGACGCCCCGGGTAGCCAACCTGGTGCTGCACGGTCCGGAGCTGTCCGGATTTGAACCGGCCGACCCGGGTTCCCACGTCAAGTTGATACTTCCTCCCCCGGGCGTAACGGACACGCCGCAGCCCCTGCGCCACGAGGGCCGCCGCCCGGTGTTTGCCGAAGGCGTAACGCCGCCGTTCCTCCGCACCTACACGCCGCTGCGCTACAACGCCGAAACCCTGGAGCTCGAAGTGGAGATGCTCCTGCACGGGGACAGCCCGGCCTCCAACTGGCTGCGCTCCGCCAGGCCGGGGCACCGGATCATCGTGGCCGGACCGCGGGGCGGCTGGGTCCCGCCGCAGGACGGCGACTGGTACCTTGTGCTGGCCGACGACACCGGCATCCCGGCCGCCGTCCAGGTCCTGCAGGCGCTGCCCGACCGGCAAGTCACCGCCCTGTTCGAGGTGACGGACGAGCAGGAACGCCGCCCGCTGCCCGCAATAGATGATGACCTGCCGGGGTGGCTGTACCGGGAGCCGTATGGCCTCACTGCCGGACTGCCCCTGGAGCAGGCGGTGAAACAGGCCCAAATTCCCGCGAGCCGCGGCTACGTATGGATGGCGCTGGAGGCGGGCGCCATGCGCCGCATTCGCCGCCACCTTATCGAAGACAGGGGCCTGCTTCCGGAACAGATGGTAACCAGAGGCTATTGGAGACTGGGAACGCCCGACCACCCCGACGGCGATTACGGCCTGAAATAGGGATGGGGGATTATATGCCGCAGCCAGAACAACAGAGCGGCGGCAATGCAATCATGTTATACTGGCGTGACATCGTGAATGGAGACCTGTCACGGCCAGCATAAGTCCCTACTAAGAACTACCAAAGTGAAGCTTTCCACCTGGACCCGCGCCGCCCGCCTCGCCGCCCAAACCCCGCCCGAACGCAACCGCTACGTCGACCTCCTGCGCGCCGCCTCCATCTGCCTCGTGATCCTCGGCCACTGGCTCGTCGTCGCCATCTACACGCAAGAAGGCGCCATCTACGCCGGGGACGCGCTCTCCGCCATCCCCTGGACCCAATGGCTCACCTGGCTCTTCCAGGTCATGCCGATCTTCTTCCTCGTCGGCGGCTACGTCAACGGTCTCGGCTGGCAGTCGGCCCAGCGCCGGCAGGCGGGTTACGCCGCCTGGCTGGCCCGCCGGCTGCAACGACTGATCGTGCCTGTCCTCCCTGTCTTAGCCGCCTGGACGCTGATCGGGGCTTTTTTAACGGGCACAGTCAGCTTTGGGCGCCCCGGGTTCTACTTCGATGCCTTTCTGCTCAAAACCGCCTCCCAGTTCGCGCTCCTGCCCGCCTGGTTCCTCGTCGTCTACATCCTCATGGTCCTGCTCACACCGCTCTCCCACCGGGCCTGGCAGCGCTACGGCCTCGCCTCATTCTGGGCGCTGGCGGCCGCCGCTGCCCTCGTGGACCTGCTCGCCCTGGGCGTGGGCTTGGGGCTCCTTGGCTGGCTCAACTACCTCTTCGTCTGGCTCGCCGTCCACCAGCTCGGCTACGCCTGGCAGGCCGGCCGCATCGGCGGACCGCGCCGCTGTCTCCTGTGGGCCGGCGGCGGACTGGCCGCGTTGATCGCGTTGGTGTCGCTCGACACCTATCCCATCAGCATGGTATCGGTGGGCAGTGAGGAGATCAGCAACAGCCTGCCGCCCAGAGTAACGTTGCTGGCGCTGGGCGCCGCTCAGACCGGCCTGCTGCTCGCGCTCGAAAGACCGGCGCGGCGTCTCCTCGAACGCGGCGCCCTCTGGACCACGACCGTGCTGATCAACGGCATGATAATGACCGTCTTCCTGTGGCACGTAACGGTCTTGGAAACGGTGATCGCGCTGACATTTCTGATAGGAGGCTGGGAGGCGAATTTGTGGCTGTCGTTTGTTCCCGGCACAGCGGCCTGGTGGCTCACCCGCCCGCTCTGGGTCGCCGTCCTCGTCGCCGCCCTCATCCCCTTCGTCGCCCTCTTCACCCGCTTCGAGCGCATCGGCCAGGCCCAGCACGCCCCCGCGCCTCCCGCCTGGCGCCTCCTGCTCGGCTGCGCCCTCGTCTGCCTCGGCCTCTCGACCCTCACCCTGCGCGGCATCCCCACGGCAACCTGGCCCGGCTTCAACCTTCTTGCCCTGGGCCTCCCCTTCATCGGCGCCGCCCTGGTCTGGTTCGGTCCGAGGCGCGCCTGAAGTGGGGGTGAGGCAACGACGCGATCTGGATCAAGAGAGACCAGACCGTCTCACTGTCACAGAATCCAAGGTGAGTCTGTCGTGAGACAACTTACTGCCGGGGATGTTACTTGCAAAGAATATGGGGGAACCACTATAATACGTTGAGGTAAATGCGATGGTGAGACCTGATGGCTGCAGAGCAGCATTACAGAGAAATCTATGACGAAAGGTAGATAGTGCAATGCAACCAGAAAAAGAAAAGATTGAGCGCGGCAGCGGCAATGTGTTCGCGGACCTGGGCCTTCCAGACGCCGAAGCACATCTGCTCAAGGCGCAACTGGTCACCCGCATCGAAAAGATCATCCGTCGGCGCAAGCTCAAGCAGGTTGACGCTGCGGCACTTTTGGGTCTCTCGCAGCCTGACGTCTCTCGTCTACTGCGCGGAAACTTCCGTGAGTACTCCGTGGAACGGCTTCTGCGTCTGTTGACTGCGCTCGGACGTGATGTCGAAATCGTTATACACGAACCAGATTCCCCCACAGGTGACGAAGCGGAGGCGCAACTGACACCGCAGCGTCAGGGTACGGTCAGCGTCGCCAGTATTTGAGGACAGCGGAAGCACAGCTGTAGACATAACGCGACATAACACGCCCAAACGCGTCAACTCTCGTACACTCTCCTGCGAACCTCGTAAACTCTCACATAACACTCGCCGACTCTCGTGCAACTCTCGCGATTCCTCGTAGGACCGCCCCGACTGATCATTGATAATTAGCCACTGATAATTTGCGACTGCCCCTTGACAGAAATCAAAGATTAGGCTATCCTTATAAAAGATTTAGTCATGGATAAAAATTTATTTCCACTATCTGAAACTACCTGTTTTTGGAACCTGACTATGCCGAACGAATCAACACAATGCACACCAGCAGGACCATCCCGATTACACGCCAGACAGACATCCATCGTCTTTCTGCTCCTTCTCGTTGCCCTGCTTGCCACAGCCTGCGGACGTGACGGGGAGCCCGCAACTGTCGAGGCCGCCGCCGATACCCCGGCAGCCGGCGAACAAGAGTCCCAACCGGACGCCCCCTCCTCCGCAGGCGTACGCGCCGACGGAACCTTCCGCATCGTCGCCACCACCACCCAGGCCAGCGACCTCTCCAGGATCCTGACCGACGGCGTCGCCGGTATCGAGATCACGCCTCTCATGGGCGCCGGCGTCGACCCCCATCTCTACCAGCCCACCGAGTCCGACATCCGCGCCATGAACGCCGCCGACATGGTCATCTACAGCGGCCTCCACCTCGAAGGCCAGTTCGACGCCGTCTTCGAAGCCCTGCGCGAACAGGGCACCCTGATCTACAGCCTTTCCAAACCCGTAAAGGACGGCGGCTTCGTCATCGGCGGCTTCGGCGCCGACCAGACCCAGACCGGTACCGACGATCCCCACTTCTGGTTCGACCCCCGCAACTGGGAGCTCACCGTCGCAGACCTGGCCCAGACCCTGGCCGGGCTCGATCCCGACAACGCCGACAGCTACGCCGCCCATGCCGACGCCTACAACGAACAGCTGCGCCTGCTCTTTACCTGGGCCGACGAGGGCATGCGCTCCGTACCCGAAGCGCAGCGCTACCTGGTCACCTCGCACGACGCCTTCCAGTACTTCGGCGCCGCCTTCGGCTGGCAGATGGCCGGCATCCAGGGCATCAGCACCGAGGACGAGACCGGCGTCGGCGACATTCAGCGCACCGCCCAGTTCGTCGTCGACCAGGAGATTCCGGTCCTCTTCGTCGAAAGCAGCATCTCGCCCGACACCATCGAAGCCGTCCTGGCAGCAATCGAAGCCAAAGGCGGCGCCGCCCGCGTCGGCGTGCGCGAGCTCTATTCGGACGCCATGGGCATGCCCGGCACATTCGGCGGCACCTACATCGGCATGATCGCCGAAAACGTCTATACCATCCTGCAGTCCTACCGCTGCGCCGGCGCGCCGGCCCTTATCCCCGACTGGCCCGACACCATCGACACTGCGCCGCCGCAGGAGCTACTCACGGTCAGTTGTGAATCTGAAGAACAGTAGCCGCCCGCGCCACCGGGCCCCGCGCGCGCCTGCAAGGAGTGAACTGACGTGAGCGTCCGCAGCGGAAAGGGTCCGCAAGACGACTTGGCTACGGCCCTGGAGATCGACGATCTGACCGTGGCCTACAACAGCAAACCGGCTATCTGGGACATCGACCTGCACGTGCCCGAGGGCGTCCTCATGGCCGTCGTCGGCCCCAACGGCGCCGGCAAGAGCACCCTGATCAAAGCCGCCCTCAAGCTCATTCCCCGCGCCGCCGGCACGGTCCAGTTCTACGGCCAGCCCTACGAGCAGGTCCGCGGCCTCGTCGGCTATGTGCCCCAGCGCGGCAGCGTCGACTGGGACTTCCCCACCACCGTGCTCGACGTCGTCTCCATGGGCCTTTACGGCCGCCTCGGCTGGATCCGCCGCCCCGGACAGAGCGAACGCGAGTCGGCCATGCACGCCCTCGAACAGGTCGGCATGCAGGAGTTCGCCGACCGCCAGATCAGCCAGCTCTCCGGCGGCCAGCAGCAGCGCACCTTCCTCGCCCGCGCCCTCGTCCAGGACGCCCGCATCTATCTCATGGACGAGCCCTTCGCCGCGGTCGACGCCGTCACCGAGCGCGCCATCATCACGATCCTGCGCGAACTGCGCGCGCGCGGCAAAACGGTCGTCGTCGTTCACCACGACCTGCAGACCGCCCCCGAATACTTCGACTGGGTGACGCTCCTGAACGTCGAAATCGTCGCCAGCGGCCCCGTTGCCCAGACCTTCACGCCCGACAACCTGCGCCGTACCTACGGCGGCCGCGTCGCCTACCTGCATGAAGGCCAGCGAATCGCCGGCCTGGAAGAGGAATGAGATCTGAACTTACATTAAAAACTACAGACAACATGACCAAGACCCGCAGCTCCGATCAACGCATCTGGCTCCTGATCGCCGCAACCGCACTGGCCGCCGCGCTCTTCGTGCCCTTCAGCCAGTTCGTTCTCCACGTCGAGTACGACTACACCCTGCGCACCGTCGCCCTCGGCGGCGCCCTGCTCGGCATCGTGAGCGGCGTACTCGGCTGCTTCGCCGTCCTGCGCCGCCAGAGCCTGCTCGGCGACGCCCTCTCCCACGCCGCCCTGCCCGGCGTCGCCATCGCTTTCCTGCTCGCCGGCCGCGACCTCGGCCTCCTCCTCATCGGCGCCGGCGTGACCAGCTGGCTCGGCGTCTGGTTCATCCGCCTCGTCACCGGCACGACCCGCATCAAGCAGGACGCGGCCATGGGCATCGTGCTCGCCGCCTGGTTCGCCGCCGGCATCGCCCTCCTCGTCTACATCCAGGCCCGCCCCGACGCCAGCCAGGCCGGCCTCGACACCTTCATCTTCGGCCAGGCCGCCGCCATCGTCGAGCGCGACGTGCGCCTGATCGCGACAGTCGGCGCCGTCTCCTTCATCGTTCTCGCCCTATTCTGGAAAGAGTTCAAACTGATCACTTTCGATCCCGAATTCGCCGGCGCCAACGGCTTCCGCGTCAACCTCCTCAGCCTGCTGCTCTCCACCCTCATCGTCGTCGCCATCGTGCTCGGCCTGCAGCTGGCCGGCGTCATCCTCATGGTCGGCATGCTGATCGCATCCGGCATCGCCGCCCGCCAGTGGACCAACCAGCTCGGCCAGATGGTCATACTCTCCGCCGTATTCGGCGCATTCGCCGGCGGCGCCGGCGCCATCATCAGCGCCGTCGACGCCGACATCCCAACCGGCCCCCTGATCGTCGTCGTCGCCTTCCTGCTCGTGGCCGTATCCCTCGGCTTCGCCCCGGGCCGCGGCCTCGTCTGGACTCTCCTGCGCCAGCGCAGCGACCGCCGCCTCTTTGCCGCCCAGACCATGCTGCAGGACCTCTACCACTACGCACTCGATCACGGACGCGCCGACCTGCCCGCGCCCGAACCTTTCCTGGTCGGCGTTCGCGGCGCAACCGCCAGAGAAGGTCTGCGCCAGCTTCAAGCCCGCGGCCACGCCCAGCGCAGCAACGGCGCCTGGATGCTCACGCCCGCCGGCATCGAAGCCGCGGCCCGCGACGACCGCAACCACCAGCTCTGGTCCGTCTACCGCCAGTACGCCGACGACCTTGCCCTGCCCGTCGTTGCCGAAGACCGCCAGCAGGATATCGCCGACGCTCTGCCCCCCGCAGCCGTCGCCAAACTCGAATACAAACTCGACACAATCCGCAATGCCGCCACAACTCCGTCATCAGAGTCACTGCCGGCCAATGAAGTTACTGAAAACTAACGACTAAAAACCAGAAACTGCCGTCAAATGTTTTTCCTCGAAGAGATCCTCATTCAGCTACTCCTGAACTTCGTCGCCCGCGAAGACCTCAACGCTTTCCTGCGCAACCCCCAGCACACCGCCACAATCGTCGGCAGCCTGATCGCCGTATCCGGCGCCCTGCTGGGCACATTTCTGCTCCTGCGCGGCATGTCCCTCACCAGCGACGCCATCAGTCACACCGTCCTCCTCGGCATCGTCGTCGCCTTCATCCTCATGGGCTCCGTCCTTGGCCAGCACCCCGACCTCTCATCCGTCTGGCTCATCGTCGGCGCGGCCGCCGCCGGCGTGGCCACGGTCCTCCTCACCGAACTCATCTACCGCTCCGGCCTCGTCAAACAGGATGCCGCCCTCGGTCTCGCCTTCCCCCTCCTCTTCGCCATCGCCGTCATCCTCGTCTCCCGCGTCGTCAGCGACGTCCATCTCGACGAAGACTCTGTTATGGTCGGCGAAATCGGCGTTGCCTGGGCCAACACCAACAGCCACTGTCTCAGCGGCTGCGAGTCCGTGACCATCACACCCGACGACCCCCGCGCCGAACTGACGCGCCAGTGCACAAACTGCCGTGATCTGGGCATCAGCCCCCGCGACGACCGGGCCGAATTCACCGAAATCTGCACCAACTGCGGCCAGTACAGCCCCGCCCAGGCCTGGCAGGCCGGCTTCACAGCACAGGAGCCGGTCCTCGTCTTCTGGCCCAAATCGATCACCGTCATGGCCGTCATGACAGTTCTCACCCTGCTCGCCATCGTTCTCTTCTACAAGGAGCTGAAACTCTCCACCTTCGACCCGACCCTGGCCGCCGCGCTCGGCTTCCGCCCCACCCTGCTCCACTACGGGCTGATGGTCCTGGTCAGCCTCGTGGCGGTCGGCGCCTTCGACGCCGTCGGCTCCATCCTGGTCGTCGCCTTCTTCATCATCCCGCCCGCCGCCGCCTACCTGCTCACCGACCGCCTGCCCCGCATGCTCGTCTACAGCTCGCTCATCGGCGCAGCCGGCGCCTACACCGGCTACGACCTGGCGCGCGGCAACCTCCTCGGCATCGCCAACCTCAGCGACATCCTCGCCGGGCTCAACGCTCTCTTCGGCCTCGGTCTCAGCGAAAGCTGGGACTCCTCCATCTCCGCTTCGATGGTGCTGATGACCTTCTTCTTCTTCCTGGCCGCGTGGACTTTTTCGCCCAAGTACGGTCTCGTCTCCACCATGATCCGGCACCGCAACCAGCGCCGCAGCTTCGACCACCAGGTCGTCCTCGGCCACATTCACCATCACCAGGGGAGCGCCGCCGCCGGCGACGAGCTGGCCGCCTCGACGCTCTACCGCCACTTCCGCTGGACACCGGCCAAGATGCAGCGTACACTGCGTCAACTGCGTGCGCGCAATCTCGTGCAGGTCGAGGACAATCTCGTCTCCCTCACCGGCCAAGGCGAGACCCACGCCCACCGGTTTCGAGAGACGCAGTTGACCAACGAGAGCGTCGGAGAGTAATCCACATGGCAAAACTGAACCGCGCGGTCGCCGCGCCCGACGCGGTCGCGCCGGCCTTGCCGGTGACCGCGCTCGGCCTCACCGGCTATCTCTTCATCGGCACCGCCGCCGTCCTGATCCCGTCGGTCATGCCGTTCATCACCGACGAGTACATGGCCACAGGCCTCACCCTGACAGCCATCGGCCTCATCTTCCCGGCCCGCGCGGTCGGCGGCATCCTCGGCAACCTCCTGGCCGGCGTCAGCTCCGACCGTCTCGGCTACAGCAAACTGGTCTGGATCGCCGCAGTCGCGCTCGCCTTCTCCATGGCCCTGACAGCCGCCGCCCGCGTCTGGCTGCTCTTCCTCGCCGGCTTCGCCCTCATCAGCATCGTGCAGGCCTCCCTCACCACCGGCATCAACGCCATGGTCGCCGACGCCAACCGCGACAGCCGCGCCCGCGCCCTCAACGTCCTGCACGGCGTCTACGCCGCCGGCGCGACCATCTCCCCCCTTGTCTTCGGCGTTGTCCTCGAGCAGGGCATGCCCTGGCGCTGGGCAATGGCCGCCACCGGTCTCATCTGGCTCGTCTACGGCGCCGGCGCGCTGCTTCTCACGCGCGTGGTCTTCCCGCCGAGCGCTGAATCCCCCGAAGCCGCGACTGCGACCCGGGAAGTTGAACGGGAGCAGGGGTTGGACCCCGAAGAAAAAAAGACCCCGAAGGGCGGGGTCATGGCATCAGTCCTTTCTTCAGTTTGGGATGAGCTTCACAAAGCCCTCTCTGCCAACTTGGGCATGCTGCGCAACGCCGGCTTCCTCTCCCTCTTTCTGATCGCCTTTATCTACAACGGCGTCGCCTTCAGCCTGCTCGGCTGGGTCGCCCTCTTCATGCAGGAGTCCGTCGGCCTCTCCACCTTCTACTCGCTCTCCACGATCTCAGTCTTCTACATCGCCCTGACGGCCGGCCGTTTCCTCTGCGCCGCCTACGCCGAGCGCCTCGGCTATGCGGCCACCCTGCTCATCCTGGCCGTCGGCCTCGCCCTCACCTACCCGCTCGTCATCTTCAGCACAACCGCCGCCCCGCTCGTGGTCGGCATCTTCCTCACCGGCCTCACCCTATCCGGCCTCTTCCCCACCGCGCTCGCCTACGGCACGCGTCTCTACCCGCAGCACAGCGGCGCCGTCACCGGCATCCTCAACGTCGCCATGATCGCCGGCGCCATGCTCCCGCCCCTCTGGACCGGTCTCTTCTCCGACATCTGGAGCTTCCAGACCGCCCTGGGAATCAACTATGTAATGGCCTTCCTCCTCCTCGCCGTCTGCCTCTACCTGGGTCGCATCGAACGGCAGAGCGTGAATAGCAGGGATTAGTCCGGCCTCTGTTGTCTGCTAACGGTTCACCACCCCGGAACAGGGTTTTCAGGGGTCCGATCCAGCTGCTTGCAGGTTTCAAGGTAATCATCGACCGCCTCTTCAAAAGCGGCACGCAGTTCTGCAACGGACTCACCGTGAAAACCCACGATATCACTGATGCCTGCAATATGTCCGACAAAGCAGCCGTCGTCTTCACTATAGTCACTGCAAGCGGTATATCCCTTATACTTCACGACAGTCGCCGCCCACTAAAAGCTAAGAACTGACTACTCAAAACCGCCGTTCAAATTCGCCAATCTCATCCGCACCATCCAGCACGCCGATCTCCAGATGAAACTCCCTAACCTCACCCGGCTGAATGTAGCTGAGATAACCCTCCCTGCGGTTCCACGCCCGCCCCAGCATACTCACATTCCCCGGCTCCACACCTGTCACATACGTGCCGCGATGGAAATGCTGCCACTGGTTCACCAGCGGAATCTCCGCGATCGGGAACTTCCAATACAGCCCCAGCCCCAACCCATCGTTGACCAGCCCGACATGCACATTCCCGTCCGCATCCGCGACCGGCCTGTGCACAAAGACATCGTCGCGGTCGTCATCACTTGGCGCCTTCGCCACCTGGTACACGTCCGGCCCCACCTCCTTATCCTCCAGCCATTCCGTCGTCTTCTCGCTGTTGATCAGCAGCCGCGTCCCGCTGTCCAGCACCGGGAAGCCGGGATTGCAGTGATACACGAACATCAGCGGCGAAGGGTCCACGCTCAAGTTCTCGATGCGGTCGTAAATGCGGACCGATTTCTCGCCCAGCACCGTCGAGATCTCCCGCGTCAGCTCTAGGTTCGTGCCGAAGACCACCGCCTCCCGCATCTTGCCGTGGATGCGCACCACGTACTGCTCGCCTTCCCAGCCCGCGTTCGCCACCACATTCTTCGCCGGCAGAAACGCCAGCCGTCCGTGCAGCCCCAGCTCCTCGTTCTCCTCCTCCGGGTCCACCTCCGGATGCCCCGTAAACGTCATCCCGCAGCTCACAGTGAGCCCGCCGAAAAAGCCCCGAAGCCAGCCGTTTCCCTCCGGCTCATAGAACGCCGGCCCGACGTCGCCCGTACTGCTGCGAAAACAGAGCGACATCCCCTTATAGTGCGCCGACGCAATGTCCAGCGACCGCCCCGGCAACACCGAAAAGCACAGCCCCGAGGCGTTGAAGACCTCGATCAGGTCCGACCCCCGCTCGATGCCCTCCACCAGCTCGGCCTTGCGCGCTCCTGCCAGCTGGGACATATCCCCGACCTTGTCCAACAACTCCCGCCGGCTATATTCGCGTCCAAATAACGTCGTCATCATCCCATCCTTTCAATGCATGAATTTTTGCGGTCAACGATAGCATAGCGCGGCGCCACAGGCAAAGCGGTCGCAGATTCAGCAGGTTTTGGCCCGTCCTCTGCAAAGTGGTAGATTGACGGGAATTCAGCCGCACCGAAAGTCCCATCCACGCGTCGGTCAACCGTTGAAAGGGAAACGGAACAGTATGCCGCACCAGACAGAACCGAGCGTAAATAATGCAATGGGCGGTCTGCTTCAGGACGTGCTGCCACGTAGTGACGTGCGTTCCGAAAACACGCAAGCCATTTACAGACACCCAGGCCTGAGGCCCGACATCCTGATCACAGCAGCCGGCCGCGCACCCGTTGTGATCGAGGCCGAGTACATGCCCGCCACCAGCGTCGAAGCGGAAGCAAAGGAACGCCTTGGGCTCGAGACCGCCGCCAACCAACGTGTCATTGAGGCCGCCATCGCCCTCCGCTACCCGGACGAAGTAGGCGAGGCGCAGGATCTCTCCGCTGTCCTCTCTGATGCCCGTCTGTCATACTGCGTCTTCACTGAAAACGGCGGCCCCAGCCGTTTCCCTGAGTCCGGCTGGCTCGACGGTTCAGTTGAAGACCTGGCCGACATGGTTCGCCTGGTCTCAGTTCCACAGCACGCCGTCGACAAGGCAACCACCACGCTGCAAGAGGGCATCGACGGCGCAGCCAAACTCCTGGACGAACTGGACCAGACCCGCCCTGGCATTACAGCGGCCATAGCCAATCTGCTTGGAATGGCCAACGTACGCCAGACCCGCCGTATGGCCTGCGCCATCATCGCCAACGCCCTCGTATTCCACGATCAGATTGCCGGCATGCACGCCCGCATCAAATCCCTCGCGCTTGCCTGTGGCGACAATGTAGACAACCCGCAGGGCGAGGTACTGGCGGCATGGACCGCCATCCTGAACATCAACTACTGGCCCATATTCGCCATCGCCAAGGATATACTGGGGCACTTCGACTCCGCCGACGCCGCCAGGATCCTGCACCGGTTGCGTAACACCGCCCAGGCCGTCAATGCAACCGGCGTCGAAAATGCCCACGACCTCACCGGTCGCATCTTCCAGCGGCTCATCGCCGACCGCAAATTCCTGGCCACCTTTTATACGCTCCCTGCCTCCGCCGCGCTGCTGGCCCGGATCGCCGTCGCCAAGTTGGAAGGCGTCGATTGGTCGAATGCCGAGGCCGTCGGCAAGCTGCGAATCGGAGACTTTGCCTGTGGCACCGGCGCCCTGCTTTCCGCTGTGTACGAACAGATCGCCGCCCGCCACGAGCGCGCCGGCGGCGACGGCAGCAAGCTGCACAAAGTGATGATGGAGGAGGTTCTCTACGGTTGCGACGTCATGCCATCGGCTATCCACATCACTGGCTCCACCCTCTCAGGCGTCGAACCCGCGGTCGGCTTTACCAATTCCCGCCTCTACACCATGCCCTATGGCCGTCAGAAAGACGGAGGCGTGATGATAGGGTCGCTCGAACTACTCCAGTCTTCCAACGTGATGACCCTCTTCAACACCAGTGATCCTGCCCTACGAACCGGCAGCGCAGGAGAAGAGACGGCGGCCCAGATACGCACCGAGATACCCGACAACAGCTTTGACCTGGTGATAATGAATCCTCCCTTTACCAGGCCCGGTTCAGATTGGGAAGGCAGCGACAGAGACGAGGATTCCATTAAGCACTTCAAAGGGTTGGGTACCGGGTTAGTTACTCAAAAGGAAATGGCAAAGAGTCTGAAACAGTACACAAACGATACCTGCTATCATGGCTACGCTGGCATTGCCTCTGCGTTTGCGGCGTTGGCCCACACAAAGCTCAAGCCTGGTGGTGTCCTGGCTCTTGTGCTTCCTCTATCCACCGCGGCTGGACAATCGTGGCAGAAGTTCCGAGAGATGATTGCTCGCGAATATGTGAGACCGATCGTTCTCAGCCTATCGGCCGCGGAAAACGAAGGTCTGTCCTTCTCGGCAGACACCGGTATGGCAGAGTGCCTCGTCATAGCCCGCAAAGTCACGCCGAGCGACTCGCCCGATGGCCGCGCGCGCTTTTCATCACTTCGGCGCAGGCCACAAGGATTCGCCCACGCAAGTTCCTTGGCAAAGTGGATTCTCGATAACAACAGTATTAGAGGTTTAGAGGATGGTCCGTATGGCGGTACTCCCTTGATGATAGGATCGGAGACGGCTGGCGAAGCAATTGACACGCCCCAAAGTAAGGACAACTGGGGCGCAGTGCGCCTGTCGGATTGTTCCGTGGCCCAAACCGCCTATGCCTTGACTAAGTCGAGATTGTGGCTACCTAGCTTGACCTCCTTCGTGGAACTAAACGTTGCGGCTCTATCAGACGTCGGTAAGCGTGGATGGCATGACATGAATATCACGGGTTCCAAAGCCCCATTTACAAAAGCGCCGGCTAGTCCAACTGCAACCTTTCCTGCATTGTGGAATCACACCGCTAAACTGGAAACGCGTATAGTATGTCAGCCGGATTCCCAGCTATTGGTAAAGCCGGGAATGGAAAACAAGGCATCTGAAGCATGGGCTACGGCAAGCCGTTCCCATGTAAATCGTGACTTTCGCTTCAACTCTCAACCACTGACAGTAGCCTTCACCGAGCAAGTGAGTATTGGCGGAACAGCTTGGCCGAATGTGAGTTTTAACGACAAACAGTTTGACTATGCTTTCGCTGTGTGGGGGAATAGCACTTTGGGACTAATATGTTTTTGGTGGCACTCTAGTCGCCAAATGGCGGGCCGAGGAAGGATTACTGTTTCTGGGCTTGATTCGCTCTGCGTTCTGGATTTCAGAGTCCTTACTCACAAGCAATTGAATAGGGCTGAGAAAGTTTTCGATGAGTTCCGGGAAAAAGAGTTCAAGCCCGTCTACCTTGCCGACGTCGACCCCAACCGCGCCATCCTTGATCGGCGCCTGGTCTGCGATCTCCTGGGCTTCGGCGAGGATGTCTACGAGGCTGTCCGCCGCCTCTCCGCCAAGTGGTGCGCTGAGCCGTCTGTGCACGGCGGGAAGAAGCGGCCGAAGGGTGCAAAGCTGGTGGTCTAATCGTACTGTATCGCAGAGTCAGACCGGAGAGTATTGAGACAGTTTCGCTCTTAATAAACGAGGAGAAGAAGTTGCGTTTTCGTCTAACATATGAAGGACAACTGAAGTCGGGCAAAAGCACCAGCATCGCCAAACACAAGCACTCAATACGGAAGCAATTTCATCCACAGCTGAAACGGCTGTGGGATACTCATGAGCTTCTTTCCACGTATAAGGTGTACGGTACTTATCAAGAAATAAGTGTGCGCCCGTTGGCGAGATATTTCGGGTTTGGACCAGAAGGCGAAGGGAGGATGCTCAAGGACGTTATCTCCGAAGCCGAAGACTTCTCAAGGTGCGGATATCGGTTCGTTCCGCTAGTCTGTCAGAGGTTCCATCTGCAGTGTTCGCTTGATTTCCTCTTTCTCAGGGAAGATCCAATCGGTTCTTTCAAAGGTGATCTCGACAATAGGTTGAAAACGCTGATTGACGCCCTCAGGATGCCAACATGCTCCGAATTGCAGAAAGTGGGATGTCCAGACCCCGATGAGAAGCCGTTTTTCTGTTTGCTTGAAGACGATAAGTACATTACTTCCTTCTCAGTTAAGAGCGATACCCTTCTGTCTGATATGCCCTATGATAACTATGTTAAACTCGTGATAGGCGTCACTATTCAACCTACCTTTGCGACAGATTTCAATTTAGGTTTTGGGTGATTCTGATTGAGACGTGAATAGGGGGCCAAAGAGACTGCAGTACCCGAATTCATAGCCGTCTACGCGTCCGACCAGACCGCATAGGAATCCTTGACTATGGCAATAGTAGCCCATGCGTCAAGGGACGTAGAACAAAGTCCAGTTATGTCATCCACAAGAATAATCCTTAGGAGTACGAATGAACCACATCAAGAAACATGGAATGCTATGGGGTGAATTGTCTGTAATTCGGACGGGGCAGAAACTAAAAAACTCAGGTAAGGCCATCCCATATTCATTGAAGAGTTGTTGCCATCTGACCAAGCCAGAAAAATTAGTCACCATGCCCAAACCAGCGCATACGCAGACGGCTTGATCGTAAAAAACTGGTCTCCTGATTAAGTGCATTAGCTCTAGATTCTCTTCACAGACAAACATGTTGTTGGAGAAAATGAATCTGAGACGAGATTCCTAGGAGTAGGGCTGAGAAAGGTAGAATGTAATGCACGAAGGCGCCCTCGCATGTTTGAAGCCTCTTACTTTCGTTTACTGTCGCATGCTAGTTTCTTTATGAAATCTTAGTCCAGGAGTGTTCAAAAGATGACCACGCGCAATCAACACTATGTTTGGCGGTATTATCTTGGAGCTTGGCAGAACGCGAATGGATTAGTTCATTGTTCAATAAAAGGCAAGATTCTTCCTCCCACTAATCCCAAAAATCTTATGGTTGAACGGGATTTCTACAAGCTAACTCATTTCACCGCGTCCGACTTAGTCTTTCTCAAATCCTTCATTGAACGTACTGGGACGGAACAGATGAAGCAACTGCATCAGAATCTCGTCTGTTCATTTGCGCGTATTGCTCAGGCAAATGAGCTAATTCAAAATGATAACAGCTTCACTATTGAGGAAAAGAAGGCAGTTCAAGCACTTGCAATTGAGACAGAAGACAAGATACAAGGACAGATAGAGCTGCACGCCAAACCGATTCTAGCGGAATTGCGCAAAAGGCAGACTGATTTTTTCAATTGTGATGAGAAAGCAATTGCCTTTTTCAGATTTATTTCGCATCAGTATTTTCGGACCAAGCACATTCGGGAAGTCATTGGAGATGCTCCTGTACAATTTTCGCCCAATCATGACTTTTCCCGAGTCGCGAATGTAGTGTGTCATATTGCCGCAGAAAACGTTGGTAGTACTCTATATAGAGACAGAAGGGAATTCGAAATAGTTTTTATGGACAACAAGAGTCCAATCGGATTTGTTACAGGAGATCAACCAATAATAAATCTCTTGGGTACTGAGAACGGCAGTGATCCTAAAGAAATCATATTCTATTATCCGTTGTCTCCTGCACTCTCTTGCATTCTTTCACCCAAGGAATACAATCTCTGTGCTTCAGAATTCACCAGCAAAATCACTGATGATCTGAACGACCTAGTTGTGTGGCAATCAAAACATTTCCTGGTCGCTAACTCAGCTAAGACGCTCGAACATGTCCTAAGCAGGACATCCTCAACGAAACTGCCAGCCTACCACATTCTTGACTCCTTAGCTGAGAAGGCATGAGGTCGAGAACTTGGCCCCAGTATTTGGGCCACGAACTAAAGTGTAAATTGGAGCAATTCACCAAGCACGTGGATTGGCAGTGGAAAAGTCAGTTCATGGTGTCGTCCAGCTTCAATGCTCTCCGAGCAAGAATTTAAGATTCACCCATATACAGGATCCATGCTCCAGTTCGACACTGACGCCCCGCCAACAATGAAAATAACTTACGATCGCGAAGTCGATGCCCTATACATTCGCTTCAAAGACACAACCGTGACCACGAAACACATTGAGGACGGCATCGCCCTCGACTACGACGCGGCCAACCACCTCGCCGGCATCGAAATCCTCGATGCCGCCCAGCGCGTGGGGAACCCGGAAACGCTCCACCAAGTTGTCTTCGCATCCGCCGCTCTCCACGAATCGGTCGACCAAAGCTCAGTCGTTAAGAAATCCCGGCATTCCTCCGGATCCTGAGTATCTTCCCCCTTTAAGCCGCAAAGTTCACAAATGCAATCGAATATGAGACAATTGCCTGAAAGTCACATCAGAATTCAGCGCAGTTCGTCCGATTCTCTGAGCCTGTCGGCTAGAGTCAAGTATCCCTTCCAGCTAGCGTTGCTCCAACGGGACTATCGCGAAACAGTGATATGGCCACTGAACTGACCCAAACCCCAGTCACCGCAGCCGCAGAAGAAAACGATATCTTAGACGCCCTGCGATCACACGGTCTCAACGAAGTGGCCGTCAGGCTTGTCCAACTGCGGGGGCTGCTTGACGAGGACCCGGATGAGCCGGACCTCGCGATCGAATCATTTCGTTCATTCGCCGACTTCTTCTTGCGGGAGACCCATCTTCCTGTCCCGGAGATCGGTGCTGGTCCAGAGGGGTTCATAGAGGCCGAGTGGCGTATTCCCTTCGGTGAGGGAAAGATGGCTACTTCCGACGAGCGCTATTGGGGACACGGCGACGGCATTCTCGCCATGAAGTTTCTGCCCACCGGCCTTGTCCGATTCGCCGCAACCTCAGGGCCAGCCGGGCAAGGCAAAGAACGACTGCGAACCAGCGGGATTCTACCCAGAAACAGCATTCTGCCCGCCGTGCAAACGTTCGTTTCCCGCTTAGCTGTTTCATGAGCGGGCCTCCACTACCTGATCAGGATCAAGTTGCCCGCTACTGCAAGCCCAGTGCTATGGGTACAGATGGCCTCCCCAAAGTAGCAGCCTTTGAACTCAGAGAGCGGGATTCTTCACTGTCAGTAAACTGGATAGAGTATTTTGGGGAGGATCGGGAACTCTCGCTACAGGAAATTCGGCGGGTTATCCAGATAAACCTGCGGCCCAACGGCCGCTTCGCCGTACTCGGCGTTGCAGCAGCAAAGGAAGCGGTCAGCGCAGGAGGTGTCAGTTCGCCGGACGTGTTCTCAAGTCCACATAGAGACGACCCCTCCCATGCTTCGATCAGCGGCTACACAATCGATGACTTTGACGTAGCAGTTGAACTGAAAGCCTTGGTCAACCAACAGGACGTCCATCCTGCCCGCGTCTGAACGTCTCGCACTCGCGCCGCCGCTCAATACCAAGACAACCCGCATATCCATGAAACTACACATTGACAAAGAAGCCGACGCCCTCTACCTGCGCCTTGACGACTCCACTATCGTCGAATCCGAAGAGGTCGCGCCCGGCGTCGTCCTCGATTACAACGAGGCTGAGCAGGTCGTCGGCATTGAAATGCTCTACCTGTCCAAGCGTTCCCCTGACCTGAACCTCTCTACCCTCGAACTCGTGACAGCCTGACCGGCTATCCTTTCCGCTCCCTCTCCCCTTCGCGTAGGCACGCATCTCCGCTGCCATCCTGCCTATCCGCTCATCCCAAAAATTCCAGTTCAGACAACAACTTTTTTCGATATTGACACGTCCCCCAACCTTGTGTATACTGTTTCGTAACCTCACATCAGTGGGGCGAAGCGGTCAGGCATAGCCCGCTCAAAGGCTTTGCCGGCGTTTCATATCAGGCTGAGAAGGAGTACAAGGAAATGCGTATCCAAACGTATGACCAACCGAGTCGGGCGGCCTCGCCCGGCAGACAATCCCATCTGTCCCACTCCGACAAGATTGTCATCTCCTCCTCCTCTCGCTGCTTGTGTACCAACTCCTCCTGTTGTCGCTCCTGTTGTTGTTAATTCCCTGACAGGCTCATCCAACAGAAACGTGCGTCAACCCTGCGTGGACAGGGCGACCAAATTCCAGACGCACCTCACCGCGATGAGCGCCCGCTAACTTTTTTCTTCACAACTGAATCAGTCCCATATCCGTAGCCCCATTGCCGAGGCGTGCCAACCTTATGCGCAAACCTTTTCCCATTGCGCAGGCACCGCAAACAGAACGTCAACGTGGCTGTGGATAGGATTAAATATAGAGGAACAGACTGTGATTGCTTTCGTGCAGGAAACACTCTCGTTTGATACCTGGCAACCGGACGCTATCAACCATTTCAACCGCCGCCTGGAAGAGAATTCCGCAGAAGAGATCCTGGAGTGGGCGATAGACCAGTTCGGTGAAGGCTTCTCGATCGGTTCAGCCTTTGGGGCCAGCGGCATGGCGCTGATCGACATGGCCATGCGCATCAACCCCGATGTAGACATCTTCTACATCGACACCGACTACTTCTTCCCCGAAACCCTCGCCCTGATCGAACGCGCCCAGCGGCACTACAACCGCCCCTTCCGCCGCGTGACCTCCGATATGAGCGTCGCCGAACAGGAGCGGACCCACGGCCCGGACCTCTACCGCAGCAACCCGGACCAATGCTGCAGCATCCGCAAAGTCGTGCCGATGGAAAAGGCCCTGTTGGGCAGCACGGCCTGGGTATCGGCCCTGCGTCGCGACCAGTCGCCCACCCGCGCCGGCACCCCTGTCCTGCGCTGGAACGACAAGTACGGTGTCGTAAAGGTCTCTCCCCTGGTCAAATGGACCGAAGCCGACGTCTGGGCCTATATCCATACCCACGATGTCCCCTACAACGAACTGCACGAGCGTAACTACCCCAGCATCGGCTGCTGGCCCTGCACCCAGGCCGTCCAACCCGGCGGCGACCTGCGCGCCGGCCGCTGGGTCGGGCTCAGCAAGCTCGAGTGCGGACTCCATCTTACCTAGAGCTGGCTCTCGTTGGTCGGGTTCCGGCGGCCAACTGCGGCCGACCGCGAACCAATGAACAGTATCGTCCTCATCGGCCACGGCAGCCTGCACAGTGACAGCGGCGCCTCCATGATCCGGCTGGCCGCCCGCCTGCGCGAACGCGGCGCGGCGCCCATCGCCGAAGCCGGCTTCCTCAACTTCAGCCGTCCCACCATCAGCGAAGCCGTCGCCAAATGTGTCGGCGCCGGCGCAACCTCGGTCACCGTCCAGCCCTATTTCCTCATCGACGGCGTCTACGTCCAGCAGGACCTGCCCGGCGACGTCGCCAAAGTCGCCGCACAGTTCCCCGAACTGACCATCCGCGTCGCCTCCTGCCTCGGTTTCCACGAAAAGCTGGCCGCCATCGCCCTCGAGCGTCTGCAGGCCGTCGACCCGGAGATGAGCAACGCCAACGGGACGAAGGCCGCCCTCCTGGTCATGGCCCACGGCACACCCTTGGCGCACGCCAACGAGCCGGTCAGACGAATGACCGCCTGGTTACAAGAGAAGACCCGCTACCCCCTCGCCGCCACCGCCTATCTCGACTGCAACATGCCCCGCATCGCCGGCGCCATCGACAACCTCGCCGCCCAGGGCGCCCGCAAGATCGCCGCCCTGCCCTACTTCCTCCACCGCGGCCGCCATCTCCGCCAGGACCTGCCGCACATTCTTGCCGAAGCCCGCCGCCGCCATCCCGACCTCACCATCCTTGAAGCGCCCCATCTCGACTACGACCTGCGCCTCGCCGACGTCATCACCGACCGCCTCGGCGAGCTGACCCATTGACGGCAGCCTTTCGCCCTTGCGCTTAAGGCCAAACCCATTGAAAATGTAGCACACACAGTTGCTGCAACCGCCCATGATCCACACTGACCACTGATCACTACACCATGACCAGCAACGCCGACTTCTCCCCCAAGCCGATCTTTTCGCTCGCCGACACCGGCCGGGAGACGCCTCCTACCGGACTGATCGCGCCGGCACGCTATGTACAAGGGCCGGACTTGCTCGACCATCTCGGCCGTTTCCTGGCGCTGGTACCCAGCTCACGCCCTGCTGTCTACATCAGCGCCGGCGGACTGCGCCGCCACGGCGAGCAGCTGCTCGGCGGCCTCAGCGCCATGCAGATCGAGGCGACGGTCGAAATCTTCGAGGGGGAGTGCTCCTACTCAGAAATCGAGCGCGCCTCCACCAGCCTGCAAGCTAAGGACACGGCCTTCGATTGTCTGATCGCGGTCGGGGGCGGCAAATGTCTCGACGCAGGCAAATGCGTGGCCGCCCGGCTTGAAGTTCCCGTGGTTATCTTCCCCACCATCGCCTCCACCGACGCGCCCTGCTCCGCCCTATCGGTCATCTACACCGACGAAGGCATCGTCCACGGCGGTGAATCCTTCCCGGACAGTCCCGCGTTTGTACTGGTCGATTCGCAGTTGATCGCCGCCGCGCCGGTGCGCTACCTGGTTGCCGGCATGGGCGACGCTCTCGCCACCCGCTACGAAGCCCGCACCTGTTACCGCAATCCGGCCGGCCGCGCCGTAATCGGCGGACGCCCCACCATCGCAGCCCAGGCCATCGCCGAACTCTGCGCCCAGACCGTCTTCGACGATGGCGTTGCCGCCGCCGAAGCCAACTATCGCGGCGAGACAAACCCCGCCCTGGAGCGCGTGATCGAGGCCAATACCCTCTTGAGCGGCATCGGCTTCGAGAGCGGCGGCGTCACCGCGGCCCACGCCGTTGCCATGGGTTTCACCCGTCTGCCCGCAGCGCGCGAAGACTACCTGCACGGCGAAATGGTGGCGATGGGGCTGCTCACCCAGCTGGCCCTGGAGCAGTCCACAGATGAATGCGAACAGGTGGCCCGCTTCTGCGCCGAGGTCGGCCTGCCCACACACCTGGCCCAACTCTCCCTCGACACCACAGCCGACGGCCCCGCCCTGCAGGAGGCCATGGCGCACAGTGCCGCCACGCCGCTCATGGACAACGAGCCCTTCGACGTCACGCCCGAAAACACCTGGGCCGCGCTCCTGCAGGCCGACGAGACCGGCCGCGCCGCCACCGCCGCCGTCGGCGATCAAGCCTACCACCGCCTGCGCGCATAACCGGTCTCTTCTCCTCCCACCCTGTTCCACCAGCGCGCCCTTCTCGGACAGGGCCGCATCCGCCAACCCTTGCGCCAAACTTCCGTCCCGCTATAATGGATCCATCGCTACTCCGCCGGCGCGCGCATCTCTTCCGCTCGTATGCGCGCGCCGGCCCCGCCCGCAAAGGTGAAATCGACCAATGCCGCGCACCCGTTTTGTTACCCTACCCGAAGCCGCAGCCCTCATCCCCGACGGGGCGACGGTGGCTGTCAACTCGTCCAGCGGTCTGCTCTGCCCCGACGCGCTCCTGCGCGCCGTGGGCGAGCGCTTTGTCCAACAAGGCCATCCGCAGAACCTGACCACCATTCACCCCATCGCCGCCGGCGACATGTACGGCATCGACGGCATCGACCATATCGCCCGCCCCGGCCTGCTGGCGCGCGTGATCGCCGGCTCACTCCCCTCAGGTCCGTCGTCGATGGAGTCGCCCGCCATCTGGCGGATGATCTACGAAAACGAAGTCGAAGCCTACAACATTCCCAGCGGGCTCATCTTCCACCAGCTGCGCGAGGCTGCGGCCCGGCGGCCCGGCGTCCTCACACAGCTGGGCATGGATACCTACCTCGACCCACGGCGCCAGGGCGGCCGCATGAACGAGCGCACCCGCGAAGATATTGTGCAGCTGGTGGCGTTTGACGGCCAGGAGTGGCTCTATCTGCGCGCCCTGCACCCGGACGCGGCACTGATCCGCGCGACGACCGCCGACGAAATGGGCAATCTCACTTTCGAGCGCGAGGGCGCCTTTCTCGGCGCCTACGACGTCGCACTGGCCGCGCACAACAACGGCGGCGTCGTCATCGCCCAGGTCGAGCGCAGCGTCGCCGCCGGCACCCTTCTCGCCCAGAACGTGCGCGTGCCCAGCGTTCTCGTCGATGCTGTCGTGGTTGTACCCGACTCCATGCAGACCACGCAGACCGACTACGACCCGGCCATCAGCGGCGAGGTGCGCGTCCCGTCCGATACATTCGAGGTCGCCGAGTGGGGCCTGCAAAAGGTGATCGCCCGTCGCGCCGCGCTCGAGCTCCGCGATGGCGAAGCGGTCAATCTCGGCTTCGGCATCTCCGCGCTCGTGCCGCGAGTTCTTCTCGAAGAGGGGCTGGACGGCGCCGTCACCTGGGTCATCGAGCAGGGCGCGGTAGGGGGCATGCCGCTGGGGGGCTTTCAGTTCGGTTGCGCGGCCAACACCCAGGCCATCATTCCCTCACCTGACCAGTTCAGCTATTTCCAGGGCGGCGGCTTCGATCGCTGCTTCCTTTCCTTCATGCAGATCGATCGCGAGGGCAACATCAACGTCTCCCGCCTGGCCGCCCGTCCCCACGTGACCGCCGGTGTCGGCGGCTTCGTCGACATCACCGCCAACGCCAGAGACATCGTCATCAGCGGCACATACACCGCCGGCGCCCGCCTCGACGTCGTCGACGGCCGCCTGCACATCGAGCGTGAGGGCAGAGTGTGCAAGTTCGTCAACGAGGTCGAGCACGTCACCTTCAGCGGTCGCCGCGCCCGCCAGACCGGCCAGAACGTGGTCGCCGTCACCGAGCGCTGCGTCCTGCGCCTCGATGCCGACGGCTGGACCGTCATCGAAATCGCGCCCGGCGCCTCCCTGGAAGAGGACGTGCTCGCGCAGTGCGAATTCCCGCTGGCCGTGGCGCCCGACCTGCGCCAGATGGAGCCGCGCCTGTTTGTACCAGAGCGGATGAACCTGCGTTTACAGGGAAGTGGTTGAGGATGGCGCAGCAGTTCCATTCACACGTTGCCGCGCTCCGTATGGCGCCCGCTCCTGATTCTCAAACAGCCTCTGAAAACGAACCTACCAAGCCTGATATGTCACCTGAGAGTCTTTGTCGAGGGTGAAGATATAGGGTTTGTTTATACTGTAAGGCGTATCCGGGTAGTAGGTGCTGACCCGAATCACCTCTTCACCTGGCAGATAGTCAATATGCACCGGCTTGTCCGTCAGGGAATTCACGCCGCGGTACAGTTCAACCACGGCCGGAACCATCGAATGTGATTCAGCCAGGTCGCTGAATGAAGACAGATAGGGCCCTGGTTGCCCGCCGTCCGGCCCGATGAAATAGTACTGAAGCCCTTCACCAGATACGCACAATTGCGCAGGCGTAGCGGCATGCGTCACGAGGCAACCCAGGTCTGGCCTTGGCGGTATTGTTGTTGGCCTTAGCGGTATTGCTGTTGGCTTTGGCGGTATTGCTGTCGGCCTTAGCGATATTGCTGTCGGCCTTAGCGGTATTGCTGTTGGCGTCGCCGTGCTGGTTGGCGTCGGCATGTTCGTCGGTATGTTGGTTGGCGTGTACGTGGGCGTCGGCGTGTTCGTTGGGGTTGGCGTGTTTGTTGGGGTTGGCGTGTTCGTTGAGGTTGGTGTGGCGGTTGGTGGCCTCGGCGTCGGCGTATGCGTGCCGCATATATCATCATGCTCTTGCTGAGTATAGCCTTCGCCCGCATGCGGACACGGATGCAACATCTCACGCGCCGTCACTGGTGTCGCGTCCTGCAGCATCAAAAAGAGGCTGACGACCAGGACGAGGACGCCCAAGGTCATCAGCGTCAGCGTGCGTCTCTTATACTTCTGTATCATCAAGGGTCTCTCCTGATTTCATTGATATGGTCGTTTGCAAATGGAGAGGTTAGTGGCTGGCAAACTCATTGGCCACTAACCTCTGGGACGCCAGATAACGCGCGGTGGCGACCGACCCAAGTCGTTGGCGCAGCCTGCCCTCTCTGACGGAGCGGGAAGCTCATAAAGTTTATATGGAATATATGGGGGGAGGGAGGTGAAGAGCGCTCGCGGATTTCGCAATTGAAACGTGGTCGTCTCACCCGTCTCTACGCAATACCGAATCAGTACGCCCCCTCCCCGCCCAATACCTTCGGAATCGTGCGCAGCAGAATGCCCAGATCCAGGGTCATACTCCAATTCTCGGCGTAGTAAATGTCGAGCAGAACCATCTCATCGAAGGTCAGATCGCTGCGGCCGCTGACCTGCCAAAGCCCGGTCATCCCCGGGCTGACAGACAGCCGCTTGCGGTGCCAGTCCTTGTACTGCGCTACCTCTTCCGGAACGTTGGGCCGCGGCCCGACAAGGCTCATCTCGCCGCGCAGTACATTGATCAGATTCGGCAGTTCGTCCAGGCTTAAGCGGCGCAGAATTCTGCCAACGCGTGTGCGGCGCGGGTCGTCGCGCATCTTGAAAAGCGGCCCCGACGCCTCATTGAGATCGGCCATCTCGTCGAGCTGTGCATCGGCATCCGCGATCATCGAGCGGAACTTGTAGATTTTGAACTGCCGTCCGTTACGCCCGACGCGCGTCTGCGAATAGATAATCGACCCCGGCGAACTGATGCGGACACACAGCGCGATCAACGCGCCCAGCGGCAGCCCCAGAACCAACATAACCGTGGCCAGGGTCACGTCCAGCGCCCGCTTCACAAACAGATTCCAGCCCGCAATCGATACCGCCCGCGTCGTAATCAACGGAATCCCGTCCAGGCGCTCCACCTGCATCTGGTTCTTCGTCAGCTGGAAGAAGTCCGGCACGATCTGTGCCGTGACACCGTTCTCCTCACACAGATGAAGCAGACGCGCCACGATGCGGTGGCTCCGCCAGGGCAGGCAGATGATCGCCGTGTCGATCTCGTTGTTTTGCAGGATATCGTAAAAGTTG
Source organism: Caldilineaceae bacterium (assembly GCA_965204525.1). Taxonomy (GTDB): domain Bacteria; phylum Chloroflexota; class Anaerolineae; order Caldilineales; family Caldilineaceae; genus Bin5. The sequence continues at coordinate 2,790,279 of OZ241994.1, read as the reverse complement.
GTCAACGGGCCCAGCGCCTGAAAGCGGCCGATGTCCGTCCGATTTATGTCCGGATCGTCGTCCAGAAAGCCGACCAGTTCATATCCGAGGCTGGGGCGGGCCGCAATCGTGCGCATGACCATCAATCCCACGTCGCCGACGCCCACCAACACCACACGCTCCAGGCCGAGCCCCTGGTTGCGCAGGTAGCCGCGCACCGTGTAGATGACCGCGCGGCTGATGCCCAACAACAGGGTGACGAGCACGGCGGTATAGAGAAAGATGAGACGACTGAAGGAGAGTTGGCCGAAGGCGAGGTTCAAGACGATCAGGACGACGACGCCAATCGTGGTGGCGCTGGCGATGGTGTAGACCTCTTCCAACCAGATGCGGTCGCGCCGGAAGCGGTAGACCCTCGAAAACTGGAATGAACAGAAAAGGAGGAAGACCAGCGCCAGGCCAAATGGTAGATAGGTGATCAGATCGGCCTGATTCGTCGGATCGACCGTACGGAACCATTGCACCCGGTAGCGCAGCCAGTAGGCCAGTACAAAGGCGACAATGATCAGGCTCAGATCACTGATGCGCAGCAGCGCCGGCCACCACCGCGCTGGAACCCGAATGAGCAGGGCAGTCAGCCAGTTTCTATCAGGTGAGCCTGTTGCCTCCCCGCTCTTTCGCCGCCCGTTGAGGGTCTGTTGGGGTGTCCGGCGGCCCTGGCGCTGTTTCATCTGTACGGTCGTCATCGGCAATCATTCAGTGGCCAGTGGCCCGCGGTGTGCAATTCATGGTTCGTGCTCTGTACTGTCCACTACCCTCCACTTACTGCACTTTCATATACATCCATCGTTTCTTTGGCGGTCCGCTCCCATGAGAACCGCCGCGCCTGTCTAAGTCCCCATTTTCTAAAGGCAGTAGAAACACCTTGCTCAGTAAACAGACGCTCGAACGCGTCCTGAAGAGCGGCCTGGTTCTGCGCCGGCACGATCAGCGCCGCATCGCCGGCCACCTCCTGCAGGCTCGGCGTGTCGCTGCAGATGACCGGAGTCCCCGATGCCATCGCCTCCAGCACCGGCAAACCAAATCCCTCGTACAGACTGGGATAAACGAATCCACTGGCTGCGTTGTACCAAAGGCACAGGTCACGCTCCGGCAAGAAACCGGGAAACTGCACGATCGGCCTTTCCTCGGAGGTTCCGTCTGCATCGCTTCCCGTCAAGCCCAACTCGTCCGCCAGACTGAAAATCTCCTGGTAGTGCCAGCCTTTGCCGCCAGCCACAACCAGCCCTACGTCGCGCCCGATTGCACTCTCCGCCCGCCAGCTTGCAAAGGTCCGCAGCAGATGGGGCAGATTTTTGCGCGGTTCCAGCGTGCCAACATAGAGCAAGAACCTCTCCGGCAGCCCCATAAGCTCGCGAAAATCGCTGACCTCCGCTATCGGTAGAGGCCGGAACTGCTCGCCGACCCCATTATACACCACCTCCACGCGCCGGCTGTCCACCCCGAATTCCGCCCGTACGTCCGCCGCCGTCTGCTTGCTGACCGCGATTACCCGCCTGGCCCGGCGGGCGCTGGCACGGCACAGGTGGCCAAGATAGAACCGCTTGAGGCGAGGAAATCGCTCCGGCATTCGTATAAAGCTGAGGTCGTGGACGGTCACCACGCCGGGTACCTTTGTCGCCAGCGGCAAAGTATTCACCAGGCCGTGCACCAGGTTTCCCTGCGCCGTCATGGTGGCCAGCGGTAACGCCGTCTGCTCCCAGATGATGCGGGGCACCGGGTCGGCGGCCGGCCAGCGCGTATAACGCAACTCCATCCCCGGGCGCCTCTGCGGGAAGCGAAAGTCCCGGTCGTTGACAAAGGCCGTCACCTGTTTTCCGTCGGTCTCTTCCGCAAGCGCTGTCAGCAGGTTGCGGCAGTAGTTGCTGACCCCGGCTCCCCGGTAACCGCCTCTTGTATGAAGTAGCTGGGCGTTAACGACGACTTTCATAGTCTGAGTCTGGTATTCAGTCTTTAGCGGCCCTGGGCTACGGCCCTGTAGGCCGCGACCGTCCGGCGGGCAATCTCTTCCATTGTGTAATGGGCCAACACGCGCTGCCTTCCCGCTTCGGCCAGACTGTTGCGCGCCGCCCGATCCTGCATTAGTCGTTGCAATTGCGACCGGAGCGATTCAATATCCCCCTCCGGAAAGACCACCCCGGCATCTCCGATGACGTTGGGGATCTCGCCGCTGCTGCTTCCAATTACCGGCACCCCGCTGGCCATCGCCTCGATCAACACCCGCCCAAACTGCTCCTTCCAGTTGGGCCGCGTGCGGCTGGGCAGCACCAGCAGGTCCAGCGAGCGATAGAAGCCGGGCATCTCCCCGCTGGGAAGCCTGACACCCAGCGTGACCCGGTCTGCGGCGCCGCTTTCGGAAGCCAGTTTCCGCAGCGCTTCCAGCTCCTCGCCGCTGCCCACCAGCGTCAACCGCCAGCTACCCTCCAGTCCGGCGCACGCACGCAGCAGCAGGTCCAGCCCTTTCTCGGGCAAAAGCCCCCCGGCGTAGCCAATGTGAAATGCGCTCTCCTCCCCATCCTGCCCTGTTGCCGGTCGAAAAATGTTCGGGTCTACGCCAAACTGCGGCAGCAGCACGATCTCGTCCTTATACCCCTTGCGGACGAGGACCTCGCGGGCCTCGGCATTCCCCGCGATCGCGACCGAACAGGCCCGGTATACAGTTCGCTCGAACCAGTTAAACGGAGGAGGATAGCGGCGCAGCAGGTTCTGCCAGGTGAAAAAGAGTGGCTTCGCGCCCACCGTCCGCGCCGCCCGCACACCAAGGAGCGTAGCCAAATTGTATGGCTCCTCATCCACATGCACAACCTCCGGTTTCAAATTTCGAAGCTCCTTTACCAGAGTGGGATAAAAGTGCATATGATACGCGCCGTTGAATAGGATGGGAATCGTACGCAGTTCGTAGCCGGCAGTATGCAGCCGTTCCGCCGCCTGCGTCCCGCGGCGGTCTCTCCAGCTCGGCGGCGTCAGCACCGTCAGCTCCACGCCCAGGCGCGCGATCTCCTCCGCCTTCTTTTGATACGCGCCCACAACGAGCGCCTTGCTAACGAGCACAACGCGCAACGGGTTCCCCCTCTGGCTGGTGACAGGTGTGTTGGTTCAGCTTACCGTCCATTGATTATAGCGAAGGCAAAGAGGCTATTCAAGAGAGGGTGCTTTGAGGCAGGAAACGGAATGGATTTTGGACTGGTTTTTACTTCAAAACCAGCGAATTCCGTCAGCGACGATCAATCAATTGACTCAGGAACAGGTGGGGTTGGAGAAGCATGTAACTTCTCCTAGGTTCAGAAGTTGGTATATCGCTCTCTACACGCTTCGTGCGGGCGCGACAGACAGAAATGTTGAGTGTTTTCGTCTTCATCCAACCCGCCACGGTTGGACGTACAGCGTTCAACGCTCTTCAGTCCAGCAGGCAGGGGGCCATGCGCTGATCTCCTGCCCCATGGAGCGCACTAATCGACCGAAAGAGCTTGCGAGCTTGCGGAATGATCTGCAACGCTGATGTGCGGCCGCCAACGAGAACCTCTCGCTCAAGGCCGGCTGGTCTGTTGTCTCGAGGTAGGTTGCGCCGGCTTCCATTCGGGCTTCCAACTGCCCTTTGGCTCCGCGGGGCTGTTCCGGGTTTGGATGGGACTGTGCGTCGGCCCGAATACGGCGATACCCTAGCATCGATTCGATTGAGGCCAGAAACCAGGCTTCATACTCCCTCTGGGCAATGACGACCTCGCAGGGCATGTCTCCCGCTTCCGATTCCGCCCATGCCTGGATGGCTTGGCCTAACTCGGCGGGGCAGTCGTCATCCCCATCGAACAGGATAAGAACTGCGCTACAGTCCGGCTGCAAAAGCGCCAAACGAACCGCTTTCTTCAGTTCGGTCTCACGTACCAACTGATTGCGCTTCTTTCGGATCGGCCGTCCGACGTCCACATTCCATGCTCCCGCTTGAACGACCAAGCGGCGCAAAAGGACAGGGAAGGCACTTACTTCACCGTGTCCTTCCACAATCGGTTGGATTTTCACGTCAGATCGCCCTCGGAAAAGAGTTCGAGCTGGCGAGGATCGCTAACGAAGAGTTCGGTTGCAGTCAAGGCGTTGGCGCGCAGCAGTTCACCGGCTCCCATCAGGTGTTCGGCCAATGCCTGACGCACCGAGGGTGACACGGAACTAATGCCTGTCCTGCCTGCATCCCATTGAGCGATACGGAGGTGTCGATCTTCGATCCAGTCGGCGTCGAGAATGTCGGGGCTGTGCGTGGTCACGACAACCTGCATGGAACGCCCGGCATGCCGTAATACGTCCAGAACTGAGCCTAACGCGCCTGGGTGGATGGTGGCCTCGGGTTCTTCGATTACGAGGAGTGAGGGGGAAGAACGCTGGAAAACGGCGGCTAGGATGCCCAAGACGCGCAGGGTGCCATCGGACATGCTGAATGCGCCAAACTTTACCAACTCTTTCTTGCCAAAGTTCTGGGCAAACTCCAAGGTCAGTTTGTTGTCGTGTTTCTTAGGCTGAACGCCAACTGTACGGGGAACTATACGCTCAAGTAGCTCGAGAATCGTTTGCCAGTCGTTTGGGGCCGCGTCTTTTATTTCACGCAAAACGCTGGCGGCGTTGCGGCCATCAGGGTGCAACCGCATACCTTCGTCCGGATCCTGCATGTCTCGCAGTGCGGTGGGTTCGATATGGCAGATCTGCATCCGGGACAGAAAGCGCAAGACGGACTGGAAGCGAGTATCGCCGCCCACGAGGGGGAGAGCCAATGCGTTTGACTCCAGAACCGGATCCAGAGAACCCACATTGCTGCTCCAGTTCGCGTCTGGGCCTGAGCGATCGAACCAACTTGGAGATCCATCTGCTCGGCGCACGATACACTGTTCACGCAGGACTTGAAAACCGTAGTCTCCCACTGAGCTTAACTCAAAACCGTAGCGGGCCTCGGCTGTGTCATCGTCCGGCTGCTGCAGGAGGACCGACAGTCCCATGTTTGATGGTCTACCGCGCGCGGAGCCCCGGTTGCCTACCGTGGGAAAACCGCCACGACGTGCAATAACCGCTTGCAGAGGGGATGCCATGGCATCTGCCAAGAAGGCAAAGGCATCGGCGAAGTTGCTCTTCCCGGAACCGTTTTGCCCGACCAGAAAGGTAGGGTTATCGAATTCCACTACCTCGGCCGGCAGGCTGCGGAAACGTTTCAAAATCAGTTTGCGAAGTATTGGTTCAGACATGAGATTTTCGGCCGGGTGCCAGTTTCAGCTTGACTGTATTGCGGGGCACGTTGAAGTTGCAGGAGAATAGGTTGCCCGGTTGGTCTACGTACGTCGACGTATTCTCTCAAGCTAGGGTATATTATGCCCTTAGCCACAGTATTTGACAATGGTACATGCGATCAGACTGCGCGGAGCACCCTTGGTCGGAAGCTGGTGGGGGAATATGCACGGGCGTACCTTGACTTGGATTTCTGAGATATTAAGTTGGGCCGTTTTGCAGCCCAGTTACGATTAATTTATCCTTCCTGCTGAAGAGTCCAATCACACAACAAGAAGCCCCTCTACCTCAAACTCCACCCACTCGCATACGCCGCAAGCCCCAACTTACGCGCCACCGCCAGCGAAGCCCCGTTCTCCCACGACGTACTGTAAAGCGGAACCCGCCCCGACGCCCGCACAGCCAGCGCCCACGCCGCCGCAACCCGCGAGCCCAGTCCCCGTCCCCGGAACGCCGCCACCGTCTCCAACCCAGCCTCCGCGGCCGTGTCAGAACGCCGTGCACAGAAGCATACGCTCACCGCATATCCGTCCTCCACTACCGCAACCATCGGTGACCGCCCCGGTATCTCCGCAGCCGTCCACCCTGAAAAATGGCGCGCAAGAATCGGCAACGCCTTCACGCGCGCCGTGCCTTCAGGTTTTTCAACTGTTGTGGGAAAAGTAAACGCCGGCCCGGAGTAAACTTCCCCGCCGACCAGCGACCTGTACCGCTCCGCATGCACAGGAGCATCGCGAAAGTCCGCAACAGGCGGTTCTCCGCCTGCCAGCCTGTCAAGCTCGTCCGCAATCTCCTGCGGCACATCCGCCCGCACAGCCCAGGCGCAACTCGATCTGCCGCGAATCAGCGCAAACTTCGGCCCTGGATCCGGGTCCGGTTCACGCGTCCCTCGGATACGGCCCGCGCTATCGAGCAAAAACAGAGTACGCAGGTGAATGTCTGGCGTGCTCACAGAACATCCAGAGCGCCGTGACAGCCGCCCCTCAAACCGGTCTATCCGCCCAGATCCACCGACAGCAGCAGATCGCGCATCTGGATCGTCTCCGACAGCGTGTCAACCTCGTTGCACCCTTCCCAGTCAACCCAGACATACTCGACGCAGACGTAGCCCTCGTACCCGGAATCCCGCAGCGCCCGCACCACCCGCGGGTAGTCGATCACATTGTGCTGAATCAGCGACTGCAAGCGGTTCTTATGGCCCCCGCGCGCGTGAAAATGGGAGGTATGCGGGATCAGCGTTTCACTTTCGTCGTCGCTGATCTCCCGGTAAGCGAAATGCGAATAATCCAGCGTCAGTGTCAACCCCGGCGTCATCTCCAGCATGCGATGCGTCTGCTCCGGCGTGCGCGTCAAAGACTCCACGTTGGGCTCAACCGCGCACACACATCCCGCCGCCTCCGCCAGTTCCACCCGCCAGGCCAACTCCTCGCACGCCCGCTTCAGCGAAGTCTCGTATGATTCGCCCTCCCACGGCAGCCCCGGTTCAATCGTGATATGGGACGCGTTGCACCGCAGCGTGAACTCAACGACGCGCGGGAACAGCGCGCGCGCCTGCCTGCGGTCCTCCGCGTCGGGATGGTTGATCGCCAGCGCCGGCAACCCCGGCCCGGAAGCCTGGAAATAGACATCGGCGATCTCCAACCCCTTGTCCTGGACCCGGCTCGACAGGTCTCGCGCCGACGCCGCCAGATTGTCCACAACGTGGCTGGGATAGATGTGGGAACGGTCCTCGAACAGCCCGATATCCACCCCCTGAAACCCCATCATCGCGATCAGTGTCAGCACGTCGTCATGGGGCAGCAGCGGAAAGGTGAAGTCCGGGCACGAAAGCTTAAGTTTCACTTTGCAACTCCTTCTTCGGCTGGAGAGTATAGCACCGACCGCTGACCACTAGCCGCCGGCCTCTATCTGAACGACGATGTCGTGGTTGAACGGCCTCAGATCGATTCCCGTCTCCTGCAGCTCGCGGAAGAGCAGAAAGCAGCGGCTCAGTGTCTGCCGCTTCTCGGCAGCGTCGTCCAGATAGGCGATATAGTCGAAGTTGCGGTTGATCACCGCGCCGTAATGCTCGGTCGCCGTTATCAGCGCCAATGGTCTGTCTTTGTATAGAAAGTAACGGGGATTGTCAGGATGCAACCCTATCGGTGAAGACATGCTCTATCTCCAACTTCTCACTTCTCGCCTGCAAACCTTCATCCCTCCTGGACCGCCACCAGAGAGGGGTCATGCTCCTGGAAGTCGAGGTCATACTGCTCCCAGTAGTACTTCAAATCCTCCGACTCCCAACCGGCATAGATCTCTTCCCAGGGGAGCACGTTGCAGTGGGGTGTGATCGACTTCGTCTCGATCGGCAGTGAGGGCGGTTGATAGCGGTAATCTGTCGACAGCCGGATCCGGTTCTCCGTCCGATTCGGGATCGACTTGTGAACCGTCAGGCTGTGGAACACCAATACGTCTCCGACCTGGAAGTCGGTCTCGAACCATTCCTGTTCCATCCCGTCATCGAAGATAACGTGGCGGCCGCCTGCCCCCTCAGCCTCCCGCACCGGCAGGATGCCCAGCTTGTGCGAACCGCGCAGTACGCTCAGCCCGCCCAACTCACGCGGGCAGTCCCCCAGCGGAATCCAACAGGTATAGACTGTCTTCGAGCCCTGGATAAAAATGTGATCCTGGTGCGCCGGCGTCGGCGCGTTGCCCTTTGCAGGGATCATCAGGCGCGCGATCTTGAGGGCGTGTACCAGCACAGTCTCATCAAACAGTTTCCCCAGCATATCGACCACGGCCGGATTGTGCGCGAGGCGATGGAAAGATTCCAGGCACTGCACGTCGCCGTAGGCCTCCGGCGGCACGCCCACGCCGCAGAAAGGCTCCATCCCGTCCGCCGATGGGTCGGCGATGCCGTCCATCAGCTCTGTGCCCGGCGCTATCCAGCCGTAGCTGTCGCAGACCTGTAAGATCTGGCGCCGCAGCGCCACGATCTCATCCGCGGGCAGCAGCCCGCGAAAGAACAGAAAGCCGTCCATTTCCATCTGCCGGCGCATCGCCTGCGGATCGTCGAGGTAAGCGTTGTGTTCCTGAAATTCAGCCGCTGTGGTCATCATCTGCCTCCATTATTTATTCTCGATCCCGGACCGCGCGCGAATGGTGAAGCGGTTGCGCATCTGAAGTCGGGTGGGGCGTTCTTAGGCATGGCGTAGTCCCCCGGGCGTCATCCCAGAGAGAAACTGCTTCGTCAGTTTTCCAAACGGTGTAACTATATCACGCCCGTGCGGAGATGAGACGATTCACGCGTAGCCGAATGTCAAAATCCTGAGAACAGCTACAGGCGAATCCGTTCCCAGGCCGTCCCTGTGGCGGGCCACATACCACTATTCACTACCCAAGAGCTCCTCGTCTCCCACCCTGGCAATCCAATCCCGAGTCCATTCCACAGCCTCAAATTCGAGATCACAGATACAGCTTGCCAGGAAGATCATGCCCTCGATGCGTCCCCCATGCAGCCAGCGCAAGGCCGTTTCGCACTGCATCTGCATTGCTTCTACGGGCATGGGGACGTGTAGGCCATAGTCATACATGTACAGCCCTAGCAGCTTGCGGCTCTGAGGGGCGAGCCTTTCGCACCGGGCGAGGTTCTCCTCCAGATCCTTAAGCTCGGGCGCTTCCCACGTCCACAGAGAGACCCAATCGCACAGTTCAAGATGGGCAGCCAGAGGCATCCCGAGCTGATGTGTGTAGAGCGTAACGCCGAGCCCCAGCCTGCGCCCGGCAATCTCGAACTGGCTGCGCAGCGACTGGAGTTCCTCTACGGACAAGACGCCCAGAGCGCCTCCGTCCTGCGCTCGTCTGAAGAAATCATCCATAAAGACGCCAACGATGTTCGGATTACTCGCCGCCAACTCCAGCACGTGCCTGCGCTCCTCTTCCGAAGAACGCCCCGCGCCGCCAACCACCGACCAGAAGACCTTCTCCAGCCGCCGGAAAGGGATCGCGTACTGGTCAAAGGGCATTGCCGGCTTGTCATGATAGCGCACCATGATCATATTGGGCACGTCCATATAGAACGCAGCCTCAACCGGCGTAATGCGCGAGGAGCGAGAGATATCCCATCCTGTGTCGTGACTGCCTGCCTCATGGCCCCAAAGCCACATCCGATCGCGTACTGTTTCCATGGTATCGTTCCTTGTAACTGAGTTAAGCGAAAAGCTATAGTTTTAGACCGCCTGCGGTCAGACCTTCCACGAAGAGACGGCTGGTAAAGGCAAACAGGAGCACCAGCGGCAACGACGCAATAATATAGCCCGCCATCTGTGTTCCAATTTGCTGACCGAGTTGATCATCGAAAATCAGAAGCGCAACAGGGATCGTAAACAGTTCTCTTTTCGTCCCGATTGTCAGGTACGGCCAGAAGATATCGTTCCAGGTGCCCAGTACCTGCAAGATCGCGACCACGCCGGCGATGTGCTTGGATAGCGGGAGCGCGATATTCCAGAAACACCTGAATTCGCTGGCACCATCGATACGTGCCGACTCGAAATACTCTGAAGGGATCGAAGCGAAAAATGTGCGCATCAGAAAAACCGCCATCACCTGACCCGCGGCGATGTATGGCAACAGCAGCGCCCACATCGTCTGAAACAGGCCTAGCTTGTGTACCACCACAAAACGCGGCACCAGCGTCAGGATGGCTGGAATCATCAACAAGGACAGGATAATTACAAACACCGTGTCCTTGCCCAGAAAGTCGAAGCGAGCGAACACATACGCTGACAACGAGCCGAAAAAGAGTACCCCTATACAGGAAACCGCGCTAACAAGCACACTGTTCAGGATCGACTGCGAGACAACTCGCCAAGCGGCCGGAAAGGTCTGGTGATAGTAAATCGGGAAGGTGAGCCCCCACGGGTTGAAGTCAAACTGCGCCCGCGACTTGCCGGCGATGAACAAAGCCAAGAGCATCGGCACCATCATCAATACGATTAATATAAGAATCACCGGGATCGGCCAGCGCCGCCCCCAGTATGTCGCAAGACGACGCCAGCTATTGGCTCCTTCCTGTCTAGGCCTGGCTGCTTGTGCAGTGCTCACCAAGATTTCTCCCGGCCTCCATTGGTACCGCGTGCCCCCGTAATACATTCGCCGTCATACCCGGGTTATGTAGACACGCATACCCAGATTTTTTCGGGTGGCTTCTCAGGCGCGTTCCTCCCGAAAGATTCGCATACTGACTAAGGTCAGAAGCAATATCGTGACGAAGATGAATACACCGATCGCGGAAGCATATCCCATTCGATGATAGTTGAAGGCGTTGTAGTAGAGCCAAAGCCCTGGCACCATCGTCGACTTGATCGGCCCGCCTTCGGTCATCACGAATACGACCTCGAAAATCTGGATGCTGGCGATGATCGCACGCACGAGATTGAGCTTGATCTGGCCAAATACCAAGGGAATGTCCAGGCGCCAGATTCTCTGTAGCCTGCTAGCTCCGTCCAACTCCGACGATTCAAGTATCTCCGCGTTGATATTCTGCAATCCGGCCAGTGTGATCAAGGTGTTCACACCGTTCACCCACGGGAACCCGGAAAAAGTCAGCGCCCAGATCGCGATCCTGGGGTCGCCTAACCAGACCCGCGTCCAACTCTCCAAACCGATGGCCGTCAAAAGCGCATTGAGCAATCCGACAGATCCGTCGTAGATAAAGCGCCAAAGCAAGAAAAGTACAATGCCCGGGATAATCGCCGGCAATATCATGCCGATGCGAAACCAGTACTTCCAGCGCATGCTCTTTACGGCAAAGATCAGTTCCGCCACGACCAGCGGGATCACGGTGGCCTGAAACATGATCCAGATCGTAATGATGCCCACGTTTCGCAGCGACCGCAGAAAGGTCCTGTCCTGCGTAAACATGCGCACAAAGTTGTCCACGCCAACCCATGTGGCAGGCAGCCCGATGTCCCATTCGAAGAAGGAATGGTAGATGGCCAGAAACGCGGGGTAGTAATCAAAAACAAATAGACCGAGCAGCGTGGGCAGCAGGACGGCGTAGTAGGGCAAAGCATGACGAACGCGCTGTCTTAGGCCGCGCCTTGCCCCAACGCTTTGCCAAGTAGCCTGCTGGCCGGTCCCAACGCCTCCGAACCGGCCAGCAAGCCAGGATTTCAATAGACCCATACGGAGTGGGAACTACCTACTCAAAACCAAGCGCGGCGCAGTCCACTTCGTTGTCACTGATGAAATCAGACGCGTACAACGTTTTGATCTCATCGATTTGTGCGACCGCGTCGTCGAGCTCAATTTGGTCAAGGATATATGCGTTCTTGAGATCCCAGATCTCCAGACGGGACTCCAGGTTGGTCTTGTCATAGTAGGTCCACATGGCCGCTTCGCCCTCGTGGTCCTGGAGATTTTCCAAAATTCCAATCAGATCCGGATCTGCAGGTGTCGCGCCTTTTTGCAATGGCAGTACGTTGCCCAGATCGTTGATCAGGCGCTCCGCGTTCTGTGGAGCGCTCAGATACATCAGAAAATCGGCCGCAAGATCTACAAGCCCGTCCTCAACTGCGCTCTTTGTGATCGCGAAGCCGCCGGGCGCGCCGCCAATTGGAGGTGCAGGCGCTCCAGTGCAAACCGGTGAGCTCTCCTCTGTACATCGGGGTGCATAGAACATCCCCCACTCGAATTCGATGTAAGGGTTCAGCTTGTTCCGCTTCACCCGCCAACTCCCGTCTTCTACCACCACGATATCACCCTGCAGCCATTTAGTAATCGCATTGGCGTTCTTGTCCGTCCAATCCGGCGTACGGTAGGCGGCAATCTCCTTCATCAGGCGCATCCATTCCCGGTATTCGGGCGTATGGGCCCGGAAAACGCCTTTGTCTATCGCGCAGGCTACCTCCTCAAAGTTCGCTGGGCCGCCGTCCGGATTGACCTGAGGAGTCAGCTCGGCCATGATGCTTCCGCCCAACTGTCCCAGCGTCTCGTACATGAACCAGGAACCGATCCCGCCATAGGGTGTGTAGCCGGCATCTTCCAACGCCTGAAATACATCCAGCAACTCGGCTACAGTCGTCGGAACCTCGACCCCAACCTCGGCAAAAATGTCCTTGTTGTAAAACATCATCGAGGTCACAATCGAGTAGTTGAGCGTGTAATGAGAACCCAGGATACGGTTCGCTTCAAACGGCACCTCGAAGAACAGGTCCAGCCAGCGATCGCTGCCAGGCTTCCCCGCCTCGACGTAATGATTCGGCTTGTCCAGATAGGGATCCAGGTTGACCCACCAGTCCTTTCCGATCTCTTCAACCTGGTCCCGGGTCAGCGTATAAACTACGTGGGGAATTGTACCGGCAGTCATGTTTGTGACAATGTACTCGCGACTGCTGACATCGCCGGGAGGCGGTTGGATCAACTCGATCTCTACGCCGGGATGCAACGCCTGGTACTCTTCGATCAGCGTAAGGATCATGTCGTGGGGATTGGGGTTCGTTTCGCTCCACTCCATGCTTTCAGAAGGGTAGTAGGATCCGGGGTTCACGGTGAGCTTACCTGTCAAGGCTCCTGATTCGCCGCTATCCATCGCCTCGTCAGCCGCCATGTCCTGGCCTGATTCTGAGGCCGGGACGGCAGCGCACGCCGAAGCGAATAGTGCAAGCACTAGAAAAATGCCAATGATCGGGAATCGTTTCACTAACATGATGGCTCCTCTCCTTTCTCAATGGATACCGCTGATTTGACCCCTTCACGGTGCTCCGGGCACTACTGACCCGACGTAGAAAGATGATGGGCTTAGCCTTTCGTCTCCATCACGCGTGCCTAATCGTCTACAATTGGCGGTTTCGGTGGTTGCCGAAGCCCCGGTCTGTTAGGGACCACGCGGCCCCGGCATCGTATTCCTCCTTTCTCAGACCGAAGACAAACGCGAAATATACGGTTTCCGGCTCAATCCCCGTGACGGCGTTCAGGTGTCGCACTGGGATGAAGGAGATGCACATTTCTACCAAGATACAGGCGGTTCATCGGCAGTAACAGCCCTCCCGGAATTTGAAACGGCGTCCGATGACCACAAAACTTTCCTCCAGGAGGAGTCGCGCGCAAGGCGCCAGTCACAATTTTCACTTGAGGAGCGCGAAAAGTGCGGTCGTCAAGCCTCGATAGCTGCTCGGTATCGCTTTCCGCAGCGATAAAATCGAACCGGAAGTTGTCAATTCTTCAGGTGATGCGAACAAACTCAGTATAGTGAACTGCGCCATGTCTGTCAAACAATATATTTTTGACAGACGCTCCAAGATGAAGCTTTGCGATTCTGATAACTGCTCAGAGGACACTTCTGAACTGTTCCTCGGGATCGGGTAGAGCACTTCTGCCCAGGTATCGGTTTTGGATCCCCCAGATTCAGTCCCTAGGTCCGACCCGGTGGGAACGTCCCCCCACATTTGCTAACATTCAAGAGGGGTCTTTTTGACCAATATCCGCTCAGACAAACAAGCCTGCTCATCTTCTTCGGACTGCGGCACGATCTTTTTCCTCCAATCGTAGAGATCCCGCCTTGCATTCGCCCCCATTTCGGTACTAATGTAGATCCCAAATGAGATCAAGAGTATTGGTCAAGGGTAGTGGAGATGTGGTAGAACCATCTGACAGACTCGAAGATAGCAAGGAAAGGAAGTCAAGATGGTTCGTCCGGATATGGAGAGATGGGGTCAGACATTGGCTGACCTGCGCGTCTTGTCGGTGGAAGCCAAGGATGCACGCAGCCGGGAACGTTTTTTGGCACTGTATATGATTGCAGATAAGCGAACGAGTGCCTGTGGCTGGGCACGAGAAATCGGACGCACCAAGGAGACAGTCCTCAGATGGGTACATGCCTACAATCGACTGGGACCCGAGGCTGTGTTCTATCGTCATACGGGAGGTCGTCGCCCTTTTTTAGCCCAGAGCAGGTCAAGCAACTCGTAAGCGTAATCTGCGAGACAGAACCTGTTGCGCATGGACTGCCCGGTCATACTTGGACGTTGAAAAAGCTGCAGCACTGGCTCAAACGGGTCATGAATTGTGCTCTTTCACGCAGCACGCTGCATAGGATAGTGCGAGCAGCGCAGTTACGCTGGAAGAGATGCCAGAAAGTGCTCAAGAAGGCCGACCCACAGAAACGTGCGGTCTTTATGGAACGCTTTCAAAGGTTGTATGAGCAACTCTGGCGCCAGTCGATCCGTTTAGTCTATATCGATGAAGCCCACATCCACCGCGATATGGACTTGGGCTACACCTGGACCGCAAAAAACAAGATTGCTTGGCGTATGAGTGACTCTGCTCCACTCTCCGATCGCATAAACTGGTACGGCGCCTACGATTTCGCAGCCGGACAGTGTTTCATCTGGAATGAGGGCAACTGCAACAAAGAGCATACGATTCAGTTCTTGCAGCGCTTGGCTGAATGGCTCGATGATGAACCGGGCACTGTTGTGATCATCTGGGACGGCGCCAGCTGGCATCGAGCCAAGTCCGTTCAGGCTGCCGCCGCCAAACTCGGCTTCACTCTCATCCCGCTGCCTGCCTATAGTCCCGACCTCAATCCGATTGAAAATCTCTGGCGCTGGATGCGTGAAGAGGTCACACGCAACCACTGCCATCAATCCATGCGCCACCTCTTCGATGCCTGCAAAGCGTTCATCGACCGTATCAATGCCCATCCCTACCAGGTCGTAACGCGTCTCTGGCCTAAATTTGAACTCGACACAGAGTACGAAAAACTCTTAGTCTCAAATTGAACTTACATTAAACCGGATACTCAGACAGGCCGAAATCATTTGACAGCCAATCTTTTGCCGTGCCATAATTATTGAATCTGCCGTTGCCTGAGAGGGCGCGGTTCAAGTGCTGAATGCCCGCGCAACTCTTCTACCGGAGACGTTGCGCCTGTTCCCAAACCTGCCCCCGAGTCCCCGCCCATAGCCGCGGGCGGCGGGCTATCGCCAGCTTGGGAGGAACCATGCCTAATCGCTTTCGCGTCTCGTTGTTCGGGGCCCTGGTAATTCTGCCCCTTTTGCTTAGCAGTTGCTATCCTTTCCAGGGTGACATCACGCAGATCCTGACGCCTGCCGCGCCCCCGCCTGCGGAAGAAACCGCAGAGCCGGAAATGGTGACCTTAATGGCTACGGTGGCTGTCAACGCGCTGCGAGTTCGCCAGGCTGCCAATGCAGAGACGCCAATTATCGCCGGTCTGCTCAAGGGTGACGTCATCACCGTGCTCGGGCGGACCGAAGACGGCAACTGGCTTAAAGTGGAGGTACCTGATGTAGGTACCATCGGCTGGGTCTGGGCCGAGGATGTAACCTTGGACGGAGACGCCGCCGCCCTGACTGTTCCTGAAGACGCGCAGATAGCCGCTGAACCGGAAGATGCGACGGCCGCCGACGAGGAGAAAGCAGAGGACGACGGCGAGATGGCCGCCGACGAGGAAAAGACCGAAGAAGAAGCAGTGGTGGTCGGCGATCTGGAACCGAGCGTCACAGTCCACCCTCAGGAGGTGATCAAGGGCCAGGTTACAGTTGCTGAAGCTGCCGTTCCGGTTGAAGGCTGGGTTGTCATTCACGCCGATGATGCCGGCTCTTACGGGCCCATCATCGGGCAGGCACACCTGGAGCCCGGACTCACGACTGATCTGGCTGTAGGCATAGACGTCGATGCCGCCACGGAGACTCTCTACGCCATGCTCCACACAGACGGCGGCGTCTTTGACGTCTTCGAGTTTCCCGGCATGGATATGCCGGTACTGAAAGATGGCGCACCGATCAGCTCGGCCTTCACCGTAACGATCGGCGAAATGTCCATCTCCGACGAAGAGGCCGACGCTGAGGAGGCCGTGCCTGTTACGACGCCGACCGATGAGCCGCTGCTACAGGTGGGCGATGTCACCAGACACCTGGCAATCGTTACGACGCGTGCCTTGCGCGTGCGCAGCAAACCGGAAACCATCGCCGAGGTTTTAGCAGGCGTCGCCATCGGCGAAGCCTATCCTGTGGCCGGATTCAGCGCAGATGAACATTGGGTTGCGATCTTTTTCCCCGACATCGAAGACCCGGTCTGGATAGCGGCCTCGCTGGTGGAGTTGCGAGACATAGAGTTGAGAGTGCAGATGGGCCGCGCGACCATCGAGACCGGCAGGGGCGGCCGCTTGCGGCTGCGCGGCGGACCCTCTCTGGAGGCGCCCATCGTCGGCCACGCTCAGGACGGTGAAACCTACGATACCCTCGGCTACAGCGAGGATGGTCAATGGGCACTGCTGGTCGGAACCGGAGCGGAAGGCGCCACCTGGGCCTCAATCTCCTTCCTGCTGTTTGAGTAGCGGAGTTGTCTTGCCCTGATAGCTCTTTGAAAGAGATCTACTCGTCGCGCGTAAGCGCCCAGGAGTCCGCCCAACTCTCGGGAATGGGGAGGTTGTTGGCGTATATCAGGTTGATCAGCTGGCCGTGGTGATGGGCCTCGTGTTCAACCAACCGGTAGTAACCGGCCAGCGGCGTCGAGCCATTCTCAAAGACCTGCAGCCAGTCCACCTTCTCAAAACTTGCCAGCAAGGCCGCGTCTGCCGCCTCCATCCCCTGGCGTACACGTTCAACTGGCAGCACTTCACCAGCCGGCGCCGGCTGCAGGCTGCAATTCCAGCCCTGCATGCTTCCTTCCAGCAACACCGGCGGCCAGCTCTCCTGTGTGCCCAACATACAGTAGAACTGGTAGAGAATGTTCTGGGATTCGGGGAAGGGCAGGCGGGCGTCCAGATCGGCATCGGCCAGAACATCCATCAGGTCGTAGGTGCGTCCGCGCAGGTCCTGCCAGTGGATCTGCACACTCTCCAAAATTGTCTGTGTCATTTTTTCCTCGTTTTACGCAGTTCTGTCAGTCGCTAAGGGTAGGTAGGGAAACTTGGCCGGACAGTGATCAACAACTCGTAGCCGCCAGCGGCACTGATCGCCAGCCACTGGGGTCTAGGGGTATCAGTATAACACGGTGGTACTCCCCGGGACTGTCATCCAGTCTGGCGCGCTCCGATTTCCAGAACTGTAAGCTCCGCTGCCGTCCACTGTAAGTCTACAGAATTCAACCCCCCAATAGGCCTCACGAATACGCACGATTGACTAGCGCGCACATGCAGCCTATGATAGGATTCCCAACAGTTGGCGATGGTTGACTTCGAGGCGGCTGCACGTGTCCACTCCACTCCAATCGAGCCCAGGCATCGAAGAGAAGGCATATCCGAATATCCTTCTGATCACCAGCGACCAGCAGCATTTCTCAACTCTCGGCGTAACCAATCCTCGCATCCAGACGCCCGCCCTCGACCGGGTCGCCCGCGAAGGCGCCCGCTTCGACCGCGCCTACTGCAACAATCCCGTCTGCTCGCCTTCGCGTTCGTCGATCATTACCGGCCAGTACCCGGCCTGGCATGGCTGCTGGACCATCGGCGTCAAGCTGGGCGAAGATGTTCCAACCGTCGGCGATCTTCTGCACCGGCACGGCTACGACACCACTCTAATCGGCAAAGCCCATTTTCAGCCTCTGGCCTCACGCCCGGAACAGACCTCCCTCGAATGCCAGCCCACCCTGCGCGATCTCGACTTCTGGCGGGAGTTCCATGGACCGTGGTACGGCTTCCAACATGTGGAAGCGGCGCGCAACCACGCCGACGAAGCCCACGCCGGTCAACATTATGGCATCTGGATGGAGGAAAAGGGCCTGCCCAACTGGCAGGAGTTCTTCCAGACCTGGCCGGCCGACCCCAATGCGGCCAGGCGGGAACACGCCTGGGACCTGCCGGAGGAGTACCATTACTCCGTCTGGACCGCCGAACGCTCG
This sequence comes from Caldilineaceae bacterium, assembly GCA_965204525.1. Taxonomy (GTDB): domain Bacteria; phylum Chloroflexota; class Anaerolineae; order Caldilineales; family Caldilineaceae; genus Bin5. Next base: position 2,772,132 of record OZ241994.1, on the reverse strand, counting down.
ATCGCGGCCATCGAGCGCAGCGCCGCCGCAGGCAAACCCTTCTTCCTCTGGAGCAGCTTCCACGATCCCCATCCGCCCTATCTCGTATCCGACCCTTGGGCATCAATGTACGATCCCGAAGACATGCAGCCGGGCACATTGAAACCGGGCGAACTGGATGCAATGCCTCCCCACTTTGCCAAAACGCAGCAACGCAATCCGGACTTCTCCGCCTGGCAGGAGACGCCCTTCGGCAATCACGGCTTCAACAGTCATCTGCATGAGCCGGACGCCATGCGCAAAAACATGGCCGTCTATTACGGTATGGTCAGCCTGATGGACCGTGAGATTGGGCGCATTCTGGACAAGCTGGACCATCTGGGCATTGCCGACAACACCCTCGTGGTTTTCAGCACCGATCACGGCCACTTCCTCGGCCAGCACGGGCTGATCGCCAAGGGCGCTTTCCACTACGAAGATCTCATCCGTCTGCCCTTTCTCGTGCGCTGGCCCGGTCGAGTCCCCGCCGGCGCCGTGAACGGCTCGCTCCAATCACTGGTCGACCTGGCGCCCACTTTCCTGCAAGCGGCCGGCATCGACATCCCGGGCGAGATGCAGGGCGCCGGTCAGCTTGAAACGTGGACCGGCGCGGCCGGCGAAGCACGCGACCACGTGCTGGTTGAAAACCGCCATCAGCCCACAGCGCTGCACCTGCGCACGCTCGTGGACCGGCGCTATAAGCTCACCGTCTATCGGGGCCACGCATACGGTGAACTTTTCGATCTGCAGGAAGATCCGGAGGAGCGCTGCAACCGCTGGGATGATCCCGCCTTTGCCGCAATCAAATCGACCCTGCTACAGCGTTTCGTACAGGCCGAGATGGAGCGGGAACCAACCCGTTTCGAACGCATCGCCGGCGCATGAATGCGGTTAAGCCCCAATAGATCCTCTGCCTACCCGGCTGGGCATGCTCCGTTAAGGGCGAGTGCCCATTTGGGCGGTCGGCCTCAAGCGGCCCTGCTTGTTCGAGGGATACGCCCTGCGACGCCCCCAAGCAACTCGACCTGCATGCGGTATCTCGTCAAGGCGGCGCAGCGACTGTTCACAGGCAACGCAGAAGTGGCTGCTGAAAACGTCGGCTGTGGTAAACTACAACGTATTGATTACGCAAAACTACCGTTCTCATTCCCATCAAACATCCATTTACGGAGCACAACAATGAACCTTGAACATGTTGCAATCAACGTACCAAACGTCCGCGAGCAGGCACAGTGGTGGAGGGAGCATCTGGGGTTGCAAATCGTCTCCGCCGGCGATGTTCCCCCATACATGAACTTTGTCTACGACAACAACGGCAGCATGGTAGAGTTGTACAGCAATGAAGAAATGGAGCACCTGGACTTTGCCCAGATCAATCCCTTCAACCTGCACTTTGCTTTCAGCGTAGACGATATGGAAAGCGAACGCGAACGTCTGATTCAGGCCGGCGCTACGCCCGACGGCGAGATCAACAACACCCCCACAGGAGACAAGCTTTGCTTCCTGCGCGATCCCTGGCAGGTGACCGTGCAGCTTGTCCAGCGCAAAACACCTATGGTTTAAGCAGCGAACAGTGATCAGTGACCGGCCGCGAGCCGCCGGTCACTGGCAGTTGCCGTTGGAGCGCCAACCATGCCAACTCCAGTGAAGATGCCCCAATTGGGCGAAACGGTGTTCGAAGGGACCGTCGCCCGCTGGCTCAAGCAGCCTGGGGATCCGGTGCAGCGGCAGGAACCCCTGCTCGACATCACCACCGACAAAATCGACACTGAAGTGCCCGCGCCCGCTGCCGGATTCCTGCTCAAGATCCTGGCCGTCGAGGGAGCAACGGTTGAGGTTGGCTCTGTCATTGCCTACATCGGCGACAAGGCGGAGGAGATAACAGAGGAGGCAGAGGGTCCGGGAAAAGCGGAAGAGTCGAGCGAAGAAACCGACCCACCGGCCCCCTCTTCCTCTCTCTCCGCATCCCGGCGTGCGGGTGACGCCGCTTCCGATGCGAAACCGGAAGGCCGTGCCTTTGTCAGCCCTGTCGTCGCCCGCCTCAGCGCCGAACACAACATCGATCTGGACGAGGTGCAGGGCAGTGGGCGCCAGGGGCGCGTCACCAAGAAGGACCTGCTGGCCTATATCGAAGCTGTTAAAAGACAGCCGCCCGCAGCCGCCTCCGTGCCCGGCGAAGACGAAGTTCTGCAGCCCCTCTCGAACATGCGGCGGGCGATTGCCGAGCACATGAGCCGCAGCGTCCGCACCAGCCCCCACGTTGTCACGATCTTCGAGGCCGATATGACGGCCGTCGTGCGCCACAGAGCGGCCCACAAAGAGGAATTTGCGCAAAGGGGGGTTGATCTGTCCTTCACCCCCTACTTTGTAGCTGCGGTCGCGGCCGCGCTTGGCGAGAATCCGACGGTGAATAGCAGCTGGACGGATGCGGGGCTGATGCTGAGCCAGCGCATTCACGTAGGCATCGCCGTCGCCGTGCCCGACGGTCTGGTCGTGCCCGTCATCCGGGACGCCGATGAAATGAATCTGCAGGGGCTGGCGCGTACAGTTAACGATCTGGCCGGCCGGGCCCGCCGCGGCGAACTGGCCCCGGACGAAGTGCGCGGCGGCACCTTCACCGTGACCAACCACGGTACAAGCGGCAGCCTTCTGGGCACACCCATTATCAACCAGCCCCAGGCTGCCATCCTGGGAGTCGGCAAGATCAGCAAGCGAGCGGTCGTGAACAGCGGCGGCGGCTCAGACGGCGCATCAGCCGATCCGCTTCTGCCCAGCGCCGACGACACCATCTCTATCCGTCCGATGTCCTACCTGAGCCTTGCCTTTGATCATCGCATCCTGGATGGCTTCGGGGCTGACAGCTTCCTGGCAGATGTAGTGAAGCGACTGGAAAACTGGGGCGCGTAACAACGGCGGATAACCATGCAGTACACTACAGCTACCGGTGATCACCGGTCACCGGGAACTGTAGTTAGCGGAGGAATTTGTGGCAAGCAATTACGACTATGACCTGATCGTTATCGGCTCCGGGCCGGGCGGATATGTGGCCGCGATTCGCGCCGCGCAACTGAACCTGAAGACCGCGCTTATCGAGCGTGAACACCTGGGCGGCGTCTGTCTGAACTGGGGCTGCATTCCCAAGAAAGCGCTGATCAAGAGCGCAGAAGTGCTGGATACGCTGCAGCACGCGCAGGAGTTCGGCCTCACCTTTGACAACTTGCAGGTGGACTACGGCGCGGCCGTCGATCGTTCCCTGCAGATCGTAGACCGCCAGACCAAGGGCGTTGGCTTCTTGATGAGGAAGAACAACATCGAAGTTATCGAGGGACATGCCCGCTTCACCGATGCCCACACAGTACAGGTCAGCGCCGGCCCGCTCAACCCGGACGGCGAACCGCGTGCCGTGACCGCCGGCAGTTTCGTGGTTGCCACCGGCGCCCGTGCCCGCGACCTGCCAGGCGTCGAAGCGGACGGCGAGCGCATTCTTCAGTATCGCCATGCCATTCGCCTGAAGGAAATCCCCGCATCCCTCCTCGTTGTGGGCGCAGGGCCGATTGGCATGGAGCTGGGCCACATCTACGCCACCTACGGCGCACAGGTGACTATCGTCGAAATGTTGGACCAGGCCCTGCCGCTGGAGGATGCCGACGCGGCGCAGGAGGTGGTGCGGGCCTTCCAGAAACGGGGGATCAAAGTATTGACTTCGAGCCGCACCGAAGACTTTGAAGTCGGTGAACGGTCGGTCACCGTTACGATCAAGGACGTGACCGATGGCAGTGCCCAGACGGTAGAAGTTGAGAAGGTACTCCTGGCGATTGGAATTTCACCCAATACCGAAGACGTCGGTCTGGACGCCGCCGGCGTAGCCCTAAACCAGGACGGCTTCATCGAAATCGACGAGTATATGCGCACCAACCGCGAAAACATCTACGCGATCGGCGACTGCACCGGCAAAATGCCGCTGGCGCACGTGGCCAGCGCCCAGGCAATCGTTGCCGCCGAAAGCGCCGCCGGCCAGACCACCACGCCGATCCCGGCCGATCGTTACATCTTTATGCCCCGCTGCACATTCTGTGTACCCCAGGTCGCCAGTCTCGGCATGACCGAAGCCGAGGCGCAGGAGGCCGGCTACCCCGTTAACGTGGGCAAGTTCCCCTTCATGCCCAACGGCGCAGCCCAGGCGCAGGGCGTGCGCAGCGGCTTTGTCAAAATCGTGGCCGATCAGAGATACGGCGAAATCCTCGGCGCCCATATCGTCGGCCCCAATGCGACCGAACTTCTGCCGGAACTGTCCCTGGCGCAGATGATGGAGCTCACACCCGCCGAGATCGCGCACAACGTGCACGCCCACCCGACCCTGGCCGAAGTGGTAATGGAAGCGGCCCACGGCGTTGAGGGCCTGCCAATACATATGTAGAGGCCCATGAATACCGAATCCGACCGGCACCGGCCGCCTGGGACGGCCGCGAATCGAAGACGCGCCGCGCTAAAGGCAATCTGCCAGCGGCACGGCGTCGCCATCCTCTACAGTTTCGGCAGCCGCGCCAGGGAGACGCTGGCTTGGCTGGACGATCCGAAGGCTGTCCTCGCCCCCGGCCCCTCCGACGTGGACCTGGGTGTGAAGCCGCTGCCGGCTACCGACTTCAGTTGGAAGACGGAGGTTGCGCTAGGGCATGCTCTGGAAGATTTGCTGGGAGTGGACCGCGTCGATCTTGTCAACCTCGACAACGCCAACCCCTTTCTGGCGGCAGAAGTAATTCACGGTGAACGGCTCTATGCCGAGAATGAATACGCGGCCGACAATTACGACCTCTACATCCTGCGGCAAGAGGGCGATCTTGCTTTTCTTGAGGAAGAGCGCGCCCACCTGCTTCTCGGTATATCCAAGTGACTCCGACCTATCTCTCCCGCCGCGTCATTGTAGAGCGCCTGTCCCTGCTGAATCATTTGATCGGGCAGATCGAGCGTTTGCCCCTGGACGACGAGGACGCCTTCTTTGCCGATAGCCGCAACGTCCATACAGCCGAGTCATGCCTGCGCCGTGCTTTGGAAGCGCTATTTGATATCGGTCGTCACATATTGGGCAAAGCGTATGGCGTTCCTGCAGGATCCTACAGAGATATCGCTACACTACTTGCGGAAAAGGAAGTCCTTGACAAAGGCGAAGAAAAGATCTTTGTGCAGATGGCAGGCTACCGAAACCGGTTGACCCATGTTTACCACGAGGTCAGCCCGGCAGAGCTCTTTCGGGTATGCGTCGAGGATTTGGGAGAGTTGGTGTCTATACGCTCGGCCTTTCAGCGTTGGATCAAGGACAATCCACACAGGATCGATAATCCCCTGACCGATGCCGATGGACAAGACTGAATACGCCGCCTTTCCTCTCGACATCACCGTCCGTTTCGTCGAAACCGATCAGATGGGCGTCGTCCACCACAGCGAGTATATCGTCTGGTTCGAGGCCGGGCGCGTCGCCTGGATGGCGGCGGCCGGGATGCCCTATACCGAGATCGCCGGCGCCGGCTACAACCTCGCCGTTACCGACCTGCAATGCCGCTACCGCAACGCCATCCGCTTCGGCGATGCCGTGCAGGTCATCACGCGCTTGGGGTCGCTGCGCAGCCGCCAGGTCGAGTTCGTTTACGAAATCCGAAACCCGCACACCGGCGACATCTACGCCGACGGCCACACGCGGCATATCTGCGTCGACGGCGATGGCCGCATGACGCGCCTGCCGGATTGGATAGCACAACGGTTGTTGGGAAAAGTGGAAGGTGAAGCGTATTCCGAAAACGTTTGACACCTCTGAAACAGCGCCGTGCAGACCGGATGAGACCTGGTCCGCTGTCTAGCAGGAAACGCCTCTAGCCCTGCGTCAACTCAGCAGGAAGCTCCTCCCCGTCGGTCTCCAGGGGTGGCAACTCCTCAAGGCTGGTCAGCCCAAAATGCTGCATGAACTGGTCGGTTATCGCATAACGGATTGGCCGGCCGGGCCCTTCCAGACGGTCAAACTCCTCCACCAGGCCCTGCTGCAACAGGTTACGCAACACGCCGGAACAGTCGACACCTCGCACCGCCTCCACCTGCGCCCGCGTCACCGGATGGAGATAGGCGATGATGGCCAAAGTCTCGAGGGCCGGCGCGCTGAACTGCACCCTCATGTCCAGATTGAGAAAATCCTCCACCACCTGGGAGGCGGCGGGATTGGTGACAAGCAGGACCCGGCCATCGCGACGCTGCAGGCGCAGCCCCCGATTCTCCTCCTCATACCCCTGCTGCAAGGCGGCCAGCGCTTTGGTCACCTCAACTTCCGGGCAGCCTGACGCTTGGGCAAGCTGCGCTGGCGTAACCGGGTCCCCCGCCACGAAGAGCAGGCTCTCCAGAAGGGCGCTCAACTTCACGCTTCCCACTCATCCTCAAAGGGCAGATGGCGCATACGCACATCCAGCTTGCCGAGCCGCAAACCCATATCCCCTTCGATGATATCCCGCGTTGATTCGACCACCTCGTCCGTCTTCATCGGCACGTCAATATCGGGCGCAGTTTCGACTTCCAACTGAATGTCAACTGCATTGCCGCGGGATTTCACGTCCGGAAATACCGTAATTACATCGGCGAGCTGGTCCAGATGCCAGGTCAGGCGGCGTGCGATGCTGTCCGTGTCCAATTCCACCGAGCTGCCCTTTATCGTCTTCATACGCACGCCGCGCTGGCGGTGCGGCCAGAGTTCCAACCACAGCAGGCCGCCGAAAATGAACACCGCGATTGTGCCCACTGCCACCTGGCCAATCAGGAAATTCATGCTGTTCGCCTGCTGCTGTACGCGCAGGAACTCCTGGGCCAGAGAAAAACCGCCCACGAGCGCGCTGAAGGTTCTGTCCGGAAAAATCGTCGTGTAGCCAATGGCGGCGAGCAGACCCAGCCACAGCACAACGACGACAATGCGATTGAATGCGTTGATCACTTCCGGTCTCGTGCCTGAAGGACATTCATTGGTTTCCAGCTGACCGTTCGTCCGGCTAGAGAGGACGGGCTACTGAAAACATTTCGTTGACTCTCGGTGCTGCGATTGAAATTCCCGCTCTTCGATTATACATCACAGCGTTATTGGCCGCGAAGCAAGGCATTCAGCTGTTCCTCCTCCACGCGTGGCCGTAGGTCAACGCGGCCATCAGCAACCAGAGGAGGCCGCCCGCCAGGCTGAGTCGCAGGCCGGTCCGCCAGGTAGTCGGCCTGTACGAAAATATGACTTCGCTCTCTCCGGCCGGCACCGGTACGCCGCGAAATAGCACATTGGTCGCAACCACCTCCACGGGCTCGCCGTTGACCGCGGCCTGCCAGCCTGGATAATAGGCATCCTTGAGCAGGAGGAAGCTCGGCCGTTCGGATCGGGTGTGTACGACGATCCGCTCCGGCCCGTAGGAGACAACCGCGACCTCGCTGCCAGACGGTGCGTTCGAACGGTCCGCAAGGCCCCAGGCGGCCACCGCCTCGGCGCTGGTCTCGACGACCGCCGAAGCCTGAGAGGCATTCAGCACATCGGGAACACGCAACATTCTTACCGCCTCGTCCAGCGATGCAGCCGGCCGCACCTTCCCGATCAGTTGCGCCCGCCCGCTGCCTCCCAGCCTCTCGTAAATCTTGACGTCGCCGCTGTGTACGCGCCGAAAGCGGCCGCGGTCGCTGGGCAGCAGAGGCACGAACGTCTTCGTGCGCTCGTCAACCAGCGTCACCGCCTGCACCGCCAGCCTGGCCGAGGCGGTGCTTTCTACCAAAGCGATCTCCAGCGCGTCCAGGCGGGCGGCTTCCGTTAGCGTAAAGCGGGCCAGGTACTCCTGCTGTCCGGTCTCCCCTTCCTGATTTATGACAGGCGCATCTCTTCCAGTTGCCGTCGCCGCTGGACCAACAGCCACACTGAAGCTGCCTACCTGGCTGCCTGTAAGAAATCTGCCGATGGCATGACGTTCACCTCCAATCAGGCCGGTTATTTCCGCCAGGGGCAGATTGGCGGCTTCCGCCTGAAGCGCCTCCGGGTCCGCCGTCACGAAACCGACGACATTCACCGCGGTTGCCTCGAAACTATGCGGCGCGTCCACCGTCAGCCGAGCTCCGACTCCAGCCGAGTCATCCGTACCATCTGCTGCGAGAGTAGCCCCGATCTGGCGGTCGTAATAGACATCGTCGTACCATACATCACGGACCTTGTCGGTGATCACAAAACGAACGTCCATCAACTCGAGAATGTCGGCGGGTGGAACTGTCCGCAACTGCTCGCGCACGCGGCCGTCCGGCACCAGCTCCTCCGGCGGAATTAGCAGCGACAGGAAGGCGTTGTAGCGCAGCAGAGGAAGCACGCCGCCGTCGAATCCGTCCACAGTAGGGATGCGCCACAGCAGAGACAGGTTCGGCGCCAGAATCTCCTGGGATTTGAGCGCAATTATGAATTCCTCGACGGCGGCCTCGCTTAGCTGTGGGCGCGCTCCGCCGCGCAGGATGCGCCGCCAATCCGGCATATCTCCCGGGTCGAACGTGATTTCGCTGATGCTCAGCAGCCGCCCCGCGGCCGCCGGGTGGAGCGCTCGCTGCGGTTCCGTTAGCAGATGGGCAGACGCGGTCCGCACGTCGTACACGGCCTGGGGCGCGGTCGGTTGTGTATGCGGCAGGGCACGCGCGGCCAACAACAGATCGAGCGCCAGGATCGCAAGCAGCGCCGCACCACCAGCGCATGACAATCGCTGCGCGACCGCTCTCCCACCGGTGGCGGCTCTCAACCTGCCCCAAAGCCACTCCGTCCCGGCTCCTGCCAGCACAGCCATGCCCAGCGTATAGAGCATCATCCAGCGGGCCGGAGTGCGGAACAGATCAAAGCCGGGCGCCAGGTAATAAAAGAGGAGTGAAAAAGGGTTCCAGCGTCCTAGCGCCAGGAAAAGACCCAGCCCCGCGAAGAAGAGCCCGCACAGAGCGGCTAAAGGCCAGTGGCCGAACGTCCATGGCCGCCTCGCTGCCACTGGCCGCAAACGACTGGCCACCGCGACCAGGGCCAGCAGCAGCCCCACTACGCCCACATAGGCGACAAACTCGGTGTAGCCGAGCGTGGAAAAGACAACGCTCAGATCGCGCAGGCCGTAAGAGGGCAGAAGCGTCCAGTGCAGGAGCAGCGGCCGCAAACTGAAGCTGGTCACATCCACGTAGCTGAGGCCGCCGCTCCGCAGCCCCAGTTGACTCAGTTCCAGCGTGGGCAACAGTTGGGCGGCGGCGAGCAGGACGCCCAGCAGGACCCCCAGGAGATAGATGAGGAAGGAGGCCGCGAGCAGACGAAACCCGTACGAATACGCCCGCAGGCTCGTCGCCAGCAGCCAGGCGCCCACACCGAAAAGATTGATATAGGTCGTCTGTGTGTGACCGGCCAGCAGAGTGAGCGCCACAAACATGGCAAAGGGCAGGAGCAAAGCCGCGTGCCTCCGGAAATGAGAAGCAAGACGCGAGGAGCCGGTAGTCCCCTCTCTCTCCTCATTTCTCTTCGCTCTTTCCTCCGACGCCCACCGCCCTTCCAACGCCCACAGGAGCCAGGGCAGCCAGGCTGCGCCGTTCATCTGATTGATGTGCCCCAGCAATCCGCCGTAGAAACCGCTCCCCGCCAGCACCACTCCGGCGCCGACCGCGGCCAGCCACCCTGCTCCCCAGCGCCGCATCAACGCGCAGCCGCCCAGTGCCAGGATCCAGGCATGGATGGCGCCGCTCCAGTAGAGTTGCCGCGTCACGGGCAGCCAACTCAACGGCCAGTGTAAGGGATAAAGCGCCGCGGCCTGCGGATTGGCAAGGAATGGCGCACCCATAAAAATATATGGGTTCCAAAAGGGAATTCGACCCGCGCGCAGCGAGGCGGCCGCGTAGTCGCGGTAGGGATAGAAGTAGTGGAGGATGTCGCCGCTGGCCAGTACTCGGTCTGTAAAAAGGAGACGGTAAAAGAGCAGCAGTACGAAGAGAGCCAGGATCGATGCGGCCGACAGGAGCGGGAAGAAGCGGCGTATCGAACCGCAGCGGCTATTGATCAGAAACACCGCAAACAGATATCCACCGGCGCTCAGTCGCTGAATCGATACTTGATGAGCGCAGCAATGGCCGTAAACCCGTCCCGCCAGGTAAGTTTCTTGCCTTCATGGAACTGGCGTCCGTTATAACTGATGGGCGTCTCGAAGATTGGGTACTTGCGTTTGAGGATTTTGGCCGTCAGCTCAGCTTCGATCTCGAACCTCTGGCTGTGGAGGGTCATCCCTTCAATTACGTCCCGCCGAAAGCACTTATAGCAGGTCTCCATGTCGGTCAGAACCGTGCCGTAAAGAAGATTGGTAAACCAGGTGACGCCTTTATTGCCGATCGTGTGTGAAAGGCTCATGGCCGCACGCGGGCCGCCAAGAAAGCGGCTCCCGTAGACGACATCGGTGCGCCCCTCCAGAATCGGGGCCAGAAGTCTGACATAGTCTCCAGGATTGTATTCAAGGTCGGCGTCCTGCACGACGTAGATCGCACCGGTCGCCGCCTCAAAACCCGTGCGCAAGGCCGCGCCCTTGCCCCCGTTCCGTTCATGATAGATGATACGCAGATCTTCCGGCTCCTCCCCCTGTAAGCGGGCCAGTATATCCCGCGTTCCATCGGTGGAGCCGTCATCAACGATGATGATTTCTTTCTCCAGTTGGGTGGGACCGTCGTTCAGGTCCGTTGTACCATCGGCATTGACTGTAAGGTCGACCGCGCGCACCCGGCGGATTATCTCCTCCAGTGTGCCGATTTCGTTGTAAACCGGCATGATAATGGAAAGTCGCGTCTCAACCGGCGCGCCATCGGAAGATTTCATAGTCGGGCAGTCGTTCGTGACCGATCACTCCAATGATCGGCCCTGGGGAAAAGCGTCTGGCTATTCACCGGCCTGATGGGCAAGAATGATCGCTTCTGCCACAGCTTTCATAGGCTTGCGGTTGTTCATACTCATCTTCTGAATACGTCGAAATGCTTCGGCTTCGTTCATGTTCTGCAGCTGCATCAAAATGCCCTTTGCGCGCTCAACCGCTTTTCGGGTTTCGAGAGTCTCCTTCAGGTCAACAATCTCATTTTCCAAAGTCCGGAACTCGCCGAAACGCGCCAGGGCCACCTCGATCGCCGGGGTCAGATCGCTTTCACGGAACGGTTTGACCAGATAGCTGGCTACACCGGCCTCCTTGGCGCGTTGAACCAGATCCTGCTGACTGTATGCACTCAACAGCAGCACCGGGGCGAGGCGCTCCTGCGTCAAGACGCGGGCAGCCTCGATGCCATCCACGTCCGGCATCTTGATGTCCATGATCACGATGTCCGGCCGAAGTTCCCAACAGAGGTTGATGGCGCTCTGACCGTCCCCCGCTTCGCCTACGACCAGGTAGCCCAGGTTGGTGAGCATCTCCCGCAGGTCCATCCGAATGAGGGATTCATCATCGGCAATGATTATGCGCGTACGCTCCACGGTCTATCCCTTTCCTGGTCGCCACATGCCAAGGATTCGGAATCGGCGGCTGGCGAAAACGCTGTCGGCCAGAGCATCGTATTCAATGACTGGTGGTTCTTCATGCCTCTGAAAAATGATCACCCGCCGCATCCGTTACGCTACGACAGATTCTATGTTGATCGAACGTTTTGGAAAAGTGACAATTGCCCGGGTGCCTTCGGCAGCGCCAGTGTCGTCGCCGGTCACCTGTTCAAATTGCAGTCTGCCCTTCAAGTCATCAGTGACAAGCGTATATACGATTTGCAACCCTAGACTGCGGCTCTCATCCGGGTCGAAGTCGGAAGGCAGCCCCAACCCGTTGTCCAGCAGCGTTATGCGCACCTCATCCCCCAAGTCTTCTAGCGCAATGCGAATTTCGCCCTCATGTCGGTCCCGCAGACCATGTTCCATTGCGTTCATCAGCAGTTCGTTGACAACGAGCGCAGAGGCAGTGGCCTGGCTGGCTGGAAGACGGATATTCGGCCCCTCCATGGCAATCTCTACCTGTTGCCCCGGGTTCACCGCAACCTGTTGGGCTTGTTCCAGGATACGCTGGCATACGTCGCGGATATTGATCGGGCGGTGTTCATCCTGGCTCAGGTATTCGTGAATTACCGACATGCTCAGGATCCGGTTGACCGCGTCTGTCAACTGTTGTTTGGCTTCCTTGCCCTGGTATCGTCGGCTCTGAATCCGCAGGATAGCGGCAATGGTCTGCAAATTGTTCTTCACCCGGTGATGCACTTCCTGGATCATCGCCGATTTGACCTTGAGTTCGCGCTCGCGCTGCACCGTCTCCGTTGCATTTTGCACCAGCACCAATACGCCATCGACCTGCGGCGCGTCCTCTGTCGCCACCGAGTTCGTCCACGGCAGGTGGCGGCGGATGCGCCTTCGCATCATGTACAAGCTGCCGCGTGGCGCGCGCAGTGGAATTGCAGTGCGTACCCACACGCGACCGTCTTCGCTCTCGTGGCGCGTCTGTACACAGCAGTTCGCCTGCATCGCCTGGCTCACTATCTCTTCGTCCTGCTCCTCCAGATCGGAGATCGGGGCACCCCGCATTTCGGCAACACGACCGACTGAGCGAAACAAGTTCATGGCGATGCCGCTCATGTAGCTGATGCAGAACTGCTCATCTACCAGGTAGATACCGTCCAGGCTGCCGAATCCACCCGAAATTTCCGCCGTCTCGATCTCGCCCTGCACTGCCATTCTTTGCAGCCAGCGTACAGCATGACGGAAGGGCGGATCACGGCGCCGGTGGCGTTCGTACTCAATCATATTTGTTTCAATGAGCAAGGCCGCAATCGCCTGATTGACAGCGTTGTGAACGGTGTACACCTGCTGGATGACTGGAGCGCCGCTGCTGGTGCGTTCGGGGGGAATCTTACTCTCTGCCATCCTGTTTCTGCGGTCTTCCATCAGGGCTCGATGAACCGTTGGCTGGGCGTTAAGCGTGTAAGTGCGCCCGGTCATGTCGTCCCGATAGACGGAAGATAGTGAATGTGGCGCCGCGTGCCGGGCAACTAGGATCTGCCCAAATGGGCCCCGTTGCATTGCCGGTGACTTGATAAACTCAATGTTTGAGAGGAAATCGTCCTGGGGATCCATAAGACAGCAGAGCATGACGTCAGAACGGCTGACGTCGGCAGTGATGGCCAGACCGGCTTCGATCCGATACAGTAGCGCGATGTCGCGCTCGGTCAATGAGGAACAAGAGTTGACCCGGCTATCCATTTCTGTTTGTGGACATCGCTGTGCCCTTCAATACGGCGTCGCTGCCGCTTCCGTCCCCGAAAATCGCTGCGGGATAAAAAATGCCGTCGCAGAAAAAACCTGTCCCGACGGCAAGCTACAAAACGTACCTTAATTGGCAGAGTATTCGGACCACCGGGGTCAGACAGTAAGGTGACAGCTCGACCACACTGCGGTCTAGTCGGGGAGAGAGGATTTGAACCTCCGACCTCTTCGTCCCGAACGAAGCGCGCTACCGAGCTGCGCTACTCCCCGAAAGTGTACAAAAGTATAACGCATATCGAATTCGACGGGCAAATCGGATTGAAGGCATTTGCGCGGGGCCTGGCCCTACGGGATTTTCGTCCTGCATGCGCTTAAGATCTGACCACATCGGAATCCTCGACAATCTACCGCTGTCTGTCGAGCGGCTAGTCGACAATTCTGTCAGGCGCCCCCAGTTTCTCTCAACGAGAACAGCAACTTTATGCGTCCGCAGACTCTTGCAGCGCCGCGAGCAACTCCTCAGCTTCACTCCGCTTGTCCGGGTCCTCGTTGCGGGCGATGATACGTTGGAGCGTTGAGATGGCCCGCGTATCCCCTTCTTGGGCCATCTTTATCGCCATCTCGTCCCGCTTGTCATGGTAGCTGTTGTCATATTCGCGCACTTCAAGATCCCATTTACGCCAATAGTATTTGAGATCCAGGTCGGGCCAGTCCGCGTAGACCTCCTCCCAGGTACTGGGCTGGCTGTGCGGTTGCAGGCTGCCGGGCGCAATCGGTTCGCTGGCCTTCTGATAACGTGCGTCTATCGACATGCGCAACCGGTCCGAACTGTTCGGCAGCCCTTTATGGACCGTCATGCTGTGGAAAATGAGCACGTCTCCCACCCTGAACGGGCTGTAAGCCCAGGTGCCGTCGAGCGGGTCGAGCACCTCCAGTCCTCCCGCCCCCATCGCCGGCTGGAAATCATAAACGCCGCGCCGATGCGATCCGGCCGCCACCTGCAGGCCGCCCAGTTCGGTGGGTAGATCTCCAAGTGGGAGCCAAGCCGTATACGTGTCGGCAGTACCCTGAATCGGGATGAAGTCCTGGTGAGGCGGCGTGGTGAAGGCCTCTCGCTGGGGAAAGATCGTCCGCCCGATGATGCGGGGGTGTGGCAGGACCGGCTCGTCAAACATGCGCTCGAAGAGACCCGTCAGGTTGGCGTGATGCTGGATAGCGTGGAACTCTGGCAGCTTATACATGGCATGGTACTTCTGCATGTATTCCGGCTCCGGTTCGACACAGAATCCGTTCAGGTCGGCGACCGCGTCTGCCAGCGGCCTGTTCGGCTGGACCCAACCAGCAGCGCGCGCGATCTCAAGTATCTGCAAACGCAGGTCCTCGACGACCGCGACGGGAAGTAAACCGCGGATGAACAGGTAGCCGTCCCGGTCCAGCCGCCTGCACAGTTCGGCGCCATCGCGCAAGTAATCGGTTGAATCAAGAAATGGTTGCATTGGATTCTCTCCTGTGGCGCCCCGTTCCAACAGGGCGCGTTGAACTGTCTTCTCCCGTCTGGGCAGCCGAACTGCCGCGTCAGCGCCAGGAGTCAAACGGGTTGTGCGGATCGGTCAAAGGCAGGGCGACGCGTGCACCGGCGATATGCGAAGCGTGCGCGGCCATCGCCCATTCGAGATGGCGGCGGGCGGTTCGCCCGTCAAGCAGAGGAAACTCCGGCTCGCGACCATCGAGCTTGTCGAGCATCGAGCGGGCCATCCTGTGGTGCGCCTTGACCCACTTGTGATCATCAGGCGGTGGGTCGGACGGGATCACCTGCCAGCGGTCATCGTTGAAAAGTCCCGGACTGACCAGCGGATGGTAGTAGATATCGGGCTGGTTGCTCATCGGGCCCGGCAGCGAGAGTGTTCCTGTCGTGCCGTGGATGTCGATGCGGTAGGGGCGCTCCTTATGGTCGCCTTCGTAGGATTCGAAGTCGGCGGCGAAGCCGTCGTCGAAGACATAATAGGCGCGAATGCCGTTGCCGGCGACAAGGCCCATCCCCTCGGCGCCCTGCATGAGATCGTCCGGCGTAGCGTCGCGTCCGTCCTGCGTGATGTGGGCGTGACACCAGACAGGCTGGCCCCAGATCTGCCACAGAAAGTCAAAGAAGTGGGGGTAAAGGTCGAGGAACAGCTGGTTGCCCCCTTCATGCCCGTTCATGCCGTGGATGCGGGCAAGGCGAGGTTTGCCGATCTTGCCGCCCTTGATGAGCGGAACGGCGACATGCTGGATGGGAGGATGGCCGCGCCAGGGGCAGGCGACGATGAGCAGTTTGCCGTTCCTCTCGCAGGCCGCTACCATCTCGTCGACCTGGGCGGGCGAGGCAGCGACCGGCTTTTCGATATAAATGTGGGTATTGGCGTCAGCGACGGCCATCGCCAATTCATAGTGATCGCCGATCTCACGTGTGGCGATCACGGTGATGTCGGGGCGCTCTTCCGCCAGCATCTGCCGGTAGTTGGCATACCCCTTGGCCGCGCCCGTGCGTTCGATCGCCTGCTGGCGGCCCGCGTCGTCGGGGTCAGCGAGGGCAACGATGTCGGCGCCCTCTACGCCGACAAAGGCTTCGTCGACATAGTGGCCGTAATTCCCCCGTCCGGTATGTCCGATGATTGCGACTTTGTAGGTCATAATTCCTCCGCTGAAATAGTTAACTTCGCTGTCGCCCGAAAGGAGCGCGAGTGCGTTGTTGACAATGGGCGCAAGATCAGATCGTGTGCAATGGGGTCGAACACTCCAGGACTATGCACGCGAGTCAGGCGCGCGAACTGAGTAAGCTACTGGGCGCCCAAAAGTTTCCTTCCTTGTGCACTTTCCCCTACGAAATGAGACATGGGCTTGAGATCCATCGGCCGGTTCAACAGCCTTTAATATAGATTCTCTGTCGGTTATAGTGTATTGCTGCGACAAGCCGTGCTTTATTGCCGCCAATGTTGAAAACCGTAAGTCCCCCTACTTGGTCTGCGTGAGGAAATCGTGTACGCAATTTCGTCGGGCGCGCAGTTCGTTGCTCTGCACAGTATACCGCACATTCATGCCGTCTCAGCATCCCTCGTCCAGAATTCTGACAGACGGCACAATTCACACCTGACGCTCCCACCATGCGAATACCATACGCAGCCCATACGCTATAGGAACGAAAATGGTTTTCTTCACAAGCCACAGTACAAATGGGTTTACAACATTGCCGCGATCTGATATAATATACTATTGGTTCGCTGTAGCGGTTTAGAAAACTCAAACGCTCAGGCGGTTTAGTGGATAGAAAAATGAAAATTGAATCTCCCCAACAACCCAAGGCCCGGGCAGACGTTTACCGGCGGCTCATTGGCTTCCTGCGTCCTTATTGGAAGCAGGCGGCCTTTGCTTACGTCTCGGTACTCTTTGCCTCGCTGCTCAACCTATACATTCCGCAGATTCTGAAGGACGCCATCGACCTGGGCATCGAAGGACAGCGCGCCGGCGCGCTCTTCAACGCGGCTGGGTGGATCTTCGGTATCGCGGTCGTACGCGGCGTCGCCGCCTACGGTCAGCGCTATTACGGTGAATGGCTGACCCATCGCGTTGCCTATGACCTGCGCAATCAGTTTTACAACGCGGCCCAGCGGCTCCCTTTTGCCTTCCACGACCGCTCGCAGACCGGAGATATGATGAGCCGGGCAACGAGCGATATCACTGAGACGGAGCGCTTTGTCGGCATGGGGCTGATGGACCTGACGGCGTCGCTCCTGCTGCTGGGAGGCGTAATTGTCGCCATGGTGTTGGAAAGTTTCAGCCTCGCTCTGTACGCGCTTATTCCACTTTCACTTCTGCTGGTGCTGACGCTGCGCTTCGGTATGGTCATCCGTCCCCGCTTCAAGCGCGTCCAGGAGCAGATGGGGCAACTCTCCTCCACCATGCAAGAGAGCATGACCGGTATCCAGGTGGTGAAGGCGTTTGCCCGCGAAACTGACGAGTTGCGAAAGTTCAACGCGGCCAACGAGGACTGGTTTGCCAAGCGCTTCGGCATCATCAAAATCTGGGCGAACAACTGGCCCACGTTTACCTTCATCCTCTTGAGCAGCAACGTCCTGCTCCTCTTCGTAGGCGGCCCGCTGGCGATCGAGGGCGCGATTACGGTTGGGTCGCTTTTCGCGATGCTGGCCTATGTCATGATGCTCAACGGCCCCGTGCAACGTCTCGGTTTTCTGGTTAACATGGCGGCCACATCCGGGGCCAGCGCGACACGTGTGTTTGAAATTATCGACACGCCCGCTGAAGTGGAGGAACAAGAAAACCCCACCGTGCTGAAAGAGGCGCAAGGCGCCGTGGCCTTTGAGGGCGTCAGCTTTGGCTATGAAGGTGGGCCGCGGGCGCTGGATGACATCAACTTCGAGGTGGAATCGGGGCAGACTGTCGCGCTGATCGGGCCGACCGGCAGCGGCAAATCGACGATCACCAATCTCATTCCCCGCTTCTATGACCCGGTCAGCGGCTCCATCCGGATCGATGGACATGACCTGCGCAGCCTGACGTTGGACAGTTTGCGCCAGCATATCGGCATCGTTCTTCAGGACCCGTTCCTTTTCGGTGTCACAATCGCAGAGAATATCGCTTATGGCGTGCCGGAGGCTACACCCGACGCGATCGTCGCCGCGGCCAAGGCGGCTCGGGCCCACGATTTCATCATGGAGTTCCCCGCCGGCTACGAGACCGTGGTTGGCGAGCGAGGTGTGACCCTGAGCGGCGGACAGAAGCAGCGGGTGGCGATCGCACGCGCTTTGCTCTATGAACCTCGTATTCTAATACTGGACGACTCCACCAGCAGCGTCGACACGGAGACCGAGCACCTGATCCAGCAGGCGCTCAATGTCCTGATGGAAGGACGCACGACCTTTATCATCGCCCAGAGACTTCTCACCCTGAAGAACGCCGACCAGATTTTCGTTTTGGATGGCGGCCACATCGTGGAAAGGGGCCGCCACGACGAACTGCTGACCGCGGGCGGACTTTACCGCAATATCTACGATCTGCAGCTGCGCGACCAGGAGGAGTTCGCAGAGCTGGAAGCGCGGTTGCGTGACCAGGCTGAATCAGAAGGGACAGACTCGGACAGGTCTCAAGCTCGCTCCCTGGTACTAGCCGGCGCCGTGGAAGAAGGGAGAAACTGAGATGAGCAATTCGAATGGCAGTGGAAGAGTCGCTCACTCACACCGAGGGAATGGACAGGTTTCCTCCCCGCTAAGAGAGACAAGTATGGTAACTGAGAAACTTCCGCTTCAGCGGGACGCGTTTGGCCGCGAACAGGGGGCCCGGTCCACATCGGACAGCAGTCTGTCGGCCGTCGAACAGGAAAGGCTGCGCCGCGAGCGCAAGATTCAGGACCTGTTGCCGGACGAAGAGGAGGCGCAGGAAAAGACCTACGACAGCCGGTTGGTTAAGCGGTTGATGGTATATGTAGCCGTCTACAAGCGGGAGTTCGTTATCTCGCTCATCCTGATCGTCGTAACTTCAGTTATGAGCGTGGGAACGCCTTGGATTATCCAGCGAGCAATTGACGAAGGCATCCGCGCTGGTAATGTGGGCACACTCCGCTTCTGGACATTTCTTTTCCTGGGCGCGATCGCACTCGAGTGGGTTGCAAGCCGCGCCCGTCTCACAGTGATGGCCTATGCCGGCACCCGTATCGTGACCGACATCCGCAGTCAGCTCTTCCGCCATCTGCACACGCTGTCGATGGGCTTCTTCAACGACTACAGCGTTGGCCGCCTGATGAGCCGGCTGATCAGTGATGTGAGTGTGCTGCAGGATTTCGTTACCTGGTCGATCACCGGGCTGGCCCGATCGGCATTCATTCTTATCGGGATTATCGTGGCGATGTTGTTCCTGAACTGGCAGTTGGCGCTGGTTACCTTTGTAGTCATGCCGGCGATGATCGTGCTTACCAACTATTTCCGCCGTTATGTGCGCCAAGCCTATCGCGCCGCGCGGCAACGTCTGTCGCTGATCAATGGCTTTCTCAACGAGTCGATCACAGGCATCCGTGTGACCAAGAGCTTTTCGCGCGAGCAGGCCAACTCGCGTCATTTCGAAGATCTCAACCGCTCCTATTTTGACGCCAATGTGCGCACCACACAGCTGGCTGCCTTCTTCTTTCCCGGGGTCGACTTCATCGGCTCGCTGGCGACTGCGTTGGTGGTTGGTGTCGGTGGTTGGCTGATTCTGGGTGACCAGCTGACTGCGGGCGTACTGGCAGCATTCGTGATCTGGGTGGAACGCTTTTTCGACCCGATTCGTGAACTGTCGCGACGTTACTATACCTTCCAGGCAGCGATGGCCGCGAGCGAGCGCCTCTTCGCCCTCCTCGACACCGAGCCGGATCTGAAGGACGCGTCCCAGGCATTTGCGTTGCCGCCGATTGCAGGCCGGGTGGACCTGGACAACGTTCACTTCAACTACAAGGAAGACGAGCCCGTTCTGCGGAACGTAACCATCAGCGCCGAGCCGGGCGAACGGGTAGCCTTAGTCGGAGAGACCGGCGCCGGCAAGAGTACGGTCATTCGCCTCATCGCCCGCTTCTTCGACGTGACCGGCGGGGCCGTCCTGATCGATGGCCACGACGTTCGCGATGTCACGCAGGCCAGTCTGCGGGCTCAGTTGGGCATTGTGCTACAGGATAGTTTTCTCTTCGATGGGACCATCCGTGACAATATCCGCTACGGACGGCTGGACGCGACCGACGCCGAGGTGGAGGCGGCCACGGTTGCCGTCGGCGCCGATGAATTCATCCGTAAGCTGCCGGACGGCTACAATACCCAGGTGGGGGAAAACGGTGTCAACCTGAGCGTTGGACAGCGTCAGATCGTCTCCTTCGCACGCGCGTTGTTGGCGGATCCTCGCATCCTCATTCTGGACGAGGCCACCAGCTCCATCGACACAACGACGGAACGGCAGATTCAGGCCGGTTTGGAGCAACTGCTCAAAGGGCGTACCAGCTTTGTCATCGCCCACCGGCTCAATACAATTGTCAATTCGGACAAGATCGTCGTGCTGGACCAGGGGCAGGTCCTCGAGGAAGGGAGCCACGAAGAACTCTTGGCGCGACAGGGCCGCTACCACCGGTTGTACACGATGCAATGGGCGGTGGAGAGCGACCCGCGAGCCAAAAACTACGTCTTGAACTGACTGTAACGTGACGAGGAGTGAGGAAGATTCTGGTTCCCCGCTCCTCACTTTGCGCCCTTAACTTTCCTCGATTTCAACTTTCTCCATCACATCTCCCTGCTGAATCGCATCGACGACATCCTGTCCGCTGCGCACTCTGCCGAAGACGGAGTGTTTGTTGTCGAGCCAGTTCGTGGCCACGTGGGTGATGAAGAACTGGCTGCCGTTGGTGTTGGGTCCGGCGTTGGCCATGCTGAGCACGCCGGGTCCGTCATGCACCAGTTCGGGGTGAAATTCGTCGTTGAACCGGTAGCCGGGGCCGCCCCGCCCACTGCCGGTGGGGTCGCCGCCCTGGACCATGAAATCTGCGATTACGCGGTGAAAGCTCACGCCGTCATAAAAGCTGTCGCGGGCCAGCGCCACGAAGTTGTTGACAGTGTTCGGCACCTTGTCGGCATAGAGGTCTATGACGATATCCCCACGGTTGGTCTGGATCGTGGCCGTGTAGGTTTTCGACGGATCGAGTTGCATGGCCGGGGGAGATGAATACTGCGTCACAAGCATTTCCTTTCGGTGTTGGAACGAGTAAAGTGGCCCTATCGCCTCTCTTAGCGAAAATGTCGCCGGGAACGGATAGAGCTAGCGTCATGAAAACGGCGCGGGGGGTACGGGCCGGACTCTGTCTGCATTATAGTGTTCTTTCCTCGCTGAACCACAATCGGTGCGGCCCGCGCGATCGGTTGGCTGGCCCTTCACTTCTGCCGCATCGAATCAAGACATCTGTGTCGCGCCCGTCGCGAGGTGTGCTATACTGCAAGTTGAAGACTGACGGTTCTTTTTCCGGCAAATGTGTCGAACATGCCAGAGTACACGCGTCGGAAGGAAAACAAGGACCAGACCGATGACTGCGCATCCGATGGAAACAACGACTGGAATCATCACCGGTTCCGACCTGCTGGCAATGGGTGACATCGGCCCCTGTGAACTCATTGACGGAGTGATCGTAAGAATGAGCCCAACCGGTGGAATACACGGGTTCCTTGAATCAAGGCTTGACCGCCGCTTGGGCGCCTTTGTTGAAGACACGAAAGCAGGCTGGTGCTTGGTTGGAGAAATCGGAATCTATATCCGGCATGATCCGGATCGGATACGCGGCACAGATCTGGCCTTCTGGTCTTATGCAAAACTGCCGGACGGCCCGCCGGCCGGTTTTATTGAGGTTGCGCCGGACCTCGTAGTAGAGATTCTGTCCCCGACTGATAGTTGGGCGGACATGCGTCAGAAGATCGATGACTACTTCTCGATCGGCGTCGGTACACTCTGGATCGTCGACCCTGAGGAAGAGACCGTCTTTGTCTACCGTTCTGCTGCGCAGCGCACCGCTCTGCGCAGCGGCGACACGCTGGCCGGAACGGGCTCGCTGAGCGGTTTTGCGCTTCCCATTGATGACCTTTTTGCTTTCTGATTTGCCACTTATCTGCTGAACCTTTCAGCCGCGTCGCACCCCGCATCTCCAATGCCCCACGCCCTGCCCCATATCACAGTTCTCGATCTTTCCCGCGTCCTCGCCGGTCCCTATGCCACGATGACGCTGGGCGATTACGGCGCCGAGGTGATAAAGATTGAGCAGCCGGGCCGCGGGGACGACTCCCGCCACTGGGGTCCCCCATTCACCGACGGCGGCCAGAGTGCATACTTCCTCTGCGCCAATCGCAATAAGCGCGGCCTTACCCTGAATCTGAAGACCGAGGCCGGTCAGAAGATCTTCCGACGGCTGGTCGCGCAGGCCGATGTCGTTGTGGAGAACTTCAAGGCGGGCGGGATGGAGCGGATGGGGCTGAACTATGAAAGCCTACGCGCCGACAATCCCAGGCTGATCTACTGCGCTATCACCGGCTATGGCCAGACCGGCCCCGATCGGGCGCTCCCCGGCTATGACACCGTAATCCAGGCCCAGGGCGGCATCATGAGCATAACCGGGCCACCGAGCGATGGAACCGACGGCGAGCCCTTCAAAGTAGGGGTGGCGATCGTTGACATCACAGCCGGTCTGCAGGCGGCGGTGGCGATTCTGACGGCTCTTCAACATCGTGATCGGACCGGTGAGGGCCAGTACATAGATATCGCGCTCTATGATACGCAGTTGAGCTGGCTGGCAAACGTCGCCAGCGGCTATCTCCTTTCCGGCGACCCGCCCCGCCGCTACGGCAACGCCCATGGCACCGTCGTGCCCTATCAGACCTTTGCTACCGCCGACGGCCATCTCATGCTGGCGGTGGGCAATGACAGTCAGTTTGCTTCACTGGCAGAGGTTGTGGGTGAGTCTTCCTGGGCAAACGATGAACGCTTTTCTACAAATCCGGCCCGCGTGCAGTTTCGAGAACTGCTCATTCCGGCCCTCGCCGACCATTTCCGCCAATACGCCACTGACGAGTGGATCGAACGGCTGCGCGCGGCGGGCGTACCGTGCGGCCCGGTCAACGACATTCCGACCGCGCTGGAGACACCCCAGGCCGAGCACCGGCAGATGGTGCAAACGGTCACCGACGGTTACGGAGACAGGATCAGGCTGGTGGGGCCGGTCCCCAAGCTGGACCGCACTCCGGCGCAAATATCTCGGCCGCCGCCGCTGCTGGGCGAGCACACCAACGAACTGTTGCGGGAGAAGCTGGCTATGACAGAAGAAGAGATCGATGCATTGCGCAACGACGGCGTAGTTTGACGTCCAGGAGCAGGAGCGTTGCCGGGCTCTTTGGACCCACTTTGTCAGGCGGTTCCCCTAGGCTATACTGTTCTGACAGCTTTGAACAACCCCCCGATGCCCTCAATTGAACTTTTCCACTAGGAAGGATTCTGCCATGCCTACCAACCTGGAGTTTCGCGGCCGCTGGCTGAATGTATACGGAAACCTGATTCTGATAGCATTCCTTACAGGGATTACTCTGTGCATTTACGTGCCCTGGGGATATGCTCGCTGGCAAAGGATAGTCACCGAAAGCACATATTATGAGGACCAGCAGTTGGAGTTTGACGGCTCCGGTGCAGAGGTGTTTGTGCAGTTCATTGTCATCGGATTCTTCACGCTGATTACCCTCGGGTTATACGTTATTCTCGGTTTCGCTGCGACCAGGATGCTTCGCTGGCAATACGCCCACACGCTCACGCCCAACGGCCTGCGTATGGAGTATGAGGGCAAGACGATCGATATCTTTTGGGAATGGTTTCTCCTCGTTATCTTTACGCCCTTGACGTTGGGACTCTACTACTACTGGGGGCGCAACCGTCTGCGCAGCCAGATTCTGAACCATGTGTCGTTGAGCGACCGGCCGATGCAGTTCAGGACGACCGCGGGGGACTATTTCCTTGCCGTACTGAGCAACTGGGTGATGACGGTGGTCGCGGTGGGCATCTACGCCGCCCTCGGCCTCTTTTTGCGTCGCGAGGTCTTGGATACGGGCCCTCTGGCCGCTCAGCTCGAAAGCATCGGCGCCGGTCTTCCCATCATGGATCTGGTCAATCTGCTTGTGCTCGTCCTCGCCCTCGGCGTCTATGCTTTGCTGGGTCTCGCTCTGCTGGGTATGGCCATTGTCCGTTTTCGCGCTTGGGAGGTGAACCGTACGCTTCTGCCGCCACCACTGCGCTCCCGTTCGCCGATGCCGGCGGTGTCTACACCGGTTAGCGCGCTGGCCGGCGCGCCTACGCCCGTTTCGGACGTTACCGCCAGCGGTCCGGAGGAGAGCGAGTCTCTCTACGCCGAAAATGAACCGCCCTCTATGGCGGACAGCGGCTATGTAGTCGATACGCCTGGCCGCCGTCCCCTGCCTGTCACACAAGAGGAAGGCGAGGACGAATACTACGATTTTGGCGAATTCTCCACACACGCGGGCCAGGAACCGGATGTGAACAGCGGTGACGAGCGATCCGACTGGAGCAGTGAGCAGTGGGCCCGTCCCCAGGCTGCCGCCCCCTTAACTGATGAGAACGAGGGCGAGGAGGGGGGCGAATCAGCAGGGCCCGGAAGATAACGATGAAACCTTAGGTCCGCCCAATTCGACATAGGGAATCCGACCTTCACAGCAGCGCGTATGGGGATATCGAATCGGGGAAATGCGCGAAAGAAACACGAGCGTGGACGTAGTTGCTGTGTCTACGCATACGAGGCCAGGTGGCCGCAACACTGCGGTCCCCTAGAGAAGCTTAATGACCGGTTCATCCCCCCGGGCTGGCTGAACAGTTCCGATTTCCCAGAAGAATTGCTCTTCCCCCTCACATACGTCTCGGAAGCGACCGAGACCCGACGGCGGAACCGCTAGCAGAAGACCTCCGCTTGTTTCGGCCTCCCATAACAGCGTTTTGTGCGCGGCGCTCACGCCATTGGCCGCGGCGACATGTCCCCCAAAGTGCTCTGGATTACGGACGCTTCCTCGGGTCAGATAGCCGGCCTCGATATAATCGAAGGCACCGGGCAGAGCCGGTACGCTCTCCGCCTCGATCTGGAGCTGAATCGGCGTGTCAGCCGCAGACGCCGTCGCCAGTTCGACCGCGTGACCCAACAAGCCGAAACCGGTGATATCAGTACCGCTTCGTACACCCGCGGCTCGGCCCGCATAGGCAGACGCGCGGTTTAAGCGGGTCATCGAACCGATGGCGTCTTCAAGATGGGAAGGCTGAATATCCGGTTTTCCCAGCGCCCGCCGTGCCTTGCGAGAGGCCGAGCTCTCCGCCGAGCCAGTGAGCTTGGCGGCCGTAGTAATTATGCCGGTGCCAAGCGGTTTGGTCAGGACCAAATGATCGCCTGCCGCTGCGCTTCCTTTACGAAATAGCGACCCGGCAGAGGCCATACCTGTGACGCTCAAGCCATAGAACGGCTCAGGATTGGTCACAGTATGTCCGCCAGCGATGGCAGCATCGGCCTCCTGCACTTTGGCGGCGCCCCCCGCCAGAATTTCGCCGACCACCTCGGCCGGCAGATCTTCGGGAAATCCGGCGATATTGAGACAGACGCGTACCTCACCGCCCATAGCGTAGACGTCGCTCATGGAATTGGCGGCGGCGATCGCCCCGTACAGCCAGGGGTCGTCAACGATTGGCGTGAAAAAGTCGGTCGTCTGAATGAGAACACGCTCGTCATCCAGGCGATAGACGGCCGCATCGTCCGGTTTGCCCAGGCCGATGAGAACATCCGGATATTCGGTTTGCGGAAAGACCGCAGCCATCTGCCGCACGACCTGCGACAACGCCCCGGGAGGGAGCTTTGAGGCTCAACCTGCGCAGGCGACGCGGGCGGTCAAGGGTGCGGTTGACTCTGTCATCTCTCTTTGTCCTGAGTAGATCCAATCCTGCGGCACAATTTTATCACAGGCCCAGTCTGAACCGCGTACGACCGCGGCCACGTGCGGCGACTGTACAGATTGTACGTCCCGAGTCGGCGAGTCCTTCTCAAAGTCGTTGCATGCGGTCAAACCATCCAGCGAAACAGAGGAATCATTATGCAATTTGCATAGTGAAAGCCGGCTGAAACTGGAGTATAGTTGTCGCAAGTGGCTGAAGCAGGTGCCGTGTGGGGTCGGCATCACAAAAGTTTCCGCCGCGACCATTCTTCTTCCTTCCTCCTTAAGGGGCCCCGACAGAGTCCGTTGTCGGGGTTCCTCCCCTCCTGTTTCGGACGAAGTGCAATGTATAAGAAGAGGCACCGGCTACGCTTCAACCAGTGCCTCCTTCACTCGTTCTGCCTTTGGTGGTGACGGGATTCCGTCTAGGCTGCGACTGCCTCTTCACCCGAGCCGCGTACCGCAATGATGCGGGGCCTGACCTCTTCGGCCTTCGGCAGGGTCAGGGTGAGAACTCCGTCCTCATAGTCGGCGCTGATGTCGTCGGCGTTTACCGCTGCCGGCATCGTGATGCTGCGCACGAACCTGCCGAAACTGCGTTCCCGCAGATGCCACTTGACGTTTTCCTCCACGCTTTCCGCTTGGGTTGTCCCCTGGATGGTAAGCGAATTCTCCGAAAAACTGATTTCGAGGTCAGCCGGATCGATACCGGGCAATGACGCTTTCACACTGTAACTGTTGTCATCCTCGCTGACATCCAGCGCCAGGCGTATGTGGCCTCCATCTCCGTTGCCTTGCCATCCAGCCGGCGCCTGGAAGAGATCACCTACGAGCTGGTCCATCTGATTGCGCACCGAAATCATTTCACGGAACGGGTCCCAACGTACGATTCTACTCATTTTCTGCCTCCTGAACTTTCCATTTAGCGCCGGCGCTTCTGCTTAAGGGCGCTATCTAAACTGACCGTCTTGTGTGATTTTCGATGTGGCCGCCTTACCGCCACATGCAACTATCAGGATAACGGCCCAACATTAGATCGAAGTCAACGCAAAGTTAGAGGAACATAAGTGCCCCGTATGAGGAAAGT
Organism: Caldilineaceae bacterium; assembly: GCA_965204525.1. Classification (GTDB taxonomy): domain Bacteria; phylum Chloroflexota; class Anaerolineae; order Caldilineales; family Caldilineaceae; genus Bin5. The sequence goes on along the minus strand of OZ241994.1, from coordinate 2,745,254 downwards.
AAGAGGCCCGCCTCGTTATCGTCGTCAGGAAAGCTTTGTCTGCGGTGCGTGATTGGGGTATTATTATGGAAAGAACACGTGTGCGATCCAATAGGCGAAGGGTCGCTTTGTAGTACCAGGCCCTTCAGGCGTGAAGTCAGGTCCCTTGTCGAGGGATCCATGGAGCGGAGATGCAGTTGTGAGCACAATTAACACGATGGAGGATCTGATCCAAGTTCTTGACGAGCATCCCGAATGGCTCGAAACCCTGCGCGCGCGGTTGCTTACGCGTGAACTCTTGGAACTTCCTAACAGTCTTGCCATGTTTGCGGCAGAGATGCGGGAGTTCAAGGCTCAAGTGGACCGGTTCGTGGCCGCCACGAATAGTCGATTTGATGGTGTCGATGCCCGATTCGATGGTGTCGACGCCCGATTGGATAAGGTCGATGCCCGATTCGATGGTGTCGACGCCCGATTTGATGGTGTCGATGCCCGATTCGATGGTGTCGACGCCCGATTGGATAAGGTCGATGCCCGATTCGATGGTGTCGACGCCCGATTGGATAAGGTCGATGCCCGATTTGATGGTGTCGATGCCCGATTCGATGGTGTCGATGCCCGATTGGACGGGCACGATGCCATGTTCAAGAGAATAACTGACGATCTGGGACAGTTAAAGGGCGCTCATGCTAGAAATGCCGCGCTCGAAAACGCCGCCATTATTGCCAGGGACTTGGGCCTCCGGAGAACGAAGAGCCTCTCGCAGGAGGAACTCCTGGATCTTATCGATGCGTCCGATACTGCTGGTATTACCGTTGACGATCTGAGAAGCTTCCGCGTGGCCGATCTGATCATGGAAGCCGCGGCAGAGGAGGGAGAGATCTGTTATGTGGCCGTGGAAATTTCCTACACCGCCAACGGAAGAGACACCAAAAGGGCCATCCGTAACGCCGAATTTATGACTCGATTCACTGGCAAGCGTTCTTTCGCCGTTGTTTCCGGTCTTAATCGGGACGATCGAATTCAGGATAGTATCGAGTCCGGCGAAGTATTCTGGCACCAGCTCACTGCGGCGCAGCTGGATGCCGAATGATTGTTGAATCCGCTTCCATATCCCTATCCGCGCGCGTTGTTGGCGGCGGCGGATTTGATGTATGATTGGCGCTAGGATATCCGCAGCGGACCGGCCCTGAAACTGGTCCTCACCCTTAAGGCTTCCCGACCCTCCTATGTCCAACGATTTTGTCCATCTCCACACCCATTCCGAGTATTCGCTCCTCGACGGACTAGGCCGCATTGACGATCTCGTGAACGAGGCCGCGCGTCTGGGACATAAAGCGCTTGCCCTGACCGATCACGGTGCCATGCACGGTGTCATCGAGTTCTACCGCGCCTGCAGAAACGCCGAGATCAAGCCGATTATCGGCGTGGAAGCTTATCAGACCCTCTGGCAGCGGCCAATGGGCGGTCGCGATCCACAGTTCGACAGAGAAAACTATCATCTTCTGCTTCTCGCCAGGAATATGACCGGCTACCGGAATATCCTCAAGATCGTCAGCCACAGCAATACCGAAGGTTTCTACTACAAGCCCCGTGTCGACCATGACTTCCTGGCCTCACACGCCGAAGGAATTCTTTGCACGACCGGTTGCCTCGGCGCAGAGGTTCCCGCCCTCTTGTCCCAGGGCAAAGAGAAAGAGGCTTACGAGCGCCTGGGATGGTATGCGGATGTTTTCGGCAAGGAAAACTTTTTCATCGAGGTTCAGGAACACAATATTCCCGAACTGCAGCAGGTGAACCGGACTCTCATCCCCTGGGCCGATAAGTTCGGCCTGGACCTGTTGGTGACGAACGACGTTCACTATGTGAGCGAGAGCGATGCCTCCCCTCATGAAGTGCTGCTGTGCGTACAGACCAATGCCAAACTGAACGATGACAAACGGATGCGGCTCAGTGATCAGAGCTATTTCCTCAAGAGCCGCCAGCAGATGGAAGACACCTTCCGCCCCCTTCTCGATCTCCCCGCTTCCGCCTTCGACAACACCCTCCTCGTCGCCGAAAAGTGTGACGTCGATCTGGAGGACGACAAATATCACCTTCCGGACATGGACATCCCGGAGGGATTTACTTACGAGACCTATCTGCGGCATCTGACCGACCAGGGCTTGCAGCGTCTGTACGGCGACAGGGCCGGCGATGATGAAGTACAGGAGCGCAAAGAGCGCGAGCTGCGCATTATCCACGAGATGGGATTCGACGTTTACTTTCTGATTGTGGCCGATCTGTGCGATTTTTCCCGCAGTCGTAACATCTGGTGGAACGTGCGCGGCTCAGGGGCAGCTTCGTTGGTCGCCTACTGTATTGGCATCACCAGTTTGGATCCGATACACAACAATCTGATCTTCGAGCGCTTTCTGAATCCCGGCCGGGTGACAATGCCCGACTTCGACCTTGACTATCCCGACGATCAGCGGGAAGAGATGATCCGCTACACCGTCGAAAAATACGGTAGCGATCAGGTCGCCCAGATCGCCACCTTTGGCCGGATGAAGGCTCGCGCTGCCATTCGCGACGTGGGCCGCGCCCAGGATATCTCGCTAGATGATGTCGACCGCATCGCCAAGATGATCCCGGCAATGCCTGGCAGTCCGGCCACGATTCAGGATGTGCTGACCGAAGACAATGAATTCTACGACCCGGATCTGAAGGAGCTCTACAGTAAAGATGGCTGGGAGCGTTCACTGCTGGATACGTCGATGCAGCTTGAGGGCGTTGCCCGGCACGCCGGCATTCACGCGGCCGCAGTCATCGTCGCCGATAAAGACCTGACGAACTACACTCCTCTGATGCGCGGCTCAAAAGGGTCGATCACTGAGACGATTACGCAGTTTGAATTCCCTATCCTGGAATCGTTGGGTCTGTTGAAAATCGACTTTCTCGGCCTCAGCACGCTGACCGTAATGCGGGAGGCCTGTCGACTGATCAAGGAGCATCATGGCATCGAATACGGCCTGGACTCCATCCCCATCGCAGGCCCCGAAGCCGAGCCTGCCTTCCGCCTGCTGTCCAGCGGCGAAGTGAGTGGCGTTTTCCAGGTGGAATCCCCGGGGATGAGGCGTGTGCTTACCGATATGAAGCCCACCGCCTTCGATCACATCGTTGCCACCATCTCTCTCTATCGGCCTGGCCCGATGGAGTATATTCCCAACTACATCAGGCGGATGCATGGCGAAGAGAAAATGGAAGTCAAACATCCTGCTCTTGAGCCGATCCTGGCGGATACATACGGGATTATCGTCTACCAGGAACAGATCTTCCAGATTCTCAACCAGCTGGCCGACTATACCCTTACCGAAGCCGATCTTGTGCGGCAAGCCATCAGCAAGAAGGACGCCGAGAAAATCGAGTATCATAAAGCCCTTTTCATCGGCGGCTGCGGTAAAAACGGCATCTCCGCCAGCGAAGCGCAGGCCATCTATGCGGATATCGAATTCTTTGCTCGCTACGGTTTTAACAAGGCCCACGCAGCCGACTACGCGGTCATCACCGTGCAGACCGCCTACCTGAAGGCGAAATATCCGGTCGAGTATATGGCCGCCCTCCTCCTCGTCGAGCGGGACAAGACCGGGAAAGTGATCAACTTCATCCAGGAATGCCGGCGTATGAGCATTCACGTACTCCCACCCGACGTGAACTACAGCGGCCTGGATTTTGCGATTCAGGACCTGCCCGCGGACGCGGAGCAGGACATACTGCCGAAGGACCCGACCCTGGCATATGAATTCCCTGTAAACCGAGGATCAGCCATCCGCTTTGGCATGGCCGCGGTAAAGAATGTCGGCGTCGGCCCGGTGCAGGCGATTCTGGACGCCCGCGCGGAAGGCGGCCCTTTCACAAATCTCGAGGACCTTTGCGATCGCGTCGATCTGCGACAAGTGAACAAACGCTCCCTCGAATGTCTGATCAAAGTGGGTGCCTTCGACTCCTTTGGCCGGCAGCTCGAACGTGGGAAGGGGCAACTCCGGCGCCAGCTTCTCAAAGTAATCGATCAGTGCATCGCCCGTTCGGCCGCCACCCACAGCGCCAGGGAGAGCGGGCAGCTGTCGATGTTCGATCTGTTCGCCGGCCCTGATGGAGATGCGCAACCGGAGCAGTTTCCGATTCGGCTGCCGGAGTACGAAGCTGCTGAAGCCAGGACCAGCGACCGGGAGCGGTTTGCCTGGGAGAAGGATCTTCTCGGCGTCTACGTCAGCAGCCACCCGGTACAGCAGCTGAACGTGGACCTGAGTCGATTCACCACCTGCCCTTGCCCGGAATTGGATGAAAGACACGATGGCAAAAACGTGTCGCTGGTCGGAATGTTAGCCTCGATCCGCACCACTGTGACCAAGAAAGGCGACAAGATGGCCTTTGTCCAGCTGGAGGACATGCAAGGCCAGTGCGAAGCCGTCCTCTTCCCCGACGTCTACGAAAAGTGCAAGGAAAACCTGCAAGAGGAGCGGGTCGTGCATGTCAAGGGGAAAGCCCAGACCCGCGGCACGCGCACAAGCGTCCTGGTGGATTCGCTGCATACCTCCATTGAGTTCGGGCAGGCAAAGGCCGAAGAAAAACACACCGCGGTCGGAGAGGGATGGGATGCAGCGCCTAGTGCCTGGTCAAACGGGAGCGACTTCGAGTACATGCCACCGCCCGATGACTCTCCACCCGACGAGCCGTCCATAAACACGACACCGCCTCCTTTCGACGCCGAAAATGCGGGCGGACAGGCGGTGGCACCAGGAGAGGAAGCGGCGCCCGATTTCACCGCAGACTCCGAATACCATTCTGATCCACCTAGCCTAGCCCCTGGCATCCTGGCGGAGAACGGACAAGAGACCCGCACCTCGCCCCTGTCTGACGCCCCCGCAGAGCAAGAGCGCAAGGACACCGAGGCCGAAGAGCCGGGAACAAACGAGGATCCGGCCCATGGCGGCTCGGTCTCCGAGCAACCTGCACCCGAGGTGCAGGCGCCAATGTTCAACGGAGGGCCTGCCGGCGCCGCCCATGTTACAGATTCTGAAGAAGCCAATACGGCGCCACATGCCGAGAATGGCCGCCAGCTCCTGCGCATCACCTTCAGCCGCTCCGGCCAGTTCAGTCGCGACAAATACCGGCTGCGGGAGATTTTCGAAGCAGTACGCGATCCAAAAGGTCGAGACCAGTTTGTAGTCGTGTTGGAGACTAATGGTTCTCGCCATCAGCTTACCTTCCCCAACGAATACTGCAATGTCAGCGCCCGTCTGCTCAAAGAGTTGCGCAATCACTTTAAAGTAGAAGTGGCGGTGGAAGACCAGCCTTGAGAACGATGACTGTCCTGCCATCTTCGCCGCCTCTACCGCGGCTGCTTCACCACACGAAAGACTGAACTGGCTTCCCTTTTAATGTTCTGCGTCGGCGCGCTCGTTGCTGAACTGGCTTCACATCAGTTGTCGTCTATCCTACCGAGGGCCGCGAGAATATAGGTCTGAGTTGGGCTTTGCCTGTGCAGAAGAGTGCCTCTGCCTAAAGCTGCGCAACGTGTTCTCCTGCACCAACCGTACCTGTCAAAGCCCTCGCATCAGCCGTTTCCCATCGCGGCGTCCCGTAAGAAGCGCCCGCTGCTACGTGACGAACCGAACCTTTCGTTGCTGTGGACGTCAATCGACCCCAATAACGGGTGATAGAACGTACTGAGATCCGCACAACGAATTGTAGAAAAACGCACTGGGATACAACTCGTCTTGTCAGAGTGCCTGACTGCCGCAGGGCGAAACGTATTGTAAGAACGTTCCCGTCAACATGGAGTGACCAGATGAACTTTGCTACGACATCGAAACAGATCGAAAGCGCCTACGCCCTGGCCCAGGAACGGTACGCGGCCATCGGCGTAGATACGGAGCAGGCCCTGGCAAAGCTGCGCGGCGTCCCCATCAGCCTCCACTGCTGGCAGGGCGACGACGTGCTCGGCTTTGAAGAGCCGGGCCGGGGCCTGGGCGGCGGCCTGATGGCGACCGGCAACTATCCCGGGCGCGCCCGCACAGTAAACGAGCTGCGCAGCGATCTGGACATCGCCTACGGCATCATCCCCGGCAATCACCGCCTCAATCTTCACGCCATGTACCCCGATACCGATGAAAAGCCGGCCCGCAACGAGATCGAGCCGCGCCATTTTCAGGGCTGGGCAGACTGGGCCAAGGAGAACGGCCGCGGCATTGACTTCAACCCGACCCTGTTCTCCCACCCCTTGGCCGAAGATGGGTTCACCCTGGCCTCCTACGACAACGACATCCGCCAGTTCTGGATTCAGCACTGCATCGCCTGCCGGGAAATCGGGAGCTTCTTCGGCAAAGAGTTGGGTACGCCGGCAATGACCAATATCTGGATCCCCGACGGCCTCAAAGACACGCCCAGCGACCGGACAACGCCCCGGCGGTTGCTGAAAGACGCCCTGGACCAGATATTCGAGCAGGAGATCGACCCCAGCTACAACCGCGACGCCATCGAATGTAAACTCTTCGGTCTCGGTTCAGAAAGTTACGTCGTCGGCTCGCACGAATTCTATCTGGGCTACGCGGCGCAGAACGGCCAGGCCCTCTGCCTCGACGCCGGCCACTTTCACCCCACCGAGGTGATCTCCGACAAGATTTCGGCCTGCCTGCTCTTCGTGTCGGAGCTGGTCCTCCATGTGAGCCGCGGCGTGCGCTGGGACAGCGACCACGTCGTCACATTCAGCGACGAGCTGCAGGCGATCATGCAGGAAATCGTGCGCGGGGACCATCTGGACCGCGTACACATCGGTCTCGACTTCTTCGATGCCAGCATAAACCGTGTGGCGGCCTGGGCGATAGGCACGCGCAATTCGTTGCGAGCGCTTCTGCTGTCCCTGCTGGAGCCAAGGGAAACAATGCAGGAGATCGAACGCAATGCCGATTACACCACCCGCTTGGCACTGATGGAAGAGTTGAAGGTGATGCCGCACGCGGCCGTGTGGGACTACCACTGTTTGCAGCAGGATGTTCCGGTGGGCATGGCCTTTATGCAGGAGATCCGGCAGTACGAAAAAGATGTGCTGGCGCTGCGCAACTGACAACACGGGCCATGGCAGCGGATGAGCGTCCGCCCTTTGTCAGGAAAACACCGAACGGGACCACACATGACAAGCAAACGCGCCACCGTTCTCGCCATCGATATTGGCGCAGAGTCCGGCCGGGTAATGGCGGTACATTTCGATGGCTCCGGCCTGCAGCTGGAAGAGGTACATCGCTTTCCCAACTACGCGCTGACCGTCAACGGCGTTCTGCAATGGGACATTCTCCACCTCTGGCGAGAGGTGCAGGCCGGCATCGAACGCAGCAGAACCCACACAACCGAACCCCCTGCCAGCCTGGCCGTTGACACTTGGGGCGTGGACTTCGGTCTTCTGGACCGCGACGGAAATCTCATCGGCAACCCGGTTTGCTACCGCGACAGGCGGACCGAAGGAATACTGGACGCGGTCTTCAAGCGGGTTCCCAAGGCAGAGGTGTTCGCGCAGACCGGAATCCAGTTCATGGCGATCAACACGCTTTACCAGATGATGAGCCTCGTCGAGTGTGGTTCGCCCCAATTGGAGATCGCAGCGCGCTTCCTCACCGTTCCCGATCTGCTCAACTTCTGGCTCAGCGGCGCCCAGGTATGCGAATTCAGCAACGCCACCACCACCCAGATGCTCAACCCCTTTACCCGCTCCTGGGCCGGCGAACTGCTGGACGCGCTTGCAATCCCTCTCGACCTCTTCCCAGAAGTCGTGCAGCCGGGCACGCGCCTGGGCGCCTTCCACGACATCCCAGTCATCGCACCAGCCTGCCACGACACCGGCAGCGCAGTCGCAGGCGTCCCTGCTCAGACCGAAAACTTCGCCTATATCAGCAGCGGCACCTGGAGTCTCGTCGGCCTTGAGGTGGCCCAGCCCGTTGTCAACGAAGCAGCGCTGGCCGTCAACGCCACCAACGAAGGCGGGGTCTACGGCTCGTTCCGGCTGCTCAAAAACGTGATGGGCCTTTGGCTGCTGCAGCAGTGCCGGTCTACCTGGGAACAGCAAGGGCGGTCCTACTCCTACCCGGAACTGGTCTCGCTGGCGGAGTCGGCCGAGCCCCTGCGCTCCTTCGTCGATCCCAACGACGACCGTTTCCTACCCCCTGGCGACCATCCCGCTCACATCCAAGCCTTCTGCCAGCAGAACGGCCAGCCCCTTCCGCAGAGTGACGCCGACATCGCCCGCTGTGTCTTCGAAAGCCTGACTCTGGCCTACCGCGATGTTCTCCAGGAGTTGCAGACCCTGACCGGACAGCCGATCGAGGTCATTCACGTAGTTGGTGGCGGCTCCCGCAACCAGCTGCTCAACCAGTTCACCGCCGACGCCACCGGCATCCCCGTCCTGGCCGGTCCCAGCGAAGCGACCGTTATCGGCAACGCGCTCGTGCAGCTCATCAGCCTCGGCGAGCTGGCCAACCTCGACGAGGGCCGTCAGTTGGTTGCTGGAATAGGAGAAATGGAGCGGTTCGAGCCAAAAGGGCAGGACACTTGGCAGGGCGTGAAAATGCCAGCCATCCAATAGGCAACGATTCTATGCAGGAGTAATCAGAGAGGTTCGGAAAGCGCCAACAGGACCTCGCTCCGCACCCGTCCGCAGACAGTAGTTCCTACTCTGACTACGCAGTACGAAATACAGAGTGGCCTGCCCGGGAGATAGAGCATTTGTAGGCTTGGCGCCCTTACCATACCGCTCCTGATCTCCGCAATCGGGAACGTCAGTCCATCTTTTTGCCGCGTGAAAATGAGACGCGCAGGTGGCTATCGGCCGCGTGGGGCGCGGCCAGTCCGTTGTTCATGCGCAACAGTTCACGCTGACGGGGCGTCAGGTCGTCCAGCCAGCCTTCCTGGAAACCGTCGTGGGGATCGACCTGGAATATCAGCGCGCTCTTGCGGTAGTGGCCGAATAGCGCATGGCGGTTAGTCTGTGTCCGATTGGCCCCGCCCCCGTGCCAGCACTGACCGTTGAAAACGAGCACACTGCCGGCCGGCGCAACCAGCTGGTGGACATGCTTTACATCCATCCCCTCCGGTGGCCCGGCCATTCCGCTCCTGTGCGAGCCGGGCACGATACGCGTCGAGCCGTTTTCCGACGTGAAACTGTCCAGCAGCCAGACCGTATTGACCATAACCGGTGATCCCATGTTCAAAAGGTCGGCTCGGATATCGCTGTGCAGACCCTGAACAGGATCCCCTGGCCGGACGATACGCGCGTTCAGGCTGCCCAGGATGATCTGTTTACCCAGCACATACTCGATGACAGGCAGTGTGCGGGGATGGTCGATCAGCGGATGGTAGAGTGGGTCGAGCACGGGCAAGTTGCTCACGTGGCCGGCCTGACCCAGAAATCGTTGCTCGCCGCCGAGCCTCGCTGCCCATTCCGCCAGCGAGGCGCGCAGGGCCTCCACTTCCGTCGCACTCAGTACGCCCTCCAACAGAGTGAAACCGTAAACGTCCATCTCCCAAAACGCCTGTTGCAGTGATGCCATCCGGCTGTCTTCCTGTGTGTGATACTGTGTTCAGTATTGGACCGTCGATCAACAGATCATGCCGCGCTTGGATTCCAGGCCGTGCGCAATCGGATTGTCCCCGATCCAGCGCTCGTCCACCGGTTCGGAGGCCAATTGGTAGCGCGTGTCGGTGGAAAGCCGGATCCGGTTGGTCTGGTTGTCCATGCTGGCGTGCATCGTGTACATGCTGAACACCAGCAGATCGCCCATCGCATATTCGGTGGTCAGCCAGCGACGCCTCAATTCCGCCCGTGCGGCAACGGCATCCAGGGAATAGGCGCCGCCGTTGGGATGCTGCCACAGCTTCTCCCCTGTTTCGATCTCGGCGGCATCGGGATAGTTGGTGCAGTAGGCATCTACGTCCAAAGTCCCGTAGTCAGCCTTGATCTCTTCGAAACGGTGGGAGTTCTCCAGGATCATCAGGCCGCCCATCTCAATAGGGATGTCGCCCAGCGGCGTCCAGCTCGTATGCAGCCGCTGCGTACCCCGTCCCATAAAGACAATGTCGTAATGGGGTGGTGTCGCGGTTGTCTCTCCCGGCGGTTTCGAACGGCACCACGTATAGTCGAAATGGCGTACTTCCCCGCCTAGAAACTGTTCATAGAATGCCATCATCGGCCCGTCATAGAGCAGCTCGAGTAGTGGCGGGTTCTCCTTGGTCAACTCCACCATAAACGCATTCTCAAAGTCAGAGTGGGCAACGCCATCCTCCATGGGATAGTTCGGGTCCAAACAGCCTGCAGCTTCAAGTTTCCTCAGCATCTCGAGCCGCGCTTCCAGAACCTGGCTTCTATCCAGCAGACCGGGCAAATACAAATAGCCGTCCTGCTCAAACCGCCAGCGCAACTCCTTCATGTCGGAAAGAGCATCGCTCGAAGAGCGCAATGGACCAAACGCCTCCGGTGACGTATCGAGCAGACTGCCTTGAAAACTTGGCGAAATCGAGAGATTCATCGTTATGTGCTCCAATTCACTTGACGAGAATTCGTTGACTGGATCGAGGGACCACCTTGCCATCTCTATGCCCAGGGATCGACCACGATCTTGGCCGCCTCACCCTTTGCCAGCAGGCCGAAGCCCGTCTGGAGTTGGCTCATCGGCAACTGGTGGCTGATCAACTGATCGATGAGGGGCGACTGCCGGATGACCTTCATAACCTTGGTATAGTCCCCCATATTGTAGAGCCAGGATCCGACAACGGTTAACCCTTTACGGATCATGTCGGTACTGATTGTGATTGTAAGCTCGTCACGGCATTCGCCGACAAAGGCCACGCGTCCCCGGCGGCGTGTGGCGTCAATGCAGAGCCTTTCCGCCGGGACGCGGCCGGAACAGTCGACCGCACAGTCAACGCCCCGGCCTTCGGTCAGGCCGCGGATTTTTTGCAGAATGTCCGGGTCGTTGGGGTCGAGTACCGTTTCCACCCCCATCTCCAGCGCCCGGTTCGCCCGCCACGGCGCCGGTTCGACGCCGATCACCCGCGCATTGCGAAAACGGGCATTGACCACCGCGCCCAGCCCGACCGGTCCCAGACCTGTGACCAGCACAGTATCCTGGGAGTTGACGCCGATAGCCTCGAACCCGCCAAACGAAGCGCCGATGCCGTCGATCGCCATTGTCGCCTGCGCGTAGCTCACATCGTCCGGGAGCCTGGGCAACAGCCACGCTGGCTTGAGCGTGTAGTGAGCAAAGGTGCCGGCTCCTGCCGTCGAGCCATGCACCGCGGCGAAATCGTGGCTGTCTTCACAGTAGATATAATCGCCGCTCATGCAAAGGTGACAGCGGCCGCAGGAAAACTGAGGCAGGACAACGACCCGGTCCCCGACGCTGACCGGTCCCCGCTCAGCGACTTCAACCACCTCCCCAACGCCCTCATGGCCGATTACCGCCTGGTTCTGGCCGGCCATCCATAGCTTGTATTCGGTGCACAGAGCCGAGGCACGGACCTTGACGACCGCCCAATCCGCTTTCGCCTTCGGATCCGGCAACTCGTGAAATGCGACCTGCCGCTCACCGGTGATAGCTGCCTGGATCACAAAGACGCCCCCTTTTGGTCCAACCGTTCGATTGCGTGCAGTCACTCTCCACCGAGGTTGACCGGACCTGTCGCCTTGGCGGAAGAGAGTTCGGTCAATATAGTAGAGACGAGGAATGAAGTGCTGTGCACCGGGCCGGTCTCAGACAAACTCCTGCTTCGGCCCCCGGCCCCACGGAATCGCCTCCACATCACCCGAATAGCGGGGAATCAAGGCCTGGACCTCCGGAGCAGCCTGTTCGGACCATGCAGCCCACTCGGCGTTTTCCGTGACATGCCCTGCGACAAGCGCCTGGACAGTCTCCGGCAAAGCGGCAAGGGTGGCCCAGTACCAGATAGTGAGTACCGTACGCCACTGGTCGCTCTGATTCGCATGCGCTGAGTGCAACAGCCGCGCATCGCCAATGACCACGTCTCCTGCGCGTACCGGCACGTCGACCTCTCCTTCAGCCTTCTGAAATGCCGGGTGGCTCATGTCTTTAGCGCGGCCCACTTCGTCCCCGTCGTGCGCTCGGCGATCCATGTCGTGCAGCGCGTGGCGCTTCAGGTGCGACCCCGGGATCAAGCGCAAACACCCGTTGTCCGGGCTGGTGTCGACCAGGTAGTACATCAGAAAGTACTGCTGCGGCTGGTCTGTGTAGCTGATTGGATGCTCCCACAGTACGCCATCCTGATGCCAGTAAAGAGGAGGACTGTGCGGCGGCTTGCTGATGACGAATCCGCTCCAGACCTTGGGCTCGTCAAAACCCAGCTGAGCCAGGGCTCCCAGCGCACCCGGATGGGCGATCAGTTCGGGAAAGGCCGGGTGGGGGTATTTCCAGTAGGGAATGATGCAGCCCTGCGACCGGTGCCGTTCAAAATGCTCCTCATCCTCCTGCGAGATCGTCCATTCGCTCATGGCGTTCAGTTTGGCCACCATCTCCGGCTCCAACACATTCTCGAAGATACAGAAGCCGTCTCGTATGAGCTGGTTCCGCTTTTCAACTGCGGTAATTGGCATGGGTAAACCTCCATACGGTCCGATTGCGGATGTCGGCTTAAGAGCTTGTCGGGAAAAGGTTGAAAAAATCTATGGTTGCTTTGTAGTTGCGCCGCGCGTGCGTGGTCGAAGTGGGGGTAGGCTAAGGCGTCGGCTGCTCCTCTTCCGGTTTGCGAACCGGGCGCCGTGCCATCGCTCGCGGCTCGACTTGGCTGTAGATACGGCGGATGGCCCGTTTCCACATCGAGCGCGCCGCCGCCGCCTGGTAAGTAGCCTGCCGCTGCGTATTCGTCCACCAGGTCGACTCCGGCTTTTCCACCGGCACACTCCACTTGACGGCGCATGCCCCCCAGGTAAGACCGGCGCCAAATCCGACAAACACAAGATTGTCCCCCGGCGCCACCTTCCCCTCCTCAATGGCTTCGCATAGTGCAATAGGGATGCTGGCTGTGCTCGTGTTGCCGTACTTGTGGACGTTTACATAAACCTTGTCTTCCGGGATCTTCAACTGCCGCAGAACACTGTGCTGGATGATGCGCTTGTTCGCTTGGTGAGGTACGACCAGATCGACTTCGCTGACCGGAACACCGGCCTTGTCCAACACCCTGCGCGTGGCGTCTGCCATGATCCGGGTTGCGAAGCGGAAGACGGCCCGCCCGTCCATCTGGATGTAATGCGAACCGCTGCTGACCGTCTCCAGGCTGGCCGGAGCCGCGCTCCCGCCGGCTGGAATCGTCAACAACTCCGCCCCCGATCCGTCGCTGCCTAGCACCGAAGCGGTGACACCGCCCGGCACGTCACTGGCGGCCAGCAGCACTGCGCCCGCGCCGTCACCAAAGAGAACGCAGGTCGTGCGGTCGGTCCAGTCCACCCACCGGCTCAGCGTCTCGGAGCCGACGACCAGCACATACTCGGCGTCCCCGGCCAGAATCTGCCCGCGCGCGATGCTGAGAGCATACACAAAGCCGGAACAGGCTGCGCTCAGATCAAAGGCGCCGGCATTGACGATGCCTAAATTGTCCTGGATGATGCTGGCGGTGGCGGGAAAGAAATGTTCCGGCGAGCTGGTCGCGCAGATAATCAGGTCCACCTTGGCCGGATGGAGGTCAGCCACTTCAAGGGCTTTGCGCGCCGCCTGCGTCCCCAGAGAAGCAGTGGTCTCCTCGGACGCCGCCACGACCCGTCGCTCCTGAATGCCTGTGCGCGTGCGAATCCACTCGTCCTGGGTATCGACGACCTGTTCCAGATCTTGGTTTGTGACCACCCGATCGGGGACCTCATAGCCCCAGCCGATAATCTGGGCATAACAGGGCGGTTGCACCTTGTCCAGCAGCGGTTGCTCTGCTTCTGCTTCCGGGTAGTGCCCGTTCAAATTCTCGGCTGCGTAGTCGCTCCCGGTCCCGTTTTCCTCGTGCGCTTGCGCTGTCATACCCCATTCTCCTCGAACCGCCGCAGCATCAGACATGAGTTGTGGCCGCCGAAACCAAAACTATTGCTCATTGTCACTGCAACGTCTGCCTGCACAGACCGCAACGGCGTGTAGTTCAGATCACAAGATGGATCGGGGTTGTCCAGATTGATGGTTGGCGGAATGACGCCTTTCTCGATCGTCTTGAGACAGACAATCGCTTCTATCGCGCCCGCCGCTCCCAACAGGTGCCCAAGCATAGACTTCGTGCTGCTGACGTTCACATTGTAAGCGTGCTCGCCTAACGCCCGTTTGATTGCCTTTGTTTCGCCCGGGTCGTTGAGTTCCGTGCTCGTCCCATGTGCGTTGACATAATTCACATCGGTACGCTTCACCCCGTAGCTCTCGGCTTTGCGCAGGGCCATATTCATCGCATCTTCGGCGCCTTGGCCGTCGAAATGGGGTGCGGCCATATGATACGCATCGGCGCTGTTACCGTAGCCGATTACCTCTGCATAGATTTGGGCATCGCGGGCCAGCGCATGCTCAAGCGACTCCAATATCAGAATCGCGCTCCCCTCACTCATCACAAAGCCATCCCGGTCGCTGTCGAACGGACGGCAGGCCGCCGACGGGTCGTCGTTGCGCTGGCTCATGGCGCCCATAATGTCGAAGCCGGCCATGATGATTGGCAGCAGAGCAGCCTCGGCGCCGCCCGTCACCATCACCTGCGCGTCGCCCCGCCGGATCAGCTCAAATGCCTCTCCGGTAGCCGCAGTACCGCTGGCGCAGGCGTTTACCACCGAAAAGTTTGGGCCGCGCAGATCATAGAGGATGGCGATCTTCCCGGCCGCGCTGTCCACCAGCATATTGGGGATCAAGAACGGGCTTACCTTGCGCAAACCGCGCTTCTCAGTCAGCCTGAAATTGTCCAGCAGGGAAGTGATCCCGCCAGTGCCGCTGGCGATCAGCACGCCAATATCGGTTGGCGTCTCCTTACTTAGATCGATTTCGCTGTCCTTCAGCGCTGCCTCCGTTGCCACGAGCGCATACTGAATATATGGATCGAGGCGGCGTGCCTCTTTGCGATCCATATAGTTCTTTGCTTCGAAGCCTTTCAGCTCCCCTGCAAAGCGTGTGTTCAACTCGCTGGTGTCGAATTTGGTGACGGTATCGATGCCAGACTGGCCAACAAGCAGGGCATCCCACGTCTCTTCAGCCGTCAGGCCCAAGGGCGTCACCGCGCCGATGCCGGTAATCACAACCCGCCGCGGCTGGCCATTGCTACTGTACATGCGCGTCTGTTCCATGTGCCTTGCCGACTAGGGAATAAACGTTTTCTCGCCCTCGTCGTCAGGTCACCTTCTGCAAAAAAAATCGAATCTATCTGTATACTCTACTATAACACAAAGACCGGTCAATCGTTGCGTTTCCCTCCTTCGGGGACAAACAGCAGATATTGGCGGAATCGGGGCGCCTTGCGCTTCGACAGGGCTTGCGGTCTTGCAATTTTTAGTTCGATACCGTATAATTCTACTTATGACAAAAGTAAGCCGTCCAGTTCAACCCCACCCACATTGGTCGGATACGGTAAACGGCCTGCAGAACGCGCCCGGTGACATTGACTCGCGTAATGCGCCAGATGAGAAGAGCGCCTTCCGTCAGCTTTTGGCCGAGTCCGGCGTGGACCACGTCCAAGGGATGGAGATCTTGCGGCTCATCAAAATGTGCGCCGGAGCGTATGATCGTATCCTGGGCGAGCGCATGCGGGACGAAGAAATCTCTCTGCCCCAATGGCGTATCCTGATCCGCCTCTACCTGGCAGAACGCAATAGTCAGTCCGCGCTCACACCCACAGACCTGGCCCACAGCCAGTGTTTGAGTAAGAACACGATCAGCGCACACCTGCGTGCCTTGGAAGAATTGCGTCTCATCGAACGCCGGTTGGACCCGAACGACCTGCGGGCGTTCCGTATCCGGCTGACGACCGACAGCAGGAGCCTGATTCGTTCGTCTACCCCCCTGCACCTCGAATTCCTCAACGATCTGATCGCGCAACTCTCTTCCGAGGAGTGCGGGATGTTGCAGGGGTTACTGAAAAAGCTGGTAGAATCGTTGCAGCGGAACCGTGAAGACAATATCGATTTGTAGTCGCCCTCCTCCCCTTTGCCCTTCGCCGGCAAAGGACCGCGGCCAGCCGTGCGGCAACGGCAAGGTCGCCTGTCATCAACCTGCTCTGCCCTGACCCTCTCCCCAAGGAGTGGCATGTGAACCAACGAAGACCATTTGGCAGACCTGGCGCCGACGGACCCGGTGGTCCAGGCGGCCGGCCCGAAGGCGGCGGCAGCATGAAAGACTTGGGCCGCTCTTTCCGCTACCTGGCCCGTTACAGGCTCACCACAACGCTGGCCTATGCCGCCCTGTTTATCAGCATCGTGGCCCAGCTTATCGTCCCCCAACTGGTGCAAAACGTCCTCGATGCCGTAACCGACAGCGTGTTCGCCCGACAGATCCTGGCCCTGCCGGAGTCGGAGCGGGCCGCCGCACTTGAACAGCTGCCGCTTACGATGGACCAGTTGACAGAACAAGCTGTCAGTGCCGAAGGGCCAATCTACTGGGCGATGGTTTTTATCGTCGTCTTTTCGCTGGCCCGCGGGCTCTTCGCTTTCGCCCAGGCCTTCCTGGCCCAAAAGGTGAGCCAGGACCTGGCCTTCGATTTTCGCAACGAACTGTTCGAAAAGATTCAGCGGCTCTCCTTCAGCTATCATGACCGCAATCGCACCGGTCAGTTGATGATCCGCGCCACCGACGATGTCGAAAAGCTGAGAATGTTTATCGGCCAGGGCATGTTGCTGGCCGTGCAGTCCATCGTGCTGCTCATCGGTTCTCTGGCAGTGCTGACCTTCACCAACCTGTCGCTGACCTTGATCATCCTGCCTGTGCTGCCGGTGGCGCTCATCCTATTCATGGTCTTCGGCCGAGTAGCCCAGTCACTGTTCGGCGAGATCCAGCGCCGGCTTTCCACGCTTAATGAGATCCTTCAGGAAAATCTGGCCGGCATCCGCGTCGTCAAGGCCTTTGTGCGCGAAAGAGAGGAGCAGGACCGGTTTGACAACGCGGCGGAGCGGTTAATGGATCAGCACATTCGCGTTGCGAAAATCTTCAGCTTCCTCTTCCCCTTCATCTTTCTGATCTCGAACCTGGGTCAGGCCGCTGTCGTCTACTGGGGCGGGCGCCAGATCCTCTTCGATACGCTCACGCTGGGTGAGTGGCAAAAGTTCTCCCTCTATCTCATCTATGTCTTCTTCCCGGTTGGCCAGCTCGGCTTTATCGTCGCCCAGATGAGTCAGGCCAGTGCCAGCGCCAAACGTATCTTCGAAATCCTCGACGCCGAGAACGAGGTCACCGACAAACCCGGCGCGCAGCCTATGTCGCAGGTGCAGGGCCGCGTAAGCTTTTCCGACGTAACATTCCGCTATTTCAACAGCAGTGAACCTGTCCTCCAGGATGTCTCCTTCGAGGCCCAGCCTGGCGAGACCGTCGCCCTCTTGGGAGGAACCGGTAGCGGCAAGACGACCATAATCAACCTCATCCCCCGTTTCTACGACGTGAGCGAAGGACAGGTCCTGGTCGATGACTGGGACGTGCGCGATGTCACGCTGGACAGCATGAGGCGTCAGATTGGCATCGTCCTGCAGGAGACCAATCTCTTTACCGGCACGATTCGCGACAACATCGCCTTTGGCCGCCCCGACGCCACCGACGCCGAGGTCGAGGCCGCCGCCATGGCCGCCGCCGCGCACGACTTCATTGTTAGCTTCGCCGACGGCTATCAGACCGCCGTCGGCGAACGCGGAACAACCCTTTCCGGCGGCCAGAAGCAGCGCGTCGCCATCGCCCGCGCCCTCCTGACCGACCCGCGCATCCTCATCCTCGACGACTCCACAAGCAGCGTCGATGTCGCGACCGAGGTGCTTATCCAGAATGCGCTGGACCGGCTAATGGTGGGACGCACCAGCTTTGTCATTGCCCAGCGCATCAGCACCGTCGTCAACGCCGACCAGATCCTTGTCCTGGATAGAGGCCGTATCGTCGACCGCGGCAACCATGAAGAGCTGATGCGGACCAGCGCGATCTACACCGACATCTACCACAGCCAGTTGGTGGAAGACGCGGTGGTCGAGGAGGAAGCGCCGCTCGCCGCTGAAGCATAGCGCGCCGGCAGCAGCAGACCATGTTACGCACTATTTCTCCCAGGAGCGTGCCCGATGTTCGGTGACCGCATGTTGCGACAGGAGACGCTGAAGCCGAAGAGCGTTGGCGCCACTCTGTCCCGTTTCAGTAGATACTTTCGTCCCTTCTGGTTGGCTCTGACCCTCGCCGCCGTACTGATGGCGGTCAACGCCTACACACAGGTGATTGGCCCGGTACTGATCGGCCAGGCAGTGGACTGTTTTTTGGCCCCGGCGGCCTTCGGCGAGGGCGGCGAGGAAGGCGCTGTGCTTCAACTTCCGGCAGACACCGATCTGCAGGCGGAAACCGACAGCCAGGCCAACTGCTGGTATGCCCCGGAAGTCGCCATGGGGGACCCCAGCCGCAATGACCTGCTGCGCGGCCTGCTCGACATTACTTTGGTCATAACTGCCTACTATCTGCTCGGGTCGGTCACCGGCGGCTTGATGTTCTTCAGCATGAGCTGGACCGGCCATCGCGTTTTGCGCCGCCTGCGCGTGCGCCTGTTTAACCATCTCCATCGCCTCTCTCTCGGCTTCTACGGTCGCAACGAGACCGGCGATCTGATGAGCCGCATCACCAACGACTCAGACACGATCCAGCAGGTCGTCAGCTTTGCCCTGGTGCAAGTGCTGAGCAGCGTGTTGCTGATCCTCTGGATCGTCTGGCAGATGGTCGTTATGAATTGGGCCTACGCGCTCATCAGCCTGAGCGTTGTGCCTCTCATGGGCTTGGCGACTCTGTGGTTCAGCAACCAGGCGCGCAAAGCGTTTCGCGTCACCCGCCAGAGTATCGGCGACGTCAACGCAGAGTTGGAGGAGGGCATCTCCGGCGTGCGCGAGGTCCAGGCCTTCAGCCGCGAGGAAACCAACATTGAGCAGTTCCGGCAAAGCAATGCCGTCAATCGCGACGCCAATATCAAGGCCGTTGCCTACACGTCTGCCCTGGCACCCACGCTGGAAGCGCTCGGATTCCTCGGCATCGCTGTCGTCGTTGGCGTCGGCGGCGTGCTGCTCCTGCGGGGCCAGACACTGGCAGGTTCGGCCATCTCTCTCGGCCTGATCGTCACATTTCTGGGCTTTGCGCAGCGCTTCAACATGCCCATCTCCCAGATAAGCGTCATGTGGACCAACATCCAGAGCGCCATCGCCGGGGTGGAGCGCATCTTTGAATTGATGGACGAGGTCCCGGAAGTGCAGGAGAAAATCCACGCCCGGCCAATGCCCCCTATCGTAGGCAACGTCTCCCTCGAAAACGTCGAGGCCGAATACGTACCCGGCGAGCCTGTCCTCAAAGGAATCAATCTGAGTGCCGATCCCGGTGAGACTGTGGCCATCGTTGGGCCTACCGGCGCCGGCAAAACGACCATTATCAATCTGCTTCCCCGCTTTTGGGATGTAACCGGAGGATCCGTACGCATCGACGGTGTCGACGTGCGCGACGTACAACTGCACAGCCTGCGCGAGCAGATCGGCATCGTCCTTCAGGATACCTACCTGTTCAGCAGTTCGGTGATGGACAATATCCGCTTCAGCCGCTCGGACGCATCTGACGAGGAGGTCATCGCCGCCGCAAAGCTGGCCCAGGCGCACGACTTCATCGAGCGGCTGCCCGACGGTTATGAGACCGTCCTCGGCGAACGCGGCGCTGGCCTCAGCCAGGGGCAACGGCAACTGCTGGCCATCGCCCGCGCCGCACTGGCCGACCCGCGTATCCTCATTCTGGACGAAGCCACCAGCAGCGTCGACACCCGCACCGAGCAGAGAATTCAGGCCGCGCTCAACGACCTGCTCAAAGGACGCACCAGCTTCGTGATCGCGCACCGCCTCAGTACGATCCGCAGCGCCGACCAGGTGTTGGTGTTGCATGACGGAGAAATTATCGAACGGGGTACACACGAAGAACTGCTGGCCCAGCGGGGCTTCTACTACGAACTATATATGAACCAGTTCCGCCGCCAGGAAGATCTTCCTGTGCAGCCGAACGGAAGCGGGCCCACCAGTGTAGCAACCCTCCGTGCGAGGCCCGTTTCCTGAGGCGCGACAATGAATCGCATGGAATGAGAGCGGCTCTCAACCTGTTCTCGCCTGTTCCACTGCCCTACTCCGACCGAAACTGCAGCCAGACCAGCGGGATTAGCATGCCGATCACAACAATCGGAACGCTGTCCCAGGGGGCGAGATTGACCTGGATCCAGACGCCGCCGGGAATAACATCAACACCGTATAGAATGTACGCGCCCCAGCCCACGAGCATAGCCCACAGCAATCGCTGAACAAGCAGCTGGCGCGGCATCACCTGTACCAGCACAACCAGCAACAACGCCAGCACGACCAACTGTGTGACCATTGCAATCGTCAGCGAAGCGATATCGACCTCAACCGCCTCCAGCTCAACCTCCGTGATGGGTGTAGCAACCACATCCGTCGTTGGCACGGCGGTCGCCGGCGCCGCCTGCGTAGGCGCCGGTGTGACTGCCCGCTCAGGGTTCGTCACCTCAATCTGAGTTCTGTCGGATGCTACATCCGGGTCAGGGATGCGCGCTCGGAACTCCTTGCTGGAGTTTGCCTCGACACTGTTGACAGCGATCAGGAGTGTGCCCGTTCTCTCCAAAATCACCGATTTGCGTGCGAGCCCGCCGCGGGTGGGGACAGGATTTGACTGGATTGCAAGCACCTCGCCCTCATAGATCAGCCGGAAGTTCACCGGCGTTCCATCAGGGACCGTGTTCCCGTTGCGATCCAGAATCGGACCGGCCTGCAGCTCCAGGCTGTCACCCAGCTTCAGGTCGGTCTGGATAAGCTCCAACTCGTCATCCTCCGCCTGTTCTATTACGATCCCCTCGTTCAGGACTGTCAGGTCAATCCGCTGGTTCGGGTCCGGCTCCAGCCGCTCGACCAGGTTGCTGAAGCGCGTGCCGGGCACGCTGACCGGAGGCGCGCCGGTGACCGTTTGGGCGCGGAACAGTGCGCGCACGGCCGCTTCCAAAAACGGTTGGGTCTTGGAGTAGACACCGAGGAAAGCGGTCATCTTGCCGATCTCGGTTGAATCGAAGAAGTATGGTTCGTTGAGCGCAAGCACCACCAGCTTGCTCCCTGGCAGCCTGTCACTGCGCTGACGCAGAAACCGTTTGACCGCGTCGCTGCTGTCGTAGTTCGCTACATCTACGTCCAGCATGGCAAAGATCAGCCAATCGGCGTTCAGGATCTTCTCCTCCAAAGCCTCTGCCACCGCAGGGTCGGCCGTGCCGTTTAGCAGAGAGTTCAATTCGGCAAAGGTACGGCTGCCAATCCGCTCTCTCCGCAATTGGTTGGTCGCCTCCGGCCCGTAGAGCTTTAACATGATCTCTTCCAAAGCAGTTGGCTCCACTGCGGCATCAGCCTGGCAGTCGTCACACTCATGCAAAATGCGGCTATCTGTGAAGATCAATACATCCTCGTCTTCGCCAGGCGGTGCGGGCAGCGGGTCGGTCAACCCCGGGGAGTCGGGAAAGAAGATCGTCAGCGCCTCACTGGCGACCTGGTCCAGCAACATCTGTGCCTCTCTCTGATGTTCGGTACTGAACCCGCTCTCCAGGTCGGCTGGTCCCACCACTACATCCGCCAAATCGATTTCAATCGGTTCGTCAACCAAACTCAAATCGGTTGATGCAGATTCATCTGCAATTGCAGGGTCATACAGCCGCACTTTCAAGCGCAAAATCCGTCGTAGCGAGGCATCCACGCGCGCGGCGAATTCGGCATCGTTCGTATACCGCTCGCGGAAAAAGATAATCGTCTCTTTGATGTTGGCTCTCTCATCCAGCCATTTGTCGGTCAGGGAGAAATCCGCCAGATAGAGAAGGTCGTTGCCGGCCGTAAATGCGTCTAGTGCGATGCGCCGCCGCGGGAAATCCTGCAATTGCGGGTCGTAGTATCGGCGCACGGCCATTACGCCCAGCGCGTCGCTCATAAGGATACCGCCCTCCGCACGCCAGGGAGCAAACTCGTTCAGATCCAGGAGAATGCCCAATTCCTGTGCCAGACTGATGGGCGGCGTGCGCTCGCGACTGCCCTGAAAGCTGCTGAAACGAATATGCCCGGACATCAGCGCCTCGGTGGCGGCCATCGTCCCATCTACTCGCAGGATCGCAGATGGCCGCTCAGTGACCGCGGCAAATGGCGGCAGTTCGATTCGCTGCAGTTCCTGCAGGCTCTTCTGTATCGTCGCGATCTCCTCATCCGGCCGGCGGTCCGTACCGCCCAGGCCAGGAAAATGTCCAGCCACGGTAGCGACGCGACCGGCGCTGCCGCGGTGGATTCCTGTTACATACGCCTGGCCCATTCGACCGACCCAGAACGGGTCGCCGCCAAACGAGCGCAGCCCCAATCCGGTCACCAGGTCCGGACGCGGCTGTTCTATCACGTCCAGCGCCGGCCCCAGCAGTAGATTCACCCCCACGCTGCGCATCTCCCGACCGTGGACCGCACCGACCTCCTCCACTAAAGCAGGATTCCAGGTGGCCCCCAGCGCCATCTGCGGCGGGATCGCGGTAAATCCGGCGCGCAGAGCCGTGCCCGGCATGCCGTCGCCCCCCTGTTCCACGCCAATCAACAGCGGAATCTCCAGCGGCGCTCTCTGTTCCAGGCCAGACTGCAAAATACCCGGAATGGCCGGCCCGCCGTCCTTGACGTTCAACGCCTCCGTCGGTGCCAGGTAGATGCCGTAAGCCAATGCCTGCAGCTGATTCGTAAGCCGCGCGACGTCCTCCGTTGTCGTACCGCTGTAGTTGCTGAAGTTGCGGTTCCAGGGGCTGATCACCACGCCGCCCACCCGGTACTCCTGGATCAACTCGGCGACGTCGCTCCTCGGTCCGATATCGTTGCCCTGGAACGTAACATTAAACAGCTGGCCAACACGATCGGCGACGCTCATCTTGGCGATCAATTCATCAATGCGCGCCTCCAATATCTCATCCGGGCCAGGCGTAGGCGTGGGTGAAGGGGTTGGCGTAGGGGACGGTGTTGGCGTATTCGTGGGTATGGGCGTTGGCGTGACCGATGGGGTGAGCGCCAGGCTGGTGGCTTCCGCCTCCGCAGTCTGCGTCAGTCGGGCACGAGCGGTGGCAGTGGCTCGAAACGAATCCTGCAGCTGTTGGACCGAACGAATCTCTGTGGCCGTTGCCGCAGTCGTCTCTGACCCCTGGGAACCGGGCGAAGGCGTAGTCGCCACTTGGGCAGCGGCGAGCTTCACATTCAGATTTCCGCCGCCTAAGTCGATTGTCAGCATAACGGCCGCCAGCAGCGCGGCCGCCAGCGCTAAGGCGCGCGGACGAACCCCGCCGCTACGCCGTGCAACCTTTCGATGGCTTCGCTGCTGGCAACGGAATACTCTCATCAAATCCGATTATACACGATCAACCCATCTGTCGGAATGACCACTTCCTACCCCTCGCGTCGCATGACCCTGCTGGACAGATACAACCAATTTATGTATAATGATCTCATGAAACGAACAAAAGTTCGATACATGGCAGCTCTCCTTCTTTCACTTGAATTCGTTCTCAGGACACCATTTGGTCTGCCGCCAGGCCTACACTTAAAATGTGAATTTCGTACGATGCTGAGACGCCGCGGCCGGCCTACCACCTGGAAACGGAGTGCCAGCGTAAAATGTCCCAATCCCCTTGAGAAATATGGTAAGCTTGTTCTGCGAACAGTACTCGTATCAGAACTACGGAGCCGGAAATGCCTCAATTCCAGGTAGTCAGCGATTTTCAACCGATGGGCGATCAGCCCCAGGCCCTCTCCAGGCTCGCCAACGGCATCAGTGAGGGCCTTCAGCACCAGGTGCTTCTCGGCGTCACCGGCAGCGGCAAGACCTATACGATGGCCAAGGTCGTCGAGGCGATCCAGAAGCCGACCCTGGTCATCGCCCACAACAAGACCCTGGCCGCCCAGCTCTACAGCGAGTTCCGTGAGTTTCTCCCCAATAATATGGTGGAATACTTCGTCTCCTACTACGACTACTACCAGCCGGAGGCCTACATCCCCCGCAGCGATACCTATATTGAAAAGGATGCACAGGTCAACGAGGAGATCGAGCGCCTCCGTCTGGCCGCAACCAGCGCTCTGTTTAGCCGGCAGGACGTCGTAATCGTCGCCTCGGTCTCATGCATCTACGGCTTGGGCAGCCCCCAGGACTACGGGCAAGTGGCGCTGAAACTGACGGTAGGCGAGATGGTTCGCCGAAACCAGGTCTTGCGCCATCTGGTCGACATCTTTTACGAGCGCAACGATACTGCCCTCCAGCGGGCCAAATTCCGCGTGCGCGGAGACGTGCTGGAGGTGCAGCCGGCCTACAGCGACAACGCCTTGCGCGTCAGCTTCTGGGGCGATGAGATCGAACGCATCAGCGAAATCGACACACTCACCGGCGAAATCCTGGACGACTTCCCCGAAGTGGAGATCTTCCCGGCCAAGCACTTCATTACGCACCAGGATCAGGTCCAGGAAGCTATCGTCGATATCGAAGAAGAGCTTAAGCAGCAGACCGCCATGTTGGAAAGCCAGGGAAAGCTGCTGGAGGCACAGCGTATTGGCCAGCGGACCCGCTACGACATCGAGATGCTGCAAGAGATCGGCTACTGCAACGGCGTCGAGAACTACAGCCGCCATCTGGCGCGCCGTCCCCCCGGCAGCCGCCCATGGACCCTGCTCGACTACTTCCCCGCCGACTGGATGGCGATCATCGACGAGAGCCACATGACCATCCCCCAAATCCGCGGCATGTACGCCGGCGACCGCTCGCGCAAAGAGGTGCTCGTCTCGCATGGCTTCCGCTTGCCCAGCGCATTGGACAACCGCCCCCTCACCTTCGATGAATTTGCCGAGGTCGTGAACCAGATCATCTACGTCAGCGCCACCCCGAGCGACTACGAGATCAGGAACGCCGCACAGGTCGTGGAACAACTCATCCGCCCGACTGGTCTCCTCGATCCAATCGTCGAAGTGCGGCCCACCGAGGGTCAGATCGAAGACCTGCTCCACGAGGTGCATCGACGCGTAGCCGTCGGACAGCGGGCCCTCATCACTACGCTCACCAAACGGATGGCCGAAGATCTGGCCGAATATCTCGCCGACCTGGGGGTGAAGGTCCAGTACCTCCACAGCGAGATCGATACCTTGGAACGGGTCGAGATCCTGCGCGACCTGCGCCTCGGCGTCTACGACGTCGTCGTCGGCATCAACCTGTTGCGCGAGGGGTTGGACTTGCCCGAGGTTACGCTTGTCGCAATTCTGGATGCCGACAAACAGGGCTTCCTGCGCAGCGAGTCATCACTGATTCAGACCATCGGCCGCGCCGCCCGGCACGTGGAGGGCCGAGCCATTCTCTACGCCGATAAGATGACCGAAGCCATGGAAAAAGCCATCGGCGAGACCAATCGCCGCCGCCAGATCCAGGAAGCCCACAACCTGGCGCACGGCATCGAGCCCCGCAGCATCGTCAAGAGCATCCGCGACCTGACCGACCGCATGAAAGTCCTGGCCGAGGACCAGGCCGACTACAGCGTCGATGAAGACGAAGCAGCCACTACTCGGAATCTGGCAGCCCTCTCCCCGGACGAGTTGGTCAAACGGATCACCAATCTGGAAGAGGAGATGCACGAAGCCGCCCAGAACCTGGAGTTCGAGCGAGCAGCCTCACTCCGCGACCAGGTCATCGACCTGCGAAACGCCCTGAAGCTTGAGAGAGTGTGATTTCTCGGCGAACACAGCCGCGCGCTCATAGCGCAAGGAAATGCAGTGCCGCAAGCCCTTTGACACTGTCAATAGGCCCAACTGCCCCTCCCTTGACGGGATCTACGCCGTATGCGAACATTTTTATATGGAGGCAAGCAAATGTAAGCCGAACAGAGACACCTGACCGGCTCCGCATCCGCCTTAGCCCGCATCGCCGCCGCGCTCAACACGACCGTTGACGCACTGATTAACGAATAGACAAGCAAAATGATAGGAACCGTCCGCGAGATCGAAATCACCACCGAGATGCACGCGTCGTATCTCGACTACGCCATGAGCGTCATCGTTGCCCGCGCCCTGCCCGACGTGCGCGACGGCCTCAAACCTGTCCATCGACGCATACTCTATGCCATGCACGACATGGGGGTCACCAGCAACAAGCCCTACAAGAAGAGCGCCCGTATCGTCGGCGAAGTGCTCGGCAAGTACCATCCCCACAACGATACCTCCGTATATGACGCCATGGTGCGCATGGCCCAGGAGTTCAGCCTGCGCTACCCTCTCGTCGATGGCCAGGGCAACTTCGGCTCCATCGACGGTGACAACGCCGCCGCCATGCGCTACACCGAAGCCCGCCTGGCAGCCATCAGCGACCTGCTGCTGGCCGACATCGAAAAGGATACCATCGACTGGAACGACAACTTTGACACCACGCTCAAAGAGCCGGGTATCCTGCCGGCCGCGCTGCCCAACCTCCTCATCAACGGCGCCAACGGCATCGCCGTCGGCATGGCCACCAACATTCCCCCC
Organism: Caldilineaceae bacterium; assembly: GCA_965204525.1. Lineage (GTDB taxonomy): Bacteria > Chloroflexota > Anaerolineae > Caldilineales > Caldilineaceae > Bin5. The sequence continues at coordinate 2,718,490 of OZ241994.1, read as the reverse complement.
CACAATCTGGCCGAAGTCGTCGACGCCACCGTCTATCTGATCGATCACTTTGACAAAATTGACGAAGTCGGCGTTAACGATCTCCTGCAGTTCATCAAAGGACCCGACTTCCCAACAGGCGGCATCCTCTTTCGCTATCGTCAGGGCGCCAAGGGCGAAGAGGAGATCGATGCCGTCTCCCAGGGATATGCCACCGGCAGAGCGCGTCTGAGCATGCAGGCCAAGGCCCACTTCGAAGAGATGAGCCGCAGCCGCAGCCGCATCGTCGTGACCGACCTGCCCTATCAGACCAACAAGACCAACCTGCTCGAGCGCATCGCCCTGCTCGTCCGCGACGGCAAAATCGATGGCATTACCGACCTGCGCGATGAGAGCGACCGGACCGGCATGCGCATCGTCATCGAGTTGACCCGTAACGTCGACCCGAATGCAATTCTGGCCCGCCTGCTCCGGCTGACGCCCATGCAGCAGACATTCGGCATGTCCCTGCTTGCCCTGGTGAACGGCGAGCCCGTCACCCTCACCCTCAAGCGCATCCTGCGGCACTTTATCGAGCACCGCCAGGAGATTATCCGCCGCCGCTCACAGTTCGACCTCGCCAAGGCCAGGGCCAGGTCACACATCGTCGAAGGCCTGCTCAAGGCGCTCGACATCCTCGACGAAGTGATCAGTACGATTCGCCGCAGCCAGCGCGTCGACACAGCCCGCACCAATCTGATACGCGCATTCGGCTTCACCGAAGTCCAGGCACAGGCCATCCTGGATATGCCGCTGAGACGGCTGACCGCGCTTGAGCGCAGACAGCTCCAGGATGAACATAAGGAGCTGCAGCAGTTAATCTCCTACCTCGAAGACCTTCTCTCTGACGACGGCAAAATCCTCGGCGTCATCCGCGAAGAGCTGCTCGCCCTGCGCCAGCAGCACGCCGACCGCCGCCGCACACAGATCGTCGAACGCGCCCAAGGCACTCTCACCGCCACCGATCTGCTGCCGGACCGCCGCGTCTGGGTGGCTCTCGGCGCTAACGGTGCCTTGCGCCGCCAGGATTTCACCGGCATCAACCGCGCCGGCCTGCGCCAGGCTGCCCAAAACGCGGCCGCCGCCCTGCTCACAGCCAACACCCGCGATCAGCTCTTCATCTTCTCCGCCAGCGGCCGCTGCTACCGCCTCGGGGTCCATGAGCTACCCCAGGAAGGGCGCAGACATCTCGCCGATCTGACCGGTTTCAGCCGCCGCGAAACCATCGCCTCCATGCTGGCGCTGTCGCATCCCGCAGCCGAGGGCTTTCTGTTTCTCGTCACCCGCCAGGGCGCCGTCAAACGCATCGCCATCGCCGACTTTACCCAGGTCGCGCTGACCGCCCTGAAGGTAATCAGTGTGAATGGCAAAGACCAGCTGGCCTGCGCGCTTGTAACGTCCGGCAACGGCGAGGTCATGCTCGTCACCCGCATGGGCCGCTCGATCCGTTTCTCCGAAGAAAAAGTACGGGCGATGGGTACAGCCGCACGCGGCGTCGCCGGCATCAACCTCAAACATGACGATGAAGTTATCGCCGCGCTCCCGGTCGCGCCCGAAGGCGAACTGCTCACAGCAACTTCTGCCGGTTATGTCAAACGAACGGCAATGAGCGAATTCAGCCAGCAAGGCCGCGGCGGCGGCGGCATCATCGCCCACAAACTCGACGCCCGTACCGGCGAACTTGTCGGCGCTGCCATGCTGACGCCGGAGCATGCCTTCGCCGCCTTCGTGACGGAGAAAGGCGTGGCGAAGCCGCTTGGACTGGAAGCTATCCCTTCCAGCGGACGCAGCGCGCTGGGCTCGCATAAGGTCGACCTGGCCGGCAGCGACGCGGTCGCGGCCGTACAGGCCGTCTCCCCCGTCGTGGCGGCCATGGACAGCCCGCCGCCACCCGACCCACAGCTGAATGGCAGAGGGGACACCGCGGCCCCGCCTCCGGCAAAGGATAACCAGGAGAAAACGGAGAAAGCGCCTGCAAAGAAGAAATCGGCGGCCGGGACTGCCTCGGCTAAGCCGGGCAAATCGCGTACCCAGCCCAAGACGCGCAAACTGGCCAGTGAAACGTCCAAAAAGCCCAAACCCGCGACCAGTGAACGGATCCCACCGAAACAGGCCGCGGCAAAGCCGGCGAACGGCGAACTCTCCAACCTCAACGCAATGTCCCGTCGCAAGTCCCGCCGAAATGGCGCCCAGGAGACCTCACCCCCGGCCGCCGCCAACAACGCGTCAACCCGGCGCCGAAAAGCCAGCAAGACCAGTCAGCCCGAGCCTGACGTCAAGCGTGCAGCCGAGCCCCGCCAGGCAAAACAGACGAAAAGCCCAGCCAAGACTGCCCAGCCTGAGGGAAAGCGGGCCGCGGCTGCCTCAGTGAACCAGCCCGTACAGGGAAGTCTGCTCGACGAACCGGCCGCAAAACCGAAGCCAGCTGCCGCCAAGACTTCCTCACGAGCGGCCGGAAAAGGCGCCGGTAAACTGGCACGCGTGAGCAGCGTCACCGGCGGCCGGAAAAAGAGCAAAAACCAGTAGCCCGAACGAAAAACGCCTCTCGACCCCACAGAGGGGGCCGAGAGGCGCTGCCTCGCAATCTATAGCTGGGTGGGGCCAACCCTACCGCCCTCCCACCGGCGAAATCAGTTGCTCGTTCGAACGATGGCTCCGCCGCCACAGTATCGTCGCCAGCACACCGATCAACAGCGGCACCGTCGCTGCCAGCGACCAGCGCCAGGATATCCCTCCCTCCTGACGCGCCGGAAGCAAACCCTCCTTGGCCAGCCGCCGCCGGTGCTCCGCCAGTAGGGCCTCCTTCAACCGCGCCCGGAACTCAGGCGACGGCCGCACGAATGGGAAAAGCTTGCCCAGGAAGCTCACCATCTGGGCGAACTGTTCCTCTTCCGTCAACTCGTCATCAATCGCATCAGTTTCCACTTCGCCGCGCGGCGCCTGCCAAAAGGGCATGACCCGCACTACGTCTGTTCGGAACTGCTGCCATCTATTCAGCATGTTCGCGCTTCCCATCGGATGCCTACTTTCCTTTATGTTCGGAAACGGGTGGCGTCCCCTCTGCTTCACCGTCCTCGAACTGTTCGCTCAGATCTCTGCGCAGTGCCGCCAGTGTGCGGAAATAAAGTGACTTGATCGCACCCTCGCTCTTCTGCATCAGCTCGCCGATCTCAATGTTGGTCAGCTGATCTCCGAATTTGTGGAAGAGAAGTCGCCGCCGTTCCTCCGGCAGCCTCTCTATCGCCGCCCACAAGGCCTCCTCCCCTTCACGCCGTTCTGCTGTCGCCTCCGGCTCGTCCCGCCTTTCCGCCGGGAAGACCATCCCGTCGATCGGGACGAACGTGCGCCGCCCCTGATCGCGGTGCCAGTTGGCCACCAGATTGTGGGCGATGCGGAAAAGCCACGCCCCAAAGGGCAGCCCCCTGTCCTCGTAGCGGTCCAGCCGGTCCAGCGCCCGGTAAAAGATACGCGCTGTCAGGTCCTCCGCATCCTCGGCGTTCTGTACCCGGCTGTACACATACGAGTAGATGCGATCAACGTAGCGCTCGTACAGTTCGCCAAACGCCTGCGTATCCTTCTTCGCCCGCGCCACCAGCGCCGATTCGATCGCCCTCTCTTCTTCCTGATGATCAGGCGCTGTCCTTCCGGGACGGCTTCCGTTGGCGCTCCTATCTGCTTCGTTCAGAGCGTTCCCGTTCATAATCTATAACACGCTGTCGCTGGAATCGTTGCGGAGTGGAAGCTGGAGAGGCCCTGCCAGCTGAACTGTCCAAGGCTGTCGTCCCGCCCTGCGACCGAATCCGAAAGCCTCCCGGTCCTCTCTCCGCGCTCGCCCCTCTTGCACGCCAAGGGCGCAGAGGCAGCGCACGTCACCATTATAGAGAGTCGGATGGCTCTGCGCAAGCCGATCGCGGCAGCCACCACTACCGACTGATCTTTGTCCCGGTAGTTTGGCCTGTTATATCCGCTATGCTATATTTGATCAACGCTCCACCGCTTCGCTGTACGAGCGCGAACAATCTGAAAATGCACCAAATTCGGAACAAATTCCTGGAGGACGGGAGGCAAAAGTGCGCGTAAGCTGCTTTCAGGAGAATCTGTCGAAGGGCCTGTCCATCGTCGGTCGCGCGGTATCGTCGCGCAGTACATTGCCGGTTCTCGGCAACATCCTGCTGGAAGCGAAGGATGATCAGTTGCGGCTGGCCGCCACCAATCTGGAGATCGGCGTCAACTGCTGGATCGGCGCCCACATAGAGGATGAAGGCGCCATCACCGTGCCGGCCCGCCTGCTGACCGAGTTCGTCAACAGCCTGCCGCCCGGCAAGATCGAAATGGAGATGACCGTACGCACGCAGACACTCCATCTTCGCTGCGGCAACTTCGATGTCAACATAAAAGGCATCGACGCGCAGGAGTTTCCCGTAATTCCCACCGTCGATAACGGCGACGGACCCGAAGAGACCGCTGAGGCTCTCGAAGGCCGCACCATCGCGCTTGAGACCGCCGGCCTGACCAAGATGATCGATCAGGTCGTCTTCGCCGCCGCGACCGATGAGAGCCGCCCGACCCTCACCGGTGTCGAAGTTACCTTTGCCAAAGAGCGCCTCGCGCTCGCCGCAACCGACGGCTACCGGCTCAGCGTGCGCAGCATCGAAGTCGAAGAGGCCTTCACCGACGACTTGGCGGTCGTCGTCCCGGCCCGCCATCTGAGCGAGTTGGGCCGCATTATCGTCGACGCCGAAGACGAACGGCCCGTCCAGGTCACCGTCACCCAGGCCCGCAATCAGATTCTTTTCCGCGTCTGGGGCAAGGGGGGCGAGACCCGCGGCGCCTTTCACCAGGTCGATCTCGTCAGCCAGTTGATCGCCGACCGCTTCCCCGACTACCGGGCCATCATCCCCAAGGGCCACAACACCCGCACAGTGGTCGGCACCGACGCCTTCCTCCAGGCCGTGCGCGTGGCCCAGCTATTCGCCCGCGACAACGCCAACATCGTCCGCCTCAAGATCGAGCCCAACGGCGACAGCGGCGTCGGCAATCTCCATCTCACCGCCAGCAGCGCAGAGATGGGCAACAGCAAGAATGAGTTGGATGCAATGGTGGAAGGGGATGATCTGGAGATCGACTTCGACGTCCGCTACCTGATCGCCGTCCTCAGCCAGATCGACGAGGAGCAGGTCGTCCTCGAAACCACCCAGTCCAACCGCCCCGGCACCATCCGGCCCCTCGGCCTCGGCGACGAAGAGTTCCTCCACGTCGTCATGCCCATGCACCCTCCCCGCTGACCGGACGCACGCTCGAAGCCATAGATGACCGGAGTCGCGTTGACACCGACTCCGCTTCTATTGGACAAAAAGCTTGGTTCACTCGCCAGTCGAGTAGGACTCCACTAAGTCCAGCTTTTGGGAGAGACGATCCTCAGCAGTCTCCAGGTCGTACCGATTCTGTAGCCCCATCCAGAACTCTGCAGAGTTCCCAAAAAAACGTGAGAAAAAAAGGGCCGTCTCGGCCGTGATAGAACGTGGCGCGCGGACGATATCATGAATCCGTCGCGCATCGATACCGACCGCCTTGGCCTATCTGTACGGTGTAATGTCTAACGGTAGGAGGAACTCTTGATAGAGGATTTCTCCTAGGTGAATGGGAGGGGGAGCTTGCTCATCGCTTAAGGGCTCCTTTACGGCTTCCCTGGAGATACTCTGAGAAGATTTGAACTCGTGGCGCAGTTGAAGTCTAATGGTTTCTACCATTCCCGCTGATTTCAGCCTGAGCCGAAGCCAAAAGGAAGTTTGTCCCGCCAGCGAGATTTCACCACGCCAATCAACTACTGATACCCGCCAATTCCCAGCAGCTCCTGCGTCGCCGGATCGGCCTCTTCGATCACCTTCTCCATCAGACCGTTCTCCGGCCTGTCTCCAAACGGTGACCTGCGCATCCACGTCGGACCGTAGCTCAGAATCAGCACGCGTCGCTTCCTGCCTTCGGCGCCCGTCGGCATCGCGCGATGCCACAGGTTGCCGTGCAGCACCACGCAAGTTCCCGCCGGCGCACGGATCTCCCGCTGGCCCGCCAGGTCACCGTACTCCTCCAGCGGCAGATCCTCACCTGTATGCAGATGGGTACCCGGCGCCACCGCCAGCAGCCCGTTGGCGTCGTTCAACTCGTCCAGATAGATCAGACAGTCCAGCTTGTGCGGAAACGCGAAAAAAGGTGGAACTGGCTCTGTCATCCCCGGCTGATGGTGATGCCAGCGCGTAAACTGGACCGGCTGGCCCGGGTAGCTGATGCGGGCCGCCAGCTGGCGAATGCGCACAAAGGGGCCGAGTACCGCCCGTGCCAGCGACAGAACTGGTTCATAGTTGATCAACATGTGAAAGTCGGCATGTTTGTCAAACAGGTGGCGCGGAATCCAGTCCCTGCCGCTCAATCGGCTCCCGTCGGCCGCTTCAAACTCCGCCGCTTCCACCTCGTTCAGCGCCCGGCGCAACATTTCCAACGGCTCGCCCTCGATCAAAGCCTCACGTACCAGGTAGCCGTCTTTCGCAAAATTCTCGATTTCAGCCTGTGAGGCCCAGACATCGAAACTCCGTTCACGCTCCTGGCCCTCGTTGTTGACCAGAATGTGATAAGAGATGGTGTGGTGTGCGAAAGAGTCGTATTTGTCCTGAATCTGGTCCTGGAGGCTGGTCACAGCGTTTGATTCCATCGTCCTTGCTCCTTAGCCTGTATCGTCCGGTTGGCAAACTCGCGGCAGCGGCCGGTTACCGTCCGCCAGTCACTGCGATTTCGCTTTCTCCAAACGCGGTCCCTCCGGCGTGTCGTGTACCTGCCAGCCCAGCGCGCCGATCTCGTCCCGCAGCGCGTCGGCCTCAGCCCAGTTGCGCTCGGCGCGCGCGGCCTGGCGCTGTTCAGCCAGGGCGAGAATCGGCTGCGGCGCCTCCTGCTCCTCCGGATTCTCAGCCGCGTCACGCACAGCGCAAGCCCGTTCCCAAATCTCCCCCGGAATGCCGTCTTGCGGCGTCGGCGGCAAGCGCCAGTCCCCCAGCGCCGTTGCAGGAAATCGCGCCCCGCTCCCGAACACCTGCTCGCCTTCCGATGTCAGCACCGTCGCGCCCCCCTGGCCTACAAGTTCGCATTGCCCCGTCCCAGGGTCGATCACCACGCCAGTGTTCTCGTCGATCCCCAATACCGTCACCGGGCGCGGCAGCAGCGACAGCAGCTCGTCGAAGCGAGGCTGACCCATGTAACAACGGCTGGTGTCCAGTTCTTCGCCGCCATCATTGTTGTTCCAGTGGGGAATGACGCTCAGCCGCAGTCCAAAGTCCGCGAAAAAGGCCAGCCCTTCGATCCAGTGGAGATCCTGACCGACCTTGTAAATCTCATAGACCGGCAGCGTGTAGCGGCCGGACGCCACCGTTGTCGCGCTCGAAAAGCAGATCGCCCCGCCTAGCCGGTGCCGCGCCCGTAATGCGTGCCAGGCGTAGCTGTCGCGCAGTTGGCGTACCGCATAGGAAGGACTACCCGGTCCCATGAAAAGATAACTGTTTTCCAATAATGGACCTGCAATTTCAGGATCGTCGGGATCGAACTCTGTGCCGCGCTTGCGCGCCGGCACAATCGAAACCTGGGGCGAATAGTTGCGCAGATGACGTTCCAGATACGCGCCGACTTTTCCCGCCACCGCGGGCGAATTCAGTTCAAAACCGGCCGGCGTCTCCAGTATGGCAACCTGAACAGGCGCCGGCAGTTCCCGCATCACCCGCTCATGAATCCGGTAGGCCCCCGGTGCTGTCTCCCCCGAACCAAAGAGAGCTATCGGGCCAATTTCACTCATCGCATCCCCCTTTTCACCCAGCTGCTCTGCCCGTATCTGACCCCAATTCGGATTTCTGACAAGGGAAAAGCAGCGTTGACAACGGCACGCAATCTTTGCACAGTTTCAGGGTCTCTCGCCGTCCTACCCCCATTGGTATCTCTCCAGGCGCATGTCTGATGTGCTATACTGTTGCGGCAGTTCTGTGGGCGTTACCGCAGCTACCGGGACCGTGTCGCTCCTGTATGAAAACCTTTGTCTTCCGGATGCTCGTCTTCACGGCGGGCGCAGTCACCCTCGGCGTTGAGTTGAGCGCCGCCCGTCTGTTGGAACCCTGGTTCGGAAACAGCCAGATCGTGTGGGCCGCCCTGATCGGCCTTATCCTGTCCTACCTGGCAATAGGCGCCTGGTTGGGCGGGAAACTGGCCGACCGCTTCCCCAGCCTCGGCGGGCTGCTGACGATCGTGACCCTTGCCGGCCTCGGCGTCGCCCTCACGCCGGCCGTCAGTCCGCCCATACTGCGCCTGGCAACGGTGGGGCTGAATGACTATCTTCCAGGTCTGCTCGCCGGCGCGCTGCTCGTCGTCCTGCTGCTCTTCAGCTTGCCCGTGATCCTGTTGGGGGCGGTCAGCCCGTGGGCCGTGCGCCTGGCGGTAACCGACCTGCAGCAGACAGGCCGTGTAGCCGGACACCTCTATGCCATCGGCGCCTGCGGCAGCATTATCGGCACTTTTCTGCCCGTTCTCTGGCTGATCCCCTCCTACGGAACCCGCTGGAGTTTCTACCTGTTGGCGCTCTGGCTACTGACCGTCACACTGCTGGCAGCGCTTCTGCATGGCCGCAGCCGGCGCCTTCACGGCCTGGCGCTGCTCGCGCTGGGCGCGACGCTGGCCCTGGCTCTCATTGACCCCGGCAGCGTGCGCGCCCACTGGGACAGCCGGGATGACAGCCCAATTCTATACGAAGACGAATCTCTCTACAACTACATCCTCGTTCGGGCATGGGGCAGCGAGCGCCACCTTCAACTCAACGAAGGCGTCGGCATCCACAGCGTCTACCACCCCGACAGCCTGCTCAGCCAGGGCATCTGGGACTATTTTCTCCTGGCCCCTTACTTTCGACCTGACGGCGGGCTCGGCCCGCATGAGCGCGTCCTTGTCATCGGGCTGGCCGCCGGCACCGCGCCCCATCTGTACACGCAAATCTACGGCCCGCTTGACATCGTCGGCGTCGAACTGGATCCGCAGATTATCGAAGTGGGGCGGCGCTACTTTGACATGACCCAACCTAATCTGACGGCTGTAGCCGCAGACGGTCGCCGCTGGCTGCTTGACCAGCCCGAAGACCAAATCTTCGACGTCGTCCTGGTGGATGCCTACCGGCCGCCCTACATACCTTTCCACCTCACGACCGTGGAGTTCTTTCAGCTGGCGCGCAGGCATATGAGCGAGCAGGGGGTCCTGATGATCAATGTAGGGCGTTCTCCGACAGACTATGCGCTCGTCGACGCCCTCGCCGCCACACTCGCCGCCGTCTTCCCTTACGTGCTGATCATCGACGAGCCGGGGCCGTCCGATGATCTGGGCAACTCCCTTGTCCTCGCCGCCAACCGGCCGGCGACCAGGGAAGCATTCACAGCCAGTGTCGCGGCCATGCCCTCTTCACTGCCGCACCAATTCCGCCAGTTCGCGCTTGAGGTAGCCGGTTGCGCCAGCGTATCCTCTTGCGATCGCGAAATGTCCCGCGTGCGCACCGCTGATCCGCCCGCGGGCACGCCCGTTTTCACCGACGACCGCGCACCGGTCGAACAACTGGTGCATGGAATCATCTGGAGTTTCCTCCGCAGCAGAACAGACCCGCTGGAGCCGGCACACTCCATAGATAGCTGACCACCGGCCATAGCAAGCGAGTAACACAATATGACCAACTCACGCACTCTACTGGGCGTCTTCGCCCATCCTGATGACGAGAGCTTCGGGCCGGGCGGAACGCTGGCTCGCTACGCCGCCGAAGGCGTGCAGGTGCATGTCATCATCGCCACTGACGGCGACGCCGGCTCCGTAACCGAGAGCCACCAAAATCAGAGTGAACGCACGCTGGCGCAGGTACGGAGCGAAGAACTCGCCCGCGCCGCCGTCGAGCTGGGCGTCACCAGCATCTGGAACCTGCCCTACCGCGACAGCGGCATGCGCGGCTCGCCCGATAATGAGCACCCCCGGTCCCTCGTGCAGCAGCCTCTGGAACGGCTGGTGCACGAGCTGATCGACTACTTCCGCCGCTTGAGACCGCAGGTCGCCATTACCCACGATCCCTACGGCGGCTACGGCCACCCCGATCACATTCGCTGCTGTGAGGCTGTAACCGCAGCCTTCTATGCCGCGGGACAGGCGGGCGCGTCGAACGCAGTTCGTAACGGCGACGGCCTGCCGCCCCACGCGGCCCAGAAACTCTACTATTCCAGCTTCGACAAACGCATGCTTCGCTGGATCGTGAAATTCATGCAGCTGACAGGCCGCAACCCCCGCCAGGTCGGCCGCAATCAAGACGTTGACCTGGTCCAGATCGCCGCCTGGGAGACCCCGATCCACGCCCGCATCGACGTACGCGCCTTTCTCGACCGCAAGGAACGGGCCAGCCGCGTCCATGCCAGCCAGTACAGCGGCGGCCCTTCCACGCTGCGCGCGCTGCCGCAACCTCTGCGCCGCAGGCTGTCCCGCTTCGAAAACTACACCCGCGCCTTTCCCGCCCCCAGCGCCTACCAGGAGCCGGACCTGTTCCACAACGTAATCTGGCAGAAATAAGCAGGTCCGCCGTCCGTAATCGAACGCCTGCTTCCTCAAAAGTTCAGAGCGCGGAGCGCCGATCCCGGCTCCTCGCTCCTGCCAAGTCTGTCCGTTGCAGGATTCCGTCTGCATGCCAAACTTTGGTTTCGTCAAATTCGTAGTGTACGATCAGGCCGGAGCCCGCCGGTCCACGAGTCAGACTCCACGTTTCATCCATTTGATGACGTGATGTCGTCGGGAAAACCATCGAATTCGGATAACCCTCCAGGAGTTGAGATATGAAGCTTCCAAAAAGACCCACACGCTGGCTGGCAGTGGCGTTCATGGCCTTTCTGACACTGGCCGTTTCCAGCGCCGCGCTCGCCGCTGAATTTGCCGGCGACGAATCCTACCGCCTCGCCGAAGGAGAGATTGTCGATGATGATCTCTATGTTGCCGCCACAGAGATCTACATCGATGGCATTGTCAAAGGTGATCTTATCGCCGGCGCGTCCTACATAGAGATCGGCCCAACCGGAATTGTCGAAGGGGACATGTGGGCTGCGGCCGCCGGAATCGTGATTCACGGCACGGTTCTGGACGATCTGCGTGCTGCCGGCAGTGGCGTTGAACTCACGGGAACCGTCGCCGATGATGCCTTCGTCGGCGCTGGCAGCGGTCAGACAACCTTTCCGACCGGCGTTGGTTCACAGGCGATAACGGGCGGCTTGAACGTCACCGGAGACATTGGCGGTGACATTTACGTCGGCGCTGGAGAGGCCGATATTTCAGGCGCCGTCGGTGGCGACCTTTTCGGCGCTCTGGGGGTGCTCTATCTATCCGGCACAGTCGGCGGCGACGCCGATATCCAGGTAGGGGAATTCGGCGTCAGTGATGCCGCCCGCATCGGCGGCGTACTTACTTACGCCGCACCCGAGCAACGCCAGATCCCTGCCGGCGTCGCCCGCGACATTCAATATGAGGCGCCCCCCGCCTCCGAGTCCACCGGAGGCACCATCGTCGGGGCCATCTTTGGTTGGATCTTCCGCACCGTCGCCATCGGCATAGGCGTCGCCATTCTCGGCTGGCTGCTGATGCGCTTCCGGCCCAATATCCTGGTCCGACCTGCCGCCGCGATTCGGTCAAATCCGGTCGAGACCGGGCTGTACGGACTTCTGGCCGCCGTGGTGTTGATCTTCATTCCTATCGCGTCGCTCATTCTGGTCGCCTTTACCTATGCCTTCTGGGGCGTCCTTCCCGGAATCGTCATGTTTGTCTTTTTGGTCGCCTCGTCGGCCTTGGTCTGGTTTCTCAGCCCCCTGCTCACAGGCTACTGGCTGGGAGAGAAGATCGGCGAGCGGCTCGGCGGCGATTATAGTCCGCTCCTCCTCCTTTCGATGGGCGCGCTCCTGATCGTCGTCCTTGGCCGGCTTCCTGTCCTTGGCTGGCTCGTCTATCTGCTTAGCTTCCTACTGGCCCTCGGCGGACTCCTGCGCAGCGGGGCCGCCGAGGCCGGTGATCGTCCGGCAGAAACGGCAGTTGCCAAATGATCCCGGGTCTCGCCACCATACTTTCGGGATATTTCAAGTCGCGGCAGCGACGCAGTTCATGAACTTCACTGCCTATGCTCGCCATTAACGAGAAACTCTACCCGGGCGATCTGGTTCAGATGCGTAAACCCCATCCTTGCGGGGGCGACAGCTGGGAAATCGTGCGCGTGGGCGCCGACATCGGCCTGCTCTGCGAAACCTGTGGACGCCGCGTCCTCTTGCCCCGTCGCAAGTTCGCCCGCGGCGTCAGGAAATTCCTGCGCCGCAGTCCGCAGGCACTGAAAGATTCGGAAAGTCCTGACTAGAACGGAGAGCCTGTCCAAAGCTACGCCTACAGCGCAAACCGGACATAGGCGCGGCTGGGAGCGCCATTTTTAACGCTTCTGATACTACGTTTTGGGAGGAGTGTACTTATGCAAAGGGAGGCGCTGGTCCGATATCTCGACGACACTCTGCGCATCCGCGAGATCGCCGACTACGGTCCCCAAGGGCTGCAGATAGAAGGAAAGGCGCAGGTCGACAAAATCGTCGGAACTGTGGACGCGCACCAACCCTGTGTCCACGCCGCTCTCGAACGCGGCGCCGACCTCCTGTTGGTGCATCACGGCATTCTTTGGGGCGACGCCAAGCCCCTGGCCGGCAGCTACGGGCGCCTCGTGCGCACCTTCGTCGAGAACGATCTCAATCTCTACGCCGCCCATCTTCCCCTGGATGCTCATCCGCAGTGGGGCAATAACGCCGAACTCGCGCGACGGCTCGGCCTCTCAGTCATAGACTGGTGGGCCGACGTCAAAGGCACCCCTCTTGCCGTCCTGGCCGAGTACGACGAGCCGCTCGTCTTTCATGAAATGGTGGCCCGCTTCGAGGAACAGGTAGGCCGCCCCCAGCTTGTTCAGGCAGAAGGGCCGCCCATGGTGCGGACGGTGGGCATTCTCAGCGGGTTCGGCGCCGACAAGATCGAGGCCGCCGCAAGTCTCGGCTGCGACGCCTACGTCACCGGCGAAACCAGCCACGCACAATACTACGAAGCCGCCAATTCAGGCATCAATCTCCTGTATGGCGGCCATTACACTTCCGAAACCGTTGGCGTCCAGGCCCTGGGGGACCACCTGGCCCAGCGTTTCGGCGTCATCTTCGAATTCGTTGACCTGCCAACCGGCCTCTGAACCGGACCCAACGGGCAGGCGCGCAGACCGCTCCCTTTCTTCCGGGACGCCCCGTTCCACTGCTCTCCAAAAAGAAAAACCCGCTGCAAGCGGCCCTGCAGCGGGCATCGCGCTCACCTGGCGGGAGCGACTCAATTCGCCGAAATCGTGCTTACGCACGCGGGGCCGGCTCCAGGCCGATAGCCTCTGAGAAGAGACCGAGTACCTCTCCCTCCTCTGCATGGCGGCCCTCAGCCTTCTTGCTGTACACAATCGTATCGTCTGCCAGCACCTCGAAAAGTCCGCTACCCGAAGGGATCATCTTGAGGCTTTCAATCGCCGGCGTGAAATTCTCTAACAGGTCGGCCGCCGCACGGACGGCTCGGGGTGTGTAGTTTCATTGTACACAGTATTCGATACTGACCTTGTACTTCTGCATAGCTCTCTCCTGTCGTTGGACGGCCTCTCGGCGCAGCAAATGAAGTATACTGCTATCCGAAGTATAGCAGCTTTCCCCCTTATCGGCAAACCGCCCTTTTTTCCACGCTCGCTCCTTTATTCCGAGCCGGATTCACTCAACGGGCAGAGGCAGTGACTATCTGTCCATCCTTCTCCCCCTTCACTCTTTTCACAGCCCGTCGTGCCCTCGCCAAGAAGGCTGGGCACTTTGAAGCCCCGCCTACTCGGTGCTATAGTAACTTCATGAAAAGTGAGCAAGTCCCGGATTTTAGGAGTATGGACGGTCACGTCAGTCAAGAACCGGATTCCGGGCCCGAGCACGAATCGGCCGCGCCCCAACAGGGTCGTCCCGCACTGCCCAATCAACAACCTGTCTGGTCGCGGCGCCGCTTCCTGGCCGCCGCAGCCGCTGGACTTGGCATGCTTGTCGGGGCCTGCGGCAATGGAGAACCGTCCCTTGACGCTTCCTCCTTGTCGGCAACTTCCGCAACGCCCGGCCCCTACCATGGGTATCTGCCCTGGGTCGAAATGAGAGGGCTGCGCCCCGCGTCGCCCGATTTCCCACCCACACCGCCCAAAGTTACCGCAACCCCTATTCCGACCAGCACACCATTCCCGACCGAAACACCGGTCCCGCCGACGCCCACCTATACGCCGACGCCGACCGTGACCCCGTTTCCACCCGGCCCACCCAGCAAGCTGGGTCTCTTTATCACCCGCAACCATCCCAGTGTCTTCAACCTTCTGCGCAGCGGCGGCGTCGCCGTCGTTAAGACACTGGAGCTGGACTTTCGCTTCGCTCGCCAGATCAAAGAAACTGCCCCGACGACACGGCTGATCGGGCGTATAGATCTGCCCCAACTGCAGTTGCAGAACCTCAACGCGAAAGCCGCGGCCCAGGACTTCGTCAATCGTCTCTGGCCCATCGCCGACCATCCCGAGCGCCGCCTTCACTACGACGGCTGGGAAGCCTACAACGAACCGGTGGCCGGGAACCTGGACGAATTCAAACGCCTGACCGAGTTTGAAGTCGAACGGACGCGACTCCTCGCCCAGCGAGGTCTCCGCAGCGTAATCGGCAACTTCGGCACAGGCCAGCCGGCTCCCGAAATGTGGGAGCATTTCCTGCCCGCTGTTGCCGAAGCCCAGGCCCACGATGGTTGGCTGGGACTGCACGAGTATTCCGCTCCGACCATCTACTATGCCAGCACCCGTGACGGCCAGGGCCGCTACCCGGGCGTGGCCCCGCATGATACCGGCTGGCTGACACTGCGCTACCGCCAGCTCTACAATCAAGTCCTGAAGCCCGCCGGCCGCGCAATTCCGCTGGTGATGACGGAGTTGGGCGTAGACGGCCTTGTCGCCAATCGACCAGGCCCGCAGAACGCCAAAGGCTGGCAGCACTTTCAGGAGTATTGGGCCCGGCACGGCTTCGGTTCCTGGGGTCCGGGCGCTTACGTGGAGCAGCTTGTCTGGTATGATCTGGCAATGCAACAGGATTCCTATGTGCTGGGCGGCTGCATTTTCGCTCTGGCGGCCAGTCCCGGTTGGGAGTCGTATGAGATCGGTGGGCACGTGGAAAGCGTGCTGCACCAGTATCTGAGCGTCCATCCGCAGCGGTAAGCGCTCCAGCTCCCATTCCGTCCGGCGAGTTGGCGCCAGGAAGCTGACGATAACGAGTTGCAGTTCAACGACAATTCTCCGTTACGATGGATTCTCTGAGCGATATTCATCGCGGTCTGGCCCAAACCGGTATCCTGTTCTTCATTGCGTTGGGCGTGTGGGCCATCTGGCTCCGTATTCGCTCCCGCCCCCTGGACGGCAGTTGGTACGGCGCCGCCGCCATCGGCGAGCTTCTGATGATCGTAGAGTTTCTCCTGGGGTGGGTGCTCTACGGTCAGGGGCTGGGCGGGAATCTGGCCCGCGCCTTTGTACACATTCTTTACGCGACCGTCGCCGTCATTACTCTGCCGGCAGCCTATCTCTACCTGAGCCGCCTGCAGGATGAAAACGTAAAGACAGTTCTCTTTGCAATCGTCTGTTTCTTTTTGATGGAGGTCATCATTCGCGCCCGTGTCGTGGCGCTGGTATAATCTGCTCCCAGAGCGAGTCCCGTCCGGCAACTCGGCCCTCGACGTTCAGCAGCCTGGCAAAGCCAGCATCTCGCCTGCATCTGCGCCACACCGAATCTTCAGTAACGCCATCGAGACACCACTGCCATGTCCCGTTCCGTGCTGGTACTGAATGCAACATTCGAACCTTTGAGTCTCGTCTCCGTGCGGCGGGCAGTCGTACTGCTGCTACGCGATAAAGCGGAATTGGTTGAGGCCACCGAACGCATGCTGCACAGCGCCAACCAGGCCCTGCCCGAGCCGCTGGTGATTCGACTTAACCGCTACGTTCGCCTGCCCCACCGCTCTGTCCCCCCCACCCGCAGCGCCGTCATTCTGAGAGACGCTTACACCTGTCAGTATTGCGGCGACACGCCGGGCAAACACTCGCTGACCGTGGACCACGTGATCCCCCGCTGTCGCGGCGGCGATCACAGCTGGACCAATCTGGCGACCGCCTGCAAACGCTGCAACTGCAAGAAGGGCGGCATGAGCCCCCGTGAAGCCGGCATGAAACTGATACGGCGGCCGTTTGAACCAACCTATGTCGCCCTCGTCCTCCTGAGCAATCCGACCGCCGCCTCCCGCTGGGAGACACTGATGGGCGCCGCGTTCTAGCCGCATTCGACTGCCGCGCCGGCGTGTACCGGAAACCAGCAACCAGAGACCTACATGAACAGGCCCCGCCAGGAACTGTTAGACGCCGTAATCCGGCGTATTCACGATCTGAACGAGCACTCTCTCTCGCAGCTTTCCCAGTATCTGGGCTACCTCAAGTGGCAGGAGGATCTCTGGCAAAGTCTCCTGGAAGAGGAAGGCACAGACGAAGACGGGTTCGCCCTCGTGTGGAAATGCGACCTCCTGGAGCTCTTCCCCAGTTCCCGCCAGAGCGCCACCCGTACACCGGACCTGATGGAGGTGCGAATCGACACGGCCAGTTGCGGCATGATGCAGCAGCCGGCTCTGTGGCAGCATCCGCCCGTCGATGGCAGCGCCGTCGTCGAATACGATCTGAGAGTGCCCCCCGAGGTCGATCGGCTGCGCATGCAGTTCGCAATCGGCATTCGCGACGGCGCCCAAATGGAAGATGACAACTTCTGCGCCTTCCGTGTCCTTCTTAATGGCGTGCGCATCTGGAGCAGCACAAAGCAGAGCTGCGAGTGGGAACGTTTCGTCACCGACCTGCCAAACCAGGCCGGGCAACATTCGGTCTTGCAGCTCATGACCGACGGCCTCGGCAACAGTCGCTGGAACTGGGCCGTCTGGGCCGAGCCGCAACTCCTCGGGTACGCCGCCAATCGACAAGACACCAATAGTGAGGACTGAGGGGCACAGGGGAAGCCCAGGCCTTCTCTCTTTCCTTCCAGCTCTTCCCGGTGAATGACGGAATCTCCGATGCCGGTCCTCGACCTCATTGCCTGGTTCCTGCTCGTCCTCTGGGCCGTGTTTCTGGTCGGCGGGCTCCTCCTTCGCAGAGCTCGCCCGCACAAACGGCGCCTCCCCGCCTGGATGCAAACAGCCTCTGCGTTAACTCTGCTCCTTCTACCTTGGTATGGCTTCATTCTCACCCGCCCCGGCGCCGAAACCGCCCGCTACGCCTTCGGTATCGCCGCCGCCATCACCTTCAACCTCATAGGCGGCCACCTTGCGGCCAGTGCGCACGCGACCCGGCGGGCCTGGTTCGGCATCTCCGCCACTGCTATCGGCTACCTTCTGTTCGTCGCCGCGATCGCCCAATATGGCCCGGCCCTCGAAGGCGTTCGCTTACTGGCGCTGAGTCTCTCTCTGCTCGTCGGCGCGCTAGCCGGCCTCGCATTTCTGCTGCGGGCGCGCCGTCGCCATCCTGTCCAGACGGCCGCGGCCGCAGCCTACACGCTTCTCCTGCTCTTCGCCACCGCCGGCCTTGCCCTCGGTCTGGCCCTTACCGCCCCGAGATTCGGCGTCCTGCCAGCGGGACTGCTTATCCTCGTCTTTAGCGATCTGATCCTGCTCGTCGAACTGGCTGCCAGCCCGTCCTTCTTCCCGCACGTTTGGCCATTCGAAGCAGGAGCCAGGAGCCGGCTCCTCACATCGCTGTCGAGCGCAGCCCGGCTGCTCCGCCCCCCTGGACAAGCGCTGATCGTCGCCTCAATCTGGTCCGCACTCCAGAATCCAATTAGCTCGCAGCTATCCGTTTTCCCCTCCTGACCCGTATTCCCTCCTCGAACCAGACCTCCCACTCGGCCGCCTGTTTACCTTTTGCCCCGCTCTTCGCTATAATGTTGGCGGCGCATAGGGAGTCCCGGGTCAAGCCATCCCCAGTTCGAGACAGATCATGTCCACCAACCACTTTCCCTTCGGCCAGGACATAGCGTGGCAGCCGAATCCTGACTGGATCGCGCAGAGCAATCTGAAAGAGTTTATGGATCGGCACGGCATCGCTTCCTATGATGAGCTGCTGGCGCGCTCAGTCGAAGACATCAGCTGGTTCTGGGATGCGGTGATGGAGGACCTCGATATCCGCTTCGCCCATCCCTACTCGCAGATCGTCGACCTGTCCGACGGCGCGCCCTTCGCCCGCTGGTGTGTCGGCGGGAAAATGAACATTGTTCACAACTGCCTCGACAAATACCAGACTACCGCGACCGCCTCCCAGCCCGCTCTCATTTGGGAAGGCGAGGAAGGGCAAGACGCCACCTTTACTTACGCCCAGCTTCACCAGGATGTCTGCCGCTGCGCCAATGCCCTGCGCAGCCTCGGTATCGGTAGTGGCGACGCCGTCGGCCTCTACATGCCGATGATCCCCGAACTGGCTGTCGCCTTTTTGGCGGTTGTCAAAATAGGCGGCATCGTCCTCCCCCTGTTCAGCGGTTACGGCCCGTCCGCCATCAGAAACCGTCTCAGTGATGGTGGCGCCAAAGCTGTCTTCTCCGCCGACGGCTTTCTGCGCCGCGGGCGGGCTGTGCCAATGAAAGCGACGCTGGACAGGGCGCTGGCCGGTGTTCCCGGCGTTCGGCATGTGATCGTCTGTAAGCGGCTGCCGGCTTCGTCGCCCGCCGCCCAAATCCCTTGGCACGCGGACCGGGACCACTGGTGGCACGAGCTGGTTCCCCCACAGGCGCCCGAGGCCGAGACCAGCCTGACTGGCGCCGAAGATCCGCTGATGATCATCTACACCAGCGGCACCACCGGACCGCCCAAGGGTGCAGTCCATACCCACTGCGGCTTTCCCGTCAAAGGCGCCCAGGATATGCGCCACGCCATGGACGTCAAGCCCGGTGATCGCGTCTACTGGATGACCGACATGGGCTGGATGATGGGGCCGTGGCTCGTCCTGGCCACACTGCTAAACCGCGCAACCATGTTCTTCTTTGACGGCGCCCCCGACTACCCATCGGTCGACCGCGTATGGGAACTCTGCGCAAAGCACAGGATTACCCTTCTGGGGCTCTCGCCGATGCTCGTGCGGACGTTGATGCCTCACGGAACCGGCTACGTGACCCGCCATGATCTCTCACGCCTGCGGGCAGTCGGCGCCACCGGAAGCCCCTGGGGTCCCTCAAGTTGGCGCTGGATTTTCGAAAACGTGCTCGAAAGCCGCAAGCCGATCTTCAACTATACGGGCGGCACAGAGATCAGCGGCGGCATCCTGGCTGGCAGCCTGTTCAAACCGCTCAAACCTGCCGCCTTCGGCGGACCGATTCCCGGAATGGATGCCGATGTCGTCGACGAGTCCGGCACCCCTGTCCGCGGCGAAGTGGGCGACCTGATTGTCCGTCAGCCCTGGATCGGAATGACGCGCGGCTTCTGGGGCGCCAACGACCGTTATCTGGATACCTACTGGAGCCGTTTCGATGGCATGTGGGTGCATGGAGATTTCTGCGCCATTGACGAGGACGACATGTGGTACATCCTGGGGCGCAGCGACGACACCATAAGCATCGCCGGCAAGCGTCTCGGGCCCGCTGAAGTCGAATCGCTGGTCAATGCCCATCCCGACGTCACCGAATCCGCCGCTGTCGCCGTGCCCCATCCCCTGAAGGACAACGACGTAGTCGTGTTCGCCGTCCTCAAACCGGGCATCGACGTCAACGAATCCTTACGCACTTCCCTGCAAGAGCGGATCACCGCCGAATTGGGCCGCCCCCTCAGGCCCAAAGAGGTAAGATTCTGCGCCGCGCTCCCCAAAACGCGCAATGCCAAGGTGATGCACCGCCTCATCCGGGCCGCTTACCTGGGCGAAGATCCAGGCGACATAAGCGCCTTGGAAGATCCCGCCGCCTTGCAGGCGATCCAGCAATCGGCATGAACCTTCTCTCCCTCGAAAACGTCTCCAAGCAGTTCTCCGAACGGCTGTTGCTGGATGCTGCCTCGCTCTCCATCAACGCCGGCGAACGTATCGGTCTGATCGGCGTCAACGGCAGCGGCAAAACGACCCTCCTCCGCATGATCGCAGGCCTGGAAGTGCCCGACGGCGGCCAGGTCACAGTCTGGGGCGGCGTGCGCATCGAGATGGTCCAACAGGAGCCGCAGCTGGACGGGAGCGCGACCGTACTCGAGCAGCTCTTCCGCAGCAGCTCGCCGCAGATGCGCCTCCTGCGGGACTATGAAAGCGCCAGCCAGCGCCTCGAGCGCGAACCGGCCAGCCAGGCCCTGCAGCAGCGCCTGCTGGAGCTCACCGAGGAGATGGAGCGCAGCGGCGGCTGGGCCGCAGCCGCCAGCGCCAAATCAATCCTCACAAAGTTGGGAATCAGCGACTTTGACGCCCGCATCGAAACTCTCAGCGGCGGGCAGCGCAAACGCGTCGCCCTGGCCCGGGCCTTGATCGACCGCGCCGACCTGCTGGTCCTTGACGAGCCCACCAACCATGTCGATATCGAGATAATCGAATGGCTCGAAGACTACCTGACCACCGAACCCGGCGCACTTCTGATGGTCACCCATGATCGGCACTTCCTCGACCGTGTCGTCCATCGCATCGTCGAGCTGGACCGGCGCCAGCTCGTCTCCTACACCGGCAACTACAGCCGCTATCTGGAGCTGCGTCAACTCCGTCACGAACGCCTCGCCGCCGGGGAACGCCAGCGCCGGAAGCTCCTCAAACGAGAGCTCGAATGGATTCGGCGAACGCCAATGGCACGGGGAACCAAGCAGAAAGCCCGCCGGCAACGCGTGGCAGAGCTCCAGCGCATCCACTACGACTCCGACACCGATCGCGTCGTCATGGCCCTGGCCACCCGCCGGCTCGGCAAGACCGTTCTCACAGCGAAAGGCCTGACCAAATCCTACGAAGGTTCGGCCGCAGTAAATCAGGTTGATTTCACGCTTGAACCGGGTGACCGCATCGGCCTCCTCGGCCCGAACGGCGCCGGCAAGAGTACCTTCCTCGACATGCTGGCCGGCAGGGTCAATCTCGACGCGGGGCAGATCAAATGGGGCGAAACCGTGCGGCTCGGATACTACGACCAGCAGACGCGCGACCTCAACGACGCGCAGCGTCTGATTGAGTTCATCGAGGAGGAAGCGCCCCTGATTCAGGCGCGCGACGGCAGCCGCGTAGAGGCCGCCCAGATGATGGAGTGGTTTTTGTTTCCCCGCAAAATGCAGTGGGGGCGCATCGGCAGCCTCAGTGGCGGTGAGCGCCGTCGGCTCTACCTCCTGCGCACTCTGGTCCATCAGCCAAACGTGCTTCTGCTGGACGAGCCAACTAACGATCTGGACGTGCAGACACTGACCGTGCTCGAAGAGTTTCTGGACGCCTTCAGCGGCTGCCTGATCGTCGCCAGCCACGACCGCTACTTCCTCGACCGCACCGTCGACTTCATTATGCCCTTCGAGGAAGGACGTCTGGGAAAACGATACCCCGCCCCGTACGAAACCTACCGGCGGCTGTACAGCCGGGACAGACAAGCCACCCGCGTCGACCGTACTCGAAACGCCCCGGCGCGGTTCGCCGCCAATGGACAGACGGCCCCGCGCCCGGCTGGAACGGGCAGGAAACTGACCTGGAAGGAGAGTCAGGAGTTGGCGCGTCTGGAAACGGAGATTGCCGGCTGGGAAGAGGAGCGGACGCGTCTGCAGCGCCAGATCAATGACAGCGGCAGCGACTACCAGGCGCTGCAAAACCTCTCTGCCAGACTGTCAGCCGTCGAACTGTCGCTGGAATCGGCCTTCGACCGTTGGGCGGAACTGTCCGAGCGCCAGGAGGTCTGACGCCCGTAGCTGGTTGCCGGGAACTACTCGAACTGCCGGCGCAGCGCCTCGAGCGACTCCTCAGCGTAGAAATACTCGAAGTGATGGCAACTGAGCACATCCACCTGCAGGTCCGGCCAGTTGCCCCCCCGCACACCCCGCGCCGACGCTACCCCAACCAGTAGATCATTCGGGCCCAGAACCTGGTCCAACGCCTTGTCCAGTATACGCGTCATCTCCGTCTTGGAGAACAGCTTGCGCCAGTTCACGGGACCGTCCATCTCGGAGTTAACACCGATCTGGATATAGTACTTCACGTTCACCTCATTGCGCGGGTCATTGAGCTTTTGATACAGCTCCGCGCTCGGAGCCAGGTCCTGTATGCCGGTGGTCAGCCGCGCGATCCCAATCACCAGTAGCTGGGCCAGGAGTTCATAGTCCATCAGCCCCGCCTGATTGAGAATAACTGTCGCCAGCCACGGAATCAGCCGGTGCGATTCAGCCAGCGCGGTGCCGGTGTTATGCGCGCCGACCATGATAACCCGCTCCACAAACCGATGCCCGCTCTCCATCTCGACGCAAACACGGGCGACCTGGGTCCCCATACTGTGGCTATATATATCGAGCGGCGGCCCCGTATCGGCGCCAAACCCGAGCCGGCGCAGTTGTGCAGTCATCAGCAGACCACTCTCGCGGATGCCCGTGTTGATCGTCTCATAGTCGAACGTCAACGCCAGGTCGTATTCATCCAGCTCCAACAGATGGGGCAGTGCCCTCTGGACCAGCTTATCGGTGCTGCTGCCGAAGCCGTGAGTGATCAGCAGCGCCCGCCGCGCCTTGGAAACGTCCTGTGACGTAACCTTCGAGTATTCCGGTGTGCCGCCCTCCCCTAAGCGGACTTGGCGTACACCCAGATCAGGCGGGAGCTTCTGATAGAATAGCTTGTAGAAAAGCACGCGCACGGCGTGTTTCGCATCTCGGACAGACGGTTCCCCTCCGACGTCCCCGTCGTCGGACGCGGGATCCTTGCGCGCCGCGGCTTCGGCCAGCCGCCACTCCTCCTGGAAAAAGCTGATCAGCCGTCCGAACAACCCTCCTACGCCCCTGCCGCCCTCTCCTCCAACCGCAGTTCCGCTGCCCGCGTTTGACCTTGTCCTTCGCCATCCGCCCGCGAAACCGGACTTTGCCTCCGCCGAATCCGGGACCGGCAGGTGGGTGATCTCCACCGCCATGCGCCTTCTGTCGCCGTACTGGGACAGGTTCTGGGCGTCGGTGGGATGGCCGACCATGTAGTAGTATTCGCCGTCAAAAGCGACCGCGACAATCCCTGCAATGTCCGGGTCGTTCTCCACACTCAGCGCAATCCGCAGCGGGGACTCGGCGCTGATCGTCTTAAGCTGCTCCGCTGAACTGTCCAGGACCAGCACACCGGGCGATCCGCCGCCGGCTCCTGCGTTGTGCGAGAATGAGAGCGGCTGGAAAAACGGCGCGGCTTCAGGACTGTTCAGACCGGGTGGCAAGGAGATCGGATCGTCCGCATCCCAGGCGAAGTGTCTCAGACTGCTCACGACCAGCAGGCCCCCCAGGCCCGCCGGTTTTTCCACCGTAATGTCCAGGTCCGTTCCCACATTGATCCTGTTCTGTCCCTGCGGCAGAGCGCATTCCTCCTGCTTTCGAAGGGCTGTAACCGCCACCTGCTTTGTTATCCAGCGATCATGTGTATCGTCCCGCTGCACCATCAGACTGCGCACGCGCGGGCCGTCGTAACGGATGCCGTTCATCAGTTCTGCCAGCGGGCCGAATGCCCGCGTCTGTTCCGTCCCGTTCGGCTCGTTCAGCTCCGGCATCTCCAGCACGTCGAAGGAGGTGGGAACGCGCGTGGCGAAGACTTTGAATATCTCCGTCTCGGACTCGTTTCCGGGGTCCTTCACAACCGGCTCGATGTTGTTGATGAAGAACTCCTTGCCCGGCGCCACCAGCTGGTAGGGCGCCCGCTCCGGAAAGATGCGTCGGATACCGAACTGCGCGGACAGAGAGAAGGCGGTCACATAGAGATTCTCTGAGCTGTTGTTCCGCACTGTAACCCAGAGCTTGCGCTCCGGCGGCAGCACCCCGTCCCGGCCCAGAGGCTCGCCGTCCTTGGGAGACGTAAAGCTGGCCCTTGTGTAGGTCTGGACGTCAATGCTCAACGCCTCTTCCATCAGCGCCATCGGCGCCGGATTGCTAAGCGTGCGTACATTGTGAAACGTCGCCAGATGGTGCAGATACTCAGCCGTTTTGGCCGCCCCCGCTTGCGTGCGCGGCGGCCTGTCCTGCACGATTTGGACGCCGCTGCCGTCCTGGATTACATAGGCGTCGTTCTCGACGGCCACCTGGAAACGGGTAAAACCATCCTGAGTGCTTCTTCCCACCGCGTGCAGGAATGGGGACGAGGGCGCGGTGGTCAACTCCGCCAGCAGAAAAGGATCGGCGCAGGTCACCTCGTACATCAACCTCTGGTATCCGTAAGCCGTCACCTTCACCCTGGCAGGCAGACTGAACTCGGTGTGGCGCACACCCTTGATCAGTGCGTATGACGAATCGACTCTGGATTCGGTCACCTCGCCGCGGCCAAGTCCCCGGCCCTCCAGCGCATCGCTGCCCGCCGGGAACAGCTCCACATGGCTGCCCGGCGTAAGACCGACCGCCGCGCCCCCGCCAATGCGAATAACGACGTCGTTTCCCGCATCTCCCGCCTCTCTGGCACTGATAACGTTCAGATAGGAGCCGGCATGGGGCGTCAGTTCGCCGAATACTGCCCGGTTGCCCGGTCCCTCCAATTGGGGGATCTGACGGGCATAGACGCTGTGCACCTGGGTCTGCACCGCGTCGTGGACCTCCCTCCAGCTCATCTGCGGATGCAACTCCTGCAGCTTCTGCAGCAGGAAATAGCTCATCGCCCCGTACCAGGCGCCGTTGGTCGGCGAGCGGTACTCGTGGCTCATCTCCTCATCCCGGCAACCGGCCAGCAGCACGTGATCGCTGCCCAGCTTCCCGGACCAGTGCCGGCTGGCCACCGTTCTCCCACCCGACGCCTCGGGCAGGACCGTGCCGGCAGGACGCACGCGGCGGTCTGCCGCGGTCCGCCGCACCGGCACAAGCGCGCGCGTACCCGAACCGGCGTGGCAGCAGTCCAACACCACCGTTACCAGCGCGCCTCTCTCCTCGGCCGCAGCGATCAGCGCAGCCAGTTCCTTGTCCAAAATGTCATAGACAGGCTTGCCGCTGTCGTCCACTGTGCGGCTGTCGCAGGGTACCAGCGTCTCGTCGTAACCGTCCGGCTCATAGGGGTCGTTAGAGATGGCCTGGGAGCCGTGCCCACTGAAGTGGAAAAAGAGTTGGTCGCCGATTCTGGCCTGCTCGATCAGCCACCGCCAGCCGTCTATGATGTTTTGTCGGGAGGGGAGCTTCCCGTCCGGTTCAGCGCCTGTCGAAGTTAGCAGCCGGATGTTCTCAGTCGGCACGCCCATTCGTTGGGTCAGAAATCCGTAAATCGCCCTGGCATCGTTGGCGCAGCCACCCAGATCGGAGATTACACTGCTTCGGTAATGATTGATTCCGACCACCAGAGCAAACAAACGCGGAGACAACATTGGCAATCCTCAGAGACAAGTGAGACGCGCTACTACTTCGCGTAAAGTGAGCAGACAGTTGATGGGAAATAGTGCGATCATAGCACACTGACGGCGCAATGAATAGCCGGAATTTGCAGAAAAAACTCTGTCTTTGAAAAAGACAGAGCCGAACATCTTCCATATTTTATGTCAGCCCTGGACGCCTGGCACAAAAGCTGGCAGCGCAGGAAACGCTTCCACTGTCATGCTCATGCTGAATTGAGGAACTCTTTATCTTCGAGGGAGATTGCTGGAATGTCTAGGCGGGAATTCTTGTGGTTGTGCGGTCGAACGGGTTCCGACAGAGATCCAGCTTGATCATAATGTGCGGAGTTTAATGAGCCAACACACCTCTGCCATTTATACAAAGGGCCGGTTACCTTTGCGATCGACAACCGGCCCTCATTATGTTGATGGACTTTGGACAGACTAGGATAAGAGTCGCCTCTTTCTCTGGTCAGGCCAACCCTCACTCACCCCGCGTCGAACTGCCCTGCTCAAACCACGCCGGCGGCTCAGGCAACGACGCAGCCAGAATCTCACCGAACTCCTGCCCCTGCCGCGTCTCGGTCAGACCGCCCAGCAGCGCAAACTCCTGTTCAATCGCCCTGCGCCGCCCCTGCGCGTCATCCAAACGCTCGGCCGAATTCTCACCTGCCAGCGCCACCAGCAGCGCAAGCCTGCGGATCGGCGCTACATCCTCCCAGCGCATCGGGCTTTCCGAAGCCAGTGTCCACGCCTGCGTCTGCGGCTCGCCGCTGCCCGGATGATGCCAGCGCAGGGCCAGCGTGCCCAGCGGCCCCGCCGCCCCCGGCCGCGCTTTCAGCCGGTAGACGACCGTGTTCTCCTGGCCCACGTGCAACTCCGCGAAATCCTCCTCGTCATCCTCAAATGACTCATTCGCGGCCGCCCGGTTGAGGTAGCCGACCAGCCGCCACGCCTCGACCGTCTCTGCGTCCCAGGAGACCTGTGCACGCGCTTCGTCCGCCGCCGGGCTGAAAAGCTGATCGAACGAGTCAGCAGCCAGCAGGCCCTGCGCGTCCTCCGGCGAGTAGACATACCGGTACCAGCCATCGCCGTCGTTGCTCACCTGTTCCAACAGGTCGTCATTGTAGTTCTCGATGCCCACGCCGACCGCGACCAGGCGGATCGGGTTGGCCTCCGCCCGCTGCCCGCCCAGAGACTCGATTATTGATTCCGCGCGCGTGTCGCCCACGTTGGCCACGCCGTCGCTGATGAAGAAGACGTAATGAAGGGCGTCGGCGTCCTGCAACCGCCCCTCCAGCGCCAATTCATAACCCTTCCGCAGGCCCGCTTCGGCATTCGTGGTCCCGTTTGGGCGGAAGCCGCGCAGCGAACTGGCAAGCGCCGGGTCGTCCGGCGTCGCGTGTCGAACCGTGTACTCGCCCAACACCACCCGAGAAAACTGTACCAGCGAAATCCGGTCCTCTGCCGAAAGTCGCTCGATCAGCGCCTCCACGAGCGTACGCGCCGTTTCGAGCTTGTCGTCCTCCCCCATCGAGCCCGAAGCATCCAGGACCACCGAGACGTGGCGTCTGCCTGGCATCTCCAGCGGCGCAGCAGTGCTGAGCCCCAGCAAGGCCAGCCACGAATCCGGGTCGAGCGGATCGGTTGTTATCGTCAGATCCAGATTGAAAGTCCCTTGCCCTTCCGGCAGCGGATAGTCCCATCGCAGTGCGTTGAGCCACTCCTCAACCCGCACGTCGTCCGGCTCGAGAATATAGCCCTGGCGCGCGAGCGCAAGCGACCGGCGCCAGGACGCGTCGTCCGCATCCAGGCCGAAGGTCGACGTCGTTTCCAGGCTGGTGGGAACAACCGGCGGCAGCTGCGCTTCTGGCTGGCGGCCGCGCCGGTTCCGGCGTCCAGAATCGGGAGAGGGACGCCCCGCAATGGCGGAGCTTGAAGAAGTGGCCTGCACTGCCACCTGGCCGCTCGACGCTGGCTTGCTCGAGCTTGTTTCTGCCCGTTGTTCACTCTGTGCCGGCGCCATCGCCGCCGCGCAGCCGGCCAAAAGAAGCACCAGCAGCCCCAGAAGCGGGACATGCCAGATGCGTGAAAGTTTCCTCCAACCGCGCACGATGTTCACTGGTGTGACTCGGGTCGCTCTGCCGGCTCTGCGTAGCATCGTTGCCTTCCTTGTCGCTATCGTCCCCTCCGTCTACTGGCTGATTATATTATAGTCGAATAGCGGTTCCCAACCGTCCGGACCATCCGGCAGCAGATCGAACAGGTGCCACACGCCGCAGTACAGGTCACCCGGCCCGAAATAGTCCTTCGCTACGCGCACGATCGTGTCGTCCTCCTTCTTACGAAAGACAGAAACCCCGGGTTGGTATCCGGACATGAACTCTTCCTCTTCCCACTGGAAGCCCATATCCTTTACGAACGACGTGCCCTCTGCAGAGTACATCGGGAACCGCCAGCTCCGCCTTCTCGCGAACTCCTGCTGTACCCTCGGACTGTCAGGCGACACCACCACAAACGCGGCCCGGCTCTGCAAATGCTGGCACACGCCGTTGAACTCGTCGGCCCACATCGTGCAGTTCGAGCATCCTGTTCCCATATTGTGAACGAGGATGAGATCGTCGCTGTTACCAAACATCTCTGAGAGTCTCACGGGCCCGTCTGCATCTCTCAGTTCGTAATCTCTTACAGGTTCCGGAGGCAACCGGCGTCGCAGCGCCACCAACTTCCGTCGAGTCTCGTCCAGCTCTTCCAGGGTACTGGCGATCTCCCTCTCCAGTTCTAACCTGTTCTCAGACACCTCTTCCTCCCTGCACTGGCAATTCTCTCTGTCGCTCCTCATTCGCGCTCTACCCGGATTACAGGAAACGCTAAGCGCCGTGGCCAATTTCCCATCTAGGCAGGCCAAGTAACGGACACGCACGTAGCCCAAAATCGCTGGTAACCACTCACAAGTCTGCCCGGTGTTCTCTCACAGCCCGCGCCAGCGTCGGCAGCACCTCCCCGCTCTTACCCTGCAGAAAAATGTCGGCAATCGACGAGATAGGACCCGGCTCCGGGTTCACGTCAATCACCGTAGCCCCTGCCTGTCTGGCGACAAGCGGCAACTGCGACGCCGGATAGACGAGCCCGCTCGTACCCACCACCAGCATCACATCGCAACCATGGGCCGCCGCAGCCGCCTCCTCCACTGCATCCCACGGCAGGCTCTCGCCGAACCACACCACATCCGGCCGCACCAGGTCGTCGCATAGACCGCACGCGGGAGGCGAATCCGCCCGGCGCTCTTCCGCCCTCAACTGGTGCGGCGCCGCGCACGCAGCGCAGCGGAAATTGAACAGGCTGCCATGCAGGTGAAGGACGTCCGAGCTGCCGGCCTGCTCGTGCAGGTCGTCCACATTCTGCGTCACCAGCAGGAACCATTCGCATAGTCCTGCAAGCTCCGCCAGCGCACGATGCCCGGGGTTGGGCGAGGCCGCTTCCAACTGCGCCAACCGCCACATATACCAGCGCCACACCAGACCCGGGTCCCGTTCAAACCCCTGAGGAGATGCCAGCTCTTCCGCGTTGAATCGGCTCCACAGGCCGGTCTGCGCGTCGCGAAAAGTCGGTACACCCGACTCCGCGCTCACTCCCGCCCCCGTCAGACACACAACCGCAGAAGCCGCCCAAAGAGACCGCGCGGCCTTAACGATATCCTCTCTCATACCGCCCACATTCGCCTTATCCCAGACCTCTGCAGTAACACTGACCACTGCCCTTTCACGCCCCGAAACGCTTCAGCCGGCCCGCGTGCGCCATCGCCTGCGGGATCAGCGTCGTTGCGTGAAAATGCCCCAGCTGACCGGTCGCGCAGGACCGCTCCCCGAATCTCCCGACCCCGTCCGGCATCGCATGCGGGCTCCACAGCAGCGTCGGCACCGGATGCCAGCTATGGCTGCCCAGAACCGCCGGCGTACTGTGGTCCCCGGTAACGATCAGCGCGCCCGGCCCCAGCTCCACTATACGCGCAATCTCCGCGTCCACCGCCTCGATTTCGTGGACCTTCGCGTCGAAATCCCCGTCCTCGCCGTAACTGTCCGTCTTCTTGACGTGCACAAAGAAAAAATCGAACTCGTCCCACGCGTCAACCAGCGCATCGATCTCATGCTGCGGGCGGTCCCCCTCAAACTGGATCGCCTCCATCCCCACCAGGCTGGCCACTCCCCGGTACATCGGATAGACCGCGATCGCCCCCGCCCGCATCCCAAAGATTTCAGGGAAGAGTGGCAGCCCGGGGTCCTGCGCCAAACCGCGCAAATTCAAGCTGTTTGCCCGCGCCTCCTCGGCCAGCACCTCGCGTGCATGCACCGCCCAGCGATTCACCAGTTCAGCCGTACGCGCGCCCGCGTTGCTCCCGCTCTCATCCCTGACCGGCAACGGCCTCTTCCCCACTGCCAGCGGATCCGTGTCCGTCAAGCTGCCTCCCAGCCCCTCGCCCCGCAGAACAAATACGAAGCGATGCTCCTGCACCGGCTCGACAAACACCTCACAGTCCTCGAATAACCCCGCGCTCGCCTCGCGCAGTTTCGCCGCCAATCGGACGCACTCATCCGTA
Source organism: Caldilineaceae bacterium (assembly GCA_965204525.1). Classification (GTDB taxonomy): domain Bacteria; phylum Chloroflexota; class Anaerolineae; order Caldilineales; family Caldilineaceae; genus Bin5. Next base: position 2,688,226 of record OZ241994.1, on the reverse strand, counting down.
GAGATGCGCCCCGCCCGCCGGTCCGTAATCAGCCCGTCCCCGTCCACCGACGCGAAGTTGCCGCGCGCGGCCACGTCGTTCACCCGGAGAGGAAAGCCGATCCCCAGCGCCTCCAGCACGCCCCGCCCGATCATGTATCGCACCGGATCGTAACCGAACAGGCTCAGATGCGCCGGACCGCTCCCCGGTTCAATTCCGGGCCGGATTGGGATGCTCAACCCCACCGACCCGGCCGCGGCCAGCCGGTCCAGATTAGGCGTATCGGCCGCCTCCAATTCAGTCTTTCCCCCGGGCGCTGCTGGGAGCCCGCCCAAACCATCCATCACCAGCAGCACGATCTTACCTCCGTCCTGATGCAAATCCCGCATTAGGTCAAAGTCGGTGAATGGAGACGTCATCGTCTGACTCCTTCTGTTGTAGGCGTGTATGGCGGCGTGCAAGAGCAGGCGGGCGGTCCGGGAGGAAGCGCTGCGGAGGCGGAGATTTTTCTATCACTTCTCACTTCCATTCACTCACTCCTCATTCCCGTCCTCATATAGATAACAGGCCACGGCATGATCCCCTTCAACCGGAATCAGCGGCGGCTGCTTTTCGAGGCAAACGTCCATCCCGTGCGGGCAGCGCGGGTAAAAGCGGCAGCCGCGGGGCGTCCCCTCCGCGCCCTGCATTCGCATCGACTCTTCGGCCGGCAATCTGATGTCCGTGTCCCACTTGATTTTCGGGTCCGGCACCGGAATCGAGTTGATCAACTCCTGTACGTAAGGGTGCTGCGGGTTCTCGATAATCCGGCCCGTGTCCCCCGTCTCCGCAGTGATCCCCTGGAACAGGACGATCATGTTGTCGCCGATCTGGTAGGCGGTCGACAGGTCGTGCGTGATGTAAAGAAACGATATACCGTGCTCGTCCCGCAGCCGCAGCATGATATCCAGGATCATGGCCCGCAGCGAAGCGTCAACCGCCGAAACCGGCTCATCCGCCACAATCAGCCGCGGGCGCAACAGATAGGCCCGCGCCACCATCACCCGCTGCCGCTGACCGCCGCTCAGCTGGTGGGGATATTTCTCCAGGATCTCATCACCGCGCAATCCGACTACGTTGAGCGCGTCCTCGATCAGATCACGTCTCTCTGCCTTGTCGCGGGCCAGGGCAAAATGGCGCATGACAAGGTTGAATGTGTGCTGGATGCGAAAGAAGGGGTTGAAGACCTCGTACGGGTCCTGGAAGATGGCCTGGACCTCCTGCCGGTAGGTCATCCGCTGCCTGCGGTCCATCTGCGAGATGTCAACGCCCTTATAGAGGATCTGCCCTTGCGTCGGCGTGATAAAACCGAGCACGAGATTGGCAAGCGTGGTCTTGCCGCTGCCGCTCTCGCCCGCAATCGTCGTGATCTGGGCCGGCGATTCGTGCAGGTCGAGGCTGAAGGAGTCCAGCGCCACCAGCGGCGGCTGCGAACTCAGAAATCCGCCGCCAAACGCCATCGAGGCGTCCCTGATCTGGAGCAGCGGTTCCACTCTGGCGGTCTGGGTCATGCCTCTTCCAACTCGATCAAGGATTGGCGCTCCGGCTCATAGAGCCAGCAGGCCACCAGGTGATCACCCTCTCTCTCCACCAGCTCCGGCCGGCGCTCGCGGCAAATCTGCTCAACATGCTTGCAGCGAAACTGGAAAATACAGCCGGGCGGCGGGTTGCGCAGGTCGTGCGTCAGCCCTTCCGTAACGTTCAGCGGCTTGCGCTCTTTGATCGATGGGATCGATTCGATCAGCAGTTGCGTGTACGGGTGCAGCGGCTCCGCAAAGGCCGATTCCACCGGCGCCACTTCGACCAGATTCCCGGCATACATGACCGCAATGCGGTCTACCAGCTGCGCCTGCAAGCCCATGTCATGGCCGATCATAACCATCGAGACACCCAGCCGCTCCTTCACCTCCAGCAGCGTCTGCGCCACCACCCGCTGCACCACCACGTCCAGCGCGCTCGTCGGCTCGTCCGCGATGATCACCTGCGGGTTGAGCGCAATCGACATTGCAATGCAGACCCGCTGCTTCATGCCGCCGCTCAACTCGTGGGGGTACATGTCGATGACTCGCTCCGGCAGCCCGACGTCGTTCAACAGGCCGAGAATGCGCTGTTCAAGTTCCAGGCGCCCGATGTTCTCATGGGCCAGGATTGCATCGGCCATCTGCTCGCGGACCGGCGTGACTGGATTCAGCGAGTTCATGGCGCCCTGCGGCACCAGGGCCAGATCCTGCCAGCGCACCTCGCGCAGCTCCCTCCCGGACAGGCTGACCAGGTCCCGGTCTTCGATTCGTACCTCCCCCTGCACGATCCGGCCAGGCGGCTGCACGACCTGCAAAACAGCCATCGCCACTGTCGTCTTGCCGCAGCCGGATTCACCTACCAGCCCCAGGATCTCGCCCTTGCGCACATTGAAGTTGACACCGTTCGCCGCAATGACCTCACCGCGCGGCGTGAAATAATGGACGTGCAGATCGTCCACTTCAAGGGCAGCATCCTCTTCGCCGTCAACACCCCCACCCTCATGCTCGACGGCCGGCGCCTCTCCCTCCGCCGTACGCTCACGTCGCGACGAGCTGAACTGACGGATGCGCGGGTTGGCGATCTCATCCAACCCGATCGTCATCAAAAAGAACCCCACGAAGATAACCATCAGGATGATGATCGGCGGCAGCCACCACCACACGAGCCCGCGCACCAGTGCCGCGTTCGTCGTCGCCTGGTTGATGATCAACCCCAACGAGGGTACGCGCGTCGGGCCCAGGCCCAGCACCTCCAGCCCGGTCGCACCCAGTATCGCCACCGAAATGCCCCCGGTGAGGCTGGCAGCCAGCCACGGCAGCATGTTGGGCAGCATCTCCACGAACATGATCTCCAGCGCCGACGCCCCCGAAAGATGCGCCATCCGCACGTAGCTGCGCTCGCGCAAAGTAAGTATCTGCGAGCGCACCAGGCGAGTCGGCCCTGGCCAGGCAAATGCCGCCAGGATCAGCGCCATCGCCGTCGTGTCAGTCATCTGCACATAGGACGCGATCACGACCAGCACGACCAGCGCCGGAATCGTAATCGCCGAGTCGCTGAGCGTGCGGATGATATGGTCCGGCCATCCGCCCACGTAGCCGGCTATCGAACCGAGCACCATGCCGATGCCCATCCCGATGATCGCCGCCAGAAATCCGACCTTGAGCGAAGAAGGCGTAGCCAGGATCAACTGCGCCAGCATATCGCGCCCGTTACTCTCGGTTCCTAAGGGGTGTTCTGGCAGGCCCCCCTCCTCCCACACCGGCGGCTTGTTCAGCGGACCCGCGCCCGTGTATGCCAGATCGGTGTCCCAGAAAAGAGGCCCCAACAGGCCGAACAGAAGGATCAGCCCGACGATGGCGACGCCCAGCAGGAACTTGAAGTTCAGCCACGGGGAGTCCCACGTATTCAACCCCCAGCCGCGCGCCGGGGTAGTTTCTTCATCAACGGTTCGTTGTCCGACAGCCAATTGTTTCTTCTAACTCTTGTCTCAGCGCATGTTCCTCTTGTAGGTAATGCGCGGGTCGATGAAAGGGTAGAGCAGGTCGAGCAGAAAAACGCTCGTTGCCGTCACCATGATAATCAGATTGGCGATCGCCTGTGTCACCGTATAGTCCTGCGAGATGATCGCTTGGTAAAGGGTGTAACCGGTTCCCGGATAGGCAAAGATGAATTCAACCAGAATGGACCCGCTGATCAGCCCACCCAGGCCCAACGCCAGCGCAGTCAGTGCCGGCAGGATCGCGTTTCGCACACCGTAACGGAAGAAGATGCGCGCCGGCGACAACCCCTTGACCTGCGCCAGCAAAAAGTAGTCCTCGTTGTTGACGCTGATCATCAGACCCCGCATGCCCAATGCCCAGCCCCCCATCGAGGTCAGCACAATCGACACCACCGGAAGAATGGCGTGAGTGAGCACATTCTTGATGAATGGCAGGTTCCATCCGGGGTCAACTCTGCGCGAATAGGCCCCCGTTGCTGGCAGCCAGTCCAGCTCAAATGCCACCAGATAGATCAGCATAATGCCGAACATGAAGTAGGGGATCGCAGTAAAGGTCAAGCTGCTGGGCAGGATCAACTGCAACCATCGCGGCGTGCGTCGCCAGCCCATCAGCGAGCCGATGGTCACGCCGATCGAAAAGGAAAGCACGGTCGCCACGGTCAAGAGACCCAGCGACCACGGCAAAGCACTGCTGACCATCGTCCACGCTTCGGTTGGAAAGTGTGACAACGAATACCCGAAATTGAGCCGAAACACGTTGCCCCAGTACCGGAAATACTGCACATGAATCGGGGCATCCAGCCCGAAACGGGCCTTCCAGCTGGCGATCAACTTGTCGGCGTTCTCTATGTATCCCGCATCCAGCGAAAGACGGCCTACCATCTCGCTCACCGGGTCGCCCGGCGCCAGACGCGGGATCACGAAGATCAGCGTAGAGCCCAACCAGATGGTCAGGAGATACATCAAGAATCGCTGCAGAACGTACTCTCTAGTCAAACCGCGCATAAGCAGAATTGTGTCGGTCAGTGGCCAGTGACGTTACTGACCACTGATCACTAACCACTGACCACTGCAGTTTACTTGCTCGTCGATTCAATCTCCGGCAGGATGCCCACGAAGCTCGGGCACCAGATCACCGGCCGCTGATAGTAGTTGTCGATCGTCGGCCAGTTGGTCCAATAGGTGGTGTTGAAGGGCACCAGTTTCTTGGACTGGGCCGTCGGAATGGCCGGGATCTCGTCGTAGTAGATCTCCAGAGCGCGTGCCGTAAGCTCGAACAACAGTGGATCGTCCCAACCCAACTCGCTGATCTGGTCTACCAGTTCTGTGAACTCGGCATTATGCCAGCGGAAGCGGTTGGAGTGAGGCAGCTGGTGGCGTTCGCCCTGGGGAGGCACTTCATCCGCGCGTAGTGTGCGCAGCGTATTCCATGGCTCCACGATCGAGCCGCAGGTCTGCCAGCCACTCTGTGTCTCATAGTTGCCGGTGTCCAGGTATTCGACCCAGGTGCCGCCGATCAGGTTTACTTTGACGGCATTGATGCCGAAGCGCTGCAGCTGCTCGGCGAAGACGTCGGCGACGCGTTCCAGTTCGCTGATGCCCTCGTAGACCTGGATCTCAAGGCTCAGCTCTTCGCCGTCCTTCTCCCAATAGTCACCCGACTTTTCATAGCCTTTGGCGAGAAGGATCTCCTCCGCTGCGGCCACGTTGGGCTGGGTGAACTTGGCGATCGTCTCGGCCGGCACCAGGTCGGCGAACTTCTGCATCGAAGGATAGAGCGGGAACGGATACGGGCCCATGATCGAGGTGCCCTCATAGGCGATATCGATGATCTGCTGACGGTCCATCACATAGTTTAGGACCCAGCGCATATCCTTGTCGTTCCACGGCTCGATTGAGTTGTTGACCGTGAGGCTGCGCGCGCACGGGTCGGGCCAGACAAACGGCATCTCATCCTGGAAAGCGATCCAGTTGGGATTTTGCGCCACCAAGGCCTGGAACGAGCCGAATGTGATGTCGTGCAGGCCGTCATAGTCGTCCTCGATCGCGGTCGCCAGGCGGACTTCCTCGGTGCCGGTGTAGGACATGACCAGTTTCTTCGGCTCAGGCAGCTTCTTCAGACCGACTTCGGCAGCCCACCAGTTGTCGTTGCGCACCCAAATCGTCTCGTTCTCAGTGACCTTGGCCAGCTTGTAGGGGCCGGTACCCATCGGCAGCCCCGCCTCCAGGTCGAAATTCTTGAAAGTGGCCGGATCTTCCACGTTCTCCCAGATATGCTTGGGGACAAAATAGTCGACGCCGCAAATGTTATCGGAGAAGCGCTCCAGCTTGAAACGCACATTCGGTTTCTTAAGGTTGTAAATGACCGTCAGATCATCCACCTTCTCGACCGACTCGATCCATTCCTGGTACGCGAAGTGCTGGCCGAGCGCATCGTTGTTCATCTGCAGCTCGGTCGAAAAGATAATATCGTCGGCCGTGAACGGCGTACCGTCTTGCCAGGTGATGCCGGCGCGCAATTTGAGCGTCCAAACGGAATGATCCTCGTTGGGCGTCAGGGACTCAGCCAGCCAGTTCTCGATTTCGCCGCTGCCGTAGTTCAACAGCGTCAGCACATCCGAAAACTCCGTATAGCCCCACCCGACAGCACTGCCCCGCACGTAGGGGTTCCAGTTATCACCCCCCTGCAGCGGGCTCGTCCGGTCCAGGATCACCGTCTCCTCACGCGAGGCATTGAGATAGTCTTCCGTCGTGCCCATCTCCTCCGTCTGGCTCTCGCCCTCTGCAGCCGGCGCCTCCGCGGCCGCAGGCTCTTCCGGGGCCCCGCACGCCGCCAGCAAGACAGCAAACAATAGCAGGAGTACCGTCACTCGATAAAGCAGTTTCATGCTACGCTCCTTGGTTGAACTGTGATATTAAGTTGGAAGAACTGACTTTGGAATCTGACAGTCCGCCTTCAGAGAAGAAAGGCAGTGATGCGTCAAAAGTGGACAGTCGTTACTTCTGGTCACCGCTATTTGGTGGCTTGGAACTGCGGTACAAGACGTCCTGCTTGCAACAGGGCGGTCTTGCTGGGTACAACTGTTGAAGGAGAGGGCGCGTTGAGGAGTGGGAGGAGAAAACCGGAGGAGAGGAGGAGGAATGGGTCCTCACTCCCCGCTCCTCTCCCCTCGCTGCTCACACTTAGCCGGCCAGCGACAGTTCCGTCTTCGGATCGAAGATGTGCGCATTGGCCATATTGATCGCCAGCTCAATCTCGTCGCCGGTCGAAACCCGCACACGCGGGTCGACGCGGGAGATGAACTGCTTGTCGTCCGGTGTCAGGCAGTAGAGGAAAATCTCATTGCCCATCAGCTCGGTTACGTCGACCGTTGCCATCATATCGGACTCAAGAATCTGCGGCGGCGCAAACTCTTTCGAGTGGATGTCCTCGGGTCGGATGCCGAAGATCACCTCATTGCCTAAATGCTCTCGCCACTCCGCCACCTTTTCTTCCGGCACATCCAGCCGGAAACCGCCCGCATTGACCTCCATCTTGCCGTCGCTCTCGACCAGCGTGGCGTCGAAGAAGTTCATGCTCGGGCTGCCGATGAAGCCGGCCACGAAGATGTTCGCAGGATGGTCGTACAGGTTCTGCGGCGAGTCGACCTGCTGCAGGACTCCGTCCTTCATCACCGCGATACGGGAGGCCATAGTCATCGCCTCCACCTGGTCGTGGGTCACGTAGATAAAGGTCGTCGCCAGGCGCTGGTGCAATTTGGAAATCTCTGCACGCGTCTGCACGCGCAGCTTGGCGTCCAGGTTCGACAGCGGCTCGTCAAAGAGGAACACCGCCGGCTCACGCACGATCGCGCGGCCGACAGCCACGCGCTGACGCTGGCCACCCGAAAGCTGCTTCGGCTTGCGGTCGAGCAGATGCTCAATGCCCAGAATCCCGCCGGCCTCCTCCACACGCCTCTGAATCTCGTCCTTCGGCGTCTTGCGCAGCTTCAGGCCGAACGCCATGTTGTCATAGACGCTCATGTGCGGGTAGAGAGCGTAGCTCTGGAACACCATCGCGATGTCCCGGTCCTTCGGCGGCACGTCGTTGACGATGCGGTCGCCGATCAGAATCTGCCCCTCTGTGATCTCCTCCAGCCCGGCCAGAAGGCGCAGACTGGTCGTCTTGCCGCAGCCCGAGGGGCCGACAAAGACCAGGAACTCCTTGTCCTCGACGTGGATCGTCAGGTCGTTGACGGCCACGACGTCGCCGAAGCGCTTGTAGACGTGTTCGTAGGTTACACTTGCCATTTTGGTGCTTTGCTCCTTTGGTAAAGATGGGGCCCGCCTGCGTCATCTGACGCCGGTGAGCCTGGTTCACTCTCTTCTCTGCGGCAGAACTGTTCGGTCGCGCAGGCGGGGGCGAGCAGAAACTCCATTCCGCCTGGCGGGACTCGTTGCCAAAACCGTCCACAAAGAGGAAAGCGTGACAATGGTTGTTGCGCTACCCTGCAGCGCGCGAAAGATAGCGACAATGAAGATGCGGCACGGGATACGTACGTCGAATGGCGGATAGGAGTTATCAGCGGCTTCCTCGCCGGGGCGGCGGTCAGCAGCCGCAACTCAAAAGAATTACTCGGTGGACGGGCGCAGTATAGCACGCTCCATAAGCCCGGGCAAATCGCCGTAATCGGCCCACAACTTACCAGAATAAAGCAAAAGGTTTTCCTTCGCGTCCCTTCGCGGATCATCGCCTTTCCAGCAATCGTAAAACAAGCTCTGGAAACTAAGAACTGGCTACGAAAAACTACCGCAAACTTTGCCCATTACTTGCCCGCTGTGGTACTTTCTGCTCTATGGTCACCAGACACCGATCAAGACGGTCCCAGACATCCTCCACGATCTTGCCCCGCCTCGCTGGATGCTCTTTGCCCCAAGCCCGCAACAAGGTATGGGGCATCGACGACACGCTCCACCTGGAAGCAGCGACCGGCGCCCGGACCGACGCCGATCCCGATGCGGATGCCGTGGTCGACACCGCCCGCGAGGAGCCGTGGACCATACTCGTCCATAACGATGACGTGACCCCCTACGACTTCGTCGTCGACACGCTCGGCCATATCTTCAGCCTCTCCTCCGAAATCGCGGAGACTGTCACTTGGGAAGCACATTCGCAAGGAATGGCCCCAGTCTGTTCCCGTCCCCGGTCCGAAGCCAAAAGGCTGATCAGCGACGCCCATTCGTTGGCCCGCTCCGCCGGCTACCCCCTCACTTTCTCAATGGAACCGAAATCGTGACAGTCCACGACCCGCTCGCCCCCCATTCACACGAACCCAACCCCCTGCCGCCCTCCCCTGACGCCGACCTGACCGTACACCTGCCGGATGGTTCTACCCGCCGCATCGCTCCGGCCGCTCTGCGCAGCCTCGACTTCGTCCCGGCAGACCGCCTCCCGGAAAGCCCGTCGACCCCGCTTCAAGTTACCGTGCCGAACTGTTACATCGTCTCCACCGGCCACGGCACGTCAGGACCTTTTTCCTTCACCGGCCTCCGCCTGTTCGATCTTATCGATCTGCTCTGGCCCAGCGAATGGACGCAGGTGGAGGTGGTCAGCGGCGATGGCTTCGGCACGCGCGCACTCCGGACCGAGCTGGCCGGGCCCACATCGCGCCCCATCCTTCTCGCCCATACACTCGACGGCCAACCGCTGACACGCGCCGGCGGGCTTGTCCGCCTCATCGTTCCCAGCGAGACCGACGACGCCCTGCGGCAGGTAAAGTGGGTAGCGGAAGTGCGCATCATCTCGGACAGATAACAGGTTTCATTCGCCCGCCCCAGAACACCTGCAGGAACTTTCACGATGCCCACGACCCTGGTTGGAATCGATGTTGGTGGAACATTTACCGACTTCGTCCTGTTGCAGGATGGCCGCATTCAGGTGCACAAAGAGGCAACCACGCCCGAAGACCAGAGCCGCGCCATTCTGGCCGGCCTGACACACCTCGGCATTGTGTCCGCCTCAGACGCTCCCGTTGACGCCGAGCTTGTGCATGGGACAACCATCGCCACCAACGCTCTGCTTGAACGCCGCGGCGCACGTACCGCCCTGCTGACCACCGCCGGCTTCGTTGATGTCATCGAAATCGGCCGCCAGAACCGGCCGCATCTCTACGCCCTCCACCAGCAGCGGCCGCACCCGCTCGTTGAGGCCGATCTTCGTTTCGAGGCAGTGGAGCGGCTCGACGTTCACGGCAATGTCCTCGCCCCCCTGGACGAGGATGCCCTTGCCCTCACCGCCGCCGAGATCAACGCCGCCGCCCCCCAAAGTCTCGCCGTCTGCTTCCTCCACAGCTTTCGCAATCCCCAGCACGAACGCCGCGCCGCCCAGATCCTGCGCCGCGCCTGTCCAAACCTCGTAGTTTCGCTCAGCAGCGACATCCTGCCCGAATACCGCGAGTATGAGCGCACCGCTACCACCGTCATCAACGCCTACCTGCTTCCGCTTGTGGGCAGCTACCTTGAACATCTTACCGACGCCTTGGCCGAAGCCGCTGCCGAGCGCCCCCAAAACAGAGATCAGCAACGGGCCAGCCTTCCCATCCGCGTCATGCAGTCCAACGGCGGCGCCATCGGCGCATCCCAGGCCGCCCGCGAACCGGCACGCCTCGTCCTCAGCGGACCCGCAGGCGGCGTCGTCGGCGCATTTCGATTGGCGCAGCTTGCCGGCGTTGAGGACATGCCGCCAGCCGCCCGTCGGTATTCGTCATTGAAAACAGGTCGAGAATCGGGCCAGCAAGCCCCACGCATCATCACCTTCGACATGGGCGGCACCAGCACCGACGTCGCTCTCTGCCCCGGCCGCGTCCCTCGCACCACCGAAAGCGAAGTAGCCGGTCTGCCCCTGCGCCTGCCCGTCATCGACATTCACACCGTCGGCGCCGGCGGCGGCAGCCTGGCTCGCGTCGACGCCGGCGGCGGCCTGCGCGTCGGACCTGAGAGCGCCGGCGCAGTGCCGGGTCCTGTCTGCTACGCACGCGGCGGCCAGCAGCCGACCGTAACCGACGCCAATCTCGTACTCGGACGCCTTGATGCCGGACAGTTTCTCGGCGGCAGCGGCGCCATGGAGCTCGATGTCGACGCGGCCGAGGCAGCCCTGGCCGGCCTGGGCGTCCGGCTGGGCGGACTCTCTGTCCACGAAGCGGCTCTCGGCATCATCCAGGTCGCCAATGCCCGCATGGAACGGGCCTTGCGCCGCGTCTCAGTCGAACGTGGCTTCGATCCGCGTACCTTCACCCTAGTGCCTTTCGGCGGCGCCGGCCCGCTTCACGCCTGTGACCTGGCCGACGCGCTCGGCATTCCCCGCATCCTCCTGCCTCCCAGCCCCGGCGTTCTCAGCGCCCTGGGCCTGCTCATCGCCGACATCGTCCACGAATCCTCCCAGGCCCTTCTGATCGAGGCGGGCAGCCTGGCGCAGGAACCTGCGCCTTTGCAGGAAATATCCGCGACTCTGGAAGAGCGGGTGAAAGCCGTGCTGGCCGCCGAAGGGGTCGACGCGCCCGCAATGGAAGCCTCAATGGACCTGCGCTATCGCGGGCAGAGCTACGAGCTCTCCGTCCCCCTGGACCTGCCCGCGCCGGCCTCGGCGCAAGCGTCGGCATCCGTGCAGCGTTCGATCGAAGCCTTTCACGACGCCCACGATGCCCGTTACGGCTACGCCATGCACACCGAATCCGTCGAATCCGTCGCCGTCCGTCTGCGCGGAACCGGGTCCGGCGCCGAGCTGAGCCTGCCCCAGGAACCACTCGGCCCCCCCGACCCGGAAGCAGCGCGCGTGGCCGCCAAGCCGGTCTGGTTTGGCCCCAATAGCTCCTCCCCCACCGTCTGTTATGACCGCCTTCGCTTGCGGCCCGGCAACCGCCTCGACGGCCCCGCGATTATCTTCCAGTTCGACACCACCACCGTTGTCGCGCCCGGCTGGTCGGCCAGCGTCGACGAACGTCACAACCTCTTGCTGGCGCGCGCCGGCAGTTGAAGCTGGTCTTGCGGCCCGCCTGTGTTATGATAACGTCTGACTTCCAGTGGGCTCTGCTAGGCAACCACAATCTGGACACCAAAATACGAGAAATGCTTCCCTTCGGAGTTGTGCGATGGTGACACTTTCTTCCCAGCAACGTCTTCTGCTCTTTCTGCTGCCGCTGATAGTGGCCGCTCTTCTGCTCTGGGTCCCGGTCCGCGACGCGCTCGAAGTCGGCCTGCCCGACGCCGAAATCTACGTAGCCGACGTGCCGGAGGGCCATCACTGGGTCGCCTTCACCGTCCCCGAGGATGACATTCACGCCACCGACGGGGCGACGCTCTCCCTTGTCCTCGAATTCGAAACCCTGGAGGGTCAAGTCGATTCCTCCAACCGCACAGTCCTCTTCGACCTGGAAGACAACGAAGAAGTGCAGGAGTTGACCGTCCTCTGGCCCGATGGCCGCAAACAGAACTTCACCAACGTGGCAATCGACGAACGCCACGAACTGGTCTACCCTAAGTCGATCAACGACGCCCTGGCCGCGCAATGGGCCCTCCGCGGCGCATTCTTCCGCTTCTGGGTCTGGACCTCCGTCGCCGCCCTCCTCATTCTCTTCGGCCTGCGCGTCCTCTCCTGGGCCCAATCCCAGGAATCCCACGCCTGACATCCGCAGGCCAACGACTCGACTAACCACTGACTACTGCAGTCCATGGCTCCCGATCCCATCACCCTCGAGCTATACCGCCATCGCTATAGCGGCATCGCCGAGGAGATGGGCATCACCCTGCAGCGCACAAGCTATTCACCGAACATAAAAGAACGCCTCGACTTCTCCTGCGCGCTCTTTGACGGCTCCGGGCGCCTCGTCGCCCAGGCCGCACACATCCCCGCACACCTCGGCGCCATGCCGGACAGCGTCGCCGCCGCCCTCGCCGTATTCGACCGCTGGCAGCCGGGCGACGTCGTCATTCTCAACGATCCCTATTTCGGCGGCTCCCACCTGCCCGACATCACCCTCGTCTCGCCCGTCTTCCTGGACGAACCACAAGACGAATACCGAGCAGAGAGCAACGAGAATGGCGCGGAGAGTGAAGCCTCTCACTCCTCACTCCTCCCCCCTCCCTCCTCGCCGTCCGCCCCCCACTTTTTCGCCGCCAGCCGCGCCCATCACGCCGACGTCGGCGGCATGTCGCCCGGCTCCCTGCCCCTCTCCACCGAACTGTACCAGGAGGGCATCATCATCCCGCCTTTGAAGCTCTACGAAGGCGGTGAGCTGGTCGAATCCCTGCTCGAACTGATCCTGCGCAACGTGCGCACGCCCGACGAACGCCGCGGCGATCTCGCCGCCCAACGCGCCGCCCACGCCGTCGGCGACCGCCGCCTCCGCGAACTGATGACCCGTCACGGCAACGCCGAGCTGCTGGCCTATGCCGGCCATCTGCAGGAATACAGCGAGCGCCTCACCCGCGCCGCCATTCGCAACTGGCCCGACGGCAGCTACACCTTCGAGGATCCGATCGAGTCGGTTGTGGATGGGCACACAACCCCCGCGCCTATCCGCGTGACCGCCACCATAGACGGCGAGACAATCACCTTTGATTTCGGGGGCACCTGCCCCAGCATCTACGGCTCCCTCAACGCCCCCCTCAGTGTGACCAGGTCGGCCTGCTACTACGTCGTCCGTTGCCTCGTGGGCGAGGACGTGCCGGTCAACGCCGGCTGCTTTGCCCCCGTCCAGGTCGATGCACCGCCCGGTTGCCTCGTGAACGCCCGCCCGCCCGCAGCCGTCGCCGGCGGCAATGTCGAGACCTCCCAGCGTATCACCGATGCCGTATTCGGCGCGCTGGCCCAGGCTCTGCCCGATCGCGTCGCCGCAGCCGGCCAGGGCACCATGAACAACTGTACAATGGGGGGTGAAAATGCCGACGGCTTGCCCTGGACCTACTACGAGACGCTCGGCGGGGGCATGGGCGCCCACCCGCAGGGCGATGGTTTCAGCGGCGCTCACGTCCACATGAGCAACACGCTCAACACGCCCGTCGAAGCCCTCGAAATGGCCTACCCACTGCGCCTGACCCGTTACCACTTGCGTCGCGGCAGCGGCGGCCCCGGAACGCATCAAGGCGGCGACGGCATCGTGCGCGAATACGAAATTCTGCGGCCGACGACCGCCACCATCCTCAGCGAACGCCGCGCCATCGCCCCCTGGGGCCTCGCCGGCGGGGAGTCGGCCGCCCCGGGTCGAAATCTCCTCATCGACACCGACGGGTCAGAAGAAGAGCTCTCCTCCAAAGTCACCCGCCGCATGCAGCCCGGCCAGCGTCTGCGGATCGAGACGCCCGGCGGCGGCGGCTGGGGAGCGAAGACGAATATCAACAGCAATGGGAAGTGATACCATGACACAGACAGATCTGGATCCAAACCTGCCTGGCCGCGGACTGGACTACAACCGGATGCCAGGCCACTGGCTGTTGGCGCAGTTGGGGAAGCGTGTTCTGCGGCCTGGAGGCCTTGAGCTGACCCGGCAAATGTTGGAAGCACTGGACATCCAGTCGACCGATCACGTGATCGAATTTGCCCCAGGGCTAGGCGTGACCGCTCGGGAGACGTTGGAGCGCAACCCCCTCTCCTATACCGGCGTCGAAAGGGACGAAGCCGCAGCACAGCAAGTGAACAATTATCTGGACGGACCCGGACGCAACTGCCTGGTGGGTCGCGCGGAGGATACCGGCTTGCCGGAAGCCTCCGCAACCGTGGTTTACGGTGAGGCGATGCTGTCGATGCAGACCCCCGCCCACAAGGAGTCGATAGTGAAGGAGGCCGCGCGACTGCTCCAATCCGGCGGGCGCTACGGGATCCACGAACTGAGTCTGCAGCCGGACGATCTGGACGATGAAAAAAAGTCCGAGATCAACAAGACGCTCTCGGATGCCATCCATATCGGGGCCAGACCGCTGACCCCCACTGAGTGGAAAGACCTGCTGGAACAAAACGGATTCCAGGTAGCGACCCAGGAGTCCGCCCCCATGCATCTATTAGAGCCAGCCCGCTTCATCAAGGATGAAGGGTTGCCGCGCACACTGCGCTTTCTCTTCAAAGCGGCAACGACCCCCGCGGCCCGGCGTCGTATCCTCAAAATGCGTTCAGTCTTTCGCCAATACGCGTCAAACCTGGGTGCAATTACATTGATTGCCGTAAAGAAGTGAAGTGATCGGGAGACCGCCTTCCGTGGTACCGTGCCCCTTCATTCCGCTGAAAGGCAACTTGAACGAATTCGTCGGTTAGGTTTTCTTGATCTCAACGCTAGCCGAACCGTGGTGGCGGACAAATGGAAGAAGCCAATGCGCGACCTCCGAAAGGCGTCAGATCATATCATGACTACGGCACAGCATCAACCAACACAACAAGAAAATGACCTATTTATTGATACCATGCTTGCTTTCGGACAAGGTAGATGGGTCTGCCATGAGGAACTCAGAGACATTTACGATGACTGGATTATCGCCAATCTAGGCCGGAACAATGGGTCGTCACCCGGACATCGTGCTTTACTTCATGCTCAGATATTAGGCCGTGGAAACGTACAACATGGAGTGAGGGGCTATTCCAACTATGCAGATGGCAGGCGAAAGCGACTGCATTTCTTAGGAGTAAGCCCTATAAACCAGACAGGAACCTTATTTGACCTTAATGCCTGACAATCGATCCCATTTTTCTGGAAAGTACAGCTTGGCTTTGTTTTGAAGGCCTAGTTCTAGGTCATCGGGTAGTGGTTCGAGTGCAAAAGGCTCTGAGTGCCAACTCGCCCAATCAACAGAGGGGTAGTATTTCAACTGTCCACCTGACAGTCCATACCATTCAAACAGCCTACCAAGGCTATCTGTCCCGATTAGCCTTCGTTTGGTAACTTCCCAGCAGAGTTGTGTAGGGTCGGGCAGATCGATCGGATATTGAAACAATTGATACATACCAGAATTCTTGTCCCATTGGAGCGTAAGAAAGAAACTACGTGAAGTATCAATTGGCCCCCAATTCTCAATCCCAACGCTGCCATGCCAGCCTTCAACTATATCGATCAGAATAGAACCAATTTGATCGGGATACATATGATAGGATTCCTGTGTAATCCCCCTCTCCTTGATCGCATCCCAGAATTCTCCAGAGGCGTTTGAAAGTTCGATTGTAACATGGTTTTTGCGCTGCACATCACGCAATGTGCCCCGCATTTTACAGGAAATTCCTATTGGATCTCTACCTTGTCCTATTTCGATCAACACGTCATAAATGAACTTGCTCTCCAGAGTAGTGCCGCCAAGGACTGCGGCCACTGTACGCTCGAAGTCCCGCCAGCCTGGAAGCGTAAAGTCCTCGCTGACCAGCATCCCACTGCCATCCTGATAGGTACTCAGTATCAATCTGAATTTTTCAATCTCCGTTGGAAAAGGAGGTCGATCAACGAAAGGAATAGACATTACTCTTTCCCATTAGGCAGGCCTGAAACGTCTAAGTCAAGGTCATCTCTGAGCAATATGTCTGTGGATACATCGAACAACTGTGATACCCTCACAACAAGCTCTACCGTTGGTGATTTGCGTCCGAGTTCAATTTCATTAATATAGCTGTGAGTAGCGTACCCCAACTGTTCTGAGAGTTTTTTGAGAGTCATCTTATGCTGCAGACGAAGGCTGCGTAATTTTTCTCCAAAACGATTTGCACTATTCATTCGATTTGCTACATTGTTGCTGTAAAGGTATACTCTGAACTTGCCGGAACATATGTTCAAGCCTTGACTTTTGATTCCACTGATGTTATAATGTCTCTAATAGAGATATTTGAGCTTGAAAGGTAATAGAATGAGTCCTTCCAGACACAAAATGATCAATAGCCCTATTCGTTGGGTCGGGGGAAAATCGCGCTTGCGTAAACATATTATTCCACTGATTCCGCAACATACCTGCTATGTCGAGCCTTTTGCAGGCGCCGGTTGGGTGCTGTTCGGAAAGGCGCCGAGTCGGGTTGAGGTCTTAAACGATATCGATCAGGAATTAGTGAATTTTTTTACAGTGCTCAAAACGCAGCCCGAAGAGTTAATCCAATCATTTGAGTGGGAGATCGTTTCTCGCGCGAAGTTTGAATTCTTGGCAGATCAGGATATTGATAACCTCTCAGTGGTGGAACGTGCCCATCGTTTTTACTATATATTGATGGCTGGTTGGGGTGGAGAACTTGACTATCCGCGTTTTCAGACCAGCATCACAGATGGGGGGCATGGGAATCGACTGATTGGAGCGCTCAAGCATCTCGAAGATCGCTTGCGTCCTGTCCATACCCGATTGCAAACGGTCATTATTGAGAATTTGCCTTGGGAGCGATGTGTAGATCGTTATGACCGTAAGAGTACATTTATGTATATCGATCCTCCTTACCCTCAAAACGGGTGTAATTATAAGCACAATATGCAGGATTGGGAAGATCATCACCGTCTCGCAATTCGACTGTCCAAGACCAAATGTAAATGGATACTCTCATCCTACGATATTCCTGAAGTGCGAGAGATGTATGAAGGTTTCTCCATTCGCACAATTCAGTCATTCTCAGGGATGAAAAGAAAGAAGAACGGTTCTGAAAGGGTAGTAAATCAGGAAGTTGCTATTGCGAATTATGATTTCGAATCGTTGGAATTGTTGGATAGCGAATATCGGCCTGCTGGGTCACAGCAGCAGCTATTGCAGTTGAAGCAGTCCGGCGCACAGAACTATACCCCTACCGCTCCAACCTCCACGCCACCGCCAAACTCGCCAGACTGATCACCGCAACCCCTCCGAAAACCCACTGGTAAGCCGCCAACGGCCCCGGGGCAATCAGGAGTGCCTGCTGCAGCCCCACGCCCGCGATCGTCGCGCCGACGACACCGCCGCCAAATCGCGCCGTGCTGTATAACCCGGCCGCAGACCCGCTCTCTTCCATGGGGATCTCCTCCATCGCCGCACGATGAAGCGCAGCCATCGCCAACCCTCCCGCCAGCGACTGCGTCAGCATCAACGCCGCCGCCCCCAGCAGCGGCAGCGGGAACAATGCCAGGCCGGCCAGCGAACAGATCATGATAGCGAAGCTCCCTCCCACAATCCAGCGGCCGTGTATCCGGTCCGACAACTGGCCTCCCACCTGGGTCGTGGCAAAAATCGCCCCGGAAAAGATCGTCGTGAAGATGCCTAGTCCAATCGCATCCAACCCGTATACATCGGTCAGAAACAGAACGTTCAGAAAGTTGGCCGTGTGCATGATCACCATGCGGAAGCCGGCCGCCAGCGAGGCGACCCCGAAATTTTTGCGCCGGTAGAGTGAGAAATTGACAAGCGGCCGGGGCGTCCGGCCTTCCCGCCGCCAGAATAGCAGCCCGAAACCGGCCGCCGCCGCCAGCAACCGCCAGTCCCGCAGCGGTTCGACACCCGTTACCGTGCGGCTCGAGAGGTAAAAGATGGCGAATACGAGCGCTCCCCCCAGCAAGGCCGCGCCCAGCCAGTCGAAAGCCTGCAGCCCCTCCCCGCGAATCGGGCGCTGCGACGGTACCCGCAGGTACGCCGCCCACAAGGCGATGAGCGCAACCAGCAGGCTCGGTACGAATACGTAGTTCCAGCCGAAATTAGCGACGGCATACCCGCCCAGCAACGGCCCCAACGTCGACGCGCCCGGCGCCACCGAGCTCCACGTTCCCATCGCCCTGCCGCGCTGCCCCGCGGGAAAGCGCTCCGCGATAATGGCGATGCAAAGGGGGTAGTAGCCGGCCGTGCCCATCCCCTGAAGAACGCGGCCGATCAGGAGCTGCGGCAAGCTTTTCGCCAGCAGACAGATCAAGGAGCCTGCAAAAAAGAAAACGATCCCGCTCTGGAAGAGACGCGCCTTGCCCAGGCTGTCCCCCAGCTTGCCGTACAGCGGCATGAATATAACGAACGGCAGACTGTAAGCCGCCAGCAGCCAGGCCGTCATGTCCGCCTCCACCGCGAACGCATCCCGGACCGTCGGCAGAGCCACGCCGAACATCGACATATTCATCGTCGCCATGCCGACCGGTATCATCAGGGCAATCAGCAGACCCCAATGCGACCGCGTCGCAGCGGCGGCTGGCGTGGATTCACTCGATTTCATAGAGGGGCTTTTCCGTAGCGGGCACAATCTGTCTATCTTACACTGAAATCGCCTCCGCACTGAAATCGTTTCAGAGAATATCCGCCGCTGCAAACGGTCATTCTTCCCTGACCTGGGCTCAGGACCACCCGAAACTCTCTCCGCTTTGGACCGAATCCAACTATCCTTTCTGATAGGCATTTCCTCCGTTTTCGGGTATGATCACGGCGGGACTGGGGCCTCCCCCAGACGCTGCATTGGTACAGTTCCCAACCAGAGACAGAACTGTCCCCTGGCTTGTGCAGATGTCGGCCCCATCAAGCGCGTCCCGTGAGTCCAATGCAGTGCTATCTCTCTATCTGAACGCGCTCTGCGCGCAGCAAATAGCCTAGGGCTCGTTGACATTTGATTTATTCAGTCACATTGGCGACAATAGCAGGATGTTTAGAAAGAGAATTGCCGACCATCAGTGGCAGAAACTTTACGCATTTCTGCAAGGACACTCTCGTGTGTACGCAGGCCAAGAGGGAGAGTGTCGCCGTTTCATTGAGGCAGTTTATTGGATACTGCGCACCGGCACCCAGTGGCGTGAACTGCCAGAGAGTTATGGCAAGTGGAACAGTGTATTCAAGCGCTATTCCCGTTGGGAAGAGAATGGTATCTGGGCCGACATGTTCACGCAGTTCGCCCAGGACCCAGAGATGGCAGCCGTGATGCCCGACAGTACAGCTGTACGTGCCCATATGTGCGCAGCCGGCGGCTCAAAAAAGGGGGCCCTCAGCAAGAACAGTGCCTAGGTCGGAGCCGGGGCGGATTCAGCAGCAAGATCCATCTCCTCGTCGATGCCCTTGGCCTGCCTCTGAAGTTCATATTGACCGCTGGTGAACGCCATGATATGACCCAAGCTGAATCGTTGCTCGCCCCCTTCGATTTTGACGCCGTCATTGCCGATAAAGGCTACGATGCCGACCCTTTGCGAGAACTGCTCGCAGCCCAACAGGTCGAGGTGGTCATCCCCTCTCGTCGCAATCGCAAACAACCACGAGACTATGACCGAATCCGCTACCGAGAACGCAACATCGTCGAACGTTTCATCAACAAAATCAAGTGGTATCGACGCATTTTCACTCGCTATGACAAACTCGCACGACATTACATGGCTTTCTTGCATTTCGCTTCTACTCTGATCTGGCTCAAACGAAATGTCAACGGGACCTAGTATCCACCCCACCAGGAGACACCTGATGACCGAACGCTCCTTCTCCCCGGTCGAAGTGCCGCAGCACATTCTGGACCGGTTCAAGAAACTGCCGGTTGCCACCGTGTGGAATTCCGTCCATCGCTATGCCGGCGTGCCCCTTCCCTATATGAATGACGTGCGCCTCTGCACGCCGGGCCAGCAACTCGCCGCCCGCGCCCGCACCCTGCGCTATCTGCCGCCCCGCCCCGACCTGCAGGCCGAAGTGCAGATCGGCGAAAACTCGCCCGAGTACAAGGCCATGGGCCGCTGCGGACCCGGTGACGTCCTCGTCTGCGACGTCATGGGCGATGCCCGCCCCTGCATCTTCGGCGATGTCAAAGCGCTCCAGCTCAAGATGACCAACGCCGACGGCGTCGTCACCGACGGCGGCATCCGCGACCTCGATATCATGGTGCAGGAGGAGTACGGCCTCATCATCTACGCCCGTGATCGCACGCCCCTCGGGGGCGTCCCCTACGCCATCCCCGCACAGGAAAATGTCGACGTCCAGTGCGGCGGCGCCCTCGTCCGGCCCGGCGATGTCCTCGTCGGCGATGCCGACGGCGTCGTCGTCGTGCCCTCCTGGTTCGCCGAAGAGTGCGTCGATCTGACCGAGGTGCACGAGGAAGCCGAGGAGATGATCAAGAATCGTATCCTGGCCGAAGGCGTCGTGCCGGGCAAGTACTACCCGCCAGGGCCGGAAACATACGAGCAGGTGCGTGCCGCCCGCAAACAGAAGTAAGAACAACCCCATCTACCCCTGCCCCGGGCAGCCCGTCGGCTTGTGCCCGGCAATTCTATCCGCTCCAGCGTACCTGGTAGACGTATCGACCGATTTCACGTATCATCTTGGAAATGCACAGACCGTGTTCTTAGCCATTCACCACTCGCTGGTCTCAGGAGTCTCCCGATGACCGAACGCTCCTTCACACCGGTCGAAGTACCGCAGCAAATTCTGGACCGCTTCAAAAAACTGCCGGTAGCAACTGTGTGGCACATCGTCCATACCTATGCCGGCGTGCCCCTTCCCTTCATGGAAAATGTACGCCCGTTCACGCCGGGCCAGCGTCTGGCCGCCCGCGCACGTACCATGCGCTACTTGCCGCCCCGCCCGGATCTGGCCGCACAGACGCCCGGCGGCGAGGACGCTATCGACTACAGGGCCATGTCCCGCTGCGGCCCCGGCGACGTGCTCGTCGTCGACATCTATGGCAATGCCAGCCCCGCCGTCTTCGGCGATGTCAAGGCCCTCCAACTCAGGATGAACAACGCCGATGGCGTCGTAACCGACGGCGGCATCCGCGACCTCGACATCATGCTCCAGGAAAAGTACGGTCTCATCATCTACGCCCGCGACCGCACCCCCTACGGCGGCGGGCCTTGGGCCTTCCCGGCTGAGGAAAACGTGAACATCCAGTGCGGCGGCGCGCTCGTGTGTCCCGGCGACGTGCTCGTAGGGGACGACGACGGTGTGGTCGTCGTGCCGTCCTGGTTCGCCGAGGAGTGCGTCGAGCTGACCGAAGTCTATGAGACCGCCGAGGGACTGGCAAAGGAACGGATCCTGGCCGATAAAGTCGTGCCCGGCAGGCACTATCCGCCAAGTTCGGAAATACTGGAACAGGCCCGTGCCCTGCTCAGGCAGGCCAGGGAATAGCGACTTGACAGGCAGTCCGAGCGGCGGAGTGCCGATTTGCCCCGCCCCTCTGACAGTAGTGGGCGAAAAGTCCCCCCTGCTCCGTAGAGGCTGCAGGAGCAGCAAACATTAAGGAGCCGAAACATGGCCACAGCGGTGAAAGAGCGAACTGGCAGCGCCGGCGTTCCACCTGCAAATGGAGACGAACCAGCTCAGGCGGAGAGTCCCGCCCGGGAGACCGCCGCGCGGCAGCGGATCATCGACTGCGATGTGCATCACAATCCGCCCGGCATCGAGTCTCTCTTCCCTTACCTGCCGCGGCAATACGTCGAGCAGATCAAAGATTTCGGCTCGATGACCCCGCATGTTGGCTATACCAATATGCCCGGAGGCCATGCCCGTCCCGACCTCTGGGAGGGCACCGAAGACGAACCCGACCCGTCAACAGTCCCCGAAGTCTGTAGCAAGAAACATCTGGACCGTTACGGCATCGACATCGCCGTCCTCAGCGGCGGCGGCGGACCCTACAACATTGCCGTCCATCCAACTGTCGACTACGCGACCGCCTACTGCCGCGCCTACAACGACTATACATTGGAGGAGTGGGTCGGCAAGGACGACCGCATGAAGGCTTCGATCCACATTGCGCCCGCCGACCCCCAGCAGGCCGCCGCTGAGATCGACCGCCTCGGCGACCATCCCGGCGTCGCCCAGGTTCTGATGCCTGCCGGCAGCCTGCACCCGTTCGGCAACCGCATCTATCATCCCATCTACGAGGCCTGCGAGCGCAACGGCCTGCCCATGTGCACCCACTTCGGCGGCGAGGGCGCCGGCTTCTCCGCGCCCCCCACCGCGGCCGGCTTCCCCACCTACTATCTTGAGATGCGCATGGCCCGCCCCCAGATCGCCATGGCCCATACCGCCAGCCTCATCTGCGAAGGCGTCTTCGAAAAGTTCCCCAACTTCAAGTTCCTCTTCATCGAGCACGACACTTTCTGGGTGCCCGGTCTCATGTGGCACATGGACGCCGACTGGAAGAGCCTGCGCGACTACACGCCCTGGGTCAAGCGTCTCCCCAGCGAATACCTGCGTGAACACATCCGCTTCGGCACCCAGCCCTTCCCCAACGCGCCCGACCGCCAAGCCCTCGAAACCTTCCTCGACTGGCTCCACGCCGACGAGATACTTGTCTTCGCCAGCGACTATCCCCACTGGGACTGGGAAGAACCGAGCGGCCTCATGCGCTCGCTCGACAAAAAGCTGCGCCCCCGTGTCATGTACGACACCGCCGCCGAGCTCTACGGCCTCAACTGATGCCCGCGCACGTAATCGCAACCGCCGACGAGATCCCGCCCGGCGGCCGCAAAATCGTAACCGTCCACGGCCGCGAGATCGGCGTCTTCAACCTGGACGGCGACTACTACGCCCTCCGCAACATCTGCCCCCACAAGTCCGGCCCCCTCTGCCGCGGCCGCCTGCGCCCCCTCGTCCTCCCCGACGGCCTCACCGGCATGACCTACACCCGCGAAGGCGAAATCCTGAAATGCCCCTGGCACCAGTGGGAGTTCGATATCAAAACCGGCAAAGCCCTCTACGACCCCAAACTCCGCGTCCGCACCTACCGCGTAGAGGTGGAGGAAGAGCAAGTAGTGTTATACGCGTGAGATAAGTAAGCGTGTCCCTTTTTCGGAATCGGTGCGGCTTTTGACCTCTTTCGGTACAAGCGTCTGTACGAAGAGTGGCTCTCCAACGTTTGGCAAATTGGGACCATCCATTCGCTCAACTCTCCTTATGTTACAGAATATGCGGCTGATAAACGGGTGGAGCTCATGAGAATCTTCGGTATTCAATCTGATGGTAAGTTCGTCGAGTATGGCCAAGAGCCTTTCCAGGCCGGCCACACTGAGGCGACTCTTCACGACTGGCTTGAGTCCAATCCTGAAGGGATAATCGAAGACAAAGAGCTTCTGATCATCGGGCGCGAAGTTTACACCGACCTAGGGGGCTATATCGATCTGCTGGGCGTGGACAGTGCCGGGAATGTGGTCGTGGTCGAGCTAAAGAGGGCGAAGACGCCGCGCGACACCATTGCACAAGCCTTGGAGTATGCTGCATTCGCCGAGCGACTCGATGCCAATCAACTGGAAGCGATCTTCCGCACTTACATGAACAACGAATCGTTAAACTTTGCTGAATACCATCGGCAGCATTTCAATCTGAGCGAATCCGATGCCGTTGCGTTTAACAAGGACCAGCGCATTGTAATTGTATGTCAGGAAACTGCTCCGCAGATCAGACAAACCGCACAGTTTCTGAATTCCAAAGGCGTCAACGTAACTTGTGTGGAATTCGTGTTCTTTCAAGCCGAGGGAGCGGGGCACCTCATGTCACAGGAGATCGTGGTCGGCGAAGAGTCACGGCGACCAGTGCAACTATCTTCAAAGTCTGCCTCTGCAGTAGACGAAGGGACGTTTCTCGCATCGATTGACGATAATGGGAAAATGGTATTCTCTCGCCTACTCGAGTGGGCCAAAGAGAATTCGATGCCTATCTCTTGGGGGATCAAAGGGTTCTCTTCCGGTGTCATCGTTGATGATGTACGTGTTCCCGTCTGCTTTGCATATCCCCCCAACTCAGTTTACAAGCAGAGTCTTTACACCGCTTTTGGGGGTGCCGGCAGCATAAGGTCGAAAGTCGCAATGCCGGATGAAGTAATCAATGACATAAAGGATAAAGCCCAGACCACGGGTATGTTCATGCCCGCAGGGCAGGATGTGAAGTGTTTGATTGACCGAAGTTTCACAAACGACGAAGTGAATTCTCTCCTCAACGTGTGTGAGTCGATAGCCTCCGCGATTCAGGAATACGGATTGAAACAGTAATTCGCCCCATCCTGCCGAACGCACTGGAAGCCTATGCTGAGTGTGCTTTTCGGTGTTCAAACTCCTTCTCCCCTCTCTTTTACTTCAACAGTCGCGCCCTGTCTCCGTCAGAGAAGGTTGGAAGAGCGCTGGGCTTTTTCGCACTCTTCCAACTTGGTGACTACCTGAAAAGCTAAAACTCCCCCTCTCTCACCCTCCCTAGCTTCTTCACCACCTTCGGCTCCACCGCCTCGTTATCCGCCAGGATTCCCTTGCCCTTCTTCAACTTCTTTACCGCAACACTGTCTAGCCCCGCCAGCTTCTCCGCGCCCTCCAGCGCCTTCAGATCACCGCCGTAATAGTCAAACCACGGCAGCCCCGCCTCCGTATACTCCATCGCCGTCGGCGGCATGCTCGGCGGATGGGCGCCCGTCACTTTGTAAAACTGCACGCTGTTGAGAATATGTACGTAGCAGCGGGACCGCACCGACGTCTCCCACGCCTCAAAGCCATAATCGTCTTCGTAAATCTCCTGGCGCATGAGACCGCCCGGAGCCAGACCCATCTCCTCAACGGGCTCCGAGAGGGCGCGTAGTGGAGAATAGGCAATGGGCATGAACGCCTCTTCTTCTCTCTCGTAATATGACGGCTCTATGGGATAAACAACAATCTGCAGCCCGCCGTGCTCCGCCTCGCCCGTCAACTGCTCCTCGGCCGTGTATCCTTCGCCAAGAGGCATCGCCACAAACTGCCGGATCATCCCCTTCATCACGGAGAAACCGTCCAGCCACGGCTGATCGGGAACCACAACATAGTCCTGCGGCTTCCTCGAAAGTTCATTCTCCCAGCCTTCACCCGTCACCGCATTGATCTTGCCCGCGGCCACCTTCACCGCCATCGGATACGAACCGCTGAAGTTAAGCCACATCGCCTCCGCCTGGTACATCGGCAGGAAGACGCCTCCGTGCGCGCGCCACGTCGCCGGAACTCTGTCCGCATAATCATCTACAAGATTGAGTGGAAACTTTCCCAGGCCCGGCGGCAACGAATAGGGCCGGTTATCGTCCGGTATGCGCAACGTGCGCTGGAACGAGATCCGGCACTCTGCATCCTTATGCACCTCCGGGAATCGAAAAACCAGTTGATCTCTCTTCAGTTCAATCATTCTTTAACCCTCCTGGGTCCTTGCATTTGCAACACCGGCCCTCACCAATCTCCGTCCCGTATCTCGCGCGCGACGCTCTGAATCGTGTGTTCGGGTGCATCCTTCAATTGCCGCAACAGCTCTGCGAACAGTTGCGGCCGCTGCATGATGATATTCCGCAGGTCGCTGGAAACTTTGCCCGCCATCGCAAGCAAGAGGTCCGCATCTTCGTCCAACTCCCCGGCCAAGCGGGTGATGGTGGCTTCCGAGGGAGGCGCGACTTGGTCTCGCTCGATTTTGCTCAAGTAGGACGGTTCAACCCCAATGCGCTGAGCAACCTGCCGCACTGAGTAAGAGCGGTCTTCCTTAAACTTCTTATCGCGGGCCGAACGGACAAACTTGCCAAATGTCATGTGTACTACATAGTACACGATTTCTGCCGACCTGTCAAGTGGATCTTTGTAGGCGTGCGTATTCCCAATTTTCTGGGCAGCCGCGGTCTGAGTCAAAAATTACACGCTCTGGGAGTTCTCAGGACTGCAGTTGATAGGTCGACTGCCTTGCAGTGGGCCTTTCCCGTCAGGCGAGAGGGCAATTCGTCATGCCCCTGGACTTCTCGATGTGACCATGTATTCAAGCTTATGTCCATCTTGACACCGACGACAATTTAGCCTAGTCTGGTAGCTAGTCAGGTATCTAGTCAGATAGAATGCAAAAAAGTAGGTGAGCTGTGAGCAGAAGATGGCCCGTTCAGGATGCAAAATCGCGGTTCAGCGAGTTGTTGGATACCATGCTCGCAGAAGGACCCCAGATCGTGACCAGGCGCGGCGTCGAAACTGCTGTACTATTACCAATCGAGCAGTGGCGGAGACTGGAACAGTTGACCAGGCCCGACCTGAAGGAGTTACTCCTCGCCCCTGAGGCACGGACCGACGACCTTACGCCGCCGCGCCGACAGCATCGCCACAGAGCGCCTCTGGCTGTGGAGTAGGGCCATGTACCTCCTCGATACAAACGTGGTCTCTGAGTTGCGGCGTCCCCGTCCACACCTCGCCGTCCTCGACTGGATCGCGAAGGTGCCGGCAGAGCAACTCTTCGTGTCTGCCGTAACAGTGGGAGAGATACAGGCGGGAATCGAGACCACCCGCCAGCAGGACGAGGAGAAAGCAAAGGAGTTGGAGGTCTGGCTCGACAAGGTCTTGGCTTCCTACGGTGTGCTGCCCATGGACGCGCCCGCCTTCCGGGAGTGGGCCAAGCTCATGCATCGGAGGTCGGACACCATCACTTCGACACTCACGTCCCCTCCTCCTCCTCCCGCGCCTCGTGCAACGCCCCCAGCCGCAGCAACTGCGGCGACAGCGCCGCCGCCCCCGCCACCACCAGGATCGTCCCAATCCCCCCGCTCACCACCGAAATCACCGGCCCAAACCACTGCGCCACCAGCCCCGACTCAAATCCGCCCAGCTCATTCGACGCCCCGATGAAGATACCGCTCACCGCCGACACCCGCCCCCGCATCCGGTCCGGCGTCAGCAACTGGGTCAGCGTCTGCCGCACCACCATGCTGATATTGTCCAGCGCCCCCGTCAGAAACAGCATCACCCACGAAAGCGCGAAATTCTGCGAGAAGCCGAAAATGATCGTCGCCGCGCCGAATCCCGCCACCGCCAGCAGCAGCGCATGTCCTGCCCGCCTCATCGGCGGCAGATAGATCATCGCCACAGCCATCAAGAAGGCCCCTACCGCCGGCGCAGCCCGCAGATAACCGAACCCCGTCGCGCCCACATTCAGAATATCCTCGGCAAAGATCGGCAGCAGATAGACCGCCCCGCCCAGCAGCACAGCAAACAGGTCCAGCGCCATCAGCGTGAACAGGATACGCTTGTCCCAGACAAACCGGACCCCGCCCAGCAAACTCTCCAGGTTGGCCGGTTCGGGCCTCTCTTCCACCGGCCGGAACCGGATGCGGCTCAAAATAAATGCCAGCCACAGCGAAGCCGCCGCCGCGATGAAATACGCGCTCGGCACGCTCACCGCAATAACAAAGCCGCCCAACGCCGGCCCCACCACCGACGCAATATGCATCAAGCTCGTGTTCCACGTCACCGCATTCGGGAAAACCTCCGTCGGCACCAGCTGCGGCAGCAGCGCGGTCCGCGCTGGCCGTCCCACCGTCATCATGCTGGCGTCCAGGAAGAGCAGCGCATACATCCACAATACCGGCCCTTCCCTGATCGAGAACGCGGCCAGCGCCAGCGACGTCGCCGTCATCCCCAGCAGACTGAAGATCGACAGCCGCCGCCGTTCATAACGGTCCGCCAGCAACCCCGCCGGCAGCGCCAGCACCATCAATGGCAGAGCCTGCGCCAGCCCCACCAGCCCCAGCGAGAGCGCCTCCCCCGTGCGCTGGTAGATCTCCCACGCGATCGCGATGCTCTGGATATAGGTCCCCATCCGCGCCACAACCCAGCCGACGACGTACAGCCGGTAGTCGTGTATGCGGAATGCGGCATAGGGGTCGTGCGAGCGGGACAAAGGAAAAACTCCAGTGGACAGGCGGGCAGGCCCTTATTGAACGTCAAAACGCCCCGGTTGTCCAACCGGACTCCAGGCATGCAGGCACTTTGCCCACGCTGCCGGGCATGGTCGTACTCTCAAATTTGGCGGTGGCCTTACAAGAGAGAGGAGAGAGGAACGGCTGCGCTGCAGACTGACCAGGCTACTCTTCCGTGCCTCTGTACGATTTCGCTGGCGTCAACCGCTCCAGCCGCGACTTTGGCGGACTGCCGGCTCTCTTACTGATCAGCCGATCTCTTTCACTAAGTGATGCTGCACTTCTCGTAAACGAACTCAGGGTCGAGATCAGCACCGGACGCCCAGGCGATAGTGTCAAAAGAGACATGAACCGTTTCAAAAACCTTCGGGTCTCTAATCTTCTTGAAAATGCCGAAATCCAGGTAAGGCTTCATGTCGAGTAGCCCTCTCTCGCCATTTTCAAAGGCTACTGACAGGAAATAGTCCTCTACACAAGCGACGTCAACTACAACCGGGCATCTTGAACTCGCTCGCATTTCGAAAACTCTCAGGTGGGTGGCAAATTGAGGCGCGGCAGTTCACTAAGGGCTATTCACTATCCCCCGCAGTCATCCCCCCAATCATCACCCCATCCACCCGTATCGTCGGCGACCCCAGCGCGCCCATCATCGGCACAAACGTCAGATCGTTCCCAATCGCCTTGACATTGTGCAGCAGCTCCTGCATCGGCAGCGCGATCGTCACCTCGTTGACAGGATGGCTCAGTTCGCCATTCTCGATCCAGTAACCCTTCGCCGAGATCGAATAATCGCCGCTGATCGGGTTGATGCTGGCGGTGTTCATCACGCTCTCCACGTACAGCCCCTGCTCCACCCCTCCGATCACCTCCTCCGGCGTCTCCTGACCCGGCTGGAAGTAAAAATTGCTCGCGTCCAGCGTCGGCATGGCTGCGTGGGAGCGGCGGTTGGCGTTGCCCGTGGAGCTGGCCGTACCGTCGCGGGTGGCCGTGTAATGGTCATGCAGCGCCGTCTGCAAAACGCCTTCATCGATCAGCCGCGTGGCCGCCGTCGGTACGCCCTCATCGTCAAACGGCCGCGTCGCGATCCCGCCGGGCAGCCGCCCGTTGTCCAGCACCGAGACCCTATCCGCGGCGACCGCCTCGCCTATCTTGCCTTCCAGAAAGGAGCGGTTGCGTTGCATCGCGTCCGCGCCCAGCGACCGCGAAAGCGCACCCAGCACGCTCGTCGCCGCCATCGGCGAGTAGACCACCGACGCCCGCTGCGTCGGCACCGGCTTGCCGCCCAACATCCCTACCGCCTTGCGCGCCGCGTCTTTACCAACCTCGGTCGGCTTGAAATCGGCCAATCGCGAGCCAAAGTCAAACCCGAACGCCACCGACCGGTCATTCTCATCCGCCGCCATCGCCATCACAAATCCGCCGATGAAGCTCTTGTCGTAACTGCCCGCGACGCCCTTCGAGTTGGCGATCGCCACTGTCCCGTACTGGCTCATCAGCGTGCAGCGATTGGTCAGTACGACGCGCTCATCAAAGCGCAAAGCGGCCTTCTCAATCCGTCTGGCCATCTCGACCTTGCGTCCGATCGGCAGGTCTACGACCGCTTGGTCGTAGATATCCAGCTCTTCCTCCAGGAGCGGCTGCGGCGCCGGCAGGGAGCGGTACTCATCGCCGTCCGCGACTTCAGCCAGGGTGACCGCCGACTCGATCGTCTTTTCAATGCTGGCCGCCCCAAAGTCGGACGTATAGGAATACCCCATCTTGCCGTCCCGGATCACCCGCACGCCCAGACCCTTCGACCCCGCCTGCGAGAGCTTCTCCACCTCTCCCCGATCTACATTGACCGAAGTGTTCTGCCCGACACTGATATAGGCTTCCGCCTCCACGCCCCGTTCGACCGCCCGCGAAACCACGTCCCGGGCAAATTCAAGATAGTCCACGTCTATACTCCTCATCCCGCCCCCAAGGGCGCAGCCTGTTCTGATGTCTCAAGACTCTACCCACTGATCACTGACCACTTCCGTTCACTCCGTTCCGCCAACCGTCAGCTTCGGCACGCGCACCGTCGGCTGGCCGACACTCACCCGCGCCCACTGCCCTTTGCCACACATGCCCCGCCCCGGGTCCAGCGACATGTCCGTCCCGATCATATCGATCAGCCGCAGCGTCTCCGGCCCGTTGCCGACCAGCGTAGCCCCGCGCACAGGCGCCGTAAGCTTGCCGTCCTCGATCAACCATCCCTCAGTAACGGTGAAGACATAATCACCGCGTCCGATCTCCACCTGGCCGCCGCCCAGCTTCTTGGCATACAGCCCCTTCTTCACCGAGCCAATGATCTCCTCCGGGTCGTGCGGGCCCGCGTCAATATACGTATTCGTCATGCGCGGCATCGGCATGTCTCGGAACGACTGCCGCCGCCCGTTGCCCGTCGACGCCCGGCCCGCCCGCCGCGATTCCGTCAGGTCCCACATATACTCCTTCAAGATGCCGTTCTCGATCAACACAGTCCGGTTCGTCGGCGCGCCCTCGTCGTCAAAGCGCATCGTCCCCCGCCGGCCCGGGATCGTGCCGTCGTCGTAAGCGGTCAGAAAATCCGGCCCCACCTTTTCGCCCACCAGCCCCGTGTAGGCCGACGCGCCTTTGGTGATAAAGTCCGCCTCCATACAGTGGCCGCAGGCCTCGTGGAAGAGAACGCCGCCCCAGCCGTTAGTGATCACGACCGGCATCTCGCCGGCCGGCGCCGGCCTCGCGTCCAACATCAGCAACGCCGTGTCAGCCGCCTCCGGCATCATCGCCACCGGATCTCGATCGTCGAAGAACTCCAACCCGACCTGCCCTCCGACCCCAGTGGCACTGGACTGACGCACCTCCCCCTTCTGCGCCGCCACCTGCCCCTGAAACTCGATAAAGGCGCGGTCGTCCTCCGCCCAAACACCCTCGGAGTTGTAGACCCAGACCCGGCGCCGCGTCTCCGTGTAACCGCACTGCACGCTGACAATATGCGGGCTATGCCCTCGCGTGACCTCATCCATCTGCCGCAGAATACTGGCTTTGTCCTGCGTGGACATCTCTTCGAATGGGCGCTCGATCTGCGACATGACCGGGCTTTCCCGTTTTGTCAGATCGGCGCACACCTGCGCATTATTTGCGTTCTCGGCCGCGGCCGCCGCAACCCCGGCCGCCTCGAGCAGCGACTCCTCAGTTAGATCATCGGTGTAAGCGTAGGCCGCGTTGTTCCCGTAGAAGACCCGCACGCCCCCTCCGATGTCGTTGCCCTGCGTCGCCTTTTCCAGCCGCCCCTCGTCCAAGGTGAGGGAAAGACTCTCCTTGTTCTCCAGATACACTTCTGTCAGATCGGCGCCCTTCGTGAGCCCGGCGTCCAACACCCGGCGGATCGATTCAATGGGAAGCATAGGTCCTCCTGTCTCTATTCTCTGGATCCTCTTGCAAACTACCGTGGGTTCCGGCCCAAGTCCGCGGGACGGCTCCTATCCACTTGCATCCAACCGCTGCACATCCTCTTCATCCAGCGCCAGCGTCAACGCCTCCAGATTCTGCCGCAAATGGTCGCGGTTGGTCGACATCGGAATCGTCACCACCTGCGGCTGCCGCGTAAGCCAGCGAATCGCAACCTGCGCCGCCGACGCGCCGTGTTTGCGCGCAACCGCCTGCACCGTCTCGTTCTGCATAACCCCGTCCTTCAGCGGACAGTACGCGGTGAGCACAATGTTGTTCTCCTGGCAGTAGCGCAACAACCCGTTCTCCTCCGGCTCGCGCGAGTGCAGATTGTAGCGCACCTGGTTAGTCACAACCGGCGTCGCGCACAGTTCCTGCGCCTCGCGCAGCAGCGCAATGTCGAAGTTGCTCACACCCACCCGCTTCACCCTGCCCTCCGCCGTCACCCGGTTAAGCGCCCTGAAAGACTCCTCCAGCGGCACGTCCGGATTGGGCCAGTGAATGAGGTACAGATCGGCAAAGTCGGTCTGCAAATGTTCCAGGCTGCGGTCCAGCGCCCGCAACAGATCGTCGTAGCGCAAATTGTCGGCCAATACCTTGGTCGTCAGGAATATCTCCTCACGCGCGAAATCCTGCATAGCCCGCCCCACCAGCTCCTCGCAATGACCAACGCCGTACATCTCCGCCGTGTCAATATGCGTATACCCCATCTTAATCGCATCCCGGACTATGGCGGTCATCTCGTCATCCCGCGAATAGTCGCGGCTGCGCCCGCCCCCCATCTGCCATGTACCCAATCCCAGTACCGGAAGACGCCCGCCGTCGTTAAGTGTCAGAGTTTCCATTGCCCGTCTTTCTCCTTGCGCCTGACGTTCAGCCGTTCCCAAATAAGCAGTGCGCTCTTCGCAACGGCCGCGCCTGAATAACTCTTATGGCTCTGATGCAAAGTATACGCCACAGAGTGGGATTTCAGAACTTGCCAACCTTCCCGCCGGCATCGGAACACGCACTATGCGTTACGAATTACCTGGTAATCACATCCCTCCAATGTCTGAAAAACGTCAGACAGTTCTGTCTGTTCGGCATTGACTGAACAAACAGAACATGCTAGGCTGTCCATGTTCACTCATCTGACTGACGCGCAACAGTCCTTGCGGAAGAACGGCCCGCCGGCACAAGCGTCCCGATGTAAGGAGAGACAGCATGGCACAACCCGCAATTTCGGTGAAAGACCTGAGCTTCAGCTACGGCGACATCCTCGCCGTAGACGATATCTCCTTCGACGTGGCCGAAGGCGAAGTCATCGGCTTCCTTGGCCCCAACGGCGCCGGCAAATCGACCGTCGTCAAGATGTTGACCGGTCAGCTGACGCCCCAAAACGGCTCAGCCACCCTCCTTGGCATGGATATCGTCAACGACCGCAAACAGGTCCAGCAGAAGATCGGCATCTCTTTCGAATTCACGAACCTGTACGAGCAGATGAGCGCCGTCGAAAATCTCAATCTCTTCGCCAAACTCTACAAAGTACCCGATTTCGACGCCGTAGGCCTGCTTCAGAAGGTCGGTCTCGGCGGCCGTGACAAAGAACACGTCGCCAACTACTCCAAAGGCATGAAGCAACGTCTCATGATGGCGCGCGCCCTGGTCAGCGATCCCAAAATGCTCTTTCTCGACGAACCGACCGACGGCCTCGACCCCGTCTCCACCGAAACGATTCACTCCTTGATCCGCGCCGCTACCCAGACGGGAACCACCGTCTTTCTGACCACGCACGATATGGTTGAAGCCGACAAGCTGTCCGACCGGGTCGCCTTCCTCAATCAGGGCAAAATCGTCGCCCTCGACACGCCGGCCCGTCTCAAACAGCGCTTCGGCATGCGCGCGCTCAAAGTGGAGGTCGAACTGCCCAACGGCGACATCGAAGTGCGCGAGGTGACGCTCGATGAAGATCAGACCCCGCAGACAGTCTTCGATCTCTTCAGGAACGAACGCATCCTCACCGTCCACAGCGAGGAAGCAACGCTGGAAGATATCTTCTTCGATATCACCGGCAGGGGGTTACAAGGATGATCGGCACACTCGTCGTCAATGATATCAAACTCTTCTTCCGCCACCGCTTCTTTGCCATTGTCACCGCGATAGGCGTCGTCTTCTACCTTGTCATCTACTTCCTGCTCCCCAACCAGGTGGACGAAAGCCTGGGCATGGCCTTTTTCATCGAGGATCGAGAGATTCCCCTCTACCAGCGCCTCGTTGATGAACCTGGCGACTATACAATCTTCGATTCCGAGGCCGAGATGCTGACCGCGCTGGAAGAGACCGGTGATTTCTTCGTCGGCCTGTCGCTTCCCGCCGAGTTGACCGCGGCCGCCGCCAGAGGGGAGAAGGTGGAGTTGGATGCCTATTACGCACCCGGGGTCCCTGCAGAAGCAAAGCAGATTTTCCATGATGTGCTGGCGCTCGTCGCCAACACCGTGAATCCGGAGACGCTGGCCAGCTTAGCCCGTTTCAACGACACCACGATCGTGCTCGGCAATGACATGACTGGCGCGCCTCTCACGATGCGCGATCGGTTCGCGCCCCTTCTACTGATGATGATTGTGGTGATAGAGGTCTTTGGGCTGGCGACCCTCCTCAACCGCGACGTCGATAATGGCACCGCACGCGCCCTCGTCACCGGCCCCCTGCGCTTGCATCAGTTCTTTGTCGGCAAGGCCCTGATGGGGATGGTCCTGGCCTTCGGCCAGGTATTAATCCTGAGTGCCGTGATGGGTATTCTGGGCACGGCGCCGCTCCTCCTCCTGGCAACGCTGCTGCTAGGCAGTTTCCTGATGGTCGGCCTGGGTTTCTTTATCGCCGCAATCTCAAAGGACAATGCGTCCGTGATGGGGTGGACGATCGTGTTTATCATCCCCATGATGTTCCCCGGCTTTTCGATTCTCCTACCCGGTCTCTCTACCGGCTGGATGGAGTTCATCCCTTCCTATTACTTCGTGGACTCTCTGCACCGTATCATCAACTTCGGCGCCGGCTGGGCAGACGTGGCCGGCAACCTGACAGTTCTGCTCCTGGTTGGCGCAGGTTCGACGGCGGTCGGAACGGCCGCCATAATGAGGAAATTCTGATGGATATTCAGCGTATTGCAGTTCTGATAGGCAAAGACGTGCGCCTCGGCGCAGCCAACTTCATGGTCGTCTATGTACTTGTGATGCCGGTCATCCTCAGCCTTCTCATCGCGCTTGTCTTCGGCGACCTGCTGGCGCAGACACCGCGGCTGGGCATCTACGACCCCGGCGCCAGTGAACGGTTTACCGGGCCGCTGCTCGACCATCCCAGCATCAACACCACCATCTACAGTTCCGACGAGGCGCTCCAGAGCGCGGTCGAACGCGGCAGCGAAGAGGTCGGCCTCAGCCTGCCTGCCGGCTTCGCCGCTGCCCTCGAAGACGACAGCGTAGAGGTCGACTTCACGGTCTACCGCTGGGGAGAGGCCGGCGTGCGCAATCTCCTGCTCCTTGAATCGGCCGTCGCGCGCGCCATGACCGCGGGAATCGGGAGCAGCATCGAAAACCTTCCCGTCACCGTCAATGCGGAGCAGATAGGCAGCGCCAACACACTGACCTGGTCGCAGCGTCTGTTGCCCCTGCTCCTGATCATGTCAATCGTACTCGGGGGGCTCTTTTTCCCGGCCGCATCGCTGCTCGACGAGAAAAAGGATCGCACGCTGGTCGCCCTGACCTCTACACCCACCTCGCTGCTCGACGTCTACCTGTCCAAGACGCTGATGGGCTTCATCCTGAGTGGAATCATGGGCTCGGTCATTCTGCTGATCAACGGCGCCTTCGCCGGCCAGATCGCCCTCCTCCTGCTCGTGATCGCCCTCGGCGGGCTGATGTCCTCGGCCTTCGGCATCATCCTCGGCTCCGTCTCCAAGGACATGGATACCTTCATGGGGATCATCAAGGCCGCAGGGATCCTGCTCTACGCACCCGGCATCCTCAAGATATTTCCACAGGCGCCCGAGTGGATCGGCCGCCTCTTCCCCACCTACTACCTGATGAACCCCCTGCTCGAAGTGAGTCAGAACGGCGCGGGCATCGCCGAGATCGCTCTCGATATCGCAGTGCTGGTTCTCATCTCCGTCGCGCTGCTGGTCCTTCTCAGCAGCGTCATCGGTCGCCAACAACAAAAACTGGCCCTCGAAACATGAGCGTCGCCAATCATACGCCGCTGACCACGGAAGTTACCTCGCCGATGCAAAATATGCACGAATATGTAGAGAGTTTCGGGCTCTTCTGGGAACAGGCCGGCCTGCCCCGCATGACCGGCAGAATCCTGAGCTGGCTCCTCATCTGCGATCCACCCCATCAGACCATGCACGAACTGACCGAAGCCCTCCAGGCCAGCAAGTCCTCCATCAGCACCGGCACCCGTATGCTCATCCAGATGGGGCTCATCGAGCGGCTGAGCTTGCCAGGCCAGCGTCGCGATTATTACCGCGTCTTGCCTGACTCCTGGTCACACATCATGGAGGAGAAGGCGAAAAAACAGTTTACCGAGTTACGGCGTCTGTCTGAAAGGGGGCTCGCTCTGCTTGACGGAGCCTCCCCCGCCCGCCGTCAACCTCTTGAAGAAATGCGGGATTATTACGTCTTTATGGAGCGGGAGTTTCCCCTGATTTTGGACCACTGGCGGGCGCACCGGTCAGCCGTCGAGGGCCCCGCGCCATCGCAGCTCATGCCCGAAGAATAGCCCCCAAAAGAGAGCGACCGCCAAAGGCATTTCCATACCCCGGCAGTCGCATCGCTGTTCTCTTCAATCAGTCCTCACAGATCACTGTTCTCCGGTCATCACTCTTCCCCCATCCAGGCCATCACCAACTCCTGATGTCGCCGCACTCCCGCCTCCCCGTTCAAGGCAGACGGACCGTGCTCGAAATATGGGCTTCTGAGCGACCGCTGCTGCTGTTCGCACGCGTAGATGTCCTCCTGCATGAAGTCGCCGGACGTCATTGGATCGCTGGCATCATCGCTCTCATACTTGCCCCGCACCCGCTTCGACCAGAAGTCGTAGGAACGGATCGACTGCGAAGCGAACGCCAGAAATGAAGCGTCAGCCATTTTGGTGCGGACGACAACGCGCGTGCGGTCGGGCGCCAGCGGTGTAATATGAAACACCGACCACGAGTCCTCGTTCTCTGCCAGCCCGATGCCCGGAAACAGCATCGGCACCCACGCGCCGGCCTGGTCTGCCGGGATAACCAGAGGAGACGGCGCGTTCTTCTCCACGTCCGCCGCGTATTCCGAGCTAAGCGGCTCCCAAAAGAAGAAGTGCGGCCCGACAAAGCCGGATTCGATACGCCTGTGATCGTACATCGACAGCGTGCCGGAGTGCAGATGCGCCAGGTGATAGCCGTCGATGTAGTTCTCGACCACGATCTTCCAGTTGGCGGCAATCGTGTATTCAGCGCGCCCGCTCTTATACTCCACCAGCTGTTCCACACTGTGGGGGCCAAGATGGGGCTCCACGCCGCCGAACCAGTCCTCCACAGAGTCGGCGTTCTCGTCAGGATGGACCCACAACATCCCTCGCCAGCTGGCCACAGACGCCTTTTTCAGCCCGAGACTCGCCATATCCAAGTCCGGAAACTGATTCCTCCTGTCGGGAACGGACAGCAGACATCCCTCCAGGTCGTAGGTCCAATCGTGATAGGGACAGGTGATGACCTTCTTCGTATTGCCGACGGCGCGCAGCAGTTGCGTCCCCCGGTGACGGCAGATATTGTGAAAGGCCCGCAGCTGCCCGTCCTGCCCCATCACAATAAAGATGTTGTTCAACCCTGCCTGCACTGAAATATACTGCCCCGGTTCGCTGATGTCCTCAATGAGGCCGGCAAAGGCCCACGTCTGTGAAAATATGCGCTCCTGCTCGCGGTCGAACCAGTCCTGCGAAGTGTATGCCTCGACCGGCAGGATCGGCATCGATTTGTCGTTTTGCATGTGAAAGTTTTTGTGTCTCCTGGCTGGCCGGCGCCATGCCTTCTCGTTTGCGGAAAATCCCGGCTTTGGCTTTTCGCCTACACACATGCAATACGCTATACGGGAATAGGCGTTTCAACCCGACAGCACTTCAGCTGCTCACCTCGCGCCGAACAGCATCCAGCGCCGCGCCGAGCACATCTCTCAGCCTCTCCGCCGCCACACCCCCGCCTTGAGCAAAGTCCGGACGTCCGCCTCCACCTCCGCCGAACTGCTTCAGCGTATCTCGCAAAAGATTTCCAACGTGCACTGAACAGCCCTCTGAACGGGCAAACACAACCGTACCCTTGCCTCGCTGCGCGCATCCAAGCAACGCCACAACGCCCGGCTCGGAGATGAGCGCCCGCGCCAGCCTCTGCACCGCCGCCGGTTCGCTGTCATTCAACGCCTCGACCACCAGCCGCAAACCACCCACAATTTCTGCGGCCGCCAGCAACTCTCGCGCTTGATACCCGACAAGCCCCTCCCGCAGGGCCTTCAACGCCCTCTCCGCGCCCTTGAGCGCCTCCTGCTGTTTCGACACCAGCTCCGGCACGTCATCCACACCACTGTCCAACAATCCAGCCGTCTCTGCCAGCAGCCCCCTGCGCCGCGCCGCGTCCGCCCGCGCCCTCCCCCCGCATACAAAATGCACGCGGCTCCTGCCCCGGTGTTTTTCAAACCGCAGCAACGAAATCAGCCCGAGCTCCCCCGTACGCCGCACGTGCGTCCCCCCGCACGCCGACCAGTCGAACTTGTCGATCTCCACAATGCGCGTCGCGCCCTGCACCGTGGGCGCCCGCCGCAGAGGCACTCTCGCCTGCTCCCCTTCATTCACCCAGTAGGCGCGAATCGGCCGGTTCTCCCATACCATCTCGTTGGCCGCCGTCTCAACATCCGCCAGCTGCGCCGCCGAGAGCGACGGCCCTTCCAGGTCCACCGTGTTGAGCGCATCACCGAAATGGACGCTCACGGTCTCCAGTCCCAGCAGCCGGTAAAATGTCTGCGACAGCAGGTGCTGACCCGAATGCTGCTGCATATGGTCATAGCGCCGCGGCCAGTCGATCACCCCGCTCACACGTACCGTCTGCTCCGGTAACGGCTCCGCCAGCAGATGCAGCACCGCGCCGTCCGCCCCGACCTGCACGTCGACCACCGCAGTTCCGTCCAGGTTGCCCGTGTCATGCGGCTGGCCGCCGGAAGTGGGATAGAAGGCCGACCGGCTCAGCCGCACGGCCGGCTGTTCCTCGTGCGTAAACCGCTCCATCACCTGCGCGCTGAATCTGGTCACGTAGGCGTCTTCGTAGTAGAGTCTCTCGTCCATGGGGTCAGTAGTCAGAACCGGAGCAGAAAGTTTGCGGAGAATGGTAACCGTTTGCGCCGCAACTCACAGGGTGCCCGCCGAGGGCGTTGCGACACCGGCCTCAATCTGAAGGAGCTGCGACTCCTGCTGAAATTCCCTGGAAAACTGTGCCCAGTTGGTCGTCGTCACTATGCCCTGCCGCACATCCGCCAGCGCCTCGAGCAGCGCCGCCCGCCGCTGCGCGTCCAGTTCGCTCATCACGTCGTCCAGCAGGAGGACCGGCTTCTCGCCCGTCGCTTCCGCCATAGCCTGCAGCTCCGCCAGCTTCAGCGCCAGCGCGCCCGTGCGCTGCTGCCCCCGGCTGCCGTACGTGCGCAGATTCCAGCCGTTGACCAGAAAAACCAGCTCGTCCCGGTGCGGCCCGTAGAGTGAGCTACCCGCCTTCAACTCCACACTTCGTCGGACCTCCAGCCGCTCTCGAAAGCGCTGGCCGATCATCTCAGCCCCGATCTCCAGGCCAGCGATCCCGTCCGTCTCGACTTCCT
This sequence comes from Caldilineaceae bacterium, assembly GCA_965204525.1. Classification (GTDB taxonomy): domain Bacteria; phylum Chloroflexota; class Anaerolineae; order Caldilineales; family Caldilineaceae; genus Bin5. Next base: position 2,648,817 of record OZ241994.1, on the reverse strand, counting down.
CGCCCTCCCGCAGCCTCTGGTAGTCATGTTCAGAGTAGAGCCCGGTGTTGAAGCTGGGCAGGTACAGCAGATCCAACGATTCCTGCTGCTGCGAAAGCTCCGCATGAACGCGTCGAGCGATAGGCGCCAGCGCTGCCAGATAGGTATGTCGCCGGGCCAGCACCCGCGTTCCCAGCTCGACCAGTTGGTCATTCCAAAATGCGAGTTGCGCCGCCGCCGCGGGGCCGTCCGTCTGCTCCTGCAGCTGCTTCAGCAGGCTGTTCCGCTGCGTAACCACCTTCTGATAGCGGGAAAGTGTCTGACAGTAGCCGCGGTCGATCTGGCAGAGGGCGATGTCGATATACCGCCGCCGTTCACTGGGGCTGCCGGCGATCAACGTGAGATCCTCCGGCAGAAACAGGACCGCCCGCAGATGTCCGATCAGGTCCATGCTGCGCTTGGGCGCGCCGTTCACCCGAATCTGCTTCGTGTAGTTTACACCGTCCCCGCGCAGCGTGAACAGGATTTCAAGCGTCGTCGACTCCTCCCCGCGCACGACCTCACCTCGAATCCGCGCATAGGGGATCGGCTCCTTCGCCGCGGCCCTGTCCACCGCCTCCCGCTCCATCCGCGCATGGCGCGACTTGCTCGTTGCCAGGTAATAGACCGCCTCGAGCAAATTCGTCTTGCCCTGCCCGTTGCGGCCCTGCACCAGCGTCAGCGGCGCGCTGAAGCACAGGTCCAACTTTCTGTAGTTACGGAAATGTTCCAGATGGAGCCGCGAAAGAAACATTGCTTAGCGACCGGCAATCAACACAACCCGCTCGTTACGCCTCGGGCAGATACCAGCCAACGGTCTGTTTGCTGCGGCCGAACCAGATCTGCGCGACCCGCTGAATGTCATCGGCGGTCACCGCCTCCAGGTTCGCCAGCCAGCCGTCAAACCATTCGCTGTCCGCGATCATCTCGCTGAAGCCCAGCCAGTAGGCCTGGTTGGTCACGCTCTCGCTGCTGTAGGCGAACTGCGCCTTCGTCTGCTTGATCGCCTTGTCCAGCTCCTCCTCCGCCACCGGCTCCTCCTGCACCCGTTCGATCTCCGCCCAGATCGCGTCCTCAATCTCCTGGTGCGTGATATCCTGCGCAAGCGTGGCGCTGAAGCCGAAAACATATGGATCAATCGTCGGCATGAACGCGGAAGAGACGCCTACCGCCAGCTCCTTGTCCACCAGCGCCCGGTAGAGCCGGTTGCTGCGGTTGGAAGAGCTGCCCCCGAAAAGCCCCATCCCCTTCGCGCCGCTCAGGATGCTGTCCAGCACCGTCAGCGCAAAGAAGTCCGGATGCTGCGCGTCCGGCGCATGGAACGCCAGGCCGAAGTAGGACGTCTGGTCCGTGCCCCGCAGCACGATGCGCCGCTCCGCCCGCTGCTCCGGCTCCTCCAAGCGCATCTCCGGCAAGGTAGGACCCGCCTCCAATCCGCCAAAATACTGCTCGATGCGGTCTACCATCTGCGCGCTGTCAAAGTCCCCCACCACCACCGCCACCGCGTTACTCGGCGTATAGAACGTCCGGTAATGCTCGTAAAGATCGTCCCGGCACATCGTCAGCAGGTCCTGCTTCCAACCGATGACCGGATGCCGGTACGGGTGCGTCTGGAACGCCGCCGCCTGCATCTCCGTATTCAGCAGCCAGCGGTAGCTGTTCTCGCTGCCTTCCCGCTCGCTGATGATTACCGTCCGCTCCGACTCGGTCTCATCCTCGTCAAAGATCGCATTCGCCATGCGGTCGCTCTCCACGTCCAGCGCCAGCTCGATGCGCTCCGCCGGAAAGGTCTCGAAGTAGGTCGTCCAGTCCTGCCAGGTCATGCCGTTGAACGCCCCGCCCGCGCGCGCCACCGCCTTGTCAAACGAGCCCTGCGGATACCTCTCAGTACCCTTAAAGAGCATGTGCTCCACCCAGTGGCTGATGCCGGTGCCGCCGGGAACCTCATTGCGACTTCCCACCCGGTAGAAGATCCAGAAACTGGCGACCGGCGCCAGGTGGCTTTCCTTCAGAAGGATCTGCAGGCCGTTGTCAAGCCGTCTTTTCTGTACGCTGCCATTCTCCCGCACGCGAGTTTCGCTCTCTGCTCCCATCAGTCCTGGCTCCTCTTCCTGTCTGAACTGTAAAGTGAGTGTCTGAAATGTCGAAGACGGCCTGTAGCGGCAAGACTGCCGGACCTCATTCTAACACGACCGCTTCACCCTGGGCTGCCCGGTCCGCCCGGTCCCGAGCTTTGTTGAAGTCACTCCAGCGCAGCTGTTCCCGCCAGAAATAATAGGCCCCCAACAGCGTCACCGGCACCCACAGCGCCGCGTGTAAGGTTAGCGTATAGCTGGCCGCCAGCTGCGTATCGATCCCATACGCGGTCAGCGTCTCGATCGCCGGCGTATCGAACGTACCGATATACCCCGGCGCCGACGGCAGCGTTGTCGCCAGATTCACGATCCCGTTGATCAACATCAGCGCCAGAAAACTGACGCTGAACGCGAACGCGTGCATCACAAACCAGTACTTGACCGTCTCCATCAGCCACACCACAATGCTCGTCGCAAAAATCAAGAACAGATCCCGACCGCTGCGCAGACTGCCCAGCCCCGCCATGAACCGTTCAAAAAAGCCGTCCGTCCGTTCGCGGACCCGCGCCGGCAGCAGATGTTCTGCCAGCCAGCCATACAGCGCCGCAATCCGCCGCGGCCGGACTGTGACCCAAATGAAAAGCCCCGTGACGATCAGCAACAGAAAAGTGACAAAGACGACAAACCGCTGAAAAGCAGCCGGAATCGGCGCAAAAGGCAGCGCCAGAAACACGAACAGCAGCATCACCAGCCCGTCAAAAACGCGCTCGATGATCACCGTCGCCAGGCTCGAGCTGATCGGGATCTCCTCCCGCTGCCACAGAACGTACGCCCGCATCACCTCCCCGGCCCGAAAGGGGTAGACGTTGTTGCCGAAATAGCCAATGCACACCACTGGAAAGAGCCTGCCCAGCGACACCGGCTTCAGGTGCCGCAGCATAAAGTGCCAGCGCCACGTGCGCGCCCACAGCCCCACCATATAGACCGCCACACCGGGCACAATCCACCAGTAGTTGGCCTGCCCCATCGCCCGCCAAACCTCCGGCAGATGGAGGCCCGGCAGAATCAAATAAAGAAAAAAGACGCTGATCAGAATACCGATCAGCAGCTGGGCCGTGCGTTTCATCCATCCCTCTTGGCGCTTCTCATCCCGCTATTATTCCACACCTCGCACCCCCGCTGAAATCCGCCCCAATCCAGCAACAAGACATTCCCGCGGGCCTCACTCTCACCCCTCTCAACACCTACCCTCAATCACTCGCCGCAGTCACTGACCACTGCAGTTCCACTGACCACAAAAGGAAATGCCAGGCCAAACGGCCTGGCATTCAATGGTAGACTTTCTGGACTTCGCTCACCTGCACTATCCCGGAATAGGGAGCACCGCAGGCTCAACCGCCTCACCGAGAATCTCTTCCATCGCCATTACGTGGGCACATATGCTTCTGCGCTGAAACTCCTCGCAATCACAATCCCAGGAGCCCTGATCATAAGAAACGCGGTGATCAGAATGCTCGCCGTGAATCTTCACCTGTAGGTTGTTAACCCAGAGGCGCTCGTCGCGTTCGGCTGCGTACTGGCGGGCTTTGAGGATACGGCTGGCAATCGCGTCCATTCTGATTTCCTTTCTCTGAGCTGGTTGGCGCCTAAGAAACGAAACGGTACAGAGACAGGTTCCCGTTTTATGCGCGTCCCCCAAAAACAACAACACCCGGGCACGCGCGCACCCAGGTGTCTATGGCCTTTGCAGTCAGTGCAACTCGATGTGGAATCCGGCTACAACTCGCAAAACGTTCGGCGTTCACGCTCATCCTTGAGTGTCAACTGGTTTGTGCCCGGCACAATGGGAAATCCATTGCGCTGACGGTCTTGTATCGAATTTTGCTGAGCATTTCCAGAGCCGTTCGTCTTGGGGGGTACGGCTGCACTAAGTATAAGCTCTAACCCTCCTCCTGTCAACCGCAGCAACCGCGCCCCGGTCCCCAAACGTCCCCTGCAAAAACGCCAAACCTGTGGACATTTACTCTGGTGGACCTCCATCTGCCAGCCTCAAACTCAACCAAAATCGGCGCAACCAGCGTGGCGGACAATTTGCCTACGATTTGGCTACGATCCTTTCAAAGAGTTGTCTCCTCCAACCGGGGGCCTTCTACTCCACAAAAATCTCAACCAGCTCCTCTTCATCGCGAACCTCCAGTATCTTCCCGTTCAGCCCGGACCGCAACGCGTCGCGAATCTCCTCAACGTCTAGTTCGGCCACATCCGGTACAAACCGCGCTCCGACCGCCAACCCCATGTTGACCAGCCCAATCGGGATCGTCAAATTGACCCGCGTCTTGCCGCTCCTTGTATCGGATACGCGCAGACGCAACCAGCGTCCTCCGCCCTCGGCGCCTGCCTCGGCTGCCCCCCGCTGACGGCGGGCCTGTTCGTCGCTCTTACCCAGCGCACCCAATAGACGCGCGCCCTCTTTCGCTGTGATCTTTCCTTCTTCTATCATCTTCAAGACGCGCATTCGCTCTTCTGCTGTAGCCATATCATCCTCTTACTGAAATCACGACCGGCGCCCTCTTCTTCGCCAACTGCGATTACTGCACGGGCCGATTCAATCTGAAATGGGTCAAACCCCTGTTCTGAACTCGCCTAATACTGCCCAAGCAGTCCGCGCCTGCGGGCAACCCGCTCCCCCCACAAAAATACGCCCCAACCGGCAAAAAGAAAGACCCCCGTATGCACCGTCAGCCAGACCAGGCTTCCGTCCTGCCACACGCTGGCCAGCGACATGTCGTCCAGCACGACCCGGCGCAACACATCGATTCCCTGCGTAGAGGGCAGACTGCGTGCAAACGCCTCCATCCAGCCCGGCATGCGTTCTACTGTCAGAAAGGAGCCGTTCAGGAACAACAACATATTTGTAAGCAAGTTGCTCAGCGCATTCACCTGTTTGAACACCAGCGTCGCCCCGCCCAGGAAAAAAGCGAACCCGTACAGTCCCGCGAGGGTCAGAGCAAAGACCGGCACACCTGCCGGACGAACTGGAATCCGGATCCCCAGCAGCAGCATCAGAATCCCGCCAATCAGAATGACCATTCCGCTGCTGATGAATATCGAGGCCACCGAGCGCCCGGCCAGCAGCAGGCCCGACGGCAGCGGGCTCATGTACATCTGCTCCAGCGTTCCCGTCTGTGTCTCCTCGCGGATCCCATGACTCATGTCCGAGATCGCAAACACCGCAAAAAACCACGTCAGGTATCCCAGCAGCGCCGGCGCCATCTGCTCCGGCTCCGGCCTGCCGCCCGACACAAAGAAACTGATGCCCACGAATAGGAACCCTATCATGAACGTCTCGAGCATGAAGTTGAATCTGTACGACCACAGAAGAATCAGTCGCTTCTGGCATTCATTCAATAGTACCGTTCCCGTCAACACCATTCCGTCACCCTCTGCTCTCAACGTTGTCGGACCTGTGGCCCGCGTCCCGTTCCAAACTGCCGTCTTGCCCAACCGTCTCCTCTGCCCGCTCGATCAGTTCGACAAATATCTCCTCCAGGTTCGGCGCCGCCGGCGTAACGCTGATCAGGTCCATGTCCGCCAGCCGCGCCCGTTCTACCAGCTCGAAAACAGACAGATCGTCGCCTACCTCCCCGGAGAGGATAGTGTGCCCGTTCTCCTGGCTGGCCATGAATCCGGGAAAAGCCCCGGCCTTCTCCGCCTCGACCGCGCCCCGCAGCCGCACCTGATAGAACTCCCGCCGGAACAGGTCCAAAAGCTCCCCCGTGGGTCGGTGGGCGAGCAACTGTCCCCGGCTCATGATTGCCACCCGGTCGCAAAGATTCTCGGCCATGTCCAGTTGGTGCGTCGTCAACACAACCGTCTTGCCGCGTTCCTTTGCCAGCTGGACAACCCACTCCTGTACCGTGCGCGACGCCTGCACGTCCAACCCCAATGTCGGCTCGTCCAGCAGCACGATCGGCGGGTCCGCGATCAGCGCAGCCGCGATCGCCACCTTCTGCTGCATCCCCCGGCTGTACTCACCCACCGGATCTTTGCGCCGCTCCCACAAGTCCAGCTCCCGCAACAGCTGTTCTGCCCTGGTCTTCAGCAACCTGCTCGACGAGATCCCCTTTATCCGGCCAAAGTAGAGAAGGTTCTGCCACGCGGTCATGCGCCAGTACACATTGCGCGTCCCTTCCAGCACCGCGCCGATCTGCCGCATCGCCTGGCCCCGCTGCCTGCCCACGTCATATCCGTTGAGGCGCACCGTTCCTGTTGTCGGCATCACCAGGCCGCACGCCATCTTCAGCGTGGTTGTCTTGCCGGCGCCATTCGACCCCAGAAAGCCGAAGACCTGCCCCGCCTCCACCGTCAAATCCAACCGGCTGACCGCCTCGATTTCATTGCCCCCGCGGCTGCGGAATGTCTTGCTCAGAGTTTCGATTTCAATAGCTGCTTTCATCACCGGTTTCCTATTCAATCCAACCCGATCACCACCAGCTCTTCTTTCTCTTCTTTGTCCTCGTACACGCGCACGAACTCCAGCGCCATACACGACTCAAGAAAACGTTCCGCTGGAATCCCCTGCGTGCGGCTGCTCCGCTCGATAAACTGAAACGCCTGCGACCAGCTCAACTTGGACTGAAAAAATGCGCCGATCAAAGGCAATGGTATCGGGATACGCACATTTACCGCTTTCGATTTACCGTTCGTATAGACTTCACATACATAAACGCGCAGCCAGAAAAAGAGAACACGGCGCAAGAACGTGCCGTACGGCTGGCGGCTGCCATCCCGGACTTGGCGTACGATCTGCGGCAGCGCCTCCTGTCCCCCTTCCCACTCCTCAGCAATTGCACCGTCGCTGCGCACTGTGATAGCCGACCGCGAGCGGGCCGGCAGTTGGCTGCCTCCATCCCGACTGTCTCTGTCCATCCTGTTCCTCCATGTTCACGTGGGCGCCAACTCGGCGGTACCTGTCTCAGCTACGACGCCCGTCTGCCCAGTGCATCCAACAGCTCCTCGGCCTCAGCAGCCGTAATCTTGCCCTCCGATAACATGCGCAGAACCGTCAACCGTTCCTCCTCGGAAACCGGCTCGACGTCCGCTTCATTCTCGACGTCCACCTCCACATCTGCGCCCACATCGATATCCTCAAAGTCGGCCAGCGGCTCCTCGTCTCGCACGGAAGCCCCGGACGACGACGCATCTGTGTCGAAACTGAAGCTCCAGCTGCGAGCATCCTCCCAATCCCCTTCAGCCGCCCTTTTGCCTGCCGTCCGCAGCTTGCGCCGCAGCGTTCTGCTTAGCGACCGGGCGATGTGACGCTGCGCACGGGCGGCGTGCCGTGCCCCTCTCACGCCCTCCTCCTCGCCAAGTCCCTTCAGAATGCCCTCGGATTCGAGATGCACGCTGCCCCCGGCAACCAGAGAATAACTGCTCTTCCCCGCCCCGGCGCGGAACGTATGCGCGCCCGGGCCGCGCGCCACCATCGTCGCGCCTCCTTCGACCGTGAGCCCACCGCCGCACACTGCTTTGAAAGAACCCCCTTCCTCCTTATCCAAACGACACCGTACATCGCCCCCCGCAGCCACGTTGACATTTCCGCGAACTGTCGCCAGATCGACGCTGCCGCCGCACTTGGCCGAGAGCGACCCCCCGCATCCCTCTACCACCAGGTCGCCGCCTACGCCGCCCAGCGAAACTGAGCCGCCCACTTCACGCAGTGTCGCCCGCCCGTTCGCCTTCCTGCAGGACAGCGCACCGCGAACACGCTCGGCCCCCAGGTCGCCCATCACCCGGCTCACCGCCACCTTCCCCACTTCTACGAGGTGCAGCTCCCCATTCACCCGATCGCAGGCGACTTTGCCCCGCACCTCGCGCAGGGTGACCCGTCCTTTCGCCTTGCCGATCGCCGCCGCGCCATCAACGTTGATCAATTCCACTGCGCCGTCCGCTCTCTCGACAACTGCGTTTCCGCCCGCGTTCAGCACGTCCACGTCCGCGCGCGCCCGCCTTACGCGTACGCTGGATACATTTTGCAGTGTCAGTCGCCCCGCAACCTCGGCAATCGAGATTCCGCCCCCAATCCGCTCCGCCGTCAGATCGCCGTGCGCCCACTTCGTCACCTCAACCCCGCCGGCAATGTTCGTCAGGTTCACCCAGCCCGCGGCGCTCTCGATCCTCACACTGCCTACTTCCTCCACCAACAGATCCCCGCCTGCCTGTTCAACTTCCACCCCGCCTCGCACCTTGCTGACCTTCACCTGCCCACCAGCCGCGCTCTCTACCACTTCGCTCGCAAACGGCAACCGCACCACCAGCGAAGATTCAGCCTCGATCTCGAGCCGCTCCGGCCCGGCCTCCACCACCGGCTGACCTCCCTCGCCGGCCGCCTCAATCAACGCTTGCTCCCAGCCCTCAACCCGCAGATCTCCACCGCAACGGATCCGCACGCGTGGATTCGGAGATTCCGGCTTCACCTGTATCTGCTCACTCATTTCGCTCCCCCTGCAATCGTGCTCACGTATGCCTTCTCATGTATGCCTGCTCATCTCGCCAACCGGAACGGCAAGAAAGTTCTATCCATTTTGCAGTTGCTCCATGGCCGCTTCATAACTGATATCGCCCGCCTCCAACTGTTCCAGAATCTGTCGCCGCGCCTTTTCCGGCAGCGGCGCCGGCTCGTCGCGGCCCGGCTCAAATCCCATCGCCCGGATCATCTCGTGCAGCCGCCCCCGCAGCGTCGGGTACGACAATCCCAGCTCCTCCTCCATCCGGTTAAACTTTCCCTCACAGCGAATAAACGTGGCTGCGAACGCCATCTGATCCTGTGTCAGCCCGGCAAAAGGCGTCTCCACCAGGAACCGCCCCTCCACCCGGCTGTCACACTCCCGGCAGAAAAAGCCGGTGACGGTCAGATCTCCTGCCTGGCAGATCGGGCACGCCGTCGGTAGTGGGTTCATAATGTCTGCTCCATCCTGTCATGTCTCGAATAGTGGGCAAAAGCAAGTCTCGACTCTGCCCTTCGATAACGCCCCTGCAGCGCAGTTCCTCTTGCCACCAACCACTCTCCCAAACGTGTGTATAGCCACACTTGCCAGCGAGGTGGATGCCGGTACGGTCGAAGCCCCTGATACGTCCTCGCTTCAGAAGTCAGTTTTTCCCGCCGCAGCGTCGCTTCCAACGCCATCCGCTCCATAAACATTATTTGCCCTCACTTCTGTTTTCTGAATATATTCAAATACATAATCAAGATAATACCTCATTTGTTTCAATTTGTCAATAGATAACTTCATTTTTCTTAATAATACAGTTGGAATCTCTAATATCTTCTTGATTTCCAGAGTATCCATAAGGCTGCGGATTCCCTCGCCCGGCGTTCATGGCAGGCAAAGTTGTGAATCTGCGTTTAGGAAGGCTTGGGTTGAATTTGCGTTGTCGGTCCCGTTCAACTGCGAGGAAACATGAAGGGCCTTCTTCGTGCCCCATTGCGCATTGAAAGCAACAGACGAGGCAACTGCAAGAAGGCGCGAGTTGCGTTTTGGCTGCAAGCCAGTCGAGTAAGATTTCGATTGTCTTGAATACACAGCCCAGAGGTCGGCACAGATCCGGGGAGGAATCGGGAAGAGTTTCAGCGGAGTTGAAGATAGTGCGCAGTTCGACGAACTGTACCACCATGAATGCGACGCGGTGGCCATGTCGATTCAGTTATCGCACTGGCGCCTCTTGCTGGGCCCGGCAACCATACAACGGGCTTTATTCAGTCGATTGGATCGAAAAACGTCAGGTCGGCGTCGAAGCAATCCATCGCCGAAACGGCATCGCCGGACAAGCGGACGCAAATATCGCGCCCACTGCGCTTTAGCGTCATCTCGCGCTCAGCCATGGGAAAGTCTATCGAGACCCACTGTCCAACGGGGGGCTCAGGGATCAGCAGGTACCCCTGATGGCGGGCCGTCCGACCCGTCACACCGCTGACGGATACAGTGGCCGGCTCAACCCATGACGGGATCCGCACGAACACGGGTCGGCCGTCGCCAACCCGCACCCGCAGACCACCATGCGTATAGGGCGACTCGACCGCAACCGCGGCTGTCTCGTGGTCAAAGTGCAGATTCACCCAGTGCCCGGCCTCGTCGCTGCGCACGATCTGGCGGTAGACTTCACAAAGTGAACCGACCACCCCGCCGACAATGTCCATGTGGAAGCCCATCGCTCGGGCGCCGACCGGTCGCAGGCCATAGGGGGCCGGGAAGCCCCACGCCCCTCGGTTGCGCTCACCCACGTCGCGCAGGCAGTCCTTTCCATCCGGGTTGGGCGGCTCCGAAATGAAGGAGATATCGCGCAACTGCGACGGCAGCAGATGACAACGCACCATGCGCTCAGCGTCCTCGTAGTACTGCGGCCAGCCCCACCGGCCCAGAATCAGCGCCGTCTCCACAATGTCGCCCGTGTTGTTCGCTTCGCCCTGATCCCCCTGACGACCGGCACGGCTGGACTCCATGACCCAGCCGAGTTCGTCGCGGATTTCCCACAAACCGTTGTCATAGAAAGCCTTCACGACGGCCATCAGTTGCGAATCTGCCAGCAGGTCCGCCAGCTGGGCCAGCGAAGAGAGTACGCACGTGGTCGAATGCGTGTGAGACCCGAAGCGCTTGGAATCGTATGAACCGTCGGGCAGAAAGAACTCGTCCACGGCTTTGTGTTTCAGTTCCAACGCCAGATCCAGCGACGGACCGTACCCGGTCGCACGGTACAGCTTCACCAGCGGGCCCATGGCGCGACCCAAACCGGTTACGAACGTGGGACTGCCAACCTTGGGGCCGAACTCTTCCAGCAGCCTGCGGTCCGTATTGCTTAGCCCAAGCGATCCTTCGAGATGAGTCCAGTCCCATCCGTCACGGGCGGACCAGCGATCAAAGATGAAAGCGATCGCGCGTCTGGCCAGATCCATCGCCGGCTCGGAATTACGAAAACCTGCCAGCGCGTACAAGGCATGGAAACCTTCGCGGACGTGGTGCGGAGCGAAATTCACCACCGGGCCGTCGTAATCATTGCGGGTCAAGGGCAACGGGATCGCGCCTCCACAGGCGAAAAAGGCTGCCCGAGCGTGCTTCTCGATACATTCCTCTTCGATTTTCACGCCCATGGCGTCTTCGGCATTCAGAAGGGCGTTCAGATGTCGCCCCGGCACGTGACCGTCCGCGTTGGGCCAGAAGAATCCGAATCGCGCTTCGGGCCAGACGCGGGAAGCCCAGTAGGGCCTGTCCTCGTCCTCGGAATTGAAAATCCGCCCCATCGTCTCGCAGCCTAGCCGGATCGCGCCGGCAACATCGCTTGTGTTCACGTCAGCCAGCTTGGCCATAAAGTGGTCTCCACCGCCTAGGCGAAAAGGCTCGACACTTTTCAAGACGACCCTGCGCCGGATTCGGACACAAAGCGGTACCCGAAGATCTTCGCGCTCCTCAGACGGATTCGCAGCTGGATTTTCTTGCCCTTGAGCTCCGACAGATCGGCTTTGCCTTTCCAGTGCAGCGGCGTCCAGATCTCGTCGCCGCAAAACGGGGTGCATTCCTCAAGCGTAAATCCGGGGATAGGATTGCCCCCTGCCTCGCAATCCCACAGTTCCACCTCAACGCTGCCAGACCTGGTCGTGCGGGCGTTGATCTCGATGGGCTGACCGCTGCAACATGTCGGTTGCGTCCAGAACTCACCCCGGTTGCGCGCTTCGACGCCCGCGATCCGCCCTTCGTCCCAGATCGCCCAGCCGTGACCACCGCGCAGATCGTGGCCGTCTTGATAGAAGTGCAAAAAGGCGCTCTCATTGTGCGTCGCATTTACCCCCAGGTATGGCATCGCCAGCCTACCGTCGGGCAGGCGCACCAGTTCCGGGCAGGCGTACACGCGGCCGCTGTCCCACGCGCCTGGCTCGCCAACCTCGATGATAGGGTCGTGGGACACCCATCTGATCGCCTTGCCGTTGTGCGTCACCGCCAGCCGGACATCCAACTGGTCGCTGGAATGATGATACATCGCGGGAAAGAACAGCTTGACCGCGGGCAGGCCGGGATAGCGAACAAAGCAGTTCGTGTAATAGTCCACGTCCGGATCGTCCAGCGGCCCGGCATGCGCGATGATCTCCGTTTCCGGCCAGTGCCGGAAGTCATCCGTCTCGGCATAGCTGATGGCGCGACCGCCGAGATGGTGCCGAAAATAACCGACGTACTTCTGCCGCTCGGCGTCCCAGCAGGCGATGTTCTGCGTATCGTGAAAATAGGGAAGCAGTGGCTCGGACGTGCGCGTCCAATGGTAGCCGTCCGCTGAAAAGGCGCCGAACAGACCGTAGTCGGCGCTGTAGGGTTCGTCGGACAGACGGTCCCAGACAAATGCCTTGTATCGCTCCTCCCGCCGCGCGGAGTCGTCGCGGAAGACTGCGCTGCTCCCCAGGTGCGAAGTCGAGACGATGTTGTTATTCTTCGTTCCCTCGAATTCAATGAGGCCCAACTCGGGCTTGGTCCAGTGCATCCCGTCTTCGCTTTCGGCATAGCAAAGGCCACTCCTGTCAAAGTCCACCCTCTGGTCCTTGTCCGTATCCTGACCGGAACTGTTCCCCGCTTCCCGGGGCTTGGGAAACTCCACGCCGTACCAGCCCCGGTACTTGCCGTCTTCGTGAATGACGGTTACAAAGTAGATCTTCTTCTCCCACGCGCGATCCAGCTGCAGCCAGGGACCGGACTTGCGTGCCTTCTCGATCGTAATCCTGACCCCGTGAGGCACGCGGCGGCTCTTCATGCCATGGCCCGACAAGTCGGCGTGCAAGCCCCAGATCTTCTTGTTGCGCTCTATAATGCGCCATCCCTCGTCGGATATCCGCTCCGGATCTAAGGTGCCATGTATTCCCCCTTTGTCGACGTTGATCCAGTCCATGAAAAGCCGTGTCTCGCTCATGGTAAATCTCCCAACTGCAGTACTCAGTAGCCAGTAGCTGCACAGTGCACTGGCCACTGGAGTTGCAATGAATTGGTCTCTATCGCGGGAACACGATCGGCGTCTCGAAGTAGGTCATGGCCGATGTGTTATGGCAAAGCGGTGAGAACCACAACTTCCTTGTCTCGCCACTCTTGAAGATGACATCGACGTGGGCCGCCGCGCCCTCGACAGACAGATCCGCGTCCGGACCCTGCTCGAAGAAGATCCAGTCCGGCGGATCACGGCGCAACGCCAGCAGCCCGTCAGCATCCGGCTGGCCGGCGAGGAGTCGCGGTAAACCTGGGGGCAGAAAGTCCGGGAGGTAGCCCGCCGGGGCATTGCTTGGCATAGCTCGGTCTTCAGTGTTCCAGTAGTAGATCATGGGGGCGAGAACGATCGGGCCATACCGCAGGAGGACGTTATCCCCGCAGCTCTCCAGATGATGCCCGATACGTCCGGTCAAACGTACCTGCAACTGTTGCGCCGAACGGGTCTCCGCGACGCGAGCCTGCCTCAGAGAGTTGGGCACAAGCAGCTTGATCCCGAAGTCGGACGGCAGACCGCAGACCGTGATGGTCGCATCCGCCCCGGCGGGGTATGAAGTGCGGATATCAACCAGGATCTCACCGCCGGGCTTTGGCAGACGAAATTCGCCCGGCACGAGCAGGTTGACCGAGACAATCTTCCCACGCAACGAGACCGCGTGGCGGGCGTACTCGGACATCGCCATGCCGCCGTTCTCAGTGCAGCACCACCAGCACTCCGACATCGGACCCATGGCATAGCCGCAGGGAGTGAGGTCGCGGTGTCCGAACCCGCCGGTGACGAACTGATTATAGAACAGGGCGTTCCAGAGCGCGTTTTCGGCTATCGCGTAGCATTCGTCGTCGCCTGTCAACAACCCGGCGTTGAGGTTCAGCATCACCCAGTCGGCGATAGAACAGCCCTCATTGCGGAAACCGTGCGGGAATATCTCGGCGATACAACCATCGGGCATCTCGTAGCGCCGGTCGATGATCTCGCGGCGAAACCGTTCGGGCTTCTCGTTCCATGCCGGATCGCCTGTGTGCAGAGCCGCCTGCTGCAGGCCGCGCAGCGTTGTCAGCGTGCCATGCGAGTGGGCATTCTCGATCTGCTCGAGCGGCTCGGCCACCAGGGCCACCATGTCCAGGTAGTTCCGCTCGCCGGTCAGGCCATAGAGATTCGCCAGCGGCTCTGTGATCCAGGAAAAGAGCCCTAAGCGTCTTTCGTGGGAGAACTCTTTGCGCCATCGGTCTTTGTTCTGGACATACCAGTCGCCGATTCCGGCCGCGGCTTCGAGCGCCCGCCAGTCGCCGCTGAGATCGTAATAGCGGAGCAGGCCATTGAACAACCGGTGGCCGCCGCCGAGGATGTCGCTCTCGGGTGGCTCTGTGCTGCGCGGTTCCGGTGCGTAGCGCCCGAAAAGCCCCGACGGCCTTTGCGTTCGCAGGATGCGCTGGAAAAGCCTCGCCAGGCGCGGGTCACTCCGACCGTCCACGCCCTCCGCGGCCGCCAGGAACTCCAGCACTCGCCCCGACAGATCTCCCGTACACCAGTCGGCGTGCCGGTGTGACAGCAACGGCCGCTCCAGGTCCATCATGATAAAATCCAGCTTGTGCATCGGGTAGGCGGCCGTGCGCCCCCGGCACAGCCCGATGCGAAACGAAAGCTGAGACCGGTGTAAACGAGGTTGCGACTTGGCTAAGGTAGCCTTCTCATGCACGGTTCTTTTGTTACTCCTTCACAGAGCCGAGGGTGAGACCGGTCACAAAGTAGCGCTGCACGAAAGGATAGACCAGTATGATCGGTATGGCTGCGAACGCAATCATCGCCGCCGCCAGTCCCTCCGGCGTGGCGTCCTCGAATCGGCGGATAAGCTCGGCGGAGCCGCTACCGCCTGTTGCGCCCCTACCCGCTGCCGACTCCCACTGAAGCTGGCGGGTAATGACGCGCACATAGATGAGACTCTGCAAGGGCCATTTATCGCTGAGGCGCATGTAGACGATGCCATCGAACCAGGAGTTCCAGTGATGCACCGCCGAGAAGAGCGCCAGGGTTGCCAGGGCGGGCTTGGAGAGAGGGAGGTAGATCCAGCGCAGAACGTCGAACTCGTTCGCCCCATCCAACAGCGCCGATTCCGACATCTCACGCGGCAGTCCACGGAAGAAGTTGATGAGGATGATAGTGCTGAAGATACTGAAGGCGCCGGGTACCACCAGCACGGCGAAGTTGTCCAGAAGTCCCAACGACTTGTAGGCCATGAACGTGGGAACCAAGCCGCCGCTAAACAGGCTGAAGAACAGCATGATCCCTTTGAAAAAATCGCGTCCCGGCAGGTATATGTGATCATGAGAGAGAGGATAGGCCGTAATCGCTGTGACCATCAGGGTGAGTAACACGCCAATCACCACGCGCAGAACCGAGATGCGCAGCGAAGTCAGGATGCGTGAGTCTGCCAGGCTGTAGGCATAGTTGTCCAGTTGAAAGCCTACGGGCCACAGGTTCACCTTGCCGGCCTCGATCGCCGACAAGCTGCTCAGCGACGTAGCCAGCAAATTGAGAAAGGGGAGAAGGCAGGCAATCGCCAGCAGCGTAAGAACGATGTAAATGATTACATCAGTGATTACGTCACCCAGACGGCGTTCCTGGATCATAGTTCGCCTGCTTCAATTTCAACTCACCTGAGTTCGGAGTTCATGAGTGCCTTATCCAGCTGGCAGAGTAGGAATACGGCTCTCTTGCCTGCTCTGATTTAGCTCCGAATTCGGGTAACTCAGAAGATTCTATAGTTCGCCAGCTTGTCGGCCAGCCACCACGAAAAAAGGATCATCCCCAGGCCGATCACGGATTTGAACAGACCCACGGCAGTGCCCAGGCTGAATTTCGCGGCCAGCAGCCCCTCGCGGTAGACGAAGGTATCAAGGACATCGCCCGTCCGATAGGTCACAGGGTTGATCAGCACCAGGATCTGCTCAAAGCCGGCGTTGAGGATGCCTCCCAGGCTCAGGGCGGACAGCAGGATGATCATGGGCGCGATGCCCGGGAGGGTGATATGCCACTCGCGCATCCAGCGCCCAGCGCCGTCTATGGCCGCGGCCTCGTACAAGTCGGGGTTGATGGCCGTCAGCGCCGCCAGATAGAGCACCGCTCCCCAGCCGAACTCCTTCCACGTCTCCAGGCCAATCATCGTCCACGGGAACAGCGCGGCGTCGCCCAGGAATCGGACAGCGGTAAACCCCAGCGCCGTAAGTCCCTTGTTGATGATACCCGTGGTGGACAGCGCCTGCACCATGATGCCGCCAATGATGATCCAGGAGAGGAAGTGGGGCAGCGTCGTCGCGGTCTGCACTGCGCGCTGGAAAAAACGCACCCTGATCTGGTTCAGCGCAAGGGCAAAGACCAGCGCAACCAGTTGTCCGGCAATAATTTTGCCGATGGAAATGAACAGCGTGTTGCGGAAGAGATTGAGCGCGTTCGGGGTTGCAAAGAAGCGCTGAAAATGCTCCAGCCCCACGAACGGGGAGCCCGCCAAGCCCTTAAAGGGATTATAATCCACAAAGGCGATGGCGATGCCCCATATTGGGTAGGCATTGAAGAGCAAAAGCAGGATGATAGCCGGCATCATCATGAGATACATCCGCCAGTGCTTCTGCCAGACGGAACGAAAAGGGGGCTTGCGTTCAGGCGGAAGCCTGACCCTGGCGCCGGCTTGCGCCCGGACAGAGGCTGGCGTGATCATGGTTGTCTCAGCCATCAGCCCATGTTTCCCTTTCGCCGCAGAAGGGGTGGCATACGCAGCCACCCCTTCTCGTCTCGTATCGTCTGAGTCGCTCGCTACCCGATTCCTATACCGAGGCGTACCACTCGTTGACCTCGGCGGTGACGTCGTCGCCGCCGCTCTTCTTCCAGTCGGCGACGAACTGGTCGAATGCGTCCAGCGGCCGCGCGCCACTGATGATCTCCAAATAGGCCGCGTCCTCCAGGGCCGTCAGATGCCCGGTGTAGTCGACCATATTTGGGCCGGGCGCGCCCAGGAACTGGTTGAGCATACACTCATGCTGCGTGTTGTAGACCGCGCGGTAGATGTCCATCGCCGGCTTCTGCGCAGGGTCGGCAATCAAGCGTTGGGCCTTGTTGAGCTTGCTGCGGTCAGTCTCAAGGATCCAGGGTTCAAGGTTGTCCCAATAGGCGGCAAGGCCCTCATTGCTCAGAACGGATTGGATCCAGTGCCCTGAGCCGGTATTGCGTGAATAGTGTGGGCCCTCCTGAAGCTCGCAGTTCTCATCCCACACCCAGTCGTACCCCTCTTTCCAGATGCCGGTGCTGGCAGACCACTGATAGACCTCATACTCGGGAAAGTGGAACCACAGATCGTTGTTCCAGTTGAGGTACTTGAAGACCGCCTCGACCTTGCGGTGCTCGATCCCCTTGCGGAAGCAGTACACGCGCCCGCTGGCATTGGCGCCCCGGCGGCCGATCTTGCCCTCGGGGCCCTCAAGCCGCGAGAAGTATGTCCACTTGGCGCCGGGATTTTCCTCTTCTACGGCCTGCATGCGTCCCAGAAGCCAGTAAGCGCCCCAGTAGACGCCGACCTCTTGCGACGTGAACTGGGAGAACGAGTCTCCCGGCCCGAACGTGTAAAAGTCGGGGTGAATCAGCCCGTCCTTGTACCACGTCTGGAGTAAGGCCAGGACCTCCCTGTTTTCGGGCCGGATGCTGCCGTAGGTCAGCGTGCCGTCCCCGTAGTCGCGCCACGTCTTGGGCATGACGCCATGCGCGCCAAAAATCGCATCCATGGAAGCGGCCCAAATGATCAGCATTTTGTTGGCGCCGATACCGAACTTGCTGAGCCCGGCGTCCATGAAGGCGCGCATCGTTTCGTCCAACTCGGCCACTGTGGTCGGTATCGGCAACCCCACCTTGTCCAGCCAGTCCTGTCGGATCCAGCAGAGGTTGTTGCCACCCGCGGGGGATCCCTCCTCGGGGAAGCCGTACAGTTTGTCGCCGCGGGTCGCAGGCACCCAGGACTCGCCATCGGGATAGTGCATCCTTTGCTTGGACAGAGGAGAATACGTAGCATCCACCACGGCTCGGATGTCTTCCACAGCGTCGTTGGCGATGAACTCTGCCGCCTCGACGGTATTGCACACGAAATAATCGGCCAAAGTGCCGGCGGCAATGTCGGCGGCCCGCTTGGCCGCCCGCGCGTCGCCTGCCGCGGTCCAGTGCGCCTCGAACCTGATCCCCATCAGGTCGCGGCGCAGATTGTACATGGGGTTGTTGTCATACGTGTCCCCCTCCTTGAATGTCTGCCCCGTATCCTCGACCATGATCACCACCTCGGGATCGTACTTTTCGAACGGAGGAAAGGTGGGGTTCCAGTCCATCTCACACATGCTCTCTGGAGCTTCGGCTACCTCGGCGGCTGTCTCGGGGGCCTCGGTCGGGGCTGCTTCCGGCTCTGGCGCGCAGGCGGCCACCAATGTGCCGGTGGCCGCCATGGCGGCTGCCTTCAGAAAACTTCGTCTTGTCAGTCTGGCTTCCGCGGATGACATGGTCTTACCCTCCTTTGGGATTGGCAACGGCCACCTACTGACCGCCGCTCACTTTTCTAACCCGAATTCGGAGTCGATTCAGAGCGGCAAAGAGAGCCGCAATCTTGCCACCGAGATGGAAAGAAGACTCGGTTGGCTGCCTGGTGCAGGCAATCGAGTCTTCTATGAGATTGACGAAGAAGCTGGCTATGCTGCGGTGACGAGTATGCACAATTTTGGGACGATCTGGAACTGGTCGTTGATCTTCACGATAATATGAGACTTACGAGAAAGCAATGCTTCGTAGAACGCGACGGGCCGACTCTGTATGCGCCTGTAAATCGGCGCAACTGACTTTAGCCCCGTGCAGCAGAGCGCTCATTGAGCGCTTGTGAGAGATAGCCACGATACCCGAACGGCTTCCCCCACAGGTTCGTGGTCACCTATAGGACCGGTTTGCGGGCATTGACCTCCTGGATTCCTGTTTTTGATCTTCTTGCGTTCAGGGTCCCTGACTGCTCCTGCCTTTCCAACATGGCAATATCAAAATAATACTATTTTTAATATTATCACGGAGGCACGGAGATGTCAAGACGGATTCCGGACGGGGTGTGTCTCACAAATATGTGTCGGCTATTGGCCTTTCACTGGTCAGGAATACCGGAAATGGCAACCTGCTGACCTGGATGTGCCAATATCTGGGGTATACCCTGCTCCATCGTTCCCATTCAACCTGACTCGCCCCAATTCTGGTATGCACCCCCTGTGACAGACATGGGCTTGGCGCCTTATGCAATTTCGTTATAGCGCAGGGTTATCTCATCCAGGGTTTCGCCTGTACCGGTGTCCAACAGCAGGACTTTCTGTAGCAGTGAGGGCAAAATGAACAGTCCTGGTCCATGCCGTGAATCTGCGGGTCAAGCGACCATCCGCGTCGGCGTACTCGGCCTGGGCCAAGGCCGCTCCCATCTGCGCGCCTTTCAGATGCTGGAAGGCGCAAGAGTTGCTGCGGTCTGCGATCAAGATGAAATCCTCGCTGAACGCGTATCCCACGAATTCGGCGTCGAAAAACGCTCCCCTACCTACGAAGCCCTGCTCGAAGACCCCGCCATCGATCTCATCGTCGTCGCCACGCCCGACCACCTGCACGGGCAGCACGCCATCATGGCGCTCGAAGCGGGCAAGCACGTCCTCTCCGAAATCCCCATGGCGACAACGCTGGCCGAATGTGAGCGCATCATCGAGCTGACCGACCGCCATGGCCTCAAATACCACATGGGCAACCAGGTCCGATACGCCTTCTGTTTGCGTGATGTTCAGAAAATGATCCGGGAGGGCGGCCTCGGCGAAATCTTCTACGGCGAGGGCGAGTACCTGCACACCATGGACGATATCGTGGCAAACCGCACGGACAAAGATTAAATTGTTGAAGTTGAGATAAGAAAGCTAAGAGGAAACAGCAGAAACTCTGCCGACACAGTCCGAGGAAACTCGTACTACGAAGTTTTCAACTCTCGATTCGCCACCTTCCAGAGTGGTCTCTAACCACTGACCACTGCCGTTCCACCAACCACGTACGTACGCGGGAGTTCACTAAAAACTGCAGTTCCGCAGTTCTACTCCAACCGTATACGCGGGTCTACGATCGCCAGCAGAACATCGGAAAGCAGCGTGCCGATAACTGTCAGCGTACTCAGAAGAAAGAGGAAACTGCCCGCGAGGTACATGTCCTGCGAGGTGAGCGAACGCAGCAGCAGCGGCCCCGTCGTCTGCAAGCTCAACACCATCGCCACCAGCGTTGTGCCCGACACCAGGCTGGCCAGAGACCAGCCGACCGTGCTGAAAAAGGGATTGAGCGCAACCCGCACCGGATACTTCCAAATCAGCGCGCCCTCTTTGACGCCTTTGGCCCGCGCCGTCTCCACATAGGGCTTGTTGAGTTCATCCAGCAGGTTTGCGCGCGTGATACGGATGTTGCCGGCCGTGCCGTTCACCGCCACGATCAACATCGGCACCCAGATGTGCTTCAGCATATCCTCGATCTTGGGCCAGCTCCACGGCTCCAACACATATTCGTCCGAGAAGAGGCCGCCCACATTCATGCCCAGCAAGGATTGGGCCAGGTAGAGGACGATGAGCGCCAGCAGAAAGCCTGGCGTCCCCAGGCCGACAAAGCTGAAGGTAGTCATCAGATAGTCAAGCCACGAGTATTGATGGGTCGCCGAATAGACCCCCACCGGTATTGCGATAAACCAGCCGACAAGCAGCGCCCCCATCGAAAGCGCCATCGTCAACCCAAGACGTTCCCATATCAGCTCACTGACCGGCTTCTGCCACTCGAAGGACTGCCCCCAGTCGCCCTTCACCAGCACCCCGTAAATCCACTTGAAATACTGGACATACGCAGGCTGGCCCAGCCCGTAACGCTGGCGCAGCGACTCCAATTCGGCCTCGTCAACCTCATCCCCCTCCTGCCGCAACTGGGCAACATACGAAGTCAGAAAATCACCCGGCGGCAGTTGGATGACGGCGAACGATAGAATCGAAATCGCGATCAGCATCGGAATGATCAGAAGAACACGTTGAACGATATAGGCCAGCATGAAAACCCCCGAAAAGACAGAAACGAACTGAGAGGAGTGAAGAGCGAAAAGAGAGGAGAGAGAAAACTGCAGCCCGACTGGCCAGACGCCCTTACTCTTTCCTCTCTCCTCTTCACTCTCTTCTCGCCGTTCTACGTGCTCATCGAATCCGCGTCTTCCCAGAAGTAGGTCTCGGTGTGGAGCAGATGCTCGTCACCGGTCGTATCGTCCAGCGGGAAGCCGGGCAGGTAGTTGCGGACGCCGTTCTTGACAATGATCGGCGCCGGGCGTTCGCCCAAATAGCCGATCATCGGCAGCTCCTCGGCCCAGATGTCAAGAATCTGGTGGAACATCGCCGTCTGCTTGTCGGGGTCAGGTTCGATCTTGATCGCGTCCCAGATCTCCCAGATGGTCCAGACCCAGTGACCCGCCGGCGGCTCGACGCCTGCCGGGTTGGTGCCGCCGCTGTTGCGCCAGTGCGCCCAGCCAGCGGCCCACGGGCGGTCCGGCTGCTCGCATGTCCAGATCGTCGGGTTGACCAGCGGTACGACCGTGCGGTCGCCTCCCCACCACGCTGCTTCGATCTCGTTGGCGCCGTGGTGCTCCTCGTACAGCGAGCGCTCAAAGCCCTTGTAGGCCGCCTTGACACCCGCCGCCGCAAAGTACTTGATCACTTCCTGGACCGTATCTTCGCTCGTGGTACCCGGCTGCGCCGTCCCTTCAATGACGAAGCTCAGCGTATCCCCGCTGCCGTCGTTAAACAGCCGGAAACCGTCGCTGTCCTTTTCTGCATAACCGGCGTCGTCGAGAAGCTGGTTGGCCAGGTCCGGGTCGTACTCGATCCAGGCGTTGGCCTGCTTGGGGTAAGCCTGAGCCGAGCTTTCCAGCGGACTGTACTGCCGCGGCGTCATCAGTCCGTCCCACACCAACTCGTTGAGTGCCACGCGGTCGACCGCAACCGACAGCGCAATCCGCACGTCGCGAATGTTGAAGAACTCAGCCAGCCGTTCGTTCTTGGTCGACAGGTTCAGCTGGATCGCCGAGTGCCCGGATGCGGAACCAAGGAAGACCTTGTAGTCGCCGGCCTCTTCATTCTCCTTGTAGAGCGTAAAGTTGCCGATATTGACGTGGCGGGCCTGGAAGTCGATCTCGCCGTTGATGATGCGTAGGTCAAAGACGTCGTTCGTCTCGAACAGCCGGTGAGTAACGTCGTCGACGTAGGGCAACTGCCTGCCGTCGGAATCAACGCCGAAGAAGTACGGGTTGCGCTCCATCAGGAACAACTCGTTGGAAAGCTCATTCTTGGAAATCCACGGGCCGATGCTCGGCAGGTCCGGGTTCAGGTACCACCACCGTCGGTCCGTATAGTACTCTTCCCAACTGTTGAAGCCGGCCTCTTCCACCTGTGCTTGCAACTTATCCTGGTCGTCGGTCAGATCCATGTGGAACTGCTTCAAGTAGTGGCCGGGCAGGTAGAGATTTCTGGTCTGGCGGCCAAGCCGGAATACGTACAGAGGATTGGGCAAGGGGAACTTGAAGGTTACGGTCGAGTCGTCGACGATTTCGAGCTCCATCGGCGTGCGCTCGGGGCCGGAGACCCACGTGCCGCCAATGCTGGGTGAGATCGTCGTGTTGGTCTCGTCCTCCTCCCACCACCAGCGGATCGCTTCGGTCGTGAAAGGCGTGCCGTCCGACCACTTCATCCCCTCGCGCAGGTGGAACGTCCACTCGGAGGCGTCTTCGTTGATCTCCCAGGATTCCGCCATGCGCGGCTGCATGTTCAGGTTCTGGTCATACCAGGAAAGACCTCGGTCCTGCATCTTGGTCGGCCCCCAACGGTCGGAGACGCCCTTGAATCCGCGGCGGAACGTGCCGCCGTAGTTGCCGTTCTCCTCAGCAACCGGCATCACCATCGGGTTGACCGGCAAACGCTCGTCCACAGGCGGCAGATCGCCGGCGGCAACCATGTCCGCCAGCATCGGCGCTTCGCTGTACTGGGACGACGAAGCCGCCGGCGCAGCCTCGGAAGACTCGGCAGCCGAGTCGTCGGCAGGCGCAGCCTCTTCCATCGGCTCCGGTTCGCCGCTCGCGCCGCAGGCCACAGCCACCGCACCCGCGGCGGCCACGCCCGAAACGCGCATGAACTCGCGTCGGGAAATCGGTGTACGTGCAACTCTTCTCATTCTTCTCTCCTTGGTGAAAAAATTTGATTGGTACTGCTAATGAGCAGTAGTCAGTGTCCAGAACCGACTGCCCGGGACATTGACTACTGACCACTAACCACTGACCACTGCTGTTCCTACTGCACGACTCCATCCTCCGGCACCAGCCACGGCGGATGCGGAAGTCGCTGCTCGCTCAGATGGCTGGCATACAGGAAGCGGTACACATCACTGATATAGAACTGCGGATAGCGCTTGGGGGGCAGCGATTCCAGGAACTTGTCGTGGACCATCTCCGCCATCTGCTCGCTCATGCCCGCGCTCACTTCAAAGTCGAAATAGATGGCCAGGTCCTTGGATGGATCCTCGATTACCCGTTTCACCCCAAAAGATTCCGGGTACTTGTGCGCCGGAGAGTCCCGCTCCATCAGGAAGGTGCCCATCGCCGCCGAATGGATGTACTGCTTGTGCCCGTACAGAAAGTTGACCGTCTCCTGCGCGTCCTCAATCGTTTCGCCGGGAAAGCCGAAAAAGAAGAACGTATGGTTCCAGATGCCGGCCGTCGCGCTCTCCTTCAATATCCGGCTCATATGCGGCAGCTGTGTGCCCTTGATCATATGGTCGATAATCGCCGCCGACGCGCTTTCCAGGCCGAACAGGATCATCCTGCACCCGCCCGCATCCATCTCCTCCAGCAGCTGCCCCGAGATCACCTTCTCAAAACGCACGCAACCGCCCCAGTGCAGCGTCTCCGGGCGCTGGCTCAATATCTTCGAAAGGTCCCGCAGATTGCGCGGCGTCACCGCCTCGTCCGAGAAGAAGATATGCTTCACCCCGTACTTCTCGTGCAGGGCCAGCATCTGGTCAGCCAGCTGCTGCGCCCGCAGCTGGCTGAACGACTCCGGCTCCCCGTAGCCAACGTTGCAGAACGCGCACTTGCCGAAATAACAGCCCCGCGCCGTCAGCAAGGGCAGCGCCAGCTCCGGCGCCAGATAGCGGTCCAGCGGCAGCCCGTCAAAGTCCGGCATCGGCAGATTCGCGATCTTCTCCGGCTCCTTGCGCTCGTTGACCCGGATCTGGCTGCCGTCTCTATAAACAAGGTTGGGAATGTCTGCCAGGCTCTCGCCGTCCGCAACCGCCCTTGCCAGCTGCAGCAGCGGCACCTCACCGTCAAAAACGATCGCGCTGTCGATCAACTCAAACAGCGCCGGCGCGTCCGGAAACTGGGCGCGCAGCATACTGACGTGCGGCCCGCCCACCGTCACGTGGCAATCCAGCCCGGCCTCCTTGACCAGATACGCCGCAGTCAGCCCCGGCAGCATCTGCGCCATCGACGGGATCGAAATGCCCACCACGTCCGGCTTCTCCCGCACAATATCCGGCAACAGCAGACGCCGGTAGATATCCAGAAACATATTGTGCTGGTCGTCGCGCACGCCGTGAAGGAGGAAGCGGCTGTTGTCAGGGGGGCCGGCGGAGTCGTACCCTTGAAAATGGAGGCTCGCCGGATGGTACGGCAGGTTCGCGATCTCAAGGCAGTCCAGCAGCGTGCTCAACATCTCGAGGCCGATGGGGCCGTCGTAGAAAGCGGAAGAACGAATCCCCGCCTTCGCTCGCTCCACCTGTTTGGCCAGGCGCGGGCCTGCCTCCAAAGCCCAGCCTATCCTCTCAGCGCCTGCCTTCTCAGACCCCGGCATCTGCCTCTGCCGCGGGCCGGCAGAGCCCTGCATGCGCCGCAGCCGCGCCAGCGCGCCCGTCAGATAGCGCCGGCTCAGGATCTCGTCGAAAACCTCGACGTTCAGATCCCGCTGGATCACGTCGACGCCCTCCTGCCGCAGATAAGCTGTCAGCGTCGGCAGCGCCAGATGCGGCATCGTCGGCGTCCAGTTGGGCGGGAAAAGGAGCATCACCTTGGGCCGGTTCTTGCTGCCATTTTGCAGCCCTGTCCCCTCTCCCAACAGGCCAAGCTCTTCTAAACTGATATTGAATTGTGCGCCGGATTCGCTGTTGTTTTCCATTTTCGGTCGTAACCGCCCGTCCATCAATCTCCGCACTGCGCACGGTCTTCGAAGCCCGCGCTAGCCGACCCCTGCCAGCTCCAGCTCGCCCGCATAGTGGCAGCGCACGAAATGGCCCTGCTCCACCTCTCGCAACTCCGGCGTCTCCTCCATGCAGCGGTCATTGTCGTTATAGAGGCAGCGGGGATGGAAGTAGCACCCGCTCGGCGGGTTTGCCGGGTCCGCAACGTCACCCTCCAGCACGATCGGCTCCGCCCGGTCGCGTGGGTCCGGCTTCGGCACCGACGAAAGAAGCGCCTCCGTATAGGGATGCATGGGGTTCTGGTACAGCACCTCTGTACGCGCGCTCTCCACAAGCATACCCACATACATCACCGCCACCCGGTCGCTGATATGTTCCACCACGCTCAGATCGTGTGCGATGAACAGGTACGTCAGGTCGAACTCCTCCTGAAGGTCCTGCAACAGATTGAGGATCTGCGCCTGCACCGATACGTCCAGCGCCGAGACCGGCTCGTCAAGGACGATCAGCTGCGGGTTCAACGCCAGCGCCCGCGCCACGCCAATACGCTGGCGCTGGCCGCCGCTGAACGCGTGCGGGTATCGGTTCAGATATTCGGGCCGCAGCCCCACCACCCGCAGCAGTTCCGACACCCGGTCCTCCAGCTCCTGCCCCTTTGCAATCTCGTTGACAAGCAGAGGTTCACCCACATTCTGCAGCAGGTTCATGCGCGGATTGAGCGAGGAATAGGGGTCCTGAAACACCATCTGCATGTTGCGCCGCAGCCGTTTCAACTGCTGGCCGTCCACTTGGGCGATGTTGACCGGCCCCAGTTCCTGGTCGTCGAACCAGATATCCCCCGCCGTGGGCGGAAACGCATGCATAATCAGACGGCCGGTCGTAGTCTTGCCGCAACCGCTCTCCCCCACCAGGCCCAAAGTCTCCCCGGCCCGCACGTAGAAGTTCACTCCGTCCACCGCTTTTACCTGGCCTACGGTGCGCGAGAAGAATCCCTTCTGAATGGGGAACCACTTCCTCAGGTCAGCGACCTCAAGAAGCGCATCATGGCGTCGCGTGCCGTTCTCTGTCTGTTCAGTTTCTGTCTGTTCAGTTTCGACTACAGACTCGCTGTCGTTCTGAGACAAAGCGCTACCTCCTGCGAAACTGGGTTGTCGGCTGGGAGAGGGGGAACTCCATGTGCAGGCGTCGCCTGCAGAGCCGTTCAAAATAGAAGGAAATGCCTGATATCTGTGTAATAAAGCGCTGCCGCCGAAATGCCGATCAACACCAGTTCGATCGACAGTACAGTCAGCGAAGCGCCCAGCAGACGCCCTTTGCTACGCGAGCGGCGCAAATAGCCCTCGATCAGAAACATGCACACGATCAAGGCCATTCCCATAATGAAAATCGACCACAGCCTGTAGGCGCGCAGGTGCCACGGATTGACCCGCAAAAAAAGCACCACCTGCAGGATCTCATGGAGCAGAAAGATAAACCCAAGCCCCATCGCGAAACTGAGAAACCAGATAATATAATGCGATACCTGCCTTCCCGCCTGTTTGAAGACATCAAAGACAGTTTCAGTTTCAGAGGGCAGTCTGTCCATAGCGCGCCAACAGGGTTTCCGACGACACAAAGTCATCGAGAGCGGTGCAGTGGATTGTACTTGAAATGCTACCGATACGCCAATTCAAACCGACAGAGTGAGAAACTCTTCCCCGACCGACCCGCCTGCAGTCACCCCCCAACTCGAACCGAACCCGGCACAGGCGCCCCCTACACCATGCCGCGTTGGTGCCGCTGCGTCCGCGTCCTGTCTATGCCACCGGTCGCGCACCCACGTCGTGCCGCGCAGCCGCCCGCCGCGGCCACGGTAGGGGCAGGCCCTGTGTAGGGCAATTGCATCAAAAACAGTGATATAATGGCTTTGTGCCGAAGAGTGAATAGGCATTACAGTTCGCAATGATCACAAAGTTGACGATATCACCGGTCCACCGGTCCTCAGTTTGGCTATCACCCTGATACAAGCTATAATTCCCGCGCCCTCACCCCAATTCGCGCTCTCTTTGCGGCGCGGGAAAGCATTCGCAACAGCGCTTTAGCAACGCGGCAGTAGCGCATTTATCGCTGTCCTGCTTTCGCTTACCAAAGCCTGACCTAAGGCAAAATTACATCAAAGGAGAAAGTCAATGCAGCAACAGAAACCCATCCGTTTAATTGCGATGCTGCTGATCGCAATCTTGGCAGTAGGCGTCCTGGCCGCCTGCGGCGGCGCAGAACCGGCAGCGCCCGCAGAGGAAGCTGACCCCGCCGCCGAAGATTCCGGCGAAGAGATGGCAGCCGATGACGGCGTCAGCCCCAACCAGGCGCCCGAATTCCAGGAGATGGTAAGGAATGGCGACCTGCCGCCCCTCTCTGAACGTCTGCCCGTCAATCCCGCCGTCGTCGAACCCGTCGATGGCATCGGTCAGTACGGCGGCACCTGGAATACCGCCCTGGTCGGCGGCTCCGATACCGCCTGGCTCGTCCGCACCGTCTCCTACATTCACCTGATGGCATGGACGCCCCAGTGGGACGGCGTCGTTCCCAACGCCGTTGAAGATGTCATCGCCAGCGAAGATGCCAGCGAGTACACCTTCATCTTCCGCGAAGGCCAGAAGTGGTCCGACGGCGCGCCCTTCACCGCCCACGACCTCGTCTTCTGGTGGAACGACCAGATCCTGAACACAGACCTGACCCCGGGCGGGACGCCCGGCTGGATGCGCGCCGGTGAAGCCGATGCGGTCTTCGAGGCAGTCGACGACTATACCCTGAAGATCACCTTCGACGCCCCCAACGGCCTCTTCCTGCAGAACCTGGCCACGCCCAGTGGCAGCATCTTCACCCGTGTCCCCATGCACTACTGCTCCCAGTTTCACGCGGACTACAACACCGAGAACCTGGACGCCCTGATCGCCGAGAACAACGCCAACGACTGGGTCCATCTCTACCAGATGAAGTGCTCCAGCGTGCCCGGCACACCGTCCGACTCGCGCTGGTTCAACGGCGACCTGCCCACCCTGATGCCCTGGAAGGTAGGGGTCGCCTACGGTGAAGGCTCCCAGATGATCCTGGAGCGCAATCCCTACTTCTGGAAAGTCGATACCGAGGGCAACCAGCTTCCCTACATCGACCGCGTCGTTTACGACATTCTCGAGGACCGCGAAGTCCTGCTGCTGAAGGTGCTGAACGGCGAAATCGACATGATGAGCCGCCACTTCAACACCAACGACAACAAGGCCGTCATCGCCGAAAATCGTGAACCCGGCGAGTACGAGTTCTTCGAGACCCGCAGCATCGGCAATACCACCGGCTACCACTTCAATCTGAACCACAAAGACGAGCGCATGCGCGAAATCTTCAATAACAAAGACTTCCGCATCGCCATGTCCCACTGCATGAATCGCCAGGAGATCATCGACGTCCTCTACATTGGACAGGGCGAACCGATGCAGAGCGCCATTCCCAAGGATATGGCCGAGTTCTACGATGAAGAGTGGTATACGCAGTACACGGAATTCGACCAGGATCTGGCCCATGAATACCTGGCCAAGGCCGGTATGACCGAACGGGACTCCGATGGCTACTTCCTTGGGCCCGACGGCGAGCCGTTCTCCTTCGTCGTGCAGACGACCGAGGCCTTCGGCTTTTCTGACCGCGCCGAGATGGCCGTCAACCAGTGGCAGGACTGCGGCGTCAACGCCCAGTTGAGCGTCGTCGACCGCACGCTGCTCTACCAGCGCAAAGACGCCAATGAGCACGACGTGCACGTCTGGGGCGCCGCCACCGGCCCGCAGATCTTCCTCGATCCCCGCCACTTCTTCCCCTTCAGCCGCGAGTCCACCTTTGCCCAGGCTTGGGTGACGTGGCGCACCAATCCCAGCGGCGCCGGCGCCATGACGCAGCCGGAGGAACCGCCGGACATCGTCAAGCACCAGATGGATCTCTATGCACAGATTCTGGCCTCTGGTGACCAGGCGAAACAGAACGAGCTGATGAAGGAGATCCTTGCGATTGCCAAGGACCAGTTCTACGTCATCGGCACCTCCTCCAGTCCTCCGGGCTACGGTATCGTGAAGAACAACTTCCATAACGTGCCTACGTCGATGCCGGGTTCGTGGCAGTATCCGACACCCGCACCGACCCAGCCTGAGCAGTTCTGGATCAGTGGTGAGTAACGGTATATAAGCGTTCCGGAGTGGGGAGCGAGTCAACGCTCCCCACTCCCCTTCGGCATTTCCACGTTCGATAGGGCCTCACCATGTTTCAGTTTCTTCTGCGCCGCTTGCTCTACATGATCCCAACTCTGATCGCGATCTCGATCGTCGCCTTCGTTATCATTCAACTGCCGCCGGGTGACTTCCTGACCACCATGGTTGCCTCGATGGCCGCACAGGGCGAAGACGTGGACCAGACCGCGTTGAAGGCGCTTGAAGATCAGTACGGGCTCGGACAGCCGGTCCATATCCAGTATCTGAAATGGATACAGGGGATCATCACCAGGGGCGATTTTGGCGACTCCTTCGGCTGGAACAAGGCCGTCTCGGACCTGGTCTGGAGCCGCTTGGCATTGACCTTTGTCCTGTCTCTGGCCAGCCTGCTCTTCGTCTGGGTCGTGGCGTTCCCTATCGGTATCTATTCGGCTGTCAAGCAGTATTCCGTTGGCGACTATGTCGCTACCTTTTTGGGATTTCTTGGCCTGGCGATCCCAAATTTCCTGTTGGCGCTTATTTTGATGTACATCGCTTTCAAGTACTTCAATCAGAGCGTGGGCGGCCTCTTTTCGCCCGAATACCAGGAAGCGCCCTGGAGTTGGGGCAAGGTGGCCGATCTCTTGGCCCATCTATGGGTGCCGGTGGTGATCATCGGAACGGCGGGTACCGCCAGCCTCATTCGCATTATGCGCGCCAATCTGCTCGACGAGCTGCGCAAACCCTATGTAGTCACCGCGAGAGCCAAGGGCCTGCCGGAATGGAGGCTCCTGTTCAAATACCCCGTCCGCATCGCCCTCAATCCGTTCGTCAGTACCGTCGGCTGGGTCCTGCCGACCCTTGTTTCGGGCGCCGCCATCGTCTCTATCGTGCTGAGTCTGCCCACCACAGGGCCCCTGCTGATTCGCGCACTCCAGCAACAGGACATGTACTTGGCGGCAAGCTTTATCATGTTGCTGAGCATTCTCACCGTCATTGGTACCTTGGTGTCCGACCTGCTGCTTGCCTGGCTGGATCCCCGCATCCGCATGGAGTAATAGCGGGAGTAAGAGAAGAGGGAAGATTTCATGGCCGTAACTGATGCCAAAACACTGCCCCCGGAGGCGGCCTCGTCGGGAGCAGCGTCGGCCGAAGTAGAGAGCAGCGTCTCCGTAGCCTCCCAATGGCAGCTGATGTGGTGGAAGTTCCGCAAACATCGCCTGGCCATGGCGGGCGGGATCGTGACGCTGATCATCTATGCCATTGCCCTCTTCGTCGAGTTTCTCTCGCCCTCAAGTCCCGGCGTGATCCGGGCGGACTACACCTGGGCGCCTCCACAGCGCCTGCATTTTCTGCGTCAGACAGAGGAGGGGATGCGCTGGGATCCGTACGTCAACGGCTACAAGGTTGAGATCGATCCCGAAGCCCTCAAACGGACATTCGTGATCGACGAGGAGCAGGTCGTCGACGTCGGCTTTTTCGTGCGCGGCGAACCCTACAAAATGTGGGGGCTTTGGGAAACCGACCTTCACCTCGTGGGCTCGACCGATGCCGAGATCCCGGTCTACTTCCTCGGTGCCGACCGCATGGGCCGCGATCTCCTGAGCAGTATGGTCTACGGTACCCGCATTTCAATGTCGATCGGCCTTCTCGGCGTCTTTCTCAGCTTCTTCCTCGGCATCTTGCTAGGCGGCATCTCCGGCTTCTTCGGAGGAACAACCGACAATCTCATCCAGCGCGTCATCGAATTCATCCGCTCCATTCCCACCATCCCGCTTTGGATGGGCCTGGCCGCAGCCCTGCCCACAGACTGGCCGCCCCTGCGCATCTACTTCGGCATCACCATTATCCTGTCCTTCATCGGCTGGACCGGGCTGGCCCGCGTCGTGCGCGGCCGTTTTCTCTCACTCCGGACCGAAGACTTCGTGATGGCCGCCCGCCTCGACGGCGCCAGCGAGCTGACCACCATCTGGCGGCACATGGTCCCCTCCTTCTTCAGCCATATCATCGCCTCGCTCACCCTTTCCATACCCGGCATGATCCTGGCCGAAACTTCCCTCAGCTTCCTGGGCCTCGGCCTGCGCAGGCCCGTCGTCAGCTGGGGCGTCCTCCTGCAGGAGGCCCAGAACATCCGCTCGGTCGCCACCGCTCCCTGGCTCCTCATTCCTGGCCTGGCTGTCCTCGTAGCCGTCTTGGCCCTCAACTTCCTCGGCGACGGCCTCCGCGACGCCGCCGACCCCTACAACCGCTAACAACGATTCACCGACCACCGCCATTCCATGGAAACGCCCGTACTGATCGAAATCAGAAACCTCAAAACCCACTTCTTCCTCGACGAAGGCACCGTTCAGGCCGTCAATGGGGTCGACTTTACTATCCACCAGCACAAGACCCTCTGCGTCGTCGGAGAGAGCGGCTGCGGCAAGAGTGTCACCGCCCGCTCGATTTTGCAGATCGTCGATCAGCCGGGCCGCATCGTCGAGGGAGAAATCCTCTACCATCGCCCCGACCGCCTATCAGCCGCAAGTAACGGAGAGTGGACGTCAGGCGAGAATGGCGCCAACGGCAGTTCATCGACAGAGATCATCGACCTCGCCGCGCTCGATCCCCGCGGCAGGGAGATCCGGGCCATCCGCGGCCAGGACATCTCAATGATTTTCCAGGAGCCGATGACCTCGCTCAGCCCCATCCATACCGTCGGCAACCAGATCACCGAAGCGATCAAGCTGCATACCGATATGCTCGATGACGAAGCCGACGAGCATGCCATCGAACTGCTTCGCCGCGTCGGCATCCCTCGCCCCGAAGAGCGCCTCGATACCTATCCTTTCGAGCTCAGCGGCGGCATGCGCCAGCGCGTGATGATCGCCATGGCCCTCTCCTGCAACCCCGCCCTGCTGATCGCCGACGAGCCAACCACCGCCGTCGACGTCACCACCCAGGCCCAGATTCTCGAACTGCTTGAGGAGTTGCAGGATGAATTCGGCATGGCCATCATGCTCATCACCCACGACCTCGGCGTCGTCGCCGAAATGGCCGATGACGTCGTCGTGATGTATCTGGGCCAGGTAGCGGAACGTGGAGACGTGGACTCGATCTTCCACGACCCAAAGCATCCCTATACACAGTCGTTGCTGAAGTCGATTCCGCGGCTCGGCGTAAGCCGCAACCGGCAGCGGCTGGACTCTATCCGCGGGATGGTCCCAGATCCATACAACCGGCCAACCGGCTGCATGTTCGGGCCCCGCTGCGATCACTTCATGCCCGGCCGCTGTGACGCCGTCAACCCGCCTGCAATTTCACTGGGGCCGGAACGGGAGGTCCACTGTCTGTTGTACGAAGACGAATAGAAGGACGGCATATATCCAACGCAGAACGCCATATTGGAAACGCCGCCGCTCCGAATTGTGAGCGTAAAGATATTCCACAGAAACCAATGAGCGAACAGTCCACCAACGGCCAGCAACTCTCCACATCGGAAAACGGCAGCGCAGCCGCCGGCAATGTCCTGCTGGAAGTCAGGAACCTGCAGAAATGGTTCCCGATCACAGCCGGCTTTTTCAGGCGGACGATCGGTCACGTCAAGGCGGTCGATGATATCTCCTTCCACGTCTTGCAGGGCGAGACCCTTGGCCTCGTGGGGGAGAGTGGCTGCGGCAAGACAACAGCCGGCCGCTGCATCCTGCGCGCCTACGACCTGACCGGCGGTCAGATCCTCTTCCAGGACCATGATGGAAAGATGGTCGACCTCGCGCCCCTGACCAACAGCGAGATGAAGCCGTACCGGCAACAGTTGCGCATGATCTTTCAGGATCCATTCAACTCTCTCAATCCCCGCATGCCGGTCATCGATATCGTTGGCGACCCCCTCAAAATCAACAAGGTCGCCGCCGGCAAGGAGTTGGAGGACCGCGTCGCCTCACTGCTCGCCAGGGTCGGCCTGCGGCCCGAATACATGCGCCGCTACCCCCACGCCTTCAGCGGCGGCGAGCGACAGCGCATCGGCATCGCCCGCGCCCTCGCCCTCGACCCCCGCCTCGTCGTCGCCGACGAAGCAGTCTCCGCCCTCGACGTCTCCGTCCGCGCCCAGATCCTCAATTTGATCAAGGACCTGCAGGAAGAGTTCAACCTGACCTACATCTTCGTTTCCCACGACCTCAGCGTGATCGAGTACATCTGCGACCGCGTTGTTGTCATGTACGTCGGCAAAATCGTCGAGGTCGCTGAAACCGAAGAACTGTTCGCGCAGCCCTTCCACCCCTATACCGAGGCGCTTCTCTCCGCGGTGCCCAATCCCGATCCCCGTATGCGGCAGCAGAAAGACCGCATTGTCCTGGAAGGTGATGTGGCCGACCCGGCCAATCCGCCCAGCGGCTGCTACTTCCACCCCCGCTGCCGCTACGTTCAGGAACAATGCAGCCAGGAGACGCCGGAGCTGCGCGAAATCGCGCCCGGCCATTTCGCCGCCTGCCACTTCGCCGAGGAGCTCACCTTGGCCGGCGTGACCGCAAGCGGAGAACTGGGATGACATCCGTGCAAGAAGAATCCAATACCCGGTCCGCCTGGGAGATCAGAGCGAAGTACGTTGCCTATTTCGTCAGCTGGGTCGCCTTCTTTGCCTTGACCTTCTACCTGGTTACCAGGATTTCTCCGCTTCTTCGGCTCTTGATGGACGTTCTTAACGTCAACCGCTGGGCGCAGTCAGCAGTTCATAACTTCAGCTTTTTCATTCTGGGCCTTATTGGTCTGTGCATGGTCATCATTGTCGAGAACTATCTCCGCACAGCGATACCGCAAAACCTCCTCTTGCGCCGCATCGTGATTGCACTCGGGTCCGTGCTCATTCTGACAGGGGCATCTCACGCCCTTCCTGAATTTCTGTTTTACCTATTAAGGACGTAAGGGATCCGCGAGCGGCAAACCGTCTACATCGGTGGTACAATGGGAATTCCCGCCCAATGAAGGTGCTGAAACGATTTGGTTTTTGGGCTGCCAGCAAGTATACTTCTGCCCACGCTGGAACTTCCCCCTCATTCGGGCAATCCGCGAATCGGCAGGTTTCAACCGTTGACACAACTCTATCCGTTCAGGCAATGAGGTAGCGCCTTCCTTAGCCGTACCCACTCAAGGAGACGATTCAATGAAAGGTCTGAAGTCAATCAAGACTGATGTAACCCGTCGTGACTTCGTGCGCTTGTCAGCGATGGCTGGCGCCGGCACGGTCCTTGTCGCCTGCGGCGCAGGCGGAGAACCCGCAGCAGAAGCCCCGATGGAAGAGGCGCCGGCCGAATCTGCCGCCGAAGCCGCTCCCGATTCAGGGTCCATGTACAACGAAGCCCCGCGCCTCGCCGAGATGGTCGCCAACGGCGAACTGCCGCCCGTGGACGAGCGCCTGCCCGCCACCCCGCTCGTACTGGAAGGCCTTGACGGCGTCGGCAACTACGGCGGCCTCTGGCGCGCCGGCCGCCGCGGCCAGGCCGATCACTTCGCAGTCAACCAGGTCATCATTCGCGGTGCCTTGTCAGTCAACCAGGAGTTGACCATCAATCCTATGGTTGCCGAGTCCTGGTCTGTCAGCGACGATGCCACCGAGTTCACCTTCAATCTGCGCGAAGGCATGAAATGGTCGGACGGCGCCCCCTTCACCTCCGCCGACGTCAGGTTCTGGTACGACGAAGAGGTCCACAATGAGGAGCTGACACCCGTCTTCCCGGCTTGGCTCACCAGCGTCGTCGACGGTGAAAATGTGCCCGCCGAACTCAATACGCCCGATGACACCACAGTCGTCTTCAAGTTCGCCAGCCCCAACGCGCTCTTCCACTACAGCGGCGGCATCCTTCTCTCCTTCCCCGTCCGCTCCGCCGAGTACATGAAGCAGTTCCACCCAGACCATACCGACGACCCGGCCGCGCTCGACCAGATGATCGCCGACGCCGACCTGGAACTGTGGACCGATCTCTACGTCGACAAGCGCAGCGGCCGCCACGAAAACCCCGAATCGCCGATGCTCTGGCCCTGGACAGTCGGAACAGATTTCACCGAACCGCTTGTTACCGCCACCCGCAACCCCTACTTCTGGGCCGTGGACACCGACGGCAACCAGCTCCCCTACATCGACGACCTCACCTTCCGCCAGTTCACCGACCCGGACGTCTACGCACTCTGGTGCATCAACGGTGAGATCGACTGCCAGTCCCGCCATGTGCGCAACACAGATATCACCGTCCTCAAAGAGAACGAAGAGGCCGGCGACTACAAACTCCAGATCTGGCGCCGCACCGCCGTCTACGGTCTGCACCTCAACATGACCGCCCGGGAACCCCGCCTGCGTGAGCTCTTCCAGGAACGCGACTTCCGCATCGCCTGCTCCATCGGCGTGGACCGCGACGCCATCAACGAGCTCGTCTTCGACGGCACCGCCACCAACATGCAGTACGGCCCGCCCGTCGAATCACCCCTGTACGTCGAAGAGTTGAACAACGCCCACCTCGAGTATGACCCCGATAGGGCCAACGCTCTCATCGACGGCCTCGGTTACGTTGAACGAGACGACGAAGGCTACCGCCTCTGGAAGGACGGCAGTGGCGAGCGCATCCGCTGGACCATGTTGGGCGGCCCGACGGTCACCGACAACGACCAGATGCTCATAGACTTCCTCACTGATATGGGCTTCGAGATCAACTACCGCGGCGCCGAACGCGCCCTGGCCCAGGAGCTCGACCGCAACAACGACATCGAGGCCCGCACCACCTTCATGGACCGCAACCTCATCCCCCTCGCCGACCCGGTAATCTGGATCAACCGCGCCAATACCGAGCGCCCCTGGGGCAACGCCTGGCAGATGTGGTCGGTCAACCCCGACAATCCCATCGGCGAACCGCCGCCCGACGGCCACTGGCAGTGGGACCTCTGGCGCATCTGGGACGAGATCCGCGTCACCGCCGACGGTGACAAGCAGAACGAGCTCTTCAAAGAGATCCTCCGCATCTGGGGCAGAGAGCTGCCCACCGTCGGCTACTTCGGCGAACTCCCGCGTCCGGTCGTCGTCCGTAACGGCTTCAAAGGCATCCACGCCGGCTACCCGTGGGACTGCTGCCGCGGTGTCTACGAGCACATCATCGACAACGCCACTTGGTACTGGGAAGATCCCGAAAACCATATGTAACCTCATTCGCCCGTGGTCAGTGGCTGGTTGTCAGTACACGCCACTGACCGCGGGACGTGACCAACTAACCACTGCAGTGAACAAGGAGACAACTGTATGAGGAGCCTTAAGATTCCAAAGACCGATGTGTCGCGACGCGAGTTTATGCGCGTCTCAGCAACGGCGGCGGCGGGCACCGTCCTTGTAGCCTGCGGCGCAGGTGGCGAACCCGCAGCAGAGGCGCCCATGGAAGAGGCGCCAGCCGAGGCCGCCCCCGCAGCGTCCGACTCCATGTACAACGAAGCGCCCCGACTGGCCGAAATGGTCGCCAACGGCGAACTGCCGCCCGTTGATGAGCGTGTGCCCGTCAACCCTCTCGTGCTCGAAGGGCTGGACGGGATCGGAAACTATGGCGGCCTTTGGCGCGCCGGCTTCCGCGGTCAGGCCGACCACTTTGCCCTTAACCAGGTGATCATCCGCGGCATCCTGTCGATTAACCAGGAACTCACCGTCAACCCGATGATCGCCGACTCCTGGTCGGTCAGCGACGACGCCACCGAGTACGTCTTCAACCTGCGCGAAGGTATGAAGTGGTCCAGCGGCGAGCCTTTCACCAGCGCCGACTTCGTCTTCTGGTTCGAAGAAGAGATGAAGAACGAGACCCTCACCCCCGTCTTCCCCGGCTGGCTCACCAGCCCCGTCGAGGGCGAGAATGTGCCGGTAGAGATGACCGCCCCGGATGACACGACGGTCGTCTTCAAGTTCGCCGGCCCCAACGCCCTCTTCCACCTGGAAGGCGGTGTTGTCCTCAGTAGTCCCGTGCGTTCTGCCGCCTACATGAGTCAGTTCCACCCGGACCATACCGACGACCAGGCCGCGCTCGACCAGAAGATCGCCGACGCCGGTCTCGACAACTGGACGGAACTCTACACCGATATGCGCAGCGGACGCCACGAAAACCCCGAATGCCCCATGCTGTATCCGTGGACCCTGCAAAGCGAATACACCGAAGAGATCGTCAACTGTACGCGCAACCCCTACTTCTGGGCTGTCGACACCGCCGGCAATCAGTTGCCCTACATCGACGACCTCTCCTTCCGCCTCTTCAACGACTCCGATGTGCACGCGCTGCGGCTTGTTAATGGCGAGATCGATTGCCAGTCCCGCCATATCCGCAACACCGACCTCACTGTGCTCAAAGAGAATGAGGATAGTGGCGACTACAAGATCCAGTTCTGGCGCTGGACCGCCGTCTATGGTGTCCATTTCAACATGACCACCAACGACGACCGCCGCCGCGAACTCTTCCAGGAACGCGACTTCCGCATCGCCGTCTCCCTGGGCTTCAATCGCGACGAAGTCCGCGAACTGATCTACGACGGCTTTGGCACCAATATGCAGTACGGGCCTCCCGTCGAGTCGCCCGTGCACTACGAAAAACTCAGCAACGCCTACCTCGACTACGACCCCGACGGCGCCAATGCACTGCTCGACGGGCTCGGTTATATCGACAGGGATTCTGACGGCTACCGTCTCTGGAAAGACGGCAGCGGCGAGCGCATTAGCTGGACCATGCTGGGCGGCGCCGAAATCTCTGACCTCAGTCAGACCTTCATCGACTACCTTGGCGACCTCGGTTTCGAAGTCAACTACCGCGGCGTCGACCGCTCGCTCAGTATCGAGCTCCACCAGTCCAACGATGTCGAATGCACAACTTCGTTCATGGACCGCAACCTCGTGCCCCTGGCCGACCCCCAGATCTGGGTCAAGCACCGCAACATCAACGACCGCCCCTGGTGCAACGCCTGGACCGCCTGGAAGCTGGACCCCTCCAATCCCATCGCCCAGGAGCCGCCCGCCGGCCACTGGATCTGGACCATCTGGGACCTGTGGGACCAGATTCGCGCCACCCCAGGCGAGCAGGCACAGGCCGATCTCTTCAAGCAGATCCTCGAGATCTGGTCCGAAGAGCTGCCCTCCGTCGGCTTCTTCGGCGAGCTGCCCCGCCTGGTCATGGTCAAGAACGGCTTCAAAGGCATCCATGCCGGCAACCCCTGGGACTGCTGCCGCGGCGTCTACGAGCACATCATCGACAATGCCACCTGGTATTGGGATGATCCGTCAATGCATATGTAAAGCAAAGTTGTGAAAAGACAAGAGTGAGGAGGGACGCTTCTCTCTCCTCACTCCTCTTTACTCTCTCCTCGAGGTTCGTCATGTTCTCATACATCCTGGGCCGGTTTGCCGTGATGATACCGACGCTCTTCGTGATCTCGGTTGTCACCTTCATCATCATCCAGCTTCCACCGGGCGATTATCTGACTACTTACGCTGCACAGTTGCGCGAACAAGGCGACGAGGTCGACGAGGTCCTGATGGCCAGACTGGAGAGGCGCTACGGCCTCGGCCAGCCCCAGCACATTCAGTATCTCAAGTGGATTTCGGGCATCCTTCTGCGCGGCGACTGGGGTGAGTCAATGTTGTTCCAGAAACCGGTCGAGGACCTGATATGGGACCGGCTTGGCCTTACTTTCATTCTTTCGTTTACAACCCTGCTCTTCGGCTGGCTCGTGTCGATCCCATTAGGGGTCTATTCGGCGACCCATCAATACTCGGTGATCGACTATGTCGTCACCGCGCTCAATTTTATCGGCAAGGGATTGCCGGAGTTCATGCTTGCCCTCGTAATCATGTGGCTCGTGACCAGCTATTCGGATATGAGCGTCGGCGGCCTCTTCAGCCCCGAGTATATGGACGCGCCCTGGACCATTGAACGGCTCCTTGATCTTTTGGCCCATGTCTGGATCCCAATCGTGATCCTGGCAGTCGGTAGCACCGCCAATGGCATCCGCATCACCCGCGCCAATCTGCTCGACGAGTTGAATAAACCTTATGTCGAGACAGCGCGCGCCAAGGGGGTCAGGGAAACGAGGCTGATCTGGAAATACCCGACCCGCGTCGCACTGAACCCCTTCTTCAGCACCGTTGGCTGGTCGCTGGCCGATCTGATTTCAGGTACGACCATCGTGGCCATCGTGCTGAGCTTGCAGACGACAGGCCCCATGCTTTTCACCGCGCTGATCAACCAGGATATGTTTTTGGCCGGCAGCTTTATCATGATGCTTAGCGTGCTGACCGTGATCGGCACACTGCTCTCCGATCTGCTACTGGCATGGGTTGATCCCCGCATCCGACTCGAAGAAGCGGGATAGTTGCTCCTTGCTCCAACTCTTCACCACCTGAACGCGTCTGAAGAACGCACGCACACTTTGTAATCTGAGCGCTATCATTTGGACCGGAACTGACAATGACCACTGAGGAACAACGACCGACCCTCTATGAAGAGGACCCGGAAGAGGAAGAGCGTTACCTGGAGACAAGGGACGACGAGGCCAACTTTGCAGTCGCCTCCTTCTGGCAGCTGATCTGGTGGCGTTATCGCCGCCATCGTGTGGCCGTCTTCAGCACCTTTGTCGTAATCATCTTCTATCTGATTGCTGCCTTCAGCGAGTTCGTAGCGCCGTACGATCCGGAAGCCAAGTTCGTCAAGTACAAGTTGCACCCGCCGACCCCAATTCACATCGTCGACGCCGAAGGCAACTGGCGTATGCCTTTCATCTACCAGACCATACGCGAGCGGGACCCGGAGACCTTCCGCAATACCTACCACGAGGATACAACCATCATCCATCCCATCCGCTTCCTCCCCAAGAGCGAAGAGTATAAGTTATGGGGTGAAGTTGCAGTCACAACGAAATTGTTCGGCCTCGACGTGCCCCACGAAGAACAGGGCTTCTTCGTGTTGGGTACCGACCGGCTTGGCCGTGATATGTTCTCCCGCGTCTCCTATGGAGCACGCCTGTCCCTATCCATCGGCCTTATTGGCGTAGTCATCAGCTTGGTCCTCGGCATCCTGCTGGGCGGCCTGTCCGGCTACTACGGCGGTACGATCGACAACATCATCCAGCGCATCATCGAGTTTCTCCGCTCAATCCCCTCCATCCCGCTCTGGATGGGACTGAGCGCCGCCCTGCCTCCAGGCTGGCCAATTCTCTATGTCTACTTCAGCATTACCGTCATTCTCTCCTTTATCGGCTGGACCGGCATGGCCCGCGTCGTGCGCGGCAAGTTCCTACAGCTGCGCGAAGAAGAGTTCGTCATGGCGGCGCGCTTCTCCGGCAGCAGCGAGTTGCGCATCATTCTCCGTCATATGCTGCCCTCCTTCCTCAGCCACATCATCGCCACCATGACACTGGCCATCCCCACCATGATTCTCAGCGAGACCGCACTTAGCTTTCTCGGTCTCGGCCTGCGCCCGCCCGCCATCAGCTGGGGCGTGCTCTTGCAGGAAGCGCAGAACATCAGCGCCGTCGCCATCGCCCCCTGGACAATGGTGGCGCCCGCCCTCATGGTGGTCATCGCCGTGACCGCCTTCAACTTCATGGGCGACGGCATGCGCGACGCCGCCGACCCCTACGCCTCACTCTAATCAAGCACGCATCGGTTACTTCACCGGCCTTTGCCGAGGAACTGCAACAATGATCATCAAGGGCAGCGCCATCCCTGAAGTCAACAATCGCAAAGGCTACGAGATTCGCGACGTCCAGGAGCAGATAGACCACTTCGCCGAGCGCATCACGACCCCCGCCAATCCCTTCGAACCGGAGAAACACGGCGAGCAACGCTTCTGGTATATTTTGGAGGGTGAGGCCACCGTAACCATCGACGGCCAGAGCAAGACCGTCGGGCCGACCGACCTGATCCTGCTTGCACCCTGGACCGACCACAGCCTGCGCGCCGACAAATGGGTGCGCTGGATCTGCTTCGGATAGACAACTCCACAAGGAACATCAAACCATGTCGCGCAAATTGAAGCTGGCCTTAATCGGTCTCGGCCGCCGGGGCCGCAGTTCCCACTTGCCAATCTACCCAAGATTGAAAGACGTATTCGAATTTGTCGCCGTATGCGATAAGGAGGAAGAGGTCCTGCAAGAGGTTGCAGCTGAGTACGGTGTCAACGCCTACACCAGTGTTCGTGATCTGGTCGCCGCTGAAGACCTCGACGTCGTCGACGTCGTCGTCCCCGGCGATGCCCACCATCCCATCTGCTGCTACCTGGCCGAGAACGGTATCAACATCATCGTCGAGACACCGGTCTCCGTCACCCGCCCCATGACCGACATGATGATTGAGGCCGCCGAGCGCAACAACGTCAAGCTGGAGGTCGCGGAAAACTACCACCGCGTCCCCATGGCCCGCTTCCAGGCCAAGGTGATCGACTCCGGCGTCATCGGTGAAGTGGGCCGCATCTACCGCATCTTCCACGAAGGCGGCTACCACGGCATGAGCATGCTGCGCCTGCTCGCCGGCAGCCCCCCAAAGTCAATCCTTGGCATCACCCACGTAACTGACGTCGTGCCCATTATCGACCGCATGAAGCGCCACCACGCCCGGGAAAACTGCACCACCAGCTTTCTCGAGTTCGAAAACGGCGCCGGCGCCACCATGATCTACTCCAACGTGATCCACGCCCGTTCCCTCGGCCGCAAAACTGTCGGCAT
The DNA here is from genome assembly GCA_965204525.1 of Caldilineaceae bacterium. Classification (GTDB taxonomy): domain Bacteria; phylum Chloroflexota; class Anaerolineae; order Caldilineales; family Caldilineaceae; genus Bin5. Next base: position 2,606,507 of record OZ241994.1, on the reverse strand, counting down.
CTCCCAGATCGACGGCACCCGCGGCGCCATCGTCGAGGACACCGTCTACTTCACCGACCCCGCAACCTACCAGGACGGTGCCATCGCCGCCGCCTACGAGCCGCAGCGCTCAATTATCGATGTCGACGGGCGCCAGGTCCTCGAGCGGATCAGCCTGGAGCTGCCCGATCAGGAGATCGTCTGGGAGAACCCCTACGCCCATCTCGGCATCGGCGAAAACAACGGCCGCGGCGTCGACATGGCAGACCAGCTCATGAGCATAGCCAACGCCGTCCTTCACGACATCGAGCCGACCTACGGCGTGCAGGAAGCCCGCCTCGATCAGGAAATGTCCCTGGCGGCCTCAGAATCGGCGCTCATGAACAAGCAGCCGCTGGACTTCCCTCTGGTCTCGCCCTCAAAAGCCGAGGAACAGATCCAGGAACGCTTCAAAGAGACCTACGGCTACGACTACACCGACATCGAACCCCTGCTCGATGTTTTCTACCCTCGCCGCTAAGCGCTGCCAGGCATATGGGCGCCAACGATCAGCATCAGTACGCAACCGTATTCGTGGAAAGGAAGCCAACTGTGCAGTTTTTGGATATAGAAAAGAAGGGAATCTCTCGCTATCTGCTCGACGCAGACGTGGAAGGCGAGCCGCTGCGTGTTCACATCTCGGAGGTCGCTGCCGGCGAGCGCTCCCATCCCCCTCACCGGCACGGGGGCTTTGAGGCCTTCTATATGATTGAAGGAGAGGGGACGCTGGAGATCGACGGAGAAAGCCATCCGCTGCGCGCCAACGAAGCGGTCGTTTTCGACCCGCACAAACTGCATGGCCTGCTCAACACCAGCCAGGCGCCCATGCGCTACATGGTCATCATCCGCCCTGAAGAAAGCGACGACTGAGGCTCAAGAAAAATCAAGCTGCATCAACAGGTCCATGAACTGAATGCTCATCTTCTCCGAGCCCAGTTCCGTGCTGGAGTAGGGATTGTCGAAGTGCAGGAATCCGCTGATCGGTTCCTCCTTTTCGTTAACGAGCAGAGGCCCTTCCCAGCCAAAGTCGACGCTCTCACCCCGCAGGCTGGTCAGGTGTACACTGTCCTCCTCGAAAGTAACGTCCAGCGCTGTCACTTTCTCCACGAATTCGGCAAAACTGCCGTCCGTTTCCGCTCGCCCCATCTGCACCACCCAGATATTGTTCTGTCCGTAGGACCGCAACTCTCGAAACGCGCTCCTGCCCGTTTCGGTGAGCGTCAGTCCCGCTGAGGCCGTCATCGCCAGATACCCGTCTCCGACGCGGGCACAAGCCCAGCCGTCCCGGATCTCGTGCTCGTCAAAGGCATGCATCGGGAAATAGGCGTGGGTAAAGCCCAGCCAGTCATCCTCCGGCAATCGGTGGACCGCCACCAGCAGATCCTTCCATTGGGCCGCCCGCGGCAGCACGACGTTTCCGTGCCAGAAATTCGGCCGGTGAGAGCCGTCCTCGCTGAGACACGGCGGGTGGGTAACGAAAACGACAGCCTCTGGCGAAAAGGTGGCCTGCCAGATATGCTGCTGATAACCGGATTCTCCGGGCCGGAAATCCTGGGCCGAGCACAGCATATAATCCGGCGTCTTATAGGTGACCTTGTTTACCTCCCATTCACCCTCTTCCCGGTCACACCACGCCTCCAGTTGACCCGCATGCCGTTCCCGGCTCCAGATCTCATCAGCCGGGTCGATTGCGATCGCCTCGATAACCGGCGGCAGCTGATAGTTTACGGCGCAGGCCAGGCTCACCGTCCCCCGGATGCTCCGGTTGAAGATCCCCTTGCCCCACAGCAGACGCGTTATGCCCGATGTTGGCTCCCGGAAGGCATCCTTGATGAATGGTGCATAGGTCCGCCCGTGGCTGGAGCCGAACACCCCCTTGAAGGAGTTGACCGCCAGCCCGAAAAACATCTTGTCCAACACAACCGCCGCCAGTTCGCGCACGTCGTCGTTCTCTGCCAGATCGACCAGATGGCTGAGGGCCAGCACATCTTCCTCAAAGTAAGTATTAGAGTCCCACTCCCTGAAACCGCCCGCGGCCCGCTTTCGCAGCCACGACAGGGCACGCTCCTCACCCTTGGCGCGGTGTTCACTGCCGGTCAGGCCGGCATTTGTGAACAGCTCGTCCGGCAACAGCTGGCCGGCCAGAATCTCGCAAGTATGGAAGAGAATCTGATGGTTCTCCGACCAGAAGCACATCGCATCCGCGCCCGGCTGGTCCATCCAGTAACGGAAACTCTGGAAACAGTTTTGCAGCGGCTCGATCAGCGACTGCGGGAACCCTTGCTCTTCAATGTAGCGTCCCGCCATGCCCAACAGGCCAACCAGATCAAAATCGCTGCAATCTGCCCGCTCGTTTATCGAAGCAATGCAGTCAAGAATGACCTGCTCGTTGAGATTGTCCCACATGCCCAGCTCCATCGCCGCGATCTCGGCAAAGATGCTGCCCTCCGCGCCGCGGCGTGCGGCATTGAGCAGGGCTTCCCGCCGCCGTTGTGGGTAGGTGCCGTAGCGCTCCGTGGAATACTCGGTGTTGCCGACGATGTGTACATCCATTCGTCGTTCAACGCGCAGGTCATTGACATAATAGTGCTCGGGATTTGGAAAGAGAAAGACTTCGTAGTCGTCCTGCGGAAACTGGAACGCGGTCCCCAGGACCACCTCTTCCCGCGTTTCGCCCTTCGTGTGGTGTTCGCTGTAGATGCGCCCACCCTTGCGCATCAATCGCAGCGCAAAATCGTCGGTCACCGCTTGCCCCTCCGGCCAGCGCACAGTCACCTTCGCATGGCGGCTGTACACATCTCTGTCCAGGTAGGCCTGATCGAAGATAGACTCCAGCGTCTGCCTCCTGCTTGCCGGCCGCACCGACGTCGGCAGCAGCACACGGATGTTGTCGAGTGATTTACTGCCCCCGTCCTCTTGGTCTGTCAACTGCAGGGCCATCACATACGGGCACTCTCGTAACGCTACCGCCTCGAAACAGACCTTGACCTCGTTGCGCCCTTCCTTCAGCTTCGCCGGAAAAGAGACGGTTTCGGGCAGCTGGTGATGAAAATGCTCCACCCGGTGGCACTGTTCTTCGTTGACCCAGATGTCCGCCGGGCCGTTTGTCGTCAGGGCAAATGTAACTTCACAGGCGCCGGGAACGTCCAGCACACAGTAGGCCCATGCTTGCAGAAAGTGGGGCGTATGGTGAAAAGTGGACACGTCTACAAAGTGGTCGTCAAGGCAGCGCACGACGCGCCACTTGGTCTCTTCGCGGTCTGGGACAAAACTGTGTCTCTCCAAGGCGCCGGCGAATACCTCCGGGGACGCGGGGATCGCGCCCTCCGGATCACTTCCACCTGCTGCGGCCGCGGCTCTGACATCTGCGACGATCCGATTCTTATCGTCCGGACCTGTGTAACCTTCGAACTCCGCAATCGGCGTTGCCAGCGGCCCCGCCACCAGCCAGTCATGTACAAAGCCGGTCTGCAGGGCGGACTCCTGCCAGACCGGCGTCAAAGACATTTGTCCCTCAGCCTCCGGCTCTCTCGATTCTCCGGCCGGCTGAGCATCCATCTCTGTGCTCATAGATCGTTTACTCCGATTGGTTTTTTCTTGGTTGGACTAGGTGCAATGCAAAGAGGCCGCGATACGCGACCTCCGATGAAGATTCCAGCGTAGAAACGGATTGAGTCCGCTATTCGTACAATACGCAGCGGACCATGTGGCCGCCTTCCAGTTCCAGCAGAGGCGGGTTGCGGGTATCGCACACGCCGGCAATCGCTTTGCGGCAGCGCGGGTGGAACGGACATCCTTCCGGGATCGAGTAAGGATCCGGAACCGAGCCGCGAATCGCAGTCAACTGACTGGTAATGCCCTGAGCCGACTTGCGTCCCAACAGGGGGATCGAGCGCAGCAGGGCCTGCGTGTAAGGATGCTTGGGATCATAGAAAATGGTATCGACGTCGGCCATCTCCACCACTTCACCCAGATACATGACCACCACATAGTCGACCATCTGCGCGATCACGCCCAAGTCGTGCGTGATAAAGATGATCGCCATCCCCAACTCATCCTGCAGCTCGCGCATCAGCGTCAGAATCTGGGCCTGCGTGGTCACGTCCAGAGCCGTTGTCGGCTCATCGGCGATGAGCAAGCTGGGTCGGCAGGAAAGCGCCATCGCAATCATGGCGCGCTGCCGCATTCCGCCGCTTAACTGGTGGGGATAGCGGTCGATTGTGCGCTCCGGCTGGGGCATGCCCACTTTGTTCAGCACGTCGATCGCCTGCGCGCGCGCCTCTTCCTTGTCGACATCCTGGTGCAGGAGGATCGCCTCAATAATCTGATTCCCAATCGTGTGAACAGGGCTGAGCGAAGTCATCGGCTCCTGGAAGACCATCGAAATCTCGCCGCCGCGGATGGAACGGGCCTGCGCACCCATGGCGTCGATCTTGGTCATATCAATGACCTGATCGGTGACGCTGCCGTTCTCCTGGTCTTGCAGGTGGAAGAGGACTTCCCCCTCGACCACCCGTCCCGGGGAAGGCACGATCGCCATGATCGAGCGGGCCGTGATCGATTTGCCGCAGCCGCTTTCACCGACCAAGCCGACCGTCTGACCGCGACGCACGGTAAAATCAACCCCCTCCAACGCCCGCACAATTCCCTGCGCAAGGAAAAAATGCGTCTTCAGCCCCTTAACTTCCAGGAGCATCTCTTTGGAGTCGGCGGATTCACCGCTGGCCGTCACACTGTCTATTTGCGAAGATGAAATTGTCATGAGTGAAATCCGTTCTCTTCATGTACGAGCAGTCGCCATTCAGTTCCGAACTCTTCGACATCCAACCGTATGCCAAGGCCTTCTTGCTTCCAAAAGGAACAAGATCTGCTCTAGCAGCTACTTGGCATATGGGTCGGCGGCGTCGCGAATGCCGTCGCCGAGAAAATTGAAAGCCAGTACAGCCAGAACCACCGCCAAACCAGGGGTCAAAACCCAAGGTGCTAGGGCGACGGAACGTAGATTCTGGGCCTCTTGCAACAGTACGCCCCAACTGATAGCCGGCGCACGCAGGCCCAGACCAATGAAACTCAGACCCGTTTCCGACAGAATAATGCCCGGAATCGCCAATGTCAAGGACGCGATAATGTGGCTGAGGAACGAGGGAACCATGTGGCGCAGTATAATGCGCATCTCGCTCGAACCGCAGAAGCGGGCCGCCATCACAAAATCCTCTTCTCTCATGCTCAGAAAACGCCCGCGCACAACCCGGGCCAGACCGGTCCAGCCTACGAACGAAAGAAGTATCGTTACGCCGAAGTACAAGCGCACGACCGGCCAGTCGGCAGGCAGAGCCGCAGCCAGCGCCATAATCAGCGGAATCTCCGGAATCGAGCGGATGAATTCGATCAGCCGTTGAATGGCATTGTCAATCGCGCCGCCATAGAAGCCGGAAATGCCGCCGAGCAGAATACCGATTACCAGACTGATGACCACACTCACCAGACCAATGGTCAGCGAAATACGCGCGCCGTAACACAGCCGGGAGAACAGGTCGCGCCCCAGCCGGTCAGCACCCATCAGGAAGAGCCCCTGTTCCTCATGGGGAACGTCCAACCCATAGAGATGCCAGGTCGAAGGAATTCGGCCCCACATCTCGTATTCAGTTCCTTTTACGAAAAAGCGAATCGGATGAACTGTAGTATCGTCCTCTTTGTAAATGTTGCGCAATGTCTCGGGGTCCCGCTCTCGTATAATCTTGTAAACAAATGGCCTGCGTAGATTGCCTTCCGCGTCTATGATCCGGATCTTCATTGGCGGCACAAACTTGTACTTTACAAAGGACTGCTCCGGGTCGTACGGCGCAACGAACTCGGCAAAAGCCGCGATTCCATACAGGATGATGACCAGAAATCCGGAGAGGACGGCCATCCGGTGCTTGCGAAATCGCCACCACATCAACTGCGAGTATGATGCTACATAGATGTCTTCATCTTCGACTATGTCTGGATCGAGACTCGCGTCGTCCTCATAGGTTTGGCTATCTTCTTCATCAGACCTGTCAATCCAGGAACGTTGCAGTGTCTCCATGTACGGTCCTCCGGGTATCCGTTCTCCCTGACAAGGTACGGTACCCCTAATCTGTGATGCATGTCTGGCCTGACGTGCGTCTCCAACGATTCTCCAGACGTTGACCAACTTTGGTCAGCCGGTCTTAGGTCATGCCGACCACTCCGCTACAAAAGGGTCCGGCATGCGGCCGATCCTGGACAGGCCTTACTACATGAGTATCAGCTTCTTTGAAATACTTCGACCCTGGTGGATGCGATTGATAATATCGGCCAGCATCGGCGCAATCGACAATACGACCACCTTGTCCGATCGTTTTTCCTGGGGAACGGGAAGTGTGTTGGAAACGACCAGCTTGGCGATTCGATCGTCGGACTGAAGATGCTCCAACGCGGAGGGCAGCAATACCGGGTGTGTAACCGCGAAGGCGGCAGTCCCCTCAGCTCCAGCTTCGTACAGGGCGTCAATCTGTCTGAGAACGCTGCCGCCGGCCATGATATCGTCGATTATGATCGGGCGGATACCGGCGATTTCGCCGACAACGTGCGTCGTCTCGGTAACGCTGACGCTCGTGCGCCGTTTGTGCATCACCACCAACGGTAGATTGAGCAGCTGCGCATAGCGGCCCGCCAAGCTGGCCCGGCCCACGTCCGGGCTCACAACAGCCGCGTTTTCCCATTCTGGCTGCCGAAAATAGTCCGCCAGGATCGGCAGTGCAGAAAGCGGGTCGACGGGGATATTGAAAAAGCCCTGGATCGCCCTGGCATGGATATCTACAAATATGACGCGATCCGCTCCCATCATCTCCAGCATATTGGCGATAACCCGGGCGCTGACCGACTCACGGCCATGCGCCATCCGCTCTTGACGGGCATAAGGAAAATAGGGCACCACCACGCTGACACTGTGGGCGCTCGCCCTCCGGAATGCGTCCAGATACAGCATCAACTCCATGACATGATCATTTACCGGTTGGCAGCAGGACTGGACCAGAAAAATATCCTGGTCACGCACGACCTCATCGATCATTACGTGTATTTCGCTGTCGGGCAGTCGGCGAGTCGTGGATTGACCGAGTTCCACCCCGAGAGTCTCGGCAATCTCCAGGGCCAGCTCCTTGTGAGCAGAGCCGCTGAAGATGCGTAACGGGTGATACGACACAGCCGTTCTCTCCTGTCCAGGGGTGCTAAGGGGTCGCTTGAAGGTACCTCCGCCGACGGCGAGTATGATAGCCCCTTACCAGCGAAATGGCAAGAGACGAGGGCGCCTTTAACCAATCCGGCTTCGTTGTGTTATATGTGATTGTGTGACAGGCGGCATGGTTGCCGGACAACAGAGTAGGTGGGAAGCTCGCGATTTATGGAGGGCAATGACATGGTCCGGAAGCTGTTGGTTGCGACACACAATCAGGGAAAACTCCTGGAGTACAGCAAGCTCTTGCAAGACCTGCCGCTGGCGCTCACCTATCTGGATGAAATCGGCGTCCGGGAAGAGGTCGCTGAGACTGGGAACACCTTTGCCGCCAACGCCGTACTGAAGGCCCGGTACTACGCCAGCCTGACCGGCCTGTGGACATGGGCCGACGACAGCGGCCTGGAGGTAGATGCCCTGCAAGGAGCCCCGGGTGTGCATTCCGCCCGCTATGCCGGCCCCGGCGCAACCGACCAGGACAGAAACGAGAAGCTGCTGAGGGAGCTGCGCTCCCATCCCCGACCATGGACGGCCCGCTTCCAATGTGTGGTTGCCATCGCCCGGCCTGCAACCGAGGCCGAAACTTGCACGGGAACGTTGGAGGGAACCATCACCAATGCGCCGCGGGGATCAAACGGCTTTGGCTACGATCCCATCTTCTTTGCGCCTGACCACGGGCGAACACTGGCAGAGCTGCCGACCTCCGTCAAGAACGAAATCAGCCATCGAGGGCGGGCATCAAAGCACGCCAAAGAGTTATTGAAGAACCTGTTGAAGAGTTAGCAGCATGCCTCGCTCGCAATTCTTCAGCGGACGGTCCAGCAGCTGTCTTCCCTTACAATCGAGACGTGTGGCGAAGAGGAGATCGCGCCTGAACCGTCTAGGGAAAATCTGTGAACGGATCTTGACCCAACGCAATCATGTCGCCGCTGGACACGCTAACGTACTCTGGTGATACAATGTCCCTACATTGCCCTGAACCCTGGGTAAGACTAGAGCGGCAAAAACCACTGGACAAGGAGGTTCAAGAGTGAAAGACGAACTGCTCCAACCTGTAATATTCAATGTCATTACCATCGTGGCGTTGTTGTTTTCCCTATTCCAGATTGTTACCGGGGCTTCAGGGCGCTTAATCAGAACGGCCGATGCCATCCACGTACTTGAGGAGCTCGCTGCAGATGGCGTCCTCGAGGACGACTCGATAGTCTCTGGCCTCTCGACCAACCGCGACCAGCGCACGCGGCTTGACAACTACTTGATCGTGACAATGATTATCGCGATTCTCGCCAATGTCGTCGCGAACTACCTTGGCAGAGGGAGGCATCACACCAATACTTCCAGGATTCGCGAACTTGAGGCAGAACTGCGCGGGCTGCGAGGCGATTAGCTCATCCTGTTCAACTGGGCGCCTCTTGACATATCGCTCTGGCCATGACCTGATCTCTTCCTGTCGCCCAGGACACGCACTCTAGCGAAAGCCGGTACCATTAGACATGAATAAGGTTTGCCTCATCGCACGAACACACCACAAAGCGTCCGCTCTGAAACGTGAAATTCAAACGAACTGCCTGGACAAAGAGGATGAAAAATGGATGGCAAGTTGCTGCCGCCGGTGATCTTCAATGCAATTACGATTGTGTCGATGTTGTATGCTCTGAGCCAGATAATCACTGATGGGCCGAGGCTCCGTTCCACTACAAACGGGATCACAATGGCGCTACAGGAACTCGCTCATGAGAGTGAACTGGTAGATGAAGCCTTAATCTCGTCTTTTGTGGCCGATCAGGAGCAAAGGCGGGGACTATTCAACGAAATTATCGTGGTAATGCTAACCGCGATTCTGGCCAACGTAGCCGCAAACTTTTTTGGCCGGGGAAGACAAAAAGCGAACACGGCCAGAATTCGCGAGTTGGAAGAAGAACTGCGCGGACTTCGAGGGGACTAGCGCCTTTTCGCTCGCTAAACGCCCCTCTCACGGCGCCACTGCTCGAACTCCGCCAGTGTCTCGTCATTGGGCGGATAGACACCGACAATGCTGGCGCCGCCGGCAACTTTCTCCTGAAAGAACGCCTCTCTGATCTCCTGCTCGTAAGCGCCTTGGGCAACTTCCTCCGCCAGATGGGCCGGGATTATCACCACGCCCTCGGCATCGCCTACGACCACATCGCCCGGCGTCACCGCCACACCGGCGCAGCCAATTGCGACCTGCATATCGACCGGATGGTGGGCTACAAATGAGGTGGTTGCGTGCGGTGCCTGGATATAGGTCGGCAGTTCCAGGTCTCGAAAGCCAGGTGTGTCCCGCAGTGCGCCGTCGGTGACGAAGCCGGCCGCGCCGCGCTGGGCGATGCGCGTTCCCAGTATATGGCCGAGAGAGGCCGCGCTGATATCGCCGCGAGCGTCAATGACCAGCACATCTTCCGGGCCGACCGCCTCCACTGCCAGCCTCTGCACGTTCTTGGTGTTGTCGTAGCGTTCGTCCGCCAAGTCTTCCCGCGCCGGAATATAGCGCAATGTGAAGGCGTAGCCCACCATGGACAGGTCGGGCCGCAGTGAGTACAGACCGGTCAAAAATGTGTTGCGAAAACCATGATTCTGCAGTTGGCTCGTAAGCGTGGCCGTCGAAACCGAACGCAGCTTCTTCTTGGCGTCCGCTGAAATCTCATGCGTTCGGACTGATCTCGTCGTCATTCTTCTCCCAGTTCGCCTATCTGTTCGCTGTCCAAAATTGCGAAGATGGCCCGGTGGGCACATCGCTCAAGCAAGATCTGCTTGTCGCCCGCCCTTACTGCTCCAGCCACTTGGCCCGGCCATACTTCGCCTGAAAGTAGACGTACTCCTCCTGCCGGGGCGTGGCGACGTTGCCAGTGGACGGATAGCGGGCGATCGCATCTTCGACGATATCCACGCCCAGGCCCGGCGCATCCGGCACGACAATCGACCCGTCGACGATCTCCGGCTGCGGCTGCATCACTTCGTATCGCTGCGGCGCGTCATCCTCCAAATGCTCCAGGATGAGAAAGTTGGGCAGAGTAGCCAGCAGATGCACCGCGGCCATCTCCGCCACCGGCCCCAATGAACCGTCATGGGGAGCAAAGCCAATCCCGTGGGCTTCCGCCATCGCCGCCATCTTCTTCATCTGCATCAGCCCGCCGGCCCGGCCCGTGTCCGGCTGGATCACGTCCACGATCTCCCGTTCAATCAACTCCCGCACGCCATAGATCTGCGTGTGGCGTTCACCCGCCGCGATCGGCAAATTGACATGACGCGCGACCTTGGCCAGGTTTTCAACGTGTTCGGGCGGCACCGGATCTTCGTAAAAGAGCAGGTCGAACTCCTCCAGCGCCTGACCGACGCGAATCGCATCCCGCACACTGAACCAGGGCGGGCCGTGAACGTCGGCCATCAGATCGATCTCCGGTCCGACAGCTTCCCGCAATGTTCGTATCTTCGCGATCGGGTTGACCACGCCCCCGGTCTTGAGGCCGCTGAAGCCGCGCGCCACCAACTCCTGCGCGCGTTCCGCCGTCTGCGCGTGCGCGTAGAGCCGGATCCGATCCCGGATCTTGCCCCCCAGCAAATTCCAGACCGGCACGCCCAACGCCTTCCCTTTGATGTCCCACAGGGCCATCTCGATTCCGGTAAGCGCGCCGCCGCCGACGATTCCGGTCATGCCGTGCCCCATCATCGCCAGATAGATCTTCTGCCAGATGCGCTCAATCAGAAAAGGATCCTCGCCGATGAGAATCTCGCGCAGGTCCTGGATCGCCGTCTCTACCACCCGCGGCCAGCCCGACGCCTCGCCGACGCCATAAATGCCCTCATCGGTGAATACTTTGACGAACAGCCAGTTGCGCTGTGTCCAGCCGCCGCCGGGCACGCTCGCCTGCATCAGATATGTCTTGATGTCCGTGATCTTCATAGCCTGTCGGCTCTAGCCCCCATTGATCCCCGGCCAGTCCCGCCACATATCGTCCGGCGGAGGCTCATCCTGAACAGCCTCGAGGTCGGCCCGGCAGAAGTCGTACAAAACCGCCTGCCGCACCTGGCCCGAACGGTTATGGCCGGCTCCGTGTCCCATACGGTGATGCCACAGCACGACATCACCGGCAGAACCGTACGTGTGCACCGGGTCGATCTGCAGCACTGTGCGCCACGCGTCCGTGTCCCAGACCTCCTTGTTCTCCTCCATCGGGTTGAACGTGTAGGCCGTCTTGAACGTATGATAAAAGTGTTTGTGGCTGCCCGGCCAAATGGTGAACCCGCCTCCGTCGGGCGGCACGTCGTCAACGTAGCCCACGACACCCAGATGAAATGCGTGCGCGTCAACGTGAAAACGAGCCGGCCGCGGGGCCTTGTCCGTATCCGGGAAGACGCAGTATATCCCGCGTATACGCTCTGGAGTTACCAGCTCAGGACCGAGCAGCTGCTTTGCAACGGCCTGGAGTTCCGGATTCCCGTATAGAAGTTCGATCATCCACGGCTCACTGCTGCGGTCACGGTATTTCCACGTAAAGCGTGAGTCGGGGAAGGCGCCCACCCACGAATTCGGGTCATTCCGTTTCAGATTCTTGGGCGCCGCATCCCACCACGCGTCCCGTGTCTGGGCCATCAACTCGGGGTCCAGCACGTTACGCAGAACCAGGTAACCATTGTCTCGAAAAAAATCTACCTGCTCGTCAGTCAGTGGTTGGTTCATATTGACTCTTACCTTCTCTCCCGTTTGTCTGGACTACAACTCCCAATTTTCCTCGATCGCAAACGAATACTCCGGTTTCCATACGACCGAAAACGCAAAGCGAAGACTACCCCGGCCCTACGGCTGCCATCCGCATCGATGGGTAGTGTGTGTTGAAGAGGCTGTGATCCCCGGACTCAACGACGATCTCCCACATCTGCCTCGTCATCGCCTCCAATCTCTCGGCATGTGCCGGATATTGTGCCAGATTGTTCATCTCAAAGGGATCAGCGGCCAGATTGTAAAGCTCGTCATAATCGAAGCCGTTGTGGACGAATTTCCAGTCTCCGTCCCATAGCAGCCGCTGGCTGATAATATACCGCCCGCCAAAGTATTCAGCAAAACCCTGCTGATAATCCGATGTATCTTGCGGGCTGGCCAGTACAGGGGCAAAAGAGCGCCCGTCAATCTGGCCCAGCGGCTGCGCTCCGACCAGTTCCAGCAGCGTCTGGCCGACATCCTGCAGCCCGACGCGGGCATCGCTCACAGCCGCTTCCGCTACGCCGGGCCCAGCCACCACCAAGGGGATGTTGTACGCTTCTTCGAACGCTCCGATATTCTTGCAGTACAGCCCGTGCGCGCCCAAAAAATCCCCGTGATCCGATGTCAGGACCACGATCGTATTGTCAAGCTGCCCGGCGACCTCCACCCGCTCCAGCAGACGTCCGAACTGCTCGTCGATCTCACTGATGGACGCATAGTAGCAGGCCGCGGCCTCGCGGTGTTCCCGGTCCGTCCAATCGCTCCACACCTGCGCCGACCGCTTGTACAGATTCGGCTGGCCGCTCAAATCGTTGTGGACGTTCGGCTGCAGGGGGATCGAGTCTACGTCATACCGCGCGAACGCATCCTCGTGGCAGTAGAAAGGGTCATGCGGTTCGGTGAAACTGACAAAACAGCACCAGGGCGCATCGTCCTCTATGGCTGCGTCGAGAAAACCCAGCGCCGCGTCCGTCTTTTCGCCCATGCCGCGCTCGCTGGACGGTTGATCACAGACGCCGTAGAAGCGGTTCGGATGGTAACCAGCGGGGCTCTCCAGAAATCGCTCAAGCGAAAAATTGACCGACCCCCAGTCATGGCGCATGGCCTGCTTCCCCTGTTTCTGCCAGCCGAAGCGGGACAACTCGTTGGAACGCTCCACATGCCATTTGCCATAATACCCTGTGCGGTATCCGGCCTCTGTCAGCCGCTCCGCCCAGTGAGGATGTTGCGTCCGCAGCACCGCCTGATCGGAGTCAACCGTATGCTCGACAAAGAGCACCCCGTGGTTGTGAGGCAGCAGTCCGGTCATTAGGCTTGCGCGCGCCGGAGAACAGACCGCATTCGGCGTATACGCCCTGCGGAAGCGCACCCCTCTGGCCGCCAGCCGGTCCAGATATGGGGTCTGACACGGGTTGTCAGGCTCAAGCACCCGGCCCTGCATCTGGTCGGTCATCAGAAACAGAATGTTGGGAGTAGACACAGCCATAACTCCTCTCTTGCAGAAACTGTTGGGCGCCCGAATGCGGAAGCCCAAGAGCTTTCTCTGTTCACGTCGGAACTGTCATGTAAAAGGAATAACGTAGAGTTCTCGCGTGGAATGAACTCCGCCGCTCAGGGTTCACGAGGCAACTTCCACTAAAGTGTGCCTTCCATTAGCGCGCCGACTACCTTGAGCGTATGCCAGTCTAATATCCGACCGCGTACCCATCCCTCCGCGGATCGGAGCCGCCTATCAGCGCTCCGGATGCCGGATGCACCATGATCGCCTGCGCGCTGCCCGGCCCGCCCCAGTCGCCTACCATTTCGAGCTCGTGCCCTTTCCGTGCCAGCTCCTTCCGCACTTCTTCCGGAAAGCGGTCTTCCACCTGCAGGTTATTGGAGCAGACATGCGGGATTGTCGATTCCATCGGGTTCTGTAGACTGCGCCAGCGCGGCGCCGCAACCGCCTCCTGCGGCGTCATGCCGAAATCGAGCATGTGAGTAACAAGCTGCAGATTCGTCTGCACCTGCGTATCCGCACCCGGCGTCCCGCATGCAATCAGCGGTCGGCCGTCCTTGGTTATGATGACAGGATTCATCGTATGCCGTACCCGCTTGCCCGGCATCAGGCAGTTCGCGTGCCCCTCCTCCAGGTGCCAGTAGGTCATGCGGTTGTTGAGCAGGATACCCGTGTCACCCGCGACCAGGCTCGAACCAAATCCGGACTGGATGCTTTGGAGTATGCAGACCAGGTTTCCCGCCCGGTCCCCCACACAAAAGCAGGTCGTGTCTTCGTGCGCTTCCGGCCCGCCGGCCGCGACATCGACCGCCGCCCGCCCCATATCGATGCGATCGGCCTGCTCAGCCGCATACGACTTCGATAGCATCCCCTCCAGCGGAATATCGACCCACTCCGGGTCCGCCATATACTTCTCTCGGTCGGCGAATGCCAGTTTCTTCGCCTCCACCATCAGATGGACGCTTGCGGCCGTATTGCACCCCAGGTTCTGCAGATCGAACAGCTCAACGATATTCAACTCCTGCAGCAGGATATGCCCGCTCGAATTGGGCGGCATCTCGTAGACCTCGTGCCCGCGATAGTTGACGTGAATCGGCTCGACCCATTGCGCATGGTAATTGCCCAGATCCTCTTCTGTCAGCAGGCCGTCCCGCGCCCGGCTGAACTCAGCGATTTCCCTGGCGATTTCCCCCTCGTAGAAAATCCTTCCGCCATCCTGGGCGATCCTGTGCAGTGTCTCGCCCAGATTATAGTTGCACAGTATCCCGCCCGCCGGGATCGGGTCCCCGTCATTGGTATAAATGGCCCGCGTGTGCGGGTCGGCCGCGAAACGCTCGTGTTCAGCCTGCAAGCCGCTCGCCAGCAGATGGCTGATCGGAAAACCGTCCTCACACAGCGCTATGGCGGAACGGAACACCTCCTCCAGCGGTAGCGCGCCGTACCGTTCATGCGCCAGCAGCCACCCATCCACCAACCCAGGCACTGAGACACTGCGAATCCCCTTCATAGGGATCCCGCCATCCTGCAGATAGCGTTCGCGGGTGGCCGCCCCAGGAGCAGGACCGGTCGCGTTTACCGCGCTGACCTCCCCGGTTTCAGCCCAATAGATCAGAATAAAGCCGTCTCCGCCGACCCCCGAACCGGCCGGCTCAACCGCGCCCAGCGCGGCCGCCGTGGCAATCGCCGCGTCCACAGCATTGCCCCCGCGCATCATCGTTCGGATCCCCGCCTGCGACGCGAGCGCATGCCCTGATGTAACCATCCCGTTCCTGCCCATCACAGACGGGCGAAACGCCGAAGCCGTAATACCATGTGGGGACTGCATACCGCACCTCCAACTATCTGATACGCATTACTTGGTGACTGCCGCGTCTAACAACTGACCACCGACCACTACTCTTCACCGCCCCATCGCATAGGCAATCTGCCCACGCGGCGAGGCGCCCGCCGCGATCAGACCGCTCGCGGGGTCAAACGTGATGGCAAGTACCTTCCCATGGGCCCATTCCCCGCCCACCGTAATCTCGTGGCCTCGCTCGCTGAGCGCGTCCCGTACGGTTTCGGGAATGCGCGCCTCCAGCGTAAGGCTGCCCGGTCTGGCGTTGTGCGGGTAGAAGGAATTGGGGAAGTGGTTTGTGTGGAAATTGGGAGCGTCAATCGCCTCCTGAAGGTTCATGCCGAAGTCGATGACGTTGAGGAAGAACTGCAGCGTCCACTGATCCTGGGAATCGCCGCCCGGCGTGCCGAAAGCCATGAAGGGTTCGCCGTCCTTTGTCGCCAGCGAGGGCGTGAGCGTTGTACGCGGCCGTTTGCGGGGCACAAGTGCATTGGCGTGGCTCGGGTCCAGGTAGAACATCTGCCCCCGCGTCCCCAACGGGAAGCCCAGGCCTTCGATGACCGGCGATGACGGGATCCAGCCGCCGCTGGGCGTTGCCGCGAACAGATTGCCCTCGTGATCGACTGCATCTACGTGCGTCGTATCGCCCGTATAGACGTTCGGATCCGCTTCCGCATGGGTGGGCGTGCTGGCGGGGGCATCGCCGGGGCGCAATTCCAACGACGCCCGTTGCGCGTCAATCAGTTCCCGGCGATCGGAAGCATACTCCTTCGATAGCAGGCGGTCGAGCGGCACGTCCACAAAGTCCGGGTCGCCATAATACTGTTCACGGTCGGCAAAGGCCAACTTCGACGCTTCGACCACTGTGTGGATATATTCCGCTGAATTGTGTTCGAACGCGTCGAGGTCAAAGCCTTCGAGCAGCGCCAACTGCTGTAGAAAGACGGGACCCTGGCACCACGTGTTGCATTTGTACACGTCGTAGCCACGATAATTGAAGGTGACCGGTGACTCCACCTTTGTGGTGTAGTCGTGAAAGTCGTCTTCTGCCAAGAGCCCTGTGTTGCACTGCCCGCTGGCGTCTCGCACCTTCGTATCGCGCTGGAAGGCGACGATCTTTTCGGCGATAGGCCCTTTGTAGAAATAGTCGCGGGCAGCGGCGATACCCGCCTCACGTCCAAGGTGGCTGTTGCGTATTTCTGCGTCGACCGTTGCCTTGAACGTCTCCGCCCAGTCCGGATTGGCCAGGAACTCGCCCACCTCCGGTGCCCGCCCGTTCGGCAGATAAGCCCGCGCCGAACTGGGCCATTCGCTCTCAAACTTCTCCTTCAGTCTGGTCAGCGAGCCGTGCAGCCCCGGATAGACCGCAAACCCGTCTTCCGTCAGCTCGATCGTCGGCTCCAGCACATCCTTGAGCCGCAAGCGCCCAAACTGCTCCAGCGCTGTCGTCCACGAGCCGAAAGCGCCCGGCACGGTCGCCGGCAGAAAGCCGTCGCCCGGTATGATCTCGATCCCCTGAGATCGGAACCAGGCGATAGTCGCGGTCTTCGGCGCGTAACCTTGCCCGTTGATTGCGTACGCCCGGCGCTGCCGCGCGCAATAGATGAGGATGGGGACCTCGCCCCCGATGCCGTTTGACTGCGGCTCCAGCACATTGAGCGCGAATCCGGCGGCAACACCGGCATCGATCGCATTGCCGCCTTGCTCCAACATGCGGGAGCCCGCCGCCGCCGCCAGATAATGACCGGCCGAGACGACGCCATGGCGGCCCATGAAAACCGGGCGTGTTGTAAATGACATTGGTTTGCTCCCTGTGCGTGGGCCCGTGCCCATCTTTTGGAGGGACCGGCGCCGCTTTACTTATCCCAGTCTTCGCGTGGCGGCCAGAGGACAGATGCCCCAATCGCTTTGCCTTCGGGTCGCTCAGCCACCCAATCCTCGGTTGTATCCCGCCACCTGATGAAGTGGGGCGTCTGCATGTGCGCCTGGAACGCGGCCTCGTCCTCATAGACCTCATACAGCCAGATCTTGTTCGGATCGTCGCTATCCTGGATCACGTCAAATCGCAGACAACCGGGCTCATGTTGCACCGAACCCTGGGCGTCCAGCAATATCTCTTCGATGAACCGTTCTGTAAACTCTTCCTTGATCTTGAGAGGGGCGATGATGACATACATGACCGTTTTTCTCCTCTAGGCGATTTGGGAAATGTAGGGATTGCCGGGTAACTGCCGGTGGGTGTCGGGGTTGCCTGCAGTGGGTAGCCTATCACAGTTCAAGATAGTTAGCGACTCATTTGACGACGCCCTCGAGCGACGCCCGCCGGATGCCATCCAGCTCGTCGGCGCTGAAAACACCTGACCGGTACAAATTGCGATATTCGTCAGAGACGCTCTGGTCAAATATCATCGGGTCGTCAGAGTTGACCGTCACCGGCACGCCGCTGTCAAAGAGGAGCCGGATCGGGTGACTGGCCATGTCAGGTACGGCATTCAGCATCACATTACTCGTCGGGCACACATTCAGTCGAATCCGGTTCCCGGCCAGCCAGCGCATGACCTCGACCGACTCCGCCGCGCCGATACCGTGCTGTACCTCGTCCAGTTCCAGCAGTTCAACCGTTCGCCGGACCTCCTCCGCGCCCCCGAACTCTCCGACGTGCGCTTTCAACTTCATGTCCGCGGCCTTTGCTTCTACATAGAGCGCTTCGACATCCTCAGGCTCACACGCCTCCTGGTGGTCGTACAGGTCTATCGACCCAAAGAAGCCCAACCCGATTGCCTCGTGCGCCAGCGCCATCTGTTCCGGGTTGGAAGCGACCTGACGGGGAATACCTAACTCCGGGCGCAAGTCAATCTGCGGAGAGTAATGTGCGGCCAGATCTTTCAGATGCCGTACCACACCTGCCAGCCCATCTTCATAGTATGCGGTGCGGCGAATGTCAAAACTCATCTCCAGCAAAACGACACCGTCCCCAACTGCGTCGCGAACCGCTGACTCTGCCACAAACTCGACTGTCTCGCGGTCGCGCAAATAGGGGTCCAGAACGTCGGTAGCGTATATGTGCATCCCTCCCAGCCTCTTCATTTTGGCTGGAGGACTCTCAATCGTGCAGCCGAAGCGTGACTCCAGGTTTCGGCGGCGTGTGCTGAAAAAAGCGTGGCAGTGCAGGTCGACCTTGGGAGCCGCTCGCAAGGCAGCCAGATCATCTTCAATGAGGGCGTCTGCAAAATTGATCTTCATGTCCTGTTTTCGACTACCTTCTTTCCCTGTCACTACACTTTTCCTGGGCCTCTTCCTTCCCTGCACGCCTCAGGAAGTCCAGGCGGTATCACGACCGAGAACCGACTCAAGATACGTACGACTCATCCCGGCCGCCTCCCGCGGCGGACGCGGCGCACGCGCCGTTCCGTCCAACTCAACGTTTACCCATCTCCCGAACCCGCCGTCCGCAGTCAGAATCGCAAAAATTTCCGGCATGGGAAGAATGCCGCTGCCTATCGGCTCGTAATTGACGTAACCGCTTCTATCGATCTCTTTACCGTCGGCATCACGCTCGTAGCTTCCGTTCCAGTCCTTCAAATGGACGTGGACGATGCGGTCTCGGTACGTACGCATCACCTCCAGGATGTCACTGCCCCCCTTGGCGATCTGACCGGTATCGGGCGCGAATCCGATGAGTGATGCATCCACCAGCCCCAAAATCGTGTCGATCTCCTCTCGGGTCTCGATAGCCGTCCCCGTGTGCGGGTGCAGCCCCGCCGCGAGGCCGTTCTGATGGCAATACTCTCCGATCTGATTTAGCGCATCGGCCAGTCGGCGAAACTGGTCCGGTGTATAGCCGTCCACAGGGCGCGGACCCGCCTGCAGTACCAGCGTCTCTCCGCCGGGCAGCGCGCGCAACCCATCGGCCTCCCGACGGGCGTTCTCCTGATCGGCCGCCGCCGTCTCCGGATTGACCCAGTCCTTGTAACAGTAGGCTGCCGCCGTCGGAATGCCAAAACTTTCGACCAGGCCGCGATACCCGCCTGGCCTGCTCCCGTTGAGATCGAGAATCTTCGCCGCGAAAGTCTCAAAGCCTTGATAGCCCAACTCGGCAGTTTCGCGGTAAGCCTGCTCAACATCCCCCGGGATCCCCCAGGTGATCCCCGTATGGCCGATCTTCATTTTCCTCTCCTCACAAAGGTGCCCGGTCCAGTTATTGGCCTTCGGACCCCGTGTTTACATGATGCGGAATCCACCGTCCACGTAGAGAGACTGCCCCGTCACGTAGCTTGCCTTGTCCGAAGCCAGGAATGCCGCGACCTGCCCGATCTCGTCCGGCTCGCCGGCGCGCTTGAGAGCAATCTTTTCCAGAACAATCGGAAGGATTTCAGGGTCCTTCATCACCCAGCTGGTCATGTCCGTGTCGATCAGCCCCGGGTTGATACAGTTGACGCGGATATTGTGCTCGGCCAGTTCGACCGCCAGATTCGCGGTCAACGCCTCGACGCCGCGTTTACTCGGCGCATAGTGCGCCCGACCCGGTAACACCATCCCCGCCTGCACCGAACCAATGTTGACGATGGCGCCCCCTTTCCTACTGGAAACCATGTGACGGACTGCCGCCTGCGCACAGAGAAACTCGCCGCGCAGATTGATATTGGTCACGCGTTCCCATTCTTCCGGCGTAATCTCCAGGAAGGGAACTATCGACTCCACCCCGGCATTGTTGACCAGAATATCCAGCCCAACCAACTCTTCAACAACCCCGTCCACCATGGCCTGTACCTGATCGGGCTGCGCAACATCCGCCATGACGACCACCGCGCGCCGGCCCATTTCTCGTACCTCCCGCGCAACCGCCTCGGCCTGCTCCGCGCCCTCCACATCATTCACCGCCACATCCGCGCCCTCCGCGGCCAGCGCCAGGCAGACGCCCCGCCCGATTCCCCGCCGCCCACCGGTTACCAGTGCCGCCTTTCCGCTCAAAATTCCCATCTCTACACTCCTTTTTCGCTTTCATTCTCCGATCTGGCACGCCATCTTTCACGTTCGTTCGGAGCGACGTACCTCCCGGTTTCGTCTCCCTGCGGAGGAAAGTCACCTGTCTCACACATTGCCAGGAATGGATTATCCCGCACCTCGACTGGAAATTTAATGACAGAGCGGCGCCTTGCCGACTCATAGATACCGACCATCACCTCGGTCACCTTGCGGCCGTTTTCGCCATCCAAAGGATGGGGCGCCCCCGTTTCGATCGTCTCAATCAAATCCTTGATCTCGAGCCCGATTGCGCTGACAGGAGCAGGCCACTCAATCTCTATCTCTTTGACCTGGCTCCCCTGAAATATCCGCAGCGCAGGCGCATTCAGAAGGTCAGCGCCTCGGAATACGTCACCGTAGAGTTCCAGTCTGCCCTCATCGCCGTGAATGACGAAATGATGGTAGCGATGGACCTCGTCGTTCCAGCCCGGATCCAGCGAATGCTGGCGTCTGATTCTGCCTTCGCGAGCGGCCTCGCGTGCCATCCAGCCCCAGACAAAGTGGGCTCTGACCTGGTTCGTGAACGCCAGGAAGGCAATGCCGGCGTTCTCACAGCGGTGTCCGTAGTATTCATAGCCTTCATGTCCGTCCACCTGTCCCAGCAGGTGGTCGACTTCCGGGTCTCCCAGCAGCGCCAGTAGCATATGGATCGTGTGTGTCCCGTCCGTCATCAGGCAGCCGGGCTTAAGCGATGCATCAGCTGAAACGACGCGGCCGATGGCGCCGTCGGCAATCAATTGGCGGGCGCGAGCGTATTGGGGCATATAGTGGCGCTGGTGGCTGATGGTGAGACGAGAGCCCGACGCCCGGCAGGCTGCCAGCATCTCGTCTGCCTCCGTCAGATCCATGGCCATCGGCTTTTCGCACACGATCCCCTTCGTCCCTGCCTGTGCCGCAGCTACCACCATAGCGCAATGCAACGCATCGTGGGTCACAACCGACACCAGGTCCGGCTGAACTTCAGTCAGCATCTCTTTGTAATCGGTATACAACCCTTGAGCGCCCGTCTCCTCGGCGAAAGCCTGCAGAGCGTCTTCGGAGATATCGGCCCCCGCCGCGATCGGAATGCCCAACTCCTCATATGCCTTCATGTGCCCCCGGGCCATGCGTCCACAGCCGATCACCGCGGCTCTGTAGTCAGTCATTGGAAGCTCCCCTGATGGAATTCAGTGGCTCTTTGCCCGCGTCAGTCCGGAATCGCATTGGTCGGCGTTTCCTAGGCGCGCCACAGTCTCGTCGCGCAATCGTCGTGCGTAGTCGACATTATACTGAAGTCGGGCCGGAATGATCGTCGCCCAATCGAGGTCCTTGCTCTCTTCCGGGCGCGGATGGAGGCCGGCCCGCAACTGCTGCTCTCCCCGCCACAGATGGCGCACAAAGCGGGCCATGCGGGTCGGCGTCAGATCGGTGAAGCTCTCGAGGAACGCCTCGTCATACATCGGAATCGGAATAAAGCCCCCGCTGTCCTCTATGTTCAAATGAACGTTTGGATTGGCCTGATAGAGGATCTCGACGACCGCCGGCAGATCGACCAGGCCGCGCCCCAGAGGCGCGCCCCCTTGCCAGTTATATCCCTCTTCAGTTGGATAGATGCACGTGTCTTTGAAATGGGTCGTATGGACGAATGGCGCCAGCGCCCGCGCCGCGTCAACGGGATCCTCGAGCAACCCCAGCGCATTGGCCGTATCCAGGTTGACTCCTACGTGCTCCGAATCGACCTCTTCAATGATGCGTACAAGCTCCAAAGAAGTCAGATCGACATGGAGCTCCACTGTTATCATCAGGTCGAAGTCCGCAGCGATCAGGCCCAACTCGCGTAATACCTCGATCGTCAAATCGATCTGTTCTGCCAGTGTTGGCGCAGAAAGAGTACGCTCCTTGAGCAGACCAAAACAGGTATTCAGAATCGGAGCGTTCAACCTCCTGGCCAGGGGGAAAAGAGGCTTCCACTCTGCCACCACCTCGGTGACGCTCCGCCCGCTTCGACCGGGGTTGACACCGGATCCCGCCAGTTCAAGATACAGCCCGCCCGCCTCCGCCTCTTCCGACAGCCTGTCCACATAGGCCTCGTCGCACCCTTGCAGAAGCCTCGTCGAAAAGTGCAGGCCCTCCAGACCGTGGGCTCTCGTCTGTTGCAAGAGCTCCAACGGATCGAGGCTTACCGCTTTAAGTGTCAGAGCGTCAAGACCAACTTTCATAGACACGCCTCTGGCAGGAAACTGGTAGCCGCCCGCCAGATTCACGAGCCGCCGTCGTTCAATGTCAGGCGAGCGCCTCGCCCATTTTCACCGCTTGGAAGGTCTTCATCCGCACCAGCAGCCACAGCGTGCCGAACGCGGCCGCCAGTACCATAATCAACATCGCCATCACGAGCTGCGCTACATCATCCCACGCTATCTGCACGATAAACGGCGGGATCAAGTCGTCCTGATCGTACCCGACCTGGTAGAAGGGAATGAAGAGATAGCTGCTCACCAGTCCCAGGTAGCTGCCGGCGGCAATGCCCGCTGTGGTTACCGTTACCTGTTCGCCGCCAAGCGACAAGACAAGCTGGCTGGTTGAGAGACCCATCGCCCGCAATATGCCCAGTTGAATGAAACGCTGGCGAAACGACAACGCGGAATAGATGACAAGCGCCAACATGCTCAGCAGGGCCACGGCGATAAAACCTACGGAAAGAAACCCGAACAGTCCGACCCGGGCCGGCCTTGCTTGTGCCTCCGCCAGCTCCGAATGTGCGTCTTCCATGGCCAGAATTCTGTAACCAAGATCATCCAGAGAACTTACCAGGAGCTCCGGATCAATGGCTTCCTCCGTAGCCAGCCAGACCCTGTAAGGGACCTCATGGCCAAGGAGGGAAAAGATATAGTTGAGGTTGGCGACAAAAAACTCTCCGTCCTCTGGATAGACGGTCGGAAAAAGCTCCATCGCTCCCACAATCTGAAAATCGAACGTCGCATTGCTGGTGGGGACCAGTCCGCTCAGCGCGATCGTATCGCCAATCTGCAGCCCGAGTGCGTCCAACATCGACTGGCTGACGATGACACCGCTATACTCCAGCGCCAGCGCATTCATGAGCGCGCCCAGCGAATCATTGGCAAAATCCGGCCGGAAATACGCGACCTCCGGAAACTGGCTGCGGTCGATGCCGAAAAGCCTGCCGCTGACCAGCCTGCCGCCTACGCGTGTGGAAACCGGGAAATCTCCGATACGGGTCGCCGCCCTGACCCCCGGCGCCTGCCGGTGTTCGTCCACCGGCAGGTTGATCCAGACAAACTCCTCCTCTCCCTCCTCCACCGGTTTGCCGTCCTCAGAGGGAAGAATCCGCAGCGCCGCCCCTTCGGTTAAAGTGACATCCGCCCCCACTTCGTAGAAGATGCGCGCCACCAGGTTGGCGTCCAGCGTGCGCGCCATCGAGGCCGTGAAAGTTCCAAGACTTGTGGTCAGGATGAGTAGCAACAACAAGCTGGTATAAACTCTGCCCGTGCGCGCAAGATTGTAGAAGGCCAGCAGCATCGAGACGCCTCCCAATCGAGCCCACAGCAGACTCAGAACCACCGCGATCAGAGGGAAAAGACGGACGGCCACGAGCGCAACCGCCAGAATGAAGAGCGCCGGCGCCAGAAATAGCAGCGGGTTGTCCAGCGGGTCGGTAGGGACATCGGCCTGCAAAAAGGCGATCCGTCCCTGGGTCCTGAGCATATAATATCCGTAACTCGCGATGCCCAGCAGTAAGAGGTCAAGGTACGAACGCTCCCAAAAAGAGCGGCGCTGCCGTCGGCTTATCTCCTGCTTGGCCTCGACAATCGCCAGCCGCGCCGCACCCATAGCCGGCAGCACAGTCGCGAAGAGGGCACCCCCGATTGCGGCAAACGTATACGTCATACTGGTCGTGGTCGTCTCGATCTGCAGCGGCGTCTGCGCATCGAAGGTCATGAAGTAGCGCGTCCCGCCTATGAACTGCGCCACCACCTGACCCAATAGCGGGCCAGTTGCCAGCGCAACGATCCCGAGCGTGGCGCCTTGCAGCAGATAGATCGAAAAAACCTGACCGGTCGTTGCCCCCCGGCTCTTCAGGATCGAAATCTCAATCTGCTGCCGCTTTACCGTACTGTCGGCGATGAGTACAATAAAATAAAGGACAAGCCCCAAAATGGGGATGCTGAAAAGAAGCAACAGAATCGCCTGCACCGTAGCGACCCGCTGGTATCGTCTCAGCGCAGAGACAGGCGACAGCTCCAGATATGTCGTCCCAACCAGGCTCTGGATCTGCCGGTCAACAAAAGAAACCCTGTGCAGGAATCTGTCCACATCCTCGGCGCGAACCGAGTCGCCGTCAACCACCCTGTACCAGCCGACATCGGTCAGAGCGTGCGGCACCCTCTCCCCAATCTCGCCGATGTAAGTTTCTTCAGAGACGAGGAAGACATTCGCGAAGGACGCCGCCGGAAGATGCCATTTCGCGCTGCCCTCTGCTCGGGGAATCCAGATTCCTGCAATGCGTACCGGCACCTCCAACCGCAAAATTGCGCCGTTTGCAGTGCGAGCGCTTGGGTCGAATAGCGTATACCTCTCGCCCACTTGCAATCCGGCCTCGACGGCAAACGCCTGGCTGACTAGAACGTTTACTACATCCCCGTTACCATTTTTGTTATCGTCCTGCACCGGGAATTCGCCCTCGACAACGGAAACGTACTCCTCCAGGCGGTTGATAAAGCCCAGGTATCCTCGCAATAGAGGCTTGTCCCGCAGCTCGTACTGCCCGTCTCGCAAGGGAAATACCTGGAAAAGATCACTCTTGACATAGTGCATGTCCGACCGGTGCGGGAGCCCCAGATCCTGCGTGTATCGGGTCTCCATGTACTGGTTCAGAGCCAGATACGCCTGCCAGTCCGCGCCTTTGATGCTGGAGCCCTTTACATAGTGATAGAAGAATGAAAATGCGGAGCGACCGGGGACCGTCTGCAACTCATGCTGCAGGAGGGAGCGGTTGGCCGCGTCAGTGTACATCGGCGGCGCCGACGCCAGCGCCACCACCACGCTCCAACCGAGCAGAAGACAAAGCGTCAGCACCGGTTCGGAACTGAATCGCCGGAGTGCAATCCTCCAAAGGCCAAGATAGCTGTTAATGGAACGCATCGAAATGAGCAGGAGAGACCGTAGCGCTCCCGAGCAGCTTACATCTTGATGGCGCCGGAGCTAAGCCCTTCGACAAAGAGGCGGCTTGTAAAGGCGAACAGGATGATGAGAGGAATCGAAGCGATCACATAACCCGCCATCAGTGGCCCCCAAATTGTGTACCAGGCCGTTCGAAACGCATAGAGTCCGATGGTCAGCGTCATCAATTCGTTGCTACGGAGTGTAACCAGGGGCCAGATAACGTCGTTCCATGTGCTGAGAACGTGCATAATTGCGACCACACCCAGAATCGACTGCGACAGCGGGATGCCAATGTGACGAAAAACCTGCAACTCGCTGGCACCGTCGATCCTCGCCGCTTCAAACATCTCGCCCGGCAAGGCTTCGAAGAACTGACGCAGGATAAAGATGGCAAAAACCTGACCGCCCGCAATGTAAGGGGCGATCAATACCCAGCGGGTATTCAGAAGACCGAGGTCCTTAACCAGAAGGAAGGCCGGAATCAGGGTAAGTTCCCCTGGCACCATCAACAGGGCCAACACGCCGAAAAAGAAGAGCTCCCTCCCCGGGAAAGGATAGCGGGCAAATGCCCACGCCGCAATCGCCGCCAGAATAACCATACCTACCACCGAGGTGCCGCTGGTGATTATGCTGTTAAGGATATAGCGGGAGACAATGCGCCAGGCTTCAAGATAGTTGTCGGGATGGAGCGGAAATGTAACAGTGAACGGGTAATGGTCGAACTGGGGGATATCCTTGAACGAAATGATTATCGTGATGATGAATGGCAGAAACATAAAGAACAGGAAGCCGAGCAGTCCCAGATGACGCCACCAATCTCCTGTGCGCCAGGCGCGGCGCCAGCCCTCTGCCAATGGCATCCGTTGGATTGGTTGCGGTTGCCCTTCCAGTACTGTCATGGCTCAACTCCCCTGTCGGCCCAGGCTAACCGGGCCCTGGCCGCTGTCCCGGTAACGCCTGTCTACGAACCACTGACCAACTAATAGTCACCCGTTTTGACAAACTTCACATTCAAGATCGTCAGACACATAATCAACACAAACAAAAACATGCCGATCGCGGACGCATACCCCATCTTGTTCCACAAAAAAGCGTTGTTGTACATCCATAGTCCGGGTACTATGCTTGCCGTCCCCGGCCCTCCCGCCGTCATCACAAATACGGCTACCCAGCCCTGCAAGCCGCCGATGACCGCCAGAACGATGATCAGCTTGAACTGACCGAGAATGAGAGGGATATCGATCGCAAAGATTCGCCGCAGACCGGAGCATCCGTCGACCAGCGAACTGTCTATCACTTCATCCGAGATGCCCTGCAGGCCCGCCAGATAGATAAGCACGGTGACACCGCCCACCCACGGGAACCCCATGAACGTAACCGCATAAAGCGCCGTCTTCGGGCTTCCCAGCCAAGGCTGCTGCCAGTCCTCCAGTCCGATTCCTTCGAGAAAAGCATTCAACAGACCGTGCGTGCCGTCATAAATGAACTGCCATAGCAGTAAGATGACGATGCCCGGCACCACCGCCGGCAGGATGGTCAGGACACGGTATGTGTACTTGTGTACATTGCTGCGTAAGTTGAAGATCAGTTCGGCGACGATAAAAGGAAACGTGACCGCGCTGATCACCCGCCATGAAGTAAGCAGGCTCACATGGCGCAGCGACTTGATGAAAATGTCATCCCTGATGAATAGCTTCTCGAAGTTGCCCAACCCCAGGAACTCCGGCTGCAGACCAATGTCCCACTTGAAAAATGCCCGGTAGAGCCCCATAAAAGCCGGGTAATAGTTGAAGGTAAGCAACAGCGCAAAAGTGGGAACCAGCATTATGTAAACGAAACGGTAGCGGTAGATGCGCTCCCTGAGCGTGGCCTGCCTTTCCTGGGGCGCCGACGGACGTGTGACCGAAGCGTGTGATGCAGGTGCGCGAATCTCTTCTGTAGTCATGTTCTGGTGCTCGATTCCACAATGCAGGTGGGTTCCACAAGCCTTCCGTCGTGGAACCCACCTGCGTCAATTAACGTCGAATTCTAAGTTTCTAGCCCTCAGCAAACACGACTGACAAATCGAAGTTCACTAAAAACTAACCACTAGGGCCTTATGCTAATTGGGA
This sequence comes from Caldilineaceae bacterium, assembly GCA_965204525.1. GTDB lineage: Bacteria > Chloroflexota > Anaerolineae > Caldilineales > Caldilineaceae > Bin5. The sequence goes on along the minus strand of OZ241994.1, from coordinate 2,578,898 downwards.
AAGGCCAATTGCTTGATTTGCAGATAGTCAGGTACGCCCAGCAGGCGATTGATGTAAATGCAGAGGGTATGTGCAGTCAATTTCGTGTAAAGGCGTGCACAAAGGCCTCTGAAAGTGTGAGCGTGGTTGGTTTCAATCGAGAATTGTGCGTTGAGTTGACTGTTGACTGTTTCGATCATTTGGCGGACGGCGTCGTAGATGCGAGAGACGAATGCCGGGAGCTGTTTTTTCTGGTTTCTGCGCGGTTTGGTGAGCAGGCGGATGCGATTGTATTGCCAGAGTTCTTCAGCTGCCGGTGCACTGACGTAGGCCTTGTCGCCGATGACGATGCGGTTGTTGTGTTCGGCAAGGAGTTCGCGACCGACAGCCAAGTCGCGGTAGCTAGCAGGAGCTAACTCGAAGTCGATAATGAGGCCACCCATCGTGATCAGAAGATGCAGCTTGAAACCGAAGATCATCTCCTTTTTGGAGGGAACGGGCCCGAAATCGGCCCCCCAATCAGACCAATCGCCGCGCGCTTGCGGCGCCAGATGGAATTGAACCACAGGGATGGGCAGGCTATCCACGACACAATGCTCGTCCCGATAGAGTTCCATTCTGGCCAACATCATGCGCCGCATCTCATTGATAATCCACATTAAGTTTCGTCGTCGCCGATTGAAACGGCTCTGTTCCGGCAAGATCGGAAACTTATCCCGATGTGCCTGCATATGACTGAGTAATTCTGTTTCCACATCCCAACCCAGACACTCGCCGATGAGACAGAGCGCGATCAACTCACTGTCGCTACACTCAGGCTCCGGTCCCGGTCGTCTCTGATATCTTTCCAGTTCCTTGTACATGTCGTCAACGAGTACATACACCCATAGACAGAAGTCGTCAAAGTGGGCTATCATTCGGTTAGTCCTCCTGGTGAGCTACCTTGGTTGGTCGAGACTTCCAAAGTTATCTCACCAGGGGACTTTTTTCAAACGCTATCTAGCATAAGGCCCCACTAAAAACTAACCACTAAAAACTAACCACTAAAAACTAACGACTAACCGCAATCCCAGCCATTCTTCTCAATCGCCTCATCGGCGTACTCAAGCAGCAGTTCATTGATCTGCTCGGCGGCCTCATCCTGCGAAACCACGTCCAGCTTGAAGTCGGTCCAGATGGCTGCGATCTTCTCCCGCTGTTCGGTGCCGATCTTGTCGGGATAGGTGACCATGCCTGCCTCGCCCAACCCTTCGGTGATGGCGCGCAACGGTTCTCTCAGATCAGGATTGACGTCAACGCCCTTGATGTTGGGCAGGAAGGTGCCCGTTTCCGCGATCATGCGGCCGGCGTTCTGAGGAGCTGTCACGTATCGCAGGAAGTCCACAGCCAGCGGCACGATTCCATCCCGCTCCGTCTTGGTTGCCAACGCCCACTGGGCTGCAGTGGCGCCCCCAATCGGCGGGGCTGCTTCGCCAATCGCATAGGGCGAATCGGCCTCGGTGATAGTGGGAGCGTAGAATGTGCTCCATTCGAAATCGACCAGCGGGTCGGCCTTGAGGTAGCCGAAGCGCCAGCTGCCGTCTTCATATACGGCCACATCCTTTTGGAGGAACTTGCGGTTGAAGTCCGCGCCCTCGGCCGCCCAGTCCGGCGCCAGATAAGGGATCAACTGCTTTACCAGCCGGAACCACTCGCCATATTCGGGATCTGTGGCAGTGAAGAGCCCGTTCTTCATGGCGCAGCCGACCTCCTCCAACGATGCGACGCCGCCGTCAGCGTTGATAATGTCATCCTTCTTGGCGTAGAGCATCGCCCCGATCTGGGACTGATACCATCTCAAGGCGGCGTTGGGAATGATGGTATCCTGCAGCGCCTCCTGTACTTCGATCCACTCACCGTAGGTGCTCGGACCCGATACGCCAACCTCGTCGAAAATGTTCTGGTTATAGAAGAAGAACGTCGTCACCAGGTCGATCGGCACGACATAGTGCTTGCCGTCCGGCCCGCGCTTGGCCTCAGTGGGAATCTCGTAGAACTGGTCCAACCAGCGCTCGCTGCCCGGGTCTCCGGCGGCCACGTAAGGGTTGGGCTGCTCGAAGAAGGGATCCAGCGGAATCCACCAGTTCTTGTCGATCTCATCCTGCGTCCAGAAAGAGTGCGTCCAGACAATGTGAGGAATCGTGCCGCCAGCCTGCTGCGTTACGATCCACTCATGGCTGGCCAGGTTGTCCGGCTTCCTGATAATCTCGATCGTGGCCCCAGGGTGATCCGCCATGTACTCATCGGAGATGACCTGGATCATGTTGTGCGGCAGAGGATTGTTGGGGCCCTGCTCCATGCTCTCCGTGGGTGTATAGTGCTGGACCCAGATCTGCAGGTTGCCGGTCATGCCGTCCCCGGCCATTTCGCCGCCATCCGATTCCTGGGCTGCAGGCGCGGCGGGCGCGGCGCAGGCCGCCAGCGCGACACCGGCGCCGGCCATACCCATCGACTGAAGGAAAGATCGTCTGCTGAGCTTTTTCATGCTTTTCTCCTTAAATGGAAGGTTAAAGTGATTTACAGACTTCAGCGTAGTGCGCTACTGTAGTCCCGCAAGGAAATGCCTTTCGAAAGGGTCCCGTCAGGACTGGAATCACGGCGCCGTCGAAGGCGAAACGGACCTGACTCAGGAATGGCCCTGGTCACGATGCAATGCGACCCATTTAGTCCTCCACAATCGCAACCGCCCTCACAGGCGAACCCGTTGTCCCCACCCACTTCACCGGCAGCATCGAGAGTGTGAAGCCGTGCGACTGCGGAATCTGCTCCAGATTACAGAGGTTCTCTACATGATAGTACTCATGCTCATACATGACGCGATGGGCTTCCCAGAACTGCTTGCGTTCAAACATCGCCCACACCGGCGGGTCAAACGTTACCGCGTCAATGCCCATCACCTTGACCCCGCGTTCGATCAACCATAGCGTCGCCTCACGCGTCATGCCGCTGTGCTCGCTCAGGTAACGCTCCTCTTCTATATAGCTGCCCGCCCCCGTCCAGATCAGCACAAGATCCAATGGCTTGATCTCGTAATCTATCCTGCGCAACGCCTCTTCCACGTCGGCCGCCGCGATGCCCGCTCCATTTTCCTTGTGTCGGAAGTCCAGTAACACCCCGTCGCCGTAGCAGTACTCCAGCGGTATCCCTTCCGGCCCAGGTTTGCCGGGAACCAAATGCTTTAGAGCGTCAATGTGCGTCCCCACGTGGTCCCCGAGAATCGTCAGGTAGTGGGCCGTAAGCGACGTAACACCGTGCTCCGCGGCTCCGACCCCTTCTGCAAAACCCTCCCAATCCTCATACATCAACATCGTCGGGCGAGTCACCCGCGGGAAGACCACCATGTCGTTATGTACGGGCATGCTCAAGTCTATGACTCTGCGCCCCATGCTTGATCTCCCTGGCCTGCCCGCGACGCGCGGTTCTGATCGGGTTCGATTTCTAAAATCGATGTTGTATGTTGGTAACCACCAATATGGAGGAGATGCTCGTCTTTGTGCAGAACAGTTCCGTACGTCTGCGGGGAATGACACGTATGTATGAAGTACTGTAGATTCACATTCTGCGACAAGCGCAATTATATATATGAAGAATACAGAATCCAAATCGGGAACATGCCCCTGCTTCTTGAAGAGCCTCCGCGCCTCTGAAAACGTTCCTCCCTGCCAAACTCAGATCTTAAGCTCGCGAGCATCCCTCTGACTCAGGATCAACCCTGTGCAAACAGAGCATGCCTCGCGGAACCTTAACCCTGGCGGATTCAGTCTCATATGGCGAAGTGGACACCGGGCCTGATGTTGGCCGTGAAGCGTGGTAACGTCGTCCGAGTTCATCCGCCGGCGCGACGATGACATCCGAACCTGACTTCAACACCCAGACGGGACATGGACAGGCACGCTCTCCGAAAGAGAGAAGGTTGAAAGGCGCGGCGTCGCGTAGCCTTGTAGGTGGGATTTCATGACGCCCGCCCATCACACTGCTGACAGATCTAGGCAAGACGCGTTGACCCGCCGCTGCCCTTAAGTTCAGTTTCGTAATCGGTCCGCACTCGCCGCCCCTTTTCACCGCAAAAGTCACATCGACCGTGCTCCCGAAAAGGCGTGTATGCCTCCCGCAGTGCCTCTTGCCGGTCCCGCTCCGACAGTGCCGGCGCCGCAAACAGCTCCACCCAGCGCCGCACCTGGCTGTCAGTCTCGTTGGCAACCGCCCGCTCAAAAATCGGCAGCAGCGCTGGGTCATCCGGACAGCCACCGTCTTCCAATGTATGCCAGGCCGCCCGCCGCACCTGTACATCAGGATCCTGCATCAGCCTGTACAACGCCTCCCAAGCGGCCTCCACCCGCTTGCGTACATGGCACGGACAGAGGTTTTCGGCGGCATGCAGGCGTTCAAGAGGGTCCCCGCTATAGGCCATTTCAATCAGTCTGCGGACTTCCTCTCCCCGCACACGGTGTTCACCGCCTCTGAAAACCGCCTTCTGATGTCGGTTCAATCCTTTGCGTCTACGTGCCATCTATCTGCTCACTTCCAGCGCCAGCCGCGTCGCCGCACGCGCGGCCTCGGCCGACTTCTCGCACCAGCTGGCCTGCTTCGACAATCCTTGCAAAATCAACTCGCGTACCTCTTGCGGCGAGTCGGCCAGCCGCATTAGTTCGATATCAGGGGCGGAGATATTCCCTGCAGCCAGCATCGTGCTGCGCAACCAGTCCAGCAAGCCCCGCCAGCGTGTCGAAGCCCTCGACGAACTCGCCCATGATGCGAAACACGCGCCAGGGGTCGCTGTCAGTAAACGGCTCCCCCTCCACAACCGGGGATTCGAGAATCCATTCGTCTTGGGTCCTCCTCTTCAGCATCGCTATTGCTCCAGACTTCATGCCGGCAATGGCATCCGGTACAGGGTAACCACAAATTCAGCAACGCGCTCTTCCAGCTCCGGCTCCGGTAGCCCCCTCTCCGCCGCTAAGCGAAAGATGCGCACAATTCCCGTTCCCAACCGTGTCATCAATCCCAGCTTTGACATGAGTGAGAGGATGATAGGGTTGCGCTCCACATGAATTCCGGCACGAACATTTTCTACGGAAACACCATTTGGCAACTGGCCGGGACTGTGTATCTCCAGCCGGTCGTCAAAGAGAATAACGCGTACTGGGGCGGAAAGAGAATAGTCCCGATGGACGAGAGCATTGGTCAGCGACTCTCGCAGCATTTCCGGCGGTAACTCTGCTTGCACTTCCGGCCCGAATCCTCGGATGACGCCTGCGTCGCGCAAGTGTAGCCGTAACAAGCTCTCCATCTGGTCCAACTGTTGCGGCAGCCTCCCTTCAATAGTTTTTCGGTCAAGTATGATTTCTCCTGCTATCGCTCCCTCGAAGCGAGCAAATTCCATCCGTGCCGTCGGCAGCATGCGCTGCGGTTGACGGCCGAACAGCAGCACCCCCGCGACCGTGAGTTCGTCACCAGCCATGCACTTCAAGTTGCGCAACAGGCGCGCCAACTCGTCTTCTGGCCGGTGAGTATCCTCAGTCACTCCATAGGCCGCAGCCAGGAAAGTGTCAAAAACGGGCAAATCCACGTCGGCCAGTCCGGTCCCGGTAAGAGCTGACTCGTCGAAATAGAATGATCGAACGGCCATATACATCCGGCGAATCTCTTCGCGTGAGGCCAATCGCTTACCCGAATTCTGACGAACATAGCACTGGCCCCGCTGCGTGTAGTATGGTCGGTCAAGCCCGCGGGACAGCGTGATCTTCAGTAGCCGCCTTCCTCCGACCTCGACCTGTTCGACAAAAGCAGTGGCGCGAGGGGTGATGTTGTTTGTCAGTATCTGGTCCACCCGCTGGCGCGCGGCATCTACATCAGCCACACCTGAAACTGTGCCGTCGTCTTCAATGCCCAACCACAGCACGCCGCCCTCCGTGTTCAGAAAGGAGATAAAAGTCGTAGCCAGGCTCTCAGGGTGCGCCGCGGCCGATTTGAATTCGGCATACATTGTTTCGCCGTCCTGCACCACTTGGGCAATCTCTTCCGCAGACATCAGATTTCCTCAGTATCCCGCATTCACATACCCCTCCTGCGCGCCGGGCCCGAACCCCAACTCGAACCGCCTCTCCCGGAACTCCGCCAGCACCCCTGTATACCGGGAATCATCGATGAAATTCTGCCGCTCGGTCGGATCCCGTTCCAGATCGAACAGCACCTCCGGCATCTCTTCCCCGTAATACTGGTACTTCAGATCATCCCACTTGATCATCAGGTTGCGCGCCCCGAACTGGCTCACGCTTTCGTTGCGCCAGTCTCCCCCGCTGCCCCGCAAAAGCGGCGCCAAACTGCGGCTGTCCAGCCCCTCCGGAATCGGGATCTCGCACAACTCGCACAGCGTAGCGAACAGGTCGCACAGATTGACGTTTTCATCGACAACCCTTCCGCCGTCGAATGATTTGGGCCAGCGGATGATGAGCGGCACGCGGGCGCTGGCCTCGAAAAACTTCTGCTTTTCCCAGATACCGTGCTCGCCCAGCATCTCACCGTGGTCGCTGGTGTAGACTATGATCCAGTCGTCAAGGTCCTGGCCCACATGCTCCAACGCTGCCAGCAGCGAGCCGTACATCTCGTCGATCCTCTCAATCATGCCGTAGTAGCCGGCCACGGCGCGCCGCAACTCCCGCGGCGAGGCATCGACCCCCGGCCGCACCTGCCTCTGGCCCAGAAAAGGATGATCGAACACCGGCTCATCCAGAAATGGCTCCACCCGGTTCAGGTAGTACGTAAACTTCTCTTCACTCGTGAAGTAGGGGTAGTGAGGTTGATTCAGGCTGACTTTCAGCAGCAGGGGACGTTCCGGCTGCTGCCGGTCGTAGTACGGGTCGGTGAAGTACTGCTCAATAAAGTCCAGCGCGCCGGTCAATGCGTACTCGTCCTGGACGATGTGGGGCGAATGGCCGACGCCCGCCCGCAGCACCTCCTTCGTGTCGCTCCACTTCACCGCCGACAGCCCTCTCGTGTACCGGGCAAACGATTCTTCGTCCCGCCCGGCGACGAAATGCGGGCCCACCTGCATCGCCGAACCGATCCGTTGACTCCACCCCTGCATCTGGTCCGTCCCTGTGTGGTGGAGCTTGCCGGCCGCGACCGTGTGATAAGCGAACTGACTGAAACGGCGGGCAAACGTCATATGGCCCACCGGCAGGTCATGAGCAAAGATTTCACAGCCGCATGTGCGCGGAAGCTGACCCGACATCATCGCCTGGCGGCCCGGAATGCAGATCGGCGAAGCTGCGTAAGCGTTTCTGAACACGACGCCCGTCTCCGCTAGATCATCCAGCGTGGGCGTACGCACGACCTGATCGCCCTCGTAGCCGGTGACGTCGGCGCGATGTTCGTCGCTCATTAGAAAGAGAATATTTGGTGGCATTTAGGGTACCCCTGCGAGAAGAATGTATGGATGGTAGCGCTCTGCCCGCGTGCCTGCCTATGCGGAGGGTCGGAATATCTCCTGTTACTACTGCTTTGGACACTCTTGCGGAACTGTCTACCCCATCAGCGCCAACAAAGTGCACTGTCAAGGTCTGGTTTCGGCAACCCAAACATGCGCCCCCGCGCTTCTGTCGGGCCGATAAGGCACTGTTATTTCCTTGAGCCGGGGATATGCAAGATCGAACTGCGTTCAGGAACTTCGTTGCCTCAGGCGGGCCAATTCGGCCTCCAATTCCTGCACGCGCTTCACCGCCTGCCGGTGAGCCTCCTCTTAACCCAATACTCTTCTAAGGTGACATAGCGTCCTTCATCTGGCGCCCAGGGATTCAACTTCCTGTTGAGGTTGGCAGCAGCTTCCTCAACTGTGGATCCGTTCGATTGCGATGAGTCGACCCGTCTTTGAGGCATGTCTGACGCCAGCTCTGCGCGTTCCATGGTCTCTCCTCTGCCTAAGCAAATGCTCTACCGCGCGGTACAACTGTTCTGAAGGGATTCTATCACGAGTCCCCGACCGAACCCAATGGCTTTCCCACACCTTCCCAATTGGATCCTTCATTCATACCTGAATCGATATCACTTGACGATTTCCCCCAATAACGTTGTAATTGTCAGATACTTTCGCCCACAATCCGTCAAAACGGCTGCCCGGGTCTGCGCACCCCCCTTGCACACTGCCCGGAAGCTTGCTTACCTAACAGTACCAAGGAGAAAATACAACGTGAGCACCCTCTATTTCGAAAAGCTCTCCCAATTTGATCGCGTCGCCGAGCCGGTCACTGTCAGCATCCCCTTTGCCCAGGGCAAACTGCCCGACGCGGCCCATCTTGTCATCGAAGACGACGGCAACTCCTTGCCGTCTCAGCAGCGCGCCCTGGCCCACTGGTCCGACGGCAGCGTCAAGTGGCTGCTGGTCCACCTACAACCGGACCTGCCCGGCAACCTCTCCAAAACGCTCAACTTCCGCATCGCCTCTGATCCTGCGCCGCAGCCGCAACAGCAAGTGCAGGTGACGAAAGATGCCGGCGGTCTCCTGGTCGACACCGGCCCGCTGCGTTTTCGCGTGCCGCGGGAGGGTTTCCTCCCCGTGCAGGATGTAGTCCTTGCGGAGGGACCGGCGTGGCCCGCGCCCTTCGCTGGCTTTACAATGGAGACTGATGCCGCCGCCGGCAGCAGCAGCGGCGCCGTCGAACTGGAGGTCGATGAGGCCGGTCCGCTTCGTGCCGTCATACTTGTGCGCGGCCGCCACCTGCAGCCTGACGGTACCGAATTCCTGGAGTTGCGCGGCCGCATCACCGCCTACGCCGGCAAGCCATACGTCGAAGTTGAGCACCAGTTCCTGCACACATTGGACACGCCGGAAGTGACAATGCAGAGTTTGCGCCTGGACTTCAATGCGGATCAGGCCGCCAACCAGCCCCAACTCGCTCTTGGCGAAGGCTGGTATCGAACCTCCATCAGCCAGAGCGATAGCGAAGTCTCACAGACCCTCGATACCGAGACGATGCTTTATCAGTCAAACGAGCACTTTATCGACTCCTATTACGGTGACTTCTGGTGCAACTGGCGCGACGAGCAGGGAGGTCTCTGCCTCTCCATCCACCAGGCCCACCAGAACTTCCCCAAAAGACTGCACGGCCACACTCAGGGCATCGCCTGCTGGCTCTATCCCGCCGGAGAACAACCTGCCCCGATCCTCCAGGGCATGGCCAAGACCCACCGCATCCAGCTCCACTTCCACGGGCCCGATACGCCCCTCGATCTCTTGAGCCAGCGCAGTCTGCAGTTTCAGTTGCCGGATCGGCCCTCGTTGCCGGTGGACTGGTACCGGGCCAACAATCCCTGGATCGAGACCTACTTCCCGGAGAAACTCCCACGTCGCCTCTACACCGACCTGAATAACCTGCACGACGGCCGTCCCAAAGCGTTGGGCATGATGCATTTCGGTGACGCGCCCGATTCCGGCTATACTAACCAGGGCCGGGGCGAAGGCGAAAACGTCTGGGTCAACAACGAGTACGACCGCCCCCACGCCTGCACGCTCTACTATGCCCTCACCGGCCAGCGCCGCGCCCTCGATTCAGCCCTGGTGAGCGCACGTCATTGGCTCGACGTAGATTTCTGTCACCATCACCCGGATCCGTTGATCGATGGCGGACTCCGCCTCCACACACGCTACCACGCCACCGGGCGCTGTATCCCGTCCCATGAGTGGACCGAAGGATTCCTCGACTACTACTTCTTAACCGGTCGGCGGGAAAGCCTGGAAGTGGCGAACTCAATTGGCGAAAACATCCTGCGTCACATGCAGTTGCCCTCAATGCAGCAACTGGGTGAAGCTTCGGTCCGCGAAGGGGGATGGGCTCTGCGCGCCTATGTCGGTCTCTGGCTCGGAACCGGTGAACAGCGCTGGCGCGACGAAGCCAGGCAGTTGATCGAAATGTTCCTCGACTGGCACGACGAATTTGGCGCGCTTCTGGCGCCCTATACCAGCCATACTATGCCGCGGGTGCCCTTTATGATCTCCCTTACCGTATGCTCGTTTGCCCGCTATCTACTGATCGAAGACGATGAGAGGGTGAAGCGACTGATTGTGTCGGTGATGGACGATCTCATCGAACACTGTCTCGGGCCCGACGGGGTCTTCTACTACAAAGAGCTCCCGTCCCTTCAGCGGACCGCGCCCACGCCCCATGCGCTGGAGGCCTTGACCTACGCTTGGCGCATCAGCGGCGACGAACGCTATCTGAGAGTCGCGGCCAACACCTTTGCCGCACTCATGTTCAACTTGGAAACCAAGGAGAGCGGCCCCAAATTCGCCGATCCTTCCGGCGCCGTCATCGACGGCGTAGGGGGCGGCCGCATCTTTGCCGACAAATACACTTCACTGATCCTCTACGCCGGTGCCGCCGCTCCTCTGGGTCTACTGGACTGGTACGAGTATCCCTATCCCGGCGCAGCCTGATCTTCGCCGGGTGGTCCGTCATTTCAATGTACCTTATGCTGGCGGTACAAATTGCCCGTTGCCCGACATCCGAAATACTAGAGTCGGCGACGGGCAAATTCGCCCCCCAGGAGATCCCTCATACAGGTAAGGCGCCTTTCTGCCAATCCGATTATCACACCTTCGCTAGATGAATCCATCGGCGAAAATATCAACGGGCCGTCCCTTCTGCGCGTACCGGACTGGCTGCCAAATCCGTTAGGGCGCTACTATCTCTACTTTGCCCACCATCAAGGCGCATTTATCCGGCTGGCCTATGCCGACGAGCTGACAGGGCCATGGACCGTCTACACACGCGGCACCTTGCGCTTGGAGCAGACCCCTTGCTACAACCATATCGCCAGCCCCGACCTGCATATCGACCATGACAACCGCCGTATCCTGATGTACTATCACGGTCCGTCAGTGCGGCCCGAAGATCTGGAATCGGATCCGCTGAAGCGAAAATATCCCTTTCTCGAAGGGCAGCGTTCGCTGCTCGCAGTCTCTGAGGACGGACTCAGCTTCACTTCTGACACCGAGATTCTCGGCCCGAGCTATTTCCGGGTCTTCCACTATCCCGACACTGCTGAAGGCTGGTTCTACGCGCTGGCGATGCCCGGCATCCTCTTCCGCAGCCGGGACGGGCACACCAATTTCGAACCGGGACCGGTCCTCTTTGACCGCGACCAGAGGCACACCGCCCTCCTCCTGCGCGACGACATACTCTACCTCTTCTATTCCCGCGCTGGAGACTGCCCGGAGCACATCCTCTGCGCCACCATCGACCTGCGCCCGGACTGGAGGGCGTGGAAACCCTCCGCCCCATTCTCCATCCTGGAGCCTGAAACCGATTACGAGGGTGTCAACCTGCCCTTGGAACCATCGCAGCGCGGGGCGATCCACAAATCTGCCCGCCAGTTGCGCGATCCCGGCATCTACCAGGAGGGCGATCAGGTCTATCTGCTCTACTCAATCGCTGGAGAAAGCGGCATCGCTTTAGCAGAGATCCAGTTCAATTGACCTGGTCGCCGGACTGTTTTTCCCAGGTTTGGACTGCCCAATACTGCACCAGGGTTATACGAGATCATCCAGGCTGACGTTAAGCGCTTGGGCAATCGAAGCCAGCGTCTTGGCGGAGCCGACCCGCCTCCCCGTCTCGATCTGGGAGAGGTATACCGGGCTGATATTGGTTGTCGCTGCCAACTCTTTCTGACTCATGCCGCGGTACTCGCGGTATACCTTTATCGGGCTTACGCCGGATAAGAGACGGTCGACAACTTCAATGGGAAAGGATTCGCCTCCTTCGTTTTTTGCAAGATCATAGAGTTCTTCATCACTTAGAACTGCTTCGATGGCCCCACCCTTGGACAAGCGTACATACTCGCGCCAGGGAATCACGGCGAACATCGGCTGTCCGGCATCATCGTGAATGATCTGCGGATTACTCATGAGAACTTTCCTCCTACTGCCTGTAAGCCTGACCACGTGGAGCGACGCGCAATACATCAGTCGTACGCGCTTCATCGTCTCGCTCAAAAATGACTCTATAATCGCCAACACGCAGACGAAATCCAGGCCGCCCCTCCAGCGGAGCAATGTCAACATCTCGCCGGGCGGGGTTCTCCGCCAACCTGTCCAATGCCCGACGAACCCGCTGGGCACTCTGGAGAGGCATCTTTTGAAAAGCCTTTATCGCCTGTTTCTTTATCGTCAGTCTGTACACAGTGATCTCCAAGCGAATTTCACTATAGCATATCGCTTTATTTGTGCCAAGCTTTTTGCTTTACTGGCAACTTCTGAATGAATGCAGATAGCAAAGATAAACCGTGAATTCGCATTCCTCAGAGGCCGGGCTGATACAAAGTCATCGAACTGCTTTGGCCAGCGACAACTAGCTTTTCTATTGACCCATACGCGGCCCTACTGCTACAATGCGAACAGCAAAGCCCATCGTCTCTCCTCGGACCGTCACGGCCGATGCCGGCGGTTGCCAAATTACGGGGTTGGCGATTAGCTCCCTGCGTAGGAGACAGGAAAAATGCCCGAATCCTCACCCGACATTGTCGTCTATGGCGCCTTCTGGTGCCCCGATTGTCGCCGCAGCAAACAGTTCCTCGGCGAACATCGGATCCCATATCAATGGGTAAACATCGAAGAGGACCCGGACGCCGAACGGCGGGTCATCGAAATGAACGATGGCAAACGCGTCATACCCATCATGGTCTTCGCCGACGGTTCCCGGCTCATCGAGCCGAGCAACGCTGAACTGGCCGCAAAACTGGGTCTGAGGACGACCGCCAGCCGCCAACACTACCCGGTCATCGTCATTGGCGGCGGCCCTGCCGGCCTGACCGCGGCCCTCTACCTGGCCCGTGAAGGCATCGACATTCTCATAATCGAGCGCGCCGCCTTTGGCGGCCAGGCTGCCGCCACCGAAAAACTGGATAATCTGCCCGGATTCCCGGACGGTGTCGATGGCTTTGAATTCGCTCAGCGGCTGCGGGCTCAGGCTGAACGGTTCGGCGTTGAACTGCTGCAAGCCCAGGATGTCGCCACAATTCAGCGTCAGGACAACTATCACCGCGTCGTCACGGTCGCCGGCGACGAGTACAGCGCACAGGCTGTCCTGATCGCCACCGGCAGCCGCTATCGCCGCCTGAATGTGCCCGGCGAAAACGATTACCTCGGCGCCGGTGTTCACTTCTGCGCCACCTGTGACGGCCCCTTCTACAAAGGCAAAGAAGTGGTCGTAATTGGCGGCGGCAACAGTGCTGCAGAAGAAAGTCTGTTGCTGACGAAATTCGCCGAACGGGTTACACTACTTGTGCGGGGCCCTGTCCTGCACGCGAGTCAGGTCATACAGGAATCTGTGTCAGGCAATTCGAAGATCGCAGTGCGATGGAATACCGAAGTCCAGGAATTCCTCGGCGCCAGGGCCCAACTGAACGGCCTGCGGCTCTGGAATAACCAGGCCGAGGCCGAGTCGCACATGTCTGTGGATGGCGCCTTCGTCTTTATCGGTCTCGAGCCGAATACGGAATTCCTGGAAGGGACCGGAGTGCACCTTAACAGGTGGGGCTTCATCGAAACCGGCCATAACCTTACCCACGAATCGGACAGGCGCCCGCCGCACTACCTGGGTCGGGATCCGGCCGCACTGGAATCGAGCGTCCCCGGCCTCTTTGCCGCCGGAGACGTGCGCGCCGAAAGCACAAAACAGGTCGCCTCGGCCGCCGGCGAAGGCGCAACTGCAGCCCTGCTGATTCGCGACTATCTGCGAACGGTTTGACCCCTCTGTCCGCCGGATTCGGTTCTCCGGCTGCTAACACTTCACTGACCACCTGCCATTCTCGTAAGGAGGAATAGGTGCTCACACCAGAACAACGAGAACAGATCGACGAGAAAGGCTTTCTTATCATCGAAAACGCGCTTGAACCGTTCGGTTTGGACCGTGTTCGGGCCGCCTACGAGGCCATTCAACGCCAGACCGAGTCGGCGTGGGCCGAGTCCGTGCGCGACGGCACATACAAGGGCGGCTACGGCAACGGTCCAGACGCGCACACCATGGGCGATATCCATCAATACGACTCCCTCTTCCTGGACATCGCCGAGAACCCGCTTGTGCTGCCGATTCTGAAAGAGGTAGTCGGGCCGGACGTTCAGACGATGGAGATGGTCGCCCACTGCCATCACTCCGGCACAAATGCTCACACCGGCTGGCATCGCGACTGGCCGGCTTGGCGGCATGCGCAATTCATGCTCAAGGCGAAGGTCTTCTATTTCCTCGATGATCAAACGCCCGATATGGGTTGCTTCAGTCTCGTCCCCGGCAGCCACAAACGGGACGCAAATCCATCCCGGATTGAGTTCGTCGGCGAAACGCTGGAGCAGATGCCGGGCTTGGAAAAGATCGTCGGCAAGGCCGGCTCAGCCATTATCTGGAACGTCCTCTGTTGGCATTCGGGTCTGGCCAACACCAGCCCGCGCGACCGGCGTATTCTCATCTACGGTTACATGCCCTTCTGGGTAAAAAAGTGGGGCAGCACACCTCCGCCCCAGCACATCGTCGACTGGGCCGATACCCCCCACCGCCGCCAGCTGATGGGGATTCATGCGGTCGAAGGGCGCGCCGTCTGGGACCGAAAAGACGTGCCCTACCTGCCAGAGCACGTCGAAATCGCGGCGGCGAAAAAATTCTGATTCCCGATGGTTGGACCACTAAGTGTCGGCTCGATCTGACCGGTCGCGCCCACTTGGACAGCATGTGACGATTCCGTTTCACCTATTGAGAGTACTGGTACGCGATGGAGAAATCGAAGACTGGAGTCCTGTTGGTTAATGTCGGAACACCTGACAGTCCCGCAACAGTTGATGTTTGGAAATACCTGCGCCAGTTTCTCATGGATGGCCGAATCATCGACATTCCCTATTGGCGCAGACTTCTCCTGGTAAATCTGATAATTGCTCCATTCCGCGCGCCCAAATCCGCCAGAGAATACCAGAAGATATGGTCGGAAAAAGGGTCGCCCCTGATGTATCATAGCTGCAATTTCAGAGACTCAGTTCAGCAGCAACTGGGAGACAACTACATCGTGTCCTTGGCAATGCGATACCAGAATCCCAGTATTGAGTCCGCCTTGGAAACGCTTCGGCAGCAGCGCCCGTCCAGCATTGTCGTCTTTCCTCTCTTTCCCCAATATGCATCGGCAACTGTGGGATCAGTTCATCAAAAGGTAATGCAGGTCGTACAAAACTGGCCGGAGATTCCCAAACTTCGATTCATCGACAGCTTTTACGATCATCCCAGAATGATTCGGACGATCGCCAGCATGGGAAGGCAGCATTTTGATCAGTTCCGATACGATCACATTCTTTTCACATTTCATGGCTTGCCTGAGCGCCAAATCAGAAAGGGTAATCCCGGCTGCTTTATCGACCCAAATTGCTGTGCTGCGATCCACGCTGGCAACCACTCTTGCTATCGCGCTCAGTGTTACGCAACATCCCGATCTTTGGCTGAAGCCCTGGACTTGGAGGATGGGGATTACACAGTCAGCTTTCAATCGAGGTTGGGTAAGGACCCCTGGATCCAACCCTATACTGAGGATGTCCTGGGAACGCTGGCCGCAAAGGGCGTCAAGAAGATTCTGGCCTTTTCTCCTTCTTTTGTCTCCGACTGCCTGGAAACTACGATCGAGGTGGGTGAGGAATATCATGAAATGTTCACGGAATTGGGAGGAGAGGACCTGCAGCTTGTGGAGAGTCTGAACGACCACCCCCAGTGGGTAGAGACGGCAAGAGAGATCATTTTGGAAAAGGATTGAAAGTATTCAGCAGCCTCTCGACAACTTCAAGGGGTTACTCTACGAGTTCAAACGGAGGACTTTGGAATCCCCCAATGTGGTATCGTTAAGGCCTCACAAGGGCGGTCCGCATGAAAAGGATTTCAGCGGGCTTGCTAAACCTCAACGGGAAAGGTCACAAATCGCAGCATCTCAAGGCGCGCCCACCAATTGCATGCCACCCAATAATCCCAAGGAGTCGCTATGTCCACCCCAATCAAATTGACCGTCATCGGCGCCGGCAGCGCCCAGTTTTCTCTCGGCCTCGTCAAGGATATCTGCCTGACCGAATCCCTCAACGGCAGTCTCATCACATTTATGGACGTCGACGCCGACAGGCTCGAGATGATCCATAAGCTCGGCGCACGGTACGCCGGCGAACTCGGCGCCGACCTGCGCTTCGAAAGCGCCACCGACCAACGGGAAGCGCTGCAGGACGCCGACTTCGTTATCAACACTGCCTCGGCCAGCAGCCATCAGAAGCAGCGGAACGGGCGCGAGTTAATGGAAAACTACGGCTACTATCACGGCGGGCGTATGCGTCAGACCAACTTCGTCAACCTCGACTTGATGCTCGGCGTGATCAGCGATATGGAGGATATCTGCCCCGACGCCTGGCTGATCCAGTCCGGCAATCCCGTCTACGAGGGCTGCACCCTCATGACGCGCACCTCCGACATTAAGGTCTGCGGACTCTGCCATGGCCACTACGGCGTCTATGAGATCGCCAGAACGCTGGGCCTGACCGACTTGGCTGATGTCACCTGGCAGGCGCCGGGCCTGAATCACAACATCTGGCTTAATCACTTTTATTACAAGGGCGAAGACGCCTACCCGATTCTGGAAAAGTGGATCGCAGAAGAGGGCGAAAACTTTTGGCAAACCCATGTCGCCGAGCGGACGCACGACATACAGATGAGCCGCGGCACCATCCATATGTACCGCATGTACGGTCTTATGCCCATCGGCGACACACCCCGCCGCGGTGGATGGTGGTATCATACCGATATCGACACAAAAATGTGGTGGTTCCCCCAGCCCTGGGGCGGGCCGGATACGCACCTCGCCCGACCCTTTTTTGTCGACAATCTGGATAAGCGTCTCGCCGAGATGACCGAACTGACCGGCGATCCCTCCAGCAGCCTGATCGAAGCCTTCGGCTCTGAAAAAACTCACGAGCAACAGGTGCCGATAATCAATGGCCTGGTCAACGACAATGAGGGCCAGTACCAGGTGAACGTGCCCAACCGCGGCGCCTTGGCCGGTGTGCCGGACGACGTCGTCGTCGAAGTCCCGGCAATCGTCAACAGGAGCGGCATCCACCCCATCCGCGTGGACCCCCTGCCGCAAAAGATCCTTTACACCCAGATCCTGCCTGAAGTTCTGGAAATGGAAAGGGAGTTGCTCGCTTTCAGTACCGGTGACCGCTCACTCCTCCTCTTGGAAGCGCTCGAATGCAATCAGACCCATTCTTACAATCAGGCACTCGGTGTCTTCGAGGATCTCATGGAGATGGATGGAAACGAAAGGCTCAACGAACATTTCATGTGGGGCCCCGGCCAGGAGATGCTGAGCGAACCTGTGCAGACTAAGGAACTGGCCTGACCAGGCAGTGCCGTGGTGCGTGAGTCGTTGGCATTTGCTCTGCACGCACCACGCATCACTTCATCAATTTCCCTGTGCGCATACTCTTCACCATACCCCGCCTTATTGGCGGGCTGACATTCCTCACCTACAAGCGTCTCGCCGGCAACTTCGGCTTGACGCTTCTGGCTCTCTTCCAAATCGTACTGACCGTCGGGCTGCTCAGCAGCGCCGGCTTCTTCGCCCAGGCCGTCGACAGAGTGATTCTGAACGAAGAGCTGGACGCGCTCAGCGCGCGTACCGGCCGCCCGCCCTTCACGACGCGCGTCTACTTCTTCCCCTCCTCTCGCAAACCCATGGATGTGCCCGCCGCCGAACGGGCAGGGCGCAGTGTCGCCGCGACGCTCTCCAGCGAGATCGGTCTTCCCATCGACGATGTCGGTGTCCACCTCGAAAGCGGCAGTATGATGCTGCTGTCCCCGGAAGGCGATGAACGCTATGGCGCAGAAAGCAAATTCCTGACACAGGTTGATCTCGTCTACTTGGCCGGCGTCGCGCCCGAACTGGCCATTACCTCTGGCTCAGTCTGGGAAGACGCAACCGGCGACAGGGCATCCACCGGCCTCCTGCCCGTCCTCATGCACGACAACCTGGCCGCGGACATGGGCGTCCGTCCCGGCGAAAAGTTCCGCATTGCGCCCACTGCCGCACTGCCCGGAATCGAAGTGGAGATCGTCGGCCTGTGGCGGGCTCGCGACCCGGACGACACTTTCTGGTTCCGTCCGCCCGATATCTCGATGAAGGAAGCGCTGTTCGTGCGGCGCGCCGACTACCTTCAGCGTGTGCAACCCATGGTGGCCGGCAGCTCCCGCTTCGCCAGCTGGCGCATCTCTCTCGACGACAGCACACTCAATCCGGCCTTCGCCGCCGCCTACGCCCGCGGCTTCGAAAAGGGCATGACCATAATCGGCAAATATCTTCCTGGCGCCGAACTGGATGTTTCACCGCTCGATCCGCTCAAAGAGTTCGTGCAGCGTCAGACGACGCTGACCGTGCTGCTCCTGAGCATGAACGTACCCGCCATCGGCTTCCTTCTCTACTTCCTCGTGCTGATCTCCGGCATTATCGCCCGCTCCCAGCAGCGGGAGACCTCGGTACTGGTCAGCCGCGGCGCCGGCACAGTTCGCGTGCTGTGGCTCGTGCTGGTCGAGGAGTGGCTGCTCTTCCTGTTGGGCGTGCCCCTGGGTCTCGGGCTCGGAATGCTGATCGCCCGCGGCATGGGTTACACCGACAGTTTTCTCGACTTCACGCTGCGCGATCCAATGCCCGTTTCTCTCCAGGGCGTTGATGTCTGGTTGATCGTAGCCGCGCTGGGATTGGCCTTCATCGCCCGCCTGCTGCCGGCGATCACCGCAGCACGCGCCAGTATCGTCGAATACGAGACCGCCTATGCCCGTCCGGACAAAGGCCCCCTCTGGCGCCGCGCCTATCTCGACTTCCTCCTCATCGTGCCGACCGTTTACGCCTACCAGCAATTGGGCCAGCAGGAAGCGTTCGCGCTGCTGGCGCAGGAGGACGCGTCCGAACTGTACAGCGACCCGCTTCTCATCCTCGCGCCGGCCCTGGTAATCCTGACAGCGTCGCTCCTGATAATGCGCTTTTTCTCGCCTATGATGAATCTGCTCGACAAGCTGGCAGGCCTTTTGCCGGGCACGGTCTTCCATCTCGCGCTGCGCCAATTGGGTCGACAGGGACACAGCTACCTGAATCCGCTCCTGCTCGTGATTATCTGTCTTGGCCTGGGGATCTATACACACTCTCTCGCTGCAAGCATGGATGAGTGGCTGGTCGATCGCATAAAATACCAGGCCGGCGGAGACTTCCGTTTCCTACCCGTTACAATTACTGATGGAGAGACTGTGGGGGATTGGACTCTTGAACCCGCCTGGTTTATCGAGAAGTTCGATGCCGACCGAGCCATTCGCGTAGGCAACTATGGCATGCGTATCGAAGGGCTCTCCACACCCCGCGGGATGACGAAACGGATGATGGGTGTGGACCGGGCTGAATTCGCCACAGTCTCCTGGTTCCGCTCGGACTTCGCCGACGACTCACTGGGCGGACTGATGAATCGGATGGCCGCCGCGCCCGAAGCAGTGTTGGTCTCGCGCGTCTTCCTGGCAGAACAGCTGCTGCGCGTCGGCGACCGCCTGGACCTGTGGGTGATTCTGGAGCCCGGCATCAGTATGCGCACCGATTTCGTCATCAGCGGCGTCTACGACTACTTCCCCACTGTCGAGCAGGAGGAGATCGTTGTCATCGCCAACCTGGACTATCTGCACCTGATCGGCGGCGCCATCTATCCTTATGAGATCTGGCTGAGTTCTCCGGACAACCACAAAGGAGAGGAGGTGCGCCGGAAGCTGCGGATAGGCGGCATCGAAACGCTCCGCTGGCACGATGTAGTCGGTTCTCTGATCGAGGAGAAGGCGAAGTTGGAGAGGGTCGGGGTCTTCGGCGCGCTCACCGTAGGCTTCCTGGCCGCGGCGCTCATGGCCGTGATGGCCTTCCTGATGCACAGTTACGCCTCGCTGCGTGAACGCTTCTACCAGTTCGGCGTCTTGCGGGCAATCGGCGCGCTCCGCCGCCAGCTGATCATCCAGCTCGCCGTGGAGTACGCGGTGCTAGTCGCCTACGGGACTGCCGCCGGCGCGATGATCGGTGTCTGGGTTTCCGTTCTCTTCACCCCTTTCTTCCGCAGCGCAGCCGACTCCAAAGCCATCCTGCCACCGATGCTGCCCGTCATCGCCGAAGCCGAGATCACTCAACTCACCCTTATCTTCATTGCCGTAATGGTGTTTGTGATCGTCGCTGCCACCGCGCAAGCGACCCAGCGGCGTATCTTCGAGGTTATGCGTGTCGGCCAGGCGTAAAGAAGAGAGGAAAAAGGGGGAGTGAGGAGCGCGAATACACCCTCGTTCGCGCTCCTCCTTCCAGGCTACGGCCGGCTGCCGTTACTTCCATTGGTCTGCTCGTTGAACAGCTCCTTCACGCCGCCGAGCGCGCCCAGCACACCGGTCGCCTCGTAAGGCAGAAAGATCTTCGCAGCGTCTCCGTCTGCCATTACCTTCAGGGCCTCCAAGTACTGGATGGCAATCAGCCTGTCGTCCGGCTCCGCATCCTTAATGGCGTTGAACACCGTCGTAATGGCGTTGCCCTGGCCCGTGGCCTCCACCTCCAGCTTATACCGCTCCGCGTCGGCCACCCGTTTCACCGCCTCGGCCTCACCTTCCGCCTTCAGGATCTGGGCCTGGCGATCGCCATCGGCGTCCAGAATGGCGGCCCGCTTCTCCCGCTCGGCCTTCATCTGCCGGTGCATCGCTTCTGTGACATCAGCCGGCGGGTCAATCCGCTTGATCTCCACCCGCACCACCCGTACGCCCCATTTGTCGGTTGCGTCGTCCAACACCTCGCGCAGCTTGGCGTTGATGTGATCGCGGCTCGTCAGGGCCGCGTCCAGCTCCATCTCGCCAACCACGTTACGCAGATTGGTCTGCGCCAGTTTTGTGGCGGCGCTATAGAAATCCGCCACATTGTAGACCAGCTTGACCGGGTCGGTCGCCTCAAAGTAGACGATCGCATCCACGGTGACCACAACGTTGTCCTTCGTGATCACCTCCTGCGGCGGCACGTCCACCACCTGCTCACGCATGTCCACCTTCTGGATAGCGTCAACGAAGGGCACGATTAACGTAAGGCCCGGCTGGACAGTGCGCTGGTAGCGCCCCAAACGCTCGATGACGCCCTTCTGATATGGCTGAACGATACGGATGCTTGCAATCGCAACGACAATCACGAATATGGCGATAATCGCCAGCAGGAAAATTGGCACCAGTGGTGCAATCATGTTGCTTCTCCTTTACTATGCGGTAGACCCGTCCTGCTCGTCTGAATCTCCGCTCTCTTCATCGGTTGCCTCAACTTGCAGACGTACACCGTCTACACCCACGACCTTCACGACGTCTCCAACCTCCAACTGTACGCTCTCCTTCGACTCGGCCCGCCATCTCTCGCTCTCTACCCGTACCATACCTGTACCCTCCAGCGGGTCAACTGTCTGTAAGACGACCCCCCACTTGCCGATCATCCGGTTGCCCGCAATCGGCTGTATACCCGGCCGCGAAATGCGGTCAGCGAAGGGCCGCGCCAGCACCACGGCAGCTATCGTAACAACAATGAAAACCACGATCTGCCATGCCATGCCTGCGCCAAAAAAGGCCACCAGCGCCGCGCCCAGCGCGCCGATGCCAAAACAAAGCAGCACGAACCCGGCGGTGAAAATTTCGAACAAAAAGAACAATACGGCCAAAACTATCCATCCCCAACGCACCAACTCATCTATGTTTTCGGTGAACACGGTTTCCTCCAATAGTTCTGAGGGAGGGAAATCACTTCTGTCGCCCCGCAGAGAACCGATCCTGACCTTAGCGGGGCACTGTCGCGTCCATTCGGGCCGCGCAATCCGATTTCAAACCTCGCCATCAGTATACGCGAACTGTATGCCGTTTCCTAACATCTGGCTGACGTCCAGCAGACGTAAAGCTGACTCCTTCAAAGAGCGCAAAAAAAAGGCCGGACAAGCGCCATCGCTTGCCCGGCCTCTCAGCTTGAAAAGTGGTGAGTTAACCGCGGCCAGAAGAGGGATTCTCCTCCTTAACGCCGTCTCACCATGTGGCTATATCCAGTTCTGGTCCTGCAGAAAACTCGTCAGTCCGGGGATCGAGAACCGCTTGCCCTGATAGGCCTGATAACCATAGTAAGCCAGGGCCATAAAGCCCATCAACACCAGCAGCGGCATCAGACAAGCTACAACAAGCCCTGTGACCAACCACCCAATGATCGGCACCACTGCCACAATCGTCAAACTGACACTCAAGAGCAATACAAACACGATGAAGGTTATCGATAGCGCCAGACTCTGGACGGCATGGAAACGTTGGAACGGGCGCTTTTTGCTGCTCGCACTCAACAGCACTATGGCTGGCATCACCAGCGGGATCAGCACCTGCGTCACATAGCACAGCAGCGCGATCAGCCGGTCGTCGCTGTCAGCCGTTACATCGACAGCCGCACTGTGCATGAACTCCCCGCGTCGCAGTGCACTGGCCGCCTCGCCGGCCTGCGTGCGTGCCGAGTCCGCGAACTGCTCGGCAGGGGATGGCTCAGGGCGCTCGTCATAGCCGGCAACATCGGATCCATCCGCCGCGTGCGAGGCCGTTTCTTCTGGATCGCCCATCGATTCCGTGCCCGATGTCGAAGGAGTCGACTCTGACTTCGCCTCCTCAACTTCATCCGACCCCGTTTCCGAGGAATCCACCGCGTCCTGCTGCTCGTCTTTATTGTTCTCCACTGCTCTTCTCCATCGGTTACGTGCGACAGTATATGCCCTATCGATCTATCCCTGCCTGCCGCCGGTCCCGCTGAACCTTTCTTGTCTTTCACGACATCCAGACATCGAGGGAATCCACGATTTCTTTTGCAGACGTTGCACCGGAAGCTATATCCGTCAAGTAATCTTTCACTGTCTGCATGCCGTCATAACTACTCTACGCAAGATTCCACCGAAAGTTTCCAGACGGCCCCGCAGAATGTGCTACAATAGCGGCTATGCTCCCTCAGCCGGTGACGCCCCAAACATCCTTCGGAGAAACGATCCGCACTGTTTTCATGGGTACGCCTGACTTCGCCTTGCCCTCACTTTCTGTCCTGCATGGCATGGCAGCGCAAACAGGTTGGCAGGTTGTCGGTGTTGTCACACAACCCGATCGACGGGCCGGCCGGGGAAAAAGACTGGTCGCCGGACCTGTAAAACAGTTCGCCTTGGAACATAGCCTGCCGGTGATGCAACCAGAGCGCCTCCGTCGAACTGACGCGCCGCCCGCGACGGATGAGCCGGACCCGCTCGCATGGCTGCGCATGCTGTCACCGGATCTTATCGTTGTTGCCGCCTATGGACAGATTCTCCCGCCGCGCGTGTTGGAGATCCCTGAGTATGGCTGTCTGAATGTGCATGCAAGCCTTCTCCCCGCCTATCGGGGCGCGTCACCCATCACCGCGGCGCTTCTGGATGGGCTGACCGAGACAGGCGTAACCATCATGCTGATGGACACCGGCATGGATACCGGACCCGTACTCACCCAGGCTCGTCTGCCTGTCTTTGCGGACGATACGATCGCATCCCTCAGCGACCGGCTGGCGGCCCGCGGCGCAGAGTTGCTCGCCGAAACGATTCCCAGTTGGCTGGCCGGTAATGTCGCCCCTGTCGCCCAGGCCGACCTGCCCGGCGAACCGTCTGTCTGCCGGCTCGTCAAAAAGCAGGACGGCCGCATCGACTGGACAATGCCGGCAGCGCGCATCGAACGCATGATCCGCGCCTATACACCTTGGCCGGCCGCCTTCACCACTTGGAAAGGCCGAAACTTCAAACTGTTGCAGGGCAGTGTCATCCCCGGCAGCGCACCTCCCGGCCTTGTAGTCGAAACTGACGGCCGTGTCGCCGTCGGCGCCAGCGACGCCTTACTGGCTCTGCACGAGGTGCAGCCCGCCGGCAAAAAGCGAATGACCCTTGCCGCATTTCTCAACGGCGCACCCGATTTCGTCCACTCCCGCCTGGGCGACTGATTAGCCGCATGTCGCGGACGGCTGCACCGGGTATCGCACAGTTCGATTTTGTCCCCCCGCTGCCGCATGATATACTCCTACCTGTGTCGGGGCGTAGCGCAGCTCGGTAGCGCGCTTCAATGGGGTTGAAGAGGTCGGAGGTTCAAATCCTCTCGCCCCGACCTGAATCAAAAGGGAGGCGACATCGATTCTGCATTTCGGGAGATGTCGTCTCTTTTTTTCTCTCTCCAAACCTTTGACCTGGTCAAAACCGATCGAACCGCGTACCCTATAAGAATTCTGGCTGGTCTTCTTGTCATCAAACTCTCGGTCGGTTCAGACAGGAACAACGCAGGCTACTTTTTGCCTGTAATCGATTCTCTTTGAATAGGTCCTTGTACCAATGTTGAAGAAGAATCAGATCAGGTTAGCTCTGGTCGTGCTGGGTGCCTGGCTGGTCCTGGCAGCGGTGATGGCTGTCCTCCCTTCTCTTTCTTCTCTCTCGGACACTGAACTCGTTGAAGATAGCAGTCAGGCTATCAGCGGACTGCGCGTGAATAGCAGCCGGCCTGGCGTACTGGAAGTTTCGTGGGATGCCCCAGTCGACCCGCCGCTCGAATATCGACTCACCTGGGCGCGGGTGGGGGAGAGCTTTTCCGCCCGGAGCGACGGTCCCGGAAACGCCTATCCAACGATACCTTCCCAACTGATCACAGGTTTGGATCAAGGCGTGCGATACAAGGTACGAGTGCGCGCCCTTTACGAGAGTTCCGAAGGTGATTGGAGTGCTCCAATTGAAATCGCGGTTGCATCCTCTTCCTTGGCCCCAGTCGCGTTTACGGACGCGTCAACCGGGCCGCCCCAAAACCTGAAGGCCCAAGTGACCCACAACAGTGTCTCGCTGACCTGGGAGGCGCCGGAGAGCAATGGCAGAGTCAGCGGCTATCAGATCCTGCGTCGCGACCTGGAATCAGCGCCTGAAGGCCGGTTTCAAATCCTTGAAGAGAACACCGGCGGTTCTGCGACGAGCTATGTCGATGGCACAGTCCTCCCTGGCCGTCGCTATTCCTACCGTGTCAGTGCTCTGGACGGAAGCGTTTCAGAAGCAGCGTTCGCTGACGTTGAAGCCAATACGCTTGCCATGCCGACGGCATCTTCGGCTGGGTCCACTCCGCAACCCTCCCTCTCCGCCGCGCCAACTGCTTCACCGATACCCACAGTGACCACCGCACTCTCAACCGCTCGGGCGCAGTCGCTGGGCAGCGTGATGTCGGGTTCCATTTCAGAAAGAGACGCGTTGGTCGCAGTCTACCATGCCACCGGCGGTGAGAATTGGGCCCAGGACAGCAACTGGTTGACCGATGAACCGCTCGGGTCCTGGCAGGGAGTGACAACCGACGGAAACGGTAGCGTTATTGAACTGGATCTCAACAGGAACATTCTGAGTGGGTACATTCCAGCCGGATTGGGAAGCCTCCTGAACCTGAGAATTCTGCGTATGTCCGGCAACAATCTGGAGGGAACGATTCCGGCTGGATTGAGCAATCTCTCTGCCCTGACAAATCTTGAGTTGGACGACAACAACCTCAGTGGGTCAATCCCTGCTGAATTGGGCAATCTTTCAAATCTGACTTGGTTGGATCTGTCGGGAAACGACTTGAGCGGCCCGATACCAACCGAGCTCAGCCAGCTCACCCGTCTGACGGTGTTTGCACTCTCCGACAACGGCCTGACTGGGAAATTTCCATGGTGGCTGAATGATCTTGATGACCTGCTGATTCTTCATCTCGCGGGCAACAATTTCACCGGTTGCATGCCGGCTGACCTTCTCAGCATATGGATCGAGGACCTCAGCCGCACGCGTCTGCCTACCTGTAGAGAGGCGCTCATTACCTTCTACTTTGCCACCGGCGGGTCACAGTGGGAGAACAGTACAAATTGGCGGGACTCCGCCGCCTCCCTCGCTCACTGGTTCGGCGTCAAAACGGACGACGACGGACGGGTAACGGAAATCGACCTTTCCGGCAACAGGTTGGTCGGCACACTCCGCCGCGAATAGGTGCTCTCCTCCATTTGGAGATCCTTGATCTCTCAGGCAATGAACTTATCGGGTCTATTCCACCCGAACTGGGCAATCTGACCGAACTGTCGACCTTGTATCTCGGAGGCAATAGACTGACTGGGTGCGTTCCTGCCAACCTGCGGGAAATTGAAAATAACGACCTGAATAGCCTTGGTCTGGATTACTGCCAATAGTGCCCCCTCCTCAAAATAAAACGTTTCATCACAATTCACCCCCGTTCAGTTCCCGATCCTTATGAGGCGAGCCTGGCCGTCTCTCATGACCTCGCCACTAACTGCTAACCACCGACCACTGCAGTTCTGAAGTTGGTCCGGAATGGCGTCGCAGCTGACACGAACGGCGTGAAGAGCGAGCTGCACCAGCCTTGACAAGCCCTGCGCGACTGCTAATCCTGATTCAGCGAGACAGGATATCGGATATGGCCTGATAGTTACGAAATGTCTTACTATCCCTCAAATGGTATAATTGAACTGATCTGAACTGCTTCAATCCCCCGACCGTTGCAAGTTGACTATCTGTCCCAGCAGAAGGAGATTCCAATGCAAACATTAAACTCCGGCCGCCTACCCGTCCTGTTGCTGTGTGCAGCGGTAGTCTTTGCCGTTTTCTATGCCGCTTCCGCGATCACGCCTTCCTTTGCCAGCGAAGGAGACGGCCACGGCCACGAGGATGAAGCCCCCACGCTTGAGACTCTGACAGAGCGCATCGCCGATCTTGAAGCCCGCGTAGCCGAACTTGAGACACTTGAGGACGAGATGGCCGCAGAGGAACTCGCCTATTCCGTCTTCGACGCCGTCTCCGCAGCCTATCTTCTCGACAAGGTCGACATCCACGCGCTGCATAAACGCCTGAAGGACGGGGACGGCATCATGCCGGGCGACGCCGGACAGGTTAAATATCTGGTGCCCCTCCTTACGGCAGTCGACTGGCCGCGAGAACTGGCCGAAGAGGCGGAGGCGCTGGCCGAAACACTCACAAAGCTCACGGCGGCCCTTGCCGACGACGATCTGGAGAGCGCTTTGCCCCTCTCCTCCACCGCGCACGACGAGCAGCACCACTTTTCCAACAATGTCTTCGACTGGTTTGCCTGCTTGCAACTGCCCGAAGAGGAGATGGAAGCGGAAGATCAGGGGGAGGGCGAACAATCTGAGACGGCCCACGATGACCACGGTCATAGCCATGACGACGACGAAACGAGCGGCGATAACGGCGCCCATGACAGCGGAAACGACAACTGCGTTGAAGATGAATCCAACGAAACCCACGACGACGGACACGACCACAGCCACGGAGGCTAGCCCGTGATCGCGACCCAACTGCGTAGATGTATCGCCAAACTGTTATGGGTAGTCGCGTTACTGGCCACTATCCACTATCCACTATCCACTGCAGTGCAGGCCCATGCCGACTACGATCGTTCCGTGCCCTCCGCCGGTGAAGTTGTTTCCCAGGCGCCGCAGCAGGTGCAGGTCTGGTTCACCCAGGAACTGTTTCGCCGTGAAGGGCAAAACGCCCTCGAGGTTTACGGCCCCGATGACCAGAGGGTTGATCAGGACGACGCCGTCATCGACGATGACAACCGCAAACTGATGACCGTCTCGTTGCAGTCGGACTTGCCCAACGGCGTCTACACGGTTCGCTGGCGCACTCTTTCCGCAGATGACGGCGATGAAGCCGACGGCAACTTTCAGTTCACCATCCAGGCTGACGAGCCGGCGGCGGAAACCTCACCAACAACCGTCCCAACAACTGCAACAACAGCCGCGGCGGCGAATGCCCAACCTCCGCCCACGGACACAGAAACAGCGGAGAGCACGGGGCCTCAAGAGACGCCCCCCCCTCCCGGCCAGGCCGACCAGGGTCCGGGGATCCCTTGCTTGGGTAGTACTGCGCCGGCTCTGTTGCTGCTCGGTACCGTTATCCTGGCCGGAAGGCGCAGAAGGCTGGGCGAACGCCAGTCTCAAGGCATCTCGCGCAGACCGGGCGGAAAGAACAGTTAGCTGCACGATGTCGAAGGCTCCCTGGCATGGCGCGGCCAAGCCAGTTTGGGCGGCCGTCCAAAAGATGCAAGCAGTTGGCCTGCCACTGGTGTGGTTCGCCGTGGCAATGGCCCTGCTTCTGTCGTCAAAAGCCGTTCAGGCCCACGCCCTGCTCGTACGCGCCGACCCCCAGCCGAACGCAGAACTCACGCAGCCTCCAGAGGCCATCGAACTCTGGTTCAGCGAACCGCTGGAAAAGACCTTCACCGGCGCTCGCATCCTCTCCGCCGACGGAACCGAAATTCCATCCGGCGATCCGCGATTCGACCCCGACGACCCTACCCACCTGACCCTGCCCCTGGAGAGTATCGAGCCAGGCGTTTATACCGTCGTCTGGCAGACTCTCTCCAGCGTGGACGGTCATGAGTGGGTCGGCTCATTCCCCCTCACCATCCTGAATCCCGACGGCACGCGTCCCGCTGGCACGGCCGTCGAGGTCACCGTCAATCGCCGGCAAGGGCTGCCGCCCCTTACCGATTCCCTCCTCCGCTGGATCTCACTGCTCGGCGCAGCATTGCTGGTCGGATCGCTATCCATGCGCTGGCTGCTGACCCGGCCGCAATCGGACAACAGCCCCGACCCTCTTATTGAGACGGTGATCAGTTCAACCGCAATCGTCGGCGTGTTGCTCCTGATCGCCTCCGGCTGGCTGCAGTTTCTCGTCCAGTCACTGCGCCTCGGCGGACTGGACGAGTTCCTGGAACTCCTTCTTGCCACCCGTCCGGGCAGGCTCCTGTTGATGCGGCAAACGCTGCTGGCAGGCGTCTTTCTTCTTCTAATCCTCAACGGCTGGGCAACTGCTCTCTTCCGCCGGTCCGTACCCTCTGGCGCGGCCCTGCTGACCGCAGCAGCCCTCTTCACCTATTCCGCCAGCAGCCACGCCGCTGCCGCCCCTGGGAGCGGCTGGGCCGTCGCAGTTGACTTCATCCATCTCGTCGCGGCCGCAGTCTGGGCGGGCGGACTGATCTTCCTGGCCATCCTGTTGCTTCTTCTGCATCGGCGGCAGGCAGTGCCCGACCCTGATCGGATGGTCCTCCTGTTGAAGCGCTTCTCCCTCAGCGCACAGATAGCGGTATTCATACTGGCCCTGACCGGCCTCTTCAGCAGCTTCGTGCAGCTGCCCGACCCCGGCAGCCTCATCTATACAACCTATGGCCGGGTTCTTCTCATAAAACTGGCGATCGTCGTCGCCATCATTACGCTGGCATTCTTTAACAATCGCGCCGTGCAGCGTGCCGAAGAGACCATCACCTGCCAACGCAAACTGAGGCGCTTCTCGCGTCGAGTGGCAGCGGAGGCCGGCATAACAGCCCTGCTGTTCATTGCCGTAGCCGTACTTGTGCAGACGCCGACGCCGAACCTTCCACCACAAACAGCGCCTGCCGCGCCCTTGCTGCCATTCAACGAAATGGCCTACGATGGCGACTTGGCCGTACACCTGCAGGTAACCCCCAACCAGGTCGGCCACAACCGCTATTGGGTTCATCTTTCCCGCCCCGACGCCTCTGACATCGGTGAAGTCCAGCTGGTCCGTCTTTTCTTCGCTCATGAATCGGGGGAGATGGGGCAGGCGCGTCTCGATCTGGCCGACCTGGGCGAGGACGCCTTCGCCGCGGAAGGCGCCTTCCTCAACCGCGATGGGGACTGGGACCTGTCAGTATACGTCCGTCGCAGAGGCATGAATGACGTATTGGCTGAAATCGCCGTCCCCGTCCCGTCAGCCGAGACCGTGCGGCAGATCTCTCGCTCCCCTTGGCACAATCCAGTTCCCAGGCTGCCCGTCGAAACATTGGTCGGCGCGCTTCTGATCGCCCTGTCATCTGTCCCGCTACTCTGGAGGCGATCCCTGCTGCGTGCCAGCCGTCCCCTTTCCCTCATTCTGTTTATGGCCGCCCTTTTCTTCCTCCTCAGCGGCGCGCTGCTTGCCCTGACTGCCCTCCTGTAGCGGACGTCCCTGCCTTGCCAGCCGTGTTGCGCGGCCCGCATATCTTTTTCTTACACTCCGCAAACGCGCCTGTGATGATCGCAGACTAAACTGGAACAAGCACGGCAACTGCCGGTCCGGACAGGGACCACTCTGTCTTTCGCCGAATAGAGCGCGGAACCGAAAAGGAGAGTCTAATGCGATTCGATCGCCTGACTGAGAAAGCTGGCGAAGCAATTATCGAGGCCCAGAATGAGGCCAGGGAATACAAACACGCCAGCATCGACCCGGAGCATCTCCTCCTGTCCCTGCTGCGACAGCAGGGAGGGGTCGTCCCGGCCGTTATTGATCGGATGGGAGGAGACCGAAATAGCCTTGAGGCCGACCTGAAACAGCTCCTGGCAGCCAAATCCCGCGTCAGCGGCGGTACAATGGAAATGCGAATGGGGCGCGAACTGGCACAGCTTCTCGAAGAAGCGGAAACCATCGCCGCCAGGATGAAGGATGAGTACACCTCGACCGAGCATCTACTCATGGCGATGGCCTCGGCCCGTAACGGTGAAGCCCGTCAACTGCTGGAGCGCCGCGGCATCGACTACAACGGCATTATGCAGGGGTTGGCCGCCGTGCGCGGCAGTCAGCGCGTCACCAGCCAGAACCCGGAAGCCCAGTACGAAGCCCTCGAAAAGTACGGCCGCGACCTGACCGCCGAAGCCGGTAAAGGCAACCTGGACCCCATCATCGGGCGCGATCAGGAGATCCGCCGGGTCGTTCAGATCCTCAGCCGGCGCACCAAGAACAACCCCGTTCTGATCGGCGAGCCGGGCGTCGGTAAGACCGCCATCGCCGAAGGCTTGGCCCAGCGTATAGTGAACGGGGACGTGCCGACAACGCTCAAGAACAAGCGCCTGGTTGCGCTGGACCTGGGCGCGCTCGTGGCTGGCGCAAAGTACCGCGGCGAGTTTGAGGAACGGCTCAAGGCCGTTCTCAACGAAATCCGGGACGCCGAGGGCGATGTGCTCCTGTTTATCGACGAAATGCACACCCTCGTAGGGGCGGGCGCCGCCGAGGGTGCCATGGATGCCTCCAATATGCTCAAGCCGATGCTGGCCCGCGGCGAGCTCCATGCCATCGGCGCCACAACTCTCGACGAATACCGCAAACATATCGAGAAGGATGCCGCCCTCGAACGCCGCTTTCAGCCAGTCTTCGTCGGCGAACCCTCAGTGGAAGATACGGTCTCCATCCTGCGCGGGCTCAAGGAGCGCTACGAAGTTCATCACGGCGTTCGCGTGACCGACAGCGCCGTCATCGCCGCCGCGCAGCTCAGCCACCGCTACATCAGTGATCGCCAGCTGCCTGACAAGGCCATCGATCTGGTCGATGAGGCGGCCAGCCGGCTGCGCATGCAAATCGACTCCAAACCAAAAAAGCTGGACGAGTTGGAACGCCAGGTGATGCAGTTGGAAATCGAACGCGAAGCCCTCCGTAAGGAGTCCGACGAGGCTAGCAAACAACGCCTGGATGCCCTGGAAAAAGAGCTGGCTGACCTGCAGGAAACCAGCTCCGAACTCTCTATCCGCTGGCAGGCCGAACGGTCCGCCATCCAGGCCTTGCGTACCCTGAAAGAGGAAAGCGAGCAACTGCGCACCGATATCGAGCAGGCCGAACGGGACTACGATCTGCAGCGGGCCGCGGAGCTGCGCTACGGGCGCATGAACGAACTTCAGCAACAGCTGGACGCGGCTGCCCAAAATGTGGCTGCCATCCAGGCCGGCGGCGCACTTCTGAAGGAGGAGGTCGACGACGATGAAATCGCCGCCGTCGTCAGTGAGTGGACCGGCATCCCGGTCAACAAGCTAATGGAAGGGGAGCGCGAGCGGCTCGTGCGCATGGATAAAGAGTTGCACCACCGTGTGGTCGGCCAGGAACACGCCGTCGCCGCCGTCGCCGCCGCAATTCGCCGGAGCCGGGCCGGTCTGCAAGACCCCAACCGCCCCATCGGCAGCTTCATCTTCCTCGGCCCCACCGGTGTTGGCAAGACCGAGCTGGCGCGCGCTCTGGCCGAATATCTCTTCGATGACGAACACAACCTGGTTCGCATCGACATGAGCGAATACCAGGAGCGGCATACCGTCGCCCGCCTCCTCGGCGCCCCGCCCGGCTACGTCGGCTACGACGAAGGCGGCCAGCTGACCGAGGCTGTACGCCGCCGCCCCTACTCAGTCGTCCTCTTCGATGAGATCGAGAAGGCCCATGTCGAGGTGTTCAATGTGCTGTTGCAGGTTCTGGACGACGGCCGGTTGACCGATGGGCAGGGCCGCACCGTCGACTTCCGCAACACCGTAATCATTATGACCAGCAATGTCGGCAGCCAGTACATCCTGGACGTAGCCGGGCTTGATGAAGAGGTAGAGCGCCGTGTAATGACCGCCATACGCCAGAAGTTCCGGCCGGAATTCCTCAACCGTGTCGATGAGCTCGTCATCTTCCACAGCCTGTCGGCTGATCACCTGGAGGGCATTGCCGAAATTCAACTGGAACGGCTGCGTGCTCTGCTTGCCGACCGCGACATTACTCTCGAACTCACCGATGAGGCCAAAGCTCTGATCATTCAGGACGGCTATGACCCGGCCTACGGCGCCCGTCCGCTCAAGCGCAGCATACAGCGCACTGTGGCTGACCCGCTGGCGTTGGAAATCCTCGACGGACGTGTCGGAAACGGCGATCATGTCATCGCCGCTGAACAGAACGGACAGATCGCCTTTTCCGTAGCGGCTCCTTTTGAGCTGGCGCCCGCAGTCCAGGTCAGTAGCTAGTGTAATCCCTGCGCGAAGTCGAAAACTCTCGCACAGGTTTCATATAGCGGCATCTTGAAGCGTGCGCCCTCCTACAATGCCGGGGGCGCACGCCTCTTTTCGGTTGCGTGGCAGTCGCGAATCAGGTACAATCCTCCTATATCTCACTCCTTACAAACGCCAGCCTGTCGGGGCAGTCGGAAACTCTTGCTGCACGATATGGAAAGGACCGCCGGCCATGACGTACGGACCCGCACAATCCAAGATCACCTGGTACAGATCGCCCATCGATCGAGCCGTCCTCGCCGATCTCAATCAGCGCAGCGATCTTCTCGGCCTTCTGCAGTCCCTCGGACACTTGGGCCTCCTGGCGCTGACAGGCGCGGCAGCCTGGTTTTCTCTGCAAGCAGGGCTTTGGTGGGGCCTCCTCATCGCCCTTTTCCTGCACGGCACCTTTTACGCATTCCTCCTCAACGGTTTCCATGAACTCTGTCACCGCACCGTCTTTCGTACAAAACTTCTCAACGAGTTCTTCCTGCGCGTATTCAGTTTCCTCGGCTGGTTTAACCACGTCTATTTCTGGACCAGTCATCAGGAACACCACAAATACACCCTGCATCCCCCCGACGATCTCGAGGTTGTTCTGCCGGTTGAGTTCACGCGCAAGGGCTTCTACCAGACCGCGCTCATCAACCCACTGGGGCTGTTCCAGCGCATTAAAGGAGTGATTCGCCTCAGCTTTGGGCGCCTGGAAGGTGAGGAAGGTGACTGGGAACACATGCTCTTCCCGCCGGATGCGACAGAGAAGCGTCGGCGCCTCTTCAACTGGGCGCGCGTTCTCCTGGTCGGTCACCTACTCTTGACCGTCGTCTCACTGGTGCTGCATTTTACCCTGTTGCCCGGCCTCTGGCTGCTGCCGGTCCTGGTCACGCTGGCCCCGTTCTACGGCGGCTGGCTGCTTTTCCTCTGCAACAACACACAACACGTCGGCCTGATGGACAACATCCCCGACTTCCGTCTCTGCACCCGCACATTCAGAGTAAACCCGTTCGTGCAGTTTCTCTACTGGCACATGAACTACCACATCGAGCATCACATGTACGCCGCAGTGCCGTGCTACAAATTGGGCAAGCTCCATAGAGCGATAGAGGACGACCTGCCGACCATCCCGGTCGGCATTGTGGCTACGTGGCGTGAGATCGCCGCCATCCTCGAAAAGCAAAGGGAGGATCCCAGCTACCAGCATCTGCCCGACGCGCCCAACCCCGTGCTGGCGTAGCGCACAACCTTCCGGTCAATCCGGCCAGTCGCACAGATCCTCCACGTAGGCCGCGGAGCCGTCCCGCAGCCAGCCGTCCAACTGGGCCACCTCCTTCAGTTGCTGGCCCCGCATACGCGGCACCACAACGTAACCGCAATCCATCTCCGGCAACGCCGTCATATCGCCCCACAGCTTCTCAAATTGGGTGACGGGGAAAATATCCTCCTGCCCTCGCCCCCAGCGCTTCTTCACCTCTTTCAACGTCACATAGGTCGGCATCCGCGCCGCCATGCGTCCCAACGCCTCCGCCACACTCCGTTCATCCTCTAGGGCCGTCCGCTCCAATCCCAGCGTCGCCAGTAGACGGTCGATGTGGATCCAGAACGTATTGGTGTTGTAATAGGTCAGACGGAATTCGATCTCCTCCCGGGGCAGTGCCATGCCTTCCACCAGGCGCACACTGCCGTCGATCCGCGCCAGGCCGCCGCCGCGGTCCTCCAGCCGCCGGTGGATCACTTCGGCGGTCATCGCCCCCTGTGCGCTGATATGCAGCCCCAGCAATCCCGGGTCGACATTCGCGCCGACCGTGTCGATGTTGTGCATCATCAGATACTGAAGCTGCGGCCGCTCCTCCAGCAGCCCACGCAGAACCCCGTTGCGCAGCAGGTGCGGCAGTTCGTACCAGTGGCCTACAGGGTGAATGCACTGGTCGGGTAGGTTGTCGACATAGTCACTGCCCTCCCCCTGCGAACGCGCCCAGTTGATCAGTGCGCTGTGCTGGCTTTCCCGGACTTTTTCCGCCTGTATATCAAGTACCTGTCTCGAACTCTCCTCCCAGTCGAAACGCAGGTCCCGCGCCATCGGCACCATTCGTAAGCCGACGCTGTTTCCCGGTGACAGCAGAAGCGGTCCACCGGATCCACAGCCGTTTCCGTCCCCGAGCGCGTCTGCGATAGCTCGGTGCGTCAGATAGCTGGTAGTAACTACATGAGGCAGAGGCGTACCGCAAAGTCGACCGCTGCGGCGGCTTTTGGCCAGGTGAATCTCGATGAAATTGCGATGCCGGCCCGCCAGACGCGCAAACGGGTTCAGCGCCTTCACGACGCCCGCGCCCTGGCTCCACCGACTGCCGGCGCCCCCTGCCAGAGTGACGACCGCCACCTCTCCCGCCCTGAGCGCGGCCCTGCCGATCTCGTCAAAACGTTTCGGCAACCCTGTCGTCGCGTCAACGAGCTCCTCAGGCGCAACTTCCTCGATCAGGCTGCGCGTCGGCAGCCGGTTCTGGGCTAAGCCGATCCGGCCGCTGCGCAGGTCGCCGCGAATCTGTTCATGTTGCTCGCGGTCAAAAGCGTTTGCCGCCAGCATTGCCGACAGTGAGTCCTGTGATTCCTCCTCCTGTTTCTGCGGCAGCATGCGTTGGAAGAGCGAAGGGAGAACGTCGACAAGAGCCGGCTCCCCGACGCTGAGGGCCCCGAAAATCTCCAGCTCTGCTCGCTGGGCAGGGGAGAGAAGCCACGGATCCCGGCGCAAAATGTCCGGAAAGGTCAGCCGGTAGTAATCTCCCGGCATGAGCGCGGCGGGTCCGTCCGCTCGGCGCTCCGTGTCACCTGCTCCCCCGTGCAGTTCTGCCCAGGTGCCCCTCTCGTCGATCGCAAAGTCATATACCACTGGCCGCATCGCGAAGGGAACGGATTGCTCCATGAGGGCCTTCGTTTTGTCCATGATCTCCTGCAGCCGGACCTTCGCCGAGGACTTGTGGCGAGGCTCAAAGAGAAATCCCATGCCGCCCCCTGACATCCCGCCCAACATCCAGAAACCCCAAAAATGCTCGCCAAACGCAGCGCGCGCCTGCTGAATCAGCCTGTCTGTGTACAGGTTGCCCGCCCACGGAATGATCGTTTGAATCGGCCCCCTGAAGTTGCGCTCCGTAGCCTCACCAATGGCCTTTATATTGCCAGCCTTCAGATACCCCAATATCTCGTCCAACGTGCCAATCGCCTGCTGTCGCCCCATCCACTCCTCTTCAGAACGCAGCAGATACTTCTCCGTCACCATCTCCAGTATCGGCCCAACGTCCTGTGCCATGCCACCGTGAACCAGGACCAGGCTGGCTTGCAGTGCCTGTCGGGTTTCTTCGCTGATCTCGTCCTTCCCAAAAAGATGATGGCCGGGCAACAGCCTGCCTCGGCTGACGCCAAACTCGGGATCCCCCTCTGAGCTCAACCTTCCCTCGATAAGTTTTATCCCCGGCCAGACGCCGCCCGAATCCTGCCAGCCACCGCCCGATCCCCCCAGCCATTCGCCCAGAATGGCCCGCGCCGCCACCAGCCGGCGCTCTACTTCGCTCAATCCGCCTGTAAGCGACCTGGCTTGGCCCGTCGCCCGCATACAAACAGTGATGAGGCAGGCCAGCAGACTGGTGGAAACAGCCAAACGCGATCCCTTTGGGATATCATTCACCTTGCTCACCAGTTCAATCCCCTGGCCGGAGCCAACCAGTTGGGTTAGCAGATCGGATAGCGGTTGGTGTGCCCCCTCCATGCCCGGTGGCACGATGCCGGCCGCAATCAGCGCAGCCTTCAACAGACCGAGATGGTCGCGCGCAAAATCGAAGACCTCGGCGAAAGTCGTAATCTCGGCGCTCGCCTGCAGGTCAACGCTGGCCAGCCGCAGAACCGGCCGATCAATGACCCGCAAATAACCCTCCACCGGCGGTCGCGGCGCCTGGCTCTGTGTTGGGCCCGCGCTTTCTACGCTCAGGTCGATGGAAACATTCAGCACCCGCGCGCCTTCAGGGAAGTCCATCCCCAGAAAGAAAATGTCACTCCAGCCACAGTGCGTCAGGTCCATCCGCACAGGAGTCGTTTCGCGCAGAATGGGAAAGAGTCCGTTTTCGAGAGGACGGAGAAGTCTCCGATGGACGCGCAGAGGATGATCGCTCGGGTGGCCGACCCGAAACATCCATTGGTTGCCCGCAATAGACCGCACGCTGCGCCGCACCTGGTCGGCCAGCGTCTGGAAGCCGAGTTGACGGTACGCCGCGGACAACCCGCTCGATAGAGCCTCGCTTGGCCCTGCCTGCGACTGGTGGCGCAGGAACGTCTCAATCGCCTCCTCGAAACGGCGGTTGCGCAGCTCTTCGTATCCTCGAAAAGGGATCACGCCTCTGCCGGCAATACCGGACTTGCCCGGCAGATGATACCGGTGAATCGAGTGTAGGAAAAAGAGGGCCCGAACCTGTTCATACAGGTTTTCGTTCTCCCGCCGCAGACGGTCCAACGCCTCACACTCCCGAAGCAAAGTCTCGGCCGAAGCGGAGCGGGCGAACTGCTCCAGCGAGCGATTGCGGGTATCCTCATCCGCTGCGGTGATGATTCTGGCCAGTGTACTCATCTCAAAATTCTGTAGGTCCGACTATGTGGCGGCCGCGCCGCGTAGAATGCCGGCCGCTGGCCGCGGAAAACTATATCGGCTCCTCCCCCTCCTGCATCGAGCGGGTCATCAGCAGCTCCAGCAGCCGGGTCAGCATTTCATCTCGGTCCTGTCCGTTCAAAGCCAGCGCGATTTGGGCAGTTAGCAAGCCGTACTTCACTCCGATGTCGAGACGCATACCCCGCTGCTCCAAAGCCAGATACTGCTCCCTCTGGGCCAGTAGATTCAGAGCTGCCGACAGCGAGAGCCCAACGCCAGGGCTCCCGTCCGCTCCTTCCGCATCCGTAGAGGAGAGCAGCCCACCGAGTAACTCCATGACCGTAGCTGTCAGAACGTGAATGCCGAAGAAGCAGAGATAGTGGCCCGCGCGCAGGCCGGATGCCACCAACCTCTGTTCAGCTTCGGTGGGGGTGGGTTTCTCAATCACGGTCTCCACCTGGTATAGCCCCGTCTGCCCGGGCAGACGGTGGCCGCCCACCGCGCCGAAGTAAGGCAGGAGAGTCTCCCGCGTCGCCTGTACCGCAGAGACCGAGCTATTATGTAAGCGCGCCGCCTCGACAACGCGCGCCGCACAACGCCCTCCGTCTGGCCGGACGTACAAGTGGTCCCCCACCAGGTGCAGAAAAGAGTCGCGACCAACAAATTCTCGTGCACAGTATACCGCGTGCGCGTAGCCTAACTGCTCCTCCTGCTGAACAAACTGGAGTCGGCCGGCATGCTCTCCGACCGTCGCTGCATAGGCCGTTTCATCGCCCGGATAAACAATGACGCAGATTTCGTCGACTCCGGCGTCGATTACCTCCTCCACCAGAATCCGCAAGACCGATTTCTCCACCCCGTCACTGTCGATAATCGTCTGCAGGGGGAGACTTCTCTGCGTGCGCCTGGCCGCGGTGATGACCGCTTTCGTAATCTCCATGTTCTGCTCTCCCGCCCTCGGTGCAACCATCCAGTGGCTGTCAGGGAATTCACGCGCCCACACCGGTCCGGTAGGGTCAGGTCTTGTGCCTGCCCCGTGCCTCTCCAAGAGCCGGCACACAATATCACCCACCGCCGCCGCACATTCCTCACCTGGCCCTTCTTGCCCCAAGAATGGACGGCGCCCGCTCCGTCCGATATTTTGATCTGTCAGATAGGCTGTGCTAAAATTCTGCCCGTTGTTACCCAATTATCTCAAATTGTCAACCGGTTCATATCCAATTTCGGTTGCTTCCCAAACGCCCATCGGCACATCACAATCAGGAGGAATCTCCATGACCGTGCGCAACGCCTCCGCCACCTGGAATGGCACACTGAATGACGGCTCCGGCACGATGAAACTAGGCAGTGGCCTCTACGAAGGCCCTTTCAGCTTCGCCTCTCGCTTCGAGTCCGGACCCGGCACCAACCCGGAAGAACTGATTGGCGCAGCGCATGCCGGCTGCTATTCGATGTTTCTCTCCGCTCTCCTGAGCGGCGATGACTTCACTCCCACAAGTGTCAACACCACGGCCGTCGTCCATCTCACCGACGGTCCCGCCATCAGCAAGATCGAGTTGACATGCCGGGCCGAAGTTCCCGGCCTGTCTGCAGAAAAGTTCGCCGACTACGCCGCCCAGGCCAAGGATGGCTGCCCCGTTTCCAAGGCTCTGGCCTCGGTTGACGAAATCGTCCTCGATGCCGAATTGGTAGGGTAAACCTTTAAGCGACCGGGCTACGCGTCGGCAATCTACCGCTTCAAAATAGCGGGAAACGAACAGTCCATCGATTTCGATGGACTGTTTTGCCTTCGTAGGCATCTTGATTGGCAGACGATCCCAGGCACAAATCTCGATGCGGGTCAGTCACCTCTTCGTAACCATCCTCTGAACGAACATCACACCGCAAGTCCCGACGTTAGCGCTCCTATCAGGCACAAAATGACGCGGCAACCGTCCGCAGTTGCGCAAGATTGTCCCATTCAGTGCTGTTCCCGTGCAGCGGCGTATCGAAGATCAAGGACATCGGACCGTCGAAACCCGCCTTGGACAGCATTCCTAGCGAATGGCGAAACTCATCCTCATCCGGCTGACCTTTGTCGTCGTACAACGCCTTCACGTGCGCGGAATCGGCCTTGGGAAAGATCGCTGCCAGCTCATCGTATCGGTCCTCGCCCTT
This sequence comes from Caldilineaceae bacterium, assembly GCA_965204525.1. Lineage (GTDB taxonomy): Bacteria > Chloroflexota > Anaerolineae > Caldilineales > Caldilineaceae > Bin5. Next base: position 2,539,168 of record OZ241994.1, on the reverse strand, counting down.
GTAGTTCCCAAAGTCGGCGCATAGCCCGACCCGCCCTTCACACAGTTCAAGTATCGCCAGCACTTGGTCCGCCCGATCTGTCGTCTCGCGAAAATTCTCGGTGATTACCTGCACACCGATTGAAGAGCCGTAGTCGGCCAGTTCACGCAGGCCTTGTGCGCTGCGCTGCAAAACAGGATGGTCCAGCAGCGGCGCGTGATTGCGCTCCACCGGCTCATATCCCCCGACAACGCGTGCATGGCTGGCGCCGCAGCGGGCCGTAAAGTCCAGCCACGACCTGATCCAAGCCATCTCACTGGCCCGCACCGTCCCGTCGGCGTGTGTGATGTCGCCGGCGTCGATCAGAACGCTGAAAAGCTCGATTCCGGCATCCTCGACTGCCGCTTTCAGTTCGTCTACATAGGCGGCATCCATCGTGGGAAAGTGAAAGTGAACGATCTCCAACGTGTTGATGTCGGCCTGCGCCAGCGCAGATGGCAATTCCAACAAGCTGATTACCCCGTTCGATGGCTGCCCCGGCTCGGGATCGCCCGGACCATAGAGCGGCGGGGACCCCAATGCCCTGTGCAGGCTCCAGGATGATGTGGAAATTCGTGACATGCGCATTCTCCGGTTAGCTGTCAGACGATTGGGTCAACACCCAACTTCTCCGCGACTTCGACGATCTCAGTCCAGGTGGTATCGTCCAGGGGAATCCCATCCCTTTGGCGGCTTGCAGCTGAACGCGCCTCCGGTTCGCCGGGCATCAGGACCTCATCGAATCCAGGCGCCGGCTTCGTGCCTTTTATCCGACCGGCGATCTGTTCCCCATCGGCGAAGAATTCGTCCAACGGGCGGAAAAAACTGATGTTCAAAAGGATGAACAGGACGCCGTTGCCCAGAATCGAGCCGGGTATGCCCGGCCCGCCCGCCCCCGTCAGAATCCCGCCCAAATAGTCGGTCAGGAGTGCCAAACCAAAACCCTTGTGGCCGGCTGCCGGAAGCAGCATCCCGCCGTCGTACACGTCGCCCGGATTCTTGGTGGGGGTGCCGTTCTTGTCCAGAGCCCAACCTTCCGGGATCTCCTTGCCGCTGTTGAACGCCACCCGCACTTTGCCTTCCGCCACGGCGCTTGTGGCGAAATCCAGCAGCATTGCCGGCCGGTCTTTCAGAGGTATAGCCACCGCTATCGGGTTCGTGCCCATTCGCCTTTCCGCGCCGCCAAAAGGCGCTACAAGGCCGCCCGAACGACCACCGTTGGCATACGCCAGCGCTATTAGCCCCTCCTCGGCCGCAAGTCCCACCCACTCGCCCAAACGACCTACGTGGCCGGAGTGCTTCAACCCTACCACTGACACGGCGTTCCCCCTCGCCTTGCCTATTCCGTCCTCGACGGCGACTTTGGCTCCCAACTGCCCGAAGCAGCGATGGCCGTTGTACAGCACCATGACCGGTGTCTCCCGCTCGATCTCCGGTCTGGCTCGGGGACGTATTTCGTCCTCGTCGATCTGCCGCAGATACTGCACGATTCGGATGACACCGTGCGAGTCGTGACCGGCCAGATTGGCCGAGACCAGCGATTGTCCTACAAGATCCGCAGTGATCTTGGGCGTGTCCGCGGCTTGAAAAATGCGGCTGGCGTAACTTGCCAGGGGAACCGGTTGCAATACAGGCATGAAGCGCACTCCATTCTCAGAGAAGAGGAGAAAGAAAAGAATGGCGGAGAGCGTGCAATCGACCTTGCACTCCTCCCGCTCCGCCTCTCACACAGTTGGTTTGACGCCAGATCGTGAACTGACCTGTCGCCGCAAGCGTAGCCGATTTTCTCCGAACACGCAACCGGGACCGCTTCCGCAGTCTGCGCCCATGGCAGCGCCTTGCCTGCTTGGCTCCCAGAACTCGGGATACCTGGTTAAGCTCACTATCAACCCATTCCCCGTACTTACCTGTCCCTGGTCCTTGGTCTATCGTTTGACCAACCATTTGGAATTCAGTACGATTGAAGTCGCTGACGTCGTCTGAAACCCATTCCGGCACGGGGCCGACCAGTGGCGGATATTCTTCCGTAATGGTCGTACCCCTGGGTATGCTCGAAGAGCGAGTCGTGATGGCGGGAAGTTGACCGAAGAAGGTACCGAAATGAACCCTCAAACTGAGACCGTGCCGCCCAAGACAGGTCAACGGTCCCCTAGCGCGCCCAACCCGTCGGACGACCCGAAACCAGAGCACGCCCCGCATCAGAACTGTGCCGATTCCCAGGACCTCAGCCAGCGCCCGGTCATCTCCGTTATCGTGCCCATCTTCAACGAAGAAGAGGTGATTCCCGAACTCTACCGGCGCATGGTCGCCGTCTTGGGCGTCATCGGTCAACCGTGGGAACTGATCTGCGTCAATGACGGCAGCCGCGACGAATCTCTCTCGATGCTGCTTTCTCTGCGCGAGCAGGACCCGCGCGTTAAAATCATCAACTTCTCTCGGAACTTCGGCCACCAGATCGCCATTACTGCCGGCATGGACTATGCCCTGGGGGACGCGATCGCGATCATAGACGCCGACCTGCAGGATCCGCCTGAACTGATCAATGAAATGTTCGACAAATGGCGCGAAGGCTATGAGGTTGTCTACGCCGTGCGCGCCCAGAGACGTGGCGAGTCCAGGTTCAAACTCTGGACGGCCAGCGCTTTCTACCGGCTTCTTCGCCGCATTACCGATGTGGAAATCCCCGTGAACACAGGTGACTTTCGCCTGATTGACCGCCAGGTCCTCCTGACAATGCGCCGTTTACGCGAGAAGCATCGCTTCATGCGCGGCCTCAGCAGTTGGGTCGGCTACCGCCAGATCGGTATCGAATACCAGCGGGCGGAGCGCTTTGCCGGTGACACCAAGTATCCGCTCAGCAAAATGCTCCGCCTGACACTGGACGCAATCACCAGTTTCAGCTACATTCCCCTGCGGCTCAGCACCTACTTTGGCTTCTTTCTGGCCTTTGTAAGCCTGCTGGGAACTATCGTGACTACGGTCCTGCGTCTCTCCGGCAACAACGCCTTCTTGGGCCAGGCCTCCACCTTGGTTGCCGTACTTTTCCTGGGAGGAATTCAACTCATCTTTCTGGGAATCATCGGCGAGTATCTTGCCCGCATCTACGATGACGTCAAGGCCCGCCCGCTCTACGTCGTCTCCAAAGTGTATGGCTTTGACGATCTCGATGATCCCCGCGACCCGCCATGACTGCAAACTGGTCCGAGCGAACGCCGCACGTCAAAGGCCCGAAAGAAGCACACCGCGATGCAATCTGAATTCGGCCGCAAGCACGCCTACTGAAAAATGATCCTGCGCACAGGTGTTGATATTGTAGAAATCGAACGCATTCGCAGGGCCGTCTCGCGTTACGAAGGCGCCCCACCAGCGCGCATGAGGTTCCTGAAGCGCCTTTACACTGAGGCCGAGCTGGGCCACTGTCGTGATCGCGTTGAATCCCTCGCTGCCCGTTTCGCTGCCAAAGAGGCGATCGCCAAAGCCTTGGGAACCGGTGCCTGGCGAGACGGAATCCGTTGGATCGACCTGGAAGTCGTTACCGACGCACGCGGCGCGCCCTCCGTCCAACTCCATGGCGCAGCCGCACGTCGTGCCCAGTCCCTGGGTCTGAGCCAGTGGTCCGTAAGCCTGAGTCACGACGACGAGCGGGCCATCGCTTTTGTAGTTGCTCTGGGAGAGCAGGCACACGCCCCTGCATCTCGCTGAAATTCTCGCGTTAATCTCCGTTTTCGGTTACGTTCTGGGTGGCTCCGCCTTCTGAATTCCTTTGACACCGCAATGACGCCGTGTTACGATTTTGGAGTCTTTCTCTACGTTGGAACTACTGCTCGCTTGCCGGCGTCACAATCCTGTGAACTGCCTGATGGACCGGAGTTCCGATCAATCAGGCAAATAAGAGAAGCCTCCTTATGAGGGGAAATCGAAGATGACCAAATACATCTTTGTTACTGGTGGGGTAGTTTCGGGTCTTGGAAAAGGTGTAACCGTCGCCTCCATCGGCCTTCTGCTCAAGACTTGGGGCATCCGCGTAGCCGCGATGAAGCTCGATCCCTACCTGAATGTCGATCCGGGCACGATGTCACCCTATCAGCACGGCGAAGTGTTCGTCACCGAGGACGGCGCCGAAACCGATCTGGATCTTGGCCACTATGAACGTTTCATCGACGAAAATCTCAACAAGCTCAGTAACGTGACCAGCGGGCAGATCTATAACGATGTGATCACTAAAGAGAGGCGGGGGGACTATCTTGGCGGCACCATCCAGGTGATCCCCCATGTCACCAACGAAATCAAACGCCATATTGGACAAATGGCCCGACTGAGCGCGGCCGATGTCGTCCTGGTGGAGATCGGCGGCACTGTCGGCGATATCGAGGGACTTCCCTTCCTTGAAGCGATTCGCCAAATGCGGAAAGATGTCGGCGCCGAAAATGCGCTTTATGTGCACCTCACCTGGTTGCCCTTTCTAGCCGCCAGCAAAGAACTGAAGACCAAGCCAACGCAACACAGCGTACGCGAACTGCGCGATATCGGCATACAACCCGATGTCATCATCGTTCGCTCCGACTACCCGGTCGACGCGGACGCCCAGGAGAAAATCGCGCTCTTCTGTGACGTGGCCCAGAACGCCGTCATCCCTATGGTCACGGAGGATACAATCTATAAAGTCCCTCTCAGTTTACAGGAGGCCCGTCTCGACGAGCTTCTGGTCGCCCGGCTGGCCCTGACCGCAGCCGACGGATCCAGGAACGGCTTGAGCGCATGGCGCCGATTCGTATCCGAACTGGCCCGTCCCAAAGAACGAATCAATATCGGAATTGTCGGCAAATATGTCGAGTTGGAGGACGCCTACCTGAGTGTCAAGGAGGCCCTCATCCATGCCGTCTTGGCCGAAGGTTACGACCTCGGCATCGAATGGATCAGTTCAGAATCTCTGGAGAAGGGACGCGAACTGGACCGGCTGGAACGGCTCGACGGCATTCTCGTGCCAGGCGGATTCGGATACCGCGGCATTGAAGGTAAAATCGTTGCCGCGCGGTTCGCCCGCTCACGCAACGTACCCTACCTGGGGCTGTGTCTCGGCATGCAGGTGCTTTGCATCGAGTTCGCACGCGCCGTATTGGAGAGCGAAGAGCCGAACAGCACCGAATTCAACATCAGCACCGAGATGCCCGTGATCGATCTGATGCCGGAGCAGCGCGACATCGCCGATATGGGCGGCACCATGCGGCTCGGCATCTATCCCTGTCAGCTGTTGCCCGACTCGAAGGCGGGAGCCGCCTATGCCGTCGCCGGCTATCCCGAGAAGATTAACGAACGTCATCGCCATCGTTTTGAATTCAACAACGCCTATCGCAACGAGTTGGAGTCCCATGGCTTGGTGCTGAGCGGGCGCTCACCTGATGGACGCCTCGTCGAAATCGTCGAAGTGGCCGGGCACCCTTTCATGTTGGGCACGCAGTTCCACCCCGAGTTCAAAAGCCGTCCGACAAGTCCACACCCACTCTTCAGCGCTTTCATCCGCGCCGCCATTCAGTACTACAATCGTCCGGGTGCCGAAACTGAGCAATCCCTGCAGAGCTCCAATGGAATGCAGCGGCCATCTCCTGTAGTGAACAAAAATGCAAACTGATACCGGGGACTTTGGGCGCGGTTTGCCCAACTGGGAAGCGAAGACACCATCCTCTCATATTCAGTGCAGTTAAGTCCCGTTCCCGATGCAAATGCGAATTAGATCAGAATAGGAGCAAAAATGTCTGGTCATTCCAAATGGTCTACGATCAAGCGAAAAAAAGGTGCCAATGATAACGCCCGCGGCAAGCTCTTTACCAAGCTTGCCCGCGAACTTCAGGTAGCCGCCCGCGAAGGCGGTCCGGACAGTGACGCCAATGTGCGCCTGCGGCTCGCCATCGAAAAAGCGCGCGCCGAGAATATGCCCAAGGACCGCATCGAGTCGGCAATACGCCGTGGTGCAGGCCTGGACAAAGACGCCGCCGATATCGAGGAAATCCTTTACGAAGGCTACGCGCCGCACGGCGTCGCCGTTCTTCTTGAATGTCTGACCGATAACCGCAACCGCACCATCGCCCAAGTGCGGCGCTGTTTCACGCGTGCAAACGGCAACCTCAGCGAGCCGGGCTCCGTGGCTTGGCAGTTTACGACCAAAGGTTATGTGGCGATACACCTCCAGGATAGCGACGGCAACCCCTCTGAACTGGATCCCGAGGAGATCTTTATGGAGGCTCTGGATGCGGGCGCCGAAGACGTCGAAGTTAGCGACGATGCCGTCGAAATCTTCACCGAAAGGACCGACCTCGCCCAGGTAGACAAAACTCTGCGTAAAGCGGGCATTCAGCCGGATGCTTCGGAGTTGATCAAGCAGCCCAATCAAACGCTCTCTCTTGATACACGCGCCGGTCTGACCGTCCTGCAGCTGCTCGAATCTCTCGAAGAGCTTGACGATGTCAATAGGGTCCACCACAATCTGGAACTGACCGACGAGCTGGTTGCTCAAGTCGTATAGATCAGGACGTATAACTTTGGCGGGCAGAAAAGACGCGTCTCCCATACCGACCGAAATTAACCTCGGAAATTCGTTTGGCAGCCCCAACATGACAGCGCGCAGCGCACGCAGCCATACAGGCGAACCCGACCGCGAGTGGTGCGTCCTCGGAATCGACCCGGGTACCGCTTCAACCGGTTACGGTGTCGTCATCGAAACCGTAACCGGCGACTATGAACTGCTTACCTGTGGCGTGATCCATACATCACCAGGGCAGCTGATGCACCTGCGTCTGCGCAAGATTTTCCTTGACATTCAAGAGCTCATTCGTAAGTTCCAACCGCACGAAGTTGCCGTTGAAGAGCTTTTCTTTGGGCGAAATGTAACAACTGCCATCACTGTCGGCCAGGCCCGCGGCGCAGCCCTGCTGGCTGCCGCCCTGGCCGATCTGCCATTGATCGAATATACGCCGGCGACCATCAAACAGGCGCTCACAGGTTACGGCAACGCCGACAAATATCAGATGCAGGCTATGGTTCGCCATCTACTTGACTTGGAGGAAACGCCCCACCCGGACGACGCGGCCGACGGTGTAGCTATTGCCCTCTGTCATCTGCAAACGGGACGTTTCCACGCGCTTGTCGCTGACGCATAACCGCCCGCAGCAGACTACTCATTCCGCAAGAGGACAAAACATGATTCGCCAGGTACGCGGTACTGTTACGGCCGTGGGCGCCAACTTTCTGATCATCGAAGTGGGCCATGCAGCCGCCGGCATCGGCCTCCGCGTCTTTACTCCGGAACCGACCTCCGCACGCTTCCAGGCCGGAGACAATCTTTCTCTGTATACCTATCTGCAGGTGAGAGAGAACGACCTGAGTCTGTATGGCTTTGAAGAACTCGACGAGCTCGTCATCTTTGAACTGCTTTTGGGGGTATCCGGTATCGGTCCAAAGGTCGCCCTCGCCGCACTGAGCGCCTTGACACCCGACGCGTTGCGCCTTGCCGTTACCAACGAGGAGCCGGGCGTCGTCGCGCGTGTACCGGGCATCGGCAAGCGCACAGCCGAGAAAGTGGTTGTCGAGCTCAAAGACAAACTGGAACCGGCAGAGGGAGAACTGGCCGGACTTGCCATCGCGCTCGATGCCGACGCGGAGGTGATGGAAGCGCTTACGGGCTTGGGATACAGCGTCGTCGAAGCGCAGCGTGCCCTTCAGCAGATCCCTGCCGATGTTACCAGTGTTGAGGACCGGCTGAGAACGGCGCTGGTTCAGTTCGGCGAATAGCTTTTTCGCCCATCTGTCCCTGCGGTGGCGTGCGTTTGTCAGAACATTTCCAGCCGCCGCGCAGCACCCGTGGTTTTGACACCCCTGATTATCTCTTCTATAATCGGTCGCGATTCTGTACTGAAATCATCGAAACGGGAAAAGAAAAAAGAGATGGCTGAAGTTCAGCAGTTACGCAGGGGCAACATCTACGAAGAAGACAGTCAGCTGTGGCGGGTGCTCGATTACCAGCACATCAAAATGGCCCGCGGCGGCGCAACCATCCGGCTCAAAGTACGCAACCTCCGCACGGGCGCAACCATCGAAAAGACCTATAACAGCGGCGCACGCGTCGATGACATTCGTCTCGATTCACGCGATGTCGAGTACCTGTATACGGATGGCGACCTATTCCATTTCATGGATACCGAGACTTTCGAACAGGTCGCTTTGGCTAAGGATGCACTGGAAGGAGTCGTTCAGTTCCTGAAAGACAATACCGTCGTGGAACTGGAATCATTCGAAGGCGAGCCGATCAGTGTCAACCTGCCCACCACAATCGATCTTGACGTTGTGTGGGCAGAAATGGCTGTCGCCGGGGATACTGCCAACAGTCCGACCAAAGAAGTGGAGGTGGAGACCGGTTTTCGGCTGAACGTGCCCATGTTTGTCAAGGAAGGCGACACGGTTCGCATCGACACACGCGATGGTCGCTACGTTACACGTGTGCAATGAAGGTCGGAATGCCCTTGCCGCAAGATTTGCCCCTCTGATGGACGATACGCTATAGTGTGGAGACGATTTGCCGTTGTAGCTCAGTCGGTAGAGCGACGCTCTCGTAAAGCGTAGGTCGTCGGTTCGAGTCCGACCAACGGCTCAAACAAAAAGCCCCGCCAGCCGGCGGGGCTTTTCTTTCCTCCTTCAATCCCTACTGCTTTTCCGGATGTACACCGGCCATCAGCAGCCCCAACTCTTCGGCGGTTGTTTCGTCCCGGTTCAGGATATCCATAATCTGCCCTTCGAAAATCACAGCGATCCGGTCGCACAGCGCCAGCAGTTCATCCAGATCTTCCGAAATGAGCAGCGTGGCCATACCTGTGTCCCGTTGCTCCAGCAGCTGCTGATAAATGTACTCGATCGCGCCTATGTCGATCCCGCGTGTGGGTTGGGCGGCAACCAGCACTTTGGGCCGCCGGGAGAGTTCCCGTGCCAGGATCAATCGTTGGATGTTGCCCCCCGATAGATTCCTGGTCATCGTGCGTATATCGGGCGTCTTGATATAGAAATCCTGGATCATCTGCCGGCTGTAACGAGCAATATAATCAAATGCCAAAAAGATGCCGTTGCTGAACTTCTCACTTGTATGCTCTTGCAACACAAGATTCTCTGATACGGCAAAATCGCGCACGATCCCATCGTGCATCCTCTCTTCCGGTATGTATGCCAGCCCGCTCTCTGTACGGCGCGCGGTCGTCCAATCGGTAATCGGCATGCCATCCATCTCCACGCTTCCACCGCTGATCGGGCGCAATCCCGCAATGACTTCGGCAAGCTCTCTCTGCCCATTACCGCTGATGCCGGCTACCCCCAGAATCTCGCCGGACTGAACTGAAAGGGATATGCCGCGAAGCGCCGGTTGTCCCGTGACGTCGTGCGCGCGAACATCCTCCAGACGCAGTTTTACATCTCCCACGTCAATCTCATCGTCTCGAGTCCTTTCGAGCATGACGTCGCGCCCTACCATCATGCGCGCCAACTCGTGACGGGTCATCTCTTCGGTGGGAACCGTCCCGACAAGGCGTCCTTCCCGCAGAACCGTGATTCGATCGCTGATGGCCAGGACTTCCTGCAGCTTATGGCTGATCAAAACGAGGCTGTATCCGTTCTCTTTCATGTAACCCAGCGTGACAAACAGCTCATCGACCTCCTGGGGCGTCAGAACGGCGGTCGGCTCATCCAGAATCAACATGGCCGCCCCCCGGTATAAGGCCTTCATGATTTCGACCCGCTGCCGTTCCCCGACCGAAAGCGTCCAGACCGGCGCCCGCGGGTCGATCTGCAGACCGTACGCCTCGCTTAACTCGCGGATGCCCGCCTCTACCCTGCCCAGATCGAGAAGTGGCTCCCTGCTGGACTTCAGGCCCAATGCTACATTCTCAGTGACAGTGAGCGTATCCACCAGCATAAAGTGTTGATGGATCATCCCAATGCCCTGGCGGATCGCGTCAGTAGGCGAATGGATCGTCACCTCGGCGCCGTCGCGCAGGATCCGCCCCTCTTCAGGCTGATAGAGACCGTATAGAATCCTCATCAGTGTGGATTTGCCAGCGCCGTTTTCCCCCAACAACGCATGCAGCTCACCCCGGCGTACGTCAAAGTCCACGTGATCGCAGGCCAGTACGCCCGGAAACCGCTTGACGATTCCGTACATCTGCACATAGGGCGCGTTTAAGCGGAAGTTTACCGCACGATGGCCCCCCGTGGGGCTGGCAATCCCGTAGACAATCTGATCTTCAAACCTGCGTTGGCCGGTACCCATGTGAAACTAACCTTACATCAAAGAACTCTTCGGCAAAGGGCTGCCTCTCCCTCACTCGTCTTCCTCTAACAATACCGGGTCCACGGCTCCGCTCTTGATGTCCTCGATCGCGGTGCGGGCCGCCTCCTTAACTTCGTCGGCAATCTCAATGTTTTCGTTGAATTCCAGTCGTAACCCGTCGTTGGCAAATGTAAGTTTGTATACCGTGCCGCCCAGTTCGCCTTTCTCGATCTTGGCGATCATATCGGCAATGACATTGGCCCAGTTGTAGATCTGATTGGTAACCACAACGTCCGGCCCCAAGGATATCTGGTCACTCTGCGTACCCAGCCAGGGGACACCGTTCTCCTTCGCGACGCCGACCGCCCCGACCACCTGCTGCGCCGACCCGGTCAACACGTCGGCGCCGGCCTGAATATGCACGTGGGCAGCCTCGGCTGCCAGCGTCGTGTCGCTGAATGAGCCTGTATAGCTAATGTTAACCTGTGCATCCGGTTTGACATCTGTAACGCCTCTCACGAAACCGTCAATGTAAAGTTTGGCGTCGCCGGCCACCGGCCCGATGACACCGATTACATCATTCTCCGAAAGCATCGCGGCCACGACACCGTTGACATATCCGCCCTCGTTCGCGACCGCCCCATACGCGAATACATTTTCGATTCCCCGATCTGCCCCCGTATCCGACGAAGTGCCCCAGGCGAAACTGGTTTCCGTAAAATCGGCGGCCACCTCAAACACGGAATTCCCGTACTGGGCGCCGTGGGCAATCACCAGGTCGAATCCCTCCGACGCATAGTCTCGAATCGCCGCCGACGCGTCGGTCACTCGGAACATCCCCTCCGAATACGCGATCTTCAGCGCGTCCTCTCCACCCATTTCAGTTTGAACAGCCACCAGCGAATCGAACATCGACTGGCTCCAGGCGATATCCGTCGTGCTGCTAGGCATTACGATCGCAATGCGAAAAGGCTCGCCTTCTGCGCCGACCGCCTCTCCGTCGCCATTGTCGTCCGATCTACCGCAGCCAGCGAGAAGCAGCAAGAAGATCAATGTGAATACTCTGATTCGTCTTAGCATGATTCTCTCTTGGAGTTATAAATCAATAACGTTGCAGTCTTCTGTCTTACTCGCCCCGCTCGTACGACCTGGCCAGAGCCGCCGGCTTCTGAATCTGCCGTGCAGTGAATGCGAGCACAACGATTGTCATAATATAAGGCATCATTACGGCTACCTCTGATGGGACCGGAATGTCCAGCGCCTGGACCCATAGCTGCAGGGCGTTGACCAGGCTGAAAAGCAGAGATCCCCCCAGCACGCCTACTGCGCGCCAACTCCCAAAATAGACCAGTGCGACCGCAATAAAACCAAGACCGTTTGTCATATTCTCCTGGAACACGTTTTGTAGACCTATACTGAGTGAAGCCCCCGCCACTGCAGCCAGGGCGCCGCCGATCATCAGAGTCGTGTAGCGCACACCATTGACACTGACACCCAAGGTGTCGGCTGCCTCCGGATTGTGCCCAACCGCGCGGATCTTTAGACCCAATGTCGTTCGGTTGATGACGAACCAGGAAACCGGCACCATCAGGTAGGCGAGATAGACCAATGCGTTATGATTGAACAGAATATGTCCGAGTCCCGGAATGTCGGACAGCAGCGGTATCGCCAACTGTCTGAAGCCGCTGACCCCTTCCACCGACCCGATCAGCGTTTTGAAAAGCAGGCTGCTCAATCCGAGTCCAAAAAGATAAAGGCCGATGCCGCTGATGCCTTGCAGCGACTGCATCGTCACGCTGACGAATGCTTTCAGCAACCCCATCAAGATTCCAACTGCAATCGCAACCAGCACGCCCACCCACAGATTGTGCCCCTCGAACACGGCGTAAAAGGCGAAGAAGGCCCCCATCAGCATGATGCCGTCCACGCCCAAATTCAAGACGCCGGAACGCTGGCCGAATGTCTCCCCCAATGAGGCAAATAGATAGGGAGTTGCCAACCGCACGCAACTATGCAGGATTCCGATAAGTGTAGAAATCGTAAACAGTTCGTCTATCATTTCGGCAATTTAAGGTGAAAGATTCGGCGCTTGCCCATCCCACACTTGCCGTGTGGCCCGGCGCCCTTTCACGAGTTCACTTCACACCTCAGCAATCGCTTCTCGTTTCTCGCCTTCCGCCGCCGGCGGCCCGTCAGGTCCGCCAGACCCGTCATCGCCAACTCGCCGCCGCGTGCGCCGTCTTACGTACAGGTCGCTGGAAACGACGAAGAGGACAACGAGGCCTTGCAGGGCGATGGCCAGTGCACTGGGAACCTGCACCGCCCTCTGCATCTTGTCCGCGCCAACGAGCAGGGCGCCGAACAGCGCCGAGGCCGGAATCGCCCCTAACGGGTGCAGTTTGCCAAAGAGCGCAGCCACAATCCCGCTGAAACCGTAGCCGCCGCTAAGCCCCTCAAGCATACGATGATGAACGCCCAAAACCTCCACTGCGCCGGCCAATCCGCACAGCATTCCGCTCAGTGCCAGCGACAACGTAACATACTTGGCGACGGGAATGCCCGCATACCTTGACGCGTGGGGGTTCAAACCCACCGCACGGATGCGGTAGCCGATTGTCGTACGCCAAAGTAGGAAATAAACTGCGAGGGCCAGAAGAACGGCCAGAATGGCGCCGCTGTGGAAAAGTGTGCGCGGCACCAGCCGCGGCAGCCAAATCGACTCTGGCAGCGTCGCGCTTTGGGGAATGCTCGTGCCCGCCGCGACATGCTCCGGATCCAGCATCGGCCCGCGCAGCAGAAAGTTCATCAGACGCAAGGCGATCTGGTTCATCATCACCGTAGTGAGAATCTCATTGACGCCCAGACGCGCCTTCAGCAGACCGGGAATGCCGCCCCATATGAACCCTGCTGCCGCGCCGCTAATCAGGGTCAGCGGAAGCAGAATCAGGGCCGGCAAATTCCCGAACCCCACCCCAAATGCAGTGGCGGCCAGCGCCCCGACGACAATCTGCCCTTCACCACCGATGTTGATCACGCCGCCCCGGAAAGCGATGCAAATGCCCAGACCGACCAACAGCAGTGGTGTGGCCTTGGTCAGGGTTTGCGTGATGCCGCTTATGTTGCCCAGCGCGCCCCGAATCAGTGCGCTGTAGGCCTCAATAGGGTCGGTGCCTAACAGGAACAGCAGCAATACGCCTACCACCAGCGCGATCACCATCGCCAGCACCGGCAGCAATGAGTCGATCAGTTTGGCCAAATATAAGCGAGTGTTCATCCTTTACTCAGTAGCGCGTTGCCAGTGCGCCTTTGGGGGACTGTCCGCCATACGCATTGCGCATAATCGCCAACGTGATGGCAGACTGTCCCGATTATAGCACCATTCCAATAATTCAAATAGTGCTCTAAAACTGTTTCTACTCGGTCACACCGGTGGCTGGATAGAGGATAGCTGGCGCAGCACGGGCGAAGACAGCGATCAGACGCACCGGAACATCTCCCACATTGCGGACCCCGTGCAGTTCGCCTTCCGGGACAAAAATCGTTGTATCGGCGCCGACCCGGTGGCGTTCCTCGCCCAGGGTGACTTCGACTTCACCGCTGAGAAAAGTCAGGCTCTCCTCACAGTCGTGGAAGTGCAGCGGGATTACGCCTCCGGGAGGCATGTACTGTTCCCACAGCTCCATCTGCGTTGCACCGCAAGTGCGTCCCGTGATAATGCGTGCGCCGGGAATGTTGCTGCGCGTGTTTATGGGGTCGTAATCTTCGTGAGAGTGTGGAAGAACTGCCATCGAGTTAAAATTCCTCTACCGAAACTCCGACTATTGACCATCCGTTTGCACCGCAGTCAGCCTCCGAAGCCGTAACATTCGGCTGCCGCCCCGTTGAAACTCGTAGGGCACCTCTTCTATTCTAGCCTGAATGTCCTGTGCTGTGAAAGCGTCAATTACACCCTCGACGTGCGGTGATGGCGCGCCCCCAACCTGCAACAACGGAAAAGCTCGCGCCTCCGGGGCTACCCGCAGCATCTCCTCCAGCGCCCGTACATGGAAGTCCAGGTCAAACTCCTTGCTGTAAAGGAAGAGAAAATGGGAAGAAAGCGCGAGGTCAAAACTGTTGTCCTCAAAAGGAAGGGCGGGCAATGAGGCATCCAGATAGCGTCCCTCACGTATGCCCCGTGAAAAGTCGGCCAGAAAGGTCCGCATTGCCCACATCCTTCGCTGACCTAATGCCGGCAGCGACGGTACGTAGGTCCAGACAAAGTCATCTCGGTTGCGCGCCAATTGCTCTAGGATAACGTCATAAGTCTCTTCGACGCGCTTTTCGATGACCTCCGCCCCAAACGCGTACAGCGGATCGACCGAAACGACCGAGTACCCTTGCGCCGTCATCTCCGCATTGAAGCTGGCCGGTCCGTCCCCGCATCCAAGAATCCGCCCGCGCAGGTCCCGCTCCCCCAGGTCGAACATCCCCCGATATTCCGCCATCGTCCTCCCCCAAGGGACGACGCCATCAACCGTGAAGGGCATCTCTATGCCGCTCCTTTACCCAGCTGTTGAGAGGTCTCTACTTTGCCTCTCGATGCAGAAACAACCCATTGTAACCTACTCAAAATCTGAAATTCCTGGTTTCACCCGCTCTTATTTGCCTCTATTGGTCCCCTGTCGCCTCCATGTTACAATTGACATCCACCTCCCTCAAATAAACATTGATTCTTGTGTTCCTTTGCACTCAGACTATAGCATGAGTTCAAACTCCATTGTTTCTCAAAGTTCAAAGTATGTAAGGAGGAAACTCAAATGAAAGGAATGGCGACTCGACGCGAATTCTTGCGCTGGACCGGTGTTGTCGGCATAGGCATTGCCGCAACCGCATGTGTGCCTGCCGCTCCCACCGGGACTACAGGTGAAACGGGAGAGGAAGCGGTTACTCTCCTGGTCTGGGACCAATGGTCGGGCGGCGGCGCCGACGCTGGTATGCAGCAGCTTGTCGAAAGCTTCACTGAGGCCAACCCCAACATCACGATCGAGCGCGAGGTCTATTCGGGTAACGAGCAGTTGCGGGATCTGCTCAAGACCGCGCTTGGCGCCGGCACCGGGCCGGATCTGATGTACTATGATCTGGGCGCCTTCGCCTTGCAAGTGCTGGTCAATGCCGATCAACTCATGCCCATGGACGACGCTTACGAACAGTATGGCTGGGACCAGAAAATCTTCGAATTTGCCCAACAGTGGTGTACGTTGGAAGGCAAACGCTACGCCATACCCCATGAGCTTGAGTTTGAACCGGTCTACTACAATAAGACCGCCTACGACGAGCTTGGACTGCAGGTCCCCCAGACGCACGCCGAATTCACGGCCAACTGCGAAGCGACGAAAGAAGCAGGCTACATCCCGATCACAATCGGCAACGCCGGGCGCGGCGAACTTCGTCACACCTTCGGCTTTCCTCTGAACAATCTGGTAGGGAAGGCGGGCATGGACGACATTACGCTCTGCGGCGCTACCTGGGACCGGCCTGAAGTGCTGGAAGCCATCAAGATAATCTGTGTCGACTATCTTGAGCAGGGCTTCTATCCCCCCGACCCAAACGCCATCCCCGGACAAGACGCCAACAATCTCTTCTTCACCGGAGAGGCCATCCACAAATTGACCGGTACATGGTGGGTGGGCACCGTGCTTGAGGCCGAAACCGACTTCGAGCCCGATATCTATCTCTACCCATCAATCAATGGCAGTGAAGTTTTGCCCCAAGCCTGGCTTGGCTCCGGCTACCAGGTTCCCAAAGACTCCGTCGACCCTGATGCAGCTTTCCAGTTTATCGACTTCCTCTATAGCGATGCTGCTGTGCCGGTGTGGGTCGAAACCGTGAGTGTCGTCCCCCCCATGCCGTTCGACGCAGAAAGCCTGAATCTGTCGGACCTGATGAAGAAGGTTCTATCTATCCTGAGAAGCCCCGATCAGAAATTCGGGTGGATGCCCGCCGGCTTCTCGCCGCCAGGCGTCTACGACATGATGAATGCCGGCTTCCAGCAGATCCTGGCCGGCGAAAAGACGCCCGAACAGCAGATGTTGGATCTTCAAGAACAATGGCAAACGGCGATTGACGGTGGCCAGTATGGCCTGAAGTGCTGAGACGCCCGCATGCGTCAGGCCCGCATCGCGTCGCGGGTCTGACGCCTATCTGGTGCAGGACTGTTAGCGGCCGCCTGCCATCGAGACAATAAGAATGTGGACATCTTCCCTTCCCGGCGCGCGCAATCTCCAAAGTAGCAGAACACCGAACCTCAGATGGCGGGGAATACTGCGGCGACACCTGACCGCCCTCCTCTTTCTCGCGCCAGCCCTTATCCTCTACATCACCTTTGTCGCCTATCCGCTCATCGGCAGTATCGGCCTCAGCTTTACCAGCTGGGACGGCGTCAATCCGGTCAGAGAGTGGGTGGGCCTGCAAAACTATACACGCGCGCTCTCGGCAGATGACATAATGCAGCAGGCTCTGCTGCACAACCTTATCTGGATTGTTCTCGAGACCATCATCCCTCTTTCAATAGGGCTGCTGCTGGCCACCGTGCTCTGGGACGGCGCCCGCGGCCGAACGGCTTTTCGTACCGTTTTCTTCATGCCCTATGTGCTTGCTACAGTCATCATCGCCATCATCTTCGGTCTTATCTACAACCCCTTGTACGGCGCGCTCAACCAGTTCCTGCGCGCAATCGGCCTCGAAATGCTGGCACAGGGCTGGCTCGGCCAACCGAACACCGCCCTGCTCTCGCTGATCATGGTGGCAGCTTGGGCCGGTTACGGCTTCCACATGACGATTCTGCTTGCCGGGCTTCAGAATGTGGACATGGATCTCGTTGACGCCGCCAAAATCGACGGGGCCAACGCGTGGCAGCGCTTCATCTACGTGACGATCCCCCAGCTGAGCCATGTCATTACACTCCTGGTCTCCCTCTCACTGATCGGGGGCTTCAAAGTCTTCGATCTCGTTTATGTGATGACAGCGGGCGGGCCAGGTTACCACACCGAAGTTGTGGCGACCTATATCTTCAAGCAGTCATTCCAGCAGAACTTCGTGGGCTACGGCACCGCGCTTTCAATTGTCCTCACCGTCATTATTCTTCTCGTCTCTGTCCTGTTTATTCGACTGCGTGAGCGGGGCGGGGAGACCTGAAGCTATGCGCGCAAATACTGTCCAACGCGACCCTGCCAAGACAACAGGCGATTCCATCGTTCGCACGGCACCCACGTCTGGCTACGCCTCGCCGAAATACGGACTCATCCTGCGGGAAATCGGCAAATACATTCTTCTCCTCTTTTTCGCTGTTATCAGCCTGATGCCCTTTGTTTGGATCGTTGGCATCGCGCTAAAGACAAAGAAAGAATTCTACGACTCTCCTTTCTCCCTCCCCACAATTCCCCAATGGCAAAACCTGGCAACCGCCTGGGACATAGGACACTTCGGTGAATTCTTCCTGAATTCCGTAATCATCACCCTGCCAACAGTGGTCGGCGTCCTCATCTGCTGTTCGTTGGGCGGCTACGCCCTGGCCAAGATCGATTTCGTTGGCCGTAACGTCCTCTTCTACTTCTTCCTGGCCGGGATCATCATTCCGTTCCAGGCCATCATGATCCCTCTCTACTATCAACTGCGCGACCTCGGGCTGCTCACTACCTATCTGGCCGGTGTCCTCCCTATGATCGCACTGGGCATCCCCTTTGGCATCTTCCTGATGCGCGCCTTTTTCATGAGTCTGCCAATCGAGTTGATCGACGCCGCCAAAATCGATGGTTGCGGTGACTTTGGCGTCTTTTGGCACATCATGGTTCCTCTGGCAAAACCGGCCCTGTCCACGCTTGGCATTGTTCAATTTATCGCCTCGTGGAACGCCTTCCTGTTGCCTCTCCTCTACCTTCAGAAACAAAGCCTGCGCCCCTTGACGTTGGGCCTGCTCTACTTCCAAACGCGCTACGAGTCCGACTATATTCTGATCGCAGCCGGAATTACGATCATCATCTTGCCCATGATTCTGGTTTACGTGCTGTTCCAGCGTCAGTTCATCGAAGGCCTCACCTCCGGCGCTCTGAAAGGCTGAATCCGACCGCTCCATTCACTTATCGAAAAACTGGGTCAGGATCGTCTTTCCAGACCAGTCTCCGAACGTCCAACCCTACGCCCCCAACAAAACAACCTCAACAGACAGCAACAAACCTCAACCACCCGACGGTGGATCACTGCAACGAATCCAACCGACCGGTGTTATCTACTATCGAAACCTGCAGAGCCTACCCAGCAAGCCGGCCCGTTCCTGACCGAAAACGCCACGGAGTCCGTACGGCCAGGCCTTGGCAAAAGCAATAGCACATCAAGCGGAGAACGCACCTTGTCGGCAAACAAACCGCACATCCACTGCTGGTCCTCAGGTGCTCACATCGTACTCCGCCAAATGTGGCCAGGTGGCGTATGGGCCGCGATTCCCGCGACAATCATCGAAGACAGCAACGCCCTGGTCTCCCTCTACATCGCGCCCGGCACTATCTTTGCTGGCCCAGACTGCTCACGCGATGAACACCTTCACGTCGCCGCAACCGGTACCTGGCAACGTAAACTCTACGAGTGGACCGCGCAACACCACCTCTGGTCATCCAGGCCCGACGAAGCCGCCTCTATCTGGACAATCTGGTCAGCCCCCGACTGGACCCACGTCGGCTGGAAAGTCAATCCCGAATCCCCCCTCAAACGTACTCCCATCGGCTTCGATACAACCGACCATGTCCTGGACGCGGTCATAAGCGCCGACCTCAATTCATGGCGGCTGAAGGACGAAGACGAACTCGCCGTCGCCATCGAGCTCGGCCTGTTTACGCTTTCCCAAGGGGAACGGATCCACCAGGAGGCGCGGCGCGTCGCCGGCGAGTGTGTAACGTCTCGCCGCCGGCAACTCCAGGCCTGGGCCGCCTGGCGTCCTCCGTCACGGTGGAAACTTCCCGTCCTCCCGCCAAACTGGGAAGCCCGGTGACGTCACAACACACCTGTCTCGGATTACGTCTCCGCCACCACCGGGTTCCGCAGCACGCCAACCCCTGAAATCTCGATCTCGACCACATCGCCCGGCTGAACCGGACCCACGCCCGACGGCGTACCCGTCATGATCACGTCGCCCGGCAGCAGAGTAATCGCCTCGCTGATATAAGCGATCAGCGCCGCCACCGGAAAGATCAGGTCATCTGTGTTCGTGTGTTGCTTGACCTCTCCGTTCAGGCGCGTTGTCAGCTCAAGATTCGTCGAATCCAGGCCGGTGGCGATGTACGGACCCAGCGGTTTGAACGTATCAAACCCCTTGCCGATCAGCATGCAGCCGTTGGCCATCTCATTCGCCTGGATCACCCGCTCGCTGACATCGTTGCCGCAGGTGTACCCCAGAACACAGTCCAACGCCTCCGCTTCCGTCACCCGTCGCGCCTCCTTGCCGATGACGACCGTCAATTCTCCCTCATAGTGGACGTTCTGCCCCTGCTTCGGGTAAACGATCGGCTCCTCGGGGTCGAGGATTGCAGTCGAAGGCAGCATGAAAAGCATCGGCTGGTCTGGCGGCGTCTGGCCCCCCTCTTCGGCATGGGCCAGGTAATTCAGCCCCACCCCAATCAACCGCGGCATCCCGACCGGCGCCAGAACCCTTACGTTGTCCACGTGCGTTGTCTCGCCGCTCTCTTCCAGACTATCGAACGGACACGACGTCAACTGGCGGACCGTGCCATCCTCTTCCAGAATGCCATAGCTAACCGCATCGTCGGCACTGTAGCGCAAAATCTTCATCGCTGATACTCCTCCTTGTCAATGGTGTTCTGTGAATCTCGTATATGTTTCTGTCGTACTTACATCCTGTCATGGCCCTTCCTTTAACGGGGCCGCTCCCTTTCAATGAGTAGGAAAAGGGTTGCAGCCGTGATAGACTGTGCGCAACGGCATGTCGAGGCTGGCAACTAAGGATAAAGTCGCCGCTGCCTCCAAAATCCACTGGCTGTGACCCACTATCTACGATTACAAAGGAGCACACAAATATGACCACCTCCGGCAGAGTCGCAATCATCACCGGCGCCGGTTCCGGCATCGGCAAACGCACTGCACTGCTTCTGCTCGCGGAAGGTTACTCCGTCGCCCTGGCCGGGCGTCGCCTCGACCGTCTGGAAGAAACGGCCGCAGAATCCGGCGCCGGCGAGCGGGCCTTGGTCGTCCAAACTGACGTGACCGATCCTGCCGCGGTAGATGCTCTGTTCGACCGCACTCTCGAAGCCTTCGGTCGCCTCGACCTCCTGTTCAACAACGCCGGCCGCGGCGCCCCGCGCGCCGATTTTGACGAGATCTCCTACGAAGACTGGAAATCCGTCGTCGACGTGAACCTGACAGGTGTCTTCCTCTGTTCGCAGCGTGCCTTCCGAATCATGAAAAATCAGTCGCCCCAGGGCGGCCGCATCATCAACAACGGATCGATTTCGGCCCATACCCCCCGCCCCAACTCCGCCCCCTACACTTCGACCAAACACGCCATTACCGGTCTGACCAAATCCACATCTCTGGACGGGCGCGCCTACAACATCTGCTGCGGCCAGATCGATATCGGTAACGCCGCCACCGAAATGACCGAACGCATGCGTACCGGCATTCCGCAGGCCAACGGCTCCATAATGGTCGAGCCGAACATGGACTCCGACGGGGTTGCCCAAACGATCCTCTATATGGACAGTCTGCCTCTGGATACCAACGTACTTACCCTGACAGTCATGGCCAATCAGATGCCTTACGTAGGCCGCGGCTGAACACGTTTACTGATAACCTCCGATCCCCAACAGCTCTCTTGTTTCCGGGGTGGCCTCTTCCAATAGCGCATCGACGAGACTGTTCTCCGGTTTGACGCCAAAGGGAGGATAGCGGCTTCGAAACTCTAGCTAGTCTACGGCAGTTCCCATCTCTCGCGCAAAGGCCAGCGCAGGGCGCGCCATAGGGCACTGGCGGCCCACCATAATTCCACCTCGGAGAATTTCGCTCAATGCCCAAACAAAAAGTGATTCTGAATCCATTCCCCCGTCCCCTTGATATGATTATGTCCAGCCAGGATGAGGAACGGCTCCACGATCTGGTCGACGTCATTTGGGGCAAGGACGAAAACATTCCCGAGTCCGAGTTCGCCCGCGCCTGCAGGGACGCCTACGCCATCATAACCACCTCCTGGAAGTCCGGATCACTGGACGACATGCCCAACCTGCGGGCAATTATGGAAACCGGCGGCCGCCATCCCAGCCCCAATCAACTGGACTATGAGACCTGCTTCACCCGCGGCATCCGCGTCCTGAGTTGTGCACCCGCCTATGGCCCCATGGTTGCCGAAATGGCGCTCGGCATGGCCATCGCCTCCGCCCGCGGCATCGTCAGCGCACACCGCGACTTCGCCGCCGGCGAGGAAGTCTACCTCTACCCCAGCAATAGCACCGCCTTCACGCTCTACGACCAGCCCGTCGGCTTCATCGGCTTTGGCGGTCTGGCGCAATCTCTCAAGCCCCTGCTGGCCCCCTTCCGCTGTCCGATTCAAGTCTACGATCCCTGGCTGCCCGAAAGCTTCATCAGCGAACGCGGCTGCACGCCTGTCAGCCTCCAGGAACTGCTTTCAGAATCACGCGTCATCTTCGTGCTGGCCATTCCGTCCAATGAGAACAAGGCCATGCTCGATCGCGATCTGCTCTCGCTGATCAGGTCCGACGCCGTCCTGGTCCTCATCAGCCGCTCCCACCCGGTCGACTTTGACGCGCTCACCGACCTTCTTCATCAGGGCCGCTTCCGCGCCGCCATCGACGTCTTCCCGCAGGAGCCGCTTGCCGCCGGTCATCCCATACGCACCGCCCCCAACACGATTCTCTCCGCCCATCGCGCTGGCACCGTCTGGCAGGATATGCACAGCATCGGGCGCATGGTCGTCGATGACTTGGAAACGATGCTGGCCGGCCTGCCGCCGACCAAGATGCAGACCGCGCAACCCGAGCTTGTTTTCCGTCTACCGTAGCAGCCAAGTCGTCGCGCGTATCTGTCCCGACATCAAGCGTCAGTTCATCGTGTAGCGCCCTTCGAAGAACCGCTTACACATCTTTCATCCTGAATGGAACCGGAGCCGAACATGAGAATCTGCGTATATGCAACCCTGCCCGACAACGAAAACTTCCTCGGCTTTCTGAAACAGTACGACATCCTTGACGTCGCCCTCAGTTCCACCTCCCATCCCGAATACCGGACACGCTTCTCGCCCGAAGCAGCGGACAAACCCGGCGCCTTCTGGGATTTCCAAACCCTGCTCTGGGCGCGCACCCTGTGCGAAGACGCCGGCCTCAATCTCGTCTCGATAGAAAACCCTCTGCCCAACTGGTGCTATGAAAAGATCGTACTGGGACAAGACGGCCGCGACCAGCAGATCGACAATGTCGCTGAGACCATTCGCAACATGGGCCGGGCCGGCATTCCGGTCTATGGCTACCACTGGATGGTGAATCAGCCGGGAGTCACACGTAACTCTTGGCGAACCTCGCTCACTACGCCCGGTCGCGGCAACGCCCAAGTCAGCAGATTTGAACTCGAGCTGGCCAACCAGGGTCCCCTCTTCCGCGACCGTGAGTACAGTCACGAGGAAATGTGGAGCAACTACGAATACTTCGTCAAGGCCATCATCCCGGTGGCCGAGGAAGCCGGCGTCAGACTGGCTCTCCACCCTGACGACCCGCCCGTGGAAAAGCTGGGCGGCATCCCGCGACTGTTCTGCAATCCGTCCGGATTCCAGCGCGCCATGGACATCGCCGACAGCCCGGCAAGCGGCCTGAACTTCTGCCTCGGCAACTGGACCGCCATGAACGTCGACGTCCACGACGCCATCCGCCGTTTCGGCAGCCGTGGGCAGATAGTTTACGGCCACGTCCAGGGCGTTCAGGGCGCAGCCCCCGATTTCCGCGAATGCTTTCTCGAAGAGGCCGACTGTGACTTTCTGGAGATTTTCAAAACATTCAAAGAGGTGGGTTTTTCCGGCGCCCTCATCCCAGGCCACTTCCCCCATACCATCTATGATAGTGAGCGAGTCTACCACGGCCTCCTTTACTCTGTCGGCTACATCAGAGGGCTTCTTCAGACACTCGGGATAAACTAGACCTGGCGCACTCAACACTGCCAGCTGTCTGGACAACGACACTTTCGGAGGAATCTACCATGTACCTGATTCTCATCGGTTGCGAGTACGCGGGCACCACAACCCTCGCCCACGCCATCAACGAATGGGCCAAAGAGTCTCTGGGCACCGAGTTCAAACTGATTCACGATCATTACAAGCTGCCCGATACCAAGCCGCACGGCCCCGAGCTTACCCCCGACGATATCGCCGCATTCCAGCAGCTCAGCCCCCGCCTGACAGAGGTGATCCAGCGGCACAACCTCTACTATCACACGCCCTGGGCGTCCGGCTCCGACGAAAATTTCATGGGCATCGGTCTCTACTTCGAGGAGCTGGTCTACGCGCCCAAGTACTACGGCTACGGCGGGCGCGGCCAGGACGGTGACCGCACAGTGATCTCCCGCATGCTCGAACAGCGAATCCTCCAGTTCAGGCCCGACGCCGTCCTCATACTGGTGGAGGCCGCGCCCGATGTGATCCGCAAGCGCATGGCGGAAAGCCCGCATCCCTATCCCGTGGTGCCCGCAGGGGATGTCGAGCACGTCATCCAGCGCTTCGAAGAAGAGTACGGACACTCGTTGATACGACAGAAATTCAAGCTGAACACATCGACTGCAACGGTAGCGGAGTCCGTGGCAGAGTTCGCCGCCAGGGTCCAGCCCTATTTGACAGAAAGCGAACTGTTGCGGCTCGCGCTGCGGCAGGGAAAGGCCGGCTAGTCAAATGAGCAAGAACGCCTGCGATCTACTCATCAGCAACGGGCAGATAGTCACCATGGACGCGGCGCGCACCATCTACACCCCCGGCGCTGTGGCCATCACAGACTCGCGCATTGTGGACGTAGGCGCCGACGCCGAACTGCGCCGGAGATATGATGCAGGCCAGATGATCGACGCTGCAGGCGCCATCGTCCATCCCGGCTTCATCGACGCCCACAATCACATCGTGCATACCACCTGCCGCGGGGTCTTCGGCAACATCCACGACGTAGATGCTTCCACAATCAAGTTTGCCGACTGGAAAGCCGACGTAACCGAACACGATGAAGCGGACGCCGCCGCCATGGCCGCCGTCGAAATGCTGCACAGCGGCTTCACCATGTTCATCGAGCCCGGCACACTCTTCTCAACCGCCGCCGCCGCCGAAGCAGTCGAACGTGTCGGCTTGAGAGCGCTCTTCGCCCCGCCCTACCTCTGGGACCGCCGCGAGACGCTCGCCGCCATGCCCGGCCTTGAAAGCCCCCGTCTCATGGCCCGCGCCCCCGTCGACCGAAACCGGGCGCTCCGTCTCCTCGACGCGGAACTGCACAGAAATCAGGATCCCGATGCACTGGTGCGCGGCTTCGTCTTCGTATACGGCGTAGGCACCGCCTCGCCCGAACTCCTGCAGGCCGCCCACGCTTGCGCCCGCGCCAACAACGTCCCCCTCCACCTGCACGCCGGCTACGCCCCCGGCGAAGGCGAAATCTACCGCTCTGTGACCGGCCTCAGCCAGCTCGTCCACCTGCACGAACTCGGCCTCCTCGACGAGAACACCGTCATCGTCCATGCCAACCTCCTCGACGACGACGAAGAGGCCGCCATCCGGGACAGCGGCTGCCAGGTCGTATGGTCCCCAATCTCCTTCTTCTCACTCGGCATCGCCCGCACAGCCGACTTCAGGATGGCCGCACGCCACCGCCGCGGCATACCCGTGTCCCTCGGCGTCGACGGGGCCTTCGACTGTACGCCCGCCGAGCTCATGCTGGCCGCACATCTCGCCGCACGAGTAGGCGACGATCCTGTATCACCCTCCGACTTACTCGAAATGCAAACCAGAAACGCCGCCGCCGCGGCCGGCCTCCAAGCAGAACTCGGTAGCCTCGAACCGGGCAAACGCGCCGACATCGTCGTGCGCTCCCCACGCGCCGCCGGCTCCTACCCTGCCAACAACCCCGTTCACCTCCTCGCCCTGACGATGGGCACCGGAAGCGTCGACACGGTCCTGGTCAACGGCGAAGTCGTACTCCGCCACGGCCGCTCCACCCGCGTCGACGAGCTGGAGATCAGCCGCGCCGCCACCGCCTCAGTCGCCGAACGCGCCAAGCGGCTTGGCGTCAATTTTGTTTCCAGTTAGCCAGCCGGGTTGGACTCGTCGTGTGCACATGGGAGCGAGGATTCTCGTGTCGGCCCGACGTGAGTTTGAGGGACAAACTGGGCCGCGGACGACCGTGTATTGTCCGAAGCGCATCATTGACAACGACTATTGCGTGTGTTAGTTTACGGATGCCAGTCGTTTGACAACTATATAGCGCATGACAAACGACGTGCTCCACATCGATCCTCCTCGCTCGAGTCTTAACTGAACCGAAATGTAAACTGATCAGTCCTCATGTCCCAACACCTCTATACAACCCAATTCCAGGAGGGAAAAGTATGAAAATGCCCAACTCTAGTCGACGTCAGTTTCTCAAAACAGCCGGTCTCACCGGCCTCGGATTGACCATGGCCGCCTGCGTTCCCGCAGCGGCGCCCGGTATGGAAGGGGCCGCCGACGAAGAACCGGTCGAGCTTTCCCTTTGGGGCTGGTGGGATATCCGCATGGATCTCTACCGCAGCGTAGCCGACAAATTCGCAGAACAAAATGATCGAATCACCGTCGATGTCCAGTCCATTGCCGGCGGCTATGTCGAGAAGCTCTACGCCGCCCTCGCAGCCGGCACAGGGCCGAACATGATCAAAATGCGCTCCCTCGCCTTCATGCACCAGATGCGCGAAGAAAACCTCGTGCTGGAGTTCCCCGAGGACATCTTCCCGCCCAGCTGGTTCGAAGAGGCCTACCCCCTCTTTGATATCAAGACCAACGGGCGCTACGTGCTTCCCACCGGCACCACCTGTACACTCATGATGTACAACAAGCAGATGTTTGAAGAAGCCGGTCTTGATCCTGAATCGCCCCCCAAGACCTGGGACGACCTGATCACCGCAGCCCAGGCGGTCACCCAGAAGGACGGAACCGGCGCCATTTCCCGCGCCGGCTTCGCCGTCACCGACGAATGGCCCGTCTTGAGCCAGATCTATCAGCTGGGCGGCAACGTCATCCAGAACAATGGCGATGAACAGATCTCCCTCATGACCAGCCCCGAAGTCCATGAGGCCTTCACCCACATCGCCAACCTGGCCCTGGTCCACGAAGTCTGGGATCCCGGCTTCCCCAACTTCGACTCCATCGGCAACGGCCTCGCCGCCATGACCGAGGAACAGACCTGGGTGATCGGTGAGTACACCAACACCTATCCCGATATGTACCCCCACATCGGCTACACCCACCCGCCAACACCAACCGGCGAAGCCGACCCGCTCTATGGCTACAAAGACACCGTGACCTCAATCTCTGCCGTCACCGGCCACCCCGAAAACGATGGCGACACGTGGGAGTTCATGGAATATCTCTACAAGGACGGCGGCAAAGACGCCTACTGGGCCCTGTGCGAACTGATCTCGCTCGTGCCGGAGCGCGCAGACCTCATGTCCGACCCCAGGCTGCTGGAAACGCCCGGCCTTAGAGAGGCCTCAGAAGTCAATCCCTTTGAACGCAACTACGCCGCCGTGCCCGAGCGCGCCGGCGCCGTCCAGAACGACGTCCTGCACCTGATCGTCAGAGAGGGACGCCCCGTGGCCGAGGCTCTTGAGTACGGCGACGCCGAGATCCAGAAGATCATCGACGAGGGCTTGGCCAAGTACTGGGTCTAGACCGGACAGTTGGCATGCAGCGCCAGCCAACCATCGAATGTGAAACTCCCACGCCTAATGCAGGCGTGGGAGTCTCCATATCCGCTACACATCTGGTTCGGTAACCTGCTGTACTGCCTGACGGTGAGCGTCGGCCAGACGACCACAAATAGACAAGCGATTCGCGTCGGTCCATATGCCGGTTGACTGGATCGCCATCGGGACTACCGGTAAGTGCCCGCCTTCAAACCTGCGCTGCCGCAACGCGTACTGCTGTTGCAAGACCTGTTCGCCGGTCCCCGCCGAAGACACCGCAAACGCCCCGTGGGAGGCGATGTGATGATTCAAACCATCCTGCAGAAATTTACAGGTAGCCGCTCCACGCTGCGCGCCGCCGAGCACCGTTTCATCATCATCGCCCTCGTTCCCACCATCATCTTCTACGCGATCGTCAAGTTCTACCCCATCTTCTTCTCCTTCTTCATCAGCATGCACGAATGGAGCCTCTTCGGAAACGTCTCCCCCTTTGTCGGTTTCGACAACTACACCCTCTTGGCCAAGGATTCGCTCTTCTACAAGGTCATGTGGAACACCATGTACCGCACCTTCGCCGGTACATTTCTCGGCGCATTCTGTTCCCTCATCGTCGCCCTCATCCTCAATCCCATCAAGCGCGGCAGCATCCTTCTGCGTCTGATCTACTTCCTGCCCGTAATGACCTCCGTCATCGCCAGCGCCACCATCTGGAAATGGATGCTGCAGACCCGTTTCGGCCTGCTAAATCAGCTTCTCAGCTTCGTGGGCATCCAACCGGTCGCCTGGCTCCAGTCCACCACCTGGGCCATGCCCAGCATCATCGTCATGGGCATCTGGGGCGGGATCGGCTTCACCGTCATCATCTATCTCGCTGGACTGAAAGGTATCCCCAGAGACTACTACGAAGCCGCCGAAATCGACGGAGCCAGCAGCATCCAACTGGCCCTCAAGATCACTCTGCCGCTGCTCAAACCGGTCGTCTCCTTCGTTCTCATCACCGGCGTCATCGGCGGCTTCAGCGGCGGCTTCCAGGCCATCTACATGATGACCGGCGGCGGCCCGCTCGACTCCACCAGGGTGCTTGCGCTCCACATCTACGACTACGCCTTCCAGCGTATGTTTATGGGCCTGGCCTCCAGCATGTCCTTCGTCCTTTTCGCTATCGTTCTCATCCTTACTCTCGTCCAGTTCAAACTGCAACGGGTCGACTGGGAACTATGACTTTCTTCACGCCCATCGTAACAGGGCATCTTTCTTTTCCTGGTTTTTTTTGGAGTAATGCATGGCTAACCAAGACTTTGTTGGTATACCTAGCCAGGTCGATACGCGGGCTCTAAACCGCGGCGCATCCGATTTCCAGCGCCTGCGCCGCGGCCTGCTGTTCAACTATCTCATCCTCGGCGCCGGCGCCATACTGATGGTCGTCCCCTTCATCTGGATGATCAGCACCTCCTTCAAACCCCAGGCCGAAACCGTCTCATTCCCGCCCCGCCTCTTGCCCATCAACCCCACCATTTCCAACTACATCGATGTCTTCGACCGCGCCAACATGGGCCGGCTCTATTGGAATACCACCTTCATCAGCGTCATAAAAACCGTCTTCAACATCTACACCAGTGCGCTCCTCGGCTACATCTTCGGCAAATTTGTCTTCCGCGGCCGCGACATCATCTTCTACATCCTGCTCAGCACCTGGATCATCCCCTTTGAAGTCTACCTGATCCCCCTCTACCTCATGACCGTCCAGGTCGGCTGGGCCGATACCTTTACCGCCCTCATCGTCCCCGAAATCTTCACCGTCTACGCCATGTTCATGTTCCGCCAGTTCATGTACACCATCCCCACCGAACTGATCGACGCCGCCCGCATCGACGGCGCCGGCGAGTGGTACATCTTCCACCGCATCATCATCCCACTCTCCCGGGCCGCCCTCTTCACCCTCATCGCCTTCTACTTCATGTGGAACTGGAACGACTTCCTCTGGCCCCTCGTCGTCATCTCCAGCCACGACAAATACGTCATCACCGTCGGCCTCGCCACATTCGTCGGCGAATTCTGGAACCAGTACGGCGTCATCATGGCCGGAGCCAGCCTCGCCATCGTCCCCATCCTCGCCCTCTTCATCGCCGTCCAGCGCTTCATCATCGAAGGCGTCGTCCTCACCGGTCTCAAGGGCTGATGCTTTCGCCGGCGAGCGTCAGCTTTGGTCCCACTAGCCTCCCCACAGTCTGCCCTGGTCTTGGGCGTCACGCAGTTTCAAACGATCCGGAATGACACAGATCCAGGAGATAAAGGTATGTACGATATACCCCCGGAAGACTTCCACGCAGTCGAGCGGCACATAAAGCGGATATTCGACTCGCCCTCAGTTCAAGCGCGGGCAGAGGCGGTTGGTCGGCTTTTTGTGGAAGAACTGGACTTCCACCCGGCGGCGGCTCCTGTGAACCTGGCCGCCGCGCCTGACAGGGTGATTCTTCCCGCGGACGTCCACCACGTCGCCTTCTTGGACAACGCCCATATCGTCAACACAGTCAACCGGCCGACCCGCAAACGAAAAGACCTGCGCGGCGCCATGGCCCTGATCAATAACAAGGAAAACATGGACAAATTACCTGAATCGGCCCCAAATCTCCCTCCAAAACATGCCTTCGAGCGGACATTGCGGACATATTTATGAAGAAATTCATAAAAATACCCCTGTCTGTCCGCCTGATTTCCCTTCACGACTGCCGTCCCCTCTAGCGCAGCCACTGGCATCCCGTGAATGCCCGCTGGCAGCTCAGACAGGAACGTCCACGCACACCAGTTCGAATCAAACACTTCGGCGCTGGCAAGTGCCCTCCCAGGGCGCGTATCCAGAATCTCGTTTCTGGTAACAAGAATGCAAACGCACTCCTCGGCCGCGCCGATTTTTTTGCGCGTCGCAGCACCGCTCCATCGTCGCGCAAGAAACGACCTCGAAACACGGCAGCCTACAATTCCCAGGTGGCGCTAGAAGCGTTTGAAGGCAACTGGGGGAGCCACAGCGTATCCGCATGGCTAGCCGCTCCTTTCAGGCAGTCTCCCCCGGCGCGGTACCGGGCTTCCTAGTGACCCAATTCGACACTATCACCTGAATTTGCACTTTTTACTGCCGCGAATGCCATTCGTAAGCTCTCCAGGTGGTCGCGGCCCGAGCTCTCCGGCTCGCGGCCCTCTTCCACCGCGAGCAACATCTCTCCCATCGAACCGGCGAAGCCCTCATATTCCCAGGTGCCGGCGATTTCGAAAGTCTGCACCTGTTCAGGAGAATCCTTCAACGACAGGCTTAACTTAGCCGTGCCCGCGGGATTGCTGAGCAGTGCGCTCCCGCGCGTTCCATCCAGGAACCACATCTGATCATGGAGAGCGGGCGCTGAAACGATGTTGTTAAAGTGCAAGGTCGTCATGATCTGGGACGAAGGCTCGTATTCAAAGAGGATCGTATAGATCATTGGGGAGACCGCGTTCTGGCCGGGCGCCATCGTGGTTGTCGTTTTCACCCGTAGGGGTGTGTAACCGCTGAAGTAGCGGCTCAAATCAATAAAGTGGATGCCATGATCAACGATGTTGAAGTCCTCTCGCTCAGCATACCAGCCGTAGTCCTGATAGGCACGATGCAAGTGGGTAAAGGCGTAGACATGCCCCAACACGCCCCGTTCGACCAGGAGCCTGAGCGCCCGATGGGGAGGCGCCCAACGCGCCTGGTGATTGACCATCAGTGTTACCCCGGCGTTGCGGCATATTTCAACAATTTGTTCGGCCTCGCGCAAGCTGGGAGCCAAAGGTTTCTGTGAAAAGATGTGCTTGCCTGCGGCCGCGATCTGCTCGACCAGAGGCAGGCGTTGGTGAGCGTGAACTGCCAGGTCAACAATCCGCACCTCCGGATGCGATAGCAACTCTTCCAAGTTGGTTGTGACCAGTGGACTGCCGAAATTGGCTGCCACGCTGCGGGCTCTCTCCTCTATTTTGTCGCAGCAGACGACGACGCGGTAGCCGGCCTTCTTGTAGGCGGGCATCTGCAAGCCGCTGACGAGGATGCCGCATCCAACGATGCCGATGCCGTGGCGCAGGTCTGAAGGCAGTTCGGGCTGATAGTCGGCAGGTTGCATGTCCACGAACATGGCTCTGCTTCTCCTACGAGATAGCTCAAGGCGAAGATTGTGATAATCTGCCGCCTCATACCGATGAGTGGACGGAAAATGTAAGTCAGGCTGTTGGGAAGTCCTGTAGCTCTCGGCCAAATGCGAGACCTACTTGAGGGAACTACGCTCCTGCCTTGTCACTGCATTCATGTAGAGGGTTATTGAATGAGGGAGCGCCGCATTGCGCTCCCGATGCCTGGAAAAAGTGACTACGCTCGTCTGCACCGTCGCGGCTCAGGCTGACCAGTAGGGCGAATAACTGTCCATATGGTGGCCGCCCAAACTGTGCAAAGGCACCTGCCGGTACGCAGGCCACTCGTCAGCCGCCCACTCGCTCAACTCCTCTTCGTGCCCCAACCGCCGAATCATGCTCCATTCGTCCAGGAAGGGGTAGCGGCTGTTGGTGTCCCAGAAAGCCAGTCCGTCGACTCCCGTTGCGTAGCAGTCCAAGGCCCGCTCCCGGTATTCGTGCGCCGGCATCCGTCGCGGCAAAATGTCGGCGTAAACCTGACAGCCGGTACCGCGCGTCACCTCGACGAAGGAGGCAACATCAACGTCCATATCGCCGTGCCAGGGATTGGGAATGATGAAATCAACCAACCCTTCCTCGGCCCACGCTGCCACATCCAGGCCATACTGAAGATTATAAGACAAGGTATTCACAACGTACGCCGAAACTTGGATATGTCTTCCTTGCCGCTGCCCCACCTGGTCCATCTCCTCGCGAAGCGCCCGCATGAACGAAGTCATCCAACTCGCTTTGTAAGACAACCAGCGAGGATCATCCTCCGGCAGCTCTCGCGGATTCTCTCCGTACTCTTCTTGAAAACCGTCCACGATTGGCTGATCGTAGAGGACACAGGGCAGACCGCGGATAAAGGCCATGTTCACGCCGTCCGCGCCCCGCTCTGCCACCTCGCGAAACAGTGAAATAACAAAATCCCGGACACCTGGATAGGCATAGCTCAGCCGCGCGACCGGCTGACCATTGCGGGCGAGACAGCGCCACTCAGGATGTTGGTGAAAGAGTTCATCTTCCATATCATCCGGTGGCGGAAAGACCCAGCCCCCCACGCGGTACGTGCCATGCAACTCGATACCCAGGTCGTGGGCATGGTCAATCACTGTCTTGAGGGGGTCAATCCCCCTCTCCTTCAAAATACGGAAACTTTCTGCAGCCTGGCGATCACAATACCGCGAGAAATCGGTCATATCCTTCTTCTCAGCATATTCCCCGACGTCGGAAAAGTGCTGTACCATGCTGCCCGCACCCATACCCCACAGGAGCTTCTGGAAGTCGGTATCGCGAAATGGTTCTACCTCCTCGATGATATCTTCTTCTGTGTACAACGCTCGTTCGCCGAAAACGCTCCACGCGTCGTTGTAGGCGACGAGCCGTTTCGTATCCCTTCGAGACCGCTCCTCCTGGATGGCGGCAACCTCTTCAGCGGTCAGTGGCTCCAGCTTCACATAGGCGATACCGGCCGCCCAGGGGGTGCCCGTGCTCTGCTGGCCGATCTGCAAATCCTGGCCCGTCAGATCAGCGCATTTCCAAAACACTTCTCCCATGCTTGCGAAAAAATTCGTCTTCTTTATGTCCGGGTACAGATTGGTAGACGTGGTGAAACAGGGATCATCCGTCAACTTGACCCGCACCACCCTGTCCACCCAGTTGGTCCAGAGGCCCAGGTGGATGGCATACCATCCCTCCTCAGCCAGAGGAAGCGTCAGCGTGGGCGCGTTGCACTCGATGCCGGCCACAACCATCCTGCCCGACACGCCCTCCGCCTCGTATGGGATCGCCCGCCAATGACCATGCCGGGCCGCCTCCGTAATGGCACTGCCAGGCTGACAACGGCCCATATCGGAGATGTAGATGGCCTTACGTTCTGCACACATGCGAACCCTCCTCCTTGCTCTCCTATCCCCCGGTGTAGATGACAAGCAACTCCGGCGGCCATCCTGAGGGAACGTTTTTGTCAACAGTCTGCGAGAAATCCCGACCCCGTATCGTGATCAACTTAACCCGGTCCATCTTCGGATACCGTTCCGCTTTCGGCAGATCGATCACTTCGTCGCGGTGACCCAACCGGCTCTCTATGGCCCACGTTTCGGGACGCGTTGTGTTGATGTCCCAAATGGCCATCCCGTCCATGCCCCCGGCATAAGCATGCTTCATCGTCAGCACTTTGTCTTCCTTTGTAGACACCATGTACACTTGGCATCCGTTCTCTTTGGCCAGTCTGACCAGGTCGGAGGGAGGATTCGTAATGATGAAGTCAACCAGTTTTTCCTCCACCCATGTGTAGGCATCGTAAGCAAAATAGCGCATGTCCTCCTTGCCGCCTTCAAATATCGCCGACACCTGCATCTTGCGCCCTCTCTTTTCCCCGTGCCGGTCCGCCGTCTTCCGTACAGTCCGCAGAAATTCCGTCAAAAAGCTCGCTTTGACGGCGTACAGCCGCTCATCGTCCTCAGCCACCTCCCGCGCGTCGAGTCCATATAGCCGTCTGAACTCGTCCAGCACCGGCTGCTCGTAGCCGATATACTCCGGCCCCCGCGTGAAGCAGAGATGTACCCCGTCAATGTCGTATTCCATCGCCTCCTCCATCAGAGAGACCATGAAATCCCGCACCTTCGGGAAAGCATAGCTGGCCTTCATCAGCGGCGAACCGTCCTTGGCCACAATTCGGCAATCCGGATTGTCTCGGAGAAAACTGGTCTCTGTCGAGAAGAAAAAGTAGGGTTGGGCCTTATCTACGATGCTCAGCCGGTAATACGTGTGAAACTCCAGTCCCAGCTCATGCGCGTACTCCATCGCCGCCGCGAACGGGACAATGCCCTCATCCGCCAGCGCCTTGTGACTCTTGAGCGCGTGTTCGTGCCGCAATACAGGACACACCCCATCCTCACTTCCATAGAAACGTCCAACCTTGGAGTGATAATAGGTCAAATCGCTCAAGTTTACGCCCCACAGCACCTTACCCACATCCGCGTACCGAAATGGCTCGATCTGCTCCTGCAGTTCCTCTTTCGTCGTCGGACACATCTGGTGAAACAGCCCTTCACCATCAATCATTCCAACGACCCTGCGCGTCTCTCTCTGCTCCCTGTCGCGCTGGATGGCCTCCACTTCCGTCTGCGAAAGCGGCGCCAGCTTGACGTAGGCAACACACGCCAGGGTCGGAGGGTGAGCGGTATTCTGCTTGCTGAAGACCAGGTCCTGACCTGTCAGGTCGGCAAAGCGGGGAAACGTCTCGACAAGCTCCGTCTTATCCCAGAAACACCCCGGTAGCGACGGGCTCTGTACATAGTGCTCCACTACGGTGTACACATCCTCACCGGATAGCCTGTACTTGACCAGGCTTGTGTGTTCCTGCTCCACCCCGGGCCAGAAGCCGATGCTGATCGCATGCCAGCCCTCCACGTTTAGCGGCAAGGTGATGGCCGGCGTCCCGTAGAGCGCGTGCGCAAATGCCATGTTGCCGGCCAGGCCTTCCTCCGCTGTGTATTCCACCACCTGCCACTTATGCCTCTCCGGCCCGGATGACAGTGCGTCCTGTGGCAGACATTCCGACATGTCGGTCAGGTAAATGGCCTCTGCCATGTTTTCCCCTCCGTAAGGAACGCCCGTCTTATGACAATTCGATGTGGCAACAAGGATGCTGTTGTGAATGAAAATCCGTGTCTCGTCAGCCCTCAGCGGTGCACCTGTCCGACTCTATGGGTGGTCTCGACCAATTCACACTCTCTTAATCCAGCATCGTGCGCGGGTCGAGAGCGTCGCGCAGTCCGTCGCCGATGAAATTGATGGACAGCACAGTGATGGCGATCATCGCGCCCGGCGGCATCCATATCCACGGCCTTCTCTCAAGCGTCGTGAGCGACGTCGCCGCACTCAACATCTGGCCCCAGCTCGGCCGCGGCGCCTGTACACCCAGACCCAGAAAACTCAGCCCCGCCTCAGCCATGATAGCCCCGGCGATGCCGAAGGTGGCCGCCACCACAAGCGGGCCGACCACGTTCGGCAAAATGTGCCGAAAAATGATACCGGTCTCCGTCGCCCCCAAACAGCGCGCCGCCATCACGAAATCACGCTCGCTGAGAGACAGGAACTCGCCGCGCACCAAACGCGCGATGCTCGGCCACCCAAGGAAGCCGAGAATAATCATGATATTGAAGATGCTGGGGCCAATGACCGCTACCAGCGTCAGGATGATGAGCAGACTGGGGAAGCACATCACGATGTCGGTAATTCGCATGATGACGAAATCAGTCACCCCGCCGCGGTAGCCGCTCACTCCGCCCAGGATGGTGCCAATTGAAATATAAATAGACGTCGCTATCAGTCCCACCGAAAGCGAAACGCGGCCCCCGTGCAGAATGCGGGCCAGCATGTCTCGACCGGAACGGTCTGTCCCCAGGATATGCTCTGGACTGGGTGGCGCCCGCAGGTTTTGCAGGTCGGCCGTGTAGGGATCATTGGGGCTGCTGAGCAGAGGAGCGAAAATAGCGGCAAATGCCAGCACAATCATAATGGCAATCGATACCAGCGCCAGTTTGTGTCGGCTAAAGCGGCGCCAGATCAGCTCGCGCAGACCGACGACCGCCTGCCCGCGCACCATATGTTGCAGGTCTTCATTGACTAGTGACAACTGCCGTGCTCTGCCTTTCTCTTCGCCTTCCATTTCTTCCTCTATCCGGGAAAGAGGTTCATGCCCGGATGCTCTGCCCCAGGTACAGCCAGAACCGCACTACTCATAACGGATTCTGGGGTCCACGACTGTATAAACTATGTCCGCGACCAGATTGCTGAGCAGAACCATGGTCGCAGAAACAAGACCGATGCCCATGATCACGGGGTAATCCCGCCCCAGCGTGTGCTCGATCGCCATGCGCGCCATGCCGGGCCAGGAAAAGAGGACTTCTATGAACAGCGCGCCGCCAATCAAGCCTGGCAGACTCAAACCCACAATCGTCACCAGCGGCAGCAGCGCATTGCGCAGGACGTGACCAACGCGGACAGCCCGCTCGCGCAGCCCTTTAGCCCGCGCAGTCGTTACGTAATCCTGGCGCATCACCTCCAGGACGCTCGAGCGTGTGTAGCGCAAGTAGCCGGCAACACCTTCAATCCCCAATACAGTGGCCGGCAACACCAGGTGATGGAGACGGTCAATGATCGGTGGGAGAGTACTCAGTGGTTCCTTTATGCCTGAGGTTGGAAAGAGAGGTATCCTGAATGAGAACATGTATATCGCCAGCAAGGCAAAGAAGAATGCCGGCACCGATATGCCAATGAACACCAATAAAGTGAATACATTGTCCAGGACTGAATACTGATTGAAGGCCGCGTAGATGCCCAGCGAAACGCCCAGAACGATACTGATAGCCAGAGCAGTGAGCATCAGTTGCAAGGTCTGCGGCAACCGTTCGGCGATCATGGTCGCCACCGGCCTGTGGGTGACGTAGGAGTAGCCCAGGTTGCCTCGCAGTACCTCCTTCAGCCAGATGAAATACCGCACCGGAATCGGCCTGTTGATGCCCAGCGCCTCTTTGAGTTTCTCAACCTCGCCTGGCTCTATCCCGCTCATAGGGTCAATCATGGCCGTGACCGGATCGCCCGGGGCCAGGTTGGCGAAAGTGAACGTAACGACTGTGATGCCCAACAATACCGGGAACGAGATCAGAATACGCCGTATGATGTAGCGTCCCAAGGTCTAACTCCCTCGGTTCAATCAGGGTTCGAAGGGCGGAAGGGAGAGGGTGGGGTCGGTTTGCGCCGACCCCACCGCTGATGCTCCCCAAAGGAGAGTTGGCCCAACATCGAAGTCCTTACCCCAAAACGTCAGGCGGACCCGATCTGCTTCATTGCAGCACTACAATGCAGCTACTCCTCGATGTACCACTTCTCAAGGTCGGTGACAGCGCCGATCGTGGCAGATCCTTCAGGCCCGATGAGGCTGTCCCGCCAACCCTTGACATTCTCGTGTATCAGCAACAGCGACTGGGGCGCATAGAGCGGTATCCACGGAAGCTCATCATTCCAGATGGCGGTGGCACGCGTGTACAACTCGTTGCGCTCGTCGTCGTCTACCGTAGCCAGGGCCTGATTGTACAGTGCGTCCAGCTCCTCGTTACAGTAGCGGCTCGAGTTGTAACCGTTGGGATAGACGCGGTCACACCCGACAACCGTCGTATCAGGATAGTAGGAGCGTCCCCAGCCTCCCACCCAGCTGATCTCATAGTCGCCGGTCTCGTAGAAGACCTCCAGACCCCTGGCCCCGTCAGTCTGTACCAGCTTGGTCTGGATTCCTACGCCCTCAATGAACTGCTGGAGGATCGGCAGCTGATCGGGCATATCCGTGCCAAACCAGACGATTTCGACGACGCGGTCAAAGTCCCAGCCCATATCCTCCAGCAGGGCCGTGGACTTTTCGGGGTTGTAGGCGTACTCCTCGATGTCGAGCGTAACCCCCGGAGGAGGTGCCCACTGTGACACCGGCTGCACTTTCGTCAAGTCCGCGTTGCCCCAGAGTTGGGTGGCAATCTCCTCACGGTCGATCGAGTACAGGAACGCCTGGCGGAACCGCTTGTCCGCTAAAGCCTCGTCCTGGAAGGTGATGGAGAAGAAGTATGCCGGGAACTTGTCCTGATATTCCCAGGCGATGCCGGGAAGGTTCGTGACTTTATCGAACTCGTCAGCGCTCGGGTTCAGGAATCCGACCATGTTTATCTCACCCTTCTCCAGGGCGATGATCATTACGCTGTTGTCACCGTAGAATCGAATTACGGCGTTCTTGAGCAGAGGCGCACCCTTGAAGTAATTCTCGTTGCGCTCGAATATCGTGTGCTGATCGGGGATATACTCCTTGAACACAAAGGGCCCGGTGCCAAATGGCAGTTCCGTTGCGAACTCGGTCTGCAGCCAGTCCTCCGGCTCAAGCCCCTCGAACACGTGGGCCGGGGCAATTCGCATAGCGAACCGCTCGATGATCGTCACCTGCGGTTGGGTCAACTGAAACTGGATGGTGTAATCGTCAAGGACTTGGATCCCCTCCGCAGTCTCGGCGTTGCCTTCCTGATAGTCAATTGCGCCTACGATCGCATCCTTCAAGCCTCCCGACGCCGTCGACCCGCCTTCCGGCAGTAGGGCCGCGTGGAAGGAGAAAGAGACGTCGTTGGCGGTAAATGGCATGCCGTCATGCCACGTCACACCTTCGCGCAGGTGGAACGTGTAAGTCAGCCCGTCGGGGCTGATCTCATAGCTCTCGGCCAGATCCGGAACCCACTTGAGCGTACTGTGCTCCTGCATGACCAGTGAGTTCATGAAGAGGTTCCAGTGGAACGACTGGGCACTGCTATGCGCTTTCCATGGAAGGAAGGTGGGGATGGCGGCGCTGCCCTGCACGGAGCCAATCGTTAGGGTGCCGCCCTCATCGGCTTCGGCAGCTGCTTCCGCCGGGGCGTCGGCGGCGGGCGCAGCCACGGGTACGCAAGCTGCGACCATCAGGGCTGCAATGCTCAATGCAGCCACAAAAATCAGAGAACGACGGTAGCCAATTCGTACACGAAACGGGTTCATTTCCTGATCTCCTTACTGTAAACAGATAGAGAGTGATAGGCCCGACAAACGTTTGGTACCGAGTACTCCTTGGTCTTGACTGGGTGTCACCTCCTTTTGTAAATCAACCTCCCGACAATCTTGCACGATACGGAGACACCAGACCGGCTTCCACATCTGTTCATGCCGGAAAGAAAAGATCTGCTATGTCTGGTTTCGCTATGACTCATCTTTGGTCAACGGCTGGGAGACATAAATATGTCATTATAATAATGGAAAATCAGGAGGTTGGCAACCTGATTTTTTCTGGACAACTGAGAGGATTTACAGGTTTCGCAGAAGATACAACGGTCTGCGTCTCTGTTGAGGTTGATGTGGTCAGGCAAGATCCTGACCGTGCACGCCGAAGATTTCGCGCACGTATCCCAGACTGTGTGCGTGGGCCTGGACCAGATCAAGAGAGTGAGGAGTGCCTTCTTCGCGAGCCAGCTCGACCATGAGCCACCCGTCAAAACTCACCTCGGCCAGCGTATGCGCCAACTCCTGGCAATCGGGATCGCCATCACCCAAAGTTTCATCCCAAATGCCCTCATGCGAACTTCGCAGTTCCACAATTTCAAGCCTGGACGCGAATTCCCGAATCCACGCTTTTGCATCCTGGCCGCCTCGGCACATCCAGTCGGCATCTACTGTCAGACCCACGTCTCCAGCGTCGGTATGGTCCAGGAGGTGGCGCAGCTCACGACCGTTCTCGGCCAGTTCGGGCAAATGATGATGCACGACGAGACGCAAACCTTCTCTCCTCAGCGCAGCGCCCAGCCGAGCGAAACCCTGGGCCTGGACTGTTAACATCTCGTCGGTCTTACGCGCGCCAATGGGTTGAGGATTGGCATTGATAAATTCAGCGCCCATGGGTCGCAGCAGCTGTGCTCTTGCGACAATTGTTTCGATCGACTGCGCCTGCACGCTTGTATCGTGCAGCAGCGCATGCACGTATGCCCCCGCCAACTGCACCCCATGCCTGTCCAAGGCACTCTGCCAGCGGCTTGCCCAGTCCCCTTCTCCCTCTAATGGATCGAGAAGTCCCTCAAAGTAGGCGTAGCCTGCCTGGGCTAAGCCAGCTGCAACCTCGTCAATGCGCTCTGTCAGAAAGTGCCAGCCGTAGTGTTGAGACCAGCGATAAAAGCCACTGCATATCCGCATGGCATGATGCTCCCGTCGGCCTTGATACTGGCTGCGGTACCGGGCTCCCTACCGGCTCACTTCGACACTCTCGCCCGAGCTGGCACTCTCAACTGCCGCGACCGCCATTCGTATGCTCTCCAGGTTGTCGCGGCCTGAACATTCCGGCTCGCGCCCCTCTTCCACCGCGAGCAACATCTCTCCCATGGAACCGGCGAAGCCCTCATATCCCCAGGTGCCGGCGACTTCGTAAGTCTGTACCTGTTCCGGGGAATCCTTCAACGACAGGCTTAACTTGGCCGTTCCCATGGGATTGCTGAGCAGCGCGCTCCCGCGCGTGCCATCCAAGTACCACAGATGATCATGGAGAGCGGGCGCTGAAACGATGTTGTTGAAATGTAGTGTCGACATGACCTGGTACGAAGGCTCGTATTCGAAGAGGATTGTATAGATCATCGGGGAGACCGCATTCTGGCCGGGCACCATCGTGGTTGTCGCCTTTACCCGCAACGGTGTGTAACCGCTGAAGTAACGGCTCAAATCAACATAGTGGATACCATGATCAACGATGTTAAAGTCCTCATGCTCAGCGTACCAGCCATAATCCTGATAAGCACGATGGAAGTGGGTAATGGCGTAGACATGTCCTAACACGCCCCGTTCGACCAGGAGCCTGAGTGCCCGATGGGGGGGCGCCCACCGCGCCTGGTGATTGACCATCAGCGTCACCCCGGCGTCTCGGCATATCTCAACAATACGTTCGGCCTCGCGCAAGCTGGGAGCCAAAGGCTTCTGCGAAAAGATGTGCTTGCCTGCGGCCGCGATCTGCTCGACCAAGGGCAGGCGTTGGTAAGCGTGTACTGCCAGGTCAACGACCTGCACCTCAGGATGCAAAAGTAGCTCTTCCACGTCGGTTGTAACCAGGGGGTTGTCGAAATTGGCCGCCACGCTGCGTGCTTTCTCCTCCGTTTTGTCGCAGCAAGCGACGACGCGGTAGCCCGCCCTCTTGTAAGCGGGCATCTGTGATCTGAGGACGATGTTACCGCATCCGACGAAGCCAATGCCATTACGCAGATTGGAGGGCAGAGCGGGCTGGTAGTCACCTGGTTGCAGGTCCGGGAACATGGCTGTGGTTCTCCTTGAATGTAGCCGGAGGCGAAGGTCGTACCAATTTGTCGATTCACGCAGTTGCAGGGAAGGAATCTGTTAGTCAGCCAATTGGGGGGATCTCATAGCTCCCAGCGGATTTTGGAACCCACTCGAGGGCGCTGCGCCCTTACGGGTTGTATTTCAGCACCCGTCCTCGATTATCAATCCCCCCAGCCCGGTCCGACCCACCAAGAACAAACGCCGTCCCCTCATAGCCAACCACAGGCATCCCATGAATGCCCGCCGGCAGATCCGGCAACAGCGTCCACGCGCCCGAGTTCGGGTCATACACCTCCGCGCTGGCCAAAGCCGTCCACGGGCGCGCACCCAGGATCTCGCCGCCGGCAACCACGATGTGGTCGCCCACCGCGGCCGCACCGAACCCGCTGCGCGCCTCGTTCATCTCTGGACCGTCCCGCCACGTCCCGCTGGCCGGACTGAATATCTCCACCGTCGCCAGCGCGCCCGTCCCGCCCCAGCGTCCACCGATAACCCACAGTTCGTCGTTGAAAGCCACAGCCGCCACGTGCTCACGCGGCTGCGCCGGACCGGGCAGTATGGCCCAGGTTTCCCCCGCCGGATCAAACCTGAGCAGCGCCGTCGTACCCCCCGTGCCGCCAACAAGATAGATGAAATCCCCGAGTAACACCGCTTCCCCGCTCATCCGCCGCTCCGGCATCAGACCGGCCTCCGTCCACGTGTCGGTCGCCGGATCGTAAACCAGTCCCGATGCCGTAGCCTGCCAACTCAAATCGGGCCCTCCGCCAAAAACATAGACCTTGCCGTTATAACCGGTCACCATCATATGGTGGGCCGGTTCCGGCATCGGCGACAGTTCCGTCCAGCTGTCACGCGCCGGATCGTAGGATTCGAAGCTTGTCAGCCCGCCAAAATCGCCCGGCACGTAGAAGATCCCTTCCACCACCGCCACACGCATC
Source organism: Caldilineaceae bacterium (assembly GCA_965204525.1). Classification (GTDB taxonomy): domain Bacteria; phylum Chloroflexota; class Anaerolineae; order Caldilineales; family Caldilineaceae; genus Bin5. The sequence goes on along the minus strand of OZ241994.1, from coordinate 2,496,907 downwards.
TCCGAGCGGGCCGTGGGCATCACCGCGCCTGTCTGCCACTCATCGGCGGCCTCGGCTGGCTCAGGGGATGTCGAACCATCTTCCCCCTGTTTCGGAAAGGAGACCTGACCGGCCGCACAGGCCGCAAAAAGCAGAACAGCCGCGCCCGCCTGCAAGAAAGACAACGCGGCAGAAGTAAATCTGTTCACTTGTCCTATCCCCTTACGATCCCTTCGATCGCCTCACCCCACGCCAGCAGACGCTCATCCGCACCGAACGGCGCGCAGAACTGCGCCGCCAGCGGCAGACCGTTTGCTGCTCTACCTGAGGGAATCGCCAGCGCGGGCACGCCGGCGTTGGTCCAGGGAAGATTCATGATCGGGTTGCCCGTAGCGTGGACCCCGTGCGGCGCGGGACCCGTGGCCGCTGGCGCAATCCACAGATCCGCCCCCGCCGTGAGAAGCGCCTCCTCCATTGCATGACGCAGACGCAGTTGATCCCCCCTTATCTCGTCCCGTTCCTCGTCAGAGATCGTCGCCCCCGTCCGCATGATTTCGTGCATATGTACACTGTAGAGGTCCGAATGCTCCGCGTACCAGTCCTTGTGAATTTCGGCGACTTCCACCGCAGTCAGGCGGCGGTGCCGTTTGTTGAGCTCCGCATAGTTCGGGAAGAACGGGATCCGCTCAATTCTGAACCCTTCCCCGGTCAACCGGTCCAGCGTCTCCTCGAATTGCTGCCGGCCGACTTCCTCTGCCTCATCCAGATAAGGCCCGTCCGGAACGGCCAGGACCGGCAAACTGTCGGAAGGCGTGCCCGCTCCGCCTTCCCAATCTTGGCACAACGCTGAGCAGGCCAGACGCATCGTCGCCACATCTTGGGTAAAGAGCCCAATATGGTCCACAGACGGCGAGAAAAAGAGCATGTCAGCCGTGGGAATACGGTCATAGCTGGGCTTGTAGCCGATGATCCCGCAGAAAGCCGCCGGGCGTATGACCGAGCCAATCGTCTGTGTGCCCAGTGCAAGCGGAAAGAAGCCGGCTGCCACACCCGCGGCCGAACCGCTGCTCGAGCCGCCGGGCGTATGTTCGGGATTGTGCGGGTTTCGCGTTGGGCCCGGCTGAAAGTAAGCGAACTCGGTGGTGACCGTCTTCCCTGCGATCAGCGCTCCGTTCTCTTTGAGGCGCGTCACGACTGCCGACTCCGGTCCTTCAAACAACGAGGCCGGTAGTTTCGATCCCGCCTTGGTGGGGAAACCGTCCACACGGAAGAAGTCCTTTACGCCCGCAAGCAGCCCGAACAGAGGAGGACGCCGCGCAGGGTCGGGGAAACGGTCCAGCAGGGCCTCGGCCTCACGCGTCAGCCGCTCCCGTCGCGCCGGCTCAGGCAGAAGTGCCTGGATGAGTGGGTCCTCCGCGTCGATGCGGTCGCAGACCTCTTGGACGTGCGCAACCAGATCGATTTCGCCGCTGCGCAGCGCGGCAGGGCTTGGAAATCCTGTTCCGGACATCGGTTTCTTCTCCGTTGTCAGACAATCAGTCGCAGTTCGGCGCGGTTGCAACTTGCTCAACCATCCCGAACCATCCTGTTCGTTAGCGCAGGAAAGCCTCCACCAACCCGCCGTCCACGTTGAGAATCTGGCCCGTCGTCTTGGAAAGCGCCCCGCTCATCAACAGATAGGCGGCCTCGGCCTGGTCTTCCGGCAGGATCGCCTGCTTCGTCAGCGTGCGCTCGGCATAGAATGCCGCCAAACGGTCTCGCAGCGCCTCCGTCTCCTCTCCCTCGTCGAAGGGCAACTCATACTTCTGCAACCCCGATATGACCCGCTCGCGCGGGAACATCGAGCTGCCGGTCACTACCGTAGCCGGGGCCAGCCCGTTGACGCGCACATTCGGCGCCAACTCGATTGCCAGCTCCCGCACAAGATGGTTGGCCGCCGCCTTGCTCGTGTCATACGCCAGAGAACCCTTCTTGGCCACCGCGCCATTGACGCTGGTCGCGATCACTAACGAGCCCGGCAGCCCCTGCGTCTGCCAGATCTTGCGCGCTTCATCCGCGACAAGATATGCGCCCTTCACGTTCACGTCGAAGGTGGTGTCCCACATCCTATCGGGAATCTGGCCGCTGGCATCGGGCGGGTAGTAGAAGCCGGCTGTAATGACCAAATGGTCTATGCCGCCATAGGCCAGCAACGTCTCTTGGAAAAGCGCCCTCACGCTCGCGCGGTCTCCCACGTCCACACCCAGCCCGATCGCCGGCCCGCACGCCGAGATGCCCGTACCTGCAACGCCGATACCGACCCCGTAAATGCCGGTCAGCTCATCCGCAGTCGCCTGTGCCGCCTCCGCGTTCAGGTCCGCGCAGACCACATGCGCGCCCTCCTTTGCCACGCGGTGCGCAATCGCCCTGCCGATACCGCTGCCCGCGCCGACTACGACAACCACATTGCGCGCCAGCTCCTGTTCCGGCGGCATCCGCCGCAACTTCGCCTCCTCCAGCAGCCAGTACTCGATATCGAAGGCCTCCTGCTTTGGTAGCGCCACGTACTGACTGACCGTCTCCGCGCCCCGCATCACCTCCACCGCACAGTTGTAGAACTCAGCCGTCACCCGGCTCTCGCTCTTGTTCTTGCCCCAGGCGATCATGCCAACTCCGGGAATCAGAATCACCGTCGGGTTCGGGTCCCGCATCGCCGGCGAATCGGGATGTTTGTGCGCGTTGTAGTAGTCGGCGTAGTCCTGGCGGTACCTGGCCAGCCCACTTTCCAACTCCGCCAGCAGCCCCTCCACATCCTTTGTCTTCGGATCCCAATCCACATAGAGAGGCTTGATCTTGGTGCGAAGGAAGTGGTCCGGACAGGACGTGCCCAATTCGGCGAGCCGGGCCGCGTCATGGCTGTTGACGAAGCGCAGAATCGCTTCGTCCGCTTGCACCGTGCCGACGAAAACATTTTCCTGGCTGACCATGCCGCGCAGCGCCGGCAGCAGCTCCACCAGCAGCGCCTCCCGCTCGCCGTCGGCAAGCGCCGCGTACTTCTGACCCCCAAAGGTCCCTGCCCCTTTGTCTCGGCTCTCTATGTAAAGGGCCGCCTTCTCGATAATATCCAGGCTCAACTCGTAGCAGGCCCTGTCGTCCCCAGCCCAGTTGATCAGCCCATGACCCCCCATCATGATGCCTTCCATAGCCGGATTCGCGGCCGCCATATCCCCCATCACCAGCCCCAGATCGAAGCCGGGCCGCTGCCACTCCACCCAGCCCAGCTGATCACCGAAGATCTCGGCAGTCAGCGCCTCACCATCCTCGGCCGCGGCGATAGCGATGACTGCGTTTGGGTGCGTGTGGTCCACAATCGGGGCGGGAATAAAAGCGTGCAGCGGCGTGTCGATGGAAGAGGCGCGTGGGTTGAGGTCGTAGACGCAGTGGAGATACTTCCCCACCATCTCGTCTTCAATCGGTGTTTTGAGGCCCTTCTCGTCGGCCGCGTCGTAAATGACGCGCAGTTGCCGGATTTTGTCCATATAGAGCGAGGAGAAATTCTCCCGTTTCGAAGTGCGCAGGTCGCCGCCCGATCCCTTGACCCACAACACCTCAACCGATTCGCCCGTAAGCGGATCGGTCTCCATATACTTGGAGGACGTGTTGCCGCCGCCCGTGTTGGTGATTCGCTGGTCCTGGCCCAGCAAATTGGAGCGGTACACGAGACGTCCGATCGGATCGAGGCCGGCTGCAGTTTCGTCGCCCCAAAGGTAGGATACGTGTCGATATTCGCTGGGTACGGTCATGTCAAGACTCCGAAAAAGTAGAAAAAGACCGGTGGCCAGTGCCCCGTGCCCCGTTGGAAGAATGGTATCGCCAGCCGTTGGTCTCCTGCGGCTGGTCACTGCAGTTGGCAGTGTAGCAGAAAGCGAATGCCAGCGCTAACAATTGGCCTTCGGGTAGAGAGCAGGCGAATCTGGACGCGCCCGTCCGGTTTTGTTACAATTCGGTTGCAACGCAGCCTGTCTTCCGGTCAGAACAGGCATTTTTTCAGACCGCGACAATCGGTTCTGCCTGGCCGCTTTCCTTGAATTCCATGTCACTCGAATTCTGGCGCAATCTGTCCGTCGTCTGGATCTCGATCCACGTCTTCCTGCTCTGCCTGATTCCGCTGGCCATTGCATTTCTGGCAGTGCAAGGCATGAGATGGGTGCTGGGCGGAGCGCAGTCCGGTCTTGAAAATCTGCAGGACGCCAGCGGCAAGGCCCGCGCAAAAACTGAAGAGACGGCCGCACAGGTGACGTCAGCCGTGATCCAGGCACAGAGCAAAGCCGAGAAGTCCCAGGCAACGCTCAAACAGCTGCTCCAACGTACAGCGCCCGACCGTGATGGCGCCAAAAGCAGTGATGGCTCTGCATCCACGCCTTGACCGGTAGGCACGCTCCAACTGCCTCAAAAAACACTCCCTCCTCAAACAAACCGGAATAAACAATGAATGCAGCGTAAAGGCTGTACTTGGGGCAACATGAGTTGTCTCTTGCGACAGTCAATGCCCTTCATAACCCCACGTCCCGCTATTCGCCCCTTGGTAGGCCGTTCAATATCTCTGACCTCGGTGAAACAACACATAGTCCACTACTTGAACTCATTGCCGCTCAGTTCTACCCATCTCCCTCCGCTACTCACCATAGCAGTCCGGCATGACCCACTCCAGTTACTCGATGCCCCGGTCGCTGAAGGCATAGCCGGTCGGGAACTGTTCAAACCCTCCTTTGAAAGACAGCCTTTCGGAAGGCTCTCACCTTCCCGGCGCACGCGTCCTGGCCGGAAAATAGACAAAATTACACTGTTTTGAGGTCAAACTTGGACTGACTATAATAGGTCTGTCCTATCAGGACTAGCTTGGTATGCGTCAACCCGTCACTCGTGCCTGAATTGTTGAAAGCAAGCATTTGTGTAGACCCACAAGAGGAGGCGAGCAACCATGAATGAGGCAAAGCCCAACGACAGTGTCCGGTACGACAGTGCAGGTGCCCCCTTGCTCAGCCGGCGTTCCCTTATGCGCGGGATGGCCGTAGGCCTTGGCGGCCTTGCGATGACCTCGCTGGCAGCTTGCGCGCCGGCCGCAGAGCCGGCCGCCGAGGAAGGCGCTGGTGAAGAGGCGGCTCCCGCCCCGATGCAGGAAACAATCGTCATGTGGTACGACCTCGGCGCGTCCGACGCACAGGTCTGGGAACGCTTCTGCGCCAACTATAACGAAGTTAATGAACATCCCGACATCACCCTCGAATATGAGCAGGTCGGAGGCGGTGAAATGGGGACGAAGATCATGGCCTCCATCGCCACCGGAGACCCGCCCGATATCTCCTTCCGCACCATGAACGACGTCGCCGTCTGGCATCAGGCCGGCGGGCTTACGCCTCTGGATGACCTGATGGAGACGGTCGGACTGGATCTGGACGACTTCCTGCCCCAGTATATCGAGTGGTCTTCTCTCGACGGGGAACTCTATTCCATCACGATGGATATTCTGCCAATCGCCGCCTTGATCAATGCCGGCCACGCCGAAGAAGCCGGCTTGGACATCAGCAATCCTCCGGCCGACGGCCCCTCCCTGATCGAGTGGTCCAAAGCGATGACCGTAAAGGAAGGAGACCAGATCACCCGCTCAGGGTTCCTTATGACCGGCTCCAGCGTGCAGCCCAACGTGGTCTTCGGCATCATCGCCCAGCAGCTCGGCGCCCAACCCCTCAATGCAGACCGCTCGTCCGTTACCTTCAACGACACCGACGCTCCGATTGCAGCCGCGCAATGGGTGCTGGATACCTTTGACGAGCACGAGATGTCATCCCGCGACGTCGCCGATCGCTACGGTGCATTCGGCCAGCAGGTAGGGTCCATCTTCTGGACCGGTCCGTGGACGCTCTTCGGCTATGTGAATACTGAGGGCCTTGACTTTATCACCGCGCCCGTTTCGCTGATCGGCGACACGCTGACAACCGAGGCCCGCGAGTATGGCCTCGCGCTCTTCACCGCCGACGGCCGCACCGAAGATCATCTGGTCGCGGGAGCCAAGGTAATCAAATGGTTCTCGGATAACTGCATGCTGTGGGTGACCGAAGGACGCGGCGCCCCGCCCCGCCGCTCCATTCTGGACGATCCCGATTACATGACCCTTGGCCTCGACTGGGAACTGCGCAAACCCTTTGCCGAAGCCGTCGAATACAGCTTCTTCGACTATCTGAACATGGTCGACGGCGGCGAGTTTGCCTTCTACGCCGGCAGCAGTTCAACCGTGCCCAAGGCAATGGATCCGGTATGGTCACGCGAGAAGAGTATCGAAGAAGGCTTGGCCGATCTCGAAGCGGCCTGGCAGAAGATACTGGATGATCGCAGCTGATAAACGCCAGGAGTCCGGGCAGAATGGTTAGCGACGGGTGACATTCTGACCGGACTCCCTGTAACCGAGAACTCTGTGGATGACCCACCTTGCAGACAGAGCCGCGTCAGACGGTTGGCTTTCCCGACTCTCCAGAATAAGATACCGCGGACGCCGCGTTGACTGGCAGGCGTACCTCTTCATTCTGCCGTTCGCTCTCATCTTCATAGTTATTACCCTCCTCCCCATATTCTTCGGAATCTACATCAGCTTCAACGAATGGGGTATAGTCGGTGACCCGGAATGGGTCGGGCTCGACAACTTCCGCGAAGCAATGAAGGATGACTGGATCCCCAAGGTCTGGGGCAATACCTTCCAGATGGCCGCCCTCGTTGTGCCGGGAACCGTGATCGTTGCCCTGTTGATGGCGCTCTGGATCAACCGCGAACAGTGGCTGTCGGGCCCGATCCGGACAGCATTTTTTGCGCCCCATGTCGTTGCCATTACCGTCACCGCCATCATCTGGATCTGGATTTTCGAGAAAGAAACCGGTCTTCTCAACCTGGCGATCTATGGCATCGGAATCCCCAAACAGGGTTGGTTGACCACAAGCAAGTGGGTGATCCAGTCGATCTCCCTTGTCACCATCTGGCAGGCAGTGGGATTCCACATGGTAATTCTTCTGGCCGGACTCAAAGAGATTCCGGCCGAATTGGGAGAAGCGGCCGTCATCGACGGCGCCTCAGCCTGGCAGGCGTTCTGGCGAATAACCCTTCCGCTCCTGACTCCTGCGCTGGGGCTGGTCATTACACTCGAAATCATCAGCGCATTTCGAATCTTCGGCCAGGTCTATCTGATGACAGGCGGCGGGCCGGGCGGCCATTCGGCCACCATCGTTTCCTACATCTACCATGAGGGATTTGTCCGCTTCCGTCTCGGTTTTGCCGCCGCTCTTTCTCTCCTCCTATTCCTAACAATTCTCCTGTTTACCCTTCTGCGGGCGCGTCTGGTAAGGGAACACAGCAATTAGAGCCCAAAGCCCATTCTGATCATGTCCAACCTGAGCCTCAGCACTCTCTACAACCAAACGTCGTTGCGTTTCATCCGCACCTTCATAATCTGGTTGCCAGGTGCAGTTGTGGCCCTGCTATGGCTATTCCCCCTCTACTGGATGCTCAACACCTCAGTCAAGCCGGACCGCCTGATCCTGGCCGGTATAGACCTGATTCCTACCGAAATAACCTGGGAGCACTACCGGACTGTCGTGGCCGACACCCCCGTTATTCGCTGGTTCATAAACAGTATTGTGACCTCGGTCTGTGTTGTCGCCGGCAGTCTTGTGTTGGGGTCACTGACCGGCTTCGCCCTGGCGAGGATGCACTTCCCGGGACGTTCCGTCATCTTCTGGCTGCTGATCAGTTCCCTGATGATCCCGCCCGAGATGAGTATCGTTCCACTCTTTATCGGTGTCTTGCGACTGGAAGTCCAGGACAGTTTCATTTCCCTGATCATTCCGCCCCTAGCCAGCGTCTTCCCGGTCTACCTGTATCGCCAGTTCTTTCTCTCCTTTCCGCGTGAGCTGGAGGACGCAGCCGCCATCGACGGATGCAGCCGTCTTGGCACCTTTCTCCGCGTGGCGCTGCCACTGGCAAGACCGGCTACGCTCGCCGGCGCCATTCTCATCTTCACCAGCAACTGGAACTCCTTCCTCTGGCCGCTGCTGGTCGCCTTCAAAACGGAGTGGAAGACGCTGCCCGTGGGCATGGCGTTCTACACCCGTCTGGACATTCAAGGCACATCCACACAGAGCGGCTACGGCGAAGCCATGGCCGCTGTCGCCATTGTCGCCTTGCCTACGCTGATATTCTTTCTTATCCTGCAACGTTACTTTATCGAAGGGGTTACTCAAGTCGGCATCAAGGGCTGACTTCGAAACCGCAACGCCCCTTCGAGAGCCCGTCAATTGAGCCGGCAAGGTGAAAGGCAGAGAACGCCAAAATGGGTCAAGTTATGAAAAATGCGCAGAAGATCACCCTATATCACGATCCCTCCCGCTACACCTGCCAAGTAGGCGCCGCGCAGCTCCAGAACGGCGATGTCGTCGTGGTCTTCAACGAAACCAGTGGCTATATCCATCCCGACTTCGACAGCATACTTCTGATCCGCTCCTCAGATAATGGACTGACGTGGGATCAGACGCCCGTAGTAACTGTCTGGCCCGCAACCCATCACTTTGGCAGCGACACACCCTCCGTCACCCAGCTCTCAGACGGTACCCTCCTAGTCAACTACTTTCAATGGGCCTTCGTCGACCAGAAGGGCATGCTGGACGACTTCGGACCGCAGGACAGGCCCCGCGGCTCGCGCGATGTAGACGGCGTCGGCATTACTGCCTCGTCCGACAACGGCTATACGTGGGGCGCAGCCTACAAGGCCAACGTGGCGCCAATGCGTTGGGGCCAGCCCATAGATGGCGTGGTGGAACTGCCCAACGGCTCCCTGCTCATGGCCTGCCATGGACACCAGTTCGCACGCGCCTGGATGGAAACGGACAACCTCCACGAACGCGTCCGCTCATACCTCATGCGTTCGGACAACAAGGGTCACGACTGGGAATACTACGCCACCATCGCTTATGACCCCGCCAACATCATCTCCTTCGACGAGACCTCGCTCGCACGCACAGCCGACGGCACACTGGTCACCATGATGCGAACCATGCACGGCGTCCGCAACCGGCACCAACACATGTGGACCAACTATTCTCGCAACGAAGGGGAATCCTGGAGCCTACCTGAACCGACCAACCTCTGGGGATACCCAGCCGACCTCACCCTCCTGCAGGATGGACGCATGCTCTGCACCTACGGCCATCGCCGCGATCCCTGGGGAATCCGCGGCTGCATCTCCGAGGACGGACTGAACTGGGACGTCGCCAACGAGTTTGTCATCAGCTCCGGCGGCATCGCACCCTCTGAAGCAGTCCCCAATCTCTACTGGCACATCGGCTATCCCACCACGATCCAACTCAACGACGGCACGCTCTTCACCGTCTTTCACGAGTGGACGCAAGAGAACCCGATTGTTCAGTATGTTGTTGCCGTCCGCTGGGAACTTGCCTGACACAAGACACCTCGTATTCCCTGCAATACCAGCCTTCCACCTGACCGCGCGCACCCATCGCTCCTCCCGGTCCGTCCATCGCAAGGGATCAACCGCATGACCCGAAACCGGTATCTCCCCAGCTACCGGTTTACCCACTGATGCCCCCGATTTTTGGGTACTTGACAAAGTCTGCATTCTCTTCCAGAATGCCTGCCAGCCAAACCTTTTCAACAGGATAGATCCTCCCCTGTCATTCGATCTTGCCAAGTGCCTGAAAATGTCGCATTTCCGTGAAACTCCAGTGCAGTTCTCTCCAAACCTATTTCAGTAAGGAGGAAGCAACGTCATGAAAAAGCTCTATCTGTTCACCATCTTCACCTTGGTGATGGCTGTCATGGTGTCGGCCTGCGCGGCGCCCGCGGCGCCGGCAGAGACCGGAGCCATGGAAGAGGAGATGCCCGAGGAAGTCACCATCAGTATCATCACTGCCCAGGGCCCCCTGGCTGATGGCCTCGTCGCTCTGATCCCGCAGTTTGAAGAAGAAAATCCAGGCATCAAGGTCGAAGTCGCGCCCTTCCCCTGGACGACATTCTTCGAAAAAGTGATCTCGCTGGCCCGCACCGAGTCCGGTGAATTCGACGTCATCTTCGCCGACGATCCCTGGATGCCCAACATCGTCGACGGCGGGCTGTCCGTCAACCTGACCGAAGCCTACGACGCAACCCGCGACGATGACGTGCCCCAGGTCTCCTACGATGTCTTCTCCTGGCCTCCCCCCTATGGTCCCATCCCCTTGGACTTCCAGACCGGTGAGCGCCCTGACCTGCACGCCCTGCCCATCCAGGGCAACGTCATCATGTTCTACATCCGCCAGGACATCCTTGACGAACGCGGACTCGATCCGCCTGTAACCTGGGATGACGTACTGGCGATCGCTGAGCAAGTCCACTGCCCCGATTGCGATCCGCCCTTCTACGGCTACAACGTGCGCGGCGCTGCCGGCAGTGACGCCCTCGCCCTGCTGTGGTCGATGGGCGGCGGCATCTTCGACGACGAGTTCAATGTAATCCTCGACAACGAGGCCGGCTGCGATGCCCTCACGCTCTACGAGCAGTTGAGCAAGTACCTGCCGCCGGGCGGCAATACCTATGGCACCACCGAGATGGTGGCCGAGGTCGTCTCCGGCCGCGCCATGATGGGCATCGGCTGGCCGGGCGACGCCTACGCCGCCTTCGAGGACGAGACCGACTCCGACGTGGCCGGCAAGATGCTCTATCTGCCTCTGCCCGCCTCCGAAGTCGGCGCCCCCCATGTCTCCATGATGGGCCACTGGGGCCTCGTGCTCAACGCCCACTCCGAGCACAAGGACGCCGCCTGGACCTACATGGAGTGGATGCACTACAACCAGGAGCACGCGTTGTCCTACGCCCACGCCGGCGGCATCCCCTTCCGTAAATCCGTCTTCAACGACCCCGAACTGATCCTGGAAAAGCCCTGGTTCCCGGCCCAGTTTGAGGCCCTGATGGTGCCGCCGAAGTGGCGCCCCCGCAGCACCCAGGCCACAGGCATCAGCCTCGCCATCCTTGGGCCGGCATTCAGCGCCGTCGGCGCCGGTGACATAACCGGCCAGGAAGCCTGCGAGCAGGCTGGCGCCGAAATCCGTCTCGAGATGGAAGGTGTTACCAACTAGTCTGATTCCAGAAAAGAGGAGCGGGAATCCCCTCCGCTCCTCTTTCCCTTTGCGCATGCTTCAGGCATCGTCGTACAGACCGTCTTCTTGACCTACCGGCCCAAGGAGGGCATCGTTGACCGTACAGCAGACCGTTAGTCCCTTGCCTGGCCAGGGCGCGAGCAGCGCGAATAGCGTGAACACCCAGCCTCCGCCTCCCCAGGGCATGTGGTCCGAACTATTCAGCTTTCGCGACAACCGCCTCGGCGTTATGCTGATCGTGCCCAGCCTCCTGGCACTGATCCTGGTCCAGTTCTATCCCATCGTTTACAACTTCTGGCTGATTCTCACCAGCGAAAAAGGTGAGTGGATCGGCTTGGCCAACCTCTCCCGGCTCACCAGGGACACCATCTTCCACGGCGCGCTGATCTTCAGCCTCAAGATGGGCATCGTAGTCGTTCCCATGTGCCTGCTTGTCGGGCTGGGACTGGCCCTTCTGGTGCATAGCGACTATGCCGGCCGCAAGGCTATCTGGATCTCCATCCTTATCATTCCGCTGATGGTCTCCGAAATCGTCGCCGGCATGATGTGGAAGATCATGTACCACCCCACCTTGGGACTGGTAAACGTTCCCCTCTCCGCACTCGGCCTCGAACCGATTATCTGGCTTGTGAAGGCCGATACCGCCTTTATCGCCCTTTGTGTCGTCGAGATCTGGCGCATCAGCCCCCTGGCATTTCTGCTTCTCTACGCCGGCCTCAACCAGGTTCCGCGCGACATCTACGAGGCCGCCGCCGTCGATGGCGCAACCCGCTGGCGCGCCTTCTGGGACATGACACTCCCCTATATCCGGCCGATGTTCGCCATCGCCACCATCCTCGTCTTCGTCTGGTCCACCCGCACCATCGGCACCATTGCCGCCACCACCCAGGGCGGCCCGGGCCGCGCCACCTGGAACCTGTCCTGGTACATTTACGGTATGTCCTTCCAGCGGCTAAAGCCCCACTACGCCTCTGCAGCGGTGCTTGTCATGCTGCTGATGACCTACATCGCCGGCACGATCTTCGTCAGATATCTCTGGGTGGAGCGCCGAAGCCGGTGAGCCTGAAGGCCCTTTACATAGGAGTGTAAGCCGATGGCACAAATAGATGTGAGTGAGACGACAACCAACGAACCCGTGCCCCAGGATGTAGTAATGGCCGCGCAGGGGCGCCGTCTCAACCCGCGAAAACTGCTCGTTGTCATCGTCCTCTACCTCGCCGCCTTCTGGACCCTCGTCCCCATGTACTGGGTCGCCATCTCTTCCATCAAGTCCTTGCGCGACCTCGCCCACATCCCGCCCCGCTTCTTCCCCACAGACCCCCGGCTAGACGCCTGGGTGACCATCTTTGAACGCCGCATCCTCGAAAACGTCTACAACAGTCTCGTTGTTGCCACCTTGGCAACCATCATCTGCCTCATCATTGCCGTGCCCGCCGCCTACGCCGCCACCAGGATGCGCCTGCCCTTCAAGTTCGTCGCTATCGTCGTCGGCCTCATGGGCCTCGTCGCGCTCCTGCCCCCCATCGCCTCCGCCATCCCCCTCTTCCTGCTCGGCAGCGATCTCGGAATTATCGACGAAAAATACACCCTGATCATCCTTTATACCGTTCTCAACACCGCCTTCGCCGTCTGGGTCCTGCGCGGCACCTTCATGGACGTCCCCATGGACGTAGAGGAAGCGGCCCTGATGGATGGCGATACCCGTTTCGGCGCCGTGCGCCGCATCCTGCTGCCGCTGATCTTCCCCAGCCTCTTTTCGATCGCCATCCTGCTCTTTATCTTCAACTGGAATGAGTACATCATCGCCCTCTACTTCGTGAATTCCATGAAAACGATGACGCTTCCGATTGCGATCCAGGCGCAGATCCCACAGCACGAGCTCGACTGGGGCGTGGTCAGCGCCGCGGGCACGATCGCAGTTTTCCCCGTGCTGGTCGCAGCATTTACGTTGCAGAGATTCCTCGTACGCGGGCTGACCTTTGGCGTCGCCAGTGGCCAGTGAGAGATGTGACTTGGGCCGTCTGTGGCATGATGACGCTCTCTTGTCCAGTCCAGCAGTTTTTCGCGAAGACTGACTTCCGAGAACAGAAGGAGAGTAGACATTGGCGGAAGTAAGAATAGAAGGTCTGACAAAGTACTTCGGCGATACATGCGCCGTTAATCAACTCAATCTCGTCGTCAACGATGGCGACCTGGTTGTCCTGCTCGGCCCCTCTGGCTGCGGTAAGACCACCACGATGCGCTGCGTAGCCGGTCTGGAGCGCCCCACCTACGGCGACATCTATATCGGCGAGACACGCGTCAACGACCTCGAACCGCGCGAACGCGACGTCGCCCTCGTCTTCCAGAGCTATGCCCTCTACCCCCACTTCACGGCCTTCGACAACATCGCCTATCCCCTGCGCTTGCGCAAGACGCCTAAGGATGAGATCGAGCGCCGCGTCCGCGATGTAGCCGAAATGCTGGGCATAACCCATACCCTTGAGCGGCCGCCCGGCCTCTGCTCCGGTGGCGAGCAGCAGCGCATCGCCCTCGGCAGAGCAATTGTCCGTGAACCCGTAGTTTTCCTGATGGATGAACCGCTCTCCAACATCGACGCTCTGCTGCGGGTATACATGCGCGCCGAGATCAAACGGCTGCAGCACGAGTTGGGCACCACAATGATCTACGTGACCCATGATCAGGTCGAAGGCATGACAATGGCCGATCAGATCGCGGTGATGAACCAGGGCACCCTGCAACAACTGGGCACGCCCAGCGAGATCTACGACATGCCGGCCAACAACTTCGTCGCCCGCTTCGTCGGCTCCACCCCGATGAACTTCATCCCCGGCGCACTGCAAAAAGAGAACGGCAAAACAGTCCACAAGAGCGATCAGTTCGTCATCCCGGTCGGCGACGAGATGGCCGACCGCGCCGCCGAACTCTGCCCCGGCGGCGTCTGTACCCTTGGCGTCCGCCCCGAAGAGATCCGCTTTACCATGGATGACGAGGGCGCCAATCAAGCCAGGGTCTTCCTGCTGGAACCGCTCGGTTCGGAGACGATTCTCGATATCGAGAAAGAGGGCCTCCTCCTGAAGGTCAAGGATGTGGCCGCGACGCAAGTGCGCGAGGGCGATATCCTCAGCCTTTCCTTCAATCGCTTTCATCTCTTCGACGACGAGACCGGTGCAGCCATCCGCTGAGCCAAGGAGCGGAAACTGTCGGGCGCCAGCCAAGGCGGAGCAAAGGTTCATACTTAGGTCCCGTTGACATTTCGTTTGAGCCAGATCAGAGTAGAAGCGAAATGCAAGAAAGCCATGTAATGTCGTGCGAGTTTGTCATAGCGAGTGAAAATGCGTCGATACCACTTGATTTTGTTGATGAAACGTTCGACGATGTTGCGTTCTCGGTAGCGGATTCGGTCATAGTCTCGTGGTTGTTTGCGATTGCGACGAGAGGGGATGACCACCTCGACCTGTTGGGCTGCGAGCAGTTCTCGCAAAGGGTCGGCATCGTAGCCTTTATCGGCAATGACGGCGTCAAAATCGAAGGGGGCGAGCAACGATTCAGCTTGGGTCATATCATGGCGTTCACCAGCGGTCAATATGAACTTCAGAGGCAGGCCAAGGGCATCGACGAGGAGATGGATCTTGCTGCTGAATCCGCCCCGGCTCCGACCTAGGCACTGTTCTTGCTGAGGGCCCCCTTTTTTGAGCCGCCGGCTGCGCACATATGGGCACGTACAGCTGTACTGTCGGGCATCACGGCTGCCATCTCTGGGTCCTGGGCGAACTGCGTGAACATGTCGGCCCAGATACCATTCTCTTCCCAACGGGAATAGCGCTTGAATACACTGTTCCACTTGCCATAACTCTCTGGCAGTTCACGCCACTGGGTGCCGGTGCGCAGTATCCAATAAACTGCCTCAATGAAACGGCGACACTCTCCCTCTTGGCCTGCGTACACACGAGAGTGTCCTTGCAGAAATGCGTAAAGTTTCTGCCACTGATGGTCGGCAATTCTCTTTCTAAACATCCTGCTATTGTCGCCAATGTGACTGAATAAATCAAATGTCAACGAGCCCTAATACATTCCCCAGACCATCCACAAACAAGTGCTCAGGCACTCATGAAAACTCAGCCTCGTGAGGAACTATGTTTGAAGTGAAGATAGGAAGCGCTCCCATCAGTTGGGATGTCCTTTCCTTTGACGGGAGTAAGACCAGCGGTCTCACCTTTTCCCAAATGCTCGACGGTATGGCAGAGGCCGGGTACGAGGGAACCGAAATTGGGGTGAACGGCTTTTTCCCAGCCGACGCAGAACTGCTGCGCTCCGAATTGGATAGCAGGAATCTGCAGGCGGCCTCCTCCTATGTGGCTCTGTCTCTGGAGCAGGAGGGAGCGCTGGATGCCATGCTCGAACAAGTGGAGCGCGTCGGCGAACGCCTTGCCCAATTCAATTCCACGGAAATCATCATCGCCGGCAACTCCACCCCCGAGCGCCTGGAGATCGCCGGCTCCGTTGCCGCCGACGGCAGCGACGGCTGGACCGACGAAGAATGGCAGCGCGCCGCCAAAACCCTGGAGGCCGTCGCCACCCTCTGCAAAGAACGCTTCAACCTCAAGACCGTCTTTCATCATCACACCGGCACCTATGTCGAGACCCCCGCCGAGGTTGCCCGCATCATGGAGATGACTGACCCCGAACTGGTCGGCCTCTGCCTCGACACCGGCCACTACCACTACGGCGGCGGCGATGTCGTCGAAGCAACCAGGCAGTACGCCGACCGTATTTGGTATCTCCACATCAAGGACGTCTGGCCGGATAAACTGAAACAGGTGAGAAGAGAACGGATTCACATGCGTCAAGCCTGGGCAATGGACATCTTCGCCGAGTTGGGTCGAGGCGCTGTCGACTTTCCCGCCTTCTTCGACGTGCTGCGCCAACAAGGCTATCAAGGGTGGATGATCGTCGAACAGGACTCGGTAGGCCGTTCACAACGCGACCCCAGCTGGTCGCCGGTCGAAAGCGCCAAACAGAGCCGCGACTATATTCGCGACGTTCTCCAGGTCTGAGCCTGTCTCCTGCCCATTCACCGGCCACAACGCACCTCACAATCCAGTCAAGGAAATCTCAATGGCTAAGGTATCTGAGCAACTGAACCTCCTGCTCGAGGAAATGGCGACCTGGGAAACACCGGAATACGTCATCGCCAGCTTGACCCACCTGGTGGACATCCATCCCGAACTGCTCGAACACTCCTTCACCTTCGAAGTGCTCGGCCGCGCCTATGGCCTGCAGGACAACAAACCCCTGGCCGCCGAAATCTTCGAATATGCCCTGAAACTGGATCCAACCCGCGCCCAGGCCAGCGACTGGTACAACCAGGTACGGGAATGTGAGGACGTCAACTACGACGAAGAAAGAGTGCCCGACTACCAGTTGCCCGACGCTCTGCGCCTACTCGATGGCGATACGGTGACCGATGCCGAAACCTGGCGCGACGTTCGTCGGCCCGAGCTCCTTCGCCTTTTTGAGGAGCACGTCTACGGCAAAGCCCCCGGCCGCCCCGAGGCCATGACCTTCGAAGTCACCTCCGTCGACGAGAGCGCCCTCGACGGCCAGGCGACCCGCAAAGAGATCGCCGTCTACTTCACCGGCCGCCGCGACGGTCCCAGGATGGACATTCTCGTCTATCAGCCCAACGACCGGCCCAAACCCGTGCCCTCCTTCCTCGTCCCCAACTTTCAGGGCAACCATTCAATCCACAGCGACCCCGGCATAACTCTCTCACAGCAGTGGATGCGCAACCGCATCGACCGCGGCATACGCAATCACCGCGCCACCGAGGCCAGCCGCGGGACGGCTCTCTCCCGCTGGCCGGTCGAGCGTATTTTGGAACGCGGCTACGCGATCACAACGATCTACTATGGCGATCTGGACCCCGACTACGACGACGGCTTCCACAACGGCGTCCATCCCCTCTACTACAAAGCCGGTCAGACGCGACCCGCCGCCAACGAGTGGGGAGCCATCGGCGCCTGGGCCTGGGGCCTGAGCCGCGCCCTCGACTACCTCGAGACCGATGACGACGTCGATCACACACGCGTCGCCGTCATGGGCCAGTCCCGCCTCGGTAAGACCGCGCTCTGGGCCGGCGCCCAGGATGAACGCTTCGCCCTCGTCATCCCCAACAACTCCGGCTGCGGTGGCACCGCCCTCTTCCGCCGCCGCTTCGGCGAGACCGCCCGCCATGCCAACGTCACCTATCCCCACTGGTTCTGCGAAAACTTCAAGCGCTACAACGACAGGGAAGACGAGCTCCCCGTCGACCAGCACATGCTCATCGCCCTCGTCGCCCCCCGCCCTGTATACGTCGTCAGCGCCGACGCCGACCTCTGGGCCGACCCCCACGGCGAGTTCCAGGGCGCACTGCACGCCGACCCCGTCTACAAGCTCCTCGGCACCGAAGGCATCGCCGTCACCGAGCTCCCGCCCGTCAACCAGCCCGTCAGAAGCACAATCGGCTACCACATCCGCACCGGCAAGCACGACGTGACCACCTACGACTGGGAACGCTACATGGACTTCGCCGACATCCACGTGCGCTAGGTTAGCTTGTATGCAGTCCGGCAAGAGTTGGGGCAATCAATCCGCAATGCGGCTGCGAGGGTGCGCGCATTGTGCCTGAATTCGTTCGACTCGCGTTTATCAGACGCGCAGTTTCAGGGTCGTTGACTTGCAAAAAAATCGTGATGTAGATGCAAAGAAGAGCTGACGTCCGTCAGCGCTCCGAGTTCGGACCGGCAGACTATGCCCTATAGGCATCGGCTACCTTTCGCAAGGCCCTTTCTACGCCTAGCACATCCTCCTTCGTATAGAATTCGCTCCACGTAATGACGAGGTGCGCTGCCAAACCCCGTTCCGCGTTGGGGCACATGCCCTTGAAATACCGTTCGCGGTCGTCGTACACGGCTCGTGGAAACGCGTATTCGGGATGTTTCGGCGGTTCTGGATTCAAAAAAGCAGGATGATCATAGAGGAGATAGTACCACTTGGGCATGCAAGCCACGCCCTCGGCCTTCAGGGCGCGAGCAAAAGTGTAAATGTCTGCAGTAAACGCGCCCTCCTCCAACCTGACCGCGTAGAGCCAGTAGGCGTGCTTTGCCTCATCTATAATGTGCGGCGGGCTGAGTCCCGGAATGTCGTGAATCAACTGGTCGAGCATCTGGCCGGTCTCTCTGCGCCGTGCCACGATGTCGTCCAGCTTGTTTAGCTGCACCATTCCCACCGCCGCTCCCAATGGATTCATCCGGTAGTTGAGCCCCAGACCGACGTGGGTGCGGAAGAACATACCCTCCTTGGTGCCTTCCTCCTCTCCGCGTCCGACAGCGAACAGCGCAGCCCGCTCGGCGAACGCATCCGTGTCCGTCATCACCATTCCGCCGGTAATGGTAGTCATATGTTTGCCGGTGATGAAGCTGAAAACGCCAACGTCACCAATTGAACCCACTCTCCTCCCTCTGTATTCAGCGAAGTGCGCCTGCGCGCAGTCCTCAATGATCGGAACGTTGTGACGTCGCCCTATGGCCATCAATTCGTCCATCTGTGCCGGCTGACCGTAAAGATGGACGGCTACGATTGCCTTCGTCCTGTCCGTCACCTTCGACTCGACGTCAACGGGATCGATGTTGAACGTATGCAAATCCACATCGGCAAAGATCGGGATAGCGTTTTGGGCGAGAATTCCCTTCACCGAGCCCACGTCGCTGATAGCGGGGAGGATCACCTCGTCTCCGGGCTCGACGCCGGCGGCGACAACGCCAACGTGGACCGCCGCGGTTCCCGAATCTACCGCGACCCCATGGCGCACGCCATGGGCTTGTGTGAATGCCCTGCAAAACGCACCAATCGGATCGCCTCTTACCCCGTCGCGGACCAAAGCAGCGACTGCCTCCGCCTCTTCCGCGCCGACTTTGCGCACTCCCAGATTCTGACCGATGGGCTCCGAAAAAACGGGAGTCCCTCCATCAACTGCCAGCTCTGCCGTTTGTCCCTTCATCTTCTCTTCCCCCTGGATTTTCGCACATTACCCGGACTGGACTACCGCCCTCCAAATCCAGTCATGTGTATGCCGCGAATGAAATATCTTTGCATTGAGAAAAACAGCGCGAGTATCGGTGCAAGCATCAGGATGGATGCAGCCATCAGCTGGTTCCAATCGGTGCCTGTTCGACTCATGAAAAAGCGCAAACCCAGCGCCAGCGTGCGCAGATCAACCGAATTCGTGTATATCAGAGGCCCCAGAAAGTCATTCCAATGACTGAGGACGGAAAAGATCGTCACAGCCCCCAAAACCGGTCCCGATATCGGCAAAATGACCTGCCAGTAGATGCGCACATACGCGGCCCCGTCCATCAACGCCGCTTCATCCAGCTCCAAGGGAATCGTCCTGAAGTACTGTCGAATGAGAAACACATAGAACGCATTGACGCCGAACCAGAAGGGTACGATCAGCGGCAACAAGGTATCTATCCACCCCAATAGCTTGAATAAAATGAACGAGGGGATCAATCGAACCACATCGGGAAGCATCAGCGTAGAGAGAAGGACGATGAACCAGAAATCGCGGCCTCTGAAACGTATTCGGGCAAAGCCAAACGCTACGAATGAGCTTGTCAGAACTGTACCTAAAGTGGCCGAGAGCGTGATCACGACACTATTTCGAGTATACAAGAAGAAAGGATGTCCTGGACGCGTGACGGCATCGATGTAGTTGCTCCAGACGACCGGCCGCGGAATCAGATTCGGCGGGAAAATGAACTCGGTGCCGGGCATCTTGAGAGAGGTGGAAAGCATCCATCCAAGAGGTATGAAGCAGATTACCCCGCCAAAGATCAACAGAGCATAGCGTACTGTATTGGACGCAAGAGCGGATGAGAAAGGTCTCATTCCACCTCGTAGAACACCCATATCCGCGCCATCCTGAACTGAACGAGCGTAAAGACCAAGATGATGAAAAACAATACCCACGCCAGTAGGGAAGCATAGCCCATCCGCAGGTTCTCGAACGCATGGCGATACACAAAAAGCACGTAAAAAAGCGTTGTATGAACCGGGCCGCCCTGCGTGGCGATGTAAGCAGCGGTGAAAATCTGGAAAGAGCTGATGATACCCACCACCAGATTAAAGAAGATGAGCGGCGTAATCATCGGCACTGTGACGTGCCTGAACTGGGCAAATAGGCCTGCCCCGTCTATCGCTGCCGCATCGTAAAGTGACTGCGGCACACCCTGCAGCCCGGCCAGAAACACAACCATCATCGTTCCCACCCGCCACAGCTCCATGATAATCAGAGAAGGCTTGGACAGCTCAGGATCCCAGAGCCACGCCTGACCCGGAATCCCAAACAACGACAAGATGTAGTTGGCCAGACCATAGTCGGGATTGAATATATACATCCAGAGGAACACACTGGCTACACCGGGGATGATGGTAGGCAGATAATACAGAGTTCGAAAGACATTTACACCGTGCACGCGCATGTTGAGCAACAGCGCCAGCATCAGTGCCCAAACCACCTGTGCCGGTACGCCCAAAAAGGTGAAGTAGGCGGTGTTCCAGAGGGAAATCGTAAAGAACCTGTCACCCAGCATCCTGTCGAGGTTGTCCAGCCCGTTGAAAGTGGGAGGCGATAGGACGGGATAGCGCGTGAAGGCAAGATAAACTAAGCCCACCATCGGACCGGCGGTAAAGACGATGAAGCCGACCAGCCACGGCGCAATAAACATGTACCCGAGAACGTCGCGTCGCAGCTGTGTGCGTGTACCCAACATGGACCGTACCTTTTCCATGTCAGAATTAGTGCTCCTGTTATCGATTATCCCACATCTGAATGATTACAGTCAGAGGGCGGAGTGACATCAGACGAGCGCGCTGCCATTTCGCTGACGTCACTCCTGTTTCAAACCTGGTACCTGCGACAATATCCTTTCCGGGACGGTTTTCCAGCTTGGCCGCTGGCCAGGGCCGGAGTCGCAAGCACTAGAAATCTCCGTACTCTTCTCGATACTCCGCAATGAGTTGGTCGACGTCCGGCTTCACCTCATCCATCGCCTCCTGCGCCGTCTTCCGGTCCAGAAGGATTTCATCCCAGGCGCCTTGGATGAGCGCGTCCATCTCGCGGATGCCGGGGATGTGAAGGATGACGCGGGTGACCTGTGCAGCTGCAATATCGATCACCTCAGGTGTTTCCCAGTCCTTCAAACCCTGCTTCAACCACAGGTCGGACTCTGCCACCTCCGGTGAAGTGGGGTCGCCATAGTGGGCCATAATAAGCAGTTCGTGCCCTCTATTGGTGTTGAATGCGACGTACTCCCACGCCTCGTCGGGATGCTCGCTGCCGGTATAGATGCCCGGCCCCTCGGGCGGATTACGGGTAATCGTCGGTCCATTTGGCATCTCAGGCAGCGGCACCTGGCCAAAGACGAGATCCTCACGCAAATAGGGAAGAATCTCCCGGTGGAAGAAACCCATCGCCACCCGCTCAGTGTTCATCATTTCGGCGCCGCCGCGGAACTCCTCCACCTCTGCCGGAGTCGGCGTGAAGCCCATCTTTGTCGTATCGGCCATCCAGTTCCACGCCTCGATCGCCTCGGCCTCGTTGATCACGGTCGCCGTATTGTCCTCGTTCCATACGTCGCCGCCAAAGCCCCAGATCCACAGATTTTCAAGTCGGATCGTTCGGGACATGGGTGTGCGGCCCCACTGCTTTTCGGCTCCCTCGCCCACAGACAGCGCGCCGGCGTACTCCCGTTCCCATTTTTCCAACGTCCATCCGCCTTCCTGATAGACCTCCCAGGGATCCTGGAGACCAGCTTCCTCCATCAGCCTGGGGTTATACATGACAAACATAGGATGCGCGCCGTCGGCGATGGCATATACTTGCCCCTGCCAGGAGAGGTTTTCCACAAGGCCGGGGTAGAAATTATCCAGGTTAACTCGAGGGTCCGCTTCGACATAGTCATTCAAGGGGACCAATACGCCGCGCACAGCATAGGTTGCCCGCTGCATAGGATGGTTAAAGGTCAGATCAAAGGGCGCCTCACCGCCTGCCAGCGCAACATAGACCTTCTGAATCGCTTCACCATACGGCAACGGTACCATCTCAATCGAGATATTCGTTTGCGACTCGTTGAACTCCTCCCCAGCCTGAGTCATCGTCGCTTCGGGGTACGAGTTGTCGTACCAGTACACCAGTTCCACCATCTCAGCGGCTGGCGCGGCTTCCCCCTCGTCCGTCATGTCCGTCGCCGGAGCGGCCGGCACACAGGCCACTGCCGCAGCACCCGCGACCGTGGCCGCAGATAGACGTAAGAAACCACGGCGGCTGATCTGTCTTTTCTGACGCATGTTTCCTCCTTTACTGTCTCTGACTGGTAGCAAACGTAGGGATGCCCAACTTCCTCACGCACATCGTCGAAGACATTTTCCTCTGCCTCACCTCCTTATTGGCTCAACATGCACCTAGCCGCGATTGCGGTCTGCAACCGTCCGCACTATGTCCGCGATGAGTTCGCAATGCTCCGGACGATATTTCTCGCCAATGGAGGCCCAGCGAATAAAGTTCTCAAGGTACACCTTCGCATTGGGGCAGGTGTCAGCATTGTAGACATAAGTGCGAGAGGCCGGCGGCATGGAGAACTGATGCGTTCTGCTCTCCGCTCGCTTCTGCAAGAAGGCAAGGGCCTCAGGCATCAGATAGTACTTGGCAGTTCCTGCCCCAGGGATACCACCGTCTGCCAACTGTTGAGAGAACTCTTCCGCCGTACAACGGAAATGCTGCGGGTCCATGTGAAGGCCGACCATCCAGCACGAAAACAGACTCACATGATCCGGTATGGGCAGCGGGGTGATGCCGGGTATCTCTTCCAAAAGAGGCCACAAAATCCGTGCGATTCGGTCCCGATGCGCAGCCTGCTCACCGATGACCTCAAGCTGGCCCAGACAGATCGCAGCCGTACACTCCGGCATGCGATACGAGTAACCCATTTCGTGATGGTAGCGCCCGTATCCGGGAATCCACTCGGCCCCGCGATCATGCGCCAGGAAGCGCATTCGTGACGCCAGCTCATCACTGTTCGTAACGACACAACCCCCAATGTCCGAACCCATCGTCTTTTCGGGATCGAACGAAAACGCCGCCGCGTCCGCCAGCGTGCCCACCAGCCTGCCCTTGTACTCACTGAACGCTGCCTGGCATGCGTCCTCAAAAACGAAGAGATTGTGCTTCTGTGCCAACTCGTTTATCGGATCCATATCGCAAACCAGTCCAGTCTTGTGTACGACCAGAACTGCTCGCGTCCGGTCCGTAATGCACTCTTCAATCGTCTCCGCGCATACATTTACCGTGCCGGCCTCGGTATCGGCGAAAACGGGGATGTAGTTCTCAAGGCAAAGTCCCTGAACTGTTCCAAAGTCTGTGATAGGACTGACTATGACTTCGTCTCCCGGTTCGAAGCGAAGCGCGGAAGCCAGAGCCGCAAGCGCCGAAGTGCAGCCTGGCGTCGTGACACAGTGTTTCACGCCCAGCCTCTCCGCAAACGCCTTCTCAAAGCGCTCAGCCATATTGACCTTCAGTCCCCCCGAAATGACTTCCTGAACGTATTTGAGACAATTCGGACCGACGATCCGCGGAAACATGGTTGGCAAACCGCCCTGCACCTCTTCGGCACTCCCCGCTCCAAGGTGGCCATCCCCAACTTCCAGCGTTTCTTTCAATCGCTCTGCCATTTGGTGGATCCCTCGTTTCTCTGTCTGGAGCTAGAATCTCATCCGACTCAGGGTACAGGTGATGATGCCGACAGTCACATCTCAATTGAGAATCTTCGATTTTGGAGTCAGGCTGAGCGAATGTCTTGAAAGATGCTGCCAAGTTCAGGGATTCAAGATTCTGCGTCACGGTAGACAAGTGCTTGTCAATTGGCGCAAACCAACGCAACGACATGTGAGGACATTTGAATAATACTATATACATGGCAGCAATGTCAACCTGTTTTTTGGAGTCAGACGTGCCTCTGCACAACCACTCCTTGCCACTGCCCTCCTGGTCCAGGATGTCCCCCCATCATTCCAGCGCGTTCGCCCGCCCGCCCTGGGATCGGTTATAATCAGCTATCGCAACAAGGCCCCCGGAACGCCGTGAGGCTGCAAGACCGCTTCGCACAGATTAGCTGCTCAGAATAAAGCGAGCCATCCCCATGAAAGCAGTTGCCAAGTTCGGATTCGGCGATAAAGAAGTCGAAATACGGGACGTACCTGAGCCCCAGATGGGACCGGGCCAGGTGATGGTCGAAGTGAAAGCCACCGGCGTATGCGGCTCCGACGTGCATATGTGGCGCAATATGCAGTCGTGGGAGATCACGCTGCCGCTCGTCCTGGGCCACGAATTCGCCGGCGTAATCGTCGATGTCGGCGACGACGTATCCGGTTGGGAAATCGGCGACAGGGTGGCAGTGGAGACCGCCGCCGAAGTCTGCGACGCCTGTGTCTACTGCCTCAGCGGCAACTACAACCTCTGTCCCAACCGCCTCGGCTACGGTGCCCTCGCCGACGGCTCCATGACCCGCTACGTCGCCGCCCGCCCCCAGATCCTCCATCGCGTGCCCGACAACGTCCCCGACGAGCACGCCGCCCTCACCGAACCCATCTGCGTCGCCTACAACGCCCTCGTCGAAAAGACCGCCATGAAACCCGGCGACATCGTCGTCATCCAGGGCCCCGGCCCAATCGGCATCATGGCCCTCCAGATCGCCCGCATCCGCGGCGCCGGCACACTCGTCGTCCTCGGCACCGACGCCGACGCCGGGCGCATGGAAGTGGCCGCCGAGCTCGGTGCCGACTACACGCTCAACATCCAGCGCGAAGATCCCATGGCCCTCATCGAATCGCTCGGCGACGGCTTCGGCGCCGACCTGGTCATCGACGCCACCGGCGTCAGCAAAGCGCTGCAACAGTCTCTGGAACTGGTACGCCCCAACGGTCGCATCACCAAGATCGGCTGGGGCCCCCAGCCCCTCGATTTCAGCCTCGACCCGCTGGTCGGCAAAGCCGTAACCCTCCAGGGCACCTTCAGCCACCTCTACCCCACGTGGGAGCGCGTCCTGACCCTGCTCTCCACGGGACAGGTGAACCTTGCCCCCGTCATCGGCGGCATCTACCCCCTCGAAGACTGGGAAGAGGCCTTCGAAAGTATGGAACAGGGCGAAAACGTGAAATCCGTCCTCCGTCTGGACGCCTGACACGCGAACGTTCGCGTCTGTTTGTGACGGAAGCAAGGCAGATCATGGCCTACCCAACGACGAAACCCGAAGCCGCACAAGAGCCGACCTGGGACATCGCCCAGCTCTTTCCCGCCCAGGGCCACTGGAGTGAGGAAGAGTATCTCGCGCTCGATACAAACCATCTGATCGAATTCTCCCACGGTCAGTTGGAAGTCCTGCCAATGCCAACCCAGTCGCATCAGCTACTGATTATTGCCCTGTTTGAACTCCTGCGTAACTTTGTTCGTGAAGGACAACTTGGTACTGTTCTGCTGGCTCCCATGCGGGTCCAACTCTGGCCGGGTAAATTCAGAGAGCCCGATATCCTGTTCATGCGCACCGAGAATGATGACCGTCGCTCTGATAAGTTCTGGCAGGGCGCCGATCTCGTCATGGAAATCGTCAGCCCCAATGACCCCGAACGCGACAAAGTGACCAAACGCCGCGAATACGCGCAGGCCGCAATCCCCGAATACTGGATCGTCGATCCCGCCGGTGCCTCCATCTCCGTCCTCACCTTACAGGGACAAGAATACGCGCTTCACGGCGAGTTCGTCTCAGGCGAGACCGCGACATCCGTACTGCTGGATCGTTTCACGGTGGAAGTGGCCGCCGTGTTCTCAGAAGTAGGTTGAAAGAAAGAAGGCAATGGTCCTGTCCACGGCAACACCGGACAAAACAGCCGAACTGACTTGGGCGATCGCCCAACTCTTTCCCGCCCAGGGCCACTGGAGCGAAGAAGAGTATCTCGCGCTCGATACCAACCACCTCACCGAGTTTTCGCACGGTCGGATGGAGGTTCTCCCCTTGCCTACCTTCTCGCACCAAAGACTCGTTGCACTCCTCTACCGCTTGCTCTCGGGATTTGTCGAAGAGCGCGGCCTGGGTGTCGTCATGTTTGCCCCCCTGCGAATTCAACTCGGGCAAGGGAAGTTCAGAGAGCCGGATCTCGTCTTCATGGCCGCCGAACACGCAGACAGACTGGGTGAACAGTTCTGGCAGGGCGCCGATCTCGTCATGGAAATCGTCAGCCCCAATGACCCCGAACGCGACAAAGTAACCAAACGCCGCGAATACGCGCAGGCCGGGATCCCTGAATACTGGATCGTCGATCCCACCGAAGCCTCCATCACCGTACTAACTCTACAGGGACGGAAATACGCGCTTCACGGCGAGTTCGTCGCCGCCGAGACGGCACTGTCTGTAATTCTGGAAGGTTTCAAGGTCGACGTTGGTGACCTGTTCTCCGAAGCAAGCACATAGAGCGCGACAGAGCATCTGACACCACCGATTTTCATCTCTCGCGGAGCGTACCTTTGTCAAAGAAAGAACCGATCATTCAGGTCTCATTGGACGTAACCTCCATCGACGAAGCCCTCGACATGGCCGGCGCAGCCGTACGCGCCGGCGTCGATTGGCTGGAGGCCGGCACGCCCCTGATCCTCGCCGAAGGCCTCCACAGCGTCCG
The DNA here is from genome assembly GCA_965204525.1 of Caldilineaceae bacterium. Taxonomy (GTDB): domain Bacteria; phylum Chloroflexota; class Anaerolineae; order Caldilineales; family Caldilineaceae; genus Bin5. Next base: position 2,469,986 of record OZ241994.1, on the reverse strand, counting down.
CGCCATGCGCGAGGCCTTCCCCGAACATCCCGTCGTCGCCGACCTCAAAACCATGGACGGCGCCGGCCTCGAAGCCGAGATGATGTTCCAGGCCGGAGCCGACTATGTCGTCGTCATGGGTGTGGCCCACGATGCCAGCATCATCGAACAGGTGAAGATGGCGCAACGCTGCAGCGGCAAAGTCATGTGCGATGTGATGCTCTGCGCCGACAAAGCCGGCCGCGCCAAAGAGGCCCAGGACATGGGCGTCGATGTCATCATCGTCCACACCGGCTTCGACGAACGCAACATGATCCCCGGCCTCAGCCCTCTCGACGACCTGCCGCCCATCCTTGACGCCGTTGACATCCCGGTGCAGGCTGTCGGCGGGCTGACCGTTGAGCAGGCCATCGAAACGCTCGAAATGGGCGCCGAAATCGTCGTCTTCGGCGCGCCGCTCGTGATCGCTTCCGACGCCTTCACCGCCGCCACCGACGATTTCGAAGGCTTGCTTCGAGAGATCGTGACCAAGGTCAAAGGCTAAAACAAAGTTGCAGCTGGCTCCGATCGAGAACGGCTTCAACCCGAACCGGTTATGTAGACCTGCATAGCTCATAGGAAGGGAGAAGAGATATGAACCTGCTTCAAGATATCCAGGACATCCGTTTCCCCGCCAATCTGCCCGATACCCTCCTTGCCGTCCACCAGACCTTCGACACACCCCAGGTCGATGACATCCATGCCGCCGTCGGCAAAGCCCTGAACGAGAGCGGCATCATGGCGCCCATGCAGCCGGGCGATTCCGTCGCCGTCGGCGCCGGCAGCCGCGGCATCGCCAACCTCGCCCGCATCGTGCGTGCCGCCGTCGATCACCTCAAAGCCGCCGGCATGAAACCGTACGTCGTCCCCGCCATGGGAAGCCACGGCGGCGCAACCGTCGAAGGACAGAAAGAGATCCTCGCCGGCATGGGTGTTACTGAGGAGGCCATAGGCGTTGAGATCAGAGCGACCATGGAGGTGGCCGAGATTGGCCATATCCCAAACGGGCCGGCAGTCTGTCAGGGCAAGGACTCGATGGCCGCCGATCACGCGATTCTGGTCAGCCGTATCAAACCCCACACCGATTTCCGCAGCCACCTTGAGAGCGGCCCCTCCAAAATGTGTGTCATCGGCTGGGGCAAACAACACGGCGCATCCATGATGCATAGCGGCGGCGGCAGGAATTTCCAGATGTATCTGGAGCCGGCTGCCCGCGTCTACGAGACGAACACCAACTTCCGCGGCGCCATCTGCCCCGTCGAAAACGCCTACGAAGACACCGCCCTCATCGCCGGCCTGACCGCCGCCGAGGTGGGCACGAAAAAAGAGGCAGACCTGCTGGTCAAGGCCAAGGACTACCTGGCTCAAATCCCTTTTGAGGCCGTGGATATACTTGTCGTACGCGACCTGGGCAAAAACATCTCCGGCACAGGCATGGACACCAACGTCATCAGTCGCCTCAGCATCCCCCGCCAGCCCGAAAACTTCGGCAAAGTCGACGTCGCCATCATCACCGTCCTCGACCTGACCGAAGAGACCCACGGCAACGTCTCCGGCCTCGGCCTCGCCAACGTGACCACCGAGCGCGTCTTCCGCAAAATCGACTGGCAGGCCACCTACATGAACGCCGTAACATCCGGCATCTTCAGCGCCACCCGCTCCCACCTGCCCCTTACCTTCGCCGACGATGAACGCGCCCTTGAAGTCGCGCTGCGCATCTGCGCCGAACCCCAGGACGCGGCCAAAATGGTCTTCATCCGCGATACCCTGACCCTGGAGGACTTCTACGTCAGTCCCAGCCTGCGGGCAGAAGTCGAGAGCCATCCAAGACTTGCCATCACCGGCGAAACACCTCTTGCCTTCACAAACGGCGTTATGCAGACCCCGTGGCAGTTGGAGCCGATTCTGGAATACGCCTGATCCGCCTTACAGTCAATTCGCCCGATGCTGACGGTAGCGAAGTCAGCATTGGGCGACACGCGAACGGTCCCGTCGGCAGCCCTGATTCTTATCCTGCCGCACCGCGCCGAAACTGAAAACTATCGCACTCCCTTCAAATGGTTCCAAACGCAGATGCACCGACGCGCTCCTCACGCCTCGCCCTTCTCCTTGGCGATCCCAGTGGCATTGGGCCCGAAATCGTTGCCCGCGTCCTGGCGGAAGGGGCAAGTCCGGACAAGACGAACGCCGGTTACGACGGCGTAAACATCATCGTCATCGGCGAACCCTGGATCCTGGATTGGGGCGCCCAGTGCGCAGATCTCTCGCTTGACCTGCCGCGCTACAGTTCACCGGAGGACCTGCCGCCCTCGGCCCCAGGCCCCGTGCTCCTGACCGGTCCGTCCTTCCCACCTGACGCGCACACGCCCGGGCGGATGAGTCCGGCCGCCGGCCGCTACGTCCTGCAAACGCTGGACTTTGCCGCCGACCTCGCCCGCGCCAATGTCATCGACGGCATCACCTACGCCTCACTCAACAAACAGGCCATGCACGCGGCCGGCAGCCGCCACGAGGACGAACTCCGCTACTTCGCCGACCGCCTCGGCGTCAGCGGCTACGTCGGCGAAGTCAACACGCTCGACGGCCTCTGGACCTCGCGCGTAACCTCCCATATCCCCCTGCGCGCCGTGTATGAACACATATCCGTCGCTGAAATCCTGCCCGCGATTCGCCTCATTCACAACACCATTCGCCAGAGCGGGCAGCCAAGCCCCCGCCTCGCCGTGGCCGGTCTCAATCCCCACGCTGGCGAAGGCGGGCTATTCGGCAGCGAAGAAATCAATCTCATCCACCCCGCCATCGAGGCCGCCCAGGAAGAAGATATCGCCGCCTCCGGCCCATACCCGCCAGACACCGTCTTTCTACGGGCAAGCCGCGGCGAGTTCGACGGTGTGGTGACCATGTACCACGATCAGGGTCAGATCGCCATGAAACTGCTTGGCTTTGAACGCGGCGTCACCGTTCACGGCGGCCTGTCCACACCGATCACGACTCCGGCCCATGGTACCGCCTTCGACATCGTCGAGAAAGGCGTAGCCAGTCCGCAGGCGCTGAAACATGCCCTGAAGTTGTGCACGCAGATGATCACTGGTGGCCGCGCAGCGAACCCGCATCGACAGAGGACAATATGAAAGAATCTCCACTCGCGGTCCATGGTGGTGAACCGGTGCGTACCAAACCGTGGCCGAGTTGGCCGCAGTGGGACGAAACCGAGCGCGCCGGCCTGCTGGCCGTGCTCGAAAGGGGGGAATGGGGCGGTTACGACACGGCCGTAGCCGAATTCGAAACCGCTTTCGCCGCCCGCCACGCCGCCCGTTTCTGTGTCACCACCGTCAACGGCACGACCACACTGGAGACCGCCCTGCGCGCCTTGGACATCGGCCCCGGTGATGAGGTCATCGTGCCTCCCTACACCTTTATCGCCACCGCCGCAGCCGTGCGCACCGTCGGCGCCACACCTGTCTTCGCCGACGTCGACCTGGATACGTGGAATCTCTCAATCCCTGCGATTCAAGCGGCCTTCAGCGCACGCACCAAAGCCATCATTCCTGTCCACTTCGGCGGCCTGCCAGTGGATTTTGACAGCCTGCTGCCGCTCGCTCAACGGCACAATCTCTCCGTCATCGAAGACGCTGCCCACGCCCACGGCAGCAGTTGGAACGACCAGCCCGTCGGTGCCCTGGGAGATGCTGGTTCATTCAGCTTTCAAGCGAGCAAAAATCTGACCGCCGGAGAGGGCGGCGCGCTGCTGACCAACGATGCCGAGTTGGCCGAGCGCATGTGGAGTATCGCTAACTGTGGACGAAGCCCGGACGGCCAGGGCTACGAACATCCCAACCTCGGCGCCAACCTGCGCCTGAGCGGCTGGCACGCTGCCGTGCTCTCAGCCGGTCTGAACCGCCTCGACGACCAGCTGAAACGCCGCATGAGCAACGCCCGCCGCCTGCGCAGCTTCCTCGAAGAAATCGACGGCCTGACGCCCCAGCGCTGGGACCCACGCGCCAGCGCCCACTCCCACCATCTATTTCTCATGCGCTACGATGCCGACACCTTCGGCGGCCTGCCCCGCCAGGAGTTCATCTCCGCATTGCGCGCCGAGAACATCCCCGTCGGCTCCCTCTATCCCTATCCCCTCTACCGTCAGCCCCCGCTCGCCGAACCCTTCAGCCGCGTCACGCCCTGCCCCAATAGCGAGCTCCTCTGTCAGCAGACCGTCTCCATCAGCCAAAACGTCCTCCTGGCCGAATCGCACGAGATGGACGACATCCTCCAAGCCATCCTCAAAGTCCGCGAAAATATCGCATCCCTCCGCTGACCACTGACCGCTATCCCGCTACACTGGTGCCATGTCCAGTCAGACCAACCCTTCCAAGCAGCTCCACCAGCGTCCTTTCTCCCCCGAAACGCCCTGGCTTAATTGCAATCAGTGTCGACCGCCCGTCGATGACCCCGCTGCATAGCGGCATTCCCGGCAGCAGCTCCTGCTCGACCTTGAGCCGCGCTGCCCCCAAGTGCCTCAGAAAGAGCATCGCCGTATCACCACCCACGAGCAGTAACACATCGGCTGGGCGCCGGGCCAGCGCGGCCACACCGACGCGGGCCAGATGTTCGGCCCGCTGACGCGCTTCCGGGCCATCCAGGACCGCGTCCGGCTGTGGTTGGGGCTGCTGCAATAGCCAGATCGGTCGAGTCGGATTCAGAGAGGCTGTAGCCGCGGAATCTGTCTCCGGCAGCACGATCAACCGGCTGGTGCCCAACTGTGGATTATCGTCCTCGCAACGAAGTAAGTGGGCAATTTGCCGGTGAGAAACTTCGCTGCCGCTACCCGCGACCAGTAATACCGTCTGCCCCGCACTGCGAATTCGCCCCACAGGCAGGGCTGGAAACGTCTCCTTAGCCGCCTCCCGTCGGACAAGCGCACCCACCAGTCCAGCACTCCCGCACAGCAGCGCGTCAGGCAGTGCCTCCTCCTGCGCCTTGACCAACCTGTCCAGGTCGTTATCTGTTATCGCGTCGACCGCGATGACGAGCCGTCCCTGTCCCGTGCAGCTGTCCCCCATCTGCATCAACCGTTTCAATTTCGTCGCCAGGGCTACTCCGCGCACCTCCTCGATAGAGAGCGCAGCCACAGGGTGACAACTCTGCTCACGCAACAATGACGGCAAATGGATCGCGGGATGTCCGAAATCGGGCGCCGTGAGAATCCCATTGCGCAGCCAGCGTCTCTGTGCCGGAAAGGCAGGGCAGACAACGGCAGCGGGCGCGTCTACTAGCTCCAGCAGGGCGTCCAGTTCACTTCCGACATTTCCCCGTAGGGTCGAGTCAATCTTCTTATACCACCGTGCGTCAAGAGCCGGTAGCGACGCAACTGTCTTTCGCGCCGACTTCGCCGCCGCCTCTGCCGTCAGATGGCGGGAGTCCGATGTAAAGGCCAGCGCCCCCGGCGGCAGTGGCAGGTCTGGAATATCCAGAAAGATCGTTGCCGGCAGCCCGAACCGCCTGCAGCGGGCCGCAGTATCCGCCGCGCCGGTCAGGTCGTCCGCAAGAATTTTCAGGTATCTCATCAAAAAAGATCCTGCTATACTTAATGTGAAACAACATTCACGCCGTAAAGTGGCGCCCGCACTCTCAAGCATAAACTCGCTTGCAACGGCGCGCAAGCGACCCCCGGCCACCGCAACATGACGCAAATCAATCTTTTCGAGCAAGATACGCCGCTGCAATTCGAGCGAATCCTGATCTATCCCTACCCCGATCTGCGACGCCTGTGGGTGCGCATCTGGCTGCCCGCCCGCTTGGAAGATGACGCCCCCAATGTCGAGCTGATCGTCTACAACCCCGATGGAACCGAGAACAGCAGCCTCGTCCTCCTGGCCCAAACCGACACCCGTCTCAACAATACCCTGCACCTCAAAGACCCTGTAACCCCCGACGAAACCTACAGGGTGGAAGCAACACTTTCTATAGGGCTGAGCAAGGACGCGCAGCTGGTAGACCATCAGGCCTTCGACCTGACGTTGACCTTCCGTGACCCCGAGGCCGGCGAACCGGGTTACGGCATCAACTGCAGCGCTTAGCTGCCTGATTTCAGCCCTTAGTGCGCGAACGGCTGCGCACGCTGGGCCTGATGCACAGCCATTCGGCTGTAGCGATTGCCGAATGGCAATGCCTGAACAGAGCAAAGCGCAGCGCGGTTTTGCGCTTACTGAAGGACTCTGACGGCCGCTGAAAATCGCAGCACGGCTAATGGCCAAATGAACTCACTGACCGCCGTCTCCCGTTACCATGACCTCCTCTCCCAGCCCGGCCTCGCCAACGACAGCTGGGATCTTCTCACTGCGCGCATGGCGGAGCGCAACATGGTCTTCGGCGAGCGCCCCCTCTGCACCGTACTGCGCCCCCTGTTCTATTCGCCGCAAGAGTGGAGCTACCTGGTCAACCGCACAGAGCTGATTCTTCGCCTCTTCGACCGTCTGGCCCGCCTCATGCTGGACGACGACGAGTTGCGAGCACAGATCCACGCGACACCCGATGAAGAGCATCTCCTGCGTATCGATCACGGCTACCGCACAACCATTCCCACCGCCCGGCTGGACAGCTTTTTCGCCCGCAACGAGGACGGCAGCCGCAGCCTCGGTTTTGTCGAGTTCAACGGCGAGAGCCCGGCCTCCATGGCCTACTCAGGCGTTCTCAGTGACCTGTTTCTGGAAATGCCGGTCATGCAAGCGTTCGGCCAGCGCCACACCGTGCACTCGCTGCCTAGCAGAAGGCCCGCTCTCGACGAATTCCTGCGCGTCTACCACGAATGGCGCGGCGATCGCGGCAAACTGCCTGATATCGCCATCGTCGACTGGCACGGCGTCCCCACCGCCAGCGAATTCGATCTCTTCGTCGAATACTTCGCCGAACACGGTATCACCGCGGTCATCTGCGACCCGGAGGAGATGGAGTTCAGGAGCGGGCAGCTGTTCGCCGCTGGCACGCCGGTCGATTTCGTCTACAAGCGAGTCCTGATCAGCGAGTTACTGCTCCGCTACGGCCTGGATCATCCGATCGTCGACGCGTTGCAAGCCCGCGCAATCTGCCTCGTTAATCCATTCAGTTGCAAGCTGCTCCACAAAAAAGCCAGTCTCGCCGTTGCCAGCGACGAGCGCAATGCCCATCTTCTGTCCGCAGCCGAGCAGCAGGCGGTGAAAGCGCACATCCCTTGGACCCGCACTGTGGAGGAGCGTTCCACTTTCGACCCGGCCGGCAATCCAATCGACCTCCTGCCATGGGCCAGCGCAAACCGGGACGGGCTGGTGCTCAAACCGAACGACGAATACGGTGGCAAGGGCGTGCTCATCGGTTGGGAGACGGAACAGATAGAATGGGACGCGGCCCTGGCAGTTGCTGCAAGTGAACCGACAGTCGTCCAGGAGCGGGTACAGATCGCCTACGAAGAGTTCCCGGCAATTACGGCAAATGGCGGCGTGACGGTCGACCTTCGTCTCGTGGACTCGGATCCGTTTCTTTTCCGAGGCGAACGTGTACACGGCTGCCTTTGCCGGCTGAGCAGCGAGACCCTCCTCAACGTAACCGCCGGCGGCGGCTCAATTGTCCCGGTATTCATGGTCGAAGAAAAGGACGCATAACGGGTCCCGGAAGAAGAGAGCGAGCTATGGCCGAGTACAGCCAACCATCCTTCAATGTCAGCATCGAAGAGGAGTATCAGTTTATCGACCCGGACAGCCGGGATCTGCGCGGGTTTGCTACCGCCCAGGGGCTCACACTCCTGGACGCCCACGGGCCGCGAAAAGAGGATGAACAGGTCGCGTCTCCCATAGGTAACCCGTCCGGCCCCTCTGCTCCGGTTGCGGGCACTCCGATCTGCCAGGATGTCAAACAGGCCCGCCAGGAGCTGTTGCGCATCCGCCGCGAGATGCGGGAATTGGCCGCGTCCCACGGCCTCAAAGTAATGGCGGCCGGCGCCCACCCCTTCAGTTACTGGGAAAGGGAACAAGAGGAGTCGCCCCGCTATCGCGCCCTGATCGAAGACACACAATTTATCGCCCGCCGGCTGCTCGCCTTCGGCATGTATGTCCACGTCGGCATCGACGACAGCAATCTGGCAGTCGACGTAATGAACGCGATGCGCTACCTGCTGCCCCACATCCTCTGCCTCGCCAACGCCTCTCCCTTCTGGCAGGGCCTCGATACCGGGCTGGCCAGCTACCGCTCCGTCCTGCTGGACGCCTTGCCCCGCACTGGCATCCCCAACGCCTTCCGCAGCCACAACGACTATCTCAGCTATGTCGATACCCTCCTGAGAACCAACAGCATCCCCGATCCTGAAGCCATCTGGTGGGACATCCGCCCCCATTCCCATCAGCAGGACCGCTCGCGCCCGCGCTCTCAAGACGGACAAAACGCCCAGCCCGGGAATGCGGCAACTGACCAGCCCGCCCTGGAGGTTCGGGTCTGCGACGCTCTCCCGGACATCGATGACGTACTCGCCGTCGCCGCGCTGATCCAGGCCACCGTTGCCTGGATGGTGGACCTGCGCCATCGCAACATGTCCTTCCGTCTCTACGACCGCACGCTCATCGCCGAGAACAAGTGGCGGGCCGTGCGCTACGGTCTGAAAGGCAAGCTTCTCGACTTCGGCATCGAACAGGAGGTCCCCATCGGCGACCTGTTGCACGAACTCCTCGAACGGGTCGAGCCCGTCCTGGACCGGCTTAACTGCCGCGAGGAGGTCGCCCACGTCCAAACCATCATGCAGCGCGGCGCCAGTTCCGAGCAGCAGCGCCATGTCTGGCGGCAGAGCGGCGAAGACGGCAAAGCGGTCGTCGATTTTCTCGTTTCGCAGACGGAGCAGAGCCTATGATTGAACGACCACAACTGACGCTCGGCATCGAAGAAGAGTACCAGGTCATCGATCCCGAGAGCGGCGAGCTGCGCTCTTTCATCACCCAGTTTATCGAAGATGGCAAGATAGTGATGGTGGAGAGGGAGATCAAAGCGGAGCTGCACCAGTCGATGGTGGAGCTGGGCACGCCGGTCTGTGCCACGGCCGCTGAATTAAAGGAGGAGCTCCTGCGGCAACGGGACTTCATAAGCCGCCTCGCCCAGGAAAGAGGGCTGTCAATCGCGGCCGCGGCCACGCATCCCATGAGCCGCTGGTCCGAACAGGAGGTGACGCCGTTCCCGCGCTATCAGGGCGTTCTGGAGGAAATGCAGTTGCTGGCCCAGCGCCTTTTAATCTTCGGCATGCACATTCATGTCGGCCTGGAGGATCCCGATTTTGCCATCGACACCATGAATGTCCTCCGCTACATGCTGCCCCATCTGCTGGCCCTGAGCGCCAGCAGCCCCTTCTGGCAGGGCCAGCGTACCGGGCTCAAGAGCTACCGCGCCGTCGTTTTCGAAGACTTCCCTCGCAGCGGCATCCCCGACGTCTTCCCCAACCGCGCCGCCTATGAGGGACTGATCCGGACCCTGACAAATACCGGCTGCATCCCCGACTCCAGCAAGATCTGGTGGGACGTGCGCCCCCATAGCCTCTACCCCACGCTGGAATTTCGCATCTGTGATCTCTGCCCGCGCGTCGACGAGGCAATCGCCATCGCCGCACTTTGTCAGGCCCTCGTGCTCTGGCACTGGAAGCTGCGTCAGCGTAACGTCACCTTCCGCGTATACACCAAGGAACTGATCGACGAGAACAAATGGCGCGCCGCCCGTTACGGGCTCGAAGGCAAAATGATCGACTTCGGCAAGCAGGCGGAGTTGCCCGCCCGCTCACTGATGCGCGAACTGGTCGAACTCGTCGGCGAAGAGATCGCCGAACTGGGCAGCGAAAAAGAGATCGCGCCGATCGAACAGATCCTCGCCAACGGCACCAGCGCCGACCGCCAGCTGCGCGTCTACGACGAAACGGGCGGCGATGTCAAAGCCGTCGTCGACCACCTCGCCGCCGAAACGGTAGAGGGGCTGTAATGTGAACAGATTGGCCTGGGTTAGAACAGAGTGTTGGGATACAAGCTAAGGAAGAGTGGAAAAATCTTATGTGAGCAAGACAATGTTTCTATAAGGGTATGAATGTGGCGCAACGCTATTCAGTAAACCAACACACCATCCAAACTTTGCTGACCTGGATCCAGATCGGTACCATCGCTATTCCCGAGATTCAGCGACCATTTGTTTGGGAATTATATACCAAAGTAGACAAACCCGCTTGACGGGCGATGCACTACCACCAAGGAAAGTGGGGGATTGGTTAAAGGATGGCGGCGGGCAAGACGAGAAAGACGGGGATGCTCTGAGCATCCCCGTCTTGCCGCTAGTACCTGAATTACAGGAAAAGCAGCCATCTGAGGTCGAAGGCAATGGAAAACTTACCAAATCGACTCTCGTGGTAAAGAAAGAACATGAAGTTCCTTTCACTATCTGTGTGGGTCGGAACGGTTCTTCCCTTACCATGCCTTGAAGTTCAGATGGATTGACATACCACACAATGCCTCTATCACCTGAACCCACATTCAGGCTATCATTATGAAGTTGCTGAACGCAAATTTGAGTTATTGTCTTGCAGTTGACCTGCCCCCTAAAAACTGGTCCAGGGAGGCTGTCTCAGAAGGGCAAGATGGGTAGGCGTTGGTAAGATCCGGCACACCAGCTTCCGAAGACGGCTGGTTGCATAAGCTGAGCCATGCCAACTGTTGAAGAGGCAGTATTGACGCTGCCAGGCGCTACACTCAGGGAATGGGTTGAGATGCCGTGCTGCAGGGCAGGAAGCCAACAGCGCCTGAGCGCCATATGCGCCAAAGGGTCCTCAGGTTGAACGCGGTCGCCAACAGGACCCACTCGGCAGCTACATTGACGAGGCCGCGCAGCAAGAATCGACGCGCCCCCTGTTGCTCCTTGATGATGCCGAAGACCGGTTCGATCAACTGCTTCCTGCGTTTGGAAATCTTCTGTGCCTCGCGGGTGGACATCCAGGTGCGATGGCGGCGCAACACTGCGTCGTGAGGCCCTACCGTCAGCGCGCGTCCATTCAATAGGTCGTTGGTGCATACCCCGAAGGCTGGACAGGCCTGGCAAGTGGCAGCGGAGGCCCGGTACACGCGCCTCGGTCTCCCCTTGGGACTGCGCATGGTGCCGACGGGAGTCAGCGTCTGACCGTGTGGGCAGAGGTAGCTGTCGTTGCACTGGTCGTAGATGAAGCGGTCCTTGTGATAGGGGTGATGCTGCGCATGTCGCCGCGACGGCTCAGGCATCACGAGCTTGAGGTCCCTGCGGGCGCATTCGTCCAGCGCAGACCCGGAGTGATAGCCGGCGTCCGCCAACGTCACCTGGGCCCTTGCCCCGGTAGTCTCCTCGGACTGTTCTAGCATCGGGACCAGCTGGGCAGAGTCATTCGGTTCATCCACCACAGCAGCCGCCGTGACGAACATCCCGTTCGCACCGACACTCGGTTGCAACGGCGACACCATGGCCTGAGCGTTGTAGCCAGTCACGATACCCTGGCTGCTCTTCATCAATCGGGCGTCTCTGTCAGTCAGGTTGATGCACTTCTGGCGGCCGCGACCCGCAAGGGCGTCCATCGCCGGCCTGACCTGCTCTTTGAGGACTTTCTTGTCGGCCAACTCTTCTGGCAGATTGACGGCAGGCTCATCTTCTCCCGCTGCGTTCTGGGCCTCAAGCTCGGATATCGTCTTGTCCAACCGACCCAGCAAGGCAGGCAACTCTTCGGCGTCATAGACCCTGTCCTTGGAGGCGTTGGCGACCATCTTTGTACCATCGACCGCCTGCACGGCCAGGTCCAACAATCCCATCGTCACCACCGTGCGCACCGTGCGCTCGAACAGCTTCCTCATATCTGAACGGTGCTTCCTATAGAACCGCCACAGCGTGTTGTGGTCGGGGCGCTGCCATCCGGTCAACCACAGGTACGGTATCTGGTCACGACAGGCCGTCTCCAGCTTGCGGCATGAACGCACGCCCGTCATGAATCCGTAAAGCCACACGCACAGGAGCGCTCTGGGATGGTAGGCAGGCGCACCCAGAGGCTCCCCTCCCATCTCCACACCAAGCTCGGCCCAGCCTTCCCTGTCCAAGGCATCGACGAACTCGGCCACAAACCTTGCTCGATGATCCGGCGGCAACAACTCGTCAAGCGTCGGTGGCAGCATCCACATCTGCTCTCTACTCATCTCCCGAAAAGGCATGTGCGCTCCTCCTACATCTTAGGTAAGCCTCATCCTAAACCCGGCTTACCCTCAGACGCAATTGGCGTACGCTCTCAGCCCGACTTCTGAGACAGCCTCCAGGTATAATGTTAGTATTGGGCCGTAGAAAGGGGGAAAGATGGCTAAGAAGAGACATACGCCGGAGCAGGTGGTCAACAAGCTGAGAGAGGCCGAGGTGGCGATAGCCGAGGGCAGTACAGTGGCTGAGGCCGCCCGCCGGATCGGCGTGACCGAGCAGACCTTCTACCGCTGGCGCAGCGAGTACGGGGGTCTCAGGATCGACCAGGCCAAGCGGCTGAAGCGTCTGGAGTTGGAGAACAGCCGCCTGAAGAGAGCGGTGGCTGACCTGACGCTGGACAACCAGATACTGAGAGAGGCGTCTGAGGGAAAGTTCTGAGTCCTTCACGTCGTCGCGAGTGTGTCGACCACGTGAAGGCGCTCTTTGGGGTTTCGGAGCGACGCGCCTGCAGGGTGCTGGATCATCCTCGCTCCACACAGCGATACGAGCCGAGACCTGTGGAGGATGAGAAGGCGCTGACCGAGGAGATCGTGGAGCTGGCCAGTCAGTTCGGCCGGTACGGCTACCGCAGGATCACCGCCCTTCTGAGGCATCGTGGCTGGCATGTGAACCACAAGCGTGTGGAGAGGATATGGCGACGTGAAGGGCTGAAGGTGCCTGTGAAGCAGCCGAAGAGAGGGCGTCTGTGGCCCGATGACGGCTCGTGCGTGCGTCTGCGGCCTGCGTGAAGAACCATGTGTGGGCCTACGACTTCGTGTACCTGAGGCTCAATGACGGCACAGGAGTGCGGCTGCTGACCGTCATCGACGAATACAGCAGAGAGTGTCTGGCGATTCGGGCTGCGCGCAGCATACGGTCTGCCGATCTGATAGAGGCGCTCTCCGAATTGATGGTGCTCAGAGGCGTGCCCGACCATATTCGCTCGGACAACGGGCCGGAGTTTACGGTCCAGGCTGTGCGCGAGTGGCTTGGGCGGGTGGGAGCCAGGACGCTCTACATCGAGCCTGGGTCGCCGTGGGAGAACGGCTTGCGAGTTTCAACGGGAAGTTGAGGGACGAACTGCTGGACAGGGAGCTCTTCTATACGTTGCTGGAGGTGCGCGTGTTGACGGAGCGCTACAGACGGACTTACAACCGGATCAGACCGCACAGTTCTCTGGGCTACCGGCCGCCGGCGCCTGAGGCCCTCTTGCCTGCCGCCCCTGTCCCCGTGCCTGTCGGACTAACATAACAGGTGGTACAAACGTCGGGGGCAGGTCAGCTAATCTTTGCTGCGGCTGATTCGTCTTTGGACGATTCAAATTCACAGACTTCTGATGACGAAAATGACGAGATAGAATGTTGACATGAAAATTGTGACACTCAGGAACTGTTAATGATTTCCAAGCTATTTAGGCGAATCGCAACCGTATTCATAGTCGCCACAAGTGCTATTGCTATGATTGCCTTAAGTATTGAACCAGTAGGCTGGCTGGTGTCAGGGCCTACACCAGTTCCTATCGTTCGCAAATGTATAAACAGGCCGAGAGTCTCTGATGAGATTCTCGATCTCTTCTTTCAAGAGGTCAATTTGATTGATCCTAACGATCTGGACATTAAAGGACACTCTACCCACAGACCGTCCGGCAGCCAGTTCACCGACGAAGAGAAAGCAAACATGCAGATCGTTTCTGTTGTTTTTCAAGCGCAAAAGCCAGGGACGGGAAAGTACCTGAAAGGTCGTTACGATGTTTATTTTGAAAACGACATAGCCTGCAAAATCCAGTTCACTGATTTGGACTGGTGATAGTCACCAATGCAAAGAGAGGGGGGTGGGAAATAAAGAGTAAGATAAATTTGACAAGTCTTGAAATGTATAGTACAATGACAGGCCATGAGCGAAGATTTTGAGGAACGTCTCGACGACTTGGTGAAAAGTCTCAGGGCGATGCTTAAAGAGGCCCCGTATCGAGGCAAAGGGCCTATGTATCATCTGTTCGGTATCATGTATGCTGCCGAACTGGAAGGCATACCCATGTATGGCCTTCACTACATTGCTAATCGTGCTGGAAGTCCAGGTCATACTATGGGCACAGAAATCCTGAAAGGGATCAGACTAGCGAAATATGTCGACGTGAAATCAGAATTTAGACGCATAGAATAGAAGCAGAGTTTCGTCTAGCCGTTCTCCAAACATCGGTAAGGGGACTTGAACCCCTGACCTTTTGAACGCATATGAGTTTCTTTTTCATCAGATAATTATTATATTATTGCGAATAGGCGCTCTTCTGTCCCTTGAAAATTTTTTCTCGCAAACGCTCGTAAACGCTCGTGGATCTCTCGTAAACGCTCGTACGAGCGTTTACCTGTTCCCTACGAGTTCCCGTACGAGCGCATGACCTGTGTTCAGGGAGCGCCCAGCCCGGCTTTTCGTGCAGTTACCCTGAAACAGTGTCTCTTCAGCCCGCTTTGAAACCCCGACTTTTCACCGAACGCAGCCGGAAGAGCTTGCCTTCTCGGCACACCTTGAAAATGTCAACGAGTCCTAGAAGTCAGTAATGTCTACAACTGAGCCACGCCGCCCTGTCCTCTTTTCCTATTCCCTCCACAACTTCACAATCTCATCCGCGTCAAACCGTTCAAGAGGCACGCGCCGACCCTCGCGCAAGCCGGAAACACCTTCCCCCGCCGGCAGAACGCGCCCAATAGGCTGCCCCTGCCTCCCCATCTCCTGCCACAAGCCCAGCATCTCATCCACAGCTTCCGGTGCCGCCGTCGCCAGCAGCCCGCCCGACGCGATCGTCCCCAGCGGGTCAAGCCCGAACGCCGCGCACGCCGCCGCACTCAACGGCGTCACCACCACAGCCGCCAGCTCCACCTCCAGCCCGCAGCCCGAAGCGTCGGCCAGCTCCCACAACCCGGTCGCCACGCCCCCCTCCGTCGGGTCGTGCATCGCCGTCACCAGGCCCGATTCGGCCGCCGCCAGCGCCGGCCCCAGCACACTGATCCCCGGCTCGTACAGATAGTTCGCCGCCTCGTCCAGCTCCACCACAGACCAACCTTGCTCCTGCAAGGCATCCCGCCTCTCGCGTGCGATGATCGAAGTGCCTTCAATCCCCGCGCTCCCCACCAGAAGGACCACGTCGCCAGGCCGGCACCCGCCCGTCCGCACGACCTTGCCCCTCGCAACCTCCCCCAACAACGTTCCTGCCACGACCGGCTGATTCACCGCAGCCGTAACCTCCGTATGCCCGCCGGCAACCACGATGTCCAGTGCGCGGCAGGCAGCCCCCAGCTGTTCGCAGATTCCCCGCACACCCTCCTCCGTTGTACCTTCAGGCAGCAGCACCGTCGGCAGATAGAAGCGCGGCCGCGCCCCGCACACCGCCAGGTCGTTCGCACAGACATTGACCGCGTAATACCCGATCTCTTCGGTGGCAAAAGTGATTGGATCGCTCTTGGCCGCCAGCAGCGTGTCGGCGCCGTCCTGTTGTGACAACACACCGGGCCCACAGGTGGAGGGCGCTCCTTCCTCCGAACGCCTGCTAATGTCAATGATTGCCGCATCCTCGCCAACGCTCGGGCCAAGAATTAGGTCCGGGTCATCGATCGGCAATGTTGAGATAAGCTGTGCCAGCAGATCTGCCGGAAGCTTCCCGGTCGGAAGATAGGGAGGGGTCGTAGACATTTCGATCTCCTGCTTGTCGCAATCAGTGCGCGAACAGCTGCGCACGCTTTGTTTGATGCGCAGCCATTGCGGCTGCCGCTGCGTTTGCCGCAAGGCAAAGCCTGAAGCACAGCAATGCGCAGCGGTGTTTTGCGCATCGCCCCTGCCATGCAGTCGCAATTTTCGAGAGCATGTCGGTACTGTGCTATCATGACACCACTCAACCAAGGGCTTGCCATGGATCAGTTGCACTGCCGTGCACAGCCCATCCCTCTAGCGGGGCGCGGTCTGGGCTCACAGTCCAGGCTGACGTCGCAACCAGATGTTACAGCCACAGAACTACCCGCGGTTCATCGGGAAGGCCCTCCTCCTGGAACCCGACCCATTCGTAGAAATGGTCGACGACGACAATCCCTGGATTGAGGGACTTTTCCTGTGCGCCTGCATCGGTGTACTCGTCGCAGTCGCACAACTCCTTGGCAGCCTCCTCCTGACCGCCTCGCTGCCGCCCTCGGATGCCCTCCTGAACTCGGTTCTGCAATCCCTGCGCCAGGGCACCGCAGGCGGCGAAATCCTGTTTGAAATAGAACGCGCCCTGCGCAGCGCCTGGCCTCTCCTCCTGGCCTATAGCGGGTATGACAGCGTCAGTTTCCGCCTTCTTTCGCTGGCAACGACCCCCCTCGGCCTGATCTGCCAGTGGCTCCTGTTTGGCCTCTCCAGCCATCTGCTTGCCCGTGCGGCCGGCGGCCAGGGCTCTCTCGGCCAGACCTTGGGCGCCGTCGCCCTCAGCAACGCTCCTCGCCTTCTGTACCTCTTTACCGCAGTTCCGTTCGTCTCCGTCGCCGCCCTCCTGGTCCACGTCTGGGGCGTTCTGATCGCCTTTCGCGGGCTGGAAGTGGCCCACGAACTGTCTCCCGGTCCCGCGGCCCTGGTGGCAGTCGGCGCCTGGCTACTGCTTCTTCTTGTCAGCACCCTCGCCACCGTAGCTTTCGGCGCGCTGCTCGTCATCTCCGGGGGCAACCTGTGAGTCTGCACGACTGGCTGCCTTCGCCTCAGAAGATGAGCGACGCAGTCCAGTTGCGCGCCTCCGGATTCACCGAAACAACCATGCGCCAGTCCCTGGGCATGGTTGTTCTTCTCGGACTGCTGGCGGGCTTCCTCCCGTTCCTGGCAAATTGGCAACAGGCCGCATCAGTCGGTACCGCGCTGCCGCTCGCGCGTTTAGGTGCGCAGGCGTCTCTCCTACAGGAAACACCTCTTGACTATATCTCCACCTATTTCGATCCTGTCCAACTGGGCGAGCTGTTCCAGGTGATCGCTGGCCTGCCGCAGCCCTTGCCCGGCTGGCTGACCGCCTTCATCAGCGCCTTCGGCGAATGGATCAACTGGCCGCTGCGTTGGCTCGCCGTTTGGATCGTCTACGGCGCCCTTGTGATGGTCTGTAACAGTGTCCTGGGCGCAACCTGCCGCTTGCAGCCGTTCTTCGCTGCCACCGGTTTCGCGGCCGCCCCCCTGCTCCTCATCGGCCTCTCACCCATCCCCTGTTTGGGCCGCGTCTGTAGCGTAGTCGGTGTCATCTGGGCCTTCATCGTCTACGCCAGAGCCAATGAAGAAGTGACGAGTTTGCCCCGTCTACGCTCGTTGACCGCCGTCGCACTGCCGCTGCTGTTCATTCTGATTGCCAC
This sequence comes from Caldilineaceae bacterium, assembly GCA_965204525.1. Taxonomy (GTDB): domain Bacteria; phylum Chloroflexota; class Anaerolineae; order Caldilineales; family Caldilineaceae; genus Bin5. Next base: position 2,452,389 of record OZ241994.1, on the reverse strand, counting down.
TCTGTCCGCTTTTGCCTTGTTCTTCCTGTTCATCTTTCTATTCGCCGCCGGCTTCTGAAGTTCGTTCCTCAATGGTCGCAGGAAATTCTGTTCCCGATAGTCAGTCGCCCGAATCTGCCCGGCATCGGGGCAGCCATCAATAGCCGGTAACTCACGAGAGGAGTCGTTATGTACCCCCAAAGTGAAATTCTCTTCCCTCATCGGGCCATCAAACCGCTGAGCCGGGAACGCGGCGCGGACTGGCAGGAACTGGTCAATCAAGTAGCAAGTCAGCGCGATGGGAACGAGGACACACTTGCCTTCTCTCTCATGATGATTCGTCTGTGCGACTGTCTGAACTGTGACCAGAGCAGCTACAAAGCCTCCCTTGGTTGTATAACCTGCGCACAGCGTGTCGTCGGCGCCCAGAAAGGCTCCGATCTGAAACTTCGCCAGACCTTCGAGCAGACGCGCCAGGAAATCAGGCAGCGGTTGGTTCCCAGACCCAGCTGACAAACTGAACACTTTCTGGATAGCCAGAAATGGCGCTAACACCTGCGCCATCCGCTGTGCCCGATGCGCAGCCATTACGGCTGCCGCTGCGATTGCCGAATGGCAATGCCTGAACGCAGCATAGCGCAGCGCTTTTTGCGCTATTGTGCCCCCAAGAAACTGCAAAGGCGCGAGCCGCGCAGCCCACGCCCTTCCTCTCCTTCGATTGTAGCGAACCCCGTCTGCTGTTACCGGGCTGACCGAAACGCCCTTTTCGTCAGTCCGCTATTCCAACAGCTCGTCCGGCTACCGCTCAAATCATCTTCAACACCTGCTGGGCCAGCACAGTCCCTTCTGCCAGCAGCGTCGCAACAGCTTCGTGCGACGAAGCCTCGGCATAGATGCGCAGCACAGGTTCCGTGCCGCTGGGTCGAATCAGTAGCCAGCTGTTGTTCGTCAGGATGAACTTCACGCCGTCCTGGTTGTTCACCTGAGCAACGCTCGTCCCTGTCAGCGCACTCGGCCGGTTCGCGATCAATCCCTCCACCAGATCTGCCTTGGGGAACGGTTTCACCGCCCGGTCGTCGCGACCATAACAGAACCTGCCCATGTAGGGCCGTCCCATCAATTCGTCGATCAGCGCGCCCAGGGGCTTGCGCCGCTTCGCCACCATCTCTGTCAGCAGCAGCCCCATCAGTAATCCGTCCCCTTCGGGAATGTGGCCGAGTATGCTGATGCCGCCGCTCTCTTCTCCGCCAAGCAGCACCGGCTCCTGCAGCATCAGATCGCTGATGTAATGGAAGCCCACCGGTGTCTCGTGCACGTGCAGCCCATAGTGTGCTCCCAGACGGTTCAGCATCTGCGTTGTGCTGACCGTCTTGGCGATGCTGCCCCGCAGCGACCGGTCCTGAATCAGATAGTCGACCAGCAGCGCCATAATCTGATGCGGGTCGATAAAGCGTCCGTCCGGGTCGATGGCCCCGATCCGGTCGGCGTCGCCATCGGTAGCCAGCCCCAAGTGATACTTGCCGGTAGCCATCTCCGCCACCAGTGGCTGCAAATGCTGCGCGATCGGCTCCGGGTGAATTCCGTTAAAGCCGGGATTCATCTCGTTCCGCAGTTCAGTTACCTGACACTCGGCTCCCTCCAGCAGCCTCCGCAGATAAATCCGTCCCGCCCCGTACATCGCATCGACCGCGACCGACAGCCCGGCCCGTTCGATCGCATCAAAATCCACCAGATTCCGCATCTGCGAACGAAAGGCCGGCAGCGGGTTGAAGCGTTCGATGATGCCGGCTTTCAACGCCTGCTCATAGGCCAGCATCCTCGGCTGCTCTCCCCGCCCCTCGCGCAAATGAATGCGCCGCTCTACCTCCTTATGCGTGGCCGCGCTGGCCGAACCGCCGTATGACGCCTTCAGTTTGATTCCGTTGTAGCGCGGCGGATTGTGGCTCGCCGTGATCATCACCCCGCCGTCGGCCCACTTGTCTACGATCGCATAGGAGATCATCGGCGTCGGCGCATCGGCCTGGCTCAACCAGACCCGAATGCCGTTTCCGGCCAGTACCTCCGCCACCGCGACCGCGTAGCGATCACTCAAAAACCGCGTGTCAAATCCCACGACCAGCGATGGCTGCAAACGCGGCAGGCCCCGGAACTGGTCGTTCGTGACATCCGCGATCGCCTGCGCGACCTTTCGCACATTTTCAAAAGTGAAATCTTCGCTAATGACGGCCCGCCAGCCATCCGTCCCAAATTTGATCGACAACTCTCATCCTCCGCGGCACTGCGAATCCAGCGAGAACGCTCTCTCGCTTCTTATCCGACGCTTCTACTGTTCGAAATACTGGGCGCGCTTCCGCTTCAAAAACTCGATGCTCTCCCGCATCTCTTCCATGCCGTTGATACCGTCCTCAATACTGACCCAGCCATCGAATCCCCTGTCTCGCAGGATCGAAAAGATGGTGTCATAGTCGTTGCTTCCCTGCCCGGTTATGCCGTGTTGCATCTTATCAGGATATCCGATCAGGCCGTTGGGCAAGAGCACCTCTTCCAGCGTCGTTCCCTCCTCCAGATAACGGTCGCTGGCGTGCATCGTCACCACCCGGTCCGCGACCAGGCGCAACAACTCAACCGGATCGTCCCCCGCGACCAGCGCATTCGACGGGTCATACTGGACGCCGAAATGAGTCCGCTCCGGAATGGCCTTAAGCAACTCTACAAAAGTCTCCAACCTCTGCGCAAATTCCGGGTACTGCCAGTAACCGTCCTTATAGTGGTTCTCAAGCCCAAGGACGACATCATTCTCCTTAGCAACTGCAATGCATTCTTCGATGCACTCCACTACCCACTCCAGCCCTTGCTCGACAGTAACCCCCGGCCGCCTCTGTCCCGAGAGTACGCGGCAGACTGCGCCAGGACCTCCCAGCCTTCGGGTGATTCCGATCATCACTGCTTCACGCTCGACCGCCCGCTGCCGCGCCCCCGGGTCGGGGTCGGTGAAATCGGGTGAGCAGCACAGCATTGGCATGGCGAATCCGGCCCCCTCGATCGCCTCGCCAATCGAATCGATATAGGCGTCGTCCAGGCTCCAGAAAAATCCCTCGTACATCTCCAACCCCTCGGCGCCAAGCTCGCCCGCCTGCTCGATCCAGTCGAAGACCGACATCGCGCGGTGAAGGGATATATCGTCCAGATAGCACTTGGGAAACGCTGCGATTTTCATAGGGTTGAACGCGTGGTTGTCACTGCATTCAGTCAATCACACTGTTCACAGATCGGACAAATACGCTGTCTGATTTTGCGCCTATCACATCCGTCCGATTCGTCTACGGTTTCAAAATGATCTTGACGAGGTCAGTTTCACCGGCGGCCAGGCTGCGAAATATCTCTGGCCCTTCTTCCAACGAGGCAACCCTTTCTACCAGCGGATCCACATTCAGCCGGCCGGAGGAAAGGGCTTCGATTGCCGCACCAAAATCAGTCTCGTCAAAGCCATAGGAGCCGCGCACGCTTATCTCACGCGTGACGATGCTTTGCATATCTACCTCGATCATCGGAGCATTGTTTCCGATCCAGGTTACATTGCCCCCGTTGCGCGTGGCCTCAACCGACAGTTGCGCCGTCGGGCTGATGCCCACAGCCTCGAACGCCGCGTCGACGCCGCCGTCCGTCATCTCTCGGATCGTCGCGGCCGCGTCTGTCTCGTCTACGTTGATGACGGCGTCTGCTCCCAGTTCTTCGGCCAGTTCAAGCCTGTGAACGGACTGATCAACGACGATGACAGTTCCCGCCCCTTTCAAGCGGGCTGCCAGCATCGTCAACAGACCGATAGGGCCGGCGCCAACGACGGCGACCTTTTGCATGGGGTTAATGGGCGTAATACGGGCGGCGTGCAAAGTGACCGCCATCGGTTCGCACAGAGCAGCCCGTTGCCAGCTTAGATTAGCGGGCTTGGGAAACAGTTGCGCCGTTCGCACGGCAACGCGTTGCGCATAGGCGCCGTGCTCGTTCATGCCTGTCAGCCGCCTGTCAGGAGACAGGTTGATCGGATACGGATCTGCGCCCGCTGCAACCGTATAGAGTGGCATCACGACGACACCGTCGCCGGTAGCGTAGCCCTCCACATCCGGCCCCAGCTCGCCGATCGTGCCCGCGAACTCATGGCCCATAACAATGCCCGGCGTGCGGCGGCCGCTCTTGCCCGTGAACCCGTGAACGTCCGAGCCGCAGATACCCACGGCCTCGACCTCAACAACGACTTTTCCGGCCGACGGCGTAGGTTCGTCCAGTTCCTCCACCGGCATATTCCAAGGGCCGCGGAACATCAATGCTTTCATATGGGCGCATCCTTTGCTGAGACTGGCAAGTCAGCGAGCTCCCTTTCTGCCCGTTGCCAACAACTTGAACTCCTGCAACAGCGACGGGCAATCTCTCCTGCGAGCGCCGCGTTGTCAAAAGACAGGGCAAACCACAGTCTGGGCGCGCGCGGTTTCATCGGCGTGCAGCGCCCTGCAGACCGACTAAAGCCGGGCCACCAGGTTTTTCAGGGTGGTTGAACTGCCAAGTGATCTTCTCGCCAGCAATCAGTGTCGATGAGTTCTGTATTGGTCTCTGCATCTTGGCATGCCATCCCCGTTTTGTCAATGCCGCCTACTGACCGCAGCCCACTGTTTTCTGAAAGCGTGGCGCGGCGCGACGACAAGGCGGTCCGCAACATCGCCGCCCCGCACGAACGCAACAATGTGGCAACGCATTTATCCATTGCGCCCTCTGCGGGTATGATAGATAAGTCTGCCTGAACCGCTAAAGAGTCGGGCCGCCTGGCCGGAATCGCGCCCCGAATCGAAAAGGTCTATTGCGTGGAAAGTACCCCCATTCCAATCCTCCGTCGGATTGGCTTACGAAGAAAAAACGTTACTGAAGGCGAACCGGTTCCTGCCACAGGGCATGCTTTGCCTTCTCAGCAGGCTTGGATGATTCTCTATGCGTTGATGATTCCATCGACGATCATGCCTCTCAGTTCTTCCATGAGCCGGGTGGCCCTCCCCGTCCTGCGCGACTCGTTCGCTATGAGCGCCGACGTCGTGGCCTGGACCTCCAGTGCATTCACCTTGCCCTACATGATCCTGATGCCCGTCTACGGGCGCCTGAGCGACGGCGTAGGTCGCCGTCGTCTCATCCTGGCCGGTATCGCGATCTTCTCCGCCGGCTCGGCAATGGCCTTCTTCGCGACCAATCTGACATGGCTCATGATTGGCCGCGCCGTCCAGGGGTTCGGCATCGCCGGCATAATGCCCCTGGGCATGGCCTTCATCGCCACCATCTTCCGCGAAGGAGAAAGAGGCAAGGCGCTGGGCACTTGGGGTTCAATCGGACCGTTGACCGCGGCTATCGGCCCATTCTTTGCCGGGTTCCTGGTCGACGCCTGGGGGTGGCGGGCTGCCTTCGGACCGGCGATTCTGCTCGGCCTCCTGGGTCTGTTTGCTGTAAAGCTGTGGGTCCCCGCCGGTCTCAGCAATGTTCGGCCGCGGTTTTGGCGCACCTTCGACTGGGTCGGCGTCCTTCTGCTTGCCGGCGCTCTTACCATGGGACTTTTCTATCTCTCCAGCCGTCCCATCACCGGCGTGGACCCGCTGCAGGACTGGCGCCTGTTTGGCGCGTTGGTGCTCTGTTTCGTTGCTTTCCTCGTCTGGGAGAGGCGCCGCCAGGATCCCTTCGTCTCGCTCAACCTTTTCAGCTACCGCAACTTTCGCTTTGCCTCACTCTGCGCCTCCATGCGCATGTTCGTTATGGGTGGGTCCAGCTTTTTGATTCCACTCTATCTCGTCGATATCCACGACCTCAGTCCCGGATACTTGGGTCTTATCTTGACGATCAACCCCGGCGCGATGACGGTGATGGTGCGCTTCGGCGGCCTGGCTGCCGACCGCTGGGGCAGTCGCTGGCCGGTTCTCGTCGGCCTGAGCGGACAGGCGCTTGCCGTCTTTCTCTTCTCCCAACTTTCAGCCTCCGCCCATATAGGGCTGGTACTCGCCCTGCTGGCACTGCAGGGGCTCAGCGTTGGCACGATGCTCGCCGCCCTTCACCAGGCCGCAATGTCCGAAACCGATGAGGAGGAGATGGGGACGGCCGCCGGCGTCTATAGTATGATTCGCTTCGTGGGCGTCGCCATCGGCACCGCGCTGGCCGGAGTCCTCTTGTACGGCGCTCTGGAGCGCGGCCTGCCCGTCATTGACGCATACCAGCAGGTCTTTCTGATTATTGCCCTGGCCGGCCTTTTGGGTATCACCACCAGCCTGGGGTTGCGCAGCCGAAAACAGGCAGAGGGGAATCCATAAGCCGCCGAACATCCGGCGCCAGTATGCCTGTCCCTGCTTTATTCAATAAGGAAGAAGACGCCTGCTGACAATTCAAAGGCACGCACATCAGGCTCTCGTCAGGAGTTAACCATGTTCCCAAACTTCAGCCCCGGTCCTCTGGGCATCAACGTGCCCTTCAATGAAGCCGTCCAACTGGCCGTCCGCTTCGGATTTGGCGGTCTCGATGTGTCGATCGCCGAACTTCAGCAAATTGCAGCCGCACAAGGCGTCGACGCAATCGGCGAACAGATGGCCCGCAGTGGCCTGCAGTTCGGCGTATGGAGTTTTCCCTTTACCTACCGCGCCGACGAAGACAGCTGGCGGCAAGGCCTGGCCGATCTTCCCGCCCAGGCCGAGCTGGCCAAATCTCTCGGAGCAGACCGTACATCCACCTTTATCGCACCCGCCGATGACGAGCGTCCTTGGGAAGAGAACTACGAATTCCACCTCGTTCGTCTGCGTCCGGTCGCCCAAATCTTGGCGGATCACGGCATCCGTTTCGGGCTGGAATGGGTCGGCCCCAAAACCTTGCGTGATGAAAAGAAGTACCCCTTCATCCACACGATGGAGGCTGCCCGGCAACTGGGTGCAGATCTCGGTACAGGAGAAGTCGGTCTCCTCGTGGACATCTTTCACCTCTTCACCAGCCACACAGATGTCACAGCGGTACGCAACCTCACCAACGAGCAGGTCGTGAATGTCCACGTCAACGATGCCATCGCCGGTCGCAGCGCAGACGAACAGATCGACAACGAACGCACGCTGCCGGCTGAAACCGGCCTCACCGACGTCGCCGGCTTTCTGCAGGCACTCGACGCCATCGGCTACGACGGCCCGGTCACGGTCGAGCCCTTCAGCCAGCGCATCCGCGCCCTCGCTCCTGCAGACGCCGCCCAGGCCGCAGCCAATTCTCTGAAACGGTCTTGGCAACTGGCCGGCCTCAGCAAATAGGTTGTTCGTAGGGGCAGACCTTGTGGCTGCCCTCTGGCCGCTGAACAATCGTCAGACCACCGACGGAGTAACCCTTGTGGTTGCCCTGGTGGTTGTATTTGGCTACACTAAAGACACTGGACCTTTGGAACTGTCAACGAGCCCTGTTCAAATGTGGATATACTGCCACCTCGTTATTTCCCAACGGAGGAGCCGATGCTCGCCAGAGTGCGAAGCTGTGCAATTATAGGATTGGATGCCGAACAGATCGAAGTCGAAGTCGACATCACCAACGGGCTGGAGCGGCTGACCGTCGTCGGCCTACCCAGCGCCGCCGTACGCGAAAGCGGCGAACGCGTTCGTTCCGCAATTGCCAACAGCGGATTCCACTTTCCCCAACATCGCCTGACAGTCAATCTGGCCCCGGCCGACCTGCGTAAAGAAGGCCCCGCTTACGACCTGCCCATCGCCCTCGGCATCATGGCCGCCACCCGCCAGGTGTTGGCCGAAATGGACGACGCGCTGGTCGTCGGCGAACTAAGTCTGGACGGCTCCGTGCGTCACGTTAACGGTGCCCTTTCAATGGCGGCGATGGCGCAAAAGGCCGGCTTCCGGCGCTTGTTCGTGCCCCAACTTAACGCATCCGAAGCCGCACTCGTCGAAGGAATCGACGTATTCCCGGTCGGGCATCTCAGTGACATCGTGGCCCATCTATCAGGGCAAAAGGAGATCCCTCCCCAGAGCGCGACCACCTTCGACGCCGGACAGGAGATCGTCTACGCCGTCGATTTTCAAGACGTTCGCGGGCAGGAGCACGCCAAGCGCGCCTTCGAAATCGCCTGTGCTGGCAGCCACAATGTCCGCCTGCTTGGCCCGCCGGGCAGCGGCAAAACGCTCATGGCTCGTGCCCTGCCCTCGGTCCTGCCAGTGGCTACCCTGTCCGAGTCCCTTGAGATCACCCGCATCTATTCTGTCGCCGGCGAACTCGACGGCGCCGGCCCGCTGATCCGCGCCCGCCCATTCCGGGCGCCGCACCATACCATCAGCCACGCCGGCCTGGTTGGTGGCGGTACCATGCCCCGTCCCGGTGAGATCAGCCTCGCCCACCGCGGCGTCCTCTTCCTCGACGAACTGCCAGAGTTCGGCTCCAAAAATCTTGAGAGCCTGCGTCAGCCCCTGGAAGACAAAATCGTAACCATCAGCCGCGCCTCAGGTACCCTTTCCTTCCCGGCTAATTTTATGTTCGTGGCCGCCATGAACCCCTGTCCCTGCGGCTTTTACGGAGACGACCGCAAGCCCTGCTCCTGCTCTATGTCTACCGTTCAACGCTACCAGGGCCGCATCAGCGGCCCCCTGCTTGACCGCATCGACCTGCACGTTGACGTCGCCCGCGTTCCCTTTCAAAAGCTTTCCGGCCTCGATGCCGGAGAACCCTCCGCCCACATCCGCCGCCGTGTCGAACAGGCGCGCGCACGTCAACAGACCCGCTTCGCGCAGCAGGACAAGGCCCACATCGTCGTCAACGGCGACATGGGTCCAGCCGAGGTCCAGCGTTACTGTCAACTGAAAGAGAACGGCAAAAACCTGATGCAGGCCGCCGTACGCCAGATGGACCTCAGCGCCCGCGCCTATCACCGCGTGCTCAAACTGGCCCGCACGATTGCTGACCTGGCCGGTGAGGAAGATATCGACACGCCGCACCTGGCAGAGGCACTTCAGTATCGACCGCGTCTGTTGGCGTAGTAGCGCGATCTTCCACCATTAGCCCGTTCCCGACCTGAACGCACATTAGCTGCCGAGCCTGTGCAGCACATGGTTGTCACCGTAACTCTGTCCCAGCGCATCACTTCCACATTCAGTTTTATGGCTTACTGGAGGCGTGTCCGTCCTGTACATCGCCCCGGGACACGCCCGGAGCAAGAAAAAAGTGGATTTGACGCTGCCCGCAAGTCTGTGGTATACAAGCCGTAGAGACTGCGTATCGCAAGCGTTGATCAGTCCCGGATCAATCAGCCGTCTCTCATTCCTTGTTCGCGAAGTTCGGACACCAAACTGTTGCCCCAACGACGTGGTTGTAGGACCCCGCTCCATCGGCGCTCGTACTTGATTCACCTGTCCTGAAGTCAACCACCCGTCTCAATTGGCCGACTTGGCGAACTCCGCCACAGCGCCTGTTGACGATGTGTTTGGATTCATCCACCACCAAGGAGAGTTGAAACCATGACGATCAAAAGGAAGTCCGTTGTACTCACCGTCTTCCTCATCCTGCTGCTCGGGCTGCTCGCAGCCTGCGCCGCCCCCGCCGCGACCGAATCGGGCACGATGGCAGAGGAAGAAGCAGCAGCAGCAGAAGAAGAAGTGGCGGCCGAACCCACCGAGCCGTGGTACGATGAGGCAGACGTGGACAGCACCACAATTAACATCTGCACAGACTCACCGCCCAAGTACGGCGGCGAGATTGTCGTGGCCGGAGGCGCAGGCGCCATGCGGGGCAGCAGTTGGTTCCAGGCCGCGCACGAGGACTACATCTTTAGCCAGCTTGTCGACCGCGACACCGATGCCGTCACCATCCATCCCGACGTGGCCACAAGTTGGGAGATCTCCGATGACGGCCTCACCTACACCTTCCACCTGCGCGACGATGTCCGCTTCCACGATGGAGAACAGTTGACTGCCGACGATGTCAAATTCTCGCTGCAGATGTTCTTCCATCCCGATGTCGGCGCCTCCCACGGCCGCACTTCCGGCATCGATCAGCTCGTCGGCGCCGCGGAATTTGAAAGCGGCGAAGCCGACCACATCGCCGGCATCAAAGTGCTCGACGACTTCACTGTTGAGCTGAACCTCGTCAGACCCCGCAGCAGTGTGCTCAGCAATATTGCTGCCTTCAATATCTGGCCCAGCCATCTGATCGAAGGCATACCTTTCGCCGAACTCGAAGAAACCGAGTACTCCGTCCGCAATCCGATCGGTTCTGGTCCCTTCACGATGGGCGAGTACGAGCCGGATCAGTTCTACATCCTTGAAGCCAATGAGGACTACTACGCCGGCCGCCCCTACCTTGACCGCATCATATTCCGCCTCGGCCTGGGCGGCGCTACCGCCTTCGCCGCACTCGAAAACGGCGAAATTCACATGGCCGGCCGCGTCACCGCAGTCGAATACGAGCGCTATAAGGATGATCCGAGCATAGTCCTCCTTGGCGGCCGTCTCGGCGGTGGCATGACCGTCTGGCCCAACCACAACCGGCCCGAGTTTCAGGACGCACGCGTACGCCAGGCCCTGCTCCACGCCCTCGACCGCGAGGCCATGGCCGAGGCCTACTACGGCGAGCTGGCCGACGTCCTCCATCTCCGGCTGACCAATCCCGAGTTCGTTAGCCCTGACATAACCAAGTACGACTACAACCCCGACAGGGCCCGCGAACTCCTGGCAGAGGCCGGCTGGGATACTGAGCAGGAGATCAGCTTCGTCACCTACTACCAGGATGACCAGAACAAACGCATCCACGCTGCTATGCAGCAGTTCTGGGCTGATGTCGGCATCGATGTCGAACTCGTCTACCTGGACGGGCCCGCCTGGGTTGCCCGCGTCTATGACAACGATGACTTCGACCTCTCCTACGGCTGCTGTGGCTGGTTCAATCCCGATCAGCTGCGCCTCTCCCTCGGCTGCGACCGCAGCTGGCCTGCCGGACGCAACGTAGGTCACTACTGCAACGAAGAGTTCGACCAGCTGGCCGAAGCCGCCATGTCCGAACCGGATCCGGCCAAGCGCAAGGAAATGCTCTACCAGGCCACCGAGATCATCACCGCAGAAGCGGGCGAGATCCCCGTCTTCTGGCCGACACGATTCTCGGCCTTCAGCGCCGACGTCTGTAACAACGTCTACCGCCAGTTGGACGAGCCCTTTGCCGAGCGCTACCCGGCCACCTGGTATCTCGCCGGAGAGTAAGAATCCAAGAACCCCAGTGGTCAGTGGCCAGCACGGCCACTGACCACTTGCAATTGGTGTCAAACGCGACGATAGGTCTTATCGTCCCCGCCCTATTGTCCCGAAGGTGTCCGACCTCCGCCTTGAATGAATTTGGGCGGCCTGAACGTCTTCCACAGATATTGTAGTCAGACTGTAGAGACTGTGTTTCTTAAGTTTTGATTCCTCCTGAACTGTTCAATTCTTGCCTCAAAGGAAAGGATAGAGGTCACAAATCCATCCCGTAAGCAACCCTCGCCAAAGCGCTCGCTAGCGATGTGTTTGGATTCATGCACCCGGCTCGCGCCCACCCGTCGGCGCGCAACGCAGCAACAACTAGGGGATTGAAACCATGTCGGTTACAAGGAAGTACCTCGGATTCGCCGTTTTCCTGATCCTGCTGGTCGGGATGATCGCAGCCTGTGTCGCGCCGGCCGCGCCTGAATGGGCCGCGATGGAAGATGCAGATATGCAGGAAGAAACTGCGGCGGAGCCTGTCGAGCCTTGGTACGATGAGGCAGACCTGGATAGCGACCACATGCATATCTGCACCGACTCGCCGCCCAAGTACGGCGGCCAGGTGGTGGTGGCCGGTGGCGCCGGAGCCATGACCGGCAGCAACTGGTTCGTCTTCACCGCCCGTGATGACTATCTCTTCAGCCAGTTGATCGACCGCGACACCGATGCCGTCTCCGTCCATCCTGACCTGGCCACAAGCTGGGACGTTTCCACAGACGGACTCACCTATACCTTTAACCTGCGCGATGACGTGCGCTTCCATGACGGTGAGCCGCTGACCGCTGAAGACGTAAAGTTCTCGTTGGAGATGTTCTTCCATCCCGATACCGGCGCCTCCCACGGCCGTACCTCCGGTCTGGATCAGCTGGTCGGCGCCGCCGAATTTGAGAGCGGCGAGGCCGATAACATTGCCGGCATCAAGGTGCTTGACGACTACACCGTTGAATTGAACCTTGTCGCGCCGCGCGGCAGCGTCCTTCTCAATATGGCCTCCTTCAATATCTGGCCGAAGCATCTCCTCGACGGTATTGCCTACATCGATCTGGGCGATACCGAATACGCCGTTCGCAATCCGGTTGGTTCCGGCCCCTTCACGATGGGTGAGTTCGTGCCCGATCAGTACTACATCCTCGAAGCCAACGAGGACTACTACGCTGGCCGGCCCTACCTTGATCAAATCATCTTCCGTATCGGTCTGACCGGCACAACCGCCTACGCCGCCCTCGAGAACGGTGAAATCCACATGGCCGGACGCGTGACCGCAACCGAATATGAACGCTACAAGGACGACCCCAGTATCGTCCTGCTTGGCGATAAGATCGCCGGCGGTCTGACGGTCTTTCCTAACCAAAACAGACCGCTATGGCAGGACGTGCGTATACGGCAGGCGCTCCTCTATTCGCTCGACCGCGAAGCAATGGCCGAAGCCTATTACGGCGACCTGGCGGAAGTGCTCCACCTGAGGCTCACCAACCCCGACTTCGTCAGCCCCAATATTGCCACCTACCCCTTCGACCCCGATAAGGCCCGCGCCCTATTGGAAGAAGCCGGCTGGGATCCCGAGTTGGAGGTGGACTTCATCACCTACTACCAGGATGATCAGAGCAAGCGCATCCACGCCGCCATGCAGCAGTATTGGAACGATGTCGGCATCAAGGTCGACCTCGTCTACCTGGATGGTCCTGCCTGGGTCGATCGCGTCTTGGAGAATGACGATTTTCACCTGGCCTATGCTTGCTGTGGCTGGTTCAACCCCGATCAGTTGCGGCTCTCACTGGGCTGTGATCGCGGCTGGCCGGCTGGCCGCAACGCAGGCCACTACTGTAACGAAGAGTTCGACCAGTTGTCCGAAGCCGCCATGTCCGAACCCGACCCGCAAAAACGGAAGGAGATGCTCCACCGGGCCACAGAGATTATCACCGAAGAAGCGGGCGAAATTCCCATCTTCTGGCCGAGGCGGTACTCCGCTTTCAGCGCCGATGTGTGCAACAACATCTATCGCCAGCTGGACGAACCGTTTGCCGAGCGCTACCCGGTGAACTGGTACCTGGCCGGAGAGTAACCAACAGCAAAGCTTGAGATATGAGGAGGGGAGGAGTGTGAGCAGTTTCTCTCTCCTCACTCCTCCCCTCTCACTCCTGGGTCTTACCATGAACCGCTACATTCTCCGCCGCATCGTCCAGATGTTGCCCGTGCTATTCGGCATCACTGTCATTACTTTTTCATTTACCGAATTGGCCCCGGGCGACGCTGTGGCAGCCATGATCCTCATGGACCCGGAATCGGGTGTCGGAGGAGATGAAGGCTCCCACGCAGACGCGCTGCGCAAAAAATATGGGCTGGACAGGCCGCCTCACGTTCGTTATGTCAGCTGGATGGGCGGCCTGCTCAGGGGCAACCTGGGCGTGCGCATCCGTAGCAAAATCCCCGTCGCTGAAGAGATTTCAATGCGTCTTCCTGCCACGTTGCGCCTTATGGCCGCAGCCATGACGATTTCCATTATCCTTGGCATCCCCTTGGGCATTTTCTCGGCCTTGAACCAGTACACAACGCCCGACTATGTGCTCACCTTTCTGACCTTCATTGGCATCTCCGTGCCCGGTTTCTTTGCCGCAATTGGCGCGATCTATCTCTTTTCGCTCAAACTGGGCTGGCTGCCCACCAGCGGCTACTCCTCAATCGGAAAGGATTTCGGCTTCTGGGGTTCCATGCTGGATAGTGGTCGCTACCTCGCGCTGCCTGCCACCGTGTTAGGCCTGGAAACGACAGCCGGCATCATGCGTTACACCCGTTCCAGCGTTCTGGAGATCGTGCGTCTCGACTATATCACCGTCGCCCGCAGCAAAGGGCTGAGCGAAAAAGTCGTCATCTTCCGCCATACCCTGCGCAACGCTTTGCTTCCGGTGATTACCATCATCGGCCTGCGTCTCCCAAGCCTTTTCGGCGGCGCGCTGATTATCGAAACCATCTTCAACTGGCCCGGTATGGGCATCCTGTACCTGGACGGCGTGGCAACACGCGACTACCCTCTTATAATGGGTATGGTCCTCGTATCCGCCCTCACCATCGTCCTAAGCAACCTCATTACCGACCTGACATACGGGAGTATCGACCCCCGTATCCGCTACGAATAGAAGAGAGAGCGCAAAAAAGTGACGATAGAAGAACCGCAGGATAGAGAGGCGAAGACGGCGGAGAGAGAGAATGCACCTGACTCCCCGCCCCCGCCTTCCCGCTCCTCTCCTTTGGCTAACGCCATCGATCCCGACGAAGGCGGTGCCGCCGCCCAGCGCCGCCGCGCCTGGCGTCGCTTCCGTCGCCACAAACTGGCTCTGGCCAGCGCCGTCCTGATGATCCTGCTTATCGTCGTCGCCTTCCCCCTCGCCCCCGTCGTTGCCCCCATCCATCCCCATAGGATCGAGATCCGTGAGATCGGGCTTTCTCCCGGCGAAGAAGGACACCTGCTGGGCACAGACCTCACCGGCCGCGACATCTGGAGCCGCGTCATCTACGGCGGCCGCGTCTCTATGTCAGTGGGCATCGTCGCCGTCTCTCTCTCTATCACCATCGGCACCATCCTGGGCAGCATCTCTGGCTACTACGGTGGCCGCATCGACGCACTGGTCATGCGCGCTACCGACACGGTCATGGCCTTCCCAACCCTCATCATCCTGATCACGGTCGTATCCTTCATTGGCCCGGGCATATTCAACTCCATGCTGGCGATCGGCCTCATCGGCTGGACAGGCGTAGCCCGCCTCGTCCGCAGCCTAATTCTCTCCATTCGTGAAACCGACTACATCATGGCCGCGCAAGCTGTGGGCGTCGAGGAGAAATGGATCATCATGCGCCACATCCTGCCCAATGTGGTCGCGCCAATCACCGTTGCCGCCAGCTTCGGCATCGCCGGCGCCATCCTCACTGAGGCAGGCCTCAGTTTTCTCGGCCTTGGCGTCCAGGTGCCCACCCCCAGTTGGGGCAACATGCTCAACGAAGCCCAGAACATCCAGATTATCGAGAGCATGCCCTGGTTCTGGCTCCCGCCCGGCCTCATGATCACCGTCTGCGTGCTCGCCATCAACTTCATCGGCGACGGCCTGCGCGACGCCCTCGACCCCCGCATGAGCCTGGACTGATTCGCCGGCAGCTGCCACAGTAACCTGCTGAAAGTACTCAACCGGCCTCACACAACGAACAACCGGCCGCTGCAGTTCGGAGGAAAAGATGATACTCACGCCCGAGCAAAAGGCAACCTTCTGGCGAGAGGGCTTCCTGCCCTACCCCACCCTTCTCGATGCGCAGGAGCTGGCACAACTCCAACAGCTGACTGAGGATATCGCTTACGGTCGCGTCAATATAGCCACCGACATCAAAGGGATTCCTGTCCTCGAAAAAGAGATGGTCGTTGCACGCGGCGAAGTGCAGACCGCCAGCCCTCTCGATGAGCTGCGCAAAATCAACTTCCCCTCCTTCATCCATGACGCCTTTCTCGCCGTCGCCAAAAAACCCAAGCTCGTCGACCTCATCGCCGAACTCTTCGACGAGCCTGACATCAAGCTGCTTGGCGACCAGATCTTCATGAAGCCGCCCGGTCACGGCTCGGTCAAAGAGTATCATCAGGACTCTGCCTCGTGGCCCTTCCTCATCCCCCAAAACCAGATCACCTGCTGGATCGCGCTCGATGAAGCCACCCTTGAAAACGGCTGTATCCGCTGCCTCCCCGGCAGCCAAAACTACGGCCTGCTCCACCTCAGGCACCTGCCCCAGTTGCTTACCGAGGAAATGAAAGCCAACGAGGTGCCCGTTCCCATACCCGCCGGCGGCTGCCTCCTCTTCCACAGCCTCAACCTGCACTATTCGAGCCCCAACACCTCGACCAAACGTCGCCGCGCCTGGGCTTTGCACTACATGATGGCCAAGACAAAAGACCTGAGCACATCCGAAGAAGTCCATGTTGACTATATCTCAGTGCGAGGTAGATCCTACGCAGGACATGTCTGATTAAACGGCCAACCGTGCCCCGCGTCGCCTATATCTTCCTCGTTTCCCTGGGTCTCATCGCCTTGGCGGCCAGCTGGCAGGCCGTCTCGAACTACGTCGGCTCTCTGGAAAGTGTGCGCAGATTCGAACTGGAGTTAACCGGTGTGCACCGGGCCGAAACTAACAATTCCCAACTCACTGTACAGTTCATCCTGCACAATCGGTCCGATCTGCCGGTCCGACTTAATAGCTACTTCTTCGACCTGCTCTTGAACGGCACGCGCATCGGCGGCAGCTACAGCACTTGGCGTAACGATCCCGACATCGACCGTTCACTCTACAGCCGCGCCTCCACCATCGAGCGGACCCTCGCCCCCCGCGAAAGCCTGGACATGGAGTTCCCACTGCAAATATTCGACCTCGATCAGATTATGGCCGCGCACCAGGAGCATGCCTGGTCCGTTGAAGCCGGATTCCGTCTGGTCCATCCCCACGGGCGCGATGAGCGTCTCTTGCGCTTGCAGGACTCTCTCCCATGAACCCCGGACTTCGACAGTGCCTGGCCGTCTTCGCCGTCGCCGCGATCCTGGCCTACATGGGGTTGATCTCCCTTACCCATCTCAAAGACTATGTCGCCTGGCCGGCCGATATGCTCGCGCTCAGTCTTGCCGCCGCTCTGTCCGGGACTCTGCTGGCCATGGCAGAACCCAAGGCGGTCCTCCTGTATATCGTGGCTTCCTTCGCAAGCGTTCCGCTCTTTGGCGGCTTCTGGGCCTACACCTCCTGGGCGCTGTTGGGTGGCCAAATCCCAGCGCTCGACCTCCTTCTTTCCGACGTCGTCTTTACCTATACCTTTCAACGCAGCTTCCTGCTGGTCGCGCCCAGTCTCGTGTTTGGACTGTTGGCCGTACTCGGCGTACAGTTATTCTTACCCAAACTACTGCGCCGCTGACTTGCTCGGATGATGAGCGCTGCGGCCTGCGCCCCTAAACTCTGAGGAGACCAACCATGATCCTGTCTGCCGAACAGAAACAGTTTTTCGACGAAAACGGCTACCTGCCCTACGGCCGCGTCCTGTCCGACGACGACATCCAGGCCCTCCGCCAGCGCACTGAAGAAATCGCCGCCGGACGCCTCACCCATGTGCCGCCTAAATATATTCAGTTGGAAGAGCAGTTCCGAGATGGCAAAAAGAAGGCCAATCCACGTATCGACATGATCCGCAAGATGGTCTACCTCTGCTACCATGACGACCTCTTCGAAGCCGTCGCCAAAAAGCCCGAGATTGTAGACGTGATCGAAGTTCTCCTGAGCCCCAATATCAAGCTCTACACCGACCAGCTTATGATGAAGCCCCGCTTCAATGGCACCGTGACCGACTGGCATCAGGACTCCGTCGCCTGGCCCATGTTCGCCCCCCAGAACCATGTCAGCTGCTGGGTCGCCCTCGACGATGCTACCGTCGACAACGGCTGCATGACCGTCATCCCCGGCAGCCACAAGTGGGGCCCGATCGCCCGTGAGTACAAGGACCTGTTCCTGGCCCAGGAGTTTCTGGCCGACCCCGTCCCGGTGGAACTGAAAGCCGGCCACTGCATGTTCCACCATGGCCTCAACTTCCATCGCACCGAAGCCAACACCACCCCCAACCGCCGCCGCGGCCTGGCACTCCACTATCTCGACGCCGAAACCAGCTACCTCGGCATCGTTGACGAATCCCACCGCAGCCAGGTCGAAGGCACGCCCCGCAGCGGCGACACACCTTTCATGCACATTCGTGGCAAGGAGTTCCCAGGGCGCGTATAACTGTGGCGGTCAGTTCTAAGCGGCCCGACATCGAGTTACATCCGGCCCGATTCTACACCTAGGAAAGGCTCCCGATGTCCAATACCCTCCCCACGGCAATCCTTGGTCGTACCGGCCTGGAAGTCACCCGGCTCGGCTTCGGCGCAGGCCATCGCCGCGCCATGAACGACGCAGAGATGGATGCCCAGCTCAACGCCGTCCTCGATGCCGGTATCAACTTCATCGACACCGCCAACGACTACGGCAACAGCGAGGAGATGATCGGCCGCTACCTTCATTACCGCCGCGATGAATTCGTCCTCGCCACCAAGTGCGGCTGCCATCCCGATGGACATATCTGGTCCAGAGAGAACCTTTTCCGCGGTCTGCACCAAAGCCTCGAACGCCTGCGCGTCGACTGCATCGACATAATGCAACTGCACAACCCCACCGTGGCCGACTGCGAACAGGGCGACCTGGTGCAGGCGCTGCAGGACATGCGCGCCCTGGGCAAAGTGCGCTGGATCGGCATGTCCACCACCTTGCCCCACCTGCCCACCTACCTCGACTGGGATGTCTTTGATGTCTACCAGATCCCCTACTCCGCCCTCGAGCGCGACCACGAAGACTGGCTGACCACAACCGCGCAGGCCGGCGCCGGCACCATCATCCGCGGCGGCGTCGCCCTCGGCAAGCCTGGCGAGGGCATAGGCAGTCCCGACAGATGGCAGGCCTTTACCGGTGCCGGCCTGGCCGACCTGAAGCAGGCCGGCGAAAGCGACACGTCCTTCGTACTGCGCTATACTCTGACGCACCCTGACGTCCACACCATCATCGTAGGCACAACCAATCCCGCGCATCTCGCTGAAAACGCGCAGGCCATCCAGGCCGGCCCGCTTTCCGCAGACGTCTACGCCGAAGCCAAACAACGTCTCGACCGCATCGGCGTGACACCAGCCTGAGCACAGTACCCGGGGGCACCGCCTCCGTTCTTAAGCAGCCGTCACATCGGCCCGCGGGCATCGGCCGCAAAGGGAGTTCACCATGTCCAGTTCACTCACCAACATTGAGCCCGGCCCGGGAATCCACATCGGCTCCCGCCGCGAGCTGCTCGTCGACGACCATCTCATCGCCGCCCTTTCCCGCGACGCCGAGCTGCGCCTCCATCGCCCCGTCCCCCAGGAGGTCGCCCTCGAGACCGACGCACCCTGGGAGGGCAACGCCTCCGGCTACGTCACCGTCTTCCAGGACGATGACCGCTACCTCATGTACTACCGCGGCTGGCACTTCACCCATGACGCCGGCTCCCTTGAATTCGCCCACCCCGAGGTCGTCTGCCTCGCCGAAAGCAGCGACGGCATCAACTGGAGCAAGCCAAACCTCGGCCTCGTCGAATTCGACGGCTCGCGCAACAACAACATCATCCTCGATGCCCGCGAAGACACCAGCCCGGCCATCAACTTCGTACCCTTCAAAGACCCCAATCCCGACGCGCCCGCCGCCGAAAGATACAAGGCGCTCGCCAACAACAGAGGATACAAAGGCCTCTTCGCCCTCAGCTCACCCGACGGCATCCACTGGACGCAGATGAGCGACGAACCCGTCATCACCAAGGGCTACTTCGACTCCCAGAACCTGGCCTTTTGGGACGCCGAACGCGGCGAATACCGCGACTACCACCGCGACTTCCGCCACGGACGCGACATCATGACCTGCGTCTCGCACGACTTCCTCAACTGGACCGAGCCCGTCTTCATTGACTACAACCCCACCCGCATCGCTGAGCTCTACACCAACCAGGTCACGCCCTACTTCCGCGCGCCCCACATTTTCGTCGGCTTCCCCGCCCGCTACGTGGAGCGCCCCTGGTCGCCCGCCATCGAAGATCTCCCCGAACCGGAACACCGCCGCATGCGCTCCGAAGCCCGGGAGCGCTACGGCGCCGCCCTCACCGACGGCCTCTTCATGAGCAGCCGCGACGGCATGGAATTTAACATCTGGCCCGAAGCATTCATCCGCCCCGGCCTGCGTCCGCAGGACAACTGGACCTACGGCGATAACTACCAGCACTGGGGCCTCGTCACCACCCGCTCCCAGTTCGCCGGCGCCCCCGATGAGCTCTCAATGTACGTCAGTGAAGGCTACTGGCGCGGGAATTCGGTGAGCCAGCGCCGCTACACCCTCCGCACGGACGGCTTCGTCTCCCTCCACGCACCCCCCAGCGGCGGCGAAATGATCACCAAGCCGATCAGGTTCACTGGGAGCAATTTAGAGCTGAACTTCTCCGCCTCGGCCGCCGGCAGCGTCCGCGTAGAAATGCTCCACGGACAGGTCGACCTGGCCATCGAGGGCTATGGCCTTAACGACTGCGTCGAGCTCTTGGGCGATGACCTCGACCGCACCGTGCGCTGGTCAAACGGCGCCGACGTCAGCCAGTTCAGCGGCGAGCTCGTGCGGCTGCGCTTTTCACTGCAGGATGCCGACGTCTACGCCTTCCAGTTTGTAGAGTAGGGCAAAACCAACCGACGCCTGTCTTGCCGGCCCCAAAGCAGCTTCACGCAGGAGCATTGGATGGAAATTCGACGCTACCGACCGTCCGACCTGGAAACGCTGAAAACGATCACCGCCATCTGCTTTGACGGCGTCTGTGTCGACCAGAACATCGAACGGCTCTACGGGACTATCCACGGCAAAGACTGGCGCTGGCGCAAAGTACGCCATATAGACGACGACGTCGCAGCCAACGCACACGGCATCCTCGTCGCCGAAGTCGACGGGCAGATCGTCGGCTACGTCTCCACCCGCGTTGACAAAGCCGCCGGCGTCGGCGGCATCCCCAACTTCGCCGTCCTGCCCGAATTCCAGCAACAGGGCATCGGCCGCCGCCTGCTCGAAGAGGCCGTCGCCTACTTCGCCGCCGAAGGCCTGTCCTACGCCCGCATCGAAACCCTCGACCAGAACGATGTCGGCGCACACTTCTACCCCGACTTCGGCTTCCGCGAAGTAGCCCGCCAGATCCACTACATCATGCCCATCACCGCAGACGACCCATAGTCGCCGCCCAACCCAATTCGCAACCAAGTCCCAGGAGCACACACATGTCTAAAGCTAAAGTCAGAGTCGGCATCGTCGGCGCCGGCCCAATCGGCGGACTCGGGCACAGACCCTTTTCCCACGCAGCCGGCTACCGCCGCTGCGAAGACGCCGAGCTGGTCGCAATCGCCGACATCGACCCACAGCGGCTCCAACAGTTCGGCGACGAATGGGAGATCGAGCCCGAGCATCGCTATCCCACCGCCGTCGACATGTACGAAAAAGCCCGCCTCGATGTCGTCGACGTCACCACCAACACGCTCTACCACCACCATCCCGTCATCGAAGCCGCCGAAGCCGACATCAAAGTGATCATGGTCGAAAAGCCGCTCGCTACCAGCGTCGCCTGGGGCCGCAAAATGGTGGAAGCCTGCGACCGCAGCGGCTCCCGCCTCATAACCGAACACACCCGCCGCTTCCTCCCCCACTACCAGCGCATCAAGCGCATGATCGACGACGGCGCCGTCGGCCGCATCAAGACCATCACCTACGAGGGCTGCCGCCCGCTCCTCACCAACGGCACCCACACCGTCGACTACGCCTTCTTCTTCACCGACGCGCAGCCCCAGCTCGTATCCGGCTACCTCAACCAGGAAACCGTCGCCGATCCCGGCGGCGCCGGCATGGTCGCCTGCTCGGACGGCGTCGTCATCTTCATCGACTGCATCGCCGAACGTAAAGAGCATCTCGGCTACACCAAGATCGCCGGCACCGAAGGCCGCATCCACTTCAGCGAACGCCGCGGCCACTGGGAATACGGCCCCCTCGTCGAAGCCGACGAAGGCTACGGCACACGCTACGAATTCCAGCCCATCCCCGACATGCCGGCCGAGTTCAAGCTCGACGACTACTTCTACTCAGCTACCCGCGAAAGCATCGACTGCCTGCTCGAAGACCGCGAAAGCGTCTCAACCGGCCGCGACGGCCTCAAAGCGCTCGAAGTCATCACCGCCATCCACATCTCCCACAAGACCGGCACACAGGTAAGCCTGCCTCTCGCCGAAGGCCTCGACGATATCGAAATCCGTTCCACCGGCGAATGACACCCGCACTCGCCGCCAGTAACTGACCACTAACCACTGACCACTGGGGTTCAAATGTCAGCAACCTATCGGGCCGGAATCATCGGCCACACCGGACGCGGCAACTACGGCCACCATCTCGACACCGCCTTCCAGGGGCTGCCCAATGTCGAAGTCGTCGCACTCGCCGACCCGGACGAAGAAGGACGCGCCGCCGCCGTCCAGCGTACCGGCGCCGCCCACAGCTTCGCCGACTATCACGAAATGCTGTCAAAGATCGACCTGGATCTCGTCACCGTCTGCCCCCGCTGGGTCGATCAACACGCCGACATGGTCATTGCCTGCGCCCAAGCCGGCGTCAAGGGCATCTTTAGCGAAAAGCCCTTCTCCCGCACGCTGGCCGAAGCCGACGCCATGCTCGCCGTCTGCGAAAAACACAACACCAGGGTCGCCGTCGCCCACCGCCGCGCCAACCCTTACGAGCTCCACGCCAAAAAACTCATCGACGACGGCCTCATCGGCGACGTCCAGATGATCCGCCGCCACGGCAAAGCCGACCACCGCGCTGGCGCAATGGACCTCATCGTCCTCGGTCCCCACCTCCTCGACGACATCCGTTTCCTCGCCGGATCCGAAGTTGCCTGGGCCCACGCCCACGTCACCCAGGACGGCCGCGAGCTCACCACCGCCGACATCCATGAAGGCGACGAAGGCGTCGGCCTGATCGCTGGCAACGGTCTCGCCGCCTACTTCGTCTTCCAGAATGGAGTGACCGCCCACCTTGACTCCTATCGCAGCGACGACACCGATACCCGCGAGCAGGTCAACTGGCTCGGCCTCGAAATCCACGGCTCCGCCGGCATCCTCTCACTCCGCACCGCGCCGCTCGGCGAGCTCTACCACTATCCCTACCGCCTATGGCTCCCCGGCGACAGAGACGGTGCCTGGGAACGCATCACGCTGCCCGAATGGGATCTGAACGAGGACGGCCAGCCCCGTTCCGTTTCCGAGAAATTTCAACTGAACAACCGGATTTTTGTGGAAGAGTTGATCCGCGCGATAGAAGAGAACCGCCAGGTAACCGCCGTAACCAACGGCCATGACGCCCGCGCCGTCCTCGAGATGATCATGGCGATCCACGAATCCCAGCGAACTCGCGGCCGCGTCTACTTGCCACTCGAAAACAGGGAGAATCCCTACGCCGTCTGGTTAAAGGAAGCGTAGGCCGACCTTCTGTAGCCACTGATTAGAGGGATATTCGGTCCGTCGCCAGCACTACACCACCGCCAACCGGCTTAAGCAACTAAGAGGGTAACATGTCCGCAACCAACCCATCGAGCAATAAGACATACCGGGCCGGCATTATCGGCCTCACCGGCATCGGCCAGTCGCCGCCGCGCTACGACCTCTGGTCAACGCGCCACCCGCAGCCCCACTCCCACGCCTCCGCCTACGCCGCCCATCCCCGCACCCAAGTCGTCGCCGTCTGCGAGCTTGTGCCCGAACTCCTCACCACATACGAGCAAAACTGGGGCCCGGCCGCACACTACAACGACTACCGCGCCATGCTCGAACGCGAGAATCTCGACATCCTCAGCGTCGTCACCTCAGACCATCTCCACGCCCAGATGGTCGTCGACGCGGCCGAGGCCGGCGTCCCCGCCATCTACTGCGAAAAGCCCCTCGCCACCACCCTCGCCGATGCCGACCGTATGTTGGCCGCTGTCGAAAAGAACGGTACCAAAATATGCGTCAACCATGGCCGCCGTTGGGACCCCTTCTGGCGCCAGGCCCTGGCCATCATTGAGGAGGGACGCATCGGCTCCCTCACCCGCATCGGCGCCCACATGGGAGGCCAACGGGCCATGATGTTCCGCAACGGCACCCACCTCATCGACACCGTCTGCATGTACGCCGGCGCCGCGCCCGACTGGCTCATCGGCGGCATGGAAGAAGGCTACGAGGACCGCACCGAATACCGCGGCGACGGCGGCCACGACCCCAAAACCGATCCCGGCGCCTCCGCCTTCGTCTACTTCACCAACGGCGTACGCGCTCACATCGAAATGTCGCAGCGAACACTCGTCAACTTCGAGCTCGACCTCCTCTGCACCAAGGGCCGCATCCGCATCAGCAACACCGAAGCCGTCGTCTACCTGACATCGCCCGAGCACTCCCACGAAGTCACCAGCCGCCAGCTCGGCGGAACCGTCGACTACGGCAGCGGCATGGTCAACGCCGTCGACGAACTGATCCACCTCATCGAAAACGGAGGCGAGAGCATCTCCAGCGGCCAGCGCGCCCTCCACAGCCTCGAAATCATGATCGCCATCATGCGCTCCCAGGCCCAAGGCGTCGAAAAAATCCACTGGCCCCTGCCGCGGGACTGACTCCCCCGCCACACTGACCACTGATCACTGACCACTAACCACTGCAGTTGTGCGGTCGGGCCTTCGGCCCTCCCTTGTGCGGGGGGATTCCCCCCGCAACGCCCCCCATCAGGCTAACCCACCGTGCTTATTCTTCCCCAGCAACTTGCTAATCCACCAGGGTTCGCTCCCCCTACTTGCTGTCTCAAGCCACTGACCACTGATCACTGACCACTGCAGTTTCCCACTTCCGCAGCAAACGCCCGCGCCTGCGCCACCATATCCACCTCAACCATCTGGTTCCAGGCCGACATCAACCGCCGCGTAACCGGCCCCGGCTCTCCCGTGCCCACATCATGCCCGTTGAACCGCGTCGCCGGCATAATCGTAAACGGCGTCGAAGTGAAAAACGCCTCGTCCGCCGTCATCACGTCATACGGCTCCAGATTGCACTCCCGGCACGCCAGCCCCAAACTCTCCGCCAGCTCCAACACCGCCTGCCGCGTCACACCCCGCAGAATATTGCGCGGCTCCGCCGTCAGCAGACCCCCGTCCTTGACGACAAAAAAGTTCGACCCCGTGCCCTCCGTCAGAAAACCGTCCTCGTCCGTCAACAGCGCCCACGCCGCCGGGTCCACCTTCTGCGCCTGCAAGTTGGCAATCTGATAGTAGATCCGGCTCCGGTTCTTGATCTTGGGGTCGATCAAACGCGAGGGAACCGATCGCTGCGCCGGAACGACCGCGTGTACGCCCTTCTCATACGTATCCGCGAACGCAGCCAAATGCCACGTCAGCGGCCAGCAGTTGATCGTCACCGTCGGCTTCACACCGCCCTCAAAAACCGTTTCGTATAGCCCCATCGGCCCCCGCGAAACATTGTGAACGATCTGAAAGTCCCTGCCGTCCGCGAAACAATGTCGGTTCCTCTCAATCGTTTCCAGTGTCGCCGCCTCCATCCCGTCCGGCGTCAACCCGCAGTCGATCTCCAGCGTCCGCAGCCCCACATACAGCCGCTCAATATGCTCCCGCAGCCGAAAAGGCTGTCCGTTAAACGTACGCGTCGTTTCAAATATCACATCACCATACATCAACGCCGAATCAAAAATAGAAAAGCCCGCCTCGCTCTCCGCCACAAACTCTCCACTAACATAGACAGTACGCTGGCCTGTCATCGCTCTCCCCCTCTGTCTTCTGGCCACTGGCCACTGACCGCTGACCACCGACCACTGCAGTTCCCCCTGTTGGATACAGACTGCAAATGATTGTACACTTGACCCTGTACTCCTGTCGATAGGCATCGCGCCAACATCCAAAGGAAACTCAAGTGACAAAGGGACAACGGTTGGTCCTCACCCCTACGGGCCAAATCGAAATCGAAGAGTTCGAGGTGCCAGCCCCCGCATCCAATCAGCTCCTTGTGCGCACCCGTCTCACCCAGGTCAGCGCCGGCTCCGAAATGAACGGCATCCGCGCCCGCCGCAACGCCAGCCCCGCCGAACAGGCCGCATTCAAGCCCCAGGGGCTCGGCTACACAGCCATCGGCGTCGTCGAAGCCGCGGGCAGCGACGTCGACAAAGTGTCAGTCGGCGACCGCGTGCTCTGCAGCGGTAACCATTCCACACACTGGCTGGTGACGCCTGAGCTCGAGGCCGGCGAAGTCGCCATCCCACAACAGTACAGCGTCCAAAAACTGCCCGACGATCTCACCGACGTCGAAATCGCCTTCTGCGTTCTCGGCGACGTCGCCCTTCACGGCGTCCGCCGCGCCCAGATCCAAATCGGGGAATCCGCCGCTGTCCACGGCCTCGGCGTCGTCGGTCTGATGGCCCTGCAGCTTTGCCGTCTCGTCGGCGCACACCCTCTTATCGGTGTCGACATGGTGGAAGAGCGGCTGGAGCTCGCCCAGCAACTCGGCGCTTCCCACCTCGTCAACGCCGGCAACCAGGACGTAACTGCCGAAATCCATGCCCTCACCCAGTTGCCCTGGCGCTGGCGCGGCGCTCTTCCCAACATGCCGCAGGGCAGCGGCGCCGAAGTGCAGCTCCACTGCACCTCCTACATCGGCAACTACCCCACCATGATCAAAGCCGCCGCCGACCGCGGCCGCATCATCCTCGTCGGCGCCACCAGCGGCTCCATCCCTATCGAATCCGACGAGCTCTTCCGCCGCGAAATCATAATGACCGGCTCCTACCAGACCGGCATGAGCGATACCCATCCCTACTGGCCCTGGACGCGCATCCGCAACCAGCACGTTATCCTCGACCTCATCCGCCGCGGCCAGCTGCAGACCGAACCGCTCGTCAGCCACGTCGCGCCCTACACCGAGGCGCCCCAACTCTTTGATCGCATGATGACCGGGCACGAGGGCTGGCTCAGCGTATTCTTTACCTGGGACTGATAACTAAGACCGCCAGAATCCGTAACCTCACTCTGAATACAGCCAACCGCCGCGGAGGCCGACATGATCGACTTTCCCCGCTCCTTCTTCACCTGGAAGACCTTCCCCGTGCAGGCTGATCCCTACTACAAGTACGCCGGCGGTTTCATCGGCAAAGAGGGCGATGTGCGCCACGTCCGCTTCAACATCGAATCCAGCTGTGTCATCGCCGACGACAACGGCGGCGCCCTGGCCGAACTCTTCGTCGGCGCTCCCTGCCGCTCCGAATACACCATCCCCCGTCAGGGCTTTTTCCAGATCCCCAGCAGCGAGTTTCGCATGGCCTTCAGCCGCTCGCATCGGATCCCGATCGCGAAACGCCCCAGCAGCGAAACAGAGCCCGCGTCCGCGCAGGCACTGAGCGACGCCTTCCAGGATCACAACATCGGTCTGAAAGAGATTCCCCACCCGACCGAGCTCAATGCCAGCGAGCCCCTGATCGAAGCCACCCTCGCCAATGCCCTGCTCAATGCCCGCTCTACCTACCGCGACACCCAGACCGGCCTGCAGGTCACCGTCGAATTTCCCGTCAATCTCATCAACGTCAACCGCGAAGATGCCACCTTTCAGGTCTGCACCGGCCCCCTGGTCCTGCCCGACCTCGCCACCTGGAACGGCCGCGTCGTCGACCGCGTCTTCCTCGCCCACGTCGCCTTCACCGCCTTCGACTACATAGAGTTCATCCTACGCCGCGAAGTCGCCGCCGCCCCGGAAGAACACACTTGGCTCCACCACATAGAAGGTCGCGACCGCCTTGAACTGCACGACCCCAACAACAGACCACCCGGCTATCCCCCACCGCGTCCTTCCCCCACCGTCTACTGCGAAATCTGGACCCACCCATCCACCAACACAATCCTCCGCGCCCCAAATCTCTGACCCAACAACCGCCGCCTACCGCCGTTACTGACCACCGACCACTGACCACTGCAGTCCAAAGGTGACTCTCATGAGCAGATCCACCACCGCACACGCCGAACCGATCGACATCGGTACGCGCCTCGAACCCATGATCGATGACTTTCTAATTGCCGAACTGGACGACGGGCTCGACCTGCGCCTCCATCCTCCCGTCAAACGCGAAGTCGTCCTGCAGACAGACGCGCCCTGCGAAGGCAACGCCTGCCTCTACCGCACCGTCTTCCAGGACAAGGACGGGCGCATTCGCATGTACTACGGAGCCTGGCACTACGACATGACCGGCGGCAAGATGAACTACCCCCACCCCTACTTCGTCTGCTATGCCGAAAGCCGCGACGGCAAGAGCTGGCACAAGCCCGCCCTCGGCCTGGTCGAGTTCGAGGGCAACAGCCGCAACAACATCGTTCTCGCGTCCGACAGCCTCTCCGGCATCGAACTCAGCGCCGGCGATACCGCCGTTTTCCCCGACACCAACCCGGCCTGCCAGGAAGGTGCCGAGTACAAGGCCATCGTCCCCGGCAAGACACCGCGCGCCCTCTACGCCCTCCAATCCTCTGACGGCTTCAACTTCTCTTTCATGCGGCGAGAAAACGAAGACATCCTTGATCCAGTCATCACCGAAGGCTACTTCGATTCCCTGAACCTGGCCTTTTATGACGATCACCGCGGCGAGTACCGCGCCTACTTCCGCGACTTTCGCGGCGGCGCGCCCCACGGCGTGCGCGGCATCAAAACCGCGACCTCGCCCGACTTTCTCAACTGGTCCCAGCCAAAATGGCTCGACTACGGCGACACGCCCGAACAGCCGCTCTACACCAACCAGATCCGCCCCTACGCCCGCGCGCCCCACATCCTCTTCGGCTTCCCCATGCGCTACATCGACCGCGGCTGGGTCGCCCAGACCGACAATCTCCCCGGCCTCGAATACCGCCGCGCCCGCAGCGCCGCCCATCCCCGTTACGGTTCCGTCGTCACCGACGGCGTCTTCATGTCCAGCCGCGACGGCGAAAACTTCAAGCGCTGGCCGGAGGCTTACATCCGTCCCGGCCCCAACGTCGTCGACAGCTGGGTCTACGGCGACAACTGCGTCGCCTGGGGCCTCATCGAAACCGAACCCGACTCCCCCGGCGCCCCGCCCGAACTCTCCCTCTACGTCACCGAAGGCTACTGGACCGGCCGCAGTATGAACCTGCGCCGCTACACCACTCGCATCGATGGCTTCGTCTCCCTCCACGCACCTCTCTCCGGCGGCGCCAGCCTCACGAAGTCGCTGATCTTCTCCGGCCGCAATCTCGTCCTCAACTTTGCCACCTCAGCCGCCGGCAGCCTGCGCGTCGAGATCCAGGACCACGAGGGCAAGCCGGTTCCAGGCTTCTCCCTCGACGAGAGCGATGAAATCTTCGGCGACTCGATAGACAGGATCGCCCACTGGGCCGGCGGCAACGATCTCAGCGCACTGGCTGGGCGTCCCGTCAGAATCCGCTTCGCCCTAAAAGACGCCGACCTCTACGCCATCCAGTTCCGCGACTGACAGGACGGCCTCTCCATTCAGAAAAAAGGTGTTCTTCGCAGCCCTTCGTGGACAAAGAGATGTTCTTCGCGGCCCTTCGCGAACCTTCGCGGATCAAAAAGAGGTGTCCTTCGCGGCAACCGGTAACCTGCCAGCGATGTATTGACCACCAGTCAGGAGAGCAAATATGCACATTTCAGAACTGTACGTAACCAACCTGAAGCGAGGAAACAAAAACGCCTGCTGGCTGGACATCTCGCCGCGCGTAGAAGGCGGCTCGTGGCAAATTCCCTTACTGTCCGTAACCGGAACCCAGCCAGGACCCACCCTCGTCGTCTTCGCCGGTGTCCACGGCGACGAATACGAAGGCGTCGAAGCCATCCCCCGCATCGCCGAACGGGTCAACCCGCCCCAACTGCGCGGAACACTCCTCATGGTCCCCGTCTGCAACATGGCCGCCTACGCCACCGCCACCCGCAACAGCCCCATCGACGGCCTCAACCTCGCACGCGTCTTCCCCGGCTCCGAAACCGGAACCCTCACCCAGCGCATCGCCTACTGGCTCACCCACAAATTCATCAGCGCAGCCGACTTCTTCATCGACCTCCACAGCGCCGGCGTCGTCGGCGACATCCCAACTCTGGCCGGTTACCTCCACAGCGATGAAGACGTAGGCCAGCGCTCCCTCGCCGCGGCACGCGTCTTCGGCGCGCCCGTCCTGTGGGGCCATCCGCCGCCCATGCCGCCCGGCCGCACAATCTCCGCCGCCATCGACCACGGCGTGCCCTGCCTCTACACCGAAGCCGCCGGCGCCGGCCGCGCCCGCCCCGAAGACGTAGACTGCTTCATCCACGGCGTCCTCAACGTCATGCACCACCTGAACATGCTCGCAGGCGAACCCTCCGCGGTCCCTCCCCCGCAGCACCTCGTAGGCGACGGCAACATGGACGAAATCATGTCCGCCCCCGTGGCCGGCTTCTTCCGCCCCCACGTCGAACTGCTCCAGGAAGTCCAAACCGGCCAGCTCGTCGGCACAATCCACGACCCCCTCGGCACCCTCCTCGCCGAACTACACGCCGAAAGAGACGGCATCGTCATCATGCGCCGCGGCGTCCACCGCGTCCACAGCGGCGACGGCCTCATCCACCTAACCAACCGCGCCGAATAACCGCGCCCAAAAAAAGCGACCGGCACTCAACGAAAACCGTCGATACCGGCCACCATCCCTATTCCCCCGCAGTACCCCGCAGTTCCCCCTGCAGTTACCCCCGCAGTTCACCACCCCAGCGCATACCCATCGCGCCGCGGGTCCGCGCCCCCCATGAACCCGCCGTTCTCAGGATCGACCATGATCCCCTGGCCGCCCCCAACCTCGGCGTTCCAGGGCCCCAACCGGTTAATCTGGTGCCCCATCTGCGTCAGTTCCTGCAGCACATCCTCCCCAACACGCGTCTCAACATCGATCACCGTCCCCGGCGACGTCGACTTCACCCGCGCCGCCTCAATCGCCGCCTGAATGTTCATATCATGATCGATGACGTTCATAATCATCTGCGGCGTCGTCTGCAAAATGCCGTAACTGCCCGGCGTGCCAATTAAGAAACGCAGCCCCTGCTCATCCCACACCTGCGCCGGCGACATGCACATCTCGATCTTCCGGCCCGGCCCAATCACATTCGGGCTCTGCGGGTCGCTGTCAAACCAGTTGAGGAAATTGTTCAACGCAATGCCCGTCCCGGGGATCACCACAGCCGACCCAAACCCTGCCCCCAGGCTCTGCGTTATCGCCACCGCGTTGCCGTCGGCGTCGATCGCACTGAAATGCGTCGTGCACTCCGTCCGCATCCACCGCCGCGGGTCCCCTGCCAGAACCTCGTCCTCCATCTTCTCCGACGTATACCGCTCCCCGCCCGATGGCCTGGCACGCGGACCGATCTCAGCGCGGCGCTTGGCCGCGTACTCCTTTGACAGAAGACCGGACGTGGGCGGGTCGTCAAGACCCGCATATTCCGCCCTGTCCGCTTGCGCCAACTTGGCCGCCTCGATAAAGCGATGAACTGTCGCTGCGCTGTTGTGGCCCATCTCCGCCACGTCGAACCCCTCCATGATGTTCAGCGTCTCCAGATACTGGATCCCCTGGCACGGCAGCGGCGGCGCATACACACGCAGACCCCGGTATGACACCGAAATCGGCTCCTGCCATTCCACCTCAAAGTCCTCCAGGTCTCGCCGCGTGATCAGCCCCCCGTTCTCCTCCATGTAGCGGACCATCCTGTCTGCAATCTCTCCTCGGTAGAAGACATCGGCCCCGCCCTTGGCGATGGCGCGCATGCTGTTCGCCAGGTCAGGCTGTATCATCAGGTCACCCGCAACCGGCGCACGGCCATGCGGCAAATACGCCTCCACCGTCGCCGGATATTTCAGCATCTCCGGCACGTTGAACTCGGTGAACTCGGCGTTCTTCACCGTCAGCGGAAAGCCCTGCTCCGCATATTCAATCGCCGGCTGAAAGACCGTGGCCGCATCCATCGTACCGTACCGCTCCAGCGCCGCCAGCCAGCCCCCGCACGACCCGGGCACCAGCGGCGAACGCGGCCCCCGCGCCCGGCTCTCCGCATCGCCCACCTCTTCAAACGTTGCCCCGTACGGCGAGCGCCCCATATAGTCCAGTACCGTATGCTCCTGCTCCCGCTCCGAGTAGATATGCATGTACCCGTCGCCCCCCAGTCCGGACATGTAAGGCTCGACCACATTCAGCGCCGCCGCCACCGCCACCACCGCGTCGATAGCGTTGCCGCCTTCCATCATGATGCGCACGCCCGCCAGCGAAGCCAGCGGATGCGCCGAAGCGATCATGCCTCGCCGGCCCGTCACCGTCGAGCGATGAACGATTCCTTTGGCAGAAAAGGACATCGGTTCTCTCCTTGCAACTGTAGTTCTGGTTTTCTATTCTTTGGCTATACGTTTCTGATGAAGAGTGGCTCTTTTGAAACCGATCTCTCGTAACCCGGTTCCCCCGCTTTACTCCTCCCACACCAACAGCACGCCCATCGCCTCGGCCAGTCGTCCATACAGCAGATCGAAAGCCTCTTTTGCTTCCTGATAGGGGAAACGGTGGCTGACCAAAGGCTCCACGCGGATACGCCCTTCCCGCATCAGTTCTACGGTCCGGGCCAGCATGAACTCAGGCGGATCTTCGCCGTAGTAGCCGCCAATCAGACGCCTCCGCTGGATCTTGCCCGCGTCCAGCGGCAACGGCTGCCCGTGATAGAGCCCGATCAGATGCAGCGTTCCCCCGTCGCACACCATCTCCTGGGCCTGCGCAAACGATTTCAGCCCCGGCTCGCCGCCCACACATTCGAACACGATGTCCGCGCCGCGCCCGTCCGTCAGCTCCATCACCCGCTCCACCGGGTCCGTCTCCGTAATGTCGACAGCGTGGTCCGCGCCGAAGATAAGGCCCATCTGGCAGCGCTTGGCGATAGCATCCACAACGATAATCTGCTCACAAAGATGCAACCGGACGCCCTGCAGAACCAGATTGCCGACCAGTCCCTGTCCCATGATCACGATCGTATGACTGGGCCGGATCCCCGGCGACTGCGCCCAGGTGACGCCGCTCTTGGCCAGCGGCAGAAAAGTAGCCTCCTCAAACGAAATGTCGTCGGGCAAAGGCCACACGCGCGGCCCGATGTCTGAGTCGACCGGCTGTACCACATACTGTGCATGGGGCGCCACCGCCATCACGCGATCCCCCGGCTGAAACTGCTGCGCCGCCTCGTTCCCCACCTCGTCGACAACGCCCGCCAGCGAATAGCCCATGATCCTCGGATTGATCGCCTCCTCGTGCATATATCGCCGCAGGATCTCCGACCCCCGGCTGATCAGGCTGACTTTGCTCCGCACCCGCACCTCCCGCGGCCCGACAGGCGGAATGGGAACCTCTTCAAGAACGATGTTTCCAAATCCCTCGGGCTTGGTTACGCGTAACATGCTCTGCTCCTCGCTTTCCCGGAAACTGACGCCGTTTGAAAGGCCCTTGCATAGGAGTGCATCCCTGTCATCCAAAGCAGAAGTCATACTAGCACCAAAGGGGCTTTCGCGTAAACGCCTCTTCTCAATCCCTTCCGCTAACTCCTGTAGGGGCGCCCCTTGTGGGTGCCCTGGTACTCAGCCCCACTCTGAACTGCGCCCTGACAGGGATTGCGAACTGAAGAACACGTATAGTAGAGTAGCTACTACCCAAACGCGATTCAAACTGGCAGGAGACTAGCCCCATGCGCCGCCCCAACTTCCTCATCATCTACACAGACCAGCAGCGCTGGGACGGCCTCGGCGCAAACGGCAATCAGGATATCCACACGCCCCACCTCGACAGATTGGCAAGCCAGAGTGTCAACTTCGACCACTGCTTCGTTCAGAATCCCGTCTGCATGCCCAGCCGCCTGAGCTTTCTCACCGGCCAGTATCCCTCCACCCTCGGCATCACGCACATGGGCGTTCCCGTGCCCGAAGATACTGTCACGCTCCCCCGCCTCCTCAGCCCCTACGGCTACCGCTCCGCCAACATCGGCAAACTTCATTTCCAGCCCCACGCCAACCGCGATCACCGTACCTGGCATCCCCCCTACGGTTTCGATCATCTGGAGATATCCGACGAGCCTGGCTCCTATGAAGACGCCTACCGTGCCTGGGTGCGGCGCCGCGCGCCCGACCAGCTCCCCCATGTCAGCCTTGGTCAGGCGCCCATGTCCGAAATCTGGCAGGCGGCCATGGGAATAGAGGACGGGATCGAACACCCGGCCGAACGCTTCCCTAAACTCCCACTTCCCTCCCGCTGCCGCGATGACATGACCCACACCGCCTTCGTCGCCGAGCAGTCCATCGAATTCATGCGCCACCAGGCCCAGACCGGCCAGCCCTTCCTCTGCATCGCCGGCATCTACTCCCCCCACTCCCCCTGGGTAGCGCCCCAGCACTACTTCGACCTCTACGATGCTGACTCCCTCCAGCTCCCGACCTTCCCACAGGAGATCGAGTCACAACGCGGGCCGCAGAACTATCCCGACGACGAGCTGCGGCTCGCCCGGCAGGGCTACTACGGCCAGATCAGCGAGGTGGACCTTCATGTCGGCCGCCTGCTCAGCTCGCTCGATGAGTTGGGCATCTCTGACGACACCGTAGTCATCTTCACCTCCGACCATGGAGAATGGCTGGGCGAGCATCTGAAATACGGCAAAGGCTACCCCGCCCACGACCAGTGCAGCCGCGTTCCCCTCATCATCCGGCCGGCCGGCGACACCTTCACCGCTCGCAGAGATTCTGGCCTCACCGAGGCGCTTGACGTTCTGCCCACCATCCTCGACCTGGCCGGGATCCAGATTCCGCCCCACCTGCAGGGCTCCTCCCTGCTGTCCCGCCTCCACGACGACGCGCCCGGCGGCGCCTCCGCCCTCACCGAGCACACCGGCTGGAAATCTCTCCGCACCGAGCGTTTTCGCTACCTTCTCCACACCGACGGCACGGAAAATCTCTATGATCTTTCAGCCGAGTGGGGTGACTACCGCGACGTGGCCTCCGATCACGCCTACGCCTCCGATCTGGCCGCGTCTCGTCATGAACTGGGCCGCAAGCTCCTGGCCGCAGAAAGGCCGCTGCCCCGCGCTTGGCCCTACTGAGGTGACTGCCGCGAGAGAGAACATGTCGAGTCAGAGTCCGCAGCAAATCCTACGGTCATCCGCCAGCATTACGCCCCGCCGCGCCGGCACCAAGCCCCATCCTATCTGCCGCGTCAGCGACCTGCCCCCCGGCGAACGCAAAATCGTCGAAGTTCGCAGCCGCTCAATCGGCGTCTTCAACGTCCACGGCGAATACTACGCCCTGCGCAGCCTCTGCCCCCACCAGGGCGCGCCCCTCTGCCGCGGCGCCATCACCGGCACCGCACGCTCCACCGCACCCGGCGAAATCATCTGGGAACGGGACGGCCAGATCCTGCGCTGCCCCTGGCACGGCTGGGAGTTCGACATCGCCACCGGCCGCTCCGTCTTCAATCCCCACCGGCTGCGCGTCAGGACCTACGATGTCACTGTGGAGCAACCTGAGCAGGAAGAAGACCCGTCGGTCGAAAGTTTCGAAGTAACCGTCGAAGACGGCTGGGTCGTGCTGCACGCGTAGCGGCGCCTGTTTGAAAGGACGTCCGACCATGCAAAGCTTTCCCGAAAAACGAAAGGGGCTGGCGGAGAACCTCGCTTCAGCCTTCTGTAGCGCCGCGAGATTTCTTAGCGAGGAGAAAATAGGTGGGATTAAGGCTAGGACTCTGTTTCTCTTTGCTCTCCTGATTGTTGCCATCTTTGCCTACAACCTATTCCCCACACTAATATTTTTTCAACTCATCATCATCGGAGGGCTCGTAGGACAGATCGCGCATTTCCTGATCTGCAAGCGCAAAGGTCTTGGCGACTACCTCTTAAAGACAGGACTCATATATGCCGGGATGGCTGTTGGGTGGTGGATATCCTATGCTTTCATCGGCTTAGACACCTTCTCGAGCATTTTTCCTATTGCGATTGGTCCCTTCGTCGGCGATGGAATATATGCCCTATACCGCAAATGGTATCGCAAAGCATGATATTCTTACCACGCGTCGGGACTTTCCCTGAAAGGGAAATGCATCTCGCAAATGGAAAGAGCGAACTTTTCACATTCATCAATTCGAACGCACCGTCGCCATAACGGGACGAATGGGAGGCACATCCGATTATGGACAGAATCCTTGCCAGATGGCGGAAAATTCCCTACCTGCACTCAAGCCTCATCTGGATCTTCGCAATCCTTCTGCTCGGCGACTGGTTTGGCGGTCCCTTTTTCCAGTCCGATTCTCGCCTGCGTTACGCCTTCATGTGCATCGCCGTCTCCGCCGTCTACTTCATCCATCTACTGATCTACAAACGCAAAAGTTCGTCCGACGTACTGATCTCGCTCGCTATCTTCACCCCGGTCATCGGCCTTGCCGTATGGTTGACCTTCGCCCTCTTCACCGCCGAGTCCCCCTTCTACTTCCTTCCCCTCCTCGTCGGCATATTTGCCGCATTCGGCGTAGACCTTTGGGTCAGCAAAAGACAACGCCAGGCATAGCTCCCCTGCCGCGGAAGGATCTCCCACAGGCAGCACGCCATCGCCTGCCATCCTGAAAACTCTTATCAATCCTGCAAATCCTGATTCAGACAACGACCACCCAACAAAATGCCATGCCGCGTAAGTCGGTGTAAAATAAGGCAAATACCTTCCCCCAACCCCTTGCACGCCGCCAACTGGGCACGCGCCTCATAATTTCCCGATTGCCATCAAGGACAGTTACATAAACGCACGCGATAGCACCGCTTTCACATCCTAACTCCACCCCACACAAGGAACTACCATGGCCGACCCAATCATCACCAAAATCGAAATCCATACCTATGAGGCCGAAAGAGACAACCTCGGCAAAGACTACAACGGCTTCAACCTCGTCTACGAGCCGGGCAACCGCATCAAGACCCAGGGCAGCATCCTCCGCATCGAAACCGACCAGGGCATCGTCGGCGAGTACGCCGGCGGCGGCGGGGCCGAATACTCCACCCTCCCCACCTTCACCCACTTCCTGATCGGCCGTAGCGCCCTCCAGCGCGAGCTCATCTACACCGAAGTCAGACGCGCCCTGCGCCAGGTCGCCCGCATCGGCTTCGCCCCCGTCGACATCGCCCTCTGGGACATCGCCGGCAAACTCTACGACCAGCCCATCTACAAGCTGCTCGGCGGCTACAAAACCAGCATCCCCTGCTACGCCAGCACCTACCACGGCGATCACCAGCCCGACGGCCTCTCAACGCCCGAAGCCTTCGCCGACTTTGCCGAACACTGCCTTGACCTCGGCTATCCTGCCTTCAAAATCCACGGCTGGGGCCGCGCGCCCGTCAGCCAGGAAGTCGCCAACGTCCACGCCGTCGGCAAACGCGTCGGCGACAAGATGGACCTGATGCTTGACCCCGCCTGCGAGCTCATCACCTTCGGCGATGCCGTCAAAGTCGGCTGGGCCTGCGACGAAAACCGCTTCTTCTGGTACGAAGACCCCTACCGCGACGGCGGCATCTCCCAGTTCGCCCACCGCAAGCTGCGTCAGCTGATCACCACCCCGATCCTGCAGACCGAGCATGTCCGTTCCCTCGAGCCGCACATCGACTTCGCGCTCGCCGACGCCACCGACTACGTGCGCGGCGACGTCGGTTACGACGGCATCACAGGCGTAATGAAGCTCGCCCACGCCTGCGAAGCCCTCGGCATCGATCTCGAATTCCACGGCCCCGGCCCCGCCCAGCGCCAGTGCATGGCCGCCATCCGCAACACAAACTACTACGAGATGGGCCTGCTCCACCCCAAGGCGCCCGCCAGCCACGAACCGAATCTCTACATCGACTACGTCGATGACCTGGAGGCCATCGACGCCAACGGCCATGTCTCCATCCCCCAAAGGCCGGGACTCGGCGTTGACATAAACTGGGATTGGGTAGAGCGAAATCGCGTGTCAGTGGTAGAATACGGCGGTTGACATCGCACGCCGTTATCTTCATAACGTAAACGTATGATCCGATAAAAGCGCAGCCGAACTGCTCGCCTTCCCAGGAGGACTCCCAATGACAGTCGCCACTGCCCCTCAACTCTCGACCTCTGAGCTACTGACCGCGCTGGAAGGTGTGACCGCCATTCCCTGCGTGCCCTACCGCGCCGGCAGCATCGATTACGACGCGCATCTCAAAAATATCCGGTACCTCATGCGGACGAACAACCTCAGCGAAAACCGCCCCCGCGTCCTCTCTATCGCCGGCACCAGCCCAATCCACCAGATGACCCGCGCCGAGCAGGTCCGCCTCGTCGACATAACCACCCGCGCCATGGGCGACGAAGGCGTCTATGTCGCCGGCGTCCTCCCCAGCCCGCTCGCCGACGCCAAAGACCTCATCGGCGAGCTCAATAGCCTGCAGCGTCCTCCCGACGCCTATCTGGTAATGCCGCTCGCTGGTGTCTACGACCCCAACGGCATGTACAATGAGTTCATGGCCTTCGGCGAGGAGATGGACGACCGCTTCGGCGCCCGTCTCATCTACTACTTCAAAGACAGCCGCGACCTGTCGCAGATGGGAAGACTCTTCCGCGACTCCGAGGCCTTCGTCGGCGTCAAAGTCGGCACCGGCGAAGACGACGTCGACCCGCTCGTGCAAGCAATCGGCGACAACGGCCTCGTTATCTGGGGCATCGGCGACCGCTGCACGCGCGCCTCCCAGCTCGGCGCCAAAGGGCACACCTCCGGCATCGCCGTCGCCTACGCCAAGGCCTCCGACGCCATTAACAACGCCCAGCGCGCCGGCGACCACGCCGAGTCCCAGCGCGTGGAGGACGCCATCTTCGCGCTCGAAGAGCTCCGCTTCCGCGACGGCCGTCGCTACAACTACTCGGCCGTCATCTCCGCCATGGCCCAGAGCGGTTTCGACGACATCGACGGCGGCGAAGGCGCGCCCTTTAATCCGCCCGTCCCCGCCGAAATCGGCCGCGAAGTCCTGGCCGCGATCGCCGGCCTCGCGCAGTACCACTAAAGTCTGGAGTCTCTATATGGCATCCCAATCCCACGCCGGCCCGGACGCGCCCTCGGTTCTGCTCATCTCCACCGACCACTGGCCCGCCCACCTCATGGTCGGGGCCGGACATCCCGCAGTCCGCACCCCGACGCTGGACAGCCTCGCCGGTGCAGGCGTCCGCTACACCAACGCCTACGCCGAGTGCCCGGTCTGCATTCCGGCCCGCCGCACGCTCATGACCGGCGCCACCACCCGCACCCACGGCGACCGCGTCTTCAAGGTGCAGGAGCCGATGCCGCAGCTGCCGACCGTCGCCCAGACCTTCCGCGACGCCGGCTACCAGGCCTACGCTGTCGGCAAGCTGCACGTCTACCCCCAGCGCGATCGCATCGGCTTCGACGACGTCATCCTCGCCGAAGAGGGCCGTCCCATCCTCGGCGCCATCGACGACTACGAGCTCTGGCTCGGCGAGGAAGGCCATCCCGGCCGCTCCTTCGCCCACGGCATGAGCAACAACGAATACAGCTACCGCCCCTGGCATCTGTCCGAAGAGACCCACGTCACCAACTGGGCCACCGACCAGATGTGCCGCATGATCCGCCGCCGTGACCCCACCCGGCCTGGCTTCTGGTTCCTTTCCTACTGCCATCCCCACCCGCCCCTCG
Source organism: Caldilineaceae bacterium (assembly GCA_965204525.1). GTDB lineage: Bacteria > Chloroflexota > Anaerolineae > Caldilineales > Caldilineaceae > Bin5. Next base: position 2,412,744 of record OZ241994.1, on the reverse strand, counting down.
TCCCTCTCGAGTGGTACTACAACATCTACCGGGACGTAGACATTCCGCTTCCTCTCCAGGCTGCGTGGTCGCAGGACTTCGACAACCTGCCCTACGCGCTACAGATGATCCAGACCCGATACGGCACGTCCTTCAGCGACGAGGAGTTGCGGGGCATTCACCGCGCTTTCTACGCGCTCTGTACCCATATAGACCACCAGCTGCGTCGCGTCATCGGCACCTTGCGTGAGGAAGGGCTGCTCGACAACACAATCATCTGCTTCACCAGCGACCACGGCGACATGCTCGGCCAGCACGGCCTCTGGGCCAAGCGGCTCTACTACGAGCAATCCGCCAACATTCCCATGCTGCTGCTGGGCCCCGTCAACGACGAACGCACGCCCGCCGGCAGCGAGGACGACCGCCTTGTCGGCTGGCAGGATGTCATGCCCACCCTGCTCGACCTGGCAGGCATCCCAATCCCGGGAAGTGTCGAGGGCATGTCGATGGTCGGGGAGGCCCGCCGCCCCTATCTCTTCGGCGAAGTGGGCGAAGGGCCCATGGCCACCCGCATGATCCGGCAGGATCAGTACAAACTGATCTACTACCCAACCGGCAACCGCTTCCAACTCTTCGATCTGGAAGCCGACCCGCAGGAATTGAATGACCTGAGCCAGGAGGAAAGCCGCGCCCCCCTGCGCCAAAGCCTGACCGCGCTTCTCGTAGACGAGCTCTATGGGAACGACGAGGCGTGGCTGCAGGACGGCCAGCTTGTCGGCCTGCCCGAAATAGAGTGGCAGCCGGTCAAGAACCGGGAACTCTCAGGCCAGCGCGGCCTGCACTGGCCCCCGCCGCCACTGGATCTGTCCGGCCGCCAAGTGGGCATGCCGGGATGACCGCTGGGGGCAGGGAAAATGGATTGCGCAGTAGGCCTGTCAGTTTTCCGATGGCCTCTCTCAACGCGACTCCAAGTCTTTGCCCCGCATTGCCCTTCAAAAACGAATCGTAGCTAAGAACAGAAAGGCAACCAACCCGTGTCTTCACCCCAACGTCGCTACGCACTCGTCGGCACAGGCGGGCGCGCCAGAATGTACATCCACGCCATTCTCGGCGACTACGCCCAGTGGAATGAGCTCGTCGCACTCTGCGACCTGAGCCAGACGCGCATGGACTTCTACAACCAGAAGATCCAGGAGCGCTCCGGCAGAGGACCGCTGCCCACCTACCACGCCGACGACTTCGACCGCATGATCGCCGAAACCAAGCCGGACGTCGTCATCGTCACCACCATGGACGCCACCCACCATCAGTACATCTGCCGCGCCATGGAACTGGGCTGTGATGCCATCACCGAAAAGCCGATGACCACCGACGACGCCAAAGCCCGTCAGATCTTCGACACCATCGAAAAAACGGGCCGCTCTCTACGCGTCACCTTCAACTACCGCTACGCGCCGCTCGCGACAACCGTGCGCGAACTGATTATGAAGGGCGCCATAGGCCGCCCCCGCCACGTCGACTTCTCCTGGGTGCTCGACACCCGCCACGGCGCCGACTATTTCCGTCGCTGGCACCGCGAGAAAGACAAGTCCGGCGGTCTGCTCGTACACAAGTCCACCCACCACTTCGACCTCATCAACTGGTGGATCGACTCCACGCCCCAGACCGTATACGCCCAGGGCGACCTGCACTTCTACGGCCGCGAAAACGCCGCCGCCCGCGGCGAGACCTACACCTACGACCGCTACACCGGCGAGGAGGCCGCCGCAAACGATCCCTTCGCCCTCAGCCTCGATTCCGACGAGACCCTCCAAAACCTCTACCTGAACGCCGAAGCCGACAGCGGCTACCTGCGCGATCGCAACGTCTTCGGCGACAACATCACCGCCGAAGACACCATGAGTGTCACGGCCCGCTATCGCAACGGCATTATCCTCTCCTACTCTCTTCTCGCCTACTGCCCCTGGGAAGGCTACCGCGCCGCCGTCACCGGCGACCGCGGCCGCATCGAAGTCGAAGCCATCGAGGCCGTCGGACGCACCTTCGTCGCCGGCCAGGAGGAGACCCTCCCCGAAGTCGCCAACCAGTTCCAGGATTTCGGTGGCAAACACATCTGGATCTTCCCCATGCACGGCGCGCCCTACGATGTGGAGGTCCCGGAAGGCGTTGGCGGACACGGCGGCGGCGACCGCGTCATGCTGGAGCAGATCTTCCATCCCGACCCGCCCGAAGATCCCTTCGCCCGCGCCGCTTCTCATATCGACGGCGCCGCCTCCATCCTGCTGGGCATCGCCGCCAACCACTCCATCGCTACCGGCCAGCCCATCGCAGTAGATGACCTCTTGAAGCTGAGCAAAGACTAAGCCTGCGCGCCGACCCCTACGCCGGGTGAACGCGCAGGATCAATAAGGAGACCATACATTGAATGACTTTTCCGGTCAGAACGTAATCGTAACCGGCGCCAGCAGCGGCTTCGGCGAAGCGATCGCGCTGAAATTCGCAGACGCCGGCGCGCATGTGGCTATGATCGCCCGCCGTGAGGAAGTGCTCCGCGCCCTCGCCCAACGCATCGAATCCGACGGCGGCCGCGCCCTGGTCTACCCCTGCGACATCGGCGACGAGGCCCAGATCCGCGCCACCGTCGAAAAAATCGATGCCGAGCTCGGCCCCATCCACGTGCTGGTCAACAACGCCGGCACTAACGTCGTCAACCGCAGCATCGACGCCACCACCATCGAAGACTGGCGCGTCGTCGCCGACGTCAATCTTGTCAGCGCCTATCTCTTCACCAACCTGCTCATGCCGCAGATGAAGGCGCGCGGCGCCGGTACAATCATCAACATCGGCTCACGCGCCGCCAACTACCCCAGCCTGCTCTCCGGCGTCGCCTACAGCAGCGCCAAGCTGGGTATGCATGCCCTAAACCGCGTCACCAACGAGGAAGGCAACCCGCACGGCGTGCGCGCCTGCATCATCAACCCGGGCGTCACCGCCACGCCCCTCCTCGACCGGCGGCCTGTCCCGCCCCCTCAGGAAGCTCGCAAACTCATGATGCAGTCGGAGGACATCGCCGACACCGTCCTCTACGCCGCCGGCCTCCCCCTGCGCGCCAACGCCGAACGCATCGATCTCTATCCAACCAATACGGAGGTAGGCTGACATCGTCGAAAAGCACGCAAAAGTACCGCCGGCCATCGCCGCCATCGCGCCCGACGGACAACTCACCCCGGCCCAAAGGCGCCGCTTTCTCATATCGATCTCCCTGCGCCGCCAGCAGCCCGGGACCGGCAGCGCTCCTCAATTCCTGCGCGAACGTTCGGCACTTTACGCTTGGCCTGACCTGCGAGCCATTCTGAAAGGCATCCGCTGGGCCGTCGTTGGCGCCGTCGCCACCCGCGCCTACATGCCTGAGCGCATGACCGGTGACCTTGACATTCTCGTCCACCATCATGACGGGGACGCCGCGCTGGCGCGCCTGAATGACGCGGGCTACGAAGTTGCTTCAGAGCTGTCAATCCCAGGCTATATGTTGAACGCCCCCGATGGGACCGAAATCGACCTGCTCCTCATCCCATTCGAGTGGCTGGACGATGCCCTGCAACCCGACAAAACCGACCCCGCCGGCTACCCGGTTCTCGGCCTTCCCTATCTCGTCCTGATGAAGATGGAAACGTCCCGCCCACAGGACTTGGGCGATCTGTCCAGAATGCTCGGCCTCGCCGATGAGGATGACCTGAACCAGGTTCGCGTGGCCGTTATCCGCTACATGCCCGAAGCCGCAGAGGATCTCGAGTCGCTAATCTATCTGGGCCGCCTCGAAATGGGCGGAACCTGAACCGCGCCGGCCCTCGTGAATTGACCTGAATCGAGGAGCAATAGCCTTCCCATGCTGCGCGTAGGCTTCATCGGTACCGGCCGCATTAGCGATCTCCACGCCCTCGAATATCTCCAAAGCGACCGCGCCCAAATCGCAGCCGTCTGCGACATCGACGAAGAAAGCGCTCAACGCCGGGCAGCCGACTGGAACGTTCCGCCCGCCCGCGTTTTTACCAACCACCACGACCTGCTCGCCCTGTCCGACCTCGACCTCGTCGAAATCCTCCTGCCCCATCACCTCCACCACCCCGTGACCCTCGATGCCCTCATCGCCGGCAAACACGTCTCGGTCCAGAAACCCATGGCGCTCTCCCTCGCCCAAGCCGACGAGATGATCGCGGCCGCCGAGACCGCCCAAAAGACCTTGCGCGTCTACGAAAACTTCATCTTTTACCCGCCCGTCGTCCATGCCGCGTCCCTCATCGAGGCCGGCGAAATCGGCGACCCCCTCACCATCCGCATCAAGAGCAACGCCGGCTTCAGCCCCACTGCCTGGCACGTGCCGCTTTCCGCCTGGACGTGGCGCTTCAATCCGGAAATCTGCGGTGGCGGCCCCATGCTATTCGACGACGGCCATCATAAATTCGCCCTCGCCTGGCATTTTATGGGACTAGCCGAAGAGGTACACGCCTGGATCGGCGAGATGGAACTGATGCCCGGTTGCGTCCTCGACACGCCCGCCATCGTATCCTGGAGATTCCCCAACAACCGCTTTGGCTCGCTCGAAGTCGTCTACTCCCCCCAGCTGCAGATCGACACCCGTTACTACGCCCAGGACGACCGCATCGAAATCACCGGTACCAGAGGCGTGATCTGGATCAACGGCGGCCACGGCCGCCTCACCGACGCCCCATCCGTCGCCCTCTGCCGCGATGGCCAGATCCGCAACTTCGACAACCTCCCCACCGGCTGGGAGCAGAGCTTCATCCACGCCACCCGCCATCTCATCGACGCACTCCACTACGGCGGCCCGCCAACTCTGACCGCATCCGAGGGCCGCATCGTCCTCCGCTCCCTCCTCGCCGCTCAGCAGTCCGCCAGCACCGGTCAGGCCGTCCGTGTCTGACCGTCGAACCCGCAACGACTCCCGCGCCAAGACGCAAAACCGGCCGGCCTGCCAGCGAAGTGACACTGACAAACCGACCGACGCATAGAACTCTTACCGCACTACCGATCTTGCGCGGTGTATCTGAAATCCAGACCCCTTAGAAGGGAATATCCTCCTCACCGTCTGGCAGTGCGTCCCCACTAGACCCGCCGCCCAAAGGTGCGCCCTGCCCGCCGGTCTGACCCCATCCACCGGCAAGCGCTTCGTTTTCTGCCCGCGTGTTCAGGAACCGCACGGTCCGCGCCGTTACTTCCAGCGAAGCGCGCGAGTTCCCCTCCTGGTCCGTCCACGTGCTGGGCTCCTCAACTTCGCCCACAACCAGCACCCGCTGACCTTTCGTCAGATACTGGTTACATGTCTCGGCCAGCCTGCGCCACGCTGCCACCCGGAACCAGACAGTATTCTCCTGGCGCTGGCCGTCCTGGCCGGTCCAGGACCGACTGGTGGCGACACTGAAGTTGGTTACGGCCACGCCACTGGGCGTGTACCGCATCTCCGGATCGCGGCCCAGGTTCCCTACAAGTGTGATCTGCTGATACATTGCTCTCCCCCTTGTTCCGCTCGCAACGAGCCTGCCGTTCGGGTCAAGGCCTGCTGCCTGCAGTCACACAACGGTCGGCTCTGCCATGCTGCAATAGAGCCGCCCAAGACGAGCAAGATCAACCCTCTAGAACGGAATATCCTCCTCGCCGCCGAGCTCCTGTGTCGGTCCGGACCCGTCCCCCGCCTGTCCAGACTGGCCGGCGTACTGGCTCCCGCCAGCGTCCATCGCCTCAGTCTCTTCCCTTGAATTGAGGAACCGCACCGTCCGCGCCCGTACCTGAAGGGAAGCTCGCGAATTGCCTTCTTGGTCCGTAAATACGTAGGGCTCTTCCACTTCGCCGACAACCAGAACTCTCCGTCCTTTCGTCAGATATTGGTTGCACGTCTCGGCTTGCCTTTCCCATGCAGACACGCGGAACCAGACTGTCTTCTCATTCCTCTGACCATCTGCGCCTGTCCATCCCCGACTGGTTGCGACAGGGAATGAAGTGACAGCGACGCCGCTTGCCGTGTACCGCATCTCCGGATCGCGGCCTAGGTTCCCAATCAAAGTAATCTGCTGATACATTAAGAGCTTTCCCTTCCTTCAATCTGTTTTGGATATGTTGAAACGGAGCGAATCACGGCGAACAGCCTCAGACACCAATTTCCCGCGCCGCTCCGGGACTCACGAATGCCTGGAATGTATCGATACTGTCCAAGAATCTAGAACGGAATGCTCTCTCCGCCGTTCGATTCAGGACTGGGAACATGTTGGCCATTTGCGTATGCAGCCTGCCCCTCGGACAGGACGTTTCCTTCGTCCCGCGAACTGAGGAACCGTACGTTACGCGCCCGAACCTGTAATGAGGCCCGCGCATTGCCGCTGTCGTCGGTCCACACATAAGGCTCGTCCAACTCCCCTACAACCAGCACTCGCTGGCCCTTTGTCAGATACTGGTTACAGGTCTCGGCCTGCCGCTGCCACACAGACACTCGAAACCAAACGGTCTTCTCCTGCCGCTGCCCGTCCTGGCCTGTCCACGACCGTGAGGTAGCAACGCTGAAGTGCGTTACAGGATCCCCGCTCGGCGCGTACTGCATTTTCGGATCATTGCCAAGATTCCCAACCAAAGTGATCTGTTGATACATTGTACAGTTCCCTCATTTGATGTGCAATTTGTTTCATTCATCGTATCGGCGCCCGATCAGGGCTCTCCAGATCTGATATATTTTTATTGTACACATGTTCTAATGAGCTGTCAATACCCAATATCGCCGGCGCGCGGCCCGGATTTTCAGAAGGCAAACGCCGCTGAACTATGATTCGCAAGTGCTCAAACGACACCTGTCTTCGCGCGACCTGCGATGCTTTTTTCGCACGCAAAGCGTGGAAATACATCCGGCCCACATCGTCTAAGGAGGCTCCCTACCTCTGGAACAATCCATAAGAACGTCTACTGAGGAAGCGCTTCCCGGAGAGTCGGCCTTGGCGGAATGGCTGCACTGGAACCCCGTCTCAGATCATCACAAGGCCGCGGCTCAAGCGCTCTCCCTGCAAACAATCAGGCCGATTCCTTCCTCTGCCACCAAAAGTGTTGCGGTGTCCAGTTTCGGTTACTTTTCCACTGCCGCACCAAACGCCGGTCATTGCTGACCACTGCCAGAAATTAGACCTTATCGCCACTTCATGGAATAATGTCGGAATATCCCGTTGCTTCTTCTCGTATCAACCAGCTAGCGCGCGCCGACACCGCACGCGCCCAGCGGCACTTAGCAGGGACAGCACATTTGAAGCTGCAAACGATCCGCGATCACCTGCACCAACACAACATCGCCGGCTGGCTCCTCTACGACTTTCGCGGCCAGAACCCTATCGCCGCCTCAGTCGCCGGGCTCGAAACCACCGGCACGCGCCGCTGGTTTCTCTGGATCCCTGCCGAGGGCGAGCCGCAATGGCTCGTCCACGCCATCGAGCAGTCCACGTTCAGCGCTGTCAGCCCGGAAATGGCCGGACCGCTGCGTCTCTACGTCGGCTGGCAGGAGATGGAGCAGAAGCTGCAAGATATGCTGCCCCAGGATGCCGCCAGCCAGATCGCCATGGAATACAGCCCCCATGGCGCTATCCCCTACGTCAGCAACGTCGACGCCGGCACCCTCGAAATGGTGCGAGCCTCAACTGACGCAAACGTCGTCAGCAGCGCCGACCTCGTCCAACTCGTACAAGCCGTGCTCACTTCCCGGCAGATGGAAAGCCACCGTCGCGCCGCCGCCCATGTTCTGGCGGCCAAGGACGCGGCCTTCGCCTTCGTCGCCCAAGCCTTACGTCACCAGCAGGAGATTACCGAGTACGCAGTGCAGCAGTTCATCGTCGAACAGTTTCGCGCCGCGGATCTGACGTGGGACCACGATCCCATCGTGGCCGTCAACGGCAACGCAGCCCTCCCTCACTACGCGCCCAGCGAACGGCAGCACAGCCCGATCCGCCCCGGCGATTTGCTCCTGATCGATCTGTGGGCCAAAGAGAGCAACGGTCCGGCCGACTGCTACGCCGACATCACCTGGACAGCCTACTGCGGTGACGAACCGCCCCCAGCCGCCAGCCGCGTCTTTTCCGTCGTCGCCCAGGCACGCGATACCGCCGTCACAGTGATTAACAGGGCCTTCGAGTCCGGCAATACAATTCACGGCTACGAAGTCGACGACGCCGTCAGCGCCGTCATCACAGACGCAGGTTTCGGCGAGGGTATCCTCCACCGCACCGGCCACAGCCTGGGACCGAACACCCACTGGAACGGCGTCAACATCGACAACGTCGAGACCCAGGACCGCCGTACACTCATCCCCGGCGTCATGTTCACAATCGAACCGGGCATCTACCTGCCCCAACTCGACTTCGACGAAAGCGGCCAGCCCAAAGGACTCGGCATCCGCAGCGAAGTCAACTGTATCGTTCACGACGGCCGCCTTGAAGTGACGACCCTGCCCTACCAAACCGAGCTGATCCCTTTGGGCAGCTAGACGGCGCCACTTACTAACCACCGACCACCGCAGTTACTGACCACTGAACTTAGAGTCGTTTATCCCATGCACAAGGCCAAATTTGAACAAAGACCCAGACGAGTCGCCCTGTTCGTCACCTGTATGGTGGATATGCTCTACCCCAGCGTGGGTATCGCCGCCTGCGAACTGCTGGAGAAGAACGACATCGAGGTAATCTTCCCGGAGGAACAGACCTGCTGCGGTCAGCCGGCCTTTAACGCCGGCTATCGTGACGAAGCCCGCAAACTGGCCCGGCGCTTCCTGTCGATCTTCGGGCCGCTCGTCGAGAGCGGCGAAGTCGATGCCGTCGTCGCCCCCTCCGGCAGTTGCGCCACCATGACAAGCCACTTCTTCGAGCTTATCTTTCAGGAATCCCAGGAGTCCGACCTGGCCCACCAGGCCGAGCGCTTGGCTTCAGTCACCTTCGAGCTGACGGAATTCCTTGTTGACGTGCTCGGCCTCGTCAACACCGGCGCCCAACTGCAGGGCAAAGCCACCTATCATCCCTGCTGCCATCTCTATCGCGAACTGGGCGTCGATGAGCAGCCGCGCAAACTGCTGGACGGCGTCGAAGGCCTCGATGTCGTCGACCTGCCCCACGGCGATGACTGCTGTGGATTCGGCGGACTTTTCGCCATCAAGAATAGCGGCATAAGCGCGGCCATGGGCCGCGCCAAGGCGCGCTGCGCCGAGCAATCCGGCGCCGACGCCATCGTCCTTTGCGACGTAAGCTGCATGACCCATATCAACGGCATTCTCAGCCGCGAAGGAGTGACCTGCCGCGCCCACCATATCGCCGAAATACTGAACAACCATCTCGGCAGCACTCTGCGTCCCCCGTCGCAGCCGCAGCCGGCGCAACCGGACCACCCCCGGCGCTGGGGCGAGTAACTCTGCCTGCCCGAAACAGTTCTCAACCGGCCTTTGCCGCACAGCAACAGGCCGCCAGGAAGCCAACACGATGCAAGTAGACATCCATGCCCCCTACAAAAACCGCGTCCAGCAGGCCCTGAGCGACCCCAATCTTCGCGTCGCCGTCAGCAAGGCCACCGACCGCATGTCCAATGCGCGTCTCGCCTCAATGGACGCAATCGAGGGGCAGCGGCTACGGTCGCAAGTGCGTCAGATGAAGGAGCATGTTCTGCGTAACTGGCCCGATTATCTGGAACAGCTGGAGTCGAACCTGACTCGCAATGGCTGTACCGTCCATTGGGCCGAGGGCATCGAGGACGCACAGGCAATTGTCAAAGATATCGCCTTGCAGAACAGCGCCAATCTGGTCGTCAAATCCAAGTCCATGGCAACCGAGGAGATTCACCTCAACCACGCTTTGGAAGAGGCCGGCCTGCGCGTCGTCGAGACCGACCTGGGCGAATACATCATCCAGCTCGCCGACGAGCCGCCCAGCCATATCGTCGCACCCGTCATCCACAAGCGGTTGGAAGAGATTGCCGAGGTCTTCCAGGACAAACTGGACATGCCGCCAACGCGCGAACCGACGAAAATGACCTCGCTGGCGCGTGCTCGGCTGCGCCAGGAGTTCTTCGCTGCCGGCATGGGCGTCAGCGGCTGCAACTTTGCCATCGCCGAAACCGGTACCATCTGTATCGTCACCAACGAAGGCAACGGACGCATGGTCTCCAGCATGCCCCGCGTCTATGTCGCCGTCATGGGCATCGAAAAGCTCGTCCCGACCGTCGAAGACGCCTACTTGCAGCTCCAGGCCCTTTGTCGCAGCGCCACCGGCCAGCAGCTCACCGTCTACTGCTCCATGACCAGCGGGCCGCGCCAGGAAGGCGACGTCGACGGCCCCGAGCAGGTGCATGTTGTCCTCCTCGACAACGGCCGCTCACGCATGCTGGCGCGCGGCTACGGCGAGGCTCTTCTCTGCATCCGCTGCGGCGCCTGCCTCAACGCCTGCCCCGTCTACCAGGAGATCGGCGGCCACGCCTATGGCGGTACCTACAACGGCCCCATCGGCGCCGTGATCTCACCCGCCCTTGCCCCCGAAATTGCTCAATTCAAAGAGCTGCCCCACGCTACATCCCTGTGCGGCGCCTGCCGCGAGGCCTGCCCGGTCAAGATCGACCTGCCCCGCCTTCTCCTCGACCTGCGCTCCGACCTTGTGCAGCAGGGCGCTTCGCCCAAGTCTGAAGCATGGGGCATCAAGAGCTACGCCAGCTTGATGAGCAGCCGCCGTATGTACGAGAATCTCGGCAAAATGGCCAGCATCGGCTCAAATCTTTACGCCGGTATGAGCGGGGGCAATATCAAGCTCCTGCCTCCCCCCTTGAATGGCTGGACCGCATACCGGGATTTCGCGCCCTTCGCTCCCAAAAGCTTCCGGGACTGGTGGCGGGAACGCCAAAAACTGCGAGGGCAAGCGTGAGAACGCCTCCCGATCACCCACAGCCGGCAGCCGTCGCACGCTGAGTATAGGACTTAAGACACATGAGCGTTCGTGATACAACTCTGGCCCGTCTGCGTGAGACCCTGCGACAGCCCTACCTTCCCTTTCCACCCGCGCAGAGCGAACCGCTAACTCACGCCGAACGCATGACCGTAACCCATGCCCCCGGCGATATCTGGGCGCAGGCCCAACGCTTCGCCCAGGAGCTGCACGCCGTCAAAGGCAGTTGCGAACTGCTGGAGACCGTGACCGAAGCCCGGCTGTCCGTCGTCTCACGCCTGCAACTGTGGCTGGAGGAGGAGCAGTCGGCCCGCAAGACCACCGACCCCGAACGCCCCGAGGACTGGGAGGTCCTCTGCTGGCCATTGGACCAGCTTCAGATCGAAGGGTTGCCCCTCATTCTGAAGGACGTGGGCTTCAAGCTGATCGAACCGACCGACCTGCACGATCCCCAGCAGCGCGAACACATCCGCAAGGTCCGGGCCGGTATCACCACGGTCGAAGCCGCCTTCGCCAGCACAGGTTCCTTTGTCGTCGGCGGCCGCGGCGCCAACGCCCGCGCCGCCAGTCTGACACCCTTTCGACACCTGGTCGTGATCCCGTTCAGCAGGCTATTCGCCACCGGTGAAGACTGGCTGGCCGAAATGCGTCACGCCGGAAAACTGGACGCCTATGTGCGCGACAGCCGCAACCTTTCCATCATCACCGGCCCCAGCAAATCTGCCGACCTTGAAGGCAATCTGACGATGGGCGTCCACGGTCCCAAAGTCGTCCACGCCATCCTTTTCGATGACTTGCAACAGTAGATTCGACTGTCAATCTTCGTGGGTGAACGGGACTGCAACTCGAACAGACAGTGTCCCAGCTTGATGCGTCCCAGTGCCCCTCTGAGTATCCCAAAAGGAGTTGTTGACATGGCGAACGAACAGGAGCGGCAGTTCCGCACACTCATCAGTTGCTCCCAGTTGGCGAACGCTCTCGCTGCAACAGATGACTCTGACACAAGTAATCTGCGTATCGTAGACTGCCGCTTCGACCTCGGCGACACCGAAGCCGGCCGCCGTGCCTACATCCACAGCCATATTCCCGGCGCGGCCTACGCCCACCTAGACGAAGACATGTCCGGTCCCATCCTGCCGGGCCGCACGGGCCGTCACCCCCTGCCCGACCCACACGAATTCGCCCTTACCCTCGCCCGCCTCGGTATCAGCAACCATTCCCAGGTCGTCCTCTACGACGCCAGCGGCGGTAGCATGGCCTCCCGCATGTGGTGGATGCTGCGCTGGGTCGGCCACGAGGCCGTCGCAGTCCTCGATGGCGGCTGGGACGCCTGGCCCGCCGCCGGTCTGCCAACCCGCAGTGGTGAAGAATCTTCGCAACCCGGCAGCTTCAGCGCCAGCCCCCGTCCCGAGTTAGTCGTCGATGCTGCCGAGATGCTGGCCAAGACCGCCAGCGGCGGCGCACTCGTCATTGACGCCCGTGCCGCAGACCGCTTCCGCGGCGAGAATGAAACGCACGATCCCATCGGAGGCCATATCCCCGGCGCCTCCAATCTGCCCCACACCGGCAATCTGCACGACGGCCTCTTCCGCGATCCTGCCGAACTGGCCGCCCGGTTCAGCGAACTGCTGGGCAACAGGCCCCCGTCCGAAGTGATCTTCTACTGCGGTTCCGGCGTCTCTGCCTGCCATAACGCCCTCGCTCTCGAACACGCTGGTATCGGCGAAGCCCGCCTCTACCCCGGCTCCTGGAGCGACTGGATCACAGATCCCGCCCGGCCTACCGCACAGGGGTAGACAAGGCGTTGGAGGACCGGCGCAAGAGAAGATACAGCGAATCACCTTCGTCTATCTCGGTGTAGCGGACGCATGCAACCCATTCAAGTTCTGGGCCGACGACCTCTGTAAGGGACGCGTCTGTGTAATACGTGAACCGCAGCCCTTGGTTTTCTTCCGTTTCCTCGCCGTACCAGAAGGGGTGCAACACCAGGCCAGGTCCTTTCCAGGCCCCATGTCCAATTCCAGGACCGTCGAGCCGGGAGGCAGGTGCTTCTTCAGAACATCTACCAATTCTCTTCCGTCGTCTCCCTGCGCCATCTGCACGTAATGTTTCGACGTTCTTTTCGTCGTCATAAAATCCCATGCAACTGATGTCTCCCCCAGGATGAGCTTATCCGCAAGGTCTGTGACATAATGAAGCGGCTCACATTGCAACCAGTTCCAAAGGACCTTCCCAATGAAAACGCGAACAGGCAACTTCCCCATCGGCTTTCGGCAAGTCAACGCCAATTGGAACCGAGATATCCCCTCCCTCTTGGAATGGGCCGTAGAAAACAAACTGGAAGCAGTCGATCTGACTACCGCTCCCGAGAGCGCCTTAGGAGCGGTCTCCGATGCAGGCCTGCGCATCGGCTCCATCGACCTGCCCGACAACAAAGGCATGATCGCCGCCGACCCCGCTCGCAGAGCCGAAGCCCTCGCCCGCAACAGCGACTGCATTCGCGCTTGCACCGCCAGTGGCCCCCAGAACTTCTTCGCTGTCATGCTGCCCGAAGATCCCGCCCTGCCGCGCCTCGAAAACTACGGCTACATGGTCGAAAGCTTCGCCGCCTTGGCAGGCGTCCTCGAGGAAAGTGGCTCCCACTACGTCATCGAAGGCTGGCCCGGCCCAGGCGCCCTCTGCTGCACGCCCGAAACCTACCGCGCCTTCTTCCGCGACGTGCCCTCACCCTCCATGAGCGTGAACTACGACCCTTCACATCTCATCCGCATGGGCATCGACCCCCTGCGCTTCCTAACAGAATTCGTCGATCGCGTTCACCACGTGCACGGCAAAGATACCGAAATCCTCGAAGAAAACATGTATGTCTACGGCCATGAGCAGCCGGCCACCTTTGCCGAACGCATCTCCTTTGGCGCACACAGCTGGCGCTACACCATACCGGGTCAGGGCCTCTTCCGCTGGGGTGAAGGTCTGCGCATCCTCGCGGAGAACGGCTACGGCGGCGCTGTTTCCATCGAACTGGAGGATTCCAACTTCAACGGCGCCGAAGAGTCTGAAAAATGGGGAATTCTGCACGGCGCCCGCTTCCTGGCAGGCTGCTGACAGATGCAGCGGGCGGCTCAGAGGAGGAAGCCGGGAATAGCGCTTTAATGACCGCTCCCCTCTCCGGCTCCGCTTGCGGTTGAGATACTCCACGTCCTTCTCCTGGATGAAGCCGCTGTCCATCAGCATGTACGCCGACAAATTGCGTGTCGCCGCCGTACACCACACGATGCCGCCAAAGCCCTGCTTCACAAGGTTGGGCAATTTGCCCGTATGGTCGATGTGGGCATGGCTGAGCACAACACAATCGATCGACTGCGGCTCCCATGGAAAGTTCAGGTTGCGCTCATACGTATCGCTCCGCCGCCCCTGATACAGCCCGCAGTCCAGCAGAACACGATGCCCGTTCACCTCCAGCAGGTGCATCGACCCCGTCACCCCCTGCGCCGCGCCATGAAATGTAAGCTTCATCAGCCCTTTCTCCCTTACTCGCCCTTCATCGGGAACATTCGTGCGCTGAAAGACTTGACACCGCACAGATGTTCTTGTATAATTGGGATATGGATTGGGAACTACCCGTGGAAATTGGGATTAACGTCAGCCGTCACCCAGTGTACACATTGCGACGTGATGGCGTATTCATCAACCTTACAGGAGCAAAACGATGAAACTCTCCGAACGCCAAAAGAAGATGCTCGCCTTTATCGCTGAATTTGTCGAAGAGAATAACTACCCGCCTACAATCCGCGACATCGGGACCGCCTGCGACATATCCAGCACCTCCGTCGTCAAGTACAACCTCACCAAACTGGAGCGGAATAAGCTGATTAAACGCGAAAAGGAAGTGAGCCGGGCCCTGAGTCTTGACTGGGCCCGATTGCAGGAAGCAGGGCTTGCCGACGACCTGGCCGGCGCACCCGCTACCCACCAGGGCGGCGACGGCTCCGCCTTCAGCTTCTTCCAAGTGCCCGTCCTCGGCTATATCGCCGCCGGCGAGCCAATCCAGGTCGAGACCACCGATCACTTCACTGCCGACGAATGGCTCGAACTCAACGAGACCCTCTATCGCAACCCTGATCAACTCTACGCTCTCCGCGTCCAGGGCGACTCCATGATCGACGCCAGCGTCCTCGACGGAGATATCGTCATCCTCCGCCATCAGGAGCGCGCCGAGAACGGTGAAATGGTCGCTGCCTGGATCGACACGCAGAACGAAACCACACTCAAGCATTTCTTTCTCGACGGAGATCAGGTCAGACTGCGTCCGGCCAATCCCAGCTATCCGGAAATGTTCCTGCCAGCCGCAGACGTGAGCGTCAAGGGCAAAGTGGTCTCAGTAATCCGTCAGCTGGAATAACTTTGGCCGCCTGCCAATAAGGGCCTGCAGTGCTCAGCGTCTAATCCGTGCCCCGCATATCACTTGCTACAACCGCCCATCCCCCAGCTGCGCCGGCAATGGTGCGGCCGCAGCCGCGTTCTCCCAACTACTCCGTCCGCCGCGCCTTGCTCATCCCGCTTCCCCCCCAGAACCGCTCGCGCTACATCCTGTCGCCGCGCTGCGACCCCCGCCTTAGGCTCTCCTCCTCCCCCAACCGCGCCAGCTCACGCCGCACCTGCGACCGCCGTTCCAGCAGATAGTTGAACTGCTCATCACAACCCGCAATCGGCGCCGGATAGCTGCTGATCTCCGCCTGGATGCGCTTCCTCTCAGCCTCCAACCGGACCCGAGCCGCCCCGAACTCTTTCTCCCGTTCCGCCTGCACCTGCCCTGCCGCCGGCCGCCTCGCTCCTCCTGATCCTGACACCTGACCACCCCCTACGTCGTCAACCCTCCACGAAACAGGCCCCCATTGTAGCACGCCCACTCGCCTCCTTATGTTTTCCATCCCTTCTGTTGCCCCACCCTAATACCCATTGGGGCACCCCTTGTGAGTGCCCGCCCCAGTTAAACCTTAACGCTGCCTACATCTTCGATTCTTTCCCCATCTCCGCCTTTTTATGAGATTTTTTGCTCAAAAGTGTTGCATCCCCATTGTTGCATTTTTTCGGCGCCGCTTTTCCCCTAAATTACTCTGGTCAGGAGCCGAAAAACAGGCATGCAACACCTTCGTTGCAAATTCGCGTCCTTCGCCGCCCTTTCTACTCATCCCCGCCCGCCCTCGCAAGGCAACATGCACAAAAGGGTGCATCCCCAAATGGGGGCGAACTTTCGTATACCTCAAGTAACGACAAAACCACAGCCAGCCCGCGATCCGATCTCCGGCAGAGGAAACAGCAGCTCTCACTCCTCTCCACTCTATCCTCGCCTTTGTGCCTGCCCTCCATCTCGCCAAGAGCCGGTAAACAATTTCACCCACCGCTGGCATCAATTCCCCGCCAGACTGTTCCCACCCCAAATCCGGGATGCACCCTCCCATTAAAGGACTATCGCTCGGCCAATGACTGTAGTATACTTACGCCCAACTCTTGGGTACGGATCTTCCCGGTCGGTGCCGTTACACCAATCTGTTCAACATTCATTTCTCAACCCCACAATGCCTTCCCTGTCCCCGCCGCATCGCACCAGCGGAGGGAATGAACAGGGCTACCAGAATTCACGCGATCAATAGCAGGAGAAAATACCATGGCAAAAACTGGTCGAGCGGTCATCGCCCAAGGGCAGGACTTCGAAATTCGCGAATATCCCGTACTAGACCCTGAACCGGGCAAAGTGCTGTTGCGCCAGGAGTTGGCCGGTATCTGCGGTACCGACCTGCACAACTGGCAGAACGGCATACAAGGCGAAGTGGTTCTCGGCCACGAAAACGTAGGCGTCATCGAGGCCATCGGCGCCGGCGGAGCCAAGGACTATATCGGCCGTCCCCTCGAGGAAGGTGACCGCGTCATATTCTCCCCTGGCACAGGGGGCTACGGCGCCTACGGCTTCTACGATACACCCGACATTGCCCCCCACTTCTACGGCGGATTTGCCGATTATATCTACCTGGGCTTCGAAAATACCTGCATGCTCAAGACCGACTGCACGCCCGAAGTCGCCGTGCTGACCGAACCCTACACAATCGGTGTCCACGCCGCTATGCGCGGCAAAGTGCAGCTGGGCGATACCGTCGTCGTCCAGGGCAGCGGAGCCATCGGCCTCGTTACCCTCCTCTGCGCCAAACAGATGGGAGCGGCCAACATCATCGTCGTGGGCGGCCCCGCCAGACGCCTTGAACTGGCCAAGGAGTTCGGCGCCGATGTAACCATCAACATTGAAGAGGTGACCAGCGTTGAAGAGCGAACCGAGCAGGTCTTCTGGCACACACCGCTGAAGCGCGGCGCAGACATTGTATTTGAATGCTCCGGATTCCTGGCCGCCACACCAGAAGGGTTGGGCTACCTGCGTCACAGCGGCACCTACGTAGAGGTCGGCCACTTCGTCGATATGGGCTCCATCGACTTCAACATCAACCAGCTCCTGATGCGCAAAAATCTGACCTTTGAGGCCGTCTGGGGCAGTACCTACGAGCACTTCGTGCGCGGCCTGCCTATTCTCGAGAAAAACGAATTCCCCTACGGCGACATGGTCAGTCATAAGCTGCCTCTCGAACGCGTAGGCGACGGTTTCCACGCCCTCGACGGCACCTATCGCCTTGGGGATGAGCAAGTGATTAAGATCGCCGTCAAGGCGTGGGATGACTAGAAAACCGCAGCGCGAAATGTCCTCACGCTCAAGCGTTACACAAGAATCCAAATCCACGCCGCACCCGCGGCGGGTTTCAACCAGGCAAAGGAGATTGCTATGCCGTTCGGAACCGGCGCCTATCAGTACGAAGTAGTTGAAAACTGGGCCAAATTGCCTGCAGGTTGGCAGTTCGGCTGGGTAGCCGCGGTAGCCTGCGACTCCCAGGACCGCGTCTTTGTCTATTCACGCAGCGAACATCCCCTCGTCGTCTTCGATCGCGACGGCAACTTCCTTGCCTCCTGGGGCGAAGATGTCATCGAGGATGCCCACGGGATCTTCATCGACAGCGAGGACAGCGTCTGGTGCACCGAACGCGAGACCCACTGCATCTTCAAGTTCAACTCCCAGGGCGAGCTGGTCATGACTATCGGCACGCCCGGCCAGGAGGGCGCGCCCGGCGAACCGTTCCGCCTGCCCACCGACTTGGCAGTCGCCTCCAATGGAGACCTATTCATTTCCGACGGCTACGACAACGCCCGCGTCCACAAGTACTCAGCCGCCGGCGCCCACATCCTCTCCTGGGGCGACTGGGGCGAAGGTCCCAGCCAGTTCACCCTCTCCCACTGCGTCCGCCTCGACAAAGACGATCGCGTCTGGGTCTGCGACCGCACCAATGACCGCATCCAGCTCTTCGACACCGACGGCAACTTCCTCGAGGAGCGCACCGGCCTCCTCAAACCGGATACCATTTATTTCGACCCGGATGGCGAAATCGTCTACGTCGCCGAACTGGAGCAGCGCGTCAGCGTCTGGACCCTCGACGGCGAACTCCTCAGCCACTGGGGCGGCGCCCAGCCCAGCGACAAGCCGGGAGAATTCAAAGCCTGCCCCCACGGCATCTGGGCCGACTCCCACGGCGACCTCTACGTCGGCCAGGTCCAGGTCGACGACGGCCTCCAAAAGTTCCGCCGCCTTTAAGGATACTTAGCACGCTTCAGTTCTCAGGATCTCTTTTCATCCCATCGCAGCGAATCATTGACGGGCAAAGGGCATTCACGTCATCACCGCATATTCCACAATTCTCCCTACTAATTTGAGTCATGCAATTCGGACTCGAGATGTCGAAACGGCAGACTCGATTCCTGCCCAGCAAGAGCAAGAGTAGAATGACCCGCTTCGACAAATCCGTCCTCACTCCCGACCCGGCGACCCGCCACCCCATCCTTCAGGTTCTGGACGCCGCCCTCGATGCCGTTGACCCCTTTGCCGCCGTGCAAAACGTCCTTCAGCGTCAGGACGAAATCCTGACGGTCGCCGACCCTTCTGACCCCGAGACAGCGGCCGCGCAGACATACGACCTCGCCCGCTACCGCCGCATCTTCGTCGTCGCTGCCGGCAAGGCAGCTGCACCGATGTGCAGCGCTGTCGAAGCTGTGCTCCAGCACCGTGTCAACAGTGGTTTGGCCGTGACAAAGTATGACCATGCCCAGCCCGCCAACCCTGCCTCCACAACGGCCTCCCGCATCCGCGTCGTGGAGGCAGGTCATCCGATTCCCGACGAAGCCGGCGTCCTCGCCGGCAAAGAGATGCTTGCCCTCGTGGAGAAGGCGAACGCCGACGACCTGGTAATCGCTCTGCTCTCCGGTGGCGGCTCCGCTCTGCTGGTGGCGCCGGCAAACGAGTCGGCCGCCAACTCCGGACAAACGCTTCCAGCGCTCACCCTGACCGACATGCAGGGCATGACCGACGCCCTCCTGGCCTGCGGCGCAACCATCAACGAAATGAACTGCCTCCGCAAACACACCAGCGCCGTGAAGGGCGGCCAGCTGGCTCGCTCCGCCGCGCCCGCTACCCTCCTGACTCTTGCCCTCAGCGACGTCATCGGCAGCCCCCTGGACGTGATCGCCAGCGGGCCCACCGTCCCCGACGAAAGCGCCTGGTCCGATGCCTGGGCCATTGTCGAGAAGTACGGGATAGACGCCGCCTTGCCGGTCGCCGTACGCAAACACCTGCAGGCCGGACTGAACGGCGAAATCCCCGATACACCCAAACCGCACGACTCGGTCTTCGACAACTGCAACACTCTCGTCGTCGCCGACAACCGCACCGCGGCCAACGCTGCTCTAGCAAAGGCAACCGAGCTCGGCTACAACACCGTTCTGCTCTCAACCTATGTCGAAGGCGAAGCCGCTGAAGTGGCCAAAGTGCTTGTCGGCCTTGGGCGGGAAGTGCAGGACAGCGGCCAACCGGTTCCCGCACCCGCTTGCCTCATCCTCGGCGGCGAAACCACCGTCAACCTGGGAGACAGTCCCGGCCAGGGCGGTCGCAACCAGGAACTGGCCCTCGCCGCCGCCCTCGCCCTCCAGCACCTGCCGGGGATGACCGTCGTTTCACTGGCAACCGACGGCACCGACGGACCCACCGACAGCGCCGGCGGCCTGGCCGACAACGGGACCGTCCGAAGAGGCGAGCTTGCCGGCCTCTCCGCAGCCGACCACCTCCGCCGCCACGATGCCTATCCCTACCTGCGCGCCGCCGCCGATCTGCTAAAAACCGGCCCGACCCGAACCAACGTCAATGACCTTCTCTTCGTGTTTGTCCAGGAAATGTGAGAGAATGCAGAAACGATTTGCGCAGCGCAAATTAAATCGATCTTTCGGACCGATTGTTTACACGTACAGGAGTAGAATTTCATGCCAAAGTTAACAGTGGAAAATGTTGGCACATTCGATGTACAAGCTGGTAAACGTCTGGTGCTGGCGCTGGTTGAGGACGCAGCCGTCGATCAGCTGCACGCCTGCGGTGGCAACTGCAAATGCACAACCTGCCGCGTTGCCTTTGTCGGTGGCGAACCTGCCAAAATGACCGTCGCCGAAAAAGAGAAGCTGGAAGAAAAGGGCCTGACCGGTGTGCGTCTGTCCTGCCAGTTACTCGTCGAAGACGACATGTCTGTGCAGCTTATCAGCCGCCTCGAAGGCAGCGGCCGTCCCGACCCCGGTCCTCCGCCTGAGACGTCAATCCAGCCGGAACCGGAATGGACCACAACAGACTGAGGTCAGTGTTACAGCGGAGCCGGCGGCTTGGCCCGTGGTGGAGTAGCTGCTGAGGTCATCTCATTCCAGGCCCGCTCCACTCGGGACCCGGCGCGCCGCAGGTTCCCCCGGACGCAGCCACTGCGCCCGCCGGACTCCACTCCCCTCTTAACCACGGCACTCCCAGTGAGGCGAATTTGACCAGCCAATCACAACATCCCACGCTCCCCGCGGGCACAGGGGGACCCTCCCACCGGCCGATTCTGATCTCTGCCATGCAGTTTGAAGAGGAGCTCAAGAACGGCGAGTTGTCTGTCTGGGAATTCATCGATATTGCCTGTCAGACAGGCGCAGACGGCGTGGAACTACGGCGGGAAACATGGCCCCGGCTTGACGCGGAGCTGGCCGAGGCATCCCGCCGCATCGCCGCCGCCGGCCTCCTGGTCACATACGCCACCCAGGCAACACTCTTCGACAGCCCCGCGGCTTCTACGCAGTTGCGCCAGGACATCGACACCGCCGCGACACTGGGCGCGCCGCTCGTTCGTTTCTTTCCCGGTCCGACGCCCCCGGCCGACGAGCACGCTGCTTGGGACCGCGCACAGCAAGTCGTCGACTACGCCGCCGCCCAAAACACCGTCATCGCCCTCGAAAACTATGCCCGCACGCCCGGTGGCGCCCTGGCGGAGGTCCAAGGAGCGCTGTCGCGTCTCGCCTCTCCTGCCCTTCGCACCAATCTGGACATGGGAAACTACACCAACCACGGCCAGGATGTCGTCGCCGCCATCCACACACTTTCAGACCACATCGTCGCCGCCCACCTGAAGGACAAAACTGCCAAGCCCTCAGATCCCCCGGTCCCCCTCGGCGCAGGCGTCCTGCCGCTTGCAGAAATCCTTTCATCGCTCGATCAACTGCCCCAACGCGTTTACTACATCTTCGAATTTCGCGGCGCCGGCGATCCAGAAGGCGGGATCCAGCGCAGCCTTTCCTATCTGAAGCAACGAAAGAGCGAGGCTCAGAAATGAATCTGAACGCTATGGGTGGCGTGAGAACGCCCTCCCGGTCCCGCGTCCCTCAGCGCCTCACACTTGCTGGAGAGGTGAAATGAGCGCCAACAGTGCACTTGCCGGCAAGAAAGCACTCGTAACCGGAGTCGATCACGGCGGAATCGGCCAGGGCATCGCCCTGGAACTGGCCCGTCAGGGTGCCGCCGTCGTCTGCCACTACCCCTACAGCGACGAAGGCGCAGCCGCAGCCGTAGCACAGATTCAAACGGCCGGAGGTACTGCGGCAGCCGTGCAGGGCGACTTCACGCAGTCCGCCGACGTATGTGCGCAGGTCGTGGACGCCGCCGCCAGCTGCCTCGGCGGACTGAATGTGCTGGTCAACAACGCAGGCCTGACCGAGACCCGCCCACTCGCCGATATCACACCCGCCCACTTCGAAAAGCTGTTCGCCATCAACGTTCGCAGCCAGATATTTTGCGCACAACGCGCATTGGCCTACATGCAAGAAAATGGCGGCGGTTCGGTGATCAACCTTGCTTCGGTTCATACACACGCCGGTGTCCCCGACTACTCAGTCTACGCCGCCACCAAGGGCGCCGTCGCCGCCCTGACTCGCCACCTGGCCGTCGAACTGGCTCCGCAGAAGGTGCGGGTCAACGCCATCGCCCCCGGGCTCATCGAAGTGCCCCGCTACTTCGAAGACATTTCCGATTACAACCCCGCCATCTTCGAAGCCACCGTGCCCTGGGGCCGCCTGGGCGCACCGTCCGACATCGCCCATGTGGCCGCCTTTCTCGCCTCCGACGGCGCTGACTTTGTCACCGGACAGACAATTTACGTTGACGGCGGGACCGTTGCCTATATGTCATTCGGTGCCCATCTGGACGGCCAGGAATGGCGTTCCGGGGATTGAGCTCCGCGCTCGACTTGCTCTAACCCCTGCAGTTCATGCTCATTGCGACAATCTGAACGTAAGTTCGACTCAGATATCACGCAGAAGTTGCGCCCAGGACCGGCTCTCCTCCAATTCAGCTAACCGCCCCTTGCTGTCTGACTCTTGTCAGAAATCTCTGGCCTGAGTACAATTACGGTGCATTTCGTGCGTTCTATGTCTCATGCTACTCCAAGAGGAAGGAGAAAACTGAAATGGATCGACGAAGATTTCTGAAAGTGGCTGCAACAGGCGCCGTAGGCGCAGCTGCCCTGACCGTCGCCGGCTGTGAACAGGCCGGTGTTATGGCGCCGGGCCAGCTTGAAGGCGCCGTCGCAGAGGATTCAAGCCTGCCCGAGATTGAATGGCAGATGGCCACCAGTTGGCCGCCCGCCCTGGACACCATTTTCGGCGGCGCCGAGACGGTTGCCAAGCGCGTTGAGGCCATGACACAGGGCAAATTCAAAATTGAAGCCCGCGCCGCCGGTGAACTGGCGCCCGGCCTGGAAGTGTTGAATGTCGTAGAAGAGGGCGCAGTGCCGATCGGGCATACAGCCTCCTACTACTACGTTGGCAAAAGTCCAATCACCGCCTTCGGCACAGCCCTGCCTTTCGGCCTCACCTCCCGCCAGCAGGACGCCTGGCTCTATGAAGGCGGCGGCCTGGAAATGCTGCAGGCTGTTTACGCCGAAAAGTTCAATACCATCCAGTTTCCGGCCGGCAACACCGGAGTTCAGATGGGCGGCTGGTTCAACAAGGAGATCAACTCCGTCGCCGACATGGAAGGGCTGAAGATGCGCATTCCCGGCCTCGGTGGCCGTGTTATGGATCGGTTGGGCGTAACCGTCCAGGTCCTGCCCGGCGGTGAGATCTTCCAGGCCTTGCAGACCGGCGCCATCGACGCCGCCGAGTGGGTCGGCCCCTACGATGACGAAAAGTTGAGCTTCCACAAAGCCGCCAGCTTCTACTACTTCCCCGGCTGGTGGGAGCCCGGCCCATCGCTCGAAATCCAGGTCAACCTGGGCGAGTGGAACAAGCTGCCCGAGCAATATCAGGAAGTACTCAAAACTGCCGCCTACGCCGCCAATGCGACGATGATGGCACGCTACGACGCCAAGAACCCGGCAGCACTTGGCCGCCTCATCAACGACGCCGACATTACGATGCTGCCCTTCCCGGACGATGTAATGCAGGCTGCTGAAGAGTCTGCATTCGGGTTGTTCGATGAAATCGCAGCCGACGATGCCGAATTTGCGTCCATCTTCAAAGAATGGTCCGCCTTCCGTAGCGCGATTCAGTCCTGGCATGGATTGGCCGAGCGCGGGTACCTGCAATACGTGGGCCGAAGCCGGTAGTACGCGCATGCGGGGCGAATATATTTTCCCTTAAAGTGAAGAGACAGGAGGCAGGGGAACGTTGCCAATCGTTCCCCTGTTTTGTTCAACCTGTCAGCCGATGGCGGTAGATTCACTGGGTTTTCCTGCTGAAGCGCAGGGGAAGGAGAACTCCGCAATGAAGCGCAGACGTTTCCTGGGACTGGCCGCGACCGGCGCGGCCGCGCTGGGTGTAGCTGGCTGTGAGCAGGCCGGATTCATGCCGCCCGTTCAAGTCGAGAGCGCAGTGGCGGAAGACGCCGGCCTGCCGGACATCGAGTGGCAGATGGCAACCAGTTGGCCGGCCGATCTGGACTCAGTTTTCTGGGGCGCGCATCTGATTGCCAATCGCGTCGCAGCCTTAACAGATGGCAAGTTCCTGATCCAGCCCCGCGCAGCTGGTGAATTGGCTCCCAGCCTCGGCGTATTGAACGCCATCGAAGAGGGGGCTGTCCCTATCGGTCATACAGTCTCCCACTACTATGTTGACAGGGGTACCGTCATCGCTTTCAACAACGGCCTGCCTTTTGGCCTGACGGCCCGCCAGCAAGACGCCTGGCTGTATGAAGGCGGCGGACTGGAAATGCTTCAAGAAGTCCATGCGGATCGGTTCAATATCATTCAGTTCCCGGCCGGCAACTCCGGCGTCCAGATGGGGGGCTGGTTCAATAAAGAGATAAACTCCGTCTCCGACCTGGCAGGATTGAAAATGCGCGTACCCGGCATTGCCGGTCAGGTGATGAAACGGCTGGGCGTATCCGTGCAGATGTTGCCCGGCGGCGAAATCTTCCAGGCCCTTGAGAGCGGGGCTATCGACGCGGCCGAGTGGGTCGGGCCTTACGAAGACGAGAGGATGGGCTTCCATAAGGTCGCCAGCTACTACTATTACCCCGGCTGGTGGGATCCCGGCTCGTCAGTGGAGGTCCAGATCAACTTGGACGAATGGCAAAAACTGCCGGAGCAGTATCAGGAAGCGCTCAAAACCGCCGCTTACGAGGCCAATGTGAGGGTGATGGCGCGTTACGATGCCAGGAACCCGGCAGCTCTCAATCGCCTGATCAATGACGGCGGCGTCAAACTTCGGCCATTTCCCGACGATCTGCTGAAAGCTGCGGAGGAGTCCGCCTTCGAGCTTTTCGACGAGAACGCGGCCGCAGATACAGACTTTGCTTCCATCTTTAGGGAGTGGTCAGCTTTTCGTGATGCGAGCCATGCTTGGCACGGTCTGGCTGAGCTAGGCTACCTCCAATACGTGGGCCGAAGCCGGTAATGCTCCTACAGCTGATGTCGATTTCCCGGTTCAGATTTTCACAAAAAAAGAGGGGCGAGTCTGCACAGCTCGCCCCTCTTTTCTGTATGGAAACGCCTACGATACTGCTTCCACCAGCCAGGTCACCGTCTCCGGAACAAGGATAACGACTACGAGGGCGATGCCTTGCAGTACCATAAACGGCAGTGCGCCCTTGTGTATATCCGCAGTTTTCACCTCCGGAGGCGCCACGCTTTGCAGATAAAACAGCGAGAATCCAACCGGCGGCGAGATGAATGCCATGTTCAGATTGATCGCCATCATCACCCCAAACCAGACCATCTGTGCATTGGTGAAACCCAGTTCCAAGGCGGCAGGCACGAACAGAGGCATCGCGATAAAGCTGATCTCAATGAACTCCAAATTGATGCCTAACAGGAAGATTGCGATGTTGGCCACAATCACAAACCCCCAGAATCCGCCCGGCAGACTCGTCAGCAAGCTCTGAACGTAGTCCTGTCCCCCCAAGCGGTCGAAGACCAGCCCGAAGTAGGTCGAACAGAACAGAATCATGATCACCAGGGCAGTGATATTGGCCGTGGAGCGGGCTGCGTCCTTGATCAGCTTCCAATTCAAGTTGCGGTTGAACGCTGTGAGGATACAGGCGCCGATCGCGCCAACAGCACCTGCTTCGGTCGGTGTGGCAATACCTTGAAAGATGCTGCCCAGCACAGAGAAAATCAGCAGAACTGGCGGAACGACTGCAATCAACGTCTGGCGCAACAATGCTGCGCCCTGAACAGTTCGAGCCTCCGGCGGCAAAGCCGGCGCATCCTGTGGACGTACGATGGCGATCCCAATCACGTACAGGGCGTAGAGGCCCGAGAGAATCAGCCCTGGAATCAGCGCGCCGACGAACAGATCGCCCACGCCCACCCCTATCTGGTCGCTCAGTACCACCAGAACCAGGCTGGGCGGCAACAACTGCGCCATTGTCCCCGACGCCGTAATTATACCGGTCGCCAGCTGATGGTTGTATCCATAACGCACCATGATCGGCAGTGACAGAAGTCCCATCACGATAACAGTGGCCGCGACCACCCCAGTAGCCGCCGCCAGCAGTGTCCCCACCAGAACCACGGCCAGAGCCAGACCGCCCCGCATCGATCCCAGCAAGATGCCGACCGTCGTCAACAGCCGCTCAGCCAGCCCCGATTTCTCGAAAATCGCCCCCATAAAGACGAAGAATATAATCGCCAGAAGCGTAAAGTCCGACATCGTGCCGAACCAGCGGTTGGGCAGCAGCTTGATCCAATTCATGTTGAATATGCCCAACGCCCAACCAATTAACATGAAGACGAAGGCGGTCCCGGCGAACGAAAACGCCACCGGATATCCATACAGGATCAGCACAAAAAACAGTATGAACATCACGATCGCCAGCCATTCCAACCCCATAGTCACTCCCTTTCGTGTGACCCGCGTGGGAAAAAAACACAGCCTGCTTCGGATCAGCGACCAGTCGCCAGCGACTCCAACCGGCTCGCGAGAACCTTACTCGATCCGCAAAGCTTCCTGGTGTTCCGCCAGATCTTCGACCTCTTCCTCCTCGCCTCGCAGTACTGCGTACAGTTTGATCAACTCGGAGATCGCCTGCAAGAGCAAGAGAACAAAGGCAACGATGATCATTGTCTTCAGAGGCGCGCGCGGCAACCCATCTGGATCAGGCGACATTTCCCACTGCCGCCAGGAGGTCATCACCGGATGCACGGTCACCCAGATGCCGATGACGCAATAGGGAACGAGCAGAAGCAGATGTCCCCAGAAATCAAGCATCGCCTGGCGCTTCCTGCTCCAATTCGCATAGATGAAGTCCACGCGTACGTTGATGCCGTTCTTCAGGATATAGGCAAAACCCAGAAAGAAGACCAGCGAATACAGATACCATTGCATCTCAATAAAGAGATTGGAGGACAACTGTACGCCTATGAATCTCGCGCTGTAGCGCACAAGGACATTGTAGAATCCAACTGCTACCGTAACGATCACGAGATACACTGACACGCCGCCGACGCGTTCTGAAAGGCCGTCAATGAGACCTGAAACTCGCAGAAGTACCTTTAACATCGTCACTATTCCTCTGTCAGTGCAGTACACCCGACGGGAGCGACCCGT
This sequence comes from Caldilineaceae bacterium, assembly GCA_965204525.1. GTDB lineage: Bacteria > Chloroflexota > Anaerolineae > Caldilineales > Caldilineaceae > Bin5. Next base: position 2,385,328 of record OZ241994.1, on the reverse strand, counting down.
CGTCCGTCTTCCACTTCAAATGCCCGCGCAGGACTGCCCTATCTTACCCGAAACGGTCCAATATTCAATATCCAGATATACACGCTTGCAAAGGGCTCGATAAGAGACACACCGCCAAGACCAACACTGCCACAGTCTGTACAGACCCGCAATCGCAGACGGAACGACTCCGCCGCTTTCACAGTTATTGCGCGTCCTCGAGTGAGCCGGGCGCAGGTTTCTCCCGTGCCTCGCGCTGAACACGAGGCAACAATTTTGAATGACCCGAATACACAATACAGAGAATTTAAATCGGATATGGCTTAGTATTTGTCTGTGCAGTATAATTAGGACAGAATCTATACCTTAATGTTAGACGGTTCTTCGGTCGGTACAGTATTTTAGCTCAAAAGGAATTTCTATGGTCTGGAAACAATCTCAGGTTAAGGTCGGCGTCTATGTTGATGCCGCCAACATCTATCGCAATGGCGGCTCCCGCATGCAATATGATGTCTTGCGCGAATTTGCCTGCAGGGATATGGGTGAACCTGTGCGTCTGAACGCTTACGTAACCCACGACGCCGAACGCGCCCAGTGGGATATCGACTACCGCGTCGGCGCGTTACGCTTCCATTCCGCACTGCGTGATCTCGGCTATAAGGTGATAATCAAGCAAGTGCGCTGGTACGATGACGAGGCCGGCAACCGCTACGCCAAAGCCAACTCCGATCTGGACCTGGCAGTGGACGCGCTGCTCCAATCAGAAAATCTCGACAGGGTTCTGATTGCAACCGGTGATGGAGATTTCGTACAGGTGGTACGGGCTCTCCAGAACAAGGGCTGCCGCGTGGAAGTGGTCGCATTCGACAATGTCTCGGGCAATCTACGACAGGAAGTGGATCTGTTCATGTCCGGTTACTTGATCCCCAATCTACTGCCCGTGCACGACGGCTCTGCCGAGTGGGGCCATCCCGATTCTACCGTGCGCGGCTGGTGCTACTACTATAACGAGGATAAAGGCTTTGGCTATATGCGATTCCTCACCAAGGTTTCGCCCCACCTATGGCTGGTGGACAAACGCAAGAGTTCCGATTCCCCTTATGAGAGCGCCTTTTTCCACTTTTCAATGATGCAGGATGATTCCGTAAAGGACTATCTCCCCAGCCGCGAACATATCTTTGAATTCCGGCTGATTCCCTCGGAACGTGACCAGAGCGAACTCACAGCAACCAACATCCGCATCGTCAGCTCTCTGTAGTGCCAGATTCCCATTGCAGTTGGCCAGGTATTCGCGTATCATTGACCGCGTGACGCCGACCGCCTGTGCGCCTGACCCAGCGGCGTCCTTCCCACCAGGAGCCAAAACCCCATGCCTGCCGCAATCTCTGCCCAGCAACCGCTCGCCGTGGAAGCCGGCGCCAAGGTCCTCATGTCCGGCGGCAATGCCGTTGACGCCGCAGTTACCGCCGCCCTTATGCAGGCCGTCGTCAGCCCCCAAATGTGCGGTATCGGCGGCTATGCCGTGATAAATCTGCACTTGGCCGGACAGCCAGGTTCCATCGGAATTGACGCGCCTGCCCTGGCCGGGGCCCTCGTGAAGGATGACATGTGGGTGGAACAGCTGATCCGCCCCAATCCCGGTGGCTGGGGCTACTTCCTTGAAGGCAACGTCAACGAAGCCGGTTACACATCGGTCTGTACACCAGGAGCGGTCAAGATGTTTTCTGCCCTGCTTGAACGCTGGGGCACCATCGACTTCGAACAGGCCACAGAACCGGCCATCCGCACCGCTCACGACGGCTATGTCGTCAGCGATTCCCTCGCCGTCGGCTGGAAACGCTCCAATCAGTACTGGGAGGGGATGAGCCTGCGCGACTATATCAACAGTAATCCGGAGGCCCGCCGCATCTATCTCCGCGACGACGGCGAGCCCTATGACACCGGCGAAATCCTGCGTAACCCGGACTACGCTGCCACCCTGCGCCATATCGTAGAACATGGTAGCGAAGACTTCTACCATGGCCATCTGATGGAGCGCATGGCTTCCGACCTGGCGGCCAACGGTAGTTTCGTCACCCGACAGGACTTTGAACAGTACCGCCTGCGCGAGGACGCCTCACTGTCCGGAACCTACCGCGGCCACGCCGTCACCAGTTCCACCCCGCCCCACGGCGGCGCTACTCTCATCGCTATCCTCAACATCCTGGAGGGGTACGACCTGGCCGCTATGGGCCACAACTCGGCCGATTACATCTACACAGTCGGCCTCGCCATGAAGGCCGCCTTCGCCGACCGTAACCCCCACCTGGCCGATACCGAATTCGAGGAAGTGCCTCTCGACTGGATGATGTCGAAGGATCGGGCAGTCTTCTGGCGTGAACGTATCGACAGCGGCCAGCCCATCGAACCTTCGCCATCCCAACCTGAGACTCCGCACACCACCCACCTCTCCGTGATCGACGCGCAAGGCAACTGCGTCTCACTTACACACTCGCTTGGATCATCTTCGGGTGTCATCACCCCGGGCCTCGGCTTCATGTACAACAACTCAATGGTCAATTTCCATCCCCTGCCCGGTCATCCCAACTCGATCGCCCCGGGCAAAGGCCGCACCACCGGCATGACCCCGACCATCGTATACGGCAAAGAGTCCACCGGTGGCGCCGCTCAGCCCCTCCTCGTCCTGGGAGCGCCCGGCGCCACCCGCATCATCACCTCCGTCCTGCAGGTGATCCTCAACGTCATCGATTTTGGCATGGATATCGAGCAGGCCGTGCATGCCCCCCGCTTCGACTGCCAGCTCGACGCCATCAGCTGCCAGCGCCGCATCCCCATCTGGGTGCTCGACGAAGTCAACAAACGCCATCCCGCGCTCCATATCCCCTACAGCCACGGCGGCTTGGCCCTCGTCCACGCCCTCCATATCGACCCCCACACAGGCGCCCTTTCCGGTGCAGCCGATACCGGCGCTGAAGGCATGGCCGTGGTCGTATAATTCGAATATCAAGAATGGTTTGCTGTTTGGAGAGGAGAGCGGTCTGGGGAACTGTGGCTTACAGCCTGAAATGAAACTCTACACTATCGGCTTCACTCAAAAGAGCGCGCAGACTTTCTTTACAACACTCAAAGAGTCAGGCGTCCGTACGCTGATCGACACCCGTCTCAACAATCGGTCTCAACTCTCCGGCTTTGCCAAGCAGAACGACCTCCAGTATTTCCTGCGCGAAATCAGCAAGATCGACTACTTACACCTGCCCCAGCTCGCGCCGACTCAGGACATTCTTGACGCCTTTAAGAAAAAGAAGGGGTCGTGGGAAGTCTATGAGCGTTCTTTTCGCTCCCTCATGTTTTCCCGCAAGATTGAAGAAGAATTCCAGCCTGAACTCTTCGACGATGCCTGTCTCTTATGCAGCGAGCACAAGCCCCACCACTGTCACCGTCGCCTCGTCGCCGAATACCTCCGCGAAAAGTGGTGCGGGATCAATATCGATATCGAACATCTCCAACCCCAGGACCCCGTTTGACAGACCAGCGCGACCCTGCTTTGCTAGTGGACAAATCGGCTCCTGGTCTCCAATGCAAAGCGTTTCACCATTCCAGTTGGCAAGGTCTTTGGCTCCGTTGATCCGCAAATGCACACAGCTTCCTCACCGGTCCGGCTCAAACACAGACCCGTCCAACGCTGTCTGCAAACCCGCCGACACCAGGTCCAACCTCCTGATCTCCTCCGCGGGCAGGTTCAGGCCAACCGCGCCCACCGTGTCTTCGATGTGCGCCGGCACATCCGCACCCGAGATAATGCAAGTCACCTCCGGTCGCGACAGAATCCACGCCTGTGAAACCTGACCTGGCGTCGCCCCCACGCGCGCGGCCACTGCGATCACCTCCGCCACCACGTCCGCTGCCCGGTCCCGCAATGTGTTTTGAAAAGCGTGCCGCCTCCGCCCGCCCCACAGACTGTTCTCTTCCGGCATATTGTCAGGCGTGTAAGTTCCACTCAGCAGGCCCACCGCCAGCGGGCTGTACACCATCACCCCCAGCCCCATCTCCGCCACCATTGGAAACATCTCCCGCTCCAGCTCCCGGTTCAGCAGATTATAGGGGTTCTGCACCGTGATCGCCGGCGCCGCGTTCAGCCGCTCCTGCACCCGCAGCGCTTTCACCACCTGCCACGCCTGGTGGTTACAGATACCCACATAGCGTACTTTGCCCTGCTGCACCAGGCTGTCCAGCGCCCGAAACGTCTCCTCCACCGGCGTCGTTTCGTCCAGTCCATGGATCAAATAGACATCGATCCGGTCGGTATTCAGCCGCCGCAGCGATCGCTCCGCCTCGCGCAAAATGTGGTAACGCGAAAGACCTTCGTCGTTGGGGCCGTCGCCAATCGCCCCCCGCACCTTGGACGTTATGACAACCTCGTCGCGCCGCCCTTGCAGCGCCTTCCCCAGCAGCGCCTCCGATGTGCCTCTGAACGCCCGATCGTCCCCCAGCCCATAGATGTTGGCGCAGTCGAACAGATTCACACCCAGATCCAGCGTAGCCGCCACCAGATTGCGCGCCTCCTTTTCGTCGTGCTGGCCTCGAAGTCCAAGCCCCAGCGCAACGCGCGATACCTTCACACCCGCGCTGCCGAAATTCACGTATTGCATCCCTCTCTCCTCGTGTTCGTAATCGGATTCTGAACGGTCTCGGAAAACTCCGGCCCGCCGCACGCTCCTCGTCGTCCTCTTTTCGCAGTATAAAGGTTCGCTTTGGAAGATTCAACTGCCACATCATTTGCAAGCTCAAAACCTGAAATTGAAAGGCGGGTGCGCGACAAGGTCGATTCGACAGCCGTCAGCCAGAGTTCCTCTTCAACCTTATCGGAAATAATAGACACCAAAATTTTGACAGCCATCCTCTTTTTCGCTAGAATTCTCGCTTGACATTCATTCCGCGACCGCTTCTTCACTTGGGCTGCAAGGGTACGAAGTCGTACCCGCGGCGCAACTGACAACTGAGTTGCAGCTTCCGAAAGGCCGCTTCCCACAACAGGTATCTGTTCAATCCATATTGTCCAATTTCAAGGAGACAAGAAGAATGGAAAGCAAAGTAAGTCGACGTCAATTCCTCCGTCTGGTCGGTGGCGCAGCCGGCGCCGCAGCCCTGGCCGCCTGTGCCGCACCGATGGCGCCAGCCGGCAGCGGCGAAGAGGCCATGTCCACGGAGAAAATCGTTATCCGCTATGCCGGACTGGACGGCATGGGCGCTCGCGTTGAAGCATTCATGCTGCCGTGGGTCGAGGAGAACGGCTACGAACTCGAGCGCGGCGCTTTCGGACAGCAGGAACTGACTGACAAGATCATGCAGTCCGTCGCCACCGACACCTACCTGGCCGACATCTTCCAGTTCCCCAGCAACGCCCGCGCCGATGTCATCAATGCCGGCGCACTGCAGGAGATCCCGCAGGAAGTCCTGGAAGCCATCGACTTTGAGGACGTTCTGCCCGGTATCGTCAATACCCTCTCATGGGAAGGCAAGATTTACGCCCTGCCCTACGACGGCGATATCCACTACTACTCCTTCCGCAAAGACCTCTTTGCCAACGAGGACATTAACAGCCGCTTCAAGGACAGCTACGGCTTCGATCTCTCGCCCGACACCGGCGCCGTGACCTGGGATCAGTGGCGCAACATCTGTGAGTTCTTCACCGGCTGGGATTGGAACGAGAACGGTGAGGACGATGACTTCGGCGCCGCCTGCATGACCAAGCGCGGCGATACGCTCTGGTGGGGCTTCAACTCTCGCGCCACTGCCTACGCCAAGCATCCCGACGACGATGCCTACTTCATCGACCTTGACACCGGCGAAGCCCGCCTCAATAATCCCGGCTTCGTCCGCGCCCTCACCGAATGGGTCGAGGAGATGCAGAACTGGGCGCCTCCCGGCGGCACCAACTTTACCTACGGTGATTCGCTCAACGCCATGAACGGCGGACGCGTCGCCCAGACCTACAACTGGGACGCCGTCACCAGCGCAACCTCGCCTGAGACCTCCGTCATCCAGGGCTTGCAGGGCTACAATATCCTGCCGGGTTCACATGAGGTCTTCAACTCCAAGTCCGGCGAATGGGACTACTTCGATATTCCCAGCCATGCGCCTTTTCACGCATTCGGCGGTTGGGTCATCGCCGTCTCCGCCCAGGTGGACGAGCTGGCTTACGATGCCGTCTGGGGCTTCGTCACCCATCTGACCAAGCCGGAGAGCGGCCTGGCCTTCGTCACCGACCTCACCGGCGCCAGCCCCTACCGCTTCAGCCAGATGGAAGCGGTCGAAGAGTTTGCCACCGGCCCGCTGCAGTTGGGCGAGGAAGTTGCGATGGACTATCTGAACGCCGCCCGCGAAACGCTCGACCATCCCAACGCCGTCACCGACCAGGCCTTCGGCGGCTGGGTACAGTATCGTGACGCGCTCGAACTGGGCGTCTCCAAGGCACTGGCCAACGAACTCCCGCCGCAGGATGCCCTGGACGAAGTCGCGGCCGCCTTCAACGAGATCAGCGAACGCATGGGCGGCCTCCAGCATCAGGCCGAACTGTACGCCCGCACCTTGGGCAAGTAACCGCAGATAGCTAATTCAGTGGCCAGCGACCGGCGGCGAAGAGCCTGGACCGGTTGCTGGCCGCTGGTCACTACCCTTCCCTCTATCATATCAGCGTAAAGGCCGGGCCAGTCGGCGAAGCATCCAGCGTACCCATGGCAACTGAACCCCAAATCTATCCCTCGAAACGACCTCGCTTCGAAATCCGGGACAATCTCTGGAAGTGGATCTTCCTTGTGCCCGCAGTTGCCATCATCCTTATCTTGCTGGCAGTCCCCGTATTGTGGACCCTTTATGCAGCCTTCACAGACCTGCACCTCTACCGCATCGGGGATTTCGATACCAAATTCGTCGGTCTGGCCAATTTCGAAAAGCTGCTGAGCAACCGCTCCTTCTGGCGTACCGCGCGCAATACCGTCGTCTTCATGCTGGGCGTTGTGCCCACACAACTGATCATCGGCCTCACAGTCGCCCTGGCGCTGAACAACATAACCCGCGGTCAGAAGCTCTTTCGCACATGGTTCCTGATGCCGCTGATGGTCAGCCCGGTCGTCGTATCCTTTATCGTCGGCCGCATGCTGTTCCAGGAAGACATAGGCCCTATCAACGACATCCTGCGCAGCTTTGGCTTCGAAGGCGTCCCCTGGTTGACGAGCCCCACCTGGGCGATGGTAGCGCTGATGGCCATCGACGTCTGGCAGTGGAGCTCCTTCATGATCCTGATGCTGTTGGCCGCGCTGCAGGGGGTGCCCCCCGACCTGCACGAAGCCGCCCGCGTCGACGGCGCCAATCAGCTGCAGGCGTTCTGGCGCATCACAGTGCCCCTGATCATGCCCATCACTATGACCGCCCTCCTGATTCGCATTATCGATGCCTTCAAAGTCGTGGAGATTATCATGGTGCTGACCGGCGGGGGGCCGGGGCAGGCCACCGAATCGGTGACGCTCGCCATCTATCGCACCGGGGTCAAGGGAGGCGATCTGGCCTTTGGCAGTAGCCAGGCCTACTTCCTGTTGATTGTGCTGATGATCTTCGGTGGGGCCTATCTTGTACTGACAAGAAGAGCGATGGGGAAAGACTGATGGGATTGGCCGCACAAAAACGGGTCCGCACGATCATATCCTACTGCATTTTGGGCTTTTGGTCCTTTATCCTCCTCTTTCCCATGTATTGGGTGGTGATCACCTCTTTCAAGAACGCCATTGACATGTCGATCAAGGCGACATACATGCCCTTCATCGACTTTCAACCCGGTCTGCACGCCTGGCGCTACCTTTTCGTCGACCGGCTCACCTGGTTCCTCGATCCCTTCATGAACAGCGTGCTCGTCGCCTTCATCTCGTCGGCGGTCGCCCTGGTGATCGGCTCCAGCGCCGGCTATGCCCTGGCCCGATTCGACTACGGCGGCCGCAACAATTCCATCGTTCTCGGCTTCATGTCCCAGCGCATGTTCCCTGGCGCCCTCTTCATTCTCGCCTTCCTGGTGATGTTTCGCGAGTTGGGCCTCCTCGACACTCGCCTGGCCCTCATTATTGTTTACAGCAGCGGCGCCATTCCCTTCATCGTCTGGGTGATGCGCGACTTTTTCGAAGGGCTTCCGGTGGAAATCGAGGAAAGCGCCATGATCGACGGCGCCAACCGCCTCGGCGTCCTCTTCCGCATCGCCATGCCCCTGGCCGCGCCCGGTCTCGTGGCCGTCTTCGTTCTCTCCCTAATCGGCGCCTGGAACGAATATCTGGTCGCCCTCACGCTCACCTTCCGTGAAGCCATCACCATTCCACTCTTCATGACCATGCAGGTCAGTCAGACCGGCTACACCGAATGGTGGAACATGAGCGCAATCTCGCTCGTAAGTGTCATCCCCGTCGTCGCAGCCGGTATGGCTCTGGAGAAATACATCACCGGCGGCCTGACCTTCGGCGCCCTCAAAGGTTAACGCGGCCAAACCTACCCGAGTGTCAGCCAGATTCTGGCGACTCCTCCCTGCTGCGTCGTCGACCCACCCACAGCCGCACCAACCAGATCAGGACAGCCAGCGGAATCAAAAAGACAAGCAGCAGCGGCGTCAGGTAAAGCACAGCCCAGATCAGCGCCGTCAGTAGCCCCTGCAGCGTTGCAACCAATGCCCGCAACGCGTTTCGTACCGGCCCGCTTGCGCTCCAGGGCTCCTCCACGATTGGCCGGAATACGCTGTCCGGAATCAACTCAACCCAGATCGTAGAAAAATCGATCTGATTGTCCAGCAGGTTCTTGCGTCCCTGCAGCGTCTCAATCTCTTCCCGGATCTGCGTCAAGCTGCGGTGGACAGCCAGAATGTCCTCTACCTTGGCATTTGGCCTCTCACGCACCTCCGTCAGCAGGGCCAGCAACTCGGTCTCAGTAGCATGCAGGTTTCGCAGCCGCGCATCGAGATCACTGTACTGGTCCGTAACATCCTGTCTGTTTACATTCAGGTAGTTCACGTCCGTGGCCAGCGCCTGCAGCAGGTCCAGCGCCTCTTCCAAACTTGCTGCAGGCGCACGCAGCGTTAGCGAACCGCGCAGTACGTCCGACTCGTCATATCTCCCCTTGGAAAGGTCCATGTCGGCCACGTACCCGCCCAGATCCGACACGACCTGCTCGACACCCGTCAGCGCTGTCGCCGTGTCCGCCACAACCAGAGAGATGTTGGCATTGGCGATGACCTGTCGTGACGCCTCTGCACCGTCAGCCGCTCGCTGCGGCGCAGACGCCTCCTCGTCCGCCATCTCGGGAGAGGGCGCGCTCACTGCGTCTGAGCCAGAAAGAGCCATTTCTGAGACACCGGCGCCGCAGGCCGCGCACGTAATCCCTAAGAGAACCAGAAATATGGGAATGGTTAGTCGAATTCGTCCCACTGTTCACACTCCTGTCATCTCAACATGACGCAATGACTCTGGAATATGGGACGAAAGGTGCGGCCGAAATGTTCCCTGCGCGACCGTTCCGGCGCCCTCCCGTATGTCTCTCAGCCCCCAAATTTGTCTGAGGCAACCCCTCGTACCCCCGGACCCGCCACGAACAGCCCGCCTGCATGAGGCTGTTCCGCTTTCTCCGCGTCGCTCATTCGGAAGGAGGCGCTCGTAATGTAGAGCTGGTCCAGATTGGGTCCCCCGAATGCACAGGCCGTTATAGCCGACGTCGGCAGCACGACTTCCTCCAACACGGTAGCCGTGTCAGGATTCCAGCGCCGCACACGGCTGGCCCCGTAATGCGCCACCCACAACATCCCTTCCTCGTCGATCGTGAAGCCGTCGGCAAATCCCATCTCTTCCGGGATATCGATGACGATCCGTTCATTATCGATGCCGCCTGTTCCGGCGTCGTAGTCGTACGCGCGGATGGCGAAATCGAGCGAATCGGTGTAATACATCGTCTTTGCGTCCAGGCTCCAGATGATGCCGTTCGAGATTCCGATATCTTCGATCATCTTGTGTACGCTATGGTCGGTGTCCATCCGGTAGACGCTGCCCTGGTCCGACTGGTCGTCATAGGCCATCGTGCCCGCCCAGAAACGGCCGGCGGGATCGCACTTGCCGTCATTGAAGCGGTTATCCGGCAGATGGGACTCCGGATCAACAAGCATCTCGACCGCCCCGCTGGCCGGGTCAAAGGCGGCGAAACCGTCCTTCAGGGCCAGCATCAGCCCGCCGGACGCTCGTTGCACCACCGTTCCCACGTGCTGCCCAACGTCCCATTCCCTGTTGACCCCTGTCGCTGGGTCATAGGCGTATAGCTTGCTCGACATGATATCCACCCACCACAGGACATTTTCGTCGGCGTCCCAAATGGGCCCTTCGCCCACAAGCGCGTGGGCGTCGATGAGAAGATCAACACTTATGGACATTCGGTTCCTCCTCCGGGAACTTCGTGATTCCTGCTGTTGGATCTCTGACGTAATGGCAATTGACAACTTAGCTGTTACTGGTTTGGACCCAGTTCCCACTTAATCGGACATCTTTCAGATCTCGTTTTCGCCATAGGCGGTAAAATCCTCATCAACCTCGGAGACCCGAATCGGCCTTTCTTCCTCGGCCGAGCGGATCGTCGCTAACGTGCATCGGACCGCGCGCACACCGTCCTCCCCACCATAACGAAGGGGTCGGTCTTCGAGTATTGCTCCCAACAGGTGATGGACCTGATTGACATGTCCCTGTCCATAATAGCTGATCTCCGAATCCCACACGCGGTCTGCCGCCTCATCGAATCGGAAGCAGACGGTCTCCTGCCCCTCCCGGTGCAGAATCAGATGCTGCTGTCTCCCTTCCCACAGCAGATTGTGCCCGCCCTCGCCCAGCACCTCGATCATGCCCGTCGCGCCGACAACCGTCGTACTTAAGCCATGCATGGTATCGAACTTGCCGTTGAGGGGGTCTGCCCGCATCCACACACCCTGCCGCTCTGCGTCTTCGTAGCGCCAAGTGATAATTGGTATGTCCAGTTCGGCCGTTCGGTATGGGTCGTGGGACGCGCCGGCGCGGCGCCCCTCGTCCTTTCCGGCCGCAACCACCGCATAGACTTCGTCGATCGTGCCGTCCTCCATAAGATACTCGGCCGTGGCAAAGAAATGCACCGCGTGATCGAACATCCACGGATAGCTCCCTCCCCCGGACAGCGCGCCGTCCAGCCGCCAGTCGCGTGCCGCTGCGCTGAGATGCAACTTGTGATCCGCCCTGCGGCGCCATGCGCCGTGCCGCTGGCGAATCTGCAGGGGCCGACCGATAGCGCCGTCTTCGATGAGCGCACGCGCCTTCATATGGGAGGTGAGAAACAGATACGTCTCGCCCACGAGAAGCTTGACGCCGGCGCTCTTCACCGCTTGCACCGCTTCTATTCCCTCAGCCACGCTCCGGCAAAATGGCTTCTCGCAGTGAACATGTTTGCCCGCCAGCGCGGCCTGCCGCGTCATCGTCGCGTGCAAAAAAGTAGGCGTTGCGATATCGATGACCAGTACGTCGCGGTCGTCCAGCAGATCTGTGTAAGACGTATATACGCGTTCGACGCCGTACCGCTCGCCGAATTCGGCGGCCCTCCGGGCGTCAGTGTCACAGACCGCCAGAACCTGCGCCATAGGGTGGCTCAGGTATCCCCTGATGTGCGCAGTCGCTGCCAATCCCAGCCCCACAATGCCAACGTAGATTCTGTCACCCACAAGCCGTACCTCTCAGAGACAAATCCGCTATGAGCTGACAGGAACGCAGAATGGAAATGACTTAGTTCAATCCTTGAAACGCGGCAAGACCTCTTGGATGAACAACTCCGTGCCTGCCGTTTCCGGGAAATCGGCAATTCGGATCTGAAACAGACTGGCGCCGGCGTCAATAAACTCCTGCAGTTGCGCCGCCACCTGGTCCGGCGTGCCTACGATAGCGCCTCTGCCTCCCAGCGCGTAAGGTGACGCCTCCCCCTGCTGGCGGGCTACGTCCTCCGAATGATGGACCGCGATCGGAGGCAGGGCGTTCGTCTTGCGAATCTCATCGAAGTCTCGGCCCACCGCCTGGCAGTGTTCTCGCAACACACGCAACTTGTGTGCATAAACCTCAGGCGTCCCACCGGGCATATTCCACCAGTCGGCGTGCTTGGCCACCACCCGCAACGTCAACTGTTCGCCGCCCCCGCCAACCATAATCGGCGGCGGCGGATCTGGCTGTGGATGACAATAGGCGTTGTCGATGCGGTAGTAGCGCCCTTCGTAACTGGCAGGTGATTCCGTCCACAAGAGTTTGACGATCTCAATCGTCTCCTCCAACTGGCGAATCCGGGCCGCCGGCCTGGGATACGGCCAATTGTAGGCTTGGTACTCCTCCTCCAACCAGCCGGCCCCGATCCCAAAAATGTGGCGCCCGCCCGTAAGCCACTGGAGCGAGGCAGCCATCTTGGCCGTCAACGCAGGGTTGCGATAGGACTGGCAATAGACCAGACTGCCCCAGTCATAGCTCGGATAGCGGGAAGCGAAATAGGCCAGCGTCGTCACCACTTCGGTGGCAGGCGTATCTCTCGGTACAAAAGTCCCCCACGGATGCACATGATCGTCCACCCAAACCGATGTCAAATGGCCGTCCATCAACTGAAGATGTGTATGCATCTGCTCCAGAAAATTGTCGGCACTGCTTCCGTCCGTCGGAAAGGATGGCGCGTGCCAGCCGAAGTCTACTGATTGCATATTGTCGGCTCCTTATGTCGAGTCGGCCGCTTGCCAGCCGTCCACCGCTTTGGAGGAATTTAGTCCGGCGGCAATGATGAATCCGTTGCAGTCCGCTGTCAGCAGCGAGGTTCGACAAGCGATTGGATGCTGATTTGTCGATAAGTTTGGAGAGATCCGGCCATGCAAGTATAGCTGTCCCTGACACCGGTCGCAACTCACTCGCCATCGTTACCCCTACCGCTCGCCCGCACCCGCCAAAGGGGATTATCCCCTCTGTTTGCGATTTCCGGGGCGTGTTATACTCCCTACATAGTGCCGTCCAGTGCGCTTTCTATCTGCCTGTGAACACGACGTGAACACCGCCAACCAATTCTTTCGCCGCATTCAGTGGATATTCCTGCGGCTGGCCCTCCTTCTGTCCGTCGCTCTGGTCGCAGCCTGCGAACCCTCCCCAACTGTGAATGTGCTCGGTTACATGCTCGAGCAGCGCCTGGGAGGCCCGGTTGAACCTGACCCCTCGGTCGCCAGGGGCAGCCTGTCCGGTCACGTGCTGTATGCAGGTGAACCCGTGGAAGGCGCCTCCGTAATCGTCGCCACGCGTACAGGTACACCCTATGCCGCGCGCACCGACGAATCCGGGCACTATCGCATTGACAACATTCCTCTCGGTCGATACGTGCCGGCGGCTGTCGCCCCAGATTTTGAGGAGACCGCCCTCAGCGGCGCATTTGATCTCCCTTACCCAGTGACAGTACAGGCCGGCAAAACGACCCAAGTACCCGCGCTCAACCTGCGCCGTCACCGGCCCCGCCCATTACCCGCTCCCTTGCCGGAGGCCGCGGATCTCTGGTCGGGCGAACCGGTCACCAAGACGGCTCCGTTTCCCGCGGGCGCAGTGGCCTGGGAACGCGCGTACGCCTTCACACGCGATGGCGCCCGAATCATCTCTCTGCGGCTCTATCAGCCCTTAGCCAGTTCCGGCGGGAAGTTGCCCCTGTTATTCGGTCTCTACCCCGGTTGGGTTGACGACTGGGCGACGGTCAATGTGGCCCTGGCCGATGCAGGCTACTCCGTCCTGGCACTGTCCCCTTCCGGCGTCTGGGGCGTGGACGTGGCCGCCCATGCCGAGGACGCTCGCCTCGCGCTCGCATTGGCACGCGGCGGCCACCTGGGCGTGGACTTGGCCGACGTTCCGGCCGTGGCCCTTGGGGGCAGCTTCAGCAGCGCAATCGTCAACCGGTTGTTGCGGGATGAGCGGGAACAGTTCGTCGCCTGGCTGACCCTGGGCGGCATCAGCAACGCCTTCACCGGCAGCTCCGACTTCTATGCCAAACGCCTGACCTTGCCCGAAAGGTTTCGCTACGTGATCCCTGCACTGGGTCCGGCGAACCTCTATCCCCTGCCCTTCCTCTACTTCTCGCCGGTCTACACCGCCTCCGCCTTGCCGCCTACAATGATTATTCACACCGATGTGGACCGCATCATTCCCATCAGTCAGGCCTACGAACTGGAAAAGGAGCTGCGGGACGCAGGAGTATACGTGGAGGTGTTGTACTATGAGGATGTCAGCCACTATCTTCAGATTGGCGATGACCTGACCGAGTCCGGCAAAGAGATGTTTTGGCAGGTGCTGAAGTTCCTGGAGGCCCAGACGAGGCAGAATGGGGAGTGAACGAAGAAGAGTACCATATGGAGGATCCAATGAGTGATCTGACTGCTGTTTCAGTTAAGGAGAACGAATACCAGGCGCTCGCGTCCGGAGCGGCCCTGCAGCTGCGGCGCCAGTTCGGTATTCTGCTGCTGGGGGAACGCGACCGCGCCGATTTTCTCCAGAGAATGACAACCAATGACATCGCCCGCCTCCAACCCGGCCAGGCCGCACTGACCATTCTCACCAGCCCCGTGGCGCGCATCGACGCCGTCTTCTCCGTCCTCTGCCGCCAGGATGACCTCATGCTTCTGGCGTCCGATGGGCAGGCAGATGCCTTGCGTCAGCATCTGCAGAGTCAAATCTTCTTCATGGACAAAGTGACCGTCATCGACGAGAGCGCCAACTTGGGCCGACTGCGCCTGCTTGGTCCGGCGGCGGGCGAGCTACTGCAGGCGGCCGGTCTGCCCCAACCGGCATCCGATGACCATTTCCTTGAAGACGACAGCGCTATCGTCCTGCGGCAAGAGCGCTATGACATTCCCGGCTATGAAATCATCAGCTCCGTTAACACGATGGACGCGCTCCAGGAGAGGCTGACTGATGCAGGCGCCGTCCTGCTCGCCGGCGCCGACAGTTATGAAGCCCGTCGCATCGAGTTGGGCCGTCCCCGGCCTGGAAAGGAACTGATTGACGCCTTTTCGCCGCTGGAGACAGGCATGGCCTGGGTCTGCGCCGAAGATAAGGGATGCTACACCGGCCAGGAGATAATCGCCCGTCAACTCACTTACGACAAGGTAACGCGAACACTGGTACGGCTTCGCAGCGAGCTGCCACTGTCGGAGGGTGCCAGCGTCAGCTTCGATGATCGCGCAGTCGGTACAGTGACGAGCAGTGCCGTCAGTCCGACAACCGGGCCGGTGGCGCTGGCAGTGCTGAAACGGCCCCACAATACCGAAAACGTCGAGGTCACGGTAGAGGGCACCGCTGCTCACGTCGAACAGATTCTCCCTCCCGGGCGTTGAACTGCACCGGCCGGCCTTTGACTGCCTGCTTCCAAGCGATCTCCGGATCTGCATGCGTTGCTGGCAACTCGTTGCCAGCCATTTGCATCTGCCGTCTCTCTATGTCATCCCCACTCTGGCGTCTTATCATCGAGGACTCGCCCCGCTCAGGCGCGGCCAATATGGCGGTTGACGAGGCCATTGCCGAGGCCGCGGCTGCCGGCGCTGTCCCTCCCACGCTGCGCTTCTACCGCTGGCAACTTCCCACTGTCAGCATCGGGCGCTTTCAAAAGCTTGCCGACGTCGACGAAACCGGGATCGCCGCGCTTGGCTACGACCTCGTGCGTCGCGCCACCGGGGGCAGGGCGATCCTGCATGTCGACGAACTGACCTATTCCGTTGCCGGTCCAATCGCAGAACCGCACATGTCCGGAGGCGTGATGGACGCCTACATGCGATTCAGCAACGCACTGTTGTCCGGTCTGACATCATTAGGGCTCAGGGCTGAAAACGCCGGCGCCCGCGCTCGTGCTGGGCGCGAACTGTCAGCCGCCTGTTTCGAAATGCCCAGCGCTTACGAAATCACCGCCGGAGGCCGCAAACTGATGGGAAGCGCTCAGAGCCGGCGCAAGGGCTATGTGTTACAACATGGCAGCTTACCGCTTTGGGGCGACGTCACGCGGCTGGTAGAGGTCCTCTCCCTCACGTCCGACGCGAAGGAGCGTCTGCGCCAGCAGCTCCGCCGACAGGCAATCACGCTTGCGGAGGCGCTCAAGCTGCCACCGGATTCGGAGCAACTGGATTTCCTCCGTGTGGCCGCGGCGATGGCAGACGGGTTTGTATCAGCGCTGGACCAAAGCCTTGAACCGGGGGCGCTCTCCGCCAACGAACTTCGCCGCAGCGCAAAACTGATCCGCATTCGCTACGCAGATCCCGCCTGGACTCGACAGCGGTAACCTGATATGGCAATCGGGCATCTGACCCTCGAACTGTACCTGCCCCTGACGAGTTCGCTCAAAGAGAAGCGGGGCATCGTTAAGCCACTGATCGCCCGGTTGCGACGCGACTACAATGTATCGGTCTGTGAAGCCGAAGGGCAGGACACGCTGAGCAGGGCCGTTCTCGAGGTAGTCTGTGTCAGCCAGAACGGCGCCCTGGCATACAGACAACTCGAAAAGATCGCCACACGCGTCGAAAACTGGCGTCTCGACGCCGAAGTCGTTGATTACCTGATTGAAATGGTTGCCTGAATTGTGAACGCATTTCAGCCGGTGTGCGCGGCGAGCGGAACGCCTGGCGAGGCGTTGTGTCTGCTCAGCGCGAAAAGGGATTCTTCTCGATTGTCTTGGGCTGACCAGCCGTAGTGGCGTACAACGAGCAGGGCAATGCTGACGGCAACGCTGATGATTGCGATCCACTGGGCGGTCGCCAGTTCCCCCATCACCCACGCGTCCGGGCGGAAGTACTCGACCCAGAAGCGGCCCAACGGGTAGGCGATGAAATACATGAGCGCCCCATCTCCTCGGCGCAGCCTGTGCCCGAACTGCCAGTAGATGAAATAAAGCAGGCCAAACAGCAGGAGGCTCCAACCGGCTTCATAGAAAAAAGTCGGGTGGAAGCCGTTGCTGGCATACCAGTCCAGGGTGGCCTGTGGGACGTCGGCAACACCACAAGGCGGTGCGCCTTCAGGGCGCTGGCAGGGATGCACTGGGTTTATGTGGAACGCCCAAGGCAGGTCCGTTGCTTGCCCATACAGTTCCTGGTTTGCGAAGTTTCCCAAACGCCCGATCGCTTGAGCGACCAGTACATTGGGACCGATGTAATCCAGATAGCTCAGAAAGCTCAGCCCGTTGCGCCTGGTGTAGAGGACGATGGCGATGACGCCGCCAATCAGCCCGCCGTAAATGCCCAGGCCTGTAAACCCGAAACCTTCCTTCCCCCCGCCCCACAGCCTGACGATTTCGAATGGGTTCTCGCGATAGAAGGCCCATCCGGGTCCGTCGGCCGGTGTGCTGAACACGTGATACAGCCGGGCGCCTACGATGCCCAGGAGCAGCGTCCAGGCCAGAAGGTTCCAGATGTGGTCAGGGTTTTCGCCGGCTCGCCGGGAAAGACGTGCTGACAGCCAGGCGGCAACGACAGCTCCGCCGACAATGAATAGGCCATACCACCCCGGAGCAAAAACTCTGCCGAAGATTTCGAGTTCAAAAATAGTCGGACCCATACCGTTATCGTAGCCTTGTCATTGAAAACGCACCGTTACATTTATTCCCAAGTATAGAAGATCCTGGCGCTTTCATGAAAAACTCGCTGGATTGGCGTCTCGTTTCTATCCTGCGCGAACTCTCGACCGCTATGGCCCCGGAGCGCCGTTTTCCAGCCACACCTCCAGCGTGGCGCCTACCCGTTCAAAACTCTCCACCCCCAATTTGTCGATCTTGTCCTCGATCGTGTGCCAGTAAGGATAGGTAAAGTCGATAATGTCGATGGCGGTGTAGCCAGCCTCAATAAAGGGTGTGTGGTCGTCGAGCAGAGGTGTGCCCGGCGCGAGCCGGAACCATTCGCCGTATCCCAGCTGCGCCGCAACAGACCAGATTGCCTCGGTCAGACCGCGGTCTGAATTCGGTTCCCACAGTAGCTGTTGATCGGCGTCGCCAATCATGTCTACGATGACCGTGTAACGCGGCGACTGGCACTCGCCTAGTGCCTCCAGATTTTCGACGAAATAGCGGCTGCCCAGGATCCAGTCCCAGCCGGGGATGCGCCCGTTGTCTTCAGCGTCAAAAAACACTAGGCAGATCGTGTGATTTGTGCTATCCACATCCAGTGTGCGGGCCATTTCCAGCAGCACCGCCACGCCGGAGGCTCCGTCATTGGCCCCGGGCACCGGTATCTCACGGTTGGCAGGATCCGGGTCTTCGTCAGAAAGGATTCGCGTATCGTAATGCGCGCCCAATATAATCACCGGTCCCGATCCCTTGTAGGCAATGAAATTGCGCGCTTCCACTTCCGGTAGCGGGCGGAAAGGCTGGATCAGTACATCCCATCCATTCGCATTCAATTCCTGCACCATCCAATCGCCCATCTCGCGATGGGCCTGTGTTCCGGTTATGCGGGGCCCAAAGGCCATCTGCTCCTCTACGTAGACCATCGCCTGTTCAGCCGAAAAGGAGACAGGGGAGACCGGCAGCTCGAGCAGTCCATAGCCCAGATATCCGAAAAACCCCGCAGATGCCGCCAGAGCAACCAGCAGCGTGATTTCGGTTCGAAAGGTCTTTGTCGTATTCATAATTCGCCGCCAGTTTGCCAGAAACATGGGAAGTGTAAGAGGTCAGATGCTTGGGCAAATGTGCCTTCAAATGCATTTCAGGAGCGGGCCCGCAGACGAATTCGGATGGGCGTGCCAACAAATGGGTAGTACCGCCGCAATTGATTTTCCAGATAACGAAGGTAACTGAAGTGGGCCAGCTCCGGATCGTTGACGAACAGAATGAAAGTAGGCGGCTCAACGCTGGCCTGGGTTGCGTAATAGATGCGCAGAGGCCGCTGCTGTTTCGTTGCCGGTGGTGAACGGTGATAGGCATCCTGGATGACGCCGTTCAACTCCGCCGTTGGGATGCGATGCCGTCTTTCCGCCGCCACTGAAAGCGCTGTGGGCAGAACCTTCTGTACACGCTGCTTCGTCAACGCGCTGATGAAGAGGACCGGCACGTAGTCAAGAAACTGCAGATCTGCGCGTACCTTCCGCGTGTATTCTACCATTGTCTGTGTGTTTTTTTCGACAATGTCCCACTTGTTCACCAGGACAACGACGCTCTTGTGCGCCTCCAGTACATGGCCGGCGATGTGGGCATCTTGCGCGGTCACGCCCTCAACTCCGTCTACGAGAAGCATTGCCACGTCGGCTCGATCGATGCTGCGCATGCTGCGAAGTACACTGTATTTCTCGATCCCCGGCTCCACCCGCCCGCGCCGTCGGATTCCCGCCGTGTCAATCAAGGAGATCTTCTGACCATGATAGACTATCTCAGTGTCAATGGGATCGCGTGTCGTGCCGGCGATTTCGCTTACGATCGCCCTTTCCCGCCCCAGCAGGGTGTTGAGCAGACTGCTCTTGCCTACATTCGGCCTCCCCACAAGCGCGATGGCAACGATATCCTCTTCCCTCTCA
Organism: Caldilineaceae bacterium; assembly: GCA_965204525.1. Taxonomy (GTDB): domain Bacteria; phylum Chloroflexota; class Anaerolineae; order Caldilineales; family Caldilineaceae; genus Bin5. The sequence continues at coordinate 2,365,784 of OZ241994.1, read as the reverse complement.
TCACCAACCAGGCTGTCGGAAAGTTCGGCCGCGATCAGGTCGAGCAGGTCGCCAACGCCTATACCGTGGAAGGCGCTGATCGCGATCGGTTCACCGACGCCCAGCGCCCAGAACTCCGCCGCGTCAAGTTGCCTCTGTTCGCTTTCGGCCTTGTTTACCGCAAGGAAGACAGGTTTGGTCGTCTGCTGCAAAAACTCGGCCAGGTCCTCGTCGGCTGCGGTCAGTCCATCTTTTCCGTCCACCACCAATATGATTACATCGGCCTCGTCAACCGCGATCCGGGCCTGATTCGTGATTTCGGTCACGTAGCGGGCGGAGTCACGCGCAAGGGGGGCTACGCTCGGCCGCGCAGCCCGGTACTCGGCCGTCTTTTGCGCTTCCAGGCCCCCCGTGTCTATCACGACGAAGGAAACTCCGCTCCACTCCGCCTCCCCGTATATACGGTCCCGGGTCGTACCAGGCAGGTCCTCCACGATCGCTGTCCTGGCGCCGATGAGCCGGTTGAACAGGGTCGACTTGCCCACATTGGGCCGACCCACAAGCGCGACCACTGCTTTACGTTGCGTCATTTCAGTTCAATTGGACGTCGCGGGCGTTTCCGTGGGCGGCGGCTCAGTTTGGTCCGGCACCGGCACGGGCGAAGGTTGCACAGTCACTTCTGCCGGCGGGGCCGGGGTCTCGGTCATCTCTGCCCCGGGCTCAGTCGTGGATTCCGCCGGTTCCGGGACCGGAGTGGCCGGCGTCTCGACTGGCTCAGGAGTCGACGTGGCCGTTGGGGTGATCAAGGATTCAATCAACACTTCGATCGCTTCAGGGATCACTCCCTGCTCAACGATTCCTTCAGGCACCACAACCGTCGGTTCGACCAGGTGGCTGCCGGGCAACAGTCCCGTAAGGTCCAAGAGCACGCGTACCTCTTCAGGGCCCAGCAGCTCCAATCGCGGCAGCGGACCGCTCACGATCACCTCGACCTCTTCCAGAGAGACGGTGATACGCATGTTATCGCCCGCGCCCTGAACGACCGGGTGGCGAGTGACGGTCAGGCTGCTCTCCAGAGGGGCAACGCCAACCGTTACCAGGACGCTGTCCTGAAGGGTGGAGACGTTTTCTGGCAGAATCAGGGCAAGGCGATCCCGTACGTCGTCAGTCGCGCCCTCTATGTCAAGTGTCGTCGTTTCCACAAAGCCGGGAATATCCCGCAGAGCGGTCGGGCTACCCGACAAAACAACTGTCTGCGGCTCGACGTTTACTCCCGTCAAGCGGTAATTTGGCGAAGGCAGTCCCTTCACATCGGCGCGCACGACCACCTCCTTGAATCCCGGCGGCTGCACCACAGGCACGACGATCCGCGCCGTGCCCGGTTCAACGTTTACCCTTTCCACCTCCAGGTCTTGGGCGTTGCGGGCGATGAGGGGCCGAACCTGCTCCACCTGGCTCTTGGCATTGCGTAGAAAGACGGTTGCAATCACCGACCGTACCTGCGTGACAAGTGTCCGCGGGCCGGATATCTCGACCTCCGCCGGCTCCGACAACGGCTCCTGCCAGTCGTACCCGAACGCCGCGCTGTCCATTACCTCCACCTGTACCGGAACAAATCGGGAAATCATCGGCTCCAGCTGAACGCGCAGTTGCCGCGGTTCAAGTGCGATAACTTCGACGTCGGGATTCAGAGCCGTTATCTCGACCTCCACCTCGTGGCTGCCCGCAGTCAGATTCGCCAAGTCTATGATTGCGAAGAAGTCGTCCACGTGCAGTGACTCCAACGTGCGCTGGGGCGCCCGCAGTGTCAGAACCGCCGTGCGATTCGTTAAGTCCTGCACACTCTGCAATCCCGGCCCCATGTTGCGCACTTCGATCAGAATTGGCTCTCCATACTCCTCCCGAATCATCGGGTTTTCCTGATCGATCGCGATAAACCAAACGACAAACGCCAACAGAACCGACAGAAGCAACGTCGTCGTCGGTTTCATGGAGCGACCGTATCGCCGAATTTCATTAAACCTCAGCAAGAAATTCTCCGGTCTCTGCATTACCCATTATTGGCCGCGGATCATAGAACTCGGTCAGCCTGCGCCGTAACTCGTTCGCTTCCAAACGCCGGGCCATGCGGCCGCCCGTCGCTATCGAGATCGCACCCGTCTCCTCGGAAACGACCACACTCATTGCATCCGTCAATTCGGTGATCCCTATGGCGGCCCGGTGTCGCGTGCCCAGTTGGTGGTCGGCGATATTGCGGTTTGTCAGGGGCAAAATACAGGAGGCTGCCGCTACTCTTCCATCTTGGACGATTATCGCCCCGTCGTGGAGTGGCGTTCCAGGGAAAAAAACTGTCAGCAGAAGCTCATCAGTCAGTTCGCCGTCGATCTTGACCCCGCGGTCGATATACTCCATCAACCCGCCGCTCCCTTCCAGCACCAGCAAGGTCCCATGCCGCCTCGCCGACAGCTGCTCGCAGGCGCGGACGATCTCGTTGATCAGCGGCTCCGCCCCCCCATTGGCGCGACGCAAAAAGAACGGCGTCCTCCGCCCCACCTGTTCAAGAACGCGGCGGATCTCCGGCTGAAAGATTACAGGGATCGACACAAAAACAACCAGGGAGCTATTTCGCAACAGCCAGCTGAAAGCGGTCAACTCGACTGTACGGACAAGGACAAAGACCAAGATGCCGATAATCAAGATGCCAAGCACAAGCTGCGCAGCCTGCGTTCCCCGCAGCAGATGTAACAACGCGTAGAAAATCAGCATGAGCAGGAAAAGATCTACGACGTTTCGCCAGTCGGTCAGGCGACTGAGAATGGCCACAATGTCAGTCATGATATCTTCTCCACACAGGAGGAATCCTCATCGGATCCGTCTCCACCGCTCGTACGGTCCGGTCGGACCTGCCACAATGCACAGTTCAAATCTAAAGCAACGAGGCTAATCCTTTTCAAGGACATTTATCGGTAACTGAAACGCTTACTGCTCTCGCAGTTCGTTCGTACCCCCCTCAAGACGGCAACTCCACACCTCCCAGCAAATGCGCAAGTACTGCTTTCTGCGCGTGCAGCCGGTTGTGGGCCTGCGGAAAGACCCGGCTGCGGTCACCGTCGGCCACTGCGTCGGATATCTCTTCGCCGCGGTGGGCGGGCAGACAGTGCATGACAAGCACCTCCTCGTTCTCCGCCCGCTGAACCAACTCCGAGTTGATCTGGTACGGCGGAAAGACAGCCATCCTCTCTTCCCGCTCTTCTTCATCTCCCATGCTGACCCAGACATCCGTATACAGGACATCCGCTCCCCTCACGCCGTCCAGGTCGTCCGTAACTTCGACCTCCGCCTCCGCCGCCGTCAGCACATCCCCGGCGGGAACGTACCCGCGCGGCGACACTACGCGCACGTTGAGCCCGACCTTACCCGCGGCCATCAGCAGGCTGGTCGCTACATTGTTTGCGCCGTCGCCTACATACACCAGCGTCCTGTCCTCTACCGAACCGAACTGCTCCCAGATAGTGAACACATCGGCCAGCGCCTGGCAGGGATGGCTGAAATCGCTCAAACCGTTGATGATGGGCACGCTCCCCCACACCGCCATCTCCTCTATATGGCGGTGTGCGAAAACGCGCGCCATGACGCCGTCCACGTAGCCTCCCAATACCCGGATCACGTCTGCCGGGCTTTCGCGCGTGCCCAGGCCGACCTCCGCCGGACTGAGATAGAACGCATAGCCCCCCAGATGCTGCATGCCCATTTCAAAGCTGACACGCGTGCGCAGCGACGGCTTCTCAAAGAGCATCGCCAGGGACTTTCCCGCCAGGATCGGGTCGTTACGGCCGCACTGCATCAACTCATCTTTCAATTGCCTGGCCAATTTCAGGAGACCCCAGAACTGGTCACTGGTCAGAGAATCAATACCTGTAAAATGGTCGAGAGGCGTAACGCTCACAATCTTCTCCTGCCTGAAGGTGGATGTATCCGAGTATTAAGACGGCCCATTTACTCGCGAAGTTCCGATCTCGGCAGATTTTGCCAGAACCGGGTCTGGCAGACCTGTGCCGCTGTCAAAAAACCGTCTGCGTCATTGCCGCCGCGCTGACCAGCAGAGCTGCGGTCCATGAGGCTTGAACGTTCTGAAGAGGCTGGCCGCGATAGACCGCCACCCAGGTGGCCAGCCACAAAATACACAGTACCGCCAAAGACAGAGGAGCCTGCCCGAATATCAGCAGCAGGGCAATACCGGCCTGAGCCACTGCCATGCCCGCGAGTCCACCGAGCGCGCCTGGGTTGTCCAGGCTGCTGTTTGCGCCCCAAACATGCAATGTCCACAGCAATATCAGCGCCCAGTGAAGACCGCTCCATGGATCGAGGCCGAAAAGCGTCAGGCCCATGAACCAGGGCGCCGCGACGACAACAAGACTGTGAAGCACGGCGGCGGGAATCAGCGCTACATAGCGTTGAAGCCAGGCGGTCACCGCGAGGCCAAGCGCAACCAGTGTCGCCCATACTGCCGGCATGCCAATTGCAAGGGCGGTCACAAAGGCTACGACTACACCCGGCAGCCACGCCCGCGCCACAATCGTGAGAACGCCGGGGCCGTGCACTCCCAATACGCGCGCAGCAGGCGAACCCAAGGCCAAATACGGCAGCCAAGGGCGCTTGTTCTGCACAGTAAACCTTATGCGGGGCAGTGCCTCAGGCGTAGCAAGCCCGCCCCATATGTTCCCCCAAAGGGGATCGACCAGCAGGAAGAGAAGAACAAGCGTCTGAGGGGAGACCGTTCGGCTTACCTCGCCGATTCCAACGGCCAAAGCGGCTGCTGCCAGCGACCAGGCGGCAGAGACGCGCCACGGGGAAAGCTCCGACCAAAAACGGGCATCCAGCAACGCGCTGCTGGACGTCACTGAAACGTTCACCGGAGCTAACTCTTGTTCGGCGTTCGCATCTGGCGCATCATTTGGCGTGCGCCTCTCTTTCATCTCTGCTGCAGCCGCGCCGAACCTCTCTGATGTTGTCAAAGTCTTCCTGTACTCCTTCGTGCTACTGGCAGGACCGAATAGCCCTCGGATCACCGGAGCCGATCGAAGTCAGTAAAGCGACCACAAGGTGATGGGGTTGTGTGTTAGTCCGCCTCGGTAAGTATACCAGAAGGCGTTTCAACGGGGAATTTTATACGATTACTTGAAGACGACCGGGCTGCACTTCCACGGTCAGTTTTTCGATTCCTGGCGACAAGATCTCGCCGTCCGTATGCACCGGCACAGGCTGCTGGACCGTGATACAGGCGGAGCGCAGCCGGCCGAAAGACACGGATTTCTGGCCGTACAGACCTGTCCGGGTCATCGCCCTCGGCAACAGATTCAGAATTCCAAGCTGTGACAGCGCGTCGGCAAAGGCCAGATCGAGCAGACCGTCGTCCATAACCGCATCGGGGGTCAGATAGAAGGCGCCGCCCGTGCGTCGAGTGTTGCCGATGCTGACCAGCAACATCGGCTTGGCGGTCTCATGGCGATTGCCGTCGCCGTCGGTCCAAACTACTTCGAAGAATGGCTGGTCATAGGCTCGCAGCGCTCGCAAAGCCGCCCACAGATAGATGACGAAACCGCGCAGCCGCTTGATCTTACGGCTTTCGGCAGTCACCTGCGCCTCAAAACCCATTCCAAGATTGTTATCGAAGTAACGCCGCAAAGTGTCGCGTCCGTCATACGCCTCGACCAGCCCCAAATCGACGGACCGCGTGTTGCCCACCCGAATAGCATTTACAGCCTCATCAAAGTCTCGAGACGCCCCGGCGATGTCGGCAAAGTCGTTGCCGCTGCCCGCAGGCAAAACCGCCAACCCCTCAACCGTCTTGTCTTCCGGCGTCGCCTCTGCCAAGCCGTTCACGACTTCATGGACGGTTCCGTCCCCGCCGGCGGCAGCTACGATCGCGTGGCCATCCAACCGGGCGCGGCGCGCCAGTGAAACGGCCTCCCCCGGCCCACCCGTTTCCTCAATTTCAAAGGGGACATTGCCTCGGCGAAACGCGGTCTCGATTTCAGCGGCGACCCGGCCCCCGTGACCTCGCCCTGCGTATGGATTCAGGATGACCTTTACCGTTTCCATTTCTTCCCTGCCCAGATGCGGCGGACTAATCCGAATCTGCCCCTTTGAGGATAAGTGTCTCTCTTGGCGGAATCGTCAGGTCCCAAAGTATGCCGTTGCGTGCACAATGCAGTTTGCCGCTGGCCTCCGGCGGCCAGATCGCACGAAAAGCCGGCTGAGCCGAAGCCGACTTCTCTTCGTCTTCCTGGCCCTCGCCGGCAAGTGGAACTGCCAGCCGCGCCGTTGACTTGGCGCGGTTGAACAGCACGATCAGCTGGTCCTCCTTCCCGCGGGCCTCTTCCGTTCCCTGGTCGGCTGGGCGTACATCGCGGCACAGCGAACGGCTGAAACCGAAGATCTCGCCGGCAGCGACCAGGGTCCTGTACGCACCCGTGCGCAATGCAGGGTGGCTGTGCCGCAGAGCGATCGCCTGCCGGTAGGTTTCGAGCAGTTCACCATTCCAACTCTGGCGCTCCTCCCAAGGGAAAGCCCCCCGGCAGCCCGGGTCGGGTCCTCCGTTCATGCCGATCTCTTCGCCGTAATAGACGCACGGCGCGCCCGGCAGCGTCATCTGCAGCAACAGGCACAGCCTTACGCCGCTGGCATCGCCGTCCAGGGCCCACAAGTTACGCGCGGTATCGTGGCTGTTCAAGAGGTTGAACTGAGCGGTCACGACCTGCCAGTCGTAACGCTCCAGCATCCTTTCGATCGCGGCCGCAAACGCCGGCGTATCCAGCCTCTCGATCGTATAGCCGCCGGGCCGGTAGTCGCGAGGCACCGTCTCCGCGCCGAAATACCCATAGGCAGCGCGGCTCAGTACGTAGTTCATTACGCCGTCAAAACGGTCCCCCTGCAGCCACTCGTCGGCTTCATGCCATATCTCTCCCACCGCATAGGCGTCTGCGTTTGTCTCCTTCACCACCTGCCGGAACTCCTGCCAGAAGAGCGGGTCCTCTATCTCCTCTGGTACGTCCAGCCGCCAACCGTCGGCGCCGAACGCGATCCAGTGGCGGGCTACCTCAAGCAGATACCGCCGCATGCCGGGATTACCAATGTTCAACTGGGGCAGGGCAGGCAGATTCCACCAGGCCGCATAGTTATGGGGCTGTTGCTCGTTGCTGTGATAGGGGCGCAGCGGCAAGCCTTTCACGCGAAACCAGTCGAAGTAAGGGGATCTCTTCCCGGTTTCCAGGATATGATGGAACGGCCAGAAGCCGCGGCCGCAATGGTTGAAAACGCCGTCGATAATGACCCGCATGCCACGCTCGTGCGCCCGGTCCAGCAACTCACGAAAGGCGGCGTCCCCACCCAACAGCGGGTCTACCTTCATGTAGTCGAATGTATGGTAGCGGTGGTTTGAGGCCGAGCTGAAGATCGGGTTGAGATAGAGAGCGTTGACACCCAACTCCTCCAGATAGTCCAGGCGGTCCACAATACCCAGGAGATCACCGCCCTGGAAGCCCTGCTCCGACGGCGACGCGCCCCAGGGCTTGAACCGGATGCCCGGCGCGTGCTCCAGACGGGGGCTGCGGCAAAACCGATCCGGAAAGATCTGATAGAAGACTGCGTGCTTTACCCAGTCAGGTGTTTTGACGTCCATCGTCATTCCACTGCTGATAGCGAAAAGGCCGGAGTAGTGTTTGATCCTCTTGCCGTGGTACCGATCCGATTGTTGCATAGGCCCCGGCGGTTGTCAATGCACTCTTCAGTGGTTAGGGGTCATTGACATTTTGGGATGCCCCTACAGTCATGCCCTCAAGAGGCGCTGGTCGAGAAAGATGGGATTGCCCTGTGTCTGGATGACGGCGACGAGTGGATTACACGCCTGGATGGCTTGTTGCAGGATTCGGCTGGAGGGGGATGGCGGTCCATTCGTGAAGGGGAATCTGGCGGAAAATCGGGGGTATTTTTATGAACTTTTTCATAAATATGTCCGCTTTGTCCGCTCAAACGCGTTTTTTCGGGTGAGATTTGGGGCCGGCTCCGGGCTTTTTGTTCAAGTTATCCATGCTATTGAGCAGGGGCGTGGGGCTACACTGGTTCTTCTGCGCGAAGGCCGGCCGACTCAATTGTGGCGAAAATCGGGGCAGGTTTGTCAGGGCCAGAGGATAAGGCAAAGGAATTGGCTGCCATTTCCGGGGTTCGCAGCGCCATCCTGGCCCCTCACCCCTACTCATACCACCCCGACCCAATGATCACGCCGTCGTAACGCACAACCCACGTATGCTTTACCTCCTCCTCCGACCCGTCCTTCGTAGGATTCGACGCCGACAGATAATCGACCCACATCCCCGCCTCCGTCGCGCTCAGTACCAGTTCGCCGAAGTGATAGCCGCTCGAATCCACCCCCAGATCTCCCTTCAAATCCCGCCCGATGATCTCCGGGTCGGGATGGGCGATGACCCGGCCCCGCCCGTCGATGACAAAAACGTACCACTCGCCGTCCACACTCTCGGTAGAGCTGAAAAACGCAACCGCCTCTTCCCGCCCGTGCGCCTTGTAATACCGCACCGCCCGCTCAACAAACGCAACTGTGTATTCGGCAGGTTCCGCCTTCGTGACCGCCAGCGCCAGGGTCGGCAAAACCTGGTACCAGCCGGAGGCGAAAATCAGCCCATCGTGCCGTACCGCCCACGTATGCTTGTACTCATCCCTGCCCGTGGCAGGATTGAAAAAGATATAGTCCACCCACTTCCCTGCCTCGGTCGCGCCCGCTATCGCTTCGCCGTGCCGGTAGCCGGTGAAATCCACCCCCATAGGGCCGAACAGGCTTTCTCCCAGTACGTCAGGATTGGGGTGGGCGATAATCTCCTTGTTCTCGTCCGCGATGATGACATACCATTCGCCGTCTACGCTCTCCGGCGAGTTATAGTAAGCCAGCGTCGCCTGTCGCCCTTTGCTGTCGTATAGCCGCAACGCCTTCTCGACCGTCGCCACCGTGTAGCCGGCGCGGTCCGCCTTCGAAACCTGTCGGCTCGCCATAGTGACGCGGCCATCCGTCTCTGCATGGGATGGCATATAATGATCGCAGCCGGAAACAAAAAACGCGGCCGCCGCCACTGTTGCTGCCAGCCTGCTCACAAAAGAAACCTTGCGCATGACGATCCTCCTTTAGCGCACTTCATTGAGATCCCCAGCCACTCGCCCGGATGGCAGGACGTGTAGAACTCACAAAAACAACCGCACATCCCACTGCCGGGCTGTCTACTGAGGTGATTCCGATAGAAGAAAAAAGGGAATGACTGCTTTCTACAACCGGTCCCGTTGCCTGGACCGCAAATAGAGGAAAAATGAGAGTGCGCCCCGGGCCGCGCAGTTCACCGTCCGCAACCGCCCTCTCTTGCCCATCGTTCTGTCTGACACATTGCACCACACTCTTCCAGAAAAATGCGAAAATCGCATGTCGGAACTGCAGATCCGGAAGTCGACGGCCTGCCGGTAGAGGAAGGGCAACCCGCATGGCTGGAAAGAAGATGCCAAAAGTTGCATTAAGTCATGTATAAACATATTTACAGATGAATATATATATAACCTGAGTTCGGAGTTAAATGGTGTTTGGCAATTGAGCCATATCGTTTTCAGAGAGATGGAACGATGGCTTCTTGGCTTGCCAAGTGTAGGCAATCAGACCGGCGATGAGATTGACGAGAAAGTTGGTCGCGCTGCGGTGCCGGGTGTGTTCCATCTGGGAGATATTCTTGCGTCGGTCAAAGATGGTCCCGATGATGAAACGTTTACGCGTCAGCAACTTGTCTTCAAGAACGACGAGTCGATTTTGCATATTTTTACGAAGCGGCGTGATCGGCAACGGGCGGTCTGCCGCCATCAGTTGCAGTCCCTGAGCGAAGAGCTGTTCAAAGAGCGTTCCGAACTCAGGTCAATCAACTTCGACCGCGTGTCCGTCCTCGAACCTGAAAGTCACCCGCCAGTTCCCCGACACGGAGACGGCGTAGCAGCCACTGCGTTGACCCGCCAGTGGCTGCAGTCGAAACCTTGGCAGGTGCATCTCTTGAGGCGCACTGCCGCGGTCGAGCGCCGGGAGGATGTGTCTCAGTTTGCGGACGTGCTCAGGAGCCACGCGGCGCGCACGACAGCCGTTGTAGAGCGCTCTCAGCCCCCGGTGCTTGAACGATTCGAACGGGGTGAAAAAGAGCCCAAAAGAGTTCTCTACGGCGCGTACCTGAACACAACCGGCAACTCCGTGATATCGTCTACCGTGGGGTCGGTGTAATGCGCTATGAGGATCAGACCCGTGCCGCAGTCTCCGAAACTGTCACAGGAGATGGTGCCGACAATGCCGTCAAAACCGGTCGTATTGGTCAGCGCCTCCCGCAGCCTGGCCCTATCGATGAAAAGTGTGTCGCCGTCCGCCACCGCCACCTCCTCGATTGCGCGCAGCAGAAGCGTAGTGGCGTCGTACGCCTCCGCCATGTAGGCATTGTTGGCGCTCTCGTTGTGCTGCTGGCGGTAGGCGGCGAACAGTTCTTCGCCGCTCCTGCCGGTCGCCTCGTTGACATTGCCGCCTAACCGGAACTCCGGCCCTGACAGATAGGCGTCCACCGACTCCAGCGGCGTGAACCTAAGCGACTCGGCGATGATCAGCGCCAGCCCACTGAGTCCTTCCACCTCCTCGAGTTGCCGCACTACGTGACCGGCCTCGTCGGGGAAAAGGGGAAAGAAGATCCCTTCCGGGTTGCCGGCGGCAATGCGCGTGAGCATAGGGATCATGTCGGTGTCCCCCCTGCTCACCTCCTCAACCGCGGTCACCGTGCCGCCCAGATCCCCGTACGCCACCGCGAACGCGCCCGTCAGCCCTGTCGTGTACGGGTCGCCGTCATGGATCGTCGCCATCTTGCGCAGGCCGAGCTCGTCGTATACAAACTCCGCTACCGCCTGCGCCCGGTAGAGGTCGTTGCTCGAGACCCGGTAGTAGCCCGCGTGATAGTTGGACCCCGCGTTGCCCCGCAGGTCCGAAGTCAGGGAGGGCGACGTATTCGAAGAAGAGATCATCACCAGGCCGGCCTCGCTCAGAATGGGAGACGCCGCGGCCGCGGCCAGTGAGCACGAAGTCCCGATCACGCCGACCACGCGGTGGTCGCCCACGGCTGTTTCGGCTGCGGCCTTGCCCCCTTCCGCTGTGCACAGCGAATCCAGGCCAGCGCCCATGCTGACCTTGTGTCCCTTGATCGGGCCGTAATCGGCCAGCGCCATTGCCACGGCCCGCTGTCTCGGAATCCCAAAGTCCCTGATGCTACCGGTAAGTACCTCCAGGGAACGAATCTGGATGTCCTCACCGGGTCCCACCACCACTGTTCCCAGCGGACTGATCACCATATTTTGCGGAACGCACGCGCCGCTCAGCAGTAGCGTTATAATCAGCGCGAGCCAGCCCAGCAGTGCCGGGCGCGGCGTGTCAGATGTTTTCATGGCTTTTCCTCCTTGGTCTGGCTGGCAGTTGACCGGGCATAGATTGTGGCTTGCGGGGGCGGCCGGAGCTTCCTCCGATTTCAACCGATTCCCAGAAGCTCGATGGCAGCATCCACTGCGTCCTGGCGGGCTGTCGTGCCGCTCCATGCAGTAACAATGCATCAGTCCGCATGACAGAATAGTTTGAGTATACTCATCACTGAGCACCTTTCTCTGCTGGAGAATTCTGGTTGCAGAACTTCAATTCTGCCAGCTTGTTAAGGTGCTCTCTTACTCCGAATTCAGGTTGAGTAGCTGAACCTGCACAGTTCAGACCGTCAATAGCACCTTGCCCTTGGCTTGGCGCGACTCCAGGTAGCTATGCGCGCCGCGGGCGTCGTCAAGGGGGAAGGTGCGGTCGATGCGGATCTTCAGATTGCCCTCTGCAATCCAGTTGAAAATGTCACTGACGCGGCTTAGCAGTGCCTCTCGCGTCGGCACGTAGGATGCAAGGCTGGGCCGCGTCAGGAAGAGCGAGCCCTTCTGATAGAGAATCTTCGGATCAAATGCGGACACGACGCCGCTGGCCTGGCCGAACAGCACCATGGTGCCAAGCGGCTTGAGGCAGTCGAGGCTTCTCTCGAAGGTGTCGGCGCCGACCGAATCGTATACCACCTCCACCCCTTCGCCACCGGTCAGATCGCGGACCGCTTGGTCAAAGTCGCCCTCGGTATAGCGAATCGTGGCATCGGCCCCGGCCTCCTGGGCGACACGCTCCTTCTCTTTGCCCAAGGCGACGCCGATCACGCGCGCGCCACGCAGTTTAGCAACCTGCACCAGCAGCGCGCCGACGCCGCCGCCCGCCGCATGGACCAGGCAGGTGTCGCCGGGCTTGAGGGGGTAAGTGCTGCAAGCGAGGTAGTGGGCAGCCAAGCCCTGGACCATGGCGGCCGCGCCCAGTTGCGCATCCACGCCGTCGCCGCGTTTAACCAGCACATCGGAGGGGACGACGGCATATTCAGCATAGGAGCCGACCGGCCCCCCATAGACCACTGCATCGCCGGCAGCGACCTCGGTCACGCCTTCGCCGACTGCATCCACGACCCCGGCGCCCTCGATGCCAGGCGTGAAGGGCAGCGGCAGTGAATACCATCCTCTGCGGTGGTAGGTGTCGATAAAGTTGAGGCCGGCCACTTCGATTTTGATGCGGGCCTCGCCGGGGCCTGGTTGCGGGGTTGGCAGATCGACGAACTGAAGCACGTCAGGGTCGCCAACCTCTTGGACAAGAATCGCTTTCATCGAAATCCTCCTTTGCTGATTGGCTGAGAGAGATCCGGGACTTTCATTATAAGTATAGCAGATTTTAAGTGTCATTTCAGTGATATTTCACCCTTTTTTTGTATCAACTTCGCGTCAATATGCGGAAGTCCGTATAATCGGGAGCGGCCAAGTCAAGGCCACTGACCAGGCAGGGGATATGAAGCGTGCCCACGCGTGAGAATCGAAAAGGGAGACAGCAGCGCAGCCGCTTGACAAGACGCTCTTTAACTCCGAATTCATGTTATATAAACATATATAGTGCCGGCGCTATGCTTCTACGCGCCCAGGTATCTAGCGCTCGTTGCCATCTGTCCGAACGGCGATTTGCGGGGGAAAAAAGCGGCTAGTCCACGAACGGTGGGCACAGAAAACCCAACACGCCCTTGGTGTTCTCCGCGCCCTCCGCGGTTCTCCGTATTGGCTGAATCTGCAATTGTCCGGTTCAGATCACGGCGCAACAAAAAAACGACTGTAAGGACGCCTGCAGACCTCCTCGCAGAATGGTAAGACGATTGAAATAACGCCCGGCAGAGAACACTGAAAGGCGCCCCTGATCCGGCATGACCAACGGAGACCGTAATGACCGCGGCCGGCAAAACCACCGAGCAGGGCCTGACACCGTGGGAGAAGGCAGCGCTTGATCTCCTCAGGATCGCCTGCCCGGACAGCGGAACGCGGCCCTTGGAAGTTGACCGTGACCTGAACAGAGCTGCCGGCTTTGACTGCACAACACGCATCAGGAAAACGCCATGAACGCCACCACTTTTTCCCCGACTTCCACTCTCGCAAGGGCCGCCCTGTTCACGCTATCCTCTCCCTATCTCGCCGCCGCCTGCACCTTCGAGGTTGCCGCCCCGCTGGCCCGTGCCCCGGCGCCGGCCTGGGTAGATGACGAGCGCCTTCTCAACGTTGGCTTCTACGCCTTCTTCGCGCCCGTCAGTTACAGCGCAAGCGAAGATCCGGAGTCCAAAGAATTTCACACCCATCTTGGCTATGAAGCCGATCTGCTGACCGCGCTCGAAGCCATGCATGGCGCCGGTCTCTCCTTTTCCCGCCATCCGATCGCGGCCTGGGATGACATCTGGCTGCAAGCGGCCACGCCACAATACGACATCATCACAGGCGGCATCACAGTTCTCGACGCCCGTACCCGGGACGCCGCCGGCAAGAAAGTCGTCACCTTCACATCGGGGCACATCGCCTTCCGCCAGTCACTTCTCGTGCGCGCCGCAGACGCCGCGCGCCTTGCCTCGCATGACGACCTGACCGGCGATGTTCGCGTCGGCGCCCTTGCCGGCACCACAGGCGAATTCCGTCTACTGGAGCTGACGGGGCTTGTCGATGCCAATGGTGTTCTGGCCGCCGGCGTACGCATCGACACGCCCGCGGGCACAGTGGTCGCCGATGGCAGTCCGGACTACCTCATCACCGCAGCCGGCGAATCTCCCATTCTTGCCGGAAGACAGCGCCTTCACCCCCCTTCACATGCCATGCCGCAACTGGTGTATCTCGGGGATCAGGCCGGTGAACTGGAGCTTCTCGACGCCCTCGAAGCCGGCGCGATAGACGCGGTGGCCAGAGGAGAAATCGGCAACCGCGAGGCCGCCTATACGCGCGGCGGCGCCTTCGTAGTCACATCCCTCGACGAAAAGGTCGAGCACGGCGGCTTTGCACTCGCCGCAGAAGATACCGAACTGGCTTCCTGCCTCGACCGCATGATCAACTGGCTGACCGATGACCGGCGCATTGACTACGCAAGTTGGCGGGAAGACCTTGCCGTATTCATGCGCCGCGCCGCCATATGGAATGAACGCGCGCGTTGACGTCTGTCCGAACAGCGATTTGCAGAAGCAAAACGCGGCCGGTCCGCGAACGGCGCACAGAAAATCCGCCACGCCCTTGGTGTTCTCCGGGACCCCCGCGGACAAAAAGGGGTTCCTTCGCGTTTCTTCGCGGATCAAAAGGCGTTCTCCGCGTACTCGGCAGTTCACAAAAAACGAAAAACTACCCTCCTTGACGCGCCAGAGATGGAAGGGTATCCTGTTGTCATTCTTGTGATGCCTTCCGCGGGGAAAACAAGGTGGGGCTGGTATGTCGAAAATACTGCTCAATGTGGTGAAACCGGTCGCAAAGCGGATTCTGCTGGCGTGGGAGCGTCTGGAGTCAGGGGTCAGTTATGACTTGACTTCCAGTGCGTTCATAGAGGACCCATACCGCACCTACGAGCAGCTACGCCTCAAGGATCCCGTCCACCGTATGCGCTTAATCGAAGCGTGGGCGTTGACCCGGTACGAAGATGTGCAGGACGTTCTGGTCGACCACAGGCGTTTTACGAATGCCGAGCGCAACTACGACTACATGCAGTATCGAACATTTCTGGATCTGGACCCCCCTGATCACACCAGGTTGCGGGGGCTCGTCTCCAAAGCCTTTACCCCGCGTGCTGTAAGGGAACTTGGGCCGCGCATCCAGGAGCTTGTCGACGAACTCCTGGACGCGGTCGCCGGCAAAAACCGGATCGATCTGATCAGCGACTTTGCATTCCCGTTGCCGGTTATTGTCATCGCCGAGATGCTCGGCGTTCCAGCACAGGATCGAGCGCGTTTCAGGGAATGGTCCGACGACATTGCCCTCTCGGTCAATCCACTGCTCAACAGCGAACAGATAGAGCGGGTCCAGCAGGCGACCGAGGAGCTCTTCGAATATTTCGAGGGTATCATCGAGCAGCGGCGGCAGGCACCCCAAACTGACATGATCAGCGCGCTGCTGGCTGCGGAGGAAGAGGGGGACAGACTTACCCACGAGGAGCTGCTGTCAACACTCATGCTGTTGCTGGTCGCAGGCAACGAGACAACGCGTAACCTGATCGGAAACGGCATGTTGGCCCTGCTCAAGAACCCGGCGCAGCTGCAACGCCTCAGGGAGCATCCCGAACTGTTGGATTCGGCCATCAACGAGTTGCTCAGGTATGACAGCCCCGTACAGATCGACGCGCGCAACGCCATCGGCGATGTGGAGATCGGGGGCAAACGGATTGCTGCCGGGCAGCGGATTCTGGCGATAGTCGGGGCCGCAAATCGAGACCCGGAAATTTTTGCCAACCCCGACGAACTGGATATCGGGCGCGACGAAATCAGCCACCTGTCCTTCGGGCGCGGCATTCACTACTGCCTCGGCTCTCCGCTTGCGATCCTGGAAGGACGGATAGCCTTCACCAGCCTGCTGGCGCGGTTCTCTTCAATACGGTTGGCCTCTGAACCTGTGTTCAAAGAACAGATTGTGCTGCGGGGCGTCGAAGAGCTGTGGGTCGAGGTCGAACACTGAATATGCGGGCTATCAGGCGCCGAGCGACTGTTCGGCCCTTTCGCCTGCCTCTACGCATCGCATACTGTCCCGCCCATACTTCATGTATTTGCGCTTTACACGGTTCCTTCTGCCCCTGGTTCTGACAATCCTTATCTTTGAGTTCGGCGCGCAGAGTATCAACGCGGGGATGGCGCGTATGCCCGACGCCATCCGCGTCCTGGCCGCCTTTGGACTGGCTTGGGGGCTGGTAACGTCTCTATCCAGCCCCTTGGCGCAACTGCGCTATGCCGGGATGGTTTTGGTGGAGGACAAGCGGGATTTTTGGCGGGGTCTGCTCTATGTGAGCGCGCTGGCGCTGATGATGGTGGCGGTACAGTGGCTGCTCAGCGGCACGGTCATCAGCCGCCTACTGCTCGAAGACCTGCACGCCGTGGACACGGAGACCAGCGAACGAGTACGCATCATGATGCTGTCCATGCTGCCGATGCCCCTGCTGCGGGGCATTACACAACTCGGCATGGGGGTCTTGACCCGAGGAAAGCAGACCGGCAAAATCAGTGTAGCCACCGCCTTGAGCGTTGCCGCCGGACTCGCGGCCGTCGTCGTACTCCTCCCGGTCGACGCAGTTCGAGCCCGGCCCATCTGGCTGCCGATCCTTGTACTCTACGCGTCAACCCTGACCGAGTTTATCACCATTATCTTCTATCTCTGGCGCTTCTCCGGCGGGGGTCTTCCGGACAGGCTGGACCGTCCGCCGATTACCTATGCAGCCCTCTTTCACTTTACCTGGCCGGTGGCGCTTATGAACTTCATGCAGGAGTCCAGCCGGCCGCTCATCAACCTGTTCGTCGTACGGGGCGCCCACGGCGCAGAGGCGATGGCCGCACTGACGGTGGCCTATACACTCGGACAGTGGACCTACCGCTGGCTCAATGAGCTACGCGCGCTCGTACCCCCATTCTACGCCGAGCTGCGTTCCTATCGTCCGTTTCTACTCTACGCCTACTGGTGCGGAGTTGCTGCCTCAGCCATCTGCCTGCTGCTCTTCTGGACACCCCTGCGAACCGTCCTGCTGGAGCAGGTCATCGGACTGACGCCCGCCCTGGCCGAGCTCAGTCGCGTGCCTCTCCAGATCTATACGTTTTTCCCGTTCGTCGTCGTTCACCGCGCCCACTTTCACAGCATCGCCTTTATGGAGCGCGACACTCGACCAATGGCAGTTGGCGCGCCGATGCGTACCGGCGCCATCCTCGTCGCGCTGCTGGCCCTGCCGCTGTCAGGGCTGCAAGGCGCGTCCCTCGGAGTGGCAGCGCTATTGGCCGGTTTCAGTTCCGAGACAGTTACACTCTGGTGGCTTATCCTCGGCAAGAAGCAACTGCGCGTCTGGCGCACCCGCCCGGCGGTTTGAAACGGCAGCTGCCTGAAACCCGTTTCGATCAGGAATAGCGCGCCACCGCGTCCATATCCAGCTCGATACCCAGGCCTGGCCCGTCGGGAATTTGCAGCATGCCTTCCTCGTCCAGCTGCCAGCCGCCGACCACGATCTCGTCGATATAGGGGGAACCCGTCTTGTACTCCACCAGGTCGGTATCGGCGAGCGCCGAGGCCAGCTGCAGGTCGGCCGCCAGCCCCAGAGCCGTGTTCCAACCGTGCGGGATCATGCGTACGCCATTCTCCTGCGCCATCCAGCCAATGCGACGCTCCTCGCTGATTCCTCCGACCTTGGCGACATCCGGCTGGACGATGTCGAAGGCGCCCTGCTGAAGAAAGGGAAGGAAGGACTGACGCCGCGTCAGAACCTCGCCGCCGGTAATTGGGATCGTCGTGTTACGGCGCAGGTGGATAAAGTCTTCCAGGTCATCGGGGCGCAGCGGCTCCTCAAACCAGTCCACGCCGTAATCGGCCAGCATCCCGGCACAGCGCAGCGCCCACGTATAGCGGCCCTGCCAGTGGGCGTCGCTGCCGCCGGCGTCCACCATCAACTGGTTTTCGTCGCCCACGACTTCGCGGGCAGCGGCCACGATTTCCTCGTCCAGCGCGTCGCTGACGCGGCCGAAGGGACCCCACCCCATCTTGAAGGCGCGGAAGCCCTGCTCCTTCCACATCTGCAGTTCATCCCTGAGCGGCGCCGGCTGATCCATCAGCAGAGAGGCATAGGGCCGGACCCGTT
The DNA here is from genome assembly GCA_965204525.1 of Caldilineaceae bacterium. Lineage (GTDB taxonomy): Bacteria > Chloroflexota > Anaerolineae > Caldilineales > Caldilineaceae > Bin5. The sequence continues at coordinate 2,347,522 of OZ241994.1, read as the reverse complement.
CCCGGTAGCGCCCCCCCAGCAGGCGGCCGACCGGCTGCCCCGTGACCTTGCCAAGAATGTCCCACATCGCGATGTCGATGCCGCTGATCGTGTGCGTGACGCTGCCGCCCCGCCCCAGCCAGAATGTATTCTGGTGCAACCGCTCGCTCACTCTCTCCGGCTCGATCGCGGACTGACCGATCAGGAGCGGGCGCAGCACCTCCAGCGCGGCCAGCACAAGCCCGTCGTTGGTGAAGACGGAACCGTAACCGGTGACGCCTTCATCCGTCTCGACGAAAACAAGCGTGTGGACGCAGTCTTCCTCTTTCAACTCCTCGCTCCAGCCGCCCTCCGGCGTCGCGCCGCGCAGACCCACCGCATTTACCTCTGTAATCTTCATCTCCGCTCCTCATCGGTGTGTTTTGACTGCCGTTCAAGTTCCGCATAGATGTCGCCGATGCGCACCAGTTCGGCTGCAACGTTGAAATAACCCACATAACGGATGGTATCGGGGCTGACATCATAGTGATAATGACCGGCCTGGCTGAGATCACCCATATGGAAAAAATGGGTATGTTCGCCCGATTCCCGCAAATGCAGCTGCCCGCCTGCCGGGTCTCCCGTCCAGCACACGGCGAAGCAGAGCAGGTCGGGCCCCATGTGCTCATAGAACTGGAGAAAATCGGCAACGACCTCCTCGGCCTCCGTGTCGTAATACCGGTGGGCGATGCATTCGTAATCCGGCATGACATGCGAACGAATCTGGCCTGCCTCAATCACAAAGACGCCGCCCAAGCCCACCTGACGGGCGCCCGCAGTCGCGCCGTCACCGCCAATTTCCGGATGCGCTTGCAGACTCTTGCGCAGCGCCTGCGTGAACGAGCGTTCGGTGCCGGTCCGTCTTTCAACGCTGACCTTGAGGACAGGACCCGGCCGGCCCTCAGACAGAAAGAGATTGGACAGACCGCTGTGGCGCGTCGACGCATAGGGCTCAACGATGCACTCCTGCTGCGGCCCGACGCGAGCGACCCTGGACCGGTTGACCCCACCCGCCTGCAATGTGGCGATCACCTCCCCGCAATGTCCATCCAACACGCCCGGGAAGGCCATGCCCGCGCCGAACAAACTACCTTCAGCCTGTCCGCAGTCGCTCGCCATCTCCGCCATGTCGAAGGTGACGTGCCGGTATCCGGGATTATGGGCGTACGGCTCCCCACCCACCTCCAGCAGGACGGTTGAACCGCAGATCCCTGGGCTGGCGCAGCCCAGGCTCCGCAGGTCGGGACACTCTGTCACTTCAACTTCGACAACGGCGTAGTTGGCCTGCAGTCCATCCCGCACAAAGGGCGCCAGTTCTTCCAGCGGCGGCGTCCACAACGCCGCCCGTTTCATCGCTTCCATCATCACAGTTCACCCTCTAATCCATGCGATCCCGGTTCTGACAGATGTCAGTCAGCCTGCGCAATCAGCTGCTCTGCCAACTCCAGCGCATCCGCCGGCCAGAAGCATTCGGGCCTTGGCTTGAACACGCCGGGCATTCCCGCCTCGGGCCGGCAGCCCCGGATTGTCTCGACCCAGCGCTCGGGGATCGCCTCCCGTCCGTGGACCGCGCCCAGCAGCGCCCCGCAGATCGCCGCGTTCGTGTCGGTATCGCCCCCCTGCATGACCGTGTCAACAGTTCCCTCCTCCACGCTTTGGGCGTTGAGAAGCTGCCACAGGGCGTTTTGGAAGGCGATCAGTACCCATCCCTGCTGATGGATGAAGTCGTCCGGAGGAGAGCCGGCGGCTGCGGCGATTGTCTCCTTCAACCTGTAGTCGACTTCCATTTCTTCTGCCCAGCCTGCAATCTTGTGATACAGGTCGCTCGCGCCGCATCCAGTGCGCACTGCGTGCGCGATCGCCATCGCGAAGAGCGCGTTGGCCTCCTGGCAGACCCGGTGGATGTGGGTGATCGCGGCGTCCTGCCGCGCCCATTCCGCCACCTGGTCCAACGTGTAGTTGGCGCCAAATATCCCCAGCGGGCTGATCCGCATCATCGCTCCGTTGGCCTGGCTGCCTGGATCAGGCCTTCCTTTCAGCCCGCTTCGGATGGTGTTGCCTACGTCGAAAGGGCCGGAGTTCAACCAGAACACGTAGGCCTTTCTCATCTCATCCCGGTCGAATTTTCCTTCTGACGCAAGATTTCTGGCCAGCAGCAGCGCCATCTCTGAATCATCCGTGGGCTGGCCCGCTAACGTGTTCCAGGTGCCGCCGTCAGCCATGTCCCGCACTCCGTCTGGATAATTGAAGAGTATCTCTCCCGGTGACTGAAACTCCACAAGACTGCCGAGAGAGTCCCCGATCAATTGGCCGAGCAGGCAGCCTTGCGCCCTGGAAAGGACGCCAGAACTGGAAGGGCTTCTGTCATCTGTCATCTCTTTTCTCCTCTAGACCTGATTGTATCATTGTGCCTGCATGTCCGGTGGCTGCCAACCGTCCGCAAGGCTGGAGTCGGCGGCAATCGCTTTATTGACGGCGCAATATGATTTCGTAAATTGTGAACTGTCCTTTTCTGGCTCTCTGCACCAGGTCCAACTCGCGCGCCGTCAGATGGGGATAGGATTTTCGAAGCGGCTGCCAAGTCGGAACGATGACAAACCTAGCGCGCTGCGGCCTCTTGGCGGCATCGTCCGCCAGCGCGACCGGGCTCGCAAACCAGCGTACAGTATAATCCCGGGGATTCTCATAGAGATAGAACTGGAGATGCCAGGTCAGCGTCTGGTGGTACAGGATCGTCCCCGGTGGGCTATTGCTGTCCAGCCAGCCAGACGCCTCACGTAGACCGTCGTATGCGCCGTGGTCGCCGCCTATCGGGAATCCCCCCCTGGACGCCTGCACCGCGCCGGGCAGCAAGAGCACAATCCACAGCCCGATTACGGCCTGTCTCCACAGGTTGGAACTGGGCGGCAGAACTCTGGACCCGAGCCATCCGCAGAGAATAGCAAATGTCGGCGCAATCGGCAGGAAGTACCGATCCCATACCGGCAGACTGAAAACAGCATGAATGCCCCAATACGACACAATCCATCCACACAGCAGGATCGCAAGAACTGTATTTCGCTGCGTTGAAGAATGTCCCTTCCGCAGCGTATACACTGCCGCCAACACTGACGCAGCGATCAGAACGATCCACACGATGTGACTGGCGGTCAGATACCAGAGCAGGTCGGCGACGCGGCCTATGCGCCCCGGCCACCGGTCAATCGAGACCATCTCCAGCGCGCCATAGTTGCGCACTCCCAGGTCCCAGGGCGACGGCGCAACTGCCCAGCGCAGACTGTCCCAGTACAGAACTGGCAGTACTGTCATAGCAAGCCCGCCGCCCACGCGCAGGATCGCGCCCATGATTGGCCTTGCTCCCGGGTTCCCCGCTATCAGGACGGCCAGCGCCAGCGGCACAAACAAGATACCTTGCTGCTTGGTCATGATCGCGGCGCCCAGGCAAAGCCCAGCCAGGAACGGGCGCGATCTCTGCGCTGCGTAGAGAGAACATAGACCTGCCAGCACCAGCAGGGGATCGGTGAATGCCGTCGGACTATAGCTTATCGCAAAGGGGTTCAATGCGAAGACCGTCGCTGCCACCACACTCGCAGCCGTCGTCCATGCCCGCCTCGCGATGGCGGCCACGACCGGGATCATGAGTATGCTGATTCCGATGTTCAGCAGCCGGGCGCTGGCCTCGGAAGCGCCAAACGCTTTGAAGCAGAAGGCAAGCAGCCAGATGAACAGCGGTGGTTTGTCGATCCACTGTTTCAGAAAGTGGGGATCATCGTGGAGGAAGTGCAGCGCCCAGTAGCTGTAGAGCGCTTCATCCTGGTGAAAGTGAAAGCGATCCAGCATGACCAGGCGCAGGCCGAGTCCCACCAAAATCAGGATACAAAGAAAGCGCTGATAGCCTGAGCCTGTGCCGAGAATGTCAGGCAGGGAAATACCCGCGTGAAATGAGGAGACAACATGATGCTCTGCGGCCGTGGAATGCAACGTAGAATGCACGATGCCGTCGATGTCTTTCTATCCTGCGCAAGGAGGGAAACGAACCTGACGCTCCGCGAGATGTCAGGGCATCCACCGAGCACGGGACATTCTACTCCAACGCGATTGGGGGTTCAAAAAACGGGTTCTAGCTAGGGGCTAGTGGCTTGAGACAGTAAGTGGGGGAGTGGAGAGTGAAGAGTGAAGAGTGAAGAGAAGCATTTTCCTGGCCTCTCTTTGGATCGCGGGCGGCCCGAGGCTTTGCAGATACCTTGAATCTATCGATTTCGGGAGATTCCTCACTTGAAGAAGTGAAACAGAGTGATACAGTTTTTATTAGAGTGTGATGCCAGATTACAGCGTTGTATCTGGCAGTAGACAGCGGAGGATGCTGTGGAACGGAAAATGTTCGGCAAAGTTGTTGCCGCCTTGCGAAAGGAGCAAATCGATTGTCGGCGTATCCCCGACTCTAGTTCCAGGAATCCACGCCCAATAGCTTGCGACCCAGCGGCGTCAGCGCGGCCGGCGTCTGATGCCGGCGCTCCCAATCGCGCAGGTCTCCAGGCCAGTGTTCCATGGGGCGGCACTCCTGCCAGGAGCGAATACGCGCCGCGCGCTGCTCCTCGTCCTTCTCCTGCGCCGGCGACATCGTGATGTACTGGGCCAACCGCGGCCGCGTCGAGCGGTTGTGGCCGTTGCCGTGCGCCAGCAGCCTGTGCCAGATGACAAAACTGCCTGCCTTGCCTTCCACGACTTTGATGTCGAGGCCGTCCATGTCCGGAAAGCGCGGATTGCGGTCGGCCGGCTGCGTAGCGACCCAGTCGTAAAATCTCCTGTGGAAACCGGGAATACACTGAAAGCCGCCCTGGTCCATGTCGGTGTCGGTCAGATAGAGAACGCCCTGCAGGCCGATGTGCGTGTCCGGGTTCGGGAGCCAGGTTGCCGCCATTTCGTCTCCCTCCAGCAAGGGCAGTTCGCTGGTGTCAATATCCCAGTGGATCATCCCCTTGTGGCCCCACTCCGGTCTGTCAGCCCTGTCGGGGGGCTTCATATTGGCGCGGTCCAGCGACACCCACAGTTTCTCCGTACCCAGCATCTCGCTGAACGCCTGATGGACGCGCGGGTATTGACGGTTGTCCCACAGGGTCTGATGCTGGTACATCTCGACCATCCCCGCCTGTGAGATAGGGGAACAGAGATCTTCACGCGTGTAGGGTCTGTACTTGTACCAGGACTCCTGGTCGTTCTCCTCCATCTCCAGAAAGGTCCAGATCTGCTCAACAAGCGCGTCCAGATTCTCCTGCGGCACCGCATTCGGGACTACGACATAACCGTTCTCTTCCCAAAAGGCCCAATCTTTGTCGCTTAGAATCGGCATTCTTCTTCTCCTTGTTCATCATGCCTCTCTGAAGCAAAGACTCATCCTGCATTTTTACCCGTCAAGGCGAACTTCCTCCCCAATCTCTGCGCTTCTCAGTAGTCCCTCCATCATCAACTGAACGATCATACCATGCCGCAGGGGCGCCTCGCACGGGACGCCGTCAAGAATGCAAGCGATGAAGTGATCTGCAATTGTGTTCCAAGCCTTACTTCTTTCCTGCGTAAGACCATCGAACGTGATGTCCAGAGGGCGTCCCTCATCCTTCAGTCCGCGCCCTGCCTGGGGTTTGGCGCCAAACCCCCTAGCGGCTTCCACCACCGCAGCCGGGACAGGGCCATTTGTGTACAGCGTTGGCGGCCGCAGTTGTGCCCCCGCTTCCTCTCCGAACAGTTCGATCTGCAGGTCTCCGGGCTGGTGGGAAGCCCAAAAGCTCTCAACCTGCAGCGCGCCGCCCTCTTCAAAACGGATGAAACCGCCCGCGTAATCGTCCGCGGCAAACTGGCTGTAGTAACTCTCCGGCGCTGTCGCGACTTTATCCGGCGCCTTGCGCCCAAAGAATCCCAGCCCGCGCGGCCCGAACTTCGCGCCGGCGACACCGGTCACACTCAACGGACGCGGCATCCCCAGCATCCACCATGCCGAGTCCAGTACGTGCACGCCCATATCGCGAAATGCTCCGCCCCCTTTGCGGATGAAGCCGGTATTCCACGCCGGAATGCCGTTGCGGCGGATGCTGCGGGCGCGGGCGTAGTATAGCTCGCCGAAAGTCCCCAATCGCGCCAGCGCGCCCAAATACCGGACCTCTGCGGAAAAACGGGTGGAGAGAGACATCATGTTTACGACGCCGGCCGCCTCTGCCGTATTCACCAGCCGCTCCGCCGCCTCCACTGAGTCTGCCAGCGGCTTTGTCACCAGGACATGCTTGTCGTGTTCCACCGCTTTCAGTCCCATCGGCACATGAAGTTGATTGGGCGTGCCGATAAAGATTGCATCGATCTCCCGGCTGCGGCACAGCTGGTCAAAATCGGTGTACAGGCGAACCTCGTCCGGCTGCGGCAGGCGCGCCGCGAAGTCGGTCATGCTCTCCTCGACCAGATCACACAGGGCCACCACCTCCGCGCGCGGGTTGCTTGCCAGCGCGAGCCCGTTGGGCCTGCCTATACCCATGCCGACGACGGCAACGCGAACTTTCTTCATGTAAGATTCTCACCTTTCAGTACCTTGCGGCAGGCTGTCAACAGATCCCGTCGACCTGTGCACGCTCGTCGTCGTGGTGCTGAGACTACCTATCGACCGTCAGGGCGTAGTGCCCTTCGATATAAGGGTAACGCTCGGCAACCTCTTCTGCCAACTCGATTCCCAGGCCGGGGCTGTCCGGCAGATGCAGATGTCCGCTGTTCATTGCCGGCGGCTCTGCGACGATATTCCATTGCAGCGGCCCTTGAATCTGGCACACCTCCAGAATCTCCAGGTTGGGCAAGGCCGCAACTGCCTGCGCGTGCGCCATCGCCATCAAACCGTTATGCCAGGAGTGGGGATAAAGTTTGAGGCCGTGATGCGCCGCCAGCTCCGCGATGCGCACCAGTTCAGTCAGGCCGCAGACACCCGCGTCAGGCTGCACGATATCATAGGCCCGCTTCTCGATGTAAGGGCGAAACTGCTCCAGCGTCGTGAAGCTCTCGCCTCCGGTTACGGGCATATCGACCGCGGCGGCAAGCGCGGCATAGCCGTCGATATCGCTCCACGGGACCGGCTCCTCCAGCCAGGCGAAACCCAGCCGGTCCAGCTCCCTGGCAATGGGCAGCGCCTCTTCCAGCGTAAGCCGGCAGTTCCCGTCCAGCGCCAGCTCCATCCGACCCGCCACCGCCTGATGCAGCTCTCGCACCAGGCCGAGAAAGCGGTCAACGGTCACGCCGTCCCACTCCCAGTGCGTGCCGATACGGAACTTCATCACCGGGAAACCCTGTTCAACGTATCCCAGTGCCTCCTCGATCAACTGTTCGGGCCGGTCCCGCCAGTCATAGCGGCAGCCGCTCGACGCGTACATCGGCACCGTGTCGGACGGGTTGTCACCGAGCAGTTCGCTGACCCGCTTGCCGGCCGCCTTCCCGCGCAGGTCCCACAGCGCGCAGTCGATTCCGGCCACGGCCGCGTCATGGGCGCGGTCCCGGCCGTTCGGATGCGGCGGCGTGGCCTTGTCTGTCGCGTCCTTGCCGATGAGCGTCGGCGCCAGCCAGTCCACCCATTCGGCGATGCGGGGCGGCACACCGTAAGCGCTCGCCTCTCCAATGCCGACCAGTCCCTCATCGGTTTGGACCCGTACAACCGCGCAATCGGCCTTCACAGTACGATAGCTGGCAGTGATCCACTGCCGTTCCGGCTCGTGCATGCGCGAAAGGCATACAGTGTCGAGAGCGATAATTTTCATCGGGATCCCCTTCACCAGGGCAGCTTGTACGAAGGCTCGTTGACGTAGCGGGCCGTCGTGATATCCAGTTCAATCCGCGTCGCCGGCGGGAGTTCGACCTGCAGGTAGACGTCGCCGACGTTCTCCTCCTCAGTCGTACGCTCGACTTCAGGCGACTGGTAGGCCTGTTGTCGGCCCGGGTATTCACTCGTCCTTTTCGTATAGCGGACTGTCTCGAAGCGGTGCTCGCCGAAACCCCCCGCCTGCAGCAATACAATGCGCGACGCGTACGGGCTCAGATTGACCAACTCCACTACCGTGCGGTCCGCCTCCAGACGCGATACCAGTGCAGCGACGTCCGCCGGCAGCCCCGGCCGCTTGCGATCTGCGTCGTAATAACGCAGCCGGCAGTGCAGCAGCCCGCCATTGTAGATGATCTGCGGTGCGCCCAGCGTTAGCTGCACCAGCGCCTCCGTGATCACGGGGTTAAGCTGTTGCCAGTGGTGGATGTATACCTGCGTCAGGTCCTCCTCGTCTTCCCGGATCAACGCCAGCCGGCGGCAGATCTGCCCGTAGGTAGAGGCCAGCATCTGCTCAGGATAGTCGGGGTTGTCTCCGGCCAGGAACCGCAGCCAGGGTTGTTCGTGGCCGTTGTCCTCCTTGTTGCGGAAACCCTGAACGCGGCGCCAGTCGTACTTTTCCACCCGTCGCAGCGCCTCGATCCGCTCCCAGTCGGCGGGATCCATCGTCATGTTCCACACAGCGGCGGGATAGACCGGCGACATCGGCTGATAATCGAACCAGCCCTCGTCGTTGTGGCGGTAGGGGACGACAAAGATCCCTTCCTCTTCGTCATCCAGCTGGTCCCCCCAGTGGCTTCGGAGGCTCATCGCTTCGCCGCGAGGAGTCCGCATCTCGCCCAAATCCCAGATGGCGTCATACTGGTCGTTGGCCAGTTTCAGATACCCCTTGTCGCCGGTGAGCAGAAAGGCGTTGCCGCCGCTGACGGTCGCGGCCATGCCAATATTATAGTAGCCGTGCGGCCAGCTCCAGCCGTAAAGACCGCCGTACCAGCGCCCATCCATATACTCGCCGACCTCTCCGGACAGCCCCACGTTGTCCGGCAGCAGGCCGTCAGGTTTTGGCTGCTCCAACCGTCCGGACTGCTCCGCCGCGGGCGAATTGCCTGCGGCCCGCGCCCGCCAGGCGTCCACGTACTCGACGATCCAGCGCCGGTACTTCTCCTCGCCGGTGAACAAAAAGGCGTTCGCAATCAGACTCGTTACCATCAGATTCCCGGCTACGTCCCCCTTGCCCATTCGCTCCTGCATCGCCTCCCCCATGCGCCGCGACAGGGCCGGGTCTTTCAGATCGTCGTATGCGCGTACGCCCTCAATGTCGGTGAAAGGGAGGCCGTAGGTGCGCATGGTCGCGCTCCAACCGTAACTTGGCTCCGGGCTGTCCGTATAGCCCCAGCGCGGGCCGCCGCTGCCGTTGTGCGGCGCCCTGATAAGCTTGCGCTCGGGGTCGTAGTTGGGCGCATCCGGGTTCTCGTTCAGATACAGGCCGGCAAACCGAACCGCTCGCTCGCGATTGCGTTCATTGGTCGGGTCCGCCAAACAGAGAAAGTAGAAGTAGATGTAGCTCTCGCTTTGGTGGAATTGATCGTAACCCCGTTCATACTCGTCCAGTACCGGTCCCAGCTCCGTCAGCTGTTTCGTGATTGCGTCCCACTGGCGCTGCCCCTGTGTAAGCAGGTGATCGCCGCCCCCGAGCAGGTAGTAAAGGGGCCAGTTGTAAGAGCTTTCGTAGAAATCATCGGCGCCGTCGCGTGAGTTACTCCACCTGTCGGCCCAGATCAACGTCCCGTCGGGCCTTGTGTACTTCTCCAAAAAGGGTTGTACGGAGCGGTCCATCAGATCAAAAAGCGCCCGCTCCAGCACGGCCCAGGCGGGGGGTGCATCAAGAGGGACGCTGGCGGTGAGTGTAAGCACGAGGCTCACCTCTCTTGTGTGTGCGTGGGTTTGTAACGGTTGGGCCACTTGGCTGGAGGAACCGGTGCTAGGCTACACGAGGCACAGTTCATTGTCAAATTTTTCACTATCGATCAAAAATAGGGCTTTTTTGTATTGATACATTATAATGGTCTGCCAGTACCCCCTGGTGCAGTAAATTACAAGTGTAGGTGAGGAGAATCAATGTCAGCCAAGACTGGCGTGTATACTGCTGTGCCAGACACACAAGCAGACCTGTCGCCTCCGGTGGCGCCGGTCCAGCCCATCACCCACCGCGATCACGGTGATGCACGCGTCGATAGCTACTACTGGTTGCGAGAACGTGACAACCCGGCCGTACTCGCCTATCTGGAAGCAGAGAACAGATACACCGAAGCAATGCTGGCCCATACAGTGCCGCTGCAGGAAACCCTCTACGAGGAGATGAAAAGCCGCATCATGGAGACCGATGAATCGGCGCCGGTTGCTCACGGCGGCTACTTCTACTATCACCGCGAAGAGAAGGGCAAGCAGTATCGTATCTACTGCCGTAAGAAAGGCACCTTGGACGCCGAGGAACAGGTATTGATAGATCTCAACGGCGAGGCTGAAGGGCGCGACTACCTGCGGATGGGGAATTTCGCGGTGAGCCCCGATCATTCCCTTCTCGCCTTCGCCCTCGACACCGACGGGTCGGAGACCTACACACTGCATGTCAAAGACCTGGAGACCGGTGACCTGCTGCCGGACCGGATCGAAAACACATACTACGGGCTGGAGTGGGCCAACGACAATCGCACCCTCTACTACACCACGCTCGACCCCGCACTGAGGCCCTACAAACTGCACCGCCACCGCTTGGGCGACGCACCGTCCGATGACGAGGTCGTCTACCACGAGGAGGATGAGCGTTTCTTTCTGCGGCTATACAAGGCCAAGAGCGAACGCTATATTTTCTTCGCTCTCGGCAGCGCTGTAACCACCGAAGTCTTTGCCATAGACGCCGAAGATCCCGCTGGCCAGCCTCGCCTGATTCAGCCGCGCGTGCAGGATATGGAGTACTTCGTCACCCACCATCGCAGTCGGAGCGGGGAAGAGCGCTTCCTTATTCTTACGAACTGGGAGGCGGAGAATTTTCGCGTAATGGCTGCGCCGGTCGACACGCCCGCCAGAGAAAAGTGGCAGGAGCTTATTCCACATTCTCCCGAGGTCATGCTGGACCATATCGAACCGTTTCAGGACTTCCTGGTCGTCTGGGAGCGGGAAAGCGGCCTTACGCACATCAGGATTCAGGATCTGCGGACGGGGACCTTTTTCGCGGGCAAAGATTCCCCCTCCCACCGGGTCGAGCAGCTGGAGCCGGTCTATACGGTCTTCCATGGGCAGAATCCTGAATTTACCAGCCAAGTGTTGCGCTATCGCTACACCTCTCTCGTCTCTCCACCGACGGTCTTCGACTATGAAATGGAGAGTCGCGACCGCACGCTGCGCAAACAGGACGAAGTGAAAGGCTACGATCCGGCGGCCTTCACGACCGAACGTATCTGGGCAGCTGCGCCCGACGGCGTCCGCGTGCCGGTCTCGCTGGTCTCCCCGGCTGACATCAAAAAGGACAGTCAGAACCCCTGCCTCCTGATCGGCTACGGCTCCTACGGCATGAGCTATGATCCCTCCTTCAGCAGCAACCTCGTGAGTCTGCTGCAACGGGGCTTTGTCGTCGCCTACGCCCATATTCGCGGCGGCGGTGAGATGGGACGGCAATGGAAGGAAGACGGCAAATACCTCAAAAAGAAGAATACCTTTTCCGATTTTATTGCCTGCGCAGAGACGATCATCGACCGCGGTTACACGTCACCGTCACGCCTGGTGATCAGCGGGCGCAGCGCCGGTGGTCTGCTGATGGGAGCAGTAACCAACATGCGGCCAGACCTGTTCGCCGGCGTCGTTGCCGGTGTTCCATTTGTCGATGTTGTCAATACCATGCTCGACGCCAGCATACCCCTGACTGTCATTGAATGGGAGGAATGGGGCAACCCGGCCGATCCGGAGTACTACCGTTACATGATGAGCTATTCACCTTATGACAATGTCGAGGCCAAGGAGTACCCGGCCATTCTGGCCACCGCAGGCCTCAACGATCCGAGAGTGCAATATTGGGAGCCAGCCAAGTGGGTGGCCAAACTGCGGGTGTGCAAGACCGACGAAAACCCGCTTCTACTCAAAACCGAGATGGGGGCCGGTCACTTCAGCAAATCCGGCCGCTACGACTACCTGGAGGAGGTTGCCTTGGAGTACGCATTCATTCTGGACACGACTGGTTCTGTCCCTCTTAGTGACTGGAGCAGCGGACGATGATGAGGTTGATCGATAGAGAGTTCGTGCGAATATGTTCCTACGCTTTCCCTTCGGACTCTCCCCTGCCGCAGTTGTCGGAATCTTTGCCGCGAAACCTACGCCGTGAAATGACGAGTCTTGAAGTAGACGCAGATGATCTTGTGACCCTTCGCTTCCATCTACGAAGCAGGATCGCTTGTATCCAGACACGCGACGGTGTCATTGCCTGGCAAGCTGCCGAGCCCTGTAAATTGCAGGTCAACTATCGCCATGAAATCCTGCAACCTCTACGGGACGTAAATCCCGCCGAGCAGGCTGCCCGAATCTCAAATTGGGACGCCGTCTCCCCTGAAGGAGTCAGCCCCATGGACACAAAGGGCTCCCTGATCGGAGGCGAACAGGAGGAGCACAGACTGAGTCAGAACATCCTGGTTCCACCCGCCCTCGACGGCGAATTCGATTCGTCTCCTGGCGTTCAGAATGGCGATCTCGCCCACCTGCACTTTCAAAGCGGCACAAATGGCGACATCGCCGACATCGGCCCCCAGGAGAGTGACGCTAACGGTGCAGGAGGCCAGGCACGGCGCGGATACGTCCGCCTCGAACTGCTCGAAGGTGAGTCGGAAAAATCGCATACGATCCTGAGCTCCGATGCCTACAGTCTCGCCATCCTCGGGCGCTTCCGCCTGCTGACAGAAACGCTGGCAGGATGGATGAGGGTGACAACGGACGTGGTCAGCAGCTAGATATGGCAGCGGACAGTTAATCACCAACCCATATCCATCGCAGTTTCAGGACCAACATGACTCGAATTGCCATGTGGTGTGCGCCGCGCACCATCTCGACGGCACTCATGCGCGCCTGGGAGAATCGACCGGACACGTCTGTGATCGACGAGCCGTTCTATGCTCACTACCTTCAGGTCACCGGCATCGATCACCCAGCGAGTGACGAAGTCATTGCCAGCTACGAGACCGACTGGCGGATCGTCGCTCGCACCCTGACCGAAGACCCTCTGCCCGAAGGCGCCGCGATCTGGTATCAAAAGCATATGGCCCATCACATGTTGGGCCATATCAATCTGGACTGGATGGACAGGCTGACAAACTGCTTTCTGATCCGGTCGCCCGCCGAGGTCATTACCTCTTACATCAAAGTGCGGGCACAACCCACAATGTCGGATCTCGGCTTCCCGCAACTGTTGCGGCTGTTCGAAACCGTCCGCCGCAACTCCGGCTCGACTCCTCCTGTCATCGACAGTCGGGACGTGCTGGAGGATCCCCGCGGCACGCTCTCCCTACTGTGTGAAGCCGTGTCAGTGCCCTTCTCCGAGCAAATGCTCTCGTGGCCGCCGGGCCGCCGCGACAGTGATGGCGTCTGGGCGCCCTACTGGTACGCGGCCGTGGAAAAGTCAACCGCCTTCGCCCCGTACGTTCGCAAAGACGAGGCACCGCCTCCGCAACTGCAGGACCTGCTCTCCCAGGCGCAGGAGGCCTACCAGGAACTCTACCGTTTCCGCTTGACCAAAGGTCGTGATCAGTGACAGATGTCGGGTAAGCGGCCCCCCCACAGTTGAGCCTCGGAGTTCTGAACGATGTTACAGAGATTCTACGAAGCCAATCGCCATCTTCTGGTCAACATCAACGGGCGCCTCGTCCATAGGGACGAGGCAGGTGTGAGCCCTTTTGACTCCTCCGTGCAAAATGGTGATGCTGTCTGGGAGGGCTTGCGCCTCTATAACGGGCAAATCTTCAAACTGGAGGCGCATCTGGCCCGCCTCCAGGACGGCGCCAAAGCCCTCGCCTACGAAGGCGTTCCTTCCAATGAGGAGATCGTGGAGCAGGTGCGGCGGACGCTTAAAGCCAATGAGATGCAGGACAACGTCCACATCCGCCTGACCCTCACCCGCGGCGTCAAATACACCAGCGGAATGGACCCCCGCATCAATACGAGCGGCACGACGCTGATCGTCCTGGCCGAACACAAGCCGCCGGTCTACGACCGCGGCGGCATCCGCTTGATCACATCCGGCATCCGCCGCATTCCTCCGGACTGCCTTGACCAGAACATCCACTCCTGCAATATGCTCAACTCGATTCTGGCCAAGATCCAGGCCAATGCGGCCGGCGTCGACGATGCCGTGATGCTGGATCTGAACGGATTCGTGTCCGAAACGAACGCCACCCACCTGTTTCTGGTCAAACGCGGCGTAGTCGCCACACCCCACACGCACGCCTGCCCCGAAGGCATCACCCGCGCCACAGTGCTGGATCTTTGTCACGTGCATCGCATCCTCGCGGAGGTGCGCGACATTTCTCTGCCCGAACTCTACCGGGCCGATGAACTGTTCTGCACTGGCACGATGGGCGAACTGACGCCGGTGATCGAATTGGACGGCCGTACAATTGGCACAGGTGACAGCGGACCAGTCACCCAACGCCTGAGTCAACTGTACGCCGAGCTGACCCGCAGCTCAGGCTTCCCGATTCTGGTCGACTGAGAGAGAGGAGAAGGTGTGGTCCGTCCTCCCGAACGAACCATACCAGTGGTCGGCGAGCCAGTCATTTTCGAATCGCCGGAAAACTCTCGTCGTACCTGATCACTCCTCGCTTCCGTTTAGAAGCTCAAGCGTGTGGAAAACAGGCAAGGGCTCCCCGAGCCTCTGCAGATGGCTGTCGATCTGGGTCATGCAGCCGATGTTGCCGGTGACCACGGCCTGCGCACCGGTACCGAGGATGGCTTTGGCCTTGCGCTGCCCCAACTGGGCGGCAATCTCCGGCTGTTCGATGTTATAGCTGCCTGCTGATCCACAGCAGATTTCGCCCTCCGGGATCGGTACAAGAGTAAGATTCGGTACCGCCCCCAGCAGACGGCGGGGCGCGTCCGTCACACCCTGCGCGTGTGCGAGATGGCAGGCGTCGTGATACGCGACTTTCATCGGTGCCGGCAGCGCGGGCGGCGGCTCGATGCCGAGAGCATCCAGGAAGACGGTCACATCCTGCACCTTGCCGGCAAAGTCTCGCGCCGCCTGCTCTTCTGCCTCGCCCGCAAACAGCAACGGGTACTCGTGCATGCCGGATCCGCAGCCGGCCGCGTTGGTCACCACCGCATCGACTTCGCTCAGGTTGAAGGCGTCGAAGTTGCGTCTGGCCAGCGCCCGCGCCTGGTCTGCCGCGCCGGTATGCATCGAAAGCGCGCCGCAACAGCCCTGGCGAGGCGGGATGACCACCTCGACACCGTTGCTCGTCAGGACGTTGACGGTGGCGCGGTTGATTCCGGGCGTCAGTACCTGTTGTACACATCCGCTCAGCAGCGCGACCCGCGCCCGCCGCTTGCCCCGCGCCGGCGAAATCGGCGGCAGCGAGACCCGCGGCGGCAGTTTTTCAGGCAACAGATCGAGCATCGTTCGCAGCGCCCCGGGCAGGAACGGTTTGAAGACTTTCGTAAGACGTCCCAAAACCGCTGCGGCGCGAAAACGTCCAGGGTAGGGTAGCGTCTGGTTCGTCAGCGTGCGCGTCAACTCCTCCATGGCGGAACGGCTGCGCCGCCTCTCCGTCATCTCCCGAAAAGGCGTGAGCAGTTCGCCGTACTCGACTCCGGAAGGGCACGCGGTAACGCAGGCCAGGCAGCCCAGACATCGATCTATGTGAGGCAGCACCTCCTCCTGGGAAAGTTCTCCTTCGAGAGCGCCTTTCATCAACAGGATCCGCCCGCGCGGTGAGTCCATCTCCTCACCCAACGCCAGGTATGTCGGGCACGCGGGCAAACAGAAGCCGCAATGGACGCAACTGGCGACCGCTTCCGCCATTGACGGCGCTTGTGGACCGAGAGACTCTACCGGAATTGAGTGGCGCATGGGATCGCAATCTTTGGCGTCATGTAGTCAACAGGACCTTGCCCTTGGTCTGGCGCGCCTCCAGGTAGGTATGGGCACCCTCGGCGTCTTCGAGCGGGAAAGTGCGGTCGATGCGGAATTCCAGCTTGCCCTCCGCAATCCAGTTAAAGATGTCACTGGCGCGTCCTTCAAGCTCCGACCGCGTCAGCATGTGGGAGGCGAGCGTGGGCCGGGTCAGGAACAGCGAGCCCTTCTGGTTGAGGATCTGCGGGTCGAGCGTCGGTACTACGCCGCTCGCCTGGCCAAACAGCACCATGTAGCCGCGCGGCTTCAAGCAGTCCAGGCTCTTGTCGAAGGTGGCGATGCCGACCGAATCATACACGACCTCCACACCTTCACCGTCGGTCAGGTCGCGTACCGCTTCCACAAAGTCCACTTCGGTATAGCGGATCGCGGCGTCCGCACCGGCCGCCTGCGCGATGCGCGCCTTCTCATCGGTCGATACCGTGCCGAGCACACGTGCGCCTCGCAGCTTTGCGATCTGTACCAGCAGCGCGCCTGTGCCTCCGGCCGCTGCATGGACCAGGCAGGTATCGCCCGGTTTAAGCGGATAGGTGCTGCAGGCGAGGTAGTGGGCGGTCATCCCCTGGATCATCGCCGCTGCCCCATGCTGTGCGTTCACGCCAGCCGGGCGATGGACGAGAATTTTGGAAGGGACGATCGCGTATTCGGCATAGGAGCCGGTCGACATCCCGTACGCCACCGCGTCGCCGACCGCTACTTCGGTTACACCCTCCCCGACGGCATCGACGACCCCCGCGCCTTCGACGCCGGGAGTGAACGGCAGCGGCAGCGGATACCATCCCCGCCGATGGTAGGTGTCGATAAAGTTGACGCCTGCCACCTCGATCTTTACGCGCGCTTCCCCCGCGCCCGGCTCCGGTGTCGGCGCGTCAACGCACTGCAGCACATTGGGGTCGCCGACCTCTTGCACTTGAATCGCTCTCATCAGCTTTCTCCTGTATCATTCTTCTTGACTTTGGCTGTCGTTACCATGGTTCGAATTTCCCCTCCGGGTCCAGGGCCGCCGCAATCCGCCGCAGGAATGCGTTCTGTAGCGGCCGGCCCAGCAGAGGACTTTCCCCGCCTTCTCTGTTGTATCCGTTGCCTTGCGTTATCCCGCGCCGTGCGCGGCCAATCAACTGTATGCCTTGCAGGTCCAGGTCCAGCAAAAGAGTGTGAAGATCCTGGGGGGCATCCTGTTCTCCTCCCTCCGGCGCCGATTTGTCCGGCCAGCCGAGCCAGAGCAGATTCCCGCCGACGCTATAGCGCCGCGTCGCCGCTTTGGAGCCGCTGAGCGCCTCCTCCAGCGCCGGGACCCGCTGCGGTGTCAAAGGGATCCGAACCAGCCCCATGTCCTCCGTGAGCCATCGCATCGAGCGCGCCGTTTTCCACAGGCTCTCCTCCTCCTGCTCCTGGTGCAAGGAAAGAGGGCCCGGTCGCCCGACGCCTGCGGACAGGACCGACTGCAACGCCCGGGCCCGCTCCTTCAGAACGGTCAGCAGTCCGCCTATCCGCACCCAGAGGGTCCATCCCACCACCGTCGGCGCAAAATCGACCGCGTGCAGGTCGATGGCGCTGCGCGTCACCGCATCCAGAGCGTCCAGCAGATCGGAAAGTCCGTCAAATTCCGCTGCCACCGTCGCAAACGCCGCCGGTTGGGGGAACACTTTGAAGGTCAATTCGGTCAATATGCCCAGTCTTCCGAGACTGCCGACAAACAGTTTGGGGAAGTCGAATCCGGCCGCGTTCTTTACCACCGTTCCCCCGCCCCGAATCTCCTGACCCCGCCCGTCGACAAAGCGAATGCCGATCAGAAAATCGCGAATACCTCCGTAGCGGTAGCGTCCTGCCCCGCTCAGGCCGGCCGCGACCGTGCCGCCCAGCGTTGCCCCGCGTTCAGCCAGCGGTGGGTCGAAGGGCAGATACTGTCCTTTTTCAGCCAGCAGCGCCGCCATGTCTGCGACGCGTGTGCCGGCGCGGGCGGTAAAGGTGTATTCGTCGGGCTGATAGTCGACGACGCCTTTCAATGGGGACAGGTCGAGCGTCTGTGCGTCATCCTGGCAGTTTCGCAGAGACAAAGCCGGCTTGGAGCCGCCGCCCCGGACTGTCACTCTCTTCGCTGCCCGCACCGCATCCTGAATTTCAGCAACGCTATTCATAGTTCAGGTTTCTTGCCGGATGGACTCCCGTCTGACGAAGGCGATTCGAAGAGTGGTCCCTTGACAGTTGGCATTCAGTTTACTTGTGCGCTCCTTCGCTACCAAAAACGAAGGACGACGACTGGCGACCTCTGTTCGCTATTCCCCCGTAATCTTGTACAGAGCGCCATCCTGATAACCGGTGACGTACAGGTTGCCTTCTTCATCCTCGCCCACGCTGCTGACCGGGACCCTCGCATTCACAGGCAGTGTGCTCAGCCAACCATCATAAATGCTTCGGGTCGAATCGGCCTGCGACCGTTTCAACCCCCAGACTCTGCCGCTGCAAAAGTCGCCATAGAAGAAGACGCCCTGTAATGCCGGATAGTCGCTGCCGCGATAAACAGCGCCGCCTACTATTGCACAGGAGTACACGTGATCGTACTCAACCACCGGCGATGTCAAGCCCTGCGCGCTGCACGGCAGGGACTCGAAGCACCGGCTGCCCTCCTTGATGTTCCACCCGTAGTTTTCACCGCCGCGGCTTCCCGCGGGCTGAAAGTTTACCTCTTCGTGCTTTATGTGGCCCGGATCAGGGATGTAAAGGTCCCCGGTCCCTGGGTCAAAGGCAAAGCCCCATGGATTGCGCAGGCCCAGCGCCCAGATCTCGCCGCGATGACCGTCGATCCGGAAAAACGGGTTGTCCGCCGGGATGCCGTACGGCTTGGCCTCCGACTCCACGTCGATGCGCAAAATCTTGCCTAAAAGAGTGCCCATATCCTGTGCACGGTTTTCGACATCTTTGAGCGTAGGGTGGCCTCCGTCACCGCTGCCAACATAGAGGTATCCGTCGGGACCAAAAAGGATACGGCCGCCGTTGTGGACCTGGTCCGGCTGGGCGATCAGGAGAACCACCTCCTCGCTCTCAGGGTCGGCCCGGTCAGGATCGGCGGTGGTCGTGAAACGGCTGATGACGGTGTCCCCGGCTCTGTCCGTGTAACTTACATAGAAGTACTGCTTGTGGATATAACCCGGCGGAAAAGCCACATTAAGCAAGCCCCGCTCTCCACAGCATCGAACCCGGCTTGAAACGTCGAGGAAAGGTGTCTCTACAACTTCGCCGTTCCTAACGACGCGGATCCGTCCCTCCTGCTCGACGACGAACAGGCGTCCTGACCCATCGCCGGCATGCGTCACCTGCACAGGCAACGCAAGCCCTTGGGCGAACTTGCCCAATCTGAACCGCGGCAACCCTGCATCTCCGACAGGGTCTTCGGAGAGTGAACCAAACACACGTACCTCGCGCCAGGCTACCCAGCTCGGACTGTCAAGCGTCAGGATCTGCACCTCGCTGATGCTGCGCGGGGGAAGGATGGGGACTTCCAGCGTCTGACCATCTTCGGTGTGCAGGTTGTTGAATCTCCTGTACAATGTCCGCGCGCCGGAGCCGTTTCCCAGCCAGATCTCATGCGTGGTCGGGCCTGCCGGCGACTGCGCGATCTCCAGTTCCAGTTTGTCCACAATGTAGAGTTCGTCAAAGGAAACCGAGTACCACTGCGGAGCGTTGAGCTGTGCAGTCCAAAATGAGTCCGGATCGCCGTCAATCGCCTGGCCGGCCAGATCCTCCCCTGCCGAAGCAAACCCCGCTCCAACGGCCGCAATATTCTCCCCCAACGGCGCAGGCGGTTCCGCCTCCGCACGTTCGGGCCCGCCGGCATCCGTCTCTCTTGCCGCTTCTTCCAATGGCTCGGCAGCAGCCGACCCAAACACTCTTACCTCTCGCCACCCTACCCAACTGGGACTGCTGAGGGTTACAATCAGAACCTCATTCAGCCTGCGAGGCGGTTCGACCGCGATTTCCAATGTCTGGCCGTCTTCGGTGTGAACGTCGATGAGCCTCTCCTGGAGGACGCGCGTGTCGGACCCGCTCCCCAGCCAGATCTCATGCGTAGTTGGGCCTGCGGGCAGCTGCGTGACGACCAGTTCGATTCTGTCAACCAGGTAGAAACTGTCGAACGCGATCGAGAACCATTGCGGCGCCAGCTGCTGCGAATTCCAGATCGACTCCAGATCCCCATCGATCGCCAACTGCGCAAAATGGCTTTTCTCAAAGGCATCTGCGGTTCCCAGTACCGCGACGTTTTCGCTGGGCGGCGCAGGCGCAGCAGTCGTTTCGGGTTGCGGTTCAGCAGTAGATTCGGCGCCTGGTTGCAGAAGCTCTTCGCTCGGAATGCAGGCGCCGATAAAGGTGAGGACGAACAGGGCAGCGGCGAAGAGTACAGTTCTTCTCACCTCTCACCTACCCCAAAGGTTTGAATCTCTTTCAAAGCGTCTTACTCGCGGACTTGGCCTTCCCTTACTCCCTGAAAATGACGCCCGCCTTCTCCAGCGGATGGGGTCCGACGTGCGTCAACGACTCGGCCTCACCAGCCGGCAGCATCTTGCCGCGATTGGCGAGAGACCTGCTGTCCACGCTGCGGCGCACGTCCTCCATCGCCTGCATCTCCAGCGGCCCATACATTTTGGGAAGGAAGGCGCGTTTTTCCATGCCGACCCCGTGCTCGCCCGTGATGGAGCCGCCCAGATCGACGCATAGTTCGAGGATTTCGCCGGCAAGCTCCTCCGCCCGTTCCAGCGCGCCCTCTTCACGACCGTCAAAGAGGATCAGCGGGTGTAAATTGCCGTCACCGGCGTGGAAGACATTGGCTACTTCGATGCCGTAACTGGCGCTGAGGCGGTCGATCTCCGCCAACGCATCACCCAGCCGGCTGCGGGGCACAACTCCATCCTGCACGATATAGTCCGGGGCCAGCCGACCAACCGCCGAGAAGGCTGCCTTGCGCCCCTTCCAGATACGGGCGCGTTCGTCCGCCGTCTGCGCCATGCGCACCTCGACCGGCGCCGTCTCCTCGATCAGCTGCATCAACTGCGCGAACTCGGCCTCCACCGCGCTCTCTTCCCCCTCCAGCTCGACGATCAGCAGTGCCGGCGCTGTCGGATAACCGGCCTTCGCGCCCACCTCCGCCGCCTTGATCGCCAGCGCGTCCATGATTTCGATTGCACCAGGCAAGAGCCCGGAGGCGACCACTGCAGTCACCGCATCCCCCGCCGCATGCAACGAGTCGTACGCCGCCAGCACGGTCCGATAGGTCTGCGGGATTGGCAGTAATCGCAGCGTAATCTCCAGCGCGACGCCGAAGAGTCCCTCGCTGCCCACGAAAAAGCCGGGTAGATCAGGGCCGACGCCTTCCAAACTCTCGCCTCCCAGCTCGACGACCTCGCCATCGGGCAGTGCTACAGTCATCCCCAAAACGTGGTTGCTTGTCATGCCGTATTTCAGACAGTGCGCCCCGCCCGAGTTAAATGCCACGTTGCCGCCAATCGTGCAGATCGATTGACTGGATGGATCGGGCGCATAGTAGAGGCCGTAGGGCTTCGCCGCCTCGGAGACCTTCAGATTGATTACCCCCGGCTCGACCACGGCGATGCGCTCCTCCGCGTCCAGCCGCACGATCCGGTCCAGGCGATTCAGGGCTATGACGATGCCTTCAGCGATCGGCAACGAGCCGCCAGACAAGCTGGTGCCGCTCCCCCGGGCGACGAAAGGGACGTTGTGCTCGTGGCAAAGCCGGATCGTCTCGATTACCTCCGCGCGGTCCTGCGGGATCACGACCGCCGCCGGTCTCTGCTGAAATGCAGTCAGCGCGTCCGATTCGTATGCCATCAGCTGGGCAGGGCGGGTCAGGAGGCGGTCGGCATCATATATGCGCGACAGTATCTCGATCAATGGATGAACATTCATCTGCCCGCCTCCTTCCTACGATTCCGCACCTGTACAATCTCTGCGATGATGGCAAGCGCGATCTCTCCAGGGCTGCGACCTCCCAGGTCGAGCCCAATCGGCGCGTGAATGCGGGCGATCTGTTCGTCGCTCACGCCGGCCTCTTGCAAAGCCGCTACCCGTTTGGCATGCGTCCGCTTTGAGCCAAGCGCGCCAATGTAGCCGACCGGACAGTTCAGCGCACAGATCAGTGCGGGCGTGTCCAGTTTTTCGTCGTGTGTCAACGTGACGACGTAGGAGGACTCGTTCAGCTTCATCTCCTGCAGAGCCTCATCGGGCCAGCACCGTATCAGCTCGTGCACATGGCCGAATCGGTCCTGCGTGGCGAATATCGGACGTGCGTCTATAACCACCGTATACAGACCCAGTTCGCGGGCGAAGGAGACCAGCGGGATGGCGATGTGGACCGCCCCAACGATGACCAGCTTCTCCTGCGGCAGATGCACGTCGATCAGCAGATCCCATTCCTGCTCCTCTACCGGCAACGAAATGCGTGTCGTCTGGCGCGCCTCCAGCGCTTCCGCCGCTCGGGCAAGGGCAGCCTGCTCCAGGGCCGTGTGTCCCAATGAGCCTGTGGCTGCAACAGCGGAAGAACTTCCTTCCACCTTGCGCTCCCGGCGCACCAGCAGTTTACGCCCGATTTCGTCTCCGTTCAGTACCGTGACGACTGCGCACAGTTCATCACTTCGGATCGCCTGCGCGACCGCATGGTAGAGTTCGGCCACCTCACCCTTCCTCCTGCTACCAATCCAATGGCTCAATAAACACTTCGATCGTACCTCCGCAGGCCAGACCCACTTCCCAGGCCGTCTCGTCCGCGATGCCGTAGGAGACGAGTCGCGGTGTGCCGGTTTCCAACACCTCCAGCGCCTCCTGTACAGCGGCGGTCTCCACACAGCCGCCGCTGACGGAACCGACCATCGCACCGTCTTCGGAAACCGCCAGCTTCGCGCCCAATGGCCGCGGCGCCGATCCGTACACCTGCACAACCGTCGCCAACGCCACTCGTTTGCCCGCCTGTTGCCAGTTGTCGATGTCAGCCAGAATCTCTTTCATGGCAGGTCTTGCCTTTCATCGATGTGAATGACCGCTTTCCTTCAGGACTGCGCGTCCGCCATCACCTGCGCCAACTGTTCGAGACTGATAAGATTATGTACCGGCAGGAACTCGTCGGTATGCGGGAGCGCTGCCTGAATCCCCCGCGTCAGCGGTTCATAACTCGGCGAACCCAGCAATGGGTTCAACCAGATGAGCCGGTGACAGCTGCGTTGCAACCGGCTCATCTCCTGTCCCAGCATCTCCGGGTCGCCACGGTCCCAGCCGTCGCTGATTACGATGACAATTGCGCCCTGCCCGCAGATTCGTCGCGCCCAGTCGAAATTGAAGGCGCGGATCGCTTCACCGATACGCGTTCCCCCGGCCCAGTCATGCACAGCGTGTGCGGTCTGGTCCAGGGCCTGGTCGATGTCTCGCCGCCTTAGGTGACGCGTGATCCGGGTCAAACGTGTGCTGAATACGAACGCCTCGACTCTATCCAGCGCGTGTGAGATAGAGTAGAGGAATTGCAGCAGCACGCGGCTGTAACGGTCCATTGAACCACTGATATCGGCCAGCGCGACGATCGGGCGGCGTCGCGTCTTCCGCTGACGCCGGACAATGACCAGCGGCTCGCCGCCGTAGCGTATATTCTGACGCAGCGACCGCCGCAGGTCGACCTGATCGCCGCGGCTGGCAGGCACGCGGCGCCGCGTGCGCCGTTCCGCCGGCGTCCACTGCAACTGCTGCATGAAAAGCTTCACCTGCTGCAGCTCATACTCGGTCATCGTCGCGAAATCCCTGCTGCGCAAGGCTTCGGCGCTGCTGTAGGTGTAGATCTTTTCGACAAGGGGCTCCTGGTCGACCTGATCGCGTTCGTCTTTCTGCTCGCGGTCGGCCCGGATCAGGCGGTATTGAATCTCTCCCTGCGGCGTTTGTTGCAGCAGTTCACCAAGGTTGATGCGCGCAAGCTCCTGTCTTTCCCTCGCCCGCCAGAAAAGATCAAACGCCTCGTCGAACAACTCCAGATGCTCCTGCCGGCTCACCAAAATCGCTCGTGCCGCGTCCCGCGCCTGCGCCTTGATCCGCAGATCGATCTGCGTCAGCGCTTCCACCAAATCAAGAATCTGTGTTGGCGTGACCGGGATGCTCAGCCCGCGCAACAGGCGGGCAAAGAGCAGCATGTTTTGAAGAAAATTTCCGTGTGGGGGCGGGGATTCGGAATGCAGTCCGGAGCGGGAAGACGTGAACTGTGGAGAGTGAGATCCATAACGACCATTCCCGTCACTCTCTCCACCCTGGAATCTCTCTTCGACCGCCGTGCCGCTGCCGGATTTACTCATCGCGCAATGCCAGTGCGCCGTCCTGACTCCGTAACACCTGAACGATTTCGCGGACAGTCTGGCCCTGCACTTTCTCGATGTCGTCCCGGTACTTGAGAAGCACACCGAGCGTTTCGTCAACCACGTTCTCGGTAAGTTCCTCCTGATCGAGCGCGGTGAGGGCTTTCATCCAGTCCAGCGTCTCAGCGATACCCGGGAACTTGTAAAGTTCCCCGCGTCGCAACTCCTGCACAAAACCCACGACTTCCCGCGACAGCCTTTCTGAAGCGTCCGGCGCCTTAGCGTGAAGGATCGCATACTCTTTTTCAAAGCTGGGGTAGTCGATCCAGTGGTAAAGGCAGCGGCGTTTCAGCGCGTCGTGAATCTCGCGGGTGCGGTTGGAAGTGATGACTACCACCGGCGGCGCCGCCGCCTGGATCGTGCCGATCTCAGGAATGGTGATCTGGAAGTCGCTCAACACCTCCAGCAAGAAGGCTTCGAACTCCTCGTCGGCCCTGTCCAGTTCATCGATCAACAGGATCGGCGCCTTGCCGTTCTGCTGCCCGCGGCTGTCTATCGCCTGAAGGAGGGGCCGCCGCAGCAGGAAAGTGTCGCTGAAGAGGTCCTGGATCACCGACTCTCGCAACTCTCTGCCCGAGGTTTCATCGCCTTGCGCCGACGAACGCGTGCCCTGCCCTGTTGCCTCCATCAGCCGGATCTGAAGCATCTGGCGCGCGTAGTTCCACTCATATACCGCCGTGCTGACATCCAGCCCCTCGTAACATTGGAGCCGGATCAACCGTGTGTCAAGCATCTGAGAAAGTATCTTCGCAACTTCCGTCTTGCCGACCCCGGCCTCCCCCTCCAGGAACAGGGGGCGCTCCAGTTTGAGCGCCAGGAAGATAGCCGTTGCGAGGCTGTGGTCCGCGATATACGCTTTCGTGCGCAGGGCTTCGGCGACGGATTGAACGGAGGGCAACTGGTTCGGAGTGGTCATTGGGGCGCCGCTGTATTGGGTTGAAGTAGTGACTGCAGCCAGCGTGAGGCTTCCTGCGGCCTGTTGAACCGGTACACTGTCAGATGCTCGAACTCTCCGCCGTCCAGGAGCGCCAGATACTTACTACGGTGGCGGCGATGACTGGTAAACGCATACCATACGATACTGTTTCGGCCAAAAATACTGCGGAGGGATTCGCGATTGCCATTCCACAACTCCTGTTGTGAATAGAGGCGTCGCGCCGTCCGCCAGAGTACGCGGGCCATAACCGGGATCAAACCGTAGTCCAGCCAGACAAGGTGGGAAGCACGGCTCCAGATGATGTCCCGGCTCTGGCTGTAGTTTCCGTCTACTACCCAGGCTTCTGCTGCCGTTGCCGCCTGCACGCGCCCGCGAAAAACCGGCCTGGACGAAGCTTGCCAGTCCGGTTCCCAGTAGAGTGCATCCAACTCAATATGAGGCAGAGACAGCTTCCGGGCTATCTGCCCTGCAAACGTCGTCTTGCCCGAGCCGCTGACGCCGATTACGACGAGACGAAGAGAGAATGAAGAGGAGTGAGGGGAGCGAGAAGTTCCTTCTGTCATCGCTCCACGGTTCTCTATCCTCACTCCTCACTCCTTATTTCTCACTTCCAGGCTTTACGCTCTGTCTCTTGCCGTGCGAAGCGCCCTCGCGCCCATTACTTTGGCCAACTCCTGGCGATAGCCGGCCGATGCAAACATGTCGCCGGTCGCATCGGGAATCGACAGGTTGCCGACCGCACTTTCAATTGCTGCATCGCTCAGATCGGAGCCGACCAGACCGGCCGCGACCTCGGTCGCCGCCACAGCAGTGGAAGAGACGCCGTTGAAGCAGAGGCTGGCGCCGGCGCAACTGCCGCCAGCGCCGCGCGTCACGACCGCGGCCGCGCCGCACAGCGCGTAACCGGAGGCCGGGTGCTCCCATTTGGCATAGGCCGAACCGGTCCCTGCCTGGGCGACCGGAACTTCAACCCCGGTGAGGATCTCATCCGGTTGCAAAGCGGTCATCATCAGGTCGACGAAGAAGTCAGATGCGCTGACCGAGCGACTGCCTCCAGGGCCGGTTACGTGCAGTGTCGCCCCCAACGCCAGCGCAGCCGCCGGCAGATCCGAGGCCGGGTCGGCATGAGAGAGGTTCCCGCCGATTGTGCCTCGGTAACGAACCTGCCGGTCGCCGATCTGGCCGGCCGCTTCTGCGAGCGCAGGAGCGGCTGCCTGCACATCAGCCGAGTTGGCGATCTCATGGTATGTGACACATGCGCCGATGCGCAGACTGCCATTGGACCGACTGATCCCCTGCAATGCCCCGATGCGGCCGATATCGACCAGCGCAGCAGGCGCCGCCAGCCGCAGCTTCATCACCGGGATCAGGCTGTGTCCGCCGGCCAGGACTTTGGCATCCGGATTGCTGGAAAGGATCTGAACCGCCTCCTGCACAGAGGACGGACGGTGGTAATCGAATTTGGATGGATACATTCGGTTCTCCTTAGTTTTGAGCTCTTAGTCTTCAGTTTTTCGCATTCACAAGCGTGCGAACGACTTACAACCAAAAACCAAAGCCAGAAACTAAAAACTCTAGTTGTTTATCGCGTTCCAGACCTTTTCCGACGTCACCGGCATATCGATGTGCGCCACGCCAAAAGGCGACAGCGCGTCAACAACCGCGTTGACCACGGCAGCCGGAGAGGCGATTGTGCCCGCTTCGCCGACACCTTTGACGCCCAGCGGGTTGTGCGGGCAAGGTGTCACCGTTCGGTCGGTTTCGAAGGAGGGCAGGAAGTGGGCCTTGGGCACCGCATAGTCCAGCATCGTGCCGCTGAGCAGATTGGCGCCTTCGTCGTAAACGGCCGTCTCATAGAGAGACTGCCCGACACCCTGCGCGATGCCGCCGTGTACCTGTCCATCCACAATCATCGGATTGATGACGTTGCCCACGTCGTCAACCGCCAGATACCGTTGAAGTTCGACATGGCCTGTATTGGCACAAACTTCGACCACCGCGATGTGCGTGCCAAACGGGAACACGAAGTTCTCCGGATCGTAGAAACTCGTCGCTTCCAGCGCCGGCTCGATTCCTTTCGGCAGATTATGGGCAAGATACGCCTGCAAAGCTACATCCGGCAGCGACTGCGTCTGGTCCGGCGAGCCCTTGACGAAGAAGTTCCCATCGTCAAACTCAAGGTCCTCCTCGGCGGCTTCAAGCAGGTGAGCGGCAATGGTACGCGCCTTGTCTACGACCTTTTCTGCCGCGGAAGCGATCGCGCTGCCGCCAGTCGCCGCGCTGCGGCTGCCGTACGTCCCCCAGCCGTGAGGCATGACGCCGGAATCGCCCTCGATCACGTCGATATCTTCGTAGGGTACACCCAGCGCGCTGGCAACGATCTGCGCGTAAGTGGTCTCGTGGCCCTGACCGTGACCGGAGCAACCGCTGTACACCGTCACCTTGCCGGTGGCGTGGACGCGCACGACCGCGCTCTCCCACTGACCGGCCTGCGCCCCAAGCGAACCGACCACTGCCGACGGCGCCAGACCACAGGCTTCGATATAGGTGGAGAGGCCGATGCCGAGGTACTTGCCCTGTTCTCTGGCCGCAGCCTGCTCGTTGCGGAAGTCGTCGTATCCGATCGCCTCCAGCGCCTTGTCCAGTGCGCCTTCATAGTTGCCGCTGTCATACGCGAGCGCGACCTGCGTCTGGAACGGGAAGTTGTCCGGCGCAACGAAATTGCGTCGGCGGATCTCGACCGGATCGATGCCCGAAACGCGCGCGGCCTCGTCAACAAGACGCTCGACCACGAACGTCGCTTCGGGCCGGCCCGCGCCGCGGTAGGCGTCAACGGGTACCGTATGCGTGAATACGCCGTAAACGTGGCAGTAGATGGCCGGCAGGTCATATTCGCCCGACATCAGCGTGCCGTACAGATAGGTGGGTACCGCCGGCGCAAATGTTGACAGATACGCGCCCATGGCCGCGTAGGTGTCGACCCGCAGGCCGGTGAACTTCCCGTCTGCGTCCATTGCCATCTCGGCGTGCGTCACGTGGTCGCGGCCGTGCGCGTCGGTCAGGTAGGTCTCCGTGCGCGTCGCCGTCCATTTGACCGGCCGGCCGGTCTGCATCGACGCCCACGCCGCGATCGCCTCATCGGCGTAGTGATGGATCTTGCTGCCAAACCCGCCCCCAACCTCCGGCGCGATCACCCGGATCTTGTGCTCCGGCAAGCCCAGCGAGGCCAGACTCATCAGCAGCCGGTGGATATGGGGATTCTGGGTCGTCATGTAGAGCGTCAGCTCGCCGGTGATGCTGTTGTAGTCCGCCAGCGCGGCGCGCGGCTCCATCGCATTGGGAATCAGGCGATTGTTGACGATGTCCAGGCTGGCGACGTGGGCAGCGTTCGCAAAGGCGGCGTCCGTCATCTCCTTGTCGCCGATTTCCCAGTCGAACGCAATGTTGTTGGGCGCCTCGTCATGCACAAGCGGCGCTCCGTCTTCCGTCGCCTTCTTCGGGTCGGCTACCCCATCGCGCGGATCGTAGTCCACATAAATCAACTCAAGCGCGTCGTGCGCCGTGTACTGGTCTTCGGCGACAACGATCGCTACGCCGTCACCGACATAGCGCGTCGTGTCCTTCGCCAGCATGAAATGCTCGGGAATCTTCATGTCAGGCAGCAGCCAGCCGACGGGGATGCCGCCCGGGACACCGCTATCTGCAATATCCGAGGCCGTGTAGACGGCAATCACGCCGTCCAATGCTTCGGCTGAGCTGGCGTCGATGCTGTTGATCTTCGCGTGGGCGTAGTCGCTCCGCAATATTGTGCAGTAGGCCGTGTTTGGCAGCTGCAGATCGTCCGTGTATTTTGCCCTGCCGGTAATCAGCTCAGGGTCCTCTCGTCGGCGGATGGATGAACCGAATACACCCGCACCGTTGCTTTCACCTGCCATATTCTGGTTCCTCCTCTAGCCGTTCATCGTCTCGGCGGCATCCTGCACCGCACGCACGATATTATGGTAACCGGTACAGCGGCACAGATTCCCTTCCAGCCCGTGGCGAATCTCATCTTCGCTCGGCTGCGGGTTTGTGCCCAGCAGGTCGACACAGGAAATGATCATGCCCGGCGTGCAGAAACCGCACTGCAGCCCATGGTTGTCCCAGAAGGCCTGCTGCACTGGATGATATTCCCCGTTGGCCAAGCCCTCGATCGTGGTGATCTCGCTGCCGTCTGCCTGGACTGCCAGCACGGTACATGACTTGACCGCCTGCCCATCGAGCAGGATCGTGCAAGAGCCGCACTGGCTCGTGTCACAGCCGATCTTCGTGCCCGTCAGGCCCAGTTCCTCGCGCAGAAGATGCGCAAGAAGCAGCCTTGGCTCAACCTCCTTACTGACGCCTGCGCCATTGACCTCCAATTCGATGGATATACCCATAGAGCTTCCTCCTCTTTTTGAGCTCTGAAGAATTACGGTCTATTTGGCTCTGCCGAATAGTTGCCGCCACATCCATACTAAGGCAGCGAAACCGGCCAGAATGTAAAGGACCTTGCGCCCGCTGCTGTTGATCGGAATCTCCTTCGCAAGGTCCGAGATTACATCCCTGGCCACGTTGATACCCACTTCCATTGTCGAGGGGGTTGCCGCTTCAGGTTGTGCAGCTGCACCAGCGGAACTTTCCGGGGGAGCCGCACCGCGCGCGCCTGCGGCAGCACCCGACTCCGAGACCGCTTCCGTGCCGTTCGAAGGCGCCGCCGCCTCCGGCTGCGCCGGCTGAAGTCGAGCTGCAATGATATTCTCGAGCGACTGCAGTCCCTGGCGGGTCAGCGAACGCGCCGTGCTGTCGACCAGACGCTGACCCACACTGGCGATGCGCCCGCTCAACTGGGCATCGCCGTCGTAATGAAGGGTTGTCGGGCCGTCGCCCTCCAGGCGCAGAGTCCCCTCGCCCTTGACATAACCGGGCCGTCCCTGGCCCGCGATCTCCATCCGGTACCCATTGGGGGGATCGATGTCATCCAGCGTGACCTTGCCGTTGAAACTGCCCTGCACAGGCCCCACGCGAATGTTGATCTCGCCGCTGAATTCATTGTCCGCGGTCTTGTCCAACCGTTTGCAGCCAGGCAAAATCCGCGAAAGCACGTCGGGATCCAACAGCGCTTCCCATACCTCGCTTTTGGGAGCGTCAAAACTGTGTGTGCCCGCCAACTTGACCATAGTTATCAGTGCTCTTTCTTGTTACTGCTTTCTCACAACCGAAGATTCGCGATTTTAGAGGTTCTGAAATGTGAGTGGAATGATAAACCCGTCCGTCGAACTCTTGTCAAACTCGGTGATAAAACATTGCCGAAAATGTCGCAGACCCGGGCCCCCGGCACGGAGATGAGGACTATAAGATTCCGTTCCGGTTGTAGTTCGCCAGATTATAGCGCACCGCAAAAATAAGGGCAAACAACGCCAAATCCCACGTTTACACCAGACTTGGGGCTTCTACACGTTTCTGGTGCTGACTACCACCGTGCCTGCAACCCAGTCATGGAGGCTCTGCCGTCTCTGCGACCGCGCCGCGGTAAACAGGTAAACCAAGATCAATATGCCAACGACCGCGTACTGGAGCGAGAGCCGGTTGGGTACCCCTTCTGGCGAACTGGCCCACACAAGAAAGAGATGGTTTACTTCAAAGCGTATCGACACTGGGGGATTTCGGCCGTCAAGAGCGCCCTCCTTGTCTGCGGATGCAGAATCGCGTATAGTTCTGGGCAAGAGTCCTTTCAGGATTCAGGGCCGCTACACTATAACGAATCTGAACGCCTAAGCAAAGTGAAGCCCCCGCGCCCTACCATCTGCGGAGGAGACTATGCGCATTGCCTCAGTCCAAGCGTATGCGATCAAAGTTCCCCCGGTCGGGGATATTTCTCAAGCAGTCGACGACCAGGTCGAAGCCTACGGCGATTACACGATCGCTGCCGATGCCTGGACCTCGATCTACTCCCGCAACCACGAGACCTGCCTGGTGCGCCTGGAGACCGACGAAGGTCTGGTCGGCTGGGGGGAGGGGCAGGCGCCTGTCGCGCCCCGGGCCACGGCCGCCATCGCGGAGGAGCTGTGCGCGCCGCTGCTGCTGGGCAGGGACCCCTTCGACGTGGAATATGTTTGGTACCGCCTTTACAGCGCCATGCGGGAGCGGGGCCACGTGACAGGCTTTTACGTTGACGCATTGGCGGCCGTCGATCTGGCCCTCTACGACCTTCTGGGCAAAGCCCTGAACAAGCCGGTCTACAAGCTTCTCGGCGGCCAATTCCGACCCGACGTTCAGGTCTACGCCGGCATGGGCGGGACACAACCGGACGCCGCCGTCGCCAGCGCGAACTGCCTGCTCGCCGCCGGCTACCGCGCCCTGAAGTTGCACCTGCGCATGCCCAATCCGCAGATTCTTGCAGTTGTAGAAGCGGTGCGTGAGGCCGTTGGGCCCGAAACTGAGTTGCTGGTGGATGTGCACGGCACGCGCGATGTGTCTGAGGCAATTGCACTGGGGAAGGGGTTGGAGGAGATGGGCGTTCGCTGGCTTGAGGCGCCGTGCCAGCCGGAGGACATTCGCGGCCAGGCCGAGATCGCCCGCGCCCTCTCAATGCAGGTGGCCACCGGCGAATGGCTGCGCACCGTCTGGGAGTGGCGCGACTGGATCGCGCTACGCGGCTTCGACGTCGCCATGCCCGACATTGCCCGTACCGGCCTCTCCGAGGGCAAACGCATCGCTGCGCTCTGCGACAGCTTCAACCTGCCCATCGCCCCTCACGTGGGCGGCGGCGGCATCCTGTCCGTGGCCGCAACGATTCACTACTCGCTGGCGATCCCCAACTTCCAAGTAATGGAGCACGGCCACGAGTCTCTCGCCTGGAAGGGGACCATCGCTCACTCCTACCCGATCCCGCAGGATGGCCTCTTTGCCGCGCCCCAGGAACCGGGTCTGGGTGTCGAAATTGACGAGGCCGCGGTGGCGCGTTTCGCTGAATAGGATATGAATCACCTGTGTACTGGTTCACTTCCATGGAGATAGTCTATCAGGATACACAGCATTTTGTACCAGAGCAGAACGGAATGTCAATCCCCGTACAGCCAGGCAAAGGTCGTCCACCTATGAGGAGTTCCCGCGAAGGATCGAATCAAAAAATGGATCCCGTCCTCAAACCCCTAGCGCCGCGCGAATATCCCCCAGATGGCCCACCTCATGGGCATAGATCGTCTCGTAATACTGATCAACGGTAATCTCGCCGCGAGAAGCATGCCGACCGGTCAGCGCCCACTCACCCTCTTCGAGAGAGTCCATCACCTCCAGCGTCTTCGCGCGCGTGGCGTCCGCATTGGCCATCAGCTCTTCCGGCGCAACATCTCCAGTCCGGCGAGTAAGGCCGGCGTTCCAGCGCTCCAGATCGAAATCGTCCGGGATCGTGGCTTCCCCTTTGCGTATCTTGTGAACGTGGATGCTCATGCCCCGTTCGCTCTCGATCAGATGCGCGAGAACGGTGGCCACCGTCCACGTGTCTCCTTCGGCGAAAACCGTCGTCTGCCACTGGTCAGGCGAGAGGCCGTTGAGAAGCTCAAACAGCGCCTCGCGGGATTCGCTTAGCTTTTCCTTCCAGTGGTCCCTTCGTTCTGTTGACATCTCTCGTTCTCCAGTCGATTATGCAGGACTCTATTTCATGTCGCCGCGCCGTCCCTATGGTATACTTGCATGGCAAAAACCACCGCAGTTGCCAAGCCTTCGAACAGGAACGACCTCATCTGTTGGTCTCTTCTTGCTTCCGCCGCCCGAAGAGTCCATCTCACAGGAGCATTGACAATGAAAGGTAAGTTTATCACTGCCTCAACAATGGAGCGAGATCACATGGATTGGGGCGTCATGGGTTGGGCCAGCCGCCCCGCCACGACCGCTGCCCGTGACCTGGTCGTCATCGAAGTTACACTTGAAACCGGACAGGGCCATGCCTTTCACAAGCACCCGGAGCAGGAGGAGGTAATCTACGTTATCGACGGCTCAATCGAGCAGTGGATCGAGCAGGAAAAGCAACTGCTTTCCTCCGGTGACTCCGCCTTCATCGGCGCCGACGTCGTCCACGCCTCCTTCAATGACTCCGGCAGCCCCGCCAAACTGTTGGCCATCCTCGGCCCCTGCATCGGCGAGGAAGGCTACGCGCTGGTCGACGTATTCGAAGAGGAGCCATGGAGTTCATTGCGCTAAAGCCCTGTAATCGAGACAGTAACAGATAGACTACGCAGACAGGATTCTCCTAATGACCAACAAGTACCGCATGATCCAGGTGGGTACCGGCGGACAGGGCAACGGCTGGTGCTCCCGCTTCCTGCCCCCCAACATCGCCGACGGCCGCATCGAGCCGGTGGCCGCCGTCGATGTAAACCCGGATGTCCTCGTCAATGCCCAGCAGCATCTGGGGCTGCCGCCCGAAAAGTGCTACACGGATATCGAGCGCGCCTTCGACGAAAACGCGGCCGACTTCTGTACCGTCGTCGTCCCTCCGGCCTTTCACGAATCCGTCGTCGACGTCGCCCTTGCCCACGACATGCACATCATCTCGGAAAAGCCGATCGCC
This sequence comes from Caldilineaceae bacterium, assembly GCA_965204525.1. Classification (GTDB taxonomy): domain Bacteria; phylum Chloroflexota; class Anaerolineae; order Caldilineales; family Caldilineaceae; genus Bin5. The sequence goes on along the minus strand of OZ241994.1, from coordinate 2,313,574 downwards.
GATACGCTGGAAGGCTCCGTGCGCATCGCCGCCAAAGTGAGGCGGGCAGGCAAGAAGATGGGCGTGACCATGAGCCACCGTTTCGACCAGGACAAGACCACTCTGCGCCGCGAGCTGCGTTCCGGCCGGGCCGGCACCATCGACTATATCATCTGCCGTTTTACTTGCGGCCTGCGCAACTTCGGTGACTGGGGGGCTCACTTCAGACATACAATGGAAGAGACCCTCATGATCGAAGGGTCGGTCCACCATCTGGACATCATCGCCGATCTCGCCGACTCAAACTGCGATACGATCTATGCCCAGACCTGGAACCCGACCTGGGGCGAGTACAACACAGGCTCGCAGGGCCACGTGATGATGACTTTTGAGAACGGTACGCGCGCCTTCTATGAGGGGGCCAAGACCAACGCCAGCGGTTTCAACGGCTGGTCGCAGGAGTACTTCCGTGCCGAATGTGAAAATGAGACCCTGATCATGGACTGCCGCCGTATCGAACGCTTCCCCTACCAGCCAAAGCAGTACAGCCGCGAAGGCCAGGGCGAGGAAGTCCAACTCATGCAGCAGTCCAAGTGGAGAAACGAGTGGCTCATCGCCCAGTTCCTGGACTGGCTGGACGGCGGCCCGCCAATGGAGACCAATGTCGAAGCCAACCTGCAGTCCGTTGCTCTAATTTTCGCCGCCATCGAGAGCAGTCACACCGGCCAACCGGTTAAGGTCCAGGAGTTTCTGCGTCAGGCCCAGGAGGAAGAAGAGAGGGCCCACGCGGCCTGAAAATGTGAAATACGTTGCGGGGAGCAAGATTGGATGGTTCCCATCAGCAAGACTGCGCACCGGGAATCTTGCATAACGCAATTCGCAATACGATATACGATAAAGATCCCCCACCGCCATAGGCCCAGTTTCCCATCTTCACAGGAGGAATGCCATGTCCGGGACCGTTCTTCTCGTCGGCGCGCTGGACACCAAGGGCGCCGAGTACGCGTTTGTCAAGGAGCTGATCGAGGCTGCTGGACTGCAGACTCTCGTAGTCGATTTTGGCGTGATGGGCCAGCCGGCCTTCGAACCTGATGTCAGCCGCGCAGAAGTTGCCGCCGCCGGCGGTGGCGAACTGGCCTATCTGGCCTCAGGCACGCGCAAGGATGAGGCGATGCGGACCATGGCCCAGGGGCTGGCCTCCGTTGTAGAGCGTCTCTATGGCGAGGGCCGCTTCGACGGCATTCTGGGGATGGGCGGCAGCGGCGGCACGTCTATCGCCACCGCAGCCATGCGCACGCTGCCGGTCGGCGTGCCCAAAGTGATGGTCTCCACCGTCGGCGGCGGCGACGTCAGCGTCTATGCCGGCAGCAAGGACATCACCTTCATGCCCTCCGTTGTCGACGTGGCCGGCATCAACCGCCTCAGCCGCGCCATCTACGCCAATGCAGCCGGGGCAATCGCCGGCATGGTCAAGACCGAAGCCGAAGCAACCGCCGACGAGCGGCCGCTCATTGCCGCTTCCATGTTCGGCAACACGACCGCCGCCGTCGACCACGCCCGCGGCCTGCTGGAGGCCGAGGGCTACGAAGTACTCGTTTTCCACGCCACCGGCAGCGGCGGCCGCACCATGGAGGATCTGATAAGCGACGGCTACATCGCCGGCTGTCTCGACATGACCACCACCGAACTGGCCGACGAAATCTGCGACGGTGTCTTCAGTGCAGGTCCGGACCGTGTCCAGGCCGCGCCCCGCCAGGGCGTCCCCACCGTTATCGTGCCCGGCTGCGTAGACATGGCCAACTTCGGCGGCATCGAGACTGTGCCCGACCACTACCGCGAGCGCAACCTCTACCAGTGGAACCCGGAAGTCACACTCCTGCGTACCAATGAGGAGGAGAACCGGCAGATGGGCGCAATGCTGGCCGCGGCCGCCAATGCCGGCCAGGCCGACAAGGTATCCGTGCTGATTCCCCTCGGCGGCGTCTCCATGTTGGACAGCGACGGCGACCGCTTCTGGGATCCAGACGCCGATCAGGCCTGCTACGATGCCCTCAAAAGCGATCTGCGCGCCGGCATCCCGCTGACCGAGATGGACGCCAACATCAACGACCCCGAGTTTGCCGAGAAAGCAGTCGCTCTGCTTCTGGAGATGCTGCAGGAGGAATCCTAGCGGGTTCCCTTCGCCGCGCTGAATCTTACACCAAATACGCTCTACGAAATGTCCAAGGAGCATTCCATATGTCGATCCCAAGACAGGAGATCATCGCCCGCCTCCAGGGCCAGCAGGCCGCCGGAAGGCCCATCGTGGGCTGCGGGGCCGGCACCGGAATCTCGGCCAAGTTTGCCGAAGCCGGCGGCGCCGACCTTATCATCATCTACAACTCCGGCCGCTTCCGTATGGCCGGCCGCGGCTCGCTCTCCGGCATGATGCCCTATGGCGACGCCAACGGCATCGTCGTCGAGATGGCGGCTGAGGTGCTTCCGGTCGTGCAGGATACGCCGGTCCTGGCCGGTGTCTGCGGCACCGATCCCTTCCGCCTCAAGCACGTATTTCTCAAGCAGCTCAAAGAGATCGGTTTCAGCGGCGTACAGAACTTCCCCACCGTCGGCCTCCTCGACGGCACCTTTCGCCAGAATCTGGAAGGCACCGGCATGGGATATGACAAGGAGGTCGAGGCCATCGCCGTCGCCCATCAGCTGGACATGTTCACGGCGCCCTACGTCTTTACACCGGAGGAGGCGACCGCCATGGCCGAGGCCGGCGCCGACCTGCTCGTCGCCCATGTCGGCCTCACCACGGCCGGCAGCATCGGCGCAGCCGTAGCATTCACGTTGGAGGAGGCGGTCGACAAAGTGCAGGAGATGGCCGCCGCCGGCCGCCGTGTCAATCCGGACCAGATCGTCATCTGCCACGGAGGACCCTTCGACGAGCCTGAAAACGTCGGCACCGCCCTCAAAATGATGCCCGGCATCGCCGGCTTCTTCGGCGCCTCCAGCATCGAGCGCCTGCCGACCGAACGCGCCATCCGCGGCCAGGTAGAGGCGTTTAAGAGCATGGCGCTGGGTTAGTGGACAGGCGGGGATCACCGCAGATTACAAATGGTACTACACCTAATGGCCCGTCCTCCGCGCCAATCAGAACTCCTACACACGGACAGTCTCGACTCGCGTACAAATCGCTGCATTCAAGCAACAAACAATCGAACAGGATTCGGCGGCTATGGTACCTGACGGGCCGGAACTAACAGGAGAATACTTCGTCGTCGTTATTGCCTCTGACTATGCCGTCGGATCTACCTGCGCTGTCGAAGACGTAGGATAGAATACATCTTCAAATTCAAACGTAATCGGGGCGCGACCTACTGTCTGCACCCCAAACACTCTGGAGTACCCTACATGCTCTATTCCAAAATCCCCGGCATCGACAAGCCGGTCTCACGGCTCGTCCTGGGAACGATGTGGATAAACACCCAGAACCTCGAAGACGCCTTTCCCGTGCTCGACGCCTTCCACGCGGCCGGCGGCAACTGCCTCGACACTGCCCACGGCTATGGCCGCGGCGACAATGAGCGCGCTGTCGGCCAGTGGATCAATGAACGCGGTCTGCGCGATGAGGTCGTTATCCTCGGCAAAGGCGCGCACCACAGCCAGGACCGCAAGCGGGTCACCCCCTTCGATATCCAGTCCGACCTCCACGACAGCCTCGCGCGCTTCAAGGTAGACAGCATCGACCTCTATGTGCTGCACCGCGACGACCCCGAAAAGCCTGTCGGACCAATTGTCGAGACGCTTCACGCCGCCAAAGAAGCCGGCCAGATCGATGCCTACGGCGGCTCCAACTGGAGCGCCGAACGTCTGCAGGAGGCCAACGAATATGCCGCCGAGCACGGCTTGACCCCCTTCGTTGCCAGCAGCCCCCAGTTCAGCCTCGCCGTACAGATAGAACCGCCCTGGCGAGACTGCATCAGCGTCAGCGGGCCGGCCGGTGAGTCCGCACGCGCCTGGTGCCGCAAGAACGGCGTCACTCTCTTTGTCTGGTCGAGCTTGGCCGGCGGCTTCTTCAGCGGCCGCTTCCGTCGCGACAACCTCGACACCTTTACCGAGTGGTATGACCAGCTTGCCGTCAAGGTCTACTGCGAAGAGGGGAATTTTCAGCGCCACGACCGCGTGCAAGAGCTGGCCGCCGATAAGGGCGTCACCGTGCCTCACATTGCCCTGGCTTACGTCTACAACCAGCCCGACGGCATCCACGCGCTGTCAGGGGCGCGCAACACGGATGAAGTACGTATTAACGTCGAGGCGTCCGAGATTAAATTGACAGAGGATGAGATCGCCTACTTGGAGTTGAAGAAATGAGCGTGGAAAATGCTGTTTCAGTCAATTAAGCCGTTCTGACTTTACTACGCGGCTTTTGTCACCCTGTTCCCATTGATGAGGCCCCTTAGCTGCATGTACGCCCGCCGAATTACCTTTGAACCTCCGCCTCTGGATCTATTTGCCTTCTTCGTTTGCCTTGTCCAATAGAATCCGAAGTGCCTGCAAGAGGCGCGGAATATCGGTACAGATGATGTCCCAAATAACGTCGTCATCCAGCCCCAAGTATACGTGCGCTAACCGATTACGCGTCCCAATTATCTGGCGCCACTCAATTTCAGAATGTGCCTCGCGTACCTCGACAGGAATATGGGTTGCCGCCACTCCTATCAGTTCAATGTTCCGCAGGGTGGCGTCATAGATCAGGCTTTCGGCGACAAACTCATCCTGGTTCAGTCCTTTTGTGTAGGTAAGAACCTTTTCGCTGAATTCGTACATGTCCCGAATATAGAGCTGCCACGGGCGTTCTCCGTGCTCAGTCTCACACATCAATCGCCTCCCGTTCGACGAAGGGTCGCAATTCCTTCCGCAACGCCTTTGCAGTGACCAGATCCACCGGGCGGCCCAGCAAGTCTTCAATATGAAATTGAACACCAAAGTACCTCTTGGATGTGGCGGGCCCGTCGAAACGCACCAGTATGTCCACGTCGCTCTCCTTTCCAGCCTCATCCCGCGCAACCGACCCGAAGAGAGCGAGTTCAACGACGCCAAAGCGTTGCGCTAGGGTCGGCTTGTGCTCTTTGAGAAGCTCTATGAGTTGCTCTCTGTTCATGTCCTCTCCCCTTGCCTGTCCAACGTAAAGAATCAGGCGACTGCGCGTATATTCTAAGCGATTTCAGATGAATTGCCAGCATCGTGATCCACCCTGGTGCTCTGCCACAATAGGGCCAAGGCCGCTTCTACCGTCTCCAGAAACCAAAAGGCGACCCGGTCACTCAACCGGATCGCCTTCCTCATTGCGACGCTATTCCTTCACGCGCCTTGCTAAGCTGGTGGAGATGGCGGGAATCGAACCCGCGTCCGCAACATTCGCCCTGAAACGTCTACAAGCTTAGTTGATCTCTATAGTGTTTTGTCGGCGGTCCTCGGATCAACACGAGGCGCATCGCTGACTAGCCGATTCTCTTAGGCAACGCTATCGGCGTACCGATGCCGCAGCTCACAGTGTATGACAGCAACCGCCCAGCCTGCTGGCCCCACCGGGACGGGCCGTGGCCCTTTTGAAAGGGCCGGTGGCTTACTTAGGCCGCCGCAGCCGCGGAAGCGGCCGGGGTGAAACCAAAGTTGAAAGCCATGCCTGTGTTCTTGGCATTTGTATGTGTTTGCGCCTTTTTAACGTAGTCGACGCTCTACGGCTTGCAGTCTCAGGCCTGACAATGCCCCGTCGAAGCCGTTCATCCCCATAGCACTCTCAATATAACGCATTGCGGCGCCAAAGTCAATGCCCGGGCGTTTGCGTTCTGTCAGAACTCCTCACGCCCCTGCTCGGCGTTCTCCTCCGGAGACCGATCACCCCTCGCCAGCGCCAGCAGCCACTGCGCCGGCAACAGTACCGCCGAAGAGACCGTCAGCGCGACCGGGATGCGTGCCGCCGTCCCTATCCAGCCTAGGACCGGCCCGCCGGCCGCCTGTCCCAGAGAGTTCGCCTGCCCCCATATCGAGATGACCGTCGCCCGCTGCGCGCTGCGCGTATTGCGCACGATCCACGCGTTCTCCAGCGGCTCGATCGTGCTGCGGCACAGGTTGATCCCCCACAAAGCCACTATCGCCGTCCAGAAGGTGCGCGTCCAAGCGACGAGGAGTAGACTGACCGGCAGCAGCCCATAGAGCAATGTCAGCCAGTTGATGGAACGCGTCCGATCCTCAGCCGCCCGTCCCCGCCGCGCCAGCTCGTTGGCCGCGATCCCCGTCAACGTCGCCCCCGCGCCTATGACGCCGAACCAGAAAACCGAGTCGTCCAGGCCAAAAAAGGAGGGAAAGTCGAAGCTGTTCAGCAGGTGCGGGGTCCAGAGACGGTCATAACCCTCGCTGTACAGCCCGGTCACCAGGCTGAGACCAACAACAATGCGCAGCGCCGGATGCCCTCGCACCGCGCGCAACCCTGCGCGGGCCGTGTCCGCCATCTGCTTCCACGTTTCCCTTTCTTCCGGCGGCGTGGGCCGAAATCCTCTCTCAGGCATGATCAGTGCCATGCAAGCGGCCAGCGCGATGTACAGAACCCCGCCAACAAGGATCGGCAACTGAAGCCAGCGGCTCGCCAGCCACACGCTGACCCCGATACCCGCAAACCCCGCAATCAGTTCGACCTGCGCCGAACGCAGATAGACCGGAGCGGCCGCTTCGACGCCGATCTCGTCGGCCAGCCAGGCCTGTAACGCTCCGCTGACGAAGGTATAGCCGATACCCCACAACACCTGCGCGCCCAGCACCGCCCAGAACATCGGGATCGACCCCTCCAACAGGTAGCCGAAGCCGACCAGGGCCAGCCCGATGATCACCGAGAGCCGCCGGGAGTAGACGTCGGCCACTGCACCGGTCGGCACTTCGAACAACAGGACCGTCACCTCCAGCACGGTGCCCACCAGCACCATCTGCAGAGGATTCAGGCCCACCGTCTCCACCTGGTAAATCAGGTTGATCGTGAAGACCAGCGCATTAAAGAGCGCCCGTCCTCCGCCTATGAAAAGATAGATTCGGGTCGGATCCTGCTTGAGCAAGGGGATTCAAGTCCGTGTGCCCGCGGCGCCATGTCCGGGCAACATGGTAAGTGCCCGGTCTCCTGGGCTGGGCGGTGGTCCGCCGGCGAGTGAAGGTGATATGACGGTGTCTGGGCTGAAAGAGAAGTCGCGTGTTCGCACCGCTTCGCCAGCTACCAGGCGCCCCTGTGGCACCCAGGACGAATCGCTTACCGCTGCTGCCTTCCGGCCCTGACGGGGTTCACGGTGCCCTGCCGCACAGGACCCAGCGACTGACGAAGCGATGCAAACACGCGAGGCGGAGAGGGAGGGATTTGAACCCTCGAGGGCTTTCACCCTACGAGCTTTCCAGGCCCGCGCACTCGGCCAGACTATGCGACCTCTCCGAACTGAAAGGGTCGGCCCGCCCTCAACCTGACGCCGACCCTTTCCAAAAAGCCGAATCAGTATAGCCAAACGGCGCAGGACAGGCAAATCTGGGGCAGTGAAGATACGATGCAGTATGCCCGCCGCAACAACGCTACGGCTCCGCCGCAACACGCAGTTCCGCTGATTACTCTTCCCTGCAAAAAGACAAATGTCTCTACTGCTTCCCTGCCAGCCAGCGCGCCGCGTCCTTGGCAAAATAGGTCAGAATCATGTCCGCGCCGGCCCGTTTGATGCTGGTCAGGCTCTCCAGGGCGCACTTCTCCAGATCGAGCCAGCCATTGGCCGCGGCCGCGTGCAGCATCGCATACTCGCCGCTTACCTGATACGCGGCTGTGGGCAAGTTGAACTCCGCCCGCACGGCTGCCAGCACATCCAGATAGGGCAGCGCAGGCTTGACCATTATCATGTCCGCCCCCTCCGCCACGTCGAGCGCAACCTCTTTCAGCGCCTCGCGGCGGTTGGCCGGATCCATCTGATACTGGCTGCGGTCGCCAAAAGAGGGCGGGCTCTCGGCTGCCTCGCGGAAGGGCCCGTAGAAACTACTGGCATACTTCGCCGCGTAGCTCAGAACCGGCACATGCTCCAACCCGGCCCCGTCCAGCGCAACGCGTATCGCCGCCACCATCCCGTCCAGCATTGCCGATGGCGCGATAATGTCCGCGCCGGCTTCAGCATGGACAACTGACGCCCGCCCCAACAGCTCCAGTGTCGGGTCGTTGAGAAGATAGCCCTCTGGGAGCGACGCGTTGTAACTGTCCCCAGTGGGCAAATTGATAATTCCGCAGTGACCGTGATCGGTATACTCACAGAAACACATGTCGGAGATGACGATCAGTTCCGGAGCGGCCTCCTTCAGAGCCCGGATCGCCTCAGGCACCACCCCGTGGGGATTGAAGTTGTCGCTTCCGCACCAGTCCTTTTCCGCCGGAATGCCAAACAGAAGCACCGCGGGAATGCCCAGCTCCAGAACCGATTCGGCCTCCCTGACCAGTTCGTCTACCGAAAGCTGAAACTGCCCCGGCATCGAAGCGATCGGGCGGCGCTCGCCCTGACCGTAGCGCACAAACAGCGGGTAGATAAAGTCGGCCGGCGACAGAGTTGTCTCACGCACCATCCGACGCAGAGCCGGGCTGATCCGCATCCGCCGCGGGCGCAGTACCGGCTCCACAGCAGTAGCATGACCGTTGATGGTAGTCTGCACAGGTTGCAAGCTGTTCATAGTGTTCCCTCCATGTTCCTTTCATCCAGGCAAGACGGCATTCTCCCGATCACCATCTGCCAGGTCTTTTCCTGAAGCGGTCTCGTTACAACTCAATCACATCGGACGGCAGCGGCGCATACGAAGATGAGAGCGCTCGCTGGAATCCAACGTCGTCATCGCCGGCGGCTGGCGAAATAAGACTTCAGGCTCTGTACCAGGCCCTCGACTGTGCGACTCTCGGCCACAACCTGCACGGACAGGTCATGCCGCCGCGCCGCCTCCGCCGTCATCGGACCGATGCAGGCTACGGTCACATCGCAGAGCATACCGGCATCACCGCTTTCTGCCTTGAGTCGGCTTACAAAGTTGTGAACAGTCGATGCGCTCGTAAACAGGACGACGTCCACGTCCCCCTGCCAGAAATGCCGCGGCAGATCATCACCGCCATGGCCGACAACCGTCTGATAGGCAGAAACCGCTCTTACCTCGGCGCCGGCCCGGCGCAGAGCCTTGACCAGCACCGGACGTGCAATCGCCGACTGCGGCAGGAACACGCGACTCCCTCTGCTCACCTGCAGGCCGGCGGCCAGCGACTCCGCCACATATTCCTCCGGCAACAGGTCTACCACAAGGTTCAACTCCTGGGCGATTGCTGTCGCGGTCGCCGAGCCGACGGCCGCCACTTTCGTGTTGGACCGGGCCACTCCTTCAATCTCAATTCCCAGATCCCGTAAGCGGTCGGCCAAAATATACACAGTATTGGCGCTGGTCACAATCAGCCAGTCGAACTGCCCCCGGGCCAGCTCCGTCAGCGCTGCATCGAAGTCGGTGGAATCGGCGCAAGGCTCGATCTCGACCGTCGGATAATGCAACACCTGGGCGCCCTCTTCTTCCAGCAATCGGGTCAGAACCGGCGCCTGGCGCAAGGCGCGCGTGTTGGCGATTCGAAGGCCTGTAAGCGTCTGCGTAGTCATCTTAGGCGATCTTTCTTCTCTGGATGGAAACGGAACTCTATCGTCTATCGCTGCCGGTTTTCGTCCGGCCTCACATCGATTCCAGTAATCTGCTCAATGATCTCCTTCGCTCCTCGGCGTAACACCTGTTGCGCAAGGTCCCGGCCCAACTGCTCGGCCTCGCCAGGGGAGCCGCTCATTCGTGCATCGATTTGGCGGCTGCCGTCAGGCGCGCTGACTCGGCCCCAGAGACGCAGACTGCTCTCCCCCCTCAAGTCTGTAGAGCTGCGGCCATCCGCGCCGTCCTTGCTACTCTCTCCCAACGCGCCAACCGAAGCGCGACAGCCTCCCCCCAGTCCGGCCAGGAAGGCCCGCTCTGCCGTCACCGCTGCGCGCGTCTCCTTGTCATCTATGCCGCCGAAAAGCCCCTGCCATTTCGCTTCACGCCGGCACTGCACGGCCAGCGCCCCCTGGCCGGGGGCCGGCAACATCATCTCAAACGGCAGTGTGAGCGAAATTCGAGCATCCAGCCCTAACCGTTTCAGTCCGGCGACGGCCAGAACTGCGGCGTCATACTCACCGGCCGGGTCAAGTGTCTTGCGCACACGCGTGTCCACATTGCCGCGAATGTCCACGATACGCAAATCCGGGCGCCGCGCCAGCAATTGGGCGGCCCGGCGCCGGCTCCCTGTACCAACCACGGCACCCTCCCGTAATTCGGGCAAGCCGTTTCGCGGCCTCTCTCCTGTCTCTCCCGCGCCCCTCACCACCAGCGCATCCGCAACATCGCCCCTGGCCGGAATCGCACCCAGAACCAACCCTTCCGGATCAACAACAGGCAGATCCTTCAGGCTGTGAACGGCACCGTCAATCTGACCCTGCCTCAGCCTCTCCTCCAATTCCATCGTAAACAGACCTTTGCCGCCAATGCCCGGCAGAGGTCTGTCCTTAAACCTGTCTCCCCTGGTCTGAATGACGACCGTTTCGACCATCAGGTCAGGATGCAACGCGCGCAACCGCGAAGCCACATGCTCTGTCTGCCAGAGGGCCAGAGCCGATCCTCGGCTGCCTAAGCGGATATGACGAGGGGTGAACATTCCTGATAGGAAACGGGCGGCTTGCCGCCAACGCCTGCTCCGGTCGCGGTACGGTCAAATGAGTCAGCCCAAATACGAAGAAAACTACTGGCTGGGCATATCTCTTAACTCTCTATCCCAGAGATGCGGTAAGCATAGCAGTAGCCTTTTCACTGGTCAAATATGGCCGATCTGAGGCCGAGTCCCGATTCAGTCAATCTGATCCCCCCGAAGGGCGGCCGCAAGCGGCAAATGTTGTGGGGAGGATTCCTCTCGCAGTGACACGGATCACAGCAACTTCGTCTGTTGCCGCATCTTCAACATTCAAGTAGAATGGGGCAGTTTGTTCAGAATTCGGCTGGGGACCGATGACGACTTTACGCCTGCCCGGCCTCGTTGATGCGCACGTCCATCTCCGCGAACCGGGCTACACCCAAAAAGAGGATCTCCATACCGGCACATGCGCTGCACTCGCCGGCGGCGTGACGACCGTGTTGGATATGCCCAACACCATTCCGCCCACCTCCACCCCTGCAAATTTCCAGGATAAGGTACGTCTGGCGAAGGCAAAGGCAGTCTGCGATGTTGGACTGTTTGTCGGCGCCACCGTAGCCGATGTCGATGCCTACCTCCCGATTGCCTCCCAGGCCTGCGGTCTCAAAATCTACGTCAACGAAACGTTTGGCAGCCTGCGTATCGAAGAACTGGGTCTCCTTCATCGACTCTTCCGCACGTGGGCCCGGCGCGCAGACGAACTAGGCGGCTGGCGGCAGGCCGGTCCGGACGGCGGAAACGGGCGCGACAACGCACCGCAGGCTGCCGCGTCCACGCTTGGCCCGGTCGCTGTCCATGCAGAAGAGCTGATGGTTCCCGTCTGTCTGGCACTCAGCCATCTCTACCACCTGCCGCTGCATATCGTACACGTCAGCCGGCGAAGCGAGATCGAACTCATTCGCGCGGCCAAAGAGAAGGGCATCGCGGTCACCTGCGAAGCGACACCCCATCATCTCTTCCTGACAGCAGAAGACTATGACCGCGGCGGCAACCGTTTCGACATGCGGCCCAAACTGGCGGCGCCAGACGACGTCGCCGCACTATGGGAAAACCTCGACATCATTGATATTTTCGCCACCGACCACGCGCCGCATACTTTTTCAGAAAAGGGCATGCAATCACCAGGAGAAATCGAGGAAGAGGGCGAACCTGGCGGCAACACGCACTCTCCGCTGCCCGGCGTCCCTGGCGTGGAAACGATGCTCCCCCTTCTGCTGACAGCCGTCGATGCCGGCCAACTTGAGTTGGACGACCTGCTCCTGCGCTGCGTCGAGAATCCCCGCCGCATCTACGGTCTCGCGGAGCAACCGCAGACATGGGTCGAAGTGGACGTGGACAAGGTGTATGAGCTGGACGACGCGGGCATGCGTACGCGCTGCGGCTGGACACCCTTTGCCGGGCGGCAGGTGAAGGGCCGTGTCGAGAAGGTCGTGTTGCGGGGGAAAACTGTCTTCGATGGGGAACGGGTCCTGGCCCCGCCCGGCAGTGGTCGCGTACTTTTCCAGGAGAGCGGAAAGTAACAAGTGGAGAATGGCCTGAAACGACTTCCATTAGCGCGTACGCCGCAATGGCAGCTTACGCCCACGATCAGATTACGCGCAGAGCGCACGTTCTCAGCGTGAACAGTTCGCGGTGAGCACAGGTAAAGAGCACATGACAACCATGATAGACAGCTTTGCAGGTGAAGACATTCTCAGCGTCAATCAGTTCGACCGAGCCTCGCTCAATGCCATCTTTGGCATTGCCCACGAAATGCGGGTACTGGTCGAGCGTTTCGGCGGCGCCGAACTGTTGCAGGGCAAAATCCTGGCCAATCTCTTCTATGAACCGTCAACACGCACCAGTTCCAGCTTCACCGCCGCCATGCAGCGCCTCGGCGGTCAGGTCATCCCCATCAACAACGTTCAGTACAGTTCCGTCAGCAAAGGCGAAAGCCTCCCCGACACCATCCGCACCCTTGAGAGCTACGCCGACGTCATCGTCATTCGCCATCCGGAAGTGGGCGCAGCCGCAACCGCAGCCTATTACGCCGAAAAACCGGTAATAAACGCCGGCGACGGTGTCGGGGAACATCCGACACAGGCCCTGCTTGATCTCTTCACTGTCCAGGAAGAGTTGGAACAGATCGACGGACTGACCGTCGTGATGGTGGGGGACCTGCGATATGGACGCACAGTGCACAGCCTGACCAAACTGCTCTTGAACTACAACGTCTCCTTCGTTTTCGTCAGCCCGGATATCTTGCGTCTGCCCGCCGATGTCCTTGAAGCCGTACAGACGTCAGGCCATTCGTACAGCCAGGTCGAAGACCTGCACTCGGTCATCGGCGAGGCTGACGTCCTCTACATGACTCGCGTGCAGCGAGAGCGCTTTACCGACCTGGCCGAATACGACAGGGTCAAAGATTTCTTTATCGCCGATAAGGAGTTGATGGCTCAGGCCAAGGAGAAAATGATCGTCATGCACCCGCTGCCCCGTGTCGGCGAAATCAGCTACGCTCTCGACGACGACCCCCGGGCCGCCTACTTTCGCCAGATGCGCAATGGCATGTACATCCGCATGGCACTGCTGGCCGCACTTTTAGGCAAGGCGTAACCGCGAAGGCCAGACGGAAGCGCTTCCACCATGCCGGTGCGCACCGTCATCTCTGTTTACAGGACAAACTCTCCGACTGTTGCCCCCCCAGCAAAGATTGTTTTCCAAAAATTCACTATGATTTTGACGTCATGACCGCTCTCCTCTATAATTTCCTCTAGCCCGTCCCGTGGACGACGAAAATACGCTGCCCGCTGCTGCTTGCCGGTATTAACAGCTGTCAAACGTCGAATGTCCTGGCTTCTCGAGTCAGCAAGGGAAACACCAGTTGGAAAGCGCGGAGGATTCATTCCGACCAACTGTGTCAGATGCGTCCCTATTCCACAGGGCGCGATTTGAATGAAGAAGGAAGGTAAGTATGAAACGGATTGTGATCACAGGCATGGGCGCGATCACACCCATTGGCAACGACCCGGGTACATTCTGGAAAAACCTGCTGATCGGTAAATCCGGCGCCGGCGCGTTGACACTATTTGATGCCGGGGATATGCCATACAACATCGCCTGTGAGGTAAAGGAGTTCGATGCGCGGCAATATATGGATCGTAAGGTCATCCGGCGCACGGCCCGCGCCACTCAGTTTGCCGTTGCCGCCACAAAGCAGGCGTTGACCGACTCCTGTCTGGAGATCTCCGACGCCAATCGAGACGAAGTCGGAGTGATGATGGCCACCGGTGGCGGCGGCATCATCGAAATCGAGTACGCGACCGAAAAGCTTGTCGAAAAGTCCTGGAAGACCGTGGGGCCGTTTGTTGTGCCCAGCGCCATGGCTAACGCGGCCAGCTGTGTCGTCTCAATGGCTGTCGGCGCGCGCGGCCCGGTCATGACCAGCGCCGCAGCCTGCGCCAGCGGCCATTACTCGATATTGGAGGCGTACCACTTTCTGCAGCGGGGCGAAGCCGAGGTGATGATCGCCGGCGGCACTGAATCGGCAATTTCCATGTTGACTTTCGCCGCTTTCGGCAATATGGGGCCTCTCTCCAAAGATACTGACAGACCGCAGCAGGCCTGCCGCCCGTTCTCCATCGATCGAAACGGATTTGTCAGCGGCGAAGGCGCGGTTTCGATGATCATGGAAACCGAGGAGCATGCACAAGCGCGTGGCGCCGACATTTATGCCGAAGTCCTCGGCGGCGCGCTGACCGGAGACGCCTACCACCTCACCGCGCCCGACCCCAGCGCCGACGGCGCCAGCCGCGCCATTCAGAAAGCCTTGCGCTTTTCCGGCCTCGCCCCGGAAGATGTCGACCTGATCCTCGCCCACGGCACCGGCACCGAGCTGAACGATGAGGTCGAAGCGCTCGCCATCCGCCAGGTCTTCGGCCAGCCGACGCCAAAGACCACCAGCATCAAGAGCATGGTCGGCCATGCCTTGGGAGCCGCCGGAGCAGAGTCAGCACTGGCCGCGGTCATGGCCATCCGCGAGAACATCATCCCTCCGACGATAAACTACACCGAAGACCCGGAGTTGGGCGTTGACGTCGTCGGCAATGAATCTCTAGACTTCCCCGTCCGCCGCGCCATCGTCAACGCCTTCGGCTTCGGCGGACAAAACGTCGTGGCCGCCTTTGGAGAGTACGACGGCTGAGAGCGAGTTCTCTTACCGTCGCGCCAATTGAAAGGATGAACGGAGCGGCCTGCGCCTAAGTACCAGCCGCCTCAACCGCTATTCCTCTACGCAATCCCCCAGATGCGCAAAAGTCCCCAAAGCACCAGCAGGCCCGCGACGAGAAAAGTCACGGCGCCGTTACGTAGACGGACCGTCTCATCCGACCTCTTCGTCCATACCCACCCGGCGTGCAGCAGAACAATAGCAAGCAGCATCGTGAAAGGGTGTTCAACTGTCCGTATGGCGTTTGCTCCTACGATTCCCATACTTGCACCTACGCCCCACAGGATCAACCCCAAAAGAAGTTGGATATCTATGACAATGATGGCGTACAACCCGATACGTCGGTACAACGCGCTCCACATCTGCCCGCGCAGCCAGTTGACGACATAGACTGCCACCGCCACTACCAGTGCAAGCGAAGCCAGGTATTGCCAGCCACTGTGAGCCTGAATCATGAAGTAATACATGCTATCAAAACTCTCCTGAGTTTCTTCGGACACTCACGACAAGCGTCCAGACAAGACACCATACGCGATATTATGACATACGCTGCTTGATTACCGTATGCGCCTATCCATTAAAATAGTTGTTTTGGCGTGCATCTGGTAGACTGCACGAAAAATGAGCGCCGATACGTGGTGCGGCACGCGACCTGTTATTTTGCTCTACCGAGCTCGGTTTCCGGTTCAGTCAATAGGCGGACACCTTCTACCAATCATGGCGGAGCGTAAACAAACCAGAAAGCTTCAGGGGCAAGTGGCGATCATCACCGGTGGCGGACGCGGCATCGGCGCCGCCGCTGGCAAACTGTTGGCCGCAGCCGGCGCATCCGTCGTCCTCACCGCTCGCAGCGAAGACCAGATCGAGGCAGCCGCCGGGCAGATCCGCCGCGCCGGGGCGCAGGCCATCGCTGTCCCCTGCGATGTGACCAATCCGGAACAGATTGAAGAAGTTGTGGAAGCGGCCCTCAGCCAATTCGACCGGGTCGACATTCTGGTCAATAACGCCGGCATCATCTGGCCTGTTGATCAGGTCTTTGAGGCTGACCCCGAAGAATGGGCCTACAATATCCACTGCAATCTCGTTGGACCATTTCAGATGGCCCGCAATGTGCTGCCGGTTATGATCGACCAGGGCTACGGCCGTATCATAAATGTCACCAGCGGCGCGGCCGAAAACGTCTTGCCCGGATGGAGCGCCTACTGCGCGGCCAAGGCCGGCCTCAACATGCTCACGCGCTGCTTGGCCGCGGAGCTGCAGGCCGACGGTATGCCCGGCGTAACCGTCAACGCACTCGCGCCCGGCATGGTGGATACGGATATGCAGGCCGACGTCCGCAGCATCGATACCCACGACTCAAGCCTGGATTTCAGCCGTTTCCATGAAGCCCACCGGCAGGGCGCCCTGCTCAGCACCGAATCTGCGGCCCGATTGATCTATTGGCTCGTCGGCCCATGGAGCCGGGAGCGCTCCGGCCAGATTTTCTCCCGTTCAGACGCGCACTGGCTCGAGCAAGTAGAGCAAGACTTGGCGTAACACATTCTTCACCACCCCATTTGGAGGTTTTTCACCGATGGCATATGAGCGGATCGTCGTTCCCAGCGAAGGCAAAAGGATCGACATCGATCAAAATGGAAATCTACAGGTGCCGGACAATCCCATTGTTTGCTTTATCGAAGGCGATGGTACCGGCCCGGACATCTGGGCGGCCAGCCAGCCCGTTCTGGATGAAGCCGTGGCTAAGGCCTATGGCGGACAGAAAAAGATCGTCTGGATGGAGGTCTACGCCGGCGACAAAGCCAACGATGTCTACAATGAGATCGTCTGGTTGCCGCAAGAAACCCTGGACGCCATCGATGATTACATGGTCGCGCTCAAAGGCCCTCTGACAACCCCGGTAGGCGGCGGCATTCGCAGCATTAACGTCGCCCTGCGTCAGCGCCTGGACCTCTACGCCTGTGTCCGCCCCGTTCGCTACTTCAACGGCGTCCCCAGCCCGGTAAGGCAGCCGGAGCTGGT
Source organism: Caldilineaceae bacterium (assembly GCA_965204525.1). Taxonomy (GTDB): domain Bacteria; phylum Chloroflexota; class Anaerolineae; order Caldilineales; family Caldilineaceae; genus Bin5. Next base: position 2,296,586 of record OZ241994.1, on the reverse strand, counting down.
TGACATGGTTATATTTCGCGAGAACACCGAGGACATTTACGCCGGGATCGAGTTCGAGGAAGGCACCGACGAAGCCGAGCGCTTCAAGCAGATATTCAGTGAAGCCTTCGGCGAAAGATACGCCAAAGTACGCTTCCCCGATACCGCCGGTTTCGGCATCAAACCGGTAAGCCAGGAGGGTACGGACCGTCTCGTACGTGCCTCCATCCAATACGCGCTCGACAACGGGCGCGAAAGCGTTACCCTCGTGCACAAGGGCAATATCATGAAGTTTACCGAGGGCGCCTTCCGCAACTGGGGCTACCAGACCGCCGACCAGAGCTTCGGCGCAGAGCTCCTGGATGGCGGCCCCTGGCGCCAGTTGCCGGCCGTAGACGGCGGAGAGATCATCATCAAGGATGTCATTGCTGATGCCATGCTGCAACAGATACTCACGCGTCCGGCCGAGTACGACGTATTGGCGACGCTCAATCTGAACGGTGACTATATCAGCGACGCTCTCGCGGCGCAGGTGGGCGGCATCGGCATCGCGCCCGGTGCAAACATTAACTACGAGACCGGCCGCGCCATCTTCGAGGCCACGCACGGCACCGCTCCCAAATACACCGGCCAGGATAAGGTAAACCCTTCATCGGTGATCCTGTCCGGCGAGATGATGCTCCGGCATCTGGGTTGGCACCAGGCCGCCGACCTGATTGTCCAGTCGATGGAAGAAACCATCGGTCAAAAGAGGGTCACGTACGACTTTGAACGGCTGATGGAGAGCGCCACCTTGCTGAAATGCAGTGAATTCGGCCAGGCGCTGATCGAAAATATGTAGGATTGCCTTCACGCAACCGGTTGCACGGATCACAGTGGCCCGCGCAAAGTGCGCGGGCCTCCTTGTTTGCGGCTATGCCTCCAGCAAGCGACGGAGGAGTTTTCTATATCGGACTGAACTTCCCCAATGGCAGAAACACTCTATAGACGCTGCCCCGGCTGCGACCAATTTACCCCGGAAGCAGAAGCTCTCTGCCGTCACTGCGGACTTTCCTTCGATTCTCCGCCATCTAAGAGCGCCGCGAAGAGATGGGGAATCCAGACAGCGATCATCGGTGTCCTTCTGCTGCTGCTGGCGCTCTCTCTTTTCTTTGAAGGCCGCCCCCAATTCATCGGCTCCCCTGCAACTTCAGAGGCGAACCCTACCTGGACGCCTGCCCCGTCCGGCGAAACCGCTGTCAGAGAGGTTCTTTCCGACGTAGCCTCAAAGCCCACCCAGACGCCGATTCCCGAACCCATCGTTCTTGTCGAGAGGAACATGAATGTTCGCGGCGGGCCTGGCACCTACTATCCCATTGTCGGCTCAGCCAAACCCGGAGATCAGTTCCCCATCATTGGCCGTAATGAGACCAGCGACTGGTGGCGGATCTGGTACTATGGGACGCTGGCGTGGATCTACGCGCCTCTGGTTACGACGGCCAATACCGAAGACACCACGATCGCCGTTTTCATCCCTCCCAAGCTCACCTCCGCCCAGATCTTCCAGAAGGTTTCGCCGGCCATCGCTTACGTTCAGACCGAGGAAGCGAGCGGAAGCGGCGTCCTGTTCGAGGGGCGCTACGTCATCACCAACCGCCACGTGGTCTATCCTTTCGATACAGCGCGCGTCGTCTTCCCCAACGGGGCTGAGTTCGATGGCGTGCCTGTAAGGGGTTGGGACTTGGAGGCCGACCTGGCCGTACTCGGCCCTATTGACGTCGCCACTGAGCCTCTACCCCTGATCGACGGGGAGACCACGCCCATCGGCGCCGACATGTACCTGATTGGCTACCCGGCCGAGTTCGAATCCTTCCCGCAGCCGACGATCGTAAAGGGCATATTGTCGCGCCTGCGCCAAGGTGAATCGGGCCGGATCACCTACTTCCAGACCGACGCTTCAATCGCCGGGGGACAAAGCGGCGGCGCGCTCGTGTCCGACACGGGCGCAGTGATTGGCATCAGCGGCTCCAGTATAGCCGATGGAAAGTTCGCGCTTGTCGCTTCGTCAGCCGACCTTCTGCCCCGCATCAGGCAACTCATAGCCGGCGGCGGCGACCCCGTTCAAGGAGATCGTCGCCGGCGGGCAGCCGTCAACTACGATGGCGGCATCGATCTGCTCGGGTTCGCCCTGGAGCAAGGAGAGGACCGCCTTCCCACGCAAGAGACAATAAGCTTAAGGCGAGATCAGCCGCTCTGGGTAGGCATGCGATGGAGGACCGGACCTGATCAGCAAGTCGATTTCGCAATTTCCCTCCGCATTTATGATGAGTCTGGAAACGAAGTATTCCAACAGGACGAAGTCCTGACGGATTCCGAGTCCAGGGCCACGAGCCGGTGGCAGGAACAGGAGCCTGTCGACACCTGGTTTGAACTGGGAATCCCGGCCGACCTTTCGCCGGGCGTGTATGAGTTGCGCTTGATCGTTTACAACATCGAGACCCTGACTCCGACCGTTGAGATCGAAGTCTGGGAGCCCGAAGTGCTCCTGGCTCGCATGCATTGGGGCGATGGGCAATAGTAAGCCGGGGCACAGTAGTTTTCCGAAATCTATCTTTCTCCTACCTGAATTGACAGGATCACTGGTGATGATTATGATTCATATGACGATTCGTTCTGTTTGGAACAAAGCGCCCTGAAACTGCAGCCCTTCTCACTTCCGCATATCTCATAAAGGAGTTCGCAGCCAATGGCCGCCCTTGTAGCATCGATCTACAGAGGCATAACCTACAGAGGAGCGGAGGGCCAGTGGGCCTGGATATTGCACCGGGCCAGCGGGCTCGGCATCGTGCTCTTCCTGTACATGCACATTGTCAGTATCTTCATTGCCGCAATTGGGCCAGAGCCATACGAATGGGTTCATGCGACCCTGTACACATCGCCGCCGGCCAAGGTCCTGGAGGTCTTTCTTCTTTTCGGAGTGCTCTACCACGCGTTCAACGGTATGAGAATCATTATCATTGACTTCTTCCCTGTGTTGGGGAAATACCAACGGACGATCGTGCGCATCGAACTGGCGCTTGTCGCAGTTGTGCTTGTTCCCGCTGCCATCATCACCCTGCGGGGCATCTTCTGAGGAGTGAAAAATGGCGACATCTTCAAGCCGACCGGTCCAAGGGAAAATCAACTACGGCGCACCCAATCACGAACGCAGAATCTGGCTGTTCATGCGTCTTACCGGGCTGGTGATGTTTATCACAGTTGTCTTTCATCTTCTCTATATGCACATGGTCGTGGGCGTGGAGAATATCACGTTCGACAACATTGACGCGCGGTGGTCAGGCCCGGCAGGCGTCTTCTGGCGCCTCTTCGACGCTTCCCTTCTATTCATCGGCATGGCGCACGGCATGAACGGGGTCCGCTTCTCGATCAACGACTATGTGCACAATAAGATTCTCAATTTCCTGCTCACGGCGGCCGTCTACGGCCTCGGTCTTTTCTTGATCCTGCTCGGTTCTCTTGCAATTGTTCTGGGCGCCGGCGGACTGGGAAATCTGTTCCAGCGCTTGACAGGCTGACGGCAAATGTTCTAACGCATCGTAGTATGCGGATTGAGCTCCAAATGCTTCGCCGCTTCGCGACATGAGGACAAGATGATCCATACGCACAAATTTGAGACGGTCGTTGTCGGCGCCGGAGGCGCCGGACTGATGGCGGCCCTCTACGCCAGTCAGGGCAGCGACACAGCCGTCCTGACCAAACTCTATCCCACACGCAGCCATACCGGCACTGCACAGGGGGGAATCGGCGCAGCGCTCGGTAATCTCGAAGAAGACCGCGCCGAATGGCACACCTTCGACACAATTAAGGGCAGCGACTATCTCGCCGACCAGGACGCAGTCGATCTCATGTGCCAGGAGGCGGTAGATGTTATCTACGAACTGGAACATATGGGTCTGCCCTTCGACCGCACACCTGAAGGCAAGATTGCCCAGCGGCCGTTCGGCGGCCATACCAGCAATTTCGGCGAGAAACCGGTACGCCGCGCCTGCCACGCCGCCGACCGCACCGGCCACATGATCCTGCAGACGCTCTATCAGCAGTGCATCGCCCGCAACGTGCGCTTCTTTGATGAGTTCCACGTGTTGGACCTGCTGCTCTCGGCCGACGGGCAGGCCACCGGTGTCGTCGCCTACGAAATCGACAGCGGCGACCTTCACGTCTTCCACGGCAAGGCCTTGATCTTCGCCACCGGCGGTTTTGGCCGCATGTGGGAGATAACCAGCAACGCCCACAGCCTGACCGGCGACGGCCCCGCCATCGCGCTGCACAAAGGCATCCCCCTGGAGGATATGGAGTTCTTTCAGTTCCATCCCACCGGTATCTACAAGATGGGCATCCTCATCACCGAAGGTGTACGCGGCGAGGGCGGCATTCTGCGTAACCGTGAAGGCGAACGGTTTATGGAGCGCTACGCGCCCAACCTTAAGGACCTGGCCAGCCGCGACGTGGTCAGCCGCGCCATCTACCTGGAGGTCCGCGACAACAAGGGCATCGACGGAGGGCGCTACGTCCATCTCGATGCCACCCACCTCGGCCGCCAGGTCGTGGAGACGAAACTGGCCGACAGCGCCGAATTCTGCAAGACCTATCTCGGCATCGACCCCGCGGTGGAGCCGATGCCAGTGCAGCCTACTGCCCACTATGCCATGGGCGGGGTCCCAACCAACGTCGACGGCGAAGTCCAGACCAATGCCCAGGGCGACGTGATGCCCGGTTTCTATGCCGCCGGCGAGGTCGCCTGCGTCAGCGTACACGGCGCCAACCGTCTCGGCACAAACAGCCTCGTCGATCTCGTTGTCTTCGGCAAACGGGCCGGCAAAGCCGCCGCCGCCTACTGTCAGCAAAACGACTGGGCGGAGCTACCGGCGGAAACCTGGGAGCCGACACAGGCGATGCTGCAAAATATGCTGGGCAGCGACGGCCAGCACAATGTCGCTGATCTGCGCACCGAGATGCAGGCGCTGATGATGGACAAGGTTGGCGTTTTCCGTACTGAAGAGGGTATAGAGTCGGCCCTGACACGCATCCGGGAGTTGCAGGAATCCGCTCAGGACATCACCGTCATGGACAAGGGCAAGCGCTTCAATACCGACATACTCGAAGCCATCGAACTGCAAAACCTGCTCGACCTTGCGGAAGTGACCGCGGCCAGCGCCCTCGCCCGCACGGAAAGCCGAGGGGCCCACAGCCGCGAAGATCACAAGGCCCGCGACGATGAGAACTGGCTTACACACACCTACGCGTCTAAAGTGGATGGAAAGATCAGCTTGGACTACGCGCCGGTGAATATCACTATCCACCATCCCGAGGAGCGAACCTACTAACATGCGCATCAAAATGCGAATTCGCAGATTCAATCCTGAGGCTGATTCCAAGCCCTGGTGGGGAGAGTATTGGGTGGATGTGGAAGAGAGCGACCGCGTGCTGGACGCTCTGCACCAGGTGAAGTGGTACCAGGACGGCACTCTCACCCTGCGCCGCTCCTGCGCCCACGGCATCTGCGGCAGCGACGCCATGGTGATCAATGGACGTAACGCACTGGCCTGCAAAGTGCTAATGCAGGATGTCGGCGACGTCTGCCAGGTCGAACCACTGCGCTCGATGCCGCTGATCAAGGACCTGGTCGTGGACATGGAGCCCTTTTTCGCCAAGTACAGGGCCGTCTTGCCCTACCTGATCAACGACGATCTGCCCGCCGAAGGTGAGCGCTACCAAAGCCAGGAAGACCGCGCACGCTACGATGATACCACCAAGTGCATTCTCTGCGCGGCCTGCACCACCTCCTGTCCCAGCTTCTGGGCCAACGAGGACTATATCGGCCCCGCAGCCATCGTCCAGGCCCACCGCTTCATCTTCGACAACCGCGACGCCGCCGCCGACCTCCGCCTGCGCGTGCTTAACGATGTTGACGGCGTCTGGCGCTGCCGCACCGTATTTAACTGTGTCCAGGCCTGCCCGCGTGAAATCGACGTAACGCGGGCCATCGGTGAAGTAAAACTGGCCCTGATGAACGGCCTCGAAGACTGACGAAAGCGCTCTGACAGCACCGCCCCAGACTCGACCGGCACTCACTCGGGCCGCACCGTATCTCCCAACCAGGCCCGCAGACGTGTAGCCAGCCGCGGCTTGGGCTGCTCCGTTTCCACCTCCACGCCTCTCAACGCCAAAGCAAACTCGCCGCCGCTCTCGAATCGCTCATCCGGATTCTTCGCCAGCGCCCTGAGTATGATCTGCTCAAGCTCGGGCGATACCCAGCCCCATGCCGATGGCGGCGGCGGTTTTTCCGAGAGATGCGCGTCCAGGACCTCCTCCCTTGAACCGTAGAAGGGTCTGCGTCCGGTAACCATCAGATAGAGGACGATTCCCAGGCTGTACAGGTCCGAACGCTTGTCAGGCTCGTCCTTGGCGCGTATCTGTTCCGGCGCCACAAAGGCCGGCGTACCATAGATGCCCGGCGCATTGTCTGTCGGATTGACAGTGTCGTAGACGGTGCCGAAGTCGAACAGTACTGCCCGACCGCTCGGCCCCAGCAATATGTTGGAGATCTTTACATCCCGGTGGATCTTGCCGGATTCGTGCAGATAGTCAAGCGCCTCAGCGACCTGGCGGGCAATGTCGATGGCCGCAACTTCGCCGATCGATTTTGCGCGCATCAGGAACTCCTCCAAAGTCCCGCCCTCGACCAGTTCCATCGCGATGAAAAGGCGCCCGTTCGCCTCGCCGGCCTCGTAAACCCGCAAAATTCCCGGATGGCGTAGCCTTGCCAGCGTCTGATACTCCAGCTGGAAGCATGAGCGCATATGGGGCTGGCTCGCCGCCGCAGAGTTGAGCACCTTGAATGCCACCTGACTGCCGGTCAGATCCTGCGCACGGTACACAACGGCCGTCGCACCCTGGCCCAAAGGCTCCAGTATCCGGTATCGACCCAGTTGTGATGATATGGGGAGTAAATTGGGTCCTGCGCTCGCGCCGTAGGACATGACAGCTTCTTTGGTGGCAGAGGGTGGCGCATTCAGTGGTCAGCGGACAGCGTCTGGCGACTCCACTATCCACGATTCGCTATCTGAAATTATAGCCTACGGTACAGACGATGGCAATGAAGGCATGGACTGCCTACTCGTCCAACGCCCCTCAACCCCTATGCCTAAGCCGAGCTAATGTCAGGGTAAAACAGTTTGGCGCCCTGCAGTCCGGTGTGGGCATTCAATCCCAAGTGCCACCGACCCAGGTTGGCCCAGAACAGCACCGACAAATCCGGTCCACCGAAACACACATTGGTCGGCGCTCCGAGGATCGTTCCTTCATAGTCGTCCATCAGGACGGTCAGATCGCCGCTCGGCAGAACCCGCAGAATCGTGTCCGGCCGGTAGCAGGAGATCAGAAAACTGCCGTCCGTGCAAAAGGCCAGGCCGTCCGGCACGACGTGGGGCAGTTCCACAACCGTCTCGGCGGGCCCGATTTTGCGACCATTCTCAATTGGAAATCGAATGATCTGAGGAGGGCTGAGCGACATCGCGACATAGAGGTGCCGTCCGTCTGGACTTACAGCGCAACCATTTGGAAACTGGCTGTTCTCTGTATCGATTACCGCGGTCGTCCCGTCCGGCGCCACGCAATAAGTGCAGCCATCGTTTCCATACCAGGATCCTGAATTGGTCACATAGAGATTTCCCTGCGCGTCGAAAGCCGGATAGTTCGGCGTGGTCATCGGGCGCTCCACAGTGCCAGCGCTGTACTGGCTCACTTCGCCTGCAGGTGTCACTTTGTAGACAGCGCCGCGGTCGGCGGTACACATATACAAGTTGGCCGCCGCATCCAGCGCCATACCCAGATTCAGGCCTCCCGTATTGGCATATTCTTCTACACTTCGCTCTCCATAGTCGATGCGATAGACCTGCCCCGCCTCGCCGCCGGCATAAATCTTGCCGTCAGGTCCCAGCGCCACCCCTTCAGGATGGTCGAGCCCTTCTACAAAGGTCTCCGCATGTTTCAGGTTGATCAAAGGCATTGCCTTCCTCCTCAGCTGAAGTGTAGCTCGTTCTCGATGCCGGGCTACAAGGTCGGACAAATGGCGCTGCCGGCAACAGCAGACGTCTATCTGTGCCCGGACTGCAGGCCGTCTCCGCTAGTACCTATTGGTCACAACACCCGGCTGCCACTGGTTCGCGCCCATCAACTGCTGCACCAGTTCCGACGGATTCTCCAGGTCGGCCAGCTGCGCCCGCATATCCTCCTGCGTAACGTAGAAGGGGCGGCAATACATCCCCAGCAGGACCGAACGCGCCCTGTTTGTAACATTCGGCCGCGCCGAATGCCACGTCCTACCGTTCATAACCATCACACTGCCGCGCTGCCCCGTCAGGATCTCCGCCTCCTCAATCCACTGGTGGGCGATCTCCGGCGGCGGTCGGTGGCCCTTGCGATGGCTGTACGGCAATATGCCCGTGCCCCCATTCTCGACCGTCAAGTCATCCAGCAGCCACATCGTTTGCCCGCTCACTTTGTCGGTCGGCCATGGCTGGTTCACGAACTGGAACGGGAAATCCGGATGCCATCCATAACGGTCAAAATCGGGATAGGCGGTGTTAGACGTCCACGTGGAACAGATCATGTCCTCATCCAGATACTCCCTCCAGATCGAGACGATCAGGGGATGGGCCATAAGTTCCACAAAAATCGGATCTTTGACCGCGATGCGGGCGACCCGTTGGGTTCTCGCCCGCCAGGTGCCCTCAGTAGCCTCCTCTGCCAGCAGGCGTTCCAGCACTGTACGGGCTTCATCTGCCTTCTCCGGCGTAATCACTCCCGGGATCACGCAATAGCCGCGTTCATCCATCTCAGCGATTATCCTGGTTACATCGTGCTTAACGTCCGAACTTTTCTCCACAAGCTCTACTCCTCCGTTGCACAAAGCGTTCCTCCAGCTCCCCCGGTTCAGGCTGTGCCCAGTGGTGGCTGGCCATGCGTGATAATCCAGTCGACGAACCGGGCCCGCATTGACGGTGAACGGGCATGACCGACTTCCGGGTCCACGAAATGCTCTGCACGCCCTCCCCTTTCGTTGATTCGTCGCACCGTCTCTGCGTTGGTAGCCGCCGGACAGTCGGTATCGAGCCCTCCGTCAATGAAGAGGACCGGCCGGTCCGTAAACCGGTCGGGACGGGACTGCGTGGCGTATTTCGCGCACCAATCGTCGCACCAGGTCCCCCGCTGCGCCTCCCGGCACCATTCGTCCGCTTGGAAAAAGCTCGACCTGCCCACTATTGAGACCATCGAGACATACTCACTGTTCTCGGCAAAGACCATCTGCGCGATCAGCCCGCCCATCGAGGAGCCGCAAACCTGCGGCCTGCTGGCTGAACTGCAAGGCAACGCCATGACCGCCTCGAAAAGTGCCGGCGCCTCCTCGCGCGTCTTGTCCATGGCTTGGCAGACAAATGCCCAGCCGTTGAACTGGGCTCGAAACCAGGCATCGGTCCGGCGTTCACCGTGTTCGTAACAGTCGGGCGCCACGACACAGAATCCGGCCGACGCCAGCTGCACCAGCGACTGGTCCGGGTTCTCCATGCTCCCCTTGTCGCCTGTCCAGCCGTGATAATGAACGACGATCGGGCCTTCATCTACCTGGGTGTCGCGCAGAATGAATGAGGGGATGCCGGCAAGTTCCTCCCTGTCTATCGCAAGCATGGCGCAGCTATCCTTTATAGTTTTCCCCGAACTCCCGTTCCACCGTTAGCGGCCAGGCCCGGAAAAGCTGGCGCTGCTCCGGGGAATAACGCGCATACGTCTGGGGCAAAAGGTACTGGTCTTCATCCATCGTGGCGATGTTCTGCGACTTCATCCAGAACGGGCCATACCCGACATGAACTGTCTTTCGCGTCCTGTCGGAGCGATTCGTAAGACCGCCGTGGCGCAGATTCTCCGTGAACAGAATTGCGTCGCCCGCCCGGACGGGCAGGCCAATCATGCCCGGTTCCTCGTCAGGGTTTCCGCCCTCGTAAGGTGATGCCATATTGCTCTTGTGCGTCGCCGGCACAACGCAGAAAGGGCCGTCGTCCGGCCCGACGTCATGGACGAAATAGACCATCCGCACCATCATGCAGTTGATCCCCTTCTGGTTGTAACCGTACCTGTGCTTGACGCCAATCGGTCCGCCCATGTGCGTGCCGGTCCGGTTGCCCGGGTATCGAATGCGTATTTCCGAATTGTTGATCGTCGGCCGCTCCTGAACGATGGCGTGAATATAGGACATCGTAGGCGCGTGATTGACCAGGACGTCAAATTCGGAATCCGCGTTGAAAAAGTCTTCAATGATAATTGTATTCCCTTTTTCCTTCGCGCCGCTGACGTAGTAGCCCCTCGCTGCGTTGTGGTGATACTCAAGTAGGCCGGTCGGGCTCTTCCGGCGCGGGGCCGCCGCCGCCCGCGCAGCCGCCTCCTCTTCCAGCGCGTCAATAGCCGCCGCCAGGCTTCCGACCTGCGCGTCCGGTAATAGACCGGGAATCGTAATGTATCCCACTCGATCGAACTCGTATCTCTCGATTTCGTTCATCTTCCGCTCCGCATACATGCTTGCAAATTAACTGCGGCCGCAAGCCTTTTCGGACGACGCTAACGACGATCAGTCCAGGCTCGTACGCGGGTCGAGCGCATCGCGCAGACCGTCACCCACAAAATTGATGGCCAGTACCGTGACGAAGATCGCCACGCCCGGCGGCAGCCACAGCCACCAGAAGTTTTCCAGAATGTAGATCGACTGCGCGCCGTTGAGCATGCTCCCCCACGAGGGAGCCGGCGGAAGTACGCCCAGCCCGAGATAGGAAAGCCCGGCCTCCGTCAGAATCGCGCCAGCAACGCCAAACGTCGCCGCCACCAGCAGAGGCGCCAGCGCATTCGGCAATATGTGCCGGAACATGATTTGGCCGTTCGATGCCCCAACGCACCGGGCCGCGGTCACAAAGTCCCACTCCCGCACCGACAGAATCTGGCCCCGCAGCAGACGTGTCGTTCCTGTCCAGCCCAGGATCCCAATGACGACCATTACGTTATAAATACTGGGTCCGATCACCGAGACCACAACCATGATCAGAATGAGGCCCGGAAAGACCATCATTACGTCCGTGAAACGCATGATGAGCATGTCCAGCCAACCCCCGTAGTACCCTGAAACAGTTCCTAGAATGATCGTGATCGCGATGGATATGGCGACCGCCACGATGCCCACAGAGATCGAAACGCGCCCGCCGTAAACCAGGCGCGCCCAGACGTCCCGCCCCAATCTGTCAGTGCCCAGCGGGTGTTCCAACGTCGGCTTCGCCTCCGTCGCGCCTACGAATTTTATCGGGCTGTAGGGTGTCAGGAGGGGAGCAGCCGTTACCGTGGCCGATATCGCGATCAGCAGTATCAGGCTGGCCACCGCAATTCGATGCCGAACGAAGCGGCGCCAAACCCGCTTGCGCCAGGAGTCCGACGAACTGCCGAACATGCGGAGTGGCCCGATCGAGGCGGGCGCTTGAACCGTCACGACCTGCTGTCTCCCTCTCGCTTCCCATTAACGCAGCAGAGGACCTCGCCAACGCTACGCGTACCTGATGCGCGGGTCGGCCCAGGCGTAGGCCAAGTCCGCGATCAGATTGCTCACCAATACCATAATTGCCGTCACCAGGAGTCCGCCCATCAGCAGCGGATAGTCGCGACTCCCCGCTGCAGCCACCAAGGTATGTCCGATGCCCCGGTAGTTGAAGACGCTCTCGACCAGCACCGCCCCCCCGACCAACGTCGGCAGCCTCAATCCCGTGATCGTAATCACCGGCAGCAGGGCGTTCTTGAATGCGTGCCACATGATTACAGTTTGTTCGGCCAAACCTTTGGCACGCGCCGTCGTAATGTAGTCTTGCCGAACGACCTCCAACATGCTGGAGCGGGTGTAACGGAGCAGCGTGCTCAGGCCCTCATACGAGAGCGCGGTCACCGGCAACACCATGTGCCAGAGCCTGTCTCCTACAGAGGGCGGCGCCCCTACGGTGACGATTCCCCCGACGGGGAACCATTCCAGGCGCAGTCCAGCCACGTAAATCAGCAGTAGCGCAAAAAAGAATCCGGGAACAGCTATGCCTCCGAAGGCAATGCCGGTGAGGACGTAATCGAGCATCGAGTACTGTTTGAGGGCGGAAATAATGCCCAGCACGATGCCCGCCACCGTCGAGAACAGTAACGCAAATCCCATCAGACCAAGTGTGTTGCCGATGTCGCGCATGATGATATGATGCACCGGCAGACGCATCTGCGTCGACCAGCCGAGGTTCCCGCGCAGCGCTTCGCGCAGCCAGATCAGATAGCGAACGTGTACTGGCCGGTTCAGCCCCATCGCCTCCCGCAGTGCCTGCAGGTCCTCCTCCTCCAAATAACGCATCGACTCTGGATTCAGCAGCGCTGAGACCGGGTCGCCCGGTGACAATACATAGATCGTGTAGTTAATGACCGTTATCGCAAACGTCAAGGGGACGATCAGCGCGAGTCGGCGAAGTACATACTGGGACATGTCTTTTGGGTTCCGACTGAAAGATGCTTTCCTGTCTCAGGAGCCATGAACTGCCCCTCCAGTCACAGCGAGCGGTCACTTGTCTCGCCCTTTGGATGTCCCGCAGGACCGGCGGCTACCCACCATCGGGACCAACGGTAATCTCGAATTCACCCACCTGAACCGGCAAAGTCCGCCCGGGATCGCGTTCCGCCAACCGAACGGTCAGAATATTCTCTCCCACTCTCAAGTGAGAAGACCCCAATGCAGTCTGCCAAATTGCATACCGAAATTCCGGCGCCTTGGGCGGCTGGCACTGGTGGAAGTCAAGGCTGTCCACCCTGAGCCTGCTGCCGTTCATGCTTACTTCCACTTCGTCACTGTCTCCCAGATCTCTCAGTTTGAACTGAAAGTCCGCAGTTGCGCCGGCCAGATCGCTGCCAAAAAGAACTGTGTAGTTGAACTCATCCCCATCTTCATCCAATTCAAAGGGGGTAAACGCCTCCACCTCGCCAGGTGTGTATCCATCAGGGAGGCCGAATGAAAAGTATTCCGTAGGCAGATATTTGGGCCGGCGGGCGTAGAAGTAGTGCCTGGTTGTGGAAGGGATCCTGGCCGGATCGATCAGTTCTCGAAGATCCGCATACAGCCTGCTGCCGAAAGAGTTGGCATGCAAATTGTAGAACATGATCCCATCAACGCCCTGGCTGTAGGCGCTCTCTACAAGGGCGCTGATCTTGGGTGGGTCGAATTCCTCAAACCCATCGCCCAGCCAGACACGCTTCCCCGGCGTGACCGCATCCGAAGAGGAGACACTGGACATAAGCATGGGGTACACTTTGCAGCTGCTTCCCTCAGCCAAGGCCACCCAATCGGAGTAAGGGAGGTTGTAGTCCACGAAAAACCATTCACCCGGACACAGGTAGGACAAAAGCCCTTCGTCAATCCACGCCTTGATATCGAGCCCTTCCTCAGTGCAGTAGTCTATGTCCCACGGCACAGCGGCCGCGAGCATGAGATGCTGCCCTCGTTTCTCCCCCGCCTCGTCCAGTATGGTCCGCACCGCGCGCACGAACCGGCTCATGCAGTCCGCTTTCTCCCGCTTCGGTTCCCTGAAGAACGGCGCCGATCGCCCGAAGTCAAGCATGAGTCCATCCACGGGGTATCGGGCGACAATCTCCCGCAAGATACCCAGGCGGCGTTCCTGCACCTCCTCGACGGCGAAGTCCATCTGTCGCAGGTCCCCAACCTCCCGCCAGCCGTGGTCGCCCACCTTCTTGTAGGACTTCCAGGTTCCCGTATCCTGACCCAATGACCATTCCTTGTGTTCCCGCTCCCATTGCGTCCACTGGCGCGGCGAGCCGTGATGGTCATTCACCCGGAAATTCGGCACGACGGCAATGCCGGCTTCTTTGAGGAGCCGGATGAAATCCCCGTAAGGATCATGGCCCTCGGCCAGAAGTGCGTCCATCGGCTCTCCTGAAGCCGTCGTGCCGGCGCTTGACGGGTAAAAGCAGATATCGTTGTCGGCGACATCCATCGTATAGATGTCGGCACGGGATGTGACGGTCAATTCCGCTAGGCGGGCCACTTGCTCGAGCTCGGCGCAAGCGAGGAGGTTCCCGCTATCCACCGTGATCAGTAGCATCTGCTTTCTCCTGGCTGTCCTGTTGACAGATCAGTTCGGGTGCTCTTCCGGTCGCCGACCGCAGCGCGGCGGCGACCGGAGAGCCTCAGATTTTCAGTTATAGGCGCCGCAAGCGTCTAACCGCTACTCCGACGCTATCCAGCACTGTTCCAGATTCCAGTTGTTGCGATGGTAGTAGTAGCTGGGGATAGTGTCGCAGCCGCGCGTCCTTGTGCTGCGCAGGCTGGGGTTGATGTGAGCGTAGAGTATCACGCCAAAAGGATCGGCCCCAATACTTTCCTGGATCTGCCAGACGGCTTCCTTAAGCACGGCATCGTCCGTCTCCAGCTCCAGGCTCTTCAACAGCGCCACCTCTTCTGCGTAGTGAGCGGCCCTGTCATACCACGGCTGCGTGCTGAGGTGCGTCGTGTCGTATCCGAGCAGACCGAACCAGGGCGCCCAATCGCCGGCCTGCAGCACATCCCATTCGAATGGTTCCTTGTTGACCACGTTTCCGTAGTCGGCGCCAACAACCTTGAACTCAACCGTTACCCCGACTGCCGCCAGGTTTTCCTGGAAGGTGAGATGGAGCGGTTCCCAGGCCGGGTGAAGTGACCCGAGCACGAGGATGAGCTTGTCGTTTTCAAAGTCCCATCCACCCTCCGTCAGCTTCTGCTTGGCAAGTTCCGGATCGTAGGTGATGTACTTGGCCCCCTCGGGATTGATCCCCCACTTGCCATCAAGGTAGACGCGCGCCCCGCGGCTCACCCCGCTGGCCATCACCTGATTGAACTGCTCGCCATTGATGGCATGCTGGATTCCCTGGCGGATGAGCGGGTTCTGAATGTGCTCCCGCCCCAGATTCCACCAGTAGGCCACCGAGACGTTCGCCGGCGGGTTGAAAATCTCAAGGTCTAATTCCTCTATTGCAGCCAGGCGCTGCAACTCGACCGGCCGGCCGCCGCCTTCGCCGATGACCCAATCGCACTCGCCGGCCTCCGTGGCTACCATCATCGCCGTCGGATCGCCGTTGAATGAACGATAAATCAACTTATCCAGCTTGGGCGCGCCGCGGAAGTAGTCAGGGTTCGGACTGTATATGATGTGCTGGTCGGGGACGTACTCGTCGACCATGAACGGCCCGGTCCCAATCGCCTTTGTCGTCGCAAAGTCTGTCTTCTCAAGACCCAAAACGCCGCTCTCATCCGGCCCCCACTGATCCTCGGGCACCTCGCTCAGGATATGCTCGGGCACAAGCCTGACGGCGCCGGCGATCTTATGGATCCCGACCATGCCGTATTCGCCCGTCATCTCGAAGACAACGGTGTAGTCATCGAGTGCAGTAATGCCGCTGACCGAGTCCGCGTTACCTTCGTGAAACTCTGTGTAGCCGACGATGTAGTCCTTCAGGCTGTTATAGGCCGTATTGACCATCAGCGGATGCGGTATCAGCCGACCGTAGTTGAACAGCACGTCCTTGGAAGTGAAGGGCGTGCCATCATGCCATTTCACATCGTTTCGCAGATGGAAAATGACTTTGTTGCCGTCAAATTCCCAGCTCTCAGCGAGTTCCGGGATATACTCCTTGACGTCGTGGTCCAACTGCACCAGTCCGCTGAAGATAGTGCGGCCCTGGTAGAAATGCTGGCTGCCCGCACGGCCCACAAACCCCGCCAGATGAGCATAGCTCGTGGCTTGGATGAAGCACACCTGAAGTGTGCCCCCACCTTCCTTCTCTTCCATTGGGGTTGACGCTTCTTCAGCTTCGGCAGCAGCGGGTTCAGCAGGCGCCTCCACGGCTGCAGGGGCGCAAGCGCTGATGAGGAGCGCAACAACGAGTAACAGCGACGAGTAGAACACGGCATTGCGTTTCATGGGTATTTCCTCCCATTTTTTGGCCTATCCAAACAACTGCGCCGCAAATATGCTGATCGGGGGGCAAAGCACCCCCAAAGCACAAACGGTCTTCTTTCTTCTGATCACCTCCCTCTATCTTTCTCAAAGTCACATTGGCATGTCAGGAAACTTTCCCTGGCTTGCTGCGATAAGTGGCTGCATACGCGACCCGAATTGCCCGCTGACCATCTGTACGGCTGCTGCAGTTCGCTACAGGCAAGCGACCAGGTAACAACATTTATCCTAACAGAGCGTCGGAGGCAGAGCAACCCGTTGTTTTCTCTGGGTGCATCCCAAAATGGGGGCGAGCTTCAGGCTACCTCTGGGAAATTGCGCTGAATCCTGCAGCCCGCTTCTCCTGTCAACCCCAAATCTGGGATGTACCCTTTTCTTTGGCAGTTACCCACTGTACGCCTGTTCCCCGGACGCAAAGCGCAATGCTACCGGCATAGCCAGCCCCCATACCGCGATCATCGGCGATCGGAGTCGACCTTCTGTGCCGGGACGATGAGAACCGGTGGATCCCGCCCACGACTCGCGTGTCGTCTCCCCGGAGTGGGTAGCCCCCGGCCCCTGCCGCTTCGCTTGGGACGACTTTGGCCTGTCCTCTCTTATCCGTCGTTCTCTATCGCATGTAGGGGTAGTAGGGAGTATCCCAGATTTTTGGACATCCTCCTGGGTTCGCGGGCGTCTCGCCCGCACGCGGCGCAGAACACTGGAGGCAGTCAGAGACTTGCCACGAATTCGGGATGCACCCGGGTAGTACAGCGTCTTGACACGACCTTGAAGGCGTGCAATCCTATTGGTCCAGGCTGAGTCGGATGCGTATATCTGACTCCACTTCAGGAGACAGAGACCGTAGACTATCGGAGAGCTACCGTCGCACAGCCTCCTTCAAAGGCGAAAGGACGACGCGCATTGCTATCCATGGCATCTAGTACAACGCCGGTTTTTGACCGCTCGTTCCTGTTGGACGCACAGCTTGAGTTTGTCGTTCTCGGCGACACTCACTTCATTCATGATCCGGAGGTATATGCCTCGGGAAATGACTCGCAGGATCCCCGTCTCACGCGGATGTGGCCGGCACGGGCCGAGTGGGCGCTGCGACTGGCCGCCGCTTTGGAAACTTCCTTCGTCGTCCATTTAGGTGACTTGGCGCAAGACTATCCCGGGAAGCCAAGTTTCGCCAAGGCAAGGCAGGCAGCCCGGCAGCAATTGAGGCGCTGTGGACTGCAGCCCTACCACGTTCCAGGAAACATGGATATTGGCGACAAGCCCGACCCGACAATGCCAGCGGAGTGGGTAACGCCGAGTTCGCTGGCAGAATGGCATGACCAGTTTGGGCGCTCTTGGTACAGCTTTGACCGGCAGGGGATACACTGTGTATTCCTGAATTCCCAAATCATGAATGGGCCGCTCCCCGAGGCAGAAGAACAGAGACGATGGCTTGAATCCGATCTGGATGAGCATACCGGGCAGCGTGTTTTCACTTTTTTGCATATGCCGCCTTTCTTCGCAGGTGAGCATGAGCCGGGCTTGGGCTATTACGACAACCTCGACGAACCGGCGCGCGGCTGGCTGTTGGGGTTGCTACGTAAGCACAAGGTGGAGTTGCTGTTCTCGGGACATATGCACTTCGCGGCCTTCAACCGCGTGGACGACACGCGCCTCCTCTCGGTGCCGTCCACGACCACCACGCGACCAGGATTCTATGAGGCCTTTTCCGTCCTTCCTCCCGACCAAGGCAAGAACGACCTTGCCAAATTAGGTTTCTATCTTGTCCGAGTGCATAAGGACGGAGCTTGCGCACACTTGGTGCGCACAGGTGGTGAAACCGAGCCAGCTCCTGCTGGAGGACAGACCCGTCGCCTGGTTACACGCATCTCCCGTGACCTCCCCAACTCGCCCATTGGGGTCTATTTGCGTCTCCCACTGACCCAAGCCGTGGATGGCGTAATTGCCTGGCCCGACTCGGTCCGCGATCAAGTGCGCAACGACTATCCGTTTCTCGCCTGTATGGAACTCGGTGCCCGTTACCTCCGGGCTCCCGCCTCCGACTTGGAAAACGGGCTGCAGCGCCAGCGCCTGGCCATGGCGCGGGACGAGGGCCTACAGGTCTCGTTCGTGTGGCTATGGTCGGACAAACTCCGGCTCACTGAGGTTGTGCCGCGTTATCGGGATCAGATAGATGCGATTGAGGTGCAGATTCCAGGAACGCTGTGGCCAGAGGAGAACTGCTTGCGGCAGATTATGCGCTGTCGTGACCAATTCGATATCCCAGTGACTCTTGCCCCCTTGTTGGCCCTGGAGCGTTCACCGGGAAAGTATCATCCCCGGGCGCGTGTCGGTTACCGCGCCACGGAATTGGCAGAATTGAACCAGCATTTGCTCCAGCACGATACGCACATAGATCGTGTGTTGTGCCACGTGGACTCTCACGTCCGTCCTTGGGAGGCGATGCAGGAGTTCATTCGCCGGGATGCTCTGAGTCAGGTCGGCCATTTCGATTTCGTGGTTCAACTGCCGGGCCTTGACGAGAATGCCCAAGCGAACCGCGCTGCGGAGGCTGTTCTTGCCGCGGCCCTGCACAGTGGCTGTCGCCTTTTCCTCGATCCCCTCGTGGACTTGGACCGCACCGGTGACATCAACCACGGATTGTTGGATCGCTTATCCAACCCGAGGCCAGCGTTCCATATTGTGCGCTGCATGAACACGGTCTTGTTTGCCTCGGAGAAAGATTTCCGGCCTATGGCAGACAAAAGCCCAGAAACGCAGATGCTTGGGGTCGAAGGTCGGATGAGGCGCTTGTGGTTACTATTGCCGGACGCAGGTGAGACGATCAACTCTACAGCACTCGATGGTGTCACTGGTACGGGGCGCGAGTCCCTATGCTTCGACCTGGTTGCGGGGACAAGCGCAGCCTTTCGGGATAACCAGGAGGAGTTGCGTCAGCGGCTTTCCGCGCTTCGAAGCCCTACCCTCCTCATGCAGGAGACTAACCCGTGAAAAAAAGCCCGCGTTGCGGTGATTGGGACAAGCTGATGGAGTGCCTATGCCCATATTCCGATACTGAAAGAGCACCCAGACGTCGAGTTGGTCGCCTTGGCGGATATGCGGGCGGACATCCTCCCCAGCTGTCCAAACATTTCCGGGTTGAGAAAACGTACTCCGACTTTCGCCAGATGCTGGCAAAAGAATCGCTGGACGGCGCCGTTGTGGCGGTCTGGCATGTGTCGCGCTACGAAGTCGCCCGCGCATGTCTGGAGCGCGACCTACACATATTGCTGGAAAAACCCATGGTGCTGGAAGCCAGACACGGACGCGACCTGTGCGAACTGGCCCACAAGCGAACCGTGAGATCGTCATGGGTTATCCCTGGCAATTCCTGCAACTGTCGCTGCGCGCACGCGGGGTCTAACAGTCGGGGTCGCTGGGACGATTGCATTTCATCTCCAATGTCTTATCGTCATCGCCGCTTCACCCTTTCCGGGGTGACGACCGTTTGGACCAGCCGGAGATGGCTTCCCACTATCCCTTGATTGGACCCGGCGATGTATACAGCGATCCGGCCCGGTCCGGCGGTGGGCAAGAGCACTTACAGGTCACCCACTCAGCGGCCTTGATGTTTTTTCTCACCGGGCTCAAACTGAGTTCGGTGCTGGCGTTGATGGACAATCTCGACGTGTGAGTTGATGTGGTCAACGCCATCATCGCGCGCATGGACAACGGCGCCTTGGCCAGCGTGGGGAGCACGGGCGCCGTGCATGGCGGAAGCGGCAAACGGGATATCCAAGTGTATAGCAACCACGGCTGGGTGGATCTCGATTACATCGCAGGAACCGGCGTCATTCACCAAGCCGACGGCTCCACAGAAACACTGGGACCAGCACCAGGCGAAGCCGGCCTGAGCCAAAGCGGTTATCCAGATTATCCATCGCGGGCCCCGGCGAACCAGTCTGTTGAGGTCATCCTCGGTCAGTCTGTTAATCGCTCTCCGGGTGAATATGGATGGCGCGCAGTGGAACTTCTTGAAGCCGCCTGCCTTTCGGCGGCCAGGGGAGGACAGGCTGTCAGCGTAGCCTCGCTTTACATGTGAAAGGACCAGGTTCTCGATGACAATCAGACAACGAGAGGTCAAGAGAGATCGGCTCTATACGGAAGGCGATGCTGATCTGAAACATATCAGGGATAAATGCATAACGACGATCGGTTACGGCAGTCAAGGGCACGCGCAAGCGTTGAACCTGCGCGACTCGGGACTGAATGTTATCGTCGGCAATCGAGAAGATCGATTTGCCGCAGAAGCTCGAGCCGATGGGTTCGATGTGATGCCGATCGTGCAAGCGGTAAAGCGTGCTGATGTGATCCTGTTCCTGATCCCTGACGAGGTGCAGGCGGCCGTTTACAGTGAGATAGAGCCGTATCTCCAAGAAGGCCAAGTGCTTGACTTTGCTAGTGGCTACAGCGTGCATTTCGGGTTGATCAGACCGCTCCCATATCTCGATGTGGTGCTAACTGTCCCGACCTGTCGAGGTACTGTACTCCGAGAGCGGATTCAGCGCGGCCAAGGAGTTTTTGGTCACTTCGGCGTTTTTCAGGATTATTCCGGCAAGGCCGGCGACATTGCCTTGGCCCTGGCCAAGGGAATGGGGCTACTGAAATTCGGATGCACCGAATGCACCTTCGGACAGGAGGTGGTGGTAAACCTGTTCGCTGAGTCCGCCGGACTGGGTGCGATTCCCCAATACCTTCTGACCGCTTACGAAGTGCTGATCGAGGCCGGCTTCTCTGCTGAGGCCGCCTATGCGGAGACGTTCTATGAACTGCAGTTCTTCGTTGAAAACCTGGTCAAGGAGCGCTTGGCGAACAGCCGCCAGGGTTCGTCCACTTCCACCTATCTGATTCTCAGCAAAACGAGCGAGGTGGTGGACGATCACGTGAGAGACAACATGCGTCGGATGCTTGGGCGTATCCAGAGCGGTGAACTGGTCCGCGAGTGGAACTTGGAGCAGTTGGCGGGAGCGCCGATGCTCCATCAACGCAAGCGGGCGCTGGCCGAGCATGAGATCAAGGATGTTGAGGACGTCTTCTTGGAACGAAAGAAGGCCAGCGGATGGTGACAATT
Source organism: Caldilineaceae bacterium (assembly GCA_965204525.1). GTDB lineage: Bacteria > Chloroflexota > Anaerolineae > Caldilineales > Caldilineaceae > Bin5. The sequence continues at coordinate 2,275,400 of OZ241994.1, read as the reverse complement.
TGTCGTACCATCGGTACGACTATGATCATCATTCCTGTCAGCTTTGCATAGTAAGGAGAGCAGACATGACGAAAGAGAATCCAGCCAGAAGAGATCGACTATATCTCGAAGAGGACGCGGATCTCAGCACCATTCAGAACAGACTGATCGCTTCGATTGGATACGGCAGCCAGGGTCACGCCCAGGCGCAGAACTTGCGCGACGCCGGCCTCGAGGTCATTGTCGGAAATCAGGAAGATCGCTACGCCGATACGGCGCGGGACGACGGTTTCGAAGTCGTCCCGATTGCGCAAGCGGTGAAGCGGGCGGATATTCTTCTCATGCTGGTCCCAGATGAGTTGCAGATGTCGATCTACCATGCCGAGATCGAGCCACACCTGAGAGAAGGCCAAGTCTTGGATTTTGCCAGCGGCTATGCGATGCATTTCGGCCTTTTCACGCCGCCGGCGAACATCGACATTGTCCTGAGCGTACCCGCGTCGTTGGGAGAAGTGTTGCGCGAACGGTATGTGCGCGGCGAGGGCGTCTTCGGGCACTTTGGTGTGCATCAGGATTACTCGGGCCAGGCACGGCAGATCGCGATGTCTTTGGCCAAAGGTATGGGCTTGCTGCGCTTCGGCAGCTGCGAATGTACCTTCGGCGAAGAGGTCGGCGTGAACCTGTTCGCCGAGACGGCCGGCCTGGGGGCGATCATGAAATATCTCCTGACCGCTTACGAGGTGCTGGTGGAGGCCGGCTACTCGGCCGAATCGGCCTACAGCGAAACCTTCTACGAACTGCAGTTTTTTGCCGAATACCTCTGCAAGTCGAAGCTCGGCGATACGCAGTTCGGTTCGTCGACCTCGACCTATCTGATTCTGCGACGTTCGGGTGAGGTAGTCGATGATCACGTGCGCCAGCAGATGCGCGCCATGCTGAAGCGTATTGAAAGCGGCGAGCTAGTGCGCGATTGGAACCTGGAGCAGACAGCCGGAACTCCGGTCTTGCATCAGTTGAAGCGCGAGATCGCCGAACACCCAATCCGCGACGTGGAAGCGCTGTTTCTGGAGCGAAAGGAGAAGACGGGCTGGTGATGATCGACATCCACAGCCACATCTGGCAGCGGCATCATTGGTCCGATAAGGCGATAGCCGAAATCGAGATGTGCTACGGCAAGACCAACAAATGGAATTGTCCGCCCGAGGAGCACTGGGAACAGGTAGCGCAGAAGGTTGATCGCGCAGCAGTTTTTGCGATGATGATGAATGCCGCCGGGTTGGTGGTTCCGAACGAGTACGTCCATGACTACGTCAGCCGGCGCCCTGACAAACTGATAGGCGTGGCCAGCGTGGACCCGAACGACCCTGCCTGCATCGAGCAACTGACGCATGCCATCAGGAACTTGGGCTTGCGCGCGCTCAAATTGAGCGGCGCCTACCAGAATTTCAACCCGGCCGACACGCGTTACGATCCGCTCTACAGCAAGGCCCAGGAACTCGACATCCCCATCTTCTGGCACCAGAGTACCACAACATTCGCCGTCACGCCGTTGCGCTGGTCGAAGCCGATACTTCTTGACGAAGTGGCGCAACGATTTCCGAAGCTGCGGCAGATGATCTGCCATATCGGTCATCCATGGCACACCGATGCCGTGATGGTCATGCGCAAGCACAAGAACGTCTACGGGGACATGTCCGGTTTTGGCTTTCGTCGCTTGCGCTTCTACGAGGCATTGGCTACGGCGATAGAATACGATGTCGGGCACAAGATATTCTTCGGTTCGGATTATCCGTTCGCCAAAGTGGATGACAGTGTCCAGTACCTGTATGACGCGTCCGGCATGGCCAGCCGAGCCGGTCTTTCGCTGATCCCTGAAGCGTACATTGAAGACATGCTCCAGCGCGACTCGCTCAAACTGCTGGGGATCGATTGACGGTACCGATTTCAAAACAGAACACTCACGGCTCAGATTACGAGGGAGTGAGGAAGCAATGGTTGAGCCGCTCAGCGGCGGGGTTGGAGGCTGGCGGGCGCGTCTGGGCCTCGTGACCGCCGACGATGCAGTCAACAACGACGAGTGCTGGCAGTATCTGCCGGCCGGCGTCTCCCTGATTCAGAGCGCCGGTCAATGATGTGATTCAGCTGCCCGGCCTTGATGAAAATGTCCCAGCCCACCGCTTCGGATTTGAAGAAGGGACAGCATCACAAATGGCAACCTGTCAGTCCAGTGGCAAGACCCCGATCGATATCGGCTCGCGATTAGAGTTGATGATCGATGACTATCTGATCGCTCGTTTGAGCGGCGGCGCGGTGTGGCGTCTCAATCGACCTACCCCACGCGAAGTGGTGCTGGTCACTGATATGCCCTGGGAGGGCAACACTTGCCTTTACTTTACGGTCTTCCAGGACGGCCCCATCTACCGCATGTATTACCGCGGCAGCCACTATGTTACAACTGCAACGACTCAGGAAGTACCTCACCCAGCCGTTGTCTGCTACGCCGAAAGCACAGACGGCATCCATTGGACTAAGCCAAACCTTGGGCTGGTCGAATTCAACGGCTCAAAACAGAACAACATCATTCTTGACAAGCAGGAAAGTCGCTTCCCAGTCAGCGAGTTCGCGCCCTTCAAGGACGCCAACCCAAGTGCTGCCCCGGACGCAGAATACAAGGCCTGGACTGTCAGTTACGACCCGCGCGGGCTCCACCCGTTGTCGTCACCCGATGGCATCCACTGGACTCCCATGAGCGACGAAGCCGTCATCACCCACGGTCTTTTCGATTCGCACAACCTGGCGTTCTGGGACACACTGCGCGGCGAATACCGCGACTACCACCGCAGTCTGTACCACGAACCAGGCGCGCAACCGTACTCTGCCAAAATCGTAAGCGGCCACAACGCAGACACGCCTCGCGGCTCGCGCTATGGACGCGACGTCCTCACCGCTACTTCACAGGATTTCATCCACTGGAGCGACCCGGTGTACATCAATTACACCGAGGGGCGCACTGACGAGCTTTACATCAACGGGATCGTCCCTTACTTTCGCGCCCCGCACATTTTCCTGGGATTTCCGGCGCGCTACATCGACCGCGGCTGGTCGGATGCAATAGAAGATCTTCCCGAGCTGGCGCATCGCCGGCGTCGCGCCAACGCCAAGTCTGAAAACGACACGAGTGAACGCCGTGGCAGCGCCCTGACCGACAGCATGTTCATGACCAGCCGAGATGGGCAGACCTTCAATCTCTGGCCGGAATCCTTCATTCGACCGGGGCTGAGGCCGCAGGACAACTGGGCGTACGGTGACAACTACCCAAACTGGGGCCTTGTCACCACCAAATCGGCGATTGACGGGGCCCCCGACGAGATCTCACTCTACCTGACCGAAGGCTACTGGCGGGGCGAGAGCCTCAACTTGCGACTCTACACGCTGCGCATCGACGGTTTTGTCTCCGTACAGGCGCCGCTGAGCGGGGGCGAAGTCGTCACGAAAGCGCTCATATTTGCCGGCTGGCAACTGATGCTCAACTTCTCCGCATCGGCCGCTGGCAGCATCCGCGTTGAAATTTTGCGCGATCAGATGGACGCGCCCATCGCAGGCTTTACGCTCGACGACTGTGTCGAAGTGCTGGGGGACGATCTGGCGCGGGTCGTACGTTGGGCAGATGGACCCGACGTGAGCCGGCTGGCCGGTATACCGGTGCGCTTGCGCTTTGTACTCAAGGATGCCGATCTGTTTTCATTCCGCTTCAGCGAATAGGAAGAATAGGGACGATCTCCCGACCAGACTTCTTTCTTCCCATCAGCAGTCAATCGCGCCGGGATACGCTGGATCTTCCGAACGCCAGCCACGCAAATCTGATTCTTAGCGTCCGTTGCAAGAGGGTGGAATACCATATGACAACTACGCATGCCATCTGGCAAAGGCCCTATCCAAATCATCCGCACAGGGTGGAAGGAGTGACAAGGAAATGGCTGACATGACAGAAGAGAGATCACACGAAGATATCTGTAGAGGTTACTATCAGCTTGGAGAGCTGGAGATCCAGGTTGGTGAGACACAGACCATCATTCCGCAACAGAGAACGCACTGCGCCTGTGCATACCTGTTCAAACTCGTAGATGGTGAACTCGTGCTGGCTGCTTTTCCAGAGGAATCTGGCGGCTTCACCTCCAGACGCTCTAGAGATGGCGGACATACGTGGCTCGACGCGCCCGTCTGGCCTACATGGTGTGCATACCAGTTTCCCGATGGTGAGTTGATCCAGGTACATTCTCATTTCTTGACAGATACCGATCAGGAAGGTGTGTACGAGACGGTTCTGGACCGCTCAATGGATAACGGGTATACCTACCAGAGAGAGACGGTGCAATTGATCGGTGTTCCCACACTCGCGCCGGAGATAAACAAGCCCGGCAGACCACGCTACGTGGACCACTCCATTGTGGCGCTGCGCGATGGCAGCCTGCTGGCTGGCGCGCTCGCTAAGTTTGCCAGCGATAGGCAGCCCAAGGAACGCTCTTTCGTGGTACGCTCTACCGATCGCGGCAGGACCTGGCACTATGTTTCAACGGTAGCTTTTGACCTGACGCCAGGAGACGCACGCCGGCTGGATGGCTTTGGCGAGCCCTCTCTGCAGACACTGCCCAATGGGGAGATACTTTGCTTCATGCGCAGCGGTGGTACGTCTGACGGAAAGCATTGGCCCTTGTACATGAGCCGGTCGAACGATGAAGGCAAGACCTGGAGCCATGCCGACCCCATTGCGGACCGCGGCGTCTTCCCCACATCCTGCCTGATGTCCAACGGCGTGCTTGTCGTGAGCTATGGCCGGCCAGGCGATTGGCTCGCCTTCAGCTTGGACATGGGGCACACCTGGATCGGCCACTTCTGCCTGCGTCAGGGTCCACAGCATACCGATTGCTCGTATTACGACGCGGTCGCGGAGGTTGCGCCGGACACGCTGCTGGCCGCTTATGGCCGCACTGACCCCAACGATAGCTGGCAGGCTGAGCTCCTCGGCACTTTCATCACGGTAAAGCGTTCGTGACACGCCTTCTCGTTGCCGGACCTGATTTGTGTGCGTCCCAGAACAGGGGCAAGTTACTCTGACAACTGTGGTAACGACGAGGCCATGGCCTGTTCATGATTCAATGTGAGGCATAAGAGGAGGCTTCTCTCGCCTCGTTCAGGGACGCCTGCGGGCGCGTACGCCCTCCGGCCGCTCCGGCCCGCGAAGGCGTGCCTCCGCACCCTTCCCCGCTAGGGCGACAGCCCCTGGCGTCGCCGCTGCGCAGGCGCCGCCAGGGGCTGTCGCCCTAGCGGGCGCTCGGCCCTCCCTTGTGCTGGGGGACGGGTCCCCCAGCAAGCCCCCCTGACACCAGCCCGGCCGCCCGTACGCCGCCTTTCCAGCAGGTGCGCCTGCCACCGAATGCGGACGCCCAAGTCCCGAATTGGGCCAGCAGCCGAGAGTGCTCCACCACCCCCCGCAGTCCACTCACCACCGACCACTGCCGTTATCCTTTCCAACCGCCCACAAACGCGCCCGCACGGCCCGACCCCGGCGCTAGGTAAGGGTCGTTCGCGCGCTTCCTCATCGTCGAAATAGTTCCATTTCTCGCCTGCCCATGTCGTGCTTGCGACCAATGTCCAGCGTGGATCCCAATTCGCCGTGCGTAAAGCGCGCCAAGTCCGTTTGCCGGACCCAAGCCTGCACAGGCTATACATATCCCCCAAGAATCTGAGCTGCACCCAGCTGAATTTCCTGAGTTGACAAGGGCTGAATTCCTATATATATTATATACTGTCTTGGATGCATCCCCGTCCACACGGCTTGCTCTTACGTTGAGTCCGAACTGTCTACGCGACTGAATACCTACATCAGGAGAGGAACCATGACCCGTAAAGAAGTGAGTAGACGTGATTTTCTGCGGGCGGCTGGCCTGGGCGCAGCTGGCATTGCTGCTGCTGCGTGTATCCCAGCCCCACAGGGCGCGGCCCCGGAGTCGGCCCAGCAACCCGAATCCATGGAAGCCGCCGGTCCCGTGAGCGGCGGGACCTTGACGATCGCGCCTGGGGCATTGAGCTTCACGAACTTCACACCCTGGAAGGTTCGGGGCACCTCACACTATAGAGTGTTCTCACCGGTGGTACAGGCTCTTGTCCGCGGTCAGGAGTGGGGCGACGGCCTGACGCCCCAAACGAAAGAGTTCAAGATCACACCGGAGCTGGCCGAGAAGGTGGACGTTGAGGAGCCGGATCGGGTATGGGTGTTCCACCTGCGCCAGAACGTCAAATGGCACGATGGCCGGCCCTTCACTGCCGACGACGTCATGTGGAGCTGGTTCGCAGCCACCCACAGAGATGTTGCACGCCAGAGCGGCGGGCTGCCGCAGATCAAGGGGGCCATGAACCTGGGGGAAAACGGTGGGACAATGGAGGATCTCACCGGCGCCCAAAAGATTGACGAATATACCGTTCGCCTCGAGCTGGAAGAAACCGACTTTGATTTCATTTCCAGCCCTAACACCCGCATGGACATCACGCCCAAGCACGTGTTCGAGGACGTCCCGCTCGATAAGGTTGTCGACCACGAGCCTTTTGCGGGCATGCCCATCGGGACCGGACCCTTCAAATGCACCCAGTTGGTTCCCGACCAGTTCCTGGCGATGGAGCGCAACGACGACTACTGGGGAGGGAAGCCCCTTCTGGACGGAATCATCTTCCGCTTCCTCGATGGCAACACTGCGGTTGCCGCCTTGGAGAAGGGAGAGCTTGACGTCGGTTTCACTCCAGACCTGGCCAGCTTCCAGCGCTTGCAAGCGATGGATCATCTTGCAAGTGCGACTTTTCCGACCCCATGTTATTGGGCGTATTACATCAACATCAACCGCTTCCCGGATACCTACCATCAACTGCACCAGGCGCTCCTGTATGGCATAGACATTGATGAGTATCTCGCCGTGACGACCGGCGGTCTGGCCGTACGCGATAACTACGTGTTCAGTCACATCGGCGTGGGCACCCTGAACCAGCCGCCTGAAGGGCTGACAGACTACTCGTTCGATCCGGACAAGGCCCAGGCCATTCTGGAAGAGATCAACTGGGACTTTGACCGCGAACTGGAGTTCTCCGTGGAAGGCGAGCCCACGGTGGGCGAAGAAACCTTCCAGGCGCTGGCGGCCAACATGGGGCTGAAGTTGAAGTTTAAGGTGTTCCACCCGTCCGCCTTCGTCCCAGAGGTATTCGACAACCTGGACTTTGACATCTACAGCAATGTCCAGGGGTGCTCCACTGCCCTGGGTCACTTCTGGCGTATTGTCAAATGTGGAGGTACACCTGACGCGGGCGGGATTAACTGGAACAATTACTGTAACCCGGAGTTGGACGAGGTTTATGCAGCCGCCATGCAGGAGAAAGACCTCGACAAGCGTGTAGAACTGATGAAGCAAGTAGCGTTGCTGGTCGACCAAAACCTGAACGGAGCGCCGTTCTTCCGAGGGGTAGGCAGGCTTATCTTCAATACGCGAGTCCAGGCCATCTATCCCGGCACAGACTACGCAAAATCGGTCCGCGTCCCCCACGAGAAGATCTGGCTGAAACAGACCTAGGTTTGTCTGCCCTCGCAGTGGCGGGTGAAAGAGGGGGCTGGGCGGCAGTGCCCAGCCCTTTCAGTGTCGCAGGCGCCACCGGGGCGTACACGCACCTGGCCAGGGAACAGACACTGGGTTATGACTGAATACATCCTGCGTCGTCTTTTGGTGACGCCTATGATGGTCCTGGGCGTTACGATCTTGGTCTTCGTGATGTATAACCTGGCTCCCGGTGATCCGGTAACGGCGATGATCGACCCATTGGAGCCCACCTCCTCACAGGTCGACCGGGAAGCGATGCGGGAGCGCCTGGGTTTGAACAAGCCCATCCACGTCCGCTACCTGATATGGCTGAGAGAGTTGCTGCGGGGAAACCTCGGCTACTCCCAGGTGGATGGCCACTCGGTGGCGGAGAGAATCGCTCAAACCCTGCCGGCCACCCTCTTGCTGCAGGCCACCTCCCTCCTGCTGGCCATCCTGATCGGCGTGGCGCTGGGCCTCGTCTCGGGCCTTAAGCAGTACTCCAATCTGGACCACGCGCTGTCGTTTTTTGCCTTCTTCGGTATCTCGGTGCCAAACTTTTTCGTCGCGATTCTGCTTATGTATTTCCTTTCGGTCAAGCTGGACTGGTTCCCCCTGGCCGGTATGTGGACCCCGGGCCAGTCAACAGGCTTCAACCTGGACCTGCTGCACCACATGGTTCTGCCGGTCCTCGCCAACGTGATTCTGAGTCTGGCCGGCTACATGCGCTACACCCGGGCGAGTGTGCTGGATGCCTTGGGCGCCGACTACGTGACCACGGCTCGCAGCAAGGGGCTGCCGGAACGGTGGGTCATCATACGCCACGTGTTCCGAAACGCGCTCCTGCCCGTGGTCACCCTCGTGGGCCTCAGCCTGCCCAGCTTGTTGGGCGGATCGTTTATCCTTGAGCAGCTCTTCTCGTGGCCGGGGATGGGCCGCCTGGGCTATACGGCCCTCCTGGCCCGCGACTACCCCGTGATCATGGCGGTGACACTGACTTCTGCCGTCATCGTAATGCTCGCGAACCTGGCCTCTGATATCGCCTATGGCTTCGTGGACCCGCGCGTACGCTACGATTGATAGCGGGTCGGAGTTGGTGAATGCCGGCACATTCTCCCGCCAATCTAACCCGCCCACACACTCTATCCAGCCGTTCACCAGAGGTGCCAGCCCGGCAAAACTCCTCCAGATTTCCCAGCGCCAGCCACGAGACAGATGTCGCGCACACGTAGCAGAGCCTCTCCACAGATCGCAGAACAGCGGTTGCCCGTAGACTCGCCTTTCGCGCGCAGCTTGCGTCGCTTTCTTCGGCACCGCGTTGCCGTGGTCGGTAGCCTGATCGTCCTGATACTGGTGCTGATCGCTCTGACCGCGCCGCTCCTCACCCCTTACGATCCTGTCAAAGCCAACTTACGCGAAATCGATTCCCCCCCTAATGGCCGGCACATCTTCGGTACGGATCAGGTTGGGAGAGATGTACTTACCCGCGTCGTCTATGGCGCACGGGTGTCCATGTCGGTGGGCATCGTCGCCGTATCCCTCACCACGATCATCGGTGTCATCATCGGTGGGCTGGGCGGCTACGTCGGGGGACGTACGGACGATCTGCTCATGCGTTTTACAGAGCTGGTCATGATGTTTCCGACCTTTATCCTCATGATCACATTGGCCACCGTTCTGGAACCCAGCATCTTTACCCTCATGCTGGTGATTGGTCTGTTTAATTGGCCGGGACTGGCGCGGCTGGTGCGGGGGCAGGTGCTGTCCTTGCGCGAGACGGAATTCGTCACCGCGGCCCGCACGGTCGGCGCAACTGACTGGCGTATCATGTGGGTACACATTTTTCCCCACGTGGTTGGCCCGGTCGTGGTCTCGATGACTCTGGGAACGGCCGGCGCCATCCTCGCCGAGGCCGGCCTGAGCTATCTTGGACTGGGCGTACAAGCGCCGGTACCCAGCTGGGGTGGCATGGTTAGCCGCGCGGCGAACTTCACAGCACTCGCCATCTTCCCCTGGCAGTGGCTGCCGCCAGGGATGGCGATTACGCTGGCAGTCCTGGCCATCAACTTCATGGGCGATGGCCTGCGCGACGCCCTCGATGTGCGTAGCAGGCATGGTGGTATCTGATCGGTTTGAGCTATGGAGCAAAGAAAGGAATAGGAAATGGCAGACACGGTGAAGGAAGTATCACGCGAAGACCGCAGCCGGGGCTTCTACCAACTCCCGGGTCTGGAGATCCAGGTCGGTGAGACACAGACCATCATTCCCATGCATGAGACGCACTGCGCCTGCGCCTACATGTACAAGCTCATAGACGGTGAACTCGTGCTTGCGGCGTTCCCACCGGAAGTGGAGGCCAGTCATCGCGGCATGCCCTGCCGGCGCTCCACAGATGGCGGGCATACGTGGCGCGAATCGCCGGATTGGCGTTCCTGGAACGCATACCAGTTCCCCGACGGTGAGTTGATCCAGGTGGAACCGACCTGGCTGGTGAAAGTCGAAGATGGTGTGCATGAGACCTATCTGCACCGTTCGCACGACAACGGCTACACCTACCAGAAGGAGACGATTCGCCTGATTGGGATTCCCGAACTGTGGCGGGACATGGAGCGCGCCGGACAGCCCCTGTTCTGCTACGTAGATCACGCCATCGTGTCGCTAAGCGATGGCAGCTTGCTTGCCGGTGTGCTAGGCAAGTTCGCTGCTGACAGGAACGCGAAAGAGCGCTGTTTCGTGATCCGGTCTACTGATCGAGGACGCACCTGGCACTACCGGTCGACGGTGGCGTTCGACTTGCATGAAGGGGATGCGCGGCGGTTAGATGGCTTTGGTGAGCCTTATCTGCAGAAACTGCCCAACGGAGAGATGCTTTGCTTCATGCGCTCCGGCGGGAATGCATCGGGCGAGCACTGGTCGCTGTACATGAGCCGGTCGAATGACGAGGGCAGGACCTGGAGCCACGCTGACCCGATCGCCGACCGTGGGGTGATGCCGAAGTCCTGCCTGATGTCCAATGGCGTGCTGGCCGTAATCTATGGCCGGCCGGGCGATTGGCTCACCTTTAGTACGGACATGGGGCACACGTGGATGGGGCACTTCTGCTTACGCCAGGGTCCGGTGCACGTTGATTGCTCGTACTACGACGCGATCGAGGAGGTTGCGCCGGACACTCTGTTGGCGGCCTATGGTCGCACGGATGCCAACAACCCCTGGATGCGTGAGATTCTCGGCACCTTCATTACGGTGAGACGTGTCTGACAAACAAGTGTCTGATTCCAACCCAACGTTGGCCGCCACCGGCTCAGACACGGTCATCACGTCCGTCACGTACAAACCGTGAAGAGTATGAAAAGAAAGGTACGACAATGATAAGTCGTGAAGAGGTGCGCCATGCCTTGACCGGTCCGATCATGTCTTTGAATACTCCCTTTTGCGCCAATGGTGAGATTGATTATCAAAGCATATGCCAGATCATCGATTTCACCATAGACGCCGGTTCGAAGACGATTATCCTGACCAGCGGCGACAGTTTGTATACCCTTCTGACGGATGCGGAAGTCGCCGAACTGACGAAGTTCGTGGTTGCACAGACTGCAGGACGGGCCATGGTGGTGGCTGCGGATCGCATCTGGTGGACCGGCAAGGATGTTGAGTTTGCCAAGTACGCGCGCGAGGTCGGCGCCGACATGGTGATGGTGCTGCCGCCGGACTGGGCCGGTTCATGCACGGAAGATACTCTTGTCGCCCATTATGCAGCCGTCGCCGAGCATATGCCGGTCATGGTCGTAACGAATTATCTCGGGCAGCGTCCTCTCGCGCTGAGTTTGCAAGTGCTGAGGCGGTTGCGGGATGAAGTAGATGGCATTTATGCGGTGAAGGATGACATTTGTGGCGAGTTCGGCAGGAGATTGGGGCTGCTGGTTCACGAGCGCTGGGCAGTGTTCGCCAGTGGGACGAAACGAGAGGTTCTGAACAACGTGCCCTACGGCTGCGACGGCTATATGTCATGCTTCATCCTGATCAAGCCCGAGGTTGCGCACGCCTTCTGGGACGCGGTTCAGGCCAACAATCTGCCCCAGATCCGCAAGATTATTGTTGATTATGATATACCCATATGGGATGAACTGTTTTCGATTTTTCCGGGTAGTTTTGACGCCGTCGTCCATGGCATCCTCGAACTCAATGGCTTGGCCCAGCGCTGGAGGAGAAAACCATACTACAGTCTGAATGACCGTGAAATGGCGGAACTGGCAGACCTTTTGGAGGCAAAGGGCTGGCTATAGGCTGGGTTGGGTCAACGGACTGTTCCATGACCTGTTTGCTCCGGGTCTTGCCCCCGATTCGTAGAGCGTCCGGACGACGATGCCACGGTCGTGGCCCCGAGCAGCCCCAAGTCTGACTCTCAGGACGCACGACCGACAACAGACGGAAGCGAAATCGTAACGCGACCCACTCTTGGAGACGGCCTCGACAGGCGCCATCGGACCCAGATGAGACGCAGTTCTTACAGAAATCGGCGAGACGTTCGAGCGGCAGACGGGCGCCCTCTCGGTCCTGAACGGAAGCAGAAGTCACCAAGACGACCACCACGAGACTCGTAGTATCCACCAGGGCGTGTCGCCTGTGTCCGCTGAGTCGAAGCGAGGTACTCCACTTCCACTTGCCACCGTCGAAGCCTCGCACTCCTGTGGGTGTCATGCCGGTCTTGATCGTCCGACTATCGATGCTGCCTGTGCTTATGTCGCCCATCTCGTGGGCGCACCTCAGCCCGCAGCCTGTCGTGAATCCGTTGCCAGGCACCATCATTCCACCACTGCCTAAGCAGGTGTAGACGCTCGGCCACGGCGGATAGTCTGAGGTGGCATCCAATGGCGGATTCCGCCCACAGTTAAGTGAAGAGTTCCATTGACGACTTGGCGCATATCCAGTCTGCGTGGTCGTCCGCCGCTGGCCGCTGGGCTCAGCTCCTAGATAATGTTCCACTGGCTGTCGGTCAAATCTGTTGGGTATCGTTGCCTGTTCACAAACACAACATTTACCACAACCTGGTCGATAGCCGTTATCGTTCAAACAGGTTTTCAGGATGTCGACTGTGCCACACACGGTGTCAAGCGGGCTGCGAATGCGCGAAAATCATCTTCACGATTCAGGCAAAATACTTTAATGAACCCTACACTTCAATTGCCAACCTCAATCAGGAAACGTAACTACTCAGGCTAAGGATAAAAGGAACGAGAGCAAGCGTAAGGCGAACAGAAAGCGATTGCGAATCTCAAGTTGGCTGCGATAGAGTAGGGAATATGAGCGAAGCCACGGAAACAGGGCGAGAGCATCTTGAGCAGTTGTATCAAGAGAGTCTTTCGATGATTGAGACGTTGCGCCAGCAAGTTTTTGGGCAACAAGCATTGATCCAAGAGCTGCAGGAGCAGATGGCTGCGCAGCAGGCGTTGATTCTGGAGTTGCAGGGTCAACAGGCGAAAGACAGTCACAACAGCAGCAAGCCACCGAGCAGCGATGGTCTGAAGAAAGGCAAACGCAAGAGTCTGCGCCGCTCTGGTCAGCGGCCTCGTGGGGGGCAACGTGGGCGCAAGGGACGAACCTTGATGCAAGTGGCGGAACCGGACCATGTCATTCTTCATGGGCACAATGCATGCCCGCACTGCCAGACAGAGTTGGAGGCAGTGGCTGCCAAGCGGCATGTAAGACGGCAGGTATTCGACATACCGCCAGCTCGCATTGAAGTGACAGAGCATCAGGCGGAGGTCAAGCAGTGCCCTGGCTGTGGTGCGTGCGTGAAGGGCGCGTTTCCCTCGCATGTGACCCAACCGACCCAGTATGGCCCGCGTCTGAAGGCGCTTGCCTGCTACCTTTACGGCCAACAGTTCATTCCCCTGGCACGTATCACCGAGTTGCTGACTGCGCTCTACGGACATGCACCCTCGCAGGCGGTCGTGCTCGCAGCCACCGGTCAACTCGCCAGGCGAATCCACCCAACCCTGGAACGCATCCGTCAACAACTCGTCGCCGCCCCTGTCGTCCATTTCGATGAGAGTGGTTTGCGGGTCGTAGAGCGGTTGCAGTGGCTGCACGTGGCCAGCACAGAAAAACTGACCCATTACCACGTCCATGCCAAACGCGGCCATCTCGGCATGCGAGTCGGAGGCATCCTGCCCCACTACAAGGGCGTTGCTCTGCATGACCACTGGGCCTCCTACCTCAAGTTTCCCGACTGTCAACACGCTTTCTGCAACGTTCATCATCTGCGCGAACTCTGCTTTGTTTGTGAACAATACGGCCAGACTTGGGCTGAAAAGATGGCCGCCTTGCTGCTCACCATCAAAGCCGAAATCGAATCGTCCTCTGAATGGCTCACCGCCCTGCCTCCAGACCGCTTGGCCTTCTACGAGACCGCGTACGATGCGCTCATCGCCGCAGGCTTTGCCGCCAACCCACCCGCAGCCAAAACAGGACCCAGAGCCAGCGGCCGGCCCAAACAGTCACCGCCCAAAAACCTGCTTGACCGCTTGCACAAACATAAGGCCGGCGTCTTAGCCTTCATGTATGATTTCCGCATCCCCTTTGATAACAACCTGGTCGAACGCGATGTGCGCATGATCAAAGTCCAACAGAAGGTCTCCGGCTCCTTCCGTACACATCAGGGTGTCCAAATCTTCTGTGCCATCCGCTCCTATATCTCTACTGCTCGCAAACACGGCCTCAATGCCATTGATGCCATCTACAATGCCTTTCTTGGCCATCCCTTCAGCCCTGCTTTACTTCAGGCTGAGTAGTTACCAGGAAACCATGAATGCGACTCATCATGATGGGATGTGAAAACGAAATTACGCGTAGGGAGTTGGCTGGTCAGATGCTCTCACTCGATCCTTCTTTGCTGGAAATCCATCAGCGCTACATGACTCATGATCACACATCTGCGTCTCTCTATTGTGTCCAGGACCACTGCGTCATCGACTGGTACTATGCCGATGTCGTCTACGCTCCGCTCTATTATGGCTTCGGCGGAGCCGGCCAACACGCCGACCGCAGGGCGTTGGCACGGGATTACGACCACAAAGTGCTGGAACTGGCGCCGGAGACCGCATCGGTGCTGCTTAAAGCTTCCCCCGAGATCATCCGGCAACGCAGGAGCCAGCCCGTCTGACCCACACCCTTCCCCAAAGCAGAACGATATCGAATTCGTGTCAGTCCGTAATGAAAAGGAATTTAGCGAATCACCTTTATATTGCTGCGTAATATTAGACCCAACAGACGCCACGCCGCAGCGGACGCTGCGAGAGTTCGTTCGTCAGATCGAGCCACAGTTGACGGCAGCGGACCAAAAGCGCATACTGACCCATCAGGCGTTGCGCCCCAGGGCAGAGCTCAAAGTTCTATGCTCACCGGCCTGGCCGCCGTAAGACTCTCCTGCACCGCCTCTATCGTCCTTGCCACCACGTACGCGTCCTCTAGGGTGACTTGCAACTCCTCCTCTCCCCGTATCGCCTTCACGAAGTGCTCGATCTCACGCTGGTTCATCGGCGAGTAGCGAATCGGCGCCAACTGGGCGGATGACCTGCCCTGGGTCACGACCGGATAGTTGTGGTAGTCGGTGCGCAGGCAACCCTGCTCGCCCACCACCTCCAGATCGAAGAACGGGTATTCCCAGCTGATCGAAGTGCAGACATGCACGCTGCCCAGCGTGCCGTTGTCGAAGCGGAGTAGCGCTTTCACATTGTCCCAACTCTCGATCTCGCCCTGGTGCACGAAGTTTTCCCCGTAGGCAAAGACCTCGACCGGTTCCCCGCCCAGAGCCCAGCGCACAATATCGAACCCATACGTGCCGAATTCTCCCAGCGGGCCGCCGCTCTTCGCCGGGTCCCGCTGCCACGGTGGGCTCGTCATCGCCGCATGGTTGACAAAGACCCGCGCCGTGAGCGGCCTGCCCACATCTCCCGCCCGTACGCGGCGGACCGCTTCGATCAAGCCGTCCTCGAAGCGCGAAGGGACACCTGGCAATACCAGCCGCTGGTGGCTTTGGGCCGTCTCCATCGCCCTACGCACCTCCTCTGAAATGAAGCTGAAGGGCTTACAGGCAAAGACATGCGCCCCCGCTTCCAGCGCTTGACAGCTATTCTCGCAATGCTCCCCAATCTCACTCGCCACCACAACGAAATCGAGGTTCTGTCCGAGTAAATCAGCGGCACTGTGGTAGAGCGTAGCTTCGAACTTGGCAGAAAACGCCTCCGCGCCCATACCGATACACGCCTCAACATACTCCCGGCTCTTGCCCAGATCGCAAACGCCAACCAGCTCGACATCCTTCATCGCCAGCAGTTCCGTCGCAAACAGATCGGCATACCAGCCCTGTGACAAACCGATCAGCCCACAGGTCAGTTTCCCTTGCATCTGCGCCTGTCCCCCTATCCTTTAGGTCAACGGTATGTTGCCGGATTCCAAAACGTGTACTTTCTTCGACCCTTGCAACGTATCCAGCCTACTTGAAGTTGGCAAACCCCTCCGGCGTCTTCACGTCGATCACCGTTACCGTCTCCGCCCCCAACGCCTGCTCCAACGACTCGACCAGCTCCGGCAGCGATCTGGCCCGCAAACCCCGCGCCCCGTAGGCCTCGGCCAATCTAATAAAGTCCGGGTTTCGCAGGTCGCTGGCAATATAGCGCCCTCCCCCTCGACTCTTTTGGTAGTGACGCAGAAGCCCCCAGGCATCGTCGTTGAAAACAATGAGGACCGGCCTCAGTCCATACTGCACGCAGGTTCCCAACTCCTGAATGTTGAACTGGAATCCACCGTCGCCGGTAATGCAGACCACTTGCCGCTCTGGGACGCCTGCCTTCGCGCCGGCAGCAGCCGGCAGGCCAAAACCCAGGCCGCCCCAAGCCGGTATGAGATAACTCCTCTCCTCGTATATCTCCAGACAGTAGTTGGCCCCGCGATGGTTGCAGACCCCTACGTCGCCGACAAAGACCGCGTCCCGGACCGTCGCCCCCCGAATCGCCTCCATAATCTTCGTCTCGTTCGGCAACGTCCGCCGCTTATACTCCCTGATACTCTCCCGGACCGCCCGTACCTCCGCGGCGAAGCCTTCCTCAATCCCGTCTACAGTCTTGTCGGAGCCCGCCCTGTCCGCCAGCGCGCCGTTGAGTTGCTCCAACACCGTCCCTGCGTCGCCTACCAGTCGCACCGTCGTTTCGTACCATTTGTCCATGGGCGCGACATCAATATCCAGATGAATCAACTGCGGTGGTTGACGCAGGCCCTGCGACTTCGCCCTGAAATAGGAAAGGCTGGAACCGGCAACCAGGAGAACATCCAGGCTGTTGGCGAACGTCTGGCGTGGGTCTTCCAGCCCCCCTGGCGGAAAGTTGTACTCGCCGCCATACATGCCCAGGCTCAGGGGATGATCTTCGGCGATCGCGCCCTTGCCGTTCGCCGTCGTGAATACCGGCGCGCCGAGTCGCTCCACCAAACGCGTTAGCTCTCGTCCCGCCCCGGATCGGTGAATGCCCGCCCCCGCCATCACCCCCACCCGTCTGCCAGCCAGCAGGATCTCCGCAGCCGCCTCCACTGCGGCCGGCTCTGCCTCCGGTGCCGCCAGTCGGACCGGCCCCGGAACGACCATCTCCGTTTTCTGGCCTTGAACGTCCGACGGAATCTCTATCGCTATCGGGCGCTGGCGACGACCCCGAAAATGCGCAAACGCCTCCCGCACCTGCTCAGGGGCCTCTTCCGGACGGCTGATGTGGACACTATGCCGAGTCACAGTCTCGAGCATGTCCAACTGATTCTTGGTCTCATGCATTGTGCCCAGGCCGCGCTCGTACAACTGCTCTTCCGCAGTACTGGTGATCGTCAAAACCGGCGAAGACGCGGCGTAAGCCTCCCCGATGCCCCCCATTGAGTTGGCCGCGCCCGGCCCCGTACTGGTCAGACAGACGCCCGGCTTGCCGGTCACCCTCGCGTACCCGTCCGCCATCATCGCCGCCGCCTGCTCATGACGCGTGCTTATGAAGCGAATTGCGTCCTGGTGGTCATACAGCGCGTCGAAAATCTCCATCGTGTGGCTGGAGATAATCCCGAATATCGTATCTACCCCCTGCGCCCGCAACGACTCGACCAGCGCCCGCGCCGCCGTCATCCTTGCCATCCGAAAACCTCCCCAGGCCGGTGGCGAGATGAAACGATCCCTTTCTCTTCCATTCTGCACTCATCCGTCAGAATGAGATTCACAGTCCATCTCGAAAATTCCTTGCATCACAGTTCAGGCAACTAATGCGGCGCCACCCGAAACTGCTCCACCACTTCTTCATTCAGCGCAAAGCCCAGCCCCGGCCGCTTCGGCACCTCGATGAGACCGTCTGCGTCCACCTTGATGACGGGCTCCAGCAGCTCCGAAATAATCGGCGAATCCGGAAATGCAATCGGCATCTCGAAGTAGGGCATATTCGGCAACACCGCCGCCATATGGATCTCCGCAGCCACGCCAACCATATGACACCAGGCATGCGGCACACAGATCAGCCCACGGCGATAGGCGGCCTCAGCAATGCGCGTAATCTCCCGTATGCCTCCGGAACGCACCGAACTGGGCTGGACCACGTCCACCCGCCCCTTTTCCATGATCTCCTCAAACTCGAAACGGGTCGTAAATCCCCAGTCGCCCACCGCAATTCGTGTGTCAACGGCATCGGCCAGCCGGGCCAGGCCGGGAAGGTTGTCCGCCGGCAACGGCGCCTCGATAAAAAACGGCCGGAACTCTGTGATCGCCCGGATCGAGTCGAGCGCCTGCCCCACCTCCGACCAGCGGTTCTGGACGTCGATTAACAGGTCACGCTCCTCACCGATCGTCTCGCGCGCCGCTTGCACAACCTCCACGTCCCGCTGGACGCTGACATGCGAAAAGCCGCCCGGCCACTCTTCCAGTTTCATAGCCCGAAAACCGCGTTCCCTGGCCAGCGTGAACCGTTCGCCGATCTCATCCACATCCTCTCCCGGCGGGTAGACCGTTGCATAGGGCCGCACTCTCTCCTTGATCTCACTCGATTCCGTCACCGTACAGCAGGCCTGCCAGATCAGTTCACTGACCGGCTTGCCCAGCGCCTGTCCCGCGATATCCCACAGGGCCGTCTCCACCGCGCCGATAGCCGCAATCGTGACCCCGCGCCGGCCGAACAGCCCGGTGGCCGCATACATTTTCTGCCAAAGGCGCTCAACTTGCAGCGGATCCTCCCCCCGCAAGAGTTCCTCCAACCCGCCGTCGCAGCGAACAATCGCCTCGATCACAAGTGACGGCGACTCCGCCTGCCCGATTCCGCTGACTCCCTCGTCTGTATGAACCCGCACCACCGTCTCCCAAGCCTTGCCCGGGTCCAACAGTGCGATTGTCTCGATGGCAGTGATTCTCACGGTACGAAACTCCCTGTCTCTAAGTGAAAGGTTCGCAGGTCACGCGCGAAAGCGGAAGGAATAAAGGTCCGCGTCTCTCAGCACAAATCGCAGGCGAACAGGCGTCCCGGCCAGACCGTCCAATGCCCGGCCCTCCTGCCACCGCACCACGCGCTCCAGTTCGTCGCCCAGCACCTCAATACAGTCTTCCAGCCGGAACCCCTCGATCGGCTCATTCATTTGATCGCGCAACAACTCTACTCGGACGCTGCCGGCCGCAGAAGCCGAAAAGTTGAGGACCAGATCTCGGCCCGCAAAGATGAGCGGCTTCGTGACCAGCTCCCCGCCGCTCAGAGGCGCCTGCACTGAAGCGAAACCGTCCACGCGCATGGTGTACCGCCGCAGACTGCTCGCCTCGTCACGCCAATAGCCTTCCCGCACATAGAAGGACAGTTCCTCCGGTGCCCAGGCTACTGCAGAAGGCGTCGTCACGATCCCCCAGTTCTGAAAGTTATCTCCATAAGTCCAGTTGTCGCGCGGCCGCAGCCCCGGCCGAATGAACGACTCCGGCCACAAGTTGAAGTTGTACCCATCCCGGCTGCTCATAAACATGCCGTCGGTCAACGCCGCGCCATAACGCTCGCTGATCCCGGCGCGCATGCGGCGATGCTCCAACTCCGGCAAACACTCCAGTGACTCCGACCACGTCCGTTCGACATACCGCGCAGGGAAACCCAGAAAGAGATGCGGCGCTCGGTAATAGGGTGTAACCTGATTCGTGTATAGCTCGCTGGGCCGGCCCTCACTGTAGTTCACAAATACCGAATCAGTCCAGTGCACGAAATCGGAAGACGTCGCCGTGAGAATGTCGCGTCCATAGCGGGACCCGCGTTGCCTTTCTCCACCTGCCTGAATCGAGTGGGAGCCGTAAGGCTCCTCGCCGGTCTGCGCCTGCCGGAATTCATTGCGATGATAAGCCCGGTACTCGCCGCGCGCCCCATCCCAAAACGCCAGATTCTGCGTGTCCAGTAGCCCCTTGGTGATGACCGGCCCACTGCTCATTTCCGCCCACTGGATCCCGTCCGCCGACTTGTACGCCCACAACCCTCTCACCTTGCCGCGTTCCATCAGAACAAACGACTTGTAGCGGGCGTCCGGCTCGCACGCGGGGTTCCCGTCCTTGAAAGGAGAAAACATGCCGTTCAGAATCTTGTCCGCATCCATGACGATGTTGTTCTTCTTCGACCCGTCAAACTCGACCAACCCCAATTCCGGCTTCTCCCAGTGGATGCCGTCGGAACTCTCGGCGTAGCAAACATACTTGCCCCGCGGACTGCTCAACTCCCCGCCGCTGTATTCGAAATTCTGCCCCCTGTAATACATGCGAAAGAGGCCGCCGTCCTCAAAGACCGTAAAGCCCCCGCTGGCGTTACCTTCCCAGGGCGCGTCCATCCGCAGCGTAATCTCTTGAGGGACCGGACTATTCAGGTGACGTCGCGCGCCTCCGCCGAGCCAGGCCTCCAGACAATCATCTACCATCAACTCCAGTCGCGAACCGATGTCGACAGGAAGAGAGCCTTCATTCACATTGGCCATAGCTTTCCAATTCTCCTGGAACAGTTCACCTGTAGACGAACTGAAACGCGTACATATCCGCGTCGCGCAAAACGAAGCGCAGCCGAACTGGTACCCCCTCCAAGCTGCTCACATCAGGTCCGCCCGACCAGCGCACAACGCGTTCGAGGTCATCCCCCAGCAACTCCACACAGTCATCGAGGCAAAACCCCGCAACCGGTGTGTTCATCTGGTCCCGCAGTATTTCTACTTGTACACTGCCGGCCGCGGAGGCGGAGAAGTTGACGCGCAAACGGTTGCCCGCAAAGATCAGTGGCTTCGTCACCAGCTCGCCCCCGCTTAACGGCGCCTGCACCGACGCGAATCCATCGACCCGCAGCGTATAGCGCCGCAAATTCATGCTTTCGCCCCGCCAGTATCCCTCGGACACGTAGATCGACAGTTCATTGGGCGCCCTGTCAAAGAGCGAGGAAGTCGTCACGATGCCCCAACCGGGAAAACCGTCGCCGTAAACCCAATTGTCCACGGGCCGCAGCCCCGGCCGGATAAACGACTCCGGCCACAAATTGAAGATGTGGCCGTCGCGGCTGCTCATAAACAGTGCATCCGTCAGTGCGCTGCCGTGACGTTCGCTTACTGAGGCACGCAGCCGGCGTTCGCTTAATTCCGGAAGATCCTCCACCGCCTCCGACCAGCCGTGGTCAACATATCGGGTCGGAAACCCCACGAAGACGTGCGGCGCCCGGAAATAGGGCAAGATGGAGTTATTGTATATTTCGTCCACTCGGCCCTGCGTATAATCTACATATTCCGGCTCGTTCCAGTTGATAAAGTCACTCGAAGTCGCCGTGCGTAGATCGCGGCCATAGCGGGAACCTCGCACGCCGGATCCCGCCGGCCCCGCCCGCACCTGGCCGCCGTACGGTTCCTCACCTGTCTTCTCGATGCGAAACTCGTTGCGGTGGTAGTCGCGATACTCCCCCCGCACCGTATCCCAGAAGGCCACGTTCTGGGAGTCGAGCAGACCATCTGCGATCACCGGCCCGTCGCACATCGGCGTCCACCGGATGCCGTCCGCCGATTTCAAAGCGTGCAGCCCGTCCGGAACCTCCCAGCTGTGCCCAGGCCGCGACGCAGAACCGTCCAGCATCGGAAACCGCGCCGCCCACGCCTTGTAGCGAGCGTCAGCCTCCGCAGCCGGGTTCGCATCCTTGAACGGCGCAAACGCCCGCGACGGACAGGCGCTATCCTCGCTGCTGAGAATGATATTGTTCTTGCTCGAACCGTTGAACTCGACCAGTCCCAGCTCCGGCCTCTCCCAATGGATCCCGTCGCTGCTCTCGGCATAGCAGACAAAGTCCGGGTGGGAAGTCTCGTCTAGAAATGCCTGCGTCGTAACAAACTGGCGGCCCAGGTAATACATGCGATAGATGTCTCCATCCTGGAATACCGCGAACGATGTGCACGAATTCCCCTCCCATGGTCTGTCCGTAACCAGAGCCACTTCGCGGGGTACAGGTCGGTTCAAGCGCAACGCCGCGCCCCCGCTCAACCGCGCGATAAGAAAATCGTCTACCATCAATTCCAGGCGCGAACCAATCTCTATCGGAACGGTTCCTCGGCCTGTTGGCTCGTACAACCCGTCTTCACATCCCATAAGGCACACCTCGCTGGTTCAATTCACACCTGCCTTGCCGGCCCGCCGCCGCGATCACTGTCAAAGTTTTTCTGTCAGACTATCTCCACCTATGTGCCAGACGATATCTCGAACTCCGCCATCGACAATCTTCCCTGGACCTCCCGGTTGAATCCGACAAAAGAAAAGCCATAACTGTGCACGTCCCCCAGCACACTGTCGAGTCGCGGCCCGCCCTGCGGATAGCTGCGGTGCCAGAATTCATCACTGCTGTAGCTGCGATGCCACAGCGATTCATCGTTTTCGAGGCGAAACCTGCTCGGTCCCGGCGCCCACTGTTCGTCCGCGATTAGGATCGGGTTTCCCGAAAAATGCCAGCGGACACCAGGGGCATGTACCCAGAAGTAGCACTCCGCTCCGTAGAGTCGCAGGTCGTCACCCCTCAGATAGACCGAAACCTCGCACCCCCTCAGATCGATGGGGTCCAGCCCGACCCAGTTCCGGTAGTGAATCAGTGCCAGAATCGAAATCGGTCTCTCCGGCACATCCGTGCTCCAGCGAGATTGGTCCGCCCAGATGCAACCTCCGCCGTCGACGCCGCCCCCCTTCCGCCATGTCGTCAGCACAAATATGCCTGCGCCCGTCACGATCTCACCGTGGTAATCGTACGAATGCCAGCCTTCCGGACCCACGTCAAAACTGTTACGTATCACTGTCCGTTTCTCCATGAGGCTTCCTTCCAACTCGGTTGTCATTGTCTGGGGTCACTGTGAGTCAGCCAAGAAGCAGTTGTCAGCAGTCTTGCAGGGGGCCCGGAGTCGTCTGGCGCAGCCACGCGGGTGGGAAGATAATCAATCTTTCTCTTCCAGCGAGAGCAGTCCAGACAGTTGTTGACTCGGCACGGCCGCGCTATCGGGGAAACGCCGCTGGAGTGTGATTATACAGGGTGAAGACCCTGTGTCAACGCTCGGATTCCGCACTCTGAGCGGTCGTCACTCAGCAGGAGCCCTCTTCAGCGCAGCGATGATTAAAAGGGGCCTCAGACAAGAAAGCGTCCCTCTCGTCATAAGTACTACGTGAGAGGGACGCCCCCTGTCAGTATTCTGTTAGACTATGTGCAGCGAAACCGTCTATCGCCTCGAACTTATATGGAACTGAGCATCAGCTGGGGAACGAAATCCCGTTCTGAAGGAGAGCGGCTCAGCCCGCCTCCTCGCCAACCAGATGATAAGCGCCCACACCGTGCTCGGAAAGGTCCAGACCGGCCTGCTCCTCTTCCGGGGAGACGCGCAGCACGCCCAGCGCCTTGATGACCGTGAAGAGAATGTAAGCGGCAACAAACGCCCACACCGGAATCGCAATCGAACCTACGATCTGCGCAACAATGGGGTGGCCTCCGAAAACACCGGTGGCAATCCCGCCCCAGATGCCGCAAAGGCCGTGAACCGGCCACGCGCCAACCGCGTCGTCGATCTTGAAGTTCTCCAACGCCTCCATGCCTACGCACACCAGCACGCCGGCAACAGCGCCAATGATCAGTGCCTCGACGTTGTTGACCGAATCACAGTTTGCCGTGATGCCTACCAGACCGCCCAGTGCACCGTTCAGCGTGTAGCTCAGGTTCGGCTTGCCCGTCTTGACCCAGCCATAGACCATCGCCAGCAACGTCCCCAATGCCGCGGCCAGCGTCGTATTGGTGGCGATCAGCATGACTGCGTTCGTGTTGATCGCGCCCGTGAAAGCAAGCTGGCTGCCCGGATTGAAACCGTACCAGCCAATCCAGAGGATGAAGACACCCAACGCGGCCATCGCCATGTTGCTGGGAGGCAGTGGATTGGTCGAGCCGCCGCCGAAGCGTCCGATGCGCGGACCGAGCACAATTACCGCGGCCAGCGCCGCGAATCCGCCCACGGCATGTACAACCAAAGACCCGGCAAAGTCATAGAAACCCATCGCGTCCAACCAGCCTCCACCCCATTTCCAATAGCCGCTCACAGGGTAGATAATGGCTGTGAGGATGATACTGTAGATCAAGTAGCCCGATATCTTCATGCGGCCGGCTACGGCGCCAGATACGATCGTGGCCGCCGTCGCCGCAAAGGCCACCTGGAACAGAAAGTCAACCTGAGGGTTCAGGTTGCCCGCCATCGCTTTCGGCGCATCCATTGAGATTCCGAACCCACCAAACCCCAGGAATCCCCCGAGCAACGGCCCACCGTACATGATGCTGTAACCAATCAGGAAATAGAAGAAAACACCACTCGCCAGGTCAATGATGTTTTTGAACATAATGTTCACGGTATTCTTGGCCGAATTGAAACCAGCCTCGACCATTGCGAAGCCGGCCTGCATAAACAGCACCAGCACCGCAGAGACAAACAGGATTAAGTTGTCAACCGAATAGGCGACTTCATCCGTCGTAAACGGCACCGCATCCTGGGCAAATGCAGATGGGGCAAAGACAAGCAGCCCAAGAACGGCAAGGGGTATCGCTCGCAACTTCGAACTGTGTTTCGCAGCACGTACAAGCATTGACATCGAAAAGTTCTCCTTCCTCAAGTGAGACCTGAAATAATACTGCCCATCTTCTCCACTTAATTTCGCGGCGGCCGCTCCCCTGGCTTTGATTGCAGCCCGTGTACTCCGTGGCGCAGATGAGCCATTCCTAAAGATAAGGGCCTGTGCTTCCATCACTGATCAACACAGCATCACGCTCCCTGAGCGCAGCGCCGGCGCCTCAGACATTTCACAAGCCAGCGATTACGCAAAAGGATACCCGACCCGGGAACCAATTCCACTGCCCATCCTGCATGAAATTGAAATCCTGTTTTTGTGCACATTGCACATAACATAACAGCGTCTGTGAAATGACGCTTCCTTTCGGCCGCTCAGAGTCCATTTCTGCCCGGAACGAGAAGCCAATGAAAGCTGAAAAAACGGGCACCTTGCGCGTCGGCACCTCCTCGTGGAGTTTCCCCGACTGGCGAGGCGTCTTTTACCGCACTCAAACTCCGGCCGATCAGCAGCTAAGCTTTTACGCCCGGCAGTTCAACAGCGTCGAAGCCAATACCAGCTTCTACGCCCTGCCCGCGCCCAAGACCTTGCTGCGCTGGCTCGAAAGCGTGCCCGAAGGTTTCACCTTTTCCCTGAAAGCGCCCCGAGAGATCACCCACGAGAAAAGACTGGTCAATGTGGAACAGACAACGGCAGCCTATCTGGATGTCCTGCGTTCGCTCGGCCCCGCCGCCGCTCCCGGCCTCATCCAGTTCCCGGCGACCTTTACCCGCGCCAGCGACGGCCGGCGCCTCGCCGACTTTGGGGACAGCCTCGCGACCAGCGCCGCCGAAATACCCCTGTCCGTCGAAGTCCGCGCCTTCGATCTCATGACCACCGCCTTCATTCGATTCCTGCTGGAGAGGCGGATCGGCTTCGTTGCCGTTGAACGCACCGGGCAACCCGATACCTTTGCCAACTGGCAGGCCGCTACCGACCTCACTGCCACACGCCTTCCCTGCCACATCCGCCTGATCGGCAACGACAGAGACCCTTTGCCTGACGACAAAGTCATTCGGCGCCCCCAGGACGAACTGCTGGACAAATGGGCCAAACGCATTGCCTGTCTGTTGAAGGACGGTATAGACGTGTTCTGCTATGTACACAATCCCTTCGAAGGCCACGCCCCGGAAACGGTCCGCCGCCTGCGCGACCGTGTCAGCCAATACCTGCCCCTACCTGACTGGAATCCCATAGTCGGGCTGCCTGCCGAAGAGGAGGACAGCGGTCAGTTGTCGCTGTTCTGAACACACTTGGACTGTTAACCTAGGTTAATTCGACAGTTAACCTTATCTACGCGTTTTTCTTCACCCCTGCAGCGACAAATCTCGCCAAAAATCCAGCCCAACACCTTGAATTGCGGTGCTATACTGTTCCTCATTGTCGTTCGCCCTCTATCTATCAAAACAGCGATTCAGGGGATCGAAATGGAGATTGTTGACTTTCTGCAGCTTATCCTCTTGCTATGTCTGCTCGTGGCAGTCGCGATTTTGCTGATTAGCCTCCGCTCGACGCGTCGCTCGGACGACAACCATGATGAGGATGAATCATCCAAAAAGAATCAGTTGCGCCTGGCAACCATGCGCGCCTTCCATCGCCCGCGTAACGCCCTCAATCGACAATTGGACAGGCGCTTAGCTGGTGGATGAAAAAAGGCCGGCCCACCGGGGGCCGACCTTTATGAGGTGATCCAACCCAAAAATTCGAATGCGTGATGGCTGTTGCCGCAGCCGTCACCAAGATTCTAGGCTGGACCGGTCTCCAGTATAGCACGCCGCTTTACCGCGGCCAACGTCATCTGGGATGGGCGCCGGCTCAGTCGCATGCCACAGTGCTGCACACGAAACTGCCGTACTCCATAGCGTAACGATGGCGTCCGCCTTGTTCCGTTGAACAGTACTTGTCAATCGGACTTGTCAGGCGTTGGTCATAGTAGAGGGAATCTCTAATCCAAACCATACAGGAGACCAATTTCAAATGCTTCAGCGAACACTCTCGCACCGCCTCTATCGCGTAAGGGGGCAACTCACATCGGCCCTCTGCATTGTTCTGATGCTGGCTCTTTCCGCCTGCGTCGTGCAGACAGTTCCAGCTGCCCCGCAAAGCTCGGGCGAAACCATGGAATCAGGGCCAGAAGTGGACCTGAATGCCGTCAAGGAATACGCATTGGAGAATGCGGATCTGATGCAGGGCGCCACCGCCAGCCTGGCTGATGTAGCGCAGCAATACTACGATCTCGTTCAGGCAGCTCTCGAGGCGAATTCCGATGCCGACCCATACGAACAGCTATGGGCCGATAACCAGGAAGCAATCAAAGCCCTTGTCCTGCAAGCGCGAGATCTGTGGCTCGACGCCAGCACCTACTATGAACTTGATGAGGGCATCGTAGCGGGTGTTCCCTCGCTGGCCCACTACGACGTCTGGATCGACGCCGGCCCCCCTGGCTCTGAGGATCCGGAAGAGGCCTTGGCGTGGACCCTCGAGCTGCCCGATGGCCGGGTATACGAATCCCCTGGCAACTTCTTCCACAATCTTCTGGAACCCACCCTTTGGGGAACGAATCCCGAATTCACCGGCCTCAAGGTCGATATGGATGGCGATGGCGAAATCAGTGTAGGCGAGGCATTGCCCGAAGCCAACATGCTTCTCGGCGCCACCCAGGGGTTGAATGAAGCGACCATTGAAATGCAGGGCGCCATCGAAGCCTGGGAACCGACGCTTGAGGACGCTCTGACCGCTCTCGTCACCATGATCCCGACCATGAACGAGTACTTCGGACAGTGGAAGGAATCCGTCTTCGTCACCGGCACTGACAGCGAGCAGGAAAGCTTCATCGCCGTAAGCCGGCTACACGACATCAAAGGAATCCTTGCCGGACTGAGTTTCACCTACGATAACATTTCGCCCCTGGTGTCCGATAGCGACGTTCAGCTTCATGAGCAGATCCGAACCGACTTCAACACTCTGATTACATACGTTGACGATCTCTTTGCTCAGGAACAGGAGGGCGTGCAGTTCAGTCCCGAAGAGGCCGACCTTTTCGGAACCGAGGCCCAGGACTTGGCAACTGCGCTTGCCGCCTTGGTAGCGCAGGCCGCTTCAGATTTGAATATCGCTCTCGATCTGGCCTGATCTGTAAAGTCGCTGCGCCCTCCTTTTTCGCGGGCGCAGCGACTCGCCAAACCTGGCAACGGGGTTTGGAGCAACTTCTGTGAAGGACGAAAGCCGTGAATAGCGCTGGCAAGCCGACGGTCACGCCGGGAAACCGCGCTCTCCTCTGTCTGATCTGCATTGCAATAGTTGTGGGTAGCGCATTCTTGATAGCGGAGACCACGCACGCGCAACCGGAGCCCAAAACCGGTTTCATCCCCGCGCTCGCTCAGACCGGGCAGGACAGTGAAGAGCCGCACCTGTGGCAGGTGGCCGAGCAACTTCGCAGCCTCACTTTTGAGGCCCAGCGGGCGCTCTACGAGGCAGAGCGCGCTGAGCAAGACGAAACCAAAAACGCCCTCGCCGCGCAAGCCCTGACGAATATCGAATCTGCAGCACTGGTCTATACCGAAGATCTGCAGTCATCTCTTGCCGTCTTGGCGCCCGCCGCCGACGCCTGGATTCAAGAGGCCTTGGACGACGCGCTCCAGGCCGCCCAGGCCAAAGACGGCCCCGCCCTGTCTGCCGCCCGCGGCCGTTTCTGGACCGGCCTGCTCTGGGGGGCGCAAACCGCTGCCCTCGCCTCCCTGGAATCCGAAGATGGCGCCCGCGCAGCTGACTGGCTGCGCCTGCGCGAATTCCGTCGCGCGACCAAAGTGAGCATGATCGATGACCTGGCCCGCCGGACCATAAACTCCTATCTTGGCGGACTGACCAATCAGGCAACCACCGTCGCCGTCGTGGGCGATGACCTCAGAGATACCTACTTTTTCCGCCTGCGAGAAGCACTGAACAACCTGGAAAAGGCGGCCAAAAAGGGATACCCGACGCGCTCCGCCGAATGGACAGGTCAATTGCAGGGTTACTTTGCCCTTCTGCGCGACGACTTCGCGGAGAAAGAGGGGGAGTCCGCCGCTACCGCATTCGAACAAGCCCTGATTCGTCTTGAAGAGGATGTCCTGGCCGGAAAGCTTTCTCAAACAGACGCCATCGTTTCCGACCTGCGAGGCCTCATTTCTTCTTATCAGCCTGTGGATCTTTCGCCTGAAGAGTTCGCCCGCCGTAGTCAACTGCTCTATCTCTTCATCGATCTGGTCTACATCGAATATCGCGACGGCGTCCGAAACGGCCAGATCACTATCGAAACTGAGTACCTGGAGGCGCTCACCTTCCGTGACCAGGCCGAAGTCTTCCTCGCCGAGCTCTACCCCCGCATCTCCGCCGCCGACCCCGCCGCCGCCGAGCGGCTCGTTGATCTCCTTCAGGAAATGAAACTGGCCCTCGAACAGCTTGACGAAAGACAGCTTGTGCGCTCCCAAGTGGAAGAAGCGCTTGCGCTCACCGAACAGACACTTGGCGAAGCCGTGCGCGACAGCAGTGGCGAGGGCATTTTTAACGTAGTTGAAGCTCTGTTAAACGAAATGGAGCAGCAAGTGGCGCGCGGCGAGTACGAACTGGCCGAAAGCAGCCGCATCCAGGCCTACGCACTCTTCGACGCTGGGCCGGAGTTGCGGCTTATGGCCTTCTCACCCGACTTGGTCGCGCGCCTTGACGGACTCTTCTGGCACGGCTTCCAGGGGCAGCCAGGGCTCTCTCTGGCAGTCGCCCAACGCCGCGCCCCTGCTGAGGTCGCCGCAATTCGAGACGTTCTTGACGAAGGCCTGGCCGAAGCCCAGACCGTTCTCGGCAGTGGCGCCGCACCCTTGGCCATCATTACCAATTCCGCCGTCATCGTTTTCCGCGAAGGGCTGGAAGCCATAGTCATCCTCGCCGCTCTCATGGCCAGCATGGTGGGCGCTTATGCCGCCTTCCGGCGCTCTATGCTTGTCGGTGTCATTTTGGCAACGATTGCTACCGTGATTACCTGGTGGATCGCCCAACGCCTGATGCTCGCCTTCAGCAGCTTTGGCGAGCGTCTGGAAGCCGTCGTTTCCTTGATCGCCGTGGGCGTCCTCCTCCTCATCACTAACTGGTTCTTCCATCGAGTCTACTGGAAGGACTGGCTGGCAGGGTTCCACCAGCGCAAAAAAGTTCTGTTGGGAGGAGCGGCCGAAAGTCTGTTGTCGGCACAGGCCCTTGGCTTTATCGCACTGGGATTCACCAGTGTCTACCGGGAGGGTTTCGAGACGGTGCTCTTCTTGCAGGCGCTCGTACTGGACGCAGGCCCGGCCATTGTAATGCAAGGTGTTGCCCTGGGACTCCTCGCGACGGCTATTGTCGGCTTCTTCACCTTCCAGCTCCAGACCCGTCTGCCTTACAAAAGGATGCTGGTGATTACCGGCATTCTTATCGGCGGAGTGCTGCTCATAATGGTGGGCAACACGATTCATACAATGCAGGCCGTTGGCTGGGTGCCAATCTCACCCGTAGGTTCCCTCAACCTTCCCTATTGGGTTAGCCTTTGGCTCGGCATCTTTCCAACTTGGGAAACGATTTGCGGCCAGGGCGCGGCCGCAGTATTTGTAATTGGCAGCTACTACCTTGCCGAATTCCAGCAGAAGCAGCGCGTCCGCGCTGGAGACCAGGAAAAAGCTGCCGCACTCAAGGAACAAACAGTTCAAACCAAATGAAAAACCGGCCCCGAAGGGCCGGCTGAAAGTAGGAACAACAATTTCGGAAAGTGGCTGCTGACACCAGTCCCCTTCCACATGCTGAACCCGTAGCAGAGTATAACAGATGCTGCCGCGCTTTGCAATAGTGGCTTTTCTTCTGCTCTTCCGGTTCAGCCAAGAGACGGTCACCCTGTGACCGAATGGAGAAAGCCATGCCCTCGTTAAAGCGTTTCGGACTTCTGATTGTCTGCGTCGGTCTTCTCACCGCTTGCACCTTGCCCGTCGACCAGGCATTGCTTCAAGCGACCCCAATTGCCGCGGAAACCCCTGCTCCTTCCGCCGATAACGCGCAGCCTTCCCAAGATGGAGTAGCCATCGAACTGAACGATGCCGACGGCAACCTTGTTGTTGTCGACGATCTGAGCCGAATTATCACCCTCGGTGGAACGGTCACGGAGATCGTTTTCGCCTTAGGCTCGGGTGACAACGTGGTAGCGGTCGACAGTTCCAGCAGCTACCCTCCCCAGGTGAGTGACCTGCCCCAAATAGGTTATCAGCGCCGCCTTTCCGCCGAAGGTGTACTGGCCCTTGACCCCTCACTCATTCTGGCAACAACCGAAGCCGGTCCATCTGAGGCAATTCAACATCTCAGGGACACTGGTGTTGATGTCCTCTTGCTCGAATCCGATGATTCGGTGGAAGGTGTCGCGGAAAAGATTCGCGGTTTCGCCAAAGCTCTGGACCGGGAAGCAGAAGGCGAATCCCTGGTTGTCCAGCTTGAGGCCGACTTGGCCCAGGCCCGCGCCTATGTCCAGAGTGCCGAAAGTCAACCGCGGGTACTGTTCATCTACGCGCGAGGCGCCGGCGCTGTCAGCGTCGCCGGGCAGAACACTGGAGCTCACACAATGATTCAGTTGGCGGGCGGCGAAAACGCCATCGAAGGATTCGAGGGCTACCGACCACTCACTGCCGAGGCCGCGCTCGCCGCTGCACCTGACGTCATCCTCATGTTCACCAGCGGGCTCCAGAGCCTTGGTGGCCAGGATGGCTTGCTGGAACTGCCCGGCATTGCCCAGACGCCTGCGGCCCAGAACGGCCGCATCGTAGCTATGGACGGTCTCTATCTGCTCAATTTCGGTCCGCGAATGGGCCAAGCCATCCTCGATCTGGCAAAGCAAATCCGAGAAGACCAGTAGGGGACGGGTAGTTTCCGTCGAACTCAAAAGACGCCAGAGTGACCAAACCTATTCATACAAAGGAGACCTGCAACCATGTGTCAGCATATCGTCATCTTGGCCGAACGTAATGGACAGCAATATGTCAGCCAGTGCGAACACGGAACCGTCCATCTGATCTGGGATGGAGTCGGACTTCACCTTTCGGCCGAAGCCTTTAACCGCTTGGCGGCGCACATCATGAAAACGCGTGCCAACATCCTGGAGCTTGGTGACTCCATCAGTCAGGGTCACTGCCGTATTTGCGTTGGCAAACTGTCGCTTATCTTACCTGTGGAGGAATTCCTGCTCATGGTGGAGATGATTGACGAAGTCATGCCCCAAGTCAACTTGACGGGCAACGGACAGTATCATTCCTCCGTTCGGATTGCGCCGCCGCATCAACTGATCCCGCCAGTCCTCAACTGAGAACTGCTTGGTGCCTGCCAACTGTCAAAAACCTGTCTTCTGCAAATGCGCAAGTCCGTCCTCGATCAGTTCCATATGATTTCCTGCCCCGCGGCGGTAAACAACTTGGAAAGCGCAACGAGAGCTCTCTTCGACGCATCTGAAAGGCTGGGCCGATGTTAGCCAAACTTCATCTGCTCAGCCCCTTCTCTTTCGATTCCTTACGGACGCGACCTCTCATCGTCTTGGGAGGACTGGGACTCCTGCTCCTCTTCACCAGTACTATGGGCATCGCCACGGGCGCAGTCACAGTCTCTCCTAATCAGTTAATTGCTATCCTGGCCCATCCCGCTGGCCTGGACTTCCCATGGACCTACGATGCCCGCCAAGAGGCTGTCGTAATCGCGATTCGCTTGCCCAGAATCTTGCTGGGCCTTCTCATCGGTTCAGGACTGGCTCTGTCCGGCGCCACCATGCAGGGGCTTTTTCGCAATCCTCTCGCAGATCCAGGACTGATTGGAATCTCCAGTGGGGCGGCTCTGGCGGTAACCGCGTGGATCGTGTTGGGAGGCCCCCTCATGGAGCTGGCCGGCGCCTTTCTCAGCTACACGTCGCTGCCACTGGCGGCTTTCATCGGGAGCATGATCGCTACTCTGCTTGTCTACCGTCTCGCTACCCGGAACGGGCGTACAATCGTGTCCACCATGTTGTTGGCCGGTATCGCCGTTAACGCCTTGGCTGGCGCCGGCGTCGGCTTTTTTGTGCTGCTCGCTACCGACGATCAATTGCGGGATATCGTATTCTGGAGTCTGGGCAGTCTGGGGGGAGCAACTTGGCGAGCTGTCTTTACCACCGTTCCCTTCGTCGGGCTGGCAATTCTGGCTCTTCCTCGCCTGGCGAGGTCGCTTAATGCCCTGCTGTTGGGAGAAGCCGAGGCTACACATCTGGGAATCTCGATCGAGCAAGTGAAGCGCGTAATCGTTGTCCTGACCGCACTGGCAGTTGGCGCGTCAGTGGCCGCTGCAGGCAGCATTGGGTTTGTCGGGCTTGTCGTGCCGCATCTTCTTCGCCTGATGGTTGGGCCGGAACACCGCCTTGTATTGCCAGGATCAGCGTTGCTGGGCGCCACCATTCTGGTTGGCGCAGATACAGTCGCACGTACGATCATCGCGCCCGCAGAGTTGCCCATCGGTATCGTCACCGCAAGCCTGGGCGCGCCCTTCTTCCTCTGGCTCTTGCTTCGCGTACGCCACCAGGGAGAGTCTGGCCTTGCTTGAAGCTTCTTCCATCGATGTGCAGGTAGGTGGGAAACGACTTGTGCATGGCGTCTCTGTCGAAGTCCCGCCAGGCCGTCTGCTGGCTGTCGTCGGTCCCAATGGGGCCGGCAAGTCGACACTTCTGCGAGTCCTGTGTGGAGAGCATCCCCCGACTAAAGGACAGATCTGCATGAATGGAACCGAACTCCATCGCTGGTCGGCGAAGCAACTGGCACAGATTCGGGCCGTGCTGCCTCAAAACTCCAGCCTTTCCTTCCCATTCCGTGTGCTGGATGTCGTGCTGATAGGACGTACGCCACACCTGCGAACTGCAGAAACACCGCACGATTACGCCATCGTCGATCAGGCCCTGCAAGCAGTTGACATGTCAGAATTTGGCCGTCGTCCCTACACAACTCTTTCCGGGGGTGAAAAGCAACGTGTACAGCTGGCCCGCGTGTTGGCCCAAATCTGGGAAGAGTCCCCGTTGGGTCCGCGCTATCTGTTCCTGGACGAGCCGACAAATAATCTTGATCTCGCGCATCAACATCGAATGATGCGTGTTGCAAAAAGTCTGAAAGATCAGGGCGTGGGGATTCTGGCAGTCCTTCACGACCTCAACCTGGCGGCTCAGTACGCCGACAAAATTATGCTCATGCAAAATGGGCAAGTTTCGGCAAATGGGTTTCCGTCTGACGTCCTGACTCCCGATCGCATCAAGGAAGTATTCATGATCCCCGTCAAAGTCATCAAACACCCAACCGCATTTTGCCCAGTTATTGTGCCTGTACCATGAGCGTCGCGAAACTTCCTAAAGTCGACTTAGCAAAAGGAGGCCACTGTGGTCATCGTTATGAACCGAATCGCCGTGAAACCGGACTTCGCTGACGCGTTTGAAGATCGCTTCAAGGATAGGGCCGCACTCGTAGACCGAATGCCCGGCTTTGTCTCTTTTCGCCTGCTTCGTCCGGCAACTGAGGGCGCCCCATTTGTCGTAGAGACGCATTGGGAATGCAGAGAGGACTTTGAACGATGGACTAAGTCTGACGAGTTCCAGCAAGGTCATGCTCGAGCGGGAAGACTTCCCCGTGAGGCCTTAGCAGGTCATCCAAAGCTGGAAATATTCGAAATCGTTCAGTCGGCAAAGCGAGGGGAAATCCTGGATTCACCAGAATCAGGCTAAAGGATTCCTCCTCACGCAAAGTCAAAGAGTGTTGGTTACCGGACTTGAAGGGCCGAGCCGGGGCAGATCAGGCATCAGCCGAGATGACAAGACTCGGGCTCGACCTTCACTACTCTGACTAGTGGCGCAATTGCCAGTTCATGTCCCTGAAGCTCTGTCTAAGTCTGGCGAGGCCACCCACGAATAACCTATGAATTCACTTGGACAACGATTGCTCGCGCGCATAACGCAACGGGTCTTCGTCTTCACATTGCTTTGGATTGGGTTTGTCTGCGCCATCAGCTTCATGGAGACACCCCTTAAATTCCAGGCC
This sequence comes from Caldilineaceae bacterium, assembly GCA_965204525.1. Classification (GTDB taxonomy): domain Bacteria; phylum Chloroflexota; class Anaerolineae; order Caldilineales; family Caldilineaceae; genus Bin5. Next base: position 2,240,565 of record OZ241994.1, on the reverse strand, counting down.
CCATCATTGACATTGCCTGTCGCCCTCGAGATCGGCCATCTAGTCTTTCATGCTTTGAATGCCCTCGAAATTGGGTTTGCCTCCGCCATCGCTGCGATCACACTGATAAAGGACTGGCCCCGGCGGATTCGCGCGTTTACCCTCCTCATCGTCGTGCTGCTTGCAACGCAGACCATCCTCCTCTATACCGTGCTGGACGCCCGCACCCTTGCGATAATCCACGGATTAGAGGTGCCGGAACGATCCTTCCACCCGTACTACATCGCATTGGAAGGTGTCAAATTGGTGCTCCTTCTCTACCTGACCTCTCTGCAACTCGAAGAGTATGACGCCAGGATCCGGAGGTCCGGCCAGGTCGCCCCTGAGACAGCCAATGATTGACCACCGCCCCGGGTCTTCATTTGCGCGCTGGGAGACCCGCCGACACAGCATCATCCCCTGGTTGCATACCTGGAAAAGGGCGATGTTTGCTTTTGGCAAAATCTGCTAGACTGGTGCAACATTATCCTGCAAATCGTAGTCGCGCCGTCGGTATCGCGTGCTACTCTGCGGATACATTCTCTACAGTGTCCTGGGTCATCTGAAAAAGACGGCCGAACTGTTCTTGCAAGCAGCCCCGGAAGGAGTTGACCTGTCGCACCTGGCCCAGCGCTTGCGCAACATCAGCACCGTCGAAGACTGCCACCATACGCATCTCTGGTCGCTCGACGGCGACCATCACGTTCTGTCCACCCATCTCGTCGTCAACCAGTCAGCCAATCAGGACGAGATTCGAGAGATCAAACAGCGGGCGCGCGAAGAGCTGGACGGCCTGCATCTTACACACATCACCATCGAAATCGAATCTCCGGGCGATTGCAGTATGGTGGAAAACCGGGTATGACAGAGTTCTCCGCCACCAGGCAGCATTACATTCGAAAGGAAACGACACATGTTTGTCGAAAATGTGCAAAGCGCATTGAATCAACAGATCAATATGGAGTTGCAGGCGCACTATACCTATCTGGCAGCCGCCGACTATTTCGAAGGATTGGGCCTCAAAGGGTTCTCTCAGTGGATCTTCAACCACGCCGAAGAAGAAATGGCCCACGCCATGAAGATTTATAAGTTCATTCATAGCCGGCGGGGCCGGGTCGAGCTCTTCCCCGTCCCCACACCGGAAGGAGGCTTCGGTTCACCACAGGAGGTCATGGAAGGCGCGCTCAGGCAGGAGCAAAGAGTGACCGCTTCCATTGACCGCATCGTCAAACTCGCACGCCAGGAAGGCGATTACGCCACTGACAGTTTTCTGCAGTGGTTCGTCGATGAACAGGTTGAGGAAGAAGAGCTGGTGGACGACCTCGTGCAGAAGCTTCGCCTGATTGGAGACTTTAAGCCCGGGCTGTATCTCCTTGACCGGGAACTGGCAGGCGTCGACATGCTGGAGGAAGCCGAAGAGTGAGGCCAGGTACCAGTTGAGAACCTTCCAGCTTTCTACCCGTGGCGAATCACCACCCACCAGAACTTTGTATTCACTTTAGCAATTTTCAGGGTTGACAGCCTTGCCCGTCAAGTGTATCATAGGGGCAGATGAACTCTCCTTGGGCGCAACCCGGCGCCAGACTTTTGTGGAGATCACACAGTCATCCAAGAGTTGGCAGAAGCAAGATCGCGACTTCGGGAGCCTGCAGGCTCGTCACAAGAGTGGCCCGTGCGAGGAGGCGCCCTCTGTTTTTTCCGACTTGTACAAGAACTGTTCTTGTGAGAAGATAGAGTCGCAAACTGAATATCGGCCTCTCAGATGAGGTTACGAAGAAGTCGTTTCCGGGGCTGCCATACCACTTTTTTCAGATTTGCGCTTGATCTGTTCTTGTGAGACGATATAGCTCAGGGTCATCATTTAATTGTTTCTCTATCAATTTGTGATGAGATCAAGATTAAGTTCCCTTAACCCAATTCTCTCAAGGAGCAACAGAACCATGAACAAACGAACCCCACTCATTTCACTCGTTGTACTGTCTCTGCTGCTGGTAGTTCTTAGCGCCTGCACCGCGCCGGCCGCTCCGCCTGACCGAGATGTTGAGATCTCCCACGAGGCGGCCCTGTCGGCACAGGATGCCCTGATCGGCGCACTCACAATGGGCGAAGTGATGCTGAGCGAATCTGAGTTCAGCAGCTACGTGACCAAGGCTCTCGAAGCCAACAGTGGTCCCAATCAGCCGATCGATTCCGTTATGGTCTGGATTGAGCCGGATGCAATGCACTTCCGCGTCACCCTGAAGGACGGCGTCAGCATGATGGGCAATACGCTCGACCTCGTCGGCAACCTGATGGTGAGCGATGGTCATCTGATGGTAGATCTCCAGTCGGCCGGCACCGGTGGCATGGCCGTCGGTGGAGCCCTGCTCTCTCCGGTGAATGCGCAGATCAACGCTGTTTTGGCCCAGAATATCATGCTCCCGGCCAGCGTCAGCGTTGCCCAGGATTCTGGCTCGATTTCGATCAGCATGAACTAAGCTAGGGACGGGGTTCGCGACCGTCGGCGCTGACAAGTACACCCAAGGAGGTGGCGGGCGCCGTCGGTTTACCCCACTCTTCATGATGCGTGGGCTGCCTTCGTTCCAGTCCTGGTTGTCGCCAACTTCTCAGTGCAGCCATGCGGCATAAGACTCCTTGACTCGGCCGCAAGACCTGGAACAACCGAAGCTCACCATCGCTGAATACGAAGAAAACTGTCCTATGATCGGACTGGTGGTTACACGCCCCGATCATAGGACAGTTTCGTCAAGAATGGCGGGAAATTAGCTTGGCTTGGGCCTCGACCCATCGCCCCGACTTGAACTCTGCGAGTCCCGCCCGCATCTCGGGTCGATACAGTTCTACCCCACTCTTTTCCCCTCAGTTCAACTGCTCCTCAATTGGTTGGACAATAAAAATAGGCGGACCGTAGTCCCAACGTAGGCTGGGAATCGCCTTAAATGCTTGCCAAAAGCGTGTGCATGGCAGATACTTTTTTGTATTGCCTTCAAAAAATACGAACTATACGAGACTGTCATGCACAATCTGCCGGGGCGTGTCTCGCCGAGAGCAACTACGGAACCAATGGAATGATGCGATTATCTAGAACAAAACTGGGCAGACGAGCAGTCCAGTCTGTTGTTGTCATCTGGCTGATGGCGCTGGCTTTTGTTGGCGGCAATATCTCCGGCTACTCTATCCGCTCGGCCATGGCTGCTGAAGAGCGTCCCGCCCAGTTCACCATCTTCTGGGAAGCGTGGGACTATGTCGTCGCCCACTTTGTCGACCGCGAGAAGCTCGACTTCACCGCCATGACATACGGCGCCATCGAAGGAATGCTCGCCTCTCTGGGCGACGAAGGACATACAACTTTCCTCCACCCTGATGCCGTAAGGTTGCACCAGACCAGCCTCGAAGGCTCTTTCGAGGGTATCGGCGCCTACGTGTCCATGGAAGACGGCAATGTCCTCATCGTAGCTCCAATTAACGGCTCGCCCGCCGAACAGGCGGGCATCCTGGCCGGAGATATAATCCTGGAAGTGGATGGTGAATCAGTCGAAGGGAAATCGCTGGACCAGGTGATCTTCCTCGTTCGCGGCCCGGCAGATTCCGAGGTCGTCCTGACCGTCAGCCGCCCTGAAGTACAGGAACCCTTACAGGTCCCGATTACTCGCGCCCCGATAGAGGTGCCGAGCGTGAGTTGGAGCCCAATCCCCAACACCGGCATTTCCTATGTCAAGATCTCGCAGTTTACCTCCGGTGTGGACAGGGAGCTGGAAGCCGCTCTTCGCGAGATTTCTGAGGCTCAAACCAACCAGGGCATCATCTTGGATCTGCGCAACAATCCGGGCGGGTACCTGCAACAGGCCATTCAGGCCAATAGCCAGTTCCTCTCCAAAGGCGATTTGATATTGATCGAATCCGATGCCAATCAAAATCAAACCGTCCACCGCTCGCGCGGCTTGGGTTATGCAAGGGAAATGCCGCTGGTCGTTCTGATCAATGAAGGCACTGCCAGTGCTGGCGAGATCACTGCCGGCGCCCTCAAGGAAAACGAACGCGCCATCCTGATCGGTGAGACAACCTTTGGTACAGGCACCGTCCTCAACCAGTTTGGGCTCAGCGACGGCTCTGCCATTCTCCTGGGCGTGACCAACTGGCTTACGCCCAATGGCAACCTGATTAAAGGCGAAGGAGTGACCCCCAACGTGGAAGTCACGCAACCGACCAGCTCCAAGCATGTGGATGCCGATTTGCTGAGAAATCTGTCCGCTGAGCAGTTCAGCGCGATCGAGGATGATCAGTTCCTCAAGGCGTTGGAGCAGCTGGGTGTCGAACTCCACGCGTCGCCGCTGCTCAATGCAGTGCCGTATGACTTCGTGACCCACGATTGACAGTTGGATTAGAAAAGCGATTCGGAGAGGATAGGAGCCTTCGGCCCGCTCCCAATTCTGGCCCTATGACCGGTACAGGCCCTGATCAACTATGTAACGTTCGACCGCGCGGGGGACCTGATAGCGAATCGGCTGCCCCGACTGTACGCGTTCCCGCAAACTGCTGCTGGCAATCTCCAATTCTGGCATTTCCAATACGATAACCCGCTCGCGCACGCCGGGCAGTTCCGCTTCCAGGCCCGCCCAGTCGATCTCTACGTCGTGGCGGCGCAGAGCAACCAGCCGGCAGTTGCGCACCAGCCATTCCGGCTCATGCCAGGTCGGCAGATCCCGCAGACTGTCCAACCCCATCAGAAAGTAGAGCTGCCCCTCCCCCCCGACCCCCTTTTGGAAAAGCCGCATCAAATTCGACGTGTAATGAGGACCAGGGCGCTCGGCGTCAATGAGACTTATGCATATTGCGGTTTCGTCGGCAACTGCCAGGCGGCACATAGCCAACCGGTGATGCAAGGGGGATATGGGGCTGTCTGGCTTATGGGGCGGGTCCCCGGCCGGCGCCAGCACGATCTGGTCCAGTTGCAGCTGATGCCGGGCCTCCGCCGCAAGGACCAGATGCCCAATGTGAATCGGATCGAAAGTGCCTCCGAAAACGCCGATTCGTTTGCCCCTCAATCCGTCTCTTGAATTCATCCCTCTGTTGCTCACTGCCGACGGCCCAGGACACACGCCGCACGCTCTTATGCCTTCGCTCTGGTGTCAACGGGCGACCGGAATTCTGCGTCCAGCCACCGTTTGCTGCCGCCGTCACTCTCCCAGCGCGTTCTCGAATCCCCACACCAGTTCTACCCCGCCAATCTGTACGGTATCTCCGTCCTGAACGCCCTGCTTTCGCAGCGCTTCTGAGATCCCCATCGCAGAAAGGATGCGCTGAAACCGCAATCCGGCCTCGTAGTAGTCCCAGTTCGTCATCTGTGCCACCCTCTCAATCGCAACACCCTCCACCAGCCACAGATCGTCCTCCAGGCGAGTGACCTCAAATGATCGCTCATCCGCCTCAGGCGACAGCGTCGGTAACTCTTCCACCTCCTCCATCTCAACCGACGCCGGCAGCCTATCCAGTTGCGATTTGACTTCGTACAGGAGTTGCTGCACGTTCTCGCCCGTCACCGCGCTAATGGCAAATAAAGGGTTCCCTGTAGAGGCCAGCGCCTCTTGCAGGCGGGGCCAGATTTCCCGCGCCTGAGGAAGATCGAGCTTATTCAGAACAATCAACTGCGGTCTCTTCGCCAGAGTCGGGTTGAATAGCCTCATCTCCTGGTTGATGACCTCGTAATCACCAGCCGGATCAGGGCTCGCACCGTCGAGAAGGTGGACCAGTACTCGGCTGCGTTCAACATGACGCAGAAACTCCAATCCCAGACCAACGCCATCGTGAGCGCCCTCCAGTAAACCGGGAATATCGGCAAACACGATCTGAACATGGCTCACTTCCGCTACGCCCAGGTTGGGCACAACCGTTGTGAACGGATAGTCGGCAATCTTGGGCGTGGCTTGGCTGATGACGCTCAACAACGTCGATTTGCCCGCGTTGGGCACCCCTACGATCCCTGCATCGGCTACAATCTTCAGTTCCAGCTCCAGCCACCGCTCCTCGCCTACTTCGCCTTTCTCTGCCAGGCGCGGCGCCTGGTTTCGACCGCTTCTGAAGGCTGCATTTCCCCGACCCCCGCGGCCCCCTCTGGCGACCAGCGCCTGCTGCCCGTCCCGTACCAGGTCTGCCACCACTGTATCTGACTCTGCAATACGTGCAATCGTTCCGACCGGCACTTGGATCAGCAGGTCTTCGCCCGTTGCGCCCGCCTTTCTGGTGCCGCCCCCGTGTGAACCGCGTTTAGCCCGAAAGTGCACGTTTCTCCGAAATGCATGCAGCGTATTCATGCTTTGGTCGGCAACAATGTAGACGTTGCCGCCCGGCCCGCCGTTGCCTCCCGCGGGCCCTCCCCTGGGCACAAATTTCTCCCGGCGGAAGGCGACAATGCCGTTGCCTCCGGCCCCGGCTTGCACATGGATCTTGGCTCGATCAAAAAACATGACTGCTGCTTTCAGGTGATGGGTCGCGGCAAATGGACAGCAACCGCCAGAACTTACTTCTTCCGTCCAGTTTCCTCCATTCTAGCGGAGGAAATCTCGCTTCAACAAGAAATTGCCCCGGTCAAGTCCGGCGGTATAATTGTACCGCGTGACACAGTGGCCAAAGATCACGCCTCCGCATTCAACAACCTGCCGTCTCCCCCAACGGTGACCGGTTTGAGAAGTGCGTCAGGATGGGCATCGTTGACGACGAACACGCAGATTTATATTCAAATTGATGAGCGGTTTCAGACGTGCGTGGAAGAAGCCTGGCTGACGGCCGCGGCACGGGCAACCCTGCATGCCTGCCAGCGGGACGAACTCTCGATTTCAATTCTGGTGGTGGACGACGACGAGCTGCGCCGCTACAATCGCATCTACCGCCAGCAGGATGCGCCGACAGATGTCTTGAGCTTCGCCGTCCAAGAGGGACCAGCACCCGCTGCAGAGGTGCCCGACGCCCTGGCTGCCGAACTCGACGCCGACCTGGGCGATCTGGTGCTGGCCTTCCCTTACGCCTCTCGTCAGGCCATACAACACGGCCACACACTTGCTGCAGAACTACAACTCCTGGTGGTCCACGGCACCCTGCACCTGCTTGGCTACGACCATGAAACCGAGACGCAGCATGCAGACATGTGGCGCAAACAGAGCGCGATCCTCAGTTCATTGACCGACGAGGACCTTACGCCTCGCCTGACCACGCCGGACTGGTAGATGAAGCCGCCAGCCCGCGCCCGGAACTTCTGGCAGAGTCTCGCTTTCGCCTTTGCCGGGATGCGCCACGCCCTTTACAGCCAGCGCAATCTCCGCATTCACGTCACGGTCGCTGCTGCAGTCGTCACCGCCGGCCTCGCCCTCCGCATAAACCGGTCAGAGTGGGCCATAGTCGTCACCTTGATCGCGCTGGTCATCGGCCTGGAGCTGCTCAATACCGCCATCGAGGCCCTGGTGGATTTGACCTCACCTGTACTGCATCCTCTCGCCAAAGTCGCTAAGGACACGGCCGCTGGCGCCATCCTGGTGGCGGCAGTTGGCAGCGCAATCGTCGGACTGATCATCTTCCTGCCCCGTCTTTGGCAACTTTTCTTCTGACGCTGGCTCTCCTTCACGGGATCTCCAAGGCAGACAGCCACCTATTACTCTTCTTCTTCCCTGCGGCGCTCGGGCAGCTTCAAAATCGCCGGCACGCCAACAAATGCGACCAGCCCGCTAATCAAAAATGCAGTCTCAAGCCCGAACCTGTCCGCCAGGCTTCCCAGTAGCCACAGCGCAGGCGACCGGATAACGAAATTGGCCATCAGAAAGAGACCGTTTGCCAAGGCCCGGTTCTGTCGAAAACTGTCCTGTACCACCGCCAACAACACGGCAGACGGCGAAAGCATCGTAAATCCAAGTGGCAACAAAAATGCAAATAGCATCCAGCCCGAACTGTTCAGGAATCCCAGGAAGAGAACGGGCGAAACAAGAAACAGAACAATCAGGATCCGTCTCCGCCCCAACCAGTCGCTGGCTGTGCCCATAGTCAGAGCGCCAAGCACACCCGCCCCTTCCAACAGCGTTAACGACAGCCCCGCTATCTCGAACTCATACCCCTTCACATCCTGCATGAAAATCGGCAAATAGGTTGTCATCGAAATCGACATAAAGACACGGGCTGACATGATCCAGAGTAGTGGAGGGTAAACTTTTCGCGCAGCTGGCAACAACTGTTGCAGGGAAAGCACCCTGCCTGGTGCAGGCCTCGCGGAGACCCCGCGCAGGCGCCAGAAAAGGAAGATCGAAGCCAGCCAGCCAAACACCGCCACCCGCCATATTCCCTCAAGCCCAAACCAGCTGACGGCTGCGATCACTAACAAGGGCCCCACAGTGCGCCCCAGCTCTCCGGCCGCCATGAAAAAGCTCATGCCGGTCCCCACTCGGTTACCCGAAATACGCCCGATCATGGCTGGCGCCGGCGCATGAAAGACAGCAGAGCTCAGGCCTCCCACAAACAGCAAAAGGGCCAGGAGTGCATAGCTGTTTGCCAGCCCCAGCAAACTACAGACGCTGGCAGTCACTGCCGGAGCCAGAATGATGAAGTAACGTAGACTGATTCTGTCGGCCGCATGGCCAATGAACGGCTGTAGCAGGCTGGGGACCTGCATAAAAACAGCCAAGCCCCCAATGGCAGCGTAGTCGGCGGCAAGCTTTTCCCGAATCAGCGGTAATAAAGGAGGCACAAACGCGGTGAAAATGTCGTGAACGAAATGGCCCGTCACGATCGTCAGCACTTCTCGGGTCTGAAACTTGGTGCTCTGTTCCGGTTCTTCCTCGATTACAGTTGAATCAGTGGGACGCTCTAGAGTGGTTGACATGGGGAACACTGTTCCTATATGCGCCTGCCCAATTCTTTCTCCAGGGCAGGCGTTCACTATGCGGTAAGCAATGTACGTAGGTATCGGCTGATTGTAACATCAGTTCAGGAGATGACAAGCGCCTCAAAACGGTCCGGAGCGAAGGTTCAACTGTCACAACAGGGAACCTCCCGCCGCCTCCAGTCCTGCACCCGCCCTTCGTCTGACCTTCAATGATCAGGCAGCGAATTCAGGAGCCGGGACCAGTCCGATAGATTTCGCGCACTTGACACCCTCAGCTTCCTATTCTATATTGTTGACAGTTTCCTCTCGGCAGAATTCCAACTACGCACGCTTCGATCTTTAACTGAATGGACTTCCATCGCTAGTCATCCAAAGGAGATCACCATGATCAGACGCAAAGTAAGCCGACGTGAATTCCTGGCCTTGTCCGGCGCCGCGACTGCCGGAGCCCTCCTGGCCGCCTGCGGGCCGGCGGCCGCACCCGGCGCCGAGTCTGACGATGGCGATATGCCCGCCGCCGAAGGCTATACGATCGTTTATACTTATCCGCACCCGGATACAAATATGCTCGGCGGCAACCAGCGACTGATTCTTGAGCGCTACGACTCGATGGTGCCGGACACCGAGGTTCAGGTGGAACTCAAGACAGGCTATGAAATGTCTCGCGTACAAGCCGACCTCGCCGCCGGTACAGCGCCCGATCTGTTCTGGGCCGGCTACACGTCTGTCATCCAGGCCATTGACGAGGGTCTTATCGTCAACCAGCAGGATTACATGGAGGCCGCCGGGGTCGACTTCGACAACTTTGTCGATGGTATCGAAGCCATTTACGCCCCGCCGACCGTGGGCGGCTACTTCTGGGGCATGCCCTACGAACAGGTCGTTGTTCTCTTCGCCTACAACGTCGCCGCCCTGGAAGAATCCGGCATGGAGCCTCCACCCAAAGACTGGACCTGGGATGATGTCATCGAATGGGGTGTCGGTGTCACCCGCGACATGAACGGCAAGCGCCCCGATGAAGATGGCTTTGATCCCAACGAGGTTGACATCTGGGGTGTCGCCTACTGGCAGCACTTCGCCATCCAGGAATACCTGCCCTGGACCGCCGGCCAGCACTACGTTGACGAAACTCGCACAAAAGCTACTATCAACAACGATGGTGTCCGCGATTCCCTGCAGTACTTGCGCGATGCCTATGCCAGCGGGTCCGCCACCGAAAAGCCGCCCGAAAAGGGTCTCGTTTCCGGCAAAGTCGTCTTCCAGGAGGTCGGAAACTGGGGCCTGCTCGACTTCGAAAAGCAGATCGGAGAGGGTGGGCTTGGCGCCCTTTACACACCCAGCCATCCCGTGCATCAAATTACCGCAACCCCCTGGTACGACAAAGAGCTGTGGATGCCCGTCCAGGATGACAAGAATCGCGAAGCCGCCGCCTATCAGTTCTCGGAATGGTGGGCACTCGGGGACCCCTACCTCGAATTCTGTATCGAGACCGGCTACTTCCCCTTCACAAAGAGCCACTTTGCTGACCAGAGATGGCTCGATGCGACCGAAGGCAAGGAGTTCATGAAGGTCGCCGGGGAGATGCCCGCCTACGCCACCAACACACGCTTCTGGGCCCTGTTCAAAGGTGCGCAGGAGGCCCAGCAATCCATGTATGAGCTGTGGGACCTGGCCGTGCATACAGATGAGGATCTGGGAGTACTCATGGCCGCCGCCGAAGCCGAAGTACAGCGGATCATCGACAAATACAACTAACATCGCGCTGCAAACACGACATGAACCTGGGATCGGGGGCAACTCGCCCCCGTCCCCACAACTCTGCTAGTTCTGTTCATGGAAGTGGTACGTTCACAGATACAGCCTTTCTCACTATTGCCAGGAAAAAATGGGGTGCTCGGTTCAGTCTCTTCTTAAGCTGACATCGTACCCGTTAGCAGTTCACTAAACGCTCCCATGGATGTACCGGGCAACATTCGTCCGCACCAGGCCAACTGGACTGCTCGGGACCATCACCGCCCTTGCCCTGCTGAACCTCACCTTGGTTGAGCCAACGATACGCGTTATCCGAACTGTACTCACCAATTAGGAGTAAGAAATGAAAGATCTGAGCAGGAGAAGCTTTCTGAAGGCCGCCGCCGGTACGGCGGGCGTAGGCATTTTGGCCGCCTGCGCGCCCGTTGCCGCGCCCGCAGATTCCGGCGACATGGGGGCAGACGAGCCTGACGAGATGGTCGCCGAACTTGAAATGTGGACCGAGATGGCGACTTCTCCCCGCTTGGAGGGGATGAACGAAATCGTCGATCGCTTCAACAGTGCCCACCCCGGCATCAACGTCACCCACAGCGGGTTCTCCGGGCTGGCCTACGAACAAGCCACCAAGACCGCCTTCGCCGGCGGCGCTGTGCCCGATTTCCTGCAGACCGATGCCGGTCCAGGCGCGCTTTCCGCCTTTATTGAGGCCGACCAGCTCATGGACCTAACCGACATAGTCGAGGAAAGCAAGGGAGCCATCTACCCCGATGCCCTCGACTCTGTCCTCTACAGGGACCGGTATTGGGGCGCGCCTTGGGCCATGACTGTCGCCAACCTCATGTACTACAATGCGGGCATCCTCGACGAGCACGGCATCGATCCTGATTCTCTGACCACCTGGAGCGCCTTCACGAACGCTTGCCAGACGTTCCAGGATGCCGGCGTTACGCCCGTCCTGATCGGCGCCAAGAACGCGTGGCCCGGCGGCCACTGGGCCCAACACCTCTATATTAGGACCTTCGGCGTCAAAGGCTCGGTCGATCTCTTCCTCCGCGGCCTTTATGCCGACCACGAGTCGGACCGGCGCTTCACTGATCCTGCCGCCGTACGCGTGTGGGAACTGATCAAGGAGCTTCTTGACAAGGAATACTACTCTAGGGGTGTGCTATCCGATGACTATCCGATCGCCTTTGGCAAGCTCTTCCGCGGCGATGGCGCCTTCTTCCAGACCGGCGGTTGGCTGCTGGGCGATTGGTTCGCCAATGTGGATGCGCAAATCGACCTCAAGTTCATGCTCATGCCGGCAATCGACGATATCGCCGAAAGCGACGCAGGCGAAGTCTCCTTCAACGCCCGCACGCTGATCGTGCCCAGGGAGTCGAAGCATCCCGCAGAGGCCCAGGAGTTCGTCAAATGGTATCTGCAATCGGAGGAACCGCACAGAGTCTGGTATGAATACATGCCCGGTGAGGCGCCTCCCATGCCCCTTTCGACGCCCATGGAAAATCTGCGGCCGGAGTCAGAAAAACTCGTCGAACTTCTGGATAACGCCCCGGCGCTGACCATCATGATCGAGCGGGCCATTGACTACAACATCGGCCAGGAGATCCTGTGGCACGGCTCCAGCGGCGTGCTCAGCGGCGCACTCTCCCCAGAAGAGGCTGCCGAACGCGCCGAAAATCTTGTACTTGAATGGCGCGAGGCGCGCATGTAGCCCTCGCCGCTGGCAGGATGCTTGCAGTTCTTTCCGTCAAGGGGTAGGAATGCGGCGCTCTACGCTGACGGGCGGGTCAGAAAAGGGCCCGCGCACGGGTCGCTATGATGGACGCTTCGCGCTGTTCCTCATAGCGCCCGCCTTCTTCTTCTACACGCTTTTCCTCATCCTGCCGCTTTTCGGCACGGTAGTTATCGCCTTTACCGACTGGACAGGCATCAACTTTGCCACGCTTAGATTCACCGGTCTTGAAAACTTTGTTCAGATGGCCGGTGATGAGTTTTTTTGGGGCGCACTTCGCAACAGCTTTCTGTTCGTTGCCAGCTGCCTTCTAGTCCAGGTCGGCGTCGCCCTCCTCTTTGCCATCATTCTGGAATCCGGTCCCAGGTTTGCCAAATGGTTCCGTAGCATCTTCTTCGTTCCGTTCGTAATATCGCTCGTCGTCATCGGAATCCTCTTCAACTTCCTGCTCGACCCGACGCTCGGCATCGTTGACAGTCTGCTGCGTGCTATCGGCCTCGAAGGGCCAAAATTCGGCTGGCTCGGCACGCGCACGCTCAACGTCTTTGTCGTGATTGCGGTCCATATCTGGCGCAATTTCGGCTTCACCATGTTCCTGCTCATCGCCGGTCTGCAGGCCATCCCGCGCGAACTGCAGGAGAGCGCCCGCCTCGACGGAGCCACATCCTGGCAGTTGACCACACGGGTTACCGTCCCCTTGCTGCGCGAAGTGCTCGTCGTTGCCTCGGTAATCACGTCGATCGACGCCATGCGGGTCTTCGACCTCGTCTACACTCTCACCGGCGGCGGCCCCTACCACAGCTCCGAAACGGTCGTCTCCTATATCTACCAGCTCGGCCTGGGCGGCGCCCGAACTCAACATGGGTACGCCACCGCCATCGCACTCGTGCTCGTCCTTGTCATTATCGGTATGTCCGTTCTTCAATTCACCCTTGCCCGCGCCGGCAGGGGAGCCGTCTCTTCCTGAGGATTCCCTGATGGTCTTCCGCGAACTCAGTTTGCCCGTCAAACTCCTGTTCTATCTGTTCTTGGTCGTCGCCGCCGTCAGCATCCTTTATCCCTTGACGTGGATGTCCTACACATCACTCAAGACCAACGAAGAGGTCATGCTCTCCCCCTTCGGCCTGCCGTCCCGCATCTCTTTCGCAAACATCGTCGAGGCCTGGCAGACCGGGAACTTTACCCGCCTCTATACCAATAGTATTCTGATCGCCGTAGTCTCCGTCGTCGGCATCATTACCATATCGACCACCGCCGCCTACGGACTGGCCCGCTATCACTTCACCGCCAATCGAGCGCTCTTTCTCTATTTCCTGGTCGGCATGGCCGTGCCCACTCAGGCGCTCATGGTGCCCAGCTTCAAGTTGATGGCCATCCTCGATTCCTGGGCCGTTGCCCTCCATCTGCCCATCCCCTTGCTTAACAGCCCTCTTCCCGTCATCCTTACCTACATGAGCTGGTCCTCCCTTGCAATCATTTTCATCCGCGCCTATTTCATTTCGATTCCCCCGGAGCTGGAAGACGCCGCTCGCGTGGATGGGGCTAGAGAGTTGCAGATCCTACGCCAAGTCATGGTTCCGCTGGCCATGCCGGCGATTGCGACCATGACCATCTTCTATTTCGTCTTCTTCTGGAACGACTTTCTCTGGCCCCTCATCTATCTGCACAAACACACGCTGCGCACGATTCCTCTGGGAATCATGCACTTTGAGGGCAGGTATGTAAGTCTATGGAGTCTACAGGTGGCAGCCCTCTCGCTGGCGGCCTGGCCTCCTATCTTCATTTATGTACTGTTCCACCGCCGCATTCAGCGCGGCCTGACAGAGGGAGCCCTCAAGTTCTGAAATGAGCGGGTCTCCTTAAGCATCTGGGCAGGATGGCAGGAGTTGCCAGGACCTTGCGCAGGAAAGTGAATCTCACCTATGGCCAATCTTTCTCAAGCTGGCGCCGCGCTTCCGCAGATGCGCCCCAGCCGGTTTCGTCTGCCGCGCGGCGAGGCGTGGAGGGAGAATCTCTACGGTTATCTCTTCATCTCACCCTGGATTCTGGGGTTCGTCCTCTTCTTGGCAGGACCTCTTCTGGTTTCACTCGGACTGATGTTTACCGAGTACGCCGGCTTCAAGAAGATCACCTATGTAGGTCTGGCAAACTTCGAGGAACTGATAAAATTTGACATCCGCTTCATCGGCTCGCTGCGTGTCAGCGCCGTATTCGCCTTCTGGACGGTCTCACTGGCCATTATCATCTCGCTGGCCATGGCGCTCCTTCTCAATCAGCGCTTCAAAGGCCATACCTTCTTCCGCGGTCTCTTCTATCTGCCGGCCGCGGTCAGCGGCGTCGCCATGACCTTCGTCTGGGCCGCGATGTTCGAGAAGGACTACGGGATGTTCAACCAGATTCTGCGTATCTTCGATTTCGATCGCGTCGCCTGGCTGACATCCATAGAGTGGGCCCTGCCCTCCTACATTATCATGCGCTTATACGGCGTTGGGCACTATATGGTGATCATGCTTGCCGGCCTGCAGAGCATACCGGACGATCTTCACGAAGCCGCTAAGGTCGATGGCGCCAGCGGCCTGGCTCTATTCCGCCATATCACCTTGCCCCTTCTGTCGCCGACCATCTTCTTCCTGATGATCGTCGGCATGATCGGCTCGCTGCAGGTATTTACCGAGGGCTTCATGTTGACCCAAGGGGGGCCGGCGCGTTCCACGCTCTTCTATGTGCTCTATCTCTATATCGTTGCTTTCACTGAGAGGCGGTTCGGTTACGCCAGTGTGTTGGCCTGGCTTCTCTTCCTGATCATTATGGGGCTGACCTTACTTCAGTTCTGGCTGGCCCGGCGCTGGGTACACTACGAGTCGCAGGAGGCATAAATGGCAACGGATATCAGACAGGCAAGCAGTCCTTGGGTGTACAGTCGCACGCTTCGACGGTTACTCAACTATTTGGCCGCTATCGCGATCGGCATCATCATGATCTTCCCGCTGCTATGGATGTTCTCGGGCGCCCTCAAGACGAAGGAAATGCTGCTCGAAGAGACAGTCATCAATTTGATTCCGCCGCTGCCATGGCAGTGGCACAACTTCATCGATGCCTGGACTGCATTGGCCTTCACCCGGTTCTTGTTTAACACGTTGGTCATCACCGTGGCCTCCATCTTCGGAGGTCTGCTTTCCGCCTCCATGGTGGCATTTGGCTTTGCCCGCCTGCGCTTTGTTGGACGAAACTTCCTGTTCTTCATCGTGCTGGGCACGATGATGGTCCCAATGCAGGTTACGGCGATTCCAACTTTTCTCCTCTTTCACCGCCTGGGCTGGCTGAATACCTACCTGCCGCTCATCGTGCCCATGTGGATGGGTGGCGGCGCCTTCTATATCTTCCTGCTGCGCCAGTACATTATGACAATCCCCACCGAGCTCGACGATGCCGCCAAGATCGACGGCTGCTCCCCGGTCGGAATCTACCGCCACGTGATCCTGCCCAATATCGGCCCGGCGCTGGCCGCGGCCTCGATCTTTCTTTTTCTCCATTCCTGGAACGACCTGTGGGGACCCCTGATCTACCTTACAGACGATAACACCTGGACACTTGCGCGCGGCATGCTGACCTTCAAACGGACGCTGGCCGAATTCCGCCACGGCGGCGGACTGCGCCAATACCAGATTCACTGGTTCCTGTCTCTCGGCACCATGACGATGCTGCCTGTTCTGTTTATCTATCTCGTCCTTCAGCGCCACTTTGTAAGCGGCGTTGTAACTTCCGGCCTGAAGGGGTAATCTGTTCACAACACCGTGAAATAATGGCTGACGACTGGCGAACCGTCAGCAATAGTGAAGCGATAGCGCCTTAAAGAATCATGCAACGATCCTCGCTTTTAGTCGCTTCAGCCCTGCTACTGTTTATCGCTTCCTGCGGGGGCCCTGCAGACGAAGGCGTCCTGCCTCCCGAGTCCGGAATCTTCGCTGCCGAAGAGCAGGAGCCCTCGGTCGACGCGTCCCCCGAATCTGTCGCTACAGAGGAGGCCGGGACAGACGCCGATGCTACCGCTTCGCCTACGTCGATGCCGTTACCTTCGCCTACCTCAACGGAAACACCTCAGCCGACACCCTCGCCGACCGAGACGCCGACTTTGACCCCATCTGCAACGCCGTCCCCGACCCTAACGATAACCTCTGAGCCGCCCCCGCCGACGGCCACCCCGACCGCGACCACCACAGATACGCCTCCGCAACCATCACCATCGCCAACGGCTACACTGACAGCCACGCCCACCTCCACAACGATTCCGGCCGCAATCTTCGTACGCAGCCATACCACGTATGCTGCTGATTTCCAATTGGTGCTGGTTGGCGAGCTTGTGAACGGCGGAGCCTACGAGGTCTATGGTGTCCGCGTGCAGGCCAGGTTCTTCAGCAGCGGCGGCGAACAGATTGCCGACGCCGAAGCGCCGGCGGCCTTTGGTAAATTGGATACGGAACGTACCGCTCCCTTTCGCATGGTTGTGGATGTCGACCCGACCGCGGTGGAGAGCTATGAGTTGGATCTGTTCTTCGATGATTTCACCATCGCCGAGTACCGTGATCTTGAAGTGTCGGCCGTAGCCGTAGTGGAGCGGGAAGGACGCGTTGCGGTTGTCGGCAGACTCCACAATCCGCACGAAACGGCGCTGACTTCGATAAGGGTGGCCGCTACGTTCTATGACGAGTCCGGAGAAGTTGCGGAGGTAGTGGAACTTTCCTTGTTCGGAGAAACAATCACGCCCGGTGCGGAGCTCCCCTTTGAAATTCCCTTGCAGGAAGCCGGCAGAACGTATGCACATCTGCACGTCCAGGCCCAAGGTCAACTGAGCCTGTTCTGAACTTCGACAGTCGACGCGTTCCCTGAACGCCTTCCTCCTAATAACCTGAACGCGCAACGTCCCTCCGCGAGCGAATGCGCTGCACGGAGGGACGCCGTGATCCTATCCTGACTGACCTGTGCTCTAACCGTCAGCCTGGTCCAGCGGGTGTACCATTATGCTCACCCGGTTGTCCAGCTCAGAGCTTTCGGACACCACATTAGCCGGGTCGACGACGACCTGCAACGTCCTCGCTCCCAGCCCGTCCACCGCCCGGAACAGTGTGCGCACCGTGACCTCCTCTCCCGCCCCCAGGCGCTCGACAGTCTGCGGCGATCCGAGGAGGTTCAGATTATCGGTCTCATCCAGGACGTGGACGCTGAAGCCGCCGACGTCCTTGCTGCCCTCATTGCGCACCGTGGTGGTTACAACTACCAGCTCCCCTTCACCAGCCCGCGATACATTTACGACAACTTCCTGAGCATTCAGAGCAAGATTGACTCCCTCTACGGTGCTTTCCCCGCCCGTAGACGACGCCAAACTTCCCGTGTCCGTCCCCTGTCTGCTGCCTTGTGCTGATGAACTGAAGCGGAGTGTGCGCTCGGCGAAGTTATCGCTTTCGTCGGTCTCATTGATAGCCTCGTTGGGATCGGCCGTCACGCGTATCGTACGGTTTCCTTCCAAGTCACTCGTATCGAATGACATCACCGCCAGTTCTCGTGCACCGGGCTGAATTGGCTCCTCTATCGTGAACTCGCCTATTTCGACGGCTTTCTCTTCAGTGACGTCCTCAAACAGAACGATCACGTTTTCCGCCACCGTCTTGCCCTGGTTGCGAATCACGGCGGTAATCGTAACCGGATCTCCGGCTTCGGGGACGGCCGGGAAGAAGCGGATATTTGAAGGCAGAATCGTCAGATTCGGCGCCTCTTCCGACGCTTCCGAAGCCGTGCGCACCCGCAGGGTCTTTTCAACCCTATTGTTCTCTTCATCCAGTTCGCGCACTGCATCTTCCGAATCGGCTACGACCCGGATCTTGCGTTCGCCGGCTTTGCCTTCGGTAGCGTAGGTTACGGATACGTTAGTACTGTCATTTGCGCCCAGCTGGTCGATCCGCTGCGGACCGCCGATCGGCCTCGGCACTCGTTCGGTCACGTCCAGGAAGCGTACAACGAAGCCCTTGGCATTTGCGTTGCCGCGGTTTGTGATCTTCGCCGTAATCTCTGTATCACTGCCTTCGACCGGTTCTTCGGGGTCGAATACAACATCCTCATCGCCTAAGGTGATGTCGGCCAGTTGCGGCGGCGAGATAAAGAGCCCTCGCGTCGCCTGGTTGTCCCGCTCATTCATCTCCGATATGACATTGTTGGGATCGACAACCACCCGAATCTGGCGGCTTCCGGTCTCACCGGTGTCGGTGAAGGAGACCTCAACAGTACCGCCGCCTCCGGCCGGAACCGCATCGAGCAGCTGTTCCGTGCCGATGGGTATCGAGCCGCCGCCGGTCACGTCAAGAATCTGCACAACCACGTCATGAGCCGTATCCGTGCCGTTGTTCAGTACTGTGGCCGAGACCGTCACCACGTCGTGGATCTCCGGTGACTGCGGCGCAAACTTGATGTTACCGGACAGCATCGCCAGGTTCGGCGCCATCGCGGCCTGTACCGGCAAGGTAACGACCGTCTGGTTGTCCTCCTTGCTACTCTCGCGGATGAAATTGTTCGGATCGACAACCACACGGATGCGTCGATCGCCTGGTCTTTCCAACGTGTCGTATATTATCGGTACGGTGGCGCTTGAACCAGCCGCCAGATAACCGATGACGTACGGCTGGCCGATCGGCTCGACGCCGGCTTCCGTCACGTCCAGGAACTGAACGACCACATCGGTGGCATCCTCGGCTCCGTCATTGAGAACGATCGCCCGGACCAGCACCCGGTCGCCTTCCGTCGGCGCCGCAGGATTGAAGCCCACATTGCGGGGCTGCACGATCAGATTTGGCGCAGCCCGCTCCAGCACCGACACCGACTTATTCGCCTTGTTGTCGCTTTCACTGCTTTCTTCAATGAAGTTGCCGGGGTCAGCCGTTACTTCGATTCGACGTTGACCCTCCTTGTCAGTCGTGTCGTAAACTACGCCCACAGCCGCGCTTCCACCGGGCGGAATCAGTGAAATCGCCTGCGCTGCCCCGACAGGCACCGCGGGCCGTTCAGTTGCGTCCATGAACTGAACATCCACATCGCGTGCCGGCGCGCTGCCGTGGTTGACGATCACCGCAGTGAGAATAATCCTCTGCCCTTCGCGCGGCGATTTCGGCGTTACGGCAACGTTGCTTGTCTTGACCGACAGATTCGGCAGAGGTTGGGCCGCCATTCTGAGCGCAGCCGACGCCCTGTTGTCCGTCTCTTTCGTCTCTGCGATATAGTTATTGGGGTCGACGATCACCTGAATTCTCGGATCCTCTTTGCCAGCCGTATCGAAGACGACCTGGGCAACCCCGCTGCTGCCGGCCGGTATCCGGTCGATTACCTGCGGTTCGCTGATCGGTACACCTTGCCCGCTGCCTTCCACAAACTGCACGATCACCTCGCTGGCGTCGCCGCCGCCTTCATTCAGTACCGTGGCGCTGATCGTAACCTGATCGCCGTCCACAGGTCTGCTCGGATGGAAGCCGACGTTGCCTGATTCGATAACCAGATTGGGAATTGCAGGCGGGTTGATCGAAATCGCGGCCTCTGCCTGATTGTCGGTCTCATCAGATTCAGAGATGAGATTTCGGCGGTCTGCCACCACCCTGATCTTGCGCTCCCCGGCCTTGCCCCGGCTGTCCAGGACCGATACCGCGATTCCGCTGCTCCCAGCGGGAATCGAGTCGATCAGCTGACCGGAACCGATGGGAACGGCTTCGTCGTCCGTCACGTCCAGGAATTGGACATCCACCTCTCCCACATCTTGCCCACCCTGATTGACAATTACGGCCTGCACGCGGATCTCATCACCCGAGTTCGGGTTTATCGGCGTGAAGCTGATGTTGGCCGCTTGCACTGACAGATTCGGCGAGGTCCCCGCCGCTATCAGCAACGTCTTGCTGGCGGTGTTGTCCGTCTCATCGCTTTCGGGAATGATCGACAGGCTGTCAACACTGGCTCTGATGCGCCGTTCGCCTGCGCGCCCGGCCGTCTTGAAGGTGACGCTCGCAATCGCGCTGTCGCCGGCAGCGATCGAGTCCAATGTCTGTATGTCGCCAATCGGACTCAGTCGGCCTCCGGTTACATCCGTGAAATGCACCTGTACGTTTTCGGCAGCCGCGGCGCCGTTGTTCACGACGGTCAACGAGATGATTACGTCACTTCCGGCCGAAGCTGTTGGCGGATTGAACCCAATGTTTTCGGACAGTGTCACCAGGTTCGGCATCGGCGCAGCCTCTACCTCCAGACTGCGCGTGCCCTTGTTGTCTATCTCGTCGGTTTCGGCGATGAAGTTGCCCGGGTCGGCCACGACTCGCACCTTGTATGTGCCCGAAGCCTCCGGTATCGAGAACTTCACCGACACCACGCCGCTGCCGCCCACGACAATCCTGTCCAACTCCTGTGCCTCTCCGATTGGCACCGGCCGCCCCGCACTCACATCTTCAAACTGCACGACTACATTCCTCGCAACTACGTCGCCATCGTTGCGTACGACTGCAAGGATTGTTACAGTCTCGCCTACACGGGGATTGGCGGGACTGAAACCGATATTCTCGGCCAGCACAACCAGATTCGGCATCGGCTCAGGATCCAGAGTCAGCAGGCGTGTGGCAGTATTGTCCTCTTCGTTCGATTCGCGTACGCGGTTGTTGGCATCCACCAGCACCTGGATTTTTCGGTTGCCAATCGGTCTTTCGGCCGAGATAGACTCAGTAATGGTCACGGCCGCTGTTCCGCTGCTGCCGATGCCGATTTCCGGAATCGTCTGCTCGCTGCCCAGCAGGCGGGCCTCGCCGCTGGTAACGTCGAAGAACTGTACCGATACATGCTCAGCCGGCGCGGAGCCGTCGTTGCCGACGACTGCACGCAATGTTACTTCCTCTCCACTTACCGGCTGTGCCGGGTGTATTGCTATGTTGTTACTGTGGATGAACAGGTTCGGCGCCGGAGCTCTGCCGACGGTCATCGAAGCGCTGCCCTCGTTGTCCTCTTCACTGATCTCACGGATAAAGTTGCCAGGATCTGCAACCACCTGAATTGTTCTCGCTCCTTGTCCACCCGAGGCTTTGTATTCCACGACCGCGACGGCCGATGAACCCGGTTCGATCGCCTCGATTGTCTGCTGCTCCCCTACGGGTTTCACATTGGCGCTGGTCGCGTCCACAAACTGCACGATCACATTCTCAACTCTCGAGCTTCCCGTGTTCAGAATCGTGGCGTAGATGGTAATCGGCGTTCCTGCAGCCACTTCCGTCGCGCTGAAGCCGATGTTTTCATCCACAACGACCAGGTTCGGCGCGGGACCGTGACCCACACGCAAAGTGGCGGTGGCGCTGTTGTCTCCCTCTTTTGATTCGGCGACCAGGTTATGCGGATCCACCTGCACCTGGATCTTCTGATCGCCGCTGCGATTGGCCGTGTCGAATCGGATCGATGCCACTCCGCTGCTGCCCGGAGCAATCGATGGAATCACCTGCAGCGCCGCAATCGGCGCCGCAGGACTTCTGTTCGCATCCAGGAACTGTACCTGTACATCCTGGACTTCGGTATCGCCCGCATTCAGTATCGTCGCATAGATGGTAACTTCGTCACCTTCGACCGGGTTGGACGGAGCGATACCAATGTTGCTGGAGGAGAGCTCCAGGTTCGGTTCTTCATCCGACTGCAGCGACAGGGTCTTGCTTGCGCTATTGTCGGTTTCATCCAGTTCAGTGATGAAATTGTCCGGATCGGCTGTGACCGTGATACTCGGATCGCCCGCGCCCGTGCCCGAATCGTAGGTAACGCGGGCCACTGCACTACTGCCCGCCGGGATGCTGTCGATCACCTGGTTCAAGGCGACCGGTGTCGTTCTGCCTTCCTTGAACTGAATGACTACGCTCTCTGCGTCCTCCGTCCCGTTGTTCACAATCGTTGCCAGGATCGTCACCTGCGCGCCGGGCTGCGGCGAGGCCGGATCGAAGCCTATATTGTCCGCATCAACGTACAGGTTCGGCGCAGGCGCATCGGCGACTTCGAGAGTCCGGGCGGCGGCATTGTCCGCCTCGTTTCGCTCGGATACGAAGTTGTTAGGATCGATCACCATCCGGATAGTTCGTTCGCCGCTCTTCTCTTCCGTATCATAGTCCACCTGGACAACGCCGCTGCCCCCTACCGGGATCTCGGCAATCGTTTGGGGCAGGCCGATCGGAACCGCCGCGTCCTCATCCGTGACATCAACGAACTGCACCGTAACTGCACGGGCATCTGCGTTTCCGTTGTTGAGAACTGTCCCGTGGATCGTTGTCGTTTCGCCGGCATGCGGCTCGGACGGGTTGAAGCCGATGTTTATCGACTGCGCAATCAGATTGGGCAGGAGCTGCCTTTCACCGGGCAACTGCAGTTTCGCCGTCAAAACCTGGACGTCGTCAACATACCAGCCTTCGTTTTCATTAAAGGTTTCGTCGACCGTGTCAAACCAGAAGCGAACCTGTATCGAGCCGCTCTCGCTCACGGCCTGACTCAAGTCCACGTCCCGTCGCGCCCAGTGCCCCTCCGTCCCATGGGACTCGAATACGGTCTTCCACGTCGTTCCGTCAGTGGAAATCTGCACTCGTGTGCGGTCAAAGCGCGTGTTTCTCTGCAGTTCGCTCCACTCGTAGAACGTGAGCAGCGCATCGTCGGCCCCGGCAATGTCGATTACGCCGGACGTGATCTTCCCCTCATTCTCCTCACCCGTGTCGTAGTTGCGCTGCCTCTCCCGACCGTAGTACCAGGAGGTCTCAGGGCTGTTAAATCGCAAGCTGGAAAGGTGCCACAGACTGTCGTCGGCGTCTTCGATCGTCCACTTGCCAGACCCGCTTTCCATATCGTCCTCAAATACGATCGTACCAGCGCTGGTCCGGGCAATGACGATATTGGACAGGTCGGACTCGTTGCCTACATTGTCGGCGACCCGCAGAGCAAAGTAGTAGGTTGTGTCCGGTTCCAACCCCGTGACCTCAAGTTCCTCCCTGGAGCCCGAAGCGCCTGGAATCGGAGCCGTCGCCACGCGCTGGGCAGAGTCCCAGGTGGCATTCGATATCGGCGCGGTTGCGTACCTGACATCGTAAGCGGTCGACTGCCCGGTGAATCCGTCATCACCTGTCGCCGTCCACGCGAGAAGGATCTTCGTCAGGAGTACCCCGGAAGGAGAAAGGTCAGAAACGGTCGCCGGCGGCGTCGAGTCCTTCTCCATTGAATTGAACAGGTTCAGGCGCCCGTTGGTCAAAGTTTTCTTGGACTGTTCCGGCAGTGCATCGACACCGGACAGGATGCGCTGCTTTACCTGATCGTTGTTCAGCCCATCAAACTCCGACCAGATCAGCGCGGCCGCACCGGACACGTAGGGGGCTGACATCGATGTGCCGCTCGTGGACCCATATCCGGACGGCAAACACATCGGACAGCGCCCGGACGGAATGGTTGAAAGAATGCTTACACCGGGGGCAGCCAGGTCGACCCAATCCTCGCCCCAGCTGGAGAAGCCGGCATATATATCGTCGTGGTCGGTCGCCGCCACAGCGATAATATTGTCCAGATCGTAGGCGGCAGGATAGAGCTTGCGGTTCGAATTGGAATTACCTGCGGAGCAGACATGCAGTGGCGAATCGACCCGCCCCATCGCCTCTCGCAAAGCCTGCGAGGGTGAGCCACCGCCCCAACTGCTGTTTGTTACCACGATGTTCTGTTTCTGTTTATTGCGCAGGTCGTAAATGTAGTTGAAGCACTTGACTGCGTTGGACGTCGTCCCCGTGCCAAAGGCGGTGATGAATTTACAGCCAAGGATTTTTGCATTCCAACTGACGCCGACGACGCCCTTCCTGTTGTCTCCTGCCGCGGCCGCGATACCGGCCACGTGGGTCCCGTGACCGTAGTCATCCAGCAGCCTGCCGCTGTTGTTAATCGCATTTATACCGTGAAAGTCATCCACATAGCCGTTGTCGTCGTCATCAATACCATTCTCTACGCACTTGCCTACACCCTTAGGACATTCCTTCGGGTTCGTCCACAGATTCGGGATCAAATCTTCGTGTTCGACTTCGATACCGGTATCGATCACAGCGATAATTATGTCTTCCGAACCGCTGCTGATCTCCCATGCTTCCAGCGCGTCGACGTCGGCGTCGGCCGTGCCTCCTGTCTGCCCTGTGTTGTGCAGCCCCCAGAGATTCTCGAATAAAGGATCCGATGGCGGCGTCTCATTGATCTGCAGCAGGTAGTTTGGCTCCGCGAAGGCAACCCTGTCGTCACTCTCCAACACTTCAATCAGATTTTCGTCCACATCGATCGGCGCGCCCGCCAACCGCAGACCCTGGTCCGCGTCGGTGACATCGTTATCCAGATTGTCCTTTTCCGAGAGCCCGTACTCGGCGTAGAA
Organism: Caldilineaceae bacterium; assembly: GCA_965204525.1. Classification (GTDB taxonomy): domain Bacteria; phylum Chloroflexota; class Anaerolineae; order Caldilineales; family Caldilineaceae; genus Bin5. The sequence goes on along the minus strand of OZ241994.1, from coordinate 2,215,770 downwards.
ATCGGAAATCTGCTCACGCGTCACCGTCTTCTTGAAGCGAATCAGCACCTGCCCCGGCACATACTCCGCGACTTCCTCTTCCTGGAGAATCGCCCTCTCGACCACGTCCACCCCGATGCTGGACAGGTCCATTTCCCCGGAGCGAAGGCTCGTGTCGAGAATGGTCCCAAGCCGGTCGCCGGAAAGCAAAAGGCCGGCGGCCAGACAAAGGACAAGAAACAGGGCAATGATCGAAAATCGTTTCATTTCCGAAAAGTCTCCATTTACTCCTCGATCCTGGGCGTCCGTAAGAGGATCGTCGTGAAAAAGTATCAGTTTCGGTTACGACAGGTCCGTTTATGTTGACACACATAACACGAATAATCAAATGCCATGCGTGTCGCCCGATGACGAAAACCTTTCCAGCCGCGTCCGGCTACATTGTTCTGGCAGTTCTGGGGGTTGGCGAACAGTACAACGGAGGGGGCGATCCTGGAGAGAACTTCACGAACTATCTGTCACTTCCGGCGGTCCTTGTCCGTTCCACAAAATCCGCTCCGCGCCGGCGTAGACGTTTAACCGCTCTCCGCGCAAAAAACCTATCAATGTGACGCCAAACCGCCGCGCCACGTCCACGGCCAGATGGCTGGGCGCGGACACGGCACAGACCACCGGCAGGCCCGCCACCGTCGACTTCTGCAGGATCTCGTAGGAAGCGCGGCCGCTGACAAGCAGGATGCCGTCATGCAAAGGCAGCTTGCGCTGCATGAACGCCCAGCCAATCAGCTTGTCGACCGCGTTGTGGCGGCCTACGTCCTCGCGCAGGCAGGCGAGGTTGCCTTCGGCGTCGAACAGGCCGGCGGCATGCAGCCCGCCGGTCGCTTCAAACAGCCCCTGCGCCGCCCGCAGCTTCTCCGGCAGCCCCGTCAGGACCGACGTGCTGATCTTCGGACCTGCCGGCAGGGCAGGGCAGTCGCGCATCTCGATGGCGTCCAGACTGGCCTTGCCGCACACCCCGCACGCGCTGGTCGTGTAGAAGTGGCGTTCGAGTGTCGCCAGCTCCGGCAGCCTCGCAAGGCGAAGACCTACGTTCACGATGTTGTAGCGCTGGTCGGCGTCGACATCTGCGTCCACGCAGTAGGTGATCCCACCGACCTGCGAAGGCTCGCCAACGATTCCTTCGTTGTGCAGAAACCCGGCCGCCAACTCAAAATCGTTGCCGGGCGTGCGCATCGTCACCGCGACCGTCTGTGTTTCGCTCCCCGCCTGCAGGCGAATCTCCAGCGGCTCTTCCGCGGCCACCTGGTCATCCCGGACTCTGTGCCGCCCGCCCTCCACTACCGTAACGCGGGTGCGCACTTTGCTGCCAACGCGGGGTATCATTTGGGCTCGCCGCAAAGAACCGTTGGAGGCATGAAGAGGTCTTTCGAAAGCCCAAGTGTGAATTCAAGAAAATGTAGTGTAGAGCTACCTGGGTAACTGGGAGATTTCTAAAGGAAATTACAAGCTGGGGGCTTGGCAGGCAAGACAAGCCGGTGAATAATTAGGTTGCAATCTGGAGCCTGCTCTGCAGGTATGCCATACCTCGATCCCCTTTGCGGCGATTACAGGATGAGCACAGTAATTGTAAATTACCAATATGATCCGTACCGCCTTTCTTGCGAGATGTGATGTGATCAATTTCCAAGTGCTGTGGCTGGAAATGTTCACCGCACCCGGCACAGTAGCCGCCCTGTTCACCATACAGATGATTTCGGTTGTCACGCGAGTTGTAGGGTCGGATATACCCTATATCAGTACGATGTGGGATTTCTTTCTGGTGGATAATGTCTTGAAACAAACCTTGGCGTTCTTTGATTCGATCCACTACTAATTGCGCCGTTTTTTCAGAAATGTCAATACCAATCCAATCACGACCCAAATCATCTGCCGCCACACAAGTTGTGGCGCAGCCACAAAACGGATCGAGCACTATATCACCATGATCGCTACTGGCTTGCAAAAAACGTTTCACTAAAGCAAGGGGTTTTTGTGTCTCAAATCCAGTGTCCTCAGCATCATTGGCTTGTAGAGGTGGGATGTTTACAATTACATCGTTTACTTTAGCTCCACGGGACGCGAGCAAGTAACGTTTCAGGCGAGGCTTTCCATCCTGCTTGTCAGGCCACGCAATAAGACCGTGGTCATCTAGCATATCTAACCGATCATGAACACCTTTCGTAGCACGATAGTTAGGTATGATATTCTTTTCTATCCAGTCAGCATAATCACCTTCAATCGGTACAGCCCAGTGCCGATTCGATTCCGTTGGGTTTATGCCTCGCCAAGCCTGTCCACTCTCCCCATCTCTAGTCCCTGATGCTGTCAAATCCCCCCGCTGAAATGGGCCAAACTTTTGGCTTCGTTTATCGTAGTCTTTGTACCGTTTTCTCGCTTTTTGAGGGTCAAGGGGATCAAAAACATTGTTCCAGAAAGACGCTTTCGGTGAACCTCTGTAGAAAAGGATTACATCGTGAACATTGCCGAAGTGCTTGCCGTCATTTCTCGATGTAGCACGTTTCCAGATGATTTCATTACGAAAATTCTTGCGCCCAAAAATAGCATCCATAAGGAGTTTGAGATAATGGCTCATAATCGGGTCACAATGCAGATAAATGAATCCGGTTGGCTTCAATATGCGTTTCATCTCCAACAAGCGTGCAGCCATGTATACCAGATAAGATTTGTCGCTCTTGGTCATGGCAGCCAGTAGCACTTGATAAAGCTTGGGGTGTTTTTGTTCAATCAAATTGATCCATTCGACATCAATATCGGTAAGTGTCCAAGTGTCTTTGAATGCTGATCCTGCTGCTTTAGAGCCGACAGGAGCAGCATAGTCGGTTTTGGAATTAAAGGGTGGATCTAGGTAGATGAGATCGACCGAGGCACTGTTCATGCCCCGCATGATGTACAGGTTATCACCTGTCCAGATTGTTTTGTTGGCCCAGTTGGGAGTACCGGAAGAGGTAGACATTGCGGTTGCTCCTTGTGTGTCGTGCGATGGAGATCCGCTATTATCCCACGACACTTTTGACGGAGCAACCAAGCCGTTTGTTCCGCTAGACCGTGACCGCCGCTTGCAGAAAGTCGGTAAAGGTATTGGCGTTGCCTCGGTTATTGTACTTAAAGCAGGCTTCAACGATGTAGGCTGCTGCGTGTTCTCGGCTGTAGTGATGATGCTGTCCAAAAATCGCTCTCTTTACCAGACTCCAAAAGTTCTCAATCGTATTCAGGTGTACAAGTCCCTGAGCGTAGGCTACGGCATGATTGATATGAAGTGTGGCACCCATTCATTCATGCGGTTGTAGCCGCTGTATTCGTCCGTTATGAGAACGCTATCATCGGCTTTGACTACGTTACTCAGAAACGCCTTGGGTGTCTTGCCAGTTACTTTCTGTGCAGGCTTGGCAACGACCTTGCCTTCGCGTGCTACTGCACCAATGACCGTCTGCTGTTTCGTGCCTCGACCACGCTTGGGCGGATCGTCGTCATCATGCTTCCTGCTCCCATCGGTCGTAACCCAGGTTTCGTCAGCCTCCACAATACCGTTCAGAAAAACGCCGTCATCGACCATCGCCTTACGAATCTGCATTCCCATTCGGTAGGCTGTCTGCTGCGTAACATTCAGATCACGGCTCAACTGACAACTGGATACGCTTTTCTTGGCGTTCAACAGGATAGCGATAGCCAGAAACCATTTCTGCAACGGCATACGGGTTGCCTTGAAAATCGTGCCCGTCAGAACGTTGTAACTGTTGTGGCATTCGTGACAATTCCAACGACCTACACGATCATTTTCTTTCTTGCGAGCAACTCGGTCACTACCACAAAAGGGGCAAACCGGGCTGTCTCCCCACCGGGCTTCTTCCAAATGTGCAATGCAGGCTTCCTGTGTTGGAAATTTCTCGAAAACTGTGTCCAAATCCATCAAGCATCTCCTAGAATAATGAACCAATCCTATACTCTAAGTATACTCGACCTTGCTCTACTTGTCAAGCCCCCAACTTGTAACTCCCTTTCTAAAAGAGAGTCCAACTGAACTCCCCGCTGCTGTAAGGTTTTGCCCGATCAATCCTTATTTCGTAGCTCTGTTCAGTTTTCTCATCAGGTGATTGGCGAGTACGAGCAGTTCCAATGCGATCTCCAAGTCATCAACGAGATTATGTTCATGTGCTCTGGGATTACGAATGCCTGTCATAGAACCGGCGAAAATATCCATGTATCCCTTTTGTTCGTCTTGTTCAGACTGCGTTTGGAGGGAATTGAGCTTAAGAATCGGGGAGTTGGCGCTTAGAGCTGTCCGCATCAAACCTGCGCCGTCGGCGCTTGTGTTTCCAACCTTGTCCTTGACTACATTGTTCAGACACTTAAAGGCTTCTTCTACAGCGCGTGCATAGTGCCCGTTTCTAAAGAGTGCTTCGCTCACATGCCGGATCTGCATATCGGTGATTAGTTCATCGAAACAGTTATCAGACTCGGGGACAGTGCCAGTCGGGACAACGCGGCGAACTTCGTATCCGGCTTCACCGAGGGAACGCAATATACTCGACATCGCGTTCGCGATGTCCTTACCACTTGACGAACCGTCCACTATGACTCATGTCCATAGAGATGACGAGCCATACTAGCGAAGATCTGATCTATTTGCTCGGCGCTAGACGTCGGGTCTATGTGAACTTGAATGTCTATGTGCAGGGCCGGGCGTTTAGTTTGAGAGGGGGTCTTGCCGTTTACCTCTGCAGGCTCAATTGTCTCCATTGGTGGATCGACTTCGCTAAGAGCCGGGGCTTTGTCGTCCATCCCTGAGGCGTCCTTGAGCACGTCTTCAAGTCCTTTGACATATTCTCTTCCGGAGACCTCTTGCACCAAGCCAAGGTAGCGAAGATTCTCGGTGAAGATTTTCACGGCTTTTTCGCTGTCTGATTTATCAACGTCAATTTGCACAAATTCGTCTCTTAGGACAGCGACATCTGGCAAACGCTGATTCTTCAGCTTATTGTAGAGCAGGTCAAAAGGCTTGATCTGTCCAATCGCGAGTTCAAACCGCTTTTCTATAGTTTCCTGAGAGCGAGAAACTGCTCCCAGTACGACACTCCCATTGTCAGTGACTTGCAATGTCGGCGAATTGTAGCTGCCTGTCGTCAAACCGTACTTATATGAACTCGAAATGAGAACTCTGGTAGCACTGCTACTTGGAGATTTTCCCATTTTGCCCATTAGCGTAAGCCGATTGATACTCCCGTCTAGTCCGTAATCCAGAATCCCCCTAGGTAGAACCAGCGTGTCCTTAAAGGGCAATAGTGGAAAACGTTTTCTTGGGCTACGCCTGTTCCGCTTTTTCGTGCCATTGATTGAATTCGAATTTGCGTCCTGTACCATGAATCAACTCCGACTCCCTCCAAAATATACAGCCTTGCCTCCACCTCCAATAAGGTGGTCGCCCGTACTCTTGTAATGCATCTTAGCACTATAGTTCACTACAGCCAAGTCATGACATCTCGAAAAGTAAGTCCCCTTTCTATCTGCCTGTTCCCGGGTCAGGGCGGCTTGAAGCCACTGGCTATCTCGATTCAGGCTTTCAAACTGTGCGAAAAAACCGCACGGCCCTAATTTAATTGGCCGCCAAATGGGCCCCCTCCGCAATCGGTTCCACGTGCACCGGGCAGACTTTCAGCTCCGCCGTATGCGTAATCGGATCGTAGCCAGAGCCGGTCAGCACGTTGATCGGCACTTCGGCAAAGGAAAAACTGGCGAAAACCGTCCCCTGCGGTGAGCGCCTCGTCGTTTCTACCCGTACGTCCACCGCCCCGCGGCGGCTTCTCATCCTGGCCCAACCGCCGTCGTGCAGACCGTACCGGGCGGCATCGCTCGGATGCACCTCCAGCGTCTCCTCCGGAAGCAGGTCGTTTATGCCCTCCGATCTCCCGGTCTGTGTGCGCGTATGGTAGCTCTCCAGCCGGCGCCCCGTCGTCAGCCACAGCGGATACGCCTCATCGATCGTCTCCGCCGGATCGCGATAGTCGGTGAAGCTGAACTTGCCGCGCCCGTTGATGAATTCATCTTCGTGCAGGCGGGGCGTGCCGGGATGCCCGCGATAGGGGATCGGCCACTGGTACTGGCCGCTCTCAGCCAGGTCCCAGTCGATACCGCTGTAGATGGGCGACAGTTCACACAGCTCATTGAAAATCGGGACCGGCGAGCCGTAGTCGAACCCACTCATGCCCATCCGCTGGGCGATCTGACCGATTATCCACCAGTCGGGCCTAGCCTCGCCCGGCGGCTCCACCGCCTTGCGTACCCGCTGGATGCGCCTCTCCGTATTGACGAAATTTCCGTCAGTCTCGGCCCAGGATGCGGCCGGCAGCACTACGTCGGCCAGCTCCGCCGTCTCGGTCAGAAAGATGTCGATTACGACCAGATGCTCCAGGCTCTTCAGCGCATGGATGCAGTGCTCTTGGTCCGGGTCCGAAACGACCGTGTTCTCGCCGTCGATGAGCATGCCAAAGATTCTGTCGCCGCACTGTTCCAGGGCCGTCACCTTGGTGATACCCTTTTCCAGATCGATCTGGCGTCCGTAGGCCTTCTCGAACTTGGCCTGATTGACGGCATCGTCTACCGGTTGGAAGCCGGCGTAGTTGTTGGGCAGCGCACCGCTGTCCCCGGCCCCCTGAATGTTGTTCTGCCCCCGCATTGGGTTGACACCCGTGCCCTCGCGGCCAAAGTTGCCGGTCAGGAGAGCCAGATTGCAGAGGCTCTGCACGTTCTCCACGCCGCAGATATGCTCCGTAATGCCCAGCGTATAGTAGATGGCGGCCTTGTCGCTTGAGCCATACAGGATGGCTGCCTCTTCGATTATCGCCGCCGGCACGCCGGTGATGCTCTCCGCCCACTCGGGCGTCTTTTCCTGCAGATGATCGACCAGTTCATCGTAGCCCTCGGTTCGGGTCGCAATAAACTTCCTGTTGGCCAGCCCCTCGCGCACGATCACATGCGCCATCCCCAGCAGCAGCGCGGTATCGCTGCCAACCCGGATCGGCAGATAGAGGTCTGCCATCTCCGCCAGGCGGATACGCCGCGGATCGGCCACGATCATCTTGGCCCCGCGTGCCAGCGCCTTCTTCAGCCGCGTGGCCGCGACCGGGTGGGCCTCCGTCATGTTCGTGCCGATACAGAAGATCACATCCGGTTTTTCCATATCCGCCAGCGGATTGGACATCGCTCCCCGTCCGATTGTTGCCGCCAGACCGGCGACTGTGGGGGCGTGTCAAGCCCGGCTGCAGTTGTCAATATAGTTTGTGCCAAACCCCACCCGGATGAACTTCTGCATCATATAATTGGCTTCGCTGGGCGTGCGCCCCGACGCGACCCCGTAGACTGCGTGGCGCCCATGCCTTTGCTCCACGTCCATGAAGCCCTGCGCCGCCCGCTGCAGCGCCTCGTCCCAGCTCGCCCGCTGCAACCGGCCTTCCCCGTCGCGCACGAGCGGATGGGTCAGCCGGTCCGGGTGATGGACGTAATCATAGGCGAACTGGCCCTTGACGCACAGCGCGCCCTGATTGGCCGGCCCGTCGAAAGCCGGGTGCACCGCAATGATGCGATTGTCGCGGGTCACTAGGTTCAGCGAGCAGCCGACCCCGCAGTAGCCGCAAATGGTCCGGGTTGTCTTGGTGTCAGACATGGTTGCGTTCATCGAAAAGTCCTTTCGACGAGGAAAGTGCTTGGAGGCGCGGAGCCCTATTGAGATTAGCTTCCGCTGTTCAGTGTACCGTCGCCGGCGAAGCGCAGCGCCTTCTTGTCGGCCAGCGCGCCGGTCGGGCAGGTCTGCACGCACTGGCCGCAGAAAGTACAGGCCGAGTCCTGCAGATGGCCGCCGAACTCCACCGTGATCTGGGTCGCAAAGCCGCGGTTGGCAATGCTGATCGCGTAATCGCCCTCCTGCTCCGCGCAGACGCGTACACAGCGGTAGCAGGAGATACACAGGTCGTAGTCCCGCAGGATAAACGGGTTGAGGTCGTCCGGACAGCTGGCGCCCGACTGCGCGCCGGCAAAGCGGCCGCCGCCCGCGTCATAGCGTTCGACAAGCGTGCCCAGCTCCTGCGAAGCCACGCCCCGCAGCGCGTTCACAGAAACCTCCCGGTTCTCGGACGCAACCAGCTCCAGCAACGTCCGCCGCAGCGCCTCCACCTTCGCAGAGGCGGTCGTGACCTCCATGCCGTCCTCCGCCTGCGTTGTGCACGAGGCAACCGGCACCCGCTGCCCTGCCACCTCCACCACACAGAGCCGGCAGCTGCCGAAGGCCTCCAGCCGCGGGTCATAGCAGAGCGTTGGCACGGCCTTCCCGGCACGCGTCGCGATTTCATAGACCGTTTCGCCCGGCGTGAAGACAATCTCTTCACCGTCAAGCGTCAACGTAGGCTGTTCCTGCGACTCTTTCACCGACTGCATAAGGCCTTTTCCGTAATCCGACGTTCGTCCGATAAATGTTCAATATGATGCCTGTTCGTTTCTTACGAGTGCCGGGACTATCCACCCCCGTCAACCCCGAAACTCCGCCACCTGCTCCGGGAAATTCCGCAGCAGACTGTCGCTAACGAAGCCGGCCGCCACGCCCAGCCCGCAGGCGCTCAGCTCCAGCACTTCGCCGATCTCGCTGATCTCGCGCCGCCAGGCATCAAGTTCGCCGGGCCCGTCGCCGGACAGTCGTTCCAACAGGCGCTGCGTACCGATGCGGCAGGGAAAACATTTGCCGCAGCTCTCGTGGGCAAAAAACGCCATCGCCTGGCGAGCCGCATCCACGATGTCGCGGCTGTCGTCGAAGATAATCACCCCGCCCGCGCCCAGCATGGAACCCGCCCCTCGGATACTCGGCTCGTCGAGCGTGACCGATTCCAATGCTTCGCTCGCCAGGAATCCGCCCGACAGCCCCGCCATCGTCGCGGCCTGAAATGACCGCCCCGGCAGCGGCCCGCCGGCCCAATCATAGAGCAGCGTCCACAGCGGCAATCCAAACGGCACTTCATAGTTGCCGGGACGCTGCACGTCCCCGGAAAGGCTGATCACCTTGGTGCCGGCATGGTCGCCCAGACCCAGCCCCTGATACCATTCAGCGCCGCGCCGCAGGATCTGCGGAACCGCGCACAGCGTTTCCACATTGTTGACGGCCGTGGGCAGGTTTTCGAAGCCGTGCGTGGTAGGGTAGGGCGGGCGGTTACGGGGGAAAGGGTGCTTGCCCTCCAGGCTGTTGAGCAGTGAGCCCTCCTCGCCGCAAATGTAGGCCCCCGCGCCTCGCCGCAAATATAGTCGGAACGTGAAGCCGCTGCCGAGTATATCATCTCCCAGCAGTCCGGCCTCTTCGGCCGCACTGATGGCGTCTTCCAGCCGTGCGTTCGTTTCCGGGTATTCGTAGCGCAGATAGAGGAATCCCCGGTCGGCTCCGGTGGCGTAGCCTGCCAGCGTCATTCCTTCGATCACGGCAAAGGGGTCATGGTCCATCAACGCCCGGTCCTTGAAGCAGCCCGGTTCGCCTTCATCGGCGTTACAGACGATGCTCTTCGGCTCGCCCGGCGCCTCGCGTACGAACTGCCACTTCATGCCCGTGGGGAATCCAGCGCCGCCCCGGCCAGCCAGTTTTGACTCCTTCAACACGCCGATCACATCGGGCGGGCTCTGCCTTTGCACAGCCTGTGTTAAAGCGTCGTAGCCGCCGCTGCGCCGATAGCCGTCCAAGCTGTCCCGCTCCGGTGCGCGGATCTCGGCGAAGACGCACTCTTCACGCCCTCCCGGGTTCGGCACCGGCAATGGTGAAGAAATCCGCCGCTGCAGCGTATGAAGCGGCGCGCTCACCACGAACGTTTCATGGCCGATCAGCAGCGGGACCGGGTCGTCGCAACGGCCGGCGCAGGACATCTCCTCCGCTCCCTCCAGACTTTCGACAATTTCGAGCGCGCCGCGCTGGCAGCAGACAGGTCCTGTGCAGACGCGGGGCCGCTGCAGGCCGCCCTCCGCACGCGCAAAATGATGATAGAAGGTGACCGTGCCGTACAGGTCTGCCAGGGGGATGCGCAGTTCCTTGCCGATCGCTTCGATCGCCTCGGGTGAGATGAACCCGTCACGATCATGGAAGGCATGGAGGATCGGCAGGAGCGGCGCGGGTTCGTCCCGATGGCGCTCGATGAGCGACAGATCGGTTTCCGCGACGACGATATTCTCGGTATACCCGCCCGTTCTTTGCTCTTGTCTGGTCATGGCCTCTTGCGCTGAACTGCGTCATCGATCACATGGAAAGTGCATTAAATTCTACCAGTTCATCGTCGTTATCCCAACTGGTTCCGACCTTCACCAAGGCGCGTGCAACCTTCATGAAATCGTCTCTCCGACCAATCCTCCGGCCGCTGCCGCCGTCCACCATCACAAAACGGGGCAAACACAGGAGACGCTGTGGTATACTTGCGTGGATGATTCAGACCGCATATTCACACTTCGCCGAGACTGTACTTTCGCCCCGACCGCTGGTGCGGCGCGGCGCAATCGGCCTGCTGGTGGCCGCCGGCGCACTCGTTATCGCCCTTCTCATCGGCATCGCCGGGCCGTTGGTCGCTCTCGTTCTGGCCGCGGCGATCGTCGGGGGCACGCTCATCCTTATGGATACGCACTGGGGCTATGTGGCCCTGGTCGGCGTTGTCTTCGTTCTTCCTTTCGCCAGCTTGCCCTTTCGTCTCGGCTTCAAACCGACATTTCTGGATGCTGCGCTCGGCGCCCTCGTCTTCGTCTGGGCCCTCAAACTGGTGGCCGGAGGGCCGGGACTCTCTTTTTCTTCCTCTGCTCGGAACACCAAGGTTTCCCAGGCTCCTCGGCAGTTTCTGATTTCACCCATCGGGCTGCTCATTGCGCTGTTCATGCTGATGGCCGTTTTCAGCTTCATCTACGGCATGACCCACAGCCGGCCTACCAGCACCGTCCTGCGCCGCTTCGGTGAAATTCTGCTGGGCATCGGCCTCTTTTTCGTCGTCATCAATACGGTGCGCACGCACAGAGAACTGGAGTGGGTGACCCGCTGGCTGTTCCTGGCGGCCTGGGCCTCCGCCTCGATTGCGGTCGTGTTCTACGTCATTCCCGAAGCATGGACCGTGCGGGCGCTGGATATACTGGTGCGATTCGATTACCCCGGTGGCTTTGGCGCGCTGCGCTGGATCGAAGATGACCCCGACGGCACGATGAGGGCGATAGGGACAGCCGTCGACCCCAATGTCCTGGGGGGCATGATGATCCTGGCCGCGGCGATGGTCGGGCCGCAGCTCATTTCGCCGCGGCCGCTCCTCCCCCGCTGGCTGATCGTCTTGATCTTCGCCACCATTGCGCTGGCGCTCTACTGGACCTTCAGCCGCTCCGCTCTCTTCGGTATGGTCGCAGCGCTCTCTGTGCCCGCAGTGCTCAAGTACCGGCGCCTCCTGCCCTTCGGAATCGTGCTGGGCCTGCTCCTGTTTTTGCTGCCGCAGACCCAGGACTACGTTGCCCGGCTGTTGGAAGGGCTGGCCGGCGAGGATGTGGCCACGCAGATGCGCTTCGGCGAGTACAAGGACGCCCTGATTCTGATTCGCCGCTACCCGCTCTTTGGCGTCGGCTTTTCAGGCGTGCCCGACATCGACATCTATCTCGGCGTCAGTATGTTTTACCTGACCGTCGCCGAAAACATGGGCATCATCGGCCTAGTTATCTTTCTTGCTGTGATGACCGGCTTTATCGGCATGTTCATCGCTGCCTGGCGGGCCGGGGTGGCGTCCCAACGGGAACCTTTGCTCCTCGGTTTCGGCAGCGCGGTCCTGGGAGCCCTCGTCAGCGGGTTTGCCGATCACTACTGGTTCAACCTTACCTATCCCCATATGACAGTTCTGTTCTGGATGTTTGTCGGCCTGACCGTGGCAACCATTCTGGTTGAAAGAGAAAGTGCCGGGCAGCTCAGCAGTTCCTGAATGCTTTCCCCGCGAGCAATCCGCAATTGCCGGAAACGGAAGACCAAGAGCAAGAATGTATGAAGAGAGCGACAACAGGTCTGCACAGCGAAGTGAATGAGATGGGCAAGGTCCGTGTCGATCCGGTACCGGTTGAGCAGTCCGATTCGACCGCCGGATCAACAAGCTTCTCTTTGGACCTTCATCCGCTACCCGTCGCCGTCGACGGCAAGGGCCCCGGCCAACTTACTCGCGGGCGGCGGCCGTCCTGGCTGCGCGTACGTTCAGCCGATACGCCCAAATTCCGCGAGCTTAAACAGCTATTCCGGGGCAAGAGTCTCAATACCGTCTGCGAAGAGGCGATGTGCCCCAACATCGGCGAATGCTGGGGCCGGGGAACTGCTACCTTCCTGCTAATGGGGGACACCTGCACGCGCTCCTGCGGCTTCTGCAAGATCAAGACCGGCCGCCCCGACTTGCTCGACCCGGACGAGCCGCGGCGCATCGGCGAGAGCGTTCAGGCCATGAATCTGCAGCACGCCGTGCTGACAAGCGTCAATCGCGACGAGCAGCCGGACGGCGGCGCCTGGGTCTTCGCCGAGAGCATACACTGGATCCGGCGCCTGCAGCCGGGATGTACGGTGGAGGTTCTGATTCCCGACTTCAAGGGAGACTGGGCCGCCCTGCAGACCGTGATGGACGCCAAGCCGGAGATCCTCAATCACAATACAGAGACCGTTGACCGCCTCTACAAGACGGTCCGTCCCCAGGCCCGCTACCACCGCTCCCTGGAGCTTCTGCAGCGGGCCAAGCGTATGGATTCGCAGGCCTTAACGAAATCGGGGATTATGATCGGACTGGGGGAGAGTTGGGAGGAGGTCCTGGCGGTCATGGACGATCTGCGGGCGCACGACGTCGACATCATGACCATCGGCCAGTACTTGCAGCCCAGCCGGTTCCACCTGCCGATCGTCGGTTACTATACGCCCGAACAGTTCGACCGCCTGCGCGAGGAGGGCGAGCGCAGAGGCTTCCGTTGGATGGAGTGCGGTCCCCTCGTACGCAGCAGCTACCACGCCGACGGGCAGGCCCATCTTAGCCCGCGCTGAACTGGAGTGAATGGTGATCAGTGATCAGTGGTTAGTTGCCTCACTAAGCGTCGCGACTTGAATTGGGCTGAGTTGTCGTCGGCGAACCTGGTTCGTACTGTTCTGGCTGCAAACCGAGCCTCTCACGGGCTACATCAATATACTCTTGGGAATTCTCATAGCCCACCCAGCTGCGGCCTGCTTCCTGTGCGGCCACGGCGGTTGTACCGCTGCCCATAAACGGGTCCAATACGACATCTTTGGAGTAGGTGTAGAGTTGGATGCAGCGAGCCGGCAGCTCCACAGGGAATGGCGCCGGGTGCTTTACTTTCTTCGCCGACTCGGCGGGGAACTCCCATACACTTTTCGTCCACTCAAGAAAACTGTCTCGGCCGATCGTTGCTTCCTTGTGAGCGCATTTCGGTTTCTGGCGGGCGAAGTCCCCCTTGCAAAACATCAGGATGTACTCATGTATATCCCTGAGTACGGGATTTGAAGGCGAGCGCCAGCTGCCCCAGGCACAAGAAGACCCCGCGCTGGCCTGCTTATTCCAGATGATCTGACCCCGCATCAGAAAGCCGACGTCTATCATGTCCGCAGTAATGAAAGCGCTCAGCGGCAGATACGGTCTGCGACCAACGTTGGCGACGTTGATGCACGCTCTGCCGCCGTGCACGAGCACCCGGTAGGTCTCTTCCCATACCTCCCTGAGGAAGCGGCGGTACTCCTCCACGCTCATGTCCTCGTCGTAGTCCTTCCCCACATTGTAGGGCGGTGACGTCACCATCAGGTGCACGCTCTTTTCCGGCAACTCGTGCATCGAGCTGCTGCTATGCGCATAAAGGCGATTCAGTTCCGGTACCGGGTTCTCCGGGGACGGGCTGCCATCAACGGTCTCGGACTCGCCATAGATCTTGCGATCGTAGAACGCGCTTGAGTCGTATCCGACCCTTGCGTTTGTCCAAACGATTGCATCCTGTTTTTCGACTTTGTCGTCTTGGTCACTCTGGGATCCTCCATCCGGGGCTGACTGTGCTGTGGCATCGAATGCGGACGGGTGTGAGCAGACACCGAGCAAATACCAGCCGAGTATGATTAACTGCCGCGGATATGTCAAGTCCTGTCGAAGTACATGTGCATCCCAATTGTTGGGGCGAACTTTCGTATACCTCAGATAACGACAAAACCACGGCCAGCCCGCGATCCGATCTCCGGCAGAGGCAACGGCAGCTCTCACTCCTCGCCTTTGTGCCTGCCCTGCGTCTCTCCAAGAGCCCATAACCAATTTCAGCCACCGCTGGCATAAATCCTCGCCAGACTGTTCCCACCCCAAATCTGGGATGTACCCCAAGGTACTGGATGCAGTCAAAAGCTGGGGTGAGCAAGGGCACCCACAAGGCGTGCCCCTACGGGGAACTGTGGAGGGAGGGCAGGCGGTACGAGGGCATTTACAAGGGGGCACCTTAAATTTATGGAGGGACCCCCAAATTATGCCTTCTGTATTCAATACGGGTATCATATGGCTACCCATCAGGAAATAGACCAGGCTGGCGAGACGCTGTTTCTCCGTCCCGGCCAGCGCTTAGCGACACCGTCAGACCAATTTACAAGGGGGTGAAATGGCTCGACAGGACTATTTCAACGCACGCGATACCCTCCAAACGCGCCGCGGCCCAGTAGCCATCTACCGGCTGGATTCACTCGAAAAACTACCTTCAGCCAATGTGAACCGGCTGCCTTTCTCCATCAAAGTGCTGTTGGAGGCCGCTCTGCGCCAGGCCGAGGGCTTCGAGATCACCCAAGACGCGATCGAGACCATTGCCGGTTGGGGACCGGATACCGCCGGCAAAGTTGAGATCCCGTTCAAGCCGGCGCGGGTCATCCTCCAGGACTTTACCGGCGTGCCCAGTGTCGTCGACCTGGCCGCGCTGCGCAGCGCCATGGCCCGCATGGGCGGCGACGCCAACAAGATCAACCCGGTCGTGCCGGTCGACCTGGTCATAGACCACTCGGTTCAGGTTGACCGATTCGGCTCCGCGGCCGCGCTCTTTTTCAATGCCGAGCGCGAATTTGAGCGCAACCGCGAGCGCTACGAGTTTCTCAAATGGGGACAGCGCGCCTTCGACAACTTCCGCGTCGTCCCGCCCGCAACCGGCATCGTCCACCAGGTCAACCTGGAGTATCTGGCTAGCGTTGTGCAGACCTCGGCCGCGGAAGATTCCGGCGCGCTTGAGGCCTACCCCGACTCCCTCGTCGGAACCGACAGCCATACCACGATGATCAACGGCCTCGGCGTGCTCGGTTGGGGCGTGGGCGGCATCGAAGCCGAGGCCGTCATGCTGGGCCAGCCCATCTACATGCTAATGCCCGATGTTGTCGGATTCAAGTTGACAGGCGCGTTGCCCGAGGGCGCGACCGCGACCGACCTCGTGTTGCGGGCGACAGAGATGCTGCGCCAGCAGGGCGTCGTCGGCAAGTTCGTCGAGTATTTCGGACCGGGCCTGGGCCAGCTCAGCCTTCCAGATCGAGCGACCCTCGCCAACATGTCGCCCGAATACGGCGCGACTATGGGCTTCTTTCCGGTCGATAAGGAGACTCTGCGCTACCTCGCCAACACGGGGCGCGATCCGGAGACGATCGATCTCGTCGAGCGCTACTGCAAGGAGCAGGGCCTCTTCCACACCGAGGACACGCCCGACCCCGTCTTCAGCGAAACCATCGAGTTGGACATGGATACGGTGCAGCCCAGCCTGGCCGGACCCAAACGTCCACAGGATCGCATCTCCCTTTCCGACATGAAGGAGAGATGGAGCGGGATGCTTTCAGCGCCTGTGGGTCCGCAGGGCTTCGGCCTGGAAAGCGCCGAGTTGGAAAACCGCGCCGAAGTCAACTTCAAGGGTACCGACTTTTCACTGGAGCACGGCGACGTCGTGATCGCCGCCATCACGTCCTGCACCAATACCAGCAACCCCTCCGTCATGATCGGCGCCGGTCTGCTCGCCAAGAAGGCCGTAGAACGCGGGCTGGACGTCAAACCTTGGGTGAAGACCAGCTTGGCCCCCGGGTCGAAGGTCGTTACAAGCTACCTGGAGGCGAGTGGGCTGATCCCCTATCTGCAAGCCCTCAACTTCCATACCGTCGGCTACGGCTGCACAACTTGTATCGGCAACAGCGGCCCCCTGCTCCAACCGATCCGCGACGCCATTCACGACGCCGATCTGGTCGCGGCCTCGGTCTTGAGCGGCAACCGCAACTTCGAAGGGCGCATCGGCCCCGACGTACGCGCCAACTTCCTGGCCTCGCCTCCTCTGGTCGTGGCCTACGCAATCGCCGGAACCGTGAACATCGACCTGGACAACGACCCACTGGGCTACGACCCCACCGGCGAGCCCGTCTTCCTGCGCGACGTCTGGCCGAGCCAGGAGGAGATCCAGGCCGAGATCCATCGCAGTCTCAAGCCGGACCTGTTCCGCCAGCAGTACGCCAACGTCTTCACCGGCAACGAACAGTGGAATGAAGTGCCGATCTCCGGCGGCGAGCTCTACGCCTGGAGCCCCGACAGCACCTATATTCAGGAGCCGACCTTCTTCCAGGAGATGGGCACCGAACTGCCCCCGGTACAGCCAATCGTTGGCGCGCGCGTGCTGGCCGTCATGCCGGACAGCACCACGACCGATCATATCAGCCCGGCCGGCGCCATCGCCCCGGACAGCCCAGCCGGCCGCTACCTGACCGAAAAGGGAGTCCCCCGCTCCGAATGGAACAGCTACGGCAGCCGGCGAGGCAATCACGAAGTCATGATGCGGGGAACCTTCGCCAACATCCGCATCAAGAATCAGATGCTGGACGGCGTCGAAGGCGGTTACACGGCCTACATCCCATCCACCGGGCAAGTGATGGACTCTGCCGCAGGTCTTGAAGAGATGGCTATCTGGGATGCCGCTGCCAAATACGAACAGGACGGCACGCCGCTGATCATCCTGGCCGGCAAGGAGTACGGCACCGGCTCCAGCCGCGACTGGGCCGCGAAAGGGCCCTGGCTGCAGGGCGTAAAGGCCGTGATCGCGGAGAGCTTCGAACGCATCCATCGCTCCAATCTCGTCGGAATGGGCATCCTGCCACTGCAGTTCATGGAAGGTCAGAGCATGCAGTCTCTTGACCTCAGCGGCTTTGAGACCTTTGACATACTGGGCTTGACCGAAGAGATGAGGCCCAACCAGGCGTATACCGTGCGCGTGACACGTGAAAACGGAATTGTCGGTGACTTCAGCGTCACCAGCCGGCTCGATACGCCTGTCGAAGTGAACTACTACAAGAACGGCGGGATTCTGCACACCGTTTTGCGTCGTCTCGTCATGGAAGAATGAAAAGGGAATAACGCCTTATGGCTGTACGTACAGAAGAAAAACGGGAACGCTACCAGATGTCGGGTTGGGATCTCACCAGACTCGTGCCGGCCGACCCCGAAGCAAATGGGGCCGGAACGATCGCCCCTTCCTCGGCTGCCGTCGAAGAGATGCTAGCGCAGGTCGAAGAGAGTGTCGCCGCATTCGAGTCGCTGCGCGAGGAGCTCTCTGCAAAGATGGAGCCGGCAAAGCTTATCGGCGCCATGCAACAGTACGAAGATATCAGCACGCAAGTCTACCGGCTCTTTGCATACGGCAGCCTGTGGTTCTCGTCGGATACCCAATCTCCGGACGCGCTCACCTACACCAACCGCATGAATCAGCTTCAAGCAGAGATTGAGAATCGGATGCTTTTCTTCAGCCTCTGGTGGAAAGGGCTGGACGATGAAGAGGCCGAAGCCCTGCTACCGGATGCCGAATCCTACGGGGACTTTCGGCACTTCCTGAAGGATATGCGTCTCTCTAAACCGTACATGTTGGAAGAAAGTTCAGAGCGCATTATCAATCTGAAGAACACCAATGGCGCCAGCGCGCTCACAACCATCTATTCGATGCTGACGAACAGGCTTGAGTTTGAGCTGGAGGTGGAAGGCGAGTTGAAGCGGATGACCCGCGAAGAGGTGATGGCACACGCCTACTCAGCTGATCCCGACATGCGCGCCGCCGCCTACCAGTCCCTTTACAAAGTGTACAAGGAAGAGGCGCCCATTCTGGCACAGATCTATATTAATCTGGTGCGAGACTGGTATAACGAAAACGTCACCCTGCGCAGCTACAGTTCGCCAATCGCCGTGCGCAATCTGAACAACGACATTCCCTACGAAGCCGTCCAGGCTCTGTTGGAGGTCGCCCGCCGTAACGCCCCTCTATTCCAGCGTTATTTCACGCTCAAGGCCAAGTGGCTCGGTGTGGAAAAACTGCGTCGCTACGACATTTACGCGCCTCTGATGGAGTCGTCGCGTGACATTCCCTATGACGAAGCGGTCGACCTTGTCCTGGACACCTTTACTCGCTTCGATCTCGATTTCGCCGGCAAGGCCCAGCGCGTCTTCGACGATAACCACGTCGACAGCGAGGTGCGTAAAGGGAAGAGAGCCGGCGCCTTCTGCGCCACGGTAATGCCGAGCATTACCCCCTACGTCCTGCTGAACTATACCAACAAGGTGCGGGATGTCGCGACCATCGCCCATGAACTGGGCCACGCCGTCCACAGCATGATGGCCGAGGATCACTCTATTCTGACCCAGCACTCCTCTCTGCCGCTGGCAGAAACTGCGTCGGTTTTTGCCGAAATGGTGATGAACGAACAGTTGCTGGCCGAGGAGAAGGACCCGCTGGTACGGCGCGAGATTCTGGCTGCCAGCGTCGACGACATCTACGCCACCGTGATGCGCCAAGCCTTCTTTACGATTTTCGAAGAGGCCGCGCATCAGGCCATCCAGGAGAACGCCTCCCCCCAGGATTTGGAGCGTCTCTATTTCGAAAACCTGCAGGAACAGTTCGGCGACAGCGTCGAGTTGTCGGACGAATTCCAATATGAATGGGTCAGCATCCCCCATATCTACCAAGTGCCCTTCTACTGCTATGCTTACAGTTTCGGGCAGCTGCTTGTGCTCTCCCTCTTCCGGCGCTACCAGCAGGAGGGCGACGCCTTCAAGCCGGGCTATCTGAGAATGCTGGCGCGCGGCGGCTCTGCACGGCCGCAGGAGATTCTGGAAGAAGCCAGCATCGATATGACCGACCCCGACTTCTGGCAGGCAGGCTTCGATGTGATTCGGGATATGATCGACGAGTTGGAGGCGATGACGGTTTCCTGAATCAGCCAGTGTCGAATCCGGGATTGTTCGGCGGAAGTTACATGAAAAACAGTGCGGCGCCCTCAAAGCTTGAGGGCGCCTCTGTCTTCTCATCCACTCTCATGATGAATTAAAATGCCTGTTACCCCGTGGATGCCGCATCAAAGGGAAAAGGATCAGAACGATTCGCCAGATTCCGTCTGTCTGAACTGGTAGATGGGTCCTTATGGCTGGCCGCGCATCTGCCCGCGCTTGTTGAGCGATGCGATTCCAGATAAGGTTTGTCTTGTGGAATGAAACTGTGGTAGCTGGACAGTCGGGAAACTGTCCAGGGCGGGGTAACGGCGAACTTCAAGTCGGATTACTCTCTCCTCACTCCTCTTCACTCACTTCTCACTACCCTACCAAACGTCGAACCTCCAGCACATTGGGCAGACGCTCAATCCGAGTCATGATGCGGGTCAGCTGCGATATGTTCGAAAGCTCGAGCGTGGCGTTGATCAGAGCCATATTGTTCTTCATCCCTGTCACAGCCTCAGCCGAGCGCATGTTGATCTTCTCATCGGCTACAAGCCCGGTCACGTCCCGCAGCAGACCGGCGCGATCATATGCCTTGACCTGGATGCTGACCGGGTACATTTCCTCGCTCTTGGCCCCCCACTGCACTTCAACCAGCCGTGCGTGGTCCGCGCGTCGGATCAGAGAGGCGATATTGGGACAGTTGGTCTTGTGGATTGAAACGCCGCGCCCTTTGGTCACGTAACCAACGATCGGGTCGCCGGGCACCGGGTTGCAGCAGCGCGCCGGATGCGCGAGTACGCCGTCCAGGCCCGCCACCTGCACGCCGTCGATCGAAACGGTGCGGTGAGGCGACTGTTCGAGAAGCTGCTCCGGTTCTTCTTCTTCGCTCTGCTGGCTGCGCTCGTATTCGATCACCCGTTGGGCGATCGTCTGGCTCGTCACATCGCCGTAGCCGATGGCAGCCAGAAAGTCGTCCAGTTCCTCGAAGCCGCAGATGCGGGCGACAAGCTCGTAGGGCTGGTCGACGCTTAGCCGCTTCAAATCCTTTTCCAGAATCTGGCGACCCTGGGCGATGTTCTCTTCCCTGGCCTGTTTGCGGAACCAGGTGCGGATCTTTCCGCGCGCACGCGTCGTCGCGACGTAACCCATGTTGGGGTTGATCCAATCCCGGCTGGGTCCGCCTCGCTTTGCCGAAATCACCTCAACCTGGTCGCCGTTATGCAGCTGGAAGTCCAGGGGCACGAGCCGGCCATTGACCTTCGCGCCGCGGCAACGGTGGCCCAACTCCGTGTGGACCCGGTAGGCGAAGTCGATCGGCGTCGAGCTGTGCGGCAGGTCGATCACGTCCCCGCGCGGGGTAAAGACATAGACCCGGTCCTGAAACACGTCCGTCTTCATGCCGCTGACGAACTCCTGGGCATCGGTCACGTCCTGCCGCCACTCCATCAACTGGCGAATCCAGGCGATCTTGTTGTCCAGATACTGGTTGGCCTGCCTGCCTTCCTTGTAGCGCCAGTGCGCGGCAATGCCGAACTCGGCTACCTGGTGCATCTCATGCGTGCGGATCTGCACCTCCATCGGCTTACCGTTCGAGCCGACCACGGCCGTGTGCAGACTGCGGTACATGTTGTCCTTCGGGCTGGCGATGTAGTCGTCAAATTCGCCGGGGATAGGCCGCCAGTGGCTGTGGACAACGCCCAGCGTTGCGTAGCAGTCCGCAACCGAGCCGACGATGATGCGGAAGCCGTGAATATCGTAGATCTGGTCGAAAGGCACTTCTTTGCGCCGCATCTTTCGATAGATGCCGTAGATATGTTTGGGGCGCCCGTCGATCTCCGCCTTTATGCCGGCCTCGTTCAGCGCCTTCGCCAGCGTCTCCCGCGTCTCATCCATCCAGCTGACCCGCTCGGCGCGCTTCTGGTCCATGGCCCGCGACAAGTTTCGATAGGTCACAGGTTCAAGATAGCGAAAACTGAGGTCCTCCAGCTCCCACTTGATCTGCCAGATGCCCAGTCGATTCGCGAGCGGGGCAAAGATCTCCAGCGTCTCGCGGGCAATGCGGCGGCGCTTGTGTTCCGGGTGGCCCTCCAATGTACGCATGTTGTGGACACGATCGGCCAGCTTGATCAGCACGACCCGGATGTCCTCGACCATGGCCAGGAACATCTTTCGCAGGCTTTCGGCTTTCTCATCGGCGACGCTGTGACGCATATTGCTCAGCTCTTTGATGCGGTTGAGCTTTGTCACGCCGTCCACCAGTTCGGCTATCTCCCGGTTAAAGTTCTTGTTCAGATAGTCGATTGTGTAGACGGAATCCTCGACCACGTCGTGCAGCAGCCCCGCAGCCAGCGTGTCCGCGTCCAGCTGCAACTCCGCCAGAATATTGGTTACGTCAATTGGGTGCAGGATGTAAGGCTCGCCCGTCATGCGCGTCTGTTCGCGATGGGCGTCGCTGGCGACCAGGTAGGCGCGCAGTATCGACAGCCTTTCATCGGCGCTGAAATAGTCGGGCAGCTTCCTGTACAACGCTTCAAGCGCTTTGATTTCGTGCAGGTTCAGGAGCGGCTGAAGGAACAGCTTGCCGCCGCTAACAGGAGGTATGGCCTCAAGAGGAATGCTTCGCAGAAGCGGACTATCCGTAGGAAGCCCGTTATTCTCTGAGGTAGTGAGATTCGGCTGGTCGCTGGGGTCCGCAGCGGTGAGGTCCGGCGCCAGTTTCGTCCCAGCCATTGCTAGCTCTTTTCGTTACATCCTTTACACATGCTGAACAGCGTTTGCGTTCAATCTCATGGCATCCTGCAGGATTCGGCCCGCATTATAGCAAGGAATGGGTATGTGTCGCAATGCCGCCGAATTGAGACTATTTTTGGCGCATTAAGAGCTCTTCTGTGACCGATTTCGGGAAATCACACTGGAAATGCCGCCTAAGGACCCCCATAGAGACCGCTTCCGGGCGCCCGCCTCCACCAAATGTCGATATGAGATGAACCCTGTTCAATTCACCTACGAACGGTCTATGATGCGACGCGCAGCGTGAGACTGGCCGCCGCCGGTCGGCGCGAACCGCAAGATCTGCGAAGGCGATCGAGGTACTTCCTGCGCGTCTTAGAGGGTCTGTCCAACTTCGTATTTGATGTTCCGATGCAAGAAACTTGCCGTCAGCTTTCGTATGGCAGGCTGGGGCGCATCGGAAACGTCAAACCAGTGGATGTCGGGGATCCGCCGAAACCAGGTGTACTGGTGGCGGACGAAGCGGTGAGTTTCAATCTGTATGCGTTCAACTGCTGCCTGCAGCGAGATCTCCCCGCGCAGGTGGGCGGCGATCTCCTGGTATCCCAGGCTGGAAAGGGCCGGCAGGTCAGGCAAATAGCCTGCCGCCAGCAGCGACTCCATCTCCTCTACCAGGCCGGCCTCCACCATATCGTGAACGCGCCGGTCGATGCGTTCGTGCAGAAGTGGGCGCGGCAGATCCAGGCCGATCTTCAGAATCCGATAGGGCGGCGGCGCGGCTGCTTCCAGCTCGCTCTTACGGCGGCCGGTCGTCTGCACAATCTCCAGCGCTCGGATGACCCGGCGCAGATTGTTTGGGTGGATTTGAGCGGCCGCTTCGGGGTCCGACGCCCGGAGACGCGTGTGCAGCGCCTCACGGCCATTGTCCTGCGCAAACTTCTCCAGTTCGGCCCGCAGCGTCGGGTTGGGCGCGACCTCCGGGATCTGCAGCCCCTCAATCACTGCCTGCAGATACAGGGCCGAACCGCCTACGAGAAAGGGCACGCGCCTCCGCAGGTGAATGCCGTCGATTACGCTGAAAGCCATCTGCTGATAGGTCGCCAGCGCCATCTGCTTGTCAGGCGGCTGGATGTCGACAAGGTGATGAGGTACCTGTGCCTGCTCCTCTGCACTCGGCTTGGCGGTGCCGATGTCCATGCCGCGGTAGATCTGCCGGCTGTCTGCGCCGACGATCTCGCCGTCAAAGCGCGCTGCAAGGTCGAGGCTGAGCGAGGTCTTGCCGACAGCCGTCGGCCCCAGGATCACGATCAGCGGCGACTCCGGCGCCTGCTCATCCGGTGACGGCATGGCGGATGTGCTCCACGCTTATCAACTTGCCGGACCTGTCCATCTGCACCGCCACCGCGTCAATTCTCCAGGGACCAGTCCACTTCGATTGCCGCACGTACATCGCCGCTAGTTTGCGCAGTTTCACCTGCTTTCTGTGCGTAAAGGACTGCAGGGCCGACCCGTAGCCGTGACCCCGCCGGGTGCGCACCTCGACCACGACCAACCAGCGCGAATCGGACGCGCCCCGGCTGAAGTCCGGGGCGCATTCCTCCGCGATGATGTCCAGTTCGCCGGCCCGGCAACGCCAGTTGCGTTCTACGATGCGCAGGCCTGCCTCCTGCAGGGCGCATACTGCAATCAGTTCGCCCCGTGTACCCAGAGATCGACGCCCATCCTGCACGGCAGCCTGACTCCTTTTCAGCTGCGCTAATTGGGCGTTGTGTCAACTGTCGGCACGATGCCTGGGCCCGGCAGGACCAGTGTCGGCGTCACGCCTTCAGGCGTAAAGATCACCTTGTCGGTGCTCTTGAGCGCGCTCGCGTTGGCCTGCGCAATCAGCAGCTGCACATATTCCGGCCGTCCCGCGTACAGAGTGGCCAGAGCGGTCTCGACCGCGATCTGTGCCTTGGCCTGCTCTTCCGCGGCGATAGCCAGTGCCTGCGCGATCTCAATGTCCCGCTGTGCGGCCAGCAACTCATTCTGTTTCTGCGCTTCAATGACCGCCCTCTCCGCTTCGACGCGGGCCAGTTCGTTCGCGCGCTCGGCTTCGATCACGGCCTTCTGCGCCGCTACCTTCTGTTCTTCCAGCTGGGCCAGGGCCGTCTGCTGGCGGGCCTGCTCCTGGATCCGGCTCTGCTCGATCCGGATTTCACCCTCCTGCCGCGCCTGCTCGGCGTCGGCCTGGGCATCCGCCCGCAGCTTGTCCTGCGCCGCCTTCTCCGTCTCCAGCCGGCTCTGCACGATTGCGTCCAGCGCAGACTGCACTGCCCCCGACAGGATCACGTCCGGCACCACCAGGTTCTCCACCCGGAGACCGAAGTTCGCCGCCCGTTCGTTCAGTTCATCGTCGATGCACTGGCGCAGAATATCCCTGGCCGTGCCGACCACGTTGTCGTCGAAGGTGCGGTCACCGACACATACCTTCATCGCCTGGCGCGCCTGATCCTGCATGCGGCTGCGGGCCAGGTCATCCTGCAGATAGATGCCTCTGTACTGTGCCCACAGCGCCTGAATCTTGTCCCTTTGGCTGATGTTCGGGCGGAATATATCACCGCTGACCATCAGGCCGATCCGCTGCTTGTCCTTGGTGATGATCTCCTGGTCCTCTACGTGGAACGGGATCGCCTGGCTGGAGACGCGAACAAGCTGGACAAAGAGGCCGACGTCCGTATAGACACCCGGACCAACTATGTCCTTGATCCTCCCTCCCTGGAACTGAACACCCACCTCCTGTTCGTCTACGCGCTCGAACGCGTAGAAGAAGTTGCGGGCAAAGAGCATCAGAAAGAGGATAACGACGACGATTACGATCAACATGACGAATGGTGACCCGCTCGGCAACCTTCTGGGAACTCTGGGGACATTACCTAAGCTGTTCATTTGCTTCTCCTTTTTAGGGAAATCTCGGCGCGCTCCTGACTGGAGCGGCCGCCCGTCACAGGTGTTCCGTTACTGGCTATACCTTACCATACTTTAGCGCTCTCTCCCTCTTGATTGCTGACATCACCCGGACAATATACAGATAAAGCGAGGCAAGAGTCTGTCAGCCGGGCTTCCTAACCCAGCCTGTCCTGCCTGCAAGCCCCTCGTCAGCCCTCCTGCGCGCTCCATGTGGTTGTAAGATTTGACACTGGGCCGATTCCTGGATTACTATGGGCACCAACAACTGAATCGAGCCTTTTGGCAGGGTTTCACGAATTCGGTCCAACTGCAGATCGGTCCGCTGAAACTGTGCCAAGACTCTTATCAAGAGAGGTGGAGGGGCCGGCCCTGTGAAGCCTCGGCAACCGGCGCTGCTGGAGTCAAATCCCGCAGCGTGGCAGGTGCCAATTCCGGCGGTGTGGATACACCGGCAGATGAGATGCTCTGGACGACTTGTCGCAGCCCTCTTCCGTGTATCCACAGGAAGAGGGCTTTTTTATTCCCAGACCGGCCCAAAGGGCGGTGACGACGCTTTTGACAAGGTGAACTGCTTCGCGAAGGAGACATCATGGCCACACCAGGTACGACCATATCCCAGAACTCCGGCACGGTAACTGGCTCCGACGGCGCGTCGGGACCGGCTGCCTCCAACGGGCTAGGTACTGAGGAAAAGACTCCCAGACTCTCCAGCCAGACGCAAGCCGTCCACGCCGGGGAAAAGCGCTACATTTCCCACGACAGTCTGACGGTGCCCATCGTTCAGACAAGCACCTATACTTTCGAGGACACTGCCAGCCTGATCAACTACATGGAAGAGCACATGTTCTGGGATGTACCGGAACGGGAGGAGTACGGACGTTACGGCAACCCAACCGTACGCGCTGCTGAGGCAAAACTGGCCGCGCTCGACGCCGCCGAAGACGCCCTTTTGCTCTCGAGCGGCATGGCAGCCATCACCACCACGCTATTCATTCTGCTCAGCCAGGGCGACCATTTCGTCATGACTGAAGACTGCTACCGCCGCACGCGCGGCTTCTGCAACACATTCCTCACCCGCTTCGGCATCACCTGTACCACCGTCGCCCCCGGCGACTACGACGCCATCGAGGCCGCTATCCGGCCCGAGACCAGGCTGATCTTTTCCGAATCGCCTACCAATCCTTTCCTGCGCTGCGTGGATTACGCCCGCCTCGTCGAAATCGCCAAGCGGCATGCCCTGCGCACCATCATCGACACCACCTTCGCCACGCCCTGCAACGTCCGCCCCCTGGCGTACGGCATCGATCTCGCGATCCACAGCGTGACCAAATATCTGGCCGGCCACAATGACCTGCTCGCGGGCTGTGTCACCGGAAGCTTCGACATCACCACCGCCCTGCGCCAGTCCCAGGGCATTTTGGGCGCCGTCGTCGACCCCCATTGCGCCTATCTGATCCTGCGCGGCCTCAAAACCCTTGGCCTGCGCATGCGCCAGCACAACGAGAGCGCCTTTCGTATCGCCCGTTACCTGGAAGACCATCCGAAGATTCGCCGCGTCTGGTATCCCGGCCTTGAGAGCCATCCCGATCACGAAGTCGCCAAGTGTACAATGACAGGATTCGGCGGCGTTATCAGCTTTGAAGTCGAGGCCGACGGACCGACGACAAGCCGATTCATCGATGCCTGCCGCATCCCGCGCATCGGTCCAAGCCTCGGCGGCGTCGAGAGCCTCATCGAGCAGCCAGGGCTCGTCAGCTACTTCGACACCGCGCCGGAAGACCGGCGGGCACTGGGAATCACCGACGAGCTTGTGCGCCTGAGCGTTGGCATCGAGGATACCGACGATCTGCTGGCGGACTTCGAACAGGCGTTGGCCAGCATGTAAGCTATCAGATCCTGGCCATTGGGCCAACCCCTATAGCGACTCCCATTATACCGGGAGGCGGCAGTCTGATTCGCCTCCCGGCAATAGAGCACACCGCGACAATGCCAGACATACCGGTAGTCAGACCCGTTCCGCCACCGCAGCATATACATATCAATCGACTAATCCTTCCAGGAGCCGTTTCGCCTGCACTATCTCTCCTCTTCTGTCTGCTCCTTTTCAGCGCCTGCTCACGCGCCCAGCCCTCCCTGGCCTCGGCCGATGTCGTCGATGTCCTCAGCCGGCCCGTCGATGACCGCTTCGCCAGAGCCCTCGAGCCGCTGGATTTTCAGTTTCCCCGTGATCACGGCCCTCACAATGACTACGCCACCGAGTGGTGGTACTACACCGGAAACCTGACCGGCGAGGACGGCGGCAAATACGGCTTCCAGCTCACCTTTTTCCGCAGCGCGCTGGCGCCGGGTGAACCCAACCGGCCGTCCGATTTCGCCGCGCAGCAACTCTATATGGCCCACTTTGCCGTCACCAGCGCCCCCGCCGGCCGCCATGTCAGCTTCGACCGCTTCAGCCGCGGCGCCGGAGGTGTCGCCGGAGCGACCGGGTCGCCCCGCTACGAAGTCTGGCTGGATGACTGGCGTGCGCAGGAAACCGTGCCGGGGCAGATGCACCTGCAGGCCGCTGCCGAGGACGACAGCGGTCCCATTTCTATCGATCTCACTCTCGCGGAGACCCATCCGCCCCTGCTTCACGGGGAAGCCGGCTTCAGCCGCAAAGGGCCGGAGCCAGGAAACGCCAACCACTATTACAGCCTCGTGCGGATGGAGACTGCAGGCGAAATCGTTTTCGCAGGCAGGCGAATCCCCGTAACGGGCCTCAGTTGGATGGACCACGAGTTCGGAACCTCCGCCCTCAGCGGGGACGCCGTCGGCTGGGACTGGTTCGCCGTCACCCTGGACAACGACGTCGTCCTTATGTTTGCCGAAATCCGCACGCTGTCCGGCACCTCCCAGGAGATCTTTGAAGGGACTCTCAGCTTCCCCGACGGCCGCCAGGTCTCCATCCATCCGGACGACTTTACCTTGACGCCAACAGAGCAGTGGACGAGCCCGGACAGCGGCACAGTTTACCCTGGCGGCTGGCGCGTCACCTTCCCCCAGCACGAAATCGAACTGACGATCGATCCTCTGATCGAAGATCAGGAGATGGACGTCGCCTTTACCTACTATGAAGGCGCCACCGTCGTGCGCGGCACGATGAACGGAGAACCCGTCGCCGGTCGCGGCTATGTGGAGTTGACCGGCTACGGTGAGAGCGGATTCCAGCGATAACCGACCGAAAACCCGAAGTTTTGCCAAACTCCCAAAATAGGTCCACAATGGAAGGGGACGTCACAGTTGATAGCGCGGTCGAAAGGTTCGGCCGTTTATGTTTTCATCCATCTGGGATGGGGGGAGTCGGACCGATGAAACTGCATACCTCAGAAGCGAAATCATTCCCGACCGCGGTCAAACCTCGCCTGGCCTCGACCAAATTTAGAGATTCCCACCTGAAGCTGATCATCTTTGTACTGCTCGCGGCGCTCCTATTGGCGGCATGCGGCGGCTCGGACGCTCCCGCCTCGGATGCGGAGGAAGCCCCGGTTGCCGCCGATACGGCAACTCCGGTGACCGAGCCCGATCCCACGGACACGTCAGAACCGGTTTCGACCGATACTCCGATGCCAGAGCCCACAGATACGCCTGCGCCGGAACAGGAGGCGACCGACACGCCGGAACCAGAACCTGAAGCCGCGCCGGCGGCAACCGCGCCGCCTCAGGAGGAAACGGCCGCCGAGAGCGCGGCAGCGCCCGGCGTCGGCCAGACATTTGTCATCGTGGGCGAAGAGTCCGAAGCGCGCTACATCATCGATGAGGAGCTGCTCGGTCAACCGAAAACGGTCGTCGGCACGACCAACGCCATTTCGGGTGAGCTGACCGTCGATCCGGCCAACCCTGCGGCCAGCTTCATCGGACCGATTCAGATCGAGGCCGGAACTTTCGTCACAGATAGCAACCGCCGCGACGGTGCTGTCCGTCGCTTTGTTCTGCAGACCAGCCAGTACCAGTTCATCACCTTTACCGCCACTGCGTATGTGGGTCTGCCCGATGCCGCCGCGATTGGCGATGAAATCCAGTTCGAGGTCACAGGTGATCTGACTGTCCGCGACATAACCAGACCGGCGATATTTATCGTTACGATGCAGGTCGTTTCCGAATCTGAACTGCGGGGAAACGCCGCCACAATCATCGTTAGAGACGACTACGAACTCAGGATTCCTGCAGTCCCAAGTGTCGCCAACGTCGGGGAAGAGTTCATTGTGGAGTTCGACTTTGTGGCCCGAGCGCAATAGATTAGCAAACAGGCGCCCAGTCATCGACACTTTTTTGCTGACCTCTGACCATTGGAGGCCCTTCCGACTTGCCTGAGCCGCAACAACCAACCATCGTAACCGGTTCCTCGGTTGAGGTCGAGGCGCTGCGCCAAGGCTTCAACCGCGGCTTCGCCGACTACCGGTACGATATGCACATGGACCCGTCTGGCATGCGCGGGCATCTGCGCCGTTCCAGCATTGCCCCGGAAGACTGCGCGGTCCTGGTAGCGGAAGAGGAGGGGCGGCTGCAGGGCGTCGGCGCGGCCCTGCTGGCGGTGCGCGGTGACGAAGGCTGGTGCGGCGGCCTCAGTGTCGACCCGGCCTATCGCGGCGGCGGCTGGGGCCGGCGGCTCATGGAGCAGCTCAAGCGCCGCGCGGTCGAGCGCGGTGTTTGCCGCATCCTGCTGGAGGTGCTGGTCACCAACGACCACGCCCGCTCAGTGTATCGCCGGGCCGGCTTCAAACGCTTGCGCGAACTGCTGCTGTGGGAACGGGATCCCCGCCAGGGCCCACTCCCGCTGCCATACGAGCGCCTGGAAGAGACCGATCCAGTCCGAATTCTGCGCGAATTCTACCGCTGGCACCAGCTGCCCATGATCTGGCAGCGCCGTGCTCGCAGTCTGCTCAACTACGTGGAACAGCATGGTTGCGTCGGCCTCACCATCCCGGCCAAAGACGGTGCGCCGGTCGCCTATGTGCTGGTTTCTCCGTCGTCATCGTCCGGCGTGCCGGCCCAGGGCCAGCCTGCAACCCGTCTTCGAATTCTTGACATCTCCGTCGATCCGGAGGCCAATCTTCAGGACGCCGCCCGTCCGCTGCTGCAAGCTCTCCAGCTTCGCTACGTCGATGCCAGGTTGACGCTTATGGACCAGCCGGCCGACAGCCGTCTCAACCCAGTCTTTGCCTCACTTGGCTTTCGCGTTTTCGACCGCCAATATGAAATGGCGGTCGACCTGGCCGAAAGTCCACCCGATACAGATCAATGAAGGCAGGTGGAAATCGCCCCCTGCCGCACCTGGAGACCTATGAGTGATGAATGACCCGATTCGTGTAGCAGTTACCGGCGCCGCCGGCAATATCGGCTATGCTCTCATCTTTCGCATCGCCAATGGCGACCTTTTCGGCCCCGATCAGCCGGTCATCCTCCAGCTGCTGGAGATACCATCCGCGATGGGCGCGCTCGAAGGCGTGGCGATGGAGCTGGACGACTGCGCCTTCCCCCTCCTCGCCGATTCAATCCTGACCGACGAGCCGGACGCAGCCTTCGCCGGGGCCAACTGGTCTCTCCTGGTCGGCGCCCGTCCCCGTACCGCCGGCATGGAGCGCAAAGACCTCCTCAGCGCCAACGGCCCCATCTTCGTCACCCAAGGTAAGGCCATCAACGAGAACGCCGCCTCCGACGTCCGCGTCGTCGTCGTCGGCAACCCGGCCAATACCAACTGCCTGATCGCCATGTACAACGCGCCCGACGTGCCCGCCGAACGCTTCACCGCCATGACCCGCCTCGATCACAATCGCGCCCAGAGCATGCTTGCCAGGAAGGCCGGACGGCCGCTCCACACAGTCAAGAATGTCGTCATCTGGGGCAATCACAGCCCGACCCAGTATCCTGACCTCTTCCATGCCCGGATCGAAGGCCAGCCGGCCGCAGCTGTCATCAACGATTTCTCCTGGATCAGGCAGACCTTTATCCCCGCCGTCCAGCAGCGCGGCGCCGCCGTGATCTCTGCGCGCGGCGCAAGCAGCGCGGCCAGTGCGGCCAACGCTTGCATCAACCATGTGCAGAGCTGGTTCGCGGGCGCGCCCGAAGACGACTGGGTCAGCATGGGCATACCCAGCACCGGCGCCTACGACTCGCCCACCGGCGTGATATTCAGCTATCCCGTGACAGTTGAGAACGGCGTCTACCAGATCGTGGAAGGGCTGCCGCTGACCGACTTCGACCGCGCGCATATGGCCGCCAGCGGGCAGGAGTTGCTCGAGGAGCGAGAGGCCGTCGCCGACTGGCTGCCCTGATCGGGCCATCCTGGCAATGGAAAGAATCGGGAGATTCGCGATTTAACTGATTCAAAAAGATAGGCCGTCTGACTCGGTTTACAGAGAAAGTGAACTGGAAAGACTGCTCGCTCAAGACCTGCTCGACGCTGTTCAGTTGTTTTCACCTTCCAACTCCTCCGGCAGCGGATCGACTATACCCTCGATTACTATCTCCTGGTAGGATCGATCGACCGAAGCCTCCAACTCCGCCTCCAGCTTGTAGTGGATCGCAAGCTGCACAACAGCCCTCATCACGTCCTGCAGCTCTTTCGCGAACGCGGCCCTGTCAGGCGATCCCAGTTTCAGCGTCTTGACACCCTTGTTCTCGAAATGGCTCACCTGACTGGCCACCTCGCCGCACTCCTCGGCCAGCCGCGTCACGATATAGAAGGGATCGTTCCCGTCCTGGAACCGGTGGTTCAACCCCTCGGCGATCTTGTAGAGCTTGTCGATCATGGATTGTCACTCCCCCAACCGCTCGAGTATGCGCTGCAACTCGGCGGGCAGCGGCGACTCGAACACGCGCTGCTCTGCCTCCCCGGGCAGTCGGATGCCCAGCCTGTGGGCGTGCAGGAAAGGCCGCGTCAGCGACAGGCGCCGCCGCTTGTATCCGTATTCCGTGTCACCGGCCACGGGACAGTTCCGCCAGGCAAAATGGGCCCGAATCTGGTGGGTGCGCCCCGTGTGCAGGACGGCGCGCACCAGCGAAAAACGGGCCGTCTGCCCGCTTGAACGGTCTTCGTAGACCTGCAGGCACTCGTAATCGGTCACGGCCTCCCGCGCGCCAGACGCAGTCTGCCCTGTCCCAACCGCATTTTTCGGTTTTGAAAGAGCCGGCAGAACAGCCATGCGCTGTCGCCGCGTCGGGTGGCGGCCGATCGGCGCGTCAATACGGCCCCGCGGCGGCTCGATCCTGCCCTCCAGCAACGCCAGGTACTCCTTGTACACCGTCCGTCCGGCGAACTGTTCCTGCAGAAAGCGCATCGCCGCGTCATTCTTGGCCACGACGATCACGCCGGATGTACCTTTGTCCAGCCTGTGGACGATGCCCGGCCGCTTCTCCCCGCCGACCCCATCCAACTCCGGGCAATGGTGAAGAACTGCGTTTGCGAGGGTGCCTGCTGTGTGGCCCGGCCCCGGATGGACGACCAGCCCGGCCGGCTTGTCAATGACGAGCAGGCTGTTGTCTTCGAAGATGATCTCGAGAGGAATGTCTTCGGGCCGTAGTGAAGTCTCCACCGCTGCCGGTGGCGCTGCGACCTCGATCTCTGCATCTGCTTCCAGCGGCATACCGGCCTTGCCGGCGCGCTGTCCATTGACGGTGACCAGCCCTTCCGCAATCCAGCGCTGAACTGCGCTGCGGCTTTCCTCCTCGAACTGGTCCGTCAGCCAGCGATCAAGGCGCTGGCCGGCTACAGAGGGGGGAACGGTAAAACGGCGCACCTCCTGGCTCTCGTAGTCCACCCGCTCCCTTTGGCTACGCCTCCGACGACCCAGCAGCACCGACTTCGATGGCCTCCTCCTTGGCCCGTTTGGAGGCCTGAACGTCCTGGTAGAGGATGACGGCTGCCAAAGCGATGACGCTGCATACAATCGAGGAATCGGCGATGTTGAAATTCGGCCAATAGTAGACACCGGGGACACCGATCTTCACGAAATCGGTGACATAACCCTGCATGATGCGATCGATTACGTTTCCCAGCGCGCCGCCGACCTGGAACCCAAGCAGTAACCGAATGAGACGCTGATCGTCCGGCAGGTGACGGATCGCGTAGTAGAACACACCTACCGTCACCACCGCAGCAATGACGATAAAGACACTGCCCGCCCCCTGCAAAATGCCAAACGCAGCGCCGTGATTGTCCACATGCTCAAAGACAAAATACTCGCCCAGCGCTGGAATCGGAACAATATAGTCGAACTTGGCGATGTTCTGTCGGACCAGCTCCTTCGTCCACTGGTCCAGCGGAATTATGATCGCCGCCACCAGCAGAATGATCCACATACGTCCAAAGATCCGTCTGAACATCGAACTGTTTTCAGGCATTGACGCTCTCCTTTCCGCCTTGCGATGAAATTCTAACACAGCACGCGAAAGATGGGGAAAGGAGTCAACCGTGCTATACTTGCTTGACTTTCGTTCCTTGAGATCTGTCTCAGACCTTCCGGAGAGGCTGAATGGCTCGTGAAATCACTGTTGCTCTTGTGCAGATGGCCCCAGCGCTCACCAGCGCCGAGGAAAACCTCCGCAAAATGGGGGAGTTTGTCGAACGCATCTGCACGACACAGCCGATCGACCTGATCGTCTTCCCGGAGCTCAGCTATACCGGTACCGAACTGGGACTGCGCGCCACAACGCTGGCGGAACGCGTGCCCGGCCACGCCACAAACTACCTGGCCAAACGGGCCGATGACTACAACACGCATATCGTCTTCGGCCTGGTCATCAAAGAGAAAGTCGAGAGCATTCTCTACAACGGCCTGGCCTGCCTAGGCCCGAACGGAGAGGTTATGTCCTCCTATCACAAGGTGCACCTCCTGGGCGAGGAGCGCCAGGTCTACCGTTCCGGCTTCCGTTTCATCAACGTGGACGCAGATTGGGGCAGATTCGGCCTCATGATCGGTTCCGACCTGATCTTTCCCGAAGCGGCCCGCAGCCTGACCCTGGACGGCGCCGAACTGATTGTCCTCGCCGCCAACTGGGAGATCGGTCACCACGAGCAGTGGCGGGCGCACATCGTCAGCCGCGCCGCCGAGAATGCCCTCTATGTCGCCGCAGCCAACCGCGTGGGCGAGGATCCCACCATTCAGTTTGCGGGCGACTCGATCCTTGCCGGGCCGGACGGCGACCTCTATACAGTCCTCGAGGAGCCGATGGAGGGATATGCGGTCGCGACCATCGATCTGGACCGCGTGCGGGCCATCCGTGAAGAACGCCAAATGATCCAGGTTCGCGAACCCAACGCCTACCGCGCCATCGTCAGGAAATATTGACGGATTTATTCTGGCCGGCCGTCTGAAGACCGGACAGCCGCCGAAAGTGAAATGATGAGCGAAACCGCACAATCGTCCCAACGATTGTTCAGATCGTTTTCCAGCGGAGACTGGAACCAGCAAGCGGACATGACCGATTATCGCGCCGAGTGGTTCAACTCCCTGCTCGTCGAGCGCGCTGCCTGGACTGCTCACGCGCCTACCGTCGAACTGCTCGATACCGTCATCGGCGCGCCGGGCTTCGTCTGGTTCCGTTTCTGGCTCCCCGACCTGGATCAAATGGTCGAAAAGTACTTTGACGCTGAGGGCGCCGCCGTCGGCCTCTATCTCCCTGTCTGCAGGCCGCTGCAGCGCGAAGACAAGGCCTACCGCACTTCGGACCTGATCCTTGCAATTTGGTATAATTCAGACAAACGGGTCTTCGTACTGCACGAGGAGGAGTTCGAGGAAGTGGTACGCGCCGAGCGGCTCAGCAGCCAGGAGGCTGAACGGGCTGAGACCCGGATTCGTGAACTGACTGCCGCCATCTTTCGCGAGGAGTTTCCACCGCCGCTGGTGCGCAACTTCGCCATCGCTATGGAAAAAAGTTTGTCCCGTTCGCAATGATCGCTATTGTTGACTATGGCGTTGGCAACCTGCGCAGTGTCTACAAGTCCTTTGAGACCGTAGCCTCACCCCTGGGTATCCAGGTCGACATCGTCGACCACCCGGTCGATTTCAGCCGCTGGCGGGCACTCGTCCTGCCGGGACAGGGCGCCTTCGGAGATAGCGTCAACAACCTGCGCCGCCAGGGATTCGAAGCCCCTCTGTTGGAAAGCGTGGCCGCAGGTCTGCCTTTGCTGGGCATCTGCGTCGGCATGCAGATGCTTTTCGACGAGAGTGAAGAGATGGGCGTTCACGAGGGGCTCCACCTGATCCCCGGCCGCGTCCGCCGCTTCCCCGACAAGATGCCAGATCCCCACCGCAGCGGCCGCAGCCTGCGCATTCCTCAAATTGGCTGGAACCAATTGCATAGGCAGCGTCAAGACCCACTGCTGGCGGGTGTTCCCGATGGCGCCTACGGCTACTTTGCCCACAGCTATTTCTGCGATGCTGCCCAGCCGGACGCCGTGCTCACACTCACCGACTACGGCATCGACTATCCGTCCATCGTCCGCCACCGCAATGCCTGGGGCATCCAGTGCCATCCGGAGAAAAGCCACACGGTTGGCCTGCATATACTGCGTAATTTCATTCAAACTGTGGAGAGCCAGCCTGAAATCGAGTGCCCCTAACCTGCGGCAGGAGTCCGTTTGCACTGTCCTCACAGAATGTGAATTGCGCCACAGAGAAAACCAAAGGCGTTCAAGTCGAACGCCGCCCTGCGATTGTGATGAACTGAATTGACAGCGACCGAAATAAGCAGACCGAAAAATCTATATCTCATCGCCCACGCCTGTACGCGGCAGGTTCCGGATACCGACGCCGCCCTCTGGCAGTTGAACGAGCTCGGCCGTGTGCAGGCCGCGGCGCTTGCCCGGCAGCCGTTCTGGGACGAAGTCGACCGGCTGCTGTTGAGCTGCGAGCCAAAGACCCGTCTGACAGTCGCGCCGCTTCTGAAAAGGAAAGACCTGCCGGTGGATGAGGATGACCGCTTCAATGAGATGCACCGCTCCCCGGAGTGGACAAACGACTATACCGCCCGCGTCGCAGAGGTGTTCCGCCGTCCCCGCGACTCCGTCGCGGGCTGGGAACCGGCCGCAGACGCGCTCACCAGGTTTCGCGCGGGGATCGACGACTGGGCTGCACGCCATCCCCATGACACACTAGCCCTCGTCGGTCACGGCCTCACCTTCAGCCTCTACCGGGCGCACCTGCTAGGCCTCCCTGCCGTGCCCTTGCAGTACTGGCAGCAACTCTCCTTTGCCGCCGTCGCCTGTGTGCAAGACGGGCGAATCGTTGACGATTTCGCTGTCCCTCGCGGAGTGCCGTACATTCCCAGGGGCGCGGCTTTGCCTGCTGTCGATCCAGCGGACGAGCAGCTTGACAGCGGGCTGAGGGAACAAAGCCGCCCCTCTGCCGTTCCGGAGTAAGTCGTGGAAACCTTCTTCGATCTGGAATTTGAAATCGTCCAGGTACTGGCAGTCGTCCTGCTTGTGGCCTTGGCCGTGCGCCGCATCCGACTGCCCTACACCGTGGCGCTGGTCGGAGCCGGGCTGGTCCTGGCCTTCCGGGGCGGCATGCATCTGGAGCTGACGCCGGGTCTGGTGCTCGGCCTCTTCGTCCCGCCCCTCATCTTTGAAGCCGCCTTCCACCTGCAGTTGAAGGATCTGAAGGCTGACCTGACGCCCATCGTGGCCATGGCCGTGCCGGGCGTGCTCATCAGCACCGGCATCATCGCCGCCGTTCTGGTTATCGCCGATGTGCTGCCCCTGCCGGCCGCCCTCATCTTCGGCGCTTTGATCTCCGCCACCGACCCCGTAGCCGTCGTCGCAACCTTCCGCTCCGTCGGTGCCCCCAAGCGCCTGATGACCCTTGTAGAAGGCGAGAGCCTCTTCAATGACGGTACCGCCGTAGTCATCTTCCACATCATGCTTGCCCTGGCTGTGGAAGGCACTCTCAATCCGCTTGGCGGTGTGGTCAATTTCCTGAGAGTGTCGGTCGGCGGCCTCCTCATCGGCGGCGTTCTCGGCTATGCCGTCGCCAAGCTGATCGAGCATATCGACGACTATCTGATCGAGGTTACGCTTACGACCATCCTCGCTTACGGCAGCTTTATCCTGGCGGAACAGTTCCACTTCAGTGGTGTTCTGGCCGTCGTGGTGGCAGGCCTGGTCAACGGTAATATCGGCCCCCGCGGGATGACCCCTTCAACCAAGATGGTGCTCTTCACCGTCTGGGAATACATTGCTTTTCTTGCCAACTCCTTTATCTTCATCCTGCTCGGCATCAGCGTGGAATGGGAGCAGCTGGTCACATATCTCGTGCCCTCGCTGATAGCAGTCGTTGCTGTCCTGGGGGGCCGCTTCCTTGTTGTCTATCTGCTGGGCGGTGCTGTCCGTCTCTTCCGTCATCATGTCCCGGCCCCCTTCCTCCTTGTGATGTCATGGGGAGGACTGCGCGGCGCGATCAGCGTGGCGCTGGCTCTGAGCCTGCCGCCCGATATCGAAAATCAACCGCAGCTTCTGGCAATGACCTTCGCTGTCGTCCTCTTTACGATCCTGGTACAGGCCATCTCCATTTCAGGGCTGCTCTCTCGGCTCGGGCTGACGCAAGGCGCCAGGCAGCCCTCCGAATATGAACGAATCCAGGGCCAGCTTCTCGCCATCCGCTCTGCTATCAGCTATGTCGACCGCCTCTACCGCGACGGCGCGCTAATACCAACCGCCTATACAACTGTCAAGGCAGAGTTGACCGCACGTGAAGAAAACGTGAGCAGTCAGATTGATGAGCTCCTGAACGATCAGCCGGACTTGCGCGAACAGATTGTCTCGCTGGCGCGGACAGAGGCCTTGCGCGCTGAGAGAACAGCTCTTGATGAGCTGTCACGCGAAGGAATTCTGGGCGAGGAGGCCCTGAT
This sequence comes from Caldilineaceae bacterium, assembly GCA_965204525.1. GTDB lineage: Bacteria > Chloroflexota > Anaerolineae > Caldilineales > Caldilineaceae > Bin5. Next base: position 2,177,929 of record OZ241994.1, on the reverse strand, counting down.
CGAACTCCAGGCCGAACTTGATGAGGCGATTTACGAGGCCGCAACCCAGGGGAATCACGCCTGAAAAATCCTTGGGCGCAAAGACACATCAGGCCACCCTGAGAAGGCGAAACTGGCGGTTAGCCGCCCGCTCAACAACGAAATGCAAAAGACGGCACCATGCGCATCTATCCCGCGATCGATTTGAGAAAAGGACGCTGTGTTCGCCTGCGGCGGGGCGATCCAAACGCCGAGACCGTCTTCAGTGACAACCCGGCCCAGACGGCCCGCCACTGGGAGAGCCTCGGCGCTGAGTGGCTGCACGTCGTCAACCTGGACGGCGCATTTGGCGGCGCATCCGACTTCCATCCCAAAGTACAGCGCCTTTCTCCCGACGCGCTTGAGGGCAGGGGAGCCAGTGGCGAAACCGACCAGGGATCTGAACACCGCGACGCTCCGGACGATTCAGGCCTTGAAACGAATCTACCCATAAACCTGCAGCGCCTCATACAGATCAGGCAGGCGGTCGAGATCCCGATTCAGTTCACCGGTGGGCTGCGCAGTGTCGAGGACATCGAACTGGCCTTTTCGCTGGGTGCTGACCGAATCATATTGGGGACCGCGGCTGTGCGTGACCCGGAACTGGTGCGCGTCGCACTTGATCGTTGGGGCGTTTCCCGGGTCGTCGTTGGGCTCGATGCCAAGGACGGAATGGTCGCCACCCACGGCTGGCAAAAGGTCAGCCAGGTGAGCGCGGTCGAGTTAGGGCACCGCATGGCCGCCCTGGGCGTGGAACTGGCGTTGTTCACCGACATCAGCCGCGATGGCCTGCTCAGCGGCGTCAACGTTCAGGCGACGGCGACACTGGCTGACCTTACAGGTTTGCAGGTCATCGCCAGCGGCGGCGTCGCTAATCTTGACGACATCCGCGCGCTCAAGCGCCATGAGCACTATGGCATTGACGGCGTGATCATCGGACAGGCCCTCTATACCAATGCCCTGGAGCTGCCCACAGCCATCGAAATCGGTAACGCGCCGCGACTGCGCCGCAGCGCTGGCGTCATTCCCATCCGCCGCTGCCCGGAAGAATCGCCAGCCGGCCGGGACGAAGCCCAGCTCCTCCTCCTCTATAACCACTTTTTTGAGGAGTGGCAGTTCCCGCGCGGAGGCGTCGAACCGGGTGAAAGCGACCTCGAATGCGCTCGCCGGGAGTTCGCCATCGAAACCGGGCTGCCGATACGCAAGCTCTACGAGAACTGTCCTACCGCCCTCGACTTCACCGTCCACATTCGCGGCTATGATGTCCAGCGCACGATCACCTATTTCCTGGCCGAGATTGGAGAAGGGGAAGTGCGGCTCGGCCACCACAACCACAGCGAGTGCCGCTGGTGCAGCCTGGATGAAGCGAGGACACTCCTGCTTGAAACGTCGCCGGAGCAGATTCCTGCCTGGCGCGCCGCCGCCCGCCTGCTCGACGCCGGTATGCAGGGGTTCGAAGAGCGCGCGTGAACCGTATAATCTGTCGATCCGTCTGCGAGCCGCTCTCGGCGCATCGCCACACCTGTCGCCTCGGGAGGTAACCTTGCTGGCCAAACGAATCATTCCCTGTCTCGACGTCAAGGATGGACGCGTCGTCAAAGGCATCAACTTCATAGACCTGGTCGACGCCGGCGATCCGGTTGAACAGGCCCACGTCTACGATCGTGAAGGCGCCGATGAACTGGTCTTCCTGGACATTACCGCCACCCACGAGGCCCGCGATATCGTCGCCGAAATGGTACGCCGCGTCGCCGATACCGTCTTCATCCCGTTTACCGTTGGCGGCGGCATTCGCACCGTCGACGATATGCGCGCCATTCTGCTCGCCGGCGCCGACAAAGTCAGCGTAAACAGCGCCGCCGTTCGCAACCCGGAGATCGTCAGCGAGGGCGCGCGCCGCTTTGGCAGCCAGTGCATCGTCGTCGCCATCGACGCCCGCCGCCGCGACGCCGCGAAGGGTTGGGACGTATTCATCAGTGGAGGCCGAATCAATACCGGCATCGACGCCGTTGAATGGGCCCGGAAAGTAGAATCGCTCGGAGCCGGCGAAATCCTGTTGACCTCGATGGACGGCGACGGCACGCAGGAAGGCTACGACGTAACCCTCACCCGCGCCATTTCAGACGCTGTCAACATCCCGGTCATCGCCAGCGGCGGCGCCGGCCGCCCGGAAGATTTCGCCGCCGCCCTCACTGAAGGCGGCGCAGAAGCGGCTCTGGCCGCCAGCCTGTTCCACTTTCGCCAGCTTCAGGTGATGGATGTAAAGCAACATCTGCTCGAACGCGGCGTACCCGTGCGCCTGCCTGAAGACGCCATCACCTGACCGGGTCACTCTCCGATAGGGCAAAGCTCGCCCTGGCGGCGGCCCGCAGGAAGACTGGCTCCCCATCATGGATTACTGTCAGGAACGGAATGCCGGCGCGTCTAAGGAGACCAGGATGTAGAGATGGACAGAGTAGAGCTGGCAATGACCCGGTCCTTCCACTGGCAGATTGGCCACACCCGGCGGCTGACCCCGCAGGATCAGGCGCGTTTCGTCACCGCCGTATCCCAGTTTTCACAAGACCCGACAACCCCGGGTCTCAATTTTGAAAAGCTCGGCGGCGGTCCCAAGAGCAACCTCTGGTCATTAAGGGCTTCACTCGAACTGCGCATCCTCTTGGCAGTAGACGACGGCCAGTTCGTCTTCGTCAATGCAGGGCACCATGATGCCATGTATGATTGGGCCGAAAGGCGAGACCATTATGTCGATCTGGCTTCGGAAGACCTTGCTGATCTTCAGGTAACAGTTCCTGACATTCCGCTATCCCTGAAGCGCACTTCCACAGGAAAGCCGCATCAACCCTCGCTGCCTGATCTACCCGAGCAAGAGTCCGGTAGTCCTCCCCATTCGCCACTGGCATCAGAACCTGCTCCAACCGCCCCCCTCCTCATCCAGGATCTGATTCGGCGCGTATTCCGCGGCGACTTTGAGGACTGGCAGCTCTTCCTCCATCCAGACCAAAAGCCTCTTGTCAGCCGCAATTGGTCGGGGACCGCTCGAATTCGCGGCGCGGCCGGCACTGGCAAAACAGTGATAGGGCTGCATCGACTGGCGGAGTTGGCACGCCGATATCCCGATGGCAAAGTACTCTTCACGACTTACAGCAGATCGCTTGCCGAGCTGCTCGAAAAACGCTTTCAAAACCTCCCAATGGCCCCCCCGAATGTCGAATTCGCGAACATCGACAGAATCGCACGAAAGTACGACAGTTGGCCGCCGGCACATTTCTCTCTGGTTGACCAGACATTCGAAGCTGCCTGCAAGGAGCTCATCGCAGGCTCTCTTTTGGAGGGAATGAACCAGGATTACCTGAAAGAGGAAATAGAGAGGGTGATCAAGGGGAATGGGTTGCAGAGTCTTGAGGACTACCTGTCTGTCGAACGCCTCGGCCGCAAACGTTCTCTTTCTCAAAACCTGCGCAAGCTGGTGTGGGAGCTGTCAGAACTCTGGGCGGGAAAGCTGAGTGAACGCAACGCTGTCCCATTCGCTGACAAACGGATTCGGGCCCGGGACGCTGTCCAAAGGCTCGCGCAATCCCCCTACCGCTGCATCATAGTGGATGAAGCACAGGACATGACTCTGGTCGAAATCCAGCTTGTCCGTGCCCTGGTCGCCGGGGCGCCAGAGAATCCCGTGCCCAAAGATGGCGTTCTCATTTTGGATGACCCTGCACAACGCATCTATCCCGGAGGGTACCGGCTCGGCTGGGCCGGTCTTGATATTACCGGTCGAGCGCAGGTTCTCAAAAAGAACTACCGCAATGTGCCTGCAGTCTATCGCGCGGCCAAGCGCGTCCGGGGCAACGAACTTGTGACGATGGAACATGAAGACGACAAATACATTCTCGACGTTGAAATGGGGTTTCTCGATGGAGAAGACGAGAAACCGAAATTTGCGCTAGTAGACAGTGATGGCGAATTCTTCTTTCTGTGCGAGAGAATTCGCGAAATCTGTGCGGCCGAGAATTATAGCGCAAACGAGATTGCAGTCTTCCTGAAACACAACCGTCAGGTGGAGGCTACCATCAGATTCCTGCAGAGTCTTGGTATCTCGTGCGCCCGACTATCTCGTGATGGCTTCTCAGGTGATGGAATCAGAGTGGGCACTTACGACCGTGCTCGAGGACTGGAGTTTCGGGCTGTCTTCCTTCCTCGCTTGGGAGCAACGCAGTTTCTGGATGGCAATGGTGACACTGACAGCGGCCGGCAGAATCTTGACCCCGATCAAGACCTGGAATCGCGTCAACTGGAGCTGGACCGACTCTACGTGGCCATGACACGCGCTAGGGAGCTTCTGCTCCTGATCGCCGACGAAGAGCCCTGCGAAGAGATCCGGCGAGCCCTGGGGGAAGAGATCATCTTGAGAGACTTGCGAGGGCAGTCAATTGCGGAACCCACACCTACCCAGTAATACTGCCCCGAAAGTTTCTATTCCTCGCCCTGTCCATCCCTGAAGACTCCCCAAAAGAACGAAATGGATCGCCAAATGTCAGAACTGATCAGTTCTCTTTCCGCCACTATCGCCGACCGCAAAGCCAACCCGACTCCAGAGTCGTATACCGCCCGGCTCATTGCCGCCGGTACCGCCAAGATCGCCCAAAAAGTCGGTGAAGAAGCGGTCGAAGTCGTCGTCGCGGCCCTTGAAGAAAGCGATGAGCGGCTCGTCTCCGAAATGGCCGATCTGATCTATCACAGCCTTGTCCTGTTGGAGCAGCGGGACCTCTCCTGGTCGGATGTGGAAGCCGAACTGGCCCGGCGCTTCAAATAAACGTGAATCTGTGAGGATTCGCGCCCCATTCCCGGCCGGTGGTACAATGGACCACAGCAGTTCACACTGTTCTACCTTTTGGCAGGAGCGGACGAATAGCGCAATTTAAGACAGTTCGCAAGCAGAAGCCACAGAGCTCCGGGAGGTAAACTGATGACTGTTCCTGTGATCAAGAGTACACGCAACGGTTCTCCCTACGCCCCCAGGTCCGATTCGGAGGAAGCGCCTCAAGACGCAAACAACCTGTCCACTAAAGGACTCTCTATCGCCGACGGCCTGTTCACTCAGAACGCTATGACCTTCGACGATGTGCTGCTCGTGCCTGGTTTCGCCGAAGTGCTGCCTGTCGACGTCGACATCACCACCCGGCTCCATCCCAAACTCTCCCTCAATATCCCGCTAATCAGCGCCGCCATGGATACCGTCACCGAAGCGGACCTGGCCATCGCCCTCGCTCGACAGGGAGGTCTGGGCGTCATCCACCGTAATCTTTCGGTGACGCAGCAGGCCGAAGAGGTCGACAAAGTCAAACGCAGCGAGAGCGGCATGATCGTCGATCCCATCACCCTGCGGCCCGAAAACACGCTGGACGACGCCGAAGCTGTAATGAGCCACTACCATATCAGCGGCGTACCCATCACTAATGACGACAAACTGCTGCTGGGCATCCTCACCAACCGCGATGTCCGCTTCGCCACCGACCACCAGCGCCCGATCTCCGAATACATGGTCTCGGACGATCTGATTACGGCCCAACTTGGTACGACCCTGGAGGAAGCGCAGGAGATCCTTCATCGCTATCGTATCGAAAAACTGCCCCTGGTCGACGCTGACGGCTACCTCAAAGGGCTGATCACCTATAAGGACATTCTCAAGCGGCAGGACTTCCCCCATTCCGCCAAAGACGAACGCGGCCGCCTGCTCGTGGCCGGGGCAATCGGCGTCGGCGCACAGGGTCTGGAGCGCGCCGAAAGCCTCGTCAACGCCGGCGTCGACGCAGTCGCCGTCGACACCGCCCACGGCCATACCAGGGGCGTCATCGACACCGTGAAAGCCGTCCGCGCCCGTTACCCTGAGTTGCCCATTCTCGCCGGCAATGTCGTTACCGCGCAGGGCGTGCAAATGCTGACCGAGGCCGGCGCCAACGTGGTCAAAGTCGGCGTCGGTGCAGGCTCGATCTGCACCACCCGCATCGTTTCCGGCGCCGGCATGCCCCAGCTTACCGCCATCGCCACCTGCGCCGAAGCCGCCCAATCTTGCGGCGTTTCCCTGATCGCCGACGGCGGCATCCGCTACAGTGGCGATATCACCAAAGCCCTTGCCTGCGGCGCCTCCGCAGTAATGCTCGGCAGCCTCCTCGCCGGCCTGCACGAGTCTCCCGGCGAAATCGTCATCCGCGAAGGACGTTCCTTCAAAGAATACCGGGGCATGGGCAGCATCGGCGCCATGAAAGGCCGCGCCGCAGACCGCTATGCCTCAGACCAATCGCTCAACGGCGCTTCACCCGACATCGGCGGCAAGACCGTACCCGAAGGCCTCGAAGGGCAGGTGCCCTATAAGGGCTATCTTAATGAATTCGTCTTCCAGCTTTTGGGCGGCCTACGTTCCGGGATGGGTTATGTCGGCGCCCAGAGTCTGCCCGACCTGTGGCGCAAAGCCCGCTTCGTGCGCATCAGTCCGGCAGGCTACCAGGAAAGCCACCCGCACAGCGTCGTCATTACCAAAGAGGCGCCGAACTATCAAGTGAATCCAGGGAACTAGAATGACTGTTACTGCCGTTGTCGGCGCCCAGTGGGGTGATGAGGGAAAAGGTCGCATCGTCGATTATCTGGCCAAACGGGCCCACTATGTCGTACGCTTCCAGGGCGGCGACAACGCCGGCCATACCGTCGTAAACGACTACGGCAAGACCGTACTCCATATCATTCCCTGCGGCATCTTTTATCCGAATGTCCACAACATCATCGGCACCGGCTGCGTCGTCAACCCCCAGTCGCTGCTGGAAGAGATCGCCCACCTCAAATCGATCGGTGTCAGCTGCGACCGCCTCTGGATAAGCAGCCGCGCCCAGATGGTTCTGCCCTACCACCGCACGCTCGACGAGCTGGAGGAGAAGGCCCGCGGCGCCGACACCATCGGCACCACTATGCGCGGCGTCGGCCCGGCCTACAGCGACAAAGCCACCCGCTCCGGCCTCCGCATCGGGGATCTCCTCCAACCCGACTGGCTGGAGGGCCGTCTGGACGGCGCGCTACGCACCATTAACCAGAAGCTGACAATTCTCGGCGGGCAGCCGGTCGACGGCCGTGAAATGTTCGATCTTCTGATGGAGTTCCGCCTGCAGCTGGCGCCCCGCATCGTCGATACCGCGCCTATCCTGCGCATGGCCCTGGAGGCCAATAACGATATCCTGCTCGAAGGGCAGCTCGGCGTCATGCGCGATCTTGATTGGGGCATCTACCCCTATGTTACCAGCAGCCATCCCACGGCCGCGTTCGCCCCCTCCGGCGCCGGTTTGCCGGCCGGCTCGCTTGACGAAGTCTACGGCGTCTGCAAAGCCTACAGCACCTGCGTGGGAGACGGCCCCTTCCCCGTGGAGCTTCACGACGACATCGGCAAGCGCATGCAGGACGTCGGTCAGGAGTTCGGTGCAACCACCGGCCGCCCGCGGCGCTGCGGCTGGTTCGACGGCGTCGCCATTCGCTACGCAGCCTGGCTCAACGGCATGACCGGCCTCGCCATCACCAAACTGGATGTCCTCGACGGCATCGAAACGCTCAAAATCTGCACAGGCTATCGCCTGGAGGACGGCACAGTGCTCACCGACACCGTCCCCGACACCTCTCTCCTCATGAACGCCCAACCGCTCTGGGAGGAGATGCCCGGCTGGGACGGACCCACAACCGGCTGCGGCAGCTGGGCCGCACTGCCCGTCCAGGCACGCGACTACATAAACCGCATCTCCGAGCTGGCCGGCGTGCCCGTCTCCTATGTCTCCGTCGGCCCCGAACGCGACAACATGTTCGGCCGCGGCGGCTAGACATCCCGATGCCTCGGCAACGCTGGCCGCCGGGCAACGCCTTTCCCATCCTGGCCAAAATCAGCCAAGACGCCGACTTACGGTGACACAACTGAATTCATGTTCCTTGTCTTCGTACCAGGCGCGCTGAAGCCTACGACCTGCTTTGGGAGCGGCCTCGATGTCGGACTCCGCTGATTCCAAACCGACCTTGCAGCAATTCCAAGAGACCGCGCGAATCCTCAGGCTGGCCGTAGATCTTGTATGGCGTTCCAGTCCGCGCCTTTTGGCTGGATTCATCACGTTGATGATGTTGCAGGCGCTTCTGGTTCCGCTCCAGCTCGCGTTGACACGGGCGGTAATCGATCGCGCCGCGCTTGACCTGGGTCTGCTCGAATACTTGGACCCTGTGGCGGCCCTGCTTCCTCTGCTGGCCTGGATTGGACTGGCTGCGGCAGTACTGGCTTTGGGTCAACTCATCCAGCCCTTCACTTCGACGTTTCAGGGCTTGGCTGCCGACCGGCTCACAGGCTTTTTGACAGAGCAGGTCATTCGAGCCGCCAACCGTTTGCAAGGCCTGGCTCGCTTCGAAGATCCTGCCTTTGCCGATGACCTCCAGCGGGCCCGCAAACGTGCATCGCGTGGGGCGTTGGATTTAACTTTATACGTCGGGCGTGCTGCTATAGAACTGTTCACTGCCGGCGGCCTGGCGCTAGTGTTGTTCGCATTGCATCCCCTCATCCCGTTCCTGCTCATCCTGGCCACGCTGCCGCAGATGAAGAGACAGTGGGAATACAGCGAACGTACCAATAGCCATCTATACATCCAGACTCCGGAAGCGCGCCGTCTGGAATATTGCCGCGAAGTTCTTCTGACACCGGACGCCGCCAAAGATGTACATCTGTACGAGATGGGGCCGTTCTTCCGCCGGCGCTACGATTCCATTTTCGCCAGCACGACAGAGTCGCTCAACCGGATGCGCAGGCCTCTGGCAGTCAAAGTAGCGCTGGCCGGTGTCCTGGCTACCGTGGCCTCATCTGCGGTCTACGTATATGTCGCCTGGATGATCTTGCAAGGTGAGCGCACTGTCGGCGACCTGGCGCTCTACGGAGGCGCCGCCACCGTACTGCAGATTAACCTGATTGCCTTGGGAGCCGAGATCGGTCTACTGCCGCTGGTTCTTGGCTTTCTGCCAAGTCTGTTTCGGATACTCGACGCTCCCCCCGATCTGACACAGAGCGGCGTGTCTTTCGACAGAACTGGCGCGCCGCCCGTCGGACCGCTGCCGGCCGAGGTGGCGAAGGGGGCCCACCACCTCCGGTTCCGGAGGATCGCCTTCGAAAATGTCTCCTTCACCTATCCGGGCTGCGCCGACCAGGTGCTGCGCGACCTTTCGTTTACCATGGACCAAAATGAGTGTGTTGCCCTGGTCGGCCGCAATGGCGCTGGCAAAACTACGATTGTCAAGCTTCTTCTGCGGCTGTACGATCCGACCTCCGGCAACATCCTGCTCAATGGCGTCGACCTTAGGGATTACGATCTGAATGAACTGCGTCGCCACATGGGTGTCATCTTTCAAGATTTTGTTCGCTACGAACTGACCGCTGCCGAAAACATCGGCATGGGCCAAATCGACCTTCTGCATGATCCAACACGGCTCTCCTCCGCAGCCGAACGCGCCGGCGCCGCTGAACTGTTGCACAGGCTTCCGGACGGGCTGGACACGCAGCTGGGCCGTGCGTTTGGCGGTCGCGAACTCTCTGACGGTGAGTGGCAGAAGCTGGCCCTCTCCAGAGCTTACCTGCGTGATGCCCAAATCCTTGTCCTCGACGAACCCACAGCCTCGCTCGACGTGCAGACCGAGTACGAAATCTACACACGTTTTCACGAATTCACACGCGACCGCGTTACCCTCCTGATTAGCCACCGCTTCTCCACAGTGCGCATGGCCGATCGCATCCTCTACCTGTCAGACGGGCGCATTCAGGAAGCCGGCAGCCATGCCGAACTGATAGACCTCAGCGGCGAGTACGCCCGGCGCTACAGCCTCCAGGCAGCTCAATTTCTGGACCAGAATTAAGCGGATCCGAGACAATGAATCTGTTCACGCGAGCCGGTGAAGCTGTGAGAGAACTGTGGGAACCCGCCGCCAGCGCTGCGCAGGGCATGTCATCCTACCTGCGCACATGGAGGAGTGGTCTGGCCCTGGTAACGATGGCCGCGCCTGGCATCGTTTTCCTCTATGTTGCGCTCGTGATCGTCATCAGCATCGTGCCGGTATTGCAGGTCTGGCTCTTGAGGCTGGTGGTTGACGGTCTGGCCGTCGCAGTTGGTGGCGCGGCCAACAGCGTCACCCCAGTGTTGGCGCTTGCCGTTCTCTACGCCCTGACCTATGTCATACCGGCCGGCCTTGAGCCCATCCAGCGGACGCTGGATGTCTGGCTGGAAGATCGCGCAGTGGCTGAAATGGACCGGCGCCTTATGGATGCCGGCATCCGACTGACAGATCTGATGCGGATTGAGCGCCCCGCATTCCAGGATCAGTTGCGACTGGTTCAGGACGCTATCTTCTTTCTACCGCGACTCATCGCTTACCTGCGAATTGGTCTAGGCACGGCGCTTACCTTGGGAGGCATGCTCCTCCTGCTGGCCCGCCTGCACCCGCTCCTTCCCCTTCTGTTGGCGGTACTCAGCCTGCCGCACATCTTGGGTGAGAAGCGCCTGCAAGAAGTAAGGTATCAGTCCATGATCGACCGCTCGCGGGCGGCGCGGGAGATGAACTACTGTGCGCGCATCACCACCGAGCCGGCAGCCGCCAAAGAGATCCGCGTCTTCGGTCTGGGCGACTTCTTCCTGCGCCGCTTTCGCTCGCGGTTCACTACGGCATATGAGGAGATGCGCCTGGTCCGACTGAAGTATCTGCGCGCGTCCGCGGCATTCACTGCCCTGCATGCGCTGGCGCTGGCAGGCGGCTTCTGGTACGTGGCCGTTCAGGCGCGCGCGGGTCAACTCACCTTAGGCGATATCGCTCTCTATTTTGGCGTTGTGATTCAGACACAAGGCCGCCTCCAAGACCTGGTGTTCTGGTCCGGTTTTCAGTACGAGATTCTTCTGCATCTACGCGGTCTGTTTTCCTTCCTGGATCAAGCGAAACCAGCCATTGCGCTCCCACAGCCTCGCCAGGGCCGTCAGGCTCCTGCTGAACTGCATCAGGGGATCGAGCTGCAGGGAATCCACTTTTGCTACCCTGAGGGCACGCTGCCCGTCCTGGAAGACGTCAGCGCCTGGCTGCCCTGTGGCGCCGTGACCGCCCTGGTAGGGGCAAACGGCGCTGGCAAAAGCACCCTCGTAAAGCTGCTGACCCGCATGTACGACCCCGACTCTGGCGAAATCAACCTCGATGGTGTCCCGCTTGCGCAGTACGACTTGAAGTCACTACGGTGTCGGGTCGCCGTTCTCTACCAGGACTTCACTCGTTTTTCGTTGACTTTGCGGGAGAACATCGAGCTGGGAGCGATCGCGCCGGAAGAGGGTGGCCTCCATATGGAAGAAGCCGCGCGCTGGTCAGGCGCTGATGAGGTGGCAGCCGGTCTATCGCAAGGGTTTGACACCCCTTTGACCCGGCGCTTTCAGGGTGGCGTGGAGCTGTCCGGCGGGGAATGGCAGAAGGTCGCCCTGGCGCGGGCCTTTGTGCGTGATGCCGCGCTGGTGATCCTCGATGAGCCAACCGCAGCGCTGGACGCTGAGACCGAGTACCGCCTGTTTGAGCGCTTCCGCCAGCTTGTCGCCGACAAGACGGCAATGATAATCAGCCACCGCTTCTCCACTGTACGTATGGCCGACCAGATCCTGGTGCTCGAAGGGGGCCACATCACTGAAGCCGGCAGCCATGCTGAACTGGTCTTGCTGGGCGGCCGCTATGCTGAGCTGTTTGAGATGCAGGCCGGGCGGTACAGGCATTAGGTGCACATTGAGGCGGTTCGGGTTCTTGTGTAGGTAACCCTTGCTGGTCCGCGAGCGCAGGCATTCAAGAATTCCCAAGCGTCGAATTTCTTTATGCCTCGACACGGAGTAATGCAAGTCAGGTTGCTCGCTTCTGAATCCACAGACCACTTGCAGCAGACATTTGGAAAGTACCTCTCAAAAAGTGATAATATCGATACATGCAGGCGTTCCCACGGATTGGCTAGAGGAGGAAGTGTTTCTCCCTGCAAACCTTCGCGTTGCAAGAAGAGTTCGGCAGACGATTCGGTATCCTTTTCTTTGTTCAACCTACCGAGCCCATTTGCCGAGAGAAAGTACTGTGGACGCAACGAAATTTCTGGTCCTGAAAACTGATGTAGAAGTCCAACTCGCTGTGCTCGATGACGTTCATGCTAAGATCGAAGACCGGGCACGCGGCTTCAACTCCGACGACGCCCGCCCCGTGCAGGTAGAGAGCGTGGCCTATCAGATTCACAATTCTTACAGCGCCACTAAGGCCCTCCTCCGCGTGCTCGCTTCTCATTTCGAGTACCGGATCAGCGATACAGCTCGCTGGAAATCTGCACTCCTCCTGCGGATGACCCAACCCATCCCTGGTGTGCGTCCGGCCCCGTTGACGAAAGAGACATTTCTACACCTCGACACATTGCGTGGTTTTCGTCACTTCTTCCGCCATGCTTATGCCTCGACCATCGATCCTGTCCTGCTTCAAGCCAATCTCCAGGTCGCGCGGCAGGCGCACAGTTTACTGCACCGAGATATAACCGAATTCCTGGACCAAATAAGACCGGCAAAATGAGAGAAAGGGAGCAGGGCAGCAGAACAATGAACTTGGAAGTTTCCTCTCACCCCTCACTCCTCTCCACTCTTTCCTCCCATTACCGCCCATGACCACATTCACCCACGAGTCCTACCTCTCACCTCTGACCTGGCGTTACGGCAGCGAGATCATGCGCCGGGTCTGGAGCGAGGTTGAAAAGCGCCGACTTATGCGCCGCGTCTGGGTGGCGCTGGCAGAAGCCCAATGCGAGGCCGGGCTGGTCACAGCTATGCAGGTGGCCGACCTGCGCGCGCACCAGGAACACATCGACATTGAACGGGCCCAGCAGATCGAAGAAGAGATCCGCCACGATCTGATGGCGGAAATCCGCACCTACGCCGAGCAGTGCCCCGTCGGCGGCCCCATCATCCATCTCGGCGCGACGTCGATGGATGTGCTCGATAACGTTGATGCCCTGCGCCTGCGTACTGGCCTCGACCAGGTCATCGAAAGGCTGAAGCGCTCCCTGGCCGCGCTGGCCGCGCGTATCGCAGAAGATGCCGACACGCCCGCCATCGCCTTCACTCACATCCAGCCAGCTGAGCCGACCACCGTCGGCTACCGTTTCGCCCAGCACGGCCAGGACCTGCTCGCCGACCTCGAAGAACTGCAGCGCGTCCGCAACAATGTCCGCGGCAAGGGGATCAAAGGCGCGGTCGGCACCAGCGCCAGCTACGACCAGCTTCTTTCCGACAGCGAGTTCACCCCCCGCCAGCTCGAAGAACGCGTAATGTCGAGGCTGGACCTCCCCGCCTTCGAAGCAGCCACCCAGACCTACCCCCGCAAGCAGGACTGGCTCGTCGTCAATGCTCTTGCCGGGTTGTGCGCCAGCCTCCACAAGTTCGCATTCGATCTGCGCATCCTCCAGTCGCCCCCGTTCGGCGAATGGAGCGAACCTTTTGGTTCCAAGCAGGTCGGGTCCAGCGCCATGCCATTCAAGCGCAACCCCATCGCCGCCGAAAACATCGACAGCCTCACGCGCCAGGTCGCGGCCCTCCCACGCATCGCCTGGGACAACAGCGCTCTCAATCTGCTCGAGCGCACTCTCGACGACTCCGCCAACCGGCGACTCTACCTGCCTGAGGCCTTCCTCCTGACCGACGAAGTCCTGATTCGCTGTCAGCGCCTCTTCGAAGGCGTTACTGTCTGGCCGGGCCCCACCGCCCGCAACTTGCGCGACTACGGCGTATTCGCCGCCACCGAACGCTTGCTCATGGAAGCAGTCAAAGCCGGCGGCGACCGCCAGCACCTGCACGAGCTGATTCGCGAACAGAGCCTGGTTGCCTGGAAGGCTTTGCAAGAAGGAAAGCCCAATCCTCTGGTCGACAACCTGATGACGGACCCGCGTATAACCGACCTGGTACCTCCGGAGCGCGCCCACGGCCTGTTGCAAGCGTCAGCCTATGTGGGCGACGCGCCCCAACGGGCCAGAAACATCGCCTCTGCAATCCGCGCTGCGGTCGGCTGAGATGCCGCAGCTTCTTCTCTCCGCCGACCCCGGCTTCATGCACCTCGCCCTTGATGAGTTCCGACGCGACAGCCACAACGCCCAGCTCCTCGACGAACTCGCGCCCAGTGTCTACCTCGCCGACTGCGACGAAGGCTTCTGGGGCCTGGCCGAAACCTGGATCGACGATCCCCCTGTCTTTACACGTCATGTCTGCCCCGTCGACCTCACCATCCCCCTCGTCGCCACGCCCAGAGACCTCTCCCGCCTCAGCGAAGCCGCCGTAACCGAGTATGCCGACCTGCTCGACCCCGACGTCAGCTTCTCAGTCCAGAGCCGCATCCTCGCCGAACTCTCCTATAAGCCGTTCGACGTCAACCGAGCCGTCTCCGCCGCTCTCGCCCGCGCCGCAAGCTCGCCGCTTGACGTTCGGCAGCCATTCCAGATCCTTTCGATCGTCTGTGCCGCCTCCGACCGAGAGCCAGGATCAGAAAAGCCAGCTGCCTCAAGTCACAGGCAACTGGCCTACTTGGGTCTCTCTCTCGCCTCGCACAATATCTCTGACTGGGCCGGAGGCGTGCGTCGCTTCCGCCGTGAAAAGGAGCAAGTCAGCCGGGCTGAGTTCAAGATGCTGGAGGCCCTTGAGGCCTTTCGTATCGACCTACCCGCCGGCGGCGTCGCCCTCGACCTCGGCGCGGCACCGGGAGGATGGACTCGCGTCCTGCGCCAGAAGGGGCAGTACGTAACCGCCGTCGACCCCGCCGAGCTGCATCCCCGCCTCGCCGCCGACCGCGGCGTGCGCCACAAAAAAATGACCGCCGAGGCTTATCTGACTGAAGGGCCGGATGCCTTCGATTTTCTCGTCAATGACATGCGCATGGATGCGCGTGCCTCAGCGCGCCTGATGAACGCCTTCGCCGACTTCCTCTATCCCCACGCCGAAGCCCTGATGACGCTCAAACTTGGCAAGACCGCCGCGGCACTCGATCCTGCCTGCACAATTCTGCAAGAAAGATACAATATCCTGCACACGCGCCAGCTTTTCCACAACCGCAACGAAGTGACCATCCACCTCCAGCCGAAACCGACCTGAGGCCAAGAACTCATAACCGCCGAGCGCCGCAAGGCGTCACGGATCCGGTCCGGCCGGCAATCCATAAAGATACCAGTACTCCTCGCGCGGATAGACGTGTGCCACCATCGCCTCCCAAACGAACTCTCCCCTCGTTAGCATCCCCTGCAATCGTTGGTCCACCGAAGCCAACTGAGTCGTCAGCGCATCCGCGCTGCATGCCTCCAACGCCTTGCCTATCTCCGCGATCCGCTGCCGGTTGCGTATCTCAAATGGGTACTGCACGCGGCACTCGCGCCGGTTCTCACTGCAATCGTCCAGAAACCAGTTCAGACTGTTCAGCCGCGCCCGCGCCTCGCGCAACAGCAGCGCCTGGTAGTGGGATGGGAGGCGCCCGGTTGCCGTGTCAATCTGGGCCTTGGCCACCGCAAGCGCCTGCCTCTGCTCAGGCGACAGCGATTCCGACTGCGCCGCCAGCTTGTGCAGCCGCGCCAGCACGTCCCCGCCGCTGCTCTGGACCGGGCGCTCCCCAGCCCCCCTGCGATCCCCCGGTGTCGGCACGACAACAGTCCTGTACACCTGCCCCTTCAGTATATAGCTTTCGAACTGCGCCGCCATCGCCGCCACCACCGCCAAATCAGTCTCCGGCGCCGCCGCTATCACCGTACTCAGTCTGCTCGCCATTCTCTCACCTCCCTTTCCCCTAGCCACTCTCCTGCTCCAACCAAAGCGTCACAGGACCGTCGTTCACCAGCGAGACCTCCATGTGCGCCTGGAAAACGCCCTTTTTCACCGGTATGCCCTCCCCCGCCAACAACGTGCAGAAGCTATCGTAAAGCGCCTGAGCTTGAGCCGGAGGCGCCGCTCGCGTGAAACTCGGCCGTCGTCCCTTGCGAGCATCTCCGTACAGCGTAAACTGACTCACGGCCAGCACTGCGCCCCCCACATCCGTCAGCCCCAGGTTCATCTTACCGGCATCGTCCTCAAACAGCCGCAACCCTGCTATCTTGCGCGCCAGCCACGCCGCCTCAGCTTCGCCGTCGTCGTCGGCGACCCCCAGCAGCACCAGAAATCCCTGCCCTATGCTGGCAGTTTCCTCGCCGTCAGCATGTACGCTGGCACGGCTGACCCGTTGAATTAGCGCCCGCATATTTTCACCCGGCCCTTGACAAATCGAACATTTGTTCGTATAATACCTGTATGAACTACTCAATCCAACTCGAACCGATGGCAAAGCTCGCCCGTATCGGCGAGATCAACGGCTTTGAAGCGGCCGGCGACGCGCCCCACGCCGAACCTACCCGCCCCGGCTGCTTCACCCCCGCGACGGCCAAGCCCACCCGTCGCGAACGCAATGCAGCCTCTCTGCGCCGCTCCATCTTCAAAGTGGCGACACCCCGCGGCCCCAAGCCGGTCCTGCGGACGATGATGACCACCGCCTGCGAGCGCAACTGCTTTTACTGCGCCTTCCGCGCCGGCCGCAGCAGCGCCGAACGCCTTACCCTCCAACCCGACGAACTGGCCGATGGCTTCCTGCGTATGCAGAAGGCCGGCCTTGTCGACGGTCTCTTCCTCTCCTCCGGCATTATCGGCGGCGGGGTCAGAGCCCAGGACAAGATTATCGATACAGCCGAGATTCTGCGCAAGAAACAGAACTACCCCGGCTACATTCATCTCAAAATAATGCCCGGCAGCGAGTACGAACAGGTGCGAAGGTCCATGCAGCTGGCCGACCGGGTCTCGATCAATCTCGAGGGCGCCACCCCGGGAAGGCTGGCCAGACTCGCACCCAAAAAGGAGTTCTGGGACGACCTGATGCAGCGTCTCCTCTGGACTGAGCAGATCCGCAGCCGCGAACGGGTGCGAGCCTCCTCCGTCACCCAGTTTGTCGTCGGCGCGGTCGGCGACACCGACCTGGAACTGATTTCGCTCAGCGAAAAACTCTATCGCCAGGCCCGTCTTAGCCGCGTCTACTACTCCTCCTTTTTCCCGGTGCCTGACACACCCTTCGAAGACCTGCCGCCAGTCTCACTGAAGCGGCAGCATCGCCTCTACCAGGCCAGCTTCCTCCTGCGCGACTACGACTGGGACACCGAGGACATCGGCTTTGGCGCTGACCAGAACCTCCGTCTCGACGTCGACCCCAAGCAGGCCTGGGCCGACATCCACCTGCGCGCCGAGCCCATTGAGCTGAACCGCGCCGACAGAGCCGCCCTGCTTCGAGTCCCCGGCATCGGCCCCAAGAGCGCCGACCGCATCCTCCGCGCCCGCAGCCAGGGAACCGTCACCGAACTTCAGCACCTGCGCGCCCTCGGCGTCCCCTCACCACAAAAGGCAGCCCCCTACGTCCTCCTCAACGGCCGCCAGCCTGTGCACCAGATGTCGCTGTTTCCAGTCCAAGGCTAGTCTTTCCACGAAAAAAGGTTTTCGTGCCCTTCATCGTTCAATCTGTTCTGTTTATCCTCGAAGATCGCGAAGTCACACACAGTTATCCCTTAGAGTGATATCCCAGGGGCAAACATCCGAAAAACCGAACCGCTCCGGCTCATTTCAGAAAAAAGCCGCTTATCGACACCGCCACAATGTCGTGCTAGAATACCCGCTGCCGGTCTGGACTCCGAGGCCTGTGTCGATGATTACAGGGGGTACCCCTGTGAAATACAGAAAACTTTTACTGACCGGGAAGTCCACACGCATTCTGGTTCTGGTCGCCATACTTGCGGCGCTGTCTTCTCATTCCCTCTACGCAAAAGGAATATCGCAGGCAAAAACTGAAACCTTGGTCGTCCTGGATACGCCGGCTCTGACCGTGGCCGAAACCTCGAAGTCAACCTCCGCCGGGGAGAGGGCCGCGCTGGTCGCTCTTTACAGGACAACGGACGGCGCCAACTGGAAGCGCAGCGACAACTGGCTGACCGAGCTGCCGATCTCCACCTGGTACGGTGTCTATACGGACGGCAGCGGCCGCGTGATTGATTTGGGCCTGTCAGATAACGGGCTGCATGGACCGCTCCCGGATCTGAGCGCCCTCACCAGCCTTGAGGTGCTGGGCCTCAGCCACAACCGGCTGACCGGGCCAATTCCTGACCTGAGCGCCCTCACCAACCTGAAGATCCTGTCCCTCCATTCCAACCAGTTGGCCGGGACAATTCCGGATCTGAGCGCCCTCATCGGCCTGGAGTGGCTGACCCTCAGCTACAACCGGCTCATTGGGCCGGTCCCGGATCTGAAGGCTCTCACTAGACTGACAACTCTGGACCTCGCGGTCAATCAGCTGTGTCTGCCTGAAAGGCTGAGCTCTCCCGGTTCAAATGCTGTTGTGACCGCCCACCTGAAGAGCCTTGATCTGCCCTCCTGTACATCCGCAGGGGTCGAGGAGAGGGCCGCGCTGGCCACCCTTTACAGGACAACGGACGGCGCCAACTGGAAGCGCAGCGACAACTGGCTGACCGAGTCGCCGGTCTCCACCTGGTACGGCGTCTCTACGGACGGCAGCGGCCGCGTGACTGAACTGCTCCTCCCGCGTAATGGGTTGCATGGACCATTTCCTGATCTGAGCGCCCTTACTTCCCTGACAAAGCTTTACCTCGCTTCAAACCAGTTGACAGGGCGAATCTCGGAGATGGACGCCCTCACCAGCCTGGAGTGGCTGTCCCTCAGCCAAAATCAGTTGACCGGGCCAATCCCGGACCTGAGCCTTCTCACCAATCTGGCGATGCTGAATCTCAGCCACAACCGGCTGACCGGGCCAGTCCCGGACCTGAGCTTTCTCACCAACCTGGAAAAGTTGAACCTCAATCACAACCGGTTGACCGGGCCAGTCCCGGACCTGAGCTTTCTCACCAACCTGGAAATGTTGTACCTCAATGACAACCAGTTAACAGGGCCAATCCTCGATCTGAAACTCCTTACCAGGCTGAAAGCGCTGAACCTCAGCGACAACCGGTTGAGCGGGCCAGCCCCGGATCTGAGCGGCTTCACCCACCTGACGAGCATGCGCCTCACAGACAATCAGTTATGCCTGTCCCCGGGCTTCGCCCCCTCCGGTCTGAATCCCGAAGGGGCCTTTCACCTGAAGAAACTCAACCTGGCGACCTGCACGGACGCCGAACTTCAGGCTACGCCGGCCGCGCCTTCTAACCTGACGCCGAACATCGGTGTCGGCCAGGTTACGCTCACCTGGGATAGGGTAGCGAATGCAGCCGCCTACGAGCTGCGGGTGTGGGATAGCCTGCAACGCCGGTGGGGCCTCATTGACGGCGTCCTGACCGGCACGTCGTTCACTCACTCTGGGCTGACAGGCGGCAGGAACTATTACTACCAGGTCCGGTCGCGGGACGCCAAAGGCGTGCGCAGCGCGTGGTCCGAGCGTGTGTACGCGGCCGTAGTCCCGCCGCTTTTTCCACCTCCCCCCGAGTCCCTCGGCCTTGACACATTCTATCAGAAATACTTCGACGCTGGCGGCGTGGTCGTGGTCGCCCCAAGTGAGGTGTCTGACGAGAAGATGGTCCAGGCCCAGGAGATCATTACCGGTCTGCTTTCCCACCTGCCGGGCCTGCTCGAACTGCTGGTCTCCAACCGTGCTCGGATCGCCATATTCAAGTATAAAGAGGGGGTCGGGGGCCTCAACCAACTGCCAGAATTCCGGGATGCCTTGCAAGAAACGGGAGGAATGGCCTTAAGGAGTCCTACAGGTTGGGTGGCAGCTGTACCGGAAGACGACTACTTTTGTGGGATATTCATCCACGAGTTTGCACACCTGGTACACATGGCAGTTGAGGGGCAATCCAACGTCCACGAATATAATTCGCGGCTCGTTGGCGCATACCATGCTGCAATGAACGCAGGCCTGTGGCAGGGCGCGTACGCGAGCACAAATGCCTACGAGTACTTCGCCGAAATAGTTGTGTTCTGGCTACGGAACAGTTCCAGGCTGGAAGATTACGATCCGGAAGCCGCCAAGCTGGTGAAGGAACTGTTCGGCGAGGCGACCGTTCCATGGTACTGTAAGCCCTGACCTTCCAC
Source organism: Caldilineaceae bacterium (assembly GCA_965204525.1). Taxonomy (GTDB): domain Bacteria; phylum Chloroflexota; class Anaerolineae; order Caldilineales; family Caldilineaceae; genus Bin5. The sequence continues at coordinate 2,157,734 of OZ241994.1, read as the reverse complement.
TCTTAAAGGACGCCAAACGGGCCGGACCGGCAGACCCCTTCATGGATTTCAGTTGCTTCACCCCTTTGTCCTGGTTATCTTGAAATGCTTGGGGGTTATTCAAGCGTCCCCGAAAAGCCGACTGAAGTATCGCCCGCCCGACCCTGGGTATGCCCGACATTGGATCCAAGAGCGCCGACCGCATCCTCCACGCCCGCCGCCAGGACCGCCTTGCGGACCTGAAGGAGTTGCGAGCGCTGGGTGTGCCTTCACCGCAAAATGCCGCGCCTTACGTGCTCCTCAACGGGCGTTAGCCGGTTCACCAGATGGTATTGTTCCCTTTGCCTGGGTAGCGCATCCAGTATCGACTTCTCCCCCATAAGACCTTCGCACGCAGGTCATTTTCCCGCTGCCTCTTCATACGCCACTCTGAATGCATCAAGAATTTCATCAGTTATACTGCTAAGCGTATTTCCCTGACCGAGTTCAGTCGGCGCAATTGCTTTCTCAATTGTCTTGATCGAACCAGGTGCGTGGCGCTCGAAGACCGACCTCCATACCGATATGTAGGGACGCCTTTCATCATTCCATAAAGTCACCAGACCTGCTCTGTCCGGCATAATCCTTGGCAGAAGAGTGATTCTTCCCCCCACGCCGCTGAAAGTGAAGAGACGCACATTCGGCAGCGAGGAAATCTGTTCCGCCCACAATGTCAACATTTCGAATGTCTCGCGAGATTCTCCTGCAGTGTCTGCGAACGAATCCCGAAATACATTGGCCCCGTCGGTCAAACCCTCTCCAGTTCTGGTGAATTTCGCTCTTTCAGGTGGTGCCAAAGGCGACGACTCGCTGAGATCCGGGGTGACGCGTTGAGGAAGAGCTACTTGCGCGCCGTTTACCTCATATGCATTCAAGGAGATTAAGTCGACCGTCAAAGCATGAACGGTTATGCGATCCAGGTACGCAACGATCCTTTCCAACTCCGCCGAGACTTTGTCCAGGACAAGGACCAATCTGAAGTTACCTTGATCCAAATTGTCCTGCAGGGATGCAGCGAAAGAGTCTGTACCTATCGCCCCTTCCTGATCCTGAGCCAGCACCGCGTCGAGAATTGTTCCGAAGCCTGCGGTCAAAAGCTTCTAGCGCAGGGGACCGCGCTCAAGCCCTTCGACACTCATTCCCTGTAGAGACGCTGCATCGGCTAGGGCCCGTTGACATTTTCAAGGTGTGTCGAGAAGGAAAGCTCTTCCGGCTGCGTTCGGTGAAAAGGCGGGGTTTCAAAGCGGGCTGAAGAGAGACAGTTTCAGTGTAACTGCAGAAAAAGCGGGGCTGGGCGCACCCTGAACACAGGTCGTGCGCTCGTATGTAACAGGTAAACGCTCGTACGAGCGTTTTACGAGAGATCCACGAGCGTTTACGAGCGTTTGCGAGAAAAAAATTTCAAGAGAGAGAACAGCGCTTATCCACAATAATATAATAATTACATGATGAACAAGAACTCATATACGTTCAATTTGAAACCAAGAGTTTTTGCACGGGCTGCCGCCTGACATCGCAGGCGTCTCACTCGCGCCATTGACACTCGCAAGCTCGTGGACCCGTTTGGGATCTCCATGAGAAACGCTAGGGCGCTGGGCCCCTGGCGCACGGCCAGGTATCGTCTGATCCCCCACTTCCGCGCTTTCGATTGCGCGGTCGCTTCGTAGACATCGGTAATGTCGGCCACCAGGTCGCCCGCGACCATATCCTGAAACATCGACAGCGGGATTCCCGGCATAAACTCTGGAATATCCCCGGCGGCCAGCGCAAGGTTCATCTTCTGGTCGCGCTCCTCGCCCTGCACATACGTCCAGGGGATATCGTACTCGATGCCGAACAGCGCCTTGATGTAGCGCAGGCTGATGTTGTCGTAGATGTCTTCGTCGCCTTGGAAGCGTGTATGCGTCCGTGCGCGTGAACGATGTAACCGTCACCGGCGGCGAGAGCGGCATCCCCTCGGGCGGGTCCGGCAGCGCCGTCGTCCACCCCTTCGCATGGTCCGGCAAACCCGGCATCAGCCCCAGCGGCGTCAGGAGCTCCTCCGCCGTCATCGGCGCCGACTCCGACACCGCCTCCTGCACCATCTCCGTCACACAGCCGGCCAGCAGCACCCCGCCGCCCACAACAGCCGCCTGCTTCATAAAACTGCGCCGTGATACAGAAGATTTTACCATAATGCGTTCCTCCTTCGGCGTAGCGCCGCTATGTCGTATGTATAGAATTGAACTGTATCACTATAACGCGCTGGCAAATCACAAAGGAATATGCAGTGAGGAAACTTCCGTGCGACTATAGAATCGGTCAACGTCGGTGTCAATCTTGGTTTCGGAGTGGAGTTTCCCAGAAACCCGGGCTAGAGGATTCGGATCTCTCAGAGGAAGGATCTGAATCCGTCGGAGGGGATCTGTTCAGGTCATAATGGGGACTCCCTAACCCACGTCATTCATTCAGTGGCGTCTACCGCGCAATCAACCTTTCCTTTCCCAGGAAACTAAAGCTCGGACGATGCTTTTGTAAGGCACCTTGTCACCTGTTTGAGGAGAATGCTAAGCGTGAACTGGGCAAGGCACGGCGGGCGGTGCGGGTCTTTAAGTCTGTCGTGGAAGAAGAGGAGGAGCCAGGCATGTGTCTAAGCTCTATCTAACCTCGAAGATTATTCTCCGTAGGCTGGACTGTTTTTGCACAGCATGACAAGGTCATCATCCAGACTATGGCGAAATACATCCAGGCGAGGAGACAAAGACGCAAGGTGCTCAGCAGAGATGGGGGCCAAACGGAATGGAAAATAACTCGGATTTCCTTGAAGTTCTCTTATGGAGGCTGCCCCGTTCACCCGTGCGTGGAGAGACGCCTCAACCATCCAGGCAATAAGCTTCGGTTCGTCAATCGAGTATCCGTTTCCTTGCTCATAGACGCCTTTGTCAAGCGTGTCGTTCAAGACACCCCAATCGATGAAGGATCGAAGCACACGCCGCGCAGCTCGTGATGCGTTTTCGCGTTCTCCGTAGTCCTCTTTGACTCGCCGCTGGACATGGGTTGCCCCAACTGTGCCCTGAAGTCGCAAAAGCCTGCCGGTATGCGCGGCAACCGCGCCCCAAAAGGGATAGACTGCTGATGTCATGCTCCAGTGTACAGCGATCCTATCTCTGTTGGCCAAATGTTGTAGTAGGGATAGACCCTCGTTGCGAAGCGGCTTTAATTCAAAAGGAACATTCAACCATGTCTTCATCAAGATGGTTATTATACGCTCCCTATTGCCTCTTGCGGATCTGCCTCCCACAGAGATTTTTTCGCGCAAAGCCACCTGAAGCGCTTCGTTGATCGCATTCTTGTCGTTTCCGGCCAATATCAGATTAGTTGTCTGCTCAAACCATTCAAGGCGAACTCGCTGGCTAAAACCAATCGGAAGTCTATTGCTGTTCATATGTCTTTCAGTTCGATTTCAACGAAGGGAACTATTAATTCTTCTAGTAAAGCTCCGCCGTGGCTAACAATTCGTTCTGACTCACGCACGAACGCTGAGCGGCCGGGTGCCAGCAACGGCAAGTAATCTTCAGGTAGACCCACTAGAGGCCATTCTATAGCATCTGGGAAACGCTTCTTTACTCGCATTCGAAGGGAGGAGTCGGAGTAAATTCTAGCACGTTCCCCGCGTCTGTCCGCGATTGATCCTTCATCAGGACGGCCGCCTCCGGTTGCCTCAATGTTTCCATGATCCGATGTAAGATAGACTCGGAACCCATTCTCCAGAAGAAGATCGAAAAGATTGGTCAGGAAAGGTTGACCAGCCCACTGCCGAACTTGGTTATGCATTCCCGCAGTTCCAAGTTCCATGCCGTGCATGATCTTGTCCACTTTGTCGACAACCAGACCGACGACACGTATCTTAGGGTTGGCAATCATTTCTTCCACGTCTTCCAAGGTACCGTCACCAAGCCCTTTGGCGTATGCGACTTCGTGTTGAGTCAGCCTCTGCTCCACCCAGAACTGCGTCCACAATGTTGGCTCCCGATTCGTGGTATGAATACTGTCGGGGAAGTAGATGGGCGGCTTTCCGGCAAAGGTTGCCTGACGCGAAACAGATGTGATGGTCGGAATCCAGGCGAACACGGCTTTTTCACGGAAGCGGTAGTGAGCGCGTTGTTTGGAGAGTTCCTTTCGAATGACGATCCACTGATCCAGCGATAGGCCGTCCATCAGGACGAGCCCGACCTTGTGTTCCCTGGCATCATCAATGTGCCTGGAGAGGAAGCGGGGAACGTGGTGAAGCATTACCGGCGAAACCGGCGGCCAATTGACTAATCCGTGATAGCGCTTTGTCAGCCAGGGAACAAGCGCGGTATCAATCTGAGTTTGCAGCATTTCCATCTTCTGACGTGTTGACTCCGGCATTATAACATCTGATTCTAGCGTCAGATCCAATAATTCAGCCCATGATTTGGCGAAGCGGCACCAATCATCGTGCCGCGAATCGTCGCTTGGTATGCCCGCTGCTAAACTATCCAAAAGACCGTCCACTCGACGCCTCCTGTCCACTCGGTCATCTGTCTTGATGCCGATAGAGATCCAGGAGTTGGCAAAAGAACTGGCTTGTTTGAAAGGTATAGCTTCTAGTAATCCTTCCAGAAACAAGCTGTCGACATATACACGGATGTCGCTGTGGTCGAATGGCAAGACTGGCGGACCTGGAAACTTCAATTGGTAAGATTCTGTTGCTTCACCAACAAGGCGTACATCCTGCTCTGCTGCTTGGGCGAGGAAGGAAGGCCAACGTTCCTGGAGGAAAGTGAAGAATGTCTCCCTATCCGGGACAATCATTTCGAGGGGCCAATCCTCAAATCCATCCCGCTGGCGGAGGATTTGAACAAAGTATTTGTCAAGCAAATCCGGGATATGTTGTTCTCGATAGTGGCGGCGCAGGAGTACGCGCAGCAGATCGGACGGACTTCTGATTAGCTCTGAGACAACCCCGAAAACATGCCGCAGGATGAACTCCTTGGTGGCGTCATTCCCCAACACACCAAGAGCATGCAGCCTCTGGGCTTCATAGAGAGTGTCCAGCTCTCCACGGTCCAAGGTAGCAACGACGGGATAGCTCAAGTTGGGGAAAAGATCACCAAGGCTGAACGACATCCGGCGACCGACTTGAAGTAAATCGTATGGCAAATGCTCAAGGTCGCTTGCCTCGGAGTGAAGTACTACCACCAAATCCGTCTGCTCACCCAAGTCCCAGAGCGAGCGGAATCTGGACTCGTAAACATACCGAAATGCGATGGGATCCTCGAACGGAATTAGTTGAAACCCCCGCTCGTGTATGACGGCAAGGGTTTTTTCTTCTACGAGAAGGCCATCTGGGTCCGAAGCCAGGGTCAACTGGGCCACATTGGGAGTGAACTCACTAAGAATTTGATCGCGCCAGTTACCCATGGGCCCGCCCCCTGATTTTATTCCGGGATCCAGTAATTATCGTGCGGGTAATTGACTGATGCTAGTTCAACAATGCCATTGCTGCATGACCAATAGTGAAGATGATAAACTTGGTCAATATCCCGCCTCATGGCACCGGCACCGTCTTTCCCCCGCATTCGTTGGGGATCGTTGCCGTGAGGACCAGTCCTTATAGCATGCACCGCTGCCATGTTTTCTCTGTCTACCGTTTCAACGATAGCACGAAGAATTTTTCCCGGCAGTGCGCTTGAAGCACCGCGTGTTTCTTCTACGGTCCGAAAGAATTGGTGGCCAATTCGCAGATCCCCAAAATCATCCCAATCAGGGTCCTCACCTCGCCCGAGTCGCGATCTATACAGGGCGATGCGGATTGCCGTCTCCAGCCCCACACTGTCTGTTGAATTGAGAAGAACGGATGACGCGTCCAAACATTGAATGAGGCCTCTGAAGTTATCACAAATTAGAACCTCTCCTCTGAACATTTCAGGATAGATGGGTAATGCACCAAGATCGTCACGGTCTTGTTCTATCATGTGAATTTTGGCCTGCACAGTAACAACCGAATCAGGTGCATAGCGAAGAATCAAGAAATGATTTCGGAGGGGGTCCCCGCAGTACTGGCGAAGAATAGCGATTAGAGTCAAACAACGTTCAAGGTCCGCCTGAAGTTTATCGCCTTCTGATAGTCGTAAGATGTCAGGCTCAACAGACAGTTCCTCTATCAAGACATCTTTAACTTTAAAATATGTCTCAAAGGACGGCGTGACTCGGAGCAGCGTGTCTACCAATATGGCGACCGTATTGGCGTCTACATGTACGATTCCGTTCTCTCTAAAGAGAATTTTCAATTTATCGCGCAGCGGATACATTCCGTCGTAAAAGAGCGAATCGGATGCCCACCTACTCATATGAATAGCCACCCATCGTTGTTCAAGTAGTTGCCGCCAATCCAAAAGCGTATCAACGTATTTGTACACTGTATCAGCTGAGCTATCTATTGCTGGCGCTGCTAGAGCGCCAGCATCTATCGTCACGCTCGTCATGTCTAACTCTCTCGTTGGGCCCTGCGCTTCTTTGCGGCTGCTATGAGAATCTTTTCCGACTCTTCTTGACTCTGGTCAAAGAATCCTTCTGGCCAGTCCATGACTGCACCGTATTCGTTGATCTTGACCTCTCGGAATGTAGACACCTCTGATGCCCGCTCAACAAAGTACATTCTCACCACTTCGACCCATGGGTTCTTCTTAGCTGCCGCAGCAATCCGGAACCTGATGCGGTTAATGAGATACTCACTATGTGTTTCGAGTATACATTGCTTACCGAGTTGCGTGATCGAGAGGAAGAAGTCGGCAAGAAGGGTTTGCACTTTAGGATGCAGGTGTAGTTCGGGCTGCTCGAATATTAACGTTGTATCAGGGTCTGAAAGGAGGCTGGCAACGAGAATAGGCAGAACCTGACTTACGCCAACGCCAACATGCGTCAAGTCATGTGACCGATTGATTCCGGTAATCTGGACGGTCAACTCATGGCCAGACTTCCCTTTGTCCTCACTTCTAACGCCCTCAGCAACGCCAAGATATTGAAGCCAATCAGCGACGGCAACTGCCAGCGAGCGCCTTACTGATTGAGACTTGATCTCTGCATCGGAAAATGCAGATGTTGGAATATATTCGACAGTCCGATTCTTGTGCAACTCCAAAACAGCGGCGGTATGTTCCCCTTTAAGACCAACGTCAGACGGGTCGGTAGTCGGCGACAATGGATAGAGCGATTTAGGTTCATCACGAAGAGGCCCAAGATATCGAACCGATGTTGAAAAAAAATTTTCCAAATACCAAGATGCTTCTGTAATGGCCGGAGGAGGAGAAACCAGCATAACTGCTGGCTCTTCCTTGCGTTCCTCACGGATGGTATTGTTTACTAGGTGTTTAAGCACCTTGTCCTCTGCCAACCGTTGCCGAATTTCTCGACGGAAACGAGGTGACATTGTGACCAGAGCTTCAGTGAGTTGCTCCAGTGAAAGTAAATCGGATTCCAGAGAGTTAGGAGCGGGTAATAATCGCTCCGATAACATTTCCTGAGCCTCATCACTTACACCACCAGCCAGTTTGAGAATGGAGTCTATAATAATAGGAGGAACGGCAATCTCACCATCTCTGTAATAGCGACTAGGATAAAACCCACGCGGACTCTCCCCAGTAATGGCATTCAAAATTGTTTGCGCATCTTCCGCAACTCTGTCCACGCCAAGCGAAAGGCGCTCAGGGAGGAAATGTCTGAGTAAGCATCCCGCCGGCTCCGCTGACACAAACTCTTCACGGATATCGTCCAGCGAGTTTTCGTCAAGCTCAACATCGTACTGCAGAGTGGGTCGAGACCAGAATTCGTCACTGTCAGATGAGTCAATCCATTTCTGCTTCGTGCCATAACTTGCAGCGGTCGCCCGGCGAATTGTTATAAGAGAACGATGATCGCCTTCTTCAGGGTCGCTGGTCAACGTTGACAAATGCGATGAATGCAGACGTGGATGAATTTGTGTGATCTCTTTTTGCTCGCCTGAGTCCTCTGTGTCAAAGGCGATTTGGCAGGATACAGACGAAAGTGCAGGCCGGCTGTGGCCGTAATAACCGGGGATCCCGCGAACACCAGGTGTACGCCTACCTGGGAAGTGTGGCAGCGGCTCAACAGTCCAACCGATGACAATTTGACTTGCATCACTATCCACGCTACGCAAATCATCAAATTGGCCCAGACGCGCGAACGCACCGTTCAGAACAACAGAGCGTGATGTGACCTTATGTGCCAACGTCTGTGCCACGAGCAGAATGGGTTGTAGAAAAGTGCTCTTGCCGCTGCTGTTGGCACCCGCGAAGATCGTTAGTGGAGCAAAGTCCAATTCGGTTTCTTTGCGTATCGACTTGAAATTAAAGGCCTTCCATTTCGTAATCATCAACTGCCCCCCGTTCTGGTTGTCGCCTGGTCGTACCACATGAGAAGCTTGGGGTCTTCGTGAAGGATCGTTTCAGGAATCTTTTGAGCCACAGCAATGATAGTATTGTAATCGCGTTCCTGCCATGCCTTCTTGAATCCGGCACGAACGGCTTCCAGGCGAAATTCTCTCAACCGCCTCTGTCTCGATTCTTGGTATTCTTTAAAATCTTGCAGCAAGTCCCGCTCACGTAGCTTTTCCAAGTCGCCTGCTTTGTTCGGGTTAGGCATGTACCAGCGGTCCTTACCTTTTGCCTTAAGTGCCGGATCGCTCTTGCTAAGATTGCGCAACTCCCTAAAGTTTGAAGAGAGGTAACTATGAATCTGACTGGGCACTTCGCCATTACCGTCATACCGAAGGAAATTCTGCTCAAGAAGATCGAAGAGCTCCAAGGACTTTTCGTGCTTCTGCCACCCCAGTATCGCCTTCAGGAAAAGCGGGTGGACTTCCTGGAAAGTCTGCGGCTTCTTGGCGATATGATCCTTTAGCCACTGGATGGCAGAAGCTTCGTCGGAAACGAACAATTGGAGGGGGACAATTTCTTTCACCGTCAAACGTTTTTTGTCGTATTCCACTGCTTGGTCGGGCAGGAAGTACATGCCGTCACGCATAGAGAAACGTCGGTCCAAACCTGAATAAAACTCCCCAGCAGACAGAGGTACAGTGGAACCTCGTTGAACATGAAAAGCAACCATTCGGTCAAAGAGCAGATGGGCCTTGCGCTCAGCCATTACTGCCACCATTCCGTCAGCAATTTCGATCACGGGGAGCTGTTTCAAATGGGCGCGCACAAAATCCCAGACGCCATCCTCCTGGCCTGCCACGAGGCTGAACCTCTCTTCCAATCCCTCGTTTGGCTTATAGGCAGAGATAATCAGGTCCTTATTGACCGCGTTGGCGTTGAGTTGCTTTATGGTCAGCATTCCTTTATCAAGGACTCGGATATCGGCAATGATAAACCCTGCTTGGCCCAGAGCCTCTTGGATGGCTGTCCAAACGGAATTCTTGGAATTATGAAATTCGACTGTGACCCATCGACCAGGTTTGAGAATCCGGCAGACCTCTTTGAGACAGTTCGTCATCATAGACGTGTACGCGCGCAAATCCTTTTTCCACTTTTTGCTGACGACAGTCTCCTGTTCGATGCTTGTAAAGACACGGAGCCATGCCTCCCAGAAAAAGTTTAGTTCGGCATAGGGCAGATTGTCGCCAAAGGGAGGGTCGATAAAGGCGTAATCGACGGAGTTATCCGGCACCCTCATTGAAGCCAGTGACTGTGTTGTGATTATCGTCCCGCTCCTAGAAGACGGAACAGCCTTTTTGAATCGCTTTAGCTTACCTGTGAGAGCATACGTTGCACTCGGTTCGCTCAACGTCGAACCGACGTACAGAGTGCCGCTTAAGGAAGTGTTAACCTGGGAATATGCTTTCTTGCGATATCGATTGCGCCGCGTGAAGCTCATGGCGACACTTTGAAGTGTGAACTTCCAAAGACGTTTCATTTCTTCCGATGGCAAACTTGCTGCGCTGTGCCAGAGAACAGAGTAGGCAGCGAGTTGGCGAGAAAGACAAAAGTCATGTACCCGGCCTATGCCTTCATGGTACCCTCTGTATAAATCTCCCCACTCTTGTCCTTCGGGAGAGAACATAATCAGTTCAATCGGATAGTCGGCACTTTCGAGCATGCGTTCAGTCTTAGCGAGTACTTGAAGGTCCTTTTCGTCAGGTAGCTTTATCTTCCTGGATCCTTTGTGTTTGTAGTGAATCGCAACCGGTCTAAAAATTCTTCTCGCACGAGTAGACCCCACTACTCTGTCGTAATACAATGTCGTCCGGTAGCTAAGGTCACGCTTAGAAATCTCCGCAGAGCATTGCGGACAAATAAGCTCGTCTAGTATTTTGCCGGTCGAGGAATCATAAGCGAGCGTCCAGAATTCCAACTCGCAAAAACATTGCGGACAACCGAAAACTTCCGACCATATTGTGTAATCAATTTCGCAAACGTCACCAGTAGTTGGGTCAGTGGTCTGATACATCCATCCGTATTCACTGTTGAAATCTCGCAACAGTTCTGTACCATGCTTTGCAAATGAGACTGGAAACTTGGTCAAGTTATACCCCGCGGCGATCAGAGTAGCTGATGGGGAGAGATCGTTCAGGATAGCTCTTCGAATCCCTCTTTTTCCGATATGACGTCCGGTTGCATCGAAGATGTCATCTTCTTGATTGACTGTGTATCCCAATGCCTCAACGGCGCTTGGATCGTCGCACAGTTGGGCGGCGATGCCCGTCATTCCCGATCCACAAAATCCGTCTAATACCACGTCCCCTGGATCAGTGTAATGAAGGAGGTACCTCATAATCGCTTTGTGCGGCACCTTAGTGTGGTAGGAATGGGCGTTGTAAATCGGATCGTTCTTGCCCTCGCTCACATCCGCGGCAAACGGTTCCTGGTTATATGGCTTGTCCGGATCATAGGGTTTGCCGTAGTGCTTGACGAAATCCTTAATAAACGGATTCGGGCATGCGGTGTAGTACGGCGGATCGGACAGCGCCAGGATGTCCTTGTCCTCGCCGATGGGGAAGCCCTCAATCTTCCGGAACTCCGGGTCTCTGAGCTTCTTGCGTAACCGCTCCAGGAAATAGTCGCGTCGTATTTCGTCGTTCTCGAAGGTAATGCCCAGACACTCCACAGGGCCCTGTTGCTCGACAGGGAGAGATTCTAAAAATGAAACAGTTCTATCATCAACTCCAGTCATTCTGGTCCTCGTTTCGATTCTTGTCTCGCAGTATGCGCCGCGCCTTCAGTTGGGCCCCCGCATCTGTAATGACATACTGCTGGTTCGACGCCCGGGGTTTCTCTGGGTTGGTCATTGCTACAATCCCAGACTGAATCAGCGGATCAAGGTGGTGTTCTTTGAAATATCCCCGGTTGGATACACCAAGAGCCGATAAAATCTCGCTCAGACGGCGGGGTACATCACACAACTCTATGATTTCCCAGTGGGTTTTGGAAAGCTCCGTTAGAGGAGGGACTTGTGCAGTGGACAAGTCGGATTGTTCGGAATGAACTTGTGCAGTGGACAAGTTTTCATCCCGCACTTCCGGTTGATCAGCAGCTTGATCGGTTTGAAGGAAGCCGTCCTCCAAATGCTTCGCCAGAGCGTATTTCTTGCCCGCTTCGACAACTCTGAAAAGCACATTTGTGACCAGGACATTGGCAAGTTGCACAGCTTTCGGACTTGCAAGATCGGTTACGGCCTTGATCTGAGACAGTGTAACTTCCTTTTCCCGGCAGGCAAGGGCTTTTCCCGGCAGGCAAGGGCGAAGACACGCGCCTGTTCATCGGTAAGACGCACCCCCAAGCTAGCCTGGAAGAGAATCTGACGTTCCGAAAGAAGATCTTCCCTGTTCAGGACAAGCCCAAAAGCCTTGCGACTCTTGTCGTTCTTAATGTCAGGCGGAACATATCCCAACCGCTGCCAGTTACGAAAGACATCGCGTAATCCCCATCCAGCGTTTTCGCTAAGCCCGATCCGGCGGAAGGCAGTGACAATTCTAGGGTTGCGTACCTCCTTTTCGCCAGGTTCGAGAAGGTCAGCAGTCGCGGCGAAGGCATCGCCAGGGTTCCAGAAAACGGTCTGGTCCGGATAGTGCCGAATTTCTGGTCTGCGGGAATGGTCGGAGTAGTCCTGGTGCATCAAAATGTTGACTATGGATTCGCGGAATGCAGTATAGTCTGGCGGCGCATCGTCTCGCTGCAAAGAAACCGGATCTACGCGAAAGGGACGCTCGGCCAACCTTTGGTACCAGTCGATAAGGGAACGCCAGGCGCAAATGAGGTTCTCGTCCAAAACTACGCGGTCGATCCAACGTTCTGCTGAGTCAGCGTTGTCACGGGGCGCCGCAAACCGCTGACAGTCTACAACAGGCCGCGGGAGAAGCTGTCGGAAGGTTGCATTCGTGCCGAAGAGCAGAATCGCAGCACGGGTTGGATGCCTCTGACCTGTGCCTTCAACCAGAAGGCCCATCTCGTTGAGGAAATCCGCGTCGGACAGGGACACGTAAGAGCGGTTCTCCGACTTCCCCTCGTAAACCGCTCTAAACCACTTAACACTTTCCGAGTCGAATGCTGTACTCAGGTCGAATTCGGCAGGTTGGCCGTCGTAGCGTTCTACCGCCGCGTCCAGGAGGAACCGGTCCCGCTCGTTGTCCGAGCAGCGAACATCGCTGCCACCGCTGCGAACAAATGCACGGCGAATGTCTCCGTTGAGAAAGACGGGTTTCTTCGAACGATGGGCCTCCGGAACGTAGAAGATGAGCAGATCGGAACCCTCGTGCTGACATAATTCTTCTTGAACGTTTACATCAGCGCTTATCTTTTCAGGTTGTCTCAAGGTCGTCAGAAAGTCGCTCTGCACTTTGTCAACGTCGAGAACACCGACGATCTCCACATCCTGCCCACTTTCCCTTACACCAAATACGAGATGGCCACCATCGGTGTTCGCAAACGCAGAAACCGTCTCGTAAGCGTTACGTGGAACATCACGCTGCGCTTCCTTGAACTCCACGTCACGCCACTCGTGAGAGTGAAGTAGCTCCATCAGTTCATCTTGCGTCATACCGTCACTCCAGTACAATCCTAACCTTACCTGGCTCCTTCCCCTTGGTGAGCGTGTCCAAATACCGCTCAAACCGTTTCTTCATTTCCTCTGGTGTTGCCGGCGCCCCCCCAGCCAGTAGCGCAGCGCGCAAATCAGCGGTCCTGACAAGAACCTTTTGAAGCCCGGATAACGCTTCTCTCAGGGCATTGATAAAGTCCTGATCAAGATCGTCGGGCAGGGTCTGTTCATGGATGAAGCGGTTCACGAGCTTCTTGGCTTCGGGTCTGAGTAGCTCCAGGTTTTCTTTGGCGCTCGGGTCCTCCAGGTTGGTCAGCAAGGTCTGCGTCCAGGCAGCCACCAACTCGTCAAGTTCGTTGTCCAATCCATCCAACTCCGTCCCTGCGGCGATGAACGCCTCTGCGTTGGGCTTGTAGTTGCAGTCAGGACAGACGGGAGAGACGTCGATTCTTTGTTCTGTCAGTGCGAAGCAACTTTTCAACTTGGCCAAACGGTCCTGAAAGTTGATCAGGTGCTGGCGAGGCATCAATTCGACAGTGGAAAGCTTCTGCAGTGCCTTGAGACGCTCGTCATTCATAAGATCGCGTTTGCGCCTGTCCTCGTTGACGCTAAGACGCGCTTTCGTGTGCATCTCCAAGTAAGTCTGAATATAGTCTTGCTTGAGATCATCTAGTTTATATTGGGCCTGCTGACGGAAAGTGGCCGCGCCACGCTCGTCTGGGTCGTCAAGTTGGGCGAGGATTTCACCACGCGTCATTTTCATCTTGTTTACCCACTCGTGCTCCACATTCAGGACCGCAGCAGCAGTGGAAAGGAACGACGCTGTGGGGCCGAGATCGGCAACTAGCTCTTGGATGGATGTGATGCTGTCCAAGAGTTCGAGTCCGCTCCGATGCGACAAGACTTCCTGGGTGCCGTGGCGGAAGTTCTTGAGCTTGCCGAGTGATGTGTAGGCTAGAAGAGACTCAAGGAAGACTTTAGTCTCATTAAGACGGGTACTTAGATCCTGGACCTCTCTCTCAGACATAAGAGTCTGATCCCAGAATATCAGACCGCCTTGAAGTTTCTGTTGCATGAGTACCAACTTTTCCACCAGTTCGGAAATGGTCATCTGGAGTTGCTGGATCGGTTCCTCCTTGCCCTGGGTAACGACCAGTTGAGCCATGCCTGGTGGAAGTCGGAGCAGTTCAAATAAGGCGGTAAGTGCAGGGAGATTCCAGTCCTTAGGCCGTTCAATGTGTCTAAACTGTGTTAGTTCGGCCACGCTGACGCCTGCCAGCTGCCGCAGACCAGTAGCGTCAAACTTTTCGCCCGGGACGGAGAGAATCAAATCACCGGAATACACCAGGGAGGCCAGAAGCACAGCGACCCAATCAGGTTCCAGGCGCTGCCGGTCCTTATCCATGTACTCAACACCTTTGTCGTCCTGTATCAGTTCGGAGCGATTGACGACCTGGCCGTGCCCCTTATTTTCGAGTAGCTCTAGGATGTGTCTGGCATACTTCGACCTGCTGGGATCAAGTCGCTCGCCATCGAGTAACTCCAATGCATCGAGCACCGCTGTCGCCTGTTTGGTCCGATTCTGGCCAGCTATCGCTCTTAAGGCATCTTGCGCCGCTTGATCCCGGTTGGCCCCGGTAATGAGCACTGAAAACAAGGGATACTCCGGTGCTCGCTCTTGAAAGTGAGCCCCCAGACAGACACCGGCAGTCATGTTAACCAGATCGCGAAAGTTGATGCGCCCGTGGGAACCGATGCCGGACAGTTCCCGGACAGACCGCCCCTTAATCCATTCGATGAGCGACTTGGTACGCCCCTGATAGGTGACTTGGAAGGCATCTGTCATATGCTTCTGTAGCCACCGCACCATGTCCCGTAGGAATTTCGACGATTTGGACTCATAGGTGGACTTTGCGTGGCCCGATGATGTCGCAGCAAGATCAAGCGATGCTGCGTAGTGCTGGAGCGCAGTGAGGAATTCTTCGTCCTGTTTGGTTAGCTGTAAGAATAACTCGTCGGCGTTTTTTTCGTCTTTGAAGTGCGGTCTATCGAAAGGCTGGATGAAATAGAGATAAAAATCTCGAGGGGGGACGGCGGTGGACCGTTCATTGGGCGCGCCGAAGAAGAGGTAACCTTGACGCGCAGCCTTCCGCTCCAGCCACTCCAACTCGTGCTGCCAAATCCTGTAGCCAGTCACGTAGGTCTGGTCTGTGCATTCCATAACCCGTTTCAAGGCTTCGTAGTAGTAGCGGTCCAGTTGCGAAACGTCAAGACTCTCGGCGCGATTTTCAATCAGCGCGTCAAAATCGTCGGTTTTTGCCAGATCAAGAAAGAACTGCCCATTGTCGGGGTTCGATGAGATGAATTGTCCGTCAACGGTCCTATGGATTTCGCGCAGGACTGTTTCCACCTGGGAAAGCAGGTCATCGGCAGGGTCCCCGCCCAGATCGTCAATTCCGGGTTGATACAGGCAGAGACCGTCGCGGAGTTCCGCGGCTGTCGCTCCCAAGTTGGCATGGATGTCACCGGTGGTGAGCCGATGCACCGACAGGGCATGGATTAGCCGCAGTGCCATGGGTTTGTAGGCCGGGCGCGTGAATGCCTGTTGGATACGGGATTCCAATACCTGGCTACAGTCTATAACCTGTCTGATATCCGGAATCGCACGGAACGATGGATTCTCTCGCAGATTAGTCCAATAAGTATCGTAGGCAATCAACCCTGGTTGATCTTCCGGCAAGGATTGACTGAGCCTGTTTTTCATTGCCAGAGAGAGCGTCCTCAGCACTTCTCGTTTCTCAACGGCGGTCACCTGTTCAAAGGCGTCGACATATTCGGGATGCACTGGAAACAGGCGGACAAATTCGTCCATGCGCTCATTCATGTTGCCATAGAATTTACTGAAGCGGGTGAGATACTCGCGTATTTTGGCTTGTTGCTCCCCGGTTTTCTTGAGCAATCGCTCAGCCACTACAAACTTGACGTCTCTGCGGACAATGAGAATCTGCTCAAAGCGATCCTTCACCCGACGGACGCTGTCGGCAACGAATGTGAAGCGGGGGCTGTCAAAGATGGCTTCCTGAACTCCGGCTACAAAGCGGAAACGGAGGTCTTTGCAGACCTCCCCGATCTCACGGAGGAAGTTCAGGTCCAGAACAAGCTCCTGGTCTTTGCGGGTACGCAGATAATCGAGCAGCTCGTCCACCACGAGCATCAGACCCTGGTCAGGGAACGCCTCGTGAAAGGCGGCCATCATCTCTTCAAAGGAACGCTTGCTATTGATCACTTGGCTGGCGTCAGGAAAGCTGAATGTCACCCCTATCGCCTCAAGATTCTCCTCCAGTTCAGCCACAAGAATGTCTCGCAGTGACATAGTAGTGGCCCCAATTTCAGTGCGGACCACTTTGAACTGACCGCTGATTTTGGAAGCGGCATCCGCTACATCTGTACTGTTCAAACTGGTAACTAAGTCCGCGTTCTCGGCAACCGCCGAGATTACCGCCAAAAGATGGGACTTGCCGGTACCGTAATTGCCAACTACCAGAAGCCCTTTGTTGTCGGCAGGCTGTTCGAACTGCAATTGAGGGATGACCAGTCCAACCAACTTTTCCGCCATCTCCTCGGAGAAAACGTAAGTTTCGACTAGCTGTCGAGCCGCCGCCGCCTTGTCGGCGTCCCGAAGCTGAATCACAGACTCGATAGGCTGAAACTGAAGCAAGTCACCGTATCTCATCGTCTTTGTATCCTCGAATTGGGACCTGTTGTCTTCATTCTGTTATATCGGGGCTCGCTATCAGAAGATCTTGAGTCTGATACCGTCGGTATTCCGGGTGGCCGGGAGCAGCATAGATCAGAGAATCATCAACAAGAGCGCCATTCCATGCGGCTACCACGGTCTTGCTGCGAGAAAGACCTTGGAAAAGTCGAAGTGGGTCCTGTTCAAGAGCAGTGTCGAAAATGATTTCGGTATTGTCGAGAAGTACCAGTTCTTGGTGTGCGTCGCAGACAATTTCTCGAAGAAGCCGCTGCAATTGCAACTTCCGTTGTCGTTCCGTAAGTTCCAGCATCCGACGAGCGAGTTCAAGACTGACATTGATAGGAGAAGTACCAAGGCGAATCCCAACATCTTGCAATGCAGCAGTCTTGCCTGAACCTGCCGGACCAACGACCAAGACCAGCCGGTGATAGAGTACGGCGGCGTGCTCTATCTTTCGTATTATCTGGTCGGCAAGAGGTTCCGCCATCTCTCCTCTCCCAAGTCCCCGTTTCACCCGCGTCCTGTCCAACCACCTGCCAATAGTCTCACTACAAGAGCACAAATTACACCCGAAGATTTGGGCGGAATCTGGTCTTAACTCACCACAATTGGAGTGTTGATCTTAGGATCTGCGGGTAGGGGGGATACCCCGTGATTGCTAAAATATCGCCCGATACCTGACCAATCAGAGATTCTTCACCTGTCACAGGGCGACTCTTGACCTAACAGTCTACAATTGTCGATTCACATTGCCAAGTAAGGTGAAGTGAGTTGGGCATACCCGAACCATCGCACGCTCTGGGCCCTATCGGCCTAACCCCTGCCCAATCCGAGGCTTTCATCCGCTTCAGCTTCGGGCGCTTCACCTCTGTTCGTCCATATTCCTGTCACTCATCACCTTCTGATATTCTTGCGTCCCCTCGCTTCCAGATCGGCACGCGCGGCCTCTAGCATCAGATCAATATCTATAAGTACGCCCTTCGTCTCGGCCAGTACCAACTGATTAAGTCTTTCGCTCTCCTTCAGCCACTTTTGCCACGCCGATCATCTCAGTTCCCTTTCGCGGCCCCCCTGCTCGCCGGCGGTCTGAACTCCCTCATCCATGCCCGCGCTCCTCCGATTCGCCCCCTCTTTGCCCAACCCACAACCCAACCCCCAACACCACCGCCGCCAACCAGTTCCCCGGCCCGACCAGCCCTGTCGCCCCCAGCAGTACTCCCACAGCCCCTGCGCCAACAACCACCGAAGTCGATGTCGCCCCCATCCTTATCTTGCGCGTCGCCACCCCCCAGGCTGCGCCCAGGCCCGCCCACAAAATCAACCCGACCGGCGCCTCCTCCGGAAAGAAGCCGAGCGTAACCAGGGCCAGGATCACCACCACAACCGCGCGCTGCCGCTCGCGCCGCGCGATGTCGACCCCCATTCGCCGGGCAAGCCACTCCGCGCCCACCGTGACCGCGCAGCCCAGCGCCGCGTTCAGCCACGGTGACCCGTGGCCCGTATGGCTCAAAACGCTGGCCGGAATGTAAATTATGCGAAAGATAAGAAAGAAAGGAATGAACGCCGGAGGAACGATCTGCCGGCACATCAGCCGCTGCCCAACCCGATCGCCAGGGCTACCGCCGCCGCGGGCTCCACCCACACCAGGCTGTCCAGCTGTAGCGCATGCGCGCCCGCGCGCATGCAATCTCGCGCTTGCTGCAGTGTATGTACGCCCCCGCAAGCAATTAACGAGCCGGTAAGCCCCAATGCTTTCACTTCCAACAACGCCGCCAGCATCATTGGAAAGACCCCCGGCCCAAACATCTCACCGTTGACCGCCTGCCCGTCGGCCCGAATCCCTGCCCCAATCGGCGGGCTGCCCACCACCACACCGGCTGCGCCCGACTCTATTGCCGCCGGCGCCAGTGTCGTCGCCCGCGCAAGAGGCAGCTTCACCAAGACCGGCAGGTCGGTCTCCAACAGCAAGACCTCCAGCAGCCGGCCGATTTCCCTCTCGCTGGCCTCCGGCTGGCAAAGAAGTTCAAATCCCGCGATACCGTCAGCGACCGAAAGCCTCCCTACCGTCTCCGCGGCCTCGTGGAATTCACTGTCTGCCACCTGGGCAATGACCGGACAACCCATCCGCGGCCATAGCTGGCCATACCGCCTCACCGCCGCCGAAACACCCCGGTTCTGCAGCCCCACGCGGCGCACAACTCCGCCCAGTGTCTCCGCCAGTCGCGGCAGTGGGCTGCCTCCACGGCTGCGCCGCGTGAACGGGCCCACAACCACCCCGCCGAACCGGCGCGTCTCCAACTCACGGTGACGGGCCTCTCCGTAGCCAGTGCTGCCAGCCGCCAGCATCACCGGGCCCGCCAGCGGCAGACCAATCTTGTGGCCGGGCGCCAGCTCTAGCGCGCCTTCAGCCATCTCATCCGCCCTGGCCGACCAACTCGACAAACGTGTCCACACCTATGTTCGAGCCGCACAGAATCAGCCCCACCCGTTTCCCCTTCGCTTGTTCGCGCAGCGGACCAAACAGGGCCGCAGTCGAGGCCGCGCACGCCGGCTCGACCGCCAGTTTCATCTCGTGAAAAAGAAGCCGCATCCCGTCCAGCATCTCTTCGTCGCTGATCCGCACCACATCTTCCAGAAAATGCCTGCATAGTCCGAAACTGTAGGTCTGCGTCGCCGGCGCGCCCAGGCTGGTGGCGATCGTCTCCACCCGTTCTATCGACTCCGGTCTGCCCGTGGCAAAGCTGCGGTGCATCGCGTCCGCCCCCTCTGGCTCCACGCCGAAGACAGCGCAGTCCGGCTGCAGCTGTTTGGCCGCCGCGCTGATGCCAGCGGCCAGACCGCCGCCTCCCACCGGCACGATCAGCATGTCCAGCGTCGGCGCATCCTCGCACACCTCCAGCCCCACCGTCGCCTGCCCTGTGACTATCGTGCTGCCCTCAAACGGATGAACAAAGGACCTCCCCTCCTCCTGCTGAATGCGCTCCACCTCGGCGAACCCCTCATATACGTCGGCAACCAGCACGACCTCGGCCCCATAGCTGCGCGCCTTATCCATTCGAAACTTCGGCGCCGAGGCTGGCATCACAACCTTGGCGCTGATATCAAATATCCGGGCCGCGTACGCCACCGCAATCGCATGGTTGCCTGCGCTCACCGCGGTTAGGCCCCGTTCTCGCGCCGCGCTGTCCAGTTGCAGGATGTCGTTCACCGCACCGCGCGGCTTAAACGTCCCCGTCCTCTGAAACAGCTCCAGCTTTAGCCAGACCTCCGTGTCTGCGCCAAGCGTCTCATCCATCGCCTTGCTCTGCCAGTGCCACACGGGTGTGCGCAAAATATAGGGATCAATGCGAGCGCGCGTCGCGCGGATCTCCTCGAGGGTAGGGATCTCGAGGTCGTTCAAAACGTCGTTGTTCATCTTATGTGCCTTGAAATGGGAACATGAATGTTAAGCACGGCCCGGGCGAAACGTTGTGACGCGCCCGGCCGCCTTGCGAGGAAATGTCGCGCCCGCGATCATGCGCTCAGTGTCCCCTTCGTGCTAGGGACCCCGCTTCGCCGCTCGTCCAGCCGCGTCGCCGCGTCCAGAGCCCGCGCCAGTGCCTTGAACAGCCCCTCGGCCTTGTGATGATCGTTGCGCCCGTACAGCACTGCCGCATGCAGGTTCATCCGCCCGTGAATCGCAATGCTTTCGAACAGATGAAACAGAAGATCGGTGCCGAGTTCTCCCAACTTCGGCGTCGTGAACTCGGCGTCGAAAACACAATATGGCCGCCCGCTCAGGTCCACGACCACCCGCGCCAGCGTCTCATCCATCGGCACAAATGCATGCCCCGTGCGCACGATGCCGCTGCGGTCCCCCAGCGCCTGGTCGATCGCCCGTCCCAGGCAGATGCAAACGTCCTCAGCCGTGTGGTGTTCGTCGATCTGAAGATCGCCCCCCGCCTGCACCGTCAGGTCAAACAGCCCGTGCCCGGCCAAAAGCGTCAGCATATGGTCCAGAAACCCGATTCCGGTCTCCACTTTCGCCGCGCCGCTGCCATCCAGTGCCAGCTCCAGCACAACCTGCGTCTCTTTGGTCGTCCGCTCGATTCTAGCCTGTCGCATATTTTTTCCAGTCTATCTGTACGTTATCCAATCAGAAACAAGTCCCGCCTCCAGTGTGCCATTATCTATGCAAGTGGGCCACTGGCCACTGCCTTCCCGCCAATTGTCCCACCCTTTGCATAGCCGGGCAAACTTCCCCTCCATCCCCACGATTCCTTTGCGGGCACCTCAATTCACCGGCCCTTTTCGTTTCTCCCGCTCCATTTACTTGACTATATCCAGCAATCAGGTACATCTATGTAGCCCGGATTCCTGCCCTCTTCAAGAACTGCGGGATCAGAGTTCAGACAACCCCCAGACGTTGGACTTTTGCCGCTTTCAAGCTACAATTTCCCTGTGGCCTACTTTCTTGGAAAAGAGCCCTCCTTGTGCCGAACGGGCCAGGAATACTGTGGAATCTAACCTGAGGAATCTCAATGTATCAGGGTTTTGAAATCATCGACTTTCACGTACACTTCCCCACCCGCAAGCCGTGGTTCCCGAACATGGGAAACACGATCCAGAATTACATCGACAAGGTGGGAGAAAAACGGGCGCGCACAGTCCAGGAAATGAGCCGGCCCTACGGGGAACACTGGCGCAAAATGTGGGGGTTCCCGAAAGCGGAGTCGCCCGACGACCATCCGGGAGACAGGGAGCAGGCCCGCCGATGGGCCGCAGAGTTGGACGAATACGGCGTACGCGCCGTCGCCTTCGTTACCGGCGGCGGCAATGAGCACCTCGCCGAAATCGTCAGCTGGTACCCCGACAAATTCATCGGGTTCGCCCACCATAATCCCTTCGATCCGGACGCCGTCGCCCAGTTGGAACACGCCGTCACCGAACTCGGATTACGCGGCTACAAACTGCTCGCTCCTATGATCGAACAGCCGATAGAGGATGAGTCGATCTGGCCTGTTTGGGAAAAATGCGCCGAACTGGATATCCCAGTCCTCATCCATTTCGGCATTCAGGGCAGCGCCGGTGGCATCGCCTGGCATGAGAACATCAGCCCCTTCAAACTGCACAACATCGCCAAAGCCTTTCCCGATGTGACATTTGTCATCCCCCATTTCGGCTGCGCCTGGGAACGCGAAACCCTGCAACTCTGCTGGGCCTGCCCCAACGTCTGCGTTGACACCAGCGGCAGCCTCCAGTGGATTCGCTGGGTTCCCGGCGACGTAACCGTCAAATACCTGTTTCGCAAATACTACGAGACAATCGGCCCCGGCCGCATCATCTTCGGAACTGACAGCAGCTGGTTCCCGCGCGGCTTCACCCTGGAATACCTGCAGGACCAGATGCGAAGCTGTCTCGACCTGAATTTCCCGGAGCAGGACATCCAGCAGATTTTTGCCGGCAACGCCGCCCGCCTGCTGAAAATCGAATCGTGAGCACAGTCCAGCGATCGACGAAAACTGAGCAAGAGTCTGAATGGAGGACTCTCTTTTTTCTAATCCAAGGAGGAAACCAACGATGAAACGCTCCAAACTGTTCATACTGATCGGCGCGCTCCTGGTGGCCGCCATGCTTTTGGCCGCCTGCCCCGCAGCGGTGCCCGCCGAAGCACCGGCTTCGGACTCGGCGGCCGAAGAGTCGGCTATGGCCGACGAGGTCATCGAAATCGAGTACTGGCAGTACAACTTTGCCGCCAGAGTCGATGCCATGAACCAGCTGATCGCCCAGTTTGAAGAGGCGAACCCGAACATCAAGGTCGTTCACAACGCCGACATCCCCTACGCTGAGTTCCGCGACAAGATCGCCGCCAGCGTTCCCGCCGGCGTCGGCCCCGATGTCGCCACCCTCTTCTATGGCTGGCAATCCGTCTGGATCGATTCCGGCTACCTCGTGCCTTTGCCGGAGGACGCCTTCCCGCCGGCTATGGTCGCCGAAAAGTTTAGCCCCATGGTCCAGGCCAGCTTCGTCGAAGGCACGCTCTACACGCTTCCCACCGCGGTACGCGCCCTCGCTCTCTTTTACAACAGAGATCTGATGGAGGCAGCCGGTCTCGACCCTAACAGCCCGCCCGCAACCCTGGACGAGCTGCGCGACCAGGCCGTTGCCTGCACCCAGCGCGATGATGACGGCACGCTCGTCGTTCAGGGCTTTGTCGCCGATCCCTCCGCCCAGGACCATCACTGGTTCCGCGAGGTGCTGGTGCGCCAGTTCGGCGGCGTGCCCTACACTGACGACTATACCGAGGTCCTCTATAATGACGAGGCTGGCATGCAGGCATGGAACTATCTCCTGGCTTTCCACACCGATCTCGCTACCGGCGACCGCGACCTGTTTGACGGCAGCACCAATGCCTTCGTCGGCGGTCACGCATGCTTCCACGTCGACGGATCCTTCCGTCTCGGCACGATCGCCAAGAACAATCCGGAAATGAACTTCGGCGTCGCCGAGCTGCCCTCCCATAACGGCATCAAGAGCACCTTCGGCTCCTACTGGACCCATGGCCTGACCAAGAAGGCCGCCGCCGACCAGGCTCGCTTTGACGCGGCCGTCAAGTTCCTGCAGTTCATCACCAGCGCAGATGCCGGCGCCTTGTGGGTCGACATCGTTGGTGAACTGCCCGCCCAACTTGAGGCAGGCAGCAATCCGGAACTTCTCGCCGATGAAAAGCTGGGCGCCTTTGCCGCAGGGCTGGAATACTCCCACGCTACCTTCTTCGCCGACGAGAGCCAGCAGCGGCAGGCCATCATTGACTCCTTCGACATGGTGGTCCTGACCGACGAAGACCCTGCCACTGCTTTGCAGATCGCCGCCGATACCGATCAGGAGGTCCTGGACGACTTCTGGTCCAGCCGCTAAATCGAAAATAACCAGCGTGAAGCGAGAGGGTACCTGCCCGGCAGGCTATCCTCTCGCCTCCGTCTTTCTCTGTCTGGTACAGTACGGCCCGTTCTCTGGTCAAAGACCCTGGGCCATCCTGGCCTCGGCCACCTGAATTACGCTGCAATCACGATGGATTAACTCCATGCGCTTAACCCTCCACCAGCGGCAAATCATTTGGGCCTACATTTTTATGAGCGTAGCCCTGGTCTTCTTTGTCGTCATCCGCTGGTACCCGACAATCCTCGCCTTTAACGTCAGTTTTCGCGACTGGAATGTGTTCGAAGGCTCCGGCCCCTGGGTGGGATTGGAGAACTATCAGGAGATCTGGCAGGACGCCGGCAAGCCGCGCAGCTCTGTGACAGCCGCCTTCTCCAATACCGTTCGCTATGTTCTGTTCGGTGTGCCCTCACAGCTGGTTCTTGCGCTGGCTATCGCCCTGCTCCTCGCCCAGATCCGACGCCTTTCCGCGGTCTTCCGCGTCGCCTATTTCGCACCCTACGTTACTTCGGCTGTCGCAGTCGCCTTCGTCTGGAACTGGCTCTATCAGCCGGAGACCGGCTTGATTAACCAGGGGCTGGATCTGGTTGGCCTGCCCCAACAGCCCTTCACCAAGAGTCCCGCGCAGGCGCTGCCGTCGATCACCGCCGTTGCCGTTTGGCAAAATCTCGGCTTCGCAGTCATTATCTTTCTGGCCGGCATCCAGCAGATTCCCGGCCACTACTATGAAGCCGCCCGCATCGACGGCGCCAACGCCTGGCAGCTATTCTGGCGTATCACCCTGCCCCTCCTCAATCCGATCATCGTCTACCTGACAGTCCTGGGCACCATCTCCTATCTGCGCCTGTTCGCTCTCGTCCAGAATATGAGCCCCCAGGGTACCGGCGGCCCGCTGAAAAGTACGACCACCGTCGTGCTGGAGGTCTATCGGGAGGGGTTTTCTAGCTACAAGATGGGCTATGCCGGCGCGCTTACCGTTCTTCTTTTCTTTCTCATCCTACTCATAACGATCATCCAGCTGCGCTTCTTTTCGCGGCGCGTAGAGTATTAGAAAGAGGCGCCGGCGCAACGCACTAATGGCTACTTCAGCAGAAATCGGCACAGAGGGCACACTTCAGATAGCGGAACATTTCAAGCCTGCCCAGGGCGGAAGCAGGCGTCGTTTCGGCTGGACGCTGCTGATCGCGTATCTTCTGCTTGCAATCGGCGGGGTCTGCATGGTTACGCCCTTTTTCTGGATGATTCTGACAAGCGTAAAGCCGGCGCCCGAACTGGTGAACTTTTCCTTCTTTCCTGAAAATCCCACTCTCCAGAACTATCTGAATGTACTCAATACCAGTAGTTTCGAACGCTGGTATCTCAACAGTATTATTGTTGCGGTAATCAGCACCACAAGTGTCGTCTTCTTTGACACCTTGGTCGGCTACACGCTCAATAAATTCGACTTTCCGGGCAAGAATATCATCTTCATCGGCATGCTCGGCACGCTCATGATACCGACCGAAATGCTCATCATTCCGTGGTTTACGATGAGCGTAAACTGGAATTGGCATATCGGTTACACCCAATACTGGGGAATCGCCTTTCCCGGCGTCATTACCGCCGCCGGCATCTTTCTGATGCGTCAGTTCTTCGACGGCGTCCCCAACGAGCTCCTGGACGCTGCCCGAATGGATGGTATGAACGAGTTCGGCATCTGGTGGCGCATCGCCGCGCCCCTGGTCAAACCGGCCATCGCCGCCCTGGCCATATTCAATTTTATCGGCAACTGGAACGCCTACCTGTGGCCGCTGATCCTGGCCAACAGCCGCGAATTCTACACTTTGCCCGTCGGCCTGAGTTTCTTCCGCGGCGAATCCACCACCCACTGGGAGAAAATTATGACCGCGGCCAGCCTTGCAAGCATCCCTCTGCTCATCGTTTTCCTGGTTTTCCAGCGTCAGATTATCAGAGGAATCGCTCTCACAGGACTGAAAGGCTGAGCCCGAGGAAGTCACGATACAACCGGAGCGCCTTTCCGCTCGCTGGCGGGAGCTGCAATCATAGTGCGTCGCTTCATCGCACGAATCACAGTATTTACCGAAGAGGAGTCCCGTTTTGAAGTTACACGAATACCAGTCTAAGCGAATCTTCGCCCAATATGGAGTGCCCATCCCCAACGGGGAAGTCGCAACCACGCCGGCCGAAGCACGCGCCATCGCTGAACAGGTCGGCAAGCCGGTCGTCATCAAAAGTCAGGTGCTTGTCGGCGGGCGCGGCAAAGCCGGCGGCATCAAGCTGGCCGGCACGCCGGAAGATGCGGAGAAAGTGGCCGCAAAAATCCTCGGCATGGACATCAAAGGGCTGACCGTGCAAAAAGTCCTGGTGGACGAGGCCGCTGACATCCGCTCCGAAATCTACCTGGGCGCCGTCCTCGACCGCGGCGCGCGCAAGGTGGCGATCATGGCCAGCAGCGAGGGGGGCGTCGAAATCGAAGAGGTCGCCGCCGAGACGCCCGAAAAGATCATCACCGTTCACGTCCACCCACTTCTGGGTATGCAGGGATACCAGGCCCGCCAGTTGGCCTACGGCATCGGACTGCCCAAAGAGCACGTCTCCGCTTTCACCGAGATTGCCCAGAGCCTCTACCGCGCTTTTGTCGACAGCGACGCCAGCCTGGCGGAGATCAATCCGCTCGTCATCAATGGCGACAACCAGTTGCAGGCTGTGGATGGCAAAATACTGCTCGACGACAGCGCCTTGCCCAGGCAAAAAGAGCTGGCCGCCATGCGCGACCCCGACGAAGACAGCCCCACCGAGACCGAAGCCCGTGAGGTCGGAATCAGTTATATCGATCTCGATGGCGAAATCGGCTGCATGGTGAACGGCGCCGGCCTCGCCATGGCCACCATGGACATTATCAAACTCTATGGCGGCAGCCCGGCCAATTTTCTCGACATCGGCGGCGGCGCCGGCGCAGACAAAGTCCTGGCCGCCTTGCGGATCATCCTCCGCGACGCACGCGTGAAGGCAGTTCTCATCAACATCTTCGGCGGCATCACTCGCTGCGATGAAGTGGCCAATGGCATCGTCGAGGCCATCAATAGTCTTAATGTAGAGGTCCCGATTGTCGTCCGTATGGTAGGTGTAAACGAGGATGAAGGCCGCCAGATTCTCGCCGACTCCAATCTTCCCTCCGCCAACCAGCTGTCTGAAGCCGTGCAGATGGCCGTCGCCGCCGCCAAAGGAGAAGGCGCATGAGTATCCTCGTTGACAATGGGACTCGCCTGCTCGTGCAGGGTATTACCGGCAGCCAGGGCGCCTTCCACGCAGAGCAGATGATCCAGTACGGCACCAATGTAGTGGCCGGCGCCGTGCCCGGTCGCGGCGGTCAGTGGGCCGTCGGCAACACGCCTGTTTTCGATACCGTCCACGAAGCCGTCGCCACAACCGACGCCAATACCAGCATTATCTTCGTCCCCGCCGCCTTCGCCGTGGACGCCCTCCTCGAGGCTGCCGACGCCGGCGTCGCCCTGATCGTCTGCATCACCGAAAACATCCCCGCCCTCGACATGGCCCGCGCTCGCGCCTACCTCGATTCGACCGATTCTCTCCTGATCGGGCCCAACTGCCCCGGACTCATTTCACCAGGTACCGCCAAAGTCGGCATTATGGCCGGCCACATTCACACACCCGGCAACGTCGGCATCGTCAGCCGTTCCGGGACGCTAACCTACGAGGTCATCTATGCTCTGACCGCGCGTGGGATCGGCCAGAGCACCGCGGTTGGCATCGGCGGTGACCCCATCAAAGGGCTCAACTTTCTCGACGTATTGCAGATGTTTGAACAGGACTCCGCTACTGAGCAGGTCGTCCTGATCGGGGAGATCGGGGGCGCCGACGAGCAGGTCGCCGCCGACTACATCAGAACCGAATTGAATAAACCTGTCACCGCATTCATCGCCGGCCAGACCGCTCCGCCCGGCAAACGCATGGGCCATGCCGGCGCCATCATCTCCGGCGGCGAAGGCACCGCCGCTGAAAAGATCGAAGCGCTCCAGGACGCCGGCGTCGCCATCGCCCGTCACCCCGAGGAGATCGCAGAACTGGCCGCGCAGAATATCTGAACCAACGTCCGAAACTGTGCTATCATAGTTGCCAATCTCGCAGCGGACCAACAGACACGGAATGAAGGAGGGAAGCATGTCGGAACAGAGCTCAAACGGTCAGGCTATCGAGGTCCCGGCTGCCGACAGCGAACTGTACCAGCCGCTCCCAGAGGCCGTCGCCAGCGCAAACGTGCCCGACTATCTCGAGTTGCGCGGCGAAGCGCTCGCAGATATCGAGGCCTACTGGGATACGCGCGCACGCGAACTGATCGACTGGTTCGAACCGTACGAAAAGGTGCTCGACGACAGCGGCGCGCCGTTCTTCAAATGGTTTGCCGGCGGCAAAACCAATATCGCCTACAACGCATTGGACCGGCACGTAAACTCCTGGCGCAGGCACAAGCTCGCCTTGATATTTGAAGGCGAAGACGGCGACAAGCAGAACTACAGCTATTACCAGCTCTGGCAGGAAGTCAATAAGTTCGCCAACGTGCTCAAAGGCAAGGGTGTCGGCAAGGGCGATACCGTGACCATCTACATGGGACGGACCCCCGAACTGATGATCGCGATGCTGGCCGTTACCAAGATTGGCGCCGTACACTCTGTCGTTTACGGCGGATTCAGCGAGCAGGCTCTCGCCAGCCGCATCGACGACGCCCAGTCCAGGGTGCTGATTACCAGTGACGGCGCCTGGTTGCGCGGCAAAACCGTCAACCTCAAGGACATCTCCGACGAGGCCGTCAAGCGCAGCCCCATCGTGGATACGGTGATCGTATACCAGCGCACCATGCAGGATGTGCAGATGACCCCCGGCCGCGATCACTGGTGGCACGAGGAGATGGCTCTCCCAATCGCCAGTCCCGTCTGCGAGTCGGAACCGATGGATGCCGAAGATCCCCTCTTCATCCTCTACACATCCGGCACAACCGGCCGACCCAAGGGCGTCCTCCATACCTGTGGCGGCTATCAGGTCTACACCGCCACCACACTGAAGTACGTCTTCGACCTGAAAGAGGACGACCTCTGGTGGTGCGCCGCCGATCCCGGCTGGATTACCGGACACAGTTACATCGTCTACGCGCCGCTGATTCTCGGCTCCACCGGCTTCATGTACGAAGGCGCGCCCGACTATCCCCACCCCAATCGCTACTGGAAGCTCGTCGAGGACTACGGCATCACCATCCTCTACACCGCGCCGACCGCCATTCGCGGCCTGATGCGCTTCGGCGATGCCTGGGCCGAACAGCACGACCTCTCCAGCCTGCGCCTCCTCGGCAGCGTCGGCGAACCGATCAACCCGGAAGCATGGCGCTGGTATCACCGCGTCATCGGCCGCGAAAACTGTCCGATTATGGACACCTGGTGGCAGACCGAAACCGGCGGCTTCATGATCACGCCCACGCCCGTTGTCGCCCTCAAACCTGGCAGCGCCACCCTCCCGTTCACCGGCATCGAAGCCGACGTCGTGCGCGAAGACGGCTCCACCTGCGAGCCCAACGAGGACGGCTATCTCATCATCAAACGCCCATGGCCCGGAATGGCCCGTACCGTCTGGGGAGACCCGGACCGCTACATCGAACAGTACTGGTCCGAATTCGCTCAACAGGGCTGGTACTTCACCGGGGACAGTGCCCGCCGCGATGACGACGGCTATTTCTGGATCATCGGCCGCATGGATGATGTCATCAAAGTCAGCGGCTACCGGCTCGGTACCGCCGAAATCGAGAGTGCCCTAGTCAGCCATCCGGACGTGGCCGAAGCCGCCTGCGTCGGCATTCCCCACGAGCTGCGCGGCAACGTGATCCACGCCTTCTGTATCCTCAACGACGGCGTCAGCGGCAGTTCCGATCTGATCGACGCCCTCAAACTTCACGTGCGCCACGAAGTCGGGCCGATCGCCGTGCCCGCCGAGTTGAACATTGTCGACGGCCTTCCCAAGACACGCTCCGGCAAGATCATGCGCCGGCTTCTCAAGGCCCAGGTCCAGGGCCTGCCAATCGGCGACGTAAGTACGCTTGCCGATTAAAACAAGACGGGGGTCGGCATCGCACTGAAACGACGCCAGCCCCCGCTGCACCGCATCTTAACGCCTCCGCTTTCCCTTACTGCACGCTGCGTAGCAATATCTCGCCGAAAGTCTCCTCCTGTTCTGCCGCAATCTCCCTTTGCTTGATCAGCTCCAGAACAGCCAGAAACGTAACGATGATCTCTTGGCGGCTCCGGCTCTGGGAAAGAAGCGTCGAGAAAGTCAGTGAACCGCCGGCCTTGCCATTCTCCCCTGCCCGGCCTCTTATCCGCTCTCGAATTGACCCGATCTTTTCGGCAACGGTAATTGGGTAGGCCCGAACGGACGGAAGATCCGGGTCGCTGGGGAAGTTGCTCAAAGCCCTCTGCGCCGCATCCGCCAGCTTCTCGATCGTCAGAGCGGACAGATCCAGCCTCCGGTCCATCTGCGGCGGGGTCAATCGCACACTGGTACGCAACCCGATCGAAGCGCGCAGCCGGAGTTCGCCCGCCGCAGCTCTGAAGCGCCGATAGTCCAGCAGTTGCTGAATCAACGCCTCGCTCTGTCGCTCCTCCTCTTCCTCCTCACCTTCTGGGTGGGGCAGTAGGCCGCGGCTCTTTATGTAGAGAAGGCGGGCCGCCACGACCAGGAAATCGGCCAGCGCTTCCGGCTCAATCTCCTGCATCGCTTCGATC
Organism: Caldilineaceae bacterium; assembly: GCA_965204525.1. Classification (GTDB taxonomy): domain Bacteria; phylum Chloroflexota; class Anaerolineae; order Caldilineales; family Caldilineaceae; genus Bin5. Next base: position 2,127,194 of record OZ241994.1, on the reverse strand, counting down.
GCACGCAGGTACTGGTCCGTAATCGCCACCAGCGAAATTTCCGTAATATCCAGTTCTTCGCGTTCGATCAGATGGAGCAGGAGGCCGATTGGGCCGTCGAAGATCGGGAGGCTGACCGGGTAGCCGGCGCCTAGTGGATTGAGGGCGGTTTCCATGCCGGCTACGACTCGAGCAGGGACCGGAAACGGCGTCCATCGTGGGCCAGTTGCAGCAGTCTCTGCGTGGCCGATATGGCGTCAGAGTCTTCCAGGTGGTCGATCTCAACCCCTGCATCTGCCAGGCGTCGTTCAGCTTCCGCCGTCGAGATCGTCCCGGCTCCGATCAAAGTCACATACCTCGCCTGCAGCGCATCTTCAAGGAAAGTGCCCGCAACCGGCTTGAACTCGTCAAAATAGTGGCTGGCCTCCTCCAACGTCTCGGTCATCGACTCCTCAGACGGAAACAGGACATAGTGATACGGCGGGACCCCACTCTGGACCCGCTCGATCTCTGCTATAAACGTATCGCGCCATCGATTGCCCTCCAGCCATTCGCTCCCCGGGCACGGTGTGGCATTGTATGAAAACTCATTGTGGCCCAAGACATCGGTAAGCTGCAGCTCAAACTCCTGCAACAACCATGCAATCAGACGGGCGCCGGCGTGAATCTGTTGCGGCGACGGCGTGGCGCCGTTCATGAAGCTGCCGGCAAATGCGACGCCGATCGCATAAGAGTTGTGCCTGTCGACGTGGTGCGTTCGCAGCTCCACCGGCTGAGTCTGCAGGATCTCACCATCTGCGGGAATGAAGTAATGGTAGCCGATACCAGACCAGGCGTTTTTCCCCCGGTCAAGATCTTCGTCGACGTGCGTTTGGGCAATCTGTTCCGGCCCGACGTGGGGCGGCAAGGCCGTATGATGGACGGCTATGTGGGTGATGGCCGCCAGCTGACGGCGCCGGTACTGCAACGTGGGGTGTCGGGGCAGTTCATGGCTGATGTCCCGAATCTGGGGCCGGGCGACCAGCTCCCGCTGGACCGGTTGCTCTTGTGCATCCAGTACGCCTCCCTGCAACTGTCCATCTTCGCCGTCCAGCGCTTCCATCCGTCCGTTCGCCGTCCGCATGCCCCCCGCTGGCTGTTTCTTCGGGCCGGGGCCCGCCTCGCCTCCGGATGTCGCATCAACCGTCGCTGTCGGATCGGCTCCCGTCCGCACTGCATTGATCAGAATGTCCTTCCAACGCCGCCCTTGCAGCCACTGCTCCCCAGGAGATGTGTGGTTGATGAATTCGTTCACCCCGCGAATACTTGCCAGTGTCAACTGCGGGAACTCCTCCATCAGCCATGCGATCAACTGCCGCCCCGACTTGATCTGTGCTGGAGTCGGAATATCATCACTGAACTCTCCGGCAAAGCCGATGTTTATCGCCTGTGCAATATACGGGACTCGGCCGTCAACCACCTCCATCAGCGGTTGCGTCTGGTAGATCGCGCCATTGGAGGCAATGAAAAACTGATAAAGAATCCCGGGCAGCCGGCGATGGAACGCCGCCGCAATCGTTTGCAGCGGAGTGATAGGCGGCGCGGCCGTGTGGTTGATGACGATAAATTCGATATCGACAGCCTCACGCTGTACAAGGCGCTGTGGATCGCGCGGCAGACGCTCGACCACATCTTCGATAGGCGGCTTCGGCGCTGGAATCCTCGCCGGGTCAGTCACGGCAGGGCTGTCGTCCGGCGGTCCCGGCGTCTCCTCATCTACTCTCTCCGCCGGCGGCGAAAGCGGGGAATCGGTGAGGAACTGAATAATCTTCTCGCTGAGCGCTCCCTTCCAGGCAGGACCGTTGTCGAACGTGTTTCCAGGGCTGGAAGTGTCCAACAATTCGCACATTCCAACCACGTTCTCCGCTGTCAACTGGAAGCGAGGCAGCATCCAGGCGCACAACTGGGCCGCCGCCGTCAGTTGGGCCGGGGGTGGCACAGCTTCGTCAAAGTTCCCCTCCAGGCAGATGTTCACGCCGGTCAGGCTCCACTCCGCCTCATCGTTTACCACCGCTTCAACCTCGGCCACCTGGAGAATTTCTCCCGATTCCAGCACGAAGTAGTGGTAGGCGATGCCAGGGTAGCCCTGCGATATATGGGCCTGCGCAACCGTCTGAATCGGCACCCCCGACGGCGCGGCCGTGTGACAGATCACCAGCCTCCGGATCTGATCGAGCGTGCGTAACGCGAATGGATTCTCACCGCGCGGTAACGACGACGCGATATCGACGACCGGCGGCCCGTGGGGCGCAGAAGACGAACGCGCTTCCGCCCTCACTTGCAGATCGGGAGTCGTTTCCGGTTGCAGCGCCGGGTCAGCCGTTACTCTCTCCTGCTCTACAGTTTCAGCTTCGGGTTCAGCTGCCTGCTCGGCGTCACCCGTCTGGGGCGCCTTGCTCACACTCAGCCAGCGAGTGAGAATGTCCGACTGCATCGTCTGGAACCAGTTCTCACCTCCGCTGATCAGGTCCAGGACAAGCGTGTAGTTGCCTGGACGGTCGGGAATGACCATCTGCGCGTCAATGGTGACCGTTTCGCCCGGCGCCACGTCATTGGGCAGTGCCGTAAGCACCGGGCTGCCGTCAGGGTAGGGCAGCTCCTGCCGGTTCTGGAAAAAGTGATAGCCGAGGGACACCTGTTGCGGTCCCCCGGCCGGCCAGGCAATTGTACCCGTATTTCGGACCGTCACCGGGAAACTGATGACCTGGCCTGGGTAAAGCGGGCTCGGGGGCTTCCCCTTCAGCCACTGCACCCTGTACACCATCCCGCGGCCCATTCTCATCTCTTCGGTAACTTCGCCCTCTTGCCGCTCCTCTACAACCCTGGTGGGCCCCCACTCTGCCGGCTTCTCCGACTGAAGGTTCGGGCGCGCCTCCGGCTGAATATCTGGCTGGCGCTCCACCCGCCTTTCCGGCTGAACCAGTTCAGTCTCTACGTCCCAGCGATAGTTGTGCCGTAACGCCGCGCGAAAATCTTCGATGACGCCCTCTTTCCCCTTGATATGCCAGCGGTCCAGCTGCGGCCAGCGGTACAACACCAGCGCCCGAATCTTCTGCGTGTTCTGGCGATTCCACCGATCGATTTCGGCATAGGCAGCCTGAATCCATCCCCGGTTCACGTTCTCCCAAGGTCCGGCTTGATCAGTTTCCGTTATGTACACGGGCAGTTGGCGCATATTGACCGGGATCGCATGCATGAAGTCCCGGTATGCTTGGAAGTGACAATGATGCTGGGGAAAGCCCGGCAGTTTGCTGTTATCCAGAATCAGGGTAGGATTCGCCCCATGGGTAAAGGTATGCAACGTAATTCCGTCGCAGCCACTGGCCCCGCACTGAAGCAATATATCCTGAAAATACTTGATCCAGTCGCCGCTCGGATTGCCGGGATAAACCGTTTGGGTATTCCATGGCGCCACCGCGCCCACCAACACCTGGTCCCCTTCATGGCCCTCCAGGCCGTGGATCGCCTGTCGGCACATTCCGTAGCAGTTGGCGTAGAGTTGAGGCGTAATCAACTCCTCACCTTCCACTGTATCCAATATCGCCTCTCTGTCGTTTGCGCTCAGCAGTGCACTAAACCGATCAGGCAAGCTCCGCAGAGTCGGGTCGCCGGCCGGCGCGTCGCCAAAATGCTTGCGCGTATCGAGCGCTGACGCCAGGCCGGGACGCCCGATCGCATAGTTCATCTCATTGCCGATAACCCAGCGGCTGCACCCTTTGCTGGCGCCCACAAAATTGGCGCAGCGGCGAGCGAAGTTGGCATACTCGCTGCTCGGCGGCAGCGTACCCTGGGGAAAGTAGCCATTGTTCAGGCAAACGATCACGCCCAAACCCTGACGACTGAGTGAACTGAAATCCTTGCCCGTGAGATCGTTCGGATCGTGACCCACCACCTCGCTGAACACGATCCAGCCCGGTTTCCTGGCCGCGCGCATATGCTCTTCGCCGCCAAAATCGTGGATACCAAATATGAAGTCGCTACTCACGGTTCGCAGAGGTGGTCAGATTCCAAATGGGTGGAGGTCGCTGGTCCGAATCTCTCGTGGATACAGTCGTTGTTTGTGGAGAGAATTGTTGCGGTTTGCGCGCCCGCTATTGTTTCATCAATCTCCGTCGGTGTTCTGGCAGACCAACTGATGCCTCGTGCAAACGGGGAAGGTTAGGCACACGTAGGAAGGTCAAAACATTGTAATACAGGGGAACTGTTTCGGCAAAAGCCCGCGAAAAAAGGCCGAACTCATGCCTGTACCTGGACACGATTGAGCAGTTTCAGCAGAGGCCCCTGCTGCTCCATTCCTCTCTCGCCATATTCACTCAAACCCAGGTACACGCTGCGCCGCGTGCGTCGCAGGAGACCGATCAACAGGCGCCTCAGACTTTCCTGCCGGCTGCGGGTCTCGTCTGCGTCACCCCAACTCCTGTCCCGCGGCCAGTTTCTTGAGAGAACATAGGGATGGGTCAGCGGCTGGTGAATGCGTTGCCCCCAGCCTTCCGCCCCGATGTCGAGCCAGAACTGAACATCCACTGCGCGGTTCCGCATCAAAAATGTGTATGCCGGTGCAATAAACACGGCACTATCATCCACCGTCCACGCCGGCACATAGAGCGCCCCAAGCGCGCCGCTTTCCACCAGGTCAATGTAAGCCCTGCCTGTCTCAACTTGCCGGGAAGAAAGCGGACCGTCCCCGTCACTGCCTTCCTGCTCGCCGCCGTCGACCGCGAAGGCGCGCCCTCCTATCGCCCACCGAAAGTTGCGCGCCGATCGCGTCAGCTGATCCGCCATCCGGGCGGCGTCCGGCTGTTCGTGGAATCCAAATCCGGGCTGGCTTAGCTTTTCGCCAAAAATGCGGGCGAAGAATCGATCCAACGGCGAAAACTCGCTTTCCGCCCTGTAGGCGGCCAGCCATCTGCGCAGCCCTTCGTATAGCTCTCCGGCAGCGAACGAAACCCGCTTCTGCACGTCTCCCCGCAGCTCTTCAAACGCGGTCAGCACTCCGTCCGTGCCGTCCCTGTCGCTGTATGCCGCCTGCGCCAGCACATTCGCCCGCACAGGATCCAAGAGGGCGATAGCACTCTCAAGAGCCAGCGCCACATCCGATCGCGGCGGCCGCCGTTGCCAGATTGGATGCGCGAGCGCGGCCAGCGTGAGCAGTGTCCGCACCGCCGGCTCAGCGTTCAAGGCACGGCTGGGCCGGTGGCTGATGGCAGGAATATCTCTCTCCTCCAACCTGGACAGCAAACTGAAACGCAGGGCATCGCTCACAAAGGGCGCCAGTACCGCGATCTCGCCCGGCGCCACCCCCTCTTCTCTGACCAGATGCTCGATCCGGTCTACAGCCCACTCGATCATCTGCGGATAGAACCGGTGTGAACTATCGGGAAACACGATTGGACAGCCGTCCCCCAGTTCCGATTCGCCTTCCGCGTCCTCCTCTCTGTTATTCACAACCTGCCCGCTGACGGCACGGTTGATTCGGCTGATCAGCGCAGAGGAACCGGGCGCCGCGACGTACGACCGCCGCAGCCGGATGCGATTCTCCGTGTAGCGAGCCATACGTTCAGCATTCCGCGAGTCCGCGCCCAAAAAGGCCCGGTAGCCGCCATCCTCATCGTTCACGATCAGCGCGCTCTCCAACTGGGGAAGCCAGCGGCGCACCAGTTCCTGCGCCGCGAAAGTTTCCTCCTCTGCATTGTCGAAGATCAGATGGCGAAAACTGCGGAACAGATGGGTCCTGCACCACTCGTTCTCGAGTATCACCTGCAAAAAGATCTGCATCTGCAGGCTGTAATCGACCAGCGATTCCTGCAAACACAACTGCCGGAACGCCTGGCTGATACGGCGACCCGTTCGCAAAACATTCAACCGTGCGACCATCTTCTCGCCAGGCGGAACGGTGCTCTCAAGACGACCGTAGGCCTCCTCTAAACTGAAACCGTGCAGCGCCGCTTTGTTCAGGTTGTCCAGCACCTGGCTGACGATGCGACTCCGCTGCAGACGGATCGCGTCGAACTCTCCCTGTTGGGCCGCTCTCTCCACAAGACCGGCCATATGGTACTGCGTCGTCTCCAGGTTGAGAAAGGTCGGCTCTCTGTGCGGCTCCGCGAAGCCGGCCTCGCGCGCAGCCAGCGGCCAGTATAGCGCCACACTCGAACGGGCAAGAGATGCTGCCGTCGTCACCTGCACCAGCGTCCCCGCCGGCACTTCAGAACTGCGTAACGCCTCCTGGTATTGGTGTCCCAGACTGCGCTGGGGCACCAATACCAGTATCTGGTCGCCCCGTACCCGCTCCTGGCGCAGCAGCCACAGGACGCGCTCAATCGCCGCCGTCGTCTTGCCGGCGCCGAATGGCCCGCTCAAAAACAAGGTATTGGACTGGAGAGTCGATTTATCAGTCTCGAATCCGGTCCTGAGCGTTGAAGCTGAAGGATTTTCCATTGCGGCTGTGTTTTGCTGTCGCAGGGGAGAGTCTGGGCAGGCGCCCGGCTTACACGATGCACAACTGCGGGGAGCCCAAGAGGCAAAGTGGAGTGCGTCCTGTTCAGAGTGCGCACGCGGAGGCGAGTCAAAGCCCCCGCATCTGCGCAATACGACTGCTCCAGATCAGTTGGTCGTGTATGGTTCGGCCAGCAGCGCCTGAATCACCGACTCCGAGTATCCGTACTGGCCTTCACCAATCTTAAGGTAGCGGATCTGTCCGGTCTTGTCGATGAAGTACATCGCCGGCCAGTAGCGATTGTTATAGGAGCGCCACGTCTTCCAATCATTGTCGATTGCAACAGCGAATGGGATCGATAGCCGGGTAAGGGAATTCTCGACGTTTTGCACGTTCCGTTCGTGCCTGAACTCAGGAGTGTGAACGCCGATAATCACAAAACCGTCATCCGCGTACTTCTCGTGCCATTCCCTCAACGAGGGAATTACGTTTACGCAGTTGTATCACCCATAGGTCCAGAACTCGACCAGCACGACATTGCCCCGTAAATCCGCCAACTTCAGCGGCTCCGAGTTCAGCCACACCTCGTTGAGAAGCTCTGGCGCCTCTCCCTGCGGCCGCAATTTGGCCAGAAGTTCCAGCTGTTCCGCCGTCGGGCCAGGAACCAACGCCCCGCCGGAGTTTTCGACAGTAGCAGTCTGACCTTGCGCTCCATCGCTTGCGTCGGCCATCGCATCTTCCTTTTCCGAAGCTTGCCCGGCCCGCTCCTCCGCGACTCGAGTTTGAATCGCTGCCACCTTCGCGCCCTGATCGCTCTGACTGCCCTGGCCGCTCTGGGTAGATATCGCTTCCGGCATAACGCAGCCGGCCAGTAGCAACCCACAGATCAACGTCAGTAGAACGATTCGGTAGCGCCTTTCACCCTGATGTCGCCTACAACTCAGTCGAACGGCGCAATTGTGACCGGGGTCGGGACGATTACGTCGTCCGACTCCATTGTCGGTCAATGCTTTCGTAAGAGTTTTCACGATCATCTCAGTGTCTTTTGTGTGCAAATGGAGGCGCGCACTGCGCGCCTCCGTACCCCACTCTGGGTCAGGGGACCCTCAATTCCTACATATCGTCCTTCTTGTCCATCGCATCCATACCGTCGTCCATCATCATGCTGTCCATCATCTCTGCGGCCTCAGCCTGCGTGGGCAGCAGCAACTCGTCTCCGATATCGATGCGGTTGCAATTCTCCAGCTCGTTAGCGCTGCAGATCGCCTTCCAGTAGTTGGCGTTGCCGTAGGCGCGCTTGGCAATGCCGCCAAGCGTGTCTCCGCCCACCACCGTGTACGGCGTGTCTCCATCCTCCATCAACATGATGTCTCCCATCATCATGCCGTCGTCTTTCATCATGCCGTCTTTGTCGGACATCATCTTGTCATCCTTGTCCGACATCATCTTGTCGTCTTTGTCGGACATCATCCCGTCGTCCTTATCCGACATCATCTCGTCCTTCTCACCCATCATCATCATGTCCATCTTGGCCATGGCGTCGGCATGCGATGGGAGCATCAACTCATCGCCGACCTGGATGAGATTGCAGTTCGCCAGCCCGTTTGCGCTGCAAATCACCTCCCAGTACTTGCTGGCGCCGTAGGCGCGCCGGGAGATAGAGCCGAGCGTGTCACCTGCCGCCACGGTATAAGGCGTGTCCCCTTCTTCCATCAACATGATCTCGCCCATCATACCGTCTTTGTCCGACATCATCTTGTCATCCTTGTCGGACATCATCTCGTCGTCCTTCTCCATGCCAGCTTCCATCATCATCGCCTTGTCGATGGTGACCTTAACGAGAGCGGAGACTTCAGGGTAGGTGTAGCCATCATCTACGACATGAACGGTGCCGTCGATCTCAGGGGGGCCCATGTTGGGCCCGGACTGTCGCGGCGCCTGTTCGCCGCCTACGCCCGGCTCCTCATTGGCCTCGGTGCCCGCATCCCACAGCTGTATTTCCGCGGTTACGTCCTGCATCCCTTCCATCGCCATCCCGTCCATATCGAAGAGGGCTATGCCCGCCTCTCCCGGCCCGATGAAAAGGTCGTTGGACTGCACGAACATGGTGGCAAAGGAAAGGTAGGGCGTGTCAGGCGTGGCCTTTACCTCAAACTCATACGCGGTCCCGGGCGGCATCGCTCCCATCATGCCGGCGCTGCCAGGCAACGCTACACCAGGCCCATCGGCGCCGACCGGCGTAGTGAAGACACCCGCATGCAGGCCCATGCCGTTCAGGGCTTCAGCCAGTGCGGACGGGTCACCGTCCTCAGCCAGCGCCTCCAGGCCGTATCCCTTATCTGCTTCACCTTCTATGAAGAGAGGACCCGGCTCGCTGTGCAATACCCAGACGCCAGGCGCAAATGGCGTAGGCAGGTCGCTGTCAGCGGAGATGTTCTCAATGCGTACCAGGAAGGCAACTCCTTCGTCCATCTTGTCATCCCCTTCTTCCGCCAGGGCAGTTTCAGCGGGAAGCAGGACAACCGCGCTCGAGAACATCAGTATCGCTATAAGAATCAAAGAAAGCGGTTTTCTTAGTTGCATGGGGTATGTTCCTCCTTAAGATTGGGTAAATGAACATGTTATGCAACAATGGTATCGGCAATGTTCCTCAACCTATAGTATACCAGTTGGAAGTTGCTCTGCCAGTGGGTAAAGATTACCGGATTCTTAACCATTGGCGTTGCAAACACCTCTCCGCGGCACTTTTGTAAGGAAGTCCACCTGCCATGGCCGGCGTCAAAATCCTGGTTGTTGACGATGAACCCAGCATTAGTGAGGTTGTCAAACTTTATCTTGTGCGGGAAGGGTTCGACGCTACTGTGGTGGACGATGGGCTGGCCGCTCTGAATCTTCTGGAATCCGACCCGCCGGACCTGCTCATCCTCGACGTAATGCTGCCAGGCGTAGACGGCTATGAGATTACCCGCCAGGTGCGGGCGACCGGCTCGATTCCTATCATCCTTCTCACAGCCCGTAGAGACGAAATCGACCGCATCCTCGGTCTGGAACTGGGCGCCGACGATTACGTCGTCAAACCTTTCAGCCCGCGTGAACTCGTCAGCCGTGTAAAGGCCGTCCTGCGGCGTACCCAACAGGCCCCCGCACCGCCGGGCGGCGACCAACCTGTAACCTGCGGCAATATCCACATCGACCCTCGCACCCGCCAGGTCACCGTTGCCGGCAAGGAAATCCCTCTGACAGTCAAGGAGTTCGATCTGCTGTGGATGTTCACCAGCAATCCCAACCAGGTCTTTAACCGGGACCAGTTGCTGGATCAGGTCTGGGGCGTGTCAGAGTTCATCGACGCCAGCACCGTCACCGTCCACGTGCGCCGCCTGCGCGAGAAGATCGAGCAGGACCCTTCGAGTCCGCAACATATCATCACCGTCTGGGGCGTTGGCTATCGCTTTGAAACGGGAGAGTAAGGAGCGGTGACCGGCCGAGGACTCCGAGCTGGTCACCAGTTAGAGGTCCTATGAACACAACAACCATTTCTCCATCACCTGCTTCGCCGTCAATCCGTTTTCTTCTCGGCGTGATTATCGCCGTCCTCGGTGGCCTGCTCCTGTTCCTGGCTGTCCTCACCCCACCGACCGAGGAACTGTGGGCGATGGCGCAGTTCCTCACGGCCACAGCACTTCTGTCCGTTGCCGCCGTCTACCTGGTCTACCGCCTGGGCTGGCTCCACTACTCTCCTCGCCTCAGCTGGACCCTACTTGGCGGTTACGGATTCGCCAGCCTACTCACCTTTCTCAACGTCTTTGTAACCGCCCGGCTCATGTTTGCCAGCGATCACGACCTGCGCTTGGCCGCCGTGCTTCTCATCTTCGCCGGCGGCATCGCCACCGCGCTCGGCTACTTCCTCTCGACCGCCCTGACCGAGAAGATACAATGGGTGGACCGGGCCGCCTTCGCCATCGCCGAAGGCAGGCGGGACGTGCGCGTAGAGGTAGTCGGCAAAGATGAACTGGCGCGGCTCGGAGAAACCTTTAACCAGATGGCTGCCCGGCTGGAGGCGGCCGAAAGCCGGCACCGCGAAACCGAACAACTGCGCCGCAATCTGCTGGCCTGGATCGGCCATGACCTCCGCACGCCCCTCGCCTCAATTCAGGCCCTCGTGGAAGCGCTGACCGACGGCTACATCACCGACCCGAATGAAACACAGCGCTACCTGCGCACAGTCCAATTCGACGCGGCCGCCCTCTCAGTCCTGATCGACGAGCTGTTCGAGATGGCCGAAATTGAAGCCGGCGGCCTCAAACTCGACCGTCAGCCGATCTCTCTGTCCGATCTGATTTCCGACACGCTGGAAAGCTTCGCAGTCCAGGCCGAAGAGCTCGGCATCGGACTTTCCGGCAGCGCCGACCCCCGCGTCGACCCCGTCCGGCTCGACGCCGGGCTCATCGGCCGCGTCCTGACCAATCTGATCGGCAACGCGGTGCGCCACACGCCTCCCGGCAGCTCCGTCGCCGTAAGCGCCCAGGGTGTCTTGGGCGGTGTGCGTGTCGACGTCTTCGATTCCGGGCCGGGCATCCCTGAAGAAAGTCTTCCTAAAGTCTTCGAACAGTTCTACCGCGTCGAGCAGTCCCGCAGCCGCGCCAGCGGCGGCGGCTCAGGCCTCGGCCTTACCATCGCCAAGGCCATCGTCGAAGCCCACCACGGCGTCATCGGCGTCGAAAACCGCGCCGAAGGCGGCGCCCGTTTCTACTTTGTCCTGCCGATTAGGTAGGGTTATTCTGCAATCTGACCAACGCGCGCATGTCCGTCAAATTGCGCGGCAATGTTGACCTGCAAGGGGGGGAACCTGACCCTTTGGGTACAGGCCGATGTGGGCGATACGCGCTCTAATCCGCTAATCCTTCGTCTTCTCCCGTAATATCCCCGCCTTCGTCAGTTTGTCGCATCTCAAGTTTGCCAGTTGAAGATCACGCCAAGGAGTTCAGCCGGATCGTCGCGCATGGTTGCGTAAATGGCGGGGGCTTCGTCCACCGGGACACGGTGCGTCACCAACGGCGCAATGCGAACCGTGCCCAACTGGCAAAAATGGCGCAGAATTCCCAGATCTTCCAACGTGAAATGGGACGATGACTCGATAGACGCGCGCAAAGCATGCAGCATCGTCTGGTGAAAGACGGTTGGCTGGCGGCCGGCGAGCGCGCCGATCGCGCCGTAGAGCGCGAGCAACTTGTGCTCGTAGATGAAGTCGAAAAGGTCGGGCGCGCCGCAGGCGTCGACTATCCGGTCATAGGGCCCACCCTCTGTGAGAGACTCGACGGCGCTATCGTCGCTGATGTCGATCACGCGGTGGGCGCCGAGTTGCGCTGCGATCTGCAGGCGGCGCGGGTCGACGTCGGTGACGGTGACGTGGGCGCCGAGCGCCCGCGAGGCTTGCGCCACCGACTGGCCGATCAACCCCAGGCCGGCAACCCACACGCGCATCGGCGCGGCGACGCGGATGCGCCGCGAGTGCCTGAAGCCTACGCCTGCAATGCCGAAGAGAGCGCAATACTCATGCTCCATTTCGGGCGGAAGTCTGAGGCAGAGGCGCTCGCGTTCGTTGGAGGCGGCCAGATCGACGAGGTGCCAGCCCCGGTGGCCGCCGTGATTGCCCAGAAACACTGTCTCGCCCGTTGAGAACTGATCAACGCGACGCCCCACCTCCTCAATAACGCTTACATGCTGGTAGCCCGCGCGGGCCGGGAAGCGGCTGCCAAAGTCCGCCATCAAGCTGTGGCGCTCGGTGCCGTTGGTGACGCCCGAAAAGAGCGTCCGTGTGACAATCTCGGTTGGGCCGGGTTGGGGTGGGTCAGGCAGATCGAAAAGTCTGGCTTCGCCCAGTTCCGGAAACTCAATACCGATACATTTCATTGCTCCCCCCGCGCTAAAAGCAGTAAATTGTCGTCAGTCCACGAGCGTTCCCACCGCGCGCAGCAGGGTCTCCTGTACAAGAAGATCGTGCTCAGGCAGCCTGTCCGGCTCCTGCTCGCCGGCGATGGTGCGCAGAAAAGCCTTCAGCTCCTGGTCGTAGAGTTCCTGTCGTGAGCGGCTCTGGAATGGGACCATCTGCACTCCGGCGGAGTATTCTCCAGAATCGTCTGCCAGGCAGAGCCGGATGAGCGAACCCGGTTCGAAGGGCTCAACGATTATGGCGCTGCCCGCGGTACCGTAGACTTCGTAGCGGCGGGCCATTGGCTGCGTTTCCATCGCCGCAATGTCCACCATCGCCATGGCCCCGTCAAACTCGAAAACGCCCAAAGTGTTGTCGGCGAACCCGTCGACGCTTTCGCCTGTACCGTGATCATCTGTGCGCAAAAAGCAGGCAGCTTTGGCGGGCCTGCCAAGAATCCAAATGATCTGATCGAGCATGTGCCCGGCGAGTTCGTAGAAGATGCCGCCGCGATGGGCGTTGATCTGCTTGCGGCGGTCCGAGGGAATGTTGGTTGACATGTGGGCGCGGATTGAGAAGATGTGGCCGAGGATACCGCTGTTGGCCCATTCGGCGATCCGGTGGAAACCGTCGTGGTAGCGCAGCATGTAGCCCATCTGAATAAGCAGGTTCTTCTCGCGGGCGGAGGCAACGACGCGCTGCCATTGCGTCCAGTTGTCTCCAGGCGCTTTGTCGTACCAAACGTGCTTTCCCGCTGCCACGATTTCCTCGGTCTGATCGAGGCTCTCGATGTTAAGCCCTTCGGACGCCACCGCGAGGATAGCAGGGTCGGCCAGCATCTCCTGTGCCGACTCGAACCAGTGCACGGTCGCAAAACAGGTATCGGAATCTGCGAGCTGCGCACGGTGCTCTGCGTCAGGCTCATAGACGCCCACCAGTTCAACGTCGGGATTTTCCTGCATGGCGATTATTTTGCCTGCAGCGTGTGAGTGCTTTGTTCCGTACTGGGCCATCTGGACAGGCATGGCAACTCCTTAGCGGCCTAAGATGTGACGCAACGAATTACTGAAAGGCACCATCGAATTGAAGCGGGATTCGCCTCCATTTGGCCGCATTATCGCTCACTTTGCCCCTTTGAGCGTCGTTGCGGAGGCACCCAGTTCGCCAATCTCCTCAACGCCCTGAAGCTGCAGTTCATCCTGGAAGTGGCAGGCGCCGAAGTGGTCTGCATCCCCGGCAAAGGGTCGCAGTGGCGGCTCCTCCTGCTCGCAGATCGACTGGCTGTAGGGACAACGAGTGTGGAAGCGGCAGCCGGCGGGCGGGTTGGCGGGGTCGGGAAGATCGCCTTTGGGCATCTCCCGCAACGTTTCCAGCCCGGGCATCGGCAGAGGGATCGAAGCCAGGAGCGCTTCCGTGTAGGGATGAACGGGCCGGACGCAGATCGCGCGGGCTTCGCCAAGTTCGACGATCTTGCCCAGATACATCACGGCGATGCGGTCGCTGACATGACGGACGACCGCGATGTCGTGCGCGATGAAGAGCATCGACAGATTGAGCTGCTGCTGGAGTGTCAGCAACAGATTGAGAATCTGGGCCTGGACGGAAACATCGAGTGCCGAGACCGGCTCATCCGCAACCAGGAAACTTGGCTCGGTGGCCAGGGCACGAGCGATGGCAATCCGCTGACGCTGTCCGCCGCTGAAAGCATGGGGAAAGCGGCTCTGGTGCGCCGCTCTCAGCCCGACCATCTCCAGCAGTTCGCCCACGCGCTCATCGACAGCCCTTCCCTTGGCCACCTGATGAAGCATGAGTGGCTCGCCGACGATGTTGCGGATGTTCATGCGCGCGTTCAGGGACGAGAGGGGATCTTGAAAGACCATACCCATCGAACGGCGGACGCGCTTCATCTCCTTCTGCGATATGTGGGTGATCTCTTCAAGGCCCCCGTCCGCGCCAAAGCGGATACGACCTGCTGTCGGCTCGACCAGGCGTGCAACGAGACGGCCAACCGATGTCTTGCCGCAGCCGGACTCGCCGACAAGGCCAAGCGTCTCACCCCGGCGGATCGTCAGGTCGACGCCGTCTACGGCGCGGACCGTCCCAACCTGACGTCGCAAAAGACCCCTGAGAATCGGATAGTGGAGCGCGACGCTCTCAATCTGCAATTGGGCAATTTCGTTGTCAGCCGGTGCCGCCTGGGCGGTGTCTGTCGTCGGTTCAGACCTGGCCAACGGGATCACTTCGACCGTGTGCGGGGATTCAGCTGGCGTACGGTCACCTGAGAGGGACGGCCGGCCTGTAACGGCAGGTGTGCCCCGCAGCTCTCCAACATCGGCATAGAGCCAGCAGGCCGCGCTATGGTCGGCTCGCAGTTCGACCACGGGCGGCGTTTCGTCGCACTTGGGCATGACGTGGGGGCAGCGGTCGGCGAAGACGCAGCCCTTGGGCACCATGGCGAGTTCGGGGACGACGCCGCGCAAGGATTGCAGGTGCGTCTTGGGCTGGCTGAAAAGACTCGGCATCGACGCCAGAAGGCCCTGCGTGTAGGGGTGGGCCGGCTCCTTGAAGATCTCCTCAACCGTGCCGGTTTCCATGATCTTGCCCAGATACATGACGGAAATTCGGTCGGCGAGGTTGGCGACGACGCCCATATTATGGGTGATGAGGAGCACCGACATACGCATGCGCTCGCGCAGGTCCCGGATCAGCTCGAGGATCTGGGCCTGAATGGTTACGTCGAGCGCCGTGGTCGGCTCGTCCGCGAGCAGGAGCTGGGGATGGCATACCAGGGCGAGGGCAATCAGGGCGCGTTGCCGCATGCCGCCGGAAAGCTCGTGCGCGTAGCGATTCATCTGGGCGGCAGGATTGGGCAGGCCGACAAGGTCGAGCATTTCGACGGTGCGCTC
Organism: Caldilineaceae bacterium; assembly: GCA_965204525.1. Taxonomy (GTDB): domain Bacteria; phylum Chloroflexota; class Anaerolineae; order Caldilineales; family Caldilineaceae; genus Bin5. The sequence continues at coordinate 2,111,908 of OZ241994.1, read as the reverse complement.
GTAGGCTTCGGCGGGGTCGACGACCTCGTGTTCGAGAATTCCCTCGGTGATCTGCTTGCCAATGGTCATCATCGGGTGAACGGAGCGCATCGGCTCCTGGAAGATCATTGAGACATCACGCCCGCGCATCTGCCGCAGCGCCTTCATGTTCTTGTGCAGCGAAACCGTCTCGGTCATGCCCCGGCGAGTCCGGAGCCAGATCTCTCCGTTCTCGAACAGAGCCGGCGGCGACGGAACCAGGCCGACGATGCTGCGGATGGTGACGCTCTTGCCGCAGCCACTTTCGCCGACTAGTCCCACAATCTCGCCGCTGCGCACGTCTAGGCTGACGCCGTTGACCGCCCGCGTCGTGCCGGCAATTGAGCGAAAGCTGACCTGGAGATCTCGGATATCCAGGACTTTATCGGAATCGGAAGCGCTGTTCATCAGTTTGATAGCAGCCGGTCAGTGCAGATACAAAGCAGCAACAAATCAGAAGTTGGAGTATGGGTCAAGGGCATCGCGCAGCCCGTCGCCGATGAAATTAAAGGCCAGGACGGTCGCCATGATAAAGAATGCCGGGGCGATCAGCCAGGGCATCTGCGAGAGAAACGAGACTTTCTGCGCGTCCTGGAGCAGCACGCCCCAACTGATCATGGGGGGCTGAATGCCAAGGCCGAGAAAGCTCAAGGCGGTTTCGCCGAGAATTATGCCGGGCACGGCCAGCGTCGCCGCCACGATTACGTAGCTCAGATTGGTGGGCAGGATGTGGCGAAGCAGAATCCACCAGGTGCCGCCGCCGCCCATGCGAGACGCGAGCACGAACTCCTCAGACTTGACCGCGAGCGTCATGCCGCGCACAACCCGCGCCAGGCCGCCCCAGCCGACAATCGAAAGCAGGATGGTGATGAGCAGAAAGATGCGAATTGAGCTCCAGTGCCGCGGCAGAGACAGAGAAAGCGCCATCCACAACGGCAGGCTGGGAAAGGAAAGGAGCACCTCGATGCCGCGCTGGATGACGGAGTCGACCGCGCCGCCGAGGTAGCCGGATGCCATGCCGATGACAATGCCAAGGATGAGACTTATGGCGACGCCGATCAGGCCGACAGTGGTTGAGATGCGGCCGCCGAAAAGGATGCGGGAAAAGAGATCACGGCCCTGCGTGTCGGTGCCCAGCAGAAAGACCGGCGAATCCAGCGCGCCGAAGAGATGCAGGTCGCTGTGCCAGAAGAGAAAATCGTACTCGTCTCCGCGCACGAACAGCCGCAAAGGAAAGCGTTGGCCCGTGTCCTTGGTGTACATGCGCTCCATCGTTTTCGGGTCGCGTGACTGCACGGTGGCGTAGACGAAGGGCCGCAGGTGGAACTGTCCTTCGTCGTCGATGAACGTGGGCAGAAGCGGAGGATGCGCGACCTTTTCGAGGAAACGAGTGTTGGGATCGTAAGGGGCGAAGAAAGGACAGGCCAGCGTTATCAGATAGATGAGTACCAGCGCGAAGGCGGCGACCACGGCAGCGTGGTTTCTCAGGAAGCGCAGATAGATGAGACGGCCGTAGGAGACCTGTTTGGTTACGTCGAAGCGCTCTTCCGCCTCGATTTCCTCATGCGGCAGCCGGCCGTTCTCCGCAACATTTTGCTCCACTGAACGCTCCTTCTAGTTTTCGAATCGTATGCGCGGGTCAAGCCAGGCCAGGGCGAGGTCCGCGAGGAAGTTGCCGATGACGAGGGCCAGAGTCAGGACAACCAGAATACTGCAGGCGAGGTAGACGTCCTCGCCGAGTAAGGCATCGAGCAGCAGGGGGCCGATCAGGGGCAGCGTCAGGACGATGGCGACGATCGTTGAGCCGCTGATGATCTGGGGGAAGCGCAGGCCGATGCTGGAAATGATGGGATTGATGGCGACGCGCAGAGCGTGGCGAAAGTAGATCTTGGCGCCGGACAGCCCTTTCATGCGAGCAGTGTCGATGTACGGCTCGCCAAGCGTATCGAGCATGCGGGCGCGCATGACGCGGATCGTGCTCGCCGTGTCGCCCAGCCCGACGATAAACAATATGATCCAAACATGCTTGAGCATATCCACGAACTTGGCCCATGACCATTCAGCCGTCACATATTCGGGGGAGAAGAGGCCGGCAACCGTGGTCGCGCCGAGCAATGTGACCGATAGCAGCAGAAAAACGAGCGCCGTAATGAAACTGGGCACGGAGACCCCCAATAGCGCGAGGAAAGTGAAGGAGTGGTCCCAGGCCGAGTACTGTTTGATGGCGGAGAGCATGCCTATAGGGACGGCCACCACGAACATGAAGATAAGAGTAGCAATGCTGATCCAGATGGTCAGGCTGAGGCGCTCTCCCATGAGTTCGCTGGCGGGGCGGTTGTGCTGCATCGAATAACCCATGTCGCCCTTCATCAAGGACCACGCCCATTTGCCAAAGCGGATGAACCAGTTCTCGCCAAGACCGTAGCGCGCCCGGTACATTTCCACGGTCGAGTCGATGACTTTGGGGTCGACGTTCTGCTCAGTGAGCTGCTCGCGCAGCGTGGTGAGGAAGTCGCCGGGCGGGAGTTCCACGATGATGAAGCTGACCAGCATGACCACGACCATGACGATGATCATCTGGATGAAACGCTGCAAAATGTAGGTTTTCATGGAATGCCAAAGGAGTACGGCTTGTGATTGGCGGAACGACGCGGCCGGGCAAGAAAGAGCCTTTCACAGATCGCCGGACTTGTCCTGCAAGTGAAGATCTGTGAAAGGCTCCGCATTCTACATGACGCCATGTTGTCGAAAGGCGGCCAGCGAAATGCCCGCAAACAAGCGGCTACTGTTATTCAGTCCAGAACCAGGACCGCGGCCAGAACTCCTCGTCTCCCGCGCCGAGTTTCCAGGGAATCTCCTCTTCCCTGCCCCAGATGCCGCGCAGCTTCTTGTTGGCGACCAGGACGTGCGGCACCGTCTGGACCATGCCGATAAACCAGCAGGTATCGGCCATCCAGACGCGGCGCTCGTGGATCAGATCTTCGCGTTCTTCCTCGCTGATGACGCTGAGAATCTTGTCACCCAGTTCGAGGAAATATTTCAGATCGTCCGGCGGCTCAACGCCCTGGACCTCGTCAGCAGGCAAATCCCTTGTCACCCACCAGCGATAGGAGGGCGCGCCCCAGCGCAGCCCCGTGCTGTGCTTGAGGTCGAACATGACGTCGCCGCCAATGCTGGAACGAACATAGGCATGCGAAATTCCCTCTCTCCACTCGGCGATCATGTCGCCGGGCGACGCAACGGTGACGACAGTACGCAGTCCAATTGCGTTCCAGCCCTCCGCCGCGATCTCCGCCGACTCCTGCGCGCCGGGATGCCATCCGGGAGCGGAGCCGAGAATGAAGGTCATGGTTTCGCCGTTTTCGTAGGTGCGGAAGCCTTCGTCGTCTCTCTCCGTAATTCCCAGGTCGTCCAGCATCTGCGATGCAGCTTCGGGATTGTATTCGACCCACTTGCCATCGATCTCGGGGTCGAAGACACCGGGCAGGCTGAAGCCGTGGCCGATCTTGCCCAGGCCGAAGTAGGCGGTCTCGTTGATGGTGGCGCGATCGATTGCGATAGAGAGCGCGCGGCGGAAATCGGCCTGCTTGAGGAGGGCGTCCATGTTTTCATCATCGGCGTGTGCGCTGAAATAGATGCCCTGCTGTGCGCCCTCGGGCTTGATCGTGTAGATGAAGTCGAGCGTGTCGCCGGCCTGTTCGTTAAGGAATGGTACGTCGGTAACAGAGCCGAGACGGCGCTCCCAGTGGGTCTCCCCCGCGACCAGTTTGAGCAAAATGACATCCTTGTCGCGTGAGCCAAGCAGAAGGTTCTCCATCACTTCGATATAGGGCATCTGCTGACCCCAGCGGTCGACGCAGTGGAAATAGTGGTTACGGTCGAGGCGGGCGATCTGCCCCTCAGCGTATTCGGACGGCTTCCAGCCCCACAGTACCGGGCGCTCGGGGTCCTGAATCGTCATCCGGAAGGGCAGTCGGTCCTGCACCTCCTTCTGGAACTGCTCCTTGGGATCGTCATACTTGTCCATCCGGTTGTAGTCGGGATGGTACTTCTGCACGTAGTGGGGCGCTGACTGGCTCCACAGACCGGCTTCGCCGCCGGCAACGCCGCGACTCAGTTCGAGGAAGAGCGAGTTTGGCTTCGCAAACTCAAAGCGGACGGTGAAGTCGTCCACGGCCACGATTCTGTCGGTCGTTGTCTCCATGCCTGCCCAGCCCATCGGCGCATCGAGATACTCCGAGTGGATGACATTGTCGTAATACCACTGCATATCGTGGGCCGTGAGGGGGGTGCCGTCGGACCACTTGTGGCCTTCGCGCAGGTGGAACGTGAAGCTGGTGGCGTCGTCTGAGACCTCCCAGCTCTCGGCCATGTCGGCTACGAATGTGCGGGTATCGTCAGCCGTGTAGCGGGCCAATCCAAAGGTGGCGAGGCCGTTGATGCCGCCCGCATTGCCAATGCGGACGGTGCCGCCGTATTGGCCCTGCTCCTTCTCCATCGCGACGACATCGTAGTCCGCCCACACGAGCGGATTCGTGGGCAACCGCTCATCAACGGGAGGCAGTTCACCGGCACTAACCAGTTCGGCGCTTGTGGGGCTCTCCGAGTACTGACCTGAAGTAGCGGCCGGCAGCTCTGATGCCGCTTCGGTCTCTGCCTGTGCTTCCGCCAGTTCCTCGGCGGGCGCTGCGGGCGCACCACAGGCGACCAGCGCGCTTCCGAGGACGGTCATGCTGGACACGCGAATGAATTGGCGTCGAGTGATCACATGCTTCTTCATGGTTCGCTCCTCTTCTAGGTTGGATTGAGTTACGCGCTGCGCTTGGCAAAAGGAATCAACGGAGAACCAGACTGGAGCCAAAATATCAAAAACCTATATAAAGTATACTCGGCAAAACAATGCTTGACAAACAGGTTTTTTCTCCCTCTTTTCCCTTTCGGAAGGCGACAAAAAAGCGCTACCGGTCACGGTAGCTCTCAATATGTGGTCTGAAGTCAATTTATTTCTTCGGCTTCTCCCGCAATATCCCCGCCCGCTCCACAATCTCCGGCACCGCCTCCTCCTGCCGGTACGCCATGATATGGACCCCATGCACCCCTTCAATCTGCTTCACCTCCTCAATGATCTCCACGCAGATCCGGATGCCCTCCGCCCGCTTTCCCTTCCGCGGCGTCTTCGCCAGCCTGTCCACCACCGCATCCGGGATATGCACGCCCGGCACCCGGCTGCGCATGAACTCCGCCGCCCGCTCCGAGCGCAGCGGCCCCACGCCTACCAGCAAATAGACCTTCTCATGCAGCCCCATATCCCGCGCCCGGCGCATGAACGACTCGAAAACCGGCACGTCATAGCAGTACTGTGTCTGGATGAACTGCGCGCCCGCCTCGATCTTCTTCGCCAGACGCAAATGCCGCAGGTCCTGCGGCGGTACAAACGGGTTCGCAGCCGCGCCCAGGAAAAAGTCGGGCGGCGTCGTCAACTTGCGCCCACTGAGCAGGACCCCCTGGTCCCGCATAATCCGGGCCGTACGCAGCAGATGCAGCGCGTCAAAATCGAACACCCGACGCGCCTCCGGCTGATCGCCCGCGCTCACGTCGTCGCCTGTCAGGCAGAGCACGTTGCGCACGCCCAGCGCCGCCGCGCCCAGCAGATCGCCCTGAATCGCAATCCGATTGCGGTCCCGGCAACCCATCTGCAGGACCGGCTCATAGCCTGCCCGCGCCATCAGGGCACAACAGGCCACACTGCTCATATGGCAGTTCGCGCCCGAACCGTCCGTCGCATTGATGCCGTCGCATACGTCCCCCAGCGCCGCGAGATTGGCGTAGACATCCTTCGGATCAGCTGAATCCGGCGCGTTCAGTTCCGCCGTCACCGCGAAATGGCCGGCCTCCAAGACCTGCAGTAGTCGGGATTCGCCGCTTTGTCGTTCCCAGTCACCGGGAGAAGGAGTCTGGTCTGAATCTGCCATGAGTACGTTAAGGAGGTGGGTTTTCCAAGTCAGAGGAATGCGATGCGAGTCTCGGCTTACGAGAGGCGCACGGAGCAGGCTTGCGCCAGACCTCTCTACTCCAGCTCAATCGTTGACCAGCCGGAAGGCCGCTGCGCGTCGGCTCCCTCCAGCAGGTTCAGCCACGCGCTGCTGTTCTGCAGGGCGCGGTTAACAGGCGGCTGCAGTAGCTGGATCTCGCCCCCGTAGCGCCCCATCTGCGCGTCCCGCTGCCACGCCTGCACCCACACGCACGGCATCTCCGGGATCACCTCGCAGTGCCCGTTCTGCCGCACGCCGCCGCAAGGCCCGTTGCGCAGGTTTTTCGGGCAGTTCATCGGGCAGGTCATGCCTGTGCTGTGCAAGATGCACTGCCCGCACATCTGGCAGTTGAAGAGATAGCCCTTCGATACCTCTTCGCTCCAAACGAAAACGCGTTCCCTGAACCCCGCCGGCAGAACCCGCTTCAGCAGCGGGTAGAGCAGCTGCAAGGCCGACTTTGAGCCCGCATATACGCCCTCCAACAGTCGCGGCCTGTTCTTCAACCACTCACTGCCGGGCATTCTCCTGGATTCGGCAAACGAAGACACCGGAACGCTACCCATCCCTTTCAGAATCGTACGGCGACACCCCGATAATACCACATGACGAGCCGTTCTCTTCACCCCCGCCTCTTCCACCGAAACTGGACTACCAACCATCAGCCACTGCAGTTCTGACCACTGACTGCTGACCACCGACTACTGTTGTTCCTTCCAGGCCTCGTATTCCGCCTGTGCATCCTCACGCAGCGGATAGTACTTGCGCAGGTCTCCCCCCTCGGCCAGCCTCATCCGCGAAAACTCCTCCCACTCCGCGTGCTCGCCGGCCTTATCCAGCAGCTCCGGAGCCAGCGCAACCGGTACGACCACCACGCCGTCGTCATCCGCGATCACGATGTCGCCCGGCATCACCAGCGTATCGCCGCAGGCCACCGGCACATTCACCGCAAAGGGGAAAATGTTCGTCTGTGTGTGGAAGTTCGGCGTCACCCCCCGCAGCCACAGCCCCAGTTCCAGCTCCTGCGCCTTGGGGTAGTCGCGTATGCAGCCGTCGATGACCACCCCGGCGCCGCCCCGGCCCTGAAAATAGGTCAGCATCATCTCGCCGAACACCCCGCTCGCCATATTCGCTCTCGCGTCAACGACCACCATATCCCCCGGCTGTGTATGGTACAGGACGTGGCGGTGAAGCTGCTTCTCCGGGTCGTTGTATTCGTCTACGCTGTACTGGTCCTCCCGCTTGGGCATGAACTGGAGCGTCAGCGCCGGCCCTGCCGCGACCTTTCCGGGCGTCCATGGCTGCGGCCCCCGAATCTGCGGGTCGCTGATGCCCAGCCGGCTCAGCTCCCCGCTGGCAGTGGCCGACCCAATCTCCGCCAGCCCCTCAACCAGCGTCCGCGGCGGTCGCTGAATATCCTCCGTCCTGATCGTCATCTCTTCCCCTCCGGCATTTACTGTTGTCACTTTTGTCCAACGGCTCCACCCAAGAGTGCGCCCAATCACCTACCTGAAGTACATTCGTCTTCCCAATTATAGCCCCCTTCCTCACCCTCTCAAGAATCCCAATTCAATCATCTATGCAATGCGACCCTCACTCCTCACCTTCCCAGATTCCAGCACCCAGCCCGAGTGGTGTTACTGAAAACTGCCCTTTGGATGCTGGATTGCTTTTCCGCCAACACCCCATATGGTAGAATCTCTGGAAGTTCATTCGTTCCAAAGCGACTTCCTGTCAGACTCGTTTCGTCCCAGGGGACAGCGGGCGGCTCCGTCGCGGCAGTTCGCCCTAACCGAACCGGCCCAGGATGCACCGTATGCGTAAGAGTGTTGAACAGACTGCACTGACCAGGCTCAGTCTGGGAAAACGGATCTCCTCCCGTCAGAAGCTGCAACTTACCGGCTGCGCCGTCTTCCTGATCGCCGCCGTAATCTTCACGGCCGGCTCCGGCTTCGGCTTTATGATCGGCCGCTTAAGTAACGACGGCGAGACCGCCGGCTCCACCGTGGTCGCAGCCGAGACCGATCGCGCTCTCGCGCCCGATGACCTGGATATTTTCTGGGAAGCGATGGAGCTGGTCGAAGAGGACTATTACGGAGAACTGCCCTCGCCCAAGGAACGCAGTTACGGCGCCATTCGCGGCGTGCTGGAAACACTCAAAGACAGGAACACCGGCTTTCTGAACCCGGATGAAGCCTCCAGCTTCATGGAAAGCATCGAGGGCAGCTTCGAAGGCATCGGCGCAATGGTGGAATGGGCCGAGGACGAAAGCGCGGTTCGCATTATCGAACCGTTTAAGGATCAACCGGCCTGGAACGCCGGTATCCGCCGCGGCGATCTGATCATCGCCATCAACGGCCAGGACGTGGCCGAGCTGAACGGCCTGAACGAAGCGATCAACCGGATCAAGGGGCCGAAGGGCACTGAAGTCCACCTGACCGTCCGTCGCGAAGGGCTCGACGATCCGCTGGAGTTTCCCGTCACCCGCGCCGTGATCGATGTACCGGTCGTCAAGAGTGAACTCTACGGCGACAATGACGAATTCGCCTATGTCGCTCTCACGCGGTTTTCGGTCGATGCCGGCGAGAAGCTGCGCGACGAACTCGAGAACCTTCTGACCGACGACATCCAGGGCCTGATCTTCGACCTGCGCGGAAATCCCGGCGGCCTCCTGCGCGAGGCCATCAGGGTGACCAGCGTCTTCCTCGAAGACGAGCGCGTGCTCATCGAACGCTTCAGCGACGGCACCGAGGAGATCTACAACACCGAAGGCAGTGCCCTCGTACCCGACGACCTGCCCATGATCGTGCTCGTCAACAAAGGCAGCGCAAGCGCCAGTGAAATCGTCGCCGGCGCCCTCCAGGACGTCGGGCGCGCCCGTCTGGTCGGCGTGACAACCTTCGGCAAGGGCAGCGTCCAGCTGCCCCATACCCTCAGCGATGAAAGCCTTCTCCGCGTGACGATCGCCCTCTGGTACACGCCGTCAGATCGGTCCATCGACGCCACCGGGTTGGAACCCGACATCGTCGTCGAGGAAACCAACGAGCAGGTCGAAAACGAGGAAGACCCGCAACTCGATCGCGCCCTCGAGCTACTTGGAACCGGGGAGTAACGAGACACTCCCACCGACCACTAAAAAAGACATTGGCCAAAAAGAAGCAACAGACCGCGCCGACCGGTCCCCGCACCGTCGCCACAAATCGCAAGGCGCGCCACGACTACTTCATAGAAGAGACCTTCGAAGCCGGCATCGCCCTTACAGGCACCGAGATCAAGTCCGTGCGCGTCGGCTCCGTGAATCTGCGCGAGGGCTTCGTTCTCGTCCGCGACGGCGAGGCCTGGCTCATGGGCGTGCACATCGCTCAGTATCGACACGGCAATCGCTCCAACCACGAGGAGACCCGCTCCCGCAAGCTGTTACTCCACAGACGCCAGATCGATCACCTGCACGCGCGCGCCACCCAGCGCAACTGGACCATCATCCCCCTGCGCATGTACATCAACAACGCCGGCCTCGCCAAGGTCCAGATCGCCCTCGTACGCGGCAAACGGCAGTACGACAAACGTCAGTCGATCGCCAGACGCGACGCCGAACGCGACGTAAACCGCGCCCTGAAACAACAGTACCGCGACGGCAACGGGCGCGGCTAGCCGGTAGAGTGATACCTGCGCAGCAACGGCGTTCAGTCCCTCCCGTCCGGCCTTCAGCGATCCAGTATCCACTAAGAAGATGAATTCCGCCGCCCAGCAGCCCGACGACCAGCTCGATCAGGCGCTGGCTACGATTCTGGCCGCCCGCAAATATCGCTGCATCCATCCCGGCCTGGCACGCGACATCGCCGCTGCCGAACTCGCCAAGGGCCGCACCCTGAAAGAGGCCGTCAAAGCGGCCAAAAACCGGCTCCACCAGAGCGCCGCCGCCTACATTCGCCGCAATCTCAACTACGACGACGCCCTTCACGAGCTGAAAACAACTGTTGCCGCCGCCAAACGCGGTCCCGACAGCGCCCCTTCCGCCGACCCAACGGTACGTGCGCTACTGCGCCGCCTTATGGCCGCCCACGCCTCAACCCACGAGAGGCTCCCCATCCTCGACACGCTCTATCCGCAGCTCTTTCAGCAGCTTCCTTCCGTCCGCTCCGTCCTCGACATCGCCTGTGGACTGCATCCCCTGGCCCGGCCCTGGATGCCAATCTCCCCTGACGTGCAGTACTTCGCATTCGACATATTCGCCGACCAGATCGACTTCCTTAACCGCTTCTTCGACGCCATGGGCTACGCCGGCGCCGCCACACAGCGCAACGCCCTCGACGACATGAGCACACCCCCAGCCGACATCGCCTTCCTCCTCAAAACAGTGCCCTGCCTCGAACAGATCGAAAGCGGCGCCGGCGAACGCCTCCTCCACCAGATCGACGCCCCCATCCTCATCGTCTCATTCCCCAACCACACCCTCGCCGGCCGCAAACAGGGCATGGCGCAACACTACGCAACCAACCTCCTTTCCCAGATCAAAAAAGCCGGCTGGCAAGCCGACTCCCTCTCCTATCTCTCCGAACTCGTCTACATCATAAGAAAAGAGTGACACACTCCTTAGTGCCCCTTCGTGTCCCTCCGCGAATGACCCTCACCTCCATTCTCTAAAGTTTCCCAGGGTTCGTTTACATTTTCAAGGTGTGTCGAGAAGGCAAGCTCTTCCGGCTGCGTTCGGTGGCTTTGCCCCGTGGCCCCGCCCTTCGGCGGGCGCATTGCGGGGTTTCAAAGCGGGCTGAAGAGACACAGTTTCAGGGTAACTGCACGAAAAGCGGGGCTGGGCGCTGCCTGAACACAGGTGGGGCGCTCGTACGGGAACTCGTAGGGAACAGGTAAACGCTCGTACAAGCGTTTACGAGAGATCCACGAGCGTTTACGAGTGTTTGCGAGAAAAAAATTTTACGTTCCCGCTTTCGATTGCGCGGATCTTGCCTGCTTCATTGAAATGTCAACGACTCCTAACCACTAACCACTGGTCTTCCAATACAGATACCGATCCGTCGCCGACGTAATCACAAACCCCACCTTCTGCAACACCCGCATCGACGCCACGTTCCTATTGGCCGTCTCCGCAATCACCGCTTCCACACTATCCTCACCCAACGCCCATCGTACCATCTCGCCGACCGCCTCAGTCGCCAGCCCGCGGTTGTGGTAAGAAGGATCAAACCCGTACCCGATTTCCACTGCTTCTTCGCGGTTTGGCGGGCCCTTGAATGCCAGGCTGCCGACAATGCGCCGCTCCTCCTTCAGCACCGCCGCCCACTGGCAATGCCAGTGTACATGGTGCGGCCGGCGTCGTATCTGGCTGATCGCCCGAGAAACGATCGGCCGCAACTCGTCCTCCAGCCGCTGCCCGCTCGCCGCCAGGCCCAGCGCCTGCTCCAGCCGGGCAAAGTCGTCCCGCTGCCAGCGCATCTGCTGCACCGTCAGTGCGATGAGCGTCAGTCGCGGCGTCTCCAGGCGGATCATCATTAGGTCGTGAGAGCCGGACCTGAAGTCGGTATCAATCGTGGACACTCTGCTGATGCTGGAATGCCTTGACGGCCCTTTCCTCTGCTTCCCGTCATGCAGAATCCTGAACAACCGGTCGACCAGATTTCGGACCATGACCGCGCCTGTAGACAAGTAGCGTGCGCTTGAACTCGATAACGACCACCCCGTCCTGATTGAACCCAACCGTTCGCACCGTGACAATCCCCTGCTGCGGCCGGCTCTGTGACGGCCGCAGATGCAACACCTCGCTTTGGGCGTAGATCGTGTCGCCCTCAAACACGGGCGCCGGCAGCCGCACCTCGTCCCAGCCCAGATTGACCGCGTTCTGCGAAATGTCCGCCACCGACAACCCGGTCACCAGCGCCAGCGTGAAGGTCGAATCCACCAGCGGACGCCCCCACTCCGTCTGGCTGGCGTAGTGGGCATCAAAATGAATCGGGTTCGGGTTCACCGTCAGCAGCGTAAACCACACGTTATCCGCCGCCAGCACCGTGCGCCCCAGCCTGTGCTCAAACAGGTTGCCGACACTGAAATCCTCAAAGTAGCGTCCCCGGCCATCTGCCTGTGTGGACATTTCAGTTCCCTTTCTACGCTCAGGCAGACAACCCAGACCCGCCGTTGTGCCTCATACAACGCCATCCCGCTCCAACTGCTCGACTTCATCCGACTTGTAGCCTAACTCGGCCAACAGCGCCCGTGTGTGCTCTCCTGTTGCCGGGACCGGGTCAAAGCGGGGCGGCCATTCGTTGCTCGTTGTCGCCGGCTGCAGCGCTGGCAGCGGCCCAACCGGCGACTCTACCTCCTCTACACGGCCCCGCGCCAGCAGCTGCGGATGTTCCCAGAACTCCTCCAGTTCCCGCTGTTCCGCGTACGCGATCTGCCCCCGCGCCATCCGTCCCGCAACCTGCTTTGCCGTCATACCCGCAAAGACCGACTCGATCTCTTCCTGCAACGCCGCCCGATTCTGCACACGTCGCGTATTGTCTGCGAAGCGAACATCGCTCGCAAAGCCAGGCCTTTCCAGAACTACCGCGCAGAACTGCTCCCACTCCCGCTGACTCTGAATCGAGAACAGGATCGTGCGTCCGTCGCCCGCTGCATAGGGCCCGTACGGCGCGATCGCCGCGTGGCTGGCCCCCGTCCGGGGCAGCGACGTCTCTCCCAAAGCATAGTAGGCCGGAAAACCCATCCAATCGCACAGCCCGTCGAACAGCGAAACATGCAGCACACACCCACCACCGTCGCGCTCCCGCTGCAGCAGCGCGGCCAGAATGCTGCTGTACGCGTACATCCCCCCGGCAATATCCGCCACCGGAATCCCGGCCTTGGCCGCCTCGTCCTCACTGCCCGTCACCGAGACCACGCCCGTCTCCGCCTGGACCAGCAGATCGTACGCCTTCTTATCGCGGTAGGGCCCGTCCGCGCCGTACCCGCTTACATGACACACGATCAGATCGGGGTAGTCCTTGCGCAGCCGTTCATTGTCGAAGCCCAACCGCTCCACCGCGCCCGGCGCCAAATTCTGGACGAAAACATCGGCCCTCTCCAGCAGCCGGGCCAGGACCTCCTTGCCCGCCGCCGCCTTCAGGTCCAACGTGATCGACTCCTTCGAACGGTTCGCCCACGCAAAGTGGCTGCACAGACCCCGCGCCGCCGCGTCATAATGACGCGCGAAATCACCGTCGCCCGGCCGCTCCACCTTGATCACCCGCGCCCCCAGGTCGGCCAGATGCCGCGTCGCCAGCGGCGCCGCAATCGCCTGCTCCAATGAGACTACAGTTATATGTGACAGTGGCAAAGCCATCAGAAAAGTGTGTTCACCTCTGCTCAAATGCTACCCAACACTCAATACGATCGCGGCAGCCCCAGCACATGCTGCGCCAGATAGGACAACACCAGGTTGTTCGAGACAGGCGCGATCTGGTAGAGCTTGGCCTCGCGAAACTTGCGCTCGACATCGTGCTCCCTCGCAAAGCCGAAGCCGCCATGCGTCTGCAGGCAGACGTTGGCCGCCTCCCACGCCGCGTCCGCCGCCAGCATCTTCGCCATATTTGCCTCCGCGCCGCAGGGGGCCCCGCTGTCAAACAGCTCCGCCGCCTGCCAGCGCATCAGATCGGCTGCCCGCAGATTGGCGTACGCCTGCGCGATTGGGAACTGCACGCCCTGGTTCTGCCCGATCGGCCGGTCAAACACAATCCGCTCGTTCGCATAGGCCACCGAACGCTCGATAAACCAGCCCCCATCCCCGATCGACTCGGCCGCGATCAGGATCCGCTCCGCGTTCATCCCATCCAGGATATAGCGGAAGCCCATGCCCTCCTCGCCGATCCGGTTCCCAGCCGGCACCCGCAGCCCGTCGAAAAAGATTTCCGTCGTATGATGGTTGATCATCGTCTCCAGCGGCCGGATAGTCAACGCCCGTTCGTCCGCCCCGCGCAGGTCCACCAGGAAGAGCGACAGCCCTTCCGTGCGTCTCTTCACCGCCTCCAGCGGCGTCGTGCGCGCCAGCAGCAACATCAGGTCCGAATGTTCCGCCCGGCTCGTCCAGATCTTCTGGCCCGTGATCACATACTCTTCCCCGTCCCGCTCCGCCCGCGTCTGGATGCGCGTCGTATCCGACCCTGCCGTCGGCTCCGTAACGCCGAACGCCTGCAGCCTAAGCTTTCCCTCCGCCAGCGGCGGCAGCCACCGCTCCTTCTGCTCATCCGAACCGTGCCGCACCAGGGCGCCCATGACATACATCTGCGCGTGGCAGACGCCGGCGTTGCCGCCGCTGCGGTTGACCTCCTCCAGGATAACCGAAGCCTCCGCAACCGTCGCGCCCCCGCCCCCGTACGCCTCCGGGATCAGCGCGGCGAGAAAGCCGGCTGCGGTCATCGTCTCCACGAACTCAACCGGGTAGGCCCGCTCCGCGTCCAGCCGCCGCCAATACGGATCCGGAAACCGGGCGCACAACTGCCGCACGCCCCGCCGCAGTTCGGGGTAATGGACGCTTGTGTCGAGTTCAACAGGAGAGAGTGACATCAGGTGTATGATCGCAGGGAGGGACAAAGTATTTCAAATTTTTGTCACTGACCTTAACGTTATTGATCTGTCTGATCTGGTCGATACCGAACTGTTTGCTGACTGGCAGAAAGCAGCCGTATTTGAACAGGTCAAAATCGGGGAATACGGCGAAGTCCTTTGGACGGAAGATGCTTCTCTTTGCGCGGACTCCCTGTATCTTGATCTGACAAATCAGACATTTGAAGAGTTCATGTCGAAGTAGCAGTTTATGCCAGATGTATTTCGATTTTGTTCGTTGTCTGAACTGTGATTTGTGGGATTCGGGGATGGGCTGTGATTATGTTTGGGGAAGGGATGCCGGAAGCTGGAGACGAGCGACACTTGGCGCGGGATGGGTCAGCCAATCGATTCGCTACGTCCAGATTCTTTCCAACAGGGGATAGACGACGGCTGCCAAGGTAAGACCCATGAACCAGTTCATCAGCCGCAGTTCACCTCGTATTTCTGCAATATCCGCTTTAAGCTCCGCTCTTGTCTCTGCAATTTCAACTTTCGTCCCTTCAACATCCGCTTTGGTAGCCAGGTGCTGATAGGCTCCTCTCAGCTCACTGACATCTCTTTCAACTTGCTGAATCCGCTCCCCTTCATTCGTGGTGGCAGCCATGATTTTTGTGTTTCCTTTTCAGCACGATGCGGTCTTGTCGATACGTTAGCATTGGCAGTGCAGTTTGTCAATCAGGCCGGCGCTGTGGGTCGCTATCTCCTGTACGGGTTCGTCGGCCGGTTTCTTGATCCCTTCCCTAGCCGGATATGAAGCCGCGCCGCACGCTTCAGACGTAAGCGCAGCAGCCGAAAACGGGCCCTGATACGGTACGTCTGCGGCCCAGACCTCCCCGATTCTACCACTTAGTCACACATTGGCACAATACTGGTACGAAACTGACGCGAAAATACAGCCATTTTTCACACACATGTCACGCAAAATGCTGTATACTACTGTCGTGCCGTTATGCCTCTGCTCTTTTGAGTTGTAATCGTGCACCGCTTTCGCCGAACGGTAGCCACAATCCGCCTGGACTTCGCCCCATGCCATCCGCGGCGTCAGAGGTCGGGCGGACATGGCATGCTGCCATCACCTTAGGAGGTATAGCAACATGAGAAGCCTGACCGAGGCCCACCCGGATCCGCACCGCCTGCAGAGGCCGTCTACCCCCCCCCCCCCCGAACATGCGTTCCATTCCCTCCCCGCCTGACGACCGCAGGAGGCCCGCTATGGACACAGGCCTCCTTCCGCAACCGCTCTCGCCTCCTTCTGCTGGCCGCCGCGCTGGTGGCCCTGGCGCTCTTCCTGGTCGCTGACGGCGCTTCTCCCGCCCAGGCGCAGGTCCCGTCCACCATCGGGGAGACGGTCTGGACCGGTACCCTGACGGTGCAGGACATCGGCCACTACCTGGGGTGCAACAAGCCCCGAACACATAGTACCGACGGCTCAGAGGTATCCTTTAGGAACACCGACTTTTTGTGCTCCGTTCACCTCTCGCCGCACACCTTCACCCACGGCGGCACGTCCTATGAGATCGAGTTGGTTGCCCTTACGGCGCCGGACGCCAGTGTCGGCACGGGCCAGAGCCTCGGCATGATAGTCAGCAAGCCCCTCCCCACGGACTGGACGCTTGTGGTGGGCGGCGACACCTGGCTGTCCCTGCAGGACGCCAACATCATTGAGCTTAGGCTTCAGGCAGATACCTCGAGCAGTAGACGCCATATCAGCTGGAGGGACACGGACTTCAGCTGGACGGCGATGGGCGGCACGGTGACCCTCAGCCTGGTTGCGCCCCGGACCGACGTGCCCACAGTGTCGCTGTCGGCCTCGCCCAACCCGGTTCTGGAGGGCGACGCGCTTACGCTGAGCGTCACCCTTTCGGCGCCGCTGACCAGCACGGTGGCCATTCCCATCCACGGGCACGGATTGGTTGAGGGGGGCTCCTCCATCAGCATCGCCGCCGGCCAGACCACCGGCAATGCTACCTTCTCCATAGCCGAAGACGACGACGGAGACGGTTCCATCTGGACCGAGGGCCAGTACGACGAGGTCCTGTCGGTGGAACTGAGCCCGGACCTGCCGGTGGGTGTGCTGCCGGGAACTGCGCACGTGAAGATCAGCGTCATCGACAACGACGTGCCGCTGCCCACGGTGGCGCTGTCTGTCGGCCCGCGCAACGTGATAGATGAGGGAGAGGATGCGTCTGTCGCCGTGCGCATGTCGAGAAGGGTGCATGGCGACGTGAACATCCCCCTGCGGTACACGCCGGGAACGGCGGAGCCGGCCGACTACTCCGGGCCCCTAGCGCTCACCATCAACGGGCCCCTGCCATCCGCCCAGGGAACGATCACGATACCGGAGGACGGCGACACCGATGAATTGGAGGACTTCACGGTGTCGATAGACGCGAGCGCGCTGCCCAACTGGCTCACTGCGGGCAGCGTCGGGAGCTGGGGAACGTCCTACACCGTCACCATCCACGACACCGACGCGGGCCCGCAGCAGGTCCAAGGCCAAGACCCAGGCACACAGCCGCAGCGGTCACAGCCGCCCGGGCAGCAGGCGCCGCCGACAGCTACGCCAACGCCGACAGCCACCGCTACGGCGCAGCCACAGCAGAACCAAGGCTCACGGCCGCAGCAGCAGGCGCCATCTCCGGTTACCCCGACGCCAACAGCCACGCCAACGCCGGTCGCATCCCCGCTGACAGCGCCGGCGCTGACGGCCAAAGTCAAAGCCGGCGAGAACGCGGTCGAGTTGAGTTGGGAGGCTGTTCCGGGCGCAGTGCGCTACGAACTGCAGGTGTGGTGGTACCCGCTGCCCGACTGGCAACCGCTGGGAGGAACCGACCGCACATCGTACACGCACAGCGGGCTTACGGCCGGGAGGAAGTACTACTATACCATCCGCGCGGTGAACGCGGCGGGCGAGAAGAGTGACTGGCAACAGGATTTTGCGTCGGCGACCGTACCAACGGCGTCCGGATCCCCGCTGCCGACGTCAACGCCAACACCCACGCCAACGCCGGTGGCATCCCCGCTGACGGAGCCGGCGCTGACGGCCAAAGTCAAAGCCGGCGAGAACGCGGTCGAGTTGAGTTGGGAGGCTGTTCCGGGCGCAGTGCGCTACGAACTACAGGTGTGGTGGTACCCGCTGCCCGACTGGCAACCGCTGGGAGGAACCGACCGCACATCGTACACGCACAGCGGGCTTACGGCCGGGAGGAAGTACTACTATACCATCCGCGCGGTGAACGCGGCGGGCGAGAAGAGCGACTGGCAACAGAATTTTCCGACGGCCACGGTGCCGGAATAGAGATCGCCGGACAGAGCGCGGCGCCGGTGGCAGGCTGACACCGCCGGCGCCGCCGTGGTCCGGGTCGGCTGAACGTAAGATCCTGTTTGCAAAGGGGTTCAACTCAGGAGCGCCAGCACGTGTCCCGCGTCGAAGCCAAGCCCCGGCGCGGTCGGCTGTACGGACTGACTTCAGCACAAGTGGAATGTCATCGCTGCTGTCGCGGCAATCGCCATCGCAGAACCGGGCGCAAAAGGATTTTCAGGATTGAAGGCGATCAAGCGTTGCTGGTTGGGGGCTCTCTGCGCCGGACGGGAGGGTGGCTTGCAGAGAGACAATCTTCTGGGATGCGCCCGGCGCTGTGGCTCCGCGGGGGGCATATCAGAATGGGACGAGGCGTGAAGGGGGCGCGTTTCGGCGGCTGAAGCCGACTCGAAAAACAGTTCCAGAGCTTCCTTCAGATTTGCTCTCGCCTCGGACGCGGTTGCACCCTGACTGGCGATATCCAGTTGCGGGCAGAGGGCAACGTAGTCATCGTCTTCGCGTTCGATTATCGCTGTCAACTGTCGGGTCATCACGGTCTCCTGCCTTCAGTTCTCCTCTTGCCCCTGCGATTCCACATATGTTTACGATATGTTTCAAGTGACCTGCCCCCCAAAACGAGAAAAAACAGTGACAGTTCAATCACAGCCCATCTCTGCAGTACCACACATCACAGTTCAGACACCACCCCGCGGCAACAGATGCTTCTGCACCTTCCCCATCGCATTCCGCGGCAGTTCCTCCACAATCCGCAACCGCCGCGGCAGCTTATACGAAGCCAGCTGCCCCCGACAATACCTCTCCAAATCCACCTCATCGATCTCGCAACTGCACACCAAATACGCCACCGGCGCCTCACCCCACTCCGCGTCCGGCTCGCCCACTACCGCCGCTTCCTCGATGCCGGGAAAGGTAGTCAGCATCTCCTCCACCTCGCGCGGATAGATGTTCAGCCCGCCCGAAATGATGAGCTCGTGCCGCCGTCCCAGCAGCGTCACATAGCCCGACAACGGGTCCATGCGCGCCAGGTCCCCCGTCAGAAACCAGCGATTTCCCAGGTCGTCCTGCACAAAACTCTCCGCCGTCTGCTGCGGCGCCCGCCAGTACTCGTCAAACACATTGCTACCCCGCAGCAGCAGCTCGCCCTCCTCGCCCGCCGGCAGGTCCTGCCCCGCCGCGTCCACAATGCGCGCGAACACGCCCGGCAGCGGCGTGCCCACCGTGCCCGCAACGCGCGGCCCCGCGTACGGATTACTGAAGTTCATCCCCGTCTCCGTCATCCCGTAGCGTTCAAGGATCCGCTTCCCCGTCAGCCGCTCAAACGCATTGTGAATCTCCGCCGGCAGCGGCGCGCTCCCCGAACAGAACAGCCGCATCGCCGCAAAAGAAGGCGCCTCATCCGCCTCTGCCAGAAAATCAACCAGCCGCGTATAGATCGTCGGCACCGCGAAAAACAGCGTTGCCCCGCCGCTCGAAAGCGTCTTCACCGTCTCGGTCGCATCGAATCCCGTACGCAGCCGCACCGTCGCCCCCATCGCCAGCGCGCAATGCAGTCCCACCACCAGCCCGTGCGTATGAAACAGCGGCAGCGGCAGCAGCAGCACATCATCCGCCTGCCACGCCCACGCGCTCAGCAGGCCCGTCACCGTCGCCAGCACATGATTGTGGCTCAGCACTGCCCCCTTGCTCGCGCCCGTCGTGCCGCTCGTGTACATGATCAGCGCGGTCTCCTCACCGCGCGTCAGCGGCCGCGACGCGCTGCTCCACTCCTTGCCGTCAGCCTCTTCCAGCCAGCTCTCTGACCGGTCAACCGACAGCACCGTCAGACCCGGCCCGATTTCAATCCCCACGATCTCATCCAGCACCGGCCAGCGCTCGTCCTCGATCACCAGCAGCGCCGGCTCTGCATCGTTCAAAATGTGGCTGAGTTCCCGGCGCCGATAACGCAGATTGATCGGCACCATGATCGCGCCCACCTCCAGCGTCGCCAGGTAGGCGATCACGAACTCCGGCCGGTTGCACAGATAGAGCCCCACCCGGTCCCCCTTCTGCACGCCCATCCGCGCAAACGCAGCCGCCCATCTTCGCACCTGCCGTTGCAGTTCCGCAAAGGTCAGCTCTTGCGCCGCCAGCGGCCCGCGCGCATCCTTGAATTCGATCGCAACTTTGTCCGGCTGGCGTTCGCGGCCAATCGCAAAAAGAGTCAAGAGGTTCATTGTGTTCTGCCTGTTGAATTAGGTCTGTCCCGCCCCGCTATTATAGAATCTTGCCCGCGTTTCGCAACCTTGCAGTCGCAAAACTATGCCAATGGCTGCGCGGCGGGGGTGGGTGCTCCACTGCACGCTCTTCACCTGATGCCATGACCGCGAACGCGGTCAACGCAGCACACCAAACGAAGAAGGCGAGTTCTTGACCTGAAATCAGTTATGGTCTTGGAGGAAATCTGAGCCCAAAAGGGCGAAGAGGAGAGGAAACTGTGTGAAGAATCGAACTGTGTTTCAGGTGTCCTTCACTGCAGTCAAACAGTTCCCAGTTTTTCCAGCAGTGCCTTCGTGTCCGGCTTGGCCGGCACCTCGTGGCAGCTGCGGCAGCGGGCCTCGTAACTCTCGCTTCCGCCCACAAGGATAACCGGTTCGTCGTAGCGGGCCGGCTTCCCGTCGATCAGCCGCTGCGTGCGCGTGGCCGGCGAGCCGCACTGTACACAGATGGCGTGCAGCTTGTCCACCCGTTCAGCCAGCGCCATCAGCCGCGGCATCGGCCCAAACGGCTCTCCGCGAAAATCCTGGTCCAGGCCCGCCGCAATCACCTGTTTCCCCCGGTCGGCCAGCTCCTGGCAGATGCCTGCGACCGCCGGATTGAAAAACTGCACCTCGTCGATCGCCACCACCTCCGTTCCCCGCTTCACCCGGTTCAGCAGGGAGGCAGTGTCTTCCAGTATGACGACGTCGCCGCGGGACATGCCGTTGTGCGATGCCAGCAGCTCGCGTCCGTAGCGATTGTCGATCTGCGGCTTGAAAAGCTGGATGCGGCGGCGGGCAATCTCGGACCGGCGTACACGGCGCAGCAACTCTTCCGTCTTGCCGCTGAACATCGAACCGCAAATCAGCTCGATCCATCCACCGCCGGATTGAGGGTTCATTCTGTGTTCTACTTGCGCCAAAGGCTACGCTTCCGGCTCCGCCTCGACTTCCGTCTCGAGCCTGGACATCACCTCGGCCGCGGCCTCCTCGGGGTCGTCGCCGCGCGCTCGCGCCCGTCGCGCCGCCGCCTCGGCCTCCTGCCGCACCTCCGCTTCGATCTGCTGGCGGGCCGCTGCGCTCTGGCGCGATTCCAGACGTCTCACAAACCGCTCAACCCGGCCGACCGAATCAACAATACGCTGCTCACCGGTGTAAAACGGATGGCACTGGCTGCAGATATTGACGTTGATCTCCGGCGTTGTGCTGCCGGTCACCCAGCTGTTCCCGCATGAGCAGTAGACCCGCGCCGCGGCGTAGTATTGAGGATGAATCTCTGGCTTCATGTCTCTACACCTTCCCCAGCGCCTGCTTCTCTTCAGCCGTGTATACGCTGACCTTCTTGCGGTTCTTCTTGGCCCATTCGAAGGTCACGTAACCATCCTGCATCGCAAAGAGCGTATCATCCTTGCCCTGGCCGACATTCATGCCCGGGAAGATCGGAGTACCCCGCTGGCGGATGATGATGCTGCCGCACGTTACAAACTCGCCGCCATATCGCTTGACGCCCAACCGCTGGCCGTTCGAGTCCCGGTTGTTACGGCTGGAGCCGCCGCCTTTTTTGTGAGCCATATCCCTTACTCCTCTTTCTTCTCGTTGTCTTCGGCGTCGCCCGCTTTGTCGCTGACGGCCTCCGCGGCGTCGCTGGCCATTTCACTGACAGTCTCGACCGCGTCGCTCGCAACATCACCGACAGCATCCACAGCCTCGCTGGCTGCATCACTAACAGCCTCGACCGCGTCCACCGCCTTGTCGACGATGTCGGCCTCTTCGTCCGCTTCGGCCTCGACAGTCTCTACCGCCTCGGCAAGCGAGTCAGTCTCAGCCACCGCCGCGACGGCGGCCCCGGCTGCGGCCTCTTCGACTATCTCTTCCGGCGGAGCCTCTTCCTTCCCCTCTTCAACACACTCGAAACCGTCGCCGCTGATCTTGTGGATCTGCAGACGGGTCAGATACTGCCTGTGCCCGCGACGCACACGCACCCGTTTCTTCGGGCGATAGCGAAAGACA
Source organism: Caldilineaceae bacterium (assembly GCA_965204525.1). Taxonomy (GTDB): domain Bacteria; phylum Chloroflexota; class Anaerolineae; order Caldilineales; family Caldilineaceae; genus Bin5. The sequence goes on along the minus strand of OZ241994.1, from coordinate 2,089,700 downwards.
AGAATCTTCTCGCCCCGGTGCTGCCCCGTAATCCTCGCCGTTACCGATGCGCCCACCACGTTCGGCTGGCCGATCTCGATGCCTTCCTCGCTAGCCACCATCAGCACGTCTTCCAGAACGATGCTGTCGCCGACATCGCCGGCCAGCTTCTCTACCTCAAGAATATCGCCGGGGGAAACTCTGTACTGTTTGCCGCCGGTTCGAACCACTGCGTACATCTTCTTCTCTCCTTTGACCGCGCCCGGGGACCGTCTGTCCGGCCTCTCCGGAACTTCGGAAAGCGGCTTGCGGGCCTATTGCTCCACGCGCTCCACCGGTGAAGCGCGTCAGGCCCCGCAATTCGGACGATAAATGGGTTGGCATCCTTTGGTGAAATGCTACCCTCAAAACCAGGGCAGCAACGCGGAAACAGGCCACCCACACAAACAAAAAGTATATGACAAGACCCGTGATCAGCCAAATCCTGACCTGCTCTGGAATGAACGGAGTGCGGCGGAAGGATATGTCCAAGAATCTCCTTGATGTATAATAGCTAAACAAATACCAAAAAGTTGAAATATGTACATGTTTTGAACACTATTTTCGTCCCGAATCCGGTTTCGCAGTTCGGCCCAGAATTGTGTCATACTTTCCCCTGTGTCTATGGGAGCATACGCTGTCGGCGCTAAGGCAGCCCCGGCCGCGATCAACGGAGGAAATCGGTGTCAAAGATCATCGTTATCGGCTCCGGCTTTGGCGGACTGAGCGCCGCCGCCCGCCTCGCCGCCCGCGGCCACCAGGTCGAACTTTTCGAAAAGCGCGACAAACTCGGCGGCCGCGCCTACGTCTACGACATCGACGGCTACCGCTTCGACGGCGGCCCCACCGTCATCACGGCGCCCTGGATCTTCGACGAAATCTGGCAGGCAGCCGGCCGCCGCCGCCAGGACTACTTCCAACTCGTCCCCTGCGATCCCTTCTACCGCATCTTCGATCACCGGCGCCGGCCCTTCGACGTCAGCGCCGACCACGATGCCATGCTCCGCCAGATTGCACAGCGCAGCCCCGCCGACGTCGAGGGGTACGATGACTTTCTCGCCAGCTCCAAAGAGATCTTCGAAACGGGAATGGCCCTTATCGACCAGCCCTTCCTCAACCTCTCCGACATGATCAGCGTCGTCCCCGACCTGATCCGCCTGCAAAGCTACCGCAGCGTCTACGGCTACGTCTCAAAGTTCTTCCAGGACGACTTCCTGCGCTGCTGCTTCTCCTTCCAGCCTCTCCTGATCGGCGGCAATCCCCTAACCGCCGCCAGCCTCTATGTCCTCATTCACTACCTGGAACGGGAGTGGGGCATCCACTACGCCATGGGAGGGACCAGCGCCATAATCGACGCCTTCGCCCGCCTCCTGCAGGAGCTGGGCGTCAACATCCATCTCAACGCCGAAGTAGACCGCATCCTCATCGAGCAGCGCCGCGCCCACGGCGTCCGCCTCAAAGACGGCTCAATCCACAAGGCCGACGCCGTCGTCTCCAACGCCGACGCGGCCTGGACCTACCTCAACCTCATCCCCTCCCACCAGCGGCCCCGCAACAGCGACCGGCGCGTCAAGAGCAAGAGCTACTCCATGTCCCTCTTCGTCATCTACTTCGGGACAAAGCGCCAGTATCGCGATACCGGCCTGGCCCACCATAACATCATGATGCATCCGGACTACACCGGTCTGCTGCGCGACATCTTCCGCAACAGAGATCTGCCCAAGGCGTTCTCGCTCTACCTGCACATGCCAACCCTGACCGACCCCTCCCTCGCGCCGGCCGGCGGAGAAGCCTTCTACGTCCTTTCACCTGTGCCCCATCTCGGCGCCGACATCGACTGGGAGACGCAGGCCGGTCCCTACCGGGATGCCATCATGGACTTTCTCGAGAAGAACTATCTGCCCGACCTGCAAAGCAACATTGTCGCCGAACACCGCATCGACCCCCGTCACTTCGCCGGCACACTCAACAGCTATCTCGGCTCCGCCTTCTCCATCCAGCCGACCCTTACCCAAAGCGCCTGGTTCCGTCCGCACAACCATTCGGAAGACGTTGACAACCTCTACTTCGTCGGCGCCGGCACGCATCCCGGCGCAGGCGTCCCCGGCGTCGTCTCTTCAGCCAAAATCGTCGACAGCCTGATCGGCGATCCCGTTACAGCACGCGCGCTTTCACCATCTAGGCGCCTTGTGTCCACTCATACAGCCCCTGCCGCGCCAGTTGAAACTCCTCCGGTGGGCGACTGATCGACGTCGCGCCGCCCGAGTCCACTTCAATAATACGCGCCGAGACCGGCTCGTACGCGGCCCGCGGCGCGACCGACCCTTTGGCCACAAAAATCTCATGCTGCTCCGGCATGATCCCAACCGACCGCAGCTGATTGAGGCTCATCGGCGGCGTACGCAGGCTATCCAGTACCAGCAGTCCTCCGTTCGTTTCCAACACCGCGGTCAGCCCCTGGTCCCAATCACGCCCTCCCCCGTGGCGGACTTCCGTCTCGATGAACTTGCCGTCATGCAGCGTGCGCACCGTCCCTTCCACCGTCAGCGTCGGCCCGTGCTCGTCGTCCACCTTGCCTCCCACCGTCAGCGCCAGCTGCGCGCCAACCCCTGCCGCCGCGCACGCCGCCACCGCCTCCGGGTCGTACAAGGCCATCACCCAGCCGTTCGCCCCTTGCCCCAGCAACTCTTCCAACACGAAAGTGGAATCCCCGGCGCTGCCACCGCCAATGTTGTCGCCCATCTCCATCATCGACACCGGCTTTTCCTCGCTTGCGATCGCCATCTCCACCGCCTCAGCCGGCTTCGGAATCTTCGGCAGCAGCTCGTCCCGCAGCGACCACATCAGGTCGGCCAGCCGCTGCGCCTCACGATCGGCAAGACCCTGATCCCCGTCCGCCACCACAACGATACACGGCCCCATCCACGGCACATCCGCATACTGGTAACCGGCCGCCACACTCGTCGCCAGAATCCCCGGCTGCCGCTCCAGCTCGATCGCCGCATCCATCACCGGTTTCATCGGACGCATGTTTGTGTTGTGAAACGCGATATTGTAGACCAGCTCCGGCTTGGCGATGCTTGAGACCGGTCGCACCTCCCTCCGCACCGTGCGCGTGATCAACTCCGCCGCCTGCAATCCCCTCTCCCGCTGGTCGATATGCGGGCACGTCTTGTAGATGATCAGCGCCGTCGCGTCTTCCACCAGTTGCGGCGGCACGTTTCCGTGATAGTCGTGGGTCACAATCACGGGGAAGTCCGGTCCGACAAGCTCCCGCACCCGGCGCGTCGTCTCGCCGTCCCCCTGCGGGAATCCCTCCGCCACAAGCGCCCCGTGCAGACCCAACAGCAGCCCGTCCAGCGGCATGGCGTCGCGAATCAACCCCAGCAATTCGTCCGTGAGGGCCTCATAGGCATCCGCCTCCACCGCCCCCGCCGGCGTCGCCACCGCCCCCATCAGCGGAACAATCTCGTAACCGTATGCCTCTGCCCCTGCGATGAATCCGCCCACCTCGTGGAACATCGGCCGGTACTGCTCGACGATCTCCTGCCCCCGCACGAAACGAAAGTCCGACAAAGTCGTCGGGAATGACGCAAATGTGTTGGACTCGTGATTCAGTGACGCGATGCCAATGCGCATGATAGGTCTCCTTTTTCCTGTGCAACTTTGCCCGGTTAGAGATCATCAGTATAATCAAGCCAGGAGACGATACTCCTTGGTGGCGGTCATTATCTGCCTGTAAAGCCTGATCTGCAACCCGGTCCAAAACGCCCCTGCGCTGCCGCCTCCATCATCATCTCAGTTCGTTTCCCGCCGGTTGCATTGAGGCCGTACCATTCGTTGTTATCCACCAGGGCAGAGAGGAACTGTAAGCCCTGGACCCAGAACCCTCACAGGAGGACAGCATGGCATTCACTCTAGAGATCGGCGAAAAGGCAATCGACTTCAAGCTCATCGCCACCGACGGCGAAGTCTACACACTCGGTTGCTTCGATGAAGCCGAGACGCTCGTCGTCTTCTTCACCTGCAACCACTGCCCCTACGTCATCGGCTCCGACGAAGCGACGCGCGCCAGCGCCGACAATTTCGCCTCCAAGGGCGTCAAGTTCGTCGGCATCAACTCCAACAGCGTCCACGTCAACGCCGAAGACGACTTCCGCCACATGGTCGAGCGCATGGGCGAGCACAAGTTCCCCTGGGTCTACCTGCGCGACGAAACCCAGGAAGTGGCCAAAGCCTACGGCGCCCTGCGAACGCCCCATTTCTACGTCTTCAACAAGGACCGCGAACTGGTCTACACCGGCCGCGGCGTCGACAGTCCCCGCGACGCCACCCAGTCCACCGTCTTCGACCTCGACCGCGCCCTGGAGGAGCATACGTCCGGCCAGCCGGTCAGCACCACGCTGACCAACCCGATCGGCTGCAACGTCAAGTGGGCGGGCGAAGATGCCCACTGGATGCCCGCCGACGCCTGCGATCTCGTCCTGCCGCAGCCGGCATAGAGCCGTCTACTCATATCGTTGAGCCCTGCCCGCGGCGCGTAGCGTTGGATTCGCTACGCGCCGCCTTTCGCCCCACAACGATCTTCCCATCACGAAAGAAGAGGTGGTACGCCCATGCCCTCCTACGAAGAACTGGACATTACCCCGATGATCAACGCCAACGCCACCCTCACCAGGCTCGGCGGCTCGATCATGCCGCCTGAAGTACTGGAAGCGATGATGGAGGCGGCCAAGGCCTTCATTGACCTGCCGGAGCTCCAGCGCCGCGTCGGCAACCGTATCGCCCTCCTCACGCAGAACGAGGCCTGCTACGTCAGTTCAGGCGCGGCCGGGGGCATCGTCGTCGCCATAGCCGCCTGTGTCACAGGCAACGAAAAGTGGGCGATAGAACAACTGCCAGACCTGACCGGCCTAAAAAACGAGGTCATCGTTCACAAGTCTCACCGCAACGGTTATGATCACGCTGTCCGCCAGGTTGGCGTCCAGCTGGTAGAGATAGGCTGGCCCGGCGAAGCCGAAGTCTGGCATCTGGAGAGGGCGATCAATGAAAAGACCGCTGCGGTGATCTGGTTTGAGGGGGCCATGAGGACGCCTGGCGACATTCCCCTGGAGAAGGTGATCGACGTCGCCCACGCGCACGGCGTGCCCGTCCTCGTGGACGCAGCCGCCCAGCTCCCGCCTGTCGAAAACCTGTGGAAGTTCACCCAGATGGGCGCCGACGCCGCCATCTTCAGCGGCGGCAAAGACCTGCGCGGGCCCCAGTCCTCCGGCCTCGTGCTGGGCAAGCAGTGGCTCATCGACGCCTGCGCCCTCAACGGCCCTCCCCACCACAACATCGGCCGCCCGTTGAAAGTCGGCAAGGAGGAGATGGTGGGTTTGCTGGCCGCCGTCGAGCGTTACCTGTCAATGGATCACGAAGCGCGAAGCTCCCAGATGGAAGAGATAGTGGCAGGCTGGTGCAGCGAGTTGAACCGGCTGGACGGTGTGAGCGCAACCCGATCCTTCCCCAGCGAGGCGAACCAGCCAACGCCGCGGGCCCGCGTCCAAATCGACGCCTCAGTTGTGGGCCGAACACATAGCGAGATCCTCCAAGCGATGCGCGAAGGGACACCGTCGGTGAACGCAGGCGCCGGGCCGGACGAAACTATCATGCTGAACCCGACGACGTTGGAGGAGGGCGAAGAAGAGATAGTCCTGGCCCGCCTCGTGGAGGAGATTCAGGGTTGAGAAAGACAGTGCTTTCATATGCCAAGTCTCATACTGATCGCTCATGCTGCAGTGATGACTGACTCGCGACGGGGATTTCGGAGGCTCATTTTAGGCTCTCTAGGGCAAGAAAGTTGATTTGGAAATTTGGCCCGCTACAGATTTGAATTCTTGAGCGAAATCTATGACATAGATACAATAGCGCGTGGAAATGGAGTCCGTGCTCGACATTACCTGAATCGCCGCTTTGGGCGAGGGCGCTGGCGCAAGATGAAAGGCAAAGCAACTGTAGAGTATGAGGACGGCACAGTGTGGGTTGCCGAGGTGCACTGGTTTGAAGCGCACGGCATCGGACGGAGAGACCAAAAGGTCGTGTATCACCTAGAGAGAATAACATGAGCTACGCAAGGTGCATCTGCAATCAGCCCTACTTGTACGCTCCAGACCAGCCATTACAGGAAGAGCCGCTGTTCGGCCTTACGGTTGGGAAAGTGTACAAAGTAATTTCCGATCCCACTGCCGAACAGCATGGCATGACCCGGATCATTGACGAGAGTTTCGGCGAGCCTGGCAGCGAAAATGGATATCTCTATCCATCTGACTACTTTGAACCCTTTCTTCCGGATGAACACTTCAGTCGTAGTTCGCTGACAATATATCTGGATGAATACGTAAAAGGGGTGCTTCACGCCGAAGCGGTCGCTTCCAACAAATCGGTTTCTGCCCTGATGCGTGATTGGGTGGAGGAGCGGCTGGATCTGCCATATTCGGTGTAAATCGAATTAAGCTCAGTTAGAGGAATACCTGTTTTCGCCGACCTGCCCTTCAATGACTGTGAGCATTTCATGAGACAAAAGCACGGCAATGCAGATGGGAAAGAACCAACAGATCTTTCTTCTGAAGACGATCGGGGTTCCGCCGGCAGTCGCCTGATTGAGTTTCTCGAAGAAATGCACGCAACAATGCCTGACGTGCCAGAAGAGGACGCCCAAAGAGATATTGAAGAAGCAATCGCGGCCATCAGGAATCAACCCAAATCTTGATGAATCGATCACGTAGGGCAGTTCTTCCGTAGATGCACAATTCGCATAGTCAAATTGAGAGAAATTACCACCGACGGGAACAGTAGCACTATTTTCCCCGCCGAAATGTCCCACTTTTTCGCGTAGCATGTTAAAATTCCCTCAATCCGACCCACCCCACAGGAGCACCCGATGACCGCCACCGCCAAAATTACCGACGTCGAACGGATCCTCCTCGTCATCCCCATGGTCGACCGCGTGCGCCGCGAAATGGAACGCGCCAATATCCACCGCTGGTCCGAGTCCGAAATCATACGCCTCACCCTCGACGACGGCACCGTCGCCTACGGCGAGACGATCCAGAACTATACCTGGGGACGCGTCGAAGACACCGACCGCGTCATCGGCCAGTCCCCCTTCGACCTCATGTGGGATGACTCCCTCGGCGCCGGCCTCCAGATGGCCCTCTTCGATGCCGCCGGCAAGCTCGCCGGCGTCCCTGTCTACCGTCTCCTGGGAACCAAACTGCGCGACTGGTGCCCCGTCTCCTTCTGGGACCACGACATGGGCCCCGCCGCCTACGAACAGGAGGCCAGGGTCGCCGTCGAGCTCGGGTTCACCTCCATCAAGATCAAGACCCGCCCCTGGCACGATGTCTACGCGACCGTCAAGCGCATCAGCGACGCCACACCTGACTGGTTCCACATCGATTGCGACTGGAACGACTTCCTGCTCGACGTGTCCACCGCCGTGCCCGTCCTCCGTGAGCTCGAGACCGACTTCCCCAAGATCGCGATCTGGGAAGGGCCGATACAGGCCAACGACGTGGCCGGCAACCGACTCCTGCGCGAAAAGGTGCGCACGCCCATCGCCCACCACTACGGCGGCGTCCCAGGCGCAGTCGCCATCCAGCACGGCTACTGCGACGGTTTCGTCATCGCCGGCGGCGTCACCAACGTACTGCGCTCCGGCATCTCCGCGGCCACCGCCAACATGCCTTTCTTCATCCAGATGGTCGGCACCGGCCTTACCACCACCATGGCCCTCCATCTCGGCGCCGTGCTCAGCCACGCCCAGTGGCCCGCCATCAACTGCCACGAGCTCTACCAGCACAATCTGCTCGACCAGCGCATCCCCGTCGTCGGCGGCTACGCCCAGACGCCCGAAGCCCCCGGCCTCGGCATCACCATCGACGAGGCCGCCCTTGACACCTATCGCGTCGACGCCGCCGATTTCAGCCTGCCCCGCCGCCTGATCCGCTACAGCCGCGCCAACGGCGTGCGCGTCTATTTCGCCGACACCAGCTTCAGCCAGGGCTCGAGCATGTGGGACTACTGGCGCACCGCAAACCAACCCATCTACGAGCGCGGCGTCGCAACCGCATACCTCGACGACGACGGCAGCGCCGACTTCGCAGACCTCTACCAGCGCGCCAAAGCGGCGCCCGTTCTGTCGCCGGCAACATAACGCACGCGAGCAACGCATTTTCCATCTGTCCGCTACCCGACCGCGCCGCTATTCGCCGCGCGGGCAACAATCCACAGGAGTAAAACGTGTCCTATCTGGCAAAACTGAAAGAAATGGGTTACGAACTCGAGAAGATCGACCTCGACGGCGGCCGCTTGATGGCCGCAGTCCGCTCCGGCGACCATGTTTACGTCTCCGGCCAAGTCTCCCGCTTCGGCGACGAGGAGATCATGGGCAAGGTTGGTCAGGACCTGACCACTGAAGAGGGTTACCGCGCCGCCCAGCTCTGCGCGCTCAGCATCCTCCAGGCCGTCCACACAATCGCCGGCCTGGACAACGTCCGCCAGGTCGTCAAGGTCTTCGGCATGGTCAACGTCGGCCCGGGCTTCAACGACACACCCTCGGTCATCCACGGTTGCAGCGACATGTTCATCGAACTCTTTGGCGACGCCGGGCGCCATGCCCGCAGCGCTATCGGCCTGACCGTGCCCGCCAACTGGGCCGTTGAAATCGAAGCCATCATCGCCGTTGACTAAGGCTGCGCCCCGCTTCCAACCGGCCACAGACAAAAAGAAAATCCCGCTGAACTCAGCGGGATTTCTCGTTCCAGTACCCCGTAGGGGAGTCGAACCCCTGTCTCCACCTTGAGAGGGTGGTGTCCTGGGCCTCTAGACGAACGGGGCAGGTCCCTTGCAAAACCTGGTACCGGACAGTATACGGAAGGAGTTCGCGAAAGTCAAAACCACATCCGCACAGGATTTGATCCTCTCGCCCGCTCCTTCTATAATGACGGCAACTCCGGCCGTCCACCCGGACCAGCCGGAAACCTGATCGCCAGAGCGTACCGCCACCCGGCGCCGCCTGGCAATGAGCGGGTTCGAATCCCGCCCGGCCGCAACCGCGACCGCCTTACAGGGACGGCGCAGCGGGTCGGCAGATGAGAAGGAACAGGATATGTTTACCACCCCCAAGCAGATTTCACGCGCCCTTGACCGCGTCCTGCATAAAGTAACGCAGCCCGCCCGCTACACCGGCGGCGAGCTCAACAGCATCCCCAAGGACTGGGACGATACCGCCATCCGCGGTAAGGTCGCCCTCGCTTTCCCGGATATCTACGAGCTCGGCGGATCCAACCTGGGTCTGATGGTCCTCTACGACCTGGTCAACAGGCGCGACGACCTTCTTGCCGAGCGCGTCTACTGCCCCTGGAGCGACTTCGAAACGGTGATGCGCCGCGACGGCATCCCCCTTTTCGGCCTGGAGACCCGCCACCCGGTCAGCCAGTTCGACATACTCGCCTTCTCGCTCCCCTACGAGCAGCTCTACACAAACGTACTCACCATGCTCGACCTTGCCGGGCTCCCCCTGCGCGCCGCCGACCGCGACGCCTCCCACCCCCTCGTCATCGCCGGCGGCTCAGGCTGCTACAACCCGGAGCCGATGAGCGCATTCTTCGACGCCATGGTCATCGGCGAAGGCGAAGAGGTGATCTTCGAGATCATCGATGTGCATGAACAGTGGAAAGAGGAACGAGACGGCAGCGCAGGCCTGCCAACACAGAACCGCAGCAAGCTTTGGGCCATGCTCGCCCAGATTCCCGGCGTCTATGTACCCGCCCTTTACGAGGCCAGCTACGCCGCCGACGGCACAATAGCCGCAATCCACCCTACCCATCCCGACGCCCCCGAGACGGTGATGAAGCGCGTCGTCACCGTCATGCCGCCCCCGGTGACAAAGTTCATCGTGCCCTTCATCAACGTCGTCCACAACCGCGCCGCCATCGAAATCATGCGCGGCTGCACCCGCGGCTGCCGCTTCTGCCAGGCCGGCATGATCTTCCGCCCCGTGCGCGAGCGGCCCGTGGAGGAGGTCCTGCAGGCAGTCGACGAGATGATCGCCAACTGCGGCTTCGAAGAGGTCAGCTTCCTCAGCCTCAGCAGCAGTGACTACACCTACGTCGAGGAGCTGGTACGGCGCACCATGGAGCGCCACGGCGCCCGCAAACTCTCCGTCGGTCTGCCCAGCCTCCGCATCGAAAGCTTCAGCGTCGACCTGATGGACCTGCTCGAAAAGGGCAGGCGCCGCTCCGGCTTCACCTTCGCGCCCGAGGCCGCCACCGACCGCCTGCGCGATATCATCAACAAGCCCATCCCCGACGACGACCTGCTGCGCACCGCCGAAGAGGTCTACCGACGCGGCTGGAAGACGATCAAGATGTACTTCATGATCGGCCATCCCACCCAGACCCTCGCTGACGTCCAGGCCATCGCCGATCTGTCCAAAAAGGTGCTGGCCGTTGGTCGCCGCGTCCTCGGCAACAAAGCCAACGTTCGCATCGGCGTCAGCACGCTCGTCCCAAAGCCGCACACGCCCTTCCAGTGGGTGCCGATGGAGGAGGAATCGACCATCCGTCAGCAGGTACGCCTCCTGCAGCAGGAGCTGAAAGATCCCGCCATTCACTTCACCTGGAACGATCCAACCGAAACGCTGGTCGAAGCCTTCCTCACCCGCGGCGACCGCAAACTGTGCGATGTCATCCAGCGCGCCTGGGAGCTAGGCGCCAAGCTGGACGCCTGGGGCGAGCATTTCCGCTTCGACCTGTGGCGGCAGGCCTTTGCCGACTGCGAGTTGGAGATGGACTGGTTCGCCCGCCGTCAGCGCCCCCTGGACGAGATCCTGCCCTGGGAGCACATCTCAGCCGGTCTCGATAAAGAGTTCCTGGCGCAGGAATACCTGCACACCTACGCCGGCGGCGTCGTCGACGACTGTCGCGAACACTGCTTCTCCTGCGGCATCCTGGGATATTTCAAGGAGCAGCGCCGCGAGGCGCCCGACGAGGCATGGTGCTGCCCGCCCCTGGGCAAGGACAAGACCCGCCAGCCCGTCGACGTCGTGCCGGTGCCGCTCTACTTCAACGACGAAATGAAGGAAGCAGGAATCTCGCTCCCCGCCGGCACAGGCGCGGACCCCGCCCAGCTCATCCAGTTGGAGAACGCCGCCGGTCAGTTCGAAGAACGCGTGCCCCAGCGCCGTCACGGCACCGTCAGCCAGCGGATCGCTGCGGCGGAGATCCTCTGATGGGATCGACAGTCCAATCGCAGCCGCCAACCTTGTCCGAAGAACTCCCACGCCAGCGCGTCCGCCTTACCTACGAAAAGGGCGAGGCGATCAAATTCATCAGCCATCAGGACGAGTCCCGCCTCTGGGAACGGACCCTGCGCCGCGCCGATCTGCCGCTCCTCTACAAGCGCGGCTTTAACCCGCAGCCCCACATCCAGTTCGCCGCGCCCCTCGGCCTCGGCATGACCGGCGTACGCGAACTGCTCGACGCGGCCTTCAGCCCGCCTGTCCCGCTGGATGAACTGTCAATGAGGATCCGTGAAAAGCTGCCCCCCGGTGTGCGCCTGCTAAACGCAACCGAGGTGCCCTTCAAAACGGTGTCGCCCCAGTCCCTGACGATCGGCGCCGACTACACAGTTCTGATCTACGCCGACGCTGGCGAAGTGTCCGAATCAGAGCTGCAGGCAAAGATCGACGCGTTTCTGGAGCAAGTGGAAGTCTGGCGCGAACGGGAGCGCCACGGCCAGCGCTACCGCTACAACCTGCGCCCACTGGTTCTGGAACTGCGATACTCCGGCTTTGACGCCGCCGAGGGCGAGCATAGCATTTTCATGCGCGTACAGATGCGTCCCGGCGCTACCGGCCGCCCCGACGAGCTGGTCGACGCCCTCGGCTTCGACGATTACGCCCGCACACTCCGCCGGGAACGTATCTACTTTTCCGATTGTGAGGAGGACCTGGCTCTCTTCGCCCCCTACCCGGTCATCTCCCAAGACGAAATCTCACCCGAGAGACCCAAGCCCCGCCGCAAAGGGCGCAAGCGCCGACGCCGATCAGGCGCGCAGCCCAGAGTAGACAAGCAGACCAATCAGCCCTTCGCCGAAAAAGCCGCAGACGAGTTCGACTGAACGCCCGCATACGCCTTCTTCGGCAGCGTCACAGCCCGGCAAGCAGACTCAGAACAGCGGCACGTCCAACCACTTCCCGCCCTGCATCGCCGACTCGTGCGCGATGATGCCGGGAACTGTGAAGTCCAACGCCCGTACCACGTCAATTGGCGGCCTGGCGTTCTGCTCAATCGCGCCGATGAAGTCCCGCACCATATAGTACTCCGACGTGCCGTGCCCGCCCCGCAGCGCCTCCTCCGGCGCATTCGGGTCCACCGTCGGACACTCGATCTGCCGCGCGCCATCCTTGGCCGCGGCCTCGTCCTCGCTGTAGAAGAGGCCCGTCGTGCCGCCCCACCCACCCTGGCGGCCGTTCTCCACGAACCCCTTCTCCCCGTAGAGCGTGTAGAAGATCATATCAGGATGTCGCGGCGCCACCTGGCTGCGCAGGATCTTGACCGTGGCGCCCTTCTCCGTCTGGAACAGCCCCACCTCCATATCGAGGTAGCCCAGCCCCTCGTCCGGGTAGATGTTCTTGCCCGAATGGACGCCGGTCGCCTTGACGATGCGGTCCTCCATCAAAGTAAGAATCGGACCAAGACAGTGCGCGCAATACCAGATCGGGGCGCGCGTGTAACGCCATCTCCGCTCGCCGGTTTCAGGATTTCGGAGCAGCGGCACGATCTCGTGGATGTACTCCCCTTCCGCGTGGAAGATCTTGCCCAGCTTTCCCTGCCTGATCCAGTCCTGCCACTCCCGGATGTAATGAAAGTAGCAGTAGTTCTCACCCATCATGTAGACGCGACCTGTCTTGTGCACCGTCTCCACCAGGCGCGCGCAGTCCTCCACCGTGTAAGCCGCCGTCTGCTCGCACAGCACATGCTTGCCGCTTTCCATCGCCGCGATCGAGTGCTCGGCGTGATACTCGATCGGCGTCGCCACCACGACGATATCCAGCGGCGCGTTCACGAAGTCCTCGAACCGGGTGAACATCCTCTCATCGGGCAGCGAGAACGCGGCCCCCGTATCGGCCAAAGTGTCTTCATCAATATCGCAAAGGGCGGCAACCTCCACCCGCGGATGGCCGGCCAGGCTGCGCATCAGCCCGCCCCCCCGGTGCAATCCCACAAATCCGGTCTGTAGCTTACTCATGCTGTCCCCAGCTCCTTCTTCAACTGTTCGTCCCGTGTTGTCAAGCGGCCTCTTCTGCCGCCATACGACAGCCTATTCGTTCCACAACTCTTCCACCAGCTCCACCGCTGTATCCACGATACGTTGGACGCCTTCGAGAGCGATCCGATTGGGCCCTACCAGGCATTCATATCCCTCCTGCTCGAAGGCCGCCTCTGTCGGCTGATACATGGCCAGGTCGTTCGTCAGTTCAGCCACTACAGTGTACGGAAAAGGAGAGCGCCGCTTGATCGAGAGCCCGTGTTCAACGAACAGCTCCCCCGGATTGGACGCGATCGCGAGAGGCCCGATACGGGCCGCGTTGACGGGTACGTCCCATCGCTCCGGCAAGGCGGCGACAAGCTCAGCCTGCCGGTCAAAGACATCGGCGCGGCCCCCCGCCCCGCCCCAGTTGAGCCGCCCAATCGCCTCAGGGGAATGATCGGCCGGGTCCCGTCGCGGAACGGTAATGTCTCTGCGGATCGCGCTGACCTCGATCGGCCCGTCCACGGGAATGGCCCGCCGCGCCGCGTCCACCGCCTGCTCCGCAAAATAAGTTGCGCCTTCGCGCCAGCGCACGCCCCCCAGCGTCACATTGATGTCGGCGCACGCGCCCGGCGTATAGACTGAGATCACTCCAGGACCGTACTCCTCTCTCATCTGTTCGGCCACTACGCATGGGTAGTCGGCCGACCAGGTCGTACCGCCCTTGGAGTTGGTATGCAGCGAGTAGTTGTAGAAGACACCCAATGTTGTTCCGTCCAGCCTGTCAAAACGGACGACCCACATCTCGGGATCGACCGGACCTGCCGTCCCATACACTTGCGGGATATACTCCAGATCGTTGAGCGCCTGGGGCATCCACGTATTCAGCACCTTGCCGTCCGGGCAGATGACGCGGCGGTTGTGGATTCCGTGGTGGACCAAGGACCGGCCAATGTGCATCGAAGCCGGCTCCATCCGTCCAGCGGCCTCCTCAACGCTCGCCGCGATGCGGTCCGGCAGCGTCGCGAGGTAGTCCACGTCGATCACGTCTGAAGAATAGACGCCCTCAGCCGTATAGGGCCCGCTATGCGTGTGGCTGCACGCGATCATAATTGCATCCGACGGGATGCCTGTGCGGCGGGCGGCTTCAGCGATGATCGTGTCCGCCAGCTCCTTGGGCAGGCCTATCAGGTCGACGCCCACGATCGCGATCCGGTTCCCTCCGCTCTCGGCCACCAACACATGGGACTGCAGTGGATCCGTCGTGCCCTCATTCCGGCGCGGGTCCAGGCTGCCGCACATGTAGAGCCCGTGCGGCGGTGTAATGTCGGTCTCACCAAACCCGACGCGAAGTTGGCTGTCTGACACTGTAAAGTCTCCTCAGGATCCAAGAGAGGGGAAGTGGGGCCGCCTTCCGCAGCATCCCTACCGAATAGCAGCCTCGTCTTCATAGTAAACCCAACGACCGGCCAGCCGAAACTGAATCAGCGTAAGTACGACCAGAAGAATGAACAGCAGCCAGGCGATTGCGCTGGCATAGCCCATTCGAAAATAGAAGAACCCCTGGTTGTAAATGTAGACGACCCAGAAGAGGAGTGAGTCCATTGGCCCTGCAGCTGCCAGTCCGTAGTTCGCGCTTCCCAAAAGAAAGACGGGAGTGAAAATCTGAAAGCTGCCGATGATGCCCATAATGACAACAAAGAGGATCGTAGGTGAAATCAAGGGAATTGTGATCTTCCAGAAGCAGCGAAGTGCGCCGGCCCCGTCAATCGCCGCTGCTTCATATAGCGTCTGCGGGATTCCCTGCAGGCCGGCCAGATAGATGATCATTCCCCCTCCGATACCCCACAAGCTCCAGAGCACCAACGAAGGCTTCGACCAATCAGGGCTGGTGAGCCAGTTCGGGCCGACAATGCCAAATACCTGGTAGAGAGTCTCATTCAGGAGGCCAAAACGATCATGCAAGATGAAGATGAAGAGCGAAACAGAGGCAACGATCGGTACGATGGAAGGCATAAAAAAGACGGTGCGGAAAACCGTGATTCCCCTGGCCTTCTGGTTCAGCAGGATAGCCAGCAACAGCCCAAGAATCACCTGCGGAACCACCGCGGCAGCCACATACCAGACCGTGTTGTAGACGGTAAGCCAAAAGCGGTCATCATCGAACAGAATTCGTCGGTAGTTATCCAACCCCAGCCAGTTGGCTGGCATCAGGCTGTCATACTCCGTCAAACTGTAGTAGAAGCCGGCAACAAATGGTCCCAGAATAAAGATGAGCAGGCCGAGAAACCAGGGCAATATGAATACAATACCGTCGCGGGCTTCGCGCCGGCGAATAGGACTTGCCCACACGCTGCGGGGTTTGGCAGGAAGTTGTGCTGTCACTCTACTATCCGTTGCGGAAATGGCTTCCTGACTCATAGGGAGTTTCCCAGTTCTCTCTCCAGGCAAACTACCCCTTTATTCCGGACATTACGACACCACGGATGAAGTACTGTTGGAAGAAGAAGAAGACCAAGAGGACCGGAATGGTCATCAACAACGCCATAGCCATCATCTCCTGATAGCGGACTTCGGTGCGCTGGATGAACTGCTGCAGTCCCAAAGCCAGGGTAAACTTCTCCGGGCTGTTCAGGTAGATAAGGGGCGCAAGAAAGTCGTTCCAATGATGCAGGAAACCAAATATGGCCACAGTCGAAAGGGCGGGCTTGGAAAGAGGCAGCAGAATCTGATAGTAAATGCGGTAATTCGAAGCTCCGTCGATCGTGGCCTGCTCAAATAACTCTGTTGGCAATGTCTTGAAAAACTGGCGCAGCAGAAAGATGAAGAATGCTCCGCCCCCGAAGTAGTAGGGAACGATCAGCGGCCTGAAGGAGTCAAGCCACCCCAGATTCTTGAAAAGTATGAAAGTTGGAATCATCGTGACTACAAAGGGCAGCATCATCGTTGCCAGAAGTACGGCAAACAGTACCTCGCGGCCCGGAAAGCGAAGGCGGGCAAAGCCAAATGCAGCCATGGAAGCTGTGAGCAGCTGACCAAACGTAGCAAGTACCGTGATGAATGCGGTATTAAAGAAGTAGAGACCGAAACGACCGCTCGTCCAGGCTACGAAATAGTTCTCCCATACAAAGGGATATGGAATCCATACAGGGGGCCACATTCCCACCTGTTCATTGCTCTTTAGCGAAGTGGAGATGAGCCACACCAAGGGCATCGCAAACAGGAAACCCAGGGCAATGAGCAAACAGTAAACGAACGAGGACTGTGCGATTTTTCGACTCTTCCCTTCGAACCGTCCCAAAGCGATGTTAAGCATGGCTCTCTGTGCCGGCATCCACATCCCGAATAGAGAAAATCTTGAGCGCGCGCACATGCACCAGACGAACGAGAGCGAGGTTACAGGACACGGTTTGCACCGCGTCCCGAACCCCGCATTTCAACGTCCTTTACCGGCTCGGACTAGGAAGGCACTGGAAATTCGTTGTGCCGGTCCAGCACAGCCTGAATCTTTTCTTCCGCAATCTCCAGTTCGCTGGCAATGTCCTTGCCGCCAATCAGAATATTGTCAAACATGGTGGCAATATCCCCCAGCGTCTCCAGGATGCCGACGAATATCGGAATCCACCGCACCGTATTTGCCGTCTCGGCGAAGACCTCTCGCCGTTCGTCGAATGCGGCCCACTGTTCACCCACGTCGGAGCGCGCCGGCAGCCAGTGAAATCTGTTGGCGTGGTCAAGATAGAACTCTTCGTTCATCGTGAAATCAACCAGGGCCCAGGCATCATCGGGCTGTCCACCCTCCTTGAACAGGAACCAGCCGCCTCCGCCGTCATAGTTGGCGTGTATGTCATACTCCGGAAAGACCGGGCCCGGAATCATGCCAAAGTCGAGATCCGGTGAGTATTTGTCGTAGTTGCGAAGCACCCACTGACCATGCATCGCCAGACCCACCTTTCCTGCCGAAAATGCATCGATTCCTTCCGCCAGACTGAGCCCCCTTGTGAAGGCGCCTGCCGCCTCGTATCCTCCCTGATCGTCCATCAACTGTTTCAGGAAGACCATGGCCTCTTCACCCTTGTCGGTGATCGTGACCTGGGTCAAGTCTTCATTGACCATGTCGCTGTCAAGGCACCAGATCAATGTCAGAAACATGAGATGCACCGGCGGATTGCCAAATGTGGGAGTAAACCCGACCACATCCAGGCGACCCGCGTCATCCAGTTCCGTTATGTCGATTGCCATCTGGTGCAGTTCATCCCACGTCAGGGGCGGCGAATCCGGATCAAGCCCCGCCTCTCCCATGACCGTTCTGTTGTACAGGAGGGCGCGAGTATCCGTCGTGTAGGGAACGATCCACTTCTTGCCCCACAGTATCGAATCCTTCTGCAGTCTCTCCCAAATGTTGTCCCATGTGAAGTTTTCGGCGCCCTCAATGTAGTCGTCCAGTACCACCAGGGCATCGCGCACCGCCAAGTCTCCGCTCTGCCAGCGGCCCAGGAAGGAGACAGGAGGCGGCGTGCCGGCTGCCAGCGCGGCCATTGTCTTCGTGTTCGAATCATATTCGCCAAGTTGCCACACCGCTGTCACGCCCAGCCCTGCTTCGTTGAACTTGTCCTGAATATTCAGGGCCGGGTCCTCCCATGGAAACCAAAATACTACCTCAGGAATTTCGGCAGCGGGCGCGTCTGCGTCCCCTGCGGCAGGCTCCGCTGCCGGCGCCGCACAGGCCGCAAGCGCAAGCCCGGCAGCACCCATACCGGCGGTCTGCAAGAATCTGCGTCGATTGAAACTCTGCTGTGTTCCCATTTTGACCCTCCATGCTAGGTTTGATCTCTCGGCTTTCGGAGCAAGTCGGAAAACGGTCTTCAGCCTCAAAGAAGAAGGTAAACAATATTTTATTCATTTTATCTGTGAAAGCAAGAGGTAAAAAAGTAATAGAATTTAATGCAGTTCAATTGGAACTTTACGAAGCCGGGCCTTCAGTAGGCAATCCATCCGTGCGATAGGGTCTGGGCTTGCCTTAGTTCCGTGAACATCTCTTACCACAGATCGTACGACAACCGTCAGGGAATGGACCGACATGCATCCAATGAAACCGGGCCATCAATGATAAGCTGAATCCTATGCCGGACTAGATCACCGGAACGAACCATGAACCGCACCCACTCCATTCGTACTGCAGCACTCATCGCTCTGCCGTTCCTGTTGTTACCAGCCGGCGTCTGGCTGGCAAACACGACTGCCGAGCTGTGGTACATCGAATCTGCGCCCTTCCAGCCCTGGCAAGGCGTACGCTGGCTTCAGCGGTTCGTCTATATCGGGGGCGCGATTCTCGGCTGGCGCGCGCGGCGTCCGATCTGGTTCTACCCCTGGCTAAGTTTCGCGGTCTACGAAACAGTCGCAGTGCTGATGCTGCTCGCCGTCGGCCTACTGGCTCACTTCTGGAATCCCTTCCTGGAGTATGTCCTCGCTAGTTCGCTGAGCACAACGCTCTTGCTGCTTGCTGCAGCGTTTTATCTGCTGGTTCTGCCGTTCTCACCTTCTCTTGCAGTCTATCTATGGCCAGGCCGGCAACCTCCTGAAAAACCGCTCATCGCCTACACCGCATTTCCACCCGCCGCGTTGACAATTCCGCTTGTTCTTGCAACCGCAATAGTAGAAGATGTAGGAGGGATGGCGCAGTTTGCAACAGAAGGAATGCCGCCCCTCGCAACCCTCTCTGCTGCCGTCTGCGCTGCAACCTCTGCTGTTCTCTTCTGGCGCCCGACACTGGCCCTATTTCGCGGCCGGACCAAATTGGCGCAAATGGCTGTCCTCTTTGGGGGCGTGCCACTCTGCCATTCTCTTTTCTGGACCATTCTGATCGGTTACAGCTTCGGTGAGCAGTTTGATTATAAGAACGACATCCAGCTAATCCTCACTACTGCCGGACTGGGCTGGCTGATACTGAGCGGGCCCTTGCTGGTTCCACCATTCGTCCATTGGTTGATCGGTAAACTTGGAATCGAAAACACTTTAGCCTCGTCTTGGAATAAGGTCGCACGGGTTTTCCCCGAATCGACCAGGGCAACAAAGAGGAGCAGCGACTCAACTGTCCTGCCGCAATCTGAAATGGCAGGACACGATTCCCCCAAGGAGAAGCAAACATGAGCGAAGAAACAGTAGTGACTGCCGTGCCCGAGACACGGAGACCTGTCGGTTCGGACCTGGAACGGCTCTACAAACTCTCAATCGTAGTCCTCGCGGCGCTGGCTGTTTTCCTGGTCGCACTCTACGTCGGCCGCGCCGCCGTCTACAAAATTCACGAGTTCGAACGCGGCCTGCACCTGCGCGGCGGCCGCTTCCTCGGCGTGCAAACGCCCGGATGGCACGTTCAAGTCCCCCTGGTTGACACGGTCATCATTGTCAAAGTCATCGAGCGGCTCGGCTACGTCGAGCGTATTCCCGCCATGACTTCCGACAATGTCACGATGGACGTCTCCCTCCAATTCACCTACCGCGTCACCAACCCCGAACGCTTCGCCCTCGCCGTCGACGACCCGGAGCGCATCGTCTTCGAATTCGTGCAGGGCAGGCTGCGCGATGTCATCAACACCAAGACGATGACCGGCGTCATGAACCAGCGCACAGAAATGAACCTTGAGATTATGCAGGAGTTGAAGGAGAAGGAAGATCAGTACGGTGTCGAATTCATGACCGTCCAGATCCAAAGCGCGTCGCCGCCTGCCGAGGTTTTGTCAGCAATCAAGGATCGCATGGTGGCCGCGCAGCGCCAGGAACAGGCCGAGGCCGAAGCCGCCCAGCAGCGCACCGTCGCCGACGCACAGTTCTACGCCGCGCAAAAGGAGGCCGAAGCGCAGGCCTACCGCATCACCACCTCCGCCGCCGCCGAAGCCGAACAGATCCAGCTCACAACCGAGGCCCAGCAACTCGCCGTCCGCGCCATCCTCGGCGAACTGGAAGGCAAGGGCACGCTCGCGGAAAAGTACATCGACTATCTCATTGCCGTCGAACTGAAGGAGAACAGCAAGTGGATTCTCGGAACCGGCGCCGAGCCGATCCTCGAACTGCGGCCATCAGCGGAGGAGTAACGCATGCGCAAAACATTGCTCCTGGCAGGCGCCGTCGCTGTCCTGGTGACGTTGACGCAAACGGCGCCGCGGAACCTGACCGTCTCCCGCAACCATGGCGACCTCATCGCCAAACGGATCTACGCCTATCGCGACTGGCAGAGCACCGGTGTGCGCATCGATCAAGGAGACCTGGTCGAGATTGAAGCGGAAGGCGAGTGGCTCTACACACCCGACGAGTTTCATGGGCCTGCTGGGCACGCCAGATTTCCCGCACCCAGCTTCTACCCCGTTGGAACAGGAAGTGGCGGCGCGCTCATAGGCCGCATCGGCGAAACTGGAGCCCGCTTTATTGTCGGAAAACGCGTAAACATGCAGGCTACCCAACATGGCATCCTCTACCTGCGCATCAACGACGACATCCTCAGCGACAACGACGGCTGGGTCGCCGTCCACATTGACGTAACCGAAACCGAAGACTCCCTACCATGAAAAAGGGCGCTCCCTAAGATCAAAAAAAGAGGAGTGAGAGAACGTCTCACTCCTCTCTCCTCACTCCTCTCTCCTCACTCCTCTCTCCTCACTCCTCTCTCCTCACTCCTCACTCCTCTCTCCTCACTTCTCTCCCCTCACTCTTCGTCATCCCCGTAGCTATGACCGGCGAGAATCGCCCGCACCTCCGCCGCGCTCGAGGCCTTCTGCATCTGGCCGATGCGTTCCTCTTCATGCGCCAGCAGCTTCTTGACGTTGCGCAGAACATCCTCCATCTTGTCAGCCGGGAACTTGCACGCGCCGTTCTCATCCATATGCACGATCTCGCCCGGCGCGACGTCCATCCCCCGGACGTGCACCGGCACATTCACCGCCTGCACCGCCATCGCCCCATGCCCTGGGGTAACGCCGCTCAGCAGATACTGGAAACCCATCGGCCGGATCTCGTCGATGTCTCTTGACGGGCCGTTGGAAATGCACCCCACACAGCCGACCGCCTGCATCGCGGCCGTCATGTTGCCGCCGGCCAGCCCTACCTTGCCCGCAATTTCGGGCGGAAACTTCTGCTCCAAGACCAGGATCGTCGGCTTCGGCGACGCGTCCAGCGCCTCCAGCACGTCCGTGAAACCCACCCGCGAAAAATTCGGATCCGGCAGGCCGTAGACGCATGTAACCGCGTAACCGGCCAGCGCTCCCAGCTCAGGATACATGCAGCGAATCGTTTCATCCGTATACCAGTTTTCCGTCCACGGGTTGTAAAGGCCCAGGCAGAGAGGGTCTTCCGGATAGGTGGCGACTACGTTTGTAATCGAAGGTGTATCGACCGTCTTAAGCTCTTCCAGAATCGCTTGGGAATTCATTCTGCCTTCCTTGTGTGGTAGGTCTGGACTGCGTTCATATTGGGTTGCTGCTACCTGTTGTGAGTCTGTATGAACTCGCAAATCCGTTCCATCGCCGGCTTCAAGACATCCATACCGGGCGCGTAACAGATGCGAATCGATCCTTCGCCGCCGTTGCCAAAAGCGCTGCCTGGGGCAACGGCCACATGTGCCTTGCGCAGAAGATCGAGGGCAAATTGGAACGAGTCGTCAATACCCTCAAGTTGCGGAAAGAGATAAAAAGCTCCTTCCGGTTCCGGCAGGTTGACGCCGGGAACAGTTCTCAACATCCCAGCGCAGAAGTCCCGCCGCTCCTGAAACTCCTCCACCATCGCCGCGATATCGTCCTCGCCGTGGGCAATGGCCGCCTCGCCGCCGCGCTGGATCATCGTCGGCGCGTGCGAGACGATGAACTCGTTCAACTGCGCCGCCTTCTGCACGAAATCCGGCCGGCCCACCATCCAGCCGAGCCGCCAGCCCGTCATGCAGTATGTCTTCGAAAAGGAGTTGACGACGATAACCGCGTCTTCACGCGTGCAAAGCTTCAGAATCGAAGGCGCAATCTGCCCGGTGATCCCCTGGCCCCCTTCGCCCTCTGCCGCGCCCTGACCGCCGTAGTAAATCCGCTCGTAGACCTCGTCAGTCAGCAGCCACAGCCCGTGCTGGCGCGCGAAATCCAGCAACATCTGCTGTTCAGCCACCGTCGCCGTCCAGCCAAGCGGATTGGACGGCGAAGCGTACAACAACATGCGCGTTTGCGGCGACAGTGCATCCTTCATGGCTTCCACGTCCGGCGTGAACCGCTTTCCGGCTCGCGCCATCGGCACCTCTACCGCGCGCCCGCCGAACATCTCCACCATCGCCGACCCGTTGGGCCAGTTCGGGCTCAGCACCAGCGCGTCATCACCCGGATCGACGACACACTTGATCGCCAGGTTAAGCGCCTGCACACCGCCCGACGTGATCTGGATCTCCGACGCCCCAATCTCTACGCCATGCAATCTCGCGATCAGGTCGACGATCGCGTCTCGCAACGACGGCAGCCCTTGATTTGGCGAGTAGAAGGTCCAACCCTCCTGCGCCGCCCTGTTCACCGCGTCGATCACGTAGGGCGGCGTCGGTATGGTCGATTCGCCAAACTGCAGAAACAGCACGTCCTCCATGCCAAAGGCTACGTCCGCCAGCGCCCGAATACGGGACTCCGGGACGCGCTCGGCAGAGGGCGCGAAAGAAGGTGATGGCATCAGGGGAGGGTAGGTCCTTTCCGCAATGAAGGAACTTGCGTAACCCAAGCGGTCTGCTATAGCTCTGTTCGAACTGCTCAGTCTTGCAGCAGGGCCCGGGCGATCTCTTCCCATTCCTGGGGCAAAGGCGCACTGCTGGCCGGTTTCTGGGCGCGGCGGTACCAGTGATCGGCATTCGGGAGATCGCCTTCAACGCGATGCAGATACGCATGCACCCACGCCGCGCCGTTGCCGTCCGGAAGATCCTGCAAAAGGACGTGGGCGCCTTCCCAGTCGTCGCCTTCTACCATCCAAAGCGCACGCAGGGGCGCGCTCACATCGTCCGGCGGCGCCTCGTTCGAAAGGCTGGCCTTGAATTCGTCAAATGTCATCGTTCGCTCCTGTTTCAATTCACTGTTCGCCAATTCCTGCAAGGCCTGCCTCTATTCCGGCACGACCGCAATACAATCGACTTCAAGCAGAATGTTGGGCAGTTGGCAACCGACCGTCGTACGCGCCGGATAAGGCTTGGTGACATACTGCTCGTAGACCTCGTTCATCTCCGCGAAGTCGTTCAGGTCGGCCAGAAAGACACCGACCTTCGTCACGTGTTCCCAAGAAGTTCCCGCCGCCTCCAGCAGGATCGTCAGATTGTCGAATACCCGCGTCGCCTGCTCACGAAATCCGCCCTCGACTTTTTGCCCGGTGGCAGGGTCAATCGGGCCCTGGCCAGCGATGTACGCGACCGGTCCGTCTGCCACGATTCCCTGGGAATAGATTCCCGCCGGAGGTGCCCCTTTCTCGGTGTATACTTCCTTACGCATCTGTGCTGTCTCCCATTTTTGTCTACGCAGTGGCACGTCATTCAAATGCCGAATGGAGGTCAACCAACCGCTGAATATCTCGCGGCAGTCTTCGATAACACTGCCAGAAGGAGGGATTCGCGAAGTGTCTTATAGTTCCTTGCAAGTTCCTGCGCTGATAGTCGAGAAACGGCTGTTTGAAGTTGTTGAACTGTATCGACAGTCATATTCCTGTCCTCTTCATACGTATTCTCGCTACTCTTCAATAGTAGCGGATAGCGATAACCTGCAGGCACCATGGCGTCGATACCGGTCACAGACGAATCTATTTGGGCTGTGCCCTCTGAATCCTCGGCGACCACTGGCTCTTGATAAATGCCAGCACCGCCCAGATCTCGGAATCGCTGAGCTGATCTTCAAACCCGATCATGTTGCTCTTGTATCCCATGCCAACAAATGCTTCCGTCCCAATCTTGGTAATCTCAAACAACTGTTCGTCGGGATGATGCCAGGTGTGACCGGTCTCATCGTGCGGAGGGGCCGGTAAATATCCGTTCTCATCTCGTTGCTTCCAGTTTGGCTGCCCCTCCAGCTCTGCACCGTGACAAGATGCGCAATGCTGCTGGTAAAGGATTTCTCCCAACGCCACCAATTGAGCATCGGAAGCGTCCGCTCCATCAACTGTCCTTTCGAGCTCAGGAACCGGCTCCTCAGTAGGAATTACCGTTGCTTCCTTAGTCGGGGTCTCGCTCTGCGGCGCCTGATCGCTTTCGTCACCACCGGACGGCGCGCATGCCAATAGGACCAGTGCCACCGTCAATACAGTAAGAAGCGCCAAACCCCGCGATGTCATGCCCTAGTCCTTTAAAGCCTCCCGCAAAAGCCGCAGCCAGTTCCCATGACAGATCGCCGCGATGTCATCATCCGCGTAACCGTTGCCCCGCAGCAACTCCGGGATCCGTTGCAGATCGGCGATCGTGTCCAGGTCGGCCGGCGACTGCTCGCGGCCGAAACCGCCGTCGAGATCGGTCCCGATGGCGATATTGCTGGCATTGCCCGCCAGCTCGCAAATGTGATCGATGTGGGGCACCATATCTTCCAGCATAATATCGTAGTTCCATTCCTGCCCGGCGCGCCACTTCGTCGACATCATCCAAACGTCCATCGCCATGCCGACCACCCCGCCGCGTTCAATGATCGCCCGCAGCTGCTCATCGTTGAACTGTCGCTGGTGCGGAACGATCGCCCGGCAGTTGTTGTGGCTGGCCAGCACCGGGCCATTGTAGATCTCAAGCGCCTGCCAGAATGACTGATCGGACAGATGCGTCAGGTCCAGCATAATGCCCAGCCGCTCCATCTCCCGCAACAGCGCTGGCCCCATCTCACCCAGTCCCAGTTCGGTTCCTGTGCCGCCTGCATAGCGGTTGGGGCCGTAATGGGACGGACCGATCGCCCGCAGCCCTGCATCGTACCAGAACTCAACGTGCTCCGGAGTCAGGATCGGGTCTGCCCCCTCCATTGACAGCACAAAACCGAGCGGCGGCTCATCACCTCCCGCATCCTCCCACTCAGTCCAACTGCTCCAGTGCTCTTCCAGCTCGGACCCGGTCGTGATGACGCGCACGATCCCCAGCTCCTCCAACCCCCGGTAGTACGCCAGATGACCCTGCGCCATTGCGCTGGCCTGCGTGGGATGATCGTAGTCGATATTAGGGGCGGGACGTCCCGTCGAACGCGCGATTGCGGTCGCGAAACTGAGCGCGACCCGGCCTTGGCGCATCTCCGGAAAGGCGACCGTGCCGTAACCCTGTCCTTTGCCGCTGTTCTTCTGCTCAGTTGTCCGAATCGTATAGACCGAACGCGTCAGGTCCCGGTTGCCCTGCAGCGCGTTCATCGCCAGGTCGAGGTGGGCGTCAATGAGAAGCATGAAGGACTCCAGAGGGTACGAATGTCTGAACGGATGCAGATGTTTCATAGGGGGAGCGCCATCGTTCACGCGGCGGCGCACCTCACCAATTGCGGCCGCGTCCCGCCTCCGTGTGCTATCGCCTTCGCAAGGCAGAGGCGCGAAAGAGTGCTCCCAGGCGTGAAAAACCCGCCGCCCTGCATGTCAGAACCGCCCAGTGGGGCCCGGCCCTGTAGGTCGGCGGGACAATACAAACGGCGCCAACTACCTGCTACATGGCCGGAATCTGCAACTGCCTCTCGACCTGCAAACTGGCGCTGTCTACCACGGTGACACCGTTTTCGCCGCCGACGTAGATGCTGCCGTCCACTTCCAGCATGCAGAGGGCAGGCGTGCTGCCTGCAACCGGAGTCCAGGCCGCGCCGTCCTGCGAGCTCCACAACTGCGTGTCATCGCTCAGCAGCCACTTAACTGAACTGCCGTCCCCGTTCGCAAGGGCGACAAGCGAGTTCACCTGCTCCGGCGCGCCGTCCACGGCGGCAAAGGAGCGGCCCCCGTCCGTCGACCGCCAAAGTCCGCCTTCCTCTGTTCCGGCCAGCACCAGCCCGCTGCAATGCACGTCAGGCGCAACCGCAACAGTCTGGTAGGCTGCGTCAGCGGAACTGCTGCGCTTCCACCCCAGCCCAGCATTGGGGGAACGGTAGATGCCCTCCTCCGTCCCCGCAAACACCACCTGCCAGCGGGGCCATGCGTCCTCCTCCATCGACGGCGCCCACGCAAGCGTCAGAACGGTCAGGTTTCGCAATCCAAAATTGCTGGGCATCCAGCGGAGGCCCCGATCGCGGGTGCGAAGCACGCCGTCACCCTCGCTGCCGGCCAGGATAACGCCCGAGTCGTCGTAGTCCGGCGATGAAGCAAAAGTGAGCACCGCCGATTCCGCGCCCTCTTGCCAGGCCGCCTGCCACTGTTCCGCAGTATCCAGAAGATAGGCCACGCCAAAGGGCGCGCCACCGGTGAAAATGCGGTCCCCCAGACTGCAGGCCGCGGTCAACCTTTCCTGGGGCTGGGGTGTGGGTGTCAGTTCCTCCTCGCCAACGGCAAACAGGCCATACGGGCCGGCTGCCCATATACTTCCTTCATATTCTGATAGGGAGAGAATGATCGACATCGTTTACGGTTCCATGCTTTCTGTTGGTTCGCGGTGGAATACGATCGTGTTGGTGCCCAGTGCCATCAACGCCCCGCTGACGGCCGTTTCCAGCACCGCGGTCTGCACCCCCGTGACATCCACCAGGCCCGTTTCCTTAGCATTGACAAGCTGCTTCTTGACAACATCATACGTGTGGGCCGGCCCGGCCTCTTCCAGCCGGATGGCCGCCACCGAAGGAGATTCAATGCCCGCGTTCTGGACGATCTGCAGGAATGGCGCGTTCAGAGAATCGTACAGCACCTTGACGCCAACGTTCTCCTCCCCGTCCATCTCGAGCTTGTCCAGCGCTTTGCGCGCGTGGACGAACGCCGCGCCGCCTCCCGGTACAACCCCGGTCCTGTGAGCCTGTGAAACGGCAGTGAGCGCCCGCTCCGACAGCGCCGATACAATATCCCGCTCATGCTTGAGATTCGTGCCCACCTTCAGAACGCCCATGCCGCCCGTGAGCGCAGCGATGCGGTTGATGATGTCGTCGCGTTCATCATCATCAACCCGCATGCCCTCAAGCCTGGCCCGAAGCTGATCGACCGTCTCCTGCATCTCGGCAATGCGGCTCTGGTACGGCTGCAGCTGCATCATCTTGCGGTCAACCTGCACCCGCATCGCTTCGCCCAGATCGGCCTCTTTGGCATTGGCAGCATAGGCGTAGTAGTTGCGGCCGAGGATGTTGGCTCCCGTCAGCGTCGTCAGGTCCTGGAAAGCCATCCGTCGCGGGTCGCCGATCTCCTTCATCTGGATGCCGAGAATCGAAATCTTTTTCTTCTCCTCGGTCTGGTTGCGCACCATCACATGGAGCGCCTCCTCCTTGATATGGGAGGCAATAATGACAAGAGATTTCTTCCCCATCTTCATCGCCGCCTCGATAAGCGCGACCGTCTCGCCCGCCTCCGAAAGCGTGTCATCGACCAGGGCGATCGTGGAATCACCGTAAATGGCCCATTTGCGAATCGGATCAGTGTAAAGGTGGAAACTGGCGATCTCGGCCTTGTAGTTGGCGCCGGCATGATACTCACGCGCCAGAAAAGGAGCCACAAACTTCTCCACCGAAACGCGCGCGTCCGGTCCCAGCAGGTAGCTCAGTTCGCCGATCGTCGCAGCCAGGTCCCGGTCCTTGACAACGGTCAGGGCCACCACCGCGAGGTCGTCTTCGGTTTCGACCGGCGCGGCCATTTCAGTCAATTCCTGGCATACGGCCGCCGTGGCCGCTTGCAGACCGATCTCCAGCTCCCGGTATCCAATACCGGCCGTCATCATCTTCAAAGCCTGGTGGTAGATCTCCCGCGTCAAGAGGGCCGTGGCCGTTCCGCCGTCCCCCACCTTCCCCGCGATCCGCCAAACGATGTGACGCATGAGCATCGCGCCGACATCCACTTTCGGGTCTCCCAGGCTGAGGATACGGCGGACTGCAGTCGCCGCGTCGTCCAGCAGCTCCGGCCCGCGCGTGCCGTCCCGTTCATGCACCACATGCCCGCCGATCGGGCCGAGGGTCGGCGCCAGCAGATCGGCGATGCTGTTGATGCCGTTGCTCAGACTCTCGTGGGTCTCTTCCGGGCCGGCGACCGCGGCCCTGTAGTTTTTGATGCGTTCCAACTTTACACCTCGATTATTTTCCGTGTGCACTGGCTTTTCGTCCGGATCGTCCTTTTTTCAAGTCCATCGCATTCAAGACTATGACCACAAATGGGCATATTTCAACCCGCTGCCGGTGTTGAACAGGACCACAGTCTCGTCTCCCTGCAGCCAGCCCGACTCCAGCAGCCGCTTCTGACCGGCCAGCGTAGCCGCACCCTCCGGGGCCGGGAAAACGCCCGTATGCCGCCCCATCTGCCTGGCGCTGCACAGCATCTCTTCGTCGCTGACCGCAAGGGCGGTGCCCCCGCTTTCCCGCACCGCCTCGAGAATCAGGAAGTCTCCCACCGCCGCAGGAACGCGCAAGCCGTCGGCAACCGTCTGCGCGCCTTTCCAGGCCTCGGCAAACTCATCCCCCTGCTCAAATGCCCGCACCATCGGCGCGCAGCCGCTGCTCTGGACGCTGACCATGCGCGGCCGTTCGCTTCCGACCAGGCCCAACTCCTCCATCTCGTCGAACGCCTTCCACATGCCCACCAACCCCGTTCCGCCGCCGGTCGGGTAGATCATGACATCGGGCATACGCCAGTCCAACTGCTCGACGACCTCATAGCCCATCGTCTTTTTTCCCTCGATCCGGTAGGGCTCCTTCAGCGTACTGACGTCAAACCAGCCGCACTCTTCGACCTTCTCCCGCACTCGTGCCCCGCAGTCGGTGATCAGGCCGTCAACCAGCGTTACCTCCGCCCCCAGATTGCTGCACTCGACGCGAAAGGCCGCCGGCACATCCTCCGGCATATAAACATGGGCGGGCATCCCCGCCTTCGCGGCATACGCGCTCATCGCGCCCGCCGCGTTGCCCGCGCTCGGAATCGCCAGTTCCACCGCGCCCAACTCGAAGGCCCGGCCCACCGCCATCACCAGCCCTCGCGCCTTAAAGCTGCCGGTCGGGTTGAGCGACTCGTCTTTGATCAGCGTTTCGGGGCAGCCAATATCCTCGCCAAGCGCACGCGCGCAGACCAGGGGCGTCCATCCCTCCCCCAGCTTGAGCCGGGCCGCCCGCGTCCGCACCGGAAGCACCTCCTCATACCGCCATAGCGATGGTTCACGCCCCTGCAAAGATTCGCGCGTCAGCGTCTTCGCCGCCTGTGCAAGATCGTAACGCGCCAGCAAAGGTTTCTCGCAGGCCGGGCACAGATTCATCAACTGTTCTGCGTCGTACGCCTCACCACACCGGCTGCACGAGAGATGTGTGAGTGTAGAACAGGTGGCTGTCATTCTCTATTTCCGGTAGGTGGATGCCGTTCGACACAAGCAAGAAGAACACCGCGCGCTGTCATTTATCGACATATGGAAAGGGGCAGCGGCACAGGGGAGCCAACTGCCTGCACAATTGTACTTCTCTTCCAACAAGGAAGCAAAAAATTGCCGCGCATATTTCGCCTTGTCCCTACTCCCACTGCAACCGCCCGCACAGTGCGGACAACTGGAATTGTTCTGGTCGCCAGACAGTGTCTCCCGCCTCTGCCTGTCTCAAGCCACTGACCACCGACCACTACCAAAGAGACGATCAGACTTGACATCTGGTTCACAGCCAGTACTATTCTCCCTTAACTGCTCCCGCTTCCCTGACCCCTTCCTTGCCGCAACTTTCTCCGCGGGCCGACGTATCTACAAAAGAGGCGATGCTATGCAAACGATGGTAGAGACCCGCAACTTGCGAAAAACCTATGACCGCCCCGACGGCTCCACCATAGAAGCCGTCAAAGGCGTGGACCTCGAAATCCAGCAGGGCGAAATCTTCAGCCTGCTCGGCCCCAACGGCGCCGGCAAAACCACCACTATCTCGATGATCAGCGGGCTGGTGGAGCCAACCGAAGGGGACGCAACAATCGGCGGCTTTTCAATCACCAAACAGTCGATGGAGGCCAAACGGCTGATGGGATTCGTCCCCCAGGAGATCGCCCTCTATCCGGAGCTCAGCGCACGCCAAAACCTCTCCTTCTTCGGCAGAATGTACAGCCTGGGCGGAAAGGCGCTCAACCGGCGCGTCGATGAACTGCTCGACTTCGTAGACCTGGCCGACCGCCAGAACGATCGCATCGACACTTTTTCCGGCGGCATGAAGCGCCGCGTTAACATCGCTGCCGGTCTGCTGAACAGCCCCCCGCTCGTCTATATGGACGAACCCACCGTCGGCATCGATCCACAGAGCCGACGCCGCATCCTCGACACAGTCAAGCTGCTGCGCGACGAGCAGGACATGACCGTCCTCTACACAACCCACCTGATGGAAGAGGCCCAGGAGCTGAGCGACCGGGTCGCCATCATGGATCATGGCGAGATCATCGCCATGGGAACGCAGGACGAATTGACGCAGCAAGTGGGTGAAGAGGACCGGCTGGAATTCACAGTAGGAGCGCAGGAAATTGATGAAGCGCTGTTCGAACGCATCCAGCTGGAGATCCCAGGCGTTACCCGTATTCTCTTCAACCCGCCGGAGCAGCTCAGCGATGACAGCAGTGAGTCCGTTCCCGCCCTTCTGACAGTCTTCACCAAACGGGGCCGCACAGCGCTGCCGCAGATATTGCAGAACCTCGACTCAGCAGGCGTGGGAATCCAATCCGTCGCTGTGCGCGAGCCTGACCTTGAGGCTGTTTTCCTGGCACTGACTGGCCGAGCCCTGCGAGACTAAACAGGCCCGCCAGAGGCTGCCCGCCGGCGCGACACCCGCGCAGCCGCCGCCCGAGACCATCGCCCACCTTATCCACCGAAGACAGCCTTGGAAGATGCGAAAGATTCTCGCTGTTGCCTTCAAAGAGTTGTACGTAACCTTTCGCGATCGCAACCTGATCCTTCTCATGTTCGCGACGCCGCTCGTGCTGTCTACCATCATCGGCATGGCTTTTGGCGGCAGCGGCGACTCCGAACTGCCCGAGTTCGCCGACATCGCAGTAGCCGTTGTCAATCTGGATGAAGGTGTCGACCTGCAGGAGACGATCAATCTACCGGATCAGTTTCCCAACCCGAATGCGCTTCCCGTAGATCCTGCCTCTCTTTTCCCTCCCTTGCCGGATGGCGCCGCGCTCAACTTCGGCGATCAACTGACCGCCATCCTGCTTTCGCAACCGGTCGAAGGCGTCGGCACAACCGCGACTGCAGGATTCGATCTGACCGAGATTGGATGCAGCCTGCTTGACGAACCTGAGAGCGCCGTAGCCGCCCCGCTCGGGTCCTTGGACGATCTGCTGGACGCAACTGCAATGGACAGTGCGGACCAGGCGCGCGCCGCCGTCGACAGCGGAGAATTCGCCGCCGCGGTCATCATCCCGCCAGGCTTCAGCAGCCAAGTGATGCCCCAATTTGCTTTCGACGCAGATTTTATACCCCGGGCCCAGGCTCCTGGTGAAGACGGAGCTGTCGAGGTGTATGCAAGCAGTGGCCGGCCGATCTCTGCCCGCATCGTCCAAAGCATCGTTGTGGGAATCGTCAATCAGTTTGTGCGCATCGGCGTCGCGCTTGGGGCGACCCTGGAAACATCTGTAGAAACCCTGGTAGAAGTTATCGGGCGGGGAGAAATCGACCTTAACGCAGTTGACCTGCCGGCACTCTCAACCGACCTGCAAAACCTGGATACGGCCGCAATCGAACCCCTCGGATGTTTGATCACGCCCGGCGCCAACAATATCAGCGCCGCCCAACAGCCGCTGGAGGCCATCCAGGAAGCGCCTCCCTTTGCCCGCATCATCGTCCCTGCAGGCGCATCGCAGGCCGTCTTTTTCGCCCTTTTCACCGGCGTCTTCGGCATCCAGTCCATCTATCAGGAGCGCAGAAACTGGACCCTCCAGCGCATGATCGTCTCGCCCACCCCCCGCATTTACCTGCTGGCAGGCAAACTGCTGGGAAACCTTGTCATCGTCTTCCTGCAAATCCTGATTCTCCTGGCTGCGCTTACCCTAGTCGCCTCCCTCGTCATCGGCCAGCCAACTCTTATATGGGGAACCAACATTGCAGCGGTCCTCGTTGTGACCCTGGCGCTGGCACTCTGCGTGACGGGCCTCGGCGTCTTTCTCGTCGGTCTGGCAAAGACGCCTGATCAGGTGAACCTCTTCGGACCGATGATAAACATTGCTCTGGCCGTATTGGGAGGCGCCTTCGGCTTCGCCCTGCCCAACCAGGCCGCCAGATTCTCGCTCATCTACTGGGGCGTGGACGCCTTCACGCAACTGGCCAATGCCCAGACCGACGTCGCACTCAACCTCCTTGTTCTCTTTGGTCAGGGCATCCTGCTCTTCCTGCTGGGGGCGTGGCTCTTCAAGCGCCGCATAGACCTGTGACCTCCTGCACAGTTCACGACTGACGCGAACCAGGCAAAACAACGGTTCAAGCAGCCTTTGGCAATGCGATCAATCCTGACCATTATCCTCAACGATCTGAGAATTTTTTTCTCGCAACGGGGCAACCTCCCCGGCCTGCTCGTCATCCCCGTGCTCCTCACGCTTGTAGTCGGCTGGAGTATCGGCCAGATCGGCGGCGGCGGTCCGACCCGGCTGCGAGTCGACCTGATCGATCTTGACCAGAGCGGCATGTCCGCCCAAATGATCGAGGACCTACGCGCCGCGAACGACGCCCTCGTACTGTGCCCGCTCGACAACGACGCCGAAGACTTCTGCAGGCTGGGCGACGAACCTTTACAGCTGGAGCGCGCCATCGAACGCGCACGTACGGGCCGGACCAGCGCTCTGATCGTCATACCTGACGGCTACGCCGCCGCCTTGGAGCGCTTCGAAAGAGTCGCCGTCGACTACTATTCCTTGTCCGATCCACTGCAGCCGGGTCCCGTTCTGCAAAGCCTCAACGCGGTCCTCCAGCGCGCCAGTACTGCCTCCATGATACCCGGCGTGGCCGGCGCCCTGCTGGATAACCTGATTTCAGCCGCACAACTCCCTCCCTTTGAAGGAGCGACGCGCGACGACTTCCTGCGCGCCCTCTATTTGCGCTCGCAACAGCTGTTGACAGACCGACCGTCCCCGGTCAGCTTTCGCGTAGCCGATTCAGACGGCGGCAGCAGGAGCGTCCTCGATAACGGCTTTAGCCAGTCTGCGCCGGGAATGGGATCGCTGTACGTCATGTTCACGGTCCTGGGAGGCATGGCCGTCCTTCTGCGCGAGCGCAGCCAGTGGACACTTCAGCGCCTGATAGCCCTGCCTCTCTCCCGTGCACAGATTCTCGGCGCCAAGATCGGCGTCTACTTCACCCTCGGCATGATTCAGTACTGCATCGTTTTCGCTGTCGGCGCCGCTGTCGGCATGGACTTCGGGAGCAGTCCAATTGCGTTTCTCGCAGTCATGGCCGCCTTCGTCCTCTGCATCACCGCCGTCACCTTTGCCCTTGCCCCCTGGATCAAGAGTGAAGGCCAGGCCAGTGGTCTTGTCCTCCTACTGTCGCTGTCGCTCGCCCCCTTGGGGGGGGCCTGGTGGCCGCTCGAAATCGTGCCCGAATTCATGCAGACCATTGGGCACATCTCCCCCGTCGCCTGGGCCATGGACGCCTTCCATGACCTCATCTTGTACAACGGCGGCCTCCGGGACGTCCTCCCGGAAATAGGTGTCCTCCTGGCAGCGGCGGCCGTGCTGTTCATCATAGGCATTCGCAGCTTCAAGTACGAGTGACCGTCCGACAATCCTCGCAATTCTGGAAGAATCTTGAGATAGAAATAGGTCCAGTTGTCGAACGCGCCGACAGGGGCTAAGACTGGACCTGGCCTCACCTTCCTGTCAGCGGCAAGCACCGAGGAAAGAGGCTGCGAGGGTGCGTTCGCGTGCGACGAATTTCTGTTTCTCTGCTATCATTGCGTAAGCCAGAATCCTTGGCAGTAGTGAAGCGGATATACTCAGGGCATATCCAACAGTTCGTGCCGAGGACTTGACCAACGCCTGGGCATACTATCGAGCCAATAGAGATGAAATCGAACAGCAGATCAAAGAAAACGAGGCGGCATAGGAAAGTCCTGCTTCCACCCGGATGAAGGCTTTCCTTCTTGTGACTTGAGTGGTTCGACCCGGTCCGCGTTTTCCTCTAATCCTAAACGGTCCGTCATGTCAGAGTCCAACCAGCGTGCAAATACACCCCCCGGCGCGAGCAACCAAGGGGCCCAACCCTCCAGCCTCTACGCCGCCGCCGGCGTCGACATCGATGCCGGCGACCGCGCCGTCGACCTGATGAAAGCAGCTGTTCGCTCGACATTCACACCCAACGTGCTCGCCGACATCGGCAGCTTCGGCGGCCTCTTCGCCCTTACCGATCTGCCCTCGCAGCCTCTGCTCGTCGCCTCCACCGATGGCGTCGGCACCAAGGTCAAACTCGCCGCCCAGCACGGCCGCTGGCAGGGCATCGGCCAGGACATCGTCAACCACTGCCTCAATGACATCCTCGTGCAGGGCGCGCGACCGCTCTTCTTCCTCGACTATATCGCCGCCGACAAGCTGGTGCCCGAAAATGTGGCCGCGGTGGCACTCGGAATGGCTGAGGCCTGCCGCGCCGCCGGCTGCGCCCTCCTCGGCGGGGAGACCGCCGAAATGCCGGGCGTCTACACGGCCGGCTCCTGCGACGTGGCCGGGACCATCGTCGGCCTTGTCGACCAGGACGTCCTCCTACCCCGGCTCCACGAAATGCAACCGGGCGACCTGCTCTTTGGCCTGCCCAGCAGCGGCCCCCACACAAACGGCTACTCTCTCATCCGTCAAATCCTCACCGGTCGCGACCTCCAACAGCCGCTTGAAGACGACGTACCGCTGCTCGACGCGGCGCTTGCCCCTCATGCCTCCTATCTCGCGCCCGTTCAGTTACTGGCGGAGGCCGGCATTGCCGTCAAAGGACTGGCTCACATTACCGGCGGAGGTCTTGTCGAAAATGTCCCCCGCATCCTGCCGGCCGGACTGCGCGCGCATATCGATCGCTGGAGCTGGAATGTCCCTCCCGTCTTTTGCCGTTTGCTCGACTGGAGCGGCATGGACCTCGACGAAGCCTACCGTGTTTTCAACATGGGCATCGGTATGGTTGTCGTCATCGCCGCCGAGCAGGCGAGTTCCGTCCAGAGTGTACTGCCCAATGCAATTCAGATCGGGTCGTTGGCTGCCAGTGACAGAACTGAACCGGACGTCGCCTTCGAGGGATGACCAGCTCTTCCTTCAGCTGGAGTTCAACCTACCCCCGTCACACACGCCAGAAGAACTGTTCCTCGATTCTCCGCGATCCGCACAAGCCATTCCTGACCAGAGCCGGCGTAGGCGTTCGCCAGGACTTGAACGAACAACAAGATGCCGAAAGGTAACCCCATGACCACCGAACTCGTGCAACTCTCCCATCAGGGCCCAGTCGCGACCATCGTCCTCAACCGCGCCGACAAACTCAACGCACTAAACGCAGAGATGCTGGCCGCCCTGGAAGCCTACGCCGATGGACTTGACCACAACCGGGACGTACGCGCCGTGCTCCTCACCGGCACCGGCAGAGCCTTCTGTGTCGGCGCCGATATCTACGAATGGAGCGACCTGTCGCCCCTCGAGATGGGACGGCGCTGGATCCGCGACGGGCACCGCATCTTCGCCCGTTACGCCCGTCTGCCCCAACCGGTCATCGCCGTGCTCAATGGCTACACCTTCGGCGGCGGCCTCGAGCTGGCTCTCGCCGCAGACTTGCGTTTGGCAGCAGAGGAGGTGCAGCTTTCCTTCCCCGAAGTAAAGTTGGGGATCATTCCCGGCTGGGCCGGCACGCAGCGCCTGCCACAACTCGTCGGGCCGAGCCGGGCCAAGCAGATGATCTTCAGCGGAGATCGCGTGTCAGCCGAACAGGCTGAACAGTGGGGACTGGTAAACGAGGTAGTGCCTGCAGAGAAGCTGGCCGACCGGGCGCTCGAACTAGCCAATGCCATTGCGGCCAACGGTCCGGTCGCCGTCCAAATGACCAAACAGCTCATCGACGCCGCCATCCCTGCCAGCGGCGACAACGGTGTCGTCCTTGAAACCCTTGCCGGCAGCCTCGCCTCCTACACCGCCGACGCCCAGGAAGGCGTCTCCGCCTTCCGCCAGCGCCGCCAGCCGCAGTTCAAGGGACGTTAATTGGAAAGGTAAGGAAACAGAAGTGGCGCCCCAACCATGTCAATCCTGGTGAATCTCCTCCCCACAATGGGGGCATCTGACCGGCGCACGCGCCTCCCTTTCCAACTCCTCCATAAAGCCGGACCCCAGAATGCCCGCAGGCAGCGCGAACAGCCCGATGCCCACGATTGCAATAACCCCCGCCAGCAAACGCCCCGCCGCCGTTACCGGGAACACATCGCCGTAGCCCACCGTTGTCAGCGTGATAATGCTCCACCACATCGCCCTGGGAATGCTGGCGAACTCCTCCGGCTGGGCCTGATGTTCGGCAAAGAACATGAGCGAGGACGTCATCACCAGCAGCAGGAAGAGTACCGACACCACCGCCGCCAGTTCACCCCGCCTTGTATGCACCACCTTGCCCAGGGTGCGCAGGCTGTTGAAGTACCGGCTCAGCCGGACAATGCGGGCCAGCAGACGCATGACCCGCAGGAAACGCAGGTCAAGCCCGCGCAGATTGACGAAAAAGACCAGGTAGACCGGCAGAACCGCCAGCAGGTCAATCAGTGCCAGCGGAGAGACAAGATACCGAAGTCGACCCTTTAGCGGATGCGCGTAACTGGGATTCTCAGTGCAGGTCCAGACCCGCAGCAGATATTCCACCGTGAAGATGCCGACCGATGCGATCTCAAAGAGTTGAAAGGCGCCGGGAGATATCCGGTGAACCTCCTCCACTGTCCCCACGATCAGCGCGACGACATTCAGAGCGATCAACGTAATGAGGAAAACGTCAAAGATTTCGCTCGCCCGGTTCCCCGGCGCAGCCTCTTCGATTATTTCGTAAACCGTTTTCTTCAGTGATGTCATCTGAGGACAGAAAAGGAAAGGACCGGGAATTGTCAACGGCTCTTTCACTTGCCGGGAGCGAGAAGGCAATAGATGCTGCGGGGATAGACCAAGGCCCTGAACGCATACCAACTGAGAGGCGCCTGCTTCATCGTCCAGAGGAGCCTACGGCTTGGAGGCACAGAGAGGACAGAATCCATCTCTGCCGAGGTGGGCGAGGAGGGACTCGAACCCCCGACCTCACGGATGTGAACCGTGCGCTCTAACCAGCTGAGCTACCCGCCCGATTGGCGTCTATTGACATGGAATCGGTCTCCGCCAGAGCAAAGGAGAGTATAGCACCGACCCCGTATTTGGCAAATTCAGGCCAGCATAGCAAAATCTACATTGCAGAATATCGACACTGTTTTCAAAAGACAGCAGGGCCCCTGACAACACGTCAGCAAACCCTTTCACTTAATTCTCATGCCCCGCTTCAATCGCCACAGCCGGCTACTCAATCGCATCTTCTTTGCATCGGTCATCGCCGCCGGCCTCTTCGGCTGGTTCTACGTGTCCGCCAACTGGCAGCCCGACCCGTCAGCGTTTGAAATCGATTCACTGACCGGCGACACAGACTTGATCGATATCATCGCCGGACTGATCGAGGACGCTATTCAGATCTTCCAGGAAATCACCGGCTAGCCGACGGGCACCTTACTCCTGTTGGGCCCGTCCCTCCGGCGTGTGCATGCAGAGCTGCCCGTCCCGCGCGTTCAAAAACCGGCACAGTTCTATGTAGGCCGGCCGGAATGTAGGCGCGCCGCAACACGGGCTGGGCTCCATTATTCCCCACCAATACTGCTCCTCATCCTCGGGGTTGCCATCACTCAGCCACGCCAGGTTGGGCATCGTAATCATGCTCATCAGACCGATCCAAGGATGCCAGTTGGCTTCCGCCCATTCGTACGCCCGTCTCAGATACTCGGCCTGCACATCGAAATCGATACCTGCGTCCCTGCCATGCCACTTATAGTTCGGATTCACAGGATCCGAGGTCCAACCGAACTCCAGCAGGACAATCTTCTTGTCAGTGTCCCCGTACCGCTCCATGATCGCTCGGATATCCTCTACGTGACGAAAACTGAAGAACCGGTGCCCGCCGTACTTCTGATCCGAAGCTGCGACCTCAGGCTCCAGTTCCGGAGGCGCTGCAAACCCTACCCCATGGACGCCAAGCGCATCGAAGAAGCCCTCGCTGCTCCCACCCATCGCCTCGTACATCTGCTCGTAAAAGAGGTGGTCCGGCATCGCGTATTCGTTGTTATCGCCGGTCGGCGCCATACCCGCGCTGATTACGATGGCATTTGGGTTCGCCTGTTTGATCGCCGCATAGGCTCGGCCGAGAAAATGAATATATTCGGCAGGGTTCGGGCGCTTGTGCCCCCACTCCCGGCTCAGATTCGGCTCATTCCAAACCTGATAGGCCTGAATACAGCCAACTGCCCCCTGCTTACAACTGTAGCGGCTGGCTAAGGCAAATACATAGTCTGCGAAGTGATCGGCGCTCTCAGGGGGAAGACCCGCCCAGAAATCTCTCTTCTGCGGGTCGATGGAGATCCGTGCCAGAAGTTTCAGATTGGCGCTGTTCACCTGCTGTACAACTCGATCCGAGAAGGACCAGTCCAGGTGCCCTTTGCCTGCTCCCTCTATATTCTCCCAGGCGAAAGTCTGCTTGACCCAGTGAAAGCCGCCTTCGCGTATCAGGTTCAAGTCCCGCTCCGCCACCTCGGGCCGCCACCACAGGAAGGCCTGCGTGCCGAAATCAGGGCTCTCCATCGTCGCCGTCAGGAACCCGCCTTCTCCAACCTGTTCCGCTTGCGGCGGCTGTGTGTCTGGCTGCTCCTCCGTCGCTGTCGGTGTCGCCGTTTCCTCCGGCTCAGGCGTTGATGTCGGCGGCTCGCTGGTCGCAGTGGCAGTAGGGGGCGCCGGTGTATCCGTCGGCGCCTGGCCCGTCTCGCCGGCCGGCGTCGACGTCTTGGTGGGTGTTGTGGTCGGCTCCTCGTCAGACCGATTGCAGGCGGCCACAGAAATCAGAGCGAGCAACAGTATTCCGATAAGCAATCGGGGTCGCAAGGTCATTGTCTAGCCCTTAGAAGAGATGGGACTGTCTAATTTACATGGTCCGCCGCAGTTCCACAGCCGTTGTGACATTCGCTCAAGGAATGGCCTCAGCGCATGGAGGAATGCGCCTCAAACAACGCGTGCACGCGCAACAGGACCAGCACCAGACCCTAAAGTCCGCTGCGGTCACTACATTCCGTGCCAAGGGAAGCTTTCCTATTTTAAGTGAGACTGGAGACAATTGAAAAACTTGCGGCCTAAATTGAGATGCT
This sequence comes from Caldilineaceae bacterium, assembly GCA_965204525.1. GTDB lineage: Bacteria > Chloroflexota > Anaerolineae > Caldilineales > Caldilineaceae > Bin5. Next base: position 2,049,912 of record OZ241994.1, on the reverse strand, counting down.
ATGCAATCGGTTTGGCATCCCTGAGGGCGAAGCTTGGGCGGGCTCGGCGCGCAAAAGCAGCTTGTCCAGGCAGTTCGTTCTATGGATGCCGCCTGAATCGCTTACCGGGTAATCTCCCATGCCAGGTGCTGGATCTCCGGCAAGATCAGCTTCTCCATCGCCAACCTGACCGCATTGGTCGATCCCGGCACACTGATAATAGCGCAACCTCGGTATGTGCCAGCTGTGGCGCGACTGAGCATCGCGGCCGCCCCTATCTCCGTGTAACTGAGCATGCGGAAAATCTCACCGAATCCTGGTAATTCCTTTTCCAGCGACCGGGACAGCACGTCATAGGTGCGATCTCGCTTGCTAACGCCTGTGCCGCCATTAAATACGATGACCTGCGCACCACTGCCACTGAAATCTTCCAGCGCCACGGCAACCTCTTCCGGTTCATCGCGCACGATGCGGGTGGCGATCACTTGATGGCCGCCCGCCTCGGCCATCTGGCGGATAGTCTGGCCGCTGCGGTCCGTTTCCGGCGTGCGTGTATCGGAGACGGTCACGATCGCAAAGGCGATGCTACCCTTTTCTTCTTCCGCCTGCCGCCGATGCTCTTCGGAGCTTATTCCATTCTTCATGTTCACCCTCTCATCACGTATATGTTAATGAAAACGCGCGAAGATTACAAGGCGCGCAGAGGGTCTTGGCGTCTTTGCGCTCTCATCTCTCCTGAGCATTATACATCAGATTCGAGAAAGCGGCTCCCCTTGGCCTCCTATCCCAACGGGCGCATCCTGTAGCGGCGGGTGTATCCCAAATTATTGTCCGTCAAGTGGGGCCAGTCAATCGGCCAGACTGAAGCCCCTTCTGGTCAACCATAATTCCCCAACAATCTGGGTGGGATGCACCCGTACCGACCAACTGATTTTGGCATGAATTGGTCGGTCTGCTATAATCCGATTCTGTTCTGAAAACGTGTCCAGCAATCTGGTTGATACCCCTGTTTCGTTCTGCCAGTAATTCCATTTATCAACTGATGTTACGCAGTCGTTGCCTTGTGTCAGTTGGATCCAGTGCGTATTGACGCCGCATCTGCGTATCATGAGTTATTGATTCGCCGCTTATCCCTGTCGTTCAGCATATCATGGCAGCGATATTTGCCAAGAGCAACTCTTTCGTGTTCATTTGTCTAACGAAGTGAACGCGGTTCATCCTTATACGTTCAATCCATCACATTCCCAGGAGGAAAACAGTGCAACGAACAGCAATGAGTCGAAGAAGCTTTTTACAGTTGGCCGCGGGCAGCTCGGCAGTCGCTGCGTTAGCCGCGTGCGCGCCGCCGGTGCCGGCCAGCAGCGGTACAGGCGCATCCGCCGAGCCAATTACCCTGAACTTCTTTAACCGGGGCGGTCAGTTCATTGAGAACGTTATGGACCAGCAGATGTCCTTATACAGGGAGGCCAACCCCAATATCGAGTTCGAGATTAACGCGGTGGCCGGCGCCTCCCATCAGGAAGCCCTGCTGATCATGATTTCCGCCGGCACTGGACCGGACATGTGGTTTGACGCCAACCGCACCACCGGCCCCCTCACACGCAAGGGTGTGACGACCAATCTTGAGCCGTACTTTGAGGCGGATCCTGATTTCAATGAAGACGATTATGTCGAAAACGTCTGGATCGCCCAAACCTACGACGGCGCTCGCTGGGGCATCCCCTGGGACAGTGGCGCGATGCTCATGGCGTTCAATCTCGACCTGTTCGATGAGGTTGGCGTTCCGTATCCAGAGCCGAATGGATGGATGACATGGGACGAAATCGTCGAACTTGCCAAGGTTCTCACCTTCGACTTGGACGACAATACAGCCAACGATTCTGATTTCGACCCGGCCCGGGTGCGTCAGTACGGACTTAGGGCTGGCTTTGGTCACGGTCGGCCGACGTATATTTGGGGCAACGACGCGGAGATTATCGCTGACGACGGCACGATGCCTATGGATTCGGATGAATTCATTGAGGCGATGAACTGGTTGGCGGATTTGGGTTTGAAACACTATGTGAATCCATCGCCGGCATACGAAGTCGCTGGCGAGATCAGCCTGCAAGCCGGCAACGTAGCCATGCAGCACATCGGCGTCTGGTCATTGGGCCGCATCAACCAGGCTGGTGTCAACTGGGGCACATTCCCGGTACCGTATAATAAGACGAAGACATCCTACGGCCACTACTCGCCCCTATGCGTTTTCTCCCAGACAGACTATCCCCAGGAATCCTACGATTTCATCTCTTGGGCCTGTCTCAGCAATGAAGGGCAGCAGATTCTTGTCGATTTGGGTATGCAGCAGCCGACCCGTAAAGATCTGCGCGAACAGTTCCTGAACAATGAGTCACCCCCGGCCAAGGAGTACCGCCAGGCCTTCTATGACGCGTTCGAGGATCAGGCAACGTTCCGCTGGCCCGGGGACACGATCGGCTCCTACTACGGTGGCTGGTATCAGACGATGCTGGATTACTGGGGACCGTATTTGGACCAACTTTGGATCGGTGATATTCGCTGGGAAGATGTCGCCACAGAGGTGCGCCAAGGCTCTGAACATATCCTGCAAACTGGTGAAATTTCCTAAATGCAATCTTCACCTGCTCAGTCTACACCCGCAGCGCAGACCGAACGAGGTCTGCGCTTTTTCCATCGCCTCAGCTTCGAAGAGACACTCTTTGGCTGGCTGTTTATCATTCCAGCTGTGTTGGGGCTGCTGTTTTTCCGCCTCGGCCCGGTGTTCGCCAGCTTCTATCTGAGCTTCACCAAATACGAAATCATCACCGCGCCCCAGTGGATCGGATTCGCCAACTACACCAAACTGATCAAGGATGCCCTATGGCTGCGATCCATTGAGGTGACCTTGTGGTATGTAGTTCTTTTTGTGCCTCTGTCCCTCACTTTTGCCTACACCGTTGCTCTGCTGATGAGCCGCGATGTGCGGGGGATCACGACCTATCGCACTCTCTGGTATCTGCCATCAGTGGTGCCGGTGGTCGCCAGCGCGACCATCTGGCGTTGGGGCCTGAATCCGGAGTTTGGGCCGATCAACTTTCCACTCAAGGTGCTGGGCCTGCCCGCCCCCCGCTGGCTGACCGATCCGGACTGGATCGTGCCATCCATTGTCTTTATCGGTCTGTGGGGGCTGGGCAACTCCGTGCTCATCTTTCTGGCTTCGATTACCAGTGTGCCCCGCACGTTCTACGAAGCCGCGGAAGTCGATGGGGCCAACGGCTGGGCCAGGTTCCGCCATGTGACCTTGCCCCTCACCTCTTCGATTATCTTCTACCAGTTGATTGTGACGGTCATCAATAGCTTTCAGGTCTTCGGTGTGGCCTACGTCCTGTTTGTATCCAACCCGTCTGCCTCCTCTGCCGGACCGGACAACGCCGCGCTCTTTTATGTGCTGTACATGTTTCGCAACGCCTTCGGATACTTTCGCAACGGCTACGCATCAGCAATGGCCTGGATTCTCTTCCTCGTGGTAATGCTGCTGACGATTATCCTTTTCTACAGTCAGCGGCGTTGGGTCTATTACGAAACAGAAGGGGGCGGCTCGTGACCGCTTTCCGTATCAGGCACACTGCCAGTCGTTTTCTGATTCATCTGACGCTGGCCGGTGGTAGCGCACTTATGCTGGTCCCGTTCTTTTGGCTACTTTCTTCTTCATTGAAAGCGCCCCATGAGATTTATGTCTTTCCGCCTAAGTGGATACCCGATCCGGTCCGCTGGTCAAACTATCGCGAAGTCTTCGAGGTTGTGGCGGTCCTGCGCTATACAGCCAATACAATGATTGTCACGATCTTTTCTACGTTGGGCGTTATACTCAGCTCCTCTATGGCCGCCTATAGCTTTGCTCGTCTGCGCTTCAAAGGGCGAGATATAATGTTTGCCTTGATCCTCTCGACTGTGATGCTGCCGTACGTCGTGACGATGATCCCCGTCTACATTCTGTTCACACGCCTGGGCTGGATCGGTACTTATCTACCCCTGATTGTGCCGGACTGGTTTGGTGGGCCGATTACAATCTTTCTGTTGCGCCAGTTCTTCCGCACTATTCCCTTGGAGTTGGAAGACGCGGCCCGCATTGACGGGGCCAGTCGTCCTCGTATTTTTGGCCAGATCATTCTTCCTTTGGCCCGGCCTGCGCTGACGGTCGTTCTCGTGTTGTCCCTGCTCTACAATTGGAACGACTTTCTGGCGCCGCTCATCTATCTGCATAAACGAGATATGTTTACACTGGCCTTAGGACTAAACGCACTCCAACACTTCGAGAGCGGCCTCGATTGGACCCACTACGTGATGGTGCTGGCCACTCTGATGGTGCTGCCGGTCATTATTATCTATTTTCTCGCGCAACGGGCCTTCGTCGAAGGGATCGTCCTTACCGGTCTGAAAGGATAAGGACGATCTGTGATCAGCCACCAGCTCGGTGTTCATCTGATGGTGTGGAGTGGCAGTATCAGCGCCGACGAGATGGCCCTTTTCCCGCTCATCAGCGAAATGGGCTACAACGGCGTTGAACTTCCCATCTTCGATCCAGCAGCCCTTGACATGACCGCTATCCGCCAGGCTTGCGTGAACAGTGGTTTGGCCTGCACCGCGTCAACAGCCATGGCCCCAGGACTCAGTCTTATCGATGACGAGCGCCGGACACAAGGGGTGGCCTGGTTGCAGAACGTCGTGCGGGCCGCGTCAGCCCTGGGCGCGGATCTCCTGTGCGGACCGATGGCCGCGCCTGTCGGGGAATTGCGGGGACGGGGATTTACCGGTCAGGAATTTGACAACTGTGTCCGATCTCTACAGGAGGTCGGCGCTGTTGCCTCTGCTGAGGGCGTGACTCTTGCGCTCGAGCCGCTAAACCGCTTCGAGACGTTCATGCTCAATACAGTTCAGGATGGCGTCCGCCTGATGAATGCGGTGGATCAGCCGTCCGTGGGCTTACTGCTGGATACCTTCCACATGCACATTGAGGAAAAATCTACGCCGGACGCCATCCGCCGGGCCGGTATGTATATCAAACATTTCCATTGCAGCGAAAACGATCGCGGTGCTGTCGGTAGCGGACAGGTGGATTGGACCGGGACATTTCAGGCGTTGGCAGATGTCCAATACAGTGGTTGGCTGGTGGTGGAGTCCTTCAACGCGATCATTCCGGAACTGGCGGGCGCGACATGTATTTGGCGTCCCTTGGCAGAAAGCCCTTACGCGCTGGCGGAAGAGAGCCTGTCTTTCCTCAACAGCCAAAATAATGCCTGAAACGTAACGTGTAGCAAGCGCATCTCACGTTTCACGGTCAACAGTTTTATTGCTAGGATCTGCTAGAATGTTCTCCCTCGATGTCCATTGCCACTTCTTTCCCAAAGCCTTTTTGGACGCGGCCCGTGGTCCGAACACCCTCCAATCCAGAATTGAACAGCGAGTTGATGGCCAGGAGCATCTGGTTTGCCCGGGCAACTTCGATCACCCGCTGACGCCGGATTTCTACGCGGCCGAGCAGATGTTGGCTGATATGGACAGCGCGCAAATCTCAATGGCGGCCATCTCCTCCGCGCCCCCCACGCTCTCTTACTGGGCAGAGGCCGACGCGGCCAGGGAACTGGCATCGCGCTTGAATGAGAGCATCGCTGAACGGGTGGCCGAATATCCCGAGCGGTTCCTGGGGCTGGCGACGGTTCCGCTGCAGGACATTGCCGCGTCCGTTTCGGAAGCAAAACGAGCGGTCAATGAACTCGGATTGCATGGCTTTCAGATCGGCTCCAATGTAGATGGAAAAAATCTGAATCATCCTGACTATTTCCCTCTTTTCGAGACGATTGCCGAATTAAACGTCCCCGCATTCATCCACCCGTATATCCCTGCGGGGGAGGAGCGAATGCAGGACTACTACTTGCACAATTTGCTGGGCATGGTGGCCGAGACTGGCTTGGCCATTGCATCGGTAATTTACGGCGGCATCCTGGAACGATGGCCAAATCTGAAAATTATCTTTGCCCATGCTGGCGGCGTCTTTCCATATGTTGTGGGGCGTATGGATCACGGCTACAAGGTGCGCTCCCAAGAGTGTGCCGGCGCCATTCCGCATCCACCTAGTCACTATTTGAGACAGGTCTACTTCGACTGCATGTCTTTTCACCCTTTGGCCTTGCGCTATTTGGTGGATATGGTCGGCGCCGATCATGTGATGATCGGCAGCGATTATCCTTTCGATATGGGGCCTATCGGCGGCCCTGTGGCGGAGGTGCTGGCCAATCCCCATCTGTCAGATGAGGAGAAAGAGCAGATCTGCGGCAAGACCGCGGCAACGCTCTTTGGGTTGACGAACCATCTTTAGAAGATCCCCGACTGAGAGAGTGAAATGTCCGCTATGAAACGGTACGAATTCGGAGTCGTTACCGATGAGATCGATCAGGACTTTGCGCGTGCCTGTTCGATCGCCCGCGAGGAGGGTATGTCCTACGTGGAGTTGCACAATCTATGGGGAAAGCCGATCCACGAGCTGACCGACACAGAGTTGGAGCGGGCACAGCGGCTCACCGCGGAGAACGGCCTGCGCACCCATGTGGTCTGTGGGATGTTTTTCCGGCCATTCCCGCTGGCCGATCTCTCCCTGGACGAGATGGAGAGCCATCCTCGTTTTCAAGAGCATATGGATCGGCTGGAGCGCTTCATCACCATTGCTCATAAATTCAAGGCGCCCAACATTCGCACGTTCGGCTTTACCCGGGATGTAGGCGGCGGCAACCCTTCGCCCCGCTCCCCGGACGGTGGCGGTATGGATGAGGAAACTCTGGCTAAGATCGCCAAAGGCATCCGGAGCGCCTGCCAGCGGTTACAGGACGAAGGGCTGGTGTTGGCCTTGGAAAATGCCCGCTCTCTTTACGCCAATACCGGTGGCAACATGCGGCTTGTGCTGGACGCCGTGCAGATGCCGAATCTCAAAATTATCTGGGATCCGGCCAACGCCTTCGTCGCCGGCGAAGACCCGGCAGTCGGCTATCAGCAGGTGAAAGGCCACATTGTCGATATTCACTGCAAGGATGCAGTTGTGCTCGACGAGGGCACTGGCCTGACCGCTTGGGCGCGCATCGGCGCCGGCGGAACCGACTGGCATGCCCATCTCACTCTGCTGCAAAACGAGCCGGTCGATACCTATACAGTTGAAACTCACTGGCAGGCCAACGGGCAGGACAAGGCCGCCAACACGCGCCAAACATTTGCCAGTCTGAAAGACCTTATCGCCGACCTGCCATAGAGTTAAAGACAAAAGAGCGTACAGAATCGGTACGACGCGAGCCGACTTCATCGGTGCCGTCGCGTCTTCTATTGTCCCCCATAACCTGCTCTGCGCGCTACTGTCCAGCCTCCCCGGCCGTCCCAATCGGGAAATCGGCCGGCAGCTTCTCGGTAAACCGTTCTTCGTCAAATCCGCAAGAAGGATGGCCAAAGCCGCTCAGGCTTGTCCCATCCGGTTGCAGATCGAAAATAATGTTGTCGTCGGCGCTGGCGCTCACACCTGCCGGGATGAAATCCAACTGAAGAACATCGCGCACCTTCCATGCGACAATGTGGTCGGCGCAAGGCGTGTCGCCGCTGATACCGATTGCCCCCACCAGGCTGCCGCCCGCGTTGTAAAGTGGAAGCCCGCCGCCGGAGCGGCTCCACCCGCCCGGCCTCTCCCCCACCAACGGGTCACCTGCTTGACCGTAGTCGCTCGCAGGTCCCGCGTAGGCTGTCTCAGTGTCCAGGGGATTGCTCCCGTGCAATCCGTACAGGTTCCCCCCCGGCTGCGTCGCCGAATAGAGATTGCTGGTAGAAAAGGCAAGCCGCGTCAGACTGAAAGCATTGGCCGCATTGGCCTTCTGCACGGAGAGTAAACGGCCCCCCGGCCACTGAGAACCTCTGTTGGCGCCCGAGAAGGCAATCGCGCAAACCACTCCATCGCGGTCAACTACAGTCGTCCACATATGGTTTCCCAGCCCGCCATTGTTGCCGCCTGCCACTATTCTCTCCAGCGCGCCTTTCACCTCGTCGTGGCTGGGCAGACTGTCGCAACCGGTGACGAACTCCGGCTCCTGCTGGCTTACGGTCGCGCTCTCCACAAAGCGGGTCGAAGGCGCCCCTGGCACGGCTACCCCTTCAAATCGGATCACCTTGCCGCGTCCCGGTTCCCCTACGCTGGCGCCGTTGATCGTCACATAGGCGTTTCCGTTGATGTCAAAGTCGACCGACGTCGGAAAGGGCAGCCCGGTGATGACATCCTGTGATGTTTCCCCCTCGCCCACGCGGATCACCGCCCCGCTGTTCGGAATCGGGCCTTCGTCCGTGAAAATGCCGAAGCGTACGGCATACAACTCGCCGTCCGGGCCGGTACGCAAGTCCGTCAACATCGTCAGATCGGTGGCATAGTCCTCAACGCCGCCCGTGACAGGATCGACCAAGACGACCTTCGCCGAACCGGGCAGGAAGGGAAAACCGGGGAGCAGTGAAACGTAGATCCGGCCGTCCGCCCCAAAGGTGACGCCCGTCGGCACCGGGTCCGACTCCAGCGCTCCTCCCCGATAGGGATTCGGCAGCGGACCGGGAATGCCCTCAAACACGGCAATCACCTTAGCGGTCTGGCTGACTACGTCTACCTGTACAAGCGTGTTGGCTCCCGCCTCCGCCACGTAAAGAAGACCGTCCGGTCCTGCGGTCAGCCCGTATGGATGAGACTCCAGCACATACCCGTCCGGGTTAAGTTCCTTCTCCAACTTCCACAGAGGCACGACTTCCAGCACGGAGCCCTGCAACACGCGCAATACCGCGGCCGTGTCCGGCAGCGCCTCTTCGCTGGCTACACCCTGCCAGACGCCGGCTGTTGCGTACATCTCATTATTCAGGAGCGCCAGCCGGGCTCCTCCGACAATATCACTGCCCAGAAAAATCGAAGGCATAGTCGCCACAAGCTGAGGCTGGCCACCCGGCGTTACCCGCATCACCCGCGCCGTATTCCCATAGGTCGCCTTGATGACTTCATTCGTATTTGGGTCAAGGCCTCCCACCTCTACTTCCTGATCTCCGCCCAGTCCAACGTCAATGACCCAGACACTGCCGTCATCGATAACCAGCACACCTTGGGGCCCGTTCAGGCCGTCCACGATCACTGTGCCGCCGCTTTCCCGTTCCTGCGCCCGCGCGCTGTAGGTGGCAGTTCCCAGCGCCGACAGAACTGCAAGCGCCAAAATGCCGTTGATGAAAATGCGGATAGCTTTCAATTGACTTCTCCTCCCGCGCGCCGATAGATGGACACAGTTCGGGCGCGAAAACGCATTTCGAACAGGAAATCCGCCGGACAGCGTAAATTCGACAGTGACGCCGCCAATCTCTTACTCGCCCGCCAGGAAGACGATCAGCGCTTCAAGGTCTTCCTCGGGTATGTGGCGATATGACGGCATCTTGTGGGGACTCATTGCAAACCCCTCAACAAAGTATTTGTCCGGTTCAATGATACTTTCGTACAGGTAGGTGTAAACATCGGTCGCTTCGCCGCTGTAGGCAGGGTCTTCGATCCGTGCAGCAGCCATTTCGACCATTTCGCCGTGTGTAGGCCCGAATATGCCTCTCGTACCCGCGCTTTCAAGCTGGTGACAGACGCCGCAATACTGCTCCTTATACACCGCCAGTCCCCGGGCGGCCAGGGTGGCCAGCTCCTCTTCTGAAAGTTTGCCCAATTCCGACGCGCTGCGGACGCCATTGCCCTCGACCTGCCGGAGCATCAGTGCGACGTGCAAAATCCAGGAAATTCGCAAAACATCTCCAGCTCGCAGCGCCCGCTCGCTGTACTCGCGATTCACTTCCTTTAGCGCCGCTACGTTGATACCCGTTTCTTCGGCGATGCTTTCCCATGTATCTCCCGGCTGTACCGTATATGTGCCCGCCAGGTCGCGGCCGGATTCTGTCCCCGCCTTCTCTTCTCCCGCCGCAACGTATGAGGACGCTAAAGCAGGAGGGCCGCCTACCCATCCGCGCGCAGCCCCCACGTTGCGCATTCTACCCGGCAATTGTCGGATCGTGATCTCATCGCCGGCCCGAATATCAACCCCGCGCAGTACCCACAAGTTGAAGTTGTCCAGCAACAGGTCCAGATACGTGACAGAGTGCTTTCCGGCAACTCTCTCCCAGGAATCTCCCGTCTGCACTTCATACACAACCGGCTGCACTGCGGCATCCGCGCTGAGACCGGGAATGGCTAACTGGTCGCCCGGCCGGATCTTCTCCCCCCGCAACTGCCACAACTCCGCGTTGGCCGCTTTCAACAGAGCTGCCGTCAAATCGAATCTGCCAGCGATCAAGGACCAGAATTCACCCTCTCTCGCGGTGTAAACGTAGGCCAGAGAGCTGTCAACCGTGTACGGCCGCACAAAGCCGGCGTCCGCAACCGGTGCAGCGGAGTCGCTCCGCCCCTGGGCGCTCGCCTGGTTTGTCCCTTTCACCGCCTGCCGGGCGCTGTCAGGTGTCGGCTCGGGTGTTGCAGTTGCAGCGCTCTCCTCCGCCTTCTGCTGTGCCAGAGCCACCGCCGGCTCTGCGGTCGAACTATCGCTGGACAAGTGGTAAACAGTGAAGGCCGCTATGAGCAACGCGCCGAGAAGCAGACCGCGCGACAACAGATCGGGGCGTCCGCCTGCTCCGCGAAAGCGGCCGTACCATCCAGGTTTCCTGTCTGAGCTACTCATCTTTTCCGCTTCTGCGCACGTTTCGAAGAGACAAAAATAAGAGAGGAATTGGAGATTCGTTCTCTCTATCAACTCCTCTCTCTATCAATCCTGCCACTCTATAACTATTCTATCGACATCACCGCGAAAACGAAAGAAGCAGTTTCCTCAGGTATCCGCAACTGGGATTGAACAAGAGGTTGCCGCAACAGCGCGTGTTTGCTGCGGTTCATTCAGAGCCGCCGTTCGTCCCGCCCGCCTCTGACGCCCCCGGAAGAACTTCGTTCTCACCAAGAACAGGCAGACTTTCCGGTTCCCCATCCACCTCAATGGTCCAGGCTGCAATCCAGCCCGTCAGATCGCCGGTTGTCGCAACATACCAGCTGCCATCTTCCAGCCGGCCGATGACCCGATAGTTCTGGTCGCTGCTGAGTAGCTTCAGTACAGGTCCGGCAGCTTCCGGCCGCTCACGCAGATTGACCGACGGATGCAGAAGGGTGCCTGTAAGGCCGGACAGCGTTCCTGACGCAGCCGTGTCAAAGTTGCTCTCAAGAGGCTCATACGAACTGATCAGAGCCAGAGCAGTCGCCGTCGCCCCCGAAGAGACGGGCACACCTCGGTTGGCCGGAAACAGGACCGCGCCGATGATCGCGAGAATCAGGCCGCCGATGATCAGAAATGGCCAGCCTCTCCACGCCTGCGGGATATGCGGCGGCGGCGGTATGGCTGCCGGACCCTGGTAGGTTGGCCCGACCAGGCGCGGCGGTCTCTGCACATCGGCCCGTTCAAAATTCGTGAATATCGCCGCCAGCTCGGCTTCGTACCTGGGGTCTATGCGCCACTCATTCAGCCTCGCATTATAGGCGCGCCCTGATTCCGGAATGGCCGAGTTGACCGCGTCGTGAATCGCCGTGAAATCCTCCGCCCAGCCCACGCGCACATAGATCCAGCCGTGTTCCTGGCGCTGGTATGATAACCAGGCGTCAGGAGGCTCGATTCGTTTGCGAGCAACTTCCAACGCCTCTTCGGTCAGCGGAACATGCTGCGCTTCCTTCAACTCCTCGTCGTGCGTCCAGCGTTTCAGAGGATTTGAAAGCAGCCGGTAAGCCTCATCCACCTTCGCCAGAAACGGGTCCGACTGTTCCGACCCCGCGATCAGGACAGAATCGTCCAGATATTCGCCCGTATGCAGACGGACTTGGCGCCGGTATGCCGCGTCAAGTACATCCTGCGAAGCGTTGGGCTGAACCCCCAATATGTGATAGTAGCTTTCCAGGGATCTGTTGTCCACCATCCGCGGCTCGTATCAGCCTTGAGGAGGGTCCCTAAATCACAGACTCCATCTTCCGAAAACCGGGTACGGCCCTGGGGGACGAGAGCGAAAGGACCATAGGCCCTTCCCGCCGCCGCTCTCCCGGCGTCTCGCGCTCGGACTCTCTAACGGCTGACTTCATCCGAATAGCCGCCGCTCTCCACCAGCGCGGCCACCTCCTCCTTTTCAAACACGCCCATGTCGCCGGGAATCGTAAACTTCATCCCCGCCGCCGCCGCCCCCCACCTCAGTGCGTCGGCCAGCCAGTCCTCTCTGTCATGGTGCAGGTAACGGTATAGAACGCCTGCTGTGAAAGCATCCCCCGCGCCGATGCGTCCGATCGTTCCGCCCCCCGGAAAGATCGGCTGGCGAATCGGGTCCTGCCCCGGTACTGCCGCAATTGAACCGTCGGCGCCCAAGGTGAGAATGACCGTCGCCTGCGGAAACGCCTGCCGCAGCACGGCCAGCGCCTCTTCGGGTGTGATCTCTTCAGGCAGACCATAGTGGGTCTGCGCATCCCGGATCGGCGCAAATACAATGTCGGCCGCCGCGGCAAAGGGATGGCATCCCCTGCGTGACTCTTCAGGACTCCAAAGCTTGGATCGGAAGTTGAAGTCGAAACTCACGCTCCAGCCGGCCGCCCGCGCCAGCTCCAATGCGCGCTTGGCCGTCGCCGCGGAGCTTTCGCTGATCGCAAGCGTGATGCCAGTCAGGTGGAGATGCCGCCCGCCCGCCTCGCTGAATAGCTCTACCGGCAGTTCATCAGGTGTCATGCGGCTCGCCGCCGAATCGGCCCGGTCGTAGATGATCGAAGTAGCCCGGGCGCCGTCGCCGAATTCAACAAAAAATGTCCCTAACCGTTCTCCCTCAGCCCAGACGATATGGGACGTGTCCACGCCGTGCCCCATCAGGGTGCGCGCAATCCGCCTCCCCAGGGCATTCTGCGGCATGCGCGAAATCCACGTCGTCCGTACGCCCAGCCGGGCCAGGGCCACCGCCGTGTTCGATTCGGTTCCGCCCGCCTCCAGCTCAAAGTAGGCCGCCTGTTCAATGCGCAATTGGCCTGGCGGCGTCATCCGCAGCAGCGTCTCGCCTAGTGTTACTACGTCGAACCCGCTCATGTCCCCCGGCGCGCCTCCTCTACGGCTGCCACAAACCTGCGAGCCTGCTCCGTTATGGCCTGCCAGTTGCCCTCCGCCACCCAATCCTTGCGTACAAGCGCACTGCCGATCCCCACCGCCACCGCGCCGGCACGGATAAATTCGCCGGCATTCTCCAGCCCGACTCCGCCTGTGGGCATCAGCTTCAGATGGGGCAGCGGGGCCAGTATGTCTGTGAAGTAGCCCGGTCCGAGCTTGGTCGCCGGAAAGACCTTCACCACCGCCGCGCCGGCCAGCCACGCGGTCTGGACCTCCGTCGGCGTGAACGCGCCCGGCATGACCGGTACGCCGAGCCCGGCGCAATAGGTCACCGTGGGCAGGTCCAGCGCCGGCGCGACCACAAACTGCGCGCCGCTGGCAATCGCCTCCGCCGCCATCTTCCGGTTCAGCACCGAGCCCATCCCCAGAGCCGCCGCGCCTTGAGTGAAAGCAGGTACGCGCGCCCGCAGCAGCGAGAGCGCCTCCAGCGCGCCTGGGCTTGTCATCGTCAGCTCGACCGCCGTTACTCCGCCGTCCAGCAGAGCCTGCGCCAGCTCGACCGCCCCCGCCAGTTCCGGCAGACGGACGACTGGCACGACGCCGCTCTTCTCGATTACCTGGACCGCATTTTGGGCGTCATTCACATGCGTAGTCCTATACACAGTACAGACGGAAAAGTAACCTTAACTCTATCCTACCAAGCTGGACATTGGCAAACGGAAGGCAAAAAACGAGGTGCGGTCCACATTGGGGGTTGGGAGCGTCTGGCGGAGAGTTTATGCCCAATGGGGCTTGCCCCACCGTAATATCTCTGACATCGCGACTGCTTTCCAGTGACATTTATGCACACCCCTCATTTATCTTGAAGTAAGCTAATCTTCTTCCCATTCAGTTCCCTCCGGGAACCTGCCATGCGAGTAATAATGCTTTACCAGACTGATCACTCTTTCAAAGGGAATACAGCGTCGCAACGAAATCGGAGTAGGAGTGCCTTCCACATCGAATTCAAAGTCTTCGTCTGGTGCGTCAGAATCTTCTATGACCATGCAATATGGAGGGTCGCCTGATTTATCTCCGAACATTATGAAGCCATAGTGCACGTCAACGCCGACTGCAAGGGAGTTTCCAAATAACGGAACATCTATTCCGATAATGCCTGGTCCCTGCCTATGAAGTTCCCTCAGCGAAGCCTCAAGTTCCGCGACATTCTCAACCGTCTTGTTTCCCGAATTGTCTTCGTTCCAAAAGTCGAGTGTGGCCTTATCCATTTTCAGACTCCTTTATTGCAGATACGACAACGTTGGCTAATCCGGAAGACCAATGTATGTCTTACTGAAGTTATTCGGACCCACGACTCGTAGGGAGGCCCCTTCGGGGAGCATTCTTGGCAGCATCTGATGGCATCCTATGCCAGCCCTGTGGCAAGGGACGTTGTTCATGTACAGCGTAGCATGCCGCACATTATTTTGTCTCATATATGCAGCGGCGTGACCTTCAACATGGGTTCTTACTGACCTGCCCCCCAAAAACTGGTCCAAGTATAATGTTAGTATGGGGCCGTAGAAAGGGGGGAAAGATGGCTAAGAAGAGACATACGCCGGAGCAGGTGGTCAACAAGCTGAGAGAGGCTGAGGTGGCGATAGCCGAGGGCAGCACGGTGGCTGAGGCCGCCCGCCGGATCGGCGTGACCGAGCAGACCTTCTATCGGTGGCGCAGCGAGTACGGGGGTCTCAGGATCGACCAGGCCAGGCGTCTGAAGCGGTTGTAGTCGACGACCATCCCCGGGTTCGGCACGAGCGAATCCGGCGAGATGAACGTACCCAGCGCGGGGTCATAATACCGCGCATTGTAGTAGAGCAACCCCGTCCCATCCTCCTTCTGCCCTGTGAACGTCCTGTCCGTCCGCAGCGTTCCCGACGCGCTGCGCTGCGCGCCGTACGGGTAGTACGCACGGCTGCCCTCCACCACCGACCCTGCGGTCGTCACGGACGTGCTGCCCAGATGGTCGCCATGCACGTGATAGAGGGTGCTTCCCCTCTTCACCGCAACACGCAGCCCGGCGGACGAAGCGTTAGCTTTGCTATGGAGAAGGAAAAGGGGAATGGATCGCTGGCTGACCTGGCTGGTGATTTTGCTTTCCGACTAGGCTTGGACGGCGGGAGATTCTTGCGCTACGGCGCGCTATGCCGCGGGCTGCGATAACCCAAATGAGAGAAATCGGCTCCAAAACGGCAAGATAATGTAAGAAAGATTCATTCGCAAGCGGTCCAGTCCCGGGGTTGGTCGCACTACTCCTCTCTCCACTTCTTGTCGGCGAAGAGGTCGACACATTGCAGCATTTTTCTATCTATAATCTGCAACAGCTGAATGTATTCCTCCACCGAGATGGTGCTGGGAGATAGATCCGCCTGGAATACAGAAAGGAATTTACCGTATCTTGTCTTAGTCTCGCAGGTTTTTTCGCCTCGTCCTTGGCCGATATCCGACACAAAGTCGGCACACTTGGCTCGATATTCATCGGCGGAGAGGTTGGCCTGCGTCAAATCAAGCGGCACCCAAGTACGCTGCCACCTTGAAATGTAACCAATTCGTCGAACTACATAGAAGTACACAACCTGATCAAGCCTTTCGTAGAATTGCAACTCATGAGACGCGGCCCAGCCTGTTTCGGGTTTCTTGTGAGAGAAAGACGCGAATATACCGCCAAGCATTCCAGAAGGCCCAGAGAGGTGGCGACCCTCCAAGGGCAGGCTTGCAGACCAACCTTTACTCCATTCGTCGGGCAACTCCGACTCCTTCAGCGTGCATGTGTACAGGGCTGCTTCCACCTTCATGCGGGTCTCTAAGAGAGGCGGTTCCCACATGATGCCTTGAAGGTAGTAGGCGATCACACAAGCTGTCAGGATTCCGCTGAGGACAAAAACACTTAGACAACCGAATCTGGCCGAAGGACGCCATCTGTACATTCGATGAAGGCCGGTTTTCTCCATCGCCAACTCCTAGCTTGGTCTACTACTCTTTTTCAATGGAGTATTCCTGCCGTCGAAAGTGCTCTGTTTTTTGTTACATTTCTCAAGGAATTCTATATTGGTCCTCCTGCGATGTCCTCAGATTGCCGGCTTCCCTTTGGAAAGCCTGCCTGAACTTAACTTCATCTATGGTCAAGCCATGCTGATCATACAGGTTTATCCCAATCCGGACCGCCGCCTGATCGGCGGGATCATCAAAAAAGCTGCGCCAATTGTAGTTGACCTCCTGTTTTCCAATTAAGTCAGCTCCGAACTGGCCGGCGCCGGCGCCGACGAGAAGCTCCAAACGTGTAAAGCGAGCGGCGCGCCCGGCATAGCCGTAATTGATGTTCGCCCATACATCGTAAAAATAGAGTACTCCCTCATAGTAGGTCCAAACGCCTCCCATTGCCTTCCCTATATGTCCCTTGTAATCCCACGGTCTACCCGGCCCTACCAGGGACGCCCAGATTGTGAATGCGTTAGCTTTGGCTGGAAAGTAGATTGAAGGCAGACCGGCAGTCAACTTGCCAGTCAGGTTAAGATAGGCGATAGTTTTGAGTTGCCGGTCTTGTGTATTTCCCCTGATCTCGCGGATAAACCAGCCGAGCAGATCCTCTCTTATCACCTCGTGGAGAATTTGCTTGTCTTCATATCTGGGCCGTATCGACCTGCTCCAGTGACCGTCCGCCCCCCGTGCGAAGCCGCGGGCATTGTACCAGCGATTATTCCAGTAGAAGTCCACCACCCACGGATCGGCTCCGGAAGGAGGCCCCTTCGGTGCGTCGGGAAGGTCTAGTGGAATGTACCCAGTCGGATCCGAGTACTTGAGCGGATTACCCCTCGCGTAGAGGAAGCGGTTGTAGTCGATCACCATCTCTGCATCCGGCACGAGCGAGTCCGGCGAGATGAAGGTGCCCAGCGCGGGATCGTAGTACCGCGCGTTGTAGTACAGCAGCCCCGTCCCATCCGCCTTCTGCCCGGTGAACGTCCTGTCCGTCCGCAGCGTTCCCGACGCGCTGCGCTGCGCGCCGTAGGCGTAGTACGCGCGGCTGCCCTCGACAGCCGAACCCGCGGTCGTCACCGACGTGCTGCCCAGATGGTCGCCGTGCACGTGATAGAGCGTGCTCCCCCTCTTCACCGCAACGCGCAGCCCGCCGAAGCTGTAGTGGCTGACAGAAGTGGTTACACCGCTCGTCACCTCCTCCTCGTAATGACCGAAAAAGGTGTAGGTGGTGGTCGTGCCGCTCGTCTTCTTGACGCGCGCGCCGTCAACGTCGTACCAGTACTGCTCCAACAAACTACCGTTGTTGTCCCGCACCTCGGAAAGCCGGTTCTGCGCATCCCAGACAAGCGTCTGCTGGCCGGCAAGCCCCTTGTTGCGCACGGTCATGTTGCCGTTGGCGTCGTAGTCGAAGCGGTCATCGCTGCCGATGCGGTCCACCGCGTGGTAGGGCCCGCCATCGCCGTAGCCGTAGCTCTGCCCGTTGAACGCGGTCAGCCGGTTGGTCCCGTCATAGCTGTAAGTTCTTCCGTACGCAGCGGTCAACCGTCCCAGCCCGTCGTAGGTGAAGCTGTTGCTGGTCGTTTCCTCGGTTAATGCGGTGATGTCGCCGAAGTAGTTATAGGCGTAGCTGCGGTTGAGACGCTCGCCCGCGCCTTCGCTCAGCCCCACCTTCAGGCTCTCCAACATGCCGCCGTTTCGCTTTGCCGTCCAGGGATAGTAGCGCTGCGTGCGCCAGAGATTGCCGGCCGCGGGCAATCTCAGTGCGGTCATGCGCCCGGCCTCGTCATAAGAGACGCTGTCCACCAGCGTTCCATGCACCGAGCTGCCTAACACCGCGGCCCATGCGCCTTTGAAAGACTGACGCCATCAATCGGGCTCCGAAGATTGCGCAATTCGATTTCCGGACGTGAATTCGACAGTGCCCCGGCTGATGAGAAAACCTCCTTGACAGCAGGTTGCCCAGCTTTTATATTACATTTATACACGCACGAAATAAGATCCTCCAGCCGCAACTAGCTCATCCCAGATTCAGGGGAGCAGGTCTGAGACATAGGGTTATGGAGACGCAGTCGGGATACGAAGCACCACTGCAACTCATTCGATTCTGGAAGTATGACAGTTTGCAAACTTGGGACAGTGCAGTGCTCTGAAGACCCGTCTTTGACCATTTTCCTGCAGACGGAATGCAACATGCGCGGGCGGGAACTGCATGGATCTGTTTGACGGCGATTGAAACTCGGCGCCTACTCTCGATAGTACTTGACAAAGAGTACCTCGTCACATTCAGCCAAAAGGAGGCAAGAGAGTGATGCTAAAGAAACAGACGATGTTTCCGCTAGCCTATGTGCTGGTAGCAGCGATGGTTCTGGTCGGGTGTGTCGCCCAACCTGCACCTTCTGCGACGGGCCAACAGGCTGAGGGTCAGCAAGCGATGGAAGCGGAGAAGGAGCTTGTGATCGTTCAAGGAACAGAACCTTGGACGATGGACATGCAATGGGTTACAGCCCAAGTGATAGTGAATGTCGGCAACCACATTCAGCAGACATTACTTGACTACGACCACAGCATGACACTCCAGCCCAATCTGGCGGTCTCATGGGAGCAGATCGAGCCTACTGTGTGGCAGTACAAGCTGCGAGAAGGGGTTCAGTTCTCCAATGGCGAACCGTTTAACGCGGAGCAGGTCAAGTTCAGTTTCGACCGAGTCATGGCCCCTGACAGCGATTCCATGCGCAAGGGAGAGACGCGCTACGTTTCCAGTGTAGAAATCGTGGATGATCTTACCGTAAACTTTCACACCAATGGTGTCATCCCCTTGTTCGATCTTTATGTAACCGCGAAGTTCCCGATTGTGCCGGAGGGCTACATCACCGAACACGGCTCGGAGCACTTTGCTTCGAATCCTGTTGGCACTGGGCCGTATGTACTGGAAGAGTGGGTGAAGGACGATCATATCACGCTTCGCAAGAATCCGAACTACTGGGGTGATGAGCCGGAGATAGATGTGCTGACCTTCCGCACAGTTCCTGACATTGCCTCCAGAGTGGCAACGCTGCTTGCCGGTGAGGCAGACATTGCCACCGACCTGCAACCGGCCACGGTGCAGGAAGTCGAGAATCGAGAGGGCCTCAGCGTCGTCAGCCGCCCTGGCATGCGTTCAGTGTTCCTGCTGTTCAATACCAAGATCGACACGCCCGTCACTGACCGACGAGTTCGCCAGGCAATCAACTATGCAGTGGATAAGGATGCGATTATCGAGAACATCCTTGACGGCTTCGGCAAGAAGCTAGAAGGGCAAGTGCTGTCTGAGGAATACTGGGGGTATCAGGCCGCTCTTGAGGCCTATCCCTATGACCCCGACAAGGCGAAAGAGTTGCTGGCTGAAGCCGGCTACCCCGACGGCTTTGACTTGCGCATCGTCAGCCCGCGCGGTCGCTATATGATGGATGCCGAAATCTCCCAGGCTGTGGCCGGACAGTTGAACGAAGTCGGCATTAATGCCACAGTAGATACTCTGGAATGGGGCGTGTTTAGCGAGGAGCAGTACAGCCATGAAGGCGG
Organism: Caldilineaceae bacterium; assembly: GCA_965204525.1. Taxonomy (GTDB): domain Bacteria; phylum Chloroflexota; class Anaerolineae; order Caldilineales; family Caldilineaceae; genus Bin5. The sequence continues at coordinate 2,030,170 of OZ241994.1, read as the reverse complement.
CCCGGTTTTCCTGCTGGGCTACATGACCGTGCCCGACGCCGCACGCATGCTGTCAATTTGGCATTCGACCCATCCGAACGATCAGCATCCCGATGCCAAGTTCGATGAACTGTCAGACGCCGCAATCAATGAGACAGACGTAAATGCGCGTCGCGAAATAGTAAAGGAGGCTGTCGAATACTTCCGTGAAGATGCGCCGGTCGTATTTCTGCACCAGCAATACATTCTATGGGGCGTCCACGACCGCGTCCAGAACTTCGCGCCGTTCCCGGACGGCCGCCTCAAGATTGACGCCTCCATAGACGTGACGGCAGACCGTTGATGTTCCGGGGCCTCTGTCTATGAAAGGCGTCTGATGCAAAGGCCTCCTCCCCAATTGGGTTCCGGGGAGGAGGCCTTTTTCCCAACTGAACAAGAATGCAGCAGGTTTGGAACGGAGCGAATCGGATGATAAACCTCGCACGCGACTTGGTATCGATGGCAGTGTCCATGGGAGCGCAGTATGCGGAAGGGCGCGTCGCAGATCAGTATCAACAGGCGATAAACGGTACAGACGGCGCTGCCGGCGTCTCCGAATTCACAACCTGCGGATTCGGAATCCGGGTCCTGGTAGACGGGCAATGGGGATTCGCCAGCGACAACCTTTCCCAACAGCAGCCAACAGAGACAGTCGGGAAAGCAATTTCGCTCGCGCGGGCTATGCCGCGTCGCACGCGAACCGTCAGGCTGGCTGAAGCAGCGCCCGTTCAAGCCTTCTACGAGACGCCCTGCGAACAGGACCCATTCAAAATGCCTGTCGCCGAAAAGGTCGAGATGGTTCACGCCATCATGCAGGCCATGGAAAACGCGAGTGAAAAAGTGACCAAGACCCAGGCCAAGCTCGACTTCCGGCGCGAGACATCGCAGCTGGCTACGTCGGAAGGTACCGAAATCGGACAGACGATCACCCTGACCGGCGCAGGACTGGCCGTCACGGTCTCGGACCGGGGCCAGGTTTTTCGCAGAACGTATCCATACAGTCACACTGATTTTGGAACGGGAGGGTTCGAGTTGGTCCAGGCTCTCAAACCGATTGAGGCGGCCGCCACAATCGTTCATGAAGCGGTCGAACTGCTGGATGCTCCCCCTTGCAGGGACGTTGTCTCAACGGTAATCCTGGACCCGACGCTTGTTGGCATGGTGCTACACGAGACTATGGGCCATCCCATCGAAATGGATCGCGCCCTAGGTGACGAGTCGGACAATTTCGGGCCGAGTTTTTTGCAAGTCCACCACCTTGGCGAATTCCAGTACGCATCAGAGTTGGTGAACATGGTTGCCGACGCAACGCGACCCAAGGCGGTCGCAACCTATGGATATGATCATGAGGGTGTCAAGGCCCAAAGCATTCCAATCATAAAGGGCGGCGTTTTCTCAAACTACCTGATGTCGCGCGAATGTGCCACGGCATTGGAACAACCGAGCAATGGAACGGCCCGGGCGAGCAGTTGGAATCGCATTCCCATGGTTCGCATCACGAATCTGTCTCTCGTGCCAGGGGAGTCGACACGTGATCAGCTTATCTCGGAAACCGATGATGGACTCTACATAGAAACGTTCAAAGGCGGGGATATAGATGACAAGCGCCTCACATTCAGTTTCATGGGCGAACGGGGGTGGCAAATTCGGGGCGGCAGAATCGTCGGTCTGGTGAAAAACCCGGTCATCTACGGGGAGGCCCCCACTTTCTGGCGCAATTGCAGTGGAATTGCCGGGCCCGACGATGATCGGGTAGTGGGCATCTCCAGTTGCGGCAAGGGTCTTCCATGGCAGTTCATCCCCACCGGACAAGGTGGGCCGCCGGCCCGGTTCGATCAAGTCAAGGTTGGAGGAGGCATCGGATGAGCACCGGCAATAGGCCTGACTTGCCCCTCGGCGAAGACGAGGTCCTGGAGGTAGTTGAGCTCGGCTTGTGTGCAAGTCCTGCCGACGCGACTGAAGTCCTGGTTTTGGCGGAAAACACCGATCTGACGCGTTTCGCCAACCTCGCCATTCACCAGAACGTGACGGAGACCCAGTACCAGATCTACTTCCGAACTGTTTGGGACGGCCGGCTGGTAGTTGTCAAGGGAAACGATCTTTCGGAAGATGCAGTGAAGCGGGCGTTGCTGCGCAGTGAGGAGTTAGCCGCTGCCGTTTCCCCCACCGCCGCACTGCCGGACTTCGCCTACCCATTGAATCCCGCTTCCAAAGATGAACGCCAGGACGCGGTTACCTTCAACCCGGCTACAGCGAATTGCGGAGCGGAAGAGCGGGCTCAGATCGTGGATCGCGTCTGCGGCCTTTTCCGCAGCTGCGGTGTGAATGGCGCCGGCAACGTCAGGGTGCGCCGCCTGGAAATGGCGGTGGGCAACTCGGCTGGACTGCGCCGTTACGCTCCCTTTTCAATCGTTGCGCTGGTGGCAGTGGCGCTGGACGCGGCAAACAACGCTTCGGGCTACAATTCGTGGATAGGCCGCGATATCGAGGCGATGGATGCCGCAGACCTGGCCAGACAGGCCGCGGTCAAGTGTCTTATGGGCCGGCGCCCCAAGCTGATTGAAGCCCGACCAATGACCGCAATACTTGAACCGCCAGCGGTCGCGCAACTGTTCTTTCACCTGAATTTCAGGAGCCTGGGCGTCTGGGGCGCACAGGCTGCCGGCAATCGAGACAACATCGTCTTTGAACAACTGGGCCGGCAGATCACCGCAGACGAGATTACCGTCTACGATGAGATGATGACCGAAGGCCTGCCGCCGATGCCATTCGACTACGAAGGCGTCGAAAAGCAGCGCCTCGACCTGATCGTGAATGGCGTGGCAAAAGGCATTGCACACGACCTCGCCAGCGCAGCCAGCTTTGGGCACGTACCTACAGGCCACGCGCAGATGCCCGGAAATGAGTTTGGTCCTTCACCGCAGCACCTTGTGATAGAGGGTGGCGAAGACTCCGTCTCCGACCTGATCGAATCCACCGAATACGGCGTGCTTGTGAGCCGAATTCACGGATTCGTCTCGCCTCTGTCGGGCAAGGAGGGGCGCATGGCCGGCACGACTCGCGACGGCCTGTTCCTGGTCGAAAAGGGCCGCATTTCCGGCCCCATTCGCAATTTCCGCTGGATGGATCGTATGTTTTCGGCCTTCGAGACGGTCGAAGGGATATCTAAAGAGCGAAGAGTTCAGTTTACCGATGAGTTGTGGTTTCCGACCTGCGTCGTCGCCCCGACGATCAAACTCGGACGATTCAATTTCATTGATGTGCAACGCTGGACTGAGGAACGCAGCCCTTGAGCAATTTCTGGTCCTATGTCATCCGAAGGGCCTGGCAGTCGCTGACGATTCTTTTGGGCGTTTCAATCGTCGTTTTCGGCCTAATGCACCTGAGCGGCGATCCGATTCGCCTGCTGGCGCCTATCGACACGACCGCGGACGAACTAGAGGCGATACGCAAGTTGCACGGCCTGGACCGCCCGCTTCCCGTGCAATATTGGAACTTTCTTACGGGCGTTTTGCGCGGGGACTTCGGAAAGTCACTGCGCAGCGGAGAGAATGCGCTGCATCTGGCACTGGAACGTGTGCCGGCAACCGGAAGACTGGCGCTTACCGCTCTCGTCTTTTCCCTCATCGTCGCACTTCCGTTCGGTGTTCTGGCAGCGGTTAAGCGCAACACCTGGATCGACCGGACAGTGATGGGCGCGGCGCTAATTGGTCAGAGTATGCCGGTGTTTTGGCTTGGCATCCTGTTAATACTCGTGTTTGCCGTGAATCTTGGCGTGTTGCCCGCGACCGGCACGCGGGCCGGGTGGCGCAGCCTGATTCTGCCCGGTATAACATTGGGCATGTTCAATATGGCGCGCACTGCCCGGCTGCTTCGATCCGAACTATTGGAAGTCCTGCAAGCCGAGTACATCATGACTGCCAGGGCGAAAGGCATGACGGCGCGAGTCGTTCTCTGGCGCCACGCTTTTCGCAATGCAGTTATTCCGCTTGTGACGCTGGTCGGCCTGGACTTGGGCGCACTTTTGGCCGGTTCGGTTATCACGGAGACGATATTTGCGTGGCCGGGTATTGGCCGCCTCTCCGTGAATGCGATTTACGGTCGTGACTATCCGGTCGTTCAGGCAACGGTCCTTGTCGTGGCTTCGATCTACGTGGTGATCAATTTCCTGGTGGATCTGTCATACGCATTCCTTAACCCCAGAGTGAACCTGAATTGAGTAGCCAGGCGATGAAAGTCAGAGCCGGTGACAGAGGCATGATCCCGTTTGCTGCGGTAATCATCATCATGATCGGTCTGGCTGCATTTGCGCCAAACGCGACGCCCTATAGTCCCGACCATCAGGACCTTGTCAAAAGGTTCATGCCTCCCCTGACGCCCGGTCACTCACTGGGGACGGACCACCTGGGACGCGATATCCTAACCCGGTTGGTTTTCGGTACAAGGATTTCTCTGAGCGTCGGCTCGATAGCCGTACTCATCTCTGTACTGATCGGCACTGTGCTGGGTGTATTGAGCGGTTACTATGGCGGTCTGTTTGACGATATCGTGAACTGGTTTGTCAATGTGCAACTTGCGTTCCCCTTCATTTTGCTGGCAATATCCGTAATCGCCGTACTAGGCCCCAGCCTCATGAACATGATTATCGTCCTGGCCATTGGAGGGTGGCCCGCCTATGTCAGGGTTGTTCGATCGAAGGTGTTCGTCCTGAAAGAGGTCGAATATGTTGAGGCGGTCAAGGCGATCGGGGCTGGCGATGCGCGCATCATGCTCAGACACATCTTCCCCAATGTTGCCGCGCCGCTAATCGTCCTCACCTCTTTTGAGTTTGCCAAAATGGTCATCGCCGAAGCCGCACTGAGTTTTCTTGGCCTGGGACCGAGCGGGCTGGACTATTCGTCCTGGGGTCTGATGCTGGCCGAAGGCAAGAATTACTTGGCCGTCGCCTGGTGGGTGGCAACGATTCCGGGCCTTGCCATTATGACGGCGGTTCTCTCCATTAATATCGTAGGTGACTGGCTGCGGGATAGACTCGATCCTAAACTGCAAACCTGACCCCGATGTTGGCGTCCCGCTTTCCAATACGCAGTTCGCCAAAGGGATAAGAGGACTCTGGCCGTGCAAGCAACTATGGAAGCAGGAGAGGCACGAAGGTGAATGAATTGCGAATTGCCCAATCGCAAGTGAATCTGCTTCAGCCGGAATTCACTACGGACCAGCCCGACCTGCAAACCATCCTCGCCCTGGTTTATGAACCGCTCATGCAATGGCGGAGTGGAAGCGTCGCGCCGGGGCTGGTCACCTCCTACGAGGTCCGAAACGAAGGGCGATTATGGTTACTTGCGATCCGTGAAGATGCCCGCTTCCATGATGGCACTCCTTGCACGAATGAGCACGTGATGCAAAGTCTGGAACGGATGCAGAGTGCAGGCGGCTCTTTTGGAATGGGCGGCGTGTATTCTCCCTACCTTGAACCATTGCGCTTTGAGCTGGTGGGGGAAAAGCAACTCCTGGTCGAAAGTTCCTCTCCAACGGGGGATCTGGCGGACATCTTTGCCGCAGTGTATGTGGGGAAGCAAACAGGAGCCGCCGAGCCTCCTTTGGGCACAGGGCCATTCTGCGTCGAAGAGTACGTGGACGGCGAACTGCTGCGGCTTTCCAGCGTGCATGGATCTAAACATGGTTCGCAGTTCTCCGAACTGATCATTTTGCAGATAGGACCGGTGTCGGAGCGGTACAGCGCGCTTCTGAAAGGCCAGGTAGATTTGGCGACCGGACTTGAACTGCTGCCATCCATTCCTGAAAAGGACGGGCTGACGTGGCGTAAGTCCACAAATACGCTGTCTGTGACCGGGTTTCTCAACGGATACGGGATCCCTTTTTCACAGCCGGATGCCCGTCTGGCGATCAATCTGGCGGTTGACGTAGACGAAATCATCGACAACGTCTGGCCCGGACTTGCCGAGCCTGCGGCGACCGTCGTCAGCCCGTTTCACTTTGGATTCTCTGATGCCCTGAGTCCGCACGGTTATGACCCAGAGCGCGCCAAGGCGCTTTTCGATGCCTGTGACATGCCTGAAGAACTCGTCCTGCGCACGCCTCTCGTCATCCCCGATCGCGCGCCGCATGTGGCAGAGATTATCCTGGAGCAACTCTCCCGCATCGGCATTCGCGTCCGCATTGAAGTAGAAACGGATCGCCCCAAGTATGCCCTGGACACGAGCCGGAAACGTATAGGCCATATGGCACTGTTCGATTCGAGCCCGTTGAGCACTTACCGCGTGTTGCAAGAGAAAATCTCCAGCCAGACACAGGGACTCTGGTGGCAAGGGGTAAAGGATAGCAAGGCCGACCAACTGACAGGCGCTGCCCATCGGTCTGTTGATAACTTCAAGCGAAGGAAAGCCTACAGCCGTTGTCTGTCCTGGCTACACGAGAACCCACACTGGCTGTATCTGTATCATCCTGTAAAGCTGTTTGCCCACCGCCCGGAACTCTCCGGCATTGACATGGACCATGCCGGTCTGATAAGACTTGGTCCTGCTCCAAGTCGCTGCGCCTGACTTATACCGGCCTCTCAGTTAGCACACTCAATCAACCGACCCTGTACTTCTTGAGCAGCTCATAGTTCGGCGTTATCCCCAGTCCCGGGCGAGTCGGCGCGTCGACGTTGCCGTCGGCGTCCAGCTTCATCGTTTCCTCGAAAATCTGCATGCGCAACGGGTCCACTGTCTCACGGTAAAATTCCAGGATCAGGCCGTTATTGATAGCGCACACAAGGTGGACATGCACTTCCTGTGCGCCGTGGGGAGCGATGACCAGGTCCTCCGCCGCGGTCAGTGCGGCCACCTGCATGAACTCGGTGATTCCTCCCAAAATTTGGGCGTCCGCATTGATGATCGCCGCCCCTTCGCGTTCGATCAGGTCTCGAAAACCATAGCGAGTGTATTCGTTCTCGCCGGTGGCTATTGGAATCGACGTCGCCCGCGCAACCCGTGCGTGCCCGCGGTAGTCGTCCGGCGCCACCGGCTCTTCGAACCAGAACGGCTCATACTTTTCCATCTTCCGCGCCAGCTCGATGGCCTCGTGCGCCTTGTAGGCGTTGTTGGCGTCGACCAGCAGCTTGACCTCCGGCCCGATCGTCTCCCGCACAACGCGTACCCGTTCCACGTCCTCGTTGATCGGCACGCCGCCGACCTTCATCTTGATCGCCTTCGCGCCCAGCGTCAGGTTCTCCTCCATCTCCTCGGCCAGTTCCCGCAGGCCCTTGCCCTCCTCATAGTAGCCGCCCGCGATATAGGCGGGAATGCTGTCACGGAATCCGCCCAGGAGTTGGTAGACCGGTCTATTTACGGCCTTGCCTATCAGATCCCACAACGCGATATCGATGGCGCTTATCACACGTGTCGACAGCCCGCGACGTCCCACCAGCTTAGGCAGCCACATGTCTTCCCAAATGCGGCGGTAGTTGAAGGGATCCTCTCCGATCACGACCGGCTTGAAGTAATCTATCAGTGTCGTCGTGAGATCGCTTCCCTGACCGGACGCGGTGCCGCCCCCCCAGCCCACGCCCGTAATCCCTTCATCGGTGTAGATGTGGACCAGGTTCAGGCTGACGTCCACGTAGGTGTACTTCCCATTGCTGATCGGCTTCGGCCGCGGCCAGGCGTACCTTTCGACCGTCATATCGGTGATTTTCATTACCCGCTCCCTTTCGTGGCGTGACCGTCCGAGTCGGACGCAGTTTTACGGTTCAGCCTCCGTTATACGTCCATTTCCAGCCCACCACAAACTTCAGCAACGCAAAACGCACAAACAGACTTCATGGGCGTACCTCAAACTGCTCCCGCTCTCCCACTCCTTCCAGCCGCCTCAATGACACTCACTGACCACCGTCCTTCCTAGACACGCTCCTACCACTCTGATACACTGAAATTCATTCCCGCGTCGCCAGCAACTGTCCACACACAGGTCCTGTCCAAGCAAAGGTCCCACAGTGAAGATCCTGGTAACCGGCGGCACAGGCCGGGTTGGCGCCAATCTGGTCACCCGTCTGCTGGCCGCGGGCCACGAAATCAGAGCCTTCATATACCCCGGCGACGCCAGCCGCGCCCACAAGCTGGACGCCTTCCCCGGCGTCGAAACGGTCACCGGCGATCTGCGCAACCTGGACGATGTAAGCAGTGCGGTCCAGGGCGTTGACGCCGTCTACCACCTGGCCGCGGCCTTCATGGCCCCCTTCGACAATCGCCAGTACCTGGAAATCAACGCCATGGGCACGCTCAACCTGCTCGAGAGCGTGCGCGCCCGCTGCCCCAATCTCCACCGCTTCGTCTATGCCAGTACCGTCGCCGTCTATCTGCGCCTCGAGGAAAATGGCCGCTACTTTGAGGAGCCGATTCGCGAGGAGATGGCCGCCCGCTATCATCAGATGCCCTATTTCCTCACCAAGTGGGTCGGCGAAGAGTTGACCATGGCTTACCACTACCAGTATGGTCTGCCTGCCGCCTCCTTTCGCTTCTCCACGATCATCGAGCCTAGCGAGTTCTTCAACGAGGCCGGCCTGCCCAAACTACTGGCCTTCAGCTCTGCATACGAGCAGCACAAGTCCATGCAAAGCAGCGACCCCGACACGCAAGCCATGCTCGACCACCTCAACGCCCACTGGACCGGCCGCGATCATCTTCTTCTCAGCCGCAACCCCAACGGTGTCCCCTACAAAGAGCACTTCAGCGACGTGCGCGACATCGCCCGCGGCCTACAGTTAGCCATCGAAAAAGAGGAAGCCGTCGGTGAGGCGTTCAACCTGGCTGGCAGTGTGATCATCGACTGGGGAGAGGCTGTTCCCCGTCTGGCCGAACGCTTCGGGGTCAGCTACACTGACGCGCGCCTGCCGACGCCTGTCCATTACACGCTTGACCTGACGAAAATCAAGATACGGCTCGGCTTCAAGCCGCGGCACGATCTGAACAGTGTAATCGAGACCGCAGAAGCCATCCGCCGCGGCGAAGAAACAGACATTGTACCCACCGGCATCCGCTACGCACATGCCTGAAGCCTGGCCAACCGCCTTTACGAGAGGGCGGGTATCCACACTGCGAAGTCGACCGCCCGGTTTGGCAGGGAGAAACAGGTGCCGGATAATTGGCAACTGGCTACATATCAACTATCGTTTACAAAAGCTTACCCAAATTCCAGCCGGCAGTCCTTACTCTCAAGAGTTTCTGAGAGAACCAAAACCTTGAACCTGAGAATCCGAAAGGTCCCGCAATGAAAATCCTGGTAACCGGCGGCACGGGCCGCATCGGCGCCAATCTTGTCACTCGTCTTTTGGACAAAGGACACGACGTCCGTTCCCTCGTTTACCCAGGCGATGCCAGTCGTGCAAATAAGTTGGATGACTTCGCCAACGTGGAAACGGTGACCGGCGACTTGCGCATACTGGAAGACGTCCGCAATGCCGTCAAAGGGGTTGACGCCATCTACCATATTGCCGCAGCCTTTGGCGGCCCCTTCGACAACCGCCAGTACCTGGACATCAACGCCATGGGAACGCTCAATCTGCTCGAAAGCGTTCGCACGGAATGCCCTAATCTCCATCGCTTCGTCTACGCCTGCACCGAGGCCGTCTACTGGAAACTTGAGGACTACGGCCGCTACTTCGAAGAGCCAATCACCGAGGACATGGTGGCCCAATACCACCAGATGCCCTACTTCCTCACCAAGTGGATCGGCGAAGAGCTTGCCATGGCTTACTACTACCAGTACCAGGTGCCTTCCACCTCCTTTCGCTTCTCCACGGTGATCGAACCCAGCGAATTCTTCAACGAGGCCGGCATACCGATGCGTCTGGCCTTCAGTAGCGCATACGATCGTTACAAATCGGTCAACAGCGATGATCCGGACACGCAGGCGATGCTCGACGAACTCAGAGCCAAGTGGACCGGCGAAGATCAGCTCCTTCTAAGCCGAAACCCCAATGGAGTTCCCCACCTACAGCATTTCTGCGATGTGCGCGACATCGCCCGCGGCCTGGTATTGGGCATCGAAAAGGAGGAAGCCGTAGGCGAAGAGTTCACGCTGGGGGGCGACGCAATCATCGACTGGGGAGTGGCTGTCCCCTGGCTGTCCGAACGCTACGACCTCAGTTACGCCGACGCACGCCTGCCCGAGGCGAACCACTTTACCCTTGATCTGACCAAGATCCAGACTCACCTCGGATTCAAATCTGAGCATGATTTTGTCAGTATCGTCGAGACCGCAGAAGCCATCCGCCGCGGTGAAGAGACCGACGTCGTCCCCACCGGCATTCGCTACGGAGAACGCTGAAGCGCTTCCCTTACCCTCCGCCCATACAATGGCGTCCCAAACCTGAAAGAAGGAGGAAGAGTTCCGATGAACAGTGCTACGATCTCCGCCATCGAGTGGGGCACCCTTGTGGGCCAGCGTCCCCGGCAAGCAGGCTGCAACTCCCGCCTGGCCGTTCACGGCAACGACGTCCAAGTGCCTCTGGCTCGCATAACCACGACTGATGGTATATCGGGTTTCGGCGCCTGCCGGCCCTTGACCCAGCAGGAAGCACACGCCTGTCTCGGCGAACGCGTCGACGACCTCATCGATGTCGCAAACGGCGTCGCGCCGCGCGCCGCAGCCCTGGAGTTCCCGCTGTGGGACCTGCAGGGCCAGCGTACCGGCCGCCCGGTCTACCAACTCCTGGCGGAATCGGCCGGCAAGACCGTTTCTGAGCCTCCGCTGGTTCGCTGCTACGATACCTCCCTCTATATCGACGACCTGCACCTGGCGACCGACGAAGAGGGTGCAGCCCTCATCGCCTCCGAAGCCCGCTTCGGCTACGAGCATGGCCACCGCTCATTCAAAATCAAGGTCGGCCGCGGCGCCCGCCACATGCCCCTTCTCGAAGGCAATCGTCGCGACGTGGCCGTTATCCGCGCCGTGCGCGCCGAAGTCGGCCCAGACGCCGCTATCCTTATCGACGCCAACAACGGCTACAATCTCAACATTTCCAAGCAGATCCTTGCCGAAACAGCCGACTGTAACCTCTTCTGGCTTGAAGAGGCCTTTCACGAAGACGGCGCACTCTACGAGGATCTGCATGACTGGATCGAGCGCGAGGGTCTGTCAACAAACATCGCCGACGGCGAGGGCCTGGCCTCCCCCATGCTGCTGGACTACGCCCGCGACGGTTTCGTCGACATCATCCAGTACGATATTTTCAGCCACGGCATGACCAACTGGCTGGAAACCGGGGCCCGCCTGGACGGTTGGAACGTTGGTACCGCGCCCCATCACTACGGACGCCACATCGGCAACTATGTCTCCGGTCATCTCGCCGCCGCCGTCGACGGCTTCCTCTTCATCGAGTGGGACGAGGTCTCCACGCCCGGACTTGACGGCTCGGCCTATCAGGTAGACGAAGGGTATGTGCGCATGCCGGACGCGCCCGGTTTCGCGCTGAACCTGGATGAGGAACTCTTCCAGCAAGCTGTTGCTTCCAACGGCTTTGCCGTACGCCAGTAACGGAACCGGCTCCGACGATTTCACGCTGATTCAGTTGTCTCATCATCACAGGCGGAGCATCATATTGGCGCTGGCGCACAATCTTTTCTACAATTCCCGATAGCTGGCCGAAAGTCGCAGGAGATTCGCAAATGCGCGGCGCGCGTATTGCTTCAATCGAATGGGGAACTCTGATGGGCCGCCGGCCTCGCCTGGCCGGTTATAACGCCCGCAAAAAAGACGACCACGGGTGGGAGGCGCCCGTTCCTCTTGCGCGCATCACAACCGCCGATGGAACTGCCGGCTTCGGCCTCAGCAATCTCACCCGCCGGCAGGCCGAACTGTTTCTCGGCTCGCCCCTGAACGAACTGATCACCGCCGAAAACGGTGTCGACCAAAAAGCTATCGCCATCGAGGGTCCCCTTTGGGACCTGCTCGGCCAGCGCACCGGCCGCCCCGTCTACCAGATCCTGGCAAACCGCGCCGGCAAGAAAGTGGCCGAGCCCCTGCGCGTGCCCTGCTACGACACCACCCTGTTGATCGACGACCTGCACCTTTCCACCGACGAAGAGGGCGCAGCTCTGATCGCCTCGGAGGCCCGCTTCGGCTACGAGAACGGGCACCGCGCCTTCAAAATCAAAGTAGGCCGCGGCGCGCGACACATGCCTGTTGAGGAAGGGAACCGCCGCGACATAGCCGTCGTCCGGGCCGTGCGCGCCGCTGTCGGCCCCGACGCCGCCATCCTCATCGACGCCAACAACGGCTATACGCTCAACATCGCCAAACAGATCCTGAGCGAAACCGCAGACTGCAACCTCTTCTGGCTGGAGGAAGCGTTCCACGAGGATGATGAGCTCTACGAGGACCTGCACGCCTGGATCGCGCGGGAGGGCCTGTCCGTCCTCATCGCCGACGGCGAAGGATCCGCCTCGCCTCACCTGCTGGACTACGCCCGCAGAGGGATCGTCGACGTTGTCCAATACGACATCTTCAGCTACGGCATGACAAAATGGCTGCAAACCGCGCCCAAACTGGACGCCTGGAACGTCCGCACCGCGCCCCATCACTATGGACGCCATCTGGGCAACTTCGTCTCCGGCCACCTCGCCCCCGCCGTCGAAAACTTTGCCTTCGTCGAATGGGATGAGCTCGCCACGCCCGGCCTGGACACATCCGCCTACGCAGTGAATGACGGATCTGTCTCCCTGCCGCGATCGCCCGGTTTCGGCCTGAATCTGGACGAAAGCCTCTTCCAGCAAGCCGTGAAAGAGAACGGCTATGTCGCGAAAAGCAGTTAACATGAACCGTCATTCAGCAGTCCGGAACCAACACATACAAGCCGCCACCATCGAGTTGAGCAATGCCTGATACCCCCTCAATGCAGGAAACGATCCGCCGTCTGCACGAATACTGGGCCGCGCACGGCTGCCAGATCTGGCAGCCCCACAGCGAAAAACTGGGCGCCGGCACCATGAATCCAGCCACCGTCCTGCGCGTGCTTGGTCCCGAACCCTGGAACGTCGCCTACGTCGAGCCCTCCTTCCGCGCCGACGACGGCCGCTACGCTGAAAACCCCAACCGCATGCAGATGCACACCCAGTACCAGGTGATTCTCAAACCGGATCCTGGAAACCCCCAGGAGCTCTATTTGAGCAGCCTTGAAGCCATCGGCCTGCAGCGCAGCCGCCACGACATCCGCTTCGTCGAAGACAACTGGGAGTCCCCCGCCCTCGGCGCCTGGGGCCTCGGTTGGGAAGTCTGGCTCGACGGCCAGGAGATAACCCAGTTCACCTACTTCCAGCAGGCCGGCGGCGTCAGTCTGGACCCCGTCAGCGTGGAAATAACCTACGGGCTGGAGCGCATCGTCATGTATCTCCAGCAGCGGACCGAGGTCTGGTCGATCGACTTCGACGGCCTCCACACCTATGGCGAAATCTACCGCCAGCAGGAGATCGAACACTGTATCTATAACTTTGAGCTGGCCGACGTCGAGCGCCAGCGCACCATGTGCGATCTCTACAACGCCGAAGCCGAAGCCTGCATCGAGCGCGGCCTCGTCGCCCCCGCCCACGACTACGTACTCCGCCAGAGCCAGGCCTTCAACATTCTCGACACCCGCGGCGCCATCGGTGTCACCGAACGCGCCAAATTCTTTGCCGCCATGCGCAGCCAGGCTCGACGAGTCTCCGAGCTCTACGTCGAGCAACGCCAGCGCGAGGAGTACCCCTGGCTGGAGAACGGCGAGGGGAGCCATGAGGGCGAAGGGACGATCAACGAGAAAGCGGACGCCGCACCTGCCCAGGTATCCGGACCCCAGTCGCTGCTCATCGAACTGGGTAGCGAAGAGCTGCCCGCCGGCGATGTCCCTGTGGGCATCCAACAGTTAGAGCTGCGGCTGCGCGAACTGCTGGACCAGGCTCGCCTGACCTACGAAGACCTATCCGTCTCCGGCACCACCCGCCGCCTCGTTGCGCACGTCCAGGAGCTCAGCCCACGCCAGCAGGACGAGATCGTCGAACGCCGCGGACCGCCCGCGGACCGCGCCTTCGACGCCGAAGGCCAGCCTACAAAGGCCGCCGCAGGTTTCGCCCGCGGCCAGGGCGTCCAGCCCTCAGACCTCGTCGTGCGCGACAACTACGTCTACGCCGTGACCAAGCTGGAAGGCGAACCGGCCGCCGCCGTCCTGCCGCAGCTCATCGAAGACCTGCTCGACGGTATGCAGTGGGGCAGGACAATGCGCTGGAACCGCAGCAACAAGAGCTATCCCCGCCCCCTGCGCTGGATCGTCGCGCTCCACGGGTCAGAGGTCATCCCCATCTCCTGGGCCAATGTCAGCAGCGGGCGTGAAAGCCGCGATCCCCGCTTCCGCGACGCCCAGGCCCGCCTGCCCGCCGGCAAATTCACCACCTTTACCATCGCCGATGCCGACAGCTACTTCGCCGCTGCCGCCGCCCAGGGCATCCAGCTTGACCGCCAGAACCGCCGCAGCCTCATCGCTGCCGCCGTGCAAAAGGCCGTCGCTCGCGCCCGCGACCTCGAAACGTCAGGCGCCGCCTCGCTGCCCCCCGGCGACTACGAGTGGGAGCCGGACGAGGAGCTTCTGGACGAGGTCACCGACCTTGTCGAAGCACCTCAGGCCGTCTTGGGTTCCTTTGAAATCCGCTACCTGGACCTGCCGCAACCGATCCTGACCGCCGTGATGAAGAAGCACCAGCGCTACTTCCCTGTACTGGCCAGGCCTTCCGGCTCGGACGGCGCGCCTTCACTGGCGCCCCGCTTTGTGACGGTAGCCAACGCCGACGCTCTGGAACACGCCGATGTAGTGCGCCAGGGCAACGAGGGCGTCATTCGGGCCCGCTACGCCGATGCCGAATTCTTCTATAAACAGGATACGGCCAAGCCCCTCGACTCCTATACCCGGCGACTGGAAACACTCACTTTCCACGCCAAACTCGGGTCAATGCTCGAGAAAGCAGGCCGCCTGCAGTCCCTGGCCCCCCGGGTCGCCCAAATGCTCGGCGCCGGCAACGACGATGTTGAGACCTCCCGCCAGGCAGCTGCCCTCTGCAAGACCGACCTGGTGACCTCCATGGTCGTCGAAATGACCAGCCTTCAGGGGATAATGGGCGAAATCTACGCCCTCAACAGCGGCGAACAACCCGCTGTCGCCCTGGCCATCCGTGAGCACTACCTGCCCCGCTACGACGGCGATACCATCCCCAGGAGCAAAGCAGGCCTTGCCCTCAGCCTCGCCGACAAACTGGACAGCCTGGTCGGCCTCTTCGGCGTCGGGGTCACGCCCAGCGGCAGCGCCGATCCTTTTGGCCTGCGCCGTGCCGCATTGAGCATCGTGAACGCCCTTACCCTCGGCAAGCACTCGTTCGACCTGACTGCCGCTCTCGAGCAGGCTGCCTCACAATACGGAGCTCTTCTGTCTGAAGATGCCGTCCCGCACGCCCGCGACTTCGTCATTCGCCGCCTGGAAAGGAAACTGCGCGACAGCGGCCATCCGCCCGATGTCGTTGACGCCGTACTGGCCGCCCGCGGCGATGACCCATTTGCAGCCATCGGCGCCGTCCACCATCTGGCTGCGGCCGTCGCCTCCCCCGACTGGGAAGAGACCCTAACCGCCTACGCCCGCTGTGCCCGCATCGTCCGCGGCCTCGACCGCGAACTGCCGCTGCAACCCGCGGCCTACCGGGAGCAAGTGGAACACGAGCTGCACAGTGCCTGCGACAGCGCGGCCGCGAAACTGAACGGGGCCGCGAACAGCGCCGAACTGCTGGGCCCCGTCCTGGCTGAACTGGCCGCGCCCATCAACAGCTACTTTGACGCCGTGCTGGTGAACGCCGAGCAGGAGGAAGTACGCCTGGCCCGCCAGGCCCTGATCCAGCGGATTGCCCGGCTCCCGGCGCCGGTCGCCGACCTCAGCCGTCTGCAAGGATTCTGATCGACTGAACTGTCCATTCCAGCCGGGAGGATCAGGCTGACTGCTGGACGCAAATCGGAAACTGAAAATCCAGGGGAGAAGAAAAAATGGGTACCGACTATCTTGCAGGGAAAACAGCGAGCGACGAGCAGATTGGCGCCTGGGTGGACCAGTTTCATCGCGAAGGATGCCTCTTCCTGCGCAATATGCTGCCGCCGGACTGGACCGACCAGATGCGCGCCGACCTGGAAGTGGCTCTGCGTGACAACCCAAACGGCCTCAACAACAAGAGCCATCGCGCCCACCTCGCCCACCGCATGTTCGAGACCAGTGCCGCCAACCTGCGCCTGTTCGACATGGAGCCGATGGTCTCACTGGCCGAGGCAATTATCGGGACGGACTGCCACGTCATCCACAACAACTCCTTCATCTCCCCTCCCGGCGGAGGGCTCGATGGCTGGCATCAGGACGATCGGCCCCACTATATCGTTAAGGACGGCGACGCCCCGGCCAACGTGCATCTGCCCGTCCTCTTCTTCACCGCCAACTACTACCTGACCGACGTCATCGAAGTCGAGCACGGCGGCACCGAAACCATTCCAGGATCACATCTCTTCGGCGCCAGCCCGCCCCGCCAGCTCGACGGCACCGAGTGGGAAGAGCGCATCCAGTACAACCTTGGGCCCGCCGGCAGCGTGGTCCTCTTCAACAATCAGGTCTGGCACCGCGGCGGCCCCAACCGCAGTCAGCGCACCCGCTACATCACCCAGGTCACCTACGCCCGGCGCATCGTCGGCCACAAGTACTACCCGTTCATGAACTACACCATGCCCGAGCACGTCTATGCCGGCGCCGATGACCGGCTGCGGCGGCTCCTTGGATTCCTGCCCCACGGCTCTTATGGATAGCAGCCGGCGCATGGCGCAACCCTGACCCTTCCCCGGCCGCGGCATCTGACATGGTGAGGATCTGAAGATGAAGGGAATCGCAGGCAAGCGGGTCTTTGTATCCGCTGCAGCCGCAGGCATCGGACGTGCCATTGCCGATCGCTTCCTTGAGGCAGGCGCACACGTTCGCATCTGTGATATCGACGAAGACGCCCTGGACCGGTTGGAGGCCACGCAGGACCGGCTCTCAGGCGTTCGCGCCGACGTGGCTGACCCTGGTCAGTTGGCGTCTGCATTCAAAACTGTCGTCCAGGATTTCGGCGGGCTGGATGTGCTGGTGAACAACGCCGGCATCTCCGGCCCAACCGCTAACACCGAGTGCATCACGCCCGCAGACTGGCAACGCACGATCGACGTGAACCTGAATGGAGCATTCTACTGTTCACGCCTCGCCATCCCCCTGCTCAAAGCAAGCGGCGGCGGCTCCATCATCAACATCGGCTCCACAGCGGGCCTCCACGGCTACCCACTGCGAGCCCCGTACGCCGCCTCCAAATGGGCACTGATCGGCTTCACCAAGACCCTGGCAATGGAGCTTGGCCCCTTCGGAGTCCGCGTCAACGCCGTCTGCCCCGGTTCCGTCCAGGGACCGCGCATCGAAGGCGTCTATGCCGCCAAGGCCGCGGCGCGCGGTGTCAGTGTTGAGGAAATCCGTGAAGCATTTCGCCAGAAGAGCTCGTTGCGCACGCTGATTGACGCAGACGATATCGCCGAAACCGTCCTCTTCCTCTGCTCAGACGGCGGCGCCCGCATCGCCGGCCAGGTCCTCGCCGTCGACGGCCACACCGAAACCATACGCATGTGATCAACTCACCCCAGCCCCCATCGCCCTCGCCACCAGATCTGCCCGTCCCCTATTCTCAGTCTGTCCAGTTCAAACATCCCCTCAATCACCGTTCCCCAACAAGCACTGAAAACTATATATTGAAAACTCAAAACCGCAGTTTAATTGCTCTACAGCCAGGACTGTGCTATCGTTAGTGAATTATTTCGCAGTCTGACCTGGTCTCCACGGCGTAGACGGCCCAATTGCCACCCGAGTGACTGTACCCGCTGGCTCCGACAGAATCCTGCAGGCGCTGCTGCCAATCCGACCTCCCTCAATTCGAGAAAGCGACAGCTTTACGGTGAAGGACGAAAGAGCGCAAGGGAAAGCCCCCATCCCTGACATCGTTATCGGACGACTGCCGGTCTATTTGCGCACTCTGCGCCTCCTCGCCGATGACGGGCGAGAGGTGACCTCCAGCCAGGAACTCGGGGAGCACCTGGGCATCAGCTCTGCCCAGATTCGCAAGGATCTCAGCCACTTCGGTGAATTCGGCAAGCAGGGCACCGGCTATAACATCGAATTCCTGTGCCGGCAACTTCAGAAGATCCTCAATGTCGACAGGATCTGGCCGGTGATACTGATCGGCGCCGGCTCCCTCGGCACCGCTATCGCCAACTATCAGGAGTTTGAGTCGAGCGGCTTTCGCATCGTATCCGTCCTGGATGAGGACCCCCGGAAAATCGGGCAGCCGATCGGTAATGGCCTGCGCATCGAGGATTTCGCAGATCTCAAACAGCAGGTCAAAGAGTCAAGAGTGCAGATCGCCGTGATGGCCGTCCCCGCACACGCCGCCCAGCGCGTCGCCACGCAGCTCATCGAGGCAGAGCTGAACAGCATTCTCTGCTACGCCCCCATCACACTGGCCGTCCCCGCGCACGTACGGGTCGAGTACATCGACCCTGTCGTCCACTTCCAGCATATGACCTACTACTTGCGTTGAGAATGAGCGAGTCTGGCCGCTCCGGGCTGGCGCTGAACGGCCCAATCCGCAGTTGAATACCTGGCGGCCGTCAAAGAGGCTCTTTGCGAGGCAATCCTTGCTGCCTGGGGTACTGCCTGGGGGTTTTTCGCAGCTTCTTGAGCAGCAAAACTCGCCGCTCCTCATCCAGCATCGGCACATTCACAGGCGAGAACCGGACCGTTTCGCCGCCCAGAAGTTCAATCGCATTGCGCGCCTCCATGAACTCCTCGGCCGCGTTCGGACCCTTATAGATCACCGCCAATCCGCCCTGGCGTACAAACGGCAGAACATACTCGGTCAGCGTATTCAGCCGGGCCACCGCTCTGGCAGTCGCCAGATCGAACTGCCCGCGAAAACGACGATTACGGCCCAACTCTTCAGCCCTGCCCTGAACGAGAGTTACATTTTTGAGCGCCAGCGCCTTCACCACTTCGTCGAGAAATCGTATCTTCTTGGCTGTGCCGTCCACCAGCGTCAGCTTCAGGTTGGGCCACGCGATCTTGAGTGGTACCCCCGGGAATCCTGCACCCGTGCCGATGTCAACGCAGGCCAGCACCCGCTTCGGCGGCAAAGTCGCTCCAAGTTCCTCTGCCACCGGCGGGATACCGACCAGGCAGTCCAGAAAATGTTTTTTCTGGACCTCAACACTGTCCGTAATCGCGGTCAGGTTCATTTTTTGATTCCACTCCCCCAGCAGCGCGGCAAAAACGCGGAACTGTTCGACCTGTTCGCGGGAGAGCGGGATTCCTAAGGCGGTTGCACCCGAAATCAGAGTCTGCATGCGTGTATTCTAGCACAGGAGTTGAACTGTGAAGACGATCCGATACAAGTCCGCCGGCGGCATCGTGGCGCAAAGAGACCTCCTCCCCCACCTCCCCGCGGCTGAGACCTTTCTGCTCTTACTGGACCGCCCCAGTCGCGCCGAAGTGCGCCTGCCCAAAGGACATATCGACCCCGGCGAAAGCGCCGAGGAAGCGGCCTTGCGTGAAACCAGCGAAGAAACAGGCTTTGGCGATCTGCGCATCATCGCAGACCTGGGCCGTCGTACCGTTGAATTCGACTACAAGGGTGCGCACTACATCCGGGAAGAACGCTACTTCCTGATGGAACTGCTTTCACCGCGGCAGATAGCCCAACCCCCCAAAGACGCCAAACAGTTCCACGTCCTTTGGGAGCCCCTTGCTCGCGCCGGCGACAGGCTGACCTTCGAGTCCGAGCGCCTCTTCGTGAAAGACGCCGTGACTGCACTCCGAGAACTGCCCGGCTCCTGAACTTTTCCAAACAAAAACCGGGAACGTACCCATCCCCGGTTCGTTTCATCTTAAATCGTTTTCGATTCTGGTCTGGCGGTGGCTACGCCCCTGCACTCAGGAGTGCCAGCCGCGCGCCCGCGTGCCCAGCTGGTCCTCCCCTTTGCAGTTATCCCGCTACTTGCGCCGATATGTAATGCGTCCGCGTGTCAAGTCATATGGACTCATATCGACCCTCACCTTGTCACCGAGAAAGACCCGAATGTAATTCCTGCGCATCTTGCCCGAAAGATACGCCAGAACGACATGCCCGTTCTCCAATTCTACCCGAAACTGGGCGTTCGGCAGGGCTTCGATGACTTTGCCCTCCAGTGTGAGTATTTCCTCAGCCATAGCTCTCCATCAGTTTACGCGTGGCCGGCAGCCTTGCAGCCTGGTCTTTGAAAACCGCTCTAACGGAAAGACCGGGCCGCATTCCGCCGTGCCTTCCGGATTGCCTTCTGCTTGTTGATGCGTCGCACTTCACTCTTGGACGTAAACCAGCGCTTCTGGCGCACAATTGGCAGGATGCGCGCCTCGGCGACCGACTTCCGAAACCGCCGCATCAGACTTTCCTGGGACTCTCCTGGCCTTAACTCAACGCTAATCGAACTCACCCCCTTCAATACGTCAATGCAAATCGGACAAAACAAGCCTGCCAGCCCATTTTCTTCTGTAGACTGGCAGGCTGCGCAATTATAAACGACCGTGGGCTGCGACTGCAAATGCCACTCTAGGTCCTTTCCTCCCCTTCATCCGGCGCGTCTTCTGCGGGACTCTCTTCCCCCGCAGCCCCTTCCTCGACTTCCGGGGTCGAATCCGCATCGGTCTCTTCCGTTGCCTCCGAGTCAGCCATCTCGTCCGCCGGCGCGTCAACGGCTGCTTCAGCTACTGCCGCCTCCGGCTCGTCAACCGCCGTTTCTGCTTCAACTGTCGCCTCTTCCGGCTCCTCGGCCGCGTCGTTCCCAAAGCTCTCCGCCTCCGACTCCAGCAACGCCTGCCCCACAATTTCGTCGGCCTGCCTTCGGCTCAAGCCAATGCGCTGTCGGTCCGGGTGGATGCGCAAAATCTTCACCGGAATCCTGTCCCCGCTGCTGACCATCTTGAGTGGCTCAGCGACTGTGATATCTGCCAGTTCACTGATATGGATCAACCCTTCGATCCCAGGCTCAAGTTGAGCGAATGCGCCAAAATCGATCACCCGTGTAACCGTGACCAGTATCGTGTCATTCACCCTATAGCGCTCTTCAATGCTCTCCCAGGGATTCGACAGCAATCGCTTGCGGCTCAGCGCGATACGGCTCCGTTCCGGGTCCAGGCGCAGAACCTCGACCTGAATGCGCTCGCCCACTTTCAAAACGTCGCGCGGGTGGCTGACTGGAGTCCAGCCGATCTCGCTGACGTGCAGCAGCCCGTCCGCGCCGCCGATATCAACGAATGCGCCAAATGGGCGCAGGCTGCGCACTTCACCTTCAATGACTGCGCCGACCTCCAACTCCTCAAACAACTGTGCTTTGCGCCCGGCGCGGTACTCGCGTTCCGCCAGGCGGTAGGAGAGCACAAGGCGGCGCCGCTGCCGTTCCACTTCTATGACCTTGACGGGCAGCTCCTGGCCCACAATCTGTTGCAACCGCTCGTTGCGCTGCTCTTCGTTCATATTGCGGGGCAGTCCCACGACATGTGAAGCCGGAATGAATCCCCGCAAATGGTCGAAATCTGCCAGCAGCCCACCCTTATTGAAGCCAACTACCTTCCGGACCGTGATCTCACCGCTTTCAAGCATCTTTTCCGCTACCAGCCAGTCTTTTTTCTGTAATGCGTCTGCAATGCTCAAAACCAACATTCCTTCGCTGGTTGTAAGCTTGCTCACCACGACCGGGACCGTCTCACCTTCCCGCAACGTGTCCACATACTCTTCTTCGAGCCGGTTCAGGTCCGATTGGGGTACAATACCGTCCCGCTTGGCGCCGATGTTGACCAGCAATTCATTCGACCGTACCTCTACAACGATGCCTTCTCGAAGATCGCCTCGTTCCGGCAAACTGAGGTCCTCCTCTTCCGCGAGGTACTGCTCAAAAAGCATCTCGTCGGCCTGCTGCTCCTGACCGGTCTGCTGCTTCTGACCGGTCTGCTGCTTCTGACCGGTCTGCTGCTTCTGACCGGCCTCCGGCTCTTGACCGGCCTCCGGCTCTTGACCGGCCTGCAGCTCTGGATCGGGTTGCTCAATTTCGGTGTTTTCGGCCTCGTCGCCTAACTTCTCTGACTCTGACATCATCGATCTGCCCACCTGTGGATTGCGTAGTTGTTCGCAAGAAGGTTTGGCTGCCGACATGGCAGGCCAAAGCTCCAGGCCACCTTGACCGCCCTGCCCTGTCTACCTATATCCCTCCATTATAACAACCTGCTCAGGTGTAGTCAAGCACTAAAAATATCGCCAGTTGCTTCTCAGATCTTGAAATATTTACGGGAGATCCAGGCGTGGAACCTGCCCGAACACCATCTGACACCGATTCGAGCAATGCAGTGATATCCAATTTTGTAAATTGGTCTGTGAGTCGAATGTTCCAGCAAAACGACGAAGCGCCCAGAGTGCGTCTGATAGGTGCGCGCTGGCTTTCCATCTATGGTTTCGACCCAGATCGGGCGGCCGTGCAGTTCATCCGTAGTCGCTATTTGGCCTTTGGGGCGTCCTGCCCTTCCTCGCCAGAATCCGGCTGCTCTTCCTCTAAACCGGCGAGCGCGCTCCGTACCTGGGTCCACGCCCGCTTCAATAAGGGAACAGCAGTTGCCTCTGTGCCTTGACGGGCAAATTCAATTCTCACAAAGCCGTCTGTCAGACGCGCCGCCGCCGCCGCGTCCTCGCTTTCTACCTGAGTCCCCAAACGCGCCTGAAAACTGTACGGCGTCTCCCCCGGCCGCCGCCGCATGCCGTGCTCCGCCGCGCTCTCCAGCGTCGAAACATAGAAATACCTTACCTGCTCATCCGGCGGCAAACGGCCCAGCATCAACTCATCCAGCCAGCGGCGCACTCGCGAGCGGCCCGACTTGCCACTCTCTTCCTCTTCCGGCGACAGTCTCCTCGTGCGCCATTCGTTGAACGCATCACCAATCTGCTTCCAACCGCGCAAGAACTCACGCAACCAGGCCAGTATCAGCTGGAAATTTACGCCCCGCCCCTGGAGATAGATATAGGTCGCGTAGCCAAGCAGAAGCGCTATGATGATCCAAAAGACCGTACCCCCCAGCCAAGGCGGCGCCTCCGCCGGCTGGACCTGCTCGATCTGCGGCGAAGCAATCTCCGGCCGCTCGCGCGCCGGCTCCTCGAGAATCTCATCGTCGCTTCCAAACAGAAGGGCGATCAACCCCATTATCAGGCCCAGGAGGAGGTAGACCGCTCCCGATATAGCCCGGATAGCCAGACCCATTAGCTGGGCCAGCCGGAACGTTCCGCCCAGCGGCATCAGAAAGGCCGCTGCCGCCACCACCAGCAGCAAGCCAAATGCATAGAAGGGCCAGTTGCGAACGATTGTGGATTCGCTCGGCAGCTTTGCCAGCTGCCACCTCGCCCGCAACGCCGCCAAATGCCCGAACGTCAGCAGCAGCAGACCCAGCACAAAGTAGACGATCGCGGCCCCGATGACACCGCCCGCAATATCCTGGCGCACCAGCGCAAAGAATCCGTTCGAGCCCATCCCCACCTGGCTGGCCGCGGTCAGCACGATCAGCAGCATCCCCCCTATCGCCCAGCGTTCGCTAAAACGGCGCACCAGCGCCCCTCGGTCACTCTGTATGCGATGATCGTCGCCGCTGACCGGCCTCGAAGCCGCCTCCAGATCGGCAAGCTCGTCCGCCTGCAGGCCCATTGCCAGAAAGTCGTTTGTCACCAGTACGGCCATGCCCCATGCGATCAGGATGAATAGCCCGTTGACGATGAACATGAGTGTAAGAAAAACAGCGAACGGCTGCAGCACCATCGCCGCCGGCGCAGGCCATCCCTCGACAGTCGCCCACAGCGTGATCCGGGCCGCAAACAGGATCAACCCCAGCTCCGAAAGGCGAAAGCTCACTGAACGCCGCTGTCGTTGTTCAGGGCGCACCAACATCGTCGTCGTATAACCGCCCACCAGCGCGGCCCCGACCGAAGTGATCCGCAGTATATTTATGTAAGCTTCCGGGAGCCCCGGTCCGATATGCCGGACGAACGACGTCAACGCCACCAACAGGCAGCCGACCAACGCCGCGATGACCGCCGGACGCAGCAAAGAGTCCTGCCACGCATGATCGAAACCGGGATGCTGTTGGACGCTATCTGACTCTGTCATCTCTCCTGAAACCAATCTCACTTCACATTATTGCCGGGAAGCAATAACACAGGATCCGCCCCTGCGCTCCTCCAAACTCACTCCCCACTAGCCTTGCAACTTCAGCAAATCCGATTCCCAGATCGTCTGATGCGACGTAATACCCAGCGCCTCAGCCTGTTCCTGCACGCGCTTGAACTGCGGCTGCAACGTGCACACCAAAGCATACACGTTGAGACCTCGCCGGTACATGCCGTGCAACACCCAGACCAGGTTCTCCGTCAGGCGCGGCGTCACCACCACCAGCGTAGACCCCCAACTCAGATGCGCCACCCGCCCCGGCAGCCACGTCGGAAGCGCAATCGGCGAGCTCCATTCCTCCTCACCAGTGCTTTCGGCCAGCGCCCCCACAGGCGCTCTGCCATTCCGGTTCGCCGACTCTTCCTCCGCCTTGCGCATGTCCCGCAACTGGATGCGCGCCAGGATCTCAAGAATCCCCATCAAATGGCCGCGTCCGTTCCGGGAAGGAACGGCCAGCACCTCTGCGCCTGAGCGGGGATCCTCTCCGTTGCTGAGAAACCCGACCTCCTGTCTCTGCTCCGCCACATGACTGGCTACAGACGCCGCCAGCACTACCGCCCATTCACTTCCGCTGTACTCCTCCCTATAGGGGAAGGCGCTGCGGTCCAGGTCGAGTACTACCGTCGTACTCAACGCCATCGAAGGCTGGAACTTCTTCACCAGCAGCGTGTCCTCGTGCGCGCTGGCCCGCCAGTGGATGTTGCGCATGCTGTCGCCGCTCTCGTAAGGGCGGACGCCCGCCATACGAGTCGGGTCCTGGTAGAGGCGGTGCGGGCTGCGCATATCGCCGAAAGGCAACAGGCTGGGCAGACCCAGATCCGCCAGAGAGTAGACCTTGGGGTAGACCGTCAGCAGGTGAGCGCTTGTCTCCTGCCAGGAGGATTCGGCGAATCCAAACAGATCGCCGGTCTGAAGATTGAGCGGCCCGATCTCATAGTAGCCGCGGCGGTGGCAGTGCAATGCAAACTGGCGGCTGGTCAGCGAACGGCCGCCCACGCTGATCACAGTGCTGTACTGCTCGACCGCTCTCAGGTCAATCGGGACGTTCTCCTGGAGCCGCAGCCAGGGGATCGGCAGGCGGCTGCGGTTTTGAAAATTGATATCGCTGTGGATTCTTTCGCCGGCAAATGCTTTGGCCGGTACCCGTCGCGCTACGTTCAAGTTGCGTAGACTGCGCCGGGTCCACCAATGACTTATCAGCCAAACGCCTCCCACCACGTAGAAGACGTAGTAAATCCAGTCCATTCGCAGAAAGACTGCGAATGCGAACAGAAAAAGAAGTAGAAAGAAGAGATCGAACAACTGTCTATTCCTGTCCCTCAGTAACGGGGGCCCCGGCCCAGTTCTCTGTTTCGTCGCCCAATTTGAGCGTGGTCTCTTCCAGCAGTTCGGTGATGATCTGTTCGGCCGTGCGTCCCCGCAGCGCCGCGTCCGAGCGTACGATGCAACGATGCGGTAAGGCCAGCGGCGCCAGCGCTTGCACGTCGTCCGGCAGCGCGTAATCCCGGCCCCGTAACGCCGCCCTCGCCTGCGCGCCGCGATAAAGCGCCAGCGAACCGCGCGGGCTCGCGCCCAACGCCAGGTCCCCGTGGCTGCGCGTCGCCTGAACCAGACCCACAATATAGTCGCGGATGCTGTCCGCCACCGTCACGTCCCATATCTGTTCCGCCAGCTCAGGCAGCCTGTGCCCGTCGACAACCGCCTCCAGCGTCTCGATCGGATGCCGGTGTCCCAAACTGACCAGCATCTCTCCCTCCTCCTTACCCGACAGGTAGCCCAGATTCAGCTTAAAGAGGAACCGGTCCAGCTGGGCCTCCGGCAGGGGGAAAGTACCTTCATATTCCACCGGGTTCTGGGTGGCAATCACCATAAACGGCCGCGGCAGCGGACGGGTCAGTCCATCGGCCGTGATCTGCCGTTCACCCATGCACTCCAGCAGCGCGGCCTGCGTACGCGGCGTCGCCCGGTTTATCTCGTCCGCCAGCAGAATATGGGTAAACGCGGGGCCGGCGATAAACTGGAACTGCCGCGTCTCCTGGTTGAAAATGCTCGTGCCTGTGATGTCGCTGGGAAGGAGGTCAGGCGTGCACTGCAGACGGCGGAATTCCACACCCAAGCTCACGGAAAGCGCCCGCGCCATCATCGTCTTGCCAACGCCAGGCACATCCTCAAGCAGAACGTGACCTTCACACAGCAACGCAATCAGCAGGTGCTCGATCACCACCTCCTTGCCTACGATCACATCGCCGACATTATTCATGACTCCGCGCGAGAAATCCTGTGCACTCTCCATGCAACGCCTCTATCTGTGGTGCAGGGCGGGCCTCATCATCGCGCCGGTCCGGCGCGTCCTGCGCTGCCTCACAACAGGAGAACACGCGCAAAGACGCGGACAACCGGCGCGCAGTTTGAATTCTGATGGGCGTACAATATCCGCCGATTGTACATCACTCCCCTGAATACGGCGAACTTGCTGCCCGTCAAACAGGCCCGGCCGACAATTCCGACCGTGCCGCGCCGAGTTGACATAACAAAGAGTGCGGCAACCGCAGAATCGGCTGATTTCTTTGACCTGACAGGAGCTTTATGCTATCGTCTTCTAGCGTGCGCAGCGTTTCCTGCCCCCGTAGCTCAGAGGATAGAGCAGAGGTTTCCTAAACCTTTGGCCGTAGGTTCGACTCCTACCGGGGGCGCTCTCCTTTTCAACAATCCGAGGATACCGACAACTTCAGCGAGGCGGGAATTGCGCCTTCGAATCCCGCCTCGCGCGACCTGCCTCTTGAGGGGAACTGCTAAGCTTGCGTCGTGAGCGGATACAAATCGCGGCCGAGACGCCGGAAAGGCAGGTCGCGCAGACTGTGGACGCTCGGCTCGGCCACAACGTGGATTGCGCCCGCCCATGACTCGAATCCGGCGCGGAAATGCGTGCTCGATTTTACGCAAATGTACCGCATCTGCCGTGGATCTAGGCCTAGCGTCCGCGCCAAGGCCGTATCGAAGGGCTGTTCCCGCCCGCTCACCAGCAACACGTGGATCCCATCCTGAACAACGTGCGCCGACGGGCCCATGTTTCCGCTCAGCCCCGCATACATCGGCCCGTCGTACCGAAATGCCCCGTCAGACAGCGCCGCAACCTCCACCTCCATCGACACCGGATCTCCCTGCAACGGCGATGACTTGGCGCCCACCTCCAAGGCCAGCCGGGCGCCAACGCCAGCCTCGTGACAGAGCGCAACGGTCTCAGGGTCGACAATGTAGAGCACGCAAGCGTCCTCTAACTGCATGTCGATAAATGTTTGCAACACGCCCGTACTGTCGCCTGGCGAACCGCCGCCCGTGTTGTCTTGCATATCGGCCAGAATGATAGGGTAACGCCCGGCCGTCTGGGCCTTTTCCAATGCCGCACGCGCCGGCAGCAGCTCCAGTTGCCACTCCTCCCGCCGCGCAAAAATCCACTCTCCCAACTGGTCGGCCTGTTCCTGGGCCAGCGTCTGGTCATTGTCGGTCACGATGTAGACTGAAGCGCCCATATCCGGTACGTCAGCCAGAAAAAAGCAGGTAGCGATCGAGCCACAGACCACACCCGGCTCCGATTCGATTCTGTGCAATTCGGCGATGGCCTCCCGCATCGGTGCGTGGGCCGTCACCTGGTTAAGCCCCCAGACCATCGGAATCTGGTGCAGAGCCATCGTCGGCCGCAGACCCGCGCGCACGATGCGCGCTAACACGTCCGCGCACTCGCGGCCGCGCGCCGACATATCAACCTCGGGGTAGGTCTCCCGCCCGATCAGGACATCCGCCATCGCCACCATCTGCTGCGAAACATTCGAATGGATGTCTAGCTGCGCCAGCACCGGCACCTCCGGACCGACCGTCTCGCGCACCGCGGCCAGCAGATGGCCCTCCGCGTCTCCCAACCCGTCGGGCGCGTCAGGATCCCCGACCGCCATCGAGCCGTGCAACTCCAACAGCACGCCGTCCAAAGGCATTGCATTCGCGATCCCTTTCAACATGCGCCCCAGCAGTTCGTCATACAGAGGCCGCGGCGTCGGCGCACTCGGCTGAGGTTCGCCAAACAAGGTCGGAATCAGCTCGAAGTCATGTGCCTGCGCGCCCTCGATAAAACCGCCTATCGGCGTATTCGTCCCCGCGAACGTATGCAGGATATCGTCGCCCTCGAGCAGGAACCTCTCCTGATAGCTTTCTATCGTCGTCGGCACCGGCGTAAACGTACTGCTCTCGTGACTGAGCCCGCCTGTCGCAACCCTCATTTGACGCTCCCATCCTGAAACCAGCTTCTCACACCGAACCCCTCACTGACCACTGCAGTTCTATCCACCGTCCTCCGCCGGATCCGGTAGCACTAGACCGTGCACGAATCCGCCGTCCACCCGCAATATCGAGCCGGTCGCGTAGTCGGCATCATCGCTGGCCAGATAGGCCGCCGCCTTGCCAATGTCCTCCGGCACGCCTATCCGCCCCCAGGGGATGCGCCGTCCGCCTTCCGCTATCTCCTCCTCGCTGTAAAAACTGCGTTCACCCGGCGTATCGATCCATCCGGGATTGATCACGTTTACATTGATGCGGTCCCCCGCCAGTTCGGCTGCCATCGTGCGGGCCAGATGATTGATCGCCGCCTTCGACATGTTGTAAGCGCCGCTGTCCGGGAACGCGATCTCCTCGTGCACGGAGCTGATGATGACGATCTTACCGCGGCTGCGCCCTGTGAGCGGCTGCTTCAGCATCTGCTGCGCCGCCAGCTGGCAAGTATGAAAGACGCCGAACTGCGTGACCTCAAACGTGCGCATCACGTTCTCCCACTTCGCCTCCACCACCGGCTCGCGAATAGAGACCGCCGCATTGGCCACCGCCACGTCAATGCGCCCAAAGCGCTCGACCGCCCCCTCGATCATCGCCGCAATCGCGTCGCGGTCGGAAACGTCAGCCTGCCACACCAGCGCCTCACACCCCATCTGCCTGATCTCCTCGGCCGCGCTTTTGGCTTCAGCCTCGGAAGTGCGGTAATTCACCACTACATTCGCGCCCTCCTCCGCCAGGCACAGCGCGATGCCGCGGCCGATCCCCAGCGACGCGCCGGTAACCAGAGCCGTCTTTCCTTCAAATCGTTTCATCTTATAACTCCGTTCATGTTGCCGTGTTTGGAAAGCAGGGCACCCTGCTTCGTATGGTGTCATATTCCCAACAGAGCGTCCCAGTTGGATCAAGCTGTTGAAGAAGAAATGCCTTTCCGCCTGTCATTCCTTCGTGGAATTATCTTATGCAAACCAATAGGAATACAGTTCCGACTGCCACAGATGGAAACGCAGGCGAACGGTCTGTCCTGCCAGCTCCTTCAACTCGCGCCCCTCCCGCCACTGGACGCGCTCATCGATGCTGTCCATTATGACCGGAACGCAATCATTCTTCGCGTAGCCATCAATGGTCTGCCCGCTCCCGGCGTCAACCACCTCTGCCAACACCCGGCCCCGCCACGAATCCGCGTTCACGTGCAGCGTGTCCCCGCTGACCTCGATCGGCCTCGTCAGCACAGATCCCCACTCAACGCCGCCCTTCAGCGAAACGAACCCGTCCATCCGCAAACGCGCCAGACACATCGCGCTGGCATCCAGGTAGCGCCTGTTCAGGACGTCCTCAAACGAAAGATTGCGATAACGGAGGCCCATATAGTAGAACCACAACTCGTTGTTACGCTGCACCGGCCGGTTCAATATCACGATCTAGCCCGTATCGTACGTCTCGCCGTCGCTGACGGGAGACAGCTCCAGAAACGGCGCCCGTCCTGCCACCCGCTCCCAATCCAGCAGATTGCGGCTGGAGGCCAGCTCCACCGACTTGCGGCTGTCAACATTCTCATACAGCGGCGGATGTTTGCCCGCCCAGTGGTGCATCACCGGCATCGCCAGGTAGATCCCCTCGTAGGGAAATATGGGGAAGTTGTACACATCCGTCCGCCACTCTTCCGGCCGGTTATAGATCGGGCTGCGGTAGGCCGGGTCATCGAAGAACTTCTGCAGCCGGGCAAAACCATTTTCCTGGTCGGTCTGATCGGCATGGAAGATCAGACCGTGCTCCTCCCAGTTCGTAAAGTCCTCGCTCGTATACAGTTGCCAGGAACGACCATAGGGTCCGTTTCGTTTGGCCGCGGCAATGAACAGCCTTTGTGTCTCGTCGTAGGTAAGATGCGACTCATCATGGCTGTGAAGAGAGGGAATATCCAACTCTTCCCAGTGCAAAAAGTCTGCCGATGCCATCGAGCGCAATTCACTCTCCCCGTAACGCAACCCTTTGAACCGGCGGCTCGGGTCCGGATCATGGGGGTCGTAGACCGGTCCCTGCAGCATCCCCTTCGCGCTCGGCAGAATATTGTTTTCGCCTCCGACGGGCGTGTTCCGCCAGGTTAGACCAGGATACTCGTATAGACCCAGGAAAGGCTTCTCCCAGTTCACGCCATCCTCCGAAGTGGCGTAACAGGCGTACCTCTCAACGCCGGCCGGCGCGCCCGTAGCATCCAGCTTGACCTCAGGATCCAACCCCTCAGCGCCGGTCAGGTAGATCATCTTGAAGATCCCCTCGTCCGGCAGCCACACCGGCGTCGTCCGTATCTGAATCGAGTTGTTCTCCCAGCGGTACTCTGGCCGGATCACGACATTGTCACGCGCCTTCTGCGGCTGGTGCAGCCTGCGCGCCAGATTGTCGATCGACTCAACCTCGTGATCGTCGATGAAGAGATGTTTCATTTCGGACCCTCTTTCCTGGCAACGCCAGTCTTAGAAATGCCCTTCGTCCCTTAACATGTACAACTGCGAAGAGCGGTCGGCCAGCGGCAGTTCTACCGGACTGTTCCCCCGCCGTTGTGACTCGTAAACCGCCATCACCATCTCCAGCGAGGCCACCCCGTCCTCACCATTCGAGCTCGGTTCGCCCCCATCCTCAATGCAGCGCACCAGCTCCTCGACCGCAAGCTGGATCGAGCTGGCCTCTTCGATCTCCGGAAAAGGCTGTGGCTCCAGCGTATACCACTCAATGCGGGAGTCCGGCTCGTTCAGGCGGTCTGTCGTATCGACACCCAGCAGCCACTGGTTGCCCGCATATTCCAGGCTGATTACGCCATCTGTACCTTGCAGCTCAAGTCCGAACCTCGCATACCGTGTCAACTCATTGGCCATACACACCGCGCTGACCCCCGAATGGAAGCTGAAGATTGCATCGCTGATATCCTCCACCCGAAACTCATGGCGGTGGCGCCGGTGCGCCGTACCGACGACCGATTTGACATCGCCCGCATAGATTCGGAAGAGGTCCATCGTATGCACCGCGTCGTGGATCAGCGGCCCTTCTTCGTCCGCCGTCCACGCCGGAAACGGCTTGACGCCCTGGCAAATGCCCAGCATCGAGATCAACTCGCCGATCGCGCCGTCATCGAGCATCTCCTTCGCCTTGATAAAGGCCGGGTTCCAGCGCCGCGAATGGTTCACCGACAGCACGCATCCTGTTCTCCGGCAGGCCGCTACA
Source organism: Caldilineaceae bacterium (assembly GCA_965204525.1). Taxonomy (GTDB): domain Bacteria; phylum Chloroflexota; class Anaerolineae; order Caldilineales; family Caldilineaceae; genus Bin5. The sequence continues at coordinate 1,998,265 of OZ241994.1, read as the reverse complement.
ATCGCGTCCCCATCCGCCAGACTCAGCGCCAGGGGCTTCTCACACAGAATGCCCTTCGCGCCGTTTTCGACCGCGGCCTCGACAATGTCCCGGTGCAGCCCCGGATGCGTCGCCACGCACACAATATCCAGCTTCTCCTGTTCCAGCATCTGCCGGTAGTCCAGGTAAAGCGCGTCCACATCCCACATCTGCCCGAACACCTGCAGATGCTCATTGCCCCGGCTCGCGCCCGCAACAAGCTCCGTCTGCGCACACACGGCCAGCCCGCCCGCGTGCGTAAGCGGCGTAGGCGGGTCCGTCTCCCAAAGAGTGCCAATGCGGCCGCAACCAACCAGCCCGGCGCGATAGGTATTCATAAGTTTCCTTTCTGTGAATTTCTGAGGCAATCCTGATGATGAGCTGCCACTTCGCTCAGGAGGACGAGGTAAGCGGAGACTTACAGTTTACCCCTTGAGAGAGTTTGCCAGATTCCCTCGGCGATTACAACGTGCAATTTTGATGGTTAGTCGTTGGCCTCGAAAACTTACTTTGAGTCGGTTCAGCGTGCGGAGCTGCTTCGAGTGAATTCGCTTGCCATGGAACACGACAGGAATAAGTTTGGATTCCATACCTCTCAGCGCGACGCGCACAGCGAAGTTTGCCCCTTGCTGCAACTGCTCATGTACTTCCGAAGCATTAACATTTCCCCCCTTCAATTCCGTTGGAACTGTGACGAGTTTTCCGTCAGAATCGAACAGAAAGAGGACTAGGTCACAGCGACTTCCCTCAAACTCTTTGGCTGGAAAGGCAAGATCTGCGTCCACGGTAATACGCTGTGAAGGTACTCCATCCAGGTATACCCTGCAACCCTCACGTCTGTGCGACCGGCTAAGATTTTCTTCGCCTACTCTGGACCTGATCGTGTCTAGGACTTCACTTCTGCTCACGCGCAGCGGCTCCTGCTAGTTCCTGGAACTGGTTCTGCAGGGACGCTGACCTGTTATAGAGTGTTTCCGCCACGCTTTCATACTCCTCCGGCTCAATACCTTCACTCCGGTCAAACGGTATTTCCTCAATCGTCGAACCGGAAGAGTCGTCATCCTCTCGGAACAACCAGACTCCAACTTCGCTGGGCAGGAGTGCACTAGATCCGGCTCTATCGCCCTCATGTTTCTCCGAAATTTCCTCCAGCTCCCCCTCACGCATCAGGTTTGCAATCTCCATGAGAAGCCAGTCGCTGTGGGTTGTTACAACTACCTTCACGCCAGCGCGAACGAGGCGAGCCAACGTCCTGGCCATGTGTGTCTGAGCTGCGGGATGCAGATGTGCTTCAGGTTCTTCGACAATGAGCATGTCGCCAGTGGAAACGACGCCTCGTAGGAACAGCACAACTGGGGCGAGTTCGGTCACCATAGACGATGCCCGCGTCAAACGTATGTCCTCCTCGGTCTCCCTGGGGCGGTAAACAAACTCCGGATAACCCCCGGCGATAGATCGATTCGACCTAATCTGTCCCGCAAGTGTTTCTCTCTCTAAAGCATCAGCAGCCTTGGCTAATGAAGCCTTGCTAGTACGGTCTTCTTCAAAAAGGATCAGCTTTTGCATGAAATCTGATATCATGCCCGAAAAGGTAGGAAGCTCTGGAAAGCGCTCCATTCCGACGCGAGTTGACCGCGCTACCAGAGAGCTGGCGATAACGCGATGGCTCTGCATGATGCCACTACGGGCAGCTGGCAAGTAGTGAGTTTCACCATGCCAGCCGGCAGCACTAGCGAGGTACTTTTCAAAAGAGTCAAGAAGAAAAGGACTCGTTATCCAAGCATCTTCTCTGAGAGAGTCCTCAAGCAGTTTTTGAAATTGCTGCAGTTCTCGCCTGATTCCTAGCTCTTCAGCCGACCATCCTTTCGGAAGAAGCACAATGTCTTCGATTTTTCCATCGGTAGATAAACCTGAATCAGTAATACACAACACGAAACTCCACAGATCTTGCTTCGCCTCGCTGGTCTTTAGCGAAATCTCCATTTTGGTGCTTGAGGGAAGCCGCACCAGATCGGAAAGTGATTCAAGATCGAAGCAGCGTTCCAGTTCAATGCCGATGAATTCACCCAAGGAATAAGGATCTCCTATGGTGATCCAGGCGGTTTCTTGCAGATTAATGGGAAAGTCCGAGAATTTGAAAGGCCTCCCCTCCGCATCCAGTTTTGCCTTAAAGTCTTGGATATCCTTTTCCTTGGTGAAGGCATACTCACCTGGCAGGTTGGAATCCAAATCAAAAAACGGACGCCTTTCATGGTTTATCACCGGAAGCCGTCGAAATCCACCCATAATCTGCCGCAAGGCATACACCAATACGGCGAAGTATGTCTTTCCCGTGTTGCTGGGACCAACAAGAACCGTCAAAGGGCGTATGTCTACGGCTCCACTTTTGATAGGCCCGAAGTTTTTTACCGAAACGCTGAAGTCCGGCTGACCACCCCAAAGGATGCTCTGGACTTCGTTAGTTTCGTGTTCGCGCATTATGAGGCTCCTGTGCTCCCCAATACTTCATTCTTCCCCGAGCGGATCTGAGTGTTTGGACTACCCACACTCAGGACGGGCTAATGATCCTAGTAATGTAATATATGCTCAATTCGGATTCGACGAAGTCCGTACTCGATTATTTCGCTCAACGTGTGACCCGCGAATGCTGTTTCGCCCCCTTCAAGAGTTGGTCTTGAGACTAAAGCGCTATTCCCATTGCTGCCATACTACCAGTCCACGTAGACGGCGGACAAGTCATTTCACTGGAGACAAACATCACACCCGCGCAATCCGCCGCCGGAACGGCCACCGGTAGCGCAACCTCTGCCGCTCGCTGTACCCCTCGTCCCCCGGTGTCGGCGCCGTCACCTGCCCAAACATAACCCACCCCATTACCAGGAAAGCAACACTCAACAAAAAGACCGCGCTGTGCGGCGCGCCCAGACGCAGCAGTCCAACCGTCACCAACGGCGCCACCAGACCCCGCAACCCGACAACCGTCGACTGGATCGCTGCATACTCCGTCACCCTCTCCGGGTCCGCCAGCTGTATTCCCGCGCTGATCCTCCCCAACTCAAAACCCGCCATCCCCAAACCACGCGCAATTGCAGATGGCAGCAACATCCACAGGCTCTGTGCTGACATGTAAGTGAGCGGCGTCACGATCGAGATCGCCGAGATGGCCCGCACGACAAACAGACCGCCCCGCTTATCGATTGTCCGTCCCCACAGCAGATAACTGAATAACCAGGTAACTGACTCCACCAACCCCAGTAACCCAATTTCCGAATAGGAGAGTTGCAAGCGGTCCACCTGCACAACCGGATATAGCGGCCAGCTCAGCAGCCCACCCAGACCAAACAGCGAGTAACTGAGCAGATAAATGGCGAAATTCCTGTCGCCGCGCACGATCTGCCACAGATCGGAGAACGCCTTCGTCTGGCGCGGCGGCAACTCCCCCTCGTCGAGGTCAATGCGCGTGAAGAGATATGTGGCCAGAATGCCAAAGAGCGCGCCAATAGGGAAGAGTACCTGGTACCCTACCCTGTCCAAAGCCCATCCGGCTAGCGGCGTGACCAGGAGAATGACGGAAACGCGCCCCATCCGCACCGTCGACATCACCTTACCCCGTCCGCTCTCGGGGTAGATTTTCTGAATGACCCGTGTATAAGCCGGGATCACAAACGCTTCCAGCAGCCCGAACACAATGCCGATCGCCATCAGCTGCACCGCGCCCGTCACGAACGCCGTCAGCAAAAAGAGCGACCGCCCCAGCAGCCAACAGAAAACGATGATGTTGATTGTACGGCGCCGCCGCATCAACACGATGCTGAACGACGTGAAGACCGACCCCACAAAGAGGAGCGCCGTATAGAGCGCCAGCATATCGACGCTGGCGCCCAAACGGCGCAGCACAACCTGCGTGAATGGGATGATACAGGCATAAAAAACGCCGTAGGCCAGCGACATCGAAAGCTCGGTGTGCATGACCCGGCGCACAGAGGGCGACAGTGATCCGGCAAGGGCCGTCTCAACCCAAATGACGGTTCGGCTCAGTAATTCTTTTGTCTTCATCTTTGCTCCAGCCTCAGGCGCCATCAACGCCTGGCGTCTTGCTTGCGACCTGTTCGCAAAAATCTACTTTCGGACCGGAGCGTCCTACAAGCGACAACGGGCGAACTCGTCCCAGAATTCAACAACCCGGCCCGCCTCCATGGCAGCGCCGGACATAACCAGTACCGTATCACAGACCCAGACAGACGCCAACCGAATCGAGCCTCCGACAGTCATTGATTCTCCCACCTGCCCGGCGCAAGCCTCCAGTCAGCCAGCACTGTCTCTGAAAACCTTCCACTGACCACTAACCACTGACTATTGAGTTGACAACCAGAGAGTTTGCGATTAGCCTAGTCGCGGACTGCACACAAGCCTATGCGCCAACCGTGCGCAGAACGTGGATCGCGGTCAACTGTTCCTACCCGTCCGGCACGCACCACTTTCAACTCGTCAAGCAACTCTTTCCAGAAATCAGCGATGTCTGCCTCACATTCAAAGAGCCTCAGCGCTCGCTTCCGCCCCTCGTACACCATACTACTGCTCCTGCCCTTGCTTGCGTCTGCCATCGCCGGTTGCCTCACCCCCGTACGCGCCGTGCCCACGCCGACGCCCTGGCCCACGCCGGTACCCTCGGAGCAGAAGAGATATACTGTAACCCGCGGCACCATCGAAGACCGCTTCCAGGTCATCGCCGAAGTCGCTCCCCTACGCTGGGAACCCCTCGCCTTTGCCGTCGACGGGAAACTGGGCTCGGTCCTGGTCAACGAAGGGGAGCAGGCTGAAGAAGGCCAGATTCTCGCCGAACTCATCATGCCCGACCTGCTCGAACAGCTGGAGCAGGCCAAGCTCGACCTCTCCAGGGCCGAAAGCGTCCTCTGGGTATACGAAAACGAACTGACCTTCGATCTGGAAAGAGCCCAGCTCGAAGCCCGCCGCGCCGAGCTGCTCCTGCAGCATGCCCGCGAGGCCGGTGACACAAACGAGATCGCCCTCCAGGAAGTGGCGCTCGACCTGGCGCAAGTGAACCTGCGGGAAATCGAAAGCCGGGTCGACCCATCCCTCGAACAGGCCGTTGCCCGCGCCAAACTGGCTGTGGCCGCCCTCGAACGAAAGGTCGAGGAACGCCGTATTCGCGCGCCCTTTACCGGTCAGGTTGTCGCCGTCGGCATAGGCCTCAATAGCATGCGCGGTCCCCTGGAACCCCCGCAACGCCGTGCCGACGTGCCCGCCTTTTCGCCCTTCATCGTCATCGTCGAACCCGACCCCGTCGAACTGATCGTCTCCAGCCAGGCCGCCCGCGTCTCCGATCTCGTCATCGGCCAGGAGGTCACCGCAATCCATCGTTGGGCGCAGGATGAGCCGTTTCCCGTACACGTCGCCCAATTGCCCACAATCTCTTCCGGCGATCGTTTCATACCCGGCTTCCCGGGTTCCATCCACCTCACCGTAGAAGGTGAAACGCCCCCGCTCGTCGCTGGCGAATTCATCAATATCGAAGTCGTCGCCGCCGTGCGTGACAATACGCTCCTGCTGCCCGACGCGGCTGTGCGCCGTTTCGGAGGCCGCACTTTTGTCGTCGTCCAGGACGGTGACCGCCAGCGCCGCATCGACATCCGTACCGGTCTCGAGAGCCAGGGTATGGTCGAGGTGCTGGAAGGTCTCGAAGAGGGCGACGTCATTCTAGGTCGATAGATGCCCAACCGTCTCCCCTTCCTCGGGCTAGCCCTCCGCCGGCTTTTCAGCCGGCCCAGCCTGACCCTGCTGTCCCTCCTCAGCATTGTCCTGGCCGTCGGCATGGTCGCCAGTATCCCAGTCTTCTCGCAGGGGGTCAGTTACCTGCTGCTTCAGGACGAGCTCGCCCACATCGGCACAACGTTTCACCGTCCTCCCCTCACCATGCGTTTCTACTTTATCGTCCCCAAGACCGCCGCCCTGCGGCTTGATAGTGCCCTGAGCCTTGAACATGACTTTCGCCGCATCGTCGAAAGAGAGACCGGTCTGACCGTCGCCGATACCCTCACCTATGTCGCCAGCCCCGGAATGACCATCCAGCCCGCCGACGATGAAACCTCTTACACCGAACTCAAAGAAAACATCATCGTCGAAAATGTACAGTTCGCCGTCGTCACCAATATCCGCGAGCGTATTGAAATCGTCGAGGGCCTTCCCTACGGGACCGAGACCGCCGACGGCACTGTAAACGTCTGGCTGTTTGAAGAAAAGGCCACCGAGCTGGGCTTTCAGGTCGGTGAAACTTACAATATGATCGAAGGCGCCTCCGGCAATGCAATCCCCATCACCGTCGCCGGCATCTGGAGGCCGGCCGACCTCTCCGACTTCTACTGGTCCGCCACCACGATCTCCTGGCGCAAGCTCCTGCTCGTCACCGACAACGCCTATCGCCGGTCCGTCGAACCTGCCGTCAGCCGCCGCACCGGCATCGCAGTCTGGTACCTCAGCCCCGACGAAGAGACGCTGAAACTCCATCAGGCCGATTCTGTCGCCTACGGTCTGCGCACCGTTCCTGCCCGCGCCGATCTGCGCTTTTCCGGCACAAAAATGGATGTCTCGCCTGAGCTGCCTCTGAACCGCTACCTGCAGCGGCGAGCCAGCCTGTCCGCACTCCTGGTCGGCTTCAGCCTGCCCGCGCTCGGTCTGCTCCTCTTCTTCTTGTGGATCCTCTCCCACGTGACCGCCCAGTTTCAACAGGAAGAGGTCGCCATTCTCGCCTCGCGCGGCGCCGGCCGCCGTTTCGTTGCCTTTCTCATCCTTCTCGAAACGCTGCTTCTGCTCGCCGTCGGCATTCCACTCGGTCTTGGCGCCGGCTATATCATGGCCCGCGCCATGGGGCTGGCCTCCGGCTTTCTCGCCTTTACCCCCCGCGCCGGCATCCCGGCCACTCTTTTCGAAGTCGACTGGCGTCTTATCGGCATGGCCGTCCTGCTCCTTGTCCTGGCGCGAGGCATCCCTGCCCTGCGCGCCGCCCGCGGCGGCATCGTCCAACACCTGCGCGCCCGCTCCCGTCCGCACGCCGCCATTACGACCCTCCTGCTAGCCGGTGACGGCGCTCTCATCGTGCTTTCCTGGTATGCCTACCGCCAATTGAGCCAGCGCGGGACGCTCGGCATCATCGGCTGGGAGCCGAGCGGAGACCCCTTCCGGGATCCCCTCCTCCTCCTGACGCCTTCTCTCTTCGTCTTTACCTCAGCCCTCGTGCTAACCCATCTCTTCCCGCTGCTGATGGGGCCAGTGGATCGCCTCGGAAACCGCCTCCGCTCTTTCGTCGCCTACATGGGTCTCACCCAACTGCACCGCCAGGGCCGGCACTACTCGGGCAGCCTCTTTCTGACAATGGTCTGTCTCAGCCTCGGCGCCTTTTACGCCTCGATGGCCCTCAGTCTCGACCAGTGGCTCGCCGACCGCATCCAATACCAGGTCGGCGCCGACTACCGCTTCCAGCAGGGAATTCCCCCTCCGGAGATGGGCGGCCCCAGCATGCCCGACGAAGAGCCGGATCCGGAGGTTGTCAGCGCCTGGCTGCTGCCGATCGGCGACTACCTGGGCATACCTGGAGTCGAAGACGCCACCCGCGTCGCCGTCTTCAAGACCGACACCAGCGTTTCCCGGCAGATAGACGCCGTTTTTCTCGGGATCGACCGTTTCGACTTTCCCCGCATCGCCTTTCATCGTACCGACTTCAATCGGGCCTCCCTCGGCGAACTGATGAATCGACTCGGCATGTATCCTAACGGGATTCTTGTCTCGCGTAACTTCCTGCGTCGCAGCCGCCTCCTCGAAGGCCAGACCACCAAGCTGACTATCTCCATTAACTACGGCTCCTTCGAGCACGAATTCCTGATCGTCGGTTCTTACGACTACTTTCCCACCGCCTATCCCGAGGATACAGAGGTCTTTGTCGGCAACCTGGACTACGTCTTCGAACAGGTCGGCGATGAAAGTCTGCACCAGATATGGATGAAGACCCGCGCCGACGCCGTCCCCGAGACAATTGTAGAGAGCATCAAGGGCCTTGGGGTCTTCCCTATTCGCATTCGCGACGCCCGCGCCCTTCTCACTCTCGACGAGGAAAGAGTTGAGCGGATCGGCCTCTACGGCATCCTCTCGGTCGGCTTTCTCGCCTCCACCCTCCTCGCCAGCCTCGGTCTCCTGGTCTACACCTATGCCTCTCTCCAGGGGCGTCTGCAGCAGATCAGCGTCATGCGCGCCGTCGGCCTCAAGACGAAGCTCGTCCTCGCTATGGTCGGCGTCGAATACTTGGGGGTAATCCTTTTTGGCGTCCTCTGGGGCGTCGTCATCGGCATCGCCACCGCCTGGCTCTTTGTGCCCTTCTTCCGCGTCAGCGGTGACCCTATTTTCGCCCTGCCCCCCTTTGTGCGCCACATTGCCTGGGTCCAGATCGGCATCCTCGCGCTCGTTTTCGGTACCGCGCTCTTGGGTTCCCAGTCGGTTATTCTCTATTGGAGCACGCGTCGCGATCTTTTCCAGGTACTGCGCATGGGGCAGAGGGAGTAGCGCCATGACCCGAGCTGCGGCCGCAGACGGCACATCACTGGTCGTCTGCGACAATCTGGTTAAAATCTATCAGATCGATGAAATCGAAGTCGTCGCACTCCAGGGCCTCGATCTCGAAATCCGCCGCGGCGAGATGATGGCGATCATCGGCGCCAGCGGCAGCGGCAAATCCTCCCTTCTCAACATCATCGGCGGCCTCGACCGCCCCTCTGCCGGCCAGATCACCGTCAACGGCCGCAACCTGCTCAAGGCGCCCGACAAGGAGTTGGAGGACTACCGGCTGCACGACGTTGGCTTTGTCTGGCAGCAGTCGTCCCGCAACCTCATCCCCTATCTGACCGCACAGGAAAACGTCGAGCTGCCCATGATCGCAGCCCGTGACCGTGTCGCGCCCCCTTCAGAGCGCGCCAGTGAGCTCCTCGACGCCGTCGGACTGCTCACCCACAGCCACCACCGCCTCGGTCAGCTCTCAGGCGGCCAGCAGCAGCGCGTCGCAATTGCCGTCGCCCTGGCCAATCAGCCCCAGATTCTCCTCGCCGACGAACCCACCGGGGAGGTGGATTCGGTCACCGCCAACCAGATCTGGCAGCTCCTTCGCGAACTGAATCGGCGCTACAATCTCACCAGCATCATCGTCAGCCACGACCGCGATATCGCCCGCGTTGTTGACCGCGTCATCGGGATCCGGGACGGCAAGATCAGCACCGAGATGGTGCGCCAGTCTCACGATGACCTGTCGGTGGAACTCCCACCCGGTGACGTAGACGACATCGATGGGAGCGAACCGTTCGCCGCCGGTGAGTCCGTTACCGGCGCCGGCAGCGCCAGCCTGCAACTCGAAGAACGGGTCGTCCTCGACGCCGTCGGCCGGCTGCAGATGCCCAACGAGTACCTGGAACAGCGCGGCATCGGCCGCAGAGCAATCGTTCAGCTGGTCGAAGACGGTATCCTCGTGCGGCAAGCGCAGGAACAGTTTCTCGCGGCCGCGGATTCCGCCAATACGACCGGCCCGGCCCTGGACGCAGGGGACGATGCCTCCTGGGGTCAGGACCCCACGCCTCGCCGCAGCACTCCGTGGTGGCGTCGGATCTGGCGGCCTGCCCGCCGCGAAGTTGACAGAATTCCTGCCCAGGAGCAGTCTGTCAACCCATGGGCAAGCGGCTCTGCCTCCCCCGACGGAGACGGCGCAGACGGCGCCGCAAGCAGCCCGAGCGACACGCTGCAGTGGAGTCAGGGCGCCGCATCCGCCCATCCCTCCCTGGGCGCCTCCGGACCCTCGCCGGACGAAAGTCTCGCTACCGACGAATCCAACTCCTTTACGATATCCGAATTCTACAGAGGGCCTCTCGTCGAGGTCAGCGATCTCCAGCGCATCTATACCGTCGGTGATCAGGCCGTTCATGCTCTGCGCGGCATCGATCTGACCGTTTCCCGCCGCTGCTTTGTACTCTTCCGCGGCCGCTCAGGCTCCGGCAAGACGACCCTGCTCAACCTCATCGGCAGCCTGGACACGCCGACCGCTGGCCGCGTTTCGCTCTTCGGCCAGGAGATCGACAAGCTGACCGCCGATGAATGTGCCCAGCTCCGCCAACTCTATATTGGTTTTGTCTTTCAAGCCTTCTCCCTCATTCCGACCCTGTCAGCCCAGGAAAATGTCGAGATGACCTTGCGCATCCTCGGGATCTCCGCCGCGGAGCGCCGCCGCCGCGCCGCCTACTGTCTCTCCCTGGTAGGGCTTGGCCGCTGGGCTGACCACCGTCCGTTCGAAATGTCAGGCGGCCAGCAGCAGCGACTCTCCATAGCCCGTGCCCTGGCGCACGGCCCCGCCATGCTGATCGCCGACGAGCCGACCAGCGACCTGGACAGTGAAACCGGCCGCCAGATTCTGCAACTGTTCGCCCGGCTGGTGCAGGAGGAAGGAATCACCGTCCTGATGGCGAGCCATGATCCGGCCAGCGACGACTTTGCCACCGAGGTATACGAGCTTCAGGATGGCGAAATAGCCAACCATATCACGAACGGCCAGTCGACCTAAAGGACTGCCTCAGTCCCTTTCAATTGGAGCAACCGCCCACACAGGAGAACTGAACATGGGCCAGACCCGTCGCGTTGCCATCGCCGGCTGCCACCGCATGCTCGACAAAAGACCCGCCAATCACAACTTTGCCACCGCATTCGACGCCGTGCCCGAGACCGAAATCGTTGCCGTCTTCGACCTCGGCGCCGAGACACGTCAGGAATTCACCGACTGCTGGGGGGACAGAGTCGCTGCCTACGACAGTTTTGAAAACATGCTGCAGCAGGAAAGGCCCGATATCCTCTGCCTCGCCACCAGCCAGAAGATGCATGCCGATCAGATTCAACAGGCCGTCGAATCCGGTGTACGCGGGATCCTGTGCGACAAACCCTTGGCGACCAGTCTTTCCGAAGCCGACCGCCTGCTCGACGCCTGCCGCACCGCCGGCGTCCCCCTGGCCCTCGGGCTGGACCGTCGCTGGCTCGTCTCCTACCATCGCCTTGCCGAACTCCTGCGCGACGGTATCGTCGGCCAGCTGCAGTCGCTGATCACCTACGGCATCCCCAATCTGATCAACCACGGCTGCCACTGGTATGACGCCGCCCTCCACTTGGCCGGTGATCTCGAACCCCAATGGGTAAGCGGCTGCGTCGAAGATCTCTCCGCCGAGCCGCCCGGTTCCCGCCGCCTTCTCGATCCGACCGGCCGCTGTATCGTCGGGCTGGAGGAAGGCGTCCACCTCTATTTCACGCCCGGCGGCAGCCAGCGGCCCTCCTTCGATGTCATCGGCGATCAGGGCCGGCTCACGATCACGGACGATGGCCGTCAGGCGTGGCAGTGGCAGGACACCGACGCGCCGCCGCAACCCCTGGCCATCCCCCAACCTGTCGGCGATTTCCCCTCCGGCATCGCAATCGTGAACGACCTGATCGACGCCGTCGCCAGTGGTGGCAGGACCTCCTGCGATGTCGAAGAGGCCCGTCGCGCGACCGAGATCGGCTTCGCAGTTCACCTGTCGCATGCGCGCCAAGGCGCGCGCATCGACCTGCCCGCCGTCGACCGCGAGTTGTCTATTCCTTCGTTTCCGTGGGGAAATGAGTAGAGGTGCCCCGCCTTCAGCTTCGTCAGCCGGCCCGATAGGCCGCCGCCACCTTCTGAAAAATGGCGACTACGTCATCAATCTCCCGCGTGCTCCAGTTCTCATGCAGCGACATCGTGAAGTGGCTCTTCAGCATCGCTTGCGCATTGGGGCAGGGAAACTCTCGATTCGGATCGCCCTCGTATAGCGGGCTGGCCCAGGGGTAACCGCTGCCGCCAAAGACCCGGCGGTCGGCATACCACGACTGCCGGTGCGGCATCCCATACCGGTAATCGTCCGTCACAGGCAGGCCCTCGGCGCGCAGACTCTCGCAAAACGTCTCTTTGTCACACGCGGCCCGCTCCGGGTAAAATGCCACCGGCAGAAACCAGTAGCTGGATTCGACTTCCCGCGCCGTCTGCCGCATCGCAGTCATCTCCAGGTCAGCCGTACCCTCGATCAACTGGCCGACGATTGCCCGCCTTCGCTCGACCATCTCCGGCAGCTTACGCAACTGAATCAGGCCCACTACCGCCGCCAGGTCCGTCTGGTTGAAATTCAGAGTCGCCTGCATGTTCGTGGCGCCCTCAGGTAGGAAGTGGGGCTTGCCCCGGTCGGCCATCCGACGCACCGACTGGTAGAGCGCCTCGTCCCGGGTGAAGACCATCCCGCCCTGCGCGCCCGAGCTATGGTGCTTTCCCGTCATCGTCGAAAATGCCGACAGGTCGCCGAAGCTCCCCGCCAGCTGTCCCTTGAACCGCGCCCCGTGCGCCTGCGCACAGTCCTCGATCACCGGAATCCCGTGCCGACCCGCCAACTCCATGATCCCGCCAATGTCGGCCGGTTCCCCGGCGATATGCGGTACGATAATCGCACTGGTGCGCGGCGAAATCAGCGCCTCGACCTGCTCCGGCCCCGTATTGAAGCTGTCCGGCGCCGAGTCGGCGATCATGGGGATCATGCTCTGCAGGGGGATCGGCATCATCCCGCCCGGATCCGTAAACGGGCCGATGATGACCTCGCTGAACGCCTCCAGCTCCAGGGCCAGCAGCGCCACGTAGATCGCCGCCGATCCCGAACTGACCGCGTCCGCGTACCCGCCCCCCAGGTACTCTGCAAACGCGGCGCAATACGCCTCCTCCTCCTCACCCTGGTAGGCGCCGAGCGTCCCCGTGGCAACCACCTTGTCCATATACGCGCTGACAGCCTCCCTTTCCTCGCTCCCAATGTGCCCGCGCGCCGGCAACGGCGCCTCCCGTACCGGAGGACCGCCATGTATGGCCAGCCTGTCCAAAATGTCTCCCATGACTCAATCCTCCAAAGTGTATTCAAAGCGGCTGCTGGCCGGCAGGTCGCCCAGCCAGGCGGGGACTTCCACATCCGACCTTGAGCGGACAACCCATAAGTCCTTGTTTTCCCGCCCCTCCACCGTACACGCCGCCCAGCCGGCCCCAATCAGATCGCAGCCATGCCATGTGACCGAGCCAATGCGGGGCCTGTCCTGGTACGGATGAAATACACTGAGAAAGGCCGTGCGCGACCCAGTTCGTTGGCGGATCATCAGGTCCTGCAGGTCCTCCGCCGGGTTTCCCGGCGCCGGCCCCGCATAAAGAGTCGTCCCGTCCATTTCGGCCATGAAGAGTTTCACACCCGTTTCCGCGAACTGCCAGTCCAAAGCGACACTGTCATTCGCGGGTCGGCTGCTGAGATCCCCAATGTACTCGTATCCATCCCCCTTAAGTGCGGCAGGCACGATAGGAACGCCGTCACCAAGCGGCGCCAATACGCCGCGATTGCGAAAGATCCAGTCGATTCGGCGCTCTTTCCCGGCGTTTACCAGGAAAATGTCTACAAAATAGTCGCCGCGCACCAGGACCGCCCTGCGCATACCGGCCCCCTCATACACTTCGGGCGTTTCGCTGTCGACACCGTAAGTGGGCGCGTCGATACCGGTGACAGCGTCTTCTCCCCAACTGATCGCAGCGTCAGCGATCTGAAACGGCCCGTCAGCCCGAAAGGCAATGCTCCGCCCCGCGCCCGCCGGCTGCGACTTGCCATCCAGCACAACGGTGTTATGACTGACAGTCTGGCGGTACCAGCCCTGAAACAGGTCGATCCCGTACCCAGGGGTCCCCAGATCCGGCGCCTGCCGTTCGCCCCTTGCGTACACAGACAGCCCCAGCTTGTCCGGATGCCCGTGGCCGCCGCCATGAACCCCATACTTGAGAAAAACATACTGCTCAGTCGCTTCCGACCGCACCGCCTCCCCTTCCGGCTGCGTACGCAGAATCGCATAACCCGAGGCCGGCATCTGGACACTGGGGAGCGCGAGGCCCTCTGCCGACCCGGATTCCAGCTCGGCAACCCCGTACAGAAGTGCGTCCAGGCTTTCCCGCGGCCCGTGTCGATAGGCCCGTGCCAGCACCTGGCCGAATAGCGGTTCTTCGAACCAGGCGTTTCCAATCTCATAAAAGGCCGGCGCTTTGGGAACGCCGTGGCAGCAGTCGTCGTTCAGGCCGGTAAAGTACCAGCAGTCATTTGTCGCCGGCAAGCTCCCATCCGGGTAAGCGCACAGCACCGGCGCCCGCAGCACAGCCGCCAGCGACGGGTGCTGCCGCAGGTCCCAATCCGGCAAGTTGGCCGTCGCCTTCGCCAGCAGCAGCAATGCAGCCACAGTGTAAAAGTGGTAGCTGAACGAGCCCTCGAACCAGAGACCGTCAGCCAGAATTCCCTCCCGCGCCTGTGTATGAAATCCATACTGCCCGTCAATCGCGAAGTCCAGCAGCTCATCACGCCCGGTCACCGCCCCGATCGTCCCGATGGCCGCGTTGTGCCAGCAGGCAAAGTTATGGATCCCGCCAAAATGACGCTCCATCAGAAAGTCGGCCGCAGGAACCAGTAGCCTGTCAACAATCTCCCTTTCCTGCGCATCGCTGAGAGTGGACCGGATCAAGTCGAAAGACCACGCCAGCGGAATCGACCACACCGCTTCATCCAAGGTGCTGAACTGGGCAACGCCATGGTTCTCCGGCCGCCAGCCCGAATATGCCTTGTACCCATCGTACACCTCAGCATAGCCCAACAGGATCTCCTGCACGCTTTGCCGGTTTCGCTCCTCGCCCTCCAGCTTCCACAGCACGGCAAGCCGCAGCGCCGACTCCGCCAGCCTGTTGTTGACCGACCAGCGCCAAGCCGAGTCAAATGGCTCGCCACTGAACGTCGCGCCGTCAACGGGACAGCGATGGAGGGTAGGCGAGTCCGGCTCAAAGATCAGCTGCACCGCGTGCTGCGGGCAGAAGTAGTCGTGATAATACCCACCTGGCAACGCCTGCACGCCCACCGGACGAGCGTAGAAATCCTCTACTTCATGACGCAACAACTCAATCGCCGCCGCGAACTGAGGCAACCCCGTTTTCAGCCGGATCTGCGACAACTGTTCGTCTGAAATGAGAGTAGGTCCGCTCACGAGGACGCAGCCTCCTCCACTTGCGCCAAGAAAGCCTGCCCGCCGGACGCAACCCAGGCCGCCCAACCGGTCAACAAGAACTGGACGCCCAGGCCAATATAATGGGCAACGTTGTCGTCACTAACGAGCCCGCCTGCTGCCCTGCCCGCCGCCCGGATCTGCGCAAACGCCCCTTCTATTGTCGCTACGACCTCGGGGTGGTCCGTGTTGCCCAAGTGGCCCATCGACTGCGCCAGATCACTGGGCGCCACAAAGAAAACGTCGATATGATCAACGGTCAGGATCCCAGCCAGGTTGTTGATGGCGGCAATGTCTTCAATCAGGACAATGACCAGCGTCTCGTCGTTCGCCCGATGAACATAGTCCGGCACGCCGTAACCCTGCCGGCTCGTGTACATGCCCCGATTGCCTGCGGGATGGAACTTCGCCGCGTTGACAACCGCCCGCGCCTCGTCCGCCGTATTGACATGAGGCACCACAATCCCCTGCGCACCCAAGTCAAACGTTCGGTAGATAATCCCCTCATTGTTCCGGTTGACCCGCACAACCGATGTCATGCCCCACAGGTCACAGGCTCGCGTAAGGTCAGGAATGTCGCCGTAATCCACCGGGCCGTGCTCCCCTTCAAGCCAGATCGCGTCGAACCCAAGAGGGCCGATCTGATCGATCATGTCGGTCGAATTGTTCCCGGAGAGGCAGACCACCGTCTCGCCCCGTTCCAGCTTGTGTTTCGCTCGGTTCTCTCGCATTTCTACACTTCTCTCCTTCTGCCTGGATTCGAGTTTCCTCTGTTGGGGAAAATGGCGCAACTATTCCGGCCATTATAGCCTAAGTTCAACATTCAAAATAAGGGCGGCCCCGTAAAAGGGACCGCCCGGATTCGTCGTGACTCTAGACTGTGCTATGAGGCGTAGCTCTGGTTACTCAGTGGGCCAGCCGTCGGGGATTTCGTTGGCAGCCAGCGCTTCCTCTATGGCCGCCGCAGCGTCGTCCGTCACCCATCCGCTCCAAATGTCCGACCTGCTGTTCAGCCACCACAGAGCGGCGTCATTGCTGCTGGCGTCACTGTTTTCATTCAGCCAGCGGGCAACCTCTTTGTAAACTTCGATATTGAAGTCCCACGCTTCCAGCATTGCGACGACGTCGGGGGCGGCGTCCACCAGGTCCGGATGGACCGCAATCAGAATATCGGCGTCTTCGTAAGCGCAAGCCTTGTTCGCAGACCAGCACTCATCACTGTAGGCCGGCTCTTCCAGCCGGACCAGGTCCAGAATGAGGGCTGGATCGTTGGTGCCCCACTGGTATCCGATCCATGGTTCCTGCTTCTCATAGGCGCCATACAGGTCGGCATTCAGCGCCGCGCCGTCGCCCGGATTCACGATATGGACATGGTCCTCCAGCTCATAGCCGCTGACCTGCGCAGCATTGACCTCTTCACACGCCCAGCCAATAACACAGGAAACCAGTCGCGCCTTGCCACCCGTCTCGGCAGTCGCAAACAACTCTTTGAACTGCTCGTCCTTCAGGTCCTCAACACTGTCCAGCTCAGGATACTGCTCCTGCAGATACTTGGGAATGACGAAAGCAGACTGCCAGTCCTTGCCCAGGCTCGCGCCAATCTCAACAACCTCCTCGTTGCCCAGGGCTTCATACCAGGCCTCATCCTGGTTGGGCAGCCAGATTTCCAGGGTCACATGAGTATCTCCATTGCGCAAGCCTTGGAATAAAGGTAAAGTTGAGCCAAATACAACGTCAGTTGAATATCCGTAGCCCTTCTCCACAATGTACTGTGCGACACGGTTCTGAATCTGGGCACTGCTCCAATTCAAGTCGCTGAATATGATCGTGTCAATGGAGGCTGCCGGAGCTGCCGGGGCCGCCGGGGCCGCTGCGTCCTCACTTGGCGCACTCTCTCCAGCCGGTACACAAGCTCCGGCCACGAAAATGAAAATAAGCGACAGTATGAGGATTCGATATTGGGTGCGCATAGTTCTCTCCTATGGGTGTGGTTTGAAGAGAGGCCACTCTATCGGAGGCACACATTCTCAAAAGGGCGCGGAATAACTTTCCCGCCAAGGCCTTTCGGCCTTCAATCAGGCTGAAGTCCGGCCCCGTTAACCTCTCCTTGGATTGGTGCCCACCCGGGCAACGCCAAGCGAATAAGTAACTGCGAATTCAGGTCTGACAGTTTTCCGAAGAAAACCTTGCAGGTTTCTTGTCAGCTCGGCTGTCCCGAATGGGGCGGAGTCTCTTTTCCGCGACCCCATGTTATCAGGCTATGGGCAGACGGTCAAATCAAAGTCGGAGCCCCAGTTGCGCCAGATATCGACGTTGCCGCTAAGCCACCACAGCGCGGCATCATTGGAGCTTGCATCGCTGTTCTCATCCAGTCAGGCCGCGACTTCCCGATATAAACTGATGCGAAACTCCCACGCCCGCAGCATCTCGACCACATCCGGGGCGGCCTCGAACAGGTCCGGATGCACCGCGATGACGATCGTAGCGTCTGGGTAAGCACAGGCCTTTGTCGTCGACCAACACTCTTCGCTGTGTGCCGGCTCCTCAAGCCGCATCAGGTCCAGAAGCAGCGCCGGATCATTCGTGCCCCATTGGTAGCCAAGCCACGGTTCGCCCTTCCCGTACGCGCCGTAGAGATCAGCGTTCAACGCCGCGCCGTCTCCCGGGTTGATAATGTGAACATGCTCTTCCAGGCCGTAGCCCTCGATCTGGGCGGCATTGACCTCCTCACACGCCCATCCGATCACACACGAAACCAGCCGCGCCTTACCGCCCGATTCAGCGTTCGCAAACAACGCCTTGAACCGTTCCTCCTTCAGGTCCTCGACGCTATCCAGGTCAGGATGCTGCTCCTGTAGATAAGCGGGTATCACGAAAGCCGACTGCCAGTCATGTCCCAGGCTCTTCCCGACCTCAACCACCTCCCCATTCGCCTCAGCCTCGTACCACGCCTCAATCTGATTAGGCAGCCAAATCTTCCAAGCTCACGTGGATTTCTCCCCTGCGTAAGCCCTGGAACAACGGCAATGTCGCACCGAAAACCACATCGGTGGAATAGCCATACCCCATTTCAACTATGTATTGGGCGATGCGATTCTGAATCTGGGTGCTGGGCCAGTTGTAATCTGCGAAGACGATCGTCTCTATCGAGCTGGAAGAGTCAGGCGCTATGCCTGAGAGGTTCTGCTCCCCCGGCGCACAACCTATGAGGACAGAGACGAAGAGCAGCAGGAAAAGGAAACTGAATATTGATGTGGAGGCTATCTCCACTCTTTTGACAATATTCAAACGACTCCGATAGTGACCCTGAGGACAATGGTTGCAGCCTAGGCACACAAAGAGTGCCCCTGATATGTCAACACCCGGCCTATTATTCAGGCATCATCCACTTCGATTAGCAGGCGACAATGGTCACTTTTGCCCCAGCATTCAACATCATTGAGAGCCCGTACATTGATGCCCTTGTGGAAACCACGCGAAGCGAATACATAGTCCAATTGATCGGCTGCCTTCTCTTTTGGAGTCCCTGAAGGGCAATACGTCGGCACATTCTTTGTGTCAGGCGGCAGGCACTTGGGTGTGGGAACTGCCCGTCTACCGTTTGGGCACTGTGGCCCGAGAAACTCCAGGCCTATCGCATCCATCCTGTCCCAGACGGTCCTTTCTCGAACAGCAAATCCCTTAGCACAGTCATCGACAGTTCCATAGCACATATTGAGATCTCCTGCCACAAGGATTCGGTGCGTGCTAGAGTCCATACTGCCGATGAACGCCGACAGATCCGAGATGATTCTGTGCGCCGAACCATCGGAATAGCCGACTTTAAAGTCGCTCTTTGCCGATGGATGGGGTGTTATCCAGCGTGCATACATCGACACAGCGATGAACGGCTGTGAGTCCTGAGCCTGAGGAATTATTCTGGCGGCGGCGATAGTACCGATCCCGCTGACGGCGATTTCGTCCTCACAGGTCCCACCAATTGGCGAAACCTGCTTGAACCATTCAACCTCGACTCGGTTCGACAACTTCACAACCATCGGCCACCTGTCGAACAATTTCGGGAATTTCTTTTTGTACCAGCATGAATTCCAAACGTGTGAATCCCAGTGCTCTCGGCTACCCGTCTTAACTCCAGTAATTTCCTTGGCCAAGCCATCGCCAACTTCCTGCAGCAAGGCGACGTCGGCATCCATCTGCAATAGCTCTTTCCACGCATCGCGACTTCTGTTGATATTCCAACATGCGACTTTTGTCACCATACCAACCTCAAATTGATCTATTGGTGAAATGCTGTCTGACAGGAAACAGGGCAACGCAGGAACGATTTTGCCCAGTCACTGAGGGGCGCAGTGCCACCCCTTTAAACTCGGCACCTGTGAAGGGCCTACCCCGCACTCCGCCTGTCCTGCTGTTCTTGCGCAACCGACTGCGTCAAGCGATCAATGATGATCGCCAGAAACACGATCGCCAGCCCCGCAATCGCGCCGTTGCCCGGCTGGTTCTTCTGCAACGCACGCAACACGTTGTCGCCCAGCCCGCCCGCGGCCACCATACTCGCGATCGTCACCATCGCCAGCGCCATCATCGTCGTCTGGTTGATGCCCGCCATGATCGTCGGCAGCGCCATCGGGATCTGCACCTTGGTCAGCAGCTGAAATGGCGTCGTGCCAAACGCATGCGCCGCCTCCACCGCCTCCGCCGACACCTGCCGGATCCCCAGATTGGTCAGCCGGATCACCGGCGGCACCGCGTAGATGAGCGTGGCAAAAATACCGGCCGGCTTCCCCAGACCGAAAAAGAGGAGCCCCGGAAGCAGATAGACGAAGCTGGGCATCGTCTGCATGCCATCCAGGATAGGCCGCATCAGATTGTCCGCCACGCGGTTGCGCGCCGCCAGCACGCCCAGCGGCAATCCGACCGATACAGAAATCACCACCGCTACCACCATGAGCGCAATCGTGTCGATCGTGTTCTCCCACAAGTCCATGAAGCCCACAAACAGCAGAGCGAACAAAGTAAACCCAAGCATCCTCCAGCGCCCCACTGCATAAGCAAGCAGAGCAAGCGCCACGACGACCGTCGGCCACGGAATCCACTTCAATACGTTCTCAATCGTGACCAGCGAATACGCAACCGCGCTGCTCAGCCCGTCGAACAGCCAGCTGATCTCGCGCGTTATCCAGTCGACCGCGTCGTCTATCGCGCCCCCGATCACCTCGCGCACCGTCTTCTCCAGGACCAGAGTTCCCCCGTTGTCAGTTTCGACTTCGGTCCGGGAAACTGTGGTGGGAAACTCCATTTCCGCGCCCCAGATACCGAAAGAGGCCAATAGCACAACGATTACCAGCCCCCATGAGACCAGCCAAAAATAAGGGGGAAGCGCCGCCTGGCTGCGCGGCGCATGAGACTCCTCTGGCGGCATATCTCTCCTGCCCGCCCCGCGAACCGGCAGCGACGAATCCAAACCTTCGATCCTGAGTATTGCGTCCATCCCAACTGGCTTGGCTGGCGGCTCAGCGCCTGCCGGTGAGCTTTCAATCTGGGTCATCTCAAAGCCTCCTCTCTAACCTGCCAACTCTCTGCCGGGAAGCTAATCCACCATGCCGGCCAAAAGCGCGCGCCGGTCAATCTCGCCCAGCAACCGTCCCTCTTCGTCTACCACTGCGATGTAGCGCTCCGTTTCAGCTGCCAGGGGGATGATACTCTCAATGAAAGTTGCAGGGCTGGTGGTCGCCAGTCCTTCGGTCTGCGCCGCCTTCAGGACCTCAATTCGCTGGTTCGCCAGATCCGTAACCTGGTTTTGCGTCAGAATTCCCTTGAGGATGTCGCCGTCCCCCACAATATAGGCAGCCCCGGCCTGATTGTCCCGCATGGCTTCCAGCGCAGCGCGGGCGTCCTGTCCTTCGTGAATAATGACGTCAGGCTCCTGCATAATCGACCCCGCCCGGATCACCTTGGCGCGCGATACGTCCTGAACAAAATCGGATACATAGTCGTTGGCCGGTCGCGTGACGATCTCCTCCGGTGTTCCTTCCTGGACGATGACGCCATCTCGCATAATAGCGATGCGATCGCCCAGCTTGAGCGCCTCATCCAGGTCGTGCGTGATGAATATGATCGTCTTCTGAAGCTCAGACTGCAGCATGACCAGTTCATCCTGCATCTCCCTGCGAATGAGCGGGTCCAATCCGCTGAACGGCTCGTCCATGATCAGCACTTCCGGGTTGACCGCCAGCGCCCTGGCAAGCCCTACCCTCTGCTGCATGCCTCCGCTCATCTCGTTCGGATAGTAATATTCCCAGCCCTTCAGGCCCACGGTCTCAATCGCTTCGGCCGCCGCCTGATAGCGGCTGTCTTTGTCCATGCCCTGTACTTCAAGGCCGTACGCCACATTGTCCAGCACGCGGCGGTGGGGAAGAAGCGCGTAATTCTGAAACACCATCGCGATCTTGTCCCGCCGAAACTGCCTCAAATCCTCCTGTGAGTACCTGAGTATGTCTTCCCCGTCGAACTGGATCTGCCCCTGCGTCGCTTCAATCAACCTGATCAGGCAGCGCGCCAGCGTAGACTTTCCGCTTCCAGAAAGCCCCATCACCACGAATGTCTGGCCTCTCGGAACGCTGAAGGAGAGATCCCGCAGCCCGATAACAAGGCCCAGTTCCTCTTGAATGTCGTCGCGGCTCTTTGACGCGTGTTCCGGCTGCAGCGCCCGCTCCGGCCTGCTGCCGAAAACCTTCCAAAGACCGCTGACCTCTATATGAAAACTTTGCTGGTCCATTTTCGATCCTGACAAAATGTCTGTTAGGGAGCTTGTCGTCCGGGGCGATACGCTAGCCGTACTCCTGAATTCGCAATCAGTTCTTTCGTCCAACCATCAACACTATCAGGCTGTCCAACTGCTATCAAACCCTGTCCTTACGTGCTTGGACTGTCTCAGAGGCCTGTGAGCGTTGCCCTGTCGACTTCAATACCGAATCCCGGCGCGTCGCTGGGAACGAGATAACCGTCCTCGATGACCGCCGTTCCGGGCAAAGTAACCATCTCGGCAAGCGGCACGCCGGGCGGTGAGACGCCCCCGGACCGCTCACCCCAGGTAATGGCCGGCATGGCATAAGCAAGATGCTGCCCATACGGAAAGTTCATGCCCCCGTGCGGGATCACCTCCAGCCCTGCCCCCTCTGCAATATGACAGATGCGCACACACGACGATATCCCGCCCACCCACAGCGGGTCCGGCTGCCATATATCCACCGGACGCTCGTTGGCCGCCTGCGCAAATCGCTGCGGCAGATACCAGTGCTCCCCCGTCGCCAAGGTCTGCCACGGAAGCCGCTGCCGCACCTGCATGAATCCCTCTCTGTCATCCGGCAGCAAATAGTCCTCAATCCACCTGAGTCGGTAGGGCCGCAACCTTTCTGCCAGCCGCACCGTGTAATCCACGTCCAGCGCCATCCAGCAGTCCAGCATCAACGCCGCGTCGGGTCCTATCAGCTCACGGACACCTGCCACCAGTTCCTCTGCCTTCTTCAGACCTTCCTCGCCGTCAGCCGGCCCGTAGGGAAACGGCAGTTTCACCGCCTGAAACCCCAGCTCCATGTACCACGCCGCCTCGAAACCGGTGGCGTAACAGAAGATCCTCTCTTTCTGCGGTCCGCCCAGCAGCTCATAGACCGGCCGCTCCAGCACCTTCCCCTTCAGGTCCCACAGCGCCAGGTCGACGGCGCTGATGGCATAGCTGGCCAGCCCCTGGCTTCCGTACGGCGATGCCAGACGCGACATCATGTCAAACAGCTTCTCCGTTGCCATGCAGTTCTCGCCAACGATGTACGGTGCGAAGTGATCGTTGATTATTCTGCTGACAGGCCCCGCGAACGAAGAGACGCCCAGCCCAAAGCTCCCGTCCTCGGCCGTAACCACGCACACCGTGCTCTTCCACTTGGCGGACCACGACGATCTCCGCGTCTTGAATTTCGGATAGCGCCCCATCGGGCTCGACGGCTCCAACCCATCCCACACATAGGACGGCCTGGGCGCGCTATCCTCATCCCTTCGTCTCCGGCCGGAATTCAAAGCATCCAGATCAATCTCGAGGGCTTTGACCTCTGTGATCCTCACGGGAATCTCCTGTAACCTCCGCCGTCTCCAACTTTCCCGCCATGAACTGCACTCTGCGGTAACAGCCGTCACGCTATCCTGACTCGTATACCTGCCGCGTCTGCTCGGCAATCTGTCCCCAGTCCAGCGAATGCGCCCGCGCCCACGCTGCCTCTCGCATCGGGCCCATCTCCCGCTCCTGAATCTCCAGCATCGACCGGCGCAACCCCTCCTCATCCTCCGCACTGTACACAATGCCCGCCTCAGGAGGGACCAGCTCGGTCAGACATCCGACCCCCGGAGCGATCACCGGCATGCCAAAGGAGAAGGCCGTGATCACCGAACCCGAAGTCAGGACCTCCAGGAAGGGAAAGACGCCGACATCGCCCGCATTGAACAGATATTGAAACTCATCGTTGGCAAAGTGCCGCGAAGAGCGCAATATCACTCGCTGGTCGTCCGGTGGTACCGACGCTACCAGTTCCTGGCCGTATTCCGTGTAGAACTTGGCGCCCAACAACAGCCGCAAATGCTCTCCAGGCAACGATTGAAACACCTCAATCAGACGCTCAATCCCCTTGTACCTTCGCACGTTACCGAAGTAGAAAAACACGAAATGTTCATCGTTCAGCCCCATCCGCCGCCTCGCCTCGTCGCGGCCGATCTCGTTGGGGTACGGGTACATGAAATTGCCGTGATTGATGACAAATACACCCGCAGTGCGATGAAAATGCTTCCGCACAAGTTCGCGGGCGTGCTCGCAATGGACGATCACCGAGTTCGCCAGATGAGTGATGACCGTCTGAGCCAGATGGTCCAAATCGTGGCTGTTGGTCTCATGCGGATACAGATTGTGAACCGTCCACACGAGCCTGTACCCGAGCAGTCGCGCCAAGGCCAAGTTGTCGATAAGCTCGGCCAAAAGCCCCAACTGGGCCTCCAACTCATCCCCGACATACATGTAGTTGGGCCAGTTGAGATGCAAGACGTCAATCTTACCCTGATTCTCGTGCAGCCACGCCTTCGTCAGCGTCTCAGGATGTCCCGCCTCCAGCTCGACGCCGACGCCCTGCATCGCCCGCGCCAGCAGCCCACCGTACGGATTGGCTCGATCCAGCGATAGTCCCGCCGCTTCCCAGAAAAAAACACCCCGCATAGTCCTGTCCCACTCCGGCTCCGTCTCTTGCGTCTATCCACTGACCACCGATCACTGCACTTCCACACGGCTCCCGCGGCGCGCCGATTCGTAAGCGGCTTCCACAACCGCCAGCCCGGCAAGCCCATCCTCTCCGGGAATGGGATTCGGACTCTCCCCGGCAACGGCATCCCCAAACGCGCCCAAAAGCGCAAGATGAGGTCGCGGTCCTCCCGGTTCGACCGAATAGTCCCGCATTCCCTCCTCGGTGAGAACCCGCAAGGTCCCGGCCGAATCCTTGGCCGAGATCGGGGCGGCTACGATCGACCCTTCCGTACCGCAGATCTCTAAGCCGTTCGCACGTTCCGGTTCGTAGTTCGCAGTCGTCCAGTGACTGGTGACCACCGCTTGGGCTCCGCTCGCCAGTCGCAACAACAGCGTCGCCGTGTCCGCCACCGGAGAACTGTCGACCAGCGTCTCCACCAACGCCGCAACCGATTCCGCAGGCCCGCACAGGTAACGCAGCAGATCGATACAGTGAATGCCCAGGTCCATCACAGGCCCGCCGCCGCTGATCTCCGGATCGTGATGCCAGACCCCCGGCTGCGGCGGGAACCGGTCGGAAAAGTTGATACGCGCCGCCGTCACCTGCCCGATCGCGCCTTCCTCCAAGAGACGCCTGATCCGCTGGTGACGCGCGTTGAAACGCTGGTAATGACAAATCGTCAGCATGACCCCGTTGGCTCGGCAAGTATCGATCATCGCGCGCGCCTCGCCGGTCGTCAAAGCCATCGGCTTTTCGCACAGCACGTGCTTGCCCGCCTCCGCCGCCAGAACCGTCTCCCGCGCGTGCAGGTGGGGCGGCGTGGCAACGTAAACGGCGTCGACTTGATCATCCTCCAGCAGCGCTTCCACTCTGTCGTACGCGCGCTGCGCCCCGTGTCTGTCCGCAAACTGCTGTGCCGCATCCTGCTCCCGCCGCGTCACAGCCACCAACTCATGACCGGGCGCGGCGCCGATCGCCGGCGCCATCTGGCTCTCCGCGATCTTTCCTGCCCCCAGGATGCCCCAGTAGACAGTCATGCCCCGCCTCTGATCGTCACTACCGTTATTCGCATGTTGAACCGCATAAGACCTGTCACCGTTCCACCGCCTCTTCGCGGCCGCTCTCCAACGCCCGCTCAAGCGCCGACGCCACCTGGATCGCCGCCAGCCCGTCTCTGCCGGTCACGATCGGCTTCCACTTCCCCTGCACCACGCCGACAAAATGGCTGAACAGCGACCGGAACATCCCCTCCTGCCGCCCATGCAACACAGGTGTATACCCAATATCCGGATAATCCGGCTCTCCACCGACGTGATAGATCGCAACCGAGTTCTCATGACCCAGCACTTCAGCCGCCCCCTCTTTGCCGTGTATGCTGAAATGCTCGGCCTGCGAGCGTCCGCTGAAAGCCGGTGTACTCCAAGATGTCTCCAGCACGCCCACGACTCCATTGTCGAAAGTAAACACGGCGATGATGAAGTCCTGCCGTCCCTTCGCCTTCTCCCGGGAGTACGCCTTCACGCTCGTGACCGGCCGCCCCACCGTCCACAACATCATGTCGATGTCGTGCGGCGTCAGCCAGTACGCCAGCGAAAACTTTCCCAGCACACGTTCGGCCGCAAACTGAACTGTGTTGCGCCGCGAATACAGGTGCATCACCTCACCGATCTCGCCCGCCGCCACCGCCGCGCGCATCGCCGCATACGGATGATCGAATCGCAGACTGTGACAGACCATCAACTCCACGCCGGCCCGGTCGGCCGTCTCGACAAAACTCTGCGCGTCCGCCGCCGAGACCGCCATCGGCTTCTCCACCAGCACATGCTTTCCCGCCTCCAGCGCAGCCAGCACCGGCGCCGTATGCATCCACTCCGACGCCGCCACCACCACCGCCTCAATCTCCGGGTGATTGGCCAGCATCGCCTCGTGCCCAACATGCGGATATCCGGGGACACTGTACAGTCCCGCAATCTCGTTGGTAGACCCTTCACTCCGCCCGGACACCGCGACCAGGTTGGTCTCGCTCAGTTCGCTCGCCAGCCGCGCGTACACGCGCCCCATCCGGCCCGGGCCGACGACTCCAATCTGCAAAGGTGAGTTTGTCATGTAATGCTTGCTCTCATTCTTGGCTTGTTAAGTTCACCGGCTACCGATCACTGGTTACTGTCCAAACTTGCTTGTCTGAACTGTACGTCCACCCTCTTCAGCCGAGCGGACCAGCGCCGCCATCATCGCCATCACCTCGACCGACCAGGCTACTGGAAACGGCGGTTCGCCGCTTTCCGCCATCTGGATAACTCGCGCCAGAGTCTCAGTATAGAACCGGCTCCCGTCTACGATATCCGCCTCTCCCCAACCCTCCGCGCCGAACACCGCGCCGTGATAAAGGCCCGGCGTCTCGTGGAGCAGATTGACCACCCCCTGCCGCCCATCCGCATAGTGGACGAGCCCGATATCGCAACGGTCAGTGCGCCGCGTCGTGACCGCCTCGGCGCCGCTCCCCAAAAGGGTATGCAGCAGCTCGACCGCATGGACGCCATAGAAAAAAGGATGCAATGCCCGCGGGTCCGGGAAGTCGCCTGCAGCCGCGCCGCTGACGACCGCGCAGTTCAGCGTCCCAAAGGCCGCCATCCTCTCCTGCAACTCCAAAACCTCCCCCGCATAGCGCAGCGCCGAACACGACATCAGCGGCACATCCCGTTCCGCGGCCAAGCTGACCAGGCTGTAAACGTCATCCATCTCGTTCGCAAACGGCTTGTCCACAAAAGTCGGGAGACCCGCCTCAATCGCAAGCCGCGCATGCGGCGGATGGTCGTCACCGTAGCGGTTGACCACCATAGCCAGATCCACATCTGCCAATGCATCTGCCGGCGTCCCGACCACCTCCGGAATCTGCCACGCCTGTGCCTTCTCCCGCGCCTGGTCCGCATCCTCCCCCCACAGTTTAACCACCTGCGCCCGTCCATGTAACGGGCTGTCCGGCGGGTTGACCAACTGAGTCCACGCCTCAGTATGCGTGCTGTCCGCTCCGATCATGCCGATTCGTATCATTTTCTCTTCCTCTGGGCAGTTATTCCTGTTTTTCGTCGATTCGCAGCCGGGTTTCGCCGCAAACGCCCCAAAACCGATTGACAGCGAATTCCCCTGTTCGCTATACTTCAGCTGCAAACTTCAACAATGCCCGCCGGTCGTCCGCCTGCGACCGCGAATGCCCGAAAACTTGAAAAGGAGTTCTCCCCATGGCCCTGACCGACGAACAGAAAGATTTCTTCTGGGAAAACGGCTATCTCCCCTACCACCGCATCCTCTCCGACGAAGATCTCACCGCATTGCGCAAACGCAGCGAAGCCATCATCAGCGGCGAAGTCAACCATGTGCCGCCCCGCTACATCCAGTTTGAAGCCAAGTTCCGCGACGGCCCGCCCGCCGACGTCGAGCCGCTTGACGCCGTGCGCAAAATGACCCAGCTCTGCTACTTCGACGACGTCTTCGAGCGCACCGCCCGCAAACCGGAGATTGTCGACGTAATCGACGACCTCATAGGTCCCAACATCAAGCTCTACACCGACCAACTGATGATGAAGCCCCGTTTCCACGGTACCGTCACCGACTGGCACCAGGACTCAATGGCCTGGCAAATGTTCGCGCCCCAGGAACACGTCAGTTGCTGGGTCGCCCTCGACGACGCCACCGTCGACAACGGCTGCATGACCGTCATACCGGGCAGCCACAAATGGGGCCCCATCGGGCCTGAATACAAGAAACGTTTCCTGGACAATCCGCTCGTCAACGAACCGGTGCCCGTGGAGCTACCCGCCGGCAGCTGCATGTTCCACCACGGCCTCAACTTCCACCGCACGGGCGCCAACTCCACCCCGCACCGCCGCCGCGGACTTGCGCTCCACTACATCCGTTCGGAGACAATGTACTTCGGTATCGAAGACGAAGAGGCCCGTCTCCTCACCGAATGTGAAAAGCCGCGCGGCGAGTTCCGCTTCATGCTGATTCGCGGCAAAGAGTACCCCGGCAGAGTCTAGTCAACCGGCAATGCCCGCGCCGTCAGAATTCACGGATGCCGCCGGCTATATTTCTATCCTCCGGCCCGTCCGCGACGACTCATACGCGGCATCGAATATCTGCAAAATGTGGTGAGCGTCATCGATGCTCACCACAGCCTCTCCTCCTTCACGCACCGCCCGCACAAAGTCGGTCACATACTCGAAGCCCCACTGCTCCGCGTAAACCGGCCGCGGCGCCGGCGGCATGTTGAACCTGCGCTCAGGCGCACCTTCCCACTCCGGCGCCGCGCTGCTCACTGTCAGCAGGCCGTCCCCGACCGGCCCCCACGTCGCCGCCCCCAACTGACCCCGCACCGCCATAAACGTGTCGTTGCGCGGACCGACCCCGCTCAGCAAATACCCCATGTGCAAACAGGCATGTACGCCGTTCTCATACGCCAGCGCCACAGTCGCCGCATCCTCCACGCCCTCTTGAATTTCATCCGTGCGCCGGCTGCACAGCGCCGTCACCGAGCGCACCCGCGCCTGCGCGAACATCTGAAAGAGCGTCAACCAGTGCCCGCCCTCCATATGCAGGATGCCGCCCCCCTCAGTCTCGCGGCGGTACATCCAGTGCTCCGGCTCGCGCAACCCCTCCGCAACCTGGATCGTCACCAGCCGCGCCTCCATCGCCAGCAGCTTCCCCAGGACCCCCTCGTCCAGACAGCGCCGGATCTCCTGCGCCACCGGATGCCGCGGCCAGGGATAGCCGATCTGCACGACCAGATTACGCTCCCTGGCCAGCTGACAGACCGGCAGCAGCTCAGGCGCCGTACGCGCCGCCTGCTTCTCGATAAACATATGCTTGCCGGCATCCGCCAGCCGTTCCGCGGCCCGCGTCGCCTCATCCGGCGGCAGCATCACCACCGCCGCGTCAAAGCCGTCCCACTCGAAAAACTCACAGAGGTTGTCGAAAATCCGGGCCTCCGGATCGTGCCGCGCCAGGCTCTCCAGCGCCGCCGCCTCATCCGCATCCCACTCGCAGTAAGCCGTAATCCGGGCGTCTTCCTGCCCATGGAACGACTTGATCAGCCCGTGATTGCCCTCAGGCTCCAGCCCGCCCGCATGAATCCGCAAGCCCACCACCGCAACGCGCAGAGGCTCTGAACTATTCATAACAAGACCGTCTTCCCCTCCGCCGCCGACGCATGCGCAGCCTCAATGATCTGCAGCGACCTGATAATCTCCTCCACCTCGTAGCCGGAGCTTCCCTCCCCGCGAATCGCCGCCGCAAACGCCCGGATCGACGCCCTCCCCTCTGGCCCGTATCCGGGTACCGGCGGCGAAGGAAATTCAAAGCTGCGTGTCGGCGCGCCCGACCACTCCGGATGCTCACTCTTGATCGTGCACACTCCCTCGTCCACATCCCACTTGATCCACCCCAGCGACCCGCGCAGCCCGATCGAGATCTCCCCGTCCCCCGACGTGAAATAACCCGCATGCAGGCTGCCGATCATCCCGTTGTCAAAGCCCAACGAGACCGCCGCCGCATCCTCGACGTCGATATCATGCCCGCCAACATTGGCCTCGACCGCCGCAACCCGCGCCACCTCGGCGTCGGTCATATACCGCATCAGGTCGAACCAGTGACAGCCCAGAAAGTTGAGAATCCCCCCGCCCGCATTTTCCCGGCTGAAATACCAGTTCTGCGGGTCCCGTCTCGCCACGCTCGACGTCAGAAAACGGAACTCAATCGAATACGGCTTCCCCAGCAGTCCCGCCGCCCACGTCTCTTTGATAAGGTTCGCGATCGGGTGAAAGCGCCACGTATAGCCGCACGAAAAGTGGAGATTGTTGCGTCTCACAGCCTCGGCCACAGGTTCCAGTTGGCTGGAGTGGACCGCATACGGCTTCTCCCCCCACACGTGCACGCCGGCCTCAGCCACCTGCAACATCCACGAAGGCATATCCTTCAAGTACGTCGAGACCATCACCGCATCCGGCTTCCCCTGCGACAGGAGGTCCTCCAGGCTGTCGTAAAAGGGCACATCCTGGACATCGGCCTTCAGGTTCGGCTTCACCCCTTCCGGGTCAGGATCGTAAAAGCCGATCAACTCGATCTCGTCGGACAACAGCATCAGCGTGTCCCGGTACATGTTCGCGTGCATCAACGAAACACCGGCCTGCGCAAATCTTAGCTTTCCCATAGTTGACGGTCTCTCCAACTGAATTGCGGAAGTTGCCTTTCCTTTGAACGACTGCCCACCGCGGGCCGCCGCCTTCTCACGTTGTGGCCCAGATCTCGTCGGCGATCAAACATGAACTGAGCGGCCGGCCCACGAGCGGAATCCAATCCTGGCGGGCATAAAGGTCGCCGGGTACCATCTCCCCGTTCACCTCAAGGCCGGCGCCGTTGGCCACAACAAAGAGACAGTACGTGTACAAACCCGATCTTCCCGCGACGCCGTGATGAACAAAGGGTGCCTCCAGATCGGTCCACGCCGCCCCCACAGTCCCGTCCGCACTGTCAATCGAGTAGCCCAGCCGTCGCCTCATATCGCCGCCGCGGCCAAATCGTGCCGTGATGACCCGAGGCCCGCACGCCGCCAGTGAATTGTCGCTGTCGCGATACATCCTGTCGTAAAGCCACTCTGCCATTTCCGGGTTGTCCGTATACACCGCGCTGGCTGGCACCGACGGCAGGCACGAGGGATCAATGTGCAGAAAGCCGGCATGCCCACCCCCCGCCGGGCTGTACTCCGTCTGAAACAGGCTGAACCGGGCGCAGTCCTCCTCCGCACCCGCCTCCCGCAGATACAGCAAATAGTGAATGCCGCACCATATCGGCGTCTGATCACTCTGTTGCCGGGTCACTCTCACACTCCATTCCCTGGTCCCAACTTCTCCCAAACAACCAGCCAACCACTGACCACCAACCACTGCCGTTCAGATTCCGCTGTGGTTTCGCTTGCGATAATGCCTGAACACCTTACGTACCGCCGCCGAAATATCGGCCACGTCTTCATCGTCCATACTCGGCTGCATCCCAAAACTGAATCCCCGCCGCATTAACTTCTCCCCATTCGGGCAGTCAGCAAATCTATAGTCCACCGGCTTCTCCCGCCCGTAGTCGAAAGGGAAGCGGCTGCTCCCGTAGCAGTTCGGCTCCGACAGGAACGGGTTGCGGTACAGCGGCCCCTCCTTGCCAGACCCGATATACGGGCCGCCCGCCGGAATCCCCTCCTGGTTGAGCGCCTCAGCAAACTCCCACGCGTCGCAATTCATCTTGTCCGTGTCCAACGTCATGCCCAGCACCCAATGCGAGTGCCGGTCCCCCTCCCGCACCCGCTGCGGCGTAATCTCCTCGATATCCGAAACCTGATCCATGATCCCTTGCGCCGCCTCGATCTTCTTCTCGATATACCCGTCCACCTTCTTCAGCTGCGAGAGCAGGACCGCCGCCATCAAATCGTTCAGCTTGTAGTTCGGCGCCAAGAAATAGTTTGCGTAGGGCCGCCCTTCGAACGGACCGCCATTGCGCGGCAGCGCCGCGTCAGAGAAGATCAACGCCCGCTCCCACAACGTCTCATTGTCCGACATAATTGCGCCGCCGCCCCCTGCCGAGAGATGCTTTCCCCCAAAGCTGAAGCCGTTGATATCCCCCATCGAACCGACCACCTTGCCCTGGTACTCAGCAAAGTGCGCCTGGCAGCAATCCTCCAAAAGGAAGATCTTATGCCGGTCTGCGATCTCGCGCAGCGCCGCCATATCACACGGGTTCCCGTAAAGGTGCACAGCGATGATGGCCCGCGTCCTCGGCGTAATCTTCGCCTCGACGTCCGCCGGGTCCAGCGTGAACGTGTCGTCAATGTCGGCAAAAACAGGCACGCAGTTGTGCAGCAGCGTGCCAATGATGCTGCCCCCCGAAGTCCAGGGCGTGACGATAATCTCATCCCCCGGATCCGGATTAATCGCGCCGACGCAAGTGTGCATCGCCGCCGTGCCCGATGTCACAGTGACCACATGGGCGACACCGTGCCGGGCCGCAAACGCCTCCTCAAACTGCCTGACCTTCGGCCCCTTGCCCAGCGCACCCGACCAGATCACCTCCGAGAGCGCCTCGATATCCTCGTCGCCAAAGTAATGACTGGGTCCAAAGGGAAGAGTTCGGACCGGCGCTCCCCCATTCATCGCTAACTGTTCGCCCATGACAACCTCTCTCCTTCGCGCTTGACTTTGTCCTGTTCGCTTTCGCCCAGCAGTCCCGCTATGATTCCCACCAACTTCCCCGCATCGCGCGGCAACTGGTACGCCTCGGTGTCCTTCGTGATTCTCTTCTGCCCTCTCTCCAGGAGACCAAACTGCCAGACCGGCCCGGCAGTGACCAAGCCGTATATCTGCGTCCGGACACTCTTGACCACCTCAGCTCCTCCTGCGCCGCCCCGGGCGGGACCGGTGCGATGGGCCTTTCGCGCCCGCCGCGGATGAACCGGTTCGACCGTTGGCATTGCCAGCTGTTCACTCAGAGCGACCATCTGGACAGCCAGCTTCCTGAATCCACGCTCCAATTCCTCGTTCATCACCGCGGCCACAACAAGGTCATGCCTGCCCCGCAGCAGATAGTCCACCGTACCACTTAGCCGCCCGCCCGCAACCGCATACGCAATGTTCATCTTGAACCTGACCTGGTCGAGCGCAGCAAACAGCAGAGGCGTCACATAGAACGCGCGCGCAGTCGCTTCATTGGTCATTGGCACAAAGGGTAACCGCTCCCGCATCTGCGCACGCATCAGCTCAACCTGCGGCGCAACGGGCGTCTCCTCAACAGATTGTAACGACAAAGGGGCGCTGCGATAGCGGTAGCCTAGATCGGCAAGTATCTCTTCAGTCTCTAAGTTCAGCTCGAGGACCTGGGAAAAAGTATAGGTAGTTCCTTCTTGGAGTACCATGAATCTCCAGCCCTGGAACACCATTTCCGGCCCGCGAGCCTGCCTCAGTCAGTTGGACGTCGCCGTCCAACCGCGCTGCATAAGCCGAACAGAGCCGTTGCTTCGCTTCCCAGACAAAATAGAGTTGGCGCCCTGACCGCGGCGCAATATGCCTCCATCCTAGCAAAGCGACTGTCGTATGTCAAAGTGGAGCAAAATAACGAGTAGGGTCCAATTCCGTCCTGAAATTTGGAACTGAGACAAACATGTTCTATTATTCCACCGTGCCCAACCTATCCGAGTTCTACCTTTGCTGCACCATCCCGCATCTCCATTCATTCAGAGGAGACAAGACATGTCCAAATTTCAGATGCCTTCCCATCAAAACATGAGCCGTCGCGACATGCTGCGGCTTGCCGGAGTCGGCGCAGCAGGCGCCGCGCTGGCTGCCTGTGCCGCCCCCGCGGCCGCGCCGGACTCAGGCGGCGATGCAGCCCCCGCCATGGAGCCGGTCACTGTCATCGCCACCACCTCAATGCCCGTCAACACCTTCGACAACGCCCTGGATCGTTCCATGGACCGGATCCCCGACATCGCCATGGAAGTCAACGCCAACGGCTGGGGCGGGGGTGGCTGGGATGGTTACTCCGACACCCTTCTGACCCGCATCGCCGGCGGCGAACAGATCGATGTCATCATGATCGCCATCGAAGGGCTCAGGCTCCTCACCGCCAAAAACGTCCTTGTCGCGCTGGACGACTTCCTGGCCGCCGATGCACCCGCCAATGAGATCCTGCAGAACGATGTCCACGTAACTCTGCGCGAAATGTTGCAGGTTGACGGAAAACAGTTCGAATACCCCTTCTCCTGGAACAACATGGTCATGTATTACAACACCGCCGTTTTCGAGGAAGAAGGCTTGGACCCGCCGTCGACCGACTGGACCTGGGACGATTTCCTCCAAACCTGTCTTCAGGTCGCCAACGTCACTGGCGGCGCCGACGACCGCTTCGCCTATTCATTCTGGGGCGCCGGCATGTTCGGTATGGCCGCCTGGTACTTTAACAATGACGTTTCACCAATGTCAGATGACTGGATGGACTCCAATCTGCTCGACCCCAAGGTCGCCGAGACAGTTCAGTTCATGGCCGACCTGATCCTGGAGCACAAAGTCGCCCCCAACCCCGAAGGGTGGGACGAATGGGCGCAGTTCCACGCCGGCAACCTCGTCATGCGCACCTGCGGCCGCTGGTGCATCGGCGGTTCCCTCGAAGCCGAATTCGACACCTACGACATCCAGTATCAACCGCATCAGGCCGGCCCCCTCAAGACGGTCGCCGGTACCGACGGCTGGGGCATCTCCAGCTCCAGCGAGAATCCGCAAGAGGCCTGGGAAGTGGTCAAACTGCTTTCCGACACCGACACTTCGATTGACATGGTGCAGCTGGGCGGCAACATCCCCGCACTCCGCTCTGTCTCCGAGATGCCGGTCTTTGCCGAGTTCGGTCCACCCAATACCGCGCTCTTCTACGAATCTCTCGACTTTGCCGCAACAGTGCCTTCACCCACCAACTTCAACATTGTAGAGCCCATTCTGAACCGTAACTACGCCACGATCTGGAATGGCGAGCGCACGGTTGAAGAGGCGCTTCAGGCCGCCCATGACGAACTGCAGCCCGAAATGGACAAGCTGAAGCAGGCGTAAATAGGCCCCAACAAGAGTGGCAGGTTGCCAGCTGAAAGAGATACAATTTACCTCCTCCTGCTCGGCAACCTGCTCATCCTGACCTGTCCGGATAGGAAACTCCATGACTTCAACAGCGCTGTCTGACGACAGAATCGACAGACAGGCCAATCCCCAGGAGGGGACCACTCTGGCGCGGCGTGAAGCATGGGCGGGCTATCTGTTTGCCACACCTGCTCTGCTAGGGCTCCTGCTCTTCACTGCCCTGCCTATCGTTGCCTCTCTTGTCCTCATCTTCCTCCACTACGACCTGTTGACGCCGCCAAAGTGGGCCGGCGTCGAAAACGTCACCCGCCTCACGACCGATTCCAGGATGTTCAAGATCTACTGGAACTCTCTGCGGCTCACGGTCGGCGCTACTTTCCTCAATAACATTCTCGGCCTCCTTTTGGCCGTAGGCCTCAACCGGGCCATGCCCTGGGGCATACGCTATCTCCTCCGAACCGCCATCTTTTTTCCCGTCATGACCACCACCGCCTCTCTCGCCGTCGTCTGGCGCTTTCTCCTGACCCAGGACAGAGGCGTCGTCAATTTCATGATCGGCCAGATCGGGCTGGATCCCGTGCCTTGGCTCAGCAGCTCCACCTGGGCACTCGTCTCGGCAATGATCTACGATGTCTGGAAGAGTTGCGGCTATCTGATGGTCATCTATCTGGCCGGCCTCCAGGGTATTCCCACAGTCTACTATGAAGCCGCCCGCATCGACGGCGCCGGCTTCTGGCAGCAGTTTCGCAATGTTACTCTCCCCCTCATTTCACCCACCGCCTTCTTTGCCATCGTGATCTCTCTCATCGGTGCATTCCAGATCTTTGACAACGTCTGGGTACTCACCGAAGGCGGCCCGGGGGACGCCTCCCGTGTTATCGCGATGTATATCTACGAAAAGGCATTCCGCGGCTTCGAAATGGGCTACGCCTCCGCCGTTTCCTTTACCCTGTTTATCATTCTGATCACGCTGACGCTTCTGCAGTTTTTGGGCGCCCGCCGCTGGGTTCACTATGAATAGGGGAATCCCTGACCCCATGCCACCCTACATCATGACTTAATACACTACACCGCACGCATGGCAACGACCACAGGTTCCTCGACAGGACCCGTTTCGATCCAAAAAGAGTACAGAAAGTCAGTCTGGCTCCATCTGGGCGAGGCATTCTTGTGGGTTCTCCTGATCGGCATTGCAATCATCGAAGTCGCACCCATCAGTTGGATGTTCTCGACCTCGCTCCGTGATCCCAAAAACTCCTTCGATCTCCCCCCCGACTTCTGGCCCACCGCACTGCACTGGCAGAACTATCTCGCCGTCATCAATTCACCCGACATCGAGTTCATGCTGTTCTTCTGGAACAGCCTCAAGATCGCGCTCATCGTTACCGGCGCCCAGCTGCTCACCTGCTCAATGGCGGGTTACGCCTTCGGCCGCCTGCGCTTTTTCGGACGCGACATCCTCTTCGGTCTATTCCTGGCCTCGTTGATGGTCCCCGCAACCGTTACCCTGATCCCTTCCTTCATCATTATCCGTTCGCTTGACCTCATGAATACGCACTGGGCCCTCATTCTCCCCAGTGTTACCAGCGCCTTCGGCGTCTTCCTGCTCCGCCAGCACTTCAAATCATTGCCAGAGGAACTCCTCGACGCCGCCAAAATCGATGGCGCCGGCTACTTTCGTATCTACTGGCAGATCCTGCTCCCTTTGACCGGCCCCGCACTCTCCGCCCTCGGCATCTTTACCTTTCTCGCCTCGTGGAATAACTTTGTCGGCCCCCTGCTCTTCCTGCGCGACTGGGATAAATTTACCTTCCCCATCGCCATCGCCACCATCCGCGGCTACATGGGCTCCGGCAATCAGTCCGAAGTCCTGGCCGGCATTATGATCTCGATCTTTCCCCTCCTCGTCTTCTTTCTGTTGGCGCAGCGATGGATCGTCCAGGGCGCCGCCATTACCGGTCTGAAGGGATGACGACTCAGCAAGGCATTACCCCGAGCACATACGTCGTTCAAGTCGGGCAGACATTGTGGGAAAACCTGCCCCAGCTGCTTTGGGGAGCCTTCCTGTTCAGCCTCGTTTGCATTCCGGCCTCCTTCCTTTTCACCCTGGGGCTGTTCATCCCCACACTTCTTGTGGCGTCCATCACGATCGGGCCAGCCTGGGCCGCACTGCTGGCCTTTGAACTGCGCCTCCTTCAGGGAAGGGTGCCCCGACAATATTCACTCTTTAGCGACTTTCGTCTGTGGTGGCGTCGCAGCACACTGTTGAGCCTGTTGACGATCTTCCCTCTTCTCGCACTGCTGACAACATTGCCAGCCCTTCGAACGCCTCCCATTGCCCCCATTGTCTGGATAGGCCTGGGAGCTGATCTCTTGGGATGCGCCGTCATGGCAACACTCTCATTCTACGCCTTCCCCTCTTTGGTCCAGCATCCGCACAAAGGCGTCCGCGCCTCCATACGCGACGCACTGATCCTCGCCAGCCGCCATCCCGGCAACAGCCTCGGCCTGCTCGCCATAGGCATCCTCTTCAGCTTCTGCGTTGCCTACATCAGCCCAGCCCTGCTCCTGCTCCTGCCAACCGTCTACGCCCTCTTCATCGCCGCCAATCACCTCCTCGTCCTCCAAAAAGAGGCCCCACCATAAATCAGTCACACAAAACGCAGTTCACTAACCACTAACCACTAACCACTGACTACTGCCCTTCCGGAGATTCAAATGGAGCACTTCGTCTACCGCAACGAAAAAACCAACCAGATCAGCTTCCCCCTCGGCGGCATTGGCACCGGCTGTATCGGCCTGGCCGGCAACGGACGCCTGATCGACTGGGAAATCTTCAACCGCCCCAACAAAGGCAGCGTCAACGGCTTCTCCCACTTCGCCATCCGAGCCGAAAATGATGGCGAAGTGACCGACGCCCGCATCCTCCACGGCAACCTGCACTCTCCCTACCAGGGAGAACTCGTCGCTCCCATCTTCAGCACCTTCGGCTGGGGGCCCCGCCGTGAATACCTCACCGGCCTGCCCCATTTCGAAAGCGTCGACTTCCGCGGCCAGTTCCCACTCGCCGAGCTGTCATATCAAGATGACACCTTCCCCGGCCAGGTGCAGCTGACCGCCTTCAACCCATTTATCCCTACCAACGAAGACGACTCGGGAATCCCCGCCGCCTTCTTCGAATTCAGCGTTGCCAACACAACCGCATCCGCGCAGACCTACACCATCGTCGGCGTACTCACCAACCCCCTGCCCGCCAGGAACCTGAACGCAGTCAAGGCCAACCCATGGGGCCATTCCCTGCACCTCTCATCGGACAGCCTCCGGCCCGACGATACCGCCTACGGCAATCTGACCCTCGCCACCGACGCCGCGCTGGCCGACGATGTCGACCTGAGCTGGCAGCAATACTGGTTCCGGGGCGCCTGGTTTGACAACCTGGAAGTCTACTGGAAAGACCTCAATGCGCCTGGGCCATTCGAAAACCGCGTCTATGATACCGGCGAACAGCAGGGCGTAGGCGCTCGCTTCACCGACCAGGACACAGGGCTTCTCGCCGTCCACCTCCCCGTTGGCCCCGGCGAGACCCGCCGCGTCCGCTTTGTCGTCAGTTGGAGCTTTCCCAACTGCGAGAACTACTGGAAGAAAGAGCAGGCCGACGCGCCATCCTGGAAAAACTACTACGCAACCCGCTGGCGGGATTCCATGGCGAGCGCACAGTATGCCATCGAGCAGTGGCCCCGCCTCTATGACGAGACCAGACGCTTCCAGGAAACGCTCTTCGCCTCCACCATTCCACTCCCTGCCCTCGACGCCGTCTCCGCCAATATCTCCATCCTCAAATCTCCCACCGTGCTCCGCCTCGAGGACGGGACCTTCTACGGCTGGGAAGGCTTGCACCCCGACGAAGGCTGCTGCGAAGGCAGCTGCACCCACGTCTGGAACTACCAACAGGCGCTCCCCTTCCTCTTCCCGGCGCTCGAGCGCACCATGCGCACCGCCGACTACCGCTACAACCTCCTCGAAAACGGCGCCATGCCTTTCCGCATCCAGCTTCCTCTCGGCTCCGAACCGTGGCCCTTCCGCCCCTGCTGCGACGGCCAGTTCGGCGGCGTCATGAAGACCTACCGCGACTGGAAGATCAGCGGCGATCACGCCTGGTTGCGCTCCATCTGGCCCGAAGTAAAGAAATCCCTCGAATACGCCTGGAGTCCCGATAACATCGACCGCTGGGACCCGGGCAAGTCCGGCGTGCTCACCGGCCGCCAGCACCATACCCTCGATATGGAGCTCTTCGGCCCCAACTCCTGGCTGACAGGCTTCTACCTGGGCGCGCTCAAGGCCGCTTCCGAAATGGCCGAATCGATAGGCGATGTGGCAGCCGCCTCCGAATACCATGCCATCTTCGAACGCGGCAAGGTCTGGGTCGATGAAAACCTCTTCAACGGCGAATACTACATACAGGATGTCAATCTCGCCGATCGCGCCCTCGTCGAATCCTACGGCCCCCAGGACGACTCCCTCAAGGGCGGCTCCGCCCTCGACGCCTACTGGAACTCCGAACACAACGAGATCAAGTACCAGATCGGCAAAGGCAGCAGCATCGACCAGGTGCTCGCCCAGTGGCACGCTTCCCTCTACGGCCTCGGCGACCTCCACGACCCGGATCACGTCAAACGGGCCTGCGCCGCCATCTACAAATACAATTTCGTTCCCGAAATGAGCCAGGTCTACAACCCCTGCCGCATCTACGCCCTCAACGACGAAGGCGGCCTCGTCATCTGCGCCTGGCCCGACGACGTCGAAAAGCCGCTCATCCCCGCGCCCTACTCGCAGGAAACCATGAACGGCTTCGAATATGCCGCCGCCTGCCATATGATCATGGTCGGGCTCGTCGACGAAGGCATGCGCTGCGTCGAGGCCATCCGCCACCGCTACGACGGCGAGCGCCGCAACCCCTGGAACGAATTCGAGTGCGGCAACAACTACGCTCGCAGCATGGCGTCCTACGCCCTCCTCAATGCCTTCTCCGGCTTCCAGTTCGACATGGTCAACGGCTCCCTCGGCTTCCAGCCCGTCCAGCCCCGGAACGGAGAATTCCGCAGCTTCTGGTCCCTCGACTCCGGCTGGGGTCAGTTCCGCATGACCCCCGAAAAGTGTTCCCTTGAAGTTCTCTACGGCTCCCTGAGTATCCGCAGCCTCCAGCTGCCCTTCCTTGCCGGCGCCCCCGTAGCCGCTGTCACCCTTGACAATGAACCGCTCGCCTTCCAAAGACAGGACGGCGCCATCAACTTGCAGACAAAAACCCGGATCCACGCCGGACAAACGCTTCAGGTTCTCTACTCGTGAGCCGCCCAGCCTCATTCTGAACTGCCTGAACACCGGCGCCGGGCTGCTGGTCCCGGCGCCGGCCCAAACAAGCGACAAAAGGTGTTCCCCGCGCCCTCCGTATATAATTCCCCCAACGCAACGGCAGCAAATACCTCGGAGAAGATCCCTGCGTCGCTCCGCGGAAGCCAACCACGCAGGAGGGCAAAAACATGCAACCGGATCAAAAAAATGTCTCAGGAATACTCACCCTCGATGACCTGCGCACCGCAGTCGACGACGGCTCCATAGACACCGTCATCCTGGCCTCGCCGGATCCCTACGGCAAGCTCATGGGCAAGCGCCTCAACGCCGCCTTCTTCCTCACCGACGTTGCGCGCGGCGCCCACGCCTGCGACTACCTCTATTCCGTCGATATGGAGATGGAGCCGGTCCCCGGCTACGACTTCTCCAACTGGGAGCTCGGATACGGCGACGTCCATCTGGCGCCCGATCTCGCAACGCTTCGCAAGCTGTCCTGGCTCGACCGGACCGCTCTCGTAATCTGCGACGCCCAACTGGAACCCGGCCATGAGCCTGTATCAGTAGCGCCCCGTTCCATACTCCGCAGGCAGCTTGAACGGCTGCACGCCCAGGGATATGAAGCCATGGCGGGGTCGGAACTGGAATACTTCCTCTATCGGACTTCATACCTGGACGCGGCCCGCAACGGTTATCGGGATCTGACCCAGGTCGGATGGTACCGGGAAGACTACCTCCTGCTGCAGGGGGCGCGGACCGAAGACCTGAACGGCGCATTTCGCCGTCATCTCGCCGCCTCCGGCGTCCCCGTCGAATCGACCAAGGGCGAGTTCGGAAAGGGCCAGCACGAGCTCAACATCCGCTACGCGCCGGTCCTGGACATGGCCGACCGTCATCTCCTGGTCAAGCAGGCCGTAAAGGAGATATCAGACCAGCTCGGTTGCA
Organism: Caldilineaceae bacterium; assembly: GCA_965204525.1. Taxonomy (GTDB): domain Bacteria; phylum Chloroflexota; class Anaerolineae; order Caldilineales; family Caldilineaceae; genus Bin5. The sequence goes on along the minus strand of OZ241994.1, from coordinate 1,956,876 downwards.
GCGCCACCTTCATGGCCAAGCCCGACGCAATCGAGGCCGGTTCAAGTTGCCACCTCCACGTCAGCCTCTGGAACTCCGCAAACGGAGAATCGACCGGCGCCTTCCCCGGCGACGGTGACCTCTCCGGCGTCGCCTGCTCCGACCTCTTCCGCTGGTTCCTCGGCGGCTGGATGCGCTACGTGTCCGAGTTGATGGTCTGCTACGCCCCAACCGTGAACTCATACAAGCGATTCCAGGCCGGGAGCTGGGCTCCAACCGCGATAGCGTGGTCCCCCGACAATCGCACCGCCGGCTTCCGTGTCGTCGGCGCAGGGCCCAGTCTACGCATCGAATGCCGCATTCCCGGCGCCGACGTCAACCCATACCTCGCCTACGCAGCCGTCATCGCCTCCGGCCTGACCGGCATCGAGCAACGGATAGAGCCCCCGCCCGCCTTCATCGGCGACGTCTACGCATCTTCCGACGAGCAACTGCTGCCCCGTACCCTCGAAGAAGCCGTCGGCAACTTCAAGACCAGCGACCTCGCCCGTTCCGCATTCGGCCAAGACGTCATCGCCCACTACACCCACTTCTTCACCACCGAAGCCGAAGCCTACCGCCAAGCCGTCACCGACTGGGAACGCACCCGCTACTTCGAGCGCATCTAGTGCCCGTTGACACTTCGTTCGAACCAGATCAGTGTAGAAGCAAAATGCAGGAATGCCATGAAACGGCGTGCAAGTTTTCATAGCGAGTGAAAATGCGTCGATACCACTTGATTTTGTTGCTGAAAATGCAACCGGCCTGGGTTCTGGATTGCTATATCGGTGCTATGATTGTATAGTAGGCGAGTCTTTGAGATGCGACTGTAAACCAAGCCACTGTTGGCCGGTCCTGTCCTCGGAAGAAATGTACTTCGTGCCGGAAGTTCGCATATCGTGAGATTGAAGGCATCAACCCCCGGCTCAAATTGAGAAGACGGATCGAAGTCAACTCATCCCGTTCGGCAACGGCTTGTTGCGAGTGAGCCGCGATCGAGTTGCAGGCGGTCTACCCGTAATTTCCATTTAAAGAATCGACTTTTTCAACGACATTAAGGAGGAATTCATGCCGCGACCAGTAACGCTCTTCACAGGTCAGTGGGCGGACTTGCCTTTCGAAACCATTTGCGAAAAGGCCAAATCATTCGGCTATGACGGTCTGGAGCTTGCCTGTTGGGGCGATCATTTCGAGGTGGACAAGGCCCTGGAAGACGACGGCTATGTACAGGGACGCTGGGACACTCTGAACAAGCACGGTCTGCAATGTTTTGCTATCAGCAACCACCTGGTCGGTCAGGCGGTCGCTGACCGCATTGATGAACGCCACGAAAGCATACTGCCGCCGCGCATCTGGGGCGACGGCACGGAGGACGGTGTTCGCGCTCGTGCGGCAGAGGAGATGAAGGACACCGCACGTGCCGCGGCCAAATTTGGTGTGAAAGTCGTGCCGGGATTTACCGGTTCGCCGATCTGGCACATGGTCTACTCTTTCCCGCCGAACCCGCCCGATTTTCTGGAGAAGGGTCTGGCTCTCTTTTCCGAACTGTGGACTCCGATACTGGATGTCTTCAGCGAGAACGGGGTGAAGTTCGGACTTGAAGTTCATCCGACCGAGATCGCTTTCGATATCCACAGCGCCCAGAACGCCATTGACGCCCTGGACGGCCACGAGGCCTTCGGCTTCAATTACGACCCGAGTCACTTCGGTTATCAAGGAGTCGACTACGTCGGCTTCATCCGCAAATTCGCTGATCGCATCTTCCATGTACATATGAAGGACGTGGGCTGGTCGGACAACGGTAGGGAGGCGGGTGTTTTTGGCGGCCATGCCGAATTTGGCGACCATCGCCGCTTCTGGGACTTCCGCTCGGTTGGGCGCGGCAAGATCGACTTTGAGGAGATCATGCGGGCGTTGAACGACATCGGCTACAACGGACCACTCTCGATCGAATGGGAGGACGCGGGCATGGACCGAGAGCACGGCGCGACCGAATCCTGTGCCTACACGCGACAGATAGACTTTGCGCCGTCCGAAATCGCCTTTGACGCGGCCTTTGCCGAATAGTTGGCGGCTTTGTCAGTGGGGGCGGCCTGCCAGCGGGCGGCCGCCTATTTCATGCCAGAAACCAAGAACAAAAGAGGGACTGACCAATGAGTGAAGGATCCGGATTCACTTCGATGGCTGGGGCGCGGGCTGAAGGTGACGCCCCGGAGATCGGTGTCGGTATGCTGGGCTATGCCTTTATGGGCAAGGCCCACAGCCATGCGATGTTGAACATCGCCCACATGATGTACCCGCCGCCGGCCGTGCCGAGGCTGGTGGGCATCGCGGGACGCGACGAACAGGCTGTAGCGGAGGCGGCCAGACGCTACGGATACGACGGCTACTACACGGACTGGCGGGCGATGCTCGACAACGACGACATCCAGCTATTCGATAACGGCGGACCGAACGATACCCACGCGGATCCCTGCATTCTGGCCGCCGAACGCGGCAAACACATCCTGTGTGAGAAGCCGCTGGCGCGCACGGCCGATGAAGCGCAGAGCATGGTGGAAGCCGTGCAGAAGGCAGGCGTGAAAAACATGGTCGCCTTCAACTATCGCTTTGTGCCCGCGATCCGGCAAATTCGAAAGCTGGTGGATTCCGGTCTGCTGGGCCAAATCTACCACTTCCGCGCCGTCTATCTGCAGGAGTGGGTGATGGCCCACTATGACCTGCCGATGATTTGGCGGCTGCAGAAGTCGGTGGCTGGCAGCGGCGCGCTGGGAGACCTGGGCGCGCACATTATCGATTTGGGCCGCTATCTGGTCGGCGAGATAAAGAGCGTCTCGGGAATGACCCGTACCTTCATTGACGAACGCCCCTGGGACGACGGTACGATGGGCAAGGTTGATGTCGACGACGCGTTTACCGCGCTGCTGGAGTTTGATAACGGCGCGATCGGTACGGTTGAGGCCAGTCGCTTTGCCGCCGGGCGCAAGAACGGACAGCGCCTCGAAATCAATGCCGAAAAGGCAAGCATCGTCTTCAATCTGGAGCGTCTGAACGAACTGGAGATCTTCTGGGTCGGCGACGAACCGGCTGAAGCCCAAGGATTTCGCAACGTGCTCGTTTCGGAGCCGTTCCACCCCTGGTGGGAGAACTGGTGGCCCCAAGGTCATATGATCGGCTGGGAGCATACGTTCGTGCATGAGATTACGCACTTGTTGGACTGCATCGTCAACGACGGAGACGTTGCTCCAATTGGCGCGGACTTTGTCGACGGCTATCGCAACGCCGTAATCTGTGACGCGATCCTGGAATCGGCGGCAAGCGGTCGCCACGTAGACTGTGTATACGCCGCTTAGTTGGCAACACCTCGATTCGGACTATTCGGGGCGGGACGCCTGTCGGTTCCTAAAGCATCCGGATTTCGGTCTGCAGCGCCAGCGCATTCAGGCCTGTAACAGTTCGGAACCTGCCGGCTTCCCCCCCCGGAACCTTCGACCCTCGCCAGCCTTCATCCCCGGTGGGAATGGCTGGCATAGCCGCCAACGTCAATCCCCTCCCCAGTACGCGCCGGTCAGTGGGCACGCTTGGCAATGGCGGCTCCGGCGCAGTTTCGGAATGGTCCGGTAGTTGACTCGTGCACTTCTGCAAGGAACTGTATAGCGAGTCCTTCCCGGCGCCAGGTTTTTCGTCCTTTCACCCGTGCGCCTTCGAAACTATCCCAGGATCTGCCGCGGACTGGGCATACAGGAAGCCAGCCATGAGAATAGATCGAATTGAACTCCGTCGCATCCACATGCCATATGTGCGGCCATTTGAGACCAGCGGATGGCGGCATGAAGGAAGCGATGCAGTTATTGTGCGGGTGGACGCAGACGGGGTGACGGGTTGGGGGGAGTCGCCCGTCAGTGACGGCCCCTGGTACAACGAAGAGACCTTTCACACCGCGCTGATCATGCAGCGGGAGTTTTTAGGGCCGATGCTGCTGGAGGCTGAAATCCCGGCGCCGGCAGACGTGCGCGGGATCTTCAAGAAGCTGCGCGCCAACCGGATGGCCAAAGCTGGGCTGGAGTTTGCCGTCTGGGACCTCTTTGCACGCGCGCAGAACACCTCCCTGGCAAGCCTTCTCGGCGGAACCCGGGAGGAGGTGGCCGTGGGCGTGAGTGTGCCGATTCAGGCAAACATTGGCGCCCTTCTGGAGACTGTGGAGGGCTACCTGGAGGACGGCTACCAGCGGGTTAAGCTGAAGATCAAGCCGGGTTGGGACGTCGAGCCGACGGGAGCGGTTCGCGAACGCTGGCCGGACCTGCTGCTGCAGGTGGACGGCAACAGCATCTACCATTTGGCGGACGCGGAGCATCTGCGGCAGCTGGACCGGTTCGACCTGTTATTGAACGAGCAGCCGCTCGACCACGACGATATTTTCGATCACGCCAAGTTGGCAAAGCTGATTGAAACGCCGGTCTGCCTGGACGAGAGTATCGTTTCCCCGGACCACGCCCGTTGGGCGCTGGAGCTGGACGCCTGCGGAGTGATAAACATTAAGCCATCCCGGATTGGAGGATTGGCCGATTCAGTGGCCGTCCACGATATGTGTCAGGCTGCGGGCATTCCCGTTTGGCACGGGGGGATGCTGGAAACCGGGATCGGGCGGGCCATCAGCGTGGCGCTGGCAAGCCTGCCCAACTTCACGCTGCCGGGCGACATCAGTGCCAACGACCGCTATTTTGAGCGGGATATCGTCACCAATCCGTTTACGCTCAACAGCAACAGTACGCTCACTGTGCCAGGCGGGCCGGGGCACGGCGCGCAGGTTGACGAGGCGTACCTAGAGGAAGTAACGGCGGAGAAAGTGTGCCTGCGCCGAGACAGGTAACGTTTCCGTCAGGCGCCCGCCATGGATTTGACGGCTCATAGATCGGTCTTGTTCTTCGTGCGAGGGAGTCCCGCAACTGCAATTGGATGGTGAGTAAAGTCAGCACACCCTGAGGAGGTCCTCTATGGCAAAAAAACGGGGAAAGCCGTCCTTTATCGGCATCGACCTGGCCTGGAGCGACAAAAACCCGTCGGGCGTTGCGGCGATAAGGGACGGGCGGTTGGTTGCCAGTTCAGGCGGACTGAGCACGATGTCTGAGATCCTCGACTTCGTTGGCGATCACCTTTCCCGGCGCAATGGGTCGATCGTGGCGGTCGACGCGCCGCTGAGGGTACCCAATGAGACAGGAATCAGGCCGTGCGACCGTGCGCTGTCCGCGGACTGGCGTCGTTTTCAGGCTGGAGCGTATCCGGCAAACAGGAAGCTGCTGGAACGCGATGGCGTTGTGCGCGGGGAAGCCCTGACTGCGGCGCTGTCTGAACGATTCAAGTTTTACGAATCGGATGTGATTCCCCGGCGCACGATGGCGCGGCTGGTATGCGAAGTATATCCCCATCCGGCTCTGGTCAGTCTGTTTGGGCTTGACCGTATCCTCAAGTATAAGCGTGGTCGGGGACGGTCTTTTGAAGGGCGCTGGTCGGAGCTTGATCGCTATCGAAAGCTGCTGCGTAAGCTGCGCAAGGCCGACCCGCGGCTGCGCAGAACCAGGCGGTTACTGAAGAATACGGAAGTTTACGGCCTGCGCGGGGCCGCTCTGCAGGCCTATGAGGACGCGCTCGATGCGGTAACCTGCGCCTACATCGCCTCGTACCTCTGGAAGCACGGGCCGCGGGCGGTCTCGCGGTATGGCTCACTGGAGGAGGGTCACATTCTGGTGCCGCAGGCGGCAAGATTCAGATAGTCGCCATCCGTGAGTATTGCGGCAAATCCTTAATTTTTTAAGCGTTTGCGCAGGAGAAGCTTTTCGCCGCGTGTGATGACTCTACTCACGTAGCGCACGATCCTCACGTTATTCAGACCTTTAGCCGGACCTCTACGATTTACGCCCCGAGCCCTTCTCCTTTCGACCTGGGGCCTGCATCTTCGCCCATGAATCGCGCAGCGAAATGGTGCGGTTGAAGACAAGCCCGTCGCCCGCGCTGTCGGGGTCCAGGCAAAAGTAGCCCTTGCGCTCAAACTGCACCGTCTGCCCGACATCGAGGTCCAGCGCGCCCGGCTCAAGTTGGACGCTGTCCAACACCGTCAACGAGTTGGGCGAAAGGCTGGCCATGTAGTCCTGGCCCTCCGGCACGTCGTAGGGATTCTCGACATTGAAGAGACGGTCATAGAGGCGCACTTCAGCGGGAACTGCGTGGTCGGCGCTTACCCAATGAACTGTGCCGCGCACTTTGCGGCCGTCGGGAGCGTAACCGCCTCTTGTTTCCGGGTCGTAGGTGCAGTGCAGGGCAACGATCTCACCCTGCTCGTTCTTGATGACCTCTTCGCAGCGAACGAAGAAGCCCCAGCGGAGACGGACCTCCCGGCCGGGCGCCATGCGATAAAACCGCCGCGGCGGGTCCTCCATGAAATCGTCCCGATCGATGTACAGGTTGCGGCTGAAGGGGACCGGCCGGCTGCCGGCGCTTTCATCCTCGGGATTGTTCACCGCGTCGAGCCATTCGGTCTCGCCTTCGGGGTAGTTTGTGATCACGACCGGCAGGGGATCCAGTACTCCCATCACGCGCATGGCGGTGCGGTTCAACTCCTGGCGAATGAAGTGCTCCAGCAGCTCGATCTCAACTGTGCTGTTGGTCCGGGCGATTCCGACGTGTTGACAGAGGTCGCGCAAGGCTTTGGGCGGTACGCCGCGCCGTCGCTGACCTGCCAGCGTCGGCATGCGAGGGTCGTCCCAGCCGTTCACGTAGCCCTCTTCGACGAGCCGCAGGAGGCGCCTCTTGCTAGTCACAGTGTAGGTGAACTCCAGCTTGGCGAACTCGATCTGGCGAGGATGGTAGACGCCCAGGGATTCCAGGTACCAGTCGTACAGCGGGCGGTGGTTCAGGTACTCGAGCGAACAGAGCGAATGCGTCACGCCTTCGATCGAATCGGACTGGCCGTGCGCCCAATCGTACATAGGGTAGATGCACCACTTGTCGCCGGTTCGCTGGTGCTCCGCATGGCGGATGCGGTACATAACGGGGTCGCGCAGGTTTATGTTGGGCGCGCTCATATCGATCTTGGCGCGCAAAACGCGGGCGCCGTCGGGAAACTCGCCCGCCTTCATCCGCTGGAACAGATCCAGGTTCTCCTCAACCGCCCGGTCCCGGTAGGGGCTGTTAGTGCCCGGTTCAGTCAGAGTGCCGCGATGAGCGCGAATCTCTTCCTGGCTGAGATCGTCGACGTAGGCATGTCCATCCCGGATGAGCTGGAGCGCCCACGCATAGAGTTGGTCGAAATAGTCGGAGGCATAGAGGACGTTGTCTGGCTCGTAGCCGAGCCAGCGGATGTCCTTCAGCTGGGCTTCGACGAACTCCTGCTCCTCCTTGAGGGGATTGGTGTCGTCGAAGCGCAGATTGCAGGGGCCGCCGAACTCCGCGGCTACCTCGAAGTTCAATCCGATCGCCTTGGGATGCCCAATGTGAAGATAGCCGTTGGGCTCGGGCGGGAAGCGCGTTTGAAAGCGCCCGTTGAAACGCCCGCTGGTAATGTCGTCCGCAATCGCCTCACGAATGAAGTCCTTTGCCGCCACCGTAGAACTGCTCATAACTGCTCCCCGGGCCAACGGACGAACCGCCCGATCTCAACTGCCCTCAGATCTGTTGTAGTCAAACCCTGATTCTCCACCATCACAACAAAACAATATACATTACCTTCACTGCGCCGGGCAAGAAACTGCTGGTCGGGAAGCATTGAGGCAACGCCGGTTTGAACCTTCCTTCCGCTCGCTGCGGCCCGTCAGATGCCGCTGGCGGCAGAGAATCCTCCGTCTACGGGAACGACAATGCCTGTAACGAAGCGGGAGGCGTCGCTGGCCAGCCAGATCGCAGTGCCTGTCAGTTCCTCCGGTTCACCGAAACGCCCCATCGGCGTATGATCTACGATCTGCTGACCGCGTTCGGTCAGGACAGGGGGATCATCAGGCAGGGTCGGGGCGTCCTCATTGATCAACAGGGCCCGGTTCTGCTCGCCGATGAAGAAGCCGGGCGCAATCGCATTAACGCGCATACCCGGCCCGTGCTTTTCGGCCAGGTCGACGGCCAGCCAGCGAGTCAGGTTGTCGACGGCTGCCTTGGCGGCGGAGTAGCCCATCACGCGCGTAAGGACCTTTTGTGATGCCATCGATGAGATGTTGATGATCGAGCCTTTGCCCTGCTCCGCCATGGGTTCGCCGAAGATCTGAATCGGCAGAACCGTGCCGGTGAAATTCAGACCGACGACGCCTTCGAGCGCGCTGCGCGGCACATTGAAGAAGGTAAGGTCGCCGAAGACGGTGGCGTCAGGCCGGTTGCCGCCGGCGGCGTTGATCAGAACGTCCACGCTTCCCCATTCGTCGATCAGAATCTGTCGCGCCGCTCGCAGGCTGTCCTCATCCAGTACGTCTGCCGGCAGGGAAATGGCATCGTGGCCGGCCGCCGCGATTTCGCCCGCCACCTCGCTGGCTTTGGCCTCCCGCCGCCCAAGGATGGCGACGCGCGCGCCGGCCCCGGCCAGACCGCGGGCCATCGCTCCTCCCAACACACCTGTGCCGCCGGTGATGACGGCAACCTTCCCGTCCAATGAAAACTGTTCTCTTGAACTCATGGCCATCTCCTTGCAGTGAAAGACGAGAGAGAAAAGGATCTTTCTTCACGCGGGTCCCTCCTCGCCCCTGGAGGTTTTGTTCAGCTATAATCAGTGAAAAGTGAAAGTCGGACAAAGGATTTTTTGCAGCCTGTCCACTGTATGCAATCTATCGCCAGCTCCGTGCGCACGAAAGGAAATCTTTGTGAATTCGTCTCTACGCAACTATATGCCCGAACGGGCCGATCGGTATTTCAGCGGCAGCAGTGCCCAAAGAACCGTAGCTCGCACTCTATTTGAAAGTGTGGCCGACCTTCCTCTGATCTGCCCGCACGGCCATGTTGACCCGCTGCTGTTCGCCGATGCTGCGTACCATTTCGATTCGCCGGCCGAGTTCTTCCTGATCCCGGATCACTATGTCTTTCGGATGCTGTACTCGCAGGGCGTTCCCCTTGAAGCCCAGGGTGTGCCCATGAATGAGGGGGAAGATAACAGCACAGTCGAATCGGATCATCGCAAGATCTGGCAGACCTTTGCGGAAAACTACCATCTGTTTCAAGGTACGCCCACCGGACTGTGGCTGCGGGATGAGCTCCACGATCTGTTTGGCATCACCGAGAAACTGACGCCTGCGAACGCCCAAGCGATCTACGACAGGATATCTGAGCAGTTGGCGGCCCCTGACTTCACGCCCCGGAAACTGTATGAACAGTTTCGGGTGGAAGCGCTGACGACGACCGACGCGGCCACAGATACCCTCGAGCGCCACCAGGCGATCCGGGAATCAGACTGGGGCGGGCGCATCTATCCAACTTTCCGTCCCGACAAGGTCGTGAACGGGATCGATCAGCCGGAATGGAAGGAACAGATCGACCTGTTGCGCAATGTGTCCGGCGCCGACATTGTCGATTACCCCTCCTACATAAGCGCACTGGAGGAGCGTCGCGGCTTCTTCAGAGAGATGGGCGCCACGGCTACGGATCATGCGGCGGAAACGCCGTTTACGGTGGTCCTCTCGCCCAACGAGGCAGATGCGATCTTCCAGCGAGGCCTTGCGGGCAGCGCATCTGCCGACGACGCCCGGCTCTTCACGGCACATATGCTGGTCGAGATGGCCCGCATGAGCAGCGAGGACGGGCTGGTCATGCAGCTTCACCCCGGCTCGATCCGCAATCACAACAACGCGGTGTTCCAACGCTTCGGCGCGGACAAGGGCGCTGACATTCCCCATGGACTTGACTTCACACGCAATCTGAAACCGCTCCTGGACCGCTTCGGCTCCCATCCGTCACTGCGCCTGATCCTGTTCACGCTGGACGAATCGACCAGCGCCAGAGAGCTTGCTCCTCTGGCAGGCCACTACCCGATCCTGCGTATTGGCCCGCCCTGGTGGTTCTACGACAGCATCAACGGAATGCGAAATTTCTTCGCACAGGTGATGGAGACGGCAGGCATATACAACACTGTCGGTTTCAATGACGATACGCGGGCGTTCGCTTCGATCCCGACCCGTCATGAGCTCTGGCGACGCATCGCCTGCGATTGGCTTGCCTCATTGCTCGTGGAGGGCCAGATCGACGACGAGGATGCCTTTGCCATGGCGCACGCACTGTCGTATGGCCTTGCGAAAGAGGCCTACAGGCTGTAAGGGCCGCGCACTATGCCTGTTGCACCTTGGGTACCATAGGACCGCCTCGCACGCCAGCCCTAAGGCGTCAGGCGCTGATGTCCGCCTGCGTCCACGCCTGATCGACCAGCCGCCACATCTCTCCGGTCGGATTCTTGTCTTGCAGGTCGGGCGGCAGGCGGTGTTGGCGCACATTGTCGTAACTGTGTAGCGCGGCGAAACGGCGGATGCTGGCAGGGATGCCGACCGAAGTGAAACCTGGATGTCCGGTGGCGGGGAAGGGGCCGCCGTGGTTCATGGCGGCGGTGACAGCGACTCCTGTAGGCATCTTGTCGTTCAAGAGTCGGCCCACCTTTGCGCGCAGCAGAGGCGCGAGACGATCGTACAGCTGATCATCTGAGCCGGCGTTGTCGGTGTAGAGGCAGCCGGTCAGGTTGCCTTCGAAGCACCCGATAATCTGCTCCATCTGGGCGGCATCCTTTGCCAAAATCACCAGTGAGGAAGGGCCAAACGCCTCTGTCTGCATTGCTTCCGGATTGGAAAGAAACTCGTCGCCCGACACTGTCAGCAAGGTATTCTGGTAGTAGAAGCCGGGCCTGTCAGCCGCTGACCCGCCTGCGACGACTTTGGCCCCGTTACTGGACAGGACCTGAAGCGATTCGTCCATGCCTTCCGAGACGCCGCGGTTGAGCAGGACACCGGCCGCTCCTTCCTCGAAGAGCGCTGCCGACTGTTCAACAAAGGCCTTCGACTCCTCTCCAGCTAACGACATCACGAGGCCTGGGTTGGTGCAGAATTGGCCGGTTCCCATGGTACAGGAGGTGAAGAACTCTTCAGCGATCTCTTGCGATCGTTCGGCGAGAGCGCCGGGCAGCAGGAGAATCGGGTTGATGCTGGACATCTCCAGGTATATCGGTTTGCCGTTACGGTCGGCGACCTCCTTCAGCCGCATGCCACCGTCGCGGCTGCCGGTAAATCCGACGGCTGCAACGCGGGCGTCGGCAACCAGATCATAGCCGTATTCCGGCTTAAAGCGATAGATCAGCTGTACCAGGCCCTTGGGTGCACCCGTCTTGCGGATAGCTTCGAGGGCCGATTCAGCCAGCAACTGGCTGGTGCGGGAATGGCTGGAGTGCGCCTTGGCAATTACCGGGCTGCCGGCAGCGATGGCTGCGGCGAAGTCTCCACCGGCCGCGCCATTGAAGGCGAAGGGAAAGTTGTTCGGCCCGAAGACGACGACGGCTCCGGGCAGAGGGCCGTAGTAGGAGCGGATGTTGGCGTCGGTGTCGATCGTGGCCTGGGTCCACGAGCGGGCTCGAACGGCCGCTGCGGCCTGGCGCAGTTGATCGGTGGTACGGGGAAGCTCGATGGCTCTCAGGCGGGTCGGCGCTGGCAGGCCGGTTTCCTGATGGGCCGTTTCGACGAGAGCATCGGCCTGCCCATCAATGCTGGCGGCGTAGGCATCGAGAAACTCGGCCAGAAGTTGCCGGGGAGCCTGACGGAGCTCTGCCACGGCATCGGCGGCCGCCTGCAGGACAGCCTCGATGTCATCCCATTCGGAATAGGGAAAAGACCATGGCAGTTTTTCGCCGGTCATAGGATTGGTGGAATGGTAGCTGCCGGTCGGATTGGAGGCAGCGCGGAATTCTCCGTTGATTAGCAGCGGTTGCAGTGACATTTGAAGTGGAAACTCCTGTCGGTTTCGTTAAGTATTCGAATCTGAGATCAGAGGATGTCGACCTCTCATCCCGACTTGGTCTCGGATTCAGTCCACTTCTGCGGAACGTCTATGCCAGTCTTCGGCGAAGAGATTGAAGTGGACTCTGCGGCGGGGATTGGCGGCGACTACGTCTTCGTCGAGCGTGACACCGAGGCCGGGTCCGGATGGAAGGGCAAAGTAGCCGTCTTCAATTTCGGGGTTGCCTGGCGCGGCCTGCTTCACGTAGGCTTCGGCGAAGTCGTTAAAGTGCTCCTGGATCTTGAAGTTGGGCGTGCAGGCTGCCAGATGCAGCGCGGCCGCGGTGGAAATGGGGCCGCCCACGTTGTGGGGCGCAATGAGCATGTAATAGGCTTCGGCCCAGGCGGCCAGCTTCTTTGTGTTGAGGATGCCGCCGAAATGGGTGATGTCGGGCTGGATGATGTCGCAGGCCTGGAGTTCGAACAGCTCGCGGTACTCGTACATCGTATGCAGACGCTCGCCGGTCGCGACGGGGATGCCCAGGGGCGCAATGGCATCTGCAGCCTTTTTCTGGGCCGCGATATTCTCGGGAGGCACAGGCTCCTCGAGCCAGGACGGTTTGAAGGCGGCCAGTTCACGGGCGAATTCCACCGCGGTCACGGGATTGAAGCGGCCGTGCATCTCTATGAGAATCTCCACCTCCGGGCCGACGGCATCCCGCACCGCTTCGACAAGACCAATAACATAGTTCTTTTCGTCCCGCTCCATTTCGTAGAAGCCGGCGCCGAATGGATCGAACTTAAGCGCTTTGTAGCCCTTGTCGAGCACTCTCTTGGCGGCCGCGTGGAATTCATCCGGCGTACGTTCGCCTGTGTACCAGCCGTTGGCGTAGCCCTTGATCTGATTCCTGACTGCGCCTCCCAGTAGCTTGTATACCGGCTGGTTGAGGGCTTTGCCGATGATATCCCAGCAAGCAACTTCAAGGAGGGCGGTAACGGTCTGGGTAATCTCTCCGGCGCGTCCGAAGTCCTCGCGGAACATGCGGGCGACGAGGGCTTCGACGTTGAAAGGGTCTTCGCCGAGAATGTAGCGGGGCGCGGCTTCGCTGAGGTAGCCAAGAACGCCGTCAGTGCGGTTGAGCGCGCGGCATTCCCCCACACCGACCAGACCGTCATCGGTCTCTACTTTGACTATGGTCAGATTGCGCCATTCGGTGCCCAGCACCATGGGCGTCACTTTGGAGATCTTCATTGGAGTCCTCTTTGAGTCGGAATCGGTTTCAGACCTGTTGCGCGCATACTGTAACGCACATGCGGCTAATATGCCACATTTCGGAAGCAAATTGAAGGTTCTGAGTTGCTGGTTCGGCCACCAAGCGAGGGAGAAATTGTGCACCAGCACCGGCGTGCAGCCCAAAATGGGGGCAGACGATCGTAGTATTCCGGCAGCAACCAATCCGCGGTCTGTTCCCGATCCAATCTCCGGCAGACCAAACAGTGTTACTCACTCCTCTCCACTCTCTCCTCGCCGTTGTGCCTACCCTGGGTCTCTCCAAAAGCCGGTAAACAACCTCAACCACCGCCGGGATCAATTCCCCGCCAGCTTCCTCCAAATCCGGGATGCACCCACATTTTTTCCCTCCTTGACAGACCCCCCGCATTTCCCTAAAATGCCCACCAGATTCCTCACTTCGAACCCCTTGCAACGGCGCAACCCGGAATAGACCTGAGCAATTCCATTATCCAAAGGAGAAAGAGACATGCGTATCAAACGTAACTGGTTGAACTGTACCCTTCTGTCCCTCCTGTTGGTCTTCGCCCTGCTCGTCGGCGCCTGCGCCGCGCCGGCAACCACCGGTGGCGGCGCCGACACCGCCATGGAGGAAGCATCTGATGAGGCTGCCGACCTGCCCGGCATCCAATACGCCGTGAATCCGGATACCGTCGACTCCGACCGCCTCCTCATCCTCCCAGGGCGCACTCGCTTCGGCGTCGGCATGTGGGGCGGCATGACCGCCGGCAACTGGAACTTCGGCAGTGAGTCCTTCTACATGGTCGAAATGCCGCTCATCTTCATGGGCCCCATGGGCAATACCACGCCCACGCCCTGGCTCGCACGCCGCATTGAGCGCGTCGATGACAACATGGCCATGGAGATCGAGCTCTACCCGGATGCCGTCTGGAGCGATGGCGAGCGCATCACCACCGCCGACGTCGCCTTCACCTTCGAGCTTCTTTATCATGAAGATGCCGACTACTGGCTCGGCGATGCCAAAGTCCTCTTCCCCAACATTACCGGCGGACAGGACTACTTCGAAGGCAAAGCCGACTCCATCTCCGGCATCAAGATCATCGATGACTTCAATATGCGCATCGAAGCCGACGTACCCATCGGCCTCGTCTGGCGGCCGCTGGCTTTCCTCTCCGTTCTGCCCAAACACCACCTGGGCCAGTACACCGCCGCCCAGCTGTGGGCCGGCGACTTCCCCGATGCCTGGGTACCCGAAGTCACGAGCGGCCCCTACCGCGTCGTCAGCTGGGACGAAGAAGCCAAAGTCCTCGAGTTGCAGCGCAATGAGGACTGGTGGGGCAACGCCATCTACGGCAAGCCCGGCATCAAGCGCTACGCCGAACACTCCGGTCTGACCCTCGACAACTTCCTCGCCGGCGAATCCGACATGGTCAAAGTCGGCGCCAGCGACTATGAGACCGTCAGTGAGCTCCCGGATACCGCCATCCATCCCCGCACCTTCATGATGACAGGCTACGGTCTCAATCGCGGCGATGACCGCAAACTGCCGCGCAAGGTCATGGACGCCATCGCCCTTGCCGTCAACCGCGAGCTCTGGGCTGAAGTCCTCTACTTCGGATTCGGTCAACCGGAAGACTCCGTCTTCGGGCTGCGCGGCCATCAGACCGCGGCAGAGTCCTTCTGCGCCGACTGCGACGACAGCCTCGTCGTGCCGCGCTCGTTCGACCCTGAAATGGCCAAACAGCTCCTCGCCGAAGCTGAAGCCGAAGGCATCTGGGATCCCAGTCGCGTCCTCGTCCTGCTCGGCGGCGCAGGCGGTGACGCCCCCGTCCTGCTCCAGCAACAGCTGGCCGATGTCGGAATCCAGACCGAGATTCTCGCCGGTAGGGAACTCCAACAGGAGCGCAGCGCCAGCGGCGACTATGACATCAGCATGGTCGGCGGCTGGGTCTCCAACACCCTTCGCAACTGCGAGTACTGGGTTGGCAGCTGCGAAGAGGACTACTGGCCCGCCAGCTACCACTGGTGCAACGAAGAATTCCGCAACCTGTGTGACGTCGCCATGGGCACCACCGACCCCGACGAACAGACGGCCGCCACCCAGGCCTTGATGGAAATCTACTTCGAAGACGGCCCAATCTGGGGTGTCACCCAGATCGCCGAATTCTACGTGATGACCGACGATCTCGGCGGCTTCATCCCTGAGGAAGCCTTCAACTGGCTCGGCACCTCCGGCGAGAAAGGCGTGGTCAGCTGGTACTGGATCGAGTAGGAGTCCTTCTGAAAGTGAACAGAGAAGAGGAGAGGGAACCGAGATTGGATACTCTCTCCTCTTCTCCCTCTACCCTCGTCCGGGAGATTCCAAGTCTTTTCCGTGACCAGTTGCGGTGGCTGACTGGTCGCCGAACTCGACCGGTGGTCAGGTGCCGTTGCCGAGTACTGCCTGGCAGCAATTAGGCGGCAAGATCGCCGACAGACGACCATATCGCGCAGTATGCGATGCGCTGCCTTGGGTGAAATGCCTGCAGGATAGCCTAGAACTCTGATTCCAAAACCGAAGGCAACTGCTGCTGCCATCAGGGTGACCTGAAAGGGAACATAACTTGACCCAATACATCATCCGCCGCATCCTGGTCGCATTCCCAATGCTGATCGTCATTACTTACATTAACTTCGCCCTGATGCGCCTCGCCCCGGGCGACCCCACACTCTTCATGTTTGTAACGGCTGAAACGCAGGGAATGACACCCCAACAAGTACGGGATCAATTGGGCGTTCAGGAGGCTTACAAAGGGCGCGCAGAAGATGAAGGGACCAGCAATAGAGACTATCTGCACGAAAGACTTGGGTTGAACGACCCCATCCACGTGCAGTATTTCCGCTGGCTGAGCAGGGTGGCCAGAGGAGATTTCGGTCGCGCCATGCGCACCGCCGAGCTGATCGGACCGGAACTGGCCGTGCGCGTCCGCGTAACCATCCGCCTGACAATCCTGGCAACACTGCTCAGCGTCGGCATCGGCGTCGTCGCCGGCTCGCTCTCCGCTCTCTACCAGTACTCGACCTTCGACAACGTCGTCTCCTTCATTACCTACATCCTGATCAGTGTGCCCGGCTTCCTCCTCGCAACCTGGGTCATCATCATCTTTGCAATCAGACTGGGCTGGTTCCCTGCCGGCGGCATGTACAACCCACGCACGGGAGGCGACTTTTGGGACCGGGTCTACTATCTGATCCTGCCAGTGACGGCGATGGGGGTCAGCGGCTCGGCCGGCCTCATCCGCTGGACGCGCACCAGCGTTCTCGAAACAATGCGGTCCGACTATGTCACCGTGGCACGCGCCAAAGGCCTCAAGGAGCGCATCGTCCGCAGCCGCCACATCTTTCGCAACGCCCTATTGCCTATCCTGACCATCGTTGGTCGCAGTATCCCCTTTGTCATCGGCGGCTCTGCCTTCTTCGAAATCGTCTTCAACTACCCGGGCGTCGGCATGTGGACCGCAAAGGCAGCCGAGACCAAAGATTTCTCCATCATGATCGCCACGATCACAGTCACAGCTGTCCTGGTTATCCTTAGCAACCTGATTGTGGACATCTGCTATTGCTGGGTCGATCCGCGCGTTACCTATACGTAGGACCAGTCTATCGGAGTGAAATGCGAGTATGAGCGCGCAGAACGGGAACTCCTCGGATACGGCTCAGGCTGTCGCCCTCGAAAAGCCGTCACTGGCCGCCCAGAACCTCCGTCTGTTTATGCAGAATCCCGGCGCCGTCGGCGGCGCCGCGTTCATGTTGGTGATAATAGTGTCAGCGATTCTAGCCCCCTGGTTGACACCATTCGAGCCGCACGAAATCGATGTCCAGGCCATCCGCAAACCCCCCAGCGCCGACCACTGGCTGGGAACAGATCTCACCGGCCGCGACATGCTGACGCGGATCCTCTACGGCGGTCGCGTTTCACTCCTGATCGGGCTCGCCGCCGTCATCATCCGCACCACCATCGGGCTGATTGTGGGTTCGCTCTCCGGTTACTTCGGCGGCGTCATCGATTTTTTTGGCCAGCGCATCGTCGACATTATGATCGTTTTCCCCGATATCTTCTTCCTCCTCATC
Source organism: Caldilineaceae bacterium (assembly GCA_965204525.1). Taxonomy (GTDB): domain Bacteria; phylum Chloroflexota; class Anaerolineae; order Caldilineales; family Caldilineaceae; genus Bin5. The sequence continues at coordinate 1,939,563 of OZ241994.1, read as the reverse complement.
GTGATCGCTATCATCGGCCCCACACCTTGGACGCTCCTGATCGCTCTCGGCTTTTTGAGCTGGCCCTTCGACGCCCGTATCTTTCGCTCACAAGTGCTGTCGATTCGCGAGCTCGACTACATCCTGGCCGCCCGCTCCATCGGCACCACCACCGGGAGAATCGTCCGCCAGCACGTTACGCCCAATCTGATGCCCCTCGTGCTCGTCAACATGACGCTCAATATCGGGGTGGCCATCATCGCCGAAGCCGGCATCAGCTTTCTCGGCCTTGGCGTCCAGCCCCCCACGCCCAGCTGGGGCAATATGATCACCTCAGCCAACAACCTCTCGCTCATTCAGCGCTTCTGGTGGCTGTGGGTCCCGCCAGGAGGCGTCCTGGTAGGTACCGTTATCTCCCTCAACCTCATCGGTGACGCCTTGCGGGACATTCTTGACCCCCGCTGGCGCGCCTCATAACTGCGACGGACAGGTTCGGCATACGCCGCAATTCACCCGCAAACCCAGTCAGGAGATCGACCATGCAGCACGGCATCCTCTACAAACGCCCAGGCCGCTACTCCCTCGGCCCCGTCCCACAGCTCCTTCCCGACGGCCGCCTCACCGTCGGTGTCGTCTCCTCCCCCTTCGCCGACCACTACGGCCTCGCCGATTGGATCGTGCTCGTCTCCGAAGACCGGGGCGAGACCTTCACCGAAACCAACGATCAGACGATCCCACTCGCCTGGCCCGGAGCCCTCCCGCGCGAACGCTACGACCGCTACGCCGATGTCCAGGCCGACGGCAGCTACCTCGCCGCCGGTACCGTCGGCTTCGAGGAGTGGCCCAAAGAACGCGCCGCCGAAGCCGAAGAGCTCGGCCTCACCGCACGCCCCCACCCCAACAACACCGGGAACGACCTTCTCATCGGCATGCCCAAGCTCTTCGTCATGCGCTCCCACGACCAGGGCAAGACCTGGGACCGTCGCGACTGGCTCGTGCCCGGCTTCAGCTGGATGACCGCCTTCCCCCGCTGGACCCGGCTCCAGGCCGGCAACATCCTCCTGCCCGTCTATGCCAGAGATCAGGAGGGCGACAGAGGCCAGGTCTTCGTCTGGCGCTCCGACCCCGACGGTGACAACTGGCGCCTGATCCCCCTCTCCTCCAGCGTCTCCAGCGTCACCGGCGACGAGACCTGCTTCATCGAAGCCGAGCCCGGCAAGGTCCTCGCCCACATCCGCCACTCAACGCCCGGCCACCTCACCAGCGGCTATCTGCTCGAAAGCTGGTCCGAAGACGGCGGCCTAACCTGGTCACAACCGCTGCGCACCGAAGTCAGAGGCTATCCGCCCCACCTCCTCCGCCTCCAGGACGGGCGCATTCTCTGCGGCGTGACCTACCGCTGGGAGCCCATGGGCATCCGCCTCGTCCTCAGCGAAGACAACGGCAAGACCTGGGATACCGACAACACCATCATCATGCGCGATGATGCCGGCACCGCTTCCCCCATGTGGCCCGACTACCCCAATCACAGCGGCGGCTCCGACGTCGGCTACCCCATAACAGTACAGTTCGACGACGGCAGCCTCTTTACCTGCTACTGGATAACCCTCGAAGACGGTATCTGCCACGCCGCCTACACAAAGTGGCGCCTTGAGGACATTTGAACGCCGCAATCTGTGAACGTCGTTCTGGAACACTGGCAGGAAAGGAAACATCCCATGACCAGCGCAAAACTGGCGATTGACGGCGGCGCGCCGCTGCGCAGCCAGCCCTTTGGCCCCAAATGGATCTTCGGCGACGAGGAACGCCGCCACCTCATGGAGGTAATGGACAACGCCACCGACGGCTGGCGCTCCGGCTTCAAAGTGAGGGCCTTCGCCGACGCCTTCGCCACCCTGCACGGCGCCCAGTACGCCGTCGCCACCACCACCGGCACCGGCGCCATCCACGCCGCCGTCGCCGCCGTCAACCCCGAACCCGGCGACGAAGTCATCACCACGTCCACCACCGACATCGGCTCCGTCCTGGGCATAATCCTCCACAACGCCATCCCCGTTTTCGCCGACTGGGATCCGGAAACTCTTAACACCGATCCCGCCGACGTCGAGCGCCGCATCACCCCCCGCACCCGCGCCATCCTCGCCGTCCACCTCTACGGCAACCCCTGCGACATGGGGCCGATTCTCGAGATCGCCCGCGCCCACAACCTGCCTGTCATCGAGGACTGCTCACAGGCCCACCTCGCCGAATACCGCGGCCAGCTGGTGGGCACCATCGGCGACATCGGCTGCTTCTCTCTCGGCGGCAAGACGCTCACCACCGACCAGGGCGGCATGATCATCACCAACGACGAGCCCCTGGCGCGCCGGGCCATGGGCTTTTCCCGCAAGGGCTCGGAAATGGATAGCGCCCTCCGCAGCTCCCTCGCGCCCACCTCCTTCCGTCGCGGCGGCAACAAGGGCTACGCCTTCCTCGGCGACTTCCACCCCATGACCGACCTTCACGCCGCCGTCGGCCTCGCCCAATTCGACCGCTGGCAAGAGGCCACCCGCGTGCGTCGCATGACCGCCGCCATCCTCGACGAAGTCGTGCCCCAGCTGCCCGGCTTCAAGATCCAGAAGGTCCATCCCGAAGATCGCAGCGCCTACTACACATACGCCTACACCGTCGACGAATCCGAGGCCGGCGTCTCCTCCGATCAGTTCGCCGAAGCCATGCAGGCCGAAGGCATCCCCGACTGCCATGGACCCTACATCCAGGGCCGCCCCCTCTATCGCTACCCGATCTTCGCCGAAGAGGATACCTACGGTCAGTCCCGCTACCCCTTCGTGGACGAGCAGGGAAACCGCCGCATCGACTATAGCAAAGTCCACCTGCCCCACACCGAGCGCGAGCTGCCAAAGACCGGCTTTATCCTCTTCCGCAACTCCTACACCGAACAGGACGCCAAAGACATCGCCGCCGCCATGCGCAAAGTGGCCCTGCATTACGCAGAGCAGGCAGCGCAATAGAACCGAAGGAAAAAAGCCGTGGACAGAATTGAAAACAGGGACGGCTCGACGCTCATTCCCATCCCAGGCGGCGACTTCCTGATGGGGACCGACCCAACCGACGCCCAGCAAATTGCCGACCAATACGGCTGGCGGCTAACCCGATTCCGGGATGAAAGCCCGCAGCACACGGTCCGCTTGGATCCCTACTACATCTGCCAGTACCCGGTCACCGTCGCCCAGTACGCCCGCTACCTGAAGGAGACCGGCGCCGTACCACCCCAGTGCTGGGACGACCCCCGTTTCACCGGCCCCAACCAGCCGGTTATTGGCGTAGCCCACTGGGATGCTCAGGCCTATGCGGACTGGGCCGGACTCCGCCTGCCAACCGAGGCCGAATGGGAATTCGCGGCCCGGGGCCCCGACGGACGCTGCTGGCCCTGGGGAAACGAATGGGACCCCGACCGCGCCAATACCCGCGAATCCGGCATCGGCCATCCCACCCCCGTGGACCGCTTCACCGATGCCGGCAACGTCAGCCCATACGGCGTCTGCGACATGGTCGGCAACGTCTGGGAATGGTGCCAGGATCGCTATTCCGACGACTTCTACTCGTTCAGCCCGCAGGCCAACCCCATCTGCACAAAGCCTGTCGTCCACTATGACGCCCACAATGTGCTGCGCGGCGGCTCCTGGTACAGCATCGCCGAGCGCGCCCGCTGCGCCGCCCGCTACGATCGCTTCCCCCAAATGCAACGCCGCCACGTCGGCTTCCGCTGCGCACGCGACGCCTGAAATCCGGCCAGATGATTATCGCCTTTGCGAACTGCCAAACGCTGGTGTAAGGAGTATGTCCAAATGATCGGAGTGATCCTCAATCCGGAACAGCCCCGCAAGGGAACAGGCGAGCTTCCCCCTTATGCCGCACCCTATATCAGCGAGATATTGCGCCATGCCGGCCTCCCCTTTTCGCTGCTGCCGCAGGAGGCCCTTGCCGGCGATTCTCCCTTGCCGCGGCTCCTTATTCTCGCGCAGGACCTCGATCTGAATTCGGAACAAAAGGCAGGTGCGGTCGAATTCGTGCACGCCGGCGGCCTTCTCATCGGCAACGCCGGTACGTCAGGCATGGACGACCTCTTCGGCGTGCAGACCATCCGTCTTCACGAAGAAGGCTACCTTCAGCCACCGGCCGCGGCCCATCCTGTAACCGGCGGCCTGCACAGGGAAATCCACGTCTTCGGCGGCAGCCTGGTCAAGGCCGTCGCCGGCAACGCGCACGCCCAGGTCGAGCCCATCCAACCTCCGCCGCAGGCAGGCGGACCCGCAGCCGACGCCGTGATAACGCACGCCCACGGTCGCGGCCGCACTCTCCTCTTCGCGCCCGACCTGATAACTTCCGCGCTTCACATCCATCAGGGAAAGCCGGTCGTCCCCATACCGCCGCGCGAATCCTCAGGGACCCCCGCCGGCTCCATCCTCGACCCGGACCGGGACGGCGATCTCATCGAAATCGACGACGTCGACGATCTCTACTACTCCGGCGGCATCCCCCTCCAGGATGGTCGAACCTATTACAACCAGCGCATCATCCTGACGCCCATGGCCGACGTCCTGCGGGGACTCCTGCTGCGCGCCATCTTCCACCTTCTCAGCAGCGCCGGTGAATCCCTGCCGCTCCTCTGGTACTGGCCGCGCGGGCAGACCTCGATGGCCCACATGTCCCACGATACCGATGGCAACCGTCCTCTCCTGGGCTGGTCTCTCTTCGACCTGCTCCAGGAGCTCAAGGTGCCCTCCACCTGGTGTACCATGCCCGTTGCCGGCTACGACCGCTCCTTCTACAAGGCGCTCATCGAATCCACCTCGGAAATCGCCCTCCACTACGCCACCGGCAACGCCCCCGTGCGCGAAGCCCCCCGCTGGAGCCAGATGGACTTCGACTGGCAGTACGATACACTCTCCTACGAGACCGGCCTCTCCAACATCGTATCCAACAAGAACCACGGCATCGCCTGGCAAGGCCGCCTCGAATTCTACTACTGGTGCCAGAACAAGGGCATCCAGCTTGAGCACTCACGCGGCGACAGAGGCTTCACCTTCGGTACCTCCCACCCTTGGTTTCCCATGGAGGATGACCGGCCCAACGGCGACTTCCTCGACGTGCTCGCCCTTCCTTTCCTCATCCAGGACTTTACCGTCGTCTGCCCGCACGGCTTCATGCGCCCCCTTGTCGACCAGTGCCATGCCGGCTACGGCGTCGCCCATGTCCTTTACCACCCCTCCCACGTTGAAGACCCCGAGTGCGAGCGCTCCATCCGCGAGACGGTCGCCTACGCCCGCAGCCTCGGCATGGAGTGGTGGACCAGCGAGGAGATCAACTCCTGGGAGCGCTCCCGCCGCCGCGTAACCATCTCGTCCGCAGGAAACGGCGCCTCCACCCCCGAAGGCACATACCGCATTCAATCGCCCGACAGCCTTAACGAAGCGACTCTGCTCTACCTGCTTCCCGCCAGCGGAACCGCAGCGTCATCCTTCACGCTCGACGGCAAAGCCGCTGACGCCCCCACAGTGGAACGCTACGGCCATCGTTTCGCCCAGATCACCGCCGATCTCAACGGCGAGCACGAACTCAATATACCTCTCACCGGTGGGCCAAACTGATGACGGTCTATATGTCAAACGAAGGATGGAACAATGGCTGAAAACGCAGCGGGCTGGATCGATAGCGCAACCGTGGACTTGGATGGCATGCGGGTCACGCTCTCCCAACCCAGACTGATAGGGCGGCGCAAGAGCTACTTCTGGTTCCCCAATCTCTGGACTATGCCCAACGGCGATCTCCTTTCTACAATCGCGCCGGTGCCGGACATTCATCTCTCCGGCGTCCCATACCTGGTACTGTGGTCCCAGGACGGCGGCCTCACCTGGAGCGAACCGTTTGTCTCTTGCGACGGAGGACAAACGCTTCTCCATCTCCACTCCGGCGACAGCATCCTCCTCCCCTATGATCTCCGTCCCCGACCACAAGGGATCGGCGCGCCACACAACCACTTCCCGGCCGGACAGCGCGTCTTCGACTACGTGCCCACCGGCGTCGTCATCACCGGCATGCCCGCGCCCGTTCCTCTGATCGTACCCGGCCTCGATGTCGCGGCCTTTTCCTTCAACGGCCAGACCCTCTGGCTGGAGGACGGTACCTACCTCGCCACCGCCTACGGCCACTTCGAAGGCGACGACCGCGACTCCATCGTGGCCGTGGAGTCCACCGACGGCACAAACTGGGCAGTGCGTTCCGTCGTTGCCGACGCCTCCTGCCCGGTGCCCGGAAACGGCGGCCCCAGCGAGTCGGCCATCTGTCGCCTGCACGACGGACGCATCATGTGCGTCTTTCGCGTCGAAAGCAAACTGCCCTTCGGCCAGACCTGGAGCAGCGACGAAGGCCGAACCTGGACACCCGCCGTCACCATGCCGGGCCCCTTCTCCGTGCAGCCGAGCTTGGCGGTAATGGGTAGTGGCGCGGTTGCTCTCTCAGGGGGCCGTCCCGGCCTCTATCTCTGGCTCAACACCGCCGGGGATGGGCAGGACTGGCAGCAAATCGACATCCTCGCCCACCACAACAGCTGCCATCCCCAAGAGCAGATCATCTACTCGGAAGATCTCTCTCGCCAGCAGACCACGGCCTACACCGAAGTGGTTGCAGTCGACGACCGCACGCTTCTCTACATCTACGACCGCGTGCCCAACGGCTGGCGCCGCATCCCCGAAGAGATGGATGATACCAACAGCGTCTGGCTGGTGAGGGCGACAGTGGAACGGTAGGGATCAGAAGATAGCCTGAAGACCGCAGACTCTTGAGATAACATTCGAACGACAGGAGACACTGAAGTGTCAGACTTGGCCCCGGATCGCATTCTCGACATACGCACGCTCCCCGGCACACGCGAGCACATTGTCTATAAGGATGGCGGACTCTTTCCCGTCCTCGCCCTGTCCAATGACGGCGTCGTAGTCGCCGCCTTGCGGGGAGGCGCAGGTCACATTGGCCGCGCCGGCAGAATGGAGACCGTCCGCTCACTCGACGGAGGCCAGACCTGGACGCCTCCCAATCTGATCGCCGACAGCGAAGACGACGACCGCAACCCTGCCTTCGGCGTCTCAGGCCAGGGAACACTCGTCCTGCTCTACCACCGCCAGCACAACTACGACGCCGACGGCAACTACCAGGGCGGCGTCCGCATCTCCGACCGCAAGCCGGTGGCGCTCATGGCTGCTCGCTCCTTTGACAGCGGCCTTACGTGGGAGGAGCCGTATCACCTGTCGATAGAAGCCTTGCCCACGGGGTCGCCCTACGGCAAGATCGTTTCGCTCGCCGATGGAATGCTGCTCGCACCCATCTACAACAGCCAGCACTGGGCAGACGAGCAGAGCGGCCAGAATTTCGACTCATCCTACCTGGTCCGGTCCCGGGACGATGGCCTGACCTGGGGAGAAGCTTCCCTGATCGCACACCACAAAAACGAGACCGCCCTCATCGCGCTGCCTGGTGACGACCTCCTCGCAATCTTGCGCGACGACGGAGCCCAGGGACTGCACAGTACTCTTTCCCAGGATGGCGGTTTCACTTGGTCGGATCCAATCCAAATCACCCAGGCCCGTCAGCACCCCGCAGATCTTGTACGCCTCTCCAATGGCGACGTCCTGCTCACCTACGGCAACCGCAATCCGCCCCACCGCATCGAAGGGCGCATCAGTCGCGACGGCGGACGCTCCTGGCTCGATATCCTTCTCACACTCTCCGGCCACCTCTACGGCTACACCGTAGAAGAGTCCCGCCGTACCGATCTGGGCTATCCCTCCAGCGTCGTCCGCGAAAACGGCCAGGGCATCACCATGTACTACTACAATCCCTCCATGCGGCACGCTGCTGATGCCCGCCAGCGCGAAGGCAACCCTCTCTACAGCCACGAAAACTACTGCGCCGTCGCCGTAACGTGGAAAGAGGATGAGCTGATCTCGGCCGTGGCGAGCGCGACGAGCGGGCTATAGGTCATGTTCCCTCCCCGAATATCCCCAAAAAGGTGCCGCCATTCGATAAAGAAGAGACACTGAAATGACGAACCTGACTCCAGACCGTATCCTTGACGTACGCGCCTTACCTGGGACACGCGAGACAATCGCTTATCAGGATGGCGGCCTCTTTCCCGTCCTTGCCCTTTCCAAGGACGGTGCCGTTGTCGCAGCTCTGCGCGGCGGCGCCGGCCATAACGGACGCGAGGGACGGATGGAAGTCGTGCGTTCCTTGGATGACGGCCTAGCCTGGACCCCGCCCAATGTTGTCGCCGACAGCGAAGACGACGACCGCAACCCGGCTTTCGGCATCTCAGCAAAAGGGACGCTCATCCTTCTTTACCACCGCCAGCACTACTACGACGGCTATGGCAACTACGACGGGAACACTCGCACCCGTGACCGCAAGCCGGTCGTCATCTTGGCGACCCGCTCCTTCGACAGCGGCATTAGCTGGGAAGAGCCCTATCCCCTCTCAATGGATTCCCTGCGCACCGGTTCGCCCTTCGGCAAGATCGTCTTCCTCGCCGACTCAACGCTGCTCGCGCCCATTTATAGCGCCCAGGAATACGAAGACCACTTGAGCCCAGCCAAAAATGACAACGCCTATCTGGCTCGCTCACTGGACGATGGGCAGACCTGGGGCGATGTCTCCCTCATCGCGCCCAATATGAACGAGACCGCGCTGATCGCCCTGCCCGATGGCGATGTCCTTGCCGTGTTGCGCGGCGCTGACAGCGCCCAGGCACTCCACAGCGCCCGTTCACACGATGGCGGCCGCTCCTGGACAGTTCCAGTGCAAGTCACACAGGCCAGCCAGCATCCCGCTGACCTTGTGCGCCTCTCCAATGGAGACATCCTGCTTACCTACGGCAACCGCAATCCGCCCTACCGCATCGAAGGACGCGTCAGCCGCGACGGCGGCCGTTCCTGGCTCGATATTCTGCTCACCTTCTCAGGGCATCTCTACGGCTACACTATGGAGGAGTCTCGCCGCACCGATCTGGGCTATCCCTCCAGCGTCGTCCACAGCAGCGGAGCCAGCGCCCACGGCATCACCATGTACTACTACAATCCCTCCATGCGGTACGCCAATGTTGGCTGGCAGCGCGCCGGCAATCCCCTCTATCAACACGAGAACTACTACGCCATCGCCGTAACATGGCGGGAGGATGAGTTGATCGCGGCAGTCAAAGACGCGATCAGCGGGCGCTAGCTCACCCTTCGTCGCTTGGCGCCCGCAGTGGAGGAAATAAGGTCGGACCGATTGTCGCGATTGTAGGAGCTGCGAGCCCTCTTCCGAACTTACAGTTCAATTGTGCCAGTTGACGCCAGATTTCCCTGATCGGTGCGCGGTGCATCATATGCCGCCGCGATCAGGTGGCGCTGGAACCGATCGGACTCGTCCTGTGGTGGGATATTGACCTCGAGCACTGTTAAACCGCTAGCCGTATTCCAGCTTTTGTAGCCATCGCGGGGCGATGGGTCAAGCGGGCGGCCGTCGAGCCACACGCTCTGAACGGCCGACCGGTTCGGTAGCCGCAAGCGCAACGCTAGCCCCCGGGTGGCCACACGCAACAGTTGTCTGGCCTGCGCGGTCCCCACCGGCTTTATCTGATCGCAGCGCAAATTCCGAAAACGGGGATACCGCTGGCAACGGGCGCGGATTTCGGACAGGTCTACCTCAAGCTCCTCTCCATACTGTTGGAGAAAAGTGTCGATTTCCAATGAACGCCAGCGGTCAAAATCGTCAGGGTCTAGCGAGAAGGCAGTTAGAGCCATGCCCACTGGCTCGTTGACACCCCGAGCAACAACGAACTGGTCCGAATGCGCCCAGAGCTGCACGCGGCTGGCACGGCGTTCAGCCGCCGTCTGTCCATACGCCGCAACAAAGGTCTCATCCTGTTGGAACATCGTTAGCACAGGATAGCCGGCGACAGATTCAGTCCGCCACGGCTGATTTCCGAGTTCGAGCATCCTTCTGCAGCGAATCAGCCCGCTGAGGGGATGATGGACCTCCATCGTATTGGTGAGTGTATGATAACGGTGATAGGCATGGACGCAGGACGTTATTCGCCGGCCTGAGTAATACGAATGGTGGATATTGCCTGGCAACCAGGGCAAAATCCGCTCCGCCTCCTCTTCGCCCCGATCCTGGGGAAATCCTGCAGACTCTGCCGCCCGATTGATCTCCTCGATAAAGAGTCGCGAGTGGCTGCGATCGAACTGACTGGTCGTCCACGAAAATCCGTTACTCTCTCCCATGCGATACTTCCAGCCAAACTCGGTCCCGTGAAGTGAGCAGAACAGCTCCGGCTGCATTCGGGCAAGAATCTCTGATACGGTCTGAGACTCCGGTTGCGTAGGCTCGCCGTCAAGAGAGTAATCTGCATAGAGGTTCACGTCATTCACATTGTTGAACCGCAGATCCTCCCACGAATCAGGGTTGACCACCGGCATCAGGCCAATGCGCTGCCTGCGGCGGATTTCGGCTGCAGCTGGTGTAACCAGCCAGCGAGCCAGTTCCAGAAGTGCAAGGCTGGCACTGCGTTCCTGGCCATGCTCTTGCCCAACCATCAGGACGCGCTGCTTGTCTTCGTCGCTGGTGTCCCGACCCGTGATAGTCAAGAGCCAGATCGCTCGCCCCTGCACCGAGTGTCCGGCCTCCTCCAGGGCAACATAACCCGGAAATTCGTCCTGTAATGCCCTGTAAAACGACTCCAGTTCCGGCAGCGACGGGTAAGAGAGCAGATCACCGCTGTCCACGGATCCTTGAGACCACACTCGAGGACTCCAACGAATGTTCACAACATGACCTCGTCAACTGCCTGACTGCCGTGGATTCAGCGCGTCGTTTAGGCCGTCGCCCAGAAAGTTAATCGCCAGCGTCACAATTCCCAACACGATGGCCGGTATGGCGATCAGATGCGGCCACGTTCGCCAGGATGGCATCGATCTGTTGATCATGGATCCCAAACTGGCGCCGGGCGGCTGTATGCCGATACCGAGATAACTGAGTGAAGCCTCCAGGATCATGGCGCTGGACATGCTGAATGTAAAACTTACAATGACGGGACCCAGGGAATTGGGAACCAGGTGCCTGAGCATGATCTGCCTGTTGGTAGCCCCAACCGAACGGGCCGCAAGCACATAGTCCTGCTCCCGCAGCGAAAGAATCTGGCCTCGAATCAGCCGCGCTTCGCCGGGCCATGAGATAAGCGAGAGAGCGCTGAAGACGATCAGATAATCCACGTAGACGGTGTTGGTCAGGAATCTCCACCCCGTCTGGTCCTGCAAAGCCGCCATCAAAGCTTCCAATGGTTCGGCAATCGAAGCATTTATCAAGGCGGCAAAGAGTATGGTGGGGATTGTCATCACGACGTCGGCCAGGCGCATAATCGTGTTGTCTACCGCCCTGCCCGAATAGGCGCTGACTGTGCCAAGGGTCACACCAATGACAAGAGTCAGGAGAGGCACAAGAATCGATATGAGTACTGCCGTGCGCATGGCATGCAGCAAGCGGCTGAAGTAGTCTCGGCCGACGTCGTCTGTACCCAGCCAGTGCTCTGCACTGGGGGGCATGCCAATCTGTTCAAGGTTTTGGTCCAGGTGGTCGTAGGGCGCCAGGTACGGCCCTGCAAGGGCTGTGGCATAGGTGAAGAGAACGATTATCAGTCCGATCAGGGACAGACGGTTGCGGAGCAATCGCCTGAACGCGTCGCTCCACAGTCCTCTCTGGCCGGATTCCGGCCTGTCGAGTTCACTTGCAAGAAGTCCGTGTCTGGCCCCTGACGACGACTGCTCAGCCTCCTGTTTCGAGGGTTGGTTCGTCACAGTGTCACCCTGGGATCCAGGAACGGGTATACAAAGTCCACGATGAGGTTGCTCATCATAATTAGGAAGGCGCCAAAGAGTGTGCAGCCCATCATAAGAGGATAATCACGTTGAATAAGTGAGGTAACAAAAAGGTTTCCATAGCCAGGGATGCCGAAAATCTGCTCGACAAATACCGACCCCGTGATCAGGCCTGTGACGATCAACCCCAACGATGTCACCACCGGCGTAATGGCGTTGCGCATGACATGCCCCAGAATTACCTGGCGTTCTCTAAGCCCCTTAGCCCGTGCAGTGCGAACGTAATCGTTTTCAGTGACTTCCAGAATGCCAACTCTCATCTGGCGAACTACGACTGCCAGAGGAAACAGGATCAACATCAGAGTCGGCATAATCACATTCGGGTGCGTGATTCCTTTCCAACCGTAGGGAACATTCATAACGTCAAGCCTGAGCACCAGGATGATGAACAGCAGAGGGGCGAGAACATATACGGGAACGGTGCGCAGGAAAAGACTTCCGCCGACAATGAAATAGTCCACCGCGGTGTTCTGCTTAACTGCCGCCAATACGCCCAACGGTATGCCGGTAACAACCAGAACGACGAATGCCAGCAGCCCCACCTGCGCAGAAATTGGGAAAACCTTCAGGATCATTCCCAACACGGGGCGGCTGCGAACGATCGAATCGCCCAGGTCGCCCCGAAGAACGTTGCCCGCATATCGGATGAACTGCACGTGGAGCGGCTGATCAAGACCAAGTCGCGCTCGCGCCCGTGCTACCATCTCTTCCGTTGCGACCACCGTTTCCATACTTTCATACATCATCTCGATGGGGTCTCCGGGAGCCATGTGGCCCAAAGTGAAGATGATTACAAGAACCACCAGCAGCAGGGGAATGATGCCGAGCACTCGCATGATCAGATATTTGAGCAATCTCTACTCTCCTCGTCATCTTCGTGGACCGGAGTTGTCAGGTTTTTCTACCGCCATCTTTGTCCTGAGCATCCCCAAAGACTCTTCAGGAAACGCCCATAACCATAACGAAGAGAAATCTCGCGCCGGCTACCGCGAGATTCCAAAGTCAACTCTTCGTCTCCAGTCAAAACAGGCCTCTGGCAACAGTCAGGTCTCATCGATCCCGAAACACCGGGCAGCCAGAAGGCTGGCTCATGTCCAGAGCCAGCCTTCACCCCTGTCATAACAGCCAGACCACAGGCTAGTGCTCTGTAACAGTTACCTCTTCAATGTTGTACCAGTTGTTGTACCAGGTACCCTGTAGGCCCTGGACCCAAGGCTTCGCATGCCAGGAATAGGAAACCACGAAGAAAGGCTTCCAAACGTAGTCTTCCAGGTAAATCAGTTCTGCCTCGTGTACCAGTTCGAGGAAGCGGGGATCATCGCGACTGAGAGACATGGCCTCGTCAAGCAGCACGTCCACCTCGGGATTGCTGTACCTGATTCTGCTCATGGCGTTCCCGGTGTAAGCGGCTCGCCACACGGCGTGTCCCGGATCCGGCAATGTACCCCAGCCAAAACCGCCCATGTGAACAACGTCCGCCCTGGCATCACCCCGTGCCCAATCGTTCCACCATGGCTTGGTTTCGACGTTCGTTATCCCCAGCGTGTCTCGCCACATCTCCAGGATCATCTCCATGCCGCGCACCCACTCGGCATCCGGTGTACCCAGCGCTAGATTGAGTTTGGGCAGGTTCTCAGCCGAACCGTAAGTGGACTGCGCCAGCTCCTGCTTTGCCAGTTCAGGATCATACTGAAGCGCGCCGGCCATTTCGAAAATCTCTGGGCGATGACCGGACAGGCCCGGATAGATTGGACCGGCCGCAGGATCTTTGGTGTCACCGTAAATGACCTGCACGATGCGCTCGTGATCGATGGCGTGTATCAGCGCCCGCCGCACCATCGGATCGTCCATCGGGGGCAGATTGGGATTGAATCCCCAGATGTTGCTGTACCTGTAGTTCATCGGCACGACGTCTTCGGGATACTTAAGCGATAACGCGTCTCCAGCCGCGCCCGTGAAAATGACGATGTCGAACTGGTCGTTCTCATACATCAGGCTGAGCGTTTCTTCAGCAAGCACAGAGGTTACTTCGATCCGTATGGATGCCTTGTTCTCTCCCCAATAGTTCGGGTTGGGCACGTAGACGTAGCTCATCACGTCATCATCCCATGACTCGATCGTATAGGGCCCGGTGACCAATGGATCATTGGTCCACCACTCCCCATTCAGATCCGCCCAGGCCTGTTCGGCCTTGGCTGTTGCCGAGTTGTAGTTGGCAAGCACCTTGTATACGAAGAGCGGATCGGCCTCTTTCAGATTGATATCCAAGGTGAATTCGTCAACGACGACCAGCCCTTCCATCTCTGTGGCAGTGCCTTCGCGCACCGCATCGTAACCCACAATGCCGGCATAGTTCGGCGGCACCCATCCGGACAGATTCTCAGGATTCACCACATACTCGAACCAGGCTTTGATGTCGCCGGCTGTGAACTGACTTCCATCCGACCACTTGACTTCAGGATTCACGTGCAGTGTGTAGGTCGTCCCGTCCTCACTGACATCGAACGACGTGCAAGTTCCCGGCGTCAGATTCGCGGCCGGGTCGGCAACGAAGGGCGGCAGCCATACATGCTGCATGATAAAGCGGCCAAACCCTCCTTCCCGGGCCGGGTCAAACGTCTTCATGCTCTGAATCATGCCGTAGCGAATAACCTGCTCAACAGCAGGCTCCGCCGCTTCCTCAGCGTCCGCCGCTCCCGAACCACCGGCGGCCGGCGCCGGCGCGACACATGCTGTAATCAACAGCCCCAAGAGGACAATCAGTATAGGCAATGGATAGCGTTTCATCTTGGACATTTCCCCCATAACTGTGAATGTCTGTCGAAGGATTTCCCGATGTCTTCACACGCTTGCCGCCGATACACTGAATCGCAGAGACCGAAGGCTGCCCAGGCCCAGTTCACGATTCTACAAGCACAGATCTTACCGGCATGACACCTCCCTATTGCCTATCTCAAGATGAAGCGGTCGGTCCGGCGGTACCCGGTACCAACGCCTCAACCGTTCAGGTCCCAGTCCTGAGGATGGAATCCCGAAGTCCGCTCCGCCGCTGATTCGAATACCGCGGTCACCACGTGAAAGTCCTCCACTTTTCCCGGTGGAATATTGACCTGCACGATGGTGCCAGGATTGTGATAAACAAAATAGCCGTCGACGTCCGACGGCTCCATAACGTGTCCATCCAATCTGAGATGTTTGAAGGTTACGTCGGGGTGGGGAAGGCGAAGCCGGATGGCAAGGCCATTTCGGATCGGTTCCGACGGTCCTTCATACTCGACCTGGGGCCACGTTACCTGACGCGATACCGACATTCGGAGAAACTCGTCGAGGGCATCGCCGTCAAAGCGAGGATTCTGCTTGAGCTTGGCAAACATCGGCTCCAGATTGGGTTCGTTCAGATTTGGCGCGGAGGACTCCTCCCCCGGCGCATAGAGGTTCCGGCTTTCCGGGGTCGTTGAGACAAAGGCGACGATACCGTCACGGGCCTCGGGCCAGCCGCAAGTATGCGAGATCTGAGGCAGCTTTCGCCACAGTTCAACCCGGCTTGCCCGTCGTTGCGAAGCCGTCTTGCCCCATGCAGCGATGGCTACAGACGAGCGGCAGCTGACCTGGTTGGCGGGGTAGCCCGGGTAGGGTTCCTCCCGCCACACCTCATTCCCGACCTGTAGCAGCCGACGTAGACGCAATACGGCGCTCTCCTCCCAGCCGACCTCCATCGTCTGTATGATGCTATGGTATTGGATGTAGGAGTAGAGGCCGCAGACGACCTTCGGCGTTGAAGTACTTCCGTAGAACCACCTCTCGACACCCTCGACCGGAACTGTGGACAGCATCTGCCCGGCACTCTCTTCGCCCCGGGTTGTCAGATAACCGGCATCTTCCGCCGCCTGGTTCATCAGATCGGGGATCGCCCGCCAGTAGCCGCGGTACAGGTTTGAAGCCCAGGATATTCCGGTGCTCTCGGTCATGGTTGACTGCTCAAACCAGATGCCATGCACGTCCTGATGGACTTCCGGCCGGTACCGGTCCACGACCTCCTTAACGGCCATTGCCTCAGGCTGATTCTCGGGATCCAGGGGGCCGTCCCACCCCCAGCCTTCATAGACCCAGCGGCTGCGGCCGGCGAAAAACTCGGCAACGTCAATCAGCTCTCGATCATAACTCTCCGGTTCGCAGGCCGGCATAATGAGCACGACCTGACGCCGCCGAATCTCCTTCGCCAGTGGGTCGTCGCCGATGAGCCACTTGATCAGTTGGAGCAGGCCGGCCGTCGTCACTCTCTCAACGCCGCTGTGCGTCGAAGTAAAAAGGGCCACCTGCTTGTCTTCGTCGGGAACATCAGTCTCGCTGATGCGACAAAGCAGCACAGGCAGCCCCTTCGGTGTTCGACCTACTGTCTCGACCTGCATAATACCAGGCCGGGCAGCCGCCCACCGTCTCAGCCCTTCCTCCATCTCCGCTATACTTGGGCCAGGCGTTGGACCCAACTCTGGACGCTGATGAACGTGGCTCATGGGTTTTTCCTATTTGGGCTATTAGTTCAGGTAGTCGCTACTCTCTGTTCGATCCTCCTGTATGCCTGGTCCGGTTCTGCATCCACACTGGGTCAAATGATTGCCGCTTCATCCCGTGGAGACGGTTCAGCGGTTAAGCAGGCGCAGCTTCGTCCTGCGTATCGATCTGAAATGCCTCGACGGCATTGCGCCAGAAAATCCCTTCTATTTCGTCCCGGGATAGTCCCGCGATCTCAGCGGCCTGTTTCATGGCCATAATCTGTTCGTAAATGCAGAGAACCGGACGTGCGTCCGTATGAGCAAAACTGAAGTGCGCTTCATCGGGCTCAACCTGGTACCAGTATCGCCCGAATGGAACGTATTTGCCGTGAAAGAAAGCTGAGTCGACACCATCCGAACCGTAGAAGATCCGTTTCAGATCTTCCTCTCGGAACAACGTCAAGAAGGGAGGCATGGTCGTAACCGCCGACAGATCATACCAAATATTTGGCAGGTCCCGCAAGCGGTCGATCGCCTCTCGAATTGGCCAGTAAGTGAAGCTGCGGGCGCAATGGGCAAGGATCCATTTGATGCGGGGATAGCGGCGCGTCGTGTATTCTTCGAGGTCCGCCAGGTTCTTCTCATCGGCGCAGCCCCCCGGCCGCGACAGATGCATCGTGACCCAGAGACCGCGGTCGTTGGCAAGCTCCATCTGTTCGTGCGTCAGAAACTCGTGAATCCGGCAGAGGTCCGTATCACCGGTCGAAGAAAAGACCCGATAGGGCTTGAGGCCGATAAAACCGGCCCGCTTGATGTCTTCCTCAATGCGAGAAATGTTACAGGAAGGAGTGACCAGGCGATTGGCCCGCGAAGAGGGGTCCAGGGCGACTTGCCCGGCAAGCATGTCGGTATGCTTTTCAACGTCAATGCCGATCTTGGGCATCCCCAGGAGGAGAAAATTCATGCGCCGGCCGGGGAACATGAGACGGCCCCACGCCCGCAGGGTTTCCAGATCGGCGTACGAACGTGTCGTCGCCGGGGCGTCCGGCCGCATATCCGCCGCATCGAACAGATGGCAGTGGGCATCAAACACTCGCTGTGGGACGAAGTCCGCCAACTCCTCTTCCCAGAATTCGCGATCGGATTCACTGTAGTCCACGAACTGACCTCCCACGGGCTGCATCATGGAAACACAAGCGACTCGCTTGCCCCTGCCAGATTTTTTCGGTGCTTCAGTTAGGTCAAACGCTCCACCCCGACCCGATTCAGATCCCCAACAGCCGCGCCGCATTCCCGCCGCACACCAGCCGCTTAGCCTCATCAGAGATGTCGGCCGTTATGATCTTGCCCAACTGCGGGCGAGAGTCCATCAGAGCGATATCCGATCCAAACAGGACCCGGTCAGCCCCGGCCTCGTTTACCAGTTGTTCGATAACGCCCGGCGTGCGAAAGGTCGAGCATGTCTCCAGGTAGATATTGGGATAGTCCTGCGCCGCCTTGATAGCAGCCGCCCGCGGCTCTGCGACATTGCCCGCGTGGCCGGACACGAAGTTCGCGTTGGGGAACTTGGCCGCACAGTCGGCCAGCAGGCCCGGGTGGGAATGCGGGTCGGTACCCGTGTGGAAAATGATCGCCAGGCCGCGCGCATTGGCAAACTCATAAATCGGATGCCAGATCGGTTCGTTCAGATCCCACTGGGTATAGGGCGGGTAGAGCTTGATTGCGGCCAGTCCCAGCTCATCTATCGCCCGCGTCAGTTCCGCAACCATGCCTTCCGCCATCATCGGCGACACGTACGCGAACCCGACGAAGCGGTCTGGATGCTTGGCCACAAATTGGGCTGTAATGTCGTTGCCGGTCGTGCCGTCAGGGTGAAAGATATTGAAAACGCACGATACGTCGATGCCCACCCTGTCCATCGCCCGCAGGATCAGCTCCGGATCATCGACGCCGTTGTAGAGGTCCAGGCGGCCGGTATGGCCGTGAAAGTCGATCACTCTCTGCTCTTCAATCATGCCGGCCCTCTCCCTGTAGAATGCGTAGCAGATTCCCCGCGCAGATCAGTTCCAGCTCCGACTCACTGATGTCGGTATGGTGAAGGTAAAAGAGCATCGTCCCCATCGCGAAGCGGTCATACCAGGAGCCGTAGACAAAGCGCTCCGCCCCATACTCGCCGCACAGCGCCTCTACCTCCCCCAGCGGCTCGATCCGGCTCAACTCCAGGTACGCATTGGGCAGTGTTGACATCAGCGGCCGCACCCATAGCGCGTGGCTGTAATGGGCGCCCACCAGGACCGTGACCAGCTCCGGAAAGGCGCTCAACGTCATCGCAAGCTCGTCGGCGTCGGCATCGGGCAGCGGAATCCAGAGCGGGACCCGGTTCTCGCTCAGCCAGGTGAGCATGGTCCCGCATGCCCATGGCCGGAAAGGCAGCCCGACGTGTCGCGCATTGTGCAGTCGAACACTGCGCACCCGTCCCTGCCCGTGCAAAGACTGTACCTGTGCCAAGGAATCAGGAGTAGGCGTGATCGACCACTGGGGAAAGAGCCTGCTGCTGTCCAGCCACTCTTCCAGGAAGCCATTACCATCTATCGGACTCACTTCCTCCGTCTGCGCGTGGTAGATGAGCGCCTTTTCAACCCCGTGGCGGTCCATTTCGGACAGCAGCTGGTCCCGATTGCGGCAAGGCGAGGGCTGATAATGAAGGTCGCCCACACGGACATTTGCATCGAAAACGGGGACACGCGGCTGGAAAGTGAACTGAATAGACATATATCTTAACCCTGGCTTGACAGTTTCGAACGGTAGTAGTCACCGACCTTCTTGATCGCCGTGCTGAAATCGGCCGCATCCTGGTCTGTGTAGGAGGGGCTCATCGGCATCACCACAGCTGTCTCCAGGAAACTCTCCCCTCCCGGCAGCGACATTGAGCCGTACTCCATGGCTGCGGCCTTCTCGCCGGCGTAGGAGAAATCAGCCGTTCCATAGGCGCGCTGCTGGGCCATAACCGGGTACTTGTACACCGGATAGACCATGTAGGGCGAGTTGGCCGGCACACCCTCCGCCTGCAATGCCGCCGCAAACTGCTCTGCCGTCGCACCCATAACCGCCGCGTCCACATGAAATCCGTAGACCCAGTACGAATGCGTCGCCTCTGGCAGGACCGGCTGCAAGGAGAGGCCCCCCTCGCCGTCGACAACCTCATTCAAGTGGTTGGCGACCCACTGCTTGCGGCGCACCGCGTCCGTCACCTTTTTGAGCTGGGCAACCCCGACTGCGCCTTGCAGGTCCGTCATGCGATAGTTGGGGGCCAGGTAGTAATGCTCGTAGACCGGGCTGCGGGGATTGCCCTTGTCCGCAAACCATTTCAGCCGTTCGGCCAGATCGTCCCGGTTGCTGATGACCATGCCGCCGTCGCCCGTCGTCATGTGTTTGCCGCCAAAACTGTAGCAGCCGAAGTCCCCCCACGTACCGACCGGCCTGCCGCCGTATTCAGCCAACTGAGCCTGCGCGCAGTCCTCGATCAAGAAGAGGTTATACTTGCGCGCGAGTTCAACATAGGCCTCCATCGGAGCAGGATTGCCAAAGAGATGCACGACAATGATCGCCTTGGTTCGTTCGGTGATCTTGGCTTCGACATCCGCAATGTCGAGGTTGCCCGTCCGGGGATCGACATCGGCGAATACGGGCACGGCGTTCTGGTAGAGGATGCCGATGATCGTGCCCATATCGGTGATGCTCGTTGTAATGATCTCGTCGCCCGGGTTGGGGTCGATTGTGCCGACGGCCGTATGCACGGCAGCGGTGCCCGACGTAACCGCCTGGGCATACTTGACGCCGTTCATCTCGGCGAAGTCCCTCTCAAACTGGTCAACCTTATTGCCGCTCAGCCGGTTGAGCTTCCCGGAGCGGATCACCTCGATCAGTTCGTTTATCTCCTCTTCGCCCATGTCCCACTGGGGGCCAAACGACCCGCTCCGCACAGGCGGCGAGTTGCGTTCGATTGCGATTGCCATTTCAGGATTCTCCTTGTTATAGTTCGACCGGCTTATCCATTCGGTCTGTGAGCGATGGAGGTCGTTTCGGAAGAAACGTCCACGGCATCAGCATGATCCACTCTCAGGCATCAGTCCAGCCTGAAAATTCGTCTCGCGTTCTCGCGGAATATGAGATCGGCCTCTCGCTGCGTCTGAATCGCGTCAACATAGGCGCCGTACTCAAACCACGGCGCAAAGAGAGGCTGGTCGGTGCCGAACAGAATCCGTTCCGGCCCCAGGATATCCATCGAGCGGCGGATAACGCCGGCGTTGATGCCGCTGCTGCAGAACTCGAAGTAGACGTTCGGCAGATCCACGACCTGGCGCGCGCCCTCTACATCGTCCCCGTGCGCCTTGATGATTACCAGGTCCGGATTGCGCTCCGCCGCCGAACGCACGCCCGGATAGGGTGAGCCGCCCTCATCCATGTGGATCTTGACCGGCCGGCCAAACTTCGCAATTTCGTCCAGCAGGTCCTGCATTCGCTTGGTCGCCATGTTGCCGCCGAATGGGCAGTAGAGCTTCACCCCCACGAATCGCGAATCCTGGAAGTAGCGTTCCATCTGGGCAACCGAACCGGCCAGGTCGCGCGGGTCAATGGCGATGTAGCCGCGCAGATTCGGATAGCGGTCAAGGAAGGCCTGCGTGTCGGCGTTCCCCTCACACATGTCATAGTTGATAGCGTTGTAGGAGGAGACAAAGGTGTACTGGATGTTGCAGCGCTCGGTCATCTCAGGAACGTTCGTCTCAAAACGCGTGTTGAAAGGCTCTGCGCAGTGGAAGCCGGATACATGGGCGTGGATGTCGATGATCGGCTCGTCCGGCAGGTCCGCTTCAGCCTTGATCATCTGCGGCTCCGCCGGCAAATCCTCAATGTCCAAATCGAGCAGGCGGAGCGCATTGGCTCCCAGGATCGCCTGCCTCTGCTCATCCGTGATCTTCGCCATGAAGATCTGGTTGCGCAGCGAGCGAATCGAATACTTGGGCGAGTTGCTACCGTAGAGCAGCCTGTCGCCGATTCCGGCGTCCACCATCACTTCCAGCCCGTCCGCCAGGCAGAGCCAGCGAATCGCGGCGTAGACATTGGAGTACACCTGCATGACCGTGATCAACTCGCCCATGTGCGCATAGCTGACCTCGTTCATGACAACATTCACGTCATGCCGGTGGCAGACCTCCGCCACCTTGCGGATCCAGCTCAGGGCTTCAGGGGAACCCTTGAAGTCAACAATTATCGGCAGTCCGGCCTCCCCGACCGCCTTCACCATATGTTCAAAGACCAGTGTCTCCGGGCTCCAATTCTGCGGGCCGGGGGCGAACCGGATTGCAACGCAACCGCCGTTGACGCAGGCTTGCAGGTCATCCCGCCAGTTGAGGAAGTAGCGGGGATCGAGCGTACCCACTGCCAGGAGACGAGGATGTTTGGCTGTAACCTCCAGAGTCTCGGCCACGGCTTCCGTGTTGATCTGGTTGACCAGGCCCCGCCTCGATGTCGTCAACGTCAGCGTGGTGTCGTGCTCCTCCGTCTGACTAAGCAGCGCCTCCAGTGTTGTATCCGGCTCGGGGATCTGATTGACACTGAATTCAGAAATAAAGTCGATAGCGTACATGGTTGTTCCTTTCAACCGATCTGGTTTGAGTGGCGGCTCCCGCGACCTCTGTCCGCGCCGGCCACTTGCCTCAGGAAATCCTGCAAGATGTACTGCTACAGCCTGCTCTCTTCAATTGCCTTTTCGAATGCTGACACGAGTCCATCGATATGATCGTTCTCCATCGGCAGCGAGAGCGCATTCATCGACAGCCCCTGACTCAGGAAGTAACCCTGGTTGAGGAGAGAAAGGAATACGCGGTGGGCCATTTCACCGTCATTGTCCGCCAGGCTCCGGTAATCGACGAGAGGCTCAGCGGTGAAATAGACGCTGAACAGAGAACCGAGCACCACAGCCTGCAAGGGCGTGCTGATGCGGGCGCTGAGGTCCTCCAACCCCGCGCGCAGGCGTTCGCCCAGTCCGTTCAGATGCTCGAATGCGCCCGGCGTTAACTGCTGCAAAGTGGCAAGACCTGCCGCCATCACCACTGCATGGGCGCTGAAAGTGCCGCTCTGGAAGAAGCCGGTCGGTTCGCCGCTGCTGTCGAACAGATCCATGATGTCGGCACGGCCGCCAAAGGCGCCGACCGGGAACCCGCCCCCCACCAGCTTGCCGAACGTCGTCAGATCCGGGCTGATGCCGTAGTATTCCTGGGCGCCGCCGCGGGCAACGCGAAATGCGACCACTTCGTCGAGAACCAGCAGCACGTCGTTTTCCTCGGTCACCCGGCGCACAGCCTGTACGTACTCCTTGCGGACCGGCAGGATACCTGTCTTGGGGTCGAGAATCACACAGGCCAGTTCGTCGCGGTGACGGCGAACCAGCCTCTCCAACGCTTCCTCATTGTTGAAAGGCAATACAATCACCTCAGAGGGGGCATTCGGAGACATGCCGCCCGCAGTCGGCACGGAGTATGGTTCATCGGCGGGGCCCGCCTTGTCCAGCGGCGGAGCAACGCTCACCTCAACCAGATCATGGCTGCCGTGGTACCCGCCTTCCATCTTGGCGATCCTGGGGCGCCCGCTGAACCCGCGCGCCAGCCGGATCGCGTGCAAGGATGCCTCCGTTCCGGAGTTGCAAAAACGGACTTTTTCCAGGGAGGCCACGCGGCTGCACATCTCCTCCGCCAGCGCCCCTTCCGCTCCGGTCGGCGCGCCAAGTGCGATGCCCCTGGTGAGCTGTGCCTTGACCGCCGCATGTACGGCGGCGTTGTTGTGGCCCAGGATCTGCCCGGTGTGGTGGTTGGCAAAATCGACGCGCCGCCGTTCGTCGATGTCATAGAGATAACAGCCCTCTCCCCTTTGCATGGTAATCGGATAGGGCGCGTAAAAATAGGCCCCCTTCGCCCCGCCAGGCATCGACTTGCGGTCCCTTTCGAACTGCTCGCGCGAGCTTGGCGTTTCCGAGGCATAGGTTTGCTCTATTGCCGTTGCAGTCTGAACCATTTTACGTTCCTCGCTCCAACTGAACTCCTACTTAGATTCTTTGACAATGCTGAGTCTAAGAACAGGTTCCCGATTTCAGCTTGTCATCTCGTCATGGACTACTCGAACCAGTAGCTGTACAGCTCTGCGTTGGTCAGGCTGAATCGCAGCCGGATCGGCCCGCTTGCAGGATCCGGCATCTGGCTGTGTTCGCGCCAGGCAACCTGTTGCCGAACGCTATCCTCACTCACAACCGCAGCCTCTTCCCCACCGTAGCCGGGCAAAGGCTCGTTGTCGACATCCAGCAGTTCAACCCTGACCTCGCCTTCATCGGCCACCGCGTTGAGATAAAGCCGCTCTCCTTCCCATTGGAAAGGCTCCGTGACCATCCAGCCACCCTCCTTAACGTCATCGAGCGAGACGAATCCGTCCCGTCGCAGCACGGCCAGACATATGGCGGCGTGATCCGGGTCCCATTTCGGTGGGAGACGCCGGAATTTCACACCCGTGTAGTAGAACCAGAGTTCATCATCGCGTATGACCGGGCGGGAAGGGCCGAGCATCTGCAACGTGTCGTATGCGCCGCCGCCCAAAGGCGACGAGTCGATAAATGGCCGCCGGCTGCCCTGCCGCAACCACGTGTACATATCCTGGCTGCTGGCCAACTGCACATGGTGGAAACCGTCGTGATTGCGGCCGTCAACGGAGCGTCCGACGTGGTGGAACATGGAAGCAAATCCGATGTAACGGCTCTCGTATCGAGAAATGCTGAAATTATAGACATCCACACCGTGCTCTTCCGGATGGTTCACAACCGTCTGTTGCAGCGCGGGGTTGGCGAGCCGCCGGGCGATGACCTCCCGCGCCAAATCCTGGTCCTGGTCATCCGCCTGGAAGACCAGCTGCGGTTCGCTCCACTCTTGGAATTCCACGCTGGATGTCACCGCGTGCGAGCGTCCGTACGTTCCCCGCACTTTGACCGTAGCGATAAAGCGGTGGTTGGCCTCGTCAAAGCTGAAATTTGGTTCATCGCCCGACAGGATTGCGGGGACGTCAATCCGCTTCCATACAATCCCGTCCGGAGATACGGCGAAGATGATCGAGAGATCAGGCTCCATAATGAAGCTTATCGCCTTGAATCGCCGGGTCGGGTCCGGGTCGCTCGCATCGTACACCGCACCCAGAACTTCTGAGGTGTGCCCGCCGCCGAGGGGAATGGCGACATGGTTGTTGTCAGTCGATCCCTGGTACTCCCACCGGCCAACGGTTGGCTGATACCAGTGTAACCCGTCGCGGCTCTCGTGATAGGAGGAACGACCGGTATACCAGTCTATTTTTGCCCCGATCGTCCAGAACTTCCAGAGCTTTGCCTCCGCATCCCATACCGGCGCCGTCCGCGTCTGTGGCCTGTAGGCGGGACCGTCGTCCGGTCCGGCTCGCAGCGCCATATGCGGGTCCGAACGAATGACCGCACCCTTTTTGTTCGGCTGGTGCATGCTCTTTGTCAGGCCCTTAATGCTTGCGATGTCGGCGTTGTCGAGAAAGAGCTGTCTTTCAAGGCGGGGGAATTTCCTGTTTGTGTCAGATGACATGGCACTCCTCCTCTATTCGAACCAGTAGCTGAATAGACGCGCGTCGCGCAACCAAATCCTTAGTTGAACTGGGCTTGCGGTCTCAGCCGGCATGCATTCCTCTTCATTCCATCTGACGGGCAGGCACACGCCGTCCGTGTTTATTGGAATCGCGTTGCTCCGCTCGTATCCCTGTAGTGGCTGACCCGTCTCGTCCAGAAGCTCGCACAGGATCTCGCCGCTGGCAGCATCAGCGTTCAGATAGAGCTGCTCCCCTTCCCAGTGAAAGGCCTCGGTCGTGACGGTGCCGCCACCTGCATCGGCGTCAAGAGAGATAAAGCCATCACGCCGTAACATGGCCAGGCAGATGGCCGCCCTCTCGGGACTGGCCTTGGGCGGCTGCCAGCGATGCCGGATGCCGGAGTAGTAGAACCAGAGCTGGTCTCCGCGGACCACTGGAAAAGATGGTCCCAGTATCTGCATCGTATCATAGGCGCCGCTGCCCAGAGGCGAAGGCCCAATGAAGGGCGCCCGTCCGCCGAGCCGCCGCCAGTTGCGCATGTCCCGGCTGCTCGCCATCTGGACGTGATGAAAGCCGTCATGGTTGCGGTCGTTCCAAGCCCGCCCCGTATGGTAGAACATGGAGGCAAAGCCGATGTATCGACTCTCGTAGCGGGAGATGGCGAAGTTGTAGACGTCTACCGCGTGTTCCTCCGGGTGGTTGAAGACAGGCTGCTGCAGCGTCGGGTCGGCCAGCCGGTCGGCGATGATCCGCCGCGCCTGCTCCTGGTCCTCTTCGTCCGCATGGAAGACCAGCTCCGGTTCGCTCCAATTCTCGAAATCCTCGCTGACGGTCAGTGAGTGAGACCGACCGAAAGGACCCGGGACCTTCACTGTGGCGATGAAGAGATGTTCTTTTTCATCGAAACTGAAATTCGGCTCGTCGCCCGAGGCAATCGGCGGAATGTCCACCCGCGTCCAGTGGATTCCGTCCGGCGAAGTGGCGAAAAGGACCGCCAGCTCCGGCGCCATCGTGAAGCTCAATGCCTTGTACCGCCGGCTCGGGTCCGGGTCACCCTGGTCGTAGACCGCCCCCAGGATCTCTGCCGTGCATCCGTCACCCATCGGAATGTAGACGAGATTGTTCTCACGCGTTCCCAGGTATTCCGCCTCCCTCAAAATGGGCTGATACCAGTGGAGCCCGTCCCGGCTCTCATGGTAGCCCGACAGGCCGGCGATGCCGTGCAGCTCCTCCGGCGTAATGCAGATAGTCCACAGTTTCCACACCCGCGCTTCCGGGTCCCAAACCGGCGCGCTGCGGATCTCCGGGTTTCCGCCAAGGGCAGGCTCGCGCCGGATGACGGCTCCCCGCTTCCGAGGCTGATGGAAAACTCTGCGCAGATCTTCCCGGCGCGCAACGTCGTCGTCATCCAGAAATAGCTGCCGTTCTCCCGCTGGAAACTGCCTGTCTTTTTCGTTAGCCATCGCCAACACACCTGCGAGAGTATGACAACAATATGGTAGGAGATTGGTCTACTGTGCGAGTCTGTGGGCTAGGCAGTCCTGGACCGGTGCGGGGTTAGTCCAAATTCTGGCGCGGGTCGAAAGCATCACGCAAGGCGTCGCCAAAGAAGTTCATCGACAGCACGGCGAAAGCAATGGCCACCGCCGATGGCAGCCACCGCCACGGCATGTTCTCCAGGATAGGAAGCTGCATTGCTGTCGTCAGAGTCTGACCCCAGCTTGGCGTTGGCTGTTGTACGCCCAGGCCCAGAAAACTGAGGCTAGATTCGGTCAGTATGGCGCCGGCCAGCCCCAAGGTGGCAGCAACCACAACCGGGCCGACTACGTTGGGCAGAATGTGACGAAAGATGATCCGCCGTGTCGGGACACCGACCGCAACCGCAGCGATAACGAAGTCCTGGCCGCGCAGGCTGAGAAACTGGCCGCGTATCAGGCGCGTCATGCCAGGCCAGCCAAAGATGCCGATGATCACCATGATATTGAAGATGTTGGGGGGCAGCACCGCGGCCACTGTAATGATCAGGAGAAAGGTGGGGAAGCACATAATGATATCGGTGAAACGCATGATGACGTTGTCGACCGGGCCGCCGGCATAACCGGAGATGCTGCCAAGAATAAGTGCGATCGAGGTATAGATGCCCACGGCGACAAGCCCGACCGAGAGCGAGACGCGAGCGCCGTAAACAAGGCGGGCCCAGACATCACGGCCAATAGCGTCGGTGCCCAGAATGTGCTCGGCGCTGGGCGGCTTGTTCTTCATCTTCAGGTCCATGACCACCGGGTCGATGCCGGCGACAATCGGGGCGAAAACAGCCGCGATCACGAGAATCACCAACATACCCAACCCAACCATGCCCAGCTTGTGCCGCGTGAGCCGGCGCCAGAATCGAAACTGGGCTGAATCACGGCGGGGGGCTTGCAGCGTGTCGGTAAGGTCGGTAGCAGCCATGGCCTTAACTCACCGTCCCGTATTCGTATGATACTGGCTTTATTTTCCAACTACTACGAAGCATCAATACAGGTGTCATTGAACTCCCGGTTTTCCTGCAAAGTAGAATTCGCCCTTACCCTATTCGTAACGTATGCGCGGGTCAGCAAAAGCATAGGTGATGTCGGCTAGCAGGTTGCTCATCAGGACGACAAGCGCAACCATAAAGTTGACAGCCATTATGACCGGGTAGTCGCGAAAAAATATGGCCGACAAGCTATATGTGCCCATGCCTGGCCACGCAAATATGTGCTCAATGATAACTGTGCCGCCAATCAGGAATGGTATGTCCAGACTGATGATCGTGATCAGTGGGATGAGTGCGTTGCGCAGGGCGTGCCCGAGCAGGATGGCCCTTTCGGCCAGTCCTTTGGCGCGCGCCACGGTTACGTAATCCTGCTTGATGACATCGAGCAGGCTGCTGCGTGAGTAGCGCATGAAACTGGCCATGCTGCCCAGGCCCAGTACCATTGCCGGCAGGATCATGTGGTGGATGCGGTTCCAAATTGTGGCCTCTTCGCCATAGTTATAGATACCGGAGGTGGGAAAGAGATTAATCTTCAGAGAGAAAAGAAAGATAGCGCCGATAGCAAAGACGAATCCGGGCGTAGAGATCCAGAAGAAGCCCAGAAGAGTAAGAAACTGATCAACCCATGTGTACTGTTTGACAGCGGAAAGAATCCCCAAGGCGGCGCCAAATATTATGCCGAACAGAAGCGAGGTTGCGGTGAGCTGAAGCGTAGCCGGAAGCCTCTCTATAATCTCGTCGCGGACCGGCGCTCCTGAAGCAAGGGATTCCCCCATATTCCCCTTTGCCAGTTCCCGCAACCAGATAAAGTAGCGTGTCCAGGGGGGCTTGTTGAGGCCGTAGTTCTCGCGCATTACCTTCAACTGTTCGGGGGAAAAGTTGGCAATTGCTGTGGTGGGAATGAGCGCGTCGACAAAATCCCCTGGCATCAGTTCGGTGAGAATGAACGTTACCAGCGTCAGTCCGAAGAGAATTGGCACCGAGATGGCCAGACGGCGCAAGATGTAGGTTCGCAAGACTACGACCTCTAAATGGAAAGGTGGGAGAGAAAAGGAGAGAGGAGCGAGAAATGTCCTTCGCTCCTCTTCTCATACTATACTTACAAAAGTGCTACCCCGAAACGGACCAGTTCACTGCGTTGGCGTAGCCATTGCTCCACGGATAGTACCGGTTCCAGAGAGCATCTTCATTAAAGCCGCTGACCCGCTTGTTGACCGCCACCGGGCCGATAAACTGCAGGAAGGGCATCATCGGCAACTCATCATTCAAACGCCGCTGGATCTGCTCATGAATCGCCATCCGCTCCTCCAGATCGACCGTGGTCGCCGTCTGATTGAAGAGAGCCTGGGCGTCGGGATCGCCCCAAGGCGTGCGGCAGCGCTCCGAATCGGTGAAGAAGGAGTTGTACTGCTCTGGGAAGGAGAAGCCCCAACCCTGGTACATCATCTCAAAATCACAGGCTTCCTGCACAGCACCGACCGAGGTGCCTTCTAGGTACTGCAACTGCGTCTGCACGCCGACTGCAGCCAGATTCTGTTGTATCGCGGCCATGATGTCCTGATGCAGGGCATCGCCGTAGTACCAGTTTACACGCAGAACGTTATCCGGGTCCCAGGCGCCATCGGCTTCGGCCGCGGCCAGCAACTCCTGCGCCTTCGCAGGATCGTATTCGTACTGGTTCAAGTCCGGCGCCAGCCAAGGCCGCATCTCCATGTAGGAGTTGTAGGGCTTACAGAGGCCGGAGTATAGACCTTCGCAGATGCCCTCGCGGTCGATGGCGTAGGCCAGTGCCTGGCGCACGCGCTTGTCAGAAAGTATGGGGGACTCGTAGTTCAAGAGGAATACCCGGATGTAGTTGCGGTTGACCAGGTGGACATCGACGTTGTCCAGTTCGAGCGCCTGTTCGTAGAAGTCCTGCGGGACGTTCCAGACATCCAATTCGCCCTTCTGCAGGGCGATGAACTGGGTATCTTCGGTGCCGAAGGCCTTGAAGATGATGCGCTCCAGTTTGGGCGTGCCGCCGTAGTAATCCTCATTGCGGACCAATTCTACGAACTGGTCGCGCTCTGCGCGCACGAACTTGAACGGGCCGGAGCCGATGTTCAGTTCAGGCGTGTACCAGGCTGGCGCGTGGTGCTCTACGATATCTTCAGGCGCCACGCCGTTGAAGATATGAGCCGGCAGGATCTGCAGGTCAGTGGTCGCTGAAAGATGCCAGCCCACATTTGTATCCACAAGCTGGAAGACGACGGTAAAGTCATCCGGAGCGAAGACGCCCGGCAGTTCATCCGAAACGCCGTCGTAAAAGTCCTGACCGCCTTCGAGGCTGCTGATCCAGCGCCGGGGGTTGATGTTGGTGGCCTGGGTCATGATAAACCTGACCGTTTCCACCACGTCGTTCGACGTGACCGGCTCACCGTCATGCCATTTGGCGTCCTCGCGCAGTTTGAATGTGTAGGTGGAGGCGTCTTCCGATACCTCCCACTCAAGCGCAAGGTTCGGGTGCGTGTCGTTGTTGCGGTCGAGGTCAAACAGGCGGCTGTGGGTGAGCATGGCCGGCGTATTGCTGCTGTAGCCGTACTGGTAGGTCGGTCGGAAGGGGCTGTACGTTCCCCAGGGGGAACCCGTGGAAAACGTCATCGTTCCGCCGTCCATAGCGGCAGCTTCTTCGGCCGGCGCCTCAGCTTCAGCCATCGCCTCGGGCTCGTCGCTCGGCACGGCGGCCGGCACGCAGGCGGTCAGCATGACGCCGGCGGCCGTCGTCGCTGAAACGCTCAGGAAATCACGGCGCGAAAGTCTCGACTTTTTCATGGTTTTGACTCCATCTGGTTCTTGAAGCTTGAATGAGAGGTGGTTCTGTCAGTAGATAATGAGCACAGTGTCCTGCCTTGGGAGTGTGTCAGCCCCCGATTTCGTGACCCGCGTTTTTGACCTCCTTGAACCGTTATAGTTCGATTCGCGATTCTGATGCGTTGACTGCGCTGTATAAAGAGGTTGGTTTCACTGCCCCACAGACAGCCCCCCCAAATCGCAAATACGGCTGTGGTATCCATCTGCGCTGAATTACGGCGGGGCGTCAAATGATATCCGGCTACGTGCGCCATGCCCGGAAAGTTCTCAACTTAACCTTCCGAACTGCAGTCTGTCAGGCATCCCGAAGGCGCCAGGAGACTACAGTAAAGGCTTTCGTTAGGGCGCGCGACCAACCGTCGATGGTGGCCGCAGTTTAGCACTTTCACTTGGTCATGTCAATGAACCGCAATTCCCGCTCCTCCCCGTAACAATCTGGAAAACCGGCCTAATCGTGACTACGGGTCTCCGAATTCGATTTGCACCTCTCCCAATCTGATCTCACCCGAGGGAAGATACCTTCTGTCCACCCCGTAGTCCACTTCCGCGCGTCGAGCGTGTGGACCGCCCTGCTGCGGACGCAGCGGCACGATTTTCAGCGGATGCAACAGGAGGATGATGTCGATATTGACGTCTCGCAGCACGCTGTCAATACTGCCCCAGCCGTACACGTCGGTCAGGTCGTGGCGGGCCCCCAGACAGAGCCACTGCTCCGGGTCCGGCGCCAACGTTATCGTCTGCTCCGACCAGTCCGGCGTCACCACAAAGGACTGCGAAGTCAGTACAAAGTTGATCGCCTTGTCCCCCACCCGTGACTGGCAGTGCAACCTCAGTTCAGCACCTTGCAGGTCGATACTGCCTTTCAGCCGCAGGGTAAGGCGGGCATTGCGGAAATCGCGCGGGTAGCCGCCGTCGATAAAGCGGTTCCCGGCCAAGAGTGGTGCATAGCTCTCGCCCGGATTGTCCTGGTGGGCCGTGTGCAGAATGAAAAGGAGATGAAGGTAGCCGCCTCCGGGCGGAGCGTGGTTGGAGTCGATACCCCAAGGGCTGCGCGAGACCAGCGCCCCGCCTTCAATGACAGCCGGCGCCGGCTGGCCAGGCCCCAACCAGGCTATCCAGCCGCCTGCGCCATCTTCGAAAGTCTCGCGGTAGGTTATGCTACCCATCGTACCCGGCCCTCCGGCTGTCACATGGAAATGCTGACGGCACGGCCCGATTCCGAAGATTCCTTGGCCGCCTCGATGATCTCCAGCATATGCACCGAATCTTCGATTGGCGCCGGCGCCGGCGCCCCGCTCTGCGCAGCGTCAAAGAAATCGCGGAAAAGCTCTTCCGCCATGACGCCACCGTAGACCGGCGAATGGGGGATCGCAAAACGTTCCTTGCGCACGCCGCCCGTATTCCAGCCGCGCGCTTCACTGAAAAGTGAGTAGGTTGCAGTATGCTCGACTTCGCTGCCTCCCGACGTTTCCTCCTGGGGTTCAAGATATGGCAGGATTGCGAACCCTTCCGTCCCGCGCATGCCAATGTAGAAGTCGTAGGTGGCCTTTCCGCCCCGCAGGTGGTAGCCGGCCTGGAAAGTACCCATGCGGCCGCTCTCAAACTTCAGAATCAGGAACCCTGTATCCTCGACAGCGACTTTCTCCGGGTTGAGGTTGCCTACCATGGCCATTACCTCGACCACTCTCTCCTCCATCAGATAGAGGACAAGATCGAGACAGTGGCAACCGAGCCAGGAAAGAATGCCATGTCCGGCCTTCTCCGGATCGAATGTATAGGTAGAGGTGTCCCGGTACTGCAGCAAGCCGTTCAGCATCTTGCCTTCGATGGTCAATACATCACCGAGCGCCCCTTTTGCCAGAGCGCGCTTGAGGCTGAGCGTCATCGGGTGATAGCGCCACTGGAGCATGGCCCCGGCGGTGAGGCCTTTTCGTCGGGCGAGTTCGGCGACCCTTCGCAAGTCGTCAGACCTGGTCGAGGCGGGCTTATCGTAGAGCACCGGCAGGCCGGCGCTCACGACCTTTTCCATGATCGGAGGCGCGTGATCGGGTCGTGCGCACATGATCACAGCGTCAAGGTCGGTTCGTTCCAACAGCGCATCGACACTGGTATACTTGCCGGCCACCCGCGCCGACTCGCCCGCCAGGTCCTCCACGTTAACCAGGTCCGAGGCGGCGCAGACGTGAATCGACCCAACCTCCTCCAACTGGTCCAGCACGCTGACGTGACCGAGTTCATGTCCGTGGGACGAAATAGCGCCTACGACCAGTTGTCTGTCCTTTGACATCGTCCTCTACCTCATTCGCGGGGCAGCGGCAGCTCGACTTTGGCGCTGCCCTTGGTCTGCGAAATAAGCGCTGCCAGCATTATTTCCAGGGACTCCCTGCCCCGGTAAGGGGAGGAGCTGCTGGGGGCGTCATGCAACACCATATGGGCCATCTCCTGGACCGCCGGAATCAGGTTGGCGCCAAATGGATCGATATAGCTCCTCCCTGGCGGCGGCGGCACCTGAATCGGCGTGCCCTCCTTCTCTTCCGTCTTCCAGGCCGTACAGTGCTTGTCCGTAAGCCAATACCTGCCGTTCGGGCCCTGCAAATCATACTCAAACAACTGGGGCGTCAACTTGGCGCTGTTGACGATGCCGCGCACGCCATTCGCGAACTCAATGATGATGGTTGAGCCGGGATCATACTGCGGGTCCTTGCCGCCTTTGCCATCGTACACGGGGCCGTAGTCCTCAAAGCCCTGTTCGTGCGCGGCGATCACCCAGACCGGCGAAGCGTTGGCGAAGAAGCAGACACCATCGATCAGGTGCGTGCCGTTGCGAAAAAGCATCGAGCGGCGACCGCCCATGTGGGCCACGATCCGTGTCAGCCCTCCGATCTCACCGTCCCATACCGCTTTCTTGACGCCTTGATATGAAGGTATCCAGCTGCGCGTGTGGTCCACCGACATCTTCGTGCCGTTGGCTTCGATCGTTTCGATAATGCGGTCGGCGTCCTTGATCGTCGTGGTCAGAGGCTTTTCGCAGATGACGCCGCGGACGCCGGCGTTCGAGGCGTCACAGACCGGGTCTGTGTGCAGGTGGTCCGGCGTCGCCACGCTGACAACGTCCAGCCGTTCCTTCTCGATCATTTCATGGTAGTCGGTGTACTGCTTGATGCTGCCGGGGGGAAGTTCGGCTCTCTCAAAGAAGCGCGGGAAAACTTCGGGATTGAGGTCGCAGATAGCCACCAGCTCGTACTCGGGCGCACGCGCATAGGCGTAGCCATGGGAACCGCCCAATCCGCCTCCAATTACGGCCGCGCGCAGCTTTTCTTCTGACATGGTAACTCCTTGTCGTACTGTGACTTTGCTTGGTGTTTTCTTGTTTCCGGGGATCCTGTAGGCTCAGATGTCAGGGAGATTGGCGGCGTTCGGAGTATTACCCGCTTTGCCGCAGCAGCCCGACCGTCGGTGAGAAGGCGATAGCGATGGAAACGCCGGTCAGATCGAGCGTTTCGACCGGGGATTAAGGGCGTCGTTAAGGCCATCGCCAAGGAAATTGATGCCCAGCGTGACGATCGCCAGGGTCAAGGCAGGAACAGCCACCAGCCAGGGACGGTAGGACCAGCTGCCGATGTTGGAGGCGATCATGTTGCCCCAACTGGCCTGCGGCGGCTGAACACCGATGCCCAGGTAGCTGAGAGAAGACTCGAGAACCATTGCGCTGGAGAAGCTGAAAGTCAAGGTGACGATGACCGGTCCGATGGCATTGGGCAAGAGATGCCGCAGCGCGATCTTCAGTTCCGAAACGCCAACCGACTTCGCCGCCTCGATGTACTGTTCCTCGCGGAGGGAGAAGATCTGGCCTCGGATCAGGCGGGCGTAGCCGGGCCAGGAGACAAAAGCCAACCCTCCAAAGACGACCAGAAGGTCGAGCCAGGTCGTATCTGCGAAAAGAGGAAAGCCGCTTGCATCGTAGATGTTCTCTGCCCACGTTACAACCGGCTCCTTGATAGAAACGGCGATCAGCGCCGCCAGAAGCAGGCCAGGCACGGACATCACGATGTCGATGATGCGCCCGGTGATGTTGTCGGCCAGCGCGCCGCCGTAGCCGGCGATGGCGCCGATGATGACGCCTATGATAACGCTGATGAAGGTAGTGAAGATGGCGACGAGCGTAGCGGTGCGGGCGCCCCAAAGGACACGGCTGAACAGGTCCCTCCCAATCTCATCGGTGCCGAGCCAGTGGTCCGGGCTGGGCATCTTGGCTACATTCAGCAGGTCCTGCTCGGTATAGGAGTAGGGGGCGATGTAGGGGCCGAACAGGGCGGAAATCAGCAAGAAAAGAGTGATAATGAGACCGATAATGGAAAGGCGATTGCGCAGGAGCCGTCCCACCGCATCCTTCCAGAGCGACCGCGTTCTGAGAGCGCTTTCCCCGGCCAGCTGCTCTCCCAAGCTCTCGTTCGACAGTTTTTCGGTACTCTCGCTCATCTATTGATGGTCCTGAATTTCCGAGTTGGGCGGCTGCGGCAGTGTATGGGTCCGGCCGCCTGTGATGAATGTTTCACAAGTCCGGCTACTCAATCTTAATGCGGGGGTCGAGGAATGGATAGATGAGATCCACGATAAGGTTTGTGAGAATGATCATGACGGCGCTGACCATGGTAACGCCCATAATGACCGGGTAATCGAAGCCGCGAAAACCGGCTTCCGCCACACCACCGAAACCGGGAATGGCAAAGATGCTGTCGAGGAAAATGCTGCCAACGATCAACCCTTCGGCGATGAAACCGAGCGTGGTGACAACCGGAATCAAGGCGTTGCGAAGAATGTGGCGGAGAATGATGCGCCACATGTGCAGACCCTTCATCTTGGCCGTGCGGACATAGTCCATCGAAAAGACTTCCAGCACGGCGGCCCGCGTCTGCCGAACGACGACCGGCAATGGTCCCAAGGCCAGGATGAAGACAGGCAGAATCACCTTGGACTGGAACAGGCCGTCCCAGCCGCGAGGTACTCGCATGATATCGAGCACAAGGACGAACAGGACCAGGAGCAGCGGCGCCAACACAAAGACCGGTACGGTCCGAAAGCCAAGCGTTCCGCCAACAATCGTATAGTCCAGCCAGGTATTCTGTCTGAGCGCGGCGATGCAGCCCAGCGGGATACCCAAAACGGTGGTTACAACGGCCCCGGCCAAGCCGAGCTGGAATGAGATGGGAAAGGTCTTCACGATCATGCGCAGCACATTTCGCTGGCCATTGATGGAGATGCCCAGGTCGCCTTGCATCAGCCGCCCTAACCAGCGCGTGAATTGGACCCAATAGGAGTCGTTCAAGCCGTACTGGTCGCGGATCCTCTCGATGACCTCTTCCTTGGCGAGGGTGTCGAGCGTACCCTCAAACTGGGTCATCATCATGGCCACGGGATCAAATGGACTGATCACGGTGAGCGTGAAGGTGATGAGCAGCACCGCGATAAAGGTCGGAACGGCGATGGCAAGGCGCTTAATCGTGTAAAAGAACATGCTGCATCTCCTCAGGGATGCAAGTCAGGGAAGCAGAACAGGGCGGCAAGACAGGGCAGCAAAGCGGGAAAGCAAAACAGTGTGAGCTGCCGCAGCGAGGGCCGCTGGCTTTGACGGCGGCAACTCACACATCGTTTGGTTGCCGGCTATCGCTTCGCAACGTACATGTCAAGCAGCGAGGTCCAGTTGTTGTCCACGTTCGTATCAAAGCCGATAATCCAGGGCTTTGTGTTGTATTCGTACAGATCCCAGATCATGGGGAGCAGATAGTAGTGCCCCAGGATACGCGACTCGACCTCCTGTACGAAGTCACAGTATTCAGGATCAGCTGACGAGTAGAGCGCCATCTCGTCCACGAGCGCGCCCAACTCTTCATCCACGATATTGATCTGTCTGGCCGGATCGCCCAGGCGCTGATAGAAGCCGTTCATCCATTCCGAGGAGTCCGGAATAACAGCTCCGGAGCTGCGTCGCAACACCTGTACCTCTTCGCCCTCCTGGCCCCAAGCGTCGATGCGGCCTGGGCGCATCTCTACATTCGTGATGCCCAGGTTGTTCTTCCACATCTCCATCATGATTTCGGCCGTTCGGATATAGTTGGGCGACTGGCCGTTTGTCGTGATGCGGATTTTTGGCAGGTCGTCCGGTCCTCCATACTTGGAGGCTGCCAGCTCCTCTTTGGCCAGTTCCGGATTGTAGCCGAAATCCGGCCAGTTGTCCGCCTTGTAGCACTGGATCTCTGGCGTGAGATGGGTCTTCATGACCCGGTCGCTGCGCGCCCCTTCCCAAGCCGCGTCGATGGCCAGGTCCCAGTCTACTGCATGTACCAGCGCCCGCCGCACATTGATGTCATCGAACGGAGGCAGCGACGTATTCAACGTGTAGAAGAAGTTGGTGGCATACGGGATCAGAGTGAAGCTCTCCGGGTTTTCGGCCCGCAGCGGCTCGCGAATGTTGGTGAGCCAGTGCGCGATGTCTACCTCGTCGTTCTGCCACATGATGAAAGAGACATTTTCGTCTGCCGACGCCTGGCCAATGATCCGTTCGATGTAGGGTTTTCTGTCGCCCCACCACATCGGGTTCTGCTCTACTTCATACTCCTGCGTATCCGGGTCCCAGACTTTGACCTTGAAGGGGCCGTTTACACGCGCCGTGCCGTCGGCGGCCCACATCTCGCCACCCTCAAGTATGTCCTCCAACTTGACGATCGCGGTGTTGTAGTTCGCCAGCGTGTCGATCAGAATCGGCTTCGGGGCGACCAGCGTGATCTCCAGCGTCTTGTCATCCACTGCCACCAGGCCTGGAATCTCGTCCGCTTCGCCGTCAACGACCGGCTGGATGCCTTCGATCAATTTGATGGCGCTGTAGTTGAACATGCGGCAGCCAATACATTCAGGACTCACCGCATACTCCCAGTACACTTTCACATCCTGGGCCGTGACCGCTGACCCATCAGACCAGACGGCGTCAGGGTGAATATGGATCGTGTATGTCAGACCATCATCGCTGACGTCATAGCCGGTGGCCAGCCAGGGCTGCGGATGGTGCTCATAGTCTCGCAGGAAAAGGGTCATCCAAATGTGCGAGACGAAAGGTCTGCCAAAGCCACCCTCAGAGGCTGGATTCATGCGACTGAAGTTGCGTGTCACGTACCGGATGACCTGCTCCTCCGCGGCATCGTCCGGCAACGCCCGCCCGGCCATCTCTCCCCCGTCATCAGCCATGGCGCCGCCAGAGTCTGACGCAGCCGGCCCAGCCGGCGCCGCGCAGGCCGTAACGATCAGAGCCAGAACGAGCAGCAGTGAAGCACACAGATACGGTTGCATTCTTGCTTTCATTTGTATCATCCTCCAATCCTCAATGAGTCGAAGCACAATACAGTTGGCCGAAATAGAGGGGTGGAAACCTGAATCGCTTTCCACCCCTCCATTGTCAGTCCTGACTTAGTGCTCCGCTACGTAGATATCGAGCAAAGTGGACCAGTTGTTGTCCACGTTGGCATCGAAGTTCTTGACGTAAGGCTGCACGACGTATTCGTACAGGTCCCAGATCATGGGAAGGAAATAGTAGTGGCCCAGCAGCCGTTTTTCAGCTGCAGAGACCTTTTCGCAGTACTCAGCGCTATTGGGGTCGAGAGTTGGAAGCTCGGCCATCATGGCGTCCAACTCATCATCCACCAAGGCGACATGATCGGGATTCGTGTAATACTTCCACAGACCGGTGATCATGGCTGCGGGATCGGGAATCGTCGCGCCCCAGCTATTGCGCTGCACGTTGACAAGGTCCGCCTCCTGACCCCAGGCATCGCTCCACCCCGGCCGGATTTCGACATCGGTAATGCCCAACACGTTCTTCCACTGCTCCGCCATAATTTCAGCGGTACGCAGGTAGTTGGGCGACTGGCCGCCGCTGGAGATGCGGATCTTGGGCAAGCCATCGGGACCGCCATACTTCGAGGCGGCCAGCTCCTGCTTGGCCAGTTCAGGATCGTATCCGAAGTCGGGCCAGTTATCCGCTACGAAACAGGGCAACTCGGGCGTGATGTGTGTCTTCATCACGCGTTCGTCGCGCGAACCTTCGTAGGCGGCGCTGATGGCCAGATCCCAGTCTACCGCGTGGAGCAGCGCCCGCCGCACGTTGAGGTCATCCAAGGGTGGCTTGGACGTGTGTAGCGCAAAATAGAAGTTCGTGGCATAGGGGATCAGCACGAACAGCTCTGGGCTTTCGGCCCGCAGCGGTTCGCGGATGTTTGTGAACCAGTGGGCGATGTCGGCCTCCCCATCCTGCCACATAATATAGGTGATGTTCTCGTCGTTGGACCATTGGGCAACGATCCGTTCGATATAGGGCTTCTTGTCTCCCCACCAGCCGGGGTTCTGCACGATCTCATACTCGCGTTCATCCAGGTCCCAGACCTTGATCTTGAAGGGGCCGTTGACGCGCGTATTGGCATCGGCAGCGAACTCGTCAGCGTTCACGTCCTCCATCTTGACGAAGCCGGTGTTGTAGTGGGCCATACTGGCCATAAAGGTCGGGCTAGGCTCCTCAAGAGTTATCTGAAGTGTCTTGTCATCGATAGCGGTCAAGCCGGAAATCGTGTCTGCTTCACCGTCGATTACGGCCTGTGCGCCCTCAACCACGCCAAGCCGCAGGTAGGTCCAGCAGCTTATGCAATTTGGGCTGAGCGCCCATGACCAGAAATCGATGGCTTCCTGCGCCACAACCGGGGAGCCGTCCGACCAGGTGGCATCGGGATTGATGTGGATCGTGTAGACTGAATTGTCGTCGTTCACTTCCCAATCAGTCGCAAGCCAGGGATGCAGATCGTGGTTGCGGTCGCGCAGGAAGAACGGCATCCACATATGGGAGATCCAGGGTCGGCCGAAACCGGACTCGGATGCCGGATTGAGCCGGCTGAGATCACGGGTAACGTAGCGGATAACCTGCTCTTCAGCCGCGTCGTCAGGCAGCGGCCTGCCTTCCATCGCTTCGCCCTCATCCGCCATCGCCGCGCCGCCGGTGTCAGCCGGGGCAGCCGGCGCCGCGCAGGCCGACAGGGCCAGAGCAGCGACCAGGAACAGCGACACTACGTAGAAAAGTCGGACTCTGTCTTTCATCGGGTTCAACCTCCGTTTGAGTAAGTCGGTTAGAGAACCAACAGAACAAAAAGGGGTGAGAGCCTGATGGGGCTCTCACCGCCTGCTATCTACTTCTCAGCAACGTAGATGTCCAACAAGGTAGCCCAGTTATTGTCTACGTTCGTGCCGAAGTTCTTGATGTGAGGCTTGACACTGTAGCCATAGGGATCCCAGATCATCGGAATGATGGGATAGTGGCCCAACATACGCGCCTCGGTCTCCTGCACCAGGTCACAGAAGCCGGGATCGTCGCGAGACATCGACTTGAGCGCCTCGATCATCTCGGCAAGCTCCGCATCATCCGCCATGCTTCCCGCTGCATCCGGGTTGCCGTAGTTGGCCCAGTGACCGGCCAGGAAGTTGGGCGGATCGGGCAGAATGGCGCCCAGGCTCTGGCGGCGGACGTTGACCAGGTCGGCGTCCTGGCCCCAGACATCCAGCCAGCCGGGGCGAATCTCCACATTCGTGATGCCCAGGTTGTTCTTCCACTGCTCTACCATGATTTCTGCAGTGCGGATGTAGTTCGGAGACTGACCGCCGGTGCTGATGCGAATCGTGGGCAGATTTTCGGGCCCGCCGTACTTGGAGGCCGCCAGTTCCTCCTTGGCCAGTTCGGGATCAAAGCCGAAATCGGGCCAGTTGCCCTCCTTGTAGCACTGCAGCTCAGGCGTCAGCAGCGTCGACATGAAGCGGTCGTCACGCGTGCCTTCCCAGGCGGCGGATATCGCAGGACGCCAGTCTACCGCGTGCACCAGCGCACGCCGCACGTTGAGGTCATCGATCGGCTCCACGCCGGCCCAGAAGGTGTAGAACAGGTTGGTGGCGTAGGGAATCACTGTAAACGTCCCTTCCTCCAACTGCTCTCGCACATTGGTCAGGAAGAAAGCAATATCAATCTCATCGTTCTGCCACATGATGAAGGAGATATTCTCGTCAGCCGAAGGGGTGGCGATGATCCGCTCGATGAACGGCTTCTTGTCTCCCCACCAGTTGGGATTCTGAACGATTTCAAACTTCTGCTCGTCCACGTCCCAGTCCTGCAGCATGAAGGGACCGTTAACGCGCGTTTCAGATGTCGCCGAGAAGTCCTCCCCAGTGATGTCCTCTACCTTCACGAATCCTGTGTCAAACAGGGCGACCCGCTGCGGGAACAGAGGGTCGGGGCCGACCAGCCGGACCTCCAACGTCTTGTCATCCACCGCCACGACGCCGGATACCTCATCGGCCTCGCCATCGATCACGGCCTGCGCGCCCTCGATCAGGTCAAAGCCCGTGAAGCGGGAAAGATAGCACCCGACACACTTGTCGGGATGCAGACCGTATTCCCAGTAGGCCTTGGCCTCCTGCGCAGTCACAGGCGAGCCATCATTCCACACGGCGTCCGGATGGATGTGAATGGTGTATACGCTCTGATCTTCGTTGGCGTCAATGCCCGTAGCCAACCAGGGTGAGAGGTTGTGCTCCGCATCGCGGAGGAAGAAGGGCATAAACATGTGGGAGATGAT
Organism: Caldilineaceae bacterium; assembly: GCA_965204525.1. Taxonomy (GTDB): domain Bacteria; phylum Chloroflexota; class Anaerolineae; order Caldilineales; family Caldilineaceae; genus Bin5. Next base: position 1,898,450 of record OZ241994.1, on the reverse strand, counting down.
GAAGCGCCCGAAGCCGCCTTCTGCCGCAGGATTCAACCTGCCGAAGCCGCGCGCTACATAACGAATGACCTGCTCTTCGGCGGCGTCGTCGGGCAAAGGCCGGCCCATCATTTCGCCTTCGTCGGCCATGGCCGCGCCTGAATCGGCAGGCGCCGGGGCCGCCGGCGCCGCGCACGCGCCCAGAACAACCGAAAGCAAGAGAAGCGCAGATATTGCGAATCGTAGATGCATTTGCCTCATGTGTGTTTCCCCTTATGAAGTTGATGGAGCTTTGGTTGACTTCGCCCCCATCGGGGGCAACGGTGGACAGGACAGTATTGACTCGTGCAAGCCGACTGTCACTCTGACTTTCGCTTTCCCAAGAGAATGGGCTCTTATGCGTCAATCAGATCCGGCAACGGGTGATCGCCTCTGAGGGTTCGCGCGGCTGCGCGCGTACCAGAATCGGCGGCCCGTGTGGACGCCGCAACTATGCCAAATGGTTGCCGTTTTGTCAAGGTCAGGCAGCTACCGCGCGTTGCCCAATCAGTGGCGGCGCCGGAATGCATCGGCCTGAACAACGGTCGTTGCCAGGTAGGCGTCTGTATCCTCTTCGGTGAATCGACCCGGCGAGAAGGAGGAGACATCGACGCTCGGCGATTCGCCGGCCGCAAGCTCTGCCAGAAGCAGACCTGCCACCGGACTGTAGGCGAACCCGCCGGAATGGAATGCCGCCCCCACCACCAGCCCAGGCAGCTGAGGCAGCGTCCCCAGGACCGGTTCACTGTCCAGAGAGAAAGAGATCAGCCCGACCTGCTCGGTCTCCCAGTGGGTCGCGGCCAGTTTGGGAACGAGAGGCGCCAGATTCTCCGAGAGATGACTTCGAAGACTCCGCGGAGCCGAGAGCACCGACATGTGGAAGGCAAGATCGTCGACGCGCTCCTCTTCCCTGTCTTCGGTCTCCCCTCCGGCCAGTATGCGGAAATCGGTTGTACCCAAACGCGCCGGGCGAATATAGCCGCCGTAGGGGTTGGCGTTGATCGCGGGAATCGCCGCGCGTTCCTGCAGTCTCGATGAGACATACCTCTGGTGGACAAAGGACTTGATCGGCAGCCGCACGCCGCAAAGCTCCATGAACGCCGCGGTCCAGGCGTGGACGGTGCAGATCACGACATCCGCCTCCAGCACGCCCATTGCCGTCTGCACGCCGGCAACGCGGCCATTCTCGATTTGCAGACTGTTCACGCGCGCGTTCTCGCGTATCTCGACACCCAGATCGCGGCAGCGACGGGCCAGCGCGGGGACGAATTCATGCGGCTCGCTGTATCCTCCCAGAGCGTCGTGGAGTCCGATCAGGTCGGCCTCAGGCGTCAGATCGGGCCAGCGGCGCCGCATCTGCGCAGCGTCGAGGATTTCGTAGGCAAAGCCGAGGCGATCATACAAGGGGAGCAGCGCTTCCCGCTCCGGCCAGGATGCCGGGTCGAACAGATTCAAGCAGCCTACGTTCTGGAATCGGTAGCCGTACCTTTCCAGGTCTGCGCTCAACTCCTGGTAGAGGCGGAGGCTGATCATGCGCGCCAGCACGCCCGTCTCCGACCACAGCAGTCCGGTGATGATACCGCCGGCGCGGCTGCTGGAACCATCGCCAACCTGCCCCTTCTCCAACAGCGTGACTTTGCCGGACTGCATGCGCGCCAACTGGTAGGCGGTGTTCAGGCCAATTGCGCCTCCGCCGATAACGATGTATCCAGGCATGATTTCGGCTTCGACTTCCTCTATAGGTTTGGTTTCTGCGGGTGGTACTGCGCCATGAACTGCGGGGACAGAGTATCATGCCTTGACCCTCCGGCCAACTTGGAGAGGAGAGAGTGAAGAGGAGTGAGGAGTGAGTAACACCGTGGGGAGGGCAGACATAAGGACTGCCCCTACCGGAGCTTTGAGGGGGATGGGGAGAGGCGGCGCTTCCTCTGCCGGGATTTGGACAGGGAACGGACCGCGGCTTGGTTGCTTCCAGAAGTATACGAAAGTTCGCCCCAATATTGGGATGCACGCTGAATCTTCGCGAATTGTCAGGACGAGTCGGAAACCGTAAAATGATGTGTACTAGTTTCGCTGGGAACAGATCGAAAGCCTGTGACCTTCTTTCGAAAAGCAAGAGAGGCAGGAAATTGAGCGAGTTCGTCGTCAGCTCCTCCAGGATCAAAGTCTGGAGACGGCCGGAAGATCATCCATTACTGAGACAGACCGATATTGCGCACCCGGCATTCCAGAGTAAGTTGACGGACAGGTTTCCGCCGTCGATCGCGGAAGGATTGCCCAAGGTCCTCAGCGAGAACTCCGAGGATGCCCGCACCTGGCACTATTTCAGTCCCTTGCTCAGAGACGAGCCTCAGAGGACCCGCGTACTGACTCAGCTCATACGGCAGTCGTTCTTTGGCGCGGTGCCGCCCCGGGTCTTTAAGGACATTCCAACTGCAAAGATGGAGTTCTGGCCCAAGCTCCCTCCACCGCCGAGCCGCCAGAAGGCAGAGGGCGCTTCCGAACCGGACCTGATGATCACGCTGGGGAAGAGCGCGGTTGTACTGGTTGAGGCCAAGTGTCATTCCGGCGTAAGCGAATTCACGAATTTTGACCGAAAACGAGACCAGGTGATTCGCCTGCTTGACGTCGGTTCCTGGTATGCCCGCCAGCACGGCTATCAATGCGTCTGCCTCCTCGTCCTGCAGTACGGCGACGCCCAAATCAATGCGGAAAAGATCGTCAATCGCTATGCCGGCCAGCCGGAGGCGATCCAGAAGGCGCTCCCCTACCGGGATGACCTGACCGAGGCGGACTTCAGCCGGCTCTCGGGCGCACTGGCCTTCGTTCGCTGGCCGGATCCATTATTCTGAGAAAGAGCGCGGGAACGCAAACAGGGGACTGCAATGGACTTTCGCGTCGGACTCATTGGCTACGGCAGCTGGACCCGAATGGCCTACGTGCCCGCGCTGCAGCGCGACGGGCGCGCCCACATCGTCTCGGCGGCCGCGCCCAGTACCGCCACGCAGCAACGCATCCGCAGCGAACTCGGATCCGACACCGCAGTATTCTCCAACGCCGAAGAACTGTTAAGCGGATCCCCGGTCGACGCTGTTTTCATCGCCGTATCCGACGCCGCGCACGAAGAAGCGCTCACCGCGGCGCTTGACTCAGGTGTACCGATCTTCTATGAACCACCCCTCGCCAGTCAGCGCCAGAGGATTCGCCCCATGGTGTCCCGGCTGTTGGAAGCGCCGCAGGTTACCCACGCCGACCTCGAAATCGGTTTCATTCCCGTCTTCGTCGAGGCGGCCAGGCGCGTGCGCAGCGGGCTTATCGGCCAGGTGCATTCGGCATCGGTACGACTGCAGTCAAGCTGGGGCGCCGACCCGGAAGCAGACCTGAGCACGCTCAACCACATCGCCCCCTGGTACGTGGATACTCTCAACCGCATCCTTGAGGCAACGCCTTCCCGCGTACTGCTCCTTGAAGGAGACGACCTACCCGGACGCGCGCAGCAGCAGTGCCAGGGACTCTACGATTACGGTGGCGTCTGGGGAACGGTACAGGTCAATCTCAACTGCGTTGTCGATCTGGAAACGACCGTCGAAGTTAACGGGGAAGACGGCGACCTGGTCGTGGACCTCTTTTCCGGCGAACTGCGCCAGCGCACGCGCAGCCAGAGCGACTGGTCTGTCGAAAAGGTGGCCGAGTCCGAGCCGCGCGCCGGATGGCCCGGCATGAATGAATGCGTCGCCGCCTTCCTCGACGCCGTTGCCGGCGAGCCGCTGATTGAAACGGAAACTACCAACGCTGAAGTCGACAAACTCAGAGAAGCGCTCGGTGCCGGACCACTGCCCGCGGATGCCCCCGCCGTCGCCCAACTTCACTTGATAGGGCTGGCAGCGGAGGCGTCAAAGGACAGCGGCGGCTGGGCGCAGATCGAGGCGATCGACTCCCTTTAGTCGCGGCAGGCGCGGCGCGGTATCCTAACCCCTACGCCGTCTGGTGGACCGGAAAGACATCAGACGCGAGCCTTTCCATCTGATCCTGAATTGCATCGGCCGTCGGCGCGGTGTTGAAGTCGAACAGCATGTGCTCGACGCCGGCTTCGGCGTAGCGCCCGATGCGATCACTGACCTCAGACATCGACCCTCTGAGAATGGACACTTCCGGGTCCGCCTGATCACCCAGTTCGGTGCGGGCATGGAACACGACCGTTCGCGGCTCTCCGTTCGCCCAGGCGCGCATCTTGGCGACGCCGGCGGCGACCTCCTCCGGTTCAATGTGGATCGGATGCCAGCCGCTCGCCTTCGTCGCCGCACGTCGGATGGCCGCGTCGCTCAACCCGCCTATCGTGAACGGCGGGCCCCCCTCCTGCGCCGGTTTCGGCTCGAAGGCGCTCTCCTCGAAGTTGATCCACTCACCGTGGAATGAAGGCTCGTCCTCGCTCCACAGGACGCGCATCACGTCCATCCACTCATCCATCATGCGGCCGCGCTTACTGAAGTCGGTGCGCAAGTAGCGGTACTCGTCATCCATCCATCCCACGCCGATGCCCAGGATCAAGCGCCCGTCTGAGTACTGGTCAACCGCGGCCGCCTGCTTGGCAGCCAGGATCGGATCGCGCTGCGGCAGTACCAGTACGGTCGTCCCCAGCGTAATCTTCTCGGTGACGGCCGCCACGTATCCCAGCGTGACAAAGGTCTCGATCATGCAGAAATCGCTGAATCTCTGATGCACAAGCACGTGATCGGCGGCCCACAGCGAATCGTAACCTGCCTGCTCTGCCGCCTGCGCCACCTGATGGACCGACTGCGGCGACTTCGCCGGTCCGTGGCTGGGAAGAAAGACACCAAATTTCATCGTGGACCTCCTTGTTGTTTCTCGTTCTCTTCGAATTCTTATAGGTAGTGTGGATCGAATACAGCAGTCGTGAAAGAGCCGCCCTGTTGCTGGCTGATCAGGCGTTCCCGGGAACAGGGATTCCTTGAATTGCCAACTCGTGTTCCGGCTTCAGCAGAAGGACGTGGGCGTCGCCGGTCCGCCTCGCCTCGGCCAGGAGATAGTCGAAGCAGGCAGCGCGTACCTCATCACAAGCGGGATCGTAGAAGCGGTTATGCAACTCGTGGGGGTCGTTCTCCAGGTCGTACAGTTCGCAAAGATCGGTCAGGTTCCAGACCAGCTTCCAGCGCCCGTCGGTCACCATGCGGGAGGAGTAGTGACCCCACGGGTCCCCGTGATACTGCGCGTAATGCATACTGCGCGGCCAGTCATCCTCCCCTGCGGCCAGGGGCAGCAGAGACTGCCCGTGAAGGCTCCGCCCCGACAAACTGTCCTGTTCCGTACCTGTCATCAGGTGCAGACAGGTGGCCGTAACGTCCATCAGGTGCACAAAAGAACTGCTTCGTGACGCCCCGCCCGCCCCAGGCCTCTTCAGAAGCATGGGAATGCGATAGATTTCGTCATACATATAGGCGCCCTTGTTCATCAGCCCGTGCGACCCGGCCATATCGCCATGATCCGCCGTGAAGATGATAGCGGTATCTTCATAGAGGCCGAGCTCCTTGAGAGTCGACACGACCTCACCCACCATCTCGTCGATCAGCTCTATGTAGGAGAAGCAGCAGGCCAGAAGCTCCTTCAGCTCCTGGTCCTGTTCCTCTGAAGAAAGACCGCCTGCATTTGCCTCGTTCAAAAGGCGGATTTTCCTCTGGTTGATCGGTTTGCCCTCAAACGTGTCATAGCGATTGGGCCACATTTCGATGTCAGCCGGGTCGTAGCGAATGCCCCACTCTTCCGGAACCATCCAGGGAAAGTGGGGGCCGGGGAAGGAACAGGTAGCGAAAAAGGGCCTGGTCGTGTCCCGCGTGCGCAGAAATTCCTGGGTGTAGCGGGCCGCGACGACATCGGGGAAGCCCTCCATGGCCACGTCCAGCGTGCCGGCTGTACCGCGCCCGACGCTTTGAACAAGGGGGGCGATGCGCGTGTTGGGGTGCCAGTGCGAGCTGTCCAGAAAGACTGGCCCGCCTGCGTGCGGCTCGTCGTGCGTATGGTGAAAACGGGAGTCGAACAGGTCCTGCGCCGGACCGATGTGCCATTTGCCAAACCAGGCCGACTCGTAGTCGCTCTGATCGTCTACCCAGTCCTGCAGCATGGTCACGTCAGGCCGCAGGTGTTCACAGTAGGAATAATGCGGGGTCGAGTTGTTGAACATGTGGTGGCCGTGGGGGTAGAGGCCGGTTAGCAGGCTGGCGCGGGCAGGCGAGCAAAGAGCTAAGGGCGTATAGGCCCTTTCGAACAGACAGGAATCCCCGGCCAGGGCCGTGATGTTCGGCGTTCGTATCAGCGTCTCCTGGTAACAGGTCAACAGATCGATCCGCAACTGGTCACAAAGGAAGATCAGGACGTTGGGTTTGCTCGCGCTGGCCATACAAATCGCCTTTCACGTATTCATCGTCGAGCTGGCAAAGGAGTGCACTAATGCAGCGGTGACGACTGTGCTGAAACTTGCCTTTCGCTGGAATCAGAGGCCGGCCGTTCCCTGTGCCGCAATTTCGACTTGCGGCAGCAGCAGCCGCAACTGCGCGTCGTCCGTGCGTTGCGCCTCCGCCATCAGATATTCGAAGCAGCTGGCGCGCACATCTTCGTATTCGAGATCGTAGAAGCAGTTGCTTAGCTCGTGGGGATCGTTTTCCAGATCATACAGCTCGCACAGATCGGTCAGATTCCACACCAGCTTCCAGCGGCCGTCGGTCACCATCCGCGCCGAGTAGTGACCGTACCAGTCGCCGTGGTACTCGGCGTAGTGCATTGCCCGGCCCCAGTCGTCGTTTCCCTGCACGAGGGGAAGCAGTGACTCGCCGTGCAGGCTTTGCCCCATCATGCTCTCCTGTTTATCCCCCGCCATCAAGTGCAAACAGGTCGCGGTTACATCCATCAAGTGCACAAACGCGGCGCTGCGGCTGGGTTGAGGCGCTCCTGGGGCCTTTACCAGCAGGGGGATACGGTAGATCTCGTCATACATGTAAGCGCCCTTGTTCATAAGGCCATGGGAACCGGCCATATCGCCATGATCCGCCGTGAAGACGATGGCCGTCTCCTCATACAGGTCCAGTTCCTTGAGCGTTGCCACCACTTCGCCAACCATCTGGTCGATCAGCTCCAGATAGGAGAAGCAACAGGCCAGCAACTCCTGCAACTCCCGGTCCTTCCTTTCCTGCGTCTGTCGGGAATCCCCGTCCGGCAGCGGGCGCGCCGCGGAAGGCAGGAGGCCTTCCCCGCGAACGTCCTGCATCAGGCGCAGCTTTCTCTGGTTGATCGGTTTCCCTTCAAAATTGTCATGGCGATTGGGCCACAATTCGATGTCAGCCGGGTCGTAGCGAATGCCCCATTCGTCCGGGACCATCCAGGGGCTGTGCGGCCCGGGAAAGGAGCAGGTCAGGAAAAAGGGCCTCGTTCCGTCGCGGTTGTGCAGGAACTCCTGGGAGTAGCGGGCCGCAACAACATCGGGGAATCCCTCCAGCCCGACATCCAGCGTTCCTGCCGTACCCCGGCCGACGCTCTCCACCAGGGGCGCGATGCGCGTGTTGGGATGCCAATGGGAACTGGTCAGAAATTCGGGGCCGCCTTCGTAAGGCTTTTGCGTATGATGGAAGCGGGAGTCAAACAGGTCTTGGGCAGGGCCGACGTGCCACTTGCCAAACCAGGCCGACTCGTAGTCGCTCTCCTCGTCGATCCAGTCCTGCATCATCGCGACGCCGGGGCGCAGCTTCTCGCAGTAGGAATAGCGGGGGGTAGAGTTGTTGAACATGTGGTGGCCGTGGGGGTAGAGGCCGGTGAGCAGGCTGGCGCGGGCAGGCGAGCAGATCGCGCAGGGCGTATACGCCCGCTCGAAAACGCAGGAATCCTGCGCCAGGGCGGAAATGTTCGGTGTCCGCACGAGCGTCTCCCCATAGCAGGCCAGCAAATCGATGCGCAACTGGTCACAGAGAAAGATCAGGACATTGGGTTTACTCTCGTTTGCCATGTACTTGCCTTTCTCGCTAAAAGGGTCGAGCATGCACCAGTAGACTCTGCTGGCGGAACTATTCTCGAAACTGTCGACTTGCCAGTTTTCCTGACCCGTCTAACGATCCCACGGGAAGGCGCAGGTGGGCCGGTTGGCATAGCGCGCCATCCGGATATGCAGTCTGCTGCCGCAGCCCGGCCCTAGCCGCACGTTGAAGTTGTCGCCATCAATGGCAGTCGTTACTCCGTTGTGGTTTACGCTCACGAACTGATGCTCGCCGTAGGCTCCCCCCTGGACGACAACAGTGCGCGACTTGAGCTGGTCGGTATTAACCAGCGTCAGCGTCATCTCGTCGTCACTCAAGCTTTCGACCAGCGCGCCAACATCCTCCGGCATGCCGGCCCTCTGCCGCGTCGGATCGAAGTAGCGCACGCGACTGTGGAGAGGAAAGCCCAGCCGCTCCGTCGGCAGGCCGCCCAGCATAAGCTCGGTCAGCCGGCTCACCATAGCGGGATTGAAGCCGTTCATGTCGTCTGACATGCGCGTATCCGGCGAACTGCTGTCGGCGCGCACCTTGCCGATTCTCTCTCGCACCTCTGCCAGATCCTCCTGCAGTGCAGTGACCGGGTAGTCCGGATTGTCCCCTTCCAGAAATTGAATCCACTCGTTCTCCTGCACGCGCGGCAAGTCCGCCCGGTCCATCGACCAGTAGTACAGTTCCAGTGCCCCCGTGTTGAACGGCTCCGGCGTGTAGTCATACCAGCCTTCATCGCCATGCATGTGGGGGTAAAGCGTCTGCCCTCCCTCTGTCTTACTGTTTGCGTTGACGTTGTCGATGACGCCGCGCCACGTGTCCACATAACCCTGGTCGCCGGTCATCAGCAGCCCGTTGCCAAAGCCGTAGTGCACACGGTTCAGGAAAAACGGCCGGTGCGCCAGTTCCCCCGTCTGCGGCACCGTTACCGTAAATCCCCAACCATAGACGCCGCCGTACCACTTGCCGTCACTGGCGCCCCCGATGCTGCCGTCCAGCCCGATATTGGTGGGAGTGATGCCGCCGTTAGCCGCGGTCCGTTCGCACCAGGCATCGATATAGTCGACCAGCCAGTCCTTGTACTTGGCGTTTCCGGTCTGCATGTAGGCGTTGAAGGCCAGCGTCGTCGTCGACAGATTGAGCGGGTGGTCGCCGACCACGTCGTTGTAGTCCTCAAAGTGGGCTACCATTTCGGAATAATTGCGTTCGCCATGACCAGGCTTGAAGCGCCCTTCGATTTCAAGCGAATCGCCGGCCCAGTCGAGGCCGGTCGACTTGCGCATCAGCGGGCCCCGGCTGCCGTTGAACATGCTGCGAATGACCTTGTGCTCCGGGTCATAATTATGGGCCTGAGGATCGGTGCCCATATAGAAGCCGGCAAAGCGTTCCATGCGCTGGCGCGCCAGGTGGTCATACGGGTCCGACAACAGCTGCAGGAAAAAGACCGAGAAACCCTCACCGTTGTGCATCCAGTCGAACATGACGGGAAACTCTTTGTAGTACATGCCGTCGCGGGCAAACGGCACCTCGACAGTCTTCGCCTCAGTGTACTGGCGGAGATGACCCTCCCAGCCCTTCTTATAGAGCTCCAGAACATTTTCGGGCGCGCCCAGCGCGTGCAGCATGGTCCACCCCGCCAGGTTTTCGGCAGCGTCATCCGGCCCGTCATCGCCGCCCCAACGGGGAACGCAAAGCAGGTAGCCGCGCTCGTCAAAATAGCGGGCGTAGAACTCCTCGACGGCCGCGGTCTGGTTGCGAATCAGTTCCCACTCCAGCAGCGCCCAGTAGGGTGGGGGCGTCGGCGTGTCGATGGAGATGATCGGTGTGCGGTTGCTTGGCTCTGGCATGATCGGTTCGGTTGTCCTCTTGTGTGGTCAGACCTGCGGCGCCAGGTCGTCGATTGCGGTAAGGAACTGGTCGATTTCCTCGGCGGTGTTGAATGCGGCGACGCCGATGCGGACGCCGCAGATTTCCGGCCGATATTTCACAACAATACAATAATCGTCCAGCAGTCGTTCGACAAGCCGTAGGCAGCGCGCCGGCGTACCTTCGTGTAGTTGAACTGTTGTGACGCTCGATGAATGTTCCCAGGCGTCTGGGCTTGCTACGCTGATTCCCGGCACGCGGCGCAGACCGGCGCGCAAACGCTCCGTCAACTTACGACAATGCTCCTCTATTGTTTTCAAGCCGGTGCGCTGCGCTGTTTCTATGCAGGCGCCGGCCCCGATGCGGAGGGAATAGTTGGCGGCGCCCAACTCGTTGAGGGTGGCGGCAGTCAGCTGTACCGATTGGAGGACAGGGCCGAATGTGCAGCTGTTCAGATAGATGTATTCGCTCGCCAGGGGGACGTCAGCCCGCAGTTGGCTGAGGGGACAGCTCTGCGGCTCGCCTGGTTCGGTGTCCATGGAGTCACCCGTTGAATCAGGAAGCGTGTAGGCTCAACTGCCAGAGGAAAGTCTTTGCAGCCGCCTGGCTATCCTGCCTGCTACCGCCTACTTGGTCGGGTCCAGGGCATCCTGAAGCCCATCTCCCATCAGCGTGAAAGCGTACATCGCCAGCGCGATCATCAGGCCCGGGAAGAAGGCCAGATACCAGTGCGACTGGATCGCGCTGAGATAGTCATTGAGCATACGCCCCCAGCTGGGAAGCGGTGGGTTTATGCCAATCCCCAGAAAGCTCAGGCCGGACTCGCCCAGAATCGCGCCGGGGATGCCCAACGTCACGCTGACGATAATGGGAGACATGGTGTTCGGCAACAGATGGCGGACGATTATGCGATAGTTGGGCACGCCAATACAGGTCGCGGCCAGTACATAGTCCTGTTCGCGCAAGGATAGGAACTGGCCCCGCACCAGGCGCGCAATACCCATCCAGCCGGTGACTGCGAAGACAAAGAGAACGTTGCGAAAGCCCGGCCCCAGAACGCTGATGATCAGGATGCCCAGCAACAGATTGGGAACGGAGTTGATGATTTCAATGATACGAATGAGAACAAAGTCGACGGCGCCGCCGTACCAGGCCGCGGCCGCCCCATAGGGGAGGCCGATGCCAAGAGCGATGAAATTGCTGATAAAGCCGATCGCCAGCGAAATACGCGCGCCGTAGATGACGCGCGTCAGAATGTCGCGACCGAAGGGATCCGTGCCCATCGGATGTTCGAACGAGGGGAAAAGCCACGTCTTGTCGTACTGCTGGAAGTCGTAGCCCTCCGGCGCCAGCACATTGGCGAACAGGGCCAGGAAGATCAGGAGCAGTACGAAGGACAGGGAAATCATGGCCAGCAGGTTGCGGGAGAATCGCCTGGCCGCGTCCCCCCACAGGTTGCGAGGCCGCGAGTTCAGGTCGAGGGCCAGGGCAGCAGCCTGCGCGGCGGCGCTGGCGCGGTCGCCATTCTGCTTCGCCGAAGAGGTGGAAATGGTAAGTCTCCTTCGCGCCTATTGCGACCTCAGGCGCGTTTTACATAGTGCCGCCGACACGTATGCGCGGGTCGACCACGCCGTAGAGCAGGTCGGTCACGAGGTAGGCAATGGCAATGGCAAAGGTCCACAGCAGGATCAGCGCCATGATCACCGGGTAATCCCGATTATAGAGGGCCAGTGTGATTTGGCCGCCGATGCCCGGTATGCGGAATATCGCTTCAATGAAGAACGAACCCAGCAGCAGGTTGACTATCATCGGCCCCAGTAGTGTGATCAGAGGCAGCGACGCCGCGCGGAAGGCGTGCCGCATCACAACCGCCCGTTCCCGCAGCCCCTTGGCCCTTGCAGTGCGTACATACTCCGCCTGCATCGCGTCCACCATGCTGGAACGCGTGAAGCGGGCCATGCCGCCGATCTGGCCGAGCGCATAGACAGCGGTGGGCAGGATCCACTGATTGGGTTCTCCCCAGCCGCCGGAAGGAAGCCAGCGCAAAACCACCGCGAAGATGATGATGCTCATAATGGCGATAACAAAGGGGGGTGTAACAAAGGTCGTGATTACGACAACGTTGGTGGCGTAGTCCAACCAGGTATTGGGGCGCAGCGCGGCCAGGATTCCCAGACCGATGCCGATCGGTATGCCAATCGCCATGGCCGACAGTCCCAGTTGCGCAGTTGCGGGCCAGGAGCGGCTGATGAAATCCGTGACCGGCTCCCCATAGCGGAAGGAGATGCCGAAGTCGCCGCGCAGCGCCGCCCACATGTAGCGGAAATACTGTACATATAGCGGCTTGTCGAGACCGTACTTGGCCATCAGCTTCGCGCGGATGTGTTCAGGGATTTCTCTGAACTCGGATGTCGTCGGCATGGCGTCGAACGGGCCGCCCGGAATGGAGTGGATCATGAGAAAGATCATGATCGATACGATAAACAGGACGCCAATAATGCCAACGAAGCGTCCCAGAACATAGCGCGCCATCCGGGCCTCCGTCTACTGAGAGGAGAGATTTAAGCAGCTGGTCATGCGAAGCTCACGGATTCGTGTTGACGGCGGACAAGGTGGTTAAAACTTGGAGGAGTGAGAAAGGTGTTATCTCTCTCACTCCTCCAGCCGGAACTACTACTCCGTAATGTAGGCGCTATCCAGGAGCATCATGTTATAGACGCCAAGCGTGCCGTCGTCTGTGAGGGTCAGCCCTGAGACGTAGTCCTTGTACAGGACAGCCTGTACCGGGTTCATTACGAAGACGCCGATGGCGTCACGCGCCAGGATCTTGAGGGCCTCGTGGTAGAGGTCGCAGCGTTCGGTCGACATCGCCATTGGACGGGCCGTGTCGATCAGGTTGCGGTACTCTTCGTCGGTCCAGCCGGTGAAGTAGGAGGCAGCGGGATCGTCCCACCAGTCCACGAAGTTGCTCGGATCGATGAAGTCTGCGCCCCAGCGATTGAGGGCGACTTTCAACTCGCCGTTGCGCATCTGGTCGACATAGAAGGCGCGCTCGACGTTCTGCGGCGTGAGCTTGACCCCCAGGTTGTCGGCCAACATACGCTGGATCGCCTCGGCCTCGCGGATGAACTCACCCTCTTTGGTGTAGATCGTCAGCTCGGGGAAGCCCTCGCCGCCGGGATAGCCGGCCTGCGCTATCAGATCAGCAGCCATTTCAGGATCGTAGTTCTGGAACGCGATCAGCTCGGGATCGTCGTTGCGCTCGCACGGGAAGTCCTTGGGCAGGAAGCCGTGCGCGGGAATGCAGGTCCCCCGCATGACGTTGTCACACAGGGCCGTGCGGTCAACCGCGTGCGCGAATGCCTGGCGCACCAGGATGTTGTCAAAGGGCGGCGTGCGCTGGTTCATGTAGATGTAGACGCCGCGATTCATCACGCTGATGTAGGCCTCTTTGCTCAGCTGCGGATCCGCGAGCACCTGTACGAGGTCATCACCTGTCACGCCGACCCCGCCGTCGATATCGCCGGCCTGATACATCTGCAGCAGCGGCGCGCCGACCTCAGGGATGATCACTTGAATCCGTTGTTCAAATGTCGCCGGGAAGGGCCCCGTGTAGTGCGGGTTGGGCGTGAAGATCACGTTCTTGCCCCGGTTCCATTCGGAGATGCGGTAGGGGCCGTTGCTCGGCGCAGTGGCGGGATCGTTGGCCCAGTCGTCACCGTGCTCTTCCACCATGTGGCGGGGAACCGGCGCCGCGTGCCAGTTGATCTTGAACATATAGTAGGGAATCGGCACCTTGGTTGTGAGCGAGAATGTATAGTCGTCGATCAGCTTGACGCCCAGCTCTTCGACGTCGACCTCGCCCTTGTTGTAGGCTTCGCCGTTCTCGAGGTCGAACAGGAACCAGGCGTAGACGTTGGCCATCTCCGGGTCCAGGTAGCGGCGGAAGCTGTATACCCAGTCCTCGGCCGTAACCGGAGTGCCGTCGCTCCACATGGCGTCCTGCCGCAGGTGGAAGGTCCACGTACGGCCGTCTTCGGAAAGCTCCCAGCTGTCGGCCGCGGCCGGGTGCCAATCGCCTTCCGGACCCATCTTGGCCAGCTGCTCGATCGTCGACTCATAGGCAAAGCCTTCGTACTCATTGCGCATCGTGTCGAAATGCTTGCCTTCGATGCCGGCAGAGCGGAACACCTGCTGGTCAAGAGGCGCAGCGTCGTCAGGCAGGGTAACGCCTCCTGTGCTGACAACCTCCATCATTTCCTCTTCGGCCATCTCTGAAGCCGGCGCCGCGGGCGCAACACAGCCCGTCACCATAATCAGAACTGCCAAAAACGCGAAAATAGGGGTGAATCTCTTCATAACGTTCGTTCTCCTTGCTAGGTGGATGGAAAGAGAAGATATTCGGTTATTGTCTGTGGGATGGTGCAGAAAATCGCGCAAAGTATACCGCTTACGGCCGGTTCGGTCAAGAATCTGAGGCCCTCGCGTGGACTATCCTTCGGCCCGGCGATTGCAGAGCGGTCAGTGCCTGTGTCTAGGGCTGTGGTTGGGGACGGTAGCAAGTCCGGGCTTGGCGGCCGCCGTCAGGTGGGACTTCGTTGTAACTGATCTGACCGATGCGGCGTCGTATCCGTCAGATTTCCCTATCATGACTGTCGGGGCGCCTTCCACAGCCGAACCATGAAACGATCATCTCCCTCCACCAAGTCCGGCTCTGTGCCATTGTGGTCCCGCATTGAGTTGATGATCCGGTTGCGGACTCCCATTCCGTAGTGCTCTATATAGCGGTAGTCGCGGAGGATTTCCTTTAGAAGCTCGTTGCGGGCCACACGAACCACGCCTTCTTTCATCTTCTCCACCGTGACACCGTTTGGAAGGCGTCCCGGCGAGATCACTTCGAAGCGATCCCGGTATAGCGAAACCTCGATGTCGGTCCCCTCGCGCGCGTAGTCGCGATGCGCCACCGCGTTGACTAACGCCTCTCGCACCGCGTCAAGGGGGAAGGAACTCTTGCGGCGGCGGCGGCCTCCTTCCAGGTACGCGACGCTTCCCATGTTGCGTTTTATGAAGTCCACCGTGCGGTCGATCACGCCCCTTTCCACCACATCACCATCCTTCGAGACTCGCGGCGTCAGAGGTCCTCGAATCCGCTCTTCATCGACTGTGTTGTATTCCTTTTCAAGACCGGGAAACGCCACCGCAGTCACGCCGGCCTGGGGAAGACGGCGGTTCGGGTTCTTGCCGAACAGCAGGAGCCCTGCGACTGATGCGCCAGCGCCATCTCCCGCCTCAACCAGCAGGTCCGAGTTAAGCAGGAGTCGCTGCCTGTTCTCGAGGTCTGTCCGGGCCGGCACTGAGCGCTTCAAGACGTCCTGGTAGTAGTTCTCGATTCGGTCCATGTCGAGAGCTTCCAGCCCGGTGTCCGGCACCGACTTGATCTCGTATCGGACCAAGCGGGCAGCCTGGTAGAGACGTCCCTCCTCCTCGCGTGTCGCCTCCCGGGAGGTGCTGCCGGCTCGGATGAAGGTCACCCAGGCTCTGCCTCGTTTTGCCTTGTAGGGCTTTCCCGGGCTGTCGGCGGCAAGCTCGATGATACCTACATCTTTGTCCTTCTCAGTTTCTATGCAGGTCCAGACGGGAATGATGGCGGGCTGGAGACTCTGGCGAACGATGTTCATCACCCACTCCTCCGCAGCCTCGCGGCTTCTGGTCAGCCCGGAGATGGCTCCGTCGTCTTCCACGCCGAGAAGAATGGCGCCACCCTCTAGATTCAGCAGTGCGGACATCTCCGTGGCGAGCTCATCCGGGTGACAGTCGTCACGCTTGAATTCGACGCGCGAGTTCTCCCGGTTGGCGATGAGTTGGAGCAGTTCCGTTCTGTTCATCTTTCAGAAACCGTATTCCCGCAGACGTTCCTCGAGGCCCACATCCTGAAAACGGTCAAGCGTTTCCTCTAGCCCAGGAAGCGCGGCGAGGCTTTCTTCAACCGACTCAATCTCGGCGCGCCCCTCTGGGGGGCTGGGCATCCATGCCGGCGCCCCCCGTCGTCGATAACCCCCAGTTTACCGTTGACCAATAGGCCGGTTCTTCCTCGAAGATTGTACGCAAAATCACGCCCTTTGAACAGTCACACGCAGTCACCCGTCTGCAGCCCTCTCGCCTACCTTATCTGAACTTGAGAGAAAACAGTAGCGCAATGCCGAAGGTCATAGGTAAGAGCTGTCGAGCAGACGACCGCTGAATCCGGGCGAAAATACCCGAATCCGACGCTTTTTTCTATTTTCAACCAATTGCTCAAAACTGACCGCACAGGAAGCCCGTAGAGCGCTTCGAATCGCTTGGGGGTACTGGGGACCTTGCAATTCGTAGCGGTCGCCCTGCGCTGCTGACGGGGCCAGGCGCAGAGAATCAGCGTCGTAACTGGCGCATGTCTGCCGGTACGATGGCGTGCTGTGCGCCGGTGTTCTCCCTATCTTTTGCCTTGATATACCACTGCGCCACTTCTATGCGCCTTCATGTGCGTATGATACGAAACCAGCGGGGACGGTCATTTTGCCACTGCGCCTCTATTGTACGCCCGCTGCCGGCGCGAAGCGCCACATGCCCAATCTGAACACTGCCCGGCCACACCGGCAATTGCAATGTTGCGAAATCGTAATCGCATAGTTTGGCGGCATATTCACGACAAGTCGAAACTGGCGACGATTTATGTGAGGGGTGTGCATAACTGTCACTGGAAAGCGGTAGCGATGTCAGAGATATTCCGATGAAGCAAACTCCAGTTGGCATTGACAATCATGGCAATCTGGGCGGAATGCGACCTTCTCTGCGCATCTTCTCATGCCAGACCGGGCCGCGGGCTTTGAACAGACTCTTGTCTGAACTGCTCAAACAGGTCGATAATTATGTCGACATAGTCGGTCAGCAGCGGCATCTTTGCCATTGGATTCTTCTTTCTCGTTTGGCAACGATAGGAGAACCCTTCCTGGCCGATTATGTCAAATCTGCATTATGCACACCCCTCAGATAAATGGCTGACCGGTCAGGTCATCGCCTGCAGACCCGTGACCAGTCGCTCCAGGTCGTTCTCGTTGTTGAAGACATGGGTGGAAACGCGGATCATGGCTCCGTCCAGTTCCAGCGGGGCGACCAGAACCTTCCTCTCTTTCAGGTGTTTCTGTATTTCCGCAGAACTGTAGCCACCGAGACTGAAGGTAACGATGCCCGACGACCTGCCGTAGGGCAGGGGCGTGTGCAGCGTCAGGCCCGGCACTTCCTGGAGGGAGGACTTCATGCGGTCGGTGTAACCGGATATATACGAGAACACGTTCTCCCAGCCGATTTCGGACCAGTAGTCGAGCGCCTTGCCGAAGCCGATCTGGTCGGCCAGATTACGGGTTCCGAACTCGAATCGTTTGGCCTCATCCAGCAACGTGAGGCCGCCCACCAAGTCGAAGTCCTTCTGCGAATGGGAGCCGATCCAGCTTGGCTGGATCCAGGGGATACGATCCTGGCGGACGTAGAATCCGCCGGTGCCCTGCGGCGCCATGATGTACTTGTGTCCGCTGAAGGCGTAGAAGTCGCAGTCCAGCGCGCGCATGTCAACCGGAATGGCCCCGTAGGCCTGCGCGCCGTCGAGCAGTACCGGGATGTCTCTATCGTGGGCGAGGTCAACCAGCACTCGCGCCGGCAGTCGCTGGCCGGTGCGGCGGCAGACATGGCTGATCGAAACGACCCGCGTGCGGTCGTCGAGCAGCTGCTCAAACTGTTCCAGCATCTGCTCCTCGTCGTGAATGACCTGCAAAAAGCGCAGTTCAATGCCGTAGCGATGGACGTGGCTGTACCAGGTGATGCGGTTGCCCGGGTGCTCCTTGTCGCTCAGGATGACGTTGTCGCCCGCCTGCCAGTTAATCCCATTGGCGACGATGTTGATGCCGATGGTGGTGTTTTCGCCCAACACGATCTCGTCGCTATCGGCGTTCATCGACTGGGCGACCTTGTCGCGCGTCGACTCGAATCCGTCCAGCATTTTTTCGTGGATTCCCGGCGCGGCGCCGCCGGAATTCTGGAAGTGCGCCCAGCGGTTGGTCTCCTCGATGACCGGCTCCATCTTGGGGGAGAAGCCACTGCTCTGGAAGTAGGCGTATTCTTGGGTGATGGGGGTGAGGCGGCGGATGTCGGATAGTTGGATTGTCATTGGGGGTTGGCGTTTCCTTGACGGTGTTTGTCTGTTCGGTGAGCTGGTTTTTGGGGGTTTGCAGGTGGAGGAGCAGGGGGTCATCTACTTGAATCAATGGAAGTCGAGGAACGTCGCTGAAGTCGAATCGTCGAGACACCTACCCAAACAGCCCTTTGCGCTTCGATGACTGTTGAGCTATCTGTCGGAGTTCCGCTATTTGTTCCCCGAGGGCGTTAAGGCGTTTCATCACTGTATCACTGGCAGAATCAGTCTTGGATGTGAGCTCTGAAACCACATTATCCATTCGTTGTGAGAGTGCTGTTTGTACTTCCGAGCCCACCCTCTCAGTAGTGTTTCTGGCCTCGGCAGTAACTTCCGCCTTCAATTGCTCCACGCATTCAACCAGGGTGGTACGCAGTTCTGATGAGAGTCCGTTTACTTCCAACCCCTTCATGGTATCGATGATCTGACCGCTAAGCTCGACCAACGTACTAGGGCTCGTTGACATTTTGTTCGAGCCAGAACAAAGTAGAAGCAAAGTGTAAGAAAGCCATGAAACGTCGTGCGAGTTTTTCATAGCGAGTGAAAATGCGTCGATACCACTTGATTTTGTTGATGAAACGTTCGACGATGTTGCGTTCTCGGTAGCGGATTCGGTCATAGTGCCGCGGTTGCTTGCGATAGCGGCGGGAAGGGATGACCGCCTCTACCTGTTGAGCTGCGAGCAGCTCTCGCAACGGGTCAGAATCGTAGCCTTTATCGGCAATAACGGCGTCAAAATCGAAGGGGGCGAGCAACGATTCAGCTTGGGACATATCATGGCGTTCACCCCCAGTCAAGATGAACTTGAGGGGAAGGCCAAGGGCATCGACGAGGAGATGGATCTTGCTGCTGAATCCGCCCCGGCTCCGACCTAGGCACTGTTCTTGCTGAGGGCCCCCTTTTTTGAGCCGCCCGCTGCGCACATATGGGCGCGTACAGCAGTGCTGTCGGGCATCACTGCTGCCATGTCTGGGTCCTGAGCGAACTGTTTGAACATATCAGCCCAAACTCCGTTCTCATCCCAGCGTGCGAAGCGCTTGAATACACTGTTCCATTTTCCATATCTGTCCGGCAGTTCACGCCACTGGGTGCCGGTGCGCAGTATCCAGTGAACTGCCTCAACAAAACGGCGACACTTCTCCTCTTGCCCTGCATAGGCACGAGGGTGTCCTTGCAAAAACGCGTACAGTTTCTGCCACTGATGGTCGGCAATTCTCTTTGTAGACATCCTACTATTGTCGCCAATGTGACAAAATTAATCAAACGTCAACGAGACCTAATCTCGATAACAAGCCCTTCCACCGCTACTTGTAGGCCAACAGACCGCTTTCCAGATTCTTCTAGCAAATCTGCCGCAGTTTTCATACGTCTCAACTCTTTTGAGATTCTGAGGATACTCTCCTCAGCTGCTTGGATTGTCGAACTCATGTCATAGCTTGTTTCATCTGTCATCCTGCTCTCCAGAAGGATCTAGGTTGTAGAACCGGTCAATGCTACCAACTGATTCCAGTGCTGAATTCATCGCGCCAGAAAGGACTATGAGCGCTATTGAGTTGTAGTATCGGCTAGTCATCGAAACTACCTTCGCTATATTGGACGCTATACCATTCATCGCAATTAGCCTCACTTTTTCGTCAAGTGATTCCTTCTCAGCCAAGAGTCGCCGGCCAAATTGTAACCCTTCGTCATCGGCCATCATAGCACTCGCTATCCCCGCGGCAAGGTCGGGGCGGAAGCCAGTGATGTCCGTCATCAGTTCAAAACCCAACCAATCCGTCCTCATCTTCGTAGAGCGTGCAATTCGAAGAAGCACTCGGGTCTCTTCAAGTACGTTGCTATCCGACTCCTTAGCGTTTCTGGCACGGGCAAGAACAAGCAGATATCGTAATGCTGTGTTGTCAGGGTCCGTGTCTAGCATTCTCTTAGTCCTGTCAATCAGAGACCTCAATTGGCCGGTCTCGGATACTGCCCGCAGTAGATCCCGAATTTCAGCCAGCCCGATCTCCTCAAGCGAACGGCCCCGCCAGAGACTGAGATTGGCGGCAAAAGAAACAAGGTTGAAGGTTGCGAAGTCTCCGAGTATCGC
The DNA here is from genome assembly GCA_965204525.1 of Caldilineaceae bacterium. Classification (GTDB taxonomy): domain Bacteria; phylum Chloroflexota; class Anaerolineae; order Caldilineales; family Caldilineaceae; genus Bin5. Next base: position 1,878,235 of record OZ241994.1, on the reverse strand, counting down.
CAGCTGGGTCCCCAAATGATAGATACCGGAAAAACCTTCGCAGGAAAGGCAAAGACCATTCTGCTGCCCGTGGAAATGATTGCCGCAACTGAAGCAAGATCCCGACTCAGACACACCTTGCGGCCAAGCGTTTCCTACTGTGAAACAGTCTTCACAGGTTACTATTTCATTTATCAACAAAGTGTCGCTTTCATACACTAAGTGGCCGCAAGCGTCGCACAAGACCATCATAAACAGGTTCCGAAGAAAAACATAGCTGTCTTAGCACAGTGAGTAAGAAGTAGAGGGTCAGTGCGGTTTGCGATCAGTGGTTCAGTACTTAAGAGTTCACCCCAACGAGATTTCCTCTAACAAAGATTATGGTTGGCCCCAATGACTAGACCACGAAACGGGAAAAATAAGGTGCATCCTTTGCCTTTCTCATTTTCCTCTTGCTTGCCTGCCTCGTATCCTCGGGCGAAAGCTGCCTCTCTCTTCCTCCTTTCCTGCATCGTAACCCAGATCGTACTCTGGTGATTTGTCTGCTTCCTGCCTCCCCTTTCGCCACCCTCCCTGCCACCCTACTTGCTTTCCATCATTGTAGCCCCGATCGTACTCTGGATGTCTCAAAGATCTGACCATTTCCACCCTCTCAAAACAACAATATTAAAGGATCACTGATCAATTGATCTACTGTCTCAAAGCGTTTCACAGCATGTTTAGAGAATCCATCGAGATCAGGACCCGTTGACGTCTGCCTGAACAGCAATTTGCGGGAGCAAAGTTCGACCGATTCTCGCAGGACCGCACAGCTGCACTAAGAAAACCCGCTAAGCCTTTAGTGTTCTCCGCGCCCCTCCGCGGATCGATCTTGTACGGCCTCCCCAAAACGTCAACGAACTCCATAGATTGCTGCACTACCCAGATTCACAGGCCTAGCGTCGCGGGCAGCAAAGCCCCTGATCTGGAAGTAGGCGTATTCTTGGGTGATGGGGGTGAGGCGGCGGATGTCGGAGAGTTCCATTTTTTCCTCAAATGACTCCTTCGTGCGAGGGTTTTCTCATCGATACAGGCTTCGGGGTCCTGCCGCTCTAGTAAGAGGGGAACCGACTAAATATTCTTGGCATTGGTCTAGAGTTAAGAACAACACTATGCCAAGCCGTGGTCAGTTTCTCTGGGCGAATGAAGCCTGATGACCCTTTACTACAGCCTAGCGTCGATTGCCTTTTCAAAAACTCGCGGGTCGATAGAATTGGGCACTCGCTACCCGCCCCGCTCAGGATAAGAGTCTGACAACAGTACGGGAGGCACCAGAATGTTTCTGATGGAAGAACCGCCTTTTAACCCTTCCAACCTGCATTTCGCCAAATGGGAGAAGGTTACTGAGGCTCTTGTTAAGCGCACTTAGCCAAACACTCTCATCTCCGTTCATTGCCTAGTCGGTAACCCTTTGGGCAAGAAAGTTTCTCATTTCAGGACCGGGGGACCGAGGCATTTGATTATTGGAGGAAGAGTTGAATGCACGCCCCCCGATTCCAGGCAGTTTTTCAGGTACTCTCTGAGAATACAGGCGGTCCTAATTGCCTCTTTGAACTCACAATGTATGGTATTGGCAATTAACTCCATCAATTCCTCCATGCTAAAAATGATGTCAGGCAGGTTCAGATCGGGAAGACCGAGAAAGCGTAAAGAGTCGTGGTGGTGGTAGTAGGCGTAACCCCCATTTCTCAGAGGAGAAACTACGTCAGACGCGTACCCAGTTATCAAGTCAGTTTGAGATGCTAACCATATCCGAAATTTATCTGCCTCTGATGAATCGTAAAATCCTTGACTGACCGGAACGGAACGATTCCCAAAGATGCGATTTGCAATGCTACGTAACCACTCGAGAATCTTTTCGGAAATACTTTGTTCGAATTCGCGTACAGTTTCCCTCATTTTTTCTTCCGCTTCTCTCAACACTTGACATGCTTCCAAGATTAGGTTGTGTTTTTCAAGCAAGTCCCAGTAGCGTTTTCCTAAACTGACGGCACTTTGAGCGAGAAAAAATAAGCCAACAATTTGGATTACAAACATCGGGACAACAAGGAGTGGAATGAGGCCAGGGAAGAGTAAGCCTAAACCTACGAGCAGTCCCGTGATGACAAATGATAGCCCTCCTGCCAAGAGAATCCTCTTGATGACCTTAGTAACCATCTGTTGCCAAGTGATTGCTCCTTCAGCATATAGCAGTCCGCATTCAAGGCAAGTGATGAGACCGCTAACGATGACACCGATAATTGCGCCCTTCACCATGGCCCCCAGAGTTTGACGGACAACTGAAAAAACAACGTCCGAACGGATTACCGCTTTCGCCGCAGCGATCTCTCCGCGTGTCATCGTCTTTGCCCCTCGCATACGGTTCAGAAGTCTGAGTTCGAAAATCCCGTTATCGGCGGTGGTAGAGCCTCCTTGCGACCTGGGTAATCGATGCGACCAATCCTTACCATCCAAGAAGCGGAGTATCTCGCTTTGCCCGCCCGCTCGTATCTGAGGCGGAATCGTCTCCCAAAGCCCTTTGGCCTGTAAGTGACCTTTCCATTCACCGCCTGCCCTTCTCAGATAGGTTGCCAATTCCCGTTCTAGGTTGATGAAGCGTAAGTGATAGGCAAAGGAATTAAGCGTCTGTCCCGCAACCCAAAGCGGTGCTGTTCCCTTTTGAATCAGTTCCTGCAACTGTGAGTTTTTAAGAATAAGCCAGTCAAAGTCATGGGGACAGTGTTGAACGACTGTGGCAGGACGCAGCCCTGATGCTAGTGATAAAGAGATGCCGGTCATGCACGCGTTCTTTAAGAATTGACGCCGGCTAGTTGGCCTAAGCATAGGTTTTCCTCATCCTGGCGTGGATTATCAAGTGACGGCCTTAGCACCCGCTAGATGCAGGTTAGCCCAATGTCCAGTCTTTGAATCTCATTTGGCTGATTCACTCAGAGTTTTTGTGTCGGCACGATCGGGGATGTTTTTTTCGTTTCAAGACCACCTTACTCGACGACTGCGTAAAGGAGTTGTCGCAGTTTTTTCCAAGCCTCAATTGCAATGAGAAGCCTGTAAGTTCCTGATGTTGGTCGCTCGACCGTGTTTCTTTGGAACGATGCGATCAACAAGGATTTCTGCTAATTTCACCAAAGACAGCGGATCAAGGCAATTCGGGCAAATTTGTTTCTGGCCTGACACTAATGTGGATTAAGTGTAGGCGAAGACCTGGTGGCTTGGCACCATCTCAATGTACCTATCCCGCTCCACCGCATAGGCTTCTCCCAAGATGCGGGCAGAGAAACCGCCGCTGCAGCGGCAGGCGTATTTGTGGGTGATGGGGGTGAGACGGCGGATGTCGGACAGTTGCATGATCATTTCGTCTCGAGTTTCCTCAACTTAATTGTCTGTTCGGCGAAATGGTTTTCGGGGCCTTGCAGGTAGAGCAGCAGGCGGCCGTCCTCAGACGCCAGCGGCTGCCGCACCACGCCGTCCACTTCGACATGGACGCGATCGCCGGGACTGTATCCTTGCACGACCAGCCCCTGGTAGCGGATGACGCGGGCCCTGATCGTCAGCTCGCCCGACGCCGGGTCGTACCGAACATCGACGAAACGCATGCTCTTGCTGTTGCCCTGGGCGACGAAGGGATGGGGGGCGCCGTCTTCCAAACTGATTGTACAGGATGCGCCCGGTTCGAGCCGGGGCAGGGTAAAGAAGCGATTTCCTACGATGTGCGCCAGGTAGCCGCTCTCGCCGGTCGTTCCCTGGTCCATTTCGAAGCGCAGCGATGCATAGTCCGGCTCCGGTGCTGACTCGCTCTCGTCGGCAACGGCCCCCGCGCCCAGTGCGTCCGGCCCCTCCTGCTCCGGGGCCCCGACCGGTATCGCCGTTTCCACCATCAGTTCCTCGATCGTTCTGCCCGTCGGGTTGTGCGCCTGGATGGTCTTCCCTACGTCGGTCACGCGGAACAGGATATCTTCGTAGTCCTGCATCCGCTGGTAGATCTCCCGCTGGGTCGCCTGCCAGAAGTTGAGACGCTCGGCGCGCCGAATGCCGTAACACATCCAGTCAAAGGTGCCGCGGCCGTTGTTGTAGCTGGGATCGACGGTGAACAGAGGGTGATACTGCAGCTGGTAAACGCCGTCTTGCAATGCGGTATCGGGATCCTGGTCTTTGCTGTTGGGCCGCTCGTAGACGGCGTCGATCACGTCTGGCGGCGGATCGTACTCGTGGGTCATGTCCCAGCCGCGCAGTTGGCGGCACTCTTCGGTTGTGCTGACAACGCCGTGGAATGGAAACCAGAAGCCGGGGCTGGCGATCGTCGGCGAGGTAAGGGTCTGGTAGGTGACCACCATGTCATCCAACTGGGGGTTGGGCGTCCTGTCGCCGTATTCGGCCATCAGATGAAAGTGGAAGGTTCCCAGGCCGAGGAAGTGGGGAACCGTCTGGTAGAGATAGTCCATGGCGTCGATCATTTCAGGATAAACGCTGTAGCCACCGTGGCGGCCACCGGTGTAGAGACGCACGCCCAGGTTTTTTTCGGATTCGATAACGTGGCGGGCGAGGTTGGCGCCCATCATCCACTTGGGGGGCGATTCCTGGATGGCGTCGTTGTGTAGACCGATCTCGATGAAGTCGTGCCTGGAGATCTCCCGTACCCACGCCTGGTCCATTTCGGTTGTGGTCGCCTCGGGAGAGATGTTGGCGTCGAGCAGCGTGTGTGTGGCCGGTATCAGGTGCTCGCCCTGGTAACGGAGCATCGTCATATCAACCGACTTATCCGGGTCGTGGCGGATGTTCATGACGCCGTCGTAGCTGCCGAAGGTTCGCAGGCGCGTATTCCAGTGGCGTTCCTGGCCGCAAGACCAGAGTACGGCGCGCAGCTGGTAGAGCAGTGTCTCGGCCCAGTTGAACGGGTTGAACCAGCGCCGCACTTCCTCGGCGTTCAGATGGGCCTGCCAGATGCCGCCCATGTGCTCGAAGAGCGCGTTGGCAATGAAAAGGCTCTTCTCCGTCTGAACGATGCCGGCGCCTATTCGCTCCAGTGAGGCGGAATCCGGCCCAGAGAGGTCGCCGCCGACCTCCAGCAGGTCGGCCAGAACGGTGGCATCGGCTGTCGCTTCAGCTATACATGACGTGAAGCCTTTGTAGCCGGAGATGTACCACTCCTCCCACTTGGCGTGGTCGCCAAAGGGGCTGGCGCCGTTCCACTGCCAAGCCGTGTATCCTTCCGTGCGGGCCAGTTCCAGCCTTTCGAGGCCAAGCAGTTCAGGCGGCAGGTTGGTCGGCCCGCTTACTAACAGAAAGGCATCATCCCCTTGCAGCCAGCGTCCGATGGCGTCTATGGCCGCCGCGGTCAAGCTGTGGGCGCTGGGCAGGAAGAGGAGCGAGATGTCGGACAGGCGGTCGGCCAGCCGGTCGTCGCCGATGAAACAGTGTTTGAGATTGAAGCGGTTGAGGGAGGCTGAAACGGTGCTCGGCGCGAGATAGGCGTACTGACCTTTGAGCCAGCTTTTGTCTTGCCCCCAAGCATCCTGAAATGTGTAAACGGCTCCGGCGCGTTGCGCTTCCTCAGCGTTGGCCCGCCGAGTGCGTTCGCTCCACAGGATCCCGGTGTTGGAAGAAAGTTCGGATCGTTCGGAAGACACTGATGAGAACTCCTATCATGGACTCGACGCCCTCGAGCGTCTGATCGGCAGACGAGACTACTGTGTGGTGGCGAGTGAATGGAGATTCAATTTTGCAGCGTCATCTTGGGGTCGAGAGCGTCGCGCAGCCCGTCGCCCAGGAAGTTAATGCACAACAAGGTCACGAAGAGAAACATACCAGGAATCAGAGCCAGCCACGGCGCGGATTCCATGAACTGTTGGGCCCCGATCAGCATCTGCCCCCAAGTCGGTGTCGGCGGTTGTACGCCCAAGCCCAGATAGCTGAGGCTCGATTCGGCGATAATGGCGAAGCCCAGCGTCAGGGTCGCGTTGACGATGACTGGAGCCAGCGTACTGGGCAGGATATGGCGGAAAACGATGCGTCCGTTGCGGGCCCCGGTCATGCGCGCCGCCTCCACAAAGTCGCGCTGCTTGATTGAAAGGATCGTGCCGCGCACGATGCGCGCCAGCCCCATCCAGCTAAACACCGAGAGGATCAGGATTATGCTAAACACTGACCCGCCCCCATAGCGGGAAAGAATCAGCAGGAGCGGCAAACTGGGAATCGAAAGCATGATGTCGGTAAAGCGCATGAGCACGCTGTCCAGATGGCCGCCGAAATACCCTGAAGTCGAGCCGATCACGACGCCGATCAACAGGCTGACCAGCGAAACACTGAACCCGACAAAGAGCGACACGCGCCCGCCTACCATGATGCGTAATGCAATGTCTCTTCCCAGTTCATCGGTGCCGAAGTAGTGTTCCGAGGACGGCGCAATAAGGCGCGACCTCAGATCCGTCTTGGAAATCGAGTAAGTGGAGAATATTGGCCCGGCCGCCGAGTAAAGGATGATCAGCCCGAAGACGATAAGGGCGGCGAGCGCGACGCGGTGGCGGCGCAGACGCTGCCAGACATCCTGCCAGTATGTACGGGTCTGGTGTTCCTGGATCAACTCGGTTGCCATGTCAGTCCCCAGTTTCCCAAAAATTTCAGGAAGCCCGCTTGTTTGGGCGCTTGAGCAGTTTCGCCGAAGCCGGGCCGAATGCACTCATGTATAGACCACTCTGGGGTCGATGAAGGCGTAGAGAATGTCGGCGGCGAGATTGAAGAGGGCCACGAGAAAGGCGAAGATCAGAAAAACGGCCATGGCGATATTGAAATCATTGTTGATGAGTGAATCGTAGATCAGCCGCCCCATGCCCGGCCATGAAAAGATCGTCTCGGTCAGCACCGCGCCGCTGATGAGGCCGGGGATGCTCAACGCGATCAGCGTGACCATGGGGATGAGGGCGTTCTTGAGCGCGTGACGGACGACCACCCTGCCCTCCGCCAGGCCCTTGGCGCGAGCGGTGCGAACGTAGTCCTCGTGAATCACCTCCAACATCCCGGAACGCATGTAGCGCATCCAGCTCGCCATGCTGAACAGGCTGAGTACGATGACCGGCATAATGGAATAGCGCAGGACTGTAAAGATGCCGGCGTCCTGTTCCAGGGAATAGTGGCCCCCCGGCGGCAACAGCTTCAACTGCACGGACAGCAGCAGGATCAGGATCAGGCCGAACCAGAAAACAGGCATGGCGATCCCGAAAAACGACAAGAAAGAGAAAAAATAGTCCAGGATCGAGTACTGCCGCAATGCGGTGTATACGCCGATGGGGATGGCAACCAGCAGGCTCAAGACGAGGCTGGAACCGGTAAGGACCAGTGTGTTCAGCAGCCGGTCCGGAATGATGGAGAGAACCGGTCGATGGTAGATGCGGGAATAGCCCAGGTTGCCCTGCACGACCTGCCACAGCCAGCGTCCGTACTGTTCATAGATAGGCCGGTCGTAGCCGTAGAGTTTCTTGATGTGCTCGACGTGTTCGGGTGAAATGTCCGGGTTGCCGGCCAGGAGCAGGTCGAGAGGATCGCCCGGAGCCAGTTTGAGCATCCAGAAGACGGCCACCGTGATGATCAAGACCGTGGGGATCATCTGCAGAAAGCGGCGCAGAATGTACTGGCTCATGGGCGGAAATTCGTGGCGGCGTCGTCAGCCGGCAGCCGCAAGAGTTCACGGCCGCCGGTCAAAGTGCCGGGGGCAGGGCGGGCGGCGCCATGCCACCCACCCTGCGCGCAAGTTACGGAGTCTACTTCAGTTCCCAGGTCTCTACATTCCAGCCGAGCATGGCCTGGTCGGCTGGCTGGTATCCTTCCAATGCGGTGTTGACCGTGGCCACGCGTACGTGCCAGTAGATCGGCAGCACGGGCAGCTCTTCGGCCCAGATCGCCTGCTGTTCGCGCAGGAGCTCGTAGCGCTTGTCCTGGTCGAGCTCTGCGTCGATCATGTCGATCAACTCTTTGTTGCGCTCGTTCTCAGCCCAGGTGTTCCCCTCGGCGAAGAGTTGGTCCAGCTGCGCCGCCGATTCGCCGGGATACCAGAAGCCGCGCGGTTCGACCCTGGCGTTGAAGACCCAGCGCCAGATTGCGATGCCCTCGAAGTTGGGCGGATCAAAGAGCGTCTCGGAGAAGAGCAAACGCGCGGACACGGGGTTGACCTCGGTCGTAATGCCAATCTCCTGCCACTGCGCCTGGACCAGCGCCGCAACCTGCTCGCGTGTGCGGTCGCCGGAGATCGTGGTGATCGGGATCTCCAACAGGTTTCCGTCGCCGTCGGCCAGCTGGCCATCGGCGTTCGGCGTGTAGCCGGCCTCTGCCAGCAGGCGAAGCGCCTCGTCAGGATCGTAGTTGTACTGGCGCACGTCGGGGTTGTAGGCCGGATGCGAAGAGTTGATCCACGAGTGAGCCGGCGGCTGCTGCCCCTTGAAGAGGGCGTCGTTGATCGCGTCGCGATCGACCGCGGTCAGAATGGCCTGCCGCACCAGCTTGTCGCTCAAAGGCGGGCGGTTGACCTGAATCGTGGCGTGCTCCAGCCACAGGGCCGGCACAAAGATGGGGTCGACCTCGGGGGCCGAATCCATGGCGTTCGCCTGCTCCAGCGAGAGCCAGCCGTCGGTCAGATGTACCTGGCCGCTGGCGACGCTGACAGCAAGACTGTTCAGGTCGGGGATGATACGGTAAAGGACCTCATCGATCGAGGGCGCTTCGCCGATGTTGAAGTGGGGGTTGCGGACCAGGCGAATATGGCTGCCCGGCACCCACTCTTCCATCATGTAGGGCCCATTTACAACCGGCTTGATAGCAACCTGCTCGATATTGCCGAAGTTTTCCCAAACGTTGCCGCCCTTGGCCTTGGCCTCTTCCCAAAGCGGCCGGTAGACATGCTCCGGAATTACGTGCGTGCGCACTTCCTGGTCCGGGAACAGGTTGATGCCGCGATAATGGAGAATCGCGGTGTAGTCGTCAACGATCTCGATGCTTTCGACCGGGAAACTCTCGGAATAGTAAATGTAGTTGGGATCCGAGGTGATTTCAAAGGCCATCGCAAGATCGTGGACGGTGATTTCCTCGCCGTCGGACCACTTGAGGCCCTGCCGGAAGTTGTAGGTCACCTGCATGGTGCCTGCCTCTTCGTCAACGACCCAGGTGCCGTCAGCCTGGCTGGGAAGCGACTCCAGGATTTCGGCGAAGGGCTGGTTGTCGCCGCCGAAGGAAATGGGTTTGCGCCACATGAAGGACATGACGTCCGAGCCGGTGCGCGTTGAACCCCACATGACAAAGACGTTTTCGGGCTCCTGCGAGGTACCGACGACCAGTGTCTTGGAGCCTTCCTCTTCCATCATTTCGCCGGCAGGCGCTGCCGCGACACAGCCGACGATAAGAAGGCTGAAGATGAGGATGGCCATGTAGACTGCGTAGCGTTTCATGGGTTTATCTCCTGTTGAAGATGATGTGATGTTTGGTTAGGCGAATACGTGGGTCGAGGCGCGCCAAAGGGAGGACGGGATGGAGCACCCTGATTGAGCACATCTAGTGCAAAAAAGAAGATGGAACGGAGCGGATTTTACCGCAGGTTCAGCACTCAGGAGAAATTCTGACGTCAGTGGATCAGGATAACGTATTCGGGCTGGTAATGATGGACTACTGCAGCAGAAAATATGGGGGGGGGAATTGGAGATTCGCGGTCGTGTCCACCAAAGCAACTGTCACATTCCCGGTTGCACCTGCAACACGGTTACGCCCATTTCAATATACCTGTCCCGCTGTTCTGCGGTGGCCGCTCCGAGGCTCACCTGAACTGTGCTGTCACGCGTCTGCTCCAACACGTGGCCGATGCACTCGTCCACCGTCTTGAACGGACTATGCGGCAGACTTTCCATGCTGAACCGCAGGTCGTTGGGCCCGAACGCCAGCAGGTCGACACCCGGCTTGGCCAGTTTGCGCGCATTGATGACCGCCTCCACCGACTCCAGCTGAATCGCGAGAAAGCCGTTACTGTTCCACCAGTCCGCGTAGGCGAGGCGGTCGATGGAGGCCGGGTCGGTCGGCTCGCCGAAGGCACTGAGATTGCGCCGGTTTACTCCACCCGAGCTGCGGCGCCCCACTTGGGGGTAGTAGAAGTAGGAGATGGCTTCGTCTACCTCTGCCATCGTTTGCACTTCAGGCACCATGATGCCGGTCGGGCCCAGGTCGAGAAAGCGCCCGACCAGGTAAGTATGCCGAGTATGTTGAATGCGAAACTGCACAGGAATCCCCAGCTTTTCGGCGTGACCGCAGAAGTTCTCCAGGTCGATTTCACAAAAGGCCGTGTGCTGGCTATCGACGTAGACGAAGCTGTAGTCGCCCTGCGCAAGCAGATCCTCGAGCTGGGTCTGATTGAAATAGACTTGGGCGCCGACACCAAAAATCAGTTCGCCGCTGTGTATTCGTTCTTTCAGATTGGAAACGTCCGCCATGTCTGTACCTCCCTCAGAACTCTCTGTCCAACATGCCCACCGGAACTTCTATTAGTGTTGGTTTCCCGTTCCTGCCGGCAACGGCCTCTTCCAGAGCTGTTTGCAGTGCGCTTGCGTCCTCGGCACGAACGCCATGGGCGCCGAAACTTTGAGCCAGCGCGACGAAGTCGGGGTTGTGCAGCCTGGTGCCGAGTACATGGCCGTCGAACTCCTCCATCTGCGCGCGCAGGACGTTACCGTAGGCGTTGTCGTTGAAGACGATGGCGACGGCGTCGATCCCGTACTGAACTGCAGTAGACAGTTCATGCACGTTGTAAAGAAAGCCGCCGTCCCCCGACAGCGAAACGACGACCCGGTCCGGGCAGGCGACTTTCGCGCCCAGGGCGATTGGATAGGCGCAGCCCAGTGTGCCGTGCGACGAACTGGTCAAGTAGGCGTGCGGCGCCCTGGGTCTGAAATAGTTGCGGCTGTAGTAGCCCATCTGGTTCATGCCCTGGATTACCAGGCCGTCGTCGGGCAGGGCCGCGTGGATCGCCTCCATGAAGCCCCACTGCGGCTGCAACTGGGCGGAGGGGTCGAAGCGGGCCCCATTGATGGCCGCGACCTCCGCCTGGACGGCCTCGGCTTTGTCGACGCGGGAAGGTCCTGCTGCGGCGACGGCCTGGTTGAGCGCCATCATTGCCGGATAGGCATCGCCGTGGATGGCCAGCTGGTCGCTGTCTGCTTCGAACTCGGACTCGTCGACATCGATGCGAATGACCTGCTGGCCTTCGCCACTTGCGTAGTGGCTTGTGCCGACGGCGAGGATCAGATCCCGACCTGCGAGCCAGCTGCGAAGCGGCTGAAAGCGCATTTCGGCCATACCAAGAGAAAGCGGATGGCGTTCCGAAATGGTCCCCTTGCCCTGTCTCGTGGTCACCACCGGAATCTGCAGATAGTCGGCCAGCTCGGCCACCAGGGTGGCGGCCTTGGCGCGCATTACACCCCCGCCCGCCCAGATGACAGGTCGTCGCGCCGAAACAAGCAGCTCCGCCGCCCGCTGAACTGCCCTCGGATCGAGGTCGGCAGAGACTGGCGAACCGTCTGCCGGCTGAACAAGGCTGACGTCCGCGGTCGCCGCAAACACGGAAGGCGGCACCTCGAGTCCTACCGGGCGCGGCCGTCCCGAACGCAGCTGCTGGAACGCCTCCTGCACCAAACCGGGAATCTCCGCCGGACTCTCGGCCCGGCCCACCCACTTCGTCAGCGGTCCCAGCCATGCCTCCTCGTTCAGTTCCAGCCCCTTCTTGCGGTGGTGATGACCCCCCGTCACTACCAGTATCGGCGACGAGGTTGCATACGCGGTGGCAACTCCCGACATGGCATTGAAAAGACCCGGCCCTTCCACCACGAGCGCCGCGGCAACCTCCCCACCGGCGCGGGCATAGCCGTCCGCCATGTAGCTGGCAGCCTGTTCGTGCCGCACAGCGATATAGCGGATGCTCGGCGTCATATACAGTGCGTCGATCGCCTCGTACTGCCCCGCGCCGGGGACGCCGAAGACGACGCGCAGCCCTTCCGCGGCCAGCGACCGCACGAGGGCCTCCCCTCCATTCATTCTCGCCATAAATCAGGTTTCCTGACAGTGTTTTATCGATTCAACTTTGGAACTTCTGTCGGTCATGGGCCCTGTTCAACGAGAACTTCAGGGCAGCGCAGGCACAATCTCGTTGGCAAGCGTTTCCATGCAGGCCAGCCATCTCTCCTTGTCGTCCCAGTCATGGGCGATCATGAGCAGCGTGCCCCAGCCGCCCGTCTCTTCGTACAGTTCATGCAGCCGGCGCAGGCACTCCTCCTTGTCGCCGATGATGCACAGCTTCTTCAGCATGTACTCTACCGTGACATCTTCGTCAGGCATCTCCGGGTCGTCCTTCAATACCTCGACCATCCCTGCTGATCCAATCAGCCAGCGCAAGTAGGCCATTGATCCCGCCAAGGCGCCGCTGCTGGCCCGTTCCCAAGCAGCTTCGGTAGTCTCGTCGATGAAGATGCTGCGAGATACGCGCCAGATTTCTCGGTCCGGCTCTGGCAGTCCGGTAGAAGCGGCGCCCCTACAGTAAGTCTCCCAGTGTTCGGCGAGCGTGGAGCCGGAAACCAGGTTGGTGCTGATGGGGATGTATCCCCGCTCGCCCGCCATGTTGGCTGCGCGAGACTGGCCGCGGATGATGCTCATCCCGATCGGCGGATGCGGCTTCTGATACGGTTGCAGCATCTCGCCGATTCCATACTCAGGGTTTCCCCCTTCAAGTTTGATATGGTAGAAGTCGCCTTTGAAATCAAAGGGCGGATCGGTCTGCCACAGCTTCAGAATCATGTCGATGCTCTCGACTGTCATCAGGCCCTGCGTGCCCGGATCCGGCAGGTCGAAGAGGCCCCAGTCGGTCGGCACGCCCCCCTGGCCGAACCCGCAATTGATGCGTCCGCGCGAGAGATGGTCCAGGTAGGCCAGCCGCACCGCCACGTTGACCGGGTGATGCTGCGGCAAGATGGAGACGCCGCTCCCGAGCCGGATATTCTTGGTGCGCGGCAGTACGTTGGCGATGAAGACATCGTTTGACGGGATCGGTTCCCATGCGAGCGTATGGTGCTGGCCGATCCAGGCCTCGGTAAACCCCAACTCGTCCGCCCGCACCACAAATTCGATGTCCTCTTCGAATCCGAGCGTAAAGTCCTTTTCCGGCGGATGCAGCGGCATCATAAAGGTGCCCAGTTTCATTTTTCTGCCTCCTCTTATTTCCTTATTGGTCTGTTAGCGCGGCGGCGACCCTCTGCTGTATGTCGGCTTCAGGTCGAGTGCCAACTCCCTGAAATTCTCGATACGGTGCAAAGTGACAAGATTCGTGTCATGCTGGTTGAACCCACCCTGCGAAGTGCGCGAAATCACCAGCAGATCGTCCCCCCTGATCAGTTGCGACGCATAACTGAATGCCTCAAATATGCTGCTGCTCATCGCCACACAGCCGGCCTGGAACCAGTTCAGAGCGTCCAGGCTGTACATCAGCATCAGTATGCGCCGTTCGTTTCCCGGCGGGCTGGCGAAGCCGGCCGCGCGCAGCGGTTCCCGGTCCTGCCATGTGTCGGTTGGCAGTGTCACGGTCGTCCAGAACAGGTCGCTCTGCTCGTCATATACGATGTGGAACTTACACTGCGCGCCCGGCATTGGATAGAACTGGATAAAACGGTAGTCCAATGTCTCACCGTCGTCCTCCAGGCCGCAAACAGAGGCAATGCCGCCCGTAGTATGACCGTCAATGATGGTGCGCAGCAGTACACGCATCTCCCCGCGCACGTCAATGATGTTGCCCTCAATGAAACAGTCCTCCACCACCTTGTCCGCCGCGCTCGCCTGGTAACGCCGCTGGCTGAGCACGTCCGGCACGCCGGGAAAGTGGACCAGGTTAGACATCCGCCACGCCGCCGGGTCGAGCAGATCACGCGCCAGGTCGCCCGCCACCACCAGCGATTCCCACTGGCTCCTGCCGACCGCGTCGTCCCCGACCGGGCAGGTCTCGAAAGCGCGATATACGTAGCCGTTGCGAAAGAGAATGCTTGTGGGGGCGTTGTGATGACGGCCGCCAAACAGTTGGGAGGGTTCGCTCCAGCTTTCCCCTCCGTCCTCCGACCGGGCGATGATAATTTCCCGGCTCAGGCGGGCGTTGCCGATGCAGTACAACGTGTCTTCCACGGCAAACAATGAAGGCCAGATGATGTCCAGCGCCGCAGTTTTGCGCCAGCTGACGCCGTCGTCGTCGCTTACCAGGACTTCGATCTGATCGGGGATCTTCTCAACGAGCGGCTGTGGGCGGAACCACTCATAACTGGCGATCAGGCGGCCCGAAGGCAGCTGCGCCAAACAAGGCGAGCCGGTATACACGGTCTCTCTGTCGGGAGACTCCGCCAATACCGAAAAGTCGCCCGCAAGAATCTTATTCATCAGCCGCCTTGTCAAGTCTGGTGGAGGGAGTGCGGAAGGGACGAACTGTTGTCTTCAACTGTTTTGCCTGCCGGCGCCATCAGGCTTGAAGGTGAGGATCAGGGGCCGGCAGCTGACGGACGCCGGCCTGCATGTCACACCGCGTGACATGCGACCCAGTGCCCGGGTTCTGCCTCCCGCCACTCGGGCACAACATGATCGCAAGGTTCAAAGGCAAGAGGGCATCTGGGATGGAAGCGGCAACCGCTGGGCGGACTGATCGCGCTCGGCACGTTGCCGCTGATGACAGTATGTTCGCGTTGCCGCTCTTGGCGGGGATTGGGCACGGGCACGGAAAGCAGAAGTGCGTTGGTATAAGGATGCAGAGGGTTGTCAAATAGGCGGTCCTTGGGCGCCATTTCCACAACGCGGCCCAGGTACATCACCGCGACTCTGTCGCTGATATGCCGTACGACGGCCAGATCGTGGGCGATGAAAAGATAGGTGAGATGGTACTCTTCCTGCAGGTCCTGCAGCAGGTTGATGATCTGGGCCTGAATCGACACGTCCAGCGCCGAGATCGGTTCGTCGCAGACGATAAACTCCGGTTCACAAGCCAGCGCCCGCGCGATGCACACTCGTTGGCGCTGACCGCCGGAAAACTCGTGCGGGTAGCGAAACGCGAAGGCCGGGTTCAGTCCTACGTCGTCGAGCAGCTTGGCGATTCGCTCCTGTGCCTCCTGCCCGGTCGCCAACTCGTGCAGCCATAGCGGTTCGCCGATGGCGTTGCCGATCGTCATGCGCGGACTGAGTGTCGAATAAGGATCCTGGAAAATGATCTGCATCCGCCTGCGCAGTGGACGCAAATCCTTGTCTGTGAGCCCAGTCACCTCGCTCTCGTCGAAAAATACCTTCCCCGAGGTTGGTCGGTGCAATTGGAGCAGCGTCAGCCCGGCGGTCGACTTGCCGCAGCCCGACTCGCCCACCAGCCCCAGTGTTTCACCCCGCCGTACGTCAAAGGACACATTGTCCAACGCATGAACTGTGGCCTTGGTCTCGCCGAAAGCGCCTATGCGCACGTTAAAATGTTTGGTCAGATTTTCCACCCGTACAAGGGGGGCGCTGTTGCTACGCACTGTTTGGCTCATATCCGGGAATCTGGGACAGGTAAAGCGTACACTGTGAGTTCCTCCCCGCTAGCCGCCCACAGCTGCAGTGTCAGCTTGGACTTTCACGTCGCGAATATCGACCCAACAGGCCGCACGATGCCCTCTGTCACTGGCTTCGGCGACCGGCTCCAGCATCGGGTTTTCGGCGCGGCAGCGGTCGATGGCATAGGGACAGCGCGGATGAAAGGGGCAGAAATCAGGAAGGTCCACCAGGTCAGGCGGCGAACCGCCGATCGTCGTCAGGCGCGTTCCCGTTTCACCTGTCAGGCTGGGCAGCGCTCCCATCAGCCCGACCGTATAAGGGTGGCGAGGGTCCTCGAACAGTGCGTCGACCGGTGCCTCTTCGACAATGTAGCCCGCATACATGACGATCACCCGGTCAGCAATGCCCGCGACAACGCTCAGATCGTGCGTGATCCAGATCACAGCCACACCCGACCGGTCGCGCAGCTCCTTGACCAGCTCGACAATCTGCGCCTGAATGGTGACGTCCAGCGCGGTCGTCGGCTCATCGGCGATGAGAACAGCCGGTTCGCAAGACATCGACATCGCTATCATCACCCGCTGGCGCATACCACCTGAAAATTGATGCGGGTACTCACGTAACCGCGCCTGACCGTCTGGAATGCCCACCATTTCCAGGAGTTCGGCGCTGCGCTCGAGCGCCTCCTTTTTGCTCATCCCCCTGTGATAGATCAGAGGTTCGGCCATCTGTGTGCCGATGTTGATGAACGGGTTGAGCGAGGTCATCGGATCCTGGAAGATCATGCCAATCTCGCCGCCGCGCACATCGCGTAGCTGGCGCAGGTTAAGCTGCAGCAGGTCCTCGCCGCGCAGGAGTACTTGCCCGTTCTCGATACTGGCCGCCGGCGGCAACAGCCTTACAAGACTCAGCATCGTGACGCTTTTCCCGCAACCGCTTTCGCCAACCACGGCCAGCGTCTCGCCCTCTTCCAGGGTAAAAGAGATGCCGTTGACGGCGTACACGTAACCTTTACGTACCTGGAAGCGGGTCTGCAATTCTTGCACGTCAAGAAGAACGGACATGGTTGCCGTCGTCGTTATCCAATGATGGTAGCCAAACGAATGTAATCAGAGATCGGAAACTGCGCCAGCCTCCAACCAGGAGTATTACCCGCCCCACTGGCGGGGGTTGAGGGCATCGTTTAGGCCGTCGCCAAGCCAGGCAAACGAAACCGTGATTATTGCCATCATCACCGCCGGCCCGGCCAGAAGGTGGGGATGCGTACGATACATTCGCAGACCGTCGCTTATCATCTTGCCCCAACTGGGGATGGGCAGCTGTACACCGACGCCCAGAAAACTGAAGGCCGATTCCAGCACCATCGCGCCCCCAAGCCCGGCACTGACCGCAACAATCAACGGTCCCATCGCGTTGGGGATCACATATCGGGTGAGGATTCGCCCCGTTGGCATGCCCAGGGCGCGCGCCGCCAGCACATAGTTGCGGCTGCGAATCGAAAGGATCTGCCCCCGGATCAGGCGGGCGTAGCCGGGCCACTGAATCAGCGCCAGAGCCCCGAAGACCAGCACCAGGTCCACCCACATCGTCTGGCGAAAGAATCCGTTCTTCGTCGCCAAATACATCTCCTCCATCCACGCTTCAAGCGGCGTCTTGAGTGTCAGGTTGATCACGATCGCCAGCAGGAGCGCCGGCATCGAGCGTGTTACATCGGTCAACCATACCACCATGAAATCGACCCGCCCCCCCAGGTATCCTGCCAGCGAGCCCATTATCAGGCCAACGACCAGGCTTATCGCAGTCGATACCAGACCTACCGAGACTGCCGTGCGCGCCCCATAAAGAATGCGGCTGAGGACGTCCCGTCCCAGCTCGTCAGTGCCCAGCCAGTGTTCACTCGATGGCGCCGCCAGCCGTGCCGTAAAATCCTGCGCCAGGAAATCGTATGGCGTCAGGTAAGGCCCGAACACGGCGATGAAAAAGAGGAGAACGATCGGAATGATGCCGATGACCGCAAGTTTATTGGCCGCCAGACGCGCGAGAGCGTCCCGCCACAGGTTGGTGCGGCTGGCCTCTACGATTTCGACTTCGCTGCCTGCTGTAAGTTCCTGGGTCGTCATGCTTTGTCAAGAGCCGGTCTGTTCAGAGCGAATTGAACGGCACTATTCGATCTGATTCGCAATGCAACGGGAAAAGCTCACCCTTTTCCTCAGTTCGTCTAATCCTCTACGCCGGTCATGGCCTGGGCCGCTCGCGGATCCAATAACGGATAGGTGATGTCAACCGCCAGGTTCAGCGCCATCACCAGTAGCGCGCCGATCAAAGTGATTGCCACGATAACAGGGTAGTCTACACCGTAAGTGAAGTCGATCGTCAGACGGCCGAGGCCGGGGATGCCAAATATCTTTTCCACGATAATCGCCCCGTTTACAATGCCGATCAGCATCTGACCCAAAACGGTGACAACCGGCGTCAGCACGGGTCTCAACATGTGGCGGACGATTACCATGAACTCCGGTACACCCTTTGCCCGCGCCGTTCGTACATAGTCCTCTGACAACACTTCCAGCACGCCCGATCGCGTCTGACGGATAATGATTGCGATCGAGCCAAAAACCATAACGAACATAGGCAGGATCGCCTTTGAACTGAAAAGACCATCCCACCCATATGGTGTCGTCTTCATGACGCCCAGCCCCAATACCAGAAAGACTATCAGCATCGGCCCCACTACGTAGCTGGGAATGCCGCTGATGAAGAGCGCGGAGCCAAGTATCGAATTGTCGACCCAATTGTTGTGGTTGAGGCCGGCCAATATGCCTAATGGGATCCCAAGGATCGAGACCAGAATCACCGTAGCGATCCCGATCTGGAACGAGACGGGCGCGGTAGCCCCCACCATGTCATTCACCGAACGACCTGAAATCACCGACATTCCCAGGTCGCCCTGCACCAGATGCCAGGTGTACTCCCCGAACTGCACCAGGAACGGGCGGTCCAATCCCTTCTCACGGCGGATGGCGTCCAGCCTCTGGGCGTCATAGGTCACATCACCCTCTTCGCGCAGAAACATCAGCTTGATCGGATCGCCGGCGCCGAAAAACGCCATCGCATAGACAGACAGCGCCAGCAGGATAAGAGCCGGAATCCAGTATACAATGCGCTTCAGGATGTATTGACCCATTGATTTTCCTGCTTCCTCGGAGCCGGCAACCCCGGTCCGGAATTCGAAACCCTTCTCAGGGCAACTGTGCGCAAGGGGTGAAGAAGTGCACCTCTGGAAAACAACGCAAGCAAAGGCGCCAAATTCCTTTTGACGCCTTTGCTGGACTATCGCCGCAACCGAAGCGACGGTAATCTGCTATTCATCATGCACGATGTCGATCGTCCACGTCTCGAGGAACTGCGCATCGGCGTTGCGCCGCGTTCCCTTCACCCATGGCATCACATTGCCCTTGGCCGAGCCGCCACAGCCTGTGCCGATCGGAATCACCATCCACTGGTCGTGGTATATGCGCTGGGCCTGCTGCGCCAGACCAATGCGGTCCGGGTCATTGGCGCCCTTGGTGACCGCCTCTTCGATCAGCGCATCAACCTCAGGGTCTGCGTAGCCACCCATGATATTGCGCGCCAGGTTGGACGAAGAGTGCAGCGAACCGAGCAGCATCAGCGCAGCATCGGGAACGCGCACACCCGCGCCGTCACGGAACAGCGCCGGCGCGCCAGGGCCTTCCCAGCTGTCAAACTGCGGGCTCATCTCGATCGCCTCGATGCCAAACAACTGCCGCCACTGCTCGGCCATGTACTGCGCCAGCACCTCTGTGCCGGGGCTGCTTACGCCGGCCATGATCATCTTGGGCACGTCGGCTGCATCAGCATAGGCGGAGGCGGCCATGGCCTCTTTGGCAGCTTCGGGATCGTAGGGATGCGGGACAAAGTCCGGATCCTGTCCCGGCAGCGCTCGCAAAGGCTCGCCCGTCGGAACCCAGCCGCGGCCGTCAGGGCTGGACAGATTGAAGATCTGCTCTCTGTCCACCGCCAGAATCAAGGCCTTGCGGAAATTGATGTCGCTGGTCGGCTCGATCGTCGGGTTCAAGAAGAACCCCCCAATGCCGGGCGCCAGCCCGCATTCGAAGAAGTCCTCTCCCAGCAGCGCCTGTGACGTGGCGTCATTGGGAGGCCAACCCTGGTCCAGCTCGCCATTGGCCAGCATCGTTGTAACGATCGTTGTATCCTCAATCGACGTAACCGTTAACCGGTCCAGCTTCGGCTCCGCGACCCAGAAGTTAGGATTCTTGACAAAGGAGACAACGCCTTTGTTCAAGTCCATCGTATCCGGCATCAGAGGTCCGCTCGTCACAGGGTTGTTCTTCGGGTGCCACCATTCCGCCACCTCGAATCCGTCTTCGCCTATCGCCACTGAAGCCTTGACCGGGCCTATCAGGTTGGTCGCAATCTTCTTGTGGAATAGCGGGTCGGAACCCTCAAGCGTTACCTGCACGGTGCTGTCGTCCAGTGCCACCACACCGGGCATAACCATCGCCTCTCCGTTGAACACGTCCTCAAAGCCAACTACGCCCGTGAGAAACAGGGTAACGCGCTGGTGCGTGGTGGCTGGGTGGGCGATCAAATTCCACGTCGCCACAACATCATGCGCCGTGATCGCACTGCCATCCGAGTAGACAGCATCCGGGTCGATCTTGAACGTCCACTGTGTCATGTCTTCGTTGGGCGTCCACTCGTTGAATACATAAGGATGCAGTTCGCCATGCTCATCAATGTACATAGGTCCGGCATTCCAGAATGCCAGATAGTGCATGTTCCAGCCGCCACCGCGCAGCGGCGACCAGTCCTGCGCAAAGAACGGAATCGTGGCGCGCAGATGCTTCTCCTCCATCATCTCATCATCGCCATCAGCGGCCATCTCTCCCGAATCGGCCGCCGGCGCCGCGGCCGGCGCTGCACAGGCCGAGACAACGAGGACAAGCGCCATCAGCGCCATCACAACAATCCATAGCTTTGGAATCTTGCGTGTCGACAACATCTACATCTCCTCCTTGAATGTGCTGGTCTATGAGAAAAAAGGGAAGGTCAAAATTCGAATTCGATCGGCCTGGACCGGTAGCGTACAGGCGACCGAAGGCCCAATGCGCAACAGGGGGCGAGTTCTCTGTTCGGAAATAGCGATTCTGTCAGGGACGAAACGTTCTGCGATGTGATTGGGCGGGACTGTAGCATAACAAAGGGCCCTTGTCAAAACGCCAATTGGGACGGGTCGGTCCAGATTGGGGGTAAACTTTCCTACACCTCTGCTAACGACTAACCTGAAGCCAATTCGCGTCCCCGAGCAGCGCAAGTGCCGTCTCCTCTGACCCCTGATCACTGACCACTGCAGTTCTGTGCGGTCGGGCCTTCGGCCCTCCCTTGTGCGGGGGGACTCCCCCCGCAACGCCCCCCATCGTATGCCCGACCGTCGTGGACAATTGGAACCGTTGAGACAGCGACCGGTGTTCGAACCCCCGCGTCACCACCGTAGGGGCAGGCCTTGTGCCTGCCCTGTATCCCCTTGTCAACAGACCTCCCGCCGAACCTGGGCTTCGCGCCTGCCCTGAGTCTCTCCAAGAACTGGTAAACAATGTCAGCCACCTCCGGCATAATCTCCCCGCCAGAACGTTCCCACCCCAAATCTGAGATGCAGTCATCGCGGCGGGATCTGCCCCGCGCACAGTGAGTCCGATTCTATTATTCTCTGAACAGGCAATCGGGGTTGTGCAATGCGCGTCAAACTGGTGTAGGATACCCGTAACTCCTTCCAAACATAACAATGGTCGGCGTTCAAACACCGCTGACTCATCCGCAAACGAACCCAGAGCGAACGACAGAATGCAGATCTCCGACAGCGGTATTATCAGCCGCGGGCAGCCGGGTACAGACCGCGCTCTCCTGACTTTCCCCACCGTCATCGCTCTTGCAGACGGCACGCTGCTGGCCACCTACCGTTCCGGCTCGACCAAGGACTCGGCCGACGGGACCGTCGAATTCGTGCGTTCGGCGGACGGCGGTCAAACCTGGAGTGAACCGTGGCGGCCTTTCGAGAATCCGACACTTGACGGACTCTCCGGGTCCTTGCGTGTCTGCTATCTGACCGAAATGTCGCCCGGCCATCTGCTCGCCTCAACCATGTGGATTGATCGCACGACCTACCCTGGCGGCGGGCTCTTCAATGAAGAGACCGAAGGCTGCCTCCCCATGTCGGTCCTGCTGGCCGACTCCGACGATAACGGCGAATCCTGGTCCCCGTGGCGGCTTGTACCCATGCCGGAGGAAATAGGCCCGCCGAGCCTGACCGCGCCTGTCCTGAAGCTGGCGGACGGCTCC
Source organism: Caldilineaceae bacterium (assembly GCA_965204525.1). Taxonomy (GTDB): domain Bacteria; phylum Chloroflexota; class Anaerolineae; order Caldilineales; family Caldilineaceae; genus Bin5. Next base: position 1,856,278 of record OZ241994.1, on the reverse strand, counting down.
TTGGCGTTGAGCATCGAAACCAACAAACAGTACAACGACGCTTCGCCCTGGATGCAAAAGGTCGTCTTCATTCACAAGCACGAACGTCAGGAGGGTTCTGTGAAACTTGACCCTGGAGGCCAGATGGCCGTGGATCAGGGTTGGGCTGCACCGGTCACTGCCGGCGAGGACCCCAGTGGACGAATTTTCAACTGGGACCTGCGCTGCGGCGTTGCCCCCGACGGACGCGTCGCTACCTTCTCCTGGACCTACGACACGGTCGCGGCCCGCTACCTGAATATCCACCGTCGCATCAGCACAGACAGCGGCCAGAGCTGGTCGGAGGCCGAAGACCTGGGCTTCGCCGATCAGGCCGCCCGTCCTGCCATGCTGGCCGACGGCAGGGTCGTGCTGCCCTACGTGGATCGATTTGGCAGCCGTTCAATCCGCGCCCGGCTTTCGGCAACGGTAGATGCCCCATTTGACCCGGCGACTGAGGTGGTTCTCTACAGCCTGAGAGGAGAAGCCGGGGAGCAAACCCAGAGCACAAGCGAAACGCTCAGTGAGATGGGTCTTTGGACCTTCGGATTGCCCTACGGCGAGACCCTGGCCGATGGCACGGCATTCATTGTCTACTATGCGGGAACCGATGAGCAGATGGACATTCACTGGGCCAGAATCAATCCCGACGCTAGCTGATCTGAACACTAATTCAACCTGTCACGCAAAGGAAATACCATGCGCAAGAGCAAGATGCTACAGAAATTCCGCAGCGGCGGCTTTGCCCGCGTCTGTGGACTGGGCCATTTTCTTCCCTTCTACATCCGCTACGCCGCCCACTACAAGTTTGACGGCATCTGGTTTGACCTCGAACACCGCGCCATGGACGCCCGCGAGGTCCAGGCAATCATAATGATGTGCCATCATAACGATATCGACTGCATGGTCCGGCCCCCCACCTTGGAGCGTACAAAGCTTTACCGTTACTTGGAGGACGGGGCTTCCGGATTCCTCATGCCTCTGATCTCCGACCCGCAAACTGCCTCCGATGTTGTCCAGGCCGTCAGGTATCCCCCTCTGGGCAACCGCGGCATGGATGGAGCAGGTCTCGACGCTGATTTCGGAATCGGAGCTTGGCATCCCGAGAGCAACTACAACGCCGATTCCAACCAGGAGACCTTCCTGATCACCCAGGTCGAGACCCTGCAAGCCGTGGCCAACGCCGAGGAAATCGCCTCCATTGAGGGTATCGACGGTCTGTTCATCGGGCCCGCTGACCTTTCGCTGCGCATCGCGACACAGGGGGACGGCTCGCTGACAATGGAGAAGGCGATCGAAACGATTGCCGCCGCAACCGCGAAGCACGGAAAGCTATGGGGCATCACCGCCGGTTCGGTGGACGAAATCAAGCGCTACCGCGAGATGGGCGCGCAGATGGTTCCCTGGGGCGGAGACTTCAGCCTGATGAATGTTTTGAAGGAATGCAGCGAGGGCCTGGACAGCGTGCCGGGTGCGTAATTTCGCCTCCAACAGGGTAAATGACCGAAGAGAAAGGTGGAAGAACATGAAAATAGCAGTCCTTCATGGCCCGCGCGATCTGCGAATCGAGGAGCAGGAACTGGACGCGAGCCAGCTTGCCGACGATGAAATCTGGGTGAAAACCCGCATCTCCGCGCTCAAGATCGGCACCGACCGCGGCAACTACGAAGGGGCAGATCGAGTGCCCGGCGCGCCCGGCTACCCGCGCTGGGTCGGCGACAGCAATTTGGGTATTGTCCAGGCCGCCGGCAGCAAAGTGACCCGCGTGAAAGTCGGCGACCGTGTCGTGACCCGCGCCCCCCACCAGTCAGAGTACATCATGGCGCAGTCAGAGAGCCTGGTACGCATTCCTGACGGTGTTGCAGACGAGGATGCCGTCTATTCTCATCTCTATGCGCTCAGCGCGCACTGTTATCACAAGGCCCAGTTCCGGCCGGGCGAAAATGTGGCCGTGGTTGGGGTGGGCGTCCTGGGTCTGGGGGCGATCGCGCTGGGTCCCCTATTTGGCGGTCGGATCGTGGGCATCGCCAATAGCCCCGTTCGTATGGAGATGTCGGACAGAATGGGCGCGCATGCCAACTTCCTTTACAACGATCCCGAGCTCGAGGCTAAGCTGGACGAATTCACGAACGGGCAGGGGATCGATCTCGTCATCCTCACCGCCAATCCCTGGCCCGCCTTCCGCACCTCCATGGAGATCGTCCGACCCGGCGGCCGCGTCTCCGTCGTCAGTCTGCTCGGCCGCGGTGAACCGCCGCTGGATTTCAACCCGCTGGCAATGGAGCTTTTCTACAACAAGGGTACATCGTTGATCGCCGTCTCCCAGCGTGCCGGCTATCTCTATCCCGATGGCGGTTCCGACCCCTACAATACGGCTGACCGTTACGCCTGGGACAATATCGCCGACCACGTCGTATCGCTTATGGCCGACGGGCTGCTGGAGCCAAGCCGCCTGATCACGCACCGTTACCACTACAGCGAGATGGTCGAAGCCTATGAGATGGCCTACCATAGAGAGAAGAACATGCTGGGTGTGATCTTCAATTGGCAGGAATAGATTCCGACTTCGAATCACGGGCCTGGCGCCCGTCCAATGAAAAGACGGAGGCCAAAATGACCTCGTTCCCAAATGCCGCTACGCACGATGTTTCCCGCTCGCTTGAACTTTACGACCAGGCCGGCGAGCTGATTCCCGGCTGGACACAGCTGATCAGCCGCCGCGCCGACCAGTTCGCGCACGGCGTCAGCCCCATTTACGCCCAGCGCGCCAAGGGTTCCCGCTTTATCGATGTCGATGAAAACGAGTACATCGACTGGATGAACGCAGTAAGCGCCGTCATTCTGGGGCATGCCGATGATGTGGTGGACGCGGCGGTCAAGGAGCAGATCGATCGCAGCAGTCTCTTCTCTGCCAACAGCCCGCTTGAGCTGGAACTGGCCGAGGAGCTCAACGACACCATTCCCAGTTCGCAGATGGTGCGCTACGCCAAAGGAGGGGGCGATGCCTGCGCGGTGGCCGTGCGCATCGCACGCGGCACGGCCGGCAAGGACAAGATCCTCTTCTGCGGCTACCATGGCTGGCACGACTGGTATCAGGCCGCCAACTACGGTGTCGACCCGGAGAGCGGCGAATATCCCTTTGCCGGCATCGAACCGATCGGCGTCCCCAAGGCGCTGGCGGGGACGGTAATCCCATTCATATACGGTGACCTGGAAATGTTGGCCGGGCTGCTCGAGGAGCACGCCGGCGAGGTCGCGGCAATCATGATGGAACCGGCCCGTTCAGAACTGCCGCCCCCGGGCTATCTGGAAGCGGTGAAGCAACTGGCGGCCGACCACGGCGTGATTCTGATTTTCGACGAGGTCTCCTGCGGCTGGCGTATCGCCGTCGGCGGCGTGCAGGAAGCGGTCGGCGTTACCCCGGATATGACGGTCGTCGCCAAGTCGATGTCAAATGGATATCCAATGGGGGCGGTGGTCGGCTCGCGGGAGGTCATGGAACCGGCCAAGCACATGTTCATTTCGAGTTCATATTGGAGCGACAACATCGGGCTGGCGGCCTCGCTTGCAACGATTCGCGAACTTAAACGACGCGAATCGCCCCGCCGCTTCAAGGAGATCGGCGAAAAGCTGCGCAGCGCACTGAACCAGGCGATCGAGGAGTCCGGTCTGGACGGCGCCTGCACCGGCCTGCATACCGGCCCGACCGTCACACTCAATACCCCGGACGACATCGATCCGCGCAAAGTCTCGACCCTCTTCATCCAGGAAATGGCCCGCCGCGGTGTCCATACTTATATGAGTTTTAAGGCAACACTGGCCCATACTGACGAGGATGTCCGGCTGACGGGCGAAGCGGCTGCGGAAGCACTCCAGGTAGTGCGCGCCGGGCTGGAGCAGGGCAGTATTGACGACCTGCTTGCCGTCAACCTTAAGAAGGAGCCCTTCCGTCGCCAGGTCAGATAGATCAGCGTTTCTCAATTGACGCCCTGTACAGGCGGCAGAACACCGGAAATATGCCATGTTTGAGCACGAGTTTACCGAATTCGATCAGTCATTTCTTGAAAGAGAAGTTCTCCCGTTTCTGCCGGATCGCATAATCGATGCTCATGCGCATCTCTTTTGCCACGAGCACTATCCCGAAGGAGGGCCCCCCGCCGGACTCGCATCGACACCGCCCCGCTTGGGCCTTGCAGAATTCGAACAGTACAACGAGTGGCTGCATCCGGGAGGACGCGTCGTAGGCGGCCTTTTCTTCGGGCTGGCCTTTCTCGGCGACCGTCAGGCCAACAATGAGTTCATCAGCGCGGAGATCAGTGGCCCGTCACCGCTCGCGGCTAACTCGCGCGGGCAACTGATCATCTCGCCCGACATGGACGCCGAGACCATCCTGGACGACGTCCGCCGCCTGGGCATGACCGGCCTCAAGTGCTACCACACGATGGCGCCTCTCAATCCCAAGCTCGGCACAGATGAGTCCGAAGCCGGATCCTACACAGCCGACGACCCGACCTGGACCGCGCCTATCGAGGCCTATCTGCCCGAGGAGCACGTCGCCGCGGCCAACACGCTGGGCCTGACGATCACGCTGCACATGGTGCGCGACCGCGCCCTGGCCGACCCGGTCAACCAGGCTACAATCCGGCGCTACTGCGAGTCCTACCCCAGAATGCAGCTTATTCTGGCCCACGCCGCACGCGGATTTAACCCGTGGCATACGATCGAAGGCATCGGGAGCCTGCGCGGCCTGGACAACGTCTGGTTTGACACATCCGCCGTCACCGAGGCCGGCGCGTTCGAGGCCATCGTCGAGACGATGGGCCACGGGAAGTTGATGTACGGGACCGACTTCCATGTCAGCCACACACGCGGCCGCTGTGTTGCCATCGGCGACTCCTTCCACTGGCTCTACGCAGATGAGATGGACCTGGAGGAGAAGCACATCTCACTGCAGCCGGTACTGGTTGGCCTTGAGTCGCTGCGCAGCATCCGCCTCGCCTGCGACCGGCTGAAGCTCAGCGAGCGCCAGGTGGATGACATCTTCTACGGAAATGCAGCCGCGCTTCTGGATATCCAGTAAGGAGAAGGATAATGCAGGTACTCTCCCCGCCGGAGCAGATCGACTTCGCTCACAACAAGCAACTGCTCAACCGCTACCGCTTCATCGAATATGAGACCCTGCGCATCCTGGCCGCATGGCTGCCGGGAACCGCCAACATGGACTGGAAACTGGCGATGGGGCGCCTGCTTTGGGAAGATGCCCAGCATGTTCAGCATCTCTACCAGCGCCTGCGTGAGATCCAGACGCCCGCCTTCCGCCCGCCCGGTGACGACGCGCTCGAACACCTGATGGCCGAAGCGCTTCACGCGCCCACCGAAGCCGACCTGCTGGCCGGCCTCTTTCGAGTGATCAAACCGGCCCTGGTCGACACCTACCGCTGGCACAGTGTGCAGACCTTTGCCAACCCCGATGCCCCGACCCTGTACGCCTTCAAACACATACTGATCGATGAAGAGGCGCAACTGAACTGGTCAGAAGAGGCGTTAGCGGACCATGAACCCGGCGAATGGGAAGCCTATATCGCCCACCTGCTTGCAGCAGCCGGGGGCGTCTCCGGCCGCGAAGACCGGAAGGAAAGGCCGGCGCCTGCCCCGTGCCGCACGACATTCGAATGCCCTCGCGACGCCGCCCGCGACAGCCGCTTCAGTCTGGTCAATCGCGACGCTGGCAAACGGATAGCGGATGTCGATCATGCAACCCAGCGTCTGCGGGATTTCGAAAGCTACAGCCAGGAGATGCTCGCCGCCGAAACCGTCGCGCTCATCATCCACCTGTCACCCGAAATGCCCTGGGCCTTCACCTACGACAGCGCCCGCCACTGCTACGACGAGACCCGGCACTGCATACTGGGCATCGAGTGGCTTGCCCAGCACGGGCGTGACTATACCAAGGTCCCCCAGAACACGCGTATCTACACCTGGCGCAGCCAGTATGATGCCGCCACCCAATACTGTCTCCTGACAATGGGCAACGAGACGCACGCCTTCCCCCACCGCCACGAGCAGATGGCCGCCTACGCCGAAACCGGCGACCGTCTCTCGGCCCAGTTCGTCAGCTACGACATGGCCGACGAACGTCAGCATGTCGCCTTTGGTCACAAATGGTTGCCGCAGTTGATGACCCAACATGGGATCGACAGGCCGGTGGACGAGTTCGTCAAGGAGACGGTAGCCCTGTGGGAACGGGAGTACATGTCGGGCACGCTTCCCATCCACGAACTGCCCTTGACCGAAGAATAGATACCTGTACCTGTTCCAGCCACCGGCCCCGAGCCGCTCGTATCAGCCCATGAACCGCAGTCACTATCGCACCCTTGGACGAACTGGCCTATCGGTTTCTCCAATCGCCCTGGGCACAGTTGAACTGGGGATGGACTATGGTATCCCCGTTCCCGGTCATTACGGCCGCCCCTCCTTGTCCGCCGCCGAACGCCTGGTTGGCGCGGCGCTGGACGCCGGCATCAATTTCATTGACACAGCCCAGGCATATGGGAACAGCGAAGCGGTCCTGGGCCGTGCCCTTCGCGGCCGCCGCAAAAGGGTCGTGCTGGCTACAAAAGCGACAGTGCAAGCCGGGGGAAAAACGTTGCGCGGCGAAGCCCTGCGCCGTGCCATGCTGTCCGGCCTCGAGAGCAGTCTCCGCTCGCTGCAGACCGACTACGTTGACATCTGGCAGATCCACAACGTCGACGCCGACCTGCTGGACCAGGCCGACCTCGTAGCCCAGGTCTTCTCTGAAGCACGTGCCAGCGGAATGATTCTCTGGCGCGGCGGCTCATTTTACGGCCCCGATCTACCCCTCGCCGCGCTCGAGCTGGAGCTGTTTGACGCGATTCAGGTGACCTATTCGCTCTTCGACCAGCGCCTGGCGAACAGGGTCTTTCCCACGGCCACAAGGAGAGGTGTTGGCGTAATGGTGCGATCGGTCCTGCTGCAAGGGGTCTTGACCGAACGCGCCGACTACCTGCCCGACTGGCTTGAACCCTTGAAAGCACGCTCAAGGCGATTCCGCCAACTGGTTGCCGACGCCGTCAGGAGTCCCCGGCACGCAACCGGCCGCGGCCTCACGCCGGCGAAGGCGGCCATCGCCTTTGCACTGGCCGAACCGCGCATCGGCTCGGTGCTCGTTGGCATGCGCACCGAGGCAGAGCTCGAAGAAAATCTGGAGGCGGCAAGCACGACGCTCTCGCCCGACCTGCTCCACGAACTGCGCCAGCTTCGAATCGACGATCCCGAGCTGCTCAACCCGAGTTACTGGCAAGCCGACCTGTTGACCGCAGCCAAAAGGATGCAACAGAATTGACCTTGGGAAGCTGGAATATCAAAGGAAACCCGTTCAGGCGGCGAGCGTGCCAGGTCCATGACCGGTAGCAAGAGAGTCCGAGACAGATCGTAACCATTCAGGAATGTCAGGAGGTATAGAAGATGGAATTTCGCCGGTTAGGCAACTCCGAACTGAGCGTCAGTTCAATCGGCCTGGGCAGCGTGACCTTCGGCCGCGAAATAGATGCCGAAACGTCGTTTTCGATCATCGACTACGCCATGGACAAAGATATCAACCTGATCGACACCGCCGAAGTATATTCCGCGGGCGGTTCAGAAGCAGTGCTGGGGCAGTGGCTGGCTCGTAACAGCAACCGGCAGAAGGTCGTACTCGCGACTAAGATCGCACCGCCATTGGGCCGCGATCGAGTCCTGCAGTTCGCCGAAGATAGCCTGCGCCGGTTGCAGACCGACGTCATCGATCTCTACCAGCTCCATGCTTACGACGACGGCACGCCTTTCGAAGAAACGCTGGATGCACTCAATACGCTTGTAGAACAGGGGAAAGTACGCTACGTGGGGAGCAGCAACTTCGCCTCATGGCAGCTGTGCAAAGCGCTCTGGATTGCCGACGTAAACGGCTGGGCGCCCATGGTATCGGTTCAGCCCAACTACAACGTTGCCATCCGTGACATTGAGGCCGAAGTGCTGCCATTCTGCGCCGACCAGAACATCGGCGTGATCTCCTACAGCCCGTTGGGCGCCGGGTTCCTCACCGGAAAATACACCAAAACCTGGACGGCTCCCAAAGGGACGCGTTTCGACGTCATGCCCGACCACTGGGAGATCTACGAGAACAACGCTTCGATGCGCCGCATGGAAGGTCTGCGCGAAGTGGCCGCGGATACGGGAATCTCAATGGTACAGCTGTCCCTGGCCTGGGCCATAGGCCAGCCCGGTATCACCTCCGTGCTGATCGGTTGCCGCACATTGTCCCACGTTGATCAGGCCTTCCAGGCTGAGGAGATGGGGCTGACACAGGAAATACGCGATAGGATTAACGCCTTGGGTTGACCAGAACATGCCCATACGGTTCACAACGAGACCTTGCCCAACAGAAACTGCACGAGGAGGATGGAAGCAATGAAAAATTACCGCGCCGGTGTCATCGGATGCAGCCGTATGGGCGGGTTCATTGACAATGAGGTTGTCGGCTACGCAAGAATCGCGCTCCCCTACTCACACGCGGCCGGCTACACGACCTGTGATCGCACAGACCTGGTTGCCTGCGCCGATCTTCGCACCGACGTCATGGCAGAGTTTGGCAAACTGCACGGTGTGCCCGCCGAAGGCCAGTACACCGACTACCGCGAAATGCTCGCCAAAGAGGACCTCGACATCGTAAGCGTGGCCACCCAGCCGGAGCCGCGTGCCGCGATCGTCGTCGACTGCGCCAATCAGGGCGTCAAGGCAATCTATGCCGAAAAGGCAATGGCCGCATCAATGGCCGACGCCGATGCCATGGTGGAAGCCGTCGAGCGCAACGGCGCCATCCTCAATCTCGGGACCAACCGCCGCTATGACACCAAGTACGACCGCATGAAAGAGATCATCGACAGCGGCGAGCTGGGGGATCTTCAGCAGCTGATTATCTACAACGTCGGCCCCCTGTTCAATAACGGCAGCCACTTTCTGGACCTCATTCTGAGGCTCAATGACGACGCGCCGGCCGAGTGGGTGCAAGGCCATCTGCCTGACGGCGACAGCATGCTCGACGGCGATGTCCTGACGGGCGACCCGCAGGGCGAGGGCATCATCCAGTTTGCCAATGGGGTGAAGGCGTACGTTCTGCTCACCGGCCGCACATCAGAGATTGAAGCGATCTGCACCTTGGGCACGATTACCGCCTTCAACGACGGGAGTGAATGGCAGGTGCGCAAGGCCGAACCGGTTGGCCTGCGCGGACGCAACGAACTCCAGACCGCGCCCGCGCCCGTGACACCCTCAACCAGCTCTACATTGCGAGCCGTCCAAGACCTTGTCCGTGCGCTCGACACCGGGCAACCCCCCAGGGGCGGCGTGCGTGCGGCCCGCGCCGGCAACGAACTGATCTTCGGCTTCATTGAATCGCATCTTCTCGGCGGAGCGCGGGTATCCCTGCCTCTCGCCAAGCGCACAACCCGAATGGTCCGTGACCATACGCCTCGACAACCTAAGTATAAGCCTGATTGAGAGAGAATGACTGCTTGCTGACCGGTCCATTCTGCGGCAGCGTAAAGTCTCCGGTCAGCGCAAATATGGCTTGGGATTCCTTTCCACCTCCGCCAGGAGCGTGTCGACGTATTTCCCTATCCCGAACAGCCGGCATTCGGCGTCACCTACTTGTCCGCGCCGCGGTCCCCCGATGCCTTCCCAGAACGCGCCCAATTTGACCCGATCCAGGGCTGGGAATCCCGGCTCGCGCTCACTGTCTCCCCTCCTGGCGCGCAAAGTGTGCCAGTACATCGCCTCGACCAGATGGACGTAGGTCGAAGTGTAATAGTCCACCCCCAACATGAGCAGCTTTCCACCCGCCTGATAGGCCTTGTACATCGGCGAATGCTGGCCGAACGTCTTGCCCCACGGCTCGCGGTCCCAGTGTGAACCCAACCCCTCCTCACGAAGATGCCCCCCGACGAATGCTTTCGCCCCTCTCCCGCGCGCCGCCACCGAGTGTGAGTAGTGGTCTGAACGATAGACGCCTGGCAGTTGTCGGAATCTCTCCGTTATCCAGCCGACAGTGGAGGGTGTGTTCTGGGGATCCCAAGTTTCAGGCCGTAACTCCCACTTAATCAGGTTAAAGGAGGGCATCAGCAAAAGTCCTTCCGGCCCGATCGCCTCTTCCAAGGCCTCGATTACGCTATCGGCGCCGGCTACGACCGGCCCCAAAGATTTGAAAGAGGAGTGAACAAAGAGGATATCGCCCGCTGCAATGCCAAGTCGCCGCAGGTCTTGCGTCAGATCGTTGCTGCTATGAGGGGACATGAGAGAGAGGAAAGTGTGCGCCGGTTCAGCGAGCTATGGGGCGACGGCAGCTGACACGTCCATCACGTAAACCTGGCGCGTCCCCCCGTGGACCGAGTCGAAGCAGACCCGTCGTTCATCGCGGCTCCAGCGCGGGTGCATGTCACAGCGGATTTCGCCGCGGAAAGGGGGACGTGACAAAAACTGTCCCAGTTGGACCAGCCGCTCCTCTTCCATATTCCACAGTAACAGAGACTGCAGGCTGTTCTCGTCCGGCCCTGTGTCGGTAAGCATCCAGGTACCGTCCCTGGTAAAACTGTTATGTCCGTTACGGGTCAGAACGTCGGGACACAGCAGCTCATATTCGCCGCTGGGTTCATCGATCCGGTACCAGTTTTCGCCCTCCTTCATCGTCACCCAACCGATCAGCGTTCTCGCCGACTGCCAGTCGAAGTGCGACGCGCCCAAATCGGTCAGAATGCGCAGGTCGCCCCCTTTGAGGCTGGCAGACACCAGGACCGTATGTTTGATCTCAACCCCCGGCTCATTCCAGCGTACGACAAAGACGACGCGAGTATCGTCCCGGTTGATGACGGTGTGGTTGAACCAGAGTTTGTGGGTCTGTGCATCCGGGTAATCTATCAGCAACGCGCGCGCCTCTTCGTAGGACACCAGTACCTCCGCTTCGCCCGACCCGGTGTCCATCAGGTAGATGCCGTCGTCTTCGGGATGGTTCTGGCCGGCGAAAAGATCCGGCAACCCGGCGTAGCCTACAACCGGGCGCAGCGACTTGAGCCTGGCATAGTTCAGGCTGACCGCGTAGCGGCCGTCGCGGGTCAGGCCACTGATCGGGCGGGGCAACACACGCTTCTTTCCCGTGTGGATGTCCAGCACCACTGCCACATGCCTGTCGCCCTGACGGTCATTGAAAGTAATGAGACGGTCAGGCGCGGTCGGCAGCCAGTGCAGCATACAGCCCTGTTGCAGGTTCCAGGCCCGCGTCTCAGCCAGCGGCTCGAATCTGCCCGTCGCCAATTCGACCAGTCCGACCACGGCGGAATCTTCAGCGCCCGGCGGCCGTTCATGAAACTCCGACTCCAGGCAGAGGAGATACTGCCCCGTAGCGTCCCATGGGCAGATGCCATAGTAGCCGAAAAAATGGTGCTTTGGACCTTGTGTAACCGCCTTGGCTTCAAATGTTTCTGAGGGCATGCGCCGACTCCACTTGCGTAAGGGGGAGAAACGTCAGGCTGTGCACTTAATCTGTGGGTCGAATCTGGTCCTGCGCCCGGTATCGACTATGCGGATTCGGTCGGAAAGGTTAGGCTCTTCTTGCGCCTTATCTCTTCCTCGGACATGGCCGCGATCAACGTACCCCAGTGCCGGGGCGGAGTCCGCGGCTCGCTGGTGAACTCGAAACCTTCCTCGTTCAAGCGCAAACTGGCTCCATCCAGCCCGCCATAGCCCAGCGCCTTGCGAGTGGCGATCATCTCTTCGACCGCGGCCAGCGCTCTGGCGTCGAACAGCCCCATTCTATCTTTGAGTTTCTGAATTCTGTCCTTCTGGCCGTAGCACTGGTACTGCGTTTCCGCGTTCAAGTAATGTATGTAAAAGGTGCGGCGCAGGTCCCCGGTGCGGTTGCCGGCCGAGCCATGCGGCGCCGATATGCAATGGAAGCTGACATCGCCCGGCTCCATTTCCACTGGCACCGCGCCCAGTTCCTCGAACAGAGCCTCCTCGGAAAAGTTCTCCACCTCCACGTGGCCGACCAGGTGGTGCCCCGGAATCACCCACACACAGCCATTCTCAATCGTCGAGTGGTCCAGGTAGATGTCAGCATCGATGTTTGGAACGGGATGCGTTTCTGTCCATTCAGGATCGCCATAGGGTGGGTCCTGGTGCCAGTGAATGGGCAAATCGCCTTCGGGAATCTTGCAGACAAAGGAGTCTACCACCGGCATGAAGGGATGCCCGCTCAACTGTCCGAAACAGGTCAGCAGCGCCGGGTTGACTGTCACCACCTGGAAAGCCGGGTCGCGATCCCACATCCTTTCGCTTCGGAAGTAGGTTGGGACTCCATGGTTATTGGCGCGGTAGCGATGCTCGGTCTGAGCAGTGTCCGCCATCCCTTCTTCTACGACGCGGTCGGCTGCTGCGCGCAGAGCAGCCAGCTCCTCGCCCTGAATGACACCCCTGGCAACGATGATACCGTCTCGGTGAAACTGATCGATCTCAGCTTGTGTGAACATGCGCCTACCCTCCACTCATGAAAGCACCGCGTTGGCCTGCGAACGGGAAATAAGGAGGGTTGCCTGGATTACCCGGTAGGAGTCAGATAGGTCAGACTTTTCTTGCGCCTGATCTCATCCTCGGACATGGCCGCGATCAAAGTGCCCCAGTGTCTGGGCGGCGTCCTCGGTTCGCCCGTGAACTCGAATCCCTCGTCCATCAGCCTCACGTCGCTTCCTTCCAGGCCGCCGTAGCCCAATTCCTTACGTGCATCGATCATCTTCTGGGCCGCGGCTAGGGCGCGTTCGTCGAACAGACCCCGTTCCTTCTCCAACTGCTGGACGTAGCCAAGATGGCCGTAGCTCTGTTCCTGGACCTCACGGTTCATGTAATGTACGTAGAAAGTGCGGCGAAGATCGGGAGTGCGGTTGCCGGCAGAGCCGTGCGGAGCGGACAGGCAGTGGAAACTGACATCGCCCGGCCCCAACTCGATTGGCACGGCGCCCAGTTCATCGAACAGCATCTCCTCCGAATAGTTCTCAACCTCAACGTGGCCCACCAGATGGTGCCCCGGAATCGCCCACACGCAGCCGTTCTCGATCGTTGAGTGATCCAGGTAGATGTCGGCGTCGATGTTGGGGATGGGGTGTGTATCCGGCCATTCCGGGTCGCCGAACGGCGGGTCCTGGTGCCAGTGGACCGGCACGTCCCCTTCCGGAATCTTGCACACGAAAGAATCGACGATCGGCATGAAAGGATGTCCGACCAGCTGACCATAATGTGCCAGCAGCGACGGATTGGCCGTCACCGCCTCAAAGACCGGGTCCCGGTCCCACATGAACTCACTGCGAAAATACGTGCGCGATCCGTCCGGGTTCGGCCGGTAGCGGTGCCCCTCTTCATCAATGCCCGCCATCCCCTCCTCCATCACCCGGTCTGCCGCCTTGCGCAGCGCGGCCAACTCCCGGCCCTGGATCACACCCTTCGCCACGATAATTCCGTCGCGATGAAACTGGTCGATTTCAGCTTGCGTGAACATGCGGACAGTTTCCCTACATCTTTATGCCGGACTCAACCAACCCCTCGACGTAAAACTTGCCGAGCACGATAAAGAGTATGACAAGGGGTATTGAAGCCAGCACATAGCCGGCGAAAAGAGGACCGCCCGAACCAAAGTCGACGCTGTCGTTTGTCGTTCGCGACAGGCGGAAAAGGCCAACCGATATCACCTGCTTGCTCATATCGCTGATCGTCACCAGCGGCCACAAAAACGAGTTCCACTCGGCCACGAAATTGAGCACGGAGAGCGTTGCCAGCCCCGGAAGGCTCAGGGGGAACGTAATGCGCCAGATGAGCGACCACGCACCCGCGCCGTCGCAGCGGGCCGACTCATAGAGCTCCTCCGGTATGCCGGTGATGAATGCCCGCATCAGAAAGATGCCGAATATCGGGCCGCCGGCGACATTGGGGATAATCAAAGCCCAGCGCGTATTGAGCAAACCCAGATTGTTGTAGAGCATGTAGGCAGGAATAAACGAAAGTACCCAGGGAACCATCAGCAGGGCGATAATGGCGTAATAGAGCGGCTCTCGCAAGGGAAAACGCATGCGCGCGAAGACGTAGCCGCCGATCAGCGAGAGAATCAACACACCTGCAAGACCGACTACGGCCACAAGCACTGTATTAATCATGTAGGCGTCGATCACGTCCCAGGCCGACAAATAGTTCGAGCCGCGCAATGGCAGACTCAGGGTCCAGCGTTCCCAGCGGTACTGCAACCCGTTCTTGAAAGACAGGTTGATCATGATCACCGTCGGAACGAGAGAGAGGAGCAGCAGGATGGCGATTAGAAGATGAAGACCCAATTGGGACATCTGCAGCGGGCGGCGGTTAGGGCTCCTCTTCAGGTCGGTCGTCATGCCAGTGTCCTGTAAGTCTTCTTCGAGTCGTCGCAAGGTAGCCTGCCGCGCCATGCAATTTCAGGCTTGCATTGCACTACTGCCGCAGCTCTTCGTTCGCGGGCCGAATGCCCCGGTTGATGATAAGCGTTCCCGACATGGCAATGATGAATAAAAGGAGGCCAATTGCCGAAGAATAGCCGAACTTTTGGGCGCGGAATGCCGAGTGGAACATCGTCAGTCCTGGCACCATCGTCGAGAACCCCGGTCCTCCATCGGTGAGAACAAGGATGTTCTGGAACGCAGTAATCGCGTTGATTATGGCCAGGATCGCCAGCAGGCGTACCTGGCCCAGTACCAGCGGAATGTCGATGCGCATCACCCGACCCACGCCGGTACAGCCGTCCAATGCCGCGGCTTCGTACACCGACTCGGATATCTGGCCCAGCCCGCCCAGATAGATCAGTGTACCCACGCCCCACACCCACGGGAACCCGACAAACATAATGGCATAGATGGCAATACGATGCTCGCCCAGCCAGTTTAGCGCCAACTGCTCGAGGCCGACCGCACGCAGCAGGTCGTTGATGGGCCCGAGGTACGGATCGTAGAGCTTCTGCCACAGAAGGACGGTTACGATGCCGGGAACAAGCATGGGAATAATGACCAGAAGACGGTAGAGCTCCTTCAAGGCTGCTGAGCGCACAAAGAAGATCAGCTCGGCCATGATGAACGGCATGACAATGCCGGCAAAGAGGCCAAATATCAACAGCTTGACGATATTGACCAGTTCATGCGGGGTTTCAGCGTACGTGAAATATGTGATGAAGTTGTCGAGGCCGACGAATGTAGCCGGTACACCGGGCCGCCAGCGGAAAAAGGCGCGAATGAGACCCAGGATAGGGGGATAGTAGACGAATATGATTAGCAGGATGAATATCGGGCTGAGGAGCGCGTAGGCTTGCCAGGAGCGGCGAAACGCTCTCCAACTGAGAGGCGTAGCGTCAGTCCTTCTCCTCCAAAGCCGGCGGCCGCCCGGCGCCGATTCTGTCTGCGTTGACTGCGCACTGCTCATGCAGCTGTTCCTTGTCCTTAGTCCGTCGTCAACGGCGCTTCAACGGGAATCTGAACGCGGTAATGCTTATCAACCTCGAACAGTCGCCCGACGTTGATGTCGATCACATGCGCGATCGTATCCTCCTGCAGATCATAGGGGCCCGCCGCATTGGGCGTGTACGTATACTCGGCGTAACCGTCTTCGTCGGTATAGTTCCACTCCGGGATAAGAAGCCCGCCCCCGGATTCAAGCCAGGCCTGCAGCAACGCGTTGCCGCGCGGCTGACCGTTCTCAGTCACGCGCACGGTCAGAATGATCGAGCTCTTGCCGTCGGCGATGACCTTGGGCTGGTCGAACTCGCCGGAGATGGCAATGTTGCGGAGGCGTACCTGCGCCTGCGCGTAGTCTACCGCGATAGCCGCCAGCAGCAGTCCGATAGCGGCGAATGCGAGCAGCCGTCCTCTTCCCATAATCGGCAAAAACCAGAGATTAGCGGCCAGTAGTCCGAGGAAGGTGGCCAATGCCCGACCAGAGCATTGACCACCAGGTCATACCGTTTCCTAGCTGTCGTCGGTCTGCTCCTGCAGAATCTCTTCATAGCGCTGCGCGCCGGCGGCAAACTCCTCTTCCTGCCGCTCGTAGAAGGTTGCTTCATCGATCTGGCCGGTAATCCATTCGATGAAGACCGGCCGCCATCGCATGAAGTTGTCATTGTCCCAATACCAGCCCTGGCCCCACCAGGCAATCGCGTACTCATAGAGGGGCAACTTGAAGGTGGCAATCTCCTGCCAAATGGACCCGAGCGGCGCGTCCACGGCCGATGAAATGCGCGCCTGGTTCTCATTGACAAGGAATGCGTTATTCTGCGGTTCGGTAAGGAACATCCAGAAATCGATCGTCTGTTCCAGATTGCCGTCCTTTTCGGTCGAGGACGCCATAGTGACAAACTCTGAACCCTGAATGGCGGTCAGCAGATCGCCGGGCACCGTTCCGTCACCGGCAGTCGTGCGCGGCGGGTCGGTCGCGCCGGGCGTGCTGTCCGTCGCTGGAATTTCACTGCTGTTGGGGAGCGGCGGCGGCAGGAAGCCTCTCTCGAAAGTTACATTGGGGTCATTGGCCATGCGGGAAAACTCCCACGATCCGGAATAACGCAGCCCCACATTGCCCTCGCGCCAGAGCAGGTCGATGTCGACAGTGTTGAAGCCGTCGATCCAGTAGGTTGCCAGTTCGTACATTTCCGCAAAAGCGCGCTTGTAGATCGGCGTATTGGGTCCGATGATGCCGGCGCGGTAGGCGGGGAGCGCCTCATCTACGCCAACGAATTTGTCCCCGTTGAGGTCCATATCAGGACAAATCGGTTGCATCATCGAGGGCAGGATCTGCAGTGCCAGAGGCCACAGGTTGCCGGTCGCCTGCTCCCACTGCCAGGGCGCCAGGCCGTCACCGGCCTCTTTCAGCGCCCTGGACACCTCCATCTGTGCGCTCCACGTCGATGGCGGTTCCAGCCCCATGCTGTCGAACGTTTCCTTGTTGTAGGCCAGACCGACCTCGATGTTAGGCCAGATGTTGTCGATTGGTGCACAGTAAATCTTGCCGTCCGGCTGAATCAGCGAGTTCATGAAGGTCGGATAAAAGATGTCTATCCACTTGTCATAATCCGGCGCGTAGCGGTTGGGCTGGGCGAGGTAGTCGTCTATCGGTACTGCCCAACCGTTCTGCACTGCAAAATTGTGCGTGCTGCGCACCAGATTGGGCGCCGTGCCCGCGGTTGCTCCTGCCGTGAGCCAGGCGAAGTAGTCCTCGCCGCCAGGACCCTCTTCGTACACGATCTCTGTGCCGGGGTTCTCCTCGTGGTAGCGCTCGGCGAGGATGCGCGGCGCGTTGACGACGATGGGATTTTCGGCCGAACGGCTGGTCCATTCGGTTGGCGTATAACTGCCTCCAATCCAAACGCGCACCGGGACGCGTTCAACATCGGGCATTGCCTCTCCTGAATCGTCGGCTGCGGCTGACTGGTCGACTTCAACTTCCGCGGGAGCACAGGCCGCGAGAACTGCGGCACCACCCGTCGCGCCTGCCAGGGTCAAGAATCCGCGCCTGCTTAACTGTCGTTTTTGCATGGTCGTAACTCTCCTTGGGTAAAGGCTTTCACTACAAATGTGTACGATTGCGGAGTACGAAAATAAACTTGGTGAGTGCGGGAGTGATCCAGCCATTCGTTGGAATCGGCGAGAGGTATCAGGAAAACTCTCCCTCCTAGCCGAGTCCGCGAAATGATAAACCAAAGATCACTTTCATGTCAAACGAAAACTTCCTGCCCGTCTGTCTCAAGTGGAACAAGCACATTCACGGCGCTTCACCTGAATGGAGTGAAACTACGCATTTTTGACCAATCCAGCGGCGTGAGGACCAGTGGATGGGCGGAACAAGAGCCGAAGAGGATAATACGCTGTAGTACACAAAAGGTATTGAGGGAGGGGCAAAGATCGGGGCGCAAATCGCGTATTCTTAAGTCAACACTTCACCGATTCTAATTCTAAGGAGACTGCCAATGGCGCAGAGCATCCCAGGAAAGCGTTCTTGCACTGGGCGAAAGTGCAGGAACCGTTCCGAGCGGCCCCTGACAATTGGACTACGGTGGCCAATGCCGGACCAGGGCATTGACCACCGGTACATACCGATTCCTAGCTGTCGTCGCTCTGTTCCTTCAGAATCTCCTCATAACGCTGCGCGCCGGCGGAAAACTCCTCCTCCTGCCGCCGGAAGAAGGTCTCTTCATCGATCTGGCCCGTAATCCATTCGACAAAGACCGGCCGCCAGCGCATGAAGTTGTCCCTGTCCCAGTACCAGCCCTGGCCCCACCAGACGATGGTGTAATCGTACAGCGGCAACTTGAAGGTGGCGATCTCCGACCAGATCGAACCGAGCGGGGCGTCCCTGGCCGAAGAGATGCGTGACTGGTTCTCGTTGACCATGAAGGCATTGTTCTGCGGTTCCGTGGTGAACATCCAGACATCGATCGACTGGTCCAGGTTGCCGTCCTTTTCGGTCGAGGACGCCATCGCAACGAACTCCGATCCCTGTTCGGCCTTCAGCACTTCACCCGGCACAGTTCCATCACCGGCTGTCGTGCGCGGCGGGTCGGCGGCTCCTGGCGCTGTGTCCGTCGCCGGAATGTCCATGCTATTGGGCAGCGGCGGCGGCAGGAAGCCGCGCTCAAAGGTGAGATTGGGATCGTTGGCCAGTTGCGAGAACTCCCACGTACCGGTATAGCGCAACCCGGCTCCCCCTTGTCGCCAAAGCAGATCGATGTCAACGGTGTTGAAGCCGTCAACCCAGTAGCTGGCCAGTTCGTACATTTCGGCAAAGGCGCGTTTATAGATAGGCGTATTGGGCCCGATGATACCGGCGCGGTAAGCGGGCAAGGCCTCTTCGATACCGACGAAAAAGTCGCCGTTGAGGTCCATTTCCTCGCAGATTGTCTGCATCATTGGCGGCAGGATCTGCAGCGCTAAAGGCCACAGGTTTCCTGAAGCTGCCTCTCGCGGCCAGGGAGCCAACCCGCCGCCGGCCTCTTTCAAAGCCTTGGCAACCTCCTTTTCGGCAGACCAGGTGTCAGGCGGATCCAGTCCCAGTTCTTCGAGCAACTCCTTGTTGTAGGCCAGGCCGACCTGGATGTTGGGCCAGATGTTGTCGATTGGTGCGCAGTAAATCTTACCATCCGGCTGAACAAGCGAGGTCATGAATGCGGGCCAGAAAATGTCCATCCACGTATCATAATCCGACGCGTAGCGGTTGGGCTGGGCGAGGTGGTCGTCCATCGGTACGGCCCAACCGTTCTGGACGGCGAAGTTGTGCGCGCTGCGCACCAGGTTCGGCGCGGTTCCTGCAGCGGCGCCGGCAGTGAGCCAGGCGAATTCGTCCTCGCCGGCGGAGCCTTCTTCGTAAACGATCTCAGTTCCAGGGTTTTCCTCCCGGTAGCGCTCGGAGAGAATACGCGGCGCGTTGATGACGATGGGGTTCTCGGCCGAACGGCTGGTCCAAGGTGTTGGTGTGTAGCGCTCCCCCATCCAGGCCCGCACCGTGACCGGCTCGACATCTGGCATCGCCTCCCCCGAGTCCGAAGCGGCCGCCTGGTCAACCGGCGCTGCCACCGGAGCACAAGCCGCCAGAACTGCGGCGCCGCCCGTCGCGCCTGCCAAAGTCAAGAATCCACGCCTGCTTAACTGTTGTTTCTGCATGGTCGTTTGCCTCCTTGGGTTTTCGATGGAGGAATCTGTACGATCTGGTTGCGGATTTCGGCTGCCAGCGGAAGAATAACTTGCGATGGGCACGCAACTATTCGAGGGCGTTCTTCTATTCAGGAACGTGTTCGTAGCGCCAGATGGTTTCGATGTGTTCGAGGGACAATGCAACGGCCCACCCAATTATATTTTGCATAATAGTTCATGTGCCATCATGCTGTCAACGTGCTACTTTTGGAGTGCAGGGAAATGTATCCTGTTGGAAGAGAACCTTTAGTAGGGCCTTATGCTAGATAGCGTTTGAAAAAAGTCCCCTGGTGAGATAACTTTGGAAGTCTCGACCAACCAAGGTAGCTCACCAGGAGGACTAACCGAATGATAGCCCACTTTGACGACTTCTGTCTATGGGTGTATGTACTCGTTGACGACATGTACAAGGAACTGGAAAGATATCAGAGACGACCGGGACCGGAGCCTGAGTGTAGCGACAGTGAGTTGATCGCGCTCTGTCTCATCGGCGAGTGTCTGGGTTGGGATGTGGAAACAGAATTACTCAGTCATATGCAGGCACATCGGGATAAGTTTCCGATCTTGCCGGAACAGAGCCGTTTCAATCGGCGACGACGAAACTTAATGTGGATTATCAATGAGATGCGGCGCATGATGTTGGCCAGAATGGAACTCTATCGGGACGAGCATTGTGTCGTGGATAGCCTGCCCATCCCTGTGGTTCAATTCCATCTGGCGCCGCAAGCGCGCGGCGATTGGTCTGATTGGGGGGCCGATTTCGGGCCCGTTCCCTCCAAAAAGGAGATGATCTTCGGTTTCAAGCTGCATCTTCTGATCACGATGGGTGGCCTCATTATCGACTTCGAGTTAGCTCCTGCTAGCTACCGCGACTTGGCTGTCGGTCGCGAACTCCTTGCCGAACACAACAACCGCATCGTCATCGGCGACAAGGCCTACGTCAGTGCACCGGCAGCTGAAGAACTCTGGCAATACAATCGCATCCGCCTGCTCACCAAACCGCGCAGAAACCAGAAAAAACAGCTCCCGGCATTCGTCTCTCGCATCTACGACGCCGTCCGCCAAATGATCGAAACAGTCAACAGTCAACTCAACGCACAATTCTCGATTGAAACCAACCACGCTCACACTTTCAGAGGCCTTTGTGCACGCCTTTACACGAAATTGACTGCACATACCCTCTGCATTTACATCAATCGCCTGCTGGGCGTACCTGACTATCTGCAAATCAAGCAATTGGCCTTTCCCAATTAGCATAAGGCCCTAGTAAGTAGTCGGGATCCCAACCGGCTTTCTGCGATCAGCAGAAGCACTTGGTTTGGCACCTTTTGATTACGAAGGAGGTTGAGGCCCAGCGGAATTAGAAGAACGAAGCCGCGTTTTGATATAGGCGAGTCAGAAACCCGCAACTGCGTTTGCGTGAAAGGGATCGCCGCCTCCCTGGATCTTGCCAGTCTCGGGCTCGACACAGATGCCAACGTGGTTCCCGAAATGGGTTTCTCCGACCTTTTCTTCCTGCGGCAAGAGATGATGACCCATAGCAGCGAGCTCCCGCTGTACAGAGTCGGGGATGCGGTCATCGAGCCAGACTCTCTCTCCCACAGGATGGAACCGGTAAAATTCAATGGCCTGCTGAATTCCCATCCCGAATTCAATCAGATTCACAAAGGGGTGCAGAGCCATGCCACTGATCAAGATGCTCAGTGAACCGCAGAGCGCTGCGAAAGGTCTGCGATCTTTGAAGATAAGCACTGCCGCCGTCAGACGCTGCATGCCCTTTCCCGGGGCGATGGAGTTGAGATAGCCCGGCCTGGGGTCAAGGCGGTGCATGCTGTTATTGAGTAAGATCCCCGTTCCCGGCACGGTTACTTTCGAGGCGAATGGGTAACCCAGGCTCGTAATCAGGGACACGATGTTGCCATGCGCGTCCACCGTCGCGATTTTTGTCGTTTTCCCGCTCTCAGGCGGAACTTCCTGTATAGGTCGCGGATACGATGCCGGGCGCGAACGCCCTTCGAACTCCCAAGGATCTCCCGGATTGACGACTGGACTGGCCCTTGTCATATCGATCTCTGCAGCTCTTTTCCTCGCATATTCCTTGGAAGTTAGTCCTTTCCAAGGAGACAGATCGCCCCGAGGGTCACCCACGTGCACCAATGTATCTGTCCAGGCCCGGCGCATGGCCTCGATCATAAGGTGTTTGCACAAGGTGCCTCTAGGGTCCATGCTGCTCAGGTCAAAACACTCCAGAATGTTAAGGGTTTCCACGAGGGTGACATTGCCGCCAGTAACATATTCATACCCGCGATAGGTGAACGGCGGCGCGTCATAGATGTAGGGCTCATAGTCAGCCAGGTCCGCCGCTGTAAGCAGACCGTCGTTGGCGGCCATGTCGGCGACGATGGCTTGGGCGATTTCGCCGTGGTAAAACACGTCGGGGCCCTCACTGGCAATCCTGCGCAAGGTCTGGGCTAGTTCCTTGCGAACCAGGACGTCGCCCAGATTCCAAGGGTTACCCCCTTCTTGAAGGGGCATGCCATCTCTGAGAAAAACGGCGGCTGTTGAAGGAAAGCGACTAAGGAGCGCTGCCGAGTCAACGATATATTTCATCATCGTCCTGTCTACCGGCACGCCTTCCTCCGCCAGCATGATGGCAGGGGCTATCACTTCGCTGAGGGGCAGAACGCCGTAGCGTTCGTGGGCGGCACAGAGGCCCGCCACCTGGCTTGGCACCATTACCGATTTGTAACCAACGGACTGGGCATCCCCCTTGACCGGGGGGTATCCCAGGACATCACCGCTCTGCATATCCAGGGGTTCGTACATGTCCGGTGACGTCTTGGCCGGGGCCACGTCATAAAAGTCGACGATCGTAGTCTCCCCTGCGCCGGCCATATGGACGGACATGACGCCGTGTCCACCGATGCCGCACATCGCCGGTTCAGCCAGTTCGGCAACAAAGGCTCCGGCCACAGCGGCGTCAACAGCGTTTCCTCCTCTATGGAGCATGCTTATGGCTGCCTCGACCTCAAGTCTGTGTCCGGCAGCCACCATGGCATTCCCGGCGATCACCTCATCCCGTGATGTGCCTTGCCTTTGAAAGGGTGGCATGTTTTTGCCTTTGGTTCAAGATTGAAGGTGGTCCGCGGAACGCATGAGTCCAGTCTGCACAAACTAATTCGCAAGCCAATGGGCTTATTCTGGGTTTCCATTTGAAATGTCAACCAACCCGCTGTTTTGCAGTGACTACTGAAATCGTCACAGCGCTATCAGCAAGGCCTATGCCAAGTGTCAATTCAGAACCCAGCGACTCCTGTTCGCCCGACCATAGGGTCCGCGCCTCCGTGAAGCCGCCCTGACGAATCGATGCTTACCGCTGTGGGACGGCCAAACCCTCCACTGGTGTCGGCGTCCATGGAGACGACTCGGTGTCCCATGTCGGCCAGAGAACACTGCACCTTCTCAGGAATGCGCGAATCGAGGAAGGCTTCTTCATATAAGGCCTCGGCCCAAACACGCGGCGTCTCGATGGCCTCCTGTACGCCCATGCCGAAGTCGATACAGTGTACCAAGACGTGGATGACAGCGCTCATGCTGCGCCTGGCGCCTGGCGCACTCATTGCCAGCCAGGGTTTCCCGTCGCGGAAGAACAGAGGCACATGTGCACCTTGCGGAGGCCGCCGGCTGGGCCCAAGTGAGAGTGCGCGACCCGGAACCGGATCGAAATTGCACATATGGTCGTTTAAAACAATCCCTGTCCCTGGGACGACGACCTTTGAGCCAAACGAATTTCCCAGACTGGTAAGGATGTTAAAGACGTTCCCATTGCCGTCAACGGCAGCCAGTGAAGTGGTGTTCGACTGACCCACGTGTTTGGGGCCGCTTACGGCCTGCTCCAATCCATTCCCATCCTGGTGAGTCCGCGGATCTACAGGCTGCAAATCCGGCGATTTCTTGTCGAGTTGGATGCGACCAGCCACCTCGCCCGCGTACTCTTTGCTTAGCAAGCCGGGCTCACCGGCAAAAGCAAAGTGGTTGGTCCAAACCCGCCTCATAGTTTCCAGCATCACGTGCCTGTAGGTAGGGCTTTGCGGTTCCATGCCGGCGATGTCGAAGTTCTCCAGGACGTTGAGCATCTGAACCACGATAGTGGAAGCACCCGGCGTATAGCGTAAGCCCCGGTACTCCCGGAACTCTTTATTCTCCAGTACGCGTGTAAGGGAACTGTAACTGGCAAGGTCATCATATGTGAGCACGCCATCGTGCCTCGCCATTTCGGCGCTAATGGCATGGGCAATAGGGCCTTTGTAAAAGGCGTCTGAACTGCCCTCGGCGATGGCGCGGTAGGTGTCGGCGAGTTCAGGGTAGGCGAGTTTGTCGCCGGCAGCCCAGAAAGTTCCAGGGGTCGGGTTTCGCCCGTCCACGAGCAGCAGCGTTCTCAAGTGAGGGAAGCGGTCAAAATACGTCGCTTCCCTGGCAATGAGCAGGGCCATTCGCTCGTCCACATCTACGCCGTGCTCGGCAAGTTTGATGACCGGCGCCAGCGTCTCTTTGGGGCTCATAGTTCCATAGCGTTCCAGGGCGGCGCACAGGCCCGCCACAGTCCCGGGAATTGCCACCGACCTGTGGCCGATGATATTGGCATCGTCGCGTACGTTTTCCCATCCATAAAAGCCGCCGCTTCCCGGAATGATCTCGAACATATCCGGAGTCGCCCCAGCTGGAGCCACAGTGACGTCGTCGAAGATCGTGGTCTCGTTTGTTTCGGCGTGGTGAATAAGGATCATGCCGTTGCCCCCAACCCCGCACATGCCAGGTTCCGCGAGTTGAGCGACAAAGGCGGCGGCCACGCCTGCGTCAATGGCATTTCCGCCCTGCTGCATCATCTCCACACCTGCCTGAGAGACCAGGTCATGACCACCAGCAACCACGCCGTGTTCGGCAACGACCTGCTGTCTGGTGAAATGAATTTTGCTTTGTATCATGTAGAGTATCCTGGAGAGATGGCGAAACGAAGAAGGATGATCAAGATTGGGCTGGCGGCTGCAAGACACAGTCTTTCACTCGAAGGTGCAGCCCTTGTAAGAAAACTTGGTGTCAAACGAGAATCCAGTTAACCCTAAATTCGTAGTCGTGGGTCAAGGTAGTCCCTCAACCAATCACCCACCAGATTCAGCGACAAAACAACGATCGTGAGACTTAACCCTGGCAAAATACTCATCCACGGGGCCGTACCCATAACGTTGCGGCTATCCGACAGCATCTTGCCCCAACTAGGTACCGCCGGGGGAACGCCCAGACCCAAGAAGCTTAACGCAGCCTCAACGACCATAACGGTGGCCACCGAGAAAGTAACCAGGACGATCATGGAGTGGAACACGTTTACCAGGATGTGGTAAACGATTATGCGCACGTCTCCGCAACCAATCGCTCGTGCCGCCTCCACGAATTCTTTCTGACGTATTGACAACGTTTCCGCGCGGACAACTCGCGCAAACCCCACCCAGCCAAAGGAGCCGAGCACAAGGATCATGTTTTCTACGCCTGGCCCCAACAGCATGACGGTCAACATCGCTAGAAGGAGGAAAGGAAACCCCAGCAAGACGTCAGCAAGGCGCATAATTACCTCATCCAGAATGCCGGCGAAGTAACCGGATAGTAGCCCGAGGACCAAACCGATGGTTCCGGCCAGCGCAGCAGCCCCAAACCCTACGGCCAAGGAGACGCGCGCACCGTAGACGAGACGGGTAAGCACATCTCGCCCTACTTCGTCCGTGCCTAGAGGGTACTCCCAAGTTCCCCCCAGCAGTGCCGGAGGCCGCAGTCGGACTACGATGTTAACTTCGTTTGAACCGTTAGGGAATAGGAATGGCGCTCCTAGCGCCAGTACGATAGTAATGGCCAATATTGCCAGCCCGACACATGGTAGCTTTGCCCGGCTTAGACTACTCCAAACGCGGGCGAGCTCACGTGCCTCGCGCTGGGGCAAACTAGGGGAAACCTGGAACTGGGAAACAGTGGTCTTCCTGGATGTCACTTTTCTTCTACCAGTCGGATTCTTGGATCCAGAGCGCCATAAAGGACATCTACCACCAGATTGGCCACCACATACATTGTGGCAATTAGCGCGATTCCTGCCTGAACCACGGGAAAATCTCGATTCTGAATAGCCATCAAGGTCAAGCGGCCCATGCCCGGCCAACCGAACACGCTCTCTGTGATCACTGCTCCTCCCACCAGCGATCCCAATTCCAGAGCATTCATTGTCAACACCGGGATAAGAGCGTTGCGTAAGACATGCCGCATAAGGACGATTGGGCTACGCAGTCCCTTGGCGCGAGCGGTGGTAACATATTCTTTCCCCAGCACCTCCAGCACCGAAGAACGCACGAGACGTGCATTTCGAGCCAGTGGATACGCGGCAAGCGCAATAGTTGGAAGAACCAGGTACTCTGGGCCGCCGGACCCTGCGACCGGCAGCCACCGCAGTTGAACAGAGAAAAGCATGATCAAGAGGATTCCCAACCAGAAAACAGGTACCGCCTGACCGACCAGTGCAAAAAGCATAGTAAACCCGTCTTGGAACGTGCCGCGCCTCAGCGCCGCCAACGTGCCTAGTGGGAAACCCAACACCATGGCGAGAATGAAGGCCAGCCCTCCCAACTGAAGGGTTTTCGGCAAGCGGCGTAGGATCATGTCCAGGGCCGGCTCACGGTGGCGAATTGACATGCCGAAATCGCCTTGTAGCGCTTTGTACATGTAGTCCAGGTACTGTATGTACACAGGTCGGTCCAGTCCCAGAGAACGGCGATAGTCCTCGAGTACTGACATATCTGTAGTTGCATAGATCATCAGAGTCATTGGATCTCCGGTTACGGAGTTCACCGCGAACGTCAAGGAGGTCACACCCCAGACAACAAACACGAGTAAAATCAGCCGACGAACCAAATACCGCGTCATGGCATTTCCAATGAACAGTAACTACTCAGGCTAAGGATAAAAGGAACGAGAGCAAGCGTAAGGCGAACAGAAAGCGATTGCGAATCTCAAGTTGGCTGCGATAGAGTAGGGAATATGAGCGAAGCCACGGAAACAGGGCGAGAGCATCTTGAGCAGTTGTATCAAGAGAGTCTTTCGATGATTGAGACGTTGCGCCAGCAAGTTTTTGGGCAACAAGCATTGATCCAAGAGCTGCAGGAGCAGATGGCTGCGCAGCAGGCGTTGATTCTGGAGTTGCAGGGTCAACAGGCGAAAGACAGTCACAACAGCAGCAAGCCACCGAGCAGCGATGGTCTGAAGAAAGGCAAACGCAAGAGTCTGCGCCGCTCTGGTCAGCGGCCTCGTGGGGGGCAACGTGGGCGCAAGGGACGAACCTTGATGCAAGTGGCGGAACCGGACCATGTCATTCTTCATGGGCACAATGCATGCCCGCACTGCCAGACAGAGTTGGAGGCAGTGGCTGCCAAGCGGCATGTAAGACGGCAGGTATTCGACATACCGCCAGCTCGCATTGAAGTGACAGAGCATCAGGCGGAGGTCAAGCAGTGCCCTGGCTGTGGTGCGTGCGTGAAGGGCGCGTTTCCCTCGCATGTGACCCAACCGACCCAGTATGGCCCGCGTCTGAAGGCGCTTGCCTGCTACCTTTACGGCCAACAGTTCATTCCCCTGGCACGTATCACCGAGTTGCTGACTGCGCTCTACGGACATGCACCCTCGCAGGCGGTCGTGCTCGCAGCCACCGGTCAACTCGCCAGGCGAATCCACCCAACCCTGGAACGCATCCGTCAACAACTCGTCGCCGCCCCTGTCGTCCATTTCGATGAGAGTGGTTTGCGGGTCGTAGAGCGGTTGCAGTGGCTGCACGTGGCCAGCACAGAAAAACTGACCCATTACCACGTCCATGCCAAACGCGGCCATCTCGGCATGCGAGTCGGAGGCATCCTGCCCCACTACAAGGGCGTTGCTCTGCATGACCACTGGGCCTCCTACCTCAAGTTTCCCGACTGTCAACACGCTTTCTGCAACGTTCATCATCTGCGCGAACTCTGCTTTGTTTGTGAACAATACGGCCAGACTTGGGCTGAAAAGATGGCCGCCTTGCTGCTCACCATCAAAGCCGAAATCGAATCGTCCTCTGAATGGCTCACCGCCCTGCCTCCAGACCGCTTGGCCTTCTACGAGACCGCGTACGATGCGCTCATCGCCGCAGGCTTTGCCGCCAACCCACCCGCAGCCAAAACAGGACCCAGAGCCAGCGGCCGGCCCAAACAGTCACCGCCCAAAAACCTGCTTGACCGCTTGCACAAACATAAGGCCGGCGTCTTAGCCTTCATGTATGATTTCCGCATCCCCTTTGATAACAACCTGGTCGAACGCGATGTGCGCATGATCAAAGTCCAACAGAAGGTCTCCGGCTCCTTCCGTACACATCAGGGTGTCCAAATCTTCTGTGCCATCCGCTCCTATATCTCTACTGCTCGCAAACACGGCCTCAATGCCATTGATGCCATCTACAATGCCTTTCTTGGCCATCCCTTCAGCCCTGCTTTACTTCAGGCTGAGTAGTTACAATGAACAAAAGAAAGGTGTCACGCCCCAACGGGTAGGTAGAACGTGACACCTCACGCGAGACAGCGAATGTCTACAGCAGAAGCAGCTAGGCCAACGTCACTTCCCAGGGGTATACAAACTGATCGAAGCGTGGCGTCCACTTAACACGCGGACCGATGACATGCGCTCTTATACCTACCCCTAAAGGAACAAGCACCGCTTCTTCATGCGAAATCTCCTGCATCCTTTGGGCAATCTCTTTCCGCCTTTCAGGATCCATTGCCTCTGGTGTGCCCAGACTGTCCCACAACTCGTAGTACTCTTCGTTTTCCCAACCGGTGATGTTGCCCCAATAGTCCAATCTGAGCTGACCCAGCCCGGCCGTGGCCTCAACGGCCGAACCCCCAAAGTTCCATAGCATCAGATCAGCCTCGACTTCCCTCGCCCTCGACGCTCTGACCAGAGTCTGGCTAGGGTAAGTCTCCACCACGGCATTGAACCCTAGCTTCTGGTAGTCGGCGGTGATTGCCTGGGCCGTAAGGGGTATTTCGGGATCCCCGCTGCTGGACGTCCATAGGGTCAACGGATATCCGTCCGGGACACCAGCTTCCTCCAGGAGTGCCTTGGCCTTATCCGGATCATAGGGATAAGGCTCGAGATCCGGGTGATAGTGTACTGACCAGGGGCCAAGTAAACTGGCGAGGCGGCGAGACTGCCCCAGCCAGAGTTGCTGGCTGATCTGTTCCCAGTTGACTCCATGATTTAATGCCTGTCGGACGCGCTTGTCCTTCAGTTTGGAGTCTTCCTGATGGGTCTGATTGATGTACATGAAAATGCGGCCGTCAGTGAGTGCGGGGGCCGCATGGACCTCGCCTGCTGCTTCGGGTCCGGGCAGAGACCTGGCCACGTCTAGTGAAATCAGATGCGCAATATCCGCTTCGCCAGCCTCCACCGCGGCTACTCGGGTTGACGCCTCGGGGATAATCTGCCAAATGTAGCTGTCCCACTGCGAGGAGCCATCCTCACCCCAGAGCTGTCCTGCATACCAATAGTCGGATTTGGGAGTGAAGACGTAGCGTTCATCTTTCACAAACTCTTCGACGACGTACGGTCCTGTTCCCATCGGGCTTTTCCCCGCCTCGTCCGCCGAAAGCCCTCTGTAGTGCGCTGGGTCCATGAATGGCCACTCAGTGAGGTGCCAGCCCAGCTGGCTATGAGCCACCTGGTTTCCGCATACAAAGTTAACAGTGTATTCGTCTACGACGTCGCAATGTTGGAGATCCATGACCCTCGGGGCTGAAATAGGGGCGCTCAATTCGGGGTCGATCATCCGCTCGAAGCTGAATTTGACTTCTTCTGCCCGCAGGGGGTTGCCGTTAGTGAACTCTATGCCCTCTCGGATCTTGAACTGCCAAGTGAAATAGTCCTCGGTCCCCCAATCCGTGAACCCCAGGTTCTGGACCTGACCTTGCGGGTTGCGGTAGATTCCCGTGTCGAAAATCAGGTTGCATAACTCAAGATCCCGCCAGCCGGACCAGAAGTGAGTATCGAAGCTCTGAGGACTCGAGGGAAATGCAATTGTCAACGTTTGTGGCTGCTCAGGGGCAGGTTGAGACGGTGGTGTAAACTCTGGAGTCGGCAACGGGGTTGCGGCGGCCTCGGGAGCCGGTGCCGCACAGGCAGCCATCAGCGTCTGCCCGAAGCTCAAGGACATACCAAACAGGGTCGCGTTGCGCAGGAACGCGCGCCGCGACATCTTCCTCTGCTCTACTTGATCCTGCGATTCCGAATTGTCCCTGTACATCTTACTCCTCCTTTTGGCCAATTTTCAGGAATAGCAATACGAGCGCGATGCACGAAAATCCGGCTTCGGAACGTGTAGTGGGTCCTAATTCACCTCCTTTCGTTCCCCACTTGAGGAAGGGATAGGGTGAAGCGTTCGCCCTAATCACAGTGCGGAAGAAATCTGTATCAGGTTTGGCCGTTTTGCACGGTGGGGGCACCGACGAGATTTCCACCTGCTGCAGACCTATAGTCTAGTTCATCTTTACTCAGGATAGGTGACAGTGAAAACAGTTGCTTGCTGTACTTATGGCGCAGCCTCTTCCTAGGTTTGATGAGGGGGAGATATACATGGGAACTGATCGGCGGCTTGCAAATCTGCCACTCCAGCTACACCGCGTGGCCGCTAAGGCGCTTCTGTTCAATCTGTCGCAGGGAATTGAAAGCCTCTTTCAAGGCATTGAAACACAAGAGGATTCTAAGTACTTGGCGACGGTTCTTCGTGCGCAAACTTGACAACTCTAGCCTGCCCAAGGCCCAAATGGTGGACAAAAAGCAGTTGGTCTGCCTGTCGGCGAAGTGGCCGGCAATGCTCTTTGCGTTCGCGAGAGGCAAAACGCCACCGCTCCCCCAAAGCCTTCGGCGGGTATTGATTGACCCCTTAGCTGGAGTCCCGACAACTGTCTGGGTCGAGTCACTGGACTCCAGGATACGCACAGCGGTTAAGTCGTTTACGTTTGCGCAGTTCTGCAGGAGCAGATCGGAGGGAACGGGCATCAGTTCTAGGTAGATGCCCGTGACATAAAATTCTAAGAGGGGAGACTGATCGAGCCTCTGACAAAGTGGGTACAGTTTGACTTCGAGTGAGGGGATGCTTCTGTGTTCTGATTCATCGCAGCGTCCCGCCTCGTCCATTAACGCCGGCACAACGGACGCTATTGGCTCTGCAAAGGAATTCGGCAGAAGGTCCAAGTACAGATCAAAGAGTTCGAAGTCCATGCTTCGCCTCCTGACCTCAAACTACTCACTTCGCCAGACGCTGCAACCCATGGATCATAAGGCAGCAATCTTACATTGTCAAACAGCATTTTCCAGGGAGTCTATCCCAAAGTGGGGGTGAGTTTTTGGCCACCTCGGGGGAATAACACCAGGAACGACAACCCGCTTCTCCAGACAACCCCAATACTGTGATCCACCCTTCCAAGGCGGCCGGGCGTTGCACCGTCGAACCAACAGCTGACTATGTGCATCTTTAGGAAAGGGCTAAAGACATAGGTGGCGCACCGGCCGACCAGTGCGTGAGGATGAGGAGACTATGCAGTTCGTCACAGAGCTGGAACAAGCGGGAAAGTCGTTCGCCATAATCCCGCTCCCTTCCGGCGCGGCGTCGCCGCTCTACGTATGTGCGTCGCCGCCAAACTCCGCCTGGAACTTCGCCCACACACTTTCCTCCACCGGCGTCGCCGCGGCCCGGATATTCGCCTCCAGCTGCTCCGCGTTCAAGCTGCCGATCGGGTTACCGTGTATGCGATCTTCTCTCAGGCAGAACTGAAGTGCCAACTGCAGAAGGTTTACATCTTCCCGCTTACACCAGTGCCAAATCCGGCGGGCGCCTTCGATATCGTCTTCCCCTTTGTAACCGCCTTTCTCCTTCGCCTCATCGATATCCGCTCCGGTCAGCAGCCCGCGCAGGATCGACCAACCGTTCAGCACCCCAACATCTGCCGCGGACGCGGCGGGCAGCAGCTTGTCGGCAGCAGTCTGACGAATCAGGTGATAGTCGTTGAAACAGAGCAAAAAGTCGACATCCCCTGTCGCAATCGCCTGCAGATGAAAGTCATGCGGGTTCATGCCAAAACCCACATGACGTACCTGGCCGCGCGCCTTCAGCTGCAGCAGGCCGGCCAGTGTGCCGTCTTTGGCCAGTGTGGGTTCGATGCGCGTCGGGTCGTGGATCAGCATGCCGTCGAAGTAATCAGTACCAAGAATCTCTAGCTGGTCCTCTACGTCCCGGATCACCCGTTCGGCCGAATAGTCGGCCTCGCCGTCACCCCGGTAGCCGCCCCACGGCGCATTCGAGTGGCAGCAGAGACGGCCCGTGATGATGACATCCTCCCGCGGGATCTCGCGCAGGGCCAGACCCAGCTTGCGCAGAGAATCCCCGTAACATCGGGCGCAGTCAAAATGATTCACACCCAGCGACACGGCATGTTTGATCAGGGCAACCGCATCCTCGTCGCTGACAAAGCCGAAGTGGTTGCCAAAGCCCTGCGTGCCGAAGGGAATGACGGGAATCTCTAGTTCGGTGCGGCCGAGTCGGCGACGCGGTACCGGCGGGACAACTGGTGTCATGGTACGTCTCCTGGGTTGAATTGAGGGTTATCCCATGCAAGGATGTTTCTCAGAATGGCTCGGCAGAAGGATGAAACACGCCGCGACAAACCTCTCACTGTTGCGAATCGACGCCGAAGGTTTCATGGAACCTTGTCCAAACGCTTTCCTCCAGCGGCGTTGACGCAGCAAGGATGTTGGCCTCCAGCTGCTCCACATTCAGACTGCCAATCGGGTTGCCGTGGATACGCTCCTCTCGCAGGCAGAACTGGATCGCCAGTTGCAGCAGATCGATCTCCTCCTCCCTGCACCACTGCCAGATTGCTCGGGCCGGCTCAGCGTCAATGTCTCTCCGGAAGCGGCGTTGCGCCATCACCTCGTCGATGTCGGCGCCGGTCAGCAGGCCGCGCAGAATCGACCAGCCGTTCATAACGCCGACATCGGCTGCGTGGGCCGCGGGCAATATCGTGTCGGCGGCGGTCTGGCGGATGAGATTGTAGTCGTTGAAGCAAAGGATCAGATCGACGTCGCCTGTCGCAATAGCCTGTACGTGAAAGTCATGCGGTTCCATCCCATATCCGACATTCCGCACCAATCCGCGTGCTTTCAACCGCAGCAGACCGGCAAGTGTACCATCTCTGGCCAGCGTGGGTTCTATGCGATTGGGGTCGTGGATCATCATCCCGTCGAAATAGTCGGTTCCGAGCAGTTCCAGCTGGTCTTCCACGTCGCGAATGGCGCGTTCGGCGGAATAATCGGCTTCCCCAGCACCGCGATAACCGCCCCAAGGTGCATCCGAGTGACAGCAAAGGCGTCCGGTAATGACCACTTCGTGGCGCGGGATCTCGCGCAATGCCAGGCTCAACTTGCGCATCGAGTCTCCGTAGCAGCGGGCGCAGTCGAAATGATTTGCGCCCAGCGACACCGCATGTTTGATCAGGCCCACAGCATCCTCGTCGCTGACGAAGCCGAAACTGTTGCTGAATCCCAGCGTGCCAAAGGGAATGACCGGTATTTCGAGTTCGGTGCGGCCGAGGCGCCTGCGCGGCAACTGCGGTGCGGCTTGGCTCATCATTTTCACCTTGCCCTATTCCGGGCCGCACCACGCTAGGCTGTTGCGCAGCAGAGATTGGTACGACGGGTGGCGCCAGACCTCTAGATTGTGGCCGGGCGTCAAGACGCATACACGCCCCTTTCCTTCGGCGCGCGTCCAGCCGGCCGGTTGCCTGCCGTGTTCGGAGTCAGTATGCAGAAAAAGATCCACGTCTGGGTCGTTCATCTCCATCATGTAGTGCTCATCCATCAGCGTAAAGGAACTGCTGCCCGCGGCAAGAGGGTGGTCGGCGATTGGCTCGACAGTCACCGGGCACTGTGGCGGGTGGCCGGTGAATATGCCTCCCATCAGGCGGCAAAGAGATGGCGAGTTGTCGTATAAGGCCGTGCCTGAATGCAGGAAAAGGATTCCGTTTCCAGCCGCTGTGTAATCGAGAAATGCTCTCCCGGTCTCCTCGTTCGCCCAAGGTTCATGCTCCACCCGGGAGCGATTGTTGGCTTTGGAAAAGATCACGAGCGGGTACTGGGCCAGACTTTCAGGTCTCCAGGCGCTAGGGTTCTCCACCCAGTCAAACGCCAACCCGCACTCTCCAAGTGCAGCCAGTCCGTCTCTGGTAAGGGAGGCCGGGTGGGCGCTGTCGTCGCAAAAGACCAAAGTTTTCACTCTTGCATTCCTTTCTTCCGGCTATTGGTTTGCCGCGTGCTGAATTCTCAAGCCTGTCAGTTGCTGGTAAGCACTGGTAACGAACGTTAAGTTCAGGCCTTTACTGCCGCCAGTGTTTCACTCCACAGTACAAGCAAGCGGACCAGTTCGGCGCGGCTGTCCGGGCTTTCTTCAGCATCGGCAAGGGCCAGAACTCTGGCGCTGGGCGGCTCGTTCATAGTCACATGCTCGCCGGCCTCCAGCAGGTTGGCGATCGTCTCCAGCACCACCAAGCCCTGCGCGTAGCCAGCATCAGGCGTACCAAGCCACGCCTCCGCTTGGGCCAGTACGCGCGTCCCGGCTCCCTCCTTGTCCACGGCTGGGGGAATCATGTCCGGTCCCCTGCGGCGGTAGAAGCCGCGAATCGCGGCCGCGATGCTCGGGTCGCGTACTGTGCCGTCGGGATAGACGACCCCGTGTATGTCCCGCCAGCGGCTCACCCCGATCATCAGCTCCCACAGATACCAGCCGATGCCGATCTCCTCGCAAAGTTCCAGCGTAACATCGTATGGGTTGGCTCGTGCCAGACAGGCGAGTTCCGAAATGAATAGCGGCTTCTGGCTGGCTTCGGCGACCTGAATGCCTTCTTCAATGTTGGCGCGTATGGCGGCCCGCGTGGGTCTGTAGTCGTGGAACGAAAGAACATCCACGTGGTCCACGACCGGCGCCAGCGTGGCGGCGTTGGCCACGCCAACTGTGATCGGATGGGCGCTGTCCAGTTCCTTCATTACACCGCAGAAATGATGAACGAAAGTCCATATAGTGCGGATGCGCTCTTCCCGCTCTGGAGCATCCTCACCAACCCAACTGGTGATCAGCGGCTCGTTCATGATGTCCCACATGGTCAGTCCCGGCTCCGAACCTAGTGTCTGCACGATGTCGCGACAGTAGGCTTCGCCGGCCGGCCAGAACTCCGGCCCAAGCCGCTGAACGCCCGGATTAGGAATCCACTTGTTCTCAGTCGAATCTATCGTGGGACGCGTATCGTCGAAACAGGAGTCCCACACAACCGGCATTACACTGATTCCGCGGTCGTGGGCCGCCCGCACGAAGTGTGTGAGCCGGGCAAGGAAGCTCTTTGGATCGTGTTCGTAGACGACGTATGCCAGAAAAGGGCGGGCGCTGTTCAGCCCGAGCCGCTGAGCAAAGGTCAGTTCCCGCTCGACCAGAGCCTCGTCATAGTCGCGCCAGAAGGCGATGTCGTTGACCGCGGTGCTGGGCACGTAGTTGAATCCGCGCAGATGCGCATAGGGCTTGAGTAGTTCCACTTCTTTGTTTCTCCCTCGGTTAGTGAATTGGGCAGCGGTCGAGCGGCGCGATGGGCTCGCCCTGCGGGTCGCAGAGGAGCAGCTGCGCAACCTGTGCCCCTGGCGGCGGCCTGCGCACGCAGTCAACGCGCAGCACGTTGAGCGGATTGACGAGCGCCAGAGTTTCGTCTGCCACTGCCAGCCCGTCGCCATCCAGCCAAACAAGCTGCATGTTGCCCATATGGAAGAGGCCAAAGACGCCGGTCAGTCGGATGCCCGCGTCGATTGACTCGGCTTGTAATGTCTGATGGGCGCAGCCCGCGCCGGTCACGTTTACGATGGGGCCGGGACAGCGGGCGACGTACCAGTCGATCTTAAGGCTTTGTGTTTCGCCGGGCGCCATTTTGCGCAGAGGTCCGAGGATTTCGGCTTCCATGTGAAAGAGATTGAGCTTGCCGAAATCGAGACCGGCCACGGGCTCGCCGTGGCCGGTTGTCCAGCACTCGACGGTGGCGCCGTCATCGGGATACTCTTCGTCGGGGAGGTGCGTAAAGCACTGACAGAAAGCGTAGTCCGTTTCCTGGTTCACGAAGGCGATCCAACCAGCCGTTGAGTCGACGCCGATCTTGCCGACGTGGTAGAGATACTGCGCACCCAGAAGATTAGGGCGCACATCCGGCTGCCACTCGGGGTTGTCCTCCTCGCCAAACATGATGTTGTAGCCCCGCTCAAACACGCTGTCGGGATTGGTCGGAATGTAGAGCCAGGCCTGCTCACTGTGCGATTCGCCGCCGTCCGGGCTGCGACGAGTGGCGTCGACCTGGACGACATCCCAGATACTCCAGGTGCGCTCCTGATCGGAGACGTTCGTCATCTCAAGGTGGAGACTGACGCGACCGCCGCCGGCATGGAGCGTAACCTGGCGGGAGATCTGCACGCCAGTGCGCGGGTCCGGCTGGCTTGTCATCCGAACTGTGGCAGCAGTAGCCGACGAGTCCACAGTTTCCAGCCTATAGGGCCCCGTATCCAGCACGGGATCAGGCGGACCATGCCACTGGTCCGGGCCGTCCCAGCCCTGGGGCGCGGGCCAGGTCTTATCGCCGCCATAGTTTTTCCAGGCTGAGATGCTGCCGTCCCCCATGTTTTCCTCGGCGGAGAAGAGCTTGCCGGCCAGCGTCCGGTCGAACCACAGGTAGGGGTAGTCCCCCAGGTTGTAGGCCATAATGCGGCCGCCAATGTCAGGCACGGCGACCAGGCTCACCAGCCCGTTGCTGAGGCTGACAGCCTTCCACCCATGAAAACTGATCTCTTCAATGAGGCATTGTGAACCTGCCGCGGACTGCTTGTTCATGGATACTCAGCCTCCGATCAAGGACGCAATTGTAACTATGAGTAGCTCGCACTTCCTTACGAGACGCAGAGCGACGTGATTTCAATTTCGGTTGGCCAACAGTAGGCTCTCAATCTTCCTCAAAGGTCGCCTTGCGGATATATAACTCTGTTTCGGCTGCAGGACTCTTTTCGTAACCCTTCCAGGCGTAAGGATCGACACCGGCCACGGGAATGACTCGCCGCACGTCTGCGCGCGCAACCGGCTGCTCATCGGCCGTCTTGAGCCAGGGCAGCAACGATTCACTGCTCAGATAGTGGTTGACCAGCACGCGGCGGTAGCTATCCTCCGTGCGGTTGCGCAAGGACTGATGCAGCAGATACCCGTTAAAGAAGACGACGCTGCCAGCCTTGACTTCGACCGGAACCTGAGGCGACTCGTCGAATCCGGTTGCCATTTCATCGTGCGTGTCGAATTCGTCCGGGTTGCCGTGTCTGCGGGTCGGATAGAGATAGCCCGGCCGCTGCGAACCCGGAATCACCCACATGCAGCCGTTCTCGACATGGGCGTCGTCGATTGCGATCCAGGCGCCGATCAGCGAACGGTCACGAGTGGGGATGTAGTTCTCGTCCTGGTGCCAGGACTGTCCCTGGTAGCCCGGCGGTTTAATGAACAGCATCGACTGCATGCACTTTACATTCCCCGCCCAGTGAGCCAGGTGCGCGCCGGTGATCTGACTCAGAACGCCGCTGATCTTTGGGTGGCGCGTATACTTCTCCATCACCGGGCTTACATAGTGCGGCTGATGGATGGCAAGAATCTTGGACAAAACCTCATCGTCGCTCAGCTCGGCAGAAACCGGCTGAATCGTCTGATTGGGATACCCGCCGCGCGCCAAAAAGATGATGTCCCTTTTCAACTCTTCCAATTCTGCCGCGTCGAGCAGATCCGGCACGGCCAGATAGCCGTTGTCCACGTAGAAGTCAACCTGCTCCTGTTCTACCACAATGGGCACTTCGATTCGTTCGCTCATCTGCTCTTTCGTCACGGATCAATCTGCTCACTTCAGCATATGTAGATGCTCTCAACGCAAACTGAGCATGTGCCGCCTCTGTACCGCTCCACCTCCTGCATCCTCAATTCAGATCCGCGAGCGACTCCTGCACCGCCGTGATCGTGTCCTCTATATCCTGCTCGCTGTGGGAGAGGGTGAGAAACATCGGGTGCATGGGATGAAGGTAGAAGCCGCGAGCCAGGCACCCCTGTAGCATGGCGATGCAACGGTCCTTGTCCTCCTCGTCCATGACCGGCGTCGGCATTGGGCCCGTGCCGGTCAGCCTGTAGCCGAGGCCACCCTCTTCGCAGGCCGCGTTCACGCCTTCGATCAGGCGATTGCCTATCTTCCACTGATAGGCGATGCCGTCGCGCCGCTTCACCTCTTTGACGACGGTCTCAATGGCAACCAGGCTGGGCAGGTCGCAGTGAAACGTCGCGGCCATCCAGCTGGACTGGCACTGCGGCGAGCCGAGAATCTCCTTGCGGCCGCCGACAAAACTGCCGGGATATCCGTTTGCGCAGGCCTTCGCGAAGGCCGTCAAGTCGGGCGTGACACCATAGTATTCACCGGCCCCTCCGAAGGCAACCCGAAAGCCGACTTTGACCTCGTCAAAGATACAGAGCGCGCCGTACTGATGGGCCATATCCACGCAGCCTTGCAGGAATCCTTCCGGCGGCCCGCCGTCGCGGATCGTCTCCATGATCACGCAAGCGACCTCGTTGTCGTTCTGCTTGAAGATGTCCTCCAGTGCATCGAGATCGCCGTAGGGCGCTTCGATCGTGAGCGGAGCGATCACAGAAGGCGCGCCTTCGTCCTCGGTGCGCGACCAGTCGTGCCAACCGTGGTAACCGCTGCGGATGACCTTGTCGCGGCCGGTGTATGCCCTGGCGAGCCGCACCGCCGCCGACGTGGCCGCGCTGCCCCCGATCAGGAAGCCGAGCATCTCCACTGCGGGAATCAGGTCGATCAGCGTCTCCGCCACCTCCAACTCCTTGGGGTGCGCGGTGCTGTAGATCGTGCCCTCATCCATCTGCGCCTGCACGGCCGCGTTGATGACGGGATCGTTGTATCCGAGCAAGATGGGACCGAAGCCCATCAGATAGTCCAGATACTCGTTGCCGTCCACGTCCCAGAAGCGGGCGCCGGACGCCCGCTGGGTGAAGACCGGATAACCGAGTGCAAGCATATCGTGACTGCGTTTGTGCCCTTGGCATCCGCGCACGAGCAACTGATCGGAGCGGTCAAGCAAGGCCTTGGACTGTTCGATGTTGTATGGTTTGACGGGCATAGACCTGTTCTCCTCTCAAGAAATACAAGGTGCGATCACTGTCTAACTCGACCACACTTATTTTGGAAATCTGACTGTTTTTGTCGCTGTCTGGCGGCGGGAGGAGGCGCTGTTCACTTATACGCACTTCAGCGCGTCGGCTTCTCCGAAGACGATGGGGCAGTAGCGTGGATCGTCGATGAAAGTGGTCAGCCCTTGGCGGACATTATCCTTCGGGCGGGATT
The DNA here is from genome assembly GCA_965204525.1 of Caldilineaceae bacterium. GTDB lineage: Bacteria > Chloroflexota > Anaerolineae > Caldilineales > Caldilineaceae > Bin5. The sequence goes on along the minus strand of OZ241994.1, from coordinate 1,816,914 downwards.
TTTCAGTGCGCATGTGGACGGCGAAACTACGCCGCGGCTGCGACGACAGGTTGGGGCCGCTGCCGTGGAAAGTCAGCTTCTGGTGAAAGCTGGCGCTGCCTGGCGGCAGGATGGCAGGTTCCTCTCGCCACTCCTCATTCTGCTCAGCACGGATGGCTTCGCGCAAGGCATCGTAGTCCTGAGAAAAGAAGTCGCTCTTGGTGGACAAGCCCCACTTGTGCGAACCGACCACGAAGTTCATCGGGCCGCAGTCGGGCGCGACATCGCTCAGCGCCACCCAGGCCGTGAAAAGCTCGCTGTCATCTTCCCAGATCCCCCAGTAATTGTAGTCCTGGTGCCAGCCGACATGGGTTCGGACCTGCTGGCCCGCGACCGTTGGTGGCTTGTATAGAAGCTGCACCCACCATACCTGCACCGCTTCCGCCCCGGTGATCTCGGCCGCTCTTGCCCCTAGCGCCGGGTGTGAGACCAGCTCCATAATGGCGCGACTTGCGATCTGCGGCATCTCTATCTTGCAGAGCGCGTCGGGGTCGTCTCCAGGGCTCCACGACGAAGGACGCGGCGGAATGCCCGTATCATAGCTGCCTGCCCTCAACGCGTCCATGCCGGCAATGGCCTCCTCCACCACCTCTTGGGGAAGCAGCGGCTCCGGATGGATGTAAAATCCCTCGTCCTGATACTTCCTTTGGGCCAAGTCGATCTGATCAGCCTTCATCCTGGGTCCTCCTATTGACGCGTTCCCTTTTGCACTCTTAACAGAAGAAGGGGCGGGCAAAGTGTCAGGCGTGGACAAAATGCAACTGGCAGGGATTTACCTCGTCTCCCATAACGCTACTCGCATTCGGGAAAACTGCAAGTTTCCAGGTCACTGGCAGATCAAGTTCCTTGCAGCCCTGTCAAGGTAATGCCCTGAATGAAGGTGCGTTGCACCAGATAAAAGATAGCAATAATTGGTACCGTAAGAATAGTAGAGGCCGCCATCAGCAAGTGAAACTCCGTGTCGTGCTCCGAGTGAAACATCTGCAGCCCGACGGCAATTGTGAACATGTCGTTATCTCTCAGATAGAGCAGTGGCCCGAGAAAGTCCGACCAGCTGCTCAGAAACTGAAAGAGGACAACGGTGGCAAGCGCCGGTTTCGTCAAGGGCAAAATCAATTGCCAGTAGATACGGGGCTCCGAAGCGCCGTCGATGCGGGCAGCGTCGGTCAACTCTCCCGGAATAGTCATAAAAAACTGTCGCAGCAGAAAAATGTAGAAGGGAACGCCAAAGAACAACGGCAATACGAGAGGCAGGTAAGTGTTTATCCAGCCAATTCTGGCAAAAAGCACGTAGAGAGGAAGCATCGTGACCGGAAACGGTATCATTATTGTCATCAGCATAACGACAAAGAGGACGTCCCGCCCCGGCCAGTCGATATGCGAGAACCCATAGGCAACCATCGGGCAGGAAATCAGGACGCCGATGATGGAGCCGAGCGTGATCACCATCGTGTTGCCTACATAGCGGAAGAATGGGATGAACGTTACGGCCTCCTCGTAATTCTGCCAGCGGAAAGTTTCGGGAAACCAGCCGGGCGGCCATTTCATCAGCTCCACCGGCGCCTTTAGTGATGTCATCAGCATCCAAAAGAAGGGAAGTATGAACAGGACCGAAATGGTCAGGAGAGTGGCCAGGAAGATGAGGCGCGTGAGCAGGACGGTCCAGTCTAACTCAGGCGCTGCCGAGTCCGCTTTTGTCAGCATGGCAATTTAGAATGGTTACGGCCCTATGCGGCGGGAAAGGACCGGGTGGTCGCGAAATTTCGTCCCGGTGCGTCACGTTTTGGTTGTCGTTCCTCTCTCGCCCCCGCTGTAATGGACCCATCCTGACGTGCGAAAGATAGCCAGCGTACAAGCGAGAATGATCAGAAAGAGTAACCAGGCCATGCCGCTGGCATGTCCCATCTTCATGTAAACGAATGCCTGGCGGTACAGGTACATGACGTAGAAGAGCAACGACTTCGCCGGTTGCCCGCTTCCCCCTGTCATGACGTGGGGAGCGGTGAAAATCTGGAAGATCGCGATGATCGAAATGACAAGCTGGAAGAAGATGACCGGGGTGAGAAGTGGAATTGTCACATGGCGGGTCTTCTGGGCAACGCCGGCTCCGTCAATATCGGCGGCCTCATATAGCGACTGCGGAATGTCCTGCAACCCTGCCAGAAAGATGACGACCCCATAACCAACGGTCCAAAGCGACATGAGCAGCAGAGTGGGCTTCGACCAGTCTTCGTCCGTTAGCCACCCAGGCCCATTGATGCCGAATAGCTCCCAGAGCAGGCCGTTGACGACGCCAAACTGTGGGTTGAACAGCCACAGCCACATGATGGCCAGCGCCACGCTCGGCACCAGCGTAGGAACGAAGATGATTGTGCGAAAGACCGCTTTGCCCATCACCCTCTGATTCAGCAGTAGGGCAAGCCCGAAAGCAACTGCAATCGACGTAGGAACGCTCAGCAAGGCAAAGATCACCGTGTTGGAGAGGCTCTTGGAAAACAGATCGTCGTCGGTCAGCATTTCGACGTAGTTCTCAAGTCCCACCCATTTTGGCGGCGACATGATTGCATAGTCGGTCAAACTGTATGCCAGGGAAGCGCCGATAGGATAGGCGGTAAAGCCTATCAAGCCGATCAGCCAGGGGGAGATAAAGATGAGTCCCCACATCAGCTTTCGGCGCACGATCTTACTTTCACGGATCGACCTGAGTGCAGACATCTGCTCCCCGCCGTGAAGATAGGTCACAATAGGGAAAAGTGGGGGAGCTCTTCACGCCCCTCACTTTCCCCTATGCACTGCCCTGAAGTTGAACACTGAGCTATCTGTTCAACTTTTCTGCCCTACAGGTATTGCTGCAGTTCCTCGTTGAGCCTGGCGTTCAAGGCATCCAATGCCTCTTTCACATCCACTTTGTCATGCATGAGATCGTCAAAGGCGTCGCTCAGGCCCGCCCAGGCCATATCGCTCATTGGCGTCGGCGGCATGATGCCGGCAAAGGGCAGGGTATCGACAAAGAAGCTCATCGCCGGATTTTCGCGGAACTCGGGGCTCTCGCCGTGCTCGATGTAGGGCGAGAAATTCGAGCGGCCCAGGTTGTACCACTGAATGTTGCCGCGCTCTGCCAGGAAGTTCAACGCCCTGAATGAATCGTCGAGGTAGTTTACGCCAGCGGGTATGGCCCAGCTCCAGCCACTTGTCCAGGTAGCCTCCTGCCCGCCCTCGCGCGGGTAGGGAATCCAGCTGGCGCCGTAGTCCAGGTCCGGGGCGTACTTTCTGAAGTTGGAGATCATCCAGTTGCCGTTGATCATCATCGGCACCACGCCCATGATAAACGGGTCCTGGGCCTGCGCCCCGAACGCCTCGGTAAAGGAGGTAATCACATTGATGCCGCCGTACTGGTCGCGCCAGTCCCGCATCCATTCCCACAGGGCCACGACTTGATCGTGGTTCACGGTCAGCTCAAGCGTCTCGGGATTCATAAACTCCGCGCCCCAACTGAATCCCCACGTATAGACCCAGCGCCCCTGGAACGCCCACGGGATGAAGCCGATCGACTCGTAGCGTTCGCCTGTTTTCTTCGTCAGCGCCTCGGCGGCCGCGCCAATTTCATCGATATGCGTGGGCGGGTTGTCGGGATCGAGACCGGCCTCTCTGAACAGGTCCTTCCGGTAGTAAAGGACGCGTCCGTCCATCGAATACAGGAACGCGTACCACTTGCCTTTCCACAGGTTCTGGTCATTGACCGCCTTGTAAAACAGATCGGTGGTGAGGCCGGCAGCGCTCATCCTGTCAGTGAGATCGATCAGGGCCTCATTCTCCGCCCAAAGCGGAACAGAGGCCGGTTCAAAGTCGACCAGGTCCGGTGGAATCCCGGCGGCGATGTCGGCCATGAGCGCCTCTGATGCCAGCGTACCCGCCGTGCGCGCCGCGCCCCAGGTATACTCCAGACGCAGGTCCGGGTTTGCGTCGTTGAACTGAACGACCAGCTCTCTCTTCAACTCACCAACCAGGCCCGATGGAGCGTGAACCCCGGCATATTCCAACTGAACGATTTCGGGTCTGACAGGCGCGGCGGGAACCTCGACGGTCGTTGGCACGGCACAGGCAGCCAGTGCCGCTGCGCCCATGCTCCCTGCTCCAATGCGCAGAAAGTCACGACGCGAAAGATTCTTGCTCATTTTGCGCTTCTCCTTTCCAGTGGCGGTGCAGTTTCGATTGCTGCCGGCTCGACTGTGTAGTCTCAGGAAGTTTTCTCCAAGTTCACCTCCTCTGTCCTACAAACGCGGGTTTGCGAACGAAGTTCGATTCTGCTTCAGCAATCCATTGCCAGGAAGTTCAAAAGGAAGTTTTTCCCTTTCAGAAGTGTAAATGTGGTCTGGAAAAGGCCGAATGCAATTTCTAGGTCTGGAGATCGGTGCGGAAAGTGTCGGAGCAATTGGTAGTTCACGCAAAGTATACATAGTTATCATGTCAGGGCAAACACAAGAAAAGCGGATAGGGGTGACAGTGAGTGTCTGATCCGCTGGCAGAAGGGCTCGACAGTGCCTTCAACTCTCGAATTCACTGAAGACGACTTCGTGGACAATGTAGATCTGCGGGGTAAGGCAGGTAATCAAGGCCGGCGCCCTGGCGGAACGCGCGTTGTCTGCTGCGAGGACCAATGAACGAAACGCGTTGGCGTTCTGTTGGACAGAGCCAGCGCGGCAAGATCTGACCGACCAATCTTCGTATTCGTGTTTCAAACGCTTACCTGAATACAGGCGCCTTCGTGCTCGCCAATATCATGCGCATGCCAGCCGCAACGCCTCCAGCGTCTCGTAACAGGCGCCCAGGGGGTGGTAGTCGGTCTTGGAGGGCGGGCTCTTGAGGTCATCGTATTTCTGATTGTTTGCATCCAGAATGCGGTACCATCCGCCGTACTCGTGATCGACGAAGTGCTTGTCAGAATACGTCCAGGCCTTGTCATACCAGGCCCAGTAACTGTCGTCGCCGGTACGGAGGGCCAGCGCGGCCGCCGCCGCGAACGTTTCAGACAGCACCCAGTAGTAACGGTCACGGTCGAGAATAGCGCCGTCGGGCGTGAAGGTGTAGTGCATTCCGCCGTTCTCGTCGTCCCAGCTTTTCTCGAGCGCGACATCGAATAAGTGTCGTGCGCGCGGCAGCATCCACTCTTCCGGGCGGTAGCGCTCCAGGATCAGCAGCAGCTTGGACCACTCGGTGAAGTGGCCGGGCAGGTAGCCGTATGGCTTAAAGAGGTTCTGCGGATCGTCCTTGTTGTAATCCCAGTCGTGCGTCCAGTCTGTGCGGTAGTGTTCCCAGACCAGCCCGTCCGCCTTGTCAGCCAGGTCAACACATATGCGCCGCGCCAGCAGGTGGGCGCGATCGAGGTAGCGCGACTCGTCGGTGGCCTCATATGCGGACAGCATCGCTTCACACATGTGCATATTGGCGTTCTGGCCGCGATAGGGATCAACGGCATTCCAGTCGCCTGCCGCGATCAGATCGGAGTAGAGCTGCGCGTCCGGCTCCCAAAAGCGAGTCTCCAGAAGATCGTATGTCTCGGAGGCAAGTTCTACTGCGCCGTCGACGCCCGCCTTTGCCGCGCAGGCCGCGGCCAGCAGGACAAAAGCGTGCCCGTAACAGTGACGGTCGCCGTCTTCGACTTCCCGCCCATTCAGCACCCAGGCGAATCCGCCATCCGGTTGGCGGTGCATATCCTGGAGACAGCGCAGCCCGTGTGCGGCCGCCTCGCGGTACGCGGGCTCCTCCAGCGTCAGCGAAGCAACCGAATAGCAGTAGACAAAGCGGCAGGTCCCCACTAGGTGCTTGGTCATGCGGTCGAAGACCGAGCCGTCATCGCGCACCTGGTTGATGTATCCGCCGTATTCTTCGTCGATACAGGCCGGGTGGTAGAAGGAGATGATGCTGCGAATGTGGTCCCGCAGGAAATCCGGATCGCGATAGGACATTATCGGTTCTCTCCTTGACTGCTATGTGGCCGCGTGGATCCGTAGAGGGGCGGCGCGGTCAGATCCAGGGCCCCCAGGGATCACATTTCTTCAACCTGTCGCCAAGTGCAGAGTAGACGTCGGGCAGGTCGAACACTTCCAGACAGTTCTCAATGAAACACGAAAACGGCCAATTGTGCAAGGGATTGTCGATCAGAAGCTGGTAGCTGGGGAGGTAGTGGACCAGTTCGCAGGTCGGTTGCGAAGCGTGCAAAAGCGCGGCCAGCGCCGCCGGCACGGAGCCGACGCCGCGGCCGATCAGATGAACGGTAGCGCCGCCGTCTTCGAGGCAGTCAATCGTGCGCAAGAGATCAAAGACCCGTCGACCCAGATAGCTCTCGCCCATCATGCTGCCAAAGCTGGCGTAAAGATAATCTGCTCCGTAGGGTTCGAGCAGGTCGCTGGAACCGCAGGAAGTGGGGAAGCTCTGGCCCGTGCCGCGTAGGTCGACGGCGAGTATACGCTGCCCTTCGGTCAGGCGTCGCTGCAGCCAGGGAAGTGTGGCGCAGTCCGCCTCGCTGGAAAGATGGCCGACGAAAAGAGAGACCTCGCCCTCAGGCCGGCGGCACTGGTTTTCCAGGTCCCCGAACATGGTCAGAATGACCTGAATGCCCGGTTCGCTTTCGACCGCGAATTGGTAGCCTTTGCCGGTCTTGGGGTCTTGACCCCCGCTGCGGCGCAAATAGCGGTGGTGGGGCGGCGCGTCGGGCATTTCGACATTCAGATGGTTTCTGACCGTATCCTTCAAGGACCTTTCATCGAGTTGGGAGCGCTTCGCCAGCAGCGCACCAGCCCGCGCCTGCGTGAAGCCGAAGATCTTCTTGCTGCCGAAGGGGACGACCTCGCCCCCGGCGGCGTTTAGCTGTGCCTCCGGAATCTCCTCCATGGGAGGTTCCTGGCACGCGACGTTTAGCCCGGCATGTTTGATGAAGAATCGGTACATCGCTTCGCGCGCATGTTTGTGGAAGCCGTGATCCAAGTGACCGACGCTGATCTCGGTGGTGTAGGGCGAACCCAGTAGCGTATGTATCTTCTTCATGTCGGCGTGCGCCTGGCGTGCCCCGCGCAAGTCAAAATAGCAATTTTCCTCGGCCAGGATCATAGTGGGGCGAGGCGCATAGGCCAGCAGCAGGTCGGCCTCGTCCAGGGCGAACTCCAGCGCCCGCGGCGGATTCTGTTCCGCATCTGCCGGCAACTCGTTTTCCAGGTTGCAGAGCCAGCTGGTGATGTAGCAGTCGGGCGCGGCCATCGTGACGCGCGGGTCAAGGGCAGTAACCTGCGTGGTCTGCGTTCCGCCGCCCGAACAACCGGTGACACCGACGCGGCTTGCGTCCGTTTCGGGCCTTTCCAGCAGGTAATCGAGACCGCGAATCGCGTCCCATGCGAACCAGCTGCCGACAAAGTCCCCGGTCAGCAACATGCGGTTGCCAATCATATTGTGGGCGACAGTCGACCTGGGCCCTGCCTCCCCTTTTGGCACACCTTCCTCTGTGTAGAACTGGCGCCGCTCCCCCTGCGAGACCGGGTCCACGATGAGAACAGCGAAGCCCTTGCTTGCCAGCCCGCGGGCAAAGAACTGGTACGGCCCGTAAGCCTTACCCGAGTCGGAGTGCCCGCACAGTCCGAGGACGCATGGCAGTTCCGTGTCGAACTGTGACGGCAGGTATAGGTTTGCGCTGACCAGGAAACCGGGCCGGCTTTCGTAAACGACCTTTTCCAGGCTGATATCTCCGAGATCGGCTGTTCCGGTAATCCTGGCCTTCAGGTCTGTCCTGGCAGGAAGCGCGGGGAAGCAGCGCGCAGCCTTTGCCCGAACATCGTCCACGTAAGCCTGTGCATCCGCCTGCGTCTGGATGGCGGCCAGCCTCCCGGCTCGCTCACGCAAGATTTCGCGTACGCGGTCGACCATGTATTCGTGGACCATGTGGCCATAACGATTTTTGTGCATTTTCCGGATTCCTTGAATGGACGAACTGGGAACAGGTTACCCCTTGATTCCGCTCATGACAACTCCCTGCACAAAGGTCTTCTGAAAAAAGAAAAAGATAATCAGGCCGGGGAGGAGCACGGTGACGGAAGCGGCCATCAGCCAATGGTATTTGACGCCATAAATCTCGATTGCGGACCGAAACATATTCAAGCCCAGGGCAACGGTAAAGTTTTCCATCGTGTTGAGAAAGATTAGCGGATCGAAGAAATCGTTCCAGCGGGCCATGAAACTGAGGATAGTGATGGTCGCCAGGGCTGGCTTCGACAACGGTAGAATGATACTCCACCAGATTCGAAACTCGGAGCAGCCGTCGATGCTGGCCGCTTCGTCCAGGTCGATCGGAATCGTCATATAGAACTGACGCATCAAAAAGATGAAAAAAGCGCTGCCGCCAAACCAGAGCGGCACAATAAGTGGCCAGAAAGTGTCAACCCAGTCGAGGTTGCGAAAGAGTATGAAACGAGGAACGATGGTCGAATAAGTGGGTACCATCATCGTAGCAAGGACCAGAAGGAATACTTTGTCCCGGCCCGGCCAACGTAGTCTCGCGAAAGCGAAGGCGACCATTGATGAAGAGAGAACTGCCCCCACCGTTGCGGTGACGGTGACATATACAGTGTTGAGGAAAAAGCGGGTGAACGGCAATATATCGAATAAGGATATACGATAGTTCTCCCAAGCCCAAGGGTTGGGAACCCATATCGGTGGAAAAAGGTAAACTTGCTGCTCGACTTTGAGGGAGGTGGAAAGCATCCAGAAAAAAGGGAGCGCCATGAGCAGGCCAAGACCGCAGAGCATAGTGAAGTTGAACGATCCCCATATCCGGCGTTGCAGCCGTTTCCCCACCGTCCGGCGAGCAACCATTTTATGCTTCCTCCGGCAACTCAGTCTCGTAGAAGACCCAAATTCGCGAAGAACGGAGCACCAGGATTGTCAACGCCAGGATAATCACAAACAGGATCCAGGCCATGGTTGCGGCCTTGCCCATGCGGAAAAACTTGAAGCCGTTGTTGTACAAGTAGAGAACGTAGAAGAGGGTGGCATTGGCAGGGCCACCCTCGGTAATGACGTAGGAGTTGGTAAAAGTCTGGAACGAGGCGATGATGCCGATGACCAGATTGAAAAAAATGACCGGAGTGAGCAAGGGCCAGGTGACGTGTTGGAACTGACGAAGTCGGCCGGCGCCGTCAACTTCGGCCGCGTCATACAGTTCTTGGGGTACGCCTTGCAGACCAGCGAGAAAGATGATCATCGACCCGCCTACTCCCCACAGGCTCATGAGAATGAAGGCCGGCATGACCCAGGTCCTGTCGAAGAACCAGTTTGGGCCTTCGATGCCGACGACGTCAAGCATGTAGTTGACGATTCCAAACTCGCCGTTGAAAACCCAAATCCAGAGCATGGCCACTGCCACGCCCGACACGACCGCGGGCAGATAAAAGACGGTGCGGAAGAAGGCGATACCGGGCAGGGGCTGATTCAAAAGCAGCGCCAGTAGCAGGGCGAAGAGCAGGCCAAAGGGTACCGAAAAAAGGCTGTAGACGCTGGTTACTTTCAAAGACTGCCAGAATAGAGGGTCGTCTGTGAAGAGTTCCAGATAATTGTCCAGGCCGACCCAGCTGGGGGCTTGGATAAGATCCCATTTGAAGAGACTGATGCCCAGCGAGGCGACAAGGGGGCCGAATTCAAACAGGGCAAAGCCAATCACCCACGGAGAAATGAAGAGCATCGCCACCCAGAATTCGCGTCTTGCTCTACGACTCATCTGCTTCATGGCTGTAAGCAATCCTTTTACGGATGGGGCGGCACCCGTTCTGAGCCTTACTGCGAGTGAAGTATTGAGGAGTCAGGTAGGGAGGTTAAGTCTATCTCCTCTCTCTTTGTCAACGGAGGAGCGCCGCTATCCCGTCCTTGTCTCGTTGCATGGCGGCGCCCACACTGGCGGAGGCCTCCGCCACGCGCTGTAAGACTGTCGCGGCCCGCTTCCCCTGCGTAGGTTTTCGTCAGGTCTCGTAAGGCATACACTCCGCCCGTTACCAGATTACCAGGAGCGGGGGCAGATTACGCAGTTTGGATACACAGGAGTTCTTGAGAACAACTTCAACGACGTTCCCTCCTGATGTAGATCCCAAACGGGAACAATAACTTGTGAGATTCGGTGGAACGGGCGAGACTGCCGCGATCCCGGTATGCAGTCCGTGTAAGGAGCTTTGCTGCCAACAAGAATTCAAGTCAGATTGGCAGCATCGGCCGCGGTCGCTTCGATAGTCTGGACATAGAAAGCTTCTGATGCAAACGTCTAAGACTGATTGCAGAGAGAGGAGTAAGCAGCTATATCTTACTCCTCTCTTCTCGTCCGCCGTTGAGGAACCTCAGGAGGCTTCCTGAATCACCTTGTTGATGTCGGCGGCCATGTTGGCGCACGCTTCTGCTGGCGTCAGTTCGCCCAGCCACACTTGATCCGTGTACTGTCTCCAGATCGATGACATCTGCGTCCAGGGAATCTTGGCTGTGATCGGTAGCAGGTGGCCATGTTCTACCTGCGAAACCTCCTGAATGCCGACCTGGTCCCAGGCGCTCATGGCCCAATACTCAGGATTCTCGTGGTTTTTCTTGGTCGCAGGATAGATGAACTTGTACTCCTCGTGCTGCACCCACTCACCTTCCGGACCTGTAATCATCTTGATCAGGTCATAGGCTAGGTCGGTGTATTCGGACTGGGAAGACACGAACTCGTTGTTCGACTTGGTGATGCACTTTGCCCCCTCCGGTCCGGCGGCGACAAAGCATGGCTGCACTTTGTCATTGCCGCCAAGGGAGACGGCCCGGTTCAGCGGCTGCCGCGACCAAGCCGACATCATTCCCACGTTTCCGCTGCGATAGTTCAGACCGAGGTCCTGGGAAGTCCCGGGCGCTGGCATGATCTGGTGAACGTCCTTCAAGTCCAGCGTGTATTGGAGGGCGGTGATGAAAGGTTCGGAATCAACTAGACATTGGGTTACATCTTCGTCGAACATTGACCCGCCGAATGTCCAGGCCATGGGCAGCCAGTATGCCCAACTGTAGAAGGAGGTATGGAAATAGATGTTGTTCTCTATGTCGGTAACGGCATTGCCCAACTCGACAAAGTTGTCCCAGTTCCACTCTCCTTGCTCATAGTACTCGAGCGGCGACGGCATGCCGCTCTGGCCGATCAGATCTGTGTTGTACTGCCAGATCATAGGACCGGCGTCGGTCGGTAGGCCGTACAACTTGCCATCCACCGTCATGTCTGGCAGGAAATGCTCTACATAGTCTTCCCTGCTGGCATCCGGATCGGCATCAAGCAACGGGTTCAGGTGGACGGCCATTCCCCTCGAGAACCAGTCGGGGGCCCAGTATGCATCACATTCGATTGCATCGGGCGCGGTGCCGCCCGCGTACATGGTGAGTATCTTGGTAGGGTACTCGCCCCACCCCACAAAGACCGACTCTACATCGACGTTTGGGTTCGCCTCTTTGAACGCGCCGAGCTTAGCCTCCTGGCGTTCCAATTGCTCTTCGCTGCCCCACCACGACCAGGAGATCGTGATCATCTCCTCGGCTGCTCCACCTTCTGCCTCTCCTTCGGCCATCCCGGCTGACGGAGCGGCAGGCGCCGCGCAGGCCGCCAATAACGCCGCGCCTCCGGCCGAACCGGCCAACGTCAGAAACTGTCGTCTGCTGATTCTTACCTTGTCCATGGCTTGGTCTCCTTGTATGCATTTGTCGGCACAATGCCCTGGAATTTGGATATCGGCGACTTGTATCGATGCGAAGAAAACTCTATCTAACCGCGGCGGCACTTGAGCTTCGTCTGGCGATAGGCGAACTCCTGTAGGGTAGTGACGACCACACAGTCGCCAGTTGCCGGTTACTGCTCCAGGTACCGAGAGTGGCCATAGGCCAAAAACACCAAGAAACAGTGTTTACTTGCTCATTCTAGCCATTCGGTCTGTCAGTGTCAACAGCCTCAAATGGGCATGGATTGAGGAGGAGTAGTGGTATCTTTGAGCAAGGCCGACTTACGCGGTATAAATGGGGTAATCCCTGTATGAGTTAGAAGGAGGAACGTATGCCTAGCCCATTCCCCGGCATGGACCCATATTTGGAACAGGGCGCTCACTGGCCGGACATGCACCAGCGACTTATCGCCTACACTTCCGAATGGCTTCGGACACAGTTACGTCCGAAATACATAGCTCGCATTGATGAGAGAATTGAATTGAGGCCTCATGGCAAGGAATTCGTTCCCGATGCAATAGTCGTAGAACCGCGCCTATTCTCGGAGTCCTCGGTCACTTACGGTTCTCTGGTTGCCGATGAGCTGCAGACATTCAGAGTACTGGATGAAGAACGACGTGTTCCCAATATCGAGGTCATCGAAGTGGCATCCGGAGATGTAGTCACTCTGATAGAGGTCTTAAGCCCTGCCAACTAGACCGGGAAGGGACGCGACCAGTACCTGGAAAAGCAGGACGAGCTTCTTAGTAACCTGAATTCGGAGTTAAATAGTGGCTGGCAATAGGTCCATATCTTTTTCAGAGAGATGGAGCGATGGCTTATTGGGTTGCCAAGTGTAAGCAATCAGACCGGCGATGAGATTGACGAGAAAGTTGGTCGTGCTGCGGTGGCGTGTGTGTTCGATCTGGGAGATATTCTTGAGTTGGTCAACGATGGTCTCAATGATGAAACGTTTACGCATCAGCAGCTTGTCTTCAAGAACGACGAGTCGATTTTGCATGTTTTTGCGAAGCGGCGTGATCGGCAACGGGCGGTCTGCCGCCATCAATTGCAATCCCTGAGCGAAGAGTTGTTCAAAGAGCGCTTTGGAGAGATAGCCGCGGTCGCCGACCAGCTTCCCCCACAGCCGTGTGGCCATCTGTGGGACCGGTTTGCAGTCATCGGTGTTGGCGGGCGTGAGTTGAACCGCCAGCAAGTCACCCTGGTCATTGACAATCAGATGGAGTTTGAAGCCATAGAAGCATCCCATGCTGTTCTTGCCGCGCGTGGCCATCTCGGCAAAGACTCGGTGGCGGCCGATGCGCCGGTTATGGCAGACAGCCAACGGGGTCGAATCAATGAATGCCACCCCTGTCCCCTGACCAAAGCGCACAAGCAAATAGAGAGACATGGCTGGCAGGGTTGATGGCATTAACTCCACAAAGCGCGTGTAACTGACCAGAGCAGGGAATTCACTGCGCATGTGCTCACATACGTGCTGCATATAGTAGGCTTTGAAATCGCGATAATGCGACTGATGAAAACAGATCAGAGCCGTCATCACTTCGCTCATGCTCAAACGAGGCGCCGGCCCTCGCTTGCAAGTCACGCCCAACAGCTTGGCTTGCTCCCATGTAGCCAACCACTGACAGAAACTGTCGACATGACAGAACAGTTTGTACTCATCACTGAGCACCTTTCTTTGCCGGAGAATTTTGGTTGGAGAACTTCTATTCTACCAGCTTGGTTAGGTGCTCACTTACTCCGAATTCAGGTTAAGTAAGCTGAGGCAATTCCGGTCGGTTGTCTCTTTCTTCATCATCGGAGGAGCGCCACAAACCCGTTGCTGTCACGCTGCAAGGTGGCGCCCACCCTGGCAGAATCAGCCGCCAGGCCCTCAAGGATCTGCTCGGCCCGCTACCCCTGCCCCAACACAGGAATCCTCTTACGGTCTTATGCTTGATAGCGTTCAAAAAAAGTCCCCTGGTGAGATACCTTTGGAGTTCTTCATCATCCAATGTAACTCACCAAGAGGACCGAGCGAATGATAAGGGTGTACAGGACCTCCTGCAGTTCAAGAAACTGGCCTTCCCTGACGAACAATAGGCCCTACTAGCTTTCCGTCTGCTCCTCTATGATCTCCTCGTAACGCGCAGCGCCTGCTGCAAACTCCTCGTGCTGGCGCTCAAAGAAGGTCTCTTCATCGATCTGACCTGTGAGCCACGCCACGAAAATCGGCCGCCACTTCATGAAGTTGTCGTTGTCCCAATACAATCCCATGCCCCACCAAGCGATGGCATACTCGTACAGCGGCAACTTGAACGTCGCAATTTCCTGCCAGATGGGTCCAAGGGTCCCGTCGACGGCGGAGGAAATGCGTCGTTGGTTCTCGTTGACCATGAAGGAGTTGCTCTCAGGTGTGGTGATGAATTGCCACCAATTGATAGTTTCAGCCAGGTTGTTGCGTGATCCCACCGAAGAAGACAGGATCACGGTTTCGGCCCCCTGAATGGCGTTGATGAGATCGCCGGGCACCGTGCCGTCACCGGCCGTTGTCCTAGGGGCATCGACGGCTCCCGGCTCGGTTGCCGTGGCCGGGATATCGCTGCTGTCGGGAATGGGTACCGGCACGAATCCACGCTCGAAGGTGACGTTGGGATCGTTGGCAATTTTCGAGAAATCCCATGAGCCGGCGTACATCAACCCGATTTCGCCCTGGCGCCACAAGAGGTCGATATCGGTCGTGGTGAACCCATCAAGCCAGTACGTGCCCAGTTCGTACATTTCAGCCCAGGCGCGCCGGTAAATAGGCGTCTTGGGTCCGATAAGACCGCTCTTGAAGGCTGGCAACGCCTCCTCAATGCCCACAAACTTGTCGCCATTGAGGTCCATCTCCCCGCAGATGGGCTGCATCATCGAAGGAAGGATCTGCAATGCCAGGGGCCACAGGTCGCCAGCATCCTTTGCAAGCGGCCAAGGGGCGAAGCCGTCGATGGATTCCTTCAACACACTGGCTACCTCTTTCTCCTGGGCCCAGGTGGCCGGCGGCTCCAGGCCCAAGCTATCGAGCACATCCTTATTGTAGGCCAAGCCGATCTCGATGTTGGGCCAGATTGCGTCGATTGGTGCGCAATACTCCAGATTATCGGGCTGCTTCAGAGAGAGCATGTACGAGGGATAGAAGATGTCACGCCAGGCCGCGTACTCCGGTGCGTAGGGATTGGGCTGGTCCAGATATTCGCCAATCGGTAAGGCCCAACCGTTCTGCACCGCGAAGTTGTGGCCACTCCACACGAGATCCGGCGCCTCTGCCGCGGCCACCTTCGCTGTCATTCCTTCAAAGCCGCCCAGATCCGGGTCCCAAATGATCTCGATATCCGGATTTGTCTCCTCGAAATGTTGGGCCAGAATGCGGGTGGCATTGACCACAATGGGCTGTTCGGCTGAGCGGCTGGTCCACTCGGTCGGTGAATACCAGTTCAGCTCGCAATGGACCGCCGTCCGGTCGGCCTCCGGCTGGGTAGCCTCCTCCGCCTCGCCCCCCGTCTCTGCCGGCTGATCTACCGTGGTTGCTGCCGGAGCGCAAGAAACGAGGAACGCGGTGCCCCCCGCCGTGCTGGCCAAACTTAGAAACTGTCGTCTACTTAAGCCTGCCTTGTCCATGGCTTTCACTCCTTGTAGTCGGTTGTCCTTCGCCATGCCCCGGCAGTTGGGCATCGGCGCCTTGAATCGATGAGAAGGAAACTTAATCAACTGCTGCAGCACCGGGGCTCTGTCAATTGATAGGCGAACTCCTTTGTGGTGGTGACGGCCGCACTGTAGTCAGTTGCTGGATAACGTTTCAGGTACCGAAAGTGGCCACAGGCCAAAATACCAAGAAACAGTGTTTACTTGTTCATTCTAGCCATTCGGTCTTTCAATGTCAACAGCCTCAAATGGGCGGGTGCAGTCCAAAATGGGGGTGAATTCTCGTATACCTCTTGTTGCAACCAGGCCAAGGTCAGTTCCAGTTACACTTTCCAGCAGAACGGACGGTGTCACTCACTCCTCTCTACTCTTCACTCTCTCCTCGCATTTGGGCGGTCGGGCCTTCGGCCCTCCCTTGTGCGGGGGGACTCCCCCCGCAACGCCCCCCAGACACCATGCCACGTTGGCGCCGCGTCGCCAGCGTACTGTCTATGCCCTCGGTCGCCCACCCACGTAGTGCCGCCAAGCCGTCCGCCGTGACCACGGTAGGGGCAGGCCTTGTGCCTGCCCACTCTTACCCCAAATTTGGCCCGCTCCCTGCGCCCTTCTGGTCTCCATGGCTGGTACTGTTTATATGGGTCACCGGTGATGACTCCAAGAAGGCCTTGCAGTGCTCAAATATCTTAACGTATGGGCTGACACGCCTGGAAGAGAGTTGTACTACGGTCTCCACTCAGGCATGGGGGACACATTAGCCTGCCGGACAAGCCGACCCTTAGACTAGCCTGTCCTCTGGAAAACTTGAACAGATAACTGGCTCAGTTCCCATTGACCAAGGCCGACTTACGCGGTATAAATGTGGCAATCCCTTTATGAGTGAGAAGGAGGAAAGTATGCCAAGCCCATTCCCCGGCATGGACCCATATTTGGAACTCGGCCCGCGCTGGCCGGATCTGCACCAGCGACTCATTACCTATTCATCCGAGTTGCTTCAACCGCAACTGCTACCCAAATACATCGCTCGAATTGACGAACGTATCGAATTGATTCCCTATGGCAGTGAGTTCATACCTGATGTCATGGTTGTAGAGCCGCCACGTAAACTCTCGGAAACAAAGGTTTCCTACGGTTCGCTCGTAGCCGATGAGCCGCAGACGATTAGGGTTTTGGATGATGAACGGCGCGTCCCTTACATCCAGATCGTCAGCGTTGCGTCCGGAGAAGTGATCACGCTTGTCGAGATACTTAGCCCGGCCAACAAGACTGGCCGGGGGAGAGACCAGTACTTCGAGAAGCAAGACGGAATTCTTGATTCCCCAGTCAACTTCATTGAGATCGATCTCCTGTCGAGGCCAACTGCAACCTATGCACGTTTTTTCGAGGTGAGCTCTCCCCACGATTGGCGCTACATCGTTAGCGTTAGTCGGCCTCAGAGGCGCACAAGTGTGGAAGTTTACGCGATTCCTCTGCGAGACCGGTTGCCTCGCTGCAAAATCCCTCTTCTTCCTGAGGATGATGACGTTGTTTTGGATCTGCCTACAATACTTGCGCGCTGCTACCAAGTTGGCGGCTATCACCTGCTGCTTGACTACAGTAAGCCGCCACCAGTGTCGTTGAGCAAAGCAGAAGAAGAATGGATGGAGGCGTTACTCGTGGAGAAGGGCTTTCGAGAAGCGCCGGCGCCGCAGTAGCCCCACGCCGAACTCCCGAAAATAAGACAAATCAGGCGATCACAAAAGCATCCTGCATGGGCAGGACGAGGAGGTAGCCTTGCACACCGATCCGGTGTTCCCTCTGATTCAACTTCCAGCCGACTATACTTCCCATCGCGCTACGACACGTGTCGATCTGGACCCGGGCCAGGCGGTTGACCTCCTGCGCGCACAAGGCCCTGGCTGCGTCCGACACTTCTGGATTACCAGCAAAACGCCTGATGTTCTCGACCTTGAAATATCCTGCGACGGCGTGCAACCCCAAGTAAGGATGAAGCTGCACCAGTTCTTTGGCGTCCTACTGGGAAAAGACCCCTATCGCATCGAGTCTGCGCCGCTCAAGCTCCTGCCCAAAAATGGCTACAACGCCTACTTTCCGCTCCCTTTCCAGAATTCGTGCCGTATCACGCTGCGTAACACCGGACAGTTTGCCACCTCCGTCTGGTCAATGGTCAACTGGCAAAGGTACGATAGGCAAGTATCGCTCACACCCTACCGGCTGCATGCTCAATTCACGCAGGAGAATCCAGCCGAGCCGCTCGGCACAACGCTGCTCGGCGCTATCCTTGGCAGCGGATTCGTAGCCGGCCTCTTTCACGCCGTCCAGCGCCATGACTACCGCGACATGATCTGGCATACGGGCGGCGATACCTGGCTGATAGACGGCGAAACCAACCCCCATGTCTTGCGAGGGATAGGCAGCGAGGACCTGTTCGGCCACTCCTTCGGCATGTACCCGGAAATGAGCGCGTGGACGGGCGCACCCCATGTTGTTGGGCTGGACGCAGACTGTTCACAGGTCGTCGCCTATCGCTTCTTTGGCGCCGACAGCGTAACCTTCAACTCATCACTGTCGCTGCGCTTCGGCACACGCGCCAACGACATGGAAAGTGTCCTGTTCTACTACAAAATGGCAGGGAGCGACGCGCCGGCAGTGGAAATGCCGGCGAAGTGGACACTTTCGGGGCCGTTTGACTGCCAGACGTGGCAAGACTTTGAGCGCGCCGAATTTCCGCAAAAGCCTGAAGAAGAATGGCCGGCCGAATGGGAGTGGGGAGGGCGTCACTTGGCCGCAGTGAAAACAGCGCCGGAACTTACCTGGATTGACCTTTCCCGCTGGTTTCGCCGCGACGCCACCGGCAACACGGGCACACAGCCGGCTGACGCCGCCGCCTACGCCGAAACTGCTATTACTGCCCAGTCGGAAAAGCAGGCAGTGCTGCGACTTGGCTTCGATGATTGGATGAGAGTGTGGGTCAACGACGAACTCATCGCCACTTTGAGGCACGATAACGGCTTTGCAGTCAACGAGGTCCCCGTCACTCTACGTCAGGGCGAAAACAGACTGCGTCTGAAGCTGAGCAACTTCGACAACGTTGAGTGGCGCTGCTGGGCGTTCAGCTGTGTGATATTGACCGCCGACTAAACGGCCCGGGCTGATTAGTGCGCCCTAAAGGGACATCTCCCAGGCCTGGACATTGCTGACCGTCGCGCTGCCAGCCTCGACCGCGAAGCCCAGCCGGCCGCCGGGCTGATGGTCCATCGTGTAGCACTGGATGTGCTCGTCGTTGATGTAAAGCTCCACATGCGCGTCGCGCAACAGGAGCCGCCAGCGCGCCGGCTGGTCAGCAAGCTGGCGGTACGGTTTGCGGTCCTGCGGCTTGAACGAATAGCCGTCGTATCGGCCGACCTCCACCTGACCGTCGCTCTGCGCCAACAACAGCGTCCCCTCGTTTACCGACTCCCCTTCAATAAAAGTGCCAGCCCCTTTGAGCAACGCCTCAGAGCTGTGGCGCGTCAACTCCGCTTCGAGGATGACGCCCCGCGCGGTGTCGTACTTCACCGGCAAGATGGCCAGACCCCCAGATGCCGCCCCAATCTGCGCCTTCCCGGCTGACAGTATACAGGCGTCGTCTTGCAGGCCGTACAGCTGGCAGCCTTCGAGAACGACAGGCAATTCCCGTCCTTTCAGAGCATCGTTGCCCGGCCACCAGTGCAGACTCAATATGCCTGCGTCGTCCTGCTGCAGCGACTTCAAGGGCGAGAAATAGATGTCCTCGGGGCCTGCGTGCCCGCTGCGCGGCACGGTGTGGTGGTTGAGCAGTAGCTCGTCGCCGCAGCGGTAGAAGCGCGCAAAATAAGTGTAGAGAATGGGGCTGCTGCTCAGGAACGGGGCCTGGTCAAGGTCGGCTTCAAAGGGCCCGGCCTGAGAATCCGAATTCAGTACAAACATCCCACCCTCGCCGGCCGGAAGCCGCGAACCCTGGCGGGCCCCCAACGGGGCGGCGCCGACCCCCAGGAGCATGTAGTAACGGTCGCCGAACTTCTCGACCGCGCCGACTTCGACTCGGTCGCCCCATACGCCAGTTTCTATCACCGGCGGCGCGGCTCGGAAGTGGCGGCCGTCGTCCGAGACCACGCAGCCGGCCGTTCCCCGCAGCCCGGCAGGGCCCTGTCGCGCCACCGCCGTCAGGAAGCCGATGTAACCTTCTCCCTCCTCGCGTGGCAACGCCCAGATGCAGTCCCAGCGTGGCCTGGTGAAAGTAGAATCGACGGCGTACCAGCGCGAATCAGCCCGGCAAATGTACTCCTCATCCGGCAGGCGCGTCCAGTGCAGCAAATCATCGGACTCGGCAAAGAAAATCTCCTGGATGCCGGCGCGTTCCTCGGAAAAGTTGAGCATGAACTTCTCCCCCACCCGCCAGACCATGCCGGTGCCCAGCCAGACCGCGTCGTCCGCCTTATGAATAATGGGCCCGTGATCGTCAAAATGAACGCCGTCATCGGAAACGGCCACACTCATGCCGTCCCAGCGTACGTCGGCGCGCGTGTTGTGCAGATAAAACAGATAATGTTTGCCCCCATGGTAGTAGAGCCAGGTATCCCACATTCGCGCGACAATGCTGGGTTTGAAGATCATCTTCGGTTCCTTTCCGGTAGGAGTTGTAAGAGTTGAAGGACTGGAGTGCTACCCTTTTACGCCCGTAATGACAATGCCCTGGATGTAATGCTTCTGCGCTACAAAGAACAGGAGCACGGGCGGCAGCATTGCAATGAAGGAAACAACCATCAGCTCGGACCACAACACTCCATGCGCGGCGCGCAGAAACGAGAGCGCGATCGCAAGCGGAAAGGTCTCCATCCGGCTCAAATAAATAAGAGGCCCCAGAAATTCATTCCACGCCCAGGTGAAAGCGAAAATCGCGGTGATGCCCAGCGCGGGCTTGCTCAACGGCAACAAAATGCGCAGAAACAGCCCAATCACCCCGCAGCCGTCGATCCGTGCGGCATCGTCCAGCTCGCGCGGGATCGTGGTATAGAACTGGCGAAGCAGGAATACAAAATAAGCGTTGGCGAAAAAGTGCGGGACGATCAGGGGGTTGTACGTGTTGATCCAACCGAAGTGGGAAAACAGAATAAAGAGAGGGATCATCGTTACCTGCTGAGGCAGCATCATCGTACTCAGCACGATGATAAACAGGACGCGGCTTCCTCGAAAGCTCAACCGGGCGAAGGCAAACGCAACAATCGCATTGGAAAGTACTGTTCCCAGCGTGATCATGAGACTCATGTACATCGAGTTGCGAACAAACACCAAGAACGATACTGGGAAAATCGTAACCGCCCGAACGTAATTCGACCACACAAACGGGTCCGGAATCCATATCGGCGGGAACTTGGTAATCTGGTGAGGAGGCTTGAGGGAGGTGGAGAGCATCCAAGCCAGGGGAACCATGACAATTATCCCCCCGGCAATGAGTACAACATGGATCAGAACTGATTGCGTTCTCTGGCTTCGCCTTACGCTTGCACGCGAAGACCCGATTCCAATTGCCGCGCCACTCATGTCCTCTGCCCCCCGATCTCTGTCTCATAGTAGACCCAAGCCTTAGACGATCGGAAGAGCAAGAGCGTGAAGACCAGGAGGATCAGGAAGAAGATCCAGGCATAGGCGCTGGCATACCCCATTCGATACTGCCGAAAAGCCACCTGATACAGATATAGGACCATCATGAGCGTGGCGTTGGCAGGTCCACCTTTTCCCTCGGTCATCACGTAGACGTTGGTGAATACCTGTGATGACCAGATGATCTGCGTGACCACCACAAAGAACAATGTCGGACTGATCATCGGAATCGTAATACTGCGGAAGCGTCGCCAAATGCCGGCCCCGTCAATGGTCGCGGCTTCATACAGTTCGGTAGGGATGCCCTGCAGCCCAGCCAGGAAGATGAGCATATTAGAACCCGCGCCCCACACGCTCATCAGAACCAGGGCCATCTTGGCCGTACTCCTGTCGAACAGCCAGCGCGGCCCTTCAATTCCGACCAGCGAGAGCGCCCAGTTGATCAGCCCGAACTCCGGTTGAAATAGCCACAGCCACAGCAACGATGTCGCGATGCCGGGAATAACTGCAGGCAGATAGTATACGACCCGGTAGGTGGGCTGCCCGGAGATGTTCTGGTTGAGCAGAACGGCGATGAAGAATCCAACGCTGATCGTCAGAGGGATACTGAGGAAGACGTAATAGGCCGTGTTGTAAAGCGTTGTCCAGAAAAGCGTTCGCGTCGTGTCAAAGGAGAGGAGCTTGGTGTAGTTCTCAAACCCCACAAACTCGAGCGTAAACAGGTCGGTTTCGGTGAAACTCAGACCAAGAGAGGTTAGCATCGGACCGAGAATGAACGCCAGGAATCCAACTACCCAAGGAGAAACAAGCAGGTAAGCGATTAGCTCCTCTTTCTGGCGAAGCGAGCGGCGCGACCAGACACTGGCCAAAAAATATCTGGATAGAGGAGATCGGCCGCTCTGTGCCTGCGCGCTCATCTGAACGATCCACCTTCTGGTCTCAAGTCATGAGAACGAGGAGGCGAATGAATTCTCTGTCGGGTGAGACACATATCTCAGATTTCCTCGCTCCTCGCTCTCACTTTCGAATACTCATTTTGGTTAGGCAAAAATCTCGTCGATACGCTCCACGATCAGATTCACGCCTTCCTCCAGGCCTATTTCGCCGGTAACCCATATCTGCTCCCAAATAGGAGTGAAAACCTCCGAGTTGACCTTCTCGTTTTCCTGGAAAGAAGGATTCAAGCGCGTATGATCCATGATCCGGGAGAAAGCCGCCACATCATAGCCGGCCTCCGCACCCATCGATTCCACGTCCCAGGCGTCACCGGCCACGCTCCGCCGTGCAGGCTGCAAGCCGACAATGCTCAACGCCATTACTTCTTCAGCCTCTGGCGAGGTCAGGAATTCCACCAACTGGACAGATGCATCGGGCTCTTCCGTCTTCTTGGCAATGACGTAGCCATTGCAGAAGGTGAGGCCTGCCTTTACGCCATCGCGCGCCGTGGGAAGATCTGTGAAGTCCCAGGCAAAGTCGTTCTCCCTAATGTAGTTGGTGACTGTCCAGCTGTGAGATTCCGTGAACGCCACTTTGCCACTTGAAAAGACGTTCCACCAGCCCATCTCAGGAATCGAGCCGGCAACTGGTGCCACCGGATTATCACCGTAAATCTGGTCGTGGTTGAACCTGAGACCCTCCAAGGCCTCTTCGCTGTTCAGCAAGCATTGCGTACCGAAGATCTCGCCGTTCATCCACTCGCCGCCATTCATCCAGACGTAGTGTTGAATATACCCCTGGGCCACATAGTTTCCCCACTGGACGATGTTACCACTGTCATCGCGCTTGGTCGTTGCCTCGTATGCCGCTTGGTAGTCGTCCCAGGTCCAGGTTCCATCGGGATGATCGACCCCGGACTCATCCAGGATATCTTTGTTATATGCCATCACCACCGTCGATACATACTTGGGGATTCCGAACAACTGTCCGTCCAAGAGATGGGCCTTGACCAGGGCGGGATAGAAGTCCTCCAGGTAATCGCTGTCGAAATAATCGTCCAGCTGCATCAACTGGCCCTTCTGCAACAGGTTATAGTTGATGTTGTCCCATACAAACATGACATCGGGGGAATCGCCGGCCACCGCCTGCGTGTAGAGTTTGTCGGCATAATCCGGCGATTCTGCATTCTCGAAGGTGACACTGATACCGGGATTCTCTTCCTCGAAACTGGGGATGATTTCGTCCGTCCAGAACGCGATGCCTTCCGGACCGACCCAGCTACCCTCAGCCAGTCTGATCTCGATAGGCTCCCCGGCCATTGAGCCGCCAGCTTCTTCCGCACCCGGTGCAGGGGCGACACAAGCCGCAAGCAGGCCGCCCCCGGCCGTCGCTGCCGACAAACGCAGAACATCGCGTCGATTCATTCGCAAGGTCATTTTTTTTCTCCTGGTGCATTTATGGGAAGCTGCCGTCAGAGCCGTAGGCTGTCCGCCCTTACTCACCTCATTGGCGCTCTGCTTCTCCAGGTCAATTCGCGAATCTGCCTCGGACCCTTTTCCTCCTGACAAGTGGACCGACGCCAAGAGGAATGTTGGCGGCATGTCGCCAAGAATCATTCTCCGAGGCCCGGATAAAAGCGATGCGACCTTTCCGGTTCAGGGGATGCGTCCGTGCGCTTTGTTCAGGCCAAGCCAACCTATTGTCTGCCTGGTTTCTTGGCTCGCCGAGTGCGGAAGGCAACACGCCGGCTTGGCCCAAACCTCTTACTGGATCGAGACGTGCTCAATCTGTCAGGCCTACACATTTTTTTGCCTGACAGGCCGTCATGCGATCAGGCAAAAAGCTCATCGATTCGCTGCACGATTAAATTGACGCCTTCTTCTAGGCCGAGCTCATTTGTTACCCAGATCCGTTCCCAGATCGGAGAGAAGATTTCCGAGTTGACCTTCTCATTTTCCTGGAAGGCCGGATCGAGCCGTGCGTGATCCATGATGCGGGAGAATGCGGCGACATCAAAGCCGGCTTGCGCGCCCATCGATTCCACGTCCCAGGCTTCCCCTGCGACGCTGCGACGGGTCGGCTGCAGGCCAACGATGCCGAGCGCCATCGCCCTCTGTGCTTTCGGGCCGGTCAGGAACCTCACCAATTCAACCGCCGCGTCCGGCTCCTTCGTCAACTTGGCGACGCCATAGCCGTCGGCGAACGTGATTCCGGCTTTGCCTCCACTTGGGGATAGCGGCAGATCGGTGAAGTCCCAATTGAAGTCGTTCTCGCGGATGTAGTTCGTGACCGTCCAACTGTGGGATTCAGCGAACGCCACTTTGCCGGTCGAGAAGATGTTGTGCCAGCCCACCTCGGGAATCGTACCGGCGACCGGGGAGACCGGGTTGCTGCCAAATACTTGGTCGTAGTTGAACTGGAGCGCCTCCAGGGCCTCTGCACTGTCCAGCAGGCATTTGGTGCCGAAAAGGGGAGCGTTCATCCACTCGCCACCGTTCATCCAGACGTAGTGCTCCAGTATTCTGTAGTTCATGTAGTTGCCCCACTTGACGATGTTGCCGTCGTCGTCGGGCATTGTCGTCGCCTCGTAGGCTGCCAGGTAATCGACCCAGGTCCACGTGCCATCGGGGTAGTCTACGCCGGCCTCGTCGAGGATGTCCTTATTGTAGGCCACCGCTGCCGTCGAAACATACTTGGGCATCCCGTACAGTTTCCCGTCCAGCAGGTGGGCATCGAGTTTGGCGGGGTAGAAATCCTCCAAATCTTCGCTGTCGAAGTAATCATCCAGCTGCAGCAGCTGGCCCTTTTGCATCAGATTATAGTTGATGCCTCCCCAGATGAACATGACATCCGGTGCGTCCCCGGCCACCGACTGCGTGTAGAGCTTATCAGCATAGTCGGGCGACTCGGCGTTCTCGAATGTCACGTTGATGTTGGGTTGCTCTTCTTCGAAAGAGGGGATGATCTCGTCGGTCCAGAACGCAATTCCTTCAGGACCGACCCAACTACCCTCAGCCAGTCTGATCTCGAGCGGCTCTTCGGCCATAGAGGCCCCCGAGTCGCCCGGAGCAGCCGCCGGTGCGACACAGGCGGCAAGCAGCCCAGTGCCGGCCGTTGTTGCCGAAAGGCGCAGGAAATCACGTCGGCTCAGTTGCTTATTCATTATTTCCTCCTGATTCTCGTGTTTCGCTTCTTGTTCCAATTATGGCGTGACTACGATTATGGCGTGACTACGAGAAAGTTGTCGACAGGTCGAACCATCGTCACCTCCATCATATTCTGTCAATATCTGGGGCTGGGCTCACTTGCACTGACTTGGCCAAACTCACAAATGAGGTCGCCGCGGCGCCAATCATTCCTGAATCTGCGCCCATTGCCGCCGGCACAATCGGCAACCTACGGCTGTTCTCCGCCCAGATGTGCGCCCTCGTTGAGGCTATAAAGCTGTCCCAATACAGCCCGCCTGCCGATCCAAGCCCTCCTCCCACGACTATCGCCTCGGGGTCCATTACGTTGACGAGGAAACCTACACTGTTACCGAGCGCTTCGCCGGAACTCGTTACAATCATTGCGGCCGCGCGGTCGCCTTCTCTGGCTGCCGCCGTTACCTCCTCTGCCTTTTCCACTACCCGCGAACCGTGCCGGTTGTATCTCGCTACCAATGCAGGGCCGCTTGCGAACTCCTCAAGTACGGGCTTCAGAGCCGCGCCGCAGCAACTGCATTCCACCGAGAACGGACTGCTGGCCATAACCAGGGCATTTCCACGAGCACCTGCGAACGGTCGACCATCCTGGACCAGAGTACTCGAAATACCCGTTCCAACCGTTACGTAGACGAAAAGCCTATAGGGACGACCAGCGCCAAACATCGCCTCTGCGAGGGCGCCAGCCCGCACGTCCGACTCGACACTTGCCGGGGCCAGACGGGAGAATTCCGCCTGAACTGACATATCCTGCCAGTCGAGTGAGTGCGAACTGGTTATGTTCCCTTCCGGATCAACCAGTTCGGGCACGCCTACGCCGATGCCTAGGAGTTGCAGGTTCCCTTGCTCTGCCTCCTTCATCAACGCTTCGGCAAGAGCAAGTGCATCGCTGAGGACCGCCTTCCCATCTCGCGACGGCAACGTGGGAATGGTCCGTCTGGCGAGAACAGCACCATGTGGGAAGGCGACAAGCCCGGCCGCGATCTTGGTGCCGCCTATATCCAGGCCAATGGCACAGGCGGTTGGCTCAAGGTTCTCTGCCATTCGAGAACAGTTCCGGATCGTCGGGCGAATATCGTGGTGCGATCCCGCAGAGAAATGAGACAGGCGCGCTAGACATGTTGTAGTACTGATGCGGAGCCCCCTCCGGAACGAAAAAGCCATCGCCCGGACTGAGCTCAAACCAGCGCGGCCCTTCGTTTTCGGGAGTCCGCACGTTCAACGTTCCCTCCAGGAGATAGAGACTCTCGTCGCCGCCGTGAACCTCCACGTCACTGCGCTGCCCTGCTAACATCTGCATCTTCCCGACCGTCAGATGCTCTGTCGCGGCCAGGATTCCCACCAGTAGCTGCTGATCCGATCCCTCCAACCGCCACAGCAGGTTCTCTTCACGAACCAGCTGAATAGTATAGTTCTCGGCCGCCTGCGCTTGTCCGCCTGGCCAGCGGCCGAGCCACTGATCCTGGGAATACTTTGGGGATGTTAGATTCGGTTTCGACTGCGCGTATGAACCCGAAGTGCTCTGTGAAGGCGGCGGCGCGAAAAATTCGATCACCTTCAGAGGTTCCGAGCTGAAGTTGAATGCGTGGTGCCACGTGTCGCGGCGGAAGAAGGCTGCCTCGCCCGGTTGAACCCTGTGAACTTCACCAGTATCAGGATTGCTCAGCACCATCACCCCGCTGAGGACATACAACACCTCATCAGCAGCGAAAATAGTACGATAAGCGTCAGAGTGTCGAAAAGCCCCGCCGGGTGCCAGGCCAAAAACCAGCTGGTGGATCTTGGCGCTGGATACATATATCCAGTCAGCCACTTCCCCCGATTCTTCGTCGCCCCAGAGGTGTCGCGTCACCGTTTTATAGGGAATATGCGCGGGACCGTCAAAGGTAGGCCGCGGCGAGGCCGAATAACTCATCAGCGCTGCGTCCAGTCGTGGACCAGATGGGGGGCCACCGACTCCTCTTCTTCCTCTTCAGGAAAGGTTGGAGGCGCGAAAGTGCTTGTTAGTTCCTTGGACTGTCCGTCTTCGCCCGATTCTTGCGCCTTGATCATGATCTCCAGCGCGTGATAGGCATGTTCAGGCGTGACGATCGGCTTCCTATTGGTTTGAATGCACTCGACAAGATGGCGTATGCCGTCGGTCCAATTCCAAAGCCGGTCCATGCCATCATATATCTGCCAGGCGCCAACGTCGTTGCGCCACAGCTCATAGCCGGAGGGAGCCCAGTCATCGCCCATCATCTGGATCGTGCCCTCGCTGCCGTAGATTTCAAGAGCCGGGCTTCGATACTTCTGCATCGTGAATCCCGTGGTAACCACTCCGAATACCGACCCGCCCCAATCGATCAGAACGTGGGCGTTGTCTTCGGCCTCCACGCGCATCATCTCATTGCCTACAACGCGTTCGGGAATCGCGACGCCCGTCATTGCCATGACCCGCTTGGCCGGTCCCAGCCAGCCGGTCAGGCAGGTGATGTTGTAAACGCCCAGGTCAAACAACGCGCCGCCGCCCTTTAGATAGAACCACGGTCTCCAATCGGGTCCGGAATGGCCGTAGCGGGCGCGCGCCATCAGCACTTTTCCCACATCACCCCCGTGAATGTGCCGCCATATCGTCTGATAAGTTGAACTCAGCACCACATGCGGGGCGCAGACAAGAAGGCCCGGACTGTGCCGGGCCATTTCAACGATCTCCGCCGCTTCCTCCAATGTAACGGCCATTGGTTTCTCGACCAGGACATGCTTGCCCGCCGCTAGCGCCGCACGCGTGATTGGTCCGTGCTCAAGCATGGAGGTCAACACCATCACCAAGTCGACCTCTTCCGAGTCGATAACCTCTTCGTAGTCGGTCGTGAACTGTTTGATTCCGAGCGTGTCCTGGACTACCGGCCGCACCTCCGCCCTGGTATCACAGGCAACTGTAACGTCGACTGTGCCCGCTGCCCGCATCGGCTGAATCTGCCTCATGTAAGGGCGTTGCATTACGCTGCCACAGCCGACGATCCCGATTCGAGTAGGTTGGTCCATCTAAGGTCTCCCCCAGAGCCAAATCATGGTTGCAATCTTCGGAGCTGCTGCACAAGTTATACCGCCGAGGTCCGGATCTTGTGGCGGGCGAATCTCTTTTCGCGCATCGCCACATGCGCCTCTTCAGAGCCGTCGTGGCTGGTGCCAAACCAGTAGTCGAAGGGCATGTCCGGCTCACCGTAGTTGCATTCGAAGTAGCGGTGGTGCAGCTGATGGAAATAGGATGCCCCGGCCAGGTTGTACTTGCCGTTGACGACGACCGCCTCAAAACCGGCATGTCCCTGCGCCGGCGTCAGGCCTGCGTGCTGCAGATTGAACACCACATGAATCGGATGCGAAGGGATTATCCAGTGAATGGCAGCGCAGCTGAAGTAGAGGATGTGCTCGATCGGGTGCATCGAAAGCCCTGACCACGGGCCGACATTTATGTTGCGGTGATGCAGGTAGTGTCCCGCCTTGTAGAGCGGCGGCCAGTGCAGAAATCGATGTACCCAGTAGAAGTGAAACAGACGCCACATCGGAATGGCTAACATGACGAGGACAAACCATACCGGATGCACACGCGGATCAAGATAGGGAATGTACTCGTTGGCGTAAAGCCAAAGCGTTACCACTTCGTACGCAGTCCATATCGTGCCGCCGCTGACACAACTCCAGAAGATGTTGTCGAACAACTGGTTGCCGCCTAGGAACTGCTTCTTGCCTTTCGCCATCCAGTCCGGCGTATACTTGAACTGGAATCCCTGCTTCTTGCGCGCCCACAGCCAAACGTGCCACGCGCTGACAAATACGATCAACATGATCTGGTTGCGCACGAAGATATACAGGATCCAGTCCGCTTTGAACGTGGTCATGCGGGACATCTCCGGCTGCAGGTAGATGACCGTCAACGCCGCGAGAACCATGTAGATGAGATGCCAGGGAAACAGGTAACTGTAGAGCCACTTCGCCACTTTCACCGGCTCGGGCGGCCACGTGAAAACGGGGTTGGGCAACTTCTGTCCTTCCGGCTGCCAGTACCCGCGCTCGTCGCGCGGCATACCATCGATCAAGCCCTCTCGTTCAGCGCTAATGTCTGCCACGATTTTCCTCCTTTATGCTTGTCACCGGGGTCCACCCTGTTTGAGAGCTTCCTTCTGCCGGCTACTCCTCGACCGAGTGGCCATCGACCTGGTTTATCTGCGAACCATTGCAGTCGGGCCAAATGCCAGACGAATTTTTCAAGTCTGAATGCCGCCGTACAACCGGATCGTGGAAGTCAGCGACATTCAGAACTCTTTCAACCGGATTCAAACCGCCGACGTCCGGATGTTGTGCTGGGCCAGTCGCTTCTCACGCATCTTTTCGTGCCCTTCGGCGGAGCCGTCATGACTTGTGCCGAACCAGTAGTCGAACGGCATGTCCTGCTCACCATAGTTGCATTCGAAGTAACGATGATGCAACTGGTGGAAGTAGGATGCGGCGGACAAGTTGTATTTGCCGTTGACGATAACCGCTTCAAAGCCGACATGTCCCTGCGCCGGTGTGAAGGCGGCGTGCTGCAGGTTCATGACTACGTGAATCGGGTGCGACGGGATGATCCAGTGGATCGCCGCGCAGCTGAAGTAGAAGATATGCTCGATCGGGTGCATCGACAGCCCGGACCATGGTCCGACGTTGATGTTGCGGTGGTGCAAGTAGTGTCCAGCCTTGTAAAGAGGCGGCCAGTGCAGTATCCGATGCGCCCAGTAAAAGTGGAAGGTCCGCCAGATGCTGATGGAACACAGCACGATCACGAACCAGACCGGGTGCACACGCGGATCCAGGTAGGGGATGTACTCATTGGCGTAGAGCCAAAGTGTAAAGACTTCGTATGCCGTCCAGATAGTACCGCCGCTGATACAACTCCAGAAGATGTTGTCGTACAGCTGGTTGCCAAAGAGGAACTGTTTCTTCCCCTTTGCCATCCAGTCGGGTGTGTACTTCAGCTTGAATCCCTGCTTTTTGCGACCCCACAGCCAGATGTGCCAGGCGCTGACGATGAGGATAAGCATGATCTGGTTGCGGAAAAAGATGTAGAGGACCCAGTCGGCGCTGAACGTTTTCATACGTGCCATTTCCGGCTGCAGGTATATGACTGTCAGCGCGGCAATGGCCATATAAATCAGATTCCACGGGAACATGTAGTTGAACAACCACTTCGCGACCTCAACCGGCTTTGGCGGCCAGGCGAAAATAGGATTTGGCAACTTGATTCCATCCGGCTGCCAGTAGCCGCGCTCATCGCGCGGCATGCCATCAATCAGCCCTTCCCTCTCTGTGGCGACTTGTGCCATGATCTCCCTCCCGGAGTCTTGTCTTCGCACGTGACAGTGGCTTGGTGTTTCCCATCGCCTTTGATTGCGTTCAGCTATATTCTACATAGTTGCCGTACTTTTGCAATGACAGACACTTTATCAACTGCACACGAATCAGTTATGCTCCTCCACCGGCACGCCAGCCAGCAGACCGCTGCGATGCATATCGACCCACTCGTCCAGGAAGACCTTGTTCCAGTGGTCGGTCAGAGGATGGTCGAGCATATCGCGGTAAACCGTCCACATGGTGACCAGCTCGTCGGCACCGTCGCGAAAGGCTGCGTAGGCCGTCTCCACCGAGCGCACAAGCGCGGCCATGATGTAGGGCCGGTCGTCCCAGCCGCTGAACATGCCCGCACATTCGCGGATCAGCCTGGTCGGGTCGCCGCCCATTTCGCGCACCGGGTCGCAGAAAGGCAGGATGTGGTCGACACCGGCCTGGGCGACGGCCGCAGCCTGGGTCAGCGAGAAAACCGTCGTGCAGAAGGTCTCGACTCCCTCCTGTCTGAGAATGCTGAAAGCCTTGAGCCCGTTGAGCGTGCACGGGATCTTGAGAATGATCTGCGGCGACATGTCGGTGAAGACCTTGCCTACCACCAGCAGTTCCTCAACCGAGTGGCCGTCGATCTCCATGACGACCGGTTTGTCGGTCATCTCCAGGTAAGCCTCGATCAGCGCGATGACGCTGCCATACGGCTTGGCGTACTGATTGAGCACCACCGTGTTGGTGACGATGCCCTCGATACCCAAGGGCATGAACTCCTCGAGATCCGCCGGCGGCCCGGCCAGCCAGATGGTAGGCCCGCGCCCGGTGGAACGTGTCGTGTTTACGAGACCCTTCTCTTGCATAGTTTCTTCCTCACGTGTTTTGGACAGTGAATCTGTTATGGGATTCAACGAGTCCTGCATTATGCTCTTGAATTCCTATGCTGCGTTGTCGCCTTACTCATCATCTACTCACCGGCAATAATCGGATGAATCGCGTGTTCCCAAGGGCCGCCCACCTCCATCTCTTCCGAGGCCCCCGCCGCGTCCTTGCCTCCCGTAAACCGCGTATAGTCCGGGATATAGATGATGGCAAAGGCCCGCCGCGGCTCTTCCGTACGGTTGGGCCCGGCGTAGTGAAAGGTACAGCCATGGTGAAAGGTGACACCGCCGGCGCGCATCGGCATCGCCACCGGCTCCGGCACTTCAAAGCCCTGCTCCTTGAACCGGTCCACTACGCTATCGTCCTCGTCGGTCAGGCTGATCGGCTCCAACCTGCCGTGCTTGTGTGTTCCTGGCACGAAGTGCAGGCAACCGTTCTCGACGCTGACATCGTCCACCGCGATCCAGGCCGACAGCGCGCCGACCGGGTCCATCGGCCAGTAGGGGGCGTCCTGATGCCAGTTGGTCTGCTTGCTCTCCTGGCCGGGCGGCTTGATCATCGCGTGGTCATGGTAGATGCGCACGTGCTGGCAGCGGCTAAGCTGCCGTGCGTACTCGCTCAAACGCAAGTCAAACGCGATCTCTTTCGCCTGTGGATAGTCGGTCCACAAGTTGACCATCTGATTGAAAACACGCTCATAGTCCTCGGAGCCGCGTCCTCCCTTTTCAGCCCCGACGATGCGTTCGCGTTCGCTGGCGACCGCATCGTCCAGTGCCTGGCGCAGTGAAGCAATCTCCGCTGGCGAAAAGAATTCGTGATACTGAATGTAGCCGTTGTTCTGGAAGAACTCAATCTCGGCGGGGTCAACGACAGTCTCCGTCATATTTCTTTGTCCTGTTCAGTTGGTTAATCTCCTGTTGGGAGTCTCTTTCTCCTGAGCCTGTTCCCTGGAGTTGCCGCTTACCGGGCATAGGGATCCGCTGCATCGCGCAGGCCGTCGCCCACAAAATTGAAGGCCAGCACCGCGATCACCACCAGCAGCCCCGGGGTGAGCAGCCACGGCGCCAACACCACCGCCTGCAAGTTCTGCGCCTCCCGCAGCAGCACGCCCCAACTGAGAGCGGGCGGTCGCATGCCCAGTCCCAGAAAGCTGAGACTGGTCTCGCTGAGAATCATCGCCGGAACAGCCAAGGTCAGCGAAGCAATTATATGGCTGAGGAACGAAGGCGTCATGTGGCGTATGATGATGCGCCCCTCCGACGCGCCGGCAAAGCGGGCCGCCTGCACAAAGTCCTCTTCCCGCAACGACAGAAAGCGCCCGCGCACGACCCGGGCCAGTCCTGTCCAGCCGATCAAGGAGAGAATAATCGTAATGGCGAAATAGACCCTCGTTACCGGCCAGTCCTTTGGAATCGCCGCGCTCAGGGCCAGCCAGAGCGGAATACTGGGCATCGCGCGGATGAACTCGATGATTCTCTGTATCAATATGTCGGCAGTGCCGCCGTAGTAACCGGAGATTCCGCCGATCAGGACACCCAGTACGAAGCTGAGGATCACGCCCACCAGCCCAATCGAGACGGAGATCCGCGTTGCCGCCAGTAAGCGGGACAGCACGTCTCGCCCCAACCGGTCCGCGCCCAGCAGGAAAACGGTGCCCTCATTGCTTTCGAGCCCGAACAGATGCAGGTCGGTCTCCATCAACCCCCAAAACTTGTAAGGATCGCCATGCACCATGAACCTGATCGGATGCTTGACCGACTCGTCCACTTCAAAGATCTTGCGAAAAGTTTCAGGATCGCGTCCACTTTTCAAGCCGTACACGAAGGGCGGAAAATGGAATCCTTCCTCATCGAAAAACTGCAGCCTCTGCGGCGGAGCGTAGGCCGACTGCACGTCGTGGCGCAGCGGATCATAGGGCGCCAGAAACTCCCAGGTGAGAGCCGCCAGATAGAGCAGAATCAGCACGACGCTACTTAACAGCGCCATTTTGTGCTGGCGGAAGCGCCACCACATCAACTGCCGCGGCGAAGCGACGAATATCTTCTCCCGTTCGCTCGGGACCTCTTCGAGCTCCGGCTCGTTCGGAAGAATGGTGTCGGTCCCTTCGGCGAGTTCCTGCGTCATGGATGCTCCCTGCGCGGCTTGGAGTTCCGGCGGTCAAGCCCTGTGCCCTATCGCCGGCTCACTGCGCTTCCATACGAATACGCGGGTCGAGAACCGCCAGCAGCAGATCCGAGATCAACGTGCCGACCACGGTCAGCACACTTAACATCAACAGAAAGCTGGCCGCCAGATACATGTCCTGCGTCATCAGCGCCCCCAGCAGCATCGGCCCGGTGGTCGGCAGGCTCAAGACGACCGAGACTATCGTTGCGCCCGAAATCAGATTGGGCAGCGTCCAGCCGACCGTGCTGACGAAAGGGTTGAGCGCGACTCGCACAGGATATTTACGCACCAGCACCCGCTCCCTTAGTCCCTTCGCGCGTGCAGTTTCGACATAAGGCTTGTTCAACTCGTCGAGCAGGTTGGCGCGCATCGTGCGGATCATCTCGGCTGTGCCCGCCGTACCCAGGATGATCAGAGGCAGCCAAAGGTGCGTGAGCATGTCGAGGAACTTGGCCAGGCTCCACGGCGCCGCCCGGTACTCCTGCGAAAAGAGCCCGCTCAGTCTCAGGCCGAACTGGTCAAACGCGTACCACATGATCACCAGCGCAATCAGGAAATTGGGCAGCCCCAGACCGATAAAGCCCAGAGTGGTGAAGATGTAGTCGCCTATCGAATACTGGTTGACCGCCGAATAGACGCCTATCAAAAAGCCCACAACCCATGTGAAGAGGATGGTAGAAAGGCTGATGAAGAAGGTCAGGGCCAGCCGCTCCCAGATCAGCTGCTCCACCGGCACATTCCATTCGAAGGAGAAACCAAAGTTGCCGCGCAGGATATTGGTCAGCCACTGCAGGTAACGCAGAGGGGCGGGCTTGTCGAGGCCGAACTGCTTGCGTAGCGCCTCCAGCCGTTCCTGGTCGACGGGATCTCCCCCCGCCGCCAGGTTGGCCGCGTACGCGTCCAGGTAGTCGCCCGGCGGCAACTCAATCACCAGAAACGTGACGATGGTGATAAAAAAGAGCGTCGGTATCAGAAGCAGGATTCTGCGTACGATGAACGCGATCATTTCGCTGCTGACTCTGTGTGTCGGTCCGACGAGCTTGCAGTGCGCGGGGCGGTTGGCATTATATATGTTCTGGATGGGGAAAAGCAAACGGGTCGCCATAGGTATCGTGCGTTTGACAACCGGTTAAACTTCCCTATAATGCAGGCACCGGCAGCCAAAGGGCCGCCCGCAGTCCTCAGACCAGAACTTGTGCTTTCCCACAAGAGCCGCTTTCGTGCCCTCCATCCGAGTCAGTTCCGTACGTCAACTGTTCAATGACGGCAATCACAATGCCTTCACCGACATGTGCCGTTTCGGTGATCGCCTGTATCTGACGTTCCGCAGCTGCCCCGACGGCCACATGCTCTTCACCACGTCTCGCATCGTCGTGCTGTCAAGCACCGATGGAACCGACTGGACCCAGATCCATACCTTCGGCGTACCCAACCGCGATGTCCGGGACCCGCACTTTCTGGTCTTCGACAACAAGCTGTTCGTCTATACCGGCGCCTGGTGGGTGACGCCCGGTAACGCCGAGGATAGAGACGTAAACGATCACCTCGGTTTCTGCGCCTGGAGCGAAGACGGCGAAAACTGGCGCGGCCCGCTCATGTTGGACGGCACCCACGGCCACTACATCTGGCGCGCGGCTGCGCTCGACGGTACGGCCTATCTCAACGGACGCCGCATTCGCAATTTCGAAGTGCTCCCCCGACGGGACGAGCCCCCGGAGTGGATGGAGTCTTGGCTACTGCACAGTGCGGACGGATTTACTTTTACGCCGCTCAGCCTGATTCAACCGGCCCACGGCGACGAGACTGCACTCCTTTTCGGCCCAGATGAAGAGTTGCTGGCCGTTGCTCGATCCGGCGGCCGGCCGGCTCAACTTTGCAGCACCCGACCTCCATATACGAACTGGATGTCGACTGATCTTGACAGAAATATCGGCGGTCCGCTCCTTGTCAGATGGGGAGACCAGGTTCTGGTCGGCGGGCGCAAGCATACCGAAGATGGACCTGTCACTGCCCTGTACGAGTTGGTCGACACAGAGCTGAAGGAGATCGCGGTCCTGCCCAGCGGGGGAGACAACTCCTATCCCGGCTTTGTCGAATTGGGTCCGAAGCGGGCCCTGTTGTCCTACTACTCTAGCCACGAGGGCAGCGGAACGAGCCTGGCTCCCTCGGCGATCTACCTGGCTACACTGGAAAAACACTGACACCTGGTCATTCCTGAACATGTGGTCCTTCATCCTTCGTCGCATCCTGCTGATGGTCCCCACACTGCTTGTCGTCTCTCTAATTTCCTTTGTCATTATTGAGGCGCCCCCGGGCGATTACATGGACTCCTATGTGAATGCACTCTTGCAGCAGCAGGAGGCGGTCGACCCGGCGGAGATCGAGTCACTGCGCAAGCGCTACGGGTTGGATGCACCACTTACGTACGCTATTTCAGGTGGCTCGGCAACATCATGCAGGGCAACCTGGGCCGCTCGTTGGAGTGGAACCAGCCTGTTAGCAAACTGATCGCCGATCGTCTGCCATGGAGTCTCGCGATTTCGGTGGCGTCCTTCTTTCTGGCCTATGCGCTTGCAATCCCGATCGGCTTCTATTCCGCCACTCGCCAATATTCGTTCGGGGATTATGTCTTCACTCTGATCGGGTTCATTGGACTGGCGACACCCAACTTTCTGCTCGCCCTCCTCATTTTGTGGTACTACTTTGTCGCTACCGGCAATGTGGCGGTCGGCCTGTTTTCCAATGAATACCTTGTCGCGCCCTGGAGTTTTGCCAAGTTCATAGATCTGCTGAAGCATCTCTGGCTGCCGGCGCTCGTTGTGGGCACCGCCGGCACCGCCGGCTTGATCCGGGTGATGCGCGCCAATCTGTTGGACGAACTTGAACGCCCCTATGTGATGGTGGCCCGTTCCAAGGGCCTGTCCGAAACCAAGTTGCTCTTCAAGTATCCTTTTCGCATCGCGATGAACCCGGTTGCCAGCACAATCGGCTGGACGCTGCCAACACTGGTGAACGGCGAACTTCTGGCCTCGTTGGTTTTGGGCCTGCCCACCATAGCGCCTCTGTTTGTAGGCGCGTTGCTCAGCCAGGACATGTTTCTGGCAGGAAGTGTGGTGATGGTCCTGAGCACGCTCACCCTGGTGGGAACGCTGCTTTCTGATATTGTGCTTGCGTGGCTCGACCCGCGCATTCGCGGCGCGATTTGACTCTGAATTTCGTGCGAAAAACACCTACGCACTGGAACGTGTTTTCCGCTACAGATCAATGGTAGAACTGCAATGGCTGTAATCGAAGAAAGATTTCAATCGAGCAATGCCGGGGTGGATGCTGGTGAGGAGGACCTGTCGGTCGCCACGCAATGGCAGCTGATCCGCTGGAAGTTCATGCGTCATAAGGTTGCGGTCATTTCGCTGGCGGTGATAGCGATCTTCTATCTTTTTGCGATCTTTGCAGAGTTTCTTTCACCCTATGACCCAACAAATCACGACACCGATTATATGTTCATGCCCCCGCAGCGGGTTCGCTTTTTCGACGAGGGAAAATTTCAGTTGCGGCCCTTTGTTTACGGCATGACTTCCAAGATGGACGAAAACACCTTCAGGACCACATGGGAGTTGGATAAGACCCAGAAGTATCCGGTCAAGCTGTTCGTGCGGGGCGATACCTACGAGCTGTGGGGTTTGTTCGAAAGCAATATCCACCTGTTCGGCGTCGATGAGGGCACGATGTACCTGGTGGGTACGGACAAGATGGGCCGCGACATGCTCTCACGTATCATTTTCGGCGGCCGCATTTCGTTGTCCGTCGGATTGTTGGGCATCGCCATCAGCTTTGTGATCGGAGTTATTATGGGGGGCTTCTCCGGCTATTTCGGCGGCGTCACCGATCTGATCATCCAGCGCATCATCGAGTTTTTGCGCTCGATTCCGACGCTGCCTCTATGGATGGCGTTGAGCGTGGCTTTGCCTCCCACTTGGACGGTCGTCCAGATCTACTTCGGTATCGTCGTCATCCTATCTTTGGTGGGATGGACAGGGCTTGCCCGGGTAGTGCGCGGAAAGTTCATGTCATTGCGCGAGGAGGAGTATGTGATGGCGGCCCAACTCAACGGGTCGAACGAGTCGCGTGTCATTTTCAAGCACATGCTTCCCTCTTTCACCAGCCATATAATCGCTTCGCTGACCTTGAGCGTGCCCAGCATGATCCTGGGGGAGACTGCGCTGAGCTTTATAGGCCTGGGTCTGCAGAATCCTGCCATCAGCTGGGGCGTGCTGCTCAACGACGCGCAGCGGATCATCGTTTTGGCGGATTCGCCGTGGTTGCTTTCGCCGGGACTGTTCGTCATTATCGCCATTCTCTGCTTTAACTTCGTCGGCGACGGCCTGCGTGACGCCGCCGATCCATATTCGTCGATTTAAACATTCTGCAGACCTGTCCGATGACACAGCCACAACTTCTGCTCAGCGTAGACAATCTGGCCACCCATTTCTTCTCTCAGGAAGGGATACTGGAAGCCGTCGACGGCGTGTCATTTGACATTCACGCCGGCGAAGCTCTGGGCATTGCCGGAGAAAGCGGCTGCGGCAAGAGCGTCACTGCCCAGTCGATCCTGCGAATTGTGCCCAAGAACGGCAAGATAGTCACCGGTGCTATCAATCTGTTTCAGAACGGTGGGTCGGTCGATCTGGTGCAGCTGGATGACCGCGGGCAGGAAATCCGCGAGATCCGCGGCGGCGAGATCGCGATGGTATTCCAGGAGCCAATGGCGGCCTTCAGCATGGTCTACACCATAGGCAACCAGATTACCGAGGTGATTCGCCTGCACCAGAAGTGCAGTCAGAACGAAGCCCGGGAGCGGGCGATAGAGATGCTGCAGAGAGTTGGTATGCCCATACCGGAACAGACGATAGACGCCTACCCTTTCGCCCTCAGTGGCGGCATGCGACAACGGGCAATGATCGCTATGGCCCTTTCCTGTCATCCTGCCCTGCTGATCGCCGACGAGCCCACCACCGCGGTGGATGTTACTATCCAGGCCCAGGTATTGGAACTGATGAAAGATCTGCAGCGGGACATGGGGATGGCTCTGATCGTC
Source organism: Caldilineaceae bacterium (assembly GCA_965204525.1). Taxonomy (GTDB): domain Bacteria; phylum Chloroflexota; class Anaerolineae; order Caldilineales; family Caldilineaceae; genus Bin5. The sequence continues at coordinate 1,778,202 of OZ241994.1, read as the reverse complement.
ATCACCCACGACTTGGCTGTGATTTCCGAACTGTGCGATCGCGTGATGATCATGTATTTGGGCAAGGACGTTGAGAGCGCGCCTGCAGACGTCATTTTCCGTGAACCGAAACATCCCTATACGATTGGTCTGCTTCGCTCTGTTCCGGAGTTGGGCGAAGGCCACAACCAGGAGCTCGACCCGATAGCCGGCTCGGTCCCCAGTCCTTACCGACGACCGGCGGGCTGTCCCTTCCATACCCGCTGTCCCGAGTTCATTCCCGACGTCTGCGATGTCGAGTTGCCGCCCCAGATCGAATTGGCCGGAGGACATCGCGTGCGCTGCCATCTGTATGTCCAGGACTGAGAATATGGCACAAACAGATGCTGTTTCAGATGAATTGAACGCAGGAACTGGTTCCTCTCCTGACCTGCAGTCGCCGCAACGAGCAGAAGGCATTCACTCCGAGGCGGCTGACAAGGTTCTGGAAGTAACCGATCTGCGTAAATATTTTCCGATTCTGCGCGGTTTTTTCCGCCGGCAAGTGGGCGAAGTAAAGGCTGTCGACGATGTCAGCTTTCATGTTGTCCGCGGGGAGACGTTGGCACTGGTGGGGGAAAGCGGCTGCGGAAAAACGACGACCGGCCGCTGCGTGATGAGGGCGATCGAGCCTTCAGACGGGTCTGTACTCTTCCGCAAACGGGATGGGGAAGAGATTGAGATTACGACGCTGACAAGGCAGGAACTGCGCGATGTTCAGCAAAATATGGGGATGATCTTTCAAGATCCCTTTTCGTCGCTGAATCCGCGTCTTACAGTCCTGGAAATCATTGGCGAGCCCTTCGTCACTCGAAAGCTAATCACCAGCCGCCGCCAGCTGGAGGAAAGGGTGGCCGAGTTGCTGCGTAGCGTTCGCCTGGACCCGACATACATGCGTCGCTATCCTCATGCATTCAGCGGTGGCCAGCGCCAGCGCATTGCGATTGCGCGGGCCCTCGCCCTGGACCCGGACTTCGTTGTCGCTGACGAACCGGTGTCGGCGCTGGATGTCTCGGTTCAGGCCCAGATTCTCAGCCTGCTCAAGGAACTGCAAACTGAACAGCACTTGACCTATCTGTTCATCACACACAATCTGTCAGTGGTCGAATATCTGAGTGACCGCGTCTCGGTGATGTACGTGGGGCAGATCGTTGAGCTGGGGCAAACGGACTCAATCTTCCGCCAACCTCGGCATCCATATACTGAGGCTCTGCTCTCGGCAGTGCCGGTGGTGGAGACGGGTAAGTCCGGGCGGCGCCGGGAGCGCATCATCCTGGAGGGCGACGTGGCCGACCCCGCCAATGTGCCGCCGGGCTGCACATTCCATCCTCGCTGTCCTTATGTGCAGGACGTCTGCCGGGTGGAAGAACCCCAACTCGTCGATCTGGCGGGATCGAACGGCAGCCAGCCCCATTACGTTCGCTGTCACTTCGCCGAGGAGCTGGATTTGCAGGGGGTTCGCACCGCAGTGCAATTATCAAACCGATTTGCGGCAAGCGAGGCGTCACGTTAGTCACGCAAACGGGACCGGCGAGACGTCTTTTGCTAGAGATCACTCATCAATCAGGAGGTGCCTATATTGAGAAATTCCGTGGACCGTAATTGCGAACTTTCATCCAAGACGTAGTTTCCTACGCAGAAGGAGAAAAACTGTGCAATCCCGAATTCTTTCTACTCGAAGCCGCACCAGGGCAACCGGCACAAGGCTGAGGAAGGGCGCCTCGAGGTTATTACCCTTTCTGATAATCCTGTCGCTGCTGCTGGCAGCCTGCGGCGCCGCCGACTCGCCGGCCGCGAGCGAAGAGGCCGAGCCCGCGGCAGAAGAAGCCGCGCCCGCTGCCGAAGAGGCTCCTGCGGCCGAGTCGGCCACGATTACGGGTCCCGTATTGACCGACCCTCCCGCCGGCGCGGGTGAGCGTGAGGTACAGAGCGAAGTTTACAACACGCCTGCCGACGCCGGGGGCATCGATTCCTACCAGGAAGCGCCGGAGCTGGCCGAGATGGTGTCCAGCGGCGAGTTGCCGCCGGTTGAGGAACGGCTACCGGTCAACCCCATCGTTATCAAGCCCGAAGAGGCGGTCGGAAAGTACGGCGGCATCCTGCGCAAGACCGTCACCGGTCAATACCCTCATGGTGAGATGGGATGGTGGTGGATGGTCGAGCCGCTAACGATTCATTCACCTAAGGGCGTAATCGTCCCCAACGTGGCCGAAAGTTGGGCTTGGAACGACGACCATACGCAGCTCACAGTCAACCTTCGCAAGGGCATTAAATGGAGCGACGGTGAACCCTTTACCGCCAACGACGTAATGTTCTGGTGGGAGGATATCATCCTCAATGAGGACCTGACTCCTTCACCCTCAACTCTGCTAAGCCGCGGCGGTGAAATGGCCGAACTCTCCATGGTCGACGACTTCACGATCCAGTTCTCATTCGCCCAGCCCTACGCCCTCTTCCCCACCTACCTGGGCAGTTGGGGCGGGCCGCGCAGTGGTCCAACCACGAGCCCGAAGCACTTCCTGTCCAAGTTCCACCCAAACTATACGGAGATGTCCGAAATTGAATCGATGATGGAAGAGGGCGGCTTTGATACCTGGATGGACCTTTTCGGACAAAACAACCGGTCCATTTCTATCGGCAAGCCGAGCCTGGCCGCTTGGCTCCCGACCACAGAGCCGCCCAACCCGGTCGAGGTGTATGTCCGCAATCCCTACTTCTGGAAGGTGGACACTGCTGGAAACCAGTTGCCTTACATCGGCGAAGTACATGAGATTCGCGTGGCTGATGCTGAAGCCGCCTTGCTCAAGACCATCGCAGGTGAGCTGGACTTCGTGCGCGGCCTGGGCACCGCCAACATCCCGGTCCTGTCGGAAAACAGGGAAAGCGGCAACTTCCGTTTCGCCTACGCCAACTGGATGCCTAACGCCTACGGCAACATTATGTTCAACTACACCACCGAGGATGAGGCCAAGCGTCAACTCTACAACGAGAAGAGCTTCCGTCATGCTCTCTCCGTGGCGATCAACCGTGATGAGATCATAAAGCTGGTCTACAAAGGCGGCGTCTTCGCTTCCCAGATCGCACCGCTGCGAGGTCCCCCATATCATGGCGAAGATGAACTGTTCCAGTCCTGGACCCAGCATGATCCGGACCTGGCAAACCAGATTCTGGACGACCTTGGCCTGACAGAGCGCGATGACGAAGGCTTCCGGCTGGGACCGACCGGAGAAGAGTTGGTGCTGCACATCTCCGCCACGACCTCGTGGCCAGCAGAATCGCCTGAGTTGATGGAGCTGGTCAAGGGCTATTGGGCAGAGGTCGGTATCAATGCAACGGTGACGCCTGAGGCCGGTCAGCTCTGGTACACGCGCCACAACGCCGGCGAGCACGACGTGTCGGCTCGCGGCGGTCACTTCGGCGGCGGTCCGGTCCACCCGACGTTGAACGCCAATACCTTCGCCATGCGCGGCTGGCAGTGGGCCCGCGACTGGGCCGCCTGGCTGGATACAGACGGCGCGGAAGGCGTGGAGCCGCCGGACGATGTGAAGCAGCTGCGCGTACTGCGCGATCAGATCCTGGGTGAACCGGACGAGGATACACGTAACGCGTTGATGCGCGAAGTCTTTGAGATCCACATGGACAACATCTGGTCGATCGGTCTTGTCGTCGATGATCCCAAGTTCGGCCAGCTGACCAACGTGCACAACCGCCTGCGCAATGTGGTAACCTGGTCGATCTCAGGTGAATGGACGCCGACCATTCCCGCGCAGTGGTTCATCAATGAGTAGAGATTGCCTATCTCGGACGCGGGCGCGTATGCCGGTTCTCTTATCCGAACAGTAGCCTTGCGACCCGTCCGCTCCGGATGAGTGAATCCGCCAAGGGACAGCGGAGCCAGCAACTGGCTCCGCTGTCTTGAATCTGGGGCCTACCAGAAAGGAGAGCAGCAGGAATGGAACACGACGCCAGCAAACATCTCGTCTACCTCAGCGGTGAGATGCTGCCGCCGGATCAGGCCAAAATCTCGGTCTTCGACACGGCCGTCACCCTGGGCGACACCGTGACCGAATCGACCCGCACGTTCGGCCACAGACCTTTCAAGCTGGAGCGGCACATCGAACGCCTCTACAAATCACTCAAAGTGAGCCGCATAAACGCCGGGATGTCCCCCGAAGAAATGACTGCCGTCACGCTGGAAGTCCTGGAGATCAATCTGCCGTACGTGCCGCCGCATGAGGATGTCTGGATCGTGCACAATATCTCGCGCGGTATGGGCGCCGCCGCGGCCGACCCCACCCTGCAACGCTCCCCTGCCACCGTTATCATCAACACGGCGCCGATGATTCTGCGTGACTGGGCCGGCTTCTACACAGAGGGCTGCCACGCCGTGACGCCCTTCAGCCGGGCCATCCCCACACAGGCGCTCGACGCCCGTATCAAGAACCGCAGCCGCCTCGCATATACCCTGGCCGAAGCAGAGGTCAAGCTGGTCGACCCGCAGGCGCAGAGCGTCATCCTGGACACGGAAGGCAACGTTACCGAGAACAAGGGGGGCAACTTCTTCATCTGGGCCGACGGCATCCTCAAGACGCCCCATGCCCGCGGCGCTCTCGCCGGCATCTCTCGCGAGACTGTCCTCGAACTGGCCGGCGTCCTGGGCATCCCCACGCAGGTCACCGACTTCCAGCCCTACGACATCTACACGGCCGACGAGGCCTTCTTCACCAGTACGCCCTACTGCATTATGCCGGCCACTAAGTTCAACGGCCTGCCCGTTGGAGACGGCGCGGTCGGCCCCGTGGCCCTGCGGCTTCTGCAGGCATGGAGCGACCTAGTGGGCCTCGACATCGTCGCCCAGGCCCAAGGTCATCTGTAGAGTGTGAGACGGGATACGAAACGGGGAAGAACTAGGCGGCTGATCGCGAGCCGGCCCTTTCAAACACGGTAATCTGCCAGAAGCCTTCCGTTTCCGCGTGGACCTGCTCCAACCCATCACGCGCCGCGATCGAATGCACCTCTTTGTGGGGATGCACGAACGTCCGGAAATCCTTGCGCTTTATCTTGAGATACAAATTGAACAGGCCGAACGCAATACGGACCCACCATCTTTCGCGCGGATAGCTCAGAGCGAGATAGCGCTCCGCCTTGCTCGCGGAAGCTCCCAGCAGCTGTCCCAGATGGGGATAGCAGCAGATCACCCGGTCCAGGATCACGGCATCGGCTGAACTGATCACCGCGGCCGCGGTGGTGAAGTCGCCGTGAACATAGTGCACCTTGCTCTCCTGCCCCAGCCGTTCACCGATTTGCCGGGCCGCGGCGATGTATGCGGATGAGGCCTCGACCGCGACCGCGCTTTCGGCGAGGCCGCGGCGCAGAAGCTCATGATGTACACCGCCGGCCCCACTGCCTACATCCAATACATGAAGCGGCCCGCTGCAGTTCTCCAACAGGTATGCAATCAAGCGTTCGGCGCGCGCCTCCAGACCATTCTTTACATAGGCGTCGGCCTCTCTGGACGCCCACTCCGTATCGAACATCCCTTCATAATCGCCGACTTCCGGCGGTTCGCAGCAGGTGCAGGGCATCGTTCCCCTCCTCAGGTCGACAGGCTTGCCGCAACGCCTTAGACCTGCAATTCAGACTGTCCTTCCGGCGTCAGAGCGCTTCGACCGTATTCTCCAGGATCCCCAGGCCCTCGATCTCGCCCTTGATGCGGTCGCCAGGTTCCAGGCGCACTTTCTTGGCGTGGCCGACACCGGAAGGCGTGCCCGTGCTCAACAGGTCGCCCGGCTCCAGCGTGACGAACTGCGAGACGAATGAGAGCGCCTCCGCCGGCGAAAAGATCATCTGGCCGGAGCTGGCATCCTGGTGCAAAACATCGTTCTGCCACAGGCGCATACGCAGGCGGTCGGGATGAGGGATCTCGTCGCGGGTCGTAATCCACGGCCCCATCGGTCCGAACGTGTCCAGCCACTTGCCCACCAGCCAGTCGAAGAACCAGTCCCCCTCCTGCTCCGGAAGATCATTGCGGAAGGTCAGTTCCCGGGCCGATATATCGTTGAAGATCGTGTAACCCATGATATGCTCTTCCGCCTGTTCCGGTGTCAGGTCGCGGCCGCTCTTGCCAACCACGACGGCCAGCTCCAGCTCCCAGTCGGCGAAGCCGGTCGAAGGCGGGATACGGATCGGCTGCTTCGTTGCCGTGACCGACGAAGTAGGCTTGATAAAGAAGCGCGGTATCATCTTCTCCTTGCCTATGTAGGAGCCGCCGCCCTCTTCAATGTGGCTGGCGTAGTTTCCGGCCAGGCACATCAGCTTGCCGGGACTGGGCAGCGGCGCGCGCAGCGTGACACTGTGAAGAGGAATCTTCAACTCCGGCCCGTTCTTATTCTTGGCCCATTCAAACGAAGCCCGGACGCCCTCCATAGCGGCCTCACCGTTCGCCAAAAGAGTGATCATGTCCGCGACCGTAGCCGGATCACCCAGACGGCACGCCTCCATGGCGCCCTGCATATCGTAAATGTGGTCTCCGTCCACAACACCGACCCGCTCGCCGGCATGTCCCGAATACGTCGCCAGTTTCATTTTCTCTTTCCTTTTCTGCGAATTTTGCCATGATGAATGCTTCGATTTCCAATGGCCGCCCAACTTTGCGCTCCACTCATCACATTCCGCCGGACTGTTGCAACAGCTTTGCCACCAGACCTGTCCAACCCGTCTGGTGGCTGGCCCCCAGGCCGGTACCATTGTCGCCGTGAAAGTATTCGTGGAACAGAATGTGATCACGCCAGTGAGGGTCTTCCTGCAAAATGCGTGTATCCCCATTGAACGGTCGTCCGCCCCCCTCGTTGCGCAGGAACAGCCGTATCAGCCGCCTGGATAGCTCTGTGGCAACCTCGTCCAGCGTCATGAGGACACCGGAACCTGTCGGGCACTCCACCTTCAGGGAGTCCCCATAATAGTGATGAAAGCGCTGCAGGCTCTCGATAATCAGAAAGTTGATGGGAAACCAGACCGGCCCCCGCCAGTTGGAGTTGCCGCCGTACATTCCTGAACGGGATTCCGCCGGTTCATACTGAATCTCAAAGGTCCGGTCGCCGATGTGAACGTGGTAAGGATGCTTTTCATGGACCTTGGAAAGCGAGCGAATGCCGTACGGCGAAAGAAACTCCTCTTCGTCCAACAAATAGCGCAATATGCTCTCCAACTTATCTCGCGACAGCAGCGAGGTCAGGAATCGCTCACCCACGCCCGGGGCGTCGGTTCTGCTTATGGTCGTTGCCAACCGCGGTCTGTTCTCTATAAACCAGTCTTTGCGTCGCTTGAATTCGCGAAGTGAGGACAACAGGCGTGGCTCCAGCGTCTCAACCGCAAACAGCGGTATCAACCCGACCATGGACCGGACTTTCAGCGGGATCAGAGTGCCATCGTGCATGTGCAGTAGGTCGTAATAGAATCGGTCCCTCTCATCCCAGAGTGAGGCGCCCCCGCCTCGCACTTCATTCATGGCCGTGGCGATTCGCAGAAAGTGCTCGAAAAACTTCGTCGCCATGTCCTGGTAGACTGAAAAATTCGATGACTTACTCTGATAGACAGAGTCCTGCTCAGCCAGTTCCAGGGCGATCTTCATCATCATCAGGCAGTAGAAACCCATCCACGCCGTCCCGTCCGACTGGTCGATGCGGCCGCCTTTGGGCAATCCCGCGCTGCGATCGAAGACGCTGATATTGTCCAGCCCTAGGAATCCGCCCTGGAAGACATTGTTGCCGTCCGCGTCTTTGCGATTGACCCACCAGGTAAAGTTAAGCAACAATTTGTGAAACAGGCTCTCCAGAAATGGTCGGTCCGGTATGCCGCTCTGGCGGGCATCGATCTTGTAGACTCGCCAGACCGCCCAGGCGTGTACCGGGGGATTGACGTCGCCGAAGTGCCACTCGTAGGCCGGTAATGCGCCGTTGGGATGCATATACCACTCGCGGGTGGAAAGCGTTAACTGGCGCTTGGCGTAGTCTGCATCCACCAGCGCAAGCGGCAGGCAGTGAAAGGCCGTATCCCAGGTGGCATACCAGGGGTATTCCCACTTGTCCGGCATGGAAATCACGTCGAAATTGTGGAGATGGTCCCAGTCGCCGTTACGGCCGTTCTTGCGCCATTCGGGCGCCGGCAAAATCGGATCGCCTCGCAACCATTGGGGAATGTCGTAGTAGTAGAGCTGTTTTGTCCACAGCATCCCCGCCAGCGCCCGGCGCTGGACCCGCCGTTCATCCTCGCTCAAGCCCCTCTTTTGAACAGCCTTGTAGAACTCGTCCGCTTCGTCGATGCGCCGGCGAAAAGCCCGATCGAACCCTCGGCCAAACGGTTGTCGATGGCCCAGATTGGACAGTCGCCAGCGGTAGACCTGCGTTCCGCCAGCGGGAATGAAATCGAAATAGTGGGCCGCCGCCTTCGTGCCTTGTTCCGCGGGATTGACCGCCTCGTGTTCACCGTTGATGACAAAGCGGTGAAACGCATCCTTTACATAAGGCGTCCGGTTTGGCATGCCGAAGAGCAAAGCCGCATTGGTGTCGTTTTCGGTGAAAAGGACCTCGCGGGCATCCTCAGCCCAAAAATGGTAGGTTCCCAGCTTGGGATTCGGATGCTTGGCTCTCAGGGTCAGCGTCCCGTTGGGGCCCGGCTGCCGCGACAGAAGTGGCAGCTCGTCCACGTCGCCTAGGGGGCCGTTCTCGTACCCCCAGCTCCAGGTATTCCGGTACCACAGCGTAGGCAGTAGATGAAAGCGGGCGCCTTCCGGCCCTCGATTTGTCACGGTAACGCGCGCGAGAATGTCGTTCTCATCCGCTTTGACATATTCGACCACGACGTCAAAGTAGCGGTTTTCGTCGAAAACGCCGGTATCCAGAAGCTCAAACTCGCCGTCATCGTACCCGCGCCGGCGGTTCTCCTCCACAAGCTGACCGTACGGGAAAGCAGCCTGAGGATACTTGTACAGCATCTTCAGGTAGCTGTGCGTCGGCGTGCTTTCCAGATAGTAATAATACTCCTTCACGTCCTCGCCGTGATTGCCCTCCGGACCGGTCAGGCCGAACAACCGCTCCTTCAGAATCGGGTCATTGCCGTTCCACATGGCCACGGCCAAGCACAAGTATTGATTGCGATCGCAAATTCCTGCCAGCCCGTCTTCATTCCACCGGTAGGCTCTGCTACGGGCCTGATCGTGCGAAAAGTAGCCCCAACAATCGCCGTTGGCGCTATAGTCCTCGCGCACAGTCGCCCAGGCCCGTTCGCTCAGATACGGCCCCCAATGCTTCCAGTTGTTGGTGCGCATTCGGTACCATTCCAGGCGCTTGTGTTCCGCGGTCTGCGGAATGTTCAAACGCGAAAGTGATCCGGTTCTGCTCGTCACGAACCCGCTCCGTTCTCAGATACTGATTCGCCGTCCGCTGCGGCTCGACTCGTAAGCCGCGTCCACAACTTTGGCAACTCGTACTGCGTCCTCGCCGGTTGCCAGGGGTTCCCCGTTTCCCTGGCAGGCGCCGATAAAGGCGCGCAGAAAAGTTTCGCCGGATGCGCCGCCGTAGGCCGCTGAATCGCCGAAAGTGTAGTCAAAGGTTCGCCGCGGCGCCGATGCCCAGCTGGGATGGACGCTTTCGACGTCGATGCTGCTCGGGGTGCCATTGGAGCTCCAGGTGATGCGTCCCAGGCGGCCGTTGACGCTAACGTAGGTGTCATACCCGACCGCGTTGTGATAACCGCCCCCGCTCATCGACAGCATGTAACCCGCGTGAAACGTGCCGACCGCGCCTGAGGCGAATCCCAGAGACAGCGCGGCTACATCCTCCACGTCGATGTCCTCGCCGCTGCGCGTTGCGATCTGCGCGGCCACCGACACGATCTCGTCCTGCGTGATGTTCAGGATCTGGTCGATGTAGTGGCAGCCCAACCAGGAAAGGATGCCGCCGCCTGCCTTGTCCTGGTTAAAGAGCCAGTGCCGGGGATTGCGCACCTGCACCTGGGTCGTCACCATCCGCATTTCGACCGATACAAGCTCGCCGATAAGCCCTTGCTCGACAATGCGCCGGGCATCCTGGATCGGAGGCAGTGATCGATTCTGGTAAAAGACGCCGAGCTTGCGCTGCTCGCGCCGGGCCACCGCTGCCACCTCCGCGCTCTCAACCGCAGTCTTGCCAATCGGCTTGTCTGTTATCACGTGCTTTCCTGCTTCCAAGGCGCGGGTGAAGATCGGCGGCCCCAGGTCGTTGCGCAACGCGGCGACGACAAACAGGATCTGCTGCTGATCCAAAACAGACGCCAGATCGGTGGTTGTTCCGCTGATCTTCTCGCCTTGACTCTCAATGGTTGTCTGTAACAGATCTTCGTCCGTGTCCCAGAGAGTAATGCTGGCAACCTCCGGCACCGACTGAAGCGTGCGCAAGTGGGCCAGTGAGTGGGGATGGGATAGCCCCAATAGGGCTGCGTGTACCTGTTGCATCTTAACCGGCCTCCACTGAATTGTGCTTGACTGGATTGTTTAATGCACTACCGCTTTGACATCTGCCTGCACTCCGGGCGTATAAGCGACCCACCCCGGCCAAGGACGGAGGTGATTCCGGTCCTGAAATGACATGGACGGCGGCATCATGTGTGGTAGCGTAAATTGGAAGAATACGTTAGCATATCGTAAAGGTGATTCTACCGCATGTCAACCTGCCACCAATCCCAGCTACTGCAGCCAGGTTTTGAGAATTGAAACGCCCCGGGAGGGAATTCATGTACAGAGCAGCGGTAATCGGTCTGGGACGAATGGGCAGCACATTCGATGATGAAATCCAGAATGGCGGCTCGATCTTTCTGCCCTACTGTCATGCGCCCAGCTACGTGGCGTCGCCATACACTGAACTGGTCGCCGGCGCCGACCTCCACGCCGAACAGGGCGCAATCTTCGCCGAGCGCTGGGGCCTGTCTGGAGAGCACATCTACAGCGACTACCGGGACATGCTGGCGGCAGAACGGCCGGATATCGTCAGTATCTGTACGACCGCACGCCACCGCGCCGCCATTATGCAGGACGCAATCGAGGCCGGGGTCAAGGCAATTTGGGCCGAAAAACCGATCACCTTGAGCCTCGCCGAAGCCGACGCCGTAATCGACCACAGTTCGCGCAAGGACGTAGTCATCGCCGTTAACTGCTCCCGCCGTCACAGTCCATTTTTGTCGGAGGCGCGTCGCATGGCCCAGAACGGGGAACTGGGCGAACTCCTGCAGATTACCGCCTACACCGAGTGCTACATCTCTCACAACGGCAGCCACGCCATCGACACAATGCGTTATCTTGTCGACGCCGATGTGGAGTGGGTGTTCGGCGAGATGGAATCGGACGAAGAGGCAGCCGGTGAGGAAGACCTGATGGGCAATGGCTATCTTGCTTTCGACAACGGTGTTCGGGGGTATATTCGTTCCATGCCGACCGGCACTGCGCCGTGGGAGTTCGATCTCATAGGCACCGAAGGACGCGTCCGATCTCTGGCAAACGGCGCGGATACGCAGTACTATCGCTGGGTTTCCGGCGGCCTGCGTGACGAGGGCTTGCCGGCGCGGGCCCCCTTTCCCCTGCCCCTCACTATTCAGGGCACTGGACTCTCTGTCATTGCCGATCTGGTTAACGCAATTGAGACCGGTTCGGACCCGCGCTGCTCGGCTGAAGATGGGCGCAAAGCGCTTGAAGTCGCGGTCGCCATGCGCGAGTCGCACCGTCAGGGAGGCCTGCGCGTGGACCTGCCCGTTTCTGACCGTTCTCTGCGCATTATGTCGGTCGAAATTGGCGGGGACGCCGAGCCCGCCCGTGTACGGCGGCTGAAACAAGAGCCAGTGGTCGCCTAGTTGGAAACGATTCGTCCATCGCACTGTTCTGGAGAAAAGGCATGCCTGGGAAGGTCTTTCGAGCCGCAGTAATCGGCCTGGGGCGTATGGGCAGCACTTTCGACGACGAGATTAAGCAAGGGGGGCAGTTTTTCATGCCCTACTGCCATGCCCCCACCTATGTTGCCTCACCCCATGCCGACTTGGTAGCCGGCGCCGACCCCCACGCGGAGCAGGGCGAGATCTTCGCAGATCGCTGGGGCCTGGAAAGCGGGCAGATCTATGCCGACTACCGGGAGATGCTGGAAGCGGAACGGCCCGAGTTCGTGAGTCTCTGTACAACCGCACGTCACCGGGCTGCAATAATGATTGACGCGATCAATGCCGGGGTCAAAGCGATCTGGGCGGAGAAGCCGTTCACCCTCAGTCTGGAAGAAGCGGACGAAGTCATCGAGCTCAGCAACCGCAAGGGTGTTGCCATCGCTGTCAACTGCTCCCGGCGCTACAATGTCTTCTTCACCGAAGCCCGCCGCATGGTCGACGAGGGTGAATTGGGCAAGATCCTGCAGATTACCGCATACGCACAGTGCAACCTTTCCCACAACGGCAGCCACGCCATCGATGCAATGCGTTACCTGGCCGCAGGAGACGTTGAATGGGTTTTCGGCGAGATGGAGTCGGACGAAAAAGCCGCAGGGGAAGGGGACCTGATGGGCAACGGTTACATGGCCTTTGACAATGGCGCGCGCGGTTTTCTGCGCGGCACTCCGACAGGCGCCGCCCCGTGGGAATTCGATCTTATCGGCGCCGAGGGACGGGTCCGTTCACTGGCCCAGGGCATGGAAACGCAGTATTACCGCTGGGTACCCGGCGGTTTGCGCGACCAGGGCCTGCCTGCCAGGGCCCCCTTCCCTCTGCCAACACATATTCCCAGCATGGGACTCTCCGTGATCGAAGACCTCGTTCACTGCATCGAAACCGGCAGGCAACCCCGCTGCTCGGGCGAAGATGGCCGCAAGGCATTGGAGATCGCGATCGCGCTGCGCGAGTCACACCGCCAGGGCGGTAGTCGTGTTGACCTGCCTCTGGCCGAGCGCTCCCTGCGGATTCTGTCGGTAGAAATTGGCGGCGATGCCGTGCCCGCCCGTGTCCGCAGAATGCAAAGAAAGTAGGTTTCCGCAGGATCCTTGACCACTATCCTTTTGTAGTGATTTTGGTCCAAGAGTTGATTTCTACCACGCCAACTGATAACAACGCGCTGGCAGCAGCCTTCAGGAGAAACAATAATGTCCGAATGCACCTATCGCGCCGCCGTCATCGGTCTGGGGCGCATGGGCAGCACTTTCGACGATGAAATCCGGCAGGGGGGACAGTTCTTTATGCCCTACTGTCATGCCCCAACCTACGTGGCCTCCCCGCAAACCGAACTGGTCGCTGGCGCCGACCCTCACGCGGAACAGGGGGCGATCTTCGCCGAACGCTGGGGTCTGGAAGACAGGCAGATATATTCCGACTACCGCGAAATGCTGGAGGCGGAGCGGCCCGACTTCGTGAGCATGTGCACGACCGCCCGGCACCGCGCCGCAACTATGGTCGATGCCATCAATGCCGGGGTCAAAGCGATCTGGGCAGAAAAGCCGTTCACCCTCAGCCTTGACGAGGCCGATGAAGTGATCGAGCTCGCCGCTCGCAAGGGCGTTGCCGTCGCCGTAAACTGCTCCCGCCGCTACAACGTCTTCTTTACCGAGGCGCGCCGCATGGTGGAGGAGGGGGAACTGGGCGAGCTATTGCAGATCACCGCTTATACACGGTGCAACCTTTCCGCCAATGGCAGCCATGCCATTGACACCATGCGATACCTCGTTGGCGGCGACGTAGAATGGGTCTTCGGCGAGATGGAGTCGGACGAGAAGGCGGCCGGCGACGAAGATCTGATGGGCAACGGCTACATGGTGTTCGACAACGGCGCGCGCGGCTTTCTGCGCGGCACGCCAACTGGCGCCGCCCAGTGGGAATTCGACCTGATCGGCACCGAAGGCCGGGTCCGTTCCCTGGCGCAAGGCATGGAAACGCAGTACTACCGCTGGGTACCTGGCGGGCCGCGCGGCCGAAACCTGCCTGCCCGCGCCCCATTCCCTTTGCCGACGAGCGTCCCAAGCATGGGATTTGCCGTAATCGAGGATCTTGTCCACTGCTTGGACAGCGGGGAGCCTCCCCGCTGCTCTGATGAGGACGGACGAAAAGCGCTGGAGATCGCGATCGCTCTGCGCGAGTCGCACCGCCGGGGCGGCCGGCGCGTAGACCTGCCGCTATCCGATCGCTCCTTGAGAATACTGTCGTCAGAGATTGCCGAAGATTCCTTGCCCGCCCGCGTTCGCAGACTCAGTAACCAGTGACCGGCAGTTCGTACCTTGATGCCGCTCACGCCACCAAGCGTCGTCTTCTGGAGAAACTGACATGACCGACAAAACCTATCGCGTTGCCATTATCGGACTGGGCCGGATGGGCAGCACAATCGACGATGAGTTCCCCGACAGGAGTCCACCCTACTCGGTCGCGGCGTCCTGTAAAGCCAGCGAACGCTTGCAGGTTGTCGCCGGAGCCGACATCGATGCCTCCAAACGGGCGGCATTCTCAGAGCGATGGGGCGTCGATGCGCTCTACGAGGATTACGTAGAGATGATCCGCAAAGAGGATCCCGACATGGTTGCCGTCTGTACCCGCGGTCATCTGCACGCAGAGATGGCGACGCGGACCGCCGAAGAGGGTGTCCGACTTATCTTCTGCGAAAAGGCAATCGCCTGTTCAATGAAGGAGGCCGATGGGATCCTGAAGGCAGTCCAGGCAAACGGCTCCCTGTTCAATTCCGGCGTCCTGCGCCGCTTCAATTTGCGTTACCACCAGGCGCGCGACCTTATCAGGCAAGGGGAAATCGGCGAACCCAAGGCCGCAATTCACTACGCCAGCACGAACCTTCTCCACGGCCACATTCACTCAATAGACACCCTCAGTTTCCTGCTGGACGACCCGGCGGTGGAGAGCATCTGGGGAGAACTCAACACAATAGACCATCGGATCCCCGACAACCGGCTGGATGAAGACCCCTACGGCATCTTCCAACTGACCTTCGTGAACGGCGTCTCCGCAACCAGCGTTCCTGCCGGCAACTGGGAATTTGAGGTAATCGGCGACGGCGGTAGTGTACGCGTATTTGACAACGGGATGGGCCTGCAGCTTCGCAAGAACGAGGTGGGCAAGGCACGAATTGCCGCCGATGTCCCTGTCGAGCAGGTTGCTGAACACAGTGCAACTCAATTCTGTCTGGAGGATCTGGTCCTGGCGCACGAAGAAGGTCGGCAGACTCTGGGGCACGTGGAGGTCGCACACCACTTGACCGAGGTCTGCCTGGCGCTGGCAGAGAGCCACCGGCAGGAGAGGCGCATTAGCTTGCCTCTGGAAAACCGTTCGCTCTACATTTTCCATCGCTAATAAATATTAGGAAAAGAAGCTGGCCTCATTCGGACCGCATTAGCACAATCTACTCAGGTAGGGAGATTGACCATGACAAAGGTGAAAATCGACGATCGTGACTGGTCCAAACTGAGCTTCGGTCAACACGTCTATCAGCTGGAAGTCGAGGGCTACACCGTTGTTCCCGACTTGCTCTCCACCGAACACCTGGACCGTCTGAGGGCGCAGACAGCTCAACTGGATACGTGGGGGGTGGACTACAGCGAAAAGCAACAGGTGCGCCCTAAAGTGCAGTTCGCGGGCGGCGCGGTCACGGACCTGATAGCGCATCCTCCCACCATCCAGTTTCTGGAGCGGCTGTTTGGTGATGAGATTGTGTTCATGTCCTACGCCTACGCCCGTTCCGAACCTGGCCACCCCGGCATCAGTCTCCACACCGACGGCCAGCCCTATGGGTCGAAGATCTTCGGCTATGAGGGCAGCTGCCCTTGCATGGTTCGAGTGCTCTATTACCTTCAGGAACTGACCGAAGAGGTCTCGCCATTTCGCGTGATCCCTCGCTCCCATCTCGTTATGCACCTGCATGGCAATCCCTACGTCCGCTATGAGTCCCACCCCGAAGAGGTCATGGTGACCGCCGCGGCCGGTTCTGCCGTGCTCATCAACCACCGGGTCTTCCACGGAAATTTCCCCAATGTGGGGGACTACGCCCGCGAGCTGCTGGCAATCGCATACCGCCCGGCGTGGGCCGGACCGGTCGAAGAAGAGGTGGAGCAGTGGCCGGCTGAAGAACTGGAGAATCTGCCGCCAGATGTCAAACGATATTTCATCGACCGCAATGTCCGCAAATGGGACTACGGTGGCGGCAACAAGCCGCCCGACATGGCCAGCGAGGCCCCCGGCATCAACCCCAGCCGCTGGGAGCTGGCATAGCGAAAGTCCTGTGAACCGGGACTGTCCGTTCACGCGAAGGCAGTGCGCTTTTGACCGGCTTGGGCAAGGAGGGCCGAATGCAGATTCCGGGCGAAACCGTAGAAGTTCCTGAGATCCCGTGGCAGCCAAGCGTCGAACTTCCTGCGTCGAGCAGCGCGGTAATTGTCGTCGACATGCAGAACGACTTTGTGAAGGACGGCGGCGCACTGGTCGTCCCCGATGCAGCAGCTACCTTAGACAGCCTGCAAGGGCTCTTGGAGCGCGCCCGCCGTGCCGGTGTCCGCATCGCCTACACCCAGGACAGCCACTTCGCCGGCGATCCCGAATGGGAGATCTGGCCGCGCCACTGTGAAACGCATAGCTGGGGCTGGCAGATCGTCGAAGAGCTGGCCCCGCAACCGGAAGATCTGGTCTGCCAGAAGAGCCGCTATGACGGATTTTACGGAACGTGGCTGGAGCATTTCCTCGCCAACGTCTGGAAGGTGCGCAACCTCGTCATTGTCGGCACAGTCTCCAGTATCTGCGTGCTCCACACGGCCGCCTCAGCCGGTCTGCGCTGGTTCTCCGTCGTCGTGCCGGCCGACTGCATTTCAGCGTTGACCGAGTTCGACCAGGCCCTTACCTTGCGGCAGGTCTCCTGGCTCTATACCGGCAGCGTGACCAAGACAGCCGAGTCTATTTCATTCAACAGCGCCGCAAATGATCAATAACCGGATGCTCGTGTTCCTGCGCAAATTCAGCCGCCGTCCCGCAGCCGCCTGAACATGGCCCCCCGTACGTTCGTCGCCTTCGATCTGGAAACAACCGGTCTGAACCCCAAACGGGACGCCATCATCGAGTTCGGAGCAGTCCGCTTTCAGAACGGCCGCCCGCGTGAGTACTACTCGACCTGCATCAACCCCGGGCGCCCCCTACCCGTACGAATTCAGCAGCTTACCGGCATCCGGCCCGCCGAAGTTGCCGATGCACCTGCCATCAAGGAAGTAATCCCCGAGATCCTGAGTTTCTTCGGCAATGGCACACAGGCCATCGTCGCCCACAGCGCCGGATTCGACGTCTCGTTTCTGCGGGCGGCCGGCGTGAAGTTGAACGCGCCCGTCCTCGACACCTACGAGCTGGCGACGATTCTGCTGCCGGGCCAGGACAGCTACAGTCTGGGAGAACTGTGCCGGGCGCTTGATATTCCACTGACGTCGGCCCACCGCGCGAGCCATGATGCCGAGGCGACCGCCGACCTTCTTCTCCACCTCCTGGAACGAATCAAGGCACTGCCGGATTCCGTGCTGGAGACTCTGAGCGAGGCCGGTCGCGGAAGCGAATGGGGGCCTCTTCTCCTGTTTGAAGACGAGTTGCGCAGCCGGAAGCGTACCGGTCTCGAAGAAAAGCCTGGTGGATTAACCAGGCAGGTCCGCAGTAGCGGCCCCCCTCTGTCTCCTCTCACGCCTGACCCTTCACCGCGGGAGATTGCAGACCGGTTCCTGGCCGAGGCCTTTTCAGACAGCGGGCCGCTCGCGGCGGGGTTCGATGCCGGGTCGGGCGCTGAGTTCGAGCGGCGCGACGGCCAGCTGCATATGTCGATTCAGACCCTGGACGCGCTCAACCGGGGCGATCACAGAATCATTGAAGCGGGAACCGGCACGGGGAAGAGCCTGGCCTATCTCTTGCCGGCCGCAGCCTGGGCACTAAGCAACGAGAGCCGCGTCGTAATCGCCACGCATACGCTGCCGCTGCAGGACCAGCTGCTGGAAAAGGAGCTGCCCCGTGTGGCCCAGGCCCTGGCGGCACTGGACCTGGACACGAACAGCGGCCGCCGCCCGGAAGTTCGGGCAATGGCCTTGAAAGGGCGTTCCCGTTATCTGTGTACGCGTAGGCTGGCCAGCTGGTTGAATGCCCCACGCGTCGGCAAAGGCCTCTTTGCCGGGTCCCTGCCTCCCCTGGAGCTGCGCTTTCTGGCCAAGCTGCTGGTCTGGCTGCCGCATACACAGAGCGGCGACCTGAGTGAGCTGCCCATCCACGACCGGCAAGAGCAGGCGCTGATGGCGCATGTCGCTTCCCATGCAGACGAATGCAGCTTGGAGCGATGCGCCTTCGGACGTCCTTCCGGCCGCCACAATTTTCTCGGCGGCCGTTACCGTGACTTCTACCTGGAAGCGCACCGGCAAGCCAGTTCGGCCCACCTGCTGGTCGTCAATCACGCGCTCCTGCTGGCCGACATCGGCGCCGGCGGCCAGGTCCTGCCCGAATACGACAACCTGATCGTTGACGAGGCCCATCACCTCGAAGGCGCGGCAACCGAGCAGTTTACACGGCAGATGGACCTGCGCGGGCTGGCCTACCTTCTGGATAGATTGGACGGTGCCGTCGCACAGCTGGCAGCCCGCCTGGGACAGGACCATCTGCAAGAGGTCGCCAGGCAACTGGCAGCCGCAAACCGGGACCTGCGAACCGGCATCCCTCCCTTTGCCGATGCCCTCCACGAGTTCGTCCTGCGTCACGCCGAGGTCAGGGCCGGGCCCCGCGCTGCGTCCGGCTATCCTCAGCAGGTTGCCCTGGACAGCCGCATGCGGGCGCAGCCGGCATGGAGTGAAATCGAAATCGAGTGGGACGGGATCAGCCGGAAAATCGGTCAGATGCTGGGTCGGCTGACAGAACTGGCAGACCGGCTGGACGCGTCCCAGTGGTGGCAATGGGAAGATGAGTTCGGGAGCTCGTCCGCCGCCGGCAGTGGAACGGCACACGCTTTGCAGGCACTGCACTACGGCCAGACCGACCTCGCCGACCTCCTGCAAGTTGCGGACGATGTCATCCTGCGTCCCCTCAACCACCAGGAGGAGTCCGTAGCCTGGTTGGAGCTGCCGGCGAGTGGAAGGTCCTCCTCGGCCAGCAGCCTTCGCACGCGTCGCGGCGCAGATGCGGTCATTCTGCGAAGCGCGCCGGTTCAGGTGAGTGAGAAGCTGGCTTCTGAACTGTTCGGCAAGAAGCGCGCGGTCGTGCTGACGGGCGCGACCCTTCAGGCCGGCGATCATTTCGACTATCTGCGCGATCGGTTGGGTTGCTGGGACGCAAGCGGAGCAGTCATAGACAGCCCCTTCGACTACAAACGTAACGCGCTCCTATACCTGCCCAGCGACATGCCGCCCCCGGACCGTCACAACTACCAGCAGGCCCTGGAGCAGGCGATTCAACAGGCTGCGGTCGCCGCGGGGGGCAGAACCCTCGTCCTCTTTACCAGCCATAGCCACTTGCGCGCCAGCGCCGACGCCATTCGCACGCCGCTTGCTGCCGCCGGGCTGACCGTGATTCAGCAGGGCGAGGGCAGCCGTACTCGCAACCTGCGCGACTTCAGGGCCAATCCGGGTTCGGTACTGATGGGAACCAGCAGCTACTGGGAGGGCATCGATCTGCCCGGCGATCAGCTGGTCTGCCTGATCATCGCCCGTTTGCCGTTCGCCGTGCCGACCGACCCGCTCTACGCCGCGCGCAGCAGGTTGTATGAAGACGCCTTCCACGACTATGCCGTGCCGGAGGCGGTCTTACGCCTGCGCCAGGGATTCGGGCGCCTGATCCGCAGCGCCGCCGATCGCGGGGTCGTCGTTCTGCTGGACAGCCGCCTCTGGCAGCGTAGCTACGGCGAGGTTTTTCTTGACGCGCTGCCTGATTGCACCAGGCGCCAGAGCCCGCTTTCTCACTTGGGCGAAGCCGTTCACGACTGGCTCAACAGACCGGCACAGATGCACTCGACCTTCGAGCCTCAGCTCGAGTCTGATGCTTGGGGAACTGTTGATGAGTGGTGAGTCCGGCCCCGCCCGAAACGCGCCCGTCGAAACCCCGCCAGACCTCTCGCGGCAGAGGGGCGGACGTCTGCAGGTCGTCCTCGACGCCGGGCCTGCTGTTCACCAGAGCGCCGGTCTGGCTCGCTATACTGAAAGCCTCGCGTCCGCGCTGTGGCGGCACTGCAGCGATACAATCGACCTGGCCCTGTTTTACAACAGTCACAGCGGCCATCGCCCCCCCGACTCGCTTTCGCCCATCCCCGCCCGCACTCTGACGCTGGGCCAGTATCCCTGGCGGCTGGGCGTGCTCGCATGTCAGCTCTTGAGGGCCCCCATCGTAGAGCGCAGACTCGGGCCCGGAGGCATCTTCCATGCCACCGAGCATCTGCTGCCATGGACGGCGCGCCCGTCGGTCATGACCGTTCACGACCTGATCTTCGAGCGCTATCCCGAGCACCACACACTGGCCAATCGCACCTTCTTGCGCGTAGCCATGCCCTTGTTTGTGCGCCGCGCCGGTGCTATCATTGCCGTGAGCAAGCACACGACGCGGGACATTCTGGAACTGTATGGTACGCCTCCAGATAAGATACATGTCGTGGCAGAAGGCATCGAAGAGCGTTTCCGCCCGGCCGGCGCAGAAGAGGTCCGCAAGGTGATGGAGACACATTCGATCCGGAGACCGTATCTGTTGATGGTGGGCACGCTGGAGCCGCGCAAGAATCACGCGCTCGCCTTTGAGGCGCTCGCCCGGCTGAAGGCAGAGGGCAGGACCCACTGTCTTGTAGTGGTCGGCAGCAAGGGCTGGCTTTTCGATGACGTCCGCAAAAAGGTGGAGTTGCAAGGGCTTGCCGGCGATGTCATCTTTGCCGGCCGCGTGCCGGATACCGATCTCCCAGCCCTGTACAGCGGCGCCTGCTGCTTCCTGATGCCCAGCCTGTACGAGGGATTCGGCATCCCCGTGCTCGAAGCGATGGCATGCGGCACGCCGGTTGTCTGCAGCAAGGCCAGTAGCCTGCCGGAAGTGGCGAGCTCAGCGGCCCGTTACATTGAATCGATGACCGGTGAAGCCTTGGCGGAGGCGGTGCGCCAGGTCCTGTCGAATCCGGGGACCTCTGAGCAGATGCGTGCCGAGGGCCTGCGTCAGGCAGCCCGCTTCTGCTGGCGAGACGCGGCAATGCAAACGGTGGATGTCTACCGTTCAGCCGCAGGGGGAGCATGACCAAGGAGGCCGTTGCTTGCTGCCGGCGAGTCGATTCACGTTCCAGGAATAGCTCTACTCATGCCGGCGAATTAGACTGTTCCGGCCCCCCGCGTCAGCCAGGAAGAACCGCTGACAAACAGGCAAGGACCGCGCAGAGCTGAGTCTCCGGGCCTCCTCGCCCTGGATCATCCAAATGAGTGTCTATCAGACCATTGCCAGGAACACATACTGGAGCGCCCTGAGTACAGTCGGCGGTCTCGTGATGGGACTGATCACCAGTATCGTCCTCGCCCGCTCTCTTGGCGCCCCTGTTCTCGGCCAGTACAACTACTGGCTGTGGTTAATAGGTCTCCTTGCACTCATAGCCTCCCCCGGCCTTCCACAGGCAATGACGAAATTTGGCGCCGAGTATCTGGGCCGGGAGGAGAGAGAAACTGCTTCGGCCATTTTCGCCAGGCTGTTGCGTATTGAGCTGGTACTAGGTGCGCTGATCGGGGTCATCGTACTTTTCTATTCTTTGCTCATCCCCTCGAGCGATACGGCTGCCCTTGCCCTCGTCGCCTTCTCTGTTCTCCTCGTCGTGGTGGAACTCTTCTTTCTGGCGGCGGCAAAGGGCGCACTGGACTTTCGGGTCTTCAGCCAGGCCAGCCTGATAGGGGGCTTCCTCTATGGGGCTGCCGCGATTGCGATCGTTTCATTCGGCTACGGGATATACCCGCTCCTCCTTGCTTACATTGGGCGGCGCATTCTCACAATTCTCCTGATTGGCTGGAAGCTGCCGGACCACTATACAGTGCGGGGCGCCGAGGCGCTCACCATCCCGCCGGAGTTGCGCCACCGCATAATTCGCTACAGCCGGGACGTCGTTCTGATCTTCGCCACCAGCACAATCCCCTATGAGCGATTCGGCGTATTCTTTCTGCAGCTCTTTGCTACGGATGTGGACATTGCCTATTACAGCCAGTCATTTGACCTGGCAGTGAAGTCAATGGCCATTCCGGCAATCTTCACCGCGACCTTGCTCCCTACATTTGCATCGCTGCAAGGGCAAAATGATCGTGAGCGAACTGATCGGGTCTACCTGTCGTCAAATCGAATCGCGGCGGCAATCGCCATGCCAATCGGGCTGGGAGGCGCAGCGGTCGCGTCGTCGGTCGCGCTACTGTACGGTCCGGAATTCCTGGACATGGCCCCGATTCTCGCCATTTTTTTTGTCGGAAGCATCGGCGGCGCCATTGCTACGGTCAGCGTGTCCATGCTATACAGCTTGGAGGAACAGAGTTACATTGTCCGTCTGAACGCAGTAATGGCGCTCTTCAACGTCATTGCATCCTTGCTCCTGGTCCCGAGTTTCGGAGCAACGGGGGCGGCTCTTGCCACCTGCGTCAGCCACACGGTTTCCAGCGTTTTGTGCATAGCGCACGCGGCGCGGCGCCTGCAAGTGGCCTTACCCTTCCGAGTTCTGAGCCGCGTCCTGCTTGCATCTCTGTCAGCCGCTGTAGCGGCCTGGCTCATCAGTATGTGGCTGGGCGGGCTTGTGGTTGCGGTCGCCGCGGCGCTGCTCATCTACCCTGTGATGCTGAGAGCCTTCGCGGCGCTGGACGTCTCGGACCAGCAGTTGTTGGGCCGGCTGACCCATCATCTTCCCCAGAGTCTGGCGCCGGCCTACCAGGGCCTTGTTCAGTTCCTTGTTCGCAGCTAACCCATGTCTGAACTCCCATTCTGGTCAATCCCCTGCTATCCCCTTCTAGCATTATGATTGAGCTTGGCCCCCAAAAACTGGACCACAAGCTAAGGTGTATCATGGAGCGAACTGCCCAGCCGTGGAGGGGCAGAACGACGGTCATGAAACGGCGACAACACACGGCGTGAGTTCTTCAACGAGGCGCCTCAGGCATCTGTCTTACTTTCAAATGCCGCGGCTGTCCACGCTGTTAACTTTCCCATTAAGTCCTCGCTCAGGTCACTTGAATAATCAACAATCCGGCAGCGGTCGAAAAGTAAACCGGCTTCGATTCCCGCATGTTCCCAGTTAAGTCGAGGTAAAGCCTCCGCAACAAAAAACATCCGAATAGGAGTAAACACGGGTTGCGGGTATAGCCATTTCTTGCAGAAATTCTCAGGACGAAGTTGAGGAAACGCCTCCTGATAGGTGGTTCCAGTCTTGCATTGGCCAAACGCAATGAATTGCCCTGGCAAGTTGTCGGTAAACGGGATCCACGCCACTACGTCCAACTTATCATCGCGCTGATTTCTTGTAGTCTGAGGGCGGCTATCGAAGTGTATCCCGTCTTTCAACTGATCGCAGAGTTCATTCACTTTTTCTGAAAAGCTAGTTGGCCCCGAGCTTGTCCCGAAGACGTATTTGGAAGCTCGGGAGCCAAAGTACGATAGAGCAACTTCCGCCGCAAGCTCCTCTAACAGGTGTGTACCATCTATCTGCGCATGATTCTTGTCGGCTTTCATATCGAGCCGAGTCGCTAAGAGAAGGTATTTGTAGATGACATGTCTGGACTTCTCGGAGGCTGGATCGGCCCGAAGCATGTATCCCCTACCACCGATGTCAAACGGATAGCCATTCCGGCATCCTTCCTTGCGTCGCTCTATCTCTCTGTATGCTTCTTCAACGACGATAGATGTTTCCTCCTCTTCTGGCACACCGCCGGAATAGTCATTTTCGTCAATCCTGCCCAAGTCTTTCAATAGGCCGATTACCGACGTTGAATTGTCCCTCCAGCACATCCACTCGGCATAATCGGCTAGTTCGTGAGCATGCGCCATGGGAGAGGGTGTACCCGGTAACTTAAACATCAGCCGCCCTCCGCGATCCGATTCTTCCCAGCAGGCCTGCGTTTTCGTTCCATCTCTTCGTAGAGGTCATCCGCGAGATTTGCGACCGTACCGGCCGTTCTGAGCAACTCCTCGGACCCGTCGTCGCCAGTTGACAGCAGGCCCCGTGCCTTTTCAAGGTGTCTCCTTGCAGCGAGCAAAGATTTCTCGAAGACTTCAGATGACGGTTGGGCGGCCTCGAAGGCGAAATCGAGGCTGAAACCTTCTCGGAGAGCGGCTAGTGCCTCCCGATTGGCTACGACCTCATTCAGTTGCCGAAGGTGGGGGTTTTGTGTCTGAACGACTGGGAGTTCCTGCTCTCTCTTGCTTCCGTACAACCAGAGGCAGAGTTCTCCTAGTTCCTTCTTCTTGTCGTCGGGTACAGGATTCTGCTGCTCTTCCGTCTCCGGTCGCAACCCGATGAAATCACTGATTCCCTGATAATCGAGACCAGTATAGATATGGGAGAAAGAGAAATGTCTGCGCCAACGGTCGTCACGGCTGAAAACACCCATTCGCTCGGCCTGCTCTATGACCATCAGCCCGCGAAACAGCCTCTGAACGGTCTTGTGTGTATCGCCAATTTGATTCGCAATTTCCTCAAGTTCAATTTTGAATTTCCGATGTACATCGGCGATGTACTGAGCTTTGGCGTAACTGCTCCATTTGGCAGGACCATTTACGTGTTTGAAACCGAGATAGCGCCAGTTTCCTTCACGAGAACCGATTACGATAGGAAGCTGAGCGAGCGCCCTCTTCTCCTCATCCGCAATGTCGGGAATTCTCGTTGCGTATGATTCAGCAATTGCCCTGTTCAATAGAATGTTTACCGCCGCGAGACGGCGGTTTCCTTCTATTACAACTTTTTTTCCGTCTTCCTCGGCGACGATTAAGGGCTCGTGGGGAAAGAATCCGCTGGCCGCGATGGACATCATCACTTCCCGTACATCCATCAATTCCCACAGTATTTGTATAACCTCTTCGTCCGTTGCGCTTTCGACCTCTTCAAACTCAACGAGCCGAGGGTTTTTGAGATCGAATGCCAGTTCAGAGACATTCACAAGCTTGATCTCTTCGGTATTCATAAATCCCCCTGCTAAAGCCTCCATCACCAAGCCCTTCTTATGTGTTCAAAGAGCTCTGGTTTTCGTCTCACTGTGTGCGTCGACAAGCCTTGCACCGCATTTGCCTGGTAGGCATTCAAAAGCCGGTTTCAATTGCTTAATTGTATGCCGCCCAATGAATCAGGAAATTCTGCAAATGCCGTAGTAGGCGGTCGAGTTAGAATTGTACAGTGCATTGACCGGATGGTACACTTGCAACTGCACTCTCCTATGATCGAAATCCTCAAAGAGAGAATAGCTGCTTCTAAGTGTCGGAGCTTTCGACCCAAGGACTTTCCAGCGGTGAGTTTCTCCGAGCATGTTCAATTCTTCGTCCTTTGAGCAGTTCCCAATTTCGAACATCCCAGGCGCCAATGTTTCAACTGTGCCTCAGAGGAGTCCTCTCAGATATCCTGGGGGGAAGACCTGGTTGATACCGCATATACGCAATTGGCTGTCGCGCTCAAAGACCCACGTTCTTATGGAACCATTTGCCGGAGGCGGTATTGTGTCGCTCACCGCTGTGATGGAAGATCTGGTCGACAAAGCGGTTATGATCGAGATAGATCACGATGTTGCGGCATTCTGGAAAGCGGTACTGCAAGACACAGATGACCTCATCGAAAGGATTCGCCAGTTCACTCCCTCCAGGAAAGTTGTCGAAGAACTTGAGGAGGCTGGCTGGCGGAATGATGCCGAACGTGCCTTCCGAACACTGGTACTTAACCGGACAAAACGGGCAGGGATCCTGGCGCCAGGAGCATCGTTCTTGGACTCGGGAGAAGACGCAAAAGGAATCGGATCAAGGTGGTATCCTGATACGCTAGTTAAGCGTTTGCAAGAGATTAAGAAGTACGCAAAAAGAATAGCTTTCTATGAAGGCGACTCTATGCGTATTCTGGAACCCTTGTTACGCGGCTGGGGACAGAAAGCGGCGGTTTTTGTAGATCCTCCTTATACTGGAGAGGGTGGGAAAAAGGCTGGTTCCCGCCTCTATTCTCACTTCGCAGTCGACCACGCTCGCTTGTTCGAGATTCTGGGCCAAACCAATTCCAATTTCCTGATGACGTACGACGGGGCAGAAGAGATCGTAAGCCTTGTCAATCAGCACCGCTTTCATGCAGTCCGTGTTGAGATGAACAACGCACATTATAGTCGGCTATGTGAGTTAGTTATCACACGGGAAAAGCTGTTTGCTTGAAATAATAGCACAGAGAGCCCCTCCTGCCTTGTGAGCTTGGCTCAAAGAGCTGTACTGCAAGCTAGGTTGTATAATGGAGTTAGTCACGGAGCCTGTGGAGGGGCAGAACGACGGTCAAGAAACGGCGACAACATCAGTATTATCAAATAAATATAATTATATAGCAGGTCGGCTTTTTTTCACGTAAACTCACGTAATCTCTCGTGGAACTCTCGTACGAGAGTTTGACGTGCGTAAGGAAGCGTTCCCCAATTTTTCGTGAGATTATCCCGACACCTTGCCTATTCAAACTCGGCTCCAAATGGCAGCCAACCGCAATCTTCTTGCCCCTTTCCTTCATCCACTATCCCAGGCGAGCGCGCCGCAATCTTCACTGCTGCTTCAGCTGGCTGCCGCGGCAAACGCAAGAATCTGCCAACGCAATTCAGCGACCGGGGGGTAAACTGGACAGAACTGCGCGGCTTTACGCCCCTGCTCAATAGCGTCAACAACAATTTCTTATTAATTCGATCCAGCGCCAATTCCCCCAAAAAAACGCCTTCGAGCGGACAAAGCGGACATATTTATGAAAAAATTCATAAAAATTCCCCCGTTTTTTCGTCTGTTTCCCCTTCACGAATGGACCGCCATCCCCATCCTGCCGAATACCTGCCACCCGCCATCCAGGTGTAATTCACGAGTCGCCGTCATCCAGGTCTAGGAGAATCCCATCAAATGCGACAAATACTTCGTGAAGCCAAAGGATGGGCCCAGGTCAGTCTCTCTTCTTGATCGCCGGACGGAAATAGCGATTGGGAACTCTTACGATAGAATTAACTATCTGCCGGACGGTCTGTCGATGTAGAGTAGGCAGGAGATCCTCTGATCAGTTCCAGCAGCTCCGGCCGAGCGGGAAAGAACGAAACCTGTTGACCAGGCTTCAGCTTTCGCTCAGTTGGCAAGCGAACGCTGCAGACAAAGACGACCTCTGCCACAGCTTGAATGCCCCCCGGATTTCGTTGGAAGCAATTCTGGACCCTGTCTGATTTCCTTGCGCCTTCAAGGGAGACTGGCGGTACCTCCCCAGCCCGATCGAATGGAAAACTGAGAAACTGTCCATCCCGAAAGAGAACGATGAATATCAACAGCATCACTGTGCTTAGAGACCTGGTGCAAGGATACTGGCCCGGCCTGCGCAAACGGAAGTAGCTGACCCGCCATGAAGATCGCCGTACTCTCCTCCCATCTGCCCTCGCCTGACCGAGTAAAAACCGGCGGTGTGGCCTACGCTGCGCACAGGCTGGCCAATGCTCTGACAAAACGCGGCCACAGTGTGACCGTCTTCACAACCGACGAACGCCCGCCGGATGCCTGTTATCATGTTCGTCCAGTACTATCCCCGCCCCCTCCAAACCCGCTGCGCGCCTGGCTCTGGCTCTGGAAGCTTGCTTGGCGCTACGGCGGCCAGGACTTTAGCGATTTCGATATTATCCATGCCCACGGCGACAACGCATTGATCTGGAGGCCTGGCCCCCCGCTTGTGAGGACGCTGCACGGAGCGTCCTGGGCCGAAGCAATTCATGCGACCAGTTGGAAAAGACGGTTGTGGTACCTGTCCCTCACGCCCGCGGAGCTCTGGGAAGCGGCAAAGGCCACCCGGGTCGTGGCTGTGAGCGCCGGCACACGGCAATATGCACCGGGCATCGACCTTGTCATTCCCAATTCTGTAGATGGTCAGGTCTTCTACCCCGGACCTGGTCTGAACGAGCATCTTCGCCATTGCCACCCTTCAATCCTTTTCGTTGGCACTTTAGCCGGACGCAAGCGGGGCCGGATGCTATTGGAACTCTTTCAGTCGCAGATACGACCGGCCCTGCCCGACGCCGAACTTTGGATGGTGGCAGAGCAGAGCGTCCAAGCTCCGGGCGTTGTCTGTTTTCCGACCCCCGATGAGCAGGCCTTGGCTGATCTATACCGTCGCGCCTGGGTTTTCTGCCTCCCCAGTACATACGAAGGTTTTGGCATCCCTTACATTGAAGCGCTGGCGTGTGGCACGCCCGTTGTAGCAACACCGAACGCCGGCGCACGCGAGGTGCTAGAGGAAGGTAGATGGGGGATTCTCGCCTCTCCAACCGAGCTGGGAGCGGCTCTGTTGTCTCTCTTGCAGGACATCCCCCTACGGCAACGGTTGGCGCAGCAAGGACTGGAGCGCGTCGCCGTTTTTCAACAAACAAGGGTTGTAGATTCTTATGAATCGTTTTTCGAAGAGACAGTCCGGTACGCCTCGGGTTGACCCCGTCGGCACGTTCGACAAATCCCGAGCACGTCAGGGACGACGTGTTAGAGTCGCCCTGCTCACCATGGACTTTCCACCGAGTACAGGTGGCGTGCAAAATTATCTACTTGAACTGAGCCGGCGCGTCGGTCGCCACTACCGCTTAACAGTGGCGGTTCCACAGGGTGACGCCTCTCTTTTCCAGGATGAGCCTTTCTCCCTGGTCTCCTTGCCTTCATCGATGCCGTGGCATTTTGCCAGGGTACTGGCAACGTTGCGCCCACATATCACCGTTATAGGCCATGCGCATCCCAGAATGCTTCTGCCGGCGGCTATTTTTTCGAGGGGACGATATGTTGTACTGGCATATTACAGCGACTTTGAAGCGGCCCAGTTGCGCTGGCATGCTCCGTTCTTCAACTACCTTTTGGCATGTGCTCGGCCCTTGGTGACAATCTCGCAGAACAGTGCTCGGCGTCTGAAGAGTTTAGGTCTGTCCGCCCCGGAAATTGTCTTCCCTGGCGTAGATCCGAATTCTTTTGCCCCTTCTGACCCCCCCCTCGGGGCCTCCCGTTCTCTTGACCGTGGCCAGGCTCGTGCCCATAAAAGGTATCGACACTGTTTTACGGTCTCTGCCTTCACTGCTGGCCCGGTTTCCCGACCTTCAATATTGGATCGTGGGTAAGGGTCCCTCAGGTCCATCGCTTGCACAGCAGGCTCAGGAACTGGGAGTCATGCACGCGGTCCGATTTATGGATGAAGTATCCGACTCCGATCTCCCGGAGACTTATCGGCGGGCTGCAGTTTTCGTAATGCCGACGCGGCAAGACTATCATGACGGCAGCGTTGAAGGCTTCGGCATCGTCTACCTCGAAGCCAGCGCCAGCGGCCTGCCCGTGGTCGCTGCACGCAGCGGCGGTGCCGCCGAGGCAGTGCTCGAAAACGAGACGGGCCTCCTCGTTCCCCCCGATGACCCTCCGGCGCTGACGAAGGCACTTACCTACCTACTTGATGATCCGGCGTTGAGGCAAAGAATGGGTCGCGCCGGCCGCCTCTGGGTAGAACGCGAAATGAACTGGGACCGTGCCGGCCGCCAATTCCTATCCATAATGGAACGGGCGCTGTGACACCGCGTCCCGTACTCTTCGTTGACCACGCAGATGCCCTTGGCGGCGCCGAACGAAGCCTGCTTCTGCTCATGACCTTCCTGGACACCAATCGATGGCAGCCCCACTTGATAGCGCCTTCCGGGCCACTAACCGAAGAAGCGAAAGGAGCAGGGATTCCCGTTCATGTCCAAGAGTTGCCGCGGCTGCGCGGCTCCTCTCGCAGCCTGCTCGATCTGTGGCAGCGAGCTGCCTGCATTTCAAGTACGGCCCGCGAAATCGGTGCCGCAATGATCCACAGCAATACGGTTCGCGCCACCGCTTACGCCTCCCTCGCCGCCCGGCTTGCACCAGTCCCCCTGGTCTGGCACATGCACGACTTTTGGCTCTCGGAGGACGAGCCTTCCGCCAAATGGGCCGACCGGATGGGAAAATACATCTTCAGCAGCGCGGCCAGCCGCGTCATAACCAATTCGTGCGCCGTCGCCCAGCACCTGCCCTGTTCCGCCAAGGTATCAGTTCTCCACAACGGCATCGACCTCTCTCACTTCGACTTGGCGCACAGCACTGAAGACAGCAGAGCCGCCATTTGCAGGGAGGCGGAGTTTCCCCCCGATGCTCCCGTCGTCGGCATGATAGGTAGAACGAGACCGTGGAAAGGGCAGGAAACATTTCTTCAGATGGCGCGCCAACTATGCGAGCACGAGCCGGCGTGCCGCTTCCTGATCGTCGGCGGTGACCCCTTTGGCGTACAGGACGACTACGAGGCGCGCCTGTTGGCGCTGGGATCACAACCCGAACTGGCCGAGCGCGTGCACTGGACGGGGCAGCTTGCGGACGTGCGTCCGGCCCTGGCCGCGATGGACCTGTTCGTGCATCCGGGAGCGCCAGAACCTTTCGGACTGGTCAACATCGAAGCCATGGCCATGGGGAAACCGGTCGTTGCTTTCGCCCACGGAGGCATTCCGGAAATCGTATTGAATGAAGAAACCGGCCTCCTCGTCGCTCCCGGCGACACGGCTGCTCTGACCGCATCCGTCTCGCGACTGCTGAGAGATCCTGAACTGTCCCGGAGCATGGGCCGGGCTGGTCGATTTCGCGTAGAGGCACATTTCCGAATCGAGCGTACCGTGAACGAACTCGAACAGATCTATGAGGCGTTGGTCGAGGATGTTAAGCGCGAGGGCTGAACCTTGATCAGGAACCGTTGGCGCAATTCCCAATGAAAGTACTGCTGCTGTACAAGGACTACTATCCGGTCATCGGTGGGATCGAGAACTGCATTCGCCTCCTGGCCCGCGGTCTGCGTGCAGAGGGCGTTGACGCCCGCGTGCTTGTCACTAACACCGGGACCGCCACCCTGCGCCAAACCATCGACGGCGTTCCTGTAACCAAGACGGGACGGCAAGCCCACACCTTGTCCACCCCCATCAGCCTGTCCTACCTCACCGAGTTGCGGCGCCAGTCGGCGACGGCCGACCTCGTTCACCTCCACGCGCCCTATCCACCTGCTGAACTTGCCCAACTCCTGCTGGGGCGCGCCAAACCGACCGTAATCAGCTATCACAGCGACATCGTCCGTCAGAAAAGGACGGGAAAGCTCTACGCGCCTCTCCTGAGAAAGGTCCTGCAGCGCGCCGCGCTGGTCGCTGCTTCCAGCCCCAACTACATCGAGTCTTCTCCCTTTTTGCGGGACGTGCGGGAGAAGTGCCGCGTGATCCACTACGGTATCGAAACTGAACGCTTCGAGGAGACCGAGCAAGTTCGCGAAGATGCCCGGCGCCTGCGCAATCACTACGGCGACCTCCCTCTCCTGCTCTTCATTGGCCGTCTGCGTCACTACAAGGGAGTCGACGTGCTCATCCGGGCCATGCGCCGCATCCGGGCCAAGCTCCTGATAGTCGGGACCGGTCCGATGCAGGAGGCGTGGCAGGATCTGGCACAGGCGGAAAGCCTGGTCGACAAGGTCTTCTTCCTGGGCGATGCTGCGGAGAGGGAGTGCCTGGCCGCGCGTTACGTCGCCGATATCTTCGTGCTGCCGTCTACAAACCGAGCCGAGGCCCTGGGAATTGTGCAGCTCGAAGCGATGGCCTGCGGCATGCCCGTTGTCTGCACGGAGCTGGGAACCGGCACCTCCTACGTCAACCGCAACGGAGTGACGGGCCTGGTTGTGTCTCCCAACGACCCGCAGGCGCTGGCCGCTGCAATCAACAAGCTGCTCGTGAGCCCGGCGTTGCGCGCAAAAATGGGAGCCGAAGGCCGCAGACGAGTGCGAGAGGAGTTCTCATTCCAATCCATGATAGGTTCAACTCTCTCCTTCTATCATGAAGCCCTGAGCGAGGGATGAGGGCCGCCCGTGAATCTCTTTCTCTCTTTCCTCACGCCTGACTACTCTCTCCTCGCCTTCCAATGAGCCGCTTCATTCTCGATGCCCGCGCCGCAGGGCCCCACTTCCCTGGCATCGGTCGCTACGTCGCCAATCTCTCATCGGCACTGATTCCCCTTCTTGCCGCCGGAGAAGAACTCACCTTGCTCGACGGCCCGGCAGCAGCCCAGCCCGAGAAAACTTCAGCGCCCGCCTCGGAAATGGAAGGAGCATCTCGACTGCCAGGCAAAGCCGTCACCGCGCCCGCGACGCCTTTCGACATGCGCCAGCAGTGGCGCATCCCGCTCCTCCTCAAACGACTCCGAACAGAAGGCCCGGCCCTCTACCACAGCCCCTACTACGTCATGCCATACCGCCCCGGTATGCCCACACTCCTGACCTTCTACGACGTCATTCCGCTCAAGTTCCCGCGGACCGTTCCGGCCCGGGCCAGACTCTTCTTTCGACTGGCTGCGACCCTCGCCCTGCGCGCCTCAGACCACGTCGTCGCCATCTCCGAAGCCGCCCGCAACGATCTGAGTAGCTGCTTTCGCGTTCCTGCCTCCAGGATCACCGTCACACCTCTTGCCGCCGGCGCCCGCTACAAGCCTCAGCCCGCCGCTGAGGTCGGCCGCGTGCGCGACAAGTACAGTTTGCCCGATCGCTTTCTCCTCTATCTCGGCATCAACAAGCCCCATAAGAATCTCCCGGCCCTTATCGACGCCTTCGCTCAATTCGCCTCGCAGCCCGCGCCCCCTCTCGTCATCGCCGGCGCCTGGGACAATCGCTACCCGCAGCCCAAGCAGCGCGCCGCCCGCCGCCGTCTCGGCGACGCCGTCCGCTTTCTCGGCCCTGTAAACGAACGCGATCTGCCCGCGCTCTACAGCGCTGCCACACTGTTCATTTTCCCCAGCCTCTACGAAGGGTTCGGCCTGCCTGTTCTTGAGGCGATGGCCTGCGGAACGCCGGTAGCCTGCTCAAACACGCCGAGCCTGACCGAGGTCGCAGGTGAAGCCGCCCTCACTTTCGACCCCCATTCCGTCGCTGAAATCAGGGATGCAATCGCCGAACTTGTTGAAGACGGTCCTCAGCGCGCCCAACGAACCGAGCAGGGACTGGCGCGGGCCGGCCTCTATAGCTGGCAAGCGACCGCTGCCGCTACTCTCCACTGCTATCGTCATCTGCTTGGGCATCGGGCCGAGGGCTGACTGCCGGAAAGCCGTAACGGACTTCAGGCCCTGCCGGCGTTGCGCCGGTACACGCTGCGAATTCCTGCCAGCGTCAGCCAGGGATCGTAGCGGTCGATGGTATCTGTCAGCGGTGTGACGATGCGGCCAAGTCCCCCGGTGGAGATGACCGTCATGGGCGTATCCAGTTCGTCACGGATGCGGGTAAGGAGGCCTTCAACCAGTCCCGCATAGCCAAGAACGACCCCTGACCGCATTGCCTCGATGGTATCGCGGCCGATCGCAGAGGAAGGCGGAACCAACGCGACGCCAGTGGAGGCCGAGGACCGTTCTCCGATCTCCCTGGCCAGATCAAGCAAAACGGGGGCGCTGTCCAGCAGCGACTCCGCCGCCGTCGCAAGGCCCGGAGCAATCGCCCCGCCTCGAAAACGCCCGCCCGCGTCGACAACATTGAACGTCGTCGCCGTACCGAAATCAACGGCAACCGCTGCGCCTGTCGTACGCGCCCGAACGGCCGCGGCGTCGACAAGCCGGTCCATCCCCACCTGGTCCGGGTTCCTCACCTCCAGACTCAACCCCAGGTCCATGCGTTGGTGAAGTACGAGCGGCTCGCGATCAAGAACATCCGCCAGCACGCCCTTCCACAGCTCGGTTAACGGCGCGACCACGCTGCACAGGGCAGCGTCTTCATAGTCTTGCGCGCTGAACCCGCTCTCCTGCCAAAGCTTGTAGAGAGCCTGCCTGAGCGCCTCCGGTCGGCCGCGTCGGTCCGTCGGCAGCCGCCACGTGGCCAGAGGGTCGTCTTTGTCGCCATAGGCGCCCATGACGACGCTGCTGTTACCGATATCGATGGCTAGAAGCATTTGCGGTGAAAGGAAACCGGAAAAACGGGGAATACATTGGAGAGGAAAAACTGGTCTGTGCCGGAGCCGGTCCCGTCAGCTGCCGCCGCCGGCGCTTGCCTCCGTTGTCGGAGCAGGGGCAGGCTTCTCAACATCGGTTACGCCGGGGATGACCGTTCCCGGACCGTAAAGGAACATGGCGTTCCAGGGCCGGTAGACCGATCTGATCGGGTCCTCCCGCGTCACCCCATTCTGTGTAACCTTGCGGATGACCGTAGCGGTCAGCCCCTCTTTGGCCCACTCAACCTGCTTGATCTGCCCGGCTTCCAGGCTGGCGTCTTCCTGGTAGATCGGGTCGCCGGGCTGTTTAATATCCTCGTATACCGCCTCGCCGATTTCCACCACTCGGTCCGGCTTCGTGCCGTAAAAGCGGAAGGAGAGAACTCCGTCCGCAGTGTCCACAACCGGCTGGATCAGTAGATGTGCGTCGGTATCATTGAGGAATCTGAGATCAACATACGGCGTGTATATCGTCGCGTCAAATCCCGGATCTCCGTACCAGCTCACGACATAGCCGTGATTGTGGCGCTCGAGAAAAGGAAACCCGCCTTCCAGCGCCGCCCGAAAAACCGTTGTACTCACCTGGCAGACCCCGCCCCCAACGCCAACCGCTGTCCGGTCCCCCCAGATAATTGCCGAGTCTTCGAAACCGTTGGCCCCGCTAACCGCCTCGATCGCCGAATTGAAGCTGAAGACGCCGCCGGGTGGAACGACCACCCCGACCAGTTTCTCTGCAGCGACCTCGATGTTGTAAACGCGCGTGCTGCTACTTCCCTTAAAGTAGGTGGTACCGCTGGCGACCAGTTCTCTTATTCCCAGTTCGGCCAGCTTTCCTGAGTCAACTGCCGGCGGAATGGAAATAATCGGCAGCGTACCTGTCCGCTGGTCAGTGGTCAGCGCTTTGCGTACAGCCTCGATAGTCAGGTCAACATTCAGTCGCTGGCCTGCTCTGCTCTGCTGCAGCACCGTCAGCGCCGACGTCGCGTCGTCAAAGCGCAGACGGGCGTCCTGGGCAGGAAAAGAGACCTGGTTCGCCCAGCCCTCGACCACGAAGCGCAGGGCCTCTTCATTGAGAAAGCTGGGATCTCCGCCGGGCATG
This sequence comes from Caldilineaceae bacterium, assembly GCA_965204525.1. Lineage (GTDB taxonomy): Bacteria > Chloroflexota > Anaerolineae > Caldilineales > Caldilineaceae > Bin5. The sequence continues at coordinate 1,742,901 of OZ241994.1, read as the reverse complement.
ATCTTCTGCAGTTGCGCCGAGTCAAGCGCAAATGCAGTCCCGGACGGTTCATGCCGCAGGACGACCGGCTCAGGAGGCGTGAGACCACCGGAAAAGCCTGGGCCGCCGTTCGAAGCTGACGAGCTGGCGCCTGCACTGTCCTGTGACGGGTCCGCTGCCGCGCTCTCTGGCGGCGCAGTGCTGTACGTCTGCAGGGAGACGGTTCCCGATTGCCCGCTCGCCACTTGGGCCAGTATCTGGTGCGCCGTTGCCGCGATATCAACGTCGAGGCCCGGCTGCGCCGGGAGTGAGAGTTCGCCAATCTGGATGGCTGGGCGACTTGGCCTGCGCACTTCCGCCGCCGCATTGCCGACGGCCTGGCGAACAACGCCTTCACTGACAATGACCTCCGGCCACACCGTCTTCCGGCCGTTGAAGGCTTGCCACTGGCTGAAAATACGTTCGAAAAGACCACCCTGCCGTCCGATATGATAGGCAAGTTTGACGGCGCCCTCCAGGTCCGCCTCGGGCGCAAGCAGCTCGGCGCCCAAAGCCCACCGCCTGACCGTAGCTCCTGTGGCTCCGCCCCCCTCCGGGGAACCGGGGCCGAGTTCGAGATAGACTGGCGCCAGCGGATAGGGGGTCAGCTCTCTGTGCAACCTCAACAGGGCCGACGCACGCGTCTCGCCTCCAACCGGGACACCCGCCACGCGCACACCGCTGAAAATGCGGTCAGTGTGCCAGAACTGCCAGCCGGCGAACATGCCGGCAACTGCCACGAATGCCACGCAAATCCAGATAAGTATGTATTCGACGCCGCTGGGAGGCCTTCCGTAAACTGCTGGCGGGCCTGGAAGATGCCTCATCGGTACAATCTGTCGGGCTGGAGGTAGAGGGGCGGTTGAACTCATCTATTTCTCTGTTTCAGAGACAGGTCGCGGGCAATGCGAACACCGGCTGCAAACTTTCCCGCCGCGTTCGCCCCAAAGCGCTGTCAACTCCGGGTAACTGAAACTGCCGCGGACTGGAAGCACAAAGCTACGAACTTAGCTGAGGGACAATATACAGGAACGGTATGGCTATGTCCAGAGCAATCATGGCCAGGAACGGGCAGACGTACAAGATCGGACGCAAACTGCTGTCATCGCGTAGCCGTACCGAAAGGTCCTGGGGATTGCGATTCTTCTCTCCAAGGCCGCTGGCCTCTAGGAACCTGGAAACGCGGCCGGTGAGTAGCCCGTAAACCAGCATGCCTAGGCCGGCAAGACCAAACAGCAGCAGCGTCCACTTGTCCGCAGTTCCGCCCCTGAGAGGAGCAACTGCAACGTGCGCGGCCGCTCCCGCCAGCAGGATACCCCCCGCCGTCAGGCTGGCCCTTCTCTCAAGCACCGCCCACCAACCCAAAGCGAAGAGCGTACTCCACGCCGGTAGGGCCGGAAAGAGATAGCGGCCCTGGTGTTGGATGAACCCCAAGTTATACCACCCGTACGCCGCGAATGTCGCCAGCCACAGCAGCAGCAGAGTCATCCAGGGCGAAGTCAGGAGAACAGCCCACTGCCAGCTGCTTCGCTGCACGCTCGCCCGGAAACGGTACAGGCAGCCAACTGCCGCCAGCGCCGACAGAATGAAGAGAGTCGTATAGATACGGGCATCCATGAACACGCCCAGCCAGCCGAATACCCCCCAGAAGCTCTTGCTGGTAAACGTCCACGCCCGCTCCCAATATGCCCCCCAACCGTTCTCGGCAATCCAGGCAGCTGCGGTCGGCTGCCCGGTAACCACCGCATCGTGCCAGGCAAGGCCGAGGATATCCAGATTCCCGTACAGCGCACTGTTTCGGATCCACCACGGTAGACCGAGGAGCAGTGCCGGCGCAATCAGCAGCGCGAGCTGCACCGGCAGCTTTCCAGCCGCGTTCACGCCGTCGCGACCCGGCCGGACTGAACGGATGATGACGACGACGAGCCCCACGGCGAGGAGAGTATAGGTGGTCGCTTTGGTAAGAAAGCCAAGGCCGATGACGGTCCCGGCTGCCAGCAGATAGGCCGGCCCTCTGTCCCCGTCGTCTTCAACTCCCAGACCCTGCCAGCGTAAGAGCGCCAGCACGGTTCCCGCGATCAGCAGTTCGGCAAGGGCGTCGTTATTGATCGACGCCATCAGCGCCACGTGCATGGGAAGAAAGGCCGCAAAAGCGGCCGCTCCCAGGGCGATGTGAGGTGATCCGGGCGCCGCGGCGCGCGCGCAAAGGAAGACCAGCAACACAACGCACGCGCCCAGCAAAACGTTGAAAAGCCGCAGTGCCAGCAGTTGCCCCTGGCTCAACCAGAAGACCGGAACTGCGAGCAAGTAGTAGAGAGGGGGCTGATGAAATTCATAGCGGACCGGATCAATCGAGAGGTGAGGCGGAAACTTCCCCGCTTTCAGGCGTTCGAGGTAGGTCCCGTCATAGTCGCCCATCTGCAGCACCGGCAGCTGTCTTTCGGTCGCAATATGGGCGATGTAGTTGTAGTGGGCCGGCTCGTCCGGGTTCTGCCAGGGCGGAGTCTTGATGGCGAAGAGTGTGCCCAGGGCAGCATGAACGACCAGGATGCAAAGTAGGGCGTAGGCGGTTGCATTTGTGCCTCTGAGCATGAGCCCTGCCACGCGTTACCCGTCCGCCTCACCCAGTACGACCGCAGGATCCAGTTTAGTGAAAAGTGGCGCCGGTTTCCGCAACAGTTGTCCTGCCGCCAGAGTTTGCGCCTTCCAGACGCCGCTGGCTCTCCCATGTTCGTAGCGCAACACCAGATGTGAGCCGCGGTCGTCCTCAACGGCCGTCGTGTCCAGCCGGCCGAAGAGCGGCTCAGTATAGCCCAGGTATTGGTGTAACCGTTCACTGCTGTGGGGCAGGATCGGAGCCCACAGCAACTTCAGCCAGTCGATGGCTTGCAGCGTCACGTATACGGTTGTGGCTGCAGTCTGTGGATCGGTCTGAACGGTCCTCCAGGGCTCCTTCTCGTTCAGATATTGGTTAACGCGCTGGCTCAACCGGCGCGCCTCCTGCAGGGCGGCCTTCAACCTCACAGCCTCGTACAGCGCTCCAACGCTGCCGAAACCACCGCGTATCTCTTCCACCAAGGCCCCGTCCGCCGCGTCCATCTCCCCGGGGTGAGGGACCGCCCCATCGAACCGTCTGAAGGCGAAACCGACCGCCCGGTTGACCAGGTTGCCCCAATTCGCCACCAGCTCGTTGTTGACCAGTTCGATGAAGTCCGGCCACGTGAACTCGGTATCGGCGCTCTCCGGCGCCATGGCCGTCAAAGTATAGCGCCATGCGTCGGCCTGGAACTCTTCCAGAACCGTATTGAAGCCGATGACATTGCCGCGGCTCGTGCTGAACTGCGCGCCCCCAAAGTTGAGATACTCGTTTGCCGGCACGTCGTACGGCAGGTGCAGGCGGGCCTTCTTCATCGGCTCTGCCGTTTCGGACAGGCCGGAGATATCTGCCGGCTCGCTATCTGCCCCGGCCTCATCGTTATAGGCCATAATCATGCCCGGCCAGATCTGCGTGTGGAAAGGAATGTTGTCCTTGCCGATGAAGTAGTAGTGGCGGGCATCCGGCGACAGATCCCGGTCCCACCAGTCCCGCCACTGGCCGCCGCTCAGCGCGGCCCATTCGATCGCCGCGCTCAGGTAACCCTGCACCGCGTCGTACCAGACGTAAATGCACTTGCTCTCGTAACCCTCGACCGGAATGGCGATCCCCCAATCGATGTCGCGTGTAATGGCCCGCCCCCGCAACTCCTTCAGGTTCAGCTGGCCTTGGGTGAAATTCAGGACGTTGTTGCGCCAGTGCTCTTTACCGCTGCCGATCCATTCAAGCAGCGGTTCATTGAGCGCGCCCAAATCGAGAAAGAAATGTTCCGTTTCCCGTACCTCCAGCTCGGCGCTCCCGCTCAGTTTGGATCTCGTGTTGGTCAACTCCAATGCATCATAGAGCCGGCCGCAGTTGTCGCACTGGTCGCCGCGTGCCTCGGCAAAGCCGCAGAATGGGCAACGCCCCTCCACATAGCGGTCTGCCAAAAAACGCCCCGCCTCCGGATCGTACCACTGCTTCTGTACCTCTTTGTAGATATACTCGTTCGCCATATGCCGCCGGAACACCTGTTGCGTCACGTCCCAGTGGTTCTGCGTATCCGTGTGCGTGTACAGGTCGAAAGTCAGGCCCATCGCCATACAGCCTTCAACGAAGAGCTCGTGATACTTGTCCACCACTTCGGCGGCATCCAGACCCTCTCTCTCCGCCTGCAAGGTGATGGGCGTACCATGCGTATCGGAGCCGCTGACCATCAGTACGTCGTTGCCTGCCATGCGCTGGTAACGGGCAAAGATATCGGGCGGCAGATACGCGCCCGCGATCTGTCCGATGTGCTTCTCGCCGTTGGCATAGGGCCAGGCAACGCAAACAAGGATTTTCCTGCCTTGATCGGTCATCGGTCATCCTCCGAGCGGTTCGGGGCGAATTCGCCCCCTCGGGATTTCTACTCATTATATCTGTCCCAATTCATAAGTGGCAAAAGTTTGCCGCTCACTCTCGAATCCCCTTGTTCCCCATGAGGCTGTAAACTGGTCGCCCAGATGGCGCTCAGTCCGACAGATCAGGCCGGGAGACGTCAATGACAGATTCAGAGAAACGTGGCGGCTGCTGCTATAATATGGAGAATGAGATTCCCGGCCCTGCTGTAGCGGCGGTAGTGAGCCTTGCTTTGGGCCGGGCGCCAGCTATGCGGTAGATAGGACTACAATGAAAGCATTCACAGTAATGTGGCGCACGATCAAGGCGCTCTATGAGGACCTGCTCCTGTGGGTCTGGCTCAGCGTCCTCTGGTGGGTCGGGGTCTTCCTGGTACTGCCCGCGGGCCCGGTGACGTCAGGAATCCATAACGCGGCCAACCGCGTCGCCAACTACCGCCGGGTTGAGAGCGCGTTCTTCTGGGACGGGGCTAAGTCCACTATCGGCAAGAGCTGGCTGCTGCTCGGCATAAATCTACTGATGATCGCTGGCGTCGTCGTGAACATTCGCTTCTACGGGGCCAGCACCGCCAGTTGGGCCCAGATCATCAGTATCGTATGGGTCTGGATCCTGATTATCGTTCTCATGGCAGGGCAATACTTCTTCCCCTTGCTTTGGCAGCAGGACGAAATGAGTATAAAGATGGTCCTCCGCAACGCTTTCATTCTCGCGTTGCGCCATCCACTCTATACCTTTCTCATGTTCCTCTTCCAGGTCCTCTTGCTCGTCGTCAGTTTTGTGACCGTACTGCCCATCTTTTTGCTCACACCGGCGGCGGTTGTGCTGGCGATGAATTTCAGCCTGGTCGGCCTGCTGCAGGATCTGGACCTCGCGCCGGAACCTCCGCCAGGCGCATAGCCCCTGCGCCGGCAACCCGCAGCTGGCTTTCCACTGCCCAAAGATCGCAGACCAGACATGGCTATTCTCGCGGAATATCACAGACCAGAGACGCTGGCCGATGCGCTCGAACTACTGGCTGATCGTACGTCCCGCCGCCTGCCCCTGGCGGGAGGCACTCATCTGGTAGGGGCTCTGGAAACGCGGCAGCAGCGAGCCGTGGACGGCGTCGTCGATTTGGCCGCCTTGAATCTGTCCTATGTTCAGCAGGCCGACGCCAGCCTGCGTGTCGGCGCAATGACGACACTTACGGACCTGGTCGAACATCCTCTGAGCGCAGCTCTGGCCGGCGGCATCCTGCCCCGAACGGCGCGCTTTGAAGGCCCCCATAACCTGCGCAACGCTGCCACTGCAGGAGGGCTTATCGCACTGGCCGAGCCTGACAGCGAGTTATTCGCCGCGTTGCTGGCGCTGAACACCGCGGTTGTGACTGTCGACCGGGATGGCGTCGAGTCGTGCCGGCAGCTGGACGATTTCGACCTTACCCTTTCCGGTCCTGCCGAGGCGCCGACTCTCATAACCGAGATTCGATTGCCCCTGGACCCGGCTGCAGGCGGCCACGCGCGCATAGCCCGCACACCCATGGACAGGTGCATCGTCGCCGCGGTTGTTGTCGCGGCGGTGAACGGCCGGTCCTCCCAAAGTGGGCCTGCCGCTGCGGAGAGCGATAACGCGACACGAACGGCTCTCTGCGGTGTAGGTCCGCGACCCCGGCTTGCCGGCGGCCCGCTCGTCCCCAGAGGTGACTACAAGGGCGGCGCCGGGTACAGGTCGGCCATGGCAGAGGTCGTAGCGCGCCGGGCGCGGGCTGCCGCAGCGAATGTCCCCCAGTAGCCTGGGGGCTGTACAGACCTGATACTTTCGGAAAACAGACTTCCAACTATGCCATCAACGATCACGCTTACAGTTAACGGTACGTACCACCAGATCGATGTCCGTCCCGGTGAGCTTCTGCGTACGTCCCTGCGGCGGCTGCGCATCTTCAGCGTCAAACATGGAGACGAGACAGGCGAGAGCGGCGCCGACGCGATTCTCTTCACCCGAACGCCCGACGCCCCGAAAAGCTATCGCCTTGTCAACAGCGGACTCCTGCTGGCCTCCCAGGCTGACGGCGCATCGGTCATCACCCTCGAAGGCCTGGAAGAAGAAGACGGGGAAGGCGGTGAAAGGAGCCGGGTCGAGTTCCTGTCTCCTCGCCTTACCGCGTTGCAGCAGCAGTTTATCGACTGCGGGGCAATCCAGTGCGGCTACTGCACGCCCGCGCAGATCCTGGCCGCCCAACATCTGCTGGACAGCGACCCGCACCCCAGCGAAGCCGCGGTCCGTGAAGCGATTGCCGGCATCCTCTGCCGTTGTACAGGGTACGTAAAGCCTGTCCAGGCGATCCTGCGAGCAGCGGCGCAACTGCAGGGAGAGACGCCGCCGCCCCCGGTAATCGACGTGCGCGACGCCCCCGCGACCGGCGAGTGGCCGGCGACGGACCAGCCGCCTGCGAACGGCTGGCACGACGGCGGGCCGGATATCCAAACGCAGACCCGCAGCGTGCCCGTGACAGTCGCGCCTCCCCGGACCCAGGTCGTAAACAAGCCGGAACCGAAAGTAGACGCCGTCAAATTGGCAAAGGGCCGGCCCGTCTTTGCCGACGATGTGGAGCTCCCCGGAATGCTCTACGGCGGCCTGCTGACCAGCCCCGTTGCCCACGCCCGCATCCTTTCAATAGATGCGTCGGACGCGCTGGCGCTTCCGGGCGTGCATGCCGTGCAGACCTACGCCGACCTGCCCCGTGTCATCTACGCCAGCGGCGGTCAGAGTTACCCCCAGCCGCCCCCTTACGACCAGGTCTGCCTGGATTCAAAGGTGCGCTATGTCGGCGACCGGGTGGCGACCGTAGCCGCGGAGACCCCGGAACTGGCGCAGGAGGCGCTGGAACGGATCAGAGTCGAGTACGAGGAGCTGCCGGCGGTTTTTTCTCCCGAGGAAGCGATGCAGGCCGGCGCGCCCGTGATCCACGACGAACCAGACGCGCAGATGATCCACGACGCCAAAGGCAATGTCGCCGTGAAACTGCTTGTGGACCATAACGACGTCGACGCCGCGCTTGAATCTGCCGACTTTGTATTCGAGAGCGAATACCGCGTCCACCAGGTGCAGCAGGCGAGCATCGAGCCGCACATTGTCATTACCTACTGGGATGAAGATGACCGGCTGGTCATTCGCACCAGCACCCAGGTCCCCTTTCATGTACGCCGCATGGTTGCCCCCCTGCTCGGCCTGCCGGTCCGCCGGATCCGTGTCGTGAAACCGCGTATCGGCGGCGGCTTCGGCGGCAAGCAGGAGATGCTGATCGAAGACCTGTGCGCCCATCTGACGATTGCGACCGGACGGCCGGTCAAATTCGAATACACTCGCCAGCAGGAATTCAGTTCCGCCCGCACGCGCCATCCGCAGCAGCTGCGTTTTCGCAGCGGCGTGGACGCCAGCGGCAAGCTGGTCGGCATGGAAGTTCGGGTTGTGGCCGACACAGGCGCCTACGGGACGCACGGTCTGACAGTTCAAATGGTCACCGGCTTTCGCGCCCTCAGCACCTACTGGCTGCCTGCAGCCCGCTTCGACTGTGACGTCGTCTATACCAACAAACCTGTGCCCGGCGCATTCCGCGGCTACGGCGCGCCCCAGGCCCTCTTCGGGCTGGAGCAGCACATGGAGGAAATGGCGCTGGCTTTCGGGATGGACCCGGTGGAATTCAAGCGCATCAACTGGGTGAAGGAAGGGCAGACATTGCCGATGGCGGTTGCGATGGGAGAGGGGCGCGAAGGTTTCCCGCAGACGGTTGAAAGCAGCGGCTTGGCAGAGTGTGTCGAGGCCGGGGCCGCGTCCATCGGCTGGGACCGGCGCGATGACGCCAGCTGGAAAACACCGCCTGACCAGCCGCATATCCGCCGCGGCATAGGCCTGGCAATCTGTATGCACGGAACAGGCATCGCCGGACTCGACATGGGCGCCGCCAGCATCAAGCTCAACGACGACGGCTCCTTCAATCTGCTGGTCGGCGCAACCGACCTGGGAACAGGCTCCGATACGGTTCTGGCCCAGATCGCGGCCGAGGCGCTGGGCGTGCCCCTGGAGCAGATCGTCATCTACAGCAGCGATACCGACTTCACACCCTTCGACACAGGCGCCTATGCCAGCAGCACGACCTACATCTCAGGCGGCGCCGTGCTAAAAGCCGCCGAAGACGTCAGTCGCCAGATCCGGCGCCACGCGGCTGCGCACCTGTTCCAAGGTCTTGACGCCGATCAGCTCTGGCTGGAGGACCAGAAGGTCCTGGCGCCGGACGGCCGGGCCATCACACTGGAAGAGGTCGCCCTTCACAGCATCCACCAGGAGGCGCAGCATCAGATCATGGCCACCGCCAGCCACATGAGCTACGTCAGCCCCCCTCCTTTTGCCGCACAGTACGCCGCGCTGGAAGTGGACACCGAGACAGGCCAGGTTACGGTCGAGAAAGCGGTTATGGCTGTGGACTGCGGTATTGCCATAAACCCGGTCACCGCCAGCGGCCAGGTCGAAGGCGGTATGACCCAGGCCCTGGGTTATGCTCTGTGCGAGGAGATGCCCTACGACCAGAAGGGCCGTCTGGAAATCAGCAGATTCGGTGATTACCGTATCCTGGCCGCGAACGAAATGCCTGATCTGGACACGATCCTCGTCCAGACCTACGAGCCAACCGGCCCCTTCGGCGCAAAAGCCATAGCGGAAATCCCGATGGACGGCATGGCCCCCGCCATCGCCAGCGCCATCTTCGACGCCACCGGCGCGCGCATTCGCGAAATTCCATTTACGCCTGAAAGGGTGTGGCGGGCACTGAGAAGTGAGGAAAAGTAAGTGACTCTAAAGGATTGCCTGTTGCGTCTTGTCGACTACATCCTTTTACTGGAAGAACATTGGGCGGCTCGGCGGGCCCTGAAAGCATTGGAAGAGTGGCAGGACGACCCGTCGACTGCCCGACCCTGGCGGGACGTATTCGCTGAACTGGGCGTAGACGTCAGTGGCGAATAGTCGCCGGACTGTTATCCTACTGCGCCGTGTACCCCCCATCCACCGGCCAGACGCTCGCCGTCACGAACGAGGCCTCGTCTGACGCCAGAAACGCCACCACCGCCGCAACCTCCTCCGGCTGTCCCATCCGCCCCATCGGGTGCAGCCGTTTCATCTCCGCATGGACTTCCGGGTTGCCGACAACGTTCTCCGTGAGCGGCGAATAGACGAACCCAGGCGCAACCGCATTTATGCGCACACCCTCGACCGCAAAACGCACACCCATCTCTTTGGTCATCTGCGCCACGGCCCCCTTGCTGTGCGGGTAGGCCGTAAAGCCGTCCGAAAACGGCAGCGAAGTCGGGTAGCCAACCATGCTCATAACAGAGACCAGGTTGACGATCGTGCCTCGGCCTGCCGGTCGCATCACTTCCAGGGCCGCGCACGACATCAGGAATACGCCTTTGGCGTTGACCTCCATCACCGCGTCCCAACGCTCTTCAAAGTCGGCTTCAGGCGGCAGCGTGCGCGGGGTAATTCCGGCCGAATTGACGAGACAGTCGAGCCTGCCGCCGAGCGAGAGCGCCTGCGCCGCGCTTGACTCTGCGTCCGCCCGTTTCGTTACATCACAGAGAACCGTATGCAGACAGCCCCGGGAGTTTTCCGCGTCCAGCTGCTCCAGCCCGGCGCCGTCGATATCGCACGCCAGGACTACTGCGCCCTCCTCCAGAAAACGCTGTGCGCAGGCCCGCCCGATCCCGGACGCCGCCCCTGTGATGATCGCAACTTTGTCGGTTAGGGTCATCATTTGAAAGAGACTGAGAAACTCATACGCTTCCAATCTGCTGCGGATTGGCAACGTCCGGTCTGCCACCGGAGTCGTTCAGCCCAATGCGGCCTCGATGCTCTGGATCACCGTCTCCAGAACTTTGATGCGGGCAAATCGTTTCTGTTCGGCGGCCACGATCGTCCACGGCGCCATCACCGTGTCGGTCCTTTCCACCATCTCCACAATCGCCTCATTGTACGCCTGGCGTTTCTTCCGGTTGCGCCAGTCCTCGTCGGTGAGCTTCCACTGGCGCAGAGGGTCCTCTGCCCGGCTCTCGAAGCGCCGCTTCTGTTCCTTCGAAGAGATGTGAAGAAAAAACTTGATCAGGATCATGCCGTCGGAAACCAGGAGCGATTCCCAGTGTCGGATCTCCTCGTAGGCCCGCCGCCAGTCCGGTACGCTGGCAAAACCCTCTACGCGTTCCACCAGCACGCGCCCATACCAGGTACGGTCGAAAATGCACATGCCCCCCCTGCCGGGAACGGCTGGCCAGAAGCGCCAGAGAAAATGGTGCCTCTTCTCGCGATCGTTTGGCGCCTGGTACTGGAAAACCGAGAAGTGACGCGGATCCAAAGGCGCCGTCAGCCGCCGGATACAGCCGCCTTTCCCCGCCGCGTCCCAACCTTCGAAAAGAATCAGGAGGGGAGGACCCAGCGTGCCCCCGACTTGACCTCCCAGCTTCAAGCGTAGTGACAGGAACTCCTGCTGGCGTTCGGCCAGAAGTTGCTCGTACTCCTTTCGCTTCAGGCGCTGACTCAGATCAACATGATTCAGGATTGAATGTTCCATTCCTCGGTGACCTGCCTTTCAATTCCGAAATTATGAAGAGTGGAGTAAGTATCGCCGCCTTGGCGATTCCAGTGCTGCACCTATCGGTGGCGCCACCCGAGCAGCGGAAAAGCCGCTACAGTTTAGACAGCTTTGCCATCAACACTGAAGTGGAAGGTTCGGTCAACACATCGCCATCGGGAAATACAATCGTCGGCACCGACATGTTGCCCTTGTTGAGCTTAACCACCAGCTCTCTGGCCTCTTCATCGTCTTCAATGTCGATCTCTTCGAATTCGACGCCGTTCCCCCGCATCACCGACTTCGCCCGCCAGCAATCCGGGCACCAGCCGGTGGTATACATTTTGATCTGGGCGCCGTTTCCGTTTACGCTATTGGCCATTCTATTCTCCTGTTGTGCGAATCGGACTGGAGCGCGGCATTGCAGGACACTCTTGAACTGGATCTTGCCAGACTGTCTGCTGAGCCGTCTTCCGGCAGTGATACGCGAGTATACCGCAGATATGGATTCTGTTAAAGTGCAGCGGAATCCAATCCTTCGCGCCAGGAGTCTCGAATCGGCTCGGGCACTGTTCCGTGAAAGTCCCGAATGCCCCTGTAATCCGTCTACGTAAAGGACGATGCCATCATGACGCAGTACACCCTGCCACAGAGTCCAGCCACTTTGACGTCAGCTTCTTTTGTTGAGTCTTCCCAGGAGACGCAGGAGCTGGTCCATAAGTTGGAGCACGTTGTCGAGGGCGAGGTGCGTTTCGATGGTTATAGTCGCATGCTTTACAGCACGGACGCCAGCCAGTATCAGATCCAACCTCTGGGCGTCGTAATTCCCCGGTCGGAAGATGACGTGCAGGCTGCCGTAGAGCTTGCCGCACGCCGCGGTGTCCCGCTTCTGCCAAGGGGCGGCGGCAGCTCTCTGGCAGGCCAGTGTGTAGGCCCCGGGCTGGTCATCGACATGACCAAATACATGGACCGCATACTGGCAGTGGACGAAGAGGCCGGCGCCGTCACCGTCCAGTCAGGAGTTTCCATAGGAATTCTCAACCGGACGCTGGCCCCCCTCGGCCTGATGCTTGGGCCGGATCCTGCCAGCGCCGACCGCGCTTCGATTGGCGGCTCAATCGGTAACAATGCTACCGGCAGCCACAGCATCCTCTACGGCATGATGGCCGACAATCTGCTGGAGACCAACGTCGTCCTCAGCGACGGCTCCACGGCCCGTTTCGGACCTGTCTCCTCTACAGAGTTGAAAAGTCGTGGCCGCGGCGACTCACTTGAATCACAGATATATCGCGAAGTGCCCACTATCGTGCGCGCGCAGTTTGAGCAGATACTGGAGCGCTGGCCGCGTCACTGGCGTCGTGTCTCGGGATACGGGCTCGACCGCCTCCTGCACGCACTGCTCCAGGACGAAGCAGCGTCCGCTGGAAATAGCCGTGGTGGTGAGCGCGCCTCGCTCCTGCGCGCCCGGCTGGGGTTTGACAAACTCTACCGCTCCGAATACTGCGATACCTCCCAGATCGACCGGGTAAACTTCAGCCAGCTTCTCGCCGGCAGCGAAGGCACGCTCGCAACCGTTACCAGCGCAACGCTGAAACTGGTTCGCAAACCTGAAATGACCGCGCTCGCCGTCGTCCACTTCGACCGCCTCGTCGACGCCTGCGCCGCCATTCCCGATATCCTGGAAACGAGTCCCAGCGCGTCCGAGTTGCTGGACAAGCACCTGATCGACCTGGCCCGCGCCCAGCCGGAGTGGGCCAAGCGGCTCCACTTTGTTATTGGAGACCCGGAGGCGGTGCTGCTGACCGAATTCTACGGCGCCGAAGAGCGCGAACTCGCCGCCAAACTGGACGGGCTGGAGCGCCACCTGCAATCGAGAGGATGGCGAACTGCTGTGGTCAAACTGCTCGATCCGATTCGCCAGAAAGATGTGTGGGATGTGCGCAAGGCCGGCCTGAACATACTGATGGGGCGTCGCGGCGACTACAAGCCGGTGCCGGGGATCGAAGACGTCGCGGTGCCGCAGGAAGAGCTGGCCGACTACCTCCAAAAGATTCTGGACTTCTGCGGAGAGCAGGAGGACGTGCCCGGAATCGCGGTCTACGCTCACGCCTCCGCCGGTTGCCTGCATGTACGGCCGCTACTGAATCTCAAAAACCGGACAGGCATCGACACACTGCGTGCCGTCGGCGAGCACGCTTGTGATCTCGCCGTCAGTTTCGGCGGCGCCATGAGCGGTGAGCATGGAGACGGTCTGGCCCGCAGCTATCTCCATCCCCGCCTGTTCGGCCCGGAGCTGTACGGCGCGATGCGCCAGGTCAAGGAAGTCTTCGACCCGGACAACCGTATGAATCCGGGCAAGATCATCGACGCGCCGCCTTCTACTGAGAATCTGCGCTTCGGCGAGGAGTATGAAACCATCCAGCTGCAAACCATTTTCGACTGGAGCAGCGATTTCGGTTACGCCGGCGCGGTCGAAATGTGCAACGGCGCCGGCGTCTGCCGAAAACTTGGCGCCGGTACAATGTGTCCCAGCTACATCGCCACCAAAGATGAAAAGGACACGACGCGCGGCCGCGCCAATGCCCTGCGAAACGCGATGGCCGGGCGCATTCCTCCGGAAGAGCTGTTTTCACCCCAGATGTACGAGGTAATGGACCTGTGCATTGGCTGCAAAGCCTGCAAAAGTGAGTGCCCCTCGGCAGTGGACATGGCGCGCATCAAAGCCGAGTACCTGGTCCACTACTACGACCGCAATGGTCTGCCCCTTTTCAACCGGCTGATGGGACTACTGCCCACAATGAACCGGTTGCTGTTTCGATTTGGCCGGCCTCTGATACCACTTGTCAACTGGGGGATGAAATCGGGGCCCGTAAAGGCCGTTCTCGCCCGCATCGGTATCGATCCGCGCCGGAACCTGCCTGCCTACGCCCGGCAGCCGCTATCGGACTGGTTTGCCCGCCGCACCGCGACCGCAAGGGCAGGAGCCGCAAACGGGAAGAGTCCGTCCTCGGTCATCCTCTTCCACGATACCTGGGCCGAATACAACCATCCGGAGATCGGGCAGGCCGCAGTACAGGTCCTGGAGGCGGCCGGCTATGAGGTGCGCTTGGCAACAGGGCGCGCCTGCTGCGGACGGCCTCTCATCACCGGCGGCCAGGTCGACAAGGTACTTGGATGGGTCGACAGAAACGTGGCCCTGCTGGCACCCTCCGCGCGCCAGGGTCTGCCAATTGTCGGGTTGGAGCCCAGCTGTATTCTCACCCTTCGGGACGAGTACCTGGAGCTGGCTTCCGATCGCGAGAGCGCACAGATTGTGGCCGAAAATGTGCTGACCTTCGACGAATTCATAGCCCGTGAGACAGCCGTTCCCGAGGAGAGTGCGAACGGCAGTGAAGAGGGAAAGAGCAATCCTGGGTCGGGCTTCTCTTCAATCTGGCGCAACGAGCCAGGTACGGCCTATCTCCACGGTCACTGTCACCAGAAAGCGCTAATCGGTAACGAGGCCAGCGTGGACGCACTCCAGGCGGCCGGGTACGCAGTGCAGGTGATAGACAGTGGTTGTTGTGGAATGGCGGGAGATTTCGGCTATGGGAAGGGCCACTACGAGGTAAGCCGTGATATTGGCGAGGAGAGACTCTTCCCGGCAGTACGCGAGATGCCCGCCGACGCATTGCTCGTTGCCAGCGGCACCAGCTGCCGCGACCAGGTTGAGCAGTTTGCCGGCCAGGCGCCTCTCCACATGGCCCAGGTACTGGCAAAGGCGCTGAAATAGAAGCCCCCTCTGCAGCGTAATCCCCGTTGGTTCCCCCACCCGCCCCGTCACATTACCAGTACTTCATCGCGTCCCGGAACAGCGCCTCCAGATCGTGCGCCTCCGCCGGTCGCGGCGAGAGCTTCGTCACCCGGTGCTGCGGCAAAGTTCCCTCGACCAGTGCCGGAATGTCCGCCTCCGTAAAATCGATTGCCCCGAGACCGTTCGGCACGCCGGTCTTTTGCATCAGACTGATGATCGCCCCCGCCAGCAACTCGCCTGCGTCTTCTGCAGCCGCGCCCGTTGTGTCAACACCCATGAGCCGCGCCGCGTACAGGTGCTTCTCAGGATTTGTCGATGCCGTAAAGCGAAAAACGGCCGGCGCGTTGAGAATGACCGCCATGCCGTGCGGAATGATGGGGTGATCCGGCGGGTACCCCGGCGGTCTATAGTCCCGAACCATACCGCTGACCGGATAGCTCATGCCGTGTGGCAGATGGACGCCCGCGTTGCCGAATCCGATGCCTGCATAAGCCGAGGCGAGAAGCATCGCGCTGCGGGCTTCGTCGTCCTCCGTGTCCTGGATCGCGCGCACAATGTTCGCCGAGACCATTTCGATCGCTTTGGTCGCCCAGATGTCGCTGATTGGGTTGGCCCCCTGGTAGGCCGGCCTCAACTCGGGCGATTCGGGCGCGACGCGGCTGTCGTAAGGCAGGGCGGTCAGCGATTCCAGCGCATGGCTCAACACGTCCAGCCCCGTGCTGGCGGCAGCCATCTGCGGCAGCGTGCGCGTATTGTGGGGATCGAGGATGCCGATAAGAGGCCGCAATGCCCTGTGGGCGATACCGGTCTTTACATGCATATCCGTAAGATCGCAGATGGCGACGCCTGTTGTCTCGCTGCCGGTTCCTGCCGTCGTAGGAACGGCAATGTGCGGCCGCAACGCGCCGGGAACCGGGACCCCTTTGCCTATGGGAGGATTGACGTAGTCCAGAAAATCGGCTGGGTAAGTGGCGTAGAGATTTGCCGCTTTTGCCGTATCGATAGTCGAGCCGCCCCCTACTGAGAGATAGCCTTCAAAGTTGCCTTGGCGGGCAAACTCGATGGCGTGCAGGAAGGAAACGTCGGTCGGCTCGACACGAACCTGATCGTATAGGACCGCATCGATGCCCTCTGCCCGTAGGGCCGCCATCGCGATCGCCACCGGCTCGCCGTCAGCCAACCTGGGATCGGTGACCACCATCACCCGTTTGGCGCCCAGCTTTTTCATGTCAAAACCAACTTCGCGGGTTACGCCCGGCCCGTACTTGATGCTGGACGTATCCATCGTAAACGCGCTTTCTTTCACCCAGTTGGTTCCTTCTTCCTGGGCAGCGGAACGAGCCAGACCGCTGCTCTGGGCACGAGGTTCTGCCATACTTGAACTCTCCTTGTGTAGGATCAGATTGTAGTCGAATGTTCAAGGGGACCCGGACGTCGATCTGCTCCAAAGAATAACATCGCAGACCCTGCGAACGAAAAAGGTCGACACCCCGGGACTGGCGCTTTGTACAGTCCGGATATATATCCGGTTGCAACGGAATCGCGCCATTAGATGAGCGAGTAATCCTGGCCGGCGCCGTTTGAATGTTTTTTCTGCGCGGGGTATACTTTTCGATACGAGACCGACGAGTGCCACCGGCTTCCCCAGGAGTACATTATCGGTAACGCGGGCTCCTGGAGCCGTCGCGACCCACAACCGCCACAGCAAATCACCCAATAGAGGATCTTGCGTCAATGCCAACGATTTCCCACGACAGCCTGAGAGAGTACGGCGCGGCCATCTTCGCCGCAGCCGGCTTTCCTGCAGACCAGGGACGGGACGTAACCGACCACCTGGTCGACTCCAATCTCGTAGGCCATGATTCCCACGGAGTGATTCGCTTGCCCGGCTACATTACTGCCGTGCGAGAGGGAAATATGAAGCCGGTCGGCACACTCAAATTCGTGCGGGAGACACCGGTATCGGTTGTAATTGACGCCCAGCAGATGCAGGGCATCGTTCTGGCGAAGAAAGCGATGGAGATGGCGGTGGAGCGCGCCCAAGAGCACACATTCGGCGCAGTTGCCGTCCACCGCTCGACGCACATCGGCCGCCTGGGAGCGTTTCCGCCGCTTGCAGCGGAACAAAACTGTATCGGCCTGCTACTGCTCAACGGTGGCGGACCGTTCACCGCGCCCT
Organism: Caldilineaceae bacterium; assembly: GCA_965204525.1. Taxonomy (GTDB): domain Bacteria; phylum Chloroflexota; class Anaerolineae; order Caldilineales; family Caldilineaceae; genus Bin5. The sequence continues at coordinate 1,725,845 of OZ241994.1, read as the reverse complement.
TCGGCGGCACGGGCCGCAGGTTGCCACCCAATCCCCTTGCCTTCAGCGCGCCCCGGGCCGGCGGTGCCCCTCTGATGCTGGATATGACGACGAGCATGGTCGCCGGAGGCAAAGTGGATGTGCAGCGGGCGCGCGGGCTGCCCGTGCCGGACGACTGGCTCATTGACGAAGCGGGCAACGCCGTTTTGGACCCGAACGCCTTTATGGAACGTAGAGCCGCGATGTTGCCGGTTGGCGGCTCGGTCGGCCACAAAGGTTACGGCTTGGGCATGATGGTCGATGCCATTGCCGGTGGACTTTCCTGGGCCGGTTGCAGCGCTGACCCGCCCACACGCGGCGCATCCGGCTGGCTCGCTCTCGCAATTAAGATCGAGAGTTTCATTGACCCGGACGAATATAAGCAGGAAGTGGAAAAGCTCGTTGAATGGGTATGGTCCTCCCCAAAGATGCCGGGGGTCAAGAGGATCTACTATCCTGGCGAAATCGAGGAGGAACGGCGTCAGCACCGTCTCGAGCACGGGATTCCAATCGAAGATAGCACCTGGTCGCGCATTGTCGAGAGTGGTGAGGGGGTCGGCGTCTCAGCGCCGGAGACCCTGCAATAGACTGCCAGTGCGCGCCATCGGCGTGCCTGGAGAAGAACTGATTCCAAAGAGGGTGAACCATGACAACCTACAAGAAACTGTTTCGTGCGCCGTACTCAGTGCCGAATGGCCTGCAGTTGACCGAGGATGGCCTGTGGATCGTTGATCAGATCACGGACCGGGTGATGCTGGTCGAGCGCAACGGTGAGCTGGACTACTACGGCGTGCCCAAAATGATTCGTGAAATCCCCAGCGACTCCTCCAACACAAGCGGCATGGCCTGGGGCGAAGATAGCCTTTGGCTGGCTGCGAACGGCTCTGCAGACAAGTGGCGCCCGCAACGGGCGCATGACGCCCGCAAGGCGGCGGGCGAGGTGCTGCGCGTCGATCCCGAAACCGGCGAGACGATGTCACGTCATCCGTTGCCGAACGGCGGCGGCACCCATGGCATTGAGTACGACAACCATGAACCGGGCCACCTCTGGTTGACGACATTGAAGGATCAGACTCTCACCAAGATGCGTATCAGCGACTGGTCGGTCCGGCATGTCATTCCTCTGCCGTACACGCGCGCCCATGGCGTCGTGCGCGAGGAGGACGGCGTCTGGGTTGTCCATACAGGCCACCGGGTGATCGTGAAATTGAGCTTGACAGACGGCTCCGAACTGGACCGGATCACCGTGCCCGAGTCGGAACCGGAGCCGCACGGCCTCAGCGCCGACCCCGACAGCCGCTTCCTCTATTGCGACGCTTCGTCAGGAGCAGTCGTTGCAATTTCGGAGTCCTAGGGCGATGCCGTTCTCCTGCCTCCCCGCGTCCCTCTATCCTGAAATCAGCAACGGTGAGCGCACACTGGCCGACTGGTTCCGGCTGGCGGCCGAGATTGGTCTGGACGGGGCCGACATCAGTGTGGCCCATCTCGAATCTCTCGACGGCCCCTACCTGAACGGGCTGCGCAAGCAGGCACAGGACGCGGGCGTTGTGATTGCCGGCATGGTGACCTATACTGACTTTACCCACCCGGATCCGGCAGTGCGGTTGCAACACCGGCAGGAGCTCCGCAACTACATTGACGCGGCAGCACAGTTGGGCGTGAGCTTTCTGCGCGTCACCGCTGGACAGAAGCACCCTGGCGTCAAACGGCAGGACGGCGTTTCCTGGGCCGCAGAGGGCCTGACGGCTTGGGTTGAGGAAGCAAAGGCCGCCGGCGTTACGCTCGTCTACGAGAATCATGCCATCGGCTATGTCTGGACCTATTTCGATTTCTCACAGACAGCCTCTGTGTTTCTCGAAATCTGCGACAGGACCGCCGGCAGCGGGTTGCAGCTTCTTTTTGACACCGCCAATCTGCTGGCGGTCGACGACGACCCGCTAACTGTGCTGGACGCCGTGATGCCGCGTGTGGCCGTAATCCACGTCAGCGACATCAGGCAGACCGGTTCGTTCGAGCCGGTTCTCATTGGCAGCGGCGTTACGCCCCTGAAGGCGATCTTCGAACGCTTTCGCAAAGCGGGTTTCGACGGCTGGATTTCCGTCGAAGAGGCCAGCAAGACCGGCGAAGAAGGGTTCCGCCAGGCCATCCCAAAGGCCAGAGAACTTTGGCAGAACTAAAAAATTCAGTCTGAAAGAGATCCCATGGCCCAAGAACGACCCAAAGTGTTACTGGCCTTAAACGAAGAAGTGCGCTACACCCACTTGGCCGGGCATGACCTGAGCCGCCTTGACACGTTCGCCGATTGGGACTGGTTCCCCTGTGAAGGCGGCGGCATCTACGATACCAATACTGATCCCCAGGCCGCACTCGCTCTGTCGAGAACGCTGCCAGGCCATGACGCGCTGGTCGTCTGCCTGGGCGCGCCGACCGTCACGGCGGACATGCTGGAGGCGGCGCCCACGCTTAAAATCATCGGCGAGATGGAGGGCGATCGTTTCGCCAGCCGCATCGATCTTGACGCGGCCTGGGCGCGCGGCATCCGTACCGTCGACACCACAAACGCCTCCTCCTATCCGGTCTCCGAATGGGCGCTGGCGATGATTCTCGTCTGCCTCAAAAACGGCGGCGGACACTTCCGCCGGATGATCGCCGGCCAGACCGGGTTCGACCGCACCCTGATGGATGGAATGCAGGGCGTTCTGTGGGGCCGAAGGGTCGGGTTGATAGGCTGCGGACATATGGGCCGGCGCCTGATGAAATTCCTGCGCGCCTTCGAGACGGAGATCTGGGTCCACGACCCGTATTTGCCTCAGGAGCTTCCCGAGGCGCTGGGCTTTCTGCAGACTAGCCTGGAAAACGTTCTTTCCTGCGACGTGGTCGTCTGCCTGGTTCCTCACACCCCCAGAACCGAGGGAATGCTGGGAAAAGAGGAACTGGCCCGGCTGCGCCCCGGCGCCGTCTTCGTCAGCGTCTCACGCGGCAAAGTAACCGACTCGGCCGCCCTCATCGACAGGCTGAAACAGGGCGATATCGTCGCCGGTCTTGATGTCTTCGACCCGGAACCGGTGCCGCCAGACAGCGAAATCCTGCAGCTGCCCAACGTCTTCCTCAGCCCCCACATCGGCGCCTACGGCGGCCCGACCGGGCACCAGGGCTTCTTTACCCTGATGGTAGATGAACTGGAGCGCTTCTTCAACGGCCATGAGACACAGTTCGACCTGACCCCGCGCGTACAGGCGAACCGCACAGGGGCGGATCCGTAAAGGATCGGGCGGGCGAGGAAGAGATGGAAGGCAATTGGAATCTAGCCACTTAGAGAACGAAGAGTGGACGCAGGTCTTACCTTAGTGGGGCCTCCTCTAACTCAAATTGGAATATCGAGGAAGGCAATGAATTTGGAACTCGCAGGTCAAGTCGCCGTGGTGGTCGGCGGCGCAAACGGAATGGGCCGGATGATTGCCAAGACCTTCGCTGCAGAAGGCGCCGGCGTGGCACTGCTCGATCGCGATCCGGTCGTGGATGAAGTGGCGCAGGAAGCCGCCTCTCACGGAGTCGATACATTTTCCGCGCAGGTGGATGTCACAGATTTTGCCGCGTTGCAGGCGGCCGCGTCGCGCGTCGAAAAGGAACTCGGACCAGTTCGCCACGTTGTCTTCACAGTTGGCATCGATTCGGGCAAAGGCGGTTTCCCGTTCTGGAATCTGGAGCCCTCCGACTGGCCCCGCGTCCACGAGGTCAATGTGCTCGGCGCGGTCAACACCGCCCACGCCTTCTACGCACCCATGATCGCCAGGCGGCAGGGCACCTTCCTCTTTTTCTCCTCCGTATCCGGCCAGATCGGGTCGCAGACAGATCCCCCTTACAGCGTCTCCAAGGCGGCTGTGCTCAGCTTTATGCAGATTGCCGCCAAGGATTTTGCCGCCTACAATATACGCGCCAATGCCATCTGCCCAGGCATGGTCGACACGCCGCTCCAACGGCGCATCCACAAGTTCTCGACCGCCGACCTGCCAGAGGACGAGAGGCCCACCTACGAAGAATGGTGTACCGAGAAGATCGGCCGGCTGGCCGTTTTGGGCCGTCTGGTTTCCCAGGAGGAAATCGCCTCCACCGTCGTTTTCCTGGCTTCGGAACACGCCCGCAATATCACCGGCCAGGCCATTAACGTTGATAGTGGCTGGGTCATGCACTGGTAAGAATCCGGTTTAACCATGGGGTGACGCTATGAGTGAAACGAACGATACCAATCCGAGCGTAACTGATCTGGACGCCGAGCATTGGCTCCAAGCCTATGAACAGATGGTCAAGATTCGCACTTTCGAGGAGACGGCCAACGAGCTTTACACCAGCGCGCGCATGCCCGGCATCACCCATCTCTACATTGGCGAGGAAGCAATCGCCGTCGGAATCTGCGAAGCTCTGCGGCAGGACGACTACATCACCAGTACGCACCGCGGCCACGGCCACTGCCTGGCCAAGGGCGCGGCGCTGGACAAAATGTTCGCCGAACTGTTGGGCAAGGAAGCCGGCTACTGCCGCGGCAAAGGCGGCTCGATGCACATCGCCGACCAGGAGACCGGCAACCTGGGCGCCAATGGCATCGTCGGCGGCAGCGCAGGCATCGCCACCGGCGCAGGCATGTCCATTAAGCTGCGTGGGACCGATCAGGTTTCGGTCTGTTTCTTTGGCGACGGCGCATTGGGACAGGGACTATTGTACGAGTCGATGAATATGGCCCAACTCTGGAAGCTGCCGGTAATCTATGTCTGCGAAAACAACCAGTATGGCGAGTATACCCACAACTCCAAGACCGCGGCCGGCTCCATGATTGGTCGGGCCACAGGTTTCGGTGTCCATGCGCAGGCTATCGACGGCCAGGACATTCGCGCGGTGCATGCCACCGCCCGCCTTGTCATCGACCGCGCACGCAAAGGAGGCGGTCCGGCCTTCCTCGTCTGCAACACCTATCGATTCCGCGGGCATCATGTCGGCGATATCGACCGCCCATACCGTACTCGCGAAGAGGAAGCAGAATGGGCCAAGCGGGACCCGTTGACACTTCTCGAGGACTGGCTGTTGAAAAGTAAGCAGGCGGAAGAGCATGTCTTGGAGCGAATCCAACAGGAAGTAAAGACAGCCGTTGACGACGCGGTTGCTTTCGCCGAAGAGGCGTCATTCCCCAGTGAAAACGAGGTGGACCGTCATGTCTACGCTTGAGAACGGAATCCGTTGCAGCCCGGCCATTCACGCGCCGGGAGAACGTCAGATAACATTCGGTCAAGCCATTCGTGAAGCTATCGCCGAAGAGATGGCTCGCGATGAGAGCGTCTTTGTCATTGGTGAGGACGTCGCTGCAGCCGGCTCGGTTTTCAAAGTGCTGGTCGGTCTGTTGGATGAGTTCGGCCCTGAACGCGTCATCGATTCCCCCATTTCGGAGGCGGGTATTGCCGGCATCGGTGTGGGCGCGGCTATCACGGGTATGCGGCCCATTGTGGACATCATGTTTGGCGACTTCACCACCCTGGTGATGGACCAATTGGTTAATCAGGCCGCCAAGACCCACTACATGTCCGGCGGCAAACTGACAGTGCCCATGGTCCTGCGGACGACCCTGGGGGCCAGCCGCCGCTCTGCCGCCCAGCATAGCCAGTCTCTGCATGCCCTCTTCAGTCACATCCCCGGTTTGAAGGTAGCGCTGCCCGCCACCCCTTACGACGCCAAAGGGTTGATGAAGAGTGCCATCCGCGACGAAAATCCCGTCGTTATCTTTGAAGATAAAATGCTCTATCAGGAACAGGGCCCGGTACCCGAAGAGGAGTATACTCTTCCTTTGGGCCAGGCTGACGTGAAGCGTACGGGTGACGACATAACCATCGTCGCGACCAGCTCAATGGTCTACGTAGCTCTGGAAGCAGTCGACAAACTGGCTTCGGTCGGCATCAGTGCCGAACTCATCGATCCCCGCACAACGACCCCGCTTGACGCGGATACGCTGGTCCAGTCCGCGCGCAAAACCAGTCGGGCGCTGGTACTGGATGAGGGCTACCGGCAGTATGGTGTCACAGGTGAAATTGCATCAGTCATTGCCGACGGCGCATTTTACTATCTGGATGCGCCGGTTAAGCGCATTGGCGCGATGAATGTACCGGTTCCGTTTTCTCCAGCGATGGAAGACCTGACAATCCCAAACGCTGACTACGTTGTCGAGACGGCCAAAACCCTGTGCGGTTGAGATAGCCCACCTTCACAGTCTATTGACCTGAGGACGCCCAAAAAGGGGGATTGCATGCCCAAAGAAGTGATAATGCCGGCTCTTGGGATGGCTCAGGACGTAGGTGTCTTGCTGCGTTGGCTCAAAAATGAGGGCGAGACGGTTACGGCTGGCGAGCCGCTGATGGAGGTGGCCACCGATAAGGTGGACGTGCAAGTGGAGGCGCCCGCCTCCGGCCTCCTGACCGCAGTGACCGCACAGGAAGGCGATGAAGTTCCAGTCGGCCAGGTAATCGGGCTGATCGCAGCCGAAGGGGAGGAACTTCCCGCAGCGCCCGTAGCGCCTGAACCCAAAGAAACGCCGGAAGCGGAAAAAGCCGGAGCGGCCTCTCTTCCTTCCAGCCCCGTCGCCGCGCGAATTGCCGCGGAACACGGCGTCGATCTGGCAGACGTCCAGGCGGCTGGCGATCGCATCTCCAAGGAGGACGTGGAGGCCCACATCCGGTCCACCAGTTCCGGCTCTCGCGTCCTTGCCTCGCCCAAGGCGCGGCGGCTGGCGCGCGAACGAGGCGTAGACCTTGCAGCGCTCGTCGGTACCGGACCGGAGGGGGCCGTGCTCGCCGCCGACGTCCCCCTGTCAGCGCAGCCGGAACCGGAAGCGCCGGCAACTGTCGTGCACACGCCTGCAGCAATCGAACCCGAAACGCAGCCCGTTTCCCGTATGTGGCAGGTAATGGCCGAACGCCTGACGGGCAGCTGGACCAGCGTGCCCCATTTCTACCTGGTGCGCGAAGTAAGCGCCGACCAGCTGATCCACTGGCGAACAGTTCTCGCCTCCGGCGCCGCTGACGGGGCCAGGATCACATACACGGACCTGCTCACCAAGTTGGCCGCGCTCTCACTGGCTCGCTTTCCCCGCCTCAACTCCTTTTGGGATGACGGCAAAATCGTCACCAATCCTGAGATAAACGTCGGCCTGGCCATCGCCGTCGAAGAAGGGCTGCTCGTACCCGTGGTTCACAGTGCAGACCGCCTGCGCGTCGAAGAGATCGCCGCCCGCAGGACCGACCTGGTGGCACGCGCAGGTAGCGGCGGACTGACGCCCAACGACTTCACCGGCGGTACATTTACCATCAGCAATCTGGGCATGTTTGGTGTGGATGCATTCAATGCGATTGTCAACCCGCCCCAGGCCGCGATCCTGGCGGTGGGCCGCATCGCCGATCGGGTCGTGGCCGTGGAGGGGCAGCCCGCCGTGCGCCCGATGATGACCCTGACCCTATCCTGCGACCACCGCGCCGTCGACGGCGTCCGCGCCGCAAAGTTTCTGGATGCCCTGGTCGGCATGATCGAAGAGCCCCTTCGGGCGCTCTAGAACTGCTTCGCAAATGGCAATACCCTTCAACTCAGAGCGAGGAAACTGAATGCCGCGCATTAACAGAGCGATCGAGCTGCTGGAGGCCGGACAGCCTGTCTACTACACCGGCGTCCGCGGTGGACTGACCTACGAAAGCGGCGTGGCCCACAGAGACACCTGGGCCGACTATCTGATGGTGGAGTTCGAGCATGGCGCCTTCAACCCCGTCGGGCTGGGTGAATTCATGCGGGGGCTGGCCAGTGCGGGCACGACGCGCAGCGGGCACAGGACCCCTGCGGTCATCTGCACGTTGCCTACAGACGGCACCGACGAAAACGTGATGCGCGCCAACGCCTGGATGGTCAAACAGGTCCTGGCGCGCGGCGTTCACGGAATACTGCTCTGCCATGCCGAGACGCCTGGCGCAGTCCGCGTGTTCGTCGAGTCCTCCCGCTATCCCGTCCACGCCATCGGTGTCTCCGACGGACCGAACGGGCTAACCCAGGGGCGAAGGGGCGCAGGAGGACAGTCCACCGCCGCCGCGATCTGGGGCGTCACGCCCCAGGAATACGTCCGCCGGGCGGACGTCTGGCCGCTGAATCCTGAAGGCGAGATCATGCTCGGTCTTAAGATCGAAAACCGCCGCGCCCTGGCGAACGCCGAGGCCAGCGCGGCCGTGCCCGGTATCGCCTTCGCAGAGTGGGGTCCCGGTGATATGGGCATGAGCCTGGGGCACCCGGACGCCCACGACCCGCCCTACCCGGCAGAAATGAGCGCTGCCCGTGCCCGTGTTAAGGGGGCGTGCGATGCGGCCAGCGTATTCTTCCTCAACGGAGTGCGTCCCCATGATGTCGCGGAACGCATCGATGAAGGCGTGATGATCGGTTCGGCGACGGAGGAGGCGGCCAACATCGGACGGGAGTATTCCGGGCGCGAGATGCCGTGGTAGAATATATAGAAAGCGCCAGGCCCTGACTTCTGCACAGATTCGCGTCTTCGCCAGCCTGGAAACTGAGGACAAGGATTTACCACCACAATGCACAGACAACAAAGACAGCGTACGGCACAGCTGCTTGACGAAGCAGGTGTCGAACTTGCGCTCTTCTCCGATACCGACAGTGTTCGCTGGCTGACCGGCCTGAATCTTTCCGCGCCCGCTCTGGTCCTTTTCGAGCGCGGCCAATTCACGCTCCTGGCCGACGAAGGGTCCGCCGGCGCCTCCGCCTTCGGCGCCGAACCCGACTGCGCGTTCGTTCCCTTTGTCAACTACACGATACAGCAACCAATTGACGCCCCCGGCCGGCTGGCAGATGCGCTGAGGGAGCAGGTTTCAACAGTCGCCGAAACATCCGGCCCGGTTGGCGTAGAAGAAAAAAGCCTGCCACTGGCATTGTGGCAGACGCTCCGAGAAGCGCTGCCAGGTTGCGAGCCGTTATCGCTGGAGGGCAGGCTTTTGCCGCTGCGTGCGGTTAAGACCGAAGAAGAACTGGCGCGCATCCGCGAGGGTTTTCGTCTGGTTACAGTAGGCCACGACGCCGGTCGCAAGGCCGTCCGCCTGGGCCAGCGTGAAATCGACGTCTGGACCGAAGTGCAGACAGCCGTAGAGCGGGAGGCGGGCAAATGGTGTCAGATGGGGAATGACTGCATCGTCGGCCATCGACCGGCGAACATGAGCGCCGCCCCTCTGGACTATGAAATCATAGCCGACGACTCCTTCATTCTCGACCTGAGCGTCGTTGTTGACGGCTACTGGACCGACAGCTGCGCTACCTACTATGCCGATCAGCCGACGGCCCAGCAAGTCGAAATGCACAAGTTCGTTGAAGAAGCCCTCGCCTATGCCGTCTCCCTCATTCGGCCTGGCGTCGTTGCCCAGGACGTGGACCGCAAAGTGCGCAGCCGAATGGCCGCTGGCGGCTACGAGGTCTACTCCCACCACACCGGCCACGGAATCGGGCTGACCGGCCATGAAGCGCCCCGAATCGTCCCCTACAACCAGGAGCAATTCCAGGAAGGCAACGTGATCATGCTGGAGCCAGGCATCTATACCCCGGGCGTAACCGGCATCCGCCTGGAAGACGCCTTCCTGGTCACCGCAGACGGGGCCGAACCCCTTAGCCATCACGACAAGAGTCTGCCGTAACGGCTGGCAGGTCCCTGAAACGCCCCGATCCACGGCTTGGCGACTTACGAGAGACCCTTCGTGAAGCGCCGTTGAGCCAAACGGTTGCTTGGCGTCGCGGGCCCTTCATTTCTGGTCTCGTCTCGTCGATGAATTCATAACCCACTGGATATACTTTGAACGATGCCGACTCTTCGGAAGGATGTCCCATCACTCAAGCCAGTCCAGCCGGCAACCGCTTCCACTCAATGGGCGGGCGATGGTGAGCCGTACCATCGAGAGGAGAAAGTGCACGATAAGGTCCCTGTGGATCAATCTTCACAAAACCTGACACTGTCTCAAGGGAAAGATCGGGTCCTGGTTCCGCTGGTCGCCGTGGGGATTGTAATCGCCTTGACCGCTGTTGTCGTGATGATGCGCCTCTATCGCCTCTCCGATTTCCCACCTGGCATCATCAATGATGAAGGGGCAAACGGCGTGGACGCCCTGCAAGTGTTGCAGGGACATCACAATGTCTTCTTTGCCGAAAAGGCGAGTGGCCGCGAGGCGCTGGCAATCTACGCAACCGCGCTCGCTACGCTCCTTCTAGGTCCATCGCTACTGGCTTTTCATCTGCCGCCGGCTTTGGCCAGCGCCGGGGCCGTCTTTGCCGTTTTCTGGCTGGGCCTGCTCCTGTTTGGGAGAGACGAACAGAGCGGGAATCCCAGGCCCTGGCGGGGACTTGCTGTGGCAGGGATTGCGGCAGGCCTGATGGCGGCTTCCATCGGCCAGACGTTCCTTGCACGCGGGGGGTTCAGAGCAAATTTTCTGCCGCTGATTCTTACGCTTAGTCTGGCCTTGCTCTGGCGGTCGTGGAGCCACACTGGCAGGCGCAAAGCATCGTGGTGGGGTTTGGCGCTGGCAGGAGCAAGCGCGGGCCTGCTCCTGTACACCTATATTCCGGCCCGTATGGCGCCTTTCCTGTTCCTCTTCTTTGGGCTCAGTTTCCTGATTCCCTTCGGACCTGCCGCCAGGGCAAAAGTAATGACCGGGTGGCCCAAGGCTGCCGTTTTCGTCGCCGCAGCCGGCCTGGTAGCAGCGCCGATTCTAACCTATTTCATCCTCCATCCCGAGGATTTCTTTTTTCGCAGCAGGGAAGTCTCGCTCTCACTTGACAGTCACCGTACACAGTTGGGGGCGTTCCTGAACAACGTGGTGGACTATCTCCTGATCTTCGGCGCGTCGGGAGACCGGAATGAGGAGTACAATTTCGCGGGAAAGCCTCTGCTCAATCCATTGGAGGCTCTTTTCTTTTGGGCCGGTGTGGGTATGTCCCTGTGGGGCTGGCGAAGACGCCCTTCCTTCCGACTGCTTCTGATCTGGCTGGTTGTAATGCTGCTGCCGGCAATGTTGGCCTATAACAGAGGCAATGGGCCAAACTCCTTGCGTATAATCGGAGCCGCTCCGGCCGCCTACCTACTGGTGGGCGTTGGCATCTGGGAAACGGCTCGCCTCTTGAAGGGCCGTATCTCCTTCAACAGCGCGACCGCCGCCGCTGTCGTGGGGCTTCTGGTCGCCGGTTTTATTCTGGTTCAAGGCGTGTTTGCCTATCGCACCTATTTTTACGAGTGGGTGGGCACGCCTCAATACTACGCTGCAGCCGACGCGGAAATGGCAGAAGCGGCCCAGATTCTGAACCAGCAACCGTCTGACGCAGAGTCGGTCTACCTGATTCCCTATCACCTGTCGAATGGCCATTACGGCTTCGACTACCTCTACCAGGGCGAGGCGCCTGCACACGTCATTCATTCGACCATGACGCATCTCCCTCAAAGAATCGAGTCCATCCTCGAATCCAACGAAGATGTCTCCAGTGTGAAGGTTGTAGACTGGAACGACGAGCTGGGATGGATAGGTGGAGGTGAAGAATACACTGTTGCTCTCCTGGAGAAATACGGTACATATCTTGGAAGCAAACAACACACCTACTTTCAGGTTCACACCTTCTCCGACATCGCTCTCGATCGTTCGTGGACTTTCTATGAAAGTTTGGGGCCGCCGTCTGTCAACTATGACGGGGGTATATCTCTTCTGGGAATCGCCCTGGGCCAGGGGGACACGCAACTTTCCACGCAGCAGCAGATCAATCTGGGACCGGAACGAACATTCTGGATCGCCAAGCAGTGGCAGACCGCTCCCGGTCTGGATACCGAGTTTGCAGTATCTCTCCGTCTGCACGATTCCGAAGGTGGTGGAGTCTACCAAAGGGACATTGTCCTTCTCAACCCGAACTATTCCCGCACAAGCAATTGGGCCCCTGAACAGCCGGTCGAAACGCTCTACCACATGGAGATTCCCCCAGACCTCAAGCCCGGCGAATACGAGCTACGCCTGATCGTCTATGACTATGAATCTCTCAAGCCCACGGTAGAACTCGGAGTTTGGGAGCCAGAAGTCGTCATAGCGAACCTGCAAGTCTCGGAACTCCGTTGATCGATATATCGATATATGGTCTTGCACGAAAGTCTCGTCCTGTGCAGCCGTCTCGGTCTAGCCACGGTGGATAGGTGCTCTTCGAACAGAGAATTTCTGAAACGCGGTCATCCGTGAAGAGTTTATCGGGATCTGACGGGTCGGAAGATGGCAGGAGCCTCCTATTTCCGATGGTGGCTGGGGGGATTCTGCTCGCACTGGCGGTGGCCGTCGTGATGCTTCGTCTTTACCGCTTGGCAGAATTGCCGCCTGGCGTTGATCTCGGCGAGGGAGCAAATGGGCTGGATGCTCTTAGAGTACTACGCGGAGAGCATGCAGTCTTTTTCCCTGAAAAACTTGCAGGGCGTGAAGGCTTGTTAATCTATACGATTGCCTTTGCTTTCGCGATATTGGGAAAAACTGAATTTGCGCTGCGTCTGCCTTCGGCTCTGGCAAGCGCGGGCACTGTATTTGCCGTTTACTCGCTAGGTCGCATCCTCTTTGGGCAAGACAGGGAGGACGGCACAGCCGCCCAGTGGCGCGGCCTGACTATCGGAGGTGTCGGCGCTGGCCTCATGGCAGTGTCTATTGGCCAAACGATCATGGGGCGTATCGCGTTCAGAACGACCCTCCTTCCATTCCTGTTGTGCCTGTGTCTTGCGACACTTTGGTTGGGGTGGAGGCAAAGGAGCTGGCCGTACATTGTGCTGTCTGGTCTATTTGCAGGGCTGCTGCCATACACCTACATTCCCGGGCGTCTTGCACCAATTCTGTTCCTTCTCCTTGGTTTGAGCTTTGTGATACCCTTCGGCGGCCCCTCCGCTTGGGCCAAAATACGGGCAGAACTGCCGTTGGCCCTTGTCTTCACTGCTGTGGCCGGGCTGGTAGCGGCGCCCATCCTCATTTATTTTGCGTTGCATCCCGATACATTCATGGCCCGCGGCAATGAGGTCTCGGTTGTAAATGCCAGCCGAAATCAGGGGGCCCTCTTTACGGCAATTCTCGTCAACTCTTGGGAGCATCTGCTTACCTTCGGCTTTCGCGGCGACCCGACTTGGCGAAATAATTTCGCCGGTAAACCGATGCTTAATCCAGTAGAGACAATCTTCTTCTGGTTGGGCGTCTGCATGGCAATGTGGAGATGGCAACACCGCCCTGCCTACCGTCTGCTTCTCCTCTGGCTGGGCACAATGATTCTTCCGGCCCTGCTGGCTAGACATGCTGCTCCCAATACAATGCGTATGATCGGGACGGCGCCGGCCGTATACCTACTCATCGGCATTGGCATGTGGGAAACATATATTTTCTTGCGGATGCGGTTTTTCAGGCCGTTTTCGTCCGCCGTTGACGTTGCAGGAGCCGCTTGTGTTGGCGCCCTGATCGCGGTTCAGGGTGTGTCAACCTTCCATACGTACTTTCAGGATTGGGCCGGGGCGCCCGATGTCTATAAGGCACATCAAGTGGAGTGGGCGGTTCTTGCTCAAACTCTGAATGAGCAGCGGTCCGGCGGCGGGGAGCTTTATTTGCTCCCCTACCGACTTAGCGAACACTATGGCTTCGACTACCTGTATCAAGGCTCAGCACCTGCCCATGTTATTCGTTCGTCACCGGCACAACACGTCAGGAAACAATTAGAATCCGTGATGGATGCGTCTGAGCACTTTTCCACTGTCAAAGTCGTTGACTGGAAGGACCACATTGTCTGGTCACAGGATGGAGACGACACACTTCAAATATTTCTCAGCAAGTATGGAAACTACGTTGCTTCGCAGGAGTTTGCCGATTTTCAAGTTCATACCTATACGGACATCGAGCATGATCGTCTGTGGAGATTCTACGATTATCTGGAACCGCTGACCATTCATTACGATGGCGGTGTTTCTCTGCTCGGGCTCGCCTTGGGGCAGGGTCCACAGCAAATTTCATCCCAAGATCATCTTCACTTCAGCCCGGAGCGCTCCTGGTGGATTGCTATGCAATGGCGGACTGCCCCGGGCCTGGACATCGTCTATTCGACTTCATTGCGCCTACATGATTCCGAAGGCAGAATAGCTTATCAGAATGATTCAGTTCTTGAGGATGCGACGCCCTCGCCTACAAATAGGTGGCAGGCTGATGAGCGGATCGATACATTGCAGTTTCTTGAATTTCCTCCCGACCTGAAACCCGGTAAATACGAGCTACGCCTGATCGTCTATGACTTCGAATCTCTGAAACCCACTGTCGAACTCGGAGTTTGGGAGGCAGAAGCTGTCATAGCGAATCTGCAAATCTCGGAAACACAGTGAACGAGCCGCAGCCCCAAGGCGCAAAAGTCACATCCCGGGCAGCCGAGATTTTCACCGTTCTGGTCGGTCTTGCCATCCTGGCCTAAGGTGCGTTTACCTTTCGAGGCTTTTTCCTTAGCGTAGATGCGGAACTCAAGCGGACAATAGGCGCCAGCTTCACCACGGGTAAGAATCAGATTCACTATATCCATGCCGCACATCAGACCACCTTCAGTGCCACTGTACTGCAGCTTTGCCATCTCGATTTACCGTGTATAGCCTTTGTCTTGCACACTGTCGTCATGCTCTCAAAGTATTCGACGCACTTCTGTTTTGTAAGCATATCTAAAGCTTACAGAATCCCGACCTCCCAGCGAAAGCCCTATACAGGAAGATGCAACTTGACGCCTCACGCGAAAAACCCGCCAAACGAGAAATGAAGGCAACTGTCCAACAGGACCGCATAGTGGTCCTGTGTCTGGTGCTTTCCTCCTTCGCACTGGTCCTCTGGTTGACAAACGCTTGGCCCTCTACAACCCACGACGGACTGATTCACATGCACCGGATTCGTGCGTTAGCCGATGCGTTGCGGGCAGGCGTTCTCTATCCACGCTGGTTTCCGGACTACAATTTCGGATATGGCTACCCAGTACTAAACTATTACCCGCCTCTTTTCTATTATCCCTCTGCGCTCCTGAATCTGGCTGGGCTGGATATGGTGGCAAGCTTGCGCTTCCCCATAGCAGTCAGCTTTGCGCTTTCAGCGCTGTGGATGTTTCGCTTGGCGCGACTATTTTTCGCGGTTTGGCCTGCCGTCGCCTGTACTATCTGCTATCAGTTTCATCCCTATCGTATGATAGATCTCTTTGAAAGGGGCGCCTTTCCTGAACTCGCCGCCTTCTTATGGCTGCCACTGGTCTCCTTGTACGGAATTCAAGCCGTGGCGGCACTCTCACGGCAGGAAAGTGGAGCGACAATTGACGCAGAAAGTCAATTACAGCGGGCGCGCACCTACGCCACGTTTTTGGCCAAAGCAGGGCTTGCTTTTGGCGGCCTGATTCTGACGCATCACCTGACAGCGCTTATGACAGTGATGGTCTTTGCAATCGTCCTTGCCATTCTTGCCCTGCAACGACATCGTGTGGGCGCAGTCTCCCCGATCTCGGCTGGACTAACGATGGCCGGCTTTACAACCGTCGGCATACTCCTGACCTCATGGTCTTCACTGCCGGTCCTGTTCGAGATGAACTGGGTTGATGTTGGCAAAGGATTCGCTTTTGGCGCGTGGATGGACCACATGGCCGGCTGGCATGATCTGTTCGAGCCTGCCCTCATCTATTCCTACAACTATTTTGGCCGCTATCCCACTTTTTTCCTACCCGTTTATACAATCCCGATTGGCATTTTCGCATTCTATGTTTTCGTGGCCTCGAAGGCACGCAATCTTCGCCTCTTCACTTTTGTTGTGCTGTCGTCCACGATTCTAGCTGTCTGGTTGACCACTACGGCCAGTTACTGGCTGTGGGCAAGCTTCGAGTTCCTGTTTGAAAAACTGCAGTTCCCCTGGCGCTGGCAGGTGTTCGTCGTCTTCGGCACGTCGTTGCTGCTGGCAGCATGCCTGGAACAACTGCAGGTTCTGCGACGCTTGCCAGCCTACATAGCGCCAATTGTATTCATAACAATTTCAACGTACATCGTTTTCTATTCGACAGTCGGTCTGGACTACCCGACGGACGACGATTTCCGCAAAAAGGAGTTCTCGGCTCCAGCTCTATGGCAATGGAATTCTCAGTTATGGGAACGCGACTCGGAGGGTAATAGGATCGGCAGTTGGCCGCGAGAGTTTATGCCTGTCTGGGTTGATGTGGATCCTCGTACGATTGGGGGGCCTCCATGGGAAGAGCTGATGATGCAAGACTCGAATGAGACTCTGGCTGTGGTGCCGGTACGCTGGGGCCTTCTTCAACAGGAATTCCGGGTCACAACGCAGCAAGCATTCCGTCTTCTCTTCCACCAGTTCTATTTCCCTTCCTGGCAAGTTACGCTTGATGGAATGCAGGCAAGAGTTGAGCCAGCGAGCCAACTCGCGCTCGCCAGCGTGCAAATTCCCCCTGGCACGCACGATGTTGTATTTGCATGGGGCCCTACGCGCTCGGTCTGGCTTGGTAGAATCCTGACGGCGGTCGGTTGGAGTGCAGTGTTTGCGTTGCTGTATCTGGGATCAAGGGGGGCGGGGACGGTCTGGCCGGGTAGGAAATCATCTCTCAGGGCCTACTGGCGTTACTTGCCACTGGGCGGCTGGCTTGCAATCGGTGCACTGATGGTGGTGGCGGCCTCAGGAACTGCGGACCGCACCTGGGAAGTATCGGCAATAGGCGCCGACTACGGTAACGTCCGACTGGAGGGCGTGCGGCCACCCCCTCCAACCCGCGCCGGAGAAGTGGCGGCCGTCCAGCTGTGGTGGTCTGTAAAAACTGAAGGGGTCCCTGTGAGCGCATTTGTGCACCTGGTTGACGAGACAGGGATGGGCGTTTCGCAACATGATGGCCCGCCCGGTGGACAATATACGCCCTACCAACGTTGGGAACCAGGGGTGGTTCTGAACTCGACACATCACATTACGGTCCCGGAAACGCTGTCCCCGGGAACGTACCGGCTCGTCGCCGGCCTCTACTTTCCTGATATATCACACGAGCCGCTCGTGCCCTTGAATGGCGGCAATGCCCGCCTGGAAATCGGAATGCTTGAAGTGCTGCCTAAGTGAAAGACCCCAATGAGTGACGTATGCACGCGTATGCAACCCTGCGCAGACAGATAGTGACGGGAAGTCCGAATAGAGAGAATGTCTGAGTTTCCATCTTCTGGGCACAATTCGAATAGATTTGCCCGAATGTCAGGAGATAAGCGCTTTCGCCTTACACTGGCAACCGTAGGGATCCTGTTCTTTCTTACCCTGGCCGTTGTCATTCTTCGCTTTCATCGTCTGAGCGAACTTCCTCCCGGACTTTTTTTCGACGAAGGGGCAAATGGACTCGATGCTTTACAAGTGCTGCGAGGGGAGCATGCAATCTACTTTCCCAGGAATAACGGCAGAGAGCCGCTGGGAATCTACCTGACGGCCCTGGCCATCTCAATTCTGGGGCGCACGGAACTGGCAATTCGTTTGCCTTCGGCACTTGCTAGTTCAGGCACGGTCTTCGCCGTCTTCTGGCTGGGATGGCTGCTGTTTGGACGGGATGAGGGGGGTGGGACTGCTACACCGTGGCGCGGTCTGCTGGTCGGTGCTTTAGCGGCCGGTCTGCTGTCAGTTTCTCTCGGACAGACGGTCATCGGGCGCACGGCGTTCAGAGTCAACTTTCTGCCTCTGTTTCTCTGTCTTTGTGTGGCGCTGCTCTGGGAAGGGTGGCAGCGCCGGAGCTGGTGGCGGATTGCCCTGGCAGGGGCGTGCGCCGGTCTGCTGGCGTATACCTACATTGCAGCCCGTCTCACGCCACTCCTGTTCCTCCTCTTTGGGATGAGTACTATATTGCTCTGGGCTACGAGCGAAAACGGAGGGGAACTGAGAGGGAGGGGTCTTTTCTCTCTGCGTTTCTCCTCTTTAGCTTCTCGCTTGCGGGCTGAAATACTGTTGGCAGGCGTCTTTGTTGGCGTGGCCGCTGTTGTGTCCGCGCCAATTCTGTTCTATTTTTTCCTGAATCCGGACCAGTTTTTCGCACGCAGCGACCAGATTTCAGTCTTTCAGTCCGGTAAGGGCCTCGAAGATCTTCTGCGCTCCTTTTTCGTAAACGCATGGGAGCATCTGTTCGCCTTTGGCATTCGCGGAGACCCGAACTGGCGGCACAATCTCCCTGGGCAGCCCATGCTGAACATTTGGGAAGCGTTATTTTTCTGGTGGGGCGTTGCGATAGCTGTTTGGCGATGGCGGCAGCCAGCCTATCGTTTCCTGCTCCTCTGGCTTGCCGTGCTGCTGCTTCCCGCAATGTTGTCCAGAGATGGTATTGTACCCCACTTTCTGCGGATGCTGGGCGCGACGCCAGCCATCTATCTGTTGACCGGTGCAGGCGCGTGGGAAACGGCGCGACTCTTACGGAACCGGTTCTTTTCGGGACATGACAATTCGTCACTCCTCAGAAAGCGCGGCGAAACCAGGGCCGGCATACTCCTGGGCGTTGTGGTCGGCGGGCTGCTGCTGGCCCAAGGTGTGCACACTTATTGGTCCTATTTCCAGGAGTGGGCGACCGCACCCGAGTTAAATGAGGAATACGAACAGATCTGGACCGATTTGGCTATTGAAATGAACGAAAATGCATCGAAAACTGGTACTGTCTATCTGATCGGACGGATTTCCGATTATGCATGGCATAATAAAGTCAGCACGCACCCCAGTTTTGAATACCTCTATACAGGTGCCGCGGCAACTCGCATCATCCATGCGACTAGAACGCACAATCTGGCGCCGAAGATAGAATCTGCGCTTGCCGCACTGGAGCAGGTCTCCACAGTTCATTATGTGGACTGGGACAACAGTCTCGTTGGGGGAAATGACTATTCCGACCTGCAAGTCACCGCCATTCTAGAAAAGAATGGACGTTACCTGAAGAGCGAAAGCCATGATAGCTTTCGGATCCACAGCTACACGGATATTAACCTGGATCGCCCTTGGACATTTTATGAACATCTGGAGCCTGTGACAGTTCACTACGATGGCGGCATATCTATCCATGGGTTTGCACTTGGACAAGGCACAGAGCAGTTTTCCTTGAATCAAGAGTTCCATTTAGACCAGGATCGCATCTGGTGGATTGCAATGAATTGGACGATCGCCCCCGATCTGGAAGCCATCTATTCAATCTCACTGCGCCTGCTCGATGCCGAGGGCGGCATGGTCTATCAACAGGATGCTGTCCTTGAAAACTCGAATTTTCTTGCCACGAACAGATGGCAAGCAGACGAACCGGTCGATACGCTACACTTTCTTGAAATCCCTTCAGAACTCCCGCCCGGCGACTATGAGTTGCGCCTGGTCGTCTACGACTTCGAAACGTTGGAACCTACTGTCGAACTTGGCGTCTGGGAGCCGGAGACTGTTCTGACCAGCCTGCAGCTATCGGATGGCCGCTGAGCGGGAGTACCACGCCTGCGATGCGACCACGGCGCGGACCGCTGCCTGACGACCGCACAAAATGGCAGGAATCCGAAGAGACCGGCTTGAATTAATTGTCATCGACGGCACTGGGGACATAAGGAGTTACCCAGATGGCAGGGGACAAACACCCTCACCTGACATTTCTAACCATAGGGACCGTGATCCTTCTTGCATTTTTGGTCCTGACAATGCGCCTGCATCGCCTGGCGGAACTTCCCCCCGGCTTGCATCACGATGAAGGAACGCACGGTGTAAATGCATTGCAGGTGTTGCAGGGAGAGCATGCCCCGTTCTTTCCCGAAAATAACGGACGTGAGGGCATGATTGTATATGCGATTGCCCTGACGACCTCCTTTCTGGGAAGGACTGTACTGGCAGTGCGCCTACCTGCGGCACTCATCAGCGCGGGCACCGTATTTGTTCTCTTCTGGCTGGGCTGGATACTTTTCGGGCGGGACGAACATAGCGGCAGGCCTACGCCGTGGCGCGGTCGCCTTATCGGGGGAGCGGGCGCCGGTCTGCTGGCGGTATCCCTCGGGCAGACAGTTATCGGGCGTACTGCGCTCAGGGGCAGCTTCCTCCCTTTCTTCCTCAGCCTGAGCCTGGCCCTGCTCTGGTGGGCCTGGTCGCACAACGGGCAGCCCTTCTCCTCAAATGACAAGCCAACTGGAGAATCTCCAGGTCGGAACAGCGTACAGGCTGCAAAGCCAGGAAACTGGTGGCGAATCGCGCTGGCAGGAATGTGTGCCGGGCTGCTGCCATATACTTACATTACAGCCCGGTTCACGCCCTTTCTGTTCCTCCTGTTCGGCCTGAGTTTTCTGATTCCCCTGGTCAGAAAAGGCGATGGCATGAAAACAGGGGAAGAAGGTTCTTCTCCGATTTTCTTTCGTCTAATCGCCTCACCCTCCAAGGCTGAATGGCAGAAGGCAGGTATCTTTGTCGTCTTCGCCGGCCTGGTGGCTGCGCCAATACTCTTTCACTTTGTCCGCAATCCCGATCACTTCTTTCTTCGCAGCGCTCAGACTTGGGTCTTCGATTCCGAGCGCAATTTGGGAAATCCACTGGGAACGTTTCTGAGCAATCTGTGGGGATACGTGCTGGCTTTTGGCTTCCGGGGCGATCTTCTCTGGCGGCACAACCTCGTGGGCAAGCCGGTGTTGAACCTCTGGCAGGCGCTCTTTTTCTGGATTGGCGCGGGGGCGGCAGTTTGGCAATGGCGAAAGCGGCCCGCCTATCGCTTACTGTTGCTCTGGCTTGTTTTGCTGATTCTCCCGGCTGTGCTTGCTAGAGAGATTACGTCCGTCCCACCGAATACCATTCGCATGATAGGCGCGATACCGGCCATCTATCTGCTCGTAGCCATTGGAATCTGGGAAGCCTTTCTGTTCGCCAGGCATCGGTTTTCCCAAGTGGCAGATGCCAGGGCTGGCGCCGTTTTCGCGAGTCTGGTCGGCCTTGCCATCCTGGTTCAGGGCGTCTTCACCTATCGCGACTACTTCCACAGATGGGCATCCTCGCCTGAGATTCAAAGGGCCTACGGGTCAGGGTGGACCGACCTCATAGAGATCGTGAATGACCAGCCATCAGATGGAAGCGTTGCGTTTCTGGTCCCTGGTTACCTGTGGCAATACAGTTTCGAATACTTGTACCAAGGTGAGGCGCCGGTTCATCTCGTTCACACCGCCATGCCCGATTTTGCTCAACAGGTTGAGTCCGCAGTGACGACGTCCGAATCCCTTTCCCAAGTAAAGGTGGTGGACTGGAGCAACGACGTGATCTGGGCCGGGGACGAAGATCAGCGTCTCGCAGTGCTCTTCGACAAATTCGGCCGGCATGTGGGCGCAGAGCAGTACACCGACTTTCAGATCAAGAACTACGCTGAAATCTCTCTGGACCGCCCCTGGACATTGTACGAGTTTCTGGATCCGCTGACTGTCAACTACGATGGCGGCATAGCCCTCATGGGGCTGGCCGCCGGCCAAGGCGCAGAGCAACAGTCGACTCAGACTCCGCTCAACTTGAAAGAAGGCAATCCCTTCTGGCTGGCTTTGCAATGGCAGACCGCTCCTGAACTTGCAATCGATTTCGCCATTTCCCTGCGGTTCCACGATGCTGAAGGCAACAGCGTCTTCCAGAGAGACTATGTATTATGGAGGCCGGATCATTCTTCCACCGGAGGAGGAGGGCAGTCCGAAACCTTTGATTCGCTTCACCTTATTGAATTCCCGGCCGATCTCCCTCCCGGAGAGTACGAGTTGCGGCTGGTCGTATACGATACAGAGACCCTGAAACCAACCGTCGAACTCGGCGTATGGGAGCCTGAAAAGACAGTTGCGCGCCTGCAGTTCGAAAAGCTCGACTGAACTGAGACGCCCGGCCCCCAACGCTTAGCGTCTCAGTCCTTGCCAAGTCCTTGTATCCTAATCCGGGTCTGTAAGGTATATTGAACGGAACGACAGAGAAATCCCATTCAACAGTGAAGCCTCCCGGGCACTTGCCGCACGGCAGCCACAAATTCCCCCTTGAAACTGCACCAGAGCATTTGACCCGAATCGACGTGAAATCAACTGGCCGAATCAATTCACAAGGAGCTGAGACGTGAAATCGCTGTTTTCGACTTATCTTAGGGCTTTGGCCGTCGTCCTCTATGTACAATACATCGGTTCACAGTTCTACGATCCCCTCGGAGAAGGCATGGCAGTGACCGTCTACAGAGTTTTGGATCCGTTGCTTGTATTGGGGATGGTCATCGTTCTTTACTATGCCTTCCAGCGGAAGCGCGCGGTCGACAGCGGCCCTGATGACGGCGTAACCAGAGAGTACCTGGAGGCGAACGGGGTTCTCTATCTTGGCATTGCTCTGTTTGCTGCTCTCCTGTGGAGCTGGATAGGTTTTCAATTCGCCAACCCGGAGAATTCCTACGGCTGGCTATGGGCGGTGATTGACATATCGCTGCCGCTTCTCTTTTTTGCATCCAGTGTGCAACTTCTAAAGGTTGAAGAATAGACATTGTAAATCGGATTCCGTGCGCGCCGATCTTCGGCTCGGCACGCGGATCGTGAACCACTTCAACAAAAAAGGAACCTTCATGGACAAGATCCCTCTCGCTATCGTTGGATGCGGCGGCATGGGCCACCGCCACCTGTACGGCCTGGCCGAACTACACAGTTCAGGGCTTTCGCCATTCGAGTTGGTCGGCGCCTGCGACCCCGTTCGGGCCAACGCAGAGTCGCTGGCAAACGACGCCGAAGAACGTCTGGGCTCGCGCCCACAGGTCGTTGAATCCCTGGAAGAGCTGGAAGCTCTGGGCGTTGCGGCTGTCGACATCACGACCACGCCGCGATATCACCATACAGTGGCCGAAGAAGCATTGGAACGCGGCTGGCATGCCATGATCGAGAAGCCGGTCGGTCTGACCGTGCGCGCCGGCAATCGCATCCGGCAGGCGGCAGAAAGGAGCGGCCGCATCGTCAGCGTAGCGGAGAACTACAGACGCGATCCCATGAATCGGCTCGGAAAGGCGCTGCTGGATGCCGGCGTCATCGGATCGCCGCGGCTGATGATACATAACACCATGGGCGGCGGCAGCCAGATGACCATCTCAGTCTGGCGGCATCAGAAAAACGAGAGTGGCGTCCTGCTGGATGTAGGCGTCCATTTCGCCGACATTCTCGAATTCTACCTGGGGCCCGTCAGCACAGTCTACGCTCAGTCCCGGCTGCACGAACCGATCCGATACAACCCTGCGGCCGGACCGGCCGGCCGGTCGTCCAGCAATCCGGCTGGCGTCTATGGCAAGTGGCAAAGGCAGATGCCCGCCCAGTTCGAGGCCACCGCAGAAGACGCCTCATACGCGACACTGCTCTTCGAAAACGGCGCAGTCGGCCAGTTCATCGAAGATCACGCCGCCCACGGCCAGGGCGTGTGGACGCGACAGATTCACGGGTCGGGCGGGTCCCTTGAGCTTCCCCCTGACAGATCAGGCCAGCTCATCACCTTGCACAAGGACGGCGAAACGGTCTCCGATGCAAGCCTGCTGGACCTCGTGCCCGATTTCCACCTGGAGCCCATTGCTGCTGCCCTCTTTGGCGGCGAGCGCCTCTGGGGTTATGACTTTCCCTTCCACGAGACCGATCGCAAACTGATCGCCACCGAATACGGCGAACTGGGGCTCGCGATCGAGGACGGCGGAGCCATCGAGGTCGATGCAGCCCAGGGCACGCGTTCAGTTGCACTATCTTACGCTATGCTGGAATCTAGTGAGGCAGGCAGAGCGCTGACCATGGAGGAGGTGCTGGCCGAGAAAGTCGACGCCTACCAGTTGGAGATCGACGAAGAGCTTGGATTGGTGTAAGAAACTGTCCTCGTCGAGGTCCAGCGACTAGAATTTGATAGCCCCTTCGGTCAACCCCCGCATAAACCATTTCTGCATCAGTGCGTAGATGATCATGACAGGCAATGCACTGAAAAGGAGCATCGTCGCGTCCGCAGCCTCGCCTGCGAACTGATTGCGGAAGCGGGGAGAGAGCGCCGACTCGTAGCTGGTAGCGAGCACCTTTTTGATGCCCACCGAAATGGTCAGCTGCGCATCGCGGTCGATCATCGTATACGTAATGATGTAGTCGCTCCAGACTCCGACGAAAGAAAGCGTACCGATGATGACCATGGCGCTGGTTGCCAGAGGCAAGGCGATTCGCCAAAATGTCTGCCACCAGCTCGCGCCGTCAATGAAGGCGGACTCTTCTACCTCCTGTGGAATCGCAAGAAAGGCCTGCCGCATAATGAAGATGGCGGCGGGCAGACCGGCCGCGAAAAGCAAGATCAGGCCGAAAAGGCTGTTTCGCAGCTTAAGGAAGGTCATCAACTCGTAAAGAGCCATCAGCCCTCCGGCCCTGGGCACGAACATCGAAACGATGATTGCGATGAAGATAAAATCCCGACCCCAGAAGCGCATGCGGGCGAATGCGTAACCGGCCAGTGCCGAGCAAAACACCTGGATCAGCGTCACGCCCGCAGCAAGGATAAAGCTGTTTCTCATGTAGATGGGCAACAGCTGGATCGCTTCGAACATGTACAGATAGTTCACGAGGCTGAAGCTGCTGGGGATCAGGGCCGCCGAGTTTGTCGAAAACTCAAGTCTGTCCTTGAATGATGTCGAGATGATCCACAGCAGCGGCAACAGGACGATGAAAGTAACGACGGCCAGGAGCACGTGTGAGAAAAAGTCCTTTTGGCGCAGCCACACGCGCAACCGGAATAACGGGCTGTCGGTCTCGCTCTGCGCTTGCTGACCAATGCTGCTTGCATCCGCTTCCGTCGCCATGAGTCTGTCCTTTTGTTAGAGATCAACCTCTGTGCTGAGGGTGGACTTCCTGATAAACATCTGCGCGTCCAAGTCCCCCTAGTCCTGTCGCGACCAGCGAAAGATTACTCCCGCTATCAGTGCGCTGATCAGGCCTATGACCAGGCTGATAGCCGCGGCATACCCTAGCCGCAAATCGCCAACCTCGAAGGCCTGCTGATAGAGATACAGGCCAAGCGTGCGCGTGGAGTTGGCCGGCCCGCCATTGTTGAGAATCAGCATAGGTTCGACGACGCCGAAGAGCGGAAGATTCAGCACGACGATCAGTGCGAAGGTCGGCTTCAGCAGCGGGGCCGTCAGATAGAGGAACTGATGCCAGCCGTTTGCGCCGTCCAACGACGCCGCCTCGTACATTTCAGCGCCGATATTGTAGATACCGATCAGGAACAGGAGTGTAGGAAAACCGAAGATCATCCAAATGTGGGCAGCACCGATTGAGGGTAAGGCCAGATCCCGGTCGCCCAGCCAGTTGGGGGGATTCTCAACTCCCCAGCCTCGCAAAACTGTGTTGATAAAGCCGAACTGAAAGCCGTACATCTCGCCAAACATCAGGAAGATTACGGCCACGGGTAGCACGGCCGGCAGATAGACAACCCAGCGGTAGAATGCAGCCCCCCTCTTGACCTTGGAAATCAGCACGGCCAGGACCAAAGCGATCAGGATCATGGCAGGAGCGACGAATGCCAGATACTTCAGTGAGACTCCGGCCGCATCCATCGCGCGCCGGTCGCCTACCATCTTGACAAAGTTGCTGAAGCCATTGAAGTCCCAGCGCGTATCCGGATAGACAAATCGATAGTCGGTAAACGCCATGGCAATGCCGCGGAAGATTGGCCAGACGTTAAAGGTCAGGTATAGAGCCATGGCCGGCGCGATGAACAGGTAGCCCAACAGGTTGTTCTTCCGAAAGGAGACCTGCTGACCGCTTGTCTGTCGATATCTGCGAACGGCGGCGAAAAGGCCGCCGCCCCCCGAGTCGGATTGTGCTGTCATCGAAGACTCCTGGAATGTCGGGCGGGGAATCAGTCAGCAGCAGCCGTTGTTTCTTCTGACTGCCGCTGACTGATAAGAAGCCACAGTTAGGCCATCATCATCCGGTCGTAAACACCTGACTCCTTCAACTCATCGAGGTCAATCTGAATGCCTTCCATGGCGACTTCAACGACCTCCTCAGGCGTGACACTCTGGGTCGCGTCGCGCAGCCGCTGCATCTCAGGGGCAAGATTGCTGTTCTGGAGGCCGAAAAACAGGTTGGACGGGAACCAGACGGAGTTGCGCACCAACTCGATGCCTTCGAGTTGCCACTGCTGCACCGGGTCGTCCTTGACAAACTCGTCATAGGTGTACTGGTAGCAGGGCTTGGCGGCAACTTCCGTGATCTGCTTGCCCGTGGTCTTGTTCTCCGGTCCAAACCACCAGAGGGTGAAGTCGACCGCGCCTTGCGGATTGGCAGCCTTGTTGAGCAGAGCGGTGGAGTTGATCCAGAATGGTGTGCCTGCCTTTGTACCGGCGACATCAGGATCCTCTCGGAAGAAGTTGATTCCGGTCGTTGCCGTTTCCTGTCCGAAGGTCTGCTGGGCCATTGTCCCGTGGACGTCGAACGAGGTCAGCAGGGCCGTACCGCCCTTCAACCAGTTGCCGAAGTTTTCGCCTGTTGCCGACGCCATCAGGCCGTCTTCAACCATTTCGCGAATCCACGTCAGAGAAGCAAGGCTCGCCTCGCTGGAGATATCTATCAATCCGTCGTCGGTAAGCGGCGTCTCGGTTGCCCCCCAGAGCATGGCGTACAGATCGCAAAGCGGCGTGCAGGAAGCATCGAAAGGAGTCAGGTCCGGGCTGGTCTCGGCGATCTTTTCCGCCGCTTCCCGAACCGCGTCCCAGGTCATCGGCTGGCTGTCGAAACCAGCCTTTTCCATCGGTTCCCAGAACCAACCCAAGGCTACACTACCGACATTTCCAGGAATTCCAAATTGACTCCCTTCGATCTTGTGAACCTCGAAAATCGACGGGATGATCCCCGGCACGACCTCGTCTGAGCCCGGAATCGACGATGCTTCGATAAACTCATCCATCGACTGAATCAAGCCCCGACTGTGCCACCTGGGGGCGTCCCACGGAAAGACGACGACCGCGTAGGCGTCCCAGATGAGGTCACCTGCCGCCTGGGCAGCCTGAATCTTCGTATCCGGAGCGCCGGCCGGTTCTTCTATGGCAACTTGCGCCTCAAATTCGTTGTTCCAGCGCTCTACGGCATCATCCGCCGCGTACGCGCTGCGGATATCGGAGCGGATCAGCATTGTAATGCCCTGGACTTCGGCCATGGCCTCCTCGGCGTCTCCCATGTCCCCGCCGCTGTCAGGGGCCGGGCCGGCGCAGGCCGCTACCAGAGAGGCCAGGGTGAGCCCGCTGGTCGCGCGCAGGAACTTCCTTCGACTCATTTGGCCGTTCATCAAGCCACCTGATTCGTTTCGATTGAGACTCTGTTCCGACATTTCTTGCTCCTTTGGAAAAGTGAATGGAATGGATAATGTTCACACAGATGTGTGACAGGAGGTGCGCTTTTCATTGCACTGTAGCCAGGATTCTGCCTGCCGGGGGGACAGAGTAGGGAATGCGACGATCAGTCATCCACCGAGAATGGTTTAGCGCAGATAACCTTTCCTGTCAAATTCCCTTACTTTGTTTTCCTCATCTCCGTCCCGTACTTGGCCAGTTCGACTCTTCGTGCTACGGGCTCGATCGGGACAGGCTAGTTCGAAGTCCAACGAAACTATCCCCTCGGGAATGACAAGCACCCGTGACTCCGGCACAACAGGTCGTCTTGATCTCTCTCGCTGAAGCGCCAACCATATCACTCCCGAAATGACGCAAATGAATCACAACCGGCGGCCTAGCCAACTGTCCTACAGTGCCGGTATCACCTCATTCTTCAAGAGTTCCATCGAGCGCAGCCAGCGCGGCTTGTCATCCCAGTCATGCCCGATGGCCAGCAGCGTTCCAAAGCCCCCCGTCACCTCCTGAATCTCCTGCAGACGGCGAATGCACTCGTCTACGTCACCGACAATCGCCAGTCGCCGTACCGCGTACTCCGCGGTAACCGCTTCGTCCGGCATCTCCGGGTCCTCTTTCCACCCGTCAAGGCGGCCGGGACCGATCAGATCGATCAGATAGGCGAAAGAGCGTCCGAAGGCGCTGTTGAGGGCAAAATCGAACGCCTCCTCTTTCGAGTCGCCAACGAAGATGTTGCGCGCTATCCGCCAGACACTCCGATCGGGCGTCTCGCGACCGGCTTCACTTGCGCCGGCGCAGAAGGTCTCCCAGTGCTCAGCCAGTGTCGCCATAGGAACCAGGTTTGTGCTCACGGGTAAGAACCCGCGCTGCCCCGCCATGCGCGCGGCCATCGACGTGCCCTTCAGGACCGCCATCGCCACCGGCGGATGCGGCTTCTGGTAGGGCCGCAGGATCTCCCCCAATCCTATGTCCGGGCGGGTCTCATCGATATGTATATGCCAGTAATCGCCCTTGAAGTCGAATGGCGCGTCTGTTGTCCACAACTTCAGCACCATGTTGATGCTTTCGACAGTCATCAGGCCCAGAGTCCGGGGATCCGCAGGCAGGTCGAACAGGCTGAGGTCGGTCGGAATACCGGTCTGGCCAAAGCCGCACATCAGTCGGCCGCGCGAGAGATGGTCCAGCATCGACAGGCGTACTGCCACATTGACCGGATGATGGAAGGGGGCGATCGTCACGCCCGTCCCAAACTTGATGGTGCTGGTGCGGGCCATGGCATTGGCGATAAAGACGTCGTTCGAGGGCATCGGCTCCCATTTCACCGAGTGATGCTGGCCAATCCAGGCCTCGGAGTACCCAAGCCCCTCGGCCCGCTCGATCAACTCCAGGTCCTCTTCAAGACTCTGCGTAAAGTCCTTTTCAGGCGGGTGAACGGGCATCAGAAAATAGCCGAGTTCCATGGGCTTTTCTCCATTTCAGCGGGACGAAAAAAGGTGATATCGTTCGTCAATAATGGTGTGTGTACGCTCGCGCGTATTCTTGCTTACTTCAATTCAGACAGTGACCTGTTCCAGCCACGCTTCGTCGATTTCGAGTCCAAACCCTGGCGCATCGCTGGGCCGCAAGTAGCCGTCCTCAATGACCGCAGTGCCCGGCAGCTTGACCATTTCCGCCAGCGGTACGCCGGGCGCCGAGACGCCCTCTGAACGTTCTCCCCATGTGACCGCCGGCATGGCCATCGACAGGTGCTGGCCAAAGGGATAGTTCATGCCTCCATGGGCGATGACGGAAATCTGATTTGCCTGCGCCAGGTGGCAGATTTTGGCTGCCGCGGTGATTCCGCCGCACCAGAGCACGTCCGGCTGGAAAATATCCACGAGCCGCTTGCCCGCGGCGTGGGCAAAGGGCGCCAGATTGTACCAGTGCTCGCCTGTAGCCAGGGTCTGCCAGGGCAATCGCTGCCGGATCGACTCGTAGCCCAGAAGATCTTCGGGCTGGATATAGTCCTCCAGCCATTTAAGGTTGTAGGGCCGCATCCGCTCGGCCACACGTACAGTGTATTCGGGATCATATGCCGTCCAGCCATCCAACATCAGCTCCACTTCGTCGCCGATGGTTTCGCGTGTGCTTGCAACCAGCTCCTCCAGCCTGTTGAGACCCTCCAGTCCCTGTTCAGGTCCCCAGGGGCTGAACAGCTTGGTGGCCTTGAAACCCAGCTCCATGTACCACTCCTGGTCGAAACCGGATGCGTAGCAGAATATCTTTTCCTTCTGCGGCCCTCCCAGTAACTCGTACACAGGCAACCCCAGCAGTTTCCCCTTGAGATCCCATAGGGCCACGTCGAGCGCGCTGATTGCGTAACTTGTCATGCCTGTAGGACTGAAAGCGGTCGAGAGCCGCACCATCATATCCCACAGCTTCTCAGTGGCCATGGCGTTCTCGCCGACCAGATTGGGACCGAAATGCTCGTTGATCATGCGCGCCACTACAGACCCGTAGAGGGAGATGCCGAAGCCTTGCGTGCCGTCCTCAGCCGTTACCAGCACGGCCGGCCGTTTCCAAGGAGCCATCGAGACGTGCCCCTCACCGTTGGGAAAACGGGGATAGCGGGCCATGGGCCGGTTCATGTGAACGGTCTCGGCCCGGCTTGGCGTGCGCGGCTTTGTCTGCGGCCGCGCCTCGGCCGCAATCTCAAATGCACGGATTTCTTTGATTTTCATATGTGCCTCTGTTTCAGTGAAGGAAAGTCCTGCAGAAAGGCTCGTGAAAGAAGCGGCTGCCCTCAGCCCTTCAGGTCGGTAACCGTGATCCCCTTCAGAAAGGCGTTCTGAGAAAAGAAGAACAGGACAAGGCAGGGAAGAATGATGATAAGAGCAGCGGCCATGTACAGATGCCACGGCGTTCCCCTATAGGCAACATTGAAGTTCGCCAGGAACAATGTAAGCGTAAAGTTCTCCGGAGTAGACAAAATAATCAGAGGACCAAGAAAGTCATTCCAAAAGAACACAAAAGCGAAGACCGCGACAGCTGCCAGGGCCGGCTTGGATAGAGGCAGAATGATCCTGACGAAGATATGCCAGCGAGACGCGCCGTCAAGATAGGCCGCTTCGTCATACTCTCTCGGAATCGTCATGAAAAACTGGCGCAGCAGGAAAATGTTCCACGCCGACCCGAACCAGTGCGGAATCATCAAAGGCCACAGCGTGTCCAGCCAGTTCAAATACCGCCAAATTATGAACTGGGGAACCATCACGACCGCGAATGGAATCATGAGCGTACTCAGAATGCCCAGAAAGATGACGTTCTTGCCAGGGAATTCCAGGCGGGCAAAGGCATAGGCTACCAGCGCGCTCGAGAATATCGTCGAAACGACTCCATTTACGGTTACGATTAACGTGTTGAGCGCATAATTGTATACAGGGGGGGCCGTCTCGTATTGGATCGTAAAGGCGGTCAGGAAATTCGACCACATTACCGGCTTAGGTATCCAAGTGGGCGGCAGTGTAAAGACCTGGTTGGGAGGCTTTAGCGCTGTGTTTACCATCCAATAGAACGGCAAGAGAAAGAGAAACGCCGAGAAAATCAGAACCGCGTAGATCACAAGCAGCCGAACAAGGCCCGTCTGAAAGCGGTTGCCGATCAGAATGGTACGCAGTCTGCTGGGCCGCGTGTAGGCCTCGCTATGCAGCGGTTCAGCTGTCGGAACCGTTTCGTTTCCAACGACCACTATCGAATCTCCCGGCGGGCTAGCGCGCGCCGCCCTCGTAATAGACCCAGCGGCCGGCAAGGCCGAACTGGAAGACGGTCAGCCCAAAAATGAGCAGGAACATAATCCATGCCATGGCGGAGGCGTAGCCCATTTTGAGGTAATGGAAGGCGTTTTGATAGAGGTGGAGGCCCAGAAACAGCGTTGCATTGTCGGGGCCGCCTCCGGTCATCACATAGGGTTCGGCAAAGGTCTGCACCGAAGCGATGATGCCCATCACAACATTGAAGAAGATGGCTGGAGACAGCATGGGCAAAGTGATCGCAAAAAACTTTGATACCTCGCCGGAGCCATCTATGTCTGCAGCTTCATACAGTTGCTGCGGCATTCCCTGCAAGGCTGCCAGATAGATAACCATGGGAATACCGATGTTCCACAGGCTCTTGACGATAAGTGAACCCAGAACCAACTCCCTGTCATAAAGCCAGTTTCGTCCTTCCAGTCCCATCAGCGCCAAACCATTGTTCACGATCCCCAGTTCAACGTGATACATCCACACCCAAATGATAGACCCGGCCACGCCGCTGACAACAGCAGGCAGATAGAAGGCCGAGCGCCAGAATCCGAGACCCCTAATCCGTTGATTCAGCAGCAACGCCAGCCCCAAGGCCAGCACCTGGCTTACAGGTACGGAGATAATCACAAACTTGAAGGTCACCCAGATTGAGATGCGAAACAGCTCATCTGTGGTGACCATGCTGATGTAATGCGTCAGGCCGTAAAATTTAGGCGGCGCAATCATCTTCCAGCGGAAAAAACTGAGGACGAAAGATGCCACGATTGGGCCGCCAACGAAGAGGATAAAGCCAATGACCCATGGCAAGATGAAGGCGTAAGCAACTATGGCGTCGCGAAAACGCCTGCTCTGCCAAAAGCTATGGGGACGTGAAAGACCCGCAGTGGTCACGGATTACTACCCTCGGGCGGCGCTCTGGCGCCGGCCGGCTACGCGGCAATCGCGTAGCGGCCGGTCCGCATGCGAGCGAACTGATGACCTGCAGAAGCTCGCGAAGGCAAAGAAAACCGATAATGCCTTCGCGAACTCTCTGATCTCAGGGTGTCGGTCTAGACATCCGAAATTACGGCCGTTACCTTGGGCGCAACTTCGGGGAAGATGTCAGCGGCCTGGGCATTGCCGGCATATACCTTATCCAGCGCATCGCCGATCAGCTTCAGAGCTTCACCCTCATTGGCCGGTCCCGGCAGAATGTGCCCGTATGTCAATGCGTCGGGTACGACGTCCCAGTCGACTTCGAAGTCGACGTCGGCGACCCAGGGGAAGGGTTCGATTTCATTCGATGAGCGACGCGTGCCCGGGAAGTTCGCGTTGGAGGCGTAGTTGTAAATGCCTTGAGTGCTGGTGTTGTAGTTGAGCCAGATCCAGGCCGTATCCTTGTGCTCGGAGGTTGTGGAAATGTTGTTAAACGCGCCGTGCGTGATGGTATCGCGGCGGGCCTGGCTGGGCTCGGCGACAACATTGAAGCGGAAACCGGCGTCGACAAGACTTCCGGTGACCCAGGACCCCATACGCTGCATTCCGATCTTGCCGGCGGCCAGGAGCTCCGCGGCCGCGCCGGCGCCGCCAATACCGACAATCTGGGACGGCGAGGGCATTACATTGCCGTCGAGCAGCATATCGGCCCAGAACTGAATCGCCTGGATCGTCTCCTCTTTGTCAAGCCAGCACTCCCGGAAATCGGGGCTGTAGTAGCTGCCGCCGTTCTGCCAGGCCTGTTTGACACTGTACATGTGCCAGCCAACCGGTATCGTCTCCGACCCCCAGATCTTGTTGTCAGGATCGCTGATGCCGCGGGCCTTCTCCTCGAAGTCGGTCCAGGTGAAGCTGTCCTTGTTGGGATACTCGACACCGGCGGCGTCGAAGAGGTCGGCGTTGTAGAAGGTTATATGGGGCGCGGCCGCGTCGGGGATGCCGAAGCGCTTCCCTTCCACGACCGGGTAGTTCCACCAGTTCTCGTAGAAGTCGTCAGCGTCGTAACCGGGTTCGCCATCAACATAAGGCTGAATGTCGATGAACTGGTTGTTGCGCCCCAGGTCGAGCGCCATCGCCTCCCAACTGCGTACGACGTCGGGCAGTGTGCCGGCCGCTGCCAGGGCCGGAATCTTGGCGTGAAACTCGCCGATCTGCTCTACACTGACCACAATGTCCGGATACTCTTCATGGAACGATTCGAGCGTTGTCGCAACGCCCGCGGCTGGATCATGGCGGCCGTAGCGAATCGTAACGGGATCAGCCATTGCTTCTTCGCCCATTGCACCGTCGTCTGCAGGGGCTGCAACGGGCGCGCAAGCCGCCAGTACGGCCGCGCCGGCGAATGTTCCACTTACTTTGAGAAACGTTCTTCTGGACAAGGACTCTCTTTGCGTCATTGTTGGAATTCTCCTCTGTGAATTTGAATGTGACTGTTTTTGTATCTGGACTAACGGGGCTTCCGATAATCCTATGGAATTCAGACATATTGTCAATTTTTTCACATGCTCAATCTTCGTTCTCCTTTAGAGTTCACGCCGGCATCAAAGGCACAACAGGCTTTTCGAGAGTGATGCCCATTTAGCGGGGACGCACCTAAGCCTGATTTTATCCACGCTTTCTGAGATTGTGCGTTTTAGTCGGACCTGGGGGCAGACCGGCAGACCCGTCAGGCTGGGCGCCCTCCGACTAAGGAGCGATAAGAGACGTTTGCAGTCCGTGTTGAGGAAGTAAACTTGCGGCGAAGAGGGGCTGAATTGTAAGAACCGCCGGAGCGGAAGCTGTCACGAAGAGAGCCACATAATAGGCTCGGAGACGTACTCGCGAACTGTGTTGAGGAAACGCGCCGCCGGAGCCCCGTCCACAACGCGATGATCAAAGGTAAGGCTGAGTGCAACCATCTGGCGGGGAACGACTTCCCCGTCGTGTACGGCCGGCTTGCAGACAGTTCGCCCGATTCCCAAAATGGCGGCTTGGGGCAGATTGATGATGGGGGTGAAGGCGTCAATGCCGTACATGCCTAAATTTGTGATCGTGAAAGTTCCACCCTGCATCGCCTCATGCCCCAGGCGTTCCTGGTGCGCGCCCTCGATCAAGCTGGCAGTCTCGGCCGCTATCACGCGCAACGACTTCGCAGGAACGTCTCTTAGCACCGGAGCCAGCAGCCCCCGCTCGGTTTCGACCGCGAAACCGATGTGGATTCCGCCATGAAGGATCAGTCCATCATCGCTCCAACTGGCGTTGAGCGCGGGATGTTCCTGCAAGGCGGCGGCTGTCAATTTGAGATAGATGTCGTTGTAGCTTGGTACCGCCAGCCTTCGTCGAGCATAGCTGGACTTCAGCTGCTCACGTAACGCCACCAACTCGGTGGCATCGGCCTCCGTGGTCAGCGTGACAGGGGCAGTTGTATGCGCGCTCTCTGTCATGCGTTGGGCCGTAATCTGCCGGATGCGGCTGTGCGACACGATCTGACCCGCCGCCTCGCCGGCCTGCACAACTTGCCGTCTTGCCGCGATTGCAGCTTCAACGTCCTCGCGTTGTATCCGGGCGCCCGGCCTGATGGCCGTTAGCTCCTCCAGAGAAATGCCCGCTTCCGCAGCCATACGACGCGCTACCGGCGACATGTCCACGCCAACTGGTTCAACGATCGTCTCCGCGGCGGCGCGCACATCCCGCTCGACGATCCGTCCCGTGCGGCCGCTGCCGGTAAGCTGAGTCCAATCCACGCCCAGCTCGCCGGCTACTCGCCGCGCCCGGGGGCTAATGGCTGGGTTGCCGCGACCGTCCGCGGCAGTTGATTGCGTTGCCGACGGCTTCCGGAAGGCAGGCTCTGCCTTAGCGGTCGGAGTTGCCGTGCTGGCCCGCTCTTCGCGCCCTTCCGACTGAGGGGACCGGCTACCCGCTGCAGGCATCAGTTCCCCGGCCTGGACGATATACGCAAGCAGCGCACCGACAGGAATGAGATCACCAGGAGCCGGGGCGCCTTGCGGAAGTCGCAGGATTCCGCTCTCGAACACCTCGACCTCCTGCGTAGCCTTGTCCCCCTCGACCGTAAAGAGCAGGTCGCCGGCCTTAACCTCGTCTCCATCCTGTTTCAGCCATTCGCCAAAGACGCCCTCTTCCATCGTCCATCCCAGGCGCGGCATCGTCACTTCGTAGGCCATCGGATTCCCTCAATTGAACGGCAGTAGTTTCGGAGGCGTTGGCGGACGCGTTCTCGCCGGTCTTCGGCCATTTCCTTTATTCAGCAAGCAGATCGCGTACGCTCTGTTCGATGTCGTCCGACTCCGGAACAATGGCAAGCTCCAACGGCGGACTGTATGGTGTGGGCACATGCGCGCCGTTCAGACGGCGGATCGGGGCGTCCAAATCGTCAAATCCCTGGTCAATGACCTGCGCCGCGATTTCAGCGCCAACGCCGCACGGCTGAAATGTCTCATCAACAATCAGAAGCCGTCCCGTCTTGCTGACCGACTCCAGTATCGTCGCCATATCGAGCGGAGCGATCGTGCGCGGATCGATTACCTCCGCCGAAACCCCGTCCTCTGCCAGCTTTTCACATACGTTGAGTGTCTTGTCAACCATCGATCCGATTGCAACGAGCGTGCAGTCCGACCCCTCGCGCGCGATGCGCGCCTGCCCGAAGGGAATTGCGTATTCACCCTCGGGCACCTCGCCGCGATTGAAGAGCAGCGACTTGTGTTCCAGGAAAAGCACAGGGTCGTCGCTCTGCAGTGCCGTGGTGAAAAGCCCTTTGGCGTCGCTGGGAATGGCAGGCACTACAACTCTGAACCCGGGAAGATGAGCAAAGATCGGGTAGTAGCTGCCCGAGTGGTGGGTCGCAGCCGAGTGGCCGATCCCAATCGCGCCGCGTAGCAGGATTGGCATCTTAAGCCGGCCGCTGCTCATATACTGCATCTTTGCGATCTGATTGACCAGTTCGCCAAAAGCGTCGAGGATAAAGTCCAGAAACATGAAGTCGACAACAGGGCGCGTACCGGTCATGGCGGCGCCGGCGCACATGCCGACAAAGCCGCGTTCGCTGATGGGCGTGTCGCAGAGGCGCTCGGGTCCATACTTGTCGTACAGACCGACAGTGGTATTGAAGTTTCCGCCCCGTTCGCCGATCCCTTCGCCGACAACAAAGATCGAAGGATCGCGCGCCATCGCGCTGTCAAGGGCCTCCAGAGTGGCTTCAACGTAAGTCAACTCTCGCATGGCCTTCACCTCTGGTTGAATACATGAGCGCTGACCGTATCAGGCTCCGGCCATGGGCTGTTGCGAGCGAATTCCTCCGCGTCCGCTACCATCCCCTTCACCTCCGCCTCAATCCCCGCCAGCGTTTCCGGACCAGCCTCCTCATTTTCCAGCAGCCACTCGTTGTAGCGCGTAATCGGATCGCGCGCCTTCCACTCCTCGACCTCTTCCTGTGTGCGGTACCCGGCGTCTCTCATTCCTTCCGCATGGGCGCGCGTGCGGTAAGTTCGGCACTCAATCAAGGTGGGCCCTTCTCCCCCGCGGGCCCGCTGCACTGCCTCTTCCGCCGCTTCATAGACGGCCAGCACATCGTTCCCGTCTACTGTGAGGCTTTCCATCCCGTATGCAGGTCCCCGGTTGCCCACGTGGGGATTGCCGGAAGAATAAGAAAAGGGCACCTCGGTGGCATACAGGTTGTTTTCGCAGACGAACAGCGTCGGCAGTTTCCAGATGCTGGCCAGATTCAACCCTTCATGGAAGGCGCCGTTGTTCACCGCCCCATCGCCGAAAAAGGCAACGCCGACCTGGTCTGTTTTGAGCAGTCTGAAGGAATAGCCAGCGCCCGTCGCCTGCAGGATGCAGGGGCCGACGATCCCGCTTGTTCCCATCATCCCGACCTCCGGCTTGAAGAGGTGCATACTTCCTCCCCTTCCCTGCGAGCAGCCGGTCGCGCGTCCGAACAGCTCGGCAACAACCTCCCGCGGGCTGACTCCCTTTGCCAGCGCGTGACCATGCCCCCGGTGTGTGCTGAACACGGCATCGTCAGGCCGCAGATGCGCGCACACGCCGGTCGCAATCGCCTCTTCTCCGACGTAAGTGTGACAGGCACCGTGTATCAGTCCCATCTGATGCGAACGGGCCAGCTGTTCCTCTGTGTAGCGAATGATGAGCATCTGCCTGTAGAGGGAAAGGAGTTGCTCTGACTGGGCCATGCCACCTACCTCCCATGTGTTGAGTTTGTCGGTCATCAGCCGGTCGGCGCAGACTCAGGCGGGCACCACTGCAGGCATCCCAGGATGGGAACCGCTGACATTCTTGGCCAGATTGCCGCCATCCAGCGGGATCAAAGCGCCTGTCATCCAGCCAGAGGCATCGGAGGCAAGAAATATCGCCGGCCCTTTGATGTCGCTGGGATCACCCATGCGGCCGATCGGCAAGCCCCTCAGGTAGGAAGCCCCAAGAACGGGGTCCGCCGCGATCCTTACGCGCAAGTCCTCGTTCATAATCTGGGCGCATACAATAGCGTTGACGCGCACGCCCAGACTGCTCCACTCAGTGCTCAATTCCCTGGTCATTGCTGCAACCGCGCCCATCGCCATGCTGTAGGCAATATGGTTGCGGCCTAGCGCGCTCAACCCGGCGATGGAAACGATGCTGAAAATGCTACCGCGCCCTTGCGCCATCATCCGCTTGGCCGCTTCCTGCGTGCAGATATAGCGGCCGACTACCAGATTCTGCATCACTTGTTGAATTTCGTCCTCGGTCAGTTCCAGGGGATCGTTGCGAATGCCCTCGCCGGCGATGTTGCTGAGGACATCTACCTTGCCCAATTCGCTGTCGACCCGTTCGAAAGTGGACCGGATCTGATCCGGGTCCGAAATGTCGCAATTGAGTGGGAGGGCCCTTCCGCCCAACTTTTCAATCTCGTGCGCGGTCTCCTGCGCGCCGGCCTCGTTAATGTCCAGCAGCACAACATCCGCGCCGACCTCGGCAAAGCCCAACGATGTAATGCGCCCCATGCCGCTTGCCGCGCCCGAAACGATGGCCACACGGCCTGTCAGGTCAAAGAGTGGGTGGGTCATCGCGCTCGATCTCCTTTGCAGCATCTATCCATTTGGAATCTCATTGACCGGCGCACGCGGCCGTTCGCCCTGCAGAACGCGAACCACCTCTTCCGCCCCCTGTACGCGCACGTCAATTTTGGATTCCTCAGAATACCACCCTGCGTGGGGCGTGAGCAAGATGCGCTCTTCCTTCAGGAAGGGATGGTCCGCCGCCACCGGTTCGACATTTAACACGTCCAGCGCGGCGCCGGCGATCTGTCCGCCCTGAACTGCTGCCAGCAACGCGTCCTCATCGACCAAGGCGCCACGCGCTGCGTTCACCAGATACGCGGTCGGCTTCATCATCGCCAGCGTCTCTGCATTGATCAGGTGGCGGGTCTCGTCCGTCAGCGGCGAGTGCAGAGATATATAGTCCGAATTGCGCAGCAGCGTCTCCAGGTCGACGACCTGAACACCCAGTGCCTCCATCGCCGCCGCATCCACGTAGGGGTCGTATACCAAGACCTCAAGCCCCAACCCGCGTCCCTTGGCCGCCGTCGCCTGGCCAATCCGGCCGCAACCAATGACGCCCAGGGTCTGGTCGCCGAAACGGTGGAGAATGCCGCCCGATTCACTGTCCCAGATTCTCTGGCGCGTCGCGCCGAGAAGACCGGGTAGACCGCGCGCCTGCGCCAGCACCAGCGCTATGGCGTGCGTAGAGACCTCATCAATCGAATAGTCCGGAGCATAGGTCACCCAGATGCCGCGCTCCGTGGCCGCCCCGATGTCAATCGCGTCCAGTCCGGTGCCAACGCGGCAGATCAGCCGGCAACGTTCCAGGCTCTGGATGAGTTCTGCCCGCACCGGCTGGATGGTGACCATCAGAGCATCACATCCCCGTGCAGCCTGCCTGGCCTCCTCCGTGTCCAGATTGCCGACATGCTCGATCTCCAGCCCCGCGGCGCTGAGTATCTCTTTTTCTATCTCGATATCCCCGAATCCGGGGTAAGCAATTACGATTCTTGCGTTCATGGACTCGACTCTCTTGATGAAGATTCAACTCGCCTGGGTATGCCAATGCGAGACTGGCCCTATCCCGTTGACACATCCTTTAGACTGGACACGTCGCTGACTTCAACATGAACATCGCTGCGCGCCAGTACCTCCGGCCGCAGCGCCGTGCCGAGGCCGGGCCGGTCGGGAAATTCCAGGTGTCCGTCCCGGATCACCAGCTCCTCGGTCATTACATCGTTGTACCAGCCCTGCGTATATGCCCTCACTGTCTCCATGATCATGGCATTGGGTGCATGCGCCGCCAAATGCGCGGCCGACCACAACGCTACAGGACCGATCGTGTCGTGGGTGGTAAAAGGCAGGTAATAGGTATCCGCCATTGCAACAATCTTACGCGTCTCGGTCAGGCCGCCGGTCCAGGCCATATCGGGCATCACGATGTGGGCCGCGTTCTTCTCAACAACCTGCCGGAAACCGAAGCGAGTGAAAAGGCGCTCGCTCACGCAAATGGGTACTTTTGTCGCCGCGGCCAGGCGGGCGTAGGAATCCACGTTGTCGGGGGGGATGATCTCTTCCAGCCACATTATGTCGTACGGCTCAAGGGCACGGCCGATATCTATCGCGATAGGCAGGTTCCAGCGCGCATGGCCTTCAATCGCTATCTGCATTTTGTCACCCACTGCCGCTCGTATTTGTTGGACAGGTTCAAGGCCGCGCTTAAGATCGTCCGGATCCAGGTAGTGGCCGACAGGCCCCACCGCGCCGACCCCGGCGCGCTGTCCAACAGGACCGCCCAGCGAAACGCCAAACTGATCCCAGGGCCAGATCTTCATCGCTCGGATTCCCGAAGCCAGCAGCTCCTGCGCCAGCTCGCCTGCCCGCCCTTCCATCCAGGCGTGGTAGTCCATGTGAGGCCCGTGGCTTACACACGTGTTGTAAATTGGTATGCGGTCACGGTTACGCCCGCCCAGCATGTTGTAGATGGGCTGGCCAGTGTACTGCCCCAGCAGATCCCACAACGCCACGTCGACCGTCGAAATAGCGCGGGTCTCTGCTCCGGCATACCCGAAAAAGTTCACCGTGGCAAACATGTTGTTCCAGTGGTTCTCGATGTCAAACACGGAGCGCCCCACCAACAGGTTGGCGAAAACATCATGGATCACTGCGGCAACCGCACGCGGCACGTAGTACGTTTCGCCCAGCCCGATCAGCCCTTCGTCGGTGTGGATGCGCAGCCAGAGCGTATTGAACTGCTCTTCAAACCAGATCGTCTCGAGTTTCTGGATTTTCACCTAATTGCTCCTTTAGCCTTCACCTGCCGCTGCAATTCTCAGAAAAGGGGCATCTGGCCTGGTGTCCTGCCCTGCTCTACCCGGAACTTACTCAACTACAGAACTTGCCCCTTCAGGAGGAAGGCCTACTGGCATGAGTTTCAAAGTCGCCTCAACTTGATCGTAATAGCGGAGGCAGGCAAAGAGGGCGCTTCCTATTCATTTGGAAGGGACGGTGGCGCAATGCGATTGACAGTTGAAAACCGGAGAAAGTATACTCCTAATCATCGAAATCATACTATAGCCCTGAACCGCGGGCAAACGGATTCAGAAATGTAGAAAGTACCTGGAGGCGTTGCTACGTATGGCAAATTGGCCGAAGGCGTTGGCGCGCTCCGGGCAAAAACAATAAGAGAAGGCTTTACCATGTCCGACTGGAGTCATCTGGAAGAATTCCGTGTCGTGCGTCTGAACGCCGTACTCTCACAAATGTCCCAATACGAGAGGGATCGCTTTCGCGAGCACCACCTCCACCCCTTCGAGGTGGAGGCCAATACGCCCTCTACGATCATTCCCCGCGTCAGTGACTGTGACGCCATCTTTGTCGTCTCTACCGCGCTGCCCGAAGGGGTAATCGAAAGCCTGAGCCGCTGCCGCGTGATCTCCCGCCTTGGCACGGGAACCGACAAGATCGACGTCGACGCCGCGACCCGCAAAGGCATTCTCGTAACCAATGTCCCGACATTTTGCGTCGAAGAGCAGGCTGACCACACCATGGCGCTGCTGCTGGCGCTGCATCGCAAACTGCCGCAGATGTCCGCAGCGATGGCGTCCGGAGCCTGGAATAAAGCGCGGCGCCAGGCCTCCACCAATCAGCGTCTTTACGGTCGTGTTCTCGGCCTGGTCGGATTCGGCAACTCTGCCCGCGCGGTGGCCAAGAGGGCGCAGGGCTTCGGAATCCGCGTAGTTGCTACGCGCCGCAATATGGACGCGCCCTCGGAAGCCGCAGAGGAACTTGGCGTCGAAATGATGGGCTTGGAGGACCTGCTCGAAAAGTCGGACGACGTGTCCCTTCATTTGCCCCTGACTGATGAGACCTACCACTTGCTCGACGAAACCA
The DNA here is from genome assembly GCA_965204525.1 of Caldilineaceae bacterium. Taxonomy (GTDB): domain Bacteria; phylum Chloroflexota; class Anaerolineae; order Caldilineales; family Caldilineaceae; genus Bin5. Next base: position 1,684,219 of record OZ241994.1, on the reverse strand, counting down.
TGCTGCGCAAAATGAAACCCGGCGCTTACCTCGTCAACACGTCGCGGGGGGCGATCGTCGATGAGAATGCGCTGGTGGAGTTCTTGCGCGAAGGAACGCTGGCTGGCGCAGGAATCGATACGTTCGAATGTATCGATGTATTCGTCGAAGAAGAAAGGCCGCCGGATCACCCTTTACTCTCGCTCGATAATGTGATTCTCTCGCCCCACGTCGGCGCCATTTCCGTGCAGGCGATGCAGGATGTCACCGACGGAGGCATAGGCAACGCGGCGGCCGTGCTCAGCGGGTACTGGCCGCCGGCCGAACACCTCGTGAATCCAGGCGTCGTGCCCAGGTTTCCCCTGGCTGAACGGGAAGACTGATCCAACCGCCCCCGTACATTGGTCCCCTTGGAGGTGTTCCGTCGAGAGGCTTTACTGCGCCCCGCAGTACAAAAGGAACTGTTGAAAAAAGGATTCTTCTGTCGGAACTTCGTGCCAAATGGGTTGCTTGCAGGCTATTGTTCAACAATCTACAAATAGATTTGCACTGGCTATCAATCCTGTTGTATGGTGCACTTGAATCGTAAGCAACTGTGCATTGAGAGCTTACCGATTCACATTCTGCTTTACTTAGCTTGATAGAGGAGTCAATCCAATGACCCATGTGATCTTTGATTTGTGCATTCGGGACGGCGCCTGCGTAGAGGTTTGCCCCGTGGAATGCATAATCCCAGGCATGCCGGAAGAGGAGTGGCCCTGGTACTATATCGATCCGGAGACCTGCATCGACTGCGGCGCGTGCGTACCCGAGTGTCCGACGGATGCTATTCTGCCCGAAGAGGACTTGCCGGAAGAGTACGCCTACACAACTGAATTGAACGCCATGTACTTCGAGGAAGGACCGGGTTACGCAGCACTCGACATGGTCTGACCTGAATCGGCTTGTTCGCGCGTGCCTGCTCTCCCAATGCCGGAAGCGCCGAAGTGGGTGACGTTTTCTCCCAGAGAGCGCAAATGGTTGGACGCTTCAATTCAGAGCCGGCACGTTCGATTTGAAACTCCGCCCCTGCGACTGCAGGGGCTTTTCTTTCCGTTGACTCTTCCGTAGTCCCAGGAGTAATACAAATGACCGATTCCCGCGAATTGAAACCACCGGACTGGTCAGAGGTGGAGCGTGTACTGATAATTATGGCGCACCCGGATGACCCTGACTTCTCGTGCGCCGGTTCCGCAATCCAGATGGCTCGCCAGGGTATCGAGGTCACCTACATGATTCTGACCAATGGCGACAAGGGCAACCACAATCCGCTCGTCACCCGCCACCAGTTGATCCTGATGCGCAAAGAGGAGCAGCGCAAGGCGGCCGCTCTGTGCGGCGTCAAAGATGTCCTGTTTATGGACGAAGAGGACGGCTTTTTGCGCCCAACCCCTGAAATCCGCAAGCGAGTCTGTCGCGAAATCCGCCGCATTCGTCCGCAACTGATAATCTGCAACAGTCCCGACCGCTATATCTCCGGGCGCGGTTACATCAACCATCCCGATCATCGCAACGCCGGGCTCATCGCCCTCGAGGCCATCTTCCCGGCGGCCGACAACCCGATGTTCTATCCCGACCTGACGAACGAGGGCTATCCTCCCCACAATATCAGCCAGCTCTACATCAGCCATGCCGAAGAGTCCGATGTCGAAGTGGATATTACAGATGACCTCGAACTGAAGATCAAGGCGATTCTTTGCCACGAGAGTCAGTTCGACGACCTGGAAGCCACCGAGAAGCGCATGCGTGAGTGGGGAGGCGAAGAGCAGGAAGACGGCAGCAAGCGCCACTTCGAGCGATTCCAGCAATTGGATTTCCGCAGTCGGCCGCGCCGCGGGCCTAAGGCAGCCGACAAGAACGCCCAGAATTCAGAATCCTGAAAAAAGAAGAGTGGAGGGGCAACCCCCTCCACTCCATTTACTCTGGCAGTTCGGTCACTAAGATGCTGCTATAGCATCTGACACCAACCTCTACTCCACCTCACCCATCAGTTCTTCCTGCAGCTCATTCGCCGTCTCCGTCAACGCATCGAGCGTCGCCTGGATATCCGCGCCCTGCATAATCTCATTGAAGGCCGTTTCCGCGGCGTCGCGCACAGCCTGGTAAGAGATGAGTTGAGGCTCATACGCGCCGTATCCCAACAGGGCCAGGGCCTCGCCATACTGCGGGTTCTCCTCCACGTAGCCGCTCAGATGCGCTTCCGTACCTGCACGGGTGGGGAAGTAGTTGCTCGCCTCTACCCAGCGGGCCTGAACTTCCGGAGTGGTGAACCACTTAATGAACAGCCACGCGGCCAACTCCTGCTCCGGCGGGCCAGCCGTAATCATGACGTCGGCGCCGTAGATGTTCTGTACCGGATTCTCGGTCGTGTACGGAATCGCGGTCACGCCCCACACGTCCATGTCGCGTCCTTGCTCTTCCGCGATTGTGACCATGTCGTTGGCGTAGAAGGGCAGGCCGGAACTGGAGCCCTGCGTAAAGCTTGCCCGTCGCGCTGCGAATTCAGGATTCGGGTAACCTTCTGTGAAGAAGTAGGCGCAGCCGTTGTCGAACATGCGCTTCAGCATCGTCATGGCGTCGATCGTGGCCTGTCCGTTATAGACGTAGCCGGTGTTGTCTTCGTTCAGGACATTGCCGCCCAGGGCGAACGTCCAGGATGCCATTGCCGAGGCGTCATCCCGCAGGATGTAGCCGCCCGTGCCGTCACCGTTCGCTTCGGCCCCGGCGCAAGCCATCGCTTCAAACTCCTCCGGCGTAGTCGGCGGCCCGGCGAATCCCAACTCCTCCAGCCAGGTCTGATTGTAGTAGAGGACTTCCATCGAGCGGTTGGGCGGGAAGCCCAGGCGCTGGTTGTCGAAAACCGGGTGGACGCCCTGCTCCATGAAACTGGCGAAGAAGTCAGCGCGTTCCTCTGCCGTGAAACCCCATGTAGGATCGTCAATGAACGTGTCGAAGTCGGCCAGGACGCCGTTCAACTGGTAGAAGGCCTGGTCGTTCTGATAACCGACGATCAGGCTCGCCGGCTGTTCACCCGAAGCCGTACTGGCGTTCACCTTGTCGCGGATGTCGTTGTAGCCGCCCTGATTCTGCGCGTCGAGGACGATACCGCACTCATTGTTCGTATTGAAATCCTCGACGATCACCGCCAGCTTCTCCTCGCGAGAGCCTCGGTGCTGATGCCACCAGACGATCGTCTGACCGCGCGGATCGATGCCGGCCAGCGGGCCGTCGGCCGCAGGAGCGCATGGCCCTTCGTCCATCGCCTCGCCCGCGGGCGCTTCCTCCTCCATCGCCGCCGGCGCTTGAGTCGCCGGCGCCGGGCAAGCGGCCAAGACCAGCGCGGCAACCAGAAGCGCTGCCAACATCCACATTCGTTTTGTATTCATAAGGTTTGGTCTCCTGTTGTGGTTGAATACCGAAACGGATAACACGATATTGAAAACCGAAGCCTGACTGTTTTGGACGTAAAACGGGCCTTACTCTTCATCGAACCGCGCCTGCTAACCCTTCAGTCCGGTTGTGGCAATCCCCTCGATGAAATGGCGCTGCGTAAAGAAATAGAGGACGACGATCGGCAGCATTGTGATAATGGCACCGGCCATCTGCAGGTGCAGAAGGGCACCCGCCTCATCCAGAAAAACGAGCAGGCCGTAGGAAATCGGCCGCCAATCCGAAGACGTCGTCACCAGAATCGGCCAGGCCAATGCATTCCAGGCACCGACAAACCCGAACAGAACGAGCGTCATGACCGCGGCGCTGGAAAGCGGCAGAACAACCGTAATCAAGTAGCGAAAGTGCCCCGATCCATCTATCTGCGCCGAATCCCATAACTCGGGGGGAATCTGCTGGAAGAACTGGCGCAACAGGAAGATCCCGAACGCGCTCGCCATGAAAGGAATCGTCAACGACGGCCAGTTGTTGATCCACGGTATAGGGCTGATGCGCCCCAACCAGGAAACCGTGATGAAGTTAGGAACCCAGGTAATCGCCTCGGGAAGCATCAGAGTCGAGAGCAGCAGTGTGAACAGGAAACTCTTACCTGGAAACTCCATCTGTGCGAAGGCGTAGGCCGCCAGCGCACAGAATACGACGGCCCCGCCGACCGATATCAACGTAATCTTGACGCTGTTCATGAAGTACAGGGAGAACTGCGCGTCCCGCCATGCCTCCGTATAGTTGCTCCACTGCGGCGTCGAAGGCAGCGCCCGCCCCCCGGTCGCTTCGGTCAGGTTCATCAACGAGACGCTGACCGTGTAGAGAAAAGGCAAGATCGCGGCCGCCGCCCCCACAGTCAGCACGGTGTATATGATCACCTGGTTCAACGCGGCGCGCCGCGCGGCCGGATCGGCCTGCTGTGGTCGAAGGGCTCTTCCGGCCAACGCTTCATTAGCCATAGAAGACCCTCCTGCTGGCAATTCGATTGTTGACAAGCGTTATCACCATAATGATAAGCAGGAGCAGAATGGCCAGCGCCGACGCGTACCCGTACCTCGTATCCCGCTTGAACGCCTGAAAAATGACGATGCTGGCCGTGTCGGTCGTGCCCAATGCCGCTGCTTGCCGCAATACGAAAATGTGATTGAAGGCCTTGAACGTGCCGATTACCGCATAGAGCGAAAGAAAATAAATTGTCGGCGAGAGCAGTGGCAGCGTCACATGCCGGAACTGGGCCCATCCACCGGCGCCGTCTATATCGGCCACCTCGTATAGCTCATTGGGTATCGCGCCCAGACCGGCCAGAAAGATCACTGTGTCAAAGCCGACATACGTCCAGATGCCGTAGATCATGATCGCGACCAGCGCCAGGCTGGGTCCCGACAGAATTGGCCCCAAATCGATCTTCCCGCCGGTGATCATCTGGATGATCCCGGCCGGCTCGCTCAACCAGAGCAGCGGTTCCGCGCCGAACAGGTCCAGCAAGCTGTTCAGCGGCGCGGTCGGCCTGTTGGAAAAGATGATTCGGAATACTGCGGCCGTGCCGACAAAAGGCGCGACGTAGGGTAGAAAGTAGAGAACGCGGAACAGCGTCTGTCCGCGAATCTTCTGGAAGAGAAGCGCTGCCAGGATTAACGCCAGCCCCAGTTGAATCGGCACCGTACCCAATACGTAGAATACGGTTGCCATCAACCCGTTCCACCAGTCCTCGTCACCCGCGGCCACGACCCGCGGCAGTTCGGCAATCAGCACCCACGCCCCAGCCGTCAGCGCGACCGCGCCCACCAATCGCAGAGCCACGCCCGTATTGGAAGATCGGTCGCTTGCGCTTTCCCACAGACGCCACGCCAGAAGAAGAAGAAGAAACCCTGCACTGATGGTCACAATCTGCGACCAGAGTTCCAACCCCACGCCTTCTTCCAGCGCTTGGGCGTAGGCGGCGCTGATCTCTGTCCAGGTAAACCATGTCAAAGCTGCGCTGCCGATCAGGCAGATGCCTGCATTGAAGAACGGCATGAAATAGATGCGTTCGCGCCTGTCTGTCGGCATCCCCCGGTTGATGAGCAGCGCCCATACCGAACCGGCAGCCAGAACAACTATCGCGATCCACAACGCGATCTGCACCTTCGGCAACCACCAGGTCTCTACCACGAGGGAACGAAATGCCGCTTGCGTGTTTGCCTGCCCTCTCAGTTTCGATGGAATTAACAGCATTTCCGGCAGGAGAATAAAGACAAATCGGGCAAACAGTGCTGTGCCGGCCGCTGTCAGCAGCCCGGGCAACAACCACGGCACCGGTTCCGTTTTTTCCTGTCGTTGCTCCTGAACGGCGCGCACAATCGTCTGCACCGCGAAATAGACCAGTGCGGCAGCCAACCAGAACGTGATGATGTAGATCAGGTTGTCAACAGCCTTGACGTAGTTGCCCAGGCCGTCATACGAGCCGACAATTTTGTTCAGCCCGCGCAGCGTGCTCTCGTAAGCAGCGAAAGCAAGGGGAAAGAGGCCAAACAGGCCAATGATGATGAAGGCAGGCGCCAGGAAGGAATAAGCGAGCAGCATCTCGCGCAGTCGCCTTCCCTGCCGCCCACGGAACCAACTTGGGGCCGCCCGCACCTGCTGCCGTAGATCACTGCGGAATGCCGCGGGTTGCGATGCTGTACTATCCACGTGGAAACCGCTTTCCCAGTTCTGCAGAGCCAATGCGCCTAAACCGGATTTTGCGCCCATAGTATAGTGCAAGCCGGGCTTCTCGTCAACGAAAGCGCCCCGCGCTCAGGAACGAGTCTACCCTTCTCCAATAAAACAATGGCAAGCGCCTACATGCCGTCAGCGGCTTGCCGCGGGTTGCTCCTATTATTGCACTCTTGCTTTAACGTCTGGTTAAGGAGTGGTCAACATTGGCGAGGTGGAAATGCCGTCATTCGTCCATACCGCGCCGGACTGGCACCGGCAACAGTTCACTTTCAGTTTGCAACGACAACCCTTTCTCTCGTCAGTCCGCCGACAATGACGCTTGCGGAACACTGTTACCCACCAAGACGAGGCAAATCACGCGACCAGCAACCTGCCGATCTCGCAAGTTTCCGCATTACAGTACCACAGCACACCTTCGTGGATGGTCATGCCATGAACTTCGTCAGGTGCCTCGACTCTTATCACATCAAAGATTCGTCCACTCTCAGGATCCAGCAGGCAGACAGTGCCCGCAGATGTATCTGCAGACCACAGTTTCCCATCCTTCGACCATGCAATGCCGTGTACCCGCAGCCCCGGCACACGGATGCTGTACACCTCCTGCCAGCCGTCCGGATCCATGACATGCACCATCTGCGACGGCGGAGAAGCGACATACAGCCTGCCGTCTCGCCACTCAAGGCCGTGGGCGCCCGTCTCCTGGGCGTCCGCCGCGCCCTCCCGCCATGCCACCACGCCGGCTCCGGGTGAGTTGTACTTGGCTACAGTCCGGCCCGTTTCTGCATCCAGCTGCGCAATCTTCCTCTCGTAGGTGGACGCGATCCAGACATAGCCGCCTCCCACCGTAATTCCGCTCGATTTGACCGTGTCGGTCTGGACATCGAGCAGCACCTCTCCAGTTTCATAGTCCTGCCGATAGAGCCGGTCGTTGCCCTGGTCTATGCACCACAGCCCGTCTTTGCTGGCCTGGAGTCCGTTGGGATGCGGCCCCGGACTGGCAAACCGTTTTTCTACCTGCGCAATCTTTACCGGCATGGCATGCTCCTCATCGTCTAATGGGGGAAATCTATTTCGGCCCTCTGAACACCGGCCTCCCAAATCCAGAACGATACAGTCCATCCGACTCCACGTCAAGTCCCGGCCGGACATTACAATAGACAGCCGTACTGGGTCAAAAAATTGCATCGCCCCCGCGTCCCATCTATAATTGAGCTTTATATGCGCGTAAGAACGTGTACGCCGCAGCACTCCGCGAGCTTAGACGCCTCGTTGACACTGTTCGTTCACACACCGCGCCATCGGACCGTTCCAACTTTACGGAGCACTGCTATGCTGAAGACCCATACTTGTGGCGAACTGCGAGCCAGCGATGCCGGGAAAGCGGTCACTCTTTCCGGGTGGGTCAACCGCCGCCGCGATCACGGCGGACTGATTTTCCTGGACTTGCGCGACCGTTTTGGCATCACACAGGTCACTGTTTCGGATGACCCTGTACTCGATCTTCCGAATGCGGCCAATCCGTCCAATGGCTCCAGCAATAGCAATAATTGTTCGAAAGCGCTTGAAGTCGCTTCCCAGGTGCGTAGCGAGTTTGTCGTCAGAGTGAACGGCTCGGTACAGAAGCGGCCGGAAGGCTTCGAAAACCCGGAACTGGAAACAGGAGAAATCGAGGTCATCGCCAGCGAGCTGGAAATCCTGAGCGAGGCCCGCACGCCCCCCTTCGTCATCAGCGGCAGTCAGGGTGACGAGGTCGATGAGGCGGTTAGACTGAAGTATCGCTACCTCGACCTGCGCCGACCCAAGCTGGCCGAGAATCTGCGGCTGCGGCACGAGATCGTCCGCTTCATTCGCAGCTATTTTTATGACAGGGACTTTCTCGAAGTCGAGACACCGATCCTGCTCAAAAGCACACCGGAAGGGGCACGCGATTTCGTCGTGCCCAGCCGCATTCATCCGGGCCGGTTCTACGCGCTGCCACAATCTCCTCAGCAGATGAAGCAGCTGCTGATGATTGCCGGCTTCGAACGCTACTTTCAGATCGCCCGCTGTTTTCGCGACGAGGACCTGCGAGCCGACCGACAGCCCGAGTTCACACAGCTGGACCTGGAAATGAGCTTCGTCGAGGCCGCCGACATAATGGCTCTCATCGAAGAGATGCTCATCAACCTGTCGGCAAAGATCAGTGACAAGCCGGTCCAGCAGATCCCGTTCCCGGTCATGAGCTACGACGAGGCAATGGCCAAATACGGCATCGACCGCCCGGATATTCGTTTTGAGCTCCAACTTTTCGAAGTCACCGACCTGGTTCGCAACAGTCGTTTTGGCGTGTTCAAGAACGCCGTGGCCGCCGGCGGCATCGTCAAGGGCGTTCTGTTCCCGCAGGGGGCGGATCTGAGCCGCAAAGACATTGACGGGCTGATCGAATACGTGAAACCCTACGGAGCAAAAGGATTGGCCTGGATTGGCCTTACCGGGGAAGCCGCCGCCGCCGGGTCTAATCCGGCGGAAAGCCTGCGCAGTCCGATCATCAAGTTCCTCAGCGAGGAGGAGATTGCAGGCATCGTTACAGCCTCTGACGCCGAAAAGGGAGATCTGATTCTCCTCGTGGCAGACGAAGAAGGAGTGACCAATCCTGCACTCGCCAACCTGCGCCTGGAGATCGGCGCACGTACCAACATGATCAGTTCGGATCTCCTGGCCTTTTGCTGGGTGGTTGACTTCCCTCTGCTCGAATACGACAGAGACGAAGATCGCTGGGGCGCCATCCACCATCCTTTCACCAGCGCCCGTGACGAGGACTGGAGCATCCTCGAACAGCGCCCTGCCGACGTCAAGGCCAAGGCCTACGATATCGTTCTCAACGGCTGGGAGATTGGCGGCGGCAGTATTCGTATCCACCGCAGCGACCAGCAGATGCGGATGTTCCAACGACTGGGCCTGAGCGAAAGTGAAGTGGACGAACAGTTCGGCCACATGCTTGAAGCCTTCCAATACGGCGCGCCGCCGCACGGAGGTATCGCAATGGGAATCGAGCGAGTGGTCGCCCTCTTCGCCGATGCCCAGAGCATTCGTGAGGTAATGGCCTTTCCCAAGACCGCAACCGGGACAGACCTTCTTCTGGAAGCCCCGAGCCTTGTTGAAGACGAACAGCTCGCCGAACTGCACATCGCTGTCAGAGAGCAGAAGGAAAGTGCAAAGTGAGAGAAGGGCCCAAGCTGCTTGTGCGGCGCTGCGCATCTGCCGGGGCCGATATAAACGTTCGGATCCTGGCCATGCATTTCCTTGGGCGCCGAGAGGGATTGAACGCGCGACTCCGTCCATCGTTGCCAGCTGGCAGGCCTACATAGTGCCGAAATCTTGTTTGGCAGGGCGATTCAAACTGTGCTATAGTTTCATTGCAGCCCTGCAATGCCCGTGATTGACTAGTTTGAGGGCGAACCAACACCAGACACACGGGAGCAAGGCGAAGGTACGTGGATGTGATAGCCCGCCCCTCGCGGGAAAGGGCAAGACGGAAGCGACCAGCCGGCGCCCACCTACGAACCTCGGTTCGTACCCACTGGATCACACGACATTGCGGGGTTGGAAATGCGTCCGGGGTCACCCGGACGTTTTTTTATGCGCTACCCATGCCGTGAAGCAATTGGGTAGCCCAACTCCGCCATACAGCAGCGATCGGACAGTAACGCAATGGATGTCCAGCCCGACAGTTTCCCTCGAGTCTACCCGGTGGACTTGCAAGTTCACAGCAACTGTTCAGACGGCACCGACACACCTGAAGAGTTGGTCCGCAAAGCCTCGGAGCTGGGCATCCGCGTATTGGCGGTGACCGACCATGACAGTGTTCTCGGCGTCGCCGATGCCCAGGCTCACGGGGCAGCAGAAGGTGTGCACGTGCTGCCTGCCGTCGAATTCAGCACCGCTCGTGACCGCGAAAACGACTTTCGGGACTTCGACATCCTTGGCTATGGCATCGACCCAACCAATTCAACCCTCCTCGATACAATGAACCGGCTGAAGGAGAGCCGTATTGAACAGAAATCGCGCCAGGTCGAGCGGCTGCAGAGCTATGGACTGCATGTGCCGGTGGATGAAGTGCTGGCGCTGGCTGGAGGCGTGCCGGGCCGCCCCCACATCGCCCAGATCGCTCTCAAATACAACCCGCACAAGTTCAGTTCCCTGAGCGACGTCTTCCAGCAGTACCTTGCCTCCGACGCCGAATACCCCACACACGTGCCCCGTTCCTTCATCCTGGGTGTTATCGACGCCATCGAACTGACTCACGTTGCCGGCGGGAAGGCCGTTCTTGCCCATCCAGGCATATACCGGCGCATTCGCAGCTTCGAAGAGTCCTTAGCACGTCTGGTTGATGTCGGCCTCGACGGTCTGGAAATTCAGTATCCCTATGCGCCCGAAGGAAGGGACTCGACAGACAGGCCGATCGTCTGCTTTGCCGAGCTGGCAGCCCGGTTCGGCCTGTTCGAGACCGGCGGCAGCGATTACCACGGCGAACGCAAGCCGAACTGTCTCGGCGAGGCCGGGCTCGAATTGGAACAGTGGCAAAGGCTTCTGGACTTGAACGGATGGTAGCAACCACATCTTCTTCTGAGAAGCTTCGTTCGCAACAGATCTCGCGTCCAACCTGGCTGGAGATCGATCTTGCCGCACTGGCAAACAATATAGCCGAGCTTCGGCGACGTATCGGACCCCGCCGCCTTCTCTATGCGGTTGTCAAGGCCAATGCCTACGGCCACGGCGCCGAACTGATCGCGCCGGCCGCCTTGGAGGCCGGCGCAGACCGCCTCGCAGTCGCCGCAGTGAACGAGGCAATCTGCCTGCGCCAGGCGGGCGTACGCGCGCCCATTCTCCTGCTCGGATACACGCCGCCGGAACTGGCCGAGACGCTGCTGGTTTACGATCTCGCCGTATCCGTCTACGAAATTCGTGCTGCCCTTGGCTTCTCCGCCGCCGCCGCCCGTTTCGGTCAGCCACTGACCGTGCATCTCAAAGTGGACACGGGAATGCACCGTCTGGGTATCGACCCCGCCGCCGCGCCCGAGCTCTGTAACCTGCTGTCCGAAAACGCAAGTCTACGGCTGGAAGGCATCTATACACACTTCAGTACAGCTGATGAAGCCAATAAAGAATACAGCCGTATGCAGCTCCGTCGTTTTACTTCACTCCTGGAACAGCTCGCGCGCGCCGGCTGCCGCCCTCCCGTTGCCCATGCCGCAAACTCAGCCGCTACCGTCGACCTGCCAGAGGCGCACTTGGACGCGGTCCGCTGCGGCATCCTCCTGTATGGTCTTTCACCGAGCGATGAGGCGCCGGCGCCGCCAGAATTTCGGCCCGTGCTGAGTTGGAAAGCACGCATAGCCCAAGTTCGCCGCCTGAATCCCGGCGAACCTGTTTCCTACGGCAACACATGGCGGGCCCCCGGTCCCCGAACCGTGGCCGTTGTGCCGGTAGGATACGCCGACGGCTTTCCCCGCAGCCCCCGTACCTGGAAGAGCGTGCTCATCGGCGGTCGCCAAGTGCCTGTCGTGGGCCGCATCTGCATGGATCATGCTTTCGCTGACGTGACCGAACTAACTGAGTCCGGAATCCCTGTTGCCCGCGACGACGAGGTCGTCTTGATCGGCGGCCAGCAGGGCGCAGCCATCTCGGCGGAGGATGCTGCCGCACGCCTAGAAACGAACAACTACGAAGTGGCCAGCCGGCTAATGGCGCGGCTGCCCCGCGTCGCCTTTTGAAGTCAGGTTTCGACCAGCCGGATCCCCAGTGGGAAAACAATGGCAGAGGAAGAACGGGAGTTGGAATCAAAGGCCCGCAAGATCTACGAACTGCTGGTAGAAGAATATGGCGAACCGGAGTGGAATCCAACCCGTTCCGGCTTCGAACAGCTGATCCAGACAATCCTCAGCGCCAACACCAACGATCGCAACTCAGGTAGAGCGTTCGAAACGCTCAAGATGCGCTTTGCCGGCGACTGGGACGCAGTACGCACCGCGCCCCTCGAGGAGATCAAAGACGCCATCCGCATCGCCGGGATGTACAACCAGAAGGCCCCCCACATTGTCGAGACTTTGGAGATTCTACACAGGGAAAAAGGCCGCTACAACCTGGACCACGTGCGCGAGATGGCGCCAGCAGCCGCCCAGACCTACTTGCAGCGTTTTCCAGGCGTAGGCCACAAGACCGCCAGTATCGTCCTTCTGTTTGCCTACGGCATGGCAGCCTTTCCGGTTGACACGCACGTTCAGCGCGTGACCCAGCGTTTGGGCATGAGCGGCCGGCGGGCGTCGGCGGAGAAGATCAAAGGCGTCTGGGAGGAGATGCTGCCGGAGGAAACCTATTTTTGCCTGCACGTGAACCTGATTCGCCACGGCCGGTCCGTCTGCAGTGCCCGCACGCCCCGCTGTGCAGTCTGCTGTCTGAACGACGAGTGCGACTACAACGCGCATGCCGGCGATTGGGCTGAAGTCCTTCCTGACTAGGAATCGAGAACGCAAAAAAAGCCGCCGGATGCGAGCATAGGCGGCATGTGGTTGGAAACTCTTCTTGTCCCGGTTCGGCTCAATCCGGGACAAATCCCTGGCTGTAACTGTCCTGCGACTATTCTGCCAACGCTTTCTTTTGCTGGCGCTTCAGTCTGCTCTTGCGGCGTGCGGCATTGTTGGCATGAATGGCCCCGCGTTGCGCAGCTTTGTCTAAAGCTACGAAGGCCTGGCGTACTGCTTCGGGCGCCTCCGGAGCGGAGTCTTCAATTGATTCACGCGCCCTCTTCACAGCTGTTCGGGCGGCACTGCGATATCCTCTATTGCGGTCGCGGCGCCGCAAATCCTGGCGCGCCCGCTTAGCGGCTGATCTGATATTCGGCATCTGTATCTCCACGGCGGCCCTCTAGCCGCTCCGCCTGTGACTTCCCGATTGAACGACAGTTGAATTCATTTTAGCAAGGGCAGGGGTCAAAGTCAATCCGGACCGGTGCTGGTGTGCATCCCAAATGCGAGGAAAGAGAAAGAAACATCTTCTTGGCCTCACTTGAGATCGCGGACGGCCCGAGGCATAGTAGCTACTGTTCCGTGGACACTTTGGGGAGGCCGTTCAGAATAGAACAGGAACGGAACGCCTGCGGCCCTGTTCGGGATATTTCTCACCTGAACCTTGTGGTAAACAGAAGCGATCGATCCGCTCAGCTCTTATCATGCTGATCTGCTCTGCGAGGGCCTCTCGCGGGTGTTTCTGAATCAGGATTTGCAGGAATGAGATGGATTGTCGGGATGGTTGGCGGTGGGTGATGGTGAGGGCTGGATGACAGGGCAGGCACAAGGCCTGCCCCTACGATGGGGTGGTTATGTGCCTTCGTTGCGCCACCAGCGGACTTCGTTGCTGCCGCGTTCGGCGGCGGCGACGATGTCGAGGCGGCCGTTTCCGTTGATGTCGGCGGCGATGACCATGTTGGCGTTGGTCCAGCCGTCTTTGAGGAGTTGCATGTCCCAGGGGCCGCGGGGGTCGCCGCCGTGTTTGAAGTAGGCGACGCGGCCGGTCTCGTGCCAAGCGGTGGCGACGATCTCGATGTTGCCGTCGTTGTCGAAGTCGGCGGCAATGGCTTCGAAGGCGTGGGGGAATTGTTCACAGATGATGTGCTTGCGCCATTTGCCGGCGGCGGGGTTACCGTCGTTTTCGTACCAGACGATCTGGTGATGCTCGAAGGGGGCGCCGGTGGGGTCGTCGGGCGGGAGCATGCCGAGGGCCATGACGACGTCGAGGTCGCCATCGCCGTCCATGTCGACAGGGTGGCCGTGGATGGGTTGGGGGGCGTCGTCGATGATGTGCTTTATCCAGGGCTGGTTGGCGGGGTCGCCGGGGTTTTCGTACCAGATGACCTGGTTGGCGACGCGTGCAGTGCCGAGGAGGTCAGTTTTGCCGTCACCGTCGATGTCGGCGGCGTGGATAGCGCGGGGCTCGGCGATGTCGTCTTCGAGGATGTGTTTGATCCAGTGGCCGTCGCGGTTTTCGTACCAGACGAACTGGTTACCTTTACGCCAGGTCGATGCGGCGACATCGAGAACGCCGTTTCCGGTGAAGTCGGCCACCGCGACGTCGTAGGCGCCAGTCAGGGTGCCTTCGTCGATGTAGCGGGTGCGCCATGAGCTGGCCAGGCGCGGGTCTCCCTCATATTCAAAGTAGAGCAGACAGCCGTTGATGTTGTCGATGAACACGATTTCGGGGCGGCCGTCGCCGTTGATGTCGGCGACTTCGTGGCGTTCAAGCCATTCGGGGGTGCGCTTGTGGATGACGTGGCGGGTGAAGTTGCCGTGGCCGTCGTTTTCGAGCCAGTAGAGGCCGACGTCGGTGTCGGGGGTGATGAGGTCGGGGACGCCGTTGCCGGTGAGGTCGAAGGCGGAGATGCCGTAGGTGTATTCGAAGCCGTCCTGGGCGAGGTGTTCGGTGAGGTTGATGAGGTGGGTCATTTTGTCCCCCTGGTGGGTCGTTAACTATCTCGGAAGATCCGAGTCAGAGCTCAGTTTCCGCCACCAATCCATTCGAAACTACGTACCTCTCCTGTGCCGCTGGCGGCCTCGAGGCTCAGCCCCTCCTCCTGTTCCGAAAAAACTCTGACAACGGAAGTTTGCCACCTGTAGGTGACGTCCCGGTCCGGCGGCGGCGCCCACTGGCTCGGCAAGCGGTAACTGGTGGCCTTCGTCCAAACAGGGGGCGGCAATTCATAGATCCCTTCCAAGGGCCAGACGTAGAGGACGTACCATTCATTCTCTTCCAGGAGGCCTCCGCTCAACCAGCGAAACAACACATCTTCGGAATGAGGAATACGTTCGCCGTCATTCGGCCCGAGCAACTGCAGAGGCAGGTACGTCTGGCTTGAACTCGGGTCCTGCTGTGAGGGAGCCCGTGCCTCCACCGCAAGAATGGTGGAGGGCACGCCAGAGACGGGTAACCGCAGCACCTGCTCTGGTCGGATAATATCGTCCGGCCCGATTCCGTTTGCTTCCTGGATTGCCGCAACAGTTGTGCCGAATCGTACGGCAATTGAGATGACGGTATCTCCCGGTCTGACGACATAGCGGAAGACGGTAGATATTGTCGGCGCGTTACTGTTGTTTCCGTTTTCTGAGATCGAAGCAGGTACGGGGATGAGCAAGACGTCTCCGGCACGAATCAGCGTCCCGCTAAGATTATTGGCAGCCTGGACCTCTTCGACCGTCACCCCGTACCGGCCGGCGATCCCGAGTAAGGTCTCTCCTGACTGCACGGTATGGCGTCCGACTAAGGAACCTGGCTGCTGACCCTCCGGTTCGGCCGTTGGCACTGTTTCTACGGCTTGCGACGAGGAAGAGCTGGTCTCAGACTGGGACCCGTTCGTCCGCTGGAAGTTAACGCCCAGGCTGCCGAACCGCCACCAGCCGATCACGATTGCCAGCAGCGTGAGCGCCAATACTGCATCTCGTATATTCAGGCGCGCCGGCCTTGTCCTGGGAGTTCCGGTCAGTTCATGACCGCAGAAGTAGCAGGTATCAGCGTTTTGGGCGACCCGTGAACCGCAATTCGGACAGCGGCGGCCCGCCGGAATCGTGGAACGTACGACCTCAGACATGCAAGATGTTTTGCTTAGGGATACTGTTTCGATGGATAAACGCAGTAAAGCACGGACCCAATGCCCGCGCGAACTATCGAACCCCGGCACCCCCCTCCACGACCGGCAAGCGGACCGTGCCGGTTCAGTAGATTCCTACTCTGGTGAAAACACGATTTTCACGCCGTCGCGGCCCTCGAACAGGTCAAAGGCTTGCTGCCATGCATCCAGCGGAAGACGGTGGCTGATCAGTGGAGCGGTCCGGAGCTGACCGGACTGCAGAAGAGCCAGGGCCTTGCGCCAGGAGCTGGCCACCGTGGCGAAAGTACCCTGCACCTGCACCTCCTTGATGCAGACCTGCTCAAGATCCCAAAGCACCGGCTTGCCGAAAAGACCCACCTGTACATATCTTCCTCTGTGCCGCACAAGGTCCAGAGCCGTCTGCGCTCCCGGCCCCGCGCCCGAACACTCGAACGCGATATCTGCGCCGAGCCCTTCAGTGCACTCTGCTACAGCGTTCTGAAGGTCATCTTTGCCCGCGATCAGGGTCGCGTCCGCCCCAAGCCGCTCCGCCAAAGCCAGGCGCGCCTCGTCCGTATCCGTTCCAATCACAAGCGCCCTGGCGCCCGCCGCCTTTACGACTTGCAGCATCATCAGCCCAATGGCGCCCGGGCCGGTGATCACCGCCAAGTCTCCCGGCTCTACCTTCGAGTTTTCCAGCGCGTGGACGCAACAGGCCAGCGGCTCGGTCAGCGCGCCCGCCCATTCGTCCACACCTTCCGGCAGCAGATGTATCGACCGTTCCGGCACGAGCACGTAGCGCGCAAATGCCCCGTTAACTCCGCTTCCAATCGACGCTCGCTGCGGACAGTGATTCGGCATCCCCGCCTTGCAATAGGGACACAGACCGCACAATGTATAGTAGGGTTCACTGGTAACTGAACTGCCGGCAGCGTATCGGGAAACTCCGCTTCCCACATCCACGATTTTGCCAGCAACCTCGTGTCCAAGAATAACCGGCGGCCGGCAGGGATATTCGTCATGGTAAATGTGGGCGTCCGTCCCGCAAAGCCCGGCGGCAGTCACTTCTATGACAAGATGGCCTGGTATAGCGTTTGGCTCCGGCGCATCAATCAGTCCCACCTGACCTACGCCCGGCCGCAATTTGGCTACACCTTTCATTCAGACCTGCTCCTGAGTAATCGATCGCGCCGCCCTACTCTTCATGAGGCCGTTCTCTCTTCCAGTCCTGCCACAAAAACAACGCCTGACTTCTTGCACACCAAAATGTGCGGCGGCTTCGTCATGCACGTGTAGAATAGATCACGGGGTTCAACGGTGTGTCGATTGGTTCCCCTACCTGCGCCCCCGGCAGCCAGCGGTCCCAGTCTCTTTGCTGATTCTCGTTCTTAGGCGGGGCAACCCGCATCCCGTCTTCCATGTAGATGATGGTCATCACTGCCCGCATCTGATCGCTTTGGTTCGGGCCCGCTCGATGAAATGTCCAGCCGGAGTGAAAGCTGATCTCCCCCATTGCAAAGGGAGCAACACTTTTGGGATAGTCATGCAAAGTGCCTCCGATCTTCCGTTCACTCTCGTCACTGATGGACAGGTCCCGGTTCTTCAGCAGCTTGTGGCTGCCGATGCAAAACGAAAGCGGTCCCATCTCCAGTGGGACCTCCTGCAGGGGAATCCAGGCCGTGACCGTATGGTCATTTGAGAGAGGCCAGTAAAACTGGTCGACATGCCAAGGGGTAAAGCCGCCCCCCGGCTCTTTGTAGAGGGCCTGATCGTGATACATGCGCACCCCGTCAACGCCCATGAGTTCGGCCGCGATCTTGCCCAATCGACGGCAAAGCACAAATCTCTTCACCTTCTCACTGTGCTCCCAAAGATTCGGAATCTGTAGAAAAGCCTTCCCGTACGTGTTCCGTTCCTCCAAGGCCAGAGTCTGCCGGTTCAGCGCATGCACCAGACGCGTAAACTCAGCGCCGTACTCTTTCAGCACAGCCGGCGACAGCACATTTGGCAGCTTTACGAAGCCGTCGCGACGGTAGCCGGCGATCTGTTCATCGGTAAGCGGATAGTCGATGCTCAATTCGTCCATATCATTTCGCATCCGCAGACTTCAGTGTCGTGGATTGGCTGCGCTGCAATGGGCGGAGGATACTGCGCCAGGCGCCGCCAATTGAAAGAGCACAAGGAAGAAAACGCCCGGCAATCAGCTGAATGCACGCTTCCCGATTATAACTGAAACGTACAGAAAGATCATCCACCCGAAATTCAATGCTGCGGTCGAATGCCAAAGCGTATATAATCGGCCTGAGGCCCTGCCAGATCAGGGCTGTGTGCGCAGGGGGTCTGGGCCATCGACGGCGGCCAGACTCCACTACTTCTTCGGTAAACTGGGTCGCTGAAATTGAATCACCAGGTGAACAATGTCCCACACAGCTTTCATTGCCCTGGGCAGCAACATCGGGAATCGAGCCGACTATCTCCACACTGCCTTGGATGCCATATCATCGTATCTGACCATCGTGGATACATCCCATCTCTACGAAACAATTCCGATGCTGGTGACGGATCAACCCCTCTTCCTCAACGCGGTCTGCAAAGTCTCCACACGCCTTTCGCCGTCAGATCTGCTCCGCGCTGTCAAGAAGACCGAAGACTCTCTTGGAAGGACGAAATCGATCCGTTACGGTCCGCGTGTCATCGATCTTGACATCCTATTCTTTGACGACGCTGTAATCGATACGCCCGAGTTAACGATTCCCCACCTCCGCATTCCCGAACGAGACTTCGTGCTGGCGCCTCTGTTGGATCTGGACCGGGAACTGCGTCATCCCCGCCTGGACTTAACTGTGCAGGAGCTTTGGCAGCGGCTACAAAAGCCAGTCCCGCCCCGAGTGATGCCGGTCGGTGAAAGGTTATGGCACTGGGGACAAGGCACTCGGGTAATGGGAATACTCAACATCACGCCGGACTCGTTTTCCGGCGACGGCTTGGCCGACGCACCTGATCCGGTGGCGGCTGCACTGGAGCAAGCGAGGCAGTTTGTTGCCGCAGGCGCCGACGTCTTGGATGTAGGCGCTTATTCCACGCGGCCCGGGCACGTCGACTTGCCTGTTGAGGATGAAATCAACCGGGCAGTTCCGGTAATCAGCGCGTTGCGCGACGCCGTAGACGTTCCACTGTCGGTCGATACCTTTCGCGTCGAGGTTGCGGAGGCTGCCCTTGATGTCGGCGCCGTCTGGCTGAACGACGTTTCCGGATTACGTTCGAGTTTTCAGGCTAACGAAGAAGGCATCGGGGAGGAAGAGGAGCCCTCCCGGTCCTCATTCCTGCGACCTTCCGTTTCTAACGGGATGGGCGCATTGTCGGCCCGCCGTCGTGTTCCACTTGTTCTCATGCACAACCGCGCGCCCCTCCACACCGGCCCACCTGCCGTGGACTCTCCAACCGACCCGCAGCCGGCGCTATTCGAACCGTCGAACGACGTGGTGGCGGATGTGCGCAAGGAGTTATCCGCGGCTCTTGAACTGGCCCGATTCGACGGTGTTCCCCGCTGGCACCGCATCATCGATCCGGGTATCGGATTCGGCAAGACGTCCGCGGAGCATGCCGCTCTCATCTCGCGCCTGGATGAGCTGCAGGAACTGGGCTATCCACTTCTTTTCGGCTGTTCTCGCAAGGGCTTTTTGGGCAAAATGGCGGACGGCGCCCCGGTGGATGACCGGCTGTCGGCCACGATTGCGGCAAACACGATGGCCGTGGAGCGGGGCGCGCAGATCGTGCGTGTCCACGATGTTCGGGAAAATTTCCAGGCGATGCGGGTCGTCGACGCAATTATGGCAGGTTCCCCCGACCGGCCTTTCACTTCGTTTTCCTGAAAAAAGGAGCGGCAACACCATGCGATATCCTCTGACCATGACCAGCCTCGGCGGTCGTATCGCCGTGGTCGTCGGCGGCGGCATCGTCGGCGAGCGCAAGGTGCGTAGCCTGCTGGCTGGAGATGTCCCCGTCCGTTTGGTCAGCCCATCCGCAACAGAGCAGATAACCGCCTGGGCAGAATCCGGCGAGATCGAGTGGACGCGCCGGCGCTACCAGGACGGAGACTTGGACGATGCTGCTCTCGTATTCGCCGCAACCAACGTGCGCGCAGTTAACCATGAAGTCGGCGAGGCCGCGCACAGGAAGAAGCTGTTGATAAACGTTGCCGACGCACCCGCCGAGGGGAACTTCCACTCGCCCGCGGTCACGCGGATCGATGATCTCATCGTCTCCGTCAGCACATACACGGGTCGGCCCGGCATAGCCACATCGGCGCGCGACCGCATCGCCGCGTTACTGGGACGAGAACAGTGAACTCCGCGCCGCTTGTGGACCGGAATTGCGTTTTTAAGTACTCTCCCTTTGGGAAGGGCTGCAGATCATGAAGGGAAAAGCTTACCTAGTCGGCGCCGGGCCCGGGCGCGCCGACCTGATCAGCGTACGCGGCCTTGCTTTTCTGCGCGTCGCCGACGTCGTAATCTACGACCGACTCATCGCCCAGGAACTCTTGGATGAAGTCCGTCCCCAGGCCGAGCGGATATTTGTCGGCAAGCAGGGCTTTGGTCCCCGGACGATCCAGCAAGAAGATATCAACGCTCTGCTTGTCGAACGCGTGAAGGCCGGTCTTCAGGTCGTGCGCTTAAAAGGCGGAGACGGCTTTGTCTTTGGACGGGGCGGCGAGGAGTGTGTGGCGCTTGCCGCCGCGGGGCTGCCCTTTGAAGTAGTACCCGGCATCAGCGCGGCCGTCGCCGCGCCTGCCTACGCCGGTATCCCTGTCACGCACCGCGGCCAGGCGAACTCTTTTACAGTTGTTGCCGGTTTCGAAGACCCGACCAGAGAAGGGTCGAATACGGCCTGGTCAGCGGTTGCGAACGTACCCACCGTGGTGGTTCTGATGGGGGTCCGTTCCGCCGCCAAAATCTGTGATGCCCTGGTGGCCCACGGTCGCGACCCAGAATCCCCGGCTGCCGCAGTTGCAAGCGCCTCAACCGTCCATCAGAAGGTGGCCCGCTCCACGGTGGCCGGTCTGCCACAAGCGATGGAATCGGCCCGGATATCTGCCCCGGCCGTACTCGTGTTCGGAGATGTCGTCGAACTACACGACCAGCTCGCCTGGTTTGTGCCCGAAGAAGGCGGGAGAGGCTTCGTCCCCCTCGGAAAGTCGGAACATTAAGCTGCGCAGATGAGGCTCGGTCTGCACATTTGCCCACAATCCACAGTTCCGACGTCCATGCGACTGCAAACTACTCGCGGTAGTGGCACCCAACGCTTTGCCGGTTGGCCCAGGCCGCGCCGGCCACAATGATCGCCGCCCGCACTGCGTTGCGCAGCCCGACCAAATCGTCGGTCAGCGCCTGGCTGCGGTAAAACCTCTCGATCTCACTCTCCAGAGCCCGCAATTGGCGTACGGCACGCGCCAGTCGGCGCGTGGTGCGGACCAGCCCCACAAAGTTCCACATGATCTGTTGCAGCGCGCTCATATCCTGGCTGATCAACGCCGGGTCGGCCGCGCCGTCCTCGGTGTAACTCCAGGAAGGAATGTCGGCGTCGTCGTGGAAGTCAACCCCCTCCGGCCCAAGCTCATCTTCCAGCGACAGCCGTGTGTTCCCGGGGCCGCCAAGCTGTTCATCACTACCGTTCTTGAGCCGGGAACAGATGTGGCGAGCAGCACGCCGTCCCCACACCAGCCCTTCCAGCAACGATGCACTGGCCAAGCGGTTGGCCCCGTGCACGCCCGTACACGAGACCTCTCCGACGCCATAGAGCTTGTCCACGGTCGAGCGCCCCCACTCGTCTACCCAGATGCCGCCGCAGAAATAGTGCGCAGCAGGCACAACCGGCACCAGGTCGGAGCTGATGTCTACACCATACGCCAGCGACCGTTCCCGGATCGTTGGGAAGTGGGAGAGAATTTCGTCCCTGTCGATATACGATCTGAGGTCCAGATAGACGTTTGTCACCCCTCTGGACAGCATCTCGCGGTGTATGGAGCGGGCGACTACGTCGCGCGGCGCCAGATCTTTCCATTCAGGCGCATGGTCCTGCATGAATGGCCGGCCATCACGGTGAACCAGCCGCGCGCCCGCGCCTCGCACGGCTTCGGAAACCAGAAAATGGACCTGGCCCTGGTGATAAAACGCGGTCGGATGGAACTGAACGAACTCGGCGTTTATCACCCGTGCGCCTGCCCGATAGGCCATCGCCAGGCCGTCTCCCCGCGCGCCCCGTGGATTGGTCGTTCGCAGGTAAATCTGGCCCAGCCCGCCGGTTGCCAGCACCGTAAACTTGGCCAGTGCTCGCTTCACTTGCCCGCTGGCCTGTTCCAGAAGATACGCGCCTACACAGGACCGGCGTTCATAGACTGCCAGACGGTTGCGGCCATGATGGTCAGGCGTCAGCAGGTCCACAGCGGTATGCCCGGTCAGTAGCGTAACCTTCGGGTGTCTCTCCAGCGCCTGTATCAATGCCACCTCGATGCTTCTGCCGGTAGCGTCCGCAGCATGGGTGATGCGGGGCAGGCTGTGCCCTCCTTCCAGGGCCAGCGACAACTCACCATCCGGTCCGCGATCAAAGGAGACCGGCGCGCGCTTCATCAATATATCCCGTACAGCCCCCGGCCCTTCCCCAGCCAGAATGCGGACCGCGGCCGGGCTGCAGTGGCCAGCGCCTGCCCGCCGCAGGTCCTCCGCCAACAGGGCAGCCGAATCACCTTTGCCCACGTAGATGATCCCGCCCTGGGCCATGTATGTGTTTGAGTTTTGTGGCTTTTCCCCGCGGGTAACCAGCGTCACCGGCACGCCGGCGTCAGCCAGCTCCAGCGCGACAGTGGCCCCGGCGATGCCGGAGCCGATGATCAGGACATCGCACTGCAGCAGGTCATCCGGCATGTGAGCTGTCTGAATGATGGTACATCGATTTCAGGCGACTCGTCCCCGTCTTCACTGTCCGAACACGGCACGCCGACTAGAGGACACTCAGACAGGAAAACGCCGACAGCTAGCCGATCTCTACCATCCGCTGGACCGAACGCGCCGCTCTGGCCAGAATCTCTTCGGGAACAGTGATCTCGTACTGCATCTTTTCCAGCGCGGCCAGGGTATCTTCCATCGTAATCTGGCCCATATGGGGGCAACGGACAGAGCAGAGTCGCAACATCTCCTTGTCCGGGTTGGCGCCGATGATATTGTCCCCCATGGAACACTCAGTCAGCAGAAGGTAACGCGGCGCGTCGGTCTCTTCGACATGGCGAATCATCGCCGACGTGCTGCCAGTGAAGTCTGATTCAGCAACAACTTCCGGGCTGCATTCGGGGTGGGAAAGTATCACTGCATCCGGGAATTCGGCTCGCACGCGCCGGATGTCGTCCACGGTGAACTTGTCGTGAACCTCGCAACGTCCATGCCATCCGATCAGGTCGAATTCCTCCGATTCCAAGGAAATGATCGGGAGGCCGGTCTCTTGATCGCGGCGGAACGGCGCTGGCGGTTCGAGCGACACCGGCGCGGGATCCAATCCGTCGACGCTTTTCGTTTCGCCCCCGGCGGCCGTAGGAAAGATTATCTTCTTGCCTGTCTCCTCAGCCACGTTCTTGGCCAAGTACTCATCGGGCAGGAAAATGACCCGTTCCGAGTCCAGTGAGTTCACCACCGCGACCGCGTTTCCGCTCGTACAGCAGATGTCCGTCTCCGCCTTGACGTCGGCATACGTGTTTACATAGGTGACCACCGGTACGCCGGGAAACTGCTCCTTGAGACGGCGCACATCCTCCGCAGTTATACTGGCTGCCAGTGAACACCCAGCCTTTTCTGCCGGCAGCAATACGGTCTTGTCCGGGCTGAGGATCTTGGCAGTCTCAGCCATGAATTCCACACCGCAAAAAACGATCACGTCCTTATCGGTCTGCGCTGCCATCCGGCTGAGATAGAGGGAGTCGCCGACAAAGTCCGGGATCGAGTGGAAAAGAGCCGCCTCCATATAGTTGTGGCCGAGGATGACCGCGTTGCGTTCCTTCTTGAGGCGGTTTATCTGCGCCGCGATTTCCGCCTTGATGCGCAACTCTACGTCAAGGGCCACGTTGTGGAGCTTGCGTGCAAGCGCTTCGTACATTAACCTGGCATCGGTGATTTCTGCCATAGGGGCTGCCAGTGTTGCAGTCGTCATTGGTGCTACCTCTCTTTTCAGATTCGCGGTCGGCGACGAGCCGCCGTCCTCATATGGAGAACGTTAAACCGCCATCTCCAAATCGAAACTGATGTCGAGCGCCGGAACCGAATGGGTGAGCGCGCCGACAGAAATATAGTCTACACCTGTCGCGGCAATCGCCGCGACATTCTCCAGGCTTACGCCGCCGGAGGCTTCAAGAGGCGTTCGACCGGCGGTGATGGAAACAGCCTGTCTGATCTGGTCAGGGTTCATGTTGTCGAGCAGAATTCGGTCTACGTCAAGCGCGAGCGCCTCTTCCAACTGTGTCAGATCTGCCACTTCGACCTCGATCCCCATTCCCTCGTACCGTCCCCGAATTCCCTGCACAGCCGGCGAAATGCCCCCGGCCGCGACAATGTGATTGTCCTTGACGAGCGCCATATCGAAAAGACCAAAGCGGTGGTTCATTCCCCCTCCCAGCGTCACCGCCCTCTTGTCGAACAGACGCAGTCCAGGCACGGTCTTGCGCGTGTCCAGGATGACTGCATTCGTGCCCCGGGCCGCCTCAACGTAGCTCCGGGTCAATGTCGCAATGCCCGACATGCGCTGCACAAAGTTCAGTGCCACCCTTTCGGCTGTCAGCAGGATCTGCGCGGGGCCGGAGGCACTGGCAATTACAGTATCCGCTTCAACTCTTGCCCCGTCTTTCACAAAAGGGCAGTACTGGACCGGCTGACAAGCGCCCTCTTTCGACGCTGTCGTACGTTTTTTGTCCTCACCATTCGCCCAGAGCGGCCCCGCCATGACTACCGACGAATGCCCTTCAGCAAGCAGACCATAGGTCAATGTGACGACTTCCAGACCGGCGATGACCCCTGAAGACTTTGCCAGGAATCGTCCTCTGGCCTGCGTCTGCGCCGGGATCGTTGCCAGCGTGGTCACGTCTCCACTGCCGATATCTTCGTTCAGCGCCAGGAGAACCGCCGGTCTGGCTTGCTCCACGAAATTGTTCACGTGCGGTTCCTCTAAAGGAGGCGGACCCTACCGCGTCTGCAGATCGAAAAAGGCTTTACCGCGTAGAATACCACCAGCGCGAAGGATCCACCAAACGAGCCGTCAAAAACCGGACAGACGGCATCTGAAACTTCCCTGCCTGTGCTTGGCTGCTCGCGCAGCAGGCAGTAGCAGAGCCGGCGCCCGTATGTACCCCCGGGCCAACTCCGAACGGGTTGCGGTCAAACGTCAATCTCTTTGAGACTGCGAGAATCTGGGTCCGCTTTGACCGGCTGCGTAGTTCGGTTACACTGAAACCGGATCGCCAGGAAGGCGTATAGATCAGTGGAATGTTGCTGATGAGTGAAACAGTTCTGTCAGATTCCGTCGTTTCCGTCGCGACCGGGCCGCATGAAAGTATACACCGGACGAAGCGGGTTGCCGGGTTGTACTATGACTGGCTGATCAACCTGTCATGCGCAGTCTTTATCGGCGGTCTGTACCTGGACGGCTGGGCGCATAACCACGGGCGCGTCGACGAATCGTTTTTTACACCCTGGCATGCCTTCTTTTACAGCGGCTATCTGCTCGTGGCAATCGCGTTTGTCGCTGCAGTAGTGGTCAACCGGACACGAGGATATTCGCTGTCTCTTTCCATCCCGGACGGTTATCGACTTACGGGAGTCGGCCTGCTCGTCTTTGCCGCCGGCGGCGTCGGCGACATGGTGTGGCATATTCTCTTTGGCATCGAGGAAGGCGCCGAAGCTCTCTTCAGCCCGACTCACATCCTACTGGGTCTCGGTATCGGCCTGACCATAACCGGGCCTCTGCGAGCCGCCTGGAACCGGCAAGACACAGGAGGCAGTTGGCGCGAGCTGGGGCCTGCCGTTGCTTCACTGGGTACATTCCTGGCAGCCCTCACATTTTTTATGATGTTTTTCTTCCCCGTCACGGTCCTTCTCGGAACCTCTGGGACAGGCAGCGGCTACTTCCGCAACGATGTAGGCAAAGTGGCCGGCATGGTCGGGGCAACGATCACCGCTGCAGTACTGGCAGGACCGCTTCTATTGACCCTGCGCCGCTGGCGACTGCCATTTGGAGCAGTTTCGTCCGTTCTCTGGCTCTCCCTCCTTGGCGCCACAATAGTGGACTATGAGCGGCCGCTCATGATCTGGCTCGCTCTGGGCATGGCCGTCCCCGCTGTGGCTTTGGACTACCTGGCCTGGCGAGCGAGACCGTCCGACAACCCTGACTGCGTGCGCTGGCTGGCCCCTGCTTTTCCCTTACTGCTTTACGGCGGGTATTACGCCGTGCTCTTGCCAACCGTGGGGTCAACCTGGTCGGTTCACATGTGGACCAGTACGATCGTCATACCGGCGGTCGCCTGTTGGCTGCTCAGCTTCCTGCTGGCGCCGCCGCAGTTGCCGGAGCGACAGTCTTGATGCTCCCAGCGCTCACCTCCGACCAGATGCGGGAAGTAAACCGGCTGATGGTCGAGAAATACGGCATCCAACTACTCCAAATGATGGAAATCGCCGGCCTCAACCTCGCCCTCCTGGCCAGACAGCTCCTCTCCACTGAAGACGAAGAAGACGCACTGCTTGATAGACCTGTCGTCGTGCTGGCCGGCCGCGGCAGCAGCGGCGGCGGCGGGCTGGCTGCCGCTCGTCACCTTCTCAACTGGGGCGCGTGGGTGCAGATCGTGCTGACCCATCCACCGGGCGACCTGCCGCCTGGCACAATGAGAGATCAGCTCTTCTTACTTCAGAAAATGGATGCACCCCTGGCCTGGGCCGAGGAGGGATGGGAGCTTCCGCCCGCCGACATGGTGATCGACGCCCTGATCGGCTACGGGTTAGAGGGAAATCCGCAGGGTCGGACCGCGGACTTGATTCAACTGGCAAACAGCAGTGTGGCCCCGATACTGAGCCTGGACGCACCGAGCGGCCTCGATGCCGCCAGCGGACATCTGTACCTCCCCCATGTCTCGGCCACCGCGACCATGACGCTGGCCCTCCCAAAGCGCGGGCTTCTGCAGCCCAACGCCCTGGCGGCATGCGGTCAACTCTTCCTCGCCGACATCGGAGTGCCGCCGGGTCTGTACGAAAACCTGAACTTGGAAGTGCCGCCCCTCTTTGCGAAAGCTACGGTCTTGCCACTCCGCGTACGGAATGGCGTTGTTCTCCTGGAGGAGTAGAAAGTCGTGTTTGATTTTACCCCCATTTTCTTCGTAGTCGGCTACCTGCTCATTTTCCTTGGCATCGTCGGCGCACTGGTGCCCGTACTGCCAGGGCCGCTGCTCATCTGGCTGGGCGCGTTCGTCTGGGCCTGGGCTGACGGCTTTGCCCGCATCGGCTGGCCAACCCTGTTGGTCCTGGCTGTTCTCACCATTATCGCCTGGGGCGCAGATCTTGGGCTGAGTTTTCTCGGCAGCAAAAGGTCCGGCGCTGGCTGGCGTTCGATTGGCGTCTCGATTCTGGGGGGACTGATCGGCGCGATCCTGCTCTCCAGCGTACCTGTCGTCGGCACTTTCATTGGGGCCGCGATCGGCTCGATTTCGGCACTGTGGCTGATGGAGTACCGCCGCGCTCAGGTTGCTTCCGGGAACGTTAGCGGACTG
Source organism: Caldilineaceae bacterium (assembly GCA_965204525.1). Lineage (GTDB taxonomy): Bacteria > Chloroflexota > Anaerolineae > Caldilineales > Caldilineaceae > Bin5. The sequence goes on along the minus strand of OZ241994.1, from coordinate 1,656,665 downwards.
AACAGTGAGACGGAGGCTTCGGGCGCGTCGAATGTCGAGGAAAACAAGGCCGCCGCGACGCGAGCGGTTAGGGGCTATGTAGGCGGATTCATGATGGCCATGGCCGTGGAGTTCATCATCAGTCTGATGATGCTGACGATTTTTGCCTGGCAGGCCTTTCTGTAGAAGGGCGGAGGAGAAGTGCGAGCTGTAGTTTTCGTCAATGGGGATATAGCCGACTATGGCGCAGTGACCCGCTGGCTGCGCGACGATGACTATCGCATCGCCGCTGACGGCGGCGCGCGCCACATGGAAGCCCTAGGACTGTCACCCGACGTAATCGTAGGTGACCTGGACAGTATCGACGATGTTCTCCTCGCCAAGCTGCGGGAAGAGGGCGCCGTGGTGGAAAGACACCCGGCCGCCAAAGACGCCACCGATCTGGAGCTGGCGATCGCACGCGCGGTCAAAGATGGGGCCAAAGAAGTTCTGCTGATCGGCGCCCTCGGGGGTCGGCTGGACCAGACCCTTGCTAATCTCCTGATATTGGCCCGACAGGACGAATCGGTCCCGCTTGCCGTCGCCGAGGGAGACCAGCTGGCGCGCGTGTTGCGCGGGCCCCAACTGCTGACTTTGACGGGGCCGATCGGCGGCTACGTCAGCGCGGTTGCCCTCAGCGAAGAGGCAACGGGCATTACCTACAGGGGCCTCGAGTACCCGCTTGAGAACGCAACCTTGCGCCTCGGCAGCACGCGCGGCGTGAGCAACACGCTGGCATCCTCACCGGCGCAGATATCAGTTGAGACCGGCATCCTGCTCGTAATCCAGCAGTATCCGTAAAAGCCGGTTACTCTGTAAACCCGCCATTCAGGCCCCACTTCAGGCGACCTTTCGGCACGTCTGCCAGGCCGACAGTTGCCGGCAGCATCTACTCTCCCATCGCGCCAACGCCGTTCTCTTCCTGCCCTCCTGCCGGTTGGAATTGGCGGTCTCTGTCCGCCGCCTGCGCCAGTACGAACGCCAGCCCCAGAGCTGCAATCAGCGCCAACACCTGGGAAAGTCGCAGCGATCCCAGCAGACGCGTATCCGCCGCAAAACCGTCGGTGAAGAGCCGCAGCAGCGCCAGCGCCAGGACCGCCTGGCCGGCAAGCCGCCCCGGTCTGGTCCACTTGCCCCAAAGCAAAAAGCCTCCGACAATCAACATCATCCCCGTTGCCCGGTAGAGTGCGACGGGATGGCGGACCACCGTCGGCTGAGACAGGACAGCGTCATACGAACTGCCCATCCAGCCGAAAACCCAAGACAACCCGCCCGGCGGAACGCCGGTCGTCCCTACCACTGCGCCCGTCAGAAAGTTCGAAATCTCCAACACCACGCCACCCCCGAGCAGCCCGAACACAGCTGCAACTCCGACCGGCCTTGGATCGACCTCCATTTGAATTAAGTACAAATAGGCTGCAACCAGCGCGCCCACCACCCCCGGCCACAACATCAGTCCCCCGGGACGGATGCTCATCAGGAGCAGCGGCTCCGCGCGATAGACGTCCCAGAACTGGACTGCATGCGACAGCCGGGCTACAATGACACCCGCAGCAAGGGCGATCGTGCCCACGTTCCAAATCATGTCCGGGTCCAGCTGCAGACGTCTGCCAACCCGCGCCATGACCGACAGCCCGAACCAGGCAGCAACAATCGCCAGGATCTGGGCCGTAGGCAATGATAGCGGTCCCAAAGGCAGTGACGGATACACAGTTACTCCTCCGCTGGGGCCTGGCGTGATGTCACTAAATCAGATGAGCCGGTACCAGACCCACCTGTAGTATACTGTTTTCGCTTCGACGGCAAACTTAATCAGGCAACTGTTGCCCACAATCCCATGAATCTGGACCACATTCGCAACTTCTGCATCATCGCACATATCGATCACGGCAAGAGCACGCTGGCTGACCGCCTGATCCAGCATACCGGGACCGTTACTGACCGGGAGATGAAGGAGCAGCTTCTCGACTCAATGGACCTGGAGCGCGAAAAAGGTGTCACGATCAAGGCCAGCGCCGTACGCATGATCTACCGGCGCCAGTCCAACGGCGAGCCCCCGGCAGACTATGAAATGAACCTGATCGACACGCCCGGACACGTCGACTTCACCTACGAGGTCAAGCGCGCTCTGCAGGCCTGCGAGGGAGCCATCCTCGTCGTGGACGCCTCCCAGGGCATTCAAGCCCAGACGGTCGCCCACCTTCTGGCCGCGATGGAGCTGGACCTGACCATCGTCCCCGTCCTGAACAAGATCGACCTGCCGGCGGCCGTGCCCGATGAAGTTGCCCAGGATATCGAGGATCTCCTGGCGGTTCCCGCCGCCGACATCCTCCGGATCAGCGCCAAAGACAGTGTCAACATTGAGGAAGTGCTGCAGGAGATCGTCAAGCAGGTGCCTCCGCCGCAAGGGAACGCCGGCGATAAGCTGCAGGCTCTGATCTTCGATTGCCACTACGACCCTTACAAAGGCGTCGTGGCCTACATCCGGGTGGTGAACGGCACACTCTCGGCGCCCGCCGCCCTCCTGGCGATCTCAAGCAACAAGCGCATCGATCCAATCGAAATCGGAATCCTGACCCCCGCGCCCGTCAAGGCTTCGCGACTGACTGCCGGCGAAGTCGGCTACATTGCCACCGGCCTCAAGAGCGTGCAGGACCTCGACGTCGGCGACACAATTACCCTCGCATCCGATCCTGCCCCAGAACCGCTGCCCGGCTACGAGCCAATGAAGCCGATGGTCTTCGCCGGACTCTATCCTACCGACTCAGACAGTTACCATGATCTCCGCGACGCCCTCGAAAAACTGCACCTCAACGACGGCGCGCTCACATTTGAACCGGAGACAAGCCAAGCCCTGGGGTTCGGATTTCGCCTCGGCTTTCTCGGCCTCTTTCACATGGAGATCGTTCAGGAACGGCTCGAGAGAGAGTACGATCTGGACATTATCTTTACCGCGCCCTCCGTGGCCTACCGTGTGGTGACAACCAGCGGCAGCGAATTCCTGCTCGAAAGCCCCGCCGATCTGCCCGACGCCAGCGAGATCGAGCGGATCGAGGAGCCATGGTGCAGCCTGCAGATTTACGCGCCATCCGAATACATAGGCCCTGTCCTTGCAATGGTGACGAAGCGCCGCGGCCGCGTAATGAACCAGCTGTGGCTGGACACGAAACGGGTCGAGCTCAGTTTCCAGATTCCGCTGGCCGAAATCATCGTAGACTTCTACAACGAACTCAAGGCCCGCACGCGCGGCTATGCCTCGATGGACTACGTCCTGCAAGACTATCATGCCTCCGATATGGTCAAACTCGACGTCCTGGTCAACGGCCATCCGGTTGACGCCTTAAGCATCATTATTCATCGTGAAAACGCCTTTTACAAGGGTCAGCGTATGGTGAGCAAGATGAAAGAGATCATCCCTCGCCAGCAGTTCGTTGTCCCCATTCAGGCTGCCATCGGCAACAAAGTAATCAGCCGCGCCAACGTGAAGGCCGTGCGCAAGGATGTTCTCTCCAAGTGCTACGGCGGCGACGTGACCAGGAAGCGCAAACTGCTCGAGAACCAGAAGGCGGGCAAGAAGCGCATGAAGATGGTCGGCTCTGTAGAGATCCCGCAGGAGGCCTTCATGACTGTCTTGAGCCTGGAGGATGAGTAACAAAGCCACTTCCCCACTCGATCTGGTCCGCCGCCACAATCTCAACCTGAAGAAATCCCTGGGCCAGAACCTCCTTATCGACTCTACTCACCTGGCCCGCATCGCTGACGCCGCCGACCTCGAGACAACCGACACCGTCCTGGAGATAGGCCCCGGCCTCGGCGCGCTGACTCATCATCTTGCCGAACGAGCCGGCCGCGTTATCGCCGTCGAACTTGATCAAAGGCTGATGCCAGTTTTGCGAGCAGAGTTCGCCGACCGTCCCCACGTTTCCTTTGTCCACGGGGACATTCTTGAACTCAATCCCGCAGAACTCATTCGAATGCTGCGGCCCGATCAGCCTGGCACAGCTTCCGCTGCCGAACCATACAAGGTAGTCGGCAATCTTCCTTACTACATTACAAGCGCCGTCCTCAGACATGTGTTGGAGAGTCTACCTCCCCCCACGCTGGCTGTCCTGCTGGTGCAGCAAGAGGTGGCCCAGCGCATGGTTGCCCAATGCGGCGCAATGTCGCTGCTGGCGGTAAGCGTGCAGTTCTACGCCCGGCCGCGCGCACTGCACAAAATTCCGGCAGGCGCGTTCCTGCCTCGTCCCAAAGTCGATAGCCGTGTTGTGCGCCTCGACGTGCGCGCTAAGCCCGCTGTCCCCGACGTGGAACCGGCCCGGTTTTTCCAAATCGTGCGCGCCGGCTTCAGCCAGCGGCGCAAGCAACTTCGCAACAGCCTCAGCGCCGGACTGTCTTGCACGAAGGAGCAAGCAGACCACTGGCTGACTTCTTCCGGCATCGAACCCCGTCGCCGCGCGGAAACACTCTCCTTGCAGGAGTGGGGTATGCTGACAAGGACCGTATACGGGACAGCATGAAGCAGGAAAGTGAAGAACTGCGCGGCCTGGTCGACCATCTGGCGAGAGCGCTGCAGAATGAGAATTTCCAAGGGAGCGGAGGTAAGACCGAGAAGCCAACAACCTCCGCACGGCCCGCAGCGCGACGAGCAGAGCAATCCGGTCAAGATTCATCCGCACAGGCCAGTGGTATGAAGAGCGGCTGGAACTGCAACAGCATTACCAGCAGCTGTCTGCCGACGCGCTTACCGGCCGGAGTACTGTTCTGTAGACAGGCCTCCCGTCCCCGATATTCGGCGGCGCACAAGTCTATTGCTGGCCGGCCAGCCGCTGGATTTTGAAGCTCGTTTCCCGCCATGAGACCTTGCTCAGCCCCATCTTTAGCCTCAGCGACTCATCCTTCATCCCCTGCCTGAAGTCACGCACCGCACTGGTCCATCGCAGCGTCTCAAAGCCCACCTGGACGCGGCGTATGCCCGCCCGGGTACCCGCCTCCTCCAATACGTACTCCAGATTGCGGGGCGTACATTCAAAGAGAAAGTTTTCGGGCCTGTACTGCTCCAGGTACTGGTCAAGCGGACCCAGAAAATAGGTGTTCAGGGAAATCCGGCGATTCTTGTGTGCGTAGCGCTCTTCCTCATAGCGAATGTCAACCGACGGTTCTTGCGTTTCGGGGCGTTCAATGTCATCCAACAGTATCTTGACCGCCTCGCTCTTCTTGATGCCGGTTTGGAGCAACAGACTCACAAGTACATAGGGACGGGCATCTGACTTGTTGCGGTCCCACAGCCAGTCCTGACAGGCGCGCATCAGTTTGCCGGCTTCGTTGCTGTTCAGAATCAAAGGCAGAGGCGTCCTGACCGACTGCTGGACGATTGGTTCAGCAGGGTCGGTACCGATGGCGCCGACACTATGCAGCCAAGAGAAAAAGACCTTGAGTGTCGTGATGCGTCGCGAAAGTGTTTTTGCGCTGCATGGCCGCCCCCTCTCGCTCTGCATCCATTCCAGGAAATCCTCAAGATGCCGCGTCTGTATCTCACGCAGGACCGCCGAACTGTCCATGAAAGTTCGAAGTATTTTGAGATCGTTGGCAAAGGCCTTAATCGTGTTCTCACTGAAGCCCTTGCGAACCATCTGTTCCTCGTATTCGCCGATTGCGTCGCCTAGCGGGCTGGTCGCTCTCAATGTGGGCGCAAGACTGCCGTCCGGATCGACCTCTACAGCTGCTGCGTCTCGTGTTGAAAACTCGCTCATAGAGTAACCCCTGGATCAAATGTCTGAGATAAGGCACGCGCCTTATCTCACCTTGCGTATAGCCATATTCAAATATATCCTCCTCCGACCGAATTAGCAATCTGCTCAAATTACAGTTCACCGGCCCTACGCGCCTGTCAAATCCCCCTTCGTAGGCAAAACTGCTACGCAATCCCGTCCGCGATTTCTTTGACATGTTTTGTGCCTTTTTGTACAATGTCGTTCGGGTGATGCATCCGCGCGGGCAACACCTACGCCTCGCATGCATGCTGCAAAACAGCAGGTTTATCGGCAAGACGATTCAGTCTGGGACGATTGAGGATAGATGTATGGCGAACAACCGTCGACACTTTATCATCGCAACCGTGTTGATTGTAATCTGTACGGTACTCGTGTACTGGGTTCTGGACACCGTTCTTCTCAAACCGGCAGCAGCAGTCGTCGAAGCCGGTCCTATCGATAACCTGTTCGACCAGCACATCTGGTTGATCGCTTTTCTCTTTGCCCTCGTCGTTGTCTTCATGTGTTACGCGCTCATTGTCTTCCGTGCCCGCGGAGACGAGGGTGACGGCGAGCATGTTCACGGCAACGGCCTCCTCGAAATTCTCTGGACTGTCGTGCCCTGCTTCGTGGTTGTCTATTTCGCCTGGATCTCCACCACGATGTTGATCGACCTTACCAGGCCAAATCCTGACGAATATGTTGTTATCGCCGAAGGACGTCAGTGGAGTTGGCTATTCACCTACCCGGAGACCGGCGCGGTCACACCCGAACTGGTCTTGCCTGTAGATACTCCAATCCGCATGGATCTGACCTCAGATGATGTATTACACAACTTCTGGGTGCCGGAGTTCCGCGTCAAGCAGGACACCGTTCCCGGCATGGTGACAAACGTTCGTTTTACTCCCAATGTGATTGGGGAATACGTACTGCGCTGCGCGGAACTTTGCGGCACAAATCACAGCGGGATGCTGGCTACCGTTCGTGTCGTCTCTGCCGAAGAATTCAAGCTTTGGCAGTCCGAGCAGCTCGCCCAACTCCAGGAATGACATCACTTCACACGGTGGGAATCTTCTTGAATCCGTTCCCCGCCGCTTGCGCAACTCGGCTCTGAATTTCTTGCCAGGAGATTCGCTATGTCGCTCTTTACACTAGGAATCGCACGCGGCCTTTTGGGTCAGGTCCTGGGCATGGTCATAGGCATGTTGTTGACCTGCGCCGTGCGCATACTGCTGGGTTGGGAGGCCTGGGCCGCCGAACCCGCCTGGACCGTCGGTTCCGTCTGCAGTATCATCGGCTTCCTCCTCGGCGTCGGCTCTCTGGATGACTGGCTGAAATGGACCAAGGGTATCCCAACCCCCATGCACCACGGGCCACCTGTAGACAAGCCGGCCTGGACACGCTACTTCAGCGTTGATTACAACCACAAAGTGATTGGCGTCCAATACACCGTCTGGGGCATTCTTCTGCTTATGGTCGGCGGCACCGTCGCCATGATCTTCCGCACCGAGTTGGCGCGCAGCGGCCTGCAGTTCCTGGGCCTTGACCTGTACAACAGTTTCATCGGTATGCACGGGATGATCATGATCTTCGCCATCCTCCTGGGCGTTGGCGGTATGGCCAACTACCTTGTGCCGCTCATGATCGGCGCCGAAGATATGGCCTTCCCCCGCCTCAACGCGCTCGGTTTCTGGTTCAACGTACCGGGAAGCATATTGTTGCTTTTGAGCCTCTTTATAGGAGGTTGGGATGCCGGCTGGACCGCCTACCCGCCGCTCAGCGCGCGCGGCCCGATAGGCTACCAACTTTTCTTCCTGGGCGTATTCGCAATCGGCCTCTCCTCTATCGTGGGCTCTCTCAACCTGCTGGTTACGATTCTGCGCATGAGGCCGCCGGGAATGAGCCTATTCCGCATGCCGATTTTCTGCTGGGCGGTCTTCGCCACCAGCCTGTTACAGCTCACCGCTACCCAGCTAATTGGCACAAGCTTCCTGATGGTCTCTGTACAGCGGGCGATCGGAATGGGTTTCTTCGACCCGCGCGGCATTCTGGGGGAAGTCAGCCCAATGGTCGGTGGCGGCGACCCGGTCCTCTTCCAGCACCTGTTCTGGTTCTATAGCCACCCGGCCGTCTACATCTTCGTGCTGCCAGGTTTGGGCATCGTCAGCGAACTGCTGCCCGTCTTCTCCCGCAAACCCCTGTTTGGATACAAATGGATCGCCCTTTCCAGTATGGCGATCGCTATCCTGGGTTTCATTGTCTGGGGCCACCATATGTTCGTGTCCGGCTACAATGACATTCTTCGCATACCTTTCATGTACGCGACGCTGCTTGTAGCAATTCCCACTGGCGTCAAATTCTTCAGCTGGCTCGGCACGATGTGGGGCGGAAAGATCCATTTCGATACGCCCATGCTTTTTGTCCTCGGCGCCATCAGCGTATTCCTTATCGGGGGACTGAGCGGACCAATTCTGGCAACCGTACCCACCGACTTCCCATTGCACGACTCCTACTTTATCGTCGGCCATTTTCACGCCACCATGTTCGGCGGTTTTGTCTTCCCGTTCTTTGCCGCCCTTTACTACTGGTTTCCCAAAGTCACCGGGCGGATGTATAACGAAACCCTCGGCAAGATCCACTTCTTTATCATGACGCCGGCCTTCTGGGTGCAGACGCTGGGGCAGATGGGCGTGGGTGTGATGGGCATGCGCCGCCGCATCGCCGACTACGACCCGACTCTGGGCGGCGGTCAGATCGAGGCCTGGCAGTTGGCGGTAACAATCGCCGGATTCGCGATTGCTTTCGGCGTTTTGTTGATGCTGTGGAACTTCTTCCAGCACGCCGAAGTGGGCGTGGCCGCCGGAGACAACCCCTGGCGCTCTCGCTCCCCCGAATGGCAGATCCCTTCGCCGATTCCGGAACACAGCTTCGCTGCGCCCGTGCGTGTCGTCGGTGAACCTTACGACTACGGCCTTGCCGACTCCGGCTATGTAACGACGGCTTCACCAGGCGACGATTAGCGCCCCAGCACTATCATCAGTAGAGCGGAAACGGCGGCGGAACAGCAGCGAGAAAAGAGTTAAAATGAGCGAACACAGCCCCACCAAGCGAAAGACCGCGATATATCGCGAAGGAATTATCGTCGCCATCACCTTGGCCGTCCTGACGATCGTGGAGTATTACGCCGCAATCACTCCACCCTTCGACTCCTTTGCCATCTTGATGATTCTGGCGCTGTTGAAGGCCATCCTTGTCGTAAACTACTTTATGCACATTCGCAGCGTCTGGTCGGAGGATGAACACTGATGACCGCTACCGTTATCGAACATGGTCACGAGCACGACCATGCCGCAGATGATCATCACCATACCGGCGACATAGACCTGCCAACCTACCAGGAATACACGCGCCGCAACCGGCTCGGCATGTGGCTGTTCTTCGCCTCGGAAGCGTTCCTCTTCCTCGCCCTGCTGGTCACTCGCTTCTACCTCTGGCGCGGCCCCCACGGAGAGGTCGTCCGGCCCGAGCTGGACCAGTTCGCCGGCCTGGTCGTCACCGCCGTGCTGCTCCTCAGCAGCTACTTCATGAACCGCGCCGAAGTCTCGATCGCCAATGACAAGCGCACTGATTTCCTCGTCAGCCTGCTCATCACTGCCGCGCTTGGCACTGCGTTTCTCGTTGGCGTCGTCGTCTGGGAGTGGGGGATGTTCCCCAGTATTGTAAAGGGACATCTCAAACCAACTGACGGAGTATTCGGTGCAGTCGTTTTCGGCATGACCGGCATGCATGCACTGCACGTCCTCTCCGGCGTTGTGCTGATTCTCAACGTCTGGTGGCTGGGACGCAAGGGTCACTTCTCCAGCGAGCGTCACTGGGGCGTCGAAGCCTGCGCCATCTACTGGCACTATGTGGACCTGGTGTGGATATTCTTCTATCCTGCTATCTATCTGATCGGTTCAACGATCGAAGTGCCTCACTGACAGGAGCATCGCCTCCGCGACGTTTGCATAGAATGACCCGACGCAGTCACAGATGAATCCGCTAACCAAAGCGCTCCTGCTTTCATGGGACCTCCGTCCGGAGATCCTTGTGCCTCTTGCCTTGTTGGGAGCGCTTCACTTTGCCGGTTGGCTGAGGCTGCGGCGGCGCAGCGATGGACGCTTCGCAAACCGCTGGCGCCTGGCTTCCTACACGGGAGGGATCCTGATCCTGGCGCTGGCTCTGCTCTCCCCGATCGCTGTTCTGAGCGGTCAACTGTTTTCGATCCACATGGTGCAGCATCTCCTGTTGATGATGGTTGCGCCGCCGCTCCTGCTCCTGGCAAACCCGTTCCCCACATTTCTGTGGGCTCTGCCCTCCCGCATGCGCGTCGCGGTCGCGGCCGCCTTTCGCCGCCTGGCACATTGGTTGGCCGTTGACTCCATCTTTAGTCGCACCGTGCTTAAAGCCACTTCGCCTGCCAGCGCTTGGGCGCTATACGTCCTGATCTTCTTTGCCTGGCATGATGGCAATGCCTACAGTCTTGCCTTGCGGTTTGGCTCCCTGCACGGGCTGGAGCACCTCACATTTGTAGGTGCGGCGCTTCTCTTTTGGTGGCACGTCACCGCTGCCGCGCCTCGAGTTCATCCGAAGGCGGCCCAGTGGATGCGTGTCGCTTATGTGCTGGCAATGATCCCGCCCAATATGCTGCTGGGCGTAGCCCTCTCCTTCGCCCAAACTCCCATCTATCCGTACTACGAGTCGGTGCCCCGTCTGTACGGCCTTAGTGTTATGGACGATCAGGTATGGGGAGGCCTGATCATGTGGATCCCCGGCAGCATGATGTACGTGATCGCGGCGCTTGTACTGCTGGCCCGCCTGCTGGTGAGCGCCGAACATGAGGGGCGGACCAGAAGGCCGCATCCGCCGGTAATGGGTTTGGCGCAGCGGCACAACGGCGGCGGACCCACCGCGGTGGCCTGTAGCTAGGGCCCGCAGTGCGTTCACGATCTCGCGCCTCGATTCCGCTGCCGTACGTTTTCGCGCGCAGGAAGCCTGAAATTACCGGATCATACTATGTGTTTGTCTAGACTTGTTCCTTTTGCAAAAGCAAATATCCTGCTTCTGCTGGCCGGCATACTCTTTCCGGCGCCTCTTCTGTCCCATGGCGGCGTGGGCGTCCAGCATCTGAACAATGTTCCGGCAGGACCGTTCAGGGTTTACGTCTGGTCCGATCCTGAGCCGCCGCTAGTGGGTGAATACCACGTAACCGTCGCCTTGACTGAAAACATAGAGGGGGACTCTACCGGTCTGGCTGGCGGTCCCGTCCTCGATGCTGTCGTGACCGTCGAGCTTGCGCACGAAGAGAGCGGTGAGACCCTCAGCGCAAGAGCGACCCACGATGACGCGCTCAACAAGCTATTCTATGAGGCTTCCTTTGAGCCGGATCGCCAGGGAAACTGGTCGGTGAGAGTCAGTATTCTCCCTCCCGGCTGTGAGACAGCGCAAGGCAGCAGCGAACAGCAGGGCGGTGACTCCGGTCTGTCCTGCGAGTCTGAGCAGGTAGTAAGCTTCCAGGATGAGATACTCCCCAAGGCATTTCCTTGGCGAGCTCTACTTGGCGGCCTTCTCTCTATACTGCTGATCTTGGGCGCGGTTGTCCTCTATTGGGCAACAAAGCCGTCTACTGCAATTGAAGAGGCTGCTCCCGCTAAGCAACAGGACCCAGCTCCTGCCGGGGGGCAATCATAATGGTCGGTCTGCCCGAATCATGGACGGATCGCCGTGGCCTACTCCGGGTCTTGCGACAACGACTGTCTGCCGCGAAAAGATCTGCCTCGGCGGCCCGGGAGATCGGAGTCACGCTGGCACTTCTGTTCAGTCGCCGCTGGTGGTGGAAGACGATAATCGTACTGCTGGCAATGGGCACGATGGCCGCCCTCGGTTTCTGGCAGCTGGATCGTCTCGACCAGAGGCGTGCGTTCAATCAGCAGCGCCGCGCCGCGTTGTCTGCTTCTCCCATTGACCTGTCGGATCTGCCTTTGCCGCAGGGAGACTTGCGCGACCGTCAGGCTGTCGCCCAGGGCGAATTCGACTATGCCCGCCAAATTGCAATCCGCAATCAGAGCTTCACGGGCCAGCCCGGATTCCATCTGGTCACACCTCTCCTTATTTCCGGCTCGGATAAAGCCGTCCTGGTCAATCGGGGCTGGATTCCTGTCGCCGAGGCCAATCCTGCCGCCTGGCGCACTCTCGACGAACAGCACGATGGTCCTCTACTTGGAATCCTGCAACCTACCCGCCGCCGTCCTGACGGAACAGTATCCGACATACCGAAGGACACTGTTACCGGCTGGTACCGCCTCGACGTAGAGGCAATTGGCCAGACGCTACCTTACAAGCTGCTTCCAGTGGTACTGCAATTGACGCCTGGCAACGGCATCGATCTGAACTCGGGACGCCCGCGTGCCCGGGGCAATTCAGAAGCCCTGCCGTATCGTATCGAGCCGGACGTATCGCTCTCAGAGGGCAACCACTTCAGCTACGCGCTTCAGTGGTTCGGATTTGCCGTCACCGCCGCTGTCGTCTACATTTCCGTTGCAAGGCGGGCAGAATTTCGCGGCACCTGAGCTCGCTAGAGACTATCTTTCCAGTGTTGGAACAGGGCAGACAGCCTATTCGACACCAGGCCAGTTACGGCTGACTGCCTGCAAGCCGGAATCAGTTCCCTTTTGGCATCTCCTACCGCATGGAGTGTTTCGTGTGACCAGCAATCATAAACTTATTGTCGCCGCCATTATTTCCGCCTCGCTGGCGGTGATGATCGGTTCTGGAATCCGGTCCAGTTTTGGCCTCTTTCTCACGCCAATCACGGAAACGCTCGGAACCGGCCGTGAAAACCTGAGCATCGCTTTCGCCGTCAACAATCTGGTGTTTGGCTTGCCCCTGGTAGGCCTCCTCTCAGACCGCTTCGGGCCGCGTCAAGTCGTTATCGCCGGGTCGGTCCTGTATGCCGGCGGCCTCGTGCTGGTTACCATTCTCACAACAACAATGGGGCTGGTTGTCTCCTTCGGGCTTCTGGTCGGCATTGGCCTCGGCGCCACCTCCTATGTCGTCGTGTTAGGCGCCGTGGCCCAGTTGATCGGAGAGGACCAGCGCAGCCGGGTCTTCGGACTCATCACTGCCATGGGTTCCGCAGGCATGTTTGTGGTCCCGCCCCTGGCCCAGATTCTCCTTTCGAATCTCGGCTGGCAGGGCGCTCTCTACGCCTTGGCCGCTGTCCCAGTAGTCGTCGCGCTGATGGCGTTCGGACTGCCCCGGCGGCCCGGCACACAGCTGCACGGCGTACAAGAGCCGCACGTAGATGAACCCTTCCGCAGAGTACTGGAAAAGGCCGCGCGCCACCGCGGTTACCTGCTCCTGACGACCGGTTTCTTCGTGTGCGGCTTTCATGTCGCCTTCATCGGCGCGCATCTGCCCGCCTATCTTGGCGACAAAGGACAGCCTGAATTCGTAGCCGCCGGCGCGCTCGCGCTGATCGGGGCCTTCAACATCCTTGGATCGATGACCTTTGGCTGGCTGGGAGACCGCTATTCCCGCAAAAACATGCTGAGCCTCATCTATCTGGGACGGGCCATCGTCATCTTGCTCTTCCTGCTGGCGCCCGTCACCCGTACTTCAGCCTTGGTATTCGGCGGGGCAATCGGCTTTCTCTGGCTCGCAACCGTGCCCCTCACCAGCGGCACCGTTGCCCATTTCTTTGGGGCGCGCTACCTTTCCACACTATACGGCATCGTCTTCTTCAGTCATCAGATTGGCGCCTTTATCGGCGTGTGGCTGGGAGGACGCTTTTACGACACTGCAGGCACTTACACACCTATCTGGATCGCAGGCATCGCCCTGGGCGTGTTCGCCGCACTCGTCCATCTGCCAATCCCGGAACGCACTGAACTCGCCGGCGCCACCGCAGCCGCGGACTGACCGAAAGTGAATCAAAATGCCTGGTATGGTTCCCGCATTTGAATAGCACTTCCATTCAACCCTTATTCTTTGAGAAGGATTCCCAATGACAACCGTCGATACGCACCGAGCCGGGCTCTCACTACAGCGCCTCTCCCGCGTGGACAGGCTTTTGGACCGTTACGTCGATAGAGGTCTTCTGGCCGGGACCCTGGGCCTTATCTATCGCCGCGGCGAAACCGTATACTGCAACGCCTTCGGGCACCGAGAAATTGAGTCCGGTCTGCCCATGACCGAGGACACCATCTTTCGCATCTACTCGATGACGAAACCAATCACGTCTGTGGCTGCCCTGATGCTGTTTGAAGAGGGTCACTTTCTCCTGGACGACCCAGTGTCAAACTACCTGCCGGAGTTTGAAGGCGCTCAGGTCTGCACGGGCGACCTTAACAACCTCGTTTCGCCGGACCGCCCCCCCACAGTCAAAGATCTCTTCTTGCACACAGCGGGGCTGAGCTACGGCTGGGACCAGGATTCACCAGTTGAACAACTGTATCGCCAGTCCTTCGGCAACCGTGAACAGCTGCCGCTGGATAAGTTCGTACAAAAACTGGCGGCACTGCCCTTGCTGTATCATCCCGGAACCCGCTGGCGATACAGTTATGCGACCGATGTCTTGGGCCGTCTGGTAGAAGTGCTCTCCGGAAAGTCCCTTGATGAGGTCTTCCGGCAAGAGATCTTCAAACCGCTGGCCATGGAGGAAACGGCCTTCCAGGTGGATGCCACATCATTGGACCGCTTTTCCGCCTGCTACTGCCCGCCCGGAGGCTTCAGTTTCGTCAGCGATCCTGAGCCGGACACAGAAACTGCCTCCGGGAGTTCAGATGAAGGAGACCACGCCGAAGAACCTACGATTGAACTCTTCGAAGCCCCCCGTGATAGCCGCTTCACAAAGACGCCGGCATTTCTCTCCGGTGGCGGGGGCCTCGTCTCAACCATCGGCGACTATCTGCGCTTCTCCCAGATGCTGCTCAACGGCGGCGTCCTCGACGGTCAGCGGCTGCTTGGCCCCAAGACCGTCGAGGTGATGCGCGCCAACCATCTGCCGGCCAAACTGGTCCCAATCACTATCGGTACCGACGTTCGCGCCGGCTATGGATTTGGTCTGGGCGTGAGTGTGTTGGTGGACCTGCCTGCAACCAGCACACCTGGCAGCGTGGGCATTTACGGTTGGGGAGGAGCGGCTTCAACCCAATTCTGGATCGATCCCGAAGAGGAGATGCTGGGCATTTTCATGACCCAGTATATGCCTGCCGGCTACTACCCGGTTGCACGCGAATTCCGTGTGGGGGCTTACCAGGCCATCGTCGACTGAACTGGACCACTTGCCGGATCGGATCATGCCAATCCAGAAGGAATCACGCCTGCTTCGTATCGGTGTAGTCGGGGCAGGACCTATCTCACAAATCGCGCACCTGGAGGCCTGCCGCAAAGGACGCAATACGCAGCTCTACGGCCTGTGCGAAGCCGCGCCCGACCTCCTCGCGCGTGTGGCAGCAATCCATCGCCCGCTGCGCAGTTTCACCCGTCTCGACGAAATGCTGGCCGATACGCAGGTTGAGGCGGTCATTGTTGCGGTCGCCGATCAGTACCACGTGGAGTTGGCCCTGCAGGCGCTGAGAGCCGGCAAGCACGTGTTGGTAGAAAAGCCCATGGGCGTCAACGTAGAAGAGTGTGAAGCTCTCCGCGACGAAGTCGCCGCCTCCGGCCTCACCCTCCAAGTGGGGTACAACCGCCGCTTTGACCCTGGCGTTATCCACGCCCGCCGTTTCATTCAGGAACAAATCGGCGGCCTGATGTCAGCCCAGTTCTGGTACTATGATTCCGTCCATCGCTACACCATGACCGACGCCTTGCAGCCGCTGATCGAGACCAGTTCGAGCGTGCTTCGGCCCCCAGGCAACCCCAAAGCCGACCGCCGCCGCTACCTCATGTTGGCCCACGGCAGCCATCTGTCAGACACGGCTCGCTTCCTGTCTCAGAGCGAAATCGTGCAGGTACGTTCTCGCTATCTGGAGCGCTTCGGCCGGCACTGTTGGTTTGTAGATGTCGCCTTCGCCGACGGCAGCCTCGGAAACATGGAGTTGACCGTCACCGTGGCCGGGGATTTCGAAGAAGGCTTCCGCATCCAGGGCGAACACGGCAGCGTCCGCGGCCGCCTGCCCCTCTCCTGGTACCACAAATCCGGCAGCGTCGAGTGTTTCTCAACCCGCGATGACCTCTATACGCGCCCATTGGGCCAGGACGGTCACGGATACCGGCAGCAACTCGAAGGCTGGGCCGACACCATCCTGTACGGCGTGCGCCAAAGGGGCGCCAGTGTCCATGACGGCCTTGCGTCCATGCGGGCGATGGCCGCCATCGCCCATTCTGCCGCCACCGGAGGCGGCTGGGTTGAGCTCGAATCAGTAACAGGAGGCGTATAAATGGAGGTCGGAATCTTTGCCCGCACCTTTGAAGCGCCGACCCTCGCCGGCGTCCTCGACGCAGTCGCCGCCCACCACATCCACCATATCCAGCTCAACACAAGCTGCATGGGGCTCTCCGACATGCCGGACGGCCTGGATTCCGCGGCCTGCAAAAAGGCACGGCAAGAAATTGACGTCCGCAATATCAAGGTGGCCTCGCTATCGGCTACATATAACATGATCCATCCCGACCTTGGTGTCCGTGCCCAGGGCATGCGCCGCCTGAAAGTGCTGGCGTCCCGCGCCGCTGAACTGGGCACCGACCTGCTAACCCTCTGCACCGGCACTCGCAACCCGGACAACATGTGGGCGGATCATCCGCAGAACAGCTCGTCTGAGGCTTGGTCAGACCTCCTGGCAGTTATGGAAGAGGCTATCGTCCTGGCCGAAGAGCACAACGTTCGTCTCGGCATTGAGCCGGAGGTTTCGAATGTGGTAAGTTCACCCAAAAAGGCGCGCGATCTGTTGGACACGATGCGCTCTGACAAAGTCACTATCGTCATGGACGGCGCCAATGTCTTTCCCAGGGGAACGATTCACCGCCAGCATGAGATCCTGGACGAAGCCTTCGATCTTCTGGGCGATCACATCGCCCTGGCCCACGCCAAAGACCTCAGCCGCGACGGCGAAGCCGGCCATGAAGCCGCCGGAACCGGCCTGCTGGACTACGACCATTACCTGCAACTGCTTCACCATAGCGGCTACCGCGGAGCCATCGTCCTCCACAGTTTGACCCCGGAGCAGGTTCCCGGCTGTGTCCGCTTCCTGCAAGAGAAACTACACAACTATGCCTGAGTTTGACCGCCGATATTCGTCTGAACCATCAATGAACTCCCTCCCAATTTCGCGCTCGTACCGCGTTTGCCAGCTCGCCGCCTCATCCTGAATGCGAGAGGAACACCCATGAGTGGCCAAATGAGCGTTTCGGAAGTACTTGAGTCAGTACTATATGTCTTGGATCTAAGAGCTGCCGAAGAGTTCTACACTGATGTACTAGGACTCACGTTGTACTCGAAGCTGGAAGGCCGACATGTTTTTCTCCGTTGCGGCGACCGTATGGTGCTGCTGTTCAATGCTGAGGCGACCGCCGTCTCCGCGGGCGGCCCAAAGGACGCGCCCACTCACGGCGCCAAGGGCGAAGGCCACCTGGCTTTCGCCGTGTTGGACCGCGAAATCGATCGCTGGAAGCAACATCTTGTCGAAAACGGAGTGGAAATCGAGAAGGAGATTCACTCGCGAGGCGGTCGATCAATCTATTTCCGCGACACGTCGCAGAATTGCCTTGAAATCGCCTCGCCCCGCATTTGGGGAATCCCCGAAGAGACCCTTTCTTCCCGCGCTTGAAGTGGAGTTGCAGACAGGCGCCCGGCAAAAGATCTTCAAGCCAGCTGCCTGCCTGCTTATGTCTACGAAGAAGAAAAGCAGGAGTGAGAAACGCGGCCGCCCCAGACTCTCAGCCTTGGGAAAGTGGAAACTTCTCCTCCATCCATGAACGCCACCGCGGTTCTTCTCGGGAGACAACCTCAGTCGCCCCCTCGCCGTACAAATAGAACCTGACCGACAACAGGATCTGATCGTTTATGGGCCAAACGAACAGGTGCGCGACCCCGGAAGTCGGTTCGTCAATATGCAGAATAACCTCCGTTTCGCCAGGAACTGTATCGACCACGCCCGAAAATCTCAGCCCGCCGGCCGGCGCTGCAAAGCGTTCACCCTTCTTCGCAGTTGAAAAACCAAGCGTAGAGGATAGGTCGTTCCAGGCCTGAGCCCCGTCCGCGGCCGTTCCCATCAACTCCAGTAGGGCGCAGGGCTCTCCTCGGTGATGGGCCATGTAGATCTGCAGGATGCGGAAGAAGGCCGGCCAGCCCGCCTCCGTAGCTTCGATATGGTTGTCATACTCATCGCTGTCCACGCATAGACCATGCTCTACGCTCAAGAGACACGAATGGTCGTCTCTTTCCTCTATGTTCCAGTCCGTCGCTACCTCGGGGCCGCCTTGAATAAACTCATCGCTTATGACCGAGAAGCCTCGCGGCGGATCCCACTCAGTAATCGTCGCCGCCGAGGAAATTCCGGGACCAAAATGGCAGATCAATTGAGTAGGCTGACCATCCGCACCCACCGAAAATTCGGACCGCGTAAACCATGATGAAAGTCCGGCATCGGTCCCGATTGCCTGCCAAACTTCGTCAACCGAGCCTGGTACCTCAACCTCTCCCCGTACCCACCTGCGTCCGGAAGGATCCACTCTTACGCTCATGATTTCTCCAATTCACTAGAGTTGGTCTACATCGCGCGGTCTCAATCTTCCCGTAGTTTCTTTTCTTCTCCAAACCTCGCCCCGCGGCGCCGGTGGTGCGGGGCGAGATGATTCCTTTCCTTACCCATAATATACTGTCAAACATTGAACGAGAGGTCCGCGTTTCCAATTTGCTCCCGCTGTGCCAATAGAAGTAAGAAAGGGATGCACACTATTGCCAGTGTTCCAGCGTCTAATGTAGATCCCAAATGAGATCAAGAGTATTGGTCAAGGGTAGTGGAGATGTGGTAGAACCATCTGACAGACTCGAAGATAGCAAGGAAAGGAAGTCAAGATGGTTCGTCCGGATATGGAGAGATGGGGTCAGACATTGGCTGACCTGCGCGTCTTGTCGGTGGAAGCCAAGGATGCACGCAGCCGGGAACGTTTTTTGGCACTGTATATGATTGCAGATAAGCGAACGAGTGCCTGTGGCTGGGCACGAGAAATCGGACGCACCAAGGAGACAGTCCTCAGATGGGTACATGCCTACAATCGACTGGGACCCGAGGCTGTGTTCTATCGTCATACGGGAGGTCGTCGCCCTTTTTTAGCCCAGAGCAGGTCAAGCAACTCGTAAGCGTAATCTGCGAGACAGAACCTGTTGCGCATGGACTGCCCGGTCATACTTGGACGTTGAAAAAGCTGCAGCACTGGCTCAAACGGGTCATGAATTGTGCTCTTTCACGCAGCACGCTGCATAGGATAGTGCGAGCAGCGCAGTTACGCTGGAAGAGATGCCAGAAAGTGCTCAAGAAGGCCGACCCACAGAAACGTGCGGTCTTTATGGAACGCTTTCAAAGGTTGTATGAGCAACTCTGGCGCCAGTCGATCCGTTTAGTCTATATCGATGAAGCCCACATCCACCGCGATATGGACTTGGGCTACACCTGGACCGCAAAAAACAAGATTGCTTGGCGTATGAGTGACTCTGCTCCACTCTCCGATCGCATAAACTGGTACGGCGCCTACGATTTCGCAGCCGGACAGTGTTTCATCTGGAATGAGGGCAACTGCAACAAAGAGCATACGATTCAGTTCTTGCAGCGCTTGGCTGAATGGCTCGATGATGAACCGGGCACTGTTGTGATCATCTGGGACGGCGCCAGCTGGCATCGAGCCAAGTCCGTTCAGGCTGCCGCCGCCAAACTCGGCTTCACTCTCATCCCGCTGCCTGCCTATAGTCCCGACCTCAATCCGATTGAAAATCTCTGGCGCTGGATGCGTGAAGAGGTCACACGCAACCACTGCCATCAATCCATGCGCCACCTCTTCGATGCCTGCAAAGCGTTCATCGACCGTATCAATGCCCATCCCTACCAGGTCGTAACGCGTCTCTGGCCTAAATTTGAACTCGACACAGAGTACGAAAAACTCTTAGTCTCAAATTGAACTTACATTAGCTACAATGAACGCAGAGACTGTATCGCGCACCCTATTGAAATCGAAGCGCCAGCCGATCTTTCGTCGAAGTTCGTAATATCAGACAAGAAAGTCTTACGCCCGCATCATTCTGCGGCCAAAACGCCTGGTTTCGGCAAAAGTGGGAGGCTCAAAGCGATAAAATGACAATCGATCTCCGATCTATGTTCCAGACCTGGGTGAAAGTGTTGACCAATCCCGGTGCAGGCGTCTTCGAAGCCGAGCGCCTGAAACCATCGGCAACCCTGACCACCGCAATCATATGGATGGTCCTGGCGGGGGCGGCTACTACACTCTTGGACCTGTTTCATTCGCAGCTGTATTCGTCTCCTCTGGGGAGCATGTGGCCACTCTCAGGGCAAATGTCCTCTGAATTCTTCGCGGCCATGGAAGAGGTCCAGGACAGATCGCAGCTTCAAATTCTTTCGGACTTCGTGACTGCACCAGTCATTTTCATCATTTCAGTCGGCGTTCAGCACCTGATCGCGTCCCAACTGGGAATGGATCGCATCCGTCTCGAGCCTTCAGGAGAGAATCGCTTTGCAAAGTTTGGGCGCTACGCCTATCTCAATGCAACCTTCACCGCGCCGGTCTCCATCGTTTCTTCCTTGCTCAGCTTCGTGCCGCTCCTGAACTGCCTTATAATTCCTGTCCTGGCCATCTACAGTGTCGTGCTTGCCTACTTTGCCACAAGAGTGGAATACGAACTTTCACATGGCCGGGCGATTGTCGTTATCTTCGTCGCAACGCTAATCATTGGCGGTGGCGTGGCGTTACTTGGAGGGGCTGTGTACGGCATAGGATAGGGCTCTCCTCCTGACTCTCATTCGCCAAGGAGTTTTCTGGCCTGACTCGCCTCTTGCTCCCGCACCTGTAACCCCCTATAATCTGCATAAGGTTTTGCGGTACTATTGTCCAAGGTTTACGCCAGCGACCCCTTGAGTCCCGTAGTGGTCGATCAGATTCCCGTATCCAAAGGAGAGACCTATGGATTTACAGTCGATCTTCCAGACATGGGTAAATGTACTGACGAAGCCCGGCGAAGCGGTCTTTGCAGCCGAACGCGAAAAAACCTCGGCGACACTATCTACCGGACTCTTGTGGATTATTGCGGCCTCCGTAATCACCGCGTTGCTCGGTGCACTCCAGTCAAGCATCTACTCGTCGGCAATGGGCGGGTTTGGTCAGATTGTGGACATGCTTCCTTCAGACATTCAGGGCGAGTTCGGGTCGATTGCGGAAACGGGCGCAGCCGGGGGAGCAGCATTTAGTTTTGCGGCCATCATACTTGGGCCTATATTTTTCCTCATTGGGGTGGGCATCTACCACCTTATCGCAACCGTACTGGGTGGGCGTGGGCAGTATGGCCGCTATGCCTACCTCACCGCCACCTACTCCGCACCGCTCATGATTGTTGGATCCGTTCTCGGTTTTATTCCGGTGCTTGGGGGCTGTCTGAGCCTGATCTTGGGCATCTACCAGTTTGTGCTTACCTACTACGCCGTCAAGGTGGAATACGGGCTATCACAAGGACGGGCAATTGTTGTGGTCTTCGTTCCTCTTTTGGCTGGGCTGGTCCTGGCGATTTGCCTGGTGACTGTGGTCGCCGGCATCGTGGTCGCCGTCTTTCAACAGTAGCCAATGACCATCATCGACGCGCACAATCATCCCGACTGGCTCGGCCATGATCTGCCGAAATTCCTGGCCAACATGGACCGCTTCGGCATCGATAAAACCTGGCTGCTGACCTGGGAGTGCCCGCCCGACGAGTACAATCCGGCCAGCTATTTCCCTGCAATGCACTTTGGCGACGGCAGCGTCTATCCCGTCCCGTTTGAAACTTGCCTCCGCTACAAACGGGCCGCCCCGGACCGCTTCATACTTGGCTACGCGCCGGACCCCCGCCGCCCTGAAGCCATCGACCAGCTCCAAGCGGCAATCGAAATTCACGGCGTACAGGTCTGCGGCGAAATCAAGCTTCGGATGCTCTATGACAATCCCGACGCCCTGCATCTATTCCGTTTCTGCGGCGAAAAGGGGTTGCCGGTCACCTTCCACCTCGACTATCCCATCCCAACCGGCCATCGCTATCCCCGCACCGACTGGTGGTATGGAGGCAGTATCGAAGCCTTCGAGCGAGCCTTACAGGCCTGCCCCGATACCATCTTCATCGGCCACGCGCCGGGCTTCTGGGCCCACATCTCCGGAGATGATCAGTACGACAAGGTCGGGTATCCCAAAGGCCCGGTACTCCCCGGAGGCCGACTCTTCCACCTCTTCCGCACCTATCCCAACCTCTACGCCGACCTCTCCGCCGGCTCCGCCTACACCGCGCTGACCCGCGATTTCAGCCAACTCGAAGACCACCCCTTCTCTTCCGAGAGCGGGATGACTGCCGAGCCTTTTTTCCTCGAATTCCAGGACCGGCTGCTCTTCGGTCGCGACCATTTCGACGACCGCATGCAGACCCTTCTCAACAACCTGGAACTGCCCACAGACGTCCGCCACAAGATCTTCAGTGCCAATGCCGAAGCGCTTCTGACGTAGAATACTGCTTGCTGGGGTCCGTTACTTTTCTATTGTTCGCTTCTCTGAAGGATTTTCCCGGGATAGTGTGAGGAATTGGAAACGGGGGGCCGAAAGAGCAGGTTATCCCCAGTCGTCCAGCGCCTCTACGGCGCCCAGGGCAGCCGCCATCAGCTTCCTGTAGCGGGTCGCGTCTACCTTGGATACAACGTCCACGTCGGTCCATTCTCCTTTTCTTGCAAATCCGTCTGTCAGGATGCGCCGGTCGAAAACCGTAGCTCCCCTTGTCGCGCCGCTTGAAAGCTCCACGTGCACAGGCCGGCGTTCCGACGTGGCGCCCGCCGGGTCGATCACCGTCGCTACGGTCCCGGCGTCGCCGATAAGCGAAAACTCTATCCCGAAGAAACGGCAATAGTGTAGGGCAATGCCGCCGGCGATACGCGCGCCCGCCCCTTTCGCCTGAGTCAGTCTCTTTGCTTCCTCCATTGTGAACCGCACCTGCACGAAAGGATCAAGAGGGTACAATGTAACCGGCAGCCCGCTGTGAAGCACGATAGCCGCCGCCTCCGGATCGTAGCGAACGTTGAATTCCGCCGCCGGTGTCGTATTGCCGGGCGCCGCGAATGTCCCACCCATCACATACAGCCGCTCGATTTTGTCCTCGATTCGCGGATACAGTCGCAGTAGCATGGCAATATTGGTCAGCGGAGCCAGGCAAATCAGCGTCATCGGCTCGGCCGAATCAGCCAGAGTGCGTTGCAGAAACTCGACCGCGTGAACGTCGACCATGCTGCGCCGCGGCGCCGGCAGTCCAAGATCCCCCATTCCGTCACTACCATGCAATGGCGGGGCCGGCAGCCCGGGCTCGAGAATCGGTCTGTCCATCCCTGCCGCCACAGGGACAGCAGGCGCACCGATCGCGTCCAGCAGCGTGAGCGTATTGCTGACCACCTGTTCCAGCGCGCAGTTTCCGGCCACACAGGTAATACCGCGCACATCCAGCGACGGAGATGCCGTCGCCAGCAGCAAAGCCAGCGCATCGTCGCCTCCAGTGTCAACATCGAGCAATACGGGGAGCGCGTTCGTCATATCCAGACTCCTATTCTGCTGACGACGGGTCCATTGTCGCCATCGAAGAACCGCTGCGTCTGTGCAGCGCAATAGCAAATGCCGCCATGAGCAGCGCGCCCAAGACTGGAGCCATGACAAGGCCCTCAAGTGCGGTGTCCAGTGTCAGCTGATCCGCTACCCAGCCGGTGAATGTCGCACCCAGCCCCCCTGGCCACCAACCCAACCCCATCACCAGGCCCGACGCCATCGCCACGCCGCGCGGCCACACCTCCTGGGCGACGACAACGGTCGTCGGGTATGTGCATCCTAACAGGAAGCCGATCGCCCCCGCATAGATGAACTGCAGGCCGCCGCCCGAGTTGATGAAGAACCAGTAAGCCGGCCCGAGTAAGGCGAAACTGCTCAGCAACACCTGCCAGCGTCCGAATCGGTCTGATAAGATTCCCCCAATGAGGCTTCCCACGCCGATCAGGAGCGAGAGTACGAAGAGCATCTGCCCGCCATAAACAACGGAATAGCCCCTGTCCTCCAGCAAAGTCGGCAGATAGGTTGTCAGACTGAGTTGGAACCAGGCGCGGGTCATCGATACCACTGTGATCAAGACCAGTCCCAATAGGAAGCCCTGACCTGCGCGAGACTGCCGCTGACGATGCGCCTCGCGATCGACTTTGCTCTCTTGCCCAAGCCCATTGACCAGCCAGATGGCGGCCAAGACCACGACCGGCAGCAGGACAACTGTCCCCTTCAACCCCAGCAACCCCAATCCAATCGCCAGGAGAAGCGGGCTGCCCGCCGAGCCAATGTTCCCGCCGACCGCAAAGAACGAGACCGCACGCCCCCGTTTCCCTTCCTCGGTGGCCTTTGTGACAACCGAAGCGCCTGCCGGATGAAACGCCGCCGACCCAAACCCGGCCAGCGCCACACCCACGAGCAAGACCCAATAATTGCTACTGAAGCCGAGCACAGACATGATCAGCCCCAGCCACAATACGCTCAGAGCCGAAATGCGCCGCGCATCAAAACGGTCGATGAAGTATCCAAACAGCGGCTGCGCCAGCGACATAGTCGTGGTCCCAACCAGAGTTATCATTCCGATCTGTCCGTAAGTCAGCCCGAACTCGGCGCGGTAAAGCGGAAAGAAGACAGGCAGATACTGGTGGAAAAGCTCCAACAGAAAGTGCCCGCCCGCTACCAGGAGCACTGTATTCGTTAGTAACTTGCGCTTGAGAGTAGCCCGTGGAAGGGCTTGCGCCCCCGTGTCGCTGACCATCTTGCCCTTTTTTTTGCCTAAAGCGGACAGGTCCGTTTGAGAATTACACTCGCCTACAGAATCGTCTCGCACGGCCGCCGCGTCAGAGCGCTCGTAGATTGCATCCCGTCCCGTCGAGCGGCGCCCAAAACAAAGAGGGATAGAAGACAACAGTCTTCATCCCTCGTACTGGGCCATGATAATATGCAACTGAGGAACTGGCAACTTGCGCAGGTTCACACCGGACTCCCGCCTTTCCGTTCACGGAACTGGTGACTTCGCCGTCAAAGAGGGGGCGGCACTCCGGCTATGTTTAACGTCTGTCCCAACTGCGGACTCTACCGGGTCGATAAGACAGTCTCCGACCCGAATATATGTGTCGAAGCACCCAATTCCGACAGCCCGGCAGACCTTCATAGAAGGCCGCCGAATGCCCTTGCTGCCTGCCCGCACTGCGGCCATTTACATCCGTTTCTGAGGCTGCCGCTCCTCCTGGTCGGCGGGGCCAGCGCAACCGGAAAGAGCGCCATTTTTCAGGAGCTAACAGGCCGGTTCACTGCCGCCGTGCTCCTCGAATCGGACCTGCTCTGGTTGAAAGAGTTCGAAGATCCGACCGACGGCTATCGCCGCTTCTCCGAAACATGGCTGCGAATGGCAAAGAACATCAATCAAAGCGGGCGGCCAGCGGTTCTCTTTGGCGCCGGATTGGCCGTTCCCGAGAACATCGAACAGTGCGTGGAGCGCCGCTACTTCAGCCAGACGCACTACCTGGCCCTGGTGTGTGAAGAACAGGAGCTTCGTCGCCGGCTCCTGGCCCGACCGGTCTGGCGCAGGAGCAACGAACCGGAGCAGCTGAAAGCTCAAATGGATTTCAACCGCTGGCTTCAAACAGAAGGACCGAATCAAACACCGCAAGTGACTATACTGGATACGACCGGCGCCAATGTCGCGGACTCGGCTCACGCGGTCAGAGAATGGATGGAACGTGTCCTCGCGCCCGGACCGCCCCACGCGGAGTGACCGATGAGCTCCTCTGGCAGTCTTTGGCGAAACCGGGCGTTCACCCGGCTGTGGGTCGCGCACATCACCTCCGGCGCCGGGACTGCTATCACCAATGTCGCTCTACCCTTGGCAGCCGTCCTCGTTCTGGGGGCAACACCCTCAGAAATGGGACTGCTGGCCGCCGCCGCTTCTCTGCCCAACCTGCTCTTCGGCTTCGTCGCCGGCGTTTGGGTGGACCGGGTCAGGCGCAAGCCAATATTGGTCTGGGCTGATATCGGCCGTGCTCTGCTGCTCCTCTCCATTCCCGCAGCCGCATTCCTGGGCCAGCTCTCTTTCCTGCACATCTGGATTGTAGCGTTCGCGGTAGGCACATTCACGGTATTCTTCCAGATCGGTGCCATTTCAGTGCTGCCCGCCCTGGTCGACAAGCGAGATCTCGTCGAGGCAAACAGTAAACTTTCGACCAGCGATGCCGTTATCTCCATCGCGGGACCGGCCGCGGCCGGCGGCCTGGTGCAACTCTTCAGCGCCCCCAGAGCTATCCTCATCGACGCTGTTTCCTATCTTCTTTCCGCCTTGGCGCTCAGCGGCGTTGCCGAAGAGGAGCCGCAACGGGCGGCACAGCCTGACAGCGAAAGCCCTGAAGGACCTGCTTCCGGTTTCCGATTGGCCGCGATTTCGTTCGGCCGCGAAGTTGGGGAGGGAGTGTACGAGCTCCTTCGAACCCCACTCCTGAGAGCGCTTACCATCACATCCAGTCTGGGAATGCTGGCAGGTTCGCTGGCAGCAGCCGTACAGATGCTCTTTCTGGTCGATCAACTCAGCTTCACGCCATCCGTCATCGGCATAGTCGCAGCCTGCAGCGGCGCAGGTTCTCTTTTGGGCGCGGTGCTTGCCGGAAGAGCGGCGCAAATTTTGCAGGCTGGAAAAACGCTCGTTGTGGGTAAACTGCTGTGGATTGCCGGCGCCTTGCTGCTGGCCTATGCTGATCTGATCGGTTACGAGCTTGTTGCCGCCGGCGCTTCGCAGGCGCTGGTCGGACTGGGCAGCACCCTCTACTTCGTCAATCAGATCAGTTTGCGCCAGACGATTACGTCCGTACGGCTCCTGGGACGCGTAACTGCGGCTAGGCGCTTTGTGCTCTTCGGCGTGGCAGCGTGCGGCGCCCTGATCGGCGGCGCTCTCGGAGAGGCAATTGGTCTGCGAGCGACCCTCCTGGTCGGCGCCGCAGCCCTTACACTTGAGCTGGCCCTGCTCTTCTTCTCAAGAGTCAGGAGGGCGAAAATCGAGTAGTCGGAAAGTCAGGACTTGGCCCTCTGCGTTCCCGACAGCGGCGCAAAGTCGACGATGTAAAATCGCAAAAACAGGGCCAACGCGCCCGCCAGCAGGATTCCCGCCAGTAGCCAGAACATCCCGCCATAGCCCAGGCCGACGATAAGCAGTCCACCCAACAGCGGTCCCGCCACCTTGCCGCCATTCTTGAGCGAACCTGCCAGCCCCATGCCGGCCCCTATCTCTCCCGCCGGCACCTGCTCCGCGATCAGGGCGACTGTTGCCGGAAAGATCAGTGCCTGGGCCGCGCCCATCGCCACTGCAACCGCCAGCAAGCCGAAAGTGCCCGTCGCCGTCAGCAAGAACGGGAGCGAAAGCGCCAGACAGAACATTCCCAGTGACACCGCCCGCAGATGGCCGATCCGGTCCCCCAGCCTGCCGCCCCAGGGCTTTAGCAGTATGAGCACGCCCTCTTGTGCGCTGAAAAACAGGCCTATCTCAACCGTCGAATACCCGGCAGTCAGCGCGTAAATCGGCAAAAAAGCTTTGATTACATAGGTTACGACAAAGACTGCGGCCTCCAACGCACCGGAGAGCCAGACAGCGGGTGTACGCAACAGCGTTGCTTCCCTTTTTGCGAAACCTCGAGTCGCTCTTAAGAAGACATTCTTGCTTGCTGTCCTCTCGCGGTCGGCACTGGTGTCAAGAAATGGCGTAGCGCGGAAGTTTGGCCCATCGCCGCCCAGCCACAGGACCGGGATAAACGCCGCCATGCTCAGCGCGCCAATGAGCGTGAACACCGTGACCGGATCCAGCGACAGCAGCAGCCAGCCCGCAACCGCCGGCCCGATCAGGTAGCCGCCGCTGCGCGCCATACCGAACCAGCCAAGCCTCTCGGCCTTGCGTTTGCCGCTGCGTTCAGCCACATACGCCACCGTCACGGGTCCGTAGATCGCCGTGGCCGTGCCATGCAGCAGGCGAACTGCTACCAGCTGGCTGGGTGTCTCGATCAATGAGTATAGAAAAGGCACGCCTGCGAAGATTAGGGTACCGATCAGAAGCCACAATCTCCTCCCCATTCGATCCGAAAGCAGACCGAAGAGCGGCTTCGTCGCCATGCCGGTAAGCGTGGAGACCGAGACGATCAACCCCAGCAGCGCGTCAGATGCGCCCAGCGACGCGGCGAAGATCGGCAGCAGTGGCGTCTTGCCCATCTGATAGGCACTGCGTACGATGAAATCCGCAAAAGTGATCTTCAAGAGCGCAGGAGACCCTGCGCTCTTGGTTGCTGCCAGCGGTACTCGCATATCGACGACTCTAGACCACAACGGGAGGAACATCTGCCGCCTGAACTGCGGCGTTGAAGTCTGCTACACTTTCGCCCAAAATCGATTCAAGTTTGTCAAACTGTGAATCGACCTTCGTGCACAGTTCACCAAAGACGTCATAGGTCTGCTTTGTCGGGGCATCGTCAGCCGCGGAGATTACGCTGATGAGATTGTGCAGCCTTGCGTTGAGCATCGTTTGCAATCGCAGCCGGTCAAACGCCACTTTGGCTTCGGGCTGGACCAGCTGAGATTCCACTTCTCCCAACTGTTCTCCTATCTGGTCTGCCCTTTCCTTGACCGCGGACTTGGTCTGCTCGTCAGCCTCGCTGTCCGCAACCATTTCGGCCATTGCCGTCACACGCTCACGGGCTCGGCGCAATCGCTTTACCGCCTGATGTGTCTCGGAAAGCTTTGCGTTCACCTCCTGCCACAGGTCAAACTGGGCTTGCATCGACTCCTGGCTTCGGTCCAATTTGGGATCGATAAACAGTTCGAACTGTTCAGTCTGGCTCTCCCCATCAACGGTCAGTCGCACTTGGTAGGTTCCCGGGGGCGCCATAGTGCCCGTCACACTTTTTTCTGTGAACGGGTCGCCCGGCAACTGTTCGGCGTCGGCATAGCGCATATTCCACACAAATCGGTTGAGACCTGCGTTGGTGGGAATGTACTGAATAGAGGGAACTTCCTCCTTCTCCTTTTCCATCTCCTCCTTCGCCGGTTTGGGGCCGTATGATCGGATCTCATTGCCTGCCGCATCGAGAAATGCCAAGCTGACTTCCTCTGTGTCGTCCGGGAGCGTGTAATAGACGATTGCACCGTGGGGTGGATTCTCTCCCCCGTCGAGGACGCGGCGCGTGCTCCCGCCGGTGTCGTCCTCTTCGTCCCGGAAGGTGATGAGTTGCCCAAAGGCGAGCGCATAGTTGCGCGAATCGCCTCGCGCTCCGCTAACCGTCCAGGGAAGCCAGCGCCGCAGCGTTTCGCGCGGGGGGAAGAGCCGGGCCTCGCCTTCGTCAGAGTCCTTCAAGGAACTGACCTGCCTCAGAGGTGTAAGATCATCAAGAATCCAGAAGGAGCGACCGTGCGTGGCCACCACCAGATCTCCTTCCTTGACAATCATATCGTAGACCGGCGCAACCGGCAGATTGCCCGGCATCCTCTGCCACGACCCGCCGTCGTCGAACGAGACGAAGATACCAGACTCAGTACCCACGTAGAGCAGGCCCTCGCGTTCGGGGTCTGCCCGCAACATGCGCGTGATTTCATTCTGGGGGAAGCCGGCGTCGAGCCGCTGCCAGCTCTGTCCCAGGTCGTTCGTCTTGAAAAGATAGGGGCTGTAATCATCCAGCTTATAGCGCGTGGCCGCTACGTACACTGTCGAAGGATCGTGCGCGCTCGGTTCGATGACCGTCATGAAGCTCCACTCCGGCAGATCCGGCGGCGTAACGTTGCGCCAGCTGTCGCCTCCGTCCTCGCTGATATGAATCAGGCCGTCATCGCTGCCAGCCCAGAAAAGGCCCTTCTGGTGAGCTGATTCGATAAACGTTGAAATCGTGCAGTAGTGCTCTGCCCCGCTCGTATCCAGAGTAAGCGGACCTCCGGACGCCTCCAGCTTGCTTTCATCGTTGCGGGTCAGGTCCGGGCTGAGTATCTCCCATGAGCTGCCCTCGTCCGTCGTGCGAAAGACGTGATTTCCGCACGTATAGAGCACATTAGTGTCGTGAGGGCTGAAAAGGATCGGGAAAGTCCAGGGGAATCGGTACTTCATCTCTTTGGGGCCAAATCCGCTGAACGGTTCCGGCCACACCGTTACCAGCCGGATCTGCTTAGTGCGGTGGTCGTAACGTTGCAACGCCCCCCCGCCGCCGGGCGATGAGCCCACCGCGCCGACGTAAACGACGTCGGAATCGTCCGGCTTGACGGCGATGTACCCGCTCTCGCCCGTGCCCGCCGGGTAGCAGTCACCCCACGGGATCGCCCCTTTCTCCGTTGCGCTGGGCACGGCAATGCTGGAGTTGTCCTGCTGCGTGCCGTAGACGTGATAGGGCTGCTGGTTGTCCACGTCCAGATGGTAGTACTGGCCAGTGAGCTGGTTGTAAATCGTGCTCCAGGTTTCACCGCCGTTAAAGCTGATACAGGCCCCGCCGTCATTGCCGTTTATCATCCGATGCGGGTCAGCGGGGTCGATCCACAGGTCGTGGTTATCTCCGTGCGGTGTCGTGATCTCGCCCCAACTCTTTCCGCCGTCAATGCTCTTCCACATCTTCAGGTTGTTTACGTAAACGGTGTCGGGGTCCTGCGGGTCGGCGAAGATGTGCAAATAGTACCATGGCCGGTTCAGCAGGTCCTGGTTGTTCGTCAGATGCTCCCAAGTGGCGCCGCGGTCGTCAGACCGGTAGACGCCGGACTTTTCTCCTTCCGCCTCCACAATAGCCCAGATGCGGCTGGGCTGGGCTGGTGAAACGGAAACACCTATCTTTCCCAGTATCCCTTCCTGCGGCAGGCCGGGGTTGCGGCTGATATCGGTCCAGTTGTCGCCGCCGTCGGTCGATTTCCACAGCCCGCTATCAGGGCCTCCGCTGACCAGCTCCCAGAAGTGGCGATGCACCTGCCAAATGGAGGCATAAACAATTCTGGGATTAGTAACATCCAGCGTAAGGTCCACCGCGCCGGCCCTGTCGCTGACGTAAAGAACACGCTCCCACGTTTCTCCGCCGTCAGTGGAGCGGTAGACACCGCGCTCGTTGTTCGGCCCGAACGCGTGACCCAGTGCAGCCACGTAGACGATATCGGGGTCCTGCGGGTGAATACGAATCTCGCCAATATGATGGCTGTCGCGCAGCCCTACATTCCTCCAGGTCTCGCCGCCGTCAGTGGACTTGTAAACCCCGTCGCCCCAGCTAACGTCCAAGCGGATCGTCGACTCTCCCGTTCCCGCGTAGATTACATTCGGGTCGGCCTCGGAAACTGCAATTGCGCCCACCGAGGAAACGTCGAACTGCCCGTCGGTGATGTTTTCCCAGTAATGGCCTCCGTCGACCGTCTTCCATACACCACCCGCCACCGCACCAAAGTAGAAGACGTTCTTGTCAGTCGGATGTCCTGCAGCCGCGACCACGCGTCCCCCGCGCGGTGGACCTATGCAACGAAACTTGAGGGCATCCCACGCCGCAGATTTGGTTTTCATCTTTGTGTTCTCTCCGTGAATTGTGTGGCTGAATCGAAATCGCACCGCTCTCTAACTGGGGTGCGGCGTTGGGCAGTGAAAGTCGAAGGGGCCAAGACAGTTCCGACCTGCCCGCTCAACGAGTACTTTGCGCTGACGCTCAACCGATAGAGCGCAATCGACTCCGTCCAACGAGGAAGTGGGCTCCAAGCTTATATGAATGAACTGGATCGGGAGTTTCCGCGTTCTGGTCTTTCTTGCACGAGCTCGCAGCGGGAATCGGGCCAAAAAGTAAAGCGCGCATATCCTAACCGATTCAGGCGCGCAGGTCAAGACCAGGAGGCACAAAGGCGAGGAGAGCGTGGAGATGAGTGAGAACTGCCATTTACGCTGCCGCAGATTGGATCGCAGGCTGGCCGTGGTTTTGTCGTTACTTAGGGTATACGAAGTCCGCCCCCAATTTGGGTTGCACCCGTTCGGATATGCGACTTGCAATCAACCTTCGACTAACGCGACAATTAGGGTAGCACGCACCGAAATGCAGCAGTTGCTGGAACTCTCACCATCCAACGACAAATCGAAGGAAAACACCATGCCTCTATTATTTGATATGTCTCTGGACAAGCTGCCTACCTACCAAGGCACCAACCCGCGACCGCCCGATTTCGACGAGTATTGGGATTCCGCCCTTGCCGAACTGGCAGCAATTGACTCCGAGGTGGAGCTTATTCCGGCCGATTTCCAGGCTCCCTACGCAGAATGCTCTCACCTGTATTTCACTGGCACGCGCGGCGCCCGCGTTCACGCCAAACTGCTTCGACCCCGCGACACACAGGAGCTCCACCCGGCCGTGCTCATGTTCCACGGCTATAGCGGCAACGCCGGCGATTGGCAAAGCAAGCTGGGCTTTGTCGCAGCCGGGTTCACCGTCGCCGCGATGGACTGTCGCGGCCAGGGCGGTGGACGATCAATAGACGTCGGCGGCGTACCTGGCTGGACGCTGCGCGGACACATCGTGCGCGGCCTCGCAGGCGAACCCGAAGATCTCCTCTACCGCCACACCTTCCTCGATACTGCCCGGCTGGCGCAGATCGTTATGGAGATGGATGATGTGGACGCCGACCGCGTCGGCGCAACCGGCGGCAGCCAGGGAGGGGGCCTTACCCTGGCCTGCGTATCGCTGGAGCCGCGCGTCAAGCGTGCCGCCCCCATCTTCCCTTTCCTTTGCGACTACAAACGGGTCTGGGATCTCGACATGGACCAAAACGCCTACGCTGAACTCAGGGAGTGGTTCCGTAACTTCGATCCCCGCCATGAACGAGAGGAAGAAGTCTTCACCCGCCTGGGCTACATCGACGTCCAGCACCTCGCTTCACGGATCCGTGCCGAAGTGCTAATGGGCGTAGGCCTCATGGACCAGGTCTGCCCGCCTTCCACACAGTATGCCGCTTTCAATAAGATCAGCTCGCCAAAACGGACAGTTATCTACCCGGACTACGGCCACGAAAAACTGCCCGACCTCGACGATATGATCTTCCAGTGGATGCTGGAAATGTAGGGGAGGTGAAGGCTACGCAGCGTAAACCGCCTGCCGCAGGCCGCGTATGTAGCCGATGGCGTACAATCTGCCGATCGAGGAGTAGCCGGCATCTTCGTTGCTGTCGCCCTCCATCGTCGGCACATGGTCGGGCCGCAGCACGCCCTCAAAGCCTATCTCGCGATAGGCTTTCATACAGGCGAGCATGTCCGTCTTGCCATTGTCGTGAAAGGTTTCGTTGAACTTCTCCGGCACGCCCTGTACGTCGCGAAAGTGGACAAAATAGATCCTGTCCTGGGCGCCGAAATGGCGGATCACGTCCGGCAGATCGTCGGTCATCAGCGTAAAGTTTCCCTGGCACAGGCAGATGCCATTGGCTGGACTGGGTACCAAGTCGATCAGGCGCTGGAAGTTCTCCACGCTGCGCATGATTCGGCCCAGCCCTCGGATCGGTGAAAGAGGAGGATCGTCGGGGTGCATCGCCATCTTAACCCCGGCTTCCTCCGCCACAGGCACCACCGCCTCGAGAAAGTACTTCAAATTGTCCCACAACTGCTCTTCGCTGACCTCGCCGTAGGGTGTCAGAGGCGCGTTGCGCATCACGTCGTAGTCAAATCCTGTTACCAGCGCCCCGCCCCGCTCCGGGATCGTGGTCGCCGTGCGCATCCAGTTAAACACCGGCATCCACTCGCTGCACCAGACCGGAATGCCCAAACGGCCCATATTGCGCAGCAGTTCACGGACCGTCTCGATCTGCTCGTCGCGCCCGGGCAGACCCAGCTTCGCCTTGTCCAGGGGCGGCCGGCTCTCCAGCACCTCCAGCCGAAAGCCGGCATTCTCGTAGGCGCTCTTCACCCGCGCCAGACTCATGAACCCCCAAGGCTTCATGTCCGGGTCCGGATGATCGATTGTCGACATATCCATCGAGCCCACGGCATAGTTAACCCCACACTGTTTGACAAGCGTCCACAATGGGGAAGGCTGTGCCGGCAGCATCTCAGCGATTCGAATCATTGTCTCATTCCTTAGCTAGAAATATTCGTCGGCAGCGGTCAATGGAGGGCGACTCGCGTGCCAAGTCAGTTACAGTTTATCTGTGACAGAAACATAACACAGATTGCCCGCTTCGCAAGTCGGCACGGTCAGACCGTGGACTGGCAAAATAAACCTGGTCCGGTTGGACTCGGTCTCCTTCTGCGGTAAGATACACTCATCTGCCACGCCTGCTGAAAAGAACGCGATCTCGGGTCAGCCATCTGCAGGCGGCCAAGTTGCCTCAACTGCGATTATCTCTAACCAGAATGGGTCTGAGTCGCTAATGCGTGCAGGCAACAGGCGCGTCCCGGCGAAAGAGCGCACTGCGGAATTATTGAGATTGGGAGAAGACGCAATGACGAATGAAGCAAGTTCTCAGGAAACAGCTACGCTGGGAGGAGGCTGCTTCTGGTGCCTGGAACCTCTCTATGAAGAGTTCATCGGCGTAGGTCAGGTCGTGTCCGGTTACGCCGGCGGCCACGTACCTAACCCCACTTACGAGCAGGTTTGCGCGAAAACCACCGGCCACGCCGAGGTGATTCAGGTTACGTTCGATCCGTCCGTCGTTTCGTTTCGTGAGATTCTCGAAGTCTTCTTCACCTCTCACGACCCGACCACACCCAATCGCCAGGGCAATGACGTTGGGCCCCAATACCGCTCAGTCATTCTCTACCATGACGAGGAGCAGAAAAGAGTCGCCGAGGAGATGATCCTCGACTACGCCCCGCAGATCTGGGACGCGCCCATCGTTACTGAGCTAGTCCCACTCGACACATTTTACGTCGCCGAGTCTTATCATCAGAGCTACTACCGCGACAATGGTTTCCAACCCTACTGCCTCTTCGTTATCCGTCCCAAGGTGAACAAATTCCGAAAGCAATGGCAGGCCAAACTGAAAGCGAGTTAGCGCCCATGTCTTCACAAACAGATATCGCCGCTGTCATCCAACAGACGCCGCTCGTCGACACACATGAACATATGCGGTTTGAAGAGGCTTACCTGGATGAGCGCCCCGACATTCTCTGTCAGCTCTTCCAGAACTATGTCCACGCCGACCTGTTCGTTGCCGGCGCCTCTCAAGAGGCAATCGACAGTCTGTTCGACACCTCAGGCCCTGATGTGGCCGCTCGCTTCGCCCCGATACAAGAGTCTTGGGCAAGGGTACAGCACACCGGCTATGGCGAGGCGGTGAGTATCATCGCGAAAGATCTCTACGGCATCGATGAACTGACTCCCGATTCAATCGCTGCCGCCCAGGAGAAGAACGCCGCTCTCATCCAGCCGGGTGAACGCCTGCGCTTGCTCCGGGATGACGCGAATCTGGACCATATCCAAACCGACGCCAAGTCAATGACCGTCCTGCCCGACATGTCCGGGCCCGACTTCTTCTTCTATGACATCTCCTGGGTCGACTTCTGCTCAGGAAGGCCCAATCACGAAGAAATCGCACACCATACCGGCCTGGAACTGTCTGACCTCCATTCCCTCAAACGTGTAATGGAGACCATTTTCGCCTCTTCTTTCTCCCCCGCCATCGCCGTCAAATCACAGCACGCCTACAACCGCACTCTGCGCTGGGAAGAGCGCAGCGACGCCGAGGCTGCAAAAGCCCTCGACATCTATCTGCGCGACGGCGAGGAGCTCGACGAAGGCGCCAGGCTCTGCCTAGGCGACTGGTGCTGGGCTCGAGGGGTGGAACTGTGCATCGAACATGATCTGCCAATGAAAATCCATACCGGCTATTACGCCGGCCACAGCCGCATGCCGGTTGACTACATTCGCAGCGGCAATCTCTGCCCCCTTCTTGCAAAGTACCCCGACGCCCGCTTCGTCCTCATGCACATCGCCTACCCGTATACTGAAGAGTTAGTCGCACTGGCGAAACACTATCCCAACGTCTACGCAGACCTCTGTTGGGCTTGGAGCATAAACCCTTATAGCTCCATGGAGTTCGTCCGCCGCTTTATCCACGCTGCCCCTGCCAACAAGCTTTTCCTCTTCGGCGGCGATACCGGCTACCCGGGCGCGGCCCTCGCCTACGCCAAGCAGGCGCGTAACTGGTTCACCAGGGTCATG
The DNA here is from genome assembly GCA_965204525.1 of Caldilineaceae bacterium. Taxonomy (GTDB): domain Bacteria; phylum Chloroflexota; class Anaerolineae; order Caldilineales; family Caldilineaceae; genus Bin5. The sequence continues at coordinate 1,620,451 of OZ241994.1, read as the reverse complement.
CAAGCTGAAATCTCCGAAGGTCTCCTCACAGAGGCTCAGGCCATCGACCTATCGCGTCGCTATATGCGCGACAATCAATACGAATGTTTCCGCGTCGATGCAAAAAAGCAGATCTTGCGCGCCGCCGCGGCTTAATGCCAGCCACTGAGGAGCCGAGCCGGATGGCCGACAGTCGTCCCAACATAATACTGATCATCACCGACCAGCAGCGCTTCGACACCATCGCCGCGCTGGGATTCGACTACATGCAGACCCCCAACCTGGATCGCCTGGTGCACGAGGGGGTGAGCTTCACCAACTGCCACATCACGGCGCCTTCGTGTGCGCCGGCGCGCGCCAGTCTCTTCACCGGCTACTATCCACACACGACCGGCATCCTCAAAAATGGCGATCGCTGGACAAGCTCCTGGGTGGAGGACCTGAGCGCTAGCGGCTACCATTGCGTCAACGTGGGCAAAATGCACACCTCTCCCTTCGAGACGCCGCTTGGATTCCACGAACGCTATGTAGTCGAGAACAAGGATCGATACCTTGAAGGACGTTATTATTTCGACGAATGGGACAAAGCCCTCCGCGCCCGCGGCGAGGTAAAGCAGCAGCGTGTCCTCTACCGGCAGCGCGCCGACTACGCCGACTGCCTCGGCGCCTTCGACTGGGAATTGCCCGAGGACCTGCACTCGGACATGTTCGTCGGCGACTTCGCGACCTGGTGGGTTCGCAACAAGCCCAGGCCCGATGGCCCGCTCTTCCTGCAGGTCGGCTTCCCCGGCCCCCATCCCCCATACGACCCCACCCCTCGTTTCAGCCGAGACTACCTGGACAAAGACCTTCCCATCCAGGAGGTGACAGAGGAGGAGCTCGCCGGACAGCCATCCCCCTTCCATGAAATGCGTGTCCACAACTCCGAAGTAGATCACGATTCTGTCATGCACCTCCTGGACCCAACGCCCGAGCAGCGCCATCGCCAGCGCGCCTACTACATGGCCAACGTCTCAATGATCGACGAAAAAGTGGGCGAGTTGCTGGCTGCACTGGAGGAGCAGGGCTACCTTGAGAAATCTGTCGTCATTTTCACCTCGGACCATGGCGACTGCCTCGGCGACCACGGTCACAGCCAGAAGTGGACCATGTACGATACCATCACCCGCGTACCCACAATCGTGTGGGCGCCCGGTCTTTTCAACGGCGGCCGTTCGCTGGACCAGCTCTGCTCCCTCTTCGATCTGGGGCCGACAGTTCTTGAACTGGCGGGACTTCAGCCCCCCGAGGAATTCGAAGCCGAGTCCTTGCTGCCGGCCCTTGAAGGTGAGGACTGGCCGGGGCGGGAAATCGCCTTTGCCGAGCACTGCCGCGATGGGATTCTGCCCACCGAATACATGTCGATGGCGCGAACCAAAGAATGGAAACTGGTCCATTTTGTCGGCGAAACATTCGGCCAGTTGTTCGATCTGGTCAATGATCCCGGGGAAGTCGACAACTTGTGGGACGACCCTGCTCACTCGGCGCGCAAGGAGGAGCTTCTCCAGGCGTTGCTGACATGGCGTATCCGCAGCGGCCTGACCACGAAGGACTGGACCCTGAACAGCCGTTAAGGAGGGGTTGTGATGAAGATCACCGATGTCCGTACCATTTTTGTAGACCGATATCTGTTCGTAGAAGTGGATACGGACGCCGGCATTACCGGTCTGGGCGAGTCAGGAGCCTGGGGCTTCCTTGAGGCGTCAGCCGGCGCGGTGGAGACCTTCAAGCGCTACCTGGTCGGCCAGGACCCTCTGAGAATCGAACACCACTGGCAGTATTTGTACCGCTGGAGCCACTTTCGCGGAGCCGCCGTTATGGGTGCCCTCAGCGCAGTCGACATTGCCCTCTGGGATATCGCCGGCAAGCATTTCGGCGTGCCCGCCTACCAGCTACTCGGCGGCAAAGTTCGCGACAAGGCCCGCGTCTACTATCACGTCTTCGGCGAAACCAAGGAGGAGCTGATCGCCGGCTGCGCGGACGCCCGCGAGCGGGGATTCACCGCCGTCGGTCACCTGACGCCCTTCCTCGACGACAGCCGCGACCTCCCCTACTTCAAGACCCACGTGGACATGATCGAGGACGCCATCGAGACCGTGGCCGCCTACCGGCAGGCGGTGGGCCGCGACGTGGACCTGTGCATCGAGATCCACCGGCGCCTGACCCCCAGCGAAGCCATCGTGCTGGGGCGGGGCATCGAACCGTACCATCCCTTCTTCTACGAGGATCCCGTCACGCCGGACAACCTGGACGAAATGGCGCTCGTGGCCTCCAAGATTGGCATTCCGATCGCCACCGGTGAACGTCTTCACAGCATTTGGGAGTTCCAGGCGCTGCTGCAACGCGGAGCCGTCCAGTTTGTGCGCCCCGACGTCTGCATGGTGGGTGGGCTGAGCCACGCCAAAAAGATTGCGGCCCTGGCCGAAGCGTTCCACGTTCAAGTTGTGCCCCACAATCCTCTCAGCCCGGTCAGCACCGCCGCCTGCATACAACTGGCCGCCTGCATCCCCAACTTCGCGCTGCAGGAATACCCCGTAGGCGAAGGAGAACCGCCGAAAAGCGAAATCGTCAAAACCGCCCTCACCCAGGAAGCCGGCTTCCTTATCATCCCCGAAGCCCCCGGCATCGGCATCGAACTGACGGAAGACGCTGCCGTGCGCCATCCCTATGCCCCGCGCGAAGTTAAGACGCGCCTGCATGCGGACGGCTCGGTGGTGGACCAGTAGACAGGCCGTCCAGTCCCCTGTAAATCACACCGAAAACTGAAGATATCCTTGGCAGACACATCTGCGAACTGTTACGACGGACCCCGCAGGACGTACCGGCGGACAGCCCATGCTACGCCCTCTTCATCATTTGAAGGGCCAACGACTGTAGCCGCAACTCTTACATCGGGCGGTGCGTTACCCATTGCCACGCTTGCGCCCGCCGCAGCGAACATCGGCATGTCATTCGGGTTGTCGCCGATGGCGAGGGCCTGGGTGAGAGGGATTCCAAGTTTACTGGCTACGAATTTTAGGGCTGTTCCCTTATCGGCATCGCGTGGGAGAATGCACAGAGAGTGCAGCCGTCCGTCCGGCTCGTAGTATGTCTCGGTGCGGCACGTCTCCGGGAACTGCGCTGCCAAGTCCTGAGCCGCGGCAATCGCTACCGGCTCGTGCAGGAGCATCCGTATTGGCTCGGCCGTAAGTGCGTCTTCGTTCTTCTGCACGATCACCAACCGAGGCGGGCCCTGCCGGTCTTCCGTGCCTGCAACTGATCGGTGCTCTACAGGCCCCAGGGGCTGCCCGGGCCGCTGCCGAAAGTAGGTGCGTGCGCCCACACTGGTACTTACCTCCCAGCCATGACGGTCTGCGAGTTGGGCAATCGCGCACGCGACCTCTATCGGAATCGTGTACGACGCCCAAATCGGACCTGCCGGAGACGCGAAAATCTGCGCCCCATTCGTGCAGATCATCGGATCGCTTAAACCCAGTTGCGCGCACAGGCCGCTTACACTCCCGGCGTTTCGTGTAGTATTGAAAACGACCCGCACTCCCCTCTGGGCAGCAGCCTGCAGTTGCCGTATGCCTTCGGGCGCCGGCATGCCATCACTGCGAAACAGTGTGCCGTCGAGATCGACCGAAATGAGTCGAATCTGATTTCTTCGGTTCATTCGCCTCTTTTCCAGCGTGGTTGTGTAACGAATGCACCAGGGAGCTTCGAACCTATCCAGGACAACATAGCCCCCTCTCCGGTTACCGCATCCATAATCGGTTCGATCCCGGTAATCCGCCAAATCTGCAGAGGGCCAGTTGACGCGTTCGAGACAGGTCTTCAGCCGTGCGCCTCTCCCATCTTCACGTCCACCTGGCGCGAGGTCAGAGACCTTCTTGTCGATTCCTTGAGACATCCGATCTCATGGAGTTGGGTGGCTTCTGGACTCATTCACCTACCTGATTTGCCCTTTCAAGAAATCGCGTGGTATATTTGCCTCCAGTATGAGAAACGACGCACCTGAACCCCGTATTCCTGACCCTTTCGCCACCGGCGGCATCTCCGTCGGCGGTCTCCTCGCTCTTAGATAGCCCGCGCCAGGGCTTTGAGCGCCGTTTTTCCTGTCCCTGAGCGGGCCCAACCAAGAACTTGTGCTACGGAACATGATTCGCAGCGACGCGCGCATGTTTGCCTTACGTCGCGTCCTTACTGTTCCTAGTATGCCGGCCAGCAGTTTATAGAAATAGAAAACCTCCGTGACAGGAGACAGATACCATGTCTGACAGGTATAAACATACTGAAATCGAGTCCAAGTGGCAGGCTGCCTGGGAAAAACAGGGTCTGTATGACACCGTCGAAGACCCTGCCCGCCCGAAGTGGTACGCATTGACGATGCTGCCTTACACGTCCGGCGATCTGCATACAGGTCACTGGTATGCGATGACGCCCAGCGACGCCGCCGCCCGCTATCGCCGCATGAACGGCTTCAACGTCTTCTTTCCCATCGGCTTTGACGCCTTCGGCCTGCCGGCGGAGAACGCCGCCATCCAGAACAACGTGCATCCCCAGGAATGGACCTACAACAATGTCGAACGCATGCAGGGCCAGTTACGTCGCATGGGCGCGATGTGGGCCTGGGACCGGGAAGCGATCAGCTGTGACCCCGAATACTACAAATGGTCCCAGTGGTTTTTCCTCAAGCTGTACGAAATGGGGCTGGCCTACAGGGAGTACGCGCCGGTTGACTGGTGCCCAAAGTGCAACACAACCTTGGCGCGCGAGCAGGTCTGGGGCGAGGACCGCCACTGTGAACGCTGCGATACGCCGGTCATCAAAAAAGATCTGAACCAGTGGAAGTTCCGTATCACAAACTACAGCGAGGAGCTGCTGGCCGACCTGGAAGAGATCGACTGGCCGGAACCTGTGAAAGTGATGCAGACCAACTGGATCGGGCGCAGCGACGGCGCCCAGGTGACCTTTCTCACCGAAGACGGGGACCCGATCGAAATCTTCACGACCCGGCCCGACACGCTCTGGGGCGCGACATTCATGGTGCTGGCCCCGGAGCATCCCCTGGTGGACAAAATCACCACCGACGAGCAGCGCAGCGCGGTCGCCGAATGTGTCGAACAGGCAAGCCGCCTGGATGAAATCGCACGCACGGCTGAGGACAAGGAGAAAACCGGCGTCTTTACCGGCGGCCACGCCATCAACCCGGTCAACGGCGAACGGATCCCGATCTGGGTCGCGGATTACGTGCTGATGGGCTATGGCACCGGCGCCATCATGGCGGTTCCCGGCCATGACGAACGTGACTTCGAGTTCGCCCAAAAGCACGGTCTGCAGATTCTCCTGGTCGTACAGCCTCCCACCGACAGCGAAGCCGGCCACGTCCGCAGCGCCGATGACCTGGAGACTGCCTGGCCTGGCGAAGGCGTGATGATAAATTCAGGACCGATTGATGGCTCGCCCGTGGGCAAAGAGGACGGGGAAAGCGTCAAAGCCGCCATCGCCTGGCTGGAGGAAAATGGGAAGGGGACCGGCGCGGTCAACTACCGCCTGCGCGACTGGCTGATCAGCCGCCAGCGCATGTGGGGCACGCCTATCCCCATGATCCATTGCGCCAGCTGTGGCACAGTCCCGGTACCCTACGCCGACCTGCCCGTTCGACTGCCCGACGACGCGCAGTTCAAGCCGACCGGCGAAAGTCCGCTCAACTATCACGCAGGCTTCCGCTACGTGAACTGTCCGCAATGCCAGGGCGACGCCGAGCGCGAGACCGATACCATGGACACCTTCATGTGCTCCAGCTGGTATCAGTACGCCTACGTCGATCCCTACCACAAGGCGGGCGAGCCGCTGGCCGTAGACGACATGCCTTGGGATAGCGGCCGCGGCAGCTACTGGCTGCCCGTCGATCAGTACACCGGCGGCATCGAACACGCCACCATGCACCTGCTCTATACACGCTTCTTTACCAAAGCGCTGCGGGACATGGACGTCGTAGACTTCGACGAGCCGATGCTGCGCCTGTTCAACCAGGGGATCATCCTGGGGCCGGACGGTGAGCGCATGTCCAAGAGCCGTGGCAACGTTGTCAACCCGGACGAATACGTAGACAAGTACGGCGCCGACACCGTCCGCGGCTACCTGATGTTTATCGGCCCCTGGGAGCACGGCGGGCCCTGGGACCCGAGCGCCATCGAAGGCGTAAGCCGTTTTCTGTACCGGGTCTGGGGCGTCGTCCTGGATGAGCCACACTCGAACGGCGCCGGGAATCAGGCGAACGCAACCGACATCCGCGGCCTGGAGCGTAAGCTCCACCAGACGATCATGAAGGTGACGGAAGACTTCGGTAGCTTCCGTTTCAATACCGCGATCGCCGCGCTGATGGAGTTCAACAACTATCTGATCCGGGTCAAGGATACCTTTACCGGTCCGCAGAGCGGCGAAACGGAAGATGGAATCTGGCAGGAGTCGGTTCGCAACCTGCTCCTGATGATGGCGCCGGTATTTCCTCACGTCAGCGAGGAGATCTGGCAGCGGCTGGCGGACGGCGGTGACGCGGCGAGCGTTCACCTGCAGGCATGGCCGCAGGCCGACCCGGAGAAGGCCAAAGAGGAAGAGATCACTGTAGTCGTACAGGTAAACGGCCGCGTGCGCGATAAGCTGAGTGTCCCGCCAAACACCGCCGAAGAAGAGTTGGAGACGATGGCCCTGGCTTCAAAAAACGTGCAGCGTTGGATGGACGGCAAGCAGGTGCGAAAGGTCGTTGTCGTTGCCGACAAATTGGTGAACATAGTCATTGGATAGCGCCATGAAAGTCATGATAGATCTCTGCGTCGTCCCTATAGGCGTCGGCGTTTCGGTCTCCGAGTACATTGCCGCCTGCGAGCGCATTCTTGACGAAGCCGGCCTGAGCCATCAGATGCACGCCTACGGCACAAACGTGGAAGGGGAGTGGGACCAGGTTTTCGCCGCCGTGAAGCGTTGCCATGAAGTTGTGCACGAGATGGGCGCACCGCGCATCACGACCAGTCTGAAGATAGGAACGCGCTGCGACCGCGAACAGAGCATGCAGGACAAGGTCGACAGCGTAAATCGCAAGCTAGGACGAGGAGTCCCATGAGCCAAGACTGTATTTTCTGCAAAATCGTGGCGGGGGAACTACCCTCGAAACAGTTTCACCAGGATGACCTGGTTACCGCCTTTCAGGACATTTCGGCACAGGCGCCAGTGCACGTGCTGATTGTACCGAATCAGCACTTCAGAGACCTGGGAGAAATGGGTGACGCCCAAGCGGAGATTCTTGGGCGGATTGTCCAGGTTGCCGGGCAACTTGCCACGCAGGAAGGGGTGGCTTCTGACGGCTGGCGGCTCGTTACAAATGTCGGCAAGCATGGCGGCCAGGAGGTGTTCCATACCCACTTTCACCTGCTTGGCGGCCGTCCTCTCGGCCCCCTTCTGGCGCGCTGAAAAGTAGCAATCCCTTTCAGAGACACGTAGAGGCAAGGCGGTTCACGCCTTGCCTCTGAGTTTTCCTCTTATCAATAGTAGGCAACTGGTCAGGACAATCTCTTGAGAAGTCAGACTTTAGCCTGCAGCTTCTGTCGTGTCTTCACTTCACCACGGCCATCGCCAGCCCGTCCGGATAAGGAACGACCGTACTGGTAAGCCGCTTGTGACTGCTCAGCATGCGAGCAAAATTGTGCATCCCCTGCACCCAGTCCCAGTCCTGCTTTTCCGGATCCACCAGGCTCCCCCACATCTCAACATTGTCTCCAAGAATAACCGTGCCCGGCCGGCTGTATTTGAGTGCATATTCCAGGTATGCAGGATAATTCCCTTTGTCAGCATCAATAAAGACCAGGTCGAAAGGCGCCTCCTCTGCCAAATGCGGGAGTGAATCCAGCGCCGGTCCGACCCGCACTTCGATCTTGTTGGCCAGCCCCATCCTCTGCCACTGCTTGCAAGCGAAGTCGGCGTGCTTCTGCTCCAGTTCCAGGCCAATCAGCTTCCCGCCTTCCGGCAGTGCACGCGCGATCCACGTCCCACTGTATCCTCCCAGCACACCAATCTCCAGCACCTTTCTGGCACCGGTCAACTGCACCAGTAGCTGTAGGAATTTCCCCTGCTCCGGCCCGATGCTCATGTTCGGGATACCCTCTGACTCCGCCTCTTCTTGCAACCGGGACAGGCCATCGTCGTCACTGTGAAACAGGTCGCGCAAGAACTGCTGATAGGGATCGATCTCGTTTAGTTTGGACATCAGAATTCTCCGTCTGTGACAAGCTACTTCAACAGCGCCGCGTCCAGAGCGTCTGCTACCGTGCGCGCGCCGATGATTTCGATTTCAGAGGGAAGATCTGACGCGCCTCCCCTGCCATTGTCGTCCGCATCAGTCTGGCCCGATTGTAAGCGTTTCCTCCGTAGGGCATGACGAGGCACGATCGCCCGCCCGAAGCCGAGTTTTGCCGCTTCGTGCAGGCGGAGAGCCAGCTGACTGACGCTGCGCAACTCGCCGCTCAACCCGATTTCTCCGATCAGAGCCGCCTCGGCCGCGACCGGAACATTACGGTAGCTGCTGGTGATGGCCGCCGCGATCGCCAAGTCGGCGGCCGGCTCACCAATATGCAGCCCGCCGATAACATTCACAAATATGTCCTGGGCGCTCAGCGAGAGCCCCAGCCGTTTGCTCAGCACAGCTGTCACCAGCAGCAGCCGGTTGAAGTCGACGCCGTTCCCCGTGCGACGCGGCTGGCTGAAGGCGGTCGGGCTGGCCAGGGCCTGCACTTCGACCAGGAGTGGCCGGCTTCCCTCCAACGGCACTGCGATGGCGCTGCCCGCGGCGTTTGGCAGCCGTTCCGCCAGAAACATCGCCGAGGGGTTGGCGACCGAGGCCATGCCCCGTTCCGTCATCTCGAAGACGCCCACTTCATTCGTGCTTCCGAATCGGTTCTTCACTGAATGCAACAGGCGGTAGGCGTGAAAACGCTCCCCTTCCAACTGGAGTACGGCGTCCACCATATGCTCCAGCACGCGTGGGCCGGCAATCGCTCCCTCCTTGGTCACATGTCCGACCAGAAACAGCGGGATATTGAGCTGTCTCGCCTGTCGCAGCAGATGGGCCGCGCAATCTCGTACCTGGGAAACCGACCCGGCTGCACTGTCGCTCGCGCTGCTGTGAATCGCCTGCACCGAATCGACGATTACCAGCGATGGTTTCACCTTCCCGATCTGCTCCAGGATCTGTTCCAGGATCGTGTCCGCCAGAATCAGCAGACGTCCCTCTTTCAGTCCCAGTCGCGAGGCGCGCTCCCCGATCTGGTAGGCGCTCTCCTCGGCGCTGACATACAACACCTGACCGACCTTGCGCGCCACATCTGCAGCCGTCTGAATGAGTAGCGTACTCTTGCCGATGCCGGGATCGCCGCCCACCAGAATACCTGCGCCGGGTACGATGCCGCCCCCCAGAACGCGATTCAATTCAGAGTTTTCGAGCGTAATGCGCCGCGACGGCTCACTGGGGATGTCCGGCAGTGCGAGAGGCGAAGGCGCGTGGATTGAATCGGCCCGGTCGCCGCCAATAGCGATCGCGTTATCCCGGACCCGGCTCTCCTCGAGAGTATTCCACTCGCCGCAATCCGGGCATCGTCCCATCCACTTCATCTGCGAACTGCCGCATTCACTACAGATGAACTGGGTCCTGATCTTGGTCGCCACAAACACCAACCTTCTGTCTGACTAAGCTGGCACCGGGAACGCCTGAACCATCTCCAGCACCTCGTCGCGCACCGATTCCTGCAGCGCCGTATCTTTGGGATCGTGCGCGATCGACGCAATCCAACCGCCGATCTGTTCAAATTCGACCTGCTTCATCCCCCGTGTTGTCGCAGCGGGGGTCCCCAGACGGATGCCGCTGGTCACCATCGCCTTGCGCTTGTCGAACGGTATCATGTTCTTATTGCAATGGATCGACGCGTTGTCGAGGGCTGTCTCAACCACCTTGCCCGTGATCTCCTCGTCGTCTAAAGGATTCAGATCGACCAGTAGCAGGTGGTTGTCAGTGCCTCCGGAGACGCTCCGCAGTCCTTGTCCCTGCAGAGTGTCGCTTAGTGCCTGCGCATTGTCCAGAATCTGTTGCTGATACCTCTTGAACTCGTCACCCTGCGCCAACTTGAATCCGACCGCCTTCGCAGCAATGATGTGCATGAGCGGACCTCCCTGGATTCCAGGAAAGACAGCCCGGTCGATAGCCCGTGCATGTTTCTTCCGGCAAAGTATCAGGCCGCCGCGAGGACCGCGCAGAGTTTTGTGCGTGGTGGTTGTCACAACATCACAGTAAGGGATAGGATCGGGATGCAGTTTTGCGGCGACCAGACCTGCAACATGTGCCATATCCATCATCAGCAGGCAATCGGCCTCGTCAGCGATGTCGCGCAACACATGAAAGTCGAAATGGCGCGGGTACGCACTCGCGCCGACCAGAAGAAGCTTGGGCCGCTGTTCCAGCGCGGTCTGCCGAATTACATCGTAGTCAAGCTGCTCGGTTTCGGGATCGAGGCCGTAGTGGACGAAGTTGTAATAGTGTCCGGAGCTATTCAGGTGGAATCCATGGCTCAAGTGCCCGCCGTGGTCCAGCTTCATCGCCAGCACAGTGTCGCCCGGCTCCAATAAAGCCATGTAGACGGCTGCGTTGGCCTGTGCGCCGGAATGGGGTTGCACATTGGCATGTTCCGCTCCAAAAAGCTCCAGCGCACGTTCGATGCCTATCTTCTCGGCGATGTCAACATACTGGCAGCCGCCGTAATATCGGCGTCCCGGATAACCTTCGGCATACTTATTCGTCAACACGCTGCCGGCCGCCGCCAGTACCTCGGGAAAGACGTAGTTTTCGCTGGCAATCAGCTCAATTCCGTTCGTCTGCCGCTGTCGTTCGGACTCTATCGCCGCATATATTTCAGAATCCTGCTCTCTGAGCAACTGCCGTGGATCAGGCTGCTCGGTCCAGGCAGAAATCGTTGAGCCTGTTGCCCTCGAATTCGAAACTGGCTGGGTCATCTGTGTCCGCTCCCGTGTCATAACGTTCGCATAGCACGCGCGAAAAACACCAATCGCGCCAGCACAGAACATTAGCACGGGGCAGGTGTTTCGTCAATTTTCACGAGATAATCGGACTGCCGGAATCTGGTTAAACAAAAGGATCCTCCACTGAATTCAAGACCCCTTGAATGGCCTGTGCAGCCGTGGTTTGGATGGCCGCATGTCGATCCTTTCGCAGGAGCCGACAAGAGTAAGACGTATACTGAGTTTCACCCTTCCTTCGTGAGGCCGCGAAGCCGTTTGTCCGTGAAGAAAAATGGTGTGATAGAATTGGCAAGCTGCAATACAGAAGTTTGCTTCGACGAGAGGGGCACCTTCTTTCTGGCCCGCGAAGTATGGTCTGTAGCCGGAAGGCGCCAGACCCTCTTTAGAGTCTCATTCGCGTATGAGAAGGACGGCACGGAGTTTCCGGAAAGGAAAAGGGCCGGCTATCTTTTCCATCTGTCAACTGAAGAGCGTGAGGCGCACTGTCAGGACGGGAAGTTACTGGGCGCGGCGCCGCCTCGCCCGACCGGTACTTCTGTGTATATTTGTGCTCCTCTGCGCTGCATGTGGTCGACATGAGTTCACGGGCACCGTATTTGAAGAGGCCAGGCCGGCTGCGCCGATTCGCGGGCAGAATTATGACGGCGCGCCCTTCGAGCTCGCCGAACTGACCGGCGACCCGGTCCTTCTCTTTTTCGGCTATACTTTCTGCCCCGACATCTGTCCGCTGACCATGATGGAATTGGCCGCAGCCCAAGAAGCCTTGGAAAGGGAAGCGCCTGACCTGGCCGCGAATCTCAAGGTCGTATTTGTCTCCGTGGATCCGCAACGGGACTCCCTCGCTCGCCTCGAGCCATACATTCACGCCTTTGATCCCCGCTTCTTCGGAGTTCGCATTCCCCATTCTGAACTGGAGGCCCTCAAACGGGCCTACGGGCTGTACACGGGCGCCGCCGAAGGCTATAGCCTTGACGATGAATATTATCTGCTCGACCATACCTCGCGCATATTTCTCATCGACACAGAGGGGAACTGGCGGGCCTTGTTCAGCGCAGATGTGACCGCCGAGACCCTCGTCGCAGATTTGCAGGAGCTGCTGCGCTAGTCGGCCACTCGCCTGTCCTGACCGCAGGGGGGCAGTACCAAATATGCGCACCTTTGTCGCGATAGAGATTCCCCACGACGTGAAGAAACAGTTGCGGGCGGAGCAAGACCGCTTGCGAGAGCTTCCGGCACTGCGCGAACAGCCGTCCATATTGCGATGGACGAACCCCGATAACTTGCATCTTACCTTGCGCTTCCTGGGCGAGACCGAAACAAGCCGGCGCCATCATCTGCAGAATGGACTGGTGAACATAACGGCCAGACACGCACCGTTTACACTGGTGCTGTCCCATCTCGGCTGTTTCCGTTCATGGTCCAATCTGCGCGTTCTGTGGGTGGGAATACGAAGTGAATCGGAGGCGCTTCAGGAGTTGCAAGCTGACGTAGATTCCTTGGCCCGGAGAGTGGGTTTTGCGCCGGAGCGCAACAGTTTTTCGCCCCACGTAACCTTGGCGCGCACCGTTCGAAATGCGCCGCGGCCCGCGCTGCGCGCGACCTCCGAACAACTACGCCGCTTAGCGGAAGAGGATCTATTTCAAACCGGGACTGATTGGAGCGTAGGGGAACTGCATTTCATTCGCAGCGTCTTGGGCCGGGGCGGTGCACAGTACTCCAATCTGGCAACCTGTGCGTTGACTAACAAATCGTAACAGCCTTACCGAAAGCGGGGTTCTTCCGCCGGCATCTCTGCCGCCGCCGGCGCGGCCATCTCCTGTGAATACTGTACATCCTCTGGCGCCGCTCTCATACCCTCGGCCCAGTGCTGCTCTTTGCTCCGGGTTGCGTCTCGTTGCGTTACATATTCATCACGCTGGACCGCCCTTCCGAAGCCGTAAAAGAACAGGCCCAGGGGCACGCAAATGGTGCTGCCGCTGACGAATCCCCAGAGCCCCAACCCTGCGATACCAATGATCTGGGCCTGGATCTGACCGAGAAAGTCACCCCGAAAGCTTGGGGCAGCCAGCAGACCAGTGACTCCCTGTCCGGAAACGCCCAGGTAGCTGCCAGTGCCGACCTGCTGCCAACCGGCGCCAGCCGCGCCGTCGGCAAATATGCCAACACACAACAGTCCGATTGCGGCGGGAATGCCCACTGTAGCAAAAATGCCGGCGCCGTCGTCAAGGCGGAAAACTCTTTGGAGGGCGAAGGTCACAAATGGCACACTGCCTCCGGCGAGCAGCCCGGTCAGCAGCGCGCCGGCATGCCCTGGAAAAGGCCCCGCGGCCAGTCCGGCGACGACACCGGCCACAAGTCCTCGTGCGCTCATCCCTGGGTCGCTCGTACCGGTCACGAACCACGTGTATAGCAAAGGGACTGTCACACCGCCGGTAGCGTAAAGCAGGCCGTTGACGGCGGTTCGCATGGCCGTGTAAGGGGTTGTCCCCGGCTGTTGAATGGGGCTTGCCCATACCCAAGCCAGTACACCTCCCATCACGAACAGGGAGCCTACGACCGCGAGCAGAGGCAGGTGGACGGAAGGCAATTCAGAACCGGCCGCGGTCATCTGAGAGTTCCTCCGCGGCGGCCATACCAGCAAGGCGGCCAGCGAAGCGAATGCCGATACGAGAAAAACTGTGCCCCCGCCCCCGAAATCGACCAACCCGTGGCCCAGACCGACGTTGCTCCCTAACGCGGCCAGCCAGCCCCCTCCCTGCACCCAATTGCCGGCCAGCGGATAGACGACCGCGCCGACCACTAGCGCAATAATCAGAGTAGCCAGCGCCGGCGCCCGCCCTCGCAGAGCCAGTACCGGCAGCAAGGCAGCGGTCATGGACCAGGGCACATGCGCCAGAAAGAGACCCATCGCAGCAGGCGTCGCAGCAGCGCCGGTTAAGAACCACCCATCCAGGCCCGCCGCAATCCAGCCGACTCCCCAGCCTTCGGGAAGCGGGCTCCAGCCCCGCAGCAGGGCAGATAGCTCAGGGTGGTCGGTATAGAGAAAACCGACGCTCCCGAACTGAAGTGCAAAGCCAGCCGCCCAATACCCCAACCCCGCCAGACAAAAGGCTGCCAGGCCTCCCAATGCGGCATCCCATGCCCGCTGTGCACTCATGCCGGAAGCGGCAACAAGCATTAGTCCGGCTGGCAGGAGGAAGGCCAGGCCGGAGGCTGTCAGATGCCAGAGATATGAACTATCCATAAATGTGCAGGTCCTGCGGCGGCCCGATGAAAGGGGTGGCGCGTTACCGTTTGCGCACGAGACATTGCCCGACATAGCGGGCCGTTTCAGCTCCGTCCGTACGGAACCAATGTGCCACCGAGCAACGTTAATCCTAGAATATCAAACATTCGTAAACGGAACAAAGCACACGTCTAAGCCGCACAGTCCCGCGCGTTGGTCTTGGGTCAGCCCGATGTTACAATTGGCGGGTTGCCGCATGAATGCGAAGCAGGGCCTCGCAAGCCCCACGATCTGGCAGCCCTACTGTGCAAGGGGAATTCATTACTCACCGATTCAACAAAGAGGCGCAAAAGGAGCCGCTGCTCCTGAATCTGGTCCGGGCTTCCTTCCTGATACTGGTTCTCCTGGTATTGTGGGGGGCGGGCACCGTGTTGCGCGCCCACCTGACGGAACAGTTCTTGGCGGTAGAGCGGCAGTCAGAGGCGCTGATAGATCCGGACGAAGGCGAGGATGCTCTGACCCCGGAAAACATCGAGGCCTATGTATTGGCGCTGATCCTGCGGTATCGGGAAGAACAGTTAGTCATCCCTGCCAGCGACGATCCACGTCCGCGGCCATTTGCCATCAACCCCGGTGAACCGGCCCGCTATATTGCCGCACGACTGGCCGCGGCCGGCTTCATTCGCGATGCGGACCTCTTCAACCTGTATCTTCGTGTGGAAGGGCTGGAAAGAAATATAGAGGCCGGCCACTTCATGCTGGCCGAGTCGATGACAATTCCCGAGATTGCCAATGAACTGCAGCAGGCCCGTTTTGAAGAGGTGCCCGTGACGATTCCCGAAGGCTTTCGTGCGGAAGAAATCGCCGAGCGGCTGGCCGAAAACTTCGTGATCGACAGCGAGCGATTCCTGACCGCCGTACGCCAGCCCCACAGCCTGGACCTGGTCGCCGACTACGAGTTCCTGAACAATCTCCCTGCCGGCGCTTCATTGGAAGGCTATCTCTTCCCCGACACCTACCGTTTTCCCGTCAATGCCAGTGGGCCGGAGATCATCCTGGCTTCGATGCTGGAAAACTTCGGGAACCGGCTTGGTGCGGACGGTCTGAGTGGGGGAACCAGCGGGATGAGCGGACATGAACTGATTACGCTGGCTTCGGTCGTAGAGAGGGAGGCCGTCCAGGATGACGAACGGCCCCTGATTGCCAGCGTCTACCTCAATCGGCTAAACAATAGTTGTCCTGATGTTGGAGGAAGATATCTGCAGGCCGACCCGACTGTGCAGTACGCCAAAGGCACGACAGGCAACTGGTGGTGGAAGCCGCAGACCATTGAAGAATACGCTCAAGTGGAAAGCCTTTACAATACCTACCTGCATCCAGGGCTGCCGCCCGGCCCCATTTCCAGTCCGGGCCTGCGAGCAATTGAGGCAACCAGGAATCCAAGTCAGACGACTTACTGCTTCTTCCTTGCCACTGGCGAAGAAGGGCGCCATGTCTTCGCCCAAACACTTGCAGAGCATAGGCAGAATCTGTCAATCTACGAATATCAGCCCTGATCGGGCAGTTGGATGTCGAAAACAGTAGTACGACCGCGCAATTGCCGGCATCGAGTGCTACGTTCAGGCGAAGAATCCTTGTGTGTTGGAAATTCCGCGCAGCACACGGCTTGTGATAAGATTGGCCGCGCTCTATCGGCGGCTCGCGCCGTCTACTGTCTCTTAATTTCCCTGTTTCTTCTATCCTGCTCCTCCATGCGGCCCGTTGTGAAGATCGGGCTTCTGGCTCCCTTCGAAGGACTGCATCGAGAGAGTGGATACGAAGCCCTTTCTGCTATGCGCGCTGCACTGGCGGACTATCCGCTGGATGAATTCGAGGCACTGCCCCTCGCGTTAGATACTTCAGCCGACCCGGCCCAAGCCCGCCGCGCAGCTGCCAAACTGCTCCGCGATGATAGTGTCGCGGCCGTAATCGGGCCTCTGCAAGCGCGACAGGTCTTTGCAGTTGCCGACATCATGGCCGCTTCGGACGTGGACTGGCGTCCGCCGACAGTGTCGGCCACCGCAGAGACGGTACGGGCGCTGGTAAGGGCAATCATCCTCAATATGTCAGGGCAGAACATTGTGGTTGCAGGCCTGGACTCCGGTTGGCCGCTGCTTTCTGAAGAGGAGTTGTCCTCCAATACTGGCAAAACGGTAACGATAATCGAAGGTGAGGCTTCCGCCGCGGCAGCGGATGGTGTGCTATGGCTCGGCAGTGCCCCAGAGGGCGCGGCGTTTCTGGGCCGTCTGCGATTGCAAAGTCGTACAATTCCCTTCTGGACTACCGCCATAGCAGGCGATCCGGTCTTCCATTCCCTCCTGTTGGAACGGCTGAACGGGACACCGCCAGGCCCCATCTACTGGGTAGTCGCGCCAGGAGAAATTGGAAATCACTTCAACGATTGGGCAGCAACGCACACTGACGCCGCGCCGACAGCCTTTGCCGTCTACCATGCCACGCGGCGAACCTTGCAACAGATTTCCGGTGATGATGTCCACTCGAATGTACAAGAAATAGCAATCTTCACTGTCGACCGTGAGGGCAAAAGCGAACTGGCGGAAATCGTACCGTTCCCCTGACGCGGGAGTCGCTGGGATGGCAGTCCGACACGCGTCAGCCAAAATGTATCCACCGCAGAATTACAAATGCGTCTTCTCTTTATTTCCTGGGAGTACCCCCCGAATGTCGTAGGCGGGATAGGAAAACATGTGTCGGAGCTTGTGCAGGCATTCCTTGCCCTTCCCGAGGAGATCACGACTCCCTTTCAGCTGGACCTGCTGACGCCCCACAGTGGGAACGCACCTCTCGTTGAAGAACTGTCGAAGTCAGTGACGGTCCACCGCGTGGAAACCCCTTTGGTCAACCCCCTGGACCTCTTTAACAGCGTTGTGGACAATAACCGCTACCTTGTGTCAAAGGCCAGGGAGCTGCATGACAACGCCCCCTATTCGCTGATCCACGTCCACGATTGGTTGACAGCATCAGCAGGCATCGAACTGAAGCATGCTTGGAGGATTCCTCTTGTTACGACCATCCATGCTACCGAAAGAGGCAGACACCATTCGCACTTGCCCAGTGAGACCAGCCACAATATCAATCAGTTGGAGTGGCAAGTATGCTTCGAATCCTGGCGGCTCATCGTCTGCAGCTCTTACATGGCTGGCGAGCTGCGCAGATTCTTCGACGTGCCTCTCGACAAAGTCACCTTGATTCCGAACGGTGTTGACGTTACTCCATTTGAGTCCTGTTCGGACGAACGCGTTCGGGAACTAAAAGGCAGATTCGCTCCAAACGGCGAAAGACTGCTGTTCTATGTCGGACGCATCACGCCGGAGAAAGGCGTCCAGGTGTTGCTGCAGGCGGTCCCTTCAATTCTCGAGAGACATCCCAACGTGCGACTGCTGGTGGCAGGTAGAAACAGCGAGCAGATGCAGCCGCTAGTCGATGAGTTGGGAATTGGGGAAGCTGTGGAGCTGTTGGGGTTTGTCGACAGTGAAACGAGGGACTGCCTCTATCGCAGCGTCGATGCAGCCGTCTTTCCCAGCCTCTATGAACCTTTTGGGATCGTCGCGCTTGAGGCAATGGCCGCCGGCTGTAATGTCATTGCCAGTGAAGTCGGCGGGCTGGCCGAGGTTGTCGACCACCGGCGCACAGGTCTGACGGTGCGGGCCAATGACTCACAAAGTATAGCCTGGGCAGTGGACCAGATCTTCACGGATCAGGTTCAGGCGCAAGCCATGCGTGCCCGCGCGCTTCAGGAGGTAACTCGCTCTTACAACTGGGGCGCCATCGCCGCTTCCACCGTGGACATGTACAGGGCGGTGGAGGCGCAAAGGAAAGGCGTCAACTGGTGATCCGGTCCAATATGATTGGCCGCTCTTGATTCCCCGGTCCTGTAGCCCTCTCAGCTCCGACCCCCTCTTCCAGTTCAGCTGTGGCCAATTGCGGCAATTCACGAAAGCTGTAGGCGTCCGATATCCGGTCCGCCGCCAGTCGAGCTGCATCCGCGTCGGCCGCGTGGACCGTACATAGCAGGTCACCAGCCAGGACTTGCTCATCCACCTTCGACGCCAATACGATACCGACCCGGTGGTCGATGGCGTCACCCTTACGTTGCCGACCGCCCCCCAGCGCCGCTACGGCAAGCCCGACTGCCCGCGCATCCAAGCGACTGACAATGCCGCTGCGCTTCGACTTCAGTTCTAAAACTGCGGGCGCAGTGTCCAACTGGTCCGGGCTTACGACCGCGGCTGCATCACCTCCCTGGGCTGCTACAAACTGAGCGAACTTGTCAAAGGCTGCCCCAGAGTCAATTGCCTCTTGAACTCTGCTCCTGGCAGACCTGCGCCCGGACTCTTCCCCCGCAGCCTCCTGTTCCTTATGAAGTTTCGGGTCACCTAGCAGCAGCATTTCGGTCGCAACTTCCTGTGTCAGTTCCTGGAAATCAGCCGGTCCGCCCCCCTGCAGTGTATCTATCGCCTCTCGAACTTCAAGAATGTTGCCGATCGCCCGTCCCAGGGGCTGATCCATCGCCGTAACCAGCGCAGTAACCCGGCGGCCCGCGCCTTTGCCGATTGAGACCATCAGCCCGGCCAACTCTCTGGCCTCCGGCAGTGTTTCCATGAACGCGCCCCGTCCGCACTTTACGTCCAGGACAATAGCGTCAGCGCCGGCAGCCAGCTTCTTGCTCATAATGCTCCCGGCAATAAGAGGCAAGCTGGGCACGGTTCCGGTGACATCTCGCAACGCATAGAGCAGCTGGTCCGCCGGCGCGAGCGCGGCTGTCTGTGCAGCCACGACCAATCCCACCTCCCTCAGCTGACGGCGGAACTGCGCCGTACTCAGGTTGGCGCTCCAACCGGGAATGCCTTCCAGTTTGTCGATTGTTCCCCCGGAAAAGCTGAGCCCGCGACCGCTCATCTTGCCGACCGGCAACCCGCAGGCCGCCACAATCGGTCCCACGGTCAACGTTGTCTTGTCTCCCACACCTCCGCTGGAATGCTTGTCCACGATCAGCTTTGCCGACTGGGCCAGCGCGCGCAGATCGAGTGTCTCGCCGCTGGCAGCCATAGCCAGCGTAAGCGCAGTCGATTCCGCCGGTGTCATTCCTCGAAAATAGACCGCCATTGCCCAGGCAGCGATCTGGTAATCGGGGACTGTCCCTTCAACGATTCCCTCCATCAGGAATCTTAACTCGTCGGCACTGTGTTCGCCGCCGTCTCGCTTCTTTGTGATCAAGTCGACTACGTTCATCTTGATATTCTTTGGCGCCTAACGCGTTGGTGGTAAACTTGCACAGTGCTGCAGTAAGGCTCTCGGAAACTGATAGTTCGCTTGCGTCGTCGCGTGCCCGGAGAAGTGCGCCCGCGCCACGATTGTCCCCGACCGTTCCTTGCGGAACAGCGTTACATTATCCATCCAGAGCGAAAAATGGGCAAGACAGTTACAGTGGTAGGAGGCGGCCTGGCAGGCACTGAAGCGGCCTGGCAACTGGCGCAACGGGGGATTTCCGTACGTCTTTTTGAGATGCGTCCGGTGCGGCAAACGCCCGCCCATGTCACCGACCGTCTGGCCGAGCTGGTCTGCTCAAACTCCATGGGTAGCACGCTACCCGACCGGGCCCTGGGAATCCTCAAGAACGAAATGCTGCATATGGGCAGCTTTGTAATCCGTACTGCCTTCAAGCATGCCTTGCCCGCCGGACAAGCCCTGGCCGTCGGCAGAGATGAGTTCGCAGAGGAGATCACCGGTAGCATAGCCTCGCACCCGCGAATCGAGCTGCTCCGTCAGGAAGTGACAGCCATACCCGAAGGTCCGACAATTCTGGCGACCGGCCCCCTGACAAGTGACGCCCTGACTCGCGCCGTCCAATCCCTGACCGGCCCTTACCTTTACTTTTACGATGCCATGGCCCCGATCGTCACCTCAGAGAGCATCGACACTTCGATCGCGTTCCGCCGCAACCGCTGGGACAAGGCCGGTAGCGAAGGTACCGACGAAGGCGACTACCTCAACTGCCCGCTCAATCAAACCGAATACGAGGCCTTTGTTGACGCGCTGCTGGCCGCGCCCCGGCTCGAGCTGTCGGGCGCCGACAAGGAGCTTGAGCGCTACTTCGAAGGCTGTATGCCGATCGAGGCGCTGGCGCAACGAGGCAAGGATGCCTTGGCATTCGGGCCTATGCGACCGGTCGGTCTGCGGGATCCCAGCACGGGGCAGCGCCCCTTCGCCGTGGTCCAACTCAGGCAGGACAATGTCGCCGGCACGCTATATAATCTTGTCGGTTTCCAGACAAACGTGAAGTGGGGCGCTCAGGCCGAAGTCCTCCGCATGATTCCCGGTCTGCAGGATGCGGAGTTCGTGCGCCTGGGACAGATGCACCGCAATACGTTTATTAACAGCCCGACTCTTCTGGAGCCGACGCTTCAATTCAAGGGGAGAGACGATCTCTTCTTCGCAGGGCAGATAACCGGTACGGAAGGATATGTTGGCAGCGCGTTGGGGGGGCTTCTGTCCGGGATAAATTTGGCGCGCCTGCTGCGAGATGAACCGCCATTGCAATTGCCCCGCGCCTCCATGTCAGGCGCCCTGTTCCACTATATCACCAACGCCGCGGCCGACGACTTTCAACCTATGAAGGCAAACATGGGCTTGCTGCCTCCTCTCCCGGAACGCGTCCGAAACAAGCGTCTGCGTTACGCTGCATACGCCGACAGGGCGAAGCAAGAGCTGGAAAACTACCTTGTACAGAAGGATTTTAGTCCGGTTTCCTTAAAGGGCGAACTGTTCACAGGTGGGAAATAGTATGGCCCGGCGTCGGCCGGGCCTTCTGTTGAGCTGAGTTGTCCAACTAAAGTAGGTTTTTGTAATCCGGTTACTCGGCCGCCCTGGCATTGACAATCGCGAGCAGCGCGTTGGTCTGGTCCAGCTTTACCTTGTAGATTTCGAAATCGCCAAAATAGGCGCGATCGTACCGATCCCCTTCGAATTCGCCAGTGAAAAACCAGCGCTTGGTATATTGCATGGACACGAGCATTCCTGTGCGGACGTCGTGGCAAGTCAGACCGTTGTAGACCGTCGTCCAACCGCTTTCCTCTGCAACTTCCGCCTCCTGTTCATCGCTGCACCAGACCTTTATCTCCTCTCCCGTATCCAGGTGAAACAGCGCGTTGGCAATTCCAGGGCGGGGCCCTAGCCAGTAGTTGAAGAAAAACAGCCCGGTCGAGTTAGGATAGCGCTCCGTACCCTCGAGGCGGTCTATCTGGTGAGGCCACGTGGAATCTTCCCCGCACGCCTCTTCCCAAGTAACGATTCGATTAATCTCCAACCAGCGCAGATCGCGATTGCTGTGGATCTCCGTTCGGGAAACGGCGGCGCACTCATTGACGGCGCAGCGCCGCGAACCGCACTCATACTGAACGTTCCACGAGGCCGCAAGGTCCTCAGGGAATAGAGGAATCAATGTGGGCAGTGTCTCTGCGTTCTCGTCAGGCGTCACCACTATCTGAGATATCCAGGCGGTTTGCGGAGCCTCAACTTCAGTGTCATCCTCTCCATCGATACAGCAGATTCGCCACCACCCCCCATCCGTCCGGCCCGTAGTCGTAAAAGTATCTCCTTCGACGGCTTTGGACACGATCTGAAAGTCGATACTGGGTCCGCTCCGGATATTAGCTCTGGGTCTCTTTACGGTCAGGATCGCTGGTGCAACGCTCTCATCCGAGTCTGCTTCAACCCCCTCCGTTTCTGGCGTACTCCCTTCGCCTCCACCCTGTTCCAAAGGCACGATCCCGGGCGGCAAAGCGATCTCCTCTTCAGTTTCAACTGTTGCCTGTGCGACCGCCAGGTTGGGGTCTTCGGCAGGAATCGGCACGCACGCAACGAGCCCGGACAGACACAGGCACACGAACACGCACGTCAAGCAGGTTTTGATCCGCCCGGCGACACCAGACCACATTCTCGTCAGCAGAACAAGGTCTGATCTGCTCGCAAACCCTTCGGCGTTATTCATCTCCAGATGCGCCCCTGTTCATGAATCTCACTATATTATTGACTGATAGAGCGGTGAGGAAGGGTTCGGCGGCCAAGCTCTGGCCGCCGAAACAGTTGCTGACAGTTTTCATACTATCTTCGACTTTCAGTATAGCGATGTTGTGGCGGATTGACAATAGTTGTGTTCTAATGGACGATGTCCTTCTTGCCTTCCATTTGAGCACGAATGTTAGCTGTTCAGCATACGTAGGTTAATCGTGTCATAACCAGTCATTTTACTCTAAAAGCAAAATGAACTGTTTAGAAGACCGGTGTGAGCCACAAGACCATCTCTTGCAGACCGAACCGGCGTCTTCCGCCCTTTCGGACGATTCGCGGTCACAGGACGAGAAGGACTTTTCCGGCGCCAGAACTCCTGACCTGGAGTCCTCCAACTGGCGGGGGGCGGCACTTGCCGTCGTAGTGCCTACCTATAACGAAGCCGACAATCTCGAAGAGCTGGTCGATACCCTGTTTTCCCTGCCGCTGAAAAAACTGCAGCTGGTGATCGTTGACGACGACTCGCCTGACGGCACGGGCGCGCTCGCCGACAAGTTGGCGCAACACTACAACCAGGTCCACATGCGAATGTCGGTAATTCATCGCTCCAAAAAGGGCGGGCTGGGCACGGCCTATATTGCTGGCTTTCAACGCGCGCTTTCGGACGGTGCAGACTTCGTAGTCCAGATGGATGCCGACTTCAGCCACTGTCCGACCTACATACTGCAGATGCTCGGCGTTGTTTTCGCCACGGGCATGGACGTCGTCATCGGCAGCCGCTACGTGCCAGGGGGTACTCTGGACGAGAATTGGAACTGGTGGCGAAGTCTTCTCAGCAAGTGGGCCAACATCTACTGCCGCACTGTCCTGAAGATCCAAGTACGCGACATGACTGCCGGTTTCAAACTCTGGCAGCGAGGCGCGCTGCAGGAGATCAAGTTGGAAACGATCAGGAGCAACGGGTATATTTTCCAGGTCGAAATGGCCTACCTGAGCGAAAAACTTGGCTTCCGCATCATTGAACTGCCCATTCACTTCGAAGATCGCCGCGTTGGCCAGAGCAAAATGAATGTGTCGGTCAAGTTGGAGTCAATCTGGCGCGTGTGGGAACTACTGTGGCGGCATCGCAAGCGTGTTTCGGCAGGCAGAGTACCGCCCACTCAGCCTCGGCCTGTCATGAGCAGCGGCAGACCCGCTCCCCACCGTTAGATGTCGCCTTTCCGACTTACAAACGTAATGCACCGGCTTCGAAGATACCGCCCCGATCTGCTCGCCCTTGCCCTCCTCAGCCTTCTTCCTCTTATCTGGTTCGGCCCCGTTCTCTTTACCGGCAAAACGCTGCTACCCTACGACAACCTCTATCAGTTCGAGCCCTGGCAATCTCTGCAGTCGGAGATTGCACCCCACAACGAGCTGTTGAGCGACCTGGTCCTGGAAAACGCGATCTGGAAACTGCACGTGCGTCGAACGCTGCAGCAAGGTGAGCTCCCACTCTGGAACCCGCAGCTGTTTTCAGGCGCACCCTTCTTTGCCGCCGGCCAGTCAAGCGCCGCCTACCCCCTGAGCGCACTCTTCTACATTCTACCGATCGAAGCTGCCTTCGGTTGGTTCACCGCGATCCAACTGGCTATCGCCGGCGCCAATGCCTATCTGCTCGGCCGGGTCTTGAAACTTCGGCCCGTGGCCGCCCTGTTCAGCGGCATCGCCTTTCAGTTCAGTGGTTTCCTGATAGTCAGCGTCGTCTTCACAATGGTCATCGCCGCCGCTTCCTGGCTGCCACTTCTGTTGGCGATTATTGAAAGGGTCATTCAGAAACAGGAGGAGAAAGGGGTAACCGGTTTTCGCCCAATCCCCTATGTAGTGGCAGGCGTGGGTGCGGTCGGTCTGGTTGTCCTGGCCGGTCACCCTGAGTTCCTATACTATACGCTGCTTGTGGCGGGAATCTTTACGGCGGTGCGGCTATTCGTAGCTTGGCGAAGGCTCCATGGCCGCGGCGGTGAACTCAGCTCGAACAAGTCGGCAGACGACGCGGCGTCTCGCGATATCGCAGGCCGGCACTCTCTGCAGGCGCTCGCAAAAATCGCCGCTTGGCTCCTCCTGGTTCCCGTATTGGGCCTGGCCGCAGGAGCAGTCCAGCTCCTGCCCTTATTCGAGCTTGTGCAGCAAAACTTCCGGGAAGGCTCCGCTAGCTATCAGCAGGTCGTCGAATGGGCTTGGCCGGACCGCCACATCCTTACATTCCTACTTCCCGATATCTTCGGCAACCCTAGCCATCACCACTGGTTCGATCTCTGGGCTCTCCGCTGGCAGCCGGCGACGGTAAACCGGCTGGGAGAGGCCAGCGATACCATATTCTGGGGCATCAAGAACTATGTCGAGGGCGGCAACTATGTCGGAGTCAGCACATGGCTCCTGGCCGCACTCGCGGTCGTCGTCTCAATGGCGCCTACGCTACGCCGAACACGCGGCGAGGAGCCGGACACGGCCAGGCCCGCGCACCGGCACCTGCGCGCGCCGACTTTGCTCTTCGCCTCATTGGCGACTGTCTCCCTGCTCTTCGCATTCGGCACCCCTCTCTACGCCCTCCTGTTCTACGGCCTGCCTGGCTGGGACCAGCTCCACAGCCCCTTCAGATGGGTCTTTCCCTTCACTCTTGCCATGTCGGTACTGGGTGGAATCGGATTGGAACAGGCGCTTTCTATCCGCGCAAATGCCGGCGATGACCGTTTCGCTTCAATTGGACGAATCCAGATTAGGTTCAAGTGGTTCATCGGCTTTCTCGCGTTTTCTTCATTCGCCGCGGGTCTGGCCGCGCTTCTGGCAGTCGCCGTCAGTTTTCTCGTTCCTACGCCCTTCGTGAGCCTCGCGCAGCGGGTCGTGGATTCATCCGACCTGGCGCAAGCAGCATTTGCCGATGGGCGCATGTTCTGGGGGTATCAGAGTCTAGGGCTGGCCCGCTTCGGCGTATTCGCCCTGGTGAGCGGGCTGCTCCTTTCGCGACTCACACCAACGGCTCGAAACGCCGCCGCAGGCGCTGGAACATCAGCAGGAATGTGCTGCAAACCAACGATCAGGGGATCATTTGTCACGGCATTGCCCTATACAATCGTGGCTCTTCTCGCCCTCGATCTCTTCGCCGTCCACGGCTCTTTCAACCCCGCCGCAGAACCGTCTCTCTCACCGTTGAGAAATGTGCCGCCGGTCGTGCAGTATATCAATCAGATAGAGAATGCAGGTTCGAGCAGCGATATCCAATACGCTCCCTTTCGCTTTACCACTTTCGACCCCCCCGGCAGCAAAACATTCAACGCTAATGTCGGCATGTATTACGGATGGCAGGATATTCGCGGCTACGACTCGATTATTCCCAAACAGTACGTTGACCTGATGAATCGCGTCGCCGACCAGAGCGGCGAACTTCTCTATAACCGCATCGCGCCGATCTACGCATCAGGTAACTCTGCCAACGGGCACAACCCTTTCGCCGCGCTGGAGAATCCGTTGCTGGATCTGTTGGGCGTCAAATATCTCCTGACGGAACTGGTGGTCCCCAATTCGGACACGTGGCGAAAGGTACATGAAGACGACGCCCTTCGAGTGTACGAAAATCTGGAGGCCTTCCCCCGTGCCTATATTGCAACCGAGACCGTTGTCCTGCCGTCTGCTGAGCAGCCGCTCCTGGATGCTGACCTGCGCCGGACCGTTTTCATCGAGGAAGCGCCCTCGGCGGACGATGCTCTCATCCCGTCCAGCCCGGAAACGGCAGACACTTCGATCAGCCGCTACACGGCCAACACCGTCTTCGTCGACGTCAATCTGAGCGATAGAGGCTGGCTCGTCCTGACCGACGCTTACTTTTCCGGTTGGAAAGCCTACCTGCGGCCCTTCGGCGGCAATGAGAACGACGAACAAGAGTTGACCATCCAGCGCGCTAACTCGGCCTTTCGTGCCGTCTATCTGCCGGGAAGCGGCCAGTGGACCGTCCGTTTCACCTACAGCCCCATGAGCTTCAAGCTGGGTCTCTACATCAGTTTTCTGGCAACGATGCTGAGCCTGCTGCTTCTGTTGTGGTGGGCGTGGGGGCGATTCTATCGGCCTGAAGCAACCGCCGGCGAAGCCCGCACGGTTGCCAAGAATTCGGTCGTACCGATGGGCCTCAATCTGGCCAACAGAGTAATCTACTTCGCCTTTGCAATGTTGTACGTGCGCATACTGGGGCCGGCGGGAACCGGACAGTACGCCTGGGTCATTGCCGTATACGGCATATTTGAAATCCTGAGCCGTTACGGCCTCGGCACTCTGGTCACCCGGGAAGTTGCAGCGGACAAGAGCAAGTCCAGCCTCTATCTGACAAACGTACTGTCACTTCGCACTCTCTTATGGGCAGTCAGCATCGTTCTCATGAGCCTGGCGGTCGGCGGCACCCGTTTCACATCCTCTTTGGGAGCAGGAGCCAGCGGCGGCGGGTTTCTGGCCGGTCTGTGGGCTTCATTCCTGGCGATGACGACAAGCTGGGCTGGAACTGAACTGACGTGGGGAGCGGCGGCTCCCATTGGCATCGTAGAACTGCAAGCCGTCGCCGTATTCGCGTTGGTAATGTTAGTTGCCAACTGGTCGGATGCCTTCAGCAGCCTGTTCAACGCGTTCGAAAAGATGGAGTACCCCGCCGGCCTCGGCATCGTGATGGCACTGCTTCAAGTGACTCTGGGAGCGCTTGTCCTGCTGCTCGGCTGGGGAATCGTCGGCTTGGCGTGGGTGGCGCTGGCCGTAAACCTTGTCCAACTTATCTGGCTGAACTGGCTCGTTCGCTCAACTCTCTTTAGGCCGCAATGGAAGTGGGACTGGGCTCTGCAAAAATGGATGCTTGCAACCAGCGGCCCGCTCATGATCAACCATCTCCTAGCCACAGTCTTCTGGCGCATCGACATCTGGATCATGCGCCCCCTCATGGGGGCGGCCAGCGTAGGGCTCTACAGCGTCGCCCTCAAATACCTCGACGGGCTGAACATAATTCCCAGCACCTTCACACTGGCTGTCTTTCCTCTGATGAGCCGGCTGGCGAGGCAGGAGGGTGCAGCACTGCGTCGGTCCTACACGCTTAGTGTTCGGCTCCTGTTGATAGTCAGCCTCCCGTTGGCCGTGACTGTTACGCTCCTGGCACAGCCTCTCATCTATCTCCTTGGAGGTGTCCAATTCGCCGTCGGGTCCAGTGAAGTTGCCGTAATTTCGGCCCGCGTTTGCCAGCTGTTCGGTGAAGCCATTGTGAGAATCGACTGCGGCGGGCTGAGTGCCAGAAGCGGCTCCGTTTTGGCGTTGCAGGTGATCATTTGGAGCATCCCTGTCGGCTTTGTCAACAGCGTAACGCAATATGTACTCATCGCCGCCGACCAGCAGCGCTATCTGACGAAGGCCTTTGCCTTTGGGGTCGCATTTAACCTGGTCGGCAATCTGCTGCTCATCCCGTTGTTCAGTTTCATCGGCGCCGCGGTCGTTACGATCTTGAGCGAAGTCTGTTTGCTGCTCCTCTTTGCTCACCGTGTCCACCGCAACGTGGGAACCGTCGCATGGCCGGATCTGATCTGGCGGCCGCTGGTCTCTGCCGTTGCCATGGGGGTCATTCTCTACGGCTTTTCCGCAGCCGGCGTGAATGACTGGCTGGCGATCCTGCCCGGTCTGGCGGGGTACGTCGCTGTCTTTGCGCTGACCGGTGGCTTCGCCGATGCAGACTTGAAGGTTGCCGCCAAGGGGCTGTTGCACAATCGTCTCGGCTGGCAGACACAGGAGGAAGCGGAGGGCACATAGACGAGGCCCACCAGGCCTATGGCAACAGTCGGCCTGAAGTCAGTTCCGTGATTTCAAAACAAAACGCTGGCTCAACTGCGAGCGCGCCAGGGTAGAAGTGTAAAGTCGTTCGCTTCCAGCCACTCCGGATCGGGCCCATCCCAGCCAAATCGGCCCAGGTCAATGCGACCGTCTGCCTGGAAAAGGATGCCTTCTTCCACAAGCATTTTGCGTTGGCGGTCCGTCGCCATAGGATCCCCCCGGGGGCTGATACCTCCTTTACTGTTGACGACCCGCTGCCACGGTACGTCAGTGTCCGCGGGCAAACCGCCCAGCGCGTAGCCGGCCATGCGCGGCGACGCCGCCCCCGCAATCCAGGCAATCTGGCCGTAGGTCGCGACCCGCCCCAGCGGGATCTCCCGGACAACGAGAAGCATCTTCTGGTAAACACTTTCCGCCTCGCCGGCCATCGACCTGCGCCCCTCCGCGCCTACATGGATACCGAGCCGTCCTCTGATTCTCAGACAGAGGCCTCGCACATCTCCCCTGACCGCTTTGCGCTCACCAGGCGCCTACTGCATTCAGCGCAGAGCATCTCTGTTCGTCCCTCAACGCATTCAATTGGTCGGCTGACTGGCGCGTTCGCTGTACAGCCGCCATCCTGCCACTTGCCTGCCCTTCTTCGCAAGACAGGCCAACGCCTGAACTCAGTTTTTTGGCCCATTCCGTCGACTCACGGACTTCCGTTTGGCAATATGTCCTCCTGCGACTATGCTTGCATCCATGAATGTCTCGATAAAGGAGCTTCTGACCGTCTGGGAGTTCTATCCCGGCTCAGCCGCCGTTTTGCTGACCATCCTTCTTCCTTACACAGTTGGCTGGCTGTGGTTGAAGCGTAACCGCTCCCCTCTGGCAACGACCGCTCGCCTGATCAGTTTCTGCGCGGGGACAGCCGCGTTGGCCTTAGCCTTTCATTCTCCCCTGGTCGTGCTTCAACAGGAGTTGCTTATTGGCAGGGCTGGCCAGCAGATCCTCATCGGGCTACTGGCTCCTCCTCTCCTGTGGTTGGCCTGCCCGGCCCACGTCATCCTGCGCGGGCTGCCGGCTCCTGCACGACGCTGGATCGTGGGCAGGCTAAAAAAGTCCACTTGGTCCGGACTCTTGATTCGCAGGCTGACTCACCCGCTTATTGTCTGGCTGTTGGCCTTCAGCGTCTTCCTGCTCTGGCATGAGCCGGGCATCGCCGACTGGCTGCTGGTCCATCCCTCCATCTACCGCCTTGGCCTGTGGGGCGTCTGGATCACTTATATGCTTTTCTGGTGGCATCCACTGGGAACAGGCCTGCGTTTGCGGCGGGCGATGCACCCGGGCATCGCGTTTCTGTACGTGATCATCGGCGGAGAGGTTCCAAACATGGTAACCGGTGTGACCTTGGCATTCCGCAACACGCCCGCCTACAGTTACTATGCCGGCCGCTTGCCCGTTCCCGAGTTGACGACGATCCAGGATCAAATGGTCAGTGGAGGCATTATCTGGTTTCTCGGCAGTATCATCTACGTCGGAGTTGCCGTTGGTCTCTTAGGCCGTGTCTTCCGCAACTTTGAAGCGCCGCGACCACAGCCCATCACTTGGGAGGCTACCGAACGGACCATCGCCCCGGGCCTGGAACATCGGGTCCTTGGACCATGACGAAGGTGAAATTGCGAGTTCAGCGAAATCGGCGAATCTTGCCTTTCGAGCGTCTTGCCGCTCCTGTTTCCTCGGAAGTTCTGGCCGGTTATGGATAGTAAAGATCGCAAAAAGATCCGGCCGCCAGTACCCTCTCTCCGGCAACTACCCACCGCACTGGACCTGATGAACAGAGCCAGAAAGCAGTTCTCGCTCCCCGGCATCGTTGCGGTCCTCGTCGCCGGCGTAATGGGCCTGAGCGGTTGCGCGCCCCTCACCAGTTTCCTTTCACGGGAAGGCAGCGGCGCCGACCGCCCTGCGCAAGTCAGGGTGCAGAGACAGGATACCTCAGATTCGTCCCCGACACCTCCGGCCGCAGAGCCCCCCGTAGAAGGGGCTAGGGCAGCTGCGGTACCACAGCGCATTTCTCTCGCCCATGAGTCTCAGGCGCGAAGACCTGTATTCGTTCCCACGCGTGATCTGCGGGACTTGGCATTGCGCCTGCGCCCGGACGTTGATTCCATCCCGAAATCAGAACAGGCGCCCGAATATGCCGTGGGTGATCGGACTCCATTTTGGGCAGCAAATGTCGACTCGAATGACCACTTTCAAGTAGAAGCTGAGCTGCTCTACAAGAATGACGTCGTCTACGTCTGGGCCGAACGCGGCCACGACCTCGATCTGGATACAATGGCTGCATCCGCAGACCGGTTCGCCCAAAGGATCTATCCGCAAGTACGTGCCTTTTTCGGCACAGAGCCGAACCCGGGAATCGACGGCGATCCACGTCTTCACATCCTCCATGCGAAGAATCTGGGGCGGGGAGTCGCCGGATACTTCAGTGGGGCCGACGCCTTCAGTTCACTGGCCAATCCCTTCTCCAATCAGAAGGAAATGTTCTCGATCAGCCTCGACTGGCTGCGGAATATTCATGACTATGAAATCTACGAAACGGTGCTGGCCCACGAATTTCAGCACATGGTCCACTGGCACAACGATCGCAATGAAGAAACTTGGGTCAATGAGGGATTGAGCGAATTGGCGCAGGAAATTGCCGGTTATCCTCCTGATCTGGCTTTTGTTCGCGTCTTCGCCGACAACCCGGACACGCAACTTAACACATGGAGCGTTGGCCCCAATGACAACGGCCGGCATTACGGCAGTGCCTACCTGTTTATGGCCTACTTCCTGCAGCGCTTCGGCGAGGAAATGACACGGGCTGTTGTAGCCGATGCCGCGAACGGCAGCCGCGGATTCGACAATGCATTGCGGGGGGCAGGTCTGGATCTGACATTTGAAGACGTTTTCGCCGATTGGGTCATCGCCAACTATGTCGGCGATTTCGATACCCTCGCTCAGCACGGAATTTACGGCTACAGGCAATCAAACGCGCCTGAGCCCGCTCTGGCCGAATCGGTCAGTCGCTTGCCCCGGAAGACGCAGAATGGTTCCGTGCATAACTTTGGCGTAGATTACATCTCCCTTCGCGGCCGCGGTGACGCAACCGTTTATTTTCAGGGCAATACAATTACGCGTTTCGCCGACGTCGAACAGTTCAGCGGGAACCGCGCCTGGTGGAGCAACCGGGCCGACGACTCCGATACGCGTCTGACGCGAGCGTTCGACCTTTCGGACGTCGCACCCGGAACAGAGCTGAATATGACCGTGCGCATGTGGTATGACATCGAAGAAGATTACGATTACGGCTATGTCCTGGCCAGTCGCGATGGGCGCAAGTGGGACATTCTGCCCGGCCAGCGCACGACAACCGACAACCCGAGCGGCAACAGTTTCGGCCACGCATACACCGCTCGGAGCGCGGCTTCGCGCCGCGCCGCAACGCCTGACTGGGTCCAGGAATCTTTTGACCTGCGGGCCTACGCCGGCGAAAAAGTCTGGTTGCGCTTTGAGTATGTCACCGACGATGCAGTGAACGCGCCCGGCTGGTTTATCGACAATATCGAAATCCCGGCGATAGGGTACGCGACCGACTGGCAGGATGGAACCGCCGGTTGGGAGAGCGAGGGCTGGCTATTGACCGACAACCGGCTCCCTCAGGAGTGGCTCGTGCAAATCATGGTGTTTCACGATGGCACGCTAGCCAGCTTCGAACGGGCCCCGGTGAACAAAAACGGGACCGTCCGCATAAACTTGGATGGATTGGACAGGCGCAGCGAGGTTGTGCTGGCTATCAGCGGCCTGACGCCGGTGACAACCGAGGAAGCTTTCTACGAGTATGCAATTGAGCACCGCCAACAGCCATGACAAGCGTACTAGGTTCGGAAGCCCGCCCGACCGGTCGGTATCAGTCTCTGCGACAGCCCATAGCGCGCTTGCGTATGATACGAGACAGCCCTGCGCCCAAAACAAACCCGGCAACGACGTCGCCGATGTAGTGAATGTTCAACGCGACCCGAGCCCATCCGATCCAGAGGACCAGCAACGGAGCAAGCTTCCCCGCGCCAGGCCAGAAGGCTGTGGCCCATGTCAAAATGACCCCGCAACGCACGCCGTGACCGCTTGGAAAGCTGTGCGCGTCGGGCCCCCCGCTATAGAGAAACCTTCCGCTGCCCGGCCTCGGACGCCGCACCGCCTGCTTTACCAGCAACGTCCCCAGTACACTGCCCGCGAACGATAGAGTCCAACCGACCACACTGCTCTGTGTCTGTCGGTCACCCTTGGACTGCCGCCACAGAAATAGCGTCACCAGCAGCCAAACAATCGAGTCGCCCAGATGCGCGCCGACGTGCGCCAGCCAGAATAGAGGGTGGCGTCTCGTCAGCTGTTCTTCGTTCAAGGCTGTGCGGGCACTGAAGTGTTCATCCAGCCCGCATAAGACTTCCAGCAGCCTTCGCATTCTCAGACCTCACCAGGCGCCGCTGTCCGCCCTTGAGAACGGGTATTGGCAGGGTGGTCAGGATGCCTCTCCAAGTACTCATGAACCTGAGCAAGTTGTTCCGGCTTGTCGACATCCATTCCTGCCTCCGCAAGCGGCAATACGACCGGACCTCCGCGAACACCCGCGATCCGATAGGCGACGTCGAGAATGTCGGCAATCGAAAGGCGGCGCAGCAAAAACTTGACCATCGTAGGCAGTCCTAACTTCCACACTAACGCGAGAACATTCTTGCGATTGTCGATGAAATACCGAATACGCTCCTGGATATGGAAACCGGCAGACAGTCGCCCCAGGTATAGATCGCTGCTGCAAAATGAGCCCTCCCGCAGCGGCAGATAGGTGCGTCTGCTGTCTGGGAAAGCGGCCAGCATCACCTCTTTTCGAACGATGCCCCAATAGACGTCATGCTCGAACGGTTCGCATGCCTCGATAAAACTGTCGACGATCCGTCCGGTCAAGAGCGCGATATCTGCGGACAGAGCGATGACGTAGCGGTCGTCCGGATTCAAATCTCGAAGTTTACGCAGCCCGGCATTCTGGCTGGCCCAGAGGTTGGGCTGATTCGGCACATGATGCACCGGAACGCCGAATTCAATCTCGCCAGGCTCCAAACCGACAACAACGACTTCGCCTATACGATCGCTCTCCGCCAAAGCCTGTACGACATGCCACGCCATCGGCATTGCTACCAGTGGCACAAGAGACTTGTGAGCGACGCCAGCCGCCGCACTGACTCGATCCTGTTTGTCGGGGTCGTACCCAGCCGTGATAAATGCGTCGAACCGTTCCTGCAAGATGCCCCCTGTACTTCGATAGACTACTCGCCGTCAACCCACAAATCTACCTGCGAATGAATCGGGGCAGGCCACATTCTTCTGCCTGCCCCGAAAGGATATTTGAAGGCGTCGATCATTCCCAGTTTGGGCCTGCTTGTCGCTACCTCGCCCGGTCGATCACGATGCGCAGCCGATACTCTTCCGCCATCAGCTTTTCGACTTCACTCTCCAACTGCCGTCGCCGGCTCCGTTGATGAGGACTGTCACTATAGCGGATGCCATCCAGTTGCCGCCGCGCTCTCGTCAACTCGCGCAGAACCTCCTGCTTCCGGGCGATAAGCAGTTCCCTATCATTCCTCATTGTCGCCCCAGTCCATCTCATCGAAACTGCGCGGCGCCCGCGGCTTGTACAGCAGGAATGCCAGTCCGACTCCCAGGAAATAGAGGCTGATCAGCGGTAACATGACGATGGTCATGTTGATCGGATCGATGGTGGGCGTGATCATCGCCGCCACAACCGAGATGATCACAATTGCCTGCCGCCACATCCTCAGCAGGCGCGGCCCGCTTACCAGACCGATGCGTGCCAGAAAGGCGATCACGAGCGGCGTCTCAAAGGCAACACCAATCCAGAAGACAATGCGCGTGTAGAATCCGACGTAGCGGTCGACAGTCCACTCCTGATCGATTACATCGCCGAGGAAATTCTGCAGGAAGCCGACCGCCACCGGTATCATGACAAAATTGGCAAAGGCGGCGCCGCCGAAGAAAAGGACCATGACCCCCGGCAAGAGCAAGAACAAACCTCGCTTTTCGTGGGGGTAAAGTCCTGGGGCGATGAATGCAACGATCTGGTAGACCAGCACCGGCATGGCAACGATCACGCCCATAACAAACATGACCTTGAAGAACACAAAGATCGTATCGGTGGGACCGATTGCGATCAGTTTCTCCTCGACCGGGCTGGTTATGAATGCAATGACCGGCTCCACGAAGGCGATGCTGGCGACGATGCCGAACAACAACGCGCCAACGATCCAGATCATCCGGTTGCGCAACTCCGCCAGATGTTCCAGCAGCCCCATTCGACTGCTGTCAAACGGATCGGTTTCCAGAGGCGGAGCCTGTTGCGTCACAACTGCGTCTCCTCGTTACCGTCGCCGTCCGTATCCTCCGCCACCGCGGCGACCGCCCCTTCGTCGGACTCTCCGCCACCCTCCTGCGCGAGGACCTCGGTATCAGCAGCGCCTTTTCCTGTGCCTTCGCCGTTGCTGCTCAACTCGGCAAGTACCCCGGATTCATCACCGGCCCCAGCGTCAATTGGATCTGTCGCTGCGTCCTCAAGCTCGGACGCCTTTTCCCGTTCGTTCTTCTGCGCGGCCACCGCCTGGCGCCGGCTCTCGGCTCGACGCTGAGCGCGCTTGTTGCGCTCATCCAGATAAGACGAGTCCGCACCACTGGAACCGGTCTGTCGTTTCGCCCGCTGTTGCTTTCGCAGTTCCGAAAGGGTCTTTACCCCTCGTTTCTGCGTACTGCCAGTCCGTTTTGGTGTTGCGCCAATTGCCGGAGTTCGGTTCGTCACCTTGGCCGAACTGGCTTTGGGCGCCGACGGAATTGCCGTTCCTGTCGTCTTGACGTTACTGTCGCCGCTTCCGCCGCTCTGCTGCCGCCCGTTCGCCGATGCAGCCGCATTCAGGTTAGAAAGCGCCGGCTGCGCGGCAGATTTCTGTTCGGCTGACTCTTCGCCGGAGGAAGCCGCCGATGCAGCGGCGGCCTGGGCAGGTTGAGAAGGCGCCGAGGTCTGTTTCGTCCCAGTCGTCGATTTCTGGCCGCTTTCCTGACCGATCGACTTTTCCTCTTCCTCCTCCTCGTCGTCCATCAGTTGCTTCATATGGTAACTGGGGTCAAGTTCGCGCAGGTCCCCAATCTCTTCGTTGACCTGGCGGGTCAGATCACCCGAAAGCCTTTGCAACCGGCGTATGAAAAATAGAACGTCTTTGGTTACCTTTGGCAGCCTTTCCGGGCCAAGAAAAATCAGGGCGAAGATCAATATGAAGATAAATTCGAGGACGCCAATGCCGAAAATGCTGTTCATGCCAGAAGTTACCGGCTCACTTGTCTGTGCTCGGATGGCAGGGAGATTTCTCGAAGCGCGGTGCCAAGGACACCGTTGACAAAACGCGAGCTGCTGTCGCTGCCGAATGTCTTTGCCAGTTCCACCGCTTCATTTATGACAACCTTGGGCGGCGCATCAGCATCAGGACTCGACAACTCAAAAAGGGAAAGACGAAGTATGTTGCGATCGACGATCGCCAACTTGCCTACCGGCCACTCCGGCGCGTATCGGCCGATCAGCGAATCCAAGTCAGCCTTGTACCGGATGGCTCCGCTCACCAGCCAGTACAGGAAAGCAAGTGTTTCGTTGGCGTACTTTTCCTCAGCCTGGCGATGGTCCAGGGCGATGCCCGGAAGATGGCCCGTGCAGTCGACTTCATATAGGACCTGCAATGCCGTGCGGCGAGCGCGTCTACGTTCGGCCGGATGGGCAATGACGTTGTCGCCGTCTGTGCTCGACTGGTCGGGCCCTTCCGTTTCGACCGCCGCGCGACCACATTCGGCCCTGTGCGCTCCTGAACGGGGCCGCGAGGTCGCGATGCCGCCTACTCTTGTAGATTCGGCCTCACCCACCTTCGCTGAATCGGCTGCTACAGGTAGCTCCATGAGTTGCTGCGTTTGGTCTATCATTGTCCCGTAAGTCCCGACTCGACATCGATCACATCATCACAAGGCCGCCGTCTACAGACAGAACCTGCCCTGTGATAAAACCGGCGCGTTCGCTCGCGAGAAACGCAACAGCCCAGGCAATCTCTTCCGGGGCGCCAAACCGACCCAGCGGAGTGCGGGCTATGGTCTCTTGCTTTTGGTCGTCGCTCATTACATCCGTAAGTGCCGTCGGCACAAAGCCCGGCGCCACCACATTCACAGTTATGCCGCGGCTTCCTACTTCTCGGGCAAGGCTCTTGGAGAGGCCTATCATACCAGCCTTACTGGCCGCGTAATTCGTCTGACCTGCCTGACCCGCCAGTCCGACGATACTGGAAATATTGATGATGCGCCCCCAACGCTGCCGAATCATCCCTCGCAGCGCGGCCCTGGTTACATTAAAGATGCTGTCCAGGTTGGTGCCGATCACCGCACGCCACCCATCCTCCTTCATACTCATCATCAGCGCATCACGGGTCGTACCGGCATTATTGACCAGGATGTGGACTCTGCCCAACTCCTTTTCGACATCCTTAACCAGTTCGGAGGCCCCGTCAAAACAACCCACGTCGGCCTGAAAAACAGCGCAATCGCCGCCGGCTTCACGGATGGCGTCGGCCGTTGCGTCGGCTCCCGCCTGATTGCCGCGATAGTTCAGAGCGACGCGCGCACCTCCGGCAGCCAGTTCCTTTGCAATGGCCGCGCCGATTCCGCTGCTACTACCTGTAACCAGCGCAATCTTGCCTGTAAAGTCCATGGAAATCCTTGGTGCGGTGGCGAACTTGCCGCTATTCTACTACAGGACGCCGAAAATGAAGAACAGGAAATCTCTCTCTGGAAGAGGATAAGCTACCGGGCAAAAACTGTTGCTACAGCATTGCGAACATAAGGGACCCGATAACTTCCGCTGTGTCAAGACGCGCCGGTTTTCCGCGCTCAACCGAACTCCCCGGCAAAACTACGGACTTCGGCCGCATTCGACACATTCACTCTCTTTCCCTTGCGATGAATGCGCTTCATCAGTCCGGTCAGCACTGAACCGGGTCCAATCTCTACAGCCGTCTCAACGCCGCTGTCTACAGCCTGCTTCATTGAATCGGTCCACCTGACGCTGCCGGTCAGCTGCGCATTCAGCTCCTGGCAGATGGCTGCGGCGTTGTCAAGAGGAAGCCCGCTGGTATTGCCGATGACAGGAGCCAGAGGCTCTTTTACGTCAATTGCATCGATCCCAGCCTTCAACTGCGAGGCCGCCGGCTCCATCAGTGGGCTGTGGGCGGCTATACTGACCGCCAGCGGAACGACCCTTCGTGCCCCGGCCTTTTCCAACTCCGACATCGCGGCGGCGATGCTGCTTTCGTCTCCTGAAATTACGATCTGCCCGGGACAGTTATCGTTTGCGATCTGGGATACGCCGCTGTTTGCCGCAGCCGCCTCCGCGCAAATCTGGGCAACAACATTTTCCTCCAGACCGATCACCGCGACCATTCGCCCCGGCTGTTTGGTGCCCGCCTCCTTCATCAGGCGGCCCCGTTCACGCACAAGGAGCAGCCCGTCGGCGAAGCCGATGCAACCGGCCGCGGCCAGGGCCGAATACTCGCCCATCGAGTGGCCGGCAAAATAAGTCGGTCGCGGCAAGCTACCCATCTCCGCCTGCATGGCACAGAGTGCCGCCATACTCGCCGCGAACAAGGCAGGCTGCGCGTTGATCGTATCGGTGAGCAGCCCCTCCGGCCCTTCGAAGCAAATCCTGCTAATCGCCGCACCCAGGACTTCGTCTGCTTCCGTGAACACGGCCCGTGCAGCCGGATATGCCTCGGCCAACTCCTTTGCCATGCCTACGTGCTGGCTGCCTTGTCCGGGAAACAAGTAAATCAGCGGACTCGATTCTCGAACGTACGAAAGCGGTAAACTCATCTGGCTCAGGCTTCTTCTTCGTCCATATCCAGGACCTGCATTCGGCCCATGTATGTGCCGCAGTGCGGGCAGACCCGGTGCGGTAGCGTCTTCTCGCCGCACTGCGCGCAGGTCACCAGTCTCGGAGTGCCGAGCGCGTGATGCGCGCGACGGCGGTTGCGCCTGCCCTTACTGATTTTTCGTTTCGGTAGCGGTCCCATCTTTAGTTCTCCTTATCTAATCGCTGGGGGGTTCGTCTTGCAGCGACAACAGGGCTTCCCAACGCGGGTCGATCCCTTTGGCTTCAGCAGGTGTCTGTTCGTCGAGCGAACCGGCAAGAGCAGACTCAGACAGCAAATTCAGATACTTCGGACATGCATCCGGATCGTGGGCGCCACTGACCGGGTCAGTGTAATCGCAAGCGGCTACGATCGGAATGGAGAGCCAGATGTTCTGCCGTACAACTTCGGTAATGTCGAGAATGTGTTGGGCATCGATCAGCAGAGCCTCATCCGTCAAATCTTCTGCCTGACCTTCAAACTCCTCCGGCAACAGAAAACGTCCAGTCTGAATGTCGGTCAGAGGACGAAAACTCTCAGAAAACTTTACGAATGCAGATATGGATACGGGTTCAAGGCAACGTCCGCACTGCAACGACAACTCAACTCGAAGGTCGCCAGTCGCCAGGATGCCGCTGTGAATGCGCAGCAACTCCAGGTTCCCAGTCAGATTGCTCAGGGGTGTCAGGCCGCCATCGAGGTCGGCAATATCGTCATCAAGAACAAACTCCCTGCGTGCTCCGGTCGCCTCCTTCATCAATTGTGCAACGTTAAACTCCATTTTCCGATCCTCCTGCCCGGTTTCCGCAAGACCGCTTAGCCAGTCCATCTGCTGCCGGCCTTCTGGCTATGTATATGCCAGCGTGTAAGGTCTCTCTGCAGTCATCCGGACGGCAATCTCCGCACTGCGCGGCGACCGCACAAACAGCGATTATAAAAGGATGTCGGACGATCCTCCAAAAGTCAGCCGGTACATTGAACTGACAGGACTGTACTCCTTTCTCACCCCAGTTCATGTTGGAGAACAGCGCCGATCAGAAGGCTTCAGTTTTGGACTGAGCTGAAGGTGGATGGTATAAATACGAGGTCAACCTGATCTTTTTGTCAATTTTCACAATATAAACTGTGCAAATTGACAAAATAGGATTCTCGTGGTACGATGGGGTTAATTCGTTGAAGCAGGCCTGACCCAAAGCGTGTTCAAAGCCGCATTCGGCCAGGAAGAGCAGGGAAAAGTCCAATGTCAGTCAGTCCAGACCAGAACTCACCCGCATGGCAGATTCTTGAGTATCTGCAACGCAATCCCTCTGCCACGATTAAAGACTTTGAGATTCTCCTGGGCGTAACGACAACAGCCGTTCGTCAGCATCTGAACGCCCTTCAGGCCAGTGGATATCTGGACCGGCGTGAGGAGCGCTCCGGAGTTGGGCGTCCGCATTACATCTATGTGGCTACCGACGCGGCCCGCGAGTTGTTCGCCTGCCGCTGCGATGTGCTCGCTCTGACGATGCTCCAGGAAATGTATGGAATGGTCGGCTCTGAACAGATGGGAACGCTTCTGAAACGCGTTGGCGTCAGGCTTGCAGAACGGTACGCAGAAAGCGTAAATGCGACCGAACTGCGGCGCCGCGTCGAGGAAATGGCTGGGGCGCTTGGTCGGCAGGGAGTACTCACCGACGTGTCCGTAGCCGATAGCAATACCATCGCCCTGAAAATGTATAACTGCCCCTACCACGACCTTGCTATTGCACATCGCGAGATCTGCGAGATGGACCAACTGATGATGCAACAGGCTTTGGGCGCAGATGTCTCTCTGGATGACTGCATAATGGACGGGCACGGCAGTTGTTCATTTGTAATAACGCAGAGCAGCCGCGCGGAACTCGAGTTTGAGTCCTGAACCAGTCACCGCCGTAAGGCGATCATTCGTGTTGATCACGGCTGGCGACAGCCGTCACATTGAGGAGTCACGAAAGTCATGAGTACACTTGCAATTCAGAATCTGCACGTCGCTGTAGGAGATACAGAAATATTGAAAGGTGTGGACCTCACGCTGCACAGCGGCGAGATCCATGCCATGATGGGACCAAACGGTTCCGGAAAGTCGACACTTTCCTACGTGGTCGCAGGCCACCCCCATTACGAGGTGACGCAGGGCGACATTCTGCTGGACGGCGAGAGCATTCTCGATATGGAAGCCGACGAAAGAGCCAGGTCAGGCATTTTTCTTGCCTTCCAATATCCTGTATCGATTCCCGGCGTCAGTGTCGCCAATTTCCTGCGCACGGCCGTTTCCAACGTTCGCGGCTTTACGAGCAAAGAGGCGGACAGCAGCGCAAACGGTGTCATCGGCAGCAACCTCATGCCCATGCGTGAGTTTCGCCGCGAACTGAATACGAAAATGAAGGAATTCAACGTCGACTCCAGCTTTGCCCGCCGCTATCTCAATGAGGGATTTTCCGGCGGCGAGAAAAAGCGTACGGAGGTCCTGCAAATGGCTATGTTGGAACCGAGATTCGCCATTCTGGACGAATCCGATTCCGGGCTGGATATCGACGCCCTGCAGGTTGTCGCGGACGGCATAAACAAGCTGGCCACTGAAAACCGCGGCTTTCTGCTCATCACCCACTATCAGCGTATCCTGAACTTCGTCAAGCCCGATTTCGTCAGTATTTTCTTCGGAGGACGCATCGTTAAGACGGGCGGCCCGGAATTGGCGTTCACCTTGGAAGAGAGAGGCTACAAGTGGGTCGAAGATGAGTTGGTAGCTGGGACCGTGCCCGCCTGACAGTTGAGAGCGTAGGTGGCCATGTAACACAAGGCCGGCTTCACCCCGGCTCCTTGGTTGAGAATTGTCGACACAGGCATGGAGGCAACCGGTTACGCACAATCGGTCGTACCATTCGTTAATAAAGGAGGGCTATTGTGGCTGGACAGTCCGATTTAGAGCATCTTGAAGGTGTAAAAGAAGAATACCAGTATGGCTTTCGTGACGAAGAGAACGCCGTTTTCAAGTCCGAAAAAGGCCTGAACCATCAGGTAGTCGACCAGATTGCCGACATCAAGAAGGAACCGGACTGGATGCGCCAGTTCCGGCACGAAGCACTGGACATTTTCTTTTCCAAAATGATGCCGACTTGGGGCGCCGACCTGAGCAGCATCGATTTCGACGACATCTATTACTATCTGCGTCCCGCCGAAAAGCAAGGTAAGAGTTGGGAAGACGTGCCGGAGGACATCAAACGTACCTTCGACCGGCTCGGCATCCCGGAAGCAGAACGCAGATTCCTTGCAGGAGTCGGCGCTCAGTATGAGTCCGAAGTCGTCTACCACAGTCTGAAGGACGAGTGGGAAAAGCTCGGCGTCGTCTTCCTCGACATGGACAGCGGACTGCGCGAGCACGAGGAAATCGTCAAGGAGTATTTTGCCACGGTCATCCCTGCCGCCGACAATAAGTTTGCTGCGTTGAACAGCGCGGTGTGGAGTGGCGGCAGCTTCGTCTATGTACCGGCCGGCGTCCATGTCGACATCCCTTTGCAGGCCTACTTCCGCATCAACGCCGAGAATATGGGTCAGTTTGAACGCACTCTCATCGTCGTCGAAGAGGGGGCCAGCGTCCACTACGTCGAAGGCTGCACCGCGCCCATCTACTCAAGTGACAGCCTTCACAGCGCGGTCGTGGAAATCATCGTCAAGAAGGGCGGACGCTGCCGCTATACCACGATCCAGAACTGGAGCACAGACGTCTATAACCTGGTCACCAAGCGGGCGCTGGCTTACGACGACGCCACCATGGAGTGGATCGACGGCAACCTCGGCAGCAAGGTGACGATGAAGTACCCTGCCGTCTACATGATGGGTCCAGAGGCCCACGGCGAAATCCTGTCGATCGCTTTCGCCGGCAACGGGCAGCATCAGGACGCCGGTGGCAAGGTGGTCCATGCCGCCCCGAATACCAGCTCCAAAATCGTATCGAAGTCCATTAGCAAGAACGGCGGCCGCGCCAGCTATCGCGGCCTGCTGAAGGTGGCCAAAGGGGCGCATCACAGTCGCAGCAATGTCGTCTGTGATGCCCTGCTGCTGGATGCCGACAGCCGCTCGGACACCTACCCTTACATCGAAATCGACGAGGACGATGTCAGCATCGGCCACGAAGCATCGGTCAGCAAGATTGGCGAAGAGCAGCTCTTCTATCTGATGAGCCGCGGCATTGACGAGGACGAGGCCGCCGCCATGATCGTGGGCGGATTCATTGAGCCGCTTGTCAAAGAGCTCCCCATGGAGTACGCGGTCGAAATGAACCGCCTCATCCAATTGCAGATGGAGGGCAGTATTGGATAGCTTGCCTGCCATCCGTGTCAGCCTTGATGATGGACGGCAGACGGCTCGAAACGCGCATTGCGCACCGGGAGATCTTTCAGTAAGACCCTCTCCCGTTTTTCCGTAACGAGGCAACTGAATGTGACTGTACTCATAAAGGAACCGAAAGAAGCTGTCGAGGCAACCGCCGGTTTTTCGGAGGAGACCGTGCGGCAGGCATCGGCTGCAAAAGACGAACCCTCTTGGATGTTGGACTTCCGCTTGCGGGCCTGGCAGACGTTTGAAAGCCTGCCTTGGCCCAAGCCTACCGACGAAGCCTGGCGACGGACTCGCATGACCGGCTTCAAATTGGAGAACTTCACCCCATTCGCCGTTCCCGACGGGACCGTAAGACGCTACGAACTGGAACCGGATCTCACTGACGCGCTTGACGAAATGGAGTCCTCCGCCAGCCTGATCTATCGCGACGGCGGTCTCCTGTACGACGAGGAAAACG
Organism: Caldilineaceae bacterium; assembly: GCA_965204525.1. Classification (GTDB taxonomy): domain Bacteria; phylum Chloroflexota; class Anaerolineae; order Caldilineales; family Caldilineaceae; genus Bin5. The sequence continues at coordinate 1,577,418 of OZ241994.1, read as the reverse complement.
AAGACCTGGACGAACAGGGCGTCATCTTTACCGACCTGCAATCGGCGGTACATGAGCACCCCGAACTCTTGCAACGCTACTTCATGACCGAGGCCGTGACCCCGGACGCCAACAAATTCGCCGCCTTGCACGCGGCACTGTGGGACACCGGGTCCTTTATCTTCGTTCCCCGCAACACGAAGGTCGAGCTTCCACTGCAGGCGATCCTCTACCAGGGCGATAGCGTCGGTGGCTATCACCATACTCTCCTGGTGGCCGAAGAAGGAGCCGAAGTGACCCTGGTCGATGATCTCATGGGCGCGGAAAACGCCTTTCAAGCCAGTGTTGTAGAGCTCATCCTGAAGGACAATGCGCAGGTCCGCTATATCAACCTGCAGGACTTCCAGCATACTGCCTGGAATTTCCTCACGGGGAAGGCGGTAATGGGCAAGGACACTGACTTGCGCTGGATCCAGGTGAGTTGGGGCAGCCGCTTGACTAAGGCCTTCCTGGATCTGGACATGCAGGGAGAAGGCGGGCATGGCGAGTTGCTCGGACTCTACTTTCCAACGCGCCGGCAGCACATCGACCACCAGACCTTGCAGTTGCACCGTGCCGCCAACTGCTACAGCGACCTGCTCTTCAACGGCGCGCTCAAACATCGTGCCCGCAGCGTCTATATGGGCATCATCAAAGTGCTGCCGGGCGCTCAGAAGACGGACGCCTTCCAACGCAACGGAAACCTGATCCTGGACGGCACAGCCCGGTCCGACAGCATACCCGGACTGGAAATCGAGGCCGACGACGTCCGCTGTACCCACGCGGCCACAGCCGCACAGGTCGAGGACGAATACGTTTTCTACCTGATGGCCCGCGGACTCACCAGACCGCAGGCCGAACGGATGATTGTACAGGGCTTTCTGCAGGGCGTACTCGATCGTGTCCCCGTGGACAGCGTTATGCGCAAATTGGAAAAGGTAATCAGTCGGAAGATAAGTAGGTAATCACACCTAGTAACGGAGGAGTGCAATGGCAGACAAAGGCTATGCCAATCCTGACGTGTTGGTAAGCACTGAGTGGGTCGCCGCCAATCTGAACGACGGCAACATCCGCCTGCTCGAATCAAACGAAGACGTCCTGCTCTACGATACGGGCCACATCCCCGGCGCACAGAAGATCGACTGGCAAGAAGACCTGAACGATGCCGTCGTGCGCGACTATGTGGCCCAGCAGCAGTTTCAGGCCCTGATGGAGAAGCTGGGCATCTCTAACGACACAACCATCGTTTTCTACGGTGACAAGAGTAACTGGTGGGCAACCTACGCCTTCTGGGTTTTCCAGCTGTTCGGACATACCAACGCCAAAGTGATGGACGGCGGCCGCCAGAAGTGGGTCGATGAGGGCAGAGAGCTCTCCACCGACACGCCCTCCTATCCAGCCGCCTCCTACAGCGCACCTGCGCGCAACGATGGCGCCATCCGCGCCATGCGCGACCAGGTACTGGACCACCAGCAGGCCGGTCTGCCTCTGGTAGACGTTCGCAGTCCAGCTGAATTCAGTGGTGAGTTGCTGCACATGGCCGACTATCCCCAGGAAGGTTCGCTGCGCGGCGGACACATCGCCGGCGCTCGCAACGTTCCTTGGGCGCGAGCCGCGAATGACGACGGCACCTTCAAGACCGCCGATGACCTGCGCGCAATCTATGAAGAGGAGCAGGGGCTCAGCGGCAGCGACAACATCGTAGCCTACTGCCGCATCGGCGAGCGCAGCAGCCACACCTGGTTTGTATTGACCTATCTGCTCGGCTACGACAACGTCCGCAACTACGACGGCTCCTGGACCGAATGGGGTAATGCCGTTGGACTACCTATCGAGAAATAGAAGCTGCGTCTTTGCGCATCAGTCCGTACTGAAATCTGCAATAGCTTTTGGTGGAAAGGCAAGGGGCCATTACCGCCCTTTGCCTTTCGTATAGGAAAATTCTCTGGGCCATGGATCTGTTCCGCGAAGCGATCATTGACCATTACAAGCACCCGCGGCACAAGGGCAATCTGGAGGACGCCGACGTCCACCGCCGCGAAACACATCCCTTCTGCGGCGATGAAGTAGCCATCTACCTGAAGATCGAGGACGACATCGTGGTCGATGCCTCCTTCGAAGGTCGGGGATGCGCCATTAGCCAGGCCAGCGCGTCAATGATCATGGAAGAGATCATCGGTATGCCGGTGACCGAACTCAAGGAATGGGGTAAAGAGGACGTGCTCGACCTGCTTGGCATTGAGATCGGCCCAGTTCGCCTGAAGTGTGCACTCCTGCCGCTGAAAGCGCTAAAGGCAGGACTGTACGGACTGACCGAGTGGCCCGACTAGAACAAGCAGCCGAGGGAATTGAGTATACATGGAAGACTTTGTTAGAGTTGCCGCCACCGAAGATATCCCGCCGGGCGAAAGGCTCCTGGTCGAACTGGAAGGCATCCGCATTGCCGTCTTCAATCTGGACGGCGACTACTACGCGATCGAGGATGTCTGCACGCACGACGGCGGCCCGCTCGTAGAAGGAGAAGTCCTGGAGGGCGGTCAGGTCGAGTGCCCCCGGCACGGTGCCCGCTTCGACATCCGCACCGGCGAGGCTCTCAGCATGCCCGCATTCGAGCCGACCCCGTCCTACGAAGTTCAGGTTGACGGTGGCGACATCTACTTGGAAAAGCCCTACTGAGGAGGAAGACCCGATGAGTGAAAATACATTGCCGACGCCTGACGAGGTAAGAGCCGAAATCAGGACCCATGTGAAGGACCCGGAGTTGATGATGAATATCGTCGACCTGGGACTGGTCTACGATATTGAAGTGACGGATGAAAACAACATCGACGTGACGATGACGCTAACCAGCCCCGGCTGCCCCGTCGGCCCTCAGATCATCAGCGACGTTCAGCGCACCGCCCACACCGCTTTCCCCAACGTCAACGAGGTCAACGTCCACCTGGTCTGGACACCCTTCTGGAGTCCCGACATGATGTCGGAAGACGCCAAAGACGAGCTGGGAATCTTCTGATTCAAGAAAACCGCTCTCTCCCTGCAGCGAAGAAAAAAAAACGGACCCGACCAATAGGTCCGCAGTCAGAATTAGGGGGGCCGCGCCATGAATTTGACGTGCTCCTGGGGGCTTCCCTCAGAAGAGAAAACTCATCTACCCCCCGCGGCAATCTCCAGCGCTCTATCGAAATCCGATCTCGCCTCCTCAGTCCGTCCCAATACCGCCTTTGCCACTGCCCGATTTCTGTACGCTTCGATATCGTTGGGCCGTCTGAGGATCACCTGATCGTAATCGGCAACGGCCTCTTCATACTCGCCGCGACGCTCCTTCGCATTCCCTCGATTGTAATAGGGCTCGGCACTTTCAGGCTGCAGCCGAACTGCTTCATCGTAGTCGCTCACAGCCGCGCCCAGGCGCCCTAGCTTCGCCAGTGCCACCCCCCGATTGTTGTACGCGGCCGCATACTCTGGCCGCAACCGAATCGCGTTGGCATAGTCGGCGACGGCCGCCTCGTACCGCCCCAGTTCAACATGCAACAGACCCCGGCTGTTGTAGGCCTCGGAACTGCCAGGATTCAAACCGATTGCCTTATCGAAGTCGGCGACCGCCTCCTGATTCCGACTGTGGGCGGCCATGACACTACCTCGAACAAGGTAAACTCTTTCATATTCGGGCTCAAGATGTACTGCCTTGTCAAGATCAGCAACAGCATCCTCATATTGGCCAAACTCGGCCAGGAGCAGACCCCGATTCAAGAACGCGAGTACATTGCCCGAGTTGAACCTGATCGCTGCTCCAAGGTCGGCTAAGGCATCCTGGAACTGACGGAGGGCAGCCTTGGCGTTCGCGCGATTGACATAGGCGTCAGCTAAGTCAGGTTTCAGGTGAATCGCCCGGTCGTAATCTGCAATCGCCTCTTCGAAATTACCCAGGTTGCTATTGACATTGCCCCGATTGTTATATGCCTCGGCATAGTCGGGTCTCAGTCGAACTGCCTGCGAGTACGCGGCCAGCGCCTCCCTTGATTCGGACGATCCCGCCTCTCCCAACCCTTCCCTCGGCAGGAAATACGCCCGCGCCTGACGGCTGGTCATCATCTGACGCTCCTGCTCAGCCGTTCCGACAGGTCACCTATCGACCGAAAGGCCAGCGCGGCCAGTTCATCATTGCTCCCTTCAGCAACACTGGCGATGTGCTTCCATCTCTCTATCGATTCGTTAAGTCGTCCTTCTTCTTCCAACTGGCGGGCCTCCGCGATGGCTGATGCTCCGGCTCTACCGGGTACACGACTGAGTTCCTCGCCGATCTGCGTTCGCGCAAATTCCAATTCTGCGCCGTCCATGCCTCGCAACGGCTCGTCCGCTTCCCCTTCATAGCCCCGAATCTCTTCTGCAAGCCGGCCCGCTTCTTCTGCATGCACGCGCGCCCTCTCGACATTGCGGCGTACCTCCTCCTCGACATTCCGCAACCTCATGAAGACAAGATACGCGGCAAATCCAAAGATCAACACCAGCACGGCGAGTAACAGAGCGATGCCGGACAGCCACCATCCAATGGAATCTGCCCGATCGTCCAGAATCTCGCGCCTGAGTTCGTTGAAACGCCTCTGTATCTCCACCTCTGTGGCGGCATCAATGTCTGAACTGTCTTCAGAAGCGCCGCTTTCCTGACCCGTGGAGGCTTGCGCCAGCAACACTGATGGGGCCGTCACAGCGGACGCTGCCGCTAACACCAGCACCACTACAACAAGGACTTTCCATTTCAATATCGGAATGACTCGCATGTCAAGGCGCACTGGCCCTCCCACCTTAAGTACACACTTATGGCTGTTGTGCAAAATCTGTATAAAGAGAGTGTGTCTCGGTTCCTGAAGCTTGCGGTCGTTGCCCTCTGACTGAAACCTGCCGAAACTCGAAACCAGCAGACTTCCAGCCACCCTTACTTCAGTCGTTCCGGCGCGCTCCCCTCTCCCGGAAGAGAAAGGAAGCCGCGCGCAACTGTCTGCAAAAGAAGTGGATGTTTGTGAAGCGGCACGCGGCGTAAGCTCTCAGCAACGTAGACTGCATGGCGTGCGAAACTCTTGTCGCCCGCATAGTGCAGCCACGCCGCCTGAGCCAGTAGTGCCTGCCGCAGCTGCTCGATCAGTTCTTGCGGAATGTCCTCCGAAACAACCGAAGCAGCCAGCTTGCCCAGCTCTTCTAACGGTATAGTGGCCAAGCTACTCTGCCCTGTCCTGTCCACTTCGCGACGCGGCCCCTGCCGCCGGATCGCTTCCGTGTCCACGCCGTTCTCACCTACCGGCAGAATCCAACCGGCCATAGCCGCATGTTCCAGTAATGCAGCAGAAACCTGCGACAGCTCCTCCTGCTCCTCGTCCCATAACTCCGGCCCGGACGCAAGTAAGGACGAAAGTTCGTCGGATATCGGGTCCGCCTGACACTGAAAAAGGAGCGGACAGAAAAGCGTGAAGTCATCCGGCAAGGCGCGCTCCGACCCGGCCCGCCAGTGGCTTTCCAGTCCCACCTGCAGGAAATATCGCGCATAGTTGTACGGAATAGTGACGAAAACAGTGCTTTCTCCTGGCGCCGTGGAGATTGAAAGCAGTTCGCCTACCTGCCGCCTGGATGGAAGATGCCGGCGGTCTACACTTTCGTTTCCAAATGCCCCCAGAACACCTGCCACTCGATTGAGGCGCAGTCCGACCAGTTTACCCTCAACTTCGTTCCCATGCCCCAGAAACCATAGGTGCTGCGTGCCCTGCAGATCGCTGGGCGAAATAAGCGCCCACCAGCCGTCTGCACTCTGCACCTTCCAATGAATGCCGGCAAGCCGCAATTTGCGCAGGTTTCTGGCTGCCGCTTGTGCAAGTTCTGGCCGTAAGGTGGATTGGAGCGTATGTAGCTTTGCTGCGCTCTGCGCCCCGACTGCCGCCCCGCGCAACGAACTCAAACGGTCCACGGCGGCCTCCCCGACGCCTGGCCTGGAATCGTATGCAATCAGGCGCAGCAACTCCGGCTGGTCCGCCTCAGCCAGTTGGCCGATCAGATCGATCACGAGGTAGGCGACGTCCAGATTCTCCTGGCGCATCTGTCGTACATACTCCATCAAGACGTGCCGGTTGGACCGTGCCTCCTCCACCGCCTCTTGCAGGCTCTGCAAAACAATGAAGTTCGGGTCTTTCAAATCGCCCATCAGGCCCGCCGAAACCTCAACCTGAAGGAACTTCTCCAGGATCATGGCGGCGTTCAATCGAGTCTGGGTCGGATTGTCGCGCCGACCGGCTTCCGTGCGCAGCATCGCAGCGGTCTCCGGCCCCGCCAGCAATGCTGACAGCCGGCCCAATCCCCCCCGCATCTGGCTGCTGCCCGTGCCCAAATGTTTGCGAATCGCCGGAAGAACCAACTCAGGCGCGTGCTCGCTTGCAATTCTCTGCACTTCCCGCGTCAGTTCCGCCTCAGAGGTAGTATCGGCTAGTCCGGCGACTGCCTCTATCACGAGCCGCCTTTCCCGAAGCGAATGAATGATCCTGTTGCTCATACAACAAGTATACCACGAGGAAAAATTCCCATCCGTTTGCTTCAGGTCCTGCCCGGTGGTAGACTGACTTGGGATGTCCTGACGGGTCGTTCATGGGCGGGAAACGTTGCCGGTTTCTTTGTCCAATAGGAGTGAAGCAGATGGCGCAGGCGCTGTACCGCAAGTGGCGCAGCCAGACTTTCGACGAGGTGGTAGGCCAGGAACACGTGACGACCACCCTGCTCAACGCGCTGCGCGAAGGGCGGGTGGCCCACGCATATCTGTTCGCAGGCCCCCGCGGCACCGGCAAAACCTCTACCGCTAGAATCCTCGCCAAAGCCCTGAACTGTACAGACGAAAAAAATCAGCCTTGCAACCGCTGCAGCCATTGTACCGCAATCAACGAAGGCCGCATGTTGGACCTGATCGAAATCGACGCGGCCAGCAACAACAGTGTCGACGACGTTCGAGAATTGAGAGAAAAAGTCGGCTTTCAGCCTAGCGAGTCCCGTTACAAAGTCTACATCATCGACGAAGTACATATGCTCAGCGCCAGCGCGTTCAACGCACTGCTGAAGACGCTGGAAGAGCCTCCCCCCTACGCCCGTTTCGTGCTGGCCACGACCGAACCCCACCGCATTCCCGCAACCGTTCTCAGCCGCTGCCAGCGCTTTGATTTTCGCCGCATCCCCGTTGCCGAGATCGCAGTTCACCTGACACACATCGCTGGCGAAGAGGGCTTCGAAGTTCAAGAGTCGGCAATCTTCGCAATTGCCCGCAGCGCGCAAGGCTGTATGAGGGACGCCGTCAGCCTGCTCGATCAGATGACCAGTTACGGCGCGGCCGCGTCGGCCGATGACAGCCGGGCAATCTCCTTGGAGCAGGTGCAACAGGTGTTGGGCAGCGTCGCTGGCGAGACGGTAGCCGCATTTGTCGATTCACTGGCGGCCAAAAATGTATCCACCGGCCTGGAGCTGATCCACGACCTGCTCCTTCAAGGGGGAAGCCTCAATGAATTCGCAGCCCAGGTGATCGAACATCTGCGGGGCGTGATGCTCGTGCAGATGGTAGGCGACAGTGCGTTGCTTGAAGACTCCGCTCCGGATACCGTCCAGACCATGAAAAAGCAGGCCAACGAGATAGGGAATGCAGATACCCTTTTGGCTATCAAGCGATTCAGTCAAGCCATGACTGAGTTGAAAGGCGGCTTCCAGCCCCAGCTTCCCCTCGAACTGGCGCTGGTCGAGCTCATCGAAGGAGTTCAGCAACAGGCGCCCGCACCCGCGCTGGCCCAAACTGTAACCCGAACGGCATCCCCGGCGTCGCCCCCGCAAGCCAAAACTGCCGCACAGCCTGCTGCTCGCCCCGGCAAGAGTCCCGTCCCCGAACAAATCCCTGCCGCATCCCTCGACGCCGAGGCCATGCAGCGGCTGAGAGACCGGTGGGGCGAATTCATGAACGCCGTACGCGACCGTTGCGGGCACAAACAACAAGCCTCGCTCCGCTCCATACGGGATCTGGCAATTGGCGGGAATGCTGTGGCAATTGCTTTTGGAAATAATACGTTTTCCCAGAAGATGATCTCCGAGGCCAGAACGAAAGATGCCATCTCCGGCATTCTGGCAGAGATACTGGGCCAGCAAATAACACTCATCTGCCAGAGCGGCGAAAAGGCCACTATCCCCTCCACGACTGGGCAGGCCGTCGAAGAACCGCAGCCAAGCGGGCCGGATCCCCTGCTGGAGTACGCTGTATCCGAATTGGGAGCCAAGGTCAGCGACAGCCGCCCGGAATCGGACCGACACTAAAGCAGCAACTATCCTTTTGCACTGGGAGTAAGACTGATGGCGAAAAAGAAGAGGAATCGCAGAACCAGAAGCGGCAATAATCCGTTCGGAGGCGGCGCCCCTGGCATGCCTTCCGGCGGTTCACTCGGTGGCGGCATGGGAGGCGACCTCGCCGCGCGTGTGCGCAAGATGCAGGGTGACATGGAAAAGGCGCAGGAAGAGCTGGCCGAGGAGATAGTGACCGGCAGCGCCGGCGGCGGAATGGTCGAAGTGGATATGGACGGCCATCAAGCGGTTCAGGCGTTGAGAATCAAGCCGGAAGTAGTCGACCCGGATGACGTCGAGATGCTGGAAGACATGCTCCTGGCGGCAATAGGCGACGCATCAGAAAAAGTTAAATCCCTCACGGAAGAGCGCATGGGCGGATTTGCCGGCGGCCTGAACATCCCCGGCCTTGGCTTCTAATCCGGGACGCACATCAGGATCACGCAATGGCGCCGCTGGCACAACCTGTTACCAACCTGATCGACGCCTTCAGCCGCCTGCCGGGCATTGGGCCGAAGTCCGCCTCCCGGCTTGCCTATTTCCTATTGCGCAGCGACGAAGAAATCGCCCTCTCGCTGGCCGCCGCACTTCAGGAACTGAAGGCCGAAACACTGTTTTGCGGCCTCTGCTACAACATCGCCGACAAAGACCCCTGCGCAATCTGCGACAACGAACAGCGCGACCGGACGATCATCTGCGTGGTCGAAGAGCCCCTTGATGTCCAGGCCATAGAGCGCACTGGCTCCTACCAGGGTCTCTACCATGTACTGCACGGCGCAATTTCGCCCGTGGAAGGAATCGGGCCTGACGACCTGAAACTTCGGGAACTGCTTAATCGGCTGCAGCCAGGCCATCCCGGAGAACAAGCGAATAACGGTGAAACGAGGGAACTGCTGGTGGCGACCAATCCGAACCTTGAAGGGGAAGCCACCGCAATGTATATTGCCAGGCTTATCAAGCCCCTGGGCGTACGCGTCACCCGCCTGGCCCGAGGTCTGCCAACCGGCGGCGATCTCGAATACGCCGATGAAATGACCCTGAGCAACGCCCTGGCGGGTCGGCTGGAAATGTAAACCGGCCAGGATTCGCCGCAACCCAATTTCCTGTATCGAGATGGATGAACTGAGCGGCAAGCCGCAAGCCGGCGGCTCGCAGACGCACGCCAACCCCAACAAACTGAGGGCCCTGAAACAGGCCTGGCAAAAGAACTCTCTCGGGCCGGTGGTGAGGCGGTTCCCCGAGCGCAAAGAAAAGTTCACCACGAGCAGCCCCTCCATTGTCATCCAACCTCTCTACACGCCCTCCGACGAGACTTCGAACGACGGAACCGCCGACGGATACCTGCGAAAACTCGGCTTCCCCGGCGAATACCCTTTCACACGCGGCGTGCAGCCCAATATGTATCGCGGCCGCCTCTGGACCATGCGCCAGTACGCGGGCTTCGGCTCGGCGGCGGAGAGCAACCGGCGTTACCACTACCTGATCGATCAGGGGCAGACGGGCCTGTCAGTCGCCTTCGACCTCCCTACCCAAATCGGCTATGACGCCGACCACGATCTTGCCCAGGGCGAAGTGGGAAAAGTCGGCGTCTCCATCAGTAGCCTGCAGAATATGCGCACGCTCCTCAGTGACATTCCCCTGGACAAAGTCAGCGTCAGCATGACGATCAACGCACCGGCCGCGATCCTATTGGCAATGGTCATCGCCGTCGCCAAGGAGCAGGGCGTGCCGCTGGCGCAACTCCGGGGCACCGTACAGAATGACATTCTGAAGGAGTATATCGCCCGCGGCACCTACATCTTCCCGCCTGCGTCCTCAATGCGTCTTATGACCGACCTGTTTCTCTATTGCGCCCAGCACTTGCCCAGCTGGAACACGATATCGGTCAGCGGATATCACATTCGCGAAGCCGGCAGCAGCGCCGTCCAGGAGGTGGCTTTCACGCTCGCAAACGCCGTCGAATACGTGCAACAGGCGATCAACGTCGGGCTTGACGTGGACCTCTTTGCCTCCCAGATCAGCTTTTTCTTTAATGCCCACAATGATTTCCTGGAAGAAGTGGCAAAGTTCCGCGCCGCCCGCCGCCTCTGGGCAAAGCTGATGCGACGGCGTTTTGGCGCAACCAACCCCAAAAGCTGGCGGCTTCGTTTTCACACGCAGACAGGCGGCAGCACCCTGACCACCCAACAGCCGGACAACAACATAGTGCGCGTTACGGTTCAAGCCCTGGCCGCCATACTGGGCGGCACGCAGAGCCTGCACACCAATTCCAAGGACGAGGCGCTCGCGTTACCCACCGAAAAAGCCGTCGAAATCGCGCTGCGCACCCAACAGATTCTTGCCGGTGAGAGTGGCGTGGGCGATGTCGTAGACCCGCTTGGAGGCAGCTACTACATTGAATGGCTGACCGACGAAATCGAAAGCCGGGCCTGCGAATATATCGAACGCATCGACGAGATGGGCGGCGCCATGCAGGCGGTTGCAGACGGTTTCATTCAACGCGAGATTCAGGAGTCGGCATACGCCTCCCTGCGCGCCATCGAGAGCGGCGCCCAGACCGTTGTAGGCGTCAACCGCTACCAGGGCGGAACCGCGCTCCCCGAAGAGACTTTGCGCGTCGACGAGGTCGTGCAAAATGAACAGATCGCCGCGCTGACGGCTCTGCGCGCCGGCCGTGATCAGAACAAGGTTTCCGCCATTCTTCAGCGCATTGAGCAGTCCGCGCGCAAGGCCGGCGACCCGCTCATGCCGCTCTTCGTCGAAGCGGTCGAAAGCGATGTCACCATCGGCGAAATCTGCGATGCTCTCAGGGATGTATTCGGCGAATATCAGCCTTCGAGTTGGGTCTGATGCAGAAGCAACCGAACAGCTCCTACTGCTTTGTCTGCGGCCTGAAAAACGTAGCCGGCGCGAAAGCGCGCTTCTATGAGACAGTGTCCGCCGACGGCGCCGCCGAACTGCCCCGCTGGCAACTATATGAGGACGAGGAGTGAAAGGTGCTAGACAGCATCACCGTACAGGGCTTCAAGAGCATTGAGTCGATCGATAAGTTGAAGCTCGGTCCGATAAACGTCCTGATTGGGCCTAACGGGTCGGGGAAATCGAACTTCATCGGTGTATTTTCCTTTCTGAACGCCATTCGTTCGGGCCGCCTGCAGTATTACGTGAAGCGGGCAGGGGGCGCCGACAGAGTTCTGCATTTTGGTTCGAGGACGACTGAGAGTATAAGATTTCACCTCTCATTCGAGAACCTTACGAATCAGTATGAAATCCGGTTGCAGGCGACCGAAACTGACGAGCTGCTTCCAAGCGGTGAGACTATCTCCTTCTGGGACAAGGCGAACTACCCTTCACCGTATGACCAGAGTCTTCTCGGTAGGGGCGGCGAGGCAGGAATTAGTTTGCCGGCGGACGGAGGAGTCAAATGGTATGTTCAGAACCATCTGGATAGTTGGCGCCTATACCACTTCCACGACACCAGTTCTGCTTCTCCATTGCGGAAAACATCGGAGGTCAATGACAACCGCTTCTTACGAATGGATGGCAGCAATTTAGCAGCTTATTTGCATCTGTTGCGGCTCAAGAATGAGACCAATTACGATTTAATCCGCCGCACCGTACAACTGGTCGCGCCATTTTTCGAAGATTTCCTACTTCAACCATCGGCGCTTAACGAAGAGAAGATTCGCCTTGAATGGAGGCACAAAGGGACCGACGCCTACTTCGACGTTTCTTCGTTTTCCGACGGCACACTGCGCTTCATAGCTCTGGCGACACTGCTGCTGCAACCTGAAGGAAAGCGCCCTTCGGTCATTCTCTTGGACGAACCCGAACTTGGACTGCATCCCTACGCAATCACCCTGCTTGCCTCGCTTGTAAAGCAGGCGTCAGTCAGCACGCAGGTCATTCTTGCCACGCAGTCACCAATCCTGCTCAATCACTTCCAACCTGAGAATGTGCTTGTGGCTGATCGTAAGGACGGTCAGACACAGTTCAGACGGCTTGAAAGTGAGACCTTGCAGGAGTGGTTGGAAGACTACAGTTTGGGTCAGCTGTGGGAGAAAAACGAACTCGGCGGCCGCCCCGCCAAGGAGTAGCTGGAGAATTGTGAAGATGACGAGGCTGATTCTCCATGTTGAGGGCCAAACCGAAGAAAGTTTTGTAAACGAGGTGCTTGCGCACCATCTCTACTCCTATGGTTACACTCAGGTCGTTCCCCGACAAACCGGCGGAATAAAGCCATGGCCGAGTGCCAAAAGGGACATTCTGAGGTATCTGAAGCAAGATGCTGGATGCATAGTCAGCACAATGGTTGACTTCTACGGTCTACCGCAGGGCAGGTCCGGCCCATGGCCTGGAAGAAAGAATGCCAACAACGCACAGTTTTCGGAAAAGGCTCGGACTGTCGAGAAAGAACTATTGGCAGATGTCTGCCTGGACATGGGGAACAGCTTCAACCCCGGCAGATTCATTCCATACGTGATGATGCATGAGTTCGAGGCGATGCTCTTTAGCGACTGCGCTGCTTTTAGTCGCGGCATAGGCCGACCGAACCTGGCCATACAGTTTCAGGCAATCCGAAATGCCTTTGCCAGTCCGGAAGAGATCGACGATTCGCCCTTGACAGCGCCTTCCAAGCGCGTCGAAAGTCTCGTGCCGGGTTACACTAAGCCGCTGCTGGGTACACTCGCCGTATTGGAAATCGGCCTTGAAGCAATCAGAAGGGAATGCCCGCACTTTGGATGCTGGCTTGGTCGCTTGGAAGCAGTTCCAACGGCAAGCTCCGGCCTTTCTGCAACAGGTTCACGGTAGGGAGTGAAGGTGAATACTTCAGAAACAGTGCAACTAACCGACGCCCGGATCGACCACATCGGCATCGTCGTCCAGGACCTCGACGATGCCCTTTCCACCTACTGCGGCATCCTTGGCTTCCGCCTCCTCGATCGGCTCGACGCGCCCGACCACGGAGTCGAGATCGCATTTCTTGCATCCGGCAACAGCACGATTGAGCTCCTGTCTCCCACCGATGAAGTGAGCGGTACGGCCCGCTTTCTGGCCCGCCGGGGAGAAGGCAGCCATCACGTCTGCTTCGCCGTCCCCGACATAACGCGCGCCCTGGAAGAGCTTCGTGCGCAAGGCGTCCGCCTGATCGACGAGAACCCCCGTCAGGGTGTCCACGGCCTTGTCGCCTTTGTCCACCCCCAGGCCGCGCACGGCATGATGATCGAACTGCTGCAAAAGGACCCAGCGCATCGGCTCGAATGACTCCACCCCGATTCGGCCAACCCCCCACGGTTGGCACGCAACTCTCACACTGGAACGACCTCATCGACGGCCACTTGGCGGCCAGCCGGCCAGAAGAGGCCATCCCATTGATTCGCGTTATCCTCAAACGCCTTCCCCGCCACCTGCCCACCTATTTCCGATTTCTCCAGGCCATCTGGCTCTTACGCCGCTGGCAAGAAGGCAGGGACTGGGCGCTGCGCCTGCTTGGGGCCGACCCCGGCAGCGAACTGGCCTGGGCAGTGCTGGCCAGGGACGCCGAAGCCGGCGGCAACTTGACAAGGGCACAGCGATACTGGACCCTGGCGCTCGAAAACGCGCCCTACAACCGCCCAATCCGTCAGGGGCTGTCGCGCACGCTTCTGCGCCAAAAGCGGCCTCTAATGCTAACGCGACCTGCCCTGGCGACCTTATATCGGATGGGCAGACGCTGGGACAGAGCCATTCGCGTCTACACAAAGCTGACCGAGGAGCAGCCAGGCCGGCTCGACTACCAGAGCAGTCTGCTCGAAGCCGTCTGGCACGATGGCCGGACCGAGGAGGCCCTTCACCTGGCCCGTCTCCTGGTCTCGCTCAATCCCAATCTGCTTCTCGGCTGGATCGTCTCTGCCCGAATCGGAGATGAAGACGACAAAGCGCTGGCCAAGGCGCCGCTTGAAGCCATGGACCCTGATGGCGAGTACGCCGCCAATCGCTTTGCCGACAAGAATTCCTTCGCCTTCCCAACCGACATCTTCGTCTCGCCCGAAGATGCGGCCCTGCTGAAGGCCGCCCGGTCCTCCTTCTGACCACCTGTGGGACAGACCCGGATGCTGTCGCCCTCCATCTATCGCCGCATTGTCAGATTTTTTTGTCGATCTGTCTGGTCTGCGGTAGGCTGCTGCACAGGCGGTACGGCCGGGACCGTCACTTTCGACCAGGCCGGGAGCGAGCGCGGAACCATCCTGGCGTGACCTTTAATCCGGCTTTCCTGGCGCAGCAAAGGAGTGATCAGTGCTTAGTCACCAACAGCTGAAACAAGCTCTGCTGGATTCATTGCAGAACGATGAGGACATTGCAGTCATTCAACCGCCCGCTATCGGGCAGACCGCGCGGCAGAACGAACTGCTAATGTTCATAAAACCGGAGATCCTGGCAATAGAGGAACGGACCTGCCTCGGCAACGCCATTGACTTGATCTGGGCCAAGCTTTCCGAGTTTGGCGCCTCTGTAGCCGGCACTGTCCTGGTCGGCGGCCCGGCACTCGAACGGAAAGAAAGCATGGACCGCCACTACGGCGCAATAAATGTCCTGTCCAAGACCGCGTCAGACGGCCTCGACGCCTCCGACCGGGGCAGCGTCTACGACGCCCTCGCCGTCTCTTCTGCCGACTACCCTCTTTTCGGCGGACACGAATTCCTGGACGACCATCCCTCATTCACGCCCGCCAGTTTGGACAGCCTCTGGTTTACAAAAAAAGCGCACAAGATACGCTCCGGGTTCTACGTCCAGGCATATGAGGAAGTAGGGGAGAAGTTCATTCTCGTCAACGGCTTCCACCCCGCCCAGTTGGCCCATTTCACCGAGCCTTCCCACCGCATCGCCCTTATGCTCCTCCATTCCGATACGGGATGGGCAGAGTTGCGCGACCAGATGATTGGAGATACCTTCCCGGAACGCGCCGTATCCGGCTCCATTCGCGGTGAGCTGCACGCCAGGCCAACCCACTATGGCTTCGACGAAGTGACAATCGCAAACAACGGCGTCCATCTCTCGGCCGGCCCCTTTGAGGCCATGTTTGAGATCGGCAACTTCTTCGGCAGCCTGGTCGGGTCGGATATCTCCTCCACACGGCCCCGCATCGTCAAGACAATGCAGACCGCAGGGATTTCGCCGGATGATGCCTACAAGGCTATGGAGAATCCTGAAGTCGACGACGGCAGCGGCGCAACAACCGATCTGTTCGACGCCACCGAACACATGGACACTGAGGCCGCGGTCGCACTCTACCGGTCCAACGTCGCCAATTGAACGCGCCTCCCGCCTGACACTTAGCGCCGCCGACCAGACCCGATTCCACTCTACGCCCGTTATAGAATTTTCAGTACGACGTGGGCGTCGCTCCACAGCCCTTCCAGGTCGTAACGGCGCCGCGTCTCCTCCGTAAACAGATGCAAAATGACATCGCCATAATCGGCCAGGAGCCACCCTCCGCCTTCTTGCCGCAGATCGTGGACATTCAAGGGCCGCATCTTCTGTTCGATCTGGAGTTGCTCCCACAAATCATCTCGAATCGCATTTGCCTGCCGTTCATTGTCCACACTGCCCAGCACAAAATAGGTAGTGATGCTGGTCTGATCGCTTACGTCCAGTAAGACGATGTCCGCCGCCTGCTTTTCTTCAATGATTTCGACGATTTTCCGCGCCAGTTCGTTGCTGTTCAGTTGAACCTCCCTGTCAGAACTTCCCACCGAGTCGGTCTATCAGTATATCATAGCAGAATGTATCTCTGTGGGAGGCTTCGGCTCGGGTGCAGTTCAGATTTGGGGCAGACCTGGGTATGCCCAGTCCAACAGGTCCAGGAATGACGTTTGCGGCCCGGACGCCCCCGATTCTGCCGCGTATGACAACATTGGCACAATACTGGCGCGCAACTGACGCCAAAAGACAACTGTTTTCACACAAATGTCACCCCGAAATGCTGTGCCCTTCAATTCAAAAGTTGTATACTACTTTCGGCCTTAATGCTGGCTGGCTCGCCGTAACCGGAAGCGGCAACGCCCCGATTCGATGCGCCGCCTCTTTGTTTCGCTTCGACAGCGCCTTGAAACCGTATTGACTGAAACCATGGATCGCCGAAGACTTGCTTCTGACGCTGGACCTGCCTCCAACGCTCTCGCGTCGGAACGCATATTGAGCTGTCCCCCTATCTCCTTACCCCCCCCCCCCCCCCCCATAATATAGAATATTCTTTTCAAAACATAGTTCCCTTTCCAAAGCGGAGTCTTTCCGCCATTTCAATCGTCGCGCGTGTGCCTTGCACACGCGCTATTTGTCCATCGCCAAAGCATGGACCAGAAAGGATGATCGACCGATGATAAATGCCTCAGACACCAGTCGGCAAGCCGGGACGCCCGCCCATGGCAGGGAAGCGAGACGACGAGAGCCGCTTGCGCGGCGGGCGCGGTTCAGGAGGACCCTGTCGGCAGCCGCCATCCTTTTCCTATTGGCCGTCGCGACCATTCTGGGTGGACGCGGGTCGCTCATGGCCGCCGGCGCGCGGCAGTCAGCCCCCCCATCCTGCGCCAACACCGCCGCGATTCCGGACCCGGAACCGGCCGGCCTGATTGCCGACTGCGAAACACTCCTGGGTCTCATGGACGAATTGGCCGGCAGCGCCGCCATCGCCGCCGTCTGGATGAACTGGAGTGTGAACCGTCCCATCTCCGACTGGGAAGGCGTCACTGTCACGAATGGTCGTGTGACGAGACTGATTCGCGATCATCGGCGGTACTTTTGGAGGCCGCGGGGTTCCATCCCGAGCGAGTTGGGTCAGCTTACGAACCTGGAGTACCTGAGTCTCATTGGTAACGAACTGACGGGTTCCATCCCGGCCGAGTTGGGTCAGTTGACGAAGCTGGTGGCCTTGAAGCTCCAAGTCAACGACCTGACGGGTTCCATTCCGGCCCAGTTGGGCAACCTGACAAGTCTGGAGGACTTGGACCTCAGCAACAACGACCTGACGGGTTCCATTCCGGCCCAGTTGGGCAACCTGACAAGCCTGGAGGAAATGCGGCTCAACGATAACAACCTGACGGGTTCCATCCCGGCCCAGTTGGGCAACCTGACCAACCTAGAGTTATTGGCCCTCGGCCTCAACAACCTGACGGGTTCCATTCCGGCCCAGTTGGGCAACCTGGCCAACCTGACGGCGCTTTGGCTCAACCACAACGGATTGACGGGTTCCATCCCGGCCGAGTTGGGCAAGCTGACGAAGCTGGTGGCCTTGAAGCTCCAAAACAACAACCTGACGGGTTCCATTCCGGCCGAGTTGGGCAACCTGATAAGTCTGGAGAACTTGGACCTCGAGACCAACAACCTGACGGGTTCCATTCCGGCCGAGTTGGGCAACCTGACCAACTTGGCGGAGGGATTGTGGCTCCACTCCAACCGGCTGACCGGTTCCATCCCAGCCGAGTTGGGCAAGCTTAGTGAGTTGCGCGTCCTGCATCTTGAAAACAACGACCTGACCGGTTCCATCCCAGCCGAGTTGGGAGACCTTTCCAGACTGATTGTCTTGCGCCTCGACAACAACGCTCTGACCGGGCGCATTCCTGCGACGTTGGATAACCTGCCTCGGACGAGTACACGCTACGATGCCGGCCTATATGACGTGAGGATCGCCACCGGCAACGCCTTGTGTGGTCCTATACCGTCGAAACTGCATAGATTCAGCACCAGGTATAACGACCTTCATGTTGATCACTATCCCTCAGGCTCCCTGGGCGCCTGCTCCTCGTCGTCTGAGCCAACGCCGACGCCAACAGCGACGAATGGCGCGGTCGGACAGGTCGACGACCTGCAGGAGCCAACAGCGACGCCAACGGCAACACTGACGCCAACGCCTACCCCAACGTCAACAGCGACAGCGGCGAATGAAGCGGCCGGACAGGTTGACGACTCGCAGGAACCAACAGCGACACCGACAGCGACCCCAACGCCGACACCTACGCCAACGGCAACACCAACGCTGACAGCGACGCCGGCGCAGGAACCTGAAGTGCAAACGGTGGTGGAATTGCCAACAGCGACCCCGACACCAACGCAGGAACCTGAAGCGCAACTGGTGCTGGAAATTCCCGGCCCGGTGGCCGGCGTGCTGCTATCAGCGACCGCGGACAGCGTAACCGTCAGCTGGCAGCCGCCGGCAAGCGGCGGCGCGTCCAACCGCTATATCGTGCACCTGAATCCGAAGGGCGGCGGCAAGGGCACGACCAAGAATCTCAAGGCGAAGAGGCGGTCCGTAACCTTCCGTAACCTGGAAAGCGGCAAGACGTACAAGGTCTGGGTCCGCGCCCAAAACGCCAGCGGCAAGGGCGAGCGCGTCCATGCCAGCATAACGTTGCCGTCGCAAGAGCTGCAGCCGACACCGACGCCAACACCAACGACGCAGGCGCAAGAGTTGACCGCGCCGGCGCTGACCGCGCAGACGGCCGCAGGCGCAGTCCAACTGCGTTGGGAAGCAGTGGCCGGCGCAGTGCGCTACGAACTGCAGGTGTGGTGGTACCCGCTGCCCGACTGGGAACCGCTGGGAGAAACCGACCGCACATCGTACACGCACAGCGAGCTTACGGCCGGGAGGAAATATTTCTATACCATCCGCGCGGTGAACGCGGGGGGCGAGAAGAGCGCCTGGCAACAGGCTTTTGCGTCGGCGACCGTACTAACGGCGTCCGGATCCCCGCTGCCGACGGCGACACTAACGCCGACGCCAACAGCAACAACGGCGCCGGATGGCGAGGTTGGACGGGTCGACGACCTGGAGGAGCCAACGCCAACACCCACCCCAACGCCGGTGGCATCCTCGCTGACAGCGCCTGCGCTGACGGCCGCGGCCGGCGAGGGCGCGGTGGAATTGCGTTGGGCAGCGGCGCCGGGCGCGGTGCGCTACGAACTGATGGTATGGTGGGACCCGCTGCCCGCCTGGGAACCGCTGGGAGAAACCGACCGCACATCGTACAGGCACAGCGGGCTTACGGCCGGGAGGAAGTACTACTATACCATCCGCGCGGTGAACGCGGCGGGCGAGAAGAGCGACTGGCAACAGAATTTTCCGACGGCCACTGTGACGGAATAGACATCGCCGGACAGAGGGCGGCGCCGGTGGCACTCCGACGCCACCGGCGCCGCCGTGGTCCAGTCCGGCTGAACGTAAGATCCTGTCTGAAAAGGATTCAAGTCAGGAGCGGCAGCATGCGTCCCGTGCCGCGGCCAGGCCCCGGCGCGGCGCGGTCGGCTGTACGGACCGACTTCAGGACAATTGGAATGTCATCGCTGTTGTCGCGGCAATCGCCATCGTCGAAACGGCGAAAGCGGAAAACTTCATGTTGGTGCGTAACAGGAGCAGTTCGCGGACTGTAACGCTGTAACGCCCGCTTTCGGGAGCGACCCAGTCTTGGAGACGTCCGCAGAAGTGGGCTGATGACCCCGGTCTGTTTTCTTCCAGGTAGCCGGAAATCTCTCCCCTCTGTGGGCTGCACTACCACCGGGCGTGCAGCCCCAAATGGGGGTGAGTATTCAATTACCTCTATGCCCCCCCTCTGTACGCCTGGCCCTGCTGGCCCGGGCGCCCCCGGATCTACCCAAATCTGAACTGCATCCCCCATTTCCTGTTCCTTGCTTACGCACCGCGATCCGCATATAATGTGGCAAAGTTGTCTGACTTGGCAAACCCGTTCCTGTCGGCCCAGGCATTTTGGTGAGATATTTCTCACGTAAGCAAAGGAGAATCCGAATGAAAGCATCCCGCCCGATGAAATTATTCGTTCTTTTGACAGCGTTTGCTCTGCTGCTCGCTGCCTGTCCGGCGCCAATGCCCGCAACCGATTCGGGTTCTGGCGCTGCCGATACCGCCGATGGCATGGCGGGTGAGTTCAAAGTCGGCCTGGTAACCGACGTCGGCCGCGTGAACGACCGCAGCTTCAACCAGTCCGCCTGGGAGGGCGTAGTCGCCGCCGCCGAAGCCCTTGGCTTGGCCGAAGATGACATCAAGTACATCGAAACGCAGGATGCCAAGGACTACGCCGACAATATGCAGCAGTTTATCGACGCCGGCTATAATGTCATCGTCAGTGTCGGGTTCGCGCTGGGTGATGCTACGACCGCCGCTGCCCAAGAAAACCCCGACGTGTTTTTCATCGGCGTTGACCAGTTTCAAGGCGAGGCCATGCCCAATCTGGCCGGCCTGATCTTCAATGAGGACCACTCCGGTTACCTGGCCGGCGTCCTCGCCGGCAGCCTGTCCAAGACCGGCACCATCGCAGCAGTCCTCGGGACCGACCTCGTTCCCCCCGTCGTGGCCTTCAACGAAGGCTACATCGCCGGCGCAAAGTCGGTGAACGCGGACATCAACGTCATCTCCACCTACCATCCCGGCGAAATCTCCCAGGCCTTTGTAGATCCCGAATGGGGCGCCGCCACGGCCAAACAGGCTTTGGACCAGGGCGCGGATGTTATCTTCGGCGCGGGCGGGATCACCGGTAACGGCGCTTTACAGGAAATAGCCACCGCTGACGGCGCAGGCGAGACCGTCTTCTGCATCGGCGTCGACACAGACCAGTGGAATACCGTGCCGGCCGCTCAGCCATGCCTCGTTTCCAGCGCCATGAAGCTGATCACACCAGGTGTTGTCGAACTGGTCACCATGGCCAGCGAAGGTGAGTTTCCTGGCGGGAACTACTTCGGCGACGCCGACCTGGCCCCTTTCCACGACTTTGACGACATGATCTCGCAAGAGCTGAAGGACCTGCTCGAAGAGACAAAAGCCGGCCTGATCGATGGCTCAATCGACACTGGATACGGAAACTGATAGCACTGGCACGCGAATAAGAAGCTTGGGTTTTCGTCGAACGCACCCGCGGTGGATTCAGCGTGAATCCAACTGAAGCGGGAGGCATCTGCAGCTGGGCCTCCCGTTTCCCATGTAGAGGAGTTGGCGACGGAACCTCTACCTTCCCCTTATCTGCATTCCCGCCGCCGCAGTCAGTCTCAAAAATCTGGAATCCCCCGGCCGGATAGTACGCCTTCATACGGAGGCCCGTCTTGGCGACCGCCTCTCCGACAACCGGTATTTCTCGAATTCTGCGCGCGCTCCTCATCCCGTCGCTCGCCCTGCTGGCCGCGCTGCTCGCCGGAGCCGCAGTCATGATCCTGTCCGGCGACGACCCCATGGCTGCTTATAGCGGGCTGTTCAAGGGCGCATTCGGCGACGGCAAGGGTTGGGCCAGGACGATTCGCAAAACGGTCCCCTTCGTCTTGACGGGACTCTCCGTTGCTCTCGCCTTCAAGGTAAGCCTGTTCAACATCGGCGCCTCAGGTCAGTTCGTAATGGGTTCCGTCTTCGCCGTCGCCGTCGGCATCAACTTCGAAGGACTGCCTGTCTACATACACTTACCCCTGGCGCTCATCGCCGGCATCGCCGGGGGCCTGCTATGGGGCGCGATCCCCGGCGTCCTCAAAGTCTATACCGGCGCCCACGAAGTTATCGTCACCATCATGCTCAACTACGTCGCCTCCCTCTTCGGCGGCTGGACAGTCTACGCCGGCGGCACCCAGGGCCAGACCCCCGGCCCTCTGTGGGACCGCACCGCCGGCGCCATCTCCGAGACGCCCGACGTACTGCACTCCGCACAGATCCCCTGGCTGTTCGGGCCCCCATACCGCGTACATTACGGCGTATTCCTCGCCTTGGCCGCCGCAATACTCGTCTGGTGGCTGATCTTCAAAACGCCCCTCGGCTTCGAAATGCGGACAGTCGGCCACAATATGCGGGCGGCACGTTATGCCGGCATTCGCGTCAACTTCACCATCATCCTGACGATGGCGCTGGCCGGCGGACTGGCCGGTCTTGCGGGCGCAATCGAAACCCTGGGTCTGAACCACAAATTCGCGCCGGAATTCGGCGGAGCCGTCGGCTTTGACGGCATCACCGTGGCCCTCCTCGGGCAGACCCACCCCATCGGCGTGCTCCTGGCCGCATTCATGTTCGGCGCCCTCGACGGCGGCGCTGCTACTATGCAGTTCGAGTCCGGCGTCCCCGCCGACATAATTCAGATCATTCAGGCGCTCGTACTTGCCTTTGTCGCCGCGCCTCTGATCATCCGCCTGATCTTCCGGCTGCGCCAACAATCGCACGAGGACGCGGGCTCGGCGGTCAGCACAAGCTGGGGTGGCGCGTGAGCAAGAACGCACCCGTTTCGGCATTCCATCGCCTGCGCAGGCGCTACGGCAACACCATGATCGTGGCGCTGGCGCTGGTCGTCATGGCGATCCTTGTGAATGTGACGCCGCTGAAAGAGCAGACCTGGCTGCGTGTCCTCTTCGGAATCAGCGCGCTCAACTTCACACTGCGGGCGACTGTGCCCCTTGTTCTCGGTGCCCTTAGCGGAATCCTGTGCGAAAGGTCCGGCATCATCAACATTGGCATTGAAGGCATGATGCTGGCCGGCGCCTTCGCCGGTTTCGTCGCCAAGACAAGTACCAATCACTGGCCGCTGGCCGCCAGTCTCATCTTCAGCGTCGCCGCCGCCGTGGCAATCGGAGGCCTCATGGGAGCCGTTCACGCGCTCTTTTCAATCCGATTTCGCATGGACCAGATCATCTCCGGCACCGTCATCATCATTCTGGCGTTGGGAACCTCTTCCTATCTCTACAACCGGGACGCAATCGCTGAAGGCAAGTTCTCCTCGATCCCTGTACCTGGACTGGCCCAGATTCCCGTGATCGGACCGGTACTTTTCGATAATCCTCCCATCACCTACCTTGCCCTGATCATGGTCGTGGTCGTGCACCTCGGTCTCTTCTATACACGCTGGGGGCTGCGGACGCGCGCCGTCGGCGAACATCCCCGTGCCGCCGACACCGTCGGCATCAATGTCAACCGCTACCGCTACGTAAACACCTCGCTGGGAGGCATGCTGGCCGGGCTGGCCGGAGCGTTCCTGGTTCTGGAAGCAGTCGGTCAGTTCCAGGAGGGCATGACCGCAGGACGCGGCTTCATTTCGCTGGCCGCAATGATCTTTGGTAACTGGAACCCTATCGGCGCGCTCGGCGCAGCGACCTTGTTTGGCTACACACAGGCCCTTCAGAACGAACTGCTGCTCGCCGGCGTCACCCAAGTGCCCCGCCAGTTCATTTCGATGCTGCCCTACGTCGTTACCATCGTCGCCGTTTCCGGCCTCGTCGGTCGCGTGCGGCCCCCGGCCGCCGAAGGCAAAGTCTACGAAACGGAGGGCAGCGCATGACAGCGACCCAACCTCCACAGGCCCGGCAACCAGGCGCCGGCCCTCCTAAGCTTGAGGCCCTGGGCATTACCAAGCTCTTCCCCGGCGTCGTCGCCAACAAGGATATCGACTTGGCTCTGCACGAAGGCGAAATTCTTGCCCTGCTGGGCGAGAACGGCGCCGGCAAATCGACCCTCATGAATATCATCTACGGGCTCTACCAGCCCACCGAAGGCCAGATTCAAGTCGACGGCAGCCCGGTGGAAATGCACTCCCCCCGCGATGCCATCGACCTCGGCATCGGTATGGTCCATCAGCATTTCCAGCTCGTGCCTGTCATGAGCGTTGTCGACAACATCATGCTGGGCAGCGAAAGCGTCGACCGCGGCCTGCTGGACCGCGAAAGAGTCTCCGCCCAGATTCAGGAGCTGTCCGAACGCTACAACATGGCGGTGGACCCCAACTCCATCATCGAAGATCTGCCTGTCGGTGTTCAGCAGCGAGTCGAAATCCTCAAAGCGCTTTACAGAAATGCTGAAATCCTGATTCTGGATGAGCCAACTTCGGTTCTTACACCTCAGGAGATCGAGGGCCTCTTTGAAGTAATGGAGCTTCTGCGCAGCCAAGGTAAGTCGATCATCTTCATCACCCACAAACTCAAGGAAGTACTGCGTATCGCCGATCGCATAGCAGTCCTGCGCCGCGGCGAAATGGTGGGCGAAGCCGATCCGGCCTCCACTTCGCAGGAGAATCTCGCCGCGCTCATGGTGGGGCGAAGAGTTACGCTGGAGGTGGAAAAAGAGCCGGCAAGCGCAGAAGCCGTGCTCCTGCAACTGCGAGACGTCGAGGCCGACACCGACCTTGGAGAGCCCGCCCTGCGCGGCGTCTCGCTGGACGTGCGCGCCGGCGAGATCGTGGGCATCGCGGGCGTGCAGGGCAACGGCCAGACCGAACTCGTGGAGGTTGTCACAGGCCTGCGTCCGGCCACCCACGGGTCAGTACTGATCAGCGGTGTGGACATGACGAACGCTTCCCCCCGGCGCATCACCGAAGAGGGCGCCATCTGCCATGTGCCGGAAGACCGCCATATGTACGGCATGGTCGACGCCTACTCGGTCGCGGACAATCTCGTTCTCAGCTCCTACTACAAAAAGCCCTTTTCCTCCGGCCTCACGATGAATGAACAGGCGATCGCGCAACATGCCGAAGAGCTGGTTGCTCGTTTCGATGTTCGCACGCCTTCCGTCAGAACCTCCGGCGCGAGCCTTTCCGGCGGCAACCAGCAGAAGATGGTCGTCGCCCGCGAGTTCGGCCGCCCTATCCGCCTGCTCGTGGCAGCACAGCCGACGCGCGGGATCGACGTTGGCTCGATCGAATTCATCCACAGCCAGATCGTCTCCAAGCGGGACGAGGGCATCGCCGTGCTGCTGGTAAGCTATGAATTGGATGAGATCATGGCCCTCTCCGACCGCATCGCCGTCATGTTTCACGGCCGCATCAGCGCAGTCCTCCCCCGCAGCCAGGCGACCCGCGAAAAAATCGGCCTCCTGATGGCCGGTGTCAGCGTGGAAGATGAGTCGAATACCTGATGACCGGCAATGGGCTTCAATCGGGGCCTCGACCGCGAAGCAGAAGTTAGTTATCGCAACTGTGCGAGACAGGGAAAAGAATAGAAGGACCGGATGACAGATCCCGCACTGGACCAGCCCCAACTTGAAGAGTACGACGACATAGACGGCGAGATCAGATATCCTCACACCAACGGCGAACTCCACTTTGTCGCCGACAGGGACAGCGATCTCTACGATCTGCGCTGGCACTGGCACAGGCGCGCCTATGCCCGTTCTATCCGCATCCGCATCGACGCGCCGATCTACACCTCCAGCGGAATCAGCAGCGAGCAGCTGGATGATGTACTGCCTCTCGCCGTTCAACTCTATCCCGGTTATCAGGAGACGATCTACGGCGTCGAAGGGGTGATTGTCAGCAAACGCATCTTTGCACCTCTCGACAGCTACTACGATCGCTCTCTGCTGTGGATGATGGAGGCCCAGGCCGAAGGGGATCGCCTGATCCAGATTCGCGTCGAGATTGACTGGGGCGAACCCCTCGAACAACGCATGGTTGACGGGCTCCTGGTCGCGCAGAAAGACCCCGGCGAAGCCAAGGGGGCCCACGACCAGCGCAACGCCGAGAGCACGCGCGTCTTCGGCGCCGCAGAAGGCCGCCCCGACCTTGTCGACTTTCCCACCGATTCGCAGGCGCACCTGGTCTATCATGTGCTCGTGGCCGGCCAGGTAGACCTCCCCCTGATCCTGACGCTGAGCGACGTTGGCGAGCAGGTAGCCTGGAACGGCTTCCTCGTCCAGCGGGACATTTCACGCGCCTTCAAGCGCAGCCGAAACAGCTGGCACGACATCACGCATCGGGGAAGGCTGTGGTCCCCGGACGTTGGCGCCAACCATTCAGTCCAGCATGCCAAAATCGGAGCTGTACAAAAACTGGCCCGTTTCCGCTCCGGCTACGCGCCCGCCGACCGCTCGATCGAATCTGTTCCCGGCCTGGTCCATCTGTTCGACACCTTCGCGCCTGTACACAGCCGCGCCATGCTGGACACCCTGCGCCGGGTCGCCGAACGTACCGGCGGCGCACTCCCCTGTCAGCTGCCTGTTCTCCCTCGGGGGCCGATCGACGTGCCAGAAGACGGCATTCCCTTTGCCGCGGCTGCCTACCTGGAGACCCTTCACGCGCACCTGCAGCGCCTCCCCGACCGGGAATGGCTGGCTACGCACCGGCAAGCGTTGACGACAACCGCCAATGAACTGAGTGCATTCTTCCACGCATCTGAAGGCTCAGGCCCCCCTGAAAATTCGACCGCATGCGCGACGAATGCAGCCCGCCGCGCCCTGACCGCTGCCTCTGCCCTGGCCCGCCAACTGAATCAGACCGAAGACGCCGCCAAATGGGCCGGCGCGTCTGCACAGTCAGGCAAAAACGCGAAGACGTCAACTTCCATCCAGCCCTCGACCGCCGATTCATCTATCTGGAATCTGATCGGCATCACCACAGACGAAGGCGAGCTGACCATACATAGGGAATGGCCTTCCCACTGGGACTGGTGGGCGCTTCTCCAACTCCCCTTCAGAGCACAGGAGGAGGACGACACAGTCAGCCTCCTCTGGGACGGCGAAATGCTGCACTCAACCCGCCCGGTCACCTTCGACGGCCCGATCACGCTTCAGAATCAGGTCCAGGCGTTCGGCTCGGATGAACACAGCTTTGATCTGCGCTTCCGCCTGGGCAGCGAACTGTTCATTCCCACCTTCCTTTCCGAACCTTAGTCAGACAGGCAAGTCTATCTGATCTCTGCAAAGAGAAAGAGCCGGGAAAGGAACTGTGCGCCGGCACTCGCCGGTCTTCGTCAGTCATCAAAGATAAACAGCATGACTACCGCTTTCGTCTACGACCCCTTTGAACGAAATCATAGCTTCTCAGGCCATCCGGAATGTCTGGAACGCATGCAGAGCACTTTGGCGCTGTTGGAGGCCGACGGCATCCTCGATACATTGACCCGCCTGCCCAATTCAGCTGCCCCTCTTGACCAGATTCTTGCCGTTCACAATGCCGCCTACATTGATCAGCTCCAGGAAATATGTCAGAGCATTGGCGAGTCTGCCTCCGACGGAAGGCATAGTGCTCAGAGTTGGGACCAGTCGGCATTGTGGCTCGACCCGGACACCTACGTTCTCCGCGCCAGCTGGGAAGCAGGCCTGCGCGCCGCTGGCGGCCTGCTGAAACTGACCGACGCCGTGATGACAGGTGCCGCTTCCAATGGCTTTGCCATCGTGCGGCCGCCGGGCCACCATGCCCGACCCCGCGGCGCCAAAGGATTCTGCCTGTTCGGCAATGTCGCCGTCGCCGCCCGTCATGCACAGCAAAAACACGGCGCGGAACGTGTTCTCATCGTCGACTTCGACGTTCATCACGGCAACGGCACCGAGGAGATGTTCTTCGACGATCCAACCGTTCTCTTCATCAGCATCCACCAGTACCCGCACTACCCCTTTAGCGGTAGCATCGACGAAGTCGGATATGGCCCCGGTGAAGGCTTTAACGTTAACGTTCCTTTTCCATCTGGTGTCGGCGATGCCGGCTATCTTTCAACTCTCCAGCAACTGGTGGACCCGCTCGCACGGGAATTCAGGCCGGACGTTTTCTTCCTTTCCGCTGGCTTCGACGGCCACTGGATGGACCCGCTCAGCGGCCATCGAGTGAGCGTAGACGGCTACGCGTCGATGGTGGCGGAGTTGATGGCCCTTGCGGAAGCGCTCTGCGGAGGCAGGCTGATCTGCACGCTGGAGGGCGGTTACGATCTGGATGCTTTGCCCCATTGCATACTCTCGACGCTGCGCGTACTCAGTCGCAGTCCAGCTGGCCGCAGCGACCCCTTCGGCGCTGTCGAAGGCAACCCGCAAGCCGCGGAAAAAGTGATTTCAGCAGTTAAACGCCGCCTGGGAATTCGCTGAAACGTGCTGAATTCGGTAGACTGGCAACCTGTGGATCTGTTGAGGTCCCCCTCAATGGAGACCAAGACCGGTTTCCGCTTGACCAAAATCAGTTTGCGAACAGCCGCCAAATAAAACGATCTGGAGAGCCGGTTGCCCTCAACAGGTCATTCGTACAGCAAGAGGAAAAATGCACACTATTATCCTGCAGACCAAGGCGCGTCAGTCATCCACAGGCAAAACCTGGCGAATCGAAGTTCTCGGCGATAGCCTCATCAAAGAGGATGTAAAAGTCTCGATCGGCGAACTCGAGTATCACCCTGCCAAAGCCGAACGTCGTTCCCTGATCGACATCCTGACGATTATCGAACGTCATAACTTTCGCATCTGCCACGTCGAGCACGAACCCAATGACGACGGACTGGAGGAATGGATGTTCATTTTGCAGGGTTGAGCCCTGCCGTGAACCCCTTTGCGGCAGAGGAGAAGCCCCTGTCGTTCAGCGAGCATGCCAGCAGGTATCGCAGCACCGCTCGCAGCCCTAAACGCGTTGACGCCGGCAATTCGACGCATCATACGCCTGGGAAATCAGTTCCGCCACTGGAGAGTCGTGACTAAGCAGCCGCAGATCTTCGCCCACCGCGGCGCCAATGCCGTCGCGCCGGAGAATACACTTCCCGCGTTTGAAAAAGCGCTCGAAATGGGCGTCGACGGCATTGAACTCGATGTACAGGCCACTGCCGACGGCTTATTGGTCGTCCTGCACGACTTCAGCCTCGAACGCACAACCACCGGCACCGGCCCCCTACGCAACCACACGCTGACCCAACTCTCCGCAGTCGATGCCGGCGTCCGCTTCGACGACGCGTTTTCAGGCACACCGATTCCTACCCTGGAACAGGTATTCGATCTGGTGGAAGATCGCTGCATAGTCAATGTAGAGATCAAGAACATGGACTGGAACGGAGGCCGCGAAGCCGGACCCTTGGCTCGCTTGATCAAACGGCGCGAGCTCTTTGAGCAGGTCATCGTCTCCAGCTTCAATCCCATGTCCCTCCGCAAGATGCGGCAGCTGGATCCCTCGATAGCTCTCGGACTGCTTTACTTCAGCAAGCCGCCGCGCCAAAACGGGGAAACGGGAAGTTTCTTGCAGAAAGTTCGCAACCTCCCGCTCAAACATCTTATTCTCCATCTGACCCGGCCATTGCTTAGCCGGGGCATCGCACCGGAAGCCCTCCATCCTCACTTCGCCTCAATCGACGCACAGTTGGTCGAAACTGCCCGCAGCCGCGGCCAGCTCGTAAACGCCTGGACCGTCAATAGCGCGGCAGAGGCTCGGAGGCTGGCCAGCCTGGGCGTGGACGCCATCATCACAGATCTGCCGGACGTGATCCGCCAAGGGCTGTCGCCGGCCGGAATGCCGCAGCTCCCTCCCGCCGCCTGACCACATGACAACTTCCACGGCAAGCGCCCCGGGCAAAGCCATTCTATTCGGCGAACACGCCGTCGTCTACGGTAGGGCGGCCATCGCCGTTCCCGTGGCGAAAGTGAAAGCAACCGCCACCATCACGGACGTGCCCGCGGGATCCGGCTGCACAATCGCAGCACCCGACGTCGGCGCCCGCGTTCACCTTTCTACTCCACAAGAAGACCCTCTGGCTCTTGCCGTCCGCCTGGCAATCGAAGAGGCTGGTATCGAAGAAGAACCGGATTGGCAAATCACCGTACGCAGCGACATTCCCATCGCCGGCGGGATGGGCAGCGGCGCGGCTGTAAGCGCCGCCCTCGTGAAAGCCGTCTTCGCCCACCGCAAACTTTCCGCCCAACCCCAGCCAAAAGCCGAGACTGTCAACCGGATCGTTTACGCCGTTGAGAAACTGCACCACGCCAACCCAAGCGGAATCGACAATACCGTCGTCGTCTACCAGCAGCCCGTCCGGTTCGTGCGGGGTCAGCCGCCGCAGCGATTCGACATCGCCCGCCCATTTCACCTGGTCATCGCCGACACCGGTATCGCCAGTTCGACCGCCGCCGTTGTATCCGACGTACGCCGCGCCTGGGAACAGGACACGGAGCGATACGAAGCGATCTTCGACGGCATTGGCGCAATAGCCGAGACCGCGCGGCGGGCCATCGAATCCGGCAATGTCGACCCGCTGGGACCGCTTATGCAGGAGAATCATCGTCTCCTTCGTAAGCTGGGCGTTAGCTCTGGGGAACTCGAACGGCTGATCGCGATCGCGGAAGAAGCAGGCGCGGCCGGTGCCAAACTCAGCGGCGCAGGCCGCGGCGGCAACCTGATTGCTGCGGTGGAGCCGAAAAATAGGGGGGCCGTCCAGGAATCGCTTCTGGCTGGCGGCGCTGCAGGGGTCGTGGTCACGCAAATAGGCGCGTAATTCTAACCTTCTCCGTCTCGAAGCCGCCGGCTGTCCCGCAGGTAGGCGAGTCGCCCGCCAACCACCGTGGCAACAACCTGCGCCTCCCCGTCCAGCAATATCAGATCGGCCCGGGCGCCGGTTCGAATCCGTCCCACCTCTCTGTCGATACCCATCGCCTGGGCCTGGGAAAGGCTTGTCGTCGGCCACGCCTGCACAAGCGGCCAGCCCGTGGCTGACATGAAGTTTCTCAGCGCCGCATCCAGTGTCAATACCGATCCGGCGAGGGTCCCGTCTTCCAGTCTGCAAGCGCCATCCTTGACGATTACTGGCAGTCGGCCCATTTCATACCGGCCTTCCGGCATGCCTGCGGCCCCAATCGCGTCGCTGATCAGCAGTGTGCGCGTCGGCCCCTTGCAGCGCCCAAGAATTCGCATAGCCGCCGGATGGACATGAATCCCATCCGCGATCAGCTGAGCGTGAATTCTGTCGTCGCTCAATGTCGCGCCCAGCGCGCCCGGCCGGCGGTGGTGGAGGCCGGCCATCGCATTGTACGTGTGTGTGGCCTGCGAAACGCCTGCGTCAATGGCCGTTGAAGCCTCCTCGAATGTCGCCGCCGTGTGCCCCAGTACAACCCGCACACCGGCCTCAAGCGCCATCCCGATTAAGGCATCTGCTCCCGGCTCTTCCGGCGCCAGCGTGATCATTCGCACCGGACCGGCGGCCAGCAGTTCTTCAAACTCCTCAAGGGAAGCGGGCCGTATGAAGGCTGGGTTCTGCGCGCCGGGAAATTCCGGGCTGAGAAACGGCCCTTCCAGGTGAACACCGAGCACGCGCGCGCCGGCAGCCCTGTTCTCACCGTTTCCGGATCGTAACGCTTCCATATATCGGGCCGCGTTTTCGACCGCCGCCAGCGTAGCCGCTCGCGTCGCCGTAACCGTCGTCGCGTAGAATCCGGTAATGCCGTGCCGGACCAGGAACCGGCTCATTTTTTCAAGGCTCTCAGGCGAAGCGTCCATCATGTCGCCGCCGGCGCTGCCGTGAATGTGAACGTCAATGAATCCGGGCAGCAGCGTGCAACCGCTTCCGTCCAGAAATGGCGCTTCCAAACGTTCGCTCTCGCTCTGCCAGCTGCCAATCAGTCCATCCCGGCAGGTGAGAGCGAAACTATGACCGGGTGGAGCCGCTACCGCTCCGAAAACGGTCCGAGCGGTCAGGCCGGCAAAGCCGCCTATCGACGGTGACTCGACGTCCTCCCGGTCAGCCTCATTGCCCCTGATGTTCACAGCGTCTTACTCCCTACCGTTCGAGCCCGCGCCCAACTTCCAATAGAGCACCCCCAGCGGCGGCAACTCCATCAACGTAGACCAGGAGGCACTCTGCCACGGAATCTCCTCGGCCTGCAGGGGGAATGGATTGTCTACGCCGCTGCCGCCGTAAATCTGCCAGTCACTGTTCAAGATCTGGTGATAGTCTCCGGGACCCGGCAGGCCGACGCGGTAGCCGTGCCGCGGGACCGGTGTGAAATTGCAGACGACGACGATACAGTTCTCACCCTCTGCGTCGCTGCGCACAAAGCTGGTGATTGAATGGTCCACGTCCTGGTAATCGATCCACTGAAATCCCCCCCAGCTTGCATCCGACTGGTGCAATGCCGTCTCCCAGCAATAAAGGCGATTACTGTCTCGCACAAAACGCTGCAATGTGCGATGTTCCTCGAGCTCAAGCAGGTGCCAGTCAAGACTGAAAATCTCAGTCCACTCCCGCCATTGGCCGAACTCCCCACCCATAAAGAGCAGTTTCTTGCCCGGATGAGCGTTCATAAAGCCGTAAAGGAGCCGCAAGTGAGCGAACTTTTGCCACAGATCGCCCGGCATCTTGTCAAGCATAGATCCCTTCAGATGAACGACCTCGTCGTGGCTCAATGGGAGGATGAAATTCTCGCTGAATGCGTAGCTAAGGCTGTAGGTGATGAGGTGATGATTATAGCGCCGGAACAGCGGGTCCATCTCAAAGAAATTCAGCGTGTCATTCATCCAGCCCATATTCCACTTGTAGTCGAACCCCAGGCCGCCGGTGTTGGTGGGACGGGAAACCATCGGCCAGATGCTGCTCTCCTCTGCGATCGTCAGAACGCCCGGCGCCCGCTCGTGCAACACTTCGTTTGTCTTCCGCAGCAAAGAGATTGCGTCCAGGTTTTCGTGGCCGCCATGCTGGTTGGGAATCCACTCCGCCTCCTCTCTGCTGTAGTCCAGGTAGAGCATCGAGGCCACCGCATCCACACGCAGGCCGTCAATGTGGTACTCCTCCGCCCAGAAGAGGGCGCTGGCCACGAGGAAGTTACGCACCTCATTGCGCCCGTAATCAAAGATCTTCGTGCCCCAGTCAGGATGGTCGCCGCGGCGTGGGTCTTCATACTCATACAACGCCGCACCGTCAAAGTAAGCCAGTCCGTGGGCATCCTTGGGAAAGTGGGCCGGCACCCAGTCCAGAATCACGCCGATCTCGTTCTGATGGCAATGATCGACGAAATACTTGAAATCGTCCGGTGTCCCGAAGCGGCAGGTCGGCGCGAAATACCCGGTGCTCTGGTATCCCCAGGATCCTTCAAAAGGGTGTTCGGTTACCGGCAGGAGTTCGATATGCGTGTAGCCCATCTCCTTCACATAGTCAACAAGCTGGTGCGCCAGTTGCCGGTATCCGAGTACTCGATTGTCTTCGGGGTTTCGCCGCCAGCTGCTCAGATGAACTTCGTAAATGTTCAGGGGTTGGTCCAGAGCCTGTCTGCTGGGGCGATTCTCGACCCACCCGTCATCGCCCCACGGATAGCTGTCCATGGGCCAGATCCTGGAAGCGGTCCCAGGCGGATACTCCGCGTAAAAACCATACGGGTCCGATTTGTCGATCCGAAAGTCCACCAGCGGGAGTTGAATGGAGAATTTATATTCGCTGCCTGCCTCCAAACTGGCGCTGGGCGTGCCGTCATGGGATGGCATCGGCGATGAGGGGATGAACAGCTCCCAGATTCCCTCCCGGTGGGCGTGCATTGGGTGGACATGCGGATTCCACCCGTTAAAGGGTCCAATTATACTTACGCCCTGGGCATTGGGCGCCCAGACCGCAAACTGCACGCCGTTGACGCCCTCCACCGTACGGAAATGGGCGCCGAACCTGCGGTAGCAATAGAGAAAGTTACCCTCTCCAAACAGAAAGGCTTCGTCATCTGTAAACCACGAACCGATCAATAGATTGCGTCCTTCTCTCCCAGTCATGGGGGTTCCGGCAAGCGGACGGCGCCAAGCTGGTGTGGATACTCTTGTGAACTGCAGGCTGCTCCGCCGTGCGGCGCGTCCACGTCCGTATCTCTTGCCGGAGAGGCGGGCCCTACTCCTTACATATTCTTGCAAGTCCAGGCAAAAAGCTGGTCTCCACCACCGTTTCCCAGCTCATCCTGCCTGCCAGCGCGCTTCCCCGCCGCCGCAGTTCGGCCTTCTCTTTGCGGCTGCTGGGAAGGCGTTCGAATATCTGCCTTGCAGTGTGTTCTGAATTGCGCGCTTCGATGCTGCCCCGAGCTGCACCGTCAATTTCCAGCGCATCCCGCGGCGTCCCGGGCGCCTGTCCTTCCGGCAGCCGGACATAGTCCGCGACCACCAGCGGGAATGTCTTGTCGGCAAAAGCGCTGCCGAGCGCCCCGCCGCCAGGCAGAGTGATTCGACCATCGCCGCGCCCGTCCTGCTCGCCTGCCGCCAGTACCCCTTGCCCGACGAGTTCGTTCGCTGCCTGCTGCACAAAGCCGATCAAACCGCACACACTGCTCACGCAGGAGATGGCGCCGAACTGGACAGGCTCTATCTGCGATATCCCAAAGGGTTCATAGATGCTCTGACCAAACTCAAGGTCGCTGCCGCGGCGGATGTCGCTGAACGCCATGTCCGCCGGCATGCTCCTGCCGCATCGGTCCTGGCTCCAACCGAACTGGTTTACAAATACGATCTTGCTGTTGCTGGCCGAATGGTTAAAGGGCTCGACATCGTCAAAGAAGAACGGCGCCTCCTCTCCACTCAAGTCGCCGTTGTCGCCCCGATGGCCCACCGGCCACCCATACAAAGATTCCCAGCTCTCAACCTGCTCTGGCTGGCGGCCGGCCGGTTCACTGGTGGCAAGTACAAAAAGCGCCGCCGTCTTCCCGGATGACGCCAGCAGTCTGTCCAGATGGCTCGCTACCCGCACGTCTCGCCACAGCGCTTTGGACAGCACCATCCGCGCCACGTGCGTAAAGACGTAATCCGGCTTGAACCCAAGCAACGTGCGACAGTATTCCTGTAAACGACGCTTGGACTCCAGGAGGTCCGCCACCTTTATCTTCTCCGACCGGATGCCGTTGTAGACAAGATCGATCCTGCAGTTGGCAAAAGGCCCGCCCAGGAATCGCAGCTCTTCTCGCACGGTGTCACTGACGGCAAATATGGCATCGCAATGGATCGCCTGGCGAACGATTGCGTGTTTGAAATAGGAGGTCTGCTCGCCAAAAACCGTATCCAGCGGCAGATGGGATTCGCGGGCGCGCAGGAGCGCGTTGTAGAAGCGCGTATCGTGACCTGCGTGGCTCTCCACCAGCAACCGGGCCGTCGCCACCTCATGAGCATAAAAGACAGTGCGCCACTGCTCCGGCTCATTCAACTGCGCTGCAAATGCGACCGGAAGGCCCATCCACTCGTGGGCGATGATCACCCGCTCGTGCGGCGCCAGCCCCTCGTCAACCCCCAACGCCTTGAGACCGGCAAAAAGCGGCTGGGCGATAGACATATAGAGGTTGTACTCGAAATCATGGTTGTAGCGAAAGCTCTCGACTCCGTAGTTTTCCCACAGAAAGTAGCTGAATCTCTCCACGTGACCCATATGCGGACTGCTGGCATCGACCAGCACAATCTCATGCTCCACATCTCCAAAACGGCGCAGCCCGTAGAGTAGGCCAACCTGAAACGTCCGCTCAACTGTTCGTAATGCCTGCTGGACCTCCTCGCCAACGTCGTAGAGTATCCCGTGCAGGCTGCTATAGCGGATCTGTACACCGTTGAGCGGGTCGGTCAGCCGCTCCATCTGCACCGGATCCCAGCCAAACATCGGCCCGACCAGGATCGTCCTTCTGACCTGTTCGTTATATGATTCTGTACTCAAAATTCCGTCCAGGACCGAACCGATGCCCCCAACCTTCGCGCCAGCTTCATGCGTAGCGTGGACGGCAAGCGGGATGGAATACGTCACAAGGACCTCCAGAAGTGACCGGTTTTCGCCCCCATCATAGCATAAGAATTTGACAGCCTGCGAATAAGATCCCTGAACCCGGCCCTCTCTCCGCTCCAGCTCCCATCACCCAAAATTCCTGATCCCCGCCCAGTCCCCTACCACTGACCACTGCAGTTCAAATTGAGCAACCGCCCATTCTATGCTAAGGTGGCGAGCGGGTCCCCGCCTGCAAGTCGCAAAAGGACAGTTGATGGCCGAAGAAAAAGTTGCGCAACTGCAGCAGCAAAGCCGCCGGCTGACCCTGATATGCAGCCTGACGCTCCTGTTCGGTGCGCTTCTGTTGCGTTTTGGCGCCCTCAACCCCGATTTCAGCGCCCGCCGCTGGCTCATGATCTCGGCCCTCACAGTGGCCGCACTATTCTGGTTTCTGCGACGCGTCCTCCACCAGAATCATCCCCCCGGCCAGCAAGAGCTCTACGCCGATCTGGGCCCGGCCAACAGACTCACCGTCTACCGCGGACTTGCCTACGCGTGGATGGCCGGTTTCCTTCTGTTGCCAAGGCCCGGCGGCCTCTTCGACTGGCTGCCTGCTCTCCTTTATATCGGGGCAAGTATCGCCGACGTTTTCGATGGCTATCTGGCTCGTAAATCAGAGAGAGTGACCCGGCTAGGAGAGACGCTGGACATGGAATTCGACGGTTTCGGCGTTCTCGTAGGCTGCGCCCTGGCCGTGCACTATGGACAGTTGCCCCTGATTTTTCTGCTGGTTGCCTTTGCGCGTCCGCTCTTCGTCTGGGGTATGCTGTGGCGAACCCGCATGGGGCTTCCCAACCACCCGATGACCGACAGCGATCAGCGGCGCATCATGGCCGGCCTGCTGATGATCTTTCTGTCCACCGTGTTGTGGCCCGTATTTGAGCCTCCCGTTACCTATGCGGTTGGCGCCGTTTTCGGAGGCGCGGTGGCGCTCAGCTTCGCGCGCGACTGGCTCGTCACAATCGGCTGGCTGCGGCCGGATCAACCCGCATACATCTTCTGGCGCGCCCGTCTCAAACTTATTGCTTTTACCTGGACGCCCGTCGTCCTCAGGATCGCTATCGCCCTGCTGGTCTCTCTGCTGGTCTCGGGCCTTTTTGCATCAGGGGCCGCTCTGCCAGCCTCGCTGAACTGGCCCGTCGCCGCTGTCGCCGCCGCCGCAGGCTTGACAGCCCTGTTCGGCATTGGCGCCAGGACGTCGGCGGGTTTTGTCAATGCTGCCGCCTACCTGTACTTCATCTCTGGCGGACAGTCCTGGTTGGGGCTGACGCTGCTCGTCCTCTCTTCTCTCCTGCTCATTCTTGGCAGCGGCTACTTCACGCTCTGGGTCCCCGAGGAACGTTGGCTACGCGTCGGAGCAGCCGACTCGTAGCTGATGTACGGACGCACAACCAACCGCAGTCCGGGCCCTTTGGCGTCGTTAACATCTCAATGCAGTAGCGAATCTTCATCCGAAATCTTCAAACACCAATCCAAAAACCGGCGTTGTGAGAAACGCAAGTTTATGCAATGATAAAGAGTGATTCAGTCCCGCTCACGCTGGAATACTTGAGTTGGACCCAGTAAAGGAGAAAAAGGATCATGGAAGACCTGAGTTCTTTGAGTTCGCAGTCGAAACGCATCATCGGCCTCGCACTGCTGACAGGTCTGATCCATCTGTTCGTGGGCCTTCAGAGTTACTTTATTCTGGTCCTGAACGGGCTTGGCTTCATCGCGCTGGCCATTGGTCTCTATCTGCTCCCTCAGTTGGCAAACTGGAGAAGCCAGATTCGTTGGGTCTTGATTGTCTATACCGCGGTAACGATCGTCGGTTACTTTGCAATCTTTCCACAGCCGCTTAACTATGGACTCGGCCTCGTGACCAAAGCGATCGAAGTCATCCTGATAGTGCTCCTTTTCCTGCCATCGAGGTAACGTCATGCATATCGAGGAACTGGAAACTCCCATCGGCGTCGTCGATCTGGACCGCCTCTCCGCCAACATCGGGCGCCTTCAGAGCTATCTTGCCAGCCACGACATCGATAACCGTCCCCATATCAAGACCCACCGCATCCCTGCCATCGCCCATATGCAGATGGAGGCAGGCGCGGTCGGCATCACTTGCCAAACCCTCAGCGAGGCGGAGGTTATGTGCAGCTCGGGGATCAGAGATATCTTTCTGCCCTATAATCTGCTTAGCAAGACGAAACTCAGACGCCTCATGCTCCTGTCGCGGCGGGCAGAGATGAGCGTGACGGCAGACTCCGCCCGCACTATAGCCGGATACGCAGAAGTCGCTGCCCAGGAAGGCACGGTCCTCCCTGTCCTGATCGAAATGGATGGCGGCTATGAGCGTTGCGGTGTGACGACGCCGGAAGGCGTCCGCGAACTGGCTCGGCAGATCGACAGCGCGTCGCATCTACACTTTGGCGGGCTGATGGTCTACCCCTCAAACCCCGAGTCGAACGCCTTCATGGGCGAGGCAAAGATGCTGCTGGCCCAGGACGGGCTGGCCGTCGAGCGGGTCAGCGGTGGCAGTTCATTCGTCATGTGGCAGGCCCACGAGTTCACCGAAATGACAGAACACCGGGCCGGCATGTACGTCTACGGCGACCGCAACCTGGTCGATGCCGGCGCCATGAAGCTCGAAGACTGCTCCTACATTGTTTTGGCCACCGTCGTCAGCCGCCCGACCGAAGACAGGGTTGTCCTTGATTCGGGGAGCAAGTCGCTCGCCGCAGACGGCGCCCGCCAGTCTCCCGGGCACGGCCTGATCGTAGAGTACCCGCAAGCGGAGATATTCAAGCTTTCAGAGGAACATGGCCACGTGGATGTGTCGCGCTGTGCCCGCAAGCCGGAGATTGGGGAACGGGTCAGCGTCCTCGTCAACCACTGTTGCGTATCCAACAATCTCTTCCCGCACATTGTCGGACACAGGAATGGCGAAGTGGAGCTGGAGTGGCCGGTCCTGGCAAAGGGATGGTGAAAAGGGGTAAGCGCGGCGCCCGCATCGGCACTGTTTCTGGCGGATGCCTGCCCACCGCCATAGGCCGCTGGGATTGGTCAGAAAGTGATGCCAAGCAGATTGGGCGCGACCACGATGCCGAGGTAAGCAAGCAGTAAGACGACAAGCACCAGGCGGACTTTCCCCCAACTGCTCAGATTGCTGAACCAACCTCCGCCGTCCGGATAAGGTCGACCGGCAGGGGGTGGAAAGCTATCGGCTGGAGTCGGCTCACGTCGTCCCGGAGAAATACCTGGCGGCGCCTCCATTGACGGTTCGACGCTTGGCCGTGGCGGCGGCTCCGCATAGACGTCCTCACGCCCGGCAGGCTGGCTCAGTATGCGATGCAGGTCAGTGGCAACCGAAGGCAAGCGCGATTTGAGAAACTCCAGCCCAGGATATTCAACGTAGAGCAGGTCTACGTCGGTCTCGGCGAACGCACTCTGGCCATATGGCTCGTCCGACAATATGGCCTTCTCCCCAAAGACCTCGCCCTCACCGCGGGTCCAACTGCCCGCCCCGTTCAACAACTGAAGTCGGACAACCCCCCTCTCGATGAAATAGAGCGCATCGCTGGGCGCGCCGGCCCGGAATACCTGCTCACCGGGCCTCAAATGGGCCTGTCTCAAGTGGCGTGCCACTTCTCTTAGCTCATCGATGTCGAGGTTGGCCAGCAGGGGAAAACGGCGCAGCCTCTCCGCAGTCACTGCCTCAGGCCGTGAGGCAGGACGCGCGCCAGCTGCCTGGTCAAGTGCCTCTCTTATGGCAGGAAGCCGTCCCACCAGTTCTTCGAGATCCGATCTGTAAAGGACCCATAGATTCGTGTTGCGAATGGCGGTGGCATTTTCCATTCGGTCCTCGCCTGTCAGCAGGCTCATGGCGCCAAAATAGCTGCCTACTTCAACGCGGGCCAACTCCTGTAGGACACCACTCTCATTTTCTGCCGTCAGTTCCACCTCGCCGTCATCGACCAGAAACAGAGCATCACTGCTGTCTCCGAGCCGGTAGATCGACTCACCTGACGGGACATGCTGCAGTACCAGCCTCTGTGCAACGGCGTGCAAATTGGAGGGTTCCAGCTTGCCAAAAAGCGGCGTCTGAGCCAACCGCACCACCGCCTGGGTCTGGTCGATCAGGCTTAACCTGCTGCGGCTGTGTCGGCCCAGCGCCCGGCGCAGGTGCGGATACTGGCTGCTCAAATTGTGAAAGGTAGCCGCGGGCAATGACCAGATCAGGCACTCGTCTACCGAAAACGCGCTTGCATCGTACGCCTTATTTGTCAACAGAGGCAGGACGCCGAACAGATTTCCCGGTTCAATCAGACTTGCCGTCGGGCTAGGCTCCTCCGGCGTAGGAGAAGGCTGCAACTCCAGCGCGCCTCTCTCCAACAGGTAGAGTGCCTCTGCCTGTTGGCCGGTCTGATAAAGGAAACTGCCTCGCTGCAGCTGGCGGGGCTGCATACTTCGTGCCATGGGCCCGATCACCCGGTGAGGAAGCCCCCCCAGCGCCCGCGTCTTGACGAGCTGTTCTACCAGGTAGTCTTCCAACTGCGAAATCTGTTCGCCAAAATTCTGGCTGAGTTTGATTCCAATACCGTTCTGCCTCTGTAGTAGTTGGCGCAGTTCCGAGTCGGGCAAGGACCACAAATGAACATCTGAGGCCGCCACCGCGCTCGTGTTGTGGGCCAGACCTCGCAAAAACTCGGCCTCGCCCAACAGACTACCCGGGCCAAG
The DNA here is from genome assembly GCA_965204525.1 of Caldilineaceae bacterium. Lineage (GTDB taxonomy): Bacteria > Chloroflexota > Anaerolineae > Caldilineales > Caldilineaceae > Bin5. The sequence continues at coordinate 1,536,915 of OZ241994.1, read as the reverse complement.
CGTCGCCAGAACTGAGCCGTATGAATCAAATAACCGGACAAATCCGCTCCGAATCAGGTAAAGGTCACTGCAGTTCTCATCACTGCGAAAGATGGTAGCCCCGCCCGGCTGACTCTCTTCGCGCAGGATCGACACGATTTCTTCCAGCTCTGTTTCGGACAAATCGTGAAAAAGGGGCGTTGCGCGCAAGAATTCGACAGACATGCTAACTCCTTTCAGGCACGGCAGTGCAGGCAAAGACAGCCTCTATTGTGCCAGAATGACCAAACTATCTCCAATGGGTTGTTGGCGGCGGCGTCACTGGGGTCTCCGAGAGCATCGCATTGCCCTCAAATCCCCATCTGGTCCTCTTTCCCCAGACGGGAGATCGACCGAACGCTCTGCCCAAACGCAGTGAAGCCGAATTCAATCAGGAATTACAATCCAGTCTTGAAGTTCGCGGGATGGCAATGATAGGATGCTTTAGGCATAATGGAGAAACGGCTACGCGCCTGATATAATGAAAAGCAAATGGGATGGGGGATATTCTGCCCGAATCCTGCTCTGTCCGAGCGGGGAAATCCTACTACAAACTGGTGCCGAAGGTGGGAGTCGAACCCACACGGGTTTCCCCACACGAGTTTGAGTCGTGCGCGTCTGCCTATTCCGCCACTTCGGCCTGGAAAAATTATAGCGGTTAGGGCCAATTTCAGTCAAATAACCGGCAAATGCGCTTACTTGCGTCCCTGGAATTTTGTTCGCATTTGCCTTTATTTAAAGCGAGCCGCGCGGTTGCGCGGCGAGCGGGACACAGTCCATCGTTCGCCTCAATCCAGTGTGGTCCGCCGCAAAGGTGACAAAGCAGACTGTTCATGGACCAGGACAATCTAATAGAACGCTCGCTGCAGGGAGACCTGGAAGCGTTCAACCAACTGGTTATCGAATACCAGGGTCTTGCCTACGGTGTCGCCTATCGCCTGCTCGACGACCCCGATTCAGCCGCAGATGCCTTGCAGGACAGCTTTATCAAAGCCTTTCGAGCGCTTGAAAACTATCGCGGCGGCAATTTCAAGAGTTGGCTGATGCGTATCGTCGTCAATACCTGCTACGATCATCTGCGAAGCCGGCAACGAAAGCGCACCGAAAGCCTCGACGACATGCCCGTGGAAGACGAGTATGTCACTGTCCTGACCGATCGCAGCGAATCTCCCCAGGAATACGCCGAACGGAGGGAGCTTCAGGCGCTTATCGGATCGGCCATCACCTCACTGCCCGAGGTCCTGCGCACCGCCATCGTTCTGCGTGACGTCGAAGGGTACGCATATGAGGAGATCGCGGAGATCACCAGCGCTGCCGTGGGTACAGTCAAATCCAGAATTAATCGTGCGCGCGGAAGGGTGCGCGACTATTTGAGCAAGAACGCGGAACTTTTGCCTGCGGTCTATCGTCATTCATTGGAGTAGGGGTGAACTGTACCTCTTCCGATTGCCAGTTTAGTTGCAAGAATCCAGCTTCCTTCAGAGAAAGTGGCGGTCAGGCGGTGAAGAACGAATAGGTCATTCAAGCCAGGACGTCGGCAATAAGAGCAAACGAATTATGGATCCTCAAAACCTGAATTCGGTCGATGAAGATCTGGTCGCAGCCTACGTAGACGGTGATGTTACCACTGAAGAACGTCAGCGCGTCGAAGCTGCCATGGCGGCCAGCGAACAGGTCGCCTGGGAAGTGAATACGCTGCGCCAGACCGTCCAGCTGTTGCAGGATATGCCGAGTGTGCCCCTCCCCCGATCGTTTACCCTGACCGAAGATCAGGTCGCGGACGTGCTGCAAGAGCGGCGCAGTCTGGCCAAAGTGGGGCCGCCGCCTCCCAGTCAAGTCGATGTTTCTGAAGATACCGCTTGGCAGCGGCTTCTGAGATTCCTGAATGGCGGCGATCTGGCACTGCGCAACGCAGCGGCGCTGGCCGCGGTCCTTCTACTGCTGGTCTTTGTCGCTGAGTTTCAGTTGCAACAGACACAGTTTGGGCCGCCCTCTGGCGATAGCGAGCAGCTCTCGAGCGCCCCCTCAGTGCCCCAGGCCCAGGTGACCGCGGTGGGCGGCTCCTTGTCAGGACAAGCTGATTCCGGCGCCGGGAGTTCGCAAGAGACCGCAGATGAAGGGTCCGGGCAAGAGGACGACGAACCCGTCTTCGGCGTGATGAGTACCGGAGAAGAAGAACAGAGTACCGCTGGCTCGGAGCAGGAGCCCGTTGCCGCCGCGCCCGTGCAGCCAGAAACGAGTTCCCCGGCTGTGGAATCGAGCCAGCAACAACTCACCGGAAGCGAGAGCGCAGGTCCTTCCGGGCAACCCTGGGTTACTATCTTCAGGTATGCCCGAATCCTTCTTGTCCTGGCCGTGATCGTGCTCTGGCTGCTTAGCCGGACCAGGTCCAGACGCGGCCGTGCCTGAACTCCCCGAAGTTGAGACCTATGTGCGGGCGCTCGAACCTCTGCTTACAGGAAAGACTATTCTGGAGGCCGAGGTGCGCTGGCCCCGCACAATAGCGGTCCCTGATGCTGCCCGTTTTACGGATCTGGTCCGCGGGCGGCGTTTTGCTTCCTTTGGACGGCGCGGCAAATACATTCTGCTCGGTTTGGACAGCGGAGAAACACTTATTGTCCACCTGCGCATGACCGGCGAACTGCGGCTTCACCCTCCCGCGGCATCGGACTCAGGGTCGGCGGCGAGCCCCGTAGACAAGCACACCCACGTTCTGCTCGAACTGGATACGGGAGAAGAATTGAGATTCCGCGACATGCGCAAGTTCGGGCGAATCTGGTTAGTCGAGGATACGGAGAGCGTAGTCGGAAAGTTGGGTCCCGAACCGCTGGAGGAAGCCTTTGTCCCCCAGACCCTGGCTGAAAACCTGGCAGGACGCAAAGCAAATATCAAAGCGCTCCTGCTCAATCAGACCGTGCTTGCCGGAGTGGGCAACATTTACGCCGACGAATCGCTGTTCCGCGCCAGGATCGACCCCCGGCGTACCGGAGGCTCGCTGAACCTCAAGGAGATTGAGCGTCTTCACCTGGCTCTGCGGGAAGTGCTGCTCGCGGGGATCGAGGCCCAGGGAAGTTCACTGCAAAACTATGCTCCGCCTACAGGAGCAAAGGGCGGATTTCAGGAACAGTTCCAGGTCTTCCGCCGCGGCGGCGAACCGTGCTTCTGTTGCGGAGCGCTTATCAGCCGCACTGTTTTGGGCCAGCGCAGTACCCATTTCTGTCCAGGCTGCCAGAAGTAGGCGGCACCCCTGTTCTGCCGTGATGCGACCGCACGCAGCGAGCGTGACCGGCCGCTGACGCGCAGCGCCGGGGCTTGCTGCGGCCCTTAACCCCCTTGTCCTGGCGTGTGGCGCCGCTTCGTCTCGGCCAGCTCCTCTTCCAATTCTGCCTTCCGCTTCAGTTCAGCCTCTTTCCCCTCGGCAAGAGCCCGGTCCCAGCGTGACTGATATTTGGCGTCGAAGGTAGTAGCTCGCGATGGCCCGAAAACATAGGCCACCGCGGCGCCAACTGCTGTACCCAGAATCAGACCGATAACGAAATTTTCAGACTTGCCCAATTCTCACGCTCCCTGCCTGCACTGGAACTCGTCTGACCGCACGTAGGGCGCTGCGCTACTCAGAACGTGATATTCCAGGCCTGGTCTTAGCCAACCGTCCCGTCTATGACCGTTACGTCCTGAGGCTCCTGTATTCGGACCGGCTTCAAATTCTCTTTTTCCTCCGGCAGCAGCAGACCGGTCAGCACGTATACCAGAACGCCTGTCCCGACGCTTCCGATCGCGAAAGCCACCCAGATCAGCCGCACCAGATTGGCGTCCAGCCCGATCTCCTTGCCGATGCCACCGCACACGCCGAAAAACATGCGGTCCTCTCGGCTGCGCTTCAGCGGGATGCTGGACTTGGCGCGGCGCAGACCTTCTTTGGCCGATTCGCGGTTCAAACTGGACGCCGCCCGCGTTTTGCTCTCCTGTACCTTCGCGCGTGCGCTGAAGAAACGGCCGCGCCACGTTTTCTGGTTCTTCAGCAAAAGGAAACCGGCGCCGATCAGCAGCACCGGCCAGAAGACCAGCCCCATCACGCCCCAGAAGACGTGCCACAAGGCCGGCAGAATGCCAAGATTTGCCAGTAGCCAGACCACGCCGAATACAACCAGCAGAAGCCCGGCCCGCCCCACGTTGCGTTCGTTCAACTCCAGTGCCGCTGGCGCACGCTGACCCGCTTTCGCAGTACCAACGGGAAGCAAGAGCCACAGCGCGGCGTAGGCCAGCAGGCCTGTGCCGGCCGTCCCGAGCGTCAGTACCACCCACATGATGCGTACAAGCACCGGGTCGATCCCGAAATAGTCACCCAAGCCGCCGCAAATCCCGCCAACCATCTTGTCTTCGGGGTGACGGAATAGAAATGTGTCCCGATTCTCCTCGGCTCCGGTAGACTGTTCACTCTTGACCGTTTCTACCGGTACGACTATCTCCTCTGTCGGCTGCTCGGCATCCGGCGCCGTACTCTCCTGCTCTTCCGGCCCAACTGCCTGTTCAGGCTGGCTCGGCATATTCTCATTCATGGCTGACTCCTTGGGAACTTGGGTAGCGGCCGATTCGCCGTCTCCGCGGTTCGATGCACTCACTAAATGACTCTACGCAGCCCCCAAAGAAAAGTTTCGCAGAGCCTCTGGAACAGGAAAGCGCAAGGCGTGCAATTCCCATCAGATGCGCTCCTTAGTCTGCCGTGCCCCCAAATCCGTAGCACCACTTTTTCGGCAAACCTGCCGGTCGGCCTTCACTTCCCGACGCGCACCTCCCGGCCCTCTTCCTGGCTGCGGTAGATGCCATCCAGAATCTCCTGCACCTGCAGCGACTGCTCAGCCGGAACCGGCGAAGGCGCGCCGTCCTTGACCGCCTTGGCAAACTCAACACATTCCAATGCGTGCGGCTCCATTTTGTCCTGAGTCAGTTGCAGAAAACGGTTGGAGAACTGTTTGGTCTCGTAGTTCGTTTCGAGGATCTTCGTAGTGGGCCAGTGGCAACCGCCTTCTGTGCCATAGAGCCAGATCTGTGTGTCCTCACCCGGCGTGTCATGATGAAGCAGCCAGCTGGTCTCCAGAACAAGCGTAGCCCCGTTTTCGAAGCGCACAAAAGCCGCCGCGAAGTCCTCCACGTCCATGTCCTGGGGCACGGGGGCCAGCTTCCACGCGCTGAATGCCCCCTCTCGGAGGGCCAGCGGCGCCTTGGCTACACCGGAGACCGCCACCGGCTGGGGGTTGTCCATCAGCCAGAGCGTCAAGTCCAGAATGTGGACGCCGACATCGATCGTTGGACCCCCGCCGCTGTGCTTCTTGTAGATGAAGCCCGGCCGGACTGGCAGCCAGCCCCGGCGCAGCATCCAGCTGCGGGCATGGTATATTTCACCCAGCGTCCCGGTACTCACCTCCGCCTTCAGCGCCTGAGAATCCCCTCTGAAGCGAAAATGCTGGGCCGTCATCAGCAGCTTGCCGGCGCCATCCCGCGCCTCGATCATCTGCCGTATCTCCCCAGGTGTCGGCGCCAGCGGCTTTTCGCATAGCACGTGTTTGCCGGCGTTCAGCGCCGCGATCGCAATCGGGGCATGGTACCGGTTAGGTGTGCAAACATCGACAATATCGATCTCCGGGTCGTTGAACAGCTCTGCCGGATCGCTCGCCAGCTTCTTGACGCCGTAGAGCGCGCCCCACCTTTCCAAGGCCTCCGCAGAAATATCGCTACCCGCGACGACCTCTGCCTCCTCCGAAGCGGTCCACCCAGGCATATGCGCCTTGGCAATCCCGCCGACCCCCACAACACCTACTTTCAGAATCTTCGACACTCCTGTATCCTTTCAATCCTTGGCTCTGGCAGCCACACCGTCAGCATCCGTCTCTGCCCCACCCAAAACCTGAACCGCGCGCCCAATGGTCTGTAGGGAACCGAAAAGCTCCTCAGATCATAGCACGTATAGCCAGCGGACTCAATCGCTTTCAGCCGCCGAAACAACTCAATTCGACCAAACAACCCCTCTCCACTCGACAATCCCTGGCGTCTCACCGTCCTGCAAACACAAGGAAATCCTGAAAATCCTGATGCAGACAACCGCCAAATGCAAGCAAACTCTCGTAAACTCTCTCGGATAAAGACAACCGGCGTCGGCTGAGATGCCCCGACCTCGAAAGCGTACCGGGAAAAACCTGACAGTGGCGGATTGCAAAGATATCCAACTGATGCTATCAATAGATCAAACCCATGCAACACATATGCCCCGCCAACTTCGCGTCCATCAGGAGAATACGCTATGCCCAGCATGACCGGTGGTCGGTTCATCGCCGAGACGGTACACGGATATGGAATCACACACGTCTTCTTCATGCCCTACATCGGCCCCAGGGCCTTGATGGAAATGGAAAAACTGGGGATCAAGCGCGTGCAGACCCACGGAGAAAAAGCCGCCGCTTACATGGCAGATGCCTACGCCCGCATCAAACGCGCCCCCAGCCTCTGCATGGCCCAGGCTGTCGGCGCCGTCAATCTGGCGGCCGGCTTGCAAGACGCCTACCTGGCCTGCTCTCCTGTGGTCGCCCTGACGGGGAGGGAGCTTCTCATAAATCAGCAGCGCCACGCCTATCAGGAGGTCGATCACGTCAATCCGTTTTCTGCTGTATCCAAATACAGTGCCTATGTCTCCACGCCCGAACATCTGCCCGTCTACCTGCGCCAGGCATTTCGTGCCGCCACGACCGGCACGCCCGGCCCGACCCACCTGGACTTGGAGGGAATCGCCGGCCAGGGCGTCGTGGAACCGGAAGCCGACCTGGAAGTCATCGTTGAAGAAACGTTTACCCGCTTGCCTCCTTTCCGGCCCGAGGCCGAACCGTCCGCAATCGACGCGGCCCTCCAGCTTCTGGTCGCCGCCGAACGACCGGTCATCGTCGCCGGCGGCGGTGTCCTGGCCTCAGACGCCCGCACCGAACTCATCGAACTGGCAGAAAAGCTCTCAGTCCCTGTGGCCACGTCGCTGAATGCCAAAACGATGTTCCCTCCCGAGCACGAGCTGGCCGCAGGTGTCCCCGGCTCATACTCCCGCGCCTGTTCAAATCAGACCCTGTTTGAAGCCGACCTCGTCTTTTTCATCGGCAGCCACACCGGCGGTCAGGTGACAAACTCCTATCAAATCCCTCCCCAGGGCACCCCCATCATCCAGCTCGACATCAACCCCGAAGAGATCGGCCGCAACTACCCGGTTCAGGTCGGCCTCCAGGGAGATGTCAAGAGCAGCCTGAGGCGCATGATCGACCGCGCCGACCCCCGCGAACCCCGTGCTGCCTGGGTCGGCCGTGTTCAGGGACTGGTGCAGGAATGGAAAGCCGGCGTAGCACATCTCGTCAACTCTGAAATCCTGCCCATGCGACCGGAACGCCTCTGCCGCGAACTGAGCGACTACCTGCCATCCGATGCCATACTCGTTTCCGACACCGGCCACGCCGGAATCTGGACCGGGACGATGCTCGACCTGAAACACCCCGACCAAAGCTTCATTCGCTGCGCCGGATCACTGGGCTGGGGCCTCCCCGCAGCCATGGGGGCCAAGTGCGCGCAGCCCGACCGCCCCGTCCTCTGCTTTACGGGCGATGGCGGCATCTGGTACCACATAGGGGAACTGGAAACCGCAGTGCGCTGCGGTATCAACACCGTAACCGTCGTCAACAACAATCACTCTCTCAATCAGGAACAGGGCGGCGTAGAGCAGACCTACGGAGGAAGGACCGCTGGCTCAGATGAGCTTTGGCTTTTCGAAGACGCTGACTTTGCCAGGATTGCGGAGTCGTTTGGCGCCCTCGGCATTACTGTTGACAAGCCAAGCGAGCTCGCCGGTGCCCTCGATAGCGCCTTTGCCTCTGGCAGGCCGGCTGTTGTCGACGTGAAGACGCACGTTGAAGGCATTGCGCCGCGGGCCTGGATGCCAGCCAGCCAGCCTTAAACTGTAGAAGCCTGGTTCTTCCAACCCAGATCGGGGCTGCCTCTGATCGACTCCTGCAGTGCGGCCCAAATGGGTCCTAAAGTTTGCTCTGGCAATCGGCAATCTGCTAAAATGTCCTAGGCTTACGACCTCTCCGTTCACTGCAGCGCGCAGCGAGAGGTGTTTCCATCACTTTGGAATCCGGGCAATACTGACCGCTTTCTGTGGACCTGCCCGGGCAGGCTGATCGCAACGTATCGACCCCATAATCTGGAAGGCCTTGCATGAAAGCAATGCTCTACTTGGACCAGGTGGCCGAACCGGTGGCTGTGCTGGACGACGTGAAGATTGTAGAGTTCGGGAGCGACAATCACCCGGAAGGTGACCGGATCCGAATCTACTACCATACCAATAACCTGAATGCCACCAAGACGATGGTCGAACTTCACCGGGATCGTAAAATGACGGTTAGACTGGAGGACGGCCGGTCAGCCCCAGCGCTGATCACGCACGCCAGCCTGGATGCCAAGGGCCAGTTTGTGGGCGTTCTGAGAGTGCTCGGACCACTGGCCTGAGATCGAAGTGTGCTTCCCATCCTCCCCGGCCCACCCACGGCTCGATGCAACCCCTGGGAAAACTCTCTGACCCGTCTGCTTTCGGCCCTAACACTCGGCAACTGACAACAATTTCATGGTCGCTGAACAGCAACTGCGCCCTGCACAGGAGGAGATCCTCAAGTATGAGGGAGGTCGCCTCGGAATCAGCGCGGTGCCCGGCAGCGGCAAGACGTTCACCCTGAGCCGCCTCGCCGCCAAACTGGTCCAAAAGCTGGCAGCCTCAGGCCCTGTAGATGATCGGGAAGTCCTGGTCGTCACCTTTACCAACGCAGCTGCAGAGAATTTCCGCAGCAGCATCGGCCGTATCGTCGAGAGCCGTCGACTGCTTCCCAGCGGCTTCCGCGTGGGAACGATTCACAGTCTGGCCCACGACATTGTGCGCGAGCGCCCCGGTCTGGTTGGCCTGGGTGAAGACTTCGACATTATCGACGAGCGAACAAGCCAGGACATTAAGTGGCAGGCCGTCAACAACTACATTCAGGCCAATCCCGACTTTCTGGGCGGTTACATCAAGCCTGAAAACCTTAACAATTCCCGCAACTTGGTACGCCAACTCAACCTGACTGCGCAGGAAGTCGCCGAAGCGGTTATTCGTCGCGTAAAGGAGCTGCGCACCGATGCCGACTCCTTGGAAAATCTCCTGCAGCATCAGTCCGGCGCCTGGCCTCTGTTGTCCTTCGGACTCCAGGTCTGCCGCGACTACCAGCGCGGGCTGAGCGTGCGCGGCGGCGTCGACTTTGACGACCTGATCCTGCTTGCGCTTCAAGCGCTCGAAACCGATGACAACCTCCTGGCACGCCTCCAACGGCGCTGGCCCTTTGTCCTCGAAGATGAGGCCCAGGACAGTAGCGCCCTCCAGGAGCAGATGCTCTCACTCCTGACGGCCGCGCATGGAAACTGGGTCCGTGTGGGGGATCCCAACCAGGCCATTAACACCACTTTCACCAGTGCCGATCCCCGGTTTCTTAAGCAGTTCGTGGATGGCGAGACGGTCGTCAAACTGCCCCTGCCCAACTCGGGCCGTAGCGCGCTGCCGATCATCTGTCTTGCCAACCGCTTGATCGACTGGAGTTCTGAAGAGCATCCGCTGCTTCCGCCCGAAAAGGCGCTTTCGCCCCCACACATTCAGCCCACCGAGGAAGACGACCCGCAGCGCAATCCGGAGCCGGGAAACCCGGCCGTCTATTTCTATGACCGTCCACTTGTGCCCGTCGATGAAATCCGGATTCTGGTCACCAGTCTGCAGCGCTGGCTGCCGAAGCACCCCGCGAAGACGGTCGCCGTGCTCGTCCCCGACAACCGGCGCGGCGCAGAGTTCAGCAGAGCTTTCGAAGACGCCTCCCTCCCATTTGACGATTCGCTTCTCCGTTCCACCAGCACAACTCGTATTGCCGTAGACGCCCTCGTGAAAGCAATGCGCTACATCAGCCAGCCCTCCAACCCCTCCCATCTGCGTCTGCTTTGGAACGAGGTCTGGTGGGCGCGGCGGAGCTGTCTGCACGATCTTTCGGACACAGGGGTGGAGTCAGCCCGGGGTGACGCTGAGGAGGGACCTCCATCCTGGCTGCCGGATCAGTCCGATTCCATCGAGAATACACAGGAAAGTGAGTTGCCTCGGCCAGCGTTGCTCTTTGGCAAGGCACTCGGCCAGTTGCGCCTGCCGGAACGTTTCATCTTCCCTGCTGCCGGCGACGACTGGCTGCAGGAACTGCGCTGGCTCGACGATTATGACGGCTTTCGGCCCATCGTCCACCGGTTCCGGCAAGACCTCAGACGCTGGTGTTCAGCCGCAGTTCTGCCTGTTGACGAGCTGGTCCTGACTCTGGGACAGGATCTGTTCACAGAAGCTCCTGAACGTGCTTTGGCCCACAGCGCCGCCATCCTGCTGGCCAATAGGGCCGGAGAGCGGCCCGGCCTGCGGCTACTCGAGTTGACAAAAGAGTTGGAAGAGACCGCCGCCAACAAGCGGCGTCTGCTGGGGTTCACTGAACAAACGCGCGGCTTCGAACCACCCGCAGGCAAGGTGACCATCGCAACGATGCATTCAGCCAAGGGACTGGAATGGGATCGCGTCCATCTGGCGTCCGTAAGCAACTACAGCTTCCCGGGCGGCGGCGATGACGAGTACTACCGAGGGGAACCAAATTACATTCGCGACAGCCTCAATCTGACCGAGGAAGCTCTGGAGCAGACAAGGCAGCTTCACATGGGGACGCTCGACGAATACGTCCCTGGCGAGGCAACCCGTGAGTCCCGGCAGGAATTTGCCGCCGAACGCCTTCGGCTTCTCTATGTCGGAATCACCCGCGCCCGCCAGGAACTGGTCCTGACCTACAATACGGGCAGGTTTCATGACACGCGCCCAAATGCGCCGGCGCTTGCCTTTACGGAACTAAGCAAGGCTTGGCAGACTGGCCAAAGCCGAAACTGAAAAGAAGGAATAGCTGTTCGAGTAACCTCACTCGACACGAGAAGTCTGATCACACTGCCTCCCCGCGCCTGCTGCGTTAAACAGGCGCCGACAACGGCAATCGTACTGAACCTCAAATGCGACACACGAAGATTCAGCACTACTGCGAATCCGTCATCGAGGCCGGCTGGCTTGCCGCCCTGATCGTCGCGCCGCTCTTCTTTAATACCTACTCCAGCCGCGTGTTTGAGCCGGACAAGATCAGCCTCATTCGTTCCATCTCTCTGGTCATGCTCCTGGCCTATCTTGTAAAGATTCTGGACGGCGGTCGAATATGGCTGCCAGCTGGCGGAGGAGGTCCGCCGGCGGGCAACCAGGCCCTTGCGGCCAGCGAAGGTTCACAGTCCACGTTAGAATGGAGGCTGGGCAGCCTCTGGAAACAGCCGTTCCTGCTCCCTTTCGTGCTGCTGGCAATATCCTACGCTATCAGTACTCTGTTGAGTATATCGCCCTCCGTAAGCTGGTGGGGGTCCTATCACCGGCTGCAGGGCGCCTACACTTACGCCAGCTATCTGGTCATCGCTGTACTCACAGCAGCCCACCTGCGACAATCCTCGCAGCTGCGTCGGCTTCAACATACAATTATCATCACCAGCCTTCCCATCGCCGTCTACGGCGTATTCCAGCACTTCGGCAAGGATCCCCTCCCCTGGGCCCAGGATGTGACCGGCCGCGTAACTGCCAACGCGGGGAATCCAATCTTTCTCGCCGCGCATCTGATCATGGCCTTCTTCCTGACGCTTGAACGCGCAGTCTCCTGTTTCGCGTTCCTGTCAAAAGGCGGGCCGCGGCCAGGCGGCGATACTACCTCCGATACTGCGCCCGAAGACGAACAGGCGCCCCCTACTCCCGACCACAGCTTGGCCGGTGTTCTGGCTGGCGGCTGCTATCTGTTTGTACTCGTCATTCAGCTGCTCGCCATATTCTGGTCCCAGAGCCGCGGCCCCTGGCTTGGCCTCGCCAGCGGTATGTACACTTTTGTGTTGCTCCTCCTGACCGGCATGCGTCCCCGCAACTACCGCGTCTGGACGGCCGCTTGGGCAGGGCTCGGCCTGGTTGGGCTCGTTCTCCTCATCGTCCTGAATACGACCTCGATTGGCCGCTCTTTTCGCCAAGTCCCAAACTGGGGACGTCTGACGACGATGCTGGATAGCGCTACGGGCACGGGGCGGGTCCGCGTACTAATCTGGGAGGGTACCGCAGAACTGATCTTCCCCCACGAGCCGCTGACCTATCCCGATGGAAAAGATGACCCCGTCAATCCGTTCCGCCCCCTGATTGGCTATGGTCCGGAGACACTCTGGATGGCGTTCAATCGCTTCTATCCGCCGGAACTGGCCCAATGGGAGTCCCGCAATGCCAGCCCCGACCGGGCCCACAACGAAACTTGGGACAGTCTGGCCATGACCGGCGCTCTTGGCTTTCTTGCAAATTCCCTCCTCTTCTTGTCTATCTTCTTCTGGGCTATGCGCTGGCTTGGGCTGATCCGTTCACGCCGGGACGCCATACTCTTCTTTTCAATGCTTGCAGGCGGGGGTATCCTCCTTAGCGCCCTGTTCCAGGTGCGCGGCGTTAGCATCGGTTTCCTCGGCGTAAACTGGCCGACCGGACTGATACTCGGGCTGATTGCGTATGTCACCCTTGCAGTCTTCCTTCAACAGACCTCCTCAGCCGCGGCGGCGCATCGCCCGCGCCAGCTCCTCCTGGTCGCCTCGCTGTCAGCAATCATCGCCCACTATGTCGAGATTCATCTCGGAATCGCCATTGCAGCCACCCGCATCTATTTCTGGACCATACTGGCTCTGCTGCTGGGCCTGGGAATGAACTGGCTCTTCCCGGAAACCTTTGCACCCGACCAGCTCTCTGCAAGTCAGGCAGCGCCGCGAGGCGAGGAAAACCGGAGCGCGCGGAACAGGCGCGCTGCGACACGGGGAAGGGCCGCGCGCGGCCGTCGTCAGGCCCGATCATCCAACAGAGGTTGGGACATCCATTTGCCGGCGACAATCCTGCCCGACCTTCTGGTCGTGATGACGCTTGTCTTTCTCTTTACGATCAACTATCTGGGAATGTCGAATACCCTCTCCATCGTATTCGCAGGGATGGGCACTGCCCTTCAGGATCGAGCCGGGGCAACGTTGACAGACATACTGTGGCTGGTCTTTTTCACCTGGTTGATCGCAACTGGATTGGGCACAACCACCGCCCTGTTGCGCCATCCTGGCCTGGGTCTGGGGAAGCAAGTGAGGAGAGGCGCTGCAGTCGGAAGCCGGCGCAATGAGGAAACGCCCCGCAGCAGTATTGCGGAAACGGCCCGCCCGTCCGCTCTCGCAACTGTTCTCTATGGCCTGATACTCTTCGCAGGCTGGTTGCTCTATGGCCTCATCCACGCCGCCCGGTTGCTTCCCGACGCCAGGACGGGTACCGTCGCCGAACAGCTGGAACAAATTGCAGGCCACTATGGCCTGTACACTTGGCTCGTGGTTCTTTGGTGTCTGCTTGCCGGTCTGTTTCTGTCGTGGCGCAAAATGGTGCATACGCGACGAGCATGGTTGGGGCGCGGCCTGGCTACGGCAGGCGCAGGGATCCTCATGTCTGTCGCTGTCTTCTACGTTATCGCCAACATAAACATTGCACAGGTGCGGGCCGATGTCTTCTACAAACAAGGCCAGAACTTCGATTCCGCCGGTGCTTGGGTCGAGAGTTCCGACCTATACCGCCGCGCACTTGCAGTCCGACCGACAGAGGATTACTACATGCTCTTTTTAGGTCGCAGCCTCCTCGAAAGAGCGGCGAATGCACCCAAAGAAGGCTCGCTGTCGTTTCCGTCTGATCCGACTCTGCAGCACGTTCTCGATCTGAATGCAGATGACATTGCGCTCTTGGGGCGGGACGATCTCCTGTCCGCGTCTGAAGCCGTACTTATCCGCGCCCAGGAAGCAAATCCGCTGAACACGGACCACACCTCGAACTTGGCCCGTCTTTACCGTCGCTGGGCAATTTTGACCGATGATCCGCAAGCGCGATTGCCGGCGTTGGAAAAGAGCTTGCACCACTACGACATCGCTCTCTCACTCAGTCCCAATGTAGCCCATCTGTGGAATGAGAAAGGACAAATCCTGGTCTCCATGGACCGTGAGAAAGACGCCGAGATCTCACTATTGCACAGTCTTTCGCTTGACGACCGGTTCGAAAACACCTATGCGCTGTTGATCGAGTTGTACACCCGGACGAACGAATCGGAAAAGCTCTCCCACCTCTTGGATAACGGCCTGGAGAAGCTTCCTCACAGCTTGGCTTTGCTCACACACAAAGGGGCGGCCCAGTCCCGCGCCGGCGACCTGGAGGGTGCACTGGCAACCATTTCGCTGGCTTTTGAGAAACACCCCACCGACCTCAACGCTGTGCGCAATCTGGTCGTTCTTTCCCGCTTGCTGGACCGCCCTGAAGAGGCTGTTCAGTGGGCTGAACGCGCCGTCGCACTGATAGAGAGCGGCCATGACGAAAGAGATAAGATTATCGCCACCTACAGCGTGATTGCGGAGATGAATGTAGAGAATGGGCGGTTGCTGGAGGCGGCCGATATCCTGCATCGCCTCATGGAACTGGCGCCGCACGACTATCGTTTTCCCTTCCAGCTGGCTCAGGTGCATACTGAGTTGGGCAACAACCAACAGGCGCGCCAGTTCGGAGAATCTGCTCTGACTCTCGCCCCGGAAAACGAGAAGCCCGGTATCCAATCATTTGTCGATTCTCTTGAGTGAACTGGCTTGAAGCTGATCCTTGGTGAGTGAATGAGCTCCTTTTTACTGATGGCGGCAAGTGCTTTGATTATCGCCATTGGCGGGACGCCTTTGGTACGTTACGCCGCACTGCAGCTGGGCATCCTCGACCAACCTTCTGCTCGCAAAATTCACCGCGCGCCTGTGCCCCTGATGGGCGGTGCTGCCATCTATGTCGCGTTCATCGCCGCCCTCGCCCTCTGGGGTGATCGCAGCTACGTTAACGAAGTCGTTGGAATCTTTGTTGGCGCCACTCTGGTCAGTCTGGTTGGCGCCCTGGACGACAGCCGCGGTGTCGGGAGCTATTTCAAGCTGCTTTTTCAGGTGGTGGCAGCCTGTATCCTGGTCTTCAGCGGAGTCCAGGTCCGCCTCTTTGATGGGTTCTTGGACATTGTTCTGACACTCTTCTGGGTGGTCGGAGTCACAAACGCGTTCAATCTGCTGGACAATATGGACGGGCTCTCCAGCGGCGTCGCCACAATCTCTGCAGCTTTCTTCACCCTCCTGGCTGCAATGAGCGACCAATATCTCGTGGGGACTTTGGCTGCTGCGCTTTGCGGCGCCTGCATCGGTTTTCTCGTCTACAACTGGAATCCGGCTCGCGTCTTTATGGGGGACACTGGGAGTCTTTTCCTCGGTTTCCTACTCGCCGCGGTCGGCATCAAACTGCGTTTCCCCGCCAACACGGCCAGCATAACCTGGATGATTCCCATTCTCGTATTGGCGTTGCCCGTCTTCGACACGGCCCTCGTCTTCATCAGCCGCCTGCGCCGCGGCAAAAATCCTCTCACCACGGCAGGCAAAGATCACGTCAGCCACAGGCTTGCCCTCCGAACGGGAAGTCAGCGCGAAGCGGTACTTCTGTGTTATCTTATTAGCGGAGGAACGGGTCTGGCCTCCGTTTTCCTGACGCAGGCCAACTTGCAGGAAGCTCTCATCGTCGGGTTGACTGCCTTCGCGCTGGCAGTTTTCGCACTGTGGAAACTCGAGTTCCAGAACAACTGAGTGTGGATCGCCGGCCTGCTTCCAAACCGTGCTAACCTATCTTATCCGATAAGGAGATGACTTTGTTCTCAGTTCCCAGACGTAAGCCCACCACTGCTGAAGATCCGTCCCGCAACCAGGGCAGTCCCGACAATCTGTCGTCCGCGAGCTTGGGTTGGGCAAGAAGAATTCGCCTCTCAAACTTTGCCGCGCGCTTCATTCAACGTCCAGGATACCTCGCGGTCTTAATCCTGATCCTTATTGTGCTCTTCATCTCATCCTGCACTGCCCCCACCGGAGCAACCGAAGCTTCTCAGGAAGTTGAAGAGGGCGCCGCGGCGGCCCTCGAGCCGGCCGACCGTAATGGAATGTACGACGACAGCCCGGAAATGACCATCGATCCCAATGTCGAGTATCACGCCGTTTTCAAGACTGAGAAAGGTGATATGCGGGTAAAGCTGTTTGCCGAAGAAGCGCCGGTTACGGTCAATAACTTCGTCTTTCTGGCCCGCGACGGTTTCTACAACGACACGCATTTTCACAGAGTACTGAAAGACTTTATGGCCCAGGGCGGAGATCCCACCAATACCGGCGCGGGCGGCCCCGGCTATCAATTCCAGGATGAGACCCTGGCCAGCCTCCAGTTCGATCGCGCCGGCCTCCTGGCTATGGCGAACGCAGGCCCGAATACGAACGGCAGCCAGTTCTTCATTACCTTCGCCGAAACGCCCTGGCTGAATGGCAACCACACGATCTTCGGCGAGGTGGTCGATGGAATGGACGTGTTGTTCTCGCTCTCACTGCGGGATCCGAGGGCAGCCGACTCTCCCGGTGATCTTCTGAAAACAGTCGAAATTGAGGAAGGTGAATAACTTCAGGCTTTATCACCTGCATCCCTTTCCCGTTCCCGGCGCCCTGGATTCTCGTACTCGTTTCGCTGGTCAGAGCGTGCAGAACGCCAACTTGAGAGAGACATGAACACTGCCGGCGATACTGAGCAAATTCAAAACGAGACCCTGCCTGCGGCGGGCGGCGAACGTCTGACAATTCTTGAAGAAGCCGGGGCAGAAGACCTGGATTCCGCCAGACCTAATCCATGGTTCACGGCTCTTCAGATTATCGGAATCCTTGCAATCGTTGTTGGCGCATTCTGGTTGGGCACGCAGAGAGAACTGGTGCAGCGGTTCAGCCAGTGGGGGTACTTTAGCAGCTTTCTGATCAGTCTGATCGGAAATGCGACGGTTATCCTGCCCGCCCCCGGGCTTGCCCTGATACTGGCCCTCGGCGCACACTTGAACCCCGTTCTCCTCGGGATCGTTGCCGGCTTCGGCAGCGGACTGGGAGAACTGTCAGGCTACCTTGCAGGCAAAGCCGGCCGCAATCTCGTCAGTGGTGAGGGGAGATTCAGCTCCTTTCTCCACCACATGACCACTCGCTTTACTACGCCCGCTCTCTTTATTCTTGCTATCCTTCCCTTGCCGATCTTCGATTTTGCAGGCATTCTTGCCGGCGCCCTGCGGATGCCCGTTTTGCGCTTCCTCGCCGTGGTCATCAGCGGCAAAATCATTAAGCACGCACTGGCCGCCTACCTCGGTGCAGAGTTTTTTGAGATGGTACTCACCAGGTACGGCTTCTGATACCAGCGCCCCTGCCAGTCTGAGAATGGTCGCCTCAGCGCAGCGCCCGGTTTCTGCGAAACGATTCACTTCACTCGTGTGGGGCTGTTCCTATAGGAGCACAGAACCATGTTCCAACGTTTTCTCCTGACGTTTCTGCCGATTCTGATCGCTCTTACATCTCTTGGATGTAACGCAAACAGGTCAGAAGGTCTGGCTTCGGGCGGCGCCGGAATGTCCGTCGTACATGATGAGGGCCCGACAGGCGACTTTTTCGAGGACGACTTTTTTGACGACTTCGGACAGGACTTCGACGAATCGGGCTCCCCGCCGTTTTCACTTGGCGAAGGCCAGCCCGATTGGGACGCAGACCAGGCCCGCCCTCCTCTTGCCGAAACGACGCCTCTTTCTCAGCAGCAGATTCAAGCGCTGTTGACCCGTCTGCCTCCTCTTCGCCAGGAAGAAGGGGATGTCGCCCAGGTGCGCCTCCCGGACCAGAGCCTGCCGCCCCCGCGCCCCGGTCAGGAAGTCGAGCTGCCTTTCCCTCCGCCTCAGCCCGAGTCGCCGCTCGACGTTCAGGAGGACGCGCCCCTGGCCGTCCTTCGTTTTTCGCCGGAAGGGGATGTCCCTCTCGCCCCGCAACTGAGTGTAACATTCAGTCAACCCATGGTTTCACTCACCAGTCACCAGGAGTTGGCCGCGGAGGACATAACGGTCGACCTCGAGCCGGCTGTGACCGGCCGTTGGCGCTGGGTGGGAACGAAAACCCTCCTGTTTGAAGCTGGCGCAGACGGGAGTGCCAGAATGCCGATGGCAACCGAGTACGTGGCCAGGATCGCCGCCGGTACGGAGTCTGCTTCCGGAACGAACCTGGCAGAATCGGTCAGCTGGACTTTCCGAACGCCGGCGCCGACTCTGCAATCCTCCTATCCGGTCGGCGGTCCCTTTGGGAGGGAGCCGGTCTTCTTCGCGTCTTTCGACCAGAGCATAGATCCTGCCGCAGTCCTCGGGCATACGCACCTGACAGCCCAAGGCCGCCGGTACGCCGTGCGCTTAGCCAGCGATGACGAAATTGCCGCGGATTCGCGGATCCAGCGCCTGATAGCAAGGTCGGCCGACAGCAGTTGGTTGGCATTCGTCTCCGATGAGCTGTTACCACCCGACACGACCGTAACGGTCACCTTCGCAGCCGGCACGCCGTCCGCGGAAGGACCTCTTGTTACAGCCCATCCCCAGAGCTACAGTTTCAGAACGCCCGGCAAGTTTGCGCTCCGGCAGCGTGAGTGCGCGTGGGGAGGAAACGCCCAGTGCCCCCCCAATAGCCCCCTGTCCCTGCGATTCAGCAATCCCATCGACACCGAGTCGTTTGATCCTTCCCTCATCACTATCGAGCCGAAACTCGACTACGTCTCGTATGAAGTTTTCGGCGATTCAATCTGGATCGTTGGCAACACAAAGGCAAGAACAACCTACGACGTAACCGTCGCCCCAAGCCTGACCGACCGTTTCGGTCAGACTCTGGACGAGGAAACACAGTCCCGGTTCAGGATTGGGCCGATGGAGGCTTTTCTTGCTGCCGGGAGCAGGGGTCCGATTACCATCCTTGACCCCTACGGCAAACCGTCCTATCCCGTCTACTCGGTAAATGTCTACGCAATCAACGCGCGGGTCTATCGCGTTCTTCCGGAGCAGTACATCGAATACCAGCAGTGGCGCAACGACCTCTGGCGCGACAACGAAGCAGAGCCGCCCGGCGAACTGGTCATGGAGCGCAAGCTGGAGATCAGCCGTCAATTCGACACCGTGGTCGAGACTGAAATCGATCTGACCCCCGCGCTCGACCGCGGCACAGGCCACCTGATCCTGTATATAGAACCAGAGGGCGGTCTGCTCTCAAACCTCCTCAACAGACAGCTGCAGGAGATGAGAATTGTTAGTTGGGTTCAGGTGACCGAGATCGGTCTGGATGCCTTTGTCGACGCCGATGAGATGCTAGTGTGGGCCAACAGTCTGGTTGACGGTACGCCCCTGGCCGGAGTCGAGGTCACTCTGTGGCCGCAGGACGTGCAGGGAATGACCGGCGAGACAGGCTCAGTTCGGTTGCGCCTGCCCCGCCGCAGTTCCCAACTGCTCATCGCCCGCCGCGGCAATGACGTGACCTTCCTACCGGAAAACCGCTACGAATACTACCGAACCGAAACCGGTTGGAACGGATGGCAGCGCCGCGCCGAGCGAGCTAATGTCCGCTACTCCGTCTATGACGACCGCAAAATTTACCGCCCCGGCGAAACCGTCAGCGTCAAGGGTTGGGTGCGTCAAATTGGGCGCGGCCCGGAGGGCGACGTAAGCCTGTTGCCGGAAGGCTCGACCTCTATGCTCGAGTATGCGGTGCGCGATTCGTCGAACAACCTGATCCACTCGGACAGCGTAAGTATCAACGCCTTGGGAGGCTTCCACTTTCAATTTGACCTGCCGGAAAACGTCAACCTGGGCTACGCATGGATTGAGATGCGCCCGACCGATGACGACGATTACGCGGCGCGCTACGAGCATGTCTTCCAGATTCAGGAGTTCCGCCGGCCCGAATTTGAGGTCAGCGCCAGCGTCAGTGAAGGACCCCACGTCGCCGGAGGCCGCGCCTTGGCGACCGTAAGCGCCAGCTACTTTGCCGGCGGTCCGCTTCCCGGCGCAGAGGTCGGTTGGGACGTCGAGGCCTCAGAAGGGTCCTATGATCCTCCCAACTGGCCCGACTTTGTCTTCGGAAAATGGTCCCCGTGGTGGGGTTACCATGGTGAATCCGGCTACCTCGGACGCGCATCCTTCAGTTCCCGCACCGACGCGGCTGGCCAGCACAATCTACGCATTGACTTCCTCACCGCCGCCGGAGACGGATCTGAACCAGCCGGCGCAGAGAAAGTAACACCCTTCCCTGCCCACATAGACGCTACGGCCACGGTCATGGACGTGAATCGGCAAGCGTGGAGCAGCCGAGCCGGTTTCCTGCTCCATCCGGCCGACCGCTACGTCGGCCTCCGCACTGCGCGCTACTTCGTCGAACAGGGCGAGCCCCTGTCGGTCGATGTGGTTGTCACCGACATCGACGGCAGTGCGATCGAAGGACATCGCGCATCTGTGAAAGCCGCACTATTGGATTGGGAATACCGCAACGGCGAATGGCAAGAGTCCGAGAAGGAGACGCAGGAATGTTCGGTCGAGACAACGGCCGCCTCGCGGCCGGACGACCCCGAACATGGCTTCGCTTCCTGTTCCTTTGAGACGGCAGTAGGTGGGGAGTACCGGATCACTGCCACCGTTGTCGACGAAGCCGGCCGCCGTAACCGGACCGAAATGACCCGCTGGGTGACCGGCGGTCAGCGCCCTCCCAGCGCCAACCTGGAACGGGAGGAGCTGCAGCTCATTCCGGACAGCGAAGACTATGCTCCGGGTGACATGGCCGAAATTCTGGTCCAGGCGCCTTTCCACCCCGCGGAGGGCCTCCTGACACTGCGGCGTGACGGCCTTGTGTCCAGCGAACGGTTTACTATGGAAGGACCCACCTACACGCTGCAAGTGCCAATCGAAGACAACCATATCCCCAACATCCACGTACAGGTGGATCTTGTCGGCGCAGGCGAGCGCGTGGACGACGCAGGCAACGTGCTCCCGGGTCTGCCCCGCCGCCCGGCCTACGCACGCGGACGGCTGAACCTGTCGATTCCAGCACTGAGCCGAACATTGCAAGTAGAGGCAAAGCCGAGGGCAGCACGACTGGAGCCTGGCGCAGAAACAACGATCGATGTGACGGTTACAAAAGCAGACGGCGTACCTGTGGACGGCGCCGAATTCGCCATTGTTGTCGTTGACGAGGCAATACTCGCCTTGACCGGCTATCAACTGATCGACCCCATCAACGTCTTCTATAGTCACCGCGGTCGCGGCGTTAGCGATCATTACAACCGCGACGATATCCTGCTTGCCAGCCACCAATCGCTGCAAGGCGCAACGCCGCTGCCGACCGGGACCCCTCAACCCCCGCCGGCGTTGCAGCAATTACGGTCCATGGGAATGGTGGCTGCAGCCCCCGCCGCTATGGCCGAAATGGCCATGGCCGATGAATCGGCCGAAGAAGCAGGTCCCGCAGACGGCGACGGGCCATCGATTCGGGCCCGGCTGAACTTTGAGCCCTTAGCCCTTTTCGCGCCCGAAGCGCGTACCGGCCAGGACGGCCAAGCCACTGTATCGGTCAAACTGCCTGATAACCTGACCCGCTACCGCGTGATGGTTGTAGCAGTCGCCGAAGGCCGTTTCTTCGGCGCCGGGGAATCCAGCCTGACCGCGCGCCTGCCGCTCATGGTTCGTCCCTCCGCCCCGCGATTCCTGAATTTCGGCGACAGCTTCGAACTGCCGGTCGTCCTCCAGAACCAGACCGACGAGGCAACAGAAGTATATGCAATCGTTCGTGCCGTGAACGCCAACGTCATCGGAGAGAGCGGAGTGGGAGGAGTAGCCGGCTACGCAGTGACTGTCCCTGCCAACGACCGCGTGGAAGTGCGCTTTCCCACAACCACGGCCAGCGCAGGTACTTCCCGCTTCCAGTTCGGCGCGATCGACGCCAATCGACCGGCCGTCGCCGACGCGGCCGAAGTCAATCTGCCGGTGTTCACGCCTGCAACGACCGAGGCCTTCGCCGCTTACGGCGAGATCGACGAGGACGGCGCAGTCATGCAACCCATCCGGCCGCCTGCCGGCACGATTCCTGACTATGGCGGCCTGGAGGTCACGCTCTCCTCCACCGCTCTGCAAACCCTGACGGACGCCTTCATCTACTTGGTGAGTTACCCGTTCGACTCCTCCGAGCAGGTAGCTTCCCGCATCCTTGCTGTGGCCGCACTGCGGGATGTGCTGGCGGCTTTTGACGCCGAAGGACTGCCTGCTTCGGATGAGATTGAGATGACCATGGATAGGGATCTGCAGACACTCGAAGCTCTGCAAGACCACGGGGGCGGCTTCCCCATCTGGCGGCGAGGTGGTGAAATCTGGCCCTACCACAGCGTGCACGTGGCGCATGCGCTCGCCCGCGCCCGTCTGAAAGGGTACTCCGTGCCCAACCACATGGTCAGCCGTTCTCTTGACTATCTCCGCGATATCGAGCGGCAGTTCCCCTCCTGGTACACTGTCGAGGCCCGCCGCGGGCTTTCCTCCTACGCCCTCTATGTTCGCAAACTGCTCAACGACGCCGGTCCTGCCAAGGCGCGGTCACTGGTAAGTGAGGCGGGACTGGAAAACCTCTCTCTGGAAAGCATCGGGTGGCTCCTCTTCGTCTTGACCGATGACGCGGCATCGCACGCGACAGTTTCCGAAATGCGGCGTTTCATCACGAACAGGGTGACCGAGACGGCAGGCGCCGCAACGATAGCGACCGGCTATACCGACGGCGACTACCTGCTGCTCCATTCCAGCCGCCGCGCCGACGCGGTCCTGTTGGAAGCCCTTGTTTTGGATCAGCCGGAAAGCGATCTGATCGCGAAGCTCGTGCGCGGCCTGCTGGGGCATCGCACCGCCGGTCGCTGGAGCAACACCCAGGAAAACATCTGGGTCCTGCTGGCGATGGACCGCTATTTCAATCGGTTCGAATCCCAAACGCCCGACTTTGTTGCCAGAATCTGGTTGGGGGAGCGGTTCGCAGCGACACGCGCTTTCCAGGGCCGTTCGACCGATAACGTGGGCCTTTATCTGCCCATGCAATTCCTGCCTGAGAGTGCGTCAAATGCAGAGGGCGACCTGCCCCTGTTGGTCCAGAAGGAGGGCCAGGGGCGGCTCTACTACCGGCTGGGGCTCCGATACGCTCCCATCGACCTCAGCCTGGGTCCGGCGGACCATGGCTTCACTGTAGAACGTATCTACGAGGCCGTGGACGACCCCGCCGATGTATACCGCGATGAAGATGGCGTCTGGCACATCAGGGCCGGCGCTCGTGTGCGTGTCAGGCTGACAATGGCGGCTCCCTCCCGCCGCGTCCACGTTGCCCTGGTGGACCCTCTGCCAGCAGGTCTCGAAATACTTAACCCGGATCTGGCCGTGACCGCCGGTCCACCGCCGGATCCGAACAGGTCCGGTGCTAGGCGCTGGTGGTGGGGCAGCTGGTATCAGCATCAGAACCTGCGCGATGAACGGGCCGAGGCCTTCACGTCATATCTGTGGGCGGGCGTTTACGAATACAGCTACCTGGCCCGCGCCACGACGCCCGGCGCCTTCATAGCGCCCCCCGCCAAAGCAGAGGAAATGTACGCGCCCGAGACCTTCGGCCGCACGGGAACCAATTGGATTGTCGTAGAGGTCAGCGAAGAATAGGAAGTGACCGGACTGATTCTTTATTTTGGCACAGACCTGGTTATAAAGGAGGAAACGGTGACGAGAAGAAAGGCAACAAGGGGAAACTGCGTATTCTGTGGCAAGGATTACACTCGCTGGGGAATGACTCGTCATCTGCAAACGTGTGCCGCGCGTGCAAGCGCAATGGAATCTGATGCCACGGGGCCGGGACAACAGCAAAAGATATTTCACCTACTGATTGAGGATGTTTGGACCTCCGACTACTGGCTGCACCTGGAAATTGCAGGCCAAGCCGCGCTGGACCAGTTGGATCAGTATCTGCGGGTCATCTGGTTGGAGTGTTGTGGCCACTTGAGCCACTTTCTAATCAACGGAATCTACTATGATAGAGAGATTGAAATCGAGTGGGCAATCGGCGAGACTGAATCGATGTCCACACAGATCGCCGATGCATTTGATGAGGGAACAGAGGCAGAATACGAGTATGACTTCGGCACCACAACCGAGCTGTTGATTTCCGTACTTGCTGTGCGCTCAGGTAACTGGACGGGCAAACCCATTCGAATGTTAGCGCGCAACAATACGCCCACAATGAAATGCATGGTCTGCCGCAAACAGGCCGACTGGATTTGCGCCGGATGTCTATGGGAAGGCAACAACTGCTTCTTGTGCGGTCAGCACGTGAACGAGCATCTGCACGAAGATGCGATGGTCCTGCCTGCCGTTAATTCACCGCGGATCGGCATGTGCGCCTACGAAGGCCCGGCAGATCCCCCCTACTAGCCATCTGGTCGCCCCAGCTGTTTCCGAATCTCCAGCCAGATTTCGGTCAGGTTCAGTCGGTCGATCCAGTGCGTAAGGTAGTCGTGTTCCAGGCTGTCATCTCCCGACGTAGTGATGATACTGCCAATGTCGCGGACATGCTTGGTCTGGCTGCTAAGACTGTAGTACTGAAGCTTATAAAGGATGAGGTCCTCAGGGGAATGGACATATGCCTCGCCAATACCAGGGCCGAAGTCGACAAGCAGGCGACGCTGTAGTGCATTTGCCCGCAGAGCATCGTCGGGCCGCAGCAGGAAGATTTTCAATTTGTACCCCGTAGGCAAGTGGACGGCGTTGATGGGCAAGTCCCCCGGCGAAATGTAAAGATCGAGCATCACATCAACAGGCACCAACATTCCCCTATCCCTCAACGCCTCGGAAAGCTGGGCCATCTGCTTGAGTGGCAGATCGACGACGACATCGAAGTCCCGAGTGGTTCGGGCCTCTCCCCATCCCCACACGGCAACCGCTCCTCCTACCAGGTACTTTACACGCGTCTCTTCCAGCGCATCAAGAACCTCGCGAATGAAGCTGCCGAATTCCTGTTGAGGGTCTTCTGCCACTGCCTCTCTCCCGTCCACAACCGCTTTTCGCGCGAGTCCGAGCGACATTCCCTCTGTCAGTTCAGGCCGGCGCGTCCGTATTCGATAGGACGTGACTTGCTCGGCGATTCGAATCATCGAGAGTCCTTGCTGCGTCCGTTGCGCCGTCGTCAACTTCCGAGTAACCGAAATCTGTGCCGGATCGACTTCCCTCATCGCGCCCGCGATCTCCCGCTCCTGTTTTTCAGTGAGAGCCATGGCGGAATCCCCTTCTCGCGTCTCACAACGTCGAAAGCGAAGCTAACTTGGCCGGATACATATTCACCAACTCTCCGTCAGGCCGTCCTCCGCTCTGGACTGAGACCCTTTCCAGTCCAGCCTCCCCAATCGCGCCACAATCCGCTGCATGATCGCCTGCGCGACCTCGTCCTTGCTCATTAGCGGCCAGGCCTCACGGTTACCGTCTCGCTCGAACAGAGTAACCCTGTTCGTGTCAACCGCGAAGCCGCTGTCAGGCGCGCTCACGTCATTGAGCACAACGAGATCGAGGTTCTTTCGCTCCAACTTGTCTATGGCGTTCGCCTCCAGGTCGTTCGTCTCCGCCGCGAAACCGATGACAAGCTGCGGCCCCGGACTGCCCTCACCCCGCTGTCTGCCGACCTCATGCAGAATGTCTGGCGTCCTTTCCAGCGAAATGACCTGTTGCTGCGGCGATTTCTTCAGCTTGTAGTCAACGCTGTCTGTCGGCCGGTAGTCGGCGACCGCCGCCGCGCCTATCAGGACATCCGCCTGCGGCAGCTCTTCCATGACCGCCGCATACATCTGCTGGGCCGTATGCACCGGCACGAGTGAAACGCCGCCGGGCGGATGCACTGCCAGGGGCGCATGCACCAGAACCGTTTCCGCGCCCAGATCACG
This sequence comes from Caldilineaceae bacterium, assembly GCA_965204525.1. GTDB lineage: Bacteria > Chloroflexota > Anaerolineae > Caldilineales > Caldilineaceae > Bin5. The sequence goes on along the minus strand of OZ241994.1, from coordinate 1,510,856 downwards.
CGCCGCCCGCGCCAGCGCCGCCCCCATTTTCCCAGTCGAATGGTTGCCCATGAATCGCACCGGATCGATCGGCTCCCGAGTGCCGCCGGCCGTGATCACCACGCGTAGTCCGTCCAGGGGTCCTCCCCGGCCGATCACCTTGCACGCGACTTCGAAGATATCCTCCGGCTCCGCCACCCGCCCCTCACCCACTTCGCCGGACGCCAGTCGCCCTTCCTCCGGGCCGATAAAGTCGACGCCCCAATCCTGCAATGTCTGCACATTGCGCATCGTCGCCGGGTGGGTCCACATATTGGTCTCCATCGCCGGCGCCAGCAGCATCGGTCCTTTGTAGCTCAGCGCAGTAATGCTCAACAGGTCGTCGCTCAGACCCAACGCGAGTCGCGCAATCGTGTGCGCCGTCGCCGGCGCGATGATAAACAGGTCCGCTGCATGGGCCAGCGCCACGTGTCCAATGCGCAACCGGCCCGCATCGTGCCAGAACTCAAAAGTATCAGTCGCAACGCTCCGCTGTGTGATCCCCTGAAAGGTTACAGGCGCAACAAACTTGGCGGCTGAATGTGTCATGATCACGTCCACCAGCGCATTGGCCTGTGTAAGACGGCTGGCCAGTGTCACCGCCTTGTAGGCCGCGATGCCGCCGCTGACGCCGAGCACGATACGTTTGCCGGAAAGAATCGGGGCCATGTGATAGCTCCAGGTCAGGTTGACGTTGGACTGCCCGCCCCTGCAGGGCGCGAAAGCAAATCAGGAATCGGCAATGCCGCCGTCTCGATGGCGGGCCAGGTAGGATTGATACGAGTTCCGCACCTCCTCCGAGCTGAAGTCCGGTGCATGGCGGGCGCAGGCTGCTTCGTCCACCTCCACGCCCAGGCCCGGCTTCTCAGGCGGCAATATGTGGCCGTCGACGACTGTCAGAGGCTCGACAACGAATTCCGTCATCGAGAGTGGCATATCGTCAGGGTCAACCATCTCCTGAATGACAAAATTGGGCGTCGTAAAATCAACATGGACGCAGGCTGCCGTCGAGACCGGACCATACGGGTTGTGGGGGGCGAGGCCGGCGTAATAGACCTCCGCCAGCGCGGCGATGCGGCGAATTTCGCTGATGCCCCCGGCGTGACAGGCATCCGGCTGCAGCAAGCTGGCCGCGCCTGTTTCGAGAATCTCTCGAAAGCCCCAGCGGGTAAAGAGCCGCTCCCCCGTTGCAATGGGAATATTCGTTGCCCTGGCGACCTGTGCCATCGCCGCCGGGTTCTCCGCCTGAACCGGCTCCTCCATGAAAAACGGGTAGTACGGCTCAAATCGATGCGCGTAGCGAATCGCCATCTGCGGCGTAACCCGCCCGTGCATATCCAACAGTATGTCCACGTCGTTGCCGACCGCTTCGCGCACCGCCTTCAGGCCTGCCTCGGCTTCATCCAATACCCCCGGCCCGTCGAGGATGTTGGTGATCGGCACAGGAACCGTCTTGACGGCGTCCCAGCCTTTGGCCGCCTTGGACTGAGCGCTCTCCGCCATCGCCTCGGGCGTGTCGCCGCCAAAGTGCGTGTACATCCGCACACGGTCCCGTACCTTGCCGCCGAGAAGCTCGTAGATCGGCTTGCCCGCCTCCTTGCCTTTGATGTCCCATAGTGCCTGGTCAATGCCAGAGAGAGCGGAAAGGCCGATGACGCCCTGCCGCCAGAAGCCGCTGCGATAGAGGACCTGCCAGCAATGTTCAACCTCAAGTGGACTGAAGCCCAGGATCATCGGCTCCATATCCTGAACACAGCCGGCCACCGCCCGCGGTTTGCCTTCCACCGTCGCTTCTCCCCAGCCGACCAGACCAGGCTGATCAGTTTCGATCTTGACAAAGACGAAGGTGCGCCGCTCCCCTTGCGCGAAAATCGGTCTGATTGCTGTAATTTTCATCGTAACTTTCCTCGTGAGTTAAGCCGGCCGGCGCACCCTTCAGTGTACGAAAGCCGGCGGCCGGGGCCGCTCAGGCCGCCTCCAGGATGTTGCGTACCATGGACTCTGCAAGTCTCTGTTCAGGCGCGCCGGCCTCGATCTCTCCATCAAGAAGGGCCGTTCGCAATCCGCGTATTATCTGCCCGTATTCCGGACCGGGCTGCAACCCCAGCCGCATCAGGTCTCTTCCATCCAGTGCAGGGTGAACGTGCCGCCAAGTCTGTTCGTAGCATTTCAACCGCCTCCGCAGCAAGGCGTCCTCCTCCACCAACGAGAGCAGCAGCAGCACGGCCGGTTGCGCCCGGTCGAGAACTGCCACAACTTCGCTCGGCCGTTGCTGTGGGTCGCTCAGCTGTGGCAGCCGAGTCTTGACCATCCGAAGCTCACGCATCAGTCGCTGTGTTCTTCCACGAAGTCTCAGCCGTTCGCTCAGCTCTTTTTCAAGCGAGGACGCCTTGTCACCGTTTCCGTCCTCTGCGGGCAGCAGATCGTAAATGAGTAGACCCCAATAGAGCCTCTCGATCGGCGTGTCCTCCAGCTGGAACTGCTCTGTCCGGACCTTTACCGGCGCCTCGTCAGGGCCGCTGTCCCCTTCACGAGCTTGAACCGGCCTTCCCGCCTCCATTATGTCTCTGAGGGAGGCGCTGCGCTTCGCAAAGGAGGGGCCGGCCCGCAAAGCAGGATGAATCCGTCTGAGTATGCCCAACTCGTCCAGACGAAAAACTGCATCTTCCGGTCTCTCTTCCTGGAAAATCCGATCCAATTCCTGGCGAATACGCGCCGAAGTGACGCGCCTGAGCAGCGGCGCAGCATCCAGTAGATGCTCCTGGGTACGTGCCTCGATCTGAAATCGGAACCGCTGTTCATAGCGAACCGCGCGTAGGATTCTGGTCGGGTCATCCACAAAACTCAGGCTGTGCAGAACCCGCACGACCCCTGTCCTCAAGTCTGACAACCCGCCGTAGAAATCGAGCAGGTCGCCCCACCTGTCCGGAGTCAGAGCGACAGCCAGCGTATTGACCGTGAAATCCCGCCGGTGCAGGTCCAGTCTGATGCTGCCCTGCTCCACGGTCGGCAGGACCGTTGGCTCTGTATAGAACTCTGTGCGTGCAGTAACAAAATCCAGATGAGGCGGCAATGGGCCCTGGTACGCCCCTGAGTCGCTGGCCAGCAGGTCCGGGCAGGTAACTGGAAATTCGGGCTCGTCGAGTATCCACTTGGCAGTGCCAAAACGAGCATGCGTAACGACCCGTCCCCCGCACCTGGCCTGCATGCGTTCCGCCAGTTCGATTGCATCACCTTCGACAACCAGGTCCATGTCCAGAGAACCCGCTCCGTCGGCGCTGTCGAAGCGCCCCAAGAGCAGGTCTCGAACAAAGCCGCCAACGACATACACGGCATGTCCCATCGCCGTCGCGGTCTCACCGACAAGCCAGAGGAGGCGGTGCTGCCCGGCCGGCAGGACCTGCCCCAGCTCTCGACTGACATCCGGGACCGTTGGCGAACTCTCTCTCTCTTCTCCCCAAAGTTTGAGCAGATCTGTACGAGTTACAATGCCAACCAACTCGCCGGCGGCGTCCACAACAGGAACCTGCCCCCAACCGCTCTCGATCATGAGCCCATGGAGCGCACTGACAGGAGCGTCCTCGCGGACCGTATGGTCACCTTGACGCATTACCTTATGGACCGGCAGCGCACCCAGTCGGTGTGTAATGGTTCGGTCCGCCTCTCTTCGGGTCAGGATTCCAACCAGTTTATCGCGACCGTCTTCGCCTCTCTGCAGGACCGGGAATCCTTCGTGGCCGTAACGCTGCATCAACGCCATCGCGGCAGTGACCGTCATCCCTTCGTCCAGCGTATGAGGACGGCCCCGGCTCATGATCTCAGCAACCTTTGCCGGCGCGCGCGTGTGCTCCTCTAGCAGGCTGCCGATTCGTTCTCTTACCTCCGTCAAGGTTGTCCCTTCCAACAACGCCGCCGCGGCTCGCCTGTGACCTCCGCCGCCCAGAAACTCGGCAATCAGGCCAACGTTGATTGCGTCCGTGTTGCTTCGAGCCACAACTTGCACGTGGTCCTTCAGGCGGACGACGACAAACAAGGCATCTGGGTTGAAGAGTTCGTTCAGCCTGTGGGCAAGCCCACTCAGTTCATCGTCGTAATCGAGCGCATCCGCTACGGCGAGCGCCACGTTTTGACCGGCCACTGTCAGGTGCTCTGCGTGCTCAGTCAGTTGCTTGGACAGCGCCTTCTGGGCAGCCGTGGGCGGGAAGTGCATGAAACGGCGCATCACTTCCAGGCGGGCGCCCTGCTCGACCAGCCAGGCCGCGCAACGAATGTCCCGATGCGTTGTGGAGGGGTACAGAAGGCTGCCTGTGTCTTCGTATATGCCCAGTGCCAGCAGAGTGGCTTGAAACGGGGAAAGCCCTCTGTTCTGCTGAATCAGCCGTTCGACGAGCAGCGTGGTATTGGCGCCTGTCGTGTGAGGGCCAAGCGACTCTCGCCACACCTCCCACCCTGATGGCAGCGGTTCGGCCGCAGAGTGGTGGTCGATCACCAGATGACGTGTGTCTTCGCCCATCCCCTTCACCGCGTTGAATGTCCGCGTGTCAACGACAATCGCCAGATCGACGTTGCCGCGCGGCAAATGCCGTGGATCGACGAATGGGAACTGGTTTCGGTATAGGGACAAAAAAGCCTGGACGTTGCGTTTCAGTTTCCGCGGCAGGACCGGCAGTGCCTGTGGGAACAGCAACGCTCCCCCCAGCAGGGATGCCAGCGCGTCAAAATCTGCGAGCTCGTGGGAAAGGATAACCGTTTGGCCGCGCATGTCGTAGTCGGTTCGGCTGCCCCTGGAAACTGCAATCTACTATACGCCTCGCAATTCGGATGCGCAAGCACAGGGCTGAAAGCGTAACTCCCTTTGAAGCTAGCCCGCACCGACCCGATCGACGCGGCCGTTAGCAGCCTTCGGCTCGGCGCATCAATGCCAATGCCGCTTTGTTGTGGCGTTCAGCCAGCACCGGCACGTCAATGTGACGGGGAATGCTGTCTTCCACCAGCAGTCGTCCATTGACAAACGCGAAATCGACTGGCTGCGGTGAACAGAAAACCAGCGCCGCTACCGGGTCATGCACCCAGCCCCCGGCAAAGGTGAGCGCCGACAGGTCAAATCCGATCAAGTCCGCGGCCATCCCAGGCGCCAGCGCGCCAACATCGTCGCGGCCCAACACCGCGGCTCCGCCCAGAGTGGCGATTTCCAGCGCCTCCCTCGCTGTCATTCCCTTGGGATTGCCCATTACTCTCTGCAACAACAGGCATTGGCGCACCTCTTCCATCATGTTGCTGCCGTCATTGCTGGCACTGCCATCCACGCCCAATCCCACATGCACGCCGGCATCTCGCATCGCCCGCACCGGGGAAATGCCGCTCGCCAACCGCATGTTGCTCGTAGGGCAATGGGCCGCGCCGGTCTTTGTCCGGGCGAACCGACCGATCTCCTCCCGGTTGAGATGCACGCAATGGGCATGCCAGACATCATCGCCCAGCCAGTTCACTTCCTCCGCGTACGTTCCTGGCCGGTACCCGTACTGCTCCATGCAGAACTCTTCTTCGTCGAGCGTCTCAGCCAGATGCGTGTGAAGGTGAACATCCATCTCGGGCCCGAAGGAGCGGGCCAGTGCCGCGCAATCGCGCATCAACTCCTGCGTAACGCTGAACGGGCTGGTCGGGCCAATCACGACACGGCGCATTGAAAAGCGGGAGGCATCATGATACTCTTCGACCAACCTCCGGGATTCGACAAGAATGTCCGGTTCCTGTTCCGTCATCCAGTCCGGGGGCAACCCGCCCTTGCTTTCGCCGAGGCTGACACTGCCTCTGGCTCCGTGAAAGCGAACACCGATCTCCTCTGCAGCGGCAAACTGATCGTCAAGACGCGTACCGTTTTGCCACAGGTAATGATGGTCGCTGCTGGTCGTGCATCCGCTCAGCAGCAGCTCGGTCAACGCCACCTGCGTGCTCAGGCCTACATCCTCCGGGCCGATACAGGACCAGATCGGAAAGAGAGCGCGCAGCCAGTCGAAGAGCACTCCGTTCTGTGCGGCCGGCACCACACGCGTGAGAGTCTGAAAGAAGTGGTGGTGCGTATTGATAAAGCCGGGAAGGACGATCCTGCCGCGCGCGTCCAGATAGGTGGTAGAGGATGAGTCCGCGCGCTCTCCGACCCTGTACCGGACCGGCAGATCGTCTGTCGCGCCGACCCAGACAATCTGCGCGCCTTCCATAACGAGCGCCCCGTCGCTGATCTCCTCGCGCTCTTCGTTCATCGTTACGAGGTAATCGGCATTCGTCAATACGGTCCTGTTGTTCATCGCCAGTAACTGCCCCCTTTAGGTGAATGCCCGTGTCGGACTGTGTGGCGTACCCGCAGTCGCCGTGGAAAGTCCTGCACGGACTAAGTCGTTGTGTCATTGCCCGCTCTCATTGTGTTATTGACAGCAGGGTCGGGGTCATTCCTTCCTCATCCAACATCTCTTTCAGTTCTGTTGTTGACAGCGGACGCCCCATACCTGCCAGGGCCGTAAGGGCCGCTTCCATTACGTTTGTCCCAAAGCTGCGCCCATCCAGCCGCGGCGTTACCGTCGCCAGATAGGAAACGCCTCTCTCCTTGAGAAGAGCCACGTCGTCGTCCGTCGTTGTGTTGGTAACGACCGTCTTTCTCTCCAGGTTCTGAGGCAAGTGCTGTCTGATGTAATGGAAATCATCGGCGATGATCGAGGCCCACCTGTACTGCGCCCCGTATTTCGGCACGATCCGCTCCTGTTGTTCCCCGGTGGGGTAGATCCAGGAAAAGGGCAATCGGGCCATGACGGGAAGCAGAATCCGGGCCAGCAAGTGGAGCGTGCTCAGGCTTCGCAAAAAGACGGGGATTCCCAGACCGAAAGCCAGGTCGCCAAACAGCGGCTGATAGCCCATATCCAGAAAGCCGCGCACCATCGCGTAGCGGCCGACAGCCACGCAGAACAGTACTCGCTTGGGATGTGGGGGCAGGAGAGTTTGCAGCCGCTGTGCAGTCTGTCGCTCGACTACGGTGCGGATGCCGCCCCCATCCACGACGGGAGACTGTATGCCGGCAACGATGCTGCGAACGGAATGGAGAGGAAAGTAACGGTCGTTTACCTCCAGGCCCAGGTCTGCGCCGCCAAAGCCGAAGGCATCTACCTGGCCGTCATATTCCAGAAACAGTTGCCGCATTCGCTTCTGGTCTCCATCGGCGCCGATCCGCTCCAGGACGATCTGTTCGTTCCTGAGCGTAGTCTCGACCCGTTTGTTGCGGCTGCTGCTGCCCAAGCTGATGGAGACGACCCGTTTCATTTTGAATCTGCCTCGGCACAACTCTGTTTCGGCCCTGTGGCGCGCAAAAAACGGCGCGCCTTGCGCACTCGCCATCTGCGCCGCCGGCCTCAGTCGATTACGCCAATGTGGCGTCCGGCCTCGATGAAGACACTCAACGCGAACTCGATGTCTTCTTCAGTATGGGCAGCCGTCACATTCGCCCGCAGACGGGCGGTGCCTTCCTTTACGGCCGGTGGCAGTACGGGCAGTACGAATATGCCGTTGTCTTGACAAAACTTGGTCATTGCAAATGCGCGTTCTTCAGTTCCGACCATGATTGGAACTATCGGCGACTCCGTCTGACCGGTGTCGAAGCCGGCGGCCTGCAGGCCGCTCGTGAAATGCTGCGCATTGCGAAGGAGGATGCGGTTACGCTCTGGGCCTTCATCTTCAAGCACGTGGAAGCCTTCAGTGATGGCCGCTGCCACAGAGGGCGGCAAAGCGGCGCTGAAGACAAACCCGCGCGCAGTATGCCGTAGGTAGGTGACCAGCTTTTCGCTGCCGGCCACATAGCCGCCAATGCCGGGAATCGTCTTGCTGAGCGTACCCATCTTCAGATCGATGGAACCGAACATGTCGAAATGCTCCTCGATCCCGTGTCCGGTCTTACCCAGTACACCGATGCTATGGGCCTCGTCCAGCATCAGCCTCGCATTGTGGCGCCTGCAAATCTCATGCGCCGCAGGCAAATCAAAGATATCGCCGTCCATTGAGAATACAGCGTCCGCGATGACCAGTTTGCCTGCGCCTTCCGGGGCGCGGCGCAACTGTCTTTCGAGGTCATCCATGTCGTTGTGTCGGAAGCGGACAAACTTGCCGCGGGCCAGCAGACAGCCGTCTACGATACTCGCATGGTTCCATCTGTCGGAGAATACCCAGTCCCCTCGCCCGACAACTGTACTCACGGTGGCAAGATTGGTAACATAGCCTGAACTGTAGACGATGGCCTCTTCCCGACGGGCGAAATCGGCGATCGTCCTTTCCATCTTGGCATGAAGGTCCAACGTGCCTCCGAGAATGCGCACGCCATGTGTACCTGTTCCGTACTTGTCTGCGGCCTCTTTGGCCGCTGCCACGATGCGAGGATGGTTGATCAGTCCCAGGTAACTGTAGGTTGCAAACATCAGCTTGCGCTTGCCCTCAGTATGTACCCAGGGTCCCTCCAGAGAATCGACCGCCTGAAAATAGTAGTAGTGTTCGCTGGCCTTCGCCTCTTTGGTGCGTTCCCACCAGGCATCGATTTTCTGGCTAAAGGCGTCAACCTGTTCACCACCTCCATTCAGGAAGGACTCAAGGGGAGGGGCGTCTATGGCTGCCGTGGAGATGCCATCGGGATGGACCCCAATCGGCTCCGCTCCAAGGCGCGCTAACTGATCAACCATTGTATGAGACCTCGTTTTCCACTACAGTACAATATACTAGGGCAGAGATGGCACGGCAATAAATGTATTTGCCACTGTCAGCCCGCAAAAAAGCAGCCAGCCCAATTGACGCGGCGAAGGGCGCGAGAATAATATCATAGAATTGTAACGTATAGTAGTCCACCGTGCAAAGACGACAATTGTTGGGACAGATTTCCGGATATGGGCGTGATTTTCGCCGGCCCTCTTCGAAAAATGCTGGCCGTTGGAGCGGCGGCATGTTCCCAAAGCGATGAATGATGAAAAAACTACCGAACTCAGGTTCGCAGCACCGGTCCTCTGACCTCGACAACATCTATCTGCCCCATGGGATTCTTCGCAACGGCGATCTGCAAACGATCCTTGGCCGGCACATCCCCTCTGATGCCAGGACCGTTATGGAACGAGAGCAGATGATCCTGTTCGACGCCGGCCCCGACCGGACCGAACTTGAAACGGGTCGGACCGTGCGGCTGCTCGGCGTCTACACGCCAGGCCGGTCTCCCATCAACGCCCCTTCCAGACCTAAGGGGCTGGCAATGTTGCTGCACGGATGGGAAGGAGACAGCCACTCCGCCTACAATCTTATTCTGGGCAGCGAGTTGATTCGGGCAGGGTATGATGTCGTGCGCCTCAACATGAGGGACCATGGACCGACGCACCACTTGAACAAAGGAATCTTCTTTGCCACACTGATCGAGGAGGTCCACGCTGCCACCCACCAGGTCGGGCTTCTCGCCGCGGGGAGGCCGTTTTTCATCATTGGCGCGTCCCTTGGCGGCAATTTCGTTGTTCGCATAGCCCTTCGACACTCTGGAAATCCTATTCCCAATCTTCGTCGGGCCATCGCCGTCAATCCCGTTCTCAATCCACGACGCGCATGCATACTCCTGGACGACCACCGGCTGCTGCGCCGCTATTTCCGCCGCCGCTGGCTCGAATCGCTATTGAAGAAACAGAAGCTCTTTCCGGATCTATACGACTTTACGCCTCTGGCATCCGTCCCGACGATCTGGGAAATGAGCGACTGGGTGACCAAGAGCATGTCCTTCTACGGCGACGTAGAAGAATACCTTGACGCCTACAGTGTCAAGCCCAGGAATCTGCTCGACCTGGCTGCCCCGCTGACTATTCTCACCGCGGCCAACGACCCCCTGATTCCATCCGACGATATCGAAGCTCTTCCAACCCATCCTCAACTGCAGGTAAACGTCCTGCCCTACGGGGGCCATGTAGGCTACAACGATCTCTTCCCGCTGCGAAACTGTCTTCCGGATCTGATAAAGCACGTGCTGAGACAGGACGCCGCCGAACACCGGCACTCTGGACGCCGGTAGTTCTTCGGTCGCGCATACAAGGTCGGTTATACTGAACCGCAAAGTGGGTAACGTTCTCGTAGTGAAGCATTAGGTCCAACCGACTGGCAAAAAGATAACACCATGCCGCACATCCTGATCATAGGCGCAAATGGACAACTCGGGCAGGCCCTTAAAGCCCAATTCAGTTCCGCCGCAAAACTGACCTGCTGGACGCGCCCACGGTACGATGTCGCCGACCCGGCTATCGCCGACGCCGTGGCAGAAATGGCCCCCGACGTCGTCATCAATGCAGCCGCCTGGACCGACGTCGACGGAGCCGAAAATGCACCCCGGTTCGCCTTTGAAGTCAATGCGCTTGGCCCCAAGTACCTGGCAGAAGGTTGCGCGCGTTGCGGTGGCGCGCTGGTACAGATTAGCACGAACGAAGTGTTCGCCGGGGAGATGGGCCGCTTCTATCACGAATATGAACAGACCTCTCCCGGCAGCGTCTACGCCCGCAGTAAGGCTGCCGGCGAACAGGCCGCTGCCGCCATCCTGGATCACCTCTACATCGTGCGCGTCGCCTGGCTCTACGGCGCCGGCAGCAGTAACTTTCCCGCTAAGATCAGCGCCGCCGCCGACCGGCACGGCGCTCTCCGCGTCGTCAACGACGAATTCGGCAACCCGACCTACGCGCCTGACGTTGCCGCGGCGTTGGCAAAGCTGGTTGAAACGCAGCGCTACGGCATCTATCACCTCGTAAACGAAGGCTGCGCCAGCAGGTACGACTGGGCAGTCGAGCTGTTGCGCCTGACCGGACGCGAGGCGCTCCCCGTCGAGCCCATTAGAGCCAGTGCGTGGCCGCGCCCGACGACGCCTCCCCTGCACGCTGTCCTGGTCAACCAGGCCGCTTCGGCTCTCGGGATTGCCCTGCGCGGCTGGCGCGAGGCGCTGCGCGAATATGCGCAGATAGAATTCAACTGATGAACAGGGTTAAGCCATGAACGTGAACGGTGCAATAGGCGGTGCGGGCAAATCTGATGGGATTCCGGCACGCGCCCCTTTTTTCTCAGTACTCATTCCCAACTACAACGGCGTCCAGCATCTGCCCGATCTCTTTGCCGGACTGGCTTCACAGTCTTTCACCGATTTTGAAGTCATCTTCGCCGACGACGCCAGCAGCGACGACTCTGTTGCCTGGGTGCAGGCCAGCGCCCCTCAAGCGCGCATACTGGCCGGCAGTAAGAACAAAGGATTCGTCGGCACGGTCAACAGGGCTGCCCGCGCCTCGCGAGGACAGGTGATAGTTCTTCTCAATAACGACACCCAACCAGCGCCAGATTTCCTGGCCGAACTGGCAAAAACAGTCTGCTCTCAACCTCGGGCCGGAATCGTGGCCGCAAAGCTATTGCTCTTTGAGGAACGCGACCGCATTCATACGGCCGGAGACATGATGGGGCGGGATGGGATTCCACGGAATCGCGGTGTCTGGGCCACCGACAGCGGCCAGTTCGACAACTCGGAGGACGTGTTTGGCGGCTGTGGCGGGGCAATGGCCGTGCGCCGCGAGCTTTGGGAAGCCCTGGGTGGCTTTGACGAGGATTTCTGGATGTATATCGAGGACGTCGACTTCTCGTTCCGCGCCCAACTCCTAGGCTGGCACGCGGTATTTGCACCGGCGGCGCGTGTTTTCCATAAGCTGGGTGGCAGCGGCGGCGACGAATTAAGCAGCTTCTACGTGGGCCGCAACACGATCTGGACTCTGGCCAAAAACATGCCGACCTCGCTCCTCCTGAGCCATTCCTCGCACATCCTAACAGCCCAACTTTCGATCGCGGCTGACGCGTTGCGCAACTGTCGCGGGAGCGCTGCCCGTGCCCGCCTGCGAGGACAGCTCGCCGGCCTGCTCGGCCTGCCGCGCGTCCTCCAACAGCGCGCCCTGGTTCAGTCCCGCAAAAAGCGTCACGACGTCGAGATCGACCGTCTACTGATTTAGGGTTTCATTCTCCCTGCGGAAGACGCGCCCTGCTCGACTCCCCCTGCACTGCGAAGGCAGATTCGCGACTCGCTACGCCAGCGCGAACAGATCGTCGAGCAGGCTGTCGTCGACGCGCTCGCCGATGATGTAGCGCCGCGACCCCGATACTCCTGTAGTGGTAATGAAGTATTGGCCCGGCTCTGAACCGAGGTAACGGTCCAGCAACTGATTTGTAACGTCGCGCCAGCGTTGCGCGGCCGGCTGATCCTGCCGCTGCAGCGCCACCCAGTCGGGAGGGATCTCGATGGCGATGCGGGCGCTGGCAGCACTGAATAGCGGCGCTCCGCTTCCCTGGTTTACAACAGTCAGGTCTGGGTCGGACCCGATCTCAACAGGACCAGAATGCTCGCTGCCCAGCAGTGCCTTTTGCACCCGCTTCGTGCGGACCGCCCATAACAGATTCAGTCGCGAAGCAGTCACACGGTTCAATTCGTTTCGAAACGAATACAGGCTGGGCTGAAATTCGCAGGCGACAGCGCCTAAGCGGGTGAAATTGAGCAAGCCATTGGCAAAAAGCAGCGGGTCCGTCGTCCAGTTAATCAGATCAATGCCCAGCTCGAGGGCCTGACGCGCTTGCAGCCGTTTCAGCGCCTGGCCGATACGGCGCCGGCGCATGCCGGGAGCCACGGCAAGCAGTTGAGACTCCAATTGCAGTTCCTGGCGGTAAGGGTGAAACGCAGGCATGGCCGGACAGGTAGGAAAGCGAAAGAACCCCAGCAGGAATCCGGCCACAGCCCCGTCAACGCGGGCCACCAGCGAGCAGCCCATGCCCCCTTCGGCGCTATGCAGGTCGCTGGGATAGAGCCCGTCCGGCGGGCTGTGCCATATCGACTGCTGCATCAATCGAATCTGCGCCGCCTCTTCCTCGTCGGGGCGCCCGCAGTCAACTCCGTCAAGGTCAATATGCGTGGGTTTGAAAGAGTGGTCCGCCTCGGGAAGGTAAAAGTAGGTCTTGTGGTTCGAAGGAAGAACCCTTTCGACGGCACAGGAAATCTCGTCGGCGCCAAGCGGGGTCGAACCGACAACATGCTCATAGCGCAACGTATATGTGGCCCCCTCGCAACTGACGTCCCGCGGGAGCAGAAACGCGTAACCGCCGAGGGATCCCGCTTCGTCGCCCTGGCCGCAGTTGAGAGCAAAGCAGGCCCCGCCGATTTTCGGCAAGACAGCCTCAAGAAAGTGATGCGGCAGCAGCGATGGCCGCTCTTCCAACTGCCTCCTCAGTTCCCGCAGCCTGTCTGACCAGTCGGCTGACGACGGGTCAATTTGCTTCGCACTGATGGTGCGACTCATCCGTATGCCTTTTCATAGCGCTGCTGCCACTCCTCAACTGTCATGCCGTAGTAGAGCTCGTCCAGGTATCGCCCGTCGGTGAAGATAGCCCTCCGCACCGCTCCTTCGCGTACAAAACCCAGCTTTTCGTGCAACGAGCGCGAGCTATCGTTTTCGCTGTGCATCTGAACGGTTACCTTCTGGTAGCGCAGCTCCTGAAAGTAGTAGCGAAGTATCAGCAGTATGGCAGCCGCGGCATAGCCCTTGCGGCGGTACGCGGCATCTACACCCAATCCGTACTTGAAGACGCCGTTACGGGCATGGCAGTTGTGCGTGTGAATGAAACCGACCGGCGTCCAGTCGTGACCTTCGATGACCCAACTGAATGAGTCGTTTTCCATCTTCCTCTTCGCCTCGGCGGCTGCCCACTCCCGCACCTGCGAAAGGGAAACTGGCGGCCAGACGAATTCAAGATTTCGCGCCATCTCGCTGTCCTGGTTCCAACGCCAGAAAGTGTCCCCGTCCTCCGGCTCTACCCCGCGCAGTCGGATCAACTCGGTCTGCCAGTAGTTCATCCAGTCACTCCGTGCGTCCTCGCTTCAACGTATGTGTGTACGTCCCCGTCCGTTTGATAGGTTCCAAGGGAGAAGAGACCCTGCTCTACAAAACGCCACCGAAGGTGCTGGGCGCCTCGTTTGCAACCCGCAAGAGTCCCGAGGGCACAGTTGCCCTCGTCTGTGGCGCCGCCGCGGCCAGTATCGAATTGGTCGTAGGAGTTGGCGTTGCTTTGGAGCGTGTCAGGCTCTGGCGGGATGAACAGGCCTGCTTCACAAACCGTGTTGGCATGGCCTCGATCCCCCGATCAGGCGGCTGGAGGCGGAGACTCCGTCGCCTCTTGCGGCGAGTCGGTGTCAGCGGCCCGGGACCGGCGTCGTGCCGGTGTCACCTCATCCATCGAACTCTTCAATTCCGATCTGATCACCTGCACGGAACGCACGATCCCAGCCAGTCTGCTGCTCGTGGAAATGAGAGGAGAAATGAAACTCGTGCTCACAAACTCGGCTGAACCTTTGACCGTGCCAACCGTCTCCTGGCTGTCTCTGATTACCGGTCTCATTTCGGCCCTGATCATTTTGACCAGACGCCAGACCTGCCAGATCAGAACCACCAGCAGGCCGTTCATTATGAGAATCTCCAGCGCAACCAGAATGATGGCGATATCCCGAACTGTGGCGCTGACCACGACGCTCTCCTTTTGCAATCGGTCGAGTTAACAAAGTCCGGGTCGGCCGGCGGACAGTTCGGCCGCGCTGCGCGCTTGCCTCGCGACTAGTGAATGACGACCCTGACGAGAAACAGGGCAACGACGGATGCCAGCGTCGCCTCTAACAGGCTAAGTTGCCCAACCTGCCAAGTATTCCACTGCAGTGTCTGGCTCACCCAATGCCCCAGCAGAAATCCCACGCCGGCCGCAATCAGGTACTGCGGTAGCTCCCGCAGCGACCGGCCCGTCCACAGGTGAAATATGCTGGCGTAACCCGTGACGAGCAATGTGGCCAGCACAACTGACGGACTGAGAATTAGCGACGCAAATGGCCATCCGGGAACCAGTCGTGCACCTCCTCGGCCTCAGTTGAGGGAGACACGATGAACCGGCGTGTTCTTCGTTGCCGCCGAAACTTCGCCGGGGTCCACTCTGTCGATAAGCCCTCCCCCTAAACAGCGGGGACCGTCGTAGAAAACTGCTCCCTGACCTGGGCTGATGCCGCGAGCTGGCGCTTCGAAAGCGACCCTTACACTACTATCCTTCTGTGGATAAACTGTACAGTCCAGGGGTTGCCCCGAATAGCGAATCTGGCACTGGACCCGGCTGCCGGCTGAAACAGGCCTGCCTGAAGTCCAGTTCACGTCCGTAGCTATCAGTTCGGATCTGCCAAGCGCTTCGGCAGGCCCGACAATCAGCTGGTTGCGACTATGCTCCAACGCAACGACGTACATAGGGGCGGCTGCCCCGCTGAGGCCCAATCCCCGCCGCTGCCCGACGGTATAGTTCGGCAACCCGTCGTGTTGGCCCAGCACGTTGCCGTCGATATCTACAATTTTGCCCGCCGTCATCGCATCCGGAGCCCAATCGCTGAGAAAGCGGCGGTAATCGTCGTCAACCACGAAGCAAAGATCCATTGAATCGTGCTTGCTGTGGATGGGCAGGCCGCGCGCAGCCGCCATCCGCCGTACTTCCTCCTTCGGAAAGTCTCCTACAGGGAAGAGCAGGTCGCGCAACTCGGCCTGCCCCAGCATGCTCAGGACATAGGACTGATCCTTTTGCGCATCCACGCCGCGCAACAGATGCACGTTGCCGTCCGGCTGCCGCCGCAGTCGGGCGTAGTGGCCGGTGGCCAGGAAGTGGGCGCCCAATCGCCGGGCATAGTTGAGCAGAAAATCGAAACGGATGTGCCGGTTGCAGGCCAGGCACGGGTTGGGTGTCAGCCCGTCGCTGTACCCGTCGATAAAGAGGTCAACCACCTTCTCTTTGAAGGGCCGCTCGACATTGATCAGATAGAAAGGCATTCCCAACCGGTCGGCGACGCGGCGGGCGTCTTCCACGCTCTCCTCATCGCAGCACTTGTTGCCGGAGCCTTCTCCGCTCGCCACCTCCGCCCACAGCCGCATCATCACACCGATACAGTTGTAGCCCTGTTCGGCCAGCAAAGCGGCCGCGACTGAACTGTCGACGCCGCCGCTCATGGCGACAACGACGGTTGTGTTGGAAGGGGACGAGTGATGTTTGCGCAAAGATGCTGTGTGCATGATGCCCGGTATTGTAACACAGGCGCTTATCTTCGGTTATGGTCGCGGGCGCGTGTGGGTGGGCGTTTGACGGTGGCTGGAAGCGCTGCGGGAACAGGCGCCAACTCGTAAACGCTCGTACGAGAGATGGACGAGCGTTTACGAGCGTTTACGAGAGTTTGCGTGAAATTTTTTTACGCTTTATTTGAGAGTTCATGGCGGCTGACGGCGGTATCGGGGGCATGTATAGAGTGTCGTATAAATCATATATTATTTATTTGAAAAAATGGCTATGACAGTGCGTGCTGCCGAACCACTGTACTACGCGCATACAGGAACTGACAACTTTTGCGGAGGGCGTGGGCGCCGCCTGGATATGGGGCGAAGGTGGTCATTCAGGGAATTCATGCCGCGGTCAGGAGCGTGGAAAAAGTGGTATAATAGGCGTGAATGACTGCAGTTTTGTATCCAGCCGTTCGTTTGGGGACGGTGGGCAGCGAGGAAGGGAAACCGTACAGGTGGAGACGCGCTTATGGAGATGCTGACCGACGCGGCAGATCAGGCTATCACGCAGACGCTGCAAAGGGCGCTGGACGTTGCCTCCGCGCGGCACCGGCATCTGTGCCCGCGCCAGGTGCTGGGGGCGCGGGCGGCGATCGCAGGGACGAGGCTGCTGGAGCTAGAGGTTCCGCGCGCGGACAAGCGGCTGCTGGTGATCGTAGAGACGGACGGCTGCTTCGTGGATGGGGTGGAGGCGGTGACGGGCGTTTCGGTGGGGCGGCGTACGCTGCGGGTGGAGGATTACGGAAAGATCGCGGCGACGTTCGTGGATGTGAAGACGGAACGGGCGCTGCGGGTTGCGCCGCGGGTCGATGTGCGCGGGCGGGCGTGGGATTACGCGCCGGAGCAGAAGCGGCGCTATTTCGCGATGCTGCACGGCTACCAGCGTATGCCGGACGCCGAGTTGCTCTCGTTCGAGTGGGTTGAGTTGGCGAAGCCGGTCGCCGCGATCGTGAGCCGGGCCGGCGCGCGGGTCAACTGTGAGGGCTGCGGCGAAGAGATTATCAACGAGCGGGAGGTCGTAGGGGCTGGCGTTTCGTTGTGCCGGTCTTGCGCAGGCGGGGGGTATTACTCGGTAAGCAGGGAGTAGTGTTCCGTGACCGGCGATATGGCACTGCGCTTCGGGCACTGGTTCGGGACTGAGCCGCAGTTTTGGTTGAACCTTCAAGAGCAGGTTGATCTCGCCGCTGACGACCGAAGCAAAATAGCAAAGCCAGTATAGGGCAGGACACTGGGACTCCATGTCCTGGAGAGAGCATCGGGTTGGCATGGCATGGAGAGTATGACGCTAATTACGTTCAGCGACAGTGAGATCAGACGCCGGTTGCGTTTGGGCGAGGACAGCCGCTGGGAGTTCAAGCAGTTTGCGTTCCGCGGCAACGGCCCAGTCCCCCCCGACAGCGACGACCTCGCAGATGAACTGGCGGCCTTCGCCAATGGGAATGGCGGGGTGATGCTGTGCGGCGTCACCGATGACGGCCAGGTCCAGGGGATGACCCGTGAACAGTTGGACGCTGTCGAGCAATTGGTGGTCAACATTTGCTCCGATACGGTCAAGCCCGCTCTCGAGGTCGATACCTTGCGCCTGGAGTTGGACAACAACGCGTTCCTCGCAGTCGATGTGGCTGCAGGATACGCTCTGCACAACAGTCCTGGAGGAAGTTTTCGCCGCGTGGGCAGCTCCAAGAGGAGAATGTTGAGCGATGACCAGTTGCGGCTGGCTCAACAGCGTGCCCAGGCGCGCTTTCTCTGGTTCGACAAACAGCCCGTTCCCGGAAGCGGATTCGGCGCCTTGGACGAGTCTCTATGGCGGCCGCTGTTGAGCGTCCAGGGCGCTTCTGATCCCGAGCTGGCGCTGACCAAGCTGGGCCTGTTGAGCGACGCGGCCGACGGCCCGCAAACGGCGACCGTCGCCGGCGTGCTGCTGTGTAGTCGCGAGCCGCAAGAGTGGCTGCCGAACGCCTGCATCACCGCCACCCGCTACCGCGGAACTGACCGCGCCTCCGGGCAGGTCGACGCGCAGACGATTGGCGGGCCGCTGAACCGACAGATCGCCGGGGCCGTGGCCTTCGCGGTGCGCAACATGCGGGTTGCCGCCCACAAGGATCCGGCCCGTATCGATCTGCCCCAATTCAGCGAGCGCGCCATCTTCGAAGCCGTCGTCAACGCGGTGGCGCACCGCGATTACTCCATTCGCGGCAGCCGCATCCGCTTGTCCGTTTTTGCAGACCGCCTGGAAATCCAGTCGCCGGGCACGCTGCCCAACAGTCTGACCGTCGCCAACATCGCCGACCGCCAGGCGACGCGCAACGAACTGCTGGTTTCCGTGCTGGGCAGGATGCCGACCGTTGATGTGCGCGGCCGCGGGGAGCGGCGCTATTTCATGGAGCGGCGCGGTGACGGTGTTCCGATCATCCGGCGCGAGACCTTGGGCATAAGCGGGAAACCTGCCGAATTTCGGATTATAGGGGATGCGGATCTGCTCGTGCTCCTCCCCTCCGCGCCGTTGGCGCCAAGCGCGGCGCAGGTGCAGATCGCGGTGCGCGCCGCCGACCGCCCTTTGCGGGGCACCGATGTCCTCGTACTGTTCCCCAACCACACATGGCAGCGCGCGACGAGCAGTGACGAGGGAATGGCGACCGTCTCTTTGCACACCACCGAGTTACCCATGACTGTGTACGCGGCCGCGCAGGGGTACGCTGCCCACCTTGAGCGTGCGTGGACGCCGAGCCAAAGAGCGCTTGTAATCGAAATGAAACATCTGCCCGACGGAGGCGGCGTGATCTTCCCAGAGGGGAGCGGAGCTCTTCCAGGACTGGCGGGGCGGCTGAATCCCGTTCGAGACACACATGACAGAACCTACCTCTACACCTCCAATGTCGCCGTCAACCAGGGCCTGCCGCAGCCAGTTTCCTTCTTTCTGAAGGAAGATCTGCGTCTCACCGATGCCGACGGAAACGAACTCTTGGCGAGGATCGTTGACGTCGCCGGGCGGTCGGCGCTCGTTCAGTATCGCCCCTTTCACGGGCAACGGAATCGGTGACTTGACTGGCAGGGTAGTGGCGGAAAGTAAGTTTTTCCCGTCAGAAATTGAGACCCCTCGCACGGATTTTGCAGTCGGCGGTGTATCAAGATCAGAAAGCTGGCATCATCGGCTTACCTGCTGCTCCCAAAGTCGGTTCAGTTCATCCTTCGTTCTGTTCCAAAGCCAGTCTGGAATCATAGGAGCCGTTACGCAAGCAATCTGATATTCATGGAGAATCCTGATTGCCTGAATTTCTGTCAGGGTTTCAAGTTCCAATAGCTGTGAGGCGCCATCACTTGCTTTTTCAGCCTGACTTGAAAGCGAACGATATTGGAAGCCAAGACGCAGATATCCGTAAGCGATCGTGAGCGCAAGCACTGTGATGACAATGCGGCCCAAAGTTGCCCCCCACTGTTGGAGAGACGGTGAATGGAATACCACGAGTGTCAATACAAAAAGCCCCAATGCAATCGTGCTCAATACAAAGAGAAGACTGGACATCTTTTTTGCCAGATGTTTTGTGTACCAGGCGCTCTGGTTCAAGTTTTCAGCCACTCTACGGGCAGATACCTCTTTGCGCGAATCAAAGTAGGGTGAATCCTCCGTTCCATATCCTGCCTTCTTTATTGTGTTGGAAACCTCAAGAATCAAATCAGCCTTTTCTTGCTTGGAAATCTTCCATCCTAAGCCATCCTGAAATTCGAATTTGCGTTTTATGCCTTCGGCCTTGCCCTGAAGAGTATCGGCGCGCCATTGAAGCAAAGAATGGATGACCGTAAGAATAGCCGCCAATACCCAAATCCAACCGAGCCACTCTTTCCACAAGAGTGAAACGACGGTGACAATGATAACAAGAAGCCTTGACACATTAGCCCCAAACCACCACCGTTTCGCCTCATTATGGTTGGCCCCAATGGCTAGACCACGAAACGGGAAAAATAAGGTGCATTTAGGCGAATGCGGCCGGCTCTGAACAGAGCACGAAGTGCTCTTCAGCCGGCGTTCGATAGTTGAGACTTTGATGTGGTCTCTCATGGTTGTAGAAGTCGAAATAGGCAGTCAGCCCGGCGTGCAGCTGACGTACTGTGTCATACTGGTTGAGATAGATGTTTTCGTACTTGACGCTGCGCCATAGGCGTTCGCAGAAGACGTTGTCGAGGGCGCGCCCGCGGCCATCCATGCTGACTTGTATGTTGGCTGCGAGCAGGCAGGCGGTGAAGGCATCGGCCGTGAACTGTGCGCCCTGGTCGGTGTTGAAAATCTTGGGCCGACCCGTGCTGAGCGCTTGGCGCAAGGCATCGAGACAGAAGAGACCGTCCAGGGTGTTGGAGAGCTGCCAGGCGAGTACATAGCGGCTGTGCCAGTCGATGACCGCGACCAGGTACATGAAGCCGCGCAGCAGCGGCACATAGGTGATGTCTGCGCTCCAGACCTGGTTGACATGCGTAATCGGCAGGTTGCGCAAAAGATAGGGATAGCGCTTGTGCCCTTTTCCAGGCAAACTGCTGCTTCTCCTGGGGTAGATAGCTTGAATGCCCATCAGACGCATCAGCCGTCTGACCCGTTTGCCATTGATGGCGTAGCCCAGCCGGCGCAGATGCGCGGTCATCTTGGGCCAGCCATAGAAGGGCGTACGCAAGTACTGCTCGTCAATCAAGCGCATCAGATGCAGGTTCAGTGTCGACTCAGAAGCCGCTTGATAGTAGAAGGAGGCCCGATTCAGCCCCAGCAGTTCGCACTGTCTTCGAACACTCAGAGTCGCATGTTGGTTCTCAACCATGAGCCGTCTCTCCCCGACCGAAGCGGGCAACTTTTTTTTTCAGCCACTCAAGTTCCATCTTGAGTCGCCCAATCTGTTCATAGAGCTCTGCTTCCTGCGCCTCCTGCTCCCGTTGCTTGCGTTCGCCGTTGGTAGCGAAGACCCGGGGCCCGTCTTCCTGCAACTGCCGTTTCCAGGCCCGGATCAAGTTAGCATGAATCTCATATTCACTCGATAACTGGCTAATCGTCTTGCTGCCTTCAAGCGCTTCCAGCGCAACCCGGAACTTGAAGGCCGCCGTGTGTCGCCGCCGTTTCTTGACCATCGTTCTGCCCCTCCACAGGCTTGGTGAATTGCTCCATTATACACCTTAGCTTGTGGTCCAGTTTTTGGGGCCAAGCTCAGAAATCTGCGACCTATCGTCCTCGAAACTTCGTTCAAATTCTAGCCAATCTGTCGAGTCAACTTTCTCTGTTTTTTGGGTGTTGAGTTCAAGGCCTAAGTCGTTCAGCATGCATTGAAGGTCGATTTCCAAACGATTTGCCCTTTCTTCTGTAGCCACAAAGACAAAGTCATCGACGTATCGAAAGCAGCGGCCCGGTGCTTCGCTTGCCATTCTCTTGTCAACGTCTTTCAGAACAAGATTGCCGATCAGATGGCTAAACATTGCGAAATTATATCGAAAGTTAGCCACCGGAGATTGACTTGATGACCTACATGCCTAACACGGAAAAACACGTGCGAGCATTAGTTGTCCAATAATGAGAGTCAGATTGTTTGCCGAATAAGAGTTACTGTACCGCTGTAAGGGTGGATAAGCAAAGTGGGAAGGGGGTTGGTCTTGGGCTGGTCGTGACTGCACCTTTAGGGTAGGAAGGGGTCAGGTCAAAATAACGCGATGAGGTTCTATGCTTCTCCCTCAATGATAGTCCAGACTCGATGGTAGGATTCGCCTTGATTTCCCTTATTTTTCCCATTTCGTGGTCTAACGATTGGGGCTAACCATACCCCATGTTGCGACTCCCAACCCGATGAAACTCAAGAGCCAACGTCAGATGACTGGTGAACAAAGACTCGTCGCGGAAAGCAGCGGGTTTTGTTCTTGATGTTTGTTATGTGCTATCGTGACGTTTCGGTCGTTATTTGGGCTGTGATGGCAGAAGTTGAATTAAGACAATTAGGAGGGCAATGTGACGGAAACAGTGAAGATTGCTGGTTGGTATTGGAAGCAGGCGGAAGATGGGGAATGGTCCACCGACCTTGACATTACCTGCGGGGGTGGCATGCAGGCTGCTATGTGTGTGTGGGAAGCTGGCGGCAAGTGGAAAGCAAACGCTGTTACGCCCGACACCATGGGAGCGCACTTTGCCTATCCGTTATGTGAAGAATTGGTGCGCAACAGCAGGGATGAGGCCATGAAGGCGATCGCTGACTGGTGGCACAGTCATGAGCGAACAGATCTAAGATTTCAGTTAAGCGTGCTTGGTGCACTGACGGAACTAGACGATCTTTTGCGGGACAGTTCAATTGGCGAGGAGGCTGAGGAGAAGCAGAGGAGGGAGAGGCAGCGATTACGTATGATTCGATCAGGCTAGTCCGACCAGGGTGAGGTTAGAACGCGGCGGCAATGGCACAGCCCGCCAGCGACTTTGCTGGCGGGTTCTTTCTTCTAGGGAATAGGTAGGTCAGGACTTATACCTCATGAGTTTGATTGCTATGATGGCGAATACACCAAGATCTAGCTCTAATACATGTCTCAATAGGGGCGAAATGTTACAAATTGTTTGAGATTTCCAGCATCCATTCCGAGAACATTTTTTCGGACTGATGTTGTTCTTGGAGATTGTAATGTACTTCCCGATCCTTCCATTTTGCCTTCTTGTATTTTGGAAACTCCGCCAGCCTTTGACGGGCTAACAGGATCAGTCTGTTCAACTCTGCATCTCCTGACAAAAACAGAATGGGCAGCCTGACTATGCCTGGCTTGATGTGTGATTCCAAGGGCGACACCATCTTTTCACCCTGCCTGAAGTAATACAGTAAGCTGTACTTAAGGGACTCAGTATCGAAATACCAGATATCGCAGAAATGATCGATGTCGAAACTTCTGGGATTGTCGTGCGGATTGACTATGGTGAACTTGTCGGGAAAAGGGATCGCGAATTCTTCATTTTCGAACGACACGACAGGAATCGTCCCGACCTCCTTACCTTTGCATCGCAAGGCATAGCGATGGGTTTCTTGTTTCCTTCGCAAAAAGTATCCCCACCATTGACTGCCCAATTCTTCGAAAGGGCCTGGGGCTTGCTCTTCAACTACATAATCAGGGTCATTTAGGGACACACTTTCACCCTGAACATAGTTCCAGTTGTCGAAATCCTTGAGGTATATCTTGAATCGCGCCAGGACGTTCATGTTTTCGTCATTCATGAGGCTCCCAGTCCTTAATGCCTAGATAGGTTTTCTCTGTATCCAAGGATCGCCCAAACTGGTGATGCAAATCGAGATGGAACAGGTTTAGCAGTTCGGTGGCGTCACTCACATCGCCCAACGAATAGCAGGGAAACTTGATGGTTCCGGGATAGAGAGTGCCCCAGTCGTATCCAAACTGAGCTCCTGGCCTCCCGAAAGTTCTCGGCGAACCTTTCGAATGCATCAACGCTCGGATTGTGTAGGGGGTTGCTGGTCTGTCTGCATGAAGCCTCACGCGATGGATTTGGGTAATGAGATTAGCAAACGTGGCGACAAGCAGGTAGGGGGAGACGTAGCGAGCAAAGGTATCGTCCGTCTCATAAAATCGACTGGACATTAGCCCCAACTCGACAAGCCCGGCACAATTGATTTCCTTGTGCAGGTTGGTTTTTGAGTGAGAGCGTCCGCTTGCGGCGTATCGGTTCGAGAAGAACTGATCAGAGTCAGCTCTTGCGGCTCTGGGTTTTGGTCTCCAGGGCAGGGAGTGATTTTTCAAGAATGTGTCGAGATTTGTATCTGGGTTGGGGTGTCGCCTTGCGTACACCCCATGCCAATTCTCGTTCAACGAAGGTGCAATTTCTCTATCGTGGAAAACGCGGTCGAATTGTACATCGTTGTTGGTGGGCAGTGCGGTTGCAAGGAATCCGAACGCGTCATCAGGGTTTGAAAGATATCGGAAACCATTTTGAAATTGCCGAAGACGTTCCTCAAACTGCAAATCTATTCCTTCAAGAATTACTACGTTGGTGTACACAATTGGCTCCTGACAGTTACATAACCTGTTAGGTGGGTGACAAATGCAGCCTACCATGTTGGGGGATGTGATGTCAAAGATAGTGGGGTTGCAGTCTTCTAGTCTGAGGGGTCTGTGAGGTCTAGCAACTGTTGTTGCAGGATGTCACATGCTGGGGTGTTGTGTCCTTTTAGGAGTTCAAATGCATCGTTTAAGAGTTGGCTGTAGTTGTCTGTTTGGTGGGGGAATTCTTCGATGGCGTGGGTGGCGGTGGCGCGTGCCAGGAGGTCAGTCTGGTGAAAAGCTGGCTCTTCTGCAAGGGATCGGGCGGACAGGTACGACTGCCGTCCCTGCTCGACATTTCCGGTTCGGTATTGCAGCAGTCCGGTGGTGATGGTCTTGGAAAGGGATGCGAGGTCGTGGTGAGCCGTAGTGGTTGGGTTGATTTGGGATAGACGTGTTTGCGCCTCATCGAATTCATTGAGGTTGATGAGTGCGACCGCCAGGTTATTGAGCAGCAGGAAATCATCAGGGTTAGCGATGAGTCCGTTTTCTGCGAATTGTTTTGCTAGGCTGTAATCCTTAAAGGCCAAGATGGAAATGAATGAGCCATCGATGCCGGGTGCGGGCGAAAACGGTTGGTCTTTCTGCCATTGGTCGCATTGTTCTACAGCTTGTTTCCAGTTCTTGTTTATGTAGTGGTGATGCGCTTTCGCTTCATGTGCGTTTGTAAAGACTTGGATATTCGTGTTTGGGTTAAAGAAATTATCTTGAGATGACATCCAGACAGCTTGGGCGAGGCTGTTTTCGGTTGGTTCTTCCAGGGATTGGTTGAACAATTTTTTTGCTTTGGAGATTGCGCCGTGATTCCAGTCTATGGTCGCGACAGCCGAAGCGAGTTCGCTGATGTGGGATTTTCGTAGGGAATCATCGGCGATAAGGTTTTGGGCCTCTTTGACAAAAACCGGTTTTTTATCGATGAAATTTCCGATGGCGACTTCGGCCGCCATGAGCCACGGGTCGTGGCGTGTTCTGTCGGATTGGGTGAGAATTTCATGGGCTTGGTCGTAGTCTTTATCATGCAGCCAGAAGCGTGAAGCAGAGCGCAGCACGTGGCGGTCATTCGGGGCTAGTTGTTGAGCAATTGTGATGTGTTGTTTTGCTTTTTCGTTATGGCCCAGGATGGTATGGGCTAGGGCGAGATCGACCTGGGTAAAAGGTCTTTTGGGTTCGATATGGAGTTTCTCCCTGAGTTCCCTGATGCGAAGTTCAGCCTCTTCTCTAATTGTGCAGGCAGGTGTCGGGGCTGGAGGTGGCGTATTGAAGTAATCGGGAAGGGCGAGTTCGATGCTTTCTCTTAGTGGTTCAGTGATCGCGGATTCGCGGTTTAAGAATTCGATAGCATCGATGGCTTCATGTGGGTTATTGTAGAAGATGGCAGCACCGATGAAGTCTGAGGCAGAGTAAATTGTGGGGCATCTTTCCCAAGTGGCTCTTGTCTTGGCAATAGCGTCGTGGTTTTGGGGGGCGGTGTGTTCAGGTGTGAGTGTGCTGGGTCCAATTTCTCCCATTTTGGCAGTTTTTTCGAGAGTTCGCCATCTGGGGATCACGTGGCGGTTTTGGTTTTGTGTAAAGCCGGTCATGACAATGGATCCCTGTGGGTGGGTTGGGGGGAAAGGTGGGAGAATTTATTTCTTTTGTGAAGGAGATCAAATTTGGACACGAATCTTTGTAATGAATATTGGTGTGCGTATCTATTGATTGGCAGGCCACGGCGTGTTGGGTCTGGGTCGCAGAGTTGTGCCACGACATCGGCGATTTCTGGCACATGGGCAGATGCAGGGTGGGTCCTTATGTGTTGAATGACATCCGGAAAAACATCCTCCACGAAAGGGTAGACCTCATCGTAAGAGATGAATGGGTTTGGGGGGCGAAGGAACGGGTTAAGCAGTTCGAGTTTGTTTCCCAAGGACTGAGTTATGGATTGTCTCACGATCAGGAAATATAGGATGCTACCGAGCAAATAAAAGTCACATCCTAGTCGATGAGTGTCCCATGCTGGAGGGAATTTCGAGTACATCAATTCTGGTGGCGCAAATCTGAGGTCACCAACGACAAGATAGTCATCAAAAGGTGAGGGGCAGTTTTTTTGAATAGATCTCCCCAGGTCGGCTAGTTTGGCACCTCTCTGGTTGAAGAGCAGGATATTGGATGGTTTGATGTCCAAATGGGCGATTTGTCTATCATGGAGTTGCTGTAACGCCACGGCAGATTGGTGCAAAAGCTGGAGGTAGTCTCCGAGGGTGAGGTCGGCTTGGTCGGCTACTAGAGTTGCGACACTGCCGTCCGCATGTTCGAAGATTAAGTAATGGGCGACCTCGTAGCGGTTGTCGGGGTTGGTGTGTTTTTCGCCATGGCTGATTAGTTGAACGACACGACTTGCTCCAGTGTTTTTTTTCAGGAGGTCTAGTTCGTGGTCATATTTCCGAATTGCAGAGCGAAGATACTTTCTTGTGGAGTCACTCTTGAGTTCTTTTTCGAAGTCGATGGCTTTCAAGAATGCTTTGCCTTGAGTTTGAGATTCTACGACATAGAGCTTGGAGAATGTCTCGTAAGTTTTTGTTTCAGCGGGATCGATTTTTTCCGTTACTTTCCAGCCGCCGGGCAGTTCCATGTTGAGCAATTGGGAGGCGGGTCCTGCATCCATGTCTGTCCGGTCAGATTCGAGGTGGTTCATGACGAGCGAGTTTCTCCGTGGAATGGGTTGTGTTTAGGCGGGACCGTCGTGGGTTATAGTAGGTTATGTGGTGTCTTGGTGGGATCAGATGACAAGGGAATTATACACCAAAGTAAGCAAGCCACTTGACGGGAGGCTCAAGTCCGTCGTTGTAAGGGCCAGTGGGAGGCGCGTACTTGAGGTACTGCCAATTGCCTTCTCTCGTAGCAGTGCTGTTCATCAGAATGCGGGCAACGTTTTCTGGCTTGTCAGGGATGGGTTCGGGGAATTCAAGCGGAGGGCGACCCACGGGGCGTTTGCGGTGCAGTTCTTTCTCGACTTCCTCTGAGTTCTTCGGCTTTCGTCTTGCAGCAATTTCAATACCTCTCTAACCACATTATACCCCACAACACTCAATGAAAAAAAGGTCCAGATTCAATCCGAGCCTGTAGGCGTCTTGGTCTTTACATGGAGACTTATATCGCAAAGCAGCATTTGGTTCTAAAGTCCCTCTCTAGCCTTCATTGCTCTGCCTTTTAGGGAACCTGTGACTTCGGTTTGGTTACCTTGAGATGACTGTACTGCTGTGCGTGAAGGGGGCATTGTGTGGAGGGGGTTTGGCCAGAATGGATGAACTGAAGTGTGCTCTGATCTGATGTCTTGCAGGCGGAAGAGTGTGTTTATCTTATTGATGTGGAGAGGGGTTGGAATTCTTCTGATTCTGAAGATCGGTTTTCACTCTTACGTGTGCTTCCATAGAGGTCATGATTTCACTTTGTCGGCTTGGTTTACAGATGTTCCTTACGGACTTCTTGAGCCTAAGTCTTCTATCTCTCTGACCCCATTCTGGTTCTGGGCCGATGACTATATGTTCTTCATCGTTTGAAATTAAATTCTTCCCTTGACTGAAAGCGACGTAGACAAAGGTTCGGTCTACGTTAGACTTGGGTTCATGTATGACACCTTTGATGGCATTCATTAAGTCGCTTGGTTCATCAACATCGACTTCCTTTTGAGTTGCTTGAGATGCAAGCCAGTAGCGCAGTATATGCACCTCATCTAAGTATACAGAGTTGCTCAGCCGACGGCCAATACGAGTTCTATACTCTTTAACAATTCTGGACTTGCTGTCTACTAGGAGTTTGGTTTGATTTTTTTGAAGGTTTTTTAGGAGGTCATTGATGTGTAAGTCCGTATTCTCGCAATCGTTAAAGATGTGCTCGAACACGTTTGTGTCGATGGCAACAGCGTCCCAAGTATGTAAATCGTTCATTCTCCTGCTCCAAGTTGGAGTCCTTCCTGGATATCAGCTGCAAAGAATTCTATTGGTAGCCCTGCCTGCATAGATCCGTTCTCATTGATATCAAGGTTTCTTATAACTGGGGTGTTTCCTCGCCGTTCATCAAACGTAAAATAGGCTACAGAAACATCATCGTGAGGCAAATCGCCTCTGGCAATCAAGCGGCGTAATCTAAGCAGGATGTTTTGGCTGTGAGTTTCTATGATAGAGCCTACCTTTCTTTCGGTCCATAGGTCAGCAAAAAAAGAACCGAGATGGAGTTGTGCGGTGGGGTGAAGCTGTGCTTCGGGCTGTTCAACCATCAGGTAGGAACCGGATGGTAAGGTAGTGCCCTCGACCAAGACTGGCAAGAATTGGCTGACACCAAAGCCAAAATCAGCAATTAGCACCTCTGCCCCAGTGTCATTATTCTTGGCGATGACTTCTCCTTTTTCCAAGGGTTCGTCTCTGATTTTTATCGACTCTATCGCGGTTACGTCAAGGAGGTGTTTGGACAGAAACTTGAATGGCTCGGAGTTTCCGTGCACGATATTTCTTAGCTGAACAAGCGTGTCTTCCCTTCTTCGTTCTGCGGTATCCTTTGTGGTCGCAGAGAAGTCCACGAGCCTACTAAGTTCACCCCTGATTGGCGGGAGGTGGGTTATGGAATTCAATTCTCTTTGAAACACTGACCCTATTTCATTTTCTATGAGTTCTTCGGTCAGTCTTACAAACCAGTCATCGGGGACAGGGCCTTCTCCAGATGAAATACGGCTTGAAAATTCCCGCAACGATTTCCATGTTTCGTTGTCTCTGGATTTCAGGGCATTGAGATAAAAGATTTCATCATCTCTAACATTGGTGACAAAATCAAAGTACTTGGCCGGTTCCGCTCTTTCGCCAGCCATATAGGTTATTTGGCTGTTTTGGGTGCTGCCTGAGTAAGGGATTTCTACTTTCACCGACACCAACAGGCTTGCTTGATCAATTTCCATGTCGCCCTCTTGAACTCTTGGAGCGAATTCAATATATTCGAGGGGTGATGGGTGGAAAGAGAACTCAATCGCAAGGCTTTGTCTTTCCGATTCGGTGTTTTTGAGACTAAAAAAACTTCCTAGTCTAACCAAGTCTCCATTTACTACAGGGAAGTTTTCGCTAGACGACATCACAGATTGCTTCAGCATCAACAAGGATTTGAGGATTGTTGACTTGCCAGAACTATTAAAACCAATCAGGACCGTAATGGGCCTAAATCTGACAGATACCTCATCGTCAAAATGCCGAAAATTTGAAAGTTTGAGGTGGGAGAGCATAGTGTGCTTATATTTTGTTTAGTTTGCCTATTGGAGTGGTTTTGCTGTTTGGTCGTTGTGTGTGGAAGACTTGTTACGCGAAAGGCTGCGGCAGATCTAAGAAATCGAATTACAGTACCACAATCATGTCAAGTTGTCAAAAACGACTAAATCGGATTGAGCGTCAATTGTCGTAGCGGGATGCGGCGGAGTTCGTCGTATATTCGTGGGCCTAGTTAAGCGGTGTGGTTTGGGACAGGGCTTAATATGTGCTGGGGGTGGGTTCTGTGGTGACTTCCATGAGAAGTTTTTTGCGTATGTTGTCTTTGTTGGCGGGGATTGCGATGTCGCTGATGTTTCCGATGCTAACCGTGATGGCGTTGTTGCCCAAGACAGAGGTGTTGAAAGCGAACCGGAATTCTTTCTGGTGTGCAAACCGGCTACGCTTGAAAAACGCCAATGACTCATTTAGCGGCAGATTTGGTAAACCGAGCATGGAATCATAATAGGTAACACGACCCAGGTGAAGCCTATAGTTGCGAGCTAGTGCCGCCCCTTCTACTCGCTGAATGAACGATGGGACATCAAAGACAACAACGGCGTAATCGCCGAATTCCCATAGTGTTTCAGGCAACTCAACGGTTCTGATTGAGTCGCTGGTTGGTGTTTTTCTGAAGTCGCTGAAATCGACAGCATACATACAGAAAAGGCTAAGGTGATTAGGAGCTTCTGGTCGCAACCTAATGTTTTCGGCAAGATCCGTTGGAGGGGTGATCCACACACCCTTTTCCGCGGTTAAGATGTCGGTATGTCCAAGGGTCAGTATGGAGCCGGGTGGATAGACCATACTTGCCTCAAAACTGTCTCCTCTTTGATCGTCGTCCTCTAGGGTTCTAAAGCAGCCTAGCCGATTGCAATACAGATCGCCTCGTAGGAACTGGTCGGCATAATCGGGTCTTGATGTCACCTTAATCAGGAGCATGTTTGTGCCGTTCGGGTTCATTGTGAGTTTCTTTGCACTCTGGTGGTTAGGCTCGACATGAATTCTTGGAGCACATAGGAGTGCATCGTGAGGTCGTGAGAACAGGGAAAGTGTTGGGGCGTGATACGTCAGGGTGGCATAGAATCGAGTTCATGACTGTTGCTCATGTCGAGACCCGATGATGGCCAGATTGAATGGTCAAGGGCAGGTCCGGCGGCTATGTTCTGTTTTCTGAACCGGACACAATTGCTCGCCCAGATGCTCCGAACATCGTTGAAGTGTGGATTTCCATAATGGCTAGTCTTGTAATTCTACACTGGCACAACGGCCCTCAAAGGGTTGCAACCCTTCCTGTTCCTATGTTGCCAACAGTTTACACCTTTTGGGGGACTTAGGGCCAGATTGGGAAACTGGTGGGCGGGCTGTAATGGGGATTTTACCGCGTCACGGGGCGGGTTTCAGATTGGCGGATTGGTCCGCCACGGCACGTATTGGCTTTTGCTGTGGAAAGACTGGCTGGGGAGAGCGATGTTTTGGCGGGGCTGAAGGAGGCGAAAATTGACAAAACGATAAATGGTGCTAAAATGCGAATCGTGCTTAAGAGGTGAGACTCTGCGCAAGCACGATTCGACACGAACTATTAGATTGTTGACACGTGGGCAACGTGTTAAAACAAGCATACCCGACTTTCGGGAAAGTGTCAAGAAGGGCTTGCGCTGAGTGTTCATCTCTGGGCGCGAGCCTTTCGTGTTTCCGGGGCTTTGCGGAACTTACCCGTGCAGACTATGTTTCCGGGAGTTTTTGTGGAAGAGTCCAGCAAGTTAGAAGTCGAAACACTAAAACCGATCGCACTGTTTCTGTTGAAATGTATCACCACTGTTTGGCGAAACACAAAATCTGATTCAAAACAAACTGATAGAAAATCTGGTTCATCACGAGATGTTGTTTATGCTGTGCGAGGGCATTGGGGATTTGAAGTGGAGAGGCGGGATTCTTCAACTGGTCGTGAGTAGAACTGTATGTTGAGACACAGGCCCTTCCACGGATCGTGGAGGGGCTTGTGTTGTTTGGTGGCGACGCGCCCTATTTTTGCTCGCCTCACAGTGACCCTCTGACGCCCGTGTTGCCGCCAATTCACGCCATGGGGGGTTGGGTGGTCGGTAGTGGGGCGTCACAGGTCGTGGCGGTTCTTGTTATGTTGGAGAGAGAGAAACGGTTCGTGACGTGAAGCGAGGGACGGGGTGAGCAATCTATTGTTGCTGGTTGATTCCATATAAGTCTTGGATTTCCAAGAATCGACCGCCACACCACGGGGTGGCGGTCCTTTTGTCTGGTGAGGGGGCACAGCGGGACGAACTTAGACCTGCTTTGTCTGTAGGTTCTCATGGTCAAACCCGCCAGTCTTTTCGAACTCATCCAGAATAAGCGGGTAAGTTTCTTTGCTCCAGAAATGCCAAATCCCACCCTTTATCGCAGAATCTTGGTCTTTGCCCCATTTTACAAACGAAATGATGCGATTCACCATTTGCTGTCCATGCGGAGTCAACCTAAACCCTCGCATGACGCGGGATTTAGCACCGGCGGTATACCGATTGACACTCATCCAACCCAAGGTCCTTCCTTGCTCAGAAAGGAATTTTGTCTCTTTGCCTTTGAATCTTTTTACCCCATCCTCTTCCATCTTTGCACGAAACCAGTTACGCGCCACCCAATTCAGCTCGTTTCGCCCGCGATTAAATACGTAACCATCGTCTCGGTCTACCCAGTCAGAACAGCCACCGCAAGCTGCAATGGCCTCTAGCTCGGCATTTGCAATCACATCGTCATGGCTGCCAGTGTATTCTACGATTTCTTCCATTTGCACGATACTCACTCCTTGTCTTCACAATGTGCGAAATCTGCCTCACAGGTTGTCAGGGTTTGGGTTTTGGAGTGCATCATTTCGCGGGTTAAGATGCCAAGCGTTGGGAACGGGTAGTAGGAGCCGTTGCGGGGTGTGTTGGGGTTGGGTCATGGAGAATAATCCCAAGGAAAGAGTAGCAAGGGCCAAGAAAGCTGCTAGTCAATGGCCTGTTGGAACAGTATGCTGAGTGACTGAATGGCTTCGGAGTGCCTGTTGTGAATGTCATTGGATTTGGTATTCATGATCCAGGTGAGTTTGCTCTAGGCTTTGGGTGAATGGGGTGTAGATACGGAACCACTCTAACACAGGCGTGTTATAATAGAAATGTGTTACATCGGGTAGGAGAAATCTAGTGACCAAACAATCCAAGAAGAAGTTCAACGACAAATGCCCATCTGCGCCCGCGGCCTTCCGCTGAAACGTGTCGTCAAGATCCACGACACGCCGCGAAGTGCGGCCCGCGCTTCTTTCGGGATGCAATCTACGAAATTTAAGGGAATTATAACGATAGTTAGAGGGGTTGGCACCTTTTTTCTTCTCGAATGTCTTTGATAGCTTCTCTAAAAAGCTCCTTGAAATGTTCGCCGTGTGGCCGGTATTTTCCTCTATAGGATTGCCGCCTGTTTATCTCTTTCCAATAAGGGTCCTTTGGATCAATAGGAAGATTGCGTAGCTCAAGCACTTTCCGTTTCAGCTCCGAATCTGAGAGACAAGGGTTTTCCGCAAGGAAGGACCTCATCTCTACTTCTAGCAAAGTGTGGACACTGGGCATTCTAGGTTTCATTCCTCCTCCTCATACGGCTGGCCGGGTTCCCGAAGGGAAATCACTTCATCTTCCTCTGGGGGCACCGGCGGCGACTCCGGCACAGGAGTCCTGCGTGTATTCTTACGAACTACAGCGAAGGCCATACGTATCGCCTTACCCACATAATCGACTTCGGCACAAGGTTTGGGAATTATATACCAAAGTAGACAAAACCCCTTGACAAGCGGGGGACTATCGCCGTCTGTAAGGGCCGGTGGGAGGGGCGTTTTTGAGGTATTGCCATTCGGCATCTGGCTTCGGCTTGGTGGTCATCAGAATGCGGGCGACGTTTTGCGGAGTGTCCGGGATGGGGTCGGGCATGGGGTGTGTGCGAGGTCGGCCGCGAGGTCTCTTGGGTCGTTCGCTCTTGTTGTTTGGCATGGGTTTCTACTCCTTTGAGTACGGGGTATTTTACCACAATTTGGGCAGAACTCTACATAGAAAAGCCTCCGCCATTTGGCAGAAGCTATCCGATCTTTCCCTGCGTGTGTATGGGAGTCAGATATCGTCGCTACCTGCTGCGACGAGACTTCAATTCGCTGAGTGCCCATTCCTTTACTTCCTTTGCTGTACGGAATCCCCTTTTGATACATACGTCATCTTGTGTGCCGGGCCTTCTTGTAGCGATAGACGGCCTTGCGTTGATTGTGAGCGTTCTCCTAATCGCAGACTACGCTATCTATTTCTGCCAATATGCGCTCGTGGCGTATCCTCTCATCTTCACGATCTCTCTGTGCGGATATTTCAATTTCAGCCAATCGTATATTTAGTTGGGCAAACGAATGTCCATATCTTTCCCGCGCATCTTCAACTTTCCTGGCGTAATACCTCTCAATGTCTTCTACACGATTCTGGTGTCGTGTTTGTTCTGCTCCACGCCTTCTTTGTATTTGCTCTTCACAAATGGCGCGCCCGTTTCGATTATCATCATACACTTCACGAGGGATTCTAGTCGCTGCCGGCGGTTGCGTTGGAAACGGAACGGGTGTATTGGCTGGCTGGACGATGAACGGAACGGGTGTTTTGGTTGGCGGAACGGGCGTATCTGTGGGTCTTGGCGGCGGTGGAATATTGGCGGCGACCTGTACGCCTGCTGCGTTTATTGTGGTGACGAGCGGGGCGTACATCCAGCCAGCCATGCCGTTGTAGTTGATCTGGAACCACCAGCGCGCGCCTGACTCGGTTCCCGTGATCGCGAACTCCTGACCCGTGCTGGCTCCCCCGATGACGGCATAGTTTGTGCCCGGCCCCTGGCGCACGTTCATGTTGATGTTGGCGATAAGGGTCGGCGGACGCGCTGTGGCTGTGGGCGGAACGGGCGTAGCCGTGTGAGGCAAAGACAGCGCGACGGTTGACGTTCTTTGAGCGGCCGGAATGTTGGGCGTGTTCGTGAAAGTGGGAAAGGGAACCGTTGTCGGTGCAACTTCACCAAGGGCGAACTGTTGTTGCTGGTCGATAAAAACTACGAATAACGCCAGGATGAATATGGGAAGCAGTACCGCTACCGATACGATTTCAATTTTCTGCATATCATTTACACTGGTAATTATACCACGAAAGTTGTTTTAGGCAAACGCTTTAGGCAATTATGAGTTTGAGGCAAGAACCCGTATAGCCTTTTCCTTTACATCGGGACTGACGCGGGACTCAAGAACAATTCGCAAAGCATCTTTGCCGTGCCCTGCTTTGATAATTTTGCGAGCACTTGAGCAACGCCATGTTTTTGCTGCATCCCAACTGAGATTCGGTTGATCTCGCACGATGATGTCTGCCACATCATCTGCTGATAGGGAGAGGTCGGCAAATTCCTTGTAGAAATCCGCAAAGCACGCCTTCCCAACACGTTTCAAGCAAGATCGCAACTCGCATTCATTCATTTTGTTCCCCCGCCACATCGACACCACGCGTCATCATTTCGTCAACTAAATGCTTTCATTTAGGGGGCAACACGATAAGGGCTTGTCTCCCTGATTGATGCTCAATTGTCTATGGGAAGAAGAATAAGAAACATCCAGCCTTCTCGTCCCGTTCTTGTCGCTCCCGATTCTTGGTCTTGTGAATTGCCCAGATGGTAGTCATCACAATGAAAATGGACAAGCATATCAGGGCTTCCATTTTGCTCCCTCTTGTATAAGAGGGGGGCGACACTTCATGCGATACAGGTGCCGCCCCCTTTTTTGCGATCGAAGTGAGATCTAGGCGGTCAATCTAACGATTATTGCGCGGATTGTACACCTCAGACCGATCCCTTGAGCAGTCCCAAAGTCGATAGTGTTCTCTCATGATCCATCCTGAAAGGGTATCATCTATCGATATTGACCATATCACGATCAGTTCGTTTTGGGCAGGACTGTAGGTCACATTCGAAAAATACCCCCGCAATTCACTAGCATCGGGAAACTCCACAAAGAAGGCTTGTTTTGATGCGGAATCAATGCCATTTTGAGAGAACAGGAAGCACGGCTGAGGCGGTTGTTCCGTTTCGCCGCAGACTCGCCACAGCCCAGCTTTGCCTCGTTTACCCAGTTCTTCTGCATCCTCTATATCAGAGGTAAATGTGCTCTTGATTCGATCATCAAACTTGCCGTAGCCAAACAACACGAGCAACCTGTTCACTAAAGTTCGATCGGGTAGTTCGACATACCCAAACGCTTCACCGTCCTGAACATCTCCCGCCAAACTCACCGAGACCAACGGGTTGTCTCGGAATGTTTGCGTTACGAATTCAGACGACTCCCGGCCAAAACACTCGATGTGATCGGAAAACTCTGGCGCATCTACGTTGGCAAGATGGACTGTTGCGATTGTGCCGTCGTCAACAAACACAATCTCTATTGAATCGCCATCAATTGGCCTCTTGACGACAGCCTGACGTGTAGAAAGTGTGGTTGTGAGTGTTGAAGTTGCGGTGGTCGGTACGGGGGTGGACGTGACGAGTTCGGTTGTCGCCGTCGGATTCTCTGGAGTGGCTGTGGGAGTTTGAGCTTGAAGTTGCAAAACGGTCAGCACGAGCAAGAGGAAAACAACTGCACCGACGCCAACAAACTTGTTTCTGGAACGCATAGTGGTGCCCCCTCAGTGGATGCGGATGATTGGGAGTCACCACAACAGCCGATCAATCCTGATGTCCAATGAGGAGGCGCAATGCGCCCATTCATCCGACATCACAAGACGCCAGGATTATTACGACTGTTGTGGTGCAGGTAGTTTAAGTCAAAGCTACAGAATGAACCAAACTGCAACGGAAGAGGGGAACGACGAAGGTGAAGGGGGCTATGCCTCTCAGCGAAATCGAAGGTGAGTGAGCGGTGGGTTGCGGTCGCCGGAGGAGATTCAGATAACCTAGAAACATGAATAGTTGATACAAGCAGTGTTTCTTGACTGCATGGCCACCAAAAGGGGGACTCCTTGTGGGTGCCCTTTGTGGGTCATTTTGGCGGCCGTATTTAGATGCGACTGCCCTGCCTGACTCCGGTCAATCCTGCTGATTCTTCCTTCGATGTGGCGAATTGTGATATGTGGCAGTATACTTGCCTCAAGCGTCCGGCAGGATTGTATGGCATGGCTTTCCCTGTCTTGGGGATGATCGCATATCTCGCCTATCCGCATCACTCACTTTGCCAGCACTTTCGATGACTGAAACCTCTTCCTTCAGAAAAGTCGCAGAATACTGGTGGAATTCTCTTTCCAAACGATCGCGTAACAAAGGAACTATCGCAGGGGGCCTTGTCCTCATTGAGAACTTAAAGGAGGATCTAGACTTTAGTATAGAATCGCAAAAGGCCACAAGTAGCGACCAACTGAGAAATGCTGGCCCCAATAAAGTTCGAGAGATATTGTCTCGCTATGGTGAGATGAGAGTTCTTTCAAGAGAAGGAGGACGCACGAATCGCGGTCTAATGAAGGCTCTTGAACCTCTACTGCAAAAGCTATCAGAGACCGGAATTGAAAAACTCTCAATCAAGGAAAGAGACGAGGCACTAGAATGTATGCAAGAGTTTCTTGCTGCGAGGGCGAAGGAAATTCTAAATTCTGGGAAGCTCACATTTGAATATATCGCAGGAATGACCTCAAGAGAGGTAGTTGGCAGCATTTTAGAATCCGCTCAGCAGCGGCAAAAGGCGGGCGAAGTCGCAGAGTACTTGGTCGGTGCCAAGTTAGCCCTGCGTTTCCCGAAGCACAAGATAAGAAATTCTGCATCTAGCGCCGCCGATTCGCAATCTGAGGAGCATGGTGACTTTCAGTTGAATGATTGTGTTTTCCACGTTTCGGTCGCTCCAAACAGAGGGCACTACGACAAATGCCTCGACAATTTAGAAAACGGTCTCAGGGTATTCTTTCTTGTGCCGGACGATAAGCTGGAGGGCACACGGCAGGTTGCGGAATCGGACTTGAATGGTCGTGTGTCAGTAGAATCTATAGAGTCTTTTGTTGCCCAGAATATTGAGGAACTCTCTGACTTTTCAAGTTTGGAAGTCACAAAAACATAAAGCGCCTTCTGAAAAAGTACAATGAAAGGTTAGCCAAGGTTGAAACTGACGTGTCGCTACAGATCAATATTCCTGTAGCTATGGAGAAGTAAATGGACGAATCGAGAATCTCACCGACAGTCCTGACACACTGCGCCAAGCCCAATGAGATTCCACTGACTTTCGTAGAATACTTCGCTGGAATCGGACTGTTTCGGATGGGGCTTGAAGAGACGGGCTGGCGGGTCGTGTTTGCAAATGACTGGAGTGCTGATCGCGCCCAATTGTACGAAGGATTTTTTGGCGACAGCTACCAGTTGCGAGATGTATTCGACTTGAAGGCAGAAGAGATTCCCCAAGCGACCCTGGCGACTTGCTCCTTCCCTTGCATAGATTTGTCTCTCGCTGGGAAAGGAAAGGGAATTGACGGAAGACATTCGGGTGCCTACTGGGGATTTTATAACTTGCTAAAAGAACAGGGAGAATCAGCACCACCTCTTGTTCTCTTGGAAAACGTTACGGGCTGGATGTACTCAAACGGTGGAATTGACTTCAGAATAACGGCGAAATCACTCAACGATCTTGGTTACTTCTGCGACGTGTTCCTGCTTAACGCCCTCTCATTTGTACCCCAGAGCCGGCCCAGAATATTTATGGCGGGAGTAAGATCAGTTGATGTCTTGGGAGATGGGGCGGAAGTTTCTGCCAGATCCAAGAGGTTGATGCCCCAACGATTGAAAGAACTCATATCAGACAACGAAGATGTTCGGTGGGCTCACCTAAACATCCCGGAACCCCCCGAATATTTGAGCCATGGGTTCTCTGGAGACGTAGTTGAGATTCTGCAAGGAAACGACCCGCGATGGTGGCCTGAGGCGAAAGTCAACAAGCATTTGGACATGATGTCCCAGCCCCACTTGGAAATGGTTAACCGTCTGGCCCTCCAGAAGGGCATGACTTTCAGAACTTTTTTCCGAAGGCGACGCAAACAGGGGCAGAGAGCGGAAGTTCGATCAGATGACATTGCTGGTTGCTTGCGAACAGCAGTAGGTGGTAGTGGAAAGCAGTTCTTAGTTTCAGCTGGTGGTGGTAGAGTGCGAATGCGGACATTGACAGCGAGGGAGTATGCCCGATTACAGGGTGTGCCGGATTCATTCCCTATAGTTGCAAGAACCGAGAATCAGTCTTTAAGTGCATTCGGAGACGCAGTCTGTGTACCAGTCGTTAAGTGGCTTGCGACTAATGTCTTGAGACCTCTTACGGAAGGCCCAGGGGCGTTTTCTGGGGAACAAGGTTGATGTGGCAAATCCACTATGGTGGATTGTCAAGAAACCCCCATATAGGATGCTTAAGAAACGGCTTTCGACGAGAAACAAATAGTCCCGCATTCTCGAAAAGTTCAGTTTTGCCGTTCATTACGGAGAAATTCTTTTGCCTGATAAAGTATCGTCGCTGGTGCGCAGTCAAATCATGGCAAAAGTAAGATCGAAGGGGACGAAGCCTGAAATGCAGGTGCGTCGGCTTCTGCATGGATTAGGTTATCGTTTTCGCCTGCATCGAAGCGAATTGCCTGGGTGTCCAGACCTGGTGTTCCCTGGAAGGCGTAAAGTTGTGTTTGTGAATGGGTGTTTCTGGCACCTCCATCGAGATTGTTCCCGCGTACGAATACCTATCACAAACAGAGAGTACTGGCTTGCCAAATTGGAGCGAAATAGGGCCAGAGATGAACGCAACAATGTCTTGCTTGAAGAATTGGGTTGGAGCGTGTACACCGTATGGGAGTGTCAGCTGCTCGACTTGCCAACCGCTACCCAAAACCTGACAGAGTTTCTAAACAGTTAGTCTCGACCACTACAAGGCGGTTGAAGTGTGCACGTTAAGAAGTCACTTCAACAGATTGAAAGAGATGCCCTATGATTCTAGTCTTAGCGTTCCATGACCAGGGCAACCATGTGGCTCACCATACTCTCCCGCTAATCTCATGCCAAAACGCCAGGTTCAAATGTCGTCAAGGAGGAAGTGCATCATATGGAAATTTCTACCACTCTCGTAAGAAGAATGGGGGGAGTTCCATTCCCTTGTCATATTACCGAGTATCTACAGACAACCATCTTCAGGGTGCCAACCTACAGAGTCGAGAAAGGACACGTTGCACCATGCATTGTCAAGAAGGCTAATGATTTCAAAGTCTCTGTCGTTACAAACCCAGTCAGTTACCTGCTGAACGACAGTTTTTCAGATCACCGATTGGTGGACGAATACTTTGAGGAAGCTCTAAGAAAATGCTGCCTCGAAGATGAAGACAAACCTGAAAAGACAATCTTTGTCGTTGTTCAGGTCAAGGAAGATATGGGATCATTCCCTGTAGTAGGTGGGCAGTGCGCTATGTTTCTACATGAGAACGTAGAAACATATATGGTCTTTGATTGCAGTGGTGCACGAGCGCCACTCCCAAAAGATCAGTCAGAAAACATCAGCATCGTGTTGACCGCTGTGAAAGCAGAACTCGAAATAACCGATGCGCTAGAGAAGTCCTTTGACGCACACTGCTTCAGTACGCGAGAAAGCAAGTGTGTGATTAAGGGAGAACTGTCAGGCAGCGCACACGTGCAAGTGGTGAGCCCGATCACCGCGCACGATATGATCGCGAGGTCGCAAGCTATCAAGAATCTTGTTGCAAGAATTGAATCAGAAATTAAGCAGCCTAGCCAGAAGCGGCCTCAGCATTTCGGCGATAGACTAGGAGAGTTGACCAAAGCACTACAACTTGACCCAACTACAGATGACACATTTTTGCGTTTATGGTATTTGCAACTCTGGGAACGAACACAGGAATTGGGCGACGCTTTTCGACCAAAACTACAATTGCTAAACGATCAAGACCTAAAGGACGAGAAGAAACATCGAAATGATATTGCACACTATCGAGTCACTACGCTTGACTGGAAAATGCTCAGATCGCTCCAAGAGAAAGTGTTCGGCATCCTCAAGCAACGCCTGTGAGACCCACTCCCGCCTTGGTTAACAAGAGAACACTCCCTCCCCAAGTGACTCATACGCCAATGCCCCATACCAACACCAGACTGAGAAATCCGTCACATTCCATGACGGACCAATCTCATAAGAAGCATGAAAATTAGACCCGACGATATCCCAATCCCCTGTGACGACCCGTTCCAGCACGACCTAATGGACAGAGAACAAACATTCCTGTCACTTACCAACCTGCCGCGAAACTTGGAAAGCCCCTACACAATGGCGGCCCTGCGGACACGCCACCGCCACACGACCCCAACTTCAACCAACTGAAAGGAAAAAACAGGCATGAGCAATCAAGCCACTGCACCACCAGAAAGAGTCACTTCCTCGGTGGCGCAATACTACCAAGAAATCCAGTTCGCCGAAAATGTACTGGACTCAGGCATAGACGACCTGATCGTGCTCATCTATGGCGAGAAAATAGATCTTGAAAACGCTGCCGGAATTAGCAACGAACCATCAGCGATCCAACGAGCCGTATGCGAAATTGCACGAATCCATAATGAGAAAATCTCACTCCCTGCCACTGCCTGCGAGGTCAGGAAGACATGGTCATCTCAAGGGTGGGAATCCAAAATCCCATTCTTCATAGACGACTCAAGACTCGCAGCGCATTTTTCAGACATGGAGAAAGCCGCAAAGATTAAAGCACAGGCCACGCCTGATGTGCTTGTCGTGTTGGATCAAGGATGGGTGGTGATGGATGCGGCCGTGATTCTCAGTTTCGAAATGCCGAGGGTGCAGGAAGTCACCTGCAAATTGCTGTGGAACGGAAACACAAATGGACGGCGACTGAGTTTGGACGACGCGCTTGTTAGAGCCAGAGAAGCCCTCAGTGATATTGACGAGTGAGGAATTAGGTCATGGATGTCAACGAGTCGCATGTGGAGCAATGGCTCCAAGATCAGGGTTACACCAACATTCAGTTCGTAACAGATACTAACGACCAACCCCCTGACTTCATCGTCAACGACTCCATCGCCGTCGAAGTGAGACGACTTAACTGGATGTTCGGAGACGAGAACAAGGGACTAGAAAGTGTCGAAAAACCGCTTGAGAAAAACATTAGGTCGGGACTTGAAGCCGCCGAACCACCACCGCACGGATACAAAGTCTATGTGAGTTGCGACTTTCTTTACACCGAACTGCCAGACAAAAATATGGTTATCGGTGAAGTCAAAGAGGCCGCAGACAAATATGTCAGACGCCTCAATGCGTCAGTACATCACGGCCAACCTCTGTCACACTCACGCGACGAAACACGCTGCGGACTGATTATTCGATTCATCACGGGCACAAGTTCAGCAACCAACGAGTTCAAATTGATGGGTGTTGTAGCCGGAGTAGATGATTCAGGGTGGGTTGCCAGAGACTCAATCGACAATATCAACCGAAGCATCAACGAAAAAACAGACAAGATCAGAGACAGACACGACCTCTACACAGAATGGTGGCTCGTTCTGGTAGAACATAACGTTAACCCAACAGTGCTCCGCAATACAGACGAACTTCAGACGGTCAGAAACGAACTGGTCGATACAACACTCTGGTCCCGCATATTCATCCTCAGCAACCTCGAAGGTGTGTCACCTTTAGACCTGATCTGATTTGCTCGCCAACACAAATGTCCACCACAACAACACAAAGGCCGTTACATTCCGTGACGTGTCTTTCGCGATTGCAATACCCTATTCAACATGATATGGTATATGTCTTGCTATCTTAACCTTCCAGTAAGGAGATGGGAGTCATGTTCATTAGAACCGGACATACTTGCAAACTCGCCGGATTCTACGTCTCAGAGTGCGTGCACGAGGCTGAAATTGAAATTCGTTGCGGTGAACAATTCCCTCGCTGTCCGATAGGAAATGAATCAGTTCGGTGGCGATTTATTCGCCATATCGACGGAACCTAGGTTTTCTCATAGGTGTCACGGCAAAACCTGGATCCTTCCGGCTTATGAAACTGTCCGCACAACACCTCATCATGTACGGCAATGGCGTTTGGGGAATATCCCAACAACAACCCCTCTATCCGTGACCCATGTTTAGGTGGAGCGTTATTTCTCACCCACTTGAATGTGTCGATAGCCCATGAGTGACTAGAAAATCCTACATCTGCAAAGGTGCCATCTGTTCTTGGGATCACAAAAGGGATGGGGGCTAACTCTTGTGCAGCACCGCAACCTTCTCCTGCGGCAAACAGTAGTTTTGTGTAAACCCGGTCCATTACTACCTGATTTACATCGACTGATCCCAAAAGAGACAGAGCGCGCACTCCACGAGAGATCAAGTAGAGGTGCTCTCGGATAACATCATCAGTAATAATCATGTCACTCAATTGCGTCACCTCGCCTTAACTTTAGGGGTAGACAGCATCCCTCAACGTTCAAAATTCACTCCCCTTTCGGAAACCAATTAGTGTTCTTGGGCACTGGTTTCTTGTCATGCACCCGCAAACAGAACGGCTTTCAACGATCCAAATGTTGTCGCACCGCCTTGCTGTTTGACGGTCTCTACCGCTTCGGCCCATCTTTCTTCGTCTTTGGCGGCCGCCAGAAACTCCCAGCCGTGCTCCGTAATCCCCGTAGGCCACAGCTTCAGCTTTCCTCTGTGCCATTCCGTCGAGACTTGGGCCGTGATGAGGTTTGCGTTGACGAGTTTTTTGATGTTGTAGGAGATGTTTTCGGGCGTGTAGCCTTCAAAACAGAAGTGGGCGGGCAAACTGGATGTCTCGCTGTCATATAGTTCTTCCTGCTTCAGCACTATCATCCGGGCTAGTTCGAAATCCACTTCAAATTTGGTTGTTTTCATGGAGTATCCTTTCATCAAAGGGAGTCCTCTATCTAACACAGCATACCCGATCCCGCTGCCCTTTTCAAGCAAATCGCGTATTACATTTTGGAGACACTGGGGCGCGGCAGATGGTTGTGAATCAGAAAGTATTTATTATTTCCTTGACAAATCATTCGTCATTTGGTAGAATAGTATCTTGAGATGGTTATGAAGATGCGTTTTGCATGACAGTGCCATCTAGGAAAGGTGTTGAATGGTAGGACGTAGCAGAAGTGTTCATGT
This sequence comes from Caldilineaceae bacterium, assembly GCA_965204525.1. Taxonomy (GTDB): domain Bacteria; phylum Chloroflexota; class Anaerolineae; order Caldilineales; family Caldilineaceae; genus Bin5. The sequence goes on along the minus strand of OZ241994.1, from coordinate 1,467,103 downwards.
TGTTTTTCAGCCGCCTACGCACGCAAATGGCGTGGCGCTGCGAAAAACATCATGGAGCGAGGGGCTTTCGCGCCGGAGGCATCGCGGTGGATACAGTTAAGCCGCGTAGTTCCGCCAAAAGCATGTACTGTGGCGTTAGGTACATCAGCCCCTGCTACAATTCAACACTGGAGGGCTGTTACCGTGGACGATGGCCAGAAGTCAGGAGAAACGAAGTCCGAAAAACTGAGCATGATGGCAGCAGTGCAGATGTTTGCCACCGAAGAGAAAGCTGAGAAGTGGTTTATTGAACAGCGATGGCCGGATGGAATCAAGTGCCCGCACTGCGAGAGCGAAAACGTCGCTAGAGTAAAGACACGTAAGCCTCAGCCATTTCGTTGCCGAACCTGCCGCAAGCATTTTTCGGTCAGGACAGGCACACCGATGCAGAGTTCAAAGATCCCTTTGTCAAAGTGGGCATTGGGGTTTTTTCTATTCAGCAGTCATGTCAAGGGGATATCCAGCATAAAACTCCATGATGATCTAGAAATAGGTCAAAAGGCGGCTTGGTACATGGGGCACCGCATCAGAGAAGCGTGGAATAAGAAAATGAAGAAGTTTTCCACCACTGTTGAGTTCGACGAAGCCGCAATCGGGGGAAAAGAGAAAAACAGACATCTTCATAAGAAGTACAATTTAGGTCGGGGCTCTGCGGGCAAAACGATCCTGGCGGGCGCGAAGGATCGAGGAACGAGTCAGGTAAGGATGAAGGTTTTACCGGACACGGGAAAAGAATCGATCCATCAGTTTGTTCACGAAACTGTCAGTGAAGACGCAACGATCTATACTGACGAGTTTGCATCATACCAAGGAACACCGTTTGAACACCACTGGGTTATTCACGGAGCGAAGGAGTATGTTCGCGACGATGTGCACACAAATGGGATAGAATCCATTTGGGCACTTTTTAGGAGAACATATCACGGCACTCATCACCACATGAGTCCAAAACACCTGCAAAGATATGCCAACGAATGCTCAGGTCGTCTCAATATGCGGGGTCTGAGTACCGTCGATAAAATGGCAATGATTGTACAGGATATGGAGGGCAAGAAAGTAGGTTACGATCGGTTGACCGAGGGTGGAGTAGCCTATCCGGATATCAGGAACTACGACCGCCCGCCCAGATACTTGAAGTACGTGGGCAATAGGCGGCAAGGGGGAAGTAATATCCCCCAAGAGCCTCAATAGAATGAGTCCGATAGTAATCTCAGAGAAGGTTCTGCACCAGAGCCTTCTCTGAATGATCCGATTGACAAAGGAGGAAATTTCAATTAGACTGGCACAGGCTGTAAACTCTCGAAAGTTTCAGTATCGTAGGAGAGGGCAATAACTTCATGGTCAATAAGAAAGCCAAGAAACGAGTTCGCCCCACTATGCCCCCACTCCCTCCAAGAATTGATGCCTCACCAGAAGAACTGGCCCGTGCAATGTTCAACTCTCCACCTTCCAAGAAATCTTCTGCCAAGAGCTATCACTGCGAACGGTGCGGCCGACAGGTCAGTTTCCCGGAAGTCTTAAATGAGGATGGGGTTTGCCTGACTTGTCATTCATGATATCCAAGTTTCCCCCTAGCACGCACTAGACCACATAAAGGTCGCCCTCGAACCAGGGGTGGCCTTTTTGATTCGAGTTCATGCCCAGACGAAACTCGAATCATGCCCGATGGCTAACTTTCGATATAATTTCGAAACATTGGACCAATAAGTAGTGACTGGCCCCCTGAGGTTGTTGTGGTCCCATAGTTTTCAAGAATCTTGGTGCCCAGACCCTGAAATTCGGACTTGAGCTGGCTCTCTTGACAAGCGAGATTCCACGCCTTTTTGGCCAATTCAATGCTCACTGAGGGATAAAACTGTCTAATGTCCGTGTAGAGAACAACTGCATCTGGCTGTTGACGGCATGCACGCGCGATAGACCGGTGCCGATTGCGATATTCAGGAAGGTAGTACTTGAAGACACCTTGAGTATCGGTACCAGTTGAGAGTCTGTAACTGTACACACCAGTTGGAGGCTGAAAAGCCTCTGGGGAATCTGCACATTCTGCCAAAAGCGCTGTTTCTGCAACGATCTCATTTGGACCGGGCATATAGATGTGTCTAAAATCGGGCTTTCCCAAATCGTCCAGCTGCTTGAATTGAAGAATGTGATTGTAGACTGGCAGGGTTTGGTTGACTGCCAGGTCGGTGGCAACCTCTTGCGCCCACCTATCGCGAAGTGAGACTTGGTTTCTTAGATAGAGTCTAAGGCTCGTATAAGCTAGAATATCCCTTCTGCGATACTGGTACGCTGCACGTTTTGCTAGGATTCCTGGCCTCTCTATCATCTGGAAGGATTCTCCATACTTACTAGTACGAGCCTCACTGAAACCAGCGTCTTTCTTATAGGTTGAAGGAATTTGGCCTCTGTGTCCAACTGGGCACTCGGAATCTCTTGATTGCGCAGCCATCCCATGAGCCTGGAGAATGGACCACTAAACCACTTGACAATCTTCTCTCGTATACTCTTCTTCATTGGTGGTTCGAGCCAGACTGCGGTGGAATTTCGGACTTGCGCCCACCTAAAGATCTCACCTAACCGTTCTTCAACTTTCTGAAGGTTAGTTTCTGAGCCCAAGAAACCAGAAAAATTAGCAATCAACAAGAACGATTTGTCACAGTCCGCCCCATCTGTCAACCATCTGTCAAGCAAAACCGTTGTGCTTGCGGCATCACTGATATCCCACTCATAAAGAGAGGACTTTACAAACATTCCTTGTCTGCGCAGAGAAGGTCCTAACTCGTTAAGTATCAACTCCACATACATTCTAGCCGAATCTGAGACATCCCCTCCTGTGAGGAAGACTTCTAGTGGCTGACGAGGCAAGATGTTCAGTCGCCGTAGCTCGGCAATTGTAGTCAGTATCCCCGCGCTTGCGGCTCCGCAACCGCACGGTATATCGAGCAGCCTGATTTGTCCACCCGAAAATGCACGTATGAACTGATCGGAAACATCCTTGAGTTGTTCCTTTGGATCCAACACGGCGAGTTCTACTCGTGCACAGGAGCCGTCAAATCTTTGGGCGAAATGCAGGTTAGTTTCATCTTCCGACGAACCTCCGAATATGCCGCCCGTGGAATTATTACGCGCTATCTCAAGCATTCCTTTTGCCTCAAGAATCCCAAGATAGGCGTCTATCAAATCCTGGGTAAGGAACAAAACATTTTCCCCATCCCATAGCGACTGAGGAATGTCTCTAGGACTTAGAAATCGTTCCGTCACATTTCAACCTTTGTTCGACACCAAGATAGGGAGTACGATTCATTCAAGAGTAGTCCTCGCTTTTCGAGGACTCTCTTTGCATAAGAACAGGGCGCCGGAGATTGTCCATCCCCGGCGCCCCTTTCAACTCTATTCAGTTCACAAACCAACCAACCCTACATCATGCCGCCCATGCCGGGGTCGCCGGCGGGCATCGGCTTCTCTTCCTCAGGAATATCCGTAACCAGCGCCGCGGTCGTCAGGATCATGGCCGCAATCGAACTCGCATTCTCGACCGCGCTGCGGGTCACCTTGACCGGGTCGGAGAGGCCGGCGTCCATCATGTCGACGTAGTCGTTCTGAATCACGTCGTAGCCGGTGTTGGCCTTGCCGCCTTCATGCAGGCCGCGCACCTTCTCGATCACGACGGCGCCGTCAAGACCGGCGTTCGTGGCGATCATGCGCATCGGCTCTTCAAGGGCACGCGTCAGGATGCGGGCGCCGGTAGCGGCATCGGCATCGTCCATGTCTACGCTATCCAGGGCGGAGACAGCATTGATCAGGGCAACACCGCCGCCAGGCACAACACCTTCCTCAACCGCGGCGCGGGTAGCGCTCAGCGCGTCCTCGACGCGGGTCTTGCGGTACTTGAGTTCGGTCTCGGTCGCAGCGCCGACGCGCAGAATGGCAACACCGCCGGCCAGCTTGGCCAGCCGTTCCTGCAGCTTCTCGCGGTCATAGTCGCTGGTACTGGCATCGATCTCAGCGCGGATCTCTTCGATGCGGCCCTGGATCTCCTCGGTGGTCCCGTGGCCGCCCACGATCGTGGTGGCGTCCTTCGAACTGATGACCTTGTCGGCCTGGCCGAGGTCCTCCAGCTGGGCGCTCTCAAGCGTGCGGCCGACCTCTTCCGAGAGGATCTGCCCGCCGGTGAGAATGGCTATGTCGCGCAGCATCGCCTTGCGGCGGTCGCCGAAACCGGGCGCCTTGATGGCCATTGCGTTGAACATGCCGCGCAGCTTGTTCAGCACGAGCGTCGCCAGCGCCTCGCCGTCCACGTCCTCGGCAATCACGATCAGCTCGCGCTTGCCGACCTGGACCAGCTTCTCCAGCAGCGGCACGATGTCCTGCGCGCTGCTGATCTTCTTGTCGGTGATCAAGAGATAGGGCGCGTCGAGCTCCGCCTCCATCCTCTCGTTGTTGGTGACGAAGTAAGGGCTGAGATAGCCGCGGTCCAGCTGCATTCCCTCGACATACTCGGTCTCGAACTGAAGACCCTTGCTCTCTTCAACGGTGATGACGCCGTCCTTGCCGACCTTGGACATCACTTCGGCGATCAGATCGCCGATCTGGTTGTCCGCGGCCGAGTTGCTGGCAACCTGGGCGATCTCTTCCTCACCCGAAACAGGGGTCGCCATTTCCTTGAGCGCAGAAACTACTGCGTCGCAGCTGGCCTCGATGCCCCGCTTGAGAAGCATCGGGTTCGCGCCGGCTGTGACGTTCTTGAGGCCTTCGTTCACAATCGACTGGGCCAAAACGGTTGCCGTGGTCGTGCCGTCACCGGCGATGTCATTCGTCTTGGTCGCGGCTTCCTTCAGAAGCTGCGCGCCCATGTTCTGGAAGGGGTCTTCCAGCTCGATCTCTTTGGCGACGGTAACGCCGTCGTGGGTAACGGTCGGGCTGCCCCACTTCTTGTCCAGCGCCACGTTGCGGCCCTTGGGGCCGAGGGTGGTCTTTACCGCATCCGCCAGGGCGTCGATACCCTGCTTCAGGCTGCGGCGGGCTTCTTCTTCAAACTCAAGTTGCTTTGCCATTACGGTCTTTCTCCTCCGGTTTGACCCGCGCTCCAGGGGCGGGTTAATTGAGCTTTTTCAGCGTAGGTCCGATTAACTTTCAACGAGCGCCAATACGTCCGATTCCTTGAGAATCAGAACCTCTGTCGCATCCAGCTTGATATTCGTGCCGGAATACTTCGCGTAAAGAACGATATCACCGACGGAGACATCCATGGCGATGCGCTTGCCGTCTTCGTCCCGTGCGCCGGGACCCGCTGCGACTACCTCGCCCTGCTGCGGCTTCTCTTTGGCAGTTTCCGGCAGATAGATGCCCGTGGAAGTCTGTTCCTCCCCCTCCAGGGGCTGGACTACCAGCCGATCACCGAGCGGCTTAAGATTCATTCGACCTTCCTCCTTGCCTTTCGAACTTTTCTGATGAAATGCCAGTGATTCTAAATTGCCCGCCATAGAGTAGCGGGAAAAGGATCCGATGTCACACAGTTCTCTGGCCGCGCAGCCCGTCAGACACGGATCCGGCAAGACCTGCACAGCCTTTCAGACTCACATTAGCACTCAAATAGCCTGAGTGCTAAACCAACAGAAAGTGTAGCATAGTTCCTGTCGCATGACAAGATTCCAATCTCCCGAAAACGTAAGCGTTTTGTTAGCGTTGGGATCTTCCCGGGGAGGCTACCGCAGCCACGTAGGCCAGCATCTCATCCTCTTCCGCCACGTACTCATCCAGTTGGAATGCTGCGTAAAGCTCGCGGCTGCGCTGGAAGTACTCCGCCGCCTGCGCGTGGTCCTGCTGTTCCAACGCGACATGACCCAGGTTGTGCAGCGTAGCCGCCTTGTCCATCCAGGCGCCCCGCTTGTCAGAAAGTGCCAGATCTTTCTCATACCAGTCGAGCGCCGCCCCGAAATCCTGCCGCGCGTAGCAGACGGAGCCGAGATTGTTATAGCAGGTACTGATGCCGGTGTCGTCGTGGTTTCGTAGGAAGACGGTAAGGGCCGATTCGTAGGCCCGTTGGGCCTCCGCATACATCGCGATCCCTTCCATGGCCAGACCAAGATTGTTATGCGCGCTGGCCACCAGCCCTTCGTCTCCGAGGCGCAAAGCCACACGCAGCGCTTTCCGATGTTGTTCGATGGCCCGCTCGAAACTGTTCAGGCTGAGATAGGCGCTGCCAAGATTCATGTAGGCGGGCGCCAGCGAACGGGGGTCTCCGAGCTGAGCGGCCGCCTCAAATGCCAGCCAGAAGTGATCGAGCGCCTGGCGCGGTTCCTCCAGCACGCGGAAGGAAGTACCCAGATCGGTGTGCCCGTAGGCCATCGCCATCAACATGTCCCGCTCGTCAAAGATGCGCAGCGCCCTCTGCAGCCATTCTATCGCCTCTTCGACTTCACCGTTGAAGAACCGCTGGCGGCCGATGTTGGCCAGCATCCAGCCGAAGTCACCGGCATCGCCGAGCGCAATTGCAGCCACCGCGCCGCCGCACAACCAGCGCCAGATGCCCGGCGGGTGCCGCCAGAAAGCATAGTGGGCGAGCGCGAGCGCATAGTCCCGCATCAGTTTGAGGTCGTCCTGTACCTCTGGGAAGTTGATCGGCATGTCGCGCAGCCCCTCCAACTCCAGCCGTTCAAAGACCATCTTTTCAACGGACTGGCCGAAGATGCGCTCCACCCGGTCGGTGGCCCAGTCCGCGCCCCAGTGCACGTTTCCCCAGAACGGGTCGATCTCCTGCCAGCGCTGGATCGGCAGCTCCTGGTAGCGTTGGGCGAACTGCAGATAATATCTCGCGTGCTGGCGATGCCAGTCCTCGCCCAGCATGACCGCGCCTTCGACAAGATAGCGGCGCACGACCGGCTGCACGACGATCCTGCGATCAAAAAGGTCCACTTCGACCAGGGCTCGCGCGACCAGGCCTTCGAATGTCTGGCGTTTCTCGGCCTCAGTGCCCATCCCCATCGTGAACAGCTCGGTCAGCGCCTGGTAGGTTGCGCCGCCGGCCGCGCTGACCAGTCGATCCAGGATGAGCCCCGCCTCCGGCCAGAAAGCGGCGAAGTTTTCGACGGCAAATCCAGCAACACTGGACATCCCCAAGACGCCGTCCTCAGAGGGCAGTTCGGCCAGCAGCTCGTCCAGATCGCTCCAAAGCCCAAAGTCGATCAGCAGCCCCATCACTAAGCGCATGCTCAGGGGTCTGCCTCCTGTCCGGCGGTGCAGGCCCTCGACGTTGCGCAACGCCGTATCCCGCACGGCTTCGGGCGCACGCGCATGGACAAAGCCTACTGCCTCAGAAAGCGGCAACCCGCCCAATTGAAGGTGCCGGTCACCTACCAGCTCAGCAAACTCAGGGTGAATGTCGCGATCAATCAACACAATATGGGACTGATTTTCCGCATCATGCAGATGGCTGATGATCTCGGCCAGCGTCTGAATCTCGCGGTCGGTTGCTCCCGAGAGTTCGTCCAGAATGAGCAAACGGCGGCGGCGGTAAAGCTGTTCCAGGATTCCGATTCCCCAGCGGTCCTCGCTCACTCGCGTTAGCGTCGTGCCGAGCACCGTGTCCAGCGTGCGCACAATGTCATACATGCGGAAGCGATCCCGGCCCGCGGCCCCCACCCAGATGATACCGTCGGGAAAGTGGTGAATCGTCTTCCACGCGGCCGCGGTGGCCAGCGTGCTCTTTCCGTTGCCTTGCCCCCCACTGATCGCCAGCGCCGGCTTCTCGTGCCTTGCGAGCAGCCACCGGCGCAAGTCATTCAGTTCCGCGTCGCGCCCGCTGAAGCCCCGCAGCCTGTATACACCCAGATTGTGTCGGATCTGCGATAGTTCGTCGGTCATCTTTCAACTTCTGCAAATGGTAGTGAGGCAGATGCCTTCCAGCTTATCGAACGGCGCCATTCAGCTATGGTTGGACAGCGAAAGGATCAGGCACGGGTATTCGCTCGCAATTGTCGTCTCGTAGTTCAGCGCCTCCGAAAGGGCCTTGCTGCCTTCAACTGCTCCGAATCCCTGCTCACCGATTCCGGGAGAAAGGAGAATCAGGTCCGGGCGCACGCGTCGCGCAATCTCATTGACATTGACGGGCGAAATGTTGGCGACCAGATCGACCCGCTCGATCAAGCCGCTGTGCACAGCTTCCGGTTGGTCCGAAGGGTCACTGACGAAGATTTCGACAGCCGGGTTCTTCTGAAGTTGGCGCAGCGCGACCGAACCGATATTGCCGGCGCCAATTAGCCAGACTCGCATACTCTACCCCCTGTCACATTCGCAAAAGTAGCGCCTTCCATCAGATCATGCCCAGCTGGCTGAGCATCAGGAAGAACATAAAGATAGTGCCCGAACATGCCAGCCCAACGATCACACCTGTGCGCAGCATCTCCTGCCGGTTCACCACACCGGTGACCGCGATAAGAATCATCCGCGCCGAACCGCTGGGCAGCGCGAATGCCAGGGCGACCGCGAAAATCGTCGGAATGACAAGCCGCACCGGGTCAATGCCCGATGCCTGTCCCAATGTGATGAGTACCGGCGCCAGGATGGCTCCAAGCGGCACATTGTTCATGAACTGCGTGATGCAGAAAGCCAGCAGGATCAACGCCGCCAGTACGCCGAAAAAGGGCAAGCCCTCAAGCGACGGCGCAACCAGGTTGGCGAACCAGGCGCTGGCGCCGGTTTTCTCCAGCGCATCACCCAGCGTCAGGCCCGCGCCAATGACAAAGAAGACACCCCAGTTTACGCCTTTCAAATCGCTCCAGTCTACGATTTTTTCGACCGAAAGCACCGCGACCGCGCCAATGGCGATCACCGCGCTGCTCAACAGAGTTGCCGGCAGCTTGAGCAGATGCTCAATATACCCACCGGCAACCCACAGGCTGATCGACACAAGCAGCACGGCGATGATCTCCCTCTCTGGCCCCGATAGCCTGCCCAGCCTCTCGATCTCCCGTCTGGCCGGTTCGATATCGATCGTCAGCGCCGGCAGTGCGAACAGCCGCGGCAGCAGCAGCCACACAAGCGGTATCAGCAACAGCGCTACCGGCAGACCATATTTCATCCAGTCGACGAATCCAAACCCGTATAACTGGCCCAGCAGACCACTGGCGATCGCGTTCTCGCCACTCCCCATGATCGTGGCAATCGCGCCGATGCTCGAACTGTAGCCGATGGCGAGGATCAGGACCGCCAGAGCCTTCCGCCCGTCCTCCGGTCGCGGCACCTGTTGGGCAATCGTAATTGCGACCGGAATCAGCACCGCGGCCGTGGCCGTGTTCAGGACGAACATGCTGAGCCCGCCGGTGATTGCCATGAGCGCCAACAGCAGCGGCCCGAACCGTCCTCTGCTGCTTACAATAGCTTGGAGGGCCAGTCGACGCGTCAACCCGTGTTTTCGCAACGCCTCAGCCAGGAAGAGGCTACCAAGGATCAGGAAGACGACCGGCGTGCCAAACGGTTCGAACGCCCCTCCAGCGTCATCCACCCCGAGCGCAATCTGAACAATTGGCACCAGCAGAGCGACGATTGGCAGCGGCGCCGGTTCCAGCGCAAGGATCAGCCCCGAGAAGGCAAAAAGCGCTAGTGCCTTGTGGCCGTCAACGCTCAAGCCGGCCGGCGTGGGCAGGAGCAGAACGATTGCGGTCACCCCCACCACAAAGAGGAGGCGACGCAGGTCGAAGACCTTCCGCATCCCTGCCTGAATCGGTTGCTGTAAGACGCTAAGGGGCGTGCCAGTACGCTGCAGGCGCCGCTTGGAAGTAACTGTACGGGTGGCGACCCGCTCTCGGATCAAGGCGCTGCGTTCGGCTTGGGCAGGCGGCCGCTTCGGTTCGGGCTGCTGCGGTTGCTCCGCAGGCTCCTGCTGCCCGTCGTCGCGTGATGGCGCTGCAATTGTGGGGCGGGGCAAGGAGGATTTCAGCCGGGCGCGGTTGTAAGACATTTGAAACGACAGTTTGTAACGGTAGGACCGCTCTCGTTTGCCAGCGCAGAGTTGTGTAGGTCAACAACAACCCGAAAAGAGGAATCGCCAGCCTGCTAACTGGAACTACACTGACGCAGACCGTATAGAGCAGAAGACAGTCCAGGAGCGAATTCCAGCGTCTTGCGCAGCCAGGGAACGCCCAAGTGGCACTCCTGCGGCTTCTTCAGGACGTGAGACAGTCCCAGAATCAAGGTGAATTGGGCATTGAGTTCATCTTCATCCAGGAGGCTTGCGGCGCGCTCCATCGTTTCGGCTGCGCTCTCGTAGTTCAGACGGCGATAATACGCCATGCCCAGGTGGGCCAATACAAGGCCATTGTCGGGTTCCAACTCTGCCGCCCGACGCAATATCCGCAACGCCTGGAGGAAATCGTTGCTCTGCCACAGCGCCCAGCCGAGCGCGTCGAGCGCGAATGCGGTCTCCCCTGCATTTACAGCCTTTTCATAGCTCTCAATGGCAAGTCCCCACTCTTCCTGGTGCTCGTATTGCCTTCCCAATTCGATGAACAGATCGGGTCGATTCGGCGCCAGTTCAGCGGCCCGGCCGTATTCGACGATGGCCCGCTCAAACTCCTTCTGTACTTCAAACAAGTAGCCAAGGTTTCGGCGGGCCATCACATTCGAGGGATCGATGGCCAGCGCCTCTTCCAGATATTCCAGAGCCAGCGTGTAGTTCCCAACATCACTGTAGATCTCGCCCAACACTGCCAGGACGTCGGGGTTGTCCGGTTCCAGTTCGAGCGCCTGGAAAGCGAAATCGCTGGCCGAATCGTAGTTCCCGCGCCAGTCGAGCACGCGTGCATGCATCGCCAGCGCATCCACATTTTTTGCCTCGAGCCGAACAGCCTTCTGCGTGAGCGCGTAGGCCTGTTCGACCCGGCGCGCCATCAGGTGCAAACCGGCCAGGGCAACCAGGGGGTAGGCATTTTCAGGTTCCAGTTCGGCCATTCGCTCCAGCGCCGCGGCAGCTTCGCTGAAATTCCCGGCGGTAATATGCGCTTCCGCCTTCGTCTGCCAGTAGAGCGCGCTGGGCGTAGGCGTCGTCGCGGGCGGCGGCGGCTGCCTCACAAGCCAGTCCGGTCGCTGAATGTAAAGATAGACGGCCAGAAGCAGAATCAAACCGCTCCAGACGAAACACCCTCTGCGGCGTCGACGGCGCGGCCTGTAAGTCCAGTCAAGGTCCATACCGGGTTAAGTATAACGCAAATGGGCAGCTTCCCATGTATCGTGTATCAGCCCGTACCGGCCTGCTGCCGGTCTTTTCGAAGGAGATGAAGCGGAGATGGATTGAGGCAGCCCGGCCGGCATTTACAGGGCCATACCGGACTCATTGCGGGAATACAGTTCCAGGACAATCGAAGCCTCCGGCTGAAAACTGTCGACCAGGGCTGTGATGTCTTGGCCAGGACGTAGACTCGCCCGCTTTTCCCGTCGGTGACTGCGGCGGATCGCATTGCGGCCGGTGTACGCCCGCTGATGAAACCAGTACACGTAGTCAACGCTGAACTCCAGCGGAGTGAAATTCAAACTCCTGATCTGACCGGGGGCAATTGTCGTGGAAAGCAGGATCCGACGGAAGTGCTGGACTCGCCAGTAGAGTGTCGGCGCCGCCAACAGGAGGACGGTTCCCGCCCCTGCCACCAGCAAAGGAATCTCTGCTCCTTCAAACACCAGCCTGTCCATGTTGCCGCGTCCGAACGCGGCGTTGAAAAAGCCAAAGGGCAGATAACCGAGTGTGAGGACAAGCGATGCGGGAACAATGGCGCCAACGACAAAGATCACGCTGACAATCGCCGGCAAGTCCAGGCTGAGCAGACCGACAAGCGTCAGGCCGTGTCCGCTTGAAGAGATCTGGTGAGAACGATTTCGTGGAGAGCTGCGCATACCAATGTGGAGCCGCCGCCGTCAACACCCGGGCGGCGATGGATTTGCTTACAGAGGCACTGGCGAGATCTGCCGGTGCCGGTCGACGATCTGCGGCAGCTTCTCCAGGAGGAAATCGATCTGATCCGCGTCGTTGCTGAGGCCGAGGCTCAACCGCAAACCACCCGCCAGCTCCTCTACGGGAACTCCGACTGCTTCCAAAACGTGACTGGGCCGCTGCCGCGCGCTTGTGCATGCGCTGCCGCTGCTGGCCGCAATCCCGGCCAGATCCAGGGCGATCAGAATGCCCTCCGCCTCCACGTCACGAACTGTGAAACTCGCGTGATTTGCCAGCCTGTTCGTCAGGCTGCCGGTCAATCGCGCGCCCGCAACTGACTCCAGCGTGTGGCCAATGATCCGGTCCCGCAACTGGCGCAAACGGGCCATTTCCGTTTCTCGTTCCGCTTCGCACAGAGCCAGAGCGGTCGCCATCCCTACGATGCCAGGTACATTCTGCGTCCCGGCCCGCCGCCTCCCTTCGTGGCTGCCGCCGGTGAGAAAAGGATGAAAAGGTGTACCGCGCCGCAGGTAGAGAAATCCAACGCCCTTCGGCCCGTAAAACTTGTGTGCGCTGGCACTGAGCGCGTCCACGTTCAACCTATCGACATCCAAAGGCAACTTTCCCGCCGCCTGCACCGCATCGGTGTGGAACGGCACCTTTCGCTCCCGACAAAGCGCGCCCAATTCGCCAATCGCCTGCACGCTGCCAATCTCGTTGTTGGCATACATGACGCTGACCACTGCAACGTCAGAGCCGTCGCCAAGTGCCCGACCCAAGTCGTCCGCACTGACCAGACCCTCGCCGTCCACCGGCAGCAGCGTCAACTCGAATCCGAAGTAGTCTCGCAAGTCCTCGGCGGTATAGAGCACTGCGTGATGCTCAACCGGCGTGGTAATGATACGGTCTGCGCCGCATTGGGTGCGCCGGGCCAGGGCAATCCCACGCAGGGCCGCGTTATCGCTTTCGCTCCCGCAACCGGTCAAAACAATCTCGTTTGGTTTGGCGCCGAGGACGTCGGCAATCGTGCGCCGGGCCTCGCTCAATCCGGCATGAGCTGCCCGACCCGCCCTGTGGATGCTGGATGGGTTTCCGTACTTCGAGCTGTCTCTCAGGTCGGTCGAACCGTAATACGGCTCCATTGCCGCCAGAACCTCTGGGCGTAACGGCGTTGTAGCCGAATGGTCCAGGTAGATCATTGTCATACGCCAATCTTTCTTCTGCCGCTGGCATCCTGTGCGACTTGCAGGATCACTGCATGGGCACTATCGTAGTGGAATAGCATACTAATTTTTACGGTTTTGTTCAAGTTTCCACCGGCACACAGGAGCAGGGCTCGCAGCCGCAGGCAGTGGATGCGACTTGCGCTCTTCTACATGAAACGAAAGAAGGCCGTACCGGCGGAAAGAAACAGGGGATAATCCGATGACCCATATCGAAACCATTGTCGGACGTCAGATTCTTGACAGTCGGGGCAACCCTACTGTCGAGGTCGAGATCCGGTTGAGCGGCGGCGCAACCGGACGCGCAGCCGTGCCCAGCGGAGCCAGTACAGGTGTCCATGAGGCGGTCGAGCTGCGGGACGGCGACAAGTCAAAGTATGGCGGAAAAGGCGTCATGCAGGCAGTGGAGAATGTCAACACTGCTCTCGCACAATGTTTGAAGGGTGTGGACGCGCTCGATCAGGTAGCCATCGATCAGGCCATGCTGGAGCTGGACGGCACACACAACAAGAGCAAGCTGGGCGCAAATGCCATTTTGGGCGTCAGCCTCGCCGCCGCCAAAGCGGCCGCCGCCGCCGCCAGCCTGCCTCTGTACCGCTACCTGGGCGGCGTCAATGCCCACGCGCTTCCGGTGCCCATGATGAACATCCTCAACGGGGGCAAACACGCGGCGAATAGCACCGATTTCCAGGAATTTATGGTAATGCCGGCCGGCGCCCCCTCCTTCACCGAAGGCGTCCGCTGGGGGACCGAGATCTATCACGCCCTCAAAGAGGTACTCCACGATGCCGGTTACGGCACCAACGTTGGCGACGAAGGCGGATTCGCGCCCAGCCTGGGAGGGAACGCCGCCGCAATCGAGGTGATACTTCAGGCAATAGAGAAGGCGGGATATCGACCGGCCGAAGATATTTTCATCGCACTGGACCCGGCCGTGAGCGAACTTTACGTCGAGGAGACTGGGCGCTACAAGCTCGAAATTGAGGGCTTGGAACTCTCCAGTGAAGAGCTCGTCGATCTCTGGGCGGACTGGTGCGACCGCTATCCCATCATCTCAATTGAAGACGGCATGGCGGAAGACGACTGGGACGGCTGGAGCCAGCTCCACGCAAGAGTAGGGGAACGAGTCCAGCTGGTGGGAGACGATCTCCTGGTGACGAATGTCAAGCGCATTGAACGCGCCATAGAGCAGCGCGCCTGTAACGCCCTGCTGTGCAAAGTCAACCAGATCGGCACCCTGACCGAAAGCATCGCCGCCATCGAGATGAGCCACCGCGCAGGCTGGGCCGCAGTTGTCAGCCACCGGTCAGGCGAGACAGAGGATGACACCATCGCCGACCTGGTCGTGGCCTTCAACACCGGGCAGATCAAGACCGGGGCCCCCGCCCGCAGCGACCGCGTCGCCAAGTACAATCAGCTGCTGCGAATCGAAGAGGATCTCGGCCCTGCCGCAATTTACCAGGGAATGGGGGCCTTCGCGCACCTCAACGATTGAGCTCGCCTGGGCACAAAGACATGAATTGGGTGATGCCTTTATATACCCGGACAACAAAAAAGGGATACGTGAGCGAACACCTCACGCATCCCATCTTCGGTGCCCCCGCTCCGACTCGAACGGAGATGCCCTGAAGGGCACAGGCCCTCAACCTGCTGTGTATACCAATTCCACCACGGGGGCGCACACGCTTCTCATCATAAGAGTCGGCGCCGAAACTGTCAAATGCAGCCCTCTCCCTGAACCTTCCTCTCTCAGCTTCTGATCGAGCCTTCCACGTGAAACCGGGCGCTGTCCCCGCTCATGCCATCTTGCGCTTTTCCTCCTCAACCAGCACACGTCGCAGGATCTTGCCTACCTGACTCTTTGGCAGTTCGTCGCGGAAGTCCACCAGCCTCGGCACCTTGTAAGGAGCCAGATGTTCTCTGCAGAAAGCCTCGATCTCGTCCTGTGTGCTCGTCTGGCCCGCCTTCAAGACAATATAGGCCTTAACCGTTTCACCCCGGATTGCGTCCGGCACGCCTGCCACCACGGCTTCCTGCACCGCCCCGTGCATATACAGGACTTCCTCAACCTCTCTCGGCACGACGTTGTACCCGCTGGCGATGATCAGGTCCTTCTTTCGGTCCACAATGTAAAAGCAGCCGTCTTCGTCCATGCGGGCGATGTCACCGGTGTGGAACCACCCATCTTCAGTGATGGCGTCCGCCGTTTCCTCGGGGCGTTTCCAGTAGCCTTTCATCACCTGCGGGCCCCGCACGATCAGTTCACCCTCCTCCCCCGCGGCGACAGTTTCGAATTCGCCCGCCTCATTCGGGTCGAGGCCTACGATGGCAACCTCAGTGCTCGGCACGGGAAAGCCGATCGAGCCCTCCTTGCGCATGCCGTTGATGGGGTTGGCGCAGGCCACGGGTGAAGTTTCGGTCAGGCCGTAACCTTCCACCAGTTTGCCGCCGGTGATCTGTTCAAAACGGCGCTGAATCTCAACCGGCAACGACATTCCGCCCGAAAGGCAAGCCTTGATCGAACTGAGATCGGCGTCGTCTACCTTGGGATGGTTGATGATCGCGGTGTACATCGTCGGGATGCCGGGGTACATCGTCACCTTTTCGCGCTGAAGAATGTCAAGCACAAGATCAGTCTGACGGGGGTCCGGTGTCACGAGCAGTTCGGCGCCCGTATACATGGAAAAGAGCATGGCAACCGTCATCCCATATACGTGGAAGAACGGGATCGCACCCAGCGTCCTCTCCCCGCCGTATTCCAGGTCTCTGTACCAGGCCTCGATCTGCTGCACGTTGGACATCACGCTCCGGTGCGTCAACATGGCCGCCTTGGGAGAGCCGGTCGTGCCGCCCGTGTACTGGAACAGGACGACATCATCTGGCGAAACGTCTATGCTGGGCGGGTTGGGTGCGCTCGTCTCAAGCAGATTATCAAAGGCCCACACGCCCGGGCCGTCCGGTACGTCGGTCATCATGCCCGAAGCCCGCACCTTTTTCGCCACCAGCTTGTTGAATGGAAAGCCCAGCGGGTCGGGCACGTCGGTTACGATGACGTGCTTGAGATCCGTGCCTTCTCTTGCCTGCGCCACCCGCTCGTAAAACCCGCTCAGAATGACGATGGCAGCCGCGCCGCTGTCCTCCAGCAGATGGTTCAATTCGCGGGCCGTATAGGTCGGGTTCGTGTTGACAATAACGCAGCCTGCCTTGAGCGCGCCGAAAAAGGAGATCACCTGCTGAGGGATATTGGGCAGCATGATGGCGATGCGGTCGCCCTGCTGCAATCCGATTCGGCGCAGAGCAAAGGCGAAGCGATCAGCGGAGTCCCTCAGTTCTGCATACGTCTGCTTGGCCTGTACAGTGATGCCTAATGGCAGGTATGCGAGCAGCAAACGGGTCGCTACCTGGTTGGCATAGGTCTGGGCCGAGGCATCCAACATCTCATGTGTGAGCTGGCCGTTGTATTCAATTGCGTCCGGTACACCCGATTCGTACTTCTCTACCCATGGTTTCTGTTCGTATGCAGACATCGCAACCGTTTCTCCTTTGCTCTAATTCGCGGAGCCCTGTGTTGCACCGACAAACACGATGCAACTGCCTGGCACTGCCCGCGCAGCGGAGGCACTCTGCCAATCGAATGTGAGAAAAGTATATCAGAGAAAAAGCACGATTGGCAATGAAGTCAACAATGGAGCGTATCTCTCCTTTTGTCGACACGGCCCCAAACAGGAAGCGAGGGCTAAGCCAAAGACAGAAATTCAGCCGCGCAAACAAGATGCCGAGCTGCCTGAACGGACTTGACCGATCCTTGACACAGCAGTTCGGATGAAAGTATACTTTTTTGCGGCAGGCAAGCCGGCATCTTGCCTGAGTCCTATAAGTCAGAGAGATCGCTCCAGCTTCATGGCAGGCAATACGATGCAGGATACGCAGTCCCTGATCGAGAAATATGTAAACGAACCGGTTTGGGCCGTTGTGGGCGCCAGCAACAGCAAGGCCAAATACGGCAATCGAATCTATCTGAAGCTCAGGGAGTCAGGCTATACGGTCTATCCCGTGAATCGGCGCGAGCGACTGATTGAGGGCGACACCGCCTACAGCAGTCTGACCGACCTGCCAGAACCGCCAACGGTCATCAACATGGTCGTACCCCCCAGTGAGGCCCCGGCCGTCGTGGAGCAGGCAAAAGCCGCCGGCGCGCAAGCCATCTGGTTCCAACCGGGCGCCGAAAGCGACGCCGCTGCCCGGTGGGCACAGGATCACGGACTGGACGTCATCGAAGCCTGCATTCTGGTCCAGCTTGCCCTATTGCCCCGCCCAGAGGGAACTGAACTGAACCGGCCCCCATCGCAATCGCGGCCAACCCCCTCCCCAGACCCTACAACCTCCACCCGCTGATACTATTTCGCGTTGACACGGGTGGAGGATACACAGTAGAGCAGTCGTGAAGCCATTGGACGTCAGGGGGCATTCCGGATCAGACGCCTACCCCTTGCACGGCATGGTAAGAGGCCGGTTATTCAGGAAATCGAACAAGGACAAACTGAAATGCGGATGTCGAAACTGTTTTTCCAGACACTGCGCGAAGCCCCCGCGGACGCCGACGTCCGCAGCCATCAGCTGATGGTGCGGGCAGGCCTGGTCCGGCAAGTGGGCGCCGGAATCTTCGAGTATATGCCCCTTGGGCTGCGGGTCAAGAAGAAAATTGAAACGATCATGCGGGAGGAAATGGACGCCATCGACGGGCAGGAAATCGTCATGCCGGTCGTGCAGCCGGCCTCGCTCTGGAAACGGACGGGTCGCTGGTACGAAATCGGCGACGACCTGGCGCGCCTTACCGATCGCGCCGGCCGGGAGCTGGTCCTTGCCATGACGCACGAAGAGGTAATCACCGAGCTGGCCGGCGGCGTGATCAGCAGCTACCGCCAGCTGCCGGTTATGCTCTACCAGATTCAAACCAAGTTCCGAGATGAGCCCCGTCCGCGAGGCGGCCTGATTCGCGTGCGAGAGTTCACCATGAAGGACGGCTATTCTTTCCATCCCGATATCGCCAGCCTGGATGAATACTATCCTCTGGTATATCAGGCCTATTTCAACATCTTCGGCCGCGCCGGGCTCGATGTAATCGCTGTCGAAAGCGATACCGGCATGATGGGCGGTACCATGGCCCACGAATTCATGGCCCTTACCGAAGTCGGTGAAGACACGCTGCTCCTTTGTGACGCATGCGGCTACAGGGCAAATCGTCAGGTCGCCACCTTCGTGAAGAAGGACGGTGACGACCGGGCCGAAGAAGCGCCGCTTCCACTTGAAGAGGTCTCTACCCCTGGCGTGGATACCATCGCCGCGCTGGCCGAATTCCTCGAAATCCCCGAGAGCCGCACGGCCAAGGCCCTGTTCCTGGTTGCTACGGTCGAGGAGGAGGGCGAAGAGAAGGAGCGGTTTGTCTTCGTCGTCGTGCGCGGCGATATGGAGCTGAACGAAACGAAGTTGACGAACGCGCTGAAGGCTCGCCAGCTGCGTCCGGCCCAGCCCGAGGAGATTCGGGCGATCGGCGCCGAACCGGGCTACGGCTCTCCCGTCGGCATCCGCAGAGACGCCGTCCTTCTGGTCGTTGATGACCTGATCCCCGGCAGCCCAAACTTGGTAGCAGGCGCAAACCGCGAAGGCTGGCACCTCAGGAATGTCAACTGCGGCAGGGACTTTGACCCCGATCTGATCGTGGACGTGGTTGCCGCCGCCGATGGACATCCTTGTCCGGTCTGCCGGGCGCCCTTGCGATCAGTGCGCGGCGTGGAAGTGGGAAATATCTTCAAGCTGGGCACGAAGTACAGCGAGGCAATGGACGCTACTTTCCTCGACGAAGATGGCGGCAGTGCGCCGATGGTCATGGGCTGTTACGGTATCGGCTCCGGCCGCCTTATCGCCAGCGCAATCGAAACGAACTGTGACGAAAACGGCATCGTCTGGCCGATAACGATCGCTCCCCATCAGCTTTATCTGGTCAGCCTGGCGACTCGGCGAACGCCGGAAGTGATGGAAGCGGCCGAGCACATTTACAGTCAGCTACAGGAAGCCGGTGTTGAAGTACTGTATGACGACCGCGATGAGAGGGCCGGCGTAAAGTTCAACGACGCCGATCTGTTGGGAATCCCTATCCGCCTGACAATCGGAGCAAGGGGCGTGAAGAACGGGGTCGCAGAGCTCAAACTGCGTAACAGCGATGAAGTCCGCGAACTGCCTCTCGACGAAATCGTCAATCAGGTTCAGCAAACCGTGGAAGCCGAAACCGCCGCAATCCTGGCAAGAGTCATAACCGAGCCGTTGCAATAGACTGCGCGTCCTCGCGGCGTTCGACCGCAGCAACGCGCCTCAAGACATGGACCTGCCAGTGGTTCGACTGCATCCCCTGGCAGGTCAGCGCAGTGTCTGCTACGTTGTCTCCATGTCGGAGAATTGGCGGGTGACTTTCAGGTTCGAGAACGGAAACGGGGTCGAAGTCGATTACACAGAGTACCGCCGACGAGGTGGGATCAGTGAGTATGCGCAACCCGCCCCTATGAAGACGGAATTCATTGTCTGTACTTGCAGCGATGCCAAGAATGAATTCGTTGGGAGATTTGACCTATGACACAACCGGACGTCATCCAGACAATTCTCAAAGACAGTAACTATCATCTTTCCCTATTTCGGAAAGACGAGATCGAGGATCTGCGCGGCGGAATCATCGTCAAGACAACGAAGGGCAAGGAAGCGCCCTTCGTTCGTTGTATCGTCCGCGACAAGGAAGTTCAACTGAAACCGGAGGAGATCGTCCGCCAGCTGTACGCGACAAGGCTGATCAACCGGTACGGGTACCCCGGCAAACGCCTTAGTTTCGAGCACGCCGTTAACTTTGGCAAGGAGAAGAAAAAGGCCGACATCGTTATCTTCGACAAAGACCGGCCTGATACTGCTTACGTTATCGTTGAACTGAAAAAGCCAAAGCTAAAAGACGGCAAGAGCCAACTGCGCTCCTACTGCAACGCTACCGGCGCGCCAATTGGCATATGGACGAACGGCGAACAGATCTCCCACTATCATCGCAAAGATCCAAACTATTTTGAAGATATCACCGACATCCCCAAAGCAGAGCAAACTCTCCAGGATATACTCAGCGAACGCTTTACGCTGAAAGACCTGGTCATTCGGGATAAACTCGCCAATGAGCGCAAATCGCTGAAAGACATCATCTTGGAACTGGAGGACGAGGTTCTGGCAAACGCAGGCGTGGATGTGTTCGAAGAGGTCTTCAAACTCATATTCACAAAGCTGTATGATGAGTTCCTCAGCCAGAAGGACAAGGATTTACTCAATTATTACACGCGGCAAGTCACCAAGACTGCCGTACATGAACACGGGACTCCTTACTATCTTGACGGGAAGGATTTTGAAGCTCTTAAGGGAGCTGTTGCAGGGGTGGACGATGACGGATTTCGGATATTGGAGTTCCGAAACACCGGGCAGACCGATTCCGAACTGAAAAGGAAGATCCAGAGCTTGTTTGATGATGCGAAAAGTCATTGGCCGGGCGTTTTTCCCGATAGCGCCGAGTTTGAGCTTTCCGACAGTCATTTGGCCGTCTGTGTGTCAAGCTTGCAGGATGTCAAACTGTTCAATTCCAATCTTCTGGTGGTGGACGAGGCCTTTGAATATCTCGTCAACAAGTCCGCCAAAGGCGAAAAAGGGCAGTACTTCACCCCGCGTCATGTGATCGACATGTGCGTACAGATGCTTAACCCGCAGCCGGGCGAATACATGATCGATACCGCTTCCGGCAGCTGCGGTTTTCCCGTACATACGATCTTCCAGCTTACCGGGCATCTCTTTACCAATGCCGAAATTCCTGACGAGGACAAAAGGCACGTCCTTAGGGTGTTTGGCATCGACTTTGACGAAAAAACTGTCAGGGTTGCCAGAACTTTGAACCTGATTGCAGGCGACGGCGAGACCAACGTTCTGCATTTGAACACGCTCGACTACGAACGCTGGCATGACAGAACCGAGCAGGACAGAAAGTGGATCAACACATACGGCAGGGGCTTTGAACGACTGGAAAAACTGAGGGCCGAAAGAGGGGAAAACAGAAGATTCAATTTCGACATCCTGATGGCGAATCCGCCCTTTGCCGGCGACATTAAGGAGAGCCGCCTTCTGCACCAGTACGAACTCGGCTTTAAGGCAAACGGCAAGGCCCAATCCAAAGTCGGCCGCGACATTCTGTTTATTGAGCGCAACCTGGACTTTCTGAAACCGGGAGGACGCATGGCGATCGTGCTGCCGCAAGGCCGATTCAACAACACATCAGACAGGTATATCCGCGATTTTATCGCCGAGCGCGCCCGCATCCTGGCCGTGGTCGGGTTGCACAGCAACACCTTCAAGCCCCACACCGGCACCAAGACCAGCGTTCTGTTCCTGCAGAAGTGGAATGATGACCCGGAGCAGGGGGCGCTCTGTCCCAAGGTGGACGACTACCCCATCTTCTTTGCCGTCAGCGAGAAAGGCGGCAAGGACAATTCGGGCGATTACATCTACCTCAAGGGTGACAACGGCCAGTATAAGCTGGACAGGAACGGCCACATGATCGTTGACCATGACCTGCACAGCCATGATGGCGAGTTGCCCGACGGCATCGCCGAAGCCTTTATCACCTGGGCAAAAGGTGAAGGACTGAGCTTCTGGAGAGTCGAAGAGGAAGGGCTAGACGACAGGCGGCGTGAGGCATGGAGGAACTTCGTCGACAACAATCGCAGCCGGCGGCTCCACGTCAACCCCGACATCGACATTTCCCGCTTGGCCGACGAAATGAATGACATGGAGCTTGGAGTGTGATCTACATCGACACCGATGTCTTGGTCCATGCCTTTGTCGTTCAGAACGCAGCGAAGAACCGGCAAGCCAATCAACTCATCAGGCAAGCGAATGCAAATGATATTGCGGTCATCTCAACGCTTACTGTTCAGGAATTCTTGTTTGTTCTTGCCAAGCTGGGCATTGAAGATGAAGTTATCCACATGGCATACAACGAAGTCATGCAATTTGAGCCTCTGGCTTATGACACGACGGTGCTGCAAAGGGCGTATGATATGGCGAGGCGTATCGGGTTCAGACACATCAATGATTGCATTCATACGGCGATTGCTGAACAGCACTGCTCGGAGTTGATCACGTACAATAGGCGAGACTTCCGCAGCATTAGGGAAATCGCAAGGGTAAGCGTGACCATACTATGATTATGCAAATGGTGAACTGCGCGACAGCACCGTCGAAGTCTTTGTTACTTGGACGAAAGATGAGAATTTGAGTTTCTGGAGTTGAAATGTCCGTATCGTAACTACTCAGCCTGAAGTAAAGCAGGGCTGAAGGGATGGCCAAGAAAAGCCTTGTAGATGGCATCAATGGCATTGAGGCCGTGTTTGCGAGCAGTAGAGATATAGGAACGGATGGCACAGAAGATTTGGGCACCCTGATGTGTACGGAAGGAGCCGGAGACCTTCTGTTGGACTTTGATCATGCGCACATCGCGTTCGACCAGGTTGTTATCAAAGGGGATGCGGAAATCATACATGAAGGCTAAGACGCCGGCCTTATGTTTGTGCAAGCGGTCAAGCAGGTTTTTGGGCGGTGACTGTTTGGGCCGGCCGCTGGCTCTGGGTCCTGTTTTGGCTGCGGGTGGGTTGGCGGCAAAGCCTGCGGCAATGAGCGCATCGTACTCAGTCTCGTAGAAGGCCAAGCGTTCTGGAGGCAGGGCGGTGAGCCATTCAGAGGACGATTCGATTTCGGCTTTGATGGTGAGCAGCAAGGCGGCCATCTTTTCAGCCCAAGTCTGGCCGTATTGTTCGACAACAAAGCAGAGTTCGCGCAGATGATGGACGTTGCAGAAAGCGTGTTGACAGTCGGCAAACTTGAGGTAGGAGGCCCAGTGGTCATGCAGAGCAACGCCCTTGTAGTGGGGCAGGATGCCTCCGACTCGCATGCCGAGATGGCCGCGTTTGGCATGGACGTGGTACTGGGTCAGTTTTTCTGTGCTGGCCACGTGCAGCCACTGCAGCCGCGCTACGACCCGCAAACCACTCTCATCGAAATGGACGACAGGGGCAGCGACGAGTTGTTGACGGATGCGTTCCAGGGTTGGGTGGATTCGCCTGGCGAGTTGACCGGTGGCTGCGAGCACGACCGCCTGCGAGGGTGCATGTCCGTAGAGCGCAGTCAGCAACTCGGTGATACGTGCCAGGGGGATGAACTGTTGGCCGTAGAGGTAGCAGGCAAGCGCCTTCAGACGCGGGCCATACTGGGTCGGTTGGGTCACATGCGAGGGAAACGCGCCCTTCACGCACGCACCACAGCCAGGGCACTGCTTGACCTCCGCCTGATGCTCTGTCACTTCAATGCGAGCTGGCGGTATGTCGAATACCTGCCGTCTTACATGCCTCTTGGCAGCCACTGCCTCCAACTCTGTCTGGCAGTGCGGGCACGCATTGTGCCCATGAAGAATGACATGGTCCGGTTCCGCCACTTGCATCAAGGTTCGTCCCTTGCGCCCACGTTGCCCCCCACGAGGCCGCTGACCAGAGCGGCGCAGACTCTTGCGTTTGCCTTTCTTCAGACCATCGCTGCTCGGTGGCTTGCTGCTATTGTGACTGTCTTTCGCCAGTTGACCCTGCAATTCCAGAATCAACGCCTGCTGCGCAGCCATCTGCTCCTGCAGCTCTTGGATCAATGCTTGTTGCCCAAAAACTTGCTGACGCAACGTCTCAATCATCGAAAGGCTCTCTTGATACAACTGCTCAAGATGCTCTCGTCCTGTTTCCGTGGCTTCGCTCATACTCCCTACTCTATCGCAGCCAACATAAGTTTCGCAATCGCTTTCTGTTCGCCTTACGCTTGCTCTCGTTCCTTTTATCCTTAGCCTGAGTAGTTACTCCGTATCTACAAATATCGCGCTGTGGAAGAAAAGGTCTGAAATTGACTACTTTCCGCTCTTCATTTCTCTTTGGCTTACGTTGAATGCTTGGATGAGAGATCGATACACAGCTAGCAACGACCGTGCCAGACTGGAATTGCTGAAAAGGGGTGGATACGATTAGTCCGGCAGATTCGTTCATCTGTTATACGCGAATAACTCTGATGGTTTTCGGTTCAGAGGGAATTTCGGCGAATTACACAGGGCTCTGGCCAACCACAAATGAAAGGGTTATCAAGCAACTCTACTTGACGCTATCATTGATTATGGAGGGCATCTGAATGCAGTGTTCCGTCTTAAACTATTCCGAAATTGATTTGGGGGACAGAATTGATGCAGAGTACTTTCAACCGACCTTCCTGCATATCGAAGAGAAACTCGTGGAAAACCAAGCCAGACCATTAAGAGATTTCTGTTCTATTACTGGAAGTGCCTTTTACCCCGCGGCAACTCATTTGTATGACATTGGTAATCTTCCGTTTATTCGATGTGTTGATTGCATTTCCTACCCCTTGATCACTTCAAGGCAGAATTCACTATTCGAAAAGATTCCTATAGAGTTCGCCGATGAACATAGGAATGTCAAGAGGCTTTCTAGGGGAGACATTGTTATAACTAAAGTGAGAACACCGTGTTTTGCATCGATAATACATGATTTGGAAGATGTTGCCTTGTCCCGCACTGTCCTGGGCTTGAAGTCCATAACTAACATTGATTCGTACTATTTGGTTGCCTTTCTCCGATCAAAATACGGCTTTCTTCAATTGTTCAGAGAGAGAGAACTTACCATCCAGTTTCAGCTGACTCTGGATAGAGTAGGAAGAGTATTAGTCTTCAAACCAGTTCTTAACGATCTCGAAGACAGAATCTCAGCTTGTCTAAGACTACAAGAGGTTGTCGCGAGACAGGCCGAAGACCAGTACAGTAGAGCACAGACCATTCTCCTCTCCGAACTCAGCCTCGCAAACTGGCAGCCCCAACACCGGCTAACATTCGTTAGGAACTACTCGGACACGCGGCGGGCCGGCCGCATTGACGCTGAACACTTTCAGCCCAAATACGAAGACATGCTTGATGCTGTAGAAGAATATCCGGGGGGCTGGGATACGCTGGGCTGTCTGGTCTACGTGAAAGACAGGAATTACAAACCGGAGGACGAGACGGAGTACAGATATATCGAACTCGCTGATATCGGCGACAATGGAGAAATCACCGGCTGCATGGTAGAGGAGGGACAGGATCTGCCTAGCAGGGCGAGGCGCAAGGTAGCAGTGGGAGATGTGATTGTTTCTTCAATTGAGGGTTCATTGAATCGCATCGCCCTGATAGGTCAGGAATATGACCAGGCGCTATGTTCAACTGGCTTTCACGTGCTCAACTCGAAATCGCTAAACTCTGAAACCTTGCTTGTTCTGATGAAAAGTGTAGTCGGGCAACTGCAGTTGAAGAAAGGTTGCAGCGGAACAATTCTTACTGCTATTGGTCGAGATGAACTTGACAAACTGAGCCTGCCCATAATCCCGTCGGAGAAACAGGCTCACATCAAGCAAAGTGTCTTTGAATCCTTCAGTCTGCGCGAGCAATCCAAACATCTGCTGGAATGCGCCAAACGGGCCGTGGAAATTGCCATCGAAGAGGACGAACAGACCGCCATCAACTGGCTGAAGAGTGAGACAGATTCCTTACAAATAGATGCATCTGATGCCAAGTTTACTTGTCGTAATGACACCGACTAGCGAGGCAGTTTCCAATCTACAACGAGAGTAAGAATTGAAAGGGGCCAGGGGTCCCACCCAGGACACGACCTCTGCCTGACTCCACTCCCGATACGTCTGAATTCACCGTGCTTTTCCCACTTCGTGGTCTTGCCATCGGGGGCGACCATATCTATCAGACCCGCACCAATTCGCGCGATTTCAATCCATCCGATTACAAGTCCTTTCCCGTATCTAAGACACTTGAATATGAAGTGTGAGCTTGGCCCCAAAAACTGGACCACAAGCTAAGGTGTATAATGGAGCAATTCACCAAGCCTGTGGAGGGGCAGAACGATGGTCAAGAAACGGCGGCGACACACGGCGGCCTTCAAGTTCCGGGTTGCGCTGGAAGCGCTTGAAGGCAGCAAGACGATTAGCCAGTTATCGAGTGAACATGAGATTCATGCGAACCTGATCCGGGCCTGGAAACGGCAACTGCAGGAAGACGGGCCCCGGGTCTTCGCTACCAACGGCGAACGCAAACAGCGGGAGCAGGAGGCTCAGGAAGCAGAACTCTATGAACAGATTGGGCGACTCAAGATGGAACTTGAGTGGCTGAAAAAAAAAGTTGCCCGCTTCGGTCAGGGAGAGGCGGCGCATGGTCGATAGCCAGCATGCGCTCCTGAGTGTACGACGGCAGTGTGAGTTGCTGGGGCTGAATCGGGCCTCCTTCTACTATCAAGCGGCTTCGGAGTCGACCCTGAACCTGCATCTGATGCGCTTGATTGACGAGCAGTACTTGCGTACGCCCTTCTATGGCTGGCCCAAGATGACCGCGCATCTGCGCCGGCTGGGCTACGCCATCAATGGCAAACGGGTCAGACGGCTGATGCGTCTGATGGGCATTCAAGCTATCTACCCCAGGAGAAGCAGCAGTTTGCCTGGAAAAGGGCACAAGCGCTATCCCTATCTTTTGCGCAACCTGCCGATTACGCATGTCAACCAGGTCTGGAGCGCAGACATCACCTATGTGCCGCTGCTGCGCGGCTTCATGTACCTGGTCGCGGTCATCGACTGGCACAGCCGCTATGTGCTCGCCTGGCAGCTCTCCAACACCCTGGACGGTCTCTTCTGCCTCGATGCTCTGCGTCAGGCGCTCAGCACGGGTCGGCCCAAGATCTTCAACACCGACCAGGGCGCACAGTTCACGGCCGATGCCTTCACCGCCTGCCTGCTCGCAGCCAACATACAAGTCAGCATGGATGGCCGCGGGCGCGCCCTCGACAACGTCTTCTGCGAACGCCTATGGCGCAGCGTCAAGTACGAAAACATCTATCTCAACCAGTATGACACAGTACGTCAGCTGCACGCCGGGCTGACTGCCTATTTCGACTTCTACAACTATGAGAGACCACATCAAAGTCTCAACTATCGAACGCCGGCTGAAGAGCACTTCGTGCTCTGTTCAGAGCCGGCCGCATTCGCCTAAATGCACCTTATTTTTCCCATTTCGTGGTCTAACGATTGGGGCCAACCATACTGCCCGACAGAGTGGCGGACATCTTAGAACCCTACGTCGGCAAGTCAGAACGCTGGAATAGCCGCCTACGCCAGTTAGCGCTGTGGGGAGACTGGAGTCAAGGACGGCGCTACCTTGAGTTCATGCTCCAGCTGATAGACGTAGGCATTCTCGACAACGTAGACGGCGCTTTGGCATCCAACAGCGACTTCTGGCTCCTCCTGACTGAGTTGCAATCCAACCGCCCGTTATGGGGCTGCAAGGTAGTCAGGCACTACTTCGACCGTCAGCGCCGACTGAGCCTCAAAGCAGGACAACCCAATCCCTTTGACTACCGCAACGGCGCCGTCGCGAACAGCCCATTTGGTGAAAGAACGCTGCAAGAACTTGCCGGCAATGCCCCGGAGGCTTTCGTTCGGGAGGTCTTGCCGTTCATGCAAGCAGTCATAGAAGATTGTGCTTCGCAAGAGCGTGGCGGGCTTCGGACAGACCCAATCTGGTCCACTAGGATCTTCCAGAGTGGGTACAGTATCGGAGCCGTTCTGCTAAATGCTATGGAAAATGCCCTATCTGAGCTTGCTATGCAGAAAACGGACGTATACCGCTCAGTAATAGAGCCCATACGCGAATCTCCGTTTGAGACAATCCAATACCTGATAATCCGAAGCCTCGCCGCTAACGGGCCGCTATTTGCGGATGAAGGAGTAGACCACCTTTACAAAAACCCGGAGCGCTTGAATATAGGTTACTCATCGGACACACATTGGGCGTCGAGGCAGCTTATCGAATCCTTATCGCCTCATTGCTCCGACGAGAAACTCAGACAACTGGAGACGTTGCTGCTTGGATATTACTCGGACTGGGAAAGGAGCAACCCAAGCAGAAATCGATTCGGGTACGCTCAGTTTACTCTGCTGAGCGGGATCATTGAAACTCGACGTTCAGAAAGGGTCCGCAAGCGCCTTGAAGAGTGGCGACGGAAATTCGAACAGCAAGAGCCGGCATCTCCGAAACCAATGGAAGCCCAATTTGCCCAGCCTCCAATACCTGAGGACGCGACCGAAAAGATGAACGATGAGCAATGGCTCTCAGCTATTCATCATCACGACACCGATACACACGAATTTACGCCTGATGGTGATTTTGTAGGGGGAGCGCTGGAATTATCCCGGACTCTTGAAGAAAGGGTAAAAGACGACCCTGGGCGGTTCGCGGAACTGGTATTGAGGTTTCCGGATCACGCCAATCCACTCTACTTCGAAGCGGTCCTGCGCGGCATCACTGACACAGATTTGGACTTCGAGACCATCCTAAGAGTCACCGAACGGTGTCACCGGATTGAGGGCAGGCCGTTAGGCCGTTTTATCTGCGATCCAATCGCCAGTTCAGCCCAAGAGGAAGTCCCGGCAGAGGCACTTGACCTTGTAGCGTGGTATGCGACTGAGGATCCCGACGCCCAGCAGGAATTGTGGCGAACCCCGGCTTCGCTAGGGGGAGAGCCCTACTATGGCGGGGACATCCTTATGAACGGCATTAACACGAATCGCGGCCGAGCCGCGCATGCGATGGCAAGATTGATCGAGAATGACCACAAAAGAATAAAGTACTTCCAGCCTGCATTGGAGAAGATGGTCCAAGACCCTTCGATCGCTGTTAGGTCATGCGTAGCCGAAACATTGTTAGCCGTTTTGCGCCATGACCGGAACTTGGCAGTCGTGTTGTTCCGACAACTCTGTAATACTGAAGACGCTTTGCTCCAGACGCCCTTCATAGAGCGGTTCTTGCTTTTCGCTCTCCAAACTCACTTCCAGGAACTGTCGCAGATTCTGAAACGCATGGTTTCTTCTCAACTGCATGATGTGGCTACCGCTGGCGCACGTCAAGCCTGCCTGGCCGCCCTGGATCTGCCAGAGGCCGCTGATTTAGCGGAGTTATGCCTGTCCGGGTCAGAAGCCCAGCGGAATGGCGCGGCTGAAGTGATGGCGGCCAACGTCAGGACAGCTGCGTTCCGCTCATTTTGCGAGGATACGCTGATTAAGCTGTTCAACGATACAAGTGCCGACGTCCGTGCTGAAGCCGCGCAATGCTTTTCCGGATTCGAGGGAACTCAACTTGGGGAATACGCTCATCTAGTCACCCAGTTTGTTTCCAGCGATGCCTTCCAGCTGAATTACATTCACCTCATATTGGCCCTGGAAAAAACCACCGCCAAGCTTCCTGAAGTCACGCTGACAGCGTGCGAACGGTTTATTGACTTTGCCGGTTCTGCATCATCCGACATAGGTACAGGAACGGCATTTTCCGCAGATAGCGTCACAAAACTGACTCTACGCATCTATCAACAGAGTACGGAGGACACAATTCGATCCCAAAGCCTTAATCTTATCGACAAACTGATGGAGAACAGCGCCTATGGGATAGACGAAGCGCTAGAGAACTTCGAGCGGTGAGGTCTGTCCAAACGCATACCGAAGTGGGCCCCAAAATCTGGACCACCAAACGAGGGAAAAAGGTGCATCGTGACTGAATAGGCGGGCGTTGGTCAGAGCTTGTAGCGCTTTCCTATATGCAGATGCAATTGTATTGGAGTCGCTTCATGTTATTGGACGAGATCTTGGCGGACCTAACTTCACAGCTGGATGCCCAAGCCAAATTGGGCGTGCAAATAACGACGCAGAATGAAGTTCCAGAAGAGGGGCCGGTCAACAAGGGCCTGTGGCTTCAGATTCCGAACGTCACCGCCGTGTTTGTCGATCTGAAGCGGTCCACTGAACTGAGCGCAGACAGCACCCCGAGGACATCAGCGTATGCGTATACGTACTTCGTAAGGGCGATGGTTCTGATCTTCGAACGGTTCGAGTCAAACTACATCGATATTCATGGCGACGGCGTCTTTGGCCTTTTCAGCGGTCCGCAGTCTTTATTTTACGCCGTGGCCAGCGCAATCACGGCAAGAACACAGATTGAACGCGACATTGCTGTCCGGTTCGAGAATGACACTTCAACTGATTGGAAACTGACGGCCGGAGTCGGCATTGACCGGGGCACCCTGCTCGTTCGACGACTGGGCCTCAGGGGCACCAAGCAAAATGAAGTGTGGGCAGGTAAGCCCGTAAACATGGCGGCGAAACTTAGTTCGGTGGCATGTTCCAACCAGGTGGTTGTTTCGGACCGGGTTTTCTCTCGATACCAGAATGCTTCCTATATCAGGCGGAGGGCGCTCCTCTGGACCTGTGGTTGCAGTGAAGATGCTCAAGGTGACGGCTTGGACGCACCCATCGGTGAGACAGAATATCTGTGGACGGCGGAGCCGGCGCCGGAGGATATGGGGCTGGATTTCGATCAGCTCTACAGATTGGAATCAGAATGGTGCTGCGTTCACGGCGCTGAGTTTTGCGAGACGATAGTGACCGGCAGCAGACCTGAAGAATGATCATGGATGAACGTCTGAACTCTCATTACGAGTTGTTGTCGCGCTGCATAGCGTTTACCAGGTCGGCCGACGCCAAAGCGGCACCCGTCCTGGCTCTCCAAATCGCGGTCCTGGGTGCATTGGCGGCCCGATTCGAGAAGCTGATTCCCGCTCTTCTGGTCGAGTCATGGTGTTTTGAGAGAGCGCTTCTCTGGGTCATTCTCGGCATTTACCTTGTCTTCATGGGCGCCGCCGTTGCCATGGCAGCCTGGGTCTACATGCCGACGCACCCGCGAACCGGCCAATCCCTCATCTACTTCGAAGACATCGCGACGATGCGAAGCGAGAAGTTTGTGAAGCGATCCAAGGAAATGTCTTCAGACATGATTGAGGAACAGCTTCTCAGCCAAATCCACATTGTTTCCCAAATAGCCAGCGTCAAAATGCGCAGGGTTCGCCGGGCCTTTTGGCTGAGTGGGCCGTCGCTCTTTCTGGGTCTCATTCTTCTGGCTTGGGGGAGCGTCCGGCCCTGACTATGCAATGCACCGCGAAAAACGCCTTTATCCAACACAGCTTAACGGCACTACGCGCTCTGATCAGCGCCGGCTACAACCGTCCGAATGCACCTTATTTTTCCCATTTCGTGGTCTAGGAGTCGTTGACATTTCAATAAGGCAGGCAAGATCCGCGCAATCGAAAGCGGGGAAGTGGGGGGTCAGACGATACCTGACCGTGCGCCAGGGGCCCAGAACCCTATCGTTTCTAATGTAGATCCCAAACGGGTCCACGAGCTTGCGAGTTTCATTGGAGCGAGTGAGACGCCTGCCATGTCAGACGTCAGCCCGTGCGAAAACTCTTGGTTTCAAATTGAACGCACATGAATTTCCTTTCATCATATAATCTCTATATCATTGGAAATGTGCGTTGTTCTGTCTCTTGAAAATTTTTTCTCGCAAACGCTCGTAAACGCTCGTACGAGCGTTTACCTGTTCCCTACGAGTTCCCGTACGAGCGCACGACCTGTGTTCAGGGAGCGCCCAGCCCAGCTTTTCCTGCAGTTACACTGAAACAGTGTCTCTTCAGCCCGTTTTGAAACCCTGCCTTTTCACCGAACGCAGCCGGAAGAGCTTGCCTTCTTCGACACTGAGCTTGGCCCCAAAAACTGGACCACGAGACGGGAAAACCAGGGTGCATCCAGACGGATGCGGTCAGGGATGATTAGGGCGCATAACGCCGTTCGACGCCTGGACTCTTTGCCCGTCTTCTTGCAGTTGCCGCTTCCAGGCTCGTATCAGGTGGCACAAACATCGTGTTCACTTGATCACTGGCGAACTGTCTTGCTGCCTTCAAGAGCCCCCAGCGCAGCCTGGAACTTGAAGGTCGCCGTGTGTCGCCGCCGTTTCTTGACCATCGTGCTGCCCCTCCACAGGCTGGGCAGTTCGCTCCACTATACACCTTAGCTTGTAGTCCAGTTTTTGGGGCCCACTTCATGGTTCAGCACATGAATCCGGCGGCCGGGAAACAAAAAAGCCCGCCGGCATAGCTGCCAGCGGGCCGAGTAAGACTGTTCTTGGTTACGTCTGTACGAAGAGTCCCCGATCTAACCCAGAATGTTTGATGATGTTCCTGAGCGTCCCTACAGGGATTTCCTTCTTTTGGGGTACAACTACCGTTCTCGTAGTCGTTTGACCGGATTCATCGAACGTGTAGGCTTTCATTGCAATGTGACTTCCTGATTGCCTGTCTTTTCTAAACCCGTGTTCCATAAGAATCCTGATAACTCTTCGTGACGAAATAGGACTCAATCTAGGCATAAGCAAGAGTGACCTCACCAGATGTCTGATGGGACTCTTGACTGATGGGAGGAAACTGAACCTCAAGATGTAGTTGAGTTTCAAGAGGTGCAACTGAGTTGTCTGGTTCGAGGCGGACAAGATAGCTCATTACTTCTGAAAAGGAAGCAGCGTCAAGAAACAGCTGAATTGCCTCCTTTAGATTGTCTTGCGCCTCCTGCAAGGATTCTCCTTGACTAGCTACTTCCAAATCCTTGCATTCAGATACATACCAGTCACCCTCCCTCCAAATCGAGCAGTCAAGCTTCCACATCATTGTTTTCATACCATTCACTTCCTTGCTGTTGTTTCGTTTTGTCGCTGTTTCGTTTAAGTCGCTGTTTCGTTTAAGTCGCTGTTTCGTTTAAGTCGCTGTTTCGGATAGTCGTTGCTTCGTTGTTTTGGCGTAAAGTCTGCGACTCAGAATTGCAGGTGCGCAGGGACGGGGATGTGGTCCAAGTGCTGTACTGGACTTCTGGTTTGTTTCCCCTCTCACGGGACCTCCATGCTTCGGTGACTCGAAAATCTCAACCGTTTGATAGCCATGGGTGGTCTCCTCTGCGGAGGCTAAATGTATATGAAAACCGAGCCCGAAAAATTGGGAGCATCCCCGATAGGATACGCAGTCTACCACACTCTATTCTTGAGGTGAAGTCGGGGCTATTGGCGGGAATGGGTATGGTTGGCCCCAATCGCTAGACCACGAAACGGGAAAAATAAGGTGCATCCAGGCGGATGCGGTCAGGGCTGATCAGGGCGCATAACGCCGTTCGACGCCTGGACTCTTTGCCCGTCTTCTTGCAGTTGCCGTTTCCAAACTCTTATCAGGTTGGCATGAACAATGTGTTCACTCGATCACTGGCGAACCGTCTTGCTGCCTTTAAGCGCCCCCAGCGCAGCCCGGAACTTGAAGGCCGCCGTGTGTCGCCGCCGTTTCTTGACCATCGTGCTGCCCCTCCACAGGCTGGGCAGTTCGCTCAAATATACACCTTACTTGTGGATCAGTTCTTGGGGCCAAGCTCACAGTTCCGTGACGGCTCATGTCGCTTCGTACCGGACAAGCCAAAGCATCAGCCTTTTTGGGCCCGTTCCTCTATGCAACACGGTTTGCGGTTGAATTTGAATAAAGTTAGGTAGTTTATGTGACTTTTATAAGATCGCTAATTTCGCTATAGAATAGCTTTATGGACCCCATTCGTAATCCGTAACCATATGACCGCTCATCTCCTACCCCGGACCTGAATTCGTGCAGATCACGCGCTATCAACCCGACACGCCCGGCATCCCCCCTGCCCTGCGTCCTTGCATCGACCACACCGCCGAAACGCCCATCTCCCTCCTCGGCGACCCCGCCCTCCTCGACCGCAAACCCGTCGCCCTCTTCTGCTCAGTCCAATGCCCCGGCGACCTCATCATCAAGAGCTACGACCTCGCCCGCGCCCTGCGCGCCCACCCTGTCACTCTCATCGGCGGCTTCCAGTCCCCCATCGAAAAAGAGTTCCTCGAACTCCTGCTGCGCCAGCCCGCACGCCAGCCCGGCCATGCCGAGTCCCCGCCGCCATCGGTCATAGTCTGCCCCGCCCGCGGCCTCGCCAATATGCGCCTCCCTCGCCCCTGGCGCGATCCCCTCGCCGCCGGCCGCCTCCTGCTCCTCTCCACCTTTCCTGACAGCCTCCGCCGTCCCACCGCCGCCACCGCGGCCCGCCGCAACGCCTGCGTCGCCGCCCTTGCCCACAGTATATTCATCCTCCACGCCGCGCAGGGCGGCAAAACCGAAACGCTCTGCCGCCAGGCTCTCGCCGCCGCCAAGCCCGTCCACACCCTTCCCTCCCCCCACAACGCCCACCTCATCGCCCTCGGCGCCCAGTCCATCGCCCCGGACGACCCGTCCCCCCTTCTGACCGTCTGAACCGCGCCGCGACCCCAACTCTTGACTCTGTTTACGTTCCGTGCTAACCTATGCCTCGTGTCTTGGCACGAAATCGGTACGCAACGCAAACGCACACAGAAAGGAGCGAACACCATGCGAATTGAACTGTCTGTCAAATCTGGTGTTTACGCGTCCTTCGTGAGGAGTTCTGCGCCCGGCTGTTGAGTCAGCCCTGAACTGTTCTCCAAACCGTGGACGCGGGTTTCGACCGCTCCACGGTTTTTTTGTTGGCCAAAGAAGTCGAAGACCTCACATAAGAAAGGAGGCGCAAAATCAACAGTTTCGTCGACTTCAATCCCCGGAAATCCGATGAACTTTCAAAATGGAGCAAGAGCCTTGATTACAATTCGCCCCTTTGAGAATAACGACCGCGACTACCGGCAGGCGGTCGAAATCGTGAACACTGTCTGGCCGGAATATCCCGATACAGCGGAAGAGTGGCAAGAGTCCGATGAGAAGCGCTCGAAACTGGTCAAGAGAGGCAGATTCTTCGCCGAAATCGATGAAACGCCTGTCGGCTTTGCCAGTTACGGCCAGTCTCTGTGGCTGAACCATCCTGGCAAGCTGTTCGTAGGCGTAGACGTATTGCCGGCGTTTCGCAAGCGCGGCGTCGGAACCGCCCTGTGGGAGCGCCTCTGCCAGGAGATCCGGCAGTTCGACCCATTGCGCCTTCTGGCCCACACCCGTGAAGACTACGAAGACGGCATTCGATTTGCCCGGAAACTCGGCTTCAACGAATGTATGCGGGACTGGGAGTCCCGTCTGGACCCGGCGAGCCTCGACCTTGACGAGTGGAGTCGATATCCCCGGCAGGTGGCCGAGCAGGGGATAGAGATCAAGACCGTCGCCGAACTGGCGTCCGACCCGAACCGGGATCGAAAGCTATACGAGCTGGAGTGGCTTATCGACCGCGACGTCCCCAGCCCGGAACCCCCCTCCAAGGTGCCTTTTGAGGAGTTTCAGAAGGTGTGGGAGCGAACGAATCTGCTGCCGGATGCCTGGTACGTCGCAATCGACAATGGCGAATACGTGGGAATGACCAATTTGTGGACGAGCCAGGCAAACGCCAAACTGCTCTATGTTGGCCTTACCGGTGTGACGAGATCCCACCGAAAGCGCGGCATTGCGATGGCATTGAAAATCCGTTCCGTGGAATTCGCGCTGCAAAAGGGTTTCAGCGAAATCCGAACCTGGAACGAGACCAACAACCAGGCAATGCTGGGAATCAACAACCGGCTCGGCTTTGTGCGGCAGCCCGCTCACATCGAGTTTATGAAAGCGATGCGGGAGGAGCGTCCCGAGGACGCCAATCTGAAGATTCAAGACGCCGCGCAGGAAGAGGAGAAGTCGGAAGTCAGTTCCGATTGAGAACTGATTCGTGCCCGGTTAGCCCGATACCCTGAAAACAAGAGACCAGAAAAGTGCCATTCCACAACGGCGGGAGCCCCATTCTCAGGCCCCCGCCATTTCTATTGTATCCTCGTCGGGCTACAACCGCCCCAAAACTGCCTCCAACAATGCCGTCAACTGCGGCACAACGACTTTGCCCGTTTCCATTACCTCTTCTGCGCTGGTCTCCTTGTCCGAATCCAGCTGATCGACCGCCACATTGGTGATCGTGCTGATGCCCAGGACCCCGATCCCGGCGTGAACCGCCACCAGCGCCTCCGGTACGGTGCTCATACCCACCGCGTCGGCTCCCACCAGGCGCAGATAACGAACCTCCGCCGGCGTCTCAAAGTTTGGACCGGCGAGAAAGGCGTACACGCCCTGGCGCAGCGTGATCCCCAATTCCTGCGCCGATGCCAGCGCCGCCCTGCGCAGAGACCGCGCGTACGTTTGCGTCAGCGACGGAAAACGCGTGCCGAACGCAGAGGCGTTCGGACCTACCAGAGGATTCTGACCCGCCATGCCAACGAAGTTCAGGTGGTCCACGATAAGCATGAGGTCGCCCGCACGAAAGCCGGGATTTACTCCACCGGCTGCGTTGGTCAGGATCAACTTACCCACGCCAAGTCGCTTCATTACCCTGATGGGAAAGGTAATCTCCTCGGCCGAATAGCCCTCATAGAAGTGGAAGCGCCCCTGCATCGCCACCACCGTCTGACCGGCAAGTCGGCCCACGACGAGCCGCCCTGCGTGCCCGGGCGCCGTGCTGGCGGGGAAGTAAGGGATCTCCTCGTAAGGGACTTCTACTGCCTCCTCCACCGCCTCTGCCAAAGAGTTCAGCCCGCTGCCGAGCACCAGCCCGATCAGGCGGCCTTCGACCAACTGCAATCCCCTTCGCTCGACCCGTTCGCGTACCAACTCCGCCGCGCGGTCATATTCTTCCAGACCAAACTTCTCAGTCATCGGGTTACCTCTGTGCCATCCAGTCCCTGCTCGTGCGCTGAAGGCGCCCACTTGCACTGCCTACGCGCCGCCTTCAGCGTCGCCATGGTACCTCGAGGCCTCCTGCCCCGTCGTGTCCGGAGAGAGGTCGCGCCACCGAAACAGCTCGGCCCATTCATTCGGCTTGTCCTCGACCACATCCGCGATCAGGTCACCGAGCACCGGCCCGAACTTGAACCCGTGGCCGCTCCCGCCCGTGGCTACACTCAGCCCCTCTTTCTCCGGATGGTGGTCGATCCAGAAATGCTCGTCCAGCGTGTCATTGTACAAACACCTTCGTGTATAGGTGATTTCAGCATCCAGGAGCGCTGGAAAGGTGTCCTTAAGGAAGATGCGCAGTTCAGCGTAATCCTCCTCATATACCGTACGCTCATCGTGCTCCGGGTGAAGCGTCACGCCAACCCCGTGCCGGGAAACCTTGACGATGCCTTCACGCAACATCGGGAACCCGTACCAGCCCGTGCGCGCAGTGTCGCCGAAGTAGACGACAAAGTCAGGCGCAAAAAACGGCGCAGGATCCTTCGGCTTCAGGTGGAAGATCGGGTGGCCGGTCGCCGTCATCACCGACTGCAGTTCAGGCAGCAGCCAGGGCGTCCACGAACCGGCCGCGATCACGGTATGATCGGAGGTGAATTTTGCGCCCTTACGCGTACGCACCCCCTGCACGCGGTCGCCCTCCAGCAAGAGCTGATCCGCAGTCTGACCGGGCCGGACTTCGACCCCGACAGCCGCGGCCCGTTCTGCCAGCTTGCCCACGACCCGCCCGCTTTCCGCGTACCCCCCACGCGCATTATAGAAGCCGTCTGTATAGACTCCGGTTGACCAGGCGGGGAACCGCCGCGATATCTCTCCATCGGGCAGTCGTTCCGGCCTCTGTCCCTCCTCCAACAACATCTGAAAGCTGCTGTTGACGAACTCGTTTTCCGACATCGGCCCCTTTGAGGCCGCCAAGACGCCGGTCTCATGGTACAACGTCTCTCCGAAAAGCTCGTTCCAGCGATGGAAACCTTCGATCGAACCAACTGCCATGCGCGTGTACTGGCGGTTGCCGCCGTACTCCATGCGTACAACCTTGCTGACATCCGTAGATGCAGCCAGAGGATAGGGAAGGGGGCCGGGGTCGATCAAAGTAACAGTGTAACCGCGGCTGCGCAGCGACAAAGCAGTCGTCACTCCGAATATACCGGCGCCGACGACAAGAAAATCAGATGAAGAAGACATCACTCCACTCCTAACCGTTTAGCTATCCTGAGGAAGCGCGGCTCAACAGGTCTGTTTCCGGCACACCATCCCGTTCAGCTTCAGGCACCCAGGCAGTTCGGGCAACCAATTGGGAGACAGGCTAGGCCGCGAAGTCAGCCAGGCGAGCGACCGCACTGGCTGCGCCGGCGCTCAACAGGCCCCCGTCGCTGGTCGCGGTGATAAACCGAAAGCCCTGGCCGGCCCTACGCAGGGCGTCTTCCACGCCGCCCCCTGCAATCCCAGGAATTTTGCCCGTGTTTTTGCAGGCAGTCAGGATCGTTTCAAGCGCCCGTGCATGCTCGTCGCGCTCGTCCATCTCTGAGGGGTGAAAGCCCAAAGAGAGAGACAGGTCGCTCGGCCCGGTCCAGCAAGCGTCGATGCCCGGCGTACTGAGAATCGCTTCCGCATTCTCTACAGCCTCCACGCTTTCCAGCTGAACTGCGACAAAGAGCTGCTCGTTGATCCACTCAGCATAGTCGTCCCCGTACAGTTTGGCCCGGCCCCAACCCCACGAGCGGCGTCCATGCGGAGGAAGGCGGCAGGAATCCGCCGCCGTTCGAGCCTGCTCCGCGGTATCGACCATCGGCACAATCATGCCCATCACACCTTCGTCCAGCAGCCTGCCGATGAAGGTGTAGTCGTTGCGGGCCACACGGGCCATGGGAACTGCCGAACTCCCGTTGACGGCCACAAGCGCGGCGATGGCGCTGTCTTCCCCCCAGGATCCGTGCTGCCTGTCAATCATCACAAAGTCGATACCGCTTCGGCTCATAAGTTCCGCATTAAGCGCCGACCCCATCCCCAGCGTGAATCCGAAGGCGGGCTGGCCGGACTGCATCTTCGCTTTGGCTGTATTTGGAATCACAATATCCCCCTCGTCTGAAAAACTGGAGAGACGCTCAAGGACGCGTCCTTCTGAAGTAAGACAGAATGAGTGCCTGAATCGAATTCAGGAAATGAAGCAGTTGCCATGTAAGTTCGGGACGAACCGTCACTTCGATAGTAGCTGTAGACGCTTGCCCTGTCAAGAGATTTCTTTCACAGACCTCCACTTCAAACCGGCAGGAGTCGAGTCGATGGGCGAGACCGTTAACGCCGCTCGAATCGCAGTGAACCTGTTCTTACGCGGGTATGTTACAATGGCTCGAATCGGCTAACCCTTCGCAAGCCAGAACAGAGGCCAAAACTGTAAGCGGCCGCCTGCCATTGCAGTTCGGCTGCCGCCATGTCCCGAACTGACTTGAAACCGCAGCCTGACCCGTCGTCTGTGGAGCGGCCTTCACGCCTTTCGTCCCCATTTGCCCTGGTGCTCGTGGTTTCGGGGGCGGTCGCCTTTGCTATCATGGGCGATTCACTGCTCTATGCAATTCTTCCTCTCGCGGCGCGACAACTGGTACTTTCGCCCCAGCAGGTCGGCCTCCTTTTAAGCGCCAATCGCCTTATCCGTCTCTTCTCCAATTCGTGGCTGGGAGCAGTTTTTGCCCGTTTCGGCCCATACCGGGCGTTTGTCTTTTCAGCAATTCTTGGGGTGCTGACGACGGCCCTTTACGGCCTTGAGGTCGGCTTCCTCCTGTTCCTCGCGGCTCGCATAGGGTGGGGGGTCGCCTGGTCCGGACTTCGACAGGGAACCTTTCAATCTATCTGGACGGGCGACCGAGCCGATGCTGGCCGGCTGATGGGCGTGATGTGGGGGGTTGTACGCGGCGGAAGCGCAGTCAGCGCCTTGATTGGAGGTTTTCTCTTTGACCATTTCGGCTTTCAGACCACGGTCTGGATAATCGCGGGCCTGTCAGCGGTCGCCATCCCAATCGCATTCGGCCTGTCCTGGCCCGCCAGCGCATCTCCCAGGCAAGAGAACGAGCAGACGGGTTCGGGCTCAGGATCCGTTGCGAGCAACACAAAGAGCGACCGGAAATCACAGCGCAGCGATCACGAGATCCTTGGCGGCTGGATTGAGGCCCTGTCCGATCCACTGCAACGATCGGTGCTCCTGGTAGGGTTCTTCAAGCTGCTGCTGAACTCCATCCTTGTTGCCACGGCTTCCGTCTTCCTGGCGGACCGCTTCGAAAGCTTCACTGGCGGATTTCTGCTGGGCCTTCAGGTTGGCGCGCTAGCCGGAATCGTGCTTGGGACCCGCTGGTTTTCCGACCTGTTTCTCGGTGCCGCGATGGGCGCACTGGCAGACCTGGTTGGGCGGATTCGATTGAGCCTCGTGCTGGTCTTTCTGCTCTGTCTCGGGCTGACTCTGATGCTGACTGTTCAGAATAACATGTCTTTCGTCGCCTTGCTTGCCGTCCTGATCGTCAGCACCGGAGTGAACGTAGTTCTGGACGCATACGCAAATCAAGCCGCCCTGGTCACTCACCATCCCCAGATGTTCGTTGCTACCTATGCAACCGCTTCCGACCTGGGCTCCGCGGTGGGCCCGCTGTTTGCGTTCTCGCTGGTTGCGTCCTGGGGATTCGCGATGGTCTACGGGATCGCCGCGCTGCTGGTCGTGCTGACTCTCTTGTACCTGGTCATGCTCGACGCCCGCTACGGCAAGCAGCAGGCACCGGTGTCTTGAGGTCTGTGAGTAAGCTGCCCGCAGATTGCGCCGCTGTACAGAGGTGAATAGATGCAATTCATCGGCCGCGAGATTTCAGTGAATCTGCCCCCCGGCTTCTCGCTGGAGAAAAAGCCGCCTGTTCCGGACACATTCAGCTGGCAAGGAAAAACACATTCGGTTGTCGAGATGCTTGCGAATTGGCATCGCTACGGAAAACCGGAGATTCGCACACAGGGCGGGCGGCCCCCGTACTTCGTCCGCAGCGGCCGTACCCAGGGATCCTGGGGACAGGGCAGGGTCTACTACCGCGTGCGCACCGAAGAAGGCCGCCTGTTTGACCTCTATTACGACCGGGCGCCCAAAGGTCAGCGTCGCGCCGGGGCCTGGTTCCTGTGGCGGGAGCTGTCCGCCGAGGAAGAGCTCGTCGGCCTGGAAGAGGACCTCTAGCGCCGGAAAGTCAGGTGAGGTTCCCACTACTGTTCGCCGACATTCAGCACCGTGGGCAGATAGACCCTGTAGCCGCTCGGCGTACTGCCTTCCTGGGCTGAAGGCGTTGTCGAATCGGGAGGAGGGGTTCGCGCCTCGGCAGGCCTCGGTCTGGCCGACGGCCCGCTGCTCGTCAGGCTTTGTGCAGGCACGTTGCTGAGCGTTACAACGTCGACCAGCGCGGTCGTGCGGCGGTTCGGCGACGTCTCATAGACATTGAAAATCAGGTTGATCTCCTTGCCAGCGTAACGCGCCATGTCGAACGAGCGGTACTGCCACCCGCTGCTCTGGCGCTGCACCAACATATAGTTCGCCGGCTGACCGTCCTCCACAGCAATGACCTCGAACGAGTCATTGCCCGTGACCGGTTCGGCGGTATCCACCTTGTACGCGATCGCCAGAAACGGCCTTCCCGTTGGCACTGTCACACGCTGGGATACCGTGCTGTTTCCCCCGTCGCTGCCCTCGGTACCGGGTACGCCATCGTTCGGCACAAATTCACTGGCCAGCCGCAGCGCATGATCTGATGCGCCGGCCTGTGCTTCGATCCGGGAATAAGAACTGCCCGACTTCGTCCAGCCATTGAAGGCGTTCTCGAAATCCCCGTTTGTTACGGCATTCGTCCCCGGCGAGTACAGCAACGCAAGGCTCTCGCTCGTACCGAAAACACGCCTGCGCATGAGTAGCTGGCTGCCTACCGAGATATTCCAGCTCCCAATCGGCACCGTCATCGTAAACCGGCCGCTTGCATCGGTCGTGGCCGTCGTCGCGCCAATGCTCACCTGGACCCCAACCGCAGCCTCATTTGCCGGGTTGATCACCCTGCCGGTAACTGAGCTGTGTTCCGCAACTGTCGTCGAGGCCAGTGGCGTATCTGCCTCCAGTTTGTAGCCCAGTCGGTCCTCAGCCGCAACGCTGAATGAGTAACTCCTGCCGGCCTCGCCACTGTAGGACGCCGTGCCGTACGCATCGACACCTTCCTGCCAGAGCTCCCAAGCTCCATCGTCGACCTTTACATAGACTGAAGTCGATATCACCCCAGAGCCCCAATCTCTCGCGTGCCAGGTCACATCAAAGGTCTGCGGGGAGTAGGCCGGCAGGTCCAAAATCGACGCGCTGGGCGGTAACGTGTCCGTTTCAATCAGCAGGACAGGTTCACCGTAAATGCCCATGCCGTAGCCGCCCTGGCCGTCGGGCCAGTTGGCATTTGTCGCGCCACTGAGGCTGACCTCATAGATACCGGCGTTCGGAGTGACGACAGTGGTTGTCCCGTCCAAGCGAACCAATCGTCCACTCGTACCCGTAGCCGGAATCTCGGCCGTCTGCGCCTGCGAATTGAGCGACCACATCAGCAGACGCCGCTCCTTTGTTCCCGGGTGATAGAAGGCGATCCTCCGTACCCGAAAGCGCTCGATGTCTGCCCACGCAACATCCGTACCCGTCAGGTGCTGATTCGCCAGTTTGAATGCGGTATAGGCCAGCCGCGTTTCAGCATTGGAAGGGGAACAGAAACTGGAACTCTCATTCTTCGCCAGGCCGAAACCGTCCGGCGAATCGACCGCCACCACGTTCCCGCAATCGTCGTGGAGCATAAAGTGGAAGATGGGTCCCCCTCCGGCGAGCCTCGTATAGGCAATGTTCTGCCAAACATACGACGCCTGTTCTTTGGCCGTGGCCCGCCACGGGCTTGGGCAGTTTGGCCCCGGGTAATCGTTACAAACGGGTACCCCGCTCTCCGTTATCCAGATCGGCTTGTCAGTCCAGCCCCGTTTATCCAGCGCGCTGCGAACTTTCCGTGTGTACTGATAGCCGACATAGGAAAGCGAATAATGGTGGCTGCCCGCCGCGTCAAAGAATCCATCGTTCTGTTCACTCAGCGGATCGGCATCCAACGCGTCCAACATGCTGTCGAGCCATTGCCCGTTCTCAAAGTGCGCCAGGCCGCCGAACACCACAAAGGCCTCCGGGTCGATCCACTTGATGACAATGTACGCAACCTTCTGGAGCCGTGCGAACTCCTGCGGCGTCCCTGACCAGAAGTGGCACAGATCCGGTTCATTCCAGATCTCCCAATGTCGTATGTTGGTACCAGCACTGCCCCCGGGCTTGTATCGGTTCACCGCCGCGCCGACAAACCGGGCCCATGGGTTCGTCGGATTGAGCCGCCCGTCGTCCGGCGGAACATCGGTGCCGTCTGTGAATATCGGGTGCCACAGCCCGAAGGGTGCAGGAGGACCTTCGTGGCGCCGGCAGGCGCCGGACTGTTCCTGCAGCCCGTCATGGGCAGTTCGTACCTGCCGCCCTGAAGCATCTGTAGCTTCCAGAACGTCGCACTCGCCTCCGGCCTCCTGCGTGTCGCAGTCAGCCGACCTCGGCGCCAGGCCCGCCGGCAGTTCAGTAAATGACCCGCCAAGAGGTGTCGACACAGACCGGACGCCCGCGCGGTATTGACGCGGCGTGCCCAGCAGGATCGCCAGCGTGTTCAGGTTCTTGCCTTCATTGGCTCGAATGGCCGCGTCCTGGCCGGTCCACGTAAACTCGCCGATACGCTTTTCGACCTGTTCCCAGTAGACGGGGAAGCGGTCCATGCGGACGCCCGTGTCCACGCCTCGCTGAATGCGCCCGGCGCCGCTATTGGTTTCAGCAGAGTTAACAAAAGCCAGCCCGAATTCGGAAATATCCAACGTCTTCGTAAAAGGGACAGTTGCAGTATGGTTGGTAGAAACGCGAATAAGAGTGCGGCTCTTCGGAAACCTGCCACGTCGAGCCTCCGCCTCCGGCAGGTCGGTACGTTCTGCCTC
The DNA here is from genome assembly GCA_965204525.1 of Caldilineaceae bacterium. GTDB lineage: Bacteria > Chloroflexota > Anaerolineae > Caldilineales > Caldilineaceae > Bin5. Next base: position 1,423,061 of record OZ241994.1, on the reverse strand, counting down.
AGTTGACTGGTGTAAGTCATGTGCAAAGACAGGAGAATCCGCTCCGCCCTGGTAAAGCAAAAGGAAGAGCAGGACGCCCGCCACCGCAACGGCCAATGTCAAGCGGCGGGCTGCAAATAACGTGCGTCGAATGGGAGGAAGTTTGCCTTCTCGGTTCGTTCTTCGACGATCCTTCACTGCCCAGGGCCTTATGCGCCCGCGAAGGAACACCCCGATGAGGGCGCGTTTCGTCATCAGCGATTGCAGGAAATATCGAATGAGAAAAGAGAGGCGATGCATGAAGCCAGCATCTCAACTTCGTGGAGGAGGCCGCGCCTCAGTCAGACGGAAACGAAGCTGAGGCTTCCCGTGAATTCGACTCGTCTCTTAAGTGTACCATAGGCAATTTGCCTTGGTAACAGAAATAGAATGTAAACTTAGTCGGATTGCAGCAAACTTCGCGCCTGCCGCGCCAAGAGGCGCAAAAGCGTCGTTCGTTCGAACGGCATTCGTAGAAACTTCGACGGCTCCTTGGGTCCTGCCAACGAACATCGGCCAAGAAGACCCTCCTGTTTCCGGTAGGAAGTCTCAACCAGAACGGGTCCGTCGGTCCGGCAAGGCTTTCAACGTCTGTCTGAGGAGTTCACGCAAGTTTGCTGCGAAATGGGAGGGGTTGACTGACTGTGACGAAGGCCGCGCTCCGCTCCGAGGCGCTGAACTTGAGAAACGGAGCCGGTAGGATTGTAGAGGAACGAAGAGGTGAGGCGGATTCAATCTCTCAAGGTGAGAATTCACTGACAGCGACTGAGCGCTTCTCCCGGTACGACTTCCCGGCCGCCAAAGCCAGCACAACCGGGGCCCGTCCGTCGTTGCCCGTTACTTCGACCTCTGTGTCATCCAGGATGGCGCGTATGAAGGAACGCAGCTCATCTGCATAGGCCGCGAGGTACCGTTCAAGGAAAAAGTAGAGTGGCTTTGCGTGGATCACCCCGGCCTCGGTCTGCCTGATGACCCGGTCGGGCGTGTTGTTTTCGCACAAGACAGACCCAAGCGAGCCGAGAACCTCAACTCTCTGGTCACCTCCGTAGACAGCCTGGCGCGAGTTTGTGATGACCCCGAGCGCACCACATGCGTAACGCAATGTAACGATGGCCGTGTCGATGTCGCCTGCCTCGCCAATAGCCGGGTCGACCCGAACTGCGCCGCTGGCTGACACCTCCTCCACCTCGTCGTCAAGCAGGAAACGGACCATGTCAAAATCGTGGATCATCATGTCCAGAAACAGGCCGCCCGAGTCCCTGACGTAGCTTAGCGGCGGCGGCTCCGGGTCGCGGCTGGTTATCTGTACCAGGTAGGGTACTCCGACCTCACCGTTGCGCACAGCATCCCGTATCCCGCGGAAGTTGGGGTCGAACCGCCGGTTGAAGCCGATCTGCAGCTTCGTTCCGTTTTCCGCGACAGCTGCCAGAGCAGCGTCGACCGCGGGCAGACGGAGCGCAATCGGCTTCTCACAGAACGCGTGCTTGCCTGCGCGAGCCGCCTGGATGATGAAATCGGCGTGTGTCTCTGTCGAAGAGCAGATCGCAATCGCGTCGACGTCATCTCGACCGATCACATCCGCCGGGTTTCCGCTGGCCTGCGCAATACCGAATCGCCGGGCCGTCTGCTTCGCCGCCTCCGGAACGACATCGGCGATCGCAACCACCTCCGCCTCCTGGATACGGCGTGTCAGATTCTCCGCATGAACCTGCCCAATCCGCCCGGCGCCAATGATCGCGAATCTGACCTTTTGCTCCACCTCAGTCACCTCAATTGATCTCCTGCAGTCGGACCCATCGGCTCTCGCGTGCGCTCAGATCAGCCGCGTCGGTAATCCGCTGGACGTAAGCACCGTCTTCAAGACTCGGGCTGAAGGGCTCGCCGTCGGCAATCGCGTTGATCCAGCCCCGCGTCATATGGTCCTCGACGCGAAAGACGTCCCGGTACGTATTGTGCACTGTATCGCGCCGCGCCGCGCCCCAAATGTGCTCCGGCAACGCAAGCGGACGCGTCGGACCTTCACCGCGGCGCGTGCCCTCAACATCCTGCCGCTCGACCCAATCGATCACGCTGCGCAGTGTACCCTCTTCCCCGTGCAGATCGAACTCATGCCGCTGGCCGAAGACCGACTCCTCAGTGCATACGGCCGAGGCCTGTACAAGCCCCTGCGCGCCGCTGGCAAAACGCAGCAACGTGTAGGCCGCGTCCTCCGTACGCTCGTAAGGCTTCCCCTCCGGCGTGACATCGGGCCGATCGACAAACTCGCCCGCCAGGCAGAACACGTCAGTAACCTCGCCAAACCACCAATAGGCCAGATAGAAGAAGTGCGATGCGATGTTGCCAAGAACCCCCGTAGCCGCAACGGCGCGATCGTGCCTCCAGCCGTAACCCGGCTCCCGTGCGTAGCCGGTGTAGTAACGCAAATTCAGGTGGTACGGCCTGCCGATGTATCCTTCCTCCACCAACTCCTTAATGTACCGGTTCGTCGGCATAAAACGGTAGGTAAACGGCGTGCAGTGGATCACTCCCTTTTTCGTTGCCAGCGCCGCCATCTCCGCCGCGTGATCGTATCTCAACGCCAGTGGCTTTTCGCATAGAATGTGAAGGCCGGCGTCGAGCGCCTGTATCGTGATCGGGTAGTGGGTCTCATGGCCCGATGCCACCACCAGGGCCTCGATCTCACCGCTGCGTATCAGAGACTCGTAGCTCGTGTAAACTTGCGGGATGTTCCAGCGCGCCGCAAAGGCGTCTGCCCGCTCCCGGTTTCGACCGCAGACTGCTACTACATCGGCCCTCGGGTGGGCGTCCAGCGCCGGCAGATACATGGCGTCTGCCCACCAGCTGGTGCTGACGACGCCTACCCTTACAGTCTCAGACATCTCAGTTCACTCCCTGTTTCTTGACGCGGGTTCCTGTCGAAGTGTCTGTCTACCGGATGCTCGCGTCGGCCAGCGGCCGCACGTCTTCCCATGCGCCGCTCTCCCAGGAGCGAGTCATCGCCTCCTGTACTTCCGCCAGACGCAGGGCATCCGTAAAGCTGGGAGACCGCTGCACACCTTCAGCTATCGACATCAGGAAATTGTGCGCCTCGAGCACCTTCAGGTCTTCGTAGCCCATCCCGATGCCATCCCCCGGATTGAAACGGCCGTGGCTAGGGTAGGCGGGTCCGCCCAGCAACGTTGTGTAGCCGTCGTGCACTCCGTCCGCACCAGGCAGGTATAGCTCCAACTCATTCATACGCTCGAAATTCCAGTTGGCCGCGCCCGCAGTCCCGTTGACTTCGAAAGACATTTCGCACTTGGGCCCGAAGATCGCCCGGCACGCCTCAAAACTGCCCTGCACGCCATTCTCAAATTCGACCAGCGCGCCAACATAGTCTTCGTTTTCCACCTCGCCGGTCGGGTCGCCTTCCTTCCCTACCGAAAAGTGCGTACCCTGTCCGGGCACCGGCAGAGGACGCTCGCCAATGAAGACGTGCCGGCTGCTGACAAGCCGTCTGATCGGTCCAACAATCATGTGTGCCATATCCACCGTGTGGGACATGATGTCCCCCAACACGCCTAGCCCGGCTTGCTCTCGCTTGAAGCGCCATGTCAACATGCCTAAGGGATTGCTGCCGTACATCGCAAAGAAACGGCCTCGGTAGTGGGTCAGGCGGCCCAACTTGCCGGCTTCGATCAGCTCTCTACAATGCTGCACCATCGGCGCCCAGCGGTAGTTGAAGCCGACAAAGCTCATCACCCCCGCCTCACGCGCCAACCGCTCAATGGCAGCCGTCTCCTGCGGGCTGCGTCCGACCGGCTTCTCGCAAAAGACATGCTTCCCGGCCGCGGTGACGGCCTCCACCATCTCCTTGTGCAGAAAGTTAGGCGCGGCGATGTTGACGACATGCACATCCGGGTGAGCGACGACCTCATGCCAGTCGGTCGTAGACTCGACGAACCCCAGCGTGTTTCGCGCTTCCTCCGCCCTGTGCGCCACGTCATCGGCGCAGATCACCAGGCGCGCTCGGACGCCGCTGTCGTGGAAGCGGTCGTTCACCAGCCTGTAGGAACGGCTGTGAGCCGTACCCATCCAGCCCATGCCAATTACGCCTATGCCAATCTCTTGGGCCATGCCTATCTCGCCTGCCTCCTGTTCCACTGATCCGACAAGCCAAAACGGCCCCACCGCAGACCGCGTCCACAAGACACCGCTGTAGGTAGGGCCGTCGTGGTTCCGAACTTAGCTGGCCGCCACCGTCTAGAACTTCCGGCTCCACTCCTGCGGCCACCTTTCAACAACCACCTTTGTCTGCGTGTAGAACTCGATACCGTGCCGGCTCTGCGCATGCAGATCGCCGAAGAAGCTCTCGTTCCAGCCGCTGAACGGGAAGAAAGCCATCGGCGCGGCTACCCCGATGTTGATGCCAATGTTGCCGGCGTCAACATCGTGGCGGAACTGACGAGCCACCGCGCCGCTGCTCGTGAACAGGCAGGCCATATTGCCGTAAGCGCTTACGCTGCGATCGTTTATCAGTGCTATGGCGTCTTCAATTGTATCTGCGTGCATCAGGCTGAGAACCGGCCCGAAAACCTCTGTGCGTGCAATCTGGCTGGTCGGGTCTACGGCGTCCAGAACCGTTGGGAAGACCCAGTAACCATCGTCATAGCCAGGCACGCTCTTCTGGCGGCCGTCCACCAGGACGCGCGCCCCCTCTTGCGCGCCCGTCTCGATCAGGCCCTCTATGCGATGCTGGCTCTCGCGGGTGATGACAGGGCCCATTTCGGTCGCCTCGTCCAGCCCGTATCCAACTTTGCGGCTGGCGGCCAAATCTGCAATTCCCTCAGTGAAAGGATCTTTGGCCTCGCCCACAGTCACAGCGACCGAAACCGCCAGACAACGCTGGCCCGCGCAGCCAAAGGCGGAGTCGCCCATCATCTGGGTTGTCATTTCGAGATTCGCGTCCGGCATGATGACAACCGGATTTTTCGCACCGCCCTGGCACTGGGCGCGCTTGCCGTTGGCGGTGGCGCGACTGTAGATATATTTCGCCACCGCCGTCGAGCCGACAAAACTGATCGCCCGAATGTCAGGGTGGTCAAGAATGGCGTTTACCGTATCCGCGCCGCCGTTTACAAGCTGCACAACGCCCGGCGGGAAGCCGGCCTCTTCGATCAACGCAAACAGCTTCTGCGTCGTCATCGGCACCTTTTCGCTGGGCTTGAGAATGAAGCAGTTACCGGTCGCCACCGCATAGGGGAGAAACCAGAGGGGAATCATGCCGGGAAAGTTGAACGGCGTGATCGCCGCCACAACCCCCAGCGGCTGCCGCAGCATATGCTCGTCGATGCCGCTCGCAATGTCCTCGTTATTCCACCCCTGAACGAGCGACGGCGTGCCGCAGGCGACCTCCACATTCTCAATACCCCGCCGCATCTCACCCACGCTCTCTGCAAACGTCTTGCCGCACTCCTCGGTGATGACGCGCCCAATCTCATCCAGATGCTCCTCGAGCAGCATCTTCAGCCGGAAAAGCGGCTGGACACGGTCGACAACCGGCGTCTCTCGCCACTCGGCGTAGGCTTCCAGCCCCGCTCGAGCCGCCGCATCCACCTCCGCCGCCGGCGTCAGACCCACCGTCGCGATCGTGCCGCCCGTGGCCGGGTTATGCACGTCGAGCGCGTCGGCCGCCCCGCTGCGCTGCCACTGGCCGTTGACGTAGTTAAGCAGTTCCTGATTCTGTGTCATATTTCTTTCCTCTTCTAGGAAAATATCTTGTCCAGCGCGACCTGGACGTCCAGCGTAGGATCAGTGACATCGCCCTCTACAAAAACGTGCGGTTCCATATCCGGCATGAATACGGCAACCTGCTTCAAGGGCGGTTGCACCAACCATACCGACTTTATCCCGAACCGGAAGTAGGTCTCTATTTTGGGGATGACTTCATTGACGCTCTGAGAAGGGGACAATATCTCGACGACTGTGATTGGAGGGTCCGCTGCACGCACTTCATCGTGCAGCCAGTCAGGCTGTCGCAGACTGCAAATGGAGATATCGGGAGTCATTGGAGGTTCAGACGCCAGGGAGAGCTCGCTCGCAATCAGGGATCGGTCTCGACAGGCAGCATTTAGCGCAACAATAAGATTCGCCTGCACCACTCCGTGGTTGAAGCTAGGCATCGGTTTCCCACGTTCCTTTTCATAGTCTTCCAACAGGTTCGACTTCGGTGTTACCGACGCAGCCATTGAGTCTCTCCCTGGTAAATACCCGGAGCCCGACTTGTCCGTTCAGGCGGCCTCTCTCTTCGATGCAGCGGCGACTGAAAGCATCTTCGTCGTAATGTATCGTTTGCCGCCAAACTCAGATGAAGTACCGCTCCTGGGTGCGCATCTCTTCCCACTCTTCACGCGCCGCGTTGACCGCGTCCAGCTCGCTCACCTCCGCCACCGGCACATCCCACCAACTGTAGCCCTGAACGCCCAGGTAGCGATCGTCCGGCACGTAGATCACAGTAGTTCTGTCGACCGATTTGGCGTCCTGCAACGCCTGTACGACGTCGCTCACGTTCTGGCAGCGGATGACGTGACATCCCAGGCTCTCGGCGTTCGCCGCCAGATCGACAGGCAACGGGTTGACGTCGTAGCCGGGCTCGTCGGTCGGCAGCCCATTAAAGGACTGGCCGTTGCGGTGGGCCGCTTCGACCTGATCGGGATAAACGTAGCGCGTGCCGAAACCGTCCTGCCCCAACGAGCGGCTGAGAGAACCGATCGAGCGGAAGCCGGTATTGTCCATGAGAATGACGGTGAGCTTGTAGCCCTCCTGAATCGAAGTGATCAGGTCAGTGTTCATCATCAGATAACTGCCGTCGCCAACCATGACATAGACCTCGCGATCCGGCTCCGCCATCTTGATGCCAAGCCCGCCGGCGATCTCATAGCCCATGCAGGAGTAACCGTACTCGAGGTGATACTGCTTCGAATGCCGCGCCCGCCACAGTTTGTGCATGTCGCCCGGCAGACTGCCGGCCGCGCCAACCATCACCGCGTCGGGGTCGCCATGGTCATTCACCGCCCCGATCAGCGCGCCCTGATAGGGCAGTCCGCTCTCTGCTTCGTGCGTGTCATAATTGCGCTGCACTTCGGCTTCCCATTCGTCATGCAGCCTCCGGGCCTGCGCTACACTCTCGTCGTCGTTGCGGAAGCCGGCCAGCAGGTCGCTCAACTCCTCCAGCGTGACACGCGCGTCCCCCACCAGCGGCACCGCACAATGCTTGTACGCGTCAAACTCGGCAACGTTGATGTTCACGAACTGAACGTCCGGATGCTTGAATGCAGTCTTGCTGGAGGTGGTGAAGTCGCTGTAGCGCGTGCCGATGCCGATCACAACGTCGGCTTCGTCCGCCACCTGTTCCGCCGCGAATGTGCCCGTAGCGCCGGCTGCCCCCAACTGCAAAGGATGGTCGTAGGGTAGGCTGCCCTTGCCGGCCATCGTCTCTGCCACGGGGATGCCGAAGAGGTCGACAAATTCTCTCAGCGCAGCCGTCGCTTCGCTATAAAGGACGCCGCCGCCGGCGATAATCAGCGGTTTCTTCGCCTCGCGTATCGCTGCCGCCGCCCTCTGCAGCGCGGCCAGGTCCGGCCGGTTGCGGGGCACGGACCAGACACGCTTCTCGAACAGCGCCGCCGGGTACTCATGCGCTTCGGTCTGCACGTCCTGCGGAATCGAAAGCGTGACCGCCCCTGTGTCCGCCGGGCTCGTCAGCACTCGCATCGACTCGATCAGCGACGTGGTCAGCTGATCCGGCCGGTTGATCCGGTCCCAATACCTGCTGACCGGTTTGAAGCAGTCATTGACAGAGATGTCCTGACTGTGCTCTGATTCCAACTGCTGCAGCACCGGCGCGACATTGCGGCGAGCGAAAATATCCCCAGGCAGGATCAGCACAGGCAACCGGTTGATCGTCGCCGTCGCCGCTCCCGTTACCATGTTGCTCGCGCCGGGGCCGATCGAGCTTGTGCAGGCCAGGGTGCGCATCCTGTTACTGTGCTTGGCGTATGCCGCCGCCGTATGCACCATCGCCTGCTCGTTTCGCGTCTGATAGTAGCGAAAGTCCGGATACTGCTGCAGGGCCTGGCCGATACCGGCAACGTTGCCGTGGCCGAATATCCCAAAACAGCCGCCAAAAAAGGGTTGTTCCACACCGTCGCGTTCGCTGTACTGGTTCTTTAGAAAGCGTACGATAGCCTGCGCCATGGTCAAGCGTTCTGTATTCATTTTTGTCCTCTATTCTGCTGCAGTGTCGGATTCTTTGAGCGTCTGCGCTCCGGTCCCGGGCCAGCGGACTTACCTACCCGTACAGTTCGGGTTTCCCCGGCAGATCGAGGGAGACAGGCTGTCCCCTCTCGCCCGACTCAATACAAGCATCGGCCGCAAGAATCGAAACATATCCATCCCAGGCGCTTGGCCCGGTCGCCTCGCCGTCCAGGATCGACTGCACCCAAGCCTGGACCTCAATAATATAGGCCTCGTTGAATCGCTGCAGCCAGTCCTCCTCCACCCACTGGCCGCTGGCATTGCTGTGACGCACGACGGGGCTCTGAAACGGGCTCGAACGGACTACACCGGTTTCCCCGGTGATACTGACCTCGATCTCGTAACCGTATCCGGCATCCGCGTTGCACTCGAGCCCGCCCAAGGCGCCGCCGGCGAACTGCAGTTGAATCATGACATAGCGTGCGCTGTCCGGTCTATCGGCCGAGAACGGAATGAAGGAGGTATGAACGCGTACGATCTCATCTCCCATCATCCAGCGTGCCGAATGAATGTCGTGGATAAGAGAGCCCGTTATGACGTCGCCGAGGGAGGGAACTTCATCGCTGGATGGGTTGATGTGGACACTGCGAAAAACAAGCGCATTCCCCTGCGCCCCACTGTCGCTCACCCGCTTGACGGCAACATGTGCCGGGTCGAATTGTCGCATGAGGCCGACCTGTACGAGCCTCCTCCCCCCCGCTACCTCATCGGTGATGACTTCCTTGGCTTCGACGCCCCCGGTCGCCAGCGGCTTTTCGCAAAGCACGGGCTTGCCCGCGGCAATGCAGGCCCTTGTCAACTCGGCGTGGAAACGGTTCGGCGCCGCAATTACGACTGCGTCGACTTCCCGTGAAGAAATGAGCTGTTCGGCTTCATTGTAGATTTTCGCGCCACCGCACCGCGCCGCAATCTCCTCGGCCCTCGCCGAATCCACATCCATGATCGCGGTGACTTCAGCCGCAGCGACCACATAGGTCAGATTCGACGCGTGCCGGCCTCCCATCCCCCCTGCCCCAATTACGCCGACGTTGACTGATCGGCTCACACGCTACCCCTTTTTCGGCTTCTCAACGGCAAAGTACCTCCAGGTAACTTACTCCCACGCGCTGTCTATGGAGCCAACGTTCCAATAGGGGTCGTCCAGAGGAGGCGGCTTGGAGACAGGCCCCCCGCCGCGAACGGACTGGTCGAATTCGATCAAACTGCCTGTCATCATCCCCGACTCATCCGACGCCAGAAAAGCGATCGCCCGCGCCACTTCATCCGTCTTGAGCAGGCGCCCGAAAGGTTGTTCAGCTTCCGCCTTCTCCAGCCAGTCTTCCCCGTCGGAATGAAATGTACGCTGAATATAGTCCTCGGCCGGTGAATCCATCCAGCCCACCGCGATGGCATTTGCACGGATCTGGTAGCGCATGACCGCGAAGGCGACATTCTTGGTCATCGCGTTGAGCGCGCTCTTGGAGGCCGTATAAGGAAGCAAGAACTGCTCGCTGCCGAAGGAGGCCACGCTTGAGATATTGACGATCGACCCGCCCTTTCCTTCGCGCCGCATCACCTTGCATGCGTCCTGCATGAGCAGCAGCGGCGCACGCGTGTTGACGGCTATCATCCTGTCAAAGAGTTCAGGCGTCGTATCCCAGATATTTCCGCGAACAGTCAGGGCGCCGCAGTTGACCAGCACATCCAGCGCGCCAAACCGTCTGTCCGCTTCAGCTACGATGCCGCGGCATGCGTCAACGTCGGCCAGGTCGGCCTGAACGAAATGGGCCTGGCAGCCGCCGCCGCGCAGGTCGGCCGCCACCGCATTGCCCCGCTCGGCATTCCGGCCGCTGACGATGATCCCCGCCGCCCCCCGTTCTGCGAATAGCCGCACTGCTGCCTCACCAAGCCCCTGCGTGCTGCCCGTTACAACGGCAAACTGGCCCTCCAAGGAGCTGTGTGAGTTAGGCCGGACTTGCTCGTTTGTATCCACAATTCTCTCTCTGTCTATTTCTCTCGTGCGCCGGTTATGAGGTCTGCAATGTCTTGCTGCGACAGGTCTCCCTTTTGGTATGTCCCGACCTTTTCCCCCTGGCGAATGATTGTATAACTGTCAGACACCTGGTAAATGTGATTGACGTTGTGCGTAATGAAAATAACGGGCAGTCCCTTTTCTTTAGCATTCTCAATATAGGTCAGCACCTTCTGTGTCTCCGCCACGGACAGCGCCGACGTAGGCTCGTCCAGGATCAATAGCTTTGCGCCAAAATGGATCGCTCGCCCAATGGCAATGGACTGGCGCTCGCCGCCTGACAGCGTCCCCACTTTGTCCTCGGCTGAACGAATTTCGATGCCAATGTCGTGAAGAGACTGCCGGCACTGCTCGCTCATTTCCTTCTTCCGTAGCCAGCGAACGGGACCCATCTGCTTGTGCAGCTCGCGGCCCAGAAAGAAATTCCGCCAAATGCTCATCAGTGGAACCAGCGCCAGGTCCTGATAGACGGTCTCGATTCCCAGGGCGCGGGCGTCTGCCGGCGAGTTGATCACGACCCGTTGACCGTCGAAAACAATCTCGCCTCGGGTGGGTGTATGGACGCCGGTTAGGACCTTTATCAGGGTTGACTTCCCTGCTCCATTGTCGCCCATCAGCGCACGCACTTCCCCCTTGCGTACTGTGAAATCGACCCCCCGCAGCGCCACGACCGAACCAAAGCGCCTCTCGATCTGTCTCATCTCGACCACAACAGGTTGACCGTTTCCTTCTGCCACTGCGGAAACTCCTCTGATTCGCTATCGAACACCGCCGGTGAACTGGCCACAAAAAGCGTCTGGGTTCCGTGCCCCCGTGCCGTTCGGCTTGCGCACTCCCCGCCAGCACTTTGCCTAAGCAGACGCGCGCGAGCGAAGGTAGTTGTTCAGTATGACCGAAGCTATGATCGTCGCTCCGATGACCGCCGGGAAGTTGTCCGCCGGTATGAACGGGATGTCTAATAGTATGACGGCTGAGCGGAGAAGGCTAATCATGAGGATGCCTATAACTGCTCCCCACACGCTCCCATACCCACCGCTGAGCAGTGCGCCTCCTACCACGGAGGCCGCAATCGCCGTTAGCTCTACCCCTGCCTGCTCCGCAACGCGCACCGAGCGGAACTGGCTGAATGAGATGACACCGGCAGCCCCGGCCATGAATCCGCTGAAAACAAAGCAGAGTACCTTGGTTCGTGACGTCCGGATACCTTGAGCCGTCGCAGCCCCGACATTCCCGCCTACGGCAAAAACATGATTGCCAAACCGCGTATGGACAAGCAAATACTGGCCCAGAAAAGCCGCCACCAGAAGCCACACGGTTGCTGTTCGGAAGTTGGCACCGTCAAGAAAGGGCAGATTGTTCAGCAGCTCAAATCGACCGTTGAACATGTTGAAAATGGGCGGCTTCTCCAGAGTCTGCAGCAGGACCCCGCCCGACGTCAGCCAAACGAGCCCCCGGTAAATCTGACGCGTTCCCAGCGTAACAATAAACGAGGGAATCCGTGTCCAGATCAGAATCAGGCCATTGACCAGTCCCATTAGTGCCGGAACGGCCAGCGCCAGAATCAAGGCCAGCGCCAAATTGCCCGATCCTTCCGCGACGGGTAGGCCGGCAGCACCAAGGCCGCGAGTTATCTGGGAATCAGCGCCAACCGCTACGGCCCCAAACAGATAACCGCTCATGGCGATCATTGCGCCGATCGAAAGATCAAACTCACCCGCAACCATCAGAAAAGTGATTCCAATTGTCACGAATCCGGAGATCGAGACCGCGGTGACGATGCCGGAGAGGGTGCGCCATGAACCAAAATTGGGCACGAAGAGCAGACACAACAGCAGAACAACCACAAATGTCGCCAGCGGCCCCGCCACCGGAGACCGGCCGAAGCGATGTGATAGTGAGTCGATAAAGCTCTTTACCCAACGCATGTCAGATGCTTTTCACTGCAAGAACGCAACGATGAGGCACTTTCATTGAGAACCAGGTACACCCGGTCAAGCTTATGCGATTCGCAGGTGTACCTGGTCGATATCCTACATTGAAGAGTTCAATCGAACCCTCTAGCGGTACTCACCGGCCAGCTCCTGGACGACAGACAGATTGCCCTGATCTACGAAGCCTGGGCCTGTCGGAGTCACCGGAAGTGCCGGAACGATGCCATGGCGAACCAACAGATTCAGCGCTTGAATCCCGCCAAAACCCTGGAGGAACGGTTGCTGGTCAATGCCGAACATCGTTAAACCGGACTCGATGTTGGCATTGATCTCCTGGCTTAAGTCGAACGTGCCGTGCGTGAAGTCGTCGGCCATCAGTCCCTCGTTCTCAACGAAGACGTAGAACGGATTGGCTCCGTTGGGGCCGAGGGTCAGGAATATATCGGTGTCCGGGTTGGCGGTGAAGTAGTCGCCAATTATGGTGGCGGCCTCAGCCGGGTCATCGCCGATGGCAAGAACCTCAGCCGGAATGCCGCTTTCGCCCAGCGCGTCAACAAAGCCGGCGCAGCGTTTATCCAGACCGGTGTGCCCCACCTGCTGATTGATGCAAACGCCCTGGGTGCCTCCCCCCGCCGCCAGGCGCAGCCCGCCCAGATAGCCGCCCTGGTACTCATCCTGGCCCAGGTAGGTGTAGTAAGGGATATTGTCCGCAATAGGGCCCGAGCCCGCATTGTAGGCGATAACCGGAATGCCGGCGTCAATGGCCTTCATGATCGGTTCCTTGAACAGGATCGGATCGGTCACGGTCAGCATGATGCCGTCAGGGTTGGCAGCCACAGCCTGCTCGATCAGCGACGCTGTCTTGTCCAGGTCAAACTCGTCCGGCGCCAGAATCGTCACGTCCACGCCCATCATCTCCGAGGCCGTGTTGATGCCGTTCTGAACGACACACCAGAAGGAGTCCCAGGCGCACTCAGCGTGCTGGACCGCGATGACACTTACAGGAGCATCCGGGTCAGGCTCCGATGCCAGGCTAGCCGCATCCACAAATCCGGGCCCGGTAGCCGAGACCGGAAGCGCCGGCAGGATACCGTAGCGGGCGATCATGCTCAACGTCGACACGCCGCCATAGCCCTGAAGGAACGGCTGCTGGTCGATGCCGAACATCGTCATGCCGGATAGGATATTCGCTTTTATCTCCTCGCTCAGGTCAAACGTTCCGTGCGTGATGTCGTCGGCCGTCAGACCCTCATTCTCCGCAAAGACGTAGAACGGGTTGGCTCCGTTCGGGCCAAGAGTGAGGAAGACATCCGTATCCGGGTTGGCCGTGTAGTAATCACCGATGATGGTGGCAGCCTCTGCCGGGTCATCGCCGATGGCCAGGACCTCAGCCGGAATGCCGCTCTCGGCCAGGGCGTCGCTGAAACCTGCGCAACGTTTGTCCAGACCGGTGTGTCCCACCTGCTGGTTGATGCAAACGCCCTGTGTACCGCCCCCTGCCGCCAGGCGCAGCCCACCGAGATAACCGCCCTGGTACTCATCCTGGCCCAGGTATGTGTAGTATGGGATATTGTCCGCGATCGGCCCTGAACCTGCGTTGTAGGCGATCACAGGAATGCCGGCGTCGATGGCCTTCATGATCGGCTCTCTGAACAGGATCGGGTCGGTTACCGTCAGCATGATCCCGTCAGGATTGGCGGCGACCGCCTGTTCGATCAGGGAAGCCGTCTTGTCCAGGTCGAATTCGTCAGGCGCCAATATCGTCACATCCACGCCCAGATCGTCCGCGGCACTGTTTATGCCACTCTGTACAGTGCACCAGAAGGAGTCCCAAGCACACTCGGCGTGTTGAACTGCGATAAAGCTCAGTCCTCCATCTGCGTCCCCCATTTCGGCCGTGGCGGCGCCTTCGCTCTCTTCCGCCTGCGCCATCTCCCCCTGGCCGCTGTCCCCACCCGGCGCACAGGCCGCCAAAGCCAGCATGACGACCAATAACAGTGTGGTAAGTAGATATATCCTGTGCTGCATGTTTCCCTCCTGTAAGTTAGCTTATGGTGAAAAGGTATGACCTTCAACCCGATAACGGCGGACGGCAGAGTCTACTGTCGACTTAGATAGGTGTTGCTAATCACCGCCAATATCAGGATCAGTCCAATAGTTGCCTGAAACAGCTGAACATCGACGCCCACAAGAATCAGGCCCTGCTCAACCATCTGGAGCAACAGCATGCCCACAGCTGCGCCCACTATTGTGCCGTATCCCCCGCTGAGCCAGATGCCCCCAATGACACATGCTGCCACCGCGGTCAGCTCCCAACCTTCGCCCCGCAAAGGATCCACGGCCGGCCGCGAGGCAAACTGTACGATTCCCGCAAATCCGGCAAGTAGACCGGTAACTATGTAGTTCACCGCGATGACATTCTTCGTCTTTACGCCCTGCGCGATGGCAGCGGCCCGGTTACCTCCCGTCGCGTAAACCCAACTGCCGAAACGCGTATTTCTCATGACCACGGCCGCTAGAACTGCGAACAGCAGGAACCAGATTATCGTCATCCGCGCGCTTCCTGCCGGTTCGGCTAAACGATTGATGAACGTGAACTCACCGTTCAGTACTGTGAACAGGGCAGGCAGTTCACCGGTAAAGCGGGCAAAGTCTGCGCCGCCTATCGCCCGTGCGATGCCTCGAAAAGCCAGCATCGTCCCTAACGTTGCGATAAACGAGGGAATGCCGGTGCGAATCACGATCAGGCCGTTAACTCCGCCAAGCACGGCGCTGACCGCGAGGGCAAGCACGAGAGCCGCCAGGGGCGCCATCCCCCCCTCCAGGCTGAGCGCGAAGACGAAGGTCGCCACGGCCAGTATCGACCCAACAGACAGGTCAAACTCACCCGAAATCATAAGCATTGCCACGCCTACGACAAAGATGCCTTTGATACTGGCGATTGTGAGTATGTTCGTTAAAGAAACGAGCGAAAGGAAGTTCTCAGCACGAATGGAGAAGAAGAGGAAAACGAGCAGAAAGCTGATCAGAACGACCAACTCTGACGCATCCGCAAGCCGGTGACGAATCCTGACAAATGTGTCCATAACACTCAGTTGAGCCAAAGGCGCCTTCCGAGATAGTTCACTTGTGAGCCTTTTCTCCTACCATCCAAGACTCTCCCGCAAAAACGCCCGGTTTCGCTTTGCGCTTTCCAGCGCATCGATTCCCATTCCGGGCAGAATATCCTGCTCGACCGTTCCCCAGCCATCGAAATCTATCTCGTGCAGTATACGATTGATCCCTTGCCAGTCAATCGTTCCTTGTCCCAGTTCCGGGAACACGCCCGATGAGACTCCGTCGTAGTAATCGCCCTCGCGTCCGACTACCTCCTCGCGAACGCGGCCGTTACACTCTTTGATGTGCAAGTACCACGCGCGCTCTCGCCACTTGTCGAGCACAGCGACCGGATCGCCCCCGCCGTAAGAGATGTGCGCCATATCAAAACAAAGGCCGACTCGCTCAGGGTCTGTGCGCTCCAAAAGAGCATCGATTTCAAAATCGGTCTCCAGGTATCCGCCGATATGCGGATGGGCCGCACACTTCATGCCGAACTCATTGAGGACAACTTTGGCGAAGGCATCGACATTCGCGGCGGCCTGATCCCACTCGGCCCCGCTGAGAGAATCCTCCCGGCGTATACGCCCGGCGCGCCGCGCGCGGCTCTCCTCCACAAAAAGCGCGTCCGAAAGCACGATATGCGTACAGCCCATCGCCGAGAGCACCTGGGCAGTCTCCAGCGCTTCGCGATAGACCGTTTCATCCTCCCTGCCAGCCAAAAAATTGAAAATCGTGAACGCTGAAATCAGTGTTAGTCCGCGCTCTTCAAGTTCATCGCGCAGCTTGGGGATGTCAAACGGCAGGTAACCGTACGGCCCTAACTCAGTACCCACATAACCGGCTTCCCGGATCTCGTCCAGGACCTGACTATAGGGCGGGACGTTTGGCGTGTCTTTCATCAGTACGCCCCAGGATACTGGGGCTGTCGCAATTCGGACTTGCATTTCTTCCTTGTCCTAGTCAGTTGACATCAGGCGAATTCGCAACTCTCGAAACAGAGGGCATTTGCCGCTCACAACTTCCGGCGAAATCTGTCGCAAAAACCTTGCTGTATGAGTGCTTTTGGAATACCGCGACCGTGCGCCGCAATGTACTGAGGATTCGATGATTGCATCGGAAAGCTTGTCACGACACGAATCCTTCTCCTCGTCGAAGATGCCAAACGTCTCCGGTTGGGCAAAGGGAACAGCCTTCTGCGTGCTGAGCCAGTGACGCATCTGACCATGACAACTCCGAAAACCGGGATCCGTTGCAATTGAATGGTCCCAATCGGCAATTATCCACGATTCGATTTCTGGTGAGGCAAATCCAACAAAGTTTTCGATCTCTGCCGCCTTCTCCACCTTCCCAATCGATGATTCGAAGAGTTCTCGCCTGACGTTCGGGTCATGGCAGTCAAGATCATCAATGATGAGAATCAGATCACATCGTTCACCAGAATCCAGCGATTTAGAGAGGAGCTTTTCGATCTGTTGGCCTAGGCTCTTTCCCGTCCTCCCATAACCCGGCACCTGTGGCGCTTGCGGTCCGGGCTTTCGCCTGACTGGAGACTTGCGTTCGTAACTGTGATCCGAACAGATTCTTTCGAGAATTGGAATCAGCCCCTTTACCTCAGATTCTCCTCCTCCTGCAAAGACCCACACTACCACGGCCACCCCCCAATCGCGGGATTGCCTACTCTATAGAGATCGCCCAACTGCCACCCTTCCTCGAGCCAACCTGAAACTGCCTCTCTGGAGATTCGATGAGGTGTAAAGTGATTTGGGCTCTTGTCGACAGGCCCAAATACGTATATGAATCCACTACTATCGAGTTGGTCTGTGAAGTGATCCAATAGATCGGGGCTGTGAGTGCTTACGATTATCTGCGTCCTCTGAGAAGCCCCTTTGATCCACTCCGCCAGGAGTGGCATCCAGGCCGGGTGGATTCCGAGCTCCGGTTCGTCAATAACGATCAGTCTGGGAAGAACAGGCGAGTGCAGAATGACTGCCCAACTCAACATGCGTACAGTTCCGTCCGACATTTCACTGAGGAAGAAAGGTTTAGCGCAACCATCTACGTACCATTCAATGGTAAGTGAGAGCATTCCGGATGTAACAGTGCGAACTCTTCTTGTTAGGGGCAAGATGTCTTTCATTATCAGATTGAGCGACTCTTCAAATTCAAGGTCTTTTTGAAACAGATTGTACAAAACAAGCGCCAGGTTTTCTCCGGTTGGCGACAAAAACAGGCCAGCCTGACCCAATTTAGGTTCCGCCGACCGTATTCGCTCCGGGTTCATTTCGTTTGCACTGTAGAACATGCTTGTAGCGGCAATGGCTCGGATTGCTGCACGCGGTCCGTATAGGGGAGTTGCCTCCGGAGAAAAGTTGCTATTCTCGAGCAAACGAGGCATTACGTCAAGTGCGAGTTCGTTAACCGGTACCTCCTGAATCTTTTCGAAGTGGCTCCTGAGCGGCTGACTTGACGTCTGAGGGTCATTGTATACGGAGACAACACCGTTCCCGCTTAGCTGGTTGTGGGTTCTGTAGTAGACAAATGGTTCAGGCTGCCCCTGATCCGTGACGAGAGCTTCCCTGGCAATTTTGACTGGGTGAAGGGCGCCCTGAACAAGCAATTCGATGTTCAGAATTATATCTCTTTCTTTGATCAGGAATCTGTATTCGATTCCTACGCGCGCAGGCGATTCCTGAAATCCATCCAGAATTCTGGCCCCACCCAATTCAAATATGGCGTCCTCGAAGATCGTCTGGCCCCGCTGATCATCCAAAATGGAGCCGGCAATGCTATGCTGGAGGAATCGCAAGAGCGAGACAAGGTTGCTCTTCCCAGAACCATTTGACCCGATGAAGATGGTTAGGTTCCCCAGGTCGATCCCGTCTTCTAATCGGAGATTCTTGTAATTCGTTGTAGCTACTTTCGAGACACAGACGGTACTCATAGGCATTAGACCTGATCTAATCTTGCCAAGACAGGACGACAACTCCTTGTCGCGGAATCCTCATAGCTCTCCTACTTGTATCGCGGCCAGTCTAGAATCCACCCCGCTCCTCGACAAAGGCCATCACCTCATCGAAGGTCGGCATAAAGTTCGCGCACCCATGTGCCAGCACCACGATCGCGCCGCACGCGTTGCCCAGCCGCGCCGACCGCTGCCACCCCCAGTCGTTCACGAAGCCGTAGATGAAGCCGGCCCCGAACGCATCGCCGGCCCCCAGAATGTTGTAAATCTCGACAGGAAAACCGGGTGCCTCAAGGACCTCTCCTCCCGCAAGGTGAACACGTGAACCAAGCGCGCCCACCTTTTCCACCACCGCCTTCGGCCCCAGTTGCAGAAGCCATTCAATGGCCGATTTGGCGTCTCCCTCAACCTTCGCATCGGACACCTGCGAGTGCGTCAGGGACATCTGACTGGCATCGCTGAGCACCGCTGCGTTGATCTCATCCTCCGTTCCGATAACAACGTCAACGTTGGGAAGCACCGAGCGCGCGACGACACCAAACGCCCGCGGGTCATGCCACTGATCGGGCCGAAAATCAAGGTCGAAGATGACTGTCGTGCCCACCTGCTGCGAAAACTCCGCGCCAAACATCGTAGAGCTGCGGCTCGGCTCCTTGCTCAGGTTCGTACCGGCAAACTGAAATACCTTCGCATCGGCAACAGGCGCTGCCAGTACATCGTCTATCGTCAGCTCGATGTCGGCACAGTTTTCCCGGTAATAGACCAATGGAAACTTGTCAGGCGGCTCGATGCCGAGAACGACCGCGCTGGTGCGGTGCCCTGGCTTGCGCGGGCT
This sequence comes from Caldilineaceae bacterium, assembly GCA_965204525.1. Lineage (GTDB taxonomy): Bacteria > Chloroflexota > Anaerolineae > Caldilineales > Caldilineaceae > Bin5. The sequence goes on along the minus strand of OZ241994.1, from coordinate 1,403,910 downwards.
GAAACTGAAATCGACGCCCTCCTTTCCCAGAAAGTCGGCGATGAAATCCCCCACCGGGTCCTCACCCAGGCCGGTAACGAGTGCAGTCTTCAGGCCCAAACGCGCCCCGCCTACACTGATGTTCGTCGGAGAACCGCCGACATAAGCGGCGAAGCTGCCGATTTCCGCAAAAGGCGCGCCGACGTCATTGCTGTAAAGGTCGATAGAAGAACGCCCCATGTGCAGTGAGTCGTAAGTTCTGGCTTCGCTATCGGTTGTCATCTTCTTGTCTTCCTCTGACCGTGACCGGGAGTTGCTCAGCCTGTCGCCACCTTCGTGCGACCTGTCCAAATTCAGTACAACGGCAATCTCTCATCCACGCCGCTATACTTCTCCTTCACCCAACCGTAATCCGGGTCCTCCTGGTTGGCCAGGCTCTGCGCGCTGCCCGCCAGCACATTCAGATAGTATGTCGTGTATCCGGGCATGCTGACCACGGGATGATAACCCTCCGGAACCAGCACCGCCTCATTGTGGCCGACCCGGACCAGCGCGTCGATTGGATTGCCCGCGGCGTGCATCGGCGAGTTCTCGTCGGTATAGACCCTCTGGTAGGCGAATCCTTCCGACCGGTCGATCTGATAGAAATAGACCTCCTCCAGATCGGCTTCGATCAACTCACCCGCCTCGCCCTTGATGTGGACGTCGTGCTTATGCGGGGGGTAGCTGCTCCAGTTGCCGCTCGGCGTGTAGACTTCGACCAGCACAATCCTGTGGACCGGCGAGCCGGGAGGCAGCAAATCATTGATCTGGCGGCTGACGTTGTCGCCGCCTCGTATGCTGATCTCCACATCTTGCGGCCTGATCAACCATGGTTCGTGGTCCTCAGTTGTCGGCACCCACGTTACAGCAAACTCGCCGGCCTCCTCCGCTGTGACCGTCAACCTCGTCCGCCGCGGCAAATAAAGTGCATGCGCGCCGCCGCTGAATACATTCGCCCGTCCGCCGATTCCGGCCCAACTACCTTTGTCACTTTCGACTCGGTAGCGTCCGCTCAGATTTACAAAGGCAAACTCGTTTTCGCCTGTATCGAAGGACCATTCCCTTCCTTCCCCCAGCTGCCTCGCCTGAAAAGAAATGTAGTCCCAACCCGCCCTCTCTGGCGTCACCGAAAGGATCAGATCCGGGTCGTTGCCGTCGGCCTCCGGCTTTATCAGCACGTTATCTGCAGTGTAACGCATTTTAACCTTCTCTCCTCAGTTCGAGCAGGAGCCCAGTTCTCACTGTCAATTTGTCGCGGCAAAGCGACCATAGTCGAGCGGTTCCGTCGGATGCCCCAATTGGGCCAGTACGGGAGTCATCTGGCTGCGGTGCTCAGTGGCATGGTTGAACACGTGCCGCAGAACATCATCTATCTTAATCTCAAATTTTTCCCCTTCAGTATTGCGGTACTGAAGAGAGTCTTCGAGCCTGGTGGCCGTCAACGAGCCAACAAACTCTTGCCATTCGGTCCAAAGAGACTCCCATGCGTCCCGCAGTTCGGCGAATGAAGCAAAATCCGACGCGGCCGGCCGTTTCGAAGGGCTCTCGCCGCCTATCCTCTGCAACCACGCCTGTTCAGCCCCGTACCCGTGAGCAGCCAAGCCATGCAGTGACTCCCAGAAGAAGGGGCGTTCGGCAAAGTACTCCTCTTCCGGGAGCGCTTCCAAACTGGGGAAGACCCGGTTCCAGGCCCATTTGTTGTAGGCAAAAAGCCGTTCGACAGAATAAACTGACATAGGAGAGATCCTCTGTGATCATGGAGTGAAAATACGAGTAGCCGCAACTCTTCTGTTTTGACGCGCCGGCGGATGTAGAGAGGAATGCGGGGCAATGCGGCGAGCCTTGGCGCGCATCATCCCCTCATGATCGGCGCCTGCAGCGTCCGCTGGGAAGATATAGCACGCGAAGACGGCATTGTCAACCTTTTTGCAGGTCAGGTCGTCAGCTCTGGTGCCAAACGCTGCCCGTTCGCGGCAACTCCGCGAGTGGTCCGGGAGCCGCTTCGACACTGCTAACTCGCAGAAATTCAACTGCCTGTTGCAGTACGTTTTCCGGGGAGAGATGGCTGGTGTCGATGACCAGGTCCGCATGGCAGCGCGCGTGCGCAAGACGTTCCAATTCAGTCCGTCGCCAGGGCTCATTCCAACTGACGTCCGGGCGCCTCTCACCTTGCGCCGTCAGATCTGCATCCAGAAATATCAGCAAGTCGGGCGGCCTGATACGTTTCCACATGTCAGCCACTTGGCTGTGCTCCTGCGCAACGGGACGGGCATTGTAGCCCAACTCCCTTAAACCGGCCACCAGAGTCGACTTGCCGGCCGCGCTCACGCCCACGATTTTGACAAGATCCAGATTCATTTGGCCGCCCCCATTGGCGGTCAGAAAGAACCACGCTATATCCCATACGGTTGGAGAAACTTATATGGGCAGAGAAATCTCCATGCGGCGGATTTTCTGTTCCCACTGATGCAATCCAACCTTGATAACAAGGACGGTCGAGTCATCATTTGGCCGTCCGTTGTCCAGTTCAAGTGCCGCTTCCAGAACGCGATCGGCGATCCCTTTGGCGCTGCTCTCCCCTGCAGAAACATCGCTACTCGCTTGGCTTCCGTCGTTCAAACTCGCCGCCCCGGCCACATCCATCGCGCCGCCGCTGCGGTGCCCCGCGCTCCAAATTCCATCAGTAAATACGACCGCGGTCATTCCCGGCACGAGCGGAAGTTCAACGATACTGGGTTTCGTATTTCGATAGATGCCAATCGCGTCGCACTGTTCGTCTAACCATTCCGTCCCACCATCCCTTTGAACCAGGACAGGACAACGGCTGTTGCGGCTGAGAACAAGCGTCTCCGTGACCAGATCAACGCTCGCAATGACCAACTCCGCGCTGACCTTTCCGCCTCGATTCGTGCGCAAATAATCGTGCGTGGCACGCGCCACTGCGCCGTCCCGCACGCCTTCAGCAATCAGGCTCATCGCCTTCCTGGCCACAACATTGCTGATCGCCTTCGCGCTGCGTCCACTCCGCTGACCGTCCGAAACGATGATGCTGATTCCCCCGTGAGGACGTTCCACGACCTCAACCGTATCCCCGCTCTCGCTGGACGCGTACTTTGACACCTTGGCAACCGCGATTTGAATCTCAATTCGGGTCATTGTTCGGCGGGGCCTCCCAGTAATGGGGTGTCTCTCCACCTTCCATTTCCGGCAGCGAACTCTTTGTCGATGAGTGAGAAGGGTGACTCATTCGTGTCCGCCCGTAGGGGAACTTGGTGCTGGTTCCCCATATGCCCGCCATCAAAACACAGCAGCAGCGATATGTCAATCGAGAACGGAAAAAGTGCTGTGGAAGTTTTGACACGGAGAGCGCAGTCAACGATAATTCCTGCAATCCGCTACAGGAGCAATTCGCATGAAAATCACTCGTATAGACACGCACTTGACCTCACTGGCCAATCGCTCGATACCCTACGTCGTCGTCCATACCGACGAAGGGATCCACGGTGTTGGCGAGCCATTTTCCTGCGGGCCAGACGGCGCCACGGTCGCCGCCATTCACGATTTCGCAGAGTGGCTGACCGGCCGCGATCCGCGCGACATCGAAGGCCTGTATCACCTCATGTACGCCGGGGGCCGTTTCCCCGGCGGCTCGGTCGTCAACGCCGCCATCAGCGGCATCGAACACGCACTGTGGGACATCGCCGGTAAGGCTGCCGGCCTGCCCGTATACAGGCTTGTCGGCGGTAAGGCCCGCAACCGCGTTCGCGTCTACCAAAGCATCGGCGGCGATACGCCAGAAGAAGCGGCCGACGATGCCATTCGTCTGATCCAGACCTACGGCTATACCGCCCTGAAGATGGGGCCGCTGCCCCCCGGCTGGCATCAAATGCCCTGGAATCGCGTCCTGCGCGAGACCGAGAGGCGTGTCGCAGCCGTGCGTGAAGCGGTCGGACCCGACATCGACATCGGACTCGATCCCCACGCCCGCATCCTCGAAATTGGTCGCGCCGCACAGCTCTGCGACGTGGTGGCTCCCTATCGTCCCTTCTTCGTCGAGGAGCCCCTGCGGCCGGAAAACTATGAGGCCCTCGCAAAGCTCAGCCACAAGGTCAACGTTCCCATTGCCACCGGCGAGATGCTCTACAGCCGCCATGAATTCCGGGAGTTGCTGAGCCATCACGCCGTGGACATCATCCAGCCCGATATCTGCATTACCGGCGGCCTCTGGGAGATGAAAAAGATCGCCGCCATGGCCGAAGTACACTACGCCAGCGTCGCCCCCCACAATCCTTGCGGTCCAATTGCGACCGCCGTAAACGTCCACTTCTCCGCCAGTACCTCGAATTTCCTGATACTGGAGTACCGGGCCGATGAAGGCCGCCGCGCCGACATCGTGGATGAACCGATCAAATTGATAGACGGCTACCTCGAGTTGCCCGATCGCCCCGGGCTCGGCATCGACCTGAATCTGGAGGCCCTCGCCGCACGCCCCGGCCGCTCCTGGCACAGACCGTTCCTTATTCGCCCGGACGGCTCCCTGGCCTACCAGTAGACCATTCTACTGCGGAAAGAGCGTCCGGACTCTTGTACTCTTTTGCGCGATTCAGCGCCATGAAGTATACTGCCGCAAAGAACGCTTGTGCGATGATTAAGTTCTTGCCATTTCTATGACGATTCCAGGAAACGGCAACTCGACAATTTGAGCCTGGGAAATGACGACCACTACCATTAACACAATTGAAGATCTTGTGCGGATCATGGACGAACACCCTGAGTGGGTCGAGGCCATGCGCGTAAGGCTTCTGTCAAGGGAAGTCCTGGAACTGCCCCGAACGATTGCTATTCTAACCGAAACCGTGGAAAGCTTTGCCGCCTCCACGAACAAGCGCTTGGACACTATCGAAGGTCGCTTGGATCAGCATGATGTCAGGTTCGACGCCATTGACGCCAGATTCGATACCGTTGATTCCAGATTCGATGCAGTTGATTCCAGATTCGATGCAGTTGACGCCAGATTCGAAGCAGTTGATTCCAGATTCGATGCAGTTGACGCCAGATTCGAAGCAGTTGATTCCAGATTCGAAGCAGTTGATTCCAGATTCGAAGCAGTTGATTCCAGATTCGATACAGTAGATTCCAGATTCGATACAGTGGAGGATAGTATTCAGAAACTTCGAAATGAAGTCGCGCCCATAAAGGCTGCACACGCCCGAAATGCCGGGATTGAAGACGCCGTCACGCTTGCCGGCGACCTGGGCCTCCGGCAAGCCAAGTCTCTGACCAGAGAAGAGCTCTGGGAGATGGCCGAAACTTCTGATACTTCAGACATTTCCACAAACGAACTGAGGAGCTTCCGCCGCGCCGATCTCATATTGGAGGCCGCGGACACAGATGGGGAAACATGCTACGTTGCGGTCGAAATCTCCTTTACCGCCAATGGAAGAGACACGACCAGGGCGATCCGCAACGCTGAGTTCCTGAGGCGATTTACGGGAAAGCGCTCAATTGCTGCAGTAGCCGGCCTGTATCGTGACAACCGAATTGACGAGGCCCTGGAATCCGGATCGGTTTTCTGGCACCAGCTTGACCCTGAGCAACTTGAAGTCGAGTAGCATTGCCCAGCCGAATTCCTCTTACTGCCAACTTTCCCAGCCACATTCCGCAGCCACAATTGAGCCCCGCTACGCAAGCATTTGACGCATAATCCAATTCACAAGACAGAGTGAAGTTCGCGTTTGCGAAGGAAATGAGCCATGCACGCAATCGAAGTCGAACAGACCCAATCAGGCCCTCGGCTCGTCTGGCGGGAAGTGAATGATCCAGTTCCGCAGCCGGGCGAAGCGCTCGTGTCCATCCACGCAACGACGCTCAATCGCGCCGACCTGTCGCAGGCCGAAGGCAACTATCCTCCGCCCCCCGGAGCGCCGCACATCATGGGGTTGGACATGTCGGGAGAAATCAGCGAACTTGGCGCGGGCGTAGAGGGATGGCAGGTCGGGGACAAAGTCTGCGCACTGCTCGCCGGTGGCGGATACGCCGAACGCGTAGCCGTCGACCAGCGGCTTCTGATCCCGATTCCAAGCGGTTGGTCCTTCGAAGAAGCGGCCTGCCTCGCTGAGGTCTACCTGACCGCCTACGTCAATATCTTCATGGAAGCCGGTTTTCAGTCTGGCGAGACAATCCTCATCCATGGCGGAGCTAGCGGGGTTGGAACTGCCGCCATTCAACTGGCGAAGGACGCAGGGGGACGCGTCATCACGACGGCCGGACGCCCCGACAAGGTGGAGACCTGCCTCAACCAGGGCGCCGACCTGGCTATCAACTATCGGACCGAAGACTTCGCCGCCCGCACCTTGGAGTACACGGACGGTGAAGGTGTCGACGTCGTCCTCGACATGGTGGGGGCAGAATACCTGGAGAGGAACATCGGCCTGCTGAAGGTGAAAGGCCGTCTGGTATTCATCGCTACGCTCGGAGGTTCAGAAGCAACGGTTGACATCAGGCAACTCATGGGCAGGCGCGCACGCCTGATCGGGTCAGTGCTTCGTCCCCGGCCCGTCGCAGAAAAAGCCGAAATCATCCGACGCTTTCGACAGCAGTTCTGGGGCCAGATCGAGGAGGGCTTGATCCGTCCCGTCATCGACAAAGTATTGCCGGTTGCCGAAGCCCACGCTGCACACGAACGCATGCGCACCTATGAAAACATCGGCAAGATCGTCCTCAAAGTGCGCTGAGTTCATCCAACAGCGCCAGTACTGCATTCTCAATCGCCGCCAGCCCCGAGTCTGCGTCCGCCAAATCCAGGTCATATATCTTCCAATAGCGGACGCATTCTGCCCATTCGGGAAAACGCGCCGCCATAAGGGGGCGGTGTTCGATCTCGTTCATAGCGATCGTGAGCGTAGCCGCCATCAGATCTGACGCCTGCAAATCCATGGGCATTCGGACAGGTTTGCGCGGCTCGATTCCATGCTTGCGTAGCCGGTCCAGGGCATGCCTGGACATACAGCCCAGATTCTCCAGACTTGGCTGCAGCCCGCGGCTGCTCGCCTTCCAGTCCAGTTTACGTTGCCGGGCATGCTCGTTGAAAAAGTGCTCGGCAAAGCGACTGCGATAATAGTTTCCAGTGCAGACGAAAAGCACTGTGGCGGTCATCGATCCCGCCCCCCGTTCCTATTCTCAATTGCGAAGAGTTATCGCCTGATAACTCGCGCCGTCTGGCCCTTCTCTCGCTATCGACTTGAAGGAAAGTACCTGGAAGAAGCGCTCAAGGATCGCCCGTAACTCGTCTTCAGTGTACAGCGCATAGAACCGCTTAGGCTCGTAGAAATCCTCTTCCCGTACGCCTTCAAAGCTTCGACCTCCGTGCATGACGATGAAAATCAACCCTTCGGGCCTTACGACCCGACGGATCTCCTGCAAGACGTCCGCGAAGTCCGCCTTCGGTACGTGGAGCAGGCAGTTCTGGGCGAACAGTCCGTCAAAGTGGCCGTCTGGAAAATCCAGCCGCAGGAAATCCATCTCGAAGGCCTCCAGCCCCTTCTCCCGGCACAGACGAACCATCTCCGGAGAAAGATCTGTGCACACGACCTCCAGTCCCGCGCTCTGAAAGAAATGGGCTGCTTGGCCCGTACCTGCCCCGATCTCCAGGAGCGACGTCAGATCCTCGTCCTGCAAGCTCTGCAAGTACTGCGCCCAAAGCGCTTTCTGCCAATCCCGGACGGGATTCCTGTCCCGTTGTTCAGCCTTGGCATCGTATGCGCGTCTTAGTTCAGATGCGACGAAACGATAGTCTGTCACCGAGCGTCGCTCCCTGTATGTATCTCAGGAAGGGTCAGCCTGGCCCAATACCGACTGTTCGAAAAACCCGGGCCCGGGCTGGGCCAGCATGCGCGCCAGTGGCCGCAGCTCCATCCACCACTGCTCAAGAGGCCGTTGATGGACCTCGTCCATCAGCCTGGGAATCCGGTAAAGCGGGGTAGCGTTCACGTCGCCCTCCTGAATCCCTAGACAGACAGCCCCCACATCTGAAAAACGCCTTGCTTCCGGGCGGCTCGCCACCTCTTCAATTCTTCGCACCGCTTCCCAGGCAAGTCGCGCCGCCAGAATGCGGTCGAATGGTGACGGGTTCCCGCCCTGCTGCAGGTGTCCCAGAATAGACTGGCGCACCTCGAACAGGTCACCCCCCTCTTCTTCGAAAAGAGCGGAAATGAAGGAGGTCGTATAGAAGGAGTTTGCAGCTTCGTTTCGTATCATCAGCCCCAAACGCTTGCCCTGCTGAAATCCCTGCTTCAGGAGCTCAATATCTCGTTCGAGGTCCTTTAGCGTTATCCCCTCCTCGTGCAGGTAGACGCGTTCGGCCCCCGTGGCAATGGCGCTCATCAGGGCCAAGTAACCGCAATATCGTCCCATTACTTCCACAATAAAGCACCTGTTCAGGGCCACGGCAGACTGCTTAATCTTGTCAACGACCTCGACGATGCTGTTCAGGGCTGTGTCAGCGCCGATACTCAACTCCGAGCCAGGCAGGTTGTTGTTTATGCTGGCAGGGATGCAGATGATGGGTATGTCGAATGCCGGAAAGTTATGCCGCTCTTCGTATAATTTGTGTGCGGCGTGATACCCGGCCCAGCCGCCAATCATGACGATGGCATCCACTCGGTGTTTTTCGAGCACCTGCGCCGCCGCATACAGCTCCGCGCCCTCTGGCGTCTTCCGGCTGCTCCCCAGTTCCGAGCCCCCGGTGGGCGCCCAGCCGTTGACGGCCATCCAATTCATCTCTTCAATATCGTCGTCAATCAGGCCCCGAAAGCCCCACTTGACACCGAGAGGAATATGGCCGTCGTCTTCGAGCATGCGCACGACAGCACGTGTCGCAGCATTCATTCCCGGCGCCGGCGCTCCTCCCGTCATGACAGCAACCCGTAGACGTCGTTTGTTCGGCTGCGGAGGGCGCGGGTTGGCGCGAATTAGTGTCCGCAGAATGCGGAAGGAGTCCCTGTAGGCTTTGCCCCGGTACTCCATCGCCTCGTCGAATCGGCATTCATGGATACATCTGCCGACCTTGTGCGTCTGTTCCACGCACTCCGTCAATGCGCTGTGAACGATCTTGTTGTTCTCGAATCCGATCAGGACCGCTTCATCGCCGGACTTGGCATTGAGGACAGCTTCAGCCGCCGCCGCGCCCAGCAAAGTCGCCATGACTCGGTCCGAAGCGCTGGGAGAACCACCGCGTTGCACGTGGCCCAGAACAGTCACCCGCGCCTCTTCTTCCAGGTATTTGGTGAGTACCTCTTCTACATAGGCGCTGGATATTGGGTTCCCGTGTCTATCCTGTGCACCCTCCGCCACCACCACAATACTGTCCCGCCGGCCCATTTCGCGGCCCGTGCGCAAAATTGAGCACATCCTCTCTTCCCATTCGTCCAGATTGGGCGGGCTTTCGGGAATCAGAGCGAAATCGGCCCCAGACGCCAGTGCGCCCATCAGCGCCAGATGACCGCAGTGATGCCCCATCACCTCGACCACAAAGGCCCGTTGGTGACTGGCCGCCGTACTGGTGATGGCGTCCAGCGCCTCGGTGATACGGTGCAGAGCGGAGTCCGTGCCAATTGACAAGTCCGTTCCGAACATGTCATTGTCGATCGAACCGACCAGACCTGCGACCGCAAGAAACCCATACTCCTCTAAGTAAGATGGCTCCAGGCGGCCTTCGGCCACCAGCTCCTCCAACAGTGAGTGCCACTCCTCCCGCAGGACCTGTGCCCCGGTCAAACTGCCGTCGCCCCCAATCACAATCAGCCGGTTGATGCCCTGGAGCAGCAGATTGTACACCGCCTCTTTGCGCCCTTCCCTCCTGAGAAAATCCGGGCTGCGGGCAGTTCCCAGCAGGGTCCCCCCTTCTTGCAGCACGCCGCCAACCGAGTCCCAGGAAAACGGGCGAATCAGCTTGCCGCCCTCGATCATCCCCTGAAACCCCTCGAAAATTCCAAATACCTCCGCCTTCCGCTCCAAAGCCGCACGCACGGCCGAACGCACAGCCGCATTCATGCCCTGCGCATCGCCTCCGCTGGTGAGGACGCCAAGCCGAGCTGTCTTTGCCATGCGCCGCCCTCCTTTCGCGGCTAAACCACCTCCCTGTGCCGCCCTGCAGCGGCATTTCTTGATTCCAGAAGATTATAGCATGTAGCAGGTTATTCTCGCACCTCGCATTCAGAGCCGGAGGTTCCGCTGCCGGCTCTTGCCATCCGGCTGAGATCGCCGGCTTCCTCACAAATTGCTGCAGCACGGCAGAGCTCTGGCAACCCACAACTTCTGAATCGCCTTCCTTTCCAATCTATGCAATTACTCTTCCCGCTTTGACAGAACAAGCCCTCAAAATGTAGACTATCTGATCAGAATCAGAACTGCAGTTGGCGAAACGAATTCGAAGCTCAGTGTCGTAGTAACGTTATTTCCGGCGCAAAAGGTCACCTGGACGAGAGGTTTCGATCATGGCTGCCAGACGTAGAACTTCCTTCAAATTAGGGGTGACGGGCCTGGGCGAGCGGCAGGAGATCGCACCTGGTCTGTTTATCAACACCTTTTATAGAGGCTGTACGCCGGGTTTCGTCGTCACCGACGAGGGCCTGATACTCATCGATACGCCATTGATTCCAAAACAGGCCAAAGACTGGCGGGAACAGATAGAAGCGGAAGCGCCGGGCCTGCCTATTCTCTATGTGTTCAACACCGATCACCATCGCGGCCACGCCCTGGGAAACCAGTATTTCCGGCCTGCGACAGTGATCGCACACGAACGCGCCTATAAGGAGATGTCAGGTTACACTGAAAACTTCAAGGAACGTGTCTATAACAGCTTCAAGCGAGAGCCCGAGATCCAGGCACAGTTGACCAACATCGAGATTATTCTTCCCGACGTTACCTTCACCGACTGCGCTCGCCTGAAATATGGAGGCCGTGAAATTCAGTTGATCTACGCCGGCGGCCACACGCCGGCCACCAGCATTGCCTGGCTGCCGGAAGAGAAGATCGCCTTTGTCGGTGACATCCTGTGGGTGGACCAGCATCCTTACATGGCACAGGCCGATTCTCTGGAATGGATCGACGCCTTGCGGCGTATCCGAACCCTTGGCGCCGAGAGATTGGTCCCAGGTCACGGCCCAGTCTGCCGCCCCGACGACACCTACCGGGTAGAGGAGTACATTCAATTCAAACGAGAGCGCGTCCGCGACTACTACCGCGCCGGTAAGACCAAGAATGAAGCCAAGAGCGGACTGGTAGGCGAAATGCTGGAGTTGTTCCCTGTTCCGCTGGAACGCAAGGCGAAAATAGAGAGCCAGATAAAGTCCGGCATCAATCGTGTCTACCGTGAGATCCAGAGGGAAGAAGAGTTGGCTGGAGTGGAGTCTGTGAACGGGGCTCTGCAGCCCTCGCCAAATGGCGCCCCCGTCCTTCACGAGCCGCAGGCCGAAGCCAACCTGATCCCCACACCTGTTGCGGTGGAGGCCAACCAGTAGTGGCCTACTCGGTTCGGGAAGAACGCCAAAGCCTCGCGAATAGTTTGCGTGAAGATCTTGGCGAAGCGGAGCGGATGATCGTTCAGCTGCGGCGCGACAACGTTGAACAGTTCCTGCAGTTGTTGGACCGCATAGAAGACCTGTTTGTCCAGTTGGAGTCTGGCGGACTTGACCTGCGGCCCGAGTACACGCGCTGGGGGAGCCTGCAGAGCAAATTGCGCCGTGAAGCAGGCCGCATCGTTCGTGTGGTCGACGCGGCCGGTGGCCTTGAGCAGTTGCGTCAGGCGAATCCGCCCGCGGAAGGGTTCTGGTGGCGCCTGGACGCCGTGGTGGCCGAGGCCCGCCGTCGTCTGGTCCGCAGACTGGGCATAACCTTCGGGACAATCGTCGTCGTGCTGGCGGTAGTCTGGGTGCTGCTTACCTTCGTCTTCCCTCCCGATCCCAATACCGTTGTTGCCTCAGAAGCGATCTCCACCCTCCAGCAATTGGCCTTTGAAGGGCGTTGGGACGAGGCCTTGGCCGTAATCGAAGAGGCCATGTCTCAGCTCACCCAGCCTGATGCCGAACTCCTGATCTGGGAAGGAGTAATACGCGGCAAATTGGGCCAGGTTGAACGCGCCAGGGAGGCGCTGGCCGAAGCGAAAGCCCTGGTGCCCCCTGGTCAACTCGTTGCCTACTGGTGGTCTCTTGGCTCTATTCAACTAAATGTTGGAGATGTGGAGGACGCTCGTACCGCCGCCTTCGAAGCGATTGCGCTGGATGCGTCCGATCCCCAGGGCTACTTTCTGCTGGCCGGTGTGGCCGAGGCGAAAGGCGATACGGTATGTGCTGTTGATCTCTTCGAGGAGACCTTCCAACTTGCTGCCGACAGTAACCCGCAGCTGGCAGTAATCGCCCGCGTCCGTATGGGCAACCTGCTTCAGCGGCCGGCAAATCTGGCGCTCCTGGGCGACGACGAGACTGACAATGGCAGCGAAGAGGGCGGCGATAACAGCGTCCAGACCGACAATGCCGATTCCGGACTGCCCGAAACCTGCGGCGGACTATAGCCCACTCCTCTCTTCATCGACTTCGACCGTCACCTCTTGGATCGTGACCTTTAATTTCCCCGCCGGCAAGGAATCGAGTAAAATGGGACTGCGTTGGTGAAGTCCCGATACGCCCCCTTAGCTCAGAGGATAGAGCAACGGACTTCTAATCCGTCGGTCGTAGGTTCGACTCCTACAGGGGGTGCCTAAAGATCTGCTGGTTTGATCAAGACACTGTTTCGCGCTAGCCGTAGATAATGTGCTGCAGTGCCGGTGACTTTCCTTCTATCCGGGCTGCCACCTAACCCCATCAAGCGAACAAAATCGGCGCTGCCCCCAATCTTTGGGTCAGGCAGCGCCGTTTCTCGCAACTTGGACATGACTGATGTCCTTGAGCAATTTGCACAGGTGACCCGAGCCCTAGCCAACCCGGTCCCGTACCGAACCCTTCTCCGCGATCGTCTCCAACGGCTCCTTCTCATTGAAAGCAATTAGGCGTTTCGCACCTTCTCGATAATAGGGGAACGTCGGGCCCCCGGACGGCGCCGCCCAGCGCACTCCGTTCGCGATCACGTGGCGGACAATGTCCATGTGAAAAATCGGGTACGTCTCGTGTCCCGGCCGGAAGTAGAAGATCTTGCCATTGCCGCGGTGGAAACAGGCCCCGCTGCGGAAGACATTGCCTCCCTCGAACCAGCTCACGAACACCAGGTCGTCCGGCGTGGGGATATCGAACAGCTCCCCATACATCTCGCACTCCTCAATCTCAAAGTAGGGCGGCAAGCCCTGTGCAATAGGGTGGGACGGCTTGACGACCCAGATGCGCTCCTTCTCGTCCGCTTCCCGCCAGCGTAGACTGCACGTCGTGCCCATCAGGCTGCGGAAAATCTTGGAAAAATGGCCCGAGTGCAGGACCACCATTCCCATTCCCTCCAGGACCCGTTTCTTGACACGCTCAACAATCTCATCGTCAACCTGCGCATGCGCCCGGTGACCCCACCAGGTCAACACGTCCGTCTCCGCCAGAACTTCATCTGTCAGACCATGTTCGGGCTCATCCAGCGTAGCCGTGCGTATTGAATTGAATCCGTGCAGACGCAGCCCTTCGGCAATGGCCCCGTGAATTCCATCGGGATATATCCCGCCGATGAACTCGTTAATGTTCTCGTGTTGAAACTCGTTCCAGACCGTTACTCGAATGTCTCCCATCCTGTTTCCTCCATGAAATGTGTTCTACGAGAAAGGAATCGGGACGAATGAAACATGATGCGTCCCTGGTCCCGAATTCATTGCCTTCTTTTCCCTGCTGATTCGCTAATTTCCAACCGTCACCGGCTTTCCCCCCTGACCGGCGGACTCCTTAATCGCATCCCACAACCGCGCCATGCGCAGCCCGATTTCCGGTGGGCAGGGGTTCTCCATCTCACCGGCCCGCACGCGCAGAAACTGCTGCCACGTCCCCAGCGATTCGGGCAACTCGACCTCCATCAACGCCTCGTCCTCGGTCTCCTGAATCAGGAGACGCTCTCCCCAGACACCAGTCTGCAGCATCCCCTTCTCGCACAGAACGCGAACGTCCGAGCCAATCTTACACTGTGTATTTCCTGCTGCATTCATCGACACCAGCGCGCCCGATTTCAACCGGGCGATCACCGCCCCCAGAATGTCCACCGGCGTGCCGTGGTTGTCCATCCAGGCCGCGACCTCGACAAAGTCCTCTCCCGCCAAATCCGAGATAGTATTGAGCATATGCGCACCCGTGTCAAACAAGAAGCCGCCTCCTGCGACCTCAGGATCCTGACGCCACATACCCGTCGTGAAGGACATCCAGTTCTGCCATACCACCGCACTGATGTTCAGAATCCGGCCCAATTTGCCCGATCGCAGAATCTTTACGCCGGTGCGCACCTGCGGCGACATACTGCCGTTGAATGACACCGACAGCAGCCGCTCACTCCGATCTCGGACATCGATAAGCGCCAGCGCCTCCTCCGCGTTCATGACCATCGGCTTTTCCAACAGTACGTCCAGCCCGGCTTCCAAACATGCTTTCGCCTGCGAAAAGTGAAGTACGTGCGGTGTGATGATAAACGCCGCGTCGAGTTCGCCGTTCTGCAGCAGCTTTTCCAGGTCCGGCTCGTTCGGAGGGGGAGGCCTGCCCGCCTCTTCGAAAAGCTCACAAAATTCCTCGTAGGAATTGGCCGATGGTTCACATACGATCTTTACCTCGGTCGTATCCTGCTGCCTAAGAATCCGCCGCGTATGGCTGCGCGCCATGCCGCCACACCCAATAAATGCCATTCGAACGCGAGGCGACGCCCCGCCGGATCGACGTTCTGTCATAGACCGACTCCTGACTGTCTTTATTGTGGAAGTATGCAACATCACCAAATGAGCCGGATCTACGGCGCCGCCCTCTACTGGAGCGGCCTGGCGCCATACGACAGTGGGGGGCCTGTACACCGACTTTCACTACGGGTCCCGGAACAGTTTCTGACCGGTCAGGCAATCATACCTTGCGATACAGTCACCGGCAAGATTTCGCCGCCAATTTCTGATAAAATGCTACACTTAGCCCGCAGCAACGCTTCCCGTCCTTACATCCTTCGTAAGACACACCATGTTTTGCGAACTCTGGGCCGGCTCTTAGAATACACTGTGGCGTCCCGCTCTCACAGCCTCTTGATTCTCTAACGCGACGATGAACTCCCCCAAAGTCATTCTGGCTTCCAACAGCCCCCGCCGCCAGCAGTTTTTTCACGCCCTTGGTATCCCCTTCCTGGCCGAATCCGCTGACATCGATGAGTCGCCCGCACCCAATGAGCTACCTGCCCAGGTGGTGGAACGGCTTGCCCTCGCCAAAGCCCTGACCGTGGGCAGTCGCCTCACCTCCTTTGCGGACACAATAAACGCAGACCCCCCGGGAGAAATCCTCGTGATCGGCGCCGACACGGTGGTGGCTATTGACAGCGAGGTTCTGGGGAAGCCTGCCGGCGCCGGGGAAGCCCATGCCATGCTGACGCGGCTTCGTGCCCGTCCCCACCAGGTCCATACCGCGATTGCTGCCGTCCTTCATACAGAAGAGGGGCTGAAGCGCACGCGCAGCCTGTTGAACACGACGACGGTTGAAATGCGCCCCTACAGCGACGGGGAGATTGCCGCCTACGTGGCAACGGGGGACCCGCTGGACAAGGCCGGCGCATACGCAGTCCAACATCAGCAGTTCCACCCTGCTGAGAGCATCTCAGGCTGCCCCGCCGGCGTGATGGGCCTCCCCGCCGCCGACCTGATCCGTCTGCTGTCAGAGTTCAATGTGACCGCGGCGCGCTCCGCTTTACATGTCTGCCCCGCCTTGACGGGACTTCAATGTTGCCAGCGACAGGCCGTAAATTCCCACTGCTTTCGGCAAGGGTGCGTTAGCTGACAGCGCTGGCCGCTAATTGCCAATTAGGCCCTTACATTGATACACTTGGGCCGAATTCTGTTCGCCTTGATAGGGCGAGACCATTACCCGCAAACTGCCGCCAGGAGATGCCTTTGCCAAGAAACCCGGAAGCCTACGAAAAGTGGGATGAGGCCTACGAGGACGACTACTTCGACGCGCCGGCCAAAAGCAAACCAAAGCCGAAAAAGAAGGACCGGACAGTTGATGGAATCGTCGTACGCGCCAGGGGCCATCACTACGATGTCGCTACCTCCAATGACAAACTGATTAGCTGCCGCGTGCGCGGCCGGCTGCTCCAGGAACGCACCAAGGACCTGACACTCGTTGCCGTCGGCGACCGGGTTCAGGTTGTCATGGAAGGCAGACGTTCAGGCCTCATCGACTCCGTCGAAGAGCGCGATTCAACCCTGAGCCGCCAGCTCCCCGGCTCCTCTCGTCCCGCCGAAGACGTGATCGTCGCCAATCCCGATCAGGTACTTATCGTATTTGCCGTTAAGGACCCGGAACCGCACCTGCGGATGCTGGACCGCTTTCTCGTAATCGCCGAAGCCAATGAGCTTCCGGCAGTGATCGTCGCCAACAAGGTCGACCTGATCGGCCTGGAGGCTGCCCGCGAGATTTTTCTCCTCTATGAAAGGTTGGGTTATCCCCTTCTCTACGTCAGCGCGACCGAAGGGTTCGAAGTCGTTCCAGGCCGCGGTGAGGCTGGTACCGTGACGACTGAAGAGTTCGAACAACTGCGTCGGTTGCTGACCAACAAATTGACAGTCGTAACCGGGCCGAGCGGCGTAGGCAAGAGCGCGCTTATCAACGCCATCCACCCGCAGCTGAATCTGCGTGTGGGCAACCTGCGAAGCTTCGAAGGCAAAGGCCGTCACACAACGCGAAACGCCCAGCTTTTCCGCCTGCCCCTGGGTGACGCGACCTTCATTGCCGATACCCCGGGTATACGCGAGCTCGGCCTGTACGAGCTCGACCCGGGAAGTCTGGGCTTCTTCTATGTCGACCTCAAGCCCTACGTGAACGACTGCCACTTTCCCAACTGCACCCACGACCACGAGCCGGACTGCGCCGTGCGCAAAGCGGTCGACGACGGCAGGGTGTCACACGAACGCTACGACAGCTATGTGCGCCTGTTGAACGGGGAGAGCTTCCAGCTGGAGGAATGGTAGATGCCCCAAATCCTTGAAGGTCTCAACCACCAGCAAAAGGCCGCAGTCCAGGCGACTGAGGGCCCGGTTCTCGTCCTGGCAGGCCCCGGCTCCGGCAAAACCCGCGTCCTGACGCGGCGCATCGCCTACCTGATCGAAGAGAAGAAGATCGATCCCTGGCATGTCCTCGCCGTGACCTTTACCAACAAGGCCGCAAAGGAGATGGGCGACCGGGTGGAAGAGCTGATCGGGCACCGCTTTCCGCCGCCGGCCGAGGGGCGCCGCCGCAGCCTCGGTGGGCTGACCATAGGCACATTTCACTCTGTCTGCGCCCGCGTTCTGCGCGTCGAGGTAGAAGCGGCGGGCTTTCAGCGCAATTGGGTAATCTATGACAGCGCCGACCAGCTGGCTCTCATCCGCGAAGTCATGAAAGAAATGCAGTTGGACGAAAATCATTTCAGCCCTCGCGCCGTCCTGGCACAGATTGGCGGCTGGAAAAACGATCTGCTTACACCGGACCTGGTGAGCGCTGACGGATACATGCAGGAAATATGCGACCGCGTTTATGGCCGCTACCAGCAACTCCTCCGTCTCAACAACGCCATGGACTTCGATGACCTGCTGATGCACGCGGTTCTCCTCCTGCGAAAAAACAAAGAGATCCGCCGGAAGTACCAGGACAAATGGCGTTACGTGCTGGTGGACGAGTTTCAGGATACCAACACAGCCCAGTATGAGTTGGCTTCACTCTTCGTCGGCCCTCCGGACGGCAGAGGCAACCTCTTCGTCGTCGGCGACGAGGACCAGTCTATCTACCGCTTTCGCGGCGCCGACTACCGCAACGTTCTTCGTTTTCGCCGCGACCACCCTGCCGCAAATGTCGTACTCCTCGAGCAGAACTATCGCAGCACGCAGAACATCCTCGATGTCGCCAACGCAGTCATAGCCAGGAACACGAACCGCACACCAAAGCGCCTGCGAACAGACCAGGGCACTGGCCTCAAAGTAACAATCCACGAAGCCTACAACGAGGTCGAAGAGGCTGAATACGTGCTCGACGAAGCATCCCGCCTGACCGCGCAAAGCGGCGTGGGTCCCGGTGCCGCCGCGGTCGTCTATCGCACAAATGCCCAGAGTCGCGCCCTTGAGGAGGCCTGCGTCCACCGCAATCTGCGCTACCGGCTGGTTGGCGCAACCCGCTTCTACGAACGCCGCGAAATCAAGGACGTACTCGCCTATCTGCGCCTTGTTCAGAACCCTTCAGCCACGATGGCGCTCGACCGTATCATCAATGTGCCCCCGCGCGGCATTGGCGCCAAGACCTATGAACAGCTGAAAGCGTGGGCCGCGGCCGGCGCCGTGAGCGAATGGCAGGCAATGCAGACCCTGATCAGTGACAGCCGCGAAAGGGACGAAAATGACGCATCTCTCCCCCATCTCCCACCAGCGCCGTTTGCGCCTCGGGCCCGCAACGCCTTGATCAGATTCGCCTCGATGCTGACTTCCTGGGTGCGGCTGGCATCCGAAGCGCAATACGAAGACGTCGCCGCCCTGCTCGACCGGATCCTGACCGATTCCGGCTACCTTGACCGCCTGCGTGATGGCAGCGACGAGGGCGAAGAACGCTTCGAAAATATCAACGAACTGCGCGCCGTGGCCGCTCAGTACCGTCCCGGCCTCGACGAACTGGAACCGGGCCAGGATCCTCTCGGCCTCTTCCTGCAGGAGATCAGCCTCGTCAGCGAGCAGGACGATTACGAAGAGAACGAAGAAGCCTTAACCCTGATGACACTGCACACGGCCAAAGGGCTGGAGTTCCCTGTCGTCTTTATGGTCGGGATGGAAGAGGGCTTGCTGCCGCACGCCCGCAGCATACGCAGCGAAGACGAGGAGGACATGGCCGAGGAGCGCCGTCTCGCTTACGTCGGCATCACCCGCGCCAAGCATCGCCTCTACCTGGTACACGCCTCTCAACGCGCGATGTGGGGCAACAGCGAGTCTCAAGCGGCCAGCCGCTTCCTGGATGACATCCCCGCCGAGCTGCTGAGCGGCAGCGTCGACCGCCGCAGCCGCCAGGCCGCCTACGACAGGGCCACCAGTTGGCTGGACGGCCCCGCCATGTTCGGTAGATACAGGGACGGCAACTACGACTCGGACGCACGCAACGCCTACAGGACGGCGGGTCCTGCATCCTCCAACCGTTCCCAATCCCGCCGCCCCCGCCGCCGTCCGACCACCACCGACGCCCCCACGCTTTTCAAGCGCCGCCAAAGCGTGGAACATCCCAAGTTTGGCGTGGGCATGGTAATTGACAGCGTTGTGATAAGCGGTGAGGAAGAAGTGTCGGTCGCTTTCCCAAACTTGGGCGTCAAGAAATTCATGGCGTCACTGGCAAATCTGAAGATCCTCTAAGCGGCGGCAACGCCCTCAGGCGCGCAGGACGACATCGTGCAATCCGTTTCTCCCCCCTGGAACACAACCACTAAGGCCATCGTCGCCGTTTCGGCGCTGGCTCTGTTTTGCCTCCTGGTTTGGGTATTTCGCGGCCTCTTGCAACAGGTAGTGTTGGCTGCGCTCCTGGCCTACCTGCTCCACCCTCTGATAACGTTAATTGACCGGCGCACGCCCGTCAATCGAGTCACCGTCGTCCTCGCGGTCTACCTGGCGCTTGCAATTCTCGTCGTGGCGACCTTCATGCTCGTCGGCATCACAACATTCCAGCAAGTTGTCGATCTCTCCCGCCGCCTGCCCGCCTGGTTCGAAGACGCTCTCGCCCAGCTACAGAATCTGCGCGAGCAACTGCCGGAATCAATGACAGTTGGCGGATTTGACGTTCCAGTAGCCGGCCTCCTGCCTCAACTGCCAGGATGGGACCAACTGTTCAGCCAAGTCTTTAACCTGCTCCAGCCAATCTTTGGACGCGGCGGCAGCCTAGCCGCCAGCGTCGTCACCGGCACCGTCGCTGTACTCGGCCAGATCCTGCTGATCTTCATCATCTCTATCTATGTCGCCGTCGACATTCCCCGCGTGGGCAGCATGATCGCGAACATCGCTCACAAGCCCGGCTATCGCCGCGACGCCGAACGCCTGACCTCGCGTGTAAGCCAGGTGTGGGCCGCCTACGTGCGTGGACAGGCCCTCCTCGCCATCATTATTTTCGTGCTTGTCAGCGCCGTTCTTGGGTCCCTGGGCGTCGACAACGCCCTCGGCCTGGGTCTCCTCTCAGGCGCCATGGAGTTTCTGCCGGTTATCGGGCCGCTGGCCGGCGCCGGCGCAGCCATTCTGGTCGCATTCTTTCAGGGTTCGCCGAGTTTCGGCTTAACCCCTCTCCAGTTCGCGCTCGCAGTCGCCGTGGCCATGATTGTGATTCAGCAGATCGAAAACACTTTGCTGGTCCCCCGCATCGTCGGCAAAGCCCTGAACCTGCATCCTCTTCTGGTGATGGTCAGCGTCATCATGGGCGCCTCCCTCGCCGGCCTGCTCGGCGCGATCCTCGCGGCGCCCATCGTCGCCTCGATTCGAATCCTGGGAGAATACGCCTGGCACAAAATGCTTGATCTCCCTCCCTTCCCCGATGAAGATGAGTCCCAGGTGGAAGACATGCAACAAGACGACATCCCTGAAGAAGAGGCGGCTCCTCCTCCCGCTCCCAGCGTCTACCCCCTTTCTTTCCAGCCCGTCTTCAAAGACTACATCTGGGGCGGACGCAAACTGGAAACAGCTCTGGGAAGAGAGCTGCCCCCTGGCATAGTCGCCGAGAGCTGGGAAATAGCCGCCCACGCCAACGGGCATTCAAGGGTCGCAGCCGGGCCCATGGCCGGCTCCACAATCGAGGAGGTCCGGCAACGCTGGGGGGAGCAACTCACAGGCCATGCAGTCGAATCAGCTTCCTTCCCACTGCTGATAAAGCTGCTCGATTCCAATCGCTGGCTTTCTGTCCAGGTCCATCCGGACGATTCCTACGCTCAGGAACATGCAGGCGACCTCGGCAAGACCGAACTTTGGATCATCCTTCACGCCGAGCCTGACGCCGAGATAATTTACGGGCTGAAAGCCGGCGTCGACCCGGAGCGCTTTGCCCAATCTGCCGCCGCCGGCGGCATAGATTCAATGCTCCACCGCATCCCCATTCGAACCGGAGACGCTGTCTACCTGCCTGCGGGCACCGTCCACGCCCTCGGTCCCGGCGCGATTGTCGCCGAAATCCAGCAGAACAGCGACACCACCTACCGCCTCTATGACTGGGGGCGCACCGAGGCCGACGGCCAGTCCAGACCGCTGCACGTTCGTCAGGCTCTGGATGTCATCGACTGGCACATGGTCGAACCCGCCGTCGCCGCCCCTGCAACCCTGGCCGCCCCCGAAGGATGGGTGAGGGAGGCGCTGGCCGACCTTCGCACAATTGGCGGCGCCGCTGCCGTCAACCTGTACACAGCCACTGATTCCGACACGACCTGCCCCTACTTTCAGGTCGACCGTCTCACGGGCCAGCCCGGCGCCGTCTGGCACGGCCTGTGCGACGGCGCCTCCTTCCAGATCTGGGGGTGCCTCTCCGGCAGTGCCTCCCTCAATTGGGATGGCGAGACCGCCAAGCTTCATGGGATCTCCTGGCTCCTCCTGCCCGCTGCCCTGGGCGCTTACGAAGTCCGCGCAGAGACGCAATGTGTCCTGCTGAAGATCAACTAATGCAAGATTTCAAGGAGAAGATACGTGCACGAAACCGATAAGCGCGCAGTTACGACCTATCCAATCAACGACATCCTCGCCAGCCGTTGGAGCCCCAGGGCCTTCGCCGATCGCGCAATCCCCACCGATGTCCTGGGCAGTCTTTTTGAAGCTGCCCGCTGGGCTCCGTCTTCCCGCAACCTGCAACCGTGGCGGTTTGTCATTGCAGCGCGCCATCATGATGCCGATGGATTTGCCCGCATCCTCAGCACGCTGATGGGGGCGAATAAGTCCTGGGGAAAAAACGCCTCCGTTCTGCTTATCGCCGTGACCGAGCCGGAACCCGAAAATGTCAGGGGCGGCAATACCTACGCCCACTACGACGTCGGCCAGGCCATGGCCCACCTTTCGATCCAGGCAATGTCCTGCGGACTATATATTCATCAGATGGGCGGCTTTCGCCGGGATAAGGCACGCGAACTCCTGGAAATACCCGATCAGTATGAGCCGGTCGTCTCCGCAGCCATCGGCTACTTGGCTGACCCTTCCATACTGTCGGATACGATGCGGGAGCGCGAACTGGCCCCCCGCAGCCGCCACCCTCTTTCCGAACAGGTCTTCAGCGCCAAGTGGGGCCAATCGCATCCAGACTATGCATGACCTGGTCATCATCAGACACGGGCAGCTCATCGCGCCCTCCGGCCGGCCCACGTCTGACTTCGCTCAGACCGAACGAAAGATGATGGAGAGCGGCGCAAAAGAGAGTTGCCCATTCCGAACAGCTGCTCCCTGACATTCTCGGTCCGTCCTATCCAGAAAGAGTTCAGAACCCAAATGGTAATTCTTAGCCAAGACACGCTAAACGAAGGCCTGCAATTCCTGTCAGCACAGGACGCCGACCTCGCAAGAGTCCTTACCCAACATGGCCCGCCGAGACTGCGTCAACAGCCCCAGGGCTTCTCCACAATACTGAAAATCATCATTGGCCAGCAGGTCTCCCGCTCCTCGGCCGACTCCACTTACCGGCGCCTCTGCGACGCCATCGGCCCGCCCGATCCCGCGAGTTTTCTGGCCCTCGACGACGACTCACTCCGGTCCATCGGATTCAGCCGCCAGAAGAGCCGCTACGGCCGCGAACTCGCGTCCGCACTCATCGAGGGACGGCTTGATCTCGACCTCCTGGCCGGGTGCGACGATGACGCGGTGCGTACTGCCCTCACCGCCCTCCCGGGAATCGGCGCTTGGAGCGCCGAAATCTATCTTCTGTTTGCCCTGCGCCGCGCCGATGCCTGGCCCGCCAGCGACCTGGGCGTAGTCGTCGGCGCGCAGAAGGTGAAGAATCTGGATGCCCGGCCCACTCGGCAGGAGTTGGACGCAATGGCCGAGCCTTGGCGACCTTGGCGCGGTCTTGCCACCTTCATCCTGTGGCACGGTTACCAGATGCTCTGAGGAGGCTATTGGAATCCTTGTCTCCTCCCATTGAAGGCCGCTTCTGACCGCTGTAACGGTCTTCTCACCGTCACCTCAACGTTTCACCCCTCAGTCTGCCTTCCATATTTCTGCTCCTCAGGAGCACAGGGACGACCCCGCGGCGCGCTGTTCAAGCGTCCCCAAACCGGTTCCTTGGTCAGCAAAAAAATGTCCCAAATGTGTGCGTAGATGGATCGTAGGCAAATCACACAGGAATCATCAAGAACGTATAAAAACCCCCTCTCACGTTCGAAATTCCCCCGTTTTGCCCCAGAAAAACCCTTCCCACCAGAGTATTTGATTTCCGGTTCAGCCGCCAATTGGTCTGATCTTTTTGTCTCGACAGACCAGGAAATCGCATTGAAAACCAGCCCACTTGGTGTTAAGATTTGAAGTCCTGAATTCCCCTTTGCCTCAGAAACCGCAATGGCGCTGTTTACAGGCAGAATCAACGTAGCTTCGCCACCTCGCATGAGGCCAGGTTGGCGAAGCATCTTCACATTAGGTGCCATAGTCAACTTCCAGATGAACGGAGAGGATAAGATGGGCTTTGACATTGGGCAGAATGTAATTCACCCGTCCCACGGAGCTGGCACAATCGTCGCATTCAAGGAAAAGGAACTGGTCAAAGGTTTCCAGCGCTACTACGTAATCGAGTTCATTCACAATCGTCTCACCGTACACGTGCCGGCGCCCCGCATCGAACAGATCGGCGTGCGCCCCGTTATGCCCGACGCTGGCATTAACGGCGTCTTCATGACTCTGGAGTCACATCCACTCGATCTGCCCGATGAGTTCAGACTGCGGCGCAACTCCATCGAAAAGCAGATCCACTCGGGCTACCCCAATCAAGTTGCCGCCGCAGTTCGTGACCTGGCTTGGCGCAGTTCCTCCAAATATCTGACCGAAGCCGACAAGGAAGCCCTGATTGAAGCGCGCGCGTTGCTCATCACAGAGTTGGCCCTTGCTCTCAAACAGTCCTGGGAACTCACCGAACTAAGCGTCGACGACGCCGTCGCTCGCGCGATTCGCGACCGCCAGGAGGCGGAGGCGCGCGCCCTGGAAGAAGAAATGGAGCCGGTTTCGACAGACTGGCCATTCCCCGTCGCCATGCCAGCGAAAATGAGCGAAGCCGCCGACTAAGGCCCGCTTGTCCGGACGGCCAGGCGCGCCAACTCGACCTACCCCCGGCGGGTCCGCCATCCATAGAAGTCATCCGCAGTCCGGGAGCGCAAGCGCCCGGACTGCTTCGCGCCAAAATCGAGAGTCCTTGAAAACTGTCGAAGCCAGTGCAAAGGAAAGGTAAGGGAAGACAGACCATGCGCGTCCAGATCATGACCGACATGGAGGGTGTAAGCGGAATTATTGCCTGGGACCAGGTAAACGGCGGCAAACCCATGTACGAAGAGGGCCGGCGCCTCTATACGGAGGAGATAAACGCAGCCGTTCGCGGCGCGGCCGCCGCCGGCGCAACCGAAATCGTCGTCGTCGACTGCCATGGCGCAGGCGGACCCTGGACCTTCAACTCCCTCGTCCCCGATCTCCTGGATACCCGCTGCGAATGGGTCGCCGGTCACACCTGGAGCCGCTACACCGATACACTTGAAGCCGGCTGTGATGCCGTACTCCTCGTCGGCATGCACGCCAGGGCCGGCACGGCCGACGGCGTCCTCAGCCACACGATCTCAACCGTGCTCTGGCGCCATCTCTGGTTTAACGGCCAGGCCGTGGGCGAAGTAGGGGTCAACGCCGCCGTCTGCGGCTACTACAACGCTCCCGTCCTCCTTGTTACCGGCGACGAAGCCGTCTGCCGCGAATCCACCGAACTCCTCGGCGAGGGACTGACCACTGTCGCCGTCAAAAAAGGCCTCTCCCGCTACGCGGCCCGCCAAATACCCCCGGAACGAGCCCGCCAGATGATCGAAGACGGCGCCCGCCAGGCCTTGTCGGATCTGAGCGCCGTGCCCCCATATCGATTGAGCAGTCCCACCACCATCACCTTCGAAGTAGGCAGCCCCGAAAACCTGGACACCTTCCGCCCCCGTCCCGGCGTAACCCTTGAGCCGCCCTATACGGTCCACAGCGTCGGCGACGACTGGATGGCCGCCTGGAATCAAATCTGGCACTGGTGACATGCCGCCCAAACTCCTTATCACCGGCGCAACCGGACTCCTCGGGTCCCATATACTTCGCGCTGCGCAGGAAAACTGGCACGTGGTCGGTACCTACCACAGGACCACCCGCCGCCAGGCCCAATATTTCTTCGGCCGCATCGACCACGGCCGCATCGACCTCGGCGACTACAGCGAGACCAAGGCCATGATCGCCGACGTCGAGCCCGCCGCCGTCATCCATACCGCCGCCATCACCGACCTCGACTACTGCGAAAAGTACCCGCACGACTCCCAGCGAATCAACCTCAACGCCGCCATCGATCTCGCCGCCCTCTGCGGCGACAGTGACATCCCCTTCCTCTTCACCTCCACCGACCTTGTCTTCGACGGCGCCAGTGCCCCCTACACCGAGGATGACCCGCCCACGCCAATCAACGTCTTCGGAGAACACAGAGCCCTGGCCGAGGAAGGAATACTGGCTGCATACGCCGATGCCGTCATCGCCCGCCTCCCGCTCCTCATCGGCTACGCCAGCCTGGGCCGCGAAAGCTTTTACCACAAACTGGTCTCGGCATTTCGTAGCGGGCAGGAGGTCACCCTCTTCGGAGACGCCATCCGCACGCCGGTAAGCGCAGAAGTCGCCGCCCAGGGCCTCCTGCAAATCGCCGGAAGCGGATTCGAAGATGATGTCAATATATCGGAAATTGACCGTACCGTCGGTCGCCTTCACCTCGGCGGACGCGATCAGGTCAGTCTCTACGAGCTGGGTCTGTTCACGCTCCGCATCCTCGGGCTGAACGAGAAGTTGGCCGTTCCTGTAAGCGTCCTGGACGCCTATACCGGTTCTCTCCAAACTCCCTTCCTGGCCGCCCGTTCGGCCAACGTGGCCCTCGACAGCACTCGCGCCTCCGAACTGGGCTACGACCCGCCCTCGTTGCTTTCGCAGCTCGAAGAGCTCCTGCCACCTGCGTGGCGGCTGCAGGCAGCTGGGCCAGACGCCGGTGAATCGGACCCGGAAATAGCCGGGGGAGATGGAGGCATCTGACAGACAACCAGGTCTGCTTCACCCATCTCTCCCACGATGCAATCGTTCCCCCCTTTCTACTGTTCTGATCGAAAGGTCAATATGAATCTCTCTGCGGTCGATTTGGCTTCGATTCTTCTCTCCTTCATGCTCGGTGGTTTCGTCGCGCTTGTCGTGGGGAGATTCATCGAAAGGATATTCGATCGGATGGACATGGTGCCTATGAAGTTAAGGCTGTCCTTAGCCTTTCTCATCCTCGCTGTCAGTTCAGTCCTGTTCGAACTCTTCCTTGAGCAATCGGGAATAGCGTTTGTGATCGCCTTCTCCTTGGGATTCACCCTCGTGACCACACTTCATGAACTGATATTGCCTGACTCTGGCAACAAATAGGCCGCAGGACAACTCCCGCCCTTCATTAGTCGAGGCATTTGGCTGCCTTTCTGGACGCATCCTTCTGCGAGCAAGTCGGCTAAACCACCTCCTCGAAGCCGCAACCTCGAATTTCTGTCTAACCGCCTGAATCCCCTCGCCCCGCCGCATGCTCCACTTGGCCCACGCTTACTGACCTTGCAAAAACCAGAAAAACAGGTAGAATTGGCGTTGCCTTCAGGTTTGACCATTGCCCTACTACTGCACTGGCCCGTTCCGAACTGGAGATCCGGCAACAAGACACAAAAGAACCGCAGTGAACTTATCCGATTACCTTTGTCCGTGTTAAGGCCCACTCCGCGAGAACAGTACAGATGCTGACGACTGAACAGAAACGCCAATTCGATAACCAGGGTTTCCTCAATGTCCCCAGTCTCTTCTTAAGCGAAGAGATCCAGACCTTTCGTCGCCATTTCATGGACTTGAGAGCGGCCGGCTCCTACCCCGGCGACTCCGCCGGCGTCGATAACGACAGCAACGATCCCCTTAAGAAATATCCCCGCATGATCCACATGCACCGCTGGGATCAACGCAGTTGGAACTGGATGCTGGACAGCCGCCTGCGCGCCTGCATGACCGACATGCTCGGCCGCGAGCCCTTTGCCGTGCAGACCATGCTCTACTTCAAGCCCCCCGGCGCACGCGGCCAGGCCCTGCACCAGGACCAGCACTACCTGCGCGTCCAGCCCGGCACCTGTATCGCCGCCTGGCTCGCCCTCGACGACTGCGACGAAGAAAACGGCTGCCTCCGCATGGTCCCCGACAGCCACGCCTGGCCTCTCCTCTGCACCGCCGAAGCCGACACCACCCAGAGCTTCACCGACGTCACCGTCGACCTGCCCGCAGACGTGGACGCCCAGCCGGTCATCATGAAGGCCGGAGACGTCGTCTTCTTCAACGGCCAGGTCGTGCACGGGAGCTTTCCCAACACCAGCGGCGACCGCTTCCGTCGAGCTCTCATCGGCCACTACATCGCCGGGGAAGCCCGCCAGGTCGCCCGGTACTACCACCCTATTTTCCGCATGGACGGGTCAGAGGTCGATCTGGGCATCAGCGAGGGCGGAGACCTGTGCGGACGCTGGGTTGATATCGACGGCAAACCCGAAATTGAAATGCAGCCAAGTGAACAGCTGGCGTGGTAAGCGTGTCTGATGTAGCGCATCAGGGAGTAAACGACTAAGGTCACGATGCCGGACCGTCTCTCCCAGTGCCAAGCGTACCCCAGCTAGCCCCTAACTGGCATGCGTCCAGATGAAGAGACCGAACATTCTGCTGATAATGAGCGATGAGCACGACCCCGCCGTAACAGGCTGCTACGGCCATCCGCTCGTGCAGACGCCCAACCTCGACCGTTTGGCCGCGGAGGGTACCCTCTTCGAAAACGCCTACTGCAACAATCCCATCTGCGTCCCCTCCCGCATGTCCTTCCTCACCGGGAAATACGCATCCGACGTCAACGTCTTCGACAACGGCTCGCCGCTCGCCTCCGACATTCCGACCTTCGCCCACTATCTGGAAGCCTCCGGCTACCAGACAACACTCTGCGGCCGCATGCACATGGTCGGTCCCGACCGCCTCCACGGCTTCGGTCGGCGGCTGCTCGACGACAAGAACGAGTGGGTTGACCTCCGTCAGGGCCCGGTTCGCACGCCGCAGGCGCGACGGGGCAGCAACTCCCATGTCACCGAATGCGGTCCCGGTCCGCCCCGCTGGCTCGACTACGACCGCACCGTCACCGACCTGAGCGAACGCTTCCTGCACGACAAAGCCGGCAACCAGAACGAGAGCCCCTGGTGCCTTGTCGCCAGTTTCATGTATCCGCACTTCCCACTCTTTACGCCGCAGGAATATCTCGACCTTTATCCGATCGATAGCATCGATCCGCCCGAAATGGGCGCCGAACTGCTGGAGAACCAGCATCCCGCCATCCAGCAACTGCGCTACTTCTTCCGCAACGATCAGCCGTATCCCGAAGAACTCACCCGCACCGCCCTCGCCAGCTACTTCGCACTCGTAACCCTGACCGACGAGCACATAGGCCGCCTCCTATCCGTAGTTGACGACTCGCCGCTGGGGGAAGACACGGTCGTCATCTATATCAGCGACCACGGCGAGATGGCCGGGCAGCACGGGATCTGGCAAAAGCAGTGCTTTTACGAATCGTCTGTACGCGTCCCACTAATTGCTAGGGGTCCCCATCTGGCAGAGGGCGATCGCGTCAGGGGCAATGTCAGCCTCGTGGACATCATGCCAACACTGCTGGACCTGGCGGAGACGCCAATTCCTGAAGGCTTGAGGGGGCGCAGCCTGCTGCCTTCGCTGCGCGGAGACCCACTCCCGGATGACGTCGTAATCGCCGAATACCACGCCCAGGGCATGCTCAGTGCTGGCTACATGGCAAAAAAGGGAAATTTGAAGTATAATCACTACATAGACCTGCCGCCGCAGCTGTTCGACCTGGCCGCCGACCCCAACGAAACTACAGATTTGGCAGGCCATTCCAGTTGGGCCAAAGTCCAATCAGACATGCATCAGGAACTGCTTGCCAAACTGGAC
Source organism: Caldilineaceae bacterium (assembly GCA_965204525.1). Classification (GTDB taxonomy): domain Bacteria; phylum Chloroflexota; class Anaerolineae; order Caldilineales; family Caldilineaceae; genus Bin5. Next base: position 1,374,488 of record OZ241994.1, on the reverse strand, counting down.
CCCGAGGAAGTAGACAACCGGGCCAAGCGCAATCAGCAGCTTCAAGGCATGGCAAGGTCTTTCACCGGCTGAGTCAGTCCATGGCTGGCTTGTTCAAAGGAGGTGGTTTACCGAGAATAGATGGACCCCGCAGGGCTGTTTTCCCGTGACACACTTGGTCAAATTGAATCGCGAACCTTCGTCCATAGTTGGAGCGCTGACCACCCGCACACGAAAGGAGAACATTCCATGTCTGACCGCACGCTTAGTCGACGTCGATTCCTGCAGGGCATGGGAGTCGCGGCCACGGGCGCCGTTATTGCCGCCTGTGCACCACCTGTTCAGCAAGCGGCCGGCGATATGGCCGAAACCGCCGAGACGCCCGAAATCTGGGTATTTGTCGTAACCGGTTGCACAGCCGGCGGCAACGCGGAAAAGACCAAGGCCGTCCAGGATCTCATCCTTGAAGAATCCGGCGTCCTGGTCCAGAACTATCTCTCAGCACACGGCGCGGCCTCAACCGAAAAACTCAACCTGTTGATCGCCTCCGGAACGCAGCCGCTCGATCTCTTCGAGGGACAGTGGCCAGACTTCAAAGGCATCATCCACCCGATGGACGATCTCCTGGATGCCTTCGGCCAGAACATTCTCGCCCTCAACAATGACTTTGCTTGGGCGCGTATGAAGGACGCCGAAGGCGTTACCTGGGGCTACCCCCGGCTGGGGCTCATGGCCCACACGCACTTCTGCTTCTTCCGCTCCGATTGGCTCGACGAAGCCGGCCTTGAGACACCCGATACCTGGGATGGCATGGAGGCCACTATCGAAGAATTCAGGGCACTGCACGACGAATCCGTTACGACTACCATGGGTCGCCGCCATCTGATGTACAACACGATGGGCGCCTTCACTGAAAACGGCTACTCAAACTGGGTCGATCCCGCCGACAACATGCTCAAACCGGTGGAAACCAATCCGGGTTACATCGACTGGCTTACCAAGATGCATGAGTGGTGGGATAAAGGATGGTTCCAGCTCGAGTCCTTTGCCAATCCTGACTTCCGTGCCATGCTCAAGACCCTCACCATCGGCACTTGGCTGGGCTGGTACTCCCGCATCACTATCTGGTGGGAACAGATTAGATTGGATTCAGGCTACACCGACATCGACTACACATTCCCCGAAACCATGACCGGGCCCATGGGGCTGGCCAAGACCAACAACGTTGGCGGCAACGCCGCATATATGATCCCGCGAAAGTCGCAGCATCCCGATGCCGTCATTCGCTTCGCCGACTGGGCCTACGCAGGCCTCCCCGATGAACCTCGGAACCTGGTCATCACCCAGGCCGGCATCGAAGGCGTCGACTGGGAATGGCACGACAAAGAGGCGGGTCTCTACCGCGCCCTCGTCCCCGCAACCGCCCCCTGCGAGGCCAGATATCCCAGCGAATACTACCAGGTCAAGGGCATGGGCACCGAACCCCACGTTGTCAGGGTATTGGAGGACGGTACCGTCCACCGCCAGAGCGCCCACGTCGTCAAATACAACGACCAGTTCCAACATGGCAAGATGCCTATCGATTTCGACGTTCCCTACGACCTGACCGCGATTCGCGACCAGTATCCCGGCCTGTCAGACTTCGAGCGTCTCATCGACGAAGAGTCGGTCAAATTCATTACCGGCTCGCGCCCCCTCGCCGAATGGGGCAACTTCCTCGACTCGCTAGCGGGCGCCGGCCTGGACAGATGGAGCGAGTTGCACACGGAACAGTACCGCCAGTATCATCCTTGATCGAGTCGACCCGCCGGTCGGGGCGAACTTTCAATCCGCCCCGACCGTTTCATATACATGTAGTTCCATTTGTCACAACTCTCAGCTTATGAAAGGAATCCACATGACCATTCAGTCAAGACCCACGCGCCGCCAGTTCCTGCAAGGTGTCGGCATGGCGGCTACAGGCGCCGTAATCGCTGCCTGCGCGCCGCCGGTCGCAGCACCGGCCGCCGGCGATGGCGCCATGGAAACGCCCGAAATCTGGTTCGGAACGACGAACCCCTGTCCCGGCGGCGGCAACCCGGAACGCACTGAGGCCGTCCGCCAGCTCATCCTCGAAGAGACCGGGGTCCTGGTCAACACTAACATCCTGCCGCCAGGCGCCGCCGCCACCGAGAAGCTCAATCTCCTGCTCGCTTCCGGCACGCAGCCCCTCGACCTCTTCGTCGGCAACTGGCCCGACTTCAAGGGCATCACCCTCCCCATGGACGACCTGCTTGAAGTCCACGGTACTGACATCCTCGCCGGTCACTCCGACCTCGACTGGCGCATGATGAAGGACTTCGAAGGCACCACCTGGGGCTACCCCCGCCTCGGACTCATGGGGCATACCCACTTCCCCTACTTCCGCACCGACTGGCTCGCCGAAGCCGGCCTCGAAATACCCGACACCTGGGATGGCATGGAACACGCCTACGAAGCGATGAAGGAAAACCACGACGAGGCTGTCATCGTCGCCATGGGCCGCCGCCATCTTATGTACAACACGCTCGGGGCATTCACCGAGTTCGGCTTCTCCCGCTGGATCGACCCCGCCGACAATATGCTCAAACCCCCAGAGCTGCAGCCCGGCTACCAGGACTGGCTCGCCAAAATGAACGAATGGTGGGACAACGGCTGGCTCCAGCAGGAGTCTTTCGCCAATCCCGACTACCGCGCCATGCTCAAGACCCTGACAATCGGCGTCTGGCTCGGGTGGTACTCCCGCATGACCATCTGGTGGGACCAGATCCGCCGCGACGCAGGTTACGAAGAGGAAGACTACGACTTCGCCCTCAAGATTACAGGACCCGCCGGAGTCGCCAAGACCAACAACGCCGGCTCCAACAGCGCCTACATGATCCCCCGCAAGTCCAACTATCCCGAGGCGGTCATCAAGTATGCCAACTGGATCTATGAGGACGGTCCCGATGACGTAACCAACTACCTCATCGCTTCCTGGGGCGTGCCCGGCGAAGACTGGGAATGGGTCGACAAAGAGGGCAAGGTCGCCCGCCTCCACTCCGCTGGCAGCACCGTCTGTGAAGAAAAGTACTCCCGCGACTTCCAGGTAACTCTGGGTCTGGGTCCGGAAACATGGGCCACCGCCGTCAAGCTTCAGCAGGACGACGGCACCATCGAGTGGAACCGCCACTGGGAGCACATCAATACCTATTGGAACCAGTACGATGGCGGACGCATGCCCGTCGACTTCGACGTGCCCTACGACCGCACAGCCATTCGCGACGCCTTCCCCGGCGAACCCGACTTCGAACGCTTCGTCGAAGAGGAGAGCATCAAGTTCATCACCGGCGCCCGCCCAATTGTAGAATGGGGCAACTTCGTCGATGAGATGAACGGCGCCGGCCTCGAGCAGTGGAGCGAGCTTTACACCCAGCAGTACCGGCTCTATCACCCCTAATTGACCTGTACCACGGGGGAAGGAGGGCGTGCCCCTCCTTCCCTCAGCCCTCCCCTCGGCGACAGGAGGTGGACGAATGCAACAACCCCTTGGCGAACAGATTAGAGTACGACTTGAGGAGGATGCCCCTGTCTTTGCGGAGAAGAAGGGCTTCCGAGAAGCGTGGCGCCAGATCAAGCGCGACCGCTTCCTATACGCCCTTGCCGCGCTTCCCCTCCTCTACTTCGTAGTATTTCGCTACCTCCCCATGGTCGGCCTGATCATCGCCTTTCAGGACTACGATCCCTTCCTCGGCATCGGTGCCATGTTCAGCCTGGATAACTTTGTGGGGTTCAAACACTTCACCAACTTTTTCGACTCCATCTTCTTCTGGAACGTCGTTCGCAATACCGTTCTCATCAGCTTCTACAAACTGTTATTCGGTTTTCCACTTCCAATTATCCTCGCTCTCCTTATCAACGAGGTGCGAATTACTGTATTTCAGCGCACCGTCCAGACCATTTCTTACCTGCCGCACTTCTTCTCAATGGTAGTAGCCGCCGGCATCGTCCGCGCAATGCTTACACCGCAAGGTGGCCTTCTCAACCAGGCGATCGTTCGTTTCGGGGGCGAAGCCCAGGCCTTTCTTACCGACCCGGCCCTCTTCCGCTCCATCCTTGTCACCATGGACATATGGCAGCAGGCCGGCTGGAACAGTATTATCTTTTTGGCTGCCATGGCCACCATCAACCCGGAAATGTACGAAGCCGCCGCCATGGACGGTGCCAACCGCTTCCAGCGCATGTGGTACGTCACCCTGCCCAGCATCTCCTTCGCAATCGTCATCATCCTCATCTTCCGAATCGGCGGTATGCTGGACGCAGGTTTCGAGCAGATTCTGCTCCTTTATTCACCCTCCGTCTACTCGGTCTCAGACATCATCGATACCTACGTATATCGCGCCGGCCTGATCGGCCGGCAGTACTCCTTTGGCGCCGCAGTTGGCCTGTTCAAGTCTGTACTGGCGCTGGTCCTTATGTATATGGCAAACAAAGTTGCCCAGTACCTGGGCCAGGAAGGCCTCTGGTAGGAGAACACCATGAAACTTTCCCGGGGCGAAAAGCTGTTCGACTGGATCAATATCTTTGTTCTCGCCATCCTTACGCTGTTCTTTCTGATCCCTTTCCTCTCTGTGGTCTCCACTTCGCTCGTCAGCGGTAGAGAGTACGCCTTGCGCGGGCTCTTTATCCTCTACCCGTACCGGCCCGTACTCAGCTCCTATGACATGCTCCTGGGCCAGGGCTCAATAGTAGTCAACGCTTATATAGTCACCGTCGCTCGCGTTGTCGTCGGTACTGGCCTCGGCCTTGCATTCACCTTCCCACTCGCCTACGTACTCTCCAAGCGCAGACTATACGGCCGTGTTCCCATTACGATGTTTATCTTTTTCACCATGCTCTTTCACGGCGGCCTGATTCCAAACTTTGTCCTGGTGGAAAAGATCCGACTGTTGGATAGTTTCTGGGCAATGATTTGGCCGGTCCTGATCAACCCCTGGTGGCTCCTGATCATGCGTAACTTCATGTTGGCCATCCCCGAAGAACTGGAGGAGGCCGCTATCATGGATGGCGCTAGCCCTCTTGTGGTTCTCTTGCGTGTCTATCTTCCCCTTTCCATGCCGGTAATCGCAACGATCGGTCTCTGGTATGCAGTCTTTCATTGGAACCAATGGTTCGACGCGGCAATTTACATCAACGATCCCAAAAAGCTGCCCCTCCAGCTGATCCTCCGCGGCATCCTCGAATACGGCACCGGCCAGTACAGCGACTACTCAGGCCTCGCCGAAATGACCGAGCTCACCGACCCGCCGCCGGCGGAGTCCCTCAAAGCCGCCATGATCGTCATCACCACCCTGCCGATCCTCATGATCTACCCCTTCATCCAGCGCTACTTCGTCAGGGGCATCATGCTCGGCTCCATCAAAGGCTGATACCAAAATGGACAATACCTTCCGCGGCGCATGGCCCGCACTCATTACCCCCGCCTCCGCCGACGGCGGCGCCAATCTCACCGCCCTTCGCGAGCTCATCGACTACATGCTGGCCAAGAATGTCGACGGCCTCTACCTCCTGGGCGGCACCGGCGAAGGCCTGCTTATCTCGGCCGCTGACCGTCGCGCCGTCGTCGAAGCCGCCATCGATCAGGTCGGCGGCCGCATCCCCGTCATAGTCCACGTCGGCAGCATCAGCACCGTCGAAGCCGCCGCACTTGCCTGCCACTCACAGGAACAGGGAGCCGACGGCGTGAGTTCCGTCCTGCCCGTCTATCTCGGCGGCCTTGAAGCGACCTACCGCCACTTCGGCGCCATCGCCGCAGCCGCGCCCGGCCTGCCCTTCTTTCCCTACCTTTTCGGCGGCCAGATCGACGCCACCTCCCTCATGAAGGAGCTCCTCTGCCGCATTCCCAACGTTGGCGGCGCCAAATATACCGGCCCCAACATGTACGAGATCGCGCAGATCATCGACCTGGGCGACGATCTGCCCGCCGGCCGGGGCTGGACAATCTTCTCCGGCATGGACGAGCAGTGTATCTTTGCCGCCATGATGGGCGCCCCCGGTAACATAGGCTCCACCCTGAACGTCATGCCAGGCCCATACAGCAAAATGCGAGAGTGCTATGAAGCCGGCGACGCCGCCAAAGGACTCGCACTACAAAAACAGGCCAACCGCCTAACCGCCGTAATGATCGACCACGGCGTCGCCGCCGCCCTGCGCGTGTCCATGAAGGCTCTCGGCATCGACTGCGGGCCTCTCCGCCTCCCCCAGGAGACGATTTCTCCCCAAAAAGAGGAAACCTTGCTCGCCGAACTTGAGGAGGCCGGCCTCGCCGCCCTCGCCGCCATGTAGTCCACCGCGCAATTCCATCCCCTTCCACGGGGCATATCCTCCTGCAGCCAAGCTGTTCGAAATCGTCAATACCAGGATCCCGCATGTCTTTTTACGCCAAACTTGAAGCCGCCGCACACCTGAACGACACACTCCTTTGCATCGGCCTCGACCCAACCCCCGAGTCCTGCCCCACCCGCTTTCTGGCCGGCGCCCACGTCCCGCAAGATGGGCCCGATAGCGCTAACGAAGGGACCTGCAAGGCGCTTCTTGCTTGGAACAAGGCCGTCATCGAATCCACGTCCGACTTGGTCTGCTGCTACAAGCCCAACATCGCCTTCTACGAAGCCCTCGGCCAGCCCGGCATGGCCCTCCTGCGCGCCACCATCGCCGCCATCCCGACGCACATCCCCGTCCTTCTCGACGCCAAGCGCGGCGATATCGGCTCGACCGCCTCCGCCTATGCCCGGGCCTGCTTCGAAGAGCTCGGCGTCGACGCCGTAACACTCAGCCCCTACCTGGGTCAGGACAGTATCGCCCCCTTCGCTGCCTATGCCGACAAAGGGCTGTTCGTACTTTGTCACACATCCAATCCCTCCGCCGGCGCCTTCCAGAAGCTGATCGCCCACAACGAGCGGGACCATGACGAAGGTGGCCCTCTCTTCCTGCGCGTAGCCACTGAAGCCGTCAGCTGGTCACCTGCCGTAGGCCTGGTCGTCGGCGCAACCTATCCCGAAGCCCTGGCCGATGTCCGCGCTGTCGCGCCCGGCGCCTGGCTGCTGGCCCCCGGAATCGGCGCTCAAGGGGGCGACCTCGAAGCGGCTCTCAAAGCCGGTCTGCGCGCCGACGGACTCGGTGTCCTCGTCGCCGCCACCCGCAGCGTCACCCAAGCCGGCGACCCCCGCCAGGCCGCGGCCCGCATTCGAGAAGGCATAAACGCTGCTCGCGCACAGTCCCACTCTCAAGCGAAAGTAGAGGCGGCCTCCTCTGCCCCGGATCCCTCGCCTATTCCAGCGTCCCACAGGGACCTCGTTATCGGCCTCGCCGACCTCGGCGCCCTGCAGTTCGGCGACTTCACCCTCGCCAGCGGCAAACGTTCCTCCATGTACGTGGACCTGCGCCTCCTCGTCAGCCAGCCTGACTTGATGCAGGCCGCCGCCGCCGCTTACGCAAAAGAACTGGCAGCACTGCAATGCGACCGCATCGCCGGCGTCCCCTACGCCGCCCTGCCGATCGGTATGGCCGTCGCCCTGGCCAGCGGCGTCCCTCTCATCTACAATCGCAAAGAGAGCAAGAGCCACGGCCTCGGCAAGGATATTGAAGGCCTGTGGAAGCCGGGCGAGCGCGTCGTCATCATCGAAGACGTGATCACCACCGGCGGCAGTATCGTCAGTTCAGTCGAGCTGTTCCGCGCCGCCGGCCTGGTCGTCGAGGATGCAATCGTGTTGCTGGACAGGCAGCAAGGAGGCGTGGAAAACCTTCAAAAAGCCGGAATACGCGTTCACAGCGTCCTGGCGCTGGGAGATGTCTTGGATCTGCTTTCCGAGACGGGCCATATCTCCGAGGAGATTCGTCAGTCGCTGGGTCTATCCGTCTCTGCCGGGGAAAATCAGTAGCCGAGCGGCCTGTTCTGTGGAGAGATATCCGAATTGCCCAAAAACCTTCCCGACCTGCCGGTCACTTTCCTGGACCGCGAACTGCCCTCGCCGCTCGTGCTGGCAAGCGGCATCTGGGGCACCACCGTCAGCCTGCTCGAACGCGCTGCCGCAGAAGGCTGCGGCGCCGTCACTGCCAAGAGCTGCGGCCCCGAACCACGCGAAGGCCACGTCAACCCCTCCTGCATCGACTGGGGCGGCGGCCTCCTCAATGCGATCGGTCTGGCGAACCCGGGTGTCGATGAGGAAGTCGGGCTGCTCCAGGAGGCGAAAGCGCGCCTCCAACCGCGCGGCGTAGCCGTTATCGCCAGTATCTTTGCCGGAACGGCCTCCGAATTCGGTGACGTCGCCCGCCGCATCGCCTCTGCCAATCCCGACTTTCTCGAGATCAACATCTCCTGCCCCAATGTCGAGGACAGCTTCGGCGAACCCTTCGCCGCCAGCGCCGACGCCACCGCCGCCGTCACCGGCTACGTAAAGCAGGCCGTCGCAGGGCGGGCCATCCCCGTCATCGTCAAGCTGGCCCCCAACGTTCCCAGCGTCGGCCGCATCGCCCAGGCCGCGGTCCACGCCGGCGCCGACGCGCTCTGCGCCATCAACACGATGCCCGGCCTCGTCCTCGACCCAGTCAGCGGCCAGCCCGTCCTCGCCAATCGCAGCGGCGGTATCAGCGGCCCCGCCCTCAAGCCCATCGCCCTCAAGGCCGTCTACGACACCCGCAAAGCCTGCCCCCACACACCGATCATCGGCACCGGCGGCGTCAGCGACGGCCAGGACGCCGTTGAAATGCTCATGGCCGGCGCCACCGTTGTCGGCGTCGGCAGCGCCATCTACCAGCGCGGCCCCGACGCCATCCGCCTCATCCGCGCCGAGCTCCATCGGTGGATGGCCGCCCAGAACATAGCCTGCATCGCCGCCCTCCAGGACCGCGCCCACAGCGAGCCGCTCTACGCAACATCGCCCTCCACACCACCCGCGCCCTCCGCTGCATAAGCCAGGCAGCGCGCCCCTCGGACCGCACCTGGGGGCCCGTACCTCACAATATCAGCATCGCGTCGCCGAAGCTGTAAAACCGATACCCCTCTGCCTTTGCCTCTTCATAGGTCCGTAAGAGCATCTGCCGGCCCGCATCAAGATTCTCCGGGTGCCCTTGACCCACAAACGCGCTCACCAGCATCAGCAGCGATGACCGCGGCAGATGAAAATTTGTCAGCAACGCGTCCACCGCTCGGAAACAGTAACCAGGATAGATAAACAGATCGACCTCGCCCGTGAAGGGGACAACCGCCTCCCGCCCCCGGGCCGGCTCGTAACCGTCAATACGCCTGGCAGTTGTGGCGCAGTATTCCAGCACGCGCGTCGAAGTAGTGCCCACCGCACATACGCGCCCTCCCTGCTCCCCGACCGCATTGACAGCCCCCGCCGACGCCACCGTCAACTCCGCCCACTCCCTGTGAATCTGGTGGTCGGCCACCCGTTCCGCCGTAACCGGTCCGAACGTATCCAGCCCCACGTGCAAAGTGATCGTCTCCCACCCGACGCCCTTTCCCCTCAATCTCTGCAGCAGTTCCGGCGTGAAATGCAGGCCCGCCGTCGGCGCCGCTACACTGCCTTCGGGCCGGCTGTAGACTGTCTGATAACGCCCCTTGTCCCCCGCAAAGTCGCTGATGTATGGCGGCAGGGGCAGCTCTCCCAGCTCTCCCAGAATCCCCCTGATCGCAGCTGAGAAACGCGCCCGCCGTAAACCGCCTGGCTCTTCTGCGACAATCTCCGCAAAAAATGGGCCGCCGTCAAGTTCTACCTTTGCGCCCACCCGCAGACCACGGCCCCGCACCAGGCAGCTCCACTCCTTGCCCGCCTTATCCAACTGACGCAGCAAAAAGATCTCCACCGCTCCGCCTGTAGGCTTGTGCGCCCGCAGCCGCGCCGGAACTACGCGACTGTCGTTGGCGACCAGCAAATCACCGGCCCGCAGGAACGCGCCGATTTCGCCAAAGCGGCGGTGTTCGACATTCCCCGACGCCCGGTCCAACACCAACAGCCGGCTACTGTCCCGCGGTTCGGCCGGCTGCTGCGCGATGAAGCTCTTGGGAAGTTCGTAGTCGAACAGGTCAGTTCTCATCCGTAATCTGCATGTCGCCCGCTGTGTGGCGAGTCCTTGGTCTGCCAAAAAAGGGGAGGCTGCAATGATCCAGCCGCGATTTCACTTGGTTCTAACACAGGTGTTAGAATCGAGGAAGCGCCCGCCTGACCGCAGCCGACCGCCCCTCAAAGGCGTATCAAGCCTCTGAACCACCGGAAACAGTTCGGCTGCAGCATCCAATCCTTCCATCCAGCCCAAAGCAATGCCAAGTGAAACGCCATAGACGGAAGCCCATGAACCTCACAACCGTGATACTGGCCGTCGCCCTTCTCCTTGTCATCGTTCTCCTTGGCGGCGGGCTCATCGTCTACATCTACTGGTGGCTCGTCCAACGGCCCGCCCCCCAACTTGAAGGCGAGCTGGACCTCCCCGAGCTGGACGCGACCGTCGAAGTTCTCCGCGACCAGCACGGCATCCCCCATATCTACGCCCAGAACGAAGCCGACCTCTGGCGCGCGCAGGGCTTCACCCACGCCCAGGACCGCCTCTGGCAGATGGAGCTCAACCGCCGCGTCGCCCACGGCCGCCTCGCCGAGCTCTTCGGCGAAGCCGCCCTCGACGTCGATCGCTTCAGCCGCATCGTCGGCTTCCACCGCGCCGCCCAGGCCGAACTGGATGCCCTCGACGAAGCCACGATCTCCATCATGCGCCACTACTGCCAGGGCGTCAACGCCTATATCCGCAGCCGCAAAGGCAGACTGGCCGCCGAATTCAACCTGCTCCGCCGCCAGCCCGAGGAGTGGTCGCCCGTCGACATCCTGGGCTTTGGCAAGATGATGGCCTGGAGTCTCAGCGTAAACTGGGAAAGTGAGCTGGTCCGGCTGCAGCTCGCCGCCAAACTGGATTCGACCCTCGCCGCCGATCTGGAGCCGGACTATCCCAACACCAACCCGACCGTGTCCGAAGGCGCCGGCAGCCAGGAGTCGATGCGGCTGCTGCACACAGCCGGCCTAATTCTCAACGAATACGAACAGCTGAAGGGCTGGTTGGGCGTCGCCTCGCCGGAGTTTGGGCAGGGAAGCAATGCCTGGGCCGTCTCAGCGGAAAAGTCCGCCAGCGGCCGTCCCATCCTCTGTAACGATCCCCACCTGGTTATGTCAATGCCCGGCACATGGTACGAGATGCACCTCTCCTGCCCCCCTGCCGGCAGTACCGACCCCGACAGTCCTGACCCCAACAGCCCCGACCGCGGCATCCACGTCAGCGGCGCCTCGTTCGCCGGCGCGCCCGGCATTATCATCGGCCACAACGAACAGATCGCCTGGGGCTTGACCAACGCCTTCCCCGATGTCCAGGATCTCTTCATAGAGCGCCCCCATCCCGACAACGGTAACGGCGGCCCGCCCCGCTTCCAGTATCAGGGCGACTGGGAAGAGGCCGCGGTCCTGCGCGAGGAGATCTACCTCCGCAACCGCGCCCGCCCCCACGTGGAAGAGGTCATCGTGACCCGCCACGGCCCCATCCTCACCGGAATTCTCAAGTCGGACGGCCCCGACTCCCCCTTCCCCGACGAGCCGGTACTCACCGCGGCGCCCCTCGCCCTCCGCTGGATCGGCCACGATCCGGGAGCCGTGATGCGCTCGGTCCTGCGCCTCAACCGCGCCCGGAACTGGCAGGAGTTCAACGCCGTCCTCGCCGACTGGACCGCGCCCTCCCAGGTCTTCGCCTACGCCGATCGCGAAAACAACATCGGCTACCGCCTCGCCGGCGCCGTCCCCATTCGCCGCAACGGAAACGGCCTCGTGCCCGTGCCCGGCTGGAGCGGAGACTACGAATGGGACGGCCTGATCCCCGACGACGAGCTGCCCCGGCTCCTGAATCCCCCCAGCGGCCTCATCGTGACTGCCAACAACAAGGTCACCGGCGACGACTACCCCTACGTCCTCAGCTTCGAGACCATGCCCGGCTGGCGCGCCCGCCGCATCGAAGAGATGCTGGCCGCAAAAGGGCAACTGACCCTGCGCGACATGGAGCAGATCCAGCTCGACGAGACCAGCCTCTACGCCAAAGAGCTTACTCCGCTTCTGACCGGCCATCTGAGCGACGACCCCTACGTGCGCGTCGCCGTCAACATGCTGCAGGACTGGGGCTATCGCATGGACCAGGAAAGCCCCGCCGCTCTCGTCTTCCACTATACTCTCCTCCACCTGCTCGACCTGACCTTCGGCCAGAAGCTGGGCGCGACCGCTCCCGCTTTCCTGGGTAAAGGCAGCAGCCCCGTCTTTCTCATCAACGGTTTCATGCTCCGCGCCCAGACGAAACTGCTCGAGCTCCTGCAAAACGAAGAAGATTCTCCCTGGTATGCCGACGCCGCCACCGGCCGCCGCAGAACCAGGGAAGAACTGATCGAGACCGCCCTCCAGCTCTCCGTGCATCGCCTTCGCCGCGAGGTGAACCCCACCCCGCGCAAATGGGCATGGGGTCGAATGCACCAGATCCGCTACAGCCACACACTCGGCCGCGCGCCCATCCTCGGCTGGCTCTTCAACCGCGGCCCTTATCCCATAGGCGGCGACGGCACCACCCCCAATCAGACCGGATTCATGTCCGAGCTGCCCCCGGGCCTCGTCCAGGTCCAGGCCGCCTATCGCCAGATTTTCGACGTCGGCAACTGGGACGCCGCCGAAAGCGTCACCGCCAGCGGCCAGTCAGGCCATCCAATCAGCCGCAACTATGCCGACCAGATCCCCATGTGGCTGGAAGGAGCCTATCACAGTATGCCCTGGAGCCGCGCCGCCGTTGAAAAAACCGCCAGCCGCCGCCTCCTCCTCAAGAGCAGCGGTCGGTGATCGAGACCCACCCGGGTCCCTGGACGCCTGCAACCGGCCACGACTCCGTGAACCTTTCCTCCTACCGCGGCTATCTCTACGCCCTGATCGCCTTCGGAACCTGGGGTTTCCTGCCCGTCTACTGGAAGCAGCTCCAGGCTCTCCCCATGCTGGAGATCCTTGCCCACCGCATGATCTGGTCCGCCGTGACCATGATAGTTGCGCTGGCGGTACTCAAAGACCTTTCCTCGCTGCTCAAACTTCGCCGCTCGCCCAGAGTCCTGCTGCTCGTGTTCGCAGCCGCCCTTCTCACCGCCGCCAACTGGAGCACCTACCTCTGGGCGGTGGACACAGGCTACGTTGCCAAAATCAGCCTCGGCTACTTTATCAACCCCCTCCTGAGCGTCTTCCTGGCCCGCCTCTTTCTCGGCGAGCGTCTGCGCCGGGGCCAGAAGATAGCAGTATCCATCGCCGTCGCCGGTGTAATCTACTTGACGGTCAGCCTCGGCGAGCTCCCCTGGATCGCGCTCTCCCTCGCCGGCACCTTCGGCTTCTACGGCCTCATCAGAAAGAAAATCGATCTCAGCGGCATGCAGTTCTTCAGCCTCGAGATGACTTTGCTCCTGGTCCCCGCCCTGTTCCTCCTACTCTACACCGGGCATCAGGCCCCCGCTGCCTGGACCGCCGGCGGTTGGTCTCGACTCGGCCTTTTCCTGCTCGGTACCGGCGTCGTATCGGCCATCCCGCTCGTCAGCTTCGGAGCCGCCGCCCGCCTCATTCCCCTCTCCAGCCTCGGGCTCATGCAATACATCGCCCCCTCCACCCAATTCATCCTCGGCGTCTTCCTCTACAAGGAGCCTTTCACCACAGTCGAACTGATCGGCTACGCCTTCATCTGGACCGCCCTCATCCTCTATACCCTCGAAGGCCTCCACCACACCCGCACCGCCTTGCGCAGTACCAGCCTCTTCTGACTTCCCACTGACCACTGCAGTTGTGCGCCCCCGCAACGTCCCGCTCTTGCAAGCTCACCCTGACTTGCTTCCCCACCATCATCTTTACCCAAATGTGTTTCCCATCCCCCCACCACCCAACTCAACTAGCCCGCCCTCACCTCAAGCGCCCCACACTCGCCTCCCCCCAAAGTTCCGGGTAGGGGCAGGCACAAGGCCTGCCCTCTCCCACCCCAAATCTGGGCTGCACCCATTTGACTTTTCTCATGACAAAAATAATACTTACTCCGAGTTGCACGACCGACCGACAGACTTTCTATCTGGCCTTGAAAACTGTAGTAACATGCCTTTTGTCGCAAGGGATCGAGTGTAATGAACCCTTTTGCAGTTGGTGCATTGTTGGATCAATCGTGCGGGCAGGCACTTTTTTCATGGTTCAAAGACAGGCCCTGCGCTCACGACAAGGCGCATAGAACAATGGAGTTGCTACCTAGAAAGCTAGGAGGGAATGAAGAGCCTGATTACGATGATCATTACACGCCACCGGCATATGTGATTCGTTACCAACTTGGACATTCCCTAATGGCATGGAGGTCACTCACCGTGCTTAGTCAGAGACTGTCTGACTGGTATGAGCAACCGTTAAGAATCGTTGACTTTGGAGCGGGAACATCTGCTTGCCGGATCGGTGCCGCGCTGATGGCAGCAGAAGCCATCGAGAAAGGGCATGACGTTCAAGGTATTCAAGTCGATGAAATTGATGTTTCTGCGTCCATGCAGAAAATGGGTGAGTTAATTTGGCGAGAGTTTGAGGCGAGAGTGCAACTCGGATTTGCAAATACGCCTTTGGCGCATGCCGTTGCAATCGTTGAGGGCACGCAGCACAAGAATTGGCGAGTTTTGGAAAGGCAACCAAAACCTACTTGGCTAACAGCATTTCACTCTATCTATCCGAAAAGTTATGACATGGAGGTAGAAATAGGCAACCTCATTCGTGAAGTTAGTCCCCACGCAGGGGCTTTCAGTTGCCACAAATTCAAACTAGGAAAACTCAGGGAGGCTTTCCCGTTCGATACACTTGGAAAACTGGAAAGAGATTTCTTCCCAAAGTTTAGAGGCGCGACCGACGGAAAAGTTCATTGCCCGGACACTCATTTGGGATACCGAGGGGCATCTACTTATCTTGGAGAATTGGCGGTGGTATATGGGTTCAGAAAGAGAAACTTGCCACCTTTCCTGCAAGTAAAAGACTGCGCCATTCTCTTTGGTGTTCGAGTCCCACTTTGAACACCCATTCTTGAGTGTTGCCTTTTGGCAACCCAATTGACATCTCTTTGTCAGAACCAGAGAGCCATAATTAGGAAAATGCCGAAAGACGAATTCCCGCTTCAGTTCAGCCTTTTTGATGACAAAAGAGATGTGCCGGCCGAACCTAGCCCCCTTCGTTCTCCTCGGCCTGCCCGTTTTGGGCAGGCCGATATCAGTTACACAAATGCTCGTGAAATCCTGACTAAGGCGAGCGGTTTCATGGATTCATATGACTTTACGCTCAACCCCTATAGTGGTTGTTCTTTCGGTTGTACATATTGCTACGCTGCGTTTTTCGCCAGAGATGCTGCAAGGACAGATTCGTGGGGATACTGGGTTGCTGTGAAGGAGAATGCTGTCGATATATTGAAGAAGCATAAGCCAGGCTCCTTGGACGGAAAGCGCATTTATATGAGTAGCGTGACAGATCCTTATCAGCCGATTGAGAAAGAGTTGGGGCTTACTCGCCAGCTACTTGAACTAATTGCCAGTAACCATAGGGTAAAACTGGTTGTGCAGACACGTAGTCCTATGGTTGTGGATGATATCCCCTTATATAGGAGTATCGAGAGCAATGGGGGTCGAGTGCAAGTCAACATGACTGTCACCTCCGATGACGAAGGTGTCCGAAAAACGTTTGAGCCTTTTTGCCCCTCCAATTCACAGCGGCTAAGAGCAATTGCAGAGGTGTCCGCCTCAAGAATCGGCGCTTGTATCACATTGACGCCACTGTTGTTGGTCAAAGATAACCAAGCTTTCATCGATAGCCTGATATCCACTGGCGTTTCCAATTTCATAGTGCAGCCATTTCACTGGAAACGTGGACGCTTTCTGGCTGGAACACGAGACAAGGCGATTGAACTGCTATCAAGGAGGTGGAATTGCAGCAAGGGTCAGGTTTATTACAAGTACACCGATAAATATCAGGTGTTCGTCAAGCAATTGAAAACAGAACTCTCCGAAAGGGGACTTCCAGAATTAGGAGAAGGCAAGGACGGATTTAAGCCCCCCTTTTAGTTTCTTGCCTCGAAGAATCCAAGTACCTATCCTTTGCATTTGTTTGCATTCATCAAGAAGCCGAATCGTACTCAACCTGTAGCGAGATTTGGAAGTCTGGTATTCGCCCTTTTCCTCATCAGAGGTCATCTAACCCCTCGTTTCGCGCTAAAGTGATTCTCTTCTGCCAATCTTCTTTCACCTTGGCTATTTAGGTATATAAGCCCCCTTCTGAAATGCGGTCGATTCTGGGTCAATTGATTTAGCTGTCATCAGTGCTTCTACCATCACCCTCTGAAGAAATATGCTCATCACTTCCTGACCGCACCCAGTCGTCTACTTCCGACAGCTTGAATCTCAGCAGTCGACCAGCGCGGTGAGTGGGAAACCCTTCGAATCGACCCAGCGGTATATCGAATTCTTCGTAACCCGTAGGTGTGTTGCCACCTCCGCAATGTCCACCCATTTCTACGATGGACTCATGTCAGTACCACCCTTACATACCAATGTCAATGTAAAGTCAACAAGAGTCTAGAAATCCCCGTTCGTATGGTCAACAGACCCCTGCCGTCGCTGAACTCTCCCCGTGACGGTCGAGGCTTGCCTTGCTAGGACCTAGTCTCAGCCTCGGGTTTGACGACCGGTCACAAATTTGATTACCGCGGTTCCACAGTCCGTAGGTAGCCGACTGGGGACCACCGCCCTGCACCTTCCCCCGGTGGGATACCTGATCAGGGCAGCTAGCAATCTCAACTCCCCGCGTCCCACAGCCCTTGCAGAGCCCTGACGAACGCCCGCGCCTTCTTCTCGGACCACTGCTCCCGCCCTGGTCCGAACAACTCCACCTGTCCGCTCTGGCACTTGAAATCGTTGAGCTTGACGGTCCTCAGCCGGTCGACAATGCCCGTATATGTCGGCGCGAGCTTTGGCGCGAATAGGTTATCCGGGACGTTATGGAGGAGGCACTCGATGAAGTAAGAGGGGGCGTCATCCTTGGTCAACGCCTTCGTCTCGACCAGCCGGTTCCGGGCCGCCTTGAACATGCGGATGGTCCTCTTGAACCGATTGCTGGTGGCCCTTTCCTTCCTCACTCCTCGAGCGTGGTGCTGCTGCGGGAAGCTGACGACCCAGCGTCTCTCGTCCGGTAGGTAGAATGCTATGCCCTCCTTATAGCGCAGCGTGACCACGAGATCGGCATCCGCCGGGATCATGCCCTTCGACACCTGCAGGGTCTTCCGGCCGCTCTTGGTCGCGCTCCCGAACCGGGCTCTCATCGCCTTCAGCGCAAGGTTTTTGAAGGACTTCCACCTTTGGTATGCCCCTTGGTGAGAGGCGTCTTCCTGTAGCTGTTGACCAGAAAGCTTGGCCACGCGTGGCCTGAGCTTATGGTTCAACTGGACGACCACGTCGACGTCGCTCTCCCCGCCGAGATTCGTGTCATTCTTGTAGGAGCCCTGGAGAAAGACCTCGTAGTTCATATCCGAGGGCCATCCGTAGGCGTCCAGGGCCGCACGGATAAGCAGGTGCGTCTGCGTGAAGGCCGTCGCAGCCTGATGATGGCTCCACCGGGCTAGCGTGGATTCAGAGATTGCCAAATCGTGCTCCCGATAGCGAGGTTTCATCCTTCCTCAACCGAGGTCCCCCGTCATCCAGCAGGTATCCTTATACGAACCAGAATCACCTTGACAGAGGCCCATTGCTGCCGTAATCTACCGGATTATACCCTAACGCACCCAATTCTCCCGAGGTTACGAGCAACATTGATGGCCGAAGATGACATTCTTACCATTTCCGACATGGCCGAATTCTTCAAGGTCGCCGATAAGACGGTGTATGCGCTCGCCCAGAAGGGGGAGCTACCCGGTTTCAAAGTCGGGGGTCAATGGAGATTCAGGTGGAAGGCTATTGATGCTTGGATCGACAAGCGGACACTTGGCATTGGTCTGCAGCCCCGCAAAGACCTGACTGCTCGAGACGGTCCAAGCTAAGGCGTCTGAAAACCGACATTCACCTTGCCGACATCGTGCAGAGCAACCAGGACGCACAACCGCGCAGCAACCGTCTCGTCCAGGTCACTCAGCCCTCCAGCACGCGCCAATCGCTTCCGGATTGCCGGCTGTTTCAGCAGCGCCTCGAAGCAGGCGCTCACGTCGGCTAGGTGGTGCTCCAGCAGATGAATCCGCTGCGGATCCTGTCTGTCCGATTTTCCCCAATGTCGTTGCGTGTATGTTAGCAGAATACCTCCAATCTCCACATTGATGACGAAGGCGGCATGATCACCAATTATATCTCACTCATATGTCATCAGCGTGTCATTTTGCCCTGTTTTCGCGGCAAAACCGTGCCAATATATTCAGCATCTGCGGCTTGGTGCGCGGCGGGTCGGTTGTTGCGTGGAGGATGTTCACAGTCAGATAGTTGAGCCCGAGGAGCTGGATTTGCAATCCGCGCACAACCTGTCAAGACCGGACAGCAGGACATGGAAACTTTTCGACCGGTTCCGTTCCCGCGAAAGAAATTTCGCCATCATGCGCGCGCCGCTCCCTTTCTGGAATTCAGGCACGATCTTTTTGAGGGCCTTTGAGGGTTTCTGAACAGCATCCGGATCACGGAAGCGCGCCTTGCGACTGATCCCGCGCAGTCTCTCATTCCCATAGGCTTCCGCCAAAGCCTCAGGCTCGCCCAGATACCAGGCTTCGAGTTCCTGACACACGATCCGCACAAGGGTGTCGCCCCGGCCAGCCGTTTGACAGGACTGCAGGAGCCGCTGCTTAAGCTGTACACAGTCAACTCCGTCGTTGTCCCGCACGACGACAAAGCGGACGCCCGGCGGCCAGCCTGCCCGCAACTTGCGCGGGATGTTCTTCTCCAAATCGCTCTTTCCTTCATAGACCAGGAACTGGAAACTTAAATCGGGATAAAGACGGGGAAGCAGTCCGTTGAGCAGATCCTGCATAGATGCCTCCTCAACCAGGAAGACAACCGAGTTCACTGTGGCCGCGTTCCTTCGTGTTCGTTCCGTCTCCAGAACAGGCCGGGCAGGTCAAATGCCCCTTGCCTCCAGAGCGCGCCAGGCAGGTCGCCTTCGTGGACGAAGGACTGCAGAAGCTCGCTGTCGGACGCGCGGCGGACGGTGGTGAATCCATCCTCCTTGGCCAGCCAGCGTATTTCGTCGAGCTCCGCGCCATTCAGGAAGTCGGGCGAGTGGGTTGACACGAACACCTGGCCGCCGCGCTGGGCGTAGGCGCGGAACTCTTCGACCAGTTGCCGCATCAACGCGGGATAGAGTTGATTTTCCGGTTCCTCGACCGCCAGCAGCGAGTGTGGATTGGGGTCGTACAGCAGGACGAGGTAGGCAAACATCTTGATCGTTCCGTCGGATACATGGCGAGCGATGAATGGATCCTTAAAGCTGCCATCCTGGAAGCGCAGGACGAGCCGGCCGTCCTCGGTAGGCTTCGCCTCCACTGAACTCACGCCTGGGACGCGCTCCCGCATGGCTTGGAGAACCTTCTCGAACTGCCGGGGGTGGGTTTCGTAAAGGTATTGCGCCGCCAACGCGATATTGTCGCCGCGTGTGGATAGATGCTCGGCATAACCTACCTCGGTGCTTGGACGGGCGTCTGCAATGTGCAAGTCGGAGATGTGCCAGTTTTCAATCAGGCTACGGAAATCCGACACAACCGGGAACCCCTGGAGTTGGCCGAAACTCTTGATGGCCAGAATGCTGGGGTCACCAAGTTTGAACTCCGTCTTTTCCTGGTGTTTACCTTCCGTGAAGGGCTCGCCATAACCGGTCTCATTCGTGATCACCTCTCCCTCTCCTCGACTGGAGTAAAGGAAGCGCCACGCTCTACCGCGGTTGCCCTTCCTGTAGCTGAGCGCCTCGTGCGCTACGACTACGCGCCCATCATCCTGATTGACTTTCAGCCAGTATGTCGCCAGTCGTCCACCGCGTTCGCGGAACTTAAGGGTGATCTCAATCGGCCCCGCCTCTCCCCGGCTGACCAGTTCGCGATATCCCCCGCGCTGGGCCACCGCAGAGGAAACGTTCTGCGTCAAGGCATCTTTCAGGAAGGCGCACACATCGATCAGCGACGACTTTCCCGAACCGTTCGCTCCGACCAGGACGGTAAGGCGTGACAGGTCGTTCAGCACGGTGTCGCGCAAGCAGCGGTAGTTTTTGACGGCTATGCTTTCGATCTGCATGGGACTTGGTATGCGGGTTACGAATCCGCACCTTCCTGTTCAGGAGCCGGAACACGTACATAAGTTCCCGCAAGCGCCGTTTTTTGTCAAATTGTCCGCAGCCACTCCTGTCACACACGCCGCGCGCGGAAGAAACCTCCCCACTACGTGGAGGCATATAGTTTCTCCAAATCCCGCCGCCTCATCGCAGACAGACCGTTCCTCAGCCATAGACAGGATGAACCGAGCCCCCCCTCCCAAAAAAACCTGACAAAATAGGACATTTCTGACGACATAACCGTGCCCATTCTGCTGATCCCCGCCCGCCCCCGCAGGGTGCCCTGCACAAAAGGATGCAGCCCAATTTAGGCGCGAACTTTCGTATACCTCAAGTAACGACTAAGCCATGTCTGGTCCTCACACCCACCCTCGCCCGAAAAATTGACTTTTCTCTCAGCGCAACCTATAATCGTCTGCGTAAACTGAAAACGGCAGCGCACCGGAAGAGTACCCACGCGCGCGAACGGCCAGAGAGACGCCCTCCCGGCTGAAAGGGGCGTCCGTTAACGCAGCGCATCTGACGACCAAAGCACCGCTGAACCAGTGCCGGAGTCGCAGAGGGGAATGTCGCCGGGAAGGCCGGGAGAGTGAACAGGCGCTAAGCATAGCTCTCCCCGGGTCCGCCCGTTATCGCGGTAGAGAGAGCCGGCAATAACCTTGCCCGCTAACCAAGGTGGTACCGCGGAGTCACTTCGTCCTTTGGATGAAGTGACTTATTTTTTGACCGGCCCTCTAACGAAACTCGCTGGGAGTCGTTGACATTTCAATGAAGCAGGCAAGATCCGCGCAAGCGAAAGCGGGGAAGCGGGGGATCAGACGATACCTGACTGTGCGCCAGGGGCCCAGCGCCCTGTCGTTTCTAATGTAGATCCCAAACGGGTCCACGAGCTTGCGAGTGTCAATAGAGCGAGTGAGACGCCTGCGATGTCAGGCCGCGGCCCGTGCGAAAACTCTTGGTTTCAAATTGAACGCACATGAGTTCCTGTGCATCAGATAATTATTATTTTATTGCGAATGAGCACTGTTCTGTCTCTTGAAAAATTTTTTCTCGCAAACGCTCGTGGATCTCTCGTAAACGCTCGTACGAGCGTTTACCTGTTCCCTACGAGTTCCCGTACGAGCGCACGACCTGTGTTCAGGGAGTGCCCAGCCCGGCTTTTCCTGCAGTTACCCTGAAACTGTGTCTCTTCAGCCCATTTTGAAACCCCGCAATGCGCCCGCCGAAGGGCGGGGTCACGGGGCAAAGCCACCGAACGCAGCCGGAAGAGCTTGCCTTCTCGACACACCTTAGAAAATGTCAACGAGCCCTAATGAGACTGTACACTTGAACCGACCGTCCAGCCGCTCAAGGCCGGCGAACTACTGATGGGAGCACTGCGAACAATGACAACGACAACTCTGCCCCGAACGCGTGAGGAAATGCCCAAGGTCTACGAACCGCGGCAATGGGAAGAGAAACTCTACGAATGGTGGGAGTCGATGGGCTTCTTCCGCCCCGAACAGCAGATCGAGAGCGGCCTCGCCGACCCTGACGCCCCACCCTTCGTCGTCTCCATGCCGCCGCCCAACGTTACCGGCGCCCTCCACCTCGGCCACGCCATTACCAGCGCTGTCGAGGACATGCTCATCCGCTACAATCGCATGGCCGGCCGGCCCACGCTTTGGATCCCCGGCACAGATCACGCCGGCATCGCCACCCAGAACGTCGTCGAACGCAAACTCGCCGAAAGCGGCGCCACCCGCCACGACCTCGGCCGCGAACGCTTCCTGCAGGAAGTCTGGGACTGGAAGGACGAATATCACGGCCAGATCAGCGGGCAGCAGCGCCGCATGGGCATCTCCTGTGACTGGACCCGCGAACGCTTCACCCTTGACGACGGCCTTAGCGATGCCGTCCTCGAAGCCTTCATCCGCCTTTACCGGGACGACCTCATCTACCGCGGCAACTATCTCGTCAACTGGTGCCCCCGCTGCGAGAGCGCCATCAGCGACCTCGAAGTCGAACACGAGCCAATCGACGGCAGGCTTTACACCTTCCGCTATCCGCTGCGGGCAGCCAGCGCTGCTGAGTCTCCGACCGACCACGTCGAGGTCAGCACGACCCGGCCCGAGACCATCCTCGGCGACACCGCCGTTGCAGTCCATCCTGACGACGAACGTTACGCCCACCTCATCGGCAGAACCGCGCTCGTGCCCATCCTGGAGCGCGAGATCCCCGTCATCGCCGATGACCACGTCGACCCGAATTTCGGCACCGGCGCGCTCAAAGTGACGCCGGGCCACGATCCCAACGACTACCTCATCGGCCAGCGTCATAACCTGCCCTATGTAAACATCACCAACGAGGACGGGACCCTCAACGCCGCGGCCGGCCCCTATGCCGGGCTGGACCGCTTCGAAGCCAGGGAGACACTCTGGCAGGACATGGACGCGGCCGGCCTGGTCGTCAGAGACAAGCCGCACGTCCACGAGGTCGGCCACTGCCAGCGCTGCCACACCATCGTCGAGCCCCTCCTCAGCACGCAGTGGTTCGTCAAAACCAAGCCCCTTGCAGAGCCCGCCATCGCCGCCGTGAAAGACGGGCGCATCAAGATCGTGCCCGAACGTTTCGAGCGAAACTACTACCACTGGATGGAAAACATCCGCGACTGGTGCATCAGCCGCCAGCTCTGGTGGGGCCACCGCATCCCGATCTGGTACGGGCCCGACGGCCATCAGTTCGCCGCCCGCAGCGAAAGCGAAGCCCTCGAACAGGCCATCGAATTCTACGGCGAAACCGTCGAGCTGGAGCAGGACGAAGATGTCCTCGACACCTGGTTCAGCAGCGCCCTCTGGCCCTTCAGCACCCTCGGCTGGCCGCAACTCGAAGAAAGAGAAGAAAGCAATGGGGAAAATGACTCTCTCTCCTCCGACCTCGCCCGTTTCTACCCCACAACCGTGCTCGAAACCGGCTACGACATCCTGTTCTTCTGGGTCGCCCGCATGATAATGATGGGCCTCTATTTTACCGACAAGGTCCCCTTCCACTACGTCTACCTGCACGGGCTCGTCCGCGCCGAAGACGGCCGCAAAATGAGCAAAAGCCTGGGCAACGCCCTCGACCCGCTCGACCTGATCGGGACCTACGGCAACGACGCCCTCCGCTTCACCCTGCTCACCGGCAGCACGCCCGGCAACGACATGAAGCTCAGCGTCACCCGCATCGAAGCCAACCGCAACTTCGCCAACAAAATCTGGAACGCCGCCCGCTTCGTGCTCATGAATCTGGAACCGGACAAAGTGTCCCTGGACAATGGGGACGGTCGCCACAGCATCGCCTACGCCTTGCCCCCCCGGGACGCGCAGACGCTCGCCGACCGCTGGATACTCAGCCGCCTGACCGCGGTGCAGACCCACGTGACCCAGCTCATCGAAAACTGGCAGCTGGGCGAAGCCGGCCGCCAGCTCTATGAATTCCTGTGGAGCGAATTCTGTGACTGGTACATCGAAGCCGCCAAACCTCGCCTCTACGGCGGCGATGCTGCAGAAGCCGCCGCGACCCGCCAGGTCCTCGCGTATACGCTTGAGCAGTCCTTACGCCTGCTCCATCCCTTCATGCCCTACGTCACCGAAGCGATATGGAGTCACCTGCCCGGCGTTCCCGATCAAGCCGAGTCTCTGATGACGCAACGCTGGTCCCGGCCTGCGGAAAACCGCGACGCCTCCGCCGAAGACGACTTCGGCCGCATTCAGGAGATCGTCCGCGCCATCCGCAACGCCCGCGCCGAATACAACGTCGAGCCCGGCCGCCGTATCGCTGCCATCTTTGCCGGCAGCGGCCACAGCCTGGCCCAGGACAACCTGGAACTGTTCACCACGCTTGCGCGCCTCGACGAGTCCCAGGTGACCGTCGAACCCAGCGCCAGCGGCGCCGATTCCGGCCCCGCCGTTCAACTCTCCGCCGGCGGTATCACGACCTACCTCCCCCTCGCCGGCATGGTCGACCTGGAGGCCGAGCGCAAGCGGCTGCAAAAGGAGTTGGATAACGTCGACAACCAGATAAACCGCACTACCGGTCTTCTGAGCAACGAGAACTTCGTCGGCAAGGCCCCCGAGCAGGTAGTCCAGCGCGAACGCGACAAACTGGAAGACCTGAACGCCCAGAGAGACCAGGTCGCCGCCAGCTTGGAGCAGCTTGTAACCTAGTGTTGCATCAAGTCTTGCGAACGAAAGATGATAGCCACTTTTCGCCTTTTGTCAGCCGTAAGAATAACCAGCACTGTGTTAGAATCCTTAGAGTAGAGATGGATTTTAGGAAGGAGGGAAAAATGGGTAAGGAGACTGTCACTCTCAATCTGCCTGCTGGTCTGTACGCAAAACTTGAGGAGCTGGCTGCTGAATCTGATTCCACCCCAATCGACGAGATCGCAACCTTAATCGAAAACGCGAAATCACGACGAGCATGGTTGCGCGCTCTGGATGACTTCAGCAAAGAGATCCAAGAGAACGACAATAGGGAGAATGTGCCGGACCCGGAAGAGTTAATAGAACAACTGCGGAAGACTCGACGCGAAATCTTCGAGGCCGAGTATGCGCATCTGTATCGATAGCAGTGTCCTGATTCCTGCGGTTCGAAATTCAGATCCCAGTGCCTCTCGGATTCTCAGACAGTTAGGGCCCGACCTCGAGCTGGTCATTCCCCGCTTGGTCGCGCAGGAAGTAAACCGCAATCTGACTATCCCAAGGCACGTGAGACACTTCTATCGTCTTGAAGCCAGTTAAATTCGCATGAAATCCAGTCGCCAGATCGTTTGTGATAATTTTGACAATGTACTTGCCCCCTGCTATACTCTGATCGACTCTATCGAACGATGCTTCACAGTCCCGCCAGGCATTGAATCCCATGTCGTCATGCCTGCTGGCAGGATGAGGAAGGGGCGAGATGTAGGACCGGCTTCCCGCATCTCCAAGGAGACCAGTCACAATGGCCGAAGTCAACCGGGCATGGCTCGACAGAGTGAATCGCGCACAGCAGTCGGCGGCCGAACGGCTCGGCGTCGACGTGAGCGAAATGCTGCCGCCGCGCGATGGCAGCACGGGTGAAGCCGCAGAGGCCGCTCCTTCAACCGGAGCAGCCGCCCCGCAGCCTGAACCTGCTGCCGTTGCCGCCGAAGCAGCGCCCGAGCCAGCCCCACAACCAGAACCGGCAGCCGTCGCCGAAGCAGCGCCGGTCGCCGCCGCAGAGGTTGCGCCCGCAGAAGAGGCGCCGGCGGAAGAGGCTGCGGCTACAATTGAGGCGCAGACGCCCACAGCCGTCCAAAGCAATGGCAGCGCCGCCGCTGCAGCCGCAGACAGAGTGGCTCCCGTCGGCCGCGCCGCCGTACTCGAAGGATTCGAAGCAGGTCAGGAAGGCATTAACCGCCGCGAATTTCTTTCATACGCCTGGGGCGGCGCCCTGACCCTTCTGACACTTGAAAGCGGCCTCGCAACCTACCAGTTTATGTACCCGCGCTTCCGCGAAGGTGAGTTCGGAGGCAAGTTCACTCTTGGCGACGCCACCGCATTGCCCCAGATTGGCATCGACCCGGAAGGCAACTCTACCGGCAAATTCTGGCTCATCAACACCGATGAGGGGCCGCGCGCTCTCTACATGGTCTGCACACACCTCGGCTGCCTGTACAAGTGGGAGCCTTCCAACAACCGCTTTGAATGCCCCTGCCACGGCTCCAAATTCAACCGCGAGGGACATTACATCGAAGGCCCCGCGCCCCGCTCCCTGGATCAGTTTCTGATTGAAATTGTCGAGGGCGATTCAATCGTTTCGCAGACCGAAGACGCAGGCGACTTTATCGCGGCCCCATCTCTGCCTTCGCCTGATGCGGAAATCGTTGTGGACACAGGCAAACGCCTGCAAGGAAAGCCCAAAGCTCTGTCACCGGCCAAAGCGGCGCCTTCTTAGTCCTGATCCTGCACTTGGGGCACTGACGCCTTATAGGGAAAACGCAAACTTTTCGCGTGCTTCCGACAGGAGAATTCGGACAAAGTGACAGTCCAGCAATTGCAGAGGAAACAAGAAACCTGGAGTAAAGAAAAAGTACCAGTCGATGCCGAGCAGATTGCGCCCCTTGATCGCGCCTCATTTCTCGGCTCTCACTCTGCAGGCATCCATGCTGAAAACGAGGGCAAGAATCGTAGGGAGTTTCTGACGTACATCTGGGCCGGCACGCTGGCGGCTATGACCGTGGGAACTGGACTGGCTACCTATCAGTACCTTTACCCTCGCCGACCTGCGGGGGAGTTTGGTGGAAGATTCTATCTCGGCCCTGCCTCAGGATTGCCCCCAGTCGGCAGCGAGCCCAAGTCCTACCCGGAAGGTAGGTTTTGGTTGGTCAATACCGAAAAGGGATTGCATGCCCTCTACCCTCTCTGTCCTCACAGTTGGTATGGCGTGCGCATAAGGCTGTGGTGGGACTCTGCAAAAGGACAAATCCATTGCCCAGCGTGTGGATCCAAGTTCTGTCCCGATGGAGAGTACATTTTGGGGCCCTCGCCCCGCTCGCTTGACCAGTTCGCTATCGAGATTGTAAAGGGCCGCACAATTCTGGCCGTGACAAAACTATCTTCCGATGTGATAGAGGCTCCTTTCGATCCCTCACCGGGAGGTGAAATAGTCGTAGATACGGGTAGGATGATTCAAGGACCTCCGAGCGCTCTCAGATTTCCTCATGATGGAATAAGCTGCCTGAACATGTAGTGATCCGAGTCAGATCGGCCTTCACTTTACCAGGAGACGATAGAACCAGATGGGACTCCAAGATAATATCCGCGAAAAAGGAGTTCTCGGCGCGGTCGCTGCCCAGGCGGACGACGTTTTCACCCGCCTCACCGCCGGCATCGATGCCGGCGAGTTTCGCCGCATGTTGCAGGGCGAACCCCCGGGCCGCCCCAACCCGCGCCTCAAGCCCCATAGCGAAGGCTTCCTGCTTCACATCAAGCCCACCTACTATCACGAGAGCGTGACCCGCTTCACCCATACCTACCGGCTGGGTCTGCTCTCGACCTACCTCTTCATCGTCGAGACCATCACCGGCATCCTGCTCATGATCTGGTACGCCCCTTCCCCGGAACGGGCCTACGTCGACATGATCCTGCTCCTGACCAATATCCCCTTTGGCCAGTTCCTGCGCGATATGCACCGCCTCGGCGCCGAAGCCATGGTGGCAATCGTCACCCTGCACATGGTCCGCTGCTATCTGACAGGCAGCTATAAACCGCCGCGCCAGTTTACCTGGTTCACCGGCGTACTGCTGCTCGTAATGACCCTGTTCCTCAGTTTTTCAGGCTATCTCCTGCCCTGGGACCAGCTGGCCTTCTGGGCCGTCACCATCGGCACCTCCATGGCGGAGGCAGTGCCCCCCGCCGTCGTCGGCGAAACCGTCAACCTGCTCGCCCGCGGCGCGCCCGACATCGGGGCAAACGGCCTCCTGCGCTTCTATCTGCTGCACGTGCTTTTCCTGCCGCTTCTGCTGATTCTCTTCTTCTTCGTCCACTACTATAAGGTGGTCCACTTCGGCATCAGCCTGCCCGCCGACGAAGAGGAAGTTGGCGAGGACACCGCCAACCGCGTCCCCGCCGACAAGCGCGTCTACTACCTGCCCGACGTCCTGGTCGACGAGACCAGCTTCCTGACCGTCATGACCGCCCTCCTCATCATCCTGACCGTCTTCTTCTTCCAGGCCCCGCTGGAACATATCGCCAACCCGCAATCAACACCCCTCCATACCGTCGCGCCCTGGTACTTCTACTGGCTGCAGGGGCTGCTCAAGATCGCAGACAAGTTCATCGCCGGCGTCCTGCTTCCCGGCGTGCTCCTCGTTCTGCTGATGGCCATTCCTTATCTCGACTACAACCCCAGCCGCCGCGGCAAAGACCGCAAAGTCGCCATCGTCGCCGGCATCGTCGCCGGCGCCGTCATGATCATCTGGAGCTGGATGGGCACGCCCGAATACGCCGTCGAAGGCGCCCCGTCAGTCGAAATCGTTCAGGACGTGATGCCTGAAGAAGGCTCCGGCCTCTCCCGTGAAATCGGCTACAAACATCTGCCGCTCGGCGTCTGGCGCACCGACGAAGAATACGACGTGCACGACCACGAATTCCTCGAGCTCCTCCACGAGTTTAACAATGCTGTCGACTACTACCGCCGTACAGATCCCGACTTCAACGCGCCCATCGGCATCCTGACGATTTCCCAGGCTCAACCCGGGCTGAAGAAGCTGAACTGGGAGATCACCTGGTTCTCCGCCGATGGAGAGGAAGGCGACTATGAAAAAACCTTCTGGCTGCACGAAGACTCCCTCTACTGGGAGCAGTACGGCTGGAAGCACCTGTTCATGGGTTACGTTGCCGACGGCTGGAAGAGTCTGTCCGGCGCTCTTGTAGGAGAGTAATACAGCGACTATGCACCGTCTTTACACGAGGTCCCCGATCGCCAAAATCATGTGGGGCATTCTGTCCTCACTGGTCGGCATAATCGCGTTGCTGATGGTCCTGGTAAGCGAAAACCCGCGCATGGAAGCGCAGACCATCAACTGGGAGGGCCGCTCCATCGAGAACGGCGCAAAGCTGTTTGCAGACAACTGCCTCATCTGCCACGGGCCAGATGGCCAGGGAATTCTGGGCAAAGGGCCCGCCCTGAACAGTTACTACTTTTTCACCGACACCGGGCGTCTCAACGACGTCGATTGGGTCGGCTCGCTTGAAGACTACGTCAAACTCACTATCGCGGCCGGCCGCCCGAGCAAAATCGAAAGCCAGTATCCGGAGGTCATGCCTACCTGGGGCGGGCAGTTCGGCGGACCCCTACGTGGCGATCAGGTTGTAGATTTGACTCTCTACGTGATGAATTGGGAAGAATCGGCCCTGGCCCAGACGCCGGACGAAGATCCTTTCCAGCCTTTCGAGGATGTCATCAGACCAACTGAATTTCAAAATACAGCCTTTATCCTGATGAGCGAAGAAGAGCAGGCCGCAGCGCTGGAAGAATACAAGTCGCGCTTTTTCCGCTCGCCCCAGGAAATCTGGGCTGGCGAGGCCTGCTTCGCCTGCCACAATCTCGAAGAGAGGCAGGTCGACGTCGCTGGCCAGAACGGCCCCAACTTTGCGGACCTGTACGAACGAGCAGGCAGCCGCGTCCCGGACATGACCGCCGAAGAGTACGTCTACGAGAGCATCGTCAATCCCACCGCCTACGTGGTTGAAACATACGAGCAGGCGGGCAAGATGCCGCAAAACTTCGCCGAAAAACTGAGCGAAGACGAGATCCAGGCGCTCGTAGCCTGGCTGCTCAATCCCGACCGGGAACTATTGGCAGAGGAGTAAAGAGCGAGGAGAGTGGGGTGGCTTATTCGCCCCGCCTCCCTCTGAATTCACCCCCCATCTTCTCGCCGCGCACTTCTCTTTCCTCCTCACCGTCTTATATACTCAATTCAGGGGTTGTTGCGTGCCAGGCGCAAGACCGCAACGTTTCCGAAACCGTCGCCATGCCGGCGCGCTGCTCGGGGCCATGCTCCGGGAGTTGGAGGCTGTCAACCCCCTCGTCCTCGGCCTGCTGCGGGGAGGCGTACCCGTCGCCAGCGAGGTCGCCCGCGCCCTGAAAGCGCCCCTTGACGTCTGGCTCGTTCGCAAGCTCGGCGTTCCCGGTCAGACCGAACTGGCCTTCGGTGCCATCGCCGAAGGCGGTGTCCAGGTCATAAACCGGAAGGTCGTCGCCCAACAGCGATTGGGCGACGACCGAATCCGGAAGATCTCGCGACAGCAACAACGTGAACTCTCCCACCGCGCCCAGCTTTTTCGTCGCGGCCGCCCACCCGCTCCCATCAAGGGCCGCACCATCTTCCTGATCGACGACGGCATGGCTACCGGAGCCTCCATGCGCGCCGCCATCCAGGCATTGACCTATCGCGAACCGCGTGAAATCGTACCCGCCGTCCCTGTAGCTCCTTCCCGTACAATCGCCGAATTGCGATCCAAACCTGATTCAGTATCCAACAACGCCGAAGACGCGCCCGCCAATCTGGTAAGCCAGGTCGTCGCCCTTCTGTCGCCCTCCCCGTTTTGGGGGGTCGGCGCTTGGTATGACGACTTCCGCCAAATCACCGACTCTGAAGTCGTCCGGCTTTTGGCCGCCCATGCGCGCTCCGATGGAGCCGTTCTGTAACCTGCTGAAGGGTTCAACCCTACCCACCAGGCTCGGCCGCTTGCCGTCGTCGAAGCGACTCTTGCCGTGTGCCGTGCCCTGGCCCAGCAGTCTCGCTACATCCTGTGAGAACGAAGCAGCACCCTATTTTTTCGCCACTTGACACTGTTTACTGAAGACATATAATCTATCCAATCCCCGCCCAGTTCATCGGTGGGCGTTCATTACCAAAAGGAGACGCAACCATGCAACGTTCTCTATCTAGACGTGATTTCTTGAAAGCCGCGGCGATGACAAGCGGCGGCGCCGCCCTTGCAGCCTGTGTAGCCCCGGCTCCAGGCGCCGATGGAGGTGAGAGCGAAGCCGCGATGGCTCCAGTCGAACTCCAATGGTGGTCCTTCGGCCTGGGCCTGCCCGGCGATCTCTATCCCCACGGGACCTGGGAGCAGGAGAGGGCAGACGTCTACTCCGAAGAAACTGAAGGAGTTACGATCTCATACCAGGCAATGGGATGGGACTCGATTGTAAAGGTGCAGACCTCCATCTCCTCCGGCAATCCCCCCAACATCATCCTGCGCGCCAGCGTTGATGGAATTATCCTGGCACTGCAAAGCGACGCTGCCGTGGAGATCGAGCTGCCGCAGGAATTCAAGGATGACCTGCCTCCAGGTTGGTATGAAGGCATGCTCTTCCGCGGCAAGAACTACATGGTGCCCTTCTATACCCTTGCCAACGGCATGGTCCTCAATCTCGATATCGTGGAAGAGGCCGGTGTAAGCCACATGCTCCCTGAAGCGCCGGCGCGAACTTGGAACTTCGACGACTATCTGGCCATGATGCAGGCCTGCACCTTCGAACGCGATGATGGCTCGCAGGTCTGGGGCGGCGTCTTCTCATCCCAGGAAACAAATCCTTTCTTCTACTGGCCTGACCAGGTCCTCAGCTGGAACTGGGGAACCGACACGGTCGAGCTCAGAGACGGCCAGTGGGCCTGCAAGTTGGGTGAAGAAGAAGGCATCGCCTGGCTGCAATGGCTGCAGGACCTCTACTTCGTACATGGAGTCATCCCCAACCCGGCCGGCCTCAGCGCCAGCCGCTGGGACTACTTCTTCCAGAAGTCCCTCCTCGGCGGCATCGGTCCCAGCATCGGTTGGTCGCAGCGTCCCGGCCTCGAAGTCGACCCCGATACGCTGGTCGTCACCGACACCGAGCGCGACATAAGATGGATGTTCGTCCAGCCCCCCACCAACCCGGGAGTCCCGCACTCCCTCTACTGGGGTGGGCCGATGCTGGACGTAAATTCACAGGTCTTCCGCACTGGCGACGACAGTGAGATCGGACCTTCGATCGACTTCGCGCTCTGGCTCTCCAACAGGGAGAACCAGACTTGGTTAGCGCAGTATCTGCTTCCTGCGCGTGTGTCGGCCATTGAAGGCGTCAGCAACCCCATGTTGGAATGGCACCACGAGTACTACATTCCCTATGGCAGGCAGCGGGCGTCAGCCCACGGCGGACGCGCCCGTGAGACCGTGGAACAGCTCGAGCTGGTGCATCAGAAGATCTTCCTGCCCACACCGCCGGAAGAAGCCGTAGCCGACTTCTGCGACGCCATTAGCAAGCTGGACTGGTTCGTATAGACGAAAACGACACGTACTGCGTATTGCACACACCTCTGGCTTGTCTTGCAATACGCAGTACGTCATCGCACAGAAAATGGATCGAGTAGACAAAATTGGCGGCGGCTGGCGCCAGGGGACAAAGTTGTTCCCGTGGCCGCGCTTGACGGTCTCCCAATCAGAGATACTATGGGGCTACCTGCTGATCCTGCCCTTCATGGCCTTCTTCGCCGTCTTCTTCCTCTTTCCCTACGGTATGGTCATCTGGTTGAGCGTCGTCGACTGGCATCCGCGCGGGGCCACCGAGTTCGTAGGCCTGCAAAACTATGCCGATGTCGTCGAGATGGACAGCGCTCAGAAGGCGATGTTCAACTCCTTCTACTACGCGCTGATGGTCGTCCCAATCTCGACAGCTCTCTCCCTCCTGACGGCTGTGCTGATCGTCTCCTTGCGCAGCTCCCAATTGCGCGGCTTCTTCCAGGCCGCATTCTACCTCCCCGGAGTGATCTCCGGCCTGGCAGTAGCCATTATCTGGCGCTTTGTATTTGACTTCCATGTGGGCGTCCTCAACTACGCCCTCTCCCTTGTCAATTTGGAACCGGTCAACTGGCTCGGGAATATCTACGCGGCGCTGCCCTCTTTGGCGGGTATGGCCATCGTATCCAGCAATGGCGTGGCAATTATCATCTTCTGCGCGGCTCTCTTGAGCATACCTTCCAGCTTGTACGACGCCGCCGCCGTCGATGGCGCTGCCTTCTGGCGCAAGCACTGGTCGATCACCTTGCCGCTCCTCACGCCTGCAATGCTCTACGTGATCGTCGTTTCCACCCTCGGCGCCCTACAGGTATTCGTGCCAATCTATGTGCTGACACGCGGCGGGCCTGTTTATAGCACCATCACAGTCGGTTACTACATCTACAATCAGTTGATATTCTACGCCAACGCCGGTACCGCCGCCGCCGCCGGACTGCTTCTCCTGGTGGCGACCGTCGGCTTTACCATCTTCCAGTTCCGACGCTTTTCCCAGGTTGTGGAATTCTGATCCGAAGGCCCCATTATGGCGACCCAATCCAGGCTGGACAGACAGACACCTACACTCATTGAGACGCTGCAGTTGCGCCTGCTTCCCGAAGGAGCGGCCAGCGCATGGCGCTACGTTGCGCTCCTGATGATCCTCGTGCTTGCCGCAGTTTCCCTCTTCCCACTCTACTGGGCTCTGATTACCAGTTTCAAACATCCCTCAGACGTCGCTACAATTCCCCCATCCTTTGTGTTGACGCGGCCCGTCCTCAAAAACTATATCGACCTGATGACGGGAAGCGGCGTTGCCAACTCTCCCGTACTGCGCTGGTTCTGGAACAGCGTCTTCACGGGCGCAGCCTTTACATTCGGTGTTGTCCTCGTGGCCTCCCTGGCCGGCTACAGCTTCGCCCGCAAGCAGTTTCCCCTTCGCGACAAACTCTTCTGGCTCATTATCAGCACGATGCTCGTCCCGGCTTGGTCGACTCTCATTGCCTCCTACGTCCTGACCTTGAAACTCGGCATGCACGATACCTACTGGGCTTTGATTCTGCCCGGGCTCGCCTCTCCTTTCGCCCTTTTCCTCTTCCGCCAGTTCGCAGTGACCCTGCCCGACGAACTGTTCCAGGCCGCCCGCATAGATGGCGCCCACGAATTGCAGCTCTGGTACACGATCACACTCCCGCTTTCCAGGCCGGTTCTGGCGACTCTTGCAATCTTCACCTTCACATACCACTGGAACGATTTCCTCTGGCCGCTGTTAGTGCTGAATAAGCCCAACATCTATACGATGCCCGTGGGCGTATCCATCATCATGTTCCAACTCAAAGGCACCGGTCCCGCCTATGGCATAGGGATGTCAGCCGCAATTCTAATGTCCGTCCTGCCAATCGTCGCCTTTATAATGATGCAAAAGCAGATGATCCAGGGGATCACCATCGGGTCACTGAAGGGATAAGTAAGCCAGCGTTATCGCAAGGAGCTTTCCATGGACTACAGCCACATTGAAAAACCGGACCTGGGCTATCGCTACGAGTTCAGCATCGATGAACTCGATGCCATGAACGAATGTGTAGAAGCGCACGGCTTCGCCATCATAAAGAACGTCTTGACCGAAGAACTGGTGAATGATCTGCGGGAATCCGTGGTGGAGGTCCTGGATCCGGACGGCACACTGGGCGAGGGCAACAGCTTTACCCACACCGCCTTCGTCGAGCATTCCCCGGCCTCTTGGAAGCTGTTCGACCACGAGCCGTTCATGCGCGTGAACCGCTTCTATTGCGGCGACGGCGGATTGACCATTCACCGCTCCGCCGCAATTATCCGCAATCCCGGCTCCGATCCGCTGGGATGGCACACGGACTGGCATGGATTTGCGGAGGGTCCTCCGCAAAACGCGGGAGATGTGCTCAATAAATTCAGCTTGCCTTCCGGGCTCTGGTTCTACATCACCGGCTCCTTCCCCAAGCACGGCGGCCTGGCCGTCATCGAGGATTCCCATGGGTTGGACTGGGAAGGGCCCGAGGGATTCCAGTTGACTCCGGACAAGCGCTCATTCCACCCGGAAGGAACCGAGCCGCACAACTACGTCGGTTTCGACGTGCCCGGCATGGTCCCGCTCTTCGGCGAGCCAACTGACCAGCTCGTCTTCGCCACGCGCACATACCACGCCGCCTTCCCCAACCGCATCGACCGCGTCCGGCTCTCCTGCGGCGTCGGCTTCCGACCCAAGGCATACAAGATCGACGCGCCCTGGCCGCTCCCCGAGACCGCGAAGGCGTTCATAAAGGCGCTTCCCCAGCGTTTTCAGCACTATGTGGAGGAATACACCGGCATCCAGAACGACTGGCGGCCCGACGATGCCGCACCGCAAGCCGACGCCATGATGGGGTAGTGCTGGGCGTTCAGCAGTCACTCTAAAGCTGAACCTGATTCCTCGTGATCGAAGATCGCCTCTATTGGAAGGCGGCTGGATTTTACTGGGTGTGGTCTTCGGGCCAGTACAGAACAGTCTTGGAAATGCGGGAGCACTGAATGGACTACAGCCACATCCCAAAGCCCGAACTGGGTTACCGCTACGAGTTCACGCTCGAAGAGCTGGACGCCGCCCAGGACTGCGTCGAGGCGCACGGTTTCGCCATCAT
Organism: Caldilineaceae bacterium; assembly: GCA_965204525.1. Taxonomy (GTDB): domain Bacteria; phylum Chloroflexota; class Anaerolineae; order Caldilineales; family Caldilineaceae; genus Bin5. The sequence goes on along the minus strand of OZ241994.1, from coordinate 1,339,163 downwards.
CAAGAAGGTACTCTCCGACGAACTGGTGCAGGATCTCCAGGAGTCGGTCAAACAGGTTATCGACCCGGACGGCACTTTAGGAGAGGGAAACAGCTTCACCCATTCCTCCTTCATCGAACACTCTCCAGCCATGTGGAAGCTGCTTGACCAGGAGCCCTACATGCGTGCGCAGCGGGCCCTCTGCAAGTCCGAGGATCTGTCCATCCTCCGCTCCGCCGCTATCCTGCGCAATCCCGGTTCCGCGCCGCTCGCATGGCACTCCGACTTCTGCGGCTTCTCCAACGGCCCCCGTACCTTCTCAGGAGACGTATTGAACCGCGGCCCTTGGCCGTCCGGCCTCTGGTTCTACATCACCGGCTCCCATCCCGAACATGGTGGCCTCGCACTCATCGAAGACTCCCACACTAAAGACTGGACGCCGCCCGAAGGTTTCCAGTTCACGCCGGACCGGCGCTCTTTCCACAAGAAGGGGACCGCACCAAATAGGTACGTCGGCTTCGACGTGCCCGGGCTGGTTCCCATCTTCACCGATCCCTGCGACCAGATCGTATTCGCTTCTCGTACTTACCACGCCGCCTTCCCCAATCGCATTGATCGCGTGAGGCTTTCCTGCGCCGTCATCTACCGCCCGAGCGACTTCAAGATCGAAGCGCCATGGCCTCTCTCCGAGGACGCACAGGCCTTCCTGAAAGCCTTCCCTCAGCGATTGAAACCCTTGGTTGAAGGCTATGTTGGGATCGACGACGACTGGAGTGGCGATGAAGGAATGATGGGATAGGTGGCGTCGGCACTCTTTCGAAAGAGCCTGACCGGTCGACGGACTGGCCAACCCGTCGCCACTCTAAGCCTAACTTCAAAAGGAGCTTTGAATGGATTACAGTCACATCCAGAAGCCTGAACTGGGCTATCGCTATGAGTTCACACTGGACGAGTTGGATGCCGCACAAGACTGCGTCGAAGCCCACGGCTTCGCGATTGTGAAAAATGTGCTTTCCGATGAGCTTGTAGCAGAGCTTCAGGAGTCGGTCAGGCAGGTAATCGATCCGGATGACTCTCTCGGCGAAGGCAACAGTTTCACCCACACATCATTCATCGAACACTCTCCGGCCATGTGGAAACTGTTCGACCACGAACCCTTCATGCGGGCCCAGCGCGTCTTCTGCCAGGCCGAAGAGCTGACCATAAACCGCACCGCCGCCATCATCCGCAACCCCGGCTCCGACCCCCTCACCTGGCACTCAGACTTCTGCGGCTTCTCCGACGGCCCGCCCACCTTCTCAGGTGACATCCTGAATCGCGGACCCTGGCCCTCCGGCCTCTGGTTCTACATCACCGGCTCCCATCCCGCGCATGGCGGCTTGGCCGTAATCGAAGATTCCCACGTAGAAGGCTGGGAAGGGCCCGAAGGGTTCCAGCTGACCCCGGACCAGCGCTCCTTCCATCGAATTGGGACCGAACCCGAAGGCTACGTAGGCTTCGACGTGCCCGGGCTAGTGCCCCTATTCACCGATCCCGGCGATGAAATCATCTTCGCCTCACGCACCTATCACTCGGCCTTCCCGAACCGCATCGACCGCGTCCGCCTCTCCTGTGGCATCGGTCTGCGCCCGCGCGACTATCCGGTAGACGCCCCCTGGCCGCTATCAGAGGAAGCGAAGGCCTTCCTGAAAGACTTTCCGGACCACCTACAGCCTCTGGTCAGGGACTACGTTGGCATCGACCCCGCCTGGCGCGGAGAAGACGCCATGATGGGGTAAGGGACCATATTTCCTGTAACCTCTCGCCTGTGTGTCGGCCAGATGCGCGAGCGCTACATTCTTCTTGTCTGACGGGCAGGATCCTGAATACAGATTATTCCCAAATCGGTGGCGGCTGTCCAGTGTCAGCCGCCCTGTCATCTCGATCCCCGCGACCACCTAGGCCCCGCTTCTCTGCATCCTGACAGAGGTCACCCGCCTTCCATCCAATTCGAACTCTCCCCCCGCTCCGGTCCTGCGAAAACCTAGCGACTCGAACCTGGACTGCTTTTCTTCGTCCTCAACCGAAGCGACGGCATAGCATCCGCCCTCTCCCATTTCTTGGGACCTGCCGATCGCTGCTAGCACCAGCTCTTCCCAGATGTCCGAAAAGCTCGCATGGGTGAACGCGTCTATCTGAAACTCCCCCGCTTCATCCCTGCGCGCCGTCGACAGTCCGACCACCTTCCCCTCCGCCGTCCTGGCCGCGAACCACGCACCGCCGCCGCTCAGCCGGACACGCTCAAAGCGGACATACAGCCCCATACACGAATTCTGAGTGGCATAACGAGTTGAGCAGACCTTTGTATTCGCGTCAAGCACCTGCCAGTCATGCGGACAGAGGATCAACGGGATCATTGGTATTCGGTCCGCCGGTGATGACTCCACAACCTCTGCCACGTCTCCCGTGAAGTAGTCCACCAGGAATGCTTCCGGTGACTTCCCGCTCAGGATATTGGCCATCACATTGGCTCCGGCCAGCTTGCGCCACCCTAGCCGGTGGTAGACCCGTGCCGCCGCCGGGTTGACTGTCCCCAGGAAAAACGCCTCCCCGCCCGCCGCGCGGAAATCCTCCACCGCCCAGGCGCACAGCTCGGTAGCAAGTCCACGCCCGCGAAACTGCGGGTCCGTGGCGACTTCGCCGAAACCTGCCAGGCTCGGCGCCGTCTTTGACTGCATCGTGAAGCACGTGCTTGCCAGGCGCTCGCCCTCCCTTTGCAAATAGAGCGTGCCCCCGTTATAGGCATCTTCAGCGCCCAGGAATACTTCTCGCGCAATGTCCGGCAATACCTCCCCGAAAATGGACGCCCAAAAAGGGAAAAGTTCGTCTATCAACGCCTCTGAAATCGGCACCTCGTATCGCACGCGCGTTAACTCCTTTAAATGCAGCTCCTCTGAAATATCACCGAAGTAACCTGCTCGCAACACGCGCCACAGCTGGCCAAGCACCGAGACAGGATTCCGCAACCGACAGTAGTGTCTCTAGGGGTCAACTATGCTTCCATTCCTTTAGGCCGGTCACTTGCCGGCATCACAAGTCGCTGCCGCGGCGGATGGCATCTGCGCCGAACCTCTTTCGCAGCGTCTTCACCGCCTCGTTCAACTGGTCCTCTTTGGCCAGTGCCTCCGGGTCCGCCGCCATATCAAAAATGCTCATCTGCTTCACCGCCGGAACCAGGCCGCTGCACCCAACCCCAATCAGCCGGACAGCCGCCCCCTCAGGCCGATTCGACGCCAACAGATCAAGGGCGATACGGTAAATCTCCTCTTCATCGTCCACCGGTTGTGAAGGCGTCGTTTGGCGAGTCTGCGTGCTGAAGTCAGTCCAACGCAACTTCAAATTGACAGTGCGCGCGGCCAGTCCGCCGCGCCGCAGTCGCCCGCCGACCTGTGCCGCCTGCTGACGCAACGCCCTTCGCAACGTCTCTGTATCAACCACATCCTGCGCGAAAGTCGTCTCCTGGCTGATCGACTTGGCCTCCCGCTCGATGACAATCGGCCGCTGGTCGATTCCTTGCGCCTGTCGCAGCAGATCCCGTCCCAGTTTGCCGAACTGCTGCTCCAACTCCTCTGCGGACGCCGCCAGCAGATCGCTCACCTTCTGAATGCCTCTCGCAGTCAACCGCTCCCGCGTCCTAGGACCGACCCCCCACAGCGCGTCCACCGGCAACGGCGCCAGAAATTCAGCCTCCCGGCCCGGCGGAACCACCTGGACCGCCCTGGGATAGTCCCCGGTCCGGACAGCCGCCTTTCCAACATCCGTGGCGATCTTGGCCACCAGCTTGTTCGTCGCTACGCCCAGCGAAGAAGGCAGTCCCAGTCTTTCCTTCACCTGCGACTGCACCATCCTCGCCAGTTCTGAAGCGTATTCAGACCGCTCCGTCACCTCAAGAAACGCTTCGTCGATCGACAACTGCTCCACCAATGGGGTCACGCTGTGCAGAATCCCCATCACCTGCCCCGAAACCTGACCGTACTCTCGCATATCCGGCGGCAGCACGCGCAACTCCGGGCACAGCCGCAGCGCCTGCGCCATGCCCATCGCCGAGCGGATTCCGAACTGTCGCGCCGCGTAGGAACAGGAGGATACAACGCCCCGGCTCTCAGGCCGTCCGCCGACAGCGAACGGGGTCCCCTTCAACTCTGGATGCCGCAGCTCTTCAACCGCGCAGTAAAAGGCGTCGAGATCGAAATGGAGAATCTTGCGTACCATTCCTGTGCCCTTCGACTACCTCCAACACCGCCTGAGTCCCGATCCGACCGTATTTTAGCACAACCGACCTTGCCCCTGTTGGCAGCTTTCGGAGAGGCCGGATATGATGTGCCTGAAGAGTAGGAAATGCATCCACTTGACAAGGCCGCTTCGTGGGCCAGCGACGGCTTCCCGCCTGGTCCATTGCTCCCCTGGCAAAGGTTGATCACATGAGGGACATGCCGCGCAGTAGTCCTTTCACCCCGACTTCGCCACAAGGCGGGGACAATTCCGGCAATGCACGCGGTACCGCGCTCCTCATCAGCCTGCTGATGATTGACAGTCTCCACTATGTATTCGCCCGCCTCGTCTTTCCCTACATCGAGCCCGCCCTGGGAGCATTCTACATTATCGCTGTCGCCCTGGTGGAGGTCGGCCTGATTGGCCTCGTAACTCGCAGACTGCGCCTGGCTCCCCTGCGCCGGATGTGGCCCACCTTCCTTGCTATCGGCATGTGCGTGGCCGTCAGCACAAGACTCAACTATGAGGCCATGGCCTTCATCGACCCCGGCGTCGCCGCCATGGTTGGCAAGATGACAGTTCTCTTCAGCCTCGGCTTCGGCCTCCTCTGGTTGGGCGAACGCTTCACCCTTCTGCAAGGAGTCGGTTCGGCAATAGCGGTCATCGGGCTGGCAGTCATCTCCTTCCAACCGGGCGACTACCTGGGACTGGGCGCGATGATGATACTCATCTCGACTTTCATCTACGCCCTGCACGCCGCCCTCACCAAACGCAACATGGGCGAGGTGGACCTGCTCAACTTCTTCTTCTACCGCCTACTCCTGACCGCGGCCTTTCTCGCGCTCTTCAACATCGCCCGCGGAAACTTTGCGCTTCCCTCAGCCCAGGCGTTCCCAATTCTCGTGCTGGTCGGCACGGTCGATGTCGTCGTCAGCCGCTTCCTCTACTACTGGACGCTCCGCAAACTCGACATGAGCGTCTTCGCCGTTGCCCTCGCCGCCAGCCCCGTCGCGGCAGTACTCTGGTCCCAACTGCTCTTCGACGTCTTTCCTACACCGCAGCAACTGCTCGGAGGCGTCGCCATCCTGTGCGGCGTCGCGGTCGTCACCTCCGCACCAATCCTGGAACGAAAAATGCGTCGCCCCGCCGACGCCGCCGATGTCCCCTCCTGACAGCCCTTCGTGCCCACCTCAAACCTGACACCGAAGCCTTTGCCAATCTGCGATCCGGAGCGAGGTCATGAGGCTCGCGCCTCCGGCACAACTTTCTCTACCGGCAGCCGCCGATCACGACGATGAACTCGCCCAACAGTTTCTTGGCCGCGACCGCCTCCAACAGGGAACCAACCGTACCCCGTTGCACCCGTTCGTGCAGCTTCGTCAAATCGTTGGCCAGAGCGGCCGGCCGGTCGCCGTACACCTCCAGCGCATCGGTCAGAAAAGCCGGGAGCCGGTGCTGACTTTCGTAAAAGACGAGCGTGTGCGGCGAGTCAGCATCCACTTCCAGGAAGCGCCGCCGCGCCGCCGACTTCCGCGGCGCAAAGCCGCGAAAAGTGAAACTGTGCAGGGGCAGCCCCGAAAGCACCAGCGCTGTGACCAGACCGGTCGGCCCCGGAATCGCGGAGACGGGCAGCCCCTCCTCCAGCGCCCGACGAACCGCCGAAAAGCCCGGATCGGAGATGCCCGGCGTACCCGCGTTCGTCACCACCGCCACCGAGAGCCCGTCCCGCAGCGCGCCGACGATTCGCTCCACCGCCTGCTTTTCATTGTGTTCGTGGTAGGAAAACTGGGGCGTGTCGATGCCGTGGCGTTTCAGCAGCCGCCCCGTCTTGCGCGTGTCCTCCGCCGCGATTAAGTCAATGGAACGCAGCGTTTCCAAGGCCCGCAGCGAAATATCTCCGAGGTTGCCAATGGGCGTGGCCACCAGATAGAGCATGTCAGCCTGTAAACCAGGCAGCCGGCTTTTCCTGCAGGCTGCCTCTCTCCACATCGGCTGCCGGGCGACCGCAATCCCAGTTAGCCCCGAGGAGGGAAATCGCCTTCATCTCTGTTCCCCGGCCGCAAACTCCTCTATCGCGGAAAACAGGCGCTCAAGATCGGAAGGCCACACCTCGCCCATATGGCCGATTCGGAAGGCCTTCCCCTTATACGGACCGTACCCGTTCGCAATCTGCATCTCCCGCCGCCCCAGGAAGCCATTTAGTCCGCTGATATCCAAGCCCCTGCTATTCTCCACTGTCGTCACAGTATCCGACTCATAGCCCGACTCAGCCATCAGGCCAAAACCGTTGTCGACCGCCCAGGTCCGGCTCATCTGCCCGCAGTGGGCGTGGCGGGCGTAACGGGCTTCTAATCCTTCGTCGAAGATTCGGTCCAACTGCACGCTGAGCGCCCGTAACAGCGAAATTGCCGGGGTGGCTGGCGTCGTGCTCCGTTGGCGGTACTTGTCGAGCTGTAGAAAATCAAAATACCAGCCGCGATCGGATAGCGTCGCCGCACGCTCCATCAGGCGGTCGCTGACCGCGGCGAAGGCCAGTCCGGGCGGCACAGCCAAAGCCTTTTGAGACGAAGTGAGCAACAGATCCAGCCCCCAGGCATCAAACGGCAGCTTGACCCCACTGAACGACGAGACCGCGTCGACCAGGACTAATGTATCCGGGCTGATTCGGCGTACAGTCTCTGCGATTTCCTCCACCGCGCTGGCAACTCCGGTGCTCGTCTCATTATGAACAACCGTGATCGCGTCCACAGGACCACCTGCGAGGGCCAGCTCCAGAGCTTCCTCTACCGTGGCCGGCTTGACCGCAGTGCACCAGGGCACTTCCACCGCGACCGCCTCTTTGTCGCACCCGACCGAAACATCATGCCATCGCTGGCTGAATGCCCCGTTTACAAAGTTGATCACCCGCCCGCCGACGCCATTTCGGATCGCCGCCTCCTGCAGGCCGGAACCGGAAGCCGCGACTGTGAAGACCCTCGCCTCCGTATGGTACAGCACCTGCAGCTGCTCACTGCATTTGCCAAAGAGCGACTCCAGTTCGTCACTGCGGTGGCCGATCATCGGCATCTCCTGTGCAGCCAGCGTTGCCGGATGCACATCCGTCGGACCAGGCACAAAAAGCCTTTGCGGCGGCTTGTCCGCAGGCGTCTCAAATCCGGCCCTCTTCGACCTATCGGTCGACAAGCTGTCAATCGACTTTGAACTTTGAACTGTCGCTGTCATCTATTTCAGTCTCCTCGTTGACACTGTTTGAGCCAGTCTGAGAAGAAAAGAGAGGCTCGAAATAAGCCGGTCGCGTGCGTCCGCTTGCTTAACGGACAATGAACAGATTGACCCTACGCCCCAGCCGGCTCCACACAGCCCGGCTCGTCGTTGCGCGGGTTATTGACCATCTTGCTGACCGCCACAGCCCGCATCGGCGCGCCGCCGAACGGCCGCATCAAATGCAACAATGGGTCGGCCTTTTGCACACCTGGATCGAGCCACTCGTCGTAGTCCTGTCGGTCAAGAATCACCGGCATCCGGTGATGAAGCGGCTCCATGAACTCATTCGCATCCGTCGTCAATAGTGTGCACGACTCAACTGCCGAGCCGTCCTGCTCCCAATGTTCCCACAGCCCGGCAATGCCGAAAACCTCGCCCGACTCCAGTCCGATGAGATAAGGTTGCTTGCCGCCCCCCTCCTTCTTCCACTCATAAAATCCGTCGGCCGGCACGATGCAGCGGCGGTACTTGTAAGCGGCCCGAAATGAAGGCTTTTCCGCCGCCGTTTCCGAACGGGCGTTTATCATCCGGCTCCCGATCTTGGGATCCTTCGCCCAGAACGGTATCAGCCCCCAATTCAGGTAGGTCGCCTCCCGCATTCCTCCATGGGGATTCGTCCGCACCGCCAGCACAGGCTGAGTCGGCGCGATGTTGTAGCGCGGCGCCGTCTGCGGCGCATTATCCAATTCAAACAAAATCTGCAGATTCTGCTGCGAAGCCCGCAGCATAAATCGACCGCACATCTTTGCCTCCCATGATCGAACAGGCGCAAACATTTCCTGCCAAAATATTCGTCGATCTTAGCCACTGCCCCCCCGCTTGTCAACTAATGCCCCCTCCAGTCGCCCCCGCCCTTCTATACTGATCCCTCACTTCTCGCCACCGACCACTGACGACTGCGGTTCCGACTACCCCTCCCGTTTGACGGTTCTCCATCCACCGGGTAGCATAGCGGGCAGTGTGCCGCAGACAGACTGCCGCCAAAAATCTCACTGCCCATGCGACTTGCCGTCCTCGCCGACATCCACGGTAACCTGGCCGCGCTGCAAGCCGTCCAAACCGAGTTGGAAAGGCTTCAGCCCGACTTCGTCGTTCTCGACGGCGATCTGATCAACCCGATGCCGTTCAGCAACAGCGTTGTGGACATCGTGCGCGCCTCCGACTGGGCGGTCGTACGCGGCAATCACGAATTCTACCTCCTCGACTACGGTACCGATCGCGCCCCCCAAGGCGCCCACGACTCGGAACGCTGGGGCATTCTTCACTGGCTCGTTAAACGCATCGGGACGGAACAGGCCCATTACCTGGCCGCGCTGCCAGATGAAATCAGACTGCAGTTTCTCGGCGCTCAACCTATCCGCGTGGCGCACGGCGTACCGGGCCGCAACCGGGTCGGGTTCTATCAGAATATGCCTGCCGAGAAAATCATCCCCGCGATCGAATCCATCGAGGAACGCAACGTCATCTCTGCCCATACCCATGTTCAGGTTGACCGTCATCTGTATAAGAGCGATTCACCGGATCCGCTAACCGACCCTCACGAGAGCGAATTCGTCTTCAATGACGGCAGCTCTTCCCACCGTGCCGGGACCGAAAAAGGAAGCCCATCCCCGCGTTCGGCCGCAGACCGCGACCACTGTCACCACTGGCATCTGATGAATCCCGGCAGCATCGGTCTCCCTCTCAACGGCGACCCGGCCGCCCAGTTCGCACTCATGGAATCAGTGACGGAAAACGACGAATCCGGCGGCTGGAAAGTTCAGCACTTCCGTGTTCCTTACGATCGCTGCCCCGTGCTTGAGGCCTTTTCCAGCGAAGGGCTGCTCGAGGCCGGCGGCGCAATCGCCAAGCTGTTTTACTGGGAACTGGTCACCGCCGAACCCGAGATCATCAATTTCTTCCGCTGGTGTTGGTCCAACGACCATGACCCCGATGCGGAAGACATCCGGCACTCCTTTGCCGCCTACAGCGAAGCCACCGGGCGGGCGCAATACGTTGACCAACGTGACCCCTTGAAGGCGGCCCGGCCCATATGAAACGACCTACTTGCCTCGCGTTTTTGGGCGACATCCACGGCAACCTGCCAGCTCTGGAATCCGTGCTGGCTGACATAGACAAACGGAGTCCCGACGCAGTCTTCCTGTTAGGTGATCTTATCAACCGCTGCCCCTGGACTCTCGACGTGCTCGACCTGCTGCGCCAGCGAGAGTGGCTTTCCGTTCAGGGCAATCATGACCTGGTTCTCGCGCAGCTGAATACGCCTGATGGTTCCCCCCTGTTCAACAACAGAAACCGCTTCCCCAATATCCACTGGACCTGGCAACAGTTGCGTCCTCAGGACCTCAGTTACCTACGCCATCTCCCACACGACCTGCTCATTGAGGTCGAAGGGGCGCCACCGCTGCGACTTTTCCACGGTCTCCCCGACAACCCATTTGCCGGTATCGTTCCCAACGCAGATGAAGGTTCCGTCGCCAGCCAGGTTGCCGTCTACGACGAGCCCATACTCATCTGCGGTCACACGCACCAGCCCATGGACCGCACTATCACGGCGCCGCATTCCACGGCGCACATCCCCGCCTCGCAAACGGGTCAGCAGCGAATACTGAATCCTGGCAGCGTCGGCATGCCCTACAATGGCGATCCCCGCGCCCACTATCTGCTCCTGGACCTCGTAAGGGAGAACGGCCGCCTGGACTGGCAACCCCGGTTTCAACGGTTGGAGTTTGATTTCGAACGAGTGGCCCGCACGTTTCATTCCAGCGGCCTCGTGGAATCCAGCGGGGCCATCGCCAAACTCAATCTGCGTACGATCAAGGACGGTCAGCCCTGGGCCAGCGACTACCAGCAGTGGGTGCGCAATCAGCCCCACGAACTGCGCAGTGATCCCGAAGCCGCCGTCGACCTGTACCTGCAGACCCACGGCCCCAGCCAGTGGGCATTCGGCGGCTGACAGCATAGTTCGGCCCGGACGTCCTGGAGTGAGGACTCCGACCAATACCAATGCCCCGATAAGGCGGAAAGCACCAATTTCCAGTCACACAAATGAGATGAGAGAGAATGTCACCAAACCTTACAGCAGTCAGAAATGAGCTACCAGCCGTTCAGGCCTCAGTCTACCTGAACACCGGCAGTTATGGCCCCCTCAGTCGCGCCGCGGCAACCGCTATCGAGGGTGAGAACAGACAGCAGCTGACCGCGGGCCGCCTCACTAGCATGGGCGAATCAGGCCAGTCAGTTTCGGCGGCCCTGAGAGGCGGATTCGCCCGCATTCTGGGGTGTGACTCGGACGAAGTCGCGCTGACGCATCACACCACCGACGGCATGAACATTGCAACCTGGGGCATACAGTACCGGCCTGGCGACGAGATCGTCACCAACTCCTGGGAGCACCCTGGCGGGCTCCTGCCCGTCTTTGCCGCGGCCCGGCGCTTCAACCTCAAAGTGCGCGTCGTGTCTCTCGACAAGGACGAAGACGAAGAGACACTCCTGGCCAAGTTCGAGCGAGCCATCAACCCTCGCACGAGACTGCTCTCTGTCGCCCATGTTTCCTGGAAAACAGGGACCGTACTGCCCATCGACCGCCTAGCCGAGCTGGTTCATCATCACGGTGGACTGATCGCCGTCGATGGGGCCCAATCCGGCGGCGCCATTCGCCTGGACATGCGTTCGTCAAAGGCCGACTTTTATTCGATTCCCGGCCAGAAGTGGCTTTGCGGGCCCGAAGGCATCGGCGCACTCTACGTCAACAGAGAGCGACTAGGTGATCTGCTTCAGACCTACGTGGGCTACCCCAGTCTGCGCGACGGCGGCGCTTACGACGAAACCGGAATTTTCCTGCCGCCTGACGGGGCCAAACGCTACGAAGTTGGCACCACCTACCGCCCTGCCATGGCCGGCATGTGGAACGGCATCCAGTGGCTGGAGGAGCTCGGCCTGGACTGGGTGTACGAACGCACACAGAAGATAACCCAGTACACACGGGCGGCTCTCTCATCCATCCCCTCTGTCCGTCTGGTCCATACACCTTCGCACGCAGGGCTGACAAGCTTCACCATCGACGGCATCTCCCCATCCGCCGCGGTCGACCGCCTCGCCGAAGACAATATTCTCATCCGCTCCGTCCCCGATCCTCATCTGGTGAGGGTCTCCTCCCACTTCTTCAACGATGAGACTGACATCGACAGGCTGCGGGAGGGAATAGAAGGGCTGTAAAGTAACTGCGCATGACAGCATCCGGCGCCTCTGCCCTGCGCCAATTCGGCCAAAGGGACATTTAGAGCAGCAAATCCGCCGCCGCCAGTTGATCTCGCAGATGTGCGCGGGCGCGGCTCAACCGGGACTTGACCGTGCCTCGCGGCAGACTCAGATAGGCCGCGGCTTCCCCATAATCGTAGCCCTGGACATCCACCAGGACAACCACATCGCGGTACCAGGAAGGGAGCCCTTCGATCACCCGGCTGAGTAACGCGATCTGCTCCTGCCGGACCGCGTATCGCTCCGGGTTCTGCACCTCACCGCTCGCCGGAGCCTCAAAGTCTGACTCCTCTATCATCTGCTCGAGACTAAAGGCGCGTTGGCGTTTCTGGCTCCGCAGGTGGTCGTAGCAGGTGTTCGACACAATTCGAAGCAGCCATGCCCGGAAGTTGCCGTCCTTGAAACGAGGCATGGCCCGGTGTACCTTGATCAAAGCCTCCTGGACCGCATCCGCAGCAGCCTCCTCCGTCTGCAAAATGCTGCGCGCCAGACGGGCTGCACATGCCCAGTGCGCCTCGACCAGTCCCTGGAACGCCTGTCCGTCTCCGGCCCGGGCAGCCGGGATAAGACTATGCGGCCATCCTCGACCGTCTCTGGCGGTAGAGGCAACCGAACCGCTGCCAGACTCCGATTCTGGACAAGCGCCGTATTCTCCACCCCTGCGTATCGCGCCTTGACCTGGTTTCCTGAGGGTAAATTCGCTGTGAGACAGTGACATATGCACATCCTTTCGCAATCCCAATCTGTCGCTTGACATGCCGGACCCTCTCTTGGGGGCCCAAAGCCAGGCTGCACCGGCCCGGCACGTCCGTGCCCCAAGTGGCTTTGCATCAAGGATAAGCCCGATTTGCCGCCTGCATCCTGAACCTTTCGCAACGCAACTCGGACCGTTTACTTACGATCGCTGGATTTGGGCGGACAGGCCGCAACCCGCAGACAAGATCCTACAGGTTCAAGTAAGTTGGAATGGGAAAGGAGGAGAAATTGGGGAGGGGGCCTAAGTCTGAGTTTTGCGATTGCCTGCTGCCTGTTCTTTCGTCCCGCCAGTGCAAGGCAAGCTGCGAACAGGAAATCCCCTGGTTGCCGTGAAGCTATCCATCTGTCAGCTGATACCCAAAGCCCCGCACCGTAACGATGAATCGAGAATTTGAATCTCCTGGATTCTCCGAGGCTGGCTCAATTCGGTTTCGCACCCTGCTTACCATTCGGTCGATGCTGGCGTCAAATACGTTACCGCCCACCTCGGACCAAATGTGGGTCGCCAGTTCATCTTTACTGACCACGCGCCCGCGATTCTGGTAGAGGTACCAGAGTAAATCGAACTGTTTTACGCTAAGCGGAGGCAGGAGCACCTTGCCGTCAATGAAAACCTGACGTGTAGCCGAGTCCACTCGAATGCCCTCCTCCGGAAGGGCTTCAAGAAATGGCGCCGTGATCGTGGCCGATGGGTCGTGAAATCGGTAGCGGGTCGAGGCAAACTGAAGCTCGTCGCCGTCCTCAAGCCAGGCCGTCGCCCCTGGCGACAGCCGGCTCCCATTGACAAATACACCGTTCTTGCTTTCCAGGTCGTGCAGCCGAAATGCGTCATCGATATAGTGCAACTCGGCGTGCTGCCGGCTGGCAAAACCATCGTTCACGACGACCGAAGCATCGGTGGAACGCCCGATCAACATCTGCTCCTCGGATAGTTCGTATTCCGTCCCCGCATCTGGTCCGCTGAGACAGACCAGTCTCGCGTTCTGACTTGCTGGCATCAGAGCTCCATTCGCCAAAGTAGCGTACCGATTAGACTGGAGCCAAATCTGGCGGGCACTGGCACAAAAGAGAGATTCCGTGGCAGGCGACTCAACTCGCTCTCTCTGCTGTCAACGGTTCAGGCGGCGCTCCCTGAGGGAGATGACACCCGATGTCTGCGGGACACTTCTTGACCGAATACTCGATTGCGTCCACGCTTTTGGTTTCTTGTTTCCCTAATCAAGTTTCTCTGGTATTATAGTGCGCGAATAGCAGATTATCAATCTTCGCGCCCCAAAAAGACCGCGTCACTGCTGACGCGCCGGACCAGGCGGGAATTTAGTCTTCAGGGCACTGCCTTAGGGCTGCGAAGCTGAAACTGAACACTCTAGCCTCGATCCAAGACACCCACAGCCGCGGAGCCAAGCTTTTCTGCACCAACGCCGGTGCACAGTGTGAACACTGTTCGGATTGATTTCGCGCCTGAGTCTACCGATCCATCATGCTACCGGATCAGAAGGAACCTGCCGGCACCGCCGTCAGGTCTGAAACACAAGAAGAAAACGTCACGGGCGAGAACCGCTCCGTAGAGCCTGCTGAATCAGGCCCGGATCTCCCTCGATCGCCGGGCGGCGCTCTGACTGGCCGTCAGATCGGCAGATACCTGGTTGGCGATCGCTTGGGGAGCGGCGGCACGGCGAGCGTTTACCGGGCCTACGACCAGATCCAGGAACGTACAGTTGCCCTCAAAATTCTGTCCCATGGCGCCGACGACGCGGTGCGCAGCCGCTTTCAAATGGAGGCCCGCACCGTCGCCAGTTTGAGGCACCCCCACATCGTTCAGACCTTGCAAGTTGGCAATGCAACGGGTGACGGCACCGCCTACATCGCCATGGAGCTGGTGGACGGCGATAGCCTGGACCGGCTTCTCAAGCGCCGCGGACGCCTGAGCGTTGCCGAATGCTGCAACCTCCTGGCCCCAGTCGCCCGCGCACTCGACTATGCACACCAGCAGGAAATTATCCACCGGGATGTAAAGCCCAGTAACATCCTTCTGCGCCCTTTCGACCCTGGCGCCTTCGGCAGCGTTCCTCCCGGTTCTCATTCCGCTTCAGCAGTTCACGAAGCAGAACAGATCCTGATAGGCGCGCCTTCAAGTGGAAAGTTTCCAGTTGATCATGCCGCCGTAGATTTGCCTGTCGCCCCGCTTCTATCAGACTTTGGCATTGCAAGGGCCCTCGATATGCCGGAGTTAACCAACGAGGGACGCACGATCGGCACGCCCGCCTATATGGCCCCGGAACAGTGTGCCAGCAGTCGCGAAGTAACCGGGCGCGCCGATATCTATGCACTGGGGGCTGTCCTCTACCGTTGCCTGGTCGGTCGTCCACCCTTCACCGGCTCGACAACACAGATTCTCCACGCTCACGTATACGCGTCTCTTTCTTTGCCCGACGATCTGCTTGCCGCACTTCCACCGGAGCTTGTCGAAGTTATGCGCCGTTGCCTGGCGAAAAACCCGGAAGAGCGCTACGCCGTCGCCCGCGAGATGGCCGACGATCTGACCGCCATAGCCGGACGCATCTCATCGCTGGAGAGCGCTCTCGCCGAGCAGACGTCAACACTTACCCTTGTTTCCCTGCCACCGGTCGGATTGCCCCCGTCATCCTCGCATACGACGGAAACAGTGATTGTTCCCGGCGCGGAGAGCCGCCTGGAAGGGGCGTTGTCGCAGAACCTCGCCCCGCAACGGCCCAGCGGGCAGGAAACACAATCTGCCGCGGCTGGCGATTCCACTCGCTCGCGAATGCCTCTGATGATCACTGTCCTGAGCGTCATGCTTATTCTTGGTTTGCTGGCGATAGGCTTTTTTGTCAGCGACGCGCTGCGGGAAAGAGCACCGTCGGAAGCCGTACAGAATCCGGACAATAGCGATGCGCTTGCCCCCTCCTTGCCTGCTGCCGAACAGCAGCCAAATGCAGCAGAAGCAGTAGATGGGCAGGCGTCAGCAGGCAACGCCGCTTCCTCATCCACCGAATCCGAAACGCAGGCCGCTTCCGCGCCGCCTGCCGCACCGGTCAAGAATGCCGCCGGAAATTGCCAGTATCAGACCGCAGTTGAATTTGAAAGCTATCTCGGCGAAAATGAATCGGTCGCCCAGGAGCTCGGCTGCCCGAAAGGTGTACCGGTCCTCCTGGCGTTCGAGACCCAGTTCTTCCAGACCGGCATGGCCCTTGGCCGCTTGGACAAGCCCGTCGTCTACCTGCATTATTTCAGCAACGATGAATGGGAACAGCGGGAACACTCCTGGCGCCCGGGTATGCAGGAAGCAGTCGACTCCCCGGACCTTCTGTCGCCCGCAGAAGAACTGTTTCAACCGGTACGCGGCATAGGGCAGATCTGGGCCGAAAACCTGTTTGTAAGACAGGCGTTGGGCTGGGCTTCCGCACAGCCGGTAGAGGCTAACGGTATACTACAATCGTTTGAAGGAGGGTTGCTGATATACAATAGTGATTTACAAGACACAATCAGTTTCCTGAAGTCGCAGTTGCGGCTCTAACTATCCAAAATGGAGGACTAAGATGCAGAACTCGACAGTTGAACGAGCCAGATGGTTGGGCCGACACATCCAGCGGTTGAGCCGATTCTCCTCGGCGCAATCATCCTACATGGTCGTTCTAATCGTTCTGGTGGCAGCGTTGGCGTTGGCCGGCTGTAACAGGAGACAGGCCGAACCTACTGCTACGCCTGTCCCGCCCACGGACACCCCCGTGCCGCCCACCGATACCCCGGTGCCGCCTACGGACACACCCACGCCGGTCCCACCGACCGACACGCCTGAGCCGGAGCCGACCGACACACCCGAGCCCGAGCCGACCGACACGCCTGCACCGACGGCGACACCGGCGCCCGAACCAAAGGTAAGCATTCCCAGCGGCTGGGCCGCAGTCAAGAACGATCGCCTGGGTTACTCCTTTGCCGTCCCGCGCGGCTGGTCCGTCTTTGACCTTCAGAGCGGCCAGCTCAGCCAGATCATGCGGTTCGTGAGCCCGGAGGCTGCCAAGCAGGTGGATGATGCCCTGACAGGCCCCGGCGGCGAGAACGCCGGCCACCTCGCAGTACAACTGGCAATCTTCTCCAGGCCGCCTATCGCCGCGATGGCCGGCGTCGGCATCTTCCCGAATCTTGACGACGACATCTCGTCCGAGAGATTGGTCGAATGGTTGGAGACGCAGCTGGAGAGTCTGCCCTTGCCAGTGCCCGTGGAAGTGAAGAGCCTGGAGGCCGGCACGACCAACAACCTGCCCTCGATTAGTGGCGTTGCAGTTGCCGATCTGGCCAGTCAGGGTCTGTTCAAAGCCCACATCGTGATTACTGCGTTGCGGGCAAACGACACGGCCTACATCCTGGTCGTTGCCGTTCCCGAGAACCAGGTCCAGAACCGGGCAAACGAAATCAAAGCGATTGTCGGTACCTTCCGACCCGAATAGCCTCAACTGAGAGGCCCCAGACTGAGGAGAGAGAAGCGAGGGGGTTCGGTTGCATTCTGCACCGGCCCCCAGCTTTTCTCTTCTCGTTTTCGTCCTTCCGTGAGTGAGTTGCGCGCTCACCAATCCCGTCCCGAAGTGAAATGGTGACCCGTACGCGCGAAGCAGCGCCAGATTTGAACTACATTGTCGGATTGATGTCGAGCGATTTCCGCGCAGAAGTGATTCAACGCGCTCTGGAGTGGAGGAACAAAGTTAATGGAGACCTGAGGAAATCGTTCCAATCGGTTCTCCGCAAAAATGTGAAAATCAATGGATTCCGAAACTCCCATAAGGCGGACAACCAGCTTCTCCTTACTGAAATATTTCGTCTCCTGCCCTTCTCAGCTGAGCTCGTCGGCCCCGTATTGCACATCTGGGTGGAATCCCATCCGGGACTCCATGAAGAAGTATACGGACACTTGTCCGAAATGAAAATGCCAACCCACGGTCTGGACTTTTCCGAGAATCGCTTCGCAGGCAGTTGGAATTTCGACACCTGGCAGCAGGAAAAGGAAAATATCGTTGCTTCGCACAGTCACTTCAGTGAAAACGACGTCGCTCTCATGCTATGTTGTGTGTCGGGGAACATGCCAGACCGCGATGGAGGTGACGACGACGATCCTGCAGAGTCTCAGGGTGACACGTTCTTTCCCAAGTGGCTTGAGGAATTGCGGGCGCTGCCGGCAGACGCGCCGCAATGGCAACACGCGAACGACTTCGTAGAATCCGCCATCGAAATCATTCAATACAAAACGAAAGTACGAAGATCTACACAGAAGCACAATGAAATTCTGGCTGAGATGAAACAAGAGGTCGGACGTGAACTGGCCTTCTTTCAGTGCGATCCGGATTCCTGGTCAGTGGAGCAGCTGTCCAATCGGCTGGCTGGCAATTCACTGGCGGCGCCCGAGGAAGTGGCGGAATTACTTCGCCAGACTGAGTCGTTGAAGGTCTTGCTGACCGACTACAGGTCGGTTCACGACATTGCTCCGACTATCGAAGAGGAGCTAGCCCTCTGGCCACAGCGTGTAGAACTTCAGCGACAGATCCTCGGCTGCCTCTATCAGATCCATCTACTGTTTTCGAACGCCGACGAAGATGACGAAGACCTGGCAGCGATTAGAAAAATGGAGGCTTCTCCTCTCCCCGAATCTGCGGAGCCACCTTGCGAAGCGCAGGTAGAACCTGCACAGATCGATAGTACGCAGTCTGACGCTCAATCTTCTTCAAATGAGGTCCCGAACAGGCCCCTTGATTCCACGGACACTCCCGCCGCTGAAGAGTCGGTTTCGGACACATCAGCAGTGGAGGGTGACGAATCCGATTCCGCACAACAATCGATACATGTGGAGGGCGATGAAAGTGTTCATGAACCTGGTGCAGAAACTCCCTATGTTTCGGATACTGGCAACTCCTCCCTGGAGTCAGAAAATAGTTCTCTTAGACAAGAGCTTCAAGAGCTTCGAGGAGAACTGAAGACGACGCAGGATATTGTCAGGCTCTGGCGGGTCGCTTACGAAGAAGCCCGCAAGCGGCTAGCGCCAACCGAAATACCGCCTAGCGAAGATGAATTCCTGCCGATTGAGGACGTTAGAACCGCTGTGGCGCTTGCCAGGGAAAAATACTCCGGCGAGCTACTTTTTCAGCCCAACTCGAAATCTGAGATCGAAGATAATCCATACGAGAAGCCCGCTAACGTACTGGCCGCGCTCCAATGGCTTGCGACGACCTATTACCGTTCCAAGATGGGAGATGTAAACGAACCCAACTTTGACTTGTCAATTAAGAAGGCTTGCGGCTGGCGCTATATGGGGAGTCAAAGCAAGAACACGATGAACCGGTACAAGCCCTGGTATACGACAAGTCTTGAGGGCAAAACATACTGGTTGAAGAGGCACGTCGGCACAGGCAGCAACAAGGACTCTCGTTACACAATTCGGATCGCTTTCGACTGGGACAGTGCTCGACAAGTGGTCGTCATCGGCTATATTGGTCAGCATCAACAGACCGACGCAACCTGAGAATGGAATAGTAGCCACATTACTCCGCTTTTGCAGAACCGCGTTTCAATCTCAAGACGAAAGGAAACTGTTTTGACTGAAAAAGCGATCGATCTGCGCTCCGATACCGTGACCCTGCCCACGGAAGAAATGCGTAAAGCGATGGCCTCGGCGCCGGTCGGCGATGACGTCTACGGCGAAGACCCGACCGTCAATCGTCTGGAGGCAATGACTGCGGACTTGCTGCAAAAGGAAGCCGCCGTATTCGTGTCCAGCGGCACCATGGGCAATCTCGCCTCCGTACTCAGCCACTGCGGTCGCGGCGAAGAAATGATCCTGGGAGATCAAGCGCACATCTTCCTCGCTGAGCAAGGCGGCTCCGCAGGACTGGGTGGCGTTCACCCCCGCCCGCTTCCCACTGCACCCGATGGGACCCTGGACCTGGAGCAGGTGGAGTCGTCGATTCGCGCCGATGACGAGCACTACCCGCGGACACGTCTCCTGGCGATTGAAAACACTCACAACCGCTCCGGCGGACGTTGCCTGCCCGTAGAGTATATGGACGCGGCCGGCAATCTGGCGCACAGCCGGGGTCTGAAGCTCCATGTAGACGGGGCCCGTCTCTGGAATGCCGCCGTCGCCCTCAACGTTGCCCCCGCCCGTCTGCTGCAGGAAGCGGACAGCGCAAGCCTGTGCCTGAGCAAAGGTCTCGGCGCCCCGGTTGGTTCGGTTATCGTCGGCGATTCCGACTTTATCAAACGGGCACGGCGCATGCGCAAAATCCTTGGTGGCGGAACTCGCCAGGCAGGAATCATCGCCGCCGCCGGCATCGTCGCAATTGCTGAGAATGTGGAAAGGCTCGCTGACGACCATGCAAATGCCCGCAGGCTGGCCGATGGCCTGGCGAAACTGGATGGTATCGTCATCGATCCGAAGTTGGTAGAAACCGATATCGTGATCTTTGAGCTTTGCCGCGACGATTTGACACCGGCACAGCTGTCCTCAGGCCTGAAAGAGCATGGTGTACTCTTAAATCCGATCGATAGCAGCCATCTTCGAGCGGTTACCAATCTGGGCGTATCTTCTGACGACATCGACCGAACCCTCAACGCCTTTGCCCGCGTACTTGAGTCAGACGCCGGGGGCAACGGCGATGAGGTACGCGTTTACGGATAGGCCAGGTGGGGAATGCGTTCACTGCCGTTGCGTTCCATCTGGCAGATCGTCAGTGAGATCAATCTCGCTGAAATTCAGCGCGAGATCGATGCACCCGTACATCTGCTGATCGCAGCCGACGAAGAACCAGACGCCGAGCAAGCGGCGCGCAGCCTCAGTTCTCCTGGCGCCGATTTCGTCCATCCCTGGATCACCGTCACCGATAGCAGCGGCTCCGGCCTCCTCGCGCAAAGCACTGAAATCGCACCGCAATCGCCTGCAACCAAATCCTTCGCCTCGCGGCCGTCGCGGTCAACTCCGGACTGCGCCCTGCTCGTATCTACGCAGCCCGATCTCAGCACTGACCTGCTCTCGCTCCAACAAGCACTGAACGCCCAGTCGATCCCCTCCCTGGTCGTTGTGGTCGGGTCCGAAGCAAAGCGTCCAGACAGCGCCATCGTCCGGCGGGGAGAACATGCGCGCGTCGCCATCTCGGACTGGTCCGATCAGGCCGTTGCCAAGGTGGCAAGTACTTTGATACAGACTGTTCCGGCCTCTCTCCGACTGCCTCTCGCCCGTCGCCTGCCCCCTCTGCGGCCGCCCGCCTTGAACATGCTCATCCAGGAGACCTCCCAGGTAAACGCCAGTTACTCGTTCACGACGGGCTTGGGCGAAACTGTGCCAGGGCTGAACTTCGTACTCGGGGCCGGAGATGCAATCGTCCTCACGAAGAACCAGCTGATGATGGCATACAAGATCGCTCTTGTCTCTGGCAAGTCCGGTTCGCCCCAGCAGCTATTGGGCGAGATCGTCGGCGTTCTCGGGGGCGGCTTTCTGTTTCGCCAGCTCGCACGCCAAATGAGCGGGCTTATCCCGGTTTGGGGCATTGTGCCAAAAGTCGCCGTCTCCTACGCCGGCACATGGGCGATCGGCAGGGCGGTCCTTGTGTGGGCGGCGGAAGGACAAAAAATCACGCCGGAGCTCATGACGGGCCACTACCGCGAAGCACTCGAACACGGCCGCCAAGCCGCCCAGCGCATCGTCGACAACGCCCGCCGGCCTCGCTCGTCCTCCAAGAGCAAAAAGCTGCCCGCCCGCAAGCGGGCCGTCTCCTCCCGGCTCTTGCGTCGCGTGGGCAAACGGATCCCTCGCCTGCCCCCGCGCAAAGGCTGAAGCCCTTACGAATCCCGTCTTCTGCCGGCCCGCGTTCCAACCATTTCGATCCATTTTCATTTGACAGCCGACTGCGGCCGTGGTATCATTTTCCTCACATGTCATGGTTTCCTGATGGGGGCGTGGTGTAGCGGTTAGCATGTCGGCCTGTCAAGCCGGAGGTCGCGGGTTCAAATCCCGTCGCTCCCGCCTCGGCGGAAAAGATGCCAAACCATAGGGAAACCGGGGGCGGGGTGTAACGGCGTCCGTATCGGCGATTGAAGCCCGTTGACGCCGGTTCAGTATCCATAGCTCCTGAAGATAGACATGAAAAAACAGGTCAACCCATCAATGGGTTGACCTGTTTGCATTTCAACTCAGCTTCGCCGGCCTACTACCCTTCCAAACTGTCCATGTCAGGGGCGCCCATGATATTGTATCCGCCGTCCACATAGACAACCTCCCCGGTAACCTTCTGCGCCCAGTCACCCAGCAGGAATCGGGCGGCATTTCCTACGTCAGCCTGGGTTACATTCCCCATCGGCGCAACCGAGCCAACGTAGCCAAGGCTCTTCCGGAAGCCGCTGACGCCCGCCGAGGCCAGCGTCTTAATGGGCCCGGCGCTGATTGCGTTGACCCGCACCTGGTCCTTACCCAGGTCCCAGGCAAGATAACGAATCGTCGCCTCTAGTGCAGCCTTTGCCACGCCCATAACATTGTAGTTGGGCGTCACTTTCTCCGCGCCGTAGTAGGTCATAGCCAGCATGCTTCCGCCTTGAGGCATTAACGGTATCGCGCGCTTGGCCAGTGCCACCAGGCTGTAGCAACTGATGTCCAGGGCGACACGGAATCCTTCCCGGCTCGTGTCGACGAAGCGGCCCCCCAGGTCCTCTCGAGGGGCGAATGCAATTGAGTGGACCAGAAAGTCGAGGCCGCCATAGTGGTCCCTGACCTTCGCGAACAGTTCATCTATGGCTGCGTCATTCGTGACATCGCATTCCTCTATGAAGCTGCTGCCAACGCTCTCGGCCAGAGGCGTGACGCGCTTTTGCAAAAAGTCGCCGGCATAGCTGAATCCCAGTTCGGCCCCTTCCTCCGCGAGTGCCTGTGCGATCCCCCAAGCGATCGAGTTCTTGTTCGCGACGCCAAATATGAGGCCGCGTTTCCCGTCGAATGTCCCCATCACTATCTCCTTACCTTGATTCTGAACTGAGGATCACTGAAGATCGTAGCGAGGTGCAAGCCTGCGACCCAGGAGCCTTAACTGTCAATTCGAACTTCGAACTTGAAAAAAGCGATCATACCTTTGTGCAAGAGCGGCGCTACGACAACTCAACATGTCGGAAACGGACCGATCTTGGCGAAAAAACTTTAAAAAGGTGGAATTTTGTCGAAATTCCCCCTTTACAAGCAAAGAAAAGCATGCTATAATACTAATATAGGGACCGAGTTGTCACGTTGTGGTTGGAAGCCACTATCGGGGGAAGCGTGGCATCCGGTTCCTTTCTCTATTGGTGCGGCAAAAGCGCTCCGACTTTCCTGAGGAAACTTCCGACGCTATTCGTTGGAAACGACCCGCAGGAACCGCCTTTTCCCGACCTGCAGTACGCTTTCCCCGCCATTCGGCGCAACAAATGTCAGCACACCATCCGAGACTGCTTCCCCGTTGAGCCGCACACCTCCCTGCTGAATTAGGCGCCGCGCCTCACCTTTGCTGCGCACCAGTCCCGACGCGCTCATCAAGTCCAGCAGATTCATCTCCTCAGACAATCTGAACTGGGGAGCGTCGCTTGGCGCCGCCCCTTCGTGCATGCGCACAGCGTCCACTGCCGCCTGCTCCGCCCTCTCCTCACCGTGAAAGATGCTGACTATCTCTTTCGCCAGCGCCCGCTTCGCCACCTGCGGCTCCAGCTCTCCGCTCTCCATCTGTGTCACCATGCCGTCGATCTCTTCCTGGCTCCAGCGGGTCACCAGCTCAGCGAAGTTCTGGAACGTGTGGTCCGGGAGGTTCACAACTTTGGTAAAGATCACGCCCGGGGCCTCATCTATGCCGATATGATTTCCGGTCGACTTGCTCATCCGCATTTGACCGTCCGTACCCACCAGAATCGGAAAGGTCAACACGACCTGCGGGCGCATTCCCCGTGCACTCATCAGCGTGCGCCCGGCCATCAGATTGAACAGCTGGTCGGTACCGCCGATCTGCACATCCGTATCCAGCATGATCGCATCATAACCCTGCATGAGTGCATAGAAGAATTCGTGTAGCCAAATTGGCTCGCCCTTGGCGTGCCGCTTGCTGAAGTTATCCCTGGCAAGAAACTGTTGAACAGTGAAATGGCTGGCCAGCCGGATGACACCGCCGAAGTCCAGCTCTCCTAACCACTTGTGATTGTAGTCGATGACCGTTTTCTCGCGGTCCAGCACCCTGTGCGCCTGCTGCGTGAATCCACGCGCATTGTCCATTGCCTCTTCCAGGCTCTGTTGCGTCCGGGCGCTCTCCTTGTCACTTGGGTCTCCAATAGTGCCTGTAAATGTGCCGATCAGAAATATCACCGTATGGCCCAGTTCCTGAAACTGCCTCAGCTTTCGCAGGGGGACGGTATGGCCCAGGTGGAGGTCGCTCGAAGTGGGATCGAAGCCGCAATAGACGCGCAGCGGTCGTCCGCTTTTTCGGCTCTCTTCAATTCTTAAACGTAGTTCCGCCTCCATATTGGTTCGGGTCCGATCGTCGCCAAACTCGACGCCCCGCATCAGAATAGCCATCTGCTCATCTACCGGCGGAAATTCAGGCATCTTCCTACTCCTCCAATCTGCGGCCAGGATTGCATGACTCTACCTACAACGCGCGCGACCATGAATGGCCGTCCGCTCGACAGCGCGGCGGGTCAAAACTTGGGCTGCGCAACTGTCTCCACAGGGTCGCGGCCCAGCAGGAAGTCGAAGTCCATTCCCTCCGGCGCCTGCAGTACATGGTCCAGGAACAACCTGCCATAACCGCGTCGATATGCCGGCTGCGGTCGCTGCCATTCAGCGCGCCGCCTGTTCAACTCCTCCTGGTCGACCCGCAACTCAAGCCTCCTGCCCGGCACATCCAACTCGATCACATCCCCTGTGCGTGCCAGTGACAGCGGGCCGCCTACCGCGGACTCAGGCGCGACATGTAATACGATCGTGCCGAACGCCGTCCCGCTCATTCTCGCATCAGAGATACGCACCATATCGCGTACGCCCTGTTTTAGCAACTTTTTGGGAATCGGTAGGTTGCCCACCTCCGGCATGCCGGGCCCCCCAACCGGACCCGCGTTCTGCAGAATCAGTACGTCTTCAGGATTGACGTCCAATGCGGGATCGTCGATTTTCTCCTGCAGATCCGAGATACTGCGAAATACGACGGCACGCCCACGGTGTTGTAAGAGGCCCGGAGAGGCGGCCGCATGCTTGATCACCGCCCCGGAAGGCGCCAGGTTTCCCCGCAAAATCGCAAGGCCGCCCTCCGATTTCAGCGGCTTGTCGGGTGAAGCAATAACCTCGGTGTCGACGATGTTGCTGTGCGCCACGTTTTCCGAAACAGTCCGGCCCGTGATGGTTGGTTCGTCGCCGTGAAGCAGGGGCAGGAGCTGCCGCATTATGGCCGGCACGCCCCCCGCATAGAAGAAGTCCTCCATCTGGAACGAACCAGCGGGCCGTACATTCGCCAGCAAGGGGGTCCGCCGGCTGATCGAATCGAACAGGTCCAACGGCAGATCGATTCCAAGCCGGCCGGCCAGCGCCGGCAAATGCACAACCGCGTTCGTGCTTCCTCCCAGAGCGCACAGGAGCGTGATCGCATTTTCCATCGCCTGACGGGTTAGAACCCGCGACGGGCGCAGTCCCTCTGCCGCCATCGCCACTATGCGGCGGCCGGCCTTCTCAGCCAGAAGAATGCGCCGCGAGTCCGCTGCCGGGATCGCCCCGTTTCCCGGTAGAGCGATGCCCAGCGCCTCGGTCAGCGAGTTCATTGTTGAAGCAGTGCCCATAACCATGCAGTGGCCCCTGCTTCGCACCAGGTTCTCTTCGACCTCCGCATACTCCTCTTCGCTGAGGTTGCCTGCCCGGTATTCCGTGGTAAGCCTGCGGCAGTCTGTACACGCCCCCAAAGTCTGACCGCGCCAATGTCCGTTCAGCATCGGACCCCCGGAGACAAGAATCGCCGGAAGGTCGGCGCTCGCCGCGCCCATCAGCGCCGCCGGAGTCGTCTTGTCGCAGCCGCAGAGCACAACCACACCGTCCATCGGATTGCCGCGTATCATCTCCTCAGTGTCCATGGCAGCCAAATTGCGCCACAGCATCGAAGTAGGCGTCAGGTAGATCTCACCCAGACTGATCGTCGGAAACTCAAGTGGAAAACCGCCGGCCTGCCAAATACCCCGCTTGACCGCCTCGACCAGCTCGGGAAAATGGGCGTGGCAGTTGTTCATCTCGCTGTACGTGTTCAATATCCCAATCAATGGACGGTTCATATCCGCCCTGTCGAAGCCGAGGGAGCGTGTGAACGCGCGGTGCATCAATCCCGCCGCATCCGGTTCATTGAAAAAGGAGCGGCCTCGGGCTTCGTCCGTTATCTCTGTCCGTTTCTGAGTCACAATCCCTCCAAGTCCGGCAGCCTGTCTTCCCCCGAGTTCCAAACTTCAGCCTTCGTATTTCCGTCAAGGCGAAACCTGCAAGCGGTAGACGCTGCCATTCTCGCTATCGACAACCAG
The DNA here is from genome assembly GCA_965204525.1 of Caldilineaceae bacterium. Taxonomy (GTDB): domain Bacteria; phylum Chloroflexota; class Anaerolineae; order Caldilineales; family Caldilineaceae; genus Bin5. Next base: position 1,313,099 of record OZ241994.1, on the reverse strand, counting down.
AAGGCTGCCCGGTTCGCCTGCCGTGATTCCAACAAGCTTCCTCAAGGGCTGACCGGCCGGAAGGACCCAAGCTTCCAGGTCCTCGGCGTTGTCCCCGGAGATCCTCATGATTCCGCCCTGCTCCGGTTGCGTGACGTAAAGTATGCCTTCGCTGTCAAGCGCCAGGTGGGGCCCGTCAATGCTGTTGGCAGAGACGAGAGGCCACAGATTCAGCAGCTCTCCCGCCTCAGAAAAACGCAGCACGGAAGTCATTCCTGCCGTGGAAACAAAGACGGAGCCGTCGGAGTGTGAGGCAACATCGACCGGCTGCAGATCGGCGCCTTCGAAATCAGTCGAAATGCGAATAAGCTCCCGTCCCGCTGAGTCGAACGCGGCCACAGCCAGCGCCGGTGTCATGGCAAGCCAGATGCGGCCCTCGCTGTCAACGTCGAGTCCCCTGCTTCTGTCTGCCGCGTTGGCAGGAACGGGAATGACTTCAGAAAACGCCCCGTCAGGCCGGTGGACACTCACCTGCCCGCCATCCCCGGCGTCCAGGACGTAAACATTTCCTGCCCCGTCTGCGGCGACGTCGACCGGATCGACAAAGCGCCGGTCTGAGTGGAGCACCTCGGCAACCTGCTCTCCTCCGCCGTCCAGGACAAACAGCGCAGCTTGACCGGGATCGACGACGTAAATGTTTCCATTCGAAATGGTCACGCCCCGCGGCCGTAGGAAGTCGTCGCTGACAATCTCGAAGTCGGTGGTCTTCTCTTCCCCCGTAAAGGGCGTGACGATCTCCAGAGGCAAGGCCAGGTTCGGCGCGACTTCGGGAGCGACTTCGACACTCTCACCCTGCAAAGAGGCGAGCGACCGCGAATCCTCCTTCCTGTAATTGTCTCTGGCTATGGCGGCAACCAGGATCACCAGCAATAGCAAGGGACTGCCGCTCCAGAGGACGAGCGTCCGGAAACTGCCGCCGACCTTCTCTCGAAAAGATACCTTAGGCCTGTACAGTTCCCTGTACGTTTCCGCGTCGGCCGGCGGTGCTATCCAGTCTTCCGCGGCCTCGTCTACGCCTGTCCCGGCCGCGGCTCTCATTGTCTCATCGCTTGCCTCGCGGGAATTTAGTACCTCTTGGCTGTCAGTATCGTACCCGGCAGTCGTTTCTCTCGGCGACAATGACCAGCCGCACTGGTCACAGAAGTTTGCCTCACTTCTGACTGGTGTTTCACAATTAGGGCAGACTTCTACGGGCTCTACTCTAGACATTTCCTTCCCAGGTTTCCAAAGCAAGATTTCCGACTGATTGTAGCGCCGTCGAAAGCGATCTGTCGTGATGAGGATTAGACTCTGAGCGCCAACGTAGTCAGTCGCAGTATATGCGCGGGCCCCGAAAAAAGCAGCAGCCAAAGCTGCCTGCGCCCTGGCCAACTGTTTTGAGCGCAATCTCCGCCAACCATGAAAGACGACCCGCACCAGCCATCGAGTCGCCGCTGTGGGGCCAGATAGGGGGCGTAATGATGTGCGGCATCGTCATGAAAGACGACCCGCACCAGCCATCGAGTCGCCGCTAATGCTAGGGCGAGACCGGAACGCGGTATACGTAGCCGTTCTCGCTATCGGTCAGTAACAGTTCGCCATCCGGACCCACGCTGACGCCGATCAGCTTACGGATCGGTTGACTGGGCGGAAGTGCCCACACCTCAATGTCCTCGTCATCGTCCAACGAAATCCGCAGAAAGCCTCCCGGTTCCGGTTGGGTCACGTACAGGGCGCCTGCACTGTCCAACGCCATGTGCGGGCCGTCTGCACTGTTTGCCCTGGCCAGAGGCCACAAATTCAGCGGCTCGCCGCTGAGCGCAAAACGAATGACTGAGGTTGTCCCTACCGTAGAAACGTAGACGGCATCGTCGGCATGGAAGACCACGTCGACTGGCTGAAAGTTCCCTTCGCCAAAGACCGTCGAAATGCGGGCCAGTTCCCGGCCGTCCGCGTCAAATGCGGCCACTGCCAGGGCAGGCGTCATGGCCAACCAAATGCGGCCCTGCCTGTCTACGTCAATTCCTCTGCTTCTATCCGCAATCCTGTCAGCCAAGGGAACTGCTCGCACAAAGTCGCCGGCCGCGTCATGGACAGTTACTTGCCCGTCGCCTCCCGCATCGAGTACATAAATGTTGCCCTCGGCGTCGGCAGCGACATCTACCGGTTCGCTGAATCGCCGATTAGAGCGGCGAATTTGGGCGATCTCCCGCCCACTAGGATCCAGAACGAACATGGACTGTTGGCCTGGATCGACGACATACAACATTCCGTTTGCTGCGGCCACACCCCGGGGCCGTTCAAAAATGTCGCTTACATTTTCAAACTCAGCCGTCTGTTCCCCATCCACCGGCAGAAGCGATACATTGAGGGGTAGGCCCGCCAGGGACTCCTCCGCCGTTCTGTCGAAAATCGCAAGGTCCTCAACGGAAAGATGGTCGTAGTTTCCCTGCGGAGGAATGAGCGCTTCTGCTTGTACCAGCGTGCGCTCCTGTCCTGGCGGCGCCCAGTGGAGGTTAACGTGGTAGTGAGACGTGCGCGCGACATAGCGGATTCGTATGTCGTGCAGTCCCGCTGTCAAAGTGATCGAGTCTTCATCATACTGATTTGGCTCCGGGCTTGCCGCCACCGCAATGTCGTCGATCCATAACTCCGACTCGTCAATTGATTCAATTCCTAACCGGTAAACACCGTCGAACGGTACGGCCAGCTTACCCACCCATTCCACCGTATACGGGCGAGGCAGAGGAATATCGTGAAAATAGAGATTGATCTGCGGGTCAATTCGGGTAAACGCCGGCGGATCCTGCCAGTCACCGTTGGCATAGTATCGTCCTAACAGCCCATTGCTCGTAACAGGCGGCACATGCAGAGCAGAAGAGGGCACGATCTGCTCCTCCTCCCCTGGACGCTGCCAGGAAAGAGAAACAGAACCATCGCCGCCTACCGCGCGAATTCGAACCCTGTGAAGTCCCAGCGCCAGCTTCAAGGCGGAACTTATTTCGTGGCTCCCTGCTGACTGGTCAGTGTCCTCCTCTTCATCAATTTGGGCTACAAGCTCTTCGTCTATGTACAGTTCAGCGGCCCCCGGAGCGCGAAGGACAAGCTTGTGGGGGCCGTACTCTTCGACGTTGAGAATCCCTCTCCACTCAGCAGAAAATGGTCCTGACAGCGGTGCTTCGCTGGGCCAGTTCACGGAAACAGTAGCATGTCTTTCAACTGTTACTGGGCTTCCCGTCCACGCACCACCTTCAAAATAGGAAACGTCCACGCCCTGAATCGAGGAGATATCCGAAGGGCTGAGGCGGGCCTCATAGAGAACCGTTGGTCCGCCAAAGGGCGGCTTATGCTCTACAAACTCGCCGTCCGGATAAAAGTTGCGCGCCTGCTCGAAGAAATTCCGGCGTTCAGGATCCATGAGGAAGAGCGCGTTGCGTTCGGCCGAGAGGGACATCGGCAGCGTCTCGGTATACTTGATAGCTCGATAATACGGTACTGAACTGCCGACAAAACGCACGGAAGGATGGCCGGCATAGTGGGAAGTCAGATATACGTCAGTGTCATCCCTGTCCACATGTTCAGCGACCACAGACGCCGCGATCGATTCCCCTGTGGAGTATGCATTCCAGACGGCGAAATCGTTCAACTGTAGAACGAAGTAGGTTCTGAAATTGTATAACGCCACGGCCGCCAATAGCACAATCCCAAAAAAGACTGGAGTTCCCCTCCACAGAAAGGCCTGCCAGAACCTCCGGGCAAACCTGTTGCCTATCGAAAAACGTCTGTTGTAAGTTTCTTCGACGCCCGTTTCGCCGTCCTCCTTCAGACTCCACCCGTGGAAAGAGGCCGCACGCCAATTTTGCCACAGCAGCGCCAGCGGCAGCAGGACAAGCAGATAAGCGACTGGCAACGTGCCAATGGCGCGCAAAGACTGCGGCGCCTCAAAACTGAGCGAAAAGACGCCTCCGGCCAGCAGCCCGAAAAACCAGAGAATGAGAAGAAAGAATCGAGGGCGCCAGAATCGGCTGAGGCTGAGAGCCAGCCCCAACACCAGCAGGCCGCCTGCGACCGGAGCTAGCATCGGTTCCCCTGGCAAATTGTGGCGGCCGTTTGGATCGCCCCTAACGTTGTACATGAGCAAGTGAGTGACCGCGCTTTCCCGTACCTTGCCCCAGACCTGGTCCTCTGGATACTCCTCAAAAATGGACACAGTTCTCGTTCGTTCCAGGTAGCGGTCAAGTCTTGCAAACGCAAACGTGGCCAGCGGCGCCAGGAAGATCAGAACCCCCATCGCCAGAACGACAAGCCCTTTCCACTGGGAAAGAATCAGCGTCCAGTTCGAGATCAGAAGATACAATACAAATACAGAGACGACAGCGAGGAATAACTGAAAAGCATAGTATGTGTTCAGGCCAAAACCCAAGCATAGCCCGGCCCACAAGTAATCGGTCAGCCGACCTCTGCGCAATGCCTTGAGCAAAAGACCAACTGCCAGAAAGACAAACAGAGTCATCAGAATATTAAACATCCCGATTCGGCTGAAATTTACGCTCCAGCGCGAGACCGCAACCAGAAAGGCGAGGGCAAGTGCGGGGCCGCGGCCAAACAGCTGGCTTCCAGCCAGGTACGCGGCGGGCACAGAAAGTACACCCGTGATGACGGTGGCAAGACGAACGACAAATGTGACCTTTGGCAGTATCAGGAACAGGAAAGAGACCAGATAGACGTAGTGTTCCGGTCCCATTAACGCGCTTACATAGAGCGGGCGATAGTCCGGCTCACTCAATATCCGCTGGGCTTCCAATCCGGCCGTGGCTTCATCATACCAGGTACCTGCAGGAAACTCGGGCAGCTGGTAGAGCCGCATGAACAGCCCGATGCAGATGATCAACAAGACCAGCAGCCTTTGGCCCGTAGTCCAGGGAAGCCGCCCGCCGTCTGAAATCCGATTCAGTCTGGAGGATGCAGTAAGAGGAGGATGATCGGCTCCCTTCAGTTGCACACTTGAATCTGGTCTGACCAGCACTCTCTGTGCCAGAAAAACGCAACCGATTAGGAGCAAAACGCTCGCCCAATGAAATTGCCAGAAGAGATCGGGAGGACGGTCCGGGTTCGTCAAGAGTCGATCCAACGACCAAGCCGTTGCCGCCCCCGGTAGCAACACAACAAGAAGCAACCAAAAAGGGTTTAAGCGCCTCAACTGCTCATGGTGACCTGCCGCTGGCAGAGCAAAGTTTGTACTTCTTCGAAAAGCCCACAAGGCTAGCAGGATCGCGGCCCCATATAGGCCGACTGCCGGCAGTGTCTGCCCTCGCCCGAGCAACCACTGGCCACTGACCGCCCCAGAGATTGCAAGAACTCCAAAAAGAACGTTGGCTCGGACTGCCGCGGCGGAACCAAAGAGGGCAATCTGTTCAAGAGAAATCGAATCTCCGGCCTCGCCGAATACACTGGAGCGACCCTCCCCCCTCCCTGCTCCCGTCGATTCTGCGCCTCCTCCTGCCAGCGACGCCCCGCAGGTATGGCAGAATCGCTGCACGTTGGCACATTCTTCACCGCATTGGGCGCAGGTCACCGTAACGGGAATATGCCCGCCGCAATATTCGCAGAATTTCGCTGTAGGTCGATTGGCGTGCCCGCAGGCTGTGCACGTCCTTTGACCCCTGACTCTTCCAGTGTTCAGCATATGCCTGTGACTTCAATTCATCACTTTTTCAGTGTCAGTTGGAGGATCAGCTGAGTTTCATATGCCGGCGAAGATGCTTGTTCTCTGGTTACCTTCTGAGGTGATACACGACATACAACGGTTCGGGCCCTTCATCGATAATGAGTTCCCCTCCCGGATACATCTCCATAATCTTGTCGATCTCTTCCACGTACGGGCCCTCCAGCAGGTAGGTTACTGGTCCTGGATCGAGTTTCTCCAGATCGAAGACCCCGAACTCCCTGGACCTGTCGACCCCATTGCTATCCGGGTAAAGGAACTGAATCGTCTCATACTTGAACCTGCGCTGCCCTGAAAAATAGTAGATTGTACCGGGGTCATCGAAAGAGTGGGCCGCGTCAAGAGACTCGAAATAGTAGGTTGGGAACGTCCACTGAAATGTAGAAGTGAGAGGCAATTTAACGAAGTAGAAACTAAGATTCCAGACTCCGCTCGTCAAGAGTACCAGGACCGACGCGCTTACCGCGGCAGCTCGCCCCCAATTCCCAAGTTGGCGGTACCCGAACCGTACAATTGCCCCCGCACCAACCCCCGCCAGCCCGAACACCCAAGGAATAGCAGTGATACTGCGTCGCATCGACCCGGCCGAAGGATCAGTGAGCACCAGGCCTGACAGAGCTGCAAGCACGACCAGCACGGCAAGGAAATGGGGCGGGCTGCGCCACTTTCGAACTGAAACAAGAAGTCCAAAATAAGCAAGTATTGCGGTGCCCATGTCCAGTGCGCCAACGCCCCCGATGCCGTCTACGCCGTCAATCCGCGGGTTCCGCAGCAACAGCGAGAAGGCCTCCCAAGCGCGCTCGACCACGAAACCTGCTTTGTCTGCGAAACTGTCAGCGTTCGCATACTCGTAATAGTCCCACACTGACTTCTCGTTCATGCGGCCGAAGTAAGCGTCAGGTGAACGGGCAGCAAATTGAATTACTGGTGATGCGGTCAGAGCCGCGCCAAACGTCAGGAGGCAAAGCGGAAGCAATTTGCGCTTGAACGGATCCTTCTGCAACAGAAAGAAAATCGTAATCCCTGCACACACGGCTGCCAGGAAAGTCGGAAACGCAAAATACGTGAAGGGTATCAATCCCAGCAGCGCGCCCGCAGCAAACCAGCTCCATAAGTTTCTGCGTCGCTCTTCAAGGCTCCCTGTGTCGTAGGACTTCATAGCCCACAGCAGAGCCGCAGCCGCAGCAGTCGACGCAAAAGCCAGTGGGACCACCCCGAAACCTAGGCGGCTGAAGTGCAGATGCCAGTAGCTCACCGTCAGAGCGGAAGTTCCGAAAAGAGCGACCCACCGCCCGAAACCTATCCTCAAAAGGAGATAGGCCGCAGGAACTGTGGCAATGCCGAAAAGTCCCATCGAGAGTCGGACGGAGAATACTGAGGCGTCCAGCAGCCAGATTACCAGCGCAGTAACGTAGAATGGCCCGGTCAGCTGACCCAACGCAGAGGAAGTATAGGGACCAATCCAACCCTCTTTCAGAATGCGCAGACCTTCGATGCCAGTCAAGGCCTCGTCGCCGTGAAATCCGGCTGGGATCTCTTCGAGCCGGTACACGCGCAGGAATGCCGCAGCGACAGTTAGTAAGGCAACCGCCATCAATTCCCAGCGGTTGCGCCGCGCCCACTCCTTAATGAACTGCCGTGACCACTGCCATTCGTTGGAAGGGGTGTACCAGACAAGCCCGCGGCGCACTACCTTCCTGGCATGAGTCGCAAGGAGATCACTGAGTCGACCCGCAAAGTCGATACCTCTGTTCTCCGGAGAAACGCCTACGTCAATCGTGGCCCCGCCGGCATCACAGAACAGGTGACCGCCAAGGTTTTCAATTCCGTACCGCGGGCAAACGGCATTTAAGGGCCGGCCGCATCGCCCACAAGACTCGGCGCCGGAGCGATTGAAAAATCCGCACGCACTACAGAGCCACGGCTCCGAAGTGTTGGCAATTTCACAGTGTTCAGGAGAAGAAAGTTTCAATTCGGAAAAACCCAAAAATGAGATGGTGCACGCAAACCTGAAATTGAATTGAAAACTGGGGGCACATGGCGAACAGGGCTGCAGCCGATTTCGACTCCCGTTGGGCTAGTTGAACCGGCCGTCTCGTGCCAGGCAGCCGCAACGTCAGTTGCCCGCAAACACGAGAACACGGTTGTTGTCAGCATCGGCTATGAGCAGTTCCCCTGTCAACGGATCGACCGCAATGCCGGTCGGCTTGGCGAAGCGATTAAGTTCAAAGCCATATCCTCCAAAGCTCGCATTGACAACGCCCCCGGAGGAAATCACATATACTTGGGCAAACTCCGGGTCGGTAGCATAGACCGTGCCGTCGGCCCCGGCGGCAATAAACGGCTTGTCCCATATGTCCTGGCTCTCCCAAGTAGGGATGAGCCATTCGTATAAGGGGGCAAGTTCTGCCGAGAGCACTTGAATGCGTCGGTTCCAGGCGTCGCTGACCAGGACATTGCCCGTCGGCGGATGGATCGCGACGTCGACCGGTTCCTCAAAGTGGCCGAGGATGATGCCGCCCTGGCCGACCTGCCGGATGAACTCTCCCAAAGGAGAAAACTCGAGAATGCGCTTGTTGCCGGTGTCAGCCACGAGGAGGTTGCCCGCCGGCGTCACAGCCATGCCCCGCGGGCCAAATAGAGCGTATGGGTCTCTGTTATCTTCGGTGATTGTACTAAAGGCCCCCCATTTGCGCAGGAAGTTCCCCTGGTTGTCGAATACTTGAATGCGCCCATTCCATGTATCGGCGACGAACACCATGCCATCGGCGCCAACCGCGATGCCCCACGGTTCGCGGAACTGACCGTCACCCGCTTCAAGTGGCCCGTCCCCGTCAGGATCGATGCAGCCCCCGCTCTCGCCCTCCCCCACAAAACAGGTACTGCCATATGCCTGCCGGAAAGTACCGTCAGAGTTCAACACAACGACGCGATTGTTGCCTGTATCGAGAATGTAGCGCAGCCCGTCCAACCCAATCGCAATAGAGCGCGGGTTGGATAGTGGGACGTTATCGAAATTGCCACTATACACAAAGCTGGCGATGCGTTCGATCTCCTCATAGTCAAACGACTGCCCTCCGGCCGTTGGAACAACGTTCAAGTCCCACACAATTTCGGCAATGTCCCTATGAACATACATGCGGAAATCATGGCGGTGTGGCCATGCTGTCAACGTCCGGTCCGGATGGTTGCGGAAGAAAAAGATCTGCCACAGGCCGCTGCGCCGCTCATGATCGGTCAAGGCGCCCCAAATCCGGTCAAAGATCGGTACTTCAACTCCCTCCTCGTCAAACGCACTCTTGTAGCTCTCCTCTGGCCACCAAACGAGTCGGTAGTTGCGGTGGACATAATCGCGCCCGACGTACGGCTCGACCTTCTCGTAATTCTTTTTGCCGACAAGGATAATTGGCGCGCTCATCGCCTCAACAGTGGGGTTCGCGGCGTAGAAGATGTGGTTGGGGTAGAAACGCATGTACCACGTCATTGGCCAGGCAACATCATCGTCATAGGAGACTTGAATCTCGCGTTCGCCCACCGTGCGTTCGCTTATCGTTTCAATCTCCTTCAGAGCCCGTTTCACGTCCGGCGACGCATGGGCATAGACCAGATATTCAGTTGCCATGTCGTAGTTGACATAGGTGAGCAGAAAGGAGAATCGGATTGTGAGCAGAAATAGAATGGTGAAAGCCGTCACCGCCGTCAGCCGCAACGTCAGCCGCCAGCCAGAACGCAGGAAGGCGAAATATGTAAAATACGACAGACCGCCCATCAAGCAGAGAGCAAGAATGAAGCGCGCAGTCCGCGACAGTGTGTCCACATCCCGGCCGCCGGTAGGGATCGAGCCCGCCAGCGTTGCCAGCACGAACAGCAGCGCCGGCAGCAGCGCCAGCAGCCACCATCCCTGCGTCTCCCGGACCCTTTGCCAGTCGCACCGTTGGAGGACCTGCCCGCCAAACCAGCCGCCGAAGAGCGCCATTGGATGGGCAATGTGCGTCAATAGCCAAGGCATCCTTTCGCCGGCAACGGAATAAGCAATCCAGGCCGCGATCACCCACCAGGCCAGAAAAACAATGAGATATGTCCGCACTTGTGAGGATACGTTCCCGGAATCGTCCGCAATCCGCTTGCCTTCCTTTCCCCGTTTCCTCGTAGAACCGTTTGAACTGTCCTCCTCAACCGCGTCAGCGTCCCAGTTGAACGTGAAGAGACGGCGTACGATCAGGAACCAGCCCCCCAGGCTGAGAATGATAAGCAAGAACTCGTACAGGAGACCCTGCATAATGTAGTAGTACCACGGCTGACCGCCCCGGTTCACGCCATGCTGTTCCAGCCAATAGCCCAAACTGCCCACGACGCCCGTAGCCAAACCGTCAACCGGATTTGTGAAAAAGGTTGTAAACAACACGATCTCGATCGCCCAGAACAAGCCCATTAACGTTGTCCAGTTGGCGTAGGTGATCTTCTGCTTAGAGTTCTCGCCCGCGTTCGTTTGGGACGCCCTTCGTTTCCCGTTGGCCGGACTGAACCACCAGAAGGCGATCGCAGCACTGAGAACCGTCAAGAGCAGTACCAGGATCGCCGACCTGGCCAGGTCCTGGGTAGACGAATACGCGAGTACATCCCAACCGAGGACAAGATGTCCAATCGGGGCTGCAAATGGTAGGACAAGCGTAAACAGGAGTACAGCAAGGCCAGCGAACGGACTCTCCCGGAAGGACTCTTGCCCGGCCCACCATCGCCATACCGCTGCCCCTGCCATGAACGCGCCGAAAACCGCTCCCGACATGAACTGGTTTTCCTTCGCGGCGAAACCGAGTGCCATGGCGGCAACGGTCAAGTAGAGCCATTTCATTTTCCTCTCTTCCACGTAACGAAACATTCCGTAAATCCACATCATCGACAGGAAAACAATGTAGATATCGTTGCGAATGTAACGACTGTAGAAGAGAATGCTCGGGCTTAGCAGTAACAGCATTCCGGCCAGCAACGCACCGGTTCGTCCCAGCCACCTCCTGTAGAACCAGGTCGCAACGACAGTCCCGATTCCGGCCAGCGCCGGCATCATTCGGGCGGTTGCATCGTTTACACCAAACAAGAAGTAAATGAACGCGTTGGCATGGAAGAGGAACGGCCCGTGCATCATGGGGTTGTGTTGATAGCTGCCGGTCCGATAGAGCTCATAGGAATAGACCGCGTGCAGACTTTCATCGTGGCTCATCCCGCGAGCGCCCAGGTCGTAGATACGGCTGACGACCGCCGCGACCAGAATGACTGCCCAAGCCACAGTTTCCCAATTGGCTCGAAAAACAGACAAAAGGTTCACATCCAGAAACCTTGCGTCCGGCAAAACAGCCTCCGCCTGCAGGGCATCTTTCGACCCGCCCTCAGGCTGGGATTCCCCCGAAACATCCTCGTTCTCCTCAGCAACAGGAGAATCCATAGCGGACTCCTGGTGATCATCTTCGGAAATCCCGTTCTTGGCCTCCGCTTGCTTCTCGCTCCGTCCTTCAGCCATCGCTTACTTCTCCCGTTTCACCCAAAGTTCGACCTCTTGTCGCAACGGAACGCCGCCCGAGATCTGCTGTCTTTCCCGAAAAAGCATCCACCGCAAAAGGGCGCCAGGACGCTCAAACTCCGTCGGCAGCCAGCGTTCTGTCACCGAGTACCTGCTGCCAACAAAACTGACCGGCAGGTGGTCCCAATCTCCTGCCGTCCCGGCGCCGCCCTGGGTAACAACCAGTGCATTTTGCTCCACTTCCTTCAATTCAATCCCGGGGCGCCAGCGCAAATCACGCATGGCGCGCAAATGCCAGAAAAAGAAGGGTAGGTGCGAATAATCGACCTGGAGATAAACCGGGGCCTCGGTAGGGTCCCCCGTCCGCAGGGAACTCAGGCGGCTGATATCGTCCGCCAGTATCGCCATCACGCTGTCGCCAGTTTCAGCATAGAGTGAACGGCTGTGGTCATATTCCGGCCGCAGATTCAACATCCAGCTGCTGCTGACTTGAGCCAGAAAGAAGGCTGTCAAGGTCAAGAAACCGAAGACCTGCCCGCAGGCCCGCTCGCCGGACCACCATACGAAGAACGCTCCGAGCGCGGGAATCAGCAGATAGAAAGCAGCCAGCCGCGGATCATAGTTGCCGTCGCGAAGCGATTCGGTGATAGTGCCTGTCCAAAAAGATGCTGTCACCAGCAGAATCCCCATCGTGGCAAACGCTGGCAGGCGGGCGCCATCTTGAAGCAGCATCCGGATTTGAGCCAGTCGCAACATTTGCGCAGCGGATGCCGCCGCCAGCAGGAGCAAAGGTAGCCCCAACACGAGCAGGCTGACTGGTGTGAGCCCAGGCAGTATAATCAACAGAAATCCCCAGGCCGTGCCCACAACCAGAACATTCAGCCAGACAGCATCAAACAAAGACCGTCTCTCAGTTTCGACCAGTTCCTTCTCTTTGACAACCTGCCTTGCCAGAGTTGAGGCAAGGAAGCCTGTCCTGAAGAGAGTGATTGCCGCGCCCGCGCCTCCGAAAAGGAGTAGAAACGGCTCGTCAACGAGCAGCCGCAGCAGCGCCCAGCTTATCGTGTACTCGTGACCGGCAAGCAGAATTCCTGCACTGCCTGACGGGCCCACCAGATGGGCGACCGCAGTTCCCACACTTTCCCCAATCGCCGCCAACCCGTAAGTGTGCGAAAATAGCCCTGTTGATCCGACGACAACTGTCCCCGCGCAAACAATGGCTGCCTGCCTGCTCTGGCCGGGGGCAAGGCTGGCCAGCGGGCCGCCTCCGAGTAGAAAGAACGCATACAGAATCAGTGGCAGCAGCAGCCACGCCAGCGGCCCGCTTATCAGGAAGAGCCCGCCGACCACAGCAAGCCGATTGACCTGCAGGCTTTCTTCTCCTTCGTCGAACAACGCAGCGAGAAGCAGCACGCCGGTCAGGAGCGACAAGGTCGAACCGTCTGCCAGCCGGCTGAACGAGAGCAGCCAGGGGTCGAGGGCAAACAGGACCGCTGCCATCAGCGCGCCGTCCCGCCCCAGCCGTCGCCGCAACGCCCAGGCCGCCAGCACAAGTGCCGCTCCGGCGCACGCGGCCGGAACGCGGGCCCAAAAGCTGCTCCCGCCTCCTGTCACGAGAAAGAGACCGCGCTGAATAGTATATAATAACGGGCTCGCAGGCGGACGGGGCTCAGGGAACGCTCTCTCTTCCGGCGTGCTGGCCGACTGGTCCACCCATGCGGGCCAGATCTGAGCTGCTTCCAAGGGCGAAACGGGGTTCAGGTCGCCTAGCGAATAGAGTCGCAGGCCCAATGCCAATACAAACAGGAGCGCATACAGTGCCTGTTCTACGGTCGCCCCACTGCCATGCGAATCTGTCGCGGCCGCGCTCGAAAACGGCACTGCAGCTGGCTGGTCCTCAGTCGTCATCTTCTCGCCTTCAGTAAGGTCTGTCGTCTTCCCTTTTGTCACCTGCTGCGTCTAACCTCTGCTTACGAAAACCTATCTGTCCGACGCGACCGGAGCGCGGTAAATTCGATAATCACCCTGCTCAAAGGCTAGTTCAAGGATCTGTCCGATCCGACTCTCCAGCGCGGTTGTCAGGCCATATTGGGCCCGCTCCTCCGGACCAACAAGCACATAGTCAATTTCCCAGTGATTCAGCGTTTCCTGCAACGTTGTCGGCCTTGGAGACTGATAAATCTCCTGAATGGCTTCAGCCCGGCCGTCTGCCATCTGTGCATAGGCCCGCCCGCGCCATTGGGCTTCATGGCCGTCCCATCCCAGCAGCGTAGCCCGTCCAGTTGCCGCGCTGATGCGCGCCGAACTGACCCTGTAGCTGGCCCCCTTGGCCTCCAGAATCACAGATTCAGGGCGCGTATTGCTCCTGATCCAGTCGATAACGGCCCATTCATCGGCACCGACATGTTCCAGGCCGTTCAATGTCGGCTCACGTGTACCAGATCCCTTGATCTTAGCATACGCTCCTGCTACAGGATAGATCAAACACGCGAGTACGAGCAGGAGAGAGAGCGCAGGTGGAACGAATCCCAGCACGGGCATCGCCGCAGCCCCACCGTCGCCTGGCTGGAAGCGCCGCACAGCCAAATCAATGTACCCCGCGATCGCAAACGCGGCAGCGATCCCCAACAGCAGCCAGCTCTGATAATAGAACTTGAACACAGTATTCATGCGGTGGCCGAAATTGTCCCGCAGGTAGACGAACTCCGGCATATATGTCAGCAAGCAGCCGATTGCAAACAGGCATAGGACGAACGTCGTTGTATGGGACGCGTGGCCGGGGTCGGCCAGGCGTTGCCAAAGCAAGCAGAGTGACAGTGTCGTGAGACCGCCCAACAGCAGAAATGTCCAGGGCCGACCGAGCCGGCGCTGAACCATGCTGGTCAGGATTCCGTTCGTTTCGCTGGCAGCCGCCCCCGTCGTGTCCGAACCACTTGCTGACAGCAGCCCGGCTGTGACCAGGAAGACAACCGGCAGGCCCAGAACAAGGGCCGCAGCGATGCCCAGCACAGGCGCCGATGGTCGCTGCTCTCGCCAGCCTAGGAACAGCAGTCCCGCGCCCGCCAGCAGAAAGTGACCGAACATCAGCAGAAACTGGGGCAGCCGCGTCGGGTGGAGCAGGTTCGGCAGGATGCCTCCCGCCTGACTCTGGGCCGTCAGGAAATAAGGCAGATAGAGGAGGAGGGCTCCTACAACAGCTGTGCTCCCAATGATGGCCGCCCGTGTCAGCGCCTGACGCAGCGCACCTGCGGCATCCCAGTTCCGGCGTGTACCGGAGAGCATTGCGACCAGACTAAGCAGGAGCCAGTATGGAGGAAAATCCCAGGAATTCAGAAAGAGGAGGCCTCCGGTTGCGGCGATCAACAGAAACAGCCCCGCCGGACCAAACGGCCGCGCAACAGCTGAGAAATGAGAAACTATCTTGGAACGGAAAGCAGTTCCCCATCCGGTCACCTTTTCGACAGTTTGTTCCAGGTCGGCCGCAGCATCGCCTCCATCCGGTCCCGCCGCGTTGTACCAGTTCAAGGCCATTCCGATAACGAGGAGAACAAAGGGCATCGCCAGCAGGTGAGGATGATTGTCGGAGAGGACGTAACTGAAGATCGGAAACTCGTCGATGATTTCAATGCGGTTTCCGTTGAGGTCGATATCTTCGATTACGCGACTGGCTCGCCACCACCAACTCCAGCCGCTGTCAATGTACCAAAGGCCGGTCACGCTCGAGTGCTCCGGAAAGTTATGGACATCGACAAACTTGGCCAAGCCGTCGATCCGCACACCCTGTGCATAGAGCCACTCGAGAATGACGTGCAAGTTTGAGGTCAGTGCGACTGCCGTCGACGTAAGCAGCCCTGCTATGAATGGGAGCGCCGCCCGTACGCCGCCGGTCCTGCCCCTGTCTGCAGCTCCGTCGAACCCTCCTCCGGTTTCGAAGTCAGCCCCAAACTCCCGCGAACGCAGGCGAAACAGGTTGTAGCCGACCCCAAAACTGGCCGTGACCAGAAGTCCGAACCAGCAGGCCTGACCAAGATTGTAGGCAATTTCGGGCGGCTGTCCTGCCATATGCGCCAGGGTCGAGATCATCCAATAACCGAAATAGTAGTAACTGATTGCAAATCCGGATAGCCACGGATCGCGAGGCGGATAAGTGGGGCTGCTCCAGATCCCATTCAAGAACATCAGGTCCATCGGCTGCTCGGTGTGACTGATCGCGGGATCGTGCGCACGCACGTACGTCCACACGGCGAAGGCAACGAGGAACAGGACCTCGACACCCAGAACATAGGCCCGGGAAGGAACAACTCTCAGTAAGGAGCGTAGGTGGAAGAGCCGGACCTCATCACGAGTTCCGTTGCTTTGCAGAAGAGCCCACAAGCTGAGGAGGCCGACGAGGAGTAGCGACACCCAGGCCCCGCCCGGCAAGTTGCGAAGTAGCCCGTAACTGGTTCCTAACCAAAGCACAAGGCTTACCAGGAAAATCCCCAACACGCGCGCAAAGGCATATCCGCGGTCCGGCAGAGAGCGGAAGTATCGCAAGGTCAACGGCATCGCCGCGAGCCCCACGACCTGCGTCGTCAAATACCAGCCCAGGAATGGGGTCACTATGTCATGCATGCAGCGCGTTCCCCTCCTCTAAGCCTCTATCTGCCCCGTTTTCGCCTTCCGCCAGAATATCCTTATTGCCCTTGTCACGCGACGCAACCGATTTCGACTGGCCCGATCCTTCGCCGGCGTCCGCTGTCCTTTCGCTCTCTAACTGGCGGTAGGCCTGTCGAACGACCCATTGGCTGAAACTTTCCATGGGCGGCAGATCGTCCGGCGAAAAAAAACGTGCCTCGAGAATCTCCACCGGATCGATCCTCAACTGACCGCCCCTGATCCTCCCCAGCAGGTAAAACTCCAGTGCATGACGGAACGCCCGATGGCAAAGAATTGCTTCAACCGACAGTTCGAGGGCCAGCTCCTCCTTCACCTCGCGGCGCCAGCAGTCGTAAACGGTTTCGCCGCGCGAAAGCCAGCCGCCGGGCAGTCCCCAAATCCTGGTGTTGTGAAATCGATGGCGCAAAAGCAGGACCTGGTTTTCATCGTTGAGCAGTGCCCCGCTTACCCCAACCAGGACCTTGCCGTTGATCATCCAGGTAACGGCTCCCCGCAGCCAGTTCGGTGCAACGCGCCAGAGGCTCGCGGCCAGCGGCGCGATTCGAGTAAGTTCTACCATCCTCGCGCCCCTCACTGACCCTTCAACTGGCCCTGAATATGGGATGGAACAGCGTAAATTGTTACCTCCGGATTTCGGTAAACCGACTCCAGAAGACCGGACTCTTCCAGTTGCTCCAGTCGCGAATCGGCGTCAGGGTGTTGATGCCGTTCCAACTGTCCCACGTAAATGAGCCCGATCTCGAGTTCGTCGATCAGAGCCTCGACTCGTTCGATGTCCTCCGTATTCCAGAACTCGGAAAGTTTTCCATGCCGCTTGCCAACGTCTTCTCCGTAGCGCTGTTCACCTGCATGCATGCCCAGCAGGCCGCTTAGCCCTGTAAGGCTGGCAACTCGCGTGCCGCCTGCCCGGTAATAGTCAAGTTGGGCCGATTCCACGAGGACAAGATTGCCCCGCACGTTTTCCAACAGCCACTGAATCGCCTCCCAATCGTATCGCAATTCAATTGCATTGCCGCTGTCAGGCCAGTGGTATACGCCTTTTTCCATGAAAGCCATTCCGTTCAGTGTCCCAATCGGAGGCCGCCAGCCCGGAAATCGCTGCGCCAGCCGCGCCGGCGTACCCAACAGCGGATAGGCTAGACTGGCGAAAAGCAAGAGCAGAAAAAGAAATCCCCAGGCGCCTCGAAATAGTCCCAGGACGGGGCTGAAAAACGGCCGCAAGTTCCCGGAACCTGAGGGGACCGAAAGGAGGCCCTTGTCCGGAGTCCGATTCCGCACCATCGACCCGAAGCGGGAAAAAATCTTGGGCAGCGCGATCGCCGCTGCTACACCCCAAAGCACCCACACCTGGTTATAAAACTTGAAGAGCGTGTTCATACGATAAGCGTCACCGCCCTGCAGATGGTCTTTCAAATAAACGACCTGTGTTCCCGCCAAAATGGCCAAGCCGGTCACGGCCAGCAGCGCCGCGCAAACCGTTCCGGTATCAGCCGTCCGCTCTCGTCGCCAAATGTGCGAAACACACAGGCCAAGTGCCGGCAAGCAGATCGCAAGCACGGTCTGGTTTGTAAATAGCAGAAGCAACATCGAGGCAAGGAACAAGACCGGAAGCAGGACGACTCCGGTGAAGTAAACGACTGTCGGCCGGTGAACCAGCAGACGGTGAACTTTCAAGAAGCGCAACCGGCGCAGTTCGCCCCGTCCAACCAACAGCCACGTGAAGATCACAAAGGCAAAGAACCCCCATATTTGAGCCCACTTGCCTAACTCGTCCGGCGCACGCACCAACCCGATACCGCTGGCCGCGACATTGGTGTAGCTGCCGAAAAATGGCAGGAAGAGAAGGTACGCGCCGCCCGCAACTGCGAGTCCCAGTCCCACGACAGGGACAACATGAAGACGGCCGCGTCTGCGGTAAAGCGCAACCGCCAGCGTAAGTACGCCCAATCCCAAATAAGTAGGCAGGTCCCACAGGTTCACGGCTGCCAGGACCCCCAAAGTGAAAGCCAGGCCGCCGGCGAGCAGTGCCCCATAGCGCCAGTTCTGGCGCCAGGTGATGTTGTAGCTGTGTAAAACGGTCAGAACCAGCGCCACAAAGAATAGCGAAAAAGGTATCCCGATCATATGCGGATGAAGATCGGCGTAGGTGAAGCTCCAGTATGGGAACTCGTTAATCGTATGGGAAATGACCCGGCTGGGCGACCAAAAGTCATAGCCCGCCAGGGTCGCGTCGGAAACGATGACCCGCCACAACCCGCTGACAGCGTGGACTGCCGCCTCAAGCCCGGGAACGCTGGTCGCAAGGGAGCTCTGGCTCACATTGCGCAGCGCCAGAACCAGTTGTCCGAAGCCTGCCAAATTGCCTAAGATCGCCACAAACAGCGGCGCCAGCAGTGCCCCGCCAATGCCTTCGTGCCAGGGGCGCTCCTGTACATTAGGTCGATCGTTGGACTGCGCCCCTCCAAATGGGCGCCCGCTCGCATCTTTTTCCGCATCCAGCCCTAAGCCGGTGTGCTCTGCCTCAGCGTAGTTGAGTGAGCCGATTGCCTCCGGCCGCTCGCCCTTTTCGAGTGCCCAATGAGTACTGTCATGCAAGGTAAGCGACGGCTGGAGTTCTGCGCCATGTCTCCACGGAAGATTGCCGATATGCCCGGCAGCAGGCGAATCCTGGGTTGCATCCACCTTAAACGCGCCGCTCGCGACCTCCTCTGGCAGGGCAGGCCCAGGCAGCACTGCCGGCTGCCCCTGCGCCCCTGACTGACGCCCTGTGCGAGACCGACGCGGCTGCATATTGACTGCAGAATAGACCACGGCAAACGCGTTTACGACTGTGAGAGCAAACAACATGGGAATGGCCAGATTGAAGGCCACTTCGGCGTAGATGCCGGTCAACTTGATTACATAACCGACCAAATAGATTCCATAGTAGTAATAGTTGATGTAACCGCCGGCAAAATGAGGGTCCACAGGGGGAAAATAGGGACTTCGCAGAATCCCGTTCAAAAACGCGAACTCCATAAACTTTTCGCCACCGAACCATGGTTGCCAAATGTCCGGGTTCGCCTGCCGGATAAGCACGAAGAAGAGGAAAGAGGCAGCAAAAAGCACCTCTCCGATCAGAAAAACTCCCCACATGCGCTGCACAAACGACAGTACATCCCGCCGCGTGAAAAACAGAATCCCGGCGTTGACGAGCGCAAACATCGCCGCGACCAGCCAGGCATTGCGTACCGTGTTCTGCGCCAGTCCTGAGCTGGCAAAAACCCACAGCAGCCACCCGCTCACCAGCCAGCCAAGTGTCTTCGCCAGCAGAAACCCCCGATCACGCAGTCCGCGAAACAGAACAAAGGCCAGCGGCCACGCGATCCAGCCAAGCGTAGAGACAACCAGCCACCACCAACCCACCGCCAGCCAGTGCGCATTGCTCGCGACCGTGTTCCATCTGTAATTGTCAACAAGCGGCAGTTCCCTTAGCGGCGATTCCAGTAGAAGGGACGGTCTCGACCTCTCCGCACTGTCGACAGGCTCCTGTCCGCTACCTTCGGGGATCCCCTGTCCCTGCACAAGCGCCAGAGCGATGTTGATCAGTCCCCGGTTTTGACTCTCCGGTGTACTGCCCAATCCGATCGCGTTCAGGATAGAGGAGAGGGGTGGGGCACGCCCCCGATCCCAGTGGACCGCCCTCTTCCACGAGCCCTTAAGCAGACTGTCAATCTCTGCGCCGCTCAGCGCCCGCTCCTTGGCAAATATCGACACCCTTGGGTGGTCATACAGGCTCCAGCTTTCGTCGGCGCTGTGATCCCGGAAGGTTACCCCCAGCAGACTGGGTGGCGTTTCAAAGTTGGCCGCGTGGACGAATCCCAGCCGCTCACTGAACATCAGCTCGTAATAGCGAATCGTCATCGGATAGCGTGCCGGCAGTTCATCCACGCTATCGTAAATGCGCTTGGAGCTGTAGATGATGTAGTCGGCCTCCTGCAGTTTCGCCCGCAGAATCTCGTACTTTTCCTCCGTGTCCTCCTCATATGGAGACCAGTCGATATGGCGCAGTCCATGGCTGCCCATATCCATCCCGGGCTCGCCGGGCAAGCTCTTCGGCAGCGGATCATCCCACGACTCCCACAATATGACCGAGCCGGCCGGCGCGTTTGCATAGACCCACCGGCTGGCCGACACCCACGTGTGCTCGCTGGCATAGACTCCGTTCGTAAACGCAAGCGTCCAGAACAACCCACCTCCTGTCGCAATCAGGGCCAGCAGCACGGCCGGAAGACGTGCTGCCAGCCGGTACCTCGGGCCGACTCTGACCTGTAGCAGCCAGACGATCAGTCCCGCTGTGAAAAGCAGCACAAAAGGGAGCACCGGACTCATGTACCGGTTGAACTTGGCCATAAAGGCGCCGGTGATGCCGAAGTAAGGCACCAACCAGACCCAAACCACAAGCTCACCGCCTTTGGCCCGAAAAAGGACCGCTTTGCCCAACGCCCAGGCACTGCCGGCCAGCGCCGCCAGACCTAGGGGCAGGCCCATCCCCCAGATAACCTGCTGCTCAATGAAATAGAGATAGGGAATCGTATTGCGGTACTGGCGTGTAAAGGGCAGATCTGCCACCCCGCGCACCATCCGACCCTGTTCTACCAGCGTGGCCTGGATGAAACTCAGCCAGTCGAGCACCGCGTACGGGCTGGAAATGGAAAAAACGATGGCCGCGGCCAGCATCGCAACCAGGAAAGAGTAAAATGCGGAACCTGTCCCCTGCCTTTCCCCAACTGCCTTAGTCTGGCTCTCCCCCCTCCACCCCGCGATGAACGACGCTGTCAGAGGAACGGCCAGGACCGGTAGCGCGCTGAACTTGGAAGAAACTGCCAACCCTGCGCCGATGCCGGCCAGCAGCACGCCCCGCCATGAACGTTCCTGGACCATCAACACGCCGCCGTAGACAGCCAGGACAACAAACGTCGTGCTTGCCGGGTCCATGGCGAAGAAGTGGCTGAGTTGAACCGCTTGGGCAGTGAACGCGTATAGAGTCGCCGCCAGTATGCCACCGTATGTGCCGTAAAGTCTTCTCCCAAGCAGGAAAAGGAGAAAAACTGTCAATGTATCCAGCAAGGCCATCATCAACCGACCGGCAACAGCCACCCCCTCACAGGCCGTATTGGCCCGCTCCATCATCTCTATCGACCAAGCGGGAAGCGGTAGCAGACCTGCCGGTTTGGCCAGATCGCTCAGCACTTCTCCGGTAAGAATGCCCAGGTAGAGCGGAAAATGGCCATAGGTAAACGAGCGTCGCCGGTCGTTTTGGCGGTCCCACAACGGATTGAGCGGGCTGCGTCTTGGGTCAAGAAACTCGTCAACACTCGAAGGCCAGCCAATCGTCGGCGCATAAAAGCACGTCGTGCTTCGCTCGTCCGGATGGGAATTTAACCCGCCGTCAAACCTGACGTTCCAACTCCTTAACGCCAGCCCGGCCAGAATGACCGCGCCCAGGATGACATATGCGACCAACGTAGTTGACTTCTGCGAATCAGATTGCATTCGTATCCAGTCTGCGCCGCCAGACCAAGTCTGAAACCCTGCTGCTGCGGCCGTCGAAAGGGAAAGAGCGAACTGTCCAACAATATTATCACGGTAACCTGAGAAAGTTACGACACTATTTCCTCCCGATCGCTAACTGTCTCTACCCGCTGCCATCAACCTTTTCCGGGCGGTCGGCCGCAAGCGCCCCCTGACACCTGGCCCCCACTGCATAGCGCCATAATCCTCATCTGGCAGCCACCGACCATTGACACTGAAAATTGAGGAAAACCGTGGAAATCAAAACGTACCAACTGACATTTCAGTTGGCACGCCTATTTTCTACAATCTGACTACGGGCTGGCCGCTACTGCGGTTCAATCGGCCAGTTGCGGATTACCCACTCGATCTGATGTTCAGGCGGTGGCGGCCAGAGAAGGTAAACGTCAACCCAACGGCTCCACAGCACGAGATTATGGTCGTCATAACCTAGGTCAATGCGCCGGAACTGAATGCTGCCGCCTGTATCCAGCGCGTCCCCAAGTCCATACCCCGGTACGTAGACCTTGGTGTGCAGCGGGATGATCCTCGGGTCCACCGCCACGACCCCTTTCCGCATCCGGTCTCCCGTTCGTGTAAAACCGTGCCAAGGTACACTCGTCGAGACGCCGGCAGTGGACGCACTATAGCTGGTCGCCCTCATTCTGATCGTCCGCCAGTAAGTGATCTCCTGACCGTCTTCGGTAACAAGAGTCTTCGGTTCGATTTTCTGACCGTACACTCTCACCCTGTTCCGCGGCTCTTGGGCGACCCACACGTCTTCAAGCTCGCGTTCGACCACCTGGCCGTCCCGAAGGAGAACCCGGAATCGTCGCCGGGTGATGCCCTCAGCACCGGGTCGATCAATGATGGTATCGATCGGAAGATTCCGGTCTCCCACCCAATCGGTCCCGAATGGTGCAATCGCTTCCTCGACTTCTATCTCCTCCCGCACTCGCACGATCTGAATTTGCATGTCCGGGTACAGGTCGGCACTCAGGGGCGGCGATACTTCGTCGAGGCCGGTGAGGCCAACGCCAATCTCCGTAAGCACGTCTCCCACATTCTCGCTCTGCGTACGCGTCTTGTAGAGCACGCCGTCTGCCAACAGACTGACCGGCGTGCTGCGCCGGATGAACACGCGTAGCCCTGAACTGACTCTGCTGCCCAGGGTCGGCTGGACTTCATCACCAAGATAGATCGTGATCTGCGCATCGCGAAGTGCTTCGCCCACAGTTTCGGCCAGCGTGTGTATCGTATAAGGAACCGTGTCTTCGTAAACGGTTAGCCGGACCGAGCGGTTGATCTCAATGAGGAGCGGAACTCTCTCAACCTGTTCCCAGTCCGGGCCGCCCGAAAGCCGCGTATCGCTGACTCGACCTGGCCCCGTAGGCATCGTGTCGTCCCAACCAATTGCCGTCCCGTAGATCAGCACTTGGTCGCGTGGGCTGAAGGGAATCCCCGCATCGGCCATCAACTCGGCAGGTGTCTTCGCCCAGCTCGAAGCCCGGGTCTCCCGGCCGTCTGCCAGGATGCGGAAAGGCTGCGGCCGCTCTATGAACAGCTGCAGTCCATCGATGATTCTTGTGTTCAGATTGTGGGAAATCCGCAATCCTTCTCCGGGCGCCGCCTGGGCCTCGTCATCGCCCGTTGCGGCTGAGGCAACATTGGCCCGGCCGTGCGTCTCTGTCTTACGCACGGTAACACGAGTGTCTCCGGCCAACACTTCTTCAACAACCGCCTCGCCTCCCAGTAACAGGCCGACATCGGTCAGCAAATCACCCACAACTCGCCTGTGGGTCTGCACCGAACTGGTGACTCCGTCCACTTCGATTTCGACTGTGCTTGCCGTCAAATCCCAGAGCAACCAGAGTCCAGCGATCGCAGCCGTCAACGCTGACAACTGTACCAGAATCCGAACCCGCCGGCTCGATTGCCGCCTCAGAGGGGGATCGGAGACAGCAACTTTCGGCTTAATCCGTCGGGTGACAGTAGCCATGGCAACATTCTATCCATAATTGGGCGTGATCAAAATATCCAAACGTCCCGATGGCAGTTAAGACCCCAATGTCGCCTGTAATGTTCCCCTATAGGACAAGAGTCGTGCTCAATGCCCCCGCCAAACCACCTCAAGCCTCTGTCAGCAAGGCCGCCCGCGTCCCCAACGGAAGCCGCGCGCTGCGAACCTGAATCCGGAAGGAAATTCCCGGCTCAAGAGCACAGTGCGCCGCGCATCGAATGTATTTCTCTGAATTCAACCTTCGAAGGCAATGAACATCCAGACGCAGGCGGTACTCAAGTCTGCTCTTGCCAAGAAACCAACATATCGCACAGTGGGATGGGTTCGCTCAGCAAGAGGAGTTAACCGAGCGATCGAGGCGCAGGCGAGCACAAGCGCGTCAGATCCGGACCTCTTCAGATACGGACGTCGCCGCCTCTATTGGAATTGCCAGGAAGGTTTGCCGTGAATGAGGCAAGAATGGCGGTTTCTGCAGTTCGGCAACAGGGAAAAGCCCGCTCGAGAAACAGCGATTCCGTTAAGTCACGCGAGCCAGTTCATCTCCTTCAGCATGGGCCAGCGATAGCGCTCTTCCGGCCCCGTGTTTCGTGCCCAGGCCGTCAGAAGCGGCTCGTCGGCCCTCTTCTGCGCCATCTTCCGCCGCACCAGCTCTGGGTCCCAGTCCCGCAGGACCTCGTTGTTCATTTCCTGCACGATCATCAGGCAACCCGGGTCCTCCGAACGGTCGACCAGCTCTTCCGGATCTTCTTTCAGGTTGAAGAGCTGAGGTGGCATTTCGTGATAGTAGATGTATTTCCACTCTTCACGCCGCAACATGCGCTGGTAAGCTCCCCCTGGCGGACCGAATCTGTCGGTGCAGTACTCAGAGAATGCCAGGTCCTCCCACGTGGAAGCCTCGCTCCCCCCATCGACCTGGGACAGAAAACTGCGGCCGGCCGCGTTGGGCAGCGCCGGCGTCTCCATTGCGTCCAACATGGTCGCAGCTACGTCAACCGCGCTGACGACCCGCTCGCAGCGCTGTTGCGGCGGAATCCGGCCGGCCCAGCTTATGATCAAGGGAACGCGCACAGATTCCTCGTAGAACACATGCTTCCAGAACAGGCCGTGCTCGCCCTGCATGTCACCATGGTCGGATGTGTAAATGATCAGTGTATTGTCGTCGAGCCCGTTCTCGACCAGTGCGTCCAGGATCTGACCGACCATGGCGTCGGTACGGTACACAAGCCCGGCGTAAGCAGCGCGCGCCCGGCGGACCTCAACATCGTCCATCGCTTTGATGCCAGTGGATTCCCGCCACCATCGCAGGAAGGGATGCTGCTCCTCCGGCACCGGCGCGGACTTGCGGGGCAGCGGCATCGAGTCCGCGTAGCGGTCGTAGTCCTCCTGCCGGGCAACATAGGGCGGGTGCGGAAGCATAAGCCCAACTGACAGGCTGTAGGGCTCCTTCAAAAGGCCGGCTCGCTTCTGCACGCCCAACCGGTTAAGGCGACCGACTGTCACCGCCGTAACGTCCTCGTCATGAACCTGGTAGGCGCTTTGGCCTGGGCCGGAGCGTGTGAGGCTGAGGTGGTGCGGGCCCGCAGTTACACTCAGAATGCCGCGATCGGGGCCCGGGTTGCCAGGGTGGTTCGCACCATGATCGCCGACAAAACGCGCCGCGTACCCGTGAAGTTGGTCCGGCCCGACTGAATGCATCCGGCCGACCAGTTCTGGCTGATAACCCGCCGCGCCCATGGCGTGAGCGATCGTGGGTATCCTGGAATCGAGGCCGTGTTCATTTGTCCAGACCTCGTTCTGATAAGGATGACGCCCGCTGAGCATCGACATCCGGGAAGGAACGCAAATGGGCGAACAACAATAGGCGTTGTCGAAAACTACACCGTTGGTCGCGAGGCGGTCAAGGTTCGGTGTCTCAACCAAATCATCGCCGTAACAGCCGGTCACGTGAGGACTGTGCTGGTCAGAGTGTATATAGAGAAGATTGGGGCGGTTTGACTCGTTCATCACACTCTCCAGGATCTGTTTTCGCTCGTGTTACTCTCAATATTTTCATGCAGTGCCGCAAGTATCTGTCCACTTTCCGCAACCCCGGACGGCGTCCTGACCATGTTGGCAAACGCCTGCCCCGTTATACGTCCGATAATCCAATGGCCAAGATCCCCGCAGCGACGCTATGAGTTTCCCGCCGTCTATTCCAGCGGCTAACGCGGGCTTCATGACCTGGATTGGCGGGTGCGCTGACTTTCCGGGAAACTCTGTTTGCGGTGGGAAGAGTAGCAAAGTCAGGCAAGTGAAGCAAATGGCAGGAGGTCGGCAACTCTCATCAGCAACGGTGTTCCCGCTTCTTCCGTCCTCCGCTCCTGTTGACAACAAAACTCTCACTCTGGCCAGGAACTGCAAGCCTGTCCGAATGTGTCTCCTCTGCCCTGAATTTGGTCTGCTTCGCGGGCTATGCTAAAATCTCGCCTGCACTCCCTGGCAACACTTGGTCCCACTTTTCCTCTTCACAATCGGATGCGTAGGCACATGGAACGCCCCCACATCCTGCTGATAACAACTGACCAGCAGCGCTATGACGCCGCAGGCGCAGCCGCGCCCCCGTTCATGCGCACGCCCCACTTCGATCACCTGACACGGGAGGGGATCAACTTCACTTCCGCCTACGGAGACTGCCCGGTCTGCGTACCCTCGCGCATGTCGATAATGACTGGGAAATACGTTACGACCCACGGAATGACCGGCAACGGGCCGTCTTCGCGCGCCATCCCCGACGCCCGTAACACACTGCCCACCTGCATGAGTGAACTGGGCTATCAGACCGTAGCCATCGGCAAAATGCACTTCACGCCCCAGCGCGCCCGCCACGGCTTCCAGGAAATGATCCTGCCCGAGGACTACTATCGCCACATGGCGCGTCGCGGCTACGACGTACAGCCCATGCACCACGGCCTTGGCCAGAACGAACTCTACCCCGGCATGGCCACCGTCCCCGAAGCCCTGACACTAACGTCCTGGACCGCCGAGCAGTGCGTCGAGTACATCCGCGAACGCCGCGACCCCACCATGCCGTTCTTTCTCTGGTGCTCCTTTTCCAAGCCCCACCCCCCGATCGATCCGCCGGAGCCCTACTATTCCATGTATCGCAACTGTGATATCCCGCAGCCGGCCTTCGGCGACTGGAGTGAAGGCGAGGACGTTCCCTACGCATTTCGCCTCATGCGAGAAAAACAGTCCTTCGACCTGGTGCCCCCGGAAATCATCCGCGAGGCGCGCGCCGCCTACTACGGCGTTATCACCCAGATCGACTACAACATGGGTCGAGTTTTCGCCGCCCTCCAGGACATGGGCATTTTCGACGATACCCTCATCATCTACACCTCCGATCACGGCGAGTACCTGGGAGACCACTGCGCCGGCGGCAAGGGCTTCTTCCACGAACCCTCAGCCCACGTGCCATTTGCCCTGCGAATGCCGCAGGGCTGGGACAACCGTCGGCATGGAACGCGCAATCAATCTTTGGTAACTCTCGCCGACATTCTGCCGACCGCCGTGGCGGCTGCGGGCGGCACGCCCCCGGACGACGTCGACGGCCTCGATCTTGTCGCATTGGCCCGGGGGGAGATCCAGCCGCGGCCCTACTTGGAATCAGCATTAGGCTCCCCCGATAGGCCCGGCAACTACGCCATCACAGACGGCCGCTGGAAATACATCTGGTTCCCAGCCGGCGGCAGCGAGCAACTCTTCGATCTCGAAGGCGATCCGCAAGAACTGAGCAACCTCGTCGGCGCCGCCGAAGCATCACCGCATCTCGAACGACTGCGTAGCGAACTCATCGACCGTCACCAGGCCAGAGGATCCGCAGCGGTCCAGGACGGCAACTGGGTTACGCTACCAGTTCCCCAAGAAACCGAAGCGGACCGGCGCAACACCAGCTGGCCCGGCTATCATACTGAGTTCTACCATATTGACGTACGCCACTGAATAGTACCCATCCGGCTGTGACACTTTATCTCTTGTCTCGGCCTGAGCAACTTCCAAACTCTAAAGGAGATTCCCATGGACCGAATCCGCTCGAGCCAGGTGAGCCGCTCCGCTAAGACCGTATGGGTCTTGTTCTTGGCGCTTGCCCTGGTCCTCTCGGCGTGCGGCGGCGGCCAGCAGCCTGCTGCCGAAGAGGAGCCGGCTCCCGCAGAAGAAGCCGCTTCTGCCGAGGATACCGAAGAGGCCGCCGGCGATGCCATGATGTCCGCCAAAGAGGCGCCTCAGCTCGCCGAAATGGTCGCAGCCGGCGATCTGCCTCCCCTCGAAGAACGTATTCCCAACGATCCATTGGTCATCGACCTGCCCTGGATTGAAGTTGGCAAATACGGAGGCACGCTGAAGCGCACCACCACCCGCAGCAATCTCCAGGACACCGCCAGCTACATGTACGGCCACTCACCCCTGCACTGGGAAGAGGGCGGTACCGCAGTCGGACCAGGACTGGCGAAAGCCTGGGAGATCAACGCCGATGCCACCGAGTGGACCTTCTACTTCCGCGAAGGGACCAAGTGGTCCGACGGACATCCTTTTACCGTCGACGACGTTCTCTTCTGGTGGGAGGATATGGCTGCCAACCCGGACCATCCGATGGCAATGCCTGCGTGGACGCTCGTAGGCGGCCAGCCAATGACCGCCGAGAAAGTCGACGACTATACGATTCGCTTCAAATTCGCTGCGTCAGCCCCGCTGGTGGATATCGAATTGGCAGCCTTTGTCAACGGCGGAGTCTCAGGCAATTTCGGCCCCTATCCGCGCCACTACCTGGAGCAGTTCCATCCGAAATACTCCGATGCTGCCGACTATGAGGAGTTTACCGAGAAACAAGACTGGTGGAACAATCCGGATAGGCCCGTCCTGAATGCCTGGATGCCGGTCCTGCTTGAGACCGGCAACCGTATGATCCTCGAGCGCAATCCCTACTACTACGCCGTCGATACCGCCGGCAACCAGTTGCCCTATATCGACAGGATGGAAGTGACCTACTCCGAAAACGCCGAGGTTCTGAAGTTGCGCATCTTCAACGGCGACGTCAACTTCCACGCCCACCCCCATCTGTCGCTGCGCGATCTGGCAGTCCTGAAGGAAAATGAGTCCAAAGGCGACTATCGCGTTCTCCTTTGGGATAACGGTGCCGGTGGCGCGCCCGCATGGGGCGTTAACTGGAACAACCCGGACGATGCCAAGCGCGCGGTCGTACGCACAACCCAGTACCGACGCGCCCTTTCCCACGCCATGGACCGCGAGCGAATCCGCAAAATTACCTTCTTAGGCTTGGGAGAGGCCGCCAGCACGGGAACGATGTCACCCAACTCCGGTCAGTTTAACCGCACGGAAAAGGGCCAGCAGATGCTGGTAGCCTGGCGCGATTCCGCCGTTACCTACGACCCGGAACTGGCCGCCAGCCTGCTCGACGAGATTGACGTGACCGACCAGGATGGCGACGGTTTCCGCGATCTTCCCGACGGCTCCCCGCTGGAAGTACGCATCGACTTCCCAGCCGGCAATACCGCTTTCATCGAGACCGCCGAACTGATGGTTGAGGACTGGAAAGCAATCGGCCTCAACGCTTTCGTAAACTCCATTCCGGGCTCCCAGTTGGGTGTCATGACGACCAGCGCCACCTACGACATTCGCCTCTATGGCGGCGGCGCACCGGACGGCCCGGACCTGCTCACCTATCCTGCCTGGCTGGTTTCATACGGCAGCGGCGGGCGCTGGGCTCCCCTGTACGGAGCTTGGATGGCGGCCGAAGGCACACCCAAAGAGGGGACCGAATTGGACCTCGACCCGCGCGATCGTACGCCTCCGCGTGAGGAAATCCCGGTCGACGACCCCATGTACCGCATGTGGGAACTGTACAAGCAGGCTATCGCCGAGCCCGACGTCGATAAGCGCGACGAGCTCACATTCCAGATCATCCAGATTCACATCGACGAAGGTCCCTTCCTGTTGGGCGGCATCGCCGATCCACCCAACATCATTGTCGCTGGCAACCAGATTCTGAACGTACCCACACGCGATGACCTTCCGCTAGGCGGTTGGCACGGCCCGGGCGTTCTTGGCATGCCGGGCGCAATGACCTATCCGGAAGTTTACTTCATCGTCGAATAGGATAGGACCGGTTGCCGCATATCTGTCCCACTGCACACGCAGCGGTTGGAGCTACTTCCGATCCGTTTCGCGGCCGTACAACAGAGGAGAACCATAGTTCTCTACTGGACAGAATCGGTACAGTAAGCGAGTTTAAGGACAGGGAGAGAGGAGGCGTTTCAGCGCTCCTCTCTCCCTCGTACGTTCAATCTATCGCCTATTCGAGTGAATGCGAGAACGCGTGCAATTCTCCCCTTTCCTGTATACTGTGATCGTGTAGAAAACCAGAGCAAGCTGCCCGTCGGAGGCCGCCTTTGCAAGGATTTATCGTCCCACGCTTTCTCTATATGCTTGTCACGATGTTCTTTGTATCGATCGTGGGATTCGTGATCATCAACCTTCCGCCGGGCTCCTACCTGGATGTCTATCGCGAACAACTGGAAGCCCAGGGGACAACGACCACTGCAAGCCAGCTGGAAACCATAGTGAATCAGTACGGCCTCGATCAACCGATCTACGTGCAGTACTGGAAGTGGGTTTCCGGCTTTGTACAGGGAGACTTTGGCCGGTCGTTCGCCTATAATAAGGATGTTAGCGAGTTGATCTGGGAACGGCTGACCCTGACGATGCTGATCTCAATCACAACACTCATTGTGACTTGGCTGATCGCTATCCCCATCGGCATCTATTCGGCCACCCATCAGTACCAGGCCAGCGATCATTTCTTTACGACCGTCGGCATGATCGGTCTCTCAATCCCCAACTTCCTCCTTGCTCTCATCTTCATGGTCATCGCGGCCATGGTCTTCGATCAATCTGTAGGAGGACTTTTTTCGCCAGAGTACCAGGACGCCCCTTGGAATTTCGCCAAGCTGTGGGACCTCTTGAAACATATGTGGATCCCCGTCCTGGTGGTCGGCACCTCCGGCACTGCCGGACTGATCCGGATGATGCGCGGCAACCTGCTCGATGTTCTCAAAATCGCCTACATCACCTCCGCCCGCGCTAAGGGTCTCCCCGAACGGCGGGTCATCCTCGTCCACGCAGTGCGTAACGCCGTCCATCCTCTTGTAATGATTCTCGGCACCAGCCTACCGCAAATCATCTCGGGTGCAACCATCGTGTCGATGGTGCTGAGCCTGCCCACAACAGGACCACTCTACTTCACTGCCCTTCTCGAACAGGACATGTATCTGGCCGGCACCTTCCTCGTATTTCTGGCAGGGCTCCTGGTTATCGGCAACTTCCTGGCCGATATCCTGCTCGTCTGGATCGATCCCCGCATCCGCTATACTTGACCATGGCGACCAGCGCTTCAACCGTTAATCTTATTGCCAGTGAAGAGGCCCGACAGACGACGGCCATCTCACCTGCCCGGCTGATCGGCCGCCGCTTTCTTCGCAACAAGCTTGCCATCGGCGGCGGCGTTATCCTTCTCCTTCTCTACACGTCTGCCCTCTTTGCAGACTTCATCGCCCCCGTCCCCTATACCGAAGTCCACGAAGACTATGTATTTGTGCCTCCCCAGCTGCCCCGCTTTCGCGACGAGCAAGGGAACTTCCACCTCCGCCCCTTTGTCTACGGCCTGGACAGCGAACTCGACATGGACACCTTTCGCTTTGTTTATAGCGAGATCCATGAAGCAAAGTATCCGATCAAGTTCTTTGTGGAGGGATACGAATACAAGCTCTTTGGGCTCATTCCGTTTAACCGACACCTCTACGGGGTCGACGCTCCTGGAGTATTCTATCTGTTGGGCAGCGACGATCTGGGCCACGATATGGTAGCTCGCGTATTCATGGGAGCAAGGATATCTTTGACAATCGGGCTGGTCGGCGTCATCCTGACCATCATTTTCGGCGCCACCCTTGGCACAGTCTCTGGCTTCTACGGCGGCGGGCTGGATACGATGATCCAGCGCGTCATCGAATTCCTGATGTCTTTTCCTGCCATCCCCCTCTGGGCGGCGTTGGCCGCAGCCATGCCGCCAAACTGGTCCCCGCTGCAGCGGTTCTTCGCCATCTCCGTTATCCTCTCCCTGATCGAATGGACCGGCTTGGCGCGGCAGGTCCGCGCCAAGGTGCTCTCATTCCGTGAGATGGAATACACGCTCGCGGCCAGAGCCGCGGGCGCGTCCGACGCCCGCATCATCTTCCGCCACATGCTCCCCAACGCATTCAGCCACATCATCGTCGTCGCCACCCTCGCCATCCCCGGCATGATTCTCGCAGAAACCGCCCTGAGCTTTCTCGGCCTCGGCATCCAGCCGCCTCAGACCAGTTGGGGCGCCCTCCTCAAGCAAGCCCAGTTGGTGAGCGTCCTCCTGCAGCAGCCGTGGCTCCTGATCCCCGCTTTCTTCGTCATAGCCGCCGTCCTCACCTTCAACTTTGTCGGCGATGGCCTGCGCGACGCCGTCGATCCGTATTCCCTGTGAGCGAAGCAAATGTGTGGCAAAAGGACGGAGTCGGTTGCCGCGCCGGCGTTCTGAACTGCGCCCTCTGCTCCCTATTCCGTGTCTGAATCGCAAGCGACCCATCAGGACGCAGTGCCAACCATGAACTTCCAAGTAAAACCAGGCAGTAAACTGTCAATCCTCATCGTCTGCTTCACTCTCACTTTGAGCGCCTGCGCTTCAGCTTCCAATTCCACTGCATTGGATTCCGCCCGAACCGACCCTGAATCCCCTGGTGAGGCTGAGTCGATAGCCAGTCTGACCTTTTCCGTATCTCCGGGGCGCTCGAGAGATGCCGCACACCTGGTTCAGCCTCCCCTTGGCGAGAATGTCGCCCCTCTGGCATCCGGACTCGCCTACGTCAGAGGGCCCGAAGACCACCTTGTCGTCGACGAGGAAGCATACTTGGCGATTGACGACGATACCGAAACGATCTGGAGTTCAAAGCAGCCTGCCCCGCAGTGGTATGCCATCGTCCTCGACCAGACCTACATTGTTGATAGAGTGGAACTGGTAATCACGCAGGCGCCCCCTGGCCCCACGACCCATGAGATATGGCTGGGCTACGGGTCCGGCCTGCGCACATTCTACAAACGACTGTCCAATGTCCACACCGAAGATGGCCAGACCCTCGCCGTTCCGGTCGATCCCCCGCAGTCTGTGAACGAAGTCTTGATTCTCACCCTTCACAGTCCAAGTTGGGTCGCCTGGCGTGAATTCAGGGTTTTCGGCATGCAGCCTGAAAGCTCCGCATCGGAAGAGGAGGAACTCCCATTTGCAGTCGCCGAAGTCGCCACCGGGCTGCAATATCCTGTCCGGGTTACGCATGCCGGCGACGGCAGCGGACGCATCTTCGTTGTCGAACAACCGGGACGCATCCGCATCATCAAAGACGGCGTGGCAAGGAACGAACCTTTCCTTGACATCTCCGAGCGCGTGAACTGCTGCGTCGGGGAACGCGGCCTGTTCGGGCTGGCCTTTCCCCCTACCTATCCCAGTTCTCGCCGCTTTTACGTGAGTTACACGAACAGCGATGGAGCCACTACAGTTAGCCGCTTTACCACGAGCGACGACCCAAATCGAGCGAATGAGAGCAGCGAGGAACTCCTCCTGACCATTGACCAGCCTCACGAGAATCACAACGGCGGGCACCTGGCATTCGGTCCACATGACGGCTTTCTGTATATCGGCAGCGGAGACGGCGGCCTTCCCCGCGATCCCGATAACCGCGGGCAAACAACCGACACCTTGTTGGGCAAGCTGCTTCGCATCGACGTTGAGTCAGACGAATCCCCCTACGGGATACCTGCCTCCAATCCTTACGTCAACATTGCCGGGTATCGGCCTGAGATTTGGGCCTTGGGCCTTCGCAATCCATGGGGATTCGCCTTTGACAAACGTAGCGGCGCTCTCTATCTGCCGGACACGGGCAACTACAAGCGCGAGGAAGTGAACTACCAGCCTGCAGGCAGTCGCGGTGGGCGGAACTATGGCTGGCCCGTTATGGAAGGAAGCATCTGCTTCGAACACGATACTCTCACATGCAGCGCGCAGGGCCTTACCCTGCCAGTGGCCGACTACGACCGTACCCATGGATGCGCAATCGTCGGAGGAGCCGTCTACAGCGGTGACGCGTTCCCTGACCTGCAGGGTGAATTCATCGCCGCCGATTACTGTACCGGCCGAATTTGGGGGTTGAGTCAACTCGGAGGAGATGAAGAGCCCAACGGCCAAATCAGATGGCGCAGCGCACTCTTGGCCATGGCTGGTATGCCCGTAAGCAGCGTAGGAAGCGACGAAATGGGCAATGTCTACTTCACCGGCCACGCGGAAGACGCCGGCGTCCTCTTCATCCTCGCCGAGCGATAGCTCTCGATCCAATGCTTGCCCACATTCAGGAATCCATCAAAGAAGCCTTGAAGCTGTTCAGTCACAATCCCGATGCAAGATACTGCGGCACTTCTTTTAAGAGGTGTTTTGGCCTGACAATACTGGGCCTGTCTATCACTCTCGCAGCGGCATGCGGGTCGGCACAGAGCCGGTCCCATCAATCACCTTCGGAGATTGCCAGTCTGACGGTTTCCCTTTCTCCGGGATCCCAATGGACTGCCTCCCCTTTCGGAACGCCTCCCATCGGAGAAAATGTCGCCCCACTCGGTTTTGCTACCGCTTCTGCGAGAGACCAGACCGGCCTGTTAAGAGTAGATGCCGAGACCGCCATCCTCGCAATTGACGGCGACAACGACACGGTCTGGAGCTCACAACAACCCGCTCCCCAGTGGTTCTCAGTCCTTCTCGACGATCTCTATCGCGTCGACAGAATTCAAATGGTGATCACGCAGGCGCCGGCCGGTCCGACGTCTCATGAGCTGTGGCTGGACAACGGTTCCGGTAGTAGGACTCTGTTCCGACGCCTCACAAACGTGCCAACCTCCGACGGGCAAATCCTGAACGTGGAGTTGGACCCGCCCCAAATCGTGAGCGAGGTCTTCATCCTCACTCTTCAAAGCCCAAGTTGGGTAGCCTGGCGCGAAGTAAGGGTGTTCGGTCAACCTGTAATCGACCCTCTGGCCGCCGACAACGCCCCCCGTCTGACCCTTCAACCTGTCGCTCTTGGTCTGGAGCTGCCCGTACGGGTTACACACGCCGGCGACAACACAGGGCGTCTATTCGTAGCAGAGAAGATGGGCCGCATCCACATCGTCAGAAATGGTTCCGCCCTTACTGTTCCCTTTCTCGACATAACCGACCGTGTCCGCTGCTGCGCGCATCGCGGACTGATCGACATGGCCTTTCCACCCTCCTATGCCGAAAAGAATTATTTCTACGTAAGCTATACCAACGCCGCCGGCCATACCGTCATCAGTCGCTTCAAGACCACCGAAAACGCCGACAGAGCTGACCCCGACAGCGAGGAGGTCGTGCTTACCATCGAGCAACCCGCTGAACACCACAATGGCGGCAGTATGGCTTTTGGTCCAAGAGATGGTTTTCTCTACATCTCCAGCGGAGATGGAGGTTCTTTCAGCTATCCCGACAATCCGGCGCTGGACTCGGACACCCTGCTCAGCAAGCTGCTGCGCATCGATGTGGAATCCGGCACAAAACCGTACCGCGTTCCCGACAGCAATCCCTTCATCCAGGCAGAAGGATTTCGCGACGAGATCTGGGCCGTGGGCCTTCGCAACCCTGGCAATTTCGCCTTTGATTTGGCTACAGGGGATCTCTTCATACCCGATTCGGGGAACCGACGTCGCGAAGAAATTAACTTTCAGCCGGCAACCAGCGTCGGGGGAGAAGACTACGGCTGGTTCAAAATGGAAGGAAATCTCTGTTTCGACAATTTTGTCGTGCCCTGTAGCGTCGAAGGCCTTACCTTGCCTGTTGCCGAATATGACCACTCCCTTGGATGTTCCGTCTCAGGAGGCGTCGTCTTCCGCGGCCCAGGTTCCCCAGCCATGCAAGGACTGTTTCTCTATGCCGACTTTTGCAGTGGTCGCCTCTGGGGACTGAGAAGGCCGGACCGGGAGGAGCAAGACGGGTGGCAGAGTACGCTGCTGATAAACGCACCGATTTCTATTAGCAGCATTGGCCAGGACCAGGACGGCAACGTGTATGTGACCAGTTTCCAGGATGGTGTCCTCTATTCACTCGTCGAAAGATCTTCAGCCGACCCGAACGTAACCGCGATTCGTAAGAATGTTGCCCTCCAGGGTTCGGGCCGGGCCTCGTCCGAACCCGCTACCATTGCGTTCGCGATCGACGGCGATCCGGCGACCGACTGGGATGCAAAACAGCCCCCGCCACAGTGGTACTCGGTCATCCTGGAAGACCTCTACCTAGTTGATCAGATAGAGTTGGATTTCTCGCAGTACGGTAATGCGCCAGTTACCCTTGAAGTCTGGTTGGGCAATGGCTCCGGAACTCGCACGCTTTTTACGCGGCTCAACGATGTCCGTCCCGCCAGAGAAAAGACACTGGCAATCCCTATTGATCCACCACAGATGGCAAATGAAGTCCTGGTGCTCTCCTTGCAGGGTTCAGAGGATGTCGCATGGCGGGAAGTAAAGGTGTTCGGAACTCCTGTCAAAACCACGAGACCTGAATTCACTGCACCTCAGGTCAGGCTTGAAGAGATCGCCAATGGCTTGAATCTTCCTGTCCTTGTCTCACACGCGGGTGACGGGAGCGGCCGCATATTTGTGGTCGAGCAAAAGGGACGCATCAGGATCATCAAGGGAGGTCACCTCCAGGACGCCCCCTTCCTTGATATATCGGAACGCGTTGTCTGCTGCGGCGAACAGGGTCTGTTCGGTCTTGCTTTCCCACCACTCTATGCCGACAGCCAGCACTTCTATGTGAGCTACTCCAACCTGGACGGCGATACAGTTGTCAGCCGTTTCAAGACGTCGGACGACCCGGATAGGGCGGTATCTGACAGCGAAGAATTCCTGCTGAAAATCACCCAACCCTATAAAGTTCACAACGGCGGCCACCTTGCCTTCGGTCCCCGGGACGGCTACCTCTATATCGGCAGCGGGGACGGCGGCACTTTCCGCGATCCCGACAACATGGCACAGAGAACTGACACGTTACTCGGGAAAATCCTGCGCATCGATGTGGAGTCCGGCGCCGAACCCTACGCCGTCCCAATTGACAATCCCTATACCCGTTCAGAAAAGGTTCGCGACGAGATCTGGGCGCTGGGTCTGCGCAATCCCTGGGGTTTTGCCTTTGATCGACTTACCGGAGATCTCTTCATTCCTGATGTGGGGGGCAGTTTGCGGGAGGAGGTAAACTATCAGCCTGCGGACAGCCCGGCTGGCAGGAACTACGGCTGGGCCGTCATGGAAGGAAACATCTGCTTCGAACATGATTCCCTCGTCTGCAGCGCCGAAGGTTTGACTCTTCCCGTTGCCGAATACGACCATTCTCGCGGCTGCGCAATCGTTGGCGGGGCAGTCTCCCGGGGACCTGCCTCCACCGCACTCGATGGTCTGTTCCTTTTCGCCGATTTCTGTCGAGGTGACATTTGGGGACTCAGGCGAACCGCAGATGCCGCGACCGAAAGCGCAGAAGGTATGTGGCACAGTTCCCTCCTCGCCAACGCCGGCTTCCCTGTCAGCAGCATCGGCGAAGACGAAGAAGGCAACGTCTACGCCGCCGGATACCAGAATGGTACAATCTTCTTGATCACGGCGAGATAGACCGACGACCTGCATGGTTGGGTCGAAAGCACTTTCCGTTCCGCATCCTTGTACTATCATCGGTCAGCCGAGTATTCAAGAGTGACATGTATTGATCCCAGCTGATGAGCCGCCCATGAGAATCGCCGTCGCCTTGACAACCCTGCTTCTTACACTAATAATCTTGACCTCCTGCGCAGCTCGTTCGGAGACTGAACAACCCACCGCGGCACCCACAGTCAACCAGCAGCCTGCCCAAACCGCAACTCCAACAGTCCCTCCCAGAGTCCCCTCCACAGCCACGCCAACGCCCGTGACGTCTCCAGCATCGACGCCTGAGAGTCCAAATGTCGCTCTGCTGGCAACAGAACGCGTCTCGTCAGGAGAAGATTCGGTACATTTCGCCACCGACGGAGATCCCGAAACCGTCTGGAACTCGCAGAACTTTCCCGCACAGTGGATTTCGATAGCCTTGGATGGCCTGTATCTTGTGGAGCGGATAGAGCTGGTCGTTGCCCAGGTTCCTCCTGGACCCACCACCCATATCTTGTGGGTCGACAACGGTTCGGGCGTGCGTACGCGATTCCGACACCTTTCCGAAATATACACGGAGGACGGGCAGACACTTACGATAGAGATGAATCCCCCGCGTTCCATAAAAGAGATTCTCATTCAAACCCTCGATAGCCCCAGTTGGGTCGCTTGGAGGGAAGTGGGAATCTATGGTTCGCCCCATTCTCTTCAAAACGAAAGTGAGACGCATCCCCCGATGCAGCTCGAAAAGATCCTGGACGAGCTCGTGCTGCCGGTGCAGGTTACCCATGCCGGCGACGGCAGCGGCCGGATCTTCGTGGTTGAGCAGAAGGGACGCATCAATATCGTCAAGAATGGAGTGGCCAATGATACCCTCTTTCTCGATATCTCGAATCGAGTAAACTGCTGTGAGGAACGCGGTCTCTTCAACGTCGCCTTTCCGCCAGCTTTTCACACCAGTCAACGGTTCTATCTGAGCTATTCGAATAGCAACGACGACACCGTCATCAGCCGCTTCACCACGACTGATGGCGCTGACGTCGCAGATCCGGCCAGTGAAGAAATCCTTCTCATTGTCGATCAGCCGCACGTTGTCCATAACGGAGGCCGCCTTGCTTTTGGCCCTCGCGACGGTTACCTGTACGTCGGAATGGGAGACGGGGGAAGCGATGGTCCCCCTGTCCACTTCTCTCAAGACCCGAAACAGCTGCTGGGGAAAATCCTGCGAATCGACGTGGAATCTGGAGTCGAACCCTATGCAATCCCCCCCGGCAATCCCTTCGTTGCGAACGAAAGCTTCCGCGACGAGATCTGGGCGCTCGGCCTGCGAAACCCTTGGGGATTCGCATTTGACCAGCAGACCGGCGAACTCTACCTGCCTGACGCAGGACACAATGATCGCGAAGAACTGAACTACGTGCCGACCTCCAGCCCCGGAGGCCAGAACTACGGATGGCCCACCATCGAAGGCACCAGATGTATGCGGTTTCCCGACCTTCCCATTCCCTGCCGCGAGGCTAAGATCTTTGAGCTGCCGGTAGCCGAATACGACCACACCCGTGGCTGTTCCATCGTAGGCGGCGCCGTCTATAGAGGTTCCGCCCTTCCGCAACTGACCGGCCGCTTTGTTTTTGCCGACTTTTGCAGAGGGGACATCTGGAGCATCACACGGGAAGATAACGCCGAGGGTCCCGCAGAGAGTCAGGCCGCACACCAACCCTGGCTGGCCGAACTGATCGTGCCAGGTTCAGTCCCCATCAGCAGTATCGGCGAAGATGAAGAGGGGAACCTGTATGTCACAGGCTACGCAGATG
Organism: Caldilineaceae bacterium; assembly: GCA_965204525.1. Lineage (GTDB taxonomy): Bacteria > Chloroflexota > Anaerolineae > Caldilineales > Caldilineaceae > Bin5. The sequence continues at coordinate 1,273,992 of OZ241994.1, read as the reverse complement.
GTGCTGTCTACAAGATCGTTCAGAATCCGGCGACCGAATAGCCGGGAAATGCAAAGGGAAGTTCCGCCTCGTCCCTATCATTCAAATGCCGAAAAATGTTGATCCATACGGTCGTCTCAACTGCTTGTAGATCACCTCTGACAGCGCCTACTCAAAGACCTTGCATTGACATGCAGGTGTCAATAATCTCGAGTTTTGGACTCTCGATATTTTGAGAGAAAGTCCATCTGGAAATCTCAGGTACGAAGGAGGTCCGGCTATGCAAAAGGAGCGCCCCAACATCCTCTGGTTCTGCACCGACCAGCAGAGATTCGACACGATTCACGCCCTTGGCAATCCCCACATCAACACGCCCAATCTGGATCGACTGGTCGCGGAAGGCGTCGCCTTTACGCACGCTTTCTGCCAGAGCCCCATCTGCACGCCAAGCAGAGCCAGCTTCCTGACCGGCCGCTATCCCGGGAACGTGCGCGGCTGCATGAACGGCAACGAAAAATGGGGGGAGGGCGCACCTCTCGTAACTGCCCTGCTTGCAGACAGCGGCTACGACTGCGGCCTCAGTGGCAAATTCCATCTCGCCGGCGCCCACGGCCGCGAAGAACCACGCCCTGAAGAAGACGGTTACAGAGTCTTCCACTGGAGCCATGACCCTCAAGACCGCTATCCCTCCGGCCATGCCTACGCCGACTGGCTGGCCGCACAAGGATATGCTCTGCGCGATCTGCGAGAGGACCCGTCTTCTATCCCGCCCGAGCTGCATCAGACGACCTGGTGTACCGATCGTGCCATCGAATTCCTGTCGGAGAAACGGCGCAAAGGTCCCTGGCTGATGAGCATCAACGTATTCGACCCCCACGCGCCCTTCGACCCGCCGCAGGAGTATCGCGATCGATACGATTCATCCAAGATGCCCTCCCCTCCGTTCCGACAGAGCGACATTGCGACACAAGCTCTGATTCCCGGAGATTTTCAGAACGAGTCCCGTCCCCCGCAAGAGTTCAACGCCCAGGACGTGATCGCCTCCTACTACGCCATGATCGAGCTGATCGACGAAAACGTCGGCCGTCTCTTGACCGCACTCGAAGAAACCGAGCAACGCGAAAACACCGTCGTCATATTTACCAGCGACCACGGCGAGATGCTCGGAGATCACGGTCTGCTTCTCAAAGGTTGCCGCTTCTACGAGGGATTGGTGAGGGTCCCGCTGATCATCAGTTGGCCGGGACACTTTCCCTTGCAGGAAGAGCCGGAATCCGAAGAGAGCCCCGAAGACAGTGGGCCCGGCGAAGAGGAGGAAGATCCTTTGCGGGACTCCCAGACCGGCGCGCCCGAAAAAGCATCACCCGCCGCACCGGCTGGATTCGTCAGCGACGCTCTGGTCGAGTTGGTCGACATCGCCCCGACCCTGCTGGAGCTGGCAGGCCTGCCCGTGCCACTTCGAATGCAGGGCCAGTCGCTGCTGCCCATTCTGAGCGGCGAAGCCCCGCCCCACCAGCACCGCGACTTCGTCCGCTGCGAATTCTACCGTGCCCTGAATCCCGATGTCCCCGGTCGAGACCAGTACGAGGGCAGTTACGCCACCATGTACAGGGACAATCGCTACAAAATCGTCGTCTACCACGGACACGAACAGGGCGAACTCTACGACCTGGAGAAGGACCCCAACGAGTTTGACAACCTGTGGAATAACCCCGACTACGCCGGCCTTCGCTTCGACCTGATGCGTCGCAATTTCGACGCACTTGCCTTCGCCGTCGACCCGGGACCGCCGCAAGTAACGCCCTTCTGATCAGCTCTTCCGTCAGCCTGGCGTCTGGTACGTGAGATCGTAGTCCCCCAATTTGCGCAGCTGAGTCGACGCTATGCGGAGGCTCGGCTCACCTTCTCGAAGCCATGCCTCGATCTCCTCCCGGTGACCGAGGTGGCGAAGAGCGTTCCAGCTCGCGCCGAAGTGAGCGCGTCCGCTTGGCCCGGCAGAGTCCCAGAAGAACAGATTCTCGACGCCCTGCGCGTAAAGTGAAGCCGCCTTTCGGCTGAACACTTCTGGCGGCATGTGACGCGGCATCACATTGAGAGCCAGTTGACAGGTCGTGCCCTCGACCAGCCGGACGAAATAACCGACTGCCTCCTCGTCCTCCCAGGCCATACCCATACTGTCCAATTCAGGTAAATCGGTGTACGGAATCAAGGTGTCGATCAGCCCCTCCGCGATCCAACTCTCCAGGTCGAGCCCGTTCCGGAAGTTCTCCTCCCGATTCAGCACACAGGCTGAAACCACTATCCGATCTCGTCCCTGCTCCCGGGCCAGCTCGTCAAGCGCCTCTCGCAGCTCCCGGTGGAACGCCGTCAGCGCGATACTCCGGTAGGCCAGCCAGCGCGGATCATCGTCGGCCAGCCGCCGCGGATCCTCACCATAGGCCTCGATGAACCCTTCCACCAGCGGCGGCTCATAGTCTACGAGCGGCGGCCGCCGGTTATATAAGATGCAGATTCCGTCTACAGGATGCTGCGCAACCTCAAGCAGCAGGTTGATGACAAATCGGCGCGTGTCGGCAAACGCGTAGGAGATGCGCGGCGCGATCCTGCCGTCTTTACCCACCATGCGGAGATCCGGCCGCGAAAAGTAAAGGCTTCCTGGATTCCACTGTTCCAAAGGAGGCGGGTAAAAAAAACCCGCCGGGCGGTAACTTGCATGAAAGCTGAGTCCGATTTCGTGGGCCGCCTCCAGCGCCACCACAAATGGGTCGAGCTGCTTTTCCCGGAAACTGCGCCAGGTTTCCGCATGCAGTCGGTCGCCCTGGCGGTCAAAGTCCTCGGTCCCGTCGCAAGTTGGCAGGCGGCCCACCTGTCCAAGGTAAAACATCGAGTCCCCGGCGCCGCACTCCCAGTATAGACGCGAAAAATCGGTATGCCGGTAGGGCTCGATCTCGTTCCGAACCGCCGCTTCAGTCGCCGTTCCATACAGAAATAGATACCCATGGGCGTCGTTGTGGGCAAATAGCCTGCGCGTATCCGTCCGTTGGCGCTCACTTTCCACTTCCCTGACCAGGCCATCCGACATCGGGACCAACTTGATGTAGGCAAGTTTGGTCCGTTCGCAGGACACAGCCGCCGGTTCGTCTGATGAACCGGTTGGCGTGCAGACCTGGCGAACGAACATCTCCTGCCCTGTCAGATCGGCATCCTTCCAGAAGAGTTCATAGATGTTATGCCCGTGTGGATTGGAAACTGACCAATCAGGGCCCATGTTCAAATGGGTAAAACAAGGATCCCCGCTGAGTTTCAACTCAATCGAGCCGAGTCCCCGATGGTCCGGGTAGACCCCGACAAAGATCCGATGCCATCCGCGCAGTGCGAGACCGAGCGAAACCTCCGGGGCCGCTGTCTCTTCCCCGGCACTCAGCAGATTTCCGCTCAGTTTTGCTGTCTCGTACGGCTGCACGTGCCAGGTCCGGCGTTTTGGCGTCTCCGAGAGCAAATTCTGTGGCTGACAGCGCGCAAGATCGGAAATGTAAACAGCTTCATCTTTGTCAGGCACTCTTACACCTCCATACGTGGATCGAATGCATCCCTTAAACCATCTCCGACAAAGTTCATTGCCAGTACCGCTACCGAGATCGCAATGCCCGGCGGCAGCCAAAGCCATGGCGAGTTTGTCAAGACCGTCAATGACTGCGCCGAATTGAGCATACTACCCCAACTGGCCTGCGGTATCTGCACGCCCAGCCCCAGAAACGAAAGCGCCGACTCGGTCAGAATCGTGCCGGCAACGCCCAACGTCGCCGCCACCAGGATATAAGGCTGAAGATTCGGCAGAATATGTCGGAAAACGATTCGTGAATGCGGCGTGCCAATACAACGGGCCGCCTCCACAAATGCCTGTTCCCGCAGCGACAGCACCTGCGCCCGCAGCAGCCTCGCCAGACCCTCCCATCCCAACACACCGATTACCACCATCACGTTGATGATATTGGGCCCGAGCAGAGCCACCAGCATCAGGATCGCGAAGAAAGTGGGAAAGTTCATCACCAGCTCAGTGAACCGCATCAGAATGTTGTCGATCCGCCCCCCAACGTAACCTGAAACTGTGCCAATCAGCACGCCGATTGAGATGGAGATCACATTGGCCACGAACCCTACCGACATCGAGATACGTGCGCCGTAGACCATGCGCGCCCACATGTCCCGCCCGGCAGAATCGGTGCCCAGGATGTGGTCCGCGCTCGGCGGCTGCCGGATGCTGTCCAGGTCCACTGTGTAGGGGTCCTGTATCGCGATGAAGGGCGCAAAAATCGCGGCAAATCCCAAAACTGCGATGATCCCCAAACTGGCCACAGCCACTTTGTGCCGCCGAAAGCGGGCCGCCACCGTATTCGGGCTCTTACGGTCTGTCAGCTCCATCAACTCTGCGCTATTGTCAGGATAAGGGGTTTTGGCCATGAGGCGGTGCGCACTTCGGGCAGGCAGATGCGCAAACTCCGGTTGGTTCGTTAAGGGAGAGGATGACGTCATCCTCTCCCTTCATTCTCTTCAATTCCTATCCGTCGAAAGACCAGCCCTCCAGATTTGTCCACCAGTCCCGTTTCGCGGGCAGCGGGTTTGACAGATCAGCAAGACTCGTCACCACGCCCTGGTCGGTGATCTCCGGAATGTTCACACCTCCGTTGAACACCCAGACATTGTTGCCAACATACAACGGCGCGTGCGACGGGTTGTCGTTGAGCGTTCTCTGAAGATCGAAATAAATCTCCTGGCGAGCGGTCTGGTCAGTCAACTGACCGGCTTCGATCACCTTCTCCTCAAAGTCTCCCCCAAGCGCCTCAGAGTAGCCGTTCGCATTGCGGCCCTGCGTCGTCAGGTGGAACTTGAGGAATCCATCCGGGTCCGGGAACGAACCGAAGCCCACGCGCACCGCGTCGAAATCGTGCGTGTCGTAGAAGCGCTCCACCCAGACCGAGCTGTCCATCTCCTCGATCTTGATCTTGAAGCCCGCCTCCTCCAACATCTGCTTCTCTGCCGCGACCTGGGCGCGGGCCTCCTCGCTCCTCAGAGTGATCAGGTTGACCGTTACCTCCTGGTCAAAGTCCCAACCGGCCTCCTCCAGCAAGCCGCGCGCCAGATCGACGTCGTAGTCGTAAGGGTTGAGATCGTCAGGGATCGACCAGCCGTGGATCAGCGGCGAATTGTAGATCGTGCCGTTCCCGCCCTGGAAGACTTCAATGATCTTCTTTCTGTCCAGCGCATGCAGCCACGCCTGCCGCACCCGCTTATCCGCAAAGAAACCGCGCCTCAGATTGAACGAATAGGCCGTGAAGACAACGCCCGTTGTCGCAACCACCTTGAAATCGGCATTGTCTATGAATGCCTGCACGACCTCTGTGGAGCCTGTGTTGAGTCCGCCCCAGGCATTGAAATGGGCCTCCCCTCTTTCCAGCGCGATCTGACCCACGTCCGGCGAGGCTACAATCTGCATGATGTAGCTGCCCAGCTTCGGCGCGCCCCAGTGCCAGCCGTCGTTCGCCTCCAGGCGGATGAACTGGTCGGTCTGGTACTCAACAAACTTGAACGGCCCGGATCCGAGCGGATCTTCGAAGAAGAAAGACTGGTTCTCCAGCGCGTCCGGCGCCACATCGCCCAGTACGTGCTTGGGCAGAATTGAGTTTATCGCCTGAAACAGGAAGAGCCCCGTCGGGTAGGCGGTCGTAAACCGGACGGTCTTGTCGTCCACCACCGTGATGCCGGCTACACTGTCGGCCTCGCCATTGGAATACGCCTCAGCTCCCTCGATCATGACCAGATTACTGACCTGCCGCGACTTGGTCGCCGGGTTCAGATAGAGTTCGTAGGTATAGACTACGTCCTCTGCCGTAAAGTCGGTCCCGTCGTGCCACTTGGCGTCTGGATGAATGTGGAAAGTGTACTGCGTTGCGTCGTCCGATACCTCCCAGCTCTCCGCCATGATCGGCACAAAGCCGGTTTTGGGTACGTTTTGCTGAATCAGCGGTGGCAGTACGCACTGGAAGAAGTGAGCTTGGAAACCTTGCACGGCCGTTAGCGGGTTGAAGCTGTTGATCGGTCCACCGTAGAGGCCAATCAGATTGCCCCTCTGCATCTCTTCGGCAGCCGCCTCATCCGCCGCCGCCGCGCCCGCATCCGATGCCACCGGTGCACAGGCCGCCAGAGCCGTCGCGCCCGCAGCCAGCGCGCTCGCCTTCAGAAACTCACGCCGGTTCACACCTCGTTCATTGATACTTCGCATGGATCTCCTCCTGGAAAGTGAAAGAAACGTCACGGATACCGTTTAAGAGGCGAAGAAAAACTGTCAATGCAAAGACATATAGCAGTCCCGCACCGCCAATTCCCCTCCTGGTCGATTCGTCGTAGACTATCGTAACTTCAGGTCAACAAAAAGCTGTGACAAAGCCTCCATCTGTTCGTCCGTCAGCGAATGATAAGGCGGCCTCCGCCAGCGTTGGGCCAGCCCGAACAGTTCATACGTACCGTGCACCGCGGCGTCAAAGCCGCCGACCACCTTCAACACATAGTCGAAGTAGGGCATATCGTAATCGCGAATGATACCTGCGGCCGTGTTCCATTCCTCTGCCTGAACAGCCTGCCAGTACGCCTGCGTCACCTGCGGCGCAAATGTAACGAACGTCGACAAATAGCCGTCGCACCCATAGTGAATCAGGTCGAAATGGTTCTGCTTCTGTCCCCCGGAAATGATCGCCCAATGGCCGTCAAGCAACAGCGCCATCTTGCGGGCGAAGAGCCCCACCAAATCGTCCTTGATCGCAAATACGCCCGGCACTTCGTCCCGCAGACGCCGCAGCACTTCCAGCCCGAGTTCATGCGAACGGCTGAACACATTTGTCACCACCATAACGGGAATCTCTTCCGCCGCTGCCCCGTAGTGCGCAACAAAGGTATCGGCCGTACACGAACCGGCCCAGTCCGGCGGCAGGACCATGAGCATGTCCGCCCCCACTTCGCGCGCGTAACGTGCGAATGCCGCCGTCTTGCCCGTCCACCAGATGCGGTCGGCAGCCACAAGCGCGGCCCGTCCCGCCGTCTGTTCAGCCACCACTCTGGTCACCTCCGCCACCTCGTCGTCCGTGAGCAGAGAATACAGACTGTCCCCGTACGTCAGCAGCATTGTCGTGCTGCCGGCATCAATACCCCTGTCCACCAGCCCACGCAGGCTCCCGTAGTCAATCTCGCCGTCCCTCGTGAATGGCGTGTGAACCGACATGACAGGCCCGGTTAGCAGAGAACGCAGCTCTTGTGGAGAACGCATGCAAGCAACCCTATTCGTGGCGAATGCGCGGGTCGGCGACCGCATACAGAATGTCCGCGATCAAGTTGCTGAAAAGAACGAGGACCGCGGCGATGAACGTCAGCCCCATCAGGACCGGATAGTCTCGCTGTGAAATAGCCTGAATCGCCATGCGCCCCATCCCGGGCCACTGGAACATGGTTTCAATGATAACTGTGCCTCCGAAGAGAATCGGCAGGCGCAGAGTCACAATGGTGATTACCGGCAGCAGGGCGTTTCGCAGAGCGTGTCCAATAACTACGCGTGTCTCCTTCAGACCTTTCGCCCGCGCGGTCGTCACATACTCCTGGGCCAACACCTCCAGCATCCCCGAGCGCATATACCGCGTCAGTCCGGCCGTCAGGTCCAGCGAAAGGATCACACCCGGCAGCACCAGGTGATGCAGATTGTCCAGCAGCGCCGGCGGCGCGTCAAACGCGACTGAGCGCATGCCAAACGTCGGGAACCATCCCAACTTGAGCGCAAAGACATAGAGGGCAAGAAGAGCCAGGAAAAAGGAAGGGATCGAAATCGAAAGCAGCGCAAACAACGTCAGCACATAGTCCCAGATCGTATACTGTTTCAGGGCGGCCAGCACCCCCAGGCTGATACCCAGAACCGAAGACGCGACCAGGGCAAAGCCCATCAGCTCCAGAGTGGCCGGCAATCGAACCGCTATGCGGCGCAATACCGGTTCCCCGGTGTGATAGGAGTAGCCGAAGTTGCCCTGCGCCAGCTGCCCCAACCAGATCGCGTATCGCACAACGATTGGTTTGTCCAGGCCCAGCTCCTGCTTGAGGCGCTCAAGGTTGGCCGCCGACATCTCCTCTTCCGGGTTAATCATCGCCATCACCGGGTCACCCGGCGCCACGCTGATAAAGCTGAAAGTAATCAGCGTGATGCCAAGAATCAGGGGTATGGCCAGGAGCAGCCTGTTGGCAATGTATGTAGCCATCAATAGGCCCAATGCGGCGGATACTTGTCCAGCACATAGCCGCCAACGCTGCGAAGTGGAACGGTCCGGAAGAGGCGCCCGTCGCCGTCATCCCAACTCTCCAACCGGGCCCTGTGCCCCAGGCGTCGAATCATGCTCCACTCTTTCAGCCTCTGATAACGCCCATTCGTATCCCAGAAACACAGGCCGTCGGCCCCCGCCCCGTAGTACTGGAGCGCTCGCACGCGGAACGCCTCCGGAGGCATCGTTCGCGGCATGATCTCAGGATAGTACTGGACTGGCGAATTGGCTGTCAGTTGACCAAAGTAGTCGACGTCGATTTCCTCATCTCGCCATGGATAGGAGATCAAATTGTCGATCAAGCCCTGCTCAACCCAGGCCGGGACGTCCAACCCATAAAAGAGATTGCTTTCAGCGTTATTCAACACGTGCGTCGAAATCTCGAGCGGACGGCCCCTCTCCGCGCCAATCTCCAGCATCTCCCTACGCATTTCCGCCATAAACTCCGTCATCACCCTCGCCCGGTACCGCAGATACCGCTCATCGTCCTCCGCCAGTTCCCTTGCGTCCAGACCCGTCTCCTCCCGGAATCCCTCGACCAATGGAGTTTCGTAAAGGAGGAACGGCGCGCCGCGATTGAAGATCGGGTTAATGCCGTCAATGTCGTAGCGCGTGGCCAATTCACGGAAAACTTCAAGCACCAGTTCTCGTACCTCCGGGAAAGCGTAACTCATCCGCGCGATCTCCCGGCCGTCGATGTCAACGCACCGCCATTCCGGGTGCTGCATGTAGAAGTCGCCTGTAAAGTAGTCTTCAAACGGAGGGCAACACTGAAACGCCTCCATCCGCTGACTGATGTGGACCTCCAAACCGACGTTGTGACCGTATTCCACCACCGTCTCAATCGTGTCGATGCCCGCGCCGGCCAGAATCTGCATCGACTCCGCGATGTAACGGTCGCCTACCCTGGGAAAGTCTCTCGTCTTGCTTCCGGTCAAGCTGCCAATTGCCGAAGGATACGTTAGAACGTCACCACCTGCTCCCGGGCACCAGAACATCTTCCCGAAGTCGGTATCTCGGAACGGCTCGAGCCACTCCCAGATCTCCTTGCGGCTCGTTGGCCGGAAGCGCGCGAAATCGCTGAAACCATCGTTCATGCAGATGAGCCGCCTGTGGTCTGCATCGGCACGGTCGGATTGGAGCCTTGCAACCTGCTCGTCATCAAGAGGATCGAGCTTTATGTAGGCAAAGTAAGCAGGCTGTGATATGCCGGCTGACTGCTGGCCCAAGACCAGGTCCTGCCCGGTAAGGTCGGCTGTCTTCCAAAACCGTTCGTCCAGAGTATAGTTGTCGGCGAACTTCCCCGGCTCACTTTCGCGGTTCACCTTTATGAAGGAACTGTCGCCGGACAGTCTGACGCGTACCAGGTCCTCCGTCCAATTGCTCCACAAACCAAGATAGATGCGGTGCCAACCCGATACGCCAAGCGGGACCGTAACTTGCGGCGCCTCCGTTTCCGGGCCGGCAATCAGCATATTGCCACTGAACTCCTGCGTCTCGTAGGGAACGACCTGCCAGTGGTATTTTCGCCTCTCGCTGGAAAGGGCGAGCTGAGGCAGACTTCGGCCCAAGTCGGTCAGGTAGATCGGCTCAAGTGCAGACATATGAGGTTCCTCCCGAAGCTTCTGGCGAATCGGATTTCGAGGATCCAGAGGAGTGGCAACGTAACCGCAAGAGCGGGCACCGTCCGCTCAGAATATAAACTATCTTGCAGAGAAAGTGCAACCCGAGTTTATGGGGTGGAGTTCCACCTGCCAGGCGGTGTTTAGGATATAGCTGCGGAGCCCCGTCAGACTGCGCACTTGACTGGCATGTCTGGGTCCTGGGCGAACTGTTCGAATATGCCGGCCCAAACACCGTTCTCTTCCCAGCGTCCGTAGCGCTTGAATACACTGTTCCACTTGCCACAACTGTCTGGCAGCTCACGCCACTGGGCGCCGGTGCGCAGAATCCAGTGAATTGTCTCAACAAAACGGCGACACTTTGTGCCTTATGTCTCGTTCTTTGGATACTCAACAATTGTGTCATAATACATATGTCATTGTTACACTTTCGCAGTCAGGACTGGATGGGGCATTATGTCCTCTTGTCCTGTGATGCGTGTCACTATGGCACCTACACTCCATTCAGTAAGCAAGGGGGCACCTCTCTTTCCCCTATTCTCAACTGAAGTCTCAGGCGCCAATTCAGTCCGCCGTCACCGCTCCCTATATTGCCATTTGCTGAGTCTTCCAGACCTCTGCGCCCAGTAGTAAGATTTCACACGCCCCGCAACCTGCCGTCGCGACCAGCCCCAATTGCCGCGGCCGGCTCGCCCTCTACCGTGAGCTGGCAGCAATGGTTTCTCATTCCACCAATCTTTATTCTTCGTTTGAGGACGTGCGTTCGCAAACAGCCGCTCTTTTACGATGGTTGGGTCTCGAAAGTCCCTCAGATTCCCCGCCGGCCCGTCCTCGTTCTCTCCTCTCCGCACTACGCCTGCCGAACGGCGACGCCCCCGCGAAGCCCGAACTGTGGCCGCGATATTGAGCCCTCAGGCCGGCCCGACATGAACGGAGTGCCGTGCAGTTCGGGGCTGAGCAGGATTCATCAATGTGAGGAAAGGAGTGAAATCAATGGATCGGGGTGCTGAGGATAAGCGGGGGCGTTGGAGCGTGATAACGTGAAAAATCGTCCATGCGCGGTCGATTGAATCTTCCGCGCATGAACTCGGAAGAATCTTATGGACTTCATTATCTTAAGTGGAACGGCGGCGGCCTCTCAATCAAACACCAGCACCGATCGCGCCACCTTGCCCGCCTTCATGTCAGCAAACGCCTCGTTGATCTCATCCAGCGGCCGGTAGCGCGAAATCAGTTCGTCCAGCTTGATCTTGCCCTGCTTGTAAAGATCCAAAATCCACAAGAAATCAACACGCGGCCGTGCCGCACCGTGGAAAGCCCCCATCAACGTCCTGTCCTCCAGCAGGTGCCACCCCTCCACCGAAACATCCTGACCCGTCGGCTGCACCCCCACCACGACCGCCGTACCGGTCATCCGCACCGAATCGATCGCCTGTCTCACGATCGCGGGAAAGCCAACCACCTCAAACGCATAGTCCGCCCCCCCACCCGTGATCTCGATGATCCGTTGTACCGGGTCCTCCTTCGCGCTGTTGATAAAATGCGTTGCTCCCATCTGTTCCGCCAGTTCCAACTTGTAGTCCACCGTATCCACCGCAATGATCTTGCCCGCCGCGGCCAGCACACCTCCCTGAATCACGTTCAGCCCAACGCCTCCACAGCCAAACACCGCCATCGACGCCCCCGTCTCCACCTGCGCCCGGTTCACTACCGCACCGATCCCCGTGATCACCCCGCAGCTGATCAGGCACGCCTGCTCAAGTTGTGTGTCGTCCGGCACCTTCACACACGCGTCGGCCAGTGCCAGTGTCTGCTCCACAAAGGTCGGGCGAATGTGATAGATCGGTTTGCCATCCTGCTTATACCGGCTCATCGCCTCCATCCGGTGAGTTTCACACAACGCCGGCCGCCCGTTCGTACAGTTGCGGCAGCTTCCGCACATCGCATCCAGCGAGAGTATGATCTTGTCACCCGGCGCAAAGTCGCGAACTCCTTCACCCACTGCTCGCACCACGCCGGCACCCTCATGCCCCAACAGCCACGGCAGCCGCCGCGGCGTACGGTGGTCAGTAATATAGTGGTAATCGCTGTGGCATACGCCGGCCCCCACGATATCCAACAACACCTCTCCAAACTCAGGCTCCTCCAGTTCAACCTCTTTCACCGCCACCGGCGCGTGCGCCTCGTACATGATCGCAGCTTTCATCGTATCTCTCCTTCAGAATCTACACATCTGCCCTTTGTCCTGGAGTCAACCATGGTGCACGAAACTTACTACGAAATCCAATATGAGTAAAGGCAGACAAGCCGACGCGACTTGCATCAGTTCTGGCTCGAAGACTCCGTATGCCGCGGCCTACAATTTGTAAACAAGATCCGGCGAATACAGCTACCCGCTACGCTGGCAGGGGCGCCCCATGTGAGTGCTCCTGTCCCCACCAGGCGGCGTAGCCCGCATTATCACCCAAGAACGCCCAAAACAGCTTCCCTTCCTGGTCAACCCGTTAGGATCAGCAACTCTGTCCGTGTTAGAATACGCTCAGTGAAGCCTCTCGAGCCCAGAACGGAATTCCGACGCCAAACTCCACAGGATCTCTGTAGACGGCGCCGGCAACTGTTCCGGCGCATGAGGAGAAAAAATGCGATCAAGAGAAATTTTGCAGCCGGATGCACGAGAAATTCAGGATGTTGGGCTAGTCGAAAGCCGTAACGGGTCGCGGCAAGAAAATCCCTTTCGCGCCGGCGATCCTGCACCCGACGAAGGGCGTCGTGTCACCAAAGATGAGTACTTCGCCAGGTGGTATGAAAACCCCTACCCCGATATCGACGTAAGCTATGAGTGGAACAACGGCATCCTGGAGGCCAAACCATTGCCCAATCGCCCCCAATTGGACCTCTACAACTGGTTTCTTACGCTCTTGCAACGAAACATCGAGACCTTCCGGCACGCTGCTTTGCTCAATCTGGAAACCGGTTTCGAGCTGAAAATGCCCGACCCTACCGACCCCTCCGGACAGAGGGAAGCCGTGCGTAAACCCGACATCGGCGTAATCCTCGACACAAACCCAACGCCTTGGGGCCGCATCGACCAGCGTCACTTCGAAGGTGTCTGCGACCTTGTCGTCGAGGCTGTCTCCGATTCTACCAGGGCCGAAGTCCTGCGGGACACTGAGGAAAAAAGGGTTGACTACGCGCTCGGCGGCGTAAGAGAATACTTCATTCTCGACCCCTCCGGCGAGTACATGAGCTTCTATCGCCTTGTCTCAGGGGGCCGCTATCAAGCCATTCAACCGGACGAGGAAGGCGTGCTTCGCTCAGACGTTTTGGAAGGTTTGCAGTTCCGGCTGGAGGACCTGCATCGTAAGCCGGACCTTGAGGAGCTGGCACTGGACCCCGTGTACAGCGGGTATGTACTACCCGGCTATCACGCCTTAGCTGCCAGGGCCGAAAGCGAAACGCAACGCGCCGACCAGGAAGCGGCGGCCCGCCAACTAGCAGAAAGACAGGTTACAGAGAATCAGGGCCGGCTGCGCGAATTGGAAGAAGAGTTGGAGAGACTTCGCAAGAGACTTTCCTAGATGCATTGGATTCCACCCCCTTCCCTGACGCTTAAAGGCGCAGTCCGATTTGGCCCAGACCGGAATAAGGTCCGCGACTTCGCGGCTTCCGCGCATTCAGGCCGCCAATCCCTCACTCTTGACCCGTGAAAAGGAGCCAAAATGGGCATCAGCCTCGGCATCGTCGGCCTGGGATCATTCGGCAGTTCCTTCGCCGACCTCTTCATGAACCACCCCCTCGTAGATCGCATCGCCCTCTGCGACCGCGAACCTGACCGCATCGCCCGCTTCGCCGGGCTCGACCACTGGCAAGCCAAGTTTCACCCCCGAGATGCCTACGCCTCCCTGGACGAAATCTGCGCCAGCGACATCGACGCCATCGCCCTGTTCACCCAGCCCTGGCTACATGCCCCTCAGGCCGTCCAGGCCTTGAATGCCGGCAAACACGTCTACAGCGCCGTGCCCATCGTAATGTTGCCCGACGGCGATGAAATCCTCGACTGGTGCGCACGCCTCGTCGAAACAGTGGAACGCACAGGGCAATCCTACATGCTGGGCGAAACAACATTCTACCGGCCCGAGGCAATCTACTGTAGACGCCGCAGCGCTGAAGGCGCATTCGGCGATTTCGTCTATTCCGAAGGAGAGTACTACCATGACGTCGACAGCCCCAGTAGCAACCTGCGCCTGGTCCAGGCCCACAGGCTAGCCGGCCAAGCCGGCCAGGAGTGGGTCGCAGCCAGAGATGACTACAAGAATAGAGGAATCCTGACTGGCCCCATGCACTATCCCACTCACTCGACCAGCGGCCCGATGAGCGTGATGAACGCTCGCGCCCTCAAAGTCTGTGCCTGGGGCTACGCCAACCGAACCGAGGATACCTACTTCAACGACCAAGGCTACGCCTTCAGCAACGAGACCGCTCTCTTCCATATGAGCAACGGCTCAACCATGCGCATCTGTGAACTCCGCGAAATCGGGCTCCAGAACCGCGAGACCTTTCGCATCTATGGCACGCACGGCAGCTACGAGAACGAATACTGGTGTGACAAAGAGAGCCGCTCGCCTCTCACCCCTGAAGATATGCGGCACCCCCTGCCGCCTGAAGTAGAAGAGGCCTTCCGGACTGCAGGGCGGTCCTCCGAAGTGTACAGCGGCCACGGAGGCTCCCATCCCTACCTGGTCCACGAATTCGTCGAAGCGGTGCACCAGGAACGGCAGCCTGCCATTCACGTCTGGTCCGCCGTGCGCTACATGGCAGCCGGCGTCATCGCTCACAAATCAGCTTTACAGGATGGGGAGATTCTGTCGATACCGGACTGGGGAGACGGGGCCGCCGCCTAGCCGCCCTCCCTCACACCATGTTCACAAGCCAGCCGCGGTGGAGGACCCACTCGTCCTCCACCGGATCCCACCGCAACTCATAGGAATTCTGCCCTGGCGTCTGGACCAGGAAACAACGCAAGCGTCTGCCTTCAACTGTCTTGTCCCACTGGCGGCCTAAAGCAACGACACTGTGTGTCCTGCCCTGCCACTCGAACCACTTGGGCGCGATCTTACCTGCCGGCAGCGTGCGCACAATCACGCGCACAGGCTCGTCAATCGCTACTTGCCGACCCATCAATCAGCCTTGTCCTTCGCATAAGAAAGCAGCATCTCCAACGCACACTGCGCGCTCAACAGCTTGTTCCCGCGCCGGTCTGCCGGCCACACCGCATCCTCGGCGCGATCCGTGCCGTCCCTGGCCGCCAAATGGAGGTAGACTAGGCCCATTGGCTTCTCCACAGTCCCGCCCGGTCCCGCCACGCCCGTGATCGACACCGCCACATCTGCATCATACTCCCGCAGCGCACCGAAAGCCATCTGCCTCGCCACAGTCGCGTTGACGGCTCCATCCCGTAACAGGACCCCACCGTCTACACCCAGCAGCCTCTCCTTCGCCGCATAGCTGTAGACCCCTGCGCTTCCCAGAAACCAGTCTGAGCTGCCCGGTATCTCCGTTATCAAGTGTCCCACCAGTCCGCCAGTGCAGCTCTCCGCGACCGCGGCCATCAGCCCCGCTTGCTTGAGCGCGTAGCCCGTCTCCTTCGCCAGCCCCGTCAGGGCCTCTTCATCGGTTGGAACAGGATTCTGATTCGCCATATTTCCTCGGTGACATAGACTGAGTTGCCGGCTGCCTCCACTAATGGCTGCCCTTCAGGTGCTTTTGCAGCCGGGTCTGCGGCCATTATAGACGCCCCCGTTTCCACCCAGCAACTGTTCGCTCCGTGACTGAAAAGACGGTCTACGAACTCCAACCTCCCTGATCGACCAGGTGATAACCAGGCGGGTCCGGGTAAAGCAATTGCACCAAACTAGGACAATGGACTTAGGAAACTGCCTGCTTTGTAGACGCACCCCTTGTAACCGCCCTTCTTGCACTTTTTGGCGAATTAAAGCGATTGTGGCACAGGGACCCATTTGCCACTGCCCTTCCGGCCCGGCCCGTCCCAGTTGACAGATACCAGAGATTTCTGTATTTTCAATAGGCTATACGAACGACACTGATCACATTCCAAGGGTGTAAGGCAGCGGCCCAGTAACTCTCTTGCAATACTGAAAGAAAGTCTGTCAACTTTGCTGTAAGCGACTGGCAGGGCAGCACAGAATCGCACCGATAGACGAAATCCGCCCCGAGTCCGTGCCCTTCTCATTCGTAGGTTTCTTGTAGAAGGTGCATACCTTTGAGGAGAAAGTAATGGAACTCCAGACAAAGCAGCCGCCTGAACTGGAATTCAGTATGCCGGAAGTTGAAGAATCGCTGACCGCCTACCTCTCTGCCATCGGCGGCGCGATCATTGGCCTGCTTCTCACTCTCCTCGTCCTGGCGATCTGGAACGGCGGCACCCTGAACTTTACCAACATTTCCAGGGTCAATGCCCTCGACGCCGGTCTCACCGACGTCGCTGCTGACCTCGAAACAGTAAACGCAAACGTCGACGCCCTCGGCGAGCGCCTCATCCTGCTCGAACAAGAGTCTGGCGCGGTCGCCGCACTGCAAAAGAGCCTCGCCGAGCTGGACACCACCCTGGCTGAACTCGACCGCACGCTCAGCGACCAGGGCATCCAACTCGGCCAACTGGACACCGCCGTCGAAGAGCTCCAGGTCACTAGGCGCAACTTTGACCTCTTCACTGCGGCCCTCACAGACGCGCTGGCGCAAATGGAGACGGGAGCTACTGCCGCACAGTCAGACAGCAGCGGCGCCTCACAAAGGACTCGGTCCGCTCCGCCAACTACAAGCGCGTCCCGCACCGACGATCGACAGGCTGCAGATTCGAAAGCCGCGACCACTGAGACCGGTTCACAGGCAAGCGACTCGGCGCAACCCCCCCAACCCCTCCCCCAGCCGGCCGTAGTCGTGAGCGAAAAAGTCGCGCCCGATGCGCTACTCGTCTATCTCTTTCTCGACGGAAACACTGACGGCCTGTTCGACGCCGACGAGAACCTCATCGCCGGCGCCACCGTAACGCTTACCTCCCCGGACGGAAGAGCCGTTGCCGCTGAGAACAGTGTCGGTTCCGCCGGTACACTCTTCGAAGAACTGAACGCCGGTGAGTTCACGGTTACCGTGGATGAAGTGCAGGGCTACACGCTTGCCAGCCTCAACAGCACGACCGTAGATGTCGACCCCGGGTCCGGCGCCGGCCAGATCATCTACTTTGCTGTCATAACGACTGCCGGGGACTGATTGTGAGGGGTCTGCCGCCGCCGCTCGCAGGTTACTCCGCGGCTTCGGCAACTTCATAAAAGATGAGCAACACCGAACCGTAGCGGCGTC
Source organism: Caldilineaceae bacterium (assembly GCA_965204525.1). Lineage (GTDB taxonomy): Bacteria > Chloroflexota > Anaerolineae > Caldilineales > Caldilineaceae > Bin5. Next base: position 1,256,663 of record OZ241994.1, on the reverse strand, counting down.
TGTCGAACTCGATCAGTATATCGAGTGTGACTGGCGCCTCTTCGTGCGGGTCGATCTGGACGATGACGACGCTATCCTCTACCAACAGCTCTCCACTGGCATCGACCGCCTCCAACGCCTTCTTCCATAGCTCCCGGTACTGAGGAGGCGCGATGTAGATCAGGTCAAACGGCTCGCCCTCAAACTTCTCGATGAAGTCGAAGCTGTCACGTCTCGCAACGGTCGCACTTTCAGCCACTCTGCAATGAGTCAGATTCTGCAGTATCGTGCGAACCGCCGCGCGACTTCGGTCAACAAAAAAGACGTGCTCCGCCCCCCGGCTCAACGCTTCAATGCCCACCGCGCCGGTGCCCCCAAACAGATCCAGTACGTATCGCCCCTCGATCCAGTTTCCCAGAATCGAAAAAAGGGCCTCCTTCGCCCGGTCGGTGATCGGACGCGTGCCGTCCCCTGGAACCGACTGTAGCCTGTGCCCTCTGGCGCTCCCTGAAATAACTCGCATAGCCAACGAAATCCGAATTCCTTTAAGCCGGCCTCTTGCCCCCTGAACGGGTTGGCGCCAGCCAGATGTCGCGTCACAGGATTATAGTTGCGATCACGCGATTTCTGACAATTGCGCGAAATCAAGGCCTGAGATATAATGGCCCGCGTCAGAGTTAGCAACTGAATACTTGCTGACGCGCGACGAGAGAGACTTCACACTCGAAGCGCCGAAGGGGCAAGCCGGCAGGACGACCCAACCTGCCCGGTCACACTCTCAGGCAAAAGGATCGTCGCGATACGGCACCTTTGGAAAGCGTCGCCAAACAGGTTTTCGGCGGCCACCGACGGGGCAATCGCACGCCGGCCAAAACAGGTGAGGACAGGAGAAAACCTCCCCGGTTCCACCCTCACAGCACGACGGTGTGCGTCAATCTCTCAGGTCAAGGACAGAGGCAACGGGCACTCTTTTGAGATGCCCGTTTTTTCTTTCCGGAAAATGGTGTTCTCACTGCGGCCGCCACAGCGAAGGCGGCCCAAGAGTGGGGCGGAGACCAAAGGAGGGAACCATGAGCTCGCAATTCCACGCAGCCCCGTCCAAAGCCGCGGGCAACGGCCTCGGCCATGCCGCCAAGGCCAGTATCGCCCGGCAACTCGCGGAACCCGCCGCGACCCAGAATGGTCGGGATGGCCTGCTCCAACGCACAGATGCCTTCGTGCCTCGTCACTTGGGGCCGGACCACGACGAGCAGGAGGCGATGCTGCAAACTGTCGGCGTGGATTCCCTCGACCAACTGATCGACCAGACCATACCTGCCCCGATTCGACTCCAGCGCCCGCTCGCCCTCCCTGGGCCGCGCCCCGAATCGGACATTCTGGCCGAAATGGCGGAATTCGCCGGACGCAACCAGCTCTTCCGCTCCTTTATCGGCATGGGCTACTACGACACCATTACGCCGCCCGTCATCCTCCGCAACGTCCTCGAAAGTCCCGGCTGGTACACCCAGTACACGCCATATCAGGCTGAAATCGCACAGGGGCGTCTGGAAGCCCTGCTCAACTTCCAAACAATGGTTTCCGACCTCACAGCCCTCGACATCGCCAACGCCTCCCTCCTTGACGAAGCCACCGCCGCCGCCGAGGCCATGATGATGTGCAAGCGCGTTCAGAAACGAGGCGCCTCAGCGAACACCTTCTTTGTCTCCGAAAAGGTCCATCCCCAGACCATCGACACCATCAAAGTCCGCGCCGAACCCTTGGGCTACAAGATCATCGTCGGCGACCATAGCAAGTTCCGCCCGGACTCCGATACCTTCGGCATCCTCTTACAATACCCAGACACCGAAGGTACCGTCATTGACTACCGCGGCCTGGTCGAAGAGGCTCGCGCCGCCGGCGCCCAGGTCGTAGTCGCCACCGATCTCCTGGCCCTGACCCTGCTCGCGCCCCCGGGCGAATGGGGCGCCGACATCGCCGTCGGCAGCGCCCAGCGCTTTGGCGTGCCCATGGGCTACGGCGGCCCCCATGCCGCTTTCATGGCCACTCGCGATCAGCTTAAACGACAGATGCCCGGCCGCCTCGTCGGCGTCTCCCAGGACGCCCAGGGCAGGACGGCTCTCCGTCTTGCCCTCCAGACCCGGGAACAACATATCCGCCGCGACAAGGCCACCAGCAACATCTGCACCGCCCAGGTACTCCTGGCGATCATGGCCTCAATGTACGCCGTTTACCACGGTCCCGCCGGCCTCAAAAAAATCGCCCAGCGGATTCAGCTCCTGACTTTTATTCTCGCCTCCGAGCTGCACAAACTGGGTTACCACATCACGCAATCTGGTTCCGGTCCCCTCTTCGACACGCTGAAGATCGACGGCGGACCTCGCACACAGAACGAGCTCCGCCGCGCCGCCGCCGCACATCACCTCAACCTGCGCTTGTACCAGGACGGAGCGGTCGGCATCTCTCTCGACGAAAAGACCACCGTCGCCGAGCTGGAAGCTCTGCTAGATATATTCGGCAGGGCCTCGCGGCCGGAATCTGCTTCAGCAATTCAGGATGGTCGGCCGAACGCCATCGGCCCCGACCTGGCCGCGCTCGCCAGCGAGATCGCTCTCGACTATTCCGAGCCCTTCGCCCGCAAAAGCTCCTACCTGACCCATCCGATCTTCAACACCATGAAGTCGGAAACCGAGATGCTGCGCTACATCACCAAGCTGCAGAACCGGGATCTCTCCCTCGCCCACTCCATGATCCCCCTCGGCTCCTGCACCATGAAACTGAACGCCACCGCGGAGATGATCCCTGTCACCTGGCCCCAGTTCAGCGGACTCCACCCTTTCGCCCCCCTGGAGCAGGCACAGGGCTACCTCGAACTTTTTGACCGCCTCGCACAGGCTTTGGCCGAAATTACCGGATTCGCCGCCGTCTCATTCCAGCCCAATGCCGGCTCCCAGGGCGAGTACGCCGGGCTGCTCGCGATCCGGGCTTTGCACCTCAGCCGCGGCGAAGATCATCGCGACATCTGTCTCATCCCCTCCTCCGCCCACGGCACCAACCCTGCCAGCGCTGTGATGGCCGGCATGAAGGTTGTCGTCGTCCGCTGCGACGAAGACGGCAACATCGACGTGCCCGACCTCAAAGCCAAAGCTGAACAGCACAGCCAGCAGCTCGCCGCGCTCATGGTCACCTATCCCAGCACGCACGGTGTCTTCGAAGAAGCCATCCAGGAAGTCTGCGACCTCGTCCACCTCCATGGCGGCCAGGTCTATATGGACGGCGCCAACATGAATGCCCAGGTCGGTCTCTGCCGGCCCGGGGACATGGGCGCCGACGTCTGCCACCTCAACCTGCACAAGACCTTCTGTATCCCTCACGGCGGCGGCGGACCCGGAATGGGACCGATCTGCGTCGCCGAACATCTCGCGCCCTTCCTCCCAGGCCACGCAGTTGTGCCTGGCATCGGTGGCCCAAGCGCCATCGGCGCCGTATCGGCCGCGCCCTGGGGCAGCGCCGCCATCCTGCCCATCTCCTACGCCTACATAGCCATGATGGGCGGCGCCGGCCTGACTGAAGCCACCCGCATCGCCATCCTCAACGCCAACTACATCGCCGCCCGCCTCGAACCCGTCTACCCCGTCCTCTACAAGGGGGCTCAGGGCCGTGTGGCCCACGAATGCATCATCGACACGCGTTTCCTTAAGGATCACAGCCTCCAGGTCGACGACATCGCCAAACGCCTCATCGACTTCGGCTTCCACGCCCCCACCATGTCCTTCCCCGTCGCCGGCACGCTCATGATCGAGCCCACAGAAAGCGAATCGAAGGATGAGCTCGACCGCTTCTGCGCCGCCATGCTCGCTATCCGGGAAGAAATCCAGGCCGTTCAGGACGGCAGAATCAGCCCCGAGGACTCGCCCCTCCACCACGCCCCTCACACAGCCGACCAGGTCACTGCCGATCAGTGGGATCGCGTCTACAGCCGCGGAACCGCCGCCTTCCCCGCCAACTGGGTGCGAGAAAACAAATTCTGGCCCGCAGTCAGCCGCATCGACAACACGTACGGCGACCGCAACCTGGTTTGCGCCTGCCCACCCCTGGAAAGCTACGCTTAGACACAGCTGCAATCGGTGTGAATCAAAATCGCTGCCAGTTCAATGTCAGGCCTCGCCCCGCAGATCAGACTTGAGAGGGGCAGGCCGTTCCATTTCCGGCGGATTCTGAATGAACGCCTGCGCTGCGTTTTGCCACATCGGCGATGCGCGATCGTGGTTGACACTAAATATAATGACGTTTATAGTTCCAGTCGGAGCCGCAGAGTCGAGGCGTGAGCAGGAGCCGGTGTCATTTCTCTCTCCTCACTTCTCTTCACTCTCTCCTCTACCTGTGTCTTGCCTGGGGCAGCGAAACAATCAAGGAGGCTTGCAGAAATGTCTGATCAGATTGAACGAAAGCAAGAGCAGAGGCGCGGCACGCTCAACCGGCGTGACTTCCTGCGCAGTGCAAGCGCGTTGGCCGGACTTGGGCTGCTTGCAGCCTGCGCCCCGGCCGCCCAGCCAGCCGGCGAGGCGGGCTCCGACGCACCGGCAGAGAGAACCAGGGTCCGCTACCTGTCCTGGTGGTTTGAAGAAGGCAATCGCGGCGAAACATGGAACAACTTTGTCGATGAGTTCAACGAATACCAGACCGAAATCGAAGTCGTAGCCGAAAACATCCCATTCGACCAGTACACGACCAAAACAATTGTCGGTACGCAGTCCGGCCAGCTGGACGGCGACATCGTCATGGCCACGCCTGAACTGGCGCCCCGTCTGATCCAGTCCGACCTCCTCGTCCCCCTGGACGACGTTCTCGTGCGCAACAGCATCACCGATCTGAGCTCCGCCCACGACGCGCTGCGCAAGGACGGCAACCTCTACGGCCTCGATATGGTTACGGTTGCTTTTGGCATTCTCTACAACAAGGACCGTTACGAGGAAGCAAATATCACGCCCGCCTCGACTCCGCAGGAATGGGTGGAAGTGAGCGCCGCCCTGACCGATCGCGAGGCACAGAAGTACGGTTTCTTCGCCACCCACCTGGTCAGCGAACCCTCTGACTTCTGGTTCCAGCTGGAAGTGTGGTGCATGCCCTACGACGGCATCTGGGCTGAAGGCACAACCCCCTTGCTGACCTCCGATCCGATCATTCAGGGCCTCAAGCTGTTCAAGCAGATGTATGACGTTGCCATGCCCCAGGGCGCGGACAATCCAACCGGTTACCGGCTCTTCCAGAACGGCGATGTGGCCCAGGGTCTCTACGTCTCCGCCGCCGTCGGCGCCTTTACCAAGGACGCCCCCGACCTCTATCCAAAGCTCCGCAGCGCCCCCATCCCTTGGGAGACCAATAAGTCGATTGCACGCATCCACCCGATGATGATCAACAAGGACTCCGAAGTCGTCGACGAATCCATGGAGTTCGTCACCTACATGTATAAGCCGGACAACTACCGACGTATGGTTGAAGGCTGCCAGGACGTGATCTTCGCCCAGCCTTCCGCTGCTAGGCAGGAGTACCTGGATGGCCTGGAGTGGCTGAAACCCGGCTATTTCGGCGTTGACTATGTAACGCCTTTCGATATCGTCGGCGACTTCGTCTACAATTTCAACGAGTTCGGGCAGATCGTCATCACCAACTTCGCCGATGTGCTCAATGCCGGCAAATCGGTTGAGGAAGCAATGGAAATCGCACAGGTGCAGGCCGAGGACCTGGCGGAACGCATCTCATAGTGCACAAGGCGAGGGGCGATGAGAATTGAACGAAGAGTTCTCTTACATCCCCCTCGCCGTCTACCAATACGTGACGAAATCCCGATCGGCTAACATTACGCCTGCTCAGGCAGGACTTATTCACCTCTCGCAAGACGCCAAATCAATTCAACAATGAATGAACGAGTCGATGCAGACGCCCTGGCGGGCCGCTCCAGCGGCAGAAAGTTGCCTCCCCGCATCCTCCGCCGGCGCTATCTCCTGCCTTTCGCACTGGCACTCCCAATCGTTCTCTACGAAGGGCTCCTGATCGTCTATCCGATTGTCCAGGGCATTTACGGCAGCTTCACGCGCATCGAACTGGCATCCAGCGCGGCGACAACTTGGGTGGGATGGGACAACTACGAGCGCATGTTCTCCGACCCGGCCTTCTGGAAGGTCATCCGGGTCACCCTCCTGTTCACCGCACTTGTTATCGTAGTCGCTCTGACGGTCGGTCTGCTCACCGCGCTTCTCTTCAACCGGCCATTCCGGTTCCGCCCTATTGCGCGCGGCATGCTGATGATGCCCTGGGCCATCCCTGAAGTGCCCGTCGTCATGATCTTCATCTGGATCCTCAGTCCCCAGTTCGGCGTCGTCAACATCCTGGCGCGGATGCTCCCCGGCGTCACCCAGAACCCGCAGTGGCTGCAAGTGCCCGAGTTGGCGATGGGTTGGATGGTGCTGATCTCCTCCTGGAAGGCGTTCCCCTTCTACAGCCTGGTGATCCTTGCAGCCTTGCAGGCGATTCCCCAGGAACTATACGAGGCCGCCCGCGTGGACGGGGCCAACCGGCTGCAACTCTTCTGGCATGTGACCCTCCCAGGGATCGGCTCAACGCTCGAGCTTCTCGTCGTCCTGGCCGCCATCTTTTCTTTCAAGCAGTTCACCATCATCTTCCTGATGACCGGAGGCGGCCCCTCAGGTACAACGGAAACGATCGTAATCCGCATCTTCAATACCGCTTTTCGATTCTACGACTACTCCTACGCGACTGCCCTTGGCGTTGCCGGTTTCGTCGTCTCACTGGCAGTAGCACTTGTCTTCATCCTGATGCAGGTCCGTCGCACACAGGAATCCGCCTGAAATGGTTGCCCAAGTTGAGGAAAGCCGCAGAGCTACGTCCAGACGCCCCGTTCAACGCCTGATAAACAGCACGCTGCTCTATCTCACTGTGGCTGTCGTCTCCTTAATCATCGTTTTCCCGGTCTACTGGATGATGATTAGCACCTTTCAACCAAGCAAGTACATCCTGCACTTTCCGCCTCCGCTGCTGCCTCAGGAGCTTTACTTCGATCAGTTTGCCGAGCTGTTCAGCGAACACCCGATTGCGAGGTGGCTGCGCAACTCTTTCCTCATCGCCGTCATGACGATGCTGCTCTGCATGGCTCTCTCCGTGCTGGGCGCCTTTGCGCTCTCCAACTTGCGCTGGCCGGGTCGCAACCTGTTCGGCCTGTTCCTGCTGGTGACCCAGATGCTCCCCGAAGTCCTGATCCTGATTCCTCTCTATATCCTCTATCGCCGTCTCAACATGCTCAACAGCATTCCCTCTCTTGCCCTGATCGATGCCGCATTCATTCTCCCTATCTGTATCTGGATTCTGAAAGGTGTCTTCGACAACGTCCCGGCGGAAGTGCTCGACGCCTCGGTCGTGGACGGCTGCACTGAGTTGGGCGCACTTTGGCGAATCGTCCTGCCGCTGTCCGCGCCCGGCCTGGCGGCAGTTGCGGTCGTCGCCTTCTTCTTTGCCTGGAATGAATATCTCTACGCCGGTATCATGCTCAGCAGCGGCGATTTCATGCCGGCCTCAGTAGGCCTTTCCACGCTCAAAGCGATCGCCCAGACGCCGGTGGAACAGTACATGGCCGCCGGGCTCGTCTTCTCAGTGCTGCCCGTGGTCTTTTACCTCGCGATGCAGAGGTACATCGTTTCCGGCCTGACGGCCGGCGCTGTGAAGGGGTAAGAGAAATTCGGTCGCGAAGGGCTCGCAGCTATCGAGAGCACAGCTCCCCATACCCGCAAACAGATTGGAGAATTGAGTACAGTGGAAGCAGGTAACCTACTCCTCGCAGGCGGCTCAGAATTCGGCGGCCAAATGGCCGCCCCCGACCACCTCAGCATCGAACTGGCCGGAGGCCTCGACACTCCCATAGCCATAATCCCCACCGCCGCCGCGCCTGACAACAACCACCGCCGCGCCGGCGAAAACGGCCGCCGCTGGTTCACCAGCCTGGGCGCGACCAACGTCCAGGTCGTCCCTCTGGTCGATCGCACCTCGGCCGCAGATTCGAACGTAGTCGAAGCCGTGTCCGAAGCGAAACTGATATATCTGCTGGGTGGGTTCCCCGGTTATCTGTGCGAAACGCTTCGCGACTCGCCCGCCTGGTCGGCCATGCTCACGGCCTACGCCAGCGGCGCCGTGCTGGCCGGAAGCAGCGCCGGCGCCATGGTCCTCTGCGAGCATCTCAACGACCCGCACGGCCAAGGTACTGCAGCCGGCCTTGGACTCATCCCCGGCGCCATCGTCCTGCCCCATCACAACACCTTCGGACAGGGATGGGCCGAACGCCTGCGTGGAGTCCTGCCCAATGCAACGCTTGTTGGCATCGACGAAGAGACCGCCATGATCAGTAAAGGGTCGGCCCAGGACTGGCGTGTCTACGGCGCCGGCGACATCACCCTCTACCTCCCCGGCCACACCCTCTCACACCCCCAGCGCTACCTTGCGGGCCAGGAGCTGCGGCTCGATCCTCCGGACTGATACCGGGGGATCGTCTTGATCGCCAACAACACAAGGGCGCGGCTGGCAGGCCTCAAATGCGCAAAATGCGGAAGTCCTCAAACCGAATCCAGTGTTCCTCTTCAGGCGGCCCGTTATAGCACTGGATGCTGACCTGCTCATTGTCCGCCGGCGGCAGTTCGCCCGTGGCCGCCGTCCTGAACTCCGACGTCCCCTCCGGACGGTACTGCGCCTCCCACGACTCAGCATCCACCACCAGCCGCAACCGCACACTCTGCGTCGGCATCGCCTTGCTGCCCGGAATGATGAACACCTCTCCGTCCACCAACTCCTTGACCTCCTTGAAAACCGGCTCCCCGTTCTGGTACCATGTGATGCCCGCCTGCTCGTACTGTTGCGTCGGCGCACGATGGTTAAAGATCGTCACCTCAATCGCATAAACGCCGGAACTGCGGTCCGGCGCCGGCCGCACCAGCGCATTCCGCACCGTCCCCGCCACGCCGGGCTCCACCACAATCTCCAGCCCACCGTCACATATCCGCCATCGATCCGGATTCTCACGAATCCAGAACCACTCGGAGTCCAATTCCCCTTCAAACCGCTCGCTGAATATCAATTGTTCTTCCGTCTTACCCATATTCTTTGCTCCTCTTGCTATGTCTGTCCTTTCTGTCTCGCCCAGCTCTCCAGCCACTGTCGCAGCCTCTATTCTCCCTCCCGGCTTACTCTTCGCACAATCAGATTCGCATACTCCCCCACCAGCGGCGCCATCTGCCGCAATCCAATCTTCCCGCCTCCCAATTCAGGCCCGTAGCTGGCACCGTCATCGCGCCAGGAGAAGATCGGCAGCTCGTTAATCGAAAAGGCGATCTCTGCCCCACACTTGATCAACTGAATCCTGTACGGAGGCGCCGCATCCTCCACCGGGGGAATCGGGTCCGCGCCTTGGGCCACCATATGGAAGCCGTAACTCTTACGTAGATTACAGGTGTGAAAAGCGCGCTCCTCCGGCCACCGCCGCCGGAAATAGGAGACGTGCAGCGCGTTGATATCCCCGTGATGGTACTGCTGGTACTCACCTGTGCGTCCTGCCAGTGAGGAATCGAACAGGTCTTCACCGTTTCGTCCTGTAGCGGCAAAGAACAGAATGCACAACCCCGGCTCCTGCAGCGGCCAGAACTCCCATTCAATGCTCACATCCGCCGGAAATGTCTCCGGGCACCAGAAGACAAAGTTGGACTTCTGCCCCTCCGCCGGATCGCGCAGATTCTCCATCCGCATGCGCCCATTGGAAAAACTGATGCTCGCCTCACCCTCCAGATGGAATCCGGCCGTGTCCGACTCCGCCGCGAGAGAGTTGCAATAGATAGTGTCACCAAAGTCGAACGAACTCATAGCATTCCTCTCAAGATATCGTCGCTCGCTGCAGGAGTGCATCCTACGCGCCCGGACAGAAAGTGTCAAAGCGCAAAGTGGCCCTACAAAGCTGAGCAGTACCTTCCAACCCGATCTGTTCTCTTTCGCGTAGTCAACTTAAGTCCACCCATCTCCTTCCCAAAACTTTCCCTTCCCAACCCCCTGCCAGCCACTTGACATGACCATACACTATCAGTATCCTTGTACCGTAAATTCTGCTTCGAAATAAGGCCCAACAGAAGTAACTGCGCACACGCCCACGAAAGGAAGTTCCAATGCCCCAGGAAATCCGCGAGTTCCGCGTCTCGAACGACGCCTTCGACGACCCCTCCGAACTCCAACGCCGCCTCGCCGACGAGGGCTATCTCTTCTTCAGACAGCTCCAGGATCCAGACAAAATGAGCGAGTTGCGTCGCGTCATGATGACCAAAATCCAGGAAATCGGCTGGCTCCTGCCCGACACCGACCCAGTCGACGGCATCGCCGACATTTCCAAGCAGTGTACCGAAGGCGATCGCGAATACGTCGACGGCTACAGCCAGGTCTACAAACTGGAACCCTTCCACCGGGCAGCCCACTGGCCCGAAGTAACATCCATGATCGAAAGGATCATGGGCCGCCCCATCATGCCCCATCCAAACCAGATCGCCCGCCTCTGGTTCCCCAAGTACACCGAGCACACCACCCCCATGCACCAGGACTTCGTCCACTTTCAGGGCAACTTCGAGACGCTTACAAGTTGGGCCCCCATCGGCGACTGCCCCATCGAGTTGGGCCCCCTCGCCGTCATTCCCCGATCTCACACAGTCGGACGGGTGCTCGATCACCACTTCTCCCTGGGCGCCGGTGCCTTGGCCGTCGACGTCGAAGGCGAGGAAGAGATAGAACCGGTCTGGCACTCCACCGACTACGAGATCGGCGACACACTTATCTTCCCCGCCCTCACGATTCATCAAGCCCTGCCCAACTATACCGAGGACCGTCTGCGACTCTCCCTCGATAACCGCTACCAGGCCGTAGGCGACCTGATCGCCGAGCAGATGCTTACGCCCCACGGCCCCAGCGGGCTCGAATGGGAAGAGGTCTATGAAGACTGGGAATCCGACGAATACAAATACTACTGGAAAGACTACGACAATCCAGTCGTGGCCCGCGATCTGAGCTTCGGGGAAAAAGGCTTCGCCGAAGCCGTAGAACTGGCCCGAGCAGGCGACGAACACGCCGTATTCGCCCTGCAACGTACCATCAGATTCGATCCCGATTCCGAAGCCGCCCAGACCGCCAAGGAAGTACTGTCCGAAGCCGGCATCGCCGCATAGATTCAAGTCGAAAAACGTTGAACTCGCGTTACCACCAATGGCTTGCGTAACGCGTTTGACCTGCCACTTTGCGCCAAAAATCAATGTTCCCCTTGATCAAAGTCCTACCTGAAGGAGGTAAAAACACTAGGTCCTGCTCATCTTGACTACGGCGCCATCCGAGGCCCGTACTTTATCCTGATCTGTCGATAATCAAGGACAAGGAGAAGAGGCAGAAAATGACTGGCAACGGACTGAGTAGACGAAACTTTCTGAAAGTCTCCGCTGGCGCAGTCGGCGTCGGCTTGATGGCCGCCTGCGCTGCGCCCGCCGCCCCAGCCGGAGGAGAGATGGCTGACGAATCCGGCGGCGAAGAAATGGGGATGGAAAGGGTGGAAGTTCACTGTAACCTCGGAGGACTTCACCCCACCGAGTGGACCACACGCTCAGCCGAACATCCCCTCGTCGGCAACGCTGCTCGCATCCTGGCCGAACGCTTTGAAGAGCAAAACCCGGACATTGCCGTGGTCTTCGATGAAGCGGGAGACGACGCCTGGCTCACCGCCGCTGTAAGCTCTGGAGAATCCCCCGACCTGATGAGTCGCCTGGACCTCGTCCAGCGCGGCTGGTGCGTCCCTATCGACGACTGGCTTGACGCCCCCAGCCCCTACGCAATCCAATACGAAACCTGGTCCGAAAGCTTCTATCCTTCCATGATGGATTCCTTGACCTGGTCTGACGGCCTCGACTACTGTGCCCCCATCCGCGCCATCTGGCCCTACCTCGAAGTCGGTCTTGCCTGCAACACGGAGATCTTCAACGAGCACGGACTCTCGCCGCCTGCCACCTGGACCGAACAGATGGAGGTTTCCCAGGCCCTCAAGGAAGCCGGCCTTGGCCTCTCCCCCTGGCCCCGCGAAGGCGAGACCGGCAACTGCTGGCCCCTTGCCCTCCAGATCCTCCCGCCCATGATGCAGGAAGTCTGCATCGAAATGGACGCTGACAACGATTTCTTCGTCGGCATCGAGGAGGCTCTGCCTGCACACAAGGCCGAGCTGATCGGCCCCTACACGCCCATCTACCAGCGCGCCTGGGACGAAATGTACGAACTCGCTCTGACCTGGGTGGACGGCTTCAACACCACCGATCTCGACCTCCTCTGGCGCGAAGGCTCGGTCGGTATGCAGTACCGGGCTACTTGGGAATTCGCTACCTTGGCCAACGACCCCAACGTAGACTTCGAGCGTACCTTCGTTCCCTCGCCAATGCCCGCCGCTGCCGACATTCCTCCCACGGTCAGCACGCCCGGAGCAGTCGACCCCAGTGACTATACAGCCGGTGACGGCAAAGTACCCGGCGAACACGTGCAGGCCATTCGCGGCCCACAAGACGTAATGCTCAAGTCCTCGACCGAGATGCGCGGCAATCGTGACCAGGTCATCAACTGGTGGCAGTTCATCACCGAGCCGGAAAACAACGCCTTCCTCAACAACGAGAATCAGCAGTTTATCCCGTCAGCCAAGGATGCCAAGCTCGGACCGTTGTGGTCCACAATCGGCGGTTATAAACTCCCCCTTTACACCTACACCATCGCCTGGTGGGGCATGGGGCTCCTTTGGGACTGGGACTACTTCACCGAGTGGCGCAGGATCTTTGTGGCCTGGGTGATCGGAGACATGGACAGAGCCGAATTCTTCGAACGCCAACAGCGCTCCTGGGATGAAGGTGTCGCCCGTTACGAAGCCCTGCTCGCCGACCAGGAAGCAGACAGCTAAGTTGTCAATCCGCAGGTGAGCGGATAGCGGCCCGCGCCCTGTCCGCTCACCACAATCCGTCTTCCTCTTGCCGCTCAGATGCTACGCAAAATCCGGTTGGCCGCAGTCGGCCTGCTCCTCCTGATACTCGCCCTCCTTGCCGCGGACTTCATCCAGTCCCTGGTGCGTCTCAACAACGTCGTGATTGAAGGCAAGTTCAACAAGGAAAAAGTCATCTCCGACGGCGAAGATTCAATCATTCTTACGGTTCGCGTCACAGAGAACGGCCAACCGCGCGTAAACGACACCTTGCAGGCCTGGCTGGAGCCCGGCAACGGCCTCATGATCCCGGAGTGGTCCTATACCGACGAGAATGGCGAAGTCGAAATCACTTTCACGCCCAATCCGGCCACGGCCTACGACATAAAGACGGACTCAATCATCAACGTCATCGACATCAACATCGGGCGCTGGCTAGAGGTAGACAAGAGCTTCTCCATTGAAGTGCCGGTCGAGATTCCGCTTTCTTCAGATTGAACGCAAAATAGATTTCGTCCTCGATGTGAGGTCCTGCAATTGGTGAAGTTCAGGGAGACAGCATGACAGAAGGTACAGGAACTGTAGAACAGGGCAGTGCGGCAGACGCCGTCAATAGGATTCCCGCCAGGTCGAGGGAGTTCTCAACCTGGCAGGCAATGCGCCGCTCCTGGCAAGCCTACGCCCTTCTTGCCCCCATCTTCATCCTCCTCCTCATATTCAACTACTACCCTCCCATCCTCGGCCTCCTTCGCGCCTTCTACCGCTGGCGGCCCGGGGTCGAAGCCAGCTTCGTCGGCCTCCAGCACTTTGGCGTCTACTTCACTTCACCGGAAACACCGCGCGAGCTCTTCAACATGTTCAAACTGCTCGCGTTCTTCTTTTTCTCAGGCGCAGTCATCCCTTTCATCATGGCCGTTCTCATCTTCCGTATCCGCGACAGCGAGTCCAAGGAGCTCTATCGCCTCTTCCTCATCATCCCCATGCTCGTCCCGCTCATCGTTGTCATTCTCCTCTGGAAGCAGATCTACGACCCCAACCTGGGCGTCATCAACGGCCTGCTGGAACAGTTCGGGCTCGGATTCCTGGCACGTAACTGGCTTGGCGACACCGCCACCGCCCTCTACGCCATCATGTTCATGGGCTTCCCCTGGGTCTCTGGCGTCGGCACGCTCATCTATCTGGGAGGCCTCGGCCAAATCTCCGAATCGATCTTTGACGCCTGCGAAGTCGATGGATGCACCGGCCTCCGCCGCACCCTGCAGATCGATCTGCCTCTCGTACTGGGCCAGGTGCGCCTCATGACGATTCTCGCCGTCATTGCCGGCGTCACCTCATTCCAGCAGATCCTGGTGCTGACCGACGGCGGACCCGGTTTCGCCACCATGGTGCCCGGCCTGACCATGTTCCACAAGGCGTTCCGAACACAGCAGTTCGGCTACGCCGCTTCCATCGGCATGGTACTGTTTGTTATTACCTTCGCCGCGACCCTGGCGGTCAACCGCACTGTTCATCCCGCCGTGGAAGACGTCCGTCACTAGCGCTCCCTGAGAAAGCAAAGGCACTGCAAGGAGATCCGCAATTGAGCACCACAACCTCCACCCAGGCCGCGCCGCCCACCAGGCGGCCTCTCCGGTACTACCAGATTGGATCGCACCTGTTCATCGCCGTGATGCTGCTGCTCTCTCTGATCCCCACCTACCTCCTGATCACCTGGTCCTTCAAGAACGGCCTCCAATACCGTTGGGAACGATGGGCCATCAGCTTCCCGCTGCGCTGGCGCAACTATGTCGCCGCCTGGGACATCGTCGGCGACTACATGATCAACACCATCATCGTAGCCATCTGCGGCCTCATGGGAATGCTGCTGCTCTCGCTCATCGGTGGCTACGTCTTCGCTCGCATGGACTTCCCCTTCCGCGAGACCCTCTATTACGCAATCATTGCCCTTCTTATGGTCCCCTGGGTCCTCTCCTTCATCCCCGCCTACATGGTCTACGTACGCCTCGGCCTGCTGAACACTCGACTGTCCATGATCATTCCCGAACTCGCCGGCGGCCCCATCTTCGGCATCTTTCTCATGCGCGCCTTCATCTCAGGAATCCCGGAGGAGCTCTACGAGTCCGCCCGCTGTGACGGTGCCGGCGTCTTCGACCTCATCGGCCGCATCACCCTGCCGCTGTCACTGCCCGGGCTCGCCACACTCGCCGTCCTCAACTTCATCGGCGTCTGGAACTCCTTCCTTTGGCCACTGGTTATGATCCAGGATGACGAAAAACAGATGATCGCGGTCGGACTCTACAAGCTGGCCCGGTCCGCCACCTCCGGCGGCGTCCCCGGCTGGACCAGCCAGGACTTCAGCGTCTGGGGCCCGCTCTATGCCGGCTACGTGATCGCTTCACTCCCCCTCGTTCTCCTTTTCATCGTCCTCGGCAAATTCTACGTCGAAGGCCTGGTCGACTCCGGCCTGAAGGTCTGACACAACTCCAATTCCTCCCAGCAGCGAAGCGAACCTCTGGTCCCGAACTGCTCGCCGCTGCAAACTCGCTAGGGAAGCCACCTAAAATGACAAACGCAACGCAGTCCATGTTCTTCAAATCCAAAGGCGTCGACGCCCACTGGGATACCTGGATGTTCTCCCACGAGGGCACCTTCTATCTCTTCTACCTCATCACCGAATACAGTCCCGGCGAAGGCTTCGGCCTCGCCACCTCCCCCGACGGCGTCACCTGGACCGACCACGGCTGGGCCATCAAAGCCTCCGACAAAATGGTCACCTACCTCGGCACCGGCGCCGTCTGGAAGTCGCCCGACTTCGACAGCAGCGGACGCTTTATCTGCAACTACTCAGAATGGCGCGTCGAAGAGGACGGCCGCCAGACCCAGAACATCTTCTTCGCCTGGAGCGAAGACCTCATGAATTGGACCAAATTCGGCGACGACCACATCTTCAAAGTCGACACCCGCTACTACGAGCAGCACGGCCGCTGGGACTGCATCTTCCCTCTCCCCCGCCCCCAGGGTGGCTACTACGGCTACTGGACCGCAACGCCCAAAGACGCCGTCGGCTTCGGCTTCGGCCGCAGCGAAGACAGTGTCCACTGGGAGGCCCTTCCCTCCCCCGAGCTCATCTGGGAAGGCGCAGACCCGCCCCATAGCATGGAAGCCGGCGCGGTCGCCGAATTCAACGGCAAATACTACGCTATCGTCGGCCAGGGCTCCAGGACCATGAAGACCATGATCGCCGACAATCCCTCCGGCCCCTACACGGTCGCCCCCGCAAACTACGCCCTCCTCGAAAACTCCGGCGACCACAAACACACCTACTTCGCCCGCTTCCTCCGCACCCCCGAAGACATCCTCGTCAACCATCACGCCGTAACCCGTTTCCAGCTCGAAACCGGCCGCGACATCTGCTACTGGGCGCCCCTGAAAAGAGCCTTCGTCGACGACGCCGGCACACTCTGGTTCGGCTACTGGCATGGGAACGAAGCCCTGAAGAAAAACCCGGTCTCGGCGCAACTCGTCACACAAAACGAACGCGTCCAGATGGCAGATACATCTGTGGACACTCAGGGCGGCGTAGTAATTGAAGGCAGGGTCAATCTCCCAGCATCCAGTCAACCGGAATCAGAATGGCCCGGCATATACATCGAGTATGAAGCAGGCGAGGGCAGCTATATTCGGGTAGGCCCCGACGGCGTCACACATTTCGGCCTGATGGCCGAGTCTGAGAACCATTCCCAACGGGAAGACGTGATGGCTCGCGCCTGGCCCTTCGGCGACACAGTCCAATTCCGCACGCTTCTCAAGGAATCAGTCCTCGAATTCTACCTGGACGACCTCTTGATTCAATCCTACAGCCTGCCCGCCGAGGCCACCGGCCGCATCGGCCTCCTCAGCCCAAAGGGCCTGATTCATGACGTCCAGGTCTGGAACGCAGTCTGAGGCAGTCGTATTAGATTCTCTTTGTCCTGTAACCCAATAATTGATCAATTCACCGACCGGATTCCGACCATGACTCTGATTTTGAAGCCCGCGCAATGTGACTTCTACGAGGCCAAGGGCTACCTCCACGCTCCTGCCGTCATTTCCAGAGACCTCCTGGACCTCATGACAACCGTCCTCTCCCGCTGGGCCGACGACACCATCAACAGCTGGCTCTCACAAGGACTGATCGACGCCCCCCGCACCGATCTCGACCTCCAGCACCGGCTCGCCCACCTCTGGGAAGCCGCCGGCAGGCCCCATTACATCCGCAGCCCCCGCCGCGACCTCGTCAGCCGCGAGATGTTCAATATCCTCCTCCATCCATCCCTCCTCGCCCTCGCGCAGGACCTCCTCGGTACTGCCGAAATCTCCGTCCACGGCATCTTCAACGCTCGCCCCAAGCTGCCCGACCAGATCTGGACCCAGACTCCCTGGCACCAGGACGCGCAGTACTATCGCGACGCCGAGCAGGTCCACGTTACCTCCATCTGGATGCCCATACAGCCCGTCACCGAATACAACAGCTGCCTGCAGGTC
Organism: Caldilineaceae bacterium; assembly: GCA_965204525.1. Lineage (GTDB taxonomy): Bacteria > Chloroflexota > Anaerolineae > Caldilineales > Caldilineaceae > Bin5. The sequence continues at coordinate 1,239,133 of OZ241994.1, read as the reverse complement.
GCTCCCAGCCTCCACCGCGGACCGCTCCACGAAGGCTGGAACGACCCCGAGACCGGCTTTCTAGGGTTAGCCCCCGAAGTGCGCGAAAGCCTGAAGGGCGTTTCAATCGAGATGGAACCAGGGGACGCCCTCTGTTTCACCCAGATCACGCCCCACCGCGCCCTTCCCAATCGCTCCAACCAGGTCCGCTGGTCGATCGACGTGCGCTACGAGCCCACCGCCCAGGCCACCGAAGCCGGGCAAAAGCAGGGCTTCGTCGCCCACGGCCTCAAAGATCCCGCCGCCGTTCCCACGTACGAGGAATGGCTCAAAAAGTGGGAGGCGATCCCTTCAGGGAGCTACTGAGCAAACTTTCCCCATCCGTGCCTTGGGCAGTATAATTCCTCAAAATCAACCTGCCGCGACCTCCTGCGCCGACACTTAACGGATAACGCAAAATGAGCCTGACACTGAACGAACTTTCCCAATTCCAACGCCAGGGCTTTCTGCTCAAGCCCGGCCTCTTTTCGCCGGAAGACCTGAAGCCTCTGCAGGACGCTTTGACCGAGATCATCGATAAAGGCGCACGCGAACTGCAGGCAGACGGCAGTCTGACGGACATACACGCGGATCAGCCTTTTGGCCTTCGCCTGGCCAGCCTCCACGCCGAAAACCATGAAGCCGGTGAAGAATTAGCCCGTCGCGTCATGGGCAAAGGAGGCGGTGGCTACAACGGTCCCGCCATGCTGCAGACGATTCGCCACCCTGCTCTTCTCTCCTGCATCGAGAGCATCGTCGGCCCCGACATCGTCGGCTCTTCCGTCTACCGCATCCGCCCCAAGCTCCCCGGCTGGGACCGCGGCGAAGTACCTTGGCACCAGGATGCCGGGTATACCCTTGCCCACTGCGACCGCCATCTCATCGTCACCTGCTGGGTCCCCCTTGTCGACGCTACCCTCGAGAACGGCTGCCTCCACGTCATCCCAACCGTCCACCATTCCGGCATCCTGCGCCACTACACCGGCGGCCACGCCGGCTTCCTCGAAGTCCCAGACGAGGAACTGCCCCCGGTCGAACCGGTCCCCGTCCCCATGAAGGCCGGCGATGCCCTTTTCCTGACCAACCTCACGCCCCACGCCTCCTTCGCCAACCGCACAAACGTGGTCCGCTGGAGCATCGACCTTCGCTATCAGAGCGCCAACGTACCCAACAACGTCGAAGAAGAACCCGCCTCCTACACGCCCGAACGTGACCCCGTCACCATGGCCTGCTATCCGCCCGAAGCCGACTTCGTCATTCGCGATCAGAGCGACCCGTCGCGCGAAATCCACTCCGCCGATCAGTTCAGACAACTGCGCGAACGCTACGAAACAACCCGGCCCAGCACACCCGGCCGCGGCTGGACTCCCTTGCAAGAGCGCTAACGAACTGTCTTCATAGTGCAACACTTCACCTCCCATCCGCTTCGTCCCAGTGCCCTGCCGGAATGGGGTCACCAACGTACCGAAAAACAGGAACGAAAAACTGGGGCTCGTTGACGCTTGTCTGAACAGTTACTTCCGGGTACAAAGTTCAGCTGATCCGCAAAAGGGCCGCGCAGCCACGCGAATAAAATACGATATCCCCTTGGTATTCTTCGCGACGCTTCACGTGAATTCGCGGATCGATCGGTCTTGCTTCTCGCAAGATGCAAGCCAAAACATCCCAAACAGGCCCGCAGGCGCTCCTCTCTTGTTAAATTCTGAACGGCCTCCCCGATATGCCAACGGAAAAAAAGAAACTAAGAACTGACAAACGTTTCCCCGTCAGCACGACGTGCGAACTTCCTGTTTTTGATGTATAATTTGCACCCGGGAACGCGCTCCCGCACCGACCTCCGCCCCCGGCGAAGGAACCGCAGCTGAAGCGGGCGTACCTTGAAAGCGCGCACCCAAGCTTCTCTTGCTCAGGCAAGCCTGTAATCAACATATCTCGCCCGCGAGGACGCGGCCCATTGCGCCCGTTCTTAACGCAACTCCCGCACTCTATTCCTTGTCATCGCCCAGTCCGGTCGTGAACGAGAAAGGAGAACTCCCATGAGTGTACAGGCGATCCCCAGAAACTATAGCCTCTCCGGCGGCCACAAGGACGCCGTTGAACTCGACGACGACCGCATCGTCGAGCGGATGGAAGAAACCTGGTGGAAGCCCAAGCTTTCTCGCCAGCAGATGCGAGAGATCATGCAGCGCCGCAACGGCCCCGCCCTCTGGCACTACGGCCTCTGGTTTGTACTGCTCGCCGTCAGCGCATACCTCGCCGTCGTTTCCTGGGGAACCTGGTGGGCGATTCCCGCTTTTCTCGTCTATGGGACGATCTATTCTTCGTCCGACGCCAGCTGGCACGAATGCGGCCACGGCACCCCCTTCCGCACGCACTGGCTCAACGAAGTCTTGTATCATCTCAGCTCCTTCATGACCTTTCGCGAAGCCTACATGTGGCGCTGGAGCCATTCCCGCCACCACACCCACACCTATATCGTCGGACGCGATCCCGAAATCCAGGTCCAGCGTCCCGCCGACCTGCTCAAGATAGCGATGGATTTCTTCTATCTTCGCAGCGGGCCCCCTGAAATCTGGCGAGTCGTGCGCAACGCCTTCGCCCGGCCCAACTCCGACGTTCTCGACTTCATGCCTGAACGTGAACTGCCCAAAATGTACTGGTCTTCCCGCATTTATCTGGCTATCGTTGCCGCCTTCGCCGTCTGGTCCATCGCCATCGGCAGCTTCCTGCCCATGATGTTCGTGCTCCTGCCCCGCTTCTACGGCGGCTGGCTGCACCAGCTACTCGGCCTGACCCAGCACGCCGGCCTTGGAGAGGACACCTACGACCACCGCGAAAACACGCGCACCGTCTTCGTCAACCCGGTTTTTGCCTACCTCTACATGAACATGCAGTACCATGTCGAGCATCACTCCATGCCGATGACCCCCTTCCACGCCCTGCCCAAACTTCACGAGACCGTCAAAGACCAGATGCCCCTGCCATACAAAAGCCTCTGGGCGTGCTACAAGGAGATGATCCCCGCTCTCATCAAGCAGGCAACCGGCGATCCCGACTATCAGATCATGCGCCCCATCCCGCAGGACCCTGAAATCGAGACCCCTGAATCTCGTACCGCCGCCGAGTCCTCCGGCGAATGGGTTGAGGTCTGCCCGGTCGAAGACCTCGACGAAGAAGATGTCATCCGCTTGGACCACGGCAGCCGCACCCTTGCCGTCTACCGCCTCAAGGGAGACAGATTCTACGCCACCGACGGCCTCTGCACTCACGAGTACGCCTATCTCGCCGACGGCCTGGTCATCGAAGACGTCATCGAGTGTCCGCTTCATAACGGTCGCTTCGACATCACCACAGGCCGCGCCCTGCGCGCGCCCGCCTGCGACCATCTCGAAACCTATCCTGTAGAACGTCGCGGAAACACGCTCTTTGTTCGCGTCGCCTGACACCGCAGAATGCGCATTAGCTTCCTGACTGGACGGTTTTCGAGAGGAGATCAGCCATGAGCGTGCAAGCGATTCGCAGAGACTATAGCCTCTCCGGCGGCAATCGCGACGCCGTCGAACTCGATGGCGACCGCATCCTGGGCCGCATCGAAGAGCAGTGGTGGAAGCCGAAGCTCTCCCGCCAGCAGATGCGCGAAATCATGCGGCGCCGCGACGGCCCCGGACTCTGGCACTTCGGCCTCTGGTTCCTGCTGCTCGGCGTCAGCGCCTACCTCGCCGCAATCTCCTGGGGCACCTGGTGGGCCATTCCCGCCTTCCTCGTCTACGGCACCATCTACACATCCGCCGACTCCCGCTGGCACGAGAGCGGCCATGGCACTCCCTTCCGCACCCGCTGGCTGAACGAGGTCGTCTACGCCATCGCCTCGTTCATCGCCATTCGCGAAGCATATCTGTGGCGCTGGAGCCACTCCCGTCACCATACTCACACCTACTTCGTCGGCCGCGACCCCGAAATCCAGGTCCAGCGCCCCGCCGACCTTGTCAAGCTCCTCATGGACTTCTTTTACCTGCGCAGCGGTCCCCCCGAGGTCTGGCGCCTCATCCGAAACGCCTTCGGCCGCCCCAACGACGACGTGCGTGACTTCGTGCCAGAGCGGGACCTGCAAAAGATGTACTGGTCCAGCCGCGTCCATATTGCCATTTACTGCGCCTTCGCAATTTGGTCCATCGCCATAGGCAGCATCCTGCCCATGATGTTCGTCCTCCTTCCCCGCTTCTACGGCGGCTGGCTCCAGCAGCTCCTCAGCCTTCCCCAGCACGCCGGCCTCGGTGAAGACACCTACGACCATCGCGAGAACACCCGCACCATCTACGTCAATCCCGTCTTCGCCTTCCTTTACGTCAACATGCAGTACCACCTTGAGCATCACGCCATGCCCATGACCCCCTTCCATGCCCTCCCCAAGCTGCATGAAGCCGTCAAAGACCAGATGCCCCCTCCCTACAGGAGCCTGTGGGCAGCTTACAAGGAGTTGATTCCCGCCCTCATCAAACAGGCCACCGGTGACCCCGACTACCGGGTTATCCGTCCGATTCCCAAGGACACGGAGACCGAAGCCGTTGAAACACTTTCTGCCGCCGAATCCACCGGCGAATGGATCGAGGTCGGCCCGGTCGAAGAGATCGAAGAAGAGGAGGTCATCCGTCTCGACCACGGCAGCCGCACCCTCGCCGTCTACCGGCTCAAGGGCGACCGCTACTACGCCACCGACGGACTTTGCACCCACGAATACGCCTACTTGGCCGATGGCCTCGTCATTGACGGCGTCATCGAGTGCCCGCTTCACAACGGTCGCTTTGACATCGCCACCGGACGCGCCCTGCGCGCCCCCGCCTGCGACCACCTGGAGACCTACCCTGTCGAACGCCGCGGCAACACGCTCTTCGTCCGCCTCGGCTGACCCGTCCCCGTCCGAACAAACAGCAATTCGAGACCATTCGTCACAGTCAGCAAGGAACACACACGATGCAGATCGCCTTTATCGGAGTAGGCGGGATCGCCCAAAACTACATTGGCAGCCTTGAGAAGCTGGACCGGCCAGTCGCCGCCGTCTGTGACATCAACGCCCAGACTGCCGCCCGTGTCGCCGACGAGCTCAACTGCAGCGGCTACACCGACCACCGCGAAATGCTGGCACGCGAAAACCTGGACGCGGTCTTCGTCGCCATCCCACCAGCCGCCCATGACACACAGACGATCGACGCCGTCGCAGCCGGCGCCCACGTCTTTGTCGCCAAACCGGTTGCCATGGACCTCGACGTCGCCCGGCGCACGCAGGAGGCGATCGCCGCCAGCGGCCGCATCAATCAGGTCGGATACATGGCCCGCTATTCCGATATCACCGAGCGCACCAAAGAGCTCGTGCAAGGACGCGACCTCGGCATGGGTATGGGCCGCTTCCTTACCCGCATGCCCCCCTCCCATCCCTGGTGGGGCAAGTTCGACGTTAGCGCCGGCCAGCTCGTCGAGCAGAGCACCCACGTCTTCGACTGGCTGCGCTACTTCCTCGGCGAAATCGAGACCGTCCACGCCTTCGGCCACGACGGGCCCGACGACACCATCGCCGACTTCGAGGACAGCACCGTCGTCAATCTCAGATTCGCCAGCGGCGCCGTCGGCAGCATCGTCAGCACCTGCTCGGCACGCGTCAGAGATGGATTTATGACCGAGCTCTGCGGCCGTGATCTCTACCTCCGCCTGGCCATGGACACCCATCTTTCCGGCTACATCGACCAGGAGGAGATCGATTACCACGGCCAGGAACGCGGTTACTTTCGCCAGATCGCATGCTTCCTCGCCGCCGTCGATGCCCAGGACCAGGGTCTCGTCCGCTCCTCCTACGCCGACGCCGTCAACTCCCTCGCCGTTACCCTGGCAGCAAACCGCTCCCTTGAAAGCGGCCAAGTCGAAACAGTGGAATAACCAATGAAATTCGGCACACTGCAGAACGTAATCGAACAGCCGCTCTCAACCGTCTTCGCAGTCGCATCCGAGCTCGGCTTTGAAGGCGTCGAACTCGACTGGTACGACTTCTCCGAGGCCCAGCCGGGCGGCCCCCTCTCGCCGGAGAATCGGGCAACCATCCGACAGGCCGCCGCCCAGGCCGGCGTGGAGATCCCCTCCGTGGCCGTCCATTTCCTCAATCAGGGCGGCCTCGCAGACGCCGAAAAAGAAGAGTTCGGCCTCAATGCCGTTCGCACAGGCATTCGCCTGTGCACCGACCTCGGCGCGACCTATCTGCTCGTGCCCTTCTTTGGCGCAGCAATGATGCAGGACCAGCAGGCTGTCTCACGTCTGGAGAAAAACCTGCGCCTGCTCGCGCCCGAAGCTGAGGCAGCCGGCGTCACGCTGGCAATCGAACATACCCTGAGGGGTGACCACACCGCCGCCCTCCTTGACCGCGTCGACTCCCCTTGCATCGGCGACTACTGGGATATGGCCAACTGCATGGGGCTTGGCTACGACCCCCTTGAAGAGATCGCCCAGCTTGGTCGGCACATCGCACGCGTCCATGCCAAAGAGTACCATCAAGGAGAGGCGCCCCCCGGCACGCCGGAAGAACCCCACTTCGACGGTCTCAACACGAAGCCGTTTGGACAGGGCGACGTGCCCGTACTGACCGTTCTCTCCGCCCTGCAACAAGCCGGATACGACAGCTACGTCGTCCTCGAGACCGGCAAGTTCGACGATGCCAGGCGCTCGGCAAAGGCAGCCCTCTCCCTCCTCCAGGAGTTGACAGGTCCATTACAGTGACTGCTAATTCCTACGCGATGTCCCGCTTCACAGGCAGAGCGGCCCTCATCTCAGGGGGCGCCTCCGGAATCGGGCGCGCCACCGCGATACGCCTCGCCGCAGAAGGCGCGCACCTCTTCATCGCCGATCTGAACAAGGAGATGGCAGATCAAGCCGTAGCAGAGATCCGCGCAGCAGGAGGCAGCGCCGCGCATGTGGACGTTGATCTGGAAGACGATGCTTCCGTCGAACGCTGTGCGCGTGCAGTCGCTGAGGAGGTTCCCGCCCTCCACATCCTCGTCAACAATGCCGCCATCCTGCGCAGGGCCGAATAGAGGATGGAGGGCTGGATTGAAAACTGGGAGATCGAGACCTGGATCGGTCTGCGGGGCTGGGTGATGATGACCCAACTGCTCCTGCCGCTCCTGAAACAGGAAGGCGGGGCCATCGTCAACCTCTCATCCGAAGGCGGCTACCTCGGCCGCCCCGGCATGTGGGTCTACGACGCAATCAAAGCCGGCGTCGTTTCCACCACGAAGACAATGGCCCAGGAGTTCACCCAATACGGTATTCGCGTCAACGCCGTCGCACCCGGCTGGATCGTGACCGAAATGCACTTTGCCAGCGCTATCGCCTTCCTCCTCAGCGACGACACCTCCTATATCACCGGCACAACCCTCCACGTAGACGGCGGCCGCGCCGGCATGAATCTAGGCCACCGCGGAGTCTTGGAGTAGCAACGCAATTCCGCAGCCCGGTATCGGAACAGCTGCAAGTTACATTTCACCGACGACACTCGCAGGCCGCCACGCCGGCCCGCACTGGAGCCCTCAATGACTGCAAAGCTCGATGGCCAGCTCTGGCAAAACCAACCCCAACAAGCCCTCCAAGCCTACGCCCGCGACGGCTACCTCGCTCTCTCCGGCTTTCTCACTGCAGCTGAAGTGGAAGAGACCAGGAAATCGGTCGCCCGCTTCATCAGCGACCGCGTCTCCCAACTTCCCCGCGAGCAGGTCTTCTACGAGACCCTCGGCCAGCCCGACACACTCAAGCAGATCATAGGCCTCTTCAACCACGACACCTACTTCCATCGCCTCATGTTCGGCAGCCGCTTCGAAAAACTCGCCGAGGTGCTCCTCCAGGGCCCCGTCGTCGGCAAAAACATGCAGTACTTCAACAAGCCGCCCACGATCGGCAAGGCCACTCCGCCCCACCAGGACGGCTACTACTTCATGCTCGACCCCTGCGAAGCCCTCACAATGTGGCTTGCCCTCGAAGAAGTGGACGAAGAAAACGGTTGCGTCCGCTACGTGCGCGGCTCACACCTTCTCCCGCTACGCCCCCACGGACGCACGCAAACCCTCGGCTTTTCCCAGGGCGTCACCGACTACGGCACGCCCCAGGACCTGGCCGACGAAGTCGCCTTCCCCGCCCAACCTGGCGACCTCCTCGTTCACAACGCCCTGACCATCCACCGCGCCGACGCCAACCGCAGCCCGACCCGCACCCGCCAGGCTCTCGGCTTCATCTACTACTCCGAACGCGCCAAGGTCGACGAAGTAGCCCACGCCGACTACCAGAAACGGCTGGCCGCGGAAATGAAGGCCAAGGGCAAGATCTGACCTTCCCCTCCTGTCTTCCCGCCAACAGGCCCCAGCCGTCTACTTCAGCGCCGGCCCCGGCGTCCACTGCTGTGCAATCGGTTCCGCGTCGCCCTCGTAGACGATCCTGAGCGGCTCCATCCGCGCCTGGACCTCGTTACCTGGGCCCGTCCCCGTCTCGCCATTCCGTGTCTCGAGCGAAAAAATCGTCGCCTGCGTACGCTCCGGCAAATCGACAAAATGCGGATAATACCACATCGTCAGCACCGTCCTCCGCTCATCGCTCAGGTTGGCGTGGGACGCGTGAAACAGCCTCCCGTACCCCATCACCAAATCCCCCGCCCGTACAGGCACGTCAACCTCCCCCTCCGCCCGCTGGAAAGCCGCGTCCTCCGGATTCGCATACGTCCTCAGCTCATCCGTATGCATCGGCGCCGCCTGATCATGAAGCGTGTGCCGCTTCCGATGCGACCCGGGAATAACCCGCAAACAACCGTTGCGCGCATCCGTATCGGTCAGATAGTACATCAGAAAACACTGGATCGGCTGCCACGTATAGCTCACCGGATCGTCCCAAAACCGTCCGTCCTCGTGCCAGAACAGCGGCGGACTCTGCGGCGGTTTGCTGATAATGCGCCCGTGCCCGAACTTGGGCTCCGCAAACCCCAGCTCTCCCAACGCCGCCACTGCTTTCGGATGAGCAATCAATTCAGCCAGCACATCATACCGATAGGCCATCGCCCAATCGATCAGCACCATGCTTCCCGTCGTGCGATTCTGCTCAAAATGCGCCTTCTCCTGCAGACCCAGAATCTCGTCGCTCCACCCTCTCAGCCCCTCCACCAGCTCCGGCTCCAGAACGCCCTTGAACAATACAAAGCCGTCCCGAATAAACTGCTCACGCAACCCAACATTCACCGCTCCCATATCGTTCTTTTCTCCTTGCCTTTTTTGGGCGGTCGGGCCTTCGGCCTTCCCTTGTGCAGGGGCTGCGCCTCCTTGCTGTCGCAAGCCACTGACCACTGGTGTTTCACTGACCACCGCCTTTCATCTTTTCCGCCATATGCTCGCCTATCATCACCGCAGTCAAATGAGTATTCGCCCGAGGCACCTCTGGCATGATAGAAGCATCAATAACGCGCAGTCCATCCACCCCAATTACCCCGCAGTCCGAATCCACGACCGCACCAGGGTCACTGACCGCCCCCATCCGGCACGTTCCTACAATGTGAAAGCAGTCGAGACACTCCTCCAGCAACCACCGGTCAAGCTCCTCGTCGCTGACCGCGCTGTCGAACCCGCCCCGCCTTCCACCGTAAAGATCGCCCAGCGAAATCTCTTCAGAGATTCCCCTGATGGCGGCATGCCCGGCCAGCGCAAACAGCCGCCGCACACCGTCGCGCAGCCGCACCCGATCTCTCCGGTCGGATAACATACACTCTTCGATAACCGGTTCAACCTGAGGATCAGCTGAGCCGATCCACAACTGCCCCTGCGAAAACGCCTGAAAGACCGACACCACGATCACGCCCCGCTCCAGCGCCTCCCCCTCAATCCCGAATACGTTGCAGCTCGCCATCAGCATGTCGTTGCGCCCCGCGCCCGCAAGCCCCGAGCTGTAGCGGACACAGCAGTTGGTCCGCCGCGCGTGGGGCCCGTCAGCGCGCGCCTCAGGACGCAACTTGAGATGCATCCCCACCGTCGGATGGTCCCGCAGATTCTGGCCGACTCCCGGTAATTCGACCACCTGCCCCACCCTAGCCGCTTCCAATACCTTAGCCGGCCCGATTCCCGACCGCATCAGAATGGCCGGCGAATGCACCGCCCCGGCACACAGCAACACCTCTCTGCCGCGCAAGACAGTCCCGTCGCCCTCCCTTCCCGTCAGACCGTCGACTCCAACCACGCGCACGCCCACCGCGCGCCTTCGCTTTCCCGTTCCCCCCTCGACTGAATCGCCTTCGAACGCCACCCGGTCAACCAGCGCCCCGCCAACAACTGTCAGATTCGCTCGCCCCCGCGCCGGCTCCAGGTATCCGTCATTCGCCGAAACGCGCCTGTCCTCCCGCATGGTCAGCGCCACAGGCGACACCCCGGTACTGCCCGGCGCATGATAGTCCTCCGCCCAGCCGTAACCCAGCCCAACCGCCGCTTCCCGCAGCGCCAGGTCCACGGCACCCCACGCCTCCACCGGCACCCGGCAAAGCGGCACCGGTCCCCCGCACCCGTGATACGGAGCATCGCCAAAATCGAGGTCATCCTCCATCCGAACGAAAGACGGCAATACGTCTCTGCCCGCCCACCCGGCACAGCCCAACGCCGCCCAGCGGTCAAAGTCCTCCATTTCGCCCCGCAGCCCAATCAACCCATTGATCGCCGAGCTTCCTCCCATACCCCGCCCGCGCACAAACGGCGCCACCTTCTGCCTTTCACTCCGCCGCGCCGCCATCCCCGGCCACTGGTAGACCTCCCGATACTCTTCTCCCAGCAGTATCTCGCCATGATTGTGACTCCGCATCGCCGCAGGCGCCTCCCCCGACCGGTAGTCCGGCCCCGCCTCCAGCAACAACACCGTCACCTCAGGGTCCTCCGTCAGCCTGGCCGTCAGCGCCGCCCCCGCCGACCCCGCGCCTACGATGACATAGTCAAAAGTGCGGTCAAACATCCGTCCCCCGTCGTCAACGCTCGGCCTCGTATTTCTGGCCCTATCCCATCGGAACGTGCCTCCGATCCGGGAAAGTCTGTCCCCGTGAAACCGCGCTCCATCATATCAGCAATGCCTGGGCTCGTCAGGACGCCATATGCTCGCAGCCCCGTTTCACAATGTAGGGGCAGGCCTTGTGCCTGCCCAAATCCTCGTAGTAGACCGACGGCAACCAGCTTCCGCGACATGCCGCATCACCCGTCTTCAACCACCTCTCGCAGAGATACCCCGCCTTGCCATCCCCCAAATTTCCGACTGCTCCCGGCAAAGGCTGGCATATTGACAATCGGTTTGGCAGGATATATTGTTAGATTGTCATTATTCATCTCATCCCATAATCATTGTAAGAGGGGAGAAAGGCAAAGGGGAAAAATGAAGAAACCGCTTCTCATTCTGCTCATCGCTGTATTCCTCGCCGGCGTCGGCGCGCCGCTCTATGCTCAGGACGCAACCCTGACGCTCGAAAGCCTGGCGGAAAAGGTGGAGTCAATGGTCGAACTGGTGACTTCGTTGTCGGATCGAATGAACGCTTTCGAGGTCAGGCTCGCCGCTCTGGAAGCCACCGACACACCGACAGCAACACTTACACCGACGCCGACCGGAACCTCCACTCCCACGCCAACCGCGACGTCCACTTCCCCCACCGTTTCTATCAACAGAACGATGAACGTGCGCGCCGGCCCAGGCACTAATTACTCCGTCATCGGCCAGGCAACAGCCGGCGCCGAATACCCAATCTCCGGCAAAAACCCGGCCGGCGGCTGGTGGCAGATCATCTACGGCGGCCAGTACGGGTGGGTCTACGCCCCGCTGGTGACAGCCACCAATCCTGAACTCGTCCAGATTGCGCCCGCGATTCCAACGCCGGCAGCAACGCCGGTCCCCACCGCGACACCGATCCCGCCCCCGCCGGCGCACGCCTTCTCCCTCGTAGACAGCGGGAACTGCCCCGGCAACGACCAACAGACATTCTTCGAGGGGCTGGTCCGTGACCGGCACAACAACGTGTTGAACAATGTCTGTGTTCACATTGCCTTCAACGGCCCGCGCAATACCAAGTGTACCGGTTGCGGCAAACCAACCGGCAAGTGGGGCTTCTCTCCCTTCGGAGGCCCAGCCTCATCCGGCACCTTCGTCGAGATCTGGGTCGTGAACTGCCCTGCCGGCGTCAACACGGATGGCAGTCATAACTCAAAGGACTTCTCGAACCTGACGCCACTCTCGCCCAAGTGGTCCATGACCATCAGCAACAGTGTGGGCTGCAACAACATCACTTTCAAGCAAAACTAAGTTTCCCCAAAAGTTGCTGCAAGGGCAGGCCTTGAGCCTGCCCTTGCACCTCACAATCACCAAGATCCGATGGACGTGCAGGCCTCGTGCCTACTCATCTTTCCCCATGCCAGAGAGCTTCCAGAGTTGAGGCGCCACCACCCGTCCTCCTCGCCACGCAATGACCGATACGCCTCTCGTTTTCTTCGCGACGCTTCGCGGATCGATGGTCTTGGTCTACCATAAGATTCAAACGATCAACATCCCGATCAAACCTGTGGGCGTAACGTTTTTGAAGTTCATTGAACTGCCTTCCCAAATTGGCAGCCAGACTTAGAAACGTAGAGCTAGATTCTGCCGTCCCCCATCTTCTCCTTTACATGAGCATACGCATGGCATCGCGCAGGATCATCCTTCCAAGCTTCCACCATGGGAATGACCTCCTCCGGAATCCGCTTCGCCAAGTTCAACACCGCCCTGTACACAGCCCTGCGCACCACCGTCCGCTCATCCGCTGCCAGCTGATCTAACAACCCTGACAGTAGCTCCAGATGATTCGCCGCCTCTGCCGCAGACAGCGCCATCGCCGCATTCCACTGTGCTCGCGGATGGCTGGTCGCACGCCCCAGCCAATCCGCCACCAGCGCCGGCTGGGCCTTCAAAAAGCTGTCCCCGATCGCAAATGCGCCCAGGTTCTTCCTCACATACTGATCGTCATCCTCCAGCAGCGGCGTCAACACCTCCAGCAACAACCGGCACTCCTCCTCCGTGCAGCGCCCAGCGGCCGAACCGCTCGCCACCGCCGCCGCCCGCCGCACATTCGGCGAATCGTGCCCTGTCCACTCACGCACTGTCGGATAGATCGCCGCGAAATTTTCGCTGATCACCCGTCTCAAGGCGCTCGCCGCCCACTCCCTCACCTCCCAATTCTCGCTATCAGCCAGTCTGAAAATGATATCGGTCACTTCTGCCGGATTGTGCCCAAACATCGGCCCAAGCAACACAAGGCCGACCTCCTGTGCCCCTTCACTTTCCGATCCGGCAAATACAGTGGCTGCCTCGTACAACCCGGCAGTCCCCTCCCCAAAGCGCCTGCTCATGATCTTCGCAGCCTGCAACTTCACAGCCTGCCTTGGCGTCCCCGCGTGCGCCGTCTTCTGCGAGTCCAGCACTGCGATCGCCTCCGCCCAACTGTCCCTCTCAATTCCCGCAGCAAAGTCATCTCTCCAGGAACTTTTCTTTTGTGTAGCCATGCCTGGCCCATCCTTTCCGGCATTGCGCCGTTCCCCGTTGTATGGCATTCTGATCCCGTATTGTCCTTGTATTGCAGCTAATGAAGAGCAGATTAATTTATAGATCACACAGCCACCAGCCGCAAAGCGTCAGGCCGCCCTCCGTGTCCTCCGCGGATCAAGTAAGGTGTTAAGATGTTCTCCGCGTCCCTCCGCGGATAAAATGGTGTCCCTCGCGGACAGCCCGCAACCTCCCGAAAGGCTGAACGACCAGTGAGAGCAATCGTACTCAGAACCCGCGACGACAACATCAGAGAAAAGGTCCTCGTCCCCGACTGGCCCGATCCCCCACCGCCGCACACCAACCAAGTCAAAATCAAGACCCTCTACTCCGGCATCACCAACGGCACCGAACGCAATCAACTCCACAAAGGCAACTACGCCCCCGGTGACAGACTGCTGCCCATGCCAACCGGTTACCAGACCGTCGGCCGCGTCATCGAGACCGGACCGGACACACAATCTCTCCAGGTCGACGACCACATTTTTGTCGGCAAAAGCACCGGCGGCCATCTCGAGTACATAGTCGTCGCCGAAGATGAGCTCCTCATCAAACTCCCCGACGAAGTCTACCTGCGTGAAGCTGCCATCTACGGCATGGCCGCCGTCGCCCTCAATACCATCCGCAACGCCGCCCTGCAAATCGGCGAGAAAGTCCTCGTCGTCGGCGCCGGCTGCGTAGGCCAGGTCGCCGCCCAGTTCGCAGCCCATCAGGGCGCACGCGTCACCATCTGCGACGTCGACGAACCCCGCCTCGAAATCGCCCGCCGCATCGGCGCCGCCGAGCAAGCCCTCAACGTCGAAGGCGCCGGCTGGTCAACCCACATCACCGACGAAAGCTTCGACGCCGTCCTCGACTTTGCCGGCGTCCCCGGCATGGAAGAGCAGCTAATCCTGGCCATGAAGACCGGCGGACGCGTCCTCCTGATCGCCGGCCGCGACCGCGTAGCCTACCCTTTCAATCTGGCCCAGCGCCGCCTCATAACCGTCAAACAGAACAGCCACTTCTACGTAGACGACCTCGAAAATCTCGTCCGCCTCCACAGCCGTGGCCGCATCGACCTCTCATCCATTCTGAAGGACGTAGTCGCCGCCGAAGAGGCCAAACGCATCTACGACTCTCTGCGCGACCGACCCAACGACCTACTCGGCACGGTATTCAGTTGGTGAAAAAGGAAAGAACTGAACGATGAGCACGAACCTATCCGACAACGACAGCATCAAAGTCGCCGTCATCACCGGCGGCCACTTCTTCGACGTACCCGGCTTCCACGCCATCTTCCGCGACATGCCCCAGGTCGACAGCTACATCCAGCTGGAGGCAAACTGGGCCGCCGACATCGGTCAGGCGCTGGACACCTATGATGTCTTTCTCTTCTACAACATGCCGCGCGGCCTGCCCGAAGAAAGAACCCGGCCCGTCCTCGAAAAACTCGGCGAGAGCGGCCAGGGCATCTTTCTCCTCCACCACGCTATCCTGGCCTACGAGCAGTGGCCCTTCTGGTCCGACTTGGTCGGTATCTCCGATCGCAGCTTCGGTTATGACCATGAACAGGAGCTGTCAGTCCAGATCGCCGACCCTGCCCACCCCATAACCCAAGGCATCGAACCCTGGCAGATGGTGGACGAGACCTACTCCATGGCCAGCGCCGGCGAGGACAGCCACCTCCTGCTCACCACAGACCACCCCCGGAGCATGCGCGTCCTCGGCTGGACCCGTCAGTTCAGAAACGCACGCGTCTTCTGCTACCAGTCTGGCCACGACAATTTCACCTACGTCGACCCCAACTTCCGCAAAACAATTCTGCGCGGCATCCAATGGTGCGCAGGCCGCATCTGAACGGCCAAAAAGGGAAATCGCTCCCCCGGAAGACCGACATGGAGGAGCGAGCCTCTTCTGTAAGCCGCCTGCAGCGCTAAAGTCTAAGCGAGCAGCACCTCCACCGCCCCCCAGTCGACAGCCTCTTCGACCGCATTGGCAAGCCGGTCATACTCCCGGTTCCTGAGCGCCGTTGTCGCCGCGACCGCGCCGGACCAGCCCAGCCCGCGCAGCCAACTGTGCCGAAAGCCGTCGTTCTCGAACAGCCCGTGCAGATAGGTCCCCCACACGCTCCCGTCCGCCGCGGCTGCGCCGTCAGGGATGCGTACCGTCCGCCCGCCCCGCTCGATGATTTCGCCGAAAGGGGCCGTCCCCTCCCGGACTCGTGAATCTCCCGTGTGGATCTCGTACCCGCGCACTGTCTCGCCATCGTATAGGCGCATGCTGGCCTGATGTGTCTCCTTCTGCGCAGAAAACGTCGTCGTAACTGGCAGCAGACCCAAACCCGCGGCCCGGCCTCCCGGCTCCCCCTCCATACCTAGCGGATCCGTCAACCATTCACCCGCAATCTGATAACCGCCGCAGATGCCGGCAACCTGCGCGCCCCGTCCGTATGCAGCCGCAACGGCCCGGTCCAGACCCCTTTCTCTCAGCCAAGCCAAGTCGGATAGCGTTGCCTTGGTTCCGGGAAGAATAACCGCCGCCGGACTCCCCAGATCCTCCGCCCGCTCCACATACCGCAGCCTCACGCCCGGCTCCAAATCAAGCGCGTCAAACTCGTCGAAATTCGCGATGCGGGGCAGATGGATGACCGCGACGTCAAGCTGCCCCTCCGTCAGCGGCGCCGCCGCAGATCGGTCCCGCTCCAGCGGCACGGCATCCTCGTCGGCAATGCGCAGATCGGGCACATAGGGGATCACGCCTAGAGTGGGCACACCGAATGCCCTCTCCCGCAGCATCTCCAGTCCGCTTCCCAGCAGCGCGGGATCCCCGCGGAATCTGTTGATCAGGAATCCGCCAATCTGAAGCCTCTCCTCCGGCTCCAGCAGCAGCATCGTCCCTGCCAGCGCAGCAAACACGCCTCCCCGGTCGATGTCGCCAACCAGCAGACAAGAAGCCCCCGCGTGTCTCGCCATCCGCAGATTGACGATATCGCCTGCCTTCAGATTGATCTCCGCCGGGCTGCCCGCGCCCTCCAATACAACGACGTCATAGCGGGACGAAAGACGGTCATAGGCCGCCGTCACTTCGCCCCACAGCCGTTCCTTTGTCTTCAACCAGTTGCGCGCCTCGATCCGTCCTTCTATCCTTCCGTTCAGAACGACCTGGCTTCTCCGATTCCCCTCCGGCTTCAGCAGCACGGGATTCATATCCGTATGCGCGTAGATCCCAGCTGCCTCCGCCTGCACGATCTGCGCCCGGCCCATCTCACCGCCCTCCAGCGTCACGCCCGCATTGTTGCTCATGTTCTGCGCCTTGAACGGCGCCACCCGCAAACCTCTGCGCGCGAATATACGGCAAAACGCCGTCGCCAGCAGACTCTTGCCCGCATTCGAATGTGTGCCGAGAATCATCAGTGCCCGCGCCATCTTCGTCCCTGCCTAATCCAGCTGGTGGAACCAAATCAACTCGTGCTCCGGCAGCAGATCGGGATGAAAGATCTTGATCAGGTCCGCCAGCACCAGGTCCGGGTTGGCCACCCCCGTCTCCCAGTAGTCGTTCCCGCCCCACTGGTTCACCAAGGCATTATTGCTGTAAACTGACCCCTGTTCCACCGCCGCCAAGCTACCGTACCGCTCATCCGCGGCCAGAATGTCGCCCGCTCTGGACCAGGATCCGGTATTGGCCAGCCATATATCGGCGTCAGTCGCAGCCTCAAATACATTCTCCATCGACAGCGGGATCGACCCGGTCGACTCGTCTTCGCGCCACAGATAAGCGCCGCCGGCGTCGGCAATGTACCGGGCAAAATAACTGTTTCCGCCCGGAACGCGCCACGACTCCCTTCGTGCAATGCCAACCAGTACCGTCGGTTTCTTCTCAACGCCCGCCGCCAGTTCCGCCATCTCCGCATAGCGGTCGGCGATGCCCCCAAAGACCTGCTCGGCCTGCTTCTCCTGATTGAAGAAGAGCGCGGTAACCTTCAACCACTCCGTGCGGCCCAACGGCGAAGTCTCCATATACCCAGCCGTCAACGCCACCGGCAGCCCCGCCTCGATCAGCTTGGGATGCGTGTCGTAATCAAGATTCCCATAGGCAAAAGTAATGATCAGTTCGGGATCCACGTCAATCAGAATCTCGGTGTTGACCCCCGTGCCGGTCCCCGCCTCCTGCAGCGCTCCCGCGTCGATCATTTTCCGCACCGCCGCCGTATTGACATAGTCAAACCGGTTCACCGCCACCAACCGCTCCAGCAGACCCAGCTTATGCAAATGCGGCAATACGGTCGAAGTCAGAGCCGCAACGCTCCGCACCGGTATCTCTATCGTCGGCGTGTCATCGAATCCCTCTGGCGCCGGCGCGCCGCACTGAACCAGCAAGTACCGGAATATCTCCTCCGCGCCCCGCCACGGGTTGTGCAGGGTCAGCACTTTGTAGTGCCCGTGATACGTTACGCTCCAACCTTCCGCATGGTCCGGCGCAATCTTGTCAGGGAAATAGTCAATATCAGGGTCGAAAGCTTCAATACAGCCCTCAGACAGATTCAGTTCCGGCGCAGCCGAACCTTCCCCTAGCCCGTTCGCAGTCGCAGGTCCCATCTCCACCTCAGGTATAGGCGCAACCGCGCAACCCGCTAGCACCGCAACAATCAAGCCCAGAACCAACACGAAACTCGTCTTCATCACTCTTCCTTTCGTAGCAATTGTCTGAATTGGTTTACCTTCTCCGAAACTCCACCTTACTCACTCGTCGCCCTTCCGGGCGGTCAGCCTCAAGCTGCGTCCCTTGTGCGGAGAATTACCACTCACGACGGCTCCCGCATGTAACCCCGCCCCGTCAGTCCGCGGCCACGGCCCCAAGGACGTCCCCCCAGAACCGCCGCCTCTCCCTGAGAACTGTGCAAGGTTCTCTTCGGGTCCCAAAGATGATGTTTTCAGTGGTCCTTAGCGGCGGCCCCGCCTCAGTTCCTCCAAACCCAACTCCCTGGCCGCCTCAAGCAGCGCCGCATCCGCCGCATCCGGGTCCTGCCAAAGACCCCGCTCTATCGCCTCCAGCAACCGCTCCGCGATCGCCTGCCACGCCCACGGATTGCTCTCCGAAAAAAACTGCTGCATCGACTCGTCGCGCAAAAACGCATCCGTCACATGCTCGTACATCCAGTCGTCCAGCACCTGCGAAGTCGCATCGTAGCCGAAGAGATAATCGACCGTCGCCGCAATCTCCAACGCCCCCTTGTACCCATGCCGCCGCATGCTCTCCAACCACTTCGGATTCACCACCCGGCTGCGAAAAACGCGCCGCGCCTCCTCCCGCAGATCGCGTGTCCGCACACGATCCGGGTTGCTGCTATCCCCAAAATAGCGGCTCGGATTCCGCCCCGTCAGCGCCCGCACCGTCGCAATCATGCCGCCGTGATACTGCAGATAGTCATCACTGTCGAAAATGTCGTGTTCGCGGTTGTCCTGATTCTTCGTCGCAATCTGCACCGTGCCCAGCGCCCGTGCAAACTCCGCCTCCGCCGGCACGCCCGCCTGCCCGCATCCGTACGCAAATCCTCCCCACAGAAGATATGCGCGTGCGAAATCCTCGTCGCTTTGCCAGTTCTTGGCGTCAATAAGCGGCAGAATCCCCGCCCCATAACTGCCCGGCTTGCAACCAAAAATGCGGTACCTGGCCTTTTCTTCCGCCGCATCCCCTTCACCTGCCAGTTTCAATGCGGTCTCGCTGGCCAGCGCGTGTTTGCGGGGGAAGTTCATCTCCGGTTCCTCCTCCGCGCCGATCGCCATCTGCACCGCACTGTCTATCAGCGTGATCAGGTGTGGGAACGCGTCCCGAAAGAATCCGCTGATCCGGCACACAACGTCCACCCTTGGCCGCCCCAGCTCCTCCAGCGGGATCAGCTCCACGCCCGTCACGCGGCGGTTCTCCCGCTGCCACACCGGCCGCGCCCCCAACAGCGCCAGCACTTGCGCGATGTCGTCCCCCGCCGTCCGCATCGCGCTCGTTCCCCACATGCTGATCCCCACACTCTCCGGGAACCTCCCTTCCTCCTTCTGATACCGGCTGATCAGCGTCTCGGCCAGCCCCTGCCCTACCTGCCATGATGCCATCGTCGGCAGCGCCCGCGGATCGACCGCAAAGAAATTGCGGCCGGTCGGCAGCACGTGCGCCATGCCCCGCGTCGGCGAACCGCTCGGCCCCGGAGGGATAAAGCCGCCGTCCAGGGCGTGAATGATATTGCCGATTTCCGCCTCTCCGCCTTCCTGCAAACCAGGCACAATGGACTCGGCTGCATAGCAGAGAACCTCCTTCAACTTTGCGAGCTCCGCCTCCCCGTCCCACGGCACTGTCCCCGCTTTCGCGGTGCCCAGCGCGGCAAGGCGCCCTGCTGACTCCGTCGCAATGTCCGAGACCCGTTCCACCCACCATCCTGATCCCGCAAGACCGGCCAACGCCCTCTTGCATTCCTCCTCGATCCGCTCCACAAGGTCAGCATTCGTCTTGACTTCGGAGTCGAGATCACGCCGGCGGTCGCCCAATCTCTCCTGAAGCAGCAGCCAGTCTTCACCTGCAATGCGCGCCGCCGTGTCAGGCAGCGACGGTACGTCTGCGTTGGGCAGCTTGACAAGGTGATACATCGTCTCGACTAGCTGCTCACCCTCCGGCGCCGTCCCCAGAATATGCAGCCCGTCCCGGATCTGCGCACCCGTCAACTCACACAGATACCCCTCGATGTCCTCCAGCAGATGGGCCACCTGCGCCCCCTGCATTTCCCCCAAAGCCGTGGGCGTTCCGTCATCAAGATAGGACCCGTCCCAGTCGTGAGAGTGATCGCCGTGGTCCGCTCTCAATATGTACTTCAAGTCATCATCCAGGCGGTCACGCTCGATAATCTCCCAGATCTGCCTCTGCAGAATCGGCAGTTTCCCCGGGTCGAGCTGCTCGGCCGCGTAATACTCGTCCGCCAGCTGCGCAAGCTCGGCTAGCGACCCGTAGGCGCCCGCGCTCGTCATCGGCGGCGTCATGTGGTCCACGATCGTCGCGTGCGCCCGGCGCTTGGCTTGGCTGCCCTCCCCCGGGTCATTGATGATGAATGGGTAGACCAGCGGCAGGTCCTCCAGGATGAGATCTGGAAAGCAGGCCTCGCTCAGCCCCACGCTCTTGCCCGGCAGCCATTCCAGCGTCCCGTGTTTGCCCATATGGACGACTGCGTCAGCCCGCCAAACGTGGCGCAGCCAGCGGTAGAGCGCCAGGTAGTTGTGCGGGGGCGGCAAATCCGGGCGATGATAGATTTGGTCCGGGTCCATGTCGTAGCCCCGCGGCGGTTGCAGCGCCACGAACACATTGCCCATTTCCAGCCCGGCCAGCGCAATTCCGCCGTCATGAACATATGCGCCCCCCGGTGCCTGCCCCCACTGCTTCTCCATCTCCACCCGGCTGTCTTCGAGCGCCTTTTCGAGCCACCCCGCGTACTGCTCCGTCGGCAGCTTATACGCTTCCGCCAGCTGCTCCTCCTTCAGCCAGGCAACGTCGTAAGAGCAGCGGCCAATAAGCTCAAACAGCAGTTCATCGCCCGATTCAGGCAGCGGACCGATCCTGTACCCGGCCTTTTTCATGCGGTCGAACAGCTTCATCAACGATGCCGGCGCGTCCAACCCCACCGCATTGCCCACCCGCGCCGCCTTCGCTGAACTGTTTGTCAATACAACAGCGATCCGTTTCTCTGAATTGGCCTTGTGACGCAAAGCTATATGCTTCTCAACAATACCCGCCAGGCGGCCGATTCGCTCGCCGTCCGGAACATAGCGCGTCCCGCCTTCCCCCAGCGTCTCCTTGAACGAGACCGGCGTGCCCACGATGCGGCCGTCAAACTCCGGAATTGCCACGTTCATCGCCGTGTCCAGCGACCCCAAGCCCCGTCCGTTCCGTTCCCAGGCCGCCCGGTCGTTGCTGCAGGAGATCGCCTGAAAGACCGGCAGATCGATATCGCCGAAGACCTCGCCGCCGTCTCCCAATGCAAAGCTCAGCGTGCTCACGATCGCGTCAACCGGGCCCTTCTCCGTCATCACGCCCAGCGCCAGCGGCCGCCCTGCTCCGTCGCACTCCTTCAGAGACTGCGTATAGACAGCCCGCACGTCCATGCCCCGTTCTTGGAACTCAGCCGCCAGCGCGTCCACAAACTCGGTATTTCCGCTCAACAGGTGGGCCCGATAAAAGAGAATCCCCACTGTCGAGCTTCCAGCTGTTCCCGTCGCGATTGCGGTATCGGGCAGAGCCTGCATTATTTCCCCACCGGCACAGCAGTCCCCTTCTCCCGCCGTCTCCCAGCCCTCCATGTTCGGCTGATAGATGCCGTGCAGAGGCAACTCCTCCGGCTGGTCAAATCCCCACCCGCTAACCAGCAGATGATCACTGAGGCACTTCAGCCCGCTGGCCAGATTCTGCGGCCCCCCACACTGGAAATATGCGCTGATTGCCTGTGCCAGCGGCACGCCCACATTGGAACGGGCCATCAGGTCGTAATCAAAGGCCTCCACCGCCGGCAAACAGATCAGAAAACCGTCCGTCCGCTCCGCCCATTCCTGCAGAAGTCCAAGTCCGTATTCGAAAGCCCTTCCCGAATGCAGCCGCGCCACCACCACCTGCGCGTCCGGCAGCAGCCGCTGCAGTAAAGCATCCACCGCCGCATCATTCGCCAACCGCCCCACATGGGCCGCCTCCAGGCTCGCAAAGTCCTCTGGAAGCAATTCCCGCGCCCTCTCCAGCGCCAGCAGATCGGTGTCCGACTGGCTGAGAAAAAGGACACCGCCTCCGCTCGTCTCCGCCGCCACCTGCAACGCAGTCTCAGCCTCCGAGCCAGACGCCCCATCCCAGGCGAAGCCGTTGAACACGTGCGGCAACAGAACCGGCGGCAGCGGCGTTTCGGTGTCCTCCAGCAGACACTCGATATAGTCGAAGATCGCCCCTACGATCGCTGTGTCGTTTACCGAGTGAAACCAGACTGGGCGCCCGTCCATCACCAGCATCACCACATTCGCCAGCACACAAGGACCCAGGCAACCGCCCTGATTCAGATGCACCCGGTTGCGCAGCCTCCGCCGGGTCCACTCGGCGTGGTACAGGTCCTCGTCCACCTCTGCGAAGCCCCGCTCCGTCCGCCCGCAACAACAACCCGTCGCGCACACAAACAACATGCCGCGCAACTGCCCAGAATTGACCATCCGCCCGTCCAGCCGTTCCACCATATTCCGCTTGTGAATCTCAGCCATCCCCGGATCCTTTCCAATCTCCCCCAACTCTCCTCCACCCTCATCCACTAACCACTGCAGTTCTAGAATTCAATTCCAGGCTGCGCCCGAATCCCTTGGTCCTCAAGCGGATGTTTGATTGGTCGCATCTCCGTAACCAGATCGGCAAAATCGATCAGATTGCGCGGCGCGTACCGTCCCGTAATCACCAGATGCATCATCGGCGGCTTGTTCGCCTCGAGCCATGCCAGCACCTCGTTCCCATCCAGCCAGCCGTAATGCAGTAGATACGTAAACTCATCCAGGATCAGAACGTCATAGCTGCCGTTCAAAATCCGTTCCTGGCAAACCGTCCACGTGTGACACGCCCTCGCCGCAGTCTCGTCCATGTCGCTGCTTGTCCACGTCCAGCCGTCCCCACTGCTGATCCAGTCGATCTCTCCCATCCGCTCCGCCGCCCGGATCTCCCCAAACCGCGCATTCTCATGCTTCAGAAATTGGACCACACCGACCTTCATCCTCCTTCCCCACGCCCGCGTCAGAATGCCCAACGCCGCTGTCGTCTTGCCTTTTCCCTCGCCCGTATTGACGATAATAAGCCCCTTCTTCTTTCGCCTGCCCCGCGCCTCCAATCGCCGCGATTGCGCCTCCTCCCCTGCAATGTCCTCAAATGCAAGTTGAATCTCAGAACCCTCCTCCAGAGGCCCCCAAGGCACCGGCGCCAGCGCTTCATCCCCCCGCACCTCTGGCGCGTAAGCAGGCTCCTTGCCATCCGGAAAATGACGGTGAAAGATCAACTCCTCAACAGGCTTTCCCCTGATCAAATGCTCCCGATAGATGCGCTCCAGGCCCGCCTCGTCAACCCCGTGATACCAGGTCCCATCCGGGTACACGACTGCGATCGGACCGCCCTGACACACACCCAGGCAGTCGGCCAGCGTGCACTTGATTCGATGCGGGTTACGCAGCTTGTTCAGCCCCTGCTGTCGGTTCCTCTCCAATACCAGGCGGTGAAGCCGCTCGGCCTCCTCGGCCGGTGCACAGTCTCCGTGATTGCAGATAAACAGCTGCCGCCCGTAAGGTCTCATCTTGGGAACGCTTTTCTCAATCACCCTCCGCCTCCTCTGCCTTCCAGTTGCCGCCCTGCCGCAACGCGGCCCTTCCCGAAAATCCCCACTTTGGGGAAAAAGAGTGCCGCCGCCGCGCCGACCGCTATCCCCAGAAAAACACTGACTGAAATAAGCCGGCTCGTACGCCCAATGTCAGCCGCTTGCGGCTTCGCCAACCCTTCCCCAAGCCGGTAATGCCCGACCTTCTCCAACACCACCTCCAGCCCTCCCGCCGCCGCGCTCATCGGCTGGCCCGCATTCGGGCTCGCCGTCTTCCCTCCGTCCCGGCGCCAGATCCGCCACGCAGTTCCTCCATTTCCCCATCCAAGCGCCGCCCCCGCAACGATCAGCAGTGCCGTCAGCCGCGCGGGTACCAGGTTGACCACGTCGTCCGCTCGTGCCGCGCTCTTCCCCAGCCACTCCCGTTCCTCTTCCCGATAGCCCAGCAACGCATCGGCAGTATTCAGAAACCGGTAAACCAGCGCCGCCGGCAGCCCCCCAATTCCATACCAGAACAACGGCGCAATCACACTGTCCGAACTGTTCTCCGCTAGCGATTCGATCGTCGCCGCCGCCACCATACTCCCGTCCAGCCGCGATACATCCCGACTCACCAGATGCCAGCCCAGCTGCCGCCTGGCCTCGCCCAGATCGCCCCGCTCTAGCGGCCGCGCCACCGCCCCGCCCGCCCGCATCAGGCCCCGCCACGCAATCAACTGCGACAGTACCGCGCCCTCAGCTAGCCACCCCCACCGCCATCGCTCCAAATAACGCGTCACCCATCTCCCCATCAGCAGGAGTGTTAACGCGCTAACGCCGATTGCCGCGGCCCCGTACAACAGGTCCGCCAACGGCCCCCGCTGCGGCGCCATCCTCCTCAAAACACCAATCCAACTCCCCATCCACGCCACCGGATGGAAACGTGACGGCGGATCGCCCAGCATCGCGTCGGCCAGCACGGCCGACAGCACGGCCAGTGCCCTCCGTTGCCCGCTGTGTTCAGGACAAAACAGTCCCCGACCGTTCACTTCGCACCCTCAAGCAAGAACAAAAAGCGATCCACTCTTAGAGTGGATCGCCTGGAAAAAAGAAACCCGCCAAATGGCGGACGGCGTACAAACTGACTTTGCCGCTCATCCCCCTCAATCCACGAAGGTGGTCTTCGAATTGACCTGCCAGCACACTGCAGGTCCACTCGACTGAGCATCCGAAGAGGTGGGTTATCGGGCTTGGTGAATCCTGCTTCACCCTACCGTTGCGGGACAGCGCCGGACTGGTTCATTTGAACTTCACCGGTCTTCCCCCATTGTGCGCCGCGCATCCGGGCGGAAGGCGCACCCATTCGGAAACCGATTAAATTGTCCGTGCAAGTATATGTCTATCAACACAACCCTGTCAACTAGACCGATCGATCGGGGTGCATCCCGGATTTGGGGTGGGAACGGTCTGGTGGGGAATTGATGCCAGCGGAGGGTGAAATTGTTTACCGGCTCTTGGCGAGATGGAGGGCAGGCACAAAGGTGAGGAGAGAGTGGAGAGGAGAGAGGAGTGAGAGCTGCTGTTTCCTATACGGAGATCGGATCGCGGGCTGGCTGTGGTTTTGTCGTTACTTGAGGTATACGAAAGTTCGTCCCATTCTTGGGATGCACCCCTCTCCCTCCCACTAGACAACCACCCTCTCAAAGTGCTACACTGTGGCATCGAAACACTACCTACCAGAGGAGAGTCACCATGCCTAAACCAGTAGTAGGGCGTTATGTTAATCGGCACTGACAACTTTTCCAACTGTAAAGCGTGTGGGAAAAAGGTTCCCATCAGGCTGCGAAGTTGCCCCCATTGCAGAGAACCCGACCCACAGTTGAGAAACTGGTTGGGATGGAGAGTGAACTATACAAAAGCCCTAGACCCAAGTGTTTCCAGTAAATGGAAGTCGATCTGGCCTTTCCGAATACGCATCGGAAAACGACTTGCCATCCCCTCTTTAATCGCCTTAATTGTCGCGTCACTTGCCTTAGACTACTTTACACCCGACTTGATAATAAAATTTTTCGGATTGCCCGACGGACCTACTAGGAGTTGGTTAGGCGTACTGTATGTCGCTTTGCTCATTCTGCTGCCGATATGCGTGGTTGCTGCACTGAGTCGGGAAGACTGAGAATCCCCGATTCTGTGAAGTTAAGCGAAAAACAGTTCAGGCAGTCCCTGAACGCTCGCAAACACAAGTAAGCGCTCGTAGACTCTCGTACAGACACTCCTAACCCATCAGCCACGCCCGTCCTGAGACCCCTTTACAATTCAGCTTATCCCGATTCAGACAATCCGCCCGTCACTCTGACAACTGACCACTGCCGTTCCGACCACTGCCGTTCCAAGTTGCACGACTCTCAAGAAAACGCGAAAATACTCGGTACGCCCCCATCTGATACCCGCCAAGTGGAGAGTCGAACGATGAGTGACAACTATCAGCGAGATGGCTTCCTCCTTGTCAGGCAGGCCATCCCCCCCGCCGACCTTGAACCGCTGCGCGCCTGCATCCACCGTCAGGTAGGCATCTACGCCGCCGAAATGTTCAAGGACGGCAAAATCAAGGACCCCTTCGACGAACTGCCGTTCGGCCAGCGCCTTGCCGCCCTCCACCGCGAAAACGAGATCCGCCTCCGCTCATGGAACCAGCCCGCTCTCGGCCCCGAGTTGCACGCACTCATTCAACATCCCGGCATCGTAGACGCTCTCGAACCCCTCCTGGGCCCAAATGTCAGCTTCAACGGCGACTACCATCTGCGCCCCAAAATGCCCGACAGCGAACTGACCGCCTTTCCACTCCATCAGGACAGCCAGTACTACGGCAAACAGTCCCGCCACGCCCACATCATCACTGTCTGGATCCCACTCGTCGACGTCGACGAAAGTAACGGCTGCCTCTACCTGATCCCCGGCAGCAACGCCTGGGAGCTCATCGACAGCAAGCGCGACAAGAATATGAACATGCGCTCTTTCGAGGACCCGGAAGAACGCGGCACTCCAATTCCAATGCCCATGAAGAAGGGCGACATACTCCTCTTCTCCAACATGACCTTCCACGGCAGCAAAGTAAACCGCACCGCCGAAGTCCGTTGGAGCATCGACATCCGCTACTGCCGTACCCCAGGAACTTACGACGCGCCCCAGGAGGTCCTCGATGGCGAGGAATTCATGCGCGCAAAACTGGAAAGGACCAAGAGGCCGCCCTTTATCGTGCGCGGCCAGGGAGCGCCCGCAACCTACGCCGACTGGCAGGCTGCCTTTGACGCTCTCCTCAGTTGACGGTTTTTTTCTGCGTCGCCGGGGAGCTTCCTGCTTGCCCGCCGCCTCCTCCACGCAATCAATCGCTTACCAGAACGCAAAGGAGCAGTTGTGCATATCCATCCACGCTCAGTCGCCAGCAAAGTATTCGATGTCTGGCGCAGCCCAGGAAGATTCACAAAGAATCCCGATATCATCGAGCTGCCGTCCGGCCGGCTCATGCTGATCTACTCTGACACCGACTCCCACTGGTCCCAGGTAAACCAGGTCCTCACCCTTCTCGCCAGCGACGACGGCGGGCACACCTGGTTCAAGCACCGCGAAATCGATCAGGCCAACCTCCAGCAAGGCGACGAACGCCTCGTCACCCCCCGTCTCAGCCGCCTCAACGACGGCCGCCTCGTTGTGATCATCGACCACGACGACCACAGCCACTTTCACGAGGACCAGCTCCCCGGCAACTGGCTCTACTGGAGTGAAGACGACGGCGATACCTGGACGGCAGCCCAAAAGCCCAACATCATGGGTTTCGAGCCCGACCGCATCCTCGATCTGCCCGATGGCAGACTCGGCGTCGTCTCCCACATCATGCGCGGTGAAACGCAGGAATTTGCCGTCATCCTCTCCTGCTCCGAAGACGGTGGCGAAACCTGGTACGAAGCGGCCACGGTCGCCTACGACGGCTACCACCGCGTCTGCGAAGGCGCCGTCGTATTGCTCGACAACCCGGACGCCGTCGGCGGGCAGGAGTTGGCGTGCATCATGCGCGAAAATCACCATGCCGGCATCCCCTGTTTCGTCGCCTTCTCCACCGACAGCGGTCGTACCTGGTCTCCCCGCCAGATGTGCCCCTTCGCCCTCGATCGCCCCTACGCCAAACAGCTCCCCGACGGGCGCATATTCGTCAGCGGACGTCACGTCAACGGACCCTTGGGAACCTACGGCTGGTGCGGCGACATCAAGGACGAAGCAGGTACCTACCAGATCGGCGGCCCCCGCCGCAAGTACCAGGCAACTCTGGAGGACTTCGCGCTCGTCATCGACAACCTGCCCGGCCACGAAGCCCGCTACTGCTTACTGCCCCCGGAATCAGCCCGCAGCGATATCCACATGGAAGCGCTGCTCAAAGTCGAAGGCCGGCCCGGGCAACCTGCTGCCTTCCTGTCGGTCTCAAAGCTGGGTGTCGTCGTTAACGTCGCCGCTGACGGGATCTGGAGCCGCCAAGGCGCCGACTTCCGCCATCCAGTCGATATGACCGAATACCATACCCTCACCATCCGCCACCACCGCGGCCTTTTGCGCATTCAGGTTGACGGCGAAACCGTAATCAACCAGTGCATCTTCCGCGAGGAAAAGCCAATCGGCGACTCCCGCCGCGCCGGCCCCCTCAGTGGCTACACCCAGTTCGGTCAACCGGCCACCGGCGGACGAAGCTTTTGGCGTTACGTTTCCTACCGCGCCCAAAACCCGACCCTGGAAGATTTCGCTTGGGAATGGGGCGTAGAATCAGAGACCTTTCCCGACGATTACCAGCGCAGCCGCATGATCCAAATCCATGGCAATCATCCGGAACAGGCGCCCGCGCCAGATCACGGGTACTCCTCCTGGCTGATGCGCGAGGACGGCACCATCGTGTGGGTCGACTATACAAACTACGGCGATCCCGCCGGTTCCAGCCATCTGGTAGGTGTCTTCATCAACCCGGAAGACATCGACTGAAAGGACCGATACAGCATGGGCGCAGGCCAAAACTCAGGTCAACCCTGGCGCGAGCAGGAGCACCTGTTTGCCAGCGGCGATGGCCGCTATCATACCTACCGCATACCGGCGCTGGTGTTGTCCACCCGCGGCACGCTCCTGGCCTTTGCCGAGGGCCGCAAACATGGCCGCGGCGACGCCGGGGAGATCGACCTGATCCTTCGCCGCAGCTTCGACAATGGCCGCACTTGGAGCCCCATTCAGGTTGTCGTTACCGAAGCCGGCATGACCTGTGGCAACCCCTGCCCCGTTGTCGAACGCGAGACCGGCGCTATCTTCCTTCCATTCTGCAAGAACCTCGCCGACGGCGACGAAACCATGATCTGCGAAGGCAAGGCGCCCCGAACAGTCTGGATCACCCACAGCGTCGACGACGGCCAGTCCTGGAGCGAGCCGCGCGAAATTACCGCCTCCGTCAAAGATCCCAAATGGACCTGGTACGCCACCGGCCCCTGCCACGGCATCCAGCTCGACAGCGGCCGCCTCGTCGTCCCCTGCGACCACATCGTCGGCCTCCACCTCGACCGCAGCCGAGACCCGTACCACTCCCATGTCATCTACAGCGACGATAAAGGCGAAACCTGGCAGGTCGGCGGCGACGTAGAAGTCGGCACCAATGAGTGCGCCATCGCCCAGCTCCAGGATGGCAGCCTCTACATCAACTGCCGCAACTTCGTCCGCGGCACCCAGCGGGCCGTCTCCCGCAGCTATGACCAGGGCGAGACCTTCACCGAATTCGAGTGGGACGAAACGCTGATTGAACCCGTCTGCCAGGGCAGCCTGGATGCGCTCCCCGGCGGGCAGCTCCTCTTCGCCAATCCGGCCAGCACGCGACGCGAAAACATGACCGTCCGCCTGAGCTCTGACGGCGGCCGCACTTGGTCCGCAGCCCGTTCATTGCACGCAGGACCATCCGCCTACTCCGACCTGGCCGCACTGCCCAACGGCGAGCTCTGCTGCCTCTATGAGAGCGGCGAGAGTCAACCCTACGAACGTCTTACCCTGGCCCGTTTCAATCTCGCTTGGTTGGAGGACGATCTGGAGCACTGATCATGGCTCCCTCACGATTCGCACAGACTACACTGTTCCGCAATCGAATTCTCGCTGGCTTCACCTCTTTTGCGGCTGAGTCGAACGAAGCCGGTTCAGGATGGAGAGTAGTCTCATGAAGTCGCTACCATGATGCTGCCCTTTCCCTCTATCATCATTCCGCTCTTCATCCTCTTCAAGGCGTTGGGCTGGATCAACACGATCCTTCCCCTTGTCGTGCCCACCTTCTTTGCGACCAGTGCCTTCTTCATCTTCCTTCTGCGCCAGTTCTTCATGACCCTGCCCCTGGAGCTCGACGCCGCCGCCCGTGTCGACGGCTGCAGCACTTTCGGCATCTTCTATCGCATCTCCGTTCCTCTCATCAAGCCCGCCCTCGGCATCATCCTGGTCTTCTCCTTCATGAACCACTGGAATGACTTTCTCGGCCCCCTCATCTTCCTCTCTGACCTCGACAAGTACACCCTGGCGCTCGGCCTCCGCTACTTCCAGGGACAAAACAGGGTCGAGTGGGCGCTTCTGATGGCTGCTTCGTTGGTCGTTCTGTCGCCCTGTATAATTCTGTTTTTCATCGCCCAAAAGAACTACATTCAAGGAATCGTCATTACCGGCGTCAAGGGCTGATCCGCCTCCGGAACTCCTCTCCGCACCAACTGCCGCATGCCTCTGACCCGACCCGGCCCGGGAACAGACCCCCGCTTTGCTCGCAAATCAGACGCGTATTCCTGACTCAGGCACGGCCCAACTGTTTGACTTTAGATTTGCCTGTCGGTATACTCATTTGACCGCCGCTTTCACGACAACGGTCCTTTTGGCAGTGGCCGCTCACACGGCACCCGGCGAAAGTAGCGTGCTCCCTTAGACCACGACCGCATGAAGGAGAACGACCGCATGCCAGCCAAAGATTGCACACGATCCCGCAATATGCCCCAGTCCGGAAACGGACCCCGGCCGCGCGGATCATTGTTCATTTGGATGGCTGCACTCTTCGCCGCAGTGGTCTTAAGCGCCTGCATCATCGTCAACCCTCCTCCCGCCCCAACGCCAACGCCCATTCCAACCCCAACACCGACCCGTCAGACGGTTATTGACGCTGTTCGAGTCACCGAAGGCGGAGATCCGCCGGTAATCGGACAAACCGTTCGGGTCGCCCTGACCCTCGATGAGGACAGCTATAGCGATCGCTCACGCTGGCAATGGGAACGCTCCGACGACGGCCTGACCAACTGGCGAAACGTACCCGGCGCGAGGCTGACCGATTCCTCACTCTATGCCCCCGTAGCCGCCGACGACGGTAAATACCTCCGCGCCTCCGTCGACTTTGTCGATAGCGAGAAGGTCGGCAAGACGGCGCTGAGCCCAACCGTCGGTCCCGTTGTCGGGGCGGAAATTGAGACCGACGCGGTGGAATTCGCATTTGGCAATGACCCTGCCGTCGTAAGCCGCGGCGTACGCGCACGCATCTCTCTCCCCAATTCCGATTACAGCGATCCGGGCCGCTGGCGCTGGGACCGCTCCGACAATGCCCTCAGAGGGTGGACCGACGTCACCGACTATGACGCCGAAGATTCCTCGGTCTTCATCCCTTCCTCCCTCGAAAGCGGCAAATACCTGCGCGCCTCCGTTGTCTACCTCGACAGCAATGGGGACTACAAGCGCGGTCTTAGCCAGACCATCGGCCCTGTCATCACTGTCGACACGGTTGCCGACGTAGTCAGATTCTCGGCCGGGGCCGACCCGCCCCGAGTCGACACCAGGATCGAAGTCGAACTCACCCTGTCCAGCGGCGATTACAGCGACCTTGGAAACTGGAAGTGGGAGCGGTCCAACAACGGTCTCGGCAGATGGGAAGACATCACCGACTACGACGCGGCAAACTCGGACAGATACACACCCACCGCCGCTGATGAAGGCAAATATCTGCGTGCGTCCGCCCTCTACATCGACAGCAACGGCGAACGCAAAAGAGCCCTGAGTCAGACTATCGGCCCAGTGGTGGAGTGAGCGGCACAGAATCCCAGTGCCAAGAGGGACACTGTGCCTTGTGGCCAGGCCAGTGCCCCTTCCGTTCGGGCGGCTCCCTCAAGCAATTGCCAACCGCCTCGCCCTCAGTAAACAGCGGCCCAACCCCTCTGCCGGTTCGACAATAGTGTTCTCGTAACAAGCCACCCTCTCCGATTCTTCGCGCCGTCTGACTGTCAGAAAGCAAGAGTCAAACTACGCAACCCCGCAACGGGCGCCCTCGAATTAGCGCTCAATGTCTTCCTGTGCCGTTTCCACGCCCCAGCCAAAACAGAGTCAGAGCAACTCTACGCCTCCCGTACGATCTGTCAATTTCTTGGAGACGTTGACAGTTCGTAGCCAACCTGTCGATGTAGGCCACATGGCCGAGTTTCTCGTCCTCACGACGAAAAAAGTGGCTCTCTACCAGAGTATTTTTTCAAGAATACGTCAGTTTCTACCTGTCATTTCAGGACAGAGTTTCTGCACAGGACGGATTTACAATCTATTTCCCAGCTACTATACTGGAAATTCAATCGACACGAAGAAGAGGGTACTTTCGATACTGACAATTTCGAGCCAAAGCATTCACAAAGGGCACTTCATTTCGGAGCCATGGAATCATCTAGCCGGGAGGTCAATAGAATGGCAAACTTGCCGATGAGAGAAGTAAGTCGCGTCCAGATGGTCTTTCGTGTTTTCATACACGTGATTTTGCGCATGTGCGTTACCATGCTTCGTCTGCTGATTAACAAATTCTCCCTGGCTATCGTTGGAGCGTTAATTGTGGTCGGCGCCATCGTGGCTGCGATGAGCATGGCGCCCCCTCCAAAGTCCGTCGAAGGTCAGGTAGAGCAGCATTCGATGGAAGAGCTTACGGTCCAATTTGCTACCGCGCCTCTGCCGCTCTCGTTGCCTCTGCTCCACGTCTCCTCCTATGACATCCAGTGGACGTCTGTGGGCACGGGAGAGTCTTGGACGACCCAGGGCGCGATAACGATCTCCGGCGTCACCGAGGGTACTGAGGCCGTCTCCTATACCGTCAAAGGACTCGATCCCGAAAGAGTCTACCGTTTCCGAACACGAGGTCGAAATTTACTTGGCGCCGGCCCCTGGTCGGACTGGTTCCCGTCCAACGGGCTTGTCCCCGGGCCTGGACCAACACCAACTCCTGAACCCACCGCCACACCTACGCCAACGCCTACGCCCCAGACCGAGACGAACACCGTCTATTTCGACACGGACGAACGGCCAACGGTCGGACAGGAAATCACGGCCCGAGTGACGCTTTCGCAGGACGCCTACTCGAACCTCGGCGACTGGCAATGGCAGAGATCCGAAACTGCGCTCAGCGACTGGGTGGATATCACCGGCATCGATATTGATGACACGGACTCGTACACGCCGGTAAGCACAGACGTCGGCAGTTTCCTCAGAGTCTACGTGACCTACACCGACAGCGAGGGTATTCTGAAGCGAGGTCTGAGCCCGACCATCGGACCTGTACAGGATTGAACTGACTGACTCTCGTTCAATGCCGTAGCGCTGGCTCCTCTTGCAGCGCCGAACCAGACTCGGACGGCCTGGCGGACCCAATTTCAAGGGACGTTGCGCCGTCCGTGTTTTTCCCGAAACTGTTGCGCCGGACCGGAATATGACGTAAGATATGAACTGCTTGGCCAGACAGGGAACGCCGGCAGACAGTCAATACAGTCGCTTTCAGAGGGTTAGACATGAGCGAGCATCATCTGCTTCAGTATCTGTTCGATGTGCAAGGTTACCTGGTAATTGAAGACGCATTGAGCAAGTCAGAAGTCGAAGCACTGAACCGCCTGCTGGACGTGCAGGAGCTTCCCGCCCCAGGACAGACGCAACGTTTCGGCAGCGCGCCGGACGGCCCCGGCTTCCTCGCATGGGGCCAACCCTTCGTCGATCTTCTGGACCACCAGCGGATAATGCCGATCCTGCGGCTCCGTCTGGGTGACTGCTTCCGCCTGGACAGGATTTACGGCATGTACATGGAACAGGGAATGCCGCGTGGACGGCTCCACGCCGACTACGGAGCCACCTCCCCGACCACAGGAGCGAACCCCGGCGAATACGTCCCTTTCCGCGACGATCAGATTTACAATGGTTTTGTCGTTGTGACCTGGTGCCTTACCGATACAGGGCCGGGCAAGGGAGGGTTCTGCTGCATTCCCGGCAGCCACAAGAGCAACTACAAGCTGCCTCAACAGATCGACGAAGCCCCCGAGGACTCGTCCAGCGTAATCATTCCTGAAGCCCCGGCCGGTTCAGCCATCCTGTTCACCGAGGCCCTGACGCACGGCACCGCCGCCTGGCAGGCACAGCACGAACGAAGGGCGCTCCTCTATAAGTACTGCATTTCCCACGTGGCCTGGACCGCGAGGCGCGTCCAGCCGCCGCCAAATGCCGAACTGACGCCCCGCCAGCAGATCCTCTTTCGCGATCCAGGCGATCCCTACAGACACTTTCCTTCTCTGTTCGAAGAAGCAGTTGCAGTCTGATTCGGGTCAGAAAAGCTTTCTCGCCGCAATTCAGCCAATAGAAAAGCGGCGCAACATCCAGGATTTGACAGGATGCTGCACCGCGCCGTGGTTGTTGGGATAAGTTGCTACTTCTCTGTGGACATGCCGCCGGCCAGATCGTTTCCGCCTCGTCCGTTCTGCAACGGCTTACCTGCCGACCCCAATTCTACGATTCCTGCTCCTCAAGAAGATGGGGCGGGATGGCTTCCCCTTCCGGCCGCGGCATAGGCTGCCAGTACCCGTCCGGGTCAACGCCGCGCGCAATGATTCCCGTGGCCCTTTCCGGCTCCGGTCCTCGAACGTCCGGCGGAAAATAGCGGATTGTCAGACCGCAGCGGCGCCGGTTGGAAGGATTCGGCTGCGATCCGTGCAGAATCATATCGGTATGCAGCGAGAGCTGACCGGCCTTCAGCTCGACCGAAACCGGCTGCCCATAACGCCATGGGTTGTGGACATGCTGGCTGAGCACACCCTCTTCCTCGTCCGTCACCCATTCAAATGGAATGCGGCCCAACAAATGCGTGCCCGGGAACAGCTTCATCGCCCCATTCTCCACGTCCACATCATCGATTGCCAGCCAGGCTGTAACGACCTTGCTCGGCGTCAGCGCCCAAAACGAGGCGTCCTGGTGCCAGTATACCGACTTGACGTCACTGGGCATCTTGGAAAAGTAATGCGTCATCGTGCAAACGATGTTCGGCCCAAGGATATCTTCAACATAATCGAGAATCCGATCGTTCATGACCAGATCATAGAGGCCCGCGCAATGCGTATGCCAGCTATTGACCGAATAACTGTCAAGCCCGGCCTCCGACGCCATCTTCAACAGCTTATCAAAATAGCGGCGGTTGGCATCCGCCTCTTCCTCCGAGAAGAGGTCAATCGGAAACACGTACCCATGCTCATTGAAGTAGTCAATCTGCTCCCGGGTCAGCTTCCTGGGTTCCGTCGTCGTGGCGGGGAAATACCTGAGGTCCCGCTCCATTGTCGGAATTGCGTCAATGACTGCCATGATTGATTTCTCCTGTGGCCTTGTAACAGTGTTCCAGCCTTCCTCCCGCCGCGTCGACACTGCGAAGAGTGATTGTTTCTTTTTCTGGGGCCAGACCAAATCCTATCCACCCGGCGTGACTTTGTCAACTTTCCTGCCAATTCACAGGCGGACAACCGCTCCCGTCTGCATCGACTCCGCGATCGCATCCAGAACCCGCATCTGCGCGATACTGTTCTCCGGCGAGATCCGATGAGGCCCACCGCCCTCAAGACAGCCGCACAGATGCTCCAACTGGTGCGTGAACTGATGCGTCGGCGGGAACGGAATCGTCTCCACACCGTCCGCCGAATGGTACTCCAGCGCAACGTCCTGGTTCTCGTTATTCCAGGCTTTGTCGATCCGCAAAAGGCCCGCGTCACCGCTGATCTCTACGTACTGCGAAGCCCAACTGTCAAAACCCACCGACAACTGCGCAGTCCGTCCGCCGGAGAATGCCAGTGTAATGTATGCCGCGTCGTCTACCTCCACACCCCTGGTCTGCACCGCGAAGACAGACTCCGGCTCCTCATCAAAAATGAAGCGTGCCTGATGGACGTTGTAACAGGCCAGATCGTAAATCGCCCCCCCGCCCTTGGCGCGGTTCCAGCGCCAGTTGCCCTCGGGCCGTCGATTCGCGTGCGGAATGTTGGTACAGAACGTGCTGCGAACGTTGAGCAGTTCGCCAATCCCGCCTTGGCGGACGATTTCCTCCGCCTTCAGGTGCATGGGATGATGCCGAAACTTGAACGCCTCCGCCACGAAAACGCCGTGTTCGCGGCAGGCCGACACAAATGCCCTGGCCTCCGCCGCACTCTGGGTGAACGGCTTCTCGCACAGGACCGCGCCGACGCGGCCCGAAGATGCCAGCTGGATTCCGGCTTCCGCATGCAATACGCCCCAAAGGCAAATCACTGCGATGTCGTACTCCCCTGCCGCCAGCATCTCGTCCATCGAGGAATATACGTTGGGAACCTCAAACTGCTGGACGAAGCGATCGAGAGCTTCCGGCGAGACATCACACACTGCTGTGAGCTCGGCCCTCCCCAGATTTTCGCAAGCAGTTGCATGCCCGCGGGAGATCCCACCAGTCCCGATCAGAGCGACACGAAATTTCCTCAGCGATCCATTACTCATCCTTTGCTGTCCCTTTCATGTGGCGCGAAAGACAAATGTTTTTGGAGGGTCAGGCGTCAAACTGTAAATTTCTCTGCGCGCGGGTAGAAAGTACGCAGTGACGGCCAGATGTGCTAACATTCCCTTCAACTGACGAGCCCGCAGTTTCTTGCTTTTGGCTCGTAAATCAGGCAGCCAGACTGTCCGTATTATCGCCCCAAAGAAAGGTTGGCGCAATGAAAGTATTCGCAGGTGGAGTCTCAACCGAAACAAACACCTTTTCCCCTATGCCGACAGGGATGCGCGACTACACCATCATCCGGCCCGAAGATGACGTCGAGAAAGGCACCAAGCCCGCTTTCGACCGGTTCCAAGCCGAAACCGAGGCCCGCGGATGGGACTATGTCTTCGGTATGTCCGCCAACGCGCAACCCGCCGGCCTCACCACACGCAGCACCTACGAAAGCCTGCGCGATGAGTTGCTGGAGAGACTGCAGGCCGCAATGCCCGTCGACATCGTACTGCTGGGCCTGCATGGCGCCATGGTCGCAGAGGGTTATGACGACTGCGAAACCGACATCATCGACCGCGTTCGCCAGATCGTCGGGCCTGACGTAAAGATCGGCGTCGAACTGGACCTCCACTGCGATGTCACCCAAGCCATGATCGACACCGCCGATGCCATCGTGCTCTACAAGGAGTATCCCCATACCGACGTCGCCGCCCGCGCCTCTGACCTCTTCAACATTGTCGCCGATACCGCCGAAGGCAAGACCAATCCCACAATGGCGCTCTTTGACTGCCGCATGATCGGTCTCTACCTTACGCCCTACGAACCCCTGCGCAGCTTCGTAGACGAACTGCTCGCCATGGAGGGTAAAGACGGCCTCCTTTCAGTTTCGCTTGTCCACTGTTTCCCGTGGGGAGACGTTCCCACCTGCGGCGCCCAGGCACTGGCAATCACAGACGGCGACCCAGACCAGGCCGCACGCGTGGCTGAAGAGATCGGTCGTAGGTTCCACAGTATGCGCCGGGAACTTGACCAAACACCTTTCTCAATAGATGAAGCATTGGAGCAGGCCCTGGCCGACCCAACCGGTCCGGTCGTTATCGCCGACCGCGCCGACAACGCCGGCGGCGGCGCCCCCAGCGACTCCACCTTCATGCTCAAGGCCATGTTGGACCGAGGAATCGACAACGCCGGAGTCGCGACCATGTGGGATCCCATCGCCGTCCAGGTTGCTATGTCAGGCGGCGTCGGTTCGAAGATCGATATAAGACTGGGCGGCAAGATGGGCCCTATGTCCGGTGACCCGCTCGACCTGAACGTCGAAGTAACCGCCATCGTTGAGGACATGTACCAGGAATGGCCGCAACAGGGCGACCCAATGCGCATTCCCTGCGGAGATTCCGTCTGCTTGAACTGCAATGGCATCGACATCATCGTGAGCAGCAAGCGTGGACAGCCCATGAGCCCCGACGTCTTCACCAACCTCGGCGTCGACGTGAAGAAAAAGCATATCCTGGTGGTGAAGTCTTCACAACATTTCTATGCCGGGTTCGCGCCGATCGCTTCACAGATCATCTACATGGCCGCGCCCGGCGCGGTCGCGCCCCGGTACACCGAGATTCCCTTCAAACGGGTTGACCTTCACAAGTATCCCTGGGTCGAAGACCCGTTTGCCTGAGGTCGAGCTCCTTTCGTAACAGAAACTGGATGAGAATTGGACGAACATCGACGGGCGGAAGTGAGCTACTCCAGAGAATCTCTGGTCGCGGCCCTGCGCGACCGGGGTATCATCTATCTTGCCCCCAGCGACGCAGTAGCAAGCGAGGTACCCGAAACGCACGAGCATCTCCTTGGCGCGCTGCTGCACCAGGACGATTCAAGATTGCGGCTTGCGATTGTACCGCTCCTCCTGCGGCACCCTGAAATCGCAGAGTCTGTCCCTGCACTGGCTGCCCGCCTTGACGACACCGTGTCGCTGGAACTGCAAACCCTGTATATGGCTGCCGTATACATGCAGCGAAACTGGCGATCTCGTCTGAGCATATACTTGGGCGAAGCGACTCTATTGCCCGATCTGTTTTCTCGCCAGATGGGTTTGCCGCTGCCCGCCGAACGATTTGGCAAAACGGGATTATTCGAGCTGGCTGATGCGTGGCAAGCGCGTTCAGAATATCCTTATGACAGGCTGAAGGCTCTTAACATCACAATCGAACTGTTCTTTGGGCAGCTGAAGTTGGAGAAAGCGAACCAATCGCATGCGCAAACGGTGTGACCGCCAGGGCATCGAACGTTTCCTCCAAAGCCTGGGGCGGCGTTTCACAAGACCTGGTCGACTTTACCTGGTAGGCGGAACGACGATGGTCTATACCGCTCTCAGCAAGATCGAACGGGGCACGGAGAGTGATTTTGATGATGTGCTTTCGCTACTGCGAAGCGGGCGGATCGAACTCGCGGTCCTGACAAGATACTTCGAGGAGATAATGGTCCGCTATGCTGTGGAAAGTATCAAACAGGATCCGGTAGAGTATCGGAGGAAATTTGAAATCTTGACAGACATGTGGTTGCCCCGTTCTTTTCCCGGATAGCAGTGAGTCAACCCGTAGCGCTACCGGTACCAGAGTCCAGTGGCAGGTCCCGAAGGGGCCGCGGCCGAAATGGTCGTTCCTCCAACGCCTGCTCGTCCAGCTCAATCCCCAGGCCGGGCGTTTCCGGAAGCGTGATGAAACTGTCTTCAACTTCGAGAGTCTGGCGCGAAATCTCCCTTCCCACGTCCTCAAAGTTGACGAAATACTCCGTGATGAGGAAGTTCGGCATGCCTGCCGACGCGTGCAGAGTGGCAGCCAGGCCAACGGTCGTGCTGTTATAGTTGTGAGGCGCCATCGCCACGTGATAGGCCTCCGCCATCGCGCCGATCTCCCGAACCTCAAGGATGCCGCCGCAGTTGCATACGTCCGGGTTGAGAATGTCGGCGGCTCGCCTCTCAAAGACCTCTCGAAACTCGTTTTTTGTATAGAGTTCCTCGCCCGTTACGACCGGCAAATCGATCGTGTGTCGCACCTCTGAAAGCGCGTCCAGGTCGCGGGCCGAAACCGGCTCCTCGAACCAGAACGGCGCATAAGGCTCCATCGCCCGGGCCGCCCGTACTGCGTGCATCGGCGCCAGCCTGCGATGAACCTCGACCAGTATGTCTACTTCCGGCCCCACCGCCTCGCGCACCGCACGTACCCTCTCGATCGCCTCTTCCTCCTGCCCTCTATCGATAAATGCCCGCCAGCGACCAGGGAACGGGTCGAATTTCAGAGATGTAAAACCCCGCGCAACGACCGCCCTGGCTCTCTCCGCCAGTACCTCCGGGTCCTCTGCCCCGCCCCAGCCATTCGCATAGACCCGCAGTCGCCTCCGAGTTCGTCCGCCTAGCAAGTTGTAGACCGGCTGGCCCGCGGCCTTGCCCACAATGTCCCACAGCGCCTGTTCAAGTCCGCTGATGGCACAGAATAGCTCCAAGCTCCCTCTCTTTCCGGCAAAGTCCGAGTAAGCGGCAAAGAGAAACTGCTTGATATCGAACGGAGACCGCCCGATCAGGTAGCGGGACAGTTCATCCATCTGACGCTTGATCACCCGGTCCCGGTCAAGCTGAGTGTACGCTTCCCCCCAGCCGTGTACACCTTCATCCGTCTCAACCTTTACGAACAGCCAGTGCTTCGCCGACCCCGAGTCCACCAGGAAAGTCTTGATCGAATCGATTCTCATCTCGAATACCTTGGATTGGAGTCTTCTATACGTATTGCAGCAGAAATCTTTCGAGGGCATCGGCAAATGGGCCGGTAAGGTTGTGCTCATGCACCTCGGCCCGAAAGTCCACCCGCTCTTCCGCCTCGTAGAGTCGATACACCTGCCGGGTCAACCTTTCCACCTCGCCAAACCCGCTTACAGGCCACCACTGGTCGCCCAGGTTGGCCCTGACCAGCAGTGGACGCGGTGCGATAGCCGCGTGAAGATGTTGAATGTCGCACACGTTCAGGATGCCGAAAGGAAAGGGGGAAGGGTCCGCGTTGGCGAAATATGATGCCATTTCGACCATATGAATCTCGAAGGTAGTGGCAGCGCACAGCGGCGCCGCGGCGCAAAAGCGTTCGTCCAGCGCCGCGACCAGCCACGTATCCATGCCCCCTTGGCAAAGGCCGGAGATAGCCACTCGCTTCTCGTCGACGTCGGGCCTGGCCCGCAGGTACTCACCGGCCCGCACCGTCTCTGCCGCGCGCAGGCCCAGCTGGCTCACCCCCAGGACATCACCTATCCCCATCAACAGCGACATCCCCATATCCGCCTTGTCCTTCATTGGCGACGTTTCCCCGAAAGGGGCGTGGTCCAGGACCAAAACGACAAACCCCTGCTCCGCCATCCGAACTGCGAAAGCCTGGTACGCCGGCTTCCACTTGTCCTCCGGCCAGCCGGGGTTCCACACAAGTCCCGGCATCTGCGTCTCGGTTGCCCGGGAAGGCGAAAAGACGAACGCAGGAATGGCGTAGTCCTCGTCGACATAGACGTCGACTCGCTCACATACTGCGTCCGACCCGACTTGGATGCGACCTCGGACCAGACTAGCGCGCAAAGGTTGAAATTCGGGAATACCTATCGTCGCAGGCAGAACGGTTCTGATCCGGTCTCGAAACTGCTCCCAATCCGCCAGACTGTGAAAGTCTGTGGGCAATTCCCGGGCTTTCCGCATTACTTTCTTCTGAAGCCAGCGGATCGAATTTGTCTTCTGACCAAGTGGTTCCCCGGTTGTCCTGCCGAGGTCCTGCGCGCCATTTTCGGAGAGAGTCGGTTCTTGGATTGCCGATTCGATTGCAGTCATAGAGAGTTCCTTTGTCTATGGAAGGCAGAACTGATCTGCCTTGAGGTCCGTGATAAACCCGTGTCCCGGAGCATGCGTAATCATCAATTCAGGTTGCGCCAGCAGCGCCGTCTGCTGCGGCGTCACACCGCAGGCCCAAAAGACCGGCATGACGCCCTTGGGAATGTCTTCCACCGGGTCGCCGACAAGTGGGGATGCCAGATCTGCCCCGATGTCGGCCGGTTCGCCAACGTGTACCGGCGCGCCATGATTGAAAGGATACCGACTCGTCAACTGAGTAGCGATGATTGCCTGGCTCGGCGTCATCCACCGCATCGTTACGACCAGCGAGCCCGTGTATCTGCCGGCGGGTACGGTGGGCAGATCCGTGTTCAGTACCCACACCTCCTCCGACTTTGGGACGCCGGCTCTTTCCAAGGCGTCGTCAAACGTCAGGCTTGAGCCAATCAGGAACCCTACACTGTCTTCCCTCCACAGCGCCTGGATCTCACATACGTCCTCTTCGCGGACACCCCTCCGGAAGACAGCATAACGCGGGAGATCGCTACGCAGGTCAGCTCCCGGCGCGCTCAAACGCGGCTCGGGCACGCCGCTGTCCGTTACTTCAACCAGGGGGCACGCCTTTGGGTTTCTTTGGCAGTAGAGCAGAAAGTCGTATGCCTCCGACTCCGGTAGGACGACCAGGTTGCACTGAACATAGCCGGAAACTCTGAATACCGTCGGACCCGTCCATTCCCCCCTGCGCATCGCCAGTCGGGCCTGTTGCGCCTTATTCATTTCCAAGCCCTAAGAAACGCGTTCATGAATTTCAGAGAAACCCATTAGCAGGAATCTCGATGGCAATTTGCCTTACAGTGAGGTCGGAACCACTTCTGCCAGCATTGTACCGTCATGTGGCTCGCGGCAGACAATTCCATACGGTCAATCATCCGTATCCAACCATCAGCGGCCGCTGAGACCTGTCAGGACAATGCCCTGCATAAAGTATTTCTGGGAAAAAGCGAACAGCACGATTACCGGAATCGTTATCAGTGTCGAGGCCGCCATCATGGCACCGGTGTTGCCGGGACCTGCTTGAGAGCCGGCCAGCACCATCTGGATTCCCACCGCCACCGGCAGCTTTTCGGTGGTATTGATGAAGACCAGTGGAGACATAAAGGAGTTCCAATTGAATATCGCAGTAAAGACGACCACGACCGCCAGCACCGGTTTCAGATTCGGCAACAGAATCTGCCAGAAGATCCGCAGATTTGAGGCTCCATCGATCTTGGCGGCCTCATCGAGTTCAAGCGGAATCGTTCGAAAGAACTGGCGCAGCAGAAAGATATTGAATGCGCCTCCTCCCAGGAAAAAGGGCAAAATAAGAGGGATCCACGTATCAATCCAGCCGAAAAAGCGCATCAGCGCAAATCGAGGGATGATGAGAACACTCTCCGGCACCATCAGCGTTGCCAGAACTACCGCAAACCAGAGATTCCGGCCCAGAAAGTGAAGGCGGGCAAAGCCAAATGCAACCAAAGAGGCGGACAATGTGGCCCCAAGTGTGGCTGAAATTGTTATGACGAGAGAATTGAAGTACCAGATTTCAAACGGATTTGTAATGAAGAGACGCTGGTAGTTTTCAATCGTGATAGGGTCGGGAAACCATTGCGGCGGAAAGCGGAGGATGTTGCCGCGAAACTTTACCGAAGTTGACATCAGCCAGTAGAGGGGAAAGACAGCGACGACCGCCAGGGGAAACAGATATATGTGTGTGAACAGTACGAACAGACGCTGCCTGAGCGTCCTCTTCCTCTCCTCCGGGAGGGCCGTATCAGTAGCCTCGGTGTTACTCTGTCTCATTTCGCAGTAA
Organism: Caldilineaceae bacterium; assembly: GCA_965204525.1. Lineage (GTDB taxonomy): Bacteria > Chloroflexota > Anaerolineae > Caldilineales > Caldilineaceae > Bin5. The sequence goes on along the minus strand of OZ241994.1, from coordinate 1,195,671 downwards.
GTCTCTAGTTCTCGTAGTAAACCCAACGGCCCGACAGGCGAAACTGAATGAGCGTAAAGAAAACGACAATCAGAAACAGCACCCATGCTAAGGCCGACGCATAACCAAACTGCAAGTCCTCAAATGCCGATCGGTACAAATACAGGACATAGAAGAGAGTCGAATGTTGGGGGCTGCCATTGGTCATCAGAAAGCCGGCAGTGAAGATTTGAAAAGAACCGATGATGCCTAGAACAAGGTTGAAAAAGATGACCGGAGTGAGCATCGGAATCGTGACAAAGCGGAACCTGGCCCACCAGGCCGCGCCGTCGATGCTGGCTGCTTCATACAGCACTTCGGGAATCCCTTGCAAGCCCGCCAGAAAGATCACCATTGTGCCGCCAACGCCCCACAGGCTCATGAAGATATAGGCAAGTTTGGCGTATTGGGGCAGATAGATCCAGCGCTGTCTGGGCAGCTGGATCACATCAAAGATTGCATTGAGAAGCCCGAATTCCGGGTTGTAGATCCACATCCACAAGTAAGCCAGGCCAACGGCGGGTACAATGCTGGGGATGAAAAAAGCGACCCTGTAGAAGTTTATACCCCAGACACGTTGGTTGATCACCATGGCAGCGGCGAGCGCAACGACTAGCTGCAGACCTACTGCAATAAATGTATAGTAGAAGGTATTGTAAAGGCTCGTGTAAAACAGTTCATTGCCAAACATCTCTTGGTAGTTCTCCAGACCCACCCAATTTGGCGGCCCGACAAACTTCCAGTCAACAAACGAAAGCCCAACAGCGCCCAAAAGTGGCCCCGCCTCAAACAGAAAGAATCCAACCAGCCAGGGCATGATAAAGAGATAGCCCCCGAAATTCTTCCTGAGCGCGACGCGAATCCGGCCTCCGCGCAATGTTCTGTTGGGTGAGACCGTTGCTTCAAGGTTTGCTGACATTGCGAGGCTTACATGGGCTGGAACAGAATGCGCTGCTCTATCCAGCGCAACGGCGGACTGTCATGTGAAGAACGGAGAGAGGTCCGGAGCCGCGTAGACCGGGCTTCGGTCTCCAGATGCAGGTTTTGAGAAACGGGCCGAATCGTGCGATGAAAAGGAGATAGTGCGGGCCGGCCTCGCCAGCCCGCACAGGAATGAGACGGCTACTTTCTTGTACTGGACATTCGGGCGTCCGGACATCTTGAGTCTAAAGACTGCCAGGCGCACCGTCTAGCTGCCAAACTCTTCAAGGTCCTTCATGCCCAGTTCAATCTGTTCCTGAACCTCCGGCTCCACTGCAGCGATGAGTTCCTGGGCATTGGTCTGCTCTCCGACAATCAGCACGTCATGTACTTTCGGAGTCCAGATGTCGCGGTTGACGATGAACCAGCGCGGGAAGTGCGGATTGACAACATCAGCATAATCGAGAGCCTGAAGGAATGGCTCACGCGGCATTTTGAGCAGCTCTTCGGTTACGTAGTCAAGGCCCGGCGCGTGGGTCAGCAACAGGTCGGTATGCTTGTCCAGCATTGGAGCCGCGTAACCCAGACCGACGTTCAGGTCATCGCCCTCTTCGACCATCCAGCGCGCGAATTCCAGCACGGCTTCAGGGTGTTCGGACTGCTGCGAGCAGGCAATCGGGATCCCGTGGGCCCACTCTTTGGGCTCTTTGAACATCGGGAGAGGGTGCGGCGAAGGTGTCCACTGACCATAGGACGCTTCTACGAGCCGCGCCGGCCAGGTCAGCCAGGCCATGTCCATCGCGACCTTCCCGGTCCAGAAACTGATTCCCGCCTGGCTCTCCTGGGGTGTCGGCGCCGTCTTGTGGACATTGAAGTTATCGTAGGCCCACTGCACAACGTCGGAAGCGGGATCTTCGTCCATCAGCCATTCCGTCCACCCTTCATCGAAGGCCAGTCCACCGTTTGACTGGACAAGGGCGTAACCGGGTCCTCCGCCCAGGATACAGCACGGAATATTGATTCCCAGCTGCTCGGCGTTGCCGTCGCTGTCGCGTTTGGTAAGGGCTTGCGCGATCTCGGTCACCCTTTCCGCCGTCCACGAGGGATCACCCCAATTTACAGGCGGCAGATCGATGCCTGCCTCTTCAAACATCTCCTTGTTGACCCAGGTTCCCATAATCTGGATCAGGTGGGGTATCCCGTATACACCGCCGACATAGCTGTGGCTGTACTCGGGAATGATGTCTAGCACGAGCCTGATCGATGAATCTTCGGGCTCCAAATCGACTAGAGGTTTCAAGTCGCGCAGCCAACCGGCAAATATCCATCCTCCCCAAAGGCGGTGGTCGCACCAGATCGCATCCGGCGCATCTCCACCGGCGAAGGAAGTCTCTACCTTGGTGAAGTAGCCCATATAGTCTGTGATTATGCGCACGGAGCAATTAATGCCCATCCCGTCACCGCGGTCCGTATTGAAGACCTCGACAGTCTCTTGCTTGAGCTTGATTTCGGCATCGCCTCCAGCCCAGGTAGACCACACAATCTCTCTCACTTCGGTGGCCGGTGAAGCGGATTCTCCGTCAGCGGTATCAGCACCTGGCGCCGCAGGGACACAGGCTGCTACCGCCATGGCGCCAGCGCCAACCCCTGTCAGGCGCAGAAACGATCTTCGACTCACCTGCTTTTCTTGTGAAGACATACGGCTACTCTCCTTTTTTCTGTGAACCCCGGAACGCATCACAACTTCCTTCTCAGAGAACGTCAGTGGATAGTGCTTGTGGCGAGGCCTCCACGCAATACGCGTTGCAGAATGGAGCGGGCAATCGGGGGAAACACGCGCAATCTCGGACAGCTTCGTTGCCGCGTCTGAACGATGAATCAGTATAGTTCAGGAATGATTTTCAATGCAACCCTATTTTTTTGTCCCGTATTGAGATACTTTCGTCTGTTCCTGCTGTGGTCCAGGAGTGACGGCAGGCTGTAATGGCACCATCAGAGCCATTTTAAGGGATTCTGGCGCGCGATCGTTTGCATCGCGAATTCATCTCGCGACGCTACGCATTCCTTGAAGTCAGACCAAGCCAAGGGAATTCAGATTCGACTCAACCGGTCAAGTGACAGTCGCCGGCCAAGCGCGTGCAGCTGAAGCGTTCCAAAAAGGGCAATGAGGCAAAGGGATGGACACCCGCAGCACGCTGCGTGTACCAGACGTAGTATAGCTCCCCCACCTTGATCACATTGCTTGGATCCTGGCGGTCCAATGCCGGATCATAGCCAATGCCTGTCAACTTAGTTGACCGATAATTCGGAGTTTTCAGTTCAGGCGGGATATTTTCCACAAAAGGGTCCTCTTTGGCCGCGACTCAGGCGAGCAAGTAGAGCCGTTATACCTGTGGGCAGCAACTCAACGGGCCATCCACGGGGCTTTCCTCCTGGCCGCAAATTACAAGCTGCGATTCTCAAGCGAGTACGCGTGGTTCTCCCCACCTATCTGCCACACACCGCGGAACAACGATCGACGCTTGGGGGGCATCGCCTCAATGATCTCGTGTTCGAGATTGAGCCGGTGCCACTGTGCCCACAGGGAATTGTAGCAGTTGAAAATCGCACAGCGAGGATTGTCCGGGTTAGTCCAGTCATTGGCCGCGTGAAGCAGACTTTCGGTGAAAATGACCGCCGACCCGGCCGGGCAGCTATAGTCCTCCATCATCTCCCGAATGCTGTTTTCCCAAGAAGAGTCGCTGATGTTGGGTCGGTAGCGGTCGGGTCCGCCGTAACTGAAATGGGCCTTGTGAGATCCACTGAGGAACGAAGTGCCGCCCTGCCCGGCCTTCACCTCCTCGAGTTCCCATACCACGCGCGTCAGACCGGCGAATATTTTCCCGCCCACCACCTGATAGCGCATCGCGTTTGCCTGTTGCGGCGGGCGCACCACGTGCGGCAACCCGCCATCCCGGCGCTCCTGCTTGCTCCAACCCGGCGGCCGAACCGTGACAAAGGAGTTCTCGCAGCGGAAAGCGTAAGAGTCGTCAGACAGGAAAGGCTCCTCGGCCAGGATTTCATTCAATATGCCCACGATCGCCGGGTGGTCCAGCAGTGTCTGCAATGTCCCTTGAAACGACTGTCTGGGATTAGTGGACTGCTGTTGCCGTACCATCTCGACACTGTAGGCCTCTGCCTTCATTGCCTCGATTTCGTCCCGGGAAAGGACGCCGGGCAGCAGGATCCAGCCGCGCAGATCAAAGAAAAACTTCTGCTCTTCTGTCATCGGGATTGGTTTTGAGTTTAAGGATTTCAACTGTTTCCTCCGCGAACTGTCGGCCAATACACAAATGCCTTCACCAAGGCATCATCTTCCGGTCTACCCTTTCACACCCGTGAACACGATACCCTGGCTGAAATAGCGTTGCCTCACGAAAAACAACACGATGATCGGAATCGTGAAGGCCGCAGCAGCAGCCATCTGCAAGCTGTAATTCACTTGCGTATCGGTAACAACGTACCGCAGTCCAATCGCCGCCGTAAACTTGCCCAGGTCATGCAGATGGATAAGCGGTTGGCTCTAGCACGGCGCGGAAGTGGACTCTTCTGCAATCGGGAGGAATGTTCGGTCAGCTTCTGGACCGAACTACGATTTTGCGAAATTCAAGGCCTGAGGAAAGTCCGTTAAATGATAGTTGCCCGGCCAGTCAGTGTCAAGTCAACAAAAAATGCAGGCGACTCCAGAATACTCAGAAATCCGAGAGGGGCTAACCCATTTTCGGGGCCTAACGTAGTTCCATTTTGGCAATCGTCGCAAGTCCACAGACAGAACAATGTGGGACTGAAACTTCAGGTCCCGAACCCCAAAAAAGCCATTTGCCAGATGTTGTAGGATAGGATACATTCCCCAGTGCCAACCATCGACGTAATCGCTCACGATTTCCAAGTAACCACTCTCGAATCAGAATCGGTATTCTCCTCCAGAGTCAGAACGAAAGCGAACGATACTGGCATCCGTTCCGAACCGTTAAGTAGAATCTCACTCCTGGTGAAAGGCTTGAAGGCAAAATTGGCTATCCCTGGCCTCCTCAAGTCATTCGCAGGCACGTATCTTGTCGACTCTACAAGGCAGATTCTGGCGTCTCGGAAAGCGAAATAAAAGAATAATAGTACGATGACAATGACTGTCGAAAGGAATCTCCGATGAAACGCACTTTCCTTACCCTACTGTTAATTGCATCGCTCCTCTTCGTCCCGGCAACGGGCCTCGGCGCCCCGCCAAACCAGGAAGCCTCTGCGGACCTGCCCATGAGCGTCACCGTCTTGGGCTATGGGGCTGCCTCGGCTCCCCCGGACAGTGTCAGCGTGAACCTGTATATCGGCGAGCAACCCTCCTATGGCCCCGGGGGCCCTGAGCTGTCCTTTGTCGAACCAGCAGATCTTGAGGAAGTTGGTGACTTCCTGGTTGAACAGGGAATTGATGTTGAATCGATTGAGATAAACTACCTCAGCCGAAACTATGCGTATGGGCCTTCAAATTTTGCAGGTGAAGTTGCTTTTTCCTTTAACGAATTGGACCGGCTGCTTGATCTGATGCAGGGGCTCCTGGACGAAATGGAAGGAAGACGCGGCCCCACGATTCAGGGCGCGAACATGGTCTTCCGGGTCGAAGACTGCGCCGCGCTGGAGTTGGAGGCAATGCGCGCCGCACTCGACGACGCCAGACAGCGTGCGTCAAGGATGGCAGGGCTTCTGAATATGTCGCTCGGCCGCGTCATTTCAGTCTCAGAAGACGTTTCCCCGGTTGGCGCGATCCGACCCGCGGGTGGCTGCATTGCCCACGCTGGGCAGACATCTATTGGAGGCTACTATCTGATGGGAAGCTCCAGTTCCCTGGCCAACACTCCGTCTGAGGTTGAAGTGGCCATTATGCTGAAGGCCACGTTCGCCTTGGAAAAGTCAGGATAGGCAGCTGGCCCTTGGGCGTCAGCGTCTTGCGAATGCGGGCGTCTCGCACACGGTAACTCTTATCGTATGTCCCTGGGTTTTTCCGGGAACTGCTGAGGCGCGGCGCGATGCCATTCGTCCCGCAAGAGACTTCTTCCTTCGTCTGAGCCTCTTAGGAGTCGTCAATGAACGAACGCGAGAAATTCATGTTCGACCTGCAGGGCTTCCTGAAGGTCGAGAGGTTCCTTTCTGCGCTCGAAGTGCAGGATCTGAACGATGCCTTCGACGCCAACTGGGACAAGGCGGTCCCCGACCCCAACTCCCACGCAGACGGCGATATGGCGGGGGAACAGCAGCGAGACTTCTTTGAAGGAATGTTGACCTGGGAACAGCCCTGGTGCCAGCGCTTTCGGGAACTGCTTGCCCATCCAAAGCTGGTCCCTTATCTGAACACCATGTTCGGCCGCGGTTGGAAGATGGATCATTCCCCTTTCCTGCTGGCGTCTACATCCGGAACCGAAGGGCTGCGCTTGCACGGCTCAACAAGCAGGCTCTTCGATGGCACCCAACACTATTCCTACGCCAACGGACAGATGCGATGCGGCATGATCGTCTGCCAGTTCCAGCTCGCTGACGTCAATGAAGGTGACGGCGGCCTCTGCGTCATTCCCGGTAGCCACAAGTCCAACTTCGTTTGTCCGGATGATATCAAGAATTATCAGAGGAATCGCGAGCTGGTCTACAATATCCCCTGCAAGGCAGGTGACATGGTGATTTTCAACGAGGCGACAATCCACGGTACGCTGCCCTGGAAGGCGAGCCACCAGCGCCGTTCTCTTCTGTACCGTTACTCACCAAACTTTCTGCACTTTCACGGCGGAGTCTACGAGACAACAATGCCGGCGTGGGTGAAGGAGTTAACACCGGCACAACAAGCTGTCCTTGAGCCTCCTTACATCTATCACCGACCGCTAATCGAGGAGGATGGCATAACCGTCATTCGACCTACCCGTGAGAATCCTGACGGTACGATTCGCCCTTAGGCCAAATCGGCCGCGGCTACCCTCCCTCCTCATGCCATGACATTGCCTCGCCCCGCACAAGTGTTGCGCGGCGTTCATAGCTTCCAGGCCATTCCACTTCCAGCTCCCCACTTTCTACCATGAGCCTGAGTGGATTGACGCGCGTCTTCAGCGGCAGGTAGATTCGCTGTCGCTTGCGCGCCGATTCATATAGCGCCATCATCACCTCTTGCACCGCCCTCCCTCGCTCCCCGCTGCTGACGGGGTTGTCCGTTCGCCCCTCGACCCAGTCGATTGCCTCCCGGCACTGTTGCGACCAGCAGTCATGCCATTGCACCGACACCTCTTCCCAACCACCGGTTTTCCCGTTCAGGTAACGAACCGTGCCGATTTCAAAATTGTAACGGGCTGAAAGGCCTTCGGGCATGTGCATCGGCGCGTCGGACGGAATCATGTCTTCAGGATGGTAGGTCGTGCTGAGCTCCACAGTTCCCTGCGTCCCGATCACGCGGCAACCCTGGCCCAAACCTTCGATCAGGTTTCCCATGATGAGGATCGTGGCTCCGTTGTCGCAGGCAGCCAGGCCGAGGCAGGCGTCTTCCGCCGGCAGACCGCGTTCCATCAGGTCCGTGGTTCGTTCCACCGCGCCCATCACCCACTTCACCTGCGGCTCGTCCATGAGAAAAAGGGCCAGTCGAATGTTGTGCGAATTGGTGTTGAGCAGATTTCCACCTGAGTCCAGTTGTATCTGCGTCACGCGGCCAATCGCACCCTCCCGAATGAGGTCCCTGGCCCTTTTCCAAGTTGTGTGGTGGGGCCTCTGGTAAGCGATCATCAGTTTGACCCCGTTCCGTTGGCACGCGGTCAACATCGCGTCGGCCTCTCCCAGGTCCACAGCCATCGGCTTCTGGCAGATGATCGCTTTCGGCTGCCGTGCGGCTGCCGCGATGACCATTTCTGCGTGCTGCTGGTGCCAGGAGCACACATCAACGAAATCAAGACTCTCGCTGTCCAGCATCTGCCGGAAGTCGGCGTAGCGATGCGCCTCGGGGACCCCGAAAAACTCGCCAAACTCTCGAAGAGCGTCTGGGTTCGTATCTGCAATTGCCCCAATTTCGGTTGGGCTTCCCTCCACACCCAGCCAGGCCCGGGCATGGACGCGCGCGATGATGCCACAGGCGATGATTCCGGTTCGATATGTAGCCATTGGATGCTCCTGAAAGAGGCCGATTTCCGCCTAAACCTGCGCCGAGGCGAACGGAGTCCCGTGTCTGCTCCCTCGTCCCGAGGAGCAATTCCCATACAAGTCGGCCAGTCCCTGCTCCCTTAATCTGTCTGCAAACTTTTCTCCAGGTCGGACAAGCTTGTAAACCAGCGCACCTGCCGCAGAAAGTGCGCCAAATCGTCGCTCTCTGCGCGTAGCTGCTGCAACATCGGACCAATCGGATTAGATGCAGCCGCGCCGGTTCCATAGCTGCCGTGGAAAGCAAAGTAAGCCTGATTCAACACGCGCAAGGGATACCCGTTCGCCACCAAAAACCGCCTACGGCCCTCCATGTATGTTTCGGCGGTCTCTACGAGCCCCGCTTCCAACAACGTATCCACGTGCCGCCGCGTCTCACGCATTGCCCGCTGAAAATCGAACGGCATAGGCCGGCCGTAACGCTCCCATCGACTTTGCTCCGACTCGTAGGTCTGCGTCCACATGTCGGCCGTGCTGCAGGCGCAGGAACCATCCTCATTTGACGTACCTGCCACTTCTGCAGATGGCTTTGTAGTGTCATAGAGACGCCGCGTCAACCGGCCGGCGATTTCGGCGCCCACGATTTCCGCTACTGTTTCGTTGAGTGTCGTCGCATCGTCGCTGCTCGCGTAGCGTAGACCCAATGGGAAAAGAAAGAGATAGTGGTGCACCCACTCATGCGCAACTGTCTCAAATACCCATTCGAGCGAACTGCTCTCCACGACCATAGCCGGAAAGACGGCCATACCTCCAATTCGTGTAATATGCGCGCTTAGATCTGTGCGATCTTCAATGGAGCGTTCGCTCTCTTCAAGTGTAACCGGATCATACTCGGCCTGAAGAACGCGCGAGTGGAGGGTAGAGATCCGGTCGCGCGGGCTTACCGTCAGCTTCAACGGGGGCTCGATAAAGGCGAACTGTACAGGGGGCCATACAAAGCCGGGCAGTCCCAGGCTGGCCCTCCGAATCTCCTCTCGAACCTGGAGCTGAATGACCTCTTCCACAAGCGAGCGGTCTGCTGCCTGTTGGCGGCGCAACGCGGCCAACTCCAGCCGGGTTTCTTCGATTGCCAAAAGGTGACCTGGACCATTGCCTGATTCCGCAAAGGAGTTCATCCCCTCAGGCTCCCGCGCCGAGGCGCGTACGCCTTGGCCGGAATCAAGCTTTTCGACTGCAGCCGGAGCCAGTTCCGAGACCAGACGATTCAACTCTTCTTCCAGATCTCCAATGCGATTTTTCCGTCCAAAGTAGCCGCGCACCAGTTCCACCTGGGCTTTCTCACCGAGCATTTCGTGCGGAAGTTCCTGTCCCGCAAAGATCGTTCGGCCCAAAGCATCTAACTCCCAGGACAGAAAGTTGAAATCGGGCAGGGCTGCTGCTGCCTTGATGATGTGGGCCCGCGTCGGGATTGATCGCGGAACACTGCCACCGATGAGCAGCAGGGCAAGCAGAAGCGCGATGGCCGTCCAGGAACTCCTTCTCAGGAAGGCCAGGCTAAAGAATCGGTTAAAATCGGGAGGCGTCACGGTAAACACGGCGGATTTGAAGCAAACATGGGCGGCCCTCCACTAAGAGGACGATGTGCCGCACAAGAAAATCTCTGTAGAACGGATTCAGAGAGCCAAGAGTCAGTGCTCACTTTCCCTTTCCAGTCTGCCCAGCCGCAATGCGGCGCGGTACAGTTGCCATGCCTCAGGCTGGCGGGCCAGTAGCAACGCGCCTGCGTAGGCCAGGGCACCGCCCCCGCCGCCGACAACGATTTGCAAAATGTCATTTGACAGTGAGGGCGTTCCGACAGGTTCCAATAGTGACAACAACCACGCCATCACCAGTCCCATAGCCGCGGCCGCCCCAACGACCGCGCCGAGCGCCCGGACATTCGGCCCCAAATCCAGCTTTGGCCTGAAATCCAACTCGTCCTTTGCTTCATCTGAGCGCCCGCGCCTTGAAACACTCTCCAGCTTCCAATACAGCAACCCCAACATTACAACTGCATGAGCGCCCTGCTTGGCAGTGTCCGCCCATACGAGTCCTAGAAAACCCAGCCCTTCCAAGAGAACAAGCGCGATAGCCGCATAGACCAGGACACTAAGTACGCCCACCAGCGCCGGAAGCAAGGTATCGTTGCGTGCATAGAATGCATAGATCAGCGGGAAGTCGATCGCTGCGAAGAGTGCACCCACAAGATACACGTGTAGAGCCGACCCGACCTGCGCAGTGTCTGAAGCCGTAAACTGTCCCCGTTCGAACAGAACCCGTACCGCCGGCTCTGCCAGCAGACCCAAGCCAACCAGGAGAGGCACGATCAGCACGAGCACCATCCGCAGCCCTCGCGCCAGCGTCGCACGATAGGCGCCTTCGTCGCCAGCGGCAAACTGCTGGCTGAGCCGGGGCAATGCCGCCAGCGAAATGGCAACACTGATCATTCCCAGCGGCAGTTGCTGCAACGTCGTTGCCTTACTCATCCAGGCGATACTTTGTACGCCCGTGCCGCTAGCCAGCCGCCGGTCCAGCCCCACCTGGAACTGCGCCACGATCAGCCCAGCCGCAATCGGCAGATAGAGCCGCACGATTCGGGCCAGCGCCGGATGGCTCCACCGAACCGTGAACCTGAGACCGGCCCGACGCACGTCCCAGGCCATCAGTCCGAACTGAACCATACTTCCTGCCAGCACACCTATCGCCAGGCTGGCAATGCCGATACGCCCGGCCAGAAGCGGTGCGGCAACAACGATTCCAAGGTTGTAAACGGCTGTGGCCAGGGCAGGTATGCTGAATCGCTGGAGCGCAAACAGCACGGCAGTCAGCAGGCCGGCCATCGAGAGAAACCAGACGACCGGCGCCATCAGACGTAGCAGACGGGCCGTCAATGGCAGCAACGCCGGATCAAAATCGTCGAAATCCCCGGCAAGCAGACTGGCAACCTGGGGGGCAAAGACGAACATCAGGAGAGCCAGCCCTGCCAGAGACACAACCGCGAGGCTGAGCAGCGCGCCCACCAGCCGCACGAGCTCAGGATTCGGCCCAACCTGTGTGATTTCCGGGGGTGGGCCGCTCTCCTCCGGTCTGCGCTCCCGGTCACGGTCGACCCGGGCATAGTCGCTGAGAACGGGGACGAGCGCTGCGCTCAGCATGCCTCCGACGAGAAAGTCGTACAGCATCTTGGGCGCGGTACCGGCTACGGTAAAGGCACTGACAAGCCCGGTTGCGCCAAAGTAGCTGGCGATCACCATCTCCCGGACGAGACCCAGAATACGACTGGCAACCGCGCCGACCGACAAGAGAGAAGCGCTGCGAGCCAGTGCCGCGGAAGCTTGGTGTTGGGGTGTCGAACTGGGAGGTGGCGGCACTACGGGTCCAATCTTTCGCCCGTCACGAGGCCTTGGCGTATAGCAGGAGCCATTCGCAGCACCGCCTTGTTCTGCACAAAATCTGGCCGGCCGCTAAGGCGGAACTTAGTCAGCAGCCACCAGTTCTGCCGGCTTCTTGGGTACGCCGGGCATGGGCCAGGCCCGCGGATCCTCGTTCAGATCGGGCAGACCCTCGGCTTCCAACGAGGCCAGGAACTTCTCCGCCTGCATTGCCGCCGCGCAGCCCTGTCCAACGCTCGTCGCCACCTGTTTGAAGACCTTGTCGGCGATCTCTCCGGCGGCAAAGACGCCAGGGATATTGGTCCGCGTGAACGGGTCGGCGATCAGATGTCCATCCTCGTCCAAGTCCAGCTTGCCGTGATAGAGGTCATTGTTGGGGATGTGGCCGATGTAAACGAAAACACCGTCAGTGGCGATTTCGCCCTCGGAGCCATTCTGCGTATCTTGCGTGGTGACACCGGAAACAACGCCATTCTCGTTCCCGTTGATCGAAGTCACGACCGTATTCCACACAAATTCGATCTTGTCATGATCAAAGGCACGACTTTGCAGGATCTTGCTTGCGCGTAACTCGTCCCGCCGGTGAATTACCTTCACATTGGTGGCGAACTTGGTCAGGAACAGGCCCTCTTCCAGCGCGCTGTCGCCTCCGCCTACAACGACCAGTTCTTTGCCTCGGAAAAAGAATCCGTCACAGGTGGCGCAGTAACTGACACCCTTTCCCGTATACTCCTGCTCGCCGGGTACCTCCAGAAAACGCGGGCGGGCGCCGGTGCAGAGAATCAGCGACTTGGTCCGGTATTCCTTGCTCTGGGCGGTTCGCACTGTAAACGGATGCTCGTCCACCACGATCTCCGTGACGTGATCGTATTCAACTGCACAACCGAATCGCTCGGCCTGCGCCTTGAACTTCTCGACCAGATCAGGGCCGCTCAGCCCTTCGGGAAAGCCGGGATAGTTTTCGACCTCGTACGTAATGCTGACCTGGCCGCCGTAGTCGTCGCCGGTGATCAGAAGAGGTTCAAGGTTGGCGCGCGCTGCGTACAGGCCCGCGGTCCAGCCTGCCGGCCCGCTGCCAATCACGATTACATCATGCAGCGTGCCCTCATCTCCAGCCATGCCTGTCGCGGCTCCAGTGCCGTTCGACGTCGTTGCACCGTTTTGATTCGATTCACCCATTGCTGACTCCTGAATAACTGTTAAGTTACCTGACACCCAAGGGAAGAGCGAAAGAGAACTGCTCCTACTGAATCCCAGGTTTTTTCTATTGGTTACAAGCAACCATCCAAACTTTCAGCTATAGAAAAAGGCAATCCTTTGCATTCTTCTCTACAGTATTATCGCCCTTTTTTCAGAGTTCTTATGGGTTCTCGCACCCAATTTCGTTCTTCCCGCAGACTAACCAGCTTCAACTTTCTGGATCTGGATCAGGTTTCCGCAAGTATCGTCGAAGGAAGCGAGAGAATAGTGACCGTAGTCCGTCGGCTCGACTTTGAACTCTACACCCAACTCTGTCAGTCTTTCATATTCCGCCTGGACGTTATCTACGCCAAAGACCGCGGCGGGGATACCCTGCGCGAAAATCGCCCTCTGATACTCTTTAGCAGCGGCGTTATCGTTAGGTTCCAGCACCAATTCCGTGCCGTTCCGCTCGTTGGGTGATACAACAGTCAACCACCTGAACTCACCTACAGGCACATCCTCCTTCTTTACAAACCCAAGGACGTCGGTATAGAAGGCCAACGCCTTTGCCTGATCATCCACGAAAACGCTGTTATAGATAATTCTCACGGTCCTTCCCCTTTCGAAAGGTGCGCAGAGTCCAAAGTCAAACCGTACCAGGCAAGGTGGCTGCAATAGCATCAACAGCCATGTCGATTTCCTCGTCGCTGATGATCAGCGGCGGCAGCAGACGGAGAACAGTCGAACCGGCAGGCAGCGCCAGTATGCTGTGCTCCTCCATAAGTGTCTTCAGAAAGGGTACAGCCTTTGTACGAAGATCAATGCCGATGAGGAGTCCCTTGCCGCGGATTTCACGAACGACTCTGCGCGAGCCGATCGCCGCGTCCAGAGCTTTCCACAGCCGATTGCCTGCCCTTTCCGCTTGTTCAATCAATCCGTCCTGATACACGCTCAACGCAGCGATGCCGGCCGCACAAGCCAGGGGATTGCCACCAAACGTGCTGCCGTGCGCCCCGGAGAACAGACTCTCCTGAACCTGTTCAGTGTAGACGGTAGCGCCCATCGGGAATCCGCCGCCCAGCCCCTTTGCCAGCGCGATAACGTCAGGCTCCAAGTCGTAGTGTTGAAAGCTGAACCAGCGCCCAGTGCGTCCGAACCCCGTCTGAACCTCGTCGATTACAAGCAGCGCGCCTCTCTGCCGGCAGAGCTCCTGGGCGGCCGTCAGAAACTCAGCAGTTCCTGCATGCACGCCGCCCTCGGCCTGTATGATCTCCAGCACTACAGCGGCGGTCCCCTCATCAACGGCTGCATCGAGCTGCTCGATGTTATTGAAATGAACGTGGCTAACATCGGGCAGCAGCGGCTCGAATTTTCGCCGATATCTCGGGTTCCAGGTAAGGGACAGCGCTCCCACTGTACGCCCATGGAAGCTGTTGCGGGCGGCCACGATTCCAGTACGCCCCGTTGCCAGCCGCGCGAACTTGATGGCCCCATCGATCGCTTCGGCGCCGCTATTGCCCAAAAAGGCGCGCGTCAAGTGGTCCGGCGTAACCGCTATCAACTTTTCCAGAAAACGCGCGCGCGTGTCGTTGTGGAAGAAATTGGGACAGGCGTGCATGCGACCTGCCTGCTCTTGCAGGGCCGCCGTCAGCACAGGATGGCCGTAACCCAGCATGGCCACACCTTGCGACGAGGTCATATCGAGGTAGCGCCGTCCTTCGCTGTCAATCATCCAGCAGCCTTCGCCAGCCACCATGACAGTATCCCCGCGACGAGGAACTACGCCTGACTCGTACGACTGCTCATTCGTTACTGCGATTTGCGGTTCAGCTAGTTTTTCCACCATTTCCATCGGTTTTCCGTGAGAATCTCAGTTAAGACCTATCAAATGGGCTCCAAACCGGCGCCCCAGTGTCGTTACTTCCCGAACTCTCAACTTTCGAATCTGTATTTCTTCAAGTCGCTTCCGGACAAGCGACTTGACATCCTGATATGAAAAACGAATGGCCGCCATCTCACGCGATCTGGGTCCCCTGTCCTTCCAACGCTTTTCGAATAGGACTTTCGACCCTGCCATCGGCGAAGATCACCTTCTGCACGCCGGCCGCGACCGCCTCGGCCGCGCCCATCACCTTTTTCTTCATGCGGCCGGCCGCGAACTGCATGAAACTGTCGGCCTGCGCACGCGGTATTTCTCGAATTAGACTCGATTCGTCGGGAAACTCCCGCAACAGCCCTGGCACGTCTGAAAGAATCACGAGCGCTTCGACGCAGAAGGCTGCGGCAACCATGGCGGCGGCACGGTCGCCGTCTACGTTGATCGCCTCTCCAATATCGGAAGCGCCGGGCGGGGTCAGCACCGGCAAGTAGCCCGCCCCCAGCAACAGCCGCAGGAGACCGACATTTACCTGCTCAACCGTGCCCGTCCAGTCATCTCGCAGCACAAGCCGGCGTCCGTTGACCCGCACCCGCAGCCTGTCTTTGCGCTTGCCTTCGAAGATGCGGCCGTCCAGCCCGCTGAGGCCCACGGCATTCACGCCGGCCCGCTGCAGCTTCTCCACCCACATCTTGTTGAGCTGGCCGCAGTAGACCATCTCAAAGATTTCCAGTGTGCGGCGGTCAGTACGCCGGCTCTCGAAGCCGCTCTCGCTGGTTACGAATTGCGGCGGGTGGCCAAGCGCCTCGGCCACGTCGTTCGTCGTTTCCGCGCCGCCGTGAACCAGGACCAGCTCCCTCCCAGCCTGGTGCAACGCGACAATATCGCTGACGATAGCGTCTATATTGAGTTCTTTGCCGCCACCGACCTTTACCACTAGCATCCAGAGTGCCCTTACCAAGTTTCAACAATCCTGCCACGTGAGAGTTCAACTATGCACGCATCGGCTGCCCGCTAGCCGATTTCCGCGATCTTCTCTTCGACAGCGCCAACCTCCGCGGCGTCCAACGTCCCCAATACATAGTTACAACGCCACTCGCCGCCGCCTTCCAACTCTCTCACATTGCCTTTGGCAATCTCGGCGCTCTTGCCCTCCGGCTCCGCGGTTGACGGCAGAACCAATCCCAATGCGTCCTTGTCCGGCGTGCGGCATATCCAGCGGACCCCAATCGGCAACTGGTCCGGTCGGTGACGTACATAGTCCGCGCAACCGTCCGGATGCACCTGCAGCGTGTGTGCCCAGCCCTTGTCGTCCGCATCGTAGTCAATGCTGAATACCAGCTCCGGGACAAAAGTCATACTTTCGTCGAAAACATGATGTTCTTCCGGCCTCTCGCCCAGGCGGTTGAGAAAGTCCTGATATTCGGGGCCGGCGCTTATGTGGCTGGGTATGCTGCGGCGGACGCGTACCGTCTGCGGCGAAACCTTGGCGCTGTAAACGAGGCGGCCCCCATCAACCGGCTTGAAATTCGCGTGGGCCAGATACATATACTCCATCGGCGTTTTCTTGCAGTTGCGGCAGCAAAGTGAAACGTGCACCTCCTTTGCGCCCGCGTACAGCTTAACCAGCGGCGTCGCAGTATAGTTGTCGGTGAAGGCGACCGTGTGCTGGTAGCGCCCTCCCAAACCGATGTATGCGCCGCCTTCGTCTTCCCCTGACACGAGCCACGCATGCTGAAATACGGCGTTAGGCAACTCTCCGTGCAGGGGATGGTCGTCCTCGTCCGTGGGCACACCCATCGCCGTGAATCCGCAGTGGAGCAAGAACCCGCCGTAAGTCTGCAGATAGTCGCTCGTTGGCCAGGGCTGGTCGAACATCGACTTCATGGTGACGTTTCTTCCGCCGAAGGTTGCCGACCAGATCTGCTGCCCCTGAAAAGGCAACATCACAAGCTCGCTCACACCGTTTTCGAGCTGGACGGCCGCGACACCGCTGTCATAAAGAAATAGCGATGCCTTGAGCGCACCGCTCTCAAGAAACGGGCGCTTCTTCTCCGAGAAGAAGCGCGGGTCCAGCGAAACCTTTGTTGACTGAAGTGTACTGTCAGACATTCCTGGACTCATCTTTCCTCTGAGGAGGATCTCAACCCAATCCCGCCGCGCTTGATTCTGGCGAATGGTATCACGAGATGCCCCGATTGAAAAGGTTTTGACCCCAGTACTATGCTATAATGCGGACACTATTTCATTGCCGACCGGACGGGCAGAATGGCCTGTTCCCGGAACGGGGCGGACCAATTTGTGACAGCGAGCATACAGATCAAGCAGTCAACTGAAAACGGAGAGACGGGCAGGCTATCCTCGCCAATGGAACCCGCCGCCTCCTTTTGGGGGCGCATGTTGCCGACAGATCGAATTCTTGGCCGGCTCATTCGCTCTCTATCACCTTTGGCTGCCCAGACAACCTCTCCTGCGCCCGAAGTGAGGGAAGATCAGGTTGCCCAGGAAACTGCCCAATATTCACCCTTCAGGAGAAGGGGACGCGAATCGGAGTTCGTTGTTATCGGTCTGGGCCGTTTTGGCACCGCGGTCGCAACCACGCTCGTCGAAAATGGTCGAACCGTTCTGGCCATCGACTCGGACCATGACCGCGTGCAGGCGCTCAGCGGCGAACTTCCCCACATCGTGCAGTTGGATGCGACCAACATTGACGCCCTGCGGCAGGCTGGCGTCGAAACCTTCGACACCGGACTCGTCTGTATCGGCACCGACTTTGAGAATAACCTGCTGGCCACCGTTCTTCTGAGGCAACTGGGCGTTCAGCGCGTGATCGCAAAGGCACTGACGATTACGCAAAGGGAGATCCTGTTGAAGGTAGGGGCTGACGAAGTGATCTTGCCCGAACATGAGGCCGGCCGCCGGTTGGGACGAAAAATGGCCGTCGATCACTTGGTCGACTACCTGGAAGTGAGCAACGACGTCGGCGTCGTCGAACTCCTTGCCCCGCCCAGCACCTGGGAACATTCACTGTCCGAACTGAGCCTGCGTCAACGCTACGGACTCACCGTAATCGCCGTTCGCAGAGGCGACGACCTGATTGTCAGCCCAAGCGCAGGATTTCGACTCAAAGAGGAAGACATTGTGGTGGTCCTTGGCCGGATGGAAGACGCCGAGCGAATGCGGCAGTAAGTCGGTTAGAGGAAAACGGATAGAATTTCTCCGCTAGATATAAGCAATCAGTTCCCCATTCATTCAATGACAAATCCCTTTCCCATCCTGGATACAGAGACTGCCCGCAAATCGATTCTGCGCCGCCAGCCTTGGGACGCATTCGATCTGCCTGAAGATATGCTTGTCGCCAACGAGCGCATCTTTGGTGAAAGGATCGGGCCCGATGAGGCCGTCCGCCGAATCCTTGCCGACGTTCGTACCGGCGACGACGCCGCCGTGCGCAAGTGGACACAAAAGCTGGACGGAGTCGATCTGGACGCTTTGCGCGTTGATTCCCAGACCATCCTGCAGGAGACTGCTGATCTCGAGCAGGAAGTCTGTGACGCCCTGGCGCTCGCCGCCGAGCGCATCGAGAATTTCCATCGCCGCCAGCCCAACCAAAGTTGGATCCAGAACGACGATGAAGGTACCGTAGGTCAACTCGTGCGGCCCATCCAGCGGGTCGGGATCTACGTCCCCGGCGGGACTGCTCCCCTGCCCAGCACCCTGCTAATGACCGCGATACCGGCCAAGGTTGCCAACGTGCCAGAGCTGATCGTCGTCACGCCTCCCCAGATGGAGACCGGCCTGCCGGATAAGGTGACACTGGCCGCCGCCTTGATCGCCAAGGTTGACGCCGTCTACATCGCCGGAGGCGCGCAGGCAATTGGCGCAATGGCCTTCGGTACCGAGACAATCCCAGCGGTGGACAAGATCTGCGGGCCGGGCAACCTGTTCGTCACGCTGGCAAAACGGCAGCTCTTTGGTCTGGTCGGAATCGATGGCCTGCCAGGTCCCACCGAGACTGTAATTGTTGCGGATGAGGAGGCCGACCCGCAGCTGGCCGCGGCAGACCTGCTGGCGCAGGCAGAGCACGACGTTCTTGCCAGCGCCGTACTCCTGACACCCAGTCGGGAACTGGCGCGCCAGGTTCAGGCAGCAGTCTACACCCAACTGGAGGAGCTGGAGCGCGACCAGATCGCCGCCGCCACTTTTGGACGCGGCGCAGGGATCGTCGTCACCGATTCCATGCACGAGGCGCTCTCGCTCGCCAACGCATACGCGCCCGAACACCTTTGTCTCCTCGTTGAGGAGCCCTGGCGCTGGGTCGACCAGGTCCAAAACGCCGGCGGGATCTTCCTCGGCGAACGCAGCTTTGAAGTGCTGGGCGACTACACCGCCGGGCCCAGCCACGTCATGCCGACAGGCGGCACGGCGCGCTTCGCCAGCCCAATCAACGTGACCGATTTTGTCAAGCTGATCAGCCTGATAGGCCTCAACGAGAAGGCCCTGCAAGCCATCGGCCCGGCTGCCGAAACGCTGGCGCGTACGGAAGGTCTGGGCGGGCACGCCGCAGCCGTCAACCGTCGACTGAGTCCGACAGTCTACAAGGAGGATGAGACTTCGTAATGGAAGCCACCACGTTTCAGTCGCTGCTCAACCCGCATCTCGCCGGCCTGGAAGAGTACACACCGATTCAACCGTTTGAAGTCCTGAGCCGGCGGCTCGGCATACCTGCCCACGAAATCGTCAAACTGGACGCAAACGAAAATCCGTACGGGGCGCATCCTGCCGTTGCGGAAGCGCTGGCCGAGTACGCCTACTACCACATCTACCCGGATCCGCAGCAGACTGAACTTCGACAAGCGTTGGCAGCCCATTTGGAAAACGAGCAGCGACAGTCCGGCAACGCAAAAGAAAGTGCCGACTCCGCCAGTTCAACCGCCCGGGCAGTGCCTGTCGAACAGATCCTGCCCAGCCACGGCACCGACGAAATCCTCGACTATCTCTGCCGGCTGTTTCTCGGCCCTGGTGACGCCATCATCAATACGCCTCCAACCTTCGGCATGTACAGCTTCGACGCCAAGCTGGTCGGCGCAGAGGTCCTGGAAGTTTGGCGGGACGACGGATACAACGTCGACGTCAGCGCGATCTTTGATCTGGTCAGTTCTGTGGCCCAGAAGCGGAAATCGGTCCACCCCAAGCTGCTCTTTCTCACCTCGCCCAACAACCCCACCGGAAACTGGCTGCCGGACAAGGACCTGCTGAAACTGTTGGAACTACCGGTAATCGTGGTACTGGATGAGGCGTATGTCGAATTCTCCGTCGAGACAAGCCGCACGCCATGGGTCCTGGAGCACGACAATCTCGTCATCATTCGTACCTTCTCCAAGTCCGCCGGAATCGCGGGCCTGAGACTGGGCTACGGTATTTTCCCTGACTGGATGATGCCGCTCCTCTGGAAGTTCAAGCAGCCCTATAACGTCAATGTTGCCGCGACCGTCGCCGGCCTGGCCAGTCTGCGTCACGCAGACGCAATGCTGGCGATCGTGGACAAGATCAGGGTCGAACGAGACCGGCTCCTCCGCGCCCTGGAAGATGTGCCGTATCTGTCGCCTTTCCCGTCTGGCGCCAACTTCGTCCTCTGCCGCGTAGATAATTTCAAGGTCGAGGGAAGCGGGGACGCCGCTGCCCTGAAGATGGCTCTTGAGCAGCAGGGCATCCTCGTGCGCTACTACCAGAAGCCCGGCCTCGACAACTGCATTCGCATCTCCGTCGGCCGCCCAGAGCAAACCGACCGCCTCCTGGCCGAACTTCACCGGCTAGCCTGACCGACCTCGAGTCCACCCAACCCAATCTGAGGACAGCCAGTTCTACCTCTGCAACTTTTCCCTGCATTGCTCTGGCTGCCCTTCTCCCCACTGCACATGCCGCCCTAAAATGTCTTCCACCGACTGATCCAGGTCTTAACGCCCCTTTAGCCGTCTTTCATCCCGCCCGGACAGACCGACAACCACAGATTAACGACCCTCTGCTACTTTTTCACTGGTTGCAGATAAAGAAAGGCGGCCACCATTGCAAGACTTTGGGCCGCTTAGCTCAGAAGAGACAGAAGCATGTTACGGTGCTGGGTGAGGATGCAGTCGTTGTATTCGCCAACGTGCATGACACGCTGGTCACAAAGGATGCACCTGTCCTGGCGACTTCTGAGGGCTAAATGGCACATCATCTGCCATTCATTGTCACAAAGAGGTGGGAGAGAGGAGTGGAAATTTTTCCCTCTCTTATCTTTTGGGATCAGAGATGCCGCCACCACGGAGTTTAGAGCGAATCCGTGTACTGCGTAATATAGATTCCGGAAATTCCTGGCAGACAATGATAGCGTTCCCACAGAATAATGTGTTGGCATGTGATTATATTAACGCCATGCCAAAATTCGAGGAGGATTCTCTAACCGTCATTGTCTTCGCTGAAGACTCCCTAAGCCGGCACGGCCTTGCAGCCCTTCTTGAACCGGTACCTGCGATCGTCGTGATCCTGGTAGAGTCTCCGGCTCAACTGACCCAGGACAAGGTCAGGAGCGGAAATGTTCTGGTATGGCAAATTGGTTGGGACTTCCCGGACGCTGATTCCGCCGAAGTCTGGGAGACGATAACCGATCTGGCTGAAGATGGCGTGCCGGTCATCGCCATTCTACCTGACGGCGAGGATCCCGGGATCGCCCGTCAGATGGGTCTGGCCGGGCTCCTCCCCCGTAGCGTCAAGGCGAGTCAACTGCGTGCCGCCCTTTACGCCGCCGCCGAAGGCCTGTCGGTAACAGATCCGGCCCTCACCAGTCCCTTTTGGATGCCATCGACTCCTTCCCTACCGCCCATTCCTGAGCCGCCCACACCAAGAGAACTGGAGGTATTGGGCTTGCTGGCCGAAGGCCTGACGAATCGCGCCATCGGCGTGCGACTGGGCATCACCGAAAACACTGCCAAATTCCACGTACAGGCAGTCCTCTCCAAGTTAGGAGCCAGCAGCCGTACAGAAGCTGTTGTCCAGGCGACCAGGCTGGGGCTTCTCACTCTCTGACCGCAGTCACTGCCCACACCAGCGCTGCTGCTTCTTCCCATGTGTGCAAGCAGCCCAATCCTCCTCACGCCTACCCGAATTGACGGGTTCCCCCTGCCATATCTGCGGATGTACTGAAGTACGCACCCCGCTATCATTGAGAATGCAGCAGCGGAAGCTATTGCAGGCAAGTGGGCCGCAAGAGAGTTCGGAATGGAGCGAAATATGTCTAACCAGTTCAAAGCATTTTCTGAAGGAATGGCCGCAGTCGTCGAATCTGTCGGGCAGAGGGTCGTACAGGTGAACGGCCGTCGCCGATTTCCAGCAAGCGGGTTCGTCTGGTCGGCAGACGGATTGATCGTCACCGCAAATCATGTGGTTAGAACGGAGAACATTCGAGTCGGTTTGCCCGGTGGTGAGCAGGTCGATGCGGCCCTGATCGGAAGGGATCCTGCCATCGATCTTGCGGCCTTACGGGTCCAACGCGATGGACTTGCCGCCGCCTCATGGCTGCCAGAAGAAGAGTTGCGAGTAGGCGCGATGGTGTTCGCCATCGGCCGACCGGGCACAAGCGTCCAGGCCTCCATGGGCATACTCAGTGCCCTTGAGGAGGACTGGCGAATCCATGGCGGGGCCAGGATCAGTCACTACGTACGCGCCGACCTGGTCATGTACCCTGGCTTTTCCGGTGGTCCCATTGTCGGCGCTGACGGACGGGTCGTCGGCATGGCGACGTCTGCTCTGAGTCGCGATGGTGGCATTGCACTGACCCAAGCCACCGTCGCGCCAACTGTAGACTCCCTGCTCAAATATGGCTCTGTTCGCCGAGGATACCTGGGAGTAGGCGTGCAGACTGTTCAACTGCCCTCCGCCCTGTGCAAAGAGTTGGGACAGGAAACGGGCGTGCTTTTCAACTCCGTGGCGCCTGACAGCCCTGCAGAGAAGGGAGGCCTTGTGGTAGGTGACATTCTGGTCAACCTTGACGGTGAGCTAATCCCCAGTCCTGACGAACTGGCAATCGCACTGCGAAGCGATCTGGCCGGCAAAGAAACCCCATTGCAGATCATTCGCGGCGGCGAGCTGCATGAAGTAACTGTCGAAATCCAAGCAGGAGAGGAGCGGATTCGGGAATGAACGACGAAAACGCAGTAATAACGAGCTCGCTCTCCCGCAGTTTCGGTGCCGTCAGAGCAGTCGAATCAGTCTCTCTCGCAATTCCCAGCGGCGAGATCTACGGATTCCTTGGTCCGAATGGGGCGGGAAAGACCTCGCTAGTAAGAATGTTGACGACGCTGCTGCTGCCTACCGGCGGGTCCGCCAGAGTGGCCGGTCATGACGTAGTCACGGAACCTACAGCCGTTAGACTGAAGATCGGCGCAGCCCTCCAGGAAGCGGCTCTCGATGACAAGCAGACAGGGCGAGAGCTCTTAAAACTCCAGTCGCGCCTTTACGGGATAAGTGGACCTGTCACCAACCAGCGGATCGAGTACCTTGCTGGCCTGCTAACCATTGAGGAGTCCTTAGACAGGTTGATCAGCACCTATTCTGGTGGCATGAAACGAAAACTCGATCTGGCAGTTGCCATGATTCACGAACCCCAGATTCTGTTTCTGGACGAACCCACTACTGGCTTGGACCCAATCAGCCGAGTCGAACTTTGGGACGAAGTACGCCATGTAAACAAAGAGAAGGGAGTAACAATCTTTATGACAACGCAGTACCTGGAAGAAGCCGACTACCTCGCCCACCGCGTCGGCATAATCAATCATGGCAGAATCGTCGCCGAAGGCACGCCCGCCGAACTGAAGCGCTCTGTCGGTTCCGACATTATCGTAGTCAGGACTGACGGCCAGACAAGCGGCGCGGCGGAGGCTTGCCATCAGGTGGATGGTGTCGAAAGCGTCGAAATCTACGCAAATGAAATCACTTTAAGTGTCGATCAGGGATCCAGGGCAATCGGCCCCGTCGCAATTGCGCTGGACCAGTCCGGTGCTTCTGTAGAGGACATTGTGCTGCGGACTGCCACCCTTGACGACGTCTTCCTCCACTATACCGGCGCCCGCCTGGAGGTGGACGCGAACATCGCAAAGGAAGAGATATCATGACGGCAATTAGACTCGCCCAAGTTGAAGCGAGGGCAGGAGGCTTTGCAAATGACGTTTCTGCCATAGCTCGCCGGGCCCTTCGATCGGTCTTGAGGGATCCCGAGGCCGTGATTCCAGGGTTCATCATCCCTCTCTTCTTCTTCACTGTTAATACCGGCGCGCTCCAGAACTTCGTGGAGGCAAGCGGCGATCTCGACTACAAGGCCTTCCAGCTCCCGGTCGCCATCATCATGGCTGTCACCGGGCCGCTTTCTAGGGCATTAACATTGGTTGAAGACATCCGCAGTGGCTACTTCGACCGCTTGGTGATGACCCCGGTTCGCCGTCTGGCACTCCTGATGGGACTGATGGTCGCTGACATAGCTCTGGTCATAGCCCTTTCGGTCCCCGTCCTTATCCTGGGGTACGCAGTGGGGGTCCGATTCGAGACAGGCGTAGCAGGTATCGCCGCCTTTGTAGCCCTCGCTGCCTATTGGGCCCTCGGTTTCGCAGGCTTCTCATATGCAATCGCCCTGAAAACAGCCAACGCAGCCGCAGTCAGCAGCAGCTTTATGGTCTTTCTTCCATTGATGTTTCTCACGCCGATGTTCATACCTCTCGAGGCAATGTCCGGCTGGATGGCAACCGTCGCCCAGTACAATCCCGTTACCTATCTGCTTGGCTCGTTGCGCTCCATCATCACCGTAGGGTGGGAGTTAGACGAGATACTTAAGGGAATCCTGTCCGTTTCAGTGGTGGTTGTCGTAAGCTTAGCGATGGCTCTGCTGGCGCTAAAGGGTCGTGTTTCAAGACATTAGCAATATCTTTTTCCAAAGTATCAGGTAAGCTGACCGAAATGCTGCGGATGGAGATTTTGAAGTAGAGCGGCCTCACCCAACGAAAGCGTCAGCCGCTGAACCGCCGATAGTGTTCGAAACTCTGCGCCCAGCTCGAAACCGTCTATTTCCATGGCCTCCGGGAAATAGCCCTCAGCCTCAGCCGTGTACACCAACTGAAGAAAGTCCGGGTAAGGGTACCGGTGACCAGCCGGCTTTGGCGAGTGGATATGGTAGTGAAACAGACCAATGAGCTCTGGTTCCCCTCGAACACTCCAGCCGGTTTCCTCCAATAGTTCCCGCCTCAAGGCTTCCAGCAGCCCTTCTCCATCATCCAGGCGTCCCCCGGGCACGATGTGCTCGCCGTCAGGATCCCGCATCACCATGATTTGTGGGCCTCGCGTCAGGATGGCCCTGACAGAAGTTACCAGGCTCAAGGGTGGTGAATCCGACCGGTTCAGCGCATAGGTAGTTCGAGTCTGGACGAACGCCTTGTCGCCTCCCGACCAGTCCAGGCGTTCCTCGGCCAGTCGCGTCCTCCCACGAAGGAAAGCCTTCAACATCTGGTCGACCGTCGTGCTTATCGAGGGCGTACTTCTCGAAGTCATGGAGAATCTCCAGACCCCGCCATGTGCCGGAAAACCGCGCTTGTCAGTCTGGCATCGTCCACTGCTCTGTGACTGTTGGGTAGGGCGATACCGCACTGCTGCCCCGCCCTCTGCAGGCTCTGCCATTTCATGTTGCCGATACCCAGAAGTTCGCCATAATATCGGGCGTACATCTTCATCACGCAGAAGGCTCTCCCTCCCAACGCCTCCCATGACAGATCATGCCGCTCGTGCGACTGCCGCATCATGCGCAGGTCAAAGTCAGCGTTGAATATGCCCACGCGGCGGTCGGCGAAGAGCCGCTTTACCTGCGGCCAGACCTCCGGCCATGTTGGTGCGTCCAGCACCATTTCGTTGGTGATGCCGTGCACCGATGTCGCGTCGGCAGGGATGCGCCGCTTCGGGCGCACCAGACTATCGAGCACTGTCTGGCCGGCCGCATCAACGACACCGATCTCGACGATCTCCGCGTATCTGTCCAGACCGGTTGTCTCGGTGTCGAAAAAGAGGGGATCACTTCGGAGGATCCTGCGGGCGCGCAGGACCGTAGTTTGACTCATTGAACGCTCTCGAACTCAATACTTCTTGAGGAAGAATGTCGAACGGAATTACCAGCCGCAAATTGAAAAGAAACAGCGCGTGTTCGCGACCTCCAGATCACAACTGCACAGGCTCGGCCCGCTTCGCCGACTCATAGGCCGCTAGCGCGACCTCCAACGCACGCAAACCGTCTTCTCCGTCTACCGACGGCTCCCGGCCCTCCCGGATCATGGCGACGAAGTCGGCGACAAGGCCCTCGTCGCCGCTGCTACCCCAATTGACGTCGGAAGTCTTGCCCGCTTCGTCTGAACTGACGTGGAGGTTCTGTTCGAAGGCGTCAATACAGATCAGGCCGTTCTCACCAAGTACATCCAGCTTCACGTCTCCCCAGGTAGGGTAGCTGGGCGGCCGCGACCAGCTGGTGTCAAGCGTGCCAAAGATACCGTTTGCCAGCTGGAAGCTCAATAGCCCGACATCGTCGATACCAAGGCCCGGATGCAGGAGTTCGCGGCCGACCTCGGCGTAGACCTCCACCACTTCAGTGCCCCAGATCCAGCGAATCAGGTCAACGACATGCACCGTGTGATCGATGACGGCGCCACCGCCGGCGAGCTTTGAATCGACAAACCAGCGGCCCGGCATCGAACCATGATTGGTGGTCTTGACGCTGTATACCTCGCCCAGCACTCCAGACTCCACCTGCGACTTCAGTTCCATGACCGGCGGCGAGAAGCGCATCGGAAAGGCGATCTGTAGTTTCGTTCCGGACTCACGACAGCGGTCGATCATCGCCTGACCATCGCTGACAGTCGTGGCAATCGGCTTTTCGCACAAAATACCGCGGACCTTGCCGGCAGCCTGAAGAACAAGCGGGGCATGGAGAGCATTCTCAGAGCAGATGATCGCTCCGTCAAGCTCCTGGTCCAATAGACCTTCGGACCGTCTGAAATAAGGCACGTTGAATTGGGCGGCAATGCGCCCCCCTCGATCATAGTCATCGTCGTAGATACCCGCCAGTGTCACACCCTCCATCTGCGTAAGAAAGTGGATATAGCTGGCCGCATGCATGTGGGCAAAGCTGAACATTCCGACACGGACTTCCGACGAAGATTCGGGGCCCCGGGTCTCCGGATTCTCCATGGTTTCGAATTCCTTCATTTCGTTTCTGTTGCGACCGGGAACTTGACTCTTCCGCGCAACCTGTACCAGTCAGCAAAAGGAAACTTCGTATCTCGCCGCCTCAACTGATGGTGACCGCCTTCCCCGTCTCCAAGCTCTCTATGGCGGCGCGTGAGATTTTCACGGCCATCAGCCCGTCGTAAGGTGTCACCAGGAAGGGCTCTTCTGCCTCGGCGCAACTGACAAAGTGCGCAAGCTCCGCATAGTAGGGATCGTGCTGGGGAGCGGTGGGCGAACTGCTGGACGACGCCAGGCTCCCGTCTTCCTGGGCAATGGCAACTTCCACGGGCTGCCGCACCCGCGAATCCCATTCGATGATGCCTCTCGTCCCGGCGATTTCGATGCGGGTGGAGAAGCGGCCGCGGGGATAGGACCAGCTGCCTTCAATATGGCCGACCGCGCCACTGGCAAAGCGCACTGTCAGCAGCGCGTGGTCCTTCGGCTCCTTGCCCGCAAACATCATTCCACGCGCAAAGACGCGCTCAATCTCGCCAAAGCACCAGCGCTGATAGTCGATGTCGTGAATGCAAAGGTCCAGTAGCACACCGCCGCTCTGTGTAAAGTCGGCGTAGTAGCTGGTTATAGCCAGACCCTTTCGCCAACCAGAGCCGGCATCGGGGTAGCTGCCGCTGCGGACGGTGCGAATCACGCCCGGCGCGCCGATCGCGCCGCTGTCCAACACCTGCTTGGCCTTTGCGAACTGCGGGAAGAACCGGACGACCATCGCCACAAACAGAGGTGTACCAGTGCGCTCCGCGGCGTCCACGATCTGCTCGCAGTCGGCGACGGAGTTGGCAAGCGGTTTTTCGCAAACTGTCGGCAGTCCGGCCTCCAGCGCCGCCACCACCGGCCCGACGTGGGCGGTGCCAGGAGTGCATACGTCAACGTAGTCAACGGCATCGAACAGCTCGTTCAAACTGCTGAACACTTTGCCTCCGGATCGCTGAACAGCCCCCCGGGCCGCGTCCTCAACGATGTCGTAGAAACCGGCCAGTTCAATACCCGGCATCCTGCTCCACCGGTCTGCGTGCGTTCTGGAAATCCCACCAGCCCCGACGATCCCGACACGCTTCATTAGGAACTCCCTTTTTTCGCTATCCTGGACATTGCGCTCGTTTCTCAGTCAAACCATTTTGGGGCCGCTGAACAGTGCAGCCCCGCACTTTCAGGCAATCTCAAGCATTTTGTTTGCATAGTCCTTGCCCGCAGTCGGAGTAGGCAGCTGTCTTCTTCTGACCATTCCACGATTTTGACGTAGAGGGCGCTGGTTCTCACCATCTAGTCGAGGCCGAAGTGCTCATCGATCTCCTTTTGGTAGCCTGAGACTTCCCCCGAAAGAAGCTCGGCCATCGTAACCGTGCGCCCCAGCAGCGAGGACTCGATCATGCCGAGCGCGGCGGCCAAATCCCGCAGGCCCTCTTCCCCGTCCGTCTCCGGCTGGCCGCCGCTGCCTATTGCCTGCAGCCAGTCGTACTGTTGGATTGCGAAGGGGTCGGTCAGGCGCGTCTTGCCAGGTCCAACAAGAGGGAACTGGACGTCCAGCAGAGAAGGTTCAGCTTCGGCCCAGAAGGTCTCCTGCAGACTGCGGCGGCTGCCAGTGTCAGGGATAATCTCACCGCCCTTGATGCAGCCTCTGCTGCCGTAGTAGACCGGCGCCCCGGGGATCGGAGTCTCTTCGCCGTGGCCGCCCCAGGACCACATCAGCTGCGCCAGCGCACCGCCCTCGCAAGTGACGGTCGCGAGGTAGGTGTCGTCCACGTTGGCTTCCACGCCAGGGCCGGCCGCCGGGTCGCCGTGCAGGTAGCGCAGCGGCTCGAAAGTGCGGACCGTGCCACTGACCGCCGCGACTTCGCCGCAGACGTAGCGGACCATGTGCATAACATGCACCCCGATATCGATGGCGCCGCCGCCTCCCCCTTCGAGCTTGCGATGGCGCCATGGCGTTTCAGCGACGATTTTGTCCGGAGACCAGAGGCCGCCGATACCGCCAAACAGGGCAAGCTGCAGGTCGCCTATCAGGCCCTGCCGGATCGCCCAGGCGGCCGCACGCGTGCCTGCTGACTGGCGCACGTTTTCAAACAGGCCGAACGTCAGTCCGTGCGCCCTGGCCCCGTCGACCATCAGTCGGGCCGCGGCAACCGAGATTGCCAGCGGTTTCTGGACGAGCAGATGCAAGCCCGCGTCAAAAGCAGCCGCGGCGATCTGGTGATGCATCGACAGTGTCGTAAAGTCGTTGACCGCATCGACCACGCCCGCCGCTATCATCTCCCGGTAGTCGGTGAAGACGTCGACTTCAGTGTCCGGCTGGAACTCATCCAGGTAGATGTGGGGCGCCGCCAGAGGATCACCCGTTTCCGGCGCCAGCACCGCCGCCCGCGGCGGCGGCCCTTCACCGCGCTTGCGGAACATGAGCGCATCGTCCTCTTTACGGGCACAGAGCGCCGTGATGCGAAAGTCGTCAATGCCCGCCTCCCGCAGAAGCCGGTAGCCGTGGAGATGGGCGTTTAGGATGCGGCCGCAGCCGACAATGCCAATTCGAATCATGTGGGGATTCTCCGCTCAAATCTGGGCGCCCTGGGCATCGGACCTCCGCCGATACTTCCCTTGTCCGCCGGCGCGTAACCCTCTACGCCCAATTTCGGTTTCGCAAGTGGGCTAACCGCTCGGATATACCTGCGGAAAGTGCTTGCCGCGCAGCTGCTCGCCGTCTTTAACTTCGACAAACGCCTTCATCACATGCTCGCCGCTGGCGACGTAGAAGGTCTCGTTCGTCATGTAGTGCAGCGCAATTGCCCGGCGGGGACGGTCGCTATCGTTGTCGTGAGAGCCGTGCCAGGTGAGCGCGTGGTGAAAGTGCACTTCGCCTTTCTTCACCGGGCAGCTCGCAACTCGCAGTGGCCGCCCCTCGTACTCGGTTGGCATCTCCTGAATATCTTCCAGTTGTTTCAGATATTCGATCTTGTTGCCCCATTTGTGCGATCCCCGCACCATCGACATGCAACCGTTTGTTTCGTCGGCGTCATCCAGCGCAACCCAGGCCGTAACCTCGGTCATCGGCCTGATGATCGGCCATAGCGGCGCGTCCTGATGCCAGTGCGTCGTGCCGCCCGTCTGCGGCGGTTTGTATTGAATCTGATCGTGCCAGATGCGCAGTTCGCTGGCGCCTGTCAGCTGGGCAATGCCGGTCGTGATCTCTTTTCTGCTGATCAGTTCCCGGAAAGGTCCGCTCGCCTCCCAGATATTGACGATCTGCCAGACTGCTCTACCTTCGTCCCGGCTCATATTCCGCACATGAACAGGTTGGGGAATGTCGTCGCGCTCCCGCTCGTCGATGACGCGCATCACTTCAGCGCGCAGCGTCTCCACTTCATCGTTGCTGAGCACCTGCCCGCCATTCAGAAAACCGTCGGCTTGAAACTGCTCAATCTGTGCTGCGGTGAGCATATGCTACTCCTCATTGAAACGTGTGAGTTTGAGTTGTGAATGACTATCCCATTCAATGGACGGTTAGACAGCTTATCAGGTCAACTCAGCGGGCGCCGCAAGCCTGCAGGCAGGCCTGCATGTGGCCCCGGCTCTCGGCGGCGATAATGCAGCACTGCTCAAGACTGTACTCCTTCGCACCGATCACCTCAAGGTTCAGCGGGCCGTCGTAGCCGTTATCGTGCAGGACACGAACATAGCCTACCAGATCGATGTCGCCGCGGCCGTTCGCCTGCAGCTCAGGCTTCCCCGGGCCCTGCTGGCGGCCCTTGCAATCGCGAATGTGGACGTGCTTGACGCGGCTAATGACGGCGGCGATCGCATCGACCGGATTCTCGTCAGCGCGGTGAATGTGCGACGGGTCCATGTCGATGCCGAAGTTGGGTGAGCTGATCGCCAGCATCGCACGCAGCGTCGTTGGCGTGTCGAATATGCTGGCGCCGACGTGCGCCTTCACGCACAGGGTAACTCCGTATTTCTCCGCCATCTGCGCGAGCTCGCCCAGCTCGTCGATGGTCTGCAAGAGGCTTTCCTCGTTGCCGCTTTCACCGCCCGGCCCGCAATTGACGATGGGAATGCCGCACTCCACGGCCGCCTGCATCGCCTTCTCCATCAGGTCCCGGTCGCGACTGGGCTGTTCCATGGCCAGCAGCTCCAGCTCATAGGTCTGGGCAAGCCGCCTGATCTCCGGCGCCAGCTCCTGCCAGCGGTCCAATACGAGATGCTCGGCCATGCTGTCGATTGCGGCCATCTCGATACCGTCATAGCCGGCCATGGCGATACAGCGGAAGGCGGTCTCCATGTCATAGCCGCCGAATAAGACTGAATTTGCGCCAAGTTTCATGAGGGTTGCTCCGTGTGAGGCGACCTTGCGGGCCGGCGGGTTCAAAAGCAGCCGCTTCGATCCCGAATCGCCTGGGTTTATGACTTGCTTGATTTCGCGCCCATCTGCGCCCGCTCTTGCTGCAGCGCCTCCTGACTGGGGCGCCCGATGCGCAGATTGTCGTACGCCTGCTGCGAACTGGTGAAATAATCGATGCCCTCGATATCGTGCCAGCCGGGTTGGTGATGGATAGGATTGGGCAGCCCGGACTCGGCCTCCCGCCTGCTCACCCATGACTCCAGCCGCGCCGTGAGGGCTGACACAACTTCGGGCAGTTCTTCGGCCAGGTTGCAGCTCTCCTCCGGGTCCTCGACCAGGTTATAGAGTTCGACCGGCGGCATGAAATGGAAATCCGGCTCGAGCGCGCGGATCAGCTTCCACTGCGGCGTCCGCCATCCGTGTTTCCGCATCCACGCGCACTCGGTGATATAGATTTCGCTCTCGTGCGACGCCACCTTGCCCTCGATCATCGGCAGCAGGGAGCGACCGTCGAAGTCTATGCCGGCGTTGATCTCGGCGAGATCGAGTATCGTTGGGACCAGGTCCTTGTGCTGATTATAGCCGGTCACCCGCCTGCCGTATGGCACCTTTGGCGGGTAGCGCAGCATCAGCGGCACATGGAGCACATTGTCGTAAAGGCCGTGGTGATCGTACCAGAATCCGTGCTCGTCGAGCTCCTCACCGTGGTCGCCGTTGACAGAAACGATAGTCTCGTCGAAGATGCCGTGCGCCTCGAGCGCGGTGAAGATAGACTGAATACACGCGTCCATATAGGCGATGGCCCCGTCATACTGAGCATTCACATAGTTCCGGTCGCTGATCCCTGGCGGCAACATGTCGATGAGCGTATGCTTGAACGGCTCGAACGCGAAGACCGGATCCATCGACCGGTTGTCGGGATCGCACTCGTCGCCGTGATAGAAGATGCGCTCGAAAGGCCGCGGCGGCAGGTAGGGCGAATGCGGGTCCATGTGGCGCAGGAAGAGAAAGAACGGCTTTTCTGCAGCCACAAGGCGGTCGAGTGCGGGCAGCGCCAGCTCATTCAACCGCTGGGCCTTGGGCGCCCGGCCGTCAGCCCAACTTCCCATCTGCGTGAAGTTCAGATACTCGTCGAAGCCCCTGGCGCTGGCCCTGCTCGATAAGCCCACCGAGACTGTGATATAGCCTTGCGCGCGCAAGATTTCGGCTAGTGTCTTCACTTCCGGCCGCAGCGGGCCTTTGGGACGATGCGCCACCAACTGCGAGGTGAAGATGTCCATACCCGTGAGCATCATCCCGTAGGCGCTGGTCGTCGGGATATGGGGGCTGAACGTGTTCTCGAAGAGCACGCCTTGAGAGGCAAAGCGGTCAAGACGGGGCGTGGTCAGCCGGTCGTATCCATAGCAACTGAGGTGATCGGCCCGGAGGGAGTCGATGCCGAGTATGACGATGTTCGGTTTTCCAGACGAAGCCATTGCGCCTTCTTTGCCCCTATTCCTTTTCCTCGACCTCGCGCGACCTGGCCTGGAGACGGCGGGCCGCGCTGGCATCGCCGATGTAGAGCGAGTCGTAGGCCTGTTGCGAGCTGGTGAAAGGGCCGACCCCTTTTAGGCCGTGCCAGTCACCCTGGTGGTGGATCGGGTTCGGCAGCCCGGTCTCCGCCTCGCGTTTGGCCACCCAGGCGTCCAACCGCGCAGTCAGGGCCGCCACGACGCCGGGCAGCTCGTCGGCACGATTGCAGTTCTCCAGCGGATCTTCGACCAGGTTGTAGAGTTCCACCGGCGGCTTGAAATGGAAGTCCGGCTCCAGCGCCAGCATCAGTTTCCATTGGGGGGTGCGCCAGCCGTGCTTGCGCATCCACGTACATTCGGTGATGTAGATCTCGCTCTCGTGAGAAGCGACCTGTCTCTCGACCATCGGCAGCAGGGAGCGCCCGTCGAAGTCGATGCCGGCGTCGATACCGGCCAAGTCGAGCAGGGTGGGCACGAGGTCCTTGTGCTGGTTGAAGCCGGAGACGCGGCGGTGGGCCGGCAGCTTGGGCGGGTAGCGCAGCATCAGCGGCACGTGCAGGACGTTGTCATAGATGCCGTGGTGATCGAACCAGCACTCGTGATCGTAGAGTGTCTCGCCGTGGTCGCCGTTGATCGCCACGATAGTCTCGTCGAAGATCCCGTGCGCCTCCAGCGCGGTGAAGATCGACTGGATCGCAGCGTCCATGTAGGCGATTGAGCCGTCATATTGGGCGATGACATAGTCCTTGTCCGTGATGCCCGGCGGCAGCCAGGAGGCGAGAAAGTCGCGGAAGGGCTTGAACGCGAGCACAGGCTCCATCGAGTTGTTGCTCGGATCGCACTCGTCGCCGTGAAAGAACATGCGCTCGTACGGCTCAGGCGGCAGGTAGGGCGCGTGAGGGTCCATGTGGCGCAGAAAGAGGAAAAACGGCTTGTCTTCCGCCACCATGCGATCGATGGCAGGTATCGCCTGTTCGTTCAGCAGCTGGGCCTTTGGCAGGCGGCCTTCCTCCCAGGAACCCCAGGCCCGGTAGCTGAGATACTCATCGAAGCCGCGACTGCTGGGGTTGCCGTCGAAGCCGATGCAGATTGTGTGATAACCCTCGTCGCGCAAAATCTCGGCCAGCGTCTTCACCTCCGGGCGCAGCGGACCCTGGTGGCGGAGGGCCACGACCTGGGTCGAGAAGACGTCCATGCCGGTCAGCATGGAGGCGTAGGCGCTGGTTGTGGGAATATGAGCGCTGAAAGTGTTCTCGAAGAGGACGCCTTGGGCGGCGAAACGGTCCAGGTAGGGGCTGGTAAGCCGTTCGTATCCATAGCAACTCATGTGATCGGCATGTAGCGAGTCGATGCCGAACAGGACGATATTCGGTTTTGCATTCGATGCCATCGTGCTTTCCTTCGCAGTTGGTGAGCTGACGGGTCACAATAGTGGAGCGCAGGAGCCAAACCGGTACAGCAGCTGGCTCAAGAAAGTCTTCTGTATCGAGGTGGAGGATTCAACTCTGACGGTCGAAAACAACTGTTCCCGGCTCAGACCGGTTGAACCGTACCACAACCCCCAATTCGCCGCAAGAATCTGCCCCAATACTCCTTGCAAGTCTCCGCTGCGACGCAGAGGAAGACACCTGTCCGGTAGTGTCAGAACTGTCCGCAATTGCTCTTTGCTTGATGACTGTTTACAATGTGGCGTACGCCATTCCAAGCACAGGGTTCTCTGCCCCCGGTCTGCGTAAAGCCCGGTTGGTCAGACCTGTGAAGGGACTCGTTCCCCATGATACCGATGTCCCGCGTTCAGCGGCGGCTCATCATCACGCTTTTCGTCGTCAGCAGCCTGAACAGTGCCGCCATGATCGCCGGTTTTGTGCTGACCCCGATCATCTCCTACTCCCTTAGCGGCCGCGTACAGTTGATCGGTCTGCCCAACGCCCTCTCTATGGTTGGGCGGGCCGGCGCTGGCTATCCGCTCGGCTGGCTGTTGGACAAAGCGGGCCGGCGCATCGGGCTGGCCGTGGGCCTCTCCTTTGTTATCTTCGGAATGCTCGTTTCGGCGTCCGCAATCAGCGCCGGATCACTGATATTCTTTCTCGGGGGCGCCATCTTGCTGGGCGTAGGCCGGGCCGCCCTGGAGCAGACACGCTACGCCGCGGCCGAGATCTTTCCGCTGGCGCAACAGGCCAAAGTGATCGGGCTCATCGTGTTCGCTGGCACGGTGGGGGCCGTTGGCGGCCCGCTTCTGGTGGAACCGGCAGTAGCAGTGGCAAGAGAGCAGGGATTTCACGAGCATGTAGGACCATTCTGGATTGGCGCGGCGCTGATGGTTCTTGCACTGATACTCTTGCTGGCGGCGCTGCGGCCTGACCCGAAAGAGCTGGCCGCGCTGGTTGCCCGGGAAGAAAACACCGCAAAGGCAGCAGAGGGCTCAGAGGACGACTCGCTCGATACCCAGGTCGGAAGCGAGGAGGCTCCCAGGGGGCTGAGGCAGGTCATGCACCTGCTCAAGTTGCCGGACGTGCAGCTGGCGATCGCGGCGATGGCGATCGGGCAAATGGTCATGACCCTGCTGATGGTGGTCACGCCCCTGCACATGAGTCGGGCCGACTACAAGGCGGACGCCATCTCCTACGTGCTGATGGCGCACACCCTGGGAATGTTCGGTCTCTCAGGCCTCAGCGGCTGGCTGGCGGGGCGGGTAGGCCGGGTACCGATGATCTTCGCCGGAGCGCTCGTGCAAGTGCTGGCGGCGATCATGATGCCGCTCTCGACGGAGCTTCCGGTTCTGTTCGTCTCACTCTTTCTGCTCGGTCTGGGGTGGAACTTCAGCTATATCGCAGGCTCCTCGCTGCTGTCGGCTGCGCTGGAAGGCTCGCCGCAGAGGGGGCGCGTGCAGGGCATCAACGAAGCGATGGTGGCTATCGCGTCGGCCTGCGGCAGTCTTGGGACCGGCGGCATCTATTCGGTCAGCGGAGTCGTGGCTGTAGCGGTGAGCGGCGTGTTCTTCTCGGCGGCCCTGGGCGCCCTCGCGCTTTGGTTGGGGCGGCAGCATCTGTTCGCCCTGGCCGCGGAGCGGGGCTAGGGTGTCGAACGCCTCAGTTTTCGTATTCAGTTCATTGGCAAAATCCACATATAGCTTCAGTAAGGGCTATGGCTTCATTGCCGCCAGGTTCCGGCCGCGGTTGGATGGTCGTACGGCTGGTCGGCAACGCGCGCCTGCAGGCGGTGCAGCTCCCCTGTCAGCTCCTCCACAACCCCGGCATAGGCGGGATCATGGTAGACGTTGTTCAGTTCATAAGGGTCGGCATCGAGGTCGAAGAGCTCCCACTCCGGCGCCTTGGACTCGTCGATGACGCCCGGCTGATCCAGTCCGTCGGCATAGTAGTAGATCAGCTTGTAGCGCAGCGTGCGCACGCCGTAGTGGGCGTAGACGTGGTGGTGGGCCAGGTGCATCCAGTAGCGGTAGTACATCGACGTCTGCCAGCCTTCCGGCGCTTCGCCCGCAAGTAGGGGGCAGAAGCTGCTCCCCTGGAAATGGTCCGGGATCTTGACGCCGGCGTACTCGAGCAACGTAGGCGTGAAGTCGACGTTGAGGACCATCTGGTCGTTGACCGCCCCCGCCGCGACCGCACGCGGATAGCGGATGAGCAACGGCATGCGCAGCGACTCCTCGTACATGAAGCGCTTGTCATACCAGCCGTGATCGCCCAGGAAAAAGCCCTGGTCGGACGTGTAGACCACGATGGTGTTCTCCGCCAGCCCTTCCTCTTCCAGGTAGTCGAGCAGCCTGCCCACGTTGTCATCGATCGAAGCGACGCAGCGCAGGTAGTCCTTGATGTAGCGCTGGTACTTCCACTTCTTCTCCTCCTCCGGCGTCAGCCCCTCCGGCGTCGGCTGCTTGAGATCGGTCAGCGTCATGTCACGGTCGATGCGCATCTCGGCCGCGGCGGCCGCGGCGGCGCGATTGCTGTAGTCGTCGTTGAAGGTCTCCGGGTAGGGGATCTCTTCGTCCTCATACATCAAGGCATGCTTCTCGTCCGGCTCCCAGGCGCGATGGGGCGCTTTGTGGTGGCACATGAGCATGAACGGCCGCTCCGGATCGCGCGCCCGCAGCCAGTCCAGCGAGAAGTCGGTGATGAGGTCGGTGACGTAGCCGGGAAAGACCTTCCGTTCGCCCATCTCGATCATTTCGGGGTCGTGGTAGAGGCCCTGGCCCGGCAGCACGTTCCAATAGTCAAATCCGGTCGGATCGTTGACACCGCCGTGGCCCAGGTGCCATTTGCCGACGATGGCGGTCTGGTATCCTGCCGCCTGCAGCAACTTGGGCATGGTCACCTGCCGGCCGTCGAGGGTCGAAGACAGCGTTGTCACGCCGTTGATATGGTTGTACGTGCCGGTAAGGATGACGGCGCGACTGGGCGTGCAGATCGAGTTTGTGCAGAAGCAGTTGTTGAAGCGCATGCCCCCGTCGGCGATGCGGTCGAGATGGGGTGTACGGTTTATGCGGCTGCCGTAACAGCTCATGGCGTGTGAAGCGTGGTCGTCCGACATGATAAAGAGGATATTCGGGCGCGTGTCGGGCATATTAGGTCCTTTTGGAATCTCGTTCTTGGTGTGACGTGTGGTCTGCAGAGCCGCTGATTCTATCCGTTCATTGAATTCGACGGGAAAGAGGGGGAAAGGCCCGGCCATGCTATCAGACATCAAATATGAGGGCAAGGCAGAAGGGTTTACCCACTGCTTCTTCGTCACGTTCGCCAGCGAGGCCGCCCGCGACGCCTACCTGCCCCACCCGGACCACGCGGCCTTTGGCTCGGTGCTGCGTCCCCACCTCGAAAAGGTCCTGGTCGTAGACTACTGGCAGAGGACATGAATAGTGCCGGCGGTGGCGGAATGCGCGGCAGTGCTAGCCCAGGGCAATCTCCACGATCTGGTGTCCTTCCACCTTGGGCACGGTAAAGTTAAGCCGTCCTTTCGCCTCGCCGAATGTCAGCGCCGCCCCGTCCGGGACGCAGCGCACGCCGGCCACCGGCCCGGGCAGCTTCAGGCTCACGTAGACATCGTACAGGGGCAGCACGTCCTCAATCACGTCGAAATCCTGGCCGCGGCGTTCCGGTACGTAGTGCAGCAGATGCAGGACCAGCCTGCCCTGATCAGTCTGCTCGTTCAGCGCGGCCAACATTCCTGTCGGGCCCCCATGCCGCAGAAGGGGGTCCGGCAGAATCATGTCCAGCGCATTCAAAAGCAGCTGCTTGCACCAGTGGGGCGCGTTGCGGTGGTACTGGCGAAATATGGGATGGGCGAAGTAGACGACCTCTCCCGTGCGTGCGGCCGCGGGACCGCCTGGAATGCCGATAGCCTGCGCGGCGACCGACCTCTCCCGTGCGTGCGGCCGCGGGCGCGCCGGGTTCGCCGCTGCTAGGCGTCTGCCGGTGTGAGCAGAACTGCTGCCAGGTCCGGTCAAAGTAGGCGGGAACCACTCTGGCAAGAACCTCCGCGTCCTCTCCGGCTGAAATTTCCAGCCCGCGCATGTACATGACATATTCGGTCGGCCGCAGGCCCCCGGCCAGCGGTCTCTCCGCGCGCAGATAATCAACGTAGTCTCCGCTGCGAAAGTGGCGGCCCCGCACAGGATCGCCGTTGGCGTCAACCGGTCCTTCACCGGTCTTACGGACGCCCCAGCCAGGCAAAGCGAAGTCGACCAGGTCGGGCGTGAGTCCGGACTCGAATGAGGCGATAAGCTTTCCGCCGCCGGCGGTGTACTCGGAAACCTTTCTAGCGAGTTTCCCGTCCAGGGTCACCGCGTCGGGCAGAATGAGCACGCGGTAGCCCTCCCAACCGGTCTCGCTGTCGACGACGTCGAACTGGTGCCCGCCCTCCTGCAGCATGCGCACGGCGCCGACCGTCTCCGCGGTCAGCCGCTCCCCTGTGAACGCCTCCAGTGTGAAGACGCCGATATCTGTCACAGGGCGGGCGCCGCGGCACCACGGCTCCTTGCGCGCCACCTCGCGGTAGACCGGGCCGACGAGGTCGTAGGTGGCCTGGTCGAGCCGTCCGGTGGGATGCAGCTGGTCGCCGATAGAGCACTTGGCGTTGAGGGCGAGCATCTGAAAACACTCGAACTGGAGCGCGGCCTCGTTCTTGTAGGACTGGAAGTCGCCCCAGGCCGTATGGAACTTGCCGGTCATCCCCAGGCTGTCGTGGCCGGTCGTGCGAGCGTATCGCTGCGAGAGCGGGAAGTGCATGTAGCCCCAGCCTCCCGAGGGCAGCGATTCGAGTTCCCAGTGGCTGTAGGTCTCCCCGGTGGCGCGCTGGCGCGGGCCGACGTGGCCGGAGTTGTAGAAGATAGTGCACTCCTGGCTGTGGTTGCGTACATGTGCGGACATCGCACGTTTGAAGCGGTCGGTCACCCCCTGGCCGAACGCCTGGCGGTCGGCGTCGCAGGCAGGGTCGATGCCCTGTGCCAGCATCTCTTGTCGGCAGGCGGGGCAGGAGCAGTCCTGGTCCTGGACGATGTCGAAGAAAAGGCCGTCTACGGCCGGTAGGCGCGCGAACATGTCATCGACATGGGCTTTGAGGAAGTTGACGTAGAGCGTGTTGAGGCAGAGTTTCGCGTAGAAGCCGGCCTCGTAGGGTTTCTGTCCCTGTATCGAACCGTCGGCGGCGACCTGCAACCACTGGGGACTGTGCTGGGCGGTGTAGTAGTCCCACTGGACTGTAGTGTAGACCGGTACGCGGATGTCGCGGGCGTGCCCAGCTTCGATCTGCTCAGCCAGCAGGTTGCACTGCAGGTGAGGATGCCGCCGCTCCGGATACACATGGGTGTCATAGAAGATCATGCCGTGATGGCCGCGGGCGAAGCAGGTAATGGAGTCGACATGGGCCTCGGTTAGTTGCTGGGCCCATGCCGCGGCGTCGAACTCTCCGCCGATGTTGGTGAGCTGCTCGCTGGTGTGGAAATCGAGGTGGATCTGGCGGTAGCGGAGAAAGTCAGACATTTGGCGCGGCGCTCCTGCAGGTTGGACGGCGAAACGGGATCTGACTGGTCTGATCGCAGTGTAACGCAACTCCGAGGCAGTTTTCAAACAGTTCGAAAAAACCTGCGCCGCGGTGCGACCGGCATGGGGCTAAAGCAAAAATAACTACGCTCCGACAGAAAGCCGGAGCGCCATGGAGGACAGCAACTGAAATTCGTTCAGCCAGTACCCTTTACGAGGCCCAGCAACCTTCGGAGTAGGCCTGGCGCAGAAACAGCTTCGTACGGGCCGGGCTGGCGCCGGCAATCCATTCAGCGGGGATCTCCTGCGTGTGGCGGTGGGGCGGGCCGGCCTCTTTGAAGATGTCGATGTTGAAGATCCGGTAGGGCTGGGGAGAGTCGGCGGGCTTCGGTTCGACGCCGTGGAAGATACGAGCGTTGATGTAGACCATGCTGCCGGGCGGCAGTTCGAGGCGCTTCTCCTTGAGCGGGCGGCCCGCCTCGGCGTCAAAAGCCCCTGCAAGCATTCTGTCCGGTGTGGCGTCCTCAGTGGGCGCGACGCGGTGGCTGCCCGGGATAACTTTCAGGTTGCGGTCGCCGCGAGTGAAGCCGTTCAGATAGTAGAGAATCTGGACATAGTATCTGTCGCGTTCGGCCAGGTTGACGGGGTTCTCATGCTTCCAGTGATGATGGTCCTGGTGATAGCGGAGTGGACCGATGCCCCGCGGCGCAATGTTCAAGGCGGAGTGGCAGTAGTGGTAATCGTCGCCGATGGTGGCGCGCAGCAGCGAGGTGATAAAGGGATCGTCGATCAACTGGTCGGAGTAAGGTCCCCTGTCGTTCCATGGGCGGATGAAGTAGGCTTTGGGCTCCGCTTGATGGCTCGGCAGCTGCCGTACGTAGTCGCGCACTTGCTGGAGCCCCTCGATCTCCTCGATGAGGGCTTCCCTGGCATGGTCGGTGAAGACGTCAGGATAGGCGATGTACCCGTCGTTGTGGAACGAGTCGATGTCGGCTTGGGTCGGACCGGGGATGCGGAAGAGAGAGTGCAGGTCTGTTGCCATGTGCGTGCCTCCTTTGGCCTGAACTATAGCACACTGTTGCTCAGAACTGTAGACGTCGAACTTCCCGCCGATGTTGGTCAGCTGCTCGCTGGTGTGAAAGTCAAGATGAATCTGGCAGTAGCGAAGAAAGTCCTGCATAATGCAGTGTACTCCTGTCGAATGCGCGCAAATCACAGGGGCTTATAATGAATAGTTCTATGGGGAATGGTGATTTTCACCGCAGAAAGGAGCGGAACAGTGACGCCCTCAAAAGTCGCTGACTTGACAACCGAGGAATTCCGAGAACTTGTGCGGGAAGTCGTTCTGCAAACGCTCGCTGAACTGCTGGGCAACTCCGCTGAAGGCCTGGAGCTGCGCTCTGACTTCGCTGCAGAAGTTCAGCGTTCCCTTGCCGCCGTAACGGCGGGGGGCAATACTGCGTCCATGACACCACTATCCCTTGATGAGTTGGAGACTCTGGCCGATCAGATGGCGGATGAATTCACGGAATATGTTGATCCTGACTGTCCGCCATTGTCCGATTACGCGCTGAGCCGCCAAGGACTGTACGCATCCTGACCTTCAACACGAAGGACTTCGCCCGCTACGCGCCCGAGGGAATCGTGGCTGTTGACCCGGCGGCGGTTTAGGCAGTTGTGTCATAGGGATACCTTCCAATTTGAAATGGCCCGGTTTACTGAATGTGCTTTGACTGCTACCCCAGGCATTACGCGAACGCCATGAAAAAGGAAGACGCCCCAGCATTGTGCTGGAGCGCCCTTTTCATCTGCG
This sequence comes from Caldilineaceae bacterium, assembly GCA_965204525.1. Classification (GTDB taxonomy): domain Bacteria; phylum Chloroflexota; class Anaerolineae; order Caldilineales; family Caldilineaceae; genus Bin5. The sequence goes on along the minus strand of OZ241994.1, from coordinate 1,154,154 downwards.
ACCGGAAGATTCGATTCCTTGCCCCTACTTTGAAAGCAGGGAGTGGATATGCAGCAGATCGAGTGCGTTTTGCTTGTACCATGCCTCTAATGCACTCTGGGCATCGAAGTTAGTTTTGCACTTATCCTCTTCTTCCACAAGAAGCACGGTCTTGTAATACGCATAGTAAGACCAGAGACCAGTCTCCTCATCGCGATAGGTCTGCAACAGTACCGAATTGGCTATGCCGATTCGGCACTCCGCTGCCGCCCCCCTTTCAGCAGTACGCCACTTAAAGGACTGAACCTTGCTGGACAATCCGGGAGTTGGCTTCAGGCAATTCTCCCATTCGCTCTCGGCCGCCTTCATCGCGCTCCCTGGGTCTTCATAATCAAAGTCCGAACGAATGACGTTGTCCTTCTTATCGATAACGGAATAGCTGTACAAGTCATGGGGCTCTGATTGGACACGCAAGTCGTAGTCATCCAACTCGTATATCCAATGACCTTTCCCATTGGTGTATGCCTCCCGCCAACCGGTTAGCGGTTGCATGTGGTACATTTCTGTCTCCTTATTCTCCTGTGAATGTGCTGAATGGCCTTCACTCCTGCCTCAGTTTCCCGTTCCGAAGAGTCCCGTCTTCCAGTCGCGTCTTCGTAAGAAACTGATTGTAGAGCATCGCCTGTCGGCCCAATCGCTGTTGACATTGCCAGTTGGAAGACCAATCAATGCCAACCAAATCTGGACGACAGTCAGAAGCCATTATACAAAGAGGGGTTCTCCGTCACCAAATCGGACAATAGAGCCACAAGGTTTTCGTCAATGGCACTACAATCCATCTCGTTACTGCTAGGGCCTTATGCTAGATAGCGTTTGAAAAAAGTCCCCTGGTGAGATAACTTTGGAAGTCTCGACCAACCAAGGTAGCTCACCAGGAGGACTAACCGAATGATAGCCCACTTTGACGACTTCTGTCTATGGGTGTATGTACTCGTTGACGACATGTACAAGGAACTGGAAAGATATCAGAGACGACCGGGACCGGAGCCTGAGTGTAGCGACAGTGAGTTGATCGCGCTCTGTCTCATCGGCGAGTGTCTGGGTTGGGATGTGGAAACAGAATTACTCAGTCATATGCAGGCACATCGGGATAAGTTTCCGATCTTGCCGGAACAGAGCCGTTTCAATCGGCGACGACGAAACTTAATGTGGATTATCAATGAGATGCGGCGCATGATGTTGGCCAGAATGGAACTCTATCGGGACGAGCATTGTGTCGTGGATAGCCTGCCCATCCCTGTGGTTCAATTCCATCTGGCGCCGCAAGCGCGCGGCGATTGGTCTGATTGGGGGGCCGATTTCGGGCCCGTTCCCTCCAAAAAGGAGATGATCTTCGGTTTCAAGCTGCATCTTCTGATCACGATGGGTGGCCTCATTATCGACTTCGAGTTAGCTCCTGCTAGCTACCGCGACTTGGCTGTCGGTCGCGAACTCCTTGCCGAACACAACAACCGCATCGTCATCGGCGACAAGGCCTACGTCAGTGCACCGGCAGCTGAAGAACTCTGGCAATACAATCGCATCCGCCTGCTCACCAAACCGCGCAGAAACCAGAAAAAACAGCTCCCGGCATTCGTCTCTCGCATCTACGACGCCGTCCGCCAAATGATCGAAACAGTCAACAGTCAACTCAACGCACAATTCTCGATTGAAACCAACCACGCTCACACTTTCAGAGGCCTTTGTGCACGCCTTTACACGAAATTGACTGCACATACCCTCTGCATTTACATCAATCGCCTGCTGGGCGTACCTGACTATCTGCAAATCAAGCAATTGGCCTTTCCCAATTAGCATAAGGCCCTGCTAATCTGCCTCACTAGGTGGATCTCCGAACGAGAGGAAGTAGCCCTCGCGGTCAAGAAGGGCTCGCTCCTGAGAGTCAAGTACTCGCCGCCACTTTTGAGTGCGTCAATTCCGTACAGTGACTGCGGCGATGGCAGACAATCGTGGTAGAATTAATATGGATCCAATTTGAAACTATGACTTTTCGCGATGGCATCGTGACTGGAACACACGAATCTTAGCCGCTGTTTCGAAATGCCAATGCTCTTAGTCTCTTTTGGGATCTACATTCGATGCAATTTTTGACAAGCCAAACGGAGGAAATACAGGCAATGACAGACAGAGAAAAGACTTTCAGTCAAGTTGCAAGGGCGAAAGGAGTATGTTGGGTTCCACTTCCTGTTTCTGCTTTAACTCATGTCGATAGGGAGCTACTTCGTGGATAAATTGATCGTTCCCGTATACCTGAATTAGAGGATGGTGTTTGACCTGATCGCGATGCTGCAAGGAGGCATAAGTACTGTAACCGCTGTAACTCAGACATCCTCTGAAACATCCGCAAGCCAGCAGGAGATTTCAGCAGGATTTAGGGTAAGTGAAGTGATTTCGACGCTCTTCAAAGTAGATATTTCAGGAGCAATCGCCGATTCAAGTGCGCAGGTAGCTGGCACTACCGCTTCTGAGGAAAGGATTCATACACCTGCTTCTCTCTTTTATCAGTTGCGAACCCTACTTGTCGAACGCGGACACTTGACTTCCTTGGAAGAAACTCCGCCAAATCCAGGCGACTTCATAGAGTTCGAAGGAGCACTGGAGCGCAATCCAATCGTTGAAACAATTGATAGTATGGCCGCGATGGTGGGAATCACAAAGGAATTTGAGGACAAGCCTCAAAGGAGACGAAGCAATAGCAAGAATTTAGCCTCTGAGAATGAGAAACTGCACGGGCAAATCCGAAATTTTTCAAATTGGCTGAAAGAAGGCGGTACAATTGACTTGATTGCAAGAAACGTCTTTCTGAAAAAATATTCAGCTGTTATTACTGTGGAGTCTGGGTATCTCAACGACGCATCAATGTCTGACCTAGTAGATGGTCAGTTTAGAGTATTAACCCGAGTTCGGAGTTAAAGCAGAGTCGGCAATGAAGCAAAATCCTTGTTAGAGGGATGGAGAGAAAGCTTCTTCGTTTGCCTGGTGAAGGCAATCCGACTGGCAATGGCATTGACGGCAGCACTGCCCTTGCCCTTGAAAAGACACTTACTTAACCTGAATTCGGAGTTAAAGAGCGCCTTGTCAAGCGGCTGCGCTGCTGTCTCCCTTTTCGATTCTCACGCGTGGGCACGCTTCATATCCCCTGCCAGGTCGGTGGTACCGACTTGGCCGCGCCCGGTTATACGGATTTCCGCATATTGACGCGAAACTGATACAAAAAAGAGGGTAATATCACAGAAATGACATTGAAATCACACGCCGGATCTGCTAAACTTATAATGACTTGCAAAAACAGTTATGCAGATCAGGACAAACGCCCGTCAATCGTCGGGATGGAGCAATCGCTATCGGGCAGGCAGGTAAACGGTGAATTTTCACAGTCATAACCGCCTTCCCTGCGCCGGGTGGCGTTATGGAGGAGGACCGGCACGCCGCCAGGCAGGCGCCCGCTAGCCGCGTCTAACTCCGAACTCAGGTTACGTAAGATTCACCTAAGGAAAACATCTCATGCACAAGATCATCTTTACAATTGTCATCCTCGCCGTTCTCATTCCTTCTACCCTGCACGCACAGGAACCCACTATCAAGATAGAACCTGAAAATCGTTGCAGTCCGTACATCCGTAGCGATTACAAATATTCAGATACAGTTGAGGACAACATAATCGCCCGCATGAACGGACGTATTTACAGCCCGTACACGGATGAGATTTTCATAAGCCGAGGCAAAACCGAAATTGACCATATGGTTGACATTTCAGAGGCGCATGATAGTGGTCTATGCTCTGCTAACGCTTCTACACGTCTTGCATTTGCAAGTGATCTTGATAACCTCGCACTGGCAAGCCCGTCTCTGAGCCGTATTGAAAAATCAGATAAAGATTTAACCAAATGGTTGCCTGCACACAATAAATGCTGGTTCGTTGCACAGGTAATTAAGGTTAAAAAGAAGTACGGCCTCTCGATGGACGCTAACGAGGCGGCAACAGCCTTGAACGTCCTTGCCGACTGCGATTCTTTTGATCTGATATTTGCGTATGATGTACCACCTGAAATTCCTCCTGAAGGAAAAGTAGAGATGACTGTGTATCAATACAGACGTTGGATAAATGAGGAAGTTCAACGTATCTCGGTTCTCGTTCCGGAGTGGGACGCGGGCCTTTTATCTGAGGATGTCGACGAAATTTTCGCTGCGTTACTCGGCATATTGGACACGGCATTCGGATTCTACGATACACATAGCCGAATCGTTACGCATGACCCTTCTTATGAAGAGACTCAAACAAATCTAGCCTGTTACATGGAGTTGCTTGAGCCATTTCGTGACCTAGAGGACGCAACCATTATGGATGTTCTGACTGTATTGACAGTCATTGGCGAAGACTTTGATGCATACTTCGCGGATTGCGATCCAGAATCACTTGAAGAGTTGGAAAGACTGTTAGGGTATTCTGAATAGAGATAAGCACCGTTTAGACGGCGACAATGATGGCCTAGCCTGCGAAAGTCTGCCCTGAAGAATCAGCCAGTTATCCGGCCTGCTAGGGAGGTCCAGAATGATCTGGGTAATTTCTCTGGTTTTGGCAAGTATTGTAACGGGTCTGATAACGAAATCTATGCGCGGTGAGGAGAAGAAGCGCAATTGGGTTGCTGAAACAATTGTGTTTATGGGATTGTTCTACTTTTTGGCAATGAGTAGATTAGGGCTTGACTTTTTCAAACAGCCTCTAAGAGATGCAACTCCCACTTGATTAACACGGTGTCAAGCGCGCCGACTTCAGACGATGCCGGCCAGCTTGGGTTCAACACTCACGGAAATACACTACCTCCGTAGGAACCTGCCAATGGGGAGAATCTGCTAACGAAGCAGGGCAAGGATGCACTGAGGGGGGTCTAAGGGTCGCTATTACGGAGATTGTGAACCGGAACACGGGATGCCCTAAGTGATGCGAATCATACGGGTACGGAGTCTCCATAGTACTCGTCGCAGTAACGACCGACCAGGGAGAGTGGGAAAGCCACTTACAGGGGGAAGGGAGACAGGTGAAGCTATGACTGCGAGTACGATGAGGGGGCGCGTGATGCGAACAACTGAAACTGTACTCAATGTCCTGAGTGAAAGGAACAAATCACTCAGCGTAGCTGCTCTGAGAAAGCCGGATGATGGGAAACTATCACGTCCGGTTTGACCGGGGGCTTAGGGGAAAAGTGTCGAAAGATAACTCGCCCCTTTGCCTACCGAACTCGGGGGCAGGTCAACTCTTGATCTCATGTGGGATCTACATTAACTCCGAATTCAGGTTATTAGGAAAAGTGACTAAATGCATCTACGACGAGTGTGAATCCATAAATCTACTTAGAAAGACAGCCTTAAGTAAAATGCCGCAGTCATTCTTAACTGGTTTTACTGGCGCGCTTGACTCGCTTGGTGATGAACAAGGATTTGACGTTCCTAGATCAGAACGGATAGTCAAGGGCCCAGCTGTACAGATATTACCCATCTCGATTTTTGCTTGAAAGGTCTATCAGTAAGGCTCTTGGCTGACCTCAATTGAGGGCAATCGTCTTCTCTAATCCTTTAGGTTCGACAAGTACTGTTTCTACTGCGCCTTACTTTCCCCTATTTCCCTATTCAACGCCAACAACGCCCCCAGCGCATCCACCTCCGAAATATCTGCGTCCCACCCATACGCCGCCGCCGCATCCAGTGCCGCGTGCGTATTCGCCAGCCACTGCGGGCGCGTATTGTCCAGGGTTTAGAAACGTCCTCCGCAGAGACCGTGCGACTGTCCACTTTGGGTATAAATTGGCTACTTCCGACTCTCAAATGAAATCATCCAAGACAACGACGGCCAGACTTTCTATACGGCGGAAATCATTGTCATTCGTGACAAAGAGCGTACACTCTGCGTGTAGGGCAGCCGCAGCATGAAGCGCGTCGGGCGTCTTCAGTCCCGTCTCGGCACGTAGGCGGGCGGCCTCTTCCCACAGTGGGCGCGTGGTCGGAATCAGCCGCACCTCCTTGGCGTCGAACAGGGCGCGAAATAGCATCTCGACAATCGTGTCACCCTCTCGCAGTGGCTTTACCAGCGTTTCCAGAACGACCAGGTCGCTGCTCACTATGCTGAACTGTCCGGCCTGTGCCTGCCCGCCACATGGGTTCGAGCAAGTCGCTGTAAGGCTGGATGCGCTCCACACTGTAGATGAACCCACTGGCGTCGAGATAGACCGGCCCGTTGGACGGCAGCGTCAACGATCCCATGACGCCCGCTCATCCTTGAGGTAGGATTCCACCTCCTCCGCAGTTTCGAAGAGTTGTCGACCTGGCGCTTCGTTCAGGATGTCCACTGCGGACCGCTGTTCAGGCACCGATGAGTGGAGCACTACTATACTAACCGACTCCCCAACCGGGAGTTTCTGGTCGACAATTTCGATCCTGCCTCCAGGCAATACCGTCGTTGTTATGTGTAGCGCTTTTTGCATTTTGCGTGTCCTTGTTGATACCTTGGCCGTCCTACAAGTCGCGCAACTCGTCCATTTCCCAAGGCATTCTTGCCAGTATATTGCAGGGAAGGAGATGCTGGCAAGAAATCCGTGAATACTATCTGCCCACCAAAGCGTTACGGACGAGGCGGAGACAACCGCAAACTGTCTTGGGTCAAGACCCGCTCCCATCCCCCAAATTCAACGCCAACAACGCCGCCAGCGCATCCTCCTCCGAAATGTCCGCGTTCCAGCCGTAGGCGGCCGCGACTGCGGCATCGAGGACTTCGTGGGCGTCGGCGAGCCATTGCGGGCGGGCGTTGTAGAGGTTGGTGAGGGTGCGTTTCTTCAGCTCCTTGGCGGCGGACTCGTTGCGGGCGACCGGGCGCTTGGGATGGCCCGAAACCGGCTCGTCAACCCATTCGACCCACTCGGGCGGGTTGAGCCAGCGGTCGCGCAGTTCCACGAGCCGGCGGGCCGCGTCGGCTATCGCAACGGCCCTTTCATCATTCGCATAGTCAGTAGTAGGAATGTCGGGGGACAGCCCATTGGGGAAGGGGAACGTCTGGAAAGTGGTGGTCGGCGTGTAGCGCGGATCATTGCCCTGCCCAAGCCAAGTACAGAGGCGCAGCGACCACGATTCGTGAAAGCGGCTGTGCAAGATGCCGAACGTCGTGTCGTCGTCGCGGGCGATGACGACCAACTGGCCATCGGGAAGCACCCTAGCGTCACACCAAACGAACAATCGGTGCTTCGCAACTCGCGGTGTTGCAATGTATCGCGTCAACGCGCTAAGTCGTACGAACAACGTCTGCCCTGATCGGTCATGCCGCCACCAATTCCGCCGTAGTTCGTCACGGCGGTTGCCATCTCGGACAGGTTTCACGTGCTCTCGAGCATAGGCGAACGGCGCTTCATAGAGAGCCGCGTCAACCTCGCTCATTTCGTGCCCAAAATCTATAATCCATTTGTCCGCAGGGCGACGGGTTATGTCCATACCGTTGAACCACGACTTAAGAACGTTTGAGTTGGGTTGTCCGTTTGGATTCGCGGGAAACTGCAGCCACTCACGCGCAAGACTGCCAGGAATATCAAATTTTCCCTTCTTCATCCCACCGATGAATGCCGCGTTGTGGTTGGAAGCTAGCTTTACCGCCGCGGTAAGGTCGGCTGTCGCCGCCGTGAGATCAGCGTTGATGCCTGAAACTTCCTTACCGTCCAAATGATTGACAAGCCTGGCTTCTTTCGTCGTGAAACACACAAGCGAAACCCGAACTGCCGCACCATCCACTACCCACGGCTCATCCGACCACGCATCATAAATGGCCGCGTCCTTGACGACCTGGTCCAGAACTGCCCGGTTGCGCCCTCCCCGGATCGAGTTTGTCGCGACCAGACCAGCGCGGGAGACCTTGCCATCGATCACCAACTTTCCTGCCTTGTGAAACCAGTAGCAGACCAGATCAGCGAATGCCGGAACCGATCCTTCGTACAGATTGCGCAATTTTTCGGTGTATTCGTTGCCCAGGGTATTACGCATTGGCGAGTAACCAAGAAACGGCGGATTCCCGATCACCACATCCGCCGCCGGCCAATCCGGTTCCCAGCCGTCCGGCGCAAGGATGGCGTCGCGGCACTCGATCGAGGCGAGGGGGTCGAGGATGGGGTCGCGGGCGCCGCTGAAGCCGTTGCGGCGCATCCATTGGATCTCGCCGACCCAGACCGAGACGCGCGCCAGTTCGGCGGCGTAGGGGTTGATCTCGATGCCTTTGACATTGGCTGGGCCGACTGCGGGAAAGGAGCGCTGCAGGCCCATTGATTCGGCTTCGAGTTGGACGCGGTGCTCAAGGTCCTTGAGGGCGTGCAGGGCGAGGTAGAGGAAGTTGCCGGAGCCGCAGGCCGGATCGAGGACGGTGAAGGCGCGCAGCCGGTCGAGGAAAAGGCGCAGCGTGCGTTCAGCATGGCCGCGCTGGCGCGTGCGCGTCGAACTCGCTTTGGCAACGTCGGCGCGCTCCAGACGCAGAGCGATCTCTGCTCGGGCCTTTTCCCACTCTTTGAGCCAGGGGCGGACTACGACGGGCTCAACGATCTGCATGATCTTGTCGCGGTCGGTATAGTGCGCGCCGAGTTGCGAGCGTTTTTCCGGGTCTAGTCCACGCTCGAAGAGAGTGCCCAGGATGGAGGGGTCGATCTCGCTCCAGTCCAACGCGGCGGCTTCCAAGGTTGTCTCGATCTCGTTGCGTGTAAGAGCGAGAGCGTCGTCGCTGTCGAAAAGGCCGCCATTAAACCAGGCAACGGTTTCAAAACCGACGCGGCCGCCGGTCGCCATCGATCCGAAAAGCTGGCGCGCCATGACTGCGAAGTCGTCAGGCTGGCTGCGGGCATGTTCCAACATGCGCGTGAACATGTCGTTGGGGAGGAGCCCCACGTCCTCAGCGAACATGCAGAAGACCAGGCGGTTTACGAAGTGGGCGACCTCCTGCGGATCGTGACCGCGCGTGCGAAGGGCTTGTGCCAAAGCCGCGAAGGAAGTCGCGGCCCGCTCGGTCAGGGCCTGGCGGCTTTCGCCCGGTCGCAGCCGCTCGGGATCGGACATCGCCCACTTGAGCTTGTCGCGTACGGCGGCGTCGGCCAGTTCTTCGAGTGTGAACTCGTGAACTACGCTGACGCTGTTGGTCCAGTTTGTGTAAATGCGGAAACGCGCCATGTCGGAGACGATGAGCAGAGGCGGGTTTTCCAGGGCGAGCGCGTACTGGCGGAGTTGGTTGAAGGCGGCGTCCAGGTCTTTGTGCTTGCCCTTGTATTCCCAGGCAAAGCAGTGGCGCTTCCAGACGTCAGCCCATCCGCGTCCGCCGGTGTCCTTACGGGCGCCGCGCTCGAAGCAGTACCGCTGCCCGCTGGGATCGTCTTCAGCCGGCGTGGGTTCACCCAACATGCGGCAAAGGTCGATGAACTGTTCCTGCGCGGCGGAGCGCTCGTTCAGTTCTGACGCCTTCCACTTTACGATGAAGCTCTGCGCTTCCATCTCGTCTCCTGCAGTTCGAGCCATCTGTCAATTTCAAAGGCAGAATCACGCTCGGCTACAGTTTAGCGTAAAGGATCCGGTGGGCCAATCCATGCCCCGTTTCATAACAGGCGGTCTTGGCACATTCCGCGTAGAGCACTACCCTTAGAGGCATAGATTTTCGGAATTGCTCGCAGAGATCGGGAAGGTCTACAATTGGGGATACGAGCGTGCTCAAAAAAGAGGGATTCCAATGACAGCGCCTGTCACTGACCTGTTTCAATTTGACGACCTTCTATCGCCCGCCCAGCGCGCAGTTCGCGATCGGGTTCGGGAGTATATGGAAGGAGTCGTCAAACCTTCAATCAACGAATACTGGGAGCGCGGCGAGATTGCCCTGGACTTGGCGCTGGGGCTGCGCGACCTCCAGATCGCCGGCGGGACGATGCACGGCCATGGCGCCGCGGGGCTCGACTGTGTAAGCGACGGGCTGGTGAAGTACGAGATCTGCCGCGTGGACGGCTCCATCAGTACGCTGTTCGGCGTGCACTCCGGGCTGGCGATGGGATCGATTGGGATGTTGGGTTCGGCGGAGCAGAAGGAACGCTGGCTGCCGGCAATGGCGCGCATGGAAAGGCTGGGCGCGTTTGCGCTGACAGAGCCGGAGCGGGGATCCGACGCTGCGCACGTGCAGACTACTGCGCGGCGTGTGGGCAGCCACTATGTCCTCAATGGCCAGAAGCGGTGGATCGGCAACGGGACGATTGCCGACCTGATAATCGTCTGGGCGCGAGACGAGAGCGGGCGCTTTGGAGGATTCGGGTTGGAGGATCCAGGGCAGCTCCCCGGCTTTACTGCGACGGCGATGGAGGGCAAGATCGCGAAGCGGGCGGTGCACCAGGCGGAAATCACGCTCGAAGACGTGCATGTACCGGCGGCGAACCGGCTTGCCAAATGTAACAGCTTTCGCGATATGGCGCCGGTCCTGGCGAACACCCGGGCGGGCGTAGCTTGGGAAGCGGTCGGATTGGCGGCCGGCTGTTACGAAATCGCGCTGCAATACGCCTGTGAACGGGAACAGTTTGGGAAACGTATCGCGGCCTTTCAGTTGATCCAGGCCAAACTGGTGGAGATGGCGGCCGACTTGGTGCAGGCGCAGCTGCTGGTCTGGCGGCTGGCAAAGCTGATGGAAGCGGGCGCCGCCACCCCCGGTCAGCTCTCGCTGGCGAAACAGACGTGCGCGGTCAAGGCGCGGCGCGCAGCGGCGCTGGCCCGGGAGATAATGGGCGGCAACGGCATCCTGATTGACAATCACGTGGCGCGTCTTTTCACGGACGTCGAAGCTACGTACACCTATGAGGGCACAAACGAGATCAACCTCCTGATCGCCGGTCGGGAGATTACGGGCATAGGCGCGTTCGTATAGTTTCTGCGGCTGGGGCCAGGTCCCGGTAAGCTGAAGCGGAGAGTAGTGCGATGCGCGAGGATCAGGCGGGCCACAGGCGCTGGCTCCAGGTTGGCGTGTGGAACGAAGGGGCGGTTGACCAAACGCGCAGCAGGCACTACAATCTGCCAGAGAGTTTCTCCTCGCCTGCGACCTCGAAAACCGTTGCTAAGAGTCAAGGAGCCGTCGTATGCTTTCCGGCCTGATGATGGACTATCAGCTCACGATCGATCGCGTTCTGGAACACGGGAATCGCCTGTATCCGTACAAGAAGGTTAAGACCAAGCTGCCTGACGGGACGCTGCACGAATATTCGTACCGGGACCTCTACAGGCGGGTGAAGAGGCTCTGCAATGTACTCGAAGGGCTGGGCGTGCAGCCGGGCGACCGCGTCGGGACGTTTGCATGGAACAACCATCAACACGTGGAGCTATACTTTGGCGCGCCCGGCGCGGGGGCGGTGGTGCATACACTGAACGTCCGCCTTTTTCCCGACCAGCTGGCCTATATCATCAACCACGCCGAGGACAAGGTGGTCTTCATCGACGCGACGCTGCTGCCACTGCTGGAGGGGCTGGGCGATAAGATCAGCGGAGTCGAGCATTTCGTACTATTCAACGGGCCGGAGGGCGGGGCGGCGGCCAGTCTGCCGGGCCAGGTCCATGAATACGAGACGTTGATGGCGGCTGCGGAGGATGAGTACGTCTGGCAGGTGGAGGGTGAGAATCAGGCCATGGGGCTCTGTTACACCAGCGGCACGACAGGCCATCCCAAGGGGGCGCTCTACAGCCACCGCTCGATGTATCTGCATACCGTGGGGTCGTGCCAGGCGGCCGCGGTGGGGCTAACCGAGAACGACGTCGTCTTGCCGGTCGTGCCGCAGTTCCACGCAATGGCCTGGGGCCTGCCCTATGCGGCGGTTAACGTTGGCGCCGATCTGGTGCTCCCGGGTCCGCACATGCAGCCGGCCGCGCTGGCAGAGCTGATCGAGACGGAGCGGGTGACGGTCGCCGCCGGCGTGCCGACGATCTGGAATGGACTCTATCACGACCTGAAACAGAACCCACGTGACATATCATCTATCCGCGCTCTGGTGGTCGGCGGCTCGGCGATGCCCCGCAGCCTGATCGAGGCCTATGAGAAAGAGCTGGGCGTAAACGTCGTTCATGCTTGGGGCATGACGGAAATGTCGCCGCTGGGTACGGTATCGAAGCTGCTCAGCCACCACCAGACACTGCCGCAGGAGGAGAGGTGGGACGTCAAGGCCCGGCAGGGCTATCCGATCTCCGGTGTCGACATGCGCATCATGGACGACGCGGGCCGGGAACTGCCCTGGGACGGTGAGACGCTCGGCGAACTGCAGGTACGCGGGCCATGGGTGGCGCAAGCCTACTACAAATTGGAAGGCGGCGACGACAGCTTTACCCCGGACGGATGGTTCCGAACGGGGGATGTCGTCACGATTTCCGCAGATGGGTTTATGTCGATCACGGATCGCACAAAGGACCTGGTGAAAAGCGGCGGCGAGTGGATCTCATCGGTGGAGCTGGAGAATCTGTTGATGGCCCATCCGCAGGTGCTGGAGGCGGCCGTTATCGCCGTGCCCGATGAACGCTGGGGGGAGCGTCCGCTGGCGGTTATAGTACCTACAGACGGCGGGACCCGGCCTGGCGCTGACGAATTAAGGCGTTTTATGGAGCCGCAGGTTGCAAGATGGTGGTTGCCGGACGGCTACGAATTCATAGACGAGATTCCGAAGACCGGGACCGGCAAGTTTGACAAGAAGGTTCTGCGGGAGCGCTACGGCAGTGGAGATTCGACAGTTCCTCTTCCTTAGCTCGAAAAACGCAACGGACTACGTCGCACTTTCCCAGGATTGGCGCAGCATTTCGATGCTCTTGGGGACAGCGGTAGCGGCGTCCTCCGCGCCTTCCATCTCGATCGAGCAGTAGCCGCGCCAGCCGGCGTCGAGGAGAATGCGGAAGATGCGGGCGTAGTCGAGGTCGAGGCTGTACCAGGAGCCCCCGCCCGGGTAGGTCTTGGCGTGGGCCAGGCGCACGTAGGGGGCGACGCGCTCCATGGCCGCGTACATATCGTCCTCGAAGAGGAAGTTGCCCATGTCCAGAATGGCCTGCAACCACGGCGAGTCGATGCTCTCGATGATGCGCGCCATATCGCGGGCGAATGTGGTCAGGCCCCAATGGTTTTCGAGCAGCAGGAGCACGCCCCGGCGCTCGGCGTGGGGCAGGCAGCGCTCGATCGAGTCGATCACCCAGTTGAAGCCGTCATCCATGGTGAAGCCCTCCCACGGCTCCACCCAGCCCTTGGCCGCGATCAGATCGTCGAAGCTGCCCTGTTTGCGAAAGCCGCCGGAGTTGACGCGTATCGACGGGATGCCCATTTCGTGGGCCAGATCAATGCAGTGGAGTGTGTGGTCGATCTGCTGCTGGCGCACGTCGGCATCGTCGTGGACGAAGTCCTGGTGGATCGAGAGGTTGTAGAGATCGAGGCCGAGGATGAAGGCGTGCCGCTTGATCTTCTGTAGGTAGGCGTTCTCCTCCGATTCCATCTGGCGGTGGAGGATCTCCACCCCTGACAGGCCAAGCTCGGCCGCGGCGTCGAGCACGGATTCGATCGGCGTTTTCTCCGGCGTGAAGTGCCAGTAGGAGTAGGTCGAAGTGCCGAGGCGGAGGGCGTTGTTGCCAGAATTCATGGGTGTTGCTCCCGTTAAAGTCTCGTGTTGCGGTTCTCCAGCTGATTTAACCGGCTTAAGCGTCGGTTACGCAGCCTTCGGAGGCGCTGGAAACGGTCCTGATATACTTCCAGAGGACGCCGCTCTTTGCCTTGTACTCCGGTGGGCTCCAGGCCATGCGGCGGCGGTCGATCTCCTCTTCTGCGACCTCAAGCGTGAGTGTGTTAACTTCGGCGTCAATGGTGATGGTATCGCCGTTCTGCGCCAGCGCGAGCAGGCCGCCCTCCTGCGCCTCAGGCGTAATGTGGCCGACGACGAATCCGTGGCTGCCGCCGGAGAAGCGTCCGTCGGTGATCAGGGCGACATCACTGCCCAGCCCCTTACCCATTATGGCGCCGGTAATGCTGAGCATCTCGCGCATGCCCGGCCCTCCCTTGGGGCCCTCGTAGCGGATTACAACCACGTTCCCTGGCAGGACCTCGTCGCTCTCGATGCCGGCGAGGCAGTCTTCCTCCGAGTCGTAACAAACGGCGGGGCCTCTGAAGCGGACGCCCTCTTTGCCCGTAATTTTGGCGACGGCGCCGGTCTCCGCCAGGTTGCCGTAAAGGATCTGCAGGTGGCCGGTCTCCTTGATGGGCTCGTCCACAGGCATGATGATCCTCTGGCCCTCCGTCAGGTCGGGAACGGTCTCCAGGTTTTCAGCCAGTGTCTTGCCGGTGACCGTCATGCAGTCGCCGTGGAGAAAGCCTTCGCGTAGCAGCATCTTCTGCACTGCGGGAACGCCGCCGACCTCATAGAGGTCTTCCATGACGTACTGGCCGCTCGGCTTGAGGTCGGCAAGCAGGGGCGTACGGTCGGAGATCTCCTGGAAGTCGTCGATGGTCAGTTCGGCGTCCGTGGACCTGGCGATAGCCATCAGGTGAAGCACGGCGTTGGTTGAGCCGCCGAGGATTACAGTGAGCGTGATTGCGTTTTCAAATGCCTCGCGGGTCAGAATGTCGAGCGGCTTCAGGTCCAGCTCCAGAAGGTTGCGGATGGCCGCGCCCGCCTCCAGGCATTCCTGCTGCTTGCCTTCGCTGGTGGCTGGGTAGGAGGAACTGTAGGGCAGGCTCATGCCCAGCGATTCGATGGCGGAGGCCATGGTGTTGGCGGTGTACATGCCGCCGCAGGCGCCTTCGCCGGGGCAGGCGTTGCGCAGGACCTCACGCATCTGATCCTCGTCGATGTCGGCGGCCAGATACTGGCCGTAGGCTTCGAAAGCGGAGATGATGTCCAGCTTCTGGACGCTGCCGTTTCCGGGCTGCTGCAGAAGGCCTGGGCTGATCGTGCCGCCGTAGACCATAAGGCTGGGGCGGTTGACGCGTGCCATCGCCATCAGCACCCCGGGCATGTTTTTGTCGCAGCCGGGCAGTGAAACATTGGCGTCGTACCACTGGGCCCGCATGACGGCTTCGATCGAGTCGGCGATAATGTCGCGGCTCAGGAGAGAAAACTTCATCCCGGCCGTGCCCATGGACATCCCGTCGCTGACGCCAATGGTGTGGAAAATCAGGCCGACTGCCCCTGCCTCCTGCACGCCCTGCTTGACCCGCCGCGAGAGAGCGTTCAGGTGCATGTTGCAGGTGTTGCCCTCCCAGCCCATCGAAGCAATGCCGACCTGGGGTTTGTGCATGTCTTCATCGGTCAGACCGACGCCGTAGAGCATCGCCTGAGAGCCGACCTGCGAAATCGTCTGGGTGAGCACACTACTGTACTTATTGAGTTTGCGGCTGGTTGTCACTGACATTGGATTCTCTTTCCTGTTGCAAGGATGGTCGGCTCGCGAGAACCGCGGGACCCCTCCTATCCGGCGCTTGAGAGTTCCGCGCTGCGTCTCTCCTCGGACACCACTGGCGTGCTGTTTGCGACGTATTCACTGACCGACGGCTGCGCGTAATCGATATCAGCGCCGCGGGCCGGCAGCCCGCTCGCGTCGTTCGGATCGTAGTTGATGAGGAAGTATTCGACGGCATCTGAGATAGCCGTCCAACTGGCCTCGATAATGTTCGTGCTGGCCCCAACCGTGGTCCAGTTGTGCACGCCATCGGAACTGGTGATGAGCACGCGCACCGATGCCCCCGTGCCCTGGTCGCTGTTAATGATTCGCACCTTGTAGTCGAGAAGGTGCATTCTATCCAAATGAGGGAAGTGGCCCTGGATCGCCTTGCGCAGCGCCAGCATCAGGGCGTTGACCGGCCCGTTGCCCTCGGAAACTTCGTGGTAGATTCGGTCACCGACTTCAGCCTTGATCGTCGCCTCCGACGAGAGCCCGCGGCCGGCGCGGTTCGCCACCGACACAGAGTAGTCGATCAGTGAAAAACTGGGCTGGTATCCTTCCTGCGAGCGTCGCAACATGAGGTCGACGCTGGCCTCGGCGCTCTCAAACGCAAAGCCGACGTTTTCCAGCTCCTTGATCTGTTGCAGCACCGCTCTTTCCTTTTCCCGTGACAGCCCTTCGACGCCGAACTCACCGGCCTTGATGGAGATGTTGTCTTTGCCGCTGAGCTCGCTGACGAGGACCCGCGTCTGGTTGCCCAGTCGCTCCGGCTCGACATGCTGGTAGCTGTCCACATTTTTGAGGACCGCATTGACGTGGGTTCCCCCCTTATGCGCGAAGGCGCTCCGGCCGACAAAGGGCTGGTGCGTGTTGGGCCTCAGGTTGGCGAGTTCGTTGACATAGTGGCTGAGGTCGGTCAGGTGGGCGAGCCTCTCCTTCGAAACGAGGTCGTAGCCCATTTTCAGCTGCATGTTGGCGATGATGCTGACCAGATTGGCGTTGCCGCAGCGTTCGCCGTAACCGTTGATGGTGCCCTGCACGTGCGTGCAGCCGTTGCGCAGCGCCTCCAGCGAGTTGGCGACACCGGTGTCGCTGTCGTTGTGGGCGTGGATGCCGAGAGTGACTGTTCCGGCGCCTGGCTGCGGGTTGCTACTTCCGTTTCCACCTTCCGCAACCGGCGCCATGTCGGAGGCCAGTTCTCGGCGCACGGTGCGTACGATTTCGCCGATCTCCCAGACGAGGCTGCCGCCATTGGTATCGCAGAGAACGACGCTTGAAGCACCCCCTGCGATGGCCCGCCTGAGCGTGGCCAGCGCGTATTCGGCGTTCTCCTTATAGCCGTCGAAGAAGTGCTCGGCGTCGTAGATCACCTCGCGGCCGCGGCCGGTGAGAAAAGCGACCGACTCGCGAATCATGCGCAGATTCTCTTTCGGCGTCGTCTGCAATACATCTCGCACGTGCAGGTCCCAGCTCTTGCCGAACAAGGAGACGACCGGCGTGTTGGCCTGCAGGAGCAGCTGAATCTGCGGATCGTCGGCGGGGTCGGTGTCGCGTTTGCAGGTTGAGCCGAAGGCGGTCAAACGGGCGTGTCTGAGGGTCAGTTCGCTCTCGGCCCGTTCAAAGAACTCCATGTCTTTCGGGTTGGAACCGGGCCAGCCGCCCTCAATGTAGTCGATGCCGAACTCGTCCAGGCGGGCGGCGATGCGCAGCTTGTCGTCGCAGCTGAGCGAGACGCCTTCGGCTTGGGCGCCGTCGCGCAAAGTGGTGTCGAATAGTTGAATCTTCACGTCTCCAAACTCCATATCGGTCCATTCGCGTTAATGTCGCCAGGAATGACGACGAATTGTCAGTGCCGCCTGCTGTCAGCCCGTCGCCTGCAGACCTGCGGCGATTCCATTGATCGACAGCAGGATCGCCTGTCGCAAACGGGGGTCCTCCTGGGTCGCGTCCCGGTCTGCCTGGGCGTCCTCTAACGTTTGCTCGACCGTAGTTCGTTGCTTGTTAAGCAACGCGACCTGAATATAGTTGAGCGGGTCTACATAGGGATTGCGCAGATTGATGCTGCGTTGTAGCCAGGGCTCGTTGTCCAGGAGCGCAGCCTGGCCCGTAATCCCCAGAATGATGCGTTCAGTGCGTTTGAACTCTTCCATGAATTCGCCGAAGATCTCGGCGCGGGTCGCGTCCGCGGCCAGAGACGCGTAGAGCGAGGCAATGGTCATATCGGCCCGGCGCATCGAGAGTTGCGCTCTGTCAATGACCGTGCGGAAGAAGGGCCAGTTGTGGTACATCTCCTGCAAGACGGTCATGCGTTGAACCGAATCGGTGTGCAGTCCGCTGCCCAGGCCGTACCAGCCAGGCAGATTCACACGGCTCTGTGTCCAGGCGAAAACCCAGGGGATCGCACGCAGATCAGAGATGTCCGAGGTCTGGCGGCGCTTTGCCGGCCGCGAGCCAATGTTCATCTGCGCCAGCTGTTCAATCGGCGTCGCCTCGTGGAAATAGCTCAGAAAGGCAGGACTCTCTACAAGTGTCCGGTACTTCCGTTCCGAGCGTTCGCTGGCCCCCTCCAGTATTCTCCCCCAGCTCGCCTCGGCGGCGTGCGAAGAATTCGCGCTCTCTTCCTCGCCGCCCAGGCTGTCATGATGAGTTTCGCAGCTCGCTATCAGGACGGCGTTGACGAGCTGCTCAAGATGGCGCTTGGCAATGGCTCGGTTGCTGTAGCGGGCGCTGATCACTTCCCCCTGTTCGGTCAGCTTGGTCCGCCCTTGCACCGATCCCAGCGGCTGCGCGAGTATGGCGCGATTGGCAGGTCCGCCGCCGCGTCCGATCGAGCCGCCCCGTCCATGGAAAAGAGTCAGCTTGACGTTGTAGTCGCTGCAGGCGCCGGCCAGTCTTTCCTGCGCCTGATAGAGCGACCAGCTGGACCGCAAGTAGCCGCCGTCTTTGTTGGAGTCGCTGTACCCGATCATGATCTCCTGGCGGTTGTCCCGCTGCGCCAGGTGTTTGCGGTAGATTGGGGATTCGAAGAGAGCACCCATGACATCGGGCGCCCGGACCAGGTCGTCAATCGTTTCAAAGAGAGGCGCAATGTCGATCTTGCCGAAGAGACCGGCGTCCTTGGCCAGAAGCAGGACCTCCAGCACGTGGCTGACGGAGGTGGTCATGCTGATGATATATGCGCCGATTGCCTGAGGCGCGATGCGC
This sequence comes from Caldilineaceae bacterium, assembly GCA_965204525.1. Lineage (GTDB taxonomy): Bacteria > Chloroflexota > Anaerolineae > Caldilineales > Caldilineaceae > Bin5. The sequence continues at coordinate 1,135,476 of OZ241994.1, read as the reverse complement.
TCATGGGCCTGACGGATAAGCCGGAAAAGGGCGACCGTCTCATTGGTTTCGTTGCCGTACTGCAGGCGGGCGGTCAGAGGCCGCGGGCTTTCGATTTCTTGAACCAGCAGCCGCGTCCGTTCCTCTTCCGGCAGCTGCCGGTAGTCAAAACCTGGATCCTGCGGCCTGTAGTAGCGATGCAACAGTTCTGCGACGGCGTCCCTGTGGCGGTCAGAGTGCTGGCGAATATCCATGGACGCAAGATGGAATCCGAAGATTCGGGCCTGCTGGACAAGCCGGGCGAAGCGTCCTTCGGCCAGCCGGTCGCCCTTGTTCTGGCGAAGGCTCCGCTGGATCAGCTCCAGGTCGGCGACGAATTCACCGGCATTGGGGTAGGCCCAGGGGTCCGGACGCTGTGCTTGCCAGGCTTCCCTGTTCTGTGCCAGTGTGGCGCCCAGCCTCCGGTAGATCAGAATCATCTTCTGGCGGTAGGGTTCCAGAGAAAAGCGGCCCAGGCGCGCTTTGTCGTTCGGCGGCGCGCGTTCCAGGTCGCCGGCCAGGCTGTCGAGAAACTCCTGTGAGAAGGCGCCCCGTGTATTGGCCACGCTCAAATGCCCGTACATGCCGACGACAGTGCGGCGGTAGAGTTCCAGCGCCTGTTCCTTCTGCTGGCGCAGGGCGTCTTCCGTGACATCCTGGGTTACGAAAGGATTGCCGTCTCTGTCCCCGCCGATCCAGGAGCCGTAACGCAGAAAGGTCGGCAGACCGTCTGAGAACTCTGCCGCGCCATCGCTGACTGCGCTGTCCGGGTATTCCCTCGCAAGTGCCCGGTTCAACTCGCTGTAGATGTCCGGCAACAGGTCAAACAGGGTAGTTTCGAAAAAATAGAGCCCCTCGCGGACCTCGTCCAGAACATCCGGCCGCCGGTCCCGATTTACGTCGCTCTGCCACAGTGAAACAACGATCTCGCGGATCTGATTCCAGATTCCCCTTTTCTCGCTTGGCAAAAGTACGTGGGCGTCCAGTTCGCGCAACAGTCTGGTCAAGTCGAGCAGCTTCAGGAGGATGGTTCGGCGTTTGGCCTCGGTAGGGTGAGCCGTGAAGACGGGCTTGATCAGCAACTCATCGAGCAGACGCCTCATTTCAGAAGGCTGTGTTCCGCCCTTGCGCAGCCTCATGACGGCGGCCGCTATGGTCTCGGGCATGTGCCGGTCGTTCTCTTCCGCCTGTGCCGTGCGCTGGCGAATGACGCGTACACGCTGCTGCTCTTCGGCCAGATTTACGAGCTGGAAGTAGGTGGTGAAGGCTTTCAGCACACCGAGCGTGCTGTCGAAGTCATTGACCAGATCGGCGGTCAGCCGCTCGATCTGCAGGCCCGCGCTCGGGTCCCCTTGGCGCTGGGCGCGGGTCAGAGCTCGCAACTCTTCGACCAGATCGAAGATCGCCTGTCCTTCCTGCTCGACGATCGTTTCCCCGAGAAGGTTGCCAAGCTGGCGGACGGTCCGTCGCAACTGGCGGTCGGCATCTGTCGGGGCCGATTCGCTGCCTCTCTCGAGTTCGACTTCTGTCTTGACTTCACCCTGCTTGGGCGGAGTGGCCATTCAAGAATTCCTACAGGTATCCTTTCAACGCTACCCGCTGTAGGCGCCCCCTCTGCTATGCGTCCCGAATCTCTTTCACAACGAGATCTCCGAGGACCTCGGTTCCCGCCGTCTCGGTACCAGGCTGGGCGATGTCAGGCGTGCGTACACCGAGAGCCAGGATGGCATCCACCGCGGCCTCGACAGCCGCGGCCTCCTTTTCCAGGCCCAGGCTATGGCGGAGCAGCATGGCGCTGCTCAGAATCGCGGCCAGCGGGTTGGCAATGCCCTGTCCGGCGATGTCGGGCGCGCTGCCGTGGATCGGCTCGTAGAGGCCGAGGGGCAGGTTGTGCCGGTTACTGACATCGCCCAGGCTGGCGGAGGGCAGCATGCCCATCGAACCGGCCAGCATGGAGGCCTCGTCGGTGAGGATGTCGCCGAACAGATTGCCGGCAACTATCACGTCGAAGTCGGCCGGTCTCCGGATCAGGTGCATGGCCATGGCGTCGACCAGAATGTGCTCGACCTCCAGTTCGGGGTAGTCTGCCAGAGCCTCGGTGGCAACGCTGCGCCAGAGTCGGGAGGAAGCGAGAACGTTTGCCTTGTCCACGCTGGCGAGGCGGCCGTTGCGTTCCATGGCCGCGTCCGCGGCCAGGCGAACGACGCGATCGATCTCGGGCCTCGTGTAAAGCATCGTGTCAAAGGCCTCGAAGTTGTCCTCGGGCTCCTTGCGCTCGCCGAAATAGATACCTCCGGTCAACTCACGTACCACAAGAAGGTCCACACCTTCCAGCGTCTCTTCCTTGATGGTGCTGGCGGAGAGCAGCTGGGGCTGAAGCTTAACGGGGCGCAGGTTTGCAAAGAGGTCCAGGCTCTTGCGGAGGGCAAGCACGCCCTGTTCCGGTCTGTCGGCCAGACTGGGGTCGTCCCATTTTGGTCCGCCTACCGCGCCAAGCAGGACCGCCTCCGCCGTGGAGGCGGCTTCAACTGTTTCGTCGGGCAAACTGGTCCCCAGTTCGTCGATGGACCGTCCGCCAATCTGCTGGTGGTCGAAGACAAAGTCATGGCCGAAGCGGCCGGCCACTGCCGCCAGGACCTTTTTGGCTTCCGCCGTGACTTCCGGACCGATGCCGTCACCATCCAAAATAACAATCGTTGCATCCATTCGTCTCTTTTCCTTCTTCGGTACCGTCCCGGACTCGAACTGATCTGCGCTCTGAAGTCAGGAGGATGATATTGCTTGCGTGCGGAATCCGTTTAGTCTTCCTCTTTCATCAAGGGCCGTCTGCCGCCAAAGACCGCCAACTCGAAAACTCTGAAATAGCAGTCAACATCGTCGAAACCGATTGCCCGCAGCCAGTCGCATTGCGACTCCACCGGGGCCAATATGTTGGCCTGTTTATCTTCCCTGCCGTGATATGCGGCCGCCACCTGGTCGCGTGTCTGACCGTCGCCGTCCGTCAGCTGGCTCGCCCATAGCGTGTCGATGAAATAGTCGTCGTAAAGCGCCTCGATTCGGGGCGTCGCCGAAGAGACGTGCTCAATGTTTACGAAGACGCCGCCGGGCATCAACAGGTCGAAAATGTCGATATAGACCTGGTGTTTAACTGAATCGGGTTGGTGGTGAATCGAAAAACCGGAAACAACCGCGTCAAACGGCGCGTGGGCGGAGATGATATCGAACCACGAGGGGTCCGTGTAATCTGCCGACGAGACATGCAGCGACTTGCTATAAGCCTCCAGGTTGTTCAGGGCGGCCTGGAGCATAGACGTGGAGAAATCGACCAGTGTCCCCTTGGCGCGAGGGTACTTTTCCAGGATCGTTGCCGCAAGAATTCCGTCGCCGCAACCCAGGTCCAGGAAATTGTGTACTGGGCGCTCTCCCTGGGCCTGATCCTCCTCCGGCCCGGCGATAACCCGCATCATCACATCCAACTGGATCTGCGCAAGGGGAATGCCCTTGCGAACTCTGCGAAGGTAACTGTCAATCAGTGAGGGGTCTTTCCACACCGCACTCTTGCCATCCGCCGGAGGCGCGCCCGTTGTCATCCGCTTCATCCCCTTTCCGTCTACCAGCTCTCGATCTGTCGCTGCCTGGTACCTGCTCTTGCAGCATGGGCAACGTGAGATCAAGAACTGTCAGTGTGACGCCGCGGCCTCAAAGGCGCTGATCTGCTCCTCCTTGTCCAGAAGATAGCCGAGGTCATCCAGGCCGCGCAGGAGGCACTGTTTGCGGAAAGGATCGATGTCAAATGACCAGGGACCTTCCGAATACCCCGCTGTACCGCTGTCAAAGTCCGGCAGTGTCACGGTCTGGCTTGGCAGGTCGATGCAAATGCTCGTACGCGGAACTTCCTCGACCAGATCGAGCAGCCGGCCGACAGTCTCTTCTGGCAACCTGATCGGCAGGAGTCCGTTTTTCAGGCTGTTGTTGTAGAAGATATCGGCGAACGCAGGAGAGATTACGGCCCGGAAACCGTACTGGGTGAGCGCCCATACCGCATGTTCACGGCTGGATCCGATACCGAAATTGCGGCCGGCCACGAGTATTTCGGAGCCCTGGTATTGGGGCTGATTGAGTACGAAGTCGGGATTCGGACTGCCATCGCGGGCGTACCGCCACCATGAGAACAGCCCATCGCCCATGCCCTCCTGGGTGACGGCGGTAAGATATCGGGCGGGTATGATCTGGTCGGTATCGATGTTTTCCGTACGCAACGGCAGTGCGGTTGATGTCAGAGTAGTGAAAGGCTGCATCAGAGTATCTCCCGCACGTCGGTGACGCGTCCGTTGACTGCGGCCGCCGCGGCCATGATCGGGCTCATCAACAGCGAACGGCTACCCGGACCCTGTCTGCCCATGAAGTTGCGGTTGCTTGTGCTGGCGACGTACTTGCCCTCGCCGGCCTTGTCGTCGTTCATCGCCAAGCACATGCTGCAGCCGGCGCCTCGCCATTCAAATCCGGCTTCACTGAAAATGCGGTCGAGGCCTTCCGCTTCGGCCTGGGCCTTGACCGCCTTGGATCCGGGTACGACCAGCGCCTCCACGTGGTTAGAGACGCGGCGGCCCTTGGCAATCGCGGCCGCGGCGCGCAGGTCTTCTATGCGGCTGTTCGTGCAGGAGCCGATGAAGACGATGTCGACGTGTTGGCCTTCGATGGGCTGGCCTTCAGTCAGGCCCATATAGTCGAGCGCGTTCTGGAGGCTGCGTCTTTCGGCGGGGTCGTCCAGGTCGCTCGCTCTGGGTACATGCTTGGTGACGGGTACGCCCTGGCCGGGGTTGGTTCCGTAGGTCACCATAGGCTCAAGCGCGGACGCATCCAGTGTCAGCTCTCGGTCGAAGACAGCCTCTTCGTCGGTCTTCAACGTGCGCCAGTGGGCAACGGCCCCGTCCCAGGCATCGCCCTTGGGAGCGTAGGTGCGCCCTTTGATGTATTCGAAAGTGGTCTCGTCGGGGGCGATCAGGCCGGCGCGCGCGCCGCCTTCGATGCTCATATTGCAGATGGTCATGCGGCTGGCCATGTCGAGAGCACGGATCGCTTCGCCGCGGTATTCGAAGACGTAGCCCACACCGCCGCCGGCGCCGTTCTTGGCGATAATGGCAAGAATGATATCTTTGGCCGTCACCCCATGTCCAAGCGCGCCGTCAACGTTGATGGCGAAGGTCTTCGCCTGCTTCTGCATAAGGCACTGGGTCGCCAGTACGTGGCCGACCTCGCTGGTGCCGATGCCGAACGCGAGCGCGCCGAATGCGCCATGCGTGCTGGTGTGGCTGTCGCCGCAGACAATCGTCATGCCCGGCTGCGTGACGCCCAATTCAGGCCCGATGACGTGAACGATGCCCTGGATGTCTCCTTCAATATCGAAAAGAGGGACATCGAAGTCGGCACAGTTTTGGCGGAGAGTGCGGACCTGCGTGGCCGCATCGTCCGGCCAGTCGATCTCCACGGCCCCGATACGGGTAGGGATGGCATGGTCCATGGTGGCAAAAGTCTTGTCCGGCCGCCGCACCGGCAGGCCCCGTTCGCGAAGAGTGGCAAACGCCTGGGGAGAAGTGACTTCGTGCACCAGGTGGGCATCGATGTAGAGCACGGCAGGCGCGCCTTCATCTTCCGCAATCACGTGCGCATCCCAGATTTTTTCGAACAGCGTCTTTCCCATTCTACTTTTCCTAGCCTCTGCTATCTTGCAATATTGGAGGTCGGCCTGCTTACGGCAGGCTCGTCTCGCCCATAAGGTAGCGGTCGCACTCTCGCGCCGCGCCGCGACCTTCGTTGATCGCCCATACGACCAGGCTCTGCCCGCGGCGCATGTCGCCGGCGGCGAAAACGCCGGGGACGTTTGTGGCGAACTTGCCGTACTCGGCCTGGGCATTGGAGCGGGCATCTCTTTCGACGCCCAGCTGGTCCAGCACCGGATTCTCGGGGCCGAGGAAGCCCATCGCCAGCAGCACCAACTGTGCCGGCCACACCTTTTCAGTGCCTGGGACCTCGCGCAGCTGAGGGCGGGCGCCGTTCTCGCTCGGAACCCACTCGATCAAGACGGTGTGCAGCTCTTTCAGGCGGCCGTGTTCGTCGCCTACGAATCTCTTGGTGCTGATCTCGAACGTGCGTGGATCTGCGCCAAAGCGGGCTGCGGCTTCAGCATGGCCGTAGTCGACGCGAAATATGTTCGGCCACTCCGGCCAGGGATTGCTTGCGGCCCGCTCCGGAGGCGGCTGCGGCAGGATCTCGAACATGCTGACACTATTGCAGCCGTGACGCATCGACGTTCCCAGACAGTCGTTGCCGGTGTCGCCGCCGCCAATCACAATGACGTCTTTGCCCTCGGCGGAGATAAAAGGATAACTGAAGCCTTCGCCTGGAACTTCGCCGTATTTGCCGTCGAGCAACTGCTTCGTATTGCCGTGCAGGAACTCCATTGCAAAGTGGACGCCCTCCAACTCCCTGCCCTCTATTGGCAGATCGCGAGGGTGGGTGGCGCCCCCACAGAGTACGATCGCATCGTTCTCTTCGAGAAGACTGTCGGCGGGGATGTCTTTGCCTACTTCGCAGTTAGTAATGAAGGTAACACCTTCGGCGCGCATCAGGTCGACCCGCTGCTCGACGCGCTCCTTTTCCAGTTTCATGTTGGGGATGCCGTACATCAGCAGCCCGCCGATACGGTCGGCGCGTTCATAGACGGTGACGGTATGGCCCGCAGTGTTGAGCTGGTCGGCGCAGGCAAGTCCGGCCGGCCCCGATCCGACGACGGCCACTTTTTTGCCGGTGCGAACCGCCGGCGGCTGGGCTACAACCCAGCCCTCTTCAAATCCCCTGTCGATGATCGCACACTCGATGCTCTTGATCGTTACCGGCGGCTCGATCAGGCCCAGAGTGCAGGAGCCTTCGCACGGAGCCGGGCAGACGCGGCCGGTGAATTCAGGGAAATTATTGGTGGCGTGGAGCCGGTCCAGCGCTTCGCGCCAGCGGTTCTGATAGACCAGGTCATTCCACTCAGGGATCAGATTATTGATGGGGCAGCCGCCCTCCGGCATCGTACCGGTATGGCAGAAGGGAATGCCGCAGTCCATGCACCTGGCGCCCTGCTCCTGCAGATCCTCTGTCGTCAAATGGAGATGAAACTCATCCCAATCTTGAATTCGTTCAAGTGGCGCACGTTCAGGGAAGGGCTGCCGCTCGAATTCAAGAAAGCCGGTTGGTTTACCCATTCGAAATCTCCTGACTGCGTATTGCGTGGAAAGGGTTAACGCGCAATACCGGGTCGATGTACTCTGTTACGCAATCCTCAGTTGCCGCTTACGCGTGCGGCCAGGTCCTGGCTGTTGCGTTCAAAAGCAGCCATCAATGCCTCCGCGCCCTTGAGACCGGCGGCTTCTACTTCGGCAAGACATTGCTGCATGCGTTTGTAGTCTTTGGGCAACACTTTGACGAATTTGGGCAGGTAGGCTTCCCAATCCGACAGGACCCGTCCGGCAACCTCCGAATTCGTGTAGGCGTAATGGCGCTGGATCATCTCCAGCACTTCAGCGATCTCTTCCGGGTCTTCGAGTCTCCCGATTTCGACCATCTCCAGGTTGACGCGTCTGTCGAAGCGGACGCCGTCCACCGGTTTTTCGTCCAGGACATAGGCGATTCCGCCGGACATGCCGGCGGCAAAGTTTCGTCCGGTGCGTCCCAGCACGACCACACGGCCGCCGGTCATGTATTCGCAACCGTGGTCGCCTACTCCCTCGATGACGGCGTGCATTCCGGAGTTGCGGACACAGAAGCGCTCACCAGCCATGCCGCGAACGTAAGCTTCGCCGCTGGTCGCGCCATAGAAGGCCACGTTGCCGATAATGATGTTGTCCTCGGCCTTGAAGGTGGAGCCGTAGGGCGGGTAGGCGATGATCTTGCCGCCGGAGAGCCCTTTGCCGAAGTAGTCGTTGCCGTCGCCCTCGAGTTCAAGCGTCATGCCATTGGGAATGAAGGCGCCGAAACTCTGGCCGGCAGCGCCACTGAAATGCAGTTGAATCGTGTCTTCAGGCAGCCCGTCCGGTCCGAAACGGCGGGTGATCTCACTGCCGGTGATGGTGCCCACAACACGGTTCGTGTTATGGATGGGCAGAGACGCCTTTACCCGCTTCAGGGAGCTCTCAGATCCAATGCCACCCTGGGCATCGTGTGCCCGCTGCACCTCCTCCACGCTGTTTTCGAGCGCCGGCATGCAGAGTTCGAGCAGCGTAGTATTGTCCAACGCCTTGTCCAGGCCGTGATCCTGGTCTACCTGGCAGTAGCGCCCCCAGTCCTCAGGCACATCCGGACGATGCAGGATCGCGGTAAGGTCGATGCCCTGCGCCTTCCAGTGTTCGATCGAATGAGGCGCCTGCAGACGGTCAGTGCGCCCGATCATCTCGTTCACCGTGCGAAAACCCAGCTTTGCCATGTACTCTCGCAACTCCTGGGCGATAAAGTACATGAAGTTGACGACGTGCTGCGGGTCGCCGGTGTACATCTTTCGCAGTTCGGGGTTCTGCGTGGCGACGCCTACCGGGCAAGTGTCCAGGTGGCAGACACGCATCATGATACAGCCCAAAGCGACCAGAGGGCTCGTGGCGAAGCCGTACTCCTCAGCGCCCAACAGCGCCGCAATCGCAAGGTCGCGACCGGTCTTTAGCTGGCCGTCAGTCTCAACGACGACCCGGCTGCGCAGATTGTTTATGAGGAGCGTCTGGTGGGTCTCGGCCACTCCCAACTCCCAGGGCAGACCGGCATGCTTGATGCTGGTCTGCGGCGATGCCCCGGTTCCGCCGTCATGGCCGCTGATCAGGATGACGTCGGCGTGCCCCTTGGCGACGCCGGCGGCGACGGTGCCCACGCCAACTTCCGACACCAACTTGACATTGATCCGGGCGTGATGGTTGGAGTTTTTGAGGTCGTGGATCAGCTCGGCCAGATCTTCGATGGAGTAGATGTCATGGTGTGGCGGAGGCGAGATCAGTCCGACGCCGGGCGTTGAGTGCCGTACCTCCGCGATCCACGGATAGACCTTTTTACCGGGCAGCTGGCCTCCTTCGCCGGGCTTGGCTCCTTGCGCCATCTTGATCTGCAACTCTCTTGCATTGACAAGATAGTTGCTGGTGACGCCGAAACGGGCTGAGGCCACCTGCTTGATTGCGCTGTTTTTCGAATCGCCGTTCGGTTCCAGGATGTAGCGGGCCGGATCTTCACCGCCTTCGCCCGTGTTGCTCCGCCCTCCGATGCGGTTCATCGCGATCGCCAGGGTCTCATGCGCCTCTTTGCTGATCGAACCGTAGGACATGGCCCCGGTCTTGAAGCGTTTGCAGATCGACTCTACTGGTTCCACTTCCTCGATGGGAATGCTCTGGGACCCCTCAAAATCGAACTCCAGGAGCCCCCGCAAATTGCACCACTCCTTATTCATCTGGTCGATGTCCTTCGTATAGGCCTTGAAGGACTCGTAGTCGTTGGTGCGGGTCGCCTTTTGCAGCAGGTGAACGGTGCGGGGGTTGAAAAGGTGCAGCTCTCCATCTTTGCGCCACTGGTAGTCACCGCCGGGCGACAGCAGCTGGCCGCCGTGGCCATTTCCGTTGGCAGCAGACAGTTCCGGTTTCATCGCGGCCAGTCCGTGGCCGTTGGACTCGGACTGCGTGTAGAGCCGCACCGGATAAGCCCGGTCGTGTCGAATCTTGATTTCGCTGAAAATCTCGGAAAGACCGATGCCCTCTACCCGGCTGGATGTCCAGGTAAAGTACTTGTCCACCAATCTTTGGCTCAGGCCAAGCGCCTCGAAAATCTGGGCGCCGCAATAGCTCTGGATTGTCGAGATGCCCATCTTTGACAGTACTTTGACGACCCCCTTCATGGCGGCCTTGACGTAGTTGTAGATCGCGGTGTCGTGGTCTATATCGACGAGGAGCCGGTCCTGAATCATCTGGTCCAGTGTCTCCAGCGCCAGGTAGGGGTTGACGGCGGTCGCGCCGAAGCCGATCAGAAGTGCGAGGTGATGGACTTCACGCGGTTCGCCCGATTCTACGATCAGCGCGGTTCGCGTTCGCGTCTCGTTGCGGATGAGATGGTGATGCAGCCCGGAAGTCGCCAACAGGGCGGGAATGGGCGTGACGCCGGGACCGATGCCCCGGTCAGAAAGAATGAGAATATTGACCCCCGCCTCAATGGCGTCTGTCGCGGCCTGGAACAGGTCTTCGAGGGCCTGCTCCAGCGCGTCACGTCCGCCGTTTACATCAAACAAAATCGGAAGCGTCTGCGCGCGGAACCCCTCAGCGCCGCTGCTCTCAATGTGCCGAATCTTGGCCAGCTCCTGATTGTTGATGATTGGCTGGCTGAGCTTGAGTTGGCGGCAGTTTTCCGGCTTGGTCTCAAGCAAGTTCAACTCTGTGCCCATCATCACTTCGGTGGCGGTGATAAGTTCCTCGCGGATAGCGTCAATGGGCGGGTTGGTCACCTGGGCGAAGAGTTGCTTGAAATAGTTGTAGAGCAGCTGCGAGTGGTTGGACAGGGCTGCGGCCGGCGTGTCGTTGCCCATGGCGCCCAGCGCTTCAACGCCGTCCGTCGCCATCGGCGCCAAAAGAATGCGCAACTGCTCAAATGTATAACCGAACATCTGCTGCCGTTCAAGCATAGTGCCGTGGTCAACACCTGGCACTTCGGCCTCCGGCTCAGGAATCTCGTCCAGGCTCACCAAATGCTCGTCGAGCCATTCGCGATACGGCTGCGCCGAGGCCATCGTCTCCTTCAGCTCCTCGTCGGAGATGATGCGGCCCTGGGAACTGTCGACCAGGAACATGCGTCCCGGTTCCAGACGCGCCTTTTTGAGGATGCGGCCCGGCTCCATCGGCAGGACGCCCACCTCCGACGCCATCACGACCATGTCGTCTTTTGTGACGCAGTAGCGCGAGGGACGCAGCCCGTTGCGGTCCAACACCGCCCCCACAATTGTACCGTCGGTAAAGACCATCGAGGCGGGCCCGTCCCACGGCTCCATCATGGTGCTGTGGTACTCGTAGAACGCCTTCTTGGCGTCGCTCATCGTTTCATGCTGCGACCACGGCTCCGGGATCATCATCATCATGGCGTGCGGCAGTGAACGCCCGGACAAATAAAGGAACTCGAGTGTCTCGTCGAATTTGGCCGAATCGCTGCCGTCGTCGTGGATGATTGGAAGAATCTTCTTGATGTCGTTCCCGAACAGTTCACTCTCGAACTGGGACTGTCTGGCGTACATCCAGTTCTCGTTGCCGCGCAAAGTGTTGATCTCACCGTTGTGGATCATGTACCGATAGGGGTGAGCGCGCTCCCAACTGGGGAAAGTATTCGTACTGAACCGCGAGTGAATGACGATCAGCGCCGACTCCATGTCCTCATCCAGCAGGTCGGGGTAGAATCCCTTGACCTGCGGCGCCATCAACATGCCCTTATAGACAACCGTGCGCGAAGAGAGGCTGGCAACGTAGAAGGCGTCTCCTTCACGTAGCTGGGAGTAGCGAATCTGATTTTCGGCCTGCTTCCGGATCACATACAGTTTGCGCTCAAATGACAGGTCGTCGTTGCCAGTCAACCGGTCGGAGTTGCGCCCGATGAAGACCTGCCTTACGACCGGTTCGCCAAGGCGTGCCGTGTGGCCTAGCTCATCATTAGCTGTCGGAACAGTGCGCCAGCCGAGAACGGTCTGTCCTTCTGAACGGATAATCTTTTCGAAGAGCTGCTCACACAGGAAGCGGTAGTCGCCCCTGGGGGGAAGAAAGATCATACCAACCGCGTAGTCGCCCTCGGGAGGCAATTCAATTCCCTCCTCAGCGGCGACCTTGCGCATGAATTTGTCCGGCATCTGCATGAGCACGCCGGCTCCGTCGCCGGTGTTCGGCTCGCATCCGCACGCGCCCCGATGGGCGAGGTTGAGGAGTACCTCCAGGCCTTGAGAGACGATGGCGTTCGACTTCTGGCCCTTGATGTTGACAACAAATCCAACACCGCAGGCATCGTGCTCGTAACGCGGGTCATACAGGCCTTGCTTGGCCGGCAGTCCGGGCTGCGCATGGAGTGTGGGATGATTACAACAGGAAGGAGTAAGTTGCTTTTCCGGCATAACGACATCTCCTCAAGTAGGTCTTCCCTTTCGCGAGGTACATTCAGAGCAGTTGGTTAGGGGATAACTACTCTGCATCTGAGCGGCTTCAGGCCGCTCAGAATGCGAAGGAAGATCGTGTGCAAAGACCGGATGACGTCGTTGTCTTATCGCGAAAACCTTGCAGACAGATGAATTCCCGGCGGCATGAACCCGCCATCATTTCGTATAATTTACACGAGAATTGGCGTTCCGTCAACTTTTCCGCCCTTCGGTGGACAAGTGGTAGCCGTTGCCGTAGATGATCACTTCCACGCCGCCGTCCACAACTAGCGGGTGGCTGATTTTGACGCCCAGAACGCCGTCATAACCCTTGGCAGAGGCCTTTTCCTCAAGGTCGGACAATCCCTGTTCGATTGCTTTCGCTATCAAGGTCTCGTAGTGGGACATGCGCCCGCCGACCAGGTTGCGGATATTCTCCCTTACATCCTGAACAATGTTGGCGGCGTAAACGACGACGACTACGAGGATTTCGCCGACTTCGACGTCGGGGCGGTGGGGCTGGTCGAGAGCGATTAGGGCCACTACTCACTCTCTCCGGCGCTATGGCCTTCAACACTCTTGGGATCGGGTTCACTTCCGCTGCCGCCGCGGTTTTCGGGAAGTACCACCGTCACATTGACATCCTGTTTTTGGCGGCGGGACATGATTCTTCGCCAGAGAATCGTAAGGACGAACAGTCCTGCCAGCGCATACAATGTGTTTCTCAGGGCTGCCCCCTCATAGTGCCAAAACAGCGCCCAGGACAATTCACCGGAAAGCGCCGGCCTAATCGCAGACAGCATGTCAAAGACTTGCCCGGCCCAGGGTCTATCTCTGGCTTTCAAGGTGATGTAGTCAAGCGCCTCTTCGAAGTCTTGGCTTTCCAGCAAGGTCACTTGGACCAACTCGACTCCTAATTCAGTTATCAACTTCGGCTCGCGAAGAACGCGGTCAACCAGGACGTTTATCACCTGTGCATTCAGTTTGGTCAGATACTCTTTGGCCAGCCAGGATAGCTCCTCAGGCGAAAGCTTTTCCAGGATCTGTTCGATATGTACGGTTGGCAATGCTAACACCGTATCTCGTTCTTCCCGACCAAGAAGCATCGCCTTCTGAATGAGTTCAGCATCGTTCAGATCAAGGACCCGTTCCAAGTCTGCCCGGTCTCTGAAGTCGGCAGGGGAGGCAACGCGGTACAGTTCCATCGCGACGATTAGTTCAATCGATTCTCCCGCCAGTTCTGCCCATTCGATGACGATGTCAGGATCAACGCCCAATTCGAGCATTTCAAGAACTTTCTGGGGAAGAGCAAGTAATCGCTCAAACTGTCCCTTATCTAGCAGACTCTCCAATCTTGCCGAGCCGAGCTTGGCTTCCACCACCGAGACGAAATCGGCCAGCTTCTTAACCTCTTCCACGGGGGTATTGTCCAGAATTCCCTGGAAGCGTGAGTTTGTTTCCGCAAGCTCCAACACTCGGCCATACTTCCTACGGAATTCCTGCCACTGACTGTATACATCGTTGGAAACGGAGCGGGACAGTTCCGTTAAGTCCAGTTCTGCCAGAAGCTCTGCATGCACTTCATTCGCGATCTGTTTGCGAAGTTCAGCCTTTGTCTGGTCCTCCTGGAGTGAATTCCGGATCTGTGGGAAGGCACCTTCCCCTGCGTTGATCACATCCCATACTATGAGGCCGCCACCAATGATCCAGCCGACGAGAGGAATTGCCGAAGTGGCCAACTTCCCCAAAATGCGCGCGATGACCTTCCCGGCGATGTTTTGGGCCATCTTGGCCGCAAATCGCTTCGCGATCTGAGTCCCTACGATGACCGCGACGCCACTCAATAGTTCGGGGTGCAGCTCTATGATATCCAGGATGGTTGCATTTTCGGGATCCGGTTCAACAATTATCTCGTCGATTCTCTCTTGGATCTGTTCTTCCAATACTGCCGCCATCGTCTGAGAAAACGTATCACCGATAAATGCTTGTACACACTGCAACGCTGAAGAAGCCGACTTCGCGGTCATGATTCGAAGTTCATCGACCAATTCACTGGCGATATTCTCGGACAACTGGTTGACGGCGGTGACGAAACTCTCTGAGGCAAAAGCGTATGTGGCAACCTTTTCTGTTAACTCTTTAGTCGTATCCGCAGACCAATTGGATTTTACTCGTTCCCACCAATCTGTTTCGCTGCGGGCCTTTTCGACGGCCGCGTCCACAGCCTCGTCAACTGTGGAATCAAGGTCTAACTCCTTCCATTTGAGATCGACGATCGCCGCTATCTCCAAGCGGATCTTTTCAGGCTCGAAAATGGACTGGGTAATGCCGTTCAGCTCATCCCGCAAGCGAGCCTCTTCGACCTGATCACATTCCTGAAAGGTGTAAGGAACAGGTGACGTGTCCTGCGCGAAGGAAGGGCGCGCCGGCACTATCGTGGAGAGAAGGAGGGTAATGAGGAATGCGTTGGCAAAGCGAGCGATTCTGCCAGAGCCGCCGAAGTGACGACTGACTGTCCGGAATCTTTGCTGGAGTGTTTTCATCGCGAATACTAGAGGCGGGAAGACCTCAATGTGAACAAAGTCGTTCCCCTCCCTCGCTTTGAAGTCAGGTCTACGGCCATGCCTTAACTGCAAAAGCGGCGACTGGGAAAGTCCCAATCGCCGCTCGTCCACTTCCAACTCTTCCTATATCCCAACCGTAGCCACCGCCGTATCATCAGCCGCAATCGCGACCTCGGCCTCATCCTCGTCGGCCGCGCACAGTTTGTTCAGCGCCTGTAGGTAGGCTTTCGTGCTGGCCACGATGATATCGGTGTCAACGCCGCGTCCACTGAACAACCGCCGCCGCTGCCGGCCCTGCGCCGTCCTGCTGTGACCGCGGCTCTCAGGCGCCTCGATTCTCACGGTCACGTCTCCGTTGGCGTCGATGCCCTCAGTTACCGCCTGCACCAGGAACTCGGTCAGTTCGTTCGGCTGTTGCACGATCTTGTCGATGCAGGTGTAGACCGCGTCCACCGGACCCGCGCCAAAACTCGCCTCGGTAATCTCTTCTTCGGTCTCGTTATTGCGCAGCGTGGCCACGGCGGTGGGCGTCATGTTGGTCCCGCACTGGACCTGCACACCCATCAGCTCCCAAATCTCGACCGGCTGATAGAGTTCATCGGCCACCAGCGCCTCGATGTCTGCGTCGGTGACCGTCTTCTTCTTGTCCGCCAGATCCTTGAAACGTGTGAAAACTTCGTTCAGATTTTCCCGGTCCAGGTGATAGCCCATCTCCTGAAGACGGACACCAAGTGCATGGCGGCCCGAATGCTTACCCAGGACCAGGCGGCTCTGGTGCAGACCGATCGTATCGGCATCCATGATCTCGTAGGTCCGCTTGTTCTTCAGCATCCCGTCCTGGTGGATTCCGGCCTCATGGGCAAAGGCGTTTGTACCTACGATTGCCTTGTTGGGCTGAATTACCATCCCTGTGTAGCGGCTGACCATGTCACTGCTGCGGTGGATTTCCTGGCTTAGGATATTTGTGCGGAGGTCAAAGACCGACTGACGCGTGTACAGCGCCATCACCGTCTCTTCCAAACTGGTATTGCCGGCGCGTTCGCCTATGCCGTTGATGGTCACTTCAACTTGACGGGCGCCGTTCTGCACGCCTGCCAGAGTGTTTGCCGTCGCCAGTCCCAGGTCATTGTGACAGTGGACGCTGAAGATCACGTCCCTGCCACCTTCGACATTCTCACGCAGGTACTCGATCAGCTCGCCAAACTCCTCCGGTGTCGTATACCCGACCGTATCGGGAATGTTCAGGGTTGTCGCTCCCGCCTGAACTGCAACGCTGCACACTTTGACGAGAAACTCCGGGTCGCTGCGGCCGGCGTCTTCAGGACTGAACTCGACGTTGTCGCAGAGGCTGCGGGCATATTGCACCATGTCGCCTACGGTTTCGAGCACCTCGTTGGGTGACATGCGCAGCTTGTGCTGCATATGGATTTCGCTGGTGGCGAGGAAAGTATGAATGCGGGGCCGCACGGCGCCCTGCACCGCTTCCCAGGCCTTGTCGATGTCGTCCTTATTGGCCCTGGCGAGGCCGGCGACGATTGGCGGGGCAGTTGCATTGCCTTCTTCATCCAGTCTGGGAGTACGGCCCACCGTTTCGGCTATGCGCTTGACGGCGGCAAGGTCGCCTGGGGAGGCAGCCGGAAAACCAGCCTCCATGATGTCGATGCCCAAACGCGCCAACTGACGGGCGATTTCGAGCTTCTCCTGCTCGTTCAAAGTGGCGCCCGGCGACTGCTCTCCGTCGCGCAGGGTTGTGTCGAAGACGAGTACGGTGTTGCCGTGGGCAATATCTTTCGCCCACTGGTCGACATCGGCCAGGCGGAACTGCTCAACGTCGATCGGGGAACCGCCTTCGACGGCGGCCTCGTCCTGTTGTTGCGCATCAACTGTGTTTGTCATGGCAATATGCCTCCGGAGGTGAATCTGTACAAGAGATGACAGTTCCGTCCCTCGCGCAAAGCGGCGGTGGACGTCGTGAACGCGGAGTTCAACTCAGCGCTTAAGTAAAGGTCACTAAGGCCGTCATCCATGTTCATCACCCCCTTTCGACACGAGTCTGACCTGCCCGCATCAGGCTAAACTTCCTTGGCGTCCAGGAAGGTCATCATCCTGCGTAACTCTTTGCCGACGTTTTCAAGCTGCTGGTTCTGTTCGTTGCGGCGACGTTCGTAGTAGATCTTACCGCCGCCGTGATACTCGTCCATCCACTCTTCGGCAAAGGCGCCTGACTGAATGTCGGCCAGGATTTTCCGCATGGATTCCTTGGTCTCTTCGGTAACGACGCGCTGGCCGCTCTTGTAATCGCCCCACTCTGCCGTATCACTGACACTGTAGCGCATGTAGTTCAGCCCACCCTGGTACATCAAGTCCACGATCAGCTTGAGTTCGTGCAGACATTCAAAGTAGGCGATCTCCGGCTGGTACCCGGCATCGACCAGGACCTCGAAGCCGGCCTTGATCAACTCGCTGACGCCGCCGCAGAGGACGGTCTGCTCGCCGAACAGGTCGGTCTCAGTCTCCTCGGCAAAGGTCGTCTCAAGTACGCCGGCGCGCGCTGAGCCGATCGCTTTAGCATAAGCGAGCGCGTTGGCCAGGGCATCGCCCGAGGCGTCCTGATGGATGGCGACCAGGGCAGGAACGCCGGAACCTTCGACAAAGACCTCCCGCACGCGGTGACCGGGGGCCTTCGGCGCTACCATCGACACGTCAACTTCATCCGGTGCAACGATGAAGCCGTAGCGCACATTGAAACCGTGCGCGAACATCAACGTGTTTCCGGGCTCGAGGTTCGGCTGGATCTGCTCCTCATATACCTTGCCCTGGATCGGGTCGGGAATGACGACCATGATCATATCGGCTTCGCGAGCGGCGTCGGCCACGCTCACAACGCGCAGTCCGTCGGCCTCGGCCTTGGCTTTGCTGCGGCTGCCTTCGTGCAACCCGATGCGAACGTCCTGCCCGCTGTCCTTCATGTTCAAGGCATGGGCATGTCCCTGGCTGCCGTAGCCGATCACGGCGATCTTCTTGCCTACCAACCGCGCAAGGTCGGCGTCATTCTCGTAATAAATCGTTGTCACATTCCCCTCCGAGAGTCTGGTTTCCTGGTCTATGTGGGCTTCTCAATTCTCCGCTGTCGCCCCGCCTGCCACCGAGAGACCAGACCATATGGTGGTCACCGCGCCCGCGCAAGCCACAGTCCTTTACCTTTCAGAAAAAACTTGCCGTCTACTCCTGGTCGCCGTGCCCGCTGCCATTGAGGCTGGCCGCGGCTTTGAATATGGAAGTCGGCTGCTTGTTCCGTTTCGGCCGTTCGTCACCGCGGCACAGTGCGACGCGGCCCGTGCGCACCATCTCCTCAATGCCGAAGGGGCGCAGCAACTCGATCAGCGAATCGACCTTGTCTTCGGTCCCAACCGCCTGCACGACGAGATTCTCCGCGTTTACATCCACGATCTGGGCCCGGTAGATTTCAGCGAACTGCATAATCTCCCCGCGCGTCGCTGACGTCGTCCGAACCCGGATCAGAGCCAGCTCGCGCAGAATGGCCAGCCTGTTCGTAATGTCCTCCACCGCGGTGACGTCCACGACTTTGCGCAGCTGCTTGACCACCTGGTCGGCTACTCGCTCGTCACCATCAACCACGAAGGTCATGCGGCTGATGCCAGGCGTCTCGCTGTGACTCACCTGGAGGCTGTCGATATTGAAGTTGCGCCTGCGCAGCATGCCTGAAACACGATTCAGAACGCCGGGTTTATCACGCATCCAGGCGACAAGAGTATATTGCATTGGTTTCCCCCGTGGCGTTTCCTTTTCTCAGTTCCCGGAGGCGTCCACCAACCGGGCACTTGCGATCTGCCGGCATACTGCTTGCCAGGCGATTACCAACTCGGCTGGACCCCACTGTATCCTTGAACATAGCCTGGCTTCGGCCGCCGGATCAGTTCATCCACGGCCGCGCCGGGCGCCACCATCGGATAGACATTCACTTCTTCTTTCACCTGGAAATCGACCAGGAACGGCCCTTCTGTTGCGTGCGCCTGCTCCAGTACCGGCACGACTTCGCTCGGATGGCGGACCACGGCAGCGGGGATGGCGTAGGCGTCGGCCAGCTTAACGTAGTCCGGTGAAAGAATCGGCGTGCCCACATAGCGCTTGTCGTAAAAGATCTGCTGCCACTGGCGCACCATGCCCAGGAATCCGTTGTTGATAATGGCAATTTTGACCGGCAGCTTCTCCTGCTGGATGGTGGCCAGCTCCTGCAAAGTCATCTGGAACCCGCCGTCACCGGCCACGCACCAGACCAGCGCCCCCGGGTCGGACATCTGCGCGCCGAGGGCCGCCGGCAAGGCGTATCCCATCGTGCCAAGGCCGCCGCTGGTTAGCAGCATCCCGGCATGTTCGTGAATATAGTACTGGCTCTCCCACATCTGGTGCTGGCCGACGTCGGTGACAACGATAACGCGCTTGTCGGTTCGCTCGGTAGCATGCCACAGCTGCCGGATTACGTAGGGCGGAATCAACTCTTCGACTTCGAACTGGATGATGTCGGCCTCGTCTGTCTCCGAACGCCACTCGTTCAGCGTGTCTACCCATTCCTGGTGGCGCCGTTCCTCCACAAGCGGTAGATAGGCCGGTAGCGTGTCTGCCAGATCACCTACCACGGCCACGTCAGGCACAATGTTTTTGCCGACCTCTGCCTTGTCCAGTTCAAAGTGGATGATTTTGGCGTCCGCGGCAAAGCGGTCCAGCCGCCCCGTGATACGGTCGTCGAAGCGCATTCCCATTGCAATAAGCACATCGCAGGCCTGTACCGCCCGATTTGCAAACGCCTCTCCGTGCATTCCGCCCATTCCCAGGCTCAGCGGGTGCGTCTCAGGGATGTTCCCTGTGCCAAGCAGCGTCGTAACAACGGGTATGCCGGCCTTTTCTACAAGCTGGAGCAGCTCTTCGCTGGTATTCGATAGGTGGACGCCGTGACCCGCAAGGATCAGCGGACGCTCGGACTCGTTCAACAGGTCGGCCGCCGCCTGCACTGCTTCGGGACTGTATTCCGGCCACGGCTCGAAACCGGGCAGGTTTATCTTGAAATCATAGCGAAAGGTGCCGGTCTCAATCTGAACATCCTTGCAGATGTCGACCAGTACAACGCCCGGCCGGCCTTCGCGAGCGATGTAGAAAGCCTCTTTCATCACCAGCGGCAGCTCGGCAATATCGGTCACCAAATAGTTGTGTTTGCACACAGGCTGCGAGACGCCCACAACGTCCGATTCCTGAAACGCGTCCGTACCCAGCAGGTTGGTCGGCACCTGGCCGGTGATCGCGACAACGGGCACACTATCCATCTGCGCAGTTGCCAGACCGGTGACAAGGTTCGTCGCCCCCGGACCGCTGGTGACAATACAAACGCCTACGTCCCCCGTGGCGCGAGCGAAACCGTCGGCCATATGCGCCGCGCACTGCTCGTGTCGCACGAGGACGTGATGGATGCGCCCGTCCCCCTCATACTCAGCAAGCGCGTCGTAAGCCGGCAAGATCGCTCCTCCCGGATGTCCAAAGACGATTTGGACGCCCTCCCGCAGAAGAGACTCCCAGATCATCTGCGATCCGGTCAACTCCTGGGGTCCCAGGTCGTATTCGCTGTTTTCCGGTTCTCTCTTGGCTACTGCCATCCTTCACCTCCTGCTACCTGGCTGACATTCTGTTGGGATAGTCAATCAGACCCACTTGGCCGGGCGTCCGCCATCCTGCTCTCGCACTCCTAAGATGCTGCGCAGGCCGCGCTTGTTCCCTGAAACGCATTCTCCTACTAAAGAAAAACCCTTCCCGGTTGAGGAAGGGTCTGCACTGACCTGAGTAAGAAGTCCGCTCTTCTGGACTCCTACCTTCGCCAACCATTCAAGGCCGAGAGCCGCTTACAAGAAGGACTACAGGGCCGAGAAGAAGGACCGTAAGGCTGATAAGCAGGTTCAAGACAGAGATGCTGCTCATTTTCATTGAAAATTGGCGACAGATTCGGTCGCGAGTCGATAGCTTCGCTCTATTATATGCAGATTGAGGAGTTGTGCAACTTCTGATTCAGCCAATCTGCAATGACGCCTGTGACTGTCTGTAGCTCTTGCGTTGCCGCGGATGTTTTGGGTCACTATGTGCTATAATCCCCTACGAAGCAGCACGGCTAGGGAGAACTACGGAGACTGTATTGAATGGCAGACCGGATTCATATGTTGGAGCGACTCTCATCAGTCTTTGACGAAAGTCAGGCCCAAGTCCTGACAGAAGTCATCTACAGTTCTTACAATGACCTTGTGCGTCGCGAGGATTTCAGTGAACTCAAAGAAATCGTCCGCGATTTAGGTGAATCGCAGCAGCGTACAGGGCAGCGCGTCGAGGAGCTGGCGGAGGCGCAGCAGCGTACGGAGCAGCGCGTCGAGGAGCTGGCGGAGGCGCAGCAGCGTACGGAGCAGCGCGTCGAGGAGCTGGCGGAGGCGCAGCAGCGTACGGAGCAGCGCGTCGAGGAGCTGGCGGAGGCGCAGCAGCGTACGGAGCAGCGCGTCGAGGAGTTGGCGGAGGCGCAGCAGCGTACGGAGCAGCGCGTCGAGGAGCTGGCGGAGGCGCAGCAGCGTACGGAGCAGAGTGTTGACGAGTTGGGAGAAGCGCAAAGTCGAACCGAAACTGCTGTCCAGAGTCTGGCCCGGGAAGTAGGGGGCTTGAGCAATCGGTTAGGCGGCGACCTGGAAGATGTGGCCGCGATCGTGATCGAGGACGCGTTGCATCGTGAGCTGGGCTGGGAGGTCGAGGAGTTGAGCCGAGTATGGCAAACCAGGGACGGCCTGGATGAGGAGATCGACGCGTTTGGAAGAGCCTATGACCCATCCCGACCAGATACAGCTCTTTGGATCGTTGGTGAGGTGAAGTTCAATCTAACGATGCGGGACTTGGACCGGTTCTCCAAGTTGGTGGCGCGTGCCGGCTCACATCTGGACGGTGAAGTCGTTCCGGTCTGCTTCTGTTACAGGATCCGACCTGCAGTTCAGAAGAGAGTACTCGAAAGTGGTTACCGGCTTGTAATGTCAAGTGGGCGCATGCCGCAAGGAAGCAACGGGATCCCTGCTACTTCCCCGCCGTGAGCACGGGATCTCCCACCTCCATTTGCCAGCGGGCCAACTCCTCTTCCAGCCTCTCCCTCTCTGTCGCGACTGACGCGTCCTCTGAAAGGTCGTTCAGTTCCCAGGGGTCGGACGCCAAGTGGAAGAGTTGAGTTCGTTCACTGCCCTGCTCTCCGTCCTTACTGTACCGAATCAATTTCCACTCCCGATCCTGAATCATCCGCTGGACGTGCTTGTAAACCGAATGCAGGTATGGTCTGGTTTCAGCAACAGTTCCCTCCATCAACGGCAAGAGGGAATACGCATCAGAACTCGCAGGTATCTCCAACCCCGCGAGTTCACACAGAGTCGGATACACATCATAGGTGTGTGTGAGCGCGTCAATCTGCTTGCCGCCAGGCACGCCGGGCCCGCGTAGTATCAATGGGACGCGCACACTGTGGTCGTACAGATTCTGTTTGCCCAAAAGGCCGTGTTGGCCGACGGACAGCCCGTGATCGGCGGTGTAGACGGTTATCGTGTTCTCCGCCAGTCCCTTGCGGGCAAGGGCTGCCAGCATTTCGCCGATCTTCTCGTCCATATCGGAAATCATGCCGTAGTACTCTGCAATATGCCGCCGCGTGCCCTCCGCAGTACGCGGAAAGTCGGCCAGCTTCTCGTCGCGTACCCACATCTCCCCGTTGTCAAATGGATGTATCCCTGCGAAATTGGCAGGCAGGGGCATTGCTTCCGGCCTGTAAACGTCGGCCCAGTCCTGCGGCGGCGTGCGGGGGTCGTGTGGCGCGGTGAAGGCGCAGTACAGAAAGAACGGGCGGCTTTCGTCCTGTCGCTCAAGAAAGCGAATGGCCGCATCTCCGAACAGGTCGGTCGAAAACTGGTCGCATATCCGCTGGCGGCTTTTGTCGTAAGCGCCGGTCGGGTCGAAGTCCTGAACGGGGACCGCGAAGTGGCTGTCCATGCCGCCCCAAAACACATTCTCCGCTTCGCCGAAAGAACGGGCAAAGCTGGCGGCGTCATTGTGCCATTTTCCCGTGGCGAATGTGGTGTACCCATTCTGGCGAAACAGTTCTGCCAGGTAGGTGTGTCCGGGATCCAGCGCATTCAGGGTCTCGCTGTCACTCATGTCGTTGCCGGCTGAGGCTCGGAACACATGCGCGCCGGTGTGAATGCAGGCCCGCGTCGGGACGCAGACTGCTCCACTCAGACCGCCCATGTGGCAGTTTCGGCGGAAGGAAGCACCCTCCGCGCAAAGACGGTCAAGCGTCGGTGTCCGAACAATGGGATCGCCGTAGGCACCGGTCGCCGACGCACGGTGGTCGTCGGCGATGAGGAACAGCACATTGGGCTGCGTTGACATATGACGTGCGCTCCCAATCGAAAATGAAATATTTGGGCTCTTGGATCTGGTCCAGATTGGCGGTACGACCTGCTGGCCGAGCGAGGAATGTAGTCTGCTCGCCCCCGTCATTCCTGTTCCATGAATTGCCGCTGGTACAGGGTAGCGTAGAGGCCTCCTTCTTCCAGCAGCTGGTCATGGGTCCCTCTGCTGACAATTTCACCGTCCTGCATTGCGCAGATCAGGTCGGCTCTGCGAATCGTGCTCAGCCGGTGGGCAATTACGATGGCGGTACGACTGCTTAGCAGCCGGTCAAGTGCCTCTTGTATCAGGGCCTCGGTCGCAGTATCCACGCTGGCGGTGGCTTCATCCAGAATGAGGATTCGAGGATCGGCGAGGACTGCCCGGGCAATGCAGATCAGCTGCCGCTGGCCCATTGACAGGTTGGCGCCGCCTTCAAGGATCTCGGTTTCATAGCCGTTAGGCAGGTCCACGATGAATTCGTGCGCATTGGCCTGCCTTGCCGCCTCTTCCACGGCTCCGGCTTCTATATCCGGCAGGCCAAAGCGAATGTTGTCGAGCACGGTTCCCGCAAACAAAAACGGCTCCTGGGAGACAATTCCGGTCTGCCGGCGAAGCGACTGCTGCGTCACTGTTCGCACGTCGATACCGTCGATCAGCACTTTCCCCTTGCTGACGTCATAGAATCGGGCCACCAGATTGGCAATTGTCGACTTGCCTGCGCCGGTGGGACCAACCAGGGCGACCGTCTGCCCTGCCTCGATTAACAGGTCTACGGTGTGCAGTACCGGCACGTCGCTGCCGTAAGAAAAGTGAACGCGACGCAGCTCAATGCGGCCCTCTACTGTTGGCATCTCCTTGCCATCCGCTGGATCGGCCACCTCCGGCCGGGCGTCCAGAAGTTCCAGCACACGTTCGCCGCCGGCCATCGCCGACTGCATCGTCGTGTATAACTGACTCAGCTCCTGAATCGGCTGAAAGAAGCGGGTGACGTAGGCCAGAAAGGCCAC
This sequence comes from Caldilineaceae bacterium, assembly GCA_965204525.1. GTDB lineage: Bacteria > Chloroflexota > Anaerolineae > Caldilineales > Caldilineaceae > Bin5. Next base: position 1,111,255 of record OZ241994.1, on the reverse strand, counting down.
CAGTACTCCGATTTCCACAGCCTCCTGCGCCACCGCCCGGCCCCCGAACCACAGCACAATGGCAGTTGCCAGCACTGCCAGAAACTCTACGGTCGGCAGAAAAATGAAGGAGAGCGACATCGCGTCGACGTAGGCAGTTCGGTTCTCTTCGTTGGCGTCGTCAAAGCGATCGCGCATCGCCTCCTCCTGCGCGAAAGCCTGTATGACCCGCATCCCGGCCAGATGCTCCGCCAGGGTACCGACAACACCTGCCACACTCTGTCTCGTTTGCCGGAAAGCGACTTTAGCCTTCCGTGAAAAGAGGAAGGTAGCCACCAACATAAGCGGGATGGTACTGAATGTAAGCAGGGCAAGCGATGGACTTAGGAATAACATGACGACGATGATTCCGACAAGGACAAGAATGTCACCGATTAGCGTGATCAGTCCCTGCGACAGCAGTTCGTTGATCACCGCCACATCGCCAATGACCCGCGAAATCGTCACCCCTACGATATGGCGGCTATGGTATCCCAGTGAAAGGGCCTGCAAGTGGCGCATGAGTTGCCCGCGCAGAGTGGACAGCACCCTCTGCCCCACCCACGACAATAGAAAGCGCTGGCCCGACGCCGCGCCAAACAGCGCCAGAAACAAGACCGCCATGACGATCGATATCTGCGCAAGTCCACCCAGATTATTGGAAGCGATGTAACGGTCGATCGCCACCTTGAGCAGAAGGGGAATGCCCAGAGTCGTGCCGGTTACGACGAGCATCAGCGCAAAAGCGCCCAACATTTTGCCCCGATGCGGCCGCAGGTAGGTCAGTAGTCTGCCCACCACCTGCCCATCAAAGGCCTTGCCATCGGCCTCGTTCGCCATATTGCGCAGGAGGCTTTGAGGTCCGCCGCTGCGTCCAGTTGATCCAATTGAAATAGACATCTTCGATTTTTACCGCGTACTGTAGGGTGGCAACTACGCCACGCCTTACGACTCGACTTTTTCCAGCTGTTCCTCGTAGATCTTGCGATACAGTTCCGAACTTTCGAACAGCTCCTCATGGTTGCCTGCAGCCGCGATTCGACCCTTCTCCAACATCAGAATCTGGTGGGCCATCCTTACAGTGCTGAGACGCTGCGCGATAATGACCGATGTACGCCCCTTCATCAGATTTGACAGAGCCTTTTGGATCAGGTGCTCGGTCTCGGTGTCCACGCTGGAAGTGGCGTCGTCGAGAATAAGAATGCGTGGATCGGTAAGCAGAGTTCGGGCGATGGCTACACGTTGCCTCTGCCCGCCGGACAGGGTAGCGCCGCGCTCCCCCACCCTGGTATCGTAGCCGTCCGGAAAGCTCTCGATGAACTCGTGGGCCTGTGCCGCTTCTGCCGCCTCAACCACCTCCCTGTCGGTAGCATCAGGCCGCCCGAAAACGATATTCTCGCGGATGGTGGTGGCAAAGAGAGTGGATTCCTGAAGAACAATGCCAATCTGACCGCGGAGAGAACTGAGCGTCGCTTCGCGGATATCATGGCCGTCAAGCAGAATACGCCCTTCCGTCGGGTCATAGAAGCGGGGAATCATGTTTATGATCGATGACTTGCCCGAACCGGTCGGCCCGAGCAGGGCAAGGACCTGGCCCGGTTCGATCTCAAAGGAAACATCGCTCAGTACACTGTGGGGCCGGGCATAGCTGAAGGAAACACCCTCAAACTGTAGGCGGCCGCGGACCGGCCCCAGAGGAGTGGCGTCAACCGCCTCCTTAACCTGCGTCTCTTCATCCAGAATTTCAAATACGCGCTCGGCAGAGGCGCCGGCCATGGCAATGGAGGGAACCAGAAACCCAAGTCTCCTGATCGGAGACGTCAACTGCGCAAGGTAGGTGATAAATGCCACAAGCTCGCCCAATGTCAGTGACCCTTGAATCACCAGGTAACCCCCCAACCAGATGATAATCACGGTGGCGAGATTGCCTATCAGGTCCAACATCGGGATGTTCAAAGCAGTGAGCCGGGCCGTTGCCGCGGCCAGTCCGAACCACTTCTGATTCTCGGTCTCAAAGCGGTCGATCTCAGCGTCTTCCTGGGCGAACGCTTTTACAATGCGCGCGCCGCGAAGATTCTGTTCCAGCCGGGTCGTGAGGACGGCCAGCTGCTGCTGAATCTCCATTGACAGAGGACGGTATTGAGCGCCAAAACTCATGGCGCGGTGCGCCAGGATCGGCATCGTCAGCATGGCCAGAACGGCCAGTAGGGGATTCATGATGATCAGCGCCGCAGCCGAGCCGACGAGCAGGACAACACCATTCGCCAGCCCCAGGATGGAGCGGCCGGTGAGCATGCGCAGCCTTTCCACGTCCTGCATCGACCGCGACAGAAGTTGCCCCGATTCGGTCCGATCGTGGTAGGCAAATGAGAGTTCAGTGAGCTTGGCGTGCAGTTCGCGGCGAAGGTCGTAGGAGACACCCTGCGAGGCGGTTTCCGCAAACAGGCTGGAGCAGAATGTGAGCAGACCGCGCAGAGCGGTGAGCCCCAACAGCCCCAGGACCGACCAGGTCAAGAGTTGAAGGTCGTTCTGGCGAATGCCTCTGTCAACAATCCAGCGAATAAACTGGGGCGTGACAAGAAGGATCGCGGTGGTGCCGAGCAGGGCTATGTATGCGGCGACTGTCAACCGCCAGTACGGTCGAAGGCGTTTGAGGCCCCGCAACAAGAAGCGGCGATTCTGGTTTGAACTGGACAGTCTCGCCATGTTCTTGGAAAGGGTTGCCATTCTTCAAATCCGGTTTAGTAAGGTTGCGTGGCGAACCCATTGTATCACATTGTCTTGTCCAGGCGCTATTGCCGGCGCGCCGCGCCGGGGCCAATTACATCTGGACCCCGCAAGTTAATCGAATCTTGTGCTACAAGCGCGCTTACGGGAAAGAGAATCCATCTGAACTGCCGGCGATAGGCAGAAAGTTTTGGCGGTCTCCGTCAGAAAGTGAGGCGCGCTCTTTCAGAGCTTTCGAACCGTGTCACCCGCCCTGATCGGGCCAGGCTGGACTACCTTCGCATACATCCCGCGCAGCCTCAGATCCTTGCCCACCTGAGTGCTGACGAACTTGACCGCGTCGACACCGAAGCGCTCCGCGAACTTCTTGCACCCCGTATGGTCGACAGGTGTAACCTCGATGACCGCTTCTCCCATGGCAAGCCGCGTGCCAACGGGCAGGTTCGCCTCGCTCAGTTCGAGGTCAATGTAGAGCTGATCGCCGAATAGCTCCCAGCGGTCTTCGTCCTGCGCCAGCAGACCGGCAACGCGGGCATTCATTATCGTGAGCTGGCGTTCCGGTTCCAGCGAAGCATCAGGTTTGCGCGTGCTCCAGTTATCACCGACAAGCCCCTCGGCTACGGACAGTTCGCCGGCTTCGATGACTTCCCGTTCCCCCGACCGAGGCCGTCTCACGATCAGGGCCAGCTCGCCCTCCTCCTTCGGTGACCGCCGGATCTCGTCCAGATTCTGTTCCAGTACCGCCATTTCTAAGTGGGTGACTGTCGACATAGTTCTACTCCTCTTTCGCCCCCAACCGGTCAGCCTGAGGACTCTAGTTCCGTGGCAGTTGCGGATTCCGTTTCGACCTCTTGCCAGCCAACTTTCAATCCTGAAAGCCAGCGGCGTATCGCCTCTTCGTCAGGCAGATCGCGCCTGCGCTGAATGTATAGCATTCCTGCGAGAAGCAAAGGCAGTAGCACGGGAAACAGGAAGGGCAGCGCGTCTCGGGCAGTGCTCTCCGGTGTCCCGCGCAAGGCTCCGACGACCAGGAACGCCAAAGGAATAAGGGCGCTCAGCACTATCCAGGCGGCGGCATAGATGCGCCCGACCGGATGCCACTGGAAGTGACCCACCAGACGGCAGTTCGCCCCATCTTCCTGGATTATAGCGTAAAAGTACGTCGAGAAGATGCCTTTGACGGCGGCTTTTCTCGGATGGCGTCTTATCTTCACGCCCCTTCCTGCAACGCGACCTCTGACTTCCTCGCTTGAACTCAACTCGTTCTCAAGGCGCCGCGCGGCATCTTCGGCATCTCCGTCGAGGGAAAGCGATAAGTGTCTCCGGCTAGGCGTCCACAAAAATGAGATGACCGACCTAAGCCCAGTCATAACACGCGTACCTTCCCAATCCTGCCGGCAACCCGCTATACGCGAGGTTGCTGGCGCCCGTCCTAACCGACGAACCGAATTGAACTGCTCCCGTGACGAAAATCGAGCTAAACGGGATGCAACCCCGGGAAACCCAATCCGGTCGCCTCGTCCCAGCCGCACATCAGATTCAAACTCTGAAGGGCGCTGCCTGCCGCCCCTTTCACCAGGTTGTCAATGGCGCAGAGCGCAACCACGCGCCCCGTTCGTTCATCCAGTTCGAAACCGACGTCGGCGTAGTTGCTGCCGCTCAGGATCTTCGGCTCCGGGTAACGGTAGATGCCGGTCTTCTCCTTCACGATTCGGACGAACGGCTCGTCCCGGTACGTCTGACGGTAGGCCCGCCAGAGATCCCGCTCGCTGACGCCCTCTTTGACGAATACATGGGCCGTAGCCAGCACACCCCGCACATTGTCCACCGCGGTCGCGCTCATGTGTGCCTTGACCATCGAATAGTCTTCGGCGTCGGCCAGTGCCAGGGCCTGCAGAATCTCTCCCGTGTGCCGGTGGCCGGTGGGGGCGAAACTACGCATCGCCCGCGCCCGCTCCGGGTGGTGGGTCGCATCGCCGGCGCGGTTGCCGCCTTCACTGCTGCCGACCTTTACTTCGCAGATCAAGTCCCGCCCCGGGTCGGCCAGCCCCGCCGCGAAAAGCGGCCACACGGCCAGCACACTGGCGGTCGCGTTGCAGCCGACCCCGCTCACAAAGTGGGCGCCGCAGATCTGACGGCGGTACAACTCGGGCAGACCATAGACGAATCTGCCGAGCCAGCCGGGCGCACTGTGCTCCTTGCCGTACCAGTCCACATAGGACTGGGCATTCCGCAGTCTGAAGTCAGCGCTCAGGTCGATAATACGACCGGCCAGTTCTGCAAATTCGTCGATGCGGCCCATCGCCCCGCCGTGAGGAAGTCCCAGCACGAGCGCATCGCAGGGCCCGAGCTCCGCCGCGCTTACGAACTTCAGCCTCGTGCGCCCGCGCAGGTTAGGATGGGTGAAATGGACAAACGACCCCGCGTTGCGTTCGCTCGTCACCTGGGCCACCTCGATATGCGGATGGTGCAGCAACAGTCGCAGCAACTCGCCGCCGGCATAGCCGCTGGCGCCGAGAATAGAAATTGAGAGCTTCGAGCTTGAACTGGCTTGCCCCACGATCTGAACGCTCACTTTCTGTAGGTGAAACGTTGCCCGCTTTCCGCGTCAACTGTTGGCCGCTGCCCAGCCTTCTCGCCCCACTTGCAGGACGAAATCTGCAATACGGCCAGGGATATTCACGCCGGTCGGCTGCACACTGTTGCGAAATTCCATTGTGTAGTTGACTTCGTTCACAAGCAGTCCTCGGTCCGGATCCTCGAGCACGTCGATGGCGACACAACCGCCGCCAACGGCTTTAGCAGCCCGTACGCAGATGTCGTTCAGTTCCGGCGTTACGGGGCAGACAGAAGCAAGACCGCCGCGAGCAGTGTTTGTAATCCAGTGCGGAGAATCCCTGTAGATGGCGCAGATCGTCTCGCTGCCGACCGTGAACGCGCGGATATCGCGTCCCGGCTTCTCGATGTACTCCTGTATGTAGAATATGCTGTGATGGTAGGTCCCCAGCACCTCCTTGTGCTCCAGGACCGTCTCCGCCGCCTCGCGATCGTTTATCTTGCTCAACAACCGTCCCCACGATCCAATCGACGGCTTCATCACCACTGGATATCCCAGCTCTTCCATTGCCTCCAGCGCGCTTTCGGCGGTAAAGGCAACTTTTGTGCGCGGCGAAGGAATGCCGGCCGCAGTCAGAGCGCTCGTCGTCTGCAGCTTGTCGCCGCAGACGTCGGCCACCTGAACTGAATTAACCGTCGGAATTTCGCGATCATTGAGAATACGCAGGCTGACCAGCGCACGCCCGTGATGAATACAGCGTTCGACGATTACGTCGTAATCGTCGTAGCATGTCGAATCCATGCCGCCAGAGATGTCAAAGATCAGTTTGCGATCGTCGAGCAGGTCGAACTCGGCGCCTCGCAGCCTGAACTCTTCAAACAGCAGCTTCTCCTCCGCGCGTACGCGGCTGTAGAGAATGCCAACTCGCATCAGTCCTATTCCCCCCAGTCCTCGTCCTCTTCCGGGGCCAAATCCAGCGCCACGGGGTCAAGCCCGATGACCTCCAGGTCCACGCCGCACTCGCCACACTGGACGATTTCGTTCTCCATCACGTCGTTAAGTTCGACCACGCCAAAGCATTCTGGACATTCGGCCACAGCGGTAACGGTTCGAACTGCCATGCTACTTCTCCTGATCTGTTGTAAATTCCTCTGGCTGAAATGAGTTCCGACGCCTGCTTCCTCGGCGGCCTCCCGCTTGACGGCATCTCGCAAGGTCTCTCCTGCCTGTACGCCGCCGCCGGGCAGATGCCAGCCGTCGAGATAAGTGTGCCTGACGAGAACTGCCTCCCCTGCTTTGACCGCCAGCAGCCGGACGCCCACTGTCGTTGGTCTGGCGAAACGCCAGTGCAGCCGCTGAACGGAATGCAGAAACCTTGCTAGCTTTGGTACCTGCATTGGCAACGATACGCTTCCGGAACGTTCAATTGCTCTTTCCGCTCCTCAAGAGGCCGTACGGGCTGACGCAAGGCGCCGCTTGACCTGTTCGACTAGACCGCCAGCCTCCAGAATCTCCTGCACGGTCGCACTCAGTGGCGGGAATACAAAGCGGCCGGAGGCGCACTCGATCGTCCGCTGTTCCAGGTCGACAGAAACGTATTCCTGCCCTTGGATCGCCTGCGCAGCCTCAGGGCAGACGATTGCGAGCAAACCGTTGTTGATGGCGTTGCGGTAGAAGATCCGCGCAAAGCTCTGCGCGATCACCGCGCCCACCCCGTTGTAGACCAGACACATGGCGGCCTGCTCACGGCTGGACCCGCAACCGAAGTTGCGGCCGCCAATGACGACGTCGCCGTCGCATACGTTGGACGCGAATGTGGGATCCAGGTCTTCCAACGCGTAGCTGGCGATCTCGTCCCGCCCCTTGGCCGTATAGGTATATTTGCCCGGAAACAGCACGTCGGTATTGACGTTGTCCCCGTACTTCCAGGCCCGGCCTCGAATCACTGCTTTCCTCCAGCCGTCGAACGATTCCAAAACGACCTGTGCAGTCGCGGCGCCACCTGGAAACGCTCCCGTCCGCATCAACCTTACCTACACGATCTCTCTTGGATCGGCAATCCTGCCTGCGACCGCCGATGCCGCAACTACCGCCGGACTCGCCAAATAGATCTCGGCGTCCGTCGTTCCCATGCGTCCGCGAAAGTTGCGGTTGGCGCTTGATATGGTTACTTCACCCGTCGCCGGCACACCCATATGGTTGCCCATGCAGGGTCCGCACCCCGGCGTCCCGATTGCCGCGCCCGCGGCAACGAGCAACTGAATGTAACCGCGTTGCATGGCCTCCTGCAACACCAGGCTGGAAGCAGGAACTATCAGCAGACGCGTACCTGCGGCTATCTGGCGGCCCTGCACGATTTCCGCAGCCTCAGCGATATCTTCAAGACGCCCGTTTGTACATGTGCCGATGAACGCCTGCTGCACCTCTGTCCCGGTTACGGCCGAAAGCGGCGCGACATTGTCCACCGTGTGCGGGCAGGATATTGTCGGCTCCAGGTTATCGGCGCTGTAGCGATATGTTGCCGCGTACGCGGCCTCTTCATCAGGAAAGAGCTGCGAGCCTACAACGCTTAGGGAATAGTCTTCAGCCGTCCCCGCGTTCTTCCCTCTCGCCGCTCTCCTCTCCAGAGCAGCCTCCAAGTGGGACCGCGTTTTGCCGTCCGGTGGAATGTATGATGCCTTGGCCCCGAATTCGGCCATCATATTGGCAAGCGCCATTCGTGAATCGATGCTCATGGCTTCAACGCCGCTGCCGCTGAACTCGACCGAGGCGTACAGCCCGCCGTCCGCGCCCCAGTCGCCGATAATGCGCAAAGCGAAGTCCTTCGCGGTAACGCCCTTGGGCAGTTGGCCATCCAACACAATACGGATCGACTCAGGAACCCGCAGCCACAGTTCACCTGTAGCCCAGAGAGCTGCAACCTCGCTGCGGCCTATGCCCGCGCCGAAGGCGCCCAGCCAGCCGAAGTGCGGCGTGTGGCTGTCCGCGCCCAGGATTGTCTGCCCCGGCAGCACCAATGCCTCTTCGCTGAGAACCTGGTGGCAAATCCCTCTGCCCACTTCGAAAAAGTGCCGGATGCCCTGCTCCTGCACAAATCTGCGAATTTCAGCGTGATTCTGTGCATGGCGCGTCGTCGGCGCCGGCACGGCATGGTCGAGCGTGATCGCCATCTTTTCAGGGATGACTACCTGCCCCTGCCCGAACGCCTGCCAGATCTCCCGGATCGCAGCCGTGTTGTCGTGGCTCAGTACGACGTCAGGCCGCACATCCACGACTTCCCCAACTTCAACTCTTTCACAGCTGGCAGCACGCGCGAGCGCCTTCTGTGCGAATGTCTGGGCATCACTACTGCCCGTGCCCGCCTGTCCCACCGGGACCGGGGAGGGCGACTGCTGATTCATTCCATTCCCCTTACGCAGGCGGACTCGTTACCGTCACTGCCTGACTGTGGTACTCGCGCAGCAACACGTCCACATCGTCCAAACTGAGTTTACGCTGGTCGGCTTCCTCTTTGATGTGCGCGGTCACTTCCTTCACCTGCGGATCGGTCAGGTCCAGCTGGAGCTGTTCAGCACGCTGTTTGACTGCGTTCCAACCGGTGAGGCGGTGTGCAATGTGAAGATAGCGCGTCAGGCCGAAGTCCTCCGGATCCAGGATCTCGTAGGTATCGGGGTTGTTGAGAATCGCCTTGGCATGAATCCCGGCCTTATGCGTGAATGCGGTGTAGCCGGTGATGTAGTTGTTAAAGGGCACATCAACACCCACGATCTCCGCGACAAAGTTTTCCACCTCCCGCAACATTGGCAGGTTGTATTTGTTGCGAATCTGCGCCGGGTCAAGTGCGTACATGCGCGCCACAAGGCCGCCCAGCGGCGTGATGCCGTTGCGCTCGCCAATGCCGAGCACGGAGGTATCTACATGAGTGGCGCCGGCAGCCAGCGCGCAGTAGGAATTGGCGATGGCGCAGCCGGTATCGTTGTGGCCGTGAAACTCGATATCACAGGAGACGACCCCCCGTAACGTCCGAACAAGGTCGTGCACCTGCAGGGGTGTGGCGATTCCGACAGTATCGGCTATACCTACCCGGTTTACCCCAATCTGATCGACCTCGCGGTAAACGGTCAACAGATCGACCAGGTCGCTGCGGAATGAGTCTTCACTGCTGAACCGGACCTCCAGTCCCTGGCTCTTGATGAATTCGATTACCTGTACCGCGCTGTCAATGATCTCGCGGATAGACTTGCCATGCGAAAACTCACGCAGATAACTGCTGGTGCCAAAGAGGACATCGATGCCGTCAACGCCGGTGTCCACGGCCAAGCGGGCATCGTCCAGGTGACAGCGGGTATGGGTAAGCAGCTTTGTACTCAGCCCCAGGCCGGCAATGCGCGCGCAATCGGCGCGACTCTGAGGGCTGGCAGCCGGAGAGGTCAACTCCAGGTACTCGACGCCGAATGCATCCAGCAAGCGGGCGATCTCATCCTTCTGCCCGCTGTCGAAGAAAGCATTGGCAAACTGCTCACCCTCTCGCAGTGTCGATTCGATAATCGAAAACTCTTCAAGACTCATGCTCGTACTCCCGGCGATCTTATAGGCAACAAAAAACCGGTCCATCCTGTCTGGAATGGCCGGTCGCTACGGTTGCAACGTCTGAGCAGGCGCAAACAACAGACAGGTCAGTCTGGATTCCGCTTCTTGCTCTTTATGCAGGTCAACAGGGACGGTATTTCCGAATTTCTCATTGGTTGTAATTTCAACTGCCGCTGCGGCCGCACTCCCCAACCAGACCTCTTCGTTCCGTCAAATATCCAACAAGGCACAATAGTACTGAACAAAGACGAAAAAGTCAAATTCGCCTAACTGTTTTATGGCGCCCTATTTTACGGCGGGCGCCCTCAGGACTCTCAGTTTACTCGCCCTCCTCTCCAAAGCGGGTACCCTCGGGCACGTCGGTATCGCTCTCGAATTCCAACCGGAAGCCATCGGGGTCGGTCAGTGATGTGAGCCACATGCCGTTGCTGACAAAAGGTCGTGATGCCTCAAGTCCACGCGCCCTGAACTCTTCGTAGAGTTGCAACGCGTCTTCACAAATGAAGACGATGGTGACACCTTCGCCCACTTTCCCTGACGGCGACCAGGAGTCGTGCCCCGAAGAAGGGAACTGCTGCAACATGAGCGCGGCTTCTCCCAAGGTCAGCCAGCACCAACGCAGCTGGCCCTCCGGCTCCCACTTTTGCGTGATTTCGCAGCCCAGGCCGTCCACATAAAAGCGAATCGACGCACTCATGTCTGATACCTTGAAGAATGGCACAGCCTGCTTTACCTTCATCGGTATACTCTTTCTGCCTTTCTCTTGTAGAGGGGATTCCACGCCGTAATAGCGAAAACAGTGGCAGGTCGGAATGACCAACCGGCCTCTCTACCAGTTCGTGTAAGACCCGTCGCGCCGCCGCAAATGGGGGGCCTCCCAGAATCGGAACTCCTCCGCCTGCGCCCGCTCCTCATTGAACTCAACACCAAGGCCCGGTCCGTCGGGCACAACGTAATAATAACCGTCCAACTCCGGCTGCTCGGGAAACCATTCTTCGTCGTAGAATTTGCCTTCCTCGGTCGGTGAAACTCTGACCTCAAGCCAGGCAAAGTTGGGGACAGCCGCCGCCAGATGGACCGTTGCCGCGCTGCATATAGGGCCAAGCGGATTGTGAGGCATCAGGTCGATGTAGTGCGCCTCTGCCATGGCCGCCACCTTGACCGCCTCAGTCAGCCCGCCGACGTTGCATACATCGATGCGCGCGAACTGCGTAATGCCCCGCTCGATGTAGGGCAGGAACTGCCACTTGCTCGAAAACTCCTCGCCGATGGCAAAGGGAACGTCGGTCATGCTTCGGAGCGCCTCGTATGCCTCGGGCGTCTCGTCTCGAATCGGCTCTTCCAGAAAGTCCAGCGTTCCGGAAGGCATGCGCTGGCAGAATGACGCTGCCTCCGCCACAGTCAAGCGGTGATGGTAATCGATGCCCATCACAGGTTCGGCCCCGACCGCCTCCCGCACGGCGGTCAACCACTGTGCCGTGATGCCCAGAGATTCTCGCGGTTCAAAGATGAAGTCAGGCTCGTCCTCATCACTGGCCGGACTGCGGCCGGCTCTTATGGCGGGCCAGCCCAAATCCACCAGCAGCTGGACATTTTCGATCAGCTCCTCCTTGGTTGATCCTCCTGTCGAAGCGAAACAGGGCACCAACTCCCGCTGTTTTCCGCCCAGCAGTTGATACACGGGAACGTTGAGCGCCTTGCCGGCAATGTCGTATAGGGCAATGTCTATAGCGGATATGGCGGCAGTCAGCACGCGTCCACCCTCAAAATACTGACTGCGGTACATCTCCTGCCAGAGGGCGCCCATCCGCAGTGGGTCCCGCCCGATCAGGAACTCCCGGTAGTGCTTGACCGCGCCCGTCACAGCCAGTTCGCGGCCGGACAGGCCAGCCTCTCCCCAGCCGTGAAGACCCTCGTCGGTCTCTACTTTGACGATCATCTGGTTGCGTTGCCCCACCCAGGCGGGATAGGCCTTTATGTCGGTGATTTTCATGGCTTCTTCCTCTCTTGTCCGTCATTCCACGAGATAGAGGCAGAGATGAATCTGAGTCACCCGCCTCACAATAGCGATCGAGCAGTCTTCCCACCCTTAGACCGCAACTGGCGAAACTGGCGGAATTCACATGGCTCTTTGAACTTGAGGCATGACGTAATGGAATCAAGTAACGGCTAACCGTCGACTGCTGCCCGCAGACTTTCCGCTTCCTCGTCTGACAGTGCCCGGCTGCCTGCGTCGGCGTTTGTCCGCGCCTGCTCAGGTGATTTGGCGCCGGGAATCGAGATAGAAACGGCCGGATGGCTGAAAGTATAACGAATCGCAGCCTGTACCATCTCTTCGCCGGGAGACACAATTTCGCTGAGTCGGCCGACCTGCGCAGCGCGGGACTCGAACTGCTCCTGTTGGGCGCCGCCTTCGTTCCAACTCGCGCGAACGGTATCTGTGAACACCGCACCCTTCGTGTAGCGGCCCGACAACAGGCCTTTGGCCAGAGGACCCCGTACCATCACGGCAATACCATGCTCTTGGCAGTATGGCAGGAACTCCTTTTCGGCATCGCGGTTGAGTAGAGAGTAGTCCACCTGGACGACACTGCAACTCCCCTCACGGTTGAAGCGTTTGAGCACGTCGAGGGAGTTGGTCGAAATGCCGTAGACGCGCAAGCAGCCCTCATCTTTCAGGGCCTCGAACCCTTCCAGGTAGACCGTTGGGTCGGCGAGGTCGCCCTTGTGGCAGAGGATCACGTCCACCCAATCGGTACGCAGTCGCCCCAGGATGGCATGGCCCGAAATCCGGATCGAATCGACGCTGTTCTTGGGAATCTCGCCGCCGGTGCGCTGAGCCCAGTTGCCGATCTTGCTGACCAGAACGACATTGTGGCGAATCCCGCTGAGCGCCTGTCCGACCCGCATTTCTGAGAGGCCGTTGGGGATGCCGTAGGACTCGGCTACGTCGAACAGGGTCATGCCGGCGTCATAGGCCGCCCGGACGGTTGACCAGGCCGTTGCGTCATCGATCTCGCCCCACTGGTTGCCGATATTCCATGCGCCCAGCCCGACCGCCGAGACGGACCAGCCGAGCTTTCCAAACGTTTTTGTGAGCATTTTGGAGACTCCTTGCACTATTGTGGGAAAGCAAGATGTGAAGCCCACACATCCCACTTGTAGCCCGAATTGTGTGCCATCGCGCAAAAATTGGCAAAGGGAGGTAAGGGGCGAGTTTCTGTGCAAGGGGTCTTCCATGGGGATTTCGGCTGGCCGCTGCGAACGATTTAGGCTGAAATTCATAAAGGACTTCCAAATAATTTGACAAAATACAAAAATTTATACAAAAAGTCTTGACATAAACAAATTTATTTGCTAAAATGCATCAATAAGGAAGGAGGAGGCAATGCGTAAAGTATTGGAAGAGTGCCCTTCGTGTGGCGGAGAGGTTGAAATAACGCGAGTCTCATGCACAAACTGCGACACCGAAGTAACCGGCCGCTTCGCGCCCTGCCGCTTCTGCCGCCTTCCTCCCGAGACGGCCCAGTTCCTTGAGCTCTTTGTCAGGAATCGCGGCAACGTAAAAGAGATGGAACGGGAGCTTGGCATCTCTTACTGGATAATTCGCAGTCGCATCAACGAACTGATTAAAGATCTGGGTTTCGAAACTGACGAGCAGGAAGATCTTGGCAGCAAGCGGCAGGAGATCCTGGCAAGGGTCGATCGCGGCGAGATCACTGCAGGAGAAGCGGCGGAACTGATGGGCCGGCTCCAGTAAAGAGCGGGACGCGCGACAGGCCCTTAGTGCAGTTGTACGGTATGTGAGCAAAGCTTGTATAAACCGCTGCGCTGTAGACCAAATCACACTGAGCGAGAAGAGGAGTGGAAAAAATGGCCCAGGAGCGAATGACTATCTTGAAAATGTTGGAAGAGGGCAAGATTACCCTGGATGAAGCATCTGATCTGCTGGAAGTGATCGAGGAGCCGGACCGGTCGGAAGAAGCCTCACCTTTTGAGTTGCCGCCCCCCCAACCGTCAGAAGAAACACCTGCCGGTCCCTCGCCCTCTGATTCGGATGAATCGGCCTTCTCAGGACTCGATCTGTCCAAGTTGACCGAGATGAGAATTCATGGAGTAACGCCCGCCTTTGTCGAAGAGTTGCGCCAGATGGATCTCCCAGGCCTTTCCATGGACAAACTGGTAACGATGCGTATCCATGGCGTCAAGCCGGGCTACATACGTGAAATGCGTTCAGCTGGGCTCAATCCTTCTGTCGACCAGCTGATCCAAATGCGGATACATGGTGTTTCACCTGAGTTCCTGGGCGAATTTCAATCGCTGGGTTTCACAGAGTTGGATGTGCCGGAACTGATCCAAATGCGAATTCACGGTGTAACGCCCGACTTCTACGTACAGCTGGAATCGCTGGGGATCCAGGATCTCACTGTTGACCGGCTGATCCAAATGAGAATCCATGGGGCGACGCCTGACTACGTGCGTGAGATTCAGTCTCTGGGAATTACCGAGCTGAACGCGGCTAAACTGATTGAAATGCGCATCCATGGCGTAAACGCAGACTATGTGCGGGAAATGGAGGCCTTGGGTCTGGAAGGCCTCACCCTGGACCGGCTGATCGAGTTGCGCGGAGATTGAGTTGACGCCTGTCAAGGGATAAGAATGAACAAACGGTCTTAGGGCCTTTCACGTCTTCGCACAGTCACCCGCGCCACGGCCCCTTGAAGAACCCCGGTGGAGCCGCACGAGTCGCCCACCTGGAACGCCTCCATTTACGAGCTCTTTGACAACCGCCTCTTCATAAGGTCAAATGATGCTGGCCTCCACAATTCTTTAGCGCTCCCGTCTTTCACGAAGGTGTCTTCCATGCCAGCTCGACCCAACATTCTCGTCATCCTTACCGATCAGCAGACACATGCCGCACTCAGCGCCCACGGCAATCCCTACCTGCAAACGCCGCACATGGACTCACTCGTCCATAGCGGGTTGACTTTTCGAAACGCCTACTGCGCCTCACCTGTCTGCGGTCCCTCCCGCGGCAGCCTGCTCTCCGGCAGGTTGCCGCACAGGACCGGAGTAGAGGTCAACGGGCCGGCGGTCAAGCCCGGCCACACCACAATGGGCGCACATTTCCGTCAATCCGGCTACAGACCCTACTATGCGGGCAAGCTGCATCTGGGCCCCAGGTGCCAGAAAGGTGTTGAACAGGTTGGCGACAGACAGGGTTTCGAATTCCTTTGCGATGAGTACCCTGAAGGGATCCCGCCCCAATTGGGCAGCGACACCGACCCGCTGTGGACAGACCATGCTGTCGAGTTTCTGGAGAGGCAGGGAACGCAGGCGGCCGCGGCCGATGACCCGTTCTTACTGGTGGCCTCCCTACATAATCCCCATGACATCTGCTACTGGGTGATGGAGTGGCGCCACATTGTCGATATCCCATCCGACAGCGAACTGCCTCCGCTACCTGCTAACTTCCAGCCAATTCCGGACGAGCCGGAGTTTGTCGGCCTCTGCCGCAAGCGCACCGAGTACGGCCCCGAAATGAGCTGGACACACAATTGGGACGAGAACGACTGGCGCAGATACCTCTATGTTTACAACCGCCTGACCGAAAGGGTCGACGAGCAAATCGGCAGATTGCTAAGGGCGCTTGAAGAGAGCGGTCTCGCCGACGACACGTTAGTCGTACTGACGAGTGACCACGGAGAAGGAGTGGCTGCTCACAAATGGGTCACCAAATTGATGCTGTGGGAGGAAGTCGTCAGAGTGCCGTTCGTGATTCGGCTGCCGGAGGCAGTTCCAGAGAAGCAGGTGGACCGCACGCATCTCGTTTCCGGCCTCGACCTGTTGCCGACGTTGTGCGACTACGCAGACATCGACGCCCCTGAAGGAATTGACGGGCAAACTGTGCGCCCTGAGATCGAGAATCCTGCACTGCCAGGACGCTCCCATGTTGTGACAGAACTGCAGCCCTTTCTGGACGATGAAACAAAAAAGGGCCGCATGATCCGCACGGCCCGCTACAAATATATCGCCTTCTCGCACGGTCAGCACCCCGAACTACTCTTCGATCTGGAAAACGATCCTGGCGAAACCGAAAACCTGGCCTATCAAGCTGCCTATCGAGAGGTACTGTCTAAGCACCGCGAGCGACTGAGGAAAGAGGTAGAACAGACTTCTGATCCATTCGTGCTTCCGTCTCAGCCACTGGCATGAATAGCCTCTGTCGGGGACGAAACTAAGAGTCTTCGTTTCTCCTCCTTGTCCAGAAGGCCAGGTAAGGCGGACTGACGGCCTTGAAGTGCTCCCACGAGCCCGGCTCCGGGTCCTCCTCCCAGGTCGTGTGCTCACAAAATGTCAGGATCTCGAACCCGCATGCTATCAAGCCGTTGACGAAAGTCGGCATCGTGTGTCGAAACTCCCTCGGACCAGGGACCTCTATCTTGGAGCCATCCTCGGTCTCAACGCCCCAGGTGTCTGTGCCATAGATGGCCTTCACGTCAACCTCGCCATCTCTGTAGATCGAGTTGGATGAATACCCCCTGACCGGATCGTAGTCGTCGGGGTTGAAGGTCTGCGTATAGGGATTGTGCCACTGCACGTGGTAGAGCCCGCCTGCTCTTAGAACACGGGCCACGCCAGCAAAGACGGGGCGGACATCCGGAACGAAGTTGATCGAAAAGGGCTGGTAGACGATGTCGAAGGCGTCCTCAGGGAAACGGGTAAGATCCCGCATGTCACCCTGCAACAGGACGGGCGAGAGCCCATAGTGGTCGGCCGCTAGTCTATCCTTCTCAAGCTGCTCATCAGACAGATCAAGTACCGTTACCAATGCGCCTAGCAGACCCAGCGCAGCCGACTGCTGTCCCCCGCCGCCTCCGAGGACGAGTACGCGTTTGTCGTGCACGTCGCCAAGCAAGCCCGCCTCGTCCACCATCTCTCGCGCAGCGGCTTCGTCCAAGTCCAATTTAGGCCTCGAGTACAGGACGCCGGCGCGTGACAATCCGTTCCAGCGTTCCCTGTTGAGACTGGAAAGCTCATCCATTTCAGCTTGCTCTCTTGGTTCTTTCAACTGGTCGGCGAACTGTGTCGGTGAGAGGACTGGTTCGCTTCAAAGACAAGGATCTCTGTGCATTGCAGAATCTGACCTGAATCCTTAGGTTCGCTATCTTGTCCGAGTTTCTAGAATCGGCGTGCCTCTTGTTGCTCCTGATTCCCCATCAGTGCCTGCCAGCATGCTTGGCGGATGATCCGCTCCTTGTAGTGATCGCTCTGTGAGACCCCTAAAGGGTTGCCAAACGAAAGAATGTTGACCGCGTCCTGCGCTTTGTCGCGCGCGTCCCAATCGCGCGCCCGGTTCAGAGCCTTGGGGTCATGGTTCCATGAGGGGGCACTGTTCTCACTGGTGCGGTTGAACAGGAACTTGATCATGTGGCGCTTGACACTTGATCTGTTGCTGGCCGTGCCGTGCCATAAGTCGTAGTGAGTGATTGCAAAAGTACCCGCCGGTACTGTCAGGGGCACCTGACCGCGAATGTTGGTGTAGGTCGCCATTCTGTCAGTCGGCGCATTTCGAAACTGCGTTCCCGGAACGATGACCGTTGGGCCCATCTCCGCAGTGATGGTGTGCGGATAGTAGAGCCCCAGCAAGCGATCGATCGTCGTGCGGCGGTTGTTTGTGCCGTCCTGGTGCCACTGCATGTCGCCGGACCCGGGCAGTTTACAGTGCCAGTGCCGGTGGGAATTTACAGTATAATCCTCGCCAAGAAGGCTGATCAGCGCGCCTCGTACCCGCGGATGTTCAACAACCTGCCAAAGCTCTGGCACCGATTCGGTGATCGCGTCGCCCGGGTTGGCGGTCAGCCCATCTAGCTCTTCGGCAATCTGCTCGTTTAGGCCCGCGGGCAGGTCCAATTCGACGACATGGTAGCCGTTTACCAGGAAGAGCGCCATTTCAACGTCAGTCAACAGATATTCGGTAGCGGTCATGGAACTACCTCCATCTTCTGCAATATGAACTCATAGCCGACTACATCGAGATCGGTATCGCTGAAAGGGGACTGCAAGTGCGGGAACTGAACGATCTGCCAGCCGTCAACAACCGCGTCGTGTACGGTCGTGTAGGGCCACTCGAACGCCCCGCCGCTGATTTCTACCCTGAATCCCTTGACCGGTTCAATCAGAGTGTACCCCAATATCTCCGAGAACACGCTCGGCGTGCGGGCATGCAAATATAGCAGTCGCTGGCGAGGCTGTGCGTGCGCATCCATCTGCGATCAGTTCCTATTGGGAAAGCGGAGCAGGACTTACTACTGCCGAATTATATATAAAGCTCCCTGCGTCCGCAAGATTTTCCGAAGTGGCTGCCAGGGCAACTGCATCTTTTTGCGTCGATTTATTGGGAGGCTGCCCGAAATGCAGGGGCAGGCCTTGTGCCTGCCCTCGTGTAGGCTCTATATTGTTCCTTGAGAATACCCTTTGTGGACCCTCTGGCTAACTTCGGCAATGTTGGCAAACCAGATTAAATGCGATTGCCCTGACCCCATCCTGGCCTGGCGTTGACGCTTGGGGCGCAAAGCGGTAGAATCTGCGTGCCCCCATGTCTCTTGGGAATCAATCGCAAGCAAAGCGTAAGAGCAGGCAGCTATGACGTCTAGTGCCGATACACCGCAACTGCATTCGGCTGCAACCGATAATGGCCATAGTCCGAAGGGTGGAAGTCGAACCGCGGCGCAACCCGTCAACGGAAGGCAGAGCCCCACGCCAACTTATCCAGTGATCGACTGTGACATCCACAACGAGGTGTCGTCGATCGAGCAGTTGATGCCCTACCTGGCAGACTACTGGCAGGACTATGTTCGCGGGTCAGCCTTCGGCGCCCCGCACGCCAATGACTATCCTCGCGGGGCGCCTACTTCGGCTCGACCGGGAAGCATGCCTGCAGAGGGCGGCCAGGCCGGCGCCAACCTGCAACTGGTCCGTGAGCAGGTCCTGACCCCCTGGAACACTGAAATCGGAATCCTGAACTGTTCCTACCGCGTGCAAAGCGTCAAACAGGAAGATCTGGCCGCAGACCTGGCAACCGCGGCCAACTGCTGGCAGATCGACGAGTGGTTGGCGCCCGAACCCAGGCTGCGGGGATCCCTGGTTGTGCCGAGCCAGACACCGGCCCGCGCCGCGGAGGAGATCCATCGCTTCGGCAACCACCCCAACTTTGTCCAGGTGGTCCTCCCCGTGCGCTCCTATATTCCTTACGGCAACCGCTATTACGACCCGCTGTACGCCGCCGCGGTCGAGCATGAACTGGTGGTCGGCATCAATTTCGGCGGGGCGCCCGGACATCCGCCCACGCCCGTAGGGTGGCCTTCGACCTATCTGGAAGAGTACGCCGGCATGGCGCAAGTATTTCAGTCCCAGGTCATCAGCATCATCGCCGAAGGAGTGTTCGACCGTTTCCCCGATCTTCGTATTGCACTTATTGAAGGAGGATTCGCCTGGATGCCTTCACTCATGTGGCGGCTGGACAAGGAGTGGAAAGGGCTGCGCTCCAATACGCCGTGGGTGAGGCGCGCGCCCTCGGACTACATCCGCGATCATATGCGCCTGACCGTGCAGCCGGTAGGCGCGCCCCCCGACCCCCGCTACATCCTGCAGACTATCGAACAGCTGGAGTCCGACACGCTGCTCATGTTCGCAACCGACTACCCGCACTGGCACTATGATGACGACAGTGAAGCCTGGCCGGTGACCTTGCCGGAACCCCTCAATTCAAACATCTGGTCGGAAAACGCCCGCTCCTTCTATCGACTCTAAGGAGATCTGCCATGACGCTGGATCTTGAAATTGCCGGACAACAACAGAGCGCTGAAAAAACCAGGCTGGCGGTGATCGACACCGACATTCACAACTTCGATGTCTACGATGACCCAATTTTCAATCAGATCATCACCCGGTACTTGGCGCCGGAGTGGCAAGAGCATCACAAGATGATCGGAATGCGCGGACACTACGGCGTCGGCTATCCGCGCCATCAACCCAACGCTGCCCGCACCGATGCCTGGCCGCCGAGCGGGCGACCGCCCGGTACAGATCTGGATTTCATGCGCGAGCAGCTGCTCGATGCCTTCGATATGGATTACGGCATACTTAATCCGCTGACAGGCGCCGGCGGCCAGGTGAATCGGGAGTACGGCGCACAGCTGGCGCGGGCCATCAACGACTACCAGATCGCGGAGTGGCTCGAACTTGAGCCCCGGCTGCGGGCGTCGCTCCTCGTCAACTACGAGGACGCGGAGCTCGCCGCCGAGGAGATTCACCGGCTTGGCGACCATGAAGGATTCGTGCAGATTATCCTTGTCGCCCGGACCCAGGAACCGCTTGGCCGGCGCAAATACTGGAAGATGTACGAGGCCGCCCTGGAGTATGACCTGCCGATCGGCATTCATTTCGGCGGCAACGCCGGTCATCCCCTGACCGGGGGCGGATGGCCCTCCTACTACATCGAAGATCATACCGGAATGGCCCAGTCCTTCCAGGCCCAGGTCGCTAGTCTCGTCTGCGAGGGTGTCTTTGAGCACTTCCCCGAGCTGCGCATCGTGATTATCGAAGGCGGATTCGCGTGGATGCCTTCGCTGGCATGGAGGCTGGACCAGAGCTGGAAGCGGCTGCGACGGGAGACGCCCTATCTGAAAAAAGCGCCTTCTGAGTACATGCAGGAGCACTTCTGGCTGTCCACACAGCCGATGGAGGAGCCTAGGCAACAGGAGCATTTCGTGCAACTCCTGGAACAGATGGACAACGGACGGAAACTGATGTTCGCCACGGACTATCCGCACTGGGACTTCGACTCTCCTGACCGGGCGCTGCCGGCAACCCTTCCGCTGGAAACGCGGCGCAACATCATGGCCGAGAACGCCCGCCAGTTCTACAAGCTCGCTTAGCATCGACCCGGACGGACGGTATGGGCGGTATCATCCGCTTCCTGAATACCCCGGTAACAACTGTTCAGGGATCCTCCCTGACGCCGATCGACCTGCTGATTACGGTTGGAATCGTCCTGCTGTTCTACATCCTGGCCCGTGTGGGCGCGCGCCAGTTCCAGAACCGCCTGGAAGACCGGCTCAAACTTACGGCGACCAACCGGCGCCTGATCCGCACCTTTGTTTTCCTGTCAATTCTGTTTGCCGGCATTTACACCTCTTTGTCCTCCTTGGGCATAGACCTGTCCATCTTCCTGGTCCCGCTCGGCGCTCTGAGCATCGGTCTGGGGTTGGGTCTTCAGAGTCTCGCCAGCAACTACATTGCCGGGCTGGTCCTGATGACCGAAGGAACGATCCGTGACGGAGATGTAATCGAGGTCGACGGAATTCGTGGCACCGTCCAGGAGATGAGTCTGCGCACCACCGTCGTCAAGACCTTCAGCAACACCGAAGTGATCGTGCCAAACTCCCTGATGGTCTCACAACGGCTTGACAACTGGACGAAGTCGGACCAGATTCTGCGCATCGAGTCCCAGATCGGCGTCGCCTACGGCACCGACATTGGCGCCGTGCACGAAATCCTCCATTCCCACATCGCGGCCCATGCGGCTGTGTTGGCCGACCCGGAGCCGCGTACTTTTTTGGTTGAATTCGCAGATTCGGCACTATTGTTTCGGATTCAGTACTGGATCGATGACCCAACTCAGCGGCTCTCTTCACTGAGCGAGATCCTTGAGTCGATCTATCATGGTCTGCAAGAGCGGGGAATCTCGATTCCTTTCCCGCAGAGGGATGTGTGGCTGAAGGGGGATCCCTTCGGCCAAGACATTCGCCTGGCCGCTGCGGCCGAATCCGATTCGTGAACGCCCGCTTAGCAAGAGACCTGAACTATCAGACAGCGCGCAAGGAGATCTTTCCATGACCAAGTTAGGGGCAGCCCCAATATCGGCCCCAGGATGGACCGCTCAACCCAATGAAGGTGTAAAGATTGTCGACTGCGATGTTCACCATAATTTTGAACGTCCCGAGCAACTGTTGCCCTACCTGTCCAAGTTCTGGCAGAACCATCTGATAGACCAGGGGCTGCACCTGCCCAGCGCCGGATACTCGAATGTGCCCTTCCGCACCAATCGCCCTGATCTGAAGGACCCGACACTGAAAGAGCGCGACTTCAACTTCTCGTTGGAGTTTCTGCAGCGCGAGCACCTTGATCCATGGAACGTCGACTACGCGCTTTTGACCGGGCCGCCCCCGTTTTACGGCTACACCGGCCTGCCTGACCCCGACTGGGCCGCGGCACTGTGCCGCGCCTTCAACGACTGGACAATAGAGCACTGGCTGGAAAAGGACGACCGCGTTGTCAACGCGATCCTTATCTCACCGTCCGACCCGGCACAGGCCGTCAGCGAAATCAACCGATTGGCGGATCGAAAAGACACGGTTGCCGTGATGGTTCCCATGGGTACAAGTTTGCCCTTCGGCAACCGCTTCTACCACCCGATCTGGGAGGCGTGCGCAGAGCACGGCCTGCCGGTTGTCGCCCATATCGGCGGCGGCGGCGGCGCGGCCCGGACCACACCTACGCCGGTAGGCTTTCCCACCTACTACATGGAATCGCGTATGAGCCGCCCGTTCGTGGCCAGCACGCACGCCTCTTCACTGATCTGCGAAGGCGTCTTCGAAAAGTTCCCCAATCTGAAGTTTGCACTGACCGAGGCGCAACAGCTGTGGGCCGTGGCCGTGATGTGGCACATGGATTCCGATTGGAAGGCCATCCGCGATCAGACGCCCTGGCTGAAACGACTGCCGAGCGAGTATTTCCGCGAGCACATTCGCGTCGGCTCGCAGCCGCTGCACGAAGCGGAAACGACCGAGCAACTGTACCAGTTTCTCGAAATGCTCCACGCCGACGAAACGCTCGTCTACTGTTCGGACTTTCCCCATTTCGACTGGAACGACCCTGTTACAACCTTTCCCAAACTCGAGCCGGAGACCCAGCAGCGCATCTTCGCTGACAACGCCCTGGAGATGCTGCGCATCGGAGACGACCGGATATGACCAGAGTCGTCATCGCCAAGGTCTGGGAGATTCCCCCAGGCGACCGCAAGATCGTTGTGCCTTTTCGCGGCCGGGCCGGCATCGGCGTCTTCAATGTAAACGGCGAACTGTACGCGCTGCGCAACATCTGCCCGCACAAGCGAGGTCCCCTCTGTACCGGCGAACTGACCGGCCGCATTGCCGCGGCCGCGCCTCCCTCCGCCTGTCAAGCCGAACTGACGGTCGAAGGGGACGGCGAAGTCCTGCGATGCCCTTGGCATCAGTGGCCTTTCGAGATCGCAACCGGCCGCTGCCTTGTCGATCCGGACGTGCGAGTAAAGACCTACCCGGTTCAGGTTGATGGCAACGATATCGTAGTTGATCTTGATGACTGAACGTTCGAAAAGGAGATCTGGTCTTTTCCGGACCGAACAGGAGAAGAGATGACCACCAGTGCTTTGATGGACCGCCGAGATCATCTGCTCGGCGCGGGGGCGCCGATCTTCTACGAAAGACCGGTCAATATCGTACGCGGCGAAGGCGTATGGCTCTACGACGACGGCGGCGGGCGCTACCTCGACATGTACAATAACGTGCCCTGCGTCGGTCACTGCCACCCCCATGTCGTCGAGGCGATGCACAGCCAGTCGCAGACCCTCAACGTTCACAGCCGCTACCTGAACGAAGGCGTTCTCGACTATGCCGAACGGCTGGCAGACCTGCACGCAGACCACTTGACCAGCGTTGTCTTCACCTGCACGGGCACCGAAGCGAACGAGGTGGCGCTGGGCATCGCCCGCGCCGTCACCGGAGGACAGGGCTTCATCTGCAGCGACGCCGCCTATCACGGCAACAGCGCAGAAGTAGGAAAGTTTACCCGTGTCGGACAGCTGGCGGAGGAGGACAAGGCGAAGGAGATACGCGCTTTCCCGTTTCCACAGAGCTACCGCCCGCTCCAGGAGAGCGTGTCCGATGCAGCGCTGACCGAGCTCTATCTGGCGGAGGTGGAGAGCGCGATCGACAGTTTGCATGCCGACGGTATTCCTCTGGCAGGGATGCTTGTCTGCTCGATTTTCGCCAACGAAGGCCTGCCCGCTATCCCCGACGGCTTCATGCCGCGGGCTGCCGGGATCGTCCGTGCGGCCGGAGGCCTCGTCATAGCAGACGAAGTGCAGGCAGGATTCTGCCGGACAGGCCGCTGGTGGGGCTACGAAGCGACTGAATTCGCGCCGGATATCGTAACCATGGGAAAACCGATGGGCAATGGTATGCCGGTTGCGGCCGCGGCGGCTTCAAGCGAGCTTGTAGATGAGTTTCGAAGAAATAAGCGCTATTTCAATACCTTCGCGGCCAGCCCCTTGCAGGCCGCTGCAGGGATGGCCGTAATCGACGTGATCGAGGACGAGGAGCTGGCAAGCAATGTCGACCAGGTCGGCGTGTACTTGCGCAGCGAACTTCGCAAGCTGCAGGCCAATTCCGAGCATCTCGCCGATGTTCGCGGCCGCGGGATGTTCATCGGCATGGAGTGGGTGCAAGATCGTGAATCGAAAAGGCCGGATGTCGAAGGCGCCACCGCAGTCGTCAACCGGCTGCGGGACAGGGGATTTCTGATCGGCAGCTCCGGCCCAATGAGCAATATTCTGAAGATCAGACCGCCGCTCGTCTTCAAGCGCGAACACGCTGACATGTTCCTGACCGCGTTTGAGGAGAGCATACGCGAAAATGAATTCACTCTCGTCAAGGCGCCTGCAACTGTGTGGGAGGAAGAGGCTGGACAGAGTAGAGCCCAAAGCAGCAGGCCCGATTGATCTGACAAAGGCATGAATGACCTGAATGAGAAGGCGTTACTCTCCTCCGCCGCACGGGCAATAGAGGCTTGGGACCTGTGCGTTACTGATATTTCCCTCGTTTCCCATTCCGAAAACATCGTTTTCCGTGTCGATTCAGAAAGCGGTCAGGCATATGTCTTTCGCTTTCACCGGCCCGGATACCATACGCTTTCCGAACTGCATGGAGAGCTTCAGTGGACAGCAGCCCTGAACAGTTCAGGAATCGGCGCGCCTGTTCACCGCTTTACGAGAGACAGAAACGCATTCATCAACGTCTACCTGCCGGAGCTCTCGCAGAGCCGCTACGTGAGTCTCATGGAGTGGGTTGAAGGGACCGCGATGGCAACGATGATCGAGCAGGATGCCGACGAGTCAAACCTTGTGCGATGCTTCCACAAAGCGGGGCAGCTTGCGGCCCGTATTCACAACCAGGCCAGGGCCTGGCGCCTTCCGCCCGGGTTTGAGCGTCACGCGTTTGATGCCGAGGGGCTGATGGGCAAGGAACCGTTTTGGGGACCGTTCTGGCAACAGTCGCAGCTAACTGCGGCCGAGCGCGCCCAGATCATCCACGCCCGCAACCAGATTTACGGAATCCTGACCGAATACGGCAAAGAGAGAGCTACCTACAGTCTCATCCACGCCGATTTACATCCTGGCAACTTGATTGTTACAGACGACCACGTGCACATTATCGACTTCGACGACTCAGGATTCGGATGGCACCAATACGAATTAGCGGTGGCGATCTCCTACTATCAGGACACACCATATTTCGACGCAATAAGGGAAGCAATCATAGCAGGCTACCTGACCGAAAGGCCCCTTCAGCAGGCGGATATCGAGCTCCTGCCGATCTTTGTGCTGATCCGAAGTATGGTATCCCTGGGCTGGATCGAGCAACGCCCCGAACTGGACAGCAGTCACAAGCTGCCCACCTTGATTGAAAGGTCTTGCGAGCAGTCGAAAGCGCTCTTTGGCAGCGTCTGACACGACAATTCGGAAGAATTCGCCCATTCATTAAAGGATTTCATTCCATTTCTCCCGCAATGGGACCGGAAACAGACGCCTGCGGATTCTATGTAACCGCCGTGCAACAAAGTAGAATGGGAACTGCTTTCGGTCTCAACGGTTTTTGAATCGCCAAATTCACATACCAAATTAGCCAGGGATTATATGTCCACAAACGATACAGATGGTCGAGACAACGAATCTACACACTCTCACGCCTCCACTGAAATAGTCGACCTCGACGAAAACGTCAACCCGCTGGATCTGGTCGAGCCAGAGGACGCACTGCCCGACATTTCGCTCTCAGAGCTCCCGACGGTAGCGCAAGAAGCGGCCGCCAGGGCCGGCTGGATCAAACTGATGCCGGTACAGGCTAAAGCCATCCCTTATCTTCTCGCCGGTCGGGACTTGATGGTTCAGTCACGCACGGGGAGCGGCAAGACCGGCGCATTTCTGCTTCCCATTCTTCACCGGATTCAACGGGACAAGCGCGTCTGCCAGGCCCTGGTCCTGGTGCCGACGCGTGAGCTGGCCCTGCAGGTCTCAAAAGAGGCCGCGCTTCTGGGAGAGGCAACTGGCGTGCGCAGCGTTGCGGTCTACGGCGGCGTCAAATACGGCCCCCAGACGTCAGCGCTCCGCGAAGGCGCGCAGCTGGTGATCGGCACGCCGGGACGCATCCTCGATCACCTGTTGCAACGCAATTTGCGCTTGGCTGATCTGCATCAGCTCGTCTTCGACGAGGCCGATCGGATGCTGTCGATGGGCTTCTACCCGGACATGGTTCAGGTGAAGACCTTCCTGCCTTCGGGGCGAATCCACGGATCGATGTTTTCGGCTACTTTTCCCGCGCATGTCTTGCGACTGGCACAGCAGTTTCTGACCGAGCCGGAATTTCTCAGCCTGAGCCGCGATCGCGTCCACGTCGCCGAGGCCGAACATCTCCTCTACGCCGATCCGGGCATGAAGAAGGACCGGGCCCTCGTGCGGCTGATCGAAGTGGAAAATCCGGCAGCCGCGATCGTATTTTGCAACACGCGCCGAACGGTTGACTATGTGACAATCGTTCTGCAGAGATTCGGTTACGACGCCGACAGAATCAGCTCCGACCTCAGTCAGCAGGAGCGTGAGCGGGTAATGCGCCGGGTGCGGGAGGGAAAGCTGAGACTGTTGGTAGCGACCGATGTGGCCGCCCGGGGCATTGACATTCCCGAGCTTTCCCATGTGTTCCAGTATGAGCCGCCGGAAGATCCGGAGTCCTACATCCACCGCGCAGGCCGCACCGCACGCGCCGGCTCCTCCGGGGCCGCGATCTCCCTGACAGCGTCGTTCGACGAACGCATGCAGATGGAGCGCATCGCCAAACGGTACAGCATTCCTTTGGAGGAGCGCAAGCTGCCCACCGATGAAGAGGTGGCCGCCACCGTCTCCGAGCGCGTCACCTCCTTGCTGGAGTCCAAGCTGCGCGGTCGCGACAATCTGCAAAGCGAACGCATGCGAAGGTTCCGGCCGTTGGTAGACGAGTGGATGGAATCCGACGAGGGCCAGACCTTGCTGGCGATGCTTGTCGACGATTTCTATCAGGACTCCCTGCACGCGCCGCCGGCGCTTCCCGAAGAAAAGCCCGCGGAAAGGCCCGCTGCGCAAGGACAAAAGAGACGTCGCCGAAGCCGACCCCGCCGGCCGCGAAATCGCCGCAGCTGAAGCAACATCCCCTCTCGAACGACTGCCGCTCTCAGTCCGGAACGTTTTGACGCAGCTCGGCCAGCCAGGCTGCTGCGGAGGAGTCGCTGGGGGCGCGCCAGTCTCCTCGCGGACTGAGAGACCCGCCGCTGCCCACCTTGGGGCCATTGGGAACGGCCGTCCGCTTGAACTGGCTGATCTGGAAGAAGCGGAATAGGAACAGTTCCAGCCACTTTCTGATTTCCGGTAGATCGTACTGATTTCGCTTGTGGTCCGGCAGGAATTCAGGCCACATGCCCTGGCTGCGATCGCCCCAGGCCTGTAACGCCAGGAAGGCAACTTTGCTGGGCCGGAAGCCATAACGCGAGATGTAGTAGAGGAAAAAGTCCTGCAACTCGTAGGGCCCGATCTTCTCTTCGGTCGACTGCGCCGGCCCGCCGGCCGTCCCGTCTCCCGGCACCAGTTCCGGTGAAATCTCCGTGTCCAAAACCGACTGGAGTACCGTGCTGGCGGCGGCGTCGAACTGCGAAGTGGCGATAACCCAGCGGATCAGATGCTGAATCAGGGTCTTGGGGACGGAGGCGTTGACATTATAGTGGCTCATCTGGTCGCCCACGCCGTAGGTGGCCCAACCCAGCGCCAGTTCGCTCAGGTCGCCGGTGCCCAGGACGAGCGCGTCATTGTAGTTGGCCAGCCGGAACAGGTGGCTGGTCCGTTCCCCGGCCTGCACATTTTCGAAAGTGATGTCGTAATCCGGATCCTCTTCCGCGAAGGGATGGCCGATGTCTCGGAACATCTGCATCGCCGAGGGCCGAATGTCGAGCTCGTGCCCGCTGACGCCGAATGCGTCCATGAGGCGGTGGGCGTTGGACCGTGTGTTCGAGCTGGTCGCAAACCCCGGCATCGTGTAGGCCAGGACGTTTGCGCGCGGCAGCTTCAGACGGTCCATCGTGCGGGCCGCGACGATAAGCGCCTGGGTCGAATCCAGTCCACCGGAGATGCCGACGACAACCTTTTCGATGCCGGTGGCCCTGAGACGCTGCATCAGGCCATGCACCTGAATGTTGTATGCCTCGTAGGCCTGCTCGTCGCGCCGCACAGCGTCGCTGGGGACGAAAGGAAAGCGCTCGATCTTGCGTTGGAGACGGTCGATTCGGCGCGAGCAGGCATTCGAATCTCTGCCCGCGGCATCCGTAACCAGGCGCGGCGTCTGAAAACTGAAGCTTACGGTCCGAACTGCCTCCAGCTGAGGCCGGTGTAGCGCCGCCGCGTCATTGAAGCTGGTCTGCCTCATGCGGCTTTGCGCCAGGCGTTCGGTGTCGATATCGGCGATGATGATCTGCTCGCCGTCGGCGAATCTTTCCGACTCTGCCAGCAGCTCGCCATCTTCGTAGATAAGCGCATGCCCATCCCACGCCAGATCTGTGGTCGATTCTCCCGGACCCGCCGCCGAGTAGAGATAAGCGGCAATACACTTACCCGACTGGCTTGCGCACAGGTCCTTGCGGTAGAGGGACTTGCCGATTGTGATGTTGGAAGCCGACAGGTTTGCCAGGATTGTGGCTCCGGCCAGCGCGGCGTAAGAACTGGGAGGGATCGGCGTCCAGACGTCTTCACAGATCTCCACGTGCAGGACAAATCTGCCGTCAGCGCTGCCGGCCGGCTCCTGCACGGAATGGGGCCGGCCATTTTGGTATTCCGTCGCGTCTTCCACTGCGCTCGATACGGCTCTGAACAGAAGATCGTTGCCGAAGGGCACCGTTTTGCCGAGGAACTGTACCTCGCGTCCGACGGCATGGCGAGCTGCGCTGAACTGGCGCGTCTCATAGAATTCGCGGTAGCTGGGTAGATAGGTCTTCGGCACGATACCCAGCACCTGGCCGCTGTAAATGACGACGGCGCAGTTGAACAGCCGGTTCTCGAATCGGAGCGGCGCGCCGACCAGTAGCGCCGGCGTCAGTTGCCTGCTTTCTTCAACAATCTGGCCAATGCCGGCCTGGACACCTTCCAGTAGAGCTTCCTGCTGCAGCAGGTCGTCGATAGCATAGGAAGAGATTCCCAGTTCAGGAAAGAGGGCAACGGCGGCGCCCGCATCTGATGCCCGGGCAGCCAGGCCCGACGTGTGCGCCGTGTTGAACGCCGGATCTGCTACCCGGACATTCGGCACACACACGGCCACGCGCACGAAGCCATGACTATAGAATGAGTTGAAACTGTAAAATGAACTGAAACTGTCGGCCATCTTGGTTCAGGATAATTTCCTAACTAAACGTTGCCGCTTGCAAACGCCTTCTCCAGCGTATTATCTTGGATTCTGGCAGCCGGTGCAAAGCCCAATTGACATGCTTTCCGCAGTTTTGAGATAATTGCCGGAAACAGAGGGGTAAGGATTAGACGCAAAAATGACTTGGAAAGTTGCCGGAATAAACTTCGACCATTCGCACATGGGGGATCTCCTGCGCCAGTGCCATGAACACGACGATGTGGAGATCGTCGGAATCTGTCATACCGACAGAGAAAAGATGGCGTCCGCAATCGACAACTTTGCCATTCCCACGCAGCGGGTCTTTACCGACTACCGGGAGTGCCTGGAAACGACGCAGCCGGACATCGTTATACTGTGTCCGTCCACGGCCACCCACGCCGAATGGGTGCTCAAGGTCGCCCCGTTCGACGTTCATGTGCTGCTGGAAAAGCCCTTTGCCTCTGACCTGGCCGCTGCCGACAAGATGATCGCGGCGATGGCTGAAACGGCGAAGCAGTTTGTCATCAACTGGCCGTTGCGCTGGTATCCATGTCACGTGACGGCCAAACGGCTTCTGGAAGAAGGGACAATCGGCGAGTTGATCGAGGTCCACTACTATGACGGCAATCGCGGCCCGCTCTTCCACGTTGCCGACAAGGAAGAGACCGACGAAGAGTACAGGCAGCGAAAGAGCCAGAGCTGGTTCTATCAGAAGGCCGAAGGCGGTGGCTCACTCCTGGATTACCTGGGCTACGGTGTCACGCTGGGGACGTGGTTTCTCGACGGCAGAGCTCCCCTTGAGGTGACGACCGTGGTCGACGAGCCGCCCGGCCTTGAAGTCGACGAACACAGCATCACCATCTGCAAATATCCGTTCGGGCTGTCCAAGTTTGAGACCCGCTGGGGCACGTTCACAGACCCGTGGACCCTGCAGCCGCAGCCCAAATGCGGCTTTGTGCTCAAGGGGAGCGAGGGAACGATCAGCAGCTACGATTACGAAGACACCGTACGCGTTCAGACGCACGCGTCTCCCGCGGGCTACGACCACCCGGTTGACCGGCTATCGCCCCCGAATCAGAACGTTATCCAATACTTCGTCCACTGCCTGGAGACAGGAAGGGCGCCTGAAGGCCCCCTGTCGCCCGCGATCTGTAGAATCGGCCAGCAGATCGTCGATTCGGCAATCCTCAGTGCGCGTGAGCGACGGACGGTCCCCCTTCTTACCTAGCTCAAATCGGAACAAGTAAGGCGCCGGCCTTCTCGACCGGCGCCTGTATCTGCTCTTGCTCTCTTCCAAATTCGAAGGTCCGAGATTCGGAGTGTTTGAGTGGGCGGTGACGGACTCGAACCGCCGACCTATTCCTTGTAAGGGAATCGCTCTAACCAGCTGAGCTAACCGCCCAATCAATGCCATAGTATAAATCACCAGTTGGAGAACAAGAAATGTACTACCTTGTGGGAGAGGTTGCATTCGTCACCGGCGCCGCTCTCTCTACAAGGCACTGTTCATCCGTTGCCAAAGTCCATTGCGGCACATCTTGCGAAAATGATAGTAAACACTGTTGAAATTGGGGAAATGATGCGGCAACTATCTCCAGGGACAGCCAGTGCGCAGTACATAGAATATCGCATTCATTACTTGCCGCATTCCCAGTTCCATCGGCCGTCCCGCCCCTTTCCGTTCACAACACAAAAACGGCTTGACGACTTCCCATTCCTGTTGCGTCAGATCACTGGCGTACCCACGAATTCCGTGCGACAATATACTCTCCTGCGTGGTCCGAATAGGTTGGTTCCTACTCCCTGTTCTACCAAGCAGAAATTTTCAAACGCCCTCTAAGCAAAATCAAGCGGAACTTTGCGTCTTAACTCTAAATCGACGCTTACGCTTATCCTTCGAAGTGGCCTTGCGCCAGCACCGCTCCGGCTGGCACGACGGCAGTCAGCGCCAGGACCAGCACGACAAGAGATAATGCGCTAACGCCGCAGCAACAATCGTTCGGCGGCTAAGCGGTTCATGCTGACGCCAGCTTCAGCGGCGTCCATTGCCAGGGCACGGTGGGTCTCAGGAGGGATGCGCAGAGTTATGGTGCCTCGGTAGCGGTGTGTAGATAGTGGCTCGGGGATCGGGGTGCCATCCTCGTCTAACGCCTTCACGGCGAAGGCGACCACGTCCCTAATGCCTGAGAACGCCTTCTCCGGGGTGTCGTCCAGGTGGCTAAGCAACCCGAACTCCGCACATAGGCCCACGAACATCTCATCCTCATCGGACCAGGTAACGCGATAGGTATAGCGGTCATGGCGATTCATTGCGGTTCCTCCAATAGTTTGTCGATCGCCTTGAGCGCCTAGCGTACCTGATAGGGCTTGGCCATGCCCTTTATGCGCTGGATATTGACCAGCGGCTCGCCCTGCCAAGGCGTTCTATAGAACAGGTGGCTGCCGCTCTGTCGGGGCTGTCCGAAGTAACGGTCACAGACCTTGCGGAGATCGTCAAACCGTACATCCTGTCCCTAGCCCCGGACCTTCTCCCAGGCGATATGCGCCGCGCCCGGGGCTCCCGCCAGCTGCTGCAGCCCGTATCCGTTACCGGCCATAGATTTTCGCTATGATCCCCGCTGTACCGTCGGAGGCGATTCATATCCTTCATCTACTGGGAGATCCTTCTTGTGTGCGGCCTCGTTCGCTAGTTGGTCACACCGCTCGTTTTCGGGATCGCCTGCATGTCCGCGCACCCACCGGGATTTCACCTCGTGCTTCTCGCAAAGGTCCAGGTGCTTTCCCCAAAGCTCTGGATTGACAACCCGCTCTCGCTTATTACGCATCCAGCCGTTACCCCGCCAACGCTTGGCCCAAAATGTTTAATTCCCCTTGATTTCTAGCCCCTCCTGCGCTAAACTACGGCAAGCAGATCTCATAGCAAAAGAGACAAGAATATGATTTGGAAACTTGAATGCTCAATCTGGCGAGAGGGCGAAGCGTATGTGGCTCGGTGTGACAGCCTGGAGATTTCGAGCCATGGCAAGACAGTAGAAGAAGCTCTCGGCAACCTTGAGGAAGCGCTAGAACTCTATCTCCAGTGCGCCCCACCCGCCGAAATCATGTCGTATCTATTTCGCTTGAACCCAGAATTTCGACCGTTCGTCCAGAATCCTCCTGAGATCGAATCGGCGCATCTGTCCGACCTCGCCACTGGTGAGTTATCTCAGGTAAAGGGTGAAATCTCTATAGCGTATGCCTAGATTGACCCCAATGAAGCCCGGAGAAGTCCTGAAAATCCTAAAGGACAACGGGTTTGATACGAAGTGAAGTCTTTCCCCCTACCCCGATTCAGCCTCCCGTTTTCGAGACACAGAATCGATACACAAGTTGACCTGCCCCCCGTTGACCTGCCCCCGATGTTTGTACCACCGGTTATGTTAGTCCGGCAAGCACGGGGACAGGTTCGGCAGGCAAGAGGGCCTCAGGCGCCGGCGGCCGGTAGCCCAGAGAGCTGTGCGGTCTGACCCGGTTGTAGGTCCGCCTGTACCGCTCCGTCAGCACACGCACCTCCCGCAACGTATAGAAGAGTTCCCTGTCCAGCAGCTCGTCCCTCAACTTCCCGTTGAAACTCGCAAGCCGTTCTCCCACGGCGACCCAGGTTCGATATAGAGCGTCCTGGCTCCCACCCGTCCAAGCCACTCGCGCACAGCCCGGGCCGTAAACTCCGGGCCGTTGTCCGAACGAATATGGTCGGGCACGTCTCTGAGCACCATCAACTCGGCCAGCACCTCTATCAGATCGGCAGACCGTATGCTGCGGGCAGCCCGGATCGCCAGACACTCTCTGCTGTATTCGTCGATGACGGTCAGCAACCGCACTCCTGTGCCGTCATTGAGCCTCAGGTGCACGAAGTCATAGGCCCACACATGGTCCTTCCACGCAGGCCGCAGACGCACACACGAGCCGTCATTGAACCACAGACGCCCTCTCTTGGGCTGCTTCACAGGCACCTTCAGCCCTTCACGTCGCCATATCCGCTCCACACGCTTGTGGTTCACTCGCCAGCCACGGTGCCTCAGAAGGGCGCTGATCCTACGGTAGCCGTACCTGCCGAACTGACCGGCCAGCGCCACGCTCTCCTCTGTCAGCGCCTTCTCATCCTCCACCGGGCTCGGTTCGTGTCGCTGCTCTCGTTGATGAGCAGGCTGGCCCTGCTCAAGCGGGCGAGGCGGTCCCGCAGCGCTTCAATCTCCTGCATGAGTTCGTCGGCAGGTTTCATCATCCTCTCCATACCCGGCATGAAGCCGCGCCGCACGCTTCCAACGCAGGCGCAGCGGCTGAAAACGGGCCCTGAAACGGGCCGTCTGCGGCCCGGACGCCCCCGATTCTGCGCGTATGACAACATTGGCACAATACTGGCGCGTAACTGACGCCAAAAGACAGCTGTTTTCACATAAATGTCACCCCGAAATGCTATGCACTTCAATTCAAAAGTTGTATACTACTTCCGGCCTTAATGCTGGCTGGCTCGCCGTAATCGGAAGCGGCAACGCCCCAATTCGATGCGCCACCTCTTTGTTTCGCTTCGACAGCGCCTTGAAACTGTATTGACTGAAACCATGGATCGCCGAAGACTTGCTTCTGACGCTAGACTTGCCTCTGACGCTCTCGCGGCGGAACGCATATTGAACTGTCCCCCTATCCTCTTACCCCCCCCCCCCCCATAATATAGTATATTCTTTTCAAAACATAGTTCCCGTTCCAAGGCGGAGTTTTTCCGCCATGTCAATCGTAGCGCGCGTGCCTTGCACGCGCGCTATTTTTCCATCGCCACAGCATGGACCTGAAAGGGTGATCGACCGATGACAAACACCTCAGACACCAGTCGGCAAGCCGGAACGCCCGCCCAGGGCAGGGAATCGAGACGACGAGAGCCGCTTGCGCGGCGGACGCGGTTTAGGGGAACCCTGACGGCAGCGGCCATCCTTTTCTTGGCCGCCGCGACCGTACTGGGTGGACGCGGGGCGATTATGGCAGCCGGCGGGGGAGAGCCCGCGAACATGCGCGTGAAACCCCTGGAGCAGCGGCAGCCGACGCCAACGCCAACAGCGACTCCTGGCAATCCGGGTTACGAAACGGACAGGGCCGCACTAATCGCGCTATACAATGCCACAGACGGCCCAAACTGGGACGACAATACCTATTGGAATACCAATAGGTCACTCGAATATTGGTTTGGAGTTGGCGTCTTTCCCAGCCGGTTAGGTCGAGTCAGCAGCCTGAAACGGAAGAACAATGGATTGAAAGGGACTCTCCCGGCTGAGCTTGGCAATCTCGCCAAACTGAAGTATCTGAACCTGTGGGGAAACCAGTTAACAGGGGCGATACCATCTGAATTGGGCAATCTCTCAAACCTGGAAAAACTGGAGCTTTATGAGAACGACCTGAGCGGCCAGATCCCTGCTACACTGGGCAACCTCTCCAGCCTGAGGCGACTTGACCTCGAGGGGAACCGCCTGAGCGGCCAGATACCCGCCGCACTGGGAAGCCTCTCCAATCTGGATAGTATGGATCTTAGGGACAATCAGTTGACGGGGTCGATACCAACCCAATTTGGCAACATGTCCGAACTGAGTTACCTATACCTCCAGAACAATAATTTAACAGGATCCATTCCGTCACAGCTGGAAAACCTTTCCTTAGTTGCACTCTATCTCTCGGGCAATCAGTTTACAGGGTGTATCCCCGCAGCCTTGCGAAACGTGCCACGCAATGACTTGGCAAGTCTGAACTTACCTTTTTGCGTCGCGTCCACACCTACAGCCACACCGACTGCCGAGCCTACGGTCACGCCCACACCTACTGCTACGCCAACGCCGGCGACTGGCTCGGTCGGACAGGTCGACGAACCACAGGAACCAACAGCGACACCGACGTCGACCTCAACGCCGACGCCGACCTCAACATCGACAGCGACCCCAACGCCAACGCAGGAACCTGAAACGAACACGGTGGCGGATTTGCCCGGCCCGGTGGACGGCGTGCTGCTATCAGCGACCGCGGACAGCGTAACCGTCAGCTGGCAGCCGCCGGCAAGCGGGGGCGCGCCCAACCGCTATATCGTGCATCTGAAACCGGAGGGCGGCGGCAAGGGCGAGACCAAGAGGCCCAAGGCGAAGAAGCTGTCCGTAACCTTCCGCAAATTGAAAAGCGGCAAGACGTACAGGGTCTGGGTCCGCGCCCAAAACGCCGGCGGCAAGGGCGAGCGCGTCCATGCCGGCATAACGTTGCCGTCGCAGCAGCAGGGAGTGCAGCAGTCGCAAGAGCTGCAGCCGACACCGACACCGACGCCAACGACGCAGGCGCAAGAGTTGACCGTGCCGGCGCTGACCGCGCAGGCGGCCGCAGGCGCAGTCCAACTGCGTTGGGAAGCGGTGGCCGGCGCAGTGCGCTACGAACTGCTGGTGTGGTGGGATGGGCTCGCCGACTGGCAGCCGCTCGGAGGCGACAGCCTGACCGCCACATCCTACACGCACACCGGTCTTGCCGCCGGGACCACCTACTACTACACCATCAGCGCCGTCAACGCCGCCGGCGAGACGAGCGACTGGCTGCAGGCGCCCTACCCGTCCGCCACCGTGACGGAATAGAGATCGCCGGACAGAGGGCACCGGCGGTGGCGCCCTGACGCCACCGGCGCCGCC
Source organism: Caldilineaceae bacterium (assembly GCA_965204525.1). Classification (GTDB taxonomy): domain Bacteria; phylum Chloroflexota; class Anaerolineae; order Caldilineales; family Caldilineaceae; genus Bin5. The sequence continues at coordinate 1,074,899 of OZ241994.1, read as the reverse complement.
GTGGTCCGGGCCGGCCGAACGTAAGATCCTGGAACTTCATGTTGGTGCGTAACAGGAGCAGTTCGCGGACTGTAACGCTGTAACGCCCGCTTTCGGGAGCGTCCCAGTCTTGGAGACGTCCGCAGAAGTGGGCTGATGACCCCGGTCTGTTTTCTTCCAGGTAGCCGGAATTCTCTCCCCTCTGTCGTCAAGCAATGCATTTACCAGATCGCTCGCAAGGCCGGCGGCCTGCGCTGACCCGGAGACCAGGAAAACAGAGCATGAATAAGAAGACAGGACACATTGAGACGGCGGCTGATGCCAGTCTGACTACGAAACCCCAACCGCGGCTGCAGCCGCCGATTGACGCCGACGCGGCGCGCGAGTGGGAAGATGCAATCGTGAAGAAGGGCGGCCGCATACAGCGCATTCAGGTTCGCTGCACGCAGGCCGAATTGGAGTACGCGGCCGCCTGCGGCGCAAGCTGGCGCGACCTGGCCGAACTGATCGGCTGCACCGACCGCACGCTGAGGTACTGGCGCAGGATGGCGCGCAATCTTGCCAACGACATCGACCCTCAAGGCCTGACTGTCGATCAGCGGAAGGCGCTGAACGTGGGTGAGAAGACGCCGGAAGCGATACGCGTCGTGATGAATACGATCGAACGCGGCCGGCGCTGGGCACGTGCCGAATTGGTCGACGTGTTGCGGACGGCGGCCCTCGGCGGCGATACTCGCGCGGCAATCCGCCTGCTGGAGAGACTAGACAGGCAGGACAGGCAGGAAGAGGAAGCAGACGCGGAAGCGGAGAGGCGCCGCTACCGGAAAAAATGAGCGCGCCGCCAGCGCTGCGTAATTTCCGTTATTTCCGCTTTTTGGCAAAATCCGGAAAAGACAAAGCCGGCCCACCGCAACGCTGAGAAGGCCGACCGTGTCCGCTTGTATCCGCCTGGAGAATGCATAGAATTGATACCATGTAAGACCCGGCGGCGCCTACACCCAGCGCGACAACGCACGCCCCACACCGACGGACTCAACTGAGCGCCAAGAACGCACCTTCACGGTCCTCGTGAAACTCCTTTAGATTCGCAAATCGATCGCGGAGGAGCGACTCTATCTCCGATGTTGAGCAGTTTCCGCTTTGAATCCATACGACTTTGGGAGGTTGCCCGAGCGCGAAACTCAACTGACGAAAGTCGGAATCTTTCGAAATAATCGTAAGCCCGTGCCCTTTTGCGTATTCCCAGATCGCGAGATCCTCAGCGGTAGCAAGACCGACATCTCTGACGTGGAGGGACCCCGGAAACAAGCCCTCCAGTTTTCTTTTGAGTCGGGGAGAAAGGTTCTGGTCGAAGAGAAGCCTCATAAGGGGGGCAGCGAGACGAGGCGACGCTCGCGGTCAGCGGCAAATGCGAGGCAAGCTCTAATGTCTTCAGACAGCAGGTCGGGAAAGTCGGCGAGAATCTCGTCTTCCGACATGCCGGCAGCCAAGTAGTCCAGCACGTCATAGACCGTGATTCGCAGCCCGCGAATACAGGGCTTGCCCCCCCGCTTTCCAGGTTCAATGGTGATGATTTCAGAGTAGCTCGCCTTCATTGATGATCTTCCTCCATGGGATTCGTGACAGTGCGAGGCAATATCAAGTGTCTTCACAAGACTGGGCTACTTAAGAATACGCTGATCGCTCAGATCCTTGCCCCCGATGGTCTGCGTAACAACCGCGCCGCGATACTCGAGGATCTCCAGGTCGGCCAGACAGTTGACGATGTTGTACTGGGTGGGCATGTCCTCCCACCTGGCGCAGTGCCACTGCACTTCTCCCTTGCCCCTCCACATTCCCTGGACGCGGCGATTGGGCGTATGTGCAGGGGTCAGGACGGCGTATTCGGCGTCGGCGGTGCCCCATTCGCCCGTTCGCGGAACGTACTTGTAGTGAAGGGTTCCGTCGCCGCCACCTTTTGCAGACTGCGCTGCGATTTCCTGCTCCGACAGTTCGGTCAGGTCATGCAAGCTCAGGTCCAGGAAGCGAAAACCGAGCCAGCTGCCAACGCAGTGGGAGGCGCCGTTGTAAACGACAGGCTCCGGCAGTTCACAGTAGATCTTGGAGAATCCCAGCTCTTCCCGGCCTGTCAGGATCGGATCGGTCAGGTTTTCCCACAGCACGAGCAGAAGACTGCCAGTCACATTGTCCATCTGGCCGGCATAGCAAACCGGAAGCGATGCCCCCAGCGTATTATAGCCCCGCCCCGCCAGCCAGTCGATCTCCTTCATGTAAGTTGCGCTGACTGTCACCACGGGCGCCCCGTTCAGAGCAAAGCCGGGCGGCAGGAGCGCCTCCGCGGCCGCGGCGTGCGTGAGATAGCTGACAGAGTAGGACATGCTCTTGGGGCTGTTTACGCAGTCGAAACCTCGCCCGTCAGGCCCGCGGCGGGGGCCTGTTCGGGGGCCAAAGTGGGTCGGCATGCGGTACATGGCATTGGGCTGGAAGGAGTAGGGCATGTCGTGTGCTCCTGATTCGTCTGTAACTGATTTGGCTGGGGCTCTTAAGGTCCGCGGGCAACTCTGGCCGGCGGGCGGATTGTGGGAGAGGGCGCTGTCTGGGATCCGGATTCAAGCCCGTTCGAGCGTTTCGTTTTCCTCGCCGGACCCGGCGTCGGCCTTCACCAATACCGTCCGTCTCTGGCCGCCGGCCGGTTCTGCGCTGACAAGGCCTTTCGATTCGAGCAGCTTGACCAGCCGCGTCGCACGCGGATAGCCGATTTTCAATTCCCGTTGCACAAAACGGGCGCTGATCGTCTTTTCGCCGCGAATGGCGTCAATAGCCTCCGCCAGCAGTTCCTCTTCGTCATCCAGGCGGTCCAGAAGTCCGATCCAGGGGGCAACCTTTGCCGCAGGGCCTTTCGGATTCTCCAGGAGGTCACGCTCCTGCCACCAGTCGACCACGCGCTTGATTTCCGAGTCGTTGACGTAGCTGCCCTGCACGCGTTCGATCTTCGCCTTGTCCGGCCGCATAAAGAGCATATCACCCTGGCCAAGCAGTTTCTCAGCCCCTGGCGTATCCAGGATAACGCGGCTGTCAACCTGACTCGTGACTGCGAAGGCGATGCGGGAGGGAAAATTGGCCTTGATCAGGCCGGTCACGACGTCTGTGCTGGGACGCTGCGTTGCGAGGACAAGATGAATGCCGGTGGCGCGTGCCATCTGTGCCAGGCGAACCAGCAGCTTTTCGATCTCCTCGGGCGCAGTCATCATCAGATCGGCCAGTTCGTCAACGACTAGGACGACGTGGGGTAACGGTTCCAGCTTCTTTCGACGGCGGGCAAGGCGATTATAGGACTCGATGTCCCGCACCTTGTTTTCCCTGAACAGTACGTAGCGATCATCCATCTGCAGGAGAAGCCAGGTCAGTGCGCCGTGGACGTCCTCCAGGTCAGTGATAACCTTTCCAATCATGTGGGGGATGCGGTTGTAGCCCGGCAGTTCCACCAACTTGGGGTCAACCATAATGAAGCGGAGGCTTTCAGGTCCGTGATACATCAGCAGGCTGACAATCACTCCGTTGATGCAGGCCGACTTGCCCGATCCGGTGGCGCCGGCGATCAGCAGATGCGGGGCTCGCGCCAGGTCTGAAACTATTGGCGTCCCCGAGGTGTCCCTGCCGAGAGCTAGCGGCAGTCTTCCTCCCTGTCTCGCCACTTGCTTGCCCTGCAGAATGCCTTTCAGACCCACCATCGTCTTCTCAGGGTTCGGCACTTCGATGCCGACATAAGGCTGGCCGGGAACCGGCGCTTCAATCCGGACGGCCGGCGCGGCGAGCGCCAGCGCCAGGTCGTCGGCCGCGGCAACAATACGGCTGACCCTTACTTTGCGCCTTTGCCCCGCCCGCTCAATGTACAGGGGCTGAACTCCGAACTGGGTGACGGTCGGCCCTGTCTCGACATTGACGACCTCGACCGGTATGTCGAAATCCCACAAGGTCTCTTGAATTGTCTCGCCCATGCCCTCGATGTCCCACGCCAGCTGCCCCTCATCATCTTCCAGCAATTCGGCCGGAGGCAACTCCTCCTCATTGCGCAAGCGCTTCAACGGACGCCCGGCTGAACTGCCGGATTTGGGTCTGCGCTTGGACGGCGCAGCCGTAGCCACAGGCAGTTCCGCCTTTATTGGGCGGCCCGATTCCGGTAGCTCCGTCAACTCCGGTGATAGCTGTTCAGAGAGAGGATCGTCCACGGCAGCGGCAGGTTGCAGATCACTGCCGTTCTCTGGATGCCGTGAAGATTGCGCCGTTTCAATGTCGTCCGCGTCGGAAAACGCTTCCAAATCCAAAGAGGACGGCTCGGCCGATTCGGCCACTGGTTCGGCCAGCTCCTGGCGCAACTGGCCGATATATCCGAACAGGTAAATCAGAGGCGTATGGCGAAAAAGCAAGTAGATACTCAGAAGCGCGAGCAGACCTGCGGCGAAGGCCGCCGGTAACTGTCCCAGCAGGCTGATTAGCAGGTTGCCGGCGCCCCAGCCGATGAGGCCGGCGCTCTGGCCGGAGGCTGGCAGCGACCAGTCAGAAAACCGGTTGCTGCCAATGTGATCCAGTGCGGCCAGAGACAACAGTAGAAGCTCGGCGCCGACCAGTCCTTCCGGATGCCAGTAGCCGGACCGGCGCCCCAACATCATCACGGTGCCAGTTACCAATAGACTGAACACGAGCGGCCAGGCCATTCGCCCCGCCAGCCAGATGGTCCACGATTCCTGGCCGGAAACGATGAGAGTAAAGCCCAGGTAGGCGCCGAAAAGAAGGACCGCGAACCCCAACACCTCTTTGGTATATGTGGCAAACACGTTTCGGGCCTTCGCCTGAATTCCGGCCGTGGGGCCGGTCTTCTGAAATTTCCGCCGCCTGTACCTTTTGGCAGCCATGTAGAGTAACCTTGGAGCCCCTGCGGCGGACTCGGCGTCGCGTCGCCGTGAATTCGCCTGTCTCAATTTGCTTTCTCGATAAACGCCGCGTTTTCCTCTTCCTGCATTTTGAGAAGGGCGTCCCAGTCGCTCTGCTCCATCTCCGTCAAGACCTTCGCAACCTGGCCGATCGCGACCCGCTGCTTGCGATACAGATCACTCTCGCTGATGGCCAAACGGTTGGCGATATCGCGAATTTTGCGCCCCTGAATGAAGCGCATCTCCAGGATGTTGTAGAGCAGCCATTCGGGTGTACTCAGGTCCTGTTTGCCGCCCGGGCGCAGGTTTCGGATAGCGCGCCCCAGTACCAGGCGCAGAGCCTTGCCAGGGTTGCCGTCCGCTTCTTCGACGACCCGGTCGACAACTCGCAACTGCATCAAAGGGCTTCGAGTCAGCTTCGGCCCCCCCCAATAGTGACTGAGCGCGTCTTTCACCCAGCTTTCGAATTCTGGATTGTGAATCGGGCTCGGTTCGAGCAATTCGGCCGGAGGCACTTCCGTGTTTTCCGACACATAGGGAACAATCCCTCGCATCTGCTGAATGCGGTCGATGCCGGGAATGATTCGCCTCAGAGCCACCATGACCTGCATCTGCATCTTGCGGTCCAACAGTGCCTTTGCGACGCTGTCGATCTGTTGCGCCAGCAGGGCGCGTTCCTCTGAGCTGATAAGCGGTGAACTGTCGCGGGCGCGCACCCCCAACATGCCCAGCACGATCTCTCCTTTCCGCTCCCCTGCCGGTTCCAGAACGGGCCAGAGCCAGTATCCTCCGAATTCGGCCGGCTGAGTCGCCATCTGCCGGGGCGATCTCCTGCCGTTTACCGTCGAATTCGCTCCTCCATCGACTACCTGCGCGGTCCTCGGCAAGTGAGACCTGCCGTTCTTTCGGGCATGGCTCAGCGCCTCATTCATGGCGTCGCTCCAATCCTTGTCATCCAGGATCTCCTGCCGCGTTCCCTCCGGACCGACAGTCGCCTCCAGGATCAGGTCGGTGCCGATCGCCGCAGCCACAAATCCGGAAGGGACCCGCAGCAATTCGCACAGCACAGTCAGGTGGTTCTCAAGAAACTGGCGCAGATCGGTTGTTGTCAGCAGTCGTCTGTCCAGCTCGCGCAGCCAGGCGATCTCTTGCCTGTCTTCTCCATAGACGAGACGGTCTGTTAACTCTTTGGAAATGCTGAGAACTACCTGTGCCGCGACGATTACTCCTGTAATGACGCTGAAGAGAACGATATTGCGCGGCAGGCCGAGTATGAGTTCTACGGTTGGGATCGTCTGAATTGCCAGGATAACAAGGATGGCTACAACCGGCCCCCGGGCGAAGTAGCGAATCAACCGGTAACGTACGACTCTGTCCGGTGTGTATACTCCGAAGAAGGCGACCGTATAGCTCAGTCCTATCAGCATGGCCCCGATCGCGCAGTTACCCACGATGGACAGACTGAGTATCCACTCCGGCGAAAGCAAGCCAGCCGAGGACTTGCCCAAGGCGATCAGATAGGGAAACGTGCCGATACCGGGAGCTGCTGATGCCAGTAGAAGATAGGTCATCCTCTTGCGGCTCTCTGCGGTCAGGCAGCGCTGGCGCGCCTTCCAGATGTTCAGGTGAGAAAGAACTACAACGCCGGTGAAGAACGCGGCAAACGGCCAGAATAAGATGCCAGGTTGAAGGAAGCTGAGAAGCGGGTCGAACTCAACATCGTCTACCAGCAAGGTGGAAAAGAAAGCAAGCAGCGCGCTGGCGATGGAAAGAAGGCCAATTGCATAATTGATTAGTCTGCGGCGGTCCGTGTGATAATTCGTCGTGCGCAGCACAGCATAGGAGAAGGCGAAGTAGGCCCCGGGCAAGAGAGCAATGCCCAACCATTCGAACCGCAGCCATTTGGACGCCGAATCGGCGCTGACAACTTGTGTCAGGGCGACCTCCGACGCGTAGGTCACCATTACCAAACCCAAAAGATAAGCGAATCGACGCGCCACCGGATGGCGGAAATTGTAGGTTAACGTGTAGGCCAGAAGCGAAAAGGCAAGAATTACTATCACCGACGAGACAAGGGTATTCGAGAAGCCCAATACATCGGCGAGCGTCAACGTCAGTTCGTTCATAGGCTCCTGTCACGGGAAAGGCTTGGCCAACACTGTTGAATGGGAGTTTGGACCTGGCAGCGAACCGGCGGCACGCATTCTCTCTCGCTGCTGGATGGAGCGGTCTGCCGGCGGTGCTGTCTAACGACGGGGGTTGGCAAAAGCATGCTAAGGCGCCCAGTTGACCTGCTCGCCAACCACGACCCACATATCATTTCGTTTTTCCAACTGTACGTTGAAGTTCCCGCCTACGGTTGGCGTCCTCTGAATCAGCAGATTGACGCTGGCGCGATCGACCGAATCGAACCGCACCGAATCCATCTGGATGATTGGTCCCTGGACTGGCATTGTTTCTTCGAGATTTTCTAACCATACCGTCGGTCCGTCGAAGCCCAATTCACCAAGTTGCTCAGCCGGATGTCGAATGAGCCGCAGTTGGGCTGCCATGCCGTCGGCGCCCGGTTCGAGATGCCGGCGCTGTCCCAGCTTGTGAATCAGCGCGGTCCGGCGAATACGCATACTGTCTGGCTCTTGGGTATCGGTGCTCTGATAGTAATGAGCCAGTGCGTAGATTGGGCCAAATGCACGCTGGGATGAGAGCAGGCCCAGGAGTTCCTCGCGTACACGGTTCCACATCGATCGCCACTGTGGTGCGGTTATCTGGTCTCCGTGTTCCAGTAGCAGCAGAGTCGTATCCGCACCGAGCCGATTGACTATCGATGCCGGCGTCAGATAGGTCGGGTCTTGCTTCAGTCGGGCCAGGAGGATTTCCGGTGTGGCTTCGGCCTCTTGGAAAGCGTGAAAGCGGTAGCGTGTGTTCAGCGTAAAAAAGACGCCGAGTACAACTGCTCCTGTCAGGAGCAGTACCAGCGTCCATGACAACGGGTCCATCGATTCAAGAATCTGTTGGTAGGTCGGCAGGGAATCCAAACCGAGCCGGCTCAGCAACTCCTCAAACAGGTTCGCGTTTTCCGACATGCAGAATCAACCAGACTGTACAAATGGCAGAGTGGCTCCAACCTTGAAACTCGTGCGTACCGATTGGGGCCGAAGGTCGGCGACTTCGCCTGCTTCATCTGCGAAACTGCTCTGCACTCCGGACGATATTCGACATCAGTCCATGGACTTTCCTATCCTGCCTTATTGTATCATATCTTGACTTGCGAACGATGCCCCTATTCTCGCGGTTCCAGCCAGGTCAGGAGTCCAAAGAGGCCGCACCGGCCCTTTTCGGCCCTGTGACTAAAAAACTCATGCGTATTGCTCGCAGTGTCGATCCCCGATAGTTCAATTTGCTCCTCCGGGACACCTGCAGCTGTCAACTGGTCAATGTTTGCCTTCCAGAGGTCGAAACAGGGGTTGGACTGATCGCCGTTGTGCCTGCAGAAGTACTGTTCGCCGCCGGAAAGGGTCGAAATCGCCTTTCCAATTACTTCCTCACCTACTTCATAGCTCTCCGGCCCGATACTGGGACCTATTCCCACGCGTACTTCGGCGGCGCTGGTTCCGAAAGCCACCGTCATCGCTTCCAGTGCCGCCGTCGCAACTCCGGCGATCGTGCCGCGCCAGCCTGCATGGCAGGCTCCCAGCGCATGGCTTATCGGATCGTAGAGTAAGAGTGGGACACAGTCAGCGAAGACAAGAAAGAGGGGCAGCCCTACTGCATCCGTGATGAGGGCATCGCAGCTCTCTTGGCGGGCGCCGGCCTCTGTCCAGCCAACCCGGGCAACCCTTGTACTGTGGACCTGGTGCGTGCGGACAGGGTGGGCGGGGTCTCTCCCGAGGGCAGCGCAGAAGCGAGCGAAGTTTTCAAGGACATGTCTGGGCTCATCGCCGCGGCTATAGCTGAAATTCAAACTGCGCCATGGTTCTGGTGATACGCCGCCGTGGCGTGCACTTACATAGGCCTGTAAAGGAAGAGAAGCGAAACTTTCGAAGGCATACGCCACTACGCCGTTGTCATAGCAAATGCGGTGCATCTTTGCCAGTGTTTCCTCTTACGACCCACATTCCATCGCTTGCGCTCTGAACTTCTCGGAGAGTTGCTATCGTTCCTCCAGCAGGGTCGCATTCACTCGAGGGGAATGGGTTCTATAGTGACATGGCCCAGGCCGGTATCATGTTGTTGAGCCTTGAGCTTTGTCCAGGGAAGCCAGTCCTGGGCCCGCCAAGCCCCTCCCTTGGCAGCCGGGATCGGACGGTTCTCATTGGCGCCGTACCGAAAGGCCCAGTCATCGTCACACGCCTGGCAGGTGAGGCAGCCTGCGGTATCGGGAGGGCAGGAAAGACCGGTTCGCTCCTGGTTAGCCAAGCGCAACTCGTAGTGAAAATAGCTCTCTGTGACGCCGCTCTGCACGATATCCCATGGTAGAGGGCTTCCCGCTTTCCACTGGCCCAGATAGTGCTCCTTCTCCAACCCAAGTTTCTCCATGGTACGGAAGAACAGGCGTGTGTTCAGCTGGCCCGGTGGAATCGCCAGCAGCACATCGGCTAAGGCACGGTCTCCCCGGCTCAACACAGCCTGTACTTCAGCCCATTCCGGGGAATCTGCTCGCACCTCGACGCCATGACGCGCCAGCGCTCTGTTTATCGTGCGCTGACGCCGTTTCAATTCTGCGGCCGGCATCATTGCTTCCCACTGGAAAGGGGTATGCGCCTTGGGAACGAACGGTGTGGCGTTTATGGCCAGCCGCCGCCTGAAAATCTGTCGCGCCTTGAGCGTAAAACTGATCAGCTCCTGGATGTCTTCGTCGGTCTCGGTTGGATGGCCGGTCATGAAGTACAGTTTGAGCTGGGGAAAATCCAATTCAGCCGCCAACCCCACGGCTCGCATCATCTGCTCTTCGGTCTGCGTCTTGTTGATCACGTTTCGCAGCCGTTCGCTTCCCGCTTCCGGCGCGACTGTCAGAGTTTGCGTGCCGCCTGCGGCCATCGCCCGGATCAACGGAACGCTGATCGGGTCCATCCGCATCGAGCTGGCGCTTATCGACGCGCCCATGTTGGCAAGTCCGGTCGCGAGTTCGTCTATCTGCGTATGGTCACTGACCGCGGCGCTGACCAGTCCAATGCGATCGCGCCCATTCGCTATGACTGTTTCTGCCCAACCCAGCAGCGTCTCCAAGGGCTGCTCGCGCGGCGGCCGGTAAACGTACCCTGCCAGGCAGAAGCGGCAGCCCCGCCCACAGCCTCGTGCAATCTCCATGAGGTGCATTCCACTGAATTCCGTGTCCGGCGTATAGAGAACGGACTGGGTTTCATACTCGGACAGGTCGCGTACCCACAGACGTTCCACCGGTCGAAAGTCGGCGTGATCACGGTTCGACGGGCGAAGATGCGGAATGTAGAAGCCGGGCTGTCGATCAAGTGTCTGAAGTAGTGCCTCTCGATCATCGTGGAGCGCGTCGCGGCAGATGTCAATGAACTTGGGTACCGCCTCCTCGCCTTCGCCGATAAGAACGGCATCGAAGAAGGGCGCCATTGGCTCCGGATTCATGGTGATGCCGGGACCGCCGGCGATGATAAGAGGCCAAGGGGACCCGTCCCAACGGCTGCTGTTGCGCCGCTCCTGTGAGAGAGGCGGAATACCCGCCTGGCGCAGCATTTCTATAACGTTGAAGTAGTCCATCTCCCAGGAGATGGTAAATGCCCAGATGTCGAACTCGTTGGCTGGACGACCGTTTTCAAATGAGAGTAGGGGGCGGCCTGCCGCGGCCGCGCCTTTTTCCCAAAAGATGCGCTCGCAGACAACGTCCTGTTCACTGTTCAGCCAGCGATAAAGCAGTTGAAATGCGAGGCTGCTCATGCCGACGTAGTAACTGTTGGGGAAAGTCAACGCGATTGGGAGGCGTCCTCCCCAGTCCTTGACGATCGCGCCTTCCTCCGCCAACTGGCGACGGCCCGACCAGCCGGGGTCAGCCGTCCTCTGTTGATTCGAGCGTCTTCGGTGCTTAGCCATTCCTGGAATTGTATGTCCTGTTCAAACAAGGTAGCCGGAAAACCGTTCTGGCCTCAATGACAAGAGTATGACGACAGCCGCACGCCCCAACTGCCCTCACTTACGGCGGTAGGGCGAATTCAGGAAATGCTGGGCCCATTCTAACACCTGGTGGTCATCCTTGTGAAAGCAGGGCAAGTGCCTCTTCCCACTCGGTTGGCGTGTTTATATTGGTAAATGTCCGCAGATCAGGGTCGAAGGCGCGCAAAGGGTCCGCCGGAATCAGACGTACTCGCACTTCATTCCAGAAACTGTCCATGCGGCGCAAACCTGCAGACAAGGCCCTTTCGACTGCTGGCAGGCAGCGCCGGCTGTAGAGCGCATGAAGCGGTTGGGATTGCCCTTCCAGGACCGGCACAACCGCATCGCATCCGCTGTCTGACCTGCGAAACAAATGGCGGCAGGTTGCCGCCGACAGAAATGGCATGTCACCGGCTACTGTCAGTGCCCAGCCGTCGATCCGGCGCAGACCGGTTGCAAGGCCGCCGAGTGGACCGACGCCCGGCGTATCGTCCGGAAGGCAGCTTACAAGCTTGCGGGGATGAATCCCATCCTGATCGCGTTCAATGTCATCCAGACCAATTTCGCGGACTGCAGCGCAGACGTCCGGATCGTTGGCAACTACCACAACCTTGTTTGCCAGCGGCAAGAGTAGCTCCGCTACGTGCCGAACCAGAGGAATCCCCTTCGGTGGCACGGCCAGCATCAGTTTGTCGTCGCCCATTCGGCGACTATTGCCTCCGGCGACAATTAGCAAAGTTACTTCTGCATCACGACAGAGACGGGACGCCACTACTCTTGCTCCCTGCACACTCTAATCCGCCAAAAGAAAGAGCGAGTTGCCTTCACAACTCGCTCTGGATATACAGGCTGTGCACAACAGACAACTCAGACCGCCTGTGCCTCGAGATGCCTCACGACATCGCCGACCGTCTCGATTTCCTGGGCTTGTTCGTCGCTGATCTCGCCGCCAAACTCCTCTTCGAAGGACATTATCAACTCAACCAGGTCCAAACTGTCAGCATCCAAATCCTCTTTGAACTTGGCATTTTCAGTTACTTCATCGGGATCAACATCTAGCTGATCCACTATGATATCACGAACCTGCTCGAAAGTTGTTGACATACTCGTACCCCCTTTGGTCGACCTGCCTAATCAGAATTTAATGCGAATGTCTTGCATTATAAATCATATAACACTAGAATCGAAAGAGAGTTACGATATTCGGTACGAAACCGGGAGGTCAGAGGGAGGCCTTGATTGTCCACTGCAGGTCGAAAAGACGACCACATACGCATAAACCTGGAGGAGGATGTCGGTTTCAGGCAGTTGACAACAGGTTTGGAGCGTTATCAATTCATCCACCAGGCCCTCCCTGAGATCGACCTTGCAGCTGTAGACGCCAGTGTCGTCCTCTTTGGCAAGCGTCTTTGCGCGCCCATCCTGGTCAGTTCCATGACCGGAGGCACGGAGCGAGCCGGACTCTTTAACCGGCGCTTGGCAGAGGCGGTGCAGTCGAAGTGCCTGGCTATGGGTGTTGGCAGCCAGCGCGCTGCCCTCGAAGACAGCGAAACAGAAGCCTCCTTCTCCGTACGAACGTATGCGCCGGACGCGCTGGTCTTTGCCAATCTTGGCGCAGTTCAACTCAATTACGGTTACACATTAGATCAATGCCGCCGAGCCGTGGAAATAGTAGAAGCCGATGCATTGATCCTCCACCTGAACCCCTTGCAAGAAGTATTGCAGCCTGAAGGTGACAGTCGTTGGGGTGGGTTGCTCTCCCGAATTGAAGAGGTCTGTACACAGGTGGGCGTCCCCGTTATCGCTAAAGAAGTAGGCTGGGGCATCAGCGAGCAGGCTGCGCGAGGCTTGATCGACGCCGGCATCAGTGCCATCGACGTGGCCGGTGCCGGAGGTACCTCCTGGAGCGAAGTAGAAAAACACCGGGCGCCGACTGACCGTCAGCGTAGGCTGGCCGCGGCCTTCCGCGAGTGGGGTATTCCTACAGCCATGAGCCTCGCACTGGTTCAGGCTGCCCGCGAAGAGGCAGGCCGTCCAGACCTGCCGGTCTTTGCGAGCGGAGGCATTCGAAGCGGTCAGGATATCGCCAAAGCAGCGGCACTAGGCGCAGATCTGGTAGGCCTGGCGGCGCCATTTCTACGGAAGGCGGTTGAATCTACTGCAGCGGTGGTAGAAGAGATCGACCTGCTGGTCGAGGAACTCCGAATCGCGATGTTTGCCAGCGGCTCCCGCAATATCGAGGATCTACGCCGGCCAGGTGTGCTGGTTTCCAAGACCGAACTGACTCAAGGCACAACGCCCTCGTCGTATCAATCTATTCGAACCGATCTGTCAGGAAGCGGGAAAGGGCACAGTCAAGATGGGCCGACCTACGCCTCAGTTGGCCCTGTTCCTGCAATCTCCGGAGTCGCGGCGAGATCGAATGCAACAGCCTTAAACGAATTTGCCTCACTCTGGCTGCCGCGTATTGAGGAAGAGATGCGGGCAGTTCTGGCGACCCGCCATCCGTTGCTGGCGTACCATTACGAGATGATGCACTATCACATGGGATGGGCAGACGAATCACTGCGCCCCATCACTCTTGCCGCAGGAAAACGTATTCGCCCTCTTCTCTGTCTGATGTCCTGTGCCGCGGTCGGAGGAGATCCAACCTACGCCTTGCCCGCTGCAGCGGCGGTTGAAATCCTGCACAATTTTTCTCTGGTCCACGATGATATCCAGGATGGGGACGAGACCCGCCGCCACCGGCCAACTCTGTGGGCACTGTGGGGCGTGCCCCAGGCGATCAATGTGGGCGATGGTATGTTCGCGCTCGCGTATGCCGCTCTGTTGAGGTCAAAGGAAAACAGTTCTACTGACGTCTTGCCGGCTTCAGCAGACGGTAGCGGTTGGGCGCTCACGGCTTTCGACCGCTTTACCGAGATCTGTATCTGCCTGACGGAGGGTCAGCACCTCGACCTGAGTTTTGAGGAACGAGAAGAAGTGACCGTCGCCGAATACCTGCGCATGATTGAAGGCAAGACAGCCGCCTTAATTGCCGGGTCGCTGGCACTGGGGGCGCTGTTCGGTGGCGCTGGACGCCGCAGGTCAGAGAGTCTGCACCAGTTCGGTCACAATATCGGAATGGCGTTTCAGATCCAGGATGACATTCTGGGTATCTGGGGCGATCCTGAAGTGACGGGCAAGCCGACCGGCAACGACATCCTGAGACGCAAAAAGAGTCTGCCCCTGCTTTATGGTCTGGAGCATCCGACACTCGGCGGGAGAATCAGGTCTCTGTGGAGACGCGGCATAAAGGAGGAAGATTTGCCGGATGCGATCGCGTTACTGGACAGGACCGGTGCGAAGCGCTGGTCGGAAGAGCAAGTACGTCGCTACCACAGCGAGGGAACGCAAGCTCTTCAAGAGGGGTTGGACGCCAAAACCGACAGTTCCCTGCTACTGGGACTAGCCAGTCAACTCTTGCAGCGCCAGAGCTAGGTCGATTCCGGCCATTCCTCTATTTCACGTTTGACAGCCCCGCAAAAGGCGTCGGCGCTGGCCCCGTCCAGAACGCGGTGGTCATAGCTGAGGGCCAGATCCATCATCGGTCGAAAGGCGAGGTAGTCGTCCACACTTGCTTCGTAGGGTTTGCTGCCGCTTACGACCACTGGCCTCTTTTCTATTGCGCCCGTCCCAAGGATCGCAACCTGTGGCTGCAGAATCACGGGCGTCTGGAAAAGGCTCCCCGAAGTTCCATAGTTTGTCAATGTAAATGTGCCGCCCTGGGTTTCTGAAGGCGCGAGTTTGTTCTCCCGCGCGCGGGCCGCCAAGTCGGCTACCTGGCGGGCGATTCCGAGCAGATTCATGTCACCGGCGTCGCGAATGACGGGCACGATCAGTCCCCCAACGCCAGTTTCGTCCGCGGGAAGAGCGACCGCCATGCCGATGTTGTACATATGCTTGAGTTTCAGCCCCTCCTCCCTCCATTCGGCGTTGGCGGCCGGTACTGCCTTCAGGCCCTTCACGACGGCGGCGACGATGTATGCGGTCAAGGTCAGCCGTACACCCTGCTGGGCGAATTCAGCCTTATGGGCTTGGTAGTGAGCGGTCACAGTACCCATGTCCACACTATGCACCGTAGTGACGTGCGGCGCCGTGAAGGCACTGCGTACCATGTTCCTCGCGATGATCTGGCGCATCCGGCTGTGGGGTACAAGCGTTTCTTCCCTTGCTTCCCGCCCCGTAGCGGCACCCCCTCTGGCCGCCTGATCCGGATCAGCAGGCCTGTCCCTGTAAGGTATGGGCGGCTGCTTGGGGGCATGGTCGATCGTCGCGGCGGTCAGGTGGGAAAGCCCCTTATGTTCTCGCGCATATTCGATCAGCTTGTGCCGGGTAAGGGTGCCGACGGGCCGCCCACCTGCAGCCTCTCGCAGGTCGATGTCGTAGGTCGCGGCCAGTCGACGCAGCTCAAGGGAGGCAACCGAGTCGTCGGGGGACGGAGATTCTCCTTGATTGTCCGTCCCGTCTGCGGTCACGGCATCAGGATCCTGACGGCCGGCATTGCTCGTTTCTCTTAGGTATGCCTCAACGTCACTCTTTGAAATCTGCTCACCTTCGCGGCCGGGAATGGCAGACAGGGGAATGCCTGCTTCCGCAGCAATCCTTTGGGCGACAGGTGTGGCCCAGACTTCCTTTCTCTTGGAATCCTGCACGCTGCCCGGTTGGGTATGTGTAAGGTTGGCTACCGAACCTGTCGTGGCAGCTTGGTCCGATCCGGTGACAGCTGTCGCAGGACCAGATTGCACCGGCGCAGGGATACTCTCCTCCGCCGCCTCGCCGATGACGGCAATGACCGCCTTCAGATCGACGATCTCTCCCTCGCCAAAACGAACTGACAGAAGGGTTCCGCTCGCGGGCGCCGGAATCTCTGTGTCCACCTTGTCGGTTGCAATCTCCAGGAGGGGATCTCCGGCACTGACCTGCTGGCCTTCCTTCACGAGCCAGCGACTGATGGTCACGTCCTCAACTTCCTCTCCCATATCAGGCAGAGTAACTTCTGTAGCCATTGATGTGCCTTTCTAGCGACGCTCCATATCCAGAACAGTAGCAATGATTTCGTCTTTCCACGGCAGGGCCTCCTCCTCCAAGACGCGAGAAACCGGGATCGACACGGGCGCCATACCCAGGCGGCGGGCAGGCGCGCGCAGCAGGTTTGGCGCCTCTTCGTATGCTCGGGCCACGAGTTCTGCGCCGACGCCGCAGTTCGCATAGGATTCGTGAACGGCCAGCAAACGCCCGGTCTTGGCTACCGATTCCCATATCGTTTCCGTGTCCAGCGGTTCGACCGTGCGCAGGTCAACAACCTCGCAACTGATGCCGTGTTCATCCTTGAGCGTCTCCGCGGCTTCAAGGGCCTGTAACAGGCAGAAGCTGAAGCTCGCAATTGTCAGATCTTTTCCAACCCGCTTTACATCGGCCTTTCCGATCGGAATCAGGTACTCTTCTTCCGGAGGCGGCGCCTCTCCACGTGTGAAGTAGAGCATCTTGTGCTCCAGGAAGGCGACCGGATTGTCGTCGCGGATTGCTGTCTTGAGCAGTCCTTTGGCATCATAAGGCGTTGCAGGGGCGACAACTCTGATTCCGGGAAAGTGGGCGTACAGACTGTCAACCGACTGGCTATGCTGAGAGCCGTAACGCTTGCCTCCGCCCTGCTGGCCCCGAATCACCAAAGGGACCTTCAGCAATCCGCCGGTCATGTACCTGTACTTTGCAATCTGATTGAAGATCTGGTCGGCAGCAACTAGGGTGAAGTCCATATACATCAGCTCGACGACGGGACGCATACCTACCGTTGCCGCACCAAGGGCCATTCCCATGAAAGCCTGTTCGCTGATGGGCGTGTCGAGCACCCTCTTCTCGCCAAACTCGTCCAGAAGGTTGCGAGTTACGCGGAACAGCCCGCCGTAGTGGCCGACGTCCTCACCGATGAGAAAGACATCTTCGTCCCGCTGCATCTCTTCTCTGAGCGCTTCGTTTATGGCTTGTATGTAAGTCGTTCTTCGCATTGTATCTGTTTGCGCGTTCTGATCGTGTCTGCCGGGTCAGCCGTTGGCCTGAACGGCCCGGATCTCAACCGCCACCGGAGGCGGAGCCGGCAAATACGTCCAGATAAGTCTCCGACGTATCGGGCCACGGGCTATTCTCTGCGAACGCCACAGCCTCGTCTATGTTCTCGTCGACCTCCTCGTCGATTTCGGCGATCTGGTCCTCATCGACGCCCCTTGCACGCAGCTTCTGGCGCAAAACTGTCAGAGGTTCGTAGGCCTGTTGCCTCTCGACCTCCTCGGGCGGGCGGTAGGTCTCCAGATCGCCTGCCATGTGTCCGGCGAGACGGTACGTGATGCCCTCGATAAAGGTGGGCCCGGAGCCGGTTCTTGCACGCTCTGCAGCTTCGCTTACGGCGGCGTGGACGACCTCCACGTCGTTGCCGTCGATCTGCACGGTCGCCATACCGTAGGAGCGCGGGAACAGGAAGATGTCTTCGATTGACGAGGTGCGCCATATGGGCGTCATCTCCGAGTAGCGGTTGTTCTCGCAGTAAAATATAAGCGGCAGCTTCCACTTTGAAGCCATGTTAAATGTCTCGTGCATCACCCCCTGGAACAGCGCGCCGTCACCGAAAAAGGTGATGGCCACCCGGTCCTCGCCTCGTAGATAGCTGGCCAGAGCCAGGCCGGCCGCGTGGGGCACCTGTGCGGCGACGATGCCGTTCGCGCCCATCATGCCGAGCTCTGGCGAAACGAAGTGCATCGAGCCTCCTTTGCCCTTGGCGAAGCCGTCGCTGCGGCCCATGACTTCCGCAATGGCCCTCCCGGGATTCATGCCCCATGCCAGGCCATGGTGATGGCCGCGATAGGTACAGGTAACGTAGTCGCCTGGACGTAGCGCGTAGGCGGCCCCGATTGCATTGGCCTCGTGACCGATGGCAGTGTGCATCGCGCCGCCGATCTGTCCCTCCTCCGCTGCTGCCAGCAATGCCTCTTCCATGAGCCGGATCGTCACCGCCTTGCGGTACATTTCCAGGAGCAAGTCAGTCGGAAGGGCAGGTACAACGAGTTCCGTAGCCGAATCCGAAGGCAGGACGTCCGTAGTGATCGATGCCGGCTTCATTCTCTATAATCCTTGTCCACTACAGAACAGAACGGTCCGTTCCACTTCTCTCAAACGAATCGTCGCAGATTCACTCTGCCCAAAAACAAACGGAGTGCGTCTCCGCACCCCGTTACGTAACATTCTTCGTCTGGAAACGCGATTCTCGGCAAAGAGACTCTATCTTGATCTCCAGTTCCTCTCGCGTGTTCTGAGAAACCGCTTCAACGCCGGAGCAGACATCGTCTAGCGAATTCCTGCCATTTCCTGCAATAGATGCCAGTTCGCAAGCCGGTCAGCCTGGGCTGCCATCAGGACCTTGGACGGGTTGCCCTCTTTGTCGAACTGCTTGGAGAATCGGCCTTCCGAACGGGCGAAGGTGATGAAGTCGATCGTTTCTCCGGTCTTCTTGATCGTGTACCAGTCTTCCTTTACCGCCGGGTTCCCCTGAAGGCTAAGACGATCGCGAATCGTATCGCCCTTGCGCGGGTCATAGACAAACATCGGGAAGGCGCGGCTGTCTACGGCCAGCTTTGCCTGGTGGCGGGCCATGTTGTCGGCAACGCCATGCTCAGGCTGACAGGTTGTAAACACGTTGACGATGGCAGGGCCTTCGAACTCTGCGGCTTCCAGAATCGACTTGTAGAAGTGATTAGGTACGGCCTGAACGGTCTGAGAGACATAGGTGTTCGGGTGCATCATGGCGATGCGGCCCAACTCTTTACGCATCTCCTGCTTGCCAGCCAGAACCTTGCCATGCGAGTACATCTTGGAGTCCTGCCCCGTGAAGGATGCCGTACTGGTCTGGCCGCCGGTATTTGAATAGACCTGCGTATCCAGCACGAGCACTTTAATGTTCATGCCGCTGGCCAGCATCCGGCTGAGCGCCTGAAAGCCGATGTCGAGCATGGCGCCGTCGCCGCCCATTACCCAAAGCTGCTTGTCCTCCCAGCCAAGCTGGTCCCAGCGCATGCGAAGGCCCATTGCGAACGTGGGGCCGTCTTCAAAGAGCGAGTTGCTCCAGGGTACGATGTACGGGTTGTAAGGATACGTGCTGCCGTATACCGTGTTGCAGCCCGTACTTGCAGCGATGCCGATATTCTCTGATCCGTACTTGTAGCCAAGAGCGGCCAGCCACATGCGGATTGCGGTAGCTTCTCCGCAACCGGCGCAGGACCCGGCCCCGCCGACGTACAGCATGCTCTGCTCGGCCAGCATCATGTCGACCGCAACGCGCTCGTTGATGAACTCCTGCGGCGTCGGGGGCAGCTTGCGGAAGAAATCGATGCTCTTCTGGTAGATAGGAACGGTCGTGTCTTCCTTCTCAATCATCTTCAGAGCATGGTAACCGAGGTCATCGCACGCCTCTACACATTCGGCGCAACCCTTGCATTTGGTAGGATCGATAAAGATGCCAAACTTTCCGGGTGTCTTCTTTCTCTTGGCCGGCACTTTGTAGAACTTATTGGTCTCGGCGAACTGCCCGGACATGAATCTGCGTTCGGCGTCGTCTTCGATGTCATCCAACGCTTCACCGAGCACGTCGTCTGTCACGACCTTGCCCAGGATGGCAGTATCCGGGCACTGGGTGACGCAACTCATGCATCCTGTGCAGTTCTCTTGGATGTACTCGGGAATCTCCGGCGCAATGTAACTGAAATCGCGATAGGCGCCGGTGCCGGCGGGGATGACCGAGCGGGCCACGCCAATGTCGGCCTCAAGCGTCTCCGGCCCCGGTCCTTCGTTGTACTCCTGAACGACCCGTTCGAAAAAGTCGTGGGCATCAATGATCGAAGATTCAAAGCCGTTGTCATATCCGTTTCCGCTGTCAACCGTCGGGTCGGCGACGTCAACAGTTTGGTCGCTTGAATCGTGACCGTTTGACGTTCGAGTCAAGTTTCGAATATCGAAGGTATTTATCGTAACACCCATAGGAGTTACCGCCTTTCAGGTAGGATGAGCACCAATGCCTCTGATGCCGTCGATCGACTAGGAAAACAGCGTAATCTCTGCGCCAGGCACAAGTACCGGCGAGGTAATGTCCTGCGCGATAATCTCCGACGGAATCTCGAAGGCCTCTTCGTAGCCGCGTCTTACACAGCGCATATTTGCTTGAACTACAGCTTCGCCGCGCTTACCAAAGTACTTGCGCAGCGCCTGCTCGGAGCGTTCCATCACATCTTCATCATCGAGATTTGCATCAGCCGCAAATGGCGTCACCTGCAGGAAGATACCCAGTAGGACGATACCCTGCATTCGCACTTCCAGGTCGGCCACCGGGGCCTCTTCTCGGGCGATCTTTGCCCCGTCCGCCGCCACGACCCGCAGATTCTTCTCTCGGATCAGGTCCTTGGACTTGGGGGGGACATTTGCCCACACATCTTCCGGAGTTGACTTGTTCGTCTGCACGAATAGCGTGCCGCCGGGCTGGATCCCGGCCAGCGGATTGCTGGTAAAGAAGGCGTTGATGTCATTCATGGGCACGAACTCGACGTTGTTGAGCTCGCAATGGGTTAGAATCGGCTCGTCCGCCACCGTCAAGTAGTAGGTTGTGGGCAGGCCTTTCTTCTCCGAGCCATACTTGGGATATGCCTGGACTTTCTTGCCAAAGATGTCGCCTGCGATCGTGGCGATAACCTTGTTCGTCGTAACTGAGCCGAAGCCTCCGACCGAATGGCCGCGCATTGAGAACGCGCCTTTGGGACGGACGTCCGGGTCGCCGTTCATCGGCAGAGCAAGGTCATGCTTGATTCCGACAACGAAGAAGCGCGGGCCTTCCTCCACCATATTGCGTGAGATGGAGATAAAGTGCCCCGGCCGCACGTCGCGGCTGCCCAAGCCGGCCGACCCGCTGAAAATCTTGGGGATATCGTCGATGGCCGGGAACCCCTGGCTGCCGGTATATGCGTCTGCAAATGCGGCCTTAATGTCGTTCGTTACAGGGTTGTTCGGCGCAATCGGGTCGTCCATCCGCTCCAGGACGGTGAAACCGCGCAGGTGCTTCAGTGTCTCCACAATCTCTTGGCTGGGGAATGGCCGGTAGCAGGTGATGTGAACGACGCCTATGTTGATCCCTTCTTCCTGCCGAATGTAATCGGCAGTCGCCTTTGCCGTCTCAATCATGCAGCCCATTCCGACAATGGCGTACTCGGCATCTTCCATGCGGTAGGTATCGAGCATCTGGTAGCGGCGGCCCGTCAGTTGGTAGAATTCGTCCATCGCATTCTGCACGGCGTCGCCCACCTGTGAATAGTAGTCGCGCTGCGCAATCTTTCCCTTCATGTAGCTGTCCTGGTTCTGGACAACACCGGTCATTACCGGATTATAAGGGTTGAAGAGGTTGACCAGCTTGTCTTCGGGTTTGCCGATGTAGTCCTTCATCATCTCCGGTTCGCAGAGCAGCACGTCTTCAACCGTGTGTGTTGTAAGAAATCCATCCTGGACATTGAAGAAAGGAGTGCGGCTGTCTTCTGCGGCGCGGCGGGCGATCAGCGCCAGGTCGCCCGACTCCTGGGCTGTCCGTCCGAAAAGGATGCCCCAGCCGGAATCGGACACCGACATGACGTCGTCGTGGCCGGCGTGGACGTTCAGACTATGGCTTGTCAAAGCACGGGCGCCAATATGAAAGACGACCGGCAGTCGTTTGCCCGAAATCGTGTACAAGACTTCGTGCATCAGAATAAGACCCTGGCCAGACGTGTAGTTGCTGACCCGTCCGCCGGCGACGGCGAATCCCTCGCAAGCCGCCGCGGCACTGTGTTCGGACTCCGGCTCCAGGAACATCAGATCGTCGCCCCACAGATTGCGAGCGCCATTGGCAACCGCCGCCCCGTAGCCTCCACCCATTGTTGTCGATGATGTGATGGGATAAGCGCAAGCGGCCTGCGTTATGTGTGTCTCGGCCCAAACTACGGAACCGGCTCCATCTGTCGTTGTTGGGATACCCGGGTACGGCACATGCCCGTTCAGGTTGTCTGAGAGTGTCCCAGAAGAACCGGAAAGGTTATTTGTGTCTGCCATGGTCATCCTCCTGATGCCAATATGGCGTGCAGAATAAGGGCGGATTCAAGAACTGCGAAAGTTTAATCCGTCCATTTGGAATATTGTACCACAGATCAACATTAGGGATCAACCCTGAGCATGTGCCAATTGCCCCAAAAATCGTTGACAGGCGTTGGGCATTGCGGTCAATCAGGTATTCCAAACCCAAATGTGTACCTGCAGCCTCCCTATCCGGGCACTTTCGACCCATCGCATCAAAATGCGAAAGCCTTCTTCTTGTTTTCAGCAGATAAGGGAGAGTACTACCATCACGGGCCGCGAGGAGACTTCAATATACAGGATCCATTGGTTCTCAGCGGGAGCGTTCCTGCCTGGGCTACTCCAAAGTAACGATGCCGAGAGGCGTCTCCAGGCGAGCCCGCATTGCCGGAGCGGGACCGGCGGTCACCAGAATGTCGATGTGGAGCGCCGACAGCATCGGCTGCACCTCGGCAGGCCGGGGGTGGAACAGGGAGAGTTCGAGTAGACGCACGCCCTGCGCTGAGGTAATTGAAGGGTGAGGGGTATCCGCTCCCCACTCGATCAGAAAAGGCACGATCCCGTCGCCCGGAGGCGGCCAGCCTTCTTGCGTCTCCGGGCGTTTGGTCGTGCGCCAGTGCAGCTGTGCGCCGTCTGGCCGAACACGCCCTCCCTCAACCACTACACCTGGATCGTAGCCTGCAGCCTGGGAGGCGCTCGCCACTTCTTCGAGCGAGGGCGCCAGCACAGCCCATGTCACCAACCTGGGAATCTTCAACCAGTCCAGACCGAAGGCCAGCGGCCGCTCGCTCTGCTGCGGAGCTTGTTCCGGGTCTGGCGCTATGACCTCCAGGTAGCAGGAGTTGCTCAACGCCAGGAGCGCATTGTGCGTCCCATTGGGATGTTTGCCCCCGGCAGAGGGGCGCACGCCGAAACGCTCCGTCAGGTCATCCACTGCTTCTTCAAGATCGGGCGCGGCGTATACGAGATGATCGGGTGAGAGAGCCATAATTGTTGCGTCGAACTGCCTCCTGGTATCCTGTCAGGATTCGGTATTGTATAATGGTCGAAACCTCCACTGACTCGGGCAACTTCCAGGCTCCGACCCGTGGAGCAACTCGCGCTGCATTGTAGCTTACCCATACTTGCGGCCAAAATGAACCAGACTCTAATCAGGAGAAAAGATGAGCGCCGAAACGCAGAAACTGAGCGAAATCGATATCTTTCTGTTTGATCTGCGAGGATATCTGCTACTCAAAAACGCACTTACAGCCGAAGAGGTCGCCGCCTGCAATGCCGAGATCGACGCCATCCTGCCCCTGCAGGTGGGACAGTGGGCGGGATACGTTCACGGCCACCAGTATGGAAGCGCAGACGGCCTCAATCTGCAGCAGATCTACGAAGCCGGTCCAGGATTCGAGAACCTGATTGACCATCCTTCCTGGTTTGAAAAGGTCAAATACTTTGTGGGGGGAGAAGGGTCGTTCGATTTTCATCACGGGCCCCTCTTTATCGACGAAAACTTTGCGAACCTGCGCGGACCAGGTGAAGCCATCGGGATTCACTCAGGTGGGCACCACGTCAGCAAGCGCAATCAGTTCCGGTTTCACAACGGGCACTTTATGAACGGCCAGATCAATGTTCTCGTCGCGCTCACCGACATCGGCCCCGGCGACGGCGGCACCATGGTGATCCCTGGCAGCCACAAGTCCAACTTTCCTCCTCCCGAATACGACGATCATAGTATCGGGTTGGGTGGGTCGGCCGACGCCGTTATCGGCGCTGAGGAAATACACATGGACGCGGGCGACGCGCTCATATTTGTGGACACGATTTGCCACGGCTCCGCCCGCCGCTCGGTCCGTGGGGACCGCCGAGTCGTCGTCTACCGTTACGGACCATCCTGGGGGATTTTTCGATTCGGCTACCGGCCATCGCCGGAGCTGCTTGACAGGCTTACGCCGGCGCGTCGAGAGATCGTATGGCCACACGAGGTGATGGAGCGCACCCCGCAAAAGTAGGCGCCCGATCCCTATCTCATGCGTGCCGGGGCATACCACATGTCGAGGTTTGTCCCCACCGCCTCCTTGACAGACCGTGTCACCGCGTCCAGCCGCTGGAGGATGTCGTCGCTTAAGGTCAGTTCAAGTGACGGCAGGTTTCGTCTGACCTCTTCGGCGTCGCGCGCGCCGACCAGTAAAGACGTAACGCCTGCCTGCTGACGCAGCCAAGCCAGAGAAACGGCGGCCATTGGCTCGCCCAACTCTGAAGCGATTTCCCGGACTTTGGACACGGCAGCAAAGAGCTCCTCTTCAAGGCCGTGTTCGCCATGCTCGGCGAGTCTTCGCTTGCCGGAGTAGTGACGTGTGCGGGCAAGTCCTTCGGGCACCTCGTCTGCGGTGGCATAGCGGCCGGTCAGGACACCTTGCGCGAGCGGGCTGTAGCAGATAACGCCGATGCCGTTCTCGCGGCACAAGGGAAGCACCGTCCTCTCGATGCTCCGCCACACCAGGCTATAGGGCAACTGATCGGTTACGCACTGACCCGCAGCCATCATTTCGGTCAAGTCCCGGTCGGCAAAGTTGCACACACCGTAGGCCCGGATCTTGCCTTCCGACTGCAGACCATCCAGTGCGCCGACCGTCTCGGCGAGAGGCACATCCCAGTTGGGCCAGTGAATCTGATACAGATCGATAAAGTCTGTCTGTAAAGCGCTCAGACTGCGTTCGCAGGCGTCGACAAGGTCTCCCGGCGCCAGGTTGCGGGCGCTCACTTTGGTGGCAATGACAGCTTCATGCCTTCTGCCCTTGAGCCCCTGGCCCAGCACCTCCTCGGACCGGGGGTAGTTCTCAGCGGTGTCAAAAAAGTTGATGCCTGTGTCCAGTGCGGCGTGGACTGCTGCGATCGAATCGGCATCCTCCTGGCTGCCCCAGAACTCGCCGCCCGAAAACGGCCAGCAGCCCAATGCAATTGGCGACACCTGGATATCACTCCGTCTTCCCAACGCTCTGTACTGCATCGACGATAGCCTCCCTTCAGTAGATTGCTGCGAGTACGCTACCCCAACGCCGCGGCTTTTGCAAGGTGACTTTTCGTGGTACTCTCTAGGACAAATCCACTTCAGAATCTCAACAAATACGGCCTGCCAATAGAATGCCAAGCATCCGCAGTCAACTCTTCAAATTCTACTTTCGCGTGCGCAACAGCCGTCTTCCCCTCGATCGTCCCATTCCGGGCCAGCGTGAATCCCTGGACCGCCGCGGACACAAACTTCTCCCTATGGCAGAGGAGATGCTGGCTGCGCCGGTCGACGCTTTTGGGATCCCGGCAGAATGGATCGATTTGCAGGACACCCGGTCAGACAGCGCATTTCTCTATCTGCACGGCGGCGGCTACTTTATCGGCTCCTGCAAGTCCCATCGGGGCTTCGCCTCGCACATTGCCAAGGCATGCCGTTGCCGCATGCTACTGCCCGAATACCGCCTGGCGCCCGAACACCCTTTCCCCGCAGCCCTTCTGGACGCACGCGCCGCTTACAGATTCCTGTTGGCACAGGGATATACGCCTGACCGCATCGTCGTGGGAGGCGAGTCATCCGGCGGGGGACTCGCGCTGGCCCTTCTGCAGACACTGCGAGATGAAAGGATGCCGATGCCGGCTGGCGCAGTTCTGCTCTCGCCCTGGACCGATCTGTTGGGGACGGGGCACAGTGTACAATCTCGCGCCAGACAAGATCCGTGGCTGCGTCCCGCCGGCATTCCCCTACTGGCGAATCGCTACCGCGGAAGCGTCCCTACAGATCATCCGCTGGTTTCTCCGCTATATGGTGACCTGAAGGGATTCCCGCCTCTTCTGATTCACGCCGGAAATGACGAGATTCTGCGCGACGACGCAACGCGTCTGGAGGCCAGGGCAAGATCGGCCGGCGTTGAAGTTACGTCCAGGATCTGGATGGGAATGTGGCATGCCTTCCACGCGTTTTATCCTTGGGTGCCGGAAGCGAAATTGGCGCATAAAGAGATCGGCGAATGGGTGGCTATGAGAATGAAGACTGTCAATGAGCCGTTTACAGAAACAGAGTTCGAGACCGGGGATGATTCGATCAAACCAGGTTCGTACCGACTCCGAAGCGCGCCGTTGGGAAGCGCGACTCAATCGCGAACGACCGCAGAGAACGATGGCGGCGGACTGGATCGCCGCCCAAATCAGCGCCAGCAAACGGAGCTCACCCCGAGTCGTTGAACTGGCCTGCGGCGCCGGCTTTCTGGCCGACGTCCTTCAGCGGCAGCTTCCGGGCATCCGCTATTGCGGCTTCGATCTTTCGCCTCACCTGACAGACTATGCCAAGCGCCGGTTCGAAGTAGACCGTGGTCAGCGGCGCGACGGGGGTGAATTGGAGTTTCGGTGCGCCAATCTCGTGACCGATGACTGGACTGCCCAGTTGGTCGAAATGGGCTGGGCCGGAGAGGTCGACGCGGTCGTCTCGATACAGGCTTTGCATGACCTGGGCGAACTTTCGCGGCAGAAGCAGGTCTTGAAACAGGCGCGCCGGCTGCTGCGTGCAGGCGGGCTGCTGGCATACGCCGATCTGCTGCTAGACCCCGAAAGCCCTCATCCCAGCCGGTACAGCAGAGACGAGCATGTAGAGATGCTTCAAGCGTGCGGTTACTCGAATTCCAGCGATCTGTCGACCGGCCGGCGCCGCGAGGAAACCGGAATTCAAGGCTTTGACACAGCTGGTTTTGGCTGTTTTGTGTGCTACAAATGAAGACTCTCTCTGCTGCGGCCGGCCCAGGCGAGAGAAGGAATGGGGGCATTTGTCTGCAGAGGGCCGAAGCGATGACGTGTAGGGCTGAAATTGGGACAGGGGCAAACAGGAAAGGCAATCTCCATTCGGGGGCGGCCGGCAGAGGGGAGAACCAGAGATGACAACGCCCAATCCGGAAAGTGACGTCGCAAAACTGATGGCGAGGCCCACGAAGTCCGGTACAGTAGAATGGATCGGTCTGCGCACCGAGCGACGCGGGCCGCTGAAGTCTGTAACTGAGGCCGAGGCAGTGCCAGGCAGTGGGCTTATAGGCGACCATTTTCACGGCCAGGGCAGCGGCAAGCGCCAGGTGACCCTGATTCAGGGTGAGCACCTCGACGCGGTCGGAGCATTCCTGCGAGATTCCTCTGCAGACCCGTCGCTGACGAGGCGCAACATTGTGGTACGCGGCATCAACCTGTTCAGCCTGCAGGATCGAAGGTTTCGCATAGGAAAGGCCATACTCGAACACACCGGACCTTGCCACCCCTGCAGCCGCATGGAGGAGAATCTGGGGCCGGGCGGCTACAACGCAATGCGCGGCCACGGGGGCATCACGGCCAGCATCATTGAGGGCGGCGCCATTCGCGTTGGCGATGCCGTCGAAAAGCTCCTGTTGGGCGAGGAGTCGGAGGGGGGCGGCTAACCGCCGGCCCGAACGAGAGGAGAAAATACCGCCTGCAGGCTTTCGGCTTCGTCTCTCGGGTCGTTATAAGCGCGGGCCGTTTCAAGACTGTTATTCGTAATCCGCGCATAGGCGTCAGGCTCGTCCGCCAGCCTGCGCAAAACGGTTTCAAGCTCCTGTCCGAGCGCAGGGACGTTGCCGTTCTCGACGAGAATACAGTTCTGCGCCGGCCCTTCCTGTTTCATGTAAACGCCGCCGCCGACGCCGCTGTAGCCTACGACCAGGCAGCCGCATGCCATCGCTTCCAGCACGGACGTATTCATGCCTTCCTGCATGTTGGTCGTGACGTAGACGGTTGCTTCGCGCAGGTTGCGCGCGTATTCGTCTTCGCTCAACTCGCGCAGAGGCATCCACTCGAAGCCGGTGAAAGGGCCGCCCTTTGCGAACAGGACCTGGTGCAGCCAGGCGGCGGAACGCTCCTTGCGGGTGAGATAGCAGATCTTGGGCCGTTTCGCCCCCTGGTCGAAATAATAGCGGTCGCCTGTTACATACTCATGGATTAGTGTGGCCTCGATTCCCATGCTCCAGCGTAGGTACGCCTGGATGAGGGGCGACTTGGTGATAACGCGGCGGATGCCGAAATTGGGCCACGTCTGTCCCGGCTGCAGATTCCAGTAGGTAGGGGACCAGCTCAGGGCGATCACAATTCGCTCACCGGAAAACCTGGCCGTCTGTTGCATGACCTGGGGCATCACTTCCGGAATGACGAGGATATCCTCCGGCGTAAAGCCGGGACGCTCGGAGAGCCACAAGGTCGGCGCTTCGTAGCCGTGCCAGGTCACGCGGAAAGGGTGCTTCTGGTGAACGATCCAGGCGTCGAAGCCCATTTCCACCAACCCGTGCACATGACGGTAGAGCGTCTTGATGCCCCCGGATGGCTGGGGGAAGTCAGGGCAAAAGTAGAGGATGCGTGACATCGATGCAATTGCCTCTTGGAGCATACATCTGACGGTGTCGTTACCGCCGCCTGTCCCATGACAGAAGGCCAGCAAGTTGCAAAGGAGGTTCCCCAGTGCCTTATCAGATATTAACCGACTCTGCGTTACCGCCGGAAATGGCGGAAATGGTAGCAGACACTTGCGACGTACATATCTGGGACCTGACCGAAGAGGACCCGATTCTGGGGATTATCGAAGGGTTCCTTGTATACGGCCATCCCATCGTGCCGGGCTCGCTGATGGACAAAATGCCCAAGCTTCGCTGCCTGAGCAACTTCGGCGTCGGTGTCGACCACATCGTCCTTGAGGATGCGCAGGCCCGCGGACTGCCGGTCGGTTACACGCCCGGATTCGTTGACGGAGCGACCGCCGACATGGCCTTTACGCTGCTGATGGCGCTCGCCCGCAATCTCGTTCCGGGCTGGCTCCACGCACGCGGTCCCGACTATCTGGTCTACGATGGCAACATACTCCACGGACACGAGATCTACGGTTCGACGCTCGGAATCATCGGTATGGGGCGTGTCGGCCGCGTAGTCGCCCGCCGCGCGAGCGGCTTCGACATGAAGATCCTCTACCATAACCGCAATCCGAGCCCCTATGCCGAAGAGTTAAACGCCTCCTACCGAACGCTGGAGGCGTTGCTTGAGGAGGCGGATTTTGTCGTGCTCAGTGTGCCAATGGGGCCTGAAACGCGTCATCTGATCAGCACGGCGGAGCTGGAGCGCATGAAGGAGAGCGCCTTCCTGATCAATGTGGCACGCGGCGGAGTCGTGGATCACGAGGCCCTCTTGAACGCACTGCAACGCAATCTGATCGCCGGGGCAGCCATGGACGTTACCGAGCCGGAGCCGCTGCCCCGCGACCATCCCCTGCTGCGGCTGGATAACTGTCTCATCCTCCCCCACCTGGGCAGCGCAACCTTCCAGACGCGCTACCAGATGTCCCGGCGCACTGTGGACAATCTGCTGGCCGGCCTGCGCGGGGAGGAGATGCTGAGCCGCGTCGCCTAGTCCTCCAATTCCAGGCGCAAGGCGACCATCCTGAACAGTCACTCCTGATTCGCCGGCGGGCGCAGAAGTTCTGCCGGCGCGTCGGGCGGCGCGCTCAGCGTCAGCAGAAACGCGATTAGCGCCTCGCTTTGCTCCTCCGTAAACGCAAGCGGAACCAGGTCGGAATGACCGGGGAATGCCGGCGGCGCGTGATTGTAGTGGCGCATTACGGCCTCCAAGTCGGGAAAGATGCCGTTGTGCATGTAGGGCGCCGTTTCAGCTACATTGCGCAGGCCGGGCACCTTGAACGCGCCGATCAGCTCCTCGCCTTCAAGCTTGATGAAGCGCAGCTCCACGCACTCCTCTTCTTTCGCATCGCTGTATTCGCCCAGGCAGTTGAAAACGTCCTCAACCACTTGATACGTCCCCTGTGTACGGCCCTGATCGAACTTGCTTCCCTCCGGCAGTGGCAGTCCGATATTGTGAAACGTACCGTTGGTAAACAGTGGGCCGTTGTGGCAGTCGGTGCACTGGCCGTCGCCGATAAACAGCCGCAGCCCCTCCGCTTCTTGCGCGCTGAACAGCTCTGACATGCGGTTCTGGTCGTTGACGAGCGCAGCCGCTGCGTAGTCGTCAAAGCGGCTTCGGCCAGGCAGAATTCTGCGGGAGTAAGCGGCGATGCTCTTGCCGATATTGGCAAAAACGCGGTTGATCACGCCGCGATCAGCCTCGGACATCCCCTTCCAGGCCGCCTGCGCCGTCTCGTCCTCCACGGGGGCGGCCGCGGGGGGAAAGCGCGAACTGTCGTTGAGGTCGTGTACCGGTCCGAATACCGCCTCGTACTGGCTCGCGTAGGTATTCAGCACATAGCGGGCGTGTGCCGTTCGTGTGCCGCCGTGCTCAATCGCGGCCTCCTGCGGCGCCAGCGCCTGCGCCCACTGGCTGTCTCGGCGCCCATCCCAGTAGAACCAGTCGCTATAGGCGATGCCTACGATTGTGGGAGTATGTCGAGGTGTATCGATATCGCGTACGTTGGCAACTGCCTTTCCGTCCGTGAAGTAACTGTCGGGCTGATGGCAAGTGGAGCAGGAGACAGTTCCGTCTGGGCTGAGGCCGCTGTCGAAGAAGAGGGCCTGGCCAAGCGCAACTGCATCGGGGTTGTCGCTGACTGCGTTAGAAGGATCCGGCGGCAAGGGGGGCAGGCGGTCGATGCTGAGGGAGGCGATGAGCCCGCGTTCGGCGTCTGTCCAGCTGTGGGCGGGCGCGCTCCCCGTCGGGGAGCCTGCACCGCTTCCAACTCGAGAGGTACCAAAGAACTGGCGAATTGAAGCGCCGAAGGGTCCGGCGCTGATCAACCCGGTTGCAACCAGGGCCAATGCGGCGAGGATGAACAGTACCAGCATCGTGCCGGCAACGAGACTACGACGCACGCTCTATTTCAACTCAAACTCAAAGGTGACCGAATCGCTCTGGCCGCCAGAGCGGATCTCCAGCGTCAGTACCCAGACTCCCCCCATATTGAACCGCATTCCTTCCAGCAGATAGTCCCCTTCGCCGAGGTTTTCGGTTACGCGCGGTGCGGTGGGAAATCCGTGGTTGTGTTCTGGCATACCGCCGTCGATCGCGATCTCGGCATCGGTTACCGGGCTGCCGTCCTCGGTCTCGATGTGCAAAGTCCATGCATGGGTCTCGTTGATCACCACCGGATCCAATCGACTGACGGCGCTGACGGTGAATAGACCGTTTTCGGTCGTCTGCGGTTCGAGGGAATCGGCAGCCATCGAACCGCCGGACATATCCATATCGGCGCCATTGCCGTCGTCCGCGCCCATCTCCATTTTGTCGTTGCCCATGATCATGTTGCAGGCGCTAAGCAGCAGCGCTATGGTCAGCAAGCAAGCCAGTAAGCGAATTTTCATCCCTGTTTACTCCATTGTAAGCAGAACTGTCGCGGATACTGTTTGCAGTATAACACTGTTCCGTCGGCATGGCTGTCTTCGGGCTTACATACATAATCGCAACAAAGCGATAGCGCGGTAGTTCCCGTTCCAACGTGGCTCCGGTGCTATTCGCACGTTGCAAAGTGTCCTTATATAATAGCGTCAATACGGTGCGCCAACTGCCTACCGCGTCCGTCTGGATGCACCTTATTTTCCCCTTTTCGTGGTCTAGCGATTGGGGCCAACCATAATTAGCGCATGGATTATGTTTGTTGAGTCGGCTGTAGCTGTCGTAGCTGTAGGAACTGTCGAGGTCGGCAAGGACACTGAGCCACGCCTACTTTGCCGCATGAGCCTCGCGGGTTATATCAATCAATCGGATGCGGAGGCATCGCACAACTCGAATTGGATGTCCTCTATCTCATCTATCTCAATTGCCTCTATCGAACCCGGCCACGGCTTAAGAACACACATTTCCCGATTGGCACCTTCAACTGAATTTCTGAGGCTGTAGGCCATCTTTTCAAGTCCTGGAGGAAGAACCAGAAATAAATCCATCCGAAAGTCAGGCGTAATCACTTCCGGCAACGTTTGCCAGGGAAAGTAGGCGTCAACAAGGCCACGGGCGACGAATCCCTTTTCCACATACCAGAGATTAAGGCCAACACCTGTCGACTCCGTTCCCGAGACGTAAGCAGCTGAATAGTACTCAGGAGGGCCTAAACAGTCGATTACCTGCGTCAGCGCAGGCTCCGGAAGATTCCATTCGAGTACTATGCGTCTGAGATAACGATGACCATCGCGAAAGTTGGTCGAATAGGCGGCGCCCAGGCCCGTTTCGACACTATCCGACCAGCCAATACCAATATATGGAGGATCAAGATCGGAACGCAAGTTAATTCGAAGCTGGTCGCGGTCGAAGCCCCATAGTTCGGTTACGGTTGCGATTACATCATCCGGCAAATCGACTCCGAATTGAAACTCTTGCCAACGAGATTCGCCGAACCTTTCGCACGGAAAGGGTTCCAGGGGCCCGAAGTCCGGAGAGGAAGGTCGAACCGGCGACACACAGGCCGTTAGAAGCGCTCCCACAAGAACAAGAAGCAGCTTGTTGAGTGCGGCGCGGGACCACTCGTAGGGCAATCGGTGAACGGTTTCATTGCTCATTTCCCTAGTATCTCCTCGATGGCATTTATTTGGGTCCGATTCACAGGTCGTCTTGGATCGTTGAGATCTGGCCGCTGTTGATAAGCTGAGCCATATGTCCAGTCCGTCACAATTTCCGCCCAGTGTTCCCAATATGAAGTGCTGTAGCCAGTGACGCTGTGTACTCTGAAGTCGATATTCTCTCCTATATCATATATGAGGCAATAAGCGCTTGGATTGTTAGGACACACTCTATGGATGTGTATCTTGTGCGCCAATTCGTGTACGGCCGTTCCTCGGATAAAGTTTTGAGAATTTGTTGTTCTTGTGCCGTCATCTGGGAATTTAGTGGCATCAAATAGGCCATCATAAAAGCCGATTTGTCCATCCTCCACCGCGCAGGCATCGCCTGCAGCGCATAATCCAGTCCCCACCGATGCGCGAGTCAAAGTCACGCCACCGCCGATTAACTCCTTAAGGCGACCAAGACCGTCATCTACACTACCACCGTTGAGGTCGCCGATCTTTTCGCCCAACTTAACGACACCCTCTGCAATCAGCTCCAAGCGCTCAGTCCCTTTCGGATCCGAATTCCAAGAGCTGTCGATCTTGATGCCAGCTTTCGCCACCACTTTCGTAAGGGCTCGCCGCTTGTTGTTGGCGTAATGCTTCCAATCTGCATTCGTCCAGGACCTTCTGCCGGAAACACCTCCGGGCGTCGCCAGCGAGGCCAGCCTGTCAACTCGGTCCTGCGCATTGGGCGCGCGTCCGCCATGCGCTGCCT
This sequence comes from Caldilineaceae bacterium, assembly GCA_965204525.1. Lineage (GTDB taxonomy): Bacteria > Chloroflexota > Anaerolineae > Caldilineales > Caldilineaceae > Bin5. The sequence continues at coordinate 1,041,426 of OZ241994.1, read as the reverse complement.
TGAACGCCGCTACCCATTCCGGGCCAAGAGCATTATGTCCCGTCGGGTCGGTGTACTTGAGCGGATTGCCGCGTGCATAGAGGAAGCGGTTGTAGTCGATGACGCGCGCCATGTTGGGCACGAGGGAATCGGGCGAGATGAAGGCGCCGAGGTTGGGGTCATAGTAGCGGGCGTTGTAGTACATCAGGCCAGTGGCGTCGGCCTTCTGGCCGGTGAAGGTCCTGTCTGTCCGCAGATTCCCCAACACGACGCGCTTCGCGCCATAGGCATAGTAGGCGCGGCGGGCTACCATGGATGCGCCGCGCGTGGTCAGGGATGTGCTGCCAAGGTGGTCGCCGTGCAGGTGGAAGAGAATGCTCCCGCGCTTGACCGCAATGCGCAGGCTGCCGAAGCTGTAATGGCTGATGGCGGTGGTTGCGCCGTTCGTCACCTCCTCCTCGTAGTGGGCGAAGAAGGTGTAGGTCGTCGTGCGCCCGCTGACCTTCTTGACGCGGGCGCCGCCCACGTCATACCAGTACTGCTCGACCATGTCGCCGTTGCTGTCCCGCACCTCGGACAGCCGGTTCTCGGCGTTCCAGACAAGCGTCTGCTGGCTGGAAAGACCCTTGTTGAGCTTCGTCATATTGCCGTTGGCGTCATAGTCGAAGCGGTCGAAGTCGTCAATGCGGTCCACAGCATGGTACGGCCCGGCATCGTAGTAGCTATATGCCTGCCCGTTGAAGGCGGTCAACCGGTTGGCCGCGTCATAGCTGTAGGTCCGGCCGTACGCGTTGGTCAGCCGGCCCAGCCCGTCATAGCTGAAGCTGTAGCTGGTCGTGCCCTCGGTCAGGGCGGTGATGTCGCCGAACTGGTTGTAGGCGTAGCTGCGGCTGAGACGCTCGCCGCCGCCCTCGCTCAGCCCCACCTTCAGGCTCTCGAGCATCCCGCCATTGCGCTTGACCCGCCACGGATAGTAGCTCTGCGTGCGCCACAGCCCGCCGGCGGCAGCATTAGCGTTCTGACCGTCGCGCGCGTTCCGACGCGCCGGCGCCTGACGGCTACGCGCTTCACTTCGTTGAGGAGATTTCGTTTGGCATACCTGCAAGCATGAAGGGCTGAGGAATTGCAGCGCCCATTACTGCTCATTCTGGCTGGGTCAGACCCCAAACTCCCGCCACCGCGCCGCCATCCGGCCCAGCTTCTCCTGGAACTGGGGCTGCTCAATCACCTCCCGGTTGACCGGAAAGGCGGGGATCTCGCCCCGGAAGACCGCCAGCAGGCTCTCACAGGCGATTGTCCCGTTCATCTCGTAAAGGTCGTCGGTCCAGGCCAGCGCGTGCGGTGACAGGATCACGTTCTCCATCTGGATGAGCGGGTGATCGAGCGGCAGCGGCTCCGGTTCGACCACATCCAAGCCGGCGCCCGCGATGGACCCTGCCTGTAACGCGGCCACTAGGTCCTCCTGGTTGACGATCGGACCGCGGGCCGTGTTGATGAAGTAGGCGCTCGGCTTCATCAGTGAAAACAGGCGGGCGTTAATGAAGCCCTGCGTCTCTGCCGTCAAGGGGCAGTTGGTTACGACAAAGTCGGATTCGCTGAATATCGTCTCCAGACTAACGAGCTCGACGTCGAGAGCTTCGGCCCTCTCAGGGTCTACGTAGGGGTCGTGTGCAAGGCGCCGGCCCAGGTCGAACGGGCCCAGCAGCCGGAACATTTCGCCGCCGATGTTGCCCATCCCCACTGAACCGACGGTCTTGCCGCTCAGCCCGAGGCCGGAAGTCTGTGCCTTCAGGTCCCAGCGTCCGATGCGCACGAGCCGGTCCTTGGCCCACAGCTTTTTTGCCAGCGCCAGAATCAGTGTCAGAATCGCCTCGGAGACCGGTTTGCGCACGGCGTCGACCGCGATGGCAAGCAAAATGTCGTTGGCGGTCAAGGCCTCAGTGTCGACCAGGTCGTAACCGACCCCCCAGCGGGCAAGACAGACGAGCTCCCCGTTGCCCGCGACGGTTGAGGCGTCATAGGGACTGCCCAGCGCGATGATACCTTCAAAACCGGCGATTGCGTCCGCCCTTACCGGCTCACCGCCGCCCGCGTCAAAGAACTCCCACGCAACGTGAGGCAGAGGGTCTATCAGCCGCTCCAGGACCGGTTCTATCGTGCCGGGAGCGGCGGTTTTGAATCCGGATGAAACACCGATGCGGAAAAGTTGAGGCATCAGAATGCTCCTGTCGCAGGCAATGAGGAATTGGAGTTCTAATCTGTAGGGCAGTTCATGGCAAGGGAGGAATAACCTGTCGTTTCTCTGCCGAATCCTATCGTTTCGAAACCGCTACTCCTCCTCAAAGAGAGATGGGCGGGAGTTGAAATAGGGCCTTTCGAACAACAGTCTCTGGCGAGCCGTCAGCTCAACCGTGTGCGGCGCCTGTGAGTATTTGGCGCTCCAGGACTGCTGCCCCGGACTGTATTTGTAAAGCAGCGAACGCCGGTGGAACTCTGCGGTCCAGGCCACGGTGCCGTGGGTCAGTGCCTCGGTAAAGATGACAACTGAACCCGCCGGCGCCTCCGGAATGACGACGGCCTCGTGCGCGTCGTGCGCCACGCGAATGCCGTCGGGGCAGGGGAAGTTCGCTTTGTGGCTGCCCGGCACGCCGCAAAAGCCACCCAATCCCGGCCCGGTCGCAGTCAAGTTCCAGGAGACCACCGTCAGGCCGTTGAACATCTGGCCGTTGTTGTAGTGGTAGAACTCCGGCGGGTCGTAGGGCGTTGCGCCGCCGTGCAGCCGCAGCTGTTCCGTGCCGGCGCGCATGTAGATGCCATAGTAATGGTCCAGGCGAAAGCCGTCGCCCAGGATCGTTTTGAGATAGGGCATTATGCGCTCATGGTCCAGCAGGCTGCAAAAGGCCTCGTCCCAGCTGAGAAAGCCGCCGAATCGGGCGCCCATCGTGTCCAGCTGCGGCTCTGGAAGTCCCTGGCCGTCTATCAACCGGTTCAGGTTCTCGACCTCCTCCGGTGAAAGAACGTTCTCAATGACAAGATAACCGCGCAAGTCGAACAAATAGCGTTCCTCTTCGTTCATCGCTAACCTCCGCTTGATTGAAACTGGCGCCCATGTTTCTCTGAACGCCCTGGCCTGCCTCCGCAGCCTATTCTACAAGATTGGCTTCGATGTAGTCCCAATTGATATCCTGGCCCAGTCCGGGCAGTTGAGAGATATGGACGAACCCCTCGTCATCCATGGGGTCGTCAATGCGATTGAGCCAGGCGGGCGGCTCCTCGTAGTCAATAAAGGGGTGCAGCAGGCCGCGCTCGTAGTACTCGCCGGGAATGCCCATCGCGCAGAGAGCATGGAAGTTGCCGGGGCCGCCGCCGTGGACCTCCATCCTCATTCCGAACGACTCCGCCAGATGGGCGACCTTCATCAGTGGCGTCAGTCCGCCGAGGTCGCCAACGCCGCCGCGCACAAGGTCGCAGGCGCCCGCTTTGATCCACTCAGCCCGCGTAAACATCTTGCCCTCTGCCGTTTCCGGTCCGCAGATCGGCAGAGACGTTTGTTCGCATAGCCAAACATAGGAGGACATGCTGTGCTCGTCCATCGGCTCTTCCATCCAATAGTAGTCGAGTTCTTCCAGGCCCTTCGCCAGGTAGAGCGCTTCGAGACGGGAATAGTAGTGATACGGATCGAGCATGAGATGGGCGTCGGGGCCGTAGACCTCGCGCACGGCCGCGCACGCGGCAATGTCGCGCTTGACGTCTGGCGCGCCTTCGTACGGCGGCTGCCAGGTGTGGAGCTTAAAGGCGGGGTAGCCGCGCTCGATGCACCACTCCGCAAAGGTGGCATAGTCTTCCGGTGTGCCGAGTCCGCCCTCAATATCGTCGCCGCACATGGTGCTGGCGTACGCGGGTACCTTGTCACGCGTCGCCCCCAGCAGCTTGTGCACAGGTATGTTCAAGGCGCGTCCGGCCAGGTCCCAAAGAGCCAGGTCCACGGCGTTGAGCAGCCTGTCCGACATGGTCGCCATATTGAGGCGCTGGCGTTCCTTGAGATTGTGCCAGATGCGCTCCCGGTAAAACGGGTCCTCACCGATTATATAAGGCTTTACCAGGCTATCGATCAGCGCCTGCGGCGGGCTCCCGAAAAAGTAGCCCTCTACGCCTGCGTCGGTATGGATCGTCAGGACCGACTGCACTGCTTCATGTTCGGGCCCGGGATGGCCGTGGCCTTCCGAATCGCGAACGGTGTTTGAGATATAGCGGAAACGGCGGACGGACAGATCCGTAATCTTCATTGGGTTCTCCTGCCTGCGAGAAGGGCTGAAGTGAGGCCGGTGACGGACAATTGGTCAATGATGAAACTACAGAATTCAACAGGGTCCGTGCAGTGTAGCATAGGCGGCAAATGGGGAAAAGCAAGGCGAGGGGAACCCGTTCTTCGTGACATGAGTTCAGAGGAGTGAGCGCAGAATGAAGGGCGCTGAGAGACACTTTCGCCGTCAGGAGGTTCCGCTGCAATGACTTTCCAGGCAGCTACAGGCCAGCTGTTTGCGAAGAAAGGTAGCTGCCCCACTTTGAAATCGGGGTTGCTGTGGTACAATTCTGCTATCTTTCCGGTCCGGATCCCTGTCAGGCTCGGGCCGTCAAGTCGCGGCAATTTTCGGGGACTATGTTCGAACTGTTTCCCAGCTTGGCAGGAACTGGTCGGAGTCCATAGCTGCCGCGATTGAGAGAGGACCCGTAAGAGGGGCCAGGAGTCGATACTGCTGATACGCATATGCGGCCAAAACAGTTAGCCGGAATTCCTTTCAGACGCGTTGAGACGACCATGAGTTTGGAACACGAAGAGAAAGAAGAAGAGCAGGAAACAGAGAAGGAAGAAGAGTCCGCCGCGGCAGAGACGGCGGCAGATTCCGTCAGCGAGGCCTCAATGGCTGAGGCCGAGGTCGAGATCGATCTTCCACCGGTGGAAGACGGCAGTGCCCAGGAGGACGAATCGGATGAGAAGGGCTCGAAAAAGCCTTCGCTGAGTGACGTCGCTGATGACCTGCCCGTACTGCCATTGCGGGGCATTGTCGTCTATCCGATGATGTGGCTTCCGCTCACCATCGGCCAGGAGCGCAGCATTCAGCTGGTTGAGGACTCGCTGCCGCAGAGCCGCATAATCGCCCTTGTAACAAGCCGGGATGAATCGATCGAAGAGCCGTCACCGGACCAAATCTATGAGATCGGGACTGCGGCGCAGGTACACCGCGTGCTGAAGGCGCCTGACGGCACGATCCGTTTGGCCGTCCAGGGCCTGGAGCGCATCCGCCTGAAGGAGTATATCCAGGAAAAGCCCTATTTGCGCGCCCGCGTTGAAGTGCTGCCCGAAACGCTGGAAGAGGGCCTGGAACTCGACGGTTCTGCCCGCGCCGTTCAGGACCTTTTCCGGCGGCTGGTCGAGTTGGACGGGCAGATGCCGGATGAACTGGCGGTTATGGCAGCCAACGTCGAGAACGCCCGCCAGCTTGCCTACCTCGTCGCCAGCAGTATGCGGCTTGAGATGAATGATTCCCAGGAAATACTGGAGACCGATAGCGTGCAGGAGAAGCTGCTCCGTCTGACGCAGCTCCTGCACAACGAAGTCGACGTGATGGAGCTGGGAAACAAGATTCAATCTCAGGCCCAGGGCGAAATGGAGAAGATGCAGAAGGACTTCTTTCTGCGTGAACAGATCAAGGCGATCCAGAAGGAGCTTGGCGAGGAGGATGAGCAGGAAGCCGACATCCGCGAGTTGGAGGAGCGCATTGAAGCCGCGGGTATGCCGGAAGAGGCCCACAAGGAGTCATTGCGTGAACTGAACCGGATGCGGCGCATGCCGATTCAGGCGGCAGAGTACAGTGTCATCAAGACCTATCTCGACCTGATGGTCTCATTGCCGTGGCAGAAGACGACAGAGGACAATCTGGACATCACGCACGCACGCGAGGTCTTGGAAGAGGATCATTACGGCCTTGACGAAATAAAGGATCGCATTGTCGAGTATCTGGCGGTACGCAAGCTGCGTGCGGCCCGCAAGGCTCAGCGTGAGGAAGACGGGGAAGAGGATGCCCGCGACAAGATCCGTCGCGAGCGCGAAGGCGTTCTGCTCTGCTTTGTCGGACCGCCGGGCGTAGGCAAGACGAGCCTGGGCATCAGCATCGCCCGCGCCATGGGGCGCAAATTTATGCGGCTGGCTCTTGGAGGCGTACGCGACGAAGCGGAGATTCGGGGCTTTCGCCGCACCTATATCGGATCGATGCCGGGCCGCATCATTCAGAGTCTGCGCCGCGTCGAATCGAAGAACCCTGTCTTTATGCTCGATGAAGTGGACAAGCTGGGGCGCGATTTCCGCGGCGATCCGACCAGCGCGCTGCTGGAAGTCCTTGATCCAGAACAGAACCGGGAGTTTCGGGATCACTACCTGGACGTGCCTTTTGACCTGAGTGAAGTCATGTTCATCACCACCGCCAATGTGCTGGATACGATCCCGGGGCCGCTGCGCGACCGGATGGAAGTCATCCAGCTCAGCAGCTACACTGAGCACGAAAAGGTCAAAATCGCCCAGCAGTACCTTGTGGCGCGGCAGATCAGGGAAAACGGTCTCAGAGAGGGGGAGATTGTCTTTGACGACGCAGCCTTGCGAAAAATCGTTCACGACTATACCCGAGAAGCCGGCGTCCGAAACCTTGAACGTGAAATCGGCAAGATCTGCCGCAAAGTCGCCGCCGCGATCGCTGCCATGCAACCCTACTGGGTGCAGCCGCCCCTTCCTTTGGGATTGGACGATAGTCAACCGCAGCAGAGCTATCTTGAGGACCCGACAGTGAACGGGGAGGGCCTGGCATCCAACGGCCAGTCCAGCGGCGGCAAAAATTCGGCCGCTCCGCTTCCCCAGCTCAGCGCAGTGGCTGAGGCGCCCTTCTCACCCGTCCATATTACACCGGACTCTCTTGTCGAGTATCTGGGCAAGCGCCGGTTCCAGCGCGAGGAGATTGCAGACCGTACCAGAATGCCCGGTGTTGCCGTCGGCCTGTCCTGGACGATGACCGGCGGCGAGATACTCTTTTTTGAAGCAACGAAGATGCCCGGCAAAAAGGGTTTCGTGCTCACCGGACAGTTGGGCGAGGTGATGAAGGAGAGCGCGCAGGCCGCGTTGAGTTACGTGCGCAGCCGCGCCGGCGAACTGGATATCCCGCCCGATTTCTTTGAAGAGATCGACATTCATTTGCACATTCCCGAAGGCGCGCTGCCCAAGGACGGTCCCAGTGCCGGCGTTACCATGGTGACGGCCATTGCCAGCCTGCTGACGGGCAAGTCGGTTGACCCCGATATCGGCATGACCGGAGAGGTGACATTGCGCGGCAAGGTACTTCGGATCGGCGGTTTGAAGGAGAAGGTGCTGGCCGCAGCCAGAGCGGGCCTCGGGACGGTTATCATGCCTGCGGCCAATGAGGCAGACCTGGAAGATCTGCCGGACAACGTGCGGGAACAGATGAAATTCATCCCGGTGGAAACGGTTGACGAGGTACTGGATACGGCGCTCCAAGCAGCGCCTGCGGCGCCGGTCGAATCCCTTTCCACCGACATGCCGGACCCGGACCATGAACAGCCTGATGGCGAAGATGATGAGGAACTGTTGGAACGGTTGGAGTACGCATCGCGCGCCAGTTGATCCGTTTCGGGAACGGCAAATAAAGAGATAGAGAATAGCCAATGAGCAGAAGAAGAAGGACAAGAGCTGGCGGCCAGTCGGCCAGACAATCGAGATCAGGCGATGCGGGGAGTCAGTCAGCCACTAGAGACGGGGCGCAATCCCAGGCGAAGGGCCGGCAGAGCGGGGGCAAATTGCGCTGGTACAAGGCGGATCTGCACACGCACACACCGGCCTCGAACGACTACGAAGAGCCCGGCATCAGTTACCTGCAGTGGTTGACGACCGCTCGCGAGAGAGGGTTGGACGTCGTCGCCATCACCGACCACAATACAGTTGCCGGCGTAGCGGCAATTCGCCGGGAGATTGAGTGGCTCACACGCCTCAAGGAAGAAGACCGGCTTACGCCTGAAGAGCGAAGCAATCTGGAACAGTGGCTGAAACTCGCCAACGAAATCGTCATCCTGCCAGGCTTCGAATTTACCGCAACGTTTGGATTCCACATTCTTGCCATCTACCCTCCTGACACGTCGGTCCGCAAATTGGAGCATACCCTCCTGCGTTTGAATGTTCCGGAAGACAGGCTGCTCGCCGGCTCCACCGAGACGGGCGCGAGCACCGATGTGACGTCCGCCTACGAAACTATCGTTGATTCCGGCGGTATCGCGATCGCTGCCCACGCCAATAGCACGAACGGCGTAGCCATGCGCAACTTCCCCTTTGGCGGTCAGACAAAGATTGCCTACACCCAGGACGAAAACCTCAGCGCGCTTGAAGTCACCGATCTGGAGAGCCGCAGCCGCAGAGCGACCGCCCGTTTTTTCAACGGCTCCAAGACCGAGTATCCCCGCAAGATGCATTGCATCCAGGGCAGCGACGCCCACCGGCTGAACAACGATCCACGCAACAGCCGGCGCCTCGGACTCGGCGAGCGGGCAACGGAGCTGCTTCTGCCCGAACCTACCTTTGACGCCATCAGAGAGTTGTTCGCCAGCCGGTTTTTTGACCGCACGCGTCCCTTTCGGGCGCCGGAAAAGGAGGTCGACCATCTGGCTGCGGCCAGGGCGGAAGGCCCCAACCAGACGCAGAGCTTCCACGAGTCGGCAAACAAAAAGGGAGGAAGGCAGACCGTGGTCCTCGCCGACCTGTGCGCGTTTGCCAACACAGACGGCGGCACAATTTTCGTCGGAGCCAGCGCACGTAAGGGCCGGGTAAAGGGGCTGGCGGCTTCCAAACAGGTCCAAACGGAGCTTCAACAGGCCCTTTCGGAACGGCTTACCCCTCCTCTCGAGGCCCGTTTCGAAATACTGGCCAATAGCGGCGGAGAGGTACTCCGCATCGGTGTTGACGCAGGTGATTCAAAGCCCTATTGCCTGGACGGCTCCAAGTTCTACGTGCGCAATGACGCGGAAACGAGTCTTGCACTGCGCGATGAGATCGTGGCGCTGGTCCTGGAGAGCGTTGGACTCAGCTCGGACCTTGTCGACAGCGGGGATGCCGACGACGCGTCTGCCTCAACAGATCCCGCTGGAGACGGAGAGTCTGACGGCAACAAGGCCGGGAGTTCCGGAGTGTCGAGCGGCGGCGGCAAGCATGGCTCTTCCGAATCAGATGACCCCTTCTATCTTCCCCAGGATGGCGTTGAAATCGTTAGCAGCGAAACGCGTGGCGGAACGGCCTACTACGTTGTGCGCAACCTGCGGAATCAACGTAGCGTAGGCAATGTTACCCGGAAGGGGGCCCGCAAGCTGTGGAACTACGCAATCGCCCAATATGAAGACAGCCCGGTCAAGAATGACCAGATCCGGTGGAAAAAGAATGTCGGCTACATCCGTTCCGGGAAACGGGCCGGCAAGAGACGTTTTGATTTGGCCCTGCGCGAAGGTTCTGCTCTGCGCGTCTTCTATGGAGTAACCAGCGAGGGCATGGAAGGCGCCTGGGCCCAGTTCGTCGAAGAGGGCGACTAGGATGGGTTCGGCGTCCGGTCCGGACAATCTAACCGCATCTTACCGCAAGTAGATGACCGCCACCACTGAGAGGACCCACAGGATAACAGCCGCCAGCAGTGGACGATCTGCAAACAGCAGGTCGTCCGGCGCGCCTCCCCGCTGCTCAACGTGAATCAGGTAGAGATAACGAAAAACAACGAATACGATAAGCGGGACGGTCAGCATCATTCGTAAAGGGTAGGCCAGCGCGGTCTCGGCCTCAAAGCTGTAGAATGTGTAGCTGATCAGCCCGCTTGTCGTAACAACGCCGATGACCTGATCCAGAAAAGGCAGGTTGTACTGCTTGAGGCTTGTACGGTGGCCGGATGCAGCCTCTCTCAAGAGGACAATTTCGTGACGGCGTTTGCCAAACACGATAAAGAGAGCCAGGAGGCTGACGCAAATGTAGAGCCAGGGGCTGAAAGCGCTCACTTCCACTGCTATCGAGCCGGCCGCAACTCGGAGGACGAAGAACACCGCAATCATCATCGCGTCGATGATTACCAGGTTCTTGAGATAGCCGCAGTAGGCTGCGTTCAGAAGCAGGTAGGCCGCCAGCGTCAGCCCGACGTAGATGTTCGTCGTTCCGGCCCCAAGAACGCCGGCAACGGCGAGGACGAACATTGCTGACTTGGCGAGCCCCGGGTTGAGCTGGCCGCTTGCAAGCGGCCGCAGCCGTTTACGAGGATGGTGACGGTCCCGCTCAATGTCGATCAGGTCGTTGAGAATATAGGCACTGCTCGAAACCAGGCAGAAGCACACGAGCGTCCATAGCGCGGTCAGGGTAAGCGGCAGTTCCAGCAGTTTGCCGTCGAAGACAAGCCCTACCAGGACGAAACCGTTCTTCGTCCACTGTTTGGGGCGCATGGTCCGCAACAGGTACAATAGGCGCCGGCCTGTGGTCAATGATGACTCCTCTGCGTGGCTGGGTTGATCCGCCAATGGAGGCGGAATCGGCTCTGCGGCTTGATCCACGAACAAGCGCTCCGTGTTTCCGAGTCGGTAAAAAGGTCGCCCTTTCCGGGCCTTTGACGTACGTCACCAACTCTGACATGTCACTGGCGCCGGAAAGTGGACCGTCGGATGCGCGCCAATCATACTGCACGTGCAGAGAGTGAACCAAACTACCTCAGGAAACAGTTCTCATGCGCTGCCGAAGTAAGGCAATTCCCGAGACGATCGATGGGTCCTTGCAGTTCGCAAATCCCCGTCATGCCAATCCAACGGTCAGTGTTGACTCATCTTTTCCAGCGCAGTGAACGTTGATCACGCTGAAAGCGTCTACAATAGGTAGAGAACTCTTCCAGACAGCCAGTACCCGGTTCCTTCAATGGTTATAGTCTTCGTATTCTTGACAGTCTTTATCCTGATCGCGTTGAACGGTCTCTTTGTCGCCGCCGAAATCGGCACGGTCGGAGCACGCCGCGCGCGCATCGCCCAGGAAGCGGCAACCGGCAGCCGGCCGGCGAAGCTTCTGATGCCGATTCTGGAAAGTCCAAATCAACTCGATAACTACATTGCCGCTTGTCAGCTGGGCATCACCCTCTCCAGTCTGATGTTGGGATACTACGGCAAGGCGGTGATCACGCCTCTGGTGGAACCGCTGCTGACCGGTTCAGGCGTGGTTTCCCAGGCCGCAGCCGTTTCGATCGCCGCGACCGGCGTTCTCGTTGTACTTACCGTAATCCAGGTAGCGTTGAGTGAACTCGCTCCCAAAACAGTCGGCATACAGTTTCCCGAGCCGACGGCTCTCTTGCTCGTTTCTCCCGTAAACTGGGCGATGGTCCTCTTGCACCCTCTGATCTGGTTTTTCAACGGCAGCGGCCGGCTGTTCCTTCGGCTGGTCGGCCTGCGGGCTGTATCCGAGGGCTTTCACATCCACGCACCTGAAGAGATCCTGATGATGGTGCAGGAGAGCGGCGCAGGGGGCGTGCTGCAGGAGGGCGAAACCGAGCTGCTGGAGAAAACACTGCAGCTGCGTCAGCGTTCCTTGCGGCACGTGATCGTCCCCCGCACCCAGTTGCTGGCCGCGCCGGTGGATCTGCCCGCGGCCGACCTTCTGCGCCTGCTGGCGGAATCGAGTCACTCCCGGCTCCCCTTGTATGAGGGAACCGTCGACAATATCGTCGGCGTGGTCCACCTGAAAGACCTGCTTTGCCTGGAAATTGGATCCGAACCGGAAACAGACGGAAGCGCAACTGGATCATGGAGCAAGGGCGAGAGCGTTCGCGACGTGATGCGAGTTCCACCTTATGTGCCGGAATCGGCATCAGTGTTCAACGTGTTTCGCCAACTTCAGGCCGAGCACTTCCATTTGGCGGTAGTCATCGATGAGTACGGTGGGACCGCCGGCATCGTCACGTTTGAAGACCTGATCGAGGAGATATTCGGAGACATTGCCGACGAGTTTGATGCTGACAGTCAGGAAGTGGCGCTGGCAAGCGATGGGCGTCTGCATCTCGCGGGCGACGTCGACTTGGAAAGTCTTTCCCACCTACTGGGATCAGAACTTGAATTTGATGACGTCGACACTCTGGGAGGCGCAATCCTTGCCGAACTGGGTGCAATTCCTGAACAAGGTCAGGTAGTGCGCTTACAGGATTTCGAGTTCCGGGTGGAAGAGGTATCTGGCTACGCAGTCTCTCAGGTCAGTGTGGCTCTTCCGCCCGGTGTAGAAGCAAACCTGCCTCGACCGGGAGGTCAGCCCAAATAGTGTCCTCGCGAACTGAATTCGGGCAAAGCAAAGTTATCGAAGCCAAGGCGGAGTAGACCGAGTGGAATACCTGCTTCCCGTTGCGATCATCGCTGCTCTCATCTTCTTCAACGGCCTCTTTGTCGCCGTGGAGTTCGCGGTGGTTGCCTCTTCCAGGGCCCGAATGTCCCAGCTGGCCAATGAAGGTTCATCCTCGGCCGCCAAAGTGATGCGCGTTCTGACCGATCCAACCGGGCAGACCCGCTTCATTATCATGGCGCAGCTGGGCATAACCCTTTCCAGCCTGGGGCTGGGCATGTACGGCGAACATACGATCGCAGAATGGATCCTCTCGCTACTGGAACACTATGGCGTGGAAAGGGGCCTGATCAGCGTCGCTGCGGCACACAGCGCAGCTCTGGTACTCGCGATCGGTGTAATGACCTATCTGCACGTAGTCCTGGGCGAAGTGATGCCCAAATCCCTGGCCTTGCAGGCGCCGGAATCCACCGCTCTACGCGTAATCGGCCCTGTCTGGTTCATCGAGCGCGTCTTTTCTCCGGCCATTTTTGTGCTGAACGTGATTGCACGCGCCATAACCCGTGCCTGCGGCGTGCCTGAACGGAGCGCTCACGACCACATGGTCTCGCCGCAGGATCTCGAGATGATTGTCGAAGAAAGCTCCGAGGAAGGGCTGATCGCGCCGTCGGAGCAACTCTATATCGAGAACATCCTCGACATGAGAGAGCGGACCGTTGGACAGGTCATGACCCCGCGCACGCGCATAGAAGGCATTTCTGTCGATGAAAGTGAACGCGCCATATTGCAACTCGTCTGTGCATCCCATCACTCGCGCTACCCCATCTATGATGGTGACCTGGACCAGATCCGCGGCTTTTTCCACGTCAAGGACCTGGCCCGCCACCTGCAAAGGGGCACCGATGGAGGGCCGCTCGACCTGCGCAAGATGGCGCAGAGCCGGCCGGTGATCGTCGTACCTGAAACGCTCTCTTTGGATCAGATGCTCGGTCGCTTTCGCGCGGAGAAAGGCGCGCTGGCGGTTGTAATCGACGAGTTCGGCGGAACGGCCGGTATTGTTACTTTCGAGGACCTGCTGGAGGAGGTCGTCGGCGAAATTCAGGACGAATTTGACGCCGAGCGGGCGCCTTTTGAGATTGTGAGCGAGAGGCGCCTGCGGGTGGACGGCTCTTTACTACTGGACGAACTGAACCAGCATTTTGACATCGATTACGACGAAGAAGAGGTTGATACTGTCGGCGGCCTGATCATGTCGCGCCTGGGGCGTATCCCTGCGGTAGGCGATGTCGTGGAGTTGAACGGCGTGCGCTACATTGTCGAGCAAGTGGCCGGGCGGGCCGTGGATTCTGTACTGGTTGAATTGCCGGAAGTCGGCCCGGTTCCGGCTGATCTGGAGAATGAAGACGTTTGATCGGCGACCCGTCCGGATTGACAAACCGGCCTCGCGGCGTTACAATGGCGGCGTTTAGTTCAACTGAGAACAGGAGCGGCGTAGAAGGAGACGAGTAACTGTCGTCAAGTCACCAGCGAGTCCGGGCAGGTGGGAGCCGGGCCGGCCACTGCGACAGCGAATATCACTCCTGAGCCGCGGCCCGAAAAGGCGAAAATACGCCCAGTAGGCGTCGCCGGTTTCGTGAACCGTTACCTTCACGGCCAGATAGGATGCTGCAGCGTCTACTGGCAGTGAGCGGCCCGGTCGTAGTTCCGGGAAGCAGGGTGGTACCGCGGACTATTCAGCCCGTCCCTGATTTGGGACGGGCTTTTGTTATTTTGCAGCAGGGGGCCCTATGACGGCAGGAGAAAACGAGCGAGGAACGGATGACTACCGAACTATTCTATGATGACGCCTACCTTCAGGCATTTGACGCCGCTATCACGGCTGTTGACAAAAAGGATGGCCAGCCGCGTGTCGCATTGAATCGCACTGCCTTTTATCCGGGCGGCGGTGGCCAACCCAACGATACCGGCTGGCTGACAATCGATCACCGCAGGCTGGTGGTCAGCAAAGTCAGACGCGACGGGGGTCGGATATGGCATACGCTTGAAGGTATAAAGGGCCAGTCGATACCGATTACGCCGGGAAGACAGGTACAGGGCCTGCTGGATTGGGAGCGGCGATACCTGCTCATGCGGACGCACACCGCCATGCACATTCTGTGCGGCGTCGTCTGGCGGGACTACGGCGCCTCCGTGACTGGCGGCGACATGAAGCCGGGGAGCGGACGAATGGACTTCGAATTCGAGGCCATGAGCGGTGACTTGGTTGCGGCCATTGAGAAAAAGTGCAACGCAGAGATCGAGGCCGCCCGCGTCGTCACCACAAAAACGCTGCCCCGCGAGGAGGCCTTCCGGATTCCAGACCTCATTCGCACCAAGATCAATCTGTTGCCCAAGCAGATAAAAGAAGTGCGGACCGTAGAGTTGGAAGGCCTGGACCTCCAGGCCGACGGCGGAACCCATGCCGCCAACACCAGCGAAGTCGGCGTCATGCGCGTAGTCGACTATCGCAGCAAGGGCGCGATCAACAAGCGAATCTATGTGGAGATCGGGTAAGTCCAGGGTCAGATCGGATTCTTCTCCATGATCGATAGGGGTTATTGAAATGACAAAGACAACTGCAGGTACAGCCGTCTCGACCAACGGGAGGGCGCAGCAGGGCAGCTTTAGGGAAGTGCCTGCCAGCGTCTCCTTTCCCGAAATGGAGGAGGAGATTCTGCAACTCTGGAAGGAAAAGGATGTCTTCCAGCGGTCCATGAAGGAGCGGGCAGGCGGCCCGGAATACGTTTTCTTCGAGGGGCCTCCAACGGCAAACGGCCGGCCGGGCATCCATCATGTCCTGGCGCGGGCGTTCAAAGACATGTTTCCCCGCTACAAGACAATGCAAGGCTATCACGTGTTGCGAAAGGGCGGATGGGACACGCACGGCCTTCCGGTGGAACTCGAAGTCGAAAAGCAGCTCGGCCTCACCGGCAAAGAGCAGATCGAAGAGTACGGCGTCGCCAAGTTCAACCAAATGTGCCGGGAATCGGTCTGGGAATACCTCAGTGATTGGGAGGCCCTGACCGAGAGAATGGCGTTCTGGGTAAGCCTTGAGGACGCCTATGTAACAATGAAAAACGAGTATGTTCAATCACTCTGGTGGATACTCAAGCAGCTCTGGGACAAGGGCCTGCTGTTTGAAGGTTACAAGGTCGTTCCATACTGTCCCCGCTGCGGCACGCCCCTCAGCAGCCATGAACTTTCCCTGGGCTATCAGGAGGGGACCGTCGACCCCAGCGTTTTCGTCAAGTTCGCGGTCAAGGGCGAGGATGACGCCTATTTGCTGGCCTGGACCACCACGCCCTGGACGCTGCCCGGCAATGCGGCTCTGGCGGTAGGCGAGAAGATCGACTACTTGAAAGTAAAGGATAGTTCCGGCGCGCATCTCTATGTGGCGAAGGAGCGGGCAGAAGCGGTTCTTGAGCAAGGCTATGAAGTCCTGTCCGAAATGAAGGGCGCTGCGCTTGTGGGCAAGGAGTATGAGCCGCTCTTCCGCTTCGGGCCTTCGGTTGAGGAGCGGTTTGCCTACGTCATCGCCGCCGATTTTGTCAGCACTGCCGACGGTACCGGCATCGTTCACGTTGCGCCAGCGTTTGGCGCAGACGATCTCGCCGTTGGGCAGAAACATAAACTGCCGGTCTTTCACACTGTTGACGCCTCTGGCAGGTTCAAACAGGAAGTCACCCCTTGGGCAGGTCTCTTTGTCAAAGATGCGGATCCTCACATTACTGCAGATCTGGAGGAGCGGAGGCTACTCTACAAGGCAGGCACCTATGAACACACGTATCCCTTCTGCTGGCGCTGCGAGACGCCCCTGATCTACTGGGCCAAAGAGACCTGGTACCTGCGCACCAGCGAGTTCAAAGACCGGTTGGTGGCCCTGAATGACACAATCAACTGGGTGCCCGACCACATCCGCAGCGGGCGGTTCGGCCGCTGGCTGGAGAACAATGTGGACTGGGCGCTGGGCCGGGACCGCTATTGGGCTACGCCGATTCCGATCTGGAAGAGCGACGCGCCTGGCAGCGACTATATGGAGTGCATCGGCAGCGTCGCCGAACTCGCCGAGAAGAGCGGCCGCGACCTGGACGACCTGGACCTGCACCGCCCCCACGTGGACGATATCACCTGGCCCGCCCCCGACGGCGGCACCATGCGCCGCGTCAGCGAACTTTGTGACGTCTGGTTCGACAGCGGTTCGATGCCGGTTGCCCAGTGGCACTACCCATTCTCAAACCAGGAAGCGTGGGAAACCTACAAGCAGGCCGACTACATCTGCGAAGCCATCGATCAGACGAGAGGCTGGTTCTACACGCTGCACGCGGTCAGCACACTGCTCTTCGACCGCCCGGCCTTCAAAAACGTTATCTGCCTGGGGCACATTCTGGCCGAAGACGGCTCGAAGATGAGCAAGTCCAGGGGGAATGTCGTCAGCCCATGGCAGGTCTTCGCTGAACACGGCGCCGACGCAACCCGCTGGTACATGTATACGGCAGGACCACCCGGGAACGCCCGCCGGTTCAGCGGCAATCTGGTGGCGGAAGTAAAGCGCCGTTTTCTGAATACGTTGTGGAATACCTACAGCTTCTTCGTGGTCTATGCCAATCTGCAGGATGTCAACGACGGCAACGATGGGACGGTAAATGGATCGACTGCCTCCGCTGAGGCGGCGCTCCAGGATCGATGGCTTCTTTCCGAACTGAACCGGCTCGTCCGCGATGTGACCGCCGCCTACGAAGCCTACGACGTCACCGCAGCCACGCGACCCATCGCCGACTTCGTCGACGAACTCAGCAACTGGTATGTCCGCCTCAACCGGAGGCGCTTCTGGGACGGCGACGCAGATGCCCTGTCAACACTGCGCCACACCCTCGTGACAGTGTCGAAGCTGCTGGCTCCGGCGATCCCTTTCATTTCGGAGGAGATCTACCAGAATCTGGTCGCCGGCGTCGAGCCTGACGCGCCGGATTCGGTGCACCTGGCGACCTGGCCGCGTTTTGACGACTCTGCCATAGACGACCAACTTCATGCCGACATGGCGCTTGCTCAGAAAGTGACGACGCTGGGGCGGGCTGCAAGAGAGTCCGCGGCGCTCAAAGTACGGCAGCCGTTACAACGGGTTGTGGTTCGTATCCGTTCGGAAGAGGAGAACGCCGGACTGGAACGGGTGAAAGCTCTTCTCCTCTCCGAACTGAATGTCAAGGAGCTGGAGTTCGCAGGTGAAGCAGGCGAGCTCGTCGAAGTGACAGTCTTTCCACTTCCCAAACAACTTGGCCAGAAGTATGGTCGCGGCTATCCGGTTATCAGGAGCAGGTTCGCGGAGATGGACCAGCGAGACCTGGCCGCCCAACTTGAAGCGGGTCACACCGTGACCGTGGAGGACGAGGGCCAGGAATACGTCGTTGAACCGGAAGATGTAGAGGTCCGCAGGACGCCAAGCGCCGGCCTGGCCGTCGCCGAGGATGGCGGCTATCTGGTGGCAGTTACCACGACCCTGACGCCCGAGCTGGAGCTGGAGGGCCACGCCCGCGAGCTTGTGCGCCGCATTCAGCAGCTCAGAAAGGATTCCGAACTCGACATCAGTGACCGCATCACCTTGACGCTGTCTGATTCACCGCTCGTCGGCAAACTCTTGGCGGTTCACAAGAGCTACATTGTAGAGGAAACTCTGACCGTGGAGCTTGGACTGACGCCCAGCTCAGGGGAAGTTCTCGACGGCGCAACCGTCACGTTTTCTCTGGGAGACGAGGAAGTGACGATAGGCCTGAGAAAACCGTAAATGACAGGCTGGTGTGCCGGGTCTCTCGCAGACAGAACCCCTTGTTCCGTTCAAGCGAGATTCGGCATGGTGACCAGCCTCAGCAGTCGAACATAACGACACAGGCGCCAATCTGCATGAAGGGAAGAACGCGATGACATCCTACCACTACGAACCGAATCTGAAATATGCCGACACTCACGAATGGGCCAGAAAGGATGAGTCCCAGGTCGTTGTCGGAATCAGTGACGCCGCACAGGACATGATGAGCGACATTGTGTTCGTCGAGCTACCCGAAATAGGTTCTACAGTCTCCGCCGGCGAAGCTGTCGCCGTCGTCGAATCAGTCAAGGCGGCGGAGGACATTATCGCCCCGGTATCCGGCTCTGTCTCGGCCGTCAATGAAGAATTGAACGACACACCGGAACTGGTGAACAGCGATCCTTACGAGGCCTGGTTCCTCAAGATCGAATTTGAAGATGGGACCGAGCTTGACAAACTGATGGACGCAGATGCCTATTCAGCGTTCGTTGAGAGTCAGCAGTGAGCTTAGGCCAGGCAGGAGCATTCTCTGGAGATGTGCTGCGAACTGCTATTCCGCGCCTCGACGCCTCCCGTTCCAACTCTGGCTCCTGCTGCTGGCACTTCTGTTGAACGGTTGTGACGCGCTGCCGTCCCGGCCTCGCCTGCCTGAAATACCGTTTCTTCAGCTGTGGGGTGAGTCCGATGCAGCGGCGCCTCCCCTGCACATCTTCCTCCCCGAGGAGGGAGATGTGACGGGGGCCCTGCGCGGCCACATCGTCGCCTGGGCTGCCGCCAGCGAGCTCCAGGTCAATCTGACCACGTCCGACGACTATTACCAGGAACTTGGCAGCCGCCTGGCCGGAGAAGACCCACCGGACCTGGTCTTGGTGACCGGGTTTCTTTTCCCGGAACTGGCCGCCGGTGGTCTGCTGGCTCCCGCAGAAGAAGGTTTCCTTGATCCGGCTGATCTCCCGCCTCAACTTGCCGCAGCCTTCACCTGGCCCAGCGAAGAGGCCGCCCCATTGCGCTACTGTCTGCCGCGGGAAGTGCGTACTCTCGCACTGGTCTACGACAGCGAGGGACTGGCTGCGGCCGGCCACCCGCCCCCTACCAGTTGGGATTCGCTGAGGGCGGTCGCAATCGGGCAAACAGACGTTGACCGGAACCGCTTCGGATTTATCGAGGCGCCCGATCTCTCGCGCTGGCTTCCCCTCCTGTACGGGGCCGGTGGTACAATCATCGATGGGAGCGGCGGCATGGCCCTGGAATCGCCGGCTGCCGACGCGGCAATGGACTGGTACATACAGATATTTCGCGACAACTTTGCCGGTCACCCAGGTGAGTCAAACAACGAGTGGGCCGGAGAGGTACTGGGAAAGGGCAAGGGCGGACTGACAATTGAGGGGAACTGGATCGCTCCATACTTTGAAGCCGAGTTTCCGGATTTCCGGTATGGCGTAGCGCCGTTGCCTTCAGGCCCTGCGGGGTTGAACACTTCGGTTGCGTTTACCAGCTGCTATGCCGTCTCTTCAGGGGCGTCTCGGCGGGAGGATGCCTTTGCACTGGCTGCCATTCTAAGCGGCCCGGAAGTGGTCGGCTCGCTGCCGAACGACGGTGGCTGGATGCCTGCCCTGAACGGGATGAGAGAGGAATGGAAGAGGAAGTTTCCCCGTCTCACTCCCTTTGCCGACGCTGTACCCACTGCCACAATCTGGCAGCTGCAGCCAGGTTTCGACACCTTCTTGCACAGTTTCAATCGGGGGATGGTCCAGTTGTTTGCTGCAAATGTGGAGGCCTCCGACTTTTTTGCCGAACTCCAGGAGTTGGGCGAAACTCTTTTGGAGACGGCTGGTGAAGCGCAACCTGAACCTGCTGTAGAGCAGGATTCCAGCCCTTGACTGCGAGCGGTTAGAATGAACTTTGAGGGAAAAGTAGCGCTGGTAACCGGCGGCGCGTCAGGAATCGGGCGCGAGACCGCGCGGCGCTTCGCTGAGCTCGGCGCATCAGTTGTGATAGCCGACGTGGACGCGGAAGGCGGCTCGGATGCAGTAAGTGAACTGCAGAAGTGCGGCGCTGAAGGTCGGTTCGTCAGATGCGACGTTTCTGATCCCCTGCAGGTGGCGCGGCTGTTCGACGAGTCCGCATCCCATTTCGACCGCCTCGACGTCGCCATAAATAACGCCGGGATAGGCGGTCCCTGGGAACAGCTTCAATCCTACCCTCACGAAGGCTGGGACAAAGTCCTTGCGGTAAATCTAACCGGCGTTTTTTTCTGCATGCAGGAAGAGATCAGACGTATGATCGGGAAGGGAGGGTCGATCGTGAACGTGGCTTCGATCGCCGGCAAACGAGGACTTCCCTACCAGGCCGCATACACCGCCTCGAAGCATGCCGTCATCGGGCTGACCCGCGTCTCTGCCCAGGAGGTCGCGCGACACGATATTCGCGTCAATGCCGTCTGTCCCGCGTACACTGATACGCCTCTGATCAGTCCGCTCATCGCCGGCAATTCGCGCAGGGTGGAAAAAATGCTGGAACGCATCCCAATGCGCCGCTTCGGCAAGCCCCGAGATGTCGCTGAAGCGATCGTCTGGCTCTGTTCAGACGAGTCTTCCTTTGTCACTGGGCAGGCCATCAACCTGGACGGCGGCATGACCGCGTAGCAAACTCTAAGACACTGAATTGGAGAAGACGATGTCCCGACAAGCGGCATACAAAGATCTGCAATCGAAGGTCGGCGCCGAATCCGACCCCGGCAACTGGTTCCCGGTTACGCAGAATATGATCAACGGCTTTGCGGATGTGACACGTGACCATCAGTGGATTCACGTCGACGAGGAACGGGCAGCGCGCGACTCGCCGTTTGGCGCAACGGTCGCTCACGGCTTCTTCACGCTTTCGTTGATTCCCCACCTTACCGGCATGGTTGAGCCGGATAAGCCAGCGTATCCTGGCGTGGCGCTCACCGTAAACTACGGCCTTAATCGAGTGCGCTTTCCCCACCCGCTGCTCGCAGGTGCCAGAATCCGCGCCCGTAAGCAGCTCCAGTCGGTAGAGGAAGTGAAGGGAAATGGACTGCAGTTGATTCACAACGTTACTGTTGAGATTGAAGGCGTGGAGAAACCTACTTGTGTTGCCGAAATGGTCTCACGTCTTTACTTTGTTGAAGATTGAGACAGCGGACGAGTAGGCGTTGACCAAAAACCGACGACAACATTCCATGTTCAGCAACCAGACAGTAGTCATTACAGGTGCAGGTCGGGGAATCGGGGCCAGCGCCGCCCTCCAGTTCGCGGAGTACGGGGCGAACGTCGTGGTGAACGACCTTGACAACGGTATGTCGGAGGAAACCGTGCATGCCATTCAGGCGCGTGGCGGGCAGGCCGTCGCCCTTGCCGGCGATGTCACCGCTGCCGATTTTCCGGAAAAGCTGATGCAGGAAGCGGTGGACAGATTTGGCCGCCTCAACGTCCTGGTCAACAATGCCGGCTATACCTGGGACGGGATGGCGCACAAGATCTCCGACGAACAGTGGCATGCGGTCCTGGACGTACACCTGTCTGCTCCGTTTCGAATGATCCGCGCAGCGGCTCCCCATCTGCGTGAAGCCGCAGCGGCCGAACTTGAGTCCGGTTCGGGCACGTGCAACAGGTGCATCGTCAATGTGTCGTCGACCTCCGGACTGCATGGCAATATTGGTCAGGCAAACTACGCTGCCGGCAAAATGGGGGTCGTGGGACTGACCAAAACAATCGCCAAGGAGTGGGGCCCACTGGGGATTCGCTGCAATGCCGTCGCCTTTGGTTTCATCGACACGCGTCTGACCCGTGCGCAGGAGGTCCAGGAAGAGTCGATCAAGATTGACGGGCGTGAGGTAGTGCTGGGCATCCCCCAAAAGGTACGTACGATGCTCGACAAGGACATTCGGCTTCGTATCCCCCTCGGACGGCCCGCTACGGAAGAGGAGGCGGCAGCTGGAATCGTCCTGATCGCTTCGCCCCTTGCTTCATACATCACTGGCCACGTGCTCGAAGTGACTGGTGGTATGGGAATCTGACCCCTTGCGTTTGGACCAGGACAACTGAAGTTGAGGCAGGGAATGGTGAGCCCTCGATCAAACCCTGCACTCTGACAAAACCGAGAGCGGTGAACGGCCCCTTACCAACCCTACAAGCATCCCGATGGCAACAGTAAGCGCGACAGGAGAGACCAGGAACTTACAGCCTAAAACCGTCATGATCACCGGGGCATCCAGCGGTATAGGCCGCGCATGCGCCCTTAGGATGGATCGCGCCGGCTGGAAGGTTTTCGCAACCGTGCGTAAAGAGGCTGACGCAATCCGGTTGGAGAGCGAAGCGTCTACAAGGCTGCATACGATATTGCTGGATGTAACTGACCCGGATCAGATCGCTGAGGCCGCGAGGACCGTTGGCGAATCGGTGGGAGGAAATGGACTGCACGGGTTGGTGAATAACGCCGGAATCGCCGTGGGCGGCCTCGTTGAGTACCTTGACCCGGCTGAGTTGCGCCGTGTTCTTGAGACAAACACGATCGCGCCGCTGTCCGTCACCAAACCGCTGATTCCCTTACTGAGAAGGGCAAAGGGCCGAATCGTGATGATAAGCTCGATCGCCGGATTCAGTTCGACACCCCTTCTCTCGCCATACAGTGCCTCCAAGTTTGCCCTGGAAGCGCTTACTGACGGTCTGCGGCTCGAGTTGAATCCCTGGGGAATCGAAGTGGTTTCTGTCCAGCCGGGCGCGATCAAGACTGAGATCTGGCAAAAAGCCCGCTCTTACGTAGAAGGGGAGCTGCGAAAGTACCCGCCCGAAGCATTTGAGAAGTATGGTCCCCTGCTCAAAAGGATTTCCGAATCTCTTGAAAGACCGAGGGGCGTCGATGCTGAAGAAGTGGCCCGAATCGTGGACATGATCCTTACCGTCTCCCGCCCCAAAGCGCGCTACCTGGTCGGCCGCGACGCCGTCATTCGGAATTGGATCGAACGTCTGCCTACATCGCTGCGCGATCGGGTTATCCTTAGCCGTATGCCCAGATACGGAACGGACGCAGAAGTCCCACGCAACGAATTGCGAAAAGCTGGTTACGAAGATCCGAGTCAGTAGTGTTTGCATTCCCCAACGTCGGTTCCCTTACCTCACTTCTTGACTATCACTGCCCCAGAATCGGAGAGACAACAATGAGATTCACCCTGTTTGGAATTGAACGCGCGTTTGCAGCGGCCCTCATAACCCTCGTGATAATTGGTTGCGGTCCGGCTTCACCGACCTCTGAAGAGAGTCAGCCGGTCACAGTAAGTTCGGAAGCGAATGATTCGACGGAAGAGAATACTCCTCAGCGACCGGCCGGGGAATCCATTCGAATTGGGGCCCTTGTCCCACTCTCGGCCCCCGGTTCCGTCGTAGGCGGCGAGGCAATGCGGGACGCGATGATCATCGCCGCCGAAGAGATCAATTCAAACGGCGGCCTCCTGGGCAGACCTGTCGAGCTAATCGTTGTCGATAGCGAAGGCCTTCCGGAGAGGGGGGCCTCGGTGACCGAGAGACTGATCAGCCAGGAAGGGGTCGTTGCCATTGCAGGCGGCTACCATAGTTCAGTTGGCGTCGTTGCCAAGGAGGTCGCCCACGACTATGGAATTCCGATAGTTTTTGCCAATACCTGGAACGACACAATCACAAGCGTACAGTATCCTCAAGTCTTTCGAATCGCCCCGATCAGCTCAGAAGTCTCCGCCATTGACGTCAAATTCATGGAGTGGCTGCGAGACGAAGCCGGCGCCAGGCTGGAGAAGGTGGTCCTGTTGACTGAAAACACCGACTATGGGATTCCCGCCGCCGAAGATACTGCGCGGCTATTGAGTGATGCAGGGATCGAATCCGTCACCTTCGGGGTGGACATCGGCACGCAGGATTTTGCCGGCATTATCGAGAGGATAAGGGCCGAAGAGCCGGATCTGATAATGTCACTGGCAACCGGAGAAGCTTCCTACAATTTCGCCCAGCAGTCTGCCGATGCCGGATTAGGGCCACAGAATGTTCCCACAATGTGTGACCATGTGGCCCTGGAAAGCGACGCATTCTGGACAAACGTCCCTGACGGTAACTACTGTTTCGTGCGGCGAATTGGTTTGCCCCCTCAACTGTACAACGATGCCGCCCATAGTTTTCTTGACGGATATGAAGCGCGCACGGGCAAAGAAGGGGCGGAATCTTACGCCTTCGCAGCCTACGACGCCGTTCGCATTATCGCGCAGGCCATAGACGAAGCAGGGACAACGGACGCGCAAGCGATCATAGCCGCACTGGAAGAGATCACCTATGAAGGCGCGCTGGGCACGATCACCTTTCCCATAAACAGCCGCAACTCGCCGGACGAAGCAGGCGTCGATCCCAAGTGGTGGCACCAATTCCCCGACCCGGCAGTAACCGTTGTTCAATATCAGCAAGAGGGCGAGGACTCAGTCGGCGCCACAGTAGTCTACCCACCGACATATCGAACGGGTGAACCGATCATAGTCGGGCAGTAGCCGCCGAATAACATCAAAGTGGACTGCCTTTCAATCTATCTGTCCAAAGACCGTAAATGACGGCGAGAGACCATTTGCGACGTCAGGCCGAAAGGCCCAAGAAAACAGGGCAATTGTATCTTTTTGCGTCAGTTTTTTGGGAGGCTGCCCGAAATGCAGGGGCAGGCGCAAAGGCGAGGAGAGAGTGGAGAGTAGAGAGCTGCTGTTTCCTCTTCCGGAGTTCGGATCGTGGGCTGGCCGTTGTTTTGTCGTTACTTGAGGTATACGAAAGTTCGCCCCCATTTTGGACTGCACCCCGTCGGAGCCTCGCCGTTGACATGAATAGTTCTCTGTTGCATAATGCTTGGGATAGCCATCTGTTGTGCTGTTTCTCTGCAATTCGGCATTTGCGGCCGCAACTTCGCGGCCGACGTCAAGAGCCCTAAATGACTCAAGGAGAATCTTCCAATGAACCGATCGCGAACGCTAATTTGGAGCGCAATTGCGCTAAGCATTCTGGTCCTCTTGCTCGCCGCTTGTGCGCCTCAGGCCGAGACCGTCGGAGAGGCCGAACCAGCAGCCCAGGAAGAAGAAGCGGCTGCACCAACTGAGGCGCCGGCAGAAGAATCTGACGACATGGCGATGGAGCCGATCAAAATCGGCGCGCTTGCTCCTCTCTCCGCCCCCGGCGCCGTTGTAGGCGGCGAGGCCATGCGAGAGGCGATGTTGATCGCAGCTGAAGAACTTAACGAACGCGGCGGTATCCTGGGTAGGCCCGTCGAACTGATCATCGTCGATACTGAAGGCTTGCCGGAACGCGGTACAGCTGTCGTCGAGCGCCTCATTAACCAGGACGGCGTCGTCGGCATCGGCGGCGGCTACCACAGCTCCGTCGGGGTGGCAGCCAAGGAAGTCGCCCGCGACAACGGTGTTCCCATCGTCTTTGCCGAGACCTGGAACGACACCATTACCAGCGTCCAGTACGATGAGATCTTCCGCATTGCGCCGCTGAGCTCCGAAGTTTCCACAGTTGACGTCAAGTTCATGCAGTGGCTGCGCGACGAGAACGGCATGAAGCTCGACAAGGTGGTCATCCTCACCGAGAACACCGACTACGGTATCCCGGCCGCCGAAAACACGACCGCGCTCCTGGACGAGGCCGGCATCGCCTCCGTTACCTTCAGTGTTGACATCGGCACCCAGGACTTCGCCGGTATCATCGAGCGCGTCAAGGCCGAAAGCCCGGACTTGATCGTTACCCTCGCCACCGGTGAAGCCTCTTACAACTTCACCCAGCAGGCCGCCGATGCCGGTATCGGCCCGCAGGACGTGCCCACCATGTGCAACCAGGTTTCGCTCGTCAGCGATGCCTTCTGGACCAACGTCCCCGACGGCAACCACTGCTATGTGCGCCGTATCGGTCTCCCTCAACAGCTCTACAACGACGTCGCTCAGGCCCTGGTCGCTGAGTACTCGGCCCGCACCGGTAAGGATGACATTGAGTCCTACGCAATGGCCTCCTACGACTCCATCATGCTGATCGCACAGGCTATCGAGGACTCCGGCTCCACCGATCCGGCCGATATTATCGACGCCCTTGAGAACATCAACCACGAGGGCGCCCTCGGTCCCATCACCTTCCCCATCAACCGCAGCAATACCCCCGAGCAGGCGGGCGTGGACCCCAAGTGGTGGCACCAGTTCCCCGACCCGGCCATTACGATTGTGCAGTACCAGGAAGAAGGGCAGGACGCAACTGAAACTACGGTTGTATACCCTGTAATCTACCAGACCGGCGCGCCGATTATCGTCGGCCAGGAGTAACGGGCTGAACTCTGAAACCTGAGTCCGGACGGAAGGCCCCGCGGGCAAACCCTTTGCTTGCGGGCCTTTCCCCTGTCCTTCTCCAGCCGGCCGCAGCGGACCATGCCTCTCTTTTTGAGTTGCTGTGTTTCGATCCGCCGCGAAATCCTGCTGGCCGGGCACTGAGTTGAACCATGGAAAACGCAGCAATCTTCGGCTGGGCGCTACTATGGATCCTCCTCTGGGGCGCCCTCGGTGGCGTCGTAACGCCTCGCATCTACGCCCGCAAAGACCTGGAGATCTCCCAGGCTTCATTTGGCGGGGCGGTGATCGGCGCGGCGCTTGGGCCCTTCAGCCTCCTCCCCCTCTGGGTCGCCACACCTAAAATCACAAATCGCCTCATCGGCATCGCCATCGCGATTGTCGTCGGTATCTTTGTCGCCGCCTTCGCCCTTGCCGACCCCGACAATCTCTGTGTCGCAAACGGCGGATTTGTCATTTCACAGCTCGCCAACGGTATCGTCATCGGCATCATCTACGGTCTCATGGCCTTGGGCCTGACCCTCATCTTCTCCATCCTGGGCGTCGTCAGTTTCGCCCATGGCGAGTTTTACATGATTGGTGGCATGGTCACCTACTTTATTTCTGCCAAATGGCTGCCGGGCGTCTCTCCCTTGGTCGCCATTTTGGCAAGTTGTATCGTGACCTTTGCTATCGGCTACGTATTCGAGAGGATTTTCCTGCGCCCCATGGGCAGTGGAGAGATCGAGCGGCCAACCGAATACGCAATTCTCGTAACTTTCGGGTTGGCATTCTTCCTTCAGTACTTCACGCAGGCTCTGACTTCGGCCGTTCCTGTAAAGGCCCAACGATTCTTTCCCTTTCCCCGGATGGAACTTCCCGCCGATTCCGGAGCGCTGCTCAGGATGACGCCGGGCAACGTCACCGTCTTTGACGCGATTTCCATCCCCAATCCTCGTTTCACCGCAGCCGTTCTCGCACTGCTCATGCTGGCGGCGCTGCTCTGGTTCCTTTACCGTACCTGGGTGGGCAAGGCCCTTCGAGCCGTCAGCCAGGACAGGCAGGCCGCGGCCGTCACGGGCATTAACCCCAACTCGATGAATACATTGGCATTCAGCATGGGCGCGATGCTGGCGGGACTGTCCGGCGCCTCACTCGTCCAGGTCTTCTCCTGGTTGCCCCAGGTGGGCATTCCCGCCGCCGCCCGTTCCTTTGTCATTATCGTACTTGGCGGCATGGGCAGCCTGCCGGGCGCTTTCCTCGGCGGCCTGATCGTCGGGCTGGTGGAAGCCGCGGGAACCGGCTGCATTCCCGATGCGACCAGGGCAGCCGCCTACATTCCCGCCTATGGCATGGTGATCCTGACGCTGGTTCTTCTTTTGAAACCGACCGGCCTCTTTGGGCGAGAGCTATGAAGCCAACCGTTCTCTACCGCGTCACCGGCACGATTGCGGTGGTCATCCTGTTTGTTATTCCGCTGGCGTCCTCAGAACTGGGGGGACTGGGTTCCCTGGTTCTCAGTAGCTACTTCATGCACCTTGCCATTACGGCCTTCTTCTATGCGATCCTCGCATCCAGCTGGTCACTCCTGGCCGGATATGCAGGTCAGTTCTCATTTGGGCACATGGCTTTCATGGCGATCGGCGGCTATACATCCGGCCTGATCGGGAAATTCATCCGTTTCACAACCGCTCCTTCCGAGCTGTGCACTGACATACCTCTATTCGGAAACTGGTGGCTGGTGGTCTTGAATATCCGGCGCGTCGGCACCATCGACGAATCATGCCTCGACATGGCCAAGACCGAAACCCTTCCCGCCGGCACGTTGATAGTCTTTCCCCCCGTTTGGGCGAGTATTGCGATGGGGTTGGTGATGGGCGCCACCTTCGGTCTTCTGGTCGGCTGGCTGGTGCTGCGGCTGCGAAGTACCTATTTGGCACTGTTTACGATCGGTTTTTCCGAGATCCTGCGCGCCTCAATCAGCGCTGAGATCCCGATAACGGAGGGTCAGAGCGGATTGGAGTTGGTTCCGCTCTTTCCCGGCGGCCTCTTGGGCTTCAGCTCGACGAGCAAGATACCGCCCTACTACGCAATGCTGCTCCTCTTCCTGGTTGCGATGGCGATGATGACCTGGCTGGCCGGTTCCCGGTTCGGTCTGTTTATCCGCGCCATTCGCGAAGATGAAGAGGCTGCGGCCGCCCTCGGCGTTAACATCGTACGCTACAAAGTGCTGGTCTTTGTGATCACCAGCACCCTGGCCGCGGCAGCAGGCGCACTGCAAGGCCACTACATCGGTATCATTACGCCTAACACGCTGATTATCCTGCAAATGTCCCTCGTTATCGCCATGGCCGTAATCGGCGGGCTTGAAAACATCTACACAGCGTCGGTCGGCGCTATCGTCATCACCTTTGTGCTGGAGTTGTTGCGAACAAACATTACGATCGGTCCCTTGCACATCGATATGACACTGTGGCGACTGGTCTTCTTCGGCTTGCTGCTCATGCTGACCCTCCGCTTCCAGCGCAACGGCCTCCTCTTTCCGATTCTGGAGAGGATAAGTCGCGGCGGTGTCGCCGAGGAAACGGTATCGATTCGCGCCGCGCCAGCTGAGGCAGCGGAAGAGGGTGAGGGGGAGGATCCCGCTTCCAGTAGTGACGAGAACGCAACTGTGGAGGAAGAGGCGGTAAGCAACCATGTTGAAACTGACCGCTAACAACATCTTCAAGAACTTCGGCGGCCTGGAGGTTCTGAAGGACGTCTCCTTCACCGTCGAAGGGCCCGAGCTGATCGGTCTCATCGGCCCAAACGGCGCTGGTAAAACCACGCTGACCAACATCCTTGACGGCGCGCTCAAGCCGTCGAGCGGCACAGTCTACATGAACGGGGAGAGAATAGACACGCGTCCGCCCTATGGCGTCGCCAGAGCCGGTCTGGGTCGAACCTTTCAGGTCACACGCGCCTTTCGCCGCATGACTGTGCTGGAGAACCTGCTCATCCCGGCCATGGCCATGCGCGCGACCGCCCGCCAACGTGACTTCGAAGAGCAGGCGCAGGAGGTCCTGGAGTTTCTGACGATAGCCCACCTTCGCAACGAATTCGCCCGGGCGCTCTCGGGCGGCCAGCAGAAGCTATTGGAGTTGGGCCGCCTTCTCATGCTCGATCCCCAGATGATCATTTTGGATGAACCGTTCGCCGGCGTTCACCCCAGGCTCATGGAAGTGATCTACCGCTACATCACGGAGACAAATGCCCAGGGCAAAGCGTTCATTATTATCAGCCACGATATGGACACGATCTTCACCCTGAGCCGCCGCCTGCTCGTGCTGAATTACGGTGACCTGATAGCCGACGGCGACCCGGAGGTGGTGAGGGAAGATCCCCTGGTGAAGGCGGCCTATCTGGGCGAGGACGAAGAGTAATGCTGGCAGTCAACGACCTCTATGTAGGATATTATCGCGACCTGAACATCCTTCAGGGCATCTCAATGCAGGCAGAGGGCGGCAAGATTACAACCGTGCTCGGTGCAAATGGGGTAGGTAAGTCGACCATGCTCAAAGCGGTCTACGGCTTCCTGCGACCAAATCAAGGGCAGATCCGCCTCGATGACCAGGACATCATCGATGTGCCGACACACGAACGCATAAACATGGGAATCTCCTACATTCCTCAGCAGCCTGGCGTCTTCCGTTTCATGTCGGTGGAGGAAAACCTGGAGTTGGGCGCGTGGACGTTCAAGAATGACAAGAGCCGCATCAAACGAAAGCTCGAAGAGAACTACGAACGCTTCCCTGACCTGAAACCGCGGCGCAAATCCAACGCCGGCGAACTCTCGGGCGGAATGCAGAGGATGGTCGAAATCGGCCGTACGTTGATGACTGACCCCAAGCTGATCCTGGTGGACGAGCCGACAGCCGGGCTCGCCAAACTGCTGTCGGAAGAAGTGTATCAGATGCTTGTCGATCTGCGAGATCGCGAGGGTCTGACCATTCTGCTCGTGGACCAGGAGATTCGCTCGGCCCTGAAGATCGCCGACTATGTCTATGTGCTGGAACTGGGCCGCAACAAGTTTCAAGGTCCGGCCGAAGAGTTTACCGACCTCGAAAAGGCATTCTGGGTCGGCTGAGATTCCCGACAAGAGACTCTTAACGCTCACCTGTGAATTTTTCTCTCGCTCCTTCCCTGGAAGACCGGCTTGCGCCCTCGCCCACACTGTTTATCAACGAACGTGTTCGCCAAATGTGGGCCCAGGGCCAGACAGTTTACCACCTGGGATTTGGCGAGTCCCGCTTCCCGGCTCACCCCAAGATCGTCAGCGCGCTGGTTGAGCACGCCTCTCGCCAGAGCTATCTGCCAAGCGCCGGGCTTCCCGAACTCCGCCAGGCTGTGGCAGACTTTCACTCTCGCCAGTTAGGACGCGACGTCAAGGCCGAACAGGTAATCGTTGCCCCAGGCAGCAAGGCCCTCCTCTTCGCCTTCCAGATGGCCGTTGCCGGGGCCACTGTATTGCACACCCCATCATGGGTTAGCTACGAGCCGCAGTCACGCTTGTTCAGTCGTCCGGTTCTGCGCATTCCGGCCAGCCCCCAGGACGGGCACCACCTGCATCCCGATAGGCTTAGGCTCCTGCTGCACAACTCCCCGCACGGCCAGCATCTTCTGATCTTGAATAGCCCCAGCAATCCGACTGGTCAGATGCTGGCGCCTGCGCACTTGGAAGAGATTGCTGACATTTGCCGTAGAGAAAACGTCCTGGTTCTTTCAGACGAAATCTACGGACTGACCGCGTTCGGGCAAGAGCACGTCTCCATCAGTCGCTTCTACCCGGAGGGAACGGTAGTGATTGGTGGGAAGAGCAAGCATCTTTCGCTCGGCGGCTGGCGCTTGGGCATCGCGATCGTTCCGCCCGGCGAAAATGGCCAGCAGTTGCTCCAGGCCGCCGCCAAAGTCGGAAGCGAACTCTGGTCCACTGCATCGGCGCCGATCCAATATGCCGCAATTACAGCCTACGCCGAGGATGCCGACCTGGCCGCATACATTAGAAAATGCACAGCGCTTCACGCGGCTCGCACCCGTTTCCTCTGGCGGGGCCTCTGCGAACTGGACGTGCCTTGCGCCGAACCAAGGGGGGCCTTCTATCTGTTTCCCAATTTCGACCAGTGGCGCAAGCAGTTGTCTGCGCGCGGGGTCCACACCTCCGTCGACCTGGCAAGATTCCTTTTGGAGGCGTTTCAGATCGCCACATTGCCAGGTTCTGACTTTGGTACGCCGGATTCAGAGCTTTCTCTGCGTCTATCGACAAGCTACGTCGACTTGGAAACGGACGAAAAAGCAGCGAAGATGATCGAATGGTCAGACAGTGGGATAGGCGAAGAAACTCTGCTGAGGGACCACCACCCTGGAATGAACGAAGTGCTTGCCCGCTTGGGTAGCTTTCTGTCCTCGCCGCAAGTCCCCTGATTCCGCAGCGGCCTTTCCCAACGCAATTCCTCGCCCAGCGATTGAGCTCCCCAGCGAGAACATGGCTTGGGGTGTTCGATTCGCATAACGCGCCAATTGATGTTGCGAACTGTCCAAACAGGAACTTGAAATGCACCAACAGCAAGAAGTGACGCCAGTACCGGTTGACCAGGTCCGGAAAGTAGCCGTGATCGGCGCGGGGACCATAGGGGCAAGTTGGGCAACCTGTTTCCTGGCAAACGGACTGGATGTAATGGCAGTTGATCCGGTTGTTGACGAAAGGGAACTGCGTCGGGCAATTGACGGGATGATGCCCGCGTTGGAAAGCATCGGTTATCCAACTCTCGCCGATACGAGTCTACTGCAGTTCTCAGCAAGCATCGGCGACGAGCTCGCTGCGGCCCAATTCGTGCAGGAGAGCGTGCCGGAGAGACTGGATCTGAAACGGGAGACGCTTAGAGACTTGGAGTCTGTAATTGGCCCGCAGGTGATTGTGAGCAGCAGCGCCACAGCCTTGATTCCAACCGACATTCAGCGGAAAGCAAGACAGCCTCAAAGGCTTATTGTCGGCCATCCATTCAACCCCCCTCATCTGATTCCTCTTGTCGAAGTTTCCGGAGGCGAGCGCACCGCTCCGGAGGCGCTGGCATGGGCGATAGCGTTCTACCGGGCCATCGGTAAAGCGCCGGTGCTGATGAAAAGGGAGGCATACGGCCATATCGCCAACCGGCTCGCAGCGGCCCTCTTTCGCGAGGCGGTCCATTTGGTGGCCGAAGGTATCTCAACCGTTAAGGATATCGACGAGGTGATTACACAAGGTCCGGGTCTTCGCTGGGCGCTGCAAGGGCCGTTTACCACCTACCACCTGGCGGGCGGAGCTGAGGGCATCGCGCACTATATGCGCCACCTGGGAGCAACGCAGGAAGCGCGCTGGCGCACTCTGGGGGACCCCAAATTGACCGACGAGCTGGTTGACCGGATTGTGCGAGATGTTCATGAGTCAGTAGCTGGTCTCTCATCCGCTCAACTCGCCCGCTATCGCGACACGGGGCTTGTGGAAATCCACCGTCTCAAAGAGGGCCTGACTGCGGATTCTTCCTGAGTCGCTAAGGCAATTAAGTTCGCGTCGAACTCGCGGGAGTCACGATTCACATTCGTGGAGGGCATCCCCCAATCTGCTCTGCAGCCGCATGAGTTCGGATTTCAACTCTGCGACTAGGTCGGCGCTGTCCGGGTCGCGGTAGATGTTATTCATTTCCTGCGGATCCGCTTCAAGGTCAAACAGCTCCCACTCCGGTGGGGTAGGCTCATCGATGGCGCCGGCGCTGCCCAAGGCTTCCCCGTAGTAGTAGATCAGCTTATGGCGCTCGGTACGGATGCCGTAGTGTGCCGGAATGTTGAAATGCGCCAAATGCATCCAGTAACGGTAGTACATCGACGTCCGCCAATCGGAAGGCGGTCGGCCATCAGCGAGTGGGCGAAGGCTTCGCCCTTGCATGTCCGTCGGGACAGGCAAACCGGCGTAATCGAGAATGGTCGGCGCAAAATCTACATTCAGTGCGATACGTTCACTTGTAATGCCGGCCTGAACGGAGCGAGGGAAGCGCATCAGGAAAGGAATGCGAATCGACTCTTCGTACATGAATCGCTTGTCATACCATCCATGATCGCCCAGAAAGAACCCGTGGTCCGATGTGTAGATGACTATCGTGTCCTCGCCCAGTTGATTCTCCTCCAGAAAGTCCAAGAGCCGGCCTACATTTTCGTCGATTGAGGCGACGCATCGAAGGTAGTTGCGCATGTAACTCTGATAGTTCCACGCTTTCTGCTCCCCGGCGGACAACCCCTCGGGAACCGGATCGGGAAGGTGGTTTTTCAGATGCATCAGCGCCACCTTTTCGGTCGCCATACTCGCGGCGGCCGCTCGATTCTCATAAGTATCGTGAAAGGTTGCAGGCTCGGGAACAGGTTCAGCCGCAAAGAGGTCCTTGTGTTTGGGATGGGGTTGGAAAGGGTCGTGCGGGGCCTTGTGCGCGCACACGAGAAAGAAAGGGCGCTCCTCGTCCCGTTGTGACAACCAGCCCAGCGCCTTATCGGTCAGCAGGTCGGTAACATAACCTCGCTCGGTGATCGTTTCACCCATTTCCCTCAGATCCGGGTCATAGTATTTGCCCTGCACCGGAAGAACACTCCAGAAATCATAGCCGGCGGGATCACTGTTCCCTCCGTGCCCCAGATGCCACTTGCCCACGAATGCTGTTTGGTAGCCGGCATCGTGCAGCAACATGCCGACGGTCGTCTCCTGCGTCTGGTCGATGACGTCGTTCAGGGTCTTGATGCCTGTCACGTGGCTGTACTTCCCGGTATGAACTGACGCCCGCGCCGGCGTACAGATCGCATTTGTGCAGAAGCAGCGGTCCAAACGCAGCCCTTCGGCGGCGATGCGGTCCAGATTTGGGGTGCAGTTCAGCTTGCTGCCGTAGGTGGAAAATGCGGCGGGAGCATGATCATCGGCCATAATCAGAAGAACATTGGGGCGGCTTCCTTGGGTCATGATTGATCCTCATCTTTGGAAGCAACACACCCCCTGGCAGAACGGCCTGCTAGGGGGTGTATCGGTTGGACAGCCATGGAACTCAAGACTGAAAAAAAGGTTACTTGCTCCAACGCGAGAGAAAAGGTTACCCTCCAACTTTCCAGTCCTGCGTGGAGAAATAACCGGGACTTGGATCAAGCGTCGGCCAGCAACTCATCTACCTCTGGTTTCACGGCGCTGGCGGCATCTTCCACTGTACGGTCGCCCAACCAGACCAGCTCGAACGCGGCTGTCAGAGCAGTGTTAATCTGTGCCCGGTTCTTATGTTGCCACACTGGCACGCCGAACTCGTCAATGCGGTCCATGTAGAACTCCACAAAGGTGTCAGGTACATCGAGCAGCTCCAACACATACTTTGACGTGGACCGGCGAGCATTGATTATCCCTGTGCTTGCCCAGATTCGGTGGGCTTCCTCGCCGGCGTTATACTCCAGCCACTCCCACGCCTCCTCCGGGTGCGGGCTTTCGGACGGGATCGAGAACGCGGAACCGCCGACATTGAGGGTATGTGCCCCACTGTCTCCTCCCATCGGGTACGGAGAAATCTCCCACTCGAACGAGCCGTCGAACTGGTCGATGATGCCGGGGAACGTGGAAATCAGAGCCGAACTGCCCGAAACGAACAGGTTCCCCAGACCCTCAATCAGATCGGCTGAGGGATGCACCTGGTGGGTCTGAATTGCGTCAAGGTACCAGTTGAGGAACTCGACCGTCGCCTCGGAGTTGACGATACACTCGGTTTCGTCTTCATTGAATACATCCGTCCCCCAGGCCACCGCCTGTGGTCGGATCTCGTTGACCCAGTTGTCCACCA
This sequence comes from Caldilineaceae bacterium, assembly GCA_965204525.1. Taxonomy (GTDB): domain Bacteria; phylum Chloroflexota; class Anaerolineae; order Caldilineales; family Caldilineaceae; genus Bin5. The sequence goes on along the minus strand of OZ241994.1, from coordinate 1,006,024 downwards.
TGTTCGACATGCCCCAGACCGCTACCTCCCGCTTATTGAAACCGTCGTCCTGGGGATGGTTGCCTTCGCGGTCTGTCGTCAGCGCAAGACTGGCCTCCAGCAGATCCGCATAGGTCGAGCCAACGCCCGGACCGGTCAGGCCGGCCGCCTCATAGAGAGTGCGGTTGAACCAAATTCCCTGCACGCCTACGTCCCAACTGGTACCGTACTGTCCGCCCTCAAAGGTGAACAGCCCCCAAACGGATTCATACCAGTCGTCGGGAAACTCGGGCGATGCATCGATGCGGGGATTCAGATCTTCGATCGCGCCGAGAACGGCATGGGGCCGCACCCAGGCCGTGTGCGTCCAGGCAGAGTCCGGCGGGGACCCGGAGGCGTACAAAGTATTCAGTTTGGTCCAGTAGTCGCCCCAGCCCAGGGTCTGGTTTTCAACGACAATCGCCCCGTCATTGCTTTCGACGAAGGCCGCGGCCACATCTTCCATCATCTCAGCCCGACCCCACGTCATCGAAATGATGGAAACCGGTTCCGCTGCCGGCGCGGCGGCGCCGCCGTCATCTCCAGCCTGTCCGGCAGCCATTGGCTGGCACGCTGCCAGCATGATTGCGGAGCTGGCGCCAAGACCGGCATTGCGTAGAAACCTGCGGCGAGTCATTTGATCAGACATCATTCTGTTCTCCTTGTTGAAAACGTTCTGGCTCAATCGCAGCACCAGGCCGGTGCGCGACTACCCTTTTACTCCCGTAAACACGACACCCTGTATGAAGTAACGCTGCCCGTAATAGAAGACCAGGAGCACCGGAATCATACTCACAGTTGCCGCGGCCATCATTAACTCCCATTCCGTCGTATACTGGTCCTGGAACAGTCGCAAGCCCAGCGCCAGCGTGTACTTTTTCTGGTCGAACAGATATATGAGAGGCACGAGGAAGCTCTGCCAGCGGTTTTGAACGATAAATATCACGACGGTCATCAAGGCCGCCTTTGAGAGCGGAAGAATGATTCGCCAATAGACGCCGAAGCGGCTGCAACCGTCGATTATGGCGGCATCGTCCAGCTCGGGCGAAATCGTCATGAAATACTGGCGCAGCAGGAAAATGTTGAAGGCGCTGCCCCCAAAGAAAGCCGGCACGACCAGGGGCAAATAGGTGTCCAGCCACTTGAGCTCGCGAAATAGAATGAACTGGGGAATCATGATGACCTGGAACGGCAGCATAAGCGTGGACAGGACCAGCACGAACATGAAGTTGCGTCCTCTCCAGCGAAGGCGTGCGAAGGCAAACGCGGCTAGCGAACCGGAAAGCGTGGCGCCCACCACCGCCAATCCGGTGATTTTGGCCGTGTTGAGAATGAAGCGTCCGAAGGGCAGAATCGTCATGGCATTTGGATAGTTTGCCCATACAATTGGATTAGGGATCCATACCGTAGGAATCTTGAAGATGTCGGCCGGCGTCTTCAGAGAAGTGGATACCATCCACAGAAAGGGCAGAATTACAATGACCATGCCGACTGCCAGGACAATATAGATAAATGTCATCTTGAAGGCTCGGTAGCGGCTTTGGCTCCCGCTGATTGAGCGTACGACCATCGCTTAATTTCCTTTGACTTCACCTTCGTAGTAGACCCATACTGCAGAGGAGCGGATGATGAAGAGGGTCAGTAGCATGATGTAAACGAAGAGTACCCAGGCAAGCGCGGAGGCATATCCCATTTGGAAGAACTCGAAGCCCTGCCTGAACAGGTAGAGCATCACGAACAGGCTGGCGTTCCCGGGGCCGCCCTGGGTCATGATAAAGGGGCCGGCGAACTCCTGCAGCGCGTCGATCATTCCGATAACGAACTGGAAGAAGAGAACGGGAGATATCATGGGTATCGTGATCTTCCAGAACTTTACCCAGTCGTCGGCGCCGTCGACCTCTGCAGCCTCGTAGAGTTCATTGGGGACGCCCTGCAGACCGGCCAGGTAGATGATGATGCCGGCGCCGACGCTCCAGAGACTCATTAACACGAAAGAGGCTAGCACCGTACGCGTGTCGGTCAGCCAGTAAGGCCCTTCAAGTCCAAGCAGACTGAGCGCCCGGTTTAACAGCCCGAAATCGCCGTTCAGAATCAACAGCCAGACCATCGCCACCGCCACGCCGCTGACCGTCGCCGGGAGGTAGTATACTGTACGTATGAAGGCCAGCCCTCGAACGCTGGCGTTCAAAAGCAGAGCGACCAATACGCCCAGGGCAATGCGAAGAGGGACCGATGTTACCGAGTAGGGCCTTATGCTAGATAGCGTTTGAAAAAAGTCCCCTGGTGAGATAACTTTGGAAGTCTCGACCAACCAAGGTAGCTCACCAGGAGGACTAACCGAATGATAGCCCACTTTGACGACTTCTGTCTATGGGTGTATGTACTCGTTGACGACATGTACAAGGAACTGGAAAGATATCAGAGACGACCGGGACCGGAGCCTGAGTGTAGCGACAGTGAGTTGATCGCGCTCTGTCTCATCGGCGAGTGTCTGGGTTGGGATGTGGAAACAGAATTACTCAGTCATATGCAGGCACATCGGGATAAGTTTCCGATCTTGCCGGAACAGAGCCGTTTCAATCGGCGACGACGAAACTTAATGTGGATTATCAATGAGATGCGGCGCATGATGTTGGCCAGAATGGAACTCTATCGGGACGAGCATTGTGTCGTGGATAGCCTGCCCATCCCTGTGGTTCAATTCCATCTGGCGCCGCAAGCGCGCGGCGATTGGTCTGATTGGGGGGCCGATTTCGGGCCCGTTCCCTCCAAAAAGGAGATGATCTTCGGTTTCAAGCTGCATCTTCTGATCACGATGGGTGGCCTCATTATCGACTTCGAGTTAGCTCCTGCTAGCTACCGCGACTTGGCTGTCGGTCGCGAACTCCTTGCCGAACACAACAACCGCATCGTCATCGGCGACAAGGCCTACGTCAGTGCACCGGCAGCTGAAGAACTCTGGCAATACAATCGCATCCGCCTGCTCACCAAACCGCGCAGAAACCAGAAAAAACAGCTCCCGGCATTCGTCTCTCGCATCTACGACGCCGTCCGCCAAATGATCGAAACAGTCAACAGTCAACTCAACGCACAATTCTCGATTGAAACCAACCACGCTCACACTTTCAGAGGCCTTTGTGCACGCCTTTACACGAAATTGACTGCACATACCCTCTGCATTTACATCAATCGCCTGCTGGGCGTACCTGACTATCTGCAAATCAAGCAATTGGCCTTTCCCAATTAGCATAAGGCCCGAGTAGATAGTCGTTACTTTGAACGCCTGAAATACGAGAGGATCGCCGGAAATCATTTCGGCGTAGTTCGCCAGTCCAATGAATTTCGGCGGCGTAAACATGCGCCACTCGGTTAAGGAGAGCCCCAGAGAGGCCAGCATCGGACCCAGTTGGAAGGCAACGAATCCGATGATCCAGGGCAGGACGAGCAGCCACGCCAAACGCTCCTCGCCGTTCAGGTGATACCACGGTCGCTGTTGTGTTCGCGCCGAAGTCGCGGCGATGTGATCTTGAAGGGTCGCCATTCGCCTAACCGATTCAGTTCAAAATCGCAGAAGCTCGCCGGAGCACCAGTGTTGGATCTGGTTCAAGGCGTTTTGGGTGGACTTAGCACGGGAAGATACTATAGCCCCTGTCAATTGTCAAGCAACCAGCCAGCTTGGGTTTCTGCCAAATTCACGGCACTGAAGCAAGGAATGGGCGCCTCTCGCCGTACGGCCGAAGCGCTTTGCAAGTGAATATTCAACAGGGCATATCGGGCTCCGGGCCACTCCCGCGTCTCTCCTCGTTGCCAGTTGAGCGGGATTCGAGTAGAATTTCTGCGTTTTGGCAGTTCTCACTATAGCAAAACTTACGAGGCACGCCGTGTACCCAGCCACGCGTACAACCAATTTCAACCAGTCCATGATTCGAGAGATGACCCGGCTTGCGATGGAGCACGAAGCCATCAACTTGAGCCAGGGTTTTCCGGACTTCGACCCACCGGAGGCAATTGTCAAGGCCGCCGTTGACGCTATTCGCGGGGAGGCCAACCAGTATACGGTCACGTGGGGCTATCCGCCCCTGCGCCAGGCGCTGGCCGAGCAGTACACAAGGCAACTCGGTTGGGCCGTGGACCCCGACGTCCACATCTGCGTCGTCTGCGGCGTGACCGAAGGCATTACCACTTCCCTGCTGGCCTTGCTGAATCCCGGCGACGAGCTGATCATACTGGAACCGGGACACGAAAACTTCCGTCCGTCGGCGCTGCTGGCCGATGCCGCAGCCGTGCCGGTCGTTCTGGAAGCCCCGGATTATCGGATCGACGCGGACCGATTGGAGGCCGCTGTCACGCACCGGACGCGGGCCTTGCTCCTGAATACGCCCCACAATCCTACGGGCCGTGTTTTCGATGACGAAGAGATGGAGACAGTTGCCGCCTTTACGAACCGCCATGATCTCATTCTGATCACGGACGAGATCTATGACCGCATTCTCTATGACGGCAGGGAGCATGTGTCCCCGGGCAGTATCGACGGCCTGGTCGAGCGCACGGTGACTATAGGTGGACTGGGAAAATCCTTTGCGGTCACAGGCTGGCGATTGGGTTATGTTATCGCCCGCGAGCCGCTTGCAGGAGCCATCCGTGCAGTGCACGACTACTCCACAATCTGCGCGCCCACGCCCCTGCAGGCCGCGGCTGCCGTTGCTCTCAGCCAGCCCAGCGACTACTGGTTACAGATGAGAGAGGAATACGACGAACGCCGTGAAGTTATGTTGGCGATGCTGCGAGAGGCCGGTTTTCGCGCGGTGCGGCCCGAGGGCTCGTACTACACCATGGCCGACTACTCCGCTATCGACGCGCCCCAAGCGGAGTGGGACTCGCACCGCTTTGCCCGCTGGCTCACGACGGAGGTCGGCGTAGCTTCGGTGGCCGGGATCAACTTTTACACGAGAGACAGGGAAAGATACGGCGAGGGCATCGTTCGTTTCGCCTTTGCTAAACGGATTGGGACACTGCATGAGGCGGGAAGGCGTTTGGCCACGATCGCAGCTTAGCAGGTGTTCCGAAAACTGATTTCAAAGACTCCTCTTCATTGTAGTTTCCTTCATTCAGTTCAGCCTTATGCGTGCCAGGAGCAGTTCCGGCTCCCAGGTTCCGTCTTGGACCACAGGCTGCAGCGTTTCCGCGTCGTAGATTACTAAACGCAGTTCGTAATCGCCATTGGGGAGTTCGCTGGGCAGATCCAGTCGAACGAGAGTATCAACTGGGGCGCCTGGAGTCGAAATTGCCGGGAGGGAACTGACTGGTTTCCATAGCTTCAAGTCTTCCTGGTAGACCCAACTGCCTTGATCTTTCACCGGATGAAGCCTTAGCGACGTCGCGTACTCTTTGTCTGAGTCGACAGTTTCCTGCCACTGCATCGCGACCCACATGGTCCGATCCTGCCCAAGTTCGATCAGTTTCCTCGTCGAAAGCTGAACATCCCCCTGTCCCAGCGCTACCCCGACAAGAGAGATTCCGCTATCATATCTGACGGCCACCGGCTCCAGTTGTTCGTAATATGTCCAGAGCACACGGCTTTCGATTCGGGGCCCCCCTCCTGCTACAGGCAGGAGTCCCTCGTTCTCCAGGGCAGTGGAGCTCGGATCGACAAATCCTATTAGAACCCTGGCAAACTTGGGCGATGGCCGGTCGAGAGGAATCTGGTACGAGTCCTCGTAGATGAGGCCTGGCTGCCACAAGGTGAGGGGGCGGGCGCCCCAACCCGGGTGGCTCGTCACATTCCCTATCTGCCTGTCGTGCGCATCCAGCAGATGGATGAACAGTTCGAGGTCGTGCTCCTGTTGCTGCGTTGCACGGAAGTATAGAGTCAGGGGCACATTGTCGCCGGCGAAGGAGCCAGGGCCCGGCAGACGGGCGGCGACCAGCTCTACGCCGTCACCATAGACCTTCCCGATTAGCGTAGCGTCTGCCGGCAGTTCCTCTACTGAGCCGGCCGTCTCATCCAACCCGTACAAGTCCGGCAACAGATCTACCAAGGCAAAGAGGGAGCAGCTCCATAGGCCAAGCGGTATGATGATCCCCAGTCCTATGCGCCCGATTCGAGGAAGAAATCCAGCCCAGAAGCGCAAGCCGGTCACGGCGACTACGGCAAGCGCACTGATGGCAGGAAACAGGAGCCTGCCCTGCGACCCCTGCGCGACGGAAATCCAGTAGCCCAGGAGAGCAAGGGAAGTCAGTACCCAGATCCAGGCGATTCCCAAGGTGTTGCCTGACTGCTCCAGTATTGCGTCAGGTCCCCGGGTAGCCTTCAGATTTCGAATCAGGTCTATGATTGCGCCCGACACTGCCAGTGCTGTAAGCAGTTCAAACAAGCTGTATATCCACGAAGGTAGGAGAATGCTGAACCACCCGAAGATTCCCCAGAAGGACATTTGCAGCCCGCGCAGTTCTCCATACAGACCTTCGAAGCTCAAGGGCTCCACACGTTGACCTGTGACGCTGAGCAAGTTCCTGGTACCGAACGGGTCTCCATAAAGAAAAAGATTACGGGCGTACCACCACCCAGCGACGAGCAGAACCATACCGCCGACCAGAAGCGCGCCGCTCAGCAATGTGTTCCAGTCTCTGTTCCTCCTGAAACGCGTTAGAACGGCGAAGGCCGTGAGCGGAAGCAGCCCCAGCCCTTGCAGTTTGCTCAACGCACCCAATCCCAACAGCAGGCCAAGTCCAATCCATTCCCACCAGCGGATTCCCTCGCGCCAAGAGCGGCCGCATTTGGCCGCCAACCAAACCAGGGCGGCAGCGCTCACAACAGTGATCATGTTGTCATTCGAGACACTTGCGCTGATAAAGCTGAACTGAGGGATAGTGGCCACCAGCGCCGTCGTGAACAGGCGGGCCCATCTGTCTGAGGGAAAGGCGAAGCGTGCCAGAAGGTACGAAAAGAGGACGGTGAACGTGCCAAGAATAACAGAAACCCAGCGGCCGACGTGCAGTGCCAGGTTCACTCCCGTGAGCGGTCTGCTCTCGGCGCTGAAGAGCATGTAGTTCTTGTTGCCCGGTTGATGCGGATCTCCCAGGTTCGCCCTGGGATTGTGAACCGCGAACTCATCCAGTCCGCCTTGATCGATGCCCGCCGTCGCCAGCGCGACCAGACTGTAGTAGAGGGGCGGCTGACTACCTTCCTGCTCCCAGGGTCCGGTCGTCTCCGGGCCCTGCACGGGGAGCCCGTTGCCCGCGGCGAGATGGCGAGCGAAGGCGTAGTGGTAGATTTCGTCGGGTGTCTCGAAGGGGGGAACGACCAGGCTGTATGCGATTCCGGTCAGAAAAAATGTGGAGAGCAGGAGGGCGACCAGCCCCTTCTCCGCATCTACGCCTTTTCTAATCCTGGAAAGCAAGAGAGACACGTTTCCCCGCAAATCTCACAGGTTGTTCACTTGACAAAGAAAGGTTCCGTCAGCCTGGCAAAACCTCTTGCGTGCTGCACATCATTAAGAAAACGCGCCGGGCGGGCGTCAGTTCGTAATCACCTAAGAGCACTTTGGTGTCCTGTCGTTGACGTATCTCCATCGGTCCGCCCGACCTGCTGGAAATGGGCAATCGTATTTTTCGCTCCAACTTTAGAGAATCAGACCAGCCAGGCAACAAGGTAGCTGGCCAATCCCAGAAAGATCGAAAAGCCAAGGATGTCGGTAGACGCGGTGACCAACATGCTGGACCCGAAGGCAGGATCGACGCCGAAACGGCGCAGGGTCATGGGGACGAGAACGCCTACGATGGCCGCCACGAGAAAGTTTCCCAGCATGGCAGTCCCGATCACTGCGCTCAAAACCGGATTGCCTATCCAAACGAACGTGACAGCAGCCACCAACGCGCCCAGCGCAATGCCATGCAGTATGCCGACGCCGAGTTCGTGCCGAATTACTGCCCAGAAGTTCCTCAGATCGATCTGGCCAAGCGCTAAAGAACGCACAATGATCGTCATCGACTGGTTGCCGGCGTTGCCTCCCTGGGCCGCTACTACGGGCATCAGCGCGGCGAGGATTGCCACCGCGGCAATGGTCCCTGCAAACTGGGCCACGACAGTCAATCCCTGGACGACCTCCACCATCTCTTCTTCGTCGAGCTCCTCCAATACGTCGGCTACCTCTTCCCAAGGAAGTTCCTGCATGATAGCGTGCTGGGCATCCGGTTCGATAAGGTGAACGCAGGATAAATCCAACAGAATCGCCGGCCGAATCGCGGCCGGCGAATCGCGTTGCTTTCTGCTGGTTGCGCCGAATTCCTACGCCTGTCAGGGGACGGAGAGGAGTCAAGTTCAATGAAGAGGCGCTAGATTGCCTTCGCCCTCAAGGCGCATAGATGCCCTCTTCAACGGAGTCCGGTTCGGGATGCGGACTGGCTTCGGCGAAATCGATCGCGTCTTCGATTTCAACCGCTGCGCGTTGGCGAATCTCATTCAGTTCTTCCTTGTCAGCCACCTCTTCGGCGAGCAGCCTGGCTTGATAACGAGCGACAGGGTCCTTTTTTTCCCATTCGGCCAGCAGTTCCTTGGGGACATATTCGGCGCCGTCATGAATTGCGTGGCCCAACATGCGCATGGTCTTGGCCTCGATGAGCGAAGGGCCGCCGCCCTGCCTTGCCCTTTCCACCGCTTCGCAAGTCGCCCGATATACGGCTTCGACGTCGTTCCCGTCCACAATTGTGCCCGGAATGTCGTAACCGGGAGCGCGGTCGGCAATGTTTTCGATCGGCATCTGGTCGGTGACATGGGTGGAGTAAGCGTACTGGTTGTTTTCTACGATCAGGACATAGGGCGCGTTGTAGAGTGCGGCCATATTGAGAGTTTCATGCCAGAGGCCGGCGGTGCTGCCCCCGTCGCCAACATAGGTCATGGCGACCCGGGCCTCGTTCCGCAGTTTGAGGCTCATGGCAACGCCCAGTGTGATCGGCATCGACATGGGAATATGGCTGATGTAGCCAACGATCCCCAGGCTCAGATCACCCATGCCATGAATGTTTGCGTCTCGCCCCCCGGAAACGCCTGACACCTTACCCAGCAGGTTGCCGAAGACGCGGCGCGGGGTCAGGCCCCTCAGAAAATAGGCGCCGATGTCGCGGTGCATCGGGGCAATGATATCTTCCGGCGCAAGCGCGTAAGCGGAGCCGACGCTCACAGCCTCATGGCCCCGCTGGCTGAAGGTACCGCCCAGACCCCTTCCCTGTTTCCAAAGCGAAACCATATCCTCATCAAAGGTCCGAGCCAAGACCATCCAGTAGAAGATTTCGAGTCTCTGCTCATTTGTCAGCGCGACCATATTCCTACCCCTTTGCGCTGAATGGAACTGCCGACTGCCAATCTGAACGTTCAAAAACTGCCTGCAATAATACCACAATCCAGTGTCCGTTACAGCGAATGCAGCCTGGATGTGACGTGCCCAATGGTTGTCGAAAGGAGAGGGGCAGAGGACGACGCGAGCGCGCGGTTCGCGATTCAAGGACCGATCCCTATGTCAAACCGGCACTCAGATCACTATCGCCAGTCGTGTCTTGTTTGCCGGAAGAAGACGGGACAACCCCGAGGCGTTTCACTGCGAGCGGGAGAATCTGTTCGACGACCTCCAGGACGGATGCGCCGTCCGTCTGGATCTGAAACGCGTCCCGGGCGGGGCGCAGCGGCGCAACCGCACGCTCACTATCAATCTGATCTCGAAGCCGCATGCCATCCAGTATTCTGGCAAAGTCGGCCTCGTTCCCTCGTTCGACAAGCTCACTAAAGCGACGTCTCGCCCTCTCCTCCAAGGGCGCCTTCAAGTATATCTTGAGGGGCGCTTCCGGAAGGACGACAGTACCAATGTCCCGGCCCACCATCACCACTCCAGCCTTTTCTGCAGCGCCCGATCCGTATTCAAGACCGATAAGGCGCTGCTTGCGGCTCAGCTCCTGCCTGACAAGCCTGTTCGCGGCCACGACGGAAACGATACTGTCGACTCTTGGGCTGCGGATAGACCAGGTGACATCCAGTTCTCCGATTTGAATCGTCGCCTGGCGACCGTCCTGCGCATCGGCGCCGGGCGCCTTGACTCCTATAGGCAACTGCTCGGCTACGCGTCCAACAGCCTCAACGTCGGCGCTATCGATACCTCTGTCCAATATAGCCCAGGCGACAGCCCGATACATGACGCCAGTATCGAAGAAAAGGAAATCCAGGCGCTGGCCGACCTGGTGGCCGACAGTGCTCTTGCCTGACGCTGCCGGCCCGTCAATCGTTATGGCATTCACCGTTCGTACCAGAGAAGCAGAAGCGGTTACCGAAGCGAACCGTCGCTGAAGACAGGTCGTCGATCGGGTCCAAAAGGACCAAGTCCAAAGCGTGCGGGCTCGAACTTACTCCCGGTCAGGTTTCTGAACCTCGGGAGGCCGGGTTGGCGAAAGCCAAGGGCGTCAACGCCTGTTTCGCAGCGAAGAGCGCCTTCTTGCGCGCGACCGTTCGGCCGTCCTGCCATGCCGCGTTCCGGACGGGCGGCTGCCTGAGCCCTTGCCCACCATCTGCTTGAGCGCGTATACCTCGCCCGGTGTCAGCTCCCTGGTCATTCCGGGCTGGAGGCCTTCCAGCGTCAGGGGACCGATCGACCAACGAATGAGCCGTCTCAAACTGATTCCGACCGCAGCCGCCATGTGCCGGATCTGTCGTTTTTTCCCCTCGCGCAGGACAATGCGCAACCATACGCCTTTTTCAGGCGGCGAGGATTTCCATCCGTCCGCAGCTGCCGCGCCAAATCTTTGAACGCCTTTGTCAAGATTCAGCCGAGCCGGCAACCCGTCCGCAATTTCGACGCGGGCCGGAGCGGTTCGACCGCTATCCAGTTCAACCCCTTCTCGCATGTGGACAAGCGCATCTGTTGAAGGCCGATGCGCCACCAAGACAAAGTAGGTCTTAGGATGCTCAAAGCGGGGGTGCGTAAGTCTATTAGTCAGCTCACCGTCGTCCGTCAACAGGACAAGACCCTCACTGTTCAGGTCGAGCCGGCCAACGGGAAAAACGCGGCGTGTGCCTTGAGGCAACAGGTGGGCAACCGTCCTTCGCCCGCCCGTGTCTCCGCCGATGTCACTCAGGATTCCCCTGGGTTTGTAGACTCTGAAGTAGATATTGTTTTCCGCAAGTCGAATCGACTGTCCATCAACGGTAACAGATACTGTGGCTAGGTCTACTCTTGTACCCAAGGTGGTGACAACATTTCCGTCGACGCGAACGCGCCCGGAAGTTATCAGTTTTTCGCTTGCTCTGCGGCTGGCGATTCCAGCCGCGGCCAGTACTTTTTGCAGCCGTTCTTCAGCCATCTGTCCTTGCGAACCTGAAAAGTAATGCTATCGAGGGAGGGGGGGCGCCGTTTTTCCGGGCCGTTACTTCACTCAACAAAAAGGCGCTGGGTTGCGATCAACCTGTCACCCAAGCGCCATTCCAGGACGCCGGCTGGCATTCCTGTGGTCCACATTCCTGAAGGCGGGGGATGAAGGCGCCGGAAGACCTGGAGCTCCTGGCGTTCCCAACCTGACAGCAACGCTTCGAAAAACGGACCAGCATCCAGCGCGGCCGGATCTACACTTATTCCATCAGCACGCAGAAACCAGCGGTTTCCTTCCGAATCGAATAGCCGGTCCAGAGCGGTAGGGCGCTCCGGCAAGTGCAATGGGACCCAGCCATAGTTGCCCCTGACAGCCTGCAAGACCAGTCTCATGTCATGGTAGCGATCCACACTTCCCAGCACCAGGGCGAAGAGCTGATGGCCGTCTTCTTCCAAACCGGCAATCAAGGACTGACCGCTCTGCCGGGTCGTGCCAGTCTTGACTCCGTTAATACCAGGATAGGACCCTAGAAGGCGATTGGTTGTCTGCAGTTCGTGACTTGCCACCGTCGCCGCAGGGGTGCCAACGATCTCGCGGAAGAGGGGATATTCCCAAAGCAGTTTGATCAGTGTCAACAGATCCTGGGCGCTGCTGACCTGACCGTCGGCATCGAATCCATTGGGATTGTGGAACAGCGTGTTGTGCATGCCCAAGTCCCCGGCCCGCAGATTCATGTTGGTAACGAACGACTCCACTGTGCTTGAATGGTGGCGGGCCAGGGCCATCGCGGCGTCGTTTCCGCTTGGTATCAGCATCCCCCATAGCAGTTCCTCGACGAATAGCTCTTCCCCTTCCCTCAGTCCCATCGCGGCCTCTCCTATCAGGTCGGCCCGTTGAATCGTAACCAGGTCCGAGAGGCGGTCTTGTTCCAGGACGAGCAGAGCGGTCATCAGCTTTGCCAGGCTTGCCGGCGAAACCGGCAACTGTTCCGCCTTCTTCATCAGTACGCGACCGGTTTCGAGATCGTACACCAGGACGGACGCAGCGCTGATGTCGGGCGGCGGCACGTGGGCTTGCCTGATCTGGCCCAACTGGCCGACTGTGTACCTCTGGCGCGGCGCCACATCCCGGTCGACCATAGTCGGCGGCCCGAATCCGCACAGGAAGAAAGCAGTCAGGCACCACAGCGGGAAAACACAACGCAGATTTCGAACCGTCAAAAGGCGCATCGGGACGGGGTCCAATTTGGCTCTTTTTGGAATATCCCGAAATAAGGCCCTGTCGAATGTAGTTCCGGGCATCCGTAGCGCCGCCTGGATTTACTAGGTAGTCTGTGAGCGTCTGTCGCAGTCGGCTAAACCAACTGGGAAACAGAGCCTTCCGGGATCCGGCTTTGGGGGAATGCTAGAGTGACCGGTTCGAAAGTCGCAGCAAGAGTAGGCAGCCTTCAGCTAAGAGATTTCCAGGACTGGCGGCCCTGGCCAAGACCGGTTAAAGCCCAGAAACGAATGTGTTCCTATACTAAGCAGGCGCGGTCTGTTCTCTCGCCCTGACAGACTTGCGTGCCCTGGGCAGGAGAGAGCCTTCCTCCCATGCAACGACGAGCGGGGTGGCAGTAAAGATGGAACTGTAGGTGCCGGAAACGAGGCCGACAATCAATGTTGCCATGAAGATGCGCAAGGTGCTCCCGCCAAAGATCAGAATTGCCGCAAGCACGAGGAGCGCGGTCACCTGAGTCGCGATGGAACGCTGCGCCGTCTCGATGATGCTGCGGTTCGCGACCATCGACAACGGCTCTCCACGGCGCCGGCGAAGGTTTTCCCGAATTCTGTCGAAAATGACAATGGTATCGTTGACGCTGAAGCCGATGACCGTCAACGTGGCGGTGAGGAAGAGGGCATCCAACTCCCAGCCAAGGACCAGATTCATGATAGAAAGGAAGGAAACTGTGATCAGGACATCGTGCACAAGTGCCACGATGGCCGCGACCCCAAATCGGAACGGGTGCGTTATCTCTCGGAAGGCCAGTGCAATATAGGCCAGGATCAGGACCGAAGCAGCGATTACCGCCAAAAGGGCCGCCTGGCTCACTTCCGCGCCGATGGCAGGTCCAATACTGCGGTAGAGACGCTCGTCAAACTCACCGAATCGTTCGACAATCGCTTGCTCGATCACCTCTTTCCGGGCCATGTCGATGTTCTTGAACTTGACCTGAACCGTGCGGTCATCGTCGACATGAAAAGCCTTTGTGTCGGTGAATCCGGCTTCGACGAAGACGCTGCCCAGTTCGGTGGGCGCGACCGGCTCGGCAAATCGCATCTCCCACTGTGTACCGCCAGTGTAATCGATACTCAGAGGCAGGAGGGTGCCGGATGTGGAGAGGTTCCACACTATGAAAAGGATGCCTGGCAGGATGCCAAGCAACGAAATCAGAAACCAGAGCTTTCGACGTTCAACCAAGCGATACATAAGATTTTCTTTCGTATTGCCAGCACTTGTCCCACTATCGGAGGACGCGGCCGGCCCTAGAATCGTTTCCCGTTTGCCTGCTCTGCCCGCCAAAAGGCTCGCATAGGGAATGATACGACAGGTCCAGCGTAACTGAAGTCAGTAACCGAGCAACCCGCGGCTACTCAGAAGCTTTTCTCCCTGGCCCGAGAGAAAACTTCGCATAAATGTGCGTGTGACGAAAACGGCAGTGAACATTGACAGCAGCACACCAACCGAGAGCGTGATTGCGAAACCCTTTACCACACTGGCGCCAAAGTTGTTGCCAAACCAATAGAGCACGGCGCATGAGATTAGCGTCGAGAGGTTTCCGTCACGGATCGCCGGCCAGGCGCGGCTGAAGCCGGTCTCGACTGCCAGCCGCAATGACCGTCCGCTGCGAAGTTCCTCCTTCATGCGTTCAAAGATCAGGATATTCGCGTCAACAGCCATGCCGATTGAGAGAATGAAGCCAGCGATGCCTGGCAGGGTGAGCGTTACAGGCAGCAGCTTGTACATGGCCAGATTCAAAGTCACATAGATCGCCAGCGCCACTGTGGCGAGAAATCCGGGCAGACGGTAAAGAAGGACCATGAAGAGCAGAACCAGGGCGCCGCCGACGATCCCGGCCTGTAAGCTGCGATCGATCGAGTCCTGGCCGAGGCTGGCGCCGATTGTACGGACATCTACGACTTCAAGGGGAATCGGCAAGGCGCCGTAGCGCATCTGAATCGCCAGGCTTTCCGCTTCGTCCTGGGAAAAGTCTCCTGTGATGACACCGTTGTCGTTAATTGCAGCATTGATAACCGGTGTCGACAGTACGCGCCCGTCCAGGACTATCGCCAAGACCTCGCCAATATTGTCGCGCGTATAGGTGAAGAAATCGCCGCTGCTCTCGCTCTTCAGATCGAACTGGATCTGCCAGAACGAATACTCGTCCTGCGTGGCGACTACCGCTTGCAGTATGTCGCCGGTCATGATCGTCTCAAATACATCTTCCGGGAATGGAATCGACTGCGGCGCGGCTTCTCCGGCGCCGATTGCCTCCTGCAAAGCCGCGACAGCGTTGGGCCGATTGGTTGTGTTGATGAAGTCATCGGGTCGGACCGGTAGCCCTCCAAGATCGACGAACTCCAGCTGGCCGGTGGAGCGTATCGTCTCGATGGCCTGGTCCGGATTCTTGACACCAGGCAGTTCGACGATCATGCGGCTCTCGCCCTGTAACTGAACCGTAGGCTCGGCCAGCCCCAGTCCATTCACTCTCTGCTCAACGATAATCTTGGCAGAATTGAGGGCGTCTTCAGGCAGGGGCTGGTCCTCGCTGACTTCAGCCTCAAGCAAGACCTGGGTCCCGCCCTTCAGGTCCAGCCCCAGCGTCAACTCACGGATATCGCGCTGCGTGTCGGGACCCGGCGCCAGCCCTTCTTCCAGCCAGACGGGATGGTCGATCGGGAGCGCCACAAACATGGAGCCGGCAAACAAGCACAGGATAAGCACTACGTAGGTAAGTTGATTGCGCATGAGTAACCTTTACAAATTACACGATATGCGTTGCGTAACCTTTTTGAAGGACCTGGTGTTGACTTTGCCAGGGTTCTCGAGTAACCGATTGACTAAGTGTTCCCAGCGGTTACCTTTCCGGCCTGATCATGTGCTACCCGACAAGAGCCGGAGGCGCCAATCCAGGATGGAACACTACGGGCCGATACAGGAACGCAAGCCTTTTCATTATACGCTTTGAAGTTTACGACTCCAAAATCAACACCGGTATTCCACTCTTTCCCTGAGTTTGACAACGTTCAGAAACTATGAAATACTGTCGGCGTATCTCTAACACAAGGAGGTGATGCCCCATGGATAACTGTAGTAGTAGTACTGGTCCGGTAGCATCACCGCTGGAGATTGCTCTCTAAGTCGTGCTATCGGACCAGACGCCGCAAGACCCCGTCTATGACGGGGTCTTGTACTTTGAAGCCTGCGTTAAGGAGCGAATCACATGACCAGCGCTGTCGTCCCGATGAAGCGGCGACCAGTTCCCCCCTCTCCAGGAGCCAATCGTTTCTTCGGCACTGCCAACCGTCTCCGGCGGGATCCGCTTGGTTGTTTACAGGCGTTCGTCGACGAAGCAGGACCCGCAGCCAAGTACCGGTTTTTCGCCCGCATGTGGGGCTATCTCTTCGTACACCCCGACCACTACCAATATATACTACAGGACAACTACAAGAATTTCACAAAGCTGCCCCACCCCACCTTTCTCCTGCTGTATCCACTGGTCGGGAAAGGCCTTCTCAGCAATGACGGGGATTCGTGGCTGAGGCAACGGCGGCTGGCCCAGCCTGCATTCCACCGTGGACAGATTCGAGAGATGGGCCAGATCATGACGGCGGCCGCGGAGAGACGATTTGCCCGGTGGGAGCAGTCTGCGCGCGCCGGCGAGGTGGTCGCCTTTCACCGCGAAATGATGGAAATGACCTTGGAGATCGCGGGCAGGGCGTTGTTCAGCGTCGACCTTACCGGCGAGGCCCGCGAAGTGGGTGACGCCTTCGCCAGGCTGAATGAGCTCTTTGTCAGGCTGGTCGTCTCGCCCACATCACTGTACACGATGAGAGTACCATTCTGGCCCAGTACGCGCCGTGTAACACGCGACATAGGGGGGCTCGATCGACTGATCTACTCCATGATAAACCAAAGGCGCAGATCCGGAACGCCGGGAAACGATCTCATGGGAATGCTGTTGTCGGCGCGCGATGAGGAAACGGGCGAGGGCATGGACGAGAAGCAACTGCGCGACGAAGTTATCACATTGCTCATTGCCGGACACGAGACCACAACTCTTCTTCTCACCTGGTTTTTCTATTGCCTGGGAAGATACCCTGAGTTCGAGGCGCAGGTTCAGGATGAGGTGGACCGGACCTTGAATGGCCGGATGCCGACGTTTGAAGACATTCCCAAACTGGTCTTTACGCGCCAAGCGCTCGATGAAACGATGCGATTGTATCCGCCTGCCTATGCCTTGTCACGATGGGGAAACGATGCCGACGTCATCGGCGGCTTCGCTACTTCTGCGAACGCGGTCATCACGCTATGCCCCTTCATAACGCACAGGCTGCCGGAACTCTGGAGCAGGCCATTGGCGTTCGATCCGGAGAGGTTCAGTCCGGCAAACAGATCCGGTCGACACCGTTTTGCCTACATTCCCTTTGGCGCCGGCCCGCGACAGTGTATTGGCGAAGGCTTCGCGCTTACGGAAAGCGTTTTAGTAGCCGCGGCGATTGCCCAACGCTTCCGTCTTCGCATTCCGGACGGCTATGTCGCCCAGCTGGACCCGCAGATTACGCTGCATCCAAAGGGCGGGATGCCGTTACAGTTCGAGCTTCGCTGATCCTTCTCCATAGATGGCCGGTTGCGTCTTTGACGCAGGTTTAGAGCACCCCTCCCAAATTGCAATTGAATTGATATGTGCGGATTGCCCGGTCTGCATGCGCCCTCTATCGGATACCCCATATAGGCGATCTGTTGTTTCAATCGGGCTTTTTCATTGTAGCTTCGCTGTACGGGTGCTATACTTGCCGTCACGGCATTCGCCGCGTCGGAAGGGAGGCCGCAGCAGTAAGCCGGTTTTCCTGAACGTCGACATGACGCGAATGCTTTCCGGTGAAGAAGCAGTGTCCAGCAGCCTAAACTCGCGACCAGGTCCAGCAACAAGGAGTCACAATCCGATGGCGAAGAGATCGTTAATGGTGTGGGGTGGCTGGGAAGGCCACGAACCGAAGCAGTGCGTGGAGATATTCGCGCCGTTGATCGAGGAGGCCGGCTTTGACGTGGATCTCGAGACGTCCCTCGACGTTTACACGGACGCGAAGCGCATGGCCGCCTACGATGTCATCACGCAGGTGTATACGATGAGTTCAATTACCAAAGAGCAGGAGAAAGGCCTGCTGGACACGATCGCTAACGGGGCCGGCTTTGCCGGCTGGCACGGAGGAATGGCGGACGCTTTTCGTCAGAACACCGAGTATCAGTTCATGGTCGGCGGCCAGTGGGTAGCCCACCCGGGGAATATCATCGACTACACTGTCAATATCGTCGATCGCGGAGACCCCATTACTTCAGGTCTGAACGACTTTACGATGAAAAGCGAACAGTACCTGATGCACGTCGACCCCAGTAACGAGGTGCTCGCAACGACAACGTTTTCCGGGGAATACGCGCCGTGGATCGAAGGTACCGTCATGCCGGTCGTGTGGAAGCGTCGCTGGGGTCAGGGTAAGATCTTTTACTGCTCTTTAGGGCACGTGGCCAGTGATTTCAACGTGCCGGAGGCCAAAGAGATCGTGCGCAGGGGAATCATCTGGGCGGCAAGAGATTGAAGAGTATCGAGAAGATCGCCCGCCAATGATACTCGCCAACCTTAAAGGGAAACCATGATGAAATTGCCTGCGCGTGCCGGCCTCGTCGGTTGCGGCATCATCAGCACCAGGTATATCGAAGTCAGTCGGGAACTGCCGGAGTTCGACATTTTAGCCTGCGCAGACGCAGTTCCTGCAGCGGCGAAGAGCCAGGCCGAGAAGTATGGACTTCGAGTCCTGTCGCCGGAGGACCTCTTTGCCGCGCCGGACATCGATATGGTGCTCAATCTCACGCCCCCTCCGGCCCACTACTCCGTCGGCAAGGCCGCGCTGGAAGCGGGAAAGGCGGTTTACAGCGAGAAGCCGCTGGCCGCGACCTTTGCCGAAGGCAAGGAGTTGATGGCGCTTGCCAAAAAGAAGGATCTTCGCATCGGTTGCGCTCCCGACACCTTTCTTGGCGCCGGCCATCAGTCGGCGCGACTTTACCTCGACGAAGGGATCGTTGGCGCGCCGGTGGCGGCCACCGCCTTCATGATGAGCCGGGGTCACGAGTATTGGCATGCGAACCCCGCCTTCTACTATAAGCCCGGCGGCGGGCCAATGCTGGACATGGGTGTCTATTATTTGACGGCGCTGGTTCATCTGCTGGGGCCGGTGAAGCGCGTGACAGGTTCAGCGCGGGCAACATGGTCGGAGCGAACGATCTACAGCGAGCCCCACAAGGGCGAAGTAATAGAGGTCGAGGTCCCAACCTTCGTTGTAGGCCTTCTTGACTTCGAGTGCGGCGCAATTGGCACCATAATCACGACATTTGATACGCAGGCATCTGGACTTCCTCGTATTGAGTTGTATGGCGAGACAGGCACACTCAATCTGCCCGATCCGAACACCTTCGGCGGTCCGCTGCAGGTTCGAACGCACGCGGACGACTCGTGGAAGGATTTGCCGCTGCGATTCGGCCATGCCGGCAATAGCCGGGGAATCGGCCCGGCGGACATGGCGGTCGGCACAGTTGAAGACGAGCAGCACCGTGCCAATGGCGAAGTGGCGCTGCATGTTCTTGAGATAATGGAGTCTATCCACGTCGCCTCTGAGACAGGCCGCCACGTAGAGTTGTCGACTCGCTGCGAACGCCCACGGCCCCTGCCAGAGGGCGTGTATGCAGGCGTCAGGCCGGACTAGCAGAGTCCCTGTCTCCAGATGCATCACGTGACTGAACTGCACCGCCCGTAACTCAGTCTTTGGTGTACTCATGACGGTTGAAATTATTCGCAGCGTGCCCGTTTGGGGTGATCCGCTGGACAATGCTGTCACTCAGATAGTAAATTGCGCCGGCGAAGCCGATGCAGTCGCGCTGATGGCAGACCATCACCTGGGCTATGGCGTTCCCATCGGGGGCGTGATCGCCTATAGGGACAAGCTGAACCCGGCGGGGGTCGGTTACGACATTGCCTGCGGCAACAAGGCCGTCCGTCTGGATATCCCTGCCGGAGAGGTAAGGGCAAACATAGATGAGATTATGGATGACGTCTGGAGAACGATCCCGTTCGGCATCGGGCGCAAGAACAAGGAGAGAGTCGATCATCGGCTTTTCGACGACGATCCGGCCTGGGACCTGCCCGTTGCCTACAGCCTGAAGAAGCTGGCGGCCGAGCAGCTTGGAACGGTCGGCAGCGGCAATCACTATGTCGATATTTTCGAGGACGAAAGGGACCGAATCTGGGTCGGGGTCCACTTTGGGTCAAGGGGGCTGGGGCACCGGCTCGCCACGCACTTCATGAAGGCGGCCGACCGCGAGCGGGGCGGCAGGCAGGAGGCGGCTCCGGTTGCAGGCAAACGCTCCCGCCGGCGGCGAAGCGCCCTGGAAACTGTTCCCAGCTTACTGAAAGTCAGTTCAAGCCTGGGTCAGGAGTACCTGGCCTGTATGCTTTTGGCCGGGCGCTATGCCTATGCGGGACGAGACTGGGTCTGCCAGCGAGTGGCCAAGCTGCTGGGCGCTAGAGTCGTCGAAGAGATTCACAATCACCATAACTTCACCTGGCAAGAGGAGCACAACGGCGACACCTTCTGGGTCACGCGCAAAGGCGCAACGCCGGCTTTCCCCGGGCAAAAGGGATTCGTCGGAGGATCGATGGGGGATATTTCAGTCGTCCTGGAGGGCATGGAGAGCGAAGAAAGCCGAATGGCGCTCTACTCGACCGTCCACGGCGCCGGTCGCCTGATGTCTCGGACACAAGCTGCTGGCCGCTTCCGCTGGAAGAAGGGGCGCAAAGTGCAAGTAAAGGAAGGGCAGATCCGGCGTAAGCAGATGTTGGACTCGGTCCGGAGAGCAGGAGCAACGCTGCGCGGGGCAGGCACCGACGAGGCGCCCCAGGCCTACAAGCGCCTGCCGGCAGTACTGGACCATCACCGCAACACGATCAGAGTTCTGCATACGCTCAAGCCGTTGGGCGTAGCCATGGCCGGCGAAGGCGAGTACGACCCTTACCGAGACTGAATGGCGCAGTGGCTCGATCGACGGCTACCCCGCCGTGGATTCAAGCCGGACGGAGCCGCTCTCCGGCCCGGCGACCCGTTCGACCGGCCGCACAGCTCAGATTAGCCCCCTTTCCTCCGCTTCCCCCAAGACGGATTGAATCGTCTCCACCAGCTGACGGGCGCCCTCGACGCTCAGTTCCACCGCTACGCGCGCGCCTGGCCCGTATGCCTCGTTGACGAAGTCGATGTTGAGCGCGTGTTCCTCAGGAGCGTGAAAGGGGTGATCCCAGCTAACGTTTGCCTGATCCATGTCAAACCAGCCGCTGGCGCCCTTGCCAAACCCTTCGAGAGGGACTTTCTGAACTATCATCGTACACATTTCTTCGGCCTCCTTTGAAAGAGGTGCTGCACGTATTGCCGACTCCCTGTCCGCGGCTCAGGACGCCAGGTTCCGGCCAAGGAACGTCCAAATCTTCTCCCAGCCGTCGACGGCCTGTGCTTGCCGATAGTTGGGCCGGTGGTAGTAGAAAAAGCCGTGGCCAGCGTCCTCATACATGTGGAATTCGTACTTTTTACCGTGTTCCTTGAGCGCTTCTTCGTGGAGCGCCACTTCATCCGTTGTTGGGCTGTGATCTTCGGCGCCAAAGAGACCCAGGATAGGGCAGTCCAGGCCGGCGGTGTAGTCAATGGGAGCAACCGGCCTCTGGGGAGTGAGCTGGTCCGCAGGCATTACGACCCCGCCGCCCCAGCAGTCGACGACCGCATCGAACCCAGCCACGCGGCTCGCAACCAGTACTGCGTGCCTACCGCCTGAACAAGTGCCGAATACGCCGATTTTTCCGTTCACATAGGGTAGGGCACGCAGGTAGTGCATGGCCGCTTCCAGGTCGACGACGGCCTGGTCGTCCGGAACTCCGCCATCTGCGCGCACGGCCGCCGCTACGTCTTCAGGCGCGCCGTGCCCGAATCGTTCATACAGATTCGGCGATATGGCGACGTAGCCGTGATGGGCGAACTTGCGCGTCGCCTCGCGGTACCATTCGTCCCAGCCGGGCATATGGTGAATCAAGACCATGCCAGGGAAGGGTCCCGCTCCAAGGGGGCGGGCACAGTAGGCAAGGACCCGGTCGCCGTTCGCCCCCCGCATGGCGACAGTTTCAGCAAGCATTCCCTCATATTGATCGGTGGTGTACATGGCTTACACTCCTGAAGTCATTTGCACTGGTTGACGGTGTTCAGGAAAGGGTTGGCAAGTGGGGCGCCGGCCCTGCCAGCCGCAGGTGTCAGATCTGCGACAACGCGACCCCTCCCTCTTGCAGGCTTTCAGAATAGCACATTCGAGAGAATTCTCCTCTGTGCCACACCGCGCTGAGATAGATGAATGCGTTATCATTAACTTGATTTGTGGAAGATGGGCGACTAAAATAGGTCGAATCAGGTTAACTACACGGTTCACAGGTCTGCCACCGTCTGACTTCAACTCTCAAACTCAATTCCAGCCCATTCGACCAGCCCTACATGGGGAAACATCCAGGCAGGGTAGGGTAAAATGTGCCCCGACTTTCTGTTCTTTACTACGGCGCACGGTGTCAGGCGACATCGTTGGCGTAGGGCCAAATTGCGATGTTAGTCCCGAAAGGTGACCCGATGAAAATCCTGCCACACGCAGTCAACCGGTTTAACGGCATAGAAATCAACACTGAAGATTTGCCCAAAGAAGTTGCGGCCTTCGAAAAAGGTCTCGCCTCTTCCCTGGTGAAGTGGATCCAAGACGGTCGATTTCTGGTCTGGCTGCACCTGCCGATCGAGCGAGCCGCCTTCATTCCAATCTCCACCGCGGCCGGATTCGAGTTCCACCACACCGAACCAAACTATGTACTACTCGTCCGCAGATTGCAGGAGGATGCCCTGGTTCCCGGGTACGCAACCCATTACATTGGCGCGGGCGGAGTTGTAATCAATGAGCGCCAGGAGCTATTGGTCGTCTCAGAGAGGCATCGCAGTTCGTCCCGGCCTTACTATAAATTGCCCGGCGGCGCCCTTCATCCCGGCGAGCACCTGGCGGCTGCAGCTGTGCGGGAGGTTCTCGAGGAGACCGGGGTCAAGACTAAGTTCGAGTCCGTGATCTGCTGGCGTCACTGGCATGGGTACCGCTACGGTAAATCGGACATCTATTTCATCTGCCGGCTCTCGCCGCTGACCCATGCAATCGAACGGGACGACTGGGAGATTGACGAGTGCCTGTGGATGCCTGTCGGCGAGTATTTGCAGCATGAGCTGGTGGGCGACTTCAATCGAGCCATTGTCGAGGCGGCCATCAATACGCCAGGACTCAAGAATTCATGGATGGACGGCTACGATGATCCAACCAAACGGGAGTTTTACTGGCCTGAATACGATTAGATTTCTCCCCTCTGGTAAGCACAATCTACAAACGCCAGCGCTTCGATAAAGTGAAACGCACGCTATCCGGGAGCAGACAGATGTCCATTCCAAGCGACTATTCAGAGAGAGTCTATGCCGGCGTACTGGGCAAGTTGATCGGCGTCTACCTGGGCCGGCCCTTCGAGGGCTGGACATATGAGATGCTGAATGATCAGTTCGGCGAGATCAACTACTACGTGCACGAGCACCTGGATGTGCCACTCATCGTTACTGACGATGACATCTCCGGCACATTCACCTTTTTGCGCGCCTTACCCGACTATGGCAATAGCCGGGCGGTCACGGCAGCGCAGATCGGTCAGAGCTGGCTGAACTACATTATTGAAGAGCGCACAATCCTGTGGTGGGGCGGGATGGGAAACTCTACGGAACATACTGCCTATCTGCGCCTCAAAGAGGGCATCCCTG
The DNA here is from genome assembly GCA_965204525.1 of Caldilineaceae bacterium. Classification (GTDB taxonomy): domain Bacteria; phylum Chloroflexota; class Anaerolineae; order Caldilineales; family Caldilineaceae; genus Bin5. Next base: position 982,490 of record OZ241994.1, on the reverse strand, counting down.
CTCCCGACAGCGGTTCAATGGCTCTGAACGGCCAAGTGGTAGCTGAACAGATCGGGGCCCAGATTTTCATCGATGGGTGGGCCATGGTTGCCCCGGGCGACCCGGAGCTTGCCGCCGACCTGGCGCGGCGGGCGGCCAGCGTCTCTCACGACGGCGTCGCCATTCACGGGGCGCAAGTGCTGGCGGCCATGGAGGCTCAAGCCTTTATCGAATCGGACATCCAGGCGTTGATCGATACTGGTCTGTCGGTCATACCAGAGGACTCCCTCATATGCGCAATGATCAGCCGGATTCGGGAGTGGCACGCCCGCCATGGAGATGACTGGAGGGCCACGCGAGAGGAAATCGCCGCCAATTTCGGCTACGACAAGTTTGGCGGAAACTGCCATATGGTCCCCAATCACGCCCTGATCATTCACGCCCTGCTTCACGGAGACGACAGCTTCCAGAAGTCGCTGATGATCGTTAATACGAGCGGCTGGGACACGGACTGCAATTCCGGAAATGTCGGCTGTCTGTTGGGAATCAAGAACGGGCTGGCCGGCCTGGAAGACGGCCCCGACTTCCGCGGGCCACTGTCAGACCGCCTCTATCTGCCAACTGCCGACGGGGGAAGGGCCGTAACCGACGCCGTTACGGAGAGCCTCAACGTGGCCAACATCGGTCGTGCAATGTCCCAGGCGCCAGTTCACGCCCCTAAGGACGGCGCCCGCTACCATTTTGAGCTGCCGGGCTCGGTACAGGGTTTCATGGCCGACGAAAGCGTAGACAGCCGCGGCACTCTGACCCTCGAAAACGTAGCCGGTCACAGCCGGTCAGGCGACCGCAGCCTTGCGCTCAATTTCAATGGCGTGGCCACTGGGCGCCCGGCCCGGGCCGCTACCCATACCTTTATCCCCTCCAAAGACACGGCAGTCTACTTCGAGCAGCGCGGATACGGCCTGCTGGCTTCCCCCTCCATCTATCCTGGACAGACAGTTTCAGCCGCGATTGAGGCGGATGCCGGCAATGAACGCGCCGTTGACGTGAATCTGTATCTGCGCCGCTACCGGTCACAAGACGATCAGTTGACGCTGGAGGCCGGGCCATCCCAAAGGCTCGATCCAGGCGCGCACCATACATTCAGCTGGACTGTGGATGGGGAAGGGAATGAGCCTATTGCCGAAGTCGGAGTGGCCGTCCAGAGCGACGAACGTACACAAGGCACGATCTATCTGGACTACCTCACCTGGGAAGGCGAACCCGATGTGACGTTTACCCGCCCGGACGCGCCTCTCGATAGACGGCGCCTGGGAATGTCTATCCCCCAGATGTGGAGGCGAGCCTGGGTCAACGGCGTGGACAGCTACGACTTCTGGTGGCCGGAATCATTCCGGCTTGTACAGAACCGGGGCCGCGGCTTGCTCATCACGGGAACCAGAGAGTGGCATGACTACGAAGTGAAGACCGAACTCACACTGCACCTTTGCAAAGCGGCCGGCATCGCGGCCAGGGTGCAGGGAATGCGTCGCTATTACGCGTTGCTTCTCGGCCGCGCGGCCGATGGCCGCGGCATGGCACGACTCGTACGCGCGCTGGACGGCGACACCGTGCTGGCCGAGGCCGATTTCCCTTGGGAATACGGCGAGTCGCACACATTTTCTTTGCGGGTCACAGGCGATCGGCTACAGGGTAGCATCGACAATCTCGACGAAACTCTCTTCAACGTGACCGATAGCGAACTCGGCGGCGGCGGTATCGCTCTGGTGGTCGAGGAGGGGCGGGTGATGAGCGATGCTGTGGCGGTGCGCCCGTGATATGGTTAGAGCGCAAAAGTTGAAGTGATAGAACGATTGTGCGATAATGTAAGCAGTGCTGGCGTTTCCAGGTTTTAGTTTGAGACCCGTACTCGAATGTGCCCGATGCAAACGTCAACTCGAAACGTTACCGGGGACCAGGAAATGGCAAGACCATTTCTCAAGTGGGCGGGCGGCAAGGGACAACTTCTGGGACAGATTGGACGACATCTGCCCCCTGGCATGGAGAAGGGAAGACTCGCAAAGTATGCCGAACCCTTCATCGGCGGAGGCGCGGTCTTCTTTCTCATTGCAAACGACTTTGATGTCCGCGAGTTTTTCATTTCCGACATGAACGAGGATCTTGTTCTTGCTTACCGCACTATCCAGCAGCAGGTCGAGAATCTGATAGAGCGGCTGGAGGAGATTAAGCGCCAGTATCTGCAATTGGACCGGATCCGGCGTCAAGAATACTTCTACGAAGCGCGGCGGTCGTTCAATCAGAGACGAGCCTCTAGTCTCTACTCCGCGTCGGCTCAGGACGAGGCGTTGCACGTTGCGCGCCTGATCTTTCTGAATCGCACCTGTTTCAACGGCCTCTATCGCGTCAATTCCCGTGGCGATTTCAATGTCCCTTTTGGCAACTACCGCAACCCCAGGATCTGTGACGAGGAGAATCTGCGCTCCGTGTCGCGGTCGCTCCAGAATGCGGAGATTCACTTCGGGGACTTTACTGCGTGCAAGAGGTTTGTAGACGAGAAAACGTTTGTCTATCTGGATCCTCCGTACCGCCCGATCAGCAAGACCGCCAGCTTCAACTCCTTCTACAAAAGCCCGTTTGACGACGATGAGCAGAGGCGGCTGGCGCTTTTCTACCAGGAGTTGGGGAGCGCTGGCGCCAAACTGATGCTGAGCAATTCCGATCCGCAGAACGAGAACCCCCATGACAGCTTCTTCGAGGATCTCTATGCCGGGTTCAGCATTCACAAAGTGCTCGCCAGCCGCCGCATCAACAGCAACGGGGCGAAGAGGGGGCCGATCACCGAGCTTCTGATTACCAACTATTGAGAAGCAAGAGACACGGTTGTCGAGTCCGGTTTCTTCTGCAACGAACGTAAATCAATGAACAAGATGATGACGGCCGGCGTTACTTGGTCTACCAGCGCGAGACCCGCGAGAACCCCGGTCAGGTTGTGGCGGTCATCTGGCGCGAGACGGCTGGTTGGAACGAGGCCGGTTATGAGCGCGACAGACAGTTCGTGGCCGAGAACGGTCTCGTCGAGGGCGCGGATCTCATCTATGTCAACGGCGACTCCTTCATTCCCAATGCCAAAGCGCTGGAACCCCTGTTCAAATCTCGCATGTTCGCAGGAATACAATCATGAACGCACGAATCAAGATTCCAACGGAGGATGTCGCCAAGTTTTGCCAGCGCAACCGTATCCGCCGCTTGGCGCTGTTTGGGTCGGTGTTGCGAGACGATTTTGCGCCCGACAGCGATGTGGATGTTCTGGTGGAATTCGAGCCAGATGCACGGGTGGGGTTGGCGTTTATCACAATTGGAGATGAATTGTCAGAGATATTGGGCCGGCAAGTGGATTTGCACACCTTCCGGGGAATCGAAAGCAACCGAAACTGGCTGCTCCGTGCGGAGATACTCGGTTCGGCGGAGGCGGTGTATGACCAAACGGGATGACCAAGTTAGCCTTGTGGATATGCTGATCTACGCTGAGGAAGCCATTGATATGCTGGGAGACGCAAGTCTGGATGCCATGGTGAGTGACCGGAAAATGCAACTCGCATTGCAGAGATTAGTGGAAATCGTGGGCGAAGCGGCCAGTCGTGTTTCCGAGAAGGCGCGGCGACAACATCCAGCGATTGCCTGGAGCGAAATCATCGGAATGCGCAACCGGCTGGCCCACGCTTACCATCGTGTTGATCTCAATGTGCTGTGGGACGTGATAGTCAATGATTTGCCACTCCTGGTTGAGCAACTCAGGGCAATTGTTGGGAAGGACCAGAACTGATGCCGGGCACGATCGCAAACCGGAGCAAGTCAGGTGATTTCGTCCAGTTGGAACATAGCTTGGTTCTGCTGTCTTGGCTGAATGAACAGTTGGGCGACGAGAACACACCGCAACTGCTTGAAGACATCAAGGAGGCCCCAGAAGGTTTCAACCCCTGATGGCCGCAGTTACGTCTATCTCCGGCTGATAGCGCGTGGAGATAAACCGAAAATCTTTCCGGATGATCTGGCCCGTTACGACGACAACATCCGTGAACATCTGGACGCTATGAACGCCGGCCGCGCCGAACCTCTCACGCTACGCTATTTTCAATATCTGGCCGCTCTCTACACCGAAATTTTTCTGGACCGCTACTGCAACGATCAGAACGAACTGCTCGGCTCGCTTGGACAACATCCTGCTGATTACGCCCAACGAGGGGCTGAGTGAACAACACATCAGGGAACTGCGGGCATCCAACATCCCCGTCGAAGCGTTTGAAAGCAACAACCTGATTTTCGTGGACGAGGGGCACAAGGGTTCCGGCGGGGAAGCGTGGCGCAGTGTACGCGACGCGCTGGGCGAGACCGGCTTCACCTTTGAATACAGCGCCACTTTCGGACAGGCATTGACGGCAGCGGGCAAAAGTGATCTGACAGTGGAATACGGTAAAGCCATCGCCGTCGACTACTCCTACCGCCATTTTTACAAGGACGGATACGGCAAGGATTTTCACATTCTCAACCTGAAGGAGGAGACGACGCCGGAGCAGACCGATACTCTGCTGCTGGCCAATCTGCTCTCCTTCTACGAACAGAAGCGCGTCGTTATCGAAGAAGATTCCTTCTCTCGCTCGCTGTTTATCGTTTCGCTGCCGAAGCGCACGTCCTCTTTCGCCAAGGCCAAGATCCAGCCTATCTGAGGCAGATCTTGCAAGAACCGGCGCTATTTCAGAGCAGTATTGGGCAAGTTGTGCCGTAGCCGCATCTCCTCCGACCGCACTACGTCCCGCATCGCCGCTTCAATATAGGGATAGGCAAGCCAGACCGAGGCGCCCCCGAATAGGGCGCCGGTCACTGTGCGCAGCCACCAGTTGCTCTCGCGCAATCCGAACAGCTGGCTGAGGCCGTCGAGGGCTATGGGAATGAGCAGTAGCAGATAGACCTTGAGCCCTATCCCACTTACGCGTCGCCGCAGAATGCCAAACAGCAGGCCGGCCAGCACAACCGACCCGTAGATGGCCACATCGCGTTGACAGACCGCAATCTTGTATCCGGTGGAGTCGTTGCCGCGGAAGGCGCGGCGTTGGAAAAGTCCCTGGTCCTCGGGCAGGCCGCCCGTTTCCAAAGAAGAGAGGCTGTAAAAGGGCCGCTCGCCAAAGAGGAAATAACTGCGTTCCGGCAGTTGGTGACAGGTGGCCGAGTAAACGGAGTAGATGAGAGATGCCGGCCTGGTAAGTCCGGCATTAGCCAGTGCAGGCGCCAGGAACGGCAACAGGAGGTATAGGGCGACCAGGGCATTGAAGAGAGCAAGCCAATGCCGCGCTATCCCAAGTACCGCCCCGTCAACGCGGCGGGCGACCGCCTGCTGAACACGGCCCTCCACCTGCCCGTCGCCGCTAAAATCCACTGGCTGGCTCATCCTTCCTGGTCCGACCGGCGCTTCATCTCGACGTGAATGGCCCGGCGAAGTTCAGCTTGCTTGACCGGAAACTCGAAGCGGAGAGTGTCCTGCCCCTCTCGTTCTATGTGAATGAACGGGACGAGCGTCTCCTCGCCTCCCCGGACATCCTGATCAGTTTCTACGAACTCCTCTTTCAAAGCAAACCCATATTCGGTCTGCAGATCCAGGAGTTCATATTTGATTGCGTCGCAAAGCCGGCAGTTTGTTTTGGTGAACAGTATGACCCGCATGTTCGCCGCTCACTGCTTCTTGATCTGCTCAACGAAGTCATGCAGCTGTTCGCCGGCGAGAAAACCGGGCCAGCGGGCGCCGATCGTGCCATCTGCCCTGATAAAGACTGTGGTTGGCATGTTGCGAACTTCATAAGCCCGGCGGATCAGGTCCTCCTGATCCAGAACGACTGTCATGTTCATGCCGAACTCTGCGGCGAACTTCTCGACCGCGGGCAACTCTTCCCCTACGTTGACCTCGAGTACGACCAGATCTGGATCGCTTTCGTGAAGCGTTACAAGGTCAGGCATCTCGGCCCTGCAAGGCCCGCACCAAGTGGCCCAGAAGTTAAGGACGACGGGCCTTCCCTGCAAGGATGCAAGGTCCGCGCCCCGGCCGTCCGCAAGGAAAAATGCGAAGTTGGGCGCGATTTCTCCGATGTCCGGACTGCCCTCCTGGACCAGGTCGGCTACAGGGAAGCCGCTGCCCAACTCTTTGGGGAACTGTTCCAGAGGCGTGGGCGTGAATTCGTCAGGCTCGGTGCCGCCTTGCGGCGCCGCAGCGCAGGCAGTCACGACAATCGCAACTACGACCCACAAAGCCAGGTATAACTGACGCTTCATCGGGGTCCTCCCTTGCTCTCAGCTCCGGCCCCCGGACAGCGCGGCGCCGCTCAGGTAGCCTATATAGGCCGGAATCAGGGGCAGAACGCAGGGACTGATGAAACTGATAATGCCGGCAACAAAGGCCAGCGGCGCTGCGTTCAGCGCCCCGGCATTGAACGCAGAATCGACCCCTACAGTAGACGAGAGCGTATCCTCCAGGAGAAAGACCCACTGATTCAGGAACGCAACCGGAGTCGTGAGCATTGGCAGCATGTCGGCCCACAGAAGCCAGGCCACGCAGAGTAGAAAGACACCGCTGACGAGGCTGACGATATTGGCGTGGCGGTTGAGTCGGCGGAGGATTCCAGTTGCCCAGCTGAACGCGGCCCCGGTCAGCAAGAAAGGCAAGCCCAGACCCAAACTGTAGATTGCCAAAAGAAGCGCACCCTGGACTACGGTGGTACTGTCACTCGCCAGAAACAGGATGCTGGCCAGGATCGGTCCGACACAGGGAACCCAGCCGGCGCTGAAGCTCACGCCCATCAGCGCGCTGCTGAGATACCCCCAACCACGTTTCACTCTGTGCAGTTCGGTCACACGCCTTTCGGTATACATCAGCGCGTTGAGAAAGCCCAGAATGTCTACAAGCGCGGCCACGGCCGGATTGGCGATGAGTCTCCCGTTTGCCCGAATGCGCCTTATGATCCAGCCGACAGTACCGAGAGTCGTCAGACCGAAAATCGCCAGCAAAACCGCGCCGAGCCGCTGGACGAGAGGCAGATAACTGTTCAGGCTCTGTCCCAAAAAGCCGGCGGCAGAGCCGAGTAGCGTGAAAATGGCTCCAAATCCGATGACAAAAGCGAGCGAGTGCAGGAAAGTGCTGCTACGACTTGCCTGCCCCTGCGCAGGCGATTTCGACCTGCTTCCCGCCTGTATGTCTCCTGCATTCGAGATGTTCTGCACCATGATTTCAACCCAGTTGCGACTTTATGCTGCCCTCATACGCTTGCCGGGCAACGCATCAATTTCCCTCTTTCCAATCTATTGCACCAAAGACCTGTATGAAGTAAACAATCTTACCAATAGCCGGCTGAAACTCCGGACCGCCTCAGTCTGCTTCTGCTTTGTCCTGAAGTTGCTCCTCCAATGACCGCAGCTCTTTTTCCAATGCTCTCTGGCGGGCCAGCATGAACAGGAGGTAGCCTCCCACAAACAGCCACATCAGGATCAAGGCGGATGCGAGATAGATCATTCGTCGTAGTTCTCCCGTAATGCTTCAATGCGGGCCTCAAACTCAAGTTGGCGTACCCGGTGAAAGAGTATCGCAAGGAACAGGAGCGCGAATCCGATCATGGCGATTGTCAGGGTCTGTCCCATTGTCGGACCGATGCCAAAACCCCCCTGCGCTTCCTCATTTGCGCCGTCAAAGACGATGGGATGGATGGAGCGGAACAGGCGCGCGCTGTAGTATGTCAAGGGAACGCTCAGAAAGGCGAACAAGGCGTAGACACTGGCAAAACGAGCCCGCGTTTCGGGATCATCGAACCCGTTGCGGAAAAGCATATAGGCGATGTAAATCAGGACGGTAATCGTCGCAGTCGTCAGACGAGGATCCCAGGTCCAATAGGTATTCCAGGCCGGCTTGGCCCAGATTGCGCCGGACAAAAGAACGAGAATTCCGAAAATCGTGCCGATTTCAACACTCGCCGCGGCCCATCGATCCCACACCAGGCGGCGGCTGAAGAGAAAACCGACGCTGCCGACCACCGACCCCAGAAACCCGAGAAGCGCGGCGATGTTACTTCCAATGTGAAAGTAGAAGATCCGCTGGGCCACCTGTTCATCTCCGGCGAGATTGGTTGCGTCACCTGCGTAGAGCAAAGCTGTCCACATTACCCCAACCATGGCCAGCGCCGCCAAAAGATCGAAGACCAGTAATGGAGTAAACCAGCGATCTGACCGTGCAGGTCTTGCGACTGCGTTCATCAGACAGTTCCTCGCGTTTGTGTCAAGTCTGTTCCCATATAACGTCGACCAACAAGAAAGCGATTGCGTACACCAGGGCATCATAGATCCCGATTATTCCGAGCCACGGCCACGCTTCGGCATTGCCCCTGCCATCCACTACGACAGCCGTCAAACCCACTCCCGATATGAAAAGGGGGGCGAGTACCGGCAGCAGCAGTACGGGCAAGAGCGTCTCCCTGGCCCTGTTTCGGGCCGTCAGCGCCGCGAAGAGCGTTCCCGCGCCCACGTATCCGACAGTGCCCAGCGCCAACGCCAGCAAAACCAGCGGCTTCAGCAAGTTGACGTCGAACAGGATGAGCAGGACAGGCACAAGAAGCGCTTCGATAATCAGGAAATAGAGAAGATTAGCCGCAACCTTTCCCAAATAGATTGCGGACCGTTCTACCGGCGCCAGAAGCAGTCCGGTCAATGTGCCCCGGTCCAATTCCGACCCGAAAGAACGGTGCAGCCCCAACACGCCTCCAAAAAGGATGATCACCCAGAGAATGCCGGGAACGACCAGCTCGGGCCGGGGCACGCGCAGGTCAAAGGCCAGTCCGAAAACGACCGCGGCCAGAACGGAAAAGGCCGCCATCGTCCCCACGACCTCTTTGGCCCGTAACTCGGTGCGGACGTCTTTCTCCGCTACAGCCAATACGCCGCGCAGATATGCTGCGAGCCCTCCTCCCTTGCTGGTAACAGGTTCTGCCTCTGTAAGCTCTGCCATTGCAAGGCACGGTCTCAGATGAAGCCCGCGAACGGGGGAGCTGATCGTTTGACTGAACTGCCCCCTTCACTGTTCAATACGATCGGGACCCTCCATTTGGTGCAAACGTCCGGCACGAAGTTCGACGACCCGGTCGGCCCACGTAAACGCACGCTCCATACTGTGCGTTGTGATAAGTACAGCCCGGTCTCTTTCGCGCAGCTGCCCGATGAGCTCGGCCATCTGTTTCAGGCTTTCCCTGTCCAGGCCGGTATCCGGTTCGTCGAGAATTACGACAGGGGGATCGTGCAGCAACGCCCTCGCGATCGCCAGCCGCTGAGACATGCCTCGACTATATGTCCGCACTGCACTGTCCCGCCAACGCCAGAGATCAAGAGTTCGCAGAAGCTGCTCGATACGTCTCTGCGGCTCTTGCAGATCGTACAGGCGGGCGAAGAACTGCAGGTTTTCGGCGCCGGTAAGTCGATCGTACAGCAGAGGGGCATGTGCGACAACGCCGATATAGCGGCGAATCTCATGTGCGGCCGTGGAAAGGGGCACAGGCCCCAGCCACACTTCTCCCTTGTCGGGCCTGTCCAGCGACGCGATTATCCGCAAGAGTGTCGTCTTTCCCGATCCGTTGGCCCCAAGCAGAGACAGGACTTCGCCGGCTGCAACCGAGAAAGAAACATCACGTAGAACGCGTTTGTGTCCGAAACGTTTTTCGATATGCTCGCAACGAATGAGAGGGGCGGCACGGTTGGTCATCTGGCCGCCCTCGATCTCTGTTCTGCCAGGGCGACGTCGATCAACTCGCTCTTCAGTGAAGCTCTCTTCCTTTGCCAGGCGCGTTTTTCCAGTTCGCCCAGCGCATGCAGATCGTCCAACCGGGCTATTCTGTCGATCAGTTCACTTCGCCGCGCGGCCATCTGCTCAGGCGTCGGCGGGTTCTTGGCCCTCTCACGTTGGAAGAAAAATGCCACAGATACGAGGAGGACGAGTGCGACGACGCTGCCGAAAACCAGGGGAATGCGGACATCCAGCGGAGGCGCGGCAACCTGCAATTCTCTATTCAATTGCGGCTCCCTGTCTTGCCTTGGATCGCGGCCGCCTGCCTCGATCAAGCCGCGCAAGGAAAGTTGAACAGGGGTGCTGCGGGATGCCGGAGCGCTCCAGCGGCGGAAGAGGACTCCTTGAATCGTTTCCTGGCCCGCAGGGTCGCGTATTTCGCCTTCCAAGGAAAGATCCACTTCCAGACCCGGCAGGTCAGCCACCAGGACATTCAATAGCTCAGTCTCATATGGGACAGGGAAAGTTATCTGGGCGGACTCGTCAGCATATGCAAGGCGATATCGTACGAAAACCTGGCGCGAGCCATCGCCTGGGAGGACGGGACGCGTATCGTAGAGAATCTGTTGGCGCAATCGGTAGGACTCGCCGATCAACCCGTCCTGGATCTCTACTTGCTGTGCGCCATCCGGAAGCGGAATGACCAGTGTTACGGGAACGTCGAACTGGTCATCCTCGACGCCGATGAATGTGCGGTCGCTGCGATTGTCAAGAGTGAAGAGCTGGCCGATGAGCAATCTTCCCGGATCGTGCTCGATGATCCAGTTGGCGCGGATTACGTGAATGCCGGTCGGGTCGGATGTCGGCTCAAATACGGGCAGCGACGTGTCGATTCTCTCCGGGCCGGTCCTGTCTTCGATGAAATCAGGACCGCTGAATGCAAGTATCGGTGAAGTGTAGCGGATACTGCGGTGCTCGGTCTCCGCAAGGAAGTAGAAGCCTTCGTCCACAGGCAGGTTACTGAATTCAAAGCTGCCGTCGGCCCCGATTGATACGCTGCGCGTCGTCAGTAAATTGGCCTGCCGGTAGATGTTAAGGGTGACCGCTGTCTGTTGGGGCGCAGGCCCATTCTGAGTACCTTGTATCAATTGGCCTGTGATTACGCCAGGCCCCGAGACCTCGAATGGCTCCCACACCGGCTGATATGTAAAGCTGCGAATGAACTCAAGAACCGCTCTCTGCTGCCCAATTGACCAGTTGGAACCGAGTTCCGGGTGGGCTTCTCGCCAGCGCTTCGCCAAATCCGCCGGACTCAAATGGATCATCCGGTGCTGCGCCGAAAAGTCGGGAATCCCAGCGCCGGCCTCTCTTCCTTCGCCCCGGCCTTCGTCCCCGTGGCAGGCCAGGCAGGACTGGGCATATAGCTCCGCTCCCTGTGCGACCTCCGTCTCGTTCGTGTGCAGATTCCAGGCGAAGTAGACCGCCTGCCAGATCTGCTCGTCACTCAAGCTATTGCGCCAGGGTGGCATCAGGTTCTCAATGCGCCCAAACTTGGTAACGAAGAAAAGTTCAGCCGGTGAGCGCTCCCAGACCACCGTCGGGTCGGAAAAGACGGTTGGGTCGGCTGCGGCGCCGGCCGGGCCGTCGCCGTCACCGCTGGCGCCGTGACAAGGGGCGCAGTTCTGTCTGTAGGATTCGGTGGCCAACCCGGCAACAGGCATTCGCTGGGGGACTGGGACCTGCTGCGGGTCATAAGGTGGAGTGGGCTCTTGTGCGTTGAGGCTATCCGTCGTCAGCGTCACGAAGAGAGCTACGGCAAATGCCAACAGTAGAACTGCACAAGTGGACCATTTGAAATGCAATCGTTGCTGTTCCGACTAGGGGCTGATCCTGTACACGCGTGCGCCTGAGGCGCCGGGCGCTGCGAACTCACCCCGTTCGATTTGTCCTACTCGCCGCGGCAAGCCCAGACGCCTTCAGGGAATTGTCTGAAAGACGATGTCTTCCGGAGATTCCTCGTATCGACTGGGACATTTGAGAAGCAGTACATCTGCCTCAATGACGCCGCCTGGCAGAAGCTCTCCCTCCGCGATTACCGAAGCAGCCCGATGAAAATTGTCCGGCCGGGGCTCGTAAAAGACGATCTCGAGCTGCTGATTGGGATTCTCCTCGTCCTGAATCCTGAAGCGGAGCGTCACTTCAGAAGGGTCCCAATCTTCACTGCCGTCGACGACAACGCCATTCACCCTAATGCGCTGGGACAGGAGCGAGCTCTCCCTCTCATGAACCTCGTCGACAGTTAACCAGTAGGCTTTGGCAGTGAGCAGACCATAAACCATCAACGAGATGATAACGCCAACCAGCAGGAGTCCAGCAACGAGAAACTGCGGCCTGATACCGGTTCGCCTACGGGCCAGGTGGGCCGGGATTGGACCCTCCCACAACTCTTCTTCGTTGAGTTCGTCTTGATTTGGTGACGCGTCACTCATCAGTTCACTTACCTACTGGAACGCTTATCGCCTGGTTGACTGAGTTCAGAAGTCCGGACTCGCCGATTAGAACGGCCAGCATCTGTCTTCTGCATTATAGGCGCTGGACGCGGCGCGGCCGAAACTGAGCTATGAGCAGTCACCGACGTCAGTGTCCCACTGGATCTCCTCGGACAAGATCTCCTCGGCGGATTCGGCCAGCGCTGCGGGCACCAGGACATCCCGCTCTGCCAGTCCGCCGTAGATGAATCCGTATATCCTGCCCATCGATTCGCCGCGCACAATTGCAGGAATGCCCGCGCTTTGCAGACGGCCTCTGACGATCTGAGCCTCCATCGGGTTTGCGGCCTGCCAGACCACAACCGGCTCCTGGGAAACGGATCCGCCTGTCGTTGCGGAGCTTTCCGCGTCCTCCGATTCAACTGTCCGGGCACGACTCCTGTGCTTTCCCCATAGCCTTTGGAGTCCGCCTGCCAAGGTCGTCATGGCACGCTCCTATAGGTCATGTGAAGGAGAACGCGGCAGCCTTGCCGACAAAGGGATTGGCCTCTCGTTCTGCGCCAATGGTGGTCGCTTCCCCGTGACCGGGGTAAACGACGTACGTATCGGGTAGTGTAAGCAGTTGTTCCTGGATGCTCTGGTATAGCGTAGGGCCGTCCGCCAGCGGCAGATCGAAACGTCCTATACTGCCGCGGAAGAGTGTATCACCGGCGAAGATCTGCTCGTTTGTGTGGTCAACAAAGACGACGTGGCCCGGTGAGTGACCTGGTGTGAAGCGGACTTCCAGGGACTCGGCGCCAAATTCGATCATCTGACCTTGCTGCAAGAAGTGGTCCGGTTCGTCGACAGGATCGACGCGGGTCCCCAGCCATTCGCGAACGCGTTCCGGCGCTGCCCGCAGAATGGGAAGGTCTTCGCTATGCAGGTAAAATGGGGCTCCGGTGGCGGCCCGCACTGCGTTCACCGCCAAGACGTGGTCGAAGTGGGAATGCGTGTTGATGATCTTCTCAATCGTCAAGCCCATTTCTTCGACTTCGTTAAGGATGGCTCGGGCGCTGTCCCCCGGGTCGATGACAACACCGCGGAAAGATTCCTCACATCCGAGAATGTAGCAGTTCTCCTGCAATAGTCCTACGGTGAGACCTGCAATTAACACTTTGGTCGCACTCCCTCTTCAAAGAAACAGCAGCTCTTAGGCCGTTCTCAGCTGCGTCTCGGCAGCCTTCTCTTCCTCATTGCAGACCCAGCGCTGGCTCCAATCGGATATTTCGGCGATCACGGGCGCCAATTCGCGGCCCTTATCCGTCAAACTGTACTCGACATGCGGCGGGATTGAACTGACCTGTTCGCGCATGACCAGGCCCTCGTCTTCCAGCATTTTCAGTCTGCTGGTAAGCGTACCTGGATTGACGCCCCCCAACTCTTCCTGGAGCTCACAGAACCGTTTGTTGCTGGCATTGAGAAGACGGTGCACGATCTGGAGCGTCCATTTCCGTCCGATTATTCGCGCGGCTGCTTCTACTGGGCAGGGCAACTCATCCGGCAAAACGACTGGATGGGTTGGCATGCGCATCCGGTATAGTCCTTTCCTGCACCAATGCCCAAAACCTCCACAAGCAGGGCTTGAGCGCATTGCAATGGCCGGGCCAAGTCTTCTCGACAGGCGAAGCCCGGCTGCCTCCCGATTTGGAGCACTAATGACGCCGGGCACTATCGTACTATGCGCATAGCTCCTTGTCAAAGGAAACCGGGTCGGCGTGCAGGAGAGGGGCCTTCGCCTGCGCCGTTGCGCCTGGCAGGTACTCACAGAGATCACTCGATGTGAGGAATGCGGCCCAAGCGTTTTCGGGTGTCTTCGACTTCCAGCCAGAGCGTGGGATCCGAACCGTCGAATTGGATTTCGAAGGTGCTCCTGACCAGTTCGCCGGCGCGCCACCGGCCGGTTGGGTAGTAACCCCCGGCCAAAGGGAGCTCTACGGATTGATCGCCGAGCATGAGCCGCATTTTCAGGTCCTCCGGCCAGTCTGAAGGGAGGGGTGAAGGCGCCTTCCAGTACAGCGTTACCTGGAGCATCTCTCCCGCGGAAAGAGCCGTCAATGGCGCATGGGCAAAGGCCTTACGATGGTAGCTGTATCCGATGGCCGCCAGGCGACCAAAATCAAGGCTCGTGCGGTGCTGAAGAGGGATAATCGACACCGGCGGCTCCTGTTCGGGACGGATTATGCTCGGACTGGCAAGTTCAACTGCGTCGCCAGAGTCGACGGAGAGCCGCGACCCGGTTTCAGCATCATAGACGGCGGCAATCAGGCGATAGTCGCCGGGAGGTGTGCCAAACGGTAGAGAGAGGCCGTGATTGTCGGTGACAAGCTCGCCGGTTTTCCAGGCCGTAGTCGGCAATGATCCGCCTGCCGGTTCACCGTCTCGCTGGACTATCACCTGTTCGCGGGCATCCAGCAGCTGCACCGTTACTTTGAGCCGCTGGTCGGGCTCTCTGAGCGGCCGCCAGCGCAGCCCGACCATAAGCGTATCACCGGGCGCCAAGGGCTCCTGTGAGAGGCAAAGCTCGAACAGCTCAGCGACATCTTCGAATACATGGGGTTCATCCAGGGCCCTGCAGATAAGGCCTGCTGGCATGGAAAAGGTCGCAAAACGTACATTGCCTTGCCAGTTTTCCCATCCTTTGAACGCGTGTCCTCCCAACCAATTCTCGACGATACTCTCCCGATCGGACTGCCCGGTTGCCCAGAAAACTGCAAAGATTCGCCGGCGTTCAGCGGTCTCTTTTTCCAGCGTCTGTTCAGTTCTGGCCCGGTCGGGAGGTCGGTCCGCGGGCAGTGGAATAAAGTCAAACCCAACATCGTAGAAGCGCCAAACATCCGCCTGGCCCGGAGCATTCAGAACTACAATGTCCCGATCCGGGTCACCAAGTGCAGCCACGGTCTGGGCGATGCCGGCGTAGTTGTCACGCGCTGAAGGGTCGGCGTAGTAGGGTGGGAGCGCGGTCACGGCCAGAACGGCGGCCAGAACGGCGATTGAGCCGGCTGCCATCGATGAAAGCGGCAGTCGAAATGCTTTCGGATCTCCCTTCCCTTCCAGACTCTGCGATGCCGGAGACCAACTCAGTGGGCTGAGCGAGAACTGTTGAGTAGGGAGACAGTGGGAACAGGCGGCCGCAGCGAGGCACCAGGCAGGTGAAAGTATCAGGAGGAATTTCAAGAACGGGGGGCTGACCAGACCGAAACCGACCATCACGCCTAGGGGCAAGAGCAGCCAGAGTAGCAGAACCGCGCCGGCGTCGGAGCGCCTCAGATTCCAGAGTCCGTAAACGGGAAGAAATGCGACCAACAGAAGCCATCCCCACGCCAGCTCCGGTCCAGTGCGGATCGTCCCTGCGGCAAAGGTCTGAAGCGTCAGTCTTAGCCCCTCCAGTGCACCGGTAAATCCCTCCTGGGAGGGCCAGCTGAGCAGTCGTTCAATGCCCGTTGGCAGCCAAAATGAGTAGGCCAGCAGAGCGAGGAAGTTCAGGACCAGGAAAAGGAAGAAGGGCTTCCAGCGATCTGGCGGACTCCCGTAGACGGGGGTATCGACGCCCGGTTCACGCCTTTCTGCACGCAGACGCTCCCTGCTGCCCAGCCACCACCAGACGGCGGCTCCCCCAGCCGCGGCCATCAAAAGGGCAAAGATATAATGCGTCCACAGGCCGGCAGCGGCCGCAAGCAGATAGAGGGCAGCATACCTGGCAACCGGGCGTCTCAGGCCTTGTGAGGCTACCCGTCTTCTCATGGCGAGGAGCGACCACATAAGTACAGAACCTTCCAGGGTCAGCAGCGCGTACATGCGCGCTTCCTGGCTATAGTAGACCTGAAAGGGACTCAAGGCGGCCAAGAAGGCGGCGAGAAGCGCGAATTTGTAACTGTTCCCTGCAGCGTCGGCGGCCATCTCCCGCCCGATACGGTAGACGACCGCCACGGAGAGCAGGCCTGCCAGTGCGGAAAGGCTGCGGAGCCCCCACGCGGAGAAGCCGGCCGGGCTGGCCCAGAGCTTCAGGAGCCAATAGTAGCCTGGCGGATGGATGTCGGCCGCGGCGTCTCTGGCGATCTGATCGAAGCTGCGTTGCGTAACAGCCCAGGAGTTGCCTTCGTCGTGCCAGAGGGAAGAACAGGTGAGGCAGTAGAAGCGGACGAAGGCGGCAAGCGCCAGAATGGCAACGAAGATGGCGCAGCGCAAAAAAGACGGTCGCGCCGTCATCTTCAACATAGTCTAGTCTTGACCGCCAGCGCTGGAAATATAGGCCCGGACCGATTCATATACCGGCTGCGGGGTGAAATCCGGGGCAAGGAGACGAAAATAGGCCTCCGGCTGTCGATTCTGCTCCCAGAGGTCGGTGGCCCGCTTCAGATACCAGACGTTGGCGACACCCAACCAGGGCCAGTCCTCACGAATGCGTTGGTAGGCTCGGGGCAGATTCGATGATTGCTCATCGAGACTGACGCGCCCGTAACGGGGCTCGACATCTGTCGGGGCCGCGTTCCAGTTCATCTCGCTTATCCAGATTGGCTTGCGTCCGTCGCCGTTGGCGACCATCAGATCGCGAATGAACTGCGGCCGGCCGAAGTTCATGACGCGCGGGTGCATGCGCCGGTCGGTCGGCCCGGACCAGAGCCCGTAGCCCTGCGTTGCCATTACATCGAAGTAGGGGGCCGCGCCGGCATCGTACATCCTCTGCAGGAAAAGCAGGTCGGAAAAGCTGCGTCCGGGGACCGTTGTTCCGTCCAGGTCTACGGTCGCGGCCAGCGCGCCGGCGATGATCACGGCTTCGGGGTCGACGGCGCGGATTGCCGCGGCGCCGGCTTCGAGCAACTCGACGTATGCTTCCGGATCAATGGTGTTGACACCCCATTCGGGGAAGATATTGGGTTCGTTCCACAACTGGTAGTACCGGGTCCGGCCCTGGTAACGGGCGGCCACGGAGGCGGCGAAATCGGCGAAGTCCTGGTAGTTGTCGGGCGGCGCGTAGGAACCGGCCTCGTTGCCCTTGGCGCGGCTCCAGGCAGGTGGATTGGAGATTCTGACTATCAGTTGCATATCGTATTGTTCGGCCAGGGCAACGATGTGATCGTATTTTTCCCAGGCGGAGCGGGCCGGTTCGTGACGGCGGTCCTCGAAGTCGCCTTTGCCGTGAACCTCGATGTCCTCCCAGACAAACTCCTGCCGCAGCCACTTGAATCCGGCCTGCGCGGCCAGCTGTACTGCCCGTTCTCGTTTGGCGGGTTCGACCTCCTGTTCGAGGAAGACGTTTATGCCGAAAGGATTGACGCCGGCATGATCCGTCACTTCCTGCGGGGCAAGATGCGGTTGCGGCCGCAGCATTCCTCCGGCCAGGTCGGTCAGACCTTTGACCTGGGGGAGAAAGTCCGTCTCCCCTGTCTGCGCCGCGAGCCACTGGCGGGAGGGGCTCAGCGCCAACAGCAAAAGGGCCAGTCCGCCGCACAGCAGCAGGCCGGCCCAAAGAATCAGAGTTTCACGTACTGCGCGTTTTACAGCGTTCGAATCGAATCTCAGATGATAAACCTAGGTTCCATGTCGGAATGGTGTAAGGGTCAACTCAACGCCACCCGCCCTAGTTCTCCTTGAAAGTAATGTTGACGCAGCCAACGCTTTCGCCTATCGTGGTCGTCCATTTCTCTGAGAGGGGCGAAAGATTCGAAAAGTCCTTCGTGCGTGTTTTCGGATTGTCCCACCCGGAGCCAGGACAGTTCACAACATATATTTCGACGAAAGTGCCCGACGAAGCCGGACCTCCAAAGGGGGAAAACCCCCAGTTTCCTGTAGGTTTTCCGCACCCTGTGCATTTCGTGTTCCGCGGGCCCCCAAAGGCGATGTGCAGACATACACCGTTCTTGGGGTTGTTATTTCTGTCATACACGAGACCCTCAAAGAAGGTCTGTTGCCTATTCACTGGACAATGTCCCCTATCAATCAGAGAGTACGGGAACCGAGGTGCGGGTGGTTGTGTTGGTTGGGGAACAGGCGTCGGCGGTATTGGCGTGGCGGTTGGCGGCGGGGGCGTCGGAATGGCCAGGGCCACCTGTACGGTTCCGGCATTTGTTGCAGTAACCAGCTGGCCGTAGACCCACCCCGGTCGGCCTCCGTAGTCAATCTCCCACCAGTCGCCGAGCCCCGGGTTCTTGCCTGTGATCCGGAACTCCTGGCCAGGCGAAGCCGTGCCGATCACGTTGTAGTTGGTGCCTGGGCCCCCGCGAACATTCATGAGTACATTGCCAATCGTTACCATAGGAGACTCAGGCGTTGCAGTTGCCGCCGGCGGCACCGGTGTCGCGGCTGGCTGGGACGGCGTTTGCGTGCTGACCTGCCCGCCACCCGTCGCGGGCGCTGCGCCGGCAGGCGTGGAGGTAAAGGTCGGAACCGGCGTGTTCGTGGGAAGGGCCGGTTCTACCGACGCACTGCGCGAGCCACAGGCGGCAATTAACAGGACTGTCAACAAGAAGGTCGGCAGACGTAACCAGCGCATAGAACGGATTCCCCTGTTCATATCAATAGGCAGACAGGCAAACGGATACAACGGAGGAAAAAGGGCCAACAGATTATATCATAAGCTGACTAAGCGTCAGAAAGGGGGCAAATTCCTACTCTCAGTAGGGGATTCCGCCGCTTGATGGTTTCTGCGGCTGCTTCAGCTGACGGGTTTCCATCTGATCGGCGCTGCCGCGATAGCTGGTCGTCTCAATAGTCAACACCTGGCAATGGATCGCGTCGTTAATGCGAGTGCGCAGCCAGGGCTCCAGTTTATCCTCGGCGATGCTTGATGTAATGACAGTGGGCAACAGAGCCGTGTAACGGAAATTGAGGAGTTGAAACAGTTTTTCCTTTGCCCAGGGCGTTGCGCTCTCCGTCCCAAGATCGTCCAGAACGAGCATGGGAGTGCGTTTCAATTCGTCAAAGCGGCGATCGTAAGGTACGGGGGACTGGGGATTAAAGGCCGCCCGCAGGTAATCGAGCAGGTCCGGAACAACCACGAACATAACGTCGTCCAGCCCATCGGCTCGCAGAGCATTCGAAATCGCCGCCGCCAAATGGGTCTTGCCAGCGCCGCTAGCGCCCAAAAGGATTAACCAGCCACTGCGACTAAAGGCGAACGCCTCCGCCGCTTCCTTTACTCTTCGCAGATTGGAATTGACATGTGCTGAACTGTTCCGCCGCTGCACTTCAAACGTCTCGAACGTCTGCGACGCGTGAAAGGAGAGTGTACTCAGATCGCCCTGACCCGGGTTTGCGCCGGCGCGATAATCGGTTGCAAGTATAGGGATGTTCCTTACAAGGTCCTGGTCCTGAAGCCGGCTGCGCAGTCGTTGGTCCAGGTCTTCGAGCCGTTGATTTGTCGTCAGGACGGTCGGCAGCTGTCTGTTGTACCGGTCATTCAGAATCTGAAACATCTTCTCCTGCGTCCAGGGACTTGCGACCTGTACACCAAGATCGTCAAGGACCAGAACGGCGGTGTTTCGAACTTCGTCGAAGAGGTCGTCATAACTGGCTTCGCTGCTGGGACCGAATGTAGAACGCAGGTGGTCCAACAGATCGGGGACGACGACGAAAACGGCTGACTGGTCATTCTCGATGCGGTGGTTGGCGATGGCCGCGGCGAGGTGGGTCTTCCCGCATCCATAGGTGCCGGTGAACAGCAGCCAGCCATCGGGCTTCAACGCAAATTCGTGCGCCGCGTCATAGGCCCTGACCAGGCTGTCAACCTTATGGGGAGGGAGATAGGAAAGATTTGTATTGAAAGTCTCGAAAGTGAATCGCGCCAGCGCTGCCAGCTTGTGAACATCCCTGAAGTGGCTGCGCTGTCTCGAGCGGCGTTCGTCCAACTTGCAACGACAAGGGACAGGTCTGCCATAATCGGGATGGCCCACCGGCAGATCGTCGATGAGAAAGCCCGCGCCGCCGCACCTTTTGCAAAGGGCCGGCTCGGTGCGGCCCAGACGCTGCGAGCGTGAAGGCAGGCCCGGCGGCGCCGGACGGTCCCGCCTTGGCGCCGCGCCCTTGTCCAGGGCGGACTCCTGATCTGCGGCGTCCCGACTGTTCGGCGCCTTGCCCCCATTCATCCCTTCAGTCATGCCTCGCAGAAGGTCGTTCAACTCATCCATAACCTGCGTCCTTGCCTTCTGTCTCCCACCTTCTCAGTATCGCCCGGATGTAGTTCAGGTGGCGCTTGTTGTTGAGCAGAGCGATCTCCATGGCCTCGGTGATCCAGTCGGGAGGGTAGCTTTTTTCCAGGTCCCGGAGCTGGTCGGCGATCATAGCTGTCATCAATCCGAAGTTCTGTTCGTATAACACGAAGATATTCGGTCGCTCAACCTGCAGCCGGGCTTCGTCAGGTATGATTCCCTGCAGCTCAGCCAACCTGCCCTGACGGATGGCAGCGACCGACTGGCGTCCTCTGGCGGTATTCAGGAAGTACCAGTCCTCGATTGGGTTCTCCCCGCCTCCTGAAGGAGAGACGCCTTCATTCTGCCGGCTTTGACCGTTTTGGCTCTTCACGCCACCATGCGCGTTCGCATCCACATCCATTCGGATCAGCGTGTTGCGGACGACCGCGCGTTTGAGCGCGTCTTCCAGCACGTTCAAGGGAGTTCGCAGTTCGCTATCCAGACTCAAGCTCATTAGAAGCGTTTCGTCTCGGCGCAAGTCCTCCCCGCGGACAAAGCGCAGCGGTCCTTCCTGCTCGTTCAGCAACCAGAAGAAGTAGACTGTCAGCTTCAGCTCCGCCAAGTCGTCGATCTGGGGGAGAAGGTCGACGAAGAACAGATCCGGAACGACGACGGCCTGCATATCCTGATCAGGAAAACCGATAAAGCCTGGAAGTTGTCGAGTCACTTCTGCTCCGACGGAAAAGGCGCCTTTATGTCGATAGCCGGTGCGTCATCAGTATGATGCTCAGTCGGCTGCACAGAGCCTGGGTGGATCCAGCAGAACCGCGCATCAATAGTCCAGATCTTCTCGCCTCAACTCCAGATCGCGAAACTGAGTCAGTTCCTTGCGGAAATAGAGGCTGACCGTTCCGGTCGTACCGTGGCGGTGCTTGGCGACCATCAGGTCGGCGATGTTTTGCTGGTCCGTTTCTTCGTTGTAGTAGTCTTCTCGATAGACGAAGATAACAACGTCGGCGTCCTGTTCAATCGAGTTATGGACAATGAGTTCGTTGGCGGCAAAGTTGTGATAGACCGGCACTGTGAGATCGTATACCTCTTCAATCCCATCAGCATGAATCGAGGCCACCTGGTCCCAGAGTACGGCACCCACCATAGTTCCGGTCTGTGCTGCGGCAGTTGGGTGCGGAACAACTATCGCGGCGGGTCTCGCATTCCGTTGCTTTTCCCAGGGTATCCTTCGCCGTTCTTCAGCCAGACCGGACTCCGTCCGGCCGGCGGGCTGGAACTGTGGTCCATTCGTAGTCCCGGAAGGGGGGGCAGACTTCTGCACGACCGGCGGCCCGGCGTTCGTATTGACCGCGGCAATTCTTTCGTCCAAACGCAGTTCGTCCAGACGCTTCCATCCCTGTTCGGAAAGGAACTTGTGATTGGCGGTCGCGCGAATCGTTCGGCCCTGTTTGGTCGTAAGGCGGAAGACCGGCTTGGCACCAGTGCAGAAGGCGTTGCTGACGCTGGCCGGCGCCAGGCCATGACTTGTCTGATCGAGGGCCGCAATTTTGAACTCTCTGCGATGCACGAGATCCGATATAGGACACGACAGGCCCAATTCGGGCAGGTAGACGCGTGTGTCGCCGCAGAGGCAGCCGCTCTCGCGCAGGTCGGAAAGTACCGGCTTGTTGTTTGCCCGGGTCTCAACGGCCCGACTCAGCTGGCTGAGGGCGATAACGGGCACGTTGAGTTCTCGGGCCAGTCCCTTCAAGGAGCGGCTGATAAAACTGATCTCCTGCTGGCGGTTTTCTCCTCGAGGTCCTCCACTACCACCGCCAGACATGAGCTGCATGTAATCGACGACAATCAGATCGATGCCGCGTTCGGCGTAGAGCCGGCGCGCCTTGGTCCTGATCTCCAACACCGATGCGCTGGGCGTGTCGTCGATAAAGATACTGGTACCGGCGAGTATATTCGCGGCTTCAACCAGGATCGGCCATTCTTCCTCATCGATCTGACCCATTCGCAAGCGATGACTGTCAATGGCGGTCTCGATAGAGAGCAGACGTTGAACAACCTGCTCGCTGCTCATCTCCAGGCTGAAAATGGCAACGCGGGCGTTGTAGCGGCGGGCGGCATTCTGGGCAATTGACAGTCCCAGACTGGACTTGCCCATTCCAGGGCGGCCGGCAACTATAATCAGGTCACTCTTTTGGAAGCCGCCCAGCATCTTGTCCAGCAGAACGAAGCCCGTAGGAACGCCCATCAGCCTGTTCTGATTGCGGGCCAGAAAGTCGATCTGGTCGACGACTTCGTCCAATACCCGGGAAACCGGTGTCAGATCTCTGTGAATACGGCTCTCGCTGACGCCGAAAATAATTCCCTCGGCCCTGTCGACAACTTCGTTAACGTCGTGGCTTTCGTCGTAGGCGAGTTCGGCGATCTGGTTGGCCGCCCCGATCAGGCGCCGCAGAGTGGCGGTGCGTTCTACGATGCGCGCGTAATGGTCTACGTATATGGCAGTCGGCGTGCTGTTGATCAGTTGTGTGATATAGGCGGGACCACCGATCTCTTCAAGCCGCTCGTTCCGTTCCAGTTCGTCGACGAGCGTCACGAAATCGGCCGGTTCGCGCCGTTCATGCAGGGCCTGCAACGCTCCATATATCCACTGGTGCGGCTCCCGATAGAAGTCAGAATCTCGAAGTGTAGTGGAGACCTTTACTATCGCATCCGGATCGATCAAAAGAGAACCGAGCACAGCCTGCTCGGCTTCCACATTCGCCGGCGTCGTCTTGATGGTTGCTTCAATCGTTTCGCTC
This sequence comes from Caldilineaceae bacterium, assembly GCA_965204525.1. Lineage (GTDB taxonomy): Bacteria > Chloroflexota > Anaerolineae > Caldilineales > Caldilineaceae > Bin5. The sequence continues at coordinate 959,242 of OZ241994.1, read as the reverse complement.
ATCGATTTTCTTGAGAGGCAGGTCCCCTGGGTTCCATATCTGACATTGGTTTTGCGTGCCCACTCACTTTTGTCCACTGTACCGCGCAATCGACAAGGATGTCTCTGGAGACTGGCAATCGCCAGAGTGCAAAAAACGGCGAGAACCGCTTGGATGCGACCCCGCCGCCGTCTGAGTTCGTTTCTGTTGCGATTGCGCAACCCCCGTTTCCGTCCGCCGACTCAAATTGATCGCGGCCGGCGTAGCCCCCTACCAAGCCCCCTTAGTTGTCGATGTCGAGGCCTTCTATAAAGTCGCGGAAGACATCCAGGTCCTCGTCGCTGGTCTCTCCGACTTCCTCCTCGACGCCTTCAGTGCCCTGACCCAGTACACCTAACTCCTCTTCCGGCTGCATACCGGCCCGCTCCATGACTTCGTCTGCAACGTAAATCGGCACGTCAACGCGGACTGCCAGGGCAACGGCGTCACTGGGTCGACTGTCGATCTCCAGCGATTCGCCATTGGATTCCAGGACGATCTCGGCGAAAAAGGTCTCGTTTTGCAGATCGCTTATGACTACATGTGTAATCTCGCCGTCTAACGATTCCGTAATCTGGCGCAGCAGGTCGTGAGTCATTGGCCTTACGACTTCGATGCCTTGCAGTTGGATGGTGATTGCATCAGCTTCAAAGGGGCCTATCCAAATCGGGAGATACCTTTCGCCGCTCTCCTCGCGCAGCACCACGATCCTGTGCTGGGACATCAGACTTACGCGCACACTGTCGATTACTACCTCAATCATTCCTTGCTCCTGTACACGATGTGCTGAACCCGATTCACGGAGTCTCCCACAGTTTCACCGAAAGCGGCCTGCGCTGGCTGAATCTCCAGGCTGGCGCGATTCGGATTATAGCATAGGCATTTTTTCCCGCAAAGTGATATTTCATTCACATGAGGCCGTCCAGTTCCGGCGATACGGGTCAAGCCAGGCCGTCTACCGATAGCGGGCCTCCTACCGGGAAGGAGTTGATAGAAGCTACTTGATGGGGTACTGTTGGTAGGCGTCTTGAGGCAGGTCGACTCGGTCTTTCACCTTTCTCCGCTGCTCAGGCAGACTACGCACTGATGACGGATTCAAGCTCGTTGCAACCGCTGACCATCTGGCTTCTCTCACCTTACCACACTGGAAGCCACAAAGCGTGGGCTGAGGGCTATCAGGCCAACAGCCGTCATTCCGTTCACCTCTTTACACTGGCCGGCAGATTCTGGAAGTGGAGGATGCAGGGCGGCGCGATTGAACTGGCCCAGCAGGCGAAGGCAGTTGACAAGCACCCACCGCCCGACCTGGTCCTGGCCACCGACATGACGAATCTCTCCGCGTGGCTTGCTCTGATGAGAGGGACCTTGCCGGCGCGGGCCAAGACCGTTCTCTATATGCATGAAAATCAGTTGACCTACCCTTGGCGCCCCGGCGAGAAGCCCGATCTGACTTACGCAATGATTAACTGGCTCAGCCAGCTTTGCGCCGACCTGATCGTGTTCAACTCCGAGTTTCATCGTCAGAGCTGGTTCAGTGAACTTCCCAATCTGCTCAAGCACTTTCCCGACTACATTCACCTGGAACAGATCGAGCGAGTAGAGGCGCGCTCAAGGGTATTGCCGGTCGGCATTGACATTCAGGACGAGAACCGCCTTGAGACGGACCCGGGGACGCCCTTAATTCTGTGGAATCAGCGCTGGGAGTACGATAAGCGGCCGGATCGCTTCTTTGACCTGCTGTACAGACTGGAGGAGGCCGGACACGAATTCAGACTGGCAGTAGCGGGAGAGAACTTCAGAAATATTCCCATTGAGTTTGAGGAGGCCGAAACGCGCCTGGCGCATCGAATCGAACACTGGGGTTTTCTGCCGTCCAGGAACGATTACCAGGCGCTGCTGCAAAGGACTGACCTTGTCATCAGTACAGCGGAGCATGAATTTTTCGGTATCAGCATGCTGGAAGCGGTGCAAGCGGGGGCCTTTCCTCTCTTGCCGGACCGTCTGAGTTACCCTGAACTGATCCCTGCCGGCCTACACGCAGCCTGCCTGTACGCAGACGATGAGGACCTATACGAGAAGGCGAGCATGCGCTTGCGAATGCCGCGTGCGGCTCCGCCTTCACTGCGGCGCGCCATGCGTGAAAACTATGTCTGGCCAGTCGTGGCCAGGGCTTACGACTACCAATTCGCCGAGTTGTCCGACGCGCCTGCCGCGGCTCAGCATTAGATATTCCGGACGCTTACCCCTCCGAAAGGTGGTCTCGTGATCCGTCCTTTAACAGTCTGGATAGCAATCGCACGTCTACCGCTGCTGCGCCCTTTTCAGTTTCCTCGACTAAAAAATCAACCAGATCCCCCGTCCTCAGGCGGCCAACACCGTCGAAACGGGAACGATGGGCAAAGAGGTCCGGGCCGCTGGAGCGTGAAATGAAGCCATACCTTTTGCCAGGGCTGTACCACTTCACCAAGCCGCGTTCTCGATTGGCGGCCGGCAGGAGAAAGCCGCATCCCATGCAGAAGGGGGGAGGCTTCTGGCTGCGGGACTGTTTGCGCTTGTCCTCCACCGTCCAAAGGAAGGTGACACCGCAGCGTTCGCAAACGACCATCTCGTCAGTCAGAGTCATAGTCAAATATGTCCGGGCGCAGCAAACGGTTCGGAGGAAACAGACAGATGTTAACCCTGAACGGCCTGATTTGACAAAGCAACACAGTCCTGATACGATCGGCTGCGAGTTGATTCCTGCAAGTTGTGCGGCGACGTAGCCAAGTGGTAAGGCAGGGGTCTGCAAAACCCTGATCGCCGGTTCGAATCCGGCCGTCGCCTCAAACCGCTCATTCGAGCGGTTTTCTTGTTTGACTCCGTTTCAGTTCCGTTGCAAGCTATCCATTACTGCTGATTGACTATTCTTCGCGCAACTGCTGATCTTCCCGCTTGTCGTAATCGTATGTGTGATACAATTTTAGTTGATACCCCCGTTATCGTGAATCTTACTTTGAACGGGAAGATACCCGTCCCCCAAAATAGCGCAGAGATTTAGCACCTGAAAAGCCAAGTCGAGGCCTGATCGACATCGTAGCGTCACGGAGGGCAGTTCGATCATGATGGGAAGAAACGGGCCGGGGTCTCACTCTAATCCGCAGCGAGAATTTGCGGATGGAAGCATAAGCCCAATTTGCTCAAGGAAGAGTCGCAAATTGATGTCCGCGGGAAAAGTCCTGTTCTTCATGCTGAATGGATTGTGCAACTCGGCGCCGCGTGCAGGCACGAGGCGCGCCGCAATCGCGATAGTTCTCCTGTTGGCCGTCGTCCTGGTGATGGGCTGCTCCGGCGAAGATTCTGAGGAAGCGGAGCTGGGACTGGAAAACCTACCTTTTGGATTCGACGAACTTGAGGCTCCGCCTCTGGACGATCTTGTAGCAGGGAGATTGGGCCCGCGTCCTGAAGGGTCGATTAAGACAGTTGTAGAACACTACCTTCAGCAGTACCAGCCCAGCGGTAGTCTGCCCAAGCTGTTTGAAACGACCCGCGTCTATGATCGGAACGGCGTTCTTCTTGCGGAGTTCTTTGAGGAAGGGCGACGCACTTGGGTCACTCTCGATCAGATATCTCCCGCGCTGATCTCTGCAACCGTCGCAACCGAAGATGCTTCGTTCTTTACCAATCGCGGCGTGGACAGTCGTCGAATTGTCGGCGCGGCAATACAAAACGTACAGGCCCAGTCGATCACCTCAGGCGCGAGCACAATCACCATGCAGCTGGCACGCAACCTCTTTCTCGCGCCGGAGGACAGATTCGAACAGACAATTGATCGGAAACTCTATGAGATTGGACTGGCACACGACCTGACGATTCTTTTCAACAAGGACGAGCTGCTGGAGATCTATCTCAACCTTGTCAACTACGGACATCTCGCCTACGGGCCTGAAGCGGCCGCACAGGTCTACTTTGGCAAGAGCGCCATCGATCTGAATTGGGCTGAGGCGACGATCCTGGCCGGAGTGCCCCAGCAGCCGGCATCATTCGATCTGTTTCGCAATTTCGATGCAGCCAAACAGCGGCAGCGCATCGTCTTGGACCTGTTAGTGCGACACGAGTTTCTATCGCAAGAGAAGGCCGACGCCATATTCGATGAAGAGATCTTCCTGATCGGAAGCTCCGAAGAGCAGGATTATCTGGCGCCCCATTTCGTGCTCTATGTAGAAAAAGCGCTGGAAAGGCGGATGGCAGAGGCGTTGGGCATCGAAAATGGCAGGTGGAAAATGCGCCGGTCCGGCATGCATATCATCACTTCGCTGGATATGCCGATGCAAGTGCTGGCCGAGCAGGAGTTGAAAGCCTGGATCGATAAAGTTGGTCAAGCTTACCAAATGACAAACGGCGCCCTGGTGGCCATTCAGCCGCAGACCGGCGAAATTCTGGCCATGGTCGGAGGGGTCGACTTCAACGAGGAGGATGCCGGGCAGGTAAATCTCTCTGTCAGCCTTCGGCAGCCGGGAAGTTCCTTCAAACCGATTCTGTATGCGGCAGCACTGTCCGAAGACCTGATCTCACCAGCGACTGTCATTTGGGATACGCCGACAGCGTATTCCGTAGGCATGGGGCACTTCTACAGTCCCCGGAACTACGACCGGACCTTCCATGGGCCGGTCACGGTGCGCACCGCGCTTGCCAATAGTTACAATGTACCTGCCGTAAAGCTGCTGGCATCTCTGGGCAATGAACGCCTGGTATCCAAAGCGAAGGAATTTGGCATTACAAGTCTTACGAGAGAGCCGAACAGCTACGGCTTGAGCCTTTCTCTCGGCGCAGGCGAAGTTTCGTTGTTGGAGCTGACCAATGCTTTTCGTACTTTTGCCAATGACGGGCTCTACTCTCCGCCGCAATTTGCGTTGTTCATGGTCGATGACTTGGGCCGATACCGCTCGCCGCCGCCGGTAGGACAGAAACGCATTATTTCTGAGGGCGTGGCCTTCCAACTCACCGACATACTGAGCGACAACGAGGCCAGAAAGCCGGCATTCGGGGCGAACAGCAGGCTGAAACTGAGCCGTCCCGCGGCCGCAAAGACAGGCACGACAACCAACTTCAAGGACAATTGGACGGTCGGCTTCACGAAATACCTGGCGGCCGGCGTTTGGACGGGAAACAGTGACGGGACCCCGATGTGGGGCAATAGCGGGGCAGCCGGCGCGGCGCCGCTCTGGCATAACTTTATGGAAGCGGTGATTGCCGACAAAGGGATGCGGGAACTGATTGGGGCGCCAGACGACCCGGGCCTCTGGGCTTTCGATGTACCGGCCTCAGTTGTCCAGTTGCCCGACTGCCCTCCTGCCGTGCGCTGCCGCACAGGCGGCGAGTACTTTACGTCCAGCTGGCTAAGCAAGACGCGTGGGAATGGACTCCTCGCGGGAACGGTGGTCACCGGCAAAACATTGCCGACGCACTTCGCGAGGGCGAATGACTTTGTAGACTTCTCCTATTGCATGGTCGACGAATCGGCCGGCGCCGTAAACGGTGGTAGAACGAACAGCGCCCCGGAGACTCGATCCTTGCTCCGACTCTCGAGTTGGGTCGGTCTTGCTTTTCCACCTGGTTACTCCACTGTGGGAAGGCCGCTTCCGCCGATGCCTGAAATCCAGGTTGACGAGGAAGAGAACGCCTTGAATTCTCCGCCTCCTGAATACAGGGAGGACCTGGTATACATACCGGCGACAGAGCTTGAGAAGTTCAGGCTGCTCTCTTACAGCATGAAGGAGGGCATTCCCGTATCATTGGGCTCGTGCTCAGATCTGCGATACTACACGGCGCGGGCAGGCGATAACTGGGCCGGTTTGGCCCGAGCCTACGGTCTGCCGGAGAGTGTTCTGCGCGGCGCCAACCGGCACGTCGAGGGTTCATTGAACGGCGAACGCCTGCTACTGCCCCGGGCGATCCCGATTCGACTTCATGAAGAGAGTATGATTCATGAAGTCCAGAATGGGGATTCCTGGGTTATCATTGCCGCGAAGTACGACATCCCCATCAGCCTGCTCCGGGCTGCCAATCCAAACGCGATCCGCCCATACTACATTTTGCGTCCAGGCGACCTGCTGCACATCCCGGAGAATCTGGAGATCTATCAGAATCCATTCGAGTAGGTAACCATTTCGGACGGCGGACTTCTGCCTGGAAATCCGCCGGGCTGAGACAACATGCGGCGGCGAAAGCATCGAGGAACTTTCGCCAAGAGCCACTGTTTGCCTGGAACCATGGCGCGCCGCCCCGTCGTTAGCATTGGCGAGGCGTTATTTCCACGAATGAACCAGTCAAATTGGGGCGTGGAGTAATCGCCACAGGTAGAAAGTCCGTCCCGAATTGATACAGCCCGCTAAGCCTCATGCCTGGATCTCTCTTTGACCGGCGTCCTCCGCTACTTCTCTTGTTGCTTCTCACAATAGTTCTGGCCGGTTGCGGCTCTCGTCGCGGCGCCGTCGGTCGGAGACCGGCGATCTCGCTGGCCGGGGTAGCTGAGGCCTACATGCAGCTGTACCAGCCAGGGCCGGTTCCGCGCGTCTTCCAGACGACATTCCTGTACGATCGCAATGGTCAGTTACTTGCGGAGCTGATCGGAGAAGGCCGACGCGAATGGGCCTCTTTGGACCAGATCTCCCCGTATCTGATCAACGCAACCATTGCAACCGAAGACGCAACGTTCTTCACCAATCCGGGCGTAGACCCAGTTCGCATCGCCGGCGCGGTGCTTCAAAACGTTGAGCAGGGCGAGATAGTATCGGGGGCCAGTACAATCACGATGCAACTGGCCCGCAATCTGTTTCTAGGGTCTGATGAGCGCTATGATCAAACCTTTGATCGCAAGATCGCAGAGGTCGGGCTTGCCAGTGAGCTGACGAGGACCTACGCCAAAGAAGAGATCCTGGAACTCTATCTGAATCTCCTCAACTACGGCCACCTTGCCTACGGGCCGCAGGCGGCCGCGCGTACCTATTTTGGCAAGTCCGCAGTGGAGTTGAATCTGGCTGAGGCGACGCTAATCGCCGGGATCCCCCAATCGCCGGCGCGTTTCGACCTCTTTGCGGATCTGGAGTCAGCAAAGGAGCGTCAGAGGACCGTACTGTCGCTGATGGTAAGACACGGATTTCTGACACTGGACGAAGCGAACGCAGCATTTGCCGCAGAGGTCGAACTGGGCGGGTCACCGGAAATTCACTCTCCTCACGCGCCGCATTTTGTTGATTACGTGGTCCTCGAACTCGACAAGTTACTGGGGCAAGGTTTTGTCCGGAGGGCCGGCCTGCACATCTATACGACACTCGACCTTGCACTGCAGGAGAAGGCACAACAGATCGTTGCCCAACAGGTAGCCGCGCTTGAACCTCGCTTTAGCATGAATAATGGAGCGCTGATTGCTCTCAAGCCCGGAACTGCAGAGATTCTTGCCATGGTAGGCAGCGTCGATTACAAGGATAAAGAGATCGACGGCCAGGTCAATGTCGCAATCAGTCCCCGGCAGCCGGGCAGCGCGATCAAGCCGCTCCTCTACGCCACTGCATTCAACGACAATCTCATCAGTCCCGCAACGGTAATCTGGGACACGCCTATCACCTATACAATCAGTACCATCGAGCAGTACAGGCCGGTCAATTACGATCGCAAGTTCCACGGTCCCGTTACTGTCAGAGCGGCGCTCGCCAACAGCTACAACGTTCCGGCAATAAAGCTGCTGGACGCAGTCAGCGTCGAGCGAATGCTTGAGAGCGCTCGCAAAATGGGCGTCGCCAGCTTGCATCGCGGGACTGACTGGTACGGGTTGAGTCTGACACTGGGAGGTGGAGAGGTAACACTGCTCGATCTGGCTTCCGCCTACCACACGATAGCCAATCACGGTCGCTACCAGGCTCCTCAATTCTTCCTTACAATCACAGATGCACAGGGCCAGACCTTAAGGGAAAGAAGCTCAACCGAGGGAGCGCGCGCAATCTCAGAGGAGGCTGCATCTCTGGTTACCGATATCCTCAGCGACGACCCGGCGCGCGTACCGATGTTTGGCGCCCGGAGTCAACTGACCCTGAGCCGACCAGTGGCGGCAAAGACCGGAACCACCGACAACAATCGCGATGCCTGGACAATGGGTTTTACACGACATCTGCTGACCGGTGTTTGGGTGGGCAATACCGACAGCCGCCCAATGCGGAATGCAACCGGCGCAGGCGCAGCCGCACCTGTCTGGAACGAGTTTATGCGCACCGTCCTCGCAGAGCCTGCCCTCCTTACCGTCCTGCAGGCGCCAGTTACAGATGCAGGCTGGGAGTTTCAGGTCAGCGAGAACGTGCAACGGCTGGAGGTGTGTCCGCCCGGCTTGACCTGCCGGACAGGGGGCGGCGAGATATTCAGCGCAACCTGGCTGGACGCCGCCGGCAAACGTCGTGCAGCCGCCCGCGAGCAAGTTGGAAATGAAGAAGGCGACGACCAGGAGAGCAGTAGTACATTCCCCCTGGTCGACAGTGTTGAATATGTCTCCTCCGCGCCCGTCTACATGAAGCGGCAAACGGAGGCGGGCCTGGAAACGCGTTTACTCGGCTACTGCGGCCACCCTGCCGGGGCGGAGCGCGTCCTACTGGCGCTGCCTGATCACTTTGGCTTCCCGCAGGACTCGCCAACATACTGTCATCACTGCTGGACGATGGACGGGGCGGACGCCGGGACTGTTGACGAGGGCCGGCTGCTGCGGGACCGGAGAGGCGCCCTTGAATGGAACCTGGGTTCCGACTTTCCTGTCTACCTGGGCCAGTGTGACGAGATGGGTCTGATGGCTGACTATACGGGCTTTGCAGTCGGGATCGATTTCGCCAATGCCGCCGCGCTGATTTCCCCTGAAATCTTCTCGAGTGGGCAGCTGTCTGAAGTAAGCAGCCCAAGCCTCCTGGGGCCTCATCGATACATTCTGGACCGCCTCTGGCACGATGACCAGTGCCCGGGCCAGTATGTGATGGGACTGGCTGTTGACGACCAGGGCGTTGCCCTCCCGGGCGTTGCGGTTAGTCTGACCGACGCTTGGGACAATACGTACCGGACTGAATCCAAGAGCGGTGCAAGCGACACCGGCCGCTTCGACTTTCCCATCTACGGCGGAGACGCCCCACAGAGGTTCACCCTGCAGATCCTCGACGCCAACGGCAATCCGAGTGGTTCTCCGATCGTCGTTCCTCATCGTACTGACGAAGTCAGCAACAAGCCCTGTCACCATTTGGTCGTACAGCGTCAGTCTTAGCAAAGGGAATTCAACGATTAAACTGTGTTGTGCCTACGCTCGCGCCACGAAATCATCCCGACCGGTCATAACAGTGGTAGGACAGTCCAAAAGTGGGTCAGGCACTGTTGTGACTTGGCCTTGGGTTTGGTTAAACTGGACATGTTACGTGCAATGTCTCCGAAACGAATCCGTATTCCGGGGCTGAGCCTGATGTCGCAACGGGGAATTCGCTTCCGGCAGACAGGGGGCCGGCTCTCCGGCTATACGGGAATCTGGAGGGAATAAATGCAATTGAAAGTTTCATGGCGCTATGTTGGCCTTGCTGCAGTTGTGGCGCTGGTTCTCGTAGCAGGCCCATACGCACTGACCGTGCAGGGTTCCGTCAATTCGGCAACAGTTAGTGGGCAGCTGAACGAGCAGTTCGCCAAACACTACCTGGGCCTGCAGGTCATCGACCCATCGCAACCCGTCACGATCAAGATGGATTACCAGCCTCAACACAGCCATACGCTGGATGAAGGATCCGGCTTCTACGTGTTCAAACAGGGCGGATTTGACCGGTACATCAACGCGGCGCCGCCCTCGGAAACTGTATTCGTAACCGGTTCTTCTGAATCGATGTCAGGCATCAAGAGGAAGGTAGCCCAGATCGGATCAACGGACGCGTCCGAGATCGTTACGATTGTCGTCTTTAATGACACAACAATGGACCTCTCCTATACCTTAACGGGCGAGAATGTCACATTTGTCGATGAATCCGGTGAACAGGTTGTAAGCGGCAGTACGCCTGCGGCGCCTGAAACGTCCACGCCCACTCCTTCGGGCCTCCAAGCGGCTGCCGATCCGGCCCCCGTGGTGACGACGGGCGCGGTACGGTCTACCTGGGTCCAGGGTGATCTGAACGAACAGTTCGCAAAACACTACCTGGGACTGGAAGTTATCGATACCGGCCGGCCTGTGACGATCAAGATGGAATATGAGCCACAGGACAGCCAGCAAATTGACGACAGCTCCGGCTTCTACGTTTTCAAGCAGGCAGGATTTGACCGGTACGTCAATGCCGCGCCACCATCCGAAAGCGCCTTTGCCGCCAGCTCTATGGATTCAATGGGGGGCATGAAGCGGAAAGTTGCCGAGATAGGCATCAACGATGTGGGTGAAATCGTGACGCTGGTCACTTACAACGACACTACGATGCCTTTTTCTTACACGTTGACGGGCGAAAACGTGCTGTTCCTCGACGACTCCGGCGAGCAGATTGAGGGGGACAGGGTGGTTGTCCAGCAGCCGGCTGCCGGCACAGGCGCCTCATCCGCGGCGGCGGGAAAGGACATTGCCCTGGGCGGCAGCTATACAGTGCAGGCAGGCGATACGCTGGGCACGATCTCCTCGCAAGCCTATGGAAGCACCGTCTACTGGTCTTCGATTTGCACTGCGAACTCTCTGTCCAACTGCGACATCATTGAAGTTGGTGACGTACTGACGATTCCAAGTCAGGCCGACGCCGAGGCCCTTCGAACCGGGGGAGGAGCCCCGACGGCGGCAGGAACGCCTGTGGCGACAGAAGAAGCGACACCCACGGCGACGCCAGATGCAATGGCCGAGGCCACGGCAACTGCGACGCCCGCCGCAACGGCAGAAGCGATGCCAGAGGCAACGCCAACTCCAACAGCGGCCGCAACGGCGATGCCCGAGCCCACCAGCGAGGCGGGCGCGATGGAGGACGATCTCATCGACGTTGCCGGAGACTATGAACAATTGGATATATTGCTTCTGGCTCTGGACTTGGCCGGCCTGACTACCTCCATAGCTGACGGCGGCCCCTATACCATCTTCGCACCGACCAACGCTGCGTTTGCTTCACTGCCAGAGGCTAGGCTTGACCTGCTGATGGCCGACTCGGATCTGCTGGCGGAAACGCTCAAGTACCATGTGGTGTCCGGAAAGTTGACGGCATCCGACCTTGCTTCGCAGACTTCGCTGACCACGCTGCATGGGGGGACGATCGACATCGGAACCAGCGATGACGGCTCACTCACAGTCGAAGGAACTGCCATCGTGACCGCCGATGTGGAAGCATCCAACGGCGTCATTCACTTCATCCACCAGCTGCTGCCTGATCCGGATGACAACGGTTCACAATAATATATAGCAACGGTGTAAGTTACCCGCCCTTGCCGGTTCTGAGGACGCCCTCTGTTCACTGATCGAGGGCGTTCTTCATTTTGGCGTATGCGCACATACGTGCTAAGATTTTTCAATGGTGAACTTAGAGCAGTCTTACATTGCAGAACTGCCAGGCGACCTTTCTCAGATCGAGGTTGGAGAGGAAAAGGAGCGATATGGCAGCGATAACGCGGAGAAAAGTTCGTCTCCCCTGGAAGAGTGTGATCTGGATGCCTATTTCAGTTCTGGCGGCGTTCTGTCCGGGGCAATGGCTGACTACGAGCTGCGGCCAGGCCAGTTGGAGATGGCAAATGTCGTTAAACGGGCGATACTCAACCAGTGCCCGGCGCTGATTGAGGCCCCGACCGGTACTGGAAAGTCATTAGCCTACCTCCTGCCTGCAATCCTCAGCGAGCAGAAAATCGTCGTAGCCACTGCAAACAAGTCCCTGCAAGACCAGCTCTTCCGCAAGGATATCCCGTTCCTGCGCACCGTCCTGGATCGTCCCATCGACGCCATCGTAGTAAAGGGGCGGAATAACTACATCTGCAGCCACAAGTGGGAAAAAGAGTCGGTCGAAAGAAGCAGGCTCGCGTTTCTGGACAGAGAAGACGAGCAGGTTGCGTCTTTGCGGCAATGGCTGGCGCGCACCGAGACCGGGGACATTGACGACCTCCAAATCGTCTTGAAAAACGACCTGCGGGCTCGAGTTGTCAGTTTTCCCGATGACTGCATAGGCCGCATCTGCAGCCACTTCGAAGACAACTGCTTTGTGAACCAGATGCGGGAAAAGGCGCGGCAAGCACAGGTAATTATCACCAATCATCACCTCCTGCTGAATGCCCTGCAGTTGGGCGAAATGGGGCAGGTGATTCTACCTGAGGCGGCAGTCTACATCATTGACGAGGCACATCAGCTGGAAGATACAGCCACGTCGGTCTTTGAGGTAGAGACGACCGATTACGCTCTTGTGCAGCTTCTGGGGGGCGCTGTCTTCAGGGGCCACGTGGACGAAGAACGTCTGGTCGCGTTGCAGTCTCAAAACCAGTTGGCCTTCTCTGAAGTAGATAGGCTATCGAAGGATAACGTCTTTCGGATTGACAAGGACCTGGAGGCGCTGCGAACGCTGGCGGGCGGCTTGATTGAGTTGCAGGACGAAATGCGTAAGGCAAACCCCTATAGTCAGAGGGAGGACGCGGACCAACCGCCGCTCACTGCTGAGGAATCCGAAGCGGAGGCCAGCTATGAACTGGCTGTGAAGGGGCTTGGCTCCTTGGCAGGAAAGATGCAAGCGGTATCAAGCAGTTCAAAGGACGACCTTACCGTTCGCTACGCGGAAAGGATAAAGGGGTCCCGTCATCTTAAGCTTCGTCTACATGCTGCGCCGGTCGATCCGTCCCATGACCTTGCCCGGCATCTCTTTGAAGAGGAGGGGCGCACGGTGGTTTGCACCAGCGCCACCTTGGCAACGAACGGCAGCTTCGACCATTTCAGGAGCAGATGCGGCGTGAAGGGCGCCCCGCTGGAACTGATCTCCGATTCCGCCTTCAACTACGCCGAACAGGCCCTGTTGTATCAACCGGCGCTTCCTGCTTTCGACTGGAGAAACAAGGATCCCTTTTACGACGCGGTTTCCGCTGAGACTGAGCGGCTTCTCAATGTGAGCCGGGGAAGGGCTCTTTGTCTTTTCACCAGTTGGACCGGTCTGCAACAGGTCCATGACCGCCTGAAACAGGTCGCCTGGCCCCTGCATGCCCAAGGTCAACTCCCCCGCAACCTGCTCCTTGCCTGGTTTCGCGAGACGCCTCATAGCGTTTTGCTGGCGACGAGATCTTTCTGGGAGGGTGTCGATCTGCCTGGCGACGACTTGAGCCTGGTCGTTCTGGACAAGCTGCCATTCCCAACGCCCAGCGATCCGCTTCACGAGGCTAGAACGAAAGCGCTGGAAGAGATTGAGGAGGGGAGCGGCTTCAGAAAGTATATGGTCCCGCTGATGACTTTGACGCTGAAGCAGGGATTCGGGCGCTTGATCCGGCGGACGGCCGACCGCGGCGTAGTAGCCATTCTGGACGAGCGACTTTCCAGCAGGAGCTATGGCAGGCAAGCCCGCCGCGATCTGCCTCCCGCGCAGTTCAGCCGCAGTTTTCGAGAGGTGTATCAGTTTTACCGGGCCGCGCTCGTCAGCCAGGCCGACTTTTCCCTGAATGTCTTTGGAGAGGCAGATGAGGAAATGGGGGACCTGCAATGGACGTGGCAACTAACTCGGATGCAGGATGGAATGACGGACGAAGATGCTGGTACGATGGGTGGGGGCGACCCCATTGAGGCAGAATTACACGCAGCAACAGCGGGACTTGGCAATCTGCGCGAGCGTGTATCCGGCGCCGGCCGAAATACAGGTAGCTTCGGAGTTGAACTTCGTTGCAGCGAGGAGGCAGAGCGCCGGCTGAATGTTGGCGCCCTGCCTGCTTTTCTTAAGGACCAATGGCTTGAGGAACGTGCAGCCTGGAAATCGATCGATGTGATAGGTCTGCGTTCCACTGAGTCAGAATAGGGAACGGAGGCTTTGTCACTTGGCGTCGGTAGTACAGGTTCTACAGATCGAACGCCAGGATTCCACGGGCGTTCTTGCCCGCTTCCATGTCGGCAAAGGCGTCGTTAATCTGCTCCAGCTGGTAAGTCTGGGTGATCAACTCGTCGAGCATGAGCTTCCCTTCGTCATAGAGACGGAGGTACTCGGGCATATCGACACGCGGGCGGGAAGTTCCGTAGTAGGAGCCAATCAGCCTCTTTTCGGACCAGATCAACTCCTGCGGGGGAATCGGCACGGTATCATCATGGCGGGCAAGTCCAATAGCAACCGCTGTGCCGGCGGAGCGGACCATATCAAAGGCCTGCCTGATCGTAACTGAGCTGCCAATCGCCTCAAAGGCATAGTCAACGCCCAATCCCCCTGTCAGCTCCTTTACCGCCTCGACAGCATCCGTTTCGGACCCATTGACCGTGTCTGTCGCGCCAAACTGGCGTGCGAATTCCAGTTTCTTTTCGACCAGATCCACTGCAATGATGCGCTCGGCGCCGGCAACTCTTGCGCCCTGCACCACGTTCAGTCCGACCCCTCCCGTTCCAATAACGGCAACTGTGCTTCCAGCCTCGACCTTTGCCGTTCTCAGCACGGCGCCTACTCCTGTCGTCACACCGCAGCCAACGAGCGCGGCCTTGTCCAGCGGGTAGCCAGGGTCGATCTTGATCAATGCCTGTTCGGGCACGACCGCCAACTCGGACATCGTGGCGATGCGCGACATCTGTGGAATGTCCTGCCCCTTTGCATTGTGCAGGCGGCAGGTGTCGTCAAGCAGATAACCCTTGCGGACGTCGAAGCCCTGGCAGAGACAGACCAGTCCCATCTCACACATGACGCAGTGTTCGCAGTAGGTTACGAACGAGAGAATGACGCGGTCTCCCGGCTTGACATAGGTTACGTTGGCGCCCACCCGTTCCACGATGCCGGCGCCTTCGTGGCCGAGCGCGACAGGCGGAGGATAGTAGATCGTTCCGTTGACCACCGAAAGATCGGAGTGGCATACACCGCTGGCTCCCATGCGCAACAGGACTTCGTTGTCTTTGGGATCGTCCAAGGTCAGGGTTTCGACGACTACTGGAGCGTCATGCTCATACACTACGGCTGCTCTTGTCTTCATTCCTTACTCCCTCTGAATGGATGGGTCAGCGACACGTGATACAGTTCCTTTCATCTATTCTTTTGTGACTCTTCGTACGAGCCTGTGGGTGGCGCCATGTGTCGGCAGCCGCACCCGTTCGGCCTGATATCCACTTGGCTGCACCTCTACCTCCCAGTCGTATCCGGACCGGTTTATGAGAAACAGCAAGCTCCCGCGGTCGCTCTCGATCAGGCGGGCCTCCACCAGTGACCGGTACTCGTCGGGCACGCCTTGAATCGTAACATCGGGTGACAGAGAATCGGGCAGCCACCGCCGTATCAGCCGTCTGAGTCCGCGGTGGAGCGAGGAAAAATAGGAGCGGCCGAGAGCAAAGGTAGGGATCAGAATCCGGCCTTCCGGGCCAGAGCTGATCAGGGCCGGCTCTCCGCTATCCCGGTATGTGGCAATCGGATCTCCCATGTAGTCGTCCAGCAGCACCTGGTCGTGAAAAGCAAAGCCGCCGAACTTCCCGTCCGCGTCGTTCATGCTCCAGCCGGCGATAAAGTAAATCGGATGGATCCACTGGCGGCAAGCCATCCCCAGCTGCTCGCCAACCTTCCGGCACTCGTCCAAATCGGTCATCGGCAGTTCGGCGATGACCCTGCCGCCTCGCTCCACGTAGCTCTTAAAGGCTTGGCGTTCGTTCTCGGAGATCCCCAGCGTAAACGGGACCGCCACCAACGCCAGCTTGCAGTCGGCGCTGAAACTGTGGGGAATGAAAGTGACCTCAAAGCCCAGGTCCATGAAGAGTGCATAGAGACCGACAACCGTGTCACTTAATCGCGCCTCGCGCGCATTGGCCGCCCAGACCATCTCTCGAGTCAGATAGATTCCGATCCGAGCCGGTACCGTCTCGCCGATCGCGATCAGGTCTTCGTAGCGTCGCAGGTCTGCGATGACTCGCTTGGTCGCCAGCCGTCTTTCCGTGTCATAGTCGTCGGCATCGACCATATGATTGATCCACGGCTCCGGCCCCGACATCAGTGGGTCCCAGCGGTAAAAGTAGTGAGCGTGGCTGGCGTAACTGAAAACCTGGTTTACTTCGGCTTCGATATTCATCCCCCTCCACAAAATGTCCGAGCGGAAGGGACCTCCCTGGCACTCAGTCAACCAGGCCTGCGCGCCGGGAGCCAGCGCTTTGAGCAAGGCGATGCGTGAGCCGGCCTCTGCGCCTGTTCGCGGGCCGGATCCCCAATAGTGGCTTGATGAAGCGTAGTCCAGTTGTGGAAGTATCCACCAGTCCTGACCGTTACCCTGGATGTGGTATGGATCCGTATAGTTGAAGCTGGCGCGCACGCCAGGCGCATTCTGTTTGATGATGCGGATGCCACTCAACAGGAACTCATTCAGGTTGCGGGCGATGAACTCCCGCCAGTCGCGCCAGAAGCTCCCCGAACCTTTTTCCACCTCCGTCGGAGGCTCCACATCGTCAAACTCTCCGAAATCAGTCCCCCAACGTTCATTCACCTGCGCGACCGAGGAGAACCGCGCCGCCAGGTCTTCGCGATACCTGGCCACGGTATGCGGGTTATAGCAGGCATGGTCGCCCGGGCCAATACTGGGCTCGTTGTGGACATCCCAATCGAATACGGCCGCGTGTGAAGCAAAGCGTGTGGCGCAGTCCGCCAGAAGCTGGTCCCGCTGGCGGCGGTATTCAGGGTGGTTGACACAGGCTCGTTGCCAGCGAAAATCATGTTCATGCTGCGGATAGGCCGCGCCGCTCCTGTCTATTACTCTGGCATCGGGATACGCTTCGATGAAACTGTTGTGCACGTAGAACGTAGCAAATCCGAATAGGACGCCAATCTCAAGTTCCTGGCAGATGTCCAGCAGGCGGCCGACCTCGTCGAGACTGCTGTCAAGGCCGATGCGAATACGAATCGAGTCGAAGCCGGTGTCCTTGATCATTTTAAGGTCTCGGCGCCAATCATCTTCGCCCTGCGGCAGCCATTCCGGGCGCGTCGCCATGCCGCCGAACGGGTATTCGTAATGGGTGCCTATCAGGATACCCTCTTTATGCGCCAATGGAATCCTCCTGAATGGGGGAACGGGGACCGGTCCAGACTTCAGAACTTCCGGATCATCTGCCGGGGCCCGGTTACCCCTTGATGCCGGTAAGGGCGATGCCTTGAATGAAAGTCCTCTGCGTAAAGAAGAAGAGGATAATCACCGGTACTGTCAGCACGGTCGTAACCGCCATCATCCATCCCCACTGTACGCCTACCGTGCTGACAAAAACCTGGATTCCAAGGGAGAGGGTGTACTTGCTGGGATCATTCAGGTAGATCAGAGGCCCGATGAAATCGTTCCAGCTTCCCAGGAACTGAAAAAGCGCTACCGTAGCCAGAGCCGGCTTTGCCAGTGGAAGTATGACCCGCCACAGGACGCCGAACTCTGAGCAGCCGTCAATAATGGCGGCATCGTCCAGGTCTCTGGGCAGACTGAGAAAGAACTGACGCAGCAGGAAAATGAAGAACGGTACGCCGAAGGCATGAGGCACAATCAGCGGCAGAAGCGTATTGACCCAACCGAGGCTCCGGAACATGATGAAGAGCGGTATCATCGTAACCTGGTACGGTAACATCATTGTCGAAAGCATGGCAAAAAACAGGATGTCGCGGCCATGCCAGCGCAGCCGGGAGAAACTGTAGGCAACCAGCGAACTGGAAATCACCGTCAGAAACACGGCGGAAACTGCGATGACCAGCGTGTTGCGCAGCTGTTGAAGGAACGGAAAGTAACTCAATGATTCCGGATAGTTCTGCCATCGAAACGGATCGGGAATCCAGACGGGAGGCAGCGTGAATATCTGGTCCAGATCTTTCAAGGAGGTAGAAACCAGCCAGAAGAAGGGCAGGAAGAACAGTAGCCCCACCAGGAAAAGTCCGACGTGGCTGGCTGAATGGCTCAACGTCTCGCGTTGCGTCCTCGAGAGGCTGCCAAAACCGGAGGCGGCCACCTGCTGTTGCCGCTTAAGTGTCGTCGTTGTCCTGCCCACGGCCCTATCGCTCCTCGCCTTCGTAGTAAACCAGACGAGCCGAACTACGGAAAATGACCAACGTCGTCCCCATTACCACAAGGAACAATATCCAGGCCATGGCCGAAGCATACGGCATCTGAAAGAATTCAAAGGCGTTCTGGTATAGGTAGTAGGCGTAGAACAGGGTCGTGTCCAGCGGGCCGCCCCTGGTCATGATAAAAGCCTGGGCGAAAATCTGAAAACCGCTGATGACGCCCATGATCACATTGAAGAAGATGACCGGGGACAGCATAGGAAGGGTAACATTACTGATCCTCTGCAGGGCTCCTGCACCGTCGATCATCGCCGCATCGAAGAGATGCTGCGGAATGTCCTGCAGCCCGGCCAGAAAGATCACTAGAGTTCCACCGATCGTCCACACGCCCATCAGAATCAGCGATGGCTTTGACAGGATGGGGTCGGTCAGCCATCCCGGCCCGTGGACGTCTATGACGCTTAGCGCGGAGTTGATCAGACCGAATTCAGGGTTGAACACCCACATCCAGAGCACCGAAGTGGCGACGATCGGGACAATCGTTGGGATATAGTAGACGGTCCTGTAGATGGAAACGCCGCGCAGATTCTGATTGAGCAGGAGCCCGAGAATGATGGCCAGGACGATGTGAAAGGAGACGCCGAAGACGACCATGTACATCGTGTTGTAGAGAGAAACCCAAAAGAGATCGTCATTCATCAATTTGACGTAGTTGCTCAACCCGACCCAGTGCAAAGGCTGCCCGAAAGTCGTAAACACGTTGAGACTGTAGTAGAACGAGTAGGCGACAGGGAAAATCGTAAAACTCGAGAATCCGATGATCCAGGGAAGCGCAAACAGAACGCCTATTCGCAAGCGGCGGCGTTCCTGTCGCGTCAGTCCAAATATCATGACCGCCTCCTCCCGTCTCCCGGCGGGCTGACAGGTCAGCCCGCCGGGATTTCGTGCCAGGTGACGTCTATATCAACTGACCTGCTGGCGGAAGTCGTTCAACTCCTGCTGCAGCTTGGCAGTCATATCGTCCAGACCTTGCTGGGGATCGATCTGGCCGTGAATCACTTCGTCCTGGAGACGCCTGATCTCTGTCTTGTACTGCTCCAGAACAGGAATGCGGGGCCAGGCGCGGCCGCCTTCCGACTCGGTCAGCTCGACATACAGCTCGTTGAAGGGCAGCGAATTGAGGAACTCCGGATCGCGGGCGGCTTCGTTCAGAGGGGGAACGTCTCCGACCAGGTTCCCGAACTCGATCTGCTGCTGCTTGCCGGCCATGAAGTGGGCAAGCTGCCATCCACCGTCCGGATTCTTGGCGCCGTTGGGAACGTTGAACATCGCGCCAATCTCAACCAGGCTGGTTGGCTCGGTGTATCCCGGCCCATAAGGCGACTTGAATACCGAGTAATCAAGGTCGGGTGCATAGCGCGGGATCCAACTTCGCTTCCAGCTGCCGTCGATCTGCAAGACGATCTTGTCGACGTACCACGGATCCTCTGTTAGAGAGCTGCGGTTGCCGAAACCGGAAACATAGCGGTCGATCTTTTCGATGTCGAACTTGTCTGCGTAAGACTTGAACCATTCGAGCGTATACAGCAACACCTCTTCGGACCCGGCCGTAATGGTGTCGGTATCCTCATCGTAGAACTGAGCGCCGTTGGCCCAACCCCAGTGCCAGAGGCTGCCAGATCGAAGCCAGGGCAGGAAGCCCAAACGGGTGATATTGCCGTCGTCGTCGTGGGTTGTCAGCGCCTCCGCCATCACGTCCAGATCGGCGAAAGTCTCGGGGGGGCTGTCAGCGCTGAATCCGCCCTCTTCCAGGAGTGTGTCGTTGCTGTGCAGAGCAAAGACGTTGAGCGTATGGCCGGTGCCCCAGAGATGGCCTTCCGACCACAGCGCGTCCCACGCCGGTTTGGACCAGCCCTCGCCGTCAAAGCCGTCACGTTCCGCATAGTCCTCGAGTGGGAGCAGCAGCCCGCGGGGACCCCACGTATAGGCCTGAGACCAGAGCGATACCATATCGGGCGGGTTGCCGCCCTGGATCGCGACCTGTGCCTTCTGGGTTACATTGCCCCAGCCGATCGACATGAAAATGGCGTTTTCGCCGGTCTGCTCGTTAAAGCGTTCGACCTGGTTCTGTGCCTGCGCCGCCTCCTGCAGGCCGAACATCGACCAATAGATGATTGGGAGGTTTTCCTGCGCGGGCGCCGCTGCTTCTTCGGCGGCCGGCATGGCGCCTTCCGGCACTACACATGCGGCCAGGGCCGCGCCGCCTGCGCCTAGGGCCATGGCGTGCAAGAAGCCACGGCGGCTCATCTGCCTGTGAGTCTGTCGCGTGTCGGACATGTTTCCCCCTGTTGAATTGGGTTGAGCCGTTTCGATTTACGCTTCACAATCTTTTGCGAAGTTAAGAGTATACGGCTCTTGTGGCGCAGTTCAATCCCGCTCCTGCGCTCTACTGCTATTTCCGGTTGTGTCTCTTGCGCACCTCCTTTCCCTGACTGTTACCACTCCCAATGCGATACCTCGTTGTCCAGGTCGATTGCGAAGATGTATGGTTTCATCGAGCCGTTATGGCGGTCGGGATAGTATGTATGTACGTGGACGACCTGCTCGTCTGCCAAGTAACTGATGATGACCGGAACGCCCGAAAACGTGTTTGTACCGTTGAACAAGACTACGTTTCCCGACCCCGGCAGATGCTTCTTGGCCAATTTCCGTACCGGGGGAAGCACGGGCCCGGTACGGACGCCGTCGTCACCTATGAAGTGGTAGTTGTAGGCGCCGTCTCCACCGATCGTGACATTTACAGGCGCGGCCTCGTGTCTGTTGAGACACGTCGGACAATTGAGGCCACCACCAATGACCGTGATGTAAACGGTAGCTTGGAGAGTTAACCCGCGGCGATCAGAAACAAAATAGTCAAAGCTGTCTTGGCCAACGAAGTTCAAGTTGGGCGTGTAATTGAAGGAGAGAAGCTTCCTGACCGCATTGCTGGTGAAAGACCTGAAACTTCCGTTCTCCGGCATGGAAAAGTCAAAGTTGGAAAACTCAGGCACGGTATCGTTACCCAACACCTCAATATCGGCGCTGCCGTTCCTGGGAACGCTGACGTAATCGTCAACAAGGATATTTGGGGTTGGAAGCGGAATGGTTTGGGCAAATGCGGGCATTGCTGCAATAGCCAGAACGGTTAGGGCCAGCAAGAGCGCCAAAACAACGGTCCGGTGCAGGCGTGAACTGAGAGGGTTCAGCCCTTGCAGTAGATGGTCTATATTGTCATGGAAGAGGCAAGACATAGGGAATTCTTTCGTGAATGGCTGACGCTTAATGAATCGGGTTCAATCAGGCGTCAATGGTGTCAGAAAAGGCAGTCATTGCGGGATTTAACTAACCGCTGGGCTGACAGTCTATAAAACATGACGCAACGGGTTGGCGATATGTTCCGCTGTGCATGGAAAGACGAAGCTACGGTTAGAATTCATCTTGGCGGTTCTTTTCGCTCACGAGAGTGCTTCGCTCCTACCGCGCGTATATCTGGAGCGATCGCATTATCAGGAAGAGTCATGAAATTGGCAGTATTGCCCGGGCTACAGGAGGGAATCGAAGTAGGTTGAAACTTGGGTTCTTGGGTTCATAGCGGTGCGTATTAGATGGTGGCCGGTTCCCCGGAAGGATAGTGGGCATTGTAGCGTAACGCATACCGCTAGTCAAGGCAGTTAAGCGAATGTTCAACCCAGGCAACGCTTCGACCTTTCGGTTGCCGTTGCTCCATTGCGATGTATGCGAAACAGACGATTTGCAAACCGGCCGGGTACAAGAATGAACTGTTACTAACTGTCCTGAAGACTTCGTAATAGTTTTTTATGAATTTATTCATAAATATGTTTGACATGGGACGCGAATTCTGGTATGATTGGGGCAATCTTGACGACTTTCGATTCGGAGCAGAGTTGTGCAGACAGTACGCAGTCGCATTTTGGAGATCCTGAAACAAGATGGACAGGCTTCCGTCGGAGCACTGGCTGAACGCCTGGAAATGGCTCCGATTTCGGTGAGATACCACCTGGATATTCTGCTGGCCGACAACCTGATTGCGGTGTCCAAAGCGAAAGGACGCCGGTCTGTCGGCCGTCCGCAGCAGCTGTATTCACTTACCGCGGATGCGGACGCGTACTTTCCGGACAACTTCGCTTTGCTGACGGCCGGCGTCGTCAGTCAGATGAAGCAGATTCTGCCTGCCGACAAAATTGACGGCTGTTTTCGCAAGCTGGCTCAGGAGATGGCGCAGCCGCTCACCGAGGATTGCCCTGGCGATGAGCCCCTGGATGACCGCATGCAAAGGGTTGTTTCCTTTCTCAACGAAAGAGGGTATCTGGCCCACTGGGATGCGTCAGAGGGCACCCTGCATACGCACAACTGCCCGTACACCGGCGTCGCCGCTGAACACCGGGAGTTGTGCTGCATGGATCTGGCGCTGGTGGAGTCGCTCAGCGGACAGAGCTGTGACCAGGTACAAGCCATCGCCGACGGTGGGCGCTGCTGCAGTTTTCGTGTTCAAGCCGCTGCGGAGGAGCGCTCGACCAAACCTGAAATGGTCGATCTGATAGTCTGATGGATACGAGGGTCAGGTAAGAGATTCTGAGCATATGCCTACAACAATGCGCAATCCGGATCTGCAGGAGTTGCCGCTGACCGAGGCGGGGATGGCCGGGCAGAACGGGCAGAAGCATCGAACCAGGTATGGCAGCGTGACACTGTTTCCCCCGCCGGGCGCGGAGGCTCTGGAGGCGATGACGGAGCCGACTCACGACAGCTATGGCCGCCGCGTCCGCTATCTGCGCATTAGCTTGACCGACGCATGCAATTTGCGTTGCGTCTATTGCATGCCCGAACAGATGCAGTTCCGCCCCCGTCATGAGTTGATGTCGGACGAGGAGATCATTTTCCTGGTCAACGTAGCTGCCAGTCTGGGCGTAGACAAGATTCGGCTGACCGGTGGCGAGCCTACCATTCGACCAGGCGTGGTGGAGTTGGTGCGTCAGATTGCCTCGATTCCGGGCATTCGCGACGTCGCGATGACCACCAACGCCCTCCTCCTGGACGAGTTGGCGCAGCCTCTGGCCGATGCAGGTCTGGACAGGGTAAACATCAGCATCGATACGATCGATCCTGAGCGGTTTCGCCGCATCACGCGCTGGGGCGACATCGAAGACGTATGGCGCGGCATCGAGGCCGCCGAGCGGGCCGGGTTGCGTCCTGTCAAGTTGAACTGTGTTGTGACCCGCGGGTTTAACGAGGAGGACGTCATTGATCTGGCCGGCCTGACAATGGAAGAGGACTGGGAAGTCCGCTTCATTGAAATGATGCCTTTTGGAGAGGTCAGCGAATTTCAGTTGAGCCACGTCGTCTCATTTCGCGAGATCCGCGAGAAAGTCGAGTCGGTATTCGGCACGTTGGAGGAGGCAAGCTACGACTTTATCGACCCCAGTCGTCCGTTTCGCATTCCGGGAGCTAAGGGTACGCTGGGCTTTATCAGCAGTGTAACCGAACCATTTTGCCAGGGCTGCGGTCGCGTGCGGTTGACCGCAGACGGCAAACTGCGCCTGTGTCTGCTGCGTGATGACGAGGTCGACCTGCTGTCCCCGTTGCGCGGTGGCGCTGATTTCGATGAGATTCGGGCTCTGATGAGAGAGGGAGCCTTCCATAAGCCGTGGGGCCATGGGCTGGCTACAGGTGTGTTTGCCGAAGACCGGGCCATGAACCAGATCGGTGGCTGACTGGCAGGAGGCAAGGGCTGTGACTGCCCTTTTAGAATTTGAAGCGAGATTGCGCTATAATTGATAGCGAAACCATATACGGATGTGACCGCAAAATAGGCGGAATTCCGAACACGAAATCAAGTCGGATTCATCATCACACTTAAGGAGAAACTGATGGACATTACTTTGACCGACACGCAGACGAAGGAAATTTCACTTACGGAAATGGCTGCCGAGAAACTGGGCGGCATCCTCGATCAGAAGGGCCTGCGGGAGTCCCACGCGCTGCGCGTGTTTGTCAAGGGCGGCGGCTGTGGAGGGATGCAGTACGGCATGACCTTTGACGACGACATCCAGGAGGCTGACCAGGTCTTCGAGCAGTTTGGATTGCGAGTCGTAGTCGATCCGACCAGCTTCTTCTATGTTGGCGGCTCCAGCATCGACTATATCGACAATCTGATGGGTGGCGGATTCCACATTGAGAATCCCAACGCTGTCAGTTCGTGTGGCTGCGGAAGCAGCTTCCGCACCAACGGCGCCCCGGCAGGCGCGGCCGCCGGCGCAGGTTGCGGCAGTGGCTGCGGCCATTAGTCGCTGGCCGGTAGATTTGAGTCGGTAGAGGCAAAGTAATGTCCAGCAGCTTGCAGGTTGTCCGGATCAGAAATGCCCGGGCAACCTGTAAGATTTTCTTTTGTCCTGACCGGGTTGGAGTGTCATGCAGGCCCGCTATTACACTTTGGATGAGGCAAAAGCCGCGCTCCCTGTCGTCAAGGCGTTGATGTCACAGGTGCAAGAGGCGCGCAGTGAGATCGTCCGTCTGCGTCCCGAAATCTGGCCGGTTCTCCAAAAGGCAGCTCAAAACGGGGGCAACGCTGCCGCCGGATCAGTTTACTCCCAATTCGACAAGCTGGAGACAAGCGTTAAAGCGATTCTCAATATGGGAATTCTGGTCAAGGACATCGATATGGGCCTGATCGATTTCTTGTCGATTCGAAACGGGCGCGAAGTCTATCTCTGTTGGAAACACGGTGAAGAGGATCTCGCATTCTGGCACGACGTCGATGCCGGCTATGGTGGGCGGCAACCAATCGATCCCGCCGACTTTTAGTCTGTTACAGGTGTTTCTCCGCCTTCGGCAAACTCTTTCCTTTGCAAATTGCTAACCACCCGATACACGAGAACGTGAGCAAAGACGATGCCCAATCCGTATGGCGCTCCGGAAGTCAGCGTGCATGACGTCACTGCCAAACAACGGGAAGGTACGGATTTCCTGCTGGTCGACGTGCGTGAACTCAAGGAACTTGAACTGGCCAGTCTCCCCGAGGGAGAGTTCATCAGCATGCCGCTGAGTGAGTTGCGCGAGCGCCGGCTCGACGCATTGCCGGATGAACTGCGGCAGAATAAGGAAGCAGACGTTGTCCTGTTCTGCCATAAGGGATTGCGCAGCGCGCAGGTGACGGTCTTCCTTCGCCAGCAGGGTTGGTCCAATGCGGTCAGTATGGACGGAGGCATCGATGCCTGGGCCGAAGAGATCGATGATTCGGTCGGCCAATATGCCAGCATGTGACGTGCTTGGAAGTTGGAGGCGCATCTGTTGAAGTTGAACTGGCCGATTGGTAAGCAGCGCGAAAACGATATCGTCTGGATCGATCTGGGCGACTTGGGTGATCTGGTCTATCCGCAGGGTCCCCACGAACAGTGGCAGGACCACGGTCTTGGGCTGTTGCGCACCATAATGCACCAGAACGGTCTGAAGACCGACATCGTTTCCACGCGGGCCGTCACCTCTTGGGAACAGCTCGCTCCGAAGCTGCGCGGCTACAAGATGGCTCTGATGAACGTGCGCAGTTACACTTTTCCCGTTGCCCTCAAGGCCGCGCAGATCTTTAAGGAGATCAATCCGGACGGCCTGGTTCTGGCAGGCGGCATGCATGCGACGGTCGCGCCGGATGAGATGGCCGAGGTTGACGCCTTTGACAAGATCTGCCAGGGAGCCGGCGAAGAGGTTATCCTCGACCTGGTACGGGACCCTGACAGTTTCTCAAGGGTGTTCTTGGGGCAGGGCTCGCGGTCCATGGCCGAATGGCCGGAGATTGACAGGGAGCTGTGGCCCAAACCGGCCGACTGGAAAGAGGCGCTTTCGAATGCACGGCCCAGACGAGCCGTGCGCGCGCTGAAACTCGAGCGCAACTTCAACTGGCCGATGGAGCCGGAATGTGGCTGGGGGCCTCCACCGGTTGCTACCATCATCACGAGCAGGGTCTGCCCCTGGCAATGCGTGTTCTGCAACGAGGCTTCATACATCCCCAACATGGGACGCCGCCCCGTTTCAATGATAATTGACGAGCTCAACGCGCTCGACGAGAAATACGGTGTCGGTTCGGTCGTTATTCACGACTCCATGTTCTTCCAGAATCCCAAGTGGCTGCAGGAGTGGATCGAAGAGTACCCCCGTCGCGCCAACAAAGTCTGGCCTTACTGGGCGGCCGGCCGCGCCGACACGGTGCGTCAGTGGCCGGATCTGTTCACCGCGCTGGTTCGGGAGACCAACTGGAACCTGATCTCTATCGGCTTTGAGTCCGGCAGCGACCGTATTCTGAAGCTTCTAAACAAGGAATGCACCGAGGAAGACAACAATTTTGCCATCGATCTGGTCAACCGCCTCGGCGACGAGATGGTGGCGGAAGGGAAGGAGCCGCCTGTCTTCTGGTCGAACATCATGTTGGGCATTCCAGGCGAAACGGACGAGGATGCCTTCAAAACGATGCGCATGCTCAAAAGAATGAAGCGGGTCTTCCCGTCCATCTCATACTACGCGCCCTATCCCGGCTCGGCACTCGGCTTTCAGCTGATCGCCGAGGGAAAGAGCCTGATGAGCAAGGACAACTATCATCGTTTCCCGGATGATGAGAAGGTGAAAGGCGTCAACTACGGCTTCTACCGGGAGCTTCTTGCCGGGAAGTATGACGCGGAGGTGAATCGCGGGCTGACTGAAGAGCAGAAGCGGCGCGGCTATGACGGCATGTACCAGCAAGCACTGGTAAAGGCCTGACCGATGAGTAGCTTCTCCAATCCTCACTACATGTACCTGTTTGATATGAAGAACGGCAAGAAGAAGCTTGCTTACGGCCAGAGCCCGGAAGACGCCCTCGACATCTTGCGCCTGCGCCTGTCAGACGAGGAAATGGCCCAGATCAGAGCGGACCAGTACGTGAAGATCAGCCAGCGCAAACTGCAAGAGCACGTCGACGAACTGGGATGATTTCCCGAACTGCGGCCGCCAGGGTGGAGAAGAGCCTGCTGGCCCTGTTTTGTCGAGTCATTCCCAAGTTTCCGCAGAAGGTACTTTCCCCTTCGCAGGCACGCCTCCTGCGTGCGCTACTGGGTGGCGGCACGCTCAAGTCCCACCGCTACCTTGACGGCAGGAAAGAGTACCTCCTGCATCCTCTGCGCGGTGAAGCGGTCCAAGTCCCATTTCAAGATGTACGCAGGTTGGAGGAACTGGACCTGCTCCTCAGCAATCATAAATTCCCCTCGACAACACTATTCCTGTCGCAGCGCGGGCGCCTTGCGGCGGTGAAGGAGGAGAAGGCAGCCGATGCGCCTCCCTCCCCCGGGGATTCCGCCTCGAACCCTGGTATTTGAGCAAAGAACTGACGGTGCTTGAAGAAAGTGGCTTCCTCTCTATTCAGGCCTTTTCTCCTTCTCCTTCCCCAGGCAACGTGATACCAAGCTCCTCTGGATTCTCGGCGCCATAGGGATTGTCAAAGTCCACGTCGGGGAAGGAAATGCCAGCAGTTTCAACCGGTTGCTCCGGACCCAACGCAGACAACTCACGATGAATCTGCTCAGCCCTCGTTCGAAGAGCGCCTACTTTGATCCCCTGGCACAGTTCAGCCAGGCCGCGCAGTTTCGGCAAACCGCGGCGAAACATCTTTAAGGCGCCGCGCCGGTTACCCCGCTCTATCTGAAGAAAGGCCACGCCGACCTGCAAGATACCTTGGTACAGGTCCCTTACCGGGCGCGTCTCTTCGTTCCAGGCCAACTCCAGGTATTCATGCTGATCGAAATACCTTCCCTGGTTAAAGGCAAGCAACCCGGCAACCGCGGCGCGACTGGGAGGATCATCACAGCCTTCCAGATTGCGAACGGGAGGCGTCAGGTGTCGATCAACAACCTCTACCAGTTGCTCCATCATGCGGCTGCGCGCCCAGGCATGATCTGCCCCCGCTGCGCGCGCCCGCCGCAGCGTCTCCACGTCAACATGGCTTCCGAACGCATAGATTGGCGTCAGGCGCGTGTGCGGCTTCAATTTGCACTGTCGGACAGCCGATTCCCAGTCTCCGGGTGTCTTCAGATCGAGCAGCGCCAGCACGGGGAAGAACCGTTCAACCGCAGCCACGAACTGGTCTGCGCTGACGATCGTGACCGGCTCGCCACCCGCGGATCGCACAACGTCCTCCAGCCTGACCGAAAAAAAGAGGTCCGGCTCAAGAACTACAACGGCCGGTCGATACTGTTCACTTGCGCCCATACAGCTCTCCTTCTCTATTCCCTGAACCTGTGCTCTCTCTGGTATACTGATGCCCATCTTGGTGGTACCGAAAGGAAAGCAATGGAAAATCAAAACTGCGCCGCCGAAGAAACTGTCGACCTTTCCTACGAAGAAAGCTACGCACAGCTTCAGGCAATCCTGGAACGGCTCGAAGCAGCCGATCTACCACTCGCCGATCTGCTGGACCTGTACGAGGCAGGAGTGAAACTCGCCGAGCGCTGCGGAGTACTGCTCGAAGAGGCCGAACTAAGAGTCAGAAAGTGGGAGCCGGACGGAACCATTTCTGAGTTGAACGGCGACGCGGGTCGGTAGATCGATGCAGCTACTCGGCAACAGTTCCATTATCTGGCTTCCATTGAGCGCCGGCCTGCTCGTCCAGCTCTACAAGTTTCTCTTCGAATGGATCCTGAAGCGAGACTTTGACCTGCGCGTGCTTGCCCGCGCCGGGGGTATGCCTAGCAGCCATGCAGCCATGGTCTGCAGCCTGGTTTCGGCTGTCGGCTATCGCTCTGGTCCGCGCAGCGACATCTTTGCCTTGGCCGCTATCTTCGCCTTGGTCGTCATGTATGACGCCACCGGTGTGCGTCAAGCCGCTGGTAAGCAGGCGAAAGTCCTGAATCAGATCCTGCGCGAGCTTTTCACAGGCCAGCCTGTCAGTGAAGAGGAGTTGAAGGAACTGATCGGCCATTCACCGACCGAGGTGTACGTCGGCGCGCTCATCGGCATTCTCTATACGGTATTGTGGTTTCACTTTGCCTCCTGACCTCCTGATGTGATGCCCTTCGCTTGATTCTCACAGAGCCGGCGCAGACGCCCCTAGCTCGGCGAGTAACTTACAGTAGGCAACTTGGCTTTTGCGAAAACTTGCCAGGCGGAAGAACTCGTCCGGCGCGTGAATGTTTTCGTCTTCGATGCCAAAGCCGAAGCTTATCGTATCCGCCCCCAGCTGTTCACGAAAGACGCCGGTGATTGGAATGCTCCCTCCGCTGCGAGTCTGGTAGGGTTCGCGGCCGTACATTTCCTTCAGCACAGCTGCCGCGGCCTTGTTGCCCCAATGATTGGCCGAAATGCCGTAGGGCCGTCCCAGAATTGACAGTGGCGTCACCTCTACGCTCACTCCGGGTGGGGCATGTTGTGTTATATGCTCCTCCAGAAGGGCGATGATGCGAGCGGGATCCTGGTCGGCCACCAGACGGCAGGTTATTTTGGCGTGTGCCGAGTTGGGAAGAACTGTCTTGATTCCCTCCTCCTGAAATCCACCCCAGATGCCGTTCATCTCCAGTGTAGGGCGCACCCAGCCGCGCTCACGGTTCGTATAGCCCGGCTCGCCGAACTCCTCCTCCAAGCCCAGCTCTTTCAGGTAATGGTCACCATCGAAAGGAACAAGGGCGACCGCGGCGCGCTCATTCGACGTTAGCTCCACTACATCATCATAGAATCCCTCAACAGCTATCGTGCCGTCGGCGCGTCGTAACGAACCAAGGATCTGTGTTAGCGCGTGAATCGGATTCTGGATGCGGCCCCCGTGCAGACCGGAGTGAAGGTCGGATGACGCGCCGTGGACATCGATCTGTAGACCGCAGACGCCGCGCAGAGACATTAGCAGGATCGGCTCTGTCTCGCTGAACTGCCCACCGTCAGCGCTGACCGCGAGATCACAGGCGAAACGCTCGGTGTGCTGGGGCATGAAATCGGGAATATGCGGACTGCCGATCTCCTCCTGCCCTTCGAAACAGAATTTCAGATTGACCGGCGCCTCGTCTTCCCCTTTCAAGAGCGCCTCGACCGCAAGTATCGGCGCCAGCATGTTGCCTTTGTCGTCGGACGCGCCGCGCGCATAGACCCTGTCTCCAACTACTGTCGGCTCGAAGGGTGGGTTTGTCCACAGTTCAACCGGGTCAACGGGCTGCACGTCGAAGTGGCCGTAGATCATGATAGTCGGCCTGTCGGGCGCATGCAGCCAGTCACCGTAAACGACCGGATGGCCGCCCGTCGGCAAGACTTCAACGTTTTCTACCCCCGCTGCCGTCAGTCGCTGCGCGACCCACTGTCCGGCGCGCGCTACGTCTTCGGCGCGCTCTGGAAGGGCCGAAATGCTTGGAATACGCAGGAACTCAAGCAGGTCCGCGAGAAACCGGTCCTGATGATTCTCGAGGTAGCTTTGGTAAGAGGCCATTCTCAGCGCTCCTTGGTTTGGGAGTGGTTCCAACTGTTCGGCGCATTCTACTGTACTGCCAAGCCGTCGGTCAAGAGCAGTGCTCACTCGGTTGGTCATCTCGGGCGTACTTCCTGGACTTGGGCTCTACATGACATCAGCTCTGACCAGGCGGATTGGCTGAACTCATAACCAGTGCAACTGCTTCGAGCGGATACGATGTCCTAACTTCTTGCCAGGTTCCGGGAGAGAGCAAATGCACTTCCACTTTGTCCTTGAAGGTGTCTGGGGTAGAATTCTCCACGAAATCAGGGAATCTCCGCGTACGCTACAACAGGTCTCCCAATGCCAGATCCTCAGAACTGCAAGTCACTCGCCGAGGTTCGGTCGGAAATTGACAGATTGGACAGATCTCTCATCGCTGCAAACTGACAGCGGCAAGACTATGTCTACGCGGCAGCCGGTTTCAAGCGCCGACCTGCACCCTGATGACTGGCGGGCCGGGCTGCGCGTGGCGCTGGTGCATGACTGGCTCAACCAAATGGGAGGTGCCGAGAACGTACTCGAAGAGTTCGTTGACCTCTTCCCCGGCGCGCCGGTCTACACAAGTATGTACGGCCCGGACAAGATGCCCGACTCCTATAAGAGTTGGACAATCCGCACCACCTTCATGCAGCGCCTGCCAGGCGTGATCGACCACCACCAAGCCTATCTTCCGCTCTATCCGGCAGCGTTTCAGAGAACCGATCTCAGCGGGTTCGACCTGATACTCAGCAACAAGAGCGGCTTCTGCCACGGGGTGCGGGCCCGCAATGGCCGGCGGAAGGCCCTGCACGTCTGTTACTGCCTGACGCCAACCCGGTTTCTCTGGCTGTACGACCAGTACCGCCAGCGGGAGCAGATCGGGGGACTACTCGAGCTTGGGCTGAGACCAGTTCTGGCACTGCTACGACGTTGGGACTATGCCGCTGCACAGAAGGTCGATTTCTTCATCGCCATCAGCAGCGCAGTGCAGGAGCGTATCCGCACCATCTATGGGCGCGACAGCATCGTCGTGCCTCCTCCGGTCGATACCCAACGCTTCACGCCTGATTCATCGGTTCCGGTTGGGGACTACTTTCTGATCGTCAGCCGTTTGATCCCGTACAAGCGCATCGATTTAGCTGTAAGGGCATTCCAGGACCTGCCGCACGAACGTCTGATCGTTGTCGGTAGCGGTCGAGCCCGAAAGTCGCTCGAGGAACTTGCGGGGCCGAATGTCTCCTTCCTCGGTTGGCAGCCCGCTGATAGGCAGTTGGAGCTGATGCGGGGCTGTAAGGCCTTTCTCTTTCCCGGCCTGGAGGACTTTGGTATTGCGCCGGTCGAGGCGATGAGTGTTGGCCGTCCGGTAATCGCATTTCAAGGCGGCGGCGCCCTGGATACGGTCATCCCCGGCAAGACCGGCGAGTTTTTCGCTGAGCAAGAGCCGGAACTGCTGCGGGAGGTTATACAACATTTCGACGTCCACAGCTACAACCCTGCCGATTGCCGCAGTCAAGCGGATAGATTCAGCCGGGGGGCGTTTCGCCGGCGCCTGCTGGCCTGCCTGGATGATTTCGTTACCCGGTAACAGCCGGAAACGACACCCACGCTAAACGGCTTTGAAGGATCTCATGGTCGCCGCAATGAGAGACTCACCCTGTCAGGCATCTGTTTCTGAAAACCTGTGCGAAGCCAAAGTCCGCCGCCTTTATTCATCGGGCGACGCGGCCCACGACTTTGACCACGTGTTGCGAGTGACAAAGTTGGGTATACGCATTGCGCAGGCCGAGGGCGCGGACGAGGAGATAGTGCGCGCGGCGGCACTGCTTCACGATCTGCCTGTTTCAGGAAGCGGGCGCACGAACCATCACTTCGCCGCAGCCGATTTCGCTGCCGGTTACCTGCGCGCAGCCGGCATGGATGCACGCCGCATCGAGAACGTGGTCCACTGCATCCAGGCCCACCGCTACCGTGACAACTCCGTCCAGCCGCAGACACTGGAGGCGAAATGTCTCTACGACGCCGACAAGCTGGACAGTATCGGGGCCATCGGCGTTGCCAGGGCCTTCGCTCATGCCGGCAACCACAGCAGCCGGCTCTGGAACCAGCCTGCAGCTGAGGCGCCGCCGGACCACGCCCAACCGGACGGCCCCGAATACACACCTGTCCACGAATACGTCTACAAGCTTCGCCGCATTCTGGCAACGCTTTACACGCCCTCCGCCCGCGAGATCGGAAAGCAGAGGCACAGGTTTATGACCCGCTTCTACGAGCAGTTGGACGCTGAAATGACAGGCCAACTTTGATTTCGCATAGCCAGTCAAGATGTTGCCTTCGAGCAGGCCGACGTCGACGAAGCAAGCTGGCGCCTGCCGGAATCGAGCCACCGCCCCCTGATCCGTTTTCCAACCTTCAATCGATTCAAGCATAACGCTCTTCAAGTCGGCCTTCTCTTCGCTCTCACTGTTGAGCCGTTGAATCAAACGGCGCGTTGATGTTTGTCAGAAAAGCGATTTGCGGGAGCAAACTGCACTTACCCTCCGCCTGCTATCTCAACCCACCAGCAACTAACCACTAACCACTAACCACTGTAGTTCCTGATACGGTGAACTTACACGGGAGATGGCTTGGTAGTTACGAATTCTCTGCAAATGTGTTAGGCTATCGGAGTTTGCAGAACAGTCCACGAACTGCGAAGGTGATCAATGGCTCAGGCACAAGACTCCCAGATCGCTTCCCAACTCCCTTTCGATGAGGTAGCCCGCCTGCCGCTACCCGGCGACAACGTCGCGATCGCCACGCGTACACTTGCGGCGGGCACGCAGATCGCATTTCACGGAAGAGTCCTGACTCTGGACTATACCGTGATGGAGGGACACCGTTTCGCGGTCGCGTCGATCCCGCAAGGCGACCCCTTGCTCTCGTGGGAGCTGCCCTTTGGTCTGGCCACGCGGGCGATAGCGCCAGGCGAATACATACGCAACGCAGAGATGCTCGACGCCCTTGGCGTGCGCGCCCTTGATTTCGAGCTGCCCAGAGAGCCGAACTTCGCAGATCACGTTCAGGCCTACAATCTCGATGCGGATAGTTTCCAGCCTGGCCGGCAGGTTTCCCGCTACAGTGAAGACCGCCATTTTGAGGGATATGCCCGTCCCGGAGGCAGGGGCGTGGGAACCCGCAATGTGATCATTCTGCTTGGAACTTCCTCGCGCACCGGGGGCTTCGTCAAGCAGTTGGAAGCCAGGTTCGCGGGTGTCGCCGGTCGCTACGGCAACATCGATGGCATCGTCGCCGTAGCCCACACCGAGGGCGGCCACGACAACCCCAATAACACTGAGTCCGTACTGCGTACGCTGGCCGGCTTCATCACCCACCCCAATGTCGGCGCAGTTCTATGCGTAGATTACGGCGTCGAACCGGTGAATAACGCGTTGCTGCAAAAGTTCCTGACCGATAACGACTACCCGCTGGATGCCGTCCCCCATGCCTTTCTGACCCTCAAAGGAGGATTCCAGACCGGGCTGGATCAGGCCGAAGCGATCGTGCTGGGCTGGCTTGACGAAGTAAGCGCGCTGCCGCGCACCCCTCAGCCTCTCTCTGAGTTGAAACTGGCCCTGCAGTGCGGCGGCTCGGACGCTTTCTCCGGCATCTCAGGGAATCCTCTGGCTTCCTGGGTAGCCCGCGAACTGGTTCGGTACGGCGGCGCGGCAAACCTGGCCGAAACGGACGAGCTGATCGGCGCCGAACCCTATATCATGCTCAATGTGCGGGATGCGGGTACAGCCGCCGAGTTTCTGGAGACGATCGAGCGCTTCCAGGAACGGGTTGCCTGGCATGGCCACTCGGCAGCCGGCAATCCATCCGGCGGCAACAAGTATCGCGGGTTGTACAACATCGTCCTGAAGTCGATCGGGGCGGCCATGAAGCGGCATCCGGACGTGCGACTCGACCACGTAATCTCCTATAGCGGGCTGATGAAAGAGCCCGGCTACTACTTTATGGACAGCCCGGGCAATGACCTGGAGAGCATCGCAGGACAGGTGGCTTCCGGCTGCAACATGATCTACTTCGTCACCGGCAACGGCTCAATTACCAACTTTCCGTTTGTGCCGACTATCAAGATCGTGACAACAACGCGCCGCTATGAGCTGCTGAGCCGGGATATGGACGTCAACGCGGGACTGTATCTGGACGGTACGCCCATGGACGAACTCGGCGCCGACACGCTCGACCTGACGGTGCGCGCCGCATCCGGCGAACGAACTGTTGGCGAAAAAGCGGGCCATGCTCAGGTGCAGCTGTGGCGGGACTGGCGTCAGACCGGACCGGGCCGCGTAGAAGAGATCAGCGCCCGCCCAACGCCTCCGGGGCGCGCATTGCCTTTACGCCGTTCCTTCGCCGCGCCTGCTCTCGACTTTTCCTATCCTGCCTTTGCAACGCCAGACGGCCCGGCTGCCGATCGCATCGGGCTGATCCTTCCGACAAGTCTCTGCTCCGGCCAGATTGGGCAGATAGCGGCCGCCCGGCTCAATCGAAGATATGCCGCCGGCAAAGAATCAGCGCTTCGGCTCAAGCGCTTTGTGGCGCTGGCCCACACCGAGGGGTGCGGATTCTCCGGCGGGCATACCGGGGATCTCTACGTGCGCACCGTTCTGGGCTATCTGCGTCATCCCCAGGCCGCGGAGACGCTCCTTCTTGAGCATGGCTGCGAAAAGACGCACAACGACTACTTCCGCCACGAGTTGGAAGAAAATGGAATGGACCTGGACCGCTTCGGTTGGGCCAGCATCCAGTTGGATGGCGGGATAGACGCGGTCCTTGAAAAGGTCGATGCCTGGTTCGAACAGCGCCTGGCCGCGGCTGACCCGCCAGAGCAGACGATGGCCAATGTTTCCGCCGTTCGCATCGGGCTCCTCAGCGCCGGGACGCCGCCGCCAGCGGTTTCCTCTCAATTTGGTCGTCTGGCGGCTGCCATTGCGGCTGGCGGCGGTACAGTTGTCCTGCCGGAAAACACGTCGCTTCTTTCGGATAGTGCGTTCCTTGAAGAGTGTATCGGAGACGGCCCGCACCTGCCTACGCTGGCCTACGGACAGTCCCTGGCCGACGCTGACGAACAGAGCGGTCTCCACGTGATGGAGACACCCACCGAACACTGGAGCGAAACTCTGACAGGCCTCGGCGGCGTGGGAGTTGAGGCGATTCTGGCATACGTGGGCAGCCACCCGGTTGAGGGCCATCCGCTGGTTCCGGTGCTCCAAGTAACCACGGTCGCTTGCACGGCCGGGCAGTATGCCGATGATATGGACGCGGTACTGGAAAATGATCCCGGTTCCTGGCCCCAGAGTTTGGCTGACCTCTTGACGCAGACGCTGGCAGGAAAGCGCCACCCTAAAGCAATGCGAGCAGGGAATATCGACTTTCAGTTCACGCGCGGTCTGCTTGGCGTGTCACTCTAGCAGCCGGCGCCCAAACGAGACCAGGTCATGCCCCAGGAACGACCCAATGTAGTGTACGTCTTCGCCGACCAGTGGCGGGCACAGGACACCGGTTACGCAGGTAACCGGCAGGTCCGGACACCCCATCTTGACAGTTTGGCCGCACAGAGCATCAACTTCACCCATGCCGTGGCCGGGATTCCCGTCTGCTGCCCGGCGCGTGCCTGTCTCCTGACAGGGCAGCACGCGCTGACCCACGGCGTCTTCCTCAATGACGTGCATCTGGCCGACGACGCCGTCTCCATGGCCAAGCTCTTTAAGGCGGCCGGCTACGATACCGCCTATGTGGGCAAATGGCATGTTGACGGCCGCGGGCGCAGCAACTACATTCCTCCCGAGAGCCGCCAGGGGTTCGACTACTGGAAGGCGCTGGAATGCACGCATGACTATAACAACTCCAGATACTACGCCGGTGACTCCGACGAGCCCTTGACCTGGGAAGGATACGACGCAATCGAGCAGACCAAAGACGTGCGGGCCTATTTGCGCGGTCGCAATCAAACGGTCGGCGACGGCAATTCCGACACACCCTTTCTGCTCGTGCTCTCCTGGGGACCCCCTCACGCGCCCTATGAGACGGCTCCGGCAGAATATCAAGCTCTCTACAGTCCCGACGACATCGAACTGAGACCCAACGTGCCGCCTGAGATGGCCGCCGAGGCGCGTGAGTGGATCGCCGGTTACTATGCCCACTGTACGGCTCTCGACGATTGCCTCGGGGGGCTGTTGCAGACCCTTGAAGAAGAGGGTCTGGCGGAAAACACGATCTTCGTCTTTACGTCTGATCACGGTGATATGCTTGGTTCCCAAGGCGAAGTCAAGAAGCAGCGGCCCTGGGAGGAGTCGATCCGGGTGCCCTTCCTGCTGCGCTGGCCGCGGCGCTTCGGATTGCAGGGACGAGAGATCGAGGCGCTGCTCGACACGCCCGATATTCTGCCTACGTTGTTGTCCCTTTGCGAAATCCCCATTCCTGATACCGTCGAAGGCAGGGATTTTACGGACGCGATTGAAGGCGGTCAGGATCCGTCAGGGGGCGCCGCCCTCATCTACTGTCCCCATCCCTTTGGCCAGTTCCTGAGACGTGACGGAGGCCGCGAGTACAGAGGACTTCGCACGCGGACTCACACCTACGCCCGCGACTTGAATGGTCCCTGGCTGCTCTACGACAACGTGGCCGATCCCTTCCAGTTGGCAAACCTTGTTGACCGCCCCGAAGTAGTGTCACTGCAAACTGAACTCGAGTCGCAGCTTCAGCTCAGACTGGACGAACGGGGGGATGAATTCCTGCCTGGCGAGACGTATGTCGAGAATTGGGGCTATCCTCTGGATGAAACGGGGACGGTTCCCTTCAAGTGGTGACCGAGGCCCGCGCAGGATCGGGCAAGTCCGGAGAACGTGTGCCCTGGGCCGAGCCGGACAGAGGAGTACGAGAAACACTTTGAATCCAGCATCTACCTACTTGGGCGCAGCGCAAGCCATACTGGCTCGGATTGTCGCCACCCAAACCGGAAACATTCAGCGTGCTGCAGACATCTGCGTCGACACAATTGCCGCAGAGGGACTTGTGCACCTGTTCGGCACCGGCCACTCTCGCATGTTTATCGAAGAGATGTATCCGCGCCACGGTTCGTTCCCGGGCTTCCATCCGATTGTTGAACTGTCACTAACCTTTCACAACCAGGTCGTGGGCGCCAACGGGCAACGCCAGGCCATGTTCATAGAGCATGTGGAGGGTTTCGCCCGGCAGATCCTGCGCAACTTCGTGCTCCGGCCGCCGGACAGCTTTATGATTTTCTCAAACAGCGGGGTCAACGAGGTCGTTGTCGAAATGGCCCTGGAAGCGAAAAAGCTGGAGCTACCTGTGATAGCAGTCCTCTCCGTCGATCACTGCACCGCGTCGGCTCCCAGGCACAGTAGCGGCAAGAGGCTTCTGGATATAGCCGATGTAACAATCGACAACTGTACGCCGGCCGGAGATGCCATGGTGACTGTGGAAGGTCTCGAAGATCCGGTCGGCCCGGGTTCAACGATCGGCGCGGCCGCGGTCGTGAATGCCGTCAAGTGCCAGGTGGCCGCTGGACTGGCCGCCCGCGGCAAGCCGCCTCTCGTCCTCTCCAGTAGTGTTTTCTCCGGCGACGCGTCGGCAGCCAAATTCGACGCCTCCTACGACGATTACCGCCGTCGGGTTCGCCGGGTCTATGGGGACTGACCGGGAGACGGGTCAATAGTACGGATCCTTTAAGGATCTCAGAGCATCCCCCGAATTCCACACAATCCTGATTCCAAAATGCAGCCCAAACCGCTTCGCACCACAGTCATCGGCAGTTATCCTTTTCCAGCGTGGCTTGAGTTTGCCAGCGCCCACCTTGACCGGTTCGGCAGCGATGACATCGCCGAACTGATCGACGATGCCGTCGTGGCAGCTGTCCATGACCAGCTTGAAGCCGGGACGGATGTAATTACCGACGGTGAACAGACCCGGTTGGACTTCAACCTTTCCTTCTATGGCTACATAAAGGGGATCCACCCTGAGTCGGTCTCGCCGCGAAGGTGGGGGCCGCCGGCACACGACCAAAGAGGCAAACATGCCATCATTGGAGACCTGACGGCGCCTGAAGGGCTTGGCGCAGTGGATGAATTCCTGCGCCTGAAGCGGCTTGCGCCAGTCTCAGAGGGGAGTCCTACGCTCAAGGCAAGCGTGCCCGGACCCTATACGCTAAGTGGTCGACTGCTGCCCAACGCCCAGTACCCGGACCGCTACGCAGTGACAGAGGCTCTCCTCCCTATTGTGCGCAAGGAGTTGGAGGACCTGGTCGAGGCCGGTTGCCGGGAGCTTACCGTTGATGAACCCTCGATGAGCTGCTATGCCTACCGGGAAGATCCCGCCCGCTTCGTCGACATTTTCAACCGAACGGTGGAGCCGGTCGTAGGCAGGTGCCGGCTCTCGACCCATCTCTGCTTTGGCAACTACAAGGGCCATCCTGTCGGGCTCCGGCGCTACGCGCCGATGTTTCCCGACTTTCTGGAGATGGACGTGGACGAGATTCATGTGGAGATGGCGAACCGGGAGTATTCAGAGCTTGAACTGATCGGCCTTATTTCCGAAAAACGGGACGCGGCGGTCGGCATCATTGACGTGAAAAGCTACTTTATCGAAACGCCCGAACACGTTGCCGACACAGTCCGCCGCTGCCTGGAGTTTGCGCCCGCTGACCGCCTGGCCTTCGCGCCCGACTGCGGACTCAGCCAGACCGCCCGTTGGGCTGCCAGGCAGAAACTGAAAAACATGGTGGAAGGCGTGCACGTCGTTCGTGAAGAACTGTAGCGTCGGAGTTTTGGTTGGGGCCCTTCATTGTGCTAGACTGCTGTGCTGTGTGCCAATCAAATGCCTTGGCGGCAATGTTCTGCCAGGTACCGATTTCGACCCTGGCGCCGCGGCGCCGAAGAGGGTCGTGCCAGAATCGACAGTGGCAATGTCAGACATAGAGGGTGGCAAAAGATGACAAACGCATTGATGGCGTCCTTGCAACCGGAGCTGCCGGAAGGCATGGCGGAAATCGATCCCGGTGACACAGTACGCGTTCACCAGCGCATAACCGAAGGCCGTAACGAGCGTATTCAGGTGTTCCAGGGGGTTGTGATCTCGATGCGCGGGGGCCAAGACCCCGGCGCCAGCTATACAGTCCGCCGTACAGGCTCTCACGGCGTTGGCGTGGAGCGCACCTTCCCGCTTTACAGCAAGAACATAGATAAGGTCGAAGTCCTGCGCAAGACCAAAGTTCGCCGCGCGCAACTCTATTACCTGCGCGACCGCCAGGGCAAATCGGCCCGACTGAAGGAAAAGCGCTTTATTAGCGTGTAGGTGATATCAACTGTCAAGAAAAGCAGACTCGTTGATTTCCGTGGCGCTACAAGAGACCGCTACTCTGGTAAGGCTTAGCGAGTCATGACAGATTGGGCGACAAGAAATCTGGTGGACTTCGGTGATCGACAATATCGCACGGATCCTAAGCGATCATTCCGTAGTTTTGCCCACCTTGATGTATAACGAAGGCTGGCTGTTGCGAATAGTTTTAGACTGGTATTTTCGAAGAGCAAAAACCAGTCCTCAAGCAATTTTCCATAAGGACTCCAGGTGGTTCTCCGAAGGTAGGCTTTCCTCGCAATTCCTTGCCCGCTTTAAAGGCGACAAGCTAGCTGAAGCACATACAAGCGCCGATGGAATTGTTGGACATTTCGAAATCGTCCAACGTTCTGAAATTCGTCCAAGCAGAGACGCGAAGCAGTTACTGATTCTCGAAGCGAAATTGTCCAGTAAGCTGTCAACAGGCACCAAGAGAGCGCCGGGTTACGATCAAGCGGCAAGAAGTGTTGCTTGTCTTGCCCACATTTCTGGCGAAGCAGGACTTAACCCAAACGAGTTCTCATGCTACGGTTTCTACGTCATCGTTCCAAGCAAGCGTGTGAGCGACTTCACAGCGCAAACAACAAAGGACAGTATTAGGAGAACAGTTAAAGACAGAGTAGACGCGTATGGTGCCGATAAGTTAGATTGGTACAAACAGACATTTTTACCTCACTTCGAAGCAATGGACGTGAGAGTCGTTAAGTGGGAGAATCTCTTGGATGATATGGAGTCCAATGGGGCTGAAAGGAAATATCGAGACTTTTACATGACTTGCTGCAAGTATGCCAACCTCTGAAACGTCCTCCTTTTCGATAGCCTCACTAACGCCTTACAGAGATACTCGAAGTAATTCCAATTTGGTGTCATCCCCCACACTCTGACCCACTCTTAGGTTCCTAATCACCTAGAGTCTGTCTTTGCACATCATACAGGCATCGTGAAGTTCTGCGACACCAAAGTCTCCCAGGTTTCGCAGCTTCTCTAAGAGTAATTCCTACTTTCCTTACGAAATAACCTTCCCGCACTAACTCGACACCTGAACTGCAAGTCCCAGCCGTTCGAACTGTTCCGGCGGCGCGTTGTTGGCCAGCATCAGTTCCGCCATGCGCGCTGACAGACGGGCCTCCTCTGCCGCACTGCTGATCGGATTCTCCTGCCCCGGGTCCGCTTCCAGGTCAAACAGCATCGTATAGCGCGGGGGAGCATCGAAGACCTGCTTGGAAGCGACCTTCATCGTTCGGCAACCCTTCGTGAATGAAAACGCCTCGGCCAGCTGTATGTCCTGCAGCTCTTCCACGCCGAAGCGGCCCCGCATATGGTTGGGCATCAATGTGTAGTTGAATAGGGGTTGGTTGTAGGAAGGATCGACCGGCCCGCGCATGTACACAAAACGCCCGTCCGTAATGTTTACGTGCCCGCCGTGTACGCCGAACAGAACTGCATCGCGGGTCGGAGCATCCGTCTCGATCACATCGCCAAGTGGAATGCCTTCCATGTCCGGCGGCCTTTCAACGCCGAAGTACTCCAACAGCGTAGCGGGCAGGTCTATCACCTGGGCCAGTTGCTCGCGGCGGGCGCCAGCTACCTTGCTGCGAGGGTCCCAGATAAAGAGCGGCGTGTGGGCAACTTCATTGTAGAACGGCGGCACGATCTTGGCCCACCAGTCGTGCTCTCCCAGCAGAAAACCGTGGTCTGTACACACGATCAACATCGTATCGTCCCACAGGCTGAACTCATCCATCAGGTCCAGGACCTTACCCAGGTATTCATCGCACATACTGAGAAGAGCCGCGTATTCGTAGCGCAGGTGCCGCACTTCTTCCTCTGTTTCCTCCACTTTTCGATAGGACGGCCAGTCGAAAAGTTTGCCGTTGTATTCGTGCGGATAGAGATCCTTGTACTTCTGCTGGGTGAAGAACGGTTCGTGAGGATCGAAGGTTTCCACTTGCAGGAACCAGTTGTCCTCCTCATGGTTGCGGCGAATGAAGTCCAGCCCGGCGGCAAAGGTCTTCGCCTGCGGCTGTTTCTCCTCACTGTCCATGACTTCCCGATTGATCCAGTCCTGGCGGGCCGTATCTCCATACCGGCGCTTCTCTCCATGCCGGGGAGGCCGGAGACTTGATGA
The DNA here is from genome assembly GCA_965204525.1 of Caldilineaceae bacterium. GTDB lineage: Bacteria > Chloroflexota > Anaerolineae > Caldilineales > Caldilineaceae > Bin5. The sequence continues at coordinate 917,061 of OZ241994.1, read as the reverse complement.
GGAAGTCCGATTGATGTTTTCCGGCTCTTCCGGATCTGCCACCTGGCCGATCCAGGCGTCTCCTTCCTGGCCGCGGTGAAACTCCCAGCTATCGTAGCGCGTATGGTAGGTAGCGCCCCCATCCTCAAAATAGTGCTGGTGGTCTGTGCTCAGATGCGTGTAAATCCCGTTCTCCGAGAGAAGTTCCGGCATCGAATCGTCGAACGGCTCAAGCGGGCCCCAACTGCGATGCAGAAAATTGTAGCGGCCGGTGTGCATCTCCCGGCGCGCCGGCATACAGGGCATGCTGCCTACATAGCAGTTGTCAAATGTGACCGTTCGCTCCGCCAGACGGGTGAAGTTGGGCGCATGGATCCAATCGCAACCGTAGGGGGGCAACATGTGCCGGTTCAACGTGTCGAACATGACCATCACGGCTCTCATTTGTAACTGACTCCTGTAGGCTAATGCCGGCTAGGTGAACGAATCTGATTTTCGTTTCAGAATTCCGATTCGGAATCTCAACATCTTACGCAGATCTGCATCTTCTGCGTGCCTGCCATTTATGATTCCTCCCTTCCGAGTTCGAATGCGGCCTCGGTCTTGGCTCGCACCTCATCCACCGAGACGCCGTCCACCGTTTCGGTAAGGGTTAGCCGCCCGTCGCAAAAACGGAATACCGCCAAATCGGTAATAATTACGTCAACCGCACCGAGCGCCGTGAGCGGCAGCGTACAAGCACGGACGATTTTCGGCCTGCCGTCACGGGTTGCGTGGGTCATTGTTACGATCAGACGCTTGGCGCCGGATGCCAGATCCATCGCCCCGCCGACGCCCAGCAGGGGTCTTCCAGGCGCGGCCCAATTTGCGAGGTTGGCCTTTTCGTCAACCTGCAGGCCGCCCATGATCGCCACGTCCACATGTCCACCTCGGATCATCGCAAAAGAGTCGGCGCTGTCGAAATAGCTGCTTCCCGGTAGAGCAGTCACCGGGATCTTGCTGGCATTGATCGGGTAATCCAGCGCGCCTCCGCTCTCAGGCGCCGGCCCGACCCCCAGCATTCCGTTCTCCGTATGCAAAATGATGCCGTGCGCCGGCGTGATCAGGTCGGCGACAAGCGTTGGAATGCCGACGCCAAGGTTGACGATGTCTCCCGGCTGCAGTTCCTCCAGAGCACGTCGAGCCAGCTTCATCCGTAAGTCGCCCGCCCTCTTGCCGCTGTCGGCAATCGACGCAGACGAGCCCAGGTCGGCCACTGTAGTTCGTGCAGGCACCAGATAGTCTACGTAGCACCCAGGTGTATGAATGCTTTCGGGGCGCAGTTCACCTGCTGGCAGGCAGTCCTCCACCTCGGCAATGACAAGGTCCGCCGCCGTGGCCATCGCCCGGTTGAAATTCTGCTCTGTCATTCGGTATGCGAGGTTTCCGGTCGTATCTGCGCTCCATGCACGAATCAGGGCCGCGTTTGCACGCACCGCCGGCTGAAAGACATGCAGGCGCCCGCCAATGCGCTTCGTCTCTTTGCCTTCGGCAAGGACAGTACCCGCGGCCGTGGGAGTGAAAAACCCTCCGATCCCCGCCCCCCCTGCCCGGATCGCCTCAACCAGCGTCCCCTGAGGCATGACCTCGAACTCGATCGCGCCCGACTGGGCCGCCGCCACCGCTTCCGGGTTGCTCGTGAAAAAAGAGCCGATTGCCTTCTTGATCTGGCCGTTGCGCAGCAAGCGGCCCCCGCCCAGGCCCGGTTCACCAACATTGTTGGCGATGTACGTCAGGTCGCCGGTGTCCGTCTCGGCCAGGGCGTGCAAAACATGCGTGGGATTGCCGGTCATACCAAAGCCGCCAACCAGGATCGTGTCCCCCGACTTGACAAGAGCAGCCGCCTGGGCTGGCGAGATCATGGGTACCTGCTTCACGGGTCGGTCCTCTCTACCACGGTCGCTTCTCCCTGTCCAACCCCGACGCACAATGTTGCCAGCCCGTACCGGCATTTCACGCCTGCTGCAGCGCGCCTCTGCATCTCGTGGATCAGCGTTGTCAGGATCCGCGCGCCTGAGCAGCCCAGGGGGTGGCCCAGGGCAATAGCGCCGCCGTTAACGTTCGTTTTCGCCTCACTCAGGCCAAGCTCCCGCAATACGGCCAGGGTCTGGACCGAAAACGCTTCGTTAATCTCGACAAGGTCAATCTCTTCGATCGACAGTTTGGAACGTTTCAGGGCTTTGCGCGCGGCCCCAACGGGACCCAGACCCATCACCCTGGGATCGACGCCCGCGGCGGCGGAAGCCACCCAGCGCGCCAGGGGAGGGACGCCCAGGGCTTCGGCCCTGTCACGAGACATCAGCACCAGGGCGCAGGCGCCGTCGTTCAGCCCGCTTGCGTTGCCGGCAGTTACGGTTCCCTCTTTGCGAAAGGCGGGCTTCAATTTGGCCAAGGCTTCGATGCTTGTCGCGAGCTGGAAGCCGTCGTCCGTTCTCGTGTATCGCGGGTGCTCGTCCGTATCCATTACGACAGGGTCGCCTCGCCTCTGGGGGATCTCCACAGGGACGATCTCCCGCTCGAAGCGGTCTTCATTCATCGCGTGGACGGCTCTTCGCTGGCTCTGCAACGCGAAACGGTCCTGATCTTCGCGGCTGATTTCGCCTCCTTCAATCTCAGAAGCGCAACTCAGTTCGTAGATGTTCTCGGCAGTCTCTCCCATCGCCTCCAAGGGAAAAAGTGCCTCCAATGCCGGGTTGGGATAGCGCCAGCCGAGCGTCGTGTCGAAGCCGGTAATGTTGCCCGACGGACCAAAACCGGTTGGGTTCTTGGGCAGAGAATAGGGCGCGCGCGTCATGCTCTCCACGCCGCCGGCGACGAAGACATCACCCTCATCGCATAGAATGGCTCGTGCGGCCTGGTTAACGGCTGTAAGGCCGCTGGCGCAAAGCCGGTTCACCGTCACGCCTGCAACCTCCTGCGGCAGTCCCGCCAGCAAGGCTGCCATGCGGGCGATGTTGCGATTGTCCTCGCCGGCCTGGTTGGCGCAACCGAGATAGACCTCCTCAATTTCGCCAGGCTCCACACCGGCTCGGGACACCGCCTCGCGGACGACAAGCGCCGCCAGGTCATCCGGCCTCACAGAAGCCAGTGCGCCGCGTATCCTTCCTATCGGCGTTCGCACTGCGCTCACTATGACAACCTCAGTCATAGGACTCAGCCCACCAGGTTGATCAGTGCCAGGATAAAACCGTAATGCTGCGACTCGTGGTAGATGTTGAAAGTCAGCACCGCGTCCAGGTCCCCCAGCGCGAGGCCCGAACGGGTCCTGAACTCACTGAACTCGTTCTCGCTGAAGCGGCCAGCTGCATAGTCTGCTTCCAGCTGTTCCTGTTGCGGCATCAGCATCGCCACCAGCGCCTCTGCGTCCGGCGTGGTTTGCCAGTCCGCAGGCGAAGTATTGGGCAGATACAGCGGGATCATCGCTTCCGAGACCGACAAGGGAAGGCCGCTGGAACCGTATAGAATGCGCTGCTGAACCACCATGATGTGCCCCAGATTCCAGGCGATGTTGTTGTCGTAGCCATCTGGCATCGCGTGCAATTGCTTGGCGGAGAGCCCTTCAACCGCCGTGTGTATCGAAGATCGTATCTGCCTGTGAATCCCCACAGCAACCTGTGACATGTGTCATGCTTCCTTTCTGTTTGTTCGTCTGAAGAAGGGGACTTTCGAGCCTTCTCGCTCCTATCTGCCGAAGAGGTTTCCTGCCACTCTTTCAGCCAGCATTGTACCACAGCCAAAATCCGCTAAGACGGTGTGGGTCAACACCCGGCCACCGTCACCCGGCGCTGGGCGTAGTCGATGCGCAGCCCTCCGACCTCGTAGGGTCCCGACGGCTTGCCCTGGAAGGGCTCCAGCCGCTTCCTGAGGGTCGCCCTGATCCTCGCCGCCAGCTCCGTCGGCGAGAAGGGCTTGACCAGGTAGTCGGCCGCCCCCATGTCGAGATCCCTCGCTGAGGCGCGACAGGCGTTCCTGTAGCGCCTGGATCTGCCTGTCCCGCTGGTCTGCACTCACCGAATCCTACCTCCTGGGTTGGGGCGATGGAGCCGTTTCCGGCCCCTGGATGTATTAGATTGTACACCTAAAGTAGCTCCCTTGCTGAAATCCTGTTCGCTCCCTGCCTTGCCCAGAAAGATGTTGCCGGGATGATCGATGAGTTTCAACGCATCGGGCAGATCCCACAGACGCTGGACCACATCGGAGGCCATGCCGGAGGCGAGAAAGTCATCGGTCGGTCCCGCAGCGCCTCAATCTCCTGCATGAGTTCGTCGGCGGGTTTCATCATCCCCTCCATACCCGGCATGAAGTCGCGCCGCATGATTCCGACGCAGGCGCAGCGGCTGAAAGCGGGCCCTGATACGGGACGTCTGCGGCCCGGACGACCCCGATTCTAACACGTATGCACAGATTGGTATAATACTGGCACGAAACTGACGCGAAAAAACAGCTATTTTCACACAAATTTCACCTACAATGCTGTGCGCTACTACTCAAAATGTTGTAAGCTACTTTCGGCCTTTATGCTGGATAGCTCGACGTAACCGGAAGTGGTAACGCCCCAATTCGATGCGTCGCCTGTTTGTTTCGCTTCGACAGCGCCTTGAAACCGTATTGACTGAAACTATGGATCGCCGAAGACTTGCTTCTGACGCTAGACTCGCCTCCAACGCTCTCGCGGCGGAACGCATATTGAACTGTTCTACCCCCCCCCCCCCCCATAATATAGAATATTCTTTTCAAAACATAGTTCCCTTTCCATGGCGGAAGAACTCCGCCATGTCAATCGTAGCGCGCGTGCCTTGCACGCGCGCTATTTGTCCATTGCCACAGCATAGACTTGAAAGGATGATCGACCGATGACAAATGCCTCAGACACCAGTCGGCAAGCCGGGACGCCCGCCCAGGGCAGGGAATCGAGACGACGAGAGCCGCTTGCACGGCGGGCGCGGTTCAGGGGAACCCTGACGGCAGCCGTCATCCTTTTCCTCTTGGCTGCCGCGACCGTTCTGGGTGGACGCGGGTCGGTCATCGCCGCCGGCGCGCGGCAGGCTGCCCCCTCATCCTGCGCCAACACCGCCGCGATTCCGGACCCGGAACCGGCCGGTCTGGTGGCGGATTGCGATACACTTCTGGGTCTCAAGGACGAACTGGTCGGCGCTGCTGCTCTGAACTGGAGTGTGGACCGTCCCATTTCCACCTGGCAAGGCGTCTCTGTCCGCAATGGTCGTGTGACGACATTGAGCCTCAGGCGCCGGGGACTGACCGGTTCCATCCCGGCCGAATTGGGCAGCCTGGCCAAACTGAAATACCTGCTGCTCAGCAACAACGCCCTGACGGGACCTATTCCCGCGGCGTTGGACAATCTGGTTCCCCCGACGGGCAGTCTGGCCGCAATACGGATCGCCATCGGCAACACCTTGTGCGGCCCCATACCGCCGAAACTGCATGCCTTCAACAGAATCAGCGACCTTACCAGCTCCGATCATCCTTCAGGTTCCCTCGGCGCCTGCCCCTCTCAGTCCGCGCAAGAGGGCAATGGCTCGGTCGGACGGGTCAACGATCCGCTGACACCAACAGCGACGCCAACGGCAACACCGCCCCCGACACTGACGCCAACACCAACGCCCACCCCAACACCGACGGCCACGCCAACTCTGCCTGCGTCCCCATCCTGCGCCAACACCGCCGCGATTCCGGACCCGGAACCGGCCGGCCTGATCGCCGACTGCGAAACGCTCCTGGGGCTCAAGGATGAATTGGTAGGCCCCCGCGATAGAGCAGGAAACACGAACTGGAACGTGAACCGTCCCATTTCCAACTGGGACGGCATCACTGTCACAAATGGTCGTGTGACGAGTTTGAATCTCTCGATCAATGGTCCTGGGTTTCTGTCGGGTACTATCCCGGCCGAGTTGGGCGATCTGGCCCATTTGGAGGTCTTAGTCTTCTGGAGCTTTCCCGGATTGACCGGTACCATCCCGGCCGAACTGGGCAACCTGACCAACCTGCGACGCTTGGAACTCAGTAGCAACGGACTGACCGGTTCCATCCCGGCCGAATTGGGCCAGTTGACCAACCTGAAGTACTTGGAACTCAGTAGCAACGGACTGACTGGTTCTATTCCGGCCGAGCTGGGCAACCTGACCTACCTGGAGAACTTGGGGCTCAGCACAAACAGTTTGACTGGTACCATCCCGGCCGAGCTGGGCCAGTTGTCCCGACTGAAAAACTTTTACGTCACCGACAACGCCCTGACTGGTTCCATTCCGGCTGAATTGGGCAACCTCGCCAACCTGGATGATCTGTGGCTCCAACGCAACCGGCTGACCGGTTCCATTCCGGCCGAGTTAGGCAATCTCGGCAACCTGACGTCCTTGGGACTCAGCGGTAACGATCTGACCGGTTCCATTCCGGCCGAGTTAGGCAATCTCGGCAACCTGACGTCCTTGGGACTCAACGGTAACGACCTGACCGGTTCCATTCCGGCCGCGTTGGGCAGGTTAACAAAACTGAAATCCCTATTCCTAGAAAATAACGAGTTGACCGGTTCCATCCCGGCCGAACTAGGCAACCTCGCCTACCTGAAAACATTGTTCCTCTCCAACAACAGATTGACCGGTTCCATCCCGGCCGGACTGGGGAGGCTGACGAATCTGGTTACCCTGTATCTTAACGACAACGCCCTCACCGGGCGCGTCCCTGCCGCGTTGGAAGACCTGGTTCCTCCCGCGGGCCGTCTGCTCCAAGTGAAGATCGCCGCCGGCAACTCCCTGTGTGGTCCCATACCGCCGAAATTGTACAAACCCCTCGACGAGGATGACTTGGGTGAAGATCTTGCCAGGTACCGCAGGATGTTTGCTGTGGAAATTATCAGCGATCTTGACAGTCGCCACTACCCCTCCGGCTCTCTCGGAGCCTGCTCCTCGTCGTCTGAGCCAACGCCGACGCCAACAGCGACGAATGGCGCTCTCGGACAAGTCGACGACCCGCAGGGTCCAACAGCGACGCCAACGCCAACGGCAACACCGACCCCGACACTGACGCCAACACCAACGCCCACCCCAACACCGACGGCCACGCCAACTCTGCCTGCATCCCCACCCTGCGCCAACACCGCCGCGATTCCGGATCCGGAACCGGCCGGCCTGATTGCCGACTGCGAAACGCTCCTGGGTCTCATGGACGAATTGAGGGGCGGCGCCAGTCCGCTGAACTGGAGTGTGACTCGTCCCATCTCCGACTGGGAAGGCATCACTGTCACGAATGGTCGTGTGACGAGACTGCGTTTAACTTATTTCCGGCTGATGCGAGGTTCCATCCCGAGCGAGTTGGGCCAGCTTACGAAGCTGAAATACCTGAATCTCGAAAACAACCAACTGACCGGTTCCATTCCAGCCGAGTTGGGCAACCTATCCAACCTGGAGGAAATGTGGCTCAACGATAACAGCCTGACCGGTTCCATCCCAGGCGAGTTGGGTAAGCTGACGAAGCTGGAGCAGCTGAATCTCGCGTACAACGACCTGACCGGTTCCATCCCCACCGAGTTGGGTAAGCTGACGAAGCTGGAGGAACTGAAACTCGGGTACAACGACCTGACCGGCTCCATCCCCACCGAGTTGGGTAAGCTGACGAAGCTGTGGCGATTGGGGCTCCATAACAACGACCTGACCGGTTCCATCCCCACCGTGTTGGGCAGGCTAACGAAGCTACGTGACTTGCGTATCGAGAACAACGACCTGACCGGTTCCATCCCCACCGAGTTGGGCAAGCTAACGCAGCTATACGTCTTGCGTATCGAGAACAACGAACTGACAGGTATCATGCCAACCGAGTTGGGCAAGCTAACGAACCTAGGCTACTTGATTCTCGAGAACAACGACCTGACGGGTTCCATCCCGGCCGAGTTGGGCAAGTTAACGCAGCTGGGCCACTTGAATCTCGCGAACAACGACCTGACCGGTTCCATCCCAGCCGCATTGGGCAAGCTAACGAAGCTGCGCTACTTGATTCTCAGGAACAACGACTTGACCGGCTCCATCCCGGCCGAGTTGGGCAAGCTCTCCAGCCTGGAGGGATTGTGGCTTAACAACAACGCGCTGACCGGGCGCATTCCTACGGCATTGGACAACCTGGTTCCCGCGACGATCAATCTGGACACGGCAGGCCTTCTGTATGAAGTGCAGATCGCCACCGGCAACGCCTTGTGTGGTCCTATACCGCCGAAATTGCATGGTTTTCGCAACTATATTAACGACCTTCATGTTGCTCACTATCCCTCTGGTTCCCTGGGCGCCTGCTCATCGTCGTCTGAGCCAACGCCGACGCCAACAGCGACGAATGGCGCTCTCGGACAAGTCGACGATTTGGAAGGGCCAACAGCAACGCCGACTCTGACACCAACAGCAACGGAAACTGCGACGCCAACGGCCACGCCAACAACACAGCCGCCTACCCCAACGGCCACGCCGGCAGAAGCGGCGCAGACGAGCGCGCCGGGCCCGCCGCGTAACTTGCGCGCAACCGCCGGCATCAACCAGGCCACGATCGCGTGGGATCCGCCCGCCAGCGACGGCGGCGCGCCGATCACCGTCTACAAGTATTGGTACAGAGAGTTGCCGTCGCCGGACTGGAAGTCTTATGGTTGGGAAAGTCCCCGGACCCAGTTTACGCTGTCGGGGCTCACCCCCGGTGTGGAGTATGAGTTCCTGGTCTTTGCGGAGAACTCGCACACAGAGGACTCCTCCGCCGCGGGAGAGCCTGCGACCGTCCGCGTTACACCGCTGGCGCAAGAGCCGACCCTGACACCAACGGCGACACCGACGCCGACTCTGACGCCGACACCAATGCCAACATTGACGCCAACGCCAACGGAAACCGCGACGCCGACGCCAACACCAGCACCGACTCTGACGCCGACACCAACGCCGACTCTGACGCCGACACCAATGCCAACACTGACGCCAACGCCAACGGAAACCGCGACGCCGACGCCGACGCCAACACCAGCACCGACTCTGACGCCAACACCAGCACCGACTCTGACGCCAACACCAGCACCGACTCTGACGCCAACGCCGACACCGACTCTGACAGATGACGCTGGCGGACAGGTCGACGAACTGACGGAGCCAACAGCGACGCCAACGCCAGAACCTGAAGCGCAAACGGGGGCGGATTTGCCCGGCCCGGTGGCCGGCGTGCTGCTATCAGCGACCGCGGACAGCGTAACCGTCCGTTGGCAGCCGCCGGCGAGCGGCGGCGCGCCCAACCGCTATATCGTTCATCTGAAACCGGAGGGCGGCGGCAAGGGGGAAACCAAGAGGCCCAAGGCGAACAAGCTGTCCGTAACCTTCCGCAATCTGGAAAGCGGCAAGACTTACAAGGTCTGGGTCCGCGCCCAGAACGGCAGCGGCAAGGGCGAGCGCGTCCATGCCAGCACTGCGCTGCCGTCGCCGCAGTTGGAAGAACGGCAACCAGAGACAGCGCAGGAAGCGCAGGCGCAAGAACTGCAGCCGACGCCTACACCGACGCCAACGGAAACTGCGACGCCAACGCCCATGCCGCAAGCGCAAGAGTTGACCGCGCCGGTGCTGACCGCGCAGGCGGCCGCAGGCGCGGTCGAACTGCGTTGGGACGCGGTGGCCGGCACAGTGCGCTACGAATTGATGGTGTGGTGGGACCCGCTGCCCGCCTGGGAACCGCTGGGAGAAACCGACGGCACATCGTACACGCACAGCGGGCTTACGGCCGGGAGGAAGTACTACTATACCATCCGCACGGTGAACGCGGCGGACGAGACGAGCGACTGGCAACAAGCTTTTGCGTCGGCGACCGTACCAACGGCGTCCGGGTCCCCGCTGCCGACGGCGACACTAACAGCGACACCAACACTGACACTAACGCCGACGCCAACAGCAACAACGACGCCGGATGGCGAGGTTGGACGGGTCGACGACCTGCAGGAGCTGCAGGAGCCAACGCCAACACCTACCCCAACGCCGGTCGCATCCCCGCTGACAGCGCCGGCGCTGACGGCCGAGGCTGGCGACGGCGCGGTGGAACTGCGTTGGGCAGCGGCGCCGGGCGCGGTGCGTTACGAACTGATGGTATGGTGGGACCCGCTGCCCGCTTGGCAACCGCTAGGAGGAACCGACGGCACATCGTACACGCACAGCGGGCTTACGGCCGGGAGGAAATACTTCTATACCATCCGCGCGGTGAACGCGGCGGGCGAGAAGAGCGACTGGCAACAGAATTTTCCGACGGCCACTGTGCCGGAATAGACATCGCCGGACAGAGGGCGCCGCCGGTGGCACGCTGACGCCACCGGCGCCGCCGTGATCCGGGCCGGCCGAACGTAAGATCCTGTTTGAAAAGGATTCAAGTTAAGAGCACCAGCACGCGTCCCCTGCCGCGGCCAAGCCCTGGCGCGGTCGGCTGTTTCGATTACCTCTATGCACTCTCTCTGTACGCCTGGAGCTGCTGGTCCGGGCGCACCCAGTTCTGCCCCAATTCTGAACTGCGCCCTGGCACAACCTGAGAACTGCCAATCTTGCCTGCCATTTTCCCGCTTCTGTCCATTCGCAGGCTTTCCTCAACTCACATTCTGCATTTATGCAGTCAAGCCCACAAAGCCCCGCCTGCACTGGCAGAGCACAAAGACGGCAACTGCAAGACCGCTCGGCCGGTGACAGAACCGGCAGTTCGTTCAGAACATGACAGATTTGGCGGCAACATGCCGCCACCACCCCAAAACTCGGCGCCATGGCCGCATCAGCCTGTCGCCCATACAAACGGAGGAGACAGTGCCCAAGACACTCTGTAAAGCCCTCAGAAAGGACGGACAGCCCTGTCAGGGTCTCGGACAGGAGAAGTACGGCGGCTACTGCATCGCCCACGCCCCCGCCGACAAAGTATGGGAATGGCGCTCGAAAGGCGGCCAGGCGTCGTCGGCCGCCGCCAGGGCCGACAAACGCCTGCCCGACCGCCTGCGCGGTCCCATAGAAAAGCTGAACAAAGGGATGGACGACCTGGCTGCAGGGGAGATCGAGCCCGCCGCCCTCTCCGCACTTAGCCGCGCCGCAAGAGTGCTGATCAGTCTCTACCGCCTCGCTGATGAAGAGATGGAGCTGATTCGCGCCGAAGAAACCGCGATCGCGGTTGCCCAGGTCGGCGGCGGCTTCGGCGACCCGGACCTCCTCGATCAGGCCGACGCCATCGCCGCCTGGCAGAACCAGTACAGGATCGACTCACTGATTCTGCAGGGCCTTGTAACACTGCAGCGTGACGAAACTCAAGATGCACAAGAATCTATTGTACCCGTCCTCACCTCCGCCGGCAGACAGCGCTTCCGCTGCCAGCGTCTCAGCAAGTTCACACAGAGCGATATCGACATGTTGAAGGACTTGGCAGAAGACACCGAACTTGGAGGAGATCAACTGCCTGCCGTGCTCATCGACCTGGACAAAATGCGCACAGCCCTGGAGGAGCTCCTGACCGACTACGCGCCGGACGCCCCGCCCGCGCTCGATCCCCTGTCCGGCCAGCCCCTCAGCCAGCTGCCGGACGCCGTGAAGCCCGCCACCGTGCCAGTCGCCGGTCCTGAGGAGTCGGAACAAGCCGCCAAAGACATGCAGGAGCTACTCCGGCAGGCGAACGAGTTGACCGCTGAAACCGAACTCATCTTCGAGAAGGAGTTCGGACATCCGTTTGATATACAAGACGAATTGGCAGATGAAGATTCGGACTGAATTCCTGCAAGCCTACCGCAGTCATTCCAGGCAAGAGGCGTGGGTAGCCGGACAGTTGCTGTCCGGCTTTTTTTTTGCCCCGATCTCTCGTAATCTCTCGTGGAACTCTCGTACATCTCTCGTACGAGCGTATAGGATTCAATACCATTGACTCTGCCTGCTGTCCTACACTTGTTGCTTCTTCAACCCTCCTTCATAATTCCTGAACAATTGTGCGCGATAATAGATTCCGGAGCGGCGCTGAACATCGACAGAAACGCGGACCAGGTTGCCGTCTGCAAACCAGGGTCGTCTTTATTTGCTACGCAATAGTAGCGGGAGAAACGAATTTCGTGTCGCAGACAGTCCTCGTAGTAGACGATGAAGTCAAACTGCGTGAGATGGCGCGCTGGTACCTGGAGCGAGAAGGGTATCGCGTGGTTGAGGCCGCCCACGGGCGCGATGCACTGTTTGTGGCGCGTTTCGAGAAACCAGACCTGGTTCTCCTCGACCTGATGATGCCGGAAATGGGAGGGTTCGACTTCATCCGGCAATTCACCCAGGAATCTGACGCGCCGATCATCATTCTTACCGCCAAAGTGGAGGAAAGTGACAAGGTAGTCGGCCTGGAGCTGGGTGCTGACGACTACGTTACGAAACCATTTGGCGTTCAGGAGCTTGTCGCCAGAGTCCGCGCAGTACTCAGAAGGACCGGAAAGCAGGGCCGCCAACCTGAAATCCTTCGCTCTGGGGAACTATCTCTTGACCGTACAGGGCGAACCGTAACTGTCGGCGAAAGCCCGGTTTCTCTTACTCCGTCTGAATTCGACCTTTTGGAAACTTTCATGCTGTCTCCCGGGCGGGCCTTTTCCCGTCTCGATCTGTTGGAATCCGTCAGCGGCGACGCATACGAGGGCTACGAGCGCTCTATCGACGTACATATCCGCAATCTACGCACAAAAATTGAACCTGTGCCGAGCGAACCGCGCTATATCCAGACCGTGTACGGAATGGGCTACCGCTTCGCCGCTGAGTCGAGATAGACGATGCGATCCCTGGCCATAAAGCTTACTCTTGCGTTTCTCGCCGTAGGCATTTCAGGCGCGCTGCTCGTCGCTGCCATCAGCGGGCTGCGCACTCGCCAGGAGTTCGGCCGGTTTGTCACCCAGCGAAGAGGAAACCCGCTTCTTGCCGACCTGATGCTGGGCCATTACACAAAACACAGCAGTTGGGAGGGTATCCAGGACTGGCTTGACAACGAACCCTTACTCGAAGCCGTGCGCCGGCGTATCGTGCTCGTCGACGGCGACCAGGAGGTCGTCTACTCTCATTCGCCCGAGTACCGCGGCCTGGATACAGCCGAACTGAACCTGGAGGGCGGCATTCCAATCGAAAAAGACGGCCTCCATGTCGGGACGATCTATGACGTAAACCGTTTCGCTTCCGGCGGGACACTGCCCCGACTGTCCCCGGAAAGCTTCTTTTTGCGCAACGTGAATCAGGCAACCGGGGTCGCAGCCCTGATCGCAGCGCTCTTGGCCCTGACGCTGGGATTCCTTCTCTCGCGCGCGCTTACTCGCCCCCTACGCGAGTTGACCTCCGCCACCGAAGTGATGTCTTCCGGCCAATTGGGGGCGCAGGTCAACGTCTATTCCCAGGACGAGATCGGCAAACTGGCCTCCTCGTTCAATCAGATGAGTAGTGAATTGGCCGAGGCTTCTCGTCTCCGCAAACAGATGACCGCCGACATCGCTCACGACCTCCGCACGCCATTGACCGTACTGCGCGGCTACACTGAGGGGCTTAGCGATGGTTCGATTCAGGGCCGGCAGGAGCTGTACGAGCTTCTTCACCAGGAGGTTGCCCATTTGCAACGTCTGGTCGAAGATCTGCGGACTCTCTCCCTTGCCGATGCAGGGGAGCTTCCACTCACAAGGCGCGCGGTCGATCCTAAGGCTCTGCTGGAGCGAGCTGGGCTGGCGCACGTCATGCAGGCCAACCAAAAGGACGTTGATCTTCGCGTAGAGGCGCCGGAACTGCTGCCGTCCGTCGCTGTCGACTTGGAGCGAATGACGCAGGTTCTCAACAATCTGGTAACCAACGCCCTGCGCTATACTTCGGAGGGAAAGATTACCCTTAGCGCTACATCTCAAAGCAGTTTCGTCACTCTCCAGGTGGCGGACACAGGCACTGGCATCGCCGGCGACGATCTCCAGCATATCTTTGATCGCTTTTACAGGGCTGATGGCTCTCGTCGCCGTGACGGACTCGCCCAATCGGGGTTAGGTCTCGCAATCGCGAGAGCGATCGTCGAAGCCCACGATGGTACGATTCAGGCTGAGTCGACGCCGGGAAAGGGCTCTCGATTTACGATTCGGCTACCGAAATCCTCAAACTGAAACAGGTTCAATATATGTCCTTCATATTTTCTGAATGTGTCGCATGTACAATTAACGAATGTTCAGTTCGGACTCGGCAATACCGCTTGCCCAGACCTTCTCTTGGATTGCTCGGCGCTGAAAGGGAGAAAACATAAAGTGCATTCATGGATCAGAGGGACCCTTATACTGGTGACCTTGTTTGCCCTCGCTGCGTGCGGACGGGGCGAACAAGCAACGGCAGAGGAGGCTCCGGTATCGGCCGCAAACGCCTCCCAGCCAAGCGAAGCCGAAAATACAGTTCAGGAGCAGACGTCCGCGTTGACGCGCGACTACGAGGGCGCCTTGCCGCCGATGAACCAGCTCATCTTGGGAATCCTGCTGTTGGAAGAGACTGAGAATGCGGTTACCGGATCCCAAGCCGCCTCGATGCTTGCTCTGTGGCAGGCTCTCCAAAGCGGCACCATTCAGAATCAGACAGAGCGCGCTGCCTTACTGCGCCAGATCGAGGGGACGCTGACCGAAGCCCAGATTCAGGCGATTGGCGACTTGCAGTTGACATTTGCCGACCTCAACGAGTGGGCCCGGAACAACGGGATTGAACTGCCCCAGTTCGGACAGGGCGGCCAAGGCGGCCAAAGGGGCCAAGGCGGTCAAGGCGGCCCTGGCGGAATCCTTGCCGACATGTCTGAGGAAGAACGTGCCGCATTCCGGCAGGAAATGCAGAATCTGTCTCCCGAAGAGCGGCGCGAGCGACTTCAGGAAATGGGAGTTGAGATTCCGGAAGGCGGCTTCCAGGGTCAAGGCGGTCAAGGTGGTCCCGGAGGGGGCGGACGCCTTGCCTTCCTGATGGGGCCGCTGATCGAGCTTCTTGAGTCAAAGGCCGCATTATAGCCAAGTCACTTCGGAATCCCTCTTGTATTCGTAAGGTGAGGGCATCTCATGAAGACAATCCTTCTCAGTCTCTTGATACTGCTTGTATTTGGAACCGGCGCATACTACGGCTACAGCACCTATTTTGTGTCCGTAGAGCCGGAAGTCGTCGCCCCTGAGTTGCAGACCGCCGATGTGCGCCGTGGTGATCTCGCACTGACAGCCGGAGGGATCGGCACCCTGTTCGCCGGCGAGGAGACGCAAGTCGGGTTCCGCAGCAGCGGCATCGTGAGCAGTATCGCCGCCCAGGTAGGCGACCAGGTCGACTCGGATCAGATTCTGGCAACCCTGGCCTATGATTCAACGCTGAACTCGCAGCTCATCTCTGCCCAGATCAACCTTCGCCTGGCCGAGATTGCGCTGATTGAACTGACAGGGGAAGTAGGTGGCGCCGATCTTGCCGCCGCGCAGTCCAGCCTGGCCGCGGCACAGGCCGAATATGACCGGCTTGTTGCTCCACCCACTGCAGAGGAAGTCAATGCCGCGCGTAGTGAACTGGTCAGTGCTCAGAGCGCGCTCAACTCACTGCTGGCTGGTCCATCGGAGGATACGATTACCAGCCTGCAGGCCGACCTGAAGTCGGCAGAGGTCGCGCTTGCCGAGGCCCAGTCCGCTTACGACAGGGTTGCATGGCGCAATGATGTCGGCAGGACCTCACAGGCGGCCGACTTGCAGGCTGCTACACTCGCATATGAGAAAGCCCTGGCGCAGTACAATATCGGCGCCGCAGGCGCGGCTGAAGACCAGGTAGAATCGGCAAGAGCGCGCGTATTGCAGGCCCAAAACACACTCAATCTCCTGCTTCAGGAAGCCGATGAACTGGACGTGGCCGCGGCGCGGGCCAAAGTGGAACAGAATCGCGCTTTACTCGAAGACCTTCTGGACGGGCCCAGTGCCGAAGAGCTGGAGAGGGCCGAGCTGGCTGTCGAACAGGCGCGCCTGACAGCCGACGAGGTGCAACGCGAGATTGAAGGGGGCACCATTCGCGCCCCGATCGCAGGGGTTGTTACGTCTGTCTCCGTTCAGACGGGTGACTCTGTTTCCATGGGCCCAATCATTGGGCTGGCAGATACGCAGACCGCACAGGTCCGCTTCTGGATTGAGGAGCTGGACATTGCAGCGGCCGTGCCCGGCTTTCCGGTCAGCATCGTCTTCGAAGCATTTCCCGAACACGCATATACCGGTCAAATCACGCGGGTCGAGCCGGCTCTCGTCGAGGTTGAGGGCGCCTCCGCAATTCAGGCCTGGGCCAGCATCGATATGACCCAGCACTCGGCGCCGCTGCTCTTCGGTATGAACGCCGAAGTCGAGATCATCGCCGGCGAGACCCGGGGCGCCCTGCTTGTGCCTGTCCAGGCCCTGCGAGAGATTAGCCCTGGGCAATTTGCGATTTTTGTGGTTGGCCCAAATGATGAACTTGAATTTCGACCGGTGCAGGTGGGTCTGAGAAACTTCGTCAGCGCCGAGATTCTTTCAGGTCTTGAGGAAGGGGAAACGATCAGCACCGGCGATGCCCAGGTTGGTAACAATTGAGCGTAAAGAACATCGATTGTACAGTCGGCTACACTGAAACGAGTGCAACATGAGCGATCTCGTCATTGAAATCACCAGGATGACAAAAACCTACGGTGGGGGCGACATCGCAGTCCATGCTCTGAAGGAGCTGGACCTGCAGGTTGAACGCGGCGAGTTCGTCGCCATCATGGGTCCCTCCGGTTCAGGCAAGTCCACGCTGATGAACATAATCGGCTGTCTGGACCGCGCCACCAGCGGACTCTACATTCTCGACGGCGAAGAAGTCAGCCGCCTGAATCGCGACCAGCTTGCTTCAGTCCGCAATCGCAAAATCGGTTTCGTCTTTCAATC
The DNA here is from genome assembly GCA_965204525.1 of Caldilineaceae bacterium. Lineage (GTDB taxonomy): Bacteria > Chloroflexota > Anaerolineae > Caldilineales > Caldilineaceae > Bin5. The sequence goes on along the minus strand of OZ241994.1, from coordinate 900,140 downwards.
ATACAACCTGTTGCCCCGCCTGTGCGCGCGCAAAAACGTAATGCTGCCGATGATGTACAACGGTTTTCAGAACTGGAGCGAGGAGCAGCGCAGCGAACGGGCCTCGGAACTGCTGGATCTCGTCGGCCTGGGTGATCGCCTGCACCATCTGCCGACCGAGCTGTCAGGTGGACAACAGCAGCGAGTAGCGATTGCCAGGGCGCTGATCAACGACCCTTCTCTCATATTGGCCGATGAGCCCACGGGAAACCTCGATACCCGCTCCAGTACTGAAATCATGGGGATTTTCCATGGCCTGCACGCGCAGGGCGCGACGATCGTGATGGTTACCCATGAGCAGGAACGGGCGCACGAGGCGCAGCGGGTTGTTAACGTTTTGGACGGGAGGGTTGTCGCCCCTCAATCCCAGATCGATCGTCTGGTGGTAGCCTGAAAGTCGTTGAAGACGACGTTGGCATGTCCGCTGTCCTGCTTGGGGGGCAGCATGTCTTGCGCGAAAACACAGGAGAGAATCTGCTCATGCTGCAAGATTCAGTCCGACCGGTACCTGTAGGCAGACAAACGCTGGAAGACGGATCTTTCAAAGATCTGCACGGGATGACATTGTCCAACTCCTTCAACGTCGCGTGGGAAGGGGTGATGCTGAACAAGCTGCGTTCATTTCTGACGACATTGGGCATCATCATCGGCGTCGCCGCTGTTATCATCATGCTGGCCGTCAGTGCCGGAGCCGAAGCCGAAATCGAGGACCAGATCAGCGGCCTGGGGGCAAATCTGATCATGGTAACCCCATTTCGGAGCTTCGGCGGCGTGCGCGGCGCCGGTCGGGGCTTCGGTGGAGGGGGCCCGGGCGGCATTACGACCTTCACCTACGATGAAGTCCTCTTCCTCTCACAGAACCTGGACAATATCGCCGGAGTGTCTCTTGAACAGAGTACTACGCAGAACGTGAAAGGCGGCGCCTCAACGCTGACCGGCGTCTCCATCGTCGGCGTAACCGCCGACTTTCTGGAGGTACGCGACTACGAAATCGGGCAGGGACGGTTCTTTACGCATGCCGAGAACGATGCAACGCAGCGTGTCGCCATTCTCGGCGCCGGTATCGCCGAAGACCTGTTTGACGACGCCAATCCCATAGGGCAACAGGTCCGCATCGGCTCATCGCGTTTTACCGTCATCGGCGTTATGGCTGAACAGGGGGTCGTCGGTGCGACTGATAACGACGGCCGCATTTACATCCCCGCTTCGGTCGTCTTCAAGAAATTCGGCGGCACCGGTTTCGGAGGCGATCGCGTACGCATGATCCTGGTCAAGGCCGAGAGCGGCGAGGTGATGGACGGCGTAATGGAGCAGATTACCTCTTTGCTGGCCGGGCGCCGTCAGATAGATCCCTCTGAGCCCAACTTTGGTGTGCGAACACAACAGGATATTGTCGACGCTCGAGCCTCCACCACAGCGGCCTTCAGAAGTCTCCTGGCCTGGGTGGCCGCGGTCTCGCTTGTCGTGGGCGGGATTGGTATTATGAATATCATGCTCGTCAGCGTGACCGAACGCACGCGCGAAATCGGACTGCGCCAGGCCCTTGGAGCACGCCCTCGAGACGTTCAACGGCAGTTCCTGCTCGAGGCCGTGATGCTGAGTCTGGTTGGTGGGCTGGCGGGTCTCTTCATTGGCGTTGCCGGCTCTATCGCCTTCGGGGCGCTGGGGGGAATGCGAACTGAACTCGTGCCTCTGTCGCTCCCGCTGGCATTTGGCGCATCCGCCGCCGTTGGAATCTTCTTTGGCTACTATCCCGCCACGCAAGCGGCGCAACTGGACCCCATCGAGGCTCTCCGCCGGGAGTAACCTGCTTCCTCCTTTACGCCCGTAAGGAGAGGCTCCCTTCATCGGAGAGGCCCCCGGCAGAGTTTCCTCCCCTCTTCCGTTCAGGTATACTGCCTGAGCAACTGTTCCCGGCCATTCGTACTTCGAGGAGTTCAACATTGGACCAGCGCAAGATAGGACTGATTGCGGTTATCTGGCTTGCCATCGTCCTTGCCGTGGGTCTCACCCGCCCGGAACCGCCTCCCCAATTTCGGATACTGACCGCCGACTCTTACTACGACAAGGTATACGGTGCCTGGAAAGCGACGATGCTCGCCAACCATTCGGGCCTCGATCTGCAAGGAGTCTACATAGACAAGCCGGGGCCCGAGGGTTCATTTGCGCCCCTGCTGTTGGAGGAATGGTCAACAGACGACGATACCCACGTTGAATGGGTTGATCTGCACATTTTGGAAACACACGGACTCGATCCCACCCCTGAACAGATAAGAGTCGAATGGGTCGACCATCTCAATCACGACATCTGGGTATCGACTCGACGGGCCCGCGATCTGATGGACGAAGGCTTCCTGCCGCCGGAGACCGGAAACGCAGAGAACAACCCCGACGGCGCCTGGTCCATAGACGCACAGCTGCAGACAGAACTCTTTGGCATGTTGGCCCCCGGAATGCCAGACCTGGCCGCAAAATACGCCGGTCGGTTTGCAAGTGTCACGAACAGCGGGCCGGCGGTGGAAGCCAGCGTCTTCTTTGCTACCCTCTACAGCCTTGCCTTCTTCGATGACAATGTGCCGGCCCTGATCGCCGCCGCACGCCAGTTGACCGGAGAAGAAGCCATCATCGCGCCCATCGTGGACAATGTGGTGCTTTGGCATCAGGAGAATCCTGACGACTGGCGCGTTACGCGCCAGCTTATCCGAGATGAGTATGACACCGACCCAATGTGGTGGGCTTCGCGGGTCAACTTTGCCGTAACAATAATGGCCCTGCTCTATGGTGAAAGCGACGTTCTCCGCACCATGGAGATCGCCGCGCTGGCTGGCTGGGATGCCGACAACACCATGGCAACTGCCGCCGGGCTGCTTGGGCTGATTCACGGCTACAACGCCCTGCCCGAAGCGATCAGAGACAGTACTGATGTCTACTTCAATGAAGACGTCACCGGCGATCTGCCCCGCTACGACACGGTCACTGAGTTCGCCCGCAGGACGCAGAACTTGGCCGAGGAGATGATATCCAGTGCTGGTGGAGTGACACAAGGAGGTCTGTACCGGATTCCGCCCGAATCGTCACCAGGGAAGGGGCGCTGAAAGGAGTGGCAGGTCTGAGGTCCTGGTATGTCCCCATCACTCTCTTTATCTTCTCGCTTGCTGCCTACACCGGCATGCTCTCCATGCAGATCCGCCATGGAAACCTGGGGACGACCCAAGTCTCGGAGTTCCTGCTCTGGTTCGGCCTGGCATTCGCTGCCTACGCCGCGGCAGTTTTCTGGCTGGAACGTTGGTGGCATGACGGCAGCCGCCAAGTCTCCTCGTCACGACCAGGGGTCAAGAGCTTCTACCTGCTGGTCTGGATCTGGGGAGGAGGATGCCTCTTCAGATGGTTACTGTTGCAGACATTCCCCACCTTGTCTTCAGATGTATTTCGATACATGTGGGACGGCTACGTCACCGCCAATGGTGTAAGCCCTTATGCCTACCCCATTGACGCCTCCCAGTTGGATTGGCTCGACACGCCATTTCGGGCCCAGGCCAATCACGCTTGGATGGCCAGCCCCTACTTGCCTGCCGCACAGTGGTTCTTTGCGGCCATCGCCCATTTCTATCCTCTCGATCCAAACTCTTTCCAATCAGCAGCCGTCCTGTTCGATCTGGGAACCGCGCTGGTTCTCTCCAGGTTGCTGGCGACCGTCGGATTCCCTGCCAAACGTCTCCTCATCTACCTTTGGAACCCGCTGGTCATCGTCGAGACCGCCCAGGGCGCGCACGTTGATGCCCTGATGGTCCTGTTGATGATGCTGGCGGTATATGCGATGGTACGCGCCGGAAACTCTGACAGCCGGACGTCGCACTCCAGCCATCCTGAATTCGCTGTGGGGAAACCTGCATTCTCTCTGCTGGCGCCTCTTTTTTTGGCCCTGGCCACACTGACGAAACTGATCCCCGCACTTCTGATTCCCGTTTTTTGGCGGAAGTGGAACTGGGGAAGCCGACTGCTCTACGGTTACCTGACACTTGGAATGCTGGTGGCGCCGGCGCTGCGGGCCGGCTGGGGTTTGGCCGGCGACCTGGACGGCCGCGGACTGTTCGGTGCTTTACGCATCTACAACGCGCAGTGGAAATTCAATAGCGGGCTGTTTCGCTGGCTGGAGAACTGGCTTGAAAGCATGGGCATAGACGGTCCGATGGCACAAGCCCAGGAGATAGTCTATTTCCTGATGTCTTTGCTCTTGCTGGTTGTGTGGTGGCAGTTTCGCCAATCCAATATCGACATGAGAACAACCTTGCGCTGGCTGGCAGTTCCTCTTGGCGGCTATCTCCTTCTGACGACGACCGTTCATCCCTGGTATCTGCTGGTCCTGATCCCCTTCCTGCCTTTTCTTGCGCCGGCAGAAAACGAGCCAAGGCGACTCTGGCTCTTGGCGCTGCCCTGGCTCTGGCTTAGCGGTATCGTTTCGCTCTCGTACGTCACCTATATCGATCCCGAAAACCTGCGAGATCTGGACTGGGTGCGACTGCTGGAGTGGCTGCCGACTCTGTGTCTCCTGGGCGTTGCTCTTTTCTGGGGAATCCGGCGGCAGGGCTTTCTGCGTGACTTCTCCTGAGAGACAAAGCCGGCGAGTCCATCCGAAAAGTAAACTCAATGGTGAGTTTACTCTCCGCATTTCCTGTCGGCGCGTTACTCATCACTGTTCTCTGCCAGCGAATCGGATGATCTGAACCCCTCTGAAGTCGGTTATCTCGGACTCTCCGAACATCTTGCCCAACTCGCGAGGGATGATGCCGTCCGGGTCCGAATACCAGTTGTGGGAATACACAAGCCAGACCTGCTCTCGACCGGCGAGCAGCTCCTGAATCCGAGGAACATCTGCCTCCTCCATCGTCGGCTCAAGCTCGCCCCTGTCAAACAGATCTACAGGCAGGCCCTTCAATAACGTATCGAGTTCGTAGCGTTCGTAGTAATATTCGAACGGAATCTGTACCCAAGTGGCATTGAAGAGAATCATCTCACCTGGCCGCGCCTGCTCGGCAACGTGGGAAGCAGCCTCATCCCAAGCTTCCTTCTGGAACCAGAAATAGTATCCGTTCAGGGAGAGGCTGCTTAGTCCCAGGATAGCCACCAGGACAAGAAGCTGGACGCCAAGTCGAACTGTGGACACGAGCCCTGCCAAACCGGAAAATCTTCGGAGAGCGCGCAAGTCCGGCACGCTCATTCTCAGAGGGCCTCCTATGACGCGTATTCCGGCCGCGACAAGAACAAAATAGGGCAAAGTCGTCCATATCAACGGCCGCTCCGCATAGATCGGGCTGCGCAAACTCACAAGAAGCGCCACGATGTGCGGAACAAGAAAGAGACAGACCAACAGCACCGCGGCTCTGTCTCCTTCCAGTGAAGGAGTATCCTTCTCACCACTGTCATTTCTTTCCAACAGGCCCCACAAAGCGTGCCTTCGCCCCTTCCGGGAGTGCGGACTTACCGCAAAGAGCAGCCCTGCCAGACCCAGGGCCGCCAGAACTGTATAACCCCACATCCATACTGGCCTCAATGGTAGTTCGGAGGGCAAGAATGCGAAGTGAAAGTTTCGAAACGTATCCAGCACCAGGTTAGGCCAGGGAGGAGGCAACCAGAATCCTGACCCTACGTCGATTACCTGAATGATGAACGGCATGGCCCAGGGCAGCCACAACAGGACGGCCAGTCCCTGAAATCGCACCCAGTTCTTCCAGAAAGCTTCCGCGTCAGCCTCCCCATGAGAATCTGACGATTCCATCTGCCGATCGTGTTCCCTCTCAAACTGGCTGTTTTCTTGGGGGTTTACGTCCTCTCCCGCATCTGCAAGCGCTCCTTGTTGCCCTCCATTCGCAGTTCCGCCGCCTGCTCCTGTGGGGAAAAGCAGATAAATCAGCCCCGCGGCTGCGTTCAACGCTACCGGCAAATACACCGCTGCAGTATTGTGGGTCAGCATTACGAGGGCCTGCGAAACCGCGAGCCCGACCCAGTCCCTGCTTTGCGCAACCCGGCTCGTCAATAGCCGGGCCAGGAAGTAGAAAACACACGCGACTTCGAGCGTGAGCAAAGCGTACATGCGCGTTTCCTGGGCAAACTGCACGTGGAACGGAGACACCGTCAGGATGAACGCTGCAATGGCTGCCGTCGGGCCGTCAAGCAGACGGCGGCACGCGGCGTAGAAGACCGGAATGGTCAGCACGGATGCCAGCGCAGACAGGGTTCGCACTGCACCTTCAAGTGTGCCGAAAAGCTCAATCCACAGATGCAGCAGGCTGTAATATAGTGGCGGATGCTGGTCCACCTCAATGAGCCAGCGCCATCCCTCCCACAGGCTTTGGCGGGCTATCCACAAGCTGAACGACTCATCCAGCCAGATGCTCTTTTCCTCAATAAGGTATAGCCGCAGAACGCCCGCGACAACCACGAGCCCCGCGACAAACAGCAGTTCGCCAGGAGCTTTTACAATGCCGGAGAGGGAGGGAGTTCGGAATATCGAGTTCATCTTTTCTATTATGGCATCTGCCGCGCCAGCTATCAACTGCTGGAGACCTGCCAAACGGTTTTCGTTGCGCTGGCTTCCAAGCCCATGTACAATTCTTCACACAATCCGTCTCGTGTCGCTCGGATAGGTCACCAGCGGTCCGCTGAGGCCGGTTGACAGTCGCCGTCGGCTGTCGCTGGCCGTATGAATTGGGACGGACGATCCTCTCCATCTGTCGAGAAAGGCAATGACTTCCCCACTTCAGCTTGAAGACCAGGCCCCGTGGCGGCAGCGTTTTCGCTGCGGGAACCTCGGATATGTCTATGTCGCCCCTGAAAATCCATCGAGTGGAATAGTCCATGCCAGCCTGGGCGGGCCGGCAAAGCGAATTTTTGCGTGGGACACTTCTTCCGGAGACCTGCGCCCCCTGTTACCGGACGACGAAACGCCGGCGTACGGCTGGTTGGGACCAACAGGGGACCACCTCTATTACCTGCAGGACGACGGAGGCAGTGAATTAGGCCATATCGTCCGTGTTCCCTTGGCCGGTGGACCTGCCGAAGACCTGACACCCGATCTTCCCCCATACACTCTGCGCGGCTTCGACATAAGCCGCAACGGCGCCCGCCTCGCCTTCGATGCCGTCTATGACAACTGCTACTGGTTCTACTGCATTGCGCTGGCATCAGACGGCTCCAGTTCGCCGCCGCAACTAGTGTACACGGCCCTGGAAGAGACGTGGGCCTGTCACCTCTCCTATGACGGAGCCCTTCTTGCAGTCAAGTCAACTCATCGTGCGCCCCACAGCCGGCGCTACACAACCCTGGTATTGAATACGAATTCAGGCGAACAGGTCGCTGAACTTTGGGACGGTTCCGACTACAATGTCGAGCCAGTTCAGTTTTCGCCTCTTCGAGGGGATGAGCGATTGCTCGCCGCGTCAAACGCAAGCGGTGCGTTGCTGCCTCTACTTTGGGACCCGCGTTCAAACGAACGGCGCGACGTAACGGTACCCTCTGCCGAAGGATCAGTTCTGCCACTGGATTGGTCCCCTGACGGAAGCAAACTGCTGGTTCAAACGAAAGCGGAGAAACACCAAGGACTCTTCATCTACGATCTGAACGACGAAGACCTGCTACCGCTTCAACACGAGCCAGGCGCCTTTCGCGGCCGCACCGGACCTTACCATACGGGTACTGCGGCCAGTTTTTTCGCCCCGGACGGTTCAGTCTGGGCGCAGTGGAGCGATGCCTCCCATCCTCCTCAGCTGCTCTCGCTGACGACAACAGACCGTCCCAAGCCTATACTTCCGGTTGGCCACTGCCCGCCGGGACGACCCTGGCGTTCGGTCAGCTTTCCCAGTTCCGACGGTGTTTCTGTCCAGGCATGGCTCGGAATACCATCCTCAAGTGAAGGGTCTGAGGGTCCCTTCCCCACGATCCTGCACGTCCACGGTGGCCCTAGCGGCGCCGCGTCCAACGCCTTCGACGCTCCCAGCCAGGCCTGGCTCGACCACGGCTTCGCCTACCTTACCGTCAACTATCGCGGCTCGACCGGATTCGGCCGCGACTTTCAGGAAAAGATCAACGGCGACGTCGGGCGCTGGGAGCTGGAAGACATGTTGGCCGCACGCCGCTGGCTGATTGGGGAAGGAATTGCCGACCCGAATGGCATTTTGTTGGAGGGAGGATCGTACGGGGGCTTTCTCACCGTTTGGGCGCTTTCACAGGAGCCGGACCAGTGGGCGGGAGGCATCGCCCCGGTGGCGATCGTAGATTGGACGATGAACTACGAGGACTCGTCAGCGGCAATGAAGGGCTGGGCGCGAATGATCTTCGACGGCACGCCTCAAGAAAAGCCGGAGCTGTATCGGGACCGTTCTCCCCTCACCCATGCAGCGGCGATCCAGGCCCCATTACTGATCTTTCAAGGCCGACGTGACAGCCGCGCTACACCCCGCCAAATGGAGCACTTTGCGCATAAGATGGAGGCGCTGCAAAAGGACTTCACCCTGGTGTGGCTGGACAGCGGACATGGCTTTCCGAGTGCAGCTACAGCCGAACACATACAGGAAACTCACCTGAAATTCGCTTACCGGGTACTGGGGCTGCAAGGGCGAGATGTGGACTGATTTTTCGAAGCGATTCGCCCGTTTTCTCCAGCCGGAATCCGGTATCAGGGCAACACTGGCCAATTCCGACTATCGCCTTCTCCTGGGATCGAGCACACTCTGGTGGCTGGCCCACTACATGGAGATGATCGTGCTGAGCTGGTTGGTACTTGAACTGACCGACTCAGCCGGCCTGGTTGGCCTTGTAGGATTCTGCCGCTCGATCCCCTCATTGCTTGTCGGCGGCTTTGGCGGCCTGCTTGCCGATCGAATTGGCCGCCGTCCCCTGATCATAGCCTCGCAAACGCTAACATTCTGCATGTACGCGATCGTTGCGCTGCTGTTGGCTGCGGGCCTGCTCGCGCTATGGCACCTTGTTGTTATCGCCCTGACACTTGGCTGCGCCTGGGCGATGGACTGGCCGACCCGCCGGGCTCTGATACCCGATCTGGTGGGCCGCCCTCGCGTCATCGACGCACTAATGCTGGAAAACCTGGGGATGAGCGTCGCCCGCGCATTGGGCCCTCTTCTGGCGGGGGTTGTGCTCGACGCATTCAATGTGTTGGGCTGTTTCCTGACATTGAGCGGGCTATCGGCAGTCTCGCTACTGCTCCTGCGGGCCCTGACGCGGCAGCCCATTCCACATACTTCATCCCCCTCCAGCGCGTCGCCTCTTGCTCAGATTAGAGATAGCGTCCGCTACGTTCGTCAGAATCAATCCATCCTGGCCGTGACACTGATCACGATGATCATGAATATGCTTGCCTTTCCCTATATGAACTTCCTTCCCGTCTTTGCACGCGATGTACTGCATCAGGGACCCGTTGGCTTGGGGTACCTCGGCGCGTCGGTGGGAATCGGGAACGTAGTCGGCCTGTTTCTGGTTAACTGGGCGAGGCGCTTCGCAAGTGCAGGATGGATCTTCATCGCCGGCACGCTTCTTCACTGCCTGGCACTGCTATCCTTCACAACCAGTTCCGTCTTCGCGGTCTCTTGGGCGTTCCTGCTGCTGGTTGGGATCGGTCATGCCTGCTTTGGCATTATGCAGAGTTCAATCGTTCTGCTCGCCGCCGCGGATGAGAGACGGGGACAGGCGATGGGAGCCATCGCGGTTGCTATTGGCGCAGGTCCGTTTGGTCGACTGCAGACTGGCGTACTCGCCGACGCGTTTGGCGCGCCTCTGGCGGTCGGGGGTGAAGTCGTGCTGGCCGCGCTACTGGTTACTACGGTCGCTGTGATGCTCCCTGGTCTACGTCAGGTCAATGGCAGCCAGGAGCGGGCCGGGAGCGCCTGAGTGGGCAATACCCGTCCCCAACCTCTACTCCATCGCCTCTTTCATTGCCGCGACTGCCTGCTCCTCAATTGCGCTGATCTTCAGAACCTGTTCAGCAATACCTTCCCTGAACGCGACCACTTCTTCCTCTGAGAGTGGAAACTCCTTCTCCATCTGGCTTCGGATCGCGATCAGGCGCTCGGCGTTGGCTTGGCCCTTTTCGAAGGATTCTCCGCCTTGCATGAGAAAGAGCCGCTGGTTCTCCAGCATCAGCTTGCGGGCCTCCGTCCAGACAGGGACATCGTCCGGCAGCAGCAATTCACCTAGTACGCGCCACGCCTGAGCGCTTGCACGAAACTGCTCCGCGGCTTCTCGCAAACCTGGTCGATCCAGAATCAGCGTCGCTTCATCCAGAAACGCGGCAAAGACGTCCCTCTCGGCAAATCCTTCCTTGCCGTAGGTGTGCGTATCGCTGAAGACCGACTCCAGACCCGCGTACATCTTGCGCCCGAGGGGAAACTCCTTGTCCCAACTGCCCCTCATTTTGGGTTTTCGCAACGCGTCGGCCCAGCGCTGGTAGGCGGCGAAGCCGAAATTGTGGCGGGCCCCCTTGGGCGGCTTTTCCGTGTACAGTTGGATGCTGTCTCGGATGCCCGACCGAACTGCTTCCGGAACCTGATCGGTATCAGGCTTCTCCAGCGTCATTATGCGGTGCCGGAATTTTTTCACTTTCGACCTGGCTGCTGCCAACTGGCCGGTCGTAGCAAACAAGGGCACGCGCGCGCGGTCGGCGATCGAGACCCGGTCGGCCTCTTCGTCGTACCCAAAGATGACCACCGGCAACATGTGTGGAATCTCGAACTCGTACGGCTGCGGATCGTAGGGAAGGCTGAAGGCATCGACCCAGGTAACGGCGGGCATTCCCTTTTCCAGGGTGTCGACCAGGTTACTCACTGCCCTATCCGCGCTTGCCGTCTGGCGCACATCCTGAACTGCGCCCAGGCGCTGCAGCATCGTCTCCATCGGGTCGAACGTGTTTCGGGTAAGGATGCGGGCGTGCGGGTCGATGCCCTGGTAGGCGAAGACGAAGTAACCCATCACCGCTCCGCCGCTGATACCCATTAGCAGAGCCTCAGAATAGGGCTTACCCGTATGAGGCGCCTTCACGCCGCAATAGTCGTAGTAGTTTCGGACAGTTCCGGTCTCCCAATGGAGCCCTTCGAATTGAGTGTAGTTGGTAAGCGTTGGCATTTCTGCTTCCCTTTAGCAGTAGAATGCGAGACGTCTCCATTCAGTTCGCCCAAGCGTATTCAAGAGCAAGTGAGCGCTAAATGGTCGTCGCTAACTGGTCCCAATCCTCCAGCGGGTGGCGTCGCCTGCCATCCCGCTCCAGGCAATGACCAGTTGCGGGTGGACGGCAAAGAGGCCCTCCGGAGCAAAACTGGAGGTGCTCCGTCCGTTCAAGTGTTCACTAGGGCGATAGGTTTCGTATTTGCGAACAAATTCCTCGTCCACTCTTTGCAGCAGCTCCTGGCTTGGCCGGCAGATCTCTTCAAAGCGGCCTTCGACGATGACTACCTCATCGCCGCTCTCCAGATGGACAACGGCCTGCGGGTTGGCGCGTAGATTTCGGATCTTCCGGCCCGTACCCACGAAGAAGAAGGCATCATCCAGCCAGGCGCCCCACACCGGTACGGCATGGGGCCGTCCACTGCTTCGGACGCTGGCAATCCAATAGTTCACCGCCTTTCGCATGCGGCTTTCTACGAATTCCCAAGAGAGCATGCCACTGTCATACTCAATCGGCCCGGTTGCGCCCAAATCTGGGCGGCTACGCTGACTCTTGTAGCGGTCGGTCATCGCCTTCTCCAGACTAGAGGGGCAAGACACGTGCGCCGGAGCTCGGCGGACTAATGTATATCTCCGGCCACAGATTCATTGCCCTGGCATAACTTTCCTGGACAGTTTCTCGTACATCCTTCTCGGCTCCCGCCTGGACCAGTGCAACGGCGCAGCCGCCAAACCCTGCCCCAGTGAGACGGGCGCCCAGGCATCCAGGATGACTGCGCATCGACTCGACCATCTTGTCCAGTGCCTCGCTGCTGACTTCGTAGTCGTCTCTCAAGCTCTCGTGGCTGGCGTCCATCAACCGGCCTACTTTTCTGAAATCGCCCTGCTCCAGTGCGGCAACCGTGGTCTGCACGCGATCGTTTTCGCTGACGACATGACGACAGCGTCGGTAAACTGTATGCGAAAGTAGAGAACGATGGGATTCCAGTTCGTCGCGGCTTACATCCCGGAGGGCGGCGATTCCAGGCAAAACTGATTTCAGTCGGCGAACGCCGTCTTCACACTGTGCTCGCCGTTCGTTATATGCACTGCCTGCAAGGGAGCGGCTTGCTTTCGTATTGCCAATCACCAGTGACACGCCTTTTGGAAACGGTACGCGCCGATAGCTCAGGCTGCGGCAATCGATCAGCAGGGCGTGTCCCTCTTCTCCCAGTGTACTGATAAACTGATCCATAATACCGCAGTTGACGCCTACGAATTCATTCTCGGCCTTCTGAGCAGCCCTGGCCAACTGGGGACCGGTCAGCGCGTGGATCTGGTTGGCTGCCGTGAGAAAGGCCTTGGCAGCTGCGATTTCCAGAGCGGCCGAACTGCTCAGGCCGCTTCCCCTTGGGACGTTTCCGCTGACGATACCTTCAAAGCCCTGCAGCTGAATGCCAAGTTCGGCCAGTTCCAATCCGACGCCCTGAACATAGTTTGGCCACAACTGTCTCTCGTTTCGCTCCGTTACCCCGATCCCGAAGTCAGCCCACGAGTCAAATTCCAGCGCGTAGAGCCTGACACGGTGGTCGTCGCGTGCCCGAAAGAGTACTCTTACGTCTCGGTCCAGGGCCACAGGCAGCACGAATCCGTCATTGTAGTCGGTGTGCTCGCCGATAAGATTGACTCGCCCCGGCGCAATCGCAAGATGGGTTGCTTTGCCCCCAAAGTGAGAGTCAAAACCGTCCAGTATAGTCTGTGTTCGCTTGTCTGGTTGCATGGCGCCCAGTGTATCCGGTCTTGTGAAAGGTCAGGAAACGGTTACATCTGCTTAGTTCGGACCGTCTTGAACCAGCGCTGCGTTTTCATCAGCGCGGCCGAGGATCGCATATAGATTCAGGTCCGACTCTTTGCCGTCAGCGCGAAACGTGTGCAAGACCGTCAGGCCTGCGTCGGCAGCCAACTGTCTCAATTCCGCGTCGTCGACTTGGTGAACGTAACGGATTGACTCTACGCCTTGACGCCACGGCAGCAGCGCGTCGCCTGGCTCCAGTTCGGTAGGGCTGATACCAACTGTGCCGGGGTCGACCAGCTTGCTCCGGAATCTGTCGCTACTCAGGAACTGCCAAAAGGATAAAATGACATAGTCTGAGCTCAAGCTCTGAAGATCCCTCATGAGTCGCAATCGCAGCGCATAACCCGGCAGGTGTTGTACGGTTGCCGTGCAGAGAACAACGGTATACTTTGGCGACTCAATCGAATCTGTGGTCGCGTGGGCGTGTCTGCTCTCAGCGCGACTACTCGCCTCCAAAACGCTGTGCCAATCCGTATTCGCCAGTTCGGCCTGAATGAACTGACTCTCGACTCCTGCGAGGTTCGCAGAAGACTTGCGCGCAATTCGGAGCAGTGCCTCGTTTCCGTCAACCCCCGTGTAGGACGCGACGAAACCTGCTTCCTCTAGCAGCCGGGCGAAGCGGCCGTTACCACAGCCAACGTCCAGTACAGACAGCCTTTCCTTCCCGGTGGCCCTGAAATACGGTAGAATGGCCCAAAGTCCCGAGGTCCATCCCCGGCGCGTTGCGTCGAAGTGGTGGGCCACTTGCTCGTAGAAGCGGCGATTCAGCATCAGCAACCTGTTTTGCGTCTTCAGTTCCATTCCTGCTGTCCGCCTCGATTTGCATTCCAGCTTCAGCGACAGTCTGGAGAGTCTTTCCGCCACCATGAAACGAGTTTTGGCTCCGGAAGAGATTCCGGCCGAGGTAGTTCAGACATCCCAGGAGTGGCAGCGAAAACGGAGCTTCGAACCGGCTGCCCATCGTACGGCGTTGGCAGCGATCTTCCGGGACGTCCTTGCGGTTCAGGAATCCGAATGGGACACGAATCGATCGCTGCGTTCCATTCTAGCCCGATACCCGAAGGACGGCAAAGGATTTTACGCCAAATCTGATCTGATAGCCGGCTTTCGGCTTCTGATCGATGAGGGTGAGCTGGACCCGGATTCGCTTCTGCTGGACAGAATCCGCATGAAGCCGGTGCGTACGTCTAGCGGGGTGGCGCCGGTAACCGTTCTGACCGCGCCGGCCGGCTGTCCTGGCAAGTGTATTTTCTGCCCCGATGACTGGCGCATGCCCAAAAGCTACATCTACGACGAACCGGGGGCACAACGGGCCGAACGCGACGGCTTCGACCCATTCAAACAAACATTTGGACGCATCGATGCGTTCGAAAGTATCGGCCACGACACGAGCAAAGTGGAGCTGCTGATCCTGGGGGGCACCTGGGGCGCCTACAGCCAGGACTACCGCGAGTGGTTCGTGCGCCGCTGTTTCGACGCCATGAATACCTATGGAGCCCCCGGACATTCGTCGTCCTCCACACTGGAGGAAGCCCAAGAGCGCAATGTCTTGGCGGCGCACCGAAACGTTGGGATGGTCGTCGAAACCCGGCCCGACTGGATTACACCCGATGAAATCCGACACATGCGTCGCCTGGGTGTAACGAAAGTACAGATCGGCGTTCAAAGCTTGGAGGACAACGTTCTGGCACTGAACAAGCGCGGCCACACTGTGACCGAAGTAAGGCAAGCGCTGGGGCTGCTGCGGACGGCTGGGTTCAAGTTGCACCTGCACTGGATGCCCAATCTCTACGGGGCCACTTTGGAATCAGACCGAAACTCTTTTCGCCGTTTCTTTGATGACCCATCGATCCGACCGGACGAACTCAAGATCTACCCTTGCTCCCTGATCGCCGGTACTGAGCTCTACGAGAAGTGGCAGGCCGGAGATTATACGCCATATACAGAAAAGGAACTGGTCGCGCTGTTGGCCGATATCAAACCGACCGTGCCTCCGTACACACGTATCAACCGCTTGTTTCGAGACATACCGGCACATCACATCGAGGCCGGTGTGAAGACGAGCAACCTGCGCGAGGTAGTCCACGAGGAGTTGTCGCGTCGCGGTGAACGCTGTGGCTGTATTCGCTGCCGCGAAGTGAGGCGCAAACAGGTGCGGGAGGAAGCGCTGCGGATGACTGTCTCAACCTACCCAACGGACTTAACGGTCGAGCACTTTCTGCAAATTGTCGTAGATGAGGAGAAAGGGAGCGGCACGCCAACGGACTTTGAGCGGGCGCCCCTTGCAGGTTTTCTGAGGTTGAGTTTGCCCAAGACGCCATCGGCAGGGAGTCGAGCCTTCCTGGAAGAGATTCATGGCAACGCCATGATTCGAGAGGTACATGTTTACGGACCGGCGCTGGCTATCGGCAGCGCAGAGAAGGGCGCTGCCCAACACGTTGGCGTGGGTACGCGCCTTCTCAACAAGGCTCGACAGCTCAGTCGTGCGGCAGGTTTCGATAGCATCAGCGTCATCGCAGCCACCGGCACCCAGGCCTACTACGCGGCGCGCGGCTTTGAGTCTGGTGAACTCTATATGACCGGCTCTACCTCGACCGATTCCTAGAATCCAAAGCTTCGCCTTTGATTTCCCAGCAAAACCATTTCCGACAACGCAAAAAGAGGTGCGGCAATCTGTCGCCGCACCTCTTTTTGCTATCTGTACAACCGCCCGATTTCGTCGGGGCCGCGCCGCCAGCTAGGCCCTGTCAGGCGGTTCCTGACTTAGAAATGCAATGTCAAGTCGAAATCTGTCGCCTGGACCAGTGGGAGAATCTGGTGGATCATTGGCATCATCGAGCCCATGCCCGGCATTGCCATGTCCAGCAACGGAATTTCGGTGATCAACTCGATCAGATTGCTGGCTTTGCCGTCCGACCAGTCCAGAGTCGGCAGGGTGTTGCCGTCAATGGAAATCGTAATTCCGTCGGCTCCGGTGCTGATGCCAAGCTGGGAAATCCCCATGCCTCTAACCATACTGAGCGAGGCAAGCCCCATCTCGAGAGCCCCAAGTGAGCCTCCCGTCATCTCCTGCATCTCCTGGATCGACAGATCACCGATACTGATGCTGCCGTCAGCCCCATAGAAGACAGGCAGATTGATTCGCGGCGGTGTACCTACCGCGGCCAGGAACTCTTCCTGCGCGGCCTTGGCGGCCATCGCTGCTGCACTGTCACCTTCGACGTACAGCGGAATCTCCTCAGCTCCTGGCGCAGCCGGGAAGCGGGCAATCACGCCGATCCCGATACTGTCAACGAGGGCAAAGAGCAGGTCTGCCATGGGAACGGCCACGCCAAATGTGTTCAGCGCACCAGGCAGAGCGTTCAGGGAATCGCCGTCATAGCTGATGTTCGGAATACTCCGACCATTGACCAGCAGCAGTAGACCCTCAGGCGTATTGCTCACCTGGATGTGCTGTATGTTGCTTGCTCCCAGTGCAAAAACCACTTCCGGTCCTACCTGCAAATCCAGATCCACGCCAAGACCACCTACCAGGTCGGCCAGGGCAGCGTTCTTGATCGCAGCAGTCCCGTCCATGCCAAAGTCAAGCACCAGCGCAGGCAGGTCAATTACCAATTGGTCGGCATCGGCATCGATGCTACCCTGACCAGCTCGGGGTGCACAGCCCGCAAGAGCAATAACTGCTATAAGCATTATGGCGGCCCAGAACCTCACACGTCGATTGAGCATTTCATACCTCCTAAGGGCGGTCAAGAAAAAGGGTAATGATTGAGTTCTGCAAGAGTTCGAAAAACACGAACGACTATGATCAATCCCGCTACTTGAACTGTGCGGGCATTGTACCATCAATTCTATACAGAGACAATGCTCCTGAAACAACGGCTAAGGGGGGTTCCGCGACTGCGTCCCGAATGATAAGGGAACTTCTCGATTTATGCAAACTCCAGAATCCCATCGGAAAGACTGTGCAAGGACCGTGTGTAGATTGGCCACAATTCTATATGATACGCAGCCACACGTCAACCTTGCATAGGAAGAAATGGGACCTCAAAGAATCTGGTCTGTCTCCGGTCAAATCTGAGTCTTCAGCAACGCCGAATTCTTCAAGAGAATGTTCTGTCTGGTCTTACGACAAGCCCGGCTTTTCAGCGATAAAGTGACGGCTAAGGTTGGCGATGGAGTCGAAAGAGGCTTGTCCCTGGGTGGAGGAGGAACATAAGGGGAATCCGAATGGACGCCCGCACTAATGGCGGATGGAGACTGGCCGGACCGCCCTCAATTCATGTCAAACTCGATGAATTCACCGGTTACGGTGAAGATGATCCGCTCACAAATGTTGGTCACCCTGTCGGCGGCCCGTTCCAAATTGTGCGCTGCCCAAAGCAAGTAATTTGAGCGGTCAATCAGAGTGGGGTCTTCCAAAATCATGGCAATCAGGTCACGGTGGACCTGATTGTAAAGCGCGTCCACCTCATCGTCTCGCAGCGGAATCGTTCGTGCGGCTTCCAGGTCCTGAGTCAGGAAGGCATCGAGTGCCTGTTGTAGCATAGTCGTAGCGATTTCGCACATGCGGGGTATGTCAACCAATGGCTTGATCAGTGCCTCAGGCCCAATCAGCAGGATTATTCGGCCAATACCTTTGGCGTAATCGCCAATCCGTTCCAATTCTGTGCTGATCTCCAGCACTGCTGCTATCAACCGCAGGTTCCCTGCCATTGGCTGTTGCGTCGCAATCAATCGCAGACAGTCGGCCTCGATCTCGAAACGCTTCTTGTTGATTATTTCATCTTCTTTGATCAGACGCCTGGCGGTCTCCATGTCTCTGCGCCGCAACGCTTCTACTGATTCCTTCAGAGCCTGGATCACCATGCTTCCCAACATCAATGTATCAGTTTGGAGCGTCTCCAGTTCCCTGGCAAAAGAGGTCCGCAGGAGCTGTCCCATCGATGGTCTCCTTTCCTTCCGAAGGACTATCGATTCTGAAGGTACGTGAGCAGCTTGTCACGCATCAGATCCCGTACCTGCCTGCAGGCCGAAATCCTTTCTGAATCGCTGCCTATCACTTTTGTCGGGTCGTCAAACGGCATGTGGGTGACTTCCTCGTCCCCCAACCAGACCGGGCAATTCCTGGCCGCGCTATCGCAGACCGTGACCACGAGGTCCGGATGCAATTCTCGATAAACCTCAACCGACTCTGTCGCTCCATCACGAATGTCTATATCTATCTCCGCCATCGCCCGCACCGCGAGTGGATGTACCATGCCTGAAGGCGCCGTGCCGGCCGAAAAAGCCTGCCAACTCTCGCCTAGATAGGCGTTCACGAGCCCCTCGGCCATCTGGCTGCGGCAAGAGTTTCCCGTGCATAAGATGAGAACTCGCTTCTTTTCGATGTTCATGCTGACCTCGCGGGGAGTGCGACCTTAGCCGAAGCGCCCGGTAATGTAGTCTTCCGTGCTCTTCTGACTCGGATTTGTGAAGATCTTCTCGGTATCGTCAAACTCTATCAGATTCCCGGCTCGTTTGTCATCTACGCTGAAGAAGGCAGTGTAGTCCGAAATCCGGGCTGCCTGCTGCATGTTGTGCGTGACAACGATAATCGTGTACTTCTCCGACAACTCCTTCATCAGATCTTCAATGCGCAGCGTGGCGATCGGATCCAAGGCCGAAGCCGGCTCGTCCATGAGAATGATCTCCGGCTCAACCGCAATCGCTCTGGCGATACACAACCGCTGTTGCTGTCCACCGGAGAGACCGAGTGCACTCTGTTGCAGTTTGTCCTTTACCTCATCCCACAAGGCAGCCGACCGCAGTGCCTTTTCGACCATCTCGTCCATGTCCCCGCGGAAGCCGTTTATTCGTGTTCCCCAGGCGACGTTCTCATAGATCGTTTTCGGAAATGGGTTTGGCTTCTGAAAGACCATACCGATGCGGCGTCGAACTTCTACAGGATCTACGTCACTGTCGTAGATGTTCTGTCCCTGAAACAGGACTTCACCTTCGATTCGCACACTGGCGATCAGATCGTTCATTCGGTTGAAACAGCGAAGAACCGTGCTCTTGCCGCAACCTGAGGGACCGATGATGGCTGTGATCTTGTTTGACGGTACTGTCATGTCTACATCGCGCACTGCGCAAAAGTCGCCGTAAAAGACACTCATTCTTTCGGCTTCAATAGCATTCCCGCCAGTCCCATTGGGCGTAGAGCTGATCGTTTCAGTCTGGGTCTGCGAGGGGCGTTTAATCGCAACTGTCATGTTTTCGGATTCTCCTCTATGCGATAGCCCGACTGCGGTCAAAGCGATTTCGCAATAGCACCGCGGAGGCGTTTAAGGACAGCAGTAGAATGAGAAGGACCAGAATGGCTGCCGCGGCCAGATTCCGGAACTCATCCTGCGGCCGCGAGGTCCACTGGTAGATCTGAATAGGCAGCACGGTGAACTTGGAGAATGGCCCACTGGGGTCCAGGGCGATGAAAGTTGAAGCGCCGACAACCACCAACGGGGCTGTCTCTCCAATTGCCCGGCTTAC
Source organism: Caldilineaceae bacterium (assembly GCA_965204525.1). GTDB lineage: Bacteria > Chloroflexota > Anaerolineae > Caldilineales > Caldilineaceae > Bin5. Next base: position 880,570 of record OZ241994.1, on the reverse strand, counting down.
AGCCAGAATCGTCCCGGTCAAGACGCCTGGCATGGCGCTCGGCAAGACGTGATGCCAGATTACCTGCCAGTGCGTCGCGCCCAATCCAAAACCAGCCTGACGCAGTGAGTTGGGAACGGCTCGAATCGCCTCCTGACCGTTGATTATGATCAGAGGCAGGATCAGCAGACCAAGTGTCAGACCGGCCGATATGATTGTACGGCCGTTGGCGGTGGACTGGTCACCAATGCCCAGGAAGGCTCCACTGGTGAATACTTCCAGAATCCGAACGAAGATTGCCAGCCCCAACATTCCGTAGATAATCGATGGAACGCCGGCCAGGTTATTGATATTGGTCTGAATCAACCTGTTGAGGAGCCGCTCCTTCTGCGCGTACTCCTCCAGGTAGATCGCTGCTCCTACGCCAATGGGAAAAGAAAACAGTATTGTAATGGCAACCACCCACAGTGAGCCGAAGATCGCGGTCCGTACGCCGGCACGCAGCGGTTCGCTCGACTGCGACTTACTTATGAAACTGGTCGTAAGCCAGCTCCGAAAATAGACATCGGAACCGGGGAACCGCTCTTCAGCCTCTGCGAACACGCTCTCTCGTGCGAAAATGGAATTGAAAAGACCCCAGGTCGCTTCCACTTGCGGTTCTACCACGCGTTCCAGAATCAAGTCATGTACATTTTCGCGGCTTCTCTCAGCAAAGGGCATGTCATTCTCATAGCGACGCATCAGCCCCGCGGAGATATTCGCTTCCAGAATCTCTACCAGATTGTCTTTAGGCAACTCGTTCAGCGGCACACCGTCAACTGCCAGTTCTGCGGGATCAATAGTGTTTACAATCGCGACGTAGCCGAATGACTGATTGAGGATGTTTAAGAGAAGGGCGCACAGTGCAACGATGCCGGAGAGCATTGCCGCCTGAAAGACTATCGCCCAGATCCGTCCCCGGCGCTGCCGCGCAACGACCTGTTCGTGATGGGCAGTCCCCGAGGGCATTAGCCCGTCAGCAGGCTGCGATACAGTTTGCTGCTGGTGGATAGCCATTATTCGTACTCCTCACGGAAGCGGCGAACAATCCACTGGCTCAGGACATTGAGACTTAGCGTCAGCAGGAAGAGTAGCAGACCGATGGCAAAGATGCTGTTGTAGTCGATTGAATCGTAACTCAGGTCGCCGCCACTGATGCGCACAATGTGCCCCGTCATTGTTTCGGCCGCACGAAAGGGTGAGACAGTGAAATTCGGGCCGGCGCCGGCTGCGATGGCCACGATCATCGTCTCTCCGATCGCGCGGGAAATGGCCACGATGAAGGCCGCTGCGACTCCCGAGAGAGCAGCCGGCAATACGATGCGTACTGCAGTTTCCAGCCTCGTGGCCCCCACTCCATATGAGGCCTGGCGCAGCGAATTTGGAACAGCGCTCAACGCATCCTCACTCATCGAGCTGACGAGCGGGATAACCAATATGCCGATTACGATGCCAGCGGAGGCAGTGTTGTAGATTTCAACAATATCGCGGCCGAATATGCCGCGCAATAGGGGCGTCATGAATGTCAATGCGAAATATCCGTATACAACGGTTGGAATCCCCGCCAAAACCTCGAGAATCGGCTTCAAGATGCTCCGCGTTCGCTGGGGGGCGTACTCGCTCAAATAGATGGCGATACATAGTCCCATTGGCAGCGCTACCGCCATCGCTATCAAGCTGGCCATGAAAGTGGCGGTTACCAGCGGCCAGATGCCAAACCTTCCAATGGCCGGCTGCCACTCGGTTCCCCCGAAAAATTTGAGTAAGTTCACTTCCTCGTTGGCGAAGAAGAGAAGTGACTCACGCCCCAGCACATAGACAATGCCAAAGGTCGTGAGAATAGAAATGGCGCCGCAAAGAAACAGGAATCCCTGGATTAACGACTCGGTGACTCTCGGCTTGCGACTCAGGTCCAACGGGGGTCCCCCTCCCAGGACTGACTCGCCTTTGCTTTCAGCGCCTGCCATCGGCCCTCGCATCGACTCAGCAGAAATGGCGGCTTGCGCTATTGGCGCCGATCGTGTCATGATTTCCCTCGCTTCTCAAGAGTTTGCGGCTAACTGGTTGGCGCACGTTTCTCTTCGAAGAACTGCGCCCGATTAACTCCACTTCATCTGCCAAGGGGAGGTCGGCCTCCGCTTGCGGCCCATTCTAATCCCATTGCCTGCAATTAGGAAAGTTGGGGCCAGGGATACACCCTGAACCCCAACTCCTGACGTTGCAAACTAAAGTTGCCGTCGCGGGCAACCCGATTCATGACGACTTACTGTTCCATGGCCTTCATCGCGTTCAAAAGGCTCTGCTTGGCGGCTTCGAGAACGGAACTCTCAGCCGGGAAGTAACCCACGCGCTCAATCTCCTCGTTGACGTATGTCAGGTAGAAGTTGATGAAGGCGGCGACCTGTGGTTTTTCGGCCATGATGCCTGCATCGGAGTAGATGAAGAGCGGGCGGGCCAGCGGGTAGCTGGCGTTGTCGACGTTGGCGGCCGTCGCCTCGACACCGTTGATGGCGACGATCTTCAGGGTGTCGGCGTTCTCCTGGTAGTAGGCGTAGCCGAAGTAACCGACGGCGTAGGGGCTGCCGGTGACGCCCTGGACCAGAACGTTGTCATCCTCGGACATCTGGATGGCGTCGGCGCTCAGGATCGGCTCCTTGTCCTTGTCGAAGACCTCTTCGACGAAGTAGTCGAATGTACCGCTGTCGGTGCCGGGGCTGAAACGCTGAATCGGCTCGGCCGGCCAGTCGGGATTGACATCAGCCCAGGTAGTGGCGGTGGAGAAAACCATCGCCAGCTGCTCCATGGACAGGTTGTCAACGAAGTCGTTGTCCTTGCTGACGGTAACGGCCAGCGCGTCGGTACCGACGCGGAACTCAATCGGAATGCGGTCGATAGCGCCGCAGGATTCCCGTTCAGAGTCCTTGATGGGCCGACTTGCGTTGGAGATATCGGACTCACCGGCGACGCAGAAGCGCTCGAAGCCTGCCCCGCTGCCGATGCTGTCGATGGTGATGTTGTCGGCGTAGCCTTCGTCCTTGAAGCGTTCGGCCATCGCTTCGGACAGGGGGAAGACGGTCGAACTGCCGGCAGTGATTATGTCACCGCTGACTTCCAGAGGATTCACCTCCGACAGCCCGTCAGACATATCGTCCGCGGCCATCGTCTTCTCTTCCATGGCAGGCTCGTCAACTGAAGCCGCCTCCTCGTCTGAGCCGCCGCATGCAGCCAGTACCAGTGCGGCTATCAGAAACCAAACAAGCAATACTCGACGCATTTTCTCTCCTTTGACAGATGACTTTGTGGCTGTCTTACTGGTGCAGAAAGTTGCAATGAAAGCCCGCGGGGACGTTTCGCCCGTTTGGCTCATTCCCTCAGAATCAAGGAAATGGATTTCATACCAACCACTGCTGCCAGCATATCGCTATCACGTTAATGACCTGTGATGAAACCCACTTCAGGCGTTAACAACCCTTATTCGTTGCGTTAAGAGTCCATTAACGTCTGTGTTCTGCTTTCAGTAGGATCTCCCTACAATGGAACCACCGCATGCCTGTACAACCTTCGCAAAAGCTCCTGTCTGCCAGTCGGATCTTCAAAAACGTGTGCCATCGTGTCCAAATCAGAGCGCACCTCAGGCGCGTCTCTGAGGCTGAGCACCTCACCGGTCGATATCAGCAGCCCGGCGTCCTGGAGCTCTTCGATCACTTCATCCAAGGTCGGCGCGTCGGTGAAAGTGACCTGGCGCACGTAGTCTCGATTGATCCGGTCCTCTTGAGAGTGCTGGTGAAGAAACAGGAGGAACCAGATCTTATGAAACGAGTCGATCTTGCAGCGTAGAATGAATCTTTCGAGTGAAGCCGGCAGCATCTGCCACCCTTTCCTTTCTTGCGACCCAGTTCGAGGAGCCTCACGCCCAGCACAGCGCGTTTCAGGCGCAACCGGTGGCTTCTCTGGCTCTACTGGGCGAATTCGTGATGTTTTGGTTTTCATTTCACATGCAAGACTAACGCGTCCCGATTAACGCGAGGTACAGGAGATGTAAATGGAGATTTAGGGATCGGTTAAGAGGAAGTTAGAGGGATCGTGCGTGTTGGGTAAAGAACGTGAAGAAAGGCGAAGGCAGAACCAGAGTTCGTATGAAGCGAAGTACGCTCAGCTCTCCCTCCGAACTTGACCGCCATTCGGCTCGACGGGAAGGGTAAATGAGAAGGTGCTGCCCTGGTTCTCTATGCTGTCAACCCAGATTCGGCCCCTGTGTGCCTGCACTATGTGCTTCGCAATGGCGAGCCCCAACCCCGTACCCAGGCTTGCACGGGCGCGATCGGTTTTGAAGAACCGCTCGAAGATGCGGTCCGTGTCTTCGGCGGGAACGCCGATGCCTGTATCGTTAACGGAAATTGTCACATGCCGGCCCCCGTCCTCTGCGTTGGCCGAGACTTTGACCGACCCGCCCGCCGATGAAAACTTCAGGGCATTGTGCACAAGATTCGTTACCACCTGGTGTATGCGTTCCGCATCTGCATAGACGCGAGGAAGTCTTGGGGGCAGGTCGACGATCAGGTTGATTTCGCTTCGCGCGGCAAGTGGCTGCAATCTTTCTACCGGTGTCAGAACAGTTTCACTGACAGGCACGGGCAGGAAACGGAATGGAACTTGCCCGGATTCGATGCGGGAAAGCTCCAGGAGTTCGCGCACCATCTGGGAGAGGGCATCCACTTCCGTCTCGACCCGGTCCAGAAAGCGCGGCGCTGCTGCGGGATCGTCGAGCGCCCCGTCGCGCAAGGTGTCTGTCAGGGCTCGCAGAGACGCCAGCGGCGTACGCAGTTCGTGAGAAATGTTGCTGACGAAGTCGCGGCGCACGCGTTCAAGCCTGTGCAGTTCCGTCATGTCCTGCAGCAGAACGATAAAGCCGTCGCTTCCGCCGGCCACAAAGGGGAGCGCAATGACGCGCATCGTCCTGTTTCCCCACTGAAAGATACTCTCAGCCTGCTTTCCATCCTGCCTGCAGTCTTGCCAGGTTTCGACGATTCGGTGATCGCGTACAATCTGGGCCAGGGGTTGGCCTCGCAAACTGCGCGGGTTGAAGTGAGGAAAAGGGGAGCCGACTTGCGTGTACGGAGAGGAGAGCGCACTTTCATCCGTTTCCGCCGCCTGTTCACTCTTTGCTGAAGAGTCGGAGTTCTCCTTCGTTTCCAACCCAACCATGCGCGCTGCCACCGGGTTAAAAAGCCGAATTCGCCCCTCGCTGTCGAGGATGAAGACGCCGTCGACCAGGTTGTTGAGCACAGAGATCAGTCTCTCCCGCTCACGCGTGACCGACGCAACCTGCGCCTCCAACCGGTCTCTCATACGGTTGAAGGCCCTGGCTAGCTGTCCCGCCTCATCCGAGCCTTTGGGCTCGATTCGTTCCTCAAGCTCCCCCTGTGCCAGGCGTCCTGCCACACGAATCAACTGCTTGAAAGGCCGTGCCGTCATCTCGGACACAATAAGAGTGATTCCGACACCTGCCGCTAACGCCAGTAGCATCACAACCAGAAAGGCCCTTCGCAATGGGTTGAGTGCGGCTTCTATCTCGGTACTCGGCACCGACACCCGTAATACGCCCAGCGCCTCTGCTTGCGGTTGACTGTCGGTACCGGCGCGATCAACTCTACTCGGCGTAACCGCCGCAGTCGCGTACAGCATCTCGAAGCCAAATGCACGGCTCGTACGAACACTGTACCCGGTCCCTTCAGTCAATGCCGCCCTGATTTCCGGCTGCTCGAATTGAACGGCCATGTCTAACGGGTCCACCTGAGAGTCGGCCAGAACACTGCCGTCGGCAAGAACAACGGTGACTCGGGCGTCAAGCTGATCGCCCCACGCCCGCACAAGCCTGGCCACTTCAACGTCGCCTGCCTGCCAGAGCGATTCGGCCAACCCTTCGCTCAGTCGCAAGTTTCCGGACAAAAGTAAGGCGTCAGCGGTCAGGCGATGCCGAAGTTGGTCTGTATGAAACTGTCTAAGCTGGGAAAGGGAAAGGAAGTAGAAGCCCGCAAGAACAGCTGCGGTCAATAAGCAAAACGGGACAGCGATTCGCCAGCGGATTGAGCGAAACCCAAGCATTTGCCGTGGTGGGGCCGACAGGGCACTCTCGTAAGGTGGTGAAACGCGAATTCCGGCGCCGGAACCGGTACGTTTACCCGTCAAATCGGTATCCGATGCCCCTTACTGTTAGAATGCGACTGGGATGGGCCGGGTCAGCTTCGATTTTCTCTCGCAGCCAGCGGATATGAACGTCTACCGTCCGGCTGCCTCCGTCGAAGTCCCATCCCCAAACTCGTTCCAAAATCAAGCTCCGGCCCAGGGCGATTCCCCGGTTCCTCGCCAGAAAGAGGAGTAGCTCAAACTCCTTCGGTTTCAGGGCCAGTACGTCGTCGTCGCGCCGTATCTCTCTCCTGCTCTCGTCAATGACAAGATCGCCGAATGAGAAAACTACGCCACCGTTAGGCGACTCCTGATCTGTCTGGCCTGAGCTTTCCAACTCCTCACGCAACAGCCGGACGCGACGCAGGTGCGCCCTTACTCGGGCCAGAAGTTCTCGCATGCTGAACGGCTTAGTGAGGTAGTCGTCGGCCCCTACTTCCAGGCCGACAATTTTATCCACCTCGTCATCCTTTGCCGTCAACATCAGTATCGGCAGACTCATCTCCTGCCGAAGTATTCGACAGACTTCAAAGCCGTCCAGACCCGGTAACATGATATCGAGGATCACCAGGTCGGGCTTCTCGGCCCTGGCTGTCGATAGTGCCTGCACGCCGTCCGAAGCGGTGACGACTTCGTAACCCTGTCGCTCCAAATTGTACTTCAGGGTATCAAGCAGTGTCGGCTCGTCCTCAACGATCAGCAGCTTGGTCTTATCCAAGAGGTGAACCCTTCCGTGGCTCTTTCACAGAGACCTTTTCGATGTGCTCCAAACCAGAAACTTAGAACCGAGTCTCGTCAGGCAGGGCTGATTCCCTCTCCGCGCCTGTTGTCGGGGACTTTAATGCAAGACCACGCTATCCTGCAAAGAACCGGCGCGGTCGCGGCGGATCCGGACCTTGACCTCGGCGCCTGGGTGCCCTCGTAGAACCCATTCAGCCCAAGCGCGATTGTCGGTCGGGCTTGCCGCGAAGATTGTACTGACCGAGAGCTTGCCGCTGCGGCCCTCAAGATGTCCCATCTCGGTCTTTGCCTGCCCGCTGGACAGGATGACACCGTCGGGCAACTCCAGCTCGACCCGGACAGGGCGCGCCGCAACCCGCTTGCGTCCTTGGGCACTGGTGTAAGTTGGCAGAAAGCCGCTGTTCTCTACGACAAGCCGAAGCCGGTAGTCTCCTTCATCTGACAGGCGATCAAGCGAAAGGGTATGAACTGTCAACCTGGGCAACATATCGGCAAGTGACAAGGCAAATGTCGTGTTCAATTCCGCCTCTTCGCCGACAATGCTGCGAGGCGGATTGCTCCACGTGTACATCCTGTCGTAGCCGCCAATCTCAACCCGGCCAAGTTGAGCGTGCTCGTACGGATACCAGTCCACCAGCGGCGGTTCATCGCCGTTTTCCTCCAGCCACTTCAAAATCTTTACGTCATCTTCGTGCGGGTGCTTGCGGAACCAATCAATGAAATCCCGGTCCTTGATGCCCGCCCTGCCGGGCAAGTCCCACAATTCAACTGTAAATGAAAACATGCCCAGATGATCGTAGACCCAGTCATCGAATCCTCCATTGGCTTTTCCCTAATTCGTTCACACTGGCCAAGTGCGGATACTCTTGCTCCCAACTTCGCAATACCGAATCGACTTCATCGTTTGAAAAATAATGGTTGAAGTCCATATCCTGTGCGCCCTTGCGACTATCAGTTGACGTGTCTCGTTGCAGCCAGACCTATGACCTTTCTTGAAGCGAGCCGCTTCATGGAGAAAGCCCCATCAGTAGCGCAGTCAACAGGCCTGCTCTCTCCCCGATTTTGTCCACCTCGATATGTTCATGGTCGGCATGTGCGCCGTGCCCAGGGACGCCCAGTCCGTCCAACGTAGGGACGCCCAGGGCGCCTGTCAGGTTGCCATCGCTGCCGCCACCGGTCCCGGCCTCCTGAAGATCCAGTCCGAGCGTATGACCGATGGCCCGGGCCTGTTCGAAGAGTGACCCCGTTACGGTCCTTTCCAATGGAGGACGACTCACACCGCCGGTGACTTTGAGTTGAGTTCCGGCCAGGTTCGGTCTGAGGCCCAATATCTCCTTGTTGACCCGTCCCATCTCCTCTGCAGTCCACGCCCGGACATCGATGCGGGCTTCAGCATGCGCCGCAACAACATTGGGTCGCGTCCCTGCGGCCACAACACCAACGTTAACCGTCGTACCCGCGTCCAAATCGGTGAGGCTGTGCAGACTTAATACCTGGTGAGCAAGCTCCTGTATGGCGCTAATGCCCTTCTCCGGCTCGACGCCAGCGTGCGCTGCCCGCCCGGTTATTGATAGCGAATAATGCCCCCCGCCCTTTCGAGTTGTTTTCAGTTTGCCGCCGGGTAACGGCGGCTCCAACACCAGGACGAACGCGGCGAGCCGGGCCTCTTTTTCGATCAGTTCACGAGAGGTCTGACTGCCGACTTCCTCGTCAGACGTCGCAAGCACCGTTACCGGGCGCGGCAGTCGCAGGTTCAGGCTCTTAACGCCCCGAAACACAAATTCCACTAGGGCCAGACTCGACTGCATGTCAAATATACCGGGACCATAGGCCCATCCCTGTTCGTCAACCCGAAATGGATGAGTGTCCAAAGATCCGACAGGCCAGACAGTATCGTAATGGCAGAGAATCAGGACCGGCTCCGCCTCCGGCTGGTCCACATGCCTCTCTGCCTGGAAGCGGGCCCGCAGGTGGTTGCCGCGTAACTGATTGGGGATAATTTCCGCATGCAATCCAGCTGCAGCATAGCGGTCGGCAAGTCGGGCGGCAAAAGTATCCAGTCGGCCCTTATCGTCTGTTGGCGTCTCCTCCTTTACGTGCTCGCCGATCGTTTCCAGAATCTGCGCCTGCTGTTTCTGGTAAAAAGGGATCAGTTGACTGGGTTCCATTGCGAACTCCTGCTGAAAAGTCTGTTCAGGCCGAATACATGGCTGAAAAGATCTTATATAGGCCTGAATTGCTAGCGACCAAATCCGAATTCTACAGCGCTAAAGAAGAGCGGAACCATAGCCACTGCACTTACCAGAATCGCGCCAATCTCCAGATACACCCACCCCTGTGCTGCTCGCAACAGGATTCGTTTGCTGTCAGTGACCGCCCGCTCTTTCGTTAAGCAATCGTATTTGACAATGTGCTGTTCTTCCGGTTTCACCGGCTCCAGTGGCTGTACGGTCCATCCGGCCTGCTGGAAGACTCCTGGAAAAGATGTCACGAGGCGGTGGGCGCCATAACCGAATGGCAGCAGAACGAGGACAACGTAGGCGAGAGCACCCAACAGAAGGTCAACAGGTCGCGATTGAATCGGGCTGAGAATTCCAAACAGGTCCAGCCACAGCCACCCTAAGAAGCAGATCGCGGGAGCAGACAGTACCCAATGGCCCCAACCGCCGGCGCCGGGCGTCGCCTCGACCAGATGGGCCTTCACCCTGCGTCGCCCCTTCCTCTTCGGTTCGACTTCGGAGGTCATCGAACTGCTCCATCAGCATGGTGGATTCCAGGCTGCCGCGACCTGCCTGCCAGCGAAATTCAGAAGGTGATGGGTACCGACCTGTCATAGCCCCCTATGGCTGCGCCATGCTCATCGTCTGCGCTGCTTTCCCTTCAGCCTCTTTCGAAGAGCATCCTGGTGCCGCGAAAACGCAGCCCGACTTGGGGAAGGGGGCCTGCGATCGGTCTTTTGCGGCCGCTTGACTGCAGGCTCTGATGGACCAAACATATCCAACCACTCTGACACCTCACGGTCGGACAGATGAACGTGACTTTCTGCACCCCGGTCGTTCAGCATCTCGTCCTGGTCTTCCGTAGACGGGGTCCCGCTTCCCGGACGGGAGGCATCGACGCGGGCCGCGGCGGAAGGCCCTCGTCGATTTTGCATTCGCCGTACGAATTCGTCCGCTTGCCACGTCTCAATGCCGTACAGTTCTGCTTCCTGTCGCAGTGCCCGGTCGTTCGTAACTACGATTAGCCCCTGCGGTCGGAGATGGATTCGACGCATGATCCAATCATCGGCCTCCTGAGGATTCCGAGCGAAGATGACCTCGACGCCGCCGCCGCTCAACTCCCGTGATGCCCCACCGACGATGCCGCGATCAAAGATCACAGTCACCTTTTCCCGGTAGTTGCTCCGCCAGACGCGCAGACGAGACACGAAAAGTTCTTCGTCGTTTTCGTCCTGCAGGCTGATGTTCTCCAGAACTTCGGAGCCGATTATATTATGTCCGTCTATGAGTAGTGGCACAGCGCTTCTCACTCAGGGAATCGCTGAAACAGAATCCTAGTCCGCTATACATCTCGCCAATGAATCTCTGACCTGTGCAGATTGCGCCGCCGCCAGATCAGGCCGACCGGATAACCTGCCATCTTCGCCAAGTCGCCTACCAGCCGAATTGACGGCACGAAGAGAGCAGCCTGCATTTGTGCAAAGAGTGGAAGGTCTCTCGCCAACAGCCGCAAGCGACGCCAGGGCCGGGCACAATTGACGATTCCCCCGCCAATCAGACCAAGCCACCCCAACCATCGCGCCTCCTGTCCCCACAGCGCGTGGCCCAGGAGTGCAGGGATCAAGAGTAGATAGGTAGCGTAGCGGATAGCATGCCGCATTCGCCACAGGTCTGCCTTTCCATCTCCTCTTGCGTAACGGTAGTACTGCTGCCCAAATGACTTCAAATCAGTGCGGGGACGAAAGTAAGCGACAGCCCGCGGCGCCCAGGCAAACGCGGGTTCCTCTTCTGCAACTTTGATGCGCAGATCGAAGACCAGGTCTTCACAGTAATCGAGCCACTCGGGATAGCCGCCCACCCTTCGCCACAACGCCTTGGAAAATGCGATTGACCGGCTACTGGGCAAGAAACGTTCAGGCGCTATCTCCTCCTCCCGGGGCAAAACTGTCGCTCCCATCGCGGCTTGAAAAGGACCTGAAACGTCCGGCACGAAGAATCCGGCCGCCGCCTCAACACTGCGCTCTTCGGATGCAGTTCCTGCCTCAAACGGCGCCATCAGCTGTTCCAACCAGTAGGGGTCCAACCGTACGCCGGCATCTGTGCAGGCAATGATCGGTCCGGCTGCCTCACTGATTGCGCGATTACGCCCTTGGCTGATGTTGGCGCCCTTTTCGAGGAGAATCCGCAACCCAGGCACTTCCCCTAAAAATTCGTTCAGGATAGCCACGGTATCGTCTCGACTGCCGCCATCGCATATGACTATCTCATCAGGCTGGCGAGTCTGGTTCTGCAGGGAATCCATCAACGTCTTGATGCTGTTCCCTTCGTTGTACACTGTAGCTACGACGGATACTCGCATCAGTCCGTGTTTATCCATCTGTCAACCAGGGCTCTGCAACATCCGATGGGCAAAAAAAGGCGCGCCCCTTTTTGAAGCGCGCTCTCCATTAACCGAAAGTCGTGCACTCAGTGGGCCCAAATCTTCTTGAAACCAGTGCCCGTTCAACAAGACTATCCGGAATCGGCCTACATCGGCTGGACTTTACAGGCGCCGGTACGACTGGAGTGAAACGACGCGTTCGCATATCGACTTCATCCAGTTCAGGACAATTTTCCTAGTTTACCCGAGGCTGAAGGAGTCCGTAGTTGCCGTCTCTGCGGCCATAGACGATGTTCAGAGAACGCGTGTCGACATTGTAAAAGACGAAAAAGTCGTGGCCGAGAAGCTCCATCTGTTCTACGGCCTCCTCAGGAAGCATCGGCTCGGCGACAAACTGTTTGGTACGTACAATTCTCAGCGAATCATCGGGCAACTGCGTTGCCGACACTTCGACGGCCGCTGCCGCGGCGGCCGCATCGCGTCTCTTGCTCTTGAAGCGCCGCCCTTTGTATCGTTCTATCTGGCGATACATCTTGTCGACAATGGCATCGACGGAAGCGAACAGATCTTCGCTAGACTCCTCTGCACGCAAAATCTGTCCACTGGTCCATATTGTCAACTGGGCTGTGTACCTGTCCGCTGCTGCCCGTGTTTCTCTACGGACCAACTCAACCCTGGCCTCCCTTATCCGCGGCAGATACTTGTCCAACCTGCCCACCTTTTTGTCAACATAGTCCTGAACTCGGTCAGATATTGCAACGTTTCTTCCGTGGACCGTCAGATTCATACTTCATATCTCCCTTCATTTTCATTCGATCTTCATGGCAGAGTTTCGGCCGTTGGGGAAAACGCAGCTGTCTCCGCGGGCAACACAACCGACTCCCTCACTTCTTGAAGGACCGGCGCAAGCTACCTCTTGGCGGGTCTCGCCAGTGCAAGTCCGTAGACAGCGCTAGCGCCCGCCCTGCGCAAGGCGACTGCGCACTCTCGCATCGTCGCGCCCGTCGTAAAGACATCGTCCACAAGCAGCAGCCTCCTCCCAGTCACCAGCCTGGGGTTCGCCTTGAATTTCCCCACTACATTATCGGCCCGTTCAAGAGCTGTCAGACCAACTTGGGATTTTGTTGCCCGGAACCGCTCGATAGCGCTATCCAACACGGGCGTACACAATCCAACCGTAAGACCTGTTGCCAGCAATGCGGCCTGATTGTATCCTCTTTCCAGCAGCCTGTCTTTGTGCAGTGGGACAGGGACAATTCCATCCACCCTTCGCAGTATGGCAGGCCAGGGGTCCGCCGCGATCAAGGCTCTCAAATAGCGTGTCAGGATTGGAGCCAACTCCAACCTGCCGTCATATTTGAGAGCATGGATTGCTGGCTGAAGCGGCCCTTCGTGTAGTGCCGCCACGCCCACACAGCCCAGTGCATCCCGGCATCCGGGGCAAGGAGCCCCGAGACCTTCCACATCTCCTGGCAACTCAATGCCACATCGTTGGCATACTTGCCTCGACGGAGCCGGCCGCACCCGCTGCGCACAAGAGTCGCAGAACCACTGGCCGCTTCGCATGCAGTTTACGCAACGGGGAGGGAAAACCAGGTCGAGCAGGTAGGAACCGAATCTCTGAAGCAATTCGAGGATGGCCTGATTGCAATGATCACACTCAGCGGCCGGCAAGTGACACGAGCCAGACGAGTCTCAATGGTGATTCAAAAAACGACTCTTCTGTTGCCGGGAACCAGCGTTGGAGTACGTCATTGATGAAGGTACGCAGATCATTTCCCAGAATCAGCAGGATCGACAGCAGGACTATTGAAACCAGGATCAAGAGCAACGCGTACTCTACGAAACTCTGGCCACCACGACCTGGCGAAGATCTGAACATCGACATGAGCGCAAACTCTCCTACGGAGCCGCCAGCAAAATTCGACCAACCGGAGGTGACCAAATCCTGCGTTACCTCTTCGTATCTCCTATTGTTACGGATGTTGCCAAGAAAGGCAATTTCCTTCCGGGCTGAGTCATTGTCATCTATTCCGGGGGCCGCCCAGGCCTGTCGGTCAGGTTAAAGTCTTTTCCGAACAGGTGAGACTGCATTAAAGAGTCTCAGTCGAGCCCCTGCATTCGACACTCTCGAAATCCCCCTTGGGAGCAGGGTGAAACCAAAACTCCTTTCTGAGGGAGTCCAAACCGATCAGTGCATCGCGACCAATCCTTGACAGCCTTTTGCTTCGAAATGTAAAGGAGTGATAAGATAGGTTAAGTCGAATGGTCTCCTGCATTTGCCAGACCGTCTTGCACAAGCATTTAGCAACCTGACTGAAAAAGGTAAGCCGCGCGGCAAATCTTCGTCGCAATCGGCTGTATGCTGGATTGCCCTCCGATCCGTAGCATTGTATGTGCCAGGATGCTTCTGCAAGGTGTAAATTTCACCGCAGACAACCAAGCCGGCCTCTCGCTCCTCCGGCACGAAACCGACCGGCTGTCAGCTACATTGTCGGCGGCGCACACGAGAAAATTGAAACCTTAGTGGGGAAAAACGTGAACGCAAAAGCTGCATTGCTCAAGATGCACGAAATCGATTCACTGTACGACAAAGTTCGGCGGAGGATTCTCCTTCTCAGTAGAGCAGTGGAAGGATCGACGGAACTGGAGGCGCTTCGCGAGGAAGTCGACTCTATCGGTGAGGAACTCCAGGGCACACGCTCGGAACAGCAAGACCTTGAACTCGAATCACGTTCACTGACCGAAAAGATACGTGAATCCGAAACGAACCTGATGAGCGGCGAACTGCAGAATCCAAGAGAACTTGAGGCCTTGCAATCCAGTATTGACGCCATGAAAGAACACAGGACGGACCTGGAGAATCGGAGCGTCGAGCGCCTGGTCATGGTCGACTCTCTTCAGTCGACTTTGGAGAAAAAGCAGGCCAATCTTTTGGAAATTGACCAAGAGTGGACGAATCGAAAGACTGCCTTTGAGTCAGAGATCGATCAACGCAAAAAAGAGTACATCTACTTGAAAAAGGCGCGCGAGCAAGTGGCGGATATACTCTCTGAAGAAAACCTGGAAATGTACGAACATTTGCGTCGCAGGAAGAATGGCGTGGCCGTCGCCCTGTTGGAAGACGAGATCTGTGGAGCCTGCCATACGCAAGTCGCAGTCGGAATTCTAAACAAAATTCGATACAGTGATGACCTGCTCAGCTGTCCCTCCTGCGGCCGCATATTGCTCAACGAAGGCTGAGTCTTAGCGGTCTTGAGCCTCCACTCAGTCTCTCAACTTTGACGTCCCTCTCTTTGCAGGGAATAAGAGACAGTCCCTTGTTCGCGCTGAAGTTCGGTCGAACGCCTCCCACAAGCCTCTGCCAGGAGCTATCAGATGACACAACGAATTCTGGTGACGGGCATGAGCGGCCTGATCGGCGGCGCAGTCCGCCAACGTCTGGAAGGCCGCTACGACTTGACCGCTCTCAACCGCAGTCTCGTACCTGGCGTGCGCACAGTACAAGCGGACATCGCTGATTTCGATTCAATCCTCCCGGCCTTCGAAGGTCAGGATGCCGTCGTGCATCTCGCCGCTTCGGCCCGTGGCCGCGATCCCTGGGAGCGCGTTCGCGATCCCAACCTGATTGGGGCCTACAATGTCTTTGAAGCAGCACGCAGAGCGCGTATTTCCAGGGTAGTTTTCGCCAGCAGCGGTTCGACGATATCCGGATGGGAACAGGTGCAACCATATCGTGCGCTCGTGAATGGCGACTACGAGAATGTCCAGCACCCCTGGCCGATGATCACGCATGAGACTCCTGTCCGCCCCACAGGTGTATATGGGGCAACTAAGGTATGGGGTGAGGCGCTGGCCAGGCAGTTTACGGATAGTTCAGAACTTTCCATTATCTGCCTGCGAATTGGGCTTGTCAACCAAGAGGACCGGCCGACCGATTCCCGTCAGTTCTCAGTTTGGTGCAGCCAGAGAGATATCAGTCAGATGGTGGAGCGATGCATCGTCGCTCCGTCGGAGCTCAGATTTGATATCTTCTACGCCCTCTCCAGGAACAAATGGGGCTACCGGGACATTTCTCACGCCCGCGAGGTTGTAGGCTTCGAACCGAACGACGAGGCCGAAGCCTTTCGTTGATCCTGCAAGTGTCTCAGAGAATATCCCTCTACGGCGGACCGAAATGTCCGTACCAGTTCGCGCTAAATTACCGGAAAAATGTCAGAGGACTCAGATTGGATACCGGAAATGGGACTAGCACACACTAGAGAAGGCAGACCAATGGATCCCCAAACCGAATACCGCTACAATCGTCTGACTTGGGCGGAAATGAACGATGCCATCGCGGCTCAGAAAGTCGTCTTGCTCCCGGTAGCATCGACTGAGCAGCACGGCCGCCACCTCCCACTGGACGTTGACGTCTTTTTGTGCGAATCGGTTTGCCTGGAGGCAGGGCGCCGCGCGCCGGATTCGTTACTGGTCTTGCCGCCAATCTCCTATGGATTGAATCTCCACCATATTGACTTTCCCGGTACAATCCATATCGAACCGGAAGTTTTCATCGCCTTTTGCCTTAACATTACTAAGAGCGTCGCCTATCATGGCTTTGAAAAGATTCTCCTGGTAAACGGACACGGCTCAAACACGCCCTTGATCGATCTTGTCGCCCGGAAAACGGTGCTTGAAACCGACTCCCTGTGCGGCGCCCTGGGGTACTTCGGGCTGGCGATGGAAGCCTTTAACTCTGTCAAGGAGACGGAAGTGATGGCGCACGCGGATGAGTTCGAGACTTCGCTCTACCTTCACCTGGCTCCTGAGCGCGTGCAGATGGACAAGGCCGAAGCCGACGATGATGTTCGCGGCCAGTTTGTCAGCTCCGACAGCGTCTATACCAACCCGGTCCGGTTCAACGACTTCTGGGGCCGATGGACCCGCTTGGGTGTTCACGGAGACCCGACGCTTGCAACAGCTGAGAAGGGAAAGGTCATTTTTGAGGCAGCAGTTGGTGGGCTTATCGCGGTCGTCGAGGAGTGGCGGAGCTGGCCGATCTCGGAACGCTCCGACCAGCACATTGGGCCCGTTCAGAGCCACATCCGCTGGTGAAAACTACATTTCTCGAAGAGATGGTTTGAATTGAGGAAGCCGGGCCGCGAGATGCATCGCCGCCCGGCCTCTGTCAGGCCGCTACCTTTTCCATCCGGCCTGGCCACGCTTCCGGGTTGGCAATCCACGTCGGCCGTTTACCCTTTAAGACCTTCGCGATGTTTTCAACCGTCCCGGCCTGCATGGCTGCCATGCCGGCTTCCGTGTAAGAGGCTATGTGGGGAGTAAGGACTACATTCTTCATGGCCAGCAGGGGATTGTCTGCCACTGGTGGTTCGGGATCGAAGACATCCAGCCCTGCGCCTGCCAGGTGTCCCTCGCTCAATACCTTTATAAGGGCGGCCTCGTCAACGACACCCCCGCGTGATGCATTTATGAGATAGCTGCCCCGCTTCATCAGACGCAGCCGCCTTTCGTTGGCGAGGTGGTGTGTCTCCGGAAGAAGCGGTGTGTGCAGTGTTACAAATTGATTCTCAGCGAAAATCGCATCCAGGTCAGCAGTCCGGGAAACGCCCTCAGGCAACTGGAAACTGTCTGGCAGAATCGGATCAAAAATGGTAACGTTCATCCTGATTCCCAGCGCGCACATCTCTGCTACGCGCCGGCCGATTCGTCCGAAACCAACGATGCCCAAAGAACTGCCCAATAATTCAGTGCCCAGCATCTCTCCCCGTCCAATGTCGGATGCTCCCCGCAAATGCATGTCGCCGACCATCACCCGCTTGGCAACCGCCATCAAAAGTGCCACTGCATGCTCCGCTGTTGACTCGGACGGCGCGTCGGGCGTATTGCAAACAAGTATGCCGCGCGCTGTAGCGGCGTCGAGGTCAATATTGTCGACACCAATGCCGGGCTTGGCAATTTGCAGCAATTTTGGCCCGACTCGATCCATGAATTCGCCGTCATAATAGCGGCGAATGCCGGAAATTACTGTAGAGCCATGTAGCCTTTCCATATCGCCGTCATCGACGATCTCTGCCAACTCCGTGATCTGCGGAAGCATTGCGGGCGGCAGGGGCCATTCCATCCAGACTCTCTTCACCATCGCTAATTTGCCTCATTTGAAATTCGGAAACGGTTCGATTCCGCAAACATTACATCAGTCGCCGCTTTCCCACAAACCAGGAGGGAGATGCGGGAAAGAAAAGGCAATATGGATTGCCAACCATGCCGGCATTGCAGTCAGTAATGCAATGAACTGACTCCTGAACGGAAACGAGGCCTTGGAACTTTCTTCCTGGCGTTCAACCTATTGCCCGAGGAGCCCAACATGACCACACTCGTTTACATAACCGTATCCGGTGACGACCTGGTCCGCATCTATGAAGTGGAAAGTGACGGTAAATTGCAACAGTGCAAGGATGTCCGCGCAGTCGGGGGCCCTTCCGCATTGGCAAGCTCTCCCGATGGACGCACGCTTTACTGCTCTCTGCGGGCCAGCAAAGAGCTGGCGGCATTTCGCATCGAGCGCGATGGCGGGTTACACTTGCTGGACAAGCGACAGGTGGACGCTGACGCTTGTTACCTCGCCCCTGACAAGACAGGCCGCTTTCTGATGAGTGCCTATTACCGAGCAGGTAAGGCAATGGTCCACCGGATCGAGACAGATGGCTCAATCGGCGCAGAAGCATGTAGTGTGACGACGGCTGCCCGCGCTCACTGCATTGAGACTGATGAAACGAACCGCTACGCTCTTGTGCCCCATCCGCTCGAAGCGAACAGTATCTTCCTGTTCCAGTTTGACGAACAAACCGGTCAGCTGTCGCCCAACCCTTCTGCGCCCCATGTGGCCGCGGCTGATGGGCTTGGCCCAAGGCACTTCGTTTTTTCCCTCGATCAGCGGTTTGTTTACACGTCGGACGAGGACGCGTCCTGCGTCACTGCCTACCATTTTGACAGGCCAGGCAGTGGTCAAACCCAGTCAAGTCAGGTTGGCTGTACGTTGCGCCCATTTCAAACGATTTCGTCTCTTCCTGAAGGGTTTACCGGCGCCAACACTTGTGCCCAGATTCATCTGCACCCGAACGGGCGCACACTCTATGTCACGAATCGAGGCCACGAAAGCATTGCCATCTTTTCGGTCGACATGGGAAGCGGAGCTATCAAACTGCAGGGATGGCAGAGCACGGAAGCAGTCCCTCGAGTCTTCAATATCGACCCTGAAGGCCGGTATCTTTTGGCCGCAGGACAGGGGACGGGCAACGCAGCAGCATACTCGATCGATCCTGAAAGCGGGTTGCTGTCACACTTGAATACCTATGAAGTAGGGAAGCAGCCAATGTGGGTACTCTTTCGACAACAATGAGCGCTTGAGGTCAAGTGGGAGTCGCGGAAACCCGGTCTGACAACTGTTGTCCTGGTCAAACCGGACTAACGCGCCTATTCGTGCGGACGCTCGCCTTCTTCAAACCGCTTTCGCCGGTAACGCGTGACGTAGACGAGCGCCCACTGCAAGAGTCCGGGGAAATGCAACGCGAACCACACGAGGGCGCGATCAAAAAGGGTCACATAAACCTCCCGCTCTCCTCGCTTTATCGCCGCCACAGTGCGGCGGCCGACCCTTGTCGGCTCGACCCCTTGACCGAGTGAGTGGCGTTCGCCCTGCCGATGCTTAGCGCCTGGCACGCTGATCCGGCTATGCTGTGAAAACTCTGTGTTTGTTAATCCAGGGCAAACAAGAACGACGTCTATGTTGTCACGCTTCAACTCGGCACGGGCAGCGCCGCTCGCGCCCTGAAGCGCAAACTTGGTCGCCGTGTAGCCTCCCCCCAGAGGCTGTGGAAACTTGCCCACTATACTGCTGACATTGACAATGGTACCTCCGCCATTTCGGCGCATAACAGGGACGGCCGCTTGTAGTGCCGCAAGCGGGCCAAAGAAATTGACCTCGAAGACATTCCTGAGGTCGTCCAGATGCAGCTCGTCCATAGCACCGTAAATGCCCATTCCGGCGTTGTTCACCAGGATGTCTACACCTCCAAAATGACTCGCGGCTGTTTCTATGAGCCTTCGGGCCTGGACTTCGTCGCCGATATCAGTAGGTACTGTCATGACCTCTACCCCGTGTCGCAGCCGCAGCCCACTTGAAACTTCCTCGAGCCTGTCCTTACTGCGCGCCGCCAGAATCAGCCGGCAGCCTTCCCCTGCCAGCGCATCGGCAATTGCTTCACCGATGCCCCGACTTGCGCCCGTGACGACGGCTACCTTTCCTTTGAGTTTCTCCTTCTCGAAGTCGCGCGATCGCGAACTATTCTTTGTCATCGAGACGATTCCTCCGAACCGTATACCTCTGTGATTTTGAATGCCTGCTCATATCCTACAACCGGGCAAGGCTAAGAGCGCTTTCCCGAGTTAGCTTACTCGGAAAGCAGCCGCAGCGAAAGTCAGTCGAAGTGGCCGCTGGGAAAATCCAACCCTGTTTTGTGTAGTACAGGAATCGGTGCTATATTCCAATATCAGGCCTTTTCCCAAAATAAGGGTCAAATGCGGGAAATCCAGGCCCAGACGCCCGCCAGTACACAGTTTCTGTACCCTGCGATTGGGCAGAAGCGCAATTGCAAAGGCAAGGACCAAGTTGGTGAAAGCGAAAGACCTGATTGCCAATAGCAGACGGCGGTTGTCGTTGAGCATCTATTTTGTCGGCGGGGTTGCCTTGCTGGCAGGGCTGTTGGCGGTCATCCTGGCCGCGGCAACTGACAATGAACCAACTTCAGTTGAACTTCCCGACTATTCCGGTATTTCTTCCGCTTGGCAGAATCGGAACATCCTGGGCGACCCCGATGCCCCGGTAACCGTTCAAGCTTGGGAAGACTTTCGCTGTCCGGCATGTGCCGCCTTTAACCAGCGCGTAAAGCCCGGCATCGTTGACAACTATATCTCCTCCGGAAAAGTCAAGTTGGAATTCAGGCACTTTCCGTTGCAGCAACACGAACCCGGCGCGTCCCTGGCCGCCCAAGCGAGCGAGTGTGCTGCCGACCAAGGACGGTTCTGGGTCTACCATGATCGAGTCTTCCAGGCAACGTCCTCCGGCGCGAACGCATTTCTCATGGAGCGCCTGATTGACTACGCTGTGGAACTGGATCTCGAACGAGATACGTTTGCATCCTGTCTTACAAATCAAGAGCATATACTGACCATATCGGAGAGCCTGCAGGCCGCTCGCACAGCCGGACACAACAGCACGCCAACCGTGCTGGTTGACGGCGTACGCGTTGACAATCCGCTCGACTACGGGACGGTCTCGGCGGCAATCGACAGACGACTGTCCTCCGACCAGTGAACACGCGAAACTGATTCCAATGAACAGTTCACGCTTTTGGACAAAACTTGGTCTGTACGGGGCGCTCATCACGGCCTGGACCGCTACGATGGGCAGTCTCTATTTCAGTGAAGTGAGTGGCTTTACACCTTGCACTCTCTGTTGGTACCAGCGCATCCTGATGTATCCACTCGCGGGAGTACTTACTCTTGGGATTATGCGCAGGGACCCTCATCTTCCGCATCTGGTCTTGCCATTTTCACTGGTGGGCCAGGGTGTCGCCGTCTATCATTTCCTGCTTCAAAAGACACCATACTTTGGATCGCCGACCTCCTGCGGAATTGGGGTGACCTGTGCGACGGTCTGGCTCGATTGGTTCGGTTTCATAACGATTCCGCTTCTGGCAATGTTCGGGTTCATGGCCATTACAACCGGCATGTTGATGGTCATTGCCGCTGAAGCGGGAGGCGCCAGCAAAGCATGGCCCTATCAGTGGCCGCGATGGCCGGTGCCTTTTGTGGTGCTGATTGCGATAGGGTTGTACGTAGCCGGCGCCGCCCGGGCGGGGAAGGTTCATGTTTCCTTGCCGGATGTGGAACTCCCCTTCGTTTCAGATCTGTCATTCCTCAATCTCCCTGCTGATCCGACGCCAACCCCTACGCCGTCAGCTACGCCTACGAGCCTGGAAAACGGGGCTGCGCTGTATGCACAAGCCTGCGCCCCCTGCCACGGGGAGCATGGGGTAGGTGTGGAAGGACTAGGTACTGCTTTGGCGGACTCGCCTCATGTTTCTGGACTGACTGAAGACGAACTGGTGACAGTTATCCGTGATGGGCGCGCCGCCGATGCGTCGGACAATCGCACAGGCATCGCTATGCCGCCCTCAGGTGGACAGTCAGACCTGACCGACGAACAGATTGGTGACATTGTCCTTTACATCAAGTCTTTGCAGTAGTTCTGCAATTTTTGGGCCGGTATGTATCGCCTGATGTGGCAAACGGCGACGGCCCTGAAATATCAGATGCGGCCCCGCAAAGCTTGAAGAAGACCGTTATGCATATGACTGAGAATCGCAAAACCCGTCCCAAGAGACATTTACGACGCTTGCAACTGCTCGTTCCCTACCTTTTGAGTCTACTTGCCCCGGGATTGTTTGGGCTGGCCCTCGTTGCCGGCACTTCCAATGCGGCTGTGGACCAATTCGGCGCGGAAGAGTCGCGTGACCACTTCCAAGACTATCGACTGGATCGAGTACAAGCCCGCAATGAACAGACTACCCAGTCCGGCATCACCTCCCCCGAACAAGGCAGCAGTGTCAGCGGGCCCGTACCGATCATGGGAACGGCAACCGGCACGCCTTTCGCCCGCTATGAGCTCTCCTACAAGGAGTCGTCAAGGGGCGAGGAAGCCTACAAATATTTCGACGGGGAACCACGCCAGGTTGTCAACGGACAGCTGGGTGTGTGGCATACCGATGTCCTTGCACCAGGCACTTATACACTGCGTTTGCGGGTCGTACGGCCGGATGGAAACTATGGAGAGTTCTTCGTACATAACATAAGTGTCAGCCAGGATCCGATCACACCTACTCCTGACGGGCCAACTCCGACACCGATTCCCATAGATACGCCGACACCATACCCGCAACCTACGGTCGCTGAGGTCCGAATAGAGCAGCCGAACATCGAGGGTACAACGGAGGAGCCAACGACAACTCCGCCGCCGCCTTCGCAAGGTAACGGCAGTGGTACAACGGAGAGCCAGACCTCTTCTTCCGACCAGAGTGAAATTGTTCCGCAACCTGGAATTCTGGGAGACTTGGGAGAATCGTTGGCCTTGGAAAGACTTCGTGCGCAGTTCTTCACCGGAGTTCGCTGGAGCGCAGGCGTGTTCCTTCTGTTAGGCGCCATATTTGCCGCCAAGCGCTTGTTGGAATGGGTAATCGCAAAGAACGAGTAAGTCAGGCATCGCTTTTCCGGTCCCAATCACCCACACGGCACTTTCAGCAGGGCTTGTCGGCTGTAGGGTCGGAATTTCCTCTGCCGCCCCGACCGGGTACGGTGGCCAAATATGACTACGAGTATGAACGCAACGGCACCGGCACCGGCAACCTCTTTCTCTGCTTCGCACCTCTGCAAGCCTGGCGTCATGTCAAGGTGACAGAGCGCCGAACCATGGTCGATTTTGCCCACTGCATGCGCGACCTGGTCGATCTCCATTTCCCGCAGGTAGACACCATCGTCATGGTGATGGACAATCTGAACACGCACAAACTCGCATCCCTGACTAACAGACCTTGACGCAGCAAGTCTCAGCTTGGCAAAACCGCCGCAATGCTTCTGCATCGACTGTCAACTGGCGTTTCACCCTCGCTAAGAAAATCCGATACGCCTTTGGTGTTTTTCGCGACCCTGCAGCGTAACTTCGCGGATCCAAGAATGGTGTTCTCCGCGGACAAAGAGGTCATGGGCTCTATTGAAGCGTCCTGTATATATACCTGTATAACCTGAATTCGGAGTTAAAGAGCGCCTTGTCAGGCGGCTGCGCTGCTGTCCCCCTTTTCGATTCTCACGCCTGGGCACGCTTCATATCCCCTGCCAGGTCAGTGGAACCGACTTGGCCGCGCCCGGTTATACGGATTTCCGCATATTGACGCGAAACTGATACAAAAAAGAGAGTAATATCACAGAAATGATACTGAAATCACACGCCGGATCTGCTAAACTTATAATGACTTGCAAAAACAGTTATGCAGGTCAGGACATACGCCCGTCAATCGTCGGGATAGAGCAATCGCTATCGGGCAGGCAGGCAAACGGTGAACTTTCGCAGTCATAACCGCCTTCCCTGCGCCGGGTGGCGTTATGGAGGGGGACCGGCACGACTCCATCTGCCCGTCTCCCTCTCCATACTTCTCCTGCTGGCCTTCTTCCTGTCCGCATGTCGCGACAGACGCGCCGCGCCCGCCTCCCTCCTCCCCGCCGCTGCGACCCCGCCCACCCCTGCCGCGCCGGCATCCCTGCTCGATGAGGCCGCCTACCTTCACCGCATCGGCGACTACGACCAGGAGCAAGAGTTGCTGCAAACGCTGCTGGCCAGCCTCCCGACCGCGCCTGCCCAAGGGCCGCAGACACCCCCCGCCTCCCGCACGCAGCAGCGCGCCGCAATCCTCTACCGGCTCGCCCTGGCCTACCTGGCCGGTGACAATCCGCAACAGGCGCTCGACGCCCTCGAGCAGCTCCACCGCATGGGCGACGCCCTCGCCGCCGGCGAGATCACCCTGCCATCCGCACCCGCAGAAACGGTGGCGCAGATCCTTATCAACAGCCTCTTCCTGCGCGGCGAAGCCCTGGCCGGCGTAGACCGCCACACCGAAGCCGCGGCCGCCTACCGCGCCTTCCTCGAGCAGCGGCCCCAGCTCTCCGGTGTCGTAGAGGAGCGCATCGCCTCTGCATTGCTCGCCGTAGACGAACGGGCGCAGGCCGCCGCCGCGCTCCGCCGCGCCGCCGCCGCAGCCATAACCGCAGACGAGCAAGTCCGCCTCCTCGAGCGGCTGGCAGCCGTGCTCGAAGGTATCGGCCGCTGGCACGACGCCGCCTCCATCTACGACGAGATCCTCGGCGGCCCCGACTTCCAACACGCCGACCCGGACCAGGCCGCCCTTGCCTTTGACAACATACTCGGCTACAGAGAGCTGCCCATCTACCGCGCCGGCTACCTCTATCGCGCCGGCATGGCCTATGCCGCGGCCGGCGACGAACAAACCGCTATCGACCGCTGGCGTATGGCGCTGACCCAAAACCCGGCCAGCGATGCCGCCTACCTGTCTCTCACCCAACTGGTGAACAGGGACGTGCCCGTCGACCCGCTCCTGCGCGGCGAGATCAACCTCTTCGCCAAAGCCTACCTGCCGGCCATCTCCGCTTTTGAACACTATCTTGCAGAAACGCCGCAGGCCGCCCGCGCCGGCGAAGCCTGGCTGGGAATCGCCCGCGCCCGCATGGGGTTGGAACAGTGGGCAGAGGCCCGCCTCGCCGTCGACCGCGTCCTGACCGGCTTTCCCAACTGTGTCTGCCTTGGCGAGGCCTGGCTGGCGCGGGCGCGCACCGCCTTTGAAGAGGGCGCGCCCGCGGAAGGACGCCGCATCTACCGCACATTCGCCAGAGAGCATCCCGCCGACCCGCTGGCGCCGGAAGCGCTGTGGCTGAGCGCGCTCTCTTCCCTCGCCGCCGAGACCCGCCCCGCCACCCGCCCTGCACAGGATGTCCGCGTCGCGGTCGACCCGCTTGACGAAGCTGTCGCCGATCTGCTCAGGCTGGCGGATGCCTTCCCCGCCAGCCCGCGCGCCGCGGACGGGCTGGCCGTCGCCGGAATCGGCGCCTTCGAACGCGGCCGTTACCAGCTCGCCGCCAACCTCTTCGAGCGGCTGCTCTCCGAATATCCCAATACGCAGCCGGACTTTGCAACCTACTGGCTCGGCCGCGCCCACCATGCCCAGGGCCAAGTCACAAAGGCGCGCGCCCACTGGCATGCGCTCGCCGCCCGCGCCCCCGAAACATTTTACGGAATTCTGGCCAGCCTGGACGTCGACGCCGCGCATCCCGGCCGGAACCTCATCCCCCGCATGGCCGACCTGGACATAACCGCGCCAGCCTTGCCCGGCGACGACGGCAGCCGCGCATTCGCCGAAGACTGGCTGAGCGGCCCGCACGGTTTCCCGCGCGCCCAAAACACCGGCGCCGCCACCGCCGCAGACGGCGTCCAGCCATGGGAGCTGCCCCGGACCGTGCTCAACGACCCGGACCTCGTCAAGGGCGAGATCCTGCTGGCGTTGGGCCGCCGCGCCGAGGGATTGCAGCTGTTGGAGCAGATCTACTGGCGTTCTTACAACGACCCGGCCGCGCTTTATCCCCTCATGCTGCGTTTCCACAAATCGGGCGCCAACCGGCTCTCCATTTCGGCTGCCCACCGTCTCATCGAGCTCAGCCCGGCAGAGCGTACTGCCCAGGCGCCGCTCTTCATCCAGCGTTTCGCCTATCCCGGACACTACGCCCGCCTGGTCGAAAAGGAGGCCAAAGAGTTTCAGTTCGCCCCTCAGCTTCTGTACGGCCTCATCTTTCAGGAGAGCCGCTTCGATCCTGTCGCCCGTTCCTATGCCGGCGCCCGCGGTCTCATGCAGATCCTTCCCGGCACAGGCTGGGAGATCGCCCGAACGCTCAACTACCCCAACTACTCCACCGAGCTCCTCGACTATCCCATCGTCAGCATCCGTTTCGGCGCATACTACCTGCGCTGGGCGCGCGACTATACCGGCGGCAACGACATAGCCGCCCTCGCCGGTTACAACGCCGGCCCCCGCAAGGCCAAATACTGGCTCAGCCGCACCGACCCGGACGACGCCCTGTTCATCTACAACGTCCCCTACCACAGGACGCGCCGCTACCTGCAAGGCATACTCATCTGCTACGTCCACTACCTGCGCATATATGGAGGAGTCTAGGGCTCGTTGACGTTTGTCATGTTCTGTCAAAGCGGTTGAGCCGGTCTGCGTCCTGCGCTTTCCATCGTCCGCTTTACCCAGTTGGGCTCACTCATGGCGCTATGCCCTGTGCCGGACGTTCGATGGTTGCATGTATTCTGACGAGCCCTAATTTCCGCCCACTTCCCTTTCGATAACGCGGCTTGCTTCTGAGATTGCCTTTCACGTTTGATGATGACTGCATGTTTTGGGCTTTCCAGGGGCGAAGTTCCTTGCGGCCATCGCCGTGGTACTCTTCTATCCACGCTTCTTTAGTGCGTAGCAAAGCCTCCAGGAACTCCGCGGAGTCCGGCGGATCCAGAGTGATCGGCAGGGGGGAGCCCTGCCCTTCCTTCTGTATCTGAGCCGCTGCAGGAGCGTTCTTTGCTCGCGCTGAGACCAGCGGGGAACGCCCGTCAAGGGGCCCTTTTAAGGCATGGGCGCGCCGTGACAAAAGCTTCGGAAAGATAGCCGCGGTCGCCAACCAGCTTACCCCACAACGATTTGGACATCTGCGGGACCGGTTTACGGTCATCGGTGTTGGCGGGGGTGAGTTGAACCGCCAGCAGGTCACCCTGGTCGTTGACAATCAGATGGAGCTTGAAGCCATAGAACCAACCCAGGCTGCTCTTGCCCCGCGTGGCCATCCCGGCAAAGACCCGGTGGCGCCCGATGCGCCGGTTGTGGCAGACAGGCAAAGGGGTTGAATCAATGAATGCCACCCCTGTCCCCTGACCAAAGCGCACACGCAGATAGAGACAGATGGCTGGCAGAGCGGATGGAATCAACTCCACAAAGCGCGTATAACTGACCAGTCCAGGGAATTCACTGCGCCGATGCTCACATACGTGCTGTGTATAGTAGGCTTTGAAATTGCGATAATGCGACTGATGAAAGTGAATCAAAATCGTCATCACTTCACTCAAGCTCATACGAGGCGCAGGCCCTCGCTTGCGAGTCACGCCCAACAGCTCGGCTTGCTCCCATGTAGTCAACCACTGACAGAAACTGTCGACATGACAGAACAGTTTGAGTATACTCATCACCGAGCACCTTTCTTTGCTGGAGAATTTTGGTTGGAGAACTTCTATTCTACCAGCTTGGTAAGGTGCTCACTTACTCCGAATTCAGGTTAAGTAAGAGGAGGCAGTGATGTTGAAAGTACTACTGATTACCACGTGTGTGGTCCTGTTGAACGGCTGCCCGTTTCTGCCACCGAATCCCTATCAGCGGTCAATTTACGGCCAGTACCCGCCAGGTTACATCTCCATATCGCCAGGTCAGAGCGTGGAAGGGGAGGTTTCCGAGAATTTGTTTGGCTCCGGCGACATTATCGGCGTGAGTTCTGAATTGAACGGTGAAACCCTGTCTGCAACATTTCACCTTCGAGAACTTCCCGAAGAGGGGTACTATAGTCACGAGCCAGGACATTTCAGACTTGAGGCGAATCATTGGATAGTTCTCGTCAGCATTGAAGGAGATCCTCTAACTCCGATGAGTCATCTCGACTATATGTTTCAAGCCACTTACTACGAGCCGAATGGAGAAAAGGTGCTCTTTGCCCGGCCGACTGAGCCGATGGTTACAGGAGGCTTGTATAAATGCGGTCGTGCCATTGCAGAACACAATGGCATCGAATACACTTCGCATAAGTTTTTATCAAGCGATGTC
The DNA here is from genome assembly GCA_965204525.1 of Caldilineaceae bacterium. GTDB lineage: Bacteria > Chloroflexota > Anaerolineae > Caldilineales > Caldilineaceae > Bin5. The sequence continues at coordinate 852,482 of OZ241994.1, read as the reverse complement.
GAAGTGACATTTTCCCATGAAGACGGCACACTGACTCTTGCAGCGCAGATTCCTGGCATCACAGACAAGTCCACCATTGCGTTCGTATCGCACGGGATGTTTCCTGGCAGTCCCGACTATCTTCCGCGCGACGCGGACTGAAAATCGAGGTAAATCTAATGATCTATAGCTTTGAACACTCGCGATATTTCTGACCATGCAGGAACGGGATCATAGGACATGGCGGTTCTCACGCCGTTGACGACGCCGTCCCAGCTTTCGTCGAGGGCCAGGATTGGGCTGGAGGGGTCTCCACTCTCGCCGCTGCCCTCACCACCGGACTCACCGCCGCCTTCGCCACTGCCTTCGCCGCCGCTCTCGCTACCTTCACCTCCGCTTTCGGTGCCTTCGCCGCCGCTCTCCGTAACGTTGCCTGCACTCTGGTCGGCGTCGCTCTGTCCCCTCCGGGAACAGCCGACGGCTACCATCATAGGGACGATCAGTACCAGTATCGCCAACGTCTGCGCCATTCTCAACTTCGTTCCCTTGCCTCTCATTTTTTCACCTCGTTTCACTATGGTTATTTGAGGGCTTGTCCCTCATACACTGCCCATGATAGACAGGCATCACCCGAATTGTAGGTCCGGTTTTGGGACTGCTGAGCGAATTTGTCTCGATTTGAGATATTTTCGCGACATCTTGCCTTTATTATTGACTGTGCAAGAGAGAGTTCCACATAGGTCCTTTGTGAGAATGAACAGTGAGTCACCTGATATTGATCGTCGAAGACGACACAACCATCGCGAACTGGTTGAGGGTATTCCTGGAGGAGGAGGGATTCGCGGTCGAAGCCGCCCATGACGGCAGGACCGGTCTCAACCTTGCACGCAGCCTTGCCCCCGATCTGATTGTGCTTGACCTGATGCTCCCCCTCCTCGACGGCATGGAACTCTGTCAGATCCTGCGCCGCGAATCGGATGTTCCGATCATCATGCTCACAGCAAAGGCAGGTCTTGCAGACCGTACCCGGGGCCTGGACACCGGCGCCGACGACTATGTCGTCAAACCGTTCGATCCTGAGGAGGTGGTAGCACGCGCCAAGGCGGTGTTGCGGCGCGTCCAGGACAGGGTCCAGCAGCGGTTGAGTCACGGCCGCATCACGCTTGATGAGACGACACGGCGTGTCACGGTTGACGAAAAGCCGGTCGATCTGAGCCGGACGCTGTACCTTCTGCTGGCTGCATTCATGCGTCATCCGAACCAGGTGCTGACACGGGACCAGCTGATCGCGCTCGCTTTCGATGACGATTTCGACGCCTATGACCGGTCCGTCGACAACCACATTTTCCGCCTGCGCAAGCAGATTGCCGCAGACGGGTTCCAGCCGATACAGACCGTCTATGGGTCCGGCTACCGATTTGTAACGAAGGATGAATGATGTCGTTATACTGGCGTTTTCTGGGGGCGTTCGTCCTGCTGATTCTGTTTGCCGTTTCGCTCAGCGTCGGCATCGGCTACTATGCGACGCTGGACCAGCTGGACACATTTGGCGGCGAGCTCAGCAGCAAAGTGGCCAATCTTGTCGCCCGGAAGTTGGGCCAGTCCTACACCTACTCCGACGGCTGGGAGACGCTGGTCGTCACGGTGTCCGACGCAGGGGCGGGGCGTCTCGCTGATGCAGGGCGGGAAGAAGTGCGACTCATCGAAGGCAATGTGCAAGAGGCGGTGCAAGGAGAGGTGCGAGGGGAGCACTATGTTCTGTTCCACAAGAGGACCGACGAAGATCAGATCCGTGTATTCCTCGACGTCGGCGACGGATATGAGCTGTACGACGACCTCTCCGAACTGTTTCAGGACCAGGCGGCGCCCGAGTTGAATGGACAGGTCGCTGGTGAGCAGGCTGTCAATGTATCCGGCGACAACGCCCGCCGGGCGGTGGGCTATGCCATCCTGGACTTCTATCAGGAGTTCGGCGCGACCGAATCGCGAAATTTTGTCCAGGGCCTGCTCTACACCACGGTCACTGGCGGACTGTTGACCGTCGCCATCGCTCTCTTGCTGGCGGCCTGGCTCTCCAAACGCATCTCCACCCCTGTTACCGCCCTGACCCAGGCCTTCCGGACGGTTGCTCAACGCGGGGATCCCGCCTTGCTGCCGGTTACCTCCTCTGACGAGCTGGGGCAGATGAGCAGCGCCTTCAACAAGATGACGACCGCCCTGCAGACGCAACGCGACCTGCGCAACCGTCTGCTCAACGATGTTTCCCACGAGCTGAGCACGCCCCTGAGCATCATCCGTCTCGAGGCCCACGCGCTGCGTAAGGGGCTGCAATCCCCGTCACAGGCCGCCGACCGGATTGTTCGGGAGATCAACATGCTGGGCAACCTGGTGCGCGATCTGGGCTGGCTGGCCGAAACCGAGTCGGACGAGCTGCAGCTCGCCGTTGAGCCCTGCGCCGTCGATAAACTTCTCACCGCTGAACTGGCGCGCTGGCAGCAACAGGCGGAGATGGACCGGATCGCGCTCTCGCTGCAGCTGCCCTCTGACCCGCCGGACTTCAATCTGGACCCGATGCGCATGAGCCAGGCGCTCGGCAATGTGCTGGACAACGCCCTCCGGCATACGCAGGCCGGTGGACAGGTGGAGGTTGCCGCAACCATCGAAGCGGGGCGGCAGCTCACAGTTCTGGTAACCGACGACGGCGCGGGGATCGGTCCCGCCGATCTACCCCACGTAGTGGACCGGTTCTACCGCGCCGACCGGTCTCGCAGCCGCCGTACAGGGGGCGCGGGCCTGGGGCTGGCCATTACGCGCGCCGTCGTCGAAGCGCACGGGGGCACGGTTTCCGTTTCCAGCGACGGGCTTGGCCGCGGCACAAGCGTGCGAATCGATCTCCCGCTGCAGGAGTAAGGAGGCAAACCATGTTCAAAGGAGTTCTGCTCGCCGGACTCGTTCTTCTTGCCGCGGCCTGCACGGTTACACCGGCTGTGCCTTCCGTTGCGACGAGATCGGTGCAGGAGTCAAGACTGCTGGCCGTGTTGGAACCGGAGCAAGGGTCAACACCGCTGCCTGTGTCCGGGGCGGCGCAGGGGCAGGCAGTGCTGGCTGTGTCGGAAGAGCCGGCTGACTGTCCCGGCGGCTATCTCAGGATGCTGCCCGGGCAGAGTGCATTCGACCCCGTTGCAGAGGACATACCGGCCTATATCGACATTGTCGGCGCGGCGTCCAGCCTGGATGATGAAACGCTGACGGCCGTCTTCTCTCTGCGGGAGATCCCCGAAGAGATGGCGTTCAACCGGGAAGGTGTCAAGGACCTTCACTCCGAGTATATGTGGACGGTTGAAATCTTCGTGGAGAACAGCGAGGCGTCCGAGTCTGAACAGATCGAATACATGCTGGGCGCGGTTTACTCGGCCAGAAGGGTCCTGGCAGACACGCCGGCGGCCACGCGTCCTTTCCAGGAGGCTGTTCGAAGCACCCTGTGGAAGGCCAAGCATGATCATGAACAGGACGTGACTTTTTTGATAAACGTACCCGTCCATGTCCGCATGCTCGTCTCTCACGAAGAGGACACGCTCACGCTCATCAGCGAGGTTCCGGGCATCACATCGGAGTCGATCCTTTTGTTCTCGACCTATGACATTCTGCTCGGTCAGGACGGCGTCTCTTGCCGTCCCGGTTGATGCAGCCCGCCCGGTTCGACTCGGGCTGGCAAGCGTCTGTCCGGCGCATTTTTGTCGCTTCGCGCGCCTCCCGGTTTTGGAGGCCATTCGGATCTGAAATAGGAATCCCCATTTTCCTGGGAGAACGAACAATGAAGATCAAGAGCTGCGCACACTTCCTTCTGGCAATCCTCCTGCTGATCACAGGGTCAACCCCTGTTCTCGCGCAAACGCCCGATCAGTGCGGTTCGGTGGAGCCGGTCAGGCCGGGCGATAGCGTAACCGATGCCGTCTCGGACGTGCCGGCCGCGCATATCGACATTACCGAAGTCGAAACCTCCCTGTCGGGCGAGAGATTGAAGGTTGTCTTCCATCTCAGGGACCTGCCGGAAACATTACGGTTCAATCGATCGGAGTATGGGCAGGGCATAATGGAGTATGCATGGGAGGTCGCGATCGACGTGGACAACGACCGCAGCACCGGTCCCGGCGGGTTCGATATGCTGCTGTCTGCCTACCATATTGCGTTCCAATCACACAGAGGATACCAATCACGCATAGGGACTGACGCAGACGTGCTCGCGCCAATCGGGGCGATGGTGAAGGCCAGTCTCTGGGAAATAGAGTCCGACGGCTCCATCAGCACTGTAACACACACCATTGAACAACACGCCGGCGGCTCGACCAGTACCCACAGGGACGGCGGCCCGGCCATTGTTGTCGAGGCGGACACGATAACGATCGCCGACGTCATTCCCGGCATTACATCCGAATCGCGACTGGCGTTTGAGGCTTATGACGTGCAGTTCGCCGGAGGGGCCGATCAGATAGCGTGCCATGACTCATTCAGGAAGAGTGTGAGTTCCTTGGAGTGCAGTTCCGATGCGGTCCTGATAAGGCCGGGGCAGACTGCAACTGACGAGGTCTCTGATGTGCCTGCCGCGTACCTGGACATTGTCGAAGTCAGCACGTCCCTCTCGGGCGAAACCCTGACCGTTGCGTTCCGTTTCAGGGATATTCCGGAGACGCTGACTTTCAATCGTGCAGGCACATTGGTAAACCGTATGGAGTACAGTTGGGGGGTGTTGGTCGACGCAGACGCCGACCCGGAGACCGGCGACAGCGGGTTTGAGTACCTTCTGTCCGCGCATCACATCGTGTGGCCTGGTCATGCGGGGGACAAGACGGAGGCGCCGATAGAGGAGGTGGCAAAGGCCGATGTTTGGGAGATGAAACCAGGGGGGATCATCGAGGGGCTAAGCGACGCCAGCCTCGAGGCGTCGGCAGAGACGGACCTGATGATGCTCAGCGGCCGGATTTCTGGAATTACGCCGGATTCGCGCCTTTCGTTCAGGACGTATGAGCATAGTGGCCAGCCCGATGAGCTCGGATGCCAGAAACCGCCAGGCATTGTCACGTCCTCCGGCCGGTCCGCATCCGATAATGTTTCCCGCGCGCTGGTCGGGCACATTGACATCCGCGGCGTCACGGCAACGGTGGAAGGGGAGACCTTGAGCGTCACTCTTCAGCTCAGGGATGTTCCGGAGACGTTGACTTTCGCCAGAACAGGGGTGCCGGAGGATGCCCTGGAGTACAGTTGGGAGGTGTCGATTGACGTAGACAACGACCCGGACACAGGCAGCGGCGGGTTCGATTACATGCTGTCGGCCGGCTATTTCGTGCCTCGTTTCGCCCAAGGCAGCAATACGGTGGCAGGGATAACCCAACCGGGGTTTGTCAAAGCCAGCCTTTGGGGGCTGGACCGGGAGGGGTACAGGGTTCTGGCAGAGGCCGATGTCGAGGTTGAGGTGTCTGTCGACGACAACACGATAACGCTCACTGGAGAGATTCCCGGGATCACGGCAGAATCGCCGCTCAAGTTCAGGGCGTATGATTTCTTTGCCGGTTCCGTAGAGATGAGCAGTCATGGTCCGTCGATTACAGGTTTAGCCGCCGGCAGCACCCCCGAATCCCTTGCGCTCATCCCCGTACCTGAGCCTGTTGTGATCCCACCCCGATATGCCCAACATTTGAACTCCCTGAAATACTTTGATGGCGTACCTGCCATCTTGATAAACCACCAGGGCGATCCCGTCACGGCTTTGGATGTAGACCAAATGAAGTCAGACAAATGGTTGCAGCTGTGGGCGATGTCCGCCATGGAGGATGATGGGGCCTTGGATTTCGCACATTCGATCGCAAAAACACAGACCCCAGATATCGCCATGAGCGCTCATCACATTGCCGCAATCTACATGAATGCATTTGCCGCCGCTGAACAGCATTGCGCCGAAAACCGGGAAGAGTTAGAGGCACTGATTCAAATGTACGCCAACCAGGCATCGGACCTGCCCAACATTCAGTTTCCATACCTGACGGTCGTTCACGAACTCGCCACGCGCCTGACACAGATGGACGAAACACAGAATGTCGGCAGTTGTACTGACCATCTGGCGTACCTGCCGGACTTTCCAAAAGTGCGAACATTCTGTTTCGGAGGCAACGCCAACGAACAGGTCATGGGCCAGAAAGCTATGGTGAAACAGATTGAGGTTCAAATGGAAAAGCTCTCTGACCCCACTACTTTGCACTCACTTGCGGTCAGTGCCGCCAACCTGAATTGCTGGCCCGAAACGCATGAATGACCCCCGCTCCATCTATCACGAAACCAGGAAATCAAGGTCCGTCACCTAACTTGACGGCCTAACCCACCAATTAGGGTGCAGGCCAGATTCTGGGTGGGGATGATCATCTGGGGATCTCATGTCAGCGATGGCTGAGGGTCTGGGCCGCCTGTGCTGGCAGCCGCAGCCGCCCTGACATCAACGGGCAAGCGAGTTCCGGCATGACAGCCATAATTGTGACCGGATTGGAACCGTCAGTCGTTAGCCGGCCGTTCATATAAGGGAAAGAGAGGCGTTTCAAAAACGGAACACGAGATCCAGTTCAACCCGATTTGGCAGCTGTCTGTCCAGCGCATTTTTGTAGCTTTGCACGCCTCCCTGTTTTGGAGGCTATTCGGATCTGAAATAGGAACACCCTTATCTCCTTGGGAGAATGAACAATGAAGATTAAGAATCTTGTCCGTTTCCTGCTTGTTGTCTTTTTGCTGGCCACAGGGACGACCCCTGTCATTGCGCATGAGGTCAGCCAATGCGGTTCCGTGGACCCGATCAGGCCGGGTGATACCGTAACCGATGCCGTCTCGGATGTATCGGTCGCGCATATCGACATTACAGAGATCAGTACATCCCTTTCCGGGGAAAGATTGACGGTTGTCTTCCAGCTCAGCGACCTGCCGGAGACTCTGACGTTCAACCGAACGGAGCTTGGCAAGGGCAGAATGGAGTATAAATGGGAGGTCGCGATCGACGTGGACAACGACCGCAGCACCGGCCCCGGCGGATTCGATACACTGCTTTCTGCCTACCATATTGCGTTCCTGTCACACAAAGGCGCTGACGCTGACACGACCGCGCCAATCGGGGAGATGATGGAGGTCAACGTCTGGGAAATAAACCCTGATGGCTCCACCAGGACTACAACACCCTCCACTAAATTACACTCCGATGGCTCCTCCAGTACATACAGGGACGGCGTCTCAGCGATTTCAGCCGAGGCAGACACGATAACAGTGGTTGGCGTCATTCCCGGCATTACATCTGAATCGCGATTGGCGTTTGAGGCTTATGATGCCGGGTTCCCCGGTGAGGCCGACTGGATCGAGTGCCATGATCCATTCAGCAGGAGTATGCGTGCCTGGCCAAGCCCATCGTCCAGCCAGTGTGATACCGACGAAGCGGTCAGGCCGGGCCAAAGCATCACTGACGATGCTACAGATGACTTGGCCGCGCACCTGGATGTAACGGAGATCAACACCTCCCTGTCCGGGGAGACACTGACGGTCGTGTTTCATTTCAGGGACGTTCCAGAGACGTTTACGTTCGAAAGGACCGGCGTGCCCGACAATGCAACCGAGTACAGTTGGGAGGTATCGATCGATGTGGACGGCGACCGGGAAACAGGCTTTGAGGGGTTCGAATATATCCTGTCCTCGATATATGTTACTTCCCGCGGCTCCAGAGGACGCGACCGGAGTGCGGCTATCACAGCGGTCGATCTGCAAACCAACACATGGCATCTGAAGTCAGCGGGAGAGACATTAACCGATGTTACATTTCTTGAATGGGCGCGCATCGAGGTGTCGGCTGAAGAGGACACGGTGACGCTTTCGGGAGAGATTCCCGAAGTCACGGCGGAATCGCAGCTTGCGTTCGGGGTGTATGACTACCTGGGCGGTGCGGAGGAGGTTGGCTGTCTCTCTTCATTTAGTTTGGGCCGGCCAGTCCCCTTACCGAGTTCGTCGGACGGGTCCGCAGTGATTCCGGGTCAGTCTGAACCCGATGATGTTTCAGACGAACTGGTTGGGCACATCGATATTCTTGATGTCACGACAGCGCTGGACGGGGAGACCCTGACCGTCATTTTTCAACTCAGGGATGTTCCGGCGACGATGACGTTCGACAGAACAGGGGTGCCGGCGCATGCGCTGGAGTACAACTGGGCGGTGTCGATCGACGTAGACAATAACCCGGAAACAGGTTCCGGCGGATTCGACTACATGCTGTCGGCCGGCTATTTCGTGCATCCCCTTGTCAAGGACAGCAATACGGCGGCAAAGATAACGGACCCGGGCTTTGTCACGGCCGGCATCCTGGGGTTGGACGGGGAGGGGAACAGGGTTCTGGCGGAGGGCAGCATCGAGGTGTCTGCTGCGGAGGACACGATAACGCTTTCTGGCGAGATTCCAGGGATCACTGAAGAGTCACCGCTTCAGTTCAAGGCGTATGACTACTTTGGCGGTTCCGTCGCGATGAGCAGTGCAGTTCCATCGAATGCAGTTCCGTCGATCGCGGACTTGCCCGCCAGCCCGTGTCGTGCTGATGAGGCCGCAATCAGGCCGGGCCAGAGCGTCGTCGATGCGGTCTCGGAGACGCTGCCTGCATACATGGACATTACCGAGGTCAACTCTAAGCTGACAGCTAGTGGGAAGCTTGCGGTTGTGTTTCATCTCAGGGATGTTCCAGAGACGCTGGAATTCAACAGGAAGGGTGTTCGAGAAGATGCGTTGGAGTACAGTTGGGGTGTGTCAGTAGACGTGGACAACAACCGGGAGACCGGTTTGCAGGGGGCTGAGTACTCGCTGTCCGCCAGTCATTTCGTATTCTCCCCGTCCAGCGACGGGGGTGTTCACCAGCCTATTGAAGATGCTGTGCAGGCCGATTCCTGGAAGATGGATGCGGACGGCACCGGCACCCGTCTCGACAGTATAGACATCGCTGTGTCGTCTGAGGAAAACACGATCACGCTCGTCGGAGACGTTCCCGGCATTACGTCAGAGTCGCGGCTTGTCTTCGAGGCCTATGATCATCTGAACGGTTCCGAGGAGATCGCCTGCCAGGTTTTGTCCACAGCGGGTGACCCGGCAGGAGAGTCTGAACAAAGGGATACAAGGATCACGGCCTATGCCCTCTACGACCATTACAGTGGAGAAGACGTCACGGTCATCACTCCCAATCTGGTGAAAGCCGATGAATGGCTGCATAGCTGGGCAAAGGAGGCGGTAACGCGCGACAGCGTAGAGTCGCACAGCGAGTGGACCGGTGACTGGCTGGAAAGGATAGAGTGGATGTACGCTAATGGGTTTGCGGCATCTGAACGCAGGTGCGTGGAAGGGCGAGAAGAACTGGCCGCCCTGATCGACGCATATGCCGCTATCATTCGGAGCAAGAGGTCGGAGGAGATTTCCCACTCCAGAATGTCGGTGGCCCACACGTTATGGCAGACGTTGCCGGAAGGCGACAATGACTGCACCGCTTACCTGTCGGCTCTTGCCGTTGAGGCGTTCATGCCACTCCTGGTTGAAAACACAGTGTATTACGGTTTCGGGGGGTGATAGCTTACTGGTCTTGACCGGCCTCATGGGCAGCCCCTTGAGGGTTGGCTCATTAGGGGATTCAGCGTACGAATGAAAATCTGCAATGTCAATGCCGGTAATGCCATCTCCGGGGTGAAGACCATGTCGGCGGACGGGAACACAGCAGAGATGCTGGTGGAAGAATGTCTGGGAAACGCATTCCGATGGCTCCACCAATCTTAGCGCTCAGCAGTGGCCCCCTGAACTACGAATCCCCAGTAACGTAATCCTGAAACTATGAGGAGGGCACAATGAGTCACATCTCAGCGATAGGCAATCGATTTCCAGGACCGTCCAAGTTTCTGAAGATCCTGATGTGGGTTCTGTTCGTCACCTTGTTGCTGGGACTCTATGGCGACTGGATTCTGTATGGTTTGGGTTGGCTGTGGCCGCTGTGGAGAACCCCCACAGTTGGAGGAGTCGTGGGTCTGCCCCTGTATATTTTCACCATGATCCCGGCTACGGTGTTTTATGCGGGTCAAACGCCATTTTTTGTCCTCTGGTGTGTTGGCTTGGCCCTAAGCATATTTCTCTGGATTGTTTCACAACGGGGCTGGATCGCGAGAGCAATCTCGTTTGTGCCATTGGTTCTGCTTGTGATTGCACCATTTGCAATTCCGGCGATCTACGGCACCTACAGTTCACTCGAAACTTTCGAGCCGCCGCCAGGGTACGAGGTCAACTGGCTCACGCGGCCCGAAAGCTCTCTGGCAGGCGCAATCAGACGTGCTCAATCCGAAATAGAAGACCTCTATGACAGTTGCGAATACAGGCTGCTTGGATGGAGCGGGGACAACAAGCTCTACTATAGCAAGGGAGACGGGGCCCCCAACTGCATTTATGGAGACGGCAATACTTTGTGGCTGTATGATCCGGTCACCGGCAACGAACCTGAGCGGATAAAGCGGCTACCGGACGGTTTCACATCTTCATCGACGGTCTTGAGAGGTCCAAGGCATCCGGATGAAGCGGAGATGAAGGCAAAGAACCCGAACTTCGTCGAATTCAGCGCATGGCCAGATCGCCTGGTCGAAGAATCGACTTCGCCGGATGGGACGATGAAGGCGGTAGTCATCCAGGATTTTTCTGCTTACCACTATGAAGTAATCGTGATGCGGCGCGCCGATCCGTAATCGTTCTTTCCACCCCGATTTATAACAACCACGTCCTGCACCGCAAGACGTCTCTGAAAGTTCACAGGGTAGGACATACGCTGCGGCCGGCTGCGCGGGCCTGTGGCGGTATTGCCTCTTCGTGCTCGAGTCGTGGAATGGTATGCTGCCCAAGTAAGCGATAAAGGATCATGCTGATTCGTCAGTTGCGGAGCTGGCCAGTTGTGGCGTACCGGGCGTTACTACAATGTCCATGGGATCTGCGCCCCGAAGAAGGCATTGGGGACGGCTCTCAACGGGTCGGAAGTCTGGGAAGAAGGTTAAGATAGGCGTTCAAGATAATGCAAGACTGGTTAATTCGTTGTTGCGAACCACTGGTCGATCTTTGCGGCGTGTGGATGATCCTTATCGTTCTCGGGTCTGTGGCCTGGATCTGGCTCAGGGATCGGAAGCGGGACTGACTTCTCACGAAGATACTGCGGCGCGGCAGGCAGTTGCAGTACCCGCTCGAACACCAGTTACTCCCTTGGCCACTAGGGTTCGTTGACATTTTGAGAAGGGCCGCTCAAAATTCTGCAAGAACGGAATGCCGGCAGGCTTGATAGGGAGTTTTCTCGCTTGAATGTTGCCAAGAACAAAACCAATTGGGATGCCCCCACAGTCATGCTCTCAAGAGGCGCTGGTCGAGAAAGATGGGGTTGCCCTGTGCCTGGATGGCGTGTCTCAGTATTCGGCTAGGGGGATGGCGGTCCATTCGTGAAGGGGGATCCGGCGGAAAATTGGGGGTATTTTTATGAATTTTTTCATAAATATGTCCGCTTTGTCCGCTCAAAAGCGTTTTTTTGGGTGAGATTTGGGGTGGATCGTAGCAATAGGCTCATGTTGTCGATGCAATTTAGCAGGGGCGTGGAGCCGCGCAGATCCTTCCATTTTGCGATCAGCCAGTGAATTGCGTTGGTGAGTTCCTGACGTTCTTCGGGGCGGCCCCGGCTTAAGCAGTGGTGAAGACTAGGTCCCGTTGACATTTCGTTTGAGCCAGATCAGAGTAGAAGCGAAATGCAAGAAAGCCATGTAACGTCGAGCGAGTTTGTCATAGCGAGTGAAAATGCGTCGATACCACTTGATGTTGTTGATGAAACGTTCGACGATGTTGCGTTCTCGGTAGCGGATTCGGTCATAGTCTCGTGGTTGTTTGCGATTGCGACGAGAGGGGATGACCACCTCGACCTGTTGGGCTGCGAGCAGCTCTCGCAAAGGGTCGGCATCGTAGCCTTTATCGGCAATGACGGCGTCAAAATCGAAGGGGGCGAGCAACGATTCAGCTTGGGTCATATCATTGCGTTCACCAGCGGTCACTATGAACTTCAGAGGCAGGCCAAGGGCATCGACGAGGAGATGGATCTTGCTGCTGAATCCGCCCCGGCTCCGACCTGGGCACTGTTCTGGCTGAGGGCCCCCTTTTTTGAGCCGCCGGCTGCGCACATATGGGCACGTACAGCTGTACTGTCGGGCATCACTGCTGCCATCTCTGGGTCCTGGGCGAACTGCGTGAACATGTCGGCCCAGATACCATTCTCTTCCCAACGGGAATAGCGCTTGAATACACTGTTCCACTTGCCATAACTCTCTGGCAGTTCACGCCACTGGGCGCCGGTGTGCAGTATCCAATAAACTGCCTCAATGAAACGGCGACACTCTCCCTCTTGGCCTGCGTACACACGAGAGTGTCCTTGCAGAAATGCGTAAAGTTTCTGCCACTGATGGTCGGCAATTCTCTTTGTAGACATCCTGCTATTGTCGCCAATGTGACTGAATAAATCAAATGTCAACGAGCCCTAGTCACCCGACGAAATACCGATGGTTGTCTTTAGCCGCTCCAGCACGGCAACGATAACCATCTTTTGCGAAGACGTTCCCGGTCGCGCAGGGTTAGTAGCTACGCTGAAGCTATGCAGTTTCCAACCTGTTGAGTAATCTTGCCAGGGGATCCAGGATATACTTTCGGGTAATTGAATCGATGAAGATGCCGGCAAGAACTGTCACCCAGAAGATAACTACGCTGGCGGGAACCCAGAAGACGAGGGAGTACCACGAGAAATTGCTCATCGCACGGTCCCAATTGAAAAAGTGTTGCGAGTATACTGCATCAAAGATAAGATCTGTTAAACTCTTGATTCGCCTAGCGTCGCTTGCCCCGCATTCTACTCCAGCCACTCAGTGCTCTCTCTGTAGAGCCGTATGGCGTTCTGAAAACGGAAGCGAGTTTCGAACGAGATGAAGCCGCTATGATTGGAGAAACGATGGCATCGGCTGGTTTTGCAAGAGGTAATATTCCGCCGGAGATATGCTTTGGCTCAACATTTCTATTCCCTGCAAGAAAGAACTAAGGACAAAGAGAGCTTGCCAGTATACACGCAATATCATTGGGGAAAGTCAGATAGACAGAATCATCAGCGCGTTCATCTATTGGAGCACCACCTTGCCGATGTGGCAGCCTGCTTTGAGGCGCTGTTGCAGCAGCCGACAATTCGGACGCGATTGGCCCACGCGGGCGGGCTCTGCGACCTGGACGGGACCACTGCAGCGCGATTGTGTGTGTTAGCGGCGTTGCATGACATTGGCAAGGTGAATGTCGGGTTTCAGGCCCAAATCTGGCGGAGGGAGGATTTGCCGCCGCAGCTCAGGAAGCCGCCGCGTACGGGACATGTCACGGATCTCGTGCCTGTGCTGGAGTGGAAGGATGAGGAGACGGCGGACTGGTTTTTCGACGCTCTAAGCGCGACCGAGATCATGGAATGGGATGATGATGGTGGGTCAACCGCAAGCGGCCTGTTGGTCGCAGCCCTCTCACATCATGGCTCGCCTCTGAATTTGTCGTCTGATCGCGCTGCCAACCCCGCGGCCTGGCGACCATTCGGCAACCTCAACCCCCGACAATGTGTTGAGCGCACCGTCCAGCTTGTACGCGACTGGTTCCCGGCGGCCTACGAACCGGCAGGGGCGCCTTTGCCGGCTGCCCCCGGTTTTCAGCATATGTTTCTGGGCCTCTGCACGCTGGCAGACTGGCTCGGCTCTGATGAACGGTTCTTCAAATTTTATGACCAGCCCCGAGACGATTACATCGTTACGGCACGGGAAAGGGCCCACAGAGCTGTTTCTGCCATTGGTTTGGACCTGGAAGCGCAGCGGAGCGTTTTGTCGGAGCTGCCCTGCTTCGGGGCGCTGTTCGATATCGACGGCCATCCCAACGCCATGCAGAAGCAGGTTACGGATCTCCTGCTGGATGAACCTCTGGTTATCATCGAATCGGAGACGGGCTCGGGCAAGACGGAGGCGGCTCTCTGGCGCTTTGCCCGCATGTATGAGGCGGGGTTGGTGGACGGCCTCTACTTTGCCCTGCCGACCCGTTCGGCGGCCTCTCAGATACACAAGCGTGTAACAGACTTTGTTCGCAGTATGTTTCCAGCAGGCCATTTTCCAGAGCCGATCCTTGCGGTGCCCGGCTACCTGCGGGCGGGCGCGGTGGAGGGTAAGCACCTGCCGCATTACGAGGTCTGGTGGGATGACCAGTACAGCACCGCCGATCCAGTAATCAAGCGGCGGTGGGCGGCTGAAAGCGCCAAGCGCTACCTAGCGGCGCAGATCGCGGTAGGGACGGTCGATCAGGCGATGATGGCGGCGCTGCAGGTCCGGCACGCACATATGCGCGCGGCCTGCCTAGCCCGTAATCTGCTGGTTGTGGATGAGGTGCATGCCTCAGATCAGTATATGCGAGTCGTTCTTGAGGGGCTGCTGGACGCCCAGGTGGGTGCCGGCGGCTATGCCTGCCTGATGTCGGCCACGCTTGGCTCGGTTGCCAGGCAGCGGTTCTCTGTGCCGAGCCGTCTTGCCGACGGGGACGGCATTTCTCTGAACGAGGCACTGGAGGTCAGCTACCCGGCCATCACAACGCGCGGCGCGGAGGGGGAGAAGGTGGTTGCGGTCGGGGAGAGCGGTCGGAGCAAGGCAGTCCAGGTTGAGACGCTGTCGGCGATGGGGGAGTTTGCCGCGGTGGCAGATCGCGGCTTGGAGGCAGCGCGGGCGGGCGCAAAGGTCTTGATTGTGCGCAACACGGTCGACTTTGCGGTTCGAACGCAGCAGGCGTTGGAGGAGCGGGCCGCGCCCGGTGAACAGCATCTGTTATTTGGGATCGATGGCGTACTGACTCTGCATCACGGCCGCTTCGCTGCTGAAGACCGCCGCCGCCTGGACGCGGCGGTGGAGAAGCAGATCGGGAAGAGCCGCGGACCGGGCGGGCGTGTCATCGTCGGCACGCAGACGCTGGAGCAGTCTTTGGACATCGATGCCGACCTGTTGATTACCGATCTTTGTCCAATGGATGTGTTGCTGCAACGGATTGGCCGTCTGCATCGCCATGCGCGCGATGGCCGACCTGCAGATTATCGCAGTCCGGCCTGCCTTGTATTGATGCCCGACGATGATGAGTTGTCCCCCTGGCTGACGCGGAGGAAGGATACGAACGGTCTGGGGCCGAACGGCTTTGTTTATGAAGACCTGCGCATTTTGGAGGCGACGGCGCGGCTGGTGGTGGAACGCGCGGCCAACGGCACGTCCTGGAACATTCCCTGTATGAACCGGGCGCTGGTGGAGCGCAGTACGCATCCGGAAGCACTGGAGGCGATCACGGAGGAGATGGGGGAGGGCTGGCGCGAGCACGCCATCAAAATGGAGGGTGTCTACATAGGCGACCACCAGACCGCCCGGCAGGTGATCATCCGCCGCGACCGCTCATTCTATGAGGAGAACCGGGATGTCGTGTTTCCCGATGTGGAAGAGAGGATCCGCACCAGGCTGGGCGATGAGGGTGTTGAGATCGCGCTGGATCCGGCGGCGCCCAGCCTCTTTGCCCTCAACTGCACTATTCCTCAGATCGTGGTCCCCGGACACATGGTCCATGGGGTGACGGGGGAGGAGCCGGTGTCCTGGAGGGCTGGGGACGATGGATTCGAATTTACGATTAGCGACAAGCGCTTCCTTTATGATCGCTTGGGCTTGCGCAGGGTGTAAAAGGTCAACCGGATGCCGCAAATTTGGATGAGACGACTCTCGGCACGCCTAGCTGGTCTGGGGGATCTAAACGACCCCGCGTGTGCGGGGGAATTGACGAACCGTTTAAGTAAGTCGGTCTATCCCCGCGAGAACGGGGCAGTATTGTTAGCGTTTCGTTAGTGATTGGACTGAAAGGTTTACTCTGACGATTTTTCATGGTAATCTCAACACTAACTTAAACAGTTCCTCACCAAAACTCTTACGGAGGCAAGAGCTACTATGGAGAGAATTCTCGTCTCGAAAAAGATGATACATGAGATTTCACGAGTTTCTGTGTCCGAGCAGTGCCGCCAAACCATCCGCCCCGTCAGTTCACAATGTGACAACAGAACGACGTACCACAGCAGACTATCCTCGATAGAGACGGAAGTGGTCCATACCTTGTCCGAAATCTCCCTCTGCTTTTTTGAGCAGGGTATCGCGAGAAGGAGACCTGTGTCAAATGGCCAATAATAACATCCTGGAAGATCCGATCATACGGATCTCTACTTCAAACGGGGCACTCGTTCATGCGTCGTTGCCGATGATCTTTGCAGCGCTGATGCAGGATGAGATTGACGCTTTCCCCGCGCTCAGGCCCCATCAGCGCCACGCCTGGCACGCCTTTTTGGTGCAGTTGGGCGTCATGGCGCTGCGTAAGTCGGGCTTTTCCGAACCGCCGGATGAAGCGGAGCAGTGGCTGCAGTTGCTCCGGCGCCTTACGCCGGATTTCGCGGAGGATGAGCCTTGGCGTCTGGTAGTGGAGGAGATCACCCGACCGGCATTCATGCAGCCTTCAGCTAGATCGGACGACAGGCTGAAGGATTACAATATCCCGGTGCCGACCCCCGATGGTTTGGATATGCTGGTCCTCTCGAAGAATCACGATATTAAGTCGGCTGTGGCGGCGCAGGCTGAGACGGACGACTGGGTTTTTGCGCTGATCACACTGCAAACGATGGAGGGCTACAGCGGGCCGGGCAACTACGGCATCTCAAGGATGAATGGCGGATTAGGCAACCGGGCAGCCTTCTCCCTCACGCCCTCAACAAGGCCCGGCACGCATCTGCGGCACGACATTGTGGGTCTATCAGAGAGGCACGCATCGCTGGTGGCCGACTATCCTATGCGCGATGACGGCGTTTCTCTGCTTTGGACGCTCCCTTGGGACGGGACGAAGAGCGAAGCGCTGCTTCCGAATCAGTTGAATCCGTACTACATCGAAATCTGCCGGCGCATTCGCTTGCGCGTCAGTGCTGGCGGCGATTTGTACGGCCTCAGAACAAGCTCGAAGGCGGCACGCATTGAGGCGAAGAATCTAAAAGGGGTAACGGGCGACCCTTGGTTGCCGATCAACCGCAAGGAGAGCAAGGCGCTGACGCTTGCCAACGGAGGATTTACCTATCGACGGGTGACTGAGTATCTGACCTCAGCGAATTGGGAACAGCCCGCGCTCTTGCAACCGATCCGCTCCGAGCGGGACGTATCGGTGCCGACGCTGCTGCTCGCGCGTGCGTTGGTGCGTGGGCAGGGCAAGACCGAAGGCTACTACGAACGCATCATCCCTATCAGCCATAAAGCCAAACGGGCGTTCATGCGACGCGAGAGCATGAATGAGCTTGGCAGAATCGCCCAATCTCGCATCGAAAACATCGGTACCGTCCAGCGAATTCTCAGCCACGCGATTCAGGTCTTCGTGGCCCGGGGGGATAGCCAGAATTTGAGCGCAGAACACCGCAATCTGGCCCGCCCGTGGCTCAACAGGCTCGACGAATTCGTTGACGCACGCTTTTTCGGTGATCTGCAGGTTGAGTTTGAGAGCGATGACAGCGACGAGCGCGGTCGCATACGGAAGGAATGGTTGCTGGATAACGAAAGCGGTGTCGTGAACCGGGCACGCAGAATCCTGCGAGAGGCTGAAGAAGGGCTTCCCTGCCCTGCCATCTACCGCTACCGCGCCCGCGCCAATGCCGAGAGCCTGTTCGAGGGAAGAATACGAGGGCCGCAAGGACTGGCGTTTCTATTTGCCGACACAGATCAAGGAGATGAGGAATGACGAGCACACAGACTGTTGATATAGCCGATTTGCCTGCGCAGGAACGCCGGCCCGTCAGTTGGGGGGATATTGCCGTGACTTTCGCCCGAATTCTGGCCAGCGCCGACTTTCCCCGCGGCGATCTGGCCGAACTGCGGCGCATGGACCCGGATGTGCCGGATGCCGCGGTAGTCTGGCGGCTGCTGGCAAGGTATGAACTGCTGGGCAACCCGCAAGTTGAGAACAAGTGGGCACTCATCCTGCATGGTATCGCGCTGATGACACCCACCGCTTCCAACGATGAAGTCGACCGCAGCGCCCATGACGGGACTGTATCGGTCGGTCGGGCTATCTTCTCCGGCGGGGACAACCAGCGGAGCAGCGCCTACTACAGCGAATCCCGCCTCAACCGGCTGCTCACCGCGCGCGGTCCGATTTTGCGCACGCTGTTGGCCCGGCTGTTCCGCATGGTGGCGGCCGCGGGTCAGCCGTTCAACTGGCGGGAAATGGCTTCGTTTATCCTCAACGAAGGCTACAACGAAGATGCCGCGGAGCTGGCGCGCCGCCGCATCGCCCGCGAGTACTACCGAACGGAACGACAAAGCAGGCAGTCAGAGTGAATTCATTTTGAACAGACAGGCACCATTGAAAGGGTCCACAACCATGTCCGTTTCACGATTTTTGCAAATCCACAGTCTCCATTCCTACCCGGCCGCTCTGCTCAACCGAGATGACAGCGGCCTGGCTAAGCGTATGCCGTTTGGCGGCGTCGTCCGCACGCGCATCTCTTCGCAGTGTCTCAAGAGACACTGGCGCATGGCCGACGACAACTACGCCATCCACAACATCCCCAATGCGGCCAAAGCGATACGGTCTCGCAATGTGATCGACCGCGGGGTAATTCAGCCGCTGCGGGAGGGCGGCGGGATCGACGGAGAGGTCTTGTCGGCTATTGAAGAGGCGTTCAACGTCGGCGTGTACGGCAGCCGCGGCACCAGCGAAAGCGATCGTCAGCCCCTCCTGCTCGGTCTGCCTGAAGTGGAGTACCTGCGGGAGAAAGCCGCCGCCATCTGCCGTATACATCCACACGATACCGATGCTGCCGGGCAACTCGCGCAAGGGATCTTGGTCACTGATGACGAAATCAGAAGGGCCACCGGGAAAGACAAGGCTGAGCGAAGAGAGGCCAGAAAAGCTGCTGAACAAGCGTTTGGGAGAGAAGAACACCGCAACTTCGAAGTGTTCCGCCACAGTGCCTCTCTCCCCGGCGGGCTGGAAGGCGCGCTCTTCGGTCGCATGGTGACATCAGCTCCGGCCGCTAATATCGACGCCGCCGTCCATGTGGCCCATGCCTTCACCGTCCATCGGGAGGAAAGCGAAAGCGATTACTTCTCGGTCGTTGACGATCTGCAGCGCGACGATGAAGATGCCGGCGCGGCCTATATCGGCGACACTGAGTTGACCGCGGGTCTCTTCTACGGTTACGTTGTCGTCGACGTTCCCGGCCTGATCTCGAATCTAGAGGGTTGCGAGGCCGAAGCCTGGCAGAACGCTGATCGGTCGTTGGGAGCACAGGTGGTCGAGCATCTCATCCATCTCATCGCCACCGTATCGCCCGGCGCCAAGCTCGGCTCTACTGCGCCGTATTCCTATGCCGACCTGATGCTGATTGAGATCGGGACACGACAGCCGCGCAGCCTGGCCAACGCCTTCCGCAAACCAATCAGCGCTCAGACTGTCGACGCGACAGCGGCCTTGGCTGCATACTTGACCCAACTCGACAATGCCTATGGCGTGCGTGAAGCCCGACGGGTGATGTCGGTGGCTGACTGCGACATTCCGAACGCGGATCGGCTGTGTCTGGACGACCTAGCCGCCTGGGCGGCGGGCGCGGCCCAATCTGGAGAGGCGGATTGACATGCAGCATCTGATACTCACGCTGGAAGCGCCGCTGATGGCCTTTGGCGGGGAAACTGTCGACAACTTCGGTGTTGTCCGCTGGTTTCCCGCCGCTTCGATGCTGACCGGTCTTCTGGCCAATGCTCTGGGCTGGCGGCGGACTGAGGCCGAACGACATCAGAAGCTGCAAGAGCGGCTGGTCTTCGCGGCCCGCGTCGACCGCGAACCGGCCAGCGGCGTGCGGATGACCGACTTTCAGACGGCCGCTATTTCCAACAAAGACAGTGGATGGACGACGCGCGGCGCGGCGGAGGGACGAGAGGGCGGCAATTATACGAACTGGCTGCGCTACAGGGACTACCTGGCCGATATGCGCGTCACAGTCGTCCTGCGAATGGAAGAGGCCGAATTCGAACCCGGTCTGGAAGATTTGGCGGAGGCGCTCGAGAAGCCTTTGCGGCCGCTGTTCATCGGACGTAAACCCTGTCTACCTTCCGGGCGATTGTTCCAGGGTTTCCAGGAGGGCGAGACGGTCTTGGCGGCCCTGCTGGCCGTGCCTTTGAGAAGTAGGGATGGACAGGCGGCGGGCATTCGTGTGCTGTGGCCTGCTGGCGAGGGTGTAGAGAGCGTTCAACCCAGCCGCAGGTATATGCTGACCGACGAACGCAATTGGGTATCCGGTCTTCACGGCGGCGGCCGCAGTGTGTGCGAGTCCGCCGTCCCCGCGGCCCTGTTTCCTGCTGTCGACAGCGGCGATGCGCCAGCGGAGGAGGGAAAACCAGCATGACGATTCAGGAGAGCAGCGTGGTGACGACGCAACAACTGCAGATGATCCGAGGCAGCGTAGATCTGCGTTCCTTCCAGAGTTGGGCGGGTTCGAGACAGATGATGAGCCGGCAGACGTTCGATGAGGGATATGCCATGCACTGTTTTCTTGCCGGTGTATTCGGGGAGCTGGCGCCGCAACCCTTCCGGTTGATCATTCCCAGGCACAAGGGCAACCGGAAGGGCGTGTTCTACGGCTATGGCCGCGCTGACATCGAGGCGTTGCGAGGCGCGGCCGCGCAGTTTGCCGATCCGCTCCAGGCCCGTGTGCTGCCCATTTCGAGCCTGGATGGCAAGTCGATGCCGGCGACGTGGAAGGCGGGTACGCGGCTGGGATTCGAGGTTCTCACCCGCCCTACGGTGCGCCGCGCGCGCGGAAGCAGGAATCCGGGCGGAGAGGTCGATGCCTTCCAGCGGGAAGCGGAGCGCTATCCGCCCAAAGCCATGCCGCGCAGCAGGGAGGAGGTCTATGCGGATTGGTTGTCGGAGCAGTTTGAACGCCATGGCGGGGCGGAGCTGGAATCGGCAAGCCTGGCGTTGTTTCAGCGGACCCGTTCGATGCGGGCGTTGAGACGGAGGCCGTTCGAGGGGCCAACCGCGCTATTGCGGGGTACGCTTACGGTTACCGACAGCGATGGCTTCACCAGGTTGTTGGGACGCGGAGTAGGACGACACCGTTCTTACGGGTACGGAATGCTGCTGTTGCGTCCTATGAGGAAGCCGGCTTGACGGATGCAGTTGTTCTGCTTGAAAGTGCACTTTAACAATCGAGTATTCGCAATCTCCTGGTTCCCCCGCAGACGCGGGGTTAGATCTGTTCATTCCATCGGAAAGGGAAGAAGATGCTAAGAGGAAGATTAGGACTCGAAACCGCGCGCATCCCCCACGCCGACCGTCATGGCCTATTATGGTTGTCGCGGGGCGCCCTGACTGTGCGGGATGGGACGCTTCGTTTCGAGCGGGACAGTTCTGCCGATTCGAAGAGCCCCTTGGAGAGTGGGCAGTATGGGATTCCATTTCAATCGCTTTCGATGATCCTACTTGGTCCGGGTTCGACAGTGAGCCATGATGCGTTGCGTCTTATGGCGCGTCACGGCACTGCGCTGGTTGCCGTAGGCGAGGATGGGGTCAGGTGCTACACCGCGCCGCCGTTGATGCCAGACAGTTCGGAGATGGCACGTCGACAGATGCGGGCCTGGGGTGACGCCAGCGGCAGCCGCATTACCGTTGCGCGCAGGATGTACACGATGCGTCTGGGTGAACTGGTCCCGCACACGGAGATAGACATCCTGCGGGGGATTGAGGGCGCACGCATGAGGCAGACCTACAAGAACCTGGCCCAGCGTTACGGCATCCAATGGCGGGGACGCCGCTACGACCGAAAAAGGCCTTTAGCAGCAGATATTCCAAATCAGGCGATCAACCATGCTTCGGTCGCAGTAACGTCTGCAGCAGTGATTGCAGTCATGGCTGTGGGCGCGATTCCGCAACTGGGCTTCATTCATGAGCATAGCGGTGATGCTTTCGCGCTAGATATTGCCGACCTGTTTCGTGATACGGTTTTGCTGCCTGCCGCGTTCCAGTCTGCCAAGGCGGTGATGGAAAATCCGAAGTTGGATATCGAGAGACAGACTCGAAGGAAGACAGGAGAGATGCTTCGAAGCGAACGCGTGGTCTCGCAGATGATTGACCGCATCAAGAAGCTGTTTGAGGATATGGATCCTGTCCAGAAGTCGCCGACTGGCACATTGGGCAAGAGTCAGGGGGGCAGCAGATGACGGTTGTGGTTACGATCAACGTGGCGGCGCGGTATCGAGGTTTTCTCGCTTCGGCCATGTTGGAGATAGCGCCGGGTGTATACACGTCGCCAAACATGACAAGCGGCATACGCAAGAGGGTCTGGGAGGTACTGGCTGGATGGTATGACGAAATGCAGCAGGGGTCGATAGTGATGACCTGGCGGGAGCCCTCCGCGGTGGGCGGACAGCGAATACAGTTACTAGGAGAGGCGCCGAAGGAGATAGTCGACGCTGATGGGATTTACCTGGTGAAGTACAATTAGGCCGCCACCTTTAGCAGATTCGACAAAAAAAGAACGCTTAGAGGTTCCCCCGTACACGCGGGGATAGACCCGATTCGTCCCAGCGGTTTTCCTGGACCAGGATGGTTCCCCCGTACACGCGGGGATAGACCTCCACCGTGGAATCGAAATCCGCACAGAGGGAAGGTTCCCCCGTACACGCGGGGATAGACCGTCCTGCCAGCCGCCTTTGAGCAGCTGCAGGTGGGTTCCCCCGTACACGCGGGGATAGACCTCTTTCTCGATGTCTTGTACAATTCCCACTCTGGGTTCCCCCGTACACGCGGGGATAGACCTCAAGATCGACCCCGGAATGAGGCTGATCATCGGGTTCCCCCGTACACGCGGGGATAGACCCTCCGATTTTCTGCCACCTCAGCCGCCGGGACAGGTTCCCCCGTACACGCGGGGATAGACCTCAGGACTTCCACACGATCCTCAGCCTGCAGTTGGTTCCCCCGTACACGCGGGGATAGACCTCGCTTTATCGTGTATACTGTATGTATAATCGAGGTTCCCCCGTACACGCGGGGATAGACCTCCCGATTTGCCTGCATGACATTCTCCTGTCCTGGTTCCCCCGTACACGCGGGGATAGACCTCACTTCATACAGTTTGGGATCATCCTCTAATTGGTTCCCCCGTACACGCGGGGATAGACCTATCCTCGGTGCGCTGCTCCAGGGCGGTCAGGCGGTTCCCCCGTACACGCGGGGATAGACCCAGCCCCAGGCCCAGCCGCAGCAACAGCCACAGGGTTCCCCCGTACACGCGGGGATAGACCTTTCGGGCGCGGCGTGGTGCAGGGTTCACGTTGGGTTCCCCCGTACACGCGGGGATAGACCCCAGGCCCGTGAGTCTGAGGAGATATTGAGGAGGGTTCCCCCGTACACGCGGGGATAGACCCTCGGCGTCGGTGTCGCCGTTTTTTGCGATCAGGGTTCCCCCGTACACGCGGGGATAGACCTTCTGCTGGAGCTCCTGGAACTCCTGGCGGAACGGTTCCCCCGTACACGCGGGGATAGACCGCGTAGGGATGCGAGCCGTCATGCTGCCAGCCGGGTTCCCCCGTACACGCGGGGATAGACCCCTTGCCGAGATCATCGCACGCGGACAGGAGGCGGTTCCCCCGTACACGCGGGGATAGACCCCTGCAGCCCGTCGGCGAAGAATACGCCCTGCAGGTTCCCCCGTACACGCGGGGATAGACCCGTGCCAGAGGCGGCGTTGACGACTTCGGCAAAGGGTTCCCCCGTACACGCGGGGATAGACCCTCACCTTCGATCTCCAAAAACGCCGCCCAATAGGTTCCCCCGTACACGCGGGGATAGACCCGATTCAGCAGCCGCAGGGACAAGGCGGGAAGAGGTTCCCCCGTACACGCGGGGATAGACCGGGATGCCCCACATGCCGCTGCGGATGGAGCAGGGTTCCCCCGTACACGCGGGGATAGACCTTGGGACTGAGCCGCACCAGCCGGTCGCACGACGGTTCCCCCGTACACGCGGGGATAGACCGTGGCGGCGGATGCGGGCGGTCAGTGTCGGGTAGGTTCCCCCGTACACGCGGGGATAGACCCTACTCGAACGGCATCGACGCGCTCAAGGTCAAGGTTCCCCCGTACACGCGGGGATAGACCTTGCGGTAAGCGAAGAAGTCCTTGTTCTTGCGGGGTTCCCCCGTACACGCGGGGATAGACCCGATAGTGCCCGGTATGTCCTCCGCATATACGAGGTTCCCCCGTACACGCGGGGATAGACCCTGGATCAACCGGAGGGTTGAGCGCCGCTTTCTGGTTCCCCCGTACACGCGGGGATAGACCTGCAGAGGAGCGCAACAATGGCGGATACCCGCAGGTTCCCCCGTACACGCGGGGATAGACCCGTCAGCAACGTGCGCGCCGCCGACGGCACGGTGGTTCCCCCGTACACGCGGGGATAGACCGTAAGGCCCGAACAGAGCACAGCCCGCCAGCCAGGTTCCCCCGTACACGCGGGGATAGACCCGAGTACCGGACAGAGGTCAAGAGTTTCACGGAGGTTCCCCCGTACACGCGGGGATAGACCGTGCCGCGAACCGGCTGCCGGTGTGGAAATGTCGGTTCCCCCGTACACGCGGGGATAGACCCTCTTCGCGGTCTTCCATCTGATGCCGGGCGAAGGTTCCCCCGTACACGCGGGGATAGACCCTTGGCTCCTATCTCCGGGCAATCGGTTGCGTAGGTTCCCCCGTACACGCGGGGATAGACCCGTCACGAATATCCTGCTAAAATTCGTATGGTTGGTTCCCCCGTACACGCGGGGATAGACCCTTGGGCCTTGGCAGAGATAGTCAGCGTATCGAGGTTCCCCCGTACACGCGGGGATAGACCTTTTGGGATGATGCTGGCAAGTGGGTTCTCACTGGTTCCCCCGTACACGCGGGGATAGACCGTTGGCACAGAGAGACGTGGACGCTTTGGGATAGGTTCCCCCGTACACGCGGGGATAGACCCTACGCGCTCACCGCTCCCCATGTCCATCATGTGGTTCCCCCGTACACGCGGGGATAGACCCTGCGATCTCGGCTGCCAGCTTTTCCCGGCGTTGGTTCCCCCGTACACGCGGGGATAGACCCAGATCCCGGAACTTTTCGAGGTTCTGACCGGAGGTTCCCCCGTACACGCGGGGATAGACCCCTGGCTCACTTCGTAGCCTCCTCATAGGCACCGGTTCCCCCGTACACGCGGGGATAGACCGCCGCCGGATCCAGATACGGGTTGTCCTTCGAGGGTTCCCCCGTACACGCGGGGATAGACCTCCTTCACAAAGGCCGACATAGAGGTCCCTGGGGGTTCCCCCGTACACGCGGGGATAGACCGCCGTCGGACCTTATCATCCGCCCCCAGCCTCAGGTTCCCCCGTACACGCGGGGATAGACCGCCGTCGGACCTTATCATCCGCCCCCAGCCTCAGGTTCCCCCGTACACGCGGGGATAGACCCGGTGCGGGGCCTGCTGCCACGGGATCAAACTGGGTTCCCCCGTACACGCGGGGATAGACCGTGGGCGAGGGTCTATGCCTGGCTCAGTGAGCTGGTTCCCCCGTACACGCGGGGATAGACCCTTCTGCGAGCGCGCCGACGGCGTGCAGTGGACGGTTCCCCCGTACACGCGGGGATAGACCCATCTTGGCGAGGACCGCCTGAGTATCGACTACGGTTCCCCCGTACACGCGGGGATAGACCTTATATCTGGACTGGTTGTTCAAAATCGACGGGGGTTCCCCCGTACACGCGGGGATAGACCCCGACGAGGTGGCTGTCTCCATCGCCAACGGTCGGTTCCCCCGTACACGCGGGGATAGACCCATGACCGGATCGGGTTTCATGCCGATGACCAGGGTTCCCCCGTACACGCGGGGATAGACCCTGACCTACCGCCTTCGTAGTCTGATCGCGGGCGGTTCCCCCGTACACGCGGGGATAGACCCCTGGCCCTTCAGACTGCCGTCATCCTCCAGATGGTTCCCCCGTACACGCGGGGATAGACCGTGTATGTTCGCAGTCTCCTCTGAGCATCAGATGGTTCCCCCGTACACGCGGGGATAGACCCAGGACATCGTGAAGGTAGAGCAGACGATTGTGGGTTCCCCCGTACACGCGGGGATAGACCGCTGCCGGCGTTCGTCAGCGATCCCCCCGACGCGGTTCCCCCGTACACGCGGGGATAGACCTTATTGTCAACCCCTAAATCGGTCAAAATACGGGGTTCCCCCGTACACGCGGGGATAGACCCTGACATCAGGATCGAGGACAACGTCTCCAATGGGTTCCCCCGTACACGCGGGGATAGACCTACCCGGCGCGACCAGAGCTCCAGCCCGGAGTGGGTTCCCCCGTACACGCGGGGATAGACCCATCCAGCTTGACACCGGCATTACTCAAACGCTGGTTCCCCCGTACACGCGGGGATAGACCGTATACCATTTGCCATCTCTGCGGCTGCGGCTAGGTTCCCCCGTACACGCGGGGATAGACCCTCATTGCTCATCTCCTGTGTGTGTGAGTGAGTGGTTCCCCCGTACACGCGGGGATAGACCCCGGCACGGTATTCGCTCACCGTGTCCGTGATAGGTTCCCCCGTACACGCGGGGATAGACCCGACGTCGTCGTCGGCATCGCGCACCAGGCCCTGGTTCCCCCGTACACGCGGGGATAGACCTGTCACCCGTGGATGACATTGGTCCCCCCCCAAGGTTCCCCCGTACACGCGGGGATAGACCTGCGATGCTGTGCCAGTAGGCGTCGTTAGGACTGGTTCCCCCGTACACGCGGGGATAGACCCACGCGCTTCCCGAACTTCGCCACCGCCTTCAGGGTTCCCCCGTACACGCGGGGATAGACCGTTCGTGTATTTGGAAATAACCGGCGCCGAGAGGGTTCCCCCGTACACGCGGGGATAGACCCCTATAGCTGAAACATCCACGCGGTTCCGTGCGGGTTCCCCCGTACACGCGGGGATAGACCTCTACGTGATGAAGCTGCTTGGCGTCTGCTTCGGGTTCCCCCGTACACGCGGGGATAGACCCATGACGGTCAAAATCAGCTTAAAAGGCATATAGGTTCCCCCGTACACGCGGGGATAGACCGTGATAGAAATTTTTGCGGATTTGGATTCGGCCGGTTCCCCCGTACACGCGGGGATAGACCTCCGCAATGATTCGCGCCGTAGCGTGGGCGAATGGTTCCCCCGTACACGCGGGGATAGACCTTCGGTTCGCGCAAATCCGCAATGATTCGCGCCGGTTCCCCCGTACACGCGGGGATAGACCCAGACAGATTTTATAGCCAACACGAAACAGAGGGGTTCCCCCGTACACGCGGGGATAGACCTCGTAGAGCAGTTCGTGCGTGACACCCCACGCCGGTTCCCCCGTACACGCGGGGATAGACCTGTTGGTTAAAACCGAAATTGCACGGGCGCATTGGTTCCCCCGTACACGCGGGGATAGACCCGTAGGCCGGGAACCACGTTTCGGCCTTCTCGAGGTTCCCCCGTACACGCGGGGATAGACCGAGAGAACGATGTCACCAAACATGATGAAAGGGGGTTCCCCCGTACACGCGGGGATAGACCTCCGCCTCGAGGCGCACCTGCTTTTCCGTGAGGGGTTCCCCCGTACACGCGGGGATAGACCCTACTACACTGGCCGTTGATACGAGCCACACCCGGTTCCCCCGTACACGCGGGGATAGACCATTTTCGATGAAATTGTTGATCGTTGTGCCGCTGGTTCCCCCGTACACGCGGGGATAGACCCCTATCGGATGTGCTTCAGGCAATCAAGACGTTGGTTCCCCCGTACACGCGGGGATAGACCGTGGCAGTACCGGGCTGCGATATGGAGTATGGCGGTTCCCCCGTACACGCGGGGATAGACCTGCGCGCAACATGGGCTGCGGGTATGCGCAACCGGTTCCCCCGTACACGCGGGGATAGACCGTCAGCCTGGCCGGAATGACGGACACGGCGGAGGGTTCCCCCGTACACGCGGGGATAGACCCACTTAATCACCGCAGGACGTTTTCGTTTTGACGGTTCCCCCGTACACGCGGGGATAGACCCCTGCAGTATGCAGCTGACAGCCGGACTTTGACGGTTCCCCCGTACACGCGGGGATAGACCTCGCTGGAATCGAGCGATAGCCTTCCTGCAGGGGGTTCCCCCGTACACGCGGGGATAGACCTTTCATCAGTGCGGCTGCACGGTTATCCGCCTTGGTTCCCCCGTACACGCGGGGATAGACCCCGTTCTGAGTCGCTGTCTGAATCTGTCCATAGGGTTCCCCCGTACACGCGGGGATAGACCCAGGTTGAAGATGGACAGGTTCTGCGCCAACTGGGTTCCCCCGTACACGCGGGGATAGACCCGGCGGATGCGCAGCCGCCTGGGTAAGGTAGACGGTTCCCCCGTACACGCGGGGATAGACCGGATGCTCTGACATGGCAATTTTGCATATCGACGGTTCCCCCGTACACGCGGGGATAGACCTTTCTGCATCCCATGCGTCGAGATCCATCATGCGGTTCCCCCGTACACGCGGGGATAGACCGTAGTAGGGAACTACAGTATCAGTGATTCAGATGGTTCCCCCGTACACGCGGGGATAGACCGCTGCGCGCGTTTTTGCGGTACAAGCTGAATGTGGTTCCCCCGTACACGCGGGGATAGACCTTCGCCGATGGGCATCGGCGCCGACCGCGACGTGGTTCCCCCGTACACGCGGGGATAGACCTGTTCAGCAACCCGAGCTGCTTGGCGTGCGTGAGGTTCCCCCGTACACGCGGGGATAGACCCGTCGAGCAAATGGTTGGCTGGCGGGGCAAGATGGTTCCCCCGTACACGCGGGGATAGACCGAAGTTCGATCAAAGCGAGGGCAAGGCGCGCGGGGTTCCCCCGTACACGCGGGGATAGACCGATTTTCATTTGGCGTCGTCTCTCTCTCTCTCGGGTTCCCCCGTACACGCGGGGATAGACCCCAGCCGTCCTTAGCCCAGCATTACGCCCAGGAGGTTCCCCCGTACACGCGGGGATAGACCCTGGACGCTGCTGGCCGATCCGGAGATCGCAAAGGTTCCCCCGTACACGCGGGGATAGACCCGAACGCTTCACCCACGCCGAGAAGGCGGGTAAGGTTCCCCCGTACACGCGGGGATAGACCTGTGCGGAGCGTGCTTGTGCCGCGGCTGACCACGGTTCCCCCGTACACGCGGGGATAGACCTGTACAGAAAGCACAAAACCGCTGCCCACGTGGGGTTCCCCCGTACACGCGGGGATAGACCTGGACGGAACTGATCGATCTGCCCGTGCTCATCGGTTCCCCCGTACACGCGGGGATAGACCGAAGGTAGATCAGTAACAGCAGTCAGACGACCGGGTTCCCCCGTACACGCGGGGATAGACCTCCAGCTGAAGCAATCGGAACTGCGGTCGAAGAGGTTCCCCCGTACACGCGGGGATAGACCCCGCACGCTGCGCTTCGAGGAGCCGCCGCTGTTGGTTCCCCCGTACACGCGGGGATAGACCTCCCGCGTACGATGGTGGCGATGAGATGTACATGGTTCCCCCGTACACGCGGGGATAGACCCCTCAAAGCTGTTCAGGCGTACTTTGACCACCTGGTTCCCCCGTACACGCGGGGATAGACCTTTGTAACAGGTATAGCACCGCTTCATACTCATGGTTCCCCCGTACACGCGGGGATAGACCGAACCAGGTTATCGACACCGAGGTAGTTTACCTGGTTCCCCCGTACACGCGGGGATAGACCGTCCCTGCGGGTCCGGAGCAAGAGCCCTACGGGGGTTCCCCCGTACACGCGGGGATAGACCCGCGGCGGCGTTCGTGATGTACTGCTTGGAGGTGGTTCCCCCGTACACGCGGGGATAGACCCCAGCCGTCCTTAGCCCAGCATTACGCCCAGGAGGTTCCCCCGTACACGCGGGGATAGACCCCACATGGCTTTGATCCCGCCCGGACACGGTCGGGTTCCCCCGTACACGCGGGGATAGACCGGCAGTACACCGGCCTAAAGCGTGAGCTCCCCAGGTTCCCCCGTACACGCGGGGATAGACCCATTCCGATTGGCGAGCTCGCCGCGCTGGTGGGGGTTCCCCCGTACACGCGGGGATAGACCGAAGTCCTGCCATGCGACCGGGTCTATGCTGTAGGTTCCCCCGTACACGCGGGGATAGACCCATTCCGATTGGCGAGCTCGCCGCGCTGGTGGGGGTTCCCCCGTACACGCGGGGATAGACCGAAGTCCTGCCATGCGACCGGGTCTATGCTGTAGGTTCCCCCGTACACGCGGGGATAGACCCTACCACCAGCAGCATCCCGAAATGACGCGGGCGGTTCCCCCGTACACGCGGGGATAGACCTTGACGAGGCCGATGGCCTGGATCGTCTTTCCCGGTTCCCCCGTACACGCGGGGATAGACCTGCATTCCTAGCACTGACTCTCGACATGAGAAGGGTTCCCCCGTACACGCGGGGATAGACCTTACCGCATCATTTTTGTCAAGGTGAATTGTATGGTTCCCCCGTACACGCGGGGATAGACCATTCATAGTTGGAGACGCTGATACGACTAACCGGGTTCCCCCGTACACGCGGGGATAGACCTTCCAGGCGTCAAGAGCAATCGCGCGGCCCGCGGGTTCCCCCGTACACGCGGGGATAGACCCTTTGCAGCAGATAGAGGATGCGGATCCTAGCGGGTTCCCCCGTACACGCGGGGATAGACCTGTAGCAGTAGCGGCCCGGCTACCCTGCAATACGGTTCCCCCGTACACGCGGGGATAGACCCAAGACTAAGGCGCAGCAATCTGTCGCCACTACGGTTCCCCCGTACACGCGGGGATAGACCTTTCGTGTTTTCGTCGACCTTGTCCTCGAGGTCGGTTCCCCCGTACACGCGGGGATAGACCCGATCTTGTCATCCTTGCGATCGATGCGCTGCTGGTTCCCCCGTACACGCGGGGATAGACCTTTGCTGTGGGGCGACTATGAGGTCGAGGATGAGGTTCCCCCGTACACGCGGGGATAGACCAGGGCGAAGGGGATGATGGGGCGGAGGTCGTCGGGTTCCCCCGTACACGCGGGGATAGACCGAGATCGCACACGGGCGCGTCAAGGCGGCAATAGGTTCCCCCGTACACGCGGGGATAGACCCATGGAATCTTCCCGACATCACCGGGCTAATTCGGTTCCCCCGTACACGCGGGGATAGACCGGAGCTGCAGCGGCTGGTGCTGAGCGGTATGATGGTTCCCCCGTACACGCGGGGATAGACCCAGCGTCCGAAATGCCGGCAAGGCCAGCCTCCAGGTTCCCCCGTACACGCGGGGATAGACCCCTCAGCCTCATGGTCCACCAGTACCAGAACCCGGTTCCCCCGTACACGCGGGGATAGACCTCGTCCACGTGCTGGCCCGCATGCTCGATGGGAGGTTCCCCCGTACACGCGGGGATAGACCCCCAACACCGGAACAGAGGGAGATGCTCGCCACGGTTCCCCCGTACACGCGGGGATAGACCGGAGTAGATCTGTTCGTTCATGGCTGTGTTCCTGGTTCCCCCGTACACGCGGGGATAGACCCCCAACACCGGAACAGAGGGAGATGCTCGCCACGGTTCCCCCGTACACGCGGGGATAGACCGCCATGAGTTGCGATCTCAGTATGTCAGCCATCGGTTCCCCCGTACACGCGGGGATAGACCGTCAGCCGGCTATCGACGCAACGAGCAGATGATGGTTCCCCCGTACACGCGGGGATAGACCTCCGGCTGATGTCTCACAAGTCCCTGCGGCATGGGTTCCCCCGTACACGCGGGGATAGACCCCGTCGTCGCCTGGCTGAAGCGGGATTGGCGTCGGTTCCCCCGTACACGCGGGGATAGACCCCCGCCTTTTTTCTTTGGCAGCTTCATTTTCCGGGTTCCCCCGTACACGCGGGGATAGACCCAATGGCCGCCTTGACGCCGGCAGCCTGTGCCTGGTTCCCCCGTACACGCGGGGATAGACCTTTGCAATCGATTTGGATCGTTGACACGTACATGGTTCCCCCGTACACGCGGGGATAGACCGCCGCAGATTTGTTGTCCTGCTCCTCTGCCCACGGTTCCCCCGTACACGCGGGGATAGACCCTGCTGTCTCTGACACGGATCGCATCGTAGCCGGGTTCCCCCGTACACGCGGGGATAGACCGTTCGGCTATCAGGTGGCTGACTTTCTTCTTGCGGTTCCCCCGTACACGCGGGGATAGACCAGCGACGGCAGGATTTGAGGAGAACCTGTCAAAGGTTCCCCCGTACACGCGGGGATAGACCTTGATAAATCTAGTTCAGCGATAGCCGCGTTACGGTTCCCCCGTACACGCGGGGATAGACCCTGTTTGACCTTGCCAAGATCAAGGGTATCCCTGGTTCCCCCGTACACGCGGGGATAGACCGCAGCCCGTAGACATGGCTGATGACCTCATCGTGGTTCCCCCGTACACGCGGGGATAGACCCCGCCGCTCATACACCACATCGGCCTTGCGGAGGGTTCCCCCGTACACGCGGGGATAGACCTGGTGGACAAGTTGGCGTCTCTATCGTAAAAACGGTTCCCCCGTACACGCGGGGATAGACCCCGCATCCGCCAGCCCTACCGATTCCAGGACCGGGTTCCCCCGTACACGCGGGGATAGACCGGCCGCAGCATCATCACCGTACCCCAGCCGGTGGGTTCCCCCGTACACGCGGGGATAGACCTTTCTGCATGTGCTCGCGCCATCCGGCCTTCCGGGTTCCCCCGTACACGCGGGGATAGACCCCATCCCGCCGCCCAGGTCGAGCCTGCGGCCCGGGTTCCCCCGTACACGCGGGGATAGACCGTAGCCGATTACTTCTACTTCATGGATGGTCAAGGTTCCCCCGTACACGCGGGGATAGACCCTCCTCCTGCGGCAGCCCCAGGGCCTTGCCCAAGGTTCCCCCGTACACGCGGGGATAGACCTGTCAGCGTTCCCGCATAGATGCGCAGTTGCAGGTCGGTGTCCTCGAGAGCGGTGTTGGCGAGGTCGCGTGCTTGTGCCAGTGTCATCTCATGTCACTCCCAGCGCCATGTTCTGCCCTTTGTTTTCTGTCGGGCGCTGCCGGCAGATAATCGGAACTCCTCGCCTGCTCTATGCGTTTTTCCATCTCGTCAACGATGGCATTAACTGAAGCAGCCCTTGACGCAGGACTGTGTTTTGTCAGGCCGCAAGATGCCAAATCTCTTGCGGCCCTGGTTACTGCAATGAGGATTTTCAGGTACCCTACCTCAGTCATGCAAAGGGTCTCGACTCCCTCTCCAACAAGGGTGGAATTCTGATCCAGACGACGGGTCTGCAATCTGCGCCTGAGGATAGACCCGGGATTGAAGGATTTAGTGGGTCAAAGAGGTCATCGAAATCGGGAAGGCGTACTCTGCTCAACTCGCACAACGGTGGTCATTTCACTACCTCCCTTGTGTAACGATGTGATCGTGCAAGTCAGTTCCAAATTTTCCCGGGCAAACTTCGGCGCCGGCGGGGCCAGGCTTGTATAGTCTTGACGATTGACAGGCCCAGCGGGTTGGTAGACAATGCTTCAACATGACTATAGATCTCCGATCGATGTTCCAGACGTGGGTGAAGGTGTTGACCAGGCCCGGCACAGACGTCTTCGAAGCCGAGCGCCTGAAACCATCAGCGACCCTTTCCACCGCGCTTGTGTGGATAGTTCTGGCAGGGGCGGTTACTACGCTGTTGGCGTTGCTGCACGCGCAACTTTTTCCCTCTTTTTCGATGAGCATGTGGCCATTCTCAAGTCTGATGCCATCGGAGTTTCTCGCCGCCTGGGAAGAGATCCCGGCCAGAACCCCGGTTCAGATCCTGACGGATGTTCTCAGTGCGCCAATCGTTTTTATCATCTCGGTCGGAATCCAGCATTTGATCGCGTCCCAATTGGGAATGGACCGAATCCGTCTTGAGCCGTCAGGTGAGAAGCGCTTTGGCAAGTTTGGACGCTACGCTTATCTCAATGCAACATTTGGCGCGCCGCTCTCGATTATCGCTTCCCTGCTCAGTTTGGCGCCGTTCCTCAATTGCCTCACTTCCCTCATCCTGGGCATCTACCAGATCGTGCTTGCCTACTATGCTACGAGAGCGGAATACCGATTGCCTCGCGGTCGAGTGATCTTGGTAATCCTCGTGGGACCGATTCTCGTTGGTGGAGGGTGGGGTGTATTGTCGGGAATTCTTTACAGTTCAGGGTAGCTTATCGCCCACTTTTCATCCCGTTTCGCGGGTACTGTCGCCCCTCAAAGTGCTTAGAGCGCCTCTCAGCGCCTCGATTCGACCGCCGAAATGCCTGATCCGGCACCGACAGCGCCGTTTTACCAACGCACAGTTGACCAGTACGCCCGTTCTTCCTCAAGAATTGCGCGCAAAGTCTCTCCCATTGCCCGATGCGCTTGTTCCCATAGTTCCAGGTACGCCCACGCTATGCATTTGTCCAGGTCGCCTAACTCAGTTACGATTCCCGCTCAAGCGCAATAACTGACGAGAAACAGAGGCTGCGCCTACTGCAACAGCTACGCATGGTGCAACCGCCACCCGGCGAAACGCCTGACACCTGCCCCTAATCCGCCTGATTTCCCACCGTGTTCATTCTTCCCCACCATCGTCTCTACCCAACAGTGGCTCCCCCCACTTACTGTCTCAACCCACTGATGACTAACCCCTAACCTCCGACCCCTGCAGTTCCGTCCGTTATGGTATATAATTCTCCTTACTTCATCGCGTCTTATTATCTAATTATGGGGGCAAACTTATGGGACCGCACATCAAATCCCTTGCCCGCGGGACACTGGCTCTCATCCTGGCTGCTGTGGCCGTCATCTCAACTGGCGGCAGCGCATCCGCCTCTGAAGAGCATATCGTCCAGCCGGGTGAAACGCTGAGCGAGATCGCCAAACAGTATCGAACAACCGTCGCAGAACTGCAGGAGCTCAACGACCTGCCGGACGCCAACTTTGTCTGGTACGGCCAGCGCCTATTGATCGAGGCCGGGGAACCCGCGGCCCCGGAACCCGCGGCCCCGGAACCTGGGAAGGCCGGGGATTATCTGCTCTACACCGTCCAGCCAGGCGACACACTCTTCCTGCTGGCCGGAAAGCATGGCATCAGCCTGTCCAGGCTCATGTCGATCAACGGATTCTCCTCCGAGGAATGGCTCCAGGTGGGTCAGGAACTGCTCGTGCCGCACGCGCTCGCGCCCGCTCCTCAACCTGCTTACCTCGTCTCTGCCCTGCAGCCCGCGCCTCCCATTGCCGGGATGCAACCGGGGCAGACCCGCCCCGCCGTTCATACCGTGCAGACGGGAGAGCTGCTCGCAGACATCGCCGAGTGGTACGGTGTCAACCCCGCCGCCCTGGCCCGGTTGAACGGCCTGCAGAACGACAGCATTCCTGAGCCTGGCCGGGCCCTGCGCGTTCCATCCGTAGACGCGCTCGAACTCTTGCAAGGCATGAGTGAAAGGCTTGAGCAGGCCCGCTACCCTACGCTCACCGAGCGCTGGATCGAAGTCGACCTCAAAGAGCAGCTGGCAATCGCCTATGAGGGCGTCATACCGGTCAGAGTCTTCGTCATCTCATCCGGCGTAGAGGACTCGCCCACCGTCACCGGCACCTTTCGCATCTGGGTCAAGATCCCCATGCAGGACATGCGCGGCGGCAGCCGGGCCGCCGGCGACGCCTACCATGTGACCGAGGTCAAGAATGTCCAGTACTTTCATGAAGACTACGGCTTTCACGGCACCTACTGGCACAGCAACTTCGGCACGCCCATGAGCCGCGGCTGCGTCAACATGACCGACGAGGATGCCAAGTGGCTCTTCGATTGGGCGTCGCCCACCATGTACGCCGCCGATGACGACGGCTGGATGTTCAGCACCGACGTCAACCCGGGCACGCTGGTGCTGGTGCATGAGTGAACCGCGGTAACCGGAACTGCAGCGGTCAGTGGTTAGGGTCGCGAAGAACAGCAAGGGCGTAGCGGGTTTTCTTCGTATAGCTGCGCGGGCCTGCGTGAATACGCAGTTTGCTCCCGGAAGTCGCTGTACTGACAAATGTCAACGTTCCAATATTACCTGGACCAGTTTTTGGGGGGCAGGTCAGGCAGGTCAGTCCCAAAGCGAATCGCCAAATTGCAGCGCATCCGACACATATGATTGTCCTTCCTTTTTTGGCGAACCTAACTGTATGCGAGATAATCAACTGCTGACTGTCGCTCACTTCTGCGATGATTGGCTCGCGATTCGGAGGCGGAGGGCAGCAATTCTAACGAACCGCCAGCCTGTGTCGTTGTTTCAAGCTATGCCAAGGTTCATTTTTCCGACCTGAACGCGCCCTGGGTAGCGTTCGAAGGGAAACTGGAAAAGCGGTTGACCATGAGAATGATCGTGGGTCTGGGCAATCCCGGCCCCCAATACGCGCGCAATCGTCACAATATTGGCTTTCAAGTGCTGGACATTTTGGCCGAGCGGCATGCGATTTCACTCTCGCGAGCGAAATTCAATGCCCTGTTCGGCTTGGGTTCCATCACGCATTCGCGAGTGCCGGAACGTAATCGACTGTCGAGAGAAGATATGTCCGGTCAAACGGTGGTTCTCATGCGCCCCCTCACATTTATGAACCGGTGCGGAACCTCAGTCGCGCCGATGGCAAGCTTCTATCGAGTTGAACCACGAGATATCTTCGTCATTTACGATGAACTCGACCTGCCAAGCGGCAAGCTGCGCCTGCGCCCTTTTGGAGGTAGCGGAGGGCACAACGGGATGAAATCGCTCATTCAGATGCTGGGTACCGATCGATTTCCTCGTGCCAGGGTGGGCATAGGTCGGCCTCACACGCCGATGCGTCCGGCCGACTACGTTTTGCAGAATTTCAGCGTCAACGAGGAGATCACTTTCGAGTCTCTGCGCCCGCGAATCGCCGATGCCGTAGAAACCTGGCTATTTCATGGAATTGACCTGGCAATGAATCGCTTTAACTCTGCACCGGCGACAGCGGCCTGAGTCTGCAATCCTTCTTAACTGTAATCCGGGCCTCTGCACTACTGTAACAAGACGGTCCCCACGAAGGTGTCACTGACAACACGAGTAGAATGAATCTCTCTGGTCTGCTTCCGCTGCTTAGAGCCCTGCCAAACTTTCAAGCGCTGCTGAATGAGCATACGTCGGCGCCTCAAAAGCTTTACTCGCCAGCGCGCGCATATTTTGTCGCCGGCGCCGCCGTTGAGAGAGAAGGACCGGTCCTTGTGGTGACCGGCACAGCCGAACAAGCCCAAAAATGGGTTGAGCAACTCGAATTGTACCTGCCGGCTTCCGCTGGGGCACTGCCGATTTTTCTCTACGCAGAACCCGATGCGCTGCCCTTTGAACGCATTCCCTGGACCGGGCGCACGCGTCAGCTAAGACTGACCGCATTGGCGGCCCTGCAGGAAAAAGCTACCGGGCCAACTATCGTGGTCTCCTCGGCCCGTGCTCTGATGCAGAAGACCCTGCCCGCCAGAACGTTTCGAATGGCCCTGCGTCCTATACGCGTCGGCAGCTTCGTTCAACTGGATGAGCTGACGGGCCGGTGGGCGCAAAACGGATATGAACCGATGCAAGTGGTGGAGGAACCGGGATCTTTCGCCCGTCGCGGCGGAATCGTCGACATCTGGCCTCCAAATCTGCCGCATCCGGTCCGCATCGACCTGTTTGGCGACGAAGTAGAGACGCTGCGGTCTTTCGACCCGGCAACGCAGCGCAGCGAGCGACATCTGCAAAGAGTTTTGATCGGGCCTGGAAGTGAGGCGCTCGGCAGCGTCGCTCGCATTGATGGTCTGCGCGCAATATTGCTGAATGAACCAAATCTGGTACTTGCCATCCGCGAGGAGATTGCGCGGGAACTGGATGACCTTGCCGCCGGCCGTACGTTTCGAGGCATCGAGTGGTATCTGCCCTACCTTTATAGCCGTCCGGCTTCTCTCTTGGACCACCTGCCCGGTAGAGGACTTCTGGTCATCGACGATGGCGAGGAGGTGGCCGCAAGCCTTAAGGGGGCCGGGGAAGCGGCGGCCCGTACTTATCAGGAACTTCTGCGCGGCCACGAATTGCCTTCCAGATTCGACTCAAGTTTCTTCAGTCCCGAAGAGTTGCATGAACGGATTGCTGCGCGCAGACCGCTGACTTTGGGTGCGAACGGTCTCCCGGGAGAAAACAGGGAGGACGAAAGTACCGCCATCGCACGCCAATTTGTTCCCTGCCCACACTTTGCCGGGCAAACCAAGCGCATTTTGCAGGAAATGCGAAAGGTTGCCAAGTTATCTGACCGCGTCGTCCTGATTTCGCGTCAGACTGCTCGACTGCAGGAGGAACTGCGCGAGGCTCAATTGCCTGCGAACCTAATCTCCGACTTGGAGACACCGCCTCGCAGTGGAATCTCTCTCTTGCAGGGCGTTCTGTCGGAAGGGTTTGTAATGAACGGCTCCCCTGCTCCGGAGGGGGACAGCAACGGCAGGCTGCACTTGCCTTTGCGTCTGTACACCGATTCCGAACTGTTTGGCTGGACGCGGCAATCCCACCAACACCGGCGCAGGTCACAGTCCACAGTGGCGCCCGAACTGTTTTTCGCCGATGTCAACCCGAACGACTATGTCGTTCACATGGAGCATGGCATCGGCATATATGAGGGTCTGACCAGACTTGAAATGGGCGGTGTCGAGCGAGAATACCTGCAGGTGAACTACGCCAGAGGGGACAGACTCTACGTTCCCGTGCACCAGGCAGACCGCCTGAGCCGCTACGTAGGGGCGGGAGACTCCGGCATCCCGCCTTCCGTAACGCGCCTGGGCACGAGCGACTGGCAGTCCGTGAAAGCCCGGGCTAAGAAAGCGGTTGAAGACATAGCCGAAGATCTGCTGAAGCTCTACGCAGAGAGAGAGGTCATCCCCGGTTACGCATTCAGCCCAGACGGTCCCTGGCAGGAGGAGATGGAGTCAGCCTTCCCCTTCCGCGAAACGGCAGACCAGAGCGACGCCATCGTAGACGTCAAACGCGACATGGAAACTGACCGGCCAATGGACCGAATCATCATCGGCGACGTCGGCTACGGCAAAACTGAAGTTGCTATTCGCGCGGCGTTCAAGGCTGTAATGGATGGCAAACAGGCGGCGGTGCTTGTGCCGACAACCGTTCTTGCGCAGCAGCATTATCGCGTTTTCAGCGAGCGCCTGAAGCAATTCCCCATCCTTGTAGAGATGCTCTCGCGCTTCCGGACTCAGTCCCAACAGGAGAAAGTGCTGCAAAAGATGCGGAATGGGACTGTTGACATCGTAATTGGCACGCACCGGCTCCTTTCAGGAGATGTGGATTTCAAATCGCTGGGTTTGCTTATCATAGATGAGGAACAACGTTTTGGCGTCAGCCACAAAGAGCGCCTCAAGCAGATGCGGTCTCAGATGGACGTGCTCACACTCAGCGCGACACCGATTCCGCGTACTCTCCACATGAGTTTGAGCGGCGTTCGCGATATGAGCACCATAAACACGCCTCCCAGGGAGCGGCTGCCTGTACGAACAATTCTTTCTGAGTACGACAGCACGCTGGTTCGTCAAGCGGTTCAGAGAGAACTGGAGCGGGACGGGCAGGTATTTTTCGTCCATAACCGCGTGCGGGGGCTCCGGACGCTGGCAACACGTCTTCAGCGCGAGGTGCCGGAGGCGGTTGTTGCGGTGGCACATGGACAGATGGCCGAGCGTGAGTTGGAAAACACGATGATGCGCTTTGCCGACGGAGAAATCGACGTGCTCGTCTGTACCACGATCGTCGAGAACGGCCTCGATATTCGCCGTGCCAATACCATTATAGTGAATCGCGCCGATCATTTCGGATTGGCGCAACTGTACCAGTTGCGCGGCCGCGTCGGCCGCGGTGCTGTGAGAGGCTACTGCTACCTCTTTCACGATCGCCACAGTACACTGACTTTCGACGCCCGCCGCCGGCTGGAAGCCCTGCTTGAAAGCAGCGACGAGTTGGGAGCAGGTTTTCGCATCGCCATGCGTGACCTCGAGATCCGCGGGGCAGGCGAGCTTCTTGGCGCAAGGCAACACGGCCAAATCGCCAGTGTAGGTTTTGACCTCT
Organism: Caldilineaceae bacterium; assembly: GCA_965204525.1. Classification (GTDB taxonomy): domain Bacteria; phylum Chloroflexota; class Anaerolineae; order Caldilineales; family Caldilineaceae; genus Bin5. The sequence goes on along the minus strand of OZ241994.1, from coordinate 812,087 downwards.
ACACGCGCTTACTGGCCCAATCGGTCAATGACCTCCGCGACAAAAGGGAGCGGTTAGCCAAGGCTCAAGGAAGGAACGGCGACACGCATCTGGCGGACAGCGCAAACGGATCTCTGGGGCCTCATCCGCCATGGCAGCAGCCTGAAGGTGCGCCTTTCCCGATCGAGTTGGACGACCCGCTTGCTCCTCCGGTCACTCTCGACCTGCCCCTGCGCGCCGAAATTCCAGCGACCTATGTTGACGATGAGGGTTTGCGCCTTCAGCTTTATCGCCGAATAGCTGGTCTGAATTCATTACATGATCTGGAAGAAATGAAGAAGGAGATCGAGGACCGCTTCGGCACAGACCCGGAAACGAACTCAATACCACTGGAATTGCAAAACCTGTTTTACCAGATTCAGGTGAAGATGGAGGCCCTGAAAGCCGGAATCCTGAATATCGGCCGCAGACGCGATCAGATTGCCATTCGGCTTCCTCAAGGATTTCCTTTGCACGCAATCGGTGAATCAGGCGTGGTCAAAGGGGACTTGGACGACGGTCCCAAGCGGAAGTTGCAACAGTTCCTGCGGATGGCTTTGGGCAGCACTACCGACGAAGGCGAGTTTATACCAAACAACGCAATCCATGTTGGGCGCGAGGCCGTCTACATTCCTATCGACGAGGAAGGCCGCTGGCGAACATTCCTGGTCGACTCTCTGAAAGCCTTGGAGGCGGGACAATAGTATGAGACGAATGCGCTCTCTGTCCTGCCATCGTTGTCTTTCGTGCGGCAAATAGAAGAGGCACGAGTCCACACCTGCCACTGACGTTCAAACCGCAACGGACGATTCGCTGGCAGTATAGGCGCCCGGACTCACATTGACCGTACAATGGAGGGATCGGGTGAGAGCCGAAGCGCGAGCTATCGGTGACAAGATTCTGCCGTCGGCTCGTTTGCGTTCGAGTCGGTCAATCAATTAGCAGCCAGCTTCCCCACGAGCCGCACATATTGCGCATAGTCGATCTCAATGCGCCGGCTTATGTACTCTTTGGTTGATGGGGCGTTATGCTGAGCGGCTGTTAAGTGACCGGTTGTACGTAGAAGGAAAGCGTCTGATCCCGCCCCGCTGCCGTAACTGACGACCAGAACGAGCTGACCCTCGGTGGCAATATCCAGGATAGCAGTCAGGCCGACGAGGGCGGAACCGGCGTAGGTGTTGCCAATCTCTTCGACCAGAAGTCCGTTCTCCCACTGTTCTTTTTCAAATCCCAAGGTGCGCATTGCCCGTACTGGGAATTTGACATTGGGCTGGTGCACGGCAACATGGTCGATATCCGCCGCAGTCAGCCCCGCTTCCTGCATCATCTGGTCGGCGGCCGGCAAGACATGGCCAAAGTAGCCGGGATCTCCACTGAAGCGCTCGGCATGGCTGGGAAACTGCCTTCCGGGCCTTCTCCAGAAATCGGTCGTATCCGATACATAACCCAAGCTTCGCTCGATTACGGCAACCGATTCCTCTGCTGCACCCAGCAATAAGGCGGCGCCGCCCGCGCCCGCAGTGTATTCCAGCGCATCACCTGGTCGGCTCTGCGCAGTGTCCATCCCGACAGCCAGGGCATAAGGAGCCATGCCGCTACCGACCAAGCCGATCGCGGCCTGCACTGCTTCTGTACCCGCCTTGCAAGCGAACTGCCAATCTCCTGCTTGCGTGGCGGGGGTGGCGCCGACCGCCTCGGCCACGATTGTACCGGTCGGCTTGACCGCATAGGGGTGGCTCTCGCTTCCCACCCAGACGGCGCGGATCTCCTGCGGATCGATTTTCGAACGCGCCAGCGCATTGCGGGCCGCCTCTATACTCATCGTCGCCGTGTCTTCATCAAGCCCTGGCACGGCCTTTTCACCTACAAAATTGGTCGCTCTCCTTTCCTTCAAGCCATTCTTTCCCTCACGCGACCTCTTGCTAACGGCTTCAATCTCGTCTGTCCAGACCCTGCTGATCTCTGAATCGGGCAAGCGGTAACGCGGAACGTAAGCCCCGTATCCCACAATCCCTACCTGTTGAACTGGCTGATTCAACATATGAAGTCCTCTCTTCGCACTACCCAGACAGCCCGCGTAGGGCGCGGCCTGACTTTCACCTTTGCAACAGCTCCCTGGCCCGTTCTAGTCGTATCTTTCCTTCTGTCACAAGTTGACCGGCAACAAACTCGACCGCATCGCCTTCAGCGCCGGCCGCCACCGCCACTTGACGTGCATGGAGACGCATATGGCCCTTTTGGATGCCGGTTGTCGCCAGCGCTCGCAAAGCCGCAAGGTTCTGGGCCAAGCCTACCGCGGCGACAATCTCGCTTAACCTTCTCGCCCCTTGGCGGCCGCTCTCCACACCCACATATTCGTCTGAACCACAGCTGTCCTGTTCAGTGCCAGTTTCTCCCTTAGCTTCCAATCCGAGAATCTTCAGCGCTATTCGAGCAGAAGGGTGGCTTTGGGTCGCCCCGCCCACTGTTCCAACAGCCATAGGCAACTCCAGACGTCCGAATATGGACTCGGAGTCCCCGCATGTGCGCACATGCCAGTCCGTAAGCGCTCGGTACTGACCGTCACGCGCTGCCCAGGCATGGGCTCCTGACTCCACTGCCCGCCAGTCGTTCCCGGTGGCCAAAAGCACGGCGTCCACACCGTTGAAGATGCCTTTATTGTGGGTCGCTGCTCTGTAGCTGTCCGCATAAGCGAATGCGTTCGCTTCAGCAATGCCGCGTACGACATCTTTGCCATCATAGTCATCGCTGTCGAACGCCGCAGCGGGAATCTCGACCTCGGCCCACGCACGTCTCCTGTCGCTCAGATTGGAGAGAATGCGCAATCCCGCCCGGCCTCCACTGAGCTTTTCAAGCAGCGGCGCGACAGCTTCAGCTGCAGTGTTGGCAGCATTTGCACCCATCGCGTCCCGGCAATCGATCAACAAGTGGACGATTAGCATGGGCCCTGCAGGCGTGTCCGGTAGCTGGCGCACTTCAATGCTTTTGGGTCCGCCCCCAAGGCGGGAAAGGGAGGGACTGGTATCAGCGCAATCCAGGATTTCCTCTCGAGAAGCAAGAATCTTGCCCCTCGCTTTGGCTGAGTCAACAACATCAAGAAGCTGAATCTGGGCGATCATCACGGGATCCGTGCTGCCCGTCGAGAATCCGCCCCCTGAACGTACCAAGAGTGCGGCAGCGCTGACAGCGGCAACGACAGACGGCTCCTCCACAGCCATCGGTATCAGGTAGTCTTGCCCGTCAATCAGGAAGTTTGCTCCGATCCCTAATGGCAACGCAAAACGGCCGACGACGTTTTCGATCATCATGTCGGCCTGCTCCGATCCGATACTCTCGGCCAGTACTGCTGTATCTTCGCTGGTAAGTACCGCCCACTTGGACAAGAGCGCAACTCGGTCGCGCAGGCTCAGGTTGTAATACCCTTCAAGTCTGGATGAACGTCCGTCCGCCTTGGAAGCGATGGCGGGCCTCCTGGATAAGAAAAATCGAACTTGGCAAAGCGCACCGCTAAAGCACGTGAAATGACAAGCGCTTCTTCGCGGTCAACTGGCCTGCACCTGCTATCGTAACCTTAGCAGGCGTGGACTATCAATCTCTATCAGATGTTTGCCGGGAAGATTCTGACAGCTTTTGATCAATCAAATGCCAGTAATGTCCTGGCGAGAGGTCCTTCGAACAGCTGGGGCGCGATGGCCATGCCCGTGACCAGAAGTATCGCCATCAGGGAGAAGACTATGCCTAACGGCCGTTCGCGGGGCAGCTGTGGATAGGTGAGTGGACCGAAAAAGATGCCGACCATCCGCACGAAACCGAATATAACACTGCCGCTGGCGATCAGCACGATCGCTGCGAAGCGCCAATCGCCTTCTGCGAGCGCCTGAATCGCCGACCAATGTCCCGAGAACCCCGCTGTTAACGGGAAACCGGCCAGTCCCAGGCTACCCAGGAGAAAAGCGGCGGTGCTCCAAGGCAGTCGAGCACCCACCCCATGAAGGCTTTCCGCATCCAAACTGCCTGTCGCCTGCCGGATCTGCGACAGTCCTGCGGATGCGCTCATTGTGCTCAATATACGTAGCGCAAATAGAGAGACTACCATCGGCAGGCTGCCCGCATCAGATCCGGCAAGAAGCAATAGAATCAGGCCCCAGTCGTGAAGCATGGCATAACCTAACAGCCGGCCCGGGTGGCTGGCTGCCGCCGCGGCCACACCGCCCCATACGAGAGTGACTGTTGCAGTTGAGGTCAACCACACGTTCAGTGCAGTACTGCTCAGGAGCAATGGAAAACTCGTCGTCGCAAGAAAGTATAGATAGAGGACCAGCGTCTGATATAGAAGAATTGTGAGCGCCATCGCAATCGGTGGGGAGGACTCGCCCAGTTGAGGCTGGGCACTGTGCAAGGGAACAGGCGCAAGTAGAATAAGCAGCCCTGCTCCGAGAAGCTGTGCGCCGCCTGCTGCAAGGCGTATGTCTTGAGGATTGAGAGGTAACTGCTCCATGTGCCACGCAGCAAGCAGCACGAAAGGAGTCGCCAGTATCGGCGGTAACATCGCACGCAAGGAAGTCAACGCTTCCCCGCCAATGCCCACCTGGAGCGGGAAAACGCTAAGCGTCATCAGAATTGCCAGGGAGGCCGGCGCCAGAAACACAGGGGAAATCGGCGCGTCCACCATGAGCGCGATTCCAATGTAGCCTGCCCCTACGAGCAACATCGAAGGAGGGAATACTCTCCCCTGACTTGCGGCGGCCGTTAGCAGCATGCCCGATCCCAACAGGAGGAGGACTATGACGACAATCGGTTCATTTGTCTGCGTAAACTGGAGGCGGAAACCGTATTCCCAAATCCCTGCGCGCAGGTCAAGGTCAACGGGAACAAATGGAATGGACTGCAATGGGGAATCTATCGGAAATCGCCATAGCAACAGGCCGGCTAGACTCAACATTGCGCCATTGACGAGAGAGACACCCCGTTCCCAGCGGCGCAGGATGTAGCTGGATAGTATTGCCAGGAGGAGGAGGCTGAACAGAAAGGATGGCAGGGCAAGCTGGATCATGAAACGCGGTAGCTCACTGTTTTTTCTTTTCTTCTGGGCATTCCCTGGACATCCTCACAGTTATCTGATTGCAATGGCCTGAATTCGCGAAACGTTCGCAGGTCGGACACGCGTCCATTCTGTCCAGTTTCGAGGAGCCATGCCCTAACTGTTTCGAGCCCCTGTTTTGAGACGTCGATAAAGAAAAGTATACATCCAGTAACCGATCCCATAACCCAGGACTTTGGCCCCGGAAGTGATGCTGTGGCGACGATAAACGCCCGGCGCCAGATCCGGATCGGTTGAAGGAACCTCGATCAGGGTGAGCGCATCGTCCTCGGCAAGCAGGAGGAAGCTGCAAGCCAAAGCAACCAGGATTTGCAATATTCCCAGCAATACAATTACGGCCGGCAAGGGAAACAGAACTGATAGAAATGCCTGAACGGGAATCAACCACAGCAGAAGGCCAACGCCCCCAAAAAGGGCGGTCTCCGTCACGCCGAGCGTAATCAGTGCCACGGCAGCAAACCAAATGAACAAGACTTTGGTCGTGTTTTCGAGGAGGGGCAATTCCAGGCCATCGCTCGCCGCCCAAACCAACAGAGCAGCAATTCCCAGGACAAGCAAACGAAAGAGCCTTGAACTGAATTCGCCGGAATTTCGGACCTGCACGTTGCTCGTCTGTAAGATCGAAAGTAGAAGAATCAGGCAGGCCAGGACCTGTATGCCCAAATGGACCGCAGGCCAGGGCGCCGGCAGCCCATAGACAGTGCCAATTAATGCGCTTGTTCCCAGCTGAACGATCACGATTCCGGGCAGTGCAACCCGCCAGTCCCACAAGACGACAGGAATACATGCGGCCAGGCCCAGAACTACGTGAAAGGGTACTGAAGCCCAAAGTGCAGCCATGAGTTCAACTCGTTCAATTCGATCTCGGGGGGCCTGGGACTCTGGGTCCGAAAAGGGTCCGATTCTGATTCCTTCACACGCAAGCAACTGGACCGATTCTGGAACATGGCATTCGCGTCATCGCGAAGGTTCTGTTTATGTGCTCAACAACAGATAGCCAATGATACCGAAGACGACGACCCAACCCATATGGCCCGTCCCTTCGACAATCTCCAGACCAACGTCCCAGACGGCGCCCATCCTGCCAGTGCCCCACCTGGTTAGGCCCGAAATCCAGTCCAGGGTTGCCAGTCGGGCTACTCGGCTCGACCACGCCCGAAGAGTCGGCAATGTTCCGGCTCTATTTCCGTTTGTACTCAAAAACTCTTTTACCTGAGTGCGGGCAATTGCCAGGCCGATACCCAATGTGAGCGGACCAGCCAAAGTCAACCAAACCTGCCAACTCGCAACCGCGCTGGGAGGGTTCCCTGCGCCGCGGGGAATGGCATCCGGAAGATTGGCAAGATTGGTCATCATCTCGGGAAACAGGCCGGCGGTTGCCAGCGGAATGGCAAGAACAACAACATATACCAGCAGTCTGCCGATTATCCATGCATTCGGCCTCAGTACCCACATTGAACCGCCGGGCTCACTGTCCCAACTGCGCAACAGAGAGGAGACGTAGATCATTTGGGTAATAATGTATGCGACAAAGAGGGGCCACATCATGGCCCCCAGTTTCTCGCACAGTGCGCTCTTGTCGGTGCAGCCGCCCACAACCAGTAGTTGTGCGACCACCGATTGCGTTAGAAATCCTGGAGTAAAGGGTACTCCCACAAGAGCCAGTACACCTACGCTAATTGGAATCTGCCAGTGCCACGCCCGCCAGATTCGTTCACCGATCAACCAGAGGCCCCCTCCCAAAGCGAAAGTCGTCGTGGGCCACAATACTGCTGCCGGACCTCGGATTTCAGACAAAATGCTCGTCAAGCCGGCAATACCTACTGCGGTGACCAGCACGAAGGTCGTGTGTTCTTGCCTGGTCGTGGTGGTGAACGTTGCGATTGCGGAGCCAAGAAGACCAAACAGTGCGAGGGCCACGATTTCAGGGCGCGCAAGAAGCTCTTCTCCTGCCAGGCCGCTCGACCAGCCCAGCAGCCATAGTCCGCAAAGCGCCGGCGGCATCTGGTCGATAAGGCGGTCCGGCATGTACAGCCGTTCCCCTCTGTGCGGCAAAAGCCACAAGTGTAAAGGATAGACGCCGGCTCGGATGACGCCGGCAATCAGCATGAGTATTACCGTCTCTTGAGGCAGATGGCCGCCTGCCAGGAGTTCGGCAGGACCTCCTTGACCGGCCGGAAGCAGTCCTATCAACAGCAATAGCGCTCCCATCATGCTCAGCCCCTGAAACTGGCGGGTGGGCGATGGCCCGGGGCCTTCCGGCACCACTGTGCTGCGGGCAATCACAAAGAGGTCCATGACGACCCACATCAGTGTTACGGTAAGGAGATTTCCGCTGCTGACAAAGAAAAGGGCACTGGAAACTGCATTCAACGAGAGGGCAAGCGTCATCGCTCTTCCATGCCAGTTCTCGATAGAACTCTGTTCCCCGCGTAGACCGGAAACACCGCTGAAAAGCAGCCCGCCTCCGCCAAGCAGGAGTACAAGGCAGGAGACGTACCAGTTCCAGCCGTTGCTGACCCACAATAAATCGGCACCGGGTGAGAAGAATGGTTGCCAGGGAATACTGAATGCTGGGGCAGTTGGTTGAATGCGGAGCGCCACTGTCATCGCCGCAGCCAATCCCCAAAAGAGGAGGGCAATCGCACTGAGGATTCCGGTCGCACTCCCAAAAGCGTGCCATCTTGCGCCTGGACGTACAAAACGGCCCATTATCCACAGAACAATGCTGCCCAAGGTCAGGACAAGAGGAGGACCGACGGGGAGTATCAGTGCTGTCCAAGAGAAGGTGAAACTGTTCATATCTGACCATTCTAGCACAGCAAATCGCACGCTCGAAACAGTTTGGGCCGGCCCCAGAGTGCCGAAAGTGGGCCGATACTGAAGTGGCTGACGTTGCCGCACTGGCGAAAATGAATTAGAGTACCGGAAACAGTCTTGTCTGGAGGTATCTAATGCAATCCACCCTTCTTCTGCCCAAAGCAACAAGTGACATGGAACAGGCGAAGTCCGACATACTCGAATATGGCTACTGCTTAATTGCCAATGCGCTTGAACCGGAGGTCGTGGGCGCCGCCCTGGAGAGGCTGAAGGAACAGGCAGCCGCGGAACTGGAACAGGGGGCGGCCTTCGAAGACGGCGGCCCGAAACAGCAGTGGGGCGCCTTTACGGACGGGAAGGGACGCCCCAAACAAAAGGCCTATACGGCCGCGGCAGGCGGCGTGAATCAGCGTGTGTGGATGCTGGTAAACAAAGGCCGGATCTTCCGTCAGATACTCTTCACTGAAAACGTGCGCGCCGTTGTCGACCATGTATTGGGCGAAGAATACCTGTTGTCCAGTTACTCGGCCAACATTGCCAAGCCGGGCGGCGTTGCCATGAACCTGCATACCGACCAATGGTGGATGCCCCACCCCGTTGACCGTGAGCCTTCACCGCTGCCGGTTGGTTCGATCACTCGCGAGCGCTCCAATCTGAGGAGAGAAGGGGCGCCGGAGATGATCGCGCCTTGTGTATGCGTAAACGTAATGTGGATGCTGAATGATTTCAGTGCGGAAAATGGTGGCACTCGCTTCGTACCCGGCAGCCACCTTCGGGGCCGCCCCCCGCGGGCAAATGACGGCGAAGGGGAAATTCTGGCGGCAGAGGGAGCGGCAGGCACCGCCATGGTTTTCGATGGCAGGCTTTGGCACGGAACCGGCGCGAATGTCAGTTCAGGAAATCGTTACGGGCTGCTCACCACCTTCTGCGGACCGCAGTTCCGTCCACAGGAGAACTTCACAATAGGTTCCCGCCCCGAGATGCTGACAGACGCGACTCCGGAGTTGCTTGCACTTCTGGGATTCAAGATTTGGAGCGGCTACGGCCGTGTGGAAAGCCCAGTCGCCGAATACGTCAGTCAAGACGAGAGGTCTCTGGGAGAAATGCCCGCTTGACTTCCGTCTGTAACGTTACGTCGAAAACTGTAACCGTTAACTGCCCGAAACCGGGCCTGACTTCACAGTGAGATCGCTGCTCGTCCGCGTGGAAGTTTCAGATAGGAATCCGGCACACAGTCGAGGCTCGTCCAATTGGCGATACTTCATGAATGGGGAGCCTCTGTGTTATACTCCCCGTGCGCTAGACTCTGATTGCTGAGGAGACTTTGTGAGCGGAAACTGGACTCGAAACGCCTTTGTCTATCTGCTGATACTGGTGGCCGCCGCGGCCCTGTTCCTGAATGTTTACGGCCCCAACGAAAGGCCCCAAAGCGTCAGCCTGAGCGATGTCGCCAGGCAGATCGAACGCGGCGAAGTTGCCCGTATAGACGTCCGCGGAGAAAGGTTGCAGCTCTATTCGCAGGGCAGCGATCAACCTCTGGCCAGCCGCAAGGAAGAGGGCGTCGCTTTGACCCGAACATTGGAAGGCATGGGCGTCTCCCAGGAAAGGCTGGCCCAGGTCGAGATTAACGTCCAGCCGCCTTCAAATTCGGGCAACTGGTTTGCTCTGATCATAAACCTGCTGCCTCTGATTCTGATCGCCGGCCTCTTTCTGTTCCTCTTCCGTCAAAGCCAGAGCGGCAACAATCAGGCTCTTTCATTTGGAAAGAGTAAAGCTCGTATGTTTGTGGGGGACCGGCCTACCGTCACCTTCAGCGATGTGGCCGGTGCGGATGAAGCAAAGGAGGAGCTGGAAGAGATCGTTGAGTTCCTGAAAGAGCCGCAGAAATTCGTTGCGCTTGGCGCCCGCATCCCTAAGGGTGTACTGCTGGTCGGCCCGCCCGGCACGGGAAAGACGTTGATGGCCAAGGCAGTCTCGGGCGAAGCCGGAGTGCCCTTCTTCAGCATAAGCGGCTCCGAATTTGTCGAAATGTTCGTAGGCGTTGGCGCCAGCCGGGTGCGCGATCTGTTTGAGCAGGCAAAGCGCAACAGCCCCTGCATCGTCTTCATCGACGAGATCGACGCCGTCGGGCGCTATCGCGGCACCGGTCTGGGCGGCTCCCACGATGAGCGCGAGCAAACTTTGAATCAGATCCTCGTGGAGATGGACGGATTCGGGACGGATACCAACGTCATTCTGGTTGCAGCTACCAACCGCCCGGATATCCTCGATCCTGCCCTGCTACGCCCCGGCCGCTTTGATCGGCGTGTCACCATGGATCGACCCGATCTTCAGGGCCGGCGGGCCATTCTCGACGTTCACGTCAAGGGAAAACCGCTTGATCCGAACGTAAACCTGGACCTGATTGCCCGTCAGACGCCCGGCTTTGTTGGCGCAGACCTGGAGAATCTGGTCAATGAAGCCGCGATTCTGGCCGCACGACGAAACCGGCGCACCATTGCCATGACAGAGATGCAGGAATCGATTGAGCGGATCGCGATGGGAGGGCCCGAACGCCGCAGTCGCCTCATCACTGACCGAGAGCGACGCGTCGTGGCTTACCATGAATCCGGCCACGCCATCATTGCACATGTAGTAAGAGATGCAGATCCGCTACGAAAAGTATCAATTATACCCCGCGGAATGTCTGGCGGTGTCACTCTGACTGTGCCCGAGCGTGATCGCTATCTGTTGCCGCGTTCCTACTTCGTTGACCGCATCGCGGTGGGGCTCGGAGGGCGTGTGGCTGAGGAAATTGTCTTTGGAGACATTTCAAACGGAGCCAGCGACGACATTCAACAGATCACGCGAATGGCACGGGCCATGGTAATGAAGTATGGAATGAGTGACAGAATGGGACCCCTCCAGATCGGCAGCCAGGAGGAGAACCCGTTCCTGGGGAGGGAACTGACCGAGCAACGCGATTACAGCGAAGAGGTCGCGGAGTCATTAGACAGCGAAGTGCAGAGAATCGTGAATGAACAGCACGATCGTGTGCGAAACATTCTCAGAATTCATCGTTTGCGTTTGGACGCGGTAGCAGAGGCGTTGCTGGCACGCGAAACGTTGGAAGAAGAAGAGTTCGTCGAAGTTTTCGAAGGAAATGTTGGCACGGACGAGCTACCCAATCCGCTTGCGCTCCAACCGGCGTGAAATGCACCTGGCAATTAGCTGGCCCTAGACCTGCCCTCAGAGGTTGAAACCACCTCAGTGAAGTAGGCGCGTGAAATGGTCATCTCGCCAGTCAAGATTCGTGGCCGTTCCTGAGAAGACTGAATACCTTTGCCCCGTAGGTCTGCGCCTTCCACCTTCCCACCGACGGAATCTTCTCTAGCTCGGCCAGTGTTCCAGGCCGACAGGCAGAGATCTGGTGCAAAGTCTCATTGCTGAAGACGATATCGGGATCGACGCCGCGCGCTGCGGCAGTTTTTGTCCGCCACTGGCGCAAGGCTTCATAGCGCTTCTTCGCCGCCGCGGTGAGAGCAGGATCCGGCTTCCGAACCGAAGCAGGTCGCTGGGGTGCCGGCTGTTGCTCACCTTTACGGACAGCCGCCAACAGCTCCCTCCCAAACCATCTAACCTGCCGCTCACTCAACCCTGGGACAGCCCTGAGTGACGCCAGAGTACGCGGCCGCTTCTGGGAAAGATAGACCAACGCATTCTCTCCCAAGACCTTGAATGGCGGCCTGTCAACCTGCTGGGCAAAGCTCTCTCGCCATTCCCATACTGCCTGCAAGACACCCAGGTCCCTCTCTTCAACTGAACGGATCTGCTTCATCTGCCAGAGAGTGCGCGGCTCAGGCGGTCTGAAACTGATCGTTTCCAGCATCCGAAACGCGGCCTGCGCTTCTTCCCAGCGTCCAGCCTCTTCCAAGCTCTTGATCTGGCGGGCGCGCAGGGCAGGCAAGTAGTGGGTATCGATCTGCGCGTAGGTTAACTGCTGCTGGGTCAATGGCCGTTGACCCCAATTCGTACGCTGCATTTTCTTGTCGCTGACGACCCCGAACTCTTCGTGCAGCACTTTGGCCAGTCCGATGCCCTGCCTCCCCAAGATCCGGGCAGCCAGTTGCGTGTCGTAGATCTCCCGCAGCCGGAAACCAAAGTCCCTCTGAAGCGTCAGAATGTCGTTTTCGGCCGCATGGAGGATGACTTCAGTGGTACCGTCTGCAAGGACTTCTCCCAGATCGGAAAGTTTCGGCAACCGTAAGGGGTCGATCAGAAAGTCGACAACATTGGCCGGGTCAGGCAACGACTGTGTCCCTGCCGCTGCCGCTGCCGCTGGAGCAGTAATCTGAATGAGACAGACTCGAGGTGCATAGCGGAAGAGGCTGTCGCTCTCTGTATCAAGCGCCAACAAAGGCTGGCCGGAAACATGCCGCAGAAACTGCCCAAACTCGGCAGTGGACTGCACCAACTGCGGTGGAGCGATTGCTTGCGGCCGCCTCTTCTTTCGTCGTGGACGAGTCACTTCCAGGATTCTTTCCTCTTCTGTTCGGACCTGCGATTCTCTTGCACAGCGGCTGAATCATACCTTAAGACAAACACCTCGCCAACTCTTAACAGTTTCATATGCATGGCAGAAACCTCTTCTCGTTCGTAGCTTCGCGGTCAACCAGCGGACCCAAATGCCTTGGGCACAGAACGGGAAAGCGAAGTCTCTGTTTCGGGCCAGGTATTCAGAATCAGCATTCGTCAGATGGATTCTGAGACTCTTTTTCTCAGACTAGTCAGTCTGCGAAATTCCTGTGACTGTGATATGATTCGTGCCAATTCATATTTCCAATTGACAAGGGAACGCTCGACTCTCAAGCACGATACGCATTTAACAGGGCAGCCATCGTGGGCGAGTCCCGAACCGAAATGTCCGACCTCGTGCGGCCCTTAGCGACCGCCAAGGTAGCAAAACTCCGTGTCAGGAGGACGTATCGTCCCACTCGAGAAACAGAGCGCATGCCATAGCCATGTGGTACTGGTACGACGACGATAGTTCGCTGAAGACATCTCCCAGCCATCCTCCACATAGCCGACCAATCGCTACGGCGGCGGCGTGGCTGAACCCACCACTTATCTCGAATCTGCACAACCATTTTGCGCGTTGGACCACTGCTCATGTGTCACCGGGGCCAGTGATCCCTCATCGTCTGTGGATTGACCAGGACGGAGGCATCGCATTTCGATTCGTTGCTGACGCCCCGGTTGCGATGCCTGCTGTCGGCGCAGGCGAAGCCCTGGCCCAATGGCTTGTGTTAATTTCCAAATGGATGGAGATTCACGTCGTTGTGGCACGCGCCCGCACCGTGTGGTCGTTGGCCGAGTTGGTGGGCGCGCTGACGTTTACAACGCCTTCGCTCCTGCCGCGTCAGCTTGTACAATTTCCGCCCGACAACTGGGAGCAGGTAGCCCGGGGACTGGCTGCAAGCATCGCCGAAGGCGGCCTGCGAGCGAGCCCTCTGAATGTGCGCAGAACGGGCTGACAATTTGAAGCCTCCAGGACCATATCGGCGCCGGTCCTATGGACTGCTACTCTGACGGTCTGATTACTTGACGAGTCTGGTTCATCTTGTATTGGAAAAGTGTTGATGAAGTCTCAACGTGACGATGGGCAAGCAGAAAAGAGGTTTTCGGGGCACAATGATCAAGGCAATCATGAACGGCCCGCCGGTCAGCGCGGAAACTGCCCGGAGCAACCGAATGGCTATACGGTTCGGCACATACATTCGGCAGGCGGTGTTGCCTTTCGCCTGCATCAGGCAAGCGCCAGCAGACTGGTCCAAGTCGCACTGATCGCAACCGACAAGGAATGCCGGCGCTGGCAGCTGCCCAAAGGACGGCTCTACCCTACTGAGGAACCTCTTGCCGCAGCTCTTCGAGAGGTAGAGGAAGAAACGGGCCTGGAGACCGAATTTGAGTCCTTCCTGAAGACAGTACATTACGACTATCTCGATACCTACGCCCGCGCAGTGCCTGAGCGTGTCTACAAGAAGGTGGACTTCTATTTGCTAAGAGTCGTGGGAGGCATTCTCTCGGACGCAAGTGTGGAAGTCCGAAAAGTCGAATGGGCCTCGCCGGATGACGCTCTTGTGCGATTGGCCTACGACGGAGAGCGGGACTGCATCAAGCTTGCTTTGGAATACTTAAATGGCTATTGAGATTGGGATAGCGACACCCGCACAGATACGTAAAGTTCTGAATCTGCTTGTTTCGGGCGTAACCAGCGATGTCAGTAGTATGGAGGAAATCGCCGGAAGCTGGTGGCGGCGTTTCCTGTTTCTGCGGTGGTTCGGGCCTCGGTTTTTGGGCAAGCAGATGGATACTTTCGTGGCAACGGAGGGCGACAGCATCATCGGCTTCGTAATTGTACAATACGACGGCGATGCAGCAGGCACATTTGACTGGGCTTTTCTTGAACCACTGGATGAAGACGACAATCTCGAGGACTTCGCCGACCTCATCGACACTGCATTGGATCACGTGGAGGACCAGGGAATCCATCCCTACTTCTACTTTGGCTTCGCGACAGCCTCTCCGGCAGAAGTCACGCGAGTTCTCGACGAACTCGGACTCGGCTGGGCGGATTACCAGAACTTCCAGATGGTGGGCGACCTGCCTCTCAAAGAAACGCCTTCTCTGCCGGAAGGGTTTCGCATAACAACGCAGATTTCGGCCCGTTTTGGGGCGAAAATGGCAGACTTTCTGCCATCTGTCTATCCCGAAACAGCGCCGGAAGAGACGGAAATGATCTCTTCCATCCACTCCAGCACTCTGCGCTCTTCTAAAGTATTCCTGATTCTTCAGGAGGAAAATGAGATCGGTTTTGTCCAGCAATTTCGCTGGCGTGATGAACTTCGCTTACTTCTTGCCATACCTCCCAGCCTATGGGGCACCGAAGAAGAACGCCAGCTCGTCGCTTACCTGGCGGGGACGCTGCAAGGAAAGACTCGCCGCCTTCGGCTTCGCACCTTCGGCGAGCGCCACATGAGCAAGTCGCGACTGTCCTTCGAAAGCCTGGGACTTGGATGGCAGCAGGCTCCCTGGCAACGTTGGGTCGTAGCTTTGGAAAGTGAAGAGACGCCAGCCGAGCCGACGGAAACGGAAAGCCAACGACGCGGTTACGATTCGGTCTGGCCGCCGGAGGCCCACCCTACAACTCCTGACCCAAACGGCGACGACGATGGCCCAACAACTGAAAGTAAAGGACGAGCGACCGACTGATGCAATGAAGAAACAAATCGACTACGGCGACCAAACAATCGAGTACTCAGAGAACCAAGGCAACTCAAGGCAGGATTGGCTTCAGATGCCTGATATTGCCCAAGGGGGCAACGTAAAATACTGTCCGTCGGAAGAGGAATACACCATTTCAGATTCATTCGCACCTGCGAGAAACTCTTGCGCCAGTTTTGAACACTCGACCGGTTATCTTCGCAGCGAGAGCGGCCTACCTATATTCTATGGCCTCTGGCGTCCCAGCCGGGCGACGCGCGGCGTCGTTCTTATCCTCCATGGGCTGGGCGAACACAGCGGCCGATATCGCCATTTGGTTGGGGCACTGCTTAAGGCCGGTTACACGGTCTACGCGCACGATCATCAGGGCTTTGGTCGGTCCGGCGGACCGCGCTGCTATGTCCAGGGCTTCCACGACTACCTGAGCGACATTTCGCAGGTCGTGTCTATGGCCCGGCAGCGCAGCCCGGGTCTCCCATGTTGCCTGTACGGCCACTCCATGGGCGGGCTGATCGGGCTTCTCTATCTGATGGACGTTCCAGGTGCGGTCGATTTCGGCGTCATTGCCTCGCCCTCCTTACGATCGCACGATCTTTCGCTTTTCAACCGGATTCTCAAACGGATCCTGGAAACGGTCCACCGCGTCCAGCCTCAGATTACTTTCCGCCAGCGCGGCAGCCTGGACACACTTTCTCGCGACTGGGAAGAGGTGCAGTTGGCGGAGAGTGACTCGTTGGGCGTGCCGCTGCGCAGCGCTCGCTGGGTCGTTGAGTTCTTTGGAACGATGCAGGAGGTGCGTGAGCGGGCAAGCGAGATTCGGCTTCCCATTCTGATGCTGCAGGGGCTGGCCGACGCCGTGGTTGTCCCTGCAGCCACACAGGCGTTCTTTACCCGCATTGGCTCTACGGACAAGAGCCTTCGCCTCTTTGAAGGCTATTTCCACGAACTGCACAACGATCTGGGACGGGAGAAGCCCATTGGCGCCGTCCTGGACTGGCTCGACGCTCACTGCCCTGCCTCGACTTGAACCCAGGCAGGCAATTGCTAGTCCTTAACAGATTATCCCCTTTTTCGCCTCAGGGCCATGGGCAATCGGATTCTCGCCAATCCAGCGTTCGTCTACCGGTTCGGAGGCCAGTTGATAGCGCGTGTCGGTCGAAAGGCGCAGCCGGTTGGTCAGGTTGTCCATGCTGGCGTGCATCGTGTACATGCTGAAAACCAGCAGATCGCCGAGCTCGTAGTCGGTCGTGAGCCAGCGACTCTTCAACTCCTCGCCCAGGGAAATGGCATCGTAGGCATAAGTACCCGTTCCCGATCCCTGCCAGCGCTTTTGTCCCGACTCCGTCTCACGTGCTGTAGGTTCATTTGTGCAGTACTCATCGACATCGGATTGGCCGTAGGTTGTTTTGACCTCCTCCAGGCGGTGGGAGTTTTCCAGAACCATCAGGCCTCCCATCTGGCGGGGAATGTTGCCGAGCGGAGTCCAGCTTGTGTAAAGGTTTTTCGTTCCTCGACCCATGAAAACAATGTCATAGTGAGGGTTGGTGGCGGTTTCCGCGCCAGACGACTTGACGCGGCACCAGGTGAAGTCGAGAGGACGAATCGGTCCGCCCAAGAACTGCTCATAAAACGCGATCATCGGCCCGCCGTAGAGCGCCTGGCGCAGTGGTCCGTTGTTCTTGGAGAGCCCGACCATTTCCCTAGCCGAAACAGAGATTTCTCTCTTGGCGACGCCATCGCTCAGAGGATAGTCCGTGTCAACGAAGTCCAGATCAGCCAATGCCTCCAGCATTGTCAGCCGTGCGGCCAACAACGTGTCTCGATCGAGCAGCCCGGGCAGGTAGAGGTAGCCGTCCTCTTCAAATCGACAGTTCAATTCTTCGATATCTTCCAGTGCGTCCGCCGAAGAGCGTAATTCACCCAGGCTTTCGGAAGCCGTACCAAGTGGTCTTCCGTGGACTGAGAGCACACCGTTTTCAGTCATCCCTTCACCCTCCACTCATCTACAAAAAGCATTCAGTTTCCGTGCTTCATAACGGGGCATGACAAACTTTCGAAACTGCAACCCAAAAGCCGTTGACCTCCTGCATGAGAAGTAGGCCCCCTGAAAGTGCTTTTGGACAGACAGCAACTCCCGTTCGTGTTCCTGTCCCTATGAATCCAGGTGCGCGAATGTACGCTATCGTTTCTGCTGCAGAATACAGTGAATCAGACGAAGACTACGCGACCATGGCGACACGAATGCGAGAGCTGGCACAAACTGAGTATGGATGTGTTGGCTTTTCGGCACTGACCCAAGGTATTCAGGAAGCTGCCATGTCGTGTTGAGAGAATCCGGATCAGATCCAGTCCTGGAAACAAGATCCTGAACACCGAATTGCTCAGGTTCGCGCGTACTTCCTCAACACGCGCCAATCTTTCGGTGTTGTCCCGTCCGGGTAAGAGTGGGCAACCTCTCCCACGTACAAATCACCGCGTGAATCAAATGCGATATTGTGGGGGCTGAAATAGCGGTCGGAGCCGTAGGGGTCCTCCATCCCCCACTCGCTCAGGATCCTGCCGCTCAAATCTCGCACCGTGATACGGGCCGGCGGGTTGTCGAAGACCGGTATCTTCGTCTCACCCATAAAGATGCCGCCCACCTCGGCCACATACATGTTATTGTCGGCGTCAATGCACATGTCACAGGGCCACCAGATATCGTCCCACTGTCCGATGTGATCGCCTTGCGAGTTGAAGAGCTGCATCCGCCGGTTCTGACGGTCTGCTACGTAGACCGTGCCCTCGCGGTCCACGCACACATTGTGCGGCGTAACGAACTGGCCGGCCCCGGTTCCCGGTTCACCCCAGGAAAGCAGCAAGCTGCCATCCGCCGTGAACTTGTGTACGCGTGCATTGCCGTAACCGTCCGACACGTACAGTTCGCCTTCCGGAGACAGAGCGATTCCAGTGGGATAGTTGAAGGGCGGACCGGCGCGTAACACCTCCTTTTGGACATCCCAGATGTATCCTGTATCCGCTGGACTGTCCGCCGTCTCAATCGACATGAGGAGTTCGCCCTCTGGGGTGAATTCATGTACTGCATGACCCCAGTCGTCCACACAATAGATAGAGTCGTCCGGGCCGACGATTATGTCGTGCGCCCGTTTGATCAGCCCTTCGCCCCATGAGCGCAGGAACTGCCCGTCGCGGTCAAACACAATGACCGGGTGTTCACTCCGACAGAAGACATAGACCCTGTCCTGGGAGTCAACTGCCACGCCCGGCGCCTCTACGATATTCCATCCTTCAGGAACTTCACCCCAGCTTTCTACCTCTTCATAGACAAACTGGCCGCTGCCCAGATTCATCGTCTGTTCCCTTCTTTCTCGTGGAAAATGGCCTTCGTCGCCCTCAATGGACTTTGCTCCGGTCAACACGGTTCTACCTGCCGCCAAAGAATTCAGTTCCAACGCAAGCGGCTTCAACTGCGCGCCCTGGGCGGAATTTCATCTCTCTCCGGTTCAAACCACATTCCGGCTATTGGAGGTGGGACCGGATCGCGGGCGATTCGCATGTCAACGACACAGGGTCTTCCGCACTCCAAGGCATAGCTGATTGCCTCTTCTATCTCAGCATAACGGCTGACAGTCAACCCTTCGGCCTTGAGCGACTTAGCTAATGCTGCGTAATCTGCATTCTCACAGAACTCTGTGCCGATGACCCTTCCGTCGTAGCTGGCCAGCTGGCCCCCGCGAATAGCGCCAAGTGTCTGGTTATTGAACACAACCCAAATCACTGGCAGCCCCCACTCGACCGCTGTGATCACCTCCTGGCAGACCATGAGAAAGCCCCCGTCGCCCGTCACGCAGACGGCCGGCAGGTCAGGCCTGACCAGCTTGCCTCCGATGATGGAGGTTGGGCCAAATCCCATCGGTGTCCAGCCTCCCGGGTAGAGCAAACGGCGCGGTGAGTAGATGGGAAAGAACGCGCCGAAATAGTGGTTATGGTCGCCCGTATCCAGCGAAAAGAGAATCTCCTTCGGCAGGACGCGCCGCAGTTCCTCGACCACGCGTAACGGCTCCATGCCCTGAGCGTCACTCTTTTCGCTGGGAATCTCCATGCGAAATCCGGATTTGACTTTCGCTGTCAGTTCCAGATTCCCTGTTCTGAATGGGGATGCCTGTCTTGCCGACAGCGCATCAATCGTGTCCTGCAAAGTTGCCTTGGCGTCGCCCAGAAGACCGACTTCCACCGGATAGGTTCGACCAATCTGGTTGGCATCGATATCAATCTGGATAAAGCGATTCTGCTTGACAAAAGGCATGCCTTCTGTCCACCAGCAGGTCGAAAGATCGGAAAAACTGAAGCCCACCGCAAGGACGACGTCGGCATGTTCCCGAATCATCTCATGGGCGTTCGGGTGGCCGAGCCAGCCCACGTTTCCCAAACTCAGCGGATGGTCTTCGGCCACTATCCCCTTGGCGGCGTATGAAGTGGCTACCGGCGCGCCCAGCTTTTCGGCCAGTTCAAGAATCTCAGGCCCTGCGTCGGCGAGGACCGCGCCGTATCCCGCAACAATAACGGGGTTGGCAGCCTGGTGAAGGGCATCCGCCGCCCTCGCAACTGCTTGCGCATCGGCCCGTACCCGCCGCGCGTAGCTGAAATGGCCTGGATTTGGAATATCGTCAAATTCGTGGAATGCGGCCTGAAGATCCCAGGGCATTTCAACTGCAACCGGACCGGGATTGCCTGCCCGCGCCAGCGCGCATGCCTTGCGCACAATCTCAGGAACCAGTTCGGGGTGCTGAACCTGCCATGCTTTCTTCACGACCGGCTGCAGGACCTGCACGAAGCTCTGGTCCGGCAGGCCGTAGAAGGGACTGGTCTCCTGCAGTTGGCCGCGGCCGACCCAACGAGAAATCACGCCGCCAAATATGGCAACGACGGGACTGGACGCGGCTGCAGCAGAAGCCAGACCCATAACCATGTTCGCCGGCCCAGGTCCAACAGAGGCGCAGCAGACGCCGATATCTCCTGAAATGCGGGCATAACCGTCAGCGATGTGTGCAGCCGCCTGCTCATGGCGAGTCAACTTGAAGTCGATCTGAGAAGAGTCGTAAATCGCGTCCAATATGTTGGTGTTACCGTGTCCAGGGTGGCCAAATACATACCTGACCCCTTCCAGTTCCAGCGCTCTGACCAAGGCCTCGGCGCAGCGCATTCGAACCATTATCTCATTCCCCACCGGAGTCCAAAGTTGTCATTCTCAGCTGCCCACTTTCTGACAGCATTGCCACATTAACCTGTTTCTTGATGTGGAACTGACTTAATGCGTTTCGGGAACCCCGTAGGGGCTGTCAATGTATTTGCCGACGTTTATGTTCAGCGGCCAGCCCTGACCTCCTGCCAGCGCAAAGGAATCCGACCTGCCGAGCAACCAGTAAAACATCTCGGCAGCGTCATTGCAGTCGCGAAACTGCTCTCGAAACGTTGGGTCCGCCAACTTGTAGTTGGCGGTTGCAATGTCGAAGTCAGGCTCTCGGATCCAGTCCCGGTGCGGTGACTCCGTGCGCCAGTAATTGTACTTGAGCAAGTTGCGCAGTCCCGTGCCGCTGGCAGCAGAGCGACGATGCCAGATCGAATAGACGGTGAGGAAAATCGTTCCTGCTGGGGCGGCCGCGCGGTAGGCGCCGCGGATTCCACCGTAGTGGCCCATTTTCTTGGACAAGGAAAAAAGGAAATGTGAACCCGGAAGCAACTCGGTGGGCCCGAGATCGAGCGAACAGTCTTCCGGATAGTAGAAGACCTGGAGATAGTTCAAAGCCGGTCCATGTTTGGAGTTGCCATCCCTGTGCCAGTTCTGGGTCGGCGAGGGGCACTCCACGCGGTGGTTGCTCATTACAATCGGCAGCCCAAAGTTTTGACCCAAGAGTGACCGGACGGCCCCTGCAGCCTGGTCGTTCAGAATCACATTGTCGACAAACCAGTCCTCATGCAGTATCTCCGACGGTTCATGCGAAGGGTACCTGTCCAGGTATTCGACTGTCCGGCTGTTGATGTCGTCTGGAACGACCCCTTCCAACACCAGAAAGCCCTGTTTGCAGAAATCCAGTACTTGGGTGTCCTTCAGCCCCGGACGGCAAGAGTGCGTTCTCATGGTAGATTATCTCCTTTCGTAAATCTCTTCTCGCTCCTTTGCAACCCGATTGCGTGTAAGCCTTTGCAGCTCAGGCGGCATACGCTCAAACGTCTCGGGCCAGATCGGCTGATGTCCGCCTTCACGCGCCAAGTTCCACCATGGAGGGTAATAGGCAATGTTCAGTGCCATTCTATGCTGATCCAATGTCGTGTTGGCGCCGTTGGCATGCCATACCCCTCCATGCCACATGAAGACAGAACCGCGACGGCCTGTGATCGGCAGTAGGCGCCTGTCGTCTGCCTTCATACCCCGCGGCGGACGGCGGCGCAGTCGGTGGCTGGTTGGCATGATGCGCGTGGCCCCGATCTCTTCTGTGAAGTCGGTCATCATCCAGATAGAATTGATCATCCAGGGCGTGTCCGGCAGAAGCTCCGGCAAGTCCTGCGCCGAGTCAGTGTGCACTCCGCCGGCCGGAGCGCCCGGCTTGACCCACTTCGAACATGCCTCGGCCAGTCGAATGTCTTCACCGAGGAAGTGCCTGACCACAGCGAGTACGTCGGGATGGGCAGCGCAGGTCCAACTGGAACTGTCCAGGTTCAACAGGCCGAACAGCGTCTGGTAGAGATCCTCGTTCGGGTCCTGAAAGTAGGCGCGATTACCGGGATCTTCGTGTAATGCGAAAAACCTCTCCGCCATACCGTCGGCCAGTTCTGCCGGAATCGCCTCTTCCAGTAGGCAGTACCCGAAAAGATCCAGATGGTCAATTGCCTCTTGTACGCTCACGTTTTCCTACCCCTTCTTCTTCTGACTTCCTATTCACCGCTCCAGTATAAACTCACAACCAAGTCCATACGTCCTTGTCTCATCCAGCAATAGTGCCAGGTTGGGAAACTGTACTACCCGCCACCCATCTCGTATGGCCTCCAGAACCGTCTGATAAGGCCAGTCCTCCGGGTCAGAGATCTCTTCGGCAATCTCGCCGTTCTCCATCAACAACATGCCCTGCACCTGACTGGCAAGGGAAGTGCTGACTGCTTGCAGGTAGAGAATGTCCTGGCACTTTGCCTCGTTTCCTTGGGCTGCTTCCAGAGCCGCCCGCAGCATCTCTTCACTAAGGGATCCCTCTCGATAGGCTTCCAAACATCGTTCAAGCTGCTGCTCAACTTCATTCCCGGTCATCGGCCACCTGTCCTTTCGATTGGAAGCTGCCAATGGACTGTGCTAAGTCGTAGTCTTGTGCCTGTTTCCGAGGTTGACTTCACTCATCCGTATACATGAAGAGCGGTCTCTCCCAATACCTGCGCCTGTTCGCGGGCAGAGAGGAAAGCCGAGTGGCTCTTTGCCAACTGGACGTACTGCTTATAGGTTGCATGCAATAAGGTTCCCGGCTGATCGGTTCCCCACATAATCTTGTGTGCCCCGATTCGCTCAACTGCAAGCCGGAGATAACGCTCCACGCTAGGGAAGGGGTAGCCCTCTTCCTGGACAAAAGCGATAAGCGAAGCGCAGTCGAACCAGACATTGGGCAGCAAGCCCAAGTCGACCTGCTCCTCCCAAAGCTGCCACAGATCGGGCTCCGATTCCGCTTCAGGCCTTGGCTGACCTAGATGGGCGATTACAATTTTCAGCCCAGGGTGGCGGGCAGCGATGGTGCGCACCGCCTCCGTCTGATAGGACCGACTGCCAATCCCGCCCAGGTCGAGAACCAGGATAAGGCCTCGCCCCTCAAGCTCCTGCCACAGCCACTCCAGCTCGGATGACCCCAGCTGGGCTTCCGGGTGGATGCCGCACAGCCCGGAAGGGACGGAGCACTCCAGCTTGACCGCGCAAAAACCCGGCGATGCCAGTGTCGATTCAAAAGTCTTGCGACTGTCATCCAACCAGGGATCGAAGTAGGCGGCGCCGATCAGCCTGTCCGAGTAACGCAGGATCGCATCCAGCGCGTACTGGTTGCACTCGCCGTACATAGGGCCCTGCAATAGGACCGCCTTCTCCACGCCCCCCCAGTTCAAATTGGCCAATAGTTGCTCCGGCGAATAAGCCAGCCCTTCACCCATGGGCAGAGTAACTTGAATCTCTTGGCCGCCGATCAGGGCTCGTCCATAACCGGTGCCTCTTGTCGGCCCTGCGCGATTCTGGCCATGGATCCGGGGAAACACGTGGCTATGGGCGTCAACGATCATTGTGCATTCTCAGAAAGACGAAACTCCCGCTGGATTTCACAGCATGCGGGTAGACTTGACCAGACCGCCGCTTCATGTCGTCTCCACGGCTCGCCGTCCGGACGGCGTCAAGAGCACGATTCGCCCCAAATTGTCCCCGGAGCGCAGGACCGCCAGCGCCTCATTGGCGTTTTCCATGGGGAATGTCTGGGTGACGATCGAACGGATCTTCCCCGAAGCCATCAGTCGGGATACTTCGATCAGGTCCTGCTTGCGCCCCGCCCGCGTGCCGATGATCTCCAGTTCGTTCTGGGCCAGGTACTTTCCTTCAACCGGGTAGTGGTCCGGTGTGTAACCGACGATGACCAGCCGCCCACCATGCCGCAGCGATTCAACCCCAGCCGCCATGGTCTCTTTCTGACCAACAATGTCTATCACGCAGTCAACACCGAGCCCATTGGTCAGATCTCGCACCGCAGCCGGCAGTTCCCCTTCAGTCGCATCGAGGAGTTCATCCGCGCCAAGCTGGCGCGCCCACTCCCTCTTCGAATCTGAGAGTTCGACCGCGAAGACTCTCGCGCCCGCCGCCTTTGCCAGTTGGACGACAATAGATCCGACTCCGCCAACTCCCACGACCAGCACCGTCTCACCCAGGCGGAGCCTGGCGCGGTCGATGGCGTGGTAGGCTGTCATTCCCGCATCGCAACAGACCGCACTGTCCGGCCATGAGATACTTTCCGGCATATGAACAAGCTGACGGCCGGGGACAGCCACATATTCGGCATAACCGCCGTGCCGGTCCTTGGCGCCCAGGACGCCCCCCATATTCACACAGATCTGTTCCCGGAATGACCGGCAGGGCAGGCAGTTTCCGCACGTAGTGAAGTTGTAGACAATGACCCGGTCGCCTTCTTCGAAACCGGTCACTCGGTATCCCACTTCCGTGACGACTCCCGCAACTTCATGCCCCATGATGAACGGCAGGTCGGGCGTGTAGCCAAATCCGTCCAGAAGCTTCAGGTCCGTGCCATCGATTCCGCATGCCATGACCTGGACGAGCGCCTCATCGGGTTCGGGGCTGGGCGTAGTGATCTCCTGCCATTCCAACGGCTGTTTGAATGCGCGCAGTATGGCCGCTTTCACAGGGAAGCCTCCTGTATGGTCAATTGTAACAAGAAGCAACTCACGCCGACCGGCCTCTCTTTCCCTCAGTCCTTACGCAAGATGGCTTCAACGAACGCCTTGCCATCCGCCAGAACTTTCAAAGGATCGTCGGGGTAGCCCCATGCCATCGCTTCATACTCGACTGAAATATAGCCGGAAAAGCCGCCTCGAACCATGGCAGTAATCAAGCCTGCAAAGTCGATCTCACCCTCTCCCAATGGCGGGAAGCCGAAATTCTCGCTGTTGCCGCGCGCGTCCTTGGCATGCATGTGCTTGACGCGTTCACCTAACGCCAAGTACGCTTCAAGAACTGAGTCGCCGCGCACGTGGTAATGGGCCGGGTCAAAGAGGACGCCCAGCCCCTCCAACCCGGGCGTTGCCAGCAGCCGCTGCAATCGAGCCAGGTTGTGGACCAACGAACCATACGGGCTAGCCGCCTCAATCAGTATCATCACACCCAGACGCTCGGCATCCGCCGCCAGGTCGCGCATCGCCTCCAGGCACCATTCCCAGTACGTACTTTCCCACCCATAGAACAGCTTGACCCCGCATCCACTGATTACGTAGGGTACCTCCATATCGGATGCCAGCTGCAAACCGCCGCGGATAAACTCCGTGTTCTGGCGCCGCACCTCCGGGTCTCCGTGAATCACATTCGTGTGTGCGTTCAAGGCGCCGATAGCGATCCCAGCCCGTTGCGCATAGTCGCGTACAGCCCTGCGACGCGCTGCGTCCGCTTCAGAATTCATGTGCGGCTTGGGCGGGGGAATGAACGGCGGCGCCAACTCCAGGCTGATGTCGATAGCCTGGTAACCCTGGTCCGCCAAAATATCGATTGACTCTTCGACGGTGTAAGTGTGCAACAGACCGGAATTGCAGCTCAGACCTTTCATGGCTCCTCCAACTGCACTGGTTCTTGTTTCCGGCTATTGGGCCGCCGGCAAACCCACGATCTCTCTCGCTTCATGCGCCGAGGCAATCTCTCTGCCGACCTCGTGGGCAATGCGGACAGCCTTCTCCACCAGTTCAGCATTCGTCTTGGCGTATACACCGTCTTCGACGAACGGGCAGTCCTCCATACCGACTCGCACATGGCCTCCGATTGCAATCGTATGGGCCACCATCGACCAGTAGTTGGGTGGTTCCATGCAACTCATGCTGAAATTGGCGCGCGGCGGCAGATGGTCCACCATATACTGCAGCCCCTTGGCCGTCGGCGGTGTCCAGCCCTGCCCGTCCCAGCCAAAAAACAGGGTCAGCCACAGCGGCTCCGGCAACAGGTCCTCCTCAATTTCGCGTTCCCCCTCCTCGGTCCAGAAGTCACCCCCGCGAATCTTGCCAATCGCCCAATATGCGCCAGTATTGAAGCACTCAATCTCTTGTTTCACGCCATACTTTTTCGCCAAGCTCGAATACATTCGAAGTTCTGGAATCGGGTGAACTGAGTAGATCGGCACGGGAGCATAGTCTGCATCTGGCTGAAAGTACTCGTCATGTGAGTTGAAGTTGATCGAACTCATGTCCGGCTTGAGTAGCTCCCATAGCTCCAGTTTCTGTTCCAAGCGCATACTCGCCAGCCCGAACTGTACGATCGGCTCGCCCGCCGCCCGTACGCGTTCCGTGATGTCGCGCCAACCCTCGACATTGGGAATCGACAGCTGTTTGCCGTCTGGCTGAATCACGGGATCCGACCTGTACTGGCCATGCGTATGCACAATCGTCGCGCCCGCGTTCATCGAGCGAATATACTCCTCCGCGACCCCTTTCGTGTCGTCACAGTGCGTCAAATAAGGGTTCCGTGGATACGACAACGATGAGTCCGTGGTCACGGTAATAACGAGTTTCTCCATGAGTTTCCTCTCGTTGGATGTTGGGTGGAGCTCAGTATTCCTGTCAGGCCTGGGGAGAGCGCGAATAGTCGATCCCCTGCAACTCCAGTTGATCTGCGAAATGACAAGCAACGTGGTGGCCCGGCGTCAACTCGATTAGGGTCGGAACCTCCGTCTGGCAAATGTCCTCCATATAGCGGCAGCGCGGGTGGAATACGCAGCCTGGCGGAGCGTTGGCCGGGTCCGCCGGTTCGCCTTCCAGGTTCAGCCGCTGCATGTGGTGATGCGGATTCGGACGCGGCACGGCCGAAAGCAGCGTCTCGCTGTAAGGGTGCTTGGGATTGCGTAGCAACTCTTCCGACTCCGCCACCTCGACCAGTTTACCAACATACATGACCGCGATCCGGTTGCTGACCTGCCTTACCACGCTCATGTCGTGCGCAACGAACAGGTAGGTAAGGTCCAGGTCAGACTGCAAATCCTGCAGAAGGTTTACGACCTGGGACTGGACCGACACATCCAGGGCGGAAACCGGCTCGTCACAGACCACCAGCTTGGGGCGCTGCACAAGCGCACGCGCAATGCCAATGCGCTGCCGCTGCCCTCCGCTGAAGCTGTGCGGATAGCGTGGCAAATGTTCGACTCTCAGCCCCACGGCTCTCACCATCTCTGCGACTCGGTCCTCCAGCTCCTGGCCGCGCGCGATCCCATGCGCCAGCAGCGGCTCGCCCACCAACTCCAACACCGTCATGCGGGGGTTAAGTGACGAGAAGGGGTCCTGAAAGATCATCTGCATGTTTCTGCGAAAGGCTTTTAGCTCCTGCCTTGTCAGCCGGTTTATGTCGACTATCTCGCCTTCTTCATGGAAGACGATTTCACCGCCCGTGGGCTGGTAGACGCGCACGATACAGCGGCCGGTGGTCGTCTTGCCGCAGCCGCTTTCCCCGACCAGGCCCAGAGTTTCGCCTTTCTTGATCGACAGGCTTACACCGTCCACAGCCTTGATGTATCCTGTGGTTCGCCGCAAAAGGCCTTTTTGAATGGGAAAGTACATTCGCAGGTCATTGACCTCAAGCAGCAGCTCGTTGTCATCCGCCATTTTCTACCTCGGCCAACCGTTCCTCGACGTCTGAGTACAAGAAGCAGCGGACGCGATGCCCGGGCACGGTCTCGTCCAGATCCGGCATGGCCCGATCGCACGTTCCCGGCATATAGCTCGGACAGCGGTCGCTGAAAGCACAGCCGCTGGGTATCTCATACGGGTCCGGAACAACGCCCTCAATGGCTCGCAGGCGCGGCAGCTTCTCCTCGTCAATATGGGGAATCGAGTTCAGTAACCCTTGCGTATAGGGATGCTGCGGGTCGTCAAAGATCTCATTCACACCGGCCTGTTCAACGATGCGCCCCAGGTACATGACCGCCACTTCATCGGCGACTTCAGCAATCACGCCCAAATTGTGCGTAATGAAGATGACGGCCATACCGACCTCTTCCTGTAAGGCCATCAGTAGTTCCAGGATCTGAGCTTGAATCGTAACGTCCAGCGCAGTCGTCGGCTCGTCGGCAATCAACAGCCGCGGCGTACACGAAAGCGCCATCGCGATCATTGCCCGCTGTCGCATTCCACCGCTCAACTGGTGTGGATAGGCATCTACAATCTGTTCTGCCCGGGGAATACCTACCCTTCGCAGGTTGTCGATCGCCAGAGCACGCGCGTCACTGCTTTCCACGCCCTCTTGGTGAAGCAGAATCGTCTCGATAATCTGGTTTCCGATCGTGTGCATTGGGCCGAAGGAAGTCATCGGTTCCTGAAAGACCATGCTGATCTCAGCGCCACGAATCGCACGGATTTGAGCGCCGCGCGGGTCCAACTGAGCCAGGTCGATCGCCCCGGCGCCCATCCCGTTCTCGCCCTGGTGCAACAAGATCTGACCATCCACGATGTTGCCCGGAGGCGAAGGGATCAGACGCAGGATCGAATGCACTGTCACAGACTTGCCGCAGCCGCTTTCTCCAATGATGCCCAGGGTTTGGCCGCGCCGAACGTCGAACGACACGCCGTCAACCGCCCGCACGATGCCTTCATGCAAGTGGAAATGGGTCATCAGGTTCTTGACTTCAAGCAGCGAGTCGTGGGCCATGCTCTCTCGCATATCCTGTAACGGTAATTCCGCCCTGAGATAGAGTTCAAGTCATCGAATATGGGTCCGCCGCATCCCTCAGTCCATCGCCAAGAAAATTGAACATGAGCACAGTCACAATGACAAACAGCGCCGGAATCAGCATCCAGGGGTGGAGGGCAACGTTTGCTATCATCTGCGCGTCCTGCAGGAGCGTGCCCCAACTGACCGCAGGCGGCTGGATTCCAAGACCGATGAAACTGAGGCTCGTCTCACCGATAATCATGCCGGGGACGGCAAGCGTAATGGCTACGACGATATAGCTCGCAAAGAGCGGCAGCAGATGCTTGGTAATGATTCGCCACTCGCTAACGCCTGAAACGCGGGCCGCGATTGTGAAGTCTTCTTCGCGTAGCGACAGCAAACGACCGCGTACCGTCCGGGCCAGGCCCGCCCAACCCACAATCGAGAGAACGATCGTAATCGCAAAGTAGGTCTGAATTGAGTCCCAGTCCCGGGGTACCGCGGCCGCCAGCGCCATCCACAACGGCAACTGAGGAATCGAGACAAGCAGGTCGATCAAGCGCTGAATGACCTCATCTATCATTCCGCCGAAATAACCCGATATGCCTCCAATGACCAGCCCAAATACAAAACTGAGAAAGACGCCCACCAGCCCAATCGTCAGCGAAATGCGCGTTCCGTAAATTACCCGGGAAAACAGGTCTCGCCCCAAGCGGTCAGTCCCAAAGAGAAAGAGCTGCCCTCCCTCCTCTACGCCGAAAAGATGGCGGTCTGTTTCAAACAACCCCCACATCTTGTATGAATCACCGCTTACAAAAAAGCGCAATGAATACTTCTCATCCTTTACCTCTTCGAACACTCGGTTGTACTGTTCATCGCGGCCCCCCTTCAACCCGTACACGAATGGTCCCCTGAAACCACTTTCGTCGAAGAGATGTATCTTGGCAGGCGGCGCGTAAACGAACCCCTTGAAGTCGTGTTTTGTTTCGTATGGAGCGATGAACTCACCCAGCGCCGCCACGACATACAGGAGCGCCAGGAGAAACATCGCCGCCTGCGCAAGTTTATGCCTCTTGAATCTCCGCCAGATCAACTGCGACTGCGAGGCCGTATAGAGAGCCTGTTTTTCGCGACTGGAATCCACTGCGGAAACCGGGTCCCGGGACGCCTGCTCCTCTTCCCTCTGCAGGTTTTCGCTCATCAAGCTACGCCCTCATAACGGATACGAGGATCCAGCCACACAAGCAGGATATCGGAGATCAATGTGCCGACCACGGTTAAAACACTGAGGATAAACACGATGCTGCCGGCAAGAAACATGTCCTGGTTCAAGAGTGCCTGCAAAAGGACCGGGCCTGTCGTAGGAATGTTCAGCACCATGGAGACCAGAACTTCACCCGAGATAATTCCGGGTAGCATCCAACCGATCGTGCTGAAAACGGGGTTCATAGATGTCCGCACCGGGTATTTCACCAGTAGCCGCGTTTCGGTCAGCCCTTTGGAACGCGCCGTAATAACATACTGTTTGTTCAGCTCGTCCAGCATCATTCCCCGCATCGTGCGCATCATCCCGGCCGTATTCGCCATGCCAATAATGACAATCGGGACCCAAATGTGCTGGAGCATGTTCACCAACTTGGCCCAACTCCAGGGCGCGGTCTCATACTGCTGAGAAAACAGACCGATGGCCGAAATGTCGAACCAGACAAATGCCAGCCACAAGAAAATCAGCGCCAGCAAAAAGCCGGGTGTTGCGACGCCAATAAACGAGATGAAAGTCCAAAAGTAGTCGACCAGAGAGTACTGATGTGTTGCAGAGTAGACCCCAATCGGCACGGCCGTCACCCAAACGAAAATCGCGGTCAGTACCGAGACTGCCGCGGTCAATGGGACGCGCGCCGCCAGGATCTCGCCCACCGATTTGACGTAAGTAAACGAAGTCCCGAAATTGCCTTTGAACAGGATATTCGTTATCCAGAGCCAGTACTGCTCCGGCAGCGACTTATCCAGTCCGTAGAGCTGCCGCAGCGCCTCGACCTCCTCCTCGGACACCTGAGTTCCTGCAGAGCGCAGTCGCAGGACCTCCATGTTCAGAATGTCGCCTGGGGGCAGTTGGATCAGGACGAATGATATTACGGAGATGATTAATACCAATGGGATCAACAGCAGAAGTCGTCTGCCAATGTACTGTGTAAGCATTGACGCCGTTCCCTGTTAGTACCCTGTGGGGAGAGTTCAAAAATCCTGCTTGTGCTGAGCACGAATATTGCGAAATGCGCGAACTGCAGTCGGGGAACGAGAGGCGAGCGGCTCCCGCCCCCCGTTCTCCTATGCGCCAGACTCAGCGTCGGCTCTCATCCTGCCAGTAGTAGAACTCTGCCTCATTGGCAGACTGGATCTGGAAACCTTTCTTGGCCACATTGCCGAGACCCGCGCTTACGACCAGAGGATTCTTCAACGGGTCAGCAGCGGAAATCCAGAAGTGGTTATCACGGAAGATCGCGATCATCTCCGCCCAAATCCGCTGGTGCTCAACTGCGTCCGAAGTAGCAAAGAGCTGGGTCTGCAATGTTCGCAGGTCCTTGTAGGACTGCGGCGGTTCGACACCCACGATCAGAGGATCGGTCTCGTCCTGGTTGTCCGAAGCCTCCTTGCCGCCTCCTACGTTCCAGTCATACCACGCCATCCACAACGGGGCATAGTGGCGTTGCCATGCCCGTCCGATGTAGTCGCCGGACTCGTGCCACGGCCAGCGCGGATAGTGTGCCCACCAGACCATCGCCTGCGTTTCATTGGCTGCCGCCTGTGTCAGGAACAGGTTCTGCTCCAACTGCTTGACAGTTGTGCAGATACCGATGTCGTTCCAGTTCTGCGCCGCAATCTCAGCCGTCGGCAGCGATTCACCCGTGAACGGGGTGAAATTGAACTGGAGCCGGATCGGCAGACCGCTCGGGGTCAACCGGCATCCGTCCGCGTCGCGCTGGTCCAGTCCCAACCCATCCAGGAGCGCCTCGGCCTGCTCGACGTCTGTGGTCGGGTCCATGGTCTGCGGTAGCTCCGCCAGACCCGCGTAGACTGCGTCGATGATCGACTCACGGTCAACGGCAAAGGAAAGCGCTTTGCGGAAGTCGACTTCGTTGATGACCTCCTGCCAGGCCTCGTCCGCGTAGGTCATATTCAGGTAGATCTCACCCAGCGAGGCGTGCATGTCCAGAATGACGACCTCGTAGCCCTTTTCCTCGGCGTTCTGCAGGTAGAGCGGCATGTCGGCAGCAGTAACGCCGCGGCGCGCCATGTCCACTTCACCGGCGATGATCTTCAGTGTCGCCGCATTGACATCGGGAACAATCGAGATCTCAAGCCGGTCGATGTAGGGCAGCTGCTGGCCCCACTCGTCCACCTTGAAGTAATAGGGGTTCCGCTCCATCACGGCCTGCGTCTCACCCATTTCAGTCAAAACGTAAGGTCCAAGCGACGGAAGGCCGGTCTCATGCTGGCGGTTGGTGCTGGTGTAGACGCCAAACAGCCGGTTCCACTCACCTGCCTCAAAGCCATGCTTCTCGAGCAGTGCCGCCAACTCGTCCGGGTCGGCATAATCCCCGTGGATTTTCTTCAGGTAGTCGCTGTCTGTGAATCGGTGCGGGCCGCCGCCGTATGTGAAAAGGCCCGGCCAGCCGCCGTAGGGCTGATCAAACGAGATCTTGAAGGTGTAGCGGTCGATCACCTCCATCGTGCCCACGTTGCCTGAGGGCGAGTTGCCTGAACGCCAGGTCGACCCGATAACAGGCGTGAGCGTCTCGTTGTGCAGCATGTCATTCCACCAGAAATCGATGTCCTCCGTATCAAAATCGGAGCCATCCGAGAACTTCATGCCCTTGCGCATATGGAAGGTGAATACCTGATCGTCGTCACTGATCTCCAGCTCGAAGATGTTACCGGTCATCGTGGCAAAGTCATGCGCGATGTCCTCGGTTTCCACCCAGGGCTCATTCGAAATCCAGCCGGCATCATGGCCGATCGAGCCGGCATCAAAGTCAATCAATCGCAACGTGCCGCCGTACTCACCCCGTTCCATCACGGCCTGCCAGTCCGGGATGCGGTTGTTGCCGACAGCAGGATTGACTGGAAGTCGCTCATCGATAGGGGGGAGTTCGCCCGCTTCGACTCGGGCTGCCAACATCGGCGCTTCACAGAAAGCATTGCCTGCAGCCTGGGACTCGAGGCAGCTCTCATACGAAGATGAAGGCATCGCCTCTTCCGACGTATCAGCAGCTGCGGGCGCCTCCTCCATCGGTTCTTCGGCCGCCGGCTGCGGCGCGCCGCATGCCGCGAGCAATGCAACCGCGGTGATGGCGACTAACAGATAAAACAGCGTTTTCCTCATCGGGTCACTCCTTTGGACTGAACGTGTGGAAGGTATTCTGATATGGTCCTACGCTTCAGAGTGGGTAGGGGTTCGGCCTCCTTTGAATTCAATTGGCTGGGTGTGGGATTGACCATCTGTGCAACTCTCACTTCCTCGTCTCCTAGGAAAACAATTGGGTTGAGAGCCTGACGCGTGAATAATACGCGCAACATGTGTTTAATGCAAACAGCGAAAATCCTTCAAATCGCAACGTCGGTGTGCAAGGAAAATTTCAAATTGGCGCCATCCTCTTTCGTTGCGAAATCCGCTCTGAACCGGAAATCGTGGTATAGTATCAATAGCTGACACACGGCTTTGGTGAAAAAGGGAACCTGAAGTGCCAATTCTGGTCGTCATCATCCTTTTTGCTTGCGCCATTGGCATCGTCCTCGCCCTGATCACCCTCTCATTGCAGAGGATCAGCGGACGAGTCGTTGAACAGTACAAGCAAAAGCTGGACGACGCCAATACAATCATCAATCAGAACGCCCCTCCGGATTCGTGGGTCCAGCCCTTCCGCGCGCGAATCGGAGGACACCCCGATGGAGTTTCCTACACACCAGGGGAGGCCATTTTCTTCTTTGTCAAAGGCCGGGACCGGTCCGCCGAAGAGATCGGGGAGCAGGCCCGAAAGCACTGCCTGAAGCGACTCAAGATGCTGACTTCGTTCATGGAGAAGGGAAACTTTTACGACGAAGACCGAACCAAGGAGATGGTCGTCAATTCCCTCAAGTCAGAATATGACAAGTGGGCCTCCTGTCATTGGACAGACCTGGTTTTGGCCCACGACACGGACCGGAGCGACTAGAGGACCCGAACAGCACAAGGCTCCTATTCCCTCCCGAGCCAATCCCTGGGATCAAGTCCCTTCGATTTCTACCCGTACTACATCCTGGGGAACCATCTCAATTGCAATTTCACTCCACTCCTTCTCTCCTGCGTCAAGGTTCCGATTCAAGGCCCCGTCAACGCGAACCGCGTAGCTACTTCCTCTAAGGCCGCTAAGCCTCAAATTCGTTGTGTGCCTGTCGCCGCTGCGGTTGTCCATACTGAATGCAATCTTTGAGAACTGCGGAGTCACATCTTCAGTATCCGGATAGTCGTAGTGCAAAATTACCGGTTGTTCCCCCGCAAAGCCGTCGCGCTCGAGCAACACGTGCAGGCGCGTACTGCGCCCGACGACATGAACTCTCTGGCGCAGTCCGTCCTGCGGCCAAACATTGAATCGACCGTTCTCCATCTCCAGCCGCCCGCCATAAGCGAACCAGCCGAATAGTGGGTCATCGGCCACAATCGTAGCCGCAGTGCGCAGCGCCGCCCCGTACCCGAGTTCAATCTCGCCGTCGTAGGGCCAGCTCCCGCGGCCGTTGTCCTGCCTGATCCACATGCTGCTGTACTTTTCGGGGGTTATCGCCCACCCCGACGCGCCGTCATTTTCCTTGCCAGGATACCAGTACCCGTGGTTGGATTCGACCGTTCCGGTATTCATCAGACACCACGAACTGAGGAAGGAGGCATATCCCAGGCGCAGGTACGGGAAAGGGTCCTCTGCAAAGTAGAGGGCGTAGTCCACAATTGCCCAGCCGCCCAGCTGAGACATGTAGCTCAGGCCGTAACGAGATGAATCGCCCCCGCGATTGTCACCTCCCAAGAGAGTGTATGACGGCTCCACCCAGCCCCGCAGCGCAATGTTGGCTTCAATCTGTTTGACCAGAAACGCCTCGAAGTCTGCACGGTTGACTTCAGGATGTTCGTACCAAATCTCTTTGTACTTGTCATACCACAGCCGTGAGTCCGGCTCTACTTTTCGTGTCAACCCGTATCTGGCCACAGCGTGTGATGTTTCGAAAGCAGTCGTATCAAAGGGATACTCGGAATCAAATGGATAGGGGTCGTCATAGACAAAATACTTGACCTTTTTCTCCCATTCCCCGCGAAGCCAGTCGGCCCGCTCCTGCCACCCTTCCTCCTCCAACGCGTCTATCAGGTCGACAATCAGCATTTCATTGTACAGGCCGAGTCGATATGCCCAGTACCCCTGGGCTCCGTGGGGAAGGTCGTCCAGCCCTGCGAGGAGAAAGTGGGCTTCCGCCGTCCCGAACGCCCTCTCCAAATAGCCTGTACTGTCCAGATAGTTCGTCGACTCCGGGTATAGCTTGGCGATCTGATACATGTGAAAGTAGAGCATGATCATATGGGGATAGTCATAACTGCGCCAGATATGCTCCAGACCTTCCCCTCTTGTACCAAATTCGTGTTCGCTATGCCGGTTCTCATACCAGTTGGGGACGCCGTAGATGAAGTATGGGTAGGGCTGCTCCTCATTCGTGCGCTGTAGTCCTCCCCAAACAAACTTGTCAATATAGTACTCGACCGCATCAATCTCCTTCTGTTCAGGAAAATGTACGTTTTTGGCGGCGATGAACGGCGCCTTAGGCAGTGCCGTGTCGTCGCAGGTCAATGTGTAGCCGTACCACCCGTCAAAGCCGCCCGTGTTTTCCGGTCCTCGCAGGACAGCCTCCCGCATGTCCCATACGGAAAACAAGCCCTCGTACCATCTGCCCGTGCCCCTGTGCTGCTGCTTGTCCACGAGGAAGCCGGTCCGTTTCTTGATCAGTGTCTCCAGTGGCTCGGTGACAAAGAACTCAAGATTCATGTAGGAGCCGTCACCGTACCTTACCGTCAGGAGGTTTTCTCCCAACCGGGCAAACCGGACGCGATAGTTTCTGGCATCAACTTGTGGTTCGTCTACCAGTTCTATGCTGGTCTGGTCGGGAAATTCCGCCGCCAGCTCATACTCTTTGTGCTTCGTCCGCATCGAGAAGGTCGCGCCCAGATCGATCGGCACTGTCATACCCGGTGCCGCGTGAACGTCGAACAGCCCTTCCTGGTAAAGCAAGTCCCGCACGCCATCGTAATCGTCCGCCCATTGCAGGCAAAAGCCGTAAGCGATGCAGTCTCCTCTGGTTCTCCGGGGCGAGAGCGTGACGCCTGTATGCGGCTGTCGCCAGGTGCCGCGAGTCTCGTTGCCGCCGGCAAAAGCGGAATGGATATAAACGCGGTAAGGTACACTGGTGGTCGAAGGATGAGGGTCGATCTCCTCATAGTACTCCAACTTCGTTCCCGGCAGAGGCGTCATGACAAGGTAAGGACCGACGCCGTTGGGGCGCTGCCAGAAAAGGAAGGAGCCATGTCCTGAAATGAAGCTGTGGCGGGCGACAACCTGGGTGTAGTTGGCCAGATTGTCGCGCAAAAACTGCTTGTTAAATGGCAGCGGCAGACCGATGTCGCCTATCTCCACGGTCTCGTCTGTCTCGTTGCGAAACTCCAGACCCCACACGAGGCGGTCCCCATCCAGGCTGAAGCGCTCCAACAGTCCCAGACCGCGCAGCCCGTGTAGTAACTCTCCGTCTCCGCTGTAAACAAAGGCCCTCCCTCCTCGGCCGTCGTCCTCGTGAGTTCGTATGTCGCCGGAAGCGAAGGTCGTTGCGGACCTCCATTCTCTTCCTCCTGTGCGGAGACCAACCAGCACCTCACCCAGCGTTTCGCCAGGTGTTATATATTCGGTATCGAAGACATCGTTCTCCAGTTTCAGGCTGCTAATACCGCCCCGGTTCCATTTCAACAGGAACCGCCGCCGGGATTGCTCTGAAATAGCTGTCATGATCTTCGCTTCTCATCCTGTTGCGTCACTTTGAGCAGGAGAAGAAAGCATAGGCTCACCGTCCTCACCACATTACCCATCCTCCAGAGTTGATGTCCTGACCTGTCATGCTTGCCGCATCATCCGAAGCGAGAAAGACTGCAATCGCTGCCGCGTCCTCCGAACCTGCGCCCTTCTCAACAAAGCCTTCGTCCCCGCACCAGCGTCCGGCCAGGACGGCGTTCGGTCGAGGTTCCCGGTACCGGTTCCGGACCGCCTCTTCGTCAAATGGTTCCCCTCTGTATTCGGCGCGCGCCCGTTCCAGTTCGACGCCCCGCTCCTCGTGCGAACCGGGGCAGATGGCATTGACCGTGATGTTGTACCGGCCCACATCGGCAGCCAAAGTGCGCGTAAATCCAAGGATTCCCATTTTCGAAGTGGCATAGGGAGTTCGATGCGAAAGAGGCTGCTTTCCCGTCCCTGAACTGAAGTTGATGACGCGGCCGTGCCGTTTGCGGATCATTTCAGGCAGAGCGTACTTGCAGCCAAGAAACGCCGAATCGAGATTGACCGCCAGCGTTTCCTGCCACTCTTCCAGGCTCATCTGCCATACATCCTTGGTCGGGCCGGCGATACCCACCACGTTGACCAAAATGTCGATCGTACCGAAATGGTCAAGGGTCTTCTGCACCAGCTCACGGACCGGCTCCTCCTTCGAGACATCTGTTTGCGAGCAGAGCGCCTCCGCGCCAGCCGACCGGATCCGTTCGCCCACAATCTCGTCCAACTCGTCCACGGGAAGAATGTCACAGACCGCAACCGCGGCCCCTTCCTCGGCAAATCGTATCGCCACCGCCTCTCCGTGACCACGCCCCGCGCCTGTGACCAGGGCCACTTTTCCGTCCAATCTACCCATGAATGCCCTTCCCCTTTGTCCCCTCTACTACAATGCCTGCCTCTTGACAACCGCTTCGTCCAACTCCACCCCCAAGCCGGGTCCACTAGGTGGGATGATATAGCCATTCTCAAATCGAATCGGCTCCTTGAATATCTCCTGGTGGAGTGGGCCTCCGTTGTACTCCTGGATCAACAGGTTGGGCGAACAGGTATCGAGCTGCACGGCCGCCGCGGCTGCCACAGGTCCACAGTACATGTGGGGAGCTATCATGGCGTAATGCGCTTCTGCGATCCCGGCTATTTTCTTCGATTCCAGAATGCCGCCGCACTGCCCCACATCCAGTTGAATAATCTGCGCCGCCTGCTTCTCCAGTAGCTGAGCAAACTCGAATTTCGTTACAAGCCTCTCACCGGTGGCGATGGGAATGCTCGTATGCGCCGCCACCCGCGCCATCTCGTCAATGTTTTCCGGCGGCACCGGTTCCTCGAACCAGAACGGGTCGAACTCCTCCAGGATCTTGGCAACGCGGATCGCGCCGGCAGTGCTGAACTGACCGTGCGTACCGATGCCAATCTCCAGGTCGTCGCCCACCGCGTCCCGGATGCACTGAAAGATCCTGGCAACATGCCGGATCGTCTTCAACGAGTAATCGCTGGGATTCGGAAAAATCGGCTGAAAGGGATCGAACTTGCATGCCGTATTTCCCTCTTCAACCAGCTTTAGGGCGATCTCCCCGGCTTTTTCCGGGTTTTCCCAGATGCCTTCGGTCGGCATGTAGGCGTAGGCGCGCAGCTTGTCGTGGCAGCGCCCTCCCAGCAGATTGTAGATTGGCTGCCCGGTCGCTTTGCCAACAATGTCCCAGCAGGCCATTTCGATCGCGCTCAGTGCCGGCGTCATGTCCAATCCTGGATGACGATAGTCGTGACGCGAGGCAAAGATCGTCTGCCACAGCTTCTCGATGTCAAAGGGGCTGGCACCCACGACAAACTGCTCGCCGAGATCCTTGATCAGCCTGATCTGCGCGTCCAGATTGGTCGCATTCCCCGATGGGCGCTCGCCCAGCCCGACGATGCCCTCATCCGTACTGATTTGTACAAACAGCCACAAGCTTCCGCCGCGAAATGGCGGTTCATTCCTGACCACGATAGTTTCTACGTCAACGATTTTCATTTCTTTACCTCAATTGATACCATGCTGTCGATGGTAAGTCGCTTCGTAAGCCTTTCGCAATTCAAAGAAACGAGGGGGACGCCCTACCGATTCCTAGAGCTGTCCCCCGTATTTCCTCAATTTCAAAAATTTGACTTCCAAGCGAGCCCCTGCCAAGAGCTGGTGATTATTTTCAATCAGCTGCTACTGCCTCCTCGGCCCGCAGCACAGGATC
Organism: Caldilineaceae bacterium; assembly: GCA_965204525.1. Classification (GTDB taxonomy): domain Bacteria; phylum Chloroflexota; class Anaerolineae; order Caldilineales; family Caldilineaceae; genus Bin5. The sequence continues at coordinate 773,135 of OZ241994.1, read as the reverse complement.
ATCCTTCACAGGCGTCCTGCCTATCCCGTTTGCCTCCCAGCCCGACGGCCAGCGAAAATACTCGTCCATCTCCCTGTGGAAGTCCTGGCTCAGAATGGCTTCCAGCGCCTCTTCGGCCTGCGCATAAGAGCGCGTTTCATTGGCATCGAGCAGTTCCCACAGCAGCAGCGACCGATCTCCCGTTTTGATCGCCAGCAGCGTGCGCTCAAGCGAAAGAATCAAGGGCAGGATCTGCGTGAGCATGATCTTGGGCGGCAGTGGTTCGACCTGGATGCGGTGGATTCCGTCCTTGTTCACCACCGCGGGAATTTCGACTACGATGTCGTCCGGTACGCCCGACAACGCCCCGCGGTTGGGGACGTTCACCTGGAACTGGCCTTCGTTGTCGTTTACCAGGGCGTCGATGATCGGCACCTGCTGCTCGATCGTTTTGTTCCTGCCAAGCGCCTTGACCAGACTCTCTTTGGGATCCCGAGCCAGCCGCGCGATCTCCTCAACGATGCGCTCCTGGTTTTCAACGTACATCGGCCACGAGAGCTGCGAGCGCTGACCGCCCCAGGGCTCGCCGAACCAGTAGCGTTTGGCCGCAAGATCCTTGTGGTACCACCAGCCTATGCGTTTCATCCATGTGGTGTCGCCCAGGGGCATCAGGCCGTAGAGGCGGTACATGTGGACGGCCGCCCTCGAAAGATCGATCTCCCAGGCGCGGGTCAACTCCCCGCTCCAACCGATTTTGCGTGTACCCATCGGCCTGCTGGCCGCGGTCTCAGCCCAATACGCTTCGCCCTTGCTCTCGATCCACTCGTCAATAAGGGGGTATGCGTCCCTGCCTTCATACTCGAAGCGGGTCAGCCAGATGTTGTGATTTAACCCCGGTGCCTGCCACGTCACCTTCCTATGGTCGATGCCGAGCATGTCGCAGATGTCGCGATAGCCGTAGTACCCGTGGCAGAGGCCGCAGACCTTGACATTCGTCTCGCGGCCGATGGCGGTGCATCCGTCATAGACCGGGTTCCCCGACTGGATCAGCCAGGCCTCGGGGCAGATCTCCTCAATCTCGCGCGCCACCTCCAAAATGAAGGAGGAGTTGTAGAAGGAGTATTCAAGCGATCCGGGGCCGTCCCAGTCGTAGCCATACTTCTGGATCAACTCGTGTGTCTCCAGGCCCGAACGGTAGGTCACCACCGACGCCGTGTTTATCACGAAGTCGGCGTCCTGCAGAGCCGCGCGGCGCTCCAGAGTCCGCTCAAAAGTGATATCCGCGCCCAACTCACCGGCATAGCGTTCAGCCAGCTTGTGGATCATTTGCAGCCTCTCGCCGTCCACGTCCATGAAGCTGACGTGGCTGCCGCGCAGACTCTCCGTCAGACACAGATCCTTCACCAGCCCCAACGAGAATGTTGCGCTTCCCGCGCCAATTACGCCAATCTTGATAGCGGTTCCCATAGCTCTAGCTCCTTTAATAGTTATCCCTTCACCGCGCCCAGGCGGATGCCATGGATGAAATAGCGTTGCAGGAACGGGTAGACGATCAGGATGGGCACTGTGGCGACCACGATGTTGGCGGCCCGGATCGAGCGGTCAGAGAGATTGTAGATGTCATCCATGTTGACCGTTAGGATCTGCAAGTTCAAATCCACTACCACCGTGCGCAAGAAGGTCATGATCGGGTACTTGGCGTTGTCCATGATCAGGATCATGCCGTCGAACCAGGCGTTCCAATGAAAGACCGCCGCGAACAGGGTCAGCGTTGCCAACGCCGGCGCCGACAGAGGCAGATACACATAGTAGAGTGTGCCCCAATAGGAAGCCCCGTCAATGATTGCCGCCTCCTCCAGCTCCTTCGGGATCTCGCGGAAAAAGTTCATCAGCAGGATAACGTTCCAGATCGGCAGCGCGCCGGGCAACACCAATGCCCACAGGCTGTTGAGAAGACCCAGATTGCGGATCACCATCCACCAGGGGATCAGACCGCCGTTGAAAAGCATGGCGATCAGGACGATCCACATCAAGACCGTGCGCCCCTTCAACTCCTCCGACGTCTTGGAGAGAGGGTAAGCCGCCAATACGGTCAATGCCATATTGATGGATGTTCCCAATACCGTGCGAGTGACGGAGACCAGGAAGGCTCTGTAGACCGGTCCCGCCTCCAGGATTTCGATATAGTTCTGGACCGTCGTCCCGATCGGCCACAGTGTTACGAACCCGCCCATCGAGGCCGCCCGATTGCTCAACGAAACCGCGATCACATGCACCATCGGGAACAGGCATGCCACGCCGAAGAGAAACAGAAACAGGTAGTTTCCGATGTCGAACAACCGGCTGACGACACTCTTTTCGCGAATCATAGAAAACAGATGGCCTGCGGGGAACTAGCCGATATGAAATGCCGTTCAAAAAATGCGGTACCCGGCATATCTGGTTGCCAGACGATATGCGAACACGATGAGAAAGAAACCCATGGCCGACTGAAATAGTCCCACCGCCGCGCCCATGCTGTAACGAGCCGATATGAGACCGGCGCGGTAGACGTAGGTATCCAGAATATCGCCCGTTTCGTAAACGGCCGGATTGTAGAGCGTAAGCACCTGCTCGAAACCTGCCTGCAGCACATTCCCCAGATTAAGGCAGGCGATCAGGATGATCATCGAGAGAATGCCTGGAATGTTGACGTGCCTGATACGCTGCCAGCGGTTGGCGCCGTCGATGGCCGCCGCCTCATGCAGCACCGGGTCGATGCCGGTCAGCGCCGCCAAATAGATGATCGTCGCCCAGCCGGCCTCCTTCCACAGATTCGTAAGCACCAGCATGGGACGGAACCAGCTGTTGCTGCCCAGGAAAAGGATCGGGTCGAAACCGAGGAACTCTATCGCGCGGTTAATCATGCCAGAGGTGGCCAGCAGATCGAGAAGGATACCGCCCAGCACGATCCAGGAGAGGAAATGGGGCAGGTAGATCACCGTCTGCACCGTGCGCTTGAAGATCATCGACCGCATCTCGTTCAGCAACAGGGCCAAAGAGACAGCCATGATCTGAAGGGTCGCGATCTTCGAAACCGCGATGATAAAAGAGTTGGCGAGGACGTTCTTAAAGTCGGGATTGGAAAAGATGAATTTGAAATGCTTGAGGCCGACCCAAGGCGACCCGCCGAAGCCAAGACCGGGGTTGAAGTCCTGGAACGCCATCACAACCCCGTACATGGGATAATAATGAAAAAGAGCAAGCTGAATCACAGGCAGCGCCATCATGGCGTAAAGAGGCCAGGCGCGCGCCATATAGTTGCGGATCCTCGCGCGCCGCAGAAGCGCCTCGTTCGCCACTCCTCGCTCAGCTTGCGCAACTGCCATAACAATACCTGGAGAAAGATTGAATGCGCTATCGCTTCGCTACATAGCGCGCTTGCCTGAATCCTGCTTGCGCTCTGAAAACCGCTGGTTCTGGCTTCCACGCCAAGCTGAGGCGCCCTCAACTCTGCCGAGGGCGCCCCATCTCTGAAGCGTTCGCGATAGTTAATGTCAGGAGCGAGCGGCCCACCATTCATTCACTTCCTGCGTCATCTGGTCGCCGCCCAGACTCTTCCACTGTTCAACAAACTGATCAAAGTCGCTCAGCGGCTTCTCTCCAATCATAATGCCGAGAACAATCTCGTCCTGCAACTTTCTCAGATCGCTGCCCCGCTCGATCATCGTCGGCGTGGGCAGGCTCTGGAAGCGGTTAAGTTTGCCCTGCTCCGCCGTATCCAGAATGAACAGGCGCGCCTGCTTGCCAGTGATGCTAACCCCGGTGGGGTCTTCGAGCGACAACGTCTGGAAACCGTCCCGCTCGTCTTCCGGGATCTTGGCCCATTCCAACTGATAGTGAATCTGATTGGCAACGTGGCGCGGGTCGATCATGCCGCTGCCGCGTGTGCCAATCGGTCCGATCGCCCAGGGGAACCAGAAAACGGATGTGCTTACGACCGAACCATCGTCCTGAAACGCGTAGTCGTGGTCCTCCCAGCCGTGGAAGCGCCGGTCATAGTCTTCGGTCAACTCGTGCATGAAGTTGGTGATCCGGAATATCTGCTCCACATGCTCCATGCCTTTGCGGAAGCCGAAGGGGGAGGGCGTAAAGTTGTTCTGCGTGTTGCGCGCCCGCACACCGTTGGGGCCGGCCGGATTGTCAGCAAATGCCCACACTGTCTCTGGATCGTTATGCACCGTGTCCAGCCACGCGCCCCAGGAAGGCGTGTAGTGGATACCGCACTGGCTGCCGGCCACGTCCTGGATCGAGTCGGAGGTGCTGATCGTGAAGAAGTCCTCGCGGAAGATGCCGTCCTGATACCACTGGTTCAGCAGCGCCAGCGGCTCTTTCATCTCCTCACGGATGCTGTCGTAAACCAGTTCGCCCCCGACCTCGGTCCAATGACCCGGCACGACGCCATACGGCGCCCAGATCGGGTCGATGCTGCCGAACCAGTTGTCTGCATAGCTCTTGTTGGCCAGCAGACCGAGCGTCGTTCCCGGCGCACCCTTGCCGATATCCGCTTCGACCACGGCCATGGCGACATCGTGCAGTTCATCAAAAGTCTGTGGTACGGCAAGGCCCAGCTTGTCAAACCAGTCCTGCCTGTACCAGAGGATATTATCGTTTTGAGCCAACTGCTCTACGCGCGGCAGACCATACTTGCGGCCATTGATGGTCGTGAATATCCAGGGCAGATCGCCGTACTGCGCCCAAGTGTCCTTCCAGCGCTGGCTGGCGTACATCTCATAGGCGTCGGTGATGTCTTCGAGCAGATCTGCCTCAACCATCTTAATAAAGATGTTCGAGGGTATCGTCTCCAGATAGTCCGGCATGTCGCCGCTGGCCATGGCTAGGTTGTACTTGGTCGTCGCTTCGTCAGAGCTGGACCAGGACCAGGCGACCGTGAGCTTCACGCCGAACAGCTTTTCGATCATGCGCGACCAGGGATTGTTCTCCAGCGAATCCCCTTCGGCGAACTTGGTCTGGGCGTCTACCCGCCGCGTGGTTGAAATCTCGACCGGCTCTTGGCCGGGAGCGGGGGGAAGACCCTCGGGCAAGTCCGGCAGAACTGTCGTCCAGCCATTGGGATGGTCCGGGCTTCCGGGCATGTCCGCGCCCAGCAACTCAGGGATCGACTGGGTTGCCGTCTGCGGCATGGCCGCGGATTCTTCTCCAGAACTCGGCGCCGCTGCAGGCGCGCACGCCGCCGCCAGCGCCGTCGCGCCGACGGTTCCGCTCAACTTCAGAAAATGGCGTCGCGAAAATATTGTACGGTTCGTCATTTCGTCCCTTCTCCTTTCCTGACCAAAATTGTACGGGATGGTAGCGTCCGTAAAGGCAAGGCACAGTGCTGTGCAAACTTCCCAAATTTCTGGCGATGTCGATTCTTGCCAGCGCCGTTGTGTGGGGACTCCATTATACAAGAGGGGTTATACCTGTCAATCGCAAGAAAAACAGGGGGCCTGTACCATTAATATTGGACCTTTGCCGTTCGTTCTCGCCACTGACGTAGGTGGCCAACTGGAAACGAACCATCGCCTGCAGTCCTGTCCACTCATACGTCCTGCAATTCCTGATTCAAACAACTTTTCGCTACCAAACCTGGGTTTTACCCAAAAATGAAAGAAGGACCCTATCATACGTGAAGATGGCAGGCGTGGATGCACGGTCGCGCTTGACCGCGCTGCTTTCGACCAGACAATGGTTCGTCGAACTCTGTTGGGAGAATGTTCGAAGACGTCGGGGACATAAACGACTTGCCCCAACTCCTCCGGCGCCTGGGCTTCCTGGCACCAGTTGAGGTAAACTCGGCCCGCTAGACAGGAGGCAAAATGACCCTGTTCACGGCGTAAGTCGTGTTCAGGATCGATTTGTCCTCGCAAATTCTCAAACTGTCAAACTCGGTGAAAACGGTTAATGGGCAGTGTTACCAAATGGCAGGCCAACCATAGAGATCGTAAAGCAACTCTCGTCCTCAGCAACTCACCCATCACTCATCATCTCTTTCTCTTCAGGCACGGGTAAATCTTCAAACGGCCCTTCGGTGGTTACGTAGGCGGCGGATACCCAACCATAGCCACTGGGTAGGTCGGCGATAGCGACTTTGACCCAGTCACCTGCTTCGGTTCGTCCAATCCCGTTGAACCTTACCCCGGCAACGGCTTTGGCCACGATGTCGTATTCGGTACTTGGACCTGCGCGCACGTTCAACCGCTGCCCAAAACTGTTGACAGTGACAATAACCTTTTCCATCGTGCCGTCAGGAGCTGGAGCAGTAGGTCCCGTTTCCGGGTCGGTCTCTTCATCCTCGATCGGAATGATTTCTTCCAGCGGAATCGTAAATTCTTTGACCGTCAATATGTGACCGCTGACAACCAGAAGTTCCTTGGCGGAGGCCCAGCCGTGAGCTCCTTCGTCGTGGTACACGTAAAACCAATCGCTGTCGTCCGTGCGGAAGGCAGCTGTCAAGCGTGAGCCGGCCTTGAAATGTGCGACAAAGGCCCCGTCTTCGCCGTCCCACAGAACCGCCCCACCAATTCTGGCCAGCGACAGAGCAATTGGCCCTTCAGGCGGCACGAAAGGCGTCGGCGTTGGCTCAGGAGTTTCCGCCTCGGTCGTTGCTTCGGGCATTGCCTCTTCGGTAGGCTGTGGCGTTGCTTCATCCATCGCCTCCGGTGTTTCTGAAGCCTCTGGCATTGCCGTCATTTCGCCCATCGGCGTGGGCTCGCTCGTTGCCGTCTCTGTAGCCTCCATCGCCTCCGATGTTGGGGTCGGCGAAGGCGAAGGCGAGGGCGTTGGAGTTGGTGTAATTGTCGGCGTCAGGGTGGGCGTCGGCGTTGGAACTTCAATCGGAAGCCGACCCAATCCTGCAGCCAGCAGAGTCCGCACTTCCACCCACCCTTCAGACTGATCCCTCGTCTGAACCAATACCCAGAGAAGGTCGGTGGACCGCAAACGCGCGGTCACAAGCGAACCTCCAACGAGATCCTGCAGCGGCTCCCCGTTCGGTCGGTCGTAAAGCGTAGCTCCCTGATTGCGAACAACCGCCAGGACGGTGGGTGAAATCGGTGTTGACTGGGCTAACTCGTTTCCAAGTTGTCCGCTTTGAAGCGAACCAGGCTGCGTTATGGCAAGGAACAACAGCGCTGCGAACCCCAAAACGAGTCGAATCATCATTGTCATATCTCCAACACTCGAATGTGGCTCGTCAATGCGCTCTCCTTTGGGTGCAAAAGACGTATTGCGATTGGACTATTCAAAAGTCGCGGAGACAAAAATACCAGGATTGAACTGGGCAGTGCCATCCTCAGGCAGTCGTATCGTAACAGGAAATGTCGAATTTCCTTTGCCGGGCAAACTGATTGGAGCGATCTTGGAAATCGTCGATTGAACCGAGATGTCATCGCTCCCGAACCGTGTAATGCGCACAGGATCGCCGACAGACATTGTCAATACCTGGTCCTGAGGTATCCCCACGACCAGCTCCAGCGCAGAGGGATCGCCAATTACGGCCGCAGGCGATGAGGCGCCGATCACTTGGCCCTCGACAGCGTTAAGCGAAAGTACGACTCCTGTCAGCGGCGCGCGAACGATGGCCTTATCCATTCGCTGTTGCGACTCTTCCAAGTTTACGAGTGCCTGGCTTACCCGCAGTTCGGCCGATTTCTGGCTGGTCGTCAACTCCATAATTCTCAAGACGGTCGCCTCTGCTGCCGCGACCCTCGCTCTTCCTACAGCCCGATCGACTTCTGACACACCTTCTTCCAGTTCGTTCAAAGCGTGCTGAGCCCGGTGGGCCGCGGCCAAGGCGGCCTGAACTTCTGAGGCGCGCGCCGGCTGAGTCGCTTCATTGTAGGATGCCTGCGCTACATTCAGGTCGATTGTGACCCGCTGTAAGTTCGCTGCCTGGGGCGTACGTCCGACGTCGCCTCGCCAGGCGACCTCGTTGTAGGCCCGCTGCGCCTGCGTCACGGCCAGCTCCGCTCTTTCAACTTGTGCTCGCAGTTGCTGCAGACGGGCCTCGGTCGGGCCTGCAAGAAGCTCATTGTATCGCGCCCATGCGGCCGCAGCGCTTGCCCGCGTTGCGGCCAATTCATCTTCGGTCGCCCCACCAGTATCCAGCTTGGCGAGATTGGATTTTGCCAGCTCCAAATTGGCCTGGGCAACGGCTAGATCGCCCTCAGAAGACTGCTCATTGATCTCAAGGAGCGATATCCGGGCCAGCTCCAGGGCAATCTCCGCACGCTGAACGGCCCAGTCGAGTTGCGTCGAATCCAGGCGGAACAGCTCCTGTCCCTCTTCAACCAGGTCGCCCACCTCGACGAACACTTCCAGGACTTCCCCGCCCACGCCCGGCGTAACCGCGCGCGACTTCGTAACTTCGAGGGAGCCGAAATATGTAGGAATGCTCGTCTGGGCCTCAACCGCGCCCGGCTGTGCCCCAGTGGCGGAGGCAAGCCAGTCATTCGCGGCCAAATCGGTCGTGAGATGCCCGCTTTGAACGAGAGCAACACCTGTCGCGACGAACACGATCAGGAGCAGAATGGGCACGACTCGACTCACTATTCGAAACATAATGGCCTCCTCTGAAGAATCCAGATCCTCCGGAGCCTGATATCGTAAATTTGGTGGGGGGAGAGCAGTACCGGAACTTACTTTCAGTTCCGCCGGCCGCTTCCTTGTAGGTCCAGCGCCTCAAGCCCAACTCTCGCTTGCCAGCGCAACCTGAACAGTATACCAATCCAAACAATACAGCGCAAAGTCCCTTCTCACGCGGGATTCCACAACTTATGTTGCCTCTGAATCGGCGCAATGTGCAGTTGAGGGCAGAACTGCACTCTTCCCAAGGGGGCGCCAGGGCTATCCCAGGACGAGATGGGCACGGCGCCAGCCCCCGGAATACCTTAGATTACGCGTTCATCGCCCCCGTCTACTGGAATCTGCGCACCGGTCGTCTTGGCGAAAACCGGTCCAGCCACTGCGCAGGCCATTGCGGCCACATCAGCAGAGGTTATCTCGACGCTGAGCAGATTCCTGGCCTTATACGCATCCACGCTGATCCCGTAGCTGTCAGCGCGTTCTTTCAACAGTTCCTCGGTCCAAAGCGCGGTGTCAAAGACGGCATTTGGGTGCAGGACATTCACTCGGATGCCTTTTGCAGCCATTTCCAGGGCCGCGACACGGGCCAGCTGTGTCAGGCCTGCCTTTGCAACCGAATAGGCCCCGGCGCCCGGCCCTGGCGCGGGCGCGTTCTTGGAGCCGATGATGACGACCGCAGGATCGCAGCCTGACTCCAGAAAGGGCGCGCACGCCTGCAGTAGCCGGTGTTGGCTGGTAAGGTTTACCTGAATGCTCCTGTCCCAGTGGTCAGCTTCCATTTCCGCCAGCGTCTGGCTGGCCGGGAAAACGCCGGCATTGCAAATGACGACGTCCAGTCCGCCCCAGCGGCTCACCACTTCTTCGACCGCTTTCTTGAGCCCGTCGTCGTCGGTTACGTCGCAAACGAGACCAAGAACGTTCCGCCGGTCGAATAGCTCAGTTACCTTTGGGCTGATGTCGAGAGCGGCAACGACCGCCCCCTGACCGAGGAATGCTTCGACGCAAGCCCGCCCTATGCCGCTTGCGCCTCCCGTAACGAGCGCCACTTTGCCTTGTAGCGACGGCGGGGCGCCGGCGCCCTTCAACTTCGCCTGCTCCAGCTCCCAGTATTCAATCGCGAAGATTTCGCTCTCGCCGAGCGGCTGCCAACCCCCCAACGACTCGGACCATGCTATGGCCCGCAACGTATGGCGCTTGATGTCGTCAATGACGGCAATTTCCTTCGGGCTCCCGCCAAACGCCACACTGCCAAGGCCCGGCCACAGGGCCCAGCGCGGCGCAGGGTCGAGGCGGTCCAGGCTGCCGTCTGCATGGCGATCAAAGTAGTCGCAATAGGCCGCGGCATAGTCCTCTACATCCCTCTCCGCGCCGCGCCCCGAAACGACCAGCGGGATCCGCTTCGTGCGGATCACGTGATCCGGCGTAAGCAGACCGCGAGTTGCCAGCTTAGGGGCGTTTGGCAACTGGGAGAACTCTCTCACATCCCCGCCTGCATCAACTGAAGCCAGTACGGCCTGCCCCTTGGCAGTTGAAACGGCTCTGCGCAGCCGCGCCAGTTCCTTCAGCGTCGTCGAAGCGACTCGACTCCTGTCTGTTCCCGTCTTCTTGTCCGCGCTCCTGGCCTGCGCCTCGATGTAATTCTCGGCGGCCGTGACAATCTCGATGTGCCGTTCGTAGCTCTCACGGGCACTGTTTGCGAAAGTAAAGACTCCATGATTGAGCAGGATCATTCCCGGCAGGGCATCCCAGTCCGCGTCCCTCGTCATTTTGTAGATCGTGCGGGCGAGCACGAAACCCGGCATCACGTAAGGGACAATCATCATTTGGGGGCCATACAGGTCGCGCACGCGAGCCTCGCCGTCGGGCGTGTTGGTCAGGGCCACGACGGCGTCCGCATGCGAATGATCGACGAACTGGAAGGGAATAATTGCATGCAGGATGGCTTCGACCGAAGGATTGGGCGCATATGGATCAAGCATGGCCGCCCTCTGTGCAGTGACCATATCACTGTCGCTCAGCGCCTCCAGAGTCGCCATGCGTCGCAGCGCATCCAGCCGCACCGGCGCAAACCCCGGCGCTTCGATTGTCGCCAGATCCCAGCCGCTGCCCTTGACGTACAGAACCTCCTCCGTGTCACCAAGAATGTCCTGTGCCGTCGCCTTCACCGAAGTATTGCCACCGCCGTGCAGAACGAGTGAGGGATCGCTCCCAAGCAATCGAGACGTATAAACCCGCATTCCCAGCGGATCGCCGGCAAACTCAGCCGCCTTTTCGTCATTCCATCTGCTTTGCATGAGCCTGTGCTTTCGATCCTCCCAGGGATCTAACCTGCCAACCTTTCCAGCGACTCCTGTACGCTGGGCCTCTTGCCTGCGGCGACATCCTCCCGCCGTCGCTCGTGAAAGACTGTCAGGATCCCGTTGGACTTGGCCAGCCCATCGATCTCCTTGCAGTACGCCTCAAGCTTTTCGCCGGGGAGCGCCCACAACGCGACGTCATCCGAAAGGGCGTCAAGGTAAGCTCGCGCGCCGCAACAGCCAAGGCTCATCGCGGCTCTTCCTCCATTCTTTACCTGGGGCACAACTGCGCAGGCCGGCCTGCCCATCGCCGGCGGAACTCCCTCGTCGACCCGGGCCGCCGCTTCGGTCAGTATCAGGCTCTGTTGCGCGTGGGCGAAAAGCAGGACCACATCTACGTCTATCGGAAAATCCGCCAGTGGACCGTAAACTGTGTGTCGCACCGGCTGCGGCAGCACAGGGATGGCGGCCACCTCCTCCTCCCTGATATAGTCCAGTCCCTGCATCGCCTCCAGCGCCGTCATCAACTCTTCCTGCTGCGCCGCCGACGCGCCTTCAAGGTTATGCGTGTGAACGCCGATGGCGCATAGTTCGTGGTCCTTAGCGCTGGTTGAAAAGACCTTCTGTGATGCCTCCTGCCAGAAGTAGCAGCCGGCCGGGGCCACATCCCCGTAGGATGGTATCCCTGCTGGCAGATCGTCGGCAAAGGCGATCGCCACAGGAGGAAGCGAGAGTTGTAATGACTCGTCGAGTTGCTCGGCCTGCGTGGTGAAGTTGCTCATGGAGTACTATCTCCTTGGTGTGGTGGGGCCCGCCCTTCCCTTCAGGTCTCTCGAACTGAACGGAGAAGATACCATGACGATCTTGTTTGGGCCTGATTGACATCCTGAGTCGGTACAGCTGACGAAAACTTCAAGCGGAAGTCTCCCGAGTGTAGTCAACCCATGCCGGCTTCGGCTCAAAGCCAAGTTTGAGGTTGAGCGCCAGCATCAGACTGCCTTCCTCGTTGCTTGTCTCAATCGTTTCCGCCCCACAGGTCTGGGCATACTGGATCGTTCGCATTTTGAGTGCCGTGGCGATACCCCTGCGCCGGTGGGACCGTATAACCCCCGTCAATCCCGTGTCCAGGCGCTTTCCTGTGGGATCGTTTCGCCAGAGATTACTCATGCCGATAAAGGTTCCATCGGCAGAAAGCGCAATAAAAAAGGCCTCTTCATCCAGGGCGGGATCTTTCAGGACCATCTCCTCGAACTCCTCTACCGTCGGCTCCGCGAACGGCTCCGTAGACGGCACGTCCTGCACGATCTCCCAGCGCAAATCGCGCAGTTTCCGTTTCCACTCCGGCTCCTCTCCGGAGAGTTGGGCCAGCGTTATCAAGCGGATCCCGCTTTGGGCCAGTCGCTCGTACGCCCCATCGCAAGCCGACCCGTCGAATTTTACGACCTGCAATGCCGAAGAGGGCGACCTCATTTCCTCGCGGAAGCCTTGCCCCAGCAGGAACTGGACCCTTTCACTATCGTCTTCTCTGGCCCCGCTCACCAAGCGTCTGAATTCGCGTTTGCGGTGAGCCAGTAGCCCCCGGATTCCCTGGTACAAGAGGGGCAGAAGCTGCGATTTTTCGTGATCAGGATCGATATTAAATCGAAGATAGATCGTAGAAGGGCTGTCCTGCCAGTAGGCTTGGTAGCAGGTCCCGATCGCCACCATTTTCCTGTCCTGAGAATATGCCGCGACTCGTTCATGGAGTGACTCCGCCGGCCAGTCACTGTCCTCCTGACTCAGCTCTTCTGCCGACTCAGGCCGTCTTTCAGGAGACACGGTTCGCAGTAATTTTGCGAGGCCCTCGTACTCCTGTTCACTCGCTCGAAAGGGGCGAACGGTATAGTTCGTCACACCCTACTTTCCATCGAAGGCATCTCTACCGCTCCGTCGCGCCGCTCATCCATATTGGCCTCCATTGACTTGGGATATCGATCGGGCAGGTGTGAAACGTCATTGAGACGGCCGAGGGCCTCTGCCGGCAGTTTCCAGCCTCCCGCGCCGAGATTGTCATGGGCCTGATCTACCGTTCGTGCGCCGACGATTGCGCTCGTAATTGTGGGCTGCTCAAGCACCCAGCGCGTTGCTGCCTGGGCCGGCGTTCGATCCAAGTCTGACGCCACTTCCAGTAGAGTCGTCAGTGTCTCGTCGGCATTGGCAGCAAAATAGCTATGAGGAAAGGCCCATCCCTCCTCCGAACGTGTGCCGCTGTGCAAGCGTTCGCCTGGCCGGTACTTCCCGGTCAGGAAGCCCCCTCCCAGAGGGCTCCAAACGACTACGCCAATCCCCTTCAATTCGCAAACCGGGATAATTTCCTGCTCAATATCGCGCACGACGAGGCTGTACTGAGGTTGATAAGCGGCAAATCGTTCCCAACCGTTGTGATCGCTGAGCCACATCGCCTCCATCAGACGCCAGGCCTCAAAATTGCTGCAGGCAGTGTATCGGACCTTCCCCTGCCTCACCAGGTCGTCAAGGGCCCGTAACGTTTCGTCCAGCGGCGTCTGCGTGTCTACGTGGTGAATGTAAAGGATGTCGATGTAGTCCATTTGCAGGCGGCGCAGACTGTCCTCGACCGTGTGCATCATGTGGAAGCGGCTCGTACCGGAACTGTTGACGTCGGGTCCCATCGGATTGAAGAACTTCGTCGCGATAATTGCGTTTCGTCGACGTCCCTTGAGTACCTGGCCCAATATCGTTTCTGAAGCGCTGTCGGCGTAGGAATTGGCTGTGTCAAAGAAATTCACGCCTGCTTCGATGGCCAGATCCACGATGCGTCCGGCCTCCTCTTCGTCTGTGCCATGTCCAAAAGTCATCGTTCCCAGGCAGATCTCCGAAACCTTTAGCCCGGTGCGCCCCAACCGCCGGTATTCCATGTCCAACTCCTGTTGGATAATTTCCTTCCCTGCCTCTACAGTTGTTCGCCTTCAGCCAGCCCGTCCTGCAGCCGGCGCATTTTGAGCACGAAGGAGTCCTCGTTCAGCTTTACGTCTCCGTAACTGATTGCCTCTCCCTTGGAAACTGCTCGCTTGACCACCGCGCCTTCAGCAAGGCCCAGAGGCAACAGTCCCTCCCGACGCGCGACGGACGCCTTCTCGCACTGGCCTACGACCGTGTATCCTCCTCCTCCGTCCAGCACCTCGCCTTCACCCAGGTCCCGCTTCGCCACAGTAACGCACTCCGCGGTTGCTGTCGGGGCGCACGACCCGTTCGCCGCGTTGAAAAAGACGGCCCGGGCAATACTTAGCGGCGCCGGAACCGCCACCAGATGATAGGGCCGGTAAAGGAGAAAATTCTTGCCCTCCCCGCCGACATGGCAACCGTGGTAAGCCAGGTCTTCGCGGGTAAAGGGATGCTCCGAGCGGACGACGGCAAAGACGCCCATCTTGAGCGGATTGGGCAGTAAGGTCCTGCCATCTGCGGCAACTGAATTCGCCAGCTCCACTACCCCGTGCCGGCTGAGCAGCCCTCCCTCCTCCTGCAGACTGAAGCGAAGGGGGATCTCTTCCAGATTCACCGAAGGCTCGTGCATGCCCGGACGGTCCGGCACAAGACCGGCTGCATTGGCGAGGGCGGTCATCTCCACCTGCGCCTTTGTGCCGTCGCGAAAGGAGTTGAACATCTTCAGATTTATCGTGCGCCGTTCGATATGCTCTTCCGTGAAGCCGAAACGAGACGCCGCCGTCTCCGGTGTTCCTTCGAAATCGTCGTCGAAGTAGATCGTACCTCGACCCGCCGCCACGATTTCCAACCCAAGGCTGCGCGCCCATTCGACGATGTTCCAGGTTACAGCCGGCTGGTCGCCGTCCACCATTGTGTAGACGACGCCGGCGGCATCAGCTGTGCGCCGCAAAAAAGGTCCGACCGTTACGTCCGCTTCCACGTTCACCATGACGACGTGTTTGTGGTTGCTCAGAGCGTGGAATGCGTGCCTGGCCCCTACCTCAGGCAGCCCTGTTGACTCGACGATCGCGTCGACTGAATTGCAATCCGTCAGTGCCAATCCGTCTTCGACGATCACAGGTCTGCCGGCGCGGACGGCGTCCTCCAATTCGTCTCCCGTTTCCGCCGTCTGAATATCATCCGTGGTTGCTCCGCTCGAAAGATAGGCGTATCGGGCATTGTGCGCATTTATATCGGCAATTGCCGCAACTTCCATCCCCTCCATCTGCGAAATCTGGGCCACCAGTCCCGCGCCAAACTTGCCGGTGCCGATGATACCCACTTTGATCGGATTTGACTCTGCTGCCCGCTGCGCTAACATCTGACTGATCACGAGTCGCTCCTTCTTGCCAGGCCTGCGGTCAACCTGAACCGTCGCTGTCGGGTTCGGGCGCGAAGGCCAGTTCCAATGCCTTGGAGGACACTTCAAAGTAGATTTCCGCGAGCCTGTCGTAGATTTCCGGGCTGTCCTGCTGAAATGGGGGTGGTCCGAGCCGACGCAGAAGCGCCATTCGAATCATAGGCGGGGCGATGTTGTAATGCAATGCTCGCAGGTCCTGGCGTGTCCCTCCCGGTCCCAACTGGCGCCCGCCCCAAAAGGTGTCGATCTGCGCGACCAGGTCAAGATGCTCATCTTGTCGGTTGGCCGAATCCTCCAGTACGCGCAATCCATCGTAACCGGCTATTGGGGAGTCGGATGCGGCGCCGGATACTTCCCCTTCACCGCGAGAATCCTCTTCTACATCGTGGCTGCGGCGAAGACGCAATCCGGTCAGGACCTGATGCCGGTCTCGTCCCCGCAGTAGCAGCAACTGCCACGGGTCCTCGGATATCATCTGGCCAAACCGGTACAACACGACCAGGGTATGTCTGCAGGGAGTACCTTGGCTGAGGCAATCAGCGCAGCGCGCCTCCACCTCACCTGCCGCCGGTGAACGTGAAAGCAGAGCGACTTCGGCGTCGCTGAAGACCGCATCGAGAACCGCAAGAAACGTCTCCCACTCGTTTCCCCCTGCTAGCAACTGCGCTGCGTACAATGCCTCCCCTGCCAGCGCGTCAAGGACCCTCGACCACTCCTCGTCGCGTAACGGCGGGATATCGATCTCAACTTCGCAACTGCCTCGATGGGACTCAACAACCTCTGCTTTGATGCGGCCAAACCGCACGTCAACGGCCTTTACCTGCAGCCGCCGCGCCAAGGCCTGACCTCTCTTCAGGTCGAACCCCTGCGCTCTCAGATACTCATGCCATCGGGCAGCCCACGAACCGTCCTTGCCAGGTGTTTTGGTCATCTACCTTTCGGCTCCAATCTAACTAACCGGCTGCGAATTTCAGTTTTTCTGCTTGTCAGTGTGACGGGACTGTCAGCGCGCGCCGGGATATGCAACTGTGTCAACTGCCGCCTCGGTTCGCAGCACAGTTACATCTCTACGAAAGCAAGAGCGGCTCTTTTCCGTAAATGGTTTCCCCTAACCGCGACTGCGAAGCGCAATCAGTTGGCGAAGGCCCTCGGTATCCATGTCGGCCAGCCAGTCTTCGCCGCTGTTGACGATCGACTCCGCCAAATCCTGTTTGCTCTCTATCATCCTGTGAATCTGTTCTTCCAACGTGCCCGAAACGACAAACTTGTATACCTGTACGGAGCGTTTCTGGCCGATTCGGAAAGCCCTGTCTGTGGCTTGGTTCTCTACTGCCGGGTTCCACCAGCGATCGAAGTGGAATACGTGATTCGCCCTTGTCAGATTCACGCCAACGCCCCCTGCCCGCAGACTGAGAACGAATATCGGCGCCCCGTTACTGTCTTCCTGGAAGGACCGCACCATCTGCTCACGCCTTGCCGCGGGCGTACCGCCGTGCAGGAACAGTGCATCGCGTCCGAGATTCTCCATTAAGTGTCGACGCAGTAGATGTCCCATCTCCACAAACTGCGTGAAGACGAGTGCCCGATCACCAACAGCGAGGGCTTCTTCAAGCATCTCTGTCAGGCGGCTCAGCTTGCCGCTGCGCACATCCAAAGGCCCCTTTTCTCCCAGGTAGTGGGCCGGATGGTTCGTCACCTGTTTCAGCTTGAGAAGGAGTCCCAGTACCAATCCCCTTCGCTGCACGCCCTCGCTTCTTTCCACCCGAGCCATCGTCTTCTCTATGACCTGCGTGTAGAGAGTCTCCTGCTCCTTGGTAAGTGAGCAGTACACGACCATTTCATTCTTTTCAGGCAGGTCTGAAATAATCGTCGGATCGGTCTTGAGGCGCCGTAATAGGAAGGGCTGCACCATCCTTCGGAGATCAGCAGCGGTGAATTCGTCATTATAGCGCTCCACCGGCAGGACAAACTGCTGGCGAAAGTGCTCCCGGTTCCCCAGGTAGCCGGGATTGAGGAACTCCATGATGCTCCACAATTCAAGCAGCCGGTTTTCCACGGGAGTACCTGTCAGTGCAACCCGGAAGGGTGGTGAACTCCCTCTTTCACTCTGGGCACTGGAACTTCCGGTCAACCGCCGTATCGCCTGCGTCTGTTTGGCCGACGGATTCTTGATGTTCTGCGCTTCGTCCAGAATAAGGTCGCTCCACGCCTGCGTCTCCAACATGTCGATATCACGCCTGGCGATCCCAAAGCTTGTGATCACCATGTCATGCTGGGACAGTGCAGAACGAAACGCCTCGCCGCTTAGCCTGCCACTCCCGTGGTGGAGCAAGAGCCGCAAACCCGGGGCAAATCTCTCGATCTCGTGCCGCCAGTTGGCGACGACGCTCGTTGGGCAGATCAGAAGCGCAGGCCGCTCTTGGTCCTCCGCAGGACCGTTACTTGACTGGCGTCGCATCTCTACCAGATGGCGTGAGTGGAGCAAGAGGGCAATTGCCTGGATTGTCTTTCCCAATCCCATGTCGTCGGCGAGACAGGCCCCCAAACCCAGCTGCCGCAAAAACGAAAGCCAGCCCACCCCTCGGCGCTGGTAGGGCCTCAGCTTGCCCACGAAACCCTCGGGTTCCTGGATGTCTTCGACAGGCTCAATACCTCGCAACCGCTCCAAGGCAGCGCCGAGCCAACCGTCAGCTACGACTGCCTCAAGGGGCAGCTCCGGTCCGGAAAGGCCCTCGGTCATCTCGTGATCACTGGGTTCATCAAGTGGTGTTGTCAGGTTTTGCAGTTGCGGGCCTTCGGGCCTCAGGGCATCGAATTGAGACGTCGCCCAGGTTTCCCGTTCACTCTCCCGGTCGGTCCGGGAAAAGGCCTGCGCCAACCCCACGGCCTGCAAAAGCGGCATGCTCCCGACGGATTCGTTGCGGTCCAAAAATTGCCGGGCTGCCTGCACCTGCGCCGGATCCAGCTCCAGCCACTCCTCGCCCAATCGCACCAGCGGCGAACCCAAATCCGCAAGTCGTTCAAACTCTTCTCTGCTGAGAGTCTGGTCTCCGAGAGTCAGTTCCCAGCGGAAATGGATCAGTCCTCTCAAGTCCAATGACGCGCTTCCGCCAAGACCTTCACCCTGACCGCGCGCCCGGCCCTGTCCTTTTCCGGCGCCCTGCCCTGCTCCCGCCGGCGCGGAATCGGCCTGACCGCCTAACCGAAGGCGTAGTCCCAGACGTGAGCGGCTGCGGGCCGCCCACCAATCCGGCATTATGACGCCGAAACCGCTGCTCTGAAGTAATGGGCCGATCTCCTTCAGAAACAGGTAAGTCTCTTCCAGTGAAAGAGTCGCCCGTTCGGGACGCGGCGCCCTCAGGCTCTCACGTATCGGTGCGAACAGCCGGCTTGCTATTCCCAGGCCGGTCAGCAGCCGCTCCTGTGGTTGGTCAAAGCGCCGGCCGTCTACGCGGATACTTTGACCATTCTGGTTCCATACCCTCTGCGCCGGAATCAGCAGGTCCGGATCGTCTTTGTCCTGTAAGTAGTACTGAAGATGCCAGTTGTTCAGTGGGATGGGGGCGGGCGGCGAACCGGCCGGCACTGAGTCGGGATGCGATCTCTCGTCTTCGTCCGCCTGCAATTCCAGTGCGAATGCGACCTGGAAATTGGAGTCCGCCACCGACGAGTGGAGTTGCTCCATCCACTCGATCCATCGCTTATACAGTTGATGGGCTGGCTGGGGAGGAAGTTGAAGTAGCGGTTCCTCTCCCGAGAGGCCATCCAACCACATTGATCCGGAAGAAGGGAGAGCGGTCGGCTGGCCGCCGCTGAGTCTGCCGCCCGTCCGCCGAACCGGACCGCTCCCGTTTCTCTCTCCCACTCTGGACGACCACTCGCGGATCGCCCGATTGATCACAACGCCAATGAAGTGTTCAACAATCGCGCCAGCAGCTGGCGCATCTTCCAGGCTTTCCAGCTCGTACGCTCGGCAAACAGGAGGCATCAACTCGACGAGATACTCAAGTCGTTCTCGCAGACTGCCCTCTAGCAGAAAGGGTTGCCACGCGGCCCAGAATCGGCCGCTCCTGTCCGGTATCAGTCCTGGCAAAAAGTGCTGCCCGGCAAGCAGCTCCAGTACGAACTTCGCCGCATGGCTCCAAAACAGGAGATCATTTCCCAGACGGGCATGGCGAAACAACGAGGTCGAAGAGGGAAGTTCGATGAGCCTCTCATTTGTAAAACGGCTGAGGAAGGCCAGCGTGTGGAAGGGATCCAGAGTCAGCCCGGTGACCTGCCAAGGCTGGAGTCGGTATGGCTCGCTGTCCCCCGATAGGGCATTTACGCCCTTCTGGAAAGATCCCAAATGGGTCTGGGGACGTCCACTTTGGCTGGGTAACCAGACGCTGGCCGTAGCCGGGCTTCCCATCAGGCTGGTCAGCTCGCTCGCTGTCGCAAACTGACGCAGAATCTGCCTAAGTGTCCCCACCGGCATCTGAGTAGGATGGGAGGGAATCTTTCCGTTGCTTCGCGTGCTGAGGGAACGACTGCTGTCCGTGTCCTCAGTTGGGCCGAGTGGCATTTTCGCATCGGAGGAAACTGCGCGTCCGACTTCCCCGGGGACCTCGTTTTCTCCGAGTTCCCGCTCTTCCCACACGCTGGGGGCTTCATGGTTCTCTCCCCACAAGAAGAGCCTCGGACCGTTTTCGGGAACCGAACCCCGGGAAGGCTCAGGACCCCCAATTGGCCCCTGCTTTACTGTGACCTTTTGAATCCCAGTGGTCTCCGGTCGGTCGGGCGCCGACCGATCCGGCGGCATCTGGGCTTCTTCGCGTCCCTGTACACGGGAACTGTGCACAGGGCCGAAGGCGTACTGCTCTTGTCCGTCCTCAAAATGCTTGCCGGAGGTAAGCCAAGCGGCATGAAAGGTAAAAGGCATAACCTACATTGTACCCTGATTTCCCTCAATCAGTCCAAATTCGACAATGAATCCTGTTAAGCGCAAACTGTTACAAAGGTCGTTTTGGTTCTTTGCCTTTTGGGCTTCCCTGCAAAAAATGCCCTTCTTGACCTCCCTCCTCTTGAACGAATCGAGGCTTCCTGGCAAGCATCTAAAACAGACCAATTACCTGCCCCGTCGCCAGATCGATGTCTACTTTTTGAGCGGCCGGCGCACTGCCGAGACCCGGCATCGTCCTCATTTCTCCCAGGAGAGGATAGACGAAACCAGCGCCCACGCTGGCTCTTACCTCCCGTACAGGCACGGTGAAACCGGACGGCGCCCCCTTGAGCTTTGGATCGTGGCTCAAGCTCAGGTGCGTCTTCGCCATGCAGATGGGGAGACTGCCGAACCCGCTCTGCTCATACTGGCGAATCTGACGGTTGGCCAGTGCCGTGTACTCAATACCGTCCGCGCCGTAAATTGAGGTTGCTATCTTCTCCATCTTCGCTTTCAGGGGCTGATCCAGCTCATAAAGAAAGCGAAATTCGCTCGGCTCCTCTGCCGCTTCTACAACCGTTCGCGCCAGTTCCTTTGCCCCGCTGCCTCCATTCGCCCAGTGCGTGGAAACTGCCCAACGGGCGCCCGCATCCTCGGCGACCTGTCCAATGACATCGATTTCGCTCTGGAAGTCGCTGGCAAAGCAGTTGACGCACACAACCGGGCTTACACCGTGCGCCCGTACGTTTTGGATCTGCCTGCGGAGATTGGCCGCGCCCTCCGCTACGTCGTCGGGATTCTCCAACAGCATGTCATCAGGCAGAGGTCTGCCAGGCACAACCCGGTACCGGCCCGTATGCGACTTGAGTGCCCGCACAGTCGCCACCAGGACCGCGGCGTCAGGACGCAGCCCGCTGTAGCGGCACTTGATATTGAAAAATTTTTCCGCGCCAATATCGGCGCCGAAGCCTGCCTCCGTGATCAGATAATCGCTCGTCTTGATTCCAATCAGATCGGCAAGAATCGAACTATTGCCGTGGGCAATGTTGGCAAAAGGTCCGGCATGAACCAGCGCCGGGGTATTCTCCAGCGTCTGGAAAATATTCGGCTTGATCGCCTCCTTCATCAGCACAGTCATCGAACCGGCGGCCTGCAGCTGCTCGGCCGTGACGGGCTGGCGCTTTCGATCTCTGCCCACTGTCACACGGCCGAAACGCGCCCGCATATCTTCCAGCCCCGTCGTCAGCGCCAGTATCGCCATAACCTCCGACGCCGCTGTAATGTCAAATCCGGTCTGCCGCTGCGGCCCGTCGGACTTTGCACCAAGACCGCTCACTATGTTGCGCAGCCCCCTGTCATTGACGTCCAGAACGCGCCGCCACATAATGCTATATGGGTCGATCTCCAACGAGTTTCCCTGGTAAATGTGCGAGTCGATCATCGCAGCCAGCAGATTATTGGCTGCCGACACCGCATGCATATCGCCGGTCATGTGCAGATTGAACTGCTCCATCGGAACAACCTGGCTGTACCCCCCGCCGGCCGCGCCTCCTTTGATGCCAAAGGTAGGGCCCTGGCTGGGCTGGCGGATGGCCACTGTCGACGATTTGCCGATGTGATGCATCCCCTGACCCAGACCAACGGTCGTCGTCGACTTGCCTTCCCCTAAAGGAGTCGGAGTGATCGCGGTAACCAGGACATAGCGGGCGTTCGGACGTCCTGCCAGTGCTTCCACCGTCTCCAGACGCACCTTCGCCATGTGGTCGCCGTACAGCTCAATGTCCGACCTGCCCAGCCCCATTTTTTCAGCGATCTCCCAAATAGGGAGTAGATCGGCAGCCTGGGCAATTTCAAGGTCGGAAGGCACAGCACTTCTGCTCATGGATCTGCTCCTGTTTGTCTCTCAAAAGCTTCTCTTCAACGTCAGGCCCACTTCCATCCCGAATTCAACTGCGGCCATAGTCCAGGCTAACGAGTCTCTAAGTTTTCGAACAGGCGCCTCGTCGCAGCGGCGATATCTCTGACCGCGTCATTGAATGCCATTTCGTTGGCCCTGGATGGCTTTCGATACCCGCTTACTTTTCGGACAAACTGCAGCGCCGCATCTTCCAGTTCCTGCTCTGTTGGCGGACGCTCCGGCTGGCGCAGTTTCCTGATGTTTCGACACACAATCCACTCTCCCTTCGTCAACGAACGGACCGCGGCTGGCGGTACTGAGGACGGGTCGTCGTCCCGCCCGTCTGAAGCGCGCCTTTTGGCCTTCCGGCAGTCAGAATCCGCTCACGACCATCCGCTCCGACCGCAAGGCGATAATCACGCCTTCTGTATTCCGGATCGTCTCGTAATAGCGCTCGGCCTCTGATTCGTCGGCATAGTAATGTCGTATAATTCGCCACCGCAATGCCCTTTGGCGCTCCCCCGGCTCGATCAGCTCAGCCTTGCCATAGAAAACGATATATCGGGCATCGCCCCTGCCGCCGTCGATACAAATCGTAACTGTCGGGTCCCGTCGCAGATTCCTGACCTTTACCGTTGTAGTTTGCGCGCTGACGTACAGTACGCCTTCTTCAAATATGTACCAGACCGGCGTGAGTTGAGGCGCGCCGTTCCTTCCATTTGTCGCCAGGATCGCATGGCGGTCGGCCTGCAGAAACTCCGAGACTTGAGCATCCATTTCCGCAACCTCTCATACTTGTGCCGCCTGACCCGAGGTTGCATCGCCCTCGGATTTACAAGCAGATATCGAATCGGCGCATTCCGGCCCTGGACGCGCTAACCGAAAATCATAGCAGAAAGAGGATGCCTTGTCGAAACCCGGTTTGAGAAATCTCTGCAAATGGTATAGGGTAGCCCTACCTGAATCGAGCAAGAGATTCCTCAGGTCCGTAAGGACAAACAGGAGCGAACGATGCCTGTAATGAACCAGTCGCAGATAGACGACCTGTTGCACAGCAATACCATCTGCCGCCTGGCCTGTGTGGACTATGAAGGCGCGCCCTACGTCGTGCCCTGTTGGTTCACTTACGCTGACGGTGGCTTCTATGTCGTGCCGCGCGCCAGGTCAGCCTGGGCCGGTTATCTGAAAAATGACGGCAGAGTCTTTCTTTGTATCGACGCCGAAGATGGACGCCGTGTGCTTGTCAAGGGGAGCGCAAAGGTTGTGGAGGAGCCGAACGTCGGCGGCAAGTGGGTCGCCATCGGCCAGGAGATGGCCGAACGCTACGGCGGCGAGGCCGGTCTGAAGTATCTTGAAACAACCATGCAGGAGCCGCGCTGGCTGTTTTTCATTGAGGCAAGTGAAATGCTTTCATCGAGCGGAGGCTGGGCGCAGAAGTATAAACACTACGACTGGTGAGAGAATCCTCTTCGTGGAACCTCTGGCTAACTTCAGTAATTTTGGCAAACCAAATTAGATGTGATCGCCCTGAAAGTGCGACGCGGCAGTTTGCCGGCGGTTAAGGGGATGGAGTTGATAATGTGGGCCTTGGGACTACCACAAGTCACTATGCCTGGGACCGTTCGTCGTTGAGAAGGTCGATGACAGGCGCTAAGTTACCGATCGCGAGGAAGCCTGAATGCGTTCGACAACCCACCGGGTAATCAGCTGCGCATGGGAGACTCCGTGCCATCGGGCACGCGCTCTGACAATCCGGGATTCGTCTTCCTCAAGGCGAACGGTGACAGTAGTTTGACGGTCAAAGACCGGTTCGTCCACGTCCTCGAAGTTCGGCATCGAAGTCGGTCAGATCATGTGTGTCCCAGAAGTCGGCGAGCTCCTGGATCGAATCGGTCTGCAGGATTTTATTGCCGTTCATCGATTCCTCCCCTGTCTATATCGCCGTCTTTCCCCGCCGGTCATCGCTCTGGCGGTGACAGGGAGTCCTCATGCTTAGGGTTGATGTCCCATGGCTGGGATAGGGCAGTCAAGGCAATTGCATCCTATTGCGTCAGTTTCTTGGGAGGCTGCCCAAAATGTAGGGGCAGACCTCGCGCCTGCCCCGCGCCAGCTCCACACCACTCACTCATACCGCAGCGCCTCTGCCGGATAGATCCGCGAAGCCTGCCACGCCGGCAATATCGTCGTCAGCAACGAGAAGAGCCAAGCCGCCGCGAGCATCCCCGCGATCGTCAGCCACGGCGTCGGAAAACTCAGCTGCGTCGCCAGGTCATACGCCTGGCCGATCGTCTTGTCGCCCAGTATCAGGCCTGTGATGCCACCCAAAAGAATCCCGGTAAGCGCGATGAAGTTGGCCTCCAGGACAAACAACAGCGCCACTGTGCCTGACGGATAGCCTATTGCCCGCAAGACACCGATCTGCTGCCGCCTTTCAACGACCGTACGGCTGCTGATCACGCCCAGACCGGCGATGCCGACCACCAGTCCCAAGGCCAGAAAGCCCTGGAACAGTCCCAGAATGCCCCGCAAAATGGCCTGTCCGGCCGCAAACAGCTCGGAGAGAGGTGCTGCGTTCAATCCGCTGCTCAACATCGACTTTTCCAGGGCTTGCGCCGTTTCGCCCACGCTCTCGCCTTCCGCAACCTTCGCATAGAAAACGTCAGGCTGCACCGGTTCGCCGTTAAGAATATCCAGGACCCGCCGGTTCATCTGGAAACTGGCCTCAGCCAGTGTGTCGTCATCGGCAAGTACGCCGATGACCTGTACCTTATGCGTCACCACTTCCCCGCCCTCTACTCCGGTCGGACTGCTGGTCGAGACCTCTGCCTGAACGCCGCCAATTTCAAATCCCGCTTCCGTCGTCAGCCTGTCGGGTCGATTGCTGAGTTCAACCACTACGTGGGGTAGCGTTCCTCCCTCTTCCAGGTAGAATCCCTGCAACGCTATTCCCCTGCTCCAAGGGGGCCCGTTAGAGCGCCCTCCCCTGCCGGAACTGTCTTCGGGGACGGTGCCATCTTCCACCGGAGGCTCTTCCACCCACCTTGATGTGACCACCGCGACGTCATCCCGCTCGGCCAGCGCCTTCCAGACCTCCTCGTCGCTCCCGAAACCCTCTGCACGCATCTGGAATCCGTAGTGCAACGCTGCCTGTTTCGTATAGCCTTCGTCAATTCCGGCCATGTAAACCGCCGAAGTTCTGTCTGTTCCAAATTCAGCCGGCTCAAGCTGCTGCGCCGTGACGCCCATGCGTGCAACGGTTCCCAGAACCGCCAGCCTGTCACTGGGAAAATCAGCTCGCCTCTCCGCCTCCTCATGGATGTCGGTGACCGGGTCGAACAGACTGAGCAGGCTCGGCGACATGACGATGTCGAAACCGGCCGTGCGCTGTTCGTCTGGATCGGTCACGACCTCGGTCGCCCGAATCACCACGCTCATAACCGTCACCGTCGTAATCACCATTGCAAACAGCAGCATCGCCGTCCCTGTCCGAAATCGATTGCTCAGAGGGTAGGCCACCGCCGTCTTCAGCACTGGGGTCAACGGCCCGATTCCTCCCACCAGCCGCACAAACAGACCCGCAAGGCTGTCTGCGTTGAACATGACCACCATAATCGCGCCGATTATGATAAACGGCCCGCTCAGTGCAAACGATAGCAGCGTGAAACCGGGGCCCTGGTCGAACCACGGCAGGTCGGTGTCGAGCACACTGCTCCACGGCACGCCCCACAGGGCCAGAAGGCCTACCCCAATGAACGTATATGCCAGGCGGAGGCGAAGCGCGGCCTGGCCCGAAGTCCAACGGCGGCCCAACCACACGCCTCCCCATCCTACGCCAACCAACAGCAAGGTGGCGCCGATAAAGGCAACCGTCTGTCCGTAATCCCGGCCCAGCCATGTCAGATACCCACCGACCCCGAGCAAGAAGATAAGCGACAAGCCGCGTAGCGATAGTCCTATGACGCCCAGCTTCTTTCCGTTTGAGGTATCCGGCAAATTGCGGATTGCCGAGATGATATTGAGGCGGCTCACGTTCCAGGAAGCAACAGTAACCACAACGAACGTAAGAATGACTCCGATACAGTAGGCAATGATGAGAGAAGAAGGCGCCGCGTACCAGTAGAAGCGGATCGGCGCTGAGGCCCCCTCGACACGTTGAACAATGCTGTTGAGGAGACCGCTCACGAATCCGATCATGCCATACGAAACAAGCAGGCCCAGACCAAGACCCACCAGCGCCGCCGCAAGGTCGTATACGAGCCCTTCCGTAACAAACATCTGCACCAGGTGCACGCGCCTCATACCTACCGCTCGCGCAATGCCAAGTTCGCTGCGCCGTTCCGCCGCCAGCATCACGAAGATCAGAAAGATCAGCAGCACGCCCGCAAATATCGAGAGAATCCCGAAGCTCGAAAACACTGTCCCCAACGCGATGCCGCCGATTTCTGCTATGTCTGTGACGAACTGCTTGCTCAGCGGAGAGAGCACATCAAAGTCCCGAAGATCGGCCATGCCTGCCTCAAGCGCACGCATGTCATCGTTCCCCAACGGCAGTGATTTTAGCCATTCCTGAACTGCTCCGCTGCTTAACGCTCCTCGCAATTCCATCGGGAACTCGCCATCCGAAGGACCGGTGACGTGGTCAACCAACACCTCAATGTCAGATTCGAAGCTCGTCGCCTGCGTCCACATCCCGGCGATCTGCATGACTAATTCCGGCACGTCGTCGTCGAACAGAGGGTTGATCGGTGCGACAGACTCTTTGCGAATGACCTCGGCAATTTGAGGCCTGCGCAGAACCTCCAATAGGCCGGCCACCCGTTCCTCATTGAGCGACAGCGCCCGCAGCTGGTCGCTCACCTCAGCCGTGTGGATCATTCCGCTGACTTCATCGCCAGCGTTCGAGATCAGTATGTTGTTGACCTTGTCCGGCATGAAGAGCAGCTTCTGTGCCTCATCCGTGTGCATCATTACCACCGGCAGGACCGCTCCCAGTGGTCCTGCCTCAGCCACCACCGCCCGCACTCGGTAGGGAACCGGAATCGGGCCAATGAATATCTCCAGCAGGTCGCCGGCTCGCGCATCGAGTTGCAGAGCCCCAAGCTCGTTCAGGTACACCTCTCCCTGGCGCAACTGCAGCCCGAACTGACCAAGCGTTTCGTCCACATCCTGACCCAGAGTGTTCAGGTTGATCGAGTTGAGCGCCTCCATCGCCGCAATGATCAGTTCCTGCTGGTCAGGCACATCGAAGCCAAGCATCGGCAGCGTTGGCACTGTAATTGGAGCGTCAGGGTCGAGATTAAGTTCGGCCAGGTCCTCGTCCGTTATCCCAAGCCCCTCCAGGCTGATCACGTCAGAGTCGATCTCGTCGAGTATCTCGCCGGGGAACCCAAGGTTTCGCAGGATCTCTACGGGAAGCTCCAACTGCCGCAGTGTGAAACTTGGTCCTTCTTCCTGCAGCAACACTGCACCTGCCGCGCCAAGCGCCAGCGCAGTCCCTACCAGACTGGTCTCTTCCAACCCGATCGCCGTCCCGATCACCTCCGCCGTCTCTTCGGACTGCTCCCACAACCCGACAAGATCGACGAAGACATCCCCGATACCGTCGCGCAGGTCGGCCGTCCGCACCGGTTCACCGTCAATGTCGTGCAGCCCGAACCCTGTATCGTAGCCCTCATCAACTGCAAAAATGAAGCCCAGCGGCTCCCCTTGCCCCGTATTTACGTTGCGAATGATCGTTGGAAAGAGAATCGAACCGGCTACCCCGTCGATCAGTGGATACGATGACGCATCCTCCTGCAACTGCGCCTTCCGTTCCTCCGTAATGCCCGGCAACCCCTCGTCCAGGATTGCGATCAAGGCATTGATGTCGCCGCCGGTCAGCGCATTCAACAGCGCCGCGCTTTCCGGACTGCTTGCCGCATCAGGGTCGATGCTGCCGCCGTCTGCCAGTTGCGTCAGGTCCATCAGAAACGGCGGCGAAACAACCTGATCAATCTGCCCGTATGCGTCAATCGTCTGGCGCCGGACCGTATTGTCCAGCGTGTCGCCCAGACTGAGCGCCGAAACGATGATCATCGTGCTCAGCGTGAGACCAAAGACGATCAGTGCCGACTGCGTGGGCCGCCTCGGGATATTGCGAATGCCCAGCTTGCCGATAATCGGATTCCGCAGCGAAATGAGGGCGGCGCCGGCTAGGATCAGGCCAAGTGCAACCGCCAGATATAGGGCAATCGAATTGAGAAAGCTACTCATTAGCCACGATCTCCCCGTCTTCCATACGCACAATACGTCCGCACAGGGCGGCCACCTGCGGGTCATGCGTGACGATGACGAAAGTCTGCCCCTTCTCCCGGTTCAATCGCTGCATCAACCACAGCACTTCCGTCGAACTTCCCACGTCCAGATTGCCTGTCGGCTCGTCCGCCCAGACCAGCGCCGGATTATTCACCAGCGCCCTCGCAATCGTTACCCGCTGAATCTGTCCGCCGGAAAGTTGCATTGGCCGGTGAGATGCACGGTCTGACAACCCGACGCTTTCCAGGCTCTCCAACGAGCGCCTGCGTGCCTCCGCCGGTCTCACCCCGCTGACAAGAAGCGGCATTTCAACATTTTCGACCGCGGAAATCACCGGCAGCAAGTTAAAGGACTGGAAGACGAAACCCATCCGCCTTGCGCGGTAATCAGTGCGCCTGCGGTCATTCATGTCTGCCAGCGAAGTACCCTCAATCGTCACCTGGCCGTCGTCGAAACTGTCCAGCCCGGAAAGCGCATTCAGCAAAGTCGTCTTGCCGCAGCCGGACGGACCCATGATCGCCACCATCTCGCCAGTTCCGATCGTCAAGTCCACGCCCCGCAGCGCGTGCACCTCGATCTCGCCGCTGCGAAAAGTCTTGTGGATCTGCTCAGCGACCACAATCGGCGTGGTCACCCCCTCCGGTTCACGTTTTTCCAACCCGCTTCCCTCCGCCAGTTGGTCTTGCGTGGCCGGTGTGTCTAGTGCGGTGGTCTGGCTCATTTCACTAAGTCTCGTTTCGAAAAGAGGTGGCGCGCCTCGCGCCTTAAAGTACCAGGAACTGTGCAACTGGCATGTTATACTTACAAGTACGCTGGGGTTGCCAATCCGTTTCTCTTTCTCAGTTCAACGACGTGCCTGCCACTCTCGCCTGGACCAGGAGTTGCCAAAGATGAAGCTTCTCAATGATTCGCAGATGCAGGAATTTATCGTCAATGGCTACGTGAAAGTAAAGGCCGCGTTTACGCCGGCCTTTCATGAGTCCGTTCGCGCCCAGGCTGAGGAAATCTTCTCAACGACAGGGAACCCCGGAAACGATATCCTACCCGCAATCCCCCAGTTGGCCGACCTCTTTTCACACCCGGCGGTCACCGGCGCCTTGACCAGCATCCTCGGTCCCAGCTACGCTATGCACCCGCACCGCCATTGCCACCTGACCCCGCCTCGGCAGGCAGGCCAGCGCCACCACCAGGACAGCTACGAAGACGATCAGAACGTGCGCCACCACCGCACTCGCTGGGCAATGGCCTTCTACTATCCCCAGGACGTATCCGCGCAGATGGGTCCGACCTCCGTTCTACCTGCCTCACAATACTACACAAGCCGCACACAAGCAGAAATAAGGGACGAAGCGCTTCTGTACGGCGAGGCCGGCGCCGTAACAATCGTCCACTACGACCTGTGGCACCGCGCCACGACCAACCATACCGATCGCAACCGCTACATGATCAAGTTCCTCTTCTGCCGCATGGCGGAACCGACCGCTCCTGGCTGGCACAGTACCAACCCTGTCTGGAGCGAATCGGCAGAGGGAGGAGAACTGCCCCGGCTTTGGCGAAGCGTATGGAATTGGCACTTGGGAAACGAAGTCTCCCAAGACAGTCAGGATGCCGCCAACAACATCGGAGAATCTGCCGCCGGAAGGGATAAAAGCTTAAGAGAGGAAAAAGTGGGACTGTCCGAAGCCGGACAGTTGGAGAATGTCTACCGGCTATCCAGTCAGGGACCAAAGGGGGCGGCAGAGTTATCCGAAAGGTTGTCAAGAGAAGCCTTTGAGCTGCTCGATCACAATCAAGCCGCCCAGCATACGAATCCCAGCCAGCTCTATTCTGGTTACGGACTCAGCGCCCAAGGGGCCACTGCTGTACCCTATCTGCTGGAGTCACTGGGATCAGAAGATTGGCCGCTTCGCGCGGCTGCTGCAGACATCCTCGGAGACATCGGCCGCCCCGCCGGGAACGCAGTGCCCTTCCTCGTCGACTCTCTTGAGGATGACTCTGAGTGGGTGCGGCGAAACGCTGCCGAGGCACTGGGCAACATCGGATCGGCAGAATCGGTCCCACAACTGGCCCGTCTGCTCGTCAAGGACAACTGCCGTTTTGTTCGACACAACGCGGCCCTCTCGCTAGCCAAAATTGGCCGGGACGCCGACGCGGCCTCCTCTTCCTTGCGAATGGCGCTGGACGACACAAATCTGTACGTACGCGAAAATGCGCGCCTCGCCCTGGCGCGCATCAATGCTGAATAGGCGCTTTTCTTTACCCTACGATCCCTTCCCTTCCAAATAAGGCACTGCACGCGGCAGATTCTCTCTACCGAACATCATGTCCGAATAGACGCCGTCTGGAATGTGCAGCGGATCCGCAAGCCTGCTCCGCTCGATCAGATCCCGATTCAGATCAATCCCCAAACCGGGCTGGTCGCCAAGCGCAATCTCACCGTCGACCACCTCCAGCGCCCGCCCCAGCAATTCGTCCACAAACGGATTGTTCATCCGGTCGATCTCCACGGTAACACCGTTCGGCATCGCGCTGACCACATGCGCGTTGGCAACGATCGCAACCGCATCGCTCCAGCTATGCGTAGCGAACCGGAGTCCGTGCTCTTGAGCCAGCCGCCCTACCTTCCAAACCTCACTGATTCCACCGCATCGGCACGCGTCCGGCTGAACGACGTCCACCGCCTCGGCCCGGATCAGCTCCCGAAACCCCTGCAATCCGAACTCATTCTCGCCCGCCGCCAGCGCTACGCCCACAGTACCTCGCAGCGAAACAAAGTCGTCGATATTTTCCGGCGCGAACGGCTCCTCATACCAGAAGACTTTCTGCTCCTCCAGAAAACTTCCCATCCGTCGTGCCAGCTCCAGGTGATACCGCATCGACGCGTCAACGATGACGTCGTTTTCGGCGCCGACTGCCCCCCGCACGGCCTCCACCGCGGCCCTGTCGTACTCTTCACTGCGGGCCAGGCGCATCTTGACCCGTCTGAACCCTGAGTCAATGTAACTGCTCGCCTCGTCCGCAAGCTCCTTGACGTCGTCCTTCCACAGCAGCCCGCTCGCATACGCCGGGCAGCGATCGTTTTCCCCGCCCAGCAGTGCCCAGATCGGCCTTCCTTCAGCCTGCCCCCGCAGGTCCCAAAGCGCCGTGTCCACGCCCCCGATCGCTGAAATTGCGGCCCCTTTGCGCCCGTACCAGCGCGTCAGCGCGTACATCTTCTCCCACAAGGCCTCTACCTCGGTCGGGTCCTCTCCCGTGAGCACAGGTGCCAGCTGCTCATGTACAATCAGATAGACGAGCGCCGGGTACGAGTACACCGAACCGACGCCGACCGCGCCGCACTCCGTATGGACCAGGACCAGACTCGTCAAACGCGCGTCGCAGACTCCGCCGCCGTACTGAAAGCGGTGCCCCTCGGGATAGCGGTGAAGCAGGTTGATCGCCTCAACATGCTCAATCCGCACCGTTCGCCCCCACCTTCTCCTGCATCCACGCCCGCAAGGGCACGTCCTCCGGCTTCGGCGACGAGTACCCATGCCATCCTGATGGCACCGCCCCGAGCAGCTGCTGTCTGATCGGATCAATTCGACCCATGACATGGTCTACCGTCATGTTGTCGCGCGGACGCAGCCACCGGTAACTGTAACCGTAGAAAAGGACCTTGCGCGTCATTTCGGACGTATTCGGACTTGAAGCATGCCAGATGCGGCGATCGAAAAACACCGCGTCCCCTGGCTTGGCGCGTACCGCAATGCCGCCCTTGGGCTTCTTGTCTTCATCAACAGGCAGCTTGTTCAGAAGATGACTACCGGGTATTACATAGAGGTTGGCCCGCCCCAGCTCAGTCGTGTCGGTCAGGAAAAACGCGACTTTCAGCGAAATGCGCGGCTGCGGGTCGGTCTCCAATTCATTGTTGAGGCGCCCGCTGTCTTTATGCCAGTTCAACCCCTGCTGCCCAGGACCGGACACGGCGTTGGGAGGCGTGATAATCGTGTGCGAATGGTAGAGTTGAATGTTCCAGCCCAATATTCCCCAGACCTTGGGAAAAGTCGTCGGATAGTCCAGCAGTTCCAGGAAAACGTCATCCTTGCCTATGAAATCAAAAATGTTTATCCCGTCACTGGGTCCCAAGCCTTCTTTCGCCTTTTGGTCGACGGTCAGACGGTCGACAACCTGGATTGCCCGTTCCACTAGGTCCTGCGGGATGGCGTCTTCAATAATCATGTAGCCCTGCTCGGCAAATTCGCGCTCTTCCTCCGGCGTGACCAGGTTCTCAAGCCATGCTTTACTCATTGCGCCTCTCCTCTTTTTGCAAATCGCCTTTCACTGCCTGGATCATAGAGCCCCACACCGATTTGTCAAATCGATCCCCTTCGTTTTCCACAAGTTTATGGTGAATAATTTCCCGAACAGGGCTGAGGGCGTTCCGTTCCTGTTCAATTTCTGCTCATCCCCGCCTACGGCAGGCATCAATTCCCCGCCAGACTGTTCCCACCCCAAATCTGGAATACACAACCGCTGGCGTGCCCTTTGACGGCAAGCGTCCGTTTGAGTACAATTGCGCTGCCTCTTGATATCCTTCGTTTACGATGAATTCTGGCAAAAGGAGAACCTGTCATGAAGAAACTGGAACTGCGATCCGACGACATCACCCGAAGGCGATTCCTCCAGCTGGGGGCTATCGGCACAGCAGGGGTTGTTGCCGCCGCCTGTGCCGGAGGTGGAGGTGAACCAGCCGCCCAGGATATACCGGCAACGGCCGCCGATGCGGAGACCGAAGCCCCTGCACAGGCTCCAGCTTCTCCCGGCGGCTACAGAGAAGCACCAATGCTGGCCGACATGGTCGCCGCCGGAGATCTTTCTCCCATCGATGAGCGGCTTCCCGCCAACCCTCTCGTCCTCGAAGGCATGGAAGGCATCGGCAACTATGGCGGCTCCATGCGCCGCGGCTTCAAGGGCGTCTCCGATCGCTGGGGTCCCACCAAGCTCGCCCGCCAGGGGCTGACCTGGTATACGCCCGAGCTTTCGCTGCGCCCCAACATCGCCGAATCATGGGAAAACAACGACGACGCCACCGTCTGGACCTTCCACCTGCGCGAAGGCATGAAGTGGTCCGACGGGGCCGCCTTCGACTCCGACAACTTCGCCTGGTGGCATGAAAATGTCATGCTCAACCAGGACATTACGCCGGCCATCGGCCGCCACTGGGTGACAGGCCCCGAGCGTACGCCCATGACGATGGAGTTTCCCGACAAACATACCGTCGTCTTTACCTTCGCTCATCCGAACCCGATGTTCCTCGACCGCGTCGCCCCTTTGACAAGAGACCTGTTCGTCCCGCATCACTATCTCTCCCAGTATCATATGGAGACGACGGACGACAAAGAGGCGCTTGAAGCTGCGGTGGAAGAAAGTGGCTTCGACACCTGGACGGCCCTCTTCTCCGACCGCAACTGGTGGTATCTCAACCCGGAGCTGCCAAGTCTCTACTCCTTCACAGCCAGCAACCCCTTGTCGGAAGAACTCTTCCTCATGGAAAGAAACCCCTACTTCTGGCAGGTGGATCCGGACGGGAACCAGCTTCCTTACATAGACGCCATCCGCCACCGCCTCTTCGATACCAACGATGTCTTCGACCTGCGCATCATTAACGGTGAAGTCGACTTTCAGCAGCGCCACGTCAGCGCTGCCAATTTCACGCTGTACAAGGAAAACGAAGACAACGGCGGCTATCGCGTCCAACTGGGCGCCGGCGACCAGCACGTCTGCCTCACTCCGAACCAGACCGTCCAAAAGCCGCGTCTGCGCCAGTTCTTCCAGAACCGCGACGTGCGCATCGCCATGTCTCTCGCGGTGGACCGTGCCACGCTCAACGAACTGGCCTTCGAAGGACTCTACACGCCGCGCCAGTACAGCCCGCTGGAACAGTCGCCGCAGTCCTATCCCAAACAGGCCAACGCCTACATCGACTACGATCCAGATCGAGCCAACCTGCTTCTCGATGAAGCAGGCTACGCCGAAAGAGACGGCGACGGTTTCCGCGTCTACCCGGACGGCAGCGGAGAGACGATCAGCTTCGTTGTCGAAGGGACTGCGCAACCTGGATCCCCCGATGAGGACGCCGTCCAAATCATCATCAGCTACCTAGCGGATGTTGGCATCAAGGCGACTTACAAGGGCATCGAGCGCTCTCTCTACGAAGAGCACTGGGGCGCAAACGAGATCGACGCAGCCTTTTGGGGCAGCGGTCGCTCACTTCTGCCGCTGGTCGACCCCGCCTTCTTCCTCGGCACAGGCCTCGACCGGCCATGGGGGGAAGCCTGGGGCCGCTGGCGTCTGGATCCCTCTCACCCGGTTGCTGAAGAGCCCCCGGAGGGCCACTGGATCCGCACGATGTGGAACTTGTGGGACGAGATCCTGGTTGAACCGGACGAGGCCCGACGCACCGAGCTGTTCTTCCAGATCCTTGACGTCTGGGCAGAGGAGCTGCCGCAGATCGGCTACCTGGGCCAGATCCCTAATCCGCTGATCGTGCTCAACGGCTTGCGCGGGCTGGACCCCGAGTATGTGTATCCGCTCAGCAACCCGACCTCACACGGGGGCCTTGTGCAGGTGCATACTTTCTACTGGGACGATCCGGCGAGCCACAGTTAGGTAGCTAACTGCCTCTGCGGGGTCCGAAAAGAGGTGCCAGATTCCTGAATTCGGGCATCCGGAGTTGTTCGATTCTGATCCCTTCGCGGGGCGTTCTCCCAAAACGAGGACGCCCCGCCCAATTTGCGTGCGACCCCTGTGTCGCCCTTAAGAGCAAGCATCTCCAGGCCCATCGCTGGTGGCAGCGCCTGCCCGCCTCGGCGCTTCCAGTTCCACTTGAGGACCAATCAAATGACCTCCTTCCACAGAAGCCAACCTGAACGTAGCACCTACGTTGACCAGCACACAGGCCGTACCATCGAGCAGCTCACCAGCAGCCCAATGGCCGATGTCCACACTTACTACGACATCTCACCCTGGTCGCCGGACGGTCGTTACATGGTCTTCTCCGCCGCCAACCCCGGCGATTTAACCACTGCGCACCGCGATACTCTCGCCACCGACAAAGGCCGGCTCTACCTGATGGACTTGGAAACGTTCGAGTTGCGCCTGCTCGCGGAGAACGCCTTTTACAACACGCATACAGGCGCCTTCCCCGTCTGGCATCCGACCCAATGTGAAGTCTTCTTTTACACCGCGCCCGAAGAGGTAAGCGTCGTTGACGCTGGGTGGTCGCGACTGGGTCGGCGCGGCGGCAAAATCCTCCGAAAAATGAAGGGGGGCATCCGCCAGATCAGCCCCGACGGCAAGCTTTTGAGTTGGACGACAAACGATATCCGCACCGACCTGCCTAGGGGCGTCTACACCATGCCCTCCGACACAGAGGCGGGACACCAGCAGGACGCAGACCTCACCCTCATCGCCCCAACCGAAGCCCTCTACGAGATGACGCCCAACAACCATCTCTTCCATATCGATCAGATGACCGTTGGCAACACGAAGTGGACTCCGGATGCCCAACACATGCTGGTCGCCATGTGGATAAAGTCCACGCCCAATGACCTTTCACCCTGGAAGAGCCCTCACCGCCGCAGTATCTACATCGTCAGCCGCGACGGCAGCGAGCGCCGATGGCTGACCTTTTTCGGCCACCATCACAGTTGGACCGCTGGAGGCACAAAAGTCCTCTACTCCGGTTATCGCATCCATACCGACGAGGGGCAGCAGGACGAACCACGGCTCTACATGATTGATTTCGACGGCGCCGGCAAGGAAGTCGTCATCGACCAACCGTTGGGCGGCCATCCCATTGCCAGCCCCGACGGCAGCAAGATCACCACTTGGGACCGAGAAGGTGTCGTCCTGGTCGATCTGAAAAAGCAGAAAGTTGACCATATCGCCGCGTTCGGTCCCCACTGCGATCACAACTCCCATCGCGGCACCCATCCCCACTGCCTCTGGAGCCTGGACGGCAGCCGCATCCTGTATAATTCAGCCCAGTCAGGTCGCAGCCACCTCTATCGGGTTGAAGCCCAATGACGCATGGGACCCCGGACTTTCGCCTTCAACGACCTGCTGTCAAATGGTGGAGCCCTCGATGAAAATAGAGAAGATCACCCCCTTTCTGGTAGACAGATTCCTTCTCGTGCGCGTCTACACTGACCAGGGCCTCGTCGGCAACGGCGAGGCCGGCCTCTGGGCGCATCATGGCGTAGTCAATCGCGCCATACTTGAGCTAAGCGACTACTTTGTCGGCAAGGACGCCACCCGCATCGAACACCACTACCAGACCGTCAGCCGCGATGCCCACTTCATGGGCGCCGCGCTCAGCGCCGCCCACAGCGCCATCGACATCGCGCTGTGGGACATCGCCGGCCAAGCCGTCGGCCAGCCCGTACATCAACTTCTGGGCGGCCGGGTGCGCGACAAGATCAAAGTTTTCGCCAACGTAGGCGGCGCAACCGTCGACGAATGCGCTGCCAATGCCCAGCAGCAAGTTGCGGCAGGCTACATTTCCCTTCGTATGTCCCCCTTCCTGCCCGGTTTCGAGCGCAAGACGCCCTCCCAGGTGGTTGGCGAGGCCGTCGCCATGGTCGCCGCGGTGCGCGACGCAGTCGGTTTCAACATCGATCTCGGTCTCGAAATCCACCGCAACCTTCGTCCCGAAGAGGCGATCATACTCGCCCGCGAACTGCTGCCCTTCCGCATTCTTTACTACGAGGATCCCCTCGCCCCTGAAAGCCTGGAGTCCATGGAGTACATCGCAAAAACCGTGCCCCTGCCTATGGCAACCGGAGAACGCTTCTACAACATCTTCCAGTTCAAAGATCTCATCGACCGCAAGATCGTCAGCCTCATCCGCCCGGACCTCTCCCTCGCCGGCGGCTTCACTCAGGTCAAAAAGATCGCGGCCATCGCCGAATCCGCATTCGTCGGCATCTTTCCACACCTGATGGGTAGTCCCGTCAACATTGCTGCCTTCTGCCAGCTCGACGCCGCCATCCCCAACTACGTGCTGATGGAAAGCCATCCCACCGCCGATGCCTTCAACGACATCGTCGACACGCCGGTCGAGCGTCAGGGCGGATACTTCGTCGTCTCGGACCGCCCCGGCATCGGACTTCACATTGACGAGAGCAAACTGGCCAGCTACCCCTATCAGCCCAAGAAGATCCTCGGCAACTATCACGCCGACGGTTCGGTTGCCCACTAGCCCCAGCCTCCCGGAGCCGACCCAATGACCACCACACGTACCGGCGGCGAAGCGCTCGTCAACGGCCTTCTTTCACACGGCATCGACACCATCTTCGGCCTGCCCGGCGTACAGAACGACTACTTCTATACCGCCGTCTACGACGCCCGCGACCGCATGCGTGTCATCCACACGCGCCACGAGCAGGGCGCCGCCTACATGGCTCTCGGCTACGCGCTCGCCTCAGGCAAGACCGGCGTCTACGTCGTCGTGCCGGGTCCCGGCTTCCTCAATGCCGCCGCTGCCCTCTCCACCGCCTACGCCACCAACGCGCCCGTCCTTTGCCTGACGGGCCAGCTCCACAGTGACCACATCGGCCGCGGCTACGGAATGCTCCACGAAATCCCCGACCAGCTCGGAATCCTGCGCTCCCTGACCAAGTGGGCCCGCCGCGTCGAAAGCCCCGCCGAAGTGCCCCGCCTTCTCGCCGAGGCGCTCAGCGCAATGCACTCCGATCGCCCCCGGCCCGTTGGGCTGGAAGTGCCGCTTAACGTTTTCTCTCGCCAGGCCGATTTCGATGACGAACCCGTTCCTCTGTCCCTGAACCGGCCGGCCGTTGACGGTAAGGCGGTCTCAGAAGCTGCCCGTCTCCTTGCCGGGGCGCGGAATCCGGTTATCTTCGTTGGCGGCGGTGCTGTCGGTGCGACCGAGGAGATTCGCACACTTTCCGAGACCCTGCAAGCCCCTGTCATCGCCAGTGCATCCGGTCGCGGCATCCTCTCCAGCCGCCACCCCTTCAGCCACTCACACGGCCCCGGCCGGCGGCTGTGGGAGCAGGCCGACGTCGCCATTTCCGTGGGCTCTCGCTTATCTACCCCAATGATGCGTTGGGGAAAGCCGGGCAAACTGCGCCTCATTCGCGTAGACATCGACCCGGAGGAGCAGGATCGTTTTGCACCGCCGGACGTCTCTCTGGTAGCGGACTGTCGCGACGCCTTGCAAGCGCTGCTGCCCGCACTGACGTCGCACAATCGCGAAAGGCGATCCCGCCGGGTCGAAATGCTGGCCTTGCAGGATGAAATGGACGCAATATATGAGTCGGTTCAGCCGCAAATGAGTTTCGTGCGCGCCATCCGCGAGGCCCTGCCGGACGACGGCATCTACGTCGAGGATATTACACAAGTGGGATACGTAAGCCGTGAAGCCATGCCGGTCTACCAGCCGCGGACCTACCTGACCTCCAACTATCAGGTTACGTTGGGCTGGAGTTTCCCCGCCGCACTAGGCGCCAAAGTTGCCTTTCCCGACCGGCCGGTACTCTGCGTCAGCGGAGACGGCGGCCTGCTCTTCTCCGCCACCGAGATGGCGACCGCCGTCCAGCACGGCATCAACACTGTCACCGTCGTTTTCAACGACTCCGCCTACGGCAACGTGCTTAGAATGCAGAAGCAGGACTACGGCGGCCGCGTCATCGCCAGCGAACTGCACAATCCCGATTTCGTCGCTTTTGCCCAGTCCTTTGGCGCGCGTGCACTCCGCGTTCATACGCCGGGCGAACTCCGGAGTGCCCTGTCCGACGCCTTCACCGCCGATCTGCCCGTTCTTATTGAAGTTCCTGTCGGGGAGATGCCTGCGCCCTGGACGAAGATGTCCGCCCCCACTGAACGGAAGAAAGAGAAGTAGACCTTATGGCTGTCCCCGGACACCCATGAACTGCAGCAATCCTATAGCCAGCTTCTCAACTATTTCCCGATGTCCAGACAACCCAATGTCTTCCTCTGTCGCGCAAATCGAAACTGCCCGTTCCCTGTATTCCAGGAAGCAGGTCTGAGAACCAACTTGAATGTCCGGGAGTGTACTATCTTCTTTGCGACGATTCCTGCGTGGGTCCGAATGCCGCTGCGCCTGCCGCTGTCTCTTGTGTGGCCGCCGAAACTGAGGCGCCTAATCTGTTTGTGGCGTTGCTTTGTCCATCTCTCGCGGAAGAATCTTGCTCAGTCTGGTCTGCGCCGCAGCTAACGCAGATGCTCCACTCGTGCCGCATCGCCTTGCCGCAGCTGGAACATGCATAGCGCAACTGGCTATGACAGTTTGAGCAGAAATTCCAACTGTCCTGTACCGGCAGTCCGCAATTGTGACAGGAAAGTGTCGCCTCCAATTCCCTTAGCAATGACTCCTCTTCCAGTGCCCGATCGAAAACATCGGCCAGCGTCTCTCTGGGGCGAATCATCATGTAGAGGACGAGGCCGACAAGAGGAAACACAAGCGCCAGAATGCTGGCAAGAACGATGGCTAACCAGTCCCGTGTGCGGCTGCGAATGTCATTGAACGTCCAAATGCCCATTGCAATCCAGAAGGCAAAGAGGAACGCGCCCAATAGGGCAACGATAATCCCAATAAGGGTTGCAATCGTGTTGGACAGTTCCGCCAGCATTCGCTTCTCCTGTCAGGTTGCCGGGCCCGCTCCGGACTGTGTCTGTGCCGGTGGCGCAATTCGCAAAGCTCCGGAATCGGGCATTCGACGATTATATCCCACCACCAATATATACCCAAAAGCAATCGGTCATTCGCTGTAGGTATATCGACTCAGCCAACTTCACATCGCGACAGTGGATGAGGCGATTGAATGCGATCCTCCCACTTTCCGATCGCCCTGCCTGCCCACAGTGGCGGACCGCGCTCTCAAACTGACTTCTGTACCATGGATCACAGAATCCGACATCCTCGCCATCTCAGACTGTCAGCGAATCCCCCGCTGGATCGCCGGACCACGGACAGGTCCCGATTATGCAGTCGGCAATGTCTGGCATCCCTGCCTGAGATTCCATACCCGTCAGCGCCTCGTAGAACACGAGACGCCCTCTTTACAACGCAAACTCATCACTTTTCGTTCCCGAACTTAGTGTCATTCCTTGTTCCACGTCGGGAACGGCAGTCAACGCACCAAGATCTAGTCCCTCCTAACCAGATTCTGTGGATTCTGTTGTGGCGTTGTCAGACTTGTATTATAATTTAATTACTGAGATTCGCTCGCCGCCCTGTCTGCAGGGATGATTGGCCGAATTCAGCATGCAACGGGCCCGCGGGCAAAGCTGCTACGCTCGGTCGAAGGGTGCCATGGCCCGTCACCAGTTACGGGTCTTAGATATCTGTTACCGTTTCCACCATCCATTTCAAGGAGCACACAATGAAGAGCATGAGGAAATTGAACAAGGCAGGGATGATTCTGTCAATGGTAATCGGCATGATCATCGCGGCCTGCATGAGCCCCGCAGCAGGCCCGGAAGTCGTCGAGTCGGAGGAGGCGGCAGCGCCGGCAATGCAGGAGGTGCAGTCCACGCTCAGCATCGTGCAGGAACGCGGCAAACTCGTCTGCATCGGCAACTCACAACTCCCAGGCTTCGGCTTCCTCGACTCCGAAGGCAATTTCTCCGGCTTTGACGTCGACTACTGCCGCGCCATCGCCGCAGCCATCTTCGGTGACGCCAACGCCCTTGAAGTACGGCCTGCCACCGCCCGCGAGCGCTTCACCATCCTTTCCAGCGGTGAAGGTGACGTCATCATCCGCAACACCACCTGGACGATGTCTCGCGACACGGACCTGGGTATGAACTTCGGTCCCACCACCTTCTACGACGGCCAGGGCCTGATGGCGCGCAAGGAGGCCGGAGTATCCACGCTGCTGGACCTGCAGGGCGCCTCTGTTTGCGTGGTCACAGGCACGACCACCGAACTCAATCTCGCCGACCAGTTCGCGGCGGCCGGGGTTGACTACGAAGCCGTCGTCTTCGAAGACTTCGATCAGT
Organism: Caldilineaceae bacterium; assembly: GCA_965204525.1. GTDB lineage: Bacteria > Chloroflexota > Anaerolineae > Caldilineales > Caldilineaceae > Bin5. Next base: position 731,751 of record OZ241994.1, on the reverse strand, counting down.
CCTTCACCGCTTACGACGAGGGCCGCTGTGACGCAGTCACAACCGACAAGTCCAGCCTCGTCTCCCGCCAGACCACGCTCGCGGCGCCTGCGGATCACGTGATCCTCAACGTGACCCTCTCCAAGGAGCCTCTGGGGCCGGCGGTACGCCACGGCGATGACCAGTGGTTCGATCTCGTGAACTGGGTAGTCTACGCCACGATGCTCGCCGAGGAATATGGAATCACCTCGACCAACGTCGACAGCTTCATGGGCAGCGAAGATCCCAACATCCGCAGGCTGCTTGGCCTTGAAGGCGACTTCTGCTCCAAGGTCGGCATTGCCAACGCCGGCTGCTTCGTGGACGTAATCACGCAGGTCGGCAACTACGCCGAGATCTACGACCGCAATCTTGGCCCCGATACGGTATTCAACCTGCCGCGCGGCCTGAACAGCCTCTTTACCGACGGCGGCATCCTTTACGCTCCCCCCATCAGGTAGATTTCTCTCCGGCAGACGGACAGGGGTACAAATAGAAGTGGGTACCCCTGTCCGTCTGATAGTCTGTCCGACTGCCCGACTGTGCTGCTGCCAGTCTGACCGACCGACCCTACATCAAGGGCGCCAGGCCCTCAACTGATCGCTCGACCATGCAAACTATCCACGCCAGCCAGGTTCGACCGCCCTTCTATCGCGACGAGCGCGTTCTGGGGATCTTCAGCCAGGTCCTCGTGGTCGTCATCGTCCTGGGATTGGGCCTGTTCTTTTTCTCGAACATGATCTCAGGGCTGCGCGAAAAACACAGCGTCGCCATCAGTTTCAGCTTCCTCGGCCAGGCCGCCGGCTTCGACATCGGCGAAAGCCTGATCGAGTACTCGCGCGAAAGGACCTACCTTCGCGCCTTCGTCGTCGGCCTTCTGAATACCTTCCAGGTGGCGATCTTGGGCATCATCTTCGCCACCGCGCTCGGTGTCCTCATCGGCGTAATGCGGCTTTCCGCCAACTTTCTTGTCAGCCGGATCGCCGCCGTATACATCGACATCTTCCGCAACATTCCCCTCCTCGTGCTGCTGTATTTTTGGGCCCAGGCCGTCTTTCTTAAGCTGCCCAAAGTCGCAGAGGCCATCGTGTTGCCCGGCCCGATTTTCCTCAGCAATCGCGGTGTTGCCATCCCGTGGGGAATCCCCACCGACGCCTGGCCAACCTATCTCCTTGTCCTGGGCGCAGGTGTCCTGCTCGGCGCAGTCGTCGCCTACATCCTGCGCGAAAAGGGCAAACGCACCGGGCGTATGCCCCTGGTCACGCTCTGGTTCCTCGTGACGGTCGCCACAGTCGGACTCGTCGGTTGGGTCCTTCTGCCGCAGCCCCTGACGCTGGACCAACCCTTCCTTGAAGGTTTCAACACACAGGGAGGAAAGATCCTCAGCCAGCAGTTTATGGCCCTGCTCTCCGGTCTCATCATCTATACCGCGGCCTTTATCGCCGAAGTCGTGCGCGCCGGGATCCAGTCCGTCTCCAAGGGCCAGCGCGAGGCCGCCACGTCGCTGGGCCTTACGCCGGCACAGACCTTGCGGCTGGTCATATTCCCCCAAGCCTTGCGAGTCATCATCCCTCCCCTGACAAGCCAGTACCTGAATCTGACCAAAAACTCCTCCCTGGCCATAGCCATCGGCTATCCCGACCTGTTCGCCGTCGCCGGCAACACCATCCTGAACCAGACCGGCCGGGAAATCGAAATGTTTACCATGATCATGGGCACCTATCTGTCGCTGAGTTTACTTACCTCCCTGCTTATGAACGTTTACAACCGCCGCATTCGCCTGGTCGAACGTTGACCGCACAGAAAGATCAGACACTGTTCTGGGAAATCGGGAATCCCACCGCACATCGCAAGGAAAGAATGACGGATGACCTCAGCGGCTGACGCGACTACGGATCGCTCTGTCCTTCCATTTGCTGAACGCTACACACTAATTGGCTGGCTGCGGCGCAACCTGTTCAGCGATCTCTTCAATTCGCTCCTCACGCTCGTGGCGCTGGCTGTTCTCTACATTGTCGCCGCCGGTCTCCTCCGCTGGGCTTTCACGACCGCAGAGTGGGGCGTCATACCGGCCAATTTCAACCTCATCATGCGCGGCCAGTACCCAACCACAGAAGCTTGGCGTCTGTGGCTCGTCATCTACCTGCTCGGCGCCGTCGTAGGTGTCATGTGGAGGCTCATCAGCGGCCAGTTCAGCGCGGCCGCTCGCGTTCTCATCGCCATTCCTTTCGTCCTCATGCTCATCCCATTCTTCTCCATGGGGACCCGCCTCAATCTGTTTATCACCGCCGTCGCTGCCGCTGCCGGCTACTATATTGAAGGCTACCTGCCGATCCAGCGCCGCGGCCGCGCCGCAGTCTACTTCCTCCTTGCCTACCTCGTCATCATGCTTATCCTTTTGCGCGGTTTCGGCGCTGAGGATGGCCCAATGCCCACTGTTTCTCCCATCCTCTGGGGCGGCCTTCTTCTCTCCCTCCTGCTCGCCTTCTTCGGTATAACGCTCTCATTCCCGCTGGGCGTAGCCCTTGCTCTCGGCCGCCAGTCGAAGCTGCCCGCCATCCGCGTCATCAGCGTAATCTACATCGAATTCATTCGCGGCGTCCCCCTCATCAGCCTGCTCTTCATGGGCCAGATCATGCTGCAGTTGTTCCTGCCCGACGGCTTCCCGCTCGTCGACCGCGTACTGCGCGCGCTCGTCGCCATAACTCTGTTCTCCGCAGCCTATACTGCCGAAAACGTGCGCGGCGGGCTTCAGTCCATCCCTCGCGGCCAGTACGAAGCTGCCCAGGCTTTGGGGCTCAACACGTACCAGTCCACCATGCATATCATCCTGCCTCAGGCGTTGCGGGCCGTTATTCCTGTTCTCGTGGGGCAATTCATAAGTCTCTTCAAGGACACAACGCTTGTTGCGCTCGTCGGCATCTTTGACCTGCTCGGCATCGCCCGCACCATCCTGGCCAACCCCGACTGGCTGGGAACACATCAGGAAGTCTATGCAGTCATCGCCGTACTTTTCTGGATTTTCAGCTACACTATGTCTTACGCCAGCCGCCGACTTGAGCAACGCCTTGGAGTAGGCGAACGCTGATCTAGTCGTTCAAAGTCAGGAATCTTGGGGCCCAGGTTTCGCAGCAGAAAACGTCCCACTAAGAGGTGCTAACTATGTCCGAAGAAACTGCCGCCGCCGAAATCATCATCTGCCAGGACGTTTGCAAGTGGTTCGGCGACTTTCAGGCTCTCAAGAACTGCAGCCTGCGCGTCGAAGCGCAGGAAGTGGTCGTCATTATTGGGCCTTCGGGATCCGGCAAATCCACCTTTATCCGCTGCATTAACCGCCTTGAAGAGCATCAGGCCGGCGACATCATAGTCGACGGGATTCCGCTCACCCGTGACGTGCGCAACATCGAGCAGATCCGCTCCGAGACCGGCATGGTCTTCCAGCAGTTCAACCTCTTTCCCCATCTGACAGTGATGGAAAATATCACACTGGCGCCGATCCAGGTGAGGAAAATGAAAAAGGATGAGGCCCAGGAAACCGCAATGGGCCTGCTCAACCGCGTCGGCATACCTGAACAGGCCGACAAGTATCCTGGTCAGCTCTCTGGTGGTCAGCAGCAGCGCGTCGCCATCGCCCGCTCGCTCGCCATGTCCCCGAAGATTATGCTGTTCGACGAACCGACTTCGGCTCTCGACCCGGAGATGATCAAAGAGGTACTCGACGTCATGCAGGAGCTGGCCGAAACCGGCATGACCATGCTCGTTGTCACGCACGAAATGGGATTCGCTCGCGAAGTCGCCGACCGCATAGTCTTCATGGACGAGGGCGAAATCATGGAAGTGGGCACGCCCGAACACTTCTTTACAAACGCCCAGCACGAGCGCACAAAGCTCTTCCTCAGCCAGATCCTTTGAGATCTGGTTGAAAGTGAATGCAGGCGGCTAATACATGGAGAAAGAGTTCCAGGCCGCGTGGAGGTGAAGTGGGTTGGGGATTCCAACAGCGAGCGTGCTGGGAAATCAAATACGACTTCGCCCCTCAAATCCTTGAAAGTAAGACTTAGGTTTTATGAGCAATTCATAGGCCATACGATATTTGGACAGTGGGGCGGTTCATACAAGAACGATCCCTACTGGCGCCAACGTTACGCAGCTACACCATCAAATGTCCATCGGGCGCAAGTAACTGACATTTACTATCGTAAACGGACCTGACCTTGTGCTGCTTCACCAGTCAGTACGAAGTTGCACACGCCGCGCCGAGGCCAGTCTCACCTAGCTCAAACTTGAGAAGTCCAGCAATCGGGAACGAGGATGAAAAAGACACGTCTGGTATTGCTTATAGTTGTAGCTCTCCTCGGCATAACTGTGCCGCTCTATGCACAGGAAACCGGCCTTACCCTCGAAGGGTTGGCTGAAAGAGTCGAAGCCATGGTAGAACTGGTCGCCTCGATGTCCGACCGTTTGGCCACGTACGAGGAGCGGCTTGCAGTCTTGGAAGCAACTGCTACGCCGACGGTGACACCAACACCATCGCCAACGCCGCCACCTACACCTACGCCGACCGCGACGTCTGCGTCTCCGACAGTGAGTATTACGCGCGTCATGAACGTGCGCGCAGGCCCGGGTACAAACTACCCTGTCCTAGGACAGGCCTCTCCCGGAGACCAATACTCAATTTCCGGCAAGAATCCTGCCGGCGGATGGTGGCAGATCATTTACGGCGGCCAGTATGCCTGGGTCTATAGCCCTCTGGTGACCGCAACCAATCCGGAGCTCGTTCAAGTGGCGCCCGTCATTCCCACTCCGCCGCCGACTCCGATTCCAACAGCGACGCCCGTTCTGCCCACACCCGTTCCGCCCACACCCGTTCCAACCCCAGTGCCGCAAGCTCCTTCCGATCCCTGCGCAGGCATCGGCGGTGACGGCTGCAAGTTCAGGCTGCGCAACACCGATCTCAGGAACAATGGCGGAAGCGAGCTGAAGCTCTTTATTGGCTTCGTTCATGAAGGTCGCGGCGACGAGGTTCAGGGCATTGGCGGCAGCTACTATGTGGAGTTGCATAAGGATGGCGTCCATGTCTCCGCGGTGAATAACTCGACACGCGGTGGAAACTCTACCCACCAGGGGCCCCAGGGCAATAAGTACAACTACCTCAAGGCGATCCCTCTCAGCCAGCTTCCGGGCGGAAATGTGGCGGGAAATTATACGATCTTCGTCAGGGACGGCAACGGTGAACGCGATAGCCAGAACTACTACTTTTCCGTATCGGGAGGAAATGGCGAAGTGTGGCTCATCTTCGCCCAAAACAACTGAGGAAGAACTCTCGCGGAGTTGTCGGTGCCGACTTAAAGGAGAGAATGAACCTCGAAATTTCTTGTCGCGCTTGTCCACCGTTGCCCATTCTGTCCGGCCGATGATTGTACTAGACTCTGTCTCCTCCGCATTCCGATGGTGAAGCGGTTACGCCCAGACGCGTGCACCTGCCATGATGATCTCTACCCCATAGTCTGGCCTTCAGCTTCATCTGTCGTATAATGCCCTCACCTCAAATGTGACGGGGAGATGCCATGACTGTGACAACCGAAAAGCTGCTCACTGCCGACGACCTGCTCCACCTTGGCAGCCAAGGTGTTCGCGGCGAGTTGCTTAGAGGAGTGCTTTGCGAGACGATGCCTACGGGAGTAAGACACGGGAAGACCGTGGTAAAACTGACAGTTCTATTGGAAGGGTTTGTCGGCCCCCGGGGATTGGGGACAATTGTGGCTTCGGATGTAGGATTTCTGCTCGAACAAGAACCTGACACAGTAAGAGAGCCGGACGTCGCCTTCATCTCTGCCCAAAGGCTGCCACCGGACGAAGATGAACCTGGATTCTTCGAAGGACCCCCTGACTTGGCGGTCGAAATTGCCTCTCCAAGCGACAATCCTCAACAGCTCTTCGACAAGGCCCGCATGTGGATCAGCTTCGGTGTTTCCCTCGTCTGGACTGTCGATCCCGAAGCACGCACCATCGACGTTCATCAGCCGCACGTGCCGTTAATCAGGCTATCTGCGGACGACACGCTTGATGGCGGCCAGATTTTGCCCGGCTTCAGTTGCCCCGTCGGCGCTCTCTTTTGAATCTAAAGGAATATGAAGCAACCGCTCTCAAAAGGAACCCTAAAGTGGCCCCACCCGAACTCTTCCGCACCCCCGCAACCGAACTAACCGCCGCCATGCGCGCCAGACAGCTCTCCCCCGTTGAGCTGACAGAAGCTGTCCTCGCTCGGATCGAGACTGTCAATCCCGCCATCAACGCCTTTCTCGCCTACGACGCCGATCGCGCCCTCGAAGCCGCCCGCGCTGCCGAGACCAGCGTCATGCAAGGCGAAGAGCTTGGCCCGCTGCACGGCCTGCCCGTCCCAATCAAGGACCTCGAACCCAGCGCCGGCCTGCGCTTCACCAGCGGCTCCATCCTCCAGAAGGACCAGATCGCCGACTTTGACGGCGTCATTACCGGCCGCGTCAAAGCTGCCGGGGGCATCATCGTCGGCAAGACAAATACGCCCCACCTCGGCCACAAGGATATGTGCGACAATCTGCTCGGCGAACCGGGCCGTAACCCCTGGAACACCGACCGCACGCCTGGCGGATCCAGCGGCGGCGCGGCCGCGGCAGTCGCCGCCGGCCTTTGCCCGCTTGCCCACGGCTCCGACGGCGCCGGCTCCATCCGCATCCCCGCTGCCCTCTGCGGCGTTTTCGGCCATAAGCCCTCGTTCGGGCGTCTTCCCTACTGGCCCAATCTCGATATCTGGTCCGCCCGCTCCCACAACGGTCCCATATCCCGTACCGTCGCCGACGCTGCCCTATTCACCCAGGCCATAGCCGGCCCCGACCCTCGCGATCCCACCGCGATCGCCAGCCGCCCGGACGACTACCTCGCTGCCGTGGCCGACCCGCTGCCCGCCTTGAGCGGCCTTCGAGTCGCCTGGAGCGCCGACTTCGGTTACGCCGCCGTCGACCCCGACGTGCGCCGTCTTGCAAGTGAGGCCGCCCAGCGCTTCTCAGAATTCGGCTGCCACGTGGAGGCCGTCGATCCCAGCTGGGACAACCCTCGCCCCGGCGCCGAGGTCTGCTGGTTCGCCTCCATGGCAGCCCGCGTCGGCCAGGCCTACGACGAAAACCCACAGGCGTTCGAACCGAGCCTTGTCGAGATGATCCTGCAGGGCCGCCGTTACTCCGCCGAAGAACTGGGGCGCGCCGAGATGTCCCGCACAATCTTCTATCACCAGGCCCGCGAGTTCTTCGAAGACTACGATCTCCTGCTCACGCCCCAGATGCCGCTCACCGCTTGGGGGGTTGACGACTGGCCCGCCGAAATCGAAGGTACGCCCACTCCGTCGATCTTCGACCGCTTGCCCTTCACCTACCCCTTCAACCTTACCGGTCAGCCTGCCGCCAGTGTCCCCTGCGGCTTCGCCTCCGACGGCCTGCCCGTTGCCCTCCAGATCGTGGGCAGGTATCACGCCGACACGCTCGTCCTCCAGGCCGCCGCCGCGCTGGAGCAGATTGCGCCCTGGGCATCTGCCTGGCCTGATCTATCATAGTGTCTGTCTGTCCACTGCCACGGACTAGACAAGCGGTGCAAACTGGCTGGCTTTAGTTGCACTACTTACAGTCCATCGCCCCTGCCTGGTGCGATGGTCATGTTTGACAGTGCCAGTAAGGCTACAGTATAGTTGCGGCAGACCAGTCTACCTCTCGTTTCTTGATGCAGACTTTTCACAGATTGAATCTTTTCTGTCCGCCACTCCAGCTTCCGCCACCTAATCAACAGGAGCAACAGAAATGTCGAATATTCGCCACGTAACTCGCCGCGATGTCTTGCGCACAGCCGGTCTGGGCACGGCCGGCCTCGCCCTCGCCGCCTGCGCCGCCCCCGTAGCCCCGGCTGCAGGAGACACCGCCGCCGATTCCGCTGCAGCACCCGCCCAGGAGCCTGTCACCGTCACCCTGATCTCCTGGTGGAACCATCCCTTCCGCGACCTCTTGCCCGCCTTTAACGATATTCACCCTGATATCCAGGTCGAATTCATCGACTCAGGCACGGGGTACAATGAGAAGGTCATGACCGCCATGGTCTCCGGCTCAGAACTGACCGACATCATCGGCAGCCAGGACTACAACCTGCCACTGTGGGCGGCCACCGGAGGCATGGCCGACCTCACCGACCTCATGGCGCCGCACCAGGACAGAATCGTCCCGTACAAGCTGAACCACGGTGTTCACGAAGGCAAGAATTACGGCGTTCCTTGGGATGGGTCTCCCTGTCTTCTCTATTACCGCCGCGATGTCACCGAGGAATATGGCATCGATCCGACCGCCATCAGCAGTTACGAAGATTGGATGGCCGCGGGCGAAGAGTTGTCAGCTGCTTCCGACGGCGAAAACCGGCTCTGGGGCATTACAAAGAACAACTACTTCCCTTGGCTTAGTTGGACTTGGCAACGAGGAGGCGGAATTTATGACCTGCAGCTTGAAAACGTAATCGTCGACCAACCCGAAGCGATCGAGTCGCTCGCCTTTCTCAAGACGCTCTGGGATTCAAACGCCGTTTTTCAGGACTTTAGCTGGGATATCGGGTTGGCTTCCTACAAAGACGGCTCCTCCGCCATCTTCCCAGGTGCCATCTGGTTGGCCGGCATTATCGAAGGCAACGCTCCTGAAACGGTTGGTCAGTGGGCCGTTACACAGCTCCCTGCTTGGATGGAAGGGGGCAGCCGCGCCTTTACCTGGGGCGGCTCGCAGCTATGCATCCTCCAAACCAGCAAGAACAAGCTGGAGGCATTCACCTTCCTCGAATACTCCCAGTTGTCACAGGCCGGCCAGGAGGTCCTCTGGACTTCCGGCGCCCTCTTCCCAGTTCTCCATGAAGCACTAGACTGGCCAATTATGAACGAGCCTGTCGAGTTTTACGGTGGGCAGGTCGCACTCAGAATGTACGCCGAAGTCAATTCCGCGGTCCAGCCTTTCGTCTGGGGCGAAGGTTGGTCTGAGGCATGGGATGTCCTGGTTCAGGCCCAAAGCCAAGTCCTGGACGGTGATGTCGGACCTGAAGAAGCCCTAAGTTCTGCCGCGCAAGAGATTAGAGACCTGCAAGGCCTCGGCTGAGCACTAAATCAAATTCGAAACCGGTCCAGCGCCCGTACTCTACCCAATCTTGCGAGCGTCGGCCGGTCTTCTGCTCGACCCCTGTGGCAGAACTGGTGCGAACAACGCCCAGACCGCGCCTCTTGCCCCCCTTCCTGACAAGGAACGTGTGAATATGGGAGTGGCAATAACGCCCCCAACCGTTGGGCCCGTATCGCCTCCCAAAAGGTCCAGCTATTACATCTGGGAAAAAACAGCCCCATACGTCTTTATTTCACCCTTCTTTATTCTCTTTGGGATATTTGGGGCCTTTCCGATTCTTTTCGCTGTCTGGATCAGCTTTCAGGACTGGAAGAGTGTTCGTTCCAGTGAATACGTTGGCTTTAAGAATTACGCGCGCCTGTTCACCGACGACAGTTTCCATATCGCATTGTCCAATACCATCATCCTGGGTATTCTCGTCGTCCCACTGATGATCATCTTCAGCTTGAGCCTTGCCAACGTGCTCAATCAGCCAATTCGCGGTCGCGTCATCTACCGCACAGCGTACTTCCTACCCGTCGTCACGTCGCTTGTCGTCGTCGGCATTCTCTTCGATTTCTTTCTCGGGTCAGTCTACAGCCCCCTCGGGTCGGTCCTGCAGATCTTCGGTATCGAGTATAAGGGCCTCACGAACCAACCTGTTTTTGTTAAGCCTGCAATCCTGGTCATGATCCTGTGGCGCTGGGTTGGCTACAACATGATGATCATGCTGGCCGGCCTCCAAAGTATTCCTCATGAGCTTTACGAAGCCGCCCGCATTGATGGCGCCAGCGGGATACAGGCCTTTCTCAATATCACCGTCCCGCTGATGCGACGTGTCATCGCCTTCGCCGCTATCCTGTCGACTATCGGCATGTTCAACATCTTTGAAGAAGCCTATATGCTGGTCGGAACTGGTGGCGGACCCGATCGTGCCGGACTACTCATGGGTCTTATTATCTACAGACAGGCCTTTGTAAGCTTCAAATTCGGCTATGCCTCCGCGCTTGCCTACGCCAACGCGGTTATCATCATAGCCTTGTCTTTTCTGCAGATATTTGCGAGCGAACGCGCCGCTTCCGATTAATACCTCCTCCGAACAAGAACTGTCCCAAATGAGTCAGAATGCCAGCGCAGTTGCAGCCAGACACAAAATCGGTCCGTATGCTCCTAAGAGAAAGTTCTCCTTGGGGCTAATCTTTACGCATGTCTGCCTTTTCATCGCTCTTCTAATCTTTGTCTTCCCCTTTTATTGGATGATTTCGTCCTCTCTCAAGCCAATGGCTGACATCTATATCGTTCCCGTCCAATTCTGGCCTACCCGCCCCTCCCTTAACAATTACTTGGAGATCGCTGGCCTGATTCAGTCCGACGAAATCGATTTTCGCGGTGGCATTTCCCTGACCCGTACATTTCTGAATAGCACTTTCATCGCGGTCGTCAACACTGCCGGCACAGTCTTTCTCGCCTCCCTTGCCGGTTTTGCCTTCGCCAAATTGCGCTTCAAAGGGCGCAACGCTCTATTTCTCTCCATGTTGGCGACAATGATGATTCCCAACAGCGTCGGTCTGGTTCCCAGCTACCTGATCATGGCCTGGCTCAAGTGGATCAACACCTGGTATCCACTTATCATTCCAGGCCTCGCCACGCCCTTCGCCGTCTTCTGGATGCGCCAGTACATGACCACCGTGCCCGACGAGATGATCGAAGCCGCCCGCATTGACGGCTGCGGCCCATTCGCCTCCTACTGGCGTGTCGTTGTCCCCGTCGTTCTGCCTGGCATGGCCGCGCTCGCCATCTTCTCATTCATGGGCCACTGGAACGCCTTTATGGGACCATTGATCTACCTGAATAAGCCGGAACTCTATACATTGCCCCTGTTCTTGGCCGTGCTGGATTCGGGCGTCTCGGGTAGGCCAGTACCGCTCCACCTAATCTTCACAGCTTCCTTTGTTTCGATCTTGCCCATACTGCTCATATTCCTGTTTGCCCAGCGCTACTTCATCGCCGGCCTGACGGCAGGCAGCCTCAAGTAGACCGGATTCTGGAAGTCAAGATACGGGAACCAACCTATGAAACTTACAATGGGGAAATACGATCTGGAGATAGGCGGATGCTATCTCGACGAACTGCGTGATTCGACTGCGGACAAGGAAGACATGCCTACGCTGAGAAATCGCCTCCAGGATGAGGGTTACCTCCTGATTCGCGGACTGCACGACCGCCAGAAGGTGAAGGAGGCCCGCCGCGTCGTCCTGGAAAACCTGGAGCAAGCGGAGCAGCTCGCGCCTGGAGAGCCGCTGATGGACGGGGCCATTGCCTTGGGCAAACGCGGCAAATTCTACGGCGGCTCCAAGGCCGTCACCCACACGCCCGAGTTCCTTGGTGTTGTCGAGGCCCCCGAACTGATGCAATTCTTTGCAGAGTTTCTCGACGGACCCAGCCTGACTTATGATTTCAAGTGGCTGCGCGTCGTACCTAATGGCGCCTTCACCGGCGCTCACTACGACATCGTCTACATGGGCCGCGGCACCACCAACGTCTTCACCCTCTGGACTCCTCTCGGCGACCTGCCCTACGAAATGGGCCCGCTTGCAATCCTCGCGGGCTCACACCAGTTCGACCGCATCAAGGAGACCTACGGTGAGATGGACGTCGACCGCGACAAGGTAACCGGCTGGTTCTCCAACGACCCCGTCGAGCTCGTAGACACCTACGGCGGCCAGTGGCGCAGCGCCGAATTCGAAATGGGCGACGCCCTCATCTTCGGCATGTACACCATGCACGGCTCCCTCTCCAACACCACCGGTCGCTTCCGCCTCAGTTGCGACACCCGCTACCAGCGCGCCGACGAACCGGTCGACGAACGCTGGATCGGCGAGAACCCAATCGCCCACTACGCCTGGATGAAAGGCGAGACCGTGCCAATGGAAAAAGCGCGCCAGCGCTGGGGCGTCTGAACGCAAAAGACGCCCGGGTTTGACTGTCCTCGAACAGAACCCAGGCGGCTTGAATTTCCTTCTTCTTAGCCATCCTTGTCATTTCTGGGCCACTAACCACTGCTGTTACGTTCTATACTCCGCATTGATCGACACGTAATCGTAGCTCAGATCGCACGTCCACACCGTTGCCTTACCTGCGCCAAGCCCCAGCGAGACTCGCGTGCTAATCTCGCTCTCCGCGAAGATCGCCGAAGCGTCCGCCTCTTCATATCCCGTAGGCGTTCCAGCGTCCACCAACTGGAGCTCCGCGTTGCCCGCCTCCGGCTGACCCGCGGCAATGAACAAGTGGGCTTTTGTCGGGTCAACAGTAGCCCCCGAATACCCCACCGCGCAAAGTATCCGCCCCCAGTTGGCGTCGTGACCAAAGAACGCAGTCTTCACCAGCGGGCTCTTCGCGATCGAATTGGCTATCTTGTGCGCTTCGTCGTCGCTGACCGCTCCCTCGACCTGAATCGTAACGAACTTTGTCACGCCCTCGCCGTTACGAACGATCAGCTTCGCCAGCTCCATCGACGCCGAAGTAAGAGCTTCCACGAACGCATCGTAGTCTGCGCCCTTCTCGGTTATCTCTGCATTCCCTGCGGCTCCATTCGCCAGCACGAGCACGGTGTCGTTAGTGCTCGTATCGCCGTCCACGCTGATGCGGTTGAAGCTGTAGCTTACTGCCGAAGCCAGCGCCTCTTGCAACAGCGGCTGGGAAATTGCCGCATCGGTGGCCAGCGTCGCCAGCATCGTAGCCATGTTCGGGTGAATCATTCCGGCGCCCTTGCCGATGCCGGTTACCGTCACTGTCCTCCCTCCGACCTCCGCCTGGCCCGACGCCCACTTGGGAAAGACGTCTGTCGTCATGATCGCCTCCGCTGCCTCCTCCCAGCCATCAGGACGCAATTTGGCAGCCACCTCTGGAATCCCAGCTTCGATCACTCCGATCGGCAACTGCACACCGATCACCCCGGTACTCATAACAAAGGCCGTATTGTCAGTACTTCCCAGACTCTTCTCCGCCGCCTCGGCCATGCGCCGCGCGTTGGCATTTCCCTCTGCGCTTGTGCAGGCATTGGCGTTCCCGCTATTGATCACCACTCCATGTGTGCCGTCGGGATTCATGCGCAAGAGATCGCGGTCATACAGGACGGGCGCTGCCGGGAAAGCATTCTGCGTAAACACTGCCGCGGCCCGGCATGCCGTCGGGCTGGCGATCAGCGCCAAATCCAAAGCTCCGGTGGGTTTGACGCCGCAATGGATCCCCGCCGCGTCGAATCCTTTAACGGGAATCGCCGCCGTTGAAGGACCGGCAAAAGCATGTTCTTTCTCAGTCATAGTCTTCTCCAAGGTTTTTGAAAGCATCAGGCATTGCCTGCCGAGCTAGTTGTCTGCTCCTTCCCTTCGCCTGATGCCAGTCTTACCTACCCAACTTACCCCTGCCCAGTTTCCACTAGTCTCTCTTGATCCAGTCACCTTCCGCCGCGGCCCCGTCCGGCAGGGGCGGCATCGAGTCGGCGGGATGCTCCTCTCTGAGCAACGCCTCCACCTTCAAAGGCAGCCCAAACAGCCGGATAAAGCCCTCGGCGTCGGCCTGGTTATAGACATCGTCCTCGTCGAAAGTAACGTAATCTTCCCGGTACAGGCTGTGCGGCGACCTGCGACCGACCAGCATCGCGTTGCCCTTGTAGAGCTTCAAGCGCACCGTCCCGCTGATCGACTTCTCCGTCTCCTGCACAAACGCGTCCAGCGCATTGCGCAGAGGCGTAAACCACTGGCCATTGTAAACCAGGTCGGCGTAGCGCAGACCCACCTGCTGTTTCCAGTGCAGCGTGTCCTTATCCAGACAAAGCTGTTCCAGCGCCGCATGCGCCTTGTAAAGGATCGTGCCGCCCGGCGTCTCGTAAACGCCGCGGCTCTTCATACCCACTAGACGGTTCTCTACCAGGTCCACACGCCCGATGCCATGCTCGCGGCCGATCTCGTTGAGTTGCTGCACCAATTCGACCGGGCCCATCGCTACTCCGTTTACCCGTTCAGGAAAGCCGCGGCGAAAGTAGACCTCAACATACGCGGGTTCGTCCGGCGCATCCTCCGGAGAACGCGTCCATTCGAACATGTCCGCCGGCGGCTCCGTCCACGGATCTTCCAGTGGCCCGCCCTCGTTGCTCAAGTGCCACAAATTGCGGTCCTGGCTGTAGATGCGGTCCGCTGACGCCTTTACCGGGACGTTGTGCTCCTCAGCATAGTCCAGCGCATCCGAACGCCCGCGTATATCCCACTCCCGCCACGGCGCGATGATCTTCAGCTTCGGATTCAACGCCATCACCGTCAATTCAAAGCGAACCTGGTCATTGCCCTTGCCGGTTGCCCCGTGCGACACTGCGTCGGCCCCCTCCAATTGCGCGATCTCCACCAGCCTCTTCGCGATCAGCGGACGCGCAAACGATGTTCCCAGCAGATAGTCCCGCTCGTAAATGGCACCGGCCTGCATCGTCGGAAACACGTAGTCGGTGAGGAACTCGGCCCGCAAATCCTCAACATAGCATCGAGTCGCGCCGGAAGCAATGGCCTTCTCTTCCAGACCATCCAACTCCTCCTCCTGGCCCAGGTTGGCGCAGAAACAAACGACCTCGCAGCCGTAGTTGTTCCTCAGCCACGGAACGATCACGCTCGTATCCAAGCCGCCGGAATAGGCGAGCACCGCTTTCTTTACAACTCCTTTGACAGCCATACGCGCTCCTTAATGTTCTGAGTGTCCCCTCTTCTTTCGTCATCGTCCCGCTTCAATCTTTCCGGACACGAAAACGGCCTGCAGACCGGTGTAGCCAACTCCTCGTGTTCCACATCTGCTTCACGCTGGCAGTTATCCATCCAAACAAAAAACGCCACTTCGGGCGGTCCGAAGCGGCATACGGGAAACGAGCGAAGAGTACTGCGCAGCCCAGCAGCTATCCCTCAGGACTGTTGCCGCCGGACTTTGCGCCCGCTTCCCGCGGGCCTCCTCCTCGCAAAACTGATACTCGTAGGATTCATTCTCGAATCAAGTCTTCATCGTAGAGGAAATAGACGTCAAGGCAAGGCTATCGTATCTGTCTCGCAAAGTCAAGAGTTGGATGCTACCGATTCAACCGCTGCAAGAGGCCCCATTCCTGCCGACACAATTTGCGAAGGTCGTTCAACGTCGATTACCAGGTCCTCTACACCTCGCAGAACCACCTGCTTTCTCTGCTGCGGCTCTGCGGCCAGTCGAATCGAAGAAAACCGCTCCAGTAGCCCTTCGAAAGCGATGCGTCCTTCCAGCATTGCCAGAGACGCGCCCAGACAGTAGTGGATTCCCCGACCAAAGGAGATGTGGCTCTTTTCCTGCCGCCCAATGTCCAGCCTGTCGGGATCCGAAAACGCCGCTGGGTCCCGATTTGCCGCGCCGACGACGCTAACCACCTGCTGCCCAGAGCGTACCCACTTGCTTCCTATCTCCACGTCTTCCAGAGCCGTGCGACCGTCAAGCTGCACTGGGCTGTCGAATCGCAGCAGTTCGTCGATGGCCGGTTCAAGCAGTTCAGGCTGCTCCCTCAGCCGCTGCAACTCCCCAGGGTTACGCAGCAGCGCCAACATGCCGTTGCCTATCAGATTGCGAGTCGTTTCGTTACCCGCAACCAACAACAGCAACAAAGTGGCCAGAAGTTCCCCGTGCGAAAGCCTGTCGTCCTCTTCCTCAGCGGCCAACAATGCGCTAACGAGGTCGTCCTGCGGATCCTGCCGCCGTTGCGCGATTATTCCCTCGAAATACTCGTAGAGCTCCTGTTCCGACCGGCGAAACCGTTCCGTCTGCTCCCTGGTGAGGATCGGCTCCAACGAGAGAACGATGTCATTAGACCACTCTTTGAACCGGTCCAGGTCCTGTGCCGGAACGCCCAGCATTTCAGCAATGACGATAATCGGCAGTGGAAACGCGAAACTGTCGATCAGGTCGAACCTATCTTCGCCGTCAACTTCGTCCAGCAGCTCTTCCACGATTTTTTCAATACGCGGCCCAAGCGCCGCCACCGAGCGAGGCGTAAAGGCTTTGGAGACAAGCGAACGCAAGCGCGTATGGTCCGGAGGATCCAGGTCCAGCATGCTGCGGTCCTTCGTGTACTCTCGATCGCCCGCTCCGGCTTCCTGGTTGGAAAAACGATTATGGTCAAGCAGCACAGCCTGTACGTCATCGTACCTGGTCAGAACCCATGCGTCGATCAACCTCATCCGGTGGATCGGGTCCTTTTCCCTCAACTTGTGATACGTAGGATAAGGATTGGCCAGAACATCCTTGGAGGTCAGGTCAAATACAACGCCCGACTCCAGCCATTCCCGGGTCAATAAGGTCTGCTTGGCAATCGGTCTAATCACTTCAACTATTGGTCTTGGGATCAAAACCATCACAGAGTCCTCTCTACAGCTACCACCGAAAGTAATTCTCTCCCGACTCGGGATATCAAGACGCGTCGCCGGCACACCGGTCTTACGCGACCAGGCTCAACAATTATAGGCACTGCGTTCCTTCGAAACTTGAAGAAAACCTGCCAGTGAGGCAGCCCCGGACCCCGGCTCCCCTTACTTGAACGCCCCCATCGTCATGCCCGATGCGATCTGCCTTTGGAAGAGGAAAAAGAGGATTAGTACGGGAATCGTGGCCAGAGCCATCGCCGCGTATTGCAACGCCAGCACCGTTTCCACCGTCATCGGCGCTGGCTTATACAACGCGATCGCCAATGGCAACGTTCGTACGTCGGCCTTGTTCATCAGAATCAGTGAGAAGAAAAGCTCGCTCCAAATCCAGTTGATGTTGATAATCGCCATACCTGCAATGGGTCCCTTACTTATGGGCACGACGATTCGCAGGAAGACCCCAAGCCTGCCGCAGCCGTCAATACGAGCGGCCTCTTCCAACTCCACCGGCATGTGCATGAAATAGGCTCGCATCAGGATGATGGTGAACGGCGCGCCCAGCGCGGCATAGACAAGGGTCAGCCCAAAGAGACTGTTGCGCAACCCCAGGCTGCCGATGAAAAAGTAGAGCGGTATGGCCAGCGCGTGGGCCGGCACAGCCAGGCTGAGCAACAGCGCCTGGTGCAGAGTTCCGTTTCCCGGAAACTGTCCCCTTGCCATCGCATAACCGCACAGACACGAAATCGCCAGCATCAGCACAAGCGTCGCCGCCAGCACAATTACGCTGTTAAAGAAATACCTCCCAAAAAACATTCCCGTGCGGTCACCGGTCCAGACGTCAATAAAAGGCGCCATGGAGAAGCCCGTTGGTAGACTGAAAGGCGTGTTCAGTATCTGCGTATCCGTCTTGAGCGTGTTCATCAACAGAAAGAAGATTGGATATACCTGAACCAGTGCTCCCACAATCAGCAGCCCATAAATGATTGGCCGCAAGCTGCTGCCGGCCCACCAGCCCAACGTCCTGTCTCCCCCGGCGCTCCCTCCCTGCGAACGAGAAGCTAACCTGTTTGCAGCCATCTCTTCCAATCCTTTCAAACTGGCTCTCCAAACCCGGACCGGAGTCGAGAAAGTCCGGGAACCCTTCTCCCAAACAATCCTAATACTCTACACTTTCTATCCGCACGCCTCGCACATAGGCGTAGGCAATTGCGAAGACGACCACGAACATTACGACAGCAATCGCCGAACCGTAGCCGAAGTAACCGGAACGGAAGGCTGTCTCGAACAGGTAGTAGCCCAGCACCTGCGTGCTGAAGGCCGGACCGCCTTTCGTCATCACCAGCACAATGTCGAAAACCTTCATGGCGCCAATGATCGAGAGCATGGTTATCGAGGCGAGCACTGGTTTGATCAGCGGCACAATCAGTCCCCAAATGCGCTGCCACTCGTTTACGCCGTCCATTGTGGCGGCGTCGTGCATATCCTGCGGAATGCCCTCTATCGCTGCCAGCAACACGATCATGGGAAAGCCCACCGACTGCCATATCGGTACAAGCATGACGCTAATCAGAGCAACGTTGCGGTCGCCCAGCCAGTTCTGAGTCAAACCGTCGAGCCCGATGCTGCGTAGCACGGTGTTGAACAGGCCGTGGTTGAACTCAAACATGTTCGCCCACAGCGTCGCCACCACCACGCCTGACATCATCACCGGGATGAAAAAGGCGATGCGGTAAATCTGCCATCCCCTCAAGCGCCGGCTGATTGCCACACCCAGAAATAGACCGATCGACACCGTGAAAAAGGGCACGACGATGGCGAAGATAAAGCTGTTTCCGAGCGCACGCCAGAAAATCTCGTCGCCGAACAGCTTGGAGAAATTCCTCATCCCAATGAATGTCTGCGGCCCCAACCCACCCCACTTGAATAGCGACAGCCGCAGCGTATCGAACAACGGATAGGCCATCAGCGTCAGCAGCATCAGCGAAGCCGGCGCTATGAACAGATACCACGGCAAAGCGTTCCTGAAGCCGCGCATGAACCTGTTGCCGCCCCCTGTCCCGACCGCTTCCCTTGAATTCACCGTTGCCAACTCTGCACCTCCATACGAAAACAGGGAGGCCCTTTCGAACCTCCCTGCACAAGTTGACCTTACATTTCAATCCTGTTTTCCGGAATACTCGCCGTCTAACTCTGTTCGGCCTGAATCTCCACGGTCTTTTCCTGCAGCCAGGCCCCGGCCTCTTCAGGTGTCAGCCCGCCCGCCATCATCTGGTCAACCGACTTGACTGTCGCCTGCTGGTAGGGCTGGCTGCTCGATGCTTCGAACAAAGCCGGTGTCCCGTACTTGTTGTTGTCTTCCAGGAAAGCCAGCTGCATCTCGCTAAGAATCTCTGCGTACACTTCAGCAGGAATGTCGGCGCGGCCATGGGGGATCCCGGCCGTCTGTGCATACAGCGAAGCCTGCGGCAGACGGTAGGCCCAGGCGACAAACTCCAACGCGGCCTCAATGTTACTGCCCGACTTCGGTACGATCAACCCGTCGGGAACCCAGGCCCCAACCTTTCCAGTCCGTTCCGGCCTGATCTCAGGATAGTAGAAGTACCCCACTTCGAACTCCACGTCACGCGTGAGCCCGGCGCTCCCGCCATCCCACGAGCCGGTCTGCCACATCGCCGTCTTGCCCGTCGTGAACAACGACCTGCCATTCTGATAGTCCGTCAGTCCCGTCACGCCGTCGACGAAGACTCCGTTGTCGACCATCGCCTGAATGTACTCGTAGATCCGCACTGAGTCCGGGTCCGTCCAGCTGTACTCATTGCAATCCGCCGGCCGGTCGGCCCGCCACAGAATCGGCATGCAGTTGTACTGGTCCCGGCTCCACGATCTCAGCTGCATGCCGTCACTGAAGTGGCTCTGGATGCCCATGTTGTAGTCGACGGCCAGCGGCTGGTATCCGGCCGCCCGGAACTCTGCCGACATCTCATACAGGTCATCCCAGGTTTCCGGCGGAGACGCGCCTATTTCGTCGAAGATCTCTTTGTTGTAATAGGTATAAGGGGTCCATACCACTGAACTTGTAGCCGAGTAAAAGTGACCGTCCGGCTGACGCTGGAAGTCAACAATACCTTCAGGATATGCGTCGAACCAGCCTTCCTGCTCGTACAGGTCATCAAACGGGACAAGGATCTGACTGGTCACCATGTCGTTGAAACGGTTGGCCGGCACGCACTGAAACCACGAGACGTCCGGCGTGTCCTCGCTGGAAAAGAGCAGGAACGCCTGCTGGTATTGCTCATCTGCGAGGACGTCAATCGTCACCGAAATGTTGGGATTCTCCTCCATGTACAGGTCCGCCTGCGCCTGCAAGCCTTCAGTAACGATGCCGGCAATCGAGCCGACACGCAGCTCCAGCATCTCTTGAGCCGGGGCTGCTTCCCCTCCTCCGTCTGTCGCCGGCGCCGCAGGCGCGGCACACGCGGCAAGGAAACCGCCTGCAGTGACAAGGCTGGACTTTTGCAGGAAGTCTCTACGCGTAGTTTTCGTCATCACGACTTCTCCTTTCAGAGTGGATGGCAGTACCAATCAATGATAAAAGGGAGAACTGCTCTTGGTTGACGAGCAGTGTCGAACGCGAACGGACTGTGACTCTAACCTTCCTGGGGACCAATAGTTGAGAGTGAGTGTACCATGTACGAGGAAGGGGTACCAAACGGATCGAATTTCCTGGAAAGTCGTGCGCCGCAATGCTAAGGCCAAACCGATCCGAACAGGTTGAAGTCGAACAGAGTTCTGTATAAGGAAAGTCGGTCAAATACAGGCATCCCTGCAAGGCCGTCTTCTCAGAAATCCTGACTCCTGGGCGGTTCGCTTAGAATCGGGCGTGCACGCGATTCGGATGTCCGCGCTTTAGGTTCCTCTACTTCTGGTGTATGATTCCTGCAGCCTGTGTGCGGGATATTGTGTCAGCCTCACGACGAAGGCACTGGCCACCCGGACCACCGAAAGGACTCGAACTCCAATGGCCATCAACAACCAAGACGCCAAGAATAAGCCTTATATCTTTGCCCATAGCCTGGGCCAGCAACTGGATATGAGCGCGCAGGAATTCCCCAGCGTGAATTCAGACGGTTTGCCCGTCGTAGACCTCACCCCGGAGCAGAAGTATCTGTTCGACATGCACGGCTGGCTCCTCATTCCCGGCGTTCTGTCTGAAGAGGAAGCCGAAGAGATGCGCGATTTCGGTCTTCGCCTTCAACACGATCCGGATTCGATCCCCGAGCGCGAGCGCTCTCCTCTCGGGGGCCCGCTGCAAAAACTTTCCGATCATCCCGTTGTCGTCGGTTTTATGAACGAATTCGTCGCCTTCCCGCCTCTCTCGCGACAGAACTGTTATGGATTCCGCATGGAGTCCTGCAGCCTTTTCTACCGCAAGGCCGGCGATGGCCAGTTTGGGCCGCACAACGGCAGCGGTTTCTTCCGCTTTCCCGGCGACACACACTTTTATCACAGCGTACCCGGCAAGTCGCACGCCGGCCTCACTCGAGTCGTCTGGGAGCTGAATCCCGTCTGCGAGGGCGACGGCACGCTTCTGGTAACGGGAAGCCACAAAGCCGCATATCCGGCGCCCGACTCGATCCACGACCCGTTCTCGCCAATCTGGGACGAATACACATGCCCTGCCGGCTCCGTACTCTTTTTTACTGAATCTCTGACCCACAGCGCCCGCCCATGGACCAATCGCGAGCATGAACGGGTTGCCATCTTCAGCTGTTACAACACCGTGGACAGCAAATGGCACGACTGGGACCCGGATCCCGAGCTCGTTGCCGCGATGCCGCCCCTGCGTCAAACTCTGTTCCGACCTGTGCGCGCCGCCAATAATCTGAGCGACGGCTCGCACTACGGTGTCTAGGCAAGGCGTGAGGAACGCCTTCGACTGAGGCCGGAAGTAACGGAGAGCCGAGTAATTCCCTCGAATTCTCGCGCTGGCCCGCCGCACCATTACTGGAGTTCAGTAATCGTTGTGGTCGGTCCGGACCACAAACAGGTACAGCAGGAGACCAATCCATGGCAACCCTTCTATCCGCCAGCAAGGCCGCTGCCTTCAAGATGGGCAAAGGCGATTCCCGTAACCTCGTTGGGCCGACTACGGGCGCGCAGGACATAACTCTGAACTATTCTGTCTTCCAAGCGGGCGAAGAGTTCCCACAGCATTTTCACGAAGAGTCTGCGGACATATTTATAGTCCTGGAGGGAGGAGTCTCAGTACGGCAAGGGGATGCCTACACGCCTATCACGTCGGGCCAGTTTGCATACGTGCCGTCGCCCGAAGTACACGGCACGGTCAATACCAGCGGCGCTGAGGCAACTCTGATCAGCTTTCAGGCACCTCCCGACCAGGCCCTGTACCGGGGAGAGCGCGACCCCTCCAAGACGGGCACGACGCCGCGCCCGCCCGACAACCATCAGACAACGGTGCGCATCGACAATCTTGCGTCAGGAAACGCTTCAAGAGACGGGATGACGAAATCGTGGGCCCCGGCCTCACCAGACACAGGGACTCCGGAGATGCAGCTGGACTACTTTGAATTGGGGCAGGGAGGACACTTGAAGGCGTCCGCCTCAGATGACAAGGAAGCTGTCTGGTTCGTCTGGAGCGGCGAGGTGTCTATCACCTCCGGCGGACAAACGCTGCGCGCATCACGTCACGAAGGCGCGTTCATTCCTTCTGGCGAGGCCCAGACCGTCCGCAACGAAGGAGAAGAAACGGCCCGTCTCATTCGCTGCCAGGCCATCTAAAGAGTACTGTCTTTTTTGCAAGTCTGCTGGAACCGCCAAGGGCGCTAAGGATAAGAAAACGATTCCCTGGCGCCCTTCTTTCTTCTCAAGAACTGACAAGCTTCGGCTACTCATTCAGACGGCAACGGCCGTCGAGACCGAAGCCTCTCGCACTTCCTCCGCGCTTACCTCCCGCCCCAGCTGATTGGACAGGTAGATGCCCTCTGAGATCAGCATGCAGTTCAGGGCGATCTCAGCCGTCGGAAGAAGATCTACCCTGCCTTCCACTGCGGCGATCCAATGCTCCTGCTCACTGTCGTACACGTCTCCCTGCCCGTGTACGTTGTGCAGCCGGAAGTCGAACATCTGCAGATTGGCCGTGGAGTCCAGGTCCAGGTCGCCGGCGCTATGGAAGTAGCCGAACGGGTCAAGGCGCACACCGCCTTCGCTGCCGACAACGTAGGAACCCTCGAAGGCGTCCAAATGAATGGCCCACGCCTCGATAATGTCCAAGGTCATGTTGTCGGCCAACCGCACAAAGCCCAGGCCCAGCTCCTCCACATTGTAGTTGCTCCGTTCTCGACGGTCCGCGTCCATAGCGATCTCCTGGTATGTCTTGCCGGAGATTCGCAGCACGTCCGGGTTGCCCAGCAGGTAGAGAATTGTCGAAATGTGATAGACGCCCATATCATAGAGCGCACCGCCGCTGGCGGTCTCTTTGTTGACAAATAGGGGAGAGCCGTAGCCGTCCACGAAAGGCCTTCCACGCCGTCGATAGCCTGCTGAGCGAGCGTGATACAGTTTCCCCAGATAACCCCCGTCTATCAACGACTTGGCCGCCTTGGTCTCATTGGTAAAATACACCCGGTTCTGGATGCTGAGCATCTTGCCGCAATCCCTGGATGCTTCCAGCATCTTCTCGGCGTCGACGTAGGCGCCGGCCATTGGCTTTTCGCAAAACACATGCTTGCCCGCTTCCAGCGCAGCCACCGTCGCCGGCATGTGGTAGTTGTTATGCAGGCAAACATCAACCGATTTGATGTCGTCTCGGGCCAGTAACTGCCGGAAATCGGTGTAAACGGTGGCGATGCCATTTTCTGCCGCCACCCTCTGTGCCTCGGCCTCGTTGATGTCGGCAATGGCCGCTATCTCTACGTGCGGCATCTCCATATACTTGCGAACGTGGCCCTTGCCGATCTGGCCTACGCCAATGATCCCAATGCGAGTCTTGTCTTGTGTCATGTTCGGAAACTCTCTGACGATGTGTATGACTGCAGTCTGGTTGCAAACAAGCGCGATGTGCTACAGCTTAGGGGCGAAGAGAACGCTCCCTGTGAGAACCCTTACTCGGACAATGCCCGGCGAATCAGCGCCATTGTCTTTAGTGCCGCTCCTTCTTCGTCGCCGTCTCTAGGTGTTGATTCAATCCCCCAGACCCCTTGGTAGCCCTGCTCCAACAGAATGGCGCATGCTCTGTCCAAATTGACCGAAGGATCGTTATCCTGGCTGTCAAACGAGAACGTCTTGAAATGTGTGAGACGGGCATAAGGGGCGCACAACTGCCAAGCCCGTTCCTGCGTGCCCTCGGCCCAATTGTTCGTATCGAACAAGAGTCCAAGCCCTTCTACCTCCTCAAGCAGCCTTACAGTATTCTCCGCGTACTTCGTCGGGCCCCAGTGATTCTCCACCAGGATCTCCACGCCCGCCGATTTCGCAGCTGGTATCAGTTCGTTGTAACCCTCAACGATTACTTCGAATACCTCGTCCGTCAGCGCTTCGGGTCCGCCGGAATCGATGCGCATCTGCGGGGCGCCGAGTGCCGCGGCAACGTCCAGCCAGCGGAGCGCCATTTCCCTGCATTCCGCGCGCCTGGCGGCGTCCTCCTCGTACATGTGCCCGCCATCCACCGCGATGCACCCATAGGGCAGCCCCGCGTCCTCCGCCATTCTCTTGGCATCTGCCAGCCAGCTCTTGTTTTCCAGTGCGGGCTCGATGTGCTTCATCCAGGGGTCCAGCTGCGCAAAGCCATGCTGCCTGTTGAAATCCACGTAGCCGCGATAGTCCATCGTGCAACTTTCGAATGAACGGCGGAAACTATATGAACAGATGCTGAATCGATGTGTCATGTAATCCTTCCTCCAACCTGCAGTGGAATCGTCCAATCTGAAGCCCGTCTATCCTTTTATGGGGCAGCAGTCGGGCACGGAAAATGCAGCGCGCTCGGCTCGCTGGCCGCAGCTCGCTTTTATCTACAGCGCCGACCGATAACCACGCGAGAGGCGTAGTTCGATCTGCGCTTGAAAGGCCGAAAAAATTATTGTAATGATCCAATAGAAGACCGCCGCAATCAGAAGAGCCTCCAGGCTGCGAAAGTTAGCCCGACCCTGCTTTTGCGCCCGCCAGAGCAGCTCCCATACAAAGCCCGTAACCGAAATGAGCGACGTATCCTTCAGCATGGCGATGAACTGGTTTCCGATCGGTGGGATGACTAGGCGCAATGCCTGAGGCAGCACGATAAATCGCATGATCTGAAACTGGGACATGCCCATCGACTTTGCTGCTTCTCGCTGGCCCGCGTCCACCGACTGAATGCCTGCCCGCATGATCTCCGTCATGTAGGCGCCGTAGTTTAACCCCAATGCCAGCACGCCCGCCGACAGACCTGACAGTCGGATTCCGAGTTGCGGCAAAGCCAGAAAGAAGAAGACGACCTGCAACAGGAGGGGCGTTCCCCTGATCAGGGAAATGTAAAAGGTCGCCAGCGCGTAGGCAGGCGGCGATCTTGACAGACGTCCGAGTGCCCCTAGTAACGAAAGCACCGTCGCCAAAATGATCGACAGAATCGACAAAAGGATAGTCAGCCAGACCCCGTTAAAGATGAAAAACCAGTGGCTTTGGATAAACGTCCAGTCCAGCGAAATTGTCGTGAACTGCAGGCCACCGACCCTGAACTCGGCTCCGCTGAAGGCGTACACAAGCGCTAGCAAGAGCAGCGCGTAACAAGCGCGCACTCCCATAGCGAAGCGGCGTGCATCGCGCCGCTGCGACGCCAGGATCTGTTCAGCCTGGAAGGCAAAACGCTCGTCTGGAGGCGCGCTCGTCATTCAAATATCCGTTCTGAGCGGCTGAACGCGGGCTGTCGCATAGTGAATGGCAATTCAGCTTCCTGGACCGATGTCTGAATCCCAGTACCTGACTACTTGGTGGGATCGCTCGTCAGGTCCTCTCCAAACCATTCCACTGACAGGCTGCTTAGCGTTCCATCGGCATGCATAGCGCCGATGATCTCACTGACCTTTTCCACCAGGCTGGCAATGTTCTTGGAAGCGCTCTTGTCAAAGGCCACGGCAAGGTTTTCGGAAAAAACCGGTTTGCCAACTCTGTGAATGGCGATGCCCTCTGCAATGGCAGCCTCCACCACAGTATTTGAGGTCAGGAAGGCTTGAAATTCCTGGCGGCCGGCCTGAATCTGCTGCGCGCAATCGTTGTCGGTGGTCAAGGGAATGATCGTTACATCAGCCGGAGGAGACTCAACATAGAAGCTGGCATCTGGCAATCCCAATCCCTCCACATCGCCCATTAACCAGCTCTCATACGTGGTGGAGACGCCAACGCAGATCGTCGCTCCATTCAGGTCCTCCAGCGTCTCGATCCCTGAGCCCTCCACCGCTGCAAACTGGGCAGGCGTGTAGTAATAGGGAGGGGAAGCGAAGGCGAGAATCTTCTGCCTCGCAGTCGTGATGGTCATCGAGCCTACGCTCATGTCCCACTGGTCCCCCCAATTGCCGGCCGTGATCAGATCCCAATCCGGCGTGACGAACTCAACTTCCACGCCGAGGCGCTGGGAGATCTCTTTAGCTACATCGACGTCGAATCCAACAAAATTTCCACTCTCGTCCAGAAAACTCTGGGGCGCATAGTTAGGGTCTGTGGAAATCCGGATCGTGCCGCGCGACATGATCTCTCCGAGAAGGTCGTCAACGGCCGCGGATGCGCCTCCGTCGTCATCAGCGGGAGCGCCCTGCGGCGCGACGGGAGCTACGCACGCGCTTGAGCAAAAGACGGCAATTAACAGGATAGACAGTAAATGTTTCATTGTTCCACCTCTCTGTGATCCAGGTAAAATGTGTTCAACGGAATGGCACAGCAACTTGGTAATATGATATT
The DNA here is from genome assembly GCA_965204525.1 of Caldilineaceae bacterium. GTDB lineage: Bacteria > Chloroflexota > Anaerolineae > Caldilineales > Caldilineaceae > Bin5. The sequence goes on along the minus strand of OZ241994.1, from coordinate 705,224 downwards.
ACAAGATCGAGCAAATAAAGGAATCCGTGTAACCATAAGGGAATGCGAGACCATGTTATCCTCTCTCTCAGTTGCCGTATCTCAGCGCCCCTATCCCGAGTTTCAGGAGTGGTGGCCGGTGGGCGAAACCTTCCTGGCAATGATGGCGGAAGCAATCATATGCCAGTGGCGTCCCCTGTCTGCGTCCACGGACGGTATTGCTTCGGTTCAGGAAACGGTCGACGAGTACATTTCTCTTGTATACCAACGAACAGCTCGATCGGGCCTGGCCGCAAGCTTCGCCGCATCCTCAGATCTCAACACAATTCAATCCGGCGAGTTCGACGCGCTCTCCTACGGTTTTTTTCACTCTGCCTTCAAAACGCTTGCTTCGCAGCAGGGCGGAAACGAACTGGAAGCTGCAAGAAGAAGGTTCGCGGAACAGGTTGGCTCCCGCTTCTTCGGCCTGTTGGCTGGCATCCTGGCCATTGATCTTCCCGCCTCCCTCAATAGCAGAAGCGACTTCGCTGCCGTGGATTCTGCGCTCCGCCAGGTCGGCAAGTTCCTTTGCGAACAGGGCTACCTGCATAGTTTTTTCGGCTTCCGTTTCGACGTAAGCACGTATCACGCGGGCGGGAAGATCGACCAAAGCAGGGAGGACTTTCTGCCGAAGTTGACAGCCGGCGGCACGGTCTACGCCCTCTACGAAATGGGCCACCCGGTGATTCTTCCCTCAGCGGTCTATCTCTACCAGACCGTCGGCGAGGCGCAACATCACTCATCCCGAACGATTGAGGAACTGTTTTCCCGTGTAGGCTGCGATGCCTGGGAGACCGACGACTTTGACCCCAGCAACTACCCATCGGACCGGGTTGTGGAGCTCTGGAAGATCCGGCGGCGTTTGCATGACCTTTGATCTTCAAGCCCACCTTGGACCGGCTACGGGCCTGAACGCCAGCCTCGAATACGCACCGAATTCCCCGATCCAATTCGATCCGGAACGCCCTATAATTTGACCTGGCTGCCCCCTTACTGATAGACTGTCTTGTGCGCCTGCAAGCAGCGCGCCCCCATCGTCTAGAGGACTAGGACTCAGGCCTTTCAAGCCTGCAACAGGGGTTCGAATCCCCTTGGGGGTACAGCAGGGCCGCCCAACCGGGACGGCCCGTCCAGCACCTGCTTTTTCAGAAAAGCCCAGTGTCATAAGGTGGTCTTCCACAGCATGACATCGGGGCTTTTTTGTGCAGAGGCCCGCTGTGAACAACTTCCGCATCGAAGTCACCAAACGTAGCGAAGAAGGCGATCCCAGGATTGCGGCAGCCGCGCACAGATTAGGCATCAGTTCCCTCCAGTCCTGCAATAAGACGCAGCTCTTTTTCCTTACATGCCGCGCCGCTGGAGCGCCAGGCTCGGACCAGATCAAGAGGCTGTGTGACTTTCTCTTGGTCGATCCTGTTACCGAATCGGCCCAGGTCATATCCCAGCCGCGCCCCTGCTCGGACGATAGTCGAATTCAACCCTCTGACGCTTCAAACGAGCATGTTATCGAGGTTGCCCTTCGCCCTGGCGTAACCGACGTGGCCGCACGTGTACTGGAACGCGGCGCCGCCGAACTGGGTATCCACGATCTGGAGGCAGCAACCGCAACTCAATATCGCCTGACAGGGGACCTTTCCCAGGCGGATCTGCACCGGCTCGCCCGAGACCTGCTGTGCAACGACACGATTGAGCGCTACAGTCTCGGCGCAATCGAACCCCTGTTTGGTCACAGCAGCGATGCCCGCGACTATGTGGAACAGGTCTCTCTGACAGGGCTTAACGAGGAAGAGTTGCTCGCTTGCAGTCGGGAGCGACTGCTCTCGCTTGACGCCGAAGAGATGAAGGAGATCCAGAGCTTTTACGACGAAGTCGGCCGCGCCCCCACCGATGTCGAACTGGAAACACTGGCCCAAACCTGGAGCGAGCACTGCGTTCACAAGACCTTCAAGTCAAACATAGCCTTTACGCTGCGGTCAGCCAGCGGGCAGGCCCTCTCTGTTGATGAGATCCAAGGGCTGCTGCACTCCTGCATTCAGGCTGCGACCGAAAAGGTCAATCGCCCCTGGGTGCGTTCCGCCTTTGTCGACGACGCCGGCATCATCGAGTTTGACGATCAATTCGATCTCGCGTTCAAAGTAGAGACGCACAATCACCCCTCTGCTCTTGAGCCTTTCGGCGGCGCCAACACCGGCATTGGCGGCGTCGTGCGCGACATAATCGCCGTTTCCGCCCGCCCTATCGCCTGCACCGACGTCCTCTGCTTCGGCCCCCAGGACCTGCCCCCGGATGAGCTCCCTGCAGGCATTCTTCACCCCGCCCGCGTAGAGGAGGGGGTCGTCGCAGGTATCGGTGACTACGGAAACAAGCTGGGCCTGCCGACCGTCAATGGTGCCGTCATATACGACGAAGGGTACCTGGGCAATCCTTTGGTCTTCTGCGGCGCAGTGGGGCTGCTGCCTAAGGGGTCGCATCCTACTGAACCACAGCGGGGAGATCGCATCGTGGTCCTGGGAGGGCGCACCGGTCGCGACGGCATCCATGGCGCAACGTTTTCTTCGGCCGAGCTGACCCAGGACACGCATGCGGAGTCCGGCAGCGCTGTGCAGATCGGCGATCCCATTACGGAGAAGGGACTGATTGAGCTGGTCGAAGCGGCCCGAGACAGGCGCCTCTACAATGCTGTCACCGACTGTGGCGCCGGCGGTCTTTCTTCGGCCGTCGGGGAGATGGGCGAAGAGCTCGGCGCTGACATCGAGTTGCAGGATGTTCCTCTCAAGTATCCCGGCTTGACGCCATGGGAAATCTGGCTTTCCGAAGCCCAGGAGCGAATGGTCCTGGCAGTGCCGCCCGGCAACCTCTCGCATCTCCAGGAACTGGCCGACCTCTGGGAAGTCGAGATGCGCGATCTGGGCCATTTCAGCGGTGACGGCTGGCTGCGCGTGCGCTACGGCGGTCGCGCCGTTGCCGAGCTGCCCATGTCCTTCCTGCATGACGGCCTTCCCATCCCGAGCCGGACAGCCCTTTATCAGGAGCCTGTCCCGGACCAGTCCTCACTGCATACAGTCCTGGCGCGTGTCCGCCCGAAGTTGAAGGAAAAGGAGCTCCTCGTCAGGATGCTGAGCCATCCAACTGTGGCCAGCAAAGAACGAATCGTTCGAACCTATGACCATGAAGTTCGCGGCGGCACACTCGTTCGACCATTTGTCGGGCCGCACATGGACGGACCTGCAGATGCGGCGGTGCTGAAACCAATCGGCACTTGGAGCCACGGGCGCGCCTTCGCCCTCAGCGCGGGAATAAACCCTCTTTTGGGAAAACGAGACTGCTACGCAATGGCAGTCAGCGCAGTCGACGAAGCATTTCGCAACGCCGTTTCAGTCGGCGCGGACCCGGACCGAATCGCGCTACTGGACAACTTCTGCTGGGGCAACCCGACCTTTCCGGATCGACTTGGCGCGCTGGTGCGTGCCTGCCAGGGCTGCTACGACGCCGCCGTCAGATACAATGCCCCCTATATTTCCGGCAAGGACAGCCTCTACAATGAGTTCGAAGGCCAGCCTATCCCGGGGACACTACTCATTTCGGCCATCGGCATAGTGCCCGACATGCGCCGCACCTGCACGTCCCACCTTAAGCAGCCGGGGAACTGCATTTTCTTGCTGGGGGAAACGCGTGAAGAACTGGGAGGATCTCTCCTGGGACTGTTGTTAGGGTGGCATGGCGGAGACCCGCCTTCCTTGCCCGAAGAGCCGCTTAAGCGCTATCGGGCCGTTCACGCAGCAATGCAAGCGGGGCTGGTCCAAAGTTGCCACGATCTTAGCGAAGGCGGACTGGCGGTGGCACTGGCAGAAATGTGTCTTGGCGGCCGCCTCGGTGCGTCTGTGGACATTGCGGCCGTAATTGGGGGTGATTTTTCCCATCCCTGTGTCCCACTCTTTAGCGAGACAAACGGTCGTCTACTGCTGGAAGTGGCCCCCCCTGACAGGGCCGCCCTGGAGGAAGTCCTGTCTGACCTGCCAATCGCGCGTATCGGAGAGGTCACGGAGTCCGAACAGTTGGCCTTGACTCGAAACCGGCAACCCATCTTCAACATATCGATTGAGGAAATCGTCTCAGCCTGGAAAGGGGCTGAAGCTGAATGACATTCTTGCTTCTAAAGTCTCTTTATCGAAACCGCTCCTCATCGAGAAAGCAATGAACCTGCCCGTCCTGATCCTGCACGCCACGGGCACAAACCGTGATGCCGAGGCGGCGCGAGCCTGCGAACTTGCAGGGGCCTCGCCGCACATTGTGCACATCAATCAGCTGCGGGCAGGCATCCGGTGCTTCTCGGATTTTGGCATGCTGGTTCTGCCGGGAGGATTCTCCTACGGAGATGCCCTCGGGGCAGGCGTTCGCCAGGCCCTGGATCTTAATGTCTTCTTCCACGAAGAGTTGACAGAATTCATCGAGACTGGCAAGCCAGTCTTAGGCATCTGCAACGGCTTTCAGACCCTGGTCAAGGCGGGCCTTTTGCCAGGCGCTGCTGACGACGGCAGGCGCCGGTCCGAAGGACGCCAGTCGGTCGCGCGGCGAGACGTAACCCTGACCCACAACGCCCGCGATCGTTTTGAGTGCCGGTGGGTTCATCTGGCCGCGGAGCAGGGAGCGCGTGCCGGATGCCTGGCCCAGTTAAGAGAACCGGTCTTTTGCCCGGTTGCCCATGGGGAGGGCAATTTTCAAGTTTCCGATAACGAGACGCTGGAGCGCTTGGAAAAGGACGGGCTGGTGGCCTTTCGCTACGTCGACTCGAACGGCGCGCGCGCCGATGGACGCTACCCGCTAAATCCAAATGGATCAATCGCCGACATCGCCGGTATCTGCAATCGAGCCGGCAACGTGATCGGTCTGATGCCACATCCGGAGGACCACGTCGACCCTATCCAGAATCCTCTCGGCGACGGTAAGGGGCTCGGACTTTCCCTGTTTCGAGCCATGATTACAAGCGTCGCCGGCCGATAGTACGTGCTTCGAACGGTTCGAAGCTTTTCGGATTAAGGAGAAAGACAAAGTGGACAACGGTTTCCTGAGCCAGACTTTCCCCGGACTCGACCTGGATTTTCTCGGTCCTAAAATCAGCGGCAAAGTACGCGACATTTACGAGCGAGACGATCAGCTCATCCTCATTACAACTGATCGCCTCTCTGCATTCGATCACATCCTGGGGCTTGTCCCATTCAAGGGACAGGTACTCAATCAACTTGCCCAGTTCTGGTTCGAAGACACGCAGGATATCGTTGCCAATCACTTTCTCGAGTCGCCCGACCCGAATGTGACGATTGGCCGAAAATGTCGTCCTCTTCCGGTTGAGGTGGTCGTACGCGGATTCATTTCAGGGGTTACAAAGACCAGTCTCTGGTACCAATACAGCCAGGGTGAGCGGTTCATCTATGGTATGGAATTCCCAGAAGGCATGAGCAAGAATGAACGGCTTCCTCAACCGATCATCACGCCCACAACGAAGGCCGAAGAGGGCGGACATGACGAACTGATCACGAGCAGGGAAATCGTGGAAGAGGGGTTGGTTGAAGCAGATCTATGGGAACGAGTGTGTGATGCCGCGCTGGCCCTGTTCGCCCGCGGGCAGGAGACAGCCGCGCGAGGAGGGCTTCTCCTGGTGGACACCAAGTATGAGTTCGGCCTCGCAGACGACGGCGAGCTTTTCCTGATTGACGAGATCCATACGCCCGATTCCAGTAGATTTTGGACGGAGACGAGCCATAAAGAAGTCCTCGCCGGTGGCGCGCAAAAGGAAGGCAAAGGCCTGAAGGTCTTGGAACCCGAGAACTACGACAAGGAATTCGTGCGTTTGGCCTACGCGGAGCGGGGTTACATAGGTGACGGACCACCGCCGCCCCTGGCTGACGATCTGGCTGCGCAAGCCAGTCAGCGCTACATTGGCTGTTACGAGTCCTTGACAGGCCGCCCATTTGTAGCGGGCGAGACGCCGGTGGCAGACCGGGTGGCAAACAGTCTCCGTACGCGTTTCGGGCGGCAATAGGGCTGCATGTGAAATTGGAGCAACTGGCAGTGAATCTCTCAGAAAGTGCGCCCCTTGTGGGCGTGATAATGGGCAGCGATTCCGACTGGGAGCGGTGTATGAAGTTTGCTTCCGAGACTTTGGCGGACTTCGACCTGCCCCATGAGTGCAGGGTGGTTTCCGCGCACCGTACGCCCGATTGGATGAGTGAATACGCCAGCAGTGCGGACGCGCGCGGCCTTGAGGTGATCATCGCTGGTGCAGGCGGAGCGGCCCACCTTCCGGGCATGGTGGCCGGACATACGCTACTGCCGGTTATCGGTGTGCCTGTCCGGAGCCAGGCTCTGAACGGCATGGATTCGCTTCTCTCCATTGTGCAGATGCCTGCGGGAGTACCGGTCGCTACGATGGCAATAGGAAAAGCGGGCGCCATCAACGCGGCCCTGCTTGCCATTTCGATACTCGGTGCTACCCGGCCTGAACTGCGCCGGCAACTTCAAGAATTTCGAGAGTCGCGAGCCAGCCAGGTGCTGGCGATTCGTCTGGGAGAGAAGGAGTAGCACGGTGGCTGAAACGCTTCGGTCGCCGCTGCCGCCCGGCGCTACGATTGGTGTTTTTGGCAGCGGGCAACTGGGACGAATGCTGGCGATGGAGGCCCGCAGAATGGGCTATCGCCTGCATACATATTCACCGGAAAGCAACAGCCCCACCGGTCAGATTGCCGACTTGGAATTCGCCGCCGCCTACGACGACCGCGCAGCGGTACGGGCGTTTGCCAAAGGCGTAGATGCCCTGACCTTCGAGTTTGAAAACGTCCCTTCCCTTGTGGCAGAGATCGCAGCGGAAGTGGGCGTGCCGGTACGCCCATCCGGTACTATTCTCCACGCTGCCCAAAATCGCCAGCGCGAAAAGTCTATGCTCCGCCAGGCAGGACTGCCTGTCACTCCGTTTCACTTCGTAAAGGATGCTGCGGAATTGGAAGAGGCCGTCCAGGAGATTGGTTGTCCCGCCATTCTCAAAACGGCTGCATTCGGTTATGATGGTAAAGGACAGACCCGCATAGAACCTGGTGTAAGACTGAGTTCCGCGTGGCAGATACTGGGAGGCCAGGCATGCGTGCTTGAGGCTCACGTGGACTTTGAGCGGGAACTGTCGATGGTGGCGGCTCGGGGCGTGCATGGTGACTTTGCTGCCTATCCTTTGGTCGAGAACCGCCATGTCAACCACATTCTGGACATCACCATCGCGCCGGCAGAAGTAGAACCGGCCGTTGCTAGAGAAGCGGAGAGGTTGGCCCGCCGGTTGTGCGAACATCTCGAATTAGTTGGAGTTCTCTGCATCGAATTCTTTCTCCTGCCGAAGTCCCGATTGGACGGAGATACGCAGTATTCAGGGTCGACGGCAACCGGCCGTCTCTTGATCAATGAGATTGCGCCTCGGCCCCATAACTCCGGCCACTGGACGATCGAAGGTGCCGTGACAAGCCAGTTTGAGCAGCAGTTGAGAACTGTTTCCGGGCTTGGGCCCGGGTCAACCGAGATGTTGCGACCGGCTGCTATGTTGAATCTCCTCGGTGATCTCTGGCATAATGGAGAACCGGACTGGCAAGCGCTGCTGACTGTTCCCGATGCGAAGTTGCACTTGTACGGAAAACATGAACCGCGGCCCGGTCGCAAGATGGGGCACCTTACGGTGACGGCACAAACGACGGAAGCGGCCTTGGCAACGGGACTTGCCGCGCGCGCTGCCTTGCAGCGCTGTTGAGTCGGGAACCTGGCGACAGAACTGGTGGCCCGCCCTGAGCAGATTCAAAGTGTGCGTTCTTCCAGTCTGAACGCCCACTGTAAATCAAGGAGCTGCAACTATGCCTCCGTTCGATTCGCCCCGTGAAGCATGCGGTGTCTTTGGCATCAGCGCGCCCGGGATTGACATCGCCCGACTGGCATACTTTGCCATTTACGCTCTGCAGCATCGAGGTCAGGAGGCCGCCGGCATTGCCACCTGCGATGGCAAGACCGCCCACATCCATAAGGGGCTGGGACTCGTTTCCCAAGTCTTCAACGAAGACAATCTGCATCACCTGCAGGGGCATTTGGGCATCGGTCATACCCGTTATTCCACGACCGGATCGCCCCGGCTGAATAACACACAGCCATACATCCTGGAGACGCTCGACGGCCCGCTCGCCATTGGCCACAATGGCAATCTGGTCAACGCGCCAAAGCTTCGCCGCGAGCTCCTGGAACGGGGTGTTGGTCTTTCAACCTCGACTGACAGCGAACTGATAATCCATCTATTGGCCGGCGCCCGCGGCACCTGGTTGCAGCGCATTCGCCAGATGATGACGATTGCCGAGGGCGCCTACTCGCTCACTATCCTCACCCGCGATGCCATCTATGGCGTCAGAGATCCTTGGGGTCTGCGACCTCTCGTGCTGGGAGAGTTTGAGAATGGGCTGGCCATTGCGTCAGAGAGTTGCGCCTTCGCTACGATCGGCGGCCGTGCTGTACAGGAAATTGAACCGGGCGAAATCGTACGCATCGACCAGGACGGATATGACATCGTGCAAGGTGTGCCGGCCGAGAAGGCGGCATTTTGCACATTTGAGCAGATCTACTTCGCCCGCCCGGACAGCATGCTCGGCGGCCGTCTGGTTCACCGCGTGCGTCAGGCGTTGGGACGCCAACTTGCCCGCGAGGCTTCGTTAGAGGCAGACATCGTTGTTCCCGTGCCTGACAGCGGCACGCCTCACGCAATCGGATTCGCACAGGAAAGTGGCATCGACTATAGCGAGGGGCTGATAAAGAGCCGCTACATCGGTCGCACCTTCATCCAACCGACGGACCGGCAGCGAAAAGTCGGAGTGGCAATGAAATTCAACCCCTTGCCAGAAAACCTGAGGGGTCAGCGGGTTGTCCTGGTAGACGACTCAATCGTACGCGGAAATACAAGCGGACCTCTCGTACAGCTCCTGCGCGACGCGGGCGCGGCGGAAGTTCACATGCGAGTCGCCTGCCCGCCCATTCGATTCCCCTGCTTCATGGGCGTCGACATGGCGAGCCAGTCTGAACTGATCGCGGCGCACAAGGATTTGGAAGAGATAAAGGACTACATCGGAGTCGACTCACTGAATTATCTTAGCGTTGAAGGCATGATGGACACGCTGCGCGCGCAGGACGGCTATTGCAACGCCTGTTTCACAGGTGACTACCCGTTCGAGACGCCAATGCTGGAAATGGAGCTGGAACTGAAGGAGAAAGAGAGATTCGCGGGCGTGTTAGGCAACTAACTGATTTGGCGCTTCTTCACAGAAAGGTTTATGAACAGAAATCTTATCTCCATGCAGATGAGTCTCCACTCCCCACGATCCATCGTCCCATAACTGCTACATGAACATTCTGTTGGTAGGTTCTGGCGCAAGAGAGCATGCACTGGCTTGGAAGTTGGCGGACTCTCAATACGTCGGCCAGATTTACGCGGCTCCGGGGAACGGGGGTACCGCCGGGATTCCCGGCTGCACGAATGTCCCCATCTCCGTAGACGACTTGCAGGCGTTACGGCTTTTTGCTCTCGATAATCAGGTCGAGCTGACAGTCGTGGGACCGGAACTGCCTTTAGTAGCCGGAGTTGTCGACGAATTCGCCACCGACGGACTGACGATTTTCGGCCCGAGCAAAGCCGCGGCCCAGCTGGAAGGCTCCAAGGCCTACTCGAAGGCATTCATGAACCGGCATGGGATTCCTACCGGCTGGGCCCGTGTATTTTCAGAGTTCGAAGACGCGGCGGACTTCGTCCATGGACTGGACGACTTGCCCGTCCTCAAGGCCAGTGGACTGGCAGCCGGCAAAGGCGTTCTTCTACCTGCGAGTCAAGATGAGGCAGTAGAACAACTGCGGGCGATGATGGTGGATCGACGCTTTGGCGACGCAGGCACAACCGTCCTGGTGGAAGAGCGATTGCAGGGCCCCGAACTGTCCGTTCTGGCCTTCTGCGATGGCGAAAGCCTTCGGCTGGCGCCTGCCGCGCAGGATCACAAGCGCTTGCTTGACGGAGATCGCGGGCCAAATACCGGTGGGATGGGAGCTTTTGCGCCGTCCCCACTGGCAACCGGTGAGATTCTGGACACTGTCGAACACCAGGTTCTTCGTCCCACCTTGGCTGGAATGGCTTCGGAAGGCGCTCCTTACCACGGCGTGCTTTACGCAGGCTTGATGCTGACCGACCGCGGTCCCATGGTCTTGGAGTTCAACTGTCGCTTCGGTGATCCTGAAGCCCAGGCCATCTTACCCTTACTTCAGAGCGACCTCGTGGAACTTATGCTGGCCTGTGCGAGCGGCAGTCTGGCCGAGCATGAGCCCGTTTGGTCTTCGGAGTCGGCCGTGACCGTAGTTATGGCCTCAGATGGCTATCCGGATAGTTACGAGACCGGAAAGCCCATAACAGGCCTTCCTGATGGATTGACCGCCAGTGGCGGTGCTCTTGTATTTCACGCCGGGACCAAGGTGGAAGACGCCCGCATCCGTCCTGACGGGGAAGGCGAAAAGACTGTCCTGACCGACGGCGGACGCGTACTCTCCGTCACCGCAACCGGCGAGGAATTCAAGACCGCCGTCCATAGCGCCTACAGGACTGTTGAACAGATCCACTTTGAAGGCGCTGTATGGCGCTCCGACATTGGAACCCACGTCGCCTAATGGCTAGAAAGCTTGTCCAGGTATGATGCACGGCCCGTTGGCGGACGACATTCGAGACCGTTTTTAGGCCCCTGTTCCGTAACAGATCTCTCGCTCACTGTAGTTTCCTCTATTACCAGTTCAATAGCACCAAAGGGGGCCCCATGGCACTTATTCCTTCAATGTTGCTCAAGCGTCTCTACACGTACGCCAGCCTGGAGAATACCGAGAACGGCGTGCAGTTCTCAATCAAGAATCGACTGAGCGACGCCAGGCTGACCGGGTTTCACGGCATCAGCATTGACGGCAAAGAGATATCCAATGACGACCTGTCCCTGGACTTTGGCGAAGGGCAGGTTGTCTCGCCCGATCAGGTCAACAGCGGCGCTCCAGTGGAGTTCCCCTTGCGTAAAGAGGTGTTCATCACGGCTCGAATACCTCCTCTCGAATCTGGGAGCCACGAGATCCGGATCGGAGTGCAGACGTCACCATTTGGCCGGATCCAATTCACGGTCGACGACGCTATCTCTGAGAAGGTCGACGCGCCGAGAATCCCACGCGATCGCGATGACGACTATGGCAAGGACATAATCAAGGCGCGCCAGGAATTCGTAAAGGAATACACGGGCCATTCGCTTGAACACATTTCACAGTACTCGTTTGATCCTCATGAAACGCAAGGAAACGTTGAGAACTTGACCGGCGTGGCGCAGGTGCCTATTGGCTTCGCCGGCCCTTTGACGGTCTGCGGAGAACATGCCAAGGGCGACTTTCTTGTTCCTCTGGCGACAACCGAAGGAACGCTCGTTGCTTCCTACAACCGCGGCATGAAACTGCTCAACCAATCCGGGGGAGTGAAGTGCACAGTCGTGGCCGACGCGATGCAAAGGGCTCCCGTTTTCGTGTTTGAGGATGCGCGGGGCGCCCGGGACTTTATCGATTGGGTGGAAAGAAACATGATCCCAATCAGGGAAGAGGCGGAAGCAACTTCCAGCGTTGCCAGGCTGGACAACATCGATCCTTACCAGTCCAATAAATTCGCATTTCTCCGGTTCAACTACCAGACCGGCGACGCCGGTGGTCAGAACATGGTGGGGCGAGCAACCTTCGCCGCCTGCTCCTGGATTCTGGACCACTACGACGGCCAGGAGATAAAGCGCTTCTATCTGGAATCGAATTTCGCTACTGACAAAAAGGCCTCTCAGGTCAATATCATGCGCACGCGCGGCAAGCGCGTGACGGCTGAAGCGACCATTCCCCGCGACGTGCTAATCCAAAACATGCGCGTGCAGCCAGAGCAGCTCTTCTACCATTACGGCGTCGCCAATATCGGTTCGATTCTGGCAGGGGTCAACAACAACGGACTTCACTCGGCCAACGCGATTACCGCCATTTTCATTGCCACGGGCCAGGATGTGGCCAATGTATCGGAATCCTCGGCCGGCCTGATCTATGTGGAGTTGACGGACGATAAGGATCTCTATATTTCCATCACCATTCCTTCGCTCATCGTTGCCACCTATGGCGGTGGAACAGGGTTGGCCACGCAGCGAGAGTGCCTTGAACTGCTGGGTTGCAGCGGCAAAGGCAAGGTGAGGAAATTCGCCGAAATCGTGGCTGGGACTGTCTTGGCGGGAGAGCTCTCGCTGGCCGCCGCGATCAGCTCACTGGACTGGGTCAGCAGCCACGAGGAGTATGGGCGCAATCGCTAGGGCCGTGCGAACTGCCGCGCACTGTTCGTTCCGGTTCGTGATGTGGAGCTGACCTGCCCCCCAAAAAGCCGTTCGAGCATCGCGCTCGGAAACCTATGTCAGTCTGGCACTGACCGCGCACAGTGGGGGCGGGGGCCAGGGCTTTTTCTTTCCCGCATCAAGGGGGGATACGGTTACGGCCATCATCGATGTGCCGGGGGACGGGGGAGCATACGCCTACGCGCTTGGCGAAAAGCAGGCGGCGCTCGTGGGGAACGGCACCCTTGTGCTGACCGACGACGTGCTCATCAATGGACCGCAGCGCCTGGCGGTGACTCGCTCACCGACGCCGTCCGAGCCGGTGACCATACCGGTGTCGGTCACGGTGACGCCGTAAAAAATGGTGGGGGGAGGGGTAGAGTGAAATTGTTACCTTCAGATCGAGGTTGGTTGGCGGCCGACTCAGCGCCGACGCTTTCTTCTGACCTTCGTTGCCAACGCCAACCAGGCGTTCCTAGCCTCGACCTATCCTCAGGCAGTAGCGACAAGAAGACCTCAGATGAACAAGGCCTGCACTGACCGCAGCTGCCCGGGTGTGGTACGGGACGGCAGCTGCTCGGTGTGCGGAGAGCAGCAACGTCGACGTCTGCCGGACACCCGGCCGCCTGCGCATCGGCGCGGGTATGACAAACGGTGGAAGCGTATTCGGGATGGCGTGCTGGCGCGTGAGTCCCTGTGCCGGCACTGCGCCGGCCGCAGCCGGATAACCGCTGCCGAACTGGTTGATCACATCATTCCGTTGCCGCTTGGCACCCACGACGTTGACAATCTTCAACCTCTTTGCCGCTCCTTCCATGCTGTAAAGACCGCGGCGGAGCGTCAGCAGCGACCATAACCCCTCTCAAAACCTACAGGGTGGCCACCGGGTACCGGCGGGGGCGCCGCGCGTGCGTAATCAAGTTTGAAAGTTTTCAATCCGGAGGACTGAATTTTGGAGAATGGGATACGTTGAGTCACGGGAAGGATGGTGTCGAATTCAAGGATACAGAGGCGGTCCAAAAGCTTCAAGAGACCCAAAACTGTTTCATAAGGTCCGTGCTTCGGCGAAGCGGATCTGCCTACCGAATCACTCTAAGCTCTGGTAGGACCAGGCTCTGTGAGTACGGTCGATAAGATAGAACTGTGCGAATGCTGCAAATTGAACGTGAACCTATCCAGTAGACAGTCAGCAAATGTTTAGGACCTTGACTACTGGGGTGCCTTTGACACCTTCCATCTCCTCTGGCTATCATCGGATTCGATACCCAAATGATGGACATGTGTTAACAACTCCTGGCGACGCAATTCAATTTCACGCTCGCTTGCCCACAAGTGAATAAGATTCGAGCCTATTTCGATCCGTTGCGTTCTGGAAAGCCACGGAAGGAGAAGCTGCCCGACGCTAGGCCACTTCGTAGTGTATCGACTTGAACCGGTAGACAACGACTGCATGTCAGCGCGGATTTCATGCGAGCGTAGGATAGACCACAGGTAAGCGGCTTCCTCTATGGACTCACACTCAAACACGGTATAGCTCGATTCTGAAACCAGAGCCCCATCCAGGTCCGGCGGAACTATCCCTACGGCCCCGTCTGTCGCACGAACTTTCGAAAAGACCATCTGTCCCTCTCTAACCACCTGCATAGAATCCGGAACAATCTCACTCCCGAGCTTCTCACTCTCTACTTCGCACTGGCCCTCATATGACACCTTCAATAGACGGAATCGATCGTTTGGCGAGTCTGCCGGGGAGATTAACTCGCTCTTCACATGCACTACATCTCTGAGTTTCTTCACTTCTATTCCCTGAGAATCCCACTGCACTGCCATCCGTCCAAATAATGGAACACAGTTGCGGAGGTCTAGCCGGTCCGAGATGCACTCAGGCCCAAGGACATTAGACGAAGTGTCTCCGTTCAAGTAATGCTTATACCCGGCAATCACTGTGTCAGTTTCCTCTTCGGCTCTTTCCCGGGCCCTTTCGACATCTTGATCTGAGGCTCTAGCGGCCAAGTCATCAACTCCAAGATGCTCCGAAAAGTAGAAGAACCAGTTAGGCTGAGCTTCGTCAACAGACCGCTTTTTTTCAAGAACAAGCACGGAGGTCTTTACTCTCGAACCTGACCGTCTAAACGTGTCGCCTGGCAAGGAGACTATTGCCCGGATCAGGAAACGGGACCTAATAAAGTTTCTCACATAGCGAAAGTCATCGCTTGACAGTAATGTATCATCAATTACGGACAGAAGACGGCCACCGGGTCTCAACAGTTCATGGTACCGCTCCACGAACATAATACTTGATCTTAGCGAATTCCTTAGTTTAGAAGAGGAATCGTTGTATCTAGCAATTCTGTACTGCGCAAGAACTCGATGCTCCGAGGGGTTTTTCGCCTCTTTAGTCATAGAGAATGGCGGATTGGTGAGCACCACATCAAATTGCCCAGGTTGAACATGCTGTCGCAGCTCTTCCAGATTCTGTGCTAGTTCCCCATCCGAAACAGTCGTGTTGTCAATTGCCCTATCCAGGCCGTCCGCATAGTAGATTCTGCTTCCACCATCGCCATGCAGATACATGTTTATTCGAGCGATACGTGCAAGAGGAGGGTCTTGACCAAAGTCGACACCAAAGAGACTTTCATTTGCAATCTTCTCGATCAGACCCTCTTTTTCGGTAGTAGAGAGGCTATTGTTTGCCCGGGTCTTGTTCCGCATTACAGTCAATGCCTCAATCAAAAAACCCCCGGACCCGCAGCAACCGTCGATAACTCGATCTTGTTGCTCTCGTGTCACTTGGAGATCCGCCATTTGAGTCATCATCTTTACTACAGATCTAGGAGTAAAAAACTGTCCCAACTCTCGGCCTCGCATTGTAGCGTTAAGGAAGGTTTCGAAAAGTCTTCCATTTAGATCCTCGTCGATGCCGAAGAGATCAACATTTTGAAGTCGTCTAACGACATCGAGAACGGTATCTGGACTTAAGCCCAGGTCTTCTTCCTTCTCAAAGATTCGCTTCTTCTTGCGGAGGTCGATTTCCTTTTCAATCTCGTTTCTGAGTTGGACAAATATGTCGTTGATTGGATTGGTTATGCCTTCTGCATTCCGTTGAGCAATCCAGTGAACTGAAAAAGTCACTATGTTTCTAGGGAGAGTTACTTCGCTGGGGTTTCCTTCGAACCAGTGACTTGCAATTTCGCTATTTCGAAGGCTTTTGTCGGCCCACAATTTGACGAACATCAACTTGACGAAAGCCATGAAAGCCGGTCCCGGCCCGTATCCTTCTGATTTCCAAATTGATTTGTGACATGTCACGAACAACTGCCGGGCACGCGCTGTGGTGGGCCGTGCAAACTTGAAATTGGCTTGAGCGTGGACAAATGGCTTTGCAGTCGAAGAAGCAATTGAGCTGGAGCCTAGAATACTCTTAAAGTGCTCAAATTTTGGATTGCCCCAAATGAAGTCTTGGAAGTCCAGGACAAGCAGTGGTTCGTCCTTATCCCATTCGTAGAGGATTGTCTGGAGACCATTAGATAAGACAAAGAATCTTACGGGGTTTTTCTCTTCGAATTTTCGGTTGAGGGCAAGGCAATACCCACTGCATTGTTCAACCCACTTTTCGAGATCCTCGTTCACCCCTTTAGCGTCAATGATGCAGCGGGGGACTCCTTGGTGGTTCAACGAGTAGTCCGGCTTGTATTTTTCGGCCCTACGTCCCCGTCCTACTGCCAACGCGTCTAGACTCTGCTTTGTTGCTATCTGAGAATCCTGATACCCCAAGTCGGAAATGAGGCGTGACAAGAAGAAACTCTCGACCGACGCCTCATTGGATAAGTCCGACATAAGACAATAAAGGTTTCGAGATGGACTGCCCAGATCGTCCAGAACTGTTTTGCGAACTAGGCCCAGACTTGCCTGCAGGCTCTCTTCGCTCATGTGCCACTCTCTTGCCAGGACTAGATGTTGAGGACTTTTCCAGGATCTAGGGATTAACCATCAACGGCCGGCTGGTAGGATTCGAATGTTCAGAAACGTCGCTTGAATGATACGGGGTTCGGGGAGGAATCTCGATTTTTGTGGCAGTTGCCCTCCTGGGCCCTCAGTGTATAGCATACAGAAAGCCTTAGTCCAAACCACGTTCAGAACTTTGCTACAGTCAAGACTTAACCATGTTAGGTACTGCCGCCGTGGTCGATGCAATTGCCAGACAGGAGTTTCGCAGCAGATTAGGGCAACTCCATTGAACCGATCATGACGCCTTCTTCCTGGCGACCATGTGGCATGGTGTCAAGGCGAGACGGCCTGAGGTCTACCGAGGGTTCGACTCCGGATAGCGTAGGTCCGGCTACGAGAATCGCCGACGGCATGACGTCGCAGCCAAAGAGCACCTCCTGAATCATCAATTGGTGCAGATTGGCCGCATCACCTCCGACCCGTTCTTGACGGGCAGCGCACTGCTCGCAGACAGCGGAGAGCTGAGCGCCAGTACCGCAGCCGAGATCTCCGACGCGCAAACTGCCGATAGCCCTGTCACTCGACCAGTCCACCCCTTCAAGCTTGGCTACGGCCTATTTGGGACACGCAAGCAATAGCTACAAACTTACCCAAAAGAAAATCAAGACCTAACCCTGCGCAGTGGGTAGCGGGAGGCAAGACTCCACTAATGCGCAGAAACCAGCTAGCTTATTATTATCAATCTGTCCAGTCTCATAATGATATATGACATTCTGTGGTTTACGGTGGTTCTGAGACTCCTTTTGCATTCCCAACATGCCTTCAGTACTTCCCAATATCGGTTTGACGCAATGCGTGAATTTTGAGTCAATCGAATCATGAATGAGTTGATTGACATCTTTGTGTTTGCTTTTGTTGTCGTCATCATCATAGATAACGCTGTGCGATATTCCTAGAGCAGATAGCAGTTTCATGAAACGATGAACATTGTACTTGCCAATGCAATCGACAACATGGAATCCACCTTCAATTTCCTTGATCTTCGCGTCGTCAACCAGCCGATTGACTAGAGCGACCTCGGTCGGGCCCTCAACGAGCAAGACGTGATTTGCAAAGAACAGGTTGGCGCGATCTGGATTGAGCCACAGGAAGTATTTAATGGATTCCATCTCTGGCTTCAAGTCATCTGGGTTAGTGTTTGGGAAAATGTCGTTGATCTGCTGATTGTCGTCGACTATTTTTTCCCATTGATCTGTATCGATTTGGAACGCCTCAAAAGTACCAGTCGGAGGCAGGTTTCTCAGTCTCACAATTGACGGAAACCTCTTTGTACTCCGGCTCACGAAGTTTGAGGAGTGTGTCGCGCAGATCACCTGCCAATAGTCGTCGGAATATGCGAGCCTCATAAGGTTGCGCGCTAGGACTTCCTGCTGAGGTGGATGCAGAAAATTCTCAGGCTCCTCGAAGAGAAGAAGCTTGAGTGAAGGTGTAAAGTCCTTAGATTGCCCAATTGGTTTCTCTCCCGCATAATCCGAACCAAGTTGAATAAGTGAAAAAATGAAATGCCTTTGAAAACCTGATCCGAAATACTCTATACCTTGTGTCTGACCATGAAATCTGTCGACAAGCTCCCATTCGAGCAATGACTTAATGGTTTCAGCAGCCGAAGGTGGTCGAATATTGAGCCTAAACTCTGAATTCCAAGGGGTCAGCATCTCATTGAGCTTAGACGCTAATCCCTCAAGAGAACGTTGGTCCTCAGTTGACTCATGGTAAACATCCTCTGAAAATCGCTGGAAGTTCTTGCGAAAGTCGTCAAATGCTTCTCCTTGACTTACGACACTCTCCATGACGTTGGTCAGCAGATCTCGTAGCGCGGAAGGGCCACTGAGCTTTGTGTGTTCGTCCACTCTGCTCATTGCAGGTATGTATACAATGTCTCCCAGCTTACCGTGTTGAACGTCTCTTGCTCCGTAAAACTGATCCTCTGACAGTTCGCCGCTATTCTTGTAACCATAAATTACACCCGCCTTTAGCTTGGCAGGCGCAATGAAGTACTTTCGAAGGCGAAGCTGCCGATCTTGCATCTTGTAATCATCTGCGAGTGAATCGTGTTCTTCGGCGGTCAACTTAAACGTCAACTCTACCCACGACTCGTCACATTTGAAGTGCTTGGGCATATCGTGCGCCTTTTTGAACTTAAACCCATCTTTTTCGTAAAAAGCGCGAATCGCATCAATAACGCTGCTCTTCCCAACATTATTTGGACCTACCAATAAGCTGTAGCGGTCCAATACGACTTCTAGTTCGGTTATTCCACGAAAATTGTGAATCTCGACTATCCTGAGCTGCATGAAGTGTCCTCTATCTACGTTAGGTCAGCTTTTCTGAAGTGGTTGCCAAAGCCTGGACTACTTGTCGGGACAGATAACGCAGTAATTCCAGCCCCTTGCGCACAGTAACCGAGTACATTCGCTGCCACTTATGGCACTTGCACGCAATCGGCAGCCAATGGTACAGTCCATGTTCCAACTTGCGGACATTTGCTCCGAAGGGGGCGCGAATGTTGATAAAAGCTCAGATACAGTTCACCAGCCAACAAATCGAGCAACTCGACGAGCTACGACGGCAAACAGGCGCAACGCGTACAGAGTTGGTTCGCCATGCAGTCGACTATTACATTCGCGGAATCCGGGAGCATGGAGTCCAAAAGGCTTTGCTTCCTCTTCCGACAAGCGACACGGGAGAGGCCCGCCAGAACTAGAAGGTTGGCCCGTCTGTAGCTTCCTCGTACGTTAATAAGCAGGAATCACGTCGGTTGAGTCCCCCACTTCTGCGACGAGGCGAGAGACTCAACCGAACGCAAGGGTGCCTAGCGGGGCTCGAACCCGCAACCTTCTGATCAACAATCAGGCGCTCTACTTAAAAACACATGACCGCCGCCGGGCCATGGCGGCGGTCATGAAACTGTGAACGAGTCCGCTCGTTTACGGTTGCAGCGACAGCACTTTGACAACCGAATAGCGAACGAACTCAGGCTGGGGGACAGGGATTTGAACCCCGATTACCTGATCCAGAGTCAGGCGTTTTGCCGATTAAACTATCCCCCATCGGACCTGTACGTCCACCAAATCCTAACACATTCTCAGGCGGCGAACCAAATCGATTGCCTATTCGAGTCAAATTTGACAAGGTCAAATTTGACAAGGAGGCCGGCCGGCTGACATTCAGTCGTCTGGCCGGCCCTTGCACGCAGTCGTCTGGCCGGCCCTTGCACGGACGGTTACCCCTCCTCCATCACGCTTTGCTCTTCCAGGAATGCGACCGCAAGCCCAATCCGCTGCAAAGTTTCCTCGCGGCCAACTGCCTCAATGCTCTCGAACAGTGGCGGTGAAACCTTCTTTCCACTGATCGCTCCGCGAACCGGCCCAAAGAAACTGCCCGCCTTAACCCCCAATGCCTCAGCCCTTTCTCGAAACGCAGCGTGAATGGCTTCAGCGCAGAACGGTTCGACCTCCTGCACAACATTGGCGGCGGCGCGCAACATTTCAACACTTTGGAGGGCGTCCAACTTGCGGCCAATCAGCAGCTTTGGATCAGAATATGATATCTCATCAGAATTCAGAAAGGCCCAATCGATCCAACTGACGGCCTCGTCAAGGCGCTTGATTCGTTCTTGAACCACCGGTATCAGAACGTCCAATCTGCGATCTGATTTCAGTTCAGTTTCGGATAGTCCAAGTTGCTGACTCAGAAATGGCAACAGTGCCGACTTGAGTGCAGAAGGTGTCAGTGCACGCAGGTAGAGCCCGTTAAGCCAGTCCAGCTTCTCATAGGGAAGCGCCGCCGCTGATGGATTGATTTCATCCAGGCTGAACCGTTCGATCGCCTCTTCGCGACTGAAGACTTCCTGATCAGGATCAAAGTTCCAGCCGACGTTCGTCAGGAAATTAAACATCGCATCAGGTAGATAGCCCGAATCCTGAAACTCGTGCACCAGCGCCAGGAACTCCTTCCCTGCTACCATCTTCTTGCGTTTACTCATCTTGCCTTTGCCGCCAGGATCCAGGATTACAGGCAGGTGAACCAATACCGGCATAGCCCAGCCGAATGCGTCGACGATTAACTTGTGTATCGGGGCTGTCGCCAGCCACTCTTCCCCCCGCAAGACGTGTGTAATCTCCATCAAGTTATCGTCTACCATGGCGGCCAGGTGATAGGTAGGCAGCCCGTCCGCCTTGAGCAGTACTTCATCCTGCAACTGTCGATTCTCAACCTCTATGTCGCCTCGCAAGAGGTCATTGAAAACGGTGACGCCCTCCAACGGCACGGCGAAGCGAATTACCGATGGCCTTCCCTCTGCCTCGTGTCGCCTCCTCTCTTCTTCTGACAACTCCCGGCAACGTCTATCGTAGCCCGTTCCTTTCCCTGCGCGCCTTTGCTCTTCCCTCATCGATGCAAGACGTTCAGCGGTGCAATAACATCGATAGGCGCGGCCTCGTTCGACGAGTTCTTGAGCCTTTTCCTGATAAATCTCTCGCCTTTCTGACTGCACATAAGGCGCAAAGGGCCCATCGATGTCCGGGCCTTCGTCCCAGTCCAGCCCTAGCCATCGCAAGCCTTTCTTCAAGCTTTCCAGGCTGTCAGGATCGAATCGCCTGCGATCTGTATCCTCTATCCGCAAGATAAACTGGCCGTTCGTCTTTCGCGCCCATAACCAGTCAAAAAGAGCGGTTCTCAGGCCGCCCAAATGCAGATGACCCGTTGGGCTGGGCGCAAATCGAACCCGGGCTGGGCCTGCTCTATTGTTGGTCATAATCCCGCCTCGATAAGGGAGCGCTAAAGTGAACTTCCGTCAAACGCGCCCGCTAGCCTAACACATCAATATGCAAGCGTCAACGTTTCCCGAGGTGAAGAGACGTCGGGTATTTTCTGCAACTCCCGAGAATCCTCTTTTGGGCTCTATTGGCGGCCTGCAGAGTTGACTATAAATCGGAATTGCGATGACTTGTCACGTCGGCTATACTGTTGGTCAAATCCGCCGGCTCATTCAAGCCCGCCAATTGTGGCGGGAAGGATTTGTCGCGGCGGAAACCGTAGTGTGCGTAGAATCGACGAAGCAAGGCAAACGGAATCAGCTGTCCAGTGAACTACAACCCGGTCGGTTTCGACATTGCCACAGGATCAGTGGCGGCGGTGGCTGCGGCTCTGGAAAACAGATTTCACTATCCGGCGGCCAACGCCAAGCTGGGACGTCAACTGTCTCTTCTGCGCCTGAGTTCCCTTCTTCCTCGCAGTTGGGGAGCCGGTCTGGCCGTCTGGGCTACCGAGAATCGCCTCCACAATCGTTCGCTTTCCTTTAACCTGACTACGGCAGATCTTGCTCACTGGAACGTAGGCCAGTACGAGAATCTGGACCCGGATAGGCGCTTCGATACGATCGTCATTGGCGTTCCTTCAGGGGCTACTGCCCACCTGTGCGCCTCCCTTGGCGCACCTTTGCTGGCCGACAGCTTTCCCATCGCCTTTTCCTCTCGAGGCAAGCCGGACGACATTGCCGGCTATCAGCAGAGAAGCGTTGACCTGCTTACCCCAATTCTGAATCACAATCCGGACTTGCTGGCAGTAAGTGTCTTCGACCCCATCCATGCCCGGCAGCAGATCAAAAGGAGTGTCAGCATTTACCTGAAGCTGGCAACGCTTCCTGACCAGTATAAGAGGTTTATTCGAGAGCGGCTTATGCCCGGCGGCTCCCTGCTTCTTCTGACCTGCACATCCCGATGGAGCCAGTACGAAGTCGGTGCGCGACACAGATTGCAGATTGGAGGATACGGAGGGTTTACGGATCAGGAGTTTATTCGGGGTACCCCTTGGCTGGATGACTGGCTGCACGAAGAAGGGGGCGTGCAACGCAGTGGGTGGCGCCTGTCTCGCCACTGGACATATCAGCCTGAAGCCCAGTGGGGCTCGATCTCAGGTTTTGCCACCTCAGTGCGCGATTACGCTGGCGATGAAGGCTTACCGGCTTACACGCTTTCCTTCTCCTCCGTTGATGAGATAAGTCGGATGGGATTTTATGCCTGGCAATGGCTCTACTATCTGCTGCGGATCCAGCCTGGGGCAGTATTGATCGAGAGTGGGCCGCAGATGAATCCCGTGATCGGACTTCGAAGTCCTGTAATCCCCTTTTGGATGCCTTCTACCTGCACTCGAAGTCATCACCTCTTGCAAGGGATTCTGCCAGACTTTCCACCTCGGATTCCCGTTCTCTTTCAAGCTTGGCCTACAGGAAACCTCACTCCGGACGTGATTCCGGCCAAGATCTGGAATACCACTCTCTCGGGCCGGCACGGGCGCTGGCTGGGAGGCGATCCTCTGCGGTTCCCCGCTGACTTCTCAACGATCGCTCAGATGACGCCAGCTATTGAGGCGTGGAGTAGGCGCCATAGCCACAAACTTCATCGCTATCTGCACTGCAATGAGTTGATTGAGCTGCAGTCTTTACTGGCGAGCGGAGGCGACGAGGCCGAAGAGTTGCTTCCGGAAGGTACGACTCAGGCGGAGTACTAGACCTATGTATTTGTCGTGTTGTGTGTGGGCATTGACCGCTCCGCAAAATGAAGTCATCTCTGACATGCGCTCCCTGGGATTCAAGAGAATCGACATCAGGCCTGACTTTCTGGAGCCAGAGGATCTGCCTACCCTGAAGGATTCGCCACCTCTGAGCGTCTCTTCAGTAGCAGCTTCCTTCGGAGTGCCCAAGGGCGCCGCGCTTGAAAGTTCGAATGCTGGAGCACGCGAAAAGGCCGTGGCACACGTTGAGGAAGTGGTTAGACAGTGCGCGGCGTTGGGAGGAAGCGTAGTCTACCTGGTGCCAGGCAAGGACGACAACCCAACGACATTGAATCGTTATGCAGATTCCCTTGCGGAGGCCGCCGACAAGGCTGCGGCACATGGAGTCAGGCTTTGTATCGAGCACTTCCCTGGTACCGCACTTCCCACTGCCGCAGCCACGCTGGACTTCATCAACGAGATTTCCCATCCAAACCTGGGGCTCCTCTTCGATATTGGCCATGTCCAGATCAGCGGGGAAGACCCGGTTGAGGTTGTCAATACGGCGGGCGAAAAACTTGACTATGTCCATCTCGACGACAATGATGGGCATGGCGACCTGCATTGGGCGCTCCTCGACGGCGTCCTGACCACCGACACGCTTCGTGAAACGTTCAGGGCCTTGCAAGATATCGGTTACGCAGGCGCAGTCAGTCTCGAACTAAACCCTCAGCTGGTTGACCCCTACAATGCACTTGAGCGAAGTCGGCAAATTGCAATCGACTGCGGGTCCGGCTACCTGCACGAGTATTAGAGGGAGGAACTGATGGCCTGGCTGTTTGAAACACTGCTGCAACCCATTGGCTTGACGGAAGGGCCGGTCTGGGATGGCAGGTCGCTGCTGTTTACCAACATCCCAAACAGTCGCATTATGCGCTACGACCCGGACAGCGGCCAGGTCAGCGTTTGGCGGGAGGGCACTAATGAGGCCAATGGCCTCATGTTGGATAAGGACGGTGTTCTTACCGCCTGTGAAGGCGGCGGCCGGCGGATGGTTCAATACCCGGAAGGCAAAGAAACAGTTGAACTATGTGCGCAATTCGAAGGACGCCGCTTAAATAGCCCAAATGATCTGGCAATTGACAGCAAAGGTAGGATCTGGTTCACGGATCCCCGATACGGCGATTTTCGTGACGACATGGAGTTGGACCATGAGTCCGTCTACAGATTGGATAAGCAGGCGGACGGAAGCTGGAGCCTGGTCCGTGTAACTTTCGACACGACTGCACCGAACGGCCTGCTCCTTTCCCCTGATGAGAGTGTGCTCTACGTAGCCCAAAGCAAACACGGAGAGGGTCAGCTGCGGGAACTGCGGGCCTACCCGCTCCATGCCGAAGACTCGCAGGGCAATGGGGAAATCGCAGGCCGCTACGAAGTGCTCCACAATTTCTATCCCCATCGTGGCGTGGATGGCATGTGTCTGGACAGCGACGGCAACATTGTTGCCACGGCCGGTTCGGGAGTGAGCGGACCCGGTGGGATGATTTACGTCTTCGCTCCCAATGGCAGAGTGCTGGAAACACATCCTTTACCGTGCGACAGTCCGACCAACTGTACGTTTGGTGGAAGCGAATTGCGCGATCTATACGTGACAAGCCTCGAAGGTCACCTGTTACGCGCGCATACTGACCGGCAGGGACTGGGGTACACGTTAGACTGGGCGGCAGGAGCCCAGACCGACTAGCGTCCAATTTGAGAATTCCACACCGCGAACTGCCTTCCCCTACCCCTTAAGACAGGCCGTCCCGGTAGAGCGGAAGGCTTGTGCCTTGATTCTCGCTTCCGGCTCTGGTTTCCTTGGCGTTTCCTCGTTGAGTTCCAAAAATCGGTACCGCCGTTGCCCGGCGTTGCCGCATTGTGCTATAATTTGCTATTTGACGACTGCTCTGGCCATGATTTCGAGGAAGGGGATGTAGCTGGTGGCGATTACGCGCACACGGGTTGCGGATGATACGTGGGTATTCACCAGTGCGCTGTACGCAGAGGTGAACGCAGGGCTGGTCGTGTCCTCTGAGGGCGGTATATTGATTGATACACTGCCCTTTCCCTCAGAAACAAGGCAAATCATAGACTTTGCCGCGCAAGTCTGCCCCGCAGGCGTTCGCTACCTCGTAAACACAATCAGTCACGCAGACCATGTCTACGGATCCTGTCTTTTCCCGGAGGCGGAACTCATTGCCCATGAGTCCACTCGCGACCTGCTTGTTCGCTATGGTCGGAGAGCGTTGGAAGAGGCGAGAGAGCATACCGCCGAACTGCTGCGGGTAGAAATCCGACTGCCGAAGATCATCTTCAATGAAGGTTCGGTTATTCGCTTGGGAGACAAAACCGTACATATCATGCATGCGCCTGGTCCAGGGCCTGATGTGTGTGTCGTGCATGTCCGAGAGGAGAAGGTACTGTTCGCCAGCGACTTGATGATGCCCGTGCCTGTGATTGCTTCACCTCTCGCCGATATTGAGAAATTTAAACAGTCTCTGCACAGTCTGCACGAGTTCAATTTGGAGACGATTGTTCAGGGCCACGGTGATATTCTCTTGCGAGGCGAAGTAACGCCCAGCATAGAAGAAAGCATACAATATCTGAATGACGTTGCGGCACTGGTCGAACGGCTCCTTTCCGAAGGGGCGACCAAGAGAGAACTCCTGAGTCACGATATCGAGGAATTCGGTCGGACGCGCATTCCTCTGGGCGGCCTTGTCCAGAATTTCCATCAAGCCAACCTGCTCTTCCTGTGGGAAAAGGCAAAGGCTGCTCAAAAGCAGGAACGGCAGCCGGCATAGCAATCTTCTGCATTCTCAAAGAGACGTTCCTGCGTGTTCTCCGCTCGCTGTGAGCCGGGACGCCAAAGTCGATGCACTCTTGCTCTGCGGCAGCATGCAAGTTCAAGGTCTCTGAACTGGATCTCAAGATTCTCCAAATGTGATTGAGGACCCGAAGAGCTGGGGCAGGGCGGAAATGAGAACTGATTTGGATCGACTTGTCAACCAGATCGGAAGACTTTCTACCGGGCAGAGGCGACTGCTCTTTCGTCAGTTGAAGGCTATGGGGCTGATTGAAGCAGAGGAGCTGCTGTCGGATCGGAATCCACTGAACATCGCACTCTCGGTATCCGCGCAGAACTTTGAAAGAAGCAAGAGGCAGATTGTAAGGGAGCCCATTAAGCCAAAGCCGCCTGGACCAGCCGACCCGCCCCGAAAATCGGACCATCGTTCTCCGGGCAGCGGAAATCCAGTTGCCGGTCCTGCAGGCCAAAGGCGCGCGGTTCAACCTGCACGCCCTTCCCTGCAAGAAGAGACTCCGATAGTCCCGATACAGATCGTATTTGATGGTGGTAGCCGCGGCAATCCTGGAGAAGGCTACGGAAGCTTTGCACTGGACTGGCCGGGAAATCCGCGTGAGATTGTTCAACTGAACTTCGGGGACAATGTAACGAACAATGAAGCCGAGTACGACACTCTCATAGCGGCGCTGGAAGCAGTGCGCGATCGAATGAAGGTGCAGCTGATCGAGCCGGGTTCAGCGACTCTCAGTATCTGGGGTGATTCGCTGCTGGTCTGCAACCAGGTGAGGGGAGAATGGGAGTGCAAAGAACCTCGCCTGCAAGTCCGGCTGGAGAAAGTGAGGACCCTGCTGAGCGGCTTTGGAGAGTGCGAACTCAATCATCATTCACGCGAAAAGAGTGTCGAGATACTGGGACACTAATGTCAGGTCGCAGAGACGAGACGACGGTAAGCGCTTAGCAAATTGTGCATTAGCATCACGTTCGTCATGGGACCCGTCCCGCCCGGAACGGGCGTTAACATTCCCGCCGCGGCTTCCACGCTTGCCTGCTCGCAATCGCCCTTCACAGAACCACCCACATAGGTCGTACCAAAGTCAACGACAACAGCGCCAGGCTTTATCCAGTCTCCCGTTACCATTGCCGGGCGCCCCACTGCGACACAAAGGATGTCCGCCTCGCGGGCAACCGAGGGCAGGTCCTCAGTACGGCTATGGGCGATCGTGACCGTACAATGTCGATGCAGCAACAATAGGGCCATCGGCTTTCCTACAATATCACTACGCCCAATTACGACTGCCTTCTTGCCCCTGAAGGTCACATCGGCATCTTCCAGCAACATTACGGCTCCGGCAGGTGTGGCTGGCACGAAGTGCGGCCGGCGCTGCGAGGCCAGCCTTCCTGCGTTGAGCGGATGAACGCCGTCCACGTCTTTGGCAGGGCTTAGGTGGTCAATCAGTTGGGAACTGTCGACATGATCCGGCAGCGGCTCCAGCACCATGATTCCATGAACCGCCTTGTCGTCGTTCAGCGCGGTCAGCGCCGACTGGACCTCTGCAGGGCTGCTCTTTTCATCAAGTTCGACGGGCCTGAGAGCAACGCCAACCCCTTGACATGCGCGGCGAATAGCGCGCAAGTAACCTGCCGCGGCCGGGTCTGCGCCTACTTGCAACGCGGCCAGAGTCGGCTGCACGCCGGTAGCTGTGGCCAGTTCTGAGAAGCTCTCGGACAGTTCGGACTGCAGCTGCTTGGCGCGTTGTCGGCCTTTCAATAGCTGTGCGGTCATATCTCTACGCCTAGGACATTCGTGCACGCAGCGCGGGCGGCGATATAGTTGCTCTCGGCAGATGCTTTCAATTCCGCCACCTCTGCGTGCATTCTGGATATAAAGGTATCGTCTTTGAGGTACTTCAGATTGATATCGACGTTTACGAGGGCACTGTAAAGGGCGGCATACGCCAGGTGAGCTGCTGTCGCCGCATCACTGACGACATTGGGATTGCCCTTCTCAGCAACGGGGGACGTCAATTCCAATAGTTCGGCACACAGCTCGGAGATCGAGAAAGGTACCTCTGCAGCCCCGCGCAGAGCGGTCTGCATTGCCTTGGTCCGGGCTGCCTTCTCTTCCGCGGTGGAACGGGGCATTGAGTAACAGGCGGCCACCGCGCCAAACGCCTCGGCGTCCTTGTCTGCGTAAGCCAGCAGATCTGCGCGCATCTCTTCGGTTCGCTGCAGTAGACCTCTCAACTCTTCCTCCACGGCTGCATACTTCTTGCGACCGACAGTGAAATTCAAGACCATGCTTAGCAACGCGGCCGCCTGACTGCCGGTCAGAGCCGCGGCCGCGCCTCCTCCTGGCGTCGACTCACCTGAAGCCAGGTCATTCAGGAAGGTCTCGATGGGAGTCCCAGCTGTATCCAATTCTGTCACACGTAGTCCTCTCTGTCGGAAAGAATCGAGTCAAGTTTCCCCACTCCCTTCTCTTGAACGCACGTCTTGGGAGGGTCTTGGGCCATAGCGCTTCCAATTCAGTTTCGGCAGGAGTAGCCTGCTCTTGCCCAGGAGCGATTATAGCACCCGCCATGCCAATCAACCAGTCATAAGTGAAATGAGGTTGGGCGCGCCGCTGTTGAGACGCGTACGTAGAAAGTACAAGCAACGCAAGTCAGCACTCTTTCAAACAGTGTGTCAAAGGCGGATCCACTGGCTACGGCGATGGTCGAGGCGGATCGAGCACTTGTCTCAGTCGCTTTCCCCAATCCTGACTTCTGCCAATGTCAACTCAGGTTCCCAAACATCAACTTGGACGGTTGGCACGAGGGTCTCCGCATTGTAGACAATGAGCCTGAGTTCGTAGTCGCCGAGAGCAATGTCAGGCGGCACTCTGATCCGGAACAAGGTATCTATTCTGTCACTTGGTGTCCAATCGCTTGTAGGCCTGTGCAGCGGATTCCACAGGAGGGAATCTTCCTGAAAGACAACCTCTCCTGCGCGGTTATGCAGACGAATCGACACCGAATAATCGACTTCCAGATCCGGCATAGTCTCCCAATTCAGTGCGATCCAGAGAGGCTTATCCCTTTGGAGTTCTAATGGTCTTGCGACTGAATACTCTTCTGGGCCCTGACCGAGGGCAAAGCCCATCAGCGAGATTCCACCGTCGTATTGGACTGTCAAAGGTTGCAAACGCTCGTAGAATGTCCAACTGTGCTCCAGAGAGAAACCGGTAAAGTTGTGAATCTGGAAATCATTGTAATGTTCAACGTTTTCAAGCCGGGCATATTTGCCCAGAAGTACTGCTACGCGGCCCGTGTCATTGCCAATCCAGCCAATATGCACATTGTTCAACTGGACAACTTTGACTTTGGTCAGATTCTCCATTCCGGAAAGAGCTGATTCGATTTCTGAGGCCAGGAAGCCAAGATCTTCAGTCTCTCGAGGAAAGTAGAAGGTTGAGGCGGCCCCCCTGTAGATGTAGTCAAAGCTGGGATGGTCCAGTGAGTTTGGGATCAGGTAGAGTTCCCCTTCGGTTGAAGGCAAGGCATTTAGTGCACGCGCGAAATCCGACCATGGAACTTCGTAGGCAAATTGGACGCCGCGCTCGAATGCCCAGACTCCGAAATAGTTGCGGAAGGTGGTAACTCCTTGAACCAATACCGCCACCGCCGCGACGGCTCCCAAAGCCACAGCGCTCTCAGTGACTCGAGTCGGGAAAAGACGTTTCTTCGCCAACTGAAAGGCTTCCCAAAGTCCGTAGGCCGTGATCAAATAGACGGCCGGTGTTGCCCCAAGCATTCTCAGCGTGTTCGGGGCATAGTCCCTCGCTATAACCGCGGGCAGCAGTAAGAAAGCCATCCAGAGTAGCAGGAGTCGGCACGCAGGCCGCTGCCAGCGCCACAATAAAATACCCGCGCCGACCCAGAAAAATAATGCCTCCCAAGGATTGAGCATTGGCAAGGCGTCAAAGTTATGACGCCAGCTTACATCTCCTCTAATGCCAAAGGCTGCCAAATGCCAGATCACGTTATCCAGGAAGACGCCCAAAGGGTTTCCCTGATTGACGTGGGGCCGAAGGACAGAGATTGCGTTACTGCGCAAAAAGAAATGTTCAGGATGCGAAGAAAAATAGACAAGGATGGGCGCAGCCACCAGAAAGGCCGCACCTCCAAAATTGAGAATCCAGGGAAGTTCTGACCTCAGGTTTCTCAGGCCCGCAAATCTGCGGGGTATCAGGAAGCTCAAGCCAAGTGCGAGGAAAAGAAATGGGGTGAAACGGGCGGGAATGTATGTGTACTGCACCAACCCGGCGCAGACACCGGCCAGTGTAACCGCCCACCAGCTTCTCTCCCTCCAGCCCCACCAGAGCAAGGCCAGGCACAGGGAAATCAGTAAGAGCAAGTGATTGGCTCGAAAGACCGTACGCCCCAGAACCGTCTGTCCTATCGAGACAGCCATCAGGCAGGCGCCAACCCCACCGATGAACATACCGCGCCAGGATGTGGCTGCACCTGATTCATCTCTTCCGAAGAGCAGCCGGCCTAGCCAGAAGACGACATAGACGGTTCCGGCATTGGCCAGCGCGGTGGGCAAGCGTAACGCCAGGTCAGTTTGGTCCAGGAGAGAAATCGAGAGCGCTATCAGATAGACGACCAGTCCTTCGTGGCCGCTGAACTCGGAAGGAAAGAAAACGGCATGTTCGCCGTTAAGGACGCGCAGGGCGTCCACCCCATTCAAAGCCTCGCTGACCTGAATCCCCGCCGGCAGCTCGTCTAGTCGGTAAAGACGAAGCATGACAACAGCAAGCGTCAAGAATGCAACGACGATGACTGTAGTCAGACGGAAGAAGGGGCGACTTGACTTTTGCGTTTCTGAACTACCGGCAAAGGGAACAGCCGCTATCAAACTCTTGAACATTGATTTCGCTCCGAGGAAGGGCCAAAGGATCCCCCAGGTCAAGGCATCCTGTTCGAGGCCCCCGGAGAATCGGCAGTGCGACAATCGACATTTTCTCACAAAAACGCGGGGATCCCAGATTTCCCAAGGGCCGGAAATACTCTGTTCTTGGTCCATTTGTAGGCCAACGAAGAATAAGTGGAACGCCCTCGGCTGTTGCCTCCCGGCGCCTGGTCTTTTCCGTACCAGTCGTGCCGAATTCAGGCTCCGCTACATGCTCGCGGATTGCCAGCTGAAGTTCAGGGAAGAGCCCCCAATTCAGTGACAACATTCGGCAGTGTAGCTCCTGGGGTCATTGACAGTTCTGGTCTACTTTAGTAACCTGCCATTACTTGCAGGTGCCCGGAAGACATCGATCTGTCGCATTCCCAGACATGTCGGAGGGGCGAAAATTTCTCCAGCGAAGGCGTTCCACATGCTTCTCTAAGAAGGGCGGCTCCATCATGAAGAGTAGTGTGCTCACCTGTACGGCCCAGCAGGAATTCTCGCTGCACGAATTCGATATTCCCAAGCTCGCGTCCTCGGACCTACTGGTTCGCTGTGTCTGGTCCGGTGTCAGCGTAGGCACAGAGTTCGCCGTGATCCGCAACAAAATCAGCTATGGCCCCTACCCGATATGTACAGGCTACCAAGCCGTTGGCTGCGTGGAGGAAGTCGGCGCCGGGGTAACGAAGTTCGATGTTGGCGACAAGGTGTACTACCGCCGCAACTATATTCCTATGCGAGTCGACGGTCAGCCGGTAACGGTCTGTTCAGGCGCCCATGCTTCCTATGCCCTGATGCCGGAGGATGCCGAGGTCGAACGTCTGCCCGATGGAGTGGATGACGCTACGGGGGCGCTCTTTGTTATGCCTGCAGTTGGCTACAACGCTGTCGATATGGCAGGCGTCCGGATGGGCGACGTTGTTGCATTTCACGCCGTTGGACTCATCGGTCTGGGGGCACTGGCAGCCGCGCGTCTGCGCGGCGCGGTAACCATCGCAATTGACCTCAATGCAAGTCGGCTGGAGATGGCTAAGGAGTTGGGGGCAACGCATACAATCAACGCAGACGGCATGTCTCCGGGCGAGCTTACGGCGCGAGTGCAGGAGATTCAACCGGGCGGCGCCGATGTAGTTTTCGAAGGAAGCGGGGTCCCCTCTTGCCTGGATCTCGCGTTCCTGCTGGCGCGCCTGCGGGGGAAGTTCGTTTTCCTTGGTCACTATGGAAAGGAGCCGGTCTCCTTCAACTATCTCGTGCCACACGGCAAACAGCTTACCGCGTTCTTTCCCTGCAACGATGGGTTGGCTCCATGCCGGAAGGCGGTGCTGCGAAACATCGCTACGGGTGCCATTCCCTGGGAAAAGACAATTACCCATCGAGTGGACGCCTCTGAGGCGCCGGAGCTGTATGCGAAGATCAACAGGGATGAACTGCCGGATCTTTTCGGCGCAGTGATTCGCTGGAGTTGACCTGCTGTCAACTCTGCGTTGGACCGGCGCGACAGGAGCAAGGCAGAAAGAACCGACCCAGCGAAACGGTGTCCCTTATACCGGGCGATCAAACCGTCCCCTCACTGTAGAATCATATCCTCCGCATAGGCTTTCTGGTATGTAAAAGGTTCGTTTCATTTACTGGAATAAGGGTGCCGCCTCCTGTGAATGGCCGCCGGACAAGTGGTAAGCGGACGCCGGCATCCTCATTGGAGGAAATGCATACTCGCCGGGAAAGAAGAGTAGGGAAAATGAGCAGAATTCTTATCACAGGTTCAAGCGGATTCATAGGAAGTGCGCTGGCCAAGTCGATTGCACGAAACACGTCGAACGAGCTGGTCTGCCTTTCCCGTAGCCCGACGGGCGTGCCAGGTGCGACGAATCTACAGGGCGATTTTTCAGACCCCAATGCGCTCCATTTGCTGGACCCCTTTGAGGGAATCGACATTCTGATTCATCTCGCCGCTGTGACGGGCGGGTGCACCGAGGAGGACGGTCTGCGCGTCAATGTCGCCGGGACCCACCACCTTCTGCGTTACCTCATAGACCGCGGGTGCAGAAAGTTCGTCCTGGCAAGTTCCATCGCCGCCGTCGGAATGCAGTCGGTCGA
Organism: Caldilineaceae bacterium; assembly: GCA_965204525.1. GTDB lineage: Bacteria > Chloroflexota > Anaerolineae > Caldilineales > Caldilineaceae > Bin5. Next base: position 672,407 of record OZ241994.1, on the reverse strand, counting down.
TTTCCGCCCTCTTCAGCTGCCCATGCCCGACGAACACCCCTGCTTCGACCGTGATGGCTACGGTTTCTCCAAGTACATGATGGAAGAGGTAACGAGATACCTGTCCAGGCAGAACGGGTCCCTGGACTTTATCAATCTTCGGTTGGCCAGTATCGCCCCGGACGAACGTCAACTGTCGCCGGCCGAACCCGGCCCCGTACCGATCTGGGGGATGGGGAAGATCTCGGTAATGTTCTTGAGTGATACCGTCCGCTGTCTGATGGCTGCGGCCGAGGCGCCGTTCAAACCCGGTGTGCGGATTCTCAATGCGGTTGGGAGCCAGGCCTGCACGGCCGTTCCAGTTCCGGAGCTGTTGCGCTCATGGTACGGCAGCGATGCCGACACGATCGACTTTTCCCACTATGAACAGCCCGGCCGCGAGAAGGATCCCGTGTACGACATTTCAAGGATTCGGGAAGAGCTTGGTTTCGTGCCGCGAAAGCCGATTTTGGGAGATTGAGATGAAATGAAGATTACGCAGATTCGCACTGAACATTACCGGATCCCTCTGCCGGTCGTCCTGTCGGACTCTACACACGGTGATATCTCCCACTTCGGACTCATCGTGACTCGTATCGGCACTGCCGACGGCTTGGAAGGAATGGGTTATACCTACTGTGTTGGCGACATTGGCGGGTCTGCCATTCTGGCCCTGATTCGCGACGACCTCGCGCCGTCCCTTATCGGCGAAGATGCCGATCGAATAGAACGCCTGTGGGAACGCATGTGGTGGCACGTGCATTTTGTCGGGCGGGGTGGGGCGGCCTCATTTGCGCTGGCCGCCTTGGATATCGGCCTGTGGGATCTGCGCGGCAAAGCGCAAGAGGAACCTTGGTGGCGGCTGCTGGGAGGCCATGATCCCCGGGTCCCGGTCTACGCCGGCGGCATTGACCTTCAGTTTTCATTGGACGCCCTGCTGAAACAGGCAGATGAATTTCAGGCGCAAGGCTTCCGCGCCATAAAGATGAAAGTTGGCCGCGATCAACTTTCGGAAGACGTCGAACGAGTGGCAGCGATGCGCAACTACCTGGGGGCGGACTTTCCCCTCATGGCCGACGCAAATATGCGCTGGCGGGTGGATGAGGCCATTCGCGCCGCCCGCGGCATGGCAGAGTACAATCTGTTCTGGCTGGAGGAACCGACCATTCCCGACGACGTAGCAGGCCATGCCCGCATCGCACGTGAGGGCGGTCTTCCGATCGCTACCGGAGAAAATTTCCATACTGTGTATGAGTTTCAGCAGATGATTGCCCGCGGAGCCATCTCCTTTCCTGAGCCGGATGTGGCTACCTTGGGGGGAGTAACGCCGTGGCTGAAAGTTGCCCACCTGGCCGAAGCCTGCAACCTGCCTGTAACTACGCATGGCGTCCACGATCTTCAAGTACATCTCCTGGCCGCGATTCCCAACAGCTCTTACCTGGAGGCGCATGGGTTTGGACTGGACCGCTTTATCCGACACCCATTGCTCATCGAAGAAGGGGCAGCTTTTGCGCCCGAGCGAGCCGGGCATGGCATTGAATTTGACTGGGATGCGCTTCAAGAGCACAGAGTTTGAACGGAGAAAACGACAAAATGGAAAAGTCAATTGAGGGAAAGTCTGTAGCGGTCCTCACGGCGCACGAGTTTGAGGATATCGAAGTGATGTACACAGTGCTGCAGTTGAGCCAAGCCGGCGGCGATGTCGTAGTTGGCACGCTGCCTCAGACGGCCCTCGGCCACTTCCACGGGCGTCCTGCTTGGCCGGAAAAGCCCATTACTGGCAGGTTCGGGCACACGATTCCATTCGATGTCCTTGCCGTAGGCAATCGATACTCGGTTCAAAGCATCTGGGAAATGAAACCTGAGGAGTTCGACGCGGCAGTGTTTCCCGGGGGACTCGCCCCTGATTTCCTCCGCATCGATGACAAGACATTGGAGTTTGCTGCCGCAATCCACCGATCAGGAAAGGTTTTGGCCGCTATCTGTCACGGGCCGCAGGTGTTGATCTCTCTTGACCGCCAGAAAGGGACCGACAGCGTCGCCGGGCGCAACGTCACCGCCTACTGTGCGGTCACCGACGATCTGCTGAACGCCGGCGCGGTCTACCATGATGTGCCGGCGATTACTGATGGCAATGTTGTTACCGGGCGTGTTCCCGATGACTTGCCCGAATTCTGCGACGCCATCATCGAAGCCCTGTCGCCATCCTGAGACGCGATGCCGCCTGCCCAAGGGAAGATTTGTCGCTCAACATTGGCATCCTCCGGCTGAAGCGAATTCCTGTATAGCAAGTCGTCCTACCTAATCAGCAACTGGAGAGACTATGGATTTCTCAGAAGTTAAGGCGATGACTTTCGACATTTTCGGAACGGTGGTGGACTGGAGGGAGTCTATCATTAGCGAAGGGGAAAGTGTCTGGACAGATAAGGGCGTGGATGTAGACTGGCCTGAGTTTGCAGACAGTTGGCGAGGTGGTTACGGACCCTCCATGCAACGCGTACGGACTGGCGAACTTCCCTGGATGAACATCGACGCGCTGCACCGCCTGATCCTTGACGATCTCCTAGAGCAATATCAGGTTGCCGGGCTTTCTGAGGCCGAAAAGGTACAGTTGAACAAGGTATGGCACCGGCTGAATCCGTGGCCGGACGTTGCTTCCGGCCTCGCGCGCCTGCGAAAGCGGTTTATCGTGGCTGCCCTGTCCAACGGCAATGTGGCCCTCTTGGTAAACATGGCTCGTCACGGCGGCCTTTGCTGGGACTGCGTTCTCTCCGCGGAGCTGGCGAGGCAGTACAAGCCGGACCCGGAAGTTTACCGGACCGCTGCCGCGCTTCTCGGTCTGGAGCCCCACGAAGTCATGATGGTCGCCGCTCACAACGGAGATCTGAAGGGGTCGAAATCGGTCGGCTTCAGGACCGCATTTGTCCACAGGCCCAGGGAGTTTGGGCCAAACCAGACAACGGATCTGGCTTCGGACCCTTCAGTTGACGTGGAAGCCGCGGACTTCAATGATCTGGCAGACAAGCTGCAATTGGGCTAGGGCTCGTTGACGTTTGTCTGGACAACGACTTCCCCGTGCAAAGTGCGGCAGGTCCGCGAAGGGCCGCGCAGCCATACAATAAAAATCCGGTCCGCCTTTAGTCTACTTCGCGGCTCTTCGCGTAACTTCGCGGATCAAAGAAAGTTGCTCTCCTTGACGCTTCGCCTGACTTCGCGGATCGATTTGTCTTGTTTCTCACAAGATCCAAGCCAGGAAAACTCCGTACAGGCCTACAGGCGTTCCATTCTCGTTGAACTCTGAACGACCATTCCAAAGTGACAACGGAACCTGTTCGCCTGCATGGCATGACTTAACGCGCTGCGCCGATCAAGGTAAAGATGGAGGCGTTACGTTCGTTGCGATCAGCCCTGCTGATGCCGGGGGTCGATGGCATCGCGCAGGCCGTCGCCGATGAAGTTGATGCTCAGGACCGTCAGCAGGATCATGACAGCCGGCGGAACCCAGATCCAGGGACCGTCCTGGAGCACGTCCAGGCTGCGCGCGGATTCCAGCATGTTTCCCCAACTTGGGGTCGGAAGCGGTATCCCGACTCCGAGAAAGCTCAACCCCGCTTCCAGAAGTATGGCGCCATTCACATCGAACGTTACTGAGGCGAGTAAGGGAGCAACCACGTTGGGAAGAACATGGGTGACGATTATCCGCCGGTTGCCTGAGCCCAGTGAACGAGAAGCCAGAACAAACTGCTGTTCCCGCAGAGACAGTACCTGACCGCGGACGAGCCGGGTGATTCCGGGCCAGCTGAAGATCCCAATCAGGAAGATGACGCTGGCAATGCTCTGCCCCAAATAGATGGCAGCTGTCAGGATGATCACGACGCGCGGGAAAGTCATCACGACATCGGTAAAGCGCATGATTATCTGGTCGGTCATGCCGCGATAGTAGCCGGATACCGATCCCAGTATGACTCCGATCACAGTCGAGATGGAGGCGGCCGCGAAGCCGACCGCGAGTGAGACGCGCCCGCCATAGAGTGTGCGGCTCCAGATGTCCCGTCCAACCCGATCGGTGCCCAGGAAGTGGGCCAGGCTTGGCGATTGGAATTTGTCAGGCAAATTGAGCTCGGCATAGTCATAGCGCGCGATCAGAGGGGCGGCGACAGTCGCCAGAAGTACGATTCCGAACAGGACCAGACCTGCCAGGGCCAGAGGATGGCGCCGAAACCGGCGCCAGGCCTGCGCAGTTGGAGACTGGGAGTGGACTCTTCTCGGTCGAGCTTCTATCGACATGTCAGCGATCTGATTGAGTTGCTGTCATCCTGCGATTCAAGTGGGGCGAACACGATTCCTCATCGGCTTCTAAACATCAGGTATAACGGATTCTCGGGTCGGCCACCGCGTAGGCCAGATCCGTAATGAGATTCGCCGTCAGAACCACCAGGGCCGTCACCAACATGATTCCCATCACCATGGGATAGTCCCTGGCCGCTACGGCATCGACCAGCAGCGCGCCCATCCCTGGCCAGCTGTATATAGTCTCCGTAAACAGAGCGCCGGCAACCAACGTAGGCAGACTCAGTCCTACGACGGTAACCACGGGAAGGAGGGCGTTGCGAAACACGTGCCGCCATGTGACCACGGGAGGCTTCAACCCCTTTGCATTGGCAGTTCGAACGTAGTCCTCCCCGCGCACTTCCAGAATGCTGAAGCGGGTATAGCGCAGAAAGGTCGCCAGGTTGAAGATAGCGAGAGTGCCTGCCGGAAGCACGAGGTGATACAGAAGATCAATGAGCGATTCCGGCTTACCAATCGTGCGCATCCCTCCTGACGGGAACCATCCTAACTTCACGGAGAAGACGTATAGGCCAAAGATGCCGGCGATAAACGCCGGCATTGAAATGCCTACGAAAGAAAGGCCCGTAAAGGTGAAGTCCCAAATCGAGTACTGCCGCAGCCCAATGAAGATGCCGAGGGTAATGCCCACTACGATGCCAATTGCCAGGGCCGTTCCCATGAGCAAAAAGGTACGCCTCATACGGACGACCAGCACTTCGGCTACGTCGTCTCCGTTTTTGAACCGGAAACCAAGATCGCCCTGAGCGACCTGCCCGAGCCATTTGACGTAGCGAACGGGAAGCGGGTCGTCGAGCCCGTATCGCTCGCGCACGAAATCCAGGTCCTCTTTTGTAATTCCGATCTCCTCATTGACAAAGAAATCGACCGGATCACCGGGTGCTAGGTTTATCAAGAGATAGATGACTAAGGTGACGAGAAACAGGACCGGTATATTTATTAGAACGCGGCGGAGGAAGTATTGCATTGGTGCGAGAGGCGGTGCGGAAGAGAACCGAAGAAAATCGGAGCGGCACTGCTGACGGCTCAAAGCATAGAGCCGTCAGCGTCGCCGCCGTCAGTCGTTACTTCATATTCCAGTCCTGGGAGCGGTCCACGTAGGGTCCGCCGCCTGGGGCTGGGAAGTAGTGGAAGTCTTCAATGTCCACGGTTGCGATGCCGTATCGAGTGGAGACCCACCAGTAAGCGAAGGTCGCCTCTTCATTCTGGTACTTGCAGAGCGCCGTACGGGCAGCCCTGTACTCGTCTGCATTCTGTGCCGCGTCCATAGCTGCAAACAGATCGACGTAGTTCGGATCATCAAGCCCCCACTGGTTGTCTTCGACATACCAGATCGGGCTGTAGGAAGCCGGGCCGCCACCCGCGCCGCGATAGGCGATGTTCCATTCGGAGGCGTTGTCATCCACAACCGTGCGCCAAGTCGGCACGTCGAGGAAAGTCGGATTGACGTTGACGCCGACGTCGGCCATGTTGGCCTGCATCACCGTCAGAATGTCTTTCGCCAGCTGCGAGGTGTAGTAGGTGGGGATATCCAGGTTGACGCCGTCGAGAGTGACACCGTCCGCGGCCGCTTCGGCAAGAAGCTCACGGGCCTTTGCGGGATCGTACTCGTAGTAGTTCGCGTCTTCGGGCCAGAAGGTGGGATACGGGTCCTGGCAGGGAGTCGCCTGGGCAGTGCCGTTGAACACGTCGCTGATAATCGAAGCCCGGTCGATGCCGTACATGAAGGCCTGGCGAATACGCTTGTCCGACCACGGTTCGTTCAGGAAGTTGTAGTTGAACATGTTGGTCACGAAGGACGGGCCCGAGAAAATCTGGTAGTCCGGGTTGCCGGCAAATCGGCTTGCCACGTCGGCGCTGACGTAGGTGAAGTCGATGTCCCCACTTTCCAGTGCCAGGACGGCGGCCGTCTCGTCAACGAAGTAGCGGTTGATCAACTGGTCCAATTCAGGCACGCCGTCCCAGTACATTTCATTGGGCGCCAGCGCCATGAACTGGTCCTTCTCGTAAGAATCGAACTTGAAGGGGCCGGTGCCGACTGGGTTGGTGAACCACCAATCGCTGCTGAAAATCTCCATGGGTTCAAAATCGATGGCATGCTCGGGCAGAGCGTAGAAGTGGCGTACTGCGTCGTAGAACCGGGGATTAGGTATGTTGAGTTCGATCTCAAGCGTCAGATCGTCGACGACTCGGATGCCGGCTATCTCGTCCGCCTCGCCGTCGTTGTACTCGGTCCAGCCCACAATCTGATTCGGCTGACTGATGCCGAAATGGGTCACGGCGGCCTGCGGCGCCGAAACGAATTCAGCGGTCCATTTCAGGTCGGAGGCGGTGAAATCTACGCCGTCATGCCACTTGACGCCCTCTCGCAGGTTGAAAGTCCAAACGGTTGCGTCCTCGTTCGGCTCCCAACTAACTGCCAGTGCGGCCTCACTCGTGTGGTTGGAGATTGTCAAGTTCCGGGCCCTGTACGACTGCATCCCAAAGTGGGGGCGAACTCTCCTATACCTCTGAAAGTGATCAAGCCGCGGTCAGTTCCCTTTCCCGTTTCCGGCAGACCAAACGGTGGTACCACTCCTCTCTTCTCGCAGTCAAACGTCACCATACTCCGCCACCCTGGTTTCTGTGATATACTGGCTCTTTGGCGGACAGATGATCCGTTCCGAAACTGTTTCTTGGCCCAGCGAGCGGGACAGGTGTCAATGGAGTGACGAATGAGACTGTCATACCTCACTGTGACGAGCGGCCGACTATTGTGAAAACGGCTTGGCCTTCATTTGCCCTACCCGAAGGAGAGGACCCAGCTGCCCGCGTCACTTGGAGTGGGCCAGAGCAAGTTTCTCAAATACACTCCCCCCGTAAGTGAATGTCTGGAGACACAGAAGACCAACCATGTCAAAACAAAACTATGAAGTCCGGTTTGTGGAAAGGGGCGTCGCGGACGTGCGGGCCTGCGAGATGCCGTCGGCTGGACCTGGCGAGCTACTGATCAGGGCTCTTGTCTCCCTGGTCAGTCCTGGCACTGAGAGGGCCTTTCTATTGGGTCTTGCGAATACGTCGGACCGCTATCCCCAGAAGACGGGTTACAGCCACATCGGCGAAGTGGTTGAGGTCGGCCCAGGTATCGAGGGCTGGAAGGTCGGGGACCGGGTAGCTTCACGCGCAAACCACAAAATGTACGCAACAGTGCCAGTGTCTGACTGCAACCCCGTTCCGAAAGGGCTGACCAACGAACGGGCGGCCTTTTTCCGGCTCACTTCAATCGCAATGCAAGGCGTCCGCAAGGCGCGCGTCGAACTGGGGGAACCGGCGGCGGTCATAGGTTGCGGGCCCGTTGGCTTGCTGGCGATGCAGCTGGTCCGGCTCAATGGCGGGCTACCGGTGGTTTCCATTGACAAAGATGCGCGCCGCCTTGAGTTTGCAGCGATGCTTGACGTCGACGCCGCGTTGCCAGCGGACGATGAGCTCAGGACGGCCTTGCGTGCGCAGTGCGGCGGAGAGGACCCGGCACTGGTCATTGATGCGACCGGCCATCCCGAAGCCATTCCCGCGGCCTTTGACCTGGCGCGATTCGGCGGGCGAGTGGTGCTGCTGGCTAGCACGCGAGGAGATACGGAGGCGGTCAACTTCTATCGGGACGTTCATAAGAAAGGGCTAACGGTTATCGGAGCCCATGAGAGCACAAGACCCCGGTTGGATTCGGCGCCGGGCTGGTGGACCCACCAGGCGGACGAAAACACTGCCCTTAGGTTGCTTGCAAGCGGGCGGTTGGTGGTCGATCCGATTACAACGCATCGTTTCCCCTGGCGGGATGCGGTGTCGGCCTACGATTCGTTGGCCCGATGGGAACCGGGGATGATGGGGACCCTCCTGGACTGGCAAAACGAATAGCCAACGCCTCTATTTCTGCTATGACCCCCGCGCCCCAGCTTTCCACGCGTGGTATCATCAAGACCTGGTGGCCGCTGGCGTTGAGCTGGTTCATGATCACCGTGGAACAACCGATTCTGGCGGCGGTCGTGGCCCGCAGCATTGATCCCAAGGTCCAGCTTGCGGCGTGGGGTCTGGCGTTTTCGCTGGTTCTGGTTCTTTCCGCCCCATCCATTTCCACTCTGGCCGCTTCCACGGCGCTGAGCAGAGACAAGGCGTCTTACCGGCAAGGCCGCCGCTACGTAATCTGGCTTAGCGTCGGATTGACGGCGGCCCACTTCCTGCTCGCTTTTACTCCCGTTTTTGACCTCGTTGTTTTTGGCCTGATTTCGGCGCCGGCGGAGCTGGCGGAGCCGGTACGCAGCGGCGTTCGGATAATGCTCCCGTTCGTCCCGAGCCTGGCAATACGGCGCTTCCAGTACGGAGTTCTGATTCGCTGTGACCAAACGCGCGCCGTATCGTTGGGGACCGTGATGCGGCTCACCCTCGAGGTGATCCTGGCTGTTGGACTCTTCGGGTTGCTGAATTGGGACGGTGTCATCGTCGCCAGTACTGCCATTTCGACGGGCGTCGTATTCGAGGCCGTCTACGCGACGTTGCGCGTGAGACCTGTCGTGCGCAAGAATCTGCTGTCGGCGACTCCGGGTGATCCGCCCCTGACCTGGAGACGGTTCTTGCGCTTCTATCTTCCGCTGGTAATTACGACTTTCATGCAAATCCTGCTTCAACCGCTGGTCAGCGCAAGCCTCAGCCGCATGCCGGATTCCCTCAGCTCGCTCGCGCTCTGGCCCGTTCTATACGGCGTGCTGCTCATGACGAACAGTGCGGCCTACGCCTTCGTAGAGTCGGTCATCGTTCTGTTGGACAGGCCAGGGTCAATCGAACTGTTGAGAAAATTCACGTGGCGGCTGGGCCTGTCCCTGGCGGCAGTCCCGCTGGCGCTGGCAATTACACCGCTTGGCGATCTCTGGTTTAACCGGATTGCAGCGCTTCCGCCAGAGCTGTTACACCAAGCCAAGCTCTCGTTGTGGCTGGTGATTCCCTTGCCGGCGCTGACAGCGCTTTCCAGTCTGTTTCAGGGTACGCTGATCAATTGTCAGCGGACGCGGAGAATCACCGAGGCGGATGCGTTATCGCTGGCAACGGTCACGGCACTGCTGGCTTTGGGGAGCTTACTGGGAGGGCGGCCGTGCGGAGAAAGCGGTGTCCTTCTTTGCGGCGTTCCCGGCGTCTTCATTGCTGTGGCAGCCTTTAACTCCGGTTCAGTTGTCCGCAACTTCTGGCTGTGGCGGCGCTCACAGAGGATCTATATGTCCATTCGCCTGCGCCACGCACGAGCGTAGGGACGGGGACTCGACTATCTTCGAGCAAAGAGGTTGTGGCGACTGGTTCGGCGTGGGGTGGGCTTACTACCCGTCCGCGATCCTGCCAGTCAGCCGCAGGAGGGTCTCCTGTACAAGGAGTTCGTGTTCGCGTGAGCGGTCCGGGGCCTGCTGGCCGCGCAGGGTTGCTACAAATGCAACCAGTTCTTCCTCGTAGGTCTGCTGCCGGCTCTGTGTTGGGACCGGGACGATCCGGTCTCCGGCATCGAATCCTTCGCCGGCCTCTTCCAGGCACAGCCTGATGGCATACGGAGGTTCAAAGGGATCAAGCAGGATCGCACTGCCTTTAGTGCCGTAGACCTCGAAGCGTCGGGCCATTGGCTTTGGTTCCATCGCGGCGATGTCAACGAAGGCGAGCCCTCGCTCGTACTCGAGAACACCGAGCGTGTTGTCGATACACTCTGGCCCTGCTCCGTCTGTGCGGAAGAAGCTGGTCGTACGGGTCGGCCTGCCCATCAGATACACGACCTGATCGAGCATGTGCCCGCCAAGATCGAAGAAGATGCCTCCCTGATGTACGGCAAGGGCACTGCGGCTGCTCGGTTCGACGTTGGTCGACATATGGGCGCGTGTACAATAGATGTCGCCCAAGAGACCACTGTGTACCCACTCGGCGATCTGGCAGAAGCCGTTCTGGTAGCGGAACATGTAACCCATCTGGATGAGCAGGCCCTGGTCCTGGGCCTTGCCCATCACTCTCTGCCAGGCTGGCCAGTCTTCGCCGGCCGGCTTGTCGTACCAGACGTGCTTGCCGGCGTCGACGATGGCTTCGGTTTGGGGCAGACTCTCTGCGTTCTTGCCTTCGGAGGCCACGGCAGCGATCGAGGCGTCCGACAGGAGTTCCTCTTCGGTGTTGAACCAGCGCACCTGGCCGAACGGGCCGCTGTTTCCTCCCAGTTCGGCGCGGCGCTCTTGGTCCGGTTCAAAGAGACCGACCACGTGGACGTCGGGCGAGTCGAGCATCGCCTGCAACTTGCCCGCGGCGTGCCCGTGCTTCGTCCCGTATTGGGCCATTCTGAGTGGGGCCGCGCCGGTACCGTTGGTCATTGCTGGACCTCTCTTGGCTAAGAATTCATTTGGAAATGCGGCTATTCGAAGAGCCGCCCTGCGTTCGGGTCAGGCGCAAACGGGATTGTCTTCTGTCCAGCGGTTGAATCTGCCGGCGTCCTCGATCGTCGCCATGTGATCGCGCGTATCGCGCCAGAGCTTCTCCCACGCGGCCGGTTCGCGCAGGACCGTGTCGGGGTACTTGCGGCTGCGCGCGACAAAGCCCGGGAAGGCCGGCCGGCCCGTCGGCTGTCCGGTCGGGTTGTAACGAATGTCGAAGCTCCAGCGGATGGTATCGCTGTTATTGGAGTAGGAAGCGTGCAGCGTCTGCTTGTGCATGAGCAAGGCATCGCCCTTGTTCATGATCATTGGCCGGGCTTTGCCTTCCAGAAGCTTGCCGGGAACCGCGAGGCCGAGATTGGTGGGGCAGTGGTCGACCAGCCCTCGCTTGTGACTTCCCGGCCAGACACAGAGGCAGCCGTTTTCCACGTTCACGTCCATGAGTGGGAACCAGACCGTCAGCATCTGGGTCTCGTCGGCCTCCGGCCGCACGACGCCGTGGTCCTGGTGAACGACCGTTTTGCCCAGCATTACGCGCCCGGTCTCCTGGTTGATCGGGGTGAGATGCTCCGGCGGCTTGAGACGGACGTGCTGCACGGGATTCGAGTAGATTTCCCCCCCTAGAATCGACTCGACGGAATCCAGCAGACTTTCGTTTGTCAACATGCCGAAGACCGCCGGTCCTGCCCAGAACGGCGTGTCAGGCTGTACATTCCCCTGCGGCAGCGAGAAGTCGAAGTACTGGGCATGAACTTTGCCGCTTTCCTGGTAGATGGCGATCAGCCGCTCGGCAAAGGGAAGTTCCTCGTAGAGAGAAGTGGTTTCCCCCGCGTCATACAGATCGTGGGCCAAGTTGTCCAACACGCCCTTGTACTCTTCGATAACCGGATCGATGTCCTGTTCAGGATCGAAAACGTCGCGAACGATGACGTAGCCCTCTTCGTCGTACTGCTCGAGTTGCTCGGCCGTGAGTTTCATGGTCATGCCCTCCTGTATGCATTCCCATCGAACGGATAAAGATAATTTCTATCTGTTTTGCGTATCGTCCAGCATATTATCGTTTCGAAGGTGCCCAGCGCGTATATCGTACTTGCCGGGGCGCTGCGGCGTCAAGTGCCCGGAATCCACCATGAGATCCAGGGGATTGACGCGTGTCTGAAGGGGCATCTCCACCTTCTCATGCATACGGGCTGACTCGTAGACGGCATGGACCATCTGCAGGGCCTTGTAGCCATGCTCGCCCTGCCCTCTGTGCGAGTCGACCTTGCCCTCCACCCAATCGGCCAGTTCATCCGCCTGTGCGGCTCCGCCTTCCTGCCATTCGAAGCGGTTGCCTGATTCTTCCACAGTGTAAAATTTGCCGTCCGGCACATGCTTCTCCCAGCGACCGCCGCTCTTTGCATTCAATATGTTCAGCGACTCTGTGGTGATGCTGATCATGCCGTCCGACCCGTAGATGTGCGCGCCCTGGTAGTAATCTGGTACGAGATCGCTGAGGATCATCGCCCGCGGCCCGCCCGCGAACTGGAAAACGGCCATGGCGCGGTCCTCGATGCGGGTGGCACGCTCGTGCTGGTCGGTCTTGCGCTCGATGTTGCCCATCACCCAGACGCACTCGTCGTCAGACAGCAGGTAGCGGTACATGTCCGTCTGGTGGGAGCTGTAGTTTGGCAGGCCGGCGCCGCCCAGGCTCTGTATCAGGTTGATGTCGCCGATGGCATTGCAGACAATCAGCTCCTTGGCCAGCGTGTAGGCGGGAAGAAAGCGGCGCTGGTGACCGATGGCAAGCTTTACGTCATTTCGTCTGCAAGCGATCAACATCTGTTCGGCGGCGCCAACAGTATCCGCCATTGGCTTTTCGCACAGAATCGCCCTGGGCTTATAGGCTGCTGCGGCGACCGTCCAGGGGGCATGACCCTTATGCCAGGTGCAGATCGAAACGACATCGGGCCGCTCCTTTTCCATCATCTCGCGGCCGTCGGTGTAGTGGGCGGGGGCTATGTCGAACTGGTCGTTCTTTTCAGCCATGGCCTCGGCGCTCAGGTCGGCCAAGGCAACGACTTCGTAGCGCCCCGAGGCGAGGTAGCCGTGGATGTGATTCGCGGAAATGCCGCCGGTGCCGATAACTGCCGCACGTAGCTTGTCTGCCATGTTTTCTCCCGAAGCGAATGAGATTTCGGGACTGCGGCCGCCAGTGTCCGGCGGCCACGCCAACTGCCTTCCAGTCGACTCTGGTTAGAGCAGCATCGATTTGCGTTTCAGATACTTATCAGACAGACGTGTAGCCGCCGTCGACGACGAGCACCTGGCCCGTCACCATGCGGGCCGCATCGGAGGCCATGTAGATGATCGCGCCGGCGATTTCATGCGGCTCCGCAATTCGTCCCATCGGGATCTTTTCCAGATTCTTGGCAAAATCGGGGTTCTTGATGGCCTGTTCCAAAAGCGGCGTGCGCGTAAAGGTCGGCGCAACCGCGTTGACAGTGATGCCGTGGGGCGCCCATTCGACCGCCAGGGAACGGGTCATCTGGCCGACTGCGCCCTTAGCCGAGGCGTAGATGGACCGCAGCGGGCCGCCGACCACGCCAACCTGGGAACTGATGGCGATAACGCTTCCTTCGATGCCTGCATCGATCATGCGACGGGCGCAGGCCGTTGACATGAAGAAGGCGCCCTTGAAATTTACATCCGAGATATAGTCAAACTCTTCTTCAGTGTAGTCGAGGGCCGGTTTCGGGCTGTTGTAGCCTGCGTTGTTGACAACCGAATCGATGCGGCCGAATCTGTCCCACGTCTGCGTGACAAAGCGGTCGATGCTCTCCAGGTCGGTCACGTCGAGATGCCACGCTTCAGCCTGCGCGCCGAGGTCGCGGCACATCTGGGCAGTCTCTTCACTTTCACTGACAGTGCGACTGCCGAGAGCCAGCGTGGCCCCGTAGCGGGCTGCCGCTTCGGCAATTGATTTGCCGATTCCCTTGCCGGCGCCGGTGACGATCATGACTTTGCCGCTCAGGTCGAAGCTTACCTCATCAGACACGGTGGTCTCCTTATTCGTTGTTCCGAACTCACAGTTCCTCTATGAGTTGCGTTGTTAGTTGCGTTCAATGCCGGCGTCGACGAATGCCTTGGCCAGAGTGTTGTAAGTCTCCGTCGCGACGGCCAGGGGGTAGTAGGGGGTTCGCCGCTGCACCATGTTGCTGATCTCGGCGGTGATGAACCCCGTGTAGCCGTGGCGCTGCATCGCCTTCAGGTAGGTAACGTAATCGAATTCGCCTTCGCCGGGGACGAGGAACTCAAAGTCAGGCACAGTGCCGCGTTCGTCCTTGACGTGCGTGTGGCGTGCGTGGGGGGCCATGGCGGCGACCGATTCTTCGATGCCGATTCCCATGACATTGAAATGGCTGATGTCGAAGTTGACGCCGACGGCGCGTGAATCGACCTGCTTAATGACTTCAAGCATTCGGTCGGGCGTGTCGATAATGGAGCCGACGTGCGGCTCGATGGCAACTGTGACCCCCGTTTTCTCTCCGTATTCCGCCACTTCCTGTAACCGCTCGACCAATATGCCCAGCTTGCTGTCCCAATCCTCCGGCTTGCCGCCGGCAGTTGTATCCACGACTGGCGGCCCGTCCTCAGACGCCCAGTCTAGCGCGAGGTCCATTGTTTCCTTGAGCCGTTCGAGATTGGAGGCGTGGCTGGCGCTGTCCTCATCCATCAAGCTGACGTGGCCGGCAATGGCGGGCAGCTGGAGGTTGCTGTCCTGCAGCAGCTTCAGAATGCGGCGGCGTTCCTCCTTGTCCAGCTTTTCCAGTGCAGTTGTGTGATGGGAGAGAACGGTCAACTCGACGCCCTCAAAACCGAGACGGGCCAGATGGCGAACAATGGCGTCGATTGGAACTGCCGGCATGCCCCAGGTACTGAATCCCAATTGCATTGTTCTGTTTCCCTAGTTCTCTTGCTGGCTCGCGGGGTATAGGGCTACGCGACCTAGGTACTTGTGGGAAAAAACAGCCTGATCAGGATCATACGGATATGTCATCAAATGTGCAAACTCTCTCTGGCAAGAACGGACTAAAGGTGACTCAATTGCCAAATTCCGGCGCCTGCACAACCGGCCCGCACTATGTTAAGATGCCCTTCTATGCCCCACCCGACCTGTCCGTACCGCATTCACCGACAAGGAAGGAAATATGGAAAGCAGAACACTGCGATATCTTGACGATGGCAGCATCGAACTTTTCGTGGAGGAAATCGGAGACCCCGGCGAGGGCGAAATCCAGTTGACGGGCGGGGCCTGCGGAATCTGTTCATGGGACATCGTGACCGCCAAACTGGGCTCAGCCATGATCCCAATGGCGCCCCCGGGCCACGAGGGCGTTGGTTACGTTTCAAAGATCGGGTCCGGCGTGACCGGCTTCAGAGAAGGCGACAGAGTGGCCGGCGGCGGCTTCGCCACAGTTCGCAACCTGTCCAGCGAAAGAGTATATCCAGTCCCCGATTCTGACCTGGCCGACGAACACTGGATCGTGGAACCGGTCTCCTGCGCCGTCACCGGCCTCGACCACACCAACCTCAGCGCAGGCGAAACCGTTGCCCTGGTCGGCGCCGGCTTCATGGGCCAACTCCTCCTGCAGGGCCTCCTGCACATGCCCGTCGGAGAACTCATCGTCCTCGACGTCGTCGACGCCAGACTGGAGCTGGCTCGACAACAAGGCGCGCCGGAAACGGTCGACATCGCACAACACGACACAGACGACCTGGCCGCAGACCTCAAGGCCCGCGGCATTGACGTCGTCATCGATGCCTCCGGCAGCCAAGGCGGCCTCGATCTTTCTGCAAATATCGTCAAGAACGGCGGGCGCATCAACCTCTTCGGATGGATAAAGGGGCAGAAGGCCTACTTCGATCCCTCCCACTGGCACTTGGGCGGCTTCACAATCGTAAACTCGTCCCCCTCTTCTAGAATCCGCAACACCTTCCCACCCGCAATCAAGCTCATCGACGCCGGCGTCTTCGACCTGCGGCCGCTCGTGACCCATACCGTCCCCCTCGGCGGATACCCGTCTCTGATGGAAGAAATCCTGGCCGGAGACGGCTCCTACCTGAAAGGCGTCATTTCCTTGGGCTGACCCGTTTCCTTCCCTCGCTCACGGCCCACACAAGAGCTGTCGAGCGCTTGGGAGGGCGGCGATTTCGGGGGCCCTCCCGGCAATCGGGGCACGTTAGCGTCACGGCTGGGCTTGTGCTAACATTCGCCATGTGAAGCGACATTCGGCATATCCCACATTGAGCCGATCTACCGTTGCAAAGGAGATTGCAAGATGAATGATCAGGTTTCCGTTTCTCGACGCGGTTTTCTGCGCCTTTCCGCTCTTGGCGTCAGCGCGACGGCGCTGGCGGCATGTATGCCGGTGGCCGCGCCAGCCGGGGGCGACGCCGGTGGCGATGCCGGAATGGCGGAGCCGGCTACCGTATCGTTCCTGACGCAAGGGGGCGGCGAAGTCGCTTTCCTGCGCTATGAGCCGCTGATTGAGGACTTCCAGGCGGCCAACACAGACATTACGATTGCTCCGATTTGGGAGCCGGGCGGCGCGATTCAGATCCAGACCAAGCTCCTGACGCTGATCGCGGCGGGCGACGCTCCCGATTCCTACTGGGCGCACAGCTACACCAACTCGGGCCAGGCGGTGCGCAATATCCAGCTGGACGTCAACCCGTTCATTGACGCCGACGACGACATCAGCGGCGACGATTTCTTGCTGGCCGCGTACAAGGACTTTCAGTACGAGGGCAGGCAGATCGGGTTCCCGCGCGAGACGACGAGCACGGTCATCATCTACAACGCCGAGTTTTTCGACTCCGCAGGCATGCCGCGGCCTTCCGACAGCTGGACCTGGGGGGACTTCGTGGAGTGCGCCACGATGATGACCCAGGGTGAGGGGGCCGATCGCATCTATGGAACCGCGGACTGGCACCGGAATCGAAACACCTGGATCAAGATGTGGCAGAAGGGCGGCGACGTGCTGAGCGAGGACCGCACAAAGTTCACGATGAACCAGGATCCGTCGCTTTCGCAGGTCGTGGAGATCCAGGACTGGCACCGGGATGGCGGTATACACGTGCCGGCCACGGTGACCGAGGCCGGCGGTTTCAGCACCGGCGACCTCTTCACGACGGGGCGTATCGGCATGTTCCCGCAGTTCTCCGTCTTCTCGAATGTGATGAACTCGGAGTTTGAATGGGACATCGCGCACTTCCCGGTTGATGAAGGCGACACGCGGACCACGCGCGTGGCGTCGGCCGGGCACAGCCTCTATAGCGGGACCGAGAATCCGGACGCCGCATGGCAGTGGATGAAGTTCCTCGGCGGTGAGAATGCCTTCCGCCACTGGGTGGAGGCCACCGGGCTGAACGTACCTTCCCTGAAGGTTGTTGCCGAGAGCCTGTTGGAGACGATGGCGGACGTACTGCCGCCGAGCGCGCAGATCATGTTGGACGCGTTCGAATACGGCAGGCCGGAACCGGTCTCCGGTGACTGGATCGGCGTGCACCGCGAAGTGCAGCCGGCGCTCGACTCGATCTACGGCATCGAAAAGGCGGACGCACAGGCGACGCTGGATGCCATTGCCAGCCGGGTCGAGGAGCTGGCGGTCTACGTGCCGGGTGTTTAAGTCAGACAAGTGGGATGTTGGCGGTCGCGGCAACTCTGCCAGCATCCCTGACCTCTTTTCCTTGTGATGGGCGTCCAAGGAAAACCCGGGGCCAAAGTGAAAAAGGGGCGCAGTCTTCTCTGGTCTGAAGCCAGGGACGGCTATCTCTTCATCCTGCCGTGGATACTCGGCTTCATCATATTCACGGCAGGCCCAATGCTGGCGTCCCTGTACATCTCGTTCACACGCTGGGAGATCGTCACTCCGTCAGTGTGGGTGGGCGGCGCGCAGTACGTGAAGCTTTTCAACGACGACCGTTTCTGGCTGAGCCTCTACAATACCAGCTACTACGTGTTCATCGGTGTGCCGCTGCATCTGTTTTTCGCTCTGCTGGCGGCGCTGGCCGTCAACATGAACCTGCGGGGCATCCACTTTTTCCGCACAGCCTACTATGTGCCTTCGCTGACTCCGGTCGTGGCCAACTCGATTCTGTGGGTTTGGATCTTCCACCCGGAGTGGGGACTGGCCAACGCCTTTCTCGAATGGATCGGTCTGGAAGGGCTTTACTGGCTGCAGGACCCTCGGCTGGCCAAGCCGGCGCTGATCGTTATGAGTTTCTGGTCGATCGGCGGGCAGATGGTGATCTTGCTGGCGGGGCTCAAGGGGATCCCGATGGAGTTGTACGAGGCGGCGGCAATTGACGGGGCGAACTGGTGGAGCCGGTTCTGGCGTGTCACGCTGCCGCTGCTGACGCCGGCGCTATTCTTCAACCTGATCATTGCCATCATCGGCGCGTTCCAGGTCTTTACGCAGGCGTACATCATGACCGAGGGCGGACCGAACTATTCGACGCTGTTCTATCTGCTCTATCTGTTCCGCGCCGCTTTTGAGAATTTCCGTATGGGGTACGCTTCGGCGATGGCGTGGGTGCTGTTCATCATTGTTCTCGTCTTCACCATTCTTCAGTTCATGCTTTCGGACCGCTGGGTCTTCTACGAGGGAGATGTGCGCCGCTAGCTCGGCCATTTGTGAACTGCTGATGAGAACTATGGACAGCCGGGCCGTAAAGGAACTGATTCTTGCCGGGGTTTGGTACGTGATCCTGAGCATTTTCGCCTTGACACTGGCGCTGCCGCTGGTGTGGCTGCTGTCGACTTCGTTGAAAACGGGCGGGCAGATCTTTCTGATGCCTCCAAAGTGGATCCCCGAACCCTTTGTGTGGACCAACTACTCTGATGCGTTTAAGGCTGTGGCGTTTCACGAGTATTTCTGGAACACGATCCGCATCGTCATCTTTGCCACGCTTGGCGCCTTGCTGACGGCCTCGCTGGCGGCTTTCGCATTTGCCCGGCTGCGGTTTCCGTTTCGTGAACCGCTCTTCCTGCTTGTGCTTTCCACGATTATGCTGCCGTCAATCGTCACGCTGATCCCGACATTCATCGTATTTCGCACGCTGGGCTGGATCGATACGTTTCTGCCGCTGATCGTACCGCTATGGTTCGGCGGGGGCGCGTTCAACATCTTTCTTTTTCGTCAGTTCTTCATGACGATACCGCTTGAGCTGGATGAGGCGGCCCGCATTGACGGGGCCAGCAACTTCCGCATCTACTGGGGCGTGATTCTGCCGCTTTCGAAGCCGGTGCTGGCGACGATTGCGGTCTTTGCCTTTATCCACAACTGGAACGACTTCTTTGAACCCCTGATCTACCTGCAAAGCCCGGAGAATTGGACGATGGCCATCGGCTTGCGAGGGTTTCAGGGCCTCTACCACACCGAATGGAACCTGATGATGGCGGCGTCGACGGCTATGATCGCGCCGTTGCTGGTTCTGTTCTTCTTTGCCCAACGCTATTTTGTGAGCGGTATCCAGATGAGTGGACTGGCGGGAAGATGACAAACAAAAACGGATTGGTCGTAGATACGGATATTCACCCCGGAGTGAACGGGAACCGGGTGCAGGCACGGCTGCCGGAGCCATGGCGGACGCGTTACGCCTCGGGAAACCGCGGGCCGGGCAATTTGGGCTGGTGGAATCCGATGGGCGTTGAACGGTCCGATGTAGAGTTGGAGGACGGCCGCACGATCCACGGTGACCCGAAGCTCCTGGAAGAGCATTTCCTCGATAAGTACGAGATCGACTACGGTGTCCTGCTTCCGGGGGGTGTGCTGCACACGGCCCAGTCGCCGGAGCCTGATTTCGCGGCGGCGGTGATCAGCGCCGTAAACGACGTGTACGCGGAGGAATGGCTTCCGCAATCTCCCCGGCTGCTCTCTTCGCTGGGCGTCTACCCGCACCTGCCGGAGATGGCGGTCGCGGAGATTCACCGCCTGGGCGGCCATCCGCAGTTTGTACAGGTGCAGTTGCCGAGCGCGTCGCGCATCCCCTGGGGCCAGCGGATCTTTCATCCGATTTACGAGGCGGCGAGCGAGTACGGGCTGGCCGTTGCGATCCATCCGGGCTCCGAGGGCGTTGGGCTGTCGGGCCCGCCCAATGCAGCCGGCTATCCCACCAGCTATTTCGAGTGGCATACGACGCTGGTGAACAGTTACATCGCCCATGTGACGAGTATGCTGGCCGAAGGTGTCTTCGCCAGGTTCCCCGATCTCAAGTTTGTGCTGGTCGAAGGAGGCATCTCTTGGCTGCCTCCCATTCTCTGGCGGATGGACAAGAACTGGAAGGCGCTGCACTCAACCGTTCCCTGGCTGAATGAGCTGCCGAGCGAGGTTGCCGCCCGCCACATACGAGTTACCACGCAACCGTTGGAGGAGCCGCCCGACGCTGACCACTTCCACGCTATGCTGGAGATGTTTCCGGCTGAGCAGATGCTGATGTTCTCGAGCGACTTTCCCCACTGGGACGGCGACGCCCCGGATTTCGCCTTGCGTCAGTTCCCCGAACACCTCCGGTCCCGCATCATGGGCCAGACTGCGGCCGAACTCTACGGTCTGGAAGCAGACTAAGGAGTCGCTTTGCAGACGACCATCGGAGCCCTGACTGAGAGTGCACGTTATACCCTTCTGCGAGTTGACGGCAGAGTTCTGCACATCACACTCAACCGGCCGCAGGTTCTCAACGCCCTCCACCCCCCAGCCCACTTTGAACTGGCTGAGATATTTGACGCATTCGCGAACGACAGAGACCTGTGGGTCGCCGTCGTTCGGGGCGCGGGCGAGCGCAGTTTTTGCACGGGCACCGACTTGAAGGTGCGCGCGCAGCTGGGCCGCGACGAGTATCCGCCGAGCGGCTTTGCTGGCCTGACGCGTCGCTTCGATCTGGACAAGCCGGTGGTTGCGGCGGTCAACGGGCTTGCGCTGGGAGGCGGGCTGGAAATCGCGCTGGCCTGTGATCTGATCGTGGCGGCGCAGCACGCGCAGTTCGGGTTTCCGGAGCCGCGCGTGGGGCTGGCGGCGATGGGCGGCGGCGTGCATCGGCTGGTCAGACAGTTGCCGGACAAGGTGGCGATGGGGCTGCTGCTGACGGGGCGGCAGTTCAGCGCACAGGAGGCGCTGGCCTACGGGCTCGTGAACGAGGTTGTGCCCGGGGCGCGGCTGGATGACGCTGTGCATGTCTGGGTTGAGGACATGCTGACGTGTGCACCGCTGGCGCTGCACGCGACGAAGCAGGTGGCGCGACGGAATCTCGATTTTCCGACTTTAGCCGAGGCGATACGGGGAGACTATCCGGCTGCGGAGAGAATGCTTGAAAGTGAGGATGCGGTGGAGGGGCCGCGGGCTTTCGCTGAAAAGAGGGCTCCGGTCTGGCGGGGTCGTTGAGACATGAATGCGATGAGCCTGGCTACTCCAGGTGGCGCCGGTTCGAATCCGACCAGCCGTGCAGTTCCGTCTTTTGCAGCTGAAGCGAAAGATGGATAGAGAAACGATTCGACGCGCGGGTGAGATACTGGCAGATGCCTGGCTGGCAGACGACACTGTCGACTTTCCTTCAGAGTTACTGCCTTCAGACCGCGACGCGGCCTATGCTACACAGGACGAGATGGCGCGTCTGCTGGCAGGCGATCCCGGCAACCTGGCTGCTGGCTGGAAGGTTGGCGCGACCAGTCCCGGAGTGCAAAAAGCTGAGGGTTACGACGGCCCGATTCCTGGTCGCATATTCGCCTTAACGGTTTTCGAGAACGGCGCGTCCGTTCCGCTGACTCGCTGCCGCGATGCAAAAGTCGAGGCGGAAGTTGCGTTCCGGTTCTTAGCAGCTCCGCACTGGAAAAGCGATGGGTTCACGCAAGACGACTTGGTCATGATCGTAACGGCGGCGCCGGCATTCGATGTAACCGGCACTCGTTACGCGACCACTTGCCGTTCCGCGTGGGACGGAGTGCAAAACATGCTGGCAGAGATCGCCGACAACGGGAACGGCGGGGCCGTTGTCCTTGGTGAGGGGACTTCCTCCTGGGGCAGCATCGATTTTATGCAACTGTGCGTGGACTTGCGATTCAATGGCGGCAAAAGCGTGCCGAATCTCTGGGACCGGTCACGCGGTGATCCGATTGATGCACTGGCGTGGACGGTGAACCAGGTCTACGAGAGGGGATTCGCGCTGGCAGCCGGCGACGTGGTGCTGACCGGTTCCCTGACTGAGCCCCAGCCCGTGAAAGCGGGCGACCGTGTGGAATGCCGGATGCCCGGGCTGGGCAGCCTCTGCTGTCAGTTCAGCCGCGCGTAGAAATCTCCGCTGGGTTCGTCGATCTCCATGTCTTGCAGCCGGGCAGTCAACTCATCAGGCGTGAGCCAGCTCTCCTCGCGTAGCCTCTGTGATTCGCCCTGGCTCCAGTTGTACTTATAGCTGCCGAGGTTTTCCAGACAGGCGATACAGGCGACGGCGCCGGCGCTGGCTGCGGGAATGTACTCGAGCGAGAGCAGGGACAGCGGCCTGCTCAGTCCCTGCAGTACTGCCAGCTCTGACCCTTCAACGTCGATCTTGCAGAAGTCCGGCAACCCGAAGCGGTCAATGAGCTTGTCCAAGGTCGTTACCGGGACGGAGACAGAGTCCTCCCAGGCGACGCTAGCGAAGGACGGCGAGCGTAAAACCTGTTCCCTCCACGCGCTGTCAGTGGTAGAAACGGCAGGTGTACGGCGACTGATGTGCAGCATGGCTGAACCCTCAGAACTGCCGACGGCGCTCTGGACGAGCGTGAAGGCAGGATGACCGCCGTAGAGCTTCTGCAACAAGCCGGAGAAGAGCGGCTGTGGTTCGACCGCAACGCAGGCCGCGCCCAATTTGAGGAAGACGCCGACGCGATTGCCAGCGTGGGCGCCGATGTCGAAGACGAGCGAGCCGCGGCCGATGAACTGTGCGTAGAAGCGGTGGTCGCGGCGTGCGCGGCCGGGCTTACCGTAGTAGATTAGGAGCGAGCGGGCGAGGCCCCACCCGCTACAGAACTTCGAGGCAAGAGTCACCTGGCTTTTTCCCCTAGTTGTCCTGGTTCGGGGCGGCTTCCCGATCACCTTCTTGATCGGAAGACGGCGGCTGCAGCTGCTCGAGCCGTGCGACCCAGGGGGAGAGTGGAAAGAGAAAGTCGTGACGCTGTTCCACGTCGACGGACGCTTCCTCCAGCTGGCGGGGCGAACGGGGTCGTTGACCGGTCGCGAAGAAGACGGTGGTACTGCCGCGTCCGCGGCAGGCGTAAACGGTGGGGAACAGATTGCAAAGAGAGTTGACGACGCCTGCAAAGGCGGGATCTCTGTTGCCAAGATTCATGGCAAACAGTCCACTTTCACGAATGCGGCTGCAGCAAAGGGTCAGAAAGTCCGATGTTGTAGCGTGCTCCGGAGAGACTCCGTGGTCGCAAAAAACGTCGAGAAGCATGAGATCATAGTCGACTGCGTTATGATCAAGAAAGTCGCGGACATCGGATATCTTGACGGACAGGCGTTCGTCGGGCTGGAAGCCGAAGTAGCGAGTTGCGGCGCTCACGACCGGGGCGGCGATTTCGACGCACGTGAATCTGGCCTGCGTCAGGTGGTGATGGAGCGTGGTGGCGAGGCAGCCCCCGCCCAGCCCGCTGAGGAACACTGTTTTCGGCGAGGGTTGCCACAGGAGTGACAGGATCATTGCCTGCGTGTAGGAACTTTGGAGACGCAGGGGTTCACGGAGGTCCATGACGCTCTGGATCCAGTCGGTGTTAGCCACTGCCGCGTCCAACATCCATAGGACAAGGCGTTGGCCTTCGCGAGTGACGGCGACGTAGTAGCTCCCCCACTCTTCGGTAAAGAGAGTGGTCTCCTGGCTCTCGGCCCAACGCTGGGCTACACCGCGCAAGCGGGCTTCGTTGGCTTGCTGCCAGGACCTGTTGGGCTTGTCGTGAGCCGAATCGGGTTCGTCCATCGGTCGTCGGATTCGCGCCTTCCAAGTTTGAAACACCGGCGGATAGAGTATTGAACATACTTCCCTGGGGATTCAGCCCTCAGGTGCGACTGGGTGTCCATCTTTTGACACGTGATTTTGGCGTGTGCTACTCTTGCCGCCGACAAGAGAGTGAAGAGGAAGTGAATCACAGTCCAATGGAACTGTCAAGCATACCCAAGCCCGCTGGACCTGGCTTCTACTTTATCGGTGTAACGACTGGACAATCTTCATCCCGCCGGGTCTTTCCGCTGTGGATGGAGGCGTTAGGTCGTCCGGAGGTGTCCCTGGTCGGGGTCGATGTGGAGATTCACGCTGCGCCCGACCGCTACCGGCAAATCGTCGCGGATATCAAGCGGGAGCCCTTGGCCCTTGGCGCGCTCGTCACTACACATAAGATCGACCTGCTGGCGGCGGCGGGGGGCTTGTTTGACGGCCTCGGACCCTACGCGAGGGCGACGCAGGAGGTTTCCAGTATTGCCAAAGACGGGGGCAAGTTGATCGGGCGAGCGACGGACCCCGTTGCCGGGGGGCTGAGCATGGATGCCATTCTCGGCGAGGATTACTTTGGCCGGACGGGCGGCGATCTGCTCATGCTCGGCGCAGGGGGCTCGGCGGTTGCCCTGATTCTGCACCTTATGCAAAAGGCTAGGGAAACCGACCGTCCAGGCCGGATCGTTGTAGTCAACCGGTCGGCTCCGCGACTGGCTCGACTGAAGGAGATGGTGGAGCGGACCCGCGCCGAAAGGGGACGGGATATCTGCTTCGAATTCATTCAGAACAGTGACGCGGCGCGTAACGACGAGATCCTGGCTGGGCTGCCGCCGGGCAGCGTCGTGGTCAATGCGACTGGGATGGGCAAGGACACGCCTGGGTCACCATTGACGGACGGCGCTCTCTTTCCGCTGAAAGGTGTGGTCTGGGAACTCAACTATCGCGGCGAACTGGACTTCATGCGGCAGGGGGAAGCGCAGATCCGTGCCCGCGGACTCACAGTTGCTGATGGCTGGGAGTACTTTGTCCATGGCTGGTCGCAGGTCATCTCTCATGTTCTGCATGAAGAGATCGACGCGGCCATGTTTGCCCGCCTTTCAAAGCTGGCCGCGTCGGCCAGGTAGCGGACTGGCAGGTCAATTTCCTCTCACTTCGAAACGAACAGTTCTTGCAGAAACGTCCTCCATTCGCAGTCGAACTGAGTCTGTCATTCCGCGGGCCTGGCAAGCCGTCTACTCAAGCGATACTGCCTGTCAGAAGAGTTGGGTCCTCTTTCACCTTCTCCACGGGAATGCCAGCGTAGGCGTATTCGCGTAGCGACTGGTAGCGATTTCCAGGCGGGCGCCGCAGCCCGGCGCGATGTTGACCTCAAATGTGTTGTCCTCCACTTCGACAGTCTCCCCGTTCAGCTTGACCGACCCGAACTGGTGCTCGGCGTAGGCGCCGCCCTGCACCGTCACCCGCCGAGACGATACCTGGCCGGTGTTAGTGAGCGTTACCGTGACGGCATCGGCGGTCAGTTTTTCGACGAGCGCCGCGACGTCAGCAGGAATGCCGGCGCGTCTACTGTCCGGGTCGAAGTAACGCAGCCGGCAGTGGAGAGGGCCGCCGGTTCGGCCTGTGGGCAGCCCGCCGAGCATCAGTTTATTGAGGTTCTCTGTGACTGCTGGGTTGATGTGATTCATGTCATCGGAGAGCCGCGTGTCGGGGGTGGCGGTGTCGGCGCGCATGACTTCGAGATTGTGTCTGAGTTTGTCGAAATCGGCCAGGAGCGCCTGCTCGGGGAAATCCGGGTTGCTGCCTTCCAGGAACTGGATCCAGGGGTCGCCCGCGAGGAGATCGCGGTGGTCTGGATTCATGGACCAGTAATAGACTTCAAGAGCGCCGGAAGTGAAGGGTTCGTCCTGAAAGTCGTACCAGTCTTCCTCGCCGAAATAGTCGCCGTAGGCGTTGGGAAATCTCAGCTGGCCGCCGACTTCGCGGGCGTTGCTGTTGACGTGGTCGATGACGCCGCGCCAGGAGTCGGCGTAACGTTGGTCGCCGGTCAGTAGAGTGGCGTTGCCAAAACCGTGTATAGCGCGTGTGTGAAAGTAGGTGCGGTGGGCCAGTTCTCCGGTCTGGGGGACTGTGACGGTGAAACCCCAGCCGTAGACGCCGCCATACCAGCGGCCATCGCATTCGCTGCCGATAACGTTGTCGAGTCCGACGTTCGTGGGGATTATGCCGCCGTTCTGCTCGGTTCGCTGTACCCACTGGTCGACGTAGTCGAGGACCCACTGCCGGTATTTATTCTCGTGGCCGAGCATGAAGGCGTTCAACGGCAGGATCGTAGCCGCCATGTTGATCGGGTGGTCGCCGACAACGTCGTTGTAGTCCTTGAAGTGGGCCACCATCTCGTCGTAGCTGCGCTCGCCGTGGCCGAGGCGGAATCTGCCCTCCACTTCAATGGGGTCGCCCGCCCAGTCCAGGCCGGTGGCCTTGCGGAGCAGGGGGCCGCGGCTGCCGTTGAACATGCTGCGAATCAGCTTGTGCTCGGGGTCGTAGTTCTTCGCTATCGGGTCTTCGTCCATGTAGAAGCCGGCGAAGCGGCGGCAGCGTAGTTGAAACTTAGGGTCGTCGGGGTCGGAGAGGCCCTGTAGAAAGAAGGCTGAGAAGCCTTCGCCGTTGTGAAACCAGTCGAACATGACGGGGAACTCTTTGAAGTACATGCCGTCGCGGGCCATCGGCACGTCGACGGTTTTGGCCTCGGTGTACTGCTGGAGATGGCCTTCCCAGCCGAGCTTGTAGAGGTCGAGGATGTCGTCGTCGGCGCCGAGGGCGTGGAGCATCGTCCAGTTAAGAATGTTTTCGGCGGCGTCGTCGGGGCCGTCGTCGCCGCCCCAGCGAGGCACGCAGAGCAGGTAGCCGCGGTCGTCGAAGTAGTGGTCGAAGAAGGCGCGGCAGCCCTCAGCCTGCTCGCGAAGGAGTCTTCTTTGCAGCAGGGCCCAGTGGGGCGGAGGCATGGGTGTTCTGATGTCAAGTGTGGTAGTCATTTGGCTGGTCTCTCTGATTGAAGATGGTAAGTTGATTCTGGTATGGAGTCGTTGGCGTATGTACGCGTTTTGGTTCTTGGGACAGGCGATAAAGTCTGTTCACTAGAGTCCGCGAACTGCACTTCCCTTTGTCCACGGAAGGCCATGGAGAACACTTCTTGATCCAAGAAGGGCCGCGAAGGGACGGCGAGGGAGTTCTTTGTGATTTGCGCGGATCATTGGGTGGTTGCGCGGGCATTCTTTCCTTTCCAGAAGATGGCGAGCGCTGCCAGAGTGGCGAGGGCTCCCTGCACTGAGACGGTGAGGCGGGGGCCGGCGGTCTCTGCCAGAGAGCCGGTGACCAGCTCTCCTGGCAGGCCTACGCCCTGGCTGAGGGCGACTGTGCTCATGGCGCGCCCGCGCATTTCATTGCTAGATGAAGTGAGCAGAATTACGTTGCGCATGGTATAGAAGCCCGCCTGCCCAATGCCCGCCAGGAATTGCAGCAGGACCGCCAGATTGAAGAGCGGAGAGAGCGCAAAGAGTACCCAGGCAACACACTGAAGCAGAGAACCGGCGGCAAAAATCGAGTAGAAAGATAGACTGCGTCGCAAGCGGTGCGTAAGAAAGAGGCCGGCAAAGAGGCCGATGCTGTAGCTGCCGTTTAACGTTCCCAGCCCGATGGCGCCCCGTTCGAAAACGTCGCGGGCGAAGACGGGCATCAGGCTCAACGCCGGAAAGACCATGATGTTGATGAGGGCGGAAACAAGCACGACAACCAGCATCGGGCGGTTTCTGCGCAGATAGCTGATGCCTTCGCCGATCGATTGCCAGACGCTGCCGTCGGCCACAGGTATTGTCTGCGGTACCTGGAGTCGACCAAGTCCGATCAGCAGTGCCAGGTTGACGCCTGTGAGCGCTATCAGAGCGCCGAAGCCGGCGGCGGCGCCGTAGCTGTCGAGCAGCCAGCCGGCGAGATACGCGCCCACGCCGATGAGAACACTGTGCGTCAGGCTCTCCAACATCATGGCGTCGGCAGTGAGCCTGCTGCCGAGAAGGTCAGGTACGAGGGCGGCCCGTGCGGGAGCGTCGACCGTCCAGCCCGCGCCGATGATGAATGCGGCAGCCGTAATCTGCCAGGCGTTCAGCCTGTCTCCTTCGAAGAGAAGGAGGAGGGAGATACAGGCCGCGAAAATAACGACTTGGCTCAGCGTGAGCGTGTTTCGTCTCCCAAGGCGGTCGCCGATAAATCCTGCGAAGCCGCCGAAGGCAAGCTGGGCGGCGCGACGCCAGAAAGTGAGCAGGGCTACGGCCAGTGCGGAGTCGGTCATGTCGAGGACGACGACCCCAGCTACAACGACCCAGATGGAGTAGGTCTGCCACCAGAGCACACTGCTGAGCAGGAGATGCCGGTAGGTTGGTTGTGCGAGAGGTGCAAGCAGGCCGGCGCTGCCCTGCTCTGCATGCGTCAGTCGGCAGCTCCGTTGGCGGCCCAAAGCGTGCCCTGCCGCATCATCTGTTGCACGGCAGACCGCTGAAAGGTATCGGATGTGTGGCCCAGGGTTGTATAGAAGACGCGTCCGTCGCCATACGGCTTGACCCAGGCCATGGGATGTGCCTTATCGGCCCATTGGGCGCTGGCCAGAACGTGAATGGCGGGGTCCCAGGCAGACATGTAGATTTCGTCCTCGACTTCGAAGTCGGAGATGCCCTGCATGACCGGGTGGGAGGCGTCGTCTACATTCACGGTGAAGGTCAGTCCAGGCGGATGCCAGTTGGCGTGTCCACCAAGCATGGTTGCGGCCTTACCGCCGATCCACCAACCGGTGCCATGAACCCCGACGAAGCCCTTGCCGCCGGCTATGAAGTTGAAGAGGCCCTCCTCTTGTTCTGGAGTTAACTCGGAATGGTAGGTGGCTGTCCCGTCAGCATGACGTTCGGAGCGAGTGAAGCCAGAGCCGAGTACGCAGACATCGTGCTCCCCCAGGTTGGACGAAGTGAAGATGCTTTTGTCGTCGGTAAGTGTGACACTGATCCCCGGGTCGTCGCCGAGGAAGCCGCCGATGACAGCGGCGCTGTCGGCGAAGCCGTGATTTGTGCCGGAAATAACGAGGACGTCGGTCATGGGTCTGCCTTTCTGATTACGTGCCGGGCGGCGGGCTGGTGGGCCGGGGACGCCGGGCCGGGTGGTTATGGTTGAGGGCCATGGAATCATAGCATAGGCAAGGGAGAGATTCAACGGCAGTGGACGGCAGCAATTGAATAGGCGTAAGAAGGAAGGGAACGTCTGCTTGCCGAAGCGACGGCCCGGAGACAGGGCTCCCGAAGCTGCCAACCGCTTGCTTTTCTGACGGAGTGACGGCAATATGCTGAGAGAAACAGACGACAGCCAGAGTTGCGAGAGGAGAACCTATGGCGACCAGTACTATGCAGGGTGTGTATCCGATCCTGGTTACACCTTTCGACGAGGAGTCGCAGATCGACGAAGAGAGTCTGCGCCGGTTAATCGATTTCAATCTGGATGCCGGTGTTCACGGGTTGGGGGTTGCGCTGGGAAGTGAGGTCTACAAGCTGACTGAGGCGGAACGAGCTTGGATGACCCGCGTCGTCGTTGACCAGGTGGCAGGGCGTGTTCCTGTGGTCATCAACACGGGGGCGAACGGGACCGACTTGGCGGTGCACTACAGCCGGATGGCGCATGAAAACGGGGCGGACGCGTTGATGGTTCTGCCGCCGTCGTTTTTCCCTGCTGGCGCGGACGAGGTGCTGGCCTATTATCGCGCTATTTCGGATGCGGTGCCGCTGCCGGTATTCATCCAGGATGTCGCGGCTTCGCCGATCTCGGCTGGGCTGGCGCGGCGGCTGGCGGAAGAGTGCGAGTGGATCCGGTATATCAAAGTGGAGAGTTTTCCGGTTGTTGAGAAGGTGGCGGCGATGTCGGCGGAGGCGGGAGATGTGCTGACTGTCTTTGGAGGTGCAGGGGGCGGCTATTTCATCGAAGAGATGCGCCGCGGCTCGGTCGGAACGATGCCGTTCTGTACGCAACCGGAGGCCTTTGTAGATATCTGGAACCGGGTACGGGCTGGGGATGAGTCGGGCGCGTGGCAGACATTCAACAGGTACCTGGTGCCGATTGCCCGGCTTACAGCGCAGGGCGCGGGCCTGTTTCATGGCATTCATAAGGAAATCCTCGTTCACCGCGGCGTAGTTCGGACGGCGGTTGTGCGCGCGCCGGCGGCGTCGATGGACCCGTTGACGAGGGAGGAGTTGGGCGTGCTGTTGGAGGAGCTGTATCCGGTCGGCGATGAGTGAGTGAAAACAAGTGAGGCCAGAGGGCCGTACTGCCGGTCCTATGGATGATCTGAACTTACATGAGAGAAAGGGTGAATGTACGATGAAGATTGTAGACATTCAGGTTATACCGTTTCGAGTGGTGAGGGAGCAGTTTCATCAGGGCAGGTTTCACTTTCCGCGTGAGTTGACGCAGACGTTGACGAAGGTGATCACCGACGAGGGCGCGGAGGGCTACTATTTTGGCGGGCACGGGCATGGGGATGCTGACGGGCTTACGCCGGAAGACCGGGCGCAGATGGAGGGGCGGCTCAAGGATATGGTCGTGGGGGAGGACCCGTATGACCGGGAGCGGTTCTGGCACTGGATGTGGGTGGCGAATGTGCCGGAGCATCTGCTTAGCGCGCTGGACTGTACGCTGTGGGACTTGCAGGCGCGGACAATGGGCGTGCCGCTCTACAAGTTGCTGGGAGGGTGTCGGGATAAGGTAAAGGCGTACGCAAGCACATTTCCGAATGTGGGGAGCGTCGAGGAGTATGCGGAGCATGCGGTGGCGTGTAAGGAGGAGGGGTACACGCATTACAAGATTCACCCGTACTATTTCTGGAATCCGGTGACGCAGGAGGCGGTTCCGGGCCGGCCTTCGCATATTGAAAAGGACATTGAAGTGTGCCGGGCCGTGCGGGCGGCAGTCGGAGACGATATGGTGCTGAGCTATGACCCGTGGGGCACCTATCGGACCTATGAGGAGGCCTACAAAGTGGGGCGCGTGCTGGAGGAGCTGGACTACTACTGGTACGAGCACCCGATGAATGAGTACCGTGTTCAGCCCTACATCAAGCTTTGCCGGGAGTTGGATATTCCGATTCTGTCGCCGGAGATTGCCGCAGGGAGTCTGTATTCGCGTGCGGACTGGATCCTGCGGGGCGCGTCGGACATGACGAGGATCGACGTGCTGCGAGGCGGCATCACCGGTGTGCGCAAGATGGTGTCGGTGGCGGAGGCGTTTGGGGTGAAGTGCGAGATTCACATGAGCGGTTTCGCCAATCTGCAGATCCTGGGCTCGACAAGCGAGGATACGTGCGAGTACTATGAACGCGGTCTGCTGGCGCCGGGCATCGACTGCAATACGGCGCCGCCCTATCTGGAGGATATTGGCGACAGGATGGACAGTGAAGGGTATGTCCATCTGCCACAGGAACCGGGCATGGGCTACAAGATTAACTGGGACTATATCGAAGATAACCTGGTGTAACCGGCGAAGGCCGTGAGGCGGGCAGCGGCCGGCGCCAACAGTGTGGGAATCACGCGGCGGGGAACAGGTCCCCGCCGCTCTCGATCCAGCAACAAAATCAGAAAGCTACGCCCAGCTTGACATTCTCCTCCGGCGCGGTTGCGATCTTGGGATAGGCGTCGAGCAGGTCGTCAAAGGGGACGACAGGCTGGACAACGGGTTCCGATTTCAGGCTGCCGTCGCAGAGGAGGCGCCAGACCACTGAGAAGATTCGGTTCTCGTCCCAGTTGGGGTATTCGGGATTGGGTTCGCTGCAGGCGCGGGAGAATACGATGCTAGGGCGGTTGAAGTGAGCTTCGGCGCCGAGGTCGAGGCCGGCGGGATAGCTGCCGGGCCAGGCGCCGGCAACGACCGTGCCGAGATAGGCGACACCGCGCAGGGCGGCCTGCAATGCGCTGTAGTGACCGCTGTAGTCTACGCAGACGTCGGCGCCGCGTTTGTCCGTGGCGAGCTTGATTTCGCGGCCGGCGTCGCAGGTCGTTGGATCCATGACGGTGTCGGCGCCGCATTCGAGAGCGACGTCGCGGCGGAGGGGGATGGGATCGACGGCGATGACGGGGTAGGCGCCGGCCAGTTTGGCGAGCTGGACGACGAACAGACCGATGGCGCCCATTCCGAATACCGCGACGGCGTCGCCGAGGCGGATGTGGCCGTCGCGAACGGCGCCGAGAGCGAAGTCGGCCGGGTCCAGGCAGACCGCGGCCTGCCAGGGTACGCCGGCGGGCAGTTTGCGGGCGCGGTCGGCGGGCCATACGTGTTCCTGGCGGAAGGAGCCGTGAGCGAAGACGGTCTCGCCTAGGCTGATCTCCCGAACGTCGGATCCAATTTCAATGACCTCGCCCACACACATATTGCCCAGTCCGTTCGGGTACTTCACCATCTGGCTTTCCTGGGTGAAGATGTGCAGGTCGCCGTCGTAGTTGCCTCGATGGCCGGCGTAGCCCTGGAACATGGCCATTTCGGAGCCGTGCTTGGCAGCGCCGAAGCGGCTGCGGACCCGAACCTGGTCGGGTGCGAGGGGCAGGCTTTCGTATTCGTGGAAGGCGACTTCCTCGCGGGCGGGGGCGATGAGTTCTGTGGGCATGTTGATTCTCCGGGAAGCGTTGATCCTGTCGGCCGCAGGATGTTTCGTTTCTTGACCTGCTGATTGTACAATCTTCCTGCGCATGCGGCAATTGTATCGGCCAATTCCCTGTGCTATTCTATCCCGGCTTTTGCGTCATCAATAATCCACACTTTTCGAACACTATGCCACTCTGGTTGACGCGAAACGACGTAGAGAAACTCCTGGACATGCCGGTGGCCATCGAGGCGGTTGCTGAGGCCTACCGCCTGATCTACCGCGGCGAGGCGGAGTTGCCCGTGCGCTCCAACATTCCGGTCGCGCCGCACGACGGGAGTCTGATGACGATGCCTGCCTATCTGGGCGGAGAGCTGGATGCGTTGGGGGCGAAGCTGATCTCCTTCTACGGGACAAACCCTGCGCGGCGCGGTCTACCCGCAATTCAGGGGAATGTTGTCCTTTTCGACGGCAGGGACGGCGCATTGCTGGCGTTGATGGATGCCGGGTATCTGACGGCCATGCGGACGGGGGCGTCCGGCGGTGTGGCGGCGCGTTATCTGGCGAGAAAGGATGCGCGAACGCTGACGATCTTCGGGAGCGGCGTGCAGGCCCCCTATCAGGTCGAGGCGGCTCTGTGCGAGCGGGCGGTTGAACGAGTCTTTGTGATTTCGCGGACGCCGGCCAATGCGGAGTCCCTGGCGGTCGAGTTGACGGCAAGGTTCGGTGTCTCGGCGCAGGCGACAGCCGATGTCGAATTGGCCGTTGAAGCAGCCGACATCCTTGTCACGGCAACGAGCGCGCATGAACCGCTGTTTAATGGCACTCAGTTGCGGCCCGGTGTCCACATTTCGGGGATCGGCTCGCACCTGCCCTATGCGAGCGAAGTGGATGCGGTCACGCTGGGACGTTCCAAAGTTGTGGTTGATCAGATGAGCGCATGTCTGGCGGAGGCGGGTGATCTGCTCCGGCCCATCGAAGAGGGCAGTTACGACGCCGGTGGGATACACGGCGAGATCGGGGCGATTGTCGAGGGGGACCTGCCCGGGCGCGAGGGTGACGAAGAGATCACCTTCTTCAAGTCAGTTGGACTGGCGGCGCAAGACGTGGCAGTTGCCCGGGTGGTTTACAGCAAAGCGCTGGAACAGGGGGCTGGCATTGAGTTGGACGCGTGACGAATACGATGGTTGAAAAGTCGGCAGGGACCGCTGTTGAGCTGGTCGAGTTTGATGTGAAGGATCCCCGGCATCTGCAGTGGGCTGTGGAGTTCTGGAACGAGTCCACTGGCAACGAACTTCCCATTACCGAGAGATTCCTGAGATACAACTGTACAGAAGATGTGGGTGTTGCGCGCGGGGGGCGTTTTGCTCTCGCGGAGGGCCGTCCCGTGGGATACGTGCTGTGCAGCGCGTATTCCGGCGCGCCGCCTTCGATGCGTACGGATGTCGCGGGCTGGATCGAGGCGATTGCGGTTGCGTCTGCCTTTCAGAGACGGGGCATCGGGAGGGCGCTTCTTGAGTGGGCTGAAGAATGGCTGGCTTCGCAAAGTATACCAGGCGCCGGGTCCCCTCGTCTACTTGGCGGAGGCGGGGCAGGGCCTGAAGAGCCGCGGTCAGCTGGTCGGATTCGTGTCGGCGGCGGGCTTCGTCCATTTGTGCCTGGTCCTCAGGCCGGCTCGGAGACTGAGGCGTTTTTCCTAGCGTGCGGGTATGAGCACGACGAGGAACCCCTGTCCTGGGACGTGGCACGGTCTCTCAGCGACTATCAACCGCCTCCACTAAGTGATGTGCCGGGGGCGGCGCGGCCGGGTCAGCCGGGACAGGAGGCGGAGCTGCTGGGTTTTCTGGCCAGAGAGTTTCCGGGACGGTGGCTCTGGCAGGCGGAGAGGTTCCTGGAGGAAGGCGGGCGGATCTCAGATTATATGCTGCTGTGGACCGATGAAGGTGTACAGGGATCTTGCCGCCTTACTTTCGAAGATTCGGTCAGCCCGATCGACCGTTTTTTTCCCTACGGGCTGGCGCGTCCGTGGGCACAGTTGGGGTCGATCGGGGTCAGCGAGCACCTGCGCGGGCAGGGCTTGGGGCTTTATCTGTTGGATGCGGGACTGAGACGGCTGCACAACAGCGGGATCAACGGATGCGTGATCGACTGGACGACAATTCTAGACTTTTATGCCAAGTGCGGGTTCCGGCCGTATCGTACGTGGGCGCAGCTGGGCCGGAGTCTGGAAGGCAGGAAGTAGAATGATTTGCGCGACGGTCAAGTCCCTATTCCTGGCAACAGTTGGAAATCGGCCGAGATGAGAGTAATTGGGCTGATGAGTGGGACCTCTGCCGATGGGATTGACGCGGTTCTGGCAGAGATAACGGGAACTGCCGGCCCTCCGCAAATG
Source organism: Caldilineaceae bacterium (assembly GCA_965204525.1). Classification (GTDB taxonomy): domain Bacteria; phylum Chloroflexota; class Anaerolineae; order Caldilineales; family Caldilineaceae; genus Bin5. Next base: position 637,570 of record OZ241994.1, on the reverse strand, counting down.
CGGCAGCTTGCGTTTGAGACTGTTCCGTGGCCTGTGCGAGAGCGGGACTTAATCGGAAAACTGATCGCCGGGCAGGGCGGAACGCGCGATGTGAGCCGGGCCGGATTTCTGCTGGGCGAACAGTTCGCAGAGGCTGTGCTGCGCGTAGCCAAAGAAAGTGGGTTGGGCATTGAAGAGGTCGACCTTATCGGGTCCCACGGGCAGACAGTCTGGCACGAAGTAGAGGAAGACGGCGGAGTTCAGTCGACGCTGCAGATTGGGGAGGCGGCGGTCATCGCGGAGAGGACCGGGGTCACAACCGTTGCCGATTTTCGCGTAGCCGACGTGGCGGCCGGAGGACAAGGCGCGCCGCTTATTCCGATTTTTGACAGGCTCTTTCTGCGGCCCCCAGCAACTCTGGGTGGATGTCGGGCGGTACAGAATATCGGCGGCATCGGCAACGTCACGCTTCTGCCGCCCGAGGGATCGGATGCGTCGATTCCGGCCTTTGACACTGGGCCGGGCAATGTTCTGATCGACTGGGCGGCGGCCCGTGCTACGGACGGCGCGCTTTGTTTTGACAAGGACGGCGAACTGGCGGCCCGCGGGCGCAGCGATGACAAACTGGTCGAACGCTGGCTTGAACACCCCTATTTTCAACAGCCCCCTCCCAAGTCGACCGGGCGGGAGTTGTTCAGCAGTGGACTGGCCGAGAACTATTGTCTGGATGCGGTGGAAGCTGGGCTGTCGATGGCCGATTTTGCCGCCACGGTTACTGAGTTGACGGCAGCGTCCATTGCCGAGAGCTACCGCCGTTTCGCGCCGTTGCCCGTGATGGAGGTGGTAGTCTGCGGTGGAGGCGCCCGCAACCCCGTGCTGATGGAGCGGATCGGGGCGCAAGTGGCGCGGAGGTGCGGGCGTCAGGTCTCACTGGTGCGGTACGGGGAAGTGGCGGGCATTCCCGGTGACGAGGACTCGAAAGAGGCACTCGGTTTTGCTCTGCTGGCGTGGCTGACGGTGCAGGGTGAGGGAGGCAATGTGCCAGAGAGTACGGGTGCGAGTGGAGTGCGTGTGTTGGGCAAGATTACGCCGGGCCGGAACTATAGAAGGCTAACGGCAGCGCTCTAGAGTCTCTCTCTTCCCCTCAAAGTACATCCTCTTTCACATCATTGAAACCGGGTCGACGTCGATACGCCAACCGAAGGGGATGTCGATGCCGTGCAGAAAGGCGGAGGGGTCGGTCGCGCGTACAATTATCTGCCAGCGGAAGTAGCTGCGAAATCGGGCATAGGGTGCGGGGGCGGGGCCCAGCAGATCGACTCCTTCGCCCCAGATGCCGATCTCCTCAGCACGCATCTGCAGGTTCCTCATCATCCGGTCGGACTGCTCCACCACCTTTTCCAGCTTTTTATCCCAGAAAATCAGACGTGCAAGCCTGCTGACAGGCGGGTAATCCTGCTCGCGCCGGAACTCCATTTCCCTTTGGTAAAAGGCGTGGTAGTCGTGTTCGGCGGCCGCCTGGAGCGCGTAATGTTGGGGCGTGTAGCTCTGGAAAATGACGCGCCCGCCTCTGCGGCTGCGGCCGGCGCGGCCAGCAACCTGCATCAAAAGTTGGAATGTGCGTTCAGGGCCGCGGAAGTCTGGCAGATAGAGGCCAACATCCGCAGCGACGACGCCGACCAGAGTGACCAAGGGCAGGTCCAGTCCTTTGGCGATCATCTGGGTGCCGATGAGGACGTCAGCCTCGTGACTGGCGAAATGATCGAGGATCTGCTCATGGCTGCCTTTGCGCCCAGTCGTGTCGCGGTCCCAGCGCAGGAGGCGGGCGCGTGGAGCGATCTGGCTTACGAGCTCTTCGATGCGCTGGGTGCCGGTGCCGAAGTAGCGTATACGGTGACTGTGGCAGGACGGGCAGCTGTGGGGGATCGGCTCGCGAGTGTTGCAGCGGTGGCATATTAGCTGGGCGGCGCGTTCGTGGAAGGTAAGGGGGATCTCGCAGCGGGGACATTCGGCGACGAAGCCGCAGTCGCGGCACATGACGAAGGTGTGGGTGCCGCGGCGGTTGAGGAAGAGGATGGCCTGTTCGCCGGCGTCGAGGACTGCGTGGAGTTCGGACTGGAGGCTGCGGCTGAAGATGCTGCGGTTGCCGGCGCGGAGTTCCTGGCGCATGTCGACGATTTCGACGGGAGGCAGACCTGCGTAGGCGGGGGGTTCAGGCGGCTCAACGATTTCACCCAGGCTGGTTCCATCCATTTCACTGTGCCCTATCACTCTGTCGGGCATTTCAAGGAGCTTCAAACTGCCTTGTTGGGCGGCATGGTAAGAGTCCAATGAGGGAGTGGCAGTTCCGAAGATCAGGGCGCTGCCGGTTGCGGCTGCCAGCTGGGTTGCAACGGTGCGAGCGTCATAGAAGACGGTAAAGCTGCCCCATTCGTCGGTGTCCTGCTTGAATGTTGACTCGTGTTCTTCATCGACGATGATTAGGCCCAGTCGGGGAAGGGGAGAGAAGAGCGCGCTGCGCGCCCCGACGATGACATCGATCTTGCCTTCGCGTGCCCTGCGCCAGACGTCATACCGCTGGTTGGTGCTCAGTCCGGAGTGGATAACGGAGACCCGGTCGGGGAAGCGGCCGGCGAAACGGGAGACGGTCTGGGGGGTGAGTGCGACTTCCGGAACGAGGACGATGGCTTGGCGATTGCGGGTCAGTGTTTCGGCCATGGCCCTCAGGTAGATTTCGGTCTTGCCGCTGCCGGTTGCTCCATGGAGGAGAAAACTTTCGCCTCGAATCACAGCGTCTGCAGGACGACCATTTTTCGGGACGGCGCGGTTCGATTCAGTAGCAACTTTTGGAAAGCAGCTTGTACTGATCTCGTCCCAAACGTATTGCTGCTGGTCTGTCAGTTTGGGCGGGTGGGACCTCGGGTAAATGCGACCGCCGAGAGGATCTCGGTAGCGCACTTTCTGCTCGAGTCGGATCAGTCCGGCGTTCTGCAGTCTTCGGAGGGTGGCCAGATTGGCGTCGACTTCAGCATAGAGATCGGTCTTCCACATGGGCGCGTCGGATTGGGCAAGCGCCTGCAAGATGGCTTCGTATTTTGACGCGCCTTTCATTTGCAGAATGGCTTCTTCGGCGGCTCCAGGGGGCTGGGCCAACAATGCTTCTTCGTTCACCAGACGGACCAGCCCTTTTTCCTGCAAGGCAGAAATGGGCGCTATCGAAGATAGATTGCAGGCGGTCCTTAGTTCCTTGAGTGACTTGGCGCGGGTGGGCTTGGTCAGTAATTGAGCGAGGACCTGTGCTTGCTTGCTGCTGTGTGTGAGGCCAAGAAGACGTTCACGGATGGTTGCGGGGTCGATGAGAAGCTCTATCTGTTCTTCCCGCTTGACGCGGACTTTGGGAGGCTCCCCGCCCTTGCTGAGGAGGCCGGGGGTCAGGAAAAGCTTTACGGCTTCGGAGATAGGCGCGACGTAGTAGTCGGCGATCCAGAAGGCAATGTCCAGCTGGGCCGGGGTCAACACGGGCTGCGGCCGGGCCAGGCGGTCGATGGCTTTTGTCTCGACGGGAGAGGACTGTGCGGGCCCAACTACGATTCCCTGCAGTTTCTGCGCGCCAAAGGGAGCCCACACCAGGTGGCCGGGCTCGACTTCTCCTCTGAGATCGGGAGGCAGGTGATAGTGGAAGGTCTGAAATCGAGCTGCGCCCCCAGTGCGCTGGTGAACAGATTCCGGCCTCAATTGACTGGGTGAGTGATTCAGTGTTCCGCCTTCTTCGGTGCCGCCGAGCTCATCCTCGGGCGGCGGCAGTTCCTCCCGCCTGAAAGAGCGGCGAATCGGGAGAAATATGACTACTTCCACCAGTGACTTTCCGTCTGGCACTGGATAGTCCTCCGGGACTTGTGGCTCATATGTTCGTTACACTTCAAAGAGATTGTAGCGCAAATGCCGTACGCCCGCCAAGGGCGAGATACCTTAGCCGGATCGGGAGTTTGGGTGGAATGGGTCTGAACCACTGTGGGGCGACAGGTGTGCGAGGTTATGGTGGTCCTGCTACTGAAGGCTACCAACGACGGCGGCGTTGGAAGGTCAGCAGGCTGGTGATGCGGAAGATGGCGGCGTAAACGTACACTTGCCATATGCCGATAGGAAGGGCCGCGGCCGCGGGCAAGTAGGTGGTCACCGGGTGAACGATTATCGAGCCGTTCAGGCTGTTGAAGAGGGCCGCCAAAAGCCAGTATGCGATCAGCCCTAAGATCACGCCCATGAGCGGCTGTATCAATGATCGCAGGATGTACTGGCGGTCAAACTCTTCATGCACTCGCATGCGCTCGAAGAGGAATGAAACGGTGCCCAGCCAGCCGCCAATCCCGCCGGTGGCAACTGTCCACAGCAGTGGATAGTAGTGGGATGTGTTCCATCCCGTACTCGAGGAAACTGTTTCGATAATTTCGTTTACGTCGAGCGGATAGAGATAGAGGGCGGCGCCAAGACTCCCCAGGCCGGCCAGCCAAAGGATGAGCAAGCTGAACGTGCGGAGCGCAATGCCGCGTGAGCGCCTGCGGCTGATCCTGGCGCGTTCGATTATCTGTCTTGCCTGCTGAATATTGTACTGCGCCCTTTCCATGCGATTGGGCTGGCTTGAGATGATCTCTCTGGCCTCCCGCAACAACGACAGGGCATGACCCGTGTTTTCACGCCGCGTTTCCCGGAACCGGTCGATTGCCTCATAGAGAAAGAGGATTTCTTCTTCGATCAACTGAGCGTCGGCAGACAGTGATTCGGGTGCGACCTCGAACTTCAGCGGGTCCGGTGGCGGCGCAACGGTGACGGGACTGTCCAGAAGAGAATCAGACTGCGGCTGATAGTTCTGAATGGGAAACTGCTGCTGCTGATGCTCAGGCTGGGGCGACGAACCAAGGCCCGGTCGGTTATCGTGCAGGTCATTCTCGACGGGCTGGTCGATGGCTAGGGGAGGCCGGTTGAGACCATCGGACCGGGGAGCCGTATCGGAGTTGGACGGGTTATCTTGTTGAGGCGAAGATTGGGAGCGACGAGATGATTCCGGTTCCCGATCCCCGTGTTCGACCTTGCCCGAACTTGTGGCTGAAATATTGGGAACAGCAGAACTATTCTGATTTGGTTCTGATTGGGTCAGCTTGTCTGGTTCGGGCACATCGTTCCGGTCGAAACCTGAGGCAGGTCGCGACTGGTCCTCCGCCGGTCTTGCGGGGACCTGAGTGGCTCCGTCCGAGGATTCGCTGGAGGGGGCGGTGCCGGGTCCCGCTGACATCTGCTCGAGAAGAAATTCGGCGCGTTGACGCAACGCGGCGAGCTGTGCCGCCGACTCCTCCAGCATTTGCAGAGAGGACAGTTCATCCCGCGACGAAACTTTCGGTCCAGTGGCCGCCTGATTTTCTTCGGACTGTCTTTCGCTGTAGGCCGAAGTTCGGGGGGCGTTTTCTGATTCAGAGTTCAAGATACTCTACAGTTCATTTTGCAACGCCAAATGCCCGAAGGCGGCACCGGTTTGACGGAAGCTCAGCCGCCTGATGGGGAACCGGCGGCTGTATAGTACTATATCATACGGCATAATTGAGCGAAAAAGCCTGCTCTTTTATTCAGAGGCGGTTCTTTGGAGGAATGTATGAACTGGGAATCGCGGAGTATCGAAAATGGCGGAAGATTTGACACTGGCAGTCGATGCCGCGTATAATTGACTATTGGTAGTTATTCTGAATTGTTACTTTTGGAGGAGTAGGGATATGCCCAAACGGACCTGGCAACCAAAGGTTCGCAAGCGGCTGCGGACACACGGCTTTCGAAAACGCATGAGCAAACCCGGCGGACGCAATGTTTTGAAGCGGCGCCGGCTGAAGCAGCGGACAGAACTGACTGTCAAGCTTTCAACTCGCAAACGAACATTCTAGTTGGACGACCTCGGAAATGACGGGGGGCGTAAGCCCAGCATGCCGGTACGGCTGCGGGCGGGTACGGGAGAGAGGGAAGGCTGAGTGAGGAGCAAGACACCATGGCTCTCCTGGCCTTGCTAACCCACTGCACTTGAGATCTTACTGAATCTTTTGGAAGCGCAGCGGCTTGAAACGACGCTATCGAGTACGGGACAACAGCCGGTTCCAGGAGATCCGCCGGACGGGACAGACGTATAGCAACCGCCTTGCCGTCTTGTGCATTTTGGAGAATCGCCTTCCCTACAGCCGCTTCGGTTTTTCTGTGAGCCGCCGTATTGGCAATGCGGTTGTACGGAACCGTGTAAAGAGGCGGATGCGTGAATCGGTTCGACTGCGCATGAGTCAGATTCAGCCAGGATGGGACTGCGTTGTAATAGCCCGGTCTCCGATTCGGAAGACAACGTACGGTCAGATCGACGCTGCCCTTGCACGCCTTTTTGGCCGGGCAGCTCTGTTCGTCACCGATGTGGGCCGGAACGAGGGCCGAGCCTGAGAGAGGCATACCATGCGCGTCGTCTTGTTGCTCTTGATAAGACTCTATCAGAGGAGCATTTCGCCGCTTATGGGGAGCAATTGCCGCTTCTACCCGACCTGTTCGCAGTACACATACGAGGCGGTGGAACGATACGGGGCGGCCCAGGGCGGATGGATGGGATTGCGGCGCATATGCCGGTGCCATCCATGGCATCCAGGTGGATTCGACCCAGTTCCTTGAGGAGTTGCTGATCTCTTGCGTTTCCTCGTCGTGTTCCCTCAGGAGTAGGAGTTCGGCCAGAGGTGAGGGGCAGTTTGCCGGACTGCGATTCACCCGACCAGGACTCAGGATGGCGGCAGTTCTGCGGTTGCTGGGGCCGTCTGGAAGGTGAGACGGCCTGTCTGGTCGAAGTCGAGCAGCGCCCCAGGCTGTGTCAGCCGTGACGTAAACCGGCCCTGCCGGCGCCAATGTTTGGTGCGGCGATTAGGAGAAAAACTGTGATTCGCAGAAGGATTCTCTGGCTGTTGATCCTGGTATTGGCGGCGTTTCTGCTTGGCGGTTGTGGGGTCCCCCGCGAAGGCGTGGTGGATTGGAACACTGCCGAGGCAGAAGGATGGTGGCAGGTCGTCATTGTATTTCCTCTTGCAAAGTCCCTCATCTGGCTGAACACAAGTCTGGTAAACTGGGATATCCCCTATAGCTGGGGCTTTGCGATCATCCTGTTTACGATCATCATCAAACTGATCACGTTCCCGTTGACGATGATACAGATAAGGAGTATGCAGGCGCAGAAGAACCTTCAGCCTCAACTTCAGGAGCTGCAGAAGAAGTTCGGCAAGAATCGGGACAAGATGGCGCAAGAGCAGATGAAGCTGTATCGCGAGGCTGGTGTTAACCCGCTCAGCGGCTGCTTGCCGATGGTCGTGCAGATGCCGGTCCTTTTCGGACTGTATTCGGCCCTCGTGGCGTTGGGTCCCGCACTGACCGATGCCCGCTTCTTTTGGATTCCTGACCTTGGCTTTCCTGAATTCACGCGCGGCCTTGCCTGGATCCCCGAGAAATTCAATAATGGTGAGTACCTGCTCTTGCTGGCATACCTGGTACTGCCGGCCCTGCTCATGATCAGCCAGGTCTACATGCAGCGCATGACGACGGCGACCACGCCCACGGGCAGTGAAGGCCAGGCAGGAATGATGAAGCAGATGACGACGATCATGACCCTTATGTTTGGCTTCTTTACGTTGCAGGTGCCGGCAGGCCTTTCGCTGTATTGGGTAACGAGCAACTTGCTGCAACTGGGCCAGACCTACGCCGCAAACTACCTGAGCGGTGTGAACAACGCGATTGCGCCTGCCGCGCCTCAAGCCCTGCCGGCCACAGCCGGAGTGGCTACGTCGGACGGCGGCTCGACCGTGACACCGGCTGCGGAAGCAACGGAGGTCGTACGAAAGAGGACGCCTCAGCGCCGGCGGAACCGGCGTAATCGAAAGAGACGATAAGATGAACGAAGGTCAGAGCTACGAATACAATGCGAAGACCGTGGAAGCGGCTGTCGATGAAGGATTGCGCCAACTTGGGGTTTCCCGGGAAGAAATCGAGATCGAGGTGATCAACGAGGGGAGCCGGGGAATCCTGGGAATCGGCGCCTCTGATGCCCTTGTGCGTCTCACACGCCGAGATACAGATGAACCCTCGGAAACTCAGGCCCGGGATGATGGCGAAGAAGTAGAAGAGATCGGGGTCGATGCAAGAACAGAACCGGAAGAGACCGCCGAGATAGTTTCTGACGATGCGCCAACTGGGGTCTCCGCAACTGTCGATGTGGAATCAGACCCAGACCCGACGGAGGACACGCAGCTGGGGATCGATGCGGAAGGGGGGGCGGACGACGCAGAACTGGAAGACCTTGCATTCGATCTCTTAAACCAGATGTTGGTCCATTTGGGCATTAAGGCCGAGATTGAAGTTTCCTGGCAGGAAAACCCGGAGGACAGTGACCGTGCGCTCAGCCTGAATGTTGTCGGAGAGGACCTGGGTTTCCTCATCGGGCGGAATGGCGAGACTCTTTCGAGCATGCAGTACCTGATTCGACTCATGGTCAATCAGGAGCTGCATCGTTGGAAGAACATTGTTATCGACATTGACGGTTACAAGCAGAGAAGGGCCGAGCAGCTGAGCCAGTTGGCCCACCGCCTGGCAGAGCAGGTCGTAGCCACCGGGCGGCCGGCCTCTTTGGAACCGATGCCGCCAAACGAACGCCGTCTCGTCCATATTGCCTTGCGCAATCACGAGCACGTCTATACGGCAAGTACCGGAGAGGACACACGCCGCAAAGTGCAGATCCTTCTGAAATGAGGGGGACCCGGTTCAGCAATTGCCTGCCGGATGGCTGAGGTACAGACTTCTCCACGGGCTCAATTCATTTGGAAAGGATTGCTCCGGAGGGCAAGCGGGCACGGAATCGGCAAGGGATACCAGGCGTCTACAGCTCACGAACCGTCAATGTCGATCGATCTTCTTGCTATAGGCACGGTTACTCGCGACATTGCGACTGCGGATCCCGCCGCGACCGGCTATTTGTTGGGAGGTACAGTCAGCTTTGCCGCGGTCACTGCTGCCCGCCTCGGGCGCAGGCCTGCTGTTCTGACTCGAGCTGGTGACGATGTTGACCTGTCTGAATTGAGCGGCTTGGCAGACCTTCACGTACTGCCTTGCTCAAACACGACGACTTTTGCGAATCTGTACAAACCGGAAGGACGCGTGCAGTACTGCTACACGCCTTCGCCGCCTATTGCAGCAGTGGACATTCCCCCTCAATTGAGGGCGCCTCATATTGCTCTCCTGGGGCCTCTCGTAAACGAGGTGCCGCCGGAAGTGGCCTCCATATTTGACGCCGACACGATCGTAGCAGCAGTGCCCCAAGGCTGGATGCGCCGATGGGACAGAGAGGGCAGGGTTTACCCGGCGCCGTGGAGGGATAGGGCGCAGATCCTTCCCCATCTCGATGCGCTCATACTGTCGAAAGAGGACATTGACGGCGACCTGAGACAGGTGGAAGAGTTTCTCGAGTACATTTCGCTCGTTGTCCTGACCGAATACCGGGACGGTAGCACCGTCTACAGGCGCAGACCGGACTCAGAGATAGAAACTGTCCCGATTCCTCCCCGTCCGGCAACAGAAGTGGACCCTACCGGAGCCGGGGACATATTTGCCACTGCATTCCTGCTTCGTCTCGATGAGACGGGCGACCCGCTGGACGCGGCTCGGTACGCGAATGTAACAGCCTCCTTTGGCGTTGAAGGTCAGGGCGTAACGGGGATTCCCAGCCACAAGAGGGTGTTGGAGTATATGGCTCTGCATCCCTGGCGGCACGGTGGTGGATAGACTGAGAAGCCTCTGAAGGACATGCTGGTTCGCGTTCATGTAGGTAACTCTTCGAAACTGTGAGGCAAATGACGGCCCATATTTTCGCAATCGCCAATCAAAAAGGAGGCGTGGGAAAGACGACAACAGCCGTCAACCTGTGCGCTTACCTGGCCGGCGCCGGCTGCCAAGTCTTGCTCGTTGACAGCGACCCGCAGGCAAATGCGACGACCAGCTTGGGTATTGACCCCAGGAAACCCGGGACAAGCCTTTACGATGTTCTCATCGAAAACAGGCCCGTTCAGGAAGCGGTCACGGCAACGACGCTCCCAGGTTTGAGTCTGGTGCCTGCCAATCTCGATTTGGCAGGCGCGGAAGTGGAGATGGCCGCGAGAATGGCGCGCGAGCAGCTGCTCTCGAAGGCGCTCCAGCCTCTACATTGCCAGTACGACTATGTATTCATCGACGACCCGCCAAGTCTGGGTCTGATTACGATAAACGGGCTGACTGCCGCGGATGGGATCATCATTCCGGTGCAGTGCGAATATCTGGCGCTTGAGGGATTGAGCCAGCTGCTGAGTACGATTCAGCAAGTTCGAAAGGTTCTCAACGGCCGTCTCAAGGTCGCTGGAGTCCTGCTGACTATGTCGGACGCGCGCACGAAACTCAGCACCCAGGTGGTGGAGGACGTGCGAGCGCATTTTCCTTTGGAGACATTTGAGACGCTGATTCCCCGTTCAGTTCGCCTCAGTGAGGCGCCAAGTCACGGTCTGGCGGCACTCAGCTATGCCCCGGAGAGCGCCGGCGCGCTGGCATATGAAGCGCTGGCCGCCGAGTTTATGAGTCGTTTTCCAGTCGGTGTTGAAGCGGCCACCGATGGTCTGCCAGGATCACCAGATTCCACGGTGACTTATCGATGAGCAGAGATACTGGAACAGAACACTTGAATCCCCGCCGAAGGCATGGACTGGGTCGCGGGCTGGGCGCTCTGCTCGGCAGACCTGCCGCTGACGGCGAGCACGAGACGGAAGAACAGGCTGCTCCGACGGGTGACGAAGGAATCCGCGAACTTCCCGTCGACGAGATCGAGCCGAATCCCCACCAGCCGCGGACGCGCTTCGAGCAGGCCACACTGGTTGAGCTGGCTACCTCTATCCGGGAACATGGTGTCATCCAACCGCTTATCGTAGCCGAGCGTCCCGATCAACCGCAGTGTTACTGGTTGGTCGCGGGAGAGAGGCGCTGGCGGGCGGCGCGCCAGGCCGGGCTGGCGGTCGTGCCGGCCGTCGTGCGCGAGGCGACGTCGCAGCAGTTGCTGGAACTGGCTCTGGTCGAGAACCTGCAGCGCGACGATCTGAGCCCATTGGAGGAGGCTGCTGCCTTCAGTACGCTGATTGACCAGTTCAGCCTGACCCAGGCACGGGTGGCGTATCGGGTAGGGAAAAGCCGGTCGGCCGTGGCCAACGCAGTACGTCTATTGGGGCTACCAACAGAGGTCCAGGCAGCGTTGAACGATCGGATGATCAGCGCGGGCCATGCTCGTGCCCTTTTGAGTCTTGACAGCGACGAAGACAAACTGAAGGCTCTCGACATAATTGTGGCGCGGGAGCTGAACGTACGGCAGGCAGAAGAGCTCGTTCGAAAGTGGCAGGAAGAGCCGCCCGCGCATGAGGCGGAGGAAGAACCTCTCCACCTGCAGGCGCAGGTCCGCTACTGGGAGAACCGGTTCCGCGACCGTCTAAGCACCAAGGTTAACCTCGACCGCAAGGCAGACGGCAGTGGTCGTCTCGTCATCCACTTCTATAGCGATGAGGACCTGGAGACTATTTACCGAGAAATCGTCGGAGATGAGACGGACTAAGACTTCACGTTCGTAAGCGCGGCGCCCACAGGTCCTTTGGGATTTCACTTGAAGCCCACGGCCCTAGGCCGTACTCCTTGGACTGCTTCAAATAAACGTATCCGGAAAAGCTGAATGGCTGAACAGGTTGGCGACGCACTTCAGGCGGAACTGAATCTCGTTGCTGCGAAGCTTGAAGAGGCGGTGGCCGATCTTCCCGATGGGCTGGCGCAGTTCGTCCGCAGCGAAGTGGCGGATGAGCAGGTGCTGGCAGGCGTAGTACTTGCCTCGGCGGCGCCGGAGAACGATTCGGCCGAGGATGAGTTTCGGAGGGTGGCGCTGGCTTCGGCACTGGAGCTTCTACAGATCGCGCTCAACATCCACCGCCTTTTGCTCAAGCCCAAACAGACCGACTCGATCGACAGTTTCCTGCTTGGGGGTACGATTTTGGCCGGGGATTACTGTTTCAGCCGGGCGGCAGTGCTGGCAGCGCGCACCAACCACCCCCGTGTGGTAACGATTTTTGCCGAGCTTCTCCAGGAACTGAGTCAGGCCAATCTGAGGCGGGTCATCGTCAGTGAGAGCCCCGGCCGGGATTCGGCTGGCGTCGACGAGCGGGAGTCACTGTTCCACAGCGGAGCGTCTGCCGGCGTTCTGCTGGCGGGGCTTGGCGAAAAAGACCAGACAGCCGTAGTCAGCTACGCTACCTGTTTGGGACGTCGGCGGCCGCAGGACGGGAAAGGCATTCTCGGCGCCCCGGCAGTGGAGTATCTTGACAAAATGCCGGTGCGACAAAGGGAGCGCTGGCGGGCGCTCGCCTCGATCTTCTGACAATGCCCGCCCGGTCGGGCCGCGCACGGGAGCCAAGCGTGACCTCAAAACGAGTGATCTTGCTCACTACGCCAAACAGCTACCGCACACAGGACTATCTCGATGCTGCTGCACGGCTGGGTATCGAGGCGGTGGTGGCGGTGGACCTACCCAGGATGCTTGCTGAAGAGTGGAACTTCCCTCTCGGCGCCGACTTTGGGTACCCGGTTCAGGCCTCCGAGCAGCTTCTCGACGCCCTGACCAATTCGAAGGGGTCGGAAGAAGATATCCGTTACGACGCAGTGCTGGCGCTTGATGATTCAGGGTCCAGGGTGGCTGCGTTGGTTGCCCAAAAGCTGGGCCTGCCTCACAACGACCCGATGGCAGCGGAGGCGGCTCGGAACAAGTATCGGATGCGGACGATGCTTGCCACTTGCGGTGCCCCTGTGCCTGCCTTTACCGAGTTTCGAACCGGTGACAATCTGAAGGAGATCATCGCTCGGGCGGAGGAAGCCATTGGGTATCCATGCGTGGTCAAGCCTGAGGAGCTGAACGGGAGCCGGGGCGTCATTCGCGCCGATTTGCGCTGCGAATTGGGTGTGGCGGTCAGAAGGCTGACCGCGTTGATAGGAGACGGGCAACCGTTCCTGATCGAGGGTTACATTCCAGGGGTCGAGGTCGCGCTTGAAGGTCTGCTGGACAGAGACCGCCTGCATTGCCTGGCCCTGTTCGACAAGCCGGACCCACTGGAAGGGCCCTATTTCGAGGAGACGATTTACGTTACGCCTTCGAGGCTGCCTCTCGAGACGCAGAACAGAATCGTCGAGACGACTGAGGCGGCGGCCCGGGGTCTAGGCTTGCAGACTGGGCCAATTCACGCCGAACTGCGTATCAATGAAGACGGGCCGTGGATCGTCGAAGTGGCAGGGCGGTCGATTGGCGGGCTATGTTCGCGAATTCTGCGATTTGGCATGGAAGTGGGCAACGGGAGTTCGCTTGAAGAGCTGATATTGCGCCAGGCGTGTGGTCTGCCTTTGGAGAGCCTGGAAAGGGAGTCGCAGGCGGGCGGGGTGATGATGATTCCGATTCCTGAGGCGGGTATCTTGCGGCGAGTAAACGGGGTTGAAAAGGCTAAGAGAGTGGCAGGGATCGAGGATGTTCAGATCACTGCAAGGCTGGACCAGTCACTTGTTCCCCTGCCTGAGGGAGATGCCTACCTGGGCTTCATCTTCGCAAAAGGGTCTTCGCCAGCCCAGGTCGAGGCACTGTTGCGGAAGGCACACAGCCGCATTCAGTTCGAGATTGACCCGGAGTTTGCGCTTGTTCAGTAGAGGGCATCTCTACTTCCGGGGCGCGCCCTTCCCTGCCGGAACGCCTTTGCCCATGCCGGGTGTGCCTTCCGGGGTCCAACCTTCGGGCATTTGAGCGCCAACTCCGAAGAAGAACTCTTCCATCTGCTGCATCAGGAATTCGCGGGACTGCGGGTCGCCCAGGCTGAGGCCGTAGTGGTTAATCAGTACGACTGAGTACTGCATCCACATATCCCAGCCGGCTTGCGAAATATTTTCGTAAATCCGCTGGCCCAACTCGCCTGGGTAAGGGGGTGACGCCAAGCCCGGTAACTCCTGTCCAATCTTGGCACACTGCACTAAGCGAGCCATAGGTCTGCTCCCAACCTGATGAAAGATAAGCGTTGGGCATCATTATAGGCTTGAGTTGAAGCTGTGTCAAAGAAAATGCGTGCCCTGTTTGCGGGGATGTCCGGGCCGTTCAGCCGCATCGTGCTGGAAAGGCTTCTTGCCAACAACATTCGGCCTGCCGCTGTACTGCTCAATGGGCCGAGGGATGTCCCGTTGTCGGAACTTCCTTGGCCCCGCGTAAGCGCTTTGTCGAATCTTGGGGATGGGCTCGAACTGCCGCTATTGAACACGTCTTCCACATTGTCTGCAACTGTCAGTGAAGAGAGCGGGGTCGCAAGCGGCAGTTCGGTGCCTGAACCTGCTCGAACTGGGGAAGGGTTGCCTGCAAGCATTCCGGCGCTTGCATTTCAATCTGGAATCCCTTCATACGAATGTGGGGAGATGGGCCACCCGGAAGTAACCGACTGGTTGGTTGAAATGTCGGTCGACGTCGTCTGCGTCGCCTGTTGGAATCGCGCTATTCCGACTTCTGTGCTGGACATACCGCGTCACGGTTTCCTGAATGTACATCCTTCGATATTGCCGGCCTACAGGGGGCCGTATCCTCTGTTTTGGCAGTACCGGGCAGGAGAAACGGCAACGGGTGTGTCGGTACACTGGATGGACGCGGGCTTGGATACGGGCGACATTGCCGGGCAGCGAGAGATACAGTTTGAAGACGGTATTCGCGGCGCTGAGGCTGAGGCCTTGTGTGCCTTGTCAGGTGGCGAGTTGCTGGCAGAGGTGCTAGTGAAGCTGGAGAATGGTGAACTGTTGCGAAAGCCCCAGCCCGCAGGGGGCAGCTACTTTCCCGCTCCTTCGAGTGAGGATTTCACCCTCGATGCGGACTGGCATCCCCGGCGGGCATTCAACTTCATGCGGGCGAACGCTGAGTGGGGAATCCCATTCCGCCATGAATCGGGGGATACGGTGCACTGGCTGGCTGACGCACTTGCGTGGAGGGAGGAGGCTACGCCGGAAGCAGCAGGCGAAGGAAGAGTTTGGGCGTCGTTTCGCGGCGGGGCGGTGCTGGCGGTGGAATGTCCCTGAGTAGCCCTCTGACGGGCGCATGGAGGTCAGTTGTCTCCACCGACCTGTGTCAACTACAATAGTCATGATTTCATACATCCGCATTGCATCCCAGTAACAGGAGAACGCAGATGTCCCTAATGTCCATACCACCGGGAATGAAAATTGCAGCCCAGGTGTCGCCGGAGGCGAGCGACGAGGAGTTGCAGTTTGTCAAGCAGATGGGCCTGGACTGGGCCGTATGCTGGACGGACGGCGAACATGCCGGCTATGACTACTATGCACGGACCAAGGATCGATTTGAGAAGGCGGGGGTCAGGATCTACGGATTTGGCAACCGGGAAGTGCACAATCAGGACGCGATTGTTCTGGGATTGGAAAACCGGGATGCCAAGATAGAGGAGTATGTCAGTCATTTGAGAGCGCTGGGCAAGGCAGGGATCCCCTACACGACCTACGCCCACATGGGGAACGGCATCTGGAGCACGGATCGGGAGTCGACCCGGGGCGGGGCGTCGGCAAGAGGGTTCGATTTGGCGAAGGCCGATGCCGGCCACTGGGCGGGCCGCTACTATCATCTGCCTCTCACGCACGGCCGCACCTATTCGGAAGATGAGATCTGGGAGAACTTTCGATACTTTGTCGCGCAGGCGGCTCCAGTGGCCGAGGAGGAAGGGGTGCGGATTGGGATTCACCCTGACGACCCTCCTCAGCCCGAACTTGGGGGGATTCCGCGGTGCATTTTCAGCAGCTTCGACGGTTACTACAGAGCGATGGAGATCGCCGGCAGCCCCAACGTAGGCATCTGCTTCTGCATTGGCTGCTGGCTGGAGGGCGGCGACCTGATGGGACGAGGAGCGGAGGAGTCGCTGCTGGAGTTCGGGAAGGCTAACAAGCTATTCAAGATTCACTTTCGAAATGTGGACCAGCCTTTGCCGCACTTCGTGGAGACGTTTGTCGATGACGGCTACTTTGACATGTACAAGGCGATGCGTGTGCTGGAGCAGACGGGCTTCGACGGAGTCCTGATTCCGGACCATATTCCGATGATGGCGGACGATGCGCGAATCGGAACGGCCTATACGATTGGGTATATGAAGGCCTTGCTGGCGCGTGCGCAGGAAGAAGTGAAAGGGCAAGTGCGTGCATGAACACAGTTGGTATTCTGAGCCCAGGGGACATGGGCCATACAGTCGGTGAGAGGCTGAAGGGGAACGGTCTGCGGGTGATCGCTCATCTGGCCGACCGCAGCGCACGGACACGGGGGCTGGCGGAAAAAGTAGGGATTGAAGAGGTAGAGTCCTACGACGCTCTGGTTGAGGAGGCGGATGTCGTGCTGTGCATTCTTGTCCCCGCAGAGGCGGCAGCGGCGGCGCAGACAGTGGCCGGCGCGCTCCGGCGCACAGGCTCAGACCTGCTCTACGCGGACTGCAATGCGGTCGCGCCGCAGACGACGATAAAGCTTGGAGAAACTATCGCGAGCGCCGGCGGCCGCTTTGCAGATGCTTCGATCATTGGGCCGCCTCCTCGTCGGGAAGGGACGACCCGCTTCTACGCCTCCGGCGTCCACGCGGACGAGCTGGCGCGACTCGAAGACTACGGTCTGGACGTGCCGGTTATCAGCGACCGGGTGGGTGATGCATCGGCAATCAAGATGTGCTATGCGGGACTGACAAAGGGACTAACCGCGCTTTGCACGAACTTGTTGGTCGCGGCAGAGGCGCTGGGAATACGCGATGCCTTGTTTGACGAGTACGATCTGAGCCAGTCCGCGATGCTCAAACGGATGCAGGGGCTCACGAGTATGCCGCCGAAGTCACGCCGGTGGGTCGGAGAGATGGAAGAGATCGCGGCTACGATGGCGGGCGTCGGCATGTCGCCGAAGTTCCACCAAGGGGCGGCCGACATCTACCGCTTTGTCGGCGCATCAGCGCTGGCGGACCGCACGCCGGAGGACCCGGATGAGCCTACATTGGAGGAGATGCTGCGAGAACTGGTGGGGTCGCTTCCCGGGTAGTTGAATGATTCAACTGGAGCATTCGCGGCCTGAAAATGACCGTTACGAATAACTTGGTGACTTTTCTTGGTCTGAAACCCTGGACTCTTGCTAAATGTGCTCAAGGAAAGGGTCTTCGTTGATGCAATCGAACTCTTTGCCAATATAGGGCACAGGTGGGAGATCGTGCCAATCGCGCAAGATCTGGTAGGCTACTGAGGTGAGCATTTGGCAAGCATCTACCGCCTTGCGCCATTCTGAACGTTTGATTTCGTTGACGGTTTCTTCATAAGGCAAAATCCCAGGGGCCACAAAGACGGGTCAGAAAGTCCACTCGATCGGCCAAGGTCTCCAGAGCCTCAGGCGGCTCCATTTCGGGATAAAGTGCCCCGTCAATCCATTCCTGCATTGATAAACTCTTCTTTGAACCAGCTTCTGGTTCTCTCCGCTTCTTCTCTTTGCTGTCGATTCGCGATGCTGAGCAAAGGTCGCCGCAATTCTATGCGTGAGAGAATTGTGGTAATCGCCAGTGTTGCGCGAGAGCGGGAAGTCGGTCCTCCGCTTCGCTCCTGCCTTTTATGCCAAAAGCCACCAGCACGCCTGGGATTAGTTCCACCACTCGTCGCCTTTGGGCCGTTGACACGCCCTCTGACCACCATGCGTCAACGTCGTGCGTCGGCCTATGGTCAAGGTAGTGTAACAGACCGAATGCCCCTCCCAAAGAGATTGCCTGTCCCAGTCCGGCTGACGCAAGCGCCGTTAAACAGTCCTCTGCGTAAGTAGGAATGCGAGCGGGGCGTACTGGATTTCTATCGGGCACGCTATTGCTCAGATCTTGAGGCCGCTGAGGACGACGCCCTGGATGAAGTAGCGCTGGGCGGCAGCGAAAAGGGTGATGACGGGAATCGTCATGATTGCTGCTGCGGCCATGAGAAGGTGATCACGCGGGTCTCTTGTTTCCAAGGGGATGTTTTGGAAAAAGCGGAGGCCGACGGCAGCGGTGAACAGATTGGGCTTGCTCAGGTAGATGAAGGGGCCGAAAAACTCGTTCCAGTCACCGAGGAATTGGAGGATGGCGACGGTGGTCAGGGCGGGTTTCATGAGAGGAAGGAGGACACCCCATAGAATGCGAATAGGCGAGGCGCCATCCATCAGGGCGGCCTCGTCGAGGTCGCGTGGAATCGACATGATGAACTGGCGCAGCAGGAAGATCATGAATGCGCCGCCGCCCAGCCACGAGCCGATGGTGAGGGGAACGTAGGTGTTGATTAGCTTCAGGTTGAAGAAGAGTACGTATTGGGGGATCAAGGTCACTTGCGACGGAATCATCATCGTTCCGAGCATGAGCACGAACCAGAACTCCCTGCCAACGTAACTGAAGCGGGCAAAAGAATAAGCCGTCAGAGAGCCGGTGATGATGACGCCGGGAATCGTTATGGCAGTAATGAGGAAGCTGTTTCCCATCCAGCGGGCGAAGGGGACGGCGCGGAAGACCTGGGCGTAGTTGGCCCACTGGGGAATTGAGGGAAGCAAGTGTGGTTCGTAGGAGCGCAGTTCCTGCCAGGTCTGCAGAGAGCTTGAAACGGTCCAGAACAGGGGAAAGGCGAACATGAGGCCGGCGGCAGTCAGCAGAAGGTAGGTCACGGCCTTCTGGATCTGTGTGCGTCCGCGACGGTAGACGTCACCCCTGATCTCTGTGCTGGGAATACGTTCAATGGTTGCGGCCATTTTGCTTTAGCTCCCGTAGTAAAAGACCCAGCGGCGCGAGAGACGCAGTTGCCAGACGGTCAATGAGACGATCAGAAATGCGAAGAACCAGGCAAGCGACGAGGCGTACCCCATGTTCCAGTAGTCAAAGGCGTGACGGTACAGGTGCAGGCTATAGAAAGTGGTGGCAAATCCCGGTCCGCCCTCGGTGGCGACAAATGCGGCGGTGAAGACCTGCAGCCCGCCGATGACGCCCAGGACCATGTTGAAAAAGATGGTCGGCGTCAGCAGGGGTATCGTGACGTGGCGGAGTTTGTGAAGAGCCGTGGCGCCGTCGATCGAGGCGGCTTCGTACAGCGATTCCGGAATCCCCTGCAGGCCGGCTAGAAAGATGATCATGCGAGTGCCGCCGAGACCTTGCCAGAGTCCCATCACGATCAGGGACGGAATCGCCCAGCGGCGGTCGCCGAACCATCCGGGCGGGTCGTTCCAACCGAGATCGATAAGCCACTGGTTGATGATGCCGAAATCTGCATGGAGCAGCCATTTCCAGAGGACGACGGAGGCGACGATGGGCACCAGTGAGGGCATGAAGAAAAGGGTGCGGTAGGTGGCCAGGCCGCGCAGCTTGGCGTTTAGCAGAATCGCCAGGAACATCGAGCCGACAACGCCGAGGGGCACGCCCACGCCTGCATAGTAGAAAGTGCGCCCCAGAGATGTGTAGAAGAGCGGATCGCCTGAGAACATCTTGATGTAGTTTTCCAGGCCGATCCAAACGGGCGAGCTGAGTACGTCATACTTGGTAAAGCTGAAGTAAAGCGACCCCAGCCCTGGGCCGATAAACAGCCCGAAGAAACCAATCAACCAGGGGGTCAGGAAGAGATAGCCGTAGAAGTTCTCCCGCCTCTGCCTGGTTGTCGTCAGTCGTCCTGAAATGCCGGAGAATCGAAGGCGGCTGGTCAGTGTTGCCATTTGCGTCTCCAAGGGAAGTGAGCGCCGGGCAGGGCTGGGCCTCCGCCTGCCCGGCGCTCATCGTGCGCTGACTATTCTAGGCGGGATCCTGGTCGAGGACTGCCTGGATGTTGTCGTTCAGGTCCTGCAGGCCCTTCTCAAACTCGACCGGCTGGTGCGGGTCGAGGAGGAGATCGGTCCACTGCTGGACGGCCGACGTGTACTCGCGCCCGCGCGAGTTGGCCGGCGCATGGGCGGGAATGCCGTTTTCCAGGCTCGGAATGAACCACTCGTGAATCGGGTCTTCGTCGATCAGGGACTGGACTACGTCCGGGCGCACCATGGCGAAGTTGCCGCCCACCAGGTTGAAGCCGAGGCTGCCGTCGTGACCTGCGATGTGCAGGAGGAACTGGTAGCCGACGTCGGCATGATCCTGATCGGTGCGAAGATTCCAGGTGCCCCCGCGCAGCTGCGACGGGACGCGGCCGTCTTCGCGCAGCGGGAACAGAATCTGCCAGGCCTTCGCGACCGTTTCGTCTTCGATCTGGTTGTTGAAGTTGCGGACACAGAGCGAACCGCACCAGTTCATCGTCAGGAGACCGGCTACGAGGGCGCCGCCGGTGTTCTCAAGGTCTCCGGGGGCGGGAAGGACCTGGTCGACGACGCCGAGGTCGTAGGCCCACCGCAACGCTTCAGTGGCTCTCTCGTCTTCGAGGAGCAGACATTGCGTCCCTTCCTCGTTGATGAGTGAACTGCCGAAGAGCCGGCACAGGACGACTACGGTTGCTTCATTGTGGCTGATGTTGAGGCCGAAACGCTCGCCTTCAACGTAGAAGGAATGGGCCCATTCGGTGATCGTATCGATGGAGACGTCGTGCCCTGTTGGGTCGGGCAGATCCATGCCGGCCTCTTCCAGGTGGACGGCATTGGTTACCAGGGTATCAAAGCCGGCCCATCCCCAGCTGGGGAATCCGAAGAGCTTGCCCTGGTAGTACTGAAGGCTCATGAAATGCTCGAACCACTGACCCAGGTCGGTCCCGTCCGCTGCCACAAGCTCATCGATAGGCATAATGATGTTCTTGTTGATAGCGCGCCAGAAGTGGTAGTGGGAAGGGTCGAATGCGATAATCTCACCGAGATCGCCGGCGGCCTGGGCTGCATACATCTTGGCGTAGTTGTCCTGCTGGCCCGAACCGGCCAGGGGCCGCAGCTCGATGGTTACGTCAGAATGCATCTCAGTGAATGTTTCGATGCGCTCTTCGTTCCAACCGCTGCCGATGCCGCGGAATGTGTCCCAGCGCAGGTGGACCGGCTCCATTGCCGTGCCTTCGTCGCCCATGTCGCCTTCAGGAGCGGCTGGGGCGACGCAGGCGGCCAGCGCGCCTGCGGAGACTGCGAGTGCGCCTTGCAGGAATGAACGGCGAGAAACCTGATTTTTCATTGTTTCCTCCTGGAATGGTTTGACGGATATGAGTAGTCAACGATTAAAGGCCGCGACCCGGATTCCGTCAGCTACCGGGCCGCGGCCGAAACAGCCGCCGAGCGGAATTATGCCAGCGCTTCCTTGTCCAGGACTTCCTGTACGAGGAGGTGAGTCTGCTCGACTCCCTCGTCGAAAGTTGTCACCTCGGTCCACACTGCCTGGAGATTGTTGTTGAGCGTGTCGACAAACTCCAGCGTGCGGGCGTTGGCCGGGCGGTGCCACTTGCGCGGTCCGTCGGGGTAAGTGGCGATGTGCTGGCGGAAGATGGGGTGGACGGCGAAGAGCTCGTCGCTGTCCCACACGTCGGCTCGCCCGCCCGGACTGCCGGCGCCAAACAGGACATGCTCGATTCCGTCCTCCTTCGTGGAGTAGAAGTCGAGTATCTGGAATGCTTCGGATGGATGCTTGGAGTTGCCTGTAATGCCAAAGGCGGCGGCAGACACTTGCGATCCTCTGAGCCCGGTAGGGCCGACGGGGCCGACGAGGACATCCCAGTCAAAGGCGATGTCGCCGGACTGTTTCTGGTTGTTCCAGCGGCCTACAAAGCCGGTCGTCCAGTTGTAGACCCCGACGGTGCCGGCCACGTAGTTGTTGAAGGTCTCGTTGCTGCAGAGGCAGGGGTCGACTTCGTGGGTGAATCGCAGGTCGTAGAGCCACTGCAGGCCCGCGATGGACTCTTCCTGGTCCAGCAGGGATTTCGTGCCTTCCTCGTTTATTGCGTCCCCGCCGAAGATGCGCAGGTAGGAGGGGATGTGTTCCTGCCCGACTCCCATCGCGCGCACGCCCCAGACTTCAGGAGGCGCGGTGATGGCTTGACCGATTGTTACCAGGTCATCGGTTGTCCAGTCAGGCGTGGGGACTTCGGCGCCGGACTCTTCGATCAGGTTCCTGTTAATGTAGTAAGCAGTCGTTCCGAAGTGTCCGTGATTGGGGATGGCATGCAGCTCGCCATCCAGGGTGAGGGCGGCAATCAAAGAGTCCCAGAAAGGAGAAAGGTCGAAGTCTTTGGCTGCGACAATGTCATCCAGGGGAATAAGAACTCCCTTTGCCTTGTGTTCCGGCGGGTTGTTGAGGTAGGTCCAAACCACATCGCCGACGGTCCCCGAGGCGGACAGGGCGTAGATCTTGGGATACATCTCATTGCCGGGGAGCTCGTCAAACTCGATAATCAGGCCGGGGTTCTGCTCTTCAAAGAGGTCTTTGCGGCTGACGTGCCAGTCGGCGTGAGTACCCAAACGCGTGTGGAAGAGGAGGGTGATCGGTTCATCGGATGGGGCCATATCCCCATCCCCATCACCGGCGGGGGCGGCGGCGGGCACGCATGCGGACAGCGCCACTGCGGATACGGCCAGTGCTCCCTGCAAGAACGATCGTCGCGAAACTTGAATGCTCATGGTGCTCTCCTGATGGGTGTGAAGGGAAACGGTATAGCGCATGGTAAAACGCTTGATAAAGCGCATGCAATAGACGCGGCTCAGGTTGAGACTGATCCTGAGCCGCGATCATAACGGCCGCAATCAGGGGTCAGACCAGCGGATCCTTGTCCAAGACCTCCTGAACGAGGAGATGGGTCTGCTCGACTCCCTCTTCAAACTCCACTGCCTGCGTCCAAATGGCCTGAAGGTTGTTGTTCATCGTATTGACGAACTCTGACGTGCGGGCATTGGCGGGGCGGTGCCAATTGCGCGGTCCTTCGGGATAGATTTGCTGGTGCTGGCGGAAGATCGGGTGGATGGAGTTGAGCTCATCGCTCTCCCAAACGTCCTTGCGGCCACCCGGGCTGCCGGCGCCGAAGAAGACATGCTCGATGCCGTCTTCTTTGGTCGAATAGAAGTCCAGGACCTGGAAGGCTTCGGAGGGATGTTCGGAGTTGCCGGTAATGCCAAAAGCGGCGGCCGATACTTGTGAACCGCGCAGCCCGTCCGGTCCAATCGGACCCACGACCGCATCCCAATCGAACTCGATGTCACCTTCATTTTTCATGTTGGTGAGGCGACCTATCCAGCCCGTAGTCGTGTTGAAAATGCCTACGGTACCGGCGACGTAGTTGTTGGCAACCTCGTCGCCGCACTGGCAGGGATCGATCTGATGTGTGTGCTGCAGGTCGTAGAGCCAGCGCAGGCCGGCGATGGATCCCTCCTGGTCCAACAGGGATTTTGTACCTTCCTCGTTGATTGCATCGCCGCCGAAGATTCGCAGGTAGGATGGGATGTGCTCCTGGCCTGTACCGAAGCTGCGGACTCCCCAGACCTCGGGTGGCGCCGTGACCGCCTGCCCAATTGTAACGTAGTCATCGACAGTCCAGTCGGGATTGGGGTTTTCTGCCCCCGATTCTTCGATGAGAGTCTTATTGTGATAGTAGGCGGTCGTGCCGTAGTGGCCGTGATTGGGGATGGCATGCAGTTCTCCGTCCAGCGTAAGTGCTTGGAGCAGGGAGTCCCAGAAGTTCGAAAGGTCAAAGTCTTTGGCCGCGACAATGTCGTCCAGGGGGACCAAGACGCCCTTGGCCTTGTGTTCCGGCGGGTTGTTGAGATAGGTCCAGACTACGTCGCCGACCGTGCCGGAGGCAGAAAGCGCGTAAATCTTGGGATACATTTCATTGCCTGGCAACTCGTCGATTTCGAGTAGAATGCCGGGATTCTGCTCTTCGAACAGGTCTTTGCGGCTTTTGTGCCAGTCGGCGTGGGTGCCGAGCCGGGTGTGGAAGAGGACTGTGACGGGTTCTGTCGAAGGCTCCATCGACTCCCCTTCTTCACCGGATGTAGGTGCGGCGGGCACGCAGGCAGACAGAGCCAAAGCTCCGGTTGTTGCCAGCGAACCTGCCAGGAACTGGCGGCGGCTCACACTTTTCTTAAACATGGTTGGCTCCTCCTTTGGAATACCTTATCGTTCTGTGACAGCCTGATTCATGCGAATTGCGCTATCCTTTGATACCGGACATCACAATCCCCTGGACCAGATAACGCTGCGCCAGGAAAAAGATGATGATGATCGGTGCAGTCATCATGACACTGGCAGCCATGAGAAGGTGGTACTTTGGCTCAGTGTCATCGGCGAAACCGGCGACGGCCTGGAAATAGCGAATACCGATCGCCAGCGTGTATTTGGACTTCGTGTTGAGAAAGATAAATGGTTGGAGAAACTCATTCCACTGTGCCATGAAGGTCAGAACGGCGGCGGTTGCCGTAACGGGAATGGAAAGAGGCATCAGAATCTGCCAGAAGATTCGCAGATAGTTGGCGCCGTCGATACGCGCCGCTTCGTCGAGGTCTATGGGAATGCTCATAAAGAACTGGCGCATCAGGAAGATGAGGAATGCGCTGCCCCCGAAGAATGAAGGGACGATAAGTGGTCTGTAGGAGTCCAGCCACCCAATCTTGGCGAACATGAGGTAAAGGGGAATCAGGGTCACTTCCACGGGCAGCATCATTGTGCTGAGCGTGATGATGAAAAGCACGTCCCGGGCAGGGTACCGAAAGCGGGCGAAGGAGTAACCGACGAGGGCGGCTGTCAGTACGGCGCCAAAGGTTGAGACAATCGCCACAAAGGTCGAGTTCCATGTCCATGTGGCCCAGGACACGATTTCGAAGACTTTCGGATAGTTTTGAAACTGTGGAACCTCCGGAAGCCAGGTAGGGGGAAACCTGAAGAGCTCACCCCCTCTTTTTAGCGAAGAGAGAACGGTCCAAACAAAGGGGAACATGAACACGGCCGAACTGGTAACGGCGACCAGATAAAGGATTCCTCGGCCTATGGCGCGCTGGAATGAGGCTGACTGGAATAGCCCGGCTGGCTGGATTCCGCTCCCGGTCTGTTTTCGGCCCGGGGCAATTGCTTCGCCTGCCATCAGTCCACCTCCCCTGCGTAGTAGACCCATCGTCGCGACTGCCTGAACTGCACATAGGTGAAGACGAACAAGACGAAGAAGAAGATCCATGCCAGTGCCGAAGCATAACCCATTTCAAAGTACTGGAAAGCGCGCGTGTAGATATGCAATGCGTAGAACCAGGTAGAGTATGCCGGCCCGCCCTGGGTGGCGACGTATGCGGCTGCGAAAACTCTTAAAGCCCCGATGATTCCTAGGACCATATTGAAAAAGATCGTCGGCGTGAGCATCGGGAGGGTCACGTTACGAAATTTGGCCCAGATACCGGCGCCGTCCACGACGGCGGCATCGTACAACTCTTGGGGTACACCCTGGAGGCCTGCCAGGAAGATCAACATGGTGTTGCCGCCGATTGCGCCCCACATTGCCATGATAATCAGGCCGGTCATCGCCCAGTCCGGGTCTCGGAACCAACCCGGGGCGTTGTCGCTGCCGGTGATGGTACGAATCCAGTGGTTAATCGGCCCTACGTCGGCGTTGAAAATCCAGCCCCAAAGGACGGCGGCGGCGACGATAGGAGTCAGGTGGGGCAGGAAGAAGAACGTACGAAACCATGTCGTTCCCAGCAGTGCCTGGTTGAGGAGCATCGCCGCGGCGAGAGCGCCGATAAGTGAAAGCGGTACGACGATCAGCGCGTAGCGGAAAGTCAGCATCAGCGAGGGCCAGAAAAGCCGGTCTTTTGTGAAGATTTCAATGAAGTTCTTCAGGCCGACAAATTCGGGCGGGTTGACGATGTCGTAGCGAGTGAAGCTGAGAAAGCCGGAGGTCATCATTGGACCGACGATGAAGAGAATTATACCCAGCAGCCAGGGCGACAGGAACAGGTAGCCGGCGATCGCCTCTTTGGCGCGGAGGTTCGTCGTCCAGCGGGGAAGAGGTATTCGAGCGCCTGCTGTCGCTTCTGTCGTCATTACTTTCTCTCCCTGACCATTTCATGTCCCTCGTAGAGATCGCGCGCCACTGTACCCTGGGCTTGCGCGGGAGGATCGACGCCGAGGATGTGGCAGAAGGTCGGGACGACGTCGACGGCATGAATATAGCCTAGCCGGTCGACAGGGCGTTCGTATCCCTTTTTGAGGCCCGGCCCGTCGAGGAAAAAGGAGCCAAAGGTGGAGGAGAAACCGTTTGCCGTCGGGATGAAGCCGCCGTGATGGGCGCCGTAGACGAGGGGAGCCCCGACATTTCCGCCGCCGTCGATCCCAAGCCATTGCATGTAATATCCGCTGACGTAGTCGTGGTCCCAGGCGAAAATGACGTCTCCGCATTCGTCACCCCACTGGCCGAGAAGATAGGCATCGCGTTTGGGCAGGGCGATGGCGACTACGGTGTTGCCCGTTCCTTCGTCGATCCAGGTGCGCAAAGCGGTGAGAAGCTCGCGCTCAATCTCGTCGAACTCCGGGCCTGGTTCGGCATTGATCGTGATGTCGAAGCCGCGCCTTGCAAGGAAGGCCTTGGTCTTGTCCCAGTCGATCAGGTCTGAAGGGGGATCCAGGTCCTGAGAAATCGCCTCGTCACAGCCTTGCTTGAGAACGAGGAAGCCCTTGTCGTACAGGAACTGGCGAATGTTGGCGATGCGGACGTCGGGGAAGGCGCCGTGGTCGGAGATGATGCCGACATAGACTTCGCCGCCCCTGCCGTTGGCCTTGTCGGCTGCCTCGTACATCAGGCCCAGGACGCGGTCGCCGACCTGGTAGGCGCGGCGGAAGTAGTCCAAATACTTCTCTTTGGTTTCAGGATTGAAACCGGGACAGTCCGGGTCCACGTCTGCCAGGTGGATATGGTTGAGATAGTCATACAGGTGCCAGTGACAGGTGAAGTAGGAGCAATCCCTTTCGTGGAGCATGTAGTTGGCGACGTTAGCGAACCAGAGACCCTGGTATTCGCACTCTTCGAGAGCCGTTTCAAAGTCGATCATGCCTGAGGTGTAAGGCGTCATCGAGGCATGTTCCTGGTAGGGGCCGAAACGCCGGATCAGTTCTGCTTCAAGTTCGGCGTCGCCGTAAGTGAAGCCGTCAGTGTAAGTAATCTGCGTGCGGTAAAGTTTCAGGGCGCTGCCGTCGCCAGCGAGGTCCATCAATTTGAAGCGGACGGCGGCCTTCTGGTCGCGTCCGTCTATCCGGAAGGTCTCGACGGCCCAGCTGCTCCATTCGCAGGTCCCGGTCTCTGCCACCACGTCGCTCCCGTCGCGACTGCGGCATATCCGGACCTGGTCGTAACCGTTGTCGCTGCTGTCGAGTGCGAGAACGTAGAACTGATTGAGGTCGCCTCCCAGGCGGGCGCTAACAGTGAATTCGGTTGCGAGCGGCGGAGAGCCACTTTCCGGAAGATTGGTCCAGCCTTCGGGTGAGGAGAGTGGTGGGACCGTCTCTACGCTGCGGGGGCCTTCGACGGCGGAACCGTCATGGGCCATTGCGACTTCGCCGGCCGCGGACGCGTCCGTGGTGTAAGCCTGGGCCGCTGCCACCTCGAAGTCGGTGCTGTTGTGACCGGGAGCGCCGAAGCCGTCTACGACATAGCCAATGTTCACTCCGGAAGGGTGGGCGCCGGGATAGTGTACGGCGACGCTCTTGAGGCCGGCGCGTTCCAATGCGTTCCAAATACGTTCCGCGTTGTTGGCGCGGCCGTCAAAGCTGCTGACGGTCACGTCCTTCTCGTTGGCACCGGACTTTCGTTCCAGCACGGTCTGCCAGGTTGGAACACTGTGGGTGCCGGTGTGGGCGCCGGTGGAGAGGGTCGCCCAATTGGTGGGCGTCCAGACGGGGAAGGAGGGATAGGTTTCGTTGACGGTGCCTTCGTTGAGCAGGCGGCTGAAATTTGGCAAACACCCTTCGGCCGCGAACTGTTTCATCATTGGAGTGACAAAACCGTCCATCCCGTAGGCATAGATTTTCTTTGTCATCGCTGGCTTACTGCTCTCCGTATGATCTGCAAAAGTTCAGGTAGGCGCCTCCGCAGGGCTCTGATGGTGTGCTGGTGGTTCAAGACTACTGCGAAGACGCTGCTAAGCAGTGCTAATTGGTGTGCAAACATTCAGGCGAGGCTGTTGCCTGAAGAGGAATGCTTCGGCAGAAGTGATACCGCCAAAGGACCTGCCTTACATCATCTGGCCAACGTGCTTGAATCAGGTTGAGATCCAGGACTTTGCAGACAGGTAATGTTTGTTCGTTCGGCTACCTCCTGATTGAAGTGCGACAGAACTCTTGTGGCTTTGTTGGCCGGGGCTGCAGATCGTTTTGTTTGGGCTTTGGTGAGACTCTGGAGCAATCTCGATCGACGGGTTGATCTCACCCTTTAATCTGTTCTCTTGGTACGATTTGGTTTCGAAACCTTGAAGACAGACTTCGCCCCACGCAATTGTGCGAGCGCCGGGATTATATCAGCATCTTTTGGGGAATGCAAACTCTCCGCGTAGGGTCGGTTTCGATCGGGATCGAGGAAAGGAGGTGTACTTCGCTGGCTGACCATTCCGGTAGTCACAGGCGCAGTGGGGGAAAATGCTGGGGTCCCGTAAGTCCGCCGACAATGAATCAAGGTGAATGCTGTCAGAGACTCTCGGCCATGGGTTTTGGGGACCTGTTAGTGAAGGCGGATCGCCTGGAGGCGTGCTGGAGCACGATTCGCCGAGTCATTCGCCGCCAAAAATGTGCAGTCGCACGGGCAGAAAGACGGTCTAGGGTGGTTCTGTCGCGGAAGCGAGGGGAAGTGTAAGGGGGGAAATGGACGGCCCGCAATTGGCGTCTTGGCCGAGGATGGTCTGTTTCGCCGAGACGCCGTCAAGACCGGATGGGTAGGTAGAGCAGGGATGTGGAGCGTGGGCAGGCGGGCCAGTCTCAGAGGATTGTAAGTCGCTGAGTCTTCAGGCAAAGATCTAGCGTCATGGCCGACACGCCGCGGGACTGGCCTGAAAAATATCAGGTTTGTCGGGAGGGCGGTTGGCTGGAAAGCTCAGGCGCTACCCGGCAACCATGCCGACGAGAGACATGGCAACGACGGCGATAAGTGTGAACGCGATCATGAGCGCAGCCCAACCGCCAAATAGAAGAGTTGCAAACGCAAATGAGTTGGGACGGTTACTTCCCTGGGATTCTGTAGCAGATTGCTCAGTGGCCGACGCGTCTTCTCCGGCTACAGTTGTATCTTCCTGGACAGTATCTTCTGCCACCGTAATTCTCCTTTTGAAGTTTGATTTGATTCCACGCGATTATCGAGGCCTGCGTACAATTAACAGTTAGACCGGGCCAACGTTAGCGATGGACCGGCACAAATATGGTCCGCTCCGGCTAACCACAGCCGGACACGTGACAGACTTCATGCAAGTACCGGCGCCATTATAGCACGTGACAAATCCATCTGCACGATTTCCGGCGCCTGGAAAGGCGCGCTACAATGTGACCTCAGAGACAAGAAGTGGCTACCAGTGAAGGGGACGGCTCGAATGGAGTATCGGACTTTCGGACGTACGGGTCTGCGCGTCAGCGTTGCTGGCGTGGGGGCTGGCGGACCCAGCCGGTTGGGCGCGGCGACAGGGCGGAGCGAAAAGGAGTCGATTGCGGTCGTCCGACGCGCCCTGGAGCTGGGCGTAAACTATATTGACACAGCGGAGGCCTACGGTACGGAGGAGATTGTCGGAAAGTCGATCCAGGACTTCGACAGGGATAGCCTGGTAATTGCGACGAAAAAAGGCGCCTACCGTAAGGGTGAGCCGGTGCCTGCGGACGAGTTTGCCGCCGGAGTCGAGACCAGTCTGAAGCGGCTAGGCGTAGAGACGATCGACGTCTTCCACTTTCACGGTGCAAGGCTGGACCAATACCAGCATATTTGCGAAGAGCTGGTGCCGGTACTTCAGAGTATGCGGCAAGCGGGAAAGATACGCCATCTGGCGGTGAGTGAACATTTCGCCTCCGACTTTGAGCACCGACTTCTGCGACAGGCGATCGAAGACGACCTTTTTGACGTGGTCATGGTTGGCTTCAATATTCTCAATCAGACGGCAAGGCGCGATGTGTTGCCGGTGACTCGGGAGAAGGGGATCGCGACGGAATGTATGTTTGCGGTGCGGCGTGCATTCAGCAAACCCGAGCGGCTGCGGGAGATCCTGGTCGAGTTGCGTCGAAGCGGAGAGATAGACACAGATGCTGTGGATCTCTTTGAGCCGCTCGATTGGGTACTGGAGTTGAGTGACGCAAAGACCTTGCCGGAGGCGGCTTACCGGTTCTGCCGTCATGAGCCTGGGATCGACGTGGTGCTCACCGGTACAGGCAATATCCGGCATTTGGAGGACAATGTAGCTTCGCTATTGAGACCTCCGCTGCCGACAGAGGTAGTCGAACGATTGAGGAAGATATTCAGTCGTGTTCACTCTGTAAACGGCAGCTAATCCCCGCTCGGCAGCCATCCCTGCTGCATCAGTCTAAAATCTCGACGGTTCCAATGCTTCCGTCGACACGAACTCTGCCGTCAGTCTGCAGGCGAGTAGTGGCCTAGTCCACGCCGGCGACGGCGAGAATTCCGTATTCGCGGGCGACAACGTAGCCGTGGGTCATCATGCCGCCTACCTCCATGACCAGTCCACCGGCGGCAAGGAAGAGAGGCATCCAGGAGGGATCCGTGCCCGCACCAATCGAATAGCACGAGGAGGTGGAGCTAACGGAGAGGGCGCTTCGGGGGGACTCCCCGCGCACGGGAGGCCACTAGCGGCCGACCGCCCAAAATGGCGAGCAGAGAGGAGTAACTTGTGAGAAGAGAGAAGCCGTATGTGAGTGAAAAGTGGTCTGCTGTCCGTGTGACGAAGGGGGCCTGAATTGGTCTATATTCTGCTTATAGCTGCGGGCATCGGTGTTGACGAGACTTGGTGAACTTAGTATGCTTAGGGAGTACCTCTTTCCTATTCCCTTTCACTTAAGGAGCGCTCCATGTCACGGGAGAATGAACGCGTGGGAAACCAGGTGGATGTTCAGGTTGTTGGCGAGGCGCTGGCTGCCTCTGAAGAGATACTGACGGCTGAAGCGCTGGACTTCGTTGCAGAGCTGCACGGAAAGTTTGATTCCAGGCGCCGGGAGCTGCTGGCGGCGCGGGAGGCGCGACAGGTCCGAATTGACGCGGGCGAGGCCCCGGGCTTTCTGGATGAGACTGAGGAGGTTCGCAGCGGCGACTGGCAGGTCGCCCCAACGCCTGATGACCTGCAACTGCGTTGGGCCGAGATTACGGGCCCGGTCGATCGAAAAATGGTGATCAATGCGCTGAACTCGGGCGCGGATGTGTTTATGGCCGATTTCGAGGACGCCAACTCGCCGACGTGGGCGAACTGTGTGGAGGGGCAACAGAACCTGTATGACGCGGTGCGGCGGACGATCCGGTTGGAGGATGAGGCCAGGGAGCGGGTCTATGAACTCAATGATGAGATTGCGACCCTGCTGGTCAGGCCCCGCGGCTGGCACTTGGTGGAGAAGAATGTGCTGGTAGACGGCGAGCCGGTTTCTGCCAGTCTCTTCGACGTGGGGTTGTACGTCTTCCACAATGCGGCCGAACGGCAGCGGCGGGGAAGTTCGTGTTACTTCTATCTGCCTAAACTGGAGAGTCATCTGGAGGCGCGGTTGTGGGCGGACGTGTTCGCTCACACTGAGGAGGAACTGGGAATACCCCACGGCTCTTTTCGAGCGACGGTCCTGATAGAGACGATTCTGGCTGCGCTGGAGATGGAGGAGATTCTCTACGAGTTGCGAGACTATTCAGCCGG
Source organism: Caldilineaceae bacterium (assembly GCA_965204525.1). Lineage (GTDB taxonomy): Bacteria > Chloroflexota > Anaerolineae > Caldilineales > Caldilineaceae > Bin5. The sequence goes on along the minus strand of OZ241994.1, from coordinate 605,670 downwards.
TTTGAACGCGGGCAGATGGGACTACATTTTCAGTGCCATAAAGAAGTTCCGTGACAATCCGGATACAGTGCTGCCGGAGCGGGCGCAAGTTACGATGACGACGCCCTTCATGCGCGCCTACACCGAGCTCCTGGTCCGCACATGCCACAAGAGGGGCGCACATGCAATTGGCGGAATGGCGGCTTTCATTCCCAGCCGGCGGGATCCTGCGGTCAACGAGGAGGCGCTGGCCAAGGTACGGGTCGACAAGGAGCGGGAATCTAGTGACGGCTGCGACGGGACTTGGGTCGCGCATCCCGATTTGGTGCCGCTGGCGCGGGGGATTTTCGAAGAGGCTACAGGCGGCGCGCCTCACCAGAAGCACCGAATGCGAGAGGACGTGGCGGTGTCGGCGGAGCAGATCGTTGATGTCGGCGTCCCAGGGGGTACGATTACGGAGAGCGGGCTGCGCACAAATGTGGACGTCTCGCTACAGTATTTGAATGCGTGGCTGTTGGGCAACGGAGCGGCGGCGATTTACAATTTGATGGAGGACGCGGCCACGGCCGAGATTTCACGTTCACAGATCTGGCAGTGGATCCGTCACAATGCGAAACTGGATGACGGGAGGCCGGTCACGCGCGAACTGTACAAGCAGATCCGTGACGAGGAGCTCAAGAGACTTGGCGAATACGGGCCGGGGCGCCTAGAGGAAGCAGGTGAGATTCTGGACAGGCTCATTTTGACAGACGATTTCGTTGAGTTCCTCACACTAATTGCCTACGATCATTTGACGTAACCGGATTGGCCCCACTTGAGAGGCAAATAGGGTTTGCCAAGTTCGGTTCGTTATGGCATTACTGGTAGAGTTGGAGTAACTATCTTCGCGGAGATTGCAACCAAGAGATGCCATACGAAGGTCAGGAAAAAATCCCTCTCGCTCTTCAAAGGCAGATGGCCGGTGCGCCTGATCAGACGATGTATCTGCTATTGCACGTCAGTGAAACCGGGCCGGCGCAGCTTGCCGAAATCGAGAGGGCAGGATATGTGGTACGGCAACAGACATCGATCATACCCTGTTACGCGGTAAGCGGTCCGGGACGGGGACTGCAGGCACTGGCGAAAGAAGCCTGGCTCGTCAGGGTCGAGGAGGACAGCGCCGTTCAGACGATGCAGGAATAGGCATCGTTCGGTTCGGGTCAATTTGCGATGGCGCAAAAAGCGGGAACGGTCAATATTCCGCTAGCGCAGTTCTGACAGATTGGGTGCTGACCCGCCCAAAAAACTGGTCTCGGACAGGGTCCTTCCCCAGCTCAACGTCTGCCGTCGAACAGACGTTGACCAACGAAGAGACTAGGGTAGGAAACTCCCAGAACAATCGGGTCTCTGGAGAGGCAGCGTGTTGCTTGCTGGCAGAAGCCGCACGCGCAACATAGTTCGGGGCAGTGCCTCGATTGTCTTGCCGGACGTGGGCAAGGATTCTTCAGGAGGAGTTTGGTCAATGTATTCGGAGAAATTCTCCGCCCATGTACGGGACGCAGTTGAACAGGCCCGGATGGCCAGTGAAGAAGTGCAGGTAATTGTCAGATTTCATTCAGAAGGCGGCCAGCGGAGCATTGGAAGGCTGGCCGCAGGCGCCGGTACAATCAAGGTCAATCAAGAGTACAGATTGATACCGGCGACCGCCCTCTCTCTTACGGCGCCAGCGTTGGACGAATTGACAGATTCGGACGATGTGGCGGAGATATGGCTGGACGAGGTGGTCCACATATTGCTGGACGTATCGACTCCCCACATCAGGGCGCCTCAAGTTTGGGAGCAGTTGAACAATGACGGTGAGGGGGTCACGATCTGCATCGTTGATACGGGTATTGACGCGACACACCCGGACTTTGCCGGCCGGATTGGGCTGACGGCTGATTTCAGCGGAAAAGGATCGGCCGCGGACGGCAACGGCCACGGAACACATGTTGCCTCCACGGCGGCTGGGACTGGGGCGGCCAGCGGCGGAAAGTACATTGGGGTAGCTCCGGGGGCGACGATAATGGCGGCCAAGGCCCTTGCCGACAACGGCAGCGGCCGCATGAGTAATGTCATGGCGGGCCTGGAGTGGTCTGCTCAGAACGGCGCCGACGTCCTGAATCTGTCACTAGGCAGCCGGGGAAGCAGTGACGGCTCAGATGCGCTGAGCACGATGTGTAATGCGATCGTAGATATGGGCAAAATCATGATTGTTGCCGCGGGGAACAGCGGGCCGCGGCAGAGCACGATCGGCAGCCCAGGTGCGGCTGAAAAGGTGATAACGGTCGGCGCGTCCAATGACCAGGACAGTGTTGCCCGGTTCAGTAGCAGGGGGCCGACGGCAGACGGTCGGGTAAAGCCGGACGTCGTAGCGCCCGGCAGCAGAATCGTAGCCGCGCGGGCGGCGGGTACTTCGGTAGGCCAAGTGGTGGATGAGCACTACACAACCGCCAGCGGCACGAGTATGGCTACGCCTCACGTAGCCGGTCTTGTCGCCTTGATGCTCAGGGCCAATTCGGGGTTGGGGCCGGTAGAGCTCAAGAAGATGCTAATGGCCACGAGCGTAGACATTAACAGTTCGGAATATGGACAGACCGAGGCCGACAAGTACATTCAGGGCGACGGGCGCATCGACGCATTGACTGCAGTGCAGTATGCAGACACCGGCCAGCAGCCGCCACCTCACAAACCCTCCCTGCCGGTACCGTCTCCTCCTTCTCCGAATCCCAGTCCGCCAATCGGTTGTATGGCGGCGCCACTGAAATTTCTTAAGCTCATATAATCCCTTTTATACGGAGCAAAGTCGAGTCAAGCCGCGCCGCGCGTCAAGCGAAGCTCGGTAATGGCCCGCGTTTCTTCGGAGCCAGCTGAGAATTTCGGCCGTATTACAGAGTCATGGGTGAATCAGATATTTCTTCGAGAGATTTGGAGGAACGGGCGCAAAAGAGGGAAGCGATCGGCCTGTCGCCGCACCGGCCAACGGCTAAGACGGTTATTCACAGCCCACCTGAGGCCAGGCGAGGCCTTCCTTTCGCCCTGCTGGCGCTCGTCGTCCTTACTGCTGTTGCGGTTACCCTCCTGTTCTGGAGCAGGTCGATCTTCAGGCAAGGGCCGGCTGCCGGGCCTGCTTCTGCACCCATGGAAGCCGGCCGGCTGATTGTCAAGGACGACTTCGCGGAACCCCACTTTGACCTGCCGGTTCGCAGTAACGAAGAGTCCGAGCAGCGATATGTGGGAGATCTCTACCGGATACAGGTCAATCGCCCCGGCGTCAGGGTGTGGATGACGCTCGGCCAGCCAGGGCTGGGTGCGTACAGACTGGAAGCCGACCTGCGTCTGGCCTCCCAAGAGCAGTTTGCCTGGGGGTATGGCGGACTGATCGTCCGCTATCAGAATGACGAGAACTTTTATCTATTCGTGGTCGACGGCGAGGGGCGTTACCAGATAGAGCTGGTCGAAAAGGGCGTGTGGCGTACAGTCCGGCCCTGGACACCGTCGAGTTCGCAGTCAAACGGGCGGCAAAGCATATTGGCGGTGGCTGATGACGGGGCCGAGCTTCGCCTGTTCATTAACGCCGTCCAGGAGGACGCTGTGGCTGATCCCCGGCTGCCCACCGGAGATGTTGGCGTCGCAATCGGCGCCCGTAGCCAGGGCCAGGCTCGGGGTCTGTTCGACTGGGTTGCGCTGTACGAGATTCCGCTCGCTGAGTAGACGGCAGGCAGGCGGCCGCGTGGAGGCGGCAGGCTCCTGGATTCAAGGCATGTTTCAGTCTGATGGTTCGAAGACGACTCAGGTGATGTGGATTTCACTTTCGAGGACGTCAAATGCCTTGACGCGAGCGCCGGCTACTGGAGTGTTCCCGACCTGATCGAGAAAGAGTGTCCAGATCATCGTGTCAATGGGTGAGCCATCACTGCCGGTGGCGCGACGGCGGAGCAGAGCTTCCTGTGTGAATCCCAGTTTGCGGGGAATCGCAGCGCTGCGGACGTTGGCTGGGTCGCAATGGATTTCGACGCGGTCCACCTTGTTTACGGTGAAGGCTACCTTGGTCAGAGCGGCGGCAATCTCTGTTGCGAGTCCCCGGTTGATCAGGTCTGACCGAATCCAGTACCCGATCTCGAGGGCGTTTCCTGCCAGGCGTTTGTGTAATCCGGTTCCACCCCACACCTCCTCTTCGTTCGGCGAAAAGATCCCGTAAGTATAGTCACTGTCCTGGTCGAATTCGGCGCGCCAGTGGCGGAGTAGTGCGCTCTTTTCTTCCAGGGTCGTCGGTTCGTTTTTCGCCCATGGCATCCAGTCCCTCAAGTGGTCGATGCTCTGGGTAACCGCGTGCAAAAGTATATCGGCGTCGGTTGGATGCCAGCAGCGCACGACCGCACGCTCGGTTTCGATGCGATAGGCCGGGCGCCTGGTTGGGCGCTCGGGGTCGGTAGAGGTTTCGGAAGTCATCGGCGGCCCCAGATCGTGGATGTCATTCCTGCGAGCCCTGCTGATCCCGCCCTGGGCCGGCTTCGGCCTTCGTACCCGGTGACCATTCAACCGCAATCGGCTCCGGCTCTCTTCGTACGAAAACCAGTTTTTCCTCGCCTCCATCGTCGTCCGAGGCATAGTCGATCAGGATTTCGTCACCCGTCTTGTATTCGGCGCGCAGCAGGCGCTTGCTGAGTTCATTCTCGACCCGCTTTTGCAGCAGACGGCGCAAAGGCCGGGCGCCGTATTCGGCGTGATAACCTGTGTCGGCGAGGTGATCGCAGGCCTTTTCGGTCATCTCGATAGTGATTCCGATTTCATCGAGGCGCTGGGCGATCTCTTCCATCAGCAGAGAGACAATATCGCGTACGTTTTCCCTGGTCAGCGGATCGAAAATGATGGTCTCGTCGATGCGATTGAGGAATTCGGGGCGGAAAAGCCTCTTCATTTCCTTGCTGTATTCGCCTTGGGCGAGGGCGCTTTCGTCAAGCTCAGGCGTGGCAAAGCCCAGGGGGCCGCGCTTGATCGAGTCTGCGCCGACGTTGCTGGTCATAATGACGACCGTGTTTCGGAAGTTCACGGTGCGTCCCTGACCATCTGTCATGTGGCCATCGTCCATGATCTGGAGAAGGGTGTTCCAAACCTCAGGGTGGGCCTTTTCGATTTCATCGAAAAGCAACACCTGATAGGGGCGTCTTCGCACTTGTTCAGTGAGCTGGCCCCCCTGTTCGTAGCCTACGTATCCGGGAGGTGCGCCGAACAGTTTGCTTACGGTGTGTCCTTCGCGATATTCACTCATATCGACACGCAGAAGTGCGTCTTCGGTGTCGAAGAGGAAGGCGGCGAGGACTTTGGCGAGCTCGGTCTTGCCGATGCCGGTCGGCCCGAGGAAGAGAAAGGTTCCGATGGGCCGGCGCGGGTCTTTGAGGCCACTGCGGGCACGGCGAATGGCATCGCTGACGGCTTCGATGGCCCGCTCCTGGCCGATGATGCGCTGCCGGAGGAAGTCTTCCATGCGGAGCAGCTTGTCCATCTCCTCTTCGAGCAGGTCCATGACGGGGATTCCGGTCCAGCTGTGGACGATGGCGGCGACGTCGTCGGTGTCAACGACGTCGTCGAGGTTTGTCTCGCTCTTCCAGGACTTGAGGGCCGACTTGAATTCCTCTTTCAGCCGGGCAAGTTCGGCCTTGGTCTGCGCCGCCCTTTCGTAGTCGCGTTCGGCCCAGGCATTTTCTTCAAGATCTTCAAGCTCCTGGATCGAGACTTTGGTTTTCTTTAGGTCTTCGGGCATGGCATGCATGGCCACCCGCAGGCGGGCGGCAGCCTCGTCGATGAGGTCGATCGCCTTGTCCGGCAGCTTGCGGTCCGGGACGTAGCGATGGCTGAGGCGGACCGCCTGCTCGAGCGCGTCATCGGTGTAGGTAATGGCGTGATGCTCCTCATAGCGGAGGCGCAGGCCGCGCAGGATAGCGATGGCGTCATCGATGTCCGGTTCGTCGACGTAGACGGGGGCGAAGCGCCGTTCCAGCGCGGAGTCTTTCTCGATGTGCTGGCGGTATTCGTCGAGCGTGGTAGCGCCGATGCACTGCAGCTCACCGCGTGAGAGAGCGGGTTTTAGCATGTTGCTGGCGTCGAGCGCGCCGGCGGCGTTGCCGGCGCCGACGACGGTGTGCAGTTCATCTACGAAGAGGATGATCTCGCCCTCGCTGCGACGAATTTCATCCATGGCCGCCTTCAGGCGTTCCTCGAACTCGCCGCGAAACCGGGTCCCGGCGATCATGGCCCCCAAGTCCAAAGAGACCAATCTCTTGCCTGATAGGATATCAGGGACATCGTTGGCCGTTATCTGCTGAGCGAGACCTTCGATTATGGCGGTCTTGCCGACACCTGCCTCGCCGATGAGGACCGGGTTGTTTTTCGACCGCCGGCACAAGACCTGCATCACGCGAGTAATCTCCTCGACCCGACCGACGACCGGGTCCAGCTTCTCTTCGGCGGCGGCTTGAGTGAGGTCGCGGCCGTACTTCTCCAAAACCTGGAACTTGCTTTCGGCGTCCGGCTCGTTGACTCGCTGCCCTCCTCTCATGTCCTCAATGGCGCCATAAATGCGCTCTTTGGTGACACCGGCGTCCCGCAAGATGTTTGCGCTGTGCGTGTTCCGTTCGCTGGCGATGGCAAGCAGGATGTGTTCGGTGCTTATGTATTCGTCCTGAAGTTTGTTTGCCTCATCGTTGGCGACGCCCATTACGCGATTGAGCCTTGGCGTGATGAAAACTTGCACGGTTGGTAGGCCACTGTGAGGCGACCCGCCACTCTTGTGCGCGGCGGCGAGGACGGCTTCCAGCTTACGGGCAATGACGTCGACGGAGGCGCCGAGTGTCTCGAGCAACTGGGGCACTGTTCCTTCCGGCTGTTCGACGAGAGCCAGGAAGAAGTGTTCGGTATCGATCTGCGAGTGTTTGTACTTCTGCAGAATCTCGAGCGAACGAGTTGCCGCGTGCTGGGCCTTCTGGGTGAATCGGTCAAATGGCATCATTGTGGTTTTTCCCGGCATTTGAGAGTGGTTTTCAGCAACTGGAGAGTGAATTCACCAGAAGCTGCCGTCCACTGTTCAGCGTATTCTGAAAGCAGGTCCCGCATTGCCACGCCGAAAGGGTCGGTCCAAGTCAAGTGAGCGCGTGCAAGACTGGACGGGACATCCTAATAGTAAACCATTTCTGCATCAGCACCACCTTTGAGAAACATTAGAAAACTGTTATTGCTGCGGTGCAAAGGAGTCTGGTGGACTGCACACAGCTGATTTACCTGGAATTATTCTAAATAAGACTTGACAAAGCCGAGGAACAGGCATACACTACATGCATTGCTGTTTAGGGTGATTCTAATTCTTGCGAGGTATCCAGGTATGGCAGCACGGTTTATCGACACACTTCGGCGCGCTGGTTTGCGGGTTACGAGCCAGCGGGTTGCCGTATGCGAGTATCTTGCCTGCACAAAGATTCACCCAACGACTTCTCAGGTCTTCGAAGCTGTGCGAGAGATGCATCCGGAAATCAGCCAGGCCACGGTCTACAATACGCTCAACACATTGCGGGACCTAGGTGCCATCGTTGAGATCAGTGCAGGTACTGAGCATACGCATTACGAGACGGATCCCGACCCACACGTCAATTTGGTCTGTCTGCGATGCCATCAGATTTCTGACCTGCAGGACACACTCGCGCCCGATGTCCTGATGGACAATATCTTTCATGATACAGGATTCAGGGCGACCACGCTCCAGGTGCAGGTTACCGGATTCTGTCCTGCTTGTCAGAAGGCCAAACGCCAGGAGATTGGAAGAAGGCTGCGGGCACGGGCAGGACGGACATCGGGGAAGGCAGCCGGGTCAAGAGGAATTGCCGGCGATTCCAGCAGTGAACTGTGAGTAGAAGGGTGGAAAGTATGGCCACCGGTTCATTTGATCAAGCGATGGTGACGGGGGAAGGCGGGCCGCCTCAGTTCAGCCTACGGTCTTTGTCGCCGCTTTCGCCAGCTTTCTGGCGAGGAAATCCTGAGCTGATACTTGCTTCGATAACACTTGTCGCCTTGCTGATGGGATGGTTAGGCGGCTCTGTCAGCGGTCTGCTGCCGGCTTGGGCGGCGGTCGTCTTTGCACTGGTTGCGTACGGCGCGGGGGGATACTCCGGAGCAAAGGTGGCGCTGGCCAATGCATGCTGCGGAGTTTTCAACATTGACCTCCTGATGGTGGCGGCGGCCTTGGGTGCGGCGCTGATCGGTGAATGGGAGGAGGGCGCCTTGCTTCTCTTTCTGTTTACCTTGAGCGGCGCGCTGGAATCGTTTGCGTCTGAACGGACTCGACAGGCGATTACCGGGCTGGCAGAATTGCGGCCTGACACGGCGCGCGTTCTGCGAGACGGCGAGGAGGTAGAGATCGGCGTTGAGGAACTGTCTGTTGGTGACGTGGTTGTCGTAAGGCCGGGCGAGCGGATGCCGGTTGACGGCTCGGTGTTACTGGGATCAAGCACGGTAGACCAGAGTCCGATTACTGGAGAGAGCATCCCAGTCTACAAGGGGATTGGGGATCCTGTTTTTTCGGGAACGATCAACGGAAGCGGCGCGCTGGAACTGCAAGTGACCAAATTGGCATCGGAGAGCACCATCAGCAAGATTATCGGCCTCGTCCAGGAGGCCCAGAACAACGCTGCCCCGACGCAACGGCTTATCGACAGGTTCAGTCAGCCATATACGCTGATCGTGTTAGGGGCTACAGTTCTGGCGGCAATTGTGCCTGTACTGTTCACGGACGAACCGATCAACCAGACAATCTACCGGGCGATTACACTTCTTGTGGTTGCGAGCCCCTGCGCGCTCATCATCAGTACGCCTGCATCGATCCTGAGCGCAATCGCCGCAGCAGCGCGTGAGGGGATTCTGTTTAAAGGAGGGGCATACCTCGAAAAGGCGGCCGGTCTTGATATGCTCGCTTTTGACAAGACCGGTACTCTGACCAACGGCAGACCCCAACTGACCGACGTCGTACCCTTAAACGGTTACACCGAGAAGGAGCTCATCTCGATTGCCGCCGGCGCCGAAAGTCTCAGTGAGCATCCGATAGCTCAGGCGGTCGTGAGGCGAGCGCAGGAAATGGACTTGCCATATGAGTCGCCGCGGGACTTTCGCGGCATCGCTGGGCATGGCGTTCAGGCCGTTTACGCGCGCGGCGCCGGCCAGGAGTTGGTTTCCATCGGCAACGACAAGCAGTTTGAGAGCGAGGAAATGGACCTGCCGCCTTCCATCCGAATGATTGGCCGACGGTTGCAGGAGAAAGGCAAAACGGCCATTCTCGTAGTGCGGCGCAGCATCGCAACGGACGCCATCGACAGGGGACATGCGAACGGAAACGGCGACAGTCTGGTCGACAGCAAGTTTCTGGGCGCGACCGACAGGGACTGTGACGTGGTCGGGTTTCTGGCCGTGGCGGATACGGTTCGAGCTGGTGCGGCTGATACGATAGAGGCCCTTAAGGAGCTCGGTATCGACCGTATGGCGATGCTGACCGGTGACAATCGCGACGTGGCGGCTGCCGTCGCTGACCAGATCGGCGTGGAGGACGTCTATGCCGACCTGCTGCCGGGGGAAAAGGTTGAAATTGTAGAAAAATTTGTGAAGTCCGGCTCCGTTGGAATGATTGGAGATGGGGTGAACGACGCGCCGGCGATGGCGACTTCCAGCCTCGGGATTGCGATGGGCGGCGCGGGCACGGATGTTGCCTTGGAGACGGCCGACGTAGTACTTATGTCCGACGACCTTGGCAAGCTTCCCTTTATGCTGCGCCTGAGCAGGCGTGCGAGTGATATTGTGCGTCAGAACCTCTATTTTTCGGTAGCGGTGATTCTTGCTTTGGTCGCACTGACTGTCGTCGCTCCTCTGCTGGTTCCTGGATTCAGACTGCCCCTCCCAATAGGCGTGCTGGGCCATGAAGGCAGCACGCTCATCGTAGTCGTCAACGGGCTGCGGATGTTGACGATGAAATCCACCTAGGCGCTCCGGCGCACTGTCTGCCACAGGCTTCAGCTATTCGAGGTCGGGGTAGGCCGAGGGCAACGAGACCCTCAGGCCCAGAATCGAGCACCAGACAAAATAGGCGAGAAGCGCGATCAGCAGATGCCTGAGCTCCGGAATCAGAAAGGGAGAGAGAAGCGACAGAACACCGGCGACTGCGCCGGGTACCATCCAGGATGTCGGCAGCTTGTTCAAAACAACAAGATCGATGCAGATCCAGGTCGTGACGCCTCCCCCCATTAGCAGCCCTGCTCCAAGAGTGGTTAAGGCGAAGTGCTCTACGAGATTCAGGTAGATGCCGAACGTCTCGACAGGATGGCCGTCGCTCAATATTTCAGTAAGCCCAAAGCGGTTCATCCCGGCCAGGACACTGACGATCAGAAGAGTTGCACCGACGACGACCAGCCCGGACTGGAGCGAGGTGCTAATCCGGTGAACGGGCGAGTAATAGTGCTTCAAAGCCACTAGCAAGATCATCCACGCAAAGATAGTCAGCAGCCAGAGCCACCCCCCAAGTCGCCACTGCCAGATGGAATCTTCGGTCAACCGCGACGCCTGTTGCACTTGGACCGACTGGAGATAGAACGGTCTGAGCACGAGGAGAGAATAGATTCCGGCGGCGAGAGCAGTAATGCCGGCAATCCGAGCCGCGCGAATCAGCTTCACCGGTCTGCCTCACTGTATGAGTTCCCTGCATCGAGTGGACGGCGACTGTCGCGTCCGGCGGCCGAACGGGTTGCGGGCTCTCCGTTGCCAGTTCTCTCCGCCGGGACCTGGCGCAAGCGATATATGAAGTCGGTGGACTTCAAGCGGCGCTCGAGAGTGGTCACGAGGTAGCGCTGCAAAACGCTCTCCGCCGCCAGGGCCGTGGTTCGTCCAATTCGGAGGCCTCGCAACGAGTGCCATTGGTTGCGGGAAAGATGGCGCAGAATCCTGAGCGTAGAGGGGTTAATCGGCTCTGCGCCGCGCAGTGCTCGGCCGCAATTGGGGCAGAAGACACCGCCGGCGTTTAGTTGCAGAAAGTTTTCCACTGGTTGCAGATCATCCCCGCAGCCCAGACAGGCGAACAGTTCGGGCTGAAAACCCATCAGGCGCAGGAGTTTCAGCTCAAACCAGCGCAACAGCAGATCCAACCTTGCTGCGTCGTCCGAAGCGCCGTCCAGTTCTCTCAGACAAAGCAGAAGGAGCTCCCACACCGGCTCGTAGTCATCGTCTTCGGCGGTGAAGGCGTCAACCAGCTCGCAAATGTATGCGGCCCGGCTGATGCTGTCGAGGTCTTTGCGCAGCTGCAGAAAGCTCTCTACGGTTGCGCTCTCGGTAATGATGTCCCAAGTGCGGGCCTGCGCAACCTGGAGATTGGCGTGGCTGAAGAGCTCCAGGTGCCCGGCCTGACGGCTAGTTGTCTTGCGCGACCCTTTGGCGATGAGCATGCGTTTGCCCATGCGGGGCGTGAAGACGGTCAGTATCCGGTCCGCGTCGCTGTAGTTTCGTCTCCGCAGTATCAAGGCCCTTGTTCGGTAGGACCGGCTTCGGTCGGCCACTGGCGTTTCTCGCTTCTCCCTGCTGAATCCCCGATTGTGTTCAGGACCTATTTGGATGCGGTGACTTGCCCGGCTGATTCGCTCTTCAATGAGTCAGGCAGCAGATTTCAGGTTGTTCCTGAGCGGACACATGGGCGGAAGGCGAACCCATCGGAGTAAAGGGAGTTCACCGTATCGGTGGCTTCGGTGTCAGCAGACGAACATGGCACGGCTGGCGTAATGTGGGTCTGTAGCTATACACAGCGCGGAGTCCGTCTCCGCTAGCTTTGGTTCTTTCGGTCTTCCGCTTCGGTGGCCAGGAGATCGAGCTGTTCAGGTGTTCCCATGGCGATCAGTGTGTCGCCGGCGCGGAGAGAAAACTCCACGCTCGGGTTGACGATAGTCTCGCCATCGGGGCGCCGAACGGCCAGGATATTGGCTCCCAACCGTTTTCGCACTTCGGTGTCGGCGATGGTCCGATCGCGCAGCGAAGATCGTTCGCTTACTCCGATGTCCTCGATCAGGATGTCGACTTCGTCGCGGTGCATTACAACGTCCATGAACTCCAGGATGTTGGGATGAATAAGTTGGCGCGCCATACGGCGGCCGCTCGTGACATAGGGATTGATTACATGGTCAACGCCGGCAATCTGCAGTTTGCGCTCGCTCTCAAAGCTGTTTGCACGAGATATTATCGTGAGCTCAGGGCTCAGGGCGCGTGCGGTCAGGACCACATAAACGTTGTCCGAGTCGTTGGGAAGGCAGCAGCAGATCCCGGATGCTCGCTCGATTCCGGCTTGAATGAGGGCGGCATCGTCGGTCGCGTTGCCTTCAACGGGAATCACGCCCAAGTTCTCCAAGTCCGGCCCCAGCGTTGCCAGGATTTCGATTACCACGAGCGAAACTTTGTTTGCCAGGAGTTCATTTACGACCTGCTCGCCCACGCGACCGTAACCACATACGATGAAATGTCCGTTCATTTTATCGATCCGATTCTGCATACGTCTTCTCCATATGAGGCTGCGGAAGTCACCTGCAACGATAACGTCAGCCAGAGTGCTAATGGCATAGGCGGTCGTACTGACGCCAAGAACTATCAATCCGCCGGTGAATACGCGGCCTATGGGGGAAAGCGGCCGAATCTCGCCGAATCCAACTGTACTGATAGTAATGACAGTCATGTAGACACTGTCGGTCCACGGCCAGCCCTCGATCAATATGTATCCACCGCTACCGACGGCGAGCAGGAGGAGATAGAGCGTCGCAACGAAGATCAGGTGTTGATAGAGTCTGCGGGCAGTAACTGTCAAGTCCGCATGCCTCCTGGAATCGAACTGCTCAATGGCGTGTCTGGCAAGGGGAATAGCCAAACTGTGTTTTCGAGGCCAAAGACGATTAGGCGGGAAAGCACAGAATATGAACTACTGTTTCTGGACAATAGAGCGAGTCCTATCAAGTGAACTGCTGAGCCTGACGCTGTCTTACTCGGTTGACAAATACGGGTACCGGGCGGCCGCGCCTTCGAAATTGGAGTGATTCGTAGAGGTTCTGGGAGGGCGTATTGCTTTCCTGCGTGTTGAGAAAGACGCGATTGATTCTCAGATGGGTAGCGTGGCAAAGGCTTGCTACCAGCAGCTGGCGACCTATTCCTCTTGTCTGAGCCCCTGGGTGAACGGCGAGACGCACAAGCTGGGCTGACCCGAATCCTCGCGGTGATCCATCCGAAACCAGGCGAAGAGCTGAGTATCCCACCGTCATCTGCGCCACTTCAGCGATTTCAATGCGACAGTCGCGATGCAGTTGCTGCAGTTCGGTCACTCCCATGTGCCACAGGGGTTCGAAGGCCGCGGCGTCCAACTTGGCCAGTTGGGGCAGGTCGGATGGCCGAGCCGGACGCAAGGCGGCCGGCTGTAAAACTGGTTCGACGGCACGAGACTTGCGTTCATAGAATCGGACTGCATCGTATTGGTCGAAACCGGATTCCTTCAGGCTTGCCCGGAGCCAGCCTTGTTCGGTAAGCGCGTAGAAGAGATAGCCCTGGGATTGCGGCGGGAGCTGCTGACGCGTGTGTTCGAAGAGCGCACGAAATTGCGAACGCGCAGCCGCCCCGGCAGACGAAATCGCAGCGGCCCGCAGAGGAACTTTGGACGGCGCCGAGTCAGGCAGGGCCTGCGAGCGCCAGACGCGGTCGAAGGCGACAAATCCCTTCAGTTTCTTTGTATGCCGGTCGACCAGGACTGCGTTTACCCCATTGACCAGCTCTGACTCCTCGCTGTCACCCAGGTCATCGTAGTAGTAGCTGCGCAGGCTTCCGGAGTGCAAGCGCTGCAACTCGGGCAGGTCTTCCAACCGTCCTGGACGAATCGACGAGAGATTCATCAACGTAGGTCGAGCTCTCTGCGTTCTCCGTAGACTGTATCGTAGTAGTCCTTGAACTCTCCGTCGCGGATCGGTTGCCACCACCAGCGGTTGTCCCGGTACCAGCGGGCGGTCGCGCGGATCGCTTCTTCGGGCGTGTAGTCCGGCTCCCAGCCCAACGCCATAGTCTTGCTTACATCCAGGCTGTAGCGGCGGTCGTGTCCCAGCCGGTCTTCGACGTGCTGGATGAGGCTGGGGGGCTTGTCAAGCTCGTCAAGCAGGATCTCTACCATGGCAAGGTTGGTCATCTCGCTGCCGGTACCGATGTTATATGACTCGCCGATGCGGCCTCGCTTGAGGATGAGGTAGATTGCGGCGCAGTGATCGGCGACGTACTGGTAATCCCGCATCTGTTTTCCGTCGCCGTAAACGGGCAAAGGAATCGATTCGAGGGCGTTGGTGACGAAGAGGGGGACGACCTTTTCGGGGTATTGGTAGGGTCCTATGTTGTTGGCGCCGCGGCTGATGGTGACGGGCAGGCCGTAGGTGATGCAGTAGGCGTTGACGAAGAGGTCGGCACTGGCCTTACTGGCGGAATAGGGGCTGCGGGGGGCCAGGGCGTCGTCCTCAACCGAACGGCGGCGGCCTGCGATGTGGCCGTAAACTTCGTCGGTGCTGATCTGGTGGAAGCGGAGATTTCCCAGTTTGCGAGCTGCTTCCAGCAGCACGTAGGTTCCGTAAACGTCGGTCTTTACGAAGGCGTCGGGATCGAGAATTGACCTGTCTACGTGGGTTTCGGCGGCGAAATTTATGATGGTGTCGATATTACGGACTGCCACCGTTTCTTCCACCTTGGCGGCGTCGCAGATGTCACCCTCAACGAAGTGGTAGCGAGCCCCGAAACGTTCACTGACCGAGGCAAGGTTTTCGAGACGGCCGGCGTAGGTCAGTTTATCGAAAACTGTCACGTTCAGTTCTGATTCGCAGTTCAGGATGTAGCGGATAAAGTTACAGCCGATAAAGCCGGCGCCGCCCGTAACCAGGAGGTTTTTCATAGTTTCCCCAGGTCGAAGTTTTCAACGAAGTGATCAGTGATTAAGAGAGTCAAAAATAGCCTCTTTCCAGAACTTCGTCAGTCGAGGTACTGAATTCATCGATCTTGACCTGAATAGTATCAATCATACGCTGGAATACGTCGGTACTAAACCTGGAGGCTTCAAGGAACTCCAGGAAACTTGCCCTAAGATTCTCTCTCTGTGCGGCGCTCTTGTATTGTTGTCTTTCGTTGGCAGACATTCTCTTGGCTTTTCTAACGATCAAGACGTCGTCAATATGAGTGGCTGCAATTGGCACCGGTGACATGTCGAGAAACTCACAAACCAGGAAGTAAAGTGCCGAAGGTACAGCAGTCTTGAGATCTCGGCTAGTTGCAACCGCTTCCTGAAACATAGTTTTGTCCAAATTCGTTTTGCATTCAGCGCAAACGTAACCCAAATGGGCCTCAAGGGAATCTGCGTCTCCGAAGTCTCTGTCAAACGAAGTCTGAATATATATTTTCTTTCCCAAGACAAAATCCTGATCTTTCGCTCGGAGTATCGCATGACCACTGGCGCCCACTTCGATTAAGTTAGAATCGAAACTCAAGCCCGCGAAAGATTTCTGGGGCCCAAATTCAAACCCTCTTTCCGGCAGCCTAAGTGAGCCAATCATGAGGTGGGGTAGAAATTCCTCAATTATCGTATTATCAAGCTTTAACTGGCCTTTCTGTCGGTAGAGAAAATCCTCCGGGCTGTCAAAGATCAATTTCAACTCTATGAAAGTCTTATATACGTTCGTCGCCTCGACCAATTTCTTGACTGTATTCGCTTGCCTTGGTGTGACCGATTTCAACTCTCGAATCCAATCTTGGTAATGCATGACGGCTTCTTCTACCCGCGGCTTGTCTGCCTCGGGCAATCGAGGATTCTGAAGAAGCGCCCGCAGTTTCGCCAGATGGGGCGTAGGAAGTACATAGTCATTTTCATTCATATGTCGTTGTGCAGCCTTGTTCTTGCACTGCAATTACAGCATCTCGCGTCTGATACTCTTCGTAAGTGCTTCCGTCGAACACAGGAGTACCTTCGATATTCTGCGCCTTTGCCAGCGCCTGATATAAGAGTGACTGGTTTTTCTTTTCTACGACTTTCGCGCTGTCGTACAAAGCATCCCTTGCTACACGAGGACCCAGCGACTTGAATGATTCTTCGTTTCTGCCGGTGCTCTTGAGAGCGAGATTCAAGATATCTTCGCGAATGGACTTGCCATAGCGATTCTTGAACTGACGTTGCTGGCGAAGTACGAATTCGAAGGAACCTGACTCCACGGCAATGCGCCTAATGAGGTCAGCATTGTAAAATGGTACACCTAGCACTCTCGATTCATGCCCTGCGATCACGATAGCACTGCCACCAGGCTTGAGAACACGAGCAAGTTCCTGTAGAGTTGCCGCCATGTCGATGCAATACTGAATAACGGTGAGAAACCTGTTACCTCTATTCGCCCTATTTGAACCTAACTCCGAGCGGGCCACTCTAAGAATATTCCAACCCAAAAGCTCAACGGAACGCCGGTAGTTTTGATGGTAGTTAAACACATTGATGTAAGGTGGGGAGGTTATTACAAAGTCTACAGATTGATTCTCCAGTGACAACGAGCGCGCGTCTTGCAGATGCACCTTTATCGGCCCGGAGGAATACGGCAATTTGCGGACGAGGTTGGCAAGTGCTAGAAGCTTGGCCCGAACAAAGTCTGCTGTAATCGTGTTGTAGTGTAGATCAAGCATTACGACCAAGGCGGAACAAAGTATCTTAGCTTCGTCGCTTAGAGAAGTGCCTACTCGGACTATCCTTTCTTCCAGTTCGCCATACTCCAACTCAGGGTCAGAGAAAATAATTATGGGGAACTCATCTACTATTTTGCGACTGAGCTCTGCAATTGCAAGTTCACGGTGATGAGGCAAGATGTTTGCGAACTCATAAACTTTGCTGAAACTCCATGCCGAAGGGTTGATGTCGAAACCGAAAGCCGGCAAGCCAATTCTTGCTGCCTCTAGCAAGACGGTTCCGCTTCCGACAAAGGGGTCTAGTACCACCGACGCTGGTGGACAATAGGCTTCTAAAATGCACTCTACCAGTTGTGGAGAAAACTGTCCTCGCCAGGGAAAAAGACTTGAACGGTTCTTGTCTTCTATGTTTAAGAGTTGCTTCGAAACTGGTCTTGCCAAGTCTTTCACGTGCGTCTCTCTCAATCTGTGATAAGTGAGAATCAGTTATGGTCTTCGCCGCCAGTGGACTCTATCCCAAGTGCGCCGCAATCTCCTCACCCTCCCTGGTTGACGGCTGGCGGGCAGGGGAAACTCTACGCCCAACGTCAATGTGGGCAGCTGTTGCAGCGGCGGAAGGAGGCAGTCGTCGAGGCCGGGCGACGCGGGACCGCGCCAAGCCCACTGCCAATACGCTTTCTCTTCGCCTCCGGCGGTCGCGGCGAGGAAACCGATGTCATTCCAGAGAGCGCGTCGCGTCTCGAACATTACTGATAGCAGCTTTTCCCAGTAGGCGCGCATCTTTGGCTGCTCGAATTCGAGAAAGTGCGCGGTGAAACTGGAACTGTCTGCGGAAGAGTTGAAGGGGGGTCTCGCCGTCTGATAGGCGGGGAAGAACTCCTGGGCCCAATACTGTTCGGCGCGCTGAAAGGAGGGAAGAAGAAGATCGGCAAAGAAAGTGACGTTCACCGTGCTCACACGCTCCTCCACATCGACGAGGCAGGGGGCATGATCCGGCCACAGGTCGAAAAAGGCCGGAATGTCGAACTCCTTCCATTCGCCGTATGCCCTAGCCAGCCGGCGCAGTTTATCGGCCACTTGGGAGATGGTGGTAACGGCGGTCTGCACTTCTCTGGCGCCGATCTGATTTTGCACGAGATAGGCAGGCGGAAGAGTTCGTGTGTTAAAGATTTCTGTGTAAGAGGCAGGTAGCACGCACCTGTCAATGTGGCGCATTCTTGCCGCCAAGGCCGGCATGCTGCGGACCGCGGTCATGCTTTTGGTTAGAGCGCCATTGCGCTTTTCGAATGTGACCGTCATATTGGACAACAGGATAGCGGATCTGAGAACTCTTCGCGCAAGAGCTGCAAAAGGTAATTGCCGTATCGGTTTGTCTTCAACGCTTCGGCCAGTGCTCGGAACTGGTCGCGATCAATAAATCCCTGCCTTAAGGCGATTTCCTCCGGGCAGGAAATCATCATCCCCTGTCTTTCCTGCAGGGCTTGTACGAAATTGGCAGCTTGCAGGAGAGATTCGTGGGTGCCAGCATCCAACCAGGCAAACCCTCGGCCCAGAATCTCAACTCGCAGCTCCCCCCGCTCCAGATAGAAGTTGTTTATGTCGGTGATCTCCAATTCGCCTCTGGCGGAAGGCTCCAGATGCTCCGCCGCGTCGAGGACGCGGTTGTCATAGAAGTATACGCCCGGCACGGCAAAATTCGAACGGGGCCGCTGGGGCTTCTCCTCTATGCTCAGGGCCTTGCCTGAATGGTTGAACTCGACTACGCCATATCGATTGGGGTCGGCGACGGGATAAGCGAAGACAAGGGCGCCTTGCTCGAGGTTGGCCGCTCTCCGCAGAATTTCCGGCAAGCCGTGACCGTAAAAGATGTTATCCCCCAACGCCAGACATACGGTGGAGTCGCCGACGAACTCCCTGCCTATGACGAAGGCATCGGCAATGCCGCGAGGCTGGGATTGCTCTACATAGGTGAACTGAACGCCCCACTGGCTGCCGTCCCGGAGCAGTTCTCTGTACAGAGGAAGGGCGGTCGGCGTGCTCACGACGAGGATTTCGCGTATTCCCGCCAACATCAGCATCGACAGCGGGTAATAGATCATTGGCTTGTCGTAGACGGGCAGGATCTGTTTGCTCAGGCTGGTGGTAAGGGGATAGAGCCGGGTGCCGTGCCCTCCGGCGAGAAGGATGCCTTTCATCACGCGGGGCCTGGCTTAGCGTGATGAAGTTGGATTTCGACGGTCAGTTGTGTGAGAGTGCTTGTCTTTCTTGACATGACTTTCGCGATTGCGGGAGCATCCTACTGTCCGTAGCCGGTGACAACCATTGAATCTTCCGCATCCAGGAGCACGGCGCCAATCATATTTGCCTGAACTTTTTCCAGTACTTCCTTGGCTCGCTGCGCCTGTTCACGCTTGGTGCGCCCTGCCGTTACGGCCAAAAGGGTTCCGTCTACCTGGCTGGCCCAGAGTGCCGCATCAGTAACCGCCAGAACAGGAGGGGCATCGACAAGGATATAATCCGCTTCGCCAGTCAAGGTTTCGAGCAATTCGGCAAGCCTTTTGTGACTGAGGAGTGCGACAGGGTTCGGCGGCAGAGGCCCGGCCGCAAGCAGACGAAGGTGGGAGACCTGTGTGTCCACCAGCGCCGGTTTGCCGCCGTTTTGCAACCAGTCCGTCAAGCCGGCATCCCCTCTGATACCGAAGATTGCATGCTGAAGAGGGCGGCGCAAATCGCCGTCGACGACGATTACCCGGTCGCCGGCGTTAGCCATTACGACGGCAAGATTGGCCAAGGCGTCGCTCTTGTCCGTCTCTGTATCAGGGCAGGTAACAAGCAATGAATTCAGGTCCGTACCCAGTCCGGAGAACTCGATGTTAGTGCGAAGACTCTGGTAGGCTTCGGCAGCGGCGCTGCGGGGTGCAGTCAATGTAACCAGGTCTGAGGACATCTGCCAATCCTTTGAGGAATTCACTGGGGCAGGGGTTGCGACTCTCGGAGAATCCCCTATCCCCTAAGTGCTGACGGCCGGCGTGGGAATGCCTTCTCGCACCTCGGCCTTCGAACCCGAACTTGAGGTCGTTACTGGAATCGCCCCGAGAACGGTCAGATCGAGCGTCCGTTCCACCGAATCGGGTGTGCGGAGGAAACCGCTTTCGATCCAGACTATCAACAGAATCAGGCCAACGCCCAATAGGAAGCCGAGAACCGCGCCTGCCATAGCATTGATTAGAGGCTGCGGCTGGTAGCGGGCGCCCTCGGTCACACTACTGACGATCTTGACCTCGATTCGGTCGCGTTTGTCCTGTTGTGCGTAGTAGGCGGTCCGTTCGTCGACAAAATATTCTGCCAGGGTCAGAGCCATGTTTTCCGATACGATTTTGTCTCTGGATCGGGCCTCAATCTCGATGGTGAAAGTGGACGAATCGGGCGCAACGTTCGTTAGTCTCAGAAACTCGCTCGGGTGCATGTCCAACTGTGCACGATCGATTACTTCCTCGGCTACTTCAAATGTCTGCAGATTGAGTACGAAGTTGCGCATCAGCTCTTTGGCCGAGTTCCCCAGCCCCCAGTCCGGACGAGCTGGAACGGTACTGACATGGACCGTCGCCCTGTACATCTCCACCTGGAAGTAGCTGACCCCGTATGAGAGCGCACTTGCCAGTAGGACCGCCACGATGAGGATCCAGCCGAATCGACGCACTACCCCGCTGTATTCCTGTATCACGAACTCCTCCAATTTGCAGCATCGGCTGCGCAATGGACTGTGGCAGACGGCGCCACGGTCGACTCTTGCTGGATCCGTGTCTATCTTCGCTGCTTGGGAACAGCGACCAACAGGGGCAGGCCCAGTTCTTCCAACTCACTCTTGCGGCGCACGCTATCGTCGAGGTATTCCTGCAGGAAGGCCAAGCCGATGCCGGCGACCAAGGCCAGCAGGATGCGCAACGGCCATTCGACCCGCTGGCGGGCGCTGGGACCCACCGGAACTACGGCAGGCGGATCCATAACGTTAACGCCGGCGCCCTGGGTTCCAAGCTGGGCAAAGTATGCGGCGGCGTTTTCCTCCAATTCGGCAACTGCGGCGGCCCCGATCTCCTGCAGCTGCGCGGCATCATGCCAGTTGAATGTGAGCCGGATGATGCGGTGCTGTTTGCCTGTGTTGGCGCTTGCGCTGAGCAGGCCGGCCGGGATGGCAATCTCCCTTTCGGCCAGACGGGCATTTATGGCGCTTGCGAACAGCTCAGATGCGAGTACCTCGGTGAAATCGTCGACGAGGTATTCGCTGGTCATCCAGGCGTAGTAGCGGGGGTCGTACTCCCCGTCTTCGACTCCTTCCAGCGGCAGTACGCCTACCAGAATGCGCATCGAAGCACTGTATGTCGGGGGCGGCGTCTCCCATGGACGCAGTTGCAATGCGCTGAAGAGAGCCACCAGGAAGGGAAGGAGGATTGGTGCAACCCAGCGCCTCCTCAGGATCACCCAGTATTCCCGAAGTTCCATGGCCGGCCGCCTACCCTTCGTCGGTCATCAAATTGGCGACCGTCACGCCATCATCGCCCTCGCCAATTTCGCCAGGGCGGTATTTGCTTACCAGAGGATGACCCTTCAGGGCAGCGCGAACGGCATCCCGCATCGCCCCGGTTCCCTTACCATGAATGATTCGCACCCAGGGAAGGTTCTCCAGATAGGCGTCGTCGAGGTAGCCTTCCAACCGTTGCAGGCCGGCATCCACCCTTTCACCGCGCAGATCGATTTCTGTCAGAGAGTCCGAGCCGGCGCCGCCTGTTTTGGGCTTCGTCTGTACTCTTACAGCAGGTTGGGGGACCGGTGAAGGCTCTGATTGGGCTTTGCTGCGCAGCTCAAGCCGCCTGATGGGCAGTCTTAGGCGGAAGTTTCCAACTTGCACATCGGCCTCGTGCGGTACGCCTTCGCGATTCTCGACGGCAATTACTTCGCCGGTCGCCTGGAGGTTGGGGACGAAGACACGGTCTCCCTTTTCGATGGGACCGCGAATACGCGAGTCCGGCGCGCCCGGCGTCGCGACCTCCTGTTCGACGCGGCCTTCTGTATCGAGCTGTCGTCGTCCGACAGTTTGACTGGCCTGTTGCAGGAACTGTGTGTGGGCGTCCTGACTGTCGATGCCGCCTTTAGCCATACGCCGGCGAAAAGCATCGATTTCCCTTCTTATCTCCGCCAGCTCATTTTGCATGGTCGTACGGGTCTCTGCTACGACCTGGCGGCGGGCCTCTTCGATTCTGGCCAGCTGGTAACGCAGGTCCTCTTCGGCGACATGCGCGCGACTTTCTCTTTCTTTGGCGTGATCCAGGACGCGTTTCGCCTCCTGGCGGGCGTGACGCACGTCCGTGAGCATGGCTTCAACTTCGAGGGATTCCGGTCGCGACATCTTTTCGGCGTCATCGACGATGACCGGATTCAGGCCGAGCCTGCGTGCGATGGTCAGGGCATTGGAGCGGCCGGGCAGGCCGATACTGAGCTCAAATGTAGGGCTCAGGTTTTCCACGTCGAATTCAACGGAGGCGTTGCGAACGCCGGCGGTGCTGTGCGCATAGAGTTTGAGATCGCTGTAGTGGGTCGTTGCCAGCGTTGTAATGCCGCGATCGCGCAGGTTTTCGAGCAGAGCTGAGGCGAGGGCGGAACCTTCGTCGGGGTCGGTGCCGGCGCCGAGTTCATCGAGCAGGACGAGGCTCTGGGGGTCGGCCTCCTCCAGAATGCTTATGATATTTGTCATGTGACTTGAAAATGTGCTCAAGTTCTGTTCGATGGACTGTTCGTCGCCGATATCTGCGTAAATGCCTTCAAAGACGGAAAGAGAGCTGCCTTCCTCGACGGGGATCATCAGGCCGGACTGAGCCATGAGAGTCAGAAGGCCGACGGTCTTGAGGGTTACGGTCTTTCCGCCGGTATTGGGGCCGGTCACGACGAGAATGTAGCAGTCATTGTCGAAGTAAACGTCGATTGGGACGACGGAATCCGGGTCCAGGAGAGGATGGCGGGCCTGGCGGTAGTTGAGTACGCAGCCG
This sequence comes from Caldilineaceae bacterium, assembly GCA_965204525.1. Taxonomy (GTDB): domain Bacteria; phylum Chloroflexota; class Anaerolineae; order Caldilineales; family Caldilineaceae; genus Bin5. The sequence goes on along the minus strand of OZ241994.1, from coordinate 582,895 downwards.
GGGTGCTGGATCGTGCGTTCTTCTTTGGTCTCTTCGTCGATTCCGGCGAAGATTTCGGCGCGGTTCTGCTGGAAGGGGACGATCTCGGGCGCGGTGGCTTCCATTTCGAGGGCGTACTTGGCCTTGGCGAAGGTGAAATCGAGCTGGGAAAGAATCTGTACGTTGCGGCTGATGTAGGGCCCTTCGTCGGCAACCAGGTCCGAGAGTTCGGAGAGGATGCGCCGAACCTCCTTCTCTTCCTCCAGTTCCAGTTCCCGCACGGCGTTGTTCTGCTCAACCACGGTCAGCGGTTCGATGAAGAAGGTGGCGCCGCTCGCAGACTGGTCGTGAACGATGCCCTGGACCTGCCCTTTGTACTCAGATCGCACCGGTATGACATAGCGGCCCTGGCGCTGGGTGACGATGGATTCCTGCAGAAAGGGGATGATTTCGGTATTCTGTACCAGTCTGTCCAGGGTACTGAGGAGCCTGTCCTGGGCGACGCGCAGCTGGGCACGAATGCGGCCCAGGTCTGAGGAAGCGCTGTCGACGACCTCAGCGCGGTCGTTGATGCAGCGGCTGATTTCGCCGATCACGTGTTCACAGGGCTCGATAGAGAAAGCGATATCGGCCAGTCGCGGGAATTGACGGTTGAGACGCGTCAAGGTATTGCGAAGTGTGCGGGCGCGCATCAGGGTCGTACGAACCTCAACCAACTCGGTCGGAATCAGGATACTTCCGCGTTCGGACTTTGCGACGAGAGCGCGCAGGTCGTAGACACCGCCAAAGTAGATGTCTGTTTTCTGGTCAAGCAGACGGCATGCTTCGCCGGTCTGCTCCATCCAATCGTTGATTGTCCGCAAGTCGTCGCTGGGAAGGAGTGAAGACGCCAGTTCGGCGCCGCCGTCAAAGGCGCAAAACGCGGCCAGCTGCTTCAGTATTTTGTCGTATTCGAGAACGCGAATCGTACGGGGATTCATCCGTAAACCCTGGCACCATATATGTGCGATCCTGGGCCGATCATATCACAGCGCGTACATTGAATCCAAAGCAATGGGCGGCGGCAGAGGGTGGCTTTTCGGTGCGACGTTGGGGCGCCAGTGGTCCGGCTCCAACCGGGCCCTGTTCCTGTATTCTCTACATATGATACCCCAGCCGCCTCAGGAGATTCTCCTTTCGGCGCCACTTCTGCAATACCTTTACCCAGAGTTCCAGGTAGACGCGAGTGCCGACCATTTCTTCGATTTCCGGTCGGGCGGCCTGCCCGATTTTCTTGATCATGGAGCCCTTGCCGCCCAATACGATGCCCTTTTGGCTATGGCGCTCTACGTACAGCGTGGCGGCGATATGTGTCATCTCCGGAGTGCGCTCGTTCCACTCGGTCACGGATACGGCCAAACTATGCGGGATCTCCTGGCGCAGAAGCCGGAGGGCTTTTTCCCGAACGATTTCGGCGGCGATGAATCGCATGGACAGGTCGGTAACCTGTTCACTCGGGTAGTAGAGGGGGCCGGGAGGGAGCAGCTCCGCCAGCGCGGCGACGAGTTCCTCTACTCCCTCCCCTGTTGCGGCGCTTAGGGTCAACACGGAGACGGAATCTTGACCTCCGCCAGCTACGGTAAGCCAGCGGAGGAGAGCCACATACTCGTGCTTCCGTTCCTCGACGGCGGCGCCGGCCAGGCTGTCGACCTTATTCGCTCCGAGCAGCAGGAAGGGAAGCTCGCCGGCTGCTTCCAACAACTCCTTGAGTCGCTCGACGATATAGCGGTCTTCGTCGGTGGGGGGTGTGGTAACGTCTACCAGCCACAAAATTACGTCGGAATCGCTTGCGATTGCCTGTTCAGCCACGTTAACCATGTGTTTGTCGAGCTTGTTGCGGGGCTGGTGGATTCCGGGCGTGTCGAGGAAGATAAACTGAGCGTCGGCATCGGTGCGGATGCCGAGGATCTGGTCGCGAGTTGTCTGCGGTTTGTCGCTGGTGATGGCTATTTTCTGACCCAGCACATGGTTCAAGAGAGTCGATTTCCCGACATTTGGACGTCCTATCACGGCGATGAAACCGCTGCGAAAAGACTCCGGGAATTCATCATTTCCTATTTCTGTTACTGCTTCGGGCATCATGGGTATTCTCACAAAAGCAATGCCGACTTGGCTGGTCCGACGGCGGGCGTTTCAGCCCCGGCGCATTATAGCATAAACGACAGATTCCCGATGGGGGTTCCTGAAGAGACGCGATGAGAAATCGTGCAGAGACAGCCGTCCGCACTCGCGACGCACATGGCCTGCTGCGAACTGGGCGTCAGGGCGGCGATTCCAGACCTCCTGTTGGAGGCGTGCCATCTGTTTGGCGGGGCGAAGGAGAGAGGTGGAGAGTGGATCGGACAGGACTCGAACCTGTAACCCAGGAGTTATGAGCTCCTTGCTCTGCCATTGAGCTACCGATCCAACTTTGGGACGAAGGGCTGAGAGCGGGTAGCGGGGATCGAACCCGCATCGTCGGCTTGGAAGGCCGGCGCTCTACCATTGAGCTATACCCGCAAGTCGGGGAGAGAGGATTTGAACCTCCGACCCCAGCGTCCCAAACGCTGTGCGCTGCCAGACTGCGCTACTCCCCGATTCTGCACCAGATGATTATAGCCCTAATCGGCCGAAAAAACAATTTCCGTGGAGGGCTGGTGGGCGAACCTTCCGGGGTTGGAACGAGTGAGCCGGTATCAATGGCGCCAGAATTTGGGAGGCGCCACGCCGGGCGGGAGAATGAACTGTTTGTGGTATGGCAGTGGGCTTAAGTCCGAAACACGGTTGGTCTAACCACTATTCGCGTTTCCGCAGCTCAAGACAAGCTCGTCCCGTCTTTTTCGCAGTTCCAGCCAGTCAAGCACGGCGATAGCGCTCGTGTATTCTGCAGCGGCGGCGCACCAATTCTCCTCGCGGGCGAAACTTTCGCCCTGCTGGACGTGCGCCCTCTGCAGGAGGTACTGAACGTCGCGATACTTGGGGTCGATACGGTAAAGATCTTCAAGGAGACGAATGACCCGGGCCCAGTCGGCGCCCCAATAGGTTTTGACATCGACGTAGTGGGCGGTCATGTAGCGCTCTTGTCGGACCAACGCGTTATTCGGGTCCACTTCGAGGGCACTGTCAAACAGCTGCACGGCCTCTTCCAGATTTCCCTCGGCGATTACTGCCCTGGCCAACTCGACGTAGGAGATGAAGAGCAACTGGTCCCGTTCAACGATCTTGTAATCGGCCTGCATGGTCTGTACGAGCGATAAGCGCTGAATGGCCTCTTGCCAGCGGCCCTCTTCAAACAGCGTAACTGCCCTGGCCCATTCGATGTCAACGGCGGTCGGCTCGGCGATTGACTCCGGAACTGTCTCGACCGTATCGGTCGCTTCCAGGGCCAGGATAGCGCTGCGTGCTGCCTCATTTTGCGGGTCGAACTCAATAATCCTCTCATAAACGGTGCGGGCTTCGTTGTTCATGCCGGCGTCAAGCATGTCTGAAGCGCGTTGCAGGAGAATGGCGACCTGCTGCCGTGTATGCGCTTCACCGCGCCTCAGGCCGTCGCGATAGCCAAGAACCACCATTACAAGGACTACGATGATGGCAAGCCCCGTCGAGGCGGTTACGATATACCAGAATGACGTTGGCAGTCCGCGAAGGGTTAACGGGGCATCGCTGCTATGTTGTTGGGTTTCCATATCTGACGATAGTTCAGGCTGCAGCCTGTTTCAGGAGGTGGGCCTTGTTGGTAACTTCCCAGGGCAGGGAGATGTCGTCGCGGCCGAAATGTCCGTAGGTTGCGGTCTGCCGATAGATTGGGCGGCGAAGGTCGAGATCGCGAATGATGGCGCCGGGACGCAGGTCGAAATGTTCGCCTATCAGTCTTTCGATCTCTTCATCGCTGGTTTTTCCGGTGCCAAAGGTTTCGACGTTGACACTCAGTGGCTGGGCCACGCCGATGGCGTAGGCGAGCTGAATTTCGCAGCGGTCGGCGAGGCCGGCGGCGACGATGTTTTTGGCGACCCAGCGGGCCGCGTAAGCGCCGCTGCGGTCGACTTTGGTGCAGTCTTTGCCGCTGAAGGCGCCGCCTCCGTGCCGGCCCATGCCGCCGTAGGTGTCGACGATTATTTTGCGGCCGGTCAGGCCGGCGTCGCCCATCGGACCACCGACGACGAAGCGGCCGGTGGGGTTTACGTAGATGAGCATGTTTTCATCGACGAGTTCCTCGGGCAGGGAAGGGAAAATGCAATGTTCAGTTACCTGGCGCTTGATTTCTTCCTGGCAGACGTCGGGAAGATGCTGCGTGCTGATCAAGACGGTGTGGATTCGTTTCGGCCTGCCGAAGCTGTATTCCACCGTCACCTGCGATTTGCCGTCGGGGCACAGCCAGGACAGTTCGCCGCACTTGCGAAGCGCGGCAAGGCGGCGGCTAAGCTTATGGGCCAGGTAGATGGGCAGGGGCATCAGCGAGTCGGTCTCATTGCAGGCGAAGCCGAACATCATGCCCTGGTCGCCTGCGCCGACCGACTCGATCTCATCCTCCTCGCTGTCCATGGTATCGTTCTTGAATTCCTGTGCCAGGTTCACGCCGCGCGCAATGTCCGGCGACTGCGATGCAATGGCGACTTGCACGCCGCAAGTGTCGGCGTCAAAGCCTTTGGCGCTGCTATCGAATCCGATCTCCTTGACGACTTTTCGTACGAGTTCGTCATAGTTCACTGACGCAGAGGTCGTTATCTCACCGAGGAGGATTACAAATCCCGTTTTGACGGCCGCCTCGCAAGCGATACGCGCTTGGGGATCCTGGCAGATGACGGCGTCAACGACGGCGTCGCTGATCTGATCGCACATCTTGTCGGGGTGTCCCTCCGTTACCGATTCGCTGGTAAAGAGAAGAGACGGAGCGGTCATGAAGGTGCTGCTCATTTGCATTTCTCCTGCCTGCCGCCTCACTGGCGGCGGTCGACGGTCCTATTCCGCTGTGCCAAGAGTCCACTCGTTCAGATAGGTTTCTTGTTCGGCGGTGAGTGTATCGATTTCCACGCCCATGGCCCGGAGTTTCAGGGCCGCGATCTCGCGGTCCAGCTCTTCGGGCATATCGTAGACGTTGCCGCTCATTTCGCCGCCGTACTTGAGCAGGTATTCGGCGGCCAGGGCCTGATTGGCGAAGCTCATGTCCATTACGGCGCTGGGGTGGCCTTCGGCCGCTGCGAGGTTTACGAGGCGGCCTTCACCGGCTACGTAGATGCGGCGGCCATCTTCCAGCGTGTACTCGTCGAGAAAGTCGCGCACGCGCGTGATCTTGGTGGACATCGCTTCAAGCGCTTTCATGTTGATCTCGACGTCGAAATGTCCGCTATTGGCGAGGATTGCGCCGTCCTGCATCTGTTCTATGTGGTGGCGGTCGATCACGTTTATGTCGCCGGTGGCGGAGCAGAAAATCTGTCCCGATTTGGCTGCCTGCGACATTGGCAGGACCTGGAAACCGTCCATAACCGCTTCCAGGGCCCGGAGGGGATCGACTTCGGTGACGATGACGTTGGCGCCCATGCCCTTGGCGCGCATGGCGATGCCCTTGCTGCACCAGCCGTAGCCGCCGACGACGAAGGTCTTACCGGCCATGAGAACGTTGGTGGCGCGGATGATTCCGTCCAGCGTGCTCTGGCCGGTGCCGTAGCGGTTATCGAAGAAGTGCTTGGTCATGGCGTCGTTGACGGCGATGACGGGGAAGGCCAGTTTGCCCTGGGCCGCCATTGCCCTGAGACGGATGACGCCGGTTGTGGTCTCCTCGGTGCCCCCCACAACGCCGTCCAGGAGGCCGCTGCGCTGGGTATGGAGCATGGCGACGAGGTCCATGCCGTCGTCCATGGTCAGGTTGGGTTCGGTATCGAGGGCGGCGTTAAGGTGGGCGTTGTACTGGGCTGTCGTTTCACCTTTTATGGCGAAGACGGGCATTTCGTAGTAGGAGACGAGGGCGGCTGCGATGTCGTCCTGTGTGCTGAGGGGATTGCTGGCGCAGAGTGCGATTTCGGCGCCGCCGGCGATGAGGATACGCATCAGGTTGGCGGTTTCACTGGTGACGTGCATGGCAGCGGCCATGCGTACCCCGTCAAAAGGGCGTTCGCGGCGGTAGCGTTCTTCCAGCAGGTCGAGCACGGGCATCTCTTTGGCTGCCCATTGCATACGAAAGCGGCCGCGTTCGGCCAGGTCAATGTCGGCTATGTCGAAATTCTTGCTCTGAATTGCGGTGGACATATTTGGGGCGACTCCTCTTTAACTGCCTATCATCGCTTTCCAGCGAAACCTTCAATGAAATGGCAAAACACTTCAAATCCTAGCTTCTCATAGATGGATCTGGCAACCAAATTTTGTTCGTCTACATGAAGCACAATCGCTCCGTGTCCACCTTTTCGAAAGGCACTCGTGATTCTTGTAGTAACGAACTTTCCATGGCCAAAGCCGCTGCAACAGCGGGCCAGATCCGGGCCAAGGTCAGCGGTTGCGTGGGCGGCTCCAATGAGGTCCTGGGACAGGAAGTCTCGATCGGCTCCGCTGACTGAGTGTCCGTTACGAATTACCGACAGGTTCTCCCCAGAGCAGCTCTTCGCCAAATGCCTCTTCATACCGGAGGGCAAACTCTTCAAGTGTAAACTGGTGATTGGTTGTCCCGAACTGTTCCAGTACGTAGGTGGCGCACAGGGCACCGACGCGGCCGCACACATCTACGGGCATGCCTGCGCTGTGGGCGGCAAAATAGGCGCCGCGATAGGCGTCACCGGCGCCGGTCGGCTCGGCTACCTTTTGAGGCGACGCTATGGGTATATGGAACTCCTGGCCCTGGTGACAGATCAGGCTGCCGGCGCGGCCTTCAGTGACGATGAGCGTGCCAACCTCCTGGAGAATCGTCTGTCTCGACCAGCCGGTTTTGTCTTCGATTACCGCCATTTCGTAGTCATTGACCATCAGCCAGGCGGCGCCGGGAATACTGCTGCGGAGGTCTTCTCCGCTTAACCGGGCGGTCTGCTGGCTGGGGTCGTAGGCAAAGGGGATGCCCAGGTCCCGGCACTCCGACGTGAAGTTAAGCATGGCCTGCGGATCGTTTGGGCTGATGATCACGACGTCGGCATCGGTCAGTCCGTGGTCTGCGAGCGAGACATCGCGGCAGTCGCTCATTGCGCCAGAATAGAAGTTGGCGATCTGGTTTTGCTCTTCATCGGTACTTACGAAGAAACTGGCGGTGAATTTGCTGGGGATTTCGACGATATGGTCGGTGCGGATGCCGTGCTGGTCCAGCCAGGCCTTGTAGTCGCCGAAGTCCTGACCGACAGTTCCAAAGAGAATCGGGTCGCCGCCGAGGAGCTTAAGGGAGTAAGCGATATTTGCGGCTGTGCCTCCCCGCTGGCGAACCATGTCTTCCACCAGAAAACTGACGCTCAGACTTGTCAGTTTTTCGGCAATGATCTGGTCGGTGAAGCGTCCGGGGAAGGACATAAGGTAGTCATAGGCAATGGAGCCGGAAACGACGATTCTCATTGGGTACCCGATCGAAGAGTGGTTCAGACGGTTACAGGTAGACAAGCGTTGCAGTTCTGAAATGCGGGTGGGTTGATGGGGATTCGAAGGGCGTTCAGGCCTGCGCAGGGGTTATCCACTGGACCGAACTCTTGGGCGTTTCGTGGCGGAGCAGGCGATCGATCAGCGCGCCAGGTTCTTCTTCGACGACAAGCAGGCTGCGATACCTGGGGGCGATAAACCCCTGATCGATCTGGTGGGCAAGCATCTGCAGAAGGGAATCGAAGAAGCCGGATACATTCAGCATGCCCATTGGCTTGCTGTGAATGCCCAGCTGGATCCAGGAGATCGTCTCGAACAGCTCTTCCAGCGTGCCTATTCCTCCAGGCAAGGTGACAAATGCGTCCGCGAGTTCAGCCATGCGGGCCTTGCGCTGGTGCATCGTCTCGACAACCTCGATTATCCCAATAGTCTCGCCTGCTATCTCCTTAGCGGCAAGAGGCCCTGGTATGATTCCGTAAACTTTGGCGCCGCCGTCGTAGGCCGCTCTGCTGACGGCCCCCATCAGGCCCAGGTTGCCTCCGCCATAGACCAACTCGTAGCCTCGCCTGGCGATTTCAGCTCCCAGGTCGGCTGCCAGCCGCGAATAGTGTTCGTCGACACCGGCGCTGGACCCGCAAAAGACGCAGATGCGTTCAATCCGGCGCAGTTCGCTCATGGTATCCTTCTTTCAGACCTCTCCGCCTCGATGGCGGCCCGCCCTTTTTCTACGGCGTTTCGCAAGCTCAGGTCGAACGGGGGATAACAGATTCCTTCCTCGGTAACGATCCCGGTCAGGTAGCGATGGGGCGTTATGTCGAATGCCGGGTTGTATACAGGTACGTCGGCGGGCGCGACCGCACGTGCGCCGACCTCCACCACTTCTTCGGGGCCCCGTTCTTCGATCGGGATGTGGTCTCCGTCGGGAAGGTCGAGATCGACCGTGCTGGTGGGGGCGACGCAGTAGACGGGTATACCGTTCTCTCTGGCAACGACGGCGACTTTGTAGGTGCCGATCTTGTTGGCAACATCGCCGTTGGCGGCGACGCGATCGGCTCCGAAGACGACGACGTCGACTTGTCCGGTGCGCATCAGGTGGCCTGCGGCGTTGTCGGCGATGAGATGCATCGGCACCTCGGCCCGCATCAACTCCCATGCGGTCAGTCGGGCGCCCTGGAGGCGGGGTCGGGTCTCGTCCACCCAGACATGGATGTTCTTGCCCTGTTCCTGGCAGGCGTAGATGACACCGAGAGCGGTGCCAAAGTCAACGGTGGCCAGTGAACCGGTGTTGCAGTGGTGGAGAAGGTTAGCGCCGTCGGGCACGACTGCGGCGCCATTGAAGCCCATGCGCCGGTTAATCCTGACGTCTTCATCGGCCAGCGCTTCGGCCTCGGCCAGCAGGGCCTCCTTCAGCTCGCGGGCACTGCCCCGGCCTGACGCTGTTTCCCCGGCAATCTGTTCGGCCAGCGAAAGGAGCCTGCGAGTGGCCCAGCTCAGGTTTACAGCAGTGGGCCTTGCCGCGTCCAGCGTTTCTTTTGCCTGTCGCAGATCGTTGAGCAGGCCGTCGGGATCGCCGGCCTGGCTGAGGTGGGCGGCCAGGGCCATGCCGTAGGCGGCGGTGGCGCCGATGGCTGGCGCGCCCCTGACATACATTTCACTGATGCTGCGCGCGACCTCTGGGACGGTGGCAAATCCGGCGATCAGTTCCTCGCCGGGCAGCAGCCGCTGATCGATCATCCTTACTTGTCCGTCCTGCCAGTAGACGGTTCGCATAAATGGCACTCCCTTCGCCAAAAGGAAACCCCTCCGGGTCGATCCAGAGGGGTTCTTTTGCGCTGGGCATTCTCATCTCTCGAGCCATATCAAGCTCGACGGAATTGGCACCTTCAGAGGAAACCCAGCGGAACTGAGCGGAGATGGCAGCCAGGGAGCAAAGCCTGCAATGCCCCAAGCGGGCAATTCGGTGAGATGTGCCATCAACCGGTCAGCAACCGAGAACCGGGACTCCGGCAGGTTGCCGGGGGATCATCGGGCCGGTCCCTCCCCCCACTCTGGATAAGAGAAGTCAGTTTCAAAGGTACTACTGAGTGAAGGTTAGCACAGGCTGGTTCGGTGTGTCAAGAGGTAATCAAGAGCCGGGAGCATCCCAATATAGGGGTGAATATTCGTATACCTCTGGAAGCAACCAAGCCGCGGTCAGTCCCTGTTCCAATCTCCGGCAGCGCAAGCGCTGCTTCTGACCACTAATCGACCAGGTCGCGCATGCAGTGGGCAAAATCGGCCATGGTTCGGCGCTCTGTCACCTTGACATGACGCCAGGTTTGCAGAGGTGCGAAGCAGAGAAAGAGGTTGCCGGCTGCGTTCGGTAAAAAGGCGGGGTTTCAAAGCGGGCTGAAGAGACACTGTTTCAGTGTAACTGCACGAAAAGCCGGGCTGGGCGCTCCCTGAACACAGGTCGTACGCTCGTACGGGAACAGGTAAACGCTTGTACGAGCGTTTACGAGAGATCCACGAGAGTTTACGAGCGTTTGCAAGAAAAATTTTCAAGAGACAGAACAGCGTTTATTCGCAATAATATAATAATTATCTGTTAAGCAAAAACTCGTGTGCGTTCAATTTGAAACCAAGAGTTTTCGCACGGGCTGTGGCCTGACATCGCAGGCGTCTCACTCGCTCCATTGATACTCGCAAGCTCGTGGACCCGTTTGGGATCTACATTAGGTCTCGTTGACGTTTGATTCGTTCTGTCACATTGGCGATAATCGTAGGATGTCTATAAAGAGAATTGCCGACCATCAGTGGCAGAAACTTTACGCATTTTTGCAAGGACACCCTCGTGCCTACGCAGGGCAAGAGGAAAAGTGTCGCCGTTTTGTTGAGGCAGTTCACTGGATTCTGCGCACCGGCGCCCAGTGGTGTGAACTGCCAGACAGTTGTGGCAAGTGGAACAGTGTATTCAAGCTCTATTCCCGTTGGGAAGAGAACGGTGTTTGGGCTGACATGTTCAAACAGTTCGCCCTGGAGACCCGGAGATGGTAGCAGTGATGCCCGATAGTACAGTTGTGCGCGCCCATATGTGCGCAGCGGGCGGGTAAAAGGAGGGGTACGTCAACCATAACTAATCCAGCCGCCCGCCGTTCCACGGAAGGACAGATGATTATTGCTTGTCCGCAAGTTTTCTGAGTACACGCGCAGGCGCACGACGGGCTGGCCGGATGTTAGCGAATGCTATCAATCAAGAATCCACCAAAACAGAGACAAACCAAGAGAGACTCCAAAGATTAAAGATGACGCCATAAAGACGACGTAACCCCAAGTGTCTCTCTTTCGCTTCCATACTTCTATTCCGAGATAAAGACTTAAAGGGCCACACAATGAAATGATCACCGCACCAATTGTTCCTTGCAGAAAAAGTGCCCAGTTATAACTACTATAGCTGTATCCGCCTATGTAAAGGCCCACAAATCCTACAATAAATGCGCTAAGAACAAGCAGACAATTCATTTTATTGACCTACGTAGACTATCGAAGGCTCTGCCAGAACTCACCGCGCCTTGACCTGCCCCCGACGTTTGTACCACCTGTTATGTTAGTCCGGCAAGCACGGGGACAGGTTCGTCAGGCAAGAGGGCCTCAGGCGCCGGCGGCCGGTAGCCCAGGGAGCTGTGCGGTCTGACCCGGTTGTAAGTCCGTCTGTAGCGCTCCGTCAGCACACGTACCTCCAGCAACGTATAGAAGAGCTCCCTGTCCAGCAACTCGTCCCTCAACTTCCCGTTGAAACTCTCGATGTAGCCGTTCTCCCACGGCGACCCAGGCTCGATGTAGAGCGTCCTGGCCCCCACCCGTCCAAGCCACTCGCGCACAGCCCGGGCCGTAAACGCCGGCCCGTTGTCCGAGCGAATGTGGTCGGGCACGCCTCTGAGCACCATCAACTTGGCCAGCGCCTCTATCACATCGGCAGACCGTATGCTGCGGGCAGCCCGAATCGCCAGACACTCTCTGCTGTATTCGTCAACGGAATTAGCAGTTTGGGGCTTATTCACCTAAAAGCCTGTGGCCTAGATTTAACAGGTTTGACCTTCTATGTCACGGACGCCTATCTCTATGTCAAACTGCATGATACTTACATTCTACCTCTGATGTGCGCGCAGACCCTATTTGAAATTTGAATTGGCGCAGGAAGAATGAAACAAAGAGGAATTATATGTAAAGGCTTGACAGCCTAAACAAAGAACAAAAAGCACCCAGCCCGATCATCCTGATTTCGTCGCTCCCGGTTCCTGGTCTTGTGAATTGCCCAGATGGTAGTCACCACAATGAAAATGGACAAGCAAATCAAGGCTTCCATTTGGCTCCCTCATGTTCAAAAAGGGGCGACACGTCATGCGATACAGATGTCGCCCCTTCATTTGCGACCGAAGTGAAATTTGGGCGGTAAATCTAGCGATTGTTGCGCGGATTGTACACCTCAGACCGATCCCTTGAGCAGTCCCAAAGTCGATAATGTTCCCTCATGATCCATCCCGAAAGGGTGTCATCTATCGATATTGACCATATTACGGCCAATTCGCTTCGAGCGGGGTTGTATGCCACATTCGAAAAATACCCCTTTATCTCACTAGCATTAGGAAACTCCACAAAAAAATCCTGCTTTGATGCGGCGTCAATTTCGGAGAATAAAAAACACGACTGGTGAAGTTGTTCCGATTCGCCACAGGCTCGCCACAGCCCAGCTTTACCTCGCTTGCCCTGTTCTTCTGCGTCCTTTATGCCGGGGGTAAATGCACTCTTGGTTTGGTCACTAAATTTTCCGTAGCCAAACAACACGAGCAACTTGTTCACCAGGGTTCGATCGGGAAGTTTAATATACCCAAACGCCTCACCATTCTGAACATCCCCCGTCAAACTCACCGAGACCAATGGGTTATCTCGGAATGTTTGCGTTACAAATTCGAACGACTCCCGACCAAAACACTCAATGTAATCGGAAAACTCTGGCGCGTCCACGTTGGCGAGATGGACAATAGCGACTGTGCTATCATCGGTGAACACTACCTCAATAGAGTCTCCGTCAACAACCATCTTGACAACAGCCTGTCGCGCAGAATGTATAGTTGTCTGCGCTGAAGTCGTGATGGTAGATGCAGGGGTGGATGTGACCTGTTCGGTTGTTGCCGCTGGGTTTTCTGGCGTAGCCGATGGGGTTTGAGCTTGAAGTTGCAATACGGTCAGCACGAGCAGGAGAAAGACAATCGTGCCGATTCCAACAATTTTGTTTCTGGATCGCATTGTGGTGCCCCCTCAGTGGATGCGGATGATTGGAGCTACCACGGCAACCGATCAGCCTAACGCCCAATGAGGGGACGCAATGCGTCCATTCATCCAACATCACAAGCGTTAGAAAAGTATCGGTATACCGTGGTGCGAGCAGTCTATCCTACAAACGACAACTATACAAAATGGGGCAAAGCGACGAGGAATGCACGGTCAATGACCGTTTGCCAGAGTCGAGTGTGAGTAGGTGGTGGGTAGTGTCCGTCGCAGGGAATTGGGAGTGTTTCGACACGCGCCGAAGGGAACAATCGAATTCTGAGTGTGCGACGTATTGGTGGGGGTGAAGCGTAGGGGCAGTTTAGGGGTGTGTTCTTATAGTGACTGAACTGCATCGCGGTGCCCCCTTGCGCGACAGAAAGACAAGTAGCCACCACAGCAACACTTGTTCACTATGCGACAAGGGGACGCAATGCGTCCTTGTTTTCCGCCGCTTAGCAGTAGTGATTGTGTTGCTGTGGTGCAAGAAGTTTAACGCAAGGGGAGAGAATGGCCAAGAGGTAAAAACGACAATCAGGTGTAGATTTAGATTCCAAGTGCGTCTATAGAGAATTCGGACTTGTGTCCGCAACGGTTGCACACAATCAGAATATATGGCAAGTATAGTGTTTCCGGGTATTTCAGGGCTCGGAGTGTTAAGTTTTCGTTCACTTCAAAAATGACACGATCCTCGGATTTGCAAAATCGACACGGGGTAATTTCTACCCCTACAGCACTCAACGCCTCGACGATTAAGTCCTGGCGTTCCTGAGAAAGTGGTGATGGTGGAACAGGTTTCTCATTATCAGTCATGGTAATTTCCCTTCAATGGACAGACAACAATTTTTTACAACAACAGGAATAACGCTAGACAGTAGCACACAGCAAACTAATTTGCCAAACTCGCAGGGTTTTTCTCGTACCACGGATTACCTGTAAAATAACCTCTGTTAGGGTCGGATTTACGGGCACCTTCTTTTCTAGGGTCGTCACAAGCCATACTCCAGTCGTTGTGGTCTTCGTTATATTCCCAGTTGCCAATTCTAACCTTGCCACATTTTGGGCATCGTTTGCGAGATTTAGTCGTCATTTGTCAACATCCTTTATACCACCATCGCTCCCTGAATAAACGTGTTGAACGTGTTGGCATTGTTGCGATTGTTGTATTTGTAGCACGCTTCCACGATATAGGCCGCCGCGTGCGCCTTGCTGTAATGATGGTGTTGGCCGAAGATCGCCCGCTTTACGAGGCTCCAAAAACCCTCTATCGTGTTCGTGTGAATCAGTCCGTCCACATAGGAAACCGCATGGTTTATCCTCATATGCGGGACCCATTCGTGCATTCGATTGTAGCCAGAAAACTCATCTGTGATGAGCACGCTGTCATCGGCCTTGACTACGCTACTCAGGAACGCTTTCAGCGTTTTACCAGTGACCTTTTCGGTTGGCTTGGCAACGACCTTTCCATCGCGTGCAACAGCACCAATAACCTTCTGCTGCTTGCTCCCTCGGCCCCGCTTGGGCGGATCGTCGTCGTCGCGCTTCTTGCTGCCAGTCGTCGCGACAAAGGTTTCGTCTGCCTCAACAATACCCATCAGGAATATACTGTCGTCTGCCATTGCCTTGCGAATCTGCATTGCCATGCGGTAGGCAGTTCTTGGATTGATGCCAAGGTCACGCCCCAACTGCAAACTAGAAACGCTTTTCTTTGCGTTCAGCAGGATTGCGATAGCCAGAAACCAGTACTGTAGCGGCATACGGGTTCCCTTGAAAATAGTACCTGTCAAGACGTTGTAGCTGTTATGGCAGCCATGGCAGTTCCATCGACCTACACGGTCGTTCTCTTTTTTACGGGCTACTTTGTCAGAACCGCAGAACGGGCAGGTAGGCTCGTCACGCCAACGAACTTCTTCCAGGTGGGCAATGCAATCCTCTTGTGTCGGGAATTTGTTGAACACTTCGACCAGATTCATTCGATATCTCCTGAAGTAATCGACCAACCCTATACTTCAAGTATACCCGATAACCTAGAATCCGTCAAGCCCCAAACTGCCAATTCCGTTCGTCAATGACGGTCAGCAAGCGCACACCTGTGCCGTCGTTGAGCCTCAGGTGCACGAAGTCGTAGGCCCACACATGGTTCTTCCACGCAGGCCGCAGACGCACGCACGAGCCGTCATTGAACCACAGACGCCCTCTCTTCGGCTGCTTCACAGGCGCCTTCAGCCCTTCACGTCGCCATATCCTCTCCACACGCTTGTGGTTCACATGCCAGCCGCGATGCCTCAGAAGGGCGGTGATCCTACGGTAACCGTACCTGCCGAACTGACTGGCCAGCGCCACGATCTCCTCGGTCAGCGCCTTCTCATCCTCCACAGGTCTCGGCTCGTATCGCTGTGTGGAGCGAGGATGACCCAGCACCCGGCAGGCACGTCGCTCCGAAACTCCAAAGAGCGCCTTCACGTGGTCGACACACTCGCGACGACGCGAAGGGCTCAGAACTTTCCCTCAGACGCCTCCCTCAGTATCTGGTTGTCCAGCGTCAGGTCCGCCACCGCTCTCTTCAGGCGGCTGTTCTCCAACTCCAGACGCTTCAGCCGCCTGGCCTGGTCGATCCTGAGCCCCCCGTACTCGCTGCGCCAGCGGTAGAAGGTCTGCTCGGTCACGCCGATCCGGCGGGCGGCCTCAGCCACCGTGCTGCCCTCGGCTATCGCGACCTCAGCCTCTCTCAGCTTGTTGACCACCTGCTCCGGCGTATGTCTCTTCTTAGCCATCTTTCCCCCTTTCTACGGCCCCATACTAACATTATACCTGGACCAGTTTTTGGGGGGCAGATCACCCAAATAATCCTCTCTTGACTGCCCGCGCTCGCGGCGGCTTGCGCATATCCTCCGGGACGGGCGGCAATTCGTCGGCGTGGAAGCAGTCTCCGGCGATGACTTCCTGGAACAGTTGGGCCTGTTCGGGGTAAGCGGCCAGGGTGGCCTCCAGGACCCAGAGGAGCTCGAGCAGTTCGGTGGTGAACTGGCTGGTCCAACGGGTGGGGCGGATGTCGTCCAGCGGTGAGGATTTGCGGCCGGCGCCCTTCTTCATGCGGTACTTGAGCCAAGACTGTACAACTTTGAGGCCGGACACTTCGAAGGCGTACAGTTCAGGCGCGACCGGCGTGAATTCGCCGGCGCCGACGTGGAGTGTGGCGGTTTCGTCGTTGTAGGAGAATGTTTCGGGATAGCCTCCGGTGTCGCCGGGCACGGCTACGGTGCATCTGGCTGCGCCGGGTGGGACCTGGCCGCGAGGCTTGCCTTCGGGCACGAACCGCTCGCCGTAGGTATGCAGCCAGAGGAGGTTTGCGCCAGCCGCGCGCATCCGCTCAAACAGCGCTGCATCCCTGGTAATAGGCAGGCGCAGCTCGCGGGTCTCCAGTTCTTTGCCGAAACGCGTAGTGAAAGCCGGTTGCGCCAGCACGCCGTAGACGTATGCCAGAAAATCTTTCGGCGCGACTGGGTTCTGGTAGGCAGCACCAAGTAGTTCGAGCAGTCCGGGCAGGATGTTGGCCTTCGACGCTCGGCTATCGCGGTAGAGTGGGAGAACATCTTTTGCGCCCCGGCCTGAAAAGTAGTGAAGATCGGGAATTGACACTGAGGAAGTCAGAGCGGGGCCATTTCCAAGAGGCTGGGTGAACGAACTGGCCAGATACACCTGACTATCGCTGTGGGCGCGCCACAGTGCCGGTCCCGGCCTGTCCAACAGACGTGCGTCACCAAAAACGAATTGCCTGTCAAACGATCTGTAAGCAAGACGGACAAGCTCAGGGACGGGATGTCCTGTCTCAAGATCAGAAATAGCTTTCAGCCTGTCTGCCGATGGCGGTAACTGGGTCGTGGCCTCGTGCGCTTTGCGCCCAGTGGGAGAATCTTTGAAGAGACTCTTGCGTTCGCTTCTCTTTGCTTGCAGAAGGCGATACCAACGGTTGTGGAGCGTCTTCATTTCGGGGGCAACAACCCAAGTTCGTCCAGCTTTGACACCGGATTGCTGCCACGGCATCAGGTCAGTCAGGAAGGGATGTGAAAAGTAAATGCCTTCACCCGTTGGACGGAACGGCGCTTGCCACTCATCGGGACACTCTTGCCATTCCACTGTCGAAAAATCGGTAATGTCGTCGAGCGCGGCCAGCTTCTGTTCGCGCGCCCCTTCGAGGCGCGCATAGTGAACTTTCGCAGGCACATCTGTCTTTGCCTCCTGCGAGCGGAAGGCTACGGCAATGGCGACAGGCGTCTGGATAGCGAAGACGTTTTCGCTGCGACGCGTGCCACGTCCCTCGCCGCCGAGGTCGAGAATCCAGATTTCGTCACACTGGCGGCGCATCTGCTCGCGCATCCCGCAAAAGGCGTCTCCGTCAAGGTAGCTCGAAGCGCTGATATAGCTGACCACGCCTGGCCCGCCGTTCCCCTGCTCAAAGACTTTCCACAACGCCCAGCGCCAGAAGTAGACGTACAGGTTGTAAAGATTTTTGAGATGGCCGCCATGCCCGGCGCTGACCGCCGGATCGAGAAAGTCGCGCAGGATTGCCCGTTCATCGCGATCGCCATGCCGCACCCAGCCGCCGGTGCGCGCTCTGTTCGTGTCCGTTGCCGCCTCGTGCCGGTCGTAGGGCGGATTGCCGAGGCAGACGATTACTGGCACACGATTCTTGACTTCCAGGGCGCGGGCGTGCTGCTCGGCGATCGGCTGCAGGAAAAGCGGTGGCTGAAGCGGCTTGGCATTGGGGCTTTCGAGTGTATCGGTCAGGAAGACGTGCATGCCAGCCGTCGGCAGTTGCCCGCCGCGGTCGCGTAAGGCGCGGCTGATGCGCAGTTCGCTCACCGCATACGGACCTACCATGAGCTCAAAGCCGTACAGGTTTTCGGCCAGCGTCGTAGCCTGGTTAGGTACCGCGCCCACACCCTGCTCGTCTTCTACGCGGCCGAGCGCGTGCTCGATGACGCCGAGTAGATAGGTGCCGGTTCCCAACGCCGGGTCAAGTGTGACCACATCAGGGTCGGCGAAGCCAAGCGGTTTGCCCAGGCGCTCCACGAGGAGATTGTCGATCAGGCGCACCTGCGCGCGCACGACCTCGACCGGCGTGTAGTAGGCGCCGGCGTCCTTGCGCAGACGGGGATCGTAAACGGCGAGAAAATCCTCGTAGAAGTAGAGCCAGGGGTCGTCGGGACTGGTAAGCGCGGCGGGCGGCACGACCGCGACCACGCGCAGCAGCAGGTCTAATGGAGCGGCGATGTCGGCGCGCGCGTTGGGGTCGGTCAGCACTTGCAGCGCCCGCGACAGCAGGTTGTGCTGCGCGGACAGCGCGTTTTCTGCGCTTCTGAGTGTGAGCGGGTCGGCTCCCTCGCTGCGGCCCAGCAGCAGCGCGAAAAGGACGGTCTGGGCGTAGGCGTCGGAGAACTGTTCGTCCGGCGCGTCAGGGAAGAGAAGCTGGCGCCAGTCCTGAGCCAGTTGCAGGAGGGGCGAGTGCGGGCGCTTGAGCGCATCGGTCACGTCGTCACGCAACATGCGGCAGAGGGGAGCGAGCAGCGCGGCAAATCGACGAAGGTCGATACGACCAGCGCGGTCGGTGGGGATGAAGGGTTTCCACATGAGAAAGTCGCGCAGCAGATTTTCGAGCGCGTGCGCATCCTGCGGCCCTACCGCCCGCTTGCCCTCGGAGGCGACATCGCCGGTGAGACGGACCACCCGGTCTACCAGCTCACCGTTACGGTAGAGCGCCCATTCGTTGCCGTCGGTGTAGAGGATGTTGGGGATGGCAGAGAAGCGGTTGAACTGTCTGCGGTTGTGGCCTGCAAAGCGGGAAGCGGTGACGCCGGCGCCCGCTGGTTTGAGCTCCACATAGCCGGCGAGCAAGCTGTTCAGATGCACTGCGTAATCCGGGCGGCCGAGGCGGTCCGGAAGGGGCGTCTCGCCGGTGCAGACGACATCCCAGCCGAGCGCGCCGGCGGCAGCGCCCATGAAATTCTCGAAAGGCGCGCGTAGTTGCTCTTCCGGTTCGCCGTGAGTGATCTGCGTCAGCTTGTCCGTCACCGCGGCAGCGAACTCTTGCAGGGCTGTGTGAATTGGGGAGGTCGTGTTCATAGCGTCCGAGTTATTTCAGGGTAGCCAGTTGCGCGTCAATCTACCACTTTGCGCAGACTTGACCAAAACTTTCTGAATTTGCGGCCGCTTTGCCGGTTTCTTTACGCTATGCTATCGCTCGGAATTTCGGCGCTGCACTGATCCGGCACCGGCCAGCGCCGTTTTACCAACGCACAGTTGACCAGTACGCCCGTTCTTCCTCAAGAATTGCGCGTAAAGTCTCTCCCTTCGCCCGATGCGCTTGTTCCCATAGTTCCAGGTAAGCCCACGCTATGCATTTGTCCAGGTCGCCTAACTCAGTTGCGCTCTGTTTCAGCGCCTTTGCGCCGGTGCGGACGCGCAAAACCGGCAACTCGTGGCTCGGCCCGCGTGATACCACCATAGACACCCGAACGTCCGCGCCGGTGTCGGAGTGTCCGATCTCAACCGCCAGCGTTGCAAACTCCCGCTCCTCAGCACGTATCCAGTAGCCGGCCGGAATGTCCACCTGTTCGCCGGAGTCGATTGCACGCGCCACAAGCGGCCGCAACAGCTCGATAACCGCGCCGTCCACGCCGGCCCGCGGACTGACAGCCTCATGGCCGCTTTCCGCCGTGATATGCCGTAGCCGGTCAGCCATGCGCTCACCGCGCCCGTCCGCATACTCTTTCTCGCTCATTCTGTCTGTCTCCCCTGTGCGTAAACCGTAAAAGGGCCGAAATGACATGCTGGTGTTATACAGGCGCTGTATAATATGGTGTTGAAGCGTTACTCGTTACTACCAGACCATTCCAATCGGGATACAAAGAGTTGTCGCTGCTGCGAACAGCACGGGCACGAGCCATAGGGGACCGATTTGAGGCGGGCTTCTATTCTGCCATAGCCGGATTTCACGATCCAGTCGCGTTTGGCTGCATGGATATTGATGCTTAAGAAGAAGCTCTGATGGACGTAGCCCCGGTGTTGTTTTTCAAGATTCTGTCCCATATGCCGGGCGGATGCACCGTATTGTTCCCTTTTGTTTTCACAAAGACTACGTATACCACAATTTGGCTGACAGCCTTTACTTTTCAAACAACCTCTAAGTGGACCGTTGGCATTGGATCGAGAAGTGTGCTAGTTTGCAGGCGATGCGTTCAGGTTGACCGGTGAGAAAAGTTCGTGAGAGTTGTTATGGCAGATTCAGTCCTTTCGGTCCGAAATATCTGCAAGAAGTATGGCGGCCATGTAGCTGTCGATGAGTTGACCTTCGAGGTTTTGCAAGGGGAGGTTTTCGGTCTGCTCGGTCCCAACGGAGCCGGGAAAACGAGTACGATCAGAATTTTGATGGATATTTTCAAGGCTGACTCGGGCGAGGTTGAGTTGCTGGGCGGGAGGCCGGGGCAGAGCCGGGAGCGGGTGGGTTATCTGCCGGAGGAGCGGGGACTGTACCGGGACCAGAGAGTGCTGGAGGTGCTGGTCTACCTGGGACGGCTGAAGGGCGTTGACGGCGCGACGGCGAAGCGCAGGGCTCTGGAGTTGCTGGAGAGAGTCGAACTGGAGGAGTGGGGCGGCAAGCGGGTCAAGGAGTTGAGCAGGGGCATGCAGCAGAAGGTGCAGTTTATTGCGTGTCTGATTCACGACCCGGAACTGCTGATTCTGGATGAGCCTTTTCAAGGGCTGGATCCCGTCAACGTTGAAATGATCAAAGGGCTGATGCGTTCGCTGGTCGTTGAGGGGAAGACGATCGTACTGAGTGCGCACCAGATGAACCTGGTGGAAGAGCTGTGCGACCGGATTCTGTTGATAGACGAGGGAAGGGCGCTACTTTATGGTTCGTTGGCGGAGATCAAAAGGGACTTTGCGCCGAACTCGGTGCGAGTGCGGGCGGCGGAGTTGCCTGCGGACCTACCCGGCGTGGTCGGAAGCGAGCGTCAGGGCGACGTGACGCTGCTTACGTTGGATGGGATCGGGGCACAGGAGTTTCTGGCCGGGCTCGTGGCGCGCAATGTGCAGGTGGAGAGTTTCGAACGGGCCACAGTTCCACTGAACGACATATTCGTGGCGATGGTTCAAGGGAATTCGCATCTGGAATAAGGATCTCTTTCGAAGGCTGGAACGGGGCAGGCTCGGTGATTGTCTCGAGCCGCAGGCTGCGCGAGGCGGTTAGCCGGCGGAGGCGTAGAGTTGGGTCTGGGGAAAAATGAGGAAAGTTCTCACGATTGCGCGACATGAATACTGGGTGAATGTTCGTCGGCCTGACTTTATTATCTTTACGTCGCTCGTACCGTTGCTGGGTATCGTTGCGCTTGTCGTGAGCTTATTCTTCGGACGGCAAGCCGGAGGGGCCATTGTTCGCATGTTTGACGGCGGCTCGGATGTCACGGCGGTTGTCGATCAATCCGGCGGATTTACTCCCATTTTGCCGCGTTTTGAAGAAGAATATGTCCCTTACGGCGACGAGGCAGAAGCCCGGACAGCCCTGGAAAACGAAGAGGTGCAAAGGGTCGTAGTCGTGCCGGACACCTATCCCCAAGAAGGGGATGTGACGGTTGTTACTGAGGGGAGCAGGTTTTCCGGTTCCGGGACAAGAGGGCTGCGTTCCTTTTTCATTGCTCATCTGATCAAGGAGATCGAGGACGAGACGCTGCAGGCGCGACTAGTTGATCCTTATGACGCGCAGGTCGAGTATGTCGGAGAGCAGGGGCAGACTTCTGGCGGTGTGGCCGGCCAAATTCTGTCGTTTATGGTTCCGTTCTTTTTCGGCATCCTGCTGGCCGTAACCGTTTTCGTTTCGGCAGGATATCTCGTGCGCAGTGTGGCCGAGGAGAAGTCGAGCAGGGTGATAGAGATCGTACTATCTTCGGTGACGCCCCAGCAACTTCTGGCCGGGAAGGTCATTGGGTTGGGTGCGCTCGGACTGACGCAGATTCTCGTTTGGATCGCGTCTGCAGCCGGACTGAGCGGCGGCCTGGTCGTGCTGGCGGGCATCATGCTTCCGCTGCTTATG
This sequence comes from Caldilineaceae bacterium, assembly GCA_965204525.1. GTDB lineage: Bacteria > Chloroflexota > Anaerolineae > Caldilineales > Caldilineaceae > Bin5. Next base: position 560,958 of record OZ241994.1, on the reverse strand, counting down.
CGGGTGGAGGTGTTCGGGCTGGCACTGGTGTATTATATTCTGGGTTTCGGCGTCTACGCCGTGCTGATTGGCGCGATCGGCACACTGGGGTCCAGCTTTCAGGAGAGCCAGCAGATTACGGGGATCGTCATTTTCTTCGCCGCGGTGCCAATGATGTTGACTGGCGTGATCATGACGAATCCCGATGCGATGGTGGTACGTGTCCTTTCCTGGTTTCCGCTGACTGCACCGACCACGATGATGCTGCGGCTGCCCCTTGCCGAGGTACCGTGGACCGATGTTGCCGGCAGCATTGTCCTGCTCCTGGTCACGATTCCGGTGGTCGTGTGGCTTGGGGCGAAAGTGTTCCGGCTGGGGATGTTGATGTACGGCAAGCGCCCCGGGGTCTTTGAAATCTTGCGCCTGTTGAGGCATGCGTAAGGGTACAAGTCGAAGGCAAGGACCGCTTTGACGGCTCAGGTCGCTGCTGCCCCCCTTTTCAGCGCCTGGACCAGGGAATCCAGATCTGCGGGGCTGTTATAGCCCTGGACGGAAATGCGCACCCCAGGCTGGCCGCCATGCTGTCCGACGGGTACGATAATGCGATCTTCCTCCCAGAGCCGTTGATAGGCTTCCACCTTGCCGGGCAGGAGCACGACCCGCATCTGCGCCCACATCGATTGAGGACTGATGGGGGGCAGGCCGGACAGTTCAAGAATGCGCTGTTCCGTTTCTCTCAGGAGTTGATGGCAGGCCTGACGTACCTGGGGCCATTCGTTCTGCTCCTGAAAGTCGATGGCTGCGGGCACGCTAAGGTAGGCGGCCGGGTCGATCGTTCCCACTGAAGTGAAGTAGTCCTGGAACCGGGAAACGCCGGGCGGGTCTTTGTCCCAACCGTGGCCGACGACGAGGGGTTCGAGCAGTTCCTGGAGCTCCGGGCGGGCGTAAAGGAATCCTGTGCCGCGCGCGCTGCTGAGCCACTTGTGGCAGTTGCCGCCGTAGAAATCTGCACCGATCTCTTCCATGTCCAAATCCAACTGACCGGGAGCGTGGGCGCCGTCGACGACGGAGATGATTCCCGCGTTCCTGGCCCGCCGACAGATCTCTGCGACGGGCAGTATCAGCGCGCTCGGCGAGGTGATGTGGCTCAAGGATATCACTTTGGTGCGTTCGTTGACGCCAGCCCAGATCTGCTCGACAACACCGGCGGGATCGGCTACAGGCACAGCGACCGGCTGATTGACCAGCCGGGCCCCCTGCTTTTCACAGTTGAACCGCCAGGCGCGGTCAATTGCGCCGTATTCGTGGTCGGTCGTCAGGACTACGTCGCCGGCGCCCAGATTTATGGAGCGGGCTACGATGTTGAGGGCGTAGGTTACGTTGGGGACGAACGTCAGGTCGTCGGGGGCGGCGTTTATGAAGGCGCCGAGTCTTTCCCTGGCCTGCGCCAGGAGCACGGGGAGGCGTCCTCCCAGGAAGATGACGGGGTTTGCCTCCAGCTCCTTCTGCCAGCGCTGGTAGCTCTCGAAGACGGGGCGAGGTACGGCGCCGAAGCTGCCGTGGTTGAGATAGACGACATCTGGGTCGAGCAGGTATTGGTCGGCGATGTGCGGGAGAGGAAGTGAAAGGGACATCAGGGTACTATCCTGTCATTTCAGGTTGGCAAGCGCGGCCTTCAGCTTCTCTGCATAGGGTCGGCGTTGCGACGGCGTCGTAAGGTATCTTTCGGCAGTGCGGGCGTAGAGCCGGTCGCCGGTGTAGCGGGGGAAGACGTGCTGGTGAAAGTGCCAGACGTCCTGGTAGCCTGCGGGCTCGTTGTGCTGCCGCGTTGAGACGCCTTCGCAGCCGTAGGCGGACTTCATGGCCAGCGCGATGCGGCGGCTGGCCTGGAAGATTCCGGCTCCGAAGCTGTCGGGCAGATCGTAGATATTCTCGTAGTGGTCGCTGGGGATGAGGATGACGTGGCCCGGATTGCAAGGCCACCAGTGGGACGAAACGAACCCGATTACCAGATCGTTGCGCAAGACGACGTCGTCGGCGACGGTGTAGACAGACTCGTTCTCCTGTCCGGCGGCAACCGCGCAGAAGGGGCAGTTGTAGTCCGGCGGTTCGTGGTTGTACAAGCTAGGACGCTTCCAGTCTGTTGAGACCATCATCGATGATGGGGGCCAGTTCGCTCATTTGGGTGAGGGCCGCGGCTACCTGTTTGCCGAATCCTGACTTGGTAAAGCGTACGGGAAGGCTCAAACGCTCGGTCAGATTGGTGCGGGAGAAGCGGGTCCCTTCAACTCCCCAGCCATTCACGACCTCTTCCATTCGTTCGACCGTGTGCGAGTTGAACTGTTTGCGATCAAATAGATTCTTGTGGCAGACGTGCAGGTCAATGGTCAGAGACTTGTCGTCCAGGTTCTTCTGCGTTAGCCCGAATTCGAAGTGGATGCCGTCCAGGCCATAGTTGTGCCAGTTGCCCTTGGCGACCTGCATATAGATACCGGCATGGTATGGGCCGATGAAAGATGACCAGCAGCCGGTCCGGTACCAGTCCAGATTGCTCAACTGCCGCAATACTTTCATGCACTGCGGATGCTGGTCAATAAACAGTTGCCAGCGTGGGGAAATTGTCGACATTGGCTTGCCTCCGACATTTTGATGGACTTTTCGCATGTGTGCGACCGCGTCGAGTCAGAAGTAAGGGACGTATTCTTCTTCAATCTTGCAGCTGCTCGAAAGGCTCCCCGGTCATTTCAACTGAGTGGCGCCAAAGCGCCTGTGCCGCTTCTTGATTATAGGCCGTTTCTTTGGCCCGCTGCTTCTTTGGATGACCTCGCATCTGCATCCAACCGCCCGGCCCGATGTAGTCGCCCCCGCGGACATCGGTTGCGGTGGCGGCGTACAGTTGCGGCAAGGCGCCTTGCTCGGCACTCTGAGAAAGAAGTGCATTTAAAATGCGCATCACAATCAGTTCAAAGCGAGATCCTTTCTCTCTAGCCGCCGCATATTGCAGATTGGTCGCGGCAAAGCCGGGATGGGCGGATACGCAGATCGTGACGGCGCCTTTGCTCCCCAGTCGGCGCTGCAGTTCAAGAGTGAAGAGGAGGTTGGCGAGCTTGCTCTGTGCGTAGGCACCGAATGGGCTGTACTTTTGCTGGCCGTGAAGGTCGCTGAAGTTCATACGGCCGCTGCGATGGGCCATGCTGCTGACGTTCACGATCCGGCTGCCGGGCGTTCCCAACAAGAGGGGCAGCAACGCGCCGGTCAGCGCGAAGTGGCCAAGGTGATTGACGCCGAATTGACGTTCAAATCCTTGGTCGGTCTCCTGCCGGGGTATCGCCATGACGCCGGCATTGTTGACGAGAATGTCCAGGTGGTCCAGGTCGGTCCGAAGGTTCTCGGCACAGCGTCGCACTGACTCCAGGTCGGCCAGATCGAGGGCTATTGTTTCCAAGCGTGCATCGGGCAGACTCTGGAGGATCTCTGTCCTGGCCTGATGGCCCCGTTGGGGGGAGCGGCTTGCAAGGAGGACTCGTGCGCCTCTTGCGGCCAGCAGGCGGCAAGTGTGAAAGCCCAGGCCGCTGTTCCCTCCTGTAACGAGAACGGTTCGTCCGGTCTGATCGGGAATGTTGGCGCTGTTCCATCTGATTGACATCATTCCTCTCTCGGACTGGTCACAGATTTCAAGAAGGCGGAACCGGCCGGGCGCTATTCATGTGTGGTGCGTTGGCCGGGTGAGTTTCTCTCCCTGTTTGCAGCTACATCTCGCGAGACAGACTTATCATAACCGTCGAAAGTGCCAAGACCAATTCAGCCGGTATGTCTTGCGGAATTCGGTACATTCAGACTACGCTGAGAGGCTTCCTTGAGGAAGATAACTATGGTAAATTGGAGCGGCTGCTCGGACCGGAGCTGGGTCAGAAGCCGTCCGCTTACATGTGCAGAATTGGTGCTCCTCGACTCGTGTGAAAGGGAGTGGGAGAGGGTAGCCGTGCTAGTGGGAGAAGCTAAGTTTGCGGCGGAAGAGTGGGTGCGTCGCGAAGGAAGCAGGTTGCCCGATTTGCTGGGAGCATTTCTCGCCGGGTCGGTAACAACCCTTCCTGACGGGAAGCCTCTGCCGGAAAGTTCCGATGTGGATATCACGGTCGTGATGAACGAACCGCCGCCAGTGAAAACAGGTAAGTTCAGATTCCGAGGCGCCTTGCTGGAAGTGTCATATGAGGCACTGGAGAGGATTCGGACTCCTGAAGCTGTGTTGGGTGATCCGCATCTGGCAGGGGGGATCCGGGGGATGCAAATAGTTGCCGATCCCTCGGGACGTTTGGGGAGTCTGCAGAACGAAGTAGCCCGAAAGTATGCCTGCCGGCGGTGGGTGCGGCAACGGTGCCGGACAGCGTCTGCCACGGCAGCGGGGCGGCTCCAGCCCCTGGACGGTTCGGCGCCGCTGCATGAACGGGTGACTGCCTGGTTGTTTGGGACCAGCCTGACCGCCTTCATTTTGCTGCTGGCCGGACTGCGGCCGCCGACAGTCAGACGCAGATACGTGGTAGTCCACGATATTCTACATGAATACGGCAGGCCGGATTTCCACGAGGCGCTGCTGCAGCTGCTGGGGTGTTCCGACTGGAGCCGGAGCCAGGCGGAGAGGCATCTGGACGCGGTCGCGAATGCTTTTGACCGCGCCAAATGCTTGCCCAAAGGGGAGTTCCCGTTTGCAGCGGACATCAGCGACGCGGCGCGACCTGTCGCGATTGACGGCAGCCGGGAGCTGATAGAGCGAGGGTTCCACCGAGAGGCTGTCTTCTGGATAGTTGCGACTTTTTCGCGCTGCCAGTGGATACTACATTTCAACGGTTCCAATGAAAACGGTGATCGCCACCGTCAGGGCTTCCTGTCGATGCTAAGCGATCTCGGAATAAGCGCCCCTGCCGATCTCGAAACTCGGTGCAAGCGAGTGCTGGAGTTCCTGCCGAGGGTTAATGAGATGGGAGACGCAATTATGGCTGCCACGCCTGAGATTGAATAAGGATCAAGACCTAAGCTATCATTTGCCAATAACCGGGAAGGGAGGACCATCGCCGATGACAATACGAAACTGGTCGGAAAACATTCTGTTTTCGTCCGCTCCGATTCACGCGCCACAGACCGTGGAGCAGTTGCAGGAGATAGTCAGGGCCAGCCGAAAGGTGCGAGTGCTGGGCGCGCGCCATTCCTTCAATGACGCGGCGGCGATCGATGCGCAGTTCGACGTTGACGGCACCCAGGAAGTGATCGAGGACTCTTCTGCAGCCTACATCTCTTTGGAACACCTGGATGCGCCACTTGAGTTCGATTCCAGGCGCGGTACGGTCACTTGTAACGCCGGTATCACTTACGGAGACCTGTGTGTACGCATGAACTCTGAAGGCGTGGCGCTGCACAACACGGCTTCGCTCCCACACATTACGGTGGCCGGCGCCTGTTCGACGGGTACCCACGGTTCAGGTGACGGGAACGGCAATTTGGCGACAGCGGTGGTCGGACTGGAGATGGTGACGGCTGACGGTGAGTTGAAGTCTCTCACACTTGAAGAGGACAGGGAGGTTTTCGAAGGTTCGGTGGTTTCTCTGGGAGGCGTTGGGGTTGTAACGAGAATGACCCTGGCGATGGAACCGGCATATCTCATGCAGCAGTATGTTTATGAAGATATGCCTGCGGCCGAACTGTATGAAAACTTCGATGAAATCATGTCCAGCGCTTACAGCGTCAGCCTGTTTCCGGACTGGCAGGGGGGCGTGGTCAATCAAGTCTGGTTTAAGCATCGCACCGGCCTTTCGAGCGGGAGGAACGGGGAAGAAGCTACAGAGCTGGAGCCGGTCGACCTCGGGCTACCGTCGGAGCTTTACGGGGCGCAGGCTGCTTCTACCCACGTTCACCCGGTCCCTGATTTCTCGGCGGACGGTTTGACGTTGCAGATGGGGATGCCAGGACCGTGGCACGACAGGCTGCACCACTTTCAAATTGACAGCACGCCGGCCAGCGGCGACGAGCTGCAGACTGAGTATTTCGTGCCGAGGGCGCATGCGGTCCCCGCGTTGCGGGCGGTGGAAGGGCTGCGCGACAGGTTTAGTTCGATGCTCTGGATTTCGGAGATCCGATCGGTTGCGGCCGACCGGCTGTGGTTGAGCCAGAGCTATGGAACGCCGACCATTGGTATTCACTTTTCCTGGAGAAAGAGCTGGCCTGCGGTGCGCGAGGTCATGCCGCTGGTTGAGGAAGCTCTGGCCCCGTTTGAGGTCCGTCCGCACTGGGGCAAGCTGTTTTCGATGCCTCCCAAACAGGTGCAAGCGGCCTACCCGAAGATGGAGGCGTTCAGGGACATGTTGCAATCGACAGATCCCGATGGCAAGTTTCGCAACGGGTATTTGGACCGGTTCGTTTTTGGGTAGACGTCCTGAATCAGACAGTGGGTTGGCGCCGGCAGGTCATCCTTTCTTCAGCCCTTTGAGGAAGCGGGGCGCGACGAGGAAACGCAGTTCGCAGCTGCCCCAATGCAGTTGCCGCCAGCGGGCGATATCCACTTCGAAGTGGGCAAGACCTGCGGTCGGGAAGCGAAGGTTCATGCGACCGTCCGTGCCGGCGCACAGGCCTGAAACCAGATGGGAAACCCCGGGGTTGTGGCCTATCAAGAGGATATGGTAGGCGCTGTCGTGCGTTTCCTGAAGGATGTTCAATAGGGTATAGGGGGCGGCGGCGTAGATGCGGTCGTTCCAGCCGAAATTGCGGGTATAGCCGATCAGTTCGGCGACCTTCTCGGCCGTCTGGCGCGTGCGCAACGCAGGTGAGGAAACGAACCAGTCGGGCTTCTCCTTCACTGTTTCCAGGATCCGGCACACGCGCTGCAACTGTTTGAATCCGCTCTTTGCCAGCGGGCGGTCGATGTCCCCTCCGGAAACGCTCGTTTGTTTGGCCTTGGCGTGACGAAGGACGGTCAGGTAGCGTGTGTCCATGGCTTCGACATCTCCAATGTCAAAGGCAATGGCATTTACAGGTGCCGTTGCAAGCGCAGATTCATTTTAGTTTGAATTGTTCAGGGAAGTCAAGGAGGTTGAAGGCACTCTGGTTTGCCCGCCTGCCGTCACAAGCTATACTGGATGTCTAGACTTCGTCAACACCATAAACCAAGGTCAAAAAGGAGCCGTGGATGACGGACTGGAAACCTGAAGTCGCCGTGGTCGGCGCCGGTGCGATGGGATGCCTGTTTGGAGGGCTTCTGGCTGAGGGCGGGCTGGATGTGACCCTTATAGACGTGTGGCAGGAGCACGTCGACCTCATTAACCGGGATGGGCTCCGGATGCTCGGATACGGGGGCGACCGAAGCATCCCTGTGCGCGCCACGACCGATCCGAGCGGAATGGAGCCTGTAGACGTACTGTTTGTTCAGTGCAAGGCTCCTTACACGCAAGATGCGGTCAGGCGGGTTCTGCATCTGCTGCGCGACGATAGTGTCGCTATCAGCTTTCAGAATGGGTTGGGCAACGAGGAGAACATCGGCGAGGTTACGGGTATGGAGCGTGTTTTGGGGGGCGTTACAGCCCAGGGCGCGGCGGTCGAAGGACCTGGCGCGGTGCGCAACTTTGGCAATCTGCCCACGCACATCGGCGAGATGGGCGGGGGCGTCAGCGAGAGGGCGGAGCGGATTGCGGCAGCACTTGACAGGGCCGGTCTGCAGACTTCGGCGGTCGGGGACGTTCGCCAGGCGATCTGGAAGAAGCTGCTGGCGAATATTGCAATCAGCCCGACGTCTGCCATTGCCAACATGACGATAAAGCAGGTGTTTGCTGTACAGGAGTTGAGAGAGGCTGCATTTGAGGCGCTGGACGAAGCGGTTGAGGTGGCTCGTGCTGAAGGCATTGACCTGAATGCGGCTGAGACCCGAGAGGTGATAAACCAGATCGCCGGGCCAGAAGGAACTGGCGACAACAAGTCCAGCCTCTGTGTAGATATCCTCAACCGCCGTCCTTGCGAAATCGATGTCATCAACGGTGCGGTGGTGAGGCTGAGCCGCAAACATGACATTCCCACTCCGGTCAACAAGACCCTGGTCGCCGCGGTCAAGGCGCTTGAAAGCCACTACTTGAATTGACGTTCGATGAGAAACAAGGTGATCGACGCCCAAGAGGCGGCCGCGCTGGTTCCTGACGGCGCGACTCTCGGAACTGTTGGCGGCGGAGGCGGTCTGGTAGAGGCCGATACGCTGCTGGCGGCGGTCGAGGAACGCTTTCTCTCTACCGGCGCTCCGAGGGGACTGCGCGTAATCCACTCGCTTGGAATCGGTGACCGCGATCGACGCGGACTCAACCGACTGGCCTACGAGGGACTGGTGCGCAAGGTGATCGGCGGCCACTGGATCTGGTCGCCGCGCATGCAGGCGCTGGCGCGTGAGGAGAAGATTGAGGCGTACATATTGCCGGCGGGCGTCACGGCGCAACTGATGCGGGAGATTGGCGCGGGCCGGCCTGGATTGATTACGCACGTCGGCCTGGGGACTTTTGTGGACCCCCGCCAGGACGGCGGCCGAATGAACAGGTCGGCCCAGGATGAGCTGGTCGAGTTGATTGAGATAGATGGCCGGACGCTGCTCCTCTACAAGCCGTTTCCCGTGGACGTAGCGCTCCTGCGGGGCAGTTACGCGGACGTGGACGGCAACATCAGCATGGAGGAAGAGCCGGCCAATCTGGAAGCCTTTGCGATGGCACTCGCTGCTCACAACAGTGGCGGCGCGGTCGTCTTCCAGGTGCGGGGCCTGGTTGAAGCGGGCGGGATTCCGGCGCGCCAGGTGCGAATTCCGGGAGCGCTGGTTGACGCCGTGGTCGTCGAGCCCGAGCAGCCCCAGTGCCATGCCTTTTTTTATGACCCTTCGATCTCGGGGCAGCAGAAGGAGAGAGAGTATTTCGATGCCGGTCAAGGGAAGCCCATAGAAAAGGACGAGCTTTCAGGGCCGAGGGCGATCATCGCGCATCGAGCCGCTCGCGAACTCTTCGAGAACGCTGTGATAAACTTCGGATTCGGTATTCCCGACGGGGTTGCCAAGCTGGTGGCGGCACGCGGCGAGACCGAGCGCTATTACCAGACGATTGAACATGGCACCTACGGCGGCGAGCTTCTGGACGGCGTTCTTTTCGGCTTCGCCCGCAACGCCAGCTGCATGATCGATTCACCTTCGCAATTCGACCTCTACGGCGGAGGCGGGCTGGACATTGCGTTTCTCGGCTTCGGCGAAATGGACGGGAGAGGCAATGTCAATGTCTCCCGACTGGGAGGGACGACGGTTGGACCCGGCGGATTCATAGACATTGCACAGAACGCGCGCACGGTCGTCTTTTGCGGCACTTTTGAGGCCAAGGGTGTCGACTATGAAGTCGGTGAGCACAGCGCAACCATCAAGCGCTACGGCCAGATTCGAAAGTTGGTGGACGAGGTCGATCAGATCACCTTTAGCGGTCATCATGCGTTGCAGAGCGGGCAGAAGGTGCTTTGCATAACGGAGCGGGCGGTCTTTGAGCTGACGCCGGAGGGAATGTGTCTGCGGGAAGTCGCGCCGGGCATTGATCTCGAGGCGGACGTGCTGGGCCGGATGGGATTTGCTCCGATCGTGCCTGCTGAAGTGCCGCTGATGCCGTTTCTGGCCGATGGTCGAGCGTCAGACTGACGGCCCGTCTCCGGGCCTCTTTGAACTATCTACAGGCAAGCGAGACCTCGCTGCCGCATCCCACTTTACCAGGAAAGAACAACGCTAAAATGACCGACATGCCCACATTGCCCCCGCCGCCCAGCTTTGCCGACGTTCTGGCAGCGCATAAGGTATTGCGCAACTATCTGGCGCCAACGCCGCTGCACAACTATCCAGTCCTCGACGCAGCCACGGGGGCCGAGGTCTGGGTAAAACACGAAAACTACCAGCCGATCGGCGCGTTCAAGCTGCGGGGGGGCATCAATTTCATGGCGCGGTTGCCTGACGAGCAGCGGAGAAGGGGCGTAGTGACGGCCTCTACGGGCAATCACGGCCAGTCGGTGGCATACGCGGCGCGAATGTTCGGCGCAAAAGCGGTAGTTTCCGTGCCAGAGAACGCCAATCCGGTTAAACTGGAGGCGATGCGCGCCAACGGCGCCGACGTGCGATTGAACGGCGCCGACTTTGAGCAGGCCAAGAAGCACGGCGAACGGATCGCGGCAGACGAGGGAATGCAGTTCGTCTCTTCGGGGGATGAACCGGCGCTGATCGCGGGCGTGGCGACGCACACGCTGGAAATCCTGCAGGAGAGGCCGGACATTGAAGCCATCATCGTACCGGTGGGCGGGGGAAGCGGCGCGTCGGGCGCTTCGATCGTCGCAAAGGGGGTCAACCCCAACATTCGCACGGTGGCCGTGTGTGCAGAGGCTTCGCCGGCCGCCTATCTGGCGTGGCGGGACCGGGCATGGCGGGAGGCTCCGAATCAGACGGCTGCCGAGGGGCTGGCGACGGGCGCCCCTTACATGCTGCCGCAGTCGATCCTGTGGGACTTGCTGGACGACTTTATCATGGTTTCGGAGGAGGAGCTGTTTGACGCAGTGCGTATGTACCTGGAGACGGCGAAGACGCTTGCCGAACCGGCTGGCGCTTCGCCGCTGGCTGCGCTACTTAAATTGCGGGATGAACTCGCAGGAAAAAAGGTGGCCCTTATCCTCAGCGGGGGGAACATTTCCCCGCAGCAGTTACGCTCCGTCCTGGAAACGTGTGACTGAGCGGGCTTTGAATCCTGTTACGCCTCAGTAGACGGCGCCTCTGACTCTTCTGCACCATCGTCGTATGCCTGCAACAACTGGCGCAGCGCCGCCATGTCCTGTTCTTCGATGAATCTGTGCAGCGTGCGGCTATTCTCCAGCAGGGTCTGTCCGAACCGGCTCTGAGCAAACATGCGCAAGTCTTCTTCGAGCGGATCGGTGATGCGGTGATCGGAGACGATTTTGCCGTCCTGCATTCGCAGAATGCGTTGCGTCGCCTGGGCGACGCGGCGGTCGTGGGTTACCACAACGATTGAGGTCCCCTGGCTGCGGTTGAGCTCGGCGAGCAAGGTCAGGATCTCATCGCTGCTATGGCTGTCGAGCGCGCCGCTCGGTTCATCTGCCAGAATCAGCGACGGGCTATTGGCGAGTGACCGGGCTATCGCCACGCGCTGGCGCTGTCCGCCTGAGAGTTGACCCGGAAGATGGTCGCGGCGGTCCGCCAAGCCGACCAGCTCCATCAGATGCGCGGCCCGTTCTTTGCGCTCTTTGCGGCTGTTAATCTGGCCCTGCAGAGGTACCTCGACGTTCTCCTGGGCTGTCATGGTCGGCAGAAGATTATGCAGTTGGAAGACGAAGCCGACCGTCCTGGCGCGAAAGCGGTCCACATCTTTCAGTTTCGACAGGTCCTCGCCCGCTACCCAGACCGTACCTTCGGTCGGTTGGTCGAGAGCCCCGAGCATGTTCAGCAGCGTGCTCTTGCCGCACCCGCTGGGTCCCATTACGGCCACGAACTCACCAGTCTGCACTTCGACCGATAGTCCATCGAGCGCACGCACGGCGGTTTCTCCGCTGCCGTAGATTTTCGTCAGGTTTTCAACTCGGACGATAGCGTCGTCCGTAATCGTGTGTTCCATAGCTGCTTCTAGTGAATCTGCTGACAAGCCTGCTGACTGATCCAACTGTGAGAAATCCGGTTGCGCCAGGGGAACTCTACTGGGGCGGGACGAGGATGTTCACGAAGGCGGTCATGCCCCAGCGCAAGTTTTCGTCCAGTTGCGGGACATCCACGTGGACCGTGAAGTTGGTGCTGCCCCTGTCGCTGGTGCTTACCGGCGCGATGTGGGTGATTATGCCGTCGAAGATCTGGTCCGGCAGGGCGTCGAAGGTGACCTCCACCTCCTGGCCGCTCTGAAGTTGGACAACGTCCGTTTCGCGCAGGTCGGTTGTTTCGACGTGCATGCTGCCGGTATCGCCCAGGAGGACGAGAACCTGACCGGGGGCAACAAGCTCGCCGCTGCGCACGAGAAGGGCGCCGACCTGGCCGGAAAACGGGGCGACTATCTGGGACTGGCCAACGTGGGCTTGCGCGCTGGCGAGCTGTGCCCTGGCGGTGCCGATACGGGCCAGCGAAACTGCGACGTCCTCGGGCGAAGCGCCTTCCCTTGTTCTGCGTAGATTTGCCTGTGCGCTTGCGAGCGCGGCTTCGGCGGATTGCACGCCTGCCTCGGCGGCGGGTATCTGGCTCTCCGCGACTGAAACACGGGACAGCGCCTCTGTAATGCGTGACCGCGCGACGGCCAGTCGCTGCTCAGAGGCCCCCTGGGTGGCAACGGCGAACTCGGCCTGGGCCGCCTTCAGCGACTTGGTGGCCTGTTCCAATTGCAGTGACTCCAGAAGCGTACTGCCGATCGTAGGATCACCGCGCACTGCGTTGTAGGCGGCCTGGGCGTGGTCCAAGGCTGCCTGCGCGACTTCGACGCGGGCTGCGGCTGCGGCCCTTTCTGCCTCCGTGGGGCCTGCGGCCAGTTCATCGTACTGTTCACGGGCGATCTGGACTTCCACTTGGTAGAACTCGACACCCTTTTGCGCTTCGAGCAGCCTGCCGGTGGCGAGGGAAACCTGGGCTTCCGCGGTGGCTACGCCGGCTTCGGCGGCGGCGACTTCGGCTTCACTGGCGCCTGACAGCAGGTTGGCATGGGCTGCCTCGGCTTCGGCTACGGTTGCAGCCGAGATTTCGACCTGGCTTTCTGCTGCCGGGTTTTCGAGCTGGATAAGCAGGTCGCCAGGTTCTACCCAGTCGCCTTCTTTGACATGCAGAGTCTGAACGATTCCGCCCTGCAAGGGAGCCAGGTTGGCCCAGACAGTGGGAAGCAGTTTGCCCGAGGCCCAGATGACTGAATCCAATTCCGGGTCTTCTTGTTCCTGAGATCCGGCCTCCGCGTCTTCAACGGAAGTCTCACTGATCTGGGGCAGAAGAGAGGGGTTGACGTTGGTAACGTATGCCCAACCGCCCGCGGCCAGGATGACAATCAGTCCGAGGACAATCCAAACTCGTTTCATCTTTTTCCTTCTTCACAATCCGGGCATCAGCCATTTTGGAAACTCTGGCTTTTGCATCGCAATTATTCATAGCGCAGTGCTTCGACCGGCTGCAATTTGCTGGCCCGCCAAGCTGGATAGAACCCGCCTGCGAGGCCGAGTACAATGGCAAGACTGACTGAGATCACAAAGGTCCCGGGTTCCCAGGCAGGACGTAACATTGCGCCGCCGGCAAAGGGAATGGAAGAGAGTCCCGTGAGTAGAATGACCGCGCCGATACTTCCCAGGAGAGCCGATAGCAGGCACAGCAGGAGGCTCTCTTGAACGATCTGCGACAGAATGCGTTTACCAGGCCAACCCAGGGCCCGCAGTGTTCCGATCTCACGCGTGCGTTCGTAGATCGACATGATCATGGTATTGGCCACGACGATCCCGCCTACAATTAGCGCCAGCATTCCAATTGCGCCTGCGATTCCCTGCATGGAGGCGATATCGTCCGTACTTTGGGCAAACTCGCTGCTGATGCTGGCCCTGACTTTGGGAAATCGCTGGTTAATGGCGTCCTGGACGGGGAGGGCCATGGCGGGATCTTTGACGTCGACGAACAGGAAACTGACGTTGCGAGGACGATTCAGAATACGCTGCGATTCTCGTAATGCCAGGATTCCTCCGCCTTCCTCCCAGGCAACCCCTGTCTCGAAGATACCAACGACTCTGTAGCGATTGTTGTAAAGAGTCATCGTATCGCCCAATTCGAGGTCGTATGAATCAGCGGCGTTGCTGCCGATGATGATCTCGGATGGGCGCTGAACGCGCCTTCCTTCTATTCGCTTGTAGTGGTCCATCGCCGCGCTGTTGGGCTCGAGACCAAAAATGAAAAAAAGTGGCAACTCAGGTGTAATCACGAAACCCAGAACCATGGGACTAACCGATTCAACCTGGGGCATTCCCTGGATCTGGCGCATGACACTCTCATCGACGCTGCTCAGCGACAGGTCTGGGACGTCCCGCTGCATCACCGTGATATTGCCTGGGCTGCCGGTACCGGCCAAGTTATTCATCTGGCCGATCAGGCCGGTGGTGAGGCCGCCCAGCATTACAAGGGTACCCACCCCGATGCCGATACCCGCGGCGGCGAGGAGAGTGCGGTTGCGGCGCCGCCACAGGTTGCGAAAGCTCTGACTTCCGATCCGGCTCAGCCCCCCCGCTTTGAAGTCGGAGGCCGTACCGCCCTCGTAGGAGAGGGCTTCGACCGGCCGTAGTCCTGCAGCCCGCCAGGCCGGGTAGACGCCGCCTACAAGACCCAGGACCAATGCTGTTACCAGCCCCTGGATGATGATGGCAGGTGTAAATACTCCCTGGAGCAGGACGCCCATTCCCGGGACGGCGCCCGCCAGTTTTGCCAAGCCGATCCCCATGAGAACACCGACTACGCCGCCGGCCGCGCTCAGGGCCATCGATTCCCCCAGGATGATCCACAGGACGCGCCAGCGACTCCAACCGAGGGCTCGCAACGTACCGATTTCGCGCGTCCGCTCCAAGACGCTCATGACCATCGAGTTCATCATGCCGAGGCCGCCGATGAAGATTGCGATTGCGGCAATGCCCCAGGCGAATCCCTGCATCATCTGCTCATATTGTTGATTGCTTTCGCGTTCGCTGGTTTTGCTGACCTTCAGTTCCAGATCCAGGGATTCAATTCGTTCGATAGTGGCGTCGGTATCGTCGCCGCGACGCAGCCCGATCTCGTAGAGACTGACTTTGCGCTCGAATTGGGCCGCGGTCTGGGCATCTTCCAGTGTGACGACGCCGCCGGATTCTTCGATGCCCTGGCCGGTCTCATAGATGCCGACGACTCGGAAGGGGGTCCCGTGGATACGCAAGTTTTCGCCGACCGAGATATCGATCGATTCCGTTGCACGCCTGCCGATCACCATCTGCCCGGGACCGCTCACCGGTTTGCCCTCGACGATGCGATAGTGGCCCATGGCAGTGCTGCCGATTTCGTAGCCGAAGAGGAGGAAGAAGGGAAGCCCCGGAGTTGTAACCCACGTGTACACACCGGGTTCCACCCGTTCCACGCCTGGAACGGCAAGCAGACGCTCGCCGACAGTTTCGTCGATGCTGCTGAATGCGGGGTCCATCGCCTCAGCCTGGGTGATAAGCAGGTCGTTGCTGCTGCCGCCGACAACCAGGGCGAAATTCGAGGTGATTCCTTCTGCGATAGAGCCCAGCGCAACTACGGCGGCGACGCCAATGGCGATCCCGAGGAGGGTCAAGCCGCTTCTGACCGATCGTCGCGTCAGGTTCTTTAGAATCATTTGAGGTTAGTTGCCCGGAACCGGTCTACAGTCTGCCCGCATGAAATTGCCGGCGGAAAGAGATAGACGGAACTATGTCAGATTCCTGACAGTAAACTTACTCGGCTGACGCGGGCACAACTTGGAGAAGGGCCGCCATGTCAGCCGCCAAGGCGTGCTCCTCACCGGCTACTTCCACCAGCATAGGACCGTCAAACGGGGCCTGTTCGCGGAGAAACAGTTCTGCGTTCAGATGCAGTCCCAGCCCTCTGAGATAGGCGAGCCGGTCCTTTTCCTGACTCAGGACGCGCACCAGACGATAGGCTCGGCCGGCTTTGGACTGCGAGAGAGGGTGTCCAGGCGTGTGAATGACCTCGCCATTTTTTGAAGGAATGGGGTCGCCGTGTGGGTCCACTTTGGGGTAGCCCAGGGAGGCGGCGATGGCATCCTCCAGCGCCTCGCTGATGACGTGCTCAAGGCGTTCGGCCTCTTCGTGCACGCTGTCCCAGGGAATGTCCAATGTCTTGTGCAGGAAGAGTTCCAGCAAGCGATGGTGGCGCAAAATCTCCAAGGCGACCCGTCGGCCGGTTGGAGTGAGCGCTACAGCCTGATGGCGACGGTAAATGACCAGGTCCATCTGTGCAAGCTTCTTCACCATGTTGGTGGCAGAAGCAGGGGTGTAGCCGAGGTACTCGGAAAGGACGGAATTGGTGACCTGATCCCCCCGTGTTTCCAGGATATAGATCGCTTTCAAGTAATCTTCCTGATTGGTTGAAAGCGGGCTGTTGATTTCGGAGGCATAGTTTTTAGTCATGGCTAAATTGTATTTGCGAAATCTGCTTTTGTCAAGTCTGGTTGTTGGGCGGGGTCTGTGCCGGTGACGGGGGAAGGGTTGGCAGAGTTTGAGGCATGCCTGCGAGGCGTTGCTACGCCAGCGATTCGGTTTCCGACTCCCTTAGCCAGGGGGATTTCGTCCCGGCCAGTGGAAACTGGTATTCGCGGCCTGTCGGCCCTGTCGTGGTCAATTTGAACGGAGAGTCGTCGGATGGGCGTCTAAATTTGGCCCAGGCTGTGCTGTGTCCAGTCCATCAGAGCTTGCTGGGTGCCGTAGATGCGGGCAGCGCTGTCGATGCCGTTCTGGAGGCGCGTGGCTGCGGTTTCCAGTGCGTCCCGCGCTGCGGGGAGCTTTCCATCCGGTTGAACTGCGGTTTGGCCGTTGGAGGGCAAGGGTTCATCGCGGCGGTGGTACAGGCCGTCTTCCTGTAAAGCCCAGGACTGACGGCGGTCTTCCAGACAGCAGTCGAGGATGCGCTGCAACTGTTCCTGCAGGGCGGGCTCTTCTACGGGGACGATTGCTTCGACGCGATCCATGAGGTTGCGAGACATCCAGTCTGCGCTGCCGATAAAGTAGAGGGGCTTGCCATCGTTGACAAAGGAGTAGATGCGGTGGTGCTCCAGGAAGCGGCCGATGACGCTGATCACTTCGATGTTTTCGCTGATTCCTTCAATGCCGGGCTGGACACGGCAGTTTCCGCGCACGATCAGGCGGATGGGAACGCCAGCCTGGCTTGCGCGGTAAAGGGCACGTACGACGACGGCGTCATCGAGCCCGTTCATTTTGGCGACAATGCCGGAGGGCCGGCCGGCAAGTGCATTGGCCGCCTCGGTGTCGATCAGTTCCACGAACCGGTCCTGCATGTTAACAGGTGCAACAAGGAGCCGGCGGAAGTGGCGCTGGCGGCTGTAACCCGTGAGGAAGTTGAAGAGGTCCATCAGGTCCGCTCCGACTTCGGGACGGGCTGTCAGCAGACCCAGGTCAGTGTAGAGACCTGCGGTCTTGGGGTTGTAGTTGCCGGTGCCGATGTGGGCATAGACCTGTATGCCCTCCTCTTCCTCGCGGACGACCAAGGTCGTCTTGGTGTGGGTTTTGAGCCCCACGAGACCGTATGCCACGTGGACGCCGGCATCTTCCAGTGTTCGGGCCCATTCAATGTTGCGCTCCTCGTCGAAGCGGGCTTTGAGTTCGACAAGGACTGCTACTTGCTTACCCCGTTCCGCCGCCTGAATTAAGGCTCGGCCTACAGGAGAATCGGCGCTCGTCCGGTAGAGCGTCTGTTTGATGGCGAGGACCTGTGGGTCTCGGGCCGCGGCCTCGATGAATGCCTGAGTGCTGGTCGCGAAGCTGTGGTACGGGTGATGCACCAGGACATCGCCCTTCCTGATGATGGAAAAGATATCGGCGGGACGGGTCTGGCTGCCGACGCCGGAAAACGCCGGGTGGGTCTGCGGAGTCCAAGGCTGATTCTTGAGATGGGGCAAGTTGACGTCGGCAAGCGGCAGAAGATCGGCGACGCCCAGTGGTCCTTCGTGGTGGTAGACGTCGGTGTGATGCAGCTCCATCTCCTGCATCAGAATGGAGCGAATGTCCTCCGGCATCGACTCGGCCACTTCCAGGCGGACGATCGGGGCAAAGCGGCGTTCGCGCAGTTCTTCGCTGATCATTTCAAGGAGATCGTCTGCTTCCTCTTCACTGCGTGCGATGTCGGCGTTGCGGGTCACGCGGAAGGGGTAGGCGGCGATCAGTTCCATGCCAGGGAACAGGAGCTCGAGATTGTGCGTAATCACCTGTTCGAGCGGCACGAAGTCGAGCGAGTCGTTGACGGTTACCCATCGGGCCCGGTTGGAAGGCACCTTGACGCGGGCGAACCGGACTTCGCCGTTGACTGGATCACGCATTTCCACGGCGAGGCTGAGACTGAGGTTGCTGATGAAGGGAAAAGGGTGGCCGGGATCTACGGCCAGCGGCGTAAGGATCGGGTAGATTTCTCTGCGGAAGAAGGCGGCCAGCTCCTCTTGCTGGTCGGCAGGCAGTTCGTCGTAAGTGACGACCCGCATTCCCTCTTCTCGCAGCCCGGGAAGGATCTCATTCAGGAGGGCACGGGTCTGATATTGCACCATGGCGCGCACGTGGCGTGCGATCAGGCGCATCTGGAAGTCGGGCGTCCAGCCATGGAGAGTCAGGTTGGCGACACCGGCTGCCTGCTGACGCTTCAACCCACCGACGCGTTTGCGGAAGAACTCGTCGAGATTGCTACTCGTAATGGCGACAAATTTGAGCCGCTCGAGGAGCGGTGTTCGATCGTCCAGTGCTTCGTAGAGAACACGCCAGTTGAAGTCGAGCCAGCTCAGTTCCCGGTTATAGACGGCCGGCGAATCGGCAAGTTCATCGATTGAGAGATTGGTCAGTGGCGTGTTCGAGGGCGGGTAGGCTGAGACGGGCGGCATGGTCTTGCCGGGAAGAGGTTTCGTCTGCCAGTCGATATCCGACCCAAAATCTGAGTCATCTGCGGTGTCGGACATCAGCTGTTCGACAGGAGGCGGGCTACCGGCCTCTTCGTCTAATCGATAAGTATAACTGTTCATCGGTACCGCCTCCGACTACCTCTTCATCTTTCCGTGGGCTACTCACTGTGCGAAGATTCCACCTATTCTAGGGAAAATCCGTTCAAATGTAAAGCTGGCAGACAATGGGTGCTTTCCGAATCCCATTCAGAACGAACAGCAGGGCTTCAGGCTGTGTCATTCCGCTCCCTGGAACCATGTAGGACTTGGGGACGGGGCCTTTCTTCATATTTTCGATGGACCCGAACAGAGGAGGAGCAATCGATTACGAATGCACTGAGGGATATGGTAGGCTTGCAATACTACATGCTTGTCAAATGAGATGGAGCGAATGTTCATATGAGCGAGAGTATACTGACTGTCCTGCTTTTTGTGCCCTTGTTCCTGATTGTGCTGCTGGCAAACCTGGCCGACAAGCAAAGGCTGGCCGAGGGATCGGGAAGGACGATTGCAGGACTGACCTATGCATTTCATGCCTTCATTTTCGGAGTCATGGCGGCAGCCGGCGCGACTCTGCACGGGATCGCGATTGCTATGGAGGCGAACGGCGAATTTCAGCAAAACATAATTGAAATCCTGTCCGGCGGGGAGACCGAGCAGGCTGTAGAGATTCTGCCTGTACTTGACAGACTGGACGTGCTTGGACTGGGCCTTTGGCTGCCGGCGGCGGCTGCGCCCCTCTTCCTTCTGCCCCCTGTACGAAGGCTGCTGGCCAATCTCATTCAGATCGATGCTCGAAGCAGCATTCATGCGGTCGCCGCGTCGTTCGTCATGTTGGTGGTGATCAATCTGGCTGTCACGCTTGCTGTCGGTTTGGAAACGCTGGCGGACCTGTCCGAGGATACTGCGGCAGATGGCGGATCACTACTGCTATCGCTATGGGTGCAGCAGATTACGTTCGCCGTTTGGGCTGTGGCCGGCGTGGGGTGGCTGACGCGGCGAAGGTTGCTGCAAGCGCTGGAACGGCTCGGGCTGGTTGTGCCGCGTCCAGCGGAAGTTGCCGTCGGAATCGGAACAGGGCTGGTCTCCGTCGCGGTCATTCTTGTGTTGGAAATCGTCGCCGAGGCGGTGGGCTGGGGCGTGGATGAGGATGTTCAGCGTCTCACGGAGGTGCTCATCGGTCCATTGCTGGGGTCCATACCGGGGATTCTCACACTGGGACTTGCAGCCGGGATCGGCGAAGAAACCCTGTTTCGGGGGGCACTCCAGCCAAGATTCGGACTGCTGTTCACAAGCCTTCTGTTTGCATTGCTTCACAGTCAATATGGAATCACCCTTTCTACGCTTGCTGTCTTTATTGTAGGACTGATACTGGGACTTGTGCGAAATCGCTATAACACGTCGACGTGCGTGATAGCGCACGCCGCTTACAATATCACACTGGGCATGATCGCCTACTTTTTCCCGCAGATGTTTTGAGAGATGGCTGGCCAAATGCCTATTCTTGGCGAGACCTGGACTCGAATGGGCAGTTTGTCCCAAGCCCCAATGTAGGGTAACATTGAGTCAGTCCCACTTTAGCGGTTTACAAAAGCGATTTAGCTGGAACGGACCCTGGTCCTTCCGGTCAGCCAGGCGAGAATGCACATGGCAGAGTGGCGCCGCAATTTATACGTGCTATTCGTCGTGCAGGTACTCTCCGTAGCCGGTTTCAGCCTGGTCTATCCATTCATGCCACTCTATGTGGCCGAACTGGGCGTGGCCACGCGAGGATCGGTCGCGTTCTGGTCTGGCCTCGTCTTTTCAGCACAGGCGGTGACGATGATGTTGTCGTCCCCGGTGTGGGGCACGGTGGCCGACCGGTACGGCCGCAAGCCGATGCTGATTCGGGCTACGATTGGCGGCGCGGTGATGGTTGCGCTCATGGGTTTCGCCCAGAGCGCGGAGCAACTGGTTCTGATTCGCACGTTTCAGGGTTTGCTGACAGGCATCGTTTCAGCTACAAGCGCCATGGTTGCGGCTACAGTCCCCAAGGAAAAGTCAGGTGAGTCCCTCGGTCTGATTCAGACCGGTCTCTGGGTTGGGGCGGCCGTCGGTCCTCTGATCGGGGGGGTGGTGAGCGAAGCATTCGGCTACCGCGCAAGCTTCTGGTTCACGGGCGCGGCGCTTGCGCTGGCCGGGGTTGCGGTCATTTTCTGGGTGAAAGAGGACTTTGAAAGGCCTCCACCCCAGAAACGGGTCAAATTCTGGGAAAGCTACCGGGATTTGCTGCGTGTGCCTGACATGCCGTCACTATACTGGGTCTCGTTTCTGCAGAGCCTTGGACGTTCGGTTACGATGCCGCTGCTGGCATTTTTCTTTGTCGAGTTACTTTCTTCGAGCGAGGGAGCAGCCGTTCTGTCGGGCCTCAGCATTGGAGCCAAGGCGGCCATTGGCGCTGTCAGCGCGGTCTATCTGGGGCGACTCAGCGACCGGATAGGCCATGAGAAGGTACTGACAGCAGGCGCAGCCTTTGCGATCCTGGTCTACTTTTTTCAGACGTTTGTCACGAATGCCTGGCAATTGCTCGCTCTGCAGGCCCTGATCGGGGTCAGTGCCGGTGCGATTATGCCTGCCACGAGTGCCTTGCTGAACCTGCGGACACCCCGGGGCGCGTACGGCACAACATTCGGTTTGAGCAACAGTGTCAGCGCGGCGGGTCGAATGGTGGCGCCAATGTTGGGGGCAGCGGTTTTCCCACTGATCGGCATGCGAGGCGTGTTCGGCGTCGTGACGATAATTTACGTTGTCCTGGCACTGGCCGCGCTATACGTGTGGCGTAAGAGCGCGTCCGAAGTTCCTGTGGGCGCGGCAACCCGGGTGGCAGGGGATTAACCAGAGTAGAAGAGGCAACCTGCCGGCAGAAGGCCTCTCCCCGCTTTAATTCTCCGCGAAGTTGTGATCGGACAACTACCGGACCTCCTCTGACGTACGCACAGCCTCAACATCCAAATCCTGCAGTTAAGGGTGGGCGATAACCCGGTCGTACAGTTCCTGTTGGCGGCGCAAAGCCTGTGCGTAGGCGACGCCCGCGTCTTTGTCAGGTAGGGAGGTATGAACCGTGGGTGGATCAGGAGGCTGCGGAAGATCCAGGGCTTGCAAGGCCAGGATGGCGGCGCCGCGGCTGGTCGCTTCTTCGACATCAACAAGGTGCACCGGTGTCTGCATGACGTCGGCCAGGATCTGCCGCCAGAGACCATTGTCCTGGAGGGCGCCGCCGCTGGCGACGATTTCAGTACCCGGAGGCAAGAGCGGGAGGAGTCGATCGTAGATGAGGCGGAAGCGCAGGGCGACCGCTTCGAACGCGGCGCGGACGATGTGAGCCGGAGTGGTTGCCGACGAGATGCCGCTGATGGAGAGGGCGGCTTCTGTGGCCCAACCCGGGGCGCGTTCGCCGCGCAGAAAGGGGAGGAGGGTCAGTCCGTGGGCGTCGGGCGCCAAGTCGGCAGCGGAGGCAAGAAGGGCGACCGTGTCCTGAACGGCCAGTGCTTCGTGTAGCCACGAGAAAAGTGAACCGCCATCGGTCAAGGAGCCGCCAACCAGCCAGCGTTTACTGTCGATAGGATAGCTCCAGAGACCGGCTGGAGTGGGCTGCACGCCATTTCCACCGGCGTCGTGCTCTCTGGACTGGGCATCGTTGGGTAAGACGACTCGCATGGCGCCGGTGGTTCCTATCGTCAGAGCGATACGAGTGTTGTCAGAGCAGCCGCTGCCGAGATTGGCGCCGGCACCGTCCCCCACTGCCAGGAAGAAGGGGGCGTGCGCTAGTTCCGGCCACTTGGAGGCCCAGGGATCGGTCAATCCAACCGCTCCTTTCGCATAGTCAAAAATAGGAGGCAACCGTCGAGGGTCAACACCTACCCATCTAATAAACTGCTCATCCCAGGTCAAAGTACGCCGATTGAGCATGCCGGTCCAGCCAACTTCGCTGTTGCTGATGGGGGCATGCGGCTGACCGCGCCAGCGTGCGAACAGGCTGGCGGCGAGAGTTTGCCAAGTTGCGACCTGTTCCAGAAGATCTGGTTCTTCTGCTGCCAGGCGGAGCAGCTGTGCCGGCGCGTAGGCGGTGTGGATGGGTGTTCCGGTTCGTTGCCAGGCGTCATCGAGCCTGCCTTGCTGTAAGAGTTCCTGCCGCAAGCTGTCGGCAAAGGGCCCGCTGCGCGCGTCGGAGTAGGTGTAGACGGGAGTGACCGGTTGACCGGCGGCATCGACGCCAAGCCAGCTCATGGCAAAGCTGGTCCAGGCGGCGGCGATGAAGCGTGGGCGGTCTGCGAGAATTCTAACGCGGGCGAGGCAGTCACTGATGACTTCCTCTGTCAGATCGGTGAGAATGTGCGGATCGAAGGTGCCATCTGCGGACTGCTCGGTATTGCGGAACGCTGTCGTTTCCTCAAGCCTTGTTCCATTCAAGAGGTAGGCGGAAGCCCTTACTGAAGAACTTCCCAGATCTACAGCCAGGATCAGGTCCTGTCGGGACCCTTCGCGACTCTGGCTCGGGCCAAATGTGCTGTCGTCAGATGTCACTTCGCTCATTGCTGCTGTCCTTCAAAGTGAGCTACTCTTCGGCAGCCCCTGGCTCTTCCTGTCTTTCCGACCCGACAGTTGGAGAGAGTGCGGCGAGGTCGTCGTGCGAAAGCAGGAACTGGTCCGAGCGGCTTGTGCGGTAGGCGGCCCTGGCCATGGTTGTGGTTGCGATGGGGGCGGTCACAAAGAACAGGATGATGAGGGCGACCATGCGGAGCATCTGCCCTTCGGCAAGGAAGTGGAGGCCTGTGGCTAGCAGCAGGCAGGTGATGCCGAGCGTCGCGGCGATGCCGGCTGCGTGCATGCGAGTCAAAACGTCAGGCAGGCGCAGCATGCCCACGGCGCTTATGAGCAGAAATAGCGTGCCGATCGCGGCCAGGGCTATTACAACGAGGTTCATCGTCGTTATGTCCATTCGTGTACCTCGCCAATGAGGTGATCCGGAGGCATCTATTCGTCGTTCTCTGGCGGCCTTTCGAGCCATCGTGCATGGGGATACCGCTCCAATGCGCGGGCAAACATCATTGTCCCCAGGAAACCAAGAACAGCCGTGATTATTGCCCCTTCCAACAGGACATACGAATGGCTGTTCACGGCAAACAGGAGAAAGATTCCGACCGCGTGGATGGAAATCAGGTCAAACGCCACGGTTCGGTTGGGCAGGTTTGGCCCTCGCAGGAGCCTCCCGAAGCACAACAGCAGCGAAAAGGAGAGCAAGGTCATCAGGACGACCAGGCTCAGTTCAAACAGATCGTTGCTCACGAAAGTTCTCCAGTCTCAGGTATCGGCACTGTCCATCTCGGCGACAAGACGGCGAAGCTCCAGGAGCGGACTTTCAAATCTCCGCTTGATGTCGGCGCGGAATACGTTCGGGTCGGAAACGTCGATTGCGTGGACAAGCAGAGCCGCCTCTCCTCTGTCGCGCGGACCGGTTGTGCGGTGAGGCAACTGTGTAGAGCTCTCCTCGGATTGCGCGCGTTGCTCACTTCTCTCGGAGTCCGTTCCGATGGCGCTATCCTCAGGTTCGCCGTAAGGCCGGAGCCGACCGGAAACATCCTCTCCCAAGTCGATACTGAGTGTGCCCGGCGTCAAAGTGATGACGGTTGCCAGGACGGTGATGTCGAACGGGTTTGTCAAGTCCAAAGGGACTGCAACGATGCCCGGGCGCAGCGCCGTCTGCATGCCGACGGCGTTGGCAAGTACCGTGCCTGCCAGTCGCAAATTGCTCTGCAGGATAGCAAGGAGGACGTAGGCGACAAAACCGGCGGCCCGAACTGTGTATAGGCCATACCTTCGCTGCACGAGCGAGGTCAGCACGAAGCCGAAGATGAAGCCGAGCAGGAGGGCCTCAAACGTATAATCGTTGTTGAGAATCGGCCACATCAATGAAATAAACAGGTTTAGGACCAGGAGTCGTTGCATCGAGTGACTCTCAGTTCTCCTTGCTCAAGATAACTGCTACTGCACTTCCATTAAGGCCATTTGCTCCGGCATTTTGCAGGTCAACGTGAAACCAACAGAGAGCGGTCCGCCATATTGGACAGGCCTTGCGGGCTGTTCGTTGAGACTGTTTCGGCCTCGGAAGTGAGATGACCTACCGGCAGTGTAGAGACTTGGGCAGACGGCGACACCGCTTCAATGTAGGCCTGGCGGTCGAGAGCTTGTTGGGCAACCTGCATCGACAGCCGGAAGGCCGGTTCGCCCCAAATGCCCAGGGCCAAGCTGAGAAGTACCAGCACGGCCACCGGTGTCAGCATTAACTGTTGCCGAACTCTGCTCTGCAGAATTCTGGACGGTATTCTGCTTGGACGGCTGTAATCCCCCCAAAATGACTCGCGCCAGAGACGCATCATGTTCATCATGGTCAGAAGGCTGGCGAATACGCTTACCCCGGAAACGACCCAGTGACGTGTGTCAAGCGTTATCTGCAAAAGGCTGAGTTTGCTTACAAAGCCGCTGAAAGGCGGTACGCCCGCCAAGGAGATCGCTGCCGTGAAGAAAAGAAAGGCGAGGAACGGCTGTCTGGAAACCAGCCCACCGATCGAGGCCAGCCGGTCGCTGCCCATGTGCAACTCTACGGCTCCACCGGCCATAATAAGTGCGGTCTTGATAATCATGTGGTGGCAGAGATAGATGATGGCCGCGCCCAGGCCAAATCCGATGGCCAAACTGTTTCCGCTTCGTGCAACCGCCAGGCCCATCAACATGAATCCCACATGGCTGATTATATGGAAACTGAGTACGCGTCGAATACCTGGCTGGGCCAGTGCTCCAAGGGCGCCCACAAGCATCGTTGCCCCGGCAATAGTCAGGAGGGCAGGCTGCCAACTCAGCAGCAACTCGGGGAAAAAGAGCGTAAAGCTGCGAAAGAGTGTGTAGACACCAACCTTGGTCAAGAGGCCACCGAAGAGGGCTGTAACTGCCGGGGGAGGCGTGTGGTAACTGGCAGGAAGCCAGAAAAAGAGGGGGAAAATCGCGGCCTTGCTGCCAAAACCGACCAAGAGCAAGCCCGCGAAAACGGTACGCACTGCAGGAGAAGCCAAGGGCAGCCGCTCCGCGATCTGGGCAAAATTAAGGGTACCAAGTGTGCCGTAGGCGATTCCGGCCGCGACCAGAAAGATGGTCGATGCAAGGAGATTGAGTACAACATAGCGAATTCCGCTGTTGGTCTGGGCCGGTTGGGCCCCGACGGTCAGCAAAACAAAACTAGCCATCAAGAGAACTTCAAAGAAGACGTAGAGATTGAAGAGATCTCCTGCCAGGAAGGCGCCGTTGACTCCCATGAGGAGGAACAGATAAAGGGGATGAAACCCCATTCGGGCCCTGTGGTAGTCGATGGTCGCGACGGCGAATGGATAGACTGCCAGCGCGACGAGGGCCGTCAGCAGTAGAAGCGTAGCGGAAAGTCCGTCGCCATAGACGGTGATTCCGAAGGGGGCCGACCAAGCACCCAGCTGCAGTACGAATCGTTGCCCCTGCCCGGCGGCGGCCCGGAAGAGTAGCACGGCCACCGCAAGGTTAATGCAGAGGGCCAGTGTCGTCAGCGCGATCTGATGCCTTATCAGTGTCCGGCCGCCCCAACGGGCAAACAATAGAATGAGGGCGGCTGTCAGAAGAGGCGCAGCGACGGGGACGGCTAGCAGGTTGGCGCTCATGGCCATTGGTATTGGTCCTCTTCCATAGCAGTTGATTCGTCCTGTTCAGAGGGCGGCAACGTTGGAAATCCTGTCAGCAGCTCTTCGCTGTCGTAGACCTCGTCCACTTCGTAGGCCAGCCAGTCGTGCTGGTCTATTTCAGTAGATGCGGAGAAGTCGAAGGGGTCCCCTTCACGCAAGAGCGGTACGAACTCGCCATGGACATAGTCGGTCTGTGTAACCGTATGGCGCCGGTTTACGAGCACGATGACGAAAGCGGTAATGCCGAAGCTGATAACGATTGCTGTCAAGATAAGGGCCTGGGGCAACGGGTCGGCAGGCAGATTCCACTTAATCGTCTCTGCGTAATCAGCCTTGTTCAGAAAGATTGGGGGGCGCCCTTCAGTGAGCCTACCTGACCCGAAGAGCAGAAGATTTACACCATGACTCAGTAGTGCCAGTCCGAGGATGAGCTTTATCTGTCCTCGACGCAAGATCAGATAGGTTCCGCAGGCAAAGAGGCTGCCGACGGCGATTGCCAAGAGTAGAGAGATCATGAGTCTGCCCTGCGACCTGGTTCGACATTCGCGTCCGGCAGGACGGAGGCGGGATTGTCGGAACGAACCGTGGCGTCCGCGTCATGGCGGAGGAGAGGGGCTGTGTCAGAAACACGGCTGAGGCCGAGAAGATAGGAAGTCGCGACGCTCACCACTACGAGAAAGACGCCCAGATCGAAGATTACCGGCGTACCGATTTTCAGATAGCCCAGGAGAGGCAGGTTCAGGCTGAACCATACGCCTTTGAAGAAGATTCCATCAAGCAGTCCAACGATGCCGGAGCAGATGGCAACGGCCAGACCCAATCCGATTCCGCTGTTCAGGTAAGGTCCGATAGTACGCCGGACTCTGTCGTGGCCCCGGCTCAGGATCTGGAGCTGAAATGCGGCAGCGGCCATCAGCCCGGCGATGAAGCCGCCGCCCGGCAGGTTGTGGCCGCGAAATAGCAGGTACAGAGAAAGTAACAGCAGTACGGGCGTCAATATGCGATTGAGGAGACGAAGATAGAGTTCAGGCATAAGGATCTGAGACGTGTTTCAGTAATCCTGCTTCATTTCTCACCTGCTTTTGCAGGCGATTCGGTACTCGACTGTTCGGTTTCGGCTGCCGTCGGATATTGCCGGCTCTCGATGGACTCCGATTCCGGGCGTTGCGACGTCCACGAGGGAAGATTGACGCGGGGGGCGTTCAGCAGGGCGTACCCACCCAAAGCCGCCAGGGCCAGAACGGTGATCTCTCCCATAGTGTCGAAGGCGCGAAAGTCGACCAGGATTACATTTACCACATTGGTTCCGTGACCTTTGGGCACCGCATTATGCAGAAAGTAGCCGCTGATAGACTGAGCGGCCTGCATTGCTTCGCTGGTGTTGAAGAGGACGAGGAAGAAGCCAAAGGCTCCTGCTGCCAAGGCAACCAGCACATTGCGAATCTGTTTCAGTTTCTGCATGGGCGGTCGAATATCCGGAGGGAGCTTCGTGAACACGAGTACGAGAAGTACGACAGTCAACACTTCGATGAGTAGCTGGGTGAGAGCGAGATCCGGTGCGCTGAAGAATACGTAGAATAGGGTCACAGAGACGCCGACCACGCCCAAGCTAATGATTGCACCCAGGCTGGTCCTAATGCGGACGGTGACGTAGGCGGATACGACCGTCATGAGAATCAGAACAGTTGCGGGGGCGCCGGGAAGGACATCGGAAGGTGTCAGAAGGTCGCCGGGTGCGATCTGGAGCAGTGCGACAGCAACAGGAACGAAGGCGGCGAGCAACACGATGGCCGCCTGCGAAGCCAGGGTATAGCCCTGTGAGAAGCGGGCCGTGAACTGCCCCAGCGCGTAGATTCCGTCCAGGAAATTCTGAAAGACTACGACTCCGCGCAGGTTTTCGGGCAGGAGAGCCAAGGTTCGACGAAGGTAGGACCGTTTCTGGAACAGCCAGATGCCGGCGCCAATGGCGAGCAGGCTGGTCAGTAACACTGGGGTAAAGCCATGCCAGAGCGCCGCGTGCGTATGGACGGGTGCGCCAGAAATGGATGCTGCCGCCGGCGTCAGGAAGGCGTCGAGCGGCTGCAGGGCAAAGGGAGCGACAGTGCCAATGGCGACGAGCAGGAGCGGTGCAGCCACGAACGGAGCAGCCGGGGCGTGGTGAACGTGGGTCTGAGCAATGTGACCGGTATTTTCCTGGGTTGAACCTTCGGCTTCTCCGGTCGAACCGGGCCGAAAAAAGGCTTCCCAAAGGAGGGTCAAACTATATGTAACGAAGAAGGCTCCGGTGAGGGCCGCGGCGCCAAATGCAATCCATCCCGCTATCTCTCCATGTTCGCCAGATTCAAAAAGGGATTCAAGCAAGGCCTCCTTCGATACGAAACCGAAGAGAGGCGGAATGCCAGCCATCGAAAGGGTTGCCAGCAGGGCCACCGCCGAAGTTACTGGTAGGGAGTGCCTGAGACCGGCGAGTTTTCTCAAGTCTCTTACGCCGGTTGCGTGGTCCACGATTCCGGCAACCAGAAAGAGGGGACCCTTATAGAGAGCGTGGGCGAGTATTCCGACGACGACGGCCAGCAGTGCGGCCTCGCTGCGAAAGGCCAGCAGCGTGGTCAGGATTCCCAACTGGCTGACGGTTGCATAGGCCAACAGGGCCTTCATGTCCCAGTGCCGCACAGCGGTGATCGCGCCTACGAGCATTGTCGTGCCGCCAAAGATGAGGAGCGCCCACAACCACATAGGGTGTCCGCTGAGGGCAGGGTGCAGGCGGGCGAGGAGATAGATGCCCGCTTTGACCATGGTGGCGGAATGCAGGTATGCGCTTGCAGGCGTTGGCGCGGCCATCGCGCCTGGCAACCACCAGTGAAAGGGAAACTGGGCTGACTTGGAAAAGGCGCCGAGAAGGATCAGTATCAGGATGGCCGGATAGAGGTCGAGGTCGGTCAAGCCTGGGCGAGCTACGATCTCGCTGAGCGTATAGGTGCCGCTCTGCTGCCCCAACAGGATCATTCCTGCGATCAATGCGAGGCCGCCGCCGGCTGTCACGATGAATGCGTTGCGGGCGCCGCCCCTGGCGACGGCAGACTGGTGCGAGTATCCGATGAGAAGGTAGCTTGTAACGCTCGTCCCTTCCCAAAAAACGAACAGAGTCAGCAGATTATCCGCCCAGACGAGACCCAGCATCGAGGCCATGAAGGCAAAGAGTGAGAGATAAAAGTAGCCCTGTCTCTCATCGTTTTCGAGATAATAGTGCGTGTAGAGCGCGACGGCGGCGCCGATGCCGGAGATGATGAGGCCAAAGAGCAAGGAGAGGCCGTCCAGGCGAAATGAGAGCTCCAAACCCAGGCTCTCAATCCACCGATACTGCTCGACAAGGATGGCGCCGTTCTGCAAAGCAGCCTTGGGGCTGGAGGCTGTGCCGGCGCCGGCGTTCAGGAACGGGAATGCCGCGCTAAGCTGCCAGACGGTGACGGCCAGGGGAGGCATTGCCGAGAGCCAACCGGCCCAGGCGCGCTTATGAGGTTTAATCCAATAGAGGATAACACCGCTAACGAGAATCAGTGAGAGGGATGCCGCTAACATGGCTGAAGAGTTTCGCCGGTCGTCTGTGGGGTCGCGTCCGAGGGGGGAAAAGCTGTTTGACGGCGGTGACACCCTGGAGAAAGAAGCATTGGCGTGGGCAGAAATAGGGCGTTTGCCCTTGATGAACCCGGTTCGGGCCTGGTTTCTGAAATGAACAGTTTTCGTTAATCTTTTACCACAGTTGCAACGGCTACCCTAACTTTCGCATCCGGTTTGGCGCGCTTGGGCTTGATCGGCTGGAAGTAAAGGCGGCAGACAGTTGCTCCAGGTTTCGCAGGCCGCCGCCCTGGGGTCGACTCACCGCGAATCTCCGGCCCAGCCTGAACAAGAAGTAACCGAATGCGGGCCTGCCGCCAAAGTGAGGTGCGCAAAGGCTGAAGTGATGGCGAAGGGGGTCCGGCCCCTGTTCCAGGCCGGGCGTTGCCATGTTCAGTCCATGCAAAAGGGAAGACTATGCGAGAGGGAAAGATGGGGATGTCAGCGGAGTTGCCGACTGGATCACGGGCTACTGCAAGTCCCTGCCGAAGGGGAGGAGAGCGAGCGGGATCAGCTTGAAGTGCTGCTTTGCGAAGGGGATCCCCACTATCGTAACGGTAAGGATCAGCGCCGAAAGCAGGTGAGCCAGCGCGATCTCCCAGCCAAAGAGAATTATCCAGATCAGGTTAAAGAGAATGCGAAGTGGGCTGTTCGCGTTCTGACCTTCCACTACTTCCTTGCCAAACGGGGTAAGGGTGGCGACGCCGAACTTGATCGACTGCAGGCCGAACGGAATGCCGACGACGGTCAGGCAGAGAATCAGGCCGCCGATCAAGTATCCGATAGCGGCGATCAGACCGCCGAAGATGAGCCAGATGATGTTTCCAAGCGTACTCATGTGCTTTCCCCATACGGATGGCTATACTCTTGTCGAAGCGCTGCTAACGCCTTGCTTCCCGGTACAGATTACTACGTTGTTCCGGCGAGGAGGTTTCCGAGTACAGACAGTCTTTGGCGTCCAAAAGCCGGGTTGGATTGGACGATAAAGGGCTGAAAGCGGCTGAGCGTTTGCAACCTGCACGGGGCGTAGTATAAAGTAGGAAAGAAAGTTCCAAAAACGGTTGACGAGCCGGGATTTTCTGCTATACTCGAAGTAATCGATCAAACCTGAGAGGGCGCGTTCTGTATGGGCATATGTCTTTCATGCGCGGCCCCATGAGCCCGCCATGTGGGAGGACTCCGAATGAGCCGGGTGCGCTGCCCGCAGAAGCGCTGTAGTTTCTGGTTGAATGGATGGTGTGACGCGGATGAAATCGAGTTGGATCCGGTAAACCTTTCGTGCATAACTTTCGATGAAATCGAGATTGTTGACGTCTTGGCAGACAAAGGCGCAGCTACCGACAAAGACGAAGATGAGTTTGAGTGGCTGGATGATGATTCGATTTTCGAAGAAGAGATGGATGAAAGCCTGTACGGGGTAGACGACGGCGATCCGGAACTCGATGACGAGGAGGGCGACCTGCAGGAAGAAGAAGATTCCTGGCCTCTCTGAGAGGCGGGGGATGAGACCTTGAGTAAAAGAAACGTCAAAAAAAGAGCATGACGCGAGGAATGTATTTCCCCATAGGAATGGCATGCAGATGCGTTTCATCTTGTTGTTCAGACGCAAAACTGCGTAAGCCACCGTGGTTTTGCCAATTTGCACTGTTTTCGCGGATGTGATAGGCTTTTCTCAGGTATGGACAACTGAACATTTATCATGTATAATTCAGTTGCATCAGTACGGATTTATTGAGCAATCATTCGGTAAGGAGAGCAGCCATGACCTATGAAGCCGCTTTTCCACGATTTACGCCACGAAAGAGTAAGAGCCGGTCAGGTGCATTGGTGCCGGTAAAGTCCAGGAAGATGTTGCCGGTAAAGTGGCAGCCGCCCCTTTTTCTGGGGAAGAAGTACAGTCCGAGATTTTTCCTTGCCATGGCCGTGAGCATTGTAAGCTCTATCAGCTTCCTTTGGGTGCTTCTTCTGGTAATCGCGGGGTAGGGTCTGGAGAGGGCGACCGGGAACGAACCTGGCCGTATCGGGGAGGTGGATTCCGGAACGGGAACAGGAAAATCAGAACAGGTATCATTTCCCCCTGACGTTCATCTGAGCGTCAGGGGGTTTTCATTTCCGGCGAGAGATGAATTTGAAATCTACTCGTCCGTAGTGAGAGAGAGCAGATAGGCGACGATTGCGTTTAATTCCTCTTCGCTAAGCTGATCTCCGTAGTTTACAGGCATCACCTGCAGGCACTGTCCGAGAGGGCACTCTTCAACGATAAATGCGCTCGGGTCGAGTATCGCCTCTCGGAGGTACTCCTCGGCGGTATAGCCCTCGCGGCGGGTGCCAGCTATGTTGCCCAAATTTGTCTGGTCGGGACCAAGCATCGCTCCGTCCCCTTGGGGCAACCCTGTGGTGATGTGGCAACTGTTGCAACCAGTCCTTATCATGGCCTCGATAGCCAGGTCTATCGTTTCCTGGGCCAGTTGGTCGGAGGCGCCCCCCTTTTGTTCGGTTGACGGGCCGGCTTCGACAACGACGGTGATGGTGTCGCGGTACTGGTCGCCTTCCAGGGCGGTATGGAGTCCGTCGGCGAATTGGAGGCGAAGTGTGTGCTCGCCCGGCCCCAGTTCGACGGTCACGGCTGTCTGGCCCTGGCCGTAGTGGAGATGCTGCTCGTCGGTGGGAATGACTTCGCCGGCCGCGATGAAATCGGTGTCGACGAGGATGTGGAAATGTCCGGCGCCGTCGTTGACTTCACCGGACGGCTCGACGATGAGGCCGGTAGCCGCCATCACGACCTCGAAGGGAGAGGTGACGGTCGCGCCGTCGGCGGGTTGTTCAAAGCTGACTGACGGGGACTCGTCGCCCTCTTCGACGATGACAGTGATGGTGTCGCGGTACTGGTCGCCTTCCAGCGCGGTGTGGAGGCCGTCGGCGAACTGGAGGCGGAGCGTGTGCTCGCCGGGCTCCAGTTCTACAGAAACAGTTGTCTGGCCCTTGCCGTAGTGGAGATGCTGCTCGTCGGTGGGGATGATCTCTCCGGCGGGGATGAAGTCGGTGTCGACGAGGATGTGGAAATGTCCGGCGCCGTCGTTGACTTCGCCGGACGGCTCGACGATGAGTCCGGTAGCCGCCATCACGACCTCGAAGGGAGAGGTGACGGTCGCGCCGTCGGCGGGTTGTTCAAAGCTGACTGACGGGGACTCGTCGCCTGCTTCGACGATGACGGTGACTGTGTCGCGGTACTGGTCGCCCTCCAGCGCGGTGTGCAGACCGTCAGCGAACTGGAGGCGGAGCGTGTGCTCGCCGGGCTCCAGTTCTACAGAAACAGTAGTCTGGCCCTTGCCGTAGTGGAGATGCTGCTCATCGGTGGGGATGACATTTCCGGCGGGGATGAAGTCGGTGTCGACGAGGATGTGGAAATGTCCGGCGCCGTCGTTGACTTCACCGGAGGGTTCGACGATGAGTCCGGTAGCCGCCATCACGACCTCGAAGGGAGAGGTGACGGTCGCGCCGTCGGCGGGTTGTTCAAAGCTGACTGACGGGGATTCGTCGCCTGCTTCGACGATGACGGTGATGGTGTCGCGGTACTCGTCACCTTCCAGCGCGGTGTGGAGGCCGTCAGCGAACTGGAGTCGAAGTGTATGCTCGCCGGGCTCCAGTTCTACAGAAACAGTCGTCTGTCCTTTGCCGTAGTGGAGGTGCTGCTCGTCGGTGGGGATGACATTTCCGGCGGGGATGAAGTCAGTGTCGACCAGGATATGGAAATGTCCGGCGCCGTTGTTGACTTCGCCGGAGGGTTCGACGACGAGGCCGGTAGCCGCCATCACGACTTCAAAGGGTGAGGTGACGGTCGTGCCGTCAAGAGGATCAAAGAAGGCCACGGATTGTTCGGGGGCGCCTTCTTCGACGAAGACGATAATGGTGTCGCGGTACTCGTCCCCTTCCAGGGCTGTATGGAGGCCGTCAGCGAATTGCAGATGCAGAGTGTGCTCTCCGGGCGTGAGCGTCAGTTCCGCCTCAAGAGAGCCGTCTCCGAAATGGAGATGCTGCTCGTCGGCGGGGATAATCTCTCCAGCAGGGATGAAATCGGTATCGACGAGAATGTGCATGTGTCCCGAGTCGGGAACTACCTCGCCCGACGGGTCAACCGTCACCCCTACAGCGCCCATCTTCACCACGAAAGTGGGCGGTACGATTGCGTTGCTGGTAGGCTGTCGGAAGAAAACCTCGGGCAGGACAGGCTCCTCCTGGCTCTCTTCGTCCTGCGGTGGAGCTTCGGACGTCGCCTCCTCATCAGCCTCCTGTTCAGCCTCAATTTCCGATTCAGCGTCGGCGGCGGCCAGGGTCGCTTGCCTTTCCGCGTCGCGGGCCGACTTCAGATCGGC
Organism: Caldilineaceae bacterium; assembly: GCA_965204525.1. Lineage (GTDB taxonomy): Bacteria > Chloroflexota > Anaerolineae > Caldilineales > Caldilineaceae > Bin5. Next base: position 526,554 of record OZ241994.1, on the reverse strand, counting down.
GCGAAAAGTATCGACCGCCGAGTTGATGACATAGATGAGAATAAGAAGGCCCAGGATAGGACCGCCGACTCGGATCAAGGGGTGAACTCTGTTCATTGAGACGCTCCGTCGGAGTAAATGTCGTAGTCTGTATCGTCAAACCAACTGGCAGGTTGCCGATCGTCATTTGGCAGTTTCCCATACGGAATTATACTGTTTCCGATTTCGCTGGCAAGTGGGAAGGCAATTCGTCTTTCTCCAGTCTGAGGCTTATGACCCTGCTGACTCCGTCATCACCCATAGTAATGCCGAAAATGCTGTTGGCGATTTCGAGAGTGCGCCGGTTGTGGGTGATTACAATAAACTGAGTACGTTCGCGCAGCAGAGCCATGGCAGTTCGGAGCCGGTCGACGTTTGCCTCGTCAAGAGTTGCATCCACCTCGTCGAGCACGCAGAACGGGGTCGGGCTGACGCGAAGGATGGCAAACACGAGGGCGCATGCGGTCAAGGAGCGCTCGCCTCCTGAGAGGAGGTCCAGGCTCTGTGTGCGCTTTCCCGGGAGACGGGCGTAGATTTCTACACCCGTATTCAGAATGTCGGCGGGTTCAGTCATGGAGAGCTGTGCCGTTCCTCCCTGGAGTAGCAGTTTGAAGAAACTTTCGAATTCGGTGGAGACTGCGTCGAATGTGCGGCGCAAGTCACTCTCCATGCGATTGTCCAGTTCACTGATGACTTGCTGCAAGTCACGGGCGGCCCTTTCGAGATCATCAGACTGCGTCTGGAGGAAGCGAAAGCGGCTGGCGACCTCTTCGTACTCCTGGGGCGCCTCCGGGTTGACATTGCGCAACCGCCGGACGCGAGCGCGCGTCTCCCTGACGTCATCCTTCAGTCCGGCCGGCAGCTCCTGGACGACGGGAAGTTGGGCCACGAGCGCCTGCAGCGGGAGGGGGGGTTGATAGGCAAGTCCGACGGCCTCTTCCATATCGGCGAGCCCAAAGTCCTGGCGAATCTCGCGACGAAGGCTTTGCAAACGATCTTCGGTTCGTTGCAGTGCAAGCCGCGAGGCGTTCCAGTCTGACTCGGTCTGCAACACGAGCTGCTGCCCTGCTCTCTCTTCTTCCTCGGCGCGCGCAAGATCCCGGTCCAGTTGCCTCAAGTCGGATTCTAACTCAGCAGCCTTGCGCTGATGCGTGTCCCGCTCTGCATTCAGTTCCCTTTCCTCGGCAGATGCCCGGCTGATGTCGCAGCGCAGCTGGTCGGCTTCCTCAACCAGCTCCGTTTGCCGATCAGACAGTGATCGGAGCTGGCTGTCAATCCGAACCAGAGAGCGTCTCTGATCGGCTTCGAGCCCGCGCCGGTTATTCAGATTCTCTTGCGCAGCGGCGGCCTCGGCTCGCAGGTCCGCCAGCCGGAGGAGCATCCCGTCGGGACCGGTCTGGGCGGCCCGTTCTGTGAAAGTGGCCCGTTCCCGGGCGTCAGCCAGCGTACCGGCGGTCTCTTTCAGGGCGGTCCTAACCTGCGCCTCATTCGTGTCCAAGAGTGCCAATTCAGAACTGGTCTGATCGAGTCCCCGCAGATGCCAGGCAGCTTCCTGTTCGGCCCGGGCAGCGTGGAGCCTGGCTCGTTCCAGCGCAGCTTGCCGCCGCTGTACATCCCTGAGAAGGCGTTGCCGCTTTTTTTCCAGATCCGCCCTTTTCCTGGTCTGCCCTTTGACCTCAAGTCGGGTTGCCCGGGTCTTTTCCTCGGCAAGGCGGGCCTTTGACTTGGCACGATCCAGTTCTGCGGGCAGTTCGCGCGCTTCCCTCTCCCAGGCCAGCACGGATCTGCGTTGCCGGCGGCCATCGTTACCCCCGGTGACAGCCCCTCCTGGGCGAATGATCTCCCCTTCCAGCGTGACGACGGTTGGCAGCGCGACGTAGTTGGAGGCCAGGTCATTGGGACGGCGGCCGTTTCTGGAATGATTTGAATGCAGGTCAAGGGCGTGGCGGGCCGCCGCGAGATCGTTGGCGATCCAGACTCGCTGCAGGAGATGATGGATCGCCGGCGAAACTTCGGAGTCGAACTGGACTGACCTGGCTGCGTTCCCAAGAATTCCATTGGAACTGGGCGCCGGGATTGGTCCTCTTGATCGCAGGCGGTCGAGGGGGAGAAATGTGGCGCGTCCGGCGCCCTCGCTCGTCAGGTAGTCGATCGCGCCCTGGGCGTCCCGCCACGTCTCGGCAATCACGTTCTGCAGGGCGGCCCCCAGAGCAACTTCGATGGCCCGTTCCAGCTGGGCCGGAACCTGAATTCGCGAGGCGACAGTGCCCAGGATCCCTTGCAGCCTGCCTTGCTCCGATGCCTGCAGAATTGAGCGAACGGCGCTGGCGTAGACGGTCCCTTCTCCGCGGACCGGCCGCAGCAGGTCGAGTCGTGTCTGAAAGCGCTCGAATTCCCTCTGGTCACGATTTCCTTCCTCTTCCATCGTGCGAAGCGCGACGGTCCCGACTTCAATGGAATCGGTGAGCGCGTGGATCTCAGCATGAACCCTGTCGACTTTGGTGGTGCGTTCAGCGTTTTCCGCCTCCAACGCGGTCAAATCGGCAGCGGCCTCTTTGGCCGCCTCGTTGCGCTGTCGAATATCGTCCTCGTATTGGGCCAATCTCCTCTTCAGAGCAGCGCGACGTTCATCGAACTGCTCCAGCCGGCTGCGGAGTTCGGCGAAGTGGTTTTCTGCTTTGCGCGCTGCCGCCGCGGCCTCGCGCCAGCGTTTCTGGGCGGCGTTCCGTTCCTTTTCCCGTTCAGCAAGTTGGCACTGAAGGCGGTCAACGGTTTGCTGACAGTTGTCTCGCCGCCCCTGGACCTGCTCAAGTTCGACACGCAATTCTTCCAGCCGTTGCTGCACTGCCTCCTTTTCTGCATGAAGACGGCGCCACTCGGCTTCCAGATCATCCTGGCGGGCTACAACCTGTCTGAGCCGTTCCTGGGACACGGCGAGACGGCGGATTACTTCGGCGGTTCGGCGATGGCGGGCTTCACTAATCTGATTGCGTTCGCCCTGTTCGGCACGCAACCTGGTCTGGCGAAGTCGCAGATCATCGAGTCTGGCTCGGACTTCGTCCAACCTATCGCGGCGAGACTGGGTAGAGATCCTGTCACGCGCGGCCTTTTGACGGACTTGCGTGAGGTCGCTGAGCGTACGGTGCCACTGGAAGCCGTACCAGACCTGGAGCAGTTCCTTCAGGTCAGTTTCGATCTGAAGCCTTTCGAGTGCCCTGTCCGCCTGTCGTTTCAGGCTGGTGAGGCGGGGCGAAAGCTCGGTCAGAACATCGTGGACACGGTCAAGGTTCAGTTGTGTCGCCCCCAACCGTCTCAGGGCCGCGTGCCGTTTCTGCTGATAACCGGTGATGCCTGCAGCCTCCTCGAAAAGCGCACGCCGTTCTTCAGGTCTCAGGCTGAGGACTCGGTCGATCAGCCCCTGACCGATCACCGCATAGGCCCGCCTTCCCAACCCGCTGGGCCCAAGCAGCTGTGCAATGTCCTGCAAGCGAACCTTTTGGCCGTTTACCAGGTACTCATTGTCACCGTCGCGGTAGGCCCGGCGAGTGATCTCCACTTCGCTGAAATCGATGTTGAGTTCGCCGGCTTCATTGTCGAGAATGATGCTGACTGCCGCCATTCCCTGTCTGGCTTTTCTGTCACTCCCTGAGAAGATGACGTCAACGGTTTTTTTTGAGCGCAGGAGTCCGAAGCTTTGCTCGCCCAGACACCAGCGGATGGCATCGGCAACGTTACTCTTTCCGCATCCGTTTGGCCCAACGATCGCGGTTACGCCAGAACCGAAGGTGAATTCTGTCTGGTGGGCAAAGGTCTTGAAACCCTTCAGGGTTACACTCTTGATCCGAAGCATATCTAACGTAGACGAGCGGAGACGGTTCGACGCGGGCTGGCAGCCTGCCTCACCCTTCTTTGTTGTGCCGGTATTTGCAGACCTTCTACATGGCGGGGCAGCGCACCGCAGGGAGAAAAACAGGGAGAGTGCGGGGCTGGGCGGCGGTCCGGGAACCAACAGTTGTTCCCACTTGTGTTGATAGTATCGGCTGGTATATGTCCATAAGCATCCGAGTATCCGCGATGATTCACTATCTTGCCATCAGACCTGCGCTTCAAAGTGCCCAGAAGGTGCGCCAAAGGCCCGGAAGCAGGAACTCCAAAACCAGTCCGAGAGCAATCAGGGCAACGGACACTGCAGCAAGGCGACGCTGCCTCGCAAAGTAATGCGTCGGCCTCCAGATGTTGACCAATAGGGGTTGAGCCAGCATAGCGACAAGGCCTGCATATCCTGCCAGCGTCGCCAGCCTCCAGGGCATCAACCCGAGAAGCAGACCGGGCGGCCCTTCCAGGGCCAGGCGTCCGACGCCGTACCCGAACTGATTCACGGCACGCATGAGAAACCAGAGGCCGACCAGACCCGCCGAAAGCAGGCTGCCCAAGAGAATGCCGATAAACTCAATCAGGCGAGCCCCTGGGTTCTGAAGAACGGAGCCCGGGAGTCTGAGGCCGGTCGCGGACCACTCAAGCAAGGCGCGATGATAGGCAAAGCCGTCATGAATTGCCCTCTCAAATACGAGGGGCAGGAGCGCCGAGCCAGCGATCATCACGAGGAGCTGCAGCGAGAGCCAGGTAGTGAGCACAATTATCGCTGTACCTAATCTGCCTCTCCGAAGCGGCACGGCCAAAAAGAGGGTTATGGCCACTGTCTGCGCGATGGGCAGAAAGTTCGGTTGTCCCAGGGCAGCGGGCAGAGCCGTCGTGAGCAAGGCGAAGAATCCGAAAGTAATGTAGTAAATGGGATCCTTTACCAGGTCATAGTGACGCTGTTTTGACGTGCCATTTGGCGCGGCTTGAACGGAATCATGCATATTCTGATTATAGCACTCGATGGGGAGGATAGGCGAAATCAACCGATTTGGTCGTGGGTGGCAGGCGTGGAATATCGGGCCTGTGCCAAGTCTACAGGCGTTGCAAGCGCCCTGGAGCGTTCAATCTGTAAGCTGAACTCAGCCGGATCGCCGCAGACCTGTGGTATACTGCACAAATGGACGAAAAACGCTGGTCCGGGACACAATTCGCGCATCCTTCAGACCCTTCTTCGTCACCCAGTTCAGGAATGGTTGACCTTGACTCGCGCCCCTTCCGAACGATTGGGAGAGCAGGTGGCTACGTCTGATTGCGGGCCGCCTGGAAGTGTCGAAGGTGTGGCGGCGGTGGTGGCTGCAGCCGGATTCAGCAGCAGGATGGGCCGCTTCAAGCCACTGCTGCCGTGGAGACGAGGGACTGTAATCGAGGCGGTTGCGGCCGGCCTGGCTGAAGGTGGAGCCTCTCCCGTCTATGTCGTAACGGGCCATCGCGGGGCCGAAATTGCCGAACGTCTGACGGCAGGTGCCGCTGTGGCCGTTTCCAATCCTGACTACCGGAAGAACGAGATGCTGCGCTCCTATCAAGTGGGAATCGAAGCGTTACGTCGAGATGGCCGGCCGGTACAGGGAGCGCTGCTGGCGCTGGGAGACCAGCCGCACATTCCGGCCGCCGTGATCCGGCAGATCATAGACAAAGCGCGGGCACTCCCTGAGGCGATAATCGTTCCCAGCTACATGCGCCGGCGCGGGCATCCTGTCTACCTGCCCAAGAGGTTTTTTTCCAAGCTGCTGAGTTTGGAGAGCGGGCAGTCGCTTCGAGATCTGTTGGAGGCGACCGGCGAAGAGATCGTTTACGAGGTGGTTGAGAGCGATTGCGTACGGCGGGACATGGATGTGCCGGCCGAGTATGAGTCCTTGCGTGCGCAATATGAGTGGGCAGAAAGAGGCGGCGGACGCAAGCGCAAGGCTCATTCAGACCAGCGAACGGGCCTGAGCTAGTCTGGATGTTCTTCGGGCGAGACTGATAGAAACCATTTCGTAATCGTTCGTTCTTCAGAGCGCGCCGCCACGGCAGAGCGGCCGAAAGGAACGGGAAAACCTTGACCGCGACACTATATCACTACCTGAGAGAGATGCTTGAGGAAGAGCAGGCCGTTGCCGTAGCAACGATCGTCGGCGCCAAGGGCTCTGTACCCAGGGAGGTTGGCGCGAAGATGGTAATTCACCCGCTAGGCCGGCATGTGGGAACGGTGGGCGGAGGCTGCGGTGAGGCGGATGTGATACGGGCCGGGCTGGATGTCATCCATGATGGGATTCCGCGGACCGTTCACGTTGACCTGACTGAAGACATTTCCATGAGCAGTTTGGGCGTTTGCGGGGGCGTTATGGATGTGTTCGTAGAGCGCTGGGAAGGGGCCGGTGAAGGAGGCTCACCCGGCGGCGGAAATGATTAGCGCCGGCTGCAATTTCGACAAGAGGCGCGCCTGACACCTATTCTGGCTGGCCTTCCTCGTCCATTGCCTCTTCCGATTCAAGAGTAGGAATGCGGCTATGCAGGTGAACGGGCTGCGTTTTCTCTCGAACGCGAAGATTAATCAATTCGACGGCGAGCGAGAAGGCCATGGCGAAGTAGGCATAGTTTTTCAGATGTAGCTCCTCAACCGCCTCGTGGAGCCACCCTTCCAGGACAAGCAGGAAACCAATCAGAATCAGAAAGGCCAGCGCCAGAATCTTCATCGTCGGATGGCGTTCCACATAGGAGGCGATCGGCCCTGCGAAGACCAGCATAACGGCCGCCGCCGCGACGATTGCGGGGACCATTACCCAGAGGTTTCCTGAGATTCCCACCGCTGTGATAACTGAATCGAGTGAAAAAACGAGGTCAACAATGATGATCTGGGTGATGACGGAGACGAAGGTTGCTGTGGCCTTGGTCTTGCGGTCATGTCCCGCCGCTTCCAGTTTTTCGTGAATTTCGAAGGTGCTCTTGCCGATCAGGAAGAGGCCTCCAACAAGAAGAATCAGGTCGCGTCCGGAAACATCATGGTTGAACAGAGTGAACAGCGGGTAGGTCAGCCTCATAATCCAGGCGATGCTGAAAAGGAGCGCGATACGGGCAAGCACGGCCAGTCCGATGCCGGTTGAGCGGGCTTTGGCCTGCTGGTTTTGCGGCAGCTTGCCGCTGAGGATGGCAATGAAGATAACATTGTCAATGCCGAGAACGATTTCAAGCAGGACGAGTGTTAGCAGTGCTACCAGGTTCTCGGCTTGAAAGATTTCAGTCATGCAGTCCTTGGCTCCTTGTCATTCCGGACATCCGACGAGGCCGTTGCCGGCAATAGCAAATCTGAGGCGGCAGATTTTCATTTGACGGATTCTAGCACTTGTAATTGCACGTGTCTAGCGCCGGCTGAAACGCTAGACTAATCCGGCAATTGGGGGCCGGCACTGGTCACTTGACTGGGACGCAGAGGGTCACTGAAAAGAGATGCATAAAAACTCGCTCAACGCGCTCATAGAAGCGATTGACAATAGAGAGGCTGTGGCTCTCGTTACCGTCACGTCAGGGAAAGGTGCGTTTTCCCAGGCGGTCGGTCGAAATGCAGTCGTCCGGCCTCAACTGGACTCGTGCCCGGAGGTGGAACTGGGTCTCGGCAAATGGAACGAATCCGTGCTCCGCGATGCCAGGTTGGCGGTTGCAAGCAAGAAGCACAAGCATTTCAACTACGAAGAAGTGGACGGGCGCTTTTCCGTGTTTGTAGAAGTGCAGCCCCGGCCTCCGCATCTGATCATCGCCGGTGCAGGCCACATTGCGGTGCCGCTGGCCTCGATCGCGAAGACGTGCGAATTCCTGGTTACGGTAATCGACGACCGCCCCCAATACGCGCATACAGCGCGATTTCCAACCGCAGACGGGGTCGTAGCCGGGCCGTTTCGGAAGACATTGGTCGATTTGAGGCGGGGAAAGGAGACCTTTGACAATGATACTTATGTCGTGCTTGTTACGCGGGGGCACCAGCATGACATCGACTGCCTGTTGGAAGTACTGGATGATCCTCTTGCCTATTTGGGCATGATCGGAAGCCGGCGGCGCATTCGGGCGGTGTTTGAGCTGCTTGAAAAGGAGCAGAAAATACCGGCTTCAAAGTTCGATCGCGTACGCGCGCCGATCGGCATCGACATCGGGGCGATTACACCGGCTGAGATCGCGGTCTGTATCATGGCGGAGATCATCTGCATTCTGCGTGAAGGACCGCTTCCTGGCTTGAGCGAACAGATACAACAGGAACGCATCGAACGCAGGGATCGAGCGCAGGCAAGGGTAGGGGAACGCAGCAACAGGTGAGCCTGATGAAGGGATTTGAGGATGTCCGGTCCTTCAATCGAAACGCTTGGGATAGAGCGGTCGAGCGCAAGAGCAGATGGACGGTCCCCGTCAGTGAGGAGACGATAGCGGCGGCGCGGCGGGGTGAGTGGGAGATCCTCCTTACGCCCACCAAGCCTGTACCGCTAGGGTGGTTTCCCGACCTCCGGAGCGCTGAAATCCTCTGTCTGGCGGCGGGCGGCGGACAACAGGGCCCCGTGCTGGCTGCTGCCGGTGAAAGCGCCGGCGTGCGGGTTACGGTGTTCGACAACTCTCCGCGCCAGCTGGCGCAGGACCGTTTTGTGGCAGAGCGTGACTGTCTGCAACTGACTACAGTCGAAGGCGATATGCGGGACCTGGGCGCGTTTTCGGACGGGGCGTTCGATTTGGTCGTCCATCCCTGCTCCAATCTTTTCATTCCCGACGTACGCCCGGTATGGATGGAGTGCGCCCGAGTGCTGAAGCGCGGCGGGGTCCTGCTGGCCGGGTTTGTGAACCCCGTACTGTACCTGTTTGACCAGAAGAAGATCGATAACGGCATTTTGGAAGTGCGTCACCGCCTCCCATACTCGGACCTCACCAGCATCTCGGAATCGGAACGGAACGCTTACATTCGCGCAGAGGAAGCGCTTGAGTTCGGGCACACGTTAACAGACCAGATCGGTGGTCAGGTCGATGCCGGTTTCGCAGTTACCGGCTTTTACGAAGACCGCTGGGAGGGCCAGCCGCCGGCGGAATACACGGACACCTACATTGCTTCAAGTGCGGTAAACATCCGGCAATTGCAGTAAGGAATTGTTGCGGTTTTTGAGGATTCGGAAAGCTGGATTACAATTAAGGGAACTGTCTCTTGGACAGTTCACCCGGTTTGCATGGAGAAGTTCAGGCCCACCAGGGCCGCCTCCTTGCCAGAGGGTAGTGAAAAAAGTTACATGTAGTCTGCAAAGGAGCATCAGAACATGGCATATGCGCACACGAACTCCAAGGGCAGAACATACTATCTGCATTCAAAGGAAACGACGTTGCGTAACGGAAGACAACAGACCCTTTACTTCTTCGCCAAGGAAGAGAAGGAGGGCAGCTTGGCGGCAGTTCCGGCGGGTTACGAAGTCTCCGAGAGCAAGAACGGCCTACCGGTATTGAAACGCTCCAAATAGATTTGAAGACTGCGCAGCGCCGGCGGCAAAGCTGACGAAGGCGCAGACCCAATTCGATGGATTTTGACCTTACTCTTGAAGAAAAGATTGACCGGACTCCACCGCCTCTGCGTGCAATCATCGAAGATTTTCGCAGCATGGAGCCGCGGGAGCGGCTGGAGTCTCTCCTCGATTTCGCCTTGAGTATGCCGGAGCTTCCCGGCTTTCTTCACGACGCACGCGATCAGATGGAGCAGGTCCACGAATGCCAGACGCCTATATTCGTGTTCGCCGACATTGTAGATGCCGGCGTGCACGTCTATATCGATGTGCCCAAGGAGTCGCCTACGGTGCGGGGCTACGCTGCAATTGTGCAGGAAGGCCTGGAGCGGGCGGCCCCGGACACGGTCTTGCACACGCCGGACGATATTCACTATCTGCTTGGTCTGCATGAGGCCATCTCTCCACAACGACTGCGCGGCCTGCACGTCCTCATGGCCTATCTGAAGAGGCAGGTTACGGCAAGAATGGCAAAAAGTGAATAGTGCGCTGACTGACGTTCAGGGCATTTTGGTTGGCCACTGGTCGGATCCTGTTAATGGAACCGGCTGTACTGTCGTGCTGACGCCTGAAGGGAGTTGCGGCGGTGTGGACGTCCGTGGATCGGCCCCGGGGACGCGGGAGACGGCGTTGCTTGATCCTGTGAACCGCGTCGACCGCGTCCACGGCCTGCTTCTGAGCGGGGGCTCGGCCTACGGGCTGGGGGCGGCGCATGGCGTCGTCAACTGGCTGGCGGAGCGGGGGTACGGCTGGTTCACGCCGGCTGCACCGGTGCCGATAGTGCCGGCCGCAATCCTGTATGACCTGGGATTTGGAGGAGCGACGGTTTTTCCTACACAGGAGGACGCCGTCGCGGCCTGCGAGGCGGCCACTGAAGAGGACATAAGCCGCGGTTCGGTCGGCGCTGGGGTTGGCTGCACCGTCGGGAAACTGTTTGGCTTTGATCGTTGTACCAGGGGCGGGTTGGGTCAGGCGTCGACTGCTCTGCCCGGTGGAGTTGTCGTTTCGGCGCTGGTCGCTGTCAACGCAGTCGGGGACGTCGTGGACCCGATGCGGGCTCAGTTGGTGGCCGGGGCCCGTGATCCGGACAGCGGCAAACTGGTGGATAGCCTTTCGGTAGCGGCCGCCTCATTTGACTCGTTCTTATTTCGACCGTCTGGTTCAATCTCTGACCAGACCTCTCCTGCCCCGGACCGCTCCGATTCGGAACACAAGCACGCTGTCCAGGACAACACCACGATCGGCGTTGTCGCCACCAATCTCTGTCTTTCCAAGACCGATGTGACCAAGTTGGCACAGATGGGGCAGACCGGAGTCAGCCGTACGACCCGACCTGCGCATACACTCTATGACGGCGACTGCCTGTTTGCTCTGGCAACTGGAGCGCTGGAGGCGCAGGTAGAGCTGAGTTTGCTGGGTGCGGTTGCCGCGGAGGTCGTCGCAGCCGCCGTTCTTGACGGCGTTCTCAATGCGACCACCGCCCATGGCGTGCCGGCCGCCTCAGAAGTGACCCCGCGCCGGCTTACCGAATGACCCTCTAATCTCGCTGAGCGGCTTGCTCAGTTCGACCGTGTTCGAGGACGGGTCCGTCCAGGCACAGAACGCTGCCATTCAACTCACAGGATCCACAGATCCCTATAGCGCAGCGCATGTAGGCTTCCCACGAAAGCTGGCGCGGGACGTTGTATTTGTCACCTAGGTTGTCGATGGCAGTGAGCATACCGTGCGACCCGCAGGCACATACCAGATCGGTTTCTCCAGAGATCAAGGCGTTCGACAGAAGATCGGTGACAAGGCCCTTGAAACCTGCGCTGCCGTCCTCGGTGCATGTGAGCACTTCAATCGGGACGGCATTGCTCTTTGCCTCTTTCCGCAGGGCGTTGAAACGATCAACGTATAGCAGGTCGGCAGCCGTGCCCGCGCCGATGATGACGGTCAGTTCCTCCAGTTGCCGACGCCAGGCGTGTGCCAACCAGAGGAGAGGGGCCACGCCGTATCCTCCTCCAACAAAAGCGGCTCGCAGACCAGGACCGGGGAGACGAAAGCTCGTTCCGAACGGGCCGCGAATCCAAAGCGGATCGCCGGGACCCATCCCATGCAGCAGGTTGGTGAAGGGGCCGACGGCGGTGACCATCAGGGTTACCGGGTCGGCGGCGACCAGGGAAAAGGGCTTCTCATCGAATCGGGGCAGCCAGGCCATCACGAACTGCCCGGGCAGAGCGTTCAGGCTGAGGTCGAGCGTGAAAGTCTTGGTGCGGTAGTTATCAGTTTCTACGGAGAGGATCGGGAAAGGGGCAGGTAGACCCAGATTGCCGGAATGGGCAGACCCGTCGGGAAGAATACTCATATACGCACCATCAGGCGCGGCGACGTTATCTTTTTCAGGCCCGTTTCAGAATGACGACCGGAATTACGCGGTCGGTCTTGGCCTGGTAATCGTTGTACGCGGGCCAGATCTTCGCCATCATGTTCCACAGGGCCGGCTTTTCCTCAGCGGAGGCGGTGTGGGCCGTAGCGTCGAAGACATCGGCACCGACCCGTAATTTGACGGCCGGCGTTTCGACCAGATTGAGATACCAGGAGGGGTGATGAGTGGCGCCGCCGCGGGATGCGACGATCACGTACGTCTCCTCGCCTTCGACTTTGCCGTAGATAAGAGGGGTTGTGCGGGCCTTGCCGGTGCGCCGCCCGGTTGTTGTCAGCAGCAGGGTGGGGACACCGTTCCAAATGTGGCCGTCTTCGCCATTGGATTCGAGATAGCGGCCAATGTGCTCCTTTACCCAGCCCGGTACTTCTCGTTCGGCCATGACTGTCTTCTCCTCAATCGTTGGGCCTTGCCTGAGTTCCTGATCCTTGCAACTCAGTCTAACACAGTGAAGCGTGTTTTGCACGACCCTGCCACTTTTTTTCTTCTTGCAATCGCGGCGTACAAGCGTTATCCTCATCAGCGATCAAGTTGAAAACCGCCAAGGAGGGTATCATGATTCTTTCCCCTGCCCAAGTGGAAGCATACAAACGCGACGGTTACATCGGGGCAATCGATGTCATTGACGGCCCCCAGGTATCCAGTTACCGGGAGGCCTTCGATGATCTGGAGTCCCGGGTTGGTAAGGAAACGGCTCAGATCGGACTGATTGACTACCATTTTGAAGAGGAGTTCATCTGGAGGCTGGCCACGCACCCAACGATACTGGATACAATCGAAGCCTTGATTGGTCCAAACGTGCTGCTGCTGGCGACCCACTTCTTCAACAAGTACGGTGAAGGCGAAGAGGCGGAGGCCTTTGTCGCCTGGCACCAGGACGTTACCTTCTGGGGCTTGGAGCCGCCGCTGGCTATCACGGCCTGGTACGCAGTCGACGACAGCGACGTGGAGAACGGCTGCATGCAGGTAGTTCCCAGCACGCACGTCTCCGGTGTCGTCGAGCACGGCAAGGCAGAGCAGGCGGGAAATCTTCTCAGCATCAATCAGGAGGTCCACGTTTCGCCGGAGGAAGCGGCGACCGCCGTCGATCTGCCGCTGCAGGCCGGACAGATCTCGATACACGACGGCACTCTCATCCACGGCAGTCTGCCGAACCGCTCGAACAGGCGGCGCTGCGGGCTCACGCTGCGCTACGTGCCGACATTTGTCAGGCAGGCTGAAGATAATTCTCTGGATGGCCGCTGGAAACCGGTCCTGGTGCGGGGAAAGGATGAAGAGAATAACTTCGGGGAGTTCAAGACCCCATGGCAGTGAGGACTTGAGCGATGCCCGGCGAACAGCCCAACGTCGTCTTTGTCCTTACTGATGACCAGGGATACGGTGATCTCTCTTGTCACGGCAACCCTGTGATTCGAACGCCTCATCTCGACGCACTCTACGCTTCCAGTGTTCGACTGACCGATTACCACGTAGGGCCGACGTGCGCGCCGACCAGGGCGGGTCTGCTGACGGGTCACTATGCAAACAGCACAGGGGTCTGGCACACGATCGGAGGGCGATCTCTGCTGAGGTCCGACGAGACCAGCATGGCCGACTACTTTCGGCGCAGCGGTTACGCCACCGGGATTTTCGGCAAGTGGCATTTGGGGGACAATGCGCCCTACCGTCCGCAAGACCGCGGCTTCGAGACGGTGGTCGTACACGGCGGCGGCGGAATCGGCCAGACCCCCGATTACTGGGGTAACAGCTACTTTGATGACAGCTACTGGGATGGGGAACAACATACCCGTTATGAAGGATACTGCACAGACGTATGGTTCCAGGAGGCGCTGAAGTTCATTGAGCGGAACCTGGCGAAAAGGTTTTTCTGTTATATCCCGACCAATGCGCCCCATTCGCCCCATCTGGTTGACCCGGCTTTCAGCGATCCTTATCTGCCATTAACCCCTCACGCAGAGCGCGCCAAGTTCTACGGAATGGTTGCTAACATTGACGAAAATGTGGGCGGCCTGCGGCGCAGGCTGGCAGAGTTGGGGCTGGCTGAGAACACGATCTTCATCTTCATGACCGATAACGGTTCTGCGGGCGGTGTGGCGGTGGATGAAGACCAGTTTGTGACAAGCGGGTTTAACGCCGGCATGCGCGGGCAGAAGGGTTCGGAGTACGACGGAGGGCACCGCGTACCCTTCTTTCTCCACTGGCCCGCGGGCGGGATTACTGCTGGACGGGATGTTGACGAAGTTACAGCCAACGTGGATGTGCTGCCGACGCTGATCGAAATGTGCGGCCTGGACGGCAGCGAACGCAACAGCTTCGACGGTCGAAGTCTGGCGCCCTTGCTGCAGCCTGACGAAAGCGATGATACCGGCTGGCCCGTCAGGGCGCTTGTTACGGACTCGCAAAGGCTGGCTTATCCGGTCAAGTGGCGCAAGAGCGCGGTTATGACTGGTCGCTGGCGTCTTGTTAACGGGCGAGAGTTGTATGCGATCAAGGACGATCCGGAGCAGCGGCAGGACGTTGCCGCGGCCCATCCCGACGTGGTTTCTGAGCTGCGTCGAGCCTACGAACTGTGGTGGGGGAAGGTTTCAAGTCAGTTGGACGAAGACATTCCAATCGCCATTGGAGGACCGAGGGCAGACAAGCTGCGGTTGAATACGCACGACTGGCGAAACGAGGACTGTGAGTGCGCGTGGAACCAGAGCCTTGTGCGTCAGGGCCTGATCTGCAACGGCCACTGGGAGGTCGAGGTGGTAGAGGCTGGGAGATACAGTTTCACGCTGCGCCGCTGGCCCGAGGAGGAGGGCGCGGCGGTTCGGGCGGGACTCGAAGGGGGCGACCCGAAGGCGTTCAGAGACATCGCCATCCAACCGGCTGTGGAAGGGCAAGCCTTGGAGAGCGCACGAGGAAGCGGACCCTCTCTGAAAGAGCGGATACCCTGGGGGGGAGGCGTGGCCTTGCCTGTGTACCGCGCCCGCATTGCGATCGCAGGCGAAGAAGCCAGTGGGGAAGTCGGCCGCGATGACGTGGGGGCACGTTTCACACTTTCGCTGCCTGCGGGGCGTACGCACTTGCAGACGTGGTTCGAGACTGAGGACGGAGACGAGCTGGGCGCGTACTATGTATACGTGGAACAGTTGGGACCCTAGTCGAAAATACAACCGTTGAGGGAGAAGAGAGATGACCCAAGTGGAGAGCCGGAAACTGGCCATACATGGCGGCGCGCCCGCAAAGCAGAATCCGGACCCGCCGATGTATCCGGGCGGCATGGCGATCGCGGAGGAGGAAGAGGCAGGCGTTCTGGAAGTGTTGCGGGCGAAACGGCTCTTTCGTTACTACGGGCCCGGCGAGGCGGATTCAAAAGCGGCTCAATTGGAAAAAGCGTTTGCCCAAAAGAAGGGCTCCCGATACTCGGTCGCGGTGACTTCCGGCACGGCGGCGCTTGTCTGCGGCCTGCACGGCATTGGCATCGGGCCGGGCGATGAGGTGATCGTGCCGGCATACACCTGGATCGCTTCAGCGTCTGCGGTTGTCGCGGCCGGCGGAATCCCCGTGATCGCCGAGGTCGATGAGACGTTGCTGATGGAGCCGGAGGACGTTGAGCGGAAGATCACGCCATATACGAAGGCGATCATGCCGGTGCATATGCGCGGCGCGCCCTGCCGGATGGATGAGCTGATGGCGCTGGCGAACGAGCACGGGCTTTCGGTCATCGAGGACGTTGCGCAGGCAAACGGGGGCAGCTACAAGGGTCAGGCGCTGGGGACGTTTGGCGACGTGGGCTGTTTTAGTCTCCAGTTCAACAAGATAATCACGTCCGGTGAGGGCGGGATGGTGGTTACCGACGACGAGCTGGTGTGGAAACGCGCCAACATGTTTCATGATGTGATCGGCGCGCTTCAGCTTAAATTCAATGTGGAAGAGCTGCTCTGCGGGGTCAACTTTCGGATGCCAGAGCTTCTGGCAGCAGTGGCACTGCCGCAGCTGGACAGGCTGGACGGCCTGATCGATGACATGCGGCATCGCAAACGGATGATCAAGGCGGGCATTGCGGAGGTGACGGAGCGCAAGGGAATCAGCTTCCGCGAAATGGCGGACCCGGATGGTGATACTGCGGTCGCCGCTGTACTCTTCATGAAAAGCCCGGAGCAGGCCGAGTCCGTGTCGGAGGCGCTGCGTGCTGAAAACATCGGCGCCGGTACCCTGTATTCCCCCGACCAAATCGACTATCACGTTTATGCGCACTGGGTGCCGATCATCAGTCAGCGCTCTTGGACTGATGCCGGTGGTCCATGGCGATGGGCGCAACGGGAGATTGAATACCGGCAGGACATGTGCCCGCGGAGCCTGGACTTGCTCGGCCGCGCCGTGCATCTGAATGTCAGCCCATTACTGACCAATGAAGACGTGGAGGAGACCGTTGAAGGACTGAACAAGGTACTGGAGGAACTGACGTAACGTTTACAACTTCCAACCAGTTGTTTACAGGTTGATAAGTTGGATGGAAAGGGCGGCGCGTTTGCGCTGTCCACACAAGAGCCAAGGAGGAACAGACCATGGCTACCGGTACGAAGTTGTCCAGACGCAGTTTTCTGGCTCGAACGGCCACGCTGGCGGGTGTGGCAACGGTTGGGGCGGGTCTCTCGGCCTGTGTTCCGGCCGCGCCAGGCGCAGCCGACGATGGCGGGGAAGCAGCGATGGAGGTCGTCACGCTGACGATGTGGAAGGGGCCCCACAAGGCTGCGGGCGACGAGACCAAGCTGTGCGCCCAACCCACGCTGGATGTGCTGGAGGAGATGCACCCGGAGATCAGCGTAGACTTCAGCGAGGTCCCCTGGGGCCAGTACAACGAGAAGTTCGTGGCCGCGTTTGCAGCGGACCAGGGGCCGGACGTGAGCTACCAGACGGAGTCGTTCCCGCGCTTCGTCAACTCCGGCCACATCATGCCGCTTGACGAAAGGATTGCCTCGAGCGCGTTCGATCGCTCATTCTTCTATGAGCGCGCCTGGGAGCCGGGCACATACGACGGCACGACCTACTCCTTCCCGTGGATTATCGGCGGATCCAACCTCTTCTGGAACAAAGACCTGTTTGAGCAGGCGGGGTGGGACCCCGATACGCCGCCGGATACGATTGACGATTTTCTTGCTATTTCGCAGGACATCACCGCTCTTGGCGACGATGTCTACGGCTTTGCAACCCACCCGAAAGGCTGGCACGAGAATGGCCAGTGGCCGCGCCGTTTCGGAGGGCACTGGTTCAATGATGATCTGACCGAGTGCATCGTAAACTCTGCGGAGGCGTACGATGGCTGGCATTTCTTCAATTCGCTCTTCCACGACCTTGAAGTGGCGATGCCGGGGGCCATTTCCGGGCAGGAGCCGGGCGTCGGTGGGTATTTCCGCGACGGCAAGGTGGGCATGATTACGGCCCAGAATGTGTTTGCCAACTCCCTGCGCAGTGAGAATCCAGACTTCAACCTTGGCGCCTCCCGCATGGCTACAGGACCGGCGGAGGGTGCCAGGGGTCGCGCTTGCTATGGCGGCGTCGGCATGCTGGCGATTGCTGCCAAGACAGAATATCCCGATGAATCGTGGACCGTACTGGAGACGCTTGTCACGCCCGACCTGCTGACGTCGTGGATCGGGTGCCTCGGTTTCATGAGCGTGTCGCCGCATGTCAACTTCTATCCCGATGATCCGGTACTGACGACCGCCCAGACGACACTTGAATACACCTTCTTCTGGCCGTACCGCGGCTGGATCTTCAAGTTCTGGGACATCGAAGGTACCTCGATCGAGTCGTTCGTCCTCGGCCAGCGCACGGTCGAAGAAGCGATTGAAGACATGGTCGTTCAGATCAACGACATGCTCAGAGAGGAGGAGGGAGCTTAGTCGCAGGTTCGAACTGAGAACGGGCTGCCGCGTTCCAGGAGCGCGGCAGCCCAACGCGAGTCATCCCGTCTGTATTTGCCAGAGTGCCCTGCCCGCCAAGGGATGCGATATGGCCACTACGTCTGCTACGCCCCAGAGAAAAAGTTTGACAGAGACTTCATTTTGGCAACGAGCCGCGGTCAGGCGAAATCTCAGCGCGTATGCCTTCATCCTGCCCTTTATGGCGCTCTTTGTGATCTTCAACATCGGGCCATTCTTCTGGGCTCTCTGGCTTTCCCTGCTGCGCGGCGACCTTGTCGATAAGGTCAAGCCCTTCGTTGGCATTCAGAACTACCTGAGCCTCACTACCGACGACATAACTCTCAAGGTTTTCCTGAACTCACTCCAATATACACTGTCGGTCGTGCCCATCGCCGTCATCACCGCCCTGGCGCTGGCCTTTCTGATCGGCAATAAGCTCGTTCGATTCAAGGACTTCTACAGGGCAGTCGTCTTTTTTCCACTTCTTGCTTCGGCCGCGGCTACAGCCCAGATCTGGAGTTACATTCTGGCCCCCCGCTATGGAATAATGACCTATCTTCTGGGACTGCTGGGCGTCCCGGAAATCTACTGGTTGTCCGACCCGGAATGGGCACTGTATGGCATCCTTCTGATTGAGTGGTGGCGAGGGATTGGCTTTCACATCATTCTCTTCCTGGCCGCCATGCTTGGCGTTCCCGAAGAGTTGCACGAGGCAGCCCGCATTGACGGAGCCAATGCCTGGCAGGTGGCAACCCGGGTAACCATACCCCTTATGCGCCCCGTGATCCTTTTTTCAGTTGTAATGGGTACGATTTGGGCGTTTCAGCTCTTCGATACCGTCTTTGTGCTCACAAATGGCGGCCCCGTTCACGCAACCGCGACAATGGTCTGGTACATCTACAATCATGCCTTTCGCTACGGCCAAGTCGGAATGGCCGCGGCCATGGGGGTGGTGTTGTTGCTCATCATCATGCCGATCTCCTACGTGCAGATGCGCGTACTGGGGGAAAGATAGAATTGTGAACTGTGTTGCGCAACCGGCGAATGTCGGCCCCCAGGGGATTATCCCATGACCCAATTCAATTTCAGCGGGAACTGGCGCAAGGCTATTCGTGTACTGCCCCAAGCGGTTGTTGTTTACGTGCTCTTGGCTGTACTGGTTATTATCATGTTGGGGCCATACCTCTATATTTTTTCCTCATCATTCAAGGAGACGTATACGCTCATTTCGATCCCGCCTCAGTTGATTCCTGAGCAGTTTGTCTGGGACAACTACACATATATCGTAAGAGAGCTGCCTTTCACCCTGTGGTTCCTTAACACGATTCTGGTTGCATTGCTCGTAACTGTGGGGACAGTGCTTATCGACGCCCTGGCGGCCTATGCTTTTGCCAAAAAACAGTTCTGGGGAAGGGATTTTCTGTTTGGACTCATGCTTGCTACGATCATGATTCCCGGGGCGCTGCTGCTGATACCCGCTTTTCTCATTACGAATTGGTTGGGTCTGCTGAATTCCTACGGAGGACTGATCATACCGGCGCTGGCTAACGTACTGGGTGTCTTTCTGTTACGACAGTTCATGCAGACTATTCCCGAGGAACTCGAACATGCAGCCCGGATCGACGGCTGTTCCGATTTCGGCGTATTCTGGCGCATCATCTTGCCACTGTCGGCGCCGGCCTTGGCAACCCTGTCAATCGTCGTCTTCACTTCACAGTGGAATAACCTGGTCTGGCCTCTGGTGGTTCTCAACGACAAGGATCTCTACACGCTTCCCCTGGGACTAGCGCTATTGCGGGGCGAATTTCAGGTCAATTACGGAATCACATCCGCGGCCGCGTTTCTGAGCGTGGTTCCGCTCCTGATCGTCTTCCTATTCTTACAACGCTATTTCCTAGAAGGTCTAACGGTTGGGGCAGTCAAGGGTTAGCGGAAAGAAACTGATTTTGCGCCATACAAGAGGCTTGTCCTGGCCAAACCCGCAGGCCTCTTGCGAAGAGATTAAGATGACCGTATATTCATGGACGATAGACGACGCCGGCTGGGGCGACAGCGTGTTGGTGGAGGCTCTCAAGAGGACGACGGAGTTCTTCAGTTCTCGCGGCCTGGCTTCGACCTGTTTTGCTGTGCCCAAGCCTTGGGGCGATTCGATGTCGGCAGAATGGAAAGAGGCGCTGATCGCGGCACGCCGCGCGGGGCACGACCTGCAGCCGCTTGGCCTGACCCATTCCGACTGTTACGAGTTCGGTCCGCCTGCCTGGCCTGCGACCTCCATTTTGCCCACGCTCCAATCGGAATTCGATGAACGCAGCGAGGAGTTGATGCAGCGTTACACCGTGGACAGACTGCGCGTTCGCATCGAAGAGGCGATGGAGATATTCTCAAGTGACTATGGCGTTAAGCCGACCGTTTTCCGGGCGCCATGCGGGGCGATTTCCAAGCCGTTTTTCAGTGCCTTGCGTGAGGCGGGCATTGGCTATCATTCGGGTGTGTTCATCAGCGGCAGCGGCTATGGGCATGTGGAGGATGGCGGGGGGGATATTTCGCAGAAATGGGTCGATAATATCCCTTACCGGCCGTTCCGGTGGTATGAGGAGATTGTTGAGGTGCCGATACTGAATGAGTATACCTGGCACGAGTCCGGGCAACGCAGCGATGAATTCGTCGACCTCGCCCGCCAGGACCTGGACCGCATCAGCGAGCACAGCCCGGTTGCTGTAATTGCGATGCATACACACGCCGTCGCAGACGACTACGAGCACACTTTCAGAGTGATCGATGCTGTTTCGGAGCAAGTCGGCCGTAAACCGGGCGCCTCTTTCGCGACGTTGGGTGAGTTGGCGGCATCTGGCGCGCTGGCCGAGGCGGCAACCGTAGAGGGACCGGACATTCTTGCGGTTTAGCGCAGGCCTTTCAGGGGACAGTTCACAGCAGCCCCCCAGGCGGCACTGTCAATCATAGTTAACACGTGGCATTGGAACATCCAGTTCCCGCCATTCCATTGGGCCTCAAGTGGAGAGAACAAAGATGACCGTTTATTCATGGAGTATTGACGACGCGGGATCGGGCGGCAGCGCGATGGTGGAATCTCTGCGCCGGGCGACAGAGTTTTTCAGTTCACGCGGCCTGGGCTCTACCTGGTTCACCGTGCCCAAGGGGGGCGGCAAACCGATGACGGCCGAGTGGAAGGAAGCGCTGATCGCCGCCCGAGACCTGGGGCATGACATTCAGCTGCATGGGCTGACGCACGCAGACTGTTACGAGTTCGGACCGCCGGCCTGGCCGGCTACGTCCATTCTGCCCACGCTGCAGTCCGAATTTGATGAACGCCGCGAGGAGCTGATGCCGCGCTATAGTGTGGACAACCTCCGCGACCGCCTTGAGGAAGGGCTGGAGATCTTTGCCATGGACTTGGGGGTTGAGCCGAACGTGTTCCGTGCACCGTGCGGTGCTATCTCCAAGCCGATGTTCAGCGCGCTGCGCGAGGTCGGGATCGGTTATCATACCTGCATGTATATCAGCGGTAGCGGCTACGCCCATCTTCCGCATAATGGCGGGGACCTTTCGCAGAATTGGGTCGACAATATCCCATACCATCCCTTCAGATGGTATGAGGATGTGATTGAAGTGCCGATTCTGAATGAATACACGTGGCGCGGATCAGGGCAGCGCAGCGAGGAGTTTATCAACCTGGCGCGCCAGGACCTGGACCGAATCAGCGAGCACAGCCCAATCGTTATCATGCTGATGCACACGCACGGCATAGCCGACGACTACGAGCACACCTTCCGCATGATCGACGCGGTCTCGGAGCACGTGGGGAAGAAGCCGGGCGCGTCGTTTGCGACAATGGGCGAACTGGCGGAATCAGGGGCCCTGGCCGAAGCCGCAACCGTCGACGGACCGGACATTTTGGCCGTTTGAATCGGACTACACCAGGGACGCGAGCGATGAACATTATAGTCATAATCTCCGACACTTTCCGCTACGACAACCTGTTCGATCGCGCGGCCGCGATGCCGGTGCGCACGCCCCACCTCGACCGCTTTTCGGAGCGGTGCGTGAGTCTGTCCAGGCTGTACACGGGCAGTTTTCCGACGATTCCACACCGGACCGATTTCACGACCGGGCGTGTCGGCTGGCCGTGGTATCCCTGGCAGGACCGGCGGCTCAGCAGCCGGAACCATTTACCGGTAACCCTCAGAGAAGCCGGATATGTCAGCCAGCTTCTGGGAGACTGCCCACACCTGGTGCGCGCGGCCTTTTTCGAAGGGTTCGACGGCGCGCACACCCTGCCCGGCCAGGAGGGAAATACCTATTTCCTTGGAATGAACTACCCCATTGAACATGCGATGGCCGACGAAAAGACGCGCAATGTCGGTAACCACTTTCAGGGCCGCAATCTGATCGACCTCCACACATGGATCAACCGACGATGGTACCGGGAGATCGACCGGTTCGCGCCGCGTACGGCTGAGCTGGCGGTGGAGTGGCTGGAGGAGAACGACCGGTACAGTCCCTTCTTCCTCTGGGTGGACTTCTTTGATCCCCACGAACCGTGGGATCCGCCGGAGTACATGGTGCGGCGCTACGATCCCGATTACGACGGCCCGCCGATGCTGCATCCCAACTATGGTAAAGCCAGTGACTACACCGAGGCCGAGCTTCGCAATCTGCGCGCCCATTACTGCGCGGAGGCCGAACTGGTGGACCGGTGGGTGGGGCGCATCCTGACGAAGATTGACGACCTGGATCTCTGGCGCAACTCGATCGTTGTGTTCATGTCCGACCATGGATTCAGTCTCGGCGAACACAACCGCACGGGGAAGTCGAACATCAGCAAGTTCGACGACCGCTATTGGCCCCTCTATCCTGAGATCGTACACATTCCCTTCCTGGTGGCGGCGCCGGGGTTGGAGGGGGGCCGGACGGTTGATGCGCTGCTGCGACCGGCCGACGTCGCGCCGACGCTGCTTGAGCTGGCAGGAGTACAGGTCGAGACGACGGAGCCGATGCACGGACGTTCGTTTGCGGGGCATCTGCGAGGGGAAAGTAATGCTCCCCTCCATGACTGTGTCGTGTCCGCGACCTATACGCGGTTGGAGGATGGCAAACTGCCCCCCAATCGCGTGACGCCGATGTTGTACACGGATCGCTGGGCCTATGCGCCGGTCGGCTCCTACGGGGAAAGGCAGCTCTTCGATCTGTCTGCCGACCCACTGACGGAGACGAATCTGGCCGAAGATCACGGGGATGTTGCGGACGACCTGAATGACGCGTTTATCCAGGAACTTCGCAAGCTGGATGCGCCGAATGAGGCAGTTGAGGTCTGGCAGATCTAGAGTTGCCGGGCCGGCGCGTAATTCCACGCCTTCCAGCCCGTCCCAAAGCGCGACCAGAAGTAGCAAACGCGAATCAAAGCGCCCGGAATTTGGAGATGACAATCGATAAAGGTTATTATCCTTGCGTTAGCGCAAGAGCCCCCCAGACGCGCGCCCGTTTTGACGAACGCTTTAACCCTTTTACCCATTTTCTTACATGGAGGGATGACTGAATGGACACTCAGAAGATGCTTTCGCGCCGCCGCTTCCTGCAGGTTTCCGGCTTGGCAACAAGCGCGGCCCTGCTTGCGGCCTGCCCCGCCCCCGCAGCTGCGCCGGCAGCCGACAGCGGCGATGGCGAAGCGATGATGGAGAAGAAGAAGCTGGAAGCCTGGTCTCGCATGACTGACCTGGCGCAGGAGTCGATTAAGGAAATTATCGACATCTACAACGAAAAGAACACGATGGGCGTAGAGGTAGAGTTTGTCTACATCGCCCGCACGGCCGGCAGCCAGGCAGATGAGAAGCTGCTGACCGCCGTTGCCGGCGGCACGCCGCCTGCGCTCCACTATGCGGACCGCTTCACGGTACCGCAGTTTGCGCATGAAGGTTTCTTCACCGACATCACCGACTTCGCCGAAGCCGCCGGTGTCACCAAGGAGCTCTACTTCGACTTCGCCTGGGACGAAACCGTGTACAAGGGCGGCATCTACGCGCTCTCGTTCGACACGGACACTCGCGCCCTGTGGTACAACATGGACATTATGGAAGAGGCGGGTGTTGACCCCATGTCGCCTCCGTCCAACCTGGACGAGCTGCGGGCGGCCACCGAGGCGCTGACCGTGCGCGACGATACGGGCGCTGTCACCCGCTACGGTTTCAACCCGATTTATGACCAGGCGTGGCTGTACACGTGGGGCTTTGGCTTTGGGGGTTCGTTCCAGGACGACGATCGCCGCATCACCTTTGCCCATCCCAAGAACATCGAGGCGATGCAGTTCGTCAAGTCCTTCGTCGACGAGATCGGCGTCGAGGACATCGATGCGATGCTGGCGGCCTGCGCGGGCGGCAACTGCCGCGGCGAGAACGACTACTTCTGGACCGGGCAGAGCGCGATGACCTGCAGCGGCAACTGGAAGGTGGCGCAGCACCATCGCTACAAGCCGGAGACCAACTACGGTGTCGTGCCGATGCCGGGCCCCGACGGCCCTGCCCCTGGCGCAAGCTGGGCCGGTGGTTGGAGTTGGGCGGTGCCCTTCGGTTATGACGATGTAGAGGCTGCATTTGACGCCTGCTTCTACCTCTGCGGCCCCGAAGGCCAGCTCAAGTACAACAAGGACACGTTCCACATTCCGACGATTAAGTCGGCCGCCGAAGATCCATTCTTCTACGAAGATCCGCTGCATGCTGTCTTCATGGACCTGCTGCCGGTTTCCCATGCTCGCCCGCCGATTCCGTTGGGCTCCAAGCTGTGGGACTTGCAGGTCAAGGCCTTCCGCGACGAGATTCCGCACGGTCTGAAGACTCCGGAAGAGGCGCTGATGGACATCGACGAGGAGATCAACGCAGGTCTTGAAGAGATCGGCTTCTTCAGCTAGTCGAATCGTCGCCTATCGGACGTCTATGTGGTTTGCAGTTCGGCATCTGGCGCAGAGCGTTCTGGTGACCTAACACGACAAGAGACTGTAGAGAAGGGTAGCGGCTCACATGGGCCGCTACCTGACTTCTACCATTTGGATGCCGGCAGAGTTGCCCGGCACACAAAATTCTGCCATGGCTACAGCCACTGCTACAGCTAACCTGCCCCGCCGCCGGCTGTCTCAGGGAACGCGGCATACGATTAACGGGCTGCTATTCGCCTCTCCCTGGATCTTTGGTCTGCTCGTCTTTTGGATCTATCCGACACTGGCGTCGGCGTACTACAGCTTTACCAAATACAACGGCGTCAGAAATCCAAATTGGACCGGGCTCGGCAACTATATTGAGTTGTTTACGAAGGATGAGGAGTTCCTGGCGGCGGTCTATAACACCGTCTACTTCGCGGTCGTTTCAATTCCGCTGGCGATTTTCTTCGCCTTCGGACTAGCGATGATGTTGAACGCCAAGATACGGGGACAGGTTGTCTACCGCACCATCTACTTCCTTCCTACCTTGGTGCCTGAGGTGGCTTTGGCACTGGTATGGATCTTCATCTTTACGCCGCACAACGGCCTGATTGCAGCCCCCTTCAGATACTTCGGTTCGCGTGGCCCTTGCTGGCTGACCTGTGCTGAGTGGGCGAGGCCGACACTCGTTTTGCTCGCACTCTGGATAATCGGTCAGCAGATCATCCTGTATCTCGCCGGACTGCAGGATGTTCCCCAGGATCTGTACGATGCCGCCGATGTAGATGGCGCCAACTTCCTGTCGAAGTTCCGCAATGTGACCGTCCCCATTCTGACGCCAGTAGTCTTTTTCCACCTGATTACGTCCGTGATTGGCGCGCTGAACTTCTTTGCGATCCCCTACATTATGACCGGAGGAACAGGTTTTCCCGCCAATTCGACCTTGTTTTATTCAATCTATCTCTATAAGAACGCGTTTCATTACCTGGAAATGGGCTATGCTTCGGCAATGGCATGGCTGCTCTTCATGTTTACTCTTGTTGTAACCCTGATCATCTTCAGGTCGGCTCGTCTGTGGGTCTTTTATGCAGGAGGCGAAGACTAAGATGGTCGTTGACAGCCAGCAGGTCCAGCCCCAATTTGCGCAAGACCATGCCAGGCGGGTCATGGCCAGGCGCATACGAAGTATCGGCCGCAGCGTGCTGATCCATGCAAGCCTGATCCCGGCGGCCTTTGTTTTCACATTGCCATTTCTTTGGATGTTGTCTACGTCGCTAAAGCCCGACGTTCAGTTCTACACATACCCGCCTGTCATCATTCCTTCCCCGTTTCAGTGGTCGAACTACCCTGATGCAGTAAAGTTCATCACGTTCTTCCTCTATCTTCGCAATACACTGACGATTGCCGTACTTGCGACGATTGGCGTTCTGCTCTCTTCCTCTCTTGTAGCCTATAGCCTCGCTCGCATTCCCTGGCGGGGTCGAAACTTTCTGTTCATCCTGACGGTAGCAACTCTGATGCTACCCTTTCAGGTCACTATGATTCCTTTGTTTATTGTCTTCAAGAATCTCGGCTGGGTGAACTCCTGGCTGCCCCTTATCGTTCCCCACTGGTTCGGGGGGGCGTTGTACATCTTTTTGCTGCGTCAGTTCTTCATGACCATTCCGATGGAGTTGTCGGAAGCGGCCCGAATCGATGGCGCAAACGAACTGAAGATCTACTATTCGATACTTCTGCCGCTGTCCAAGCCGGCACTGGCGACGGTTGCCATTTTTGAGTTTATCGCCCGCTGGCGCGACTACATAGGGCCCCTGATCTATCTGAGCGATCAGGAGCAGTACACTTTGTCGCTGGGAATCTACGAGTATCAGACGCAGTATGGCGCCGAGTGGGGCTTACTGATGGCGGCGTCAGTGCTGATCACATTGCCGATCATTCTCCTCTTTTTCTTTTTGCAGAAGACGTTTGTGCAAGGCATCGCATTAACTGGTATCAAGGGCTAGGTCGAATAAACGGACCTGGAGGCGATGCCAGTCCCCTAAAATGTTGTTGCAGTTCTCGCCGGAATTCGCTACCCTGTTCGCGACGTTCTCCCCTTCAACCATCCCGCTCGCAGAGATATTGACTCAGTGAGGATATCGGAATGCCCATACGGCTGGCCTTAATCGGATGCGGCAGAATCTCGCGTCGCCACGCACTGGCTATGAAGGACCTGCAGGAACGCGGACGCGGCGATTTTGTTGTTACCGCCGTATGCGATGCCAACGCCCAGGCGGCATCGGAACGCGCCGACATGTTCGAGGAGCTCCTGGGCGAACGGCCGGTAGTTTACAGCACCCATAACAAGCTTCTCGCCGAGGCACAGGTGGATGCAGCGGACCTGTGTCTTCCTCACGGTTTCCATCACGGAATCGCGGTGGACTGTATGGAGGCCGGCCTGCACGTTCTGTGCGAAAAGCCCCTCGGCATCACGATCAGGGCCTGCCGCATGATGATAGAGGCAGCTGAGCGGACCGGTCGAGTTCTGTCCACGGCCGCGCCTCACCGCCGTCAGCCGGGCCAGAGAACTGTCAAATGGGTATTCGATGAGTCCGGTCTGATCGGTCAGCCGCTGAGCTTCTTTCATCAGTATCGATCTTCGGCCGTTCTACCCGGTGCGCCGGGGCAGTCGGACGCCCAGCCGAACCCTTCGCAACTCTGGGGCCGGCAGTCCGAGGGCTCAGGTGAACCCCTCCCGGAGCACAAACGGTGGCGCCGGGACAGGTTGATGTCGGGTGGGGGCCCGGTGCTCGACAGCGGTTTTCATTACTGTGACTCGCTGCGATATTTCTTTGGTGAAGTTGAGAAAGTCTACGCGGTCCTGCAGTCTGTGAAGTCGGGAACACCGGAACCCTTTGGTGACTCACCGGAAGATACTGTCTTTGTTACCTTTACCTTCAAGAACGGTATCACCGGCAGCTGGGCTTGGAGCCTGGCCGCTCCGGGCGAAGAAGCTTATGACGTGACCTTCTACGGCAGCCAGGGCTCACTGCGAGACACGACTGCGGCCCCGTTCTCGATCTTTCACCTGTTCCAGCGCACGCCGGAAAAGCTGGAGACGGCCTGTCTGGAGAGTTCCGACGGATCAGTCTACAATATGAGGGAGTTGGAAGCGATGCACAGGGCGTCGCTGTCGGAAGAGGAAGAGGAGTTTCTGTACCCAGGCGGGGCGACGGACGGCTTCTCAATTGAGATCTGGGAATTTCTGGAGATCCTGCGGGGTAACAGGGAGGCGCCGGAAATCGACGGCTGGGAGGGTATGCGCTCACTGGCGCTGGGCGATGCCATCTATGAATCGGGCCTGACAGGTGACGTTGTGCTTGTCGACGACGTCCTCGATGGTTCTCGCTCTGAGTTTCAAGACCCGATCGACGCTCATTGGGGCCTGCCGTAGCTGGAATTAGGGAAGACAAATAGGAGGTAATTCGTGTCAATCGGCATGAGTCGACAGCAGAGAGCGGAATTTGACGAAAAGGGGTTCATTATTCTTGAGGATTTCCTGACCAACGCTGAGCTGGACAGGCTGCTGGTGGCAATCGATGAAGTCGCTGAGGAGGTGAGAGAGGTCCAGGGACTTGGGCCTGAGGACCCGTTCGCCGTCCGCAATGCTCTCTCGCGCCATGAGGCATTTCTCGATCTTATCGATCACCCGCGCATGCTGCCGCTGGTGGTGGACGCCATCGGCTGGAACATCCAGATCCGGACGACCCATCTGGACTACCGCCCACCCTACCCTGAGGACGTTAAACCCGGCACACTGGGCGTCGGAGACGGCGCGGATCAGGAGATCGGCTATCGTAACCTCTCCTGGCACCCTGATCTCGCGAGCGACTCCCTCTTCATGGGACCCTCACTTGACGGCCGGCTGCCCTTCATGGAGATCAAGGTATTCTATGTCCTTTCGGACTTGAGCGAATCGCAAAGCGGAAACCTTTGGATGGTTCCGGGCAGCCATCTTCGTTCGCCGAACGAGCTCCGGCAGAACGACAGGCAGGTTGACCCGAACGAGGCATTGGAGCTGCGGCTGAAACCTGGCGCGGCGGTCGTGTGGCGGACGGCCGTCTGGCACTGTGTCGGCCCGAATCTCTCTGACCGGACTCGCAAGATAATGCATGTCGGCTATCATTACCGCTGGCTACGCCCAACTGACTACATCAGCCAGGACCAGGCTCTGATCGAACGGAGTTCACCGATACGCAAACAGCTGTTGGGGGCGCTGGCCAGCGGCGGCGATCCGCTGGGGGGTGACTCGGCTTTCCATCCGTCTTCGCAGTACTGGCTGACGAAGAATGACGACGATGTGCCGCTGCGTGCGTGGGCCGAGGCCCGCGGCGTCGGCCGGGAAGGTCATTTCACCGCCCTCTGACTGGCAGAAGGTCATTGAAACGGTTACTTGAAATGGCAAACGTTCCAGACTTTCACTCGGTGAAGGACCAGGTTTTTGCGGACTTGGGCCTGTATCAACAGGTCTCAGGTCTGTACGACGGGCAGTGGCTCTCGGACGAAAGCCGCCGGCGTGTTGCAGTCCATTCACCCATAAACGGCGAATGGCTGGCGGATGTTTCCGTCGGTGACGAGAAAGACTATGATCGATTGATTGAACGGGCATGGTCGTCCTTCGAGGAGTGGTCGCATTTGCCTGCGCCAAAGAGAGGCGAGGTCATACGGGCGATCGGTGACCGTCTGCGTGAGTATGTTGACAGCTTGGGCCTGCTGGTAACGCTGGAGGTGGGGAAGACGCCGGTAGAGGGCAAGGGCGAAGTGCAGGAGATGATCGACGTCGCCGACTTTGCCGTCGGGCTCTCCCGTCAGCTGTACGGAATGACGATTGCCAGCGAGCGCCAGCACCACCGGTTGTATGAGCAGTGGCATCCTCACGGGGTCGTCGGCGTCATCACAGCTTTCAACTTTCCCTGTGCGGTCTGGTCTTGGAACGCCTTTATCGCCTCGGTCATCGGCAATGTGGTCGTATGGAAGCCGTCGCCCGACTCGGCGCTCACCGCGATTGCCACAACCAATGTCGTCAATGAGGTGCTTGACGAGCATGGACTGCCAGCACTGTTTTTTCTGGCGGTCGATGGCGACGGCGAAATGGGGCGGCGAATGAGTTCGGACCGAAGGCTGCCGTTGCTTTCCTTTACAGGTTCAGTAGGTACCGGACGGGAGGTGGCGGCCAGGGTGGGCGAACGGCTGGGCCGCTCGATCCTGGAGCTTGGCGGAAACAATGCGGCGATCGTCACCCCGGACGCCGACATGGAGATTGCTCTGCGCGGGGTTGCTTTTGGCGCGCTGGCGACGGCCGCACAGCGGTGTACGACGACCCGGCGCCTTATCCTTCACGAGAGCCTGTTTGACAGCTTCCTTCCCCGCCTTGTTGAAGCCTACGGTACGGTAAGAGTGGGAAGCCCGTTGGATCCGGACGTACTCGTTGGTCCACTGATCAGCAGACGGGCGGTTGAGAGCTACGCGGCTGCGATCGGGAGGGCCGAAGAAGCCGGCGGACGGGTGCTGGTGGGAAACGCTCAGTTGGAGTTGGCGGGACTGGAAGGCGGGAACTATGTAGCGCCAACTCTGATCGAAGGGCTGCCGCCGGATTCGGATATCGTCGGCGAAGAGACGTTTGCGCCGATTCTCTATGTCCTTGGCTACTCGGATCTGGAAGAGGCCTTAGCTATCCACAACTGCGTGCCCCAAGGTCTGTCATCTGCTATTTTCAGCAACAATTTGCGGGAGGTCGAGGCCTTTCTTAGTGTCGTGGGCAGCGACTGTGGGTTGGCCAGTGTCAATACCGGCACGGCTGGCGCGGAGATCGGCGGGGCGTTCGGCGGCGAGAAGGATAGTGGAGGCGGGAGGGAGAGCGGGTCCGACGCCTGGAAGGCGTACGCCCGGCGTCAGACGGTTACAGTGAATTACGGTGTTGAGCTTCCTCTTGCCCAGGGGGTCACGTTTGACGTGAATTAGGGTAGCAGGCAGGCCTGGGACAGATCGAGACAGCTTGGTGCTTCTTGGCTAGTTGCCGGTAGGGTACCGTCGACCTTGGGCTACGGCATGGATACGTTCGACCGGACCCCCTAAGGGAACAAGAATGGCTGCGAAGGTCGTGACCCCGTTTGCCGCGATTACATTGTGCTCAGGGGCGACCGTGCGGGCGGCAATGATGCGGTCCAAAGAGTCGTATGCTGTCAGGATTACTTGCACTTCGATGGACTCATCCTGGCCGACGTTGCGCACAGAGCCTGTGACATTGTATGAAGTATAAAGTTCTCCTTCGAAGGTCAGATCCTCTACAACCAGGTCCCGGTAGTAACCCCCTTCATACGCAGGTACTCCACTGAGCGGGAAGATTTGGTAGCTTGCGAACTCTTTGGGGGCCTTTTCAAAGAGAATTGCAAACGGTGCCACGGCCCCCGGATCAACCAGGTTCAACAGAACGAAGCCCTGCTCCTCTGCAAGGGCATTCTGGTTGGCGTCCAGGAGCTTGACGCCGATTTGCACCTGCTCCAGCGTGGATGCGCTGGTATTCTCTACTTCCCCCAAAACCCAGAGTCCGCCAAGCGGTGTGAAGCTGAAGTGGATCTTCTGATGAGCGAAGGGAATCGGAGTCGGCGTTGGTCTGGCGCCTGCCGGTCCGCCGTCAACTGAAACCCGGTACGGAATCACCAGTTCCTGGCCCTGCTGGAGAGTGCGCGGGTCCAGAATGTTGTTTTCCTCTTGTAAGGCTGCAACGGTTACACCGTACTGTTCGGCAATACGTGCGAGAGTGTCGCCTGGCGCGACCAGGTAGATTGTTGGCTCCGGTGTTGCCGTCATCGTCGGTGTTGGGGGAGGCGTGAAGGGGGCCGGTGTCGCAGTGGGGATCGGCGTCGGACTGGAGGGAGGCGAGAAAGTTGCGGCAGGCTCAGGCACAGGTGTTGAAGTTGGGATCAGGGTTATGACCTGCCCGCACCCCGACAGGAAGAACAGCCCCGCAACTGCTCCAACGGCAAACACAGATACTTTTCTTGCTGTCGCAGAAAGATAGTTCATTCGTATTGGCGCCTGTGTTCAAGAAGGCAGTATATCACATCCTCTTTTCGTTGCCGACACGATTCTGGTCGGATATACTACTGGAATCTCAAAGAAAGAGTTGGAAGACAGACTGGAAATGGGGGAGTTGGCATGAAAGTTGCGATTCTTTCCGATAGCCACGATAACATCTGGAATCTTGAGAAGGCGCTTGCTGCCGTCTCTTCCGAGGGCTGCGACGTCATGTTGCACTGCGGCGACCTGGTAGCCCCCTTCATCGTTGCGCAGATGGCACAGGCCTTTGACGGACCCGTCCACGTGATTGAGGGAAACAACGACGGTGACGGGAGACTTCAGCAACAGGTGGCCGCCGGTTTCCCCCAGGTAACGCTGCACGGGCCTTATGCAGAACTTGAGTTGGGCGGGCGGAAGGTTGCCCTCATTCACTATCCGGAGCCGGCGAGGCGCATCGCGCAGAGCGGCCTGTTCGACCTGGTCTGCTACGGCCATGACCACCAACGACACCATGAGCGGGTCGGCGAATGTCTCTTGGTTAATCCCGGAGAGGTGATGGGCCGCTACGGCAAGCCAAGTTGGGGCATATATGACTGCACGAATCACCGCTATTCCTTGCGGGAAATTCAGACGTCCAGTACTGACTGATTCCCTTCATCCGGAGCTCCCAACTCCATTTACCGCCCCCATCTTCTGACCGGGAGATAATCCCTTGTTTGAACTGGTTTTTCTTGGAACCTCGGCTTCGGCTCCTTCTGTTCACCGAGGTCTGTCCGCAGCAATGGTGATGGTGCAGGAACACCGGTTTCTTATCGACTGCGGCGAAGGCACGCAGCGCCAGATTCTGCGCAGCGGGCTTGGTTTTCGACGACTGGACAAGATTCTTCTCACCCACGGTCACCTCGACCACATTCTCGGACTTGGAGGGCTTGCCAGCACACTCGGTCACTGGGAGACTCTGGAGGAGCTGGACATATACGGTGGCAGGCCCGCGCTGGCTCGGGTCAACCGTCTGATGGAGGTTGTATTTGGTGTTGGCAACGTCTCTCAGGCGGGCGTAAGCCTGAATGTAATCGAGGCGGGAACTCTGTTTGAGGGGAAGGGTTTTGCTCTCTCAGCGTTTTCCGTGCCGCATCGCGGCAGCGGCTGCTATGGGTTTACATTCGAGGAAGAGACGCGGTCTCCGTTCGACAATGTGAAGGCTGAGGCACTGGGCATACCTGCCGGGCCTGAGCGGCGAGAGCTGGTGTCAGGGCGGCCGGTTGTCCTGTCGGATGGGCGTACCGTTCAACCGGAAGAGGTCCTGGGTGAACCGCAGAAGGGTGCGAAGCTGTGCTTTGTCGGCGACGTCAGTCGCACCGGGCCGCTGCACAAGATAGTTGCCGGCGCAGATCTGCTGGCGATTGAGGCGACATACCTTGAAGACGAGCGTGAATTAGCAAAGAGCCACGGCCACATTACAGCGCTCGCTGCGGCCCGGCTGGCGCAGAAGGCCGGTGTGAAGCAGTTGGTGCTTCACCACATAAGCCGCCGCTACCACGCCAAGGCGATTCTGGAAGAGGCCCGGGCGGTCTTCCCCAATACGGATGTTGCCGGCGACCTCGATCTCTTCAGGATCCGCAGGGGAAAGCCGGTCGAGGTTCAAGCTGGGCCCAAGTACGTGGTTCGCTAATGAACGGGGCGAAGACCAGGAACTGTTGACATTGAACTGAACTAAGTTTCTTGAGTTCAGTATGTGAGCCGCTTGCAGAGGGTAAGCTTTTTTCGATTCGTGAACTGCAGCGCCGTTACGTCCGTGAAGGGACGCGAAAACGTGTGCTTCTTTCCCCGGGAAAGGAGCGGCGGGCACGTTGCGGCAAGTCAGGCTAAGATGATCGCGTTTCACGTTGGCCGTTTGATTGCGCGGCGTATGAGGTCAGGAGCGTAAGGTCCCGCCGGTGGCCCTCTCGACGGTGCGGATGATCCGCTGCCTGAGCCGGTTGACCTCTCTTTCCTTCAAGTTGTGGTCCATGCTCTGGTAGGTTACGCGATACGCCAGAGACTTACAGCCCACCGGCAATGACTCGCCTCGATAGATGTCGAATAGCTCCACGGAGGTAAGCATAGGGTCCCCGTCGCGTCCGCCTCCATCTACAATCGCGTCGCGCAAGCGGCGTTGCGTGACCTCTTCTTTCACCACGAAGGCCAAATCTTCCACGACCGGCGGGTAGACACTGATCGGGGCCATCTGAGAGAGCCGCCAGCTCGGGCGCACCAACGGAGCAATGTTCAACTCCGCCAGTACCACGCGTTCGCCCCCCAGACCAAATGCATTTCGGACCTGCGGATGCAGTTCTCCGACGATACCTAGTTCCTCGTCCTGCAGTGAGATGAGTGCGCATCGGGGTCCAAACATGGTTTCGCTGACTGCGTCGTCGGCGCCGCTCTCGGGATGGGCGCTGAACAGATATTCGCCCTGTGCGAAACCGAGTCTTTCCAGGAGAGTTTCAATCATTCCCTTCAAGTCAAAGAAATCGAAAAGCTCTGATTCCATTTGAGAAGGGTTGGATGGATGCGGGTCGCGGAGACCGCGCAGCGCGATACACAATCTGCGCTGCTCCTCAGGCAGTTTCGAGTCTGAGAACTCCCCATCGGAGTGCCCGCTGGGCGCGGGCTGCGGTCGATACGTGCGTCCGATCTCAAAGACAGCCAGCCGGTCCTTGTAGCGCAGGTTGTAAGCCAGGTTTTCAAGCGCGCTCACGATCAGATTTCTCCTCATCACGCGGCGCTCCGGTGAGAGGGGATTCGTCAATGAGATGAAGCGGCTGGGATCGTTTGCCGCGTCCGCGTTTCCCTCTTCGTCGATTGACGAGTGGCCGCGTCCTGCCCCGGTTAATCTGGCATGATTTTCCGGCGTGGTGAGGGTGTGATTCACCGTGTCCTGCAGCCCGCATCCGATAAGGATATCGCGGATATTCTCCTCCGTCTCCAGCGGGGCGTTGCGGCGCTGGGGAGGCAAGACGGTATCGAGGAGCGTTTCGGAGACCTTGTCGTAACCGACCACGCGGGCAACCTCTTCCGTAAGGTCGGCGGGCAAGGATACGTCGAGCCGGTGCCAGGGCGCCGTTGCGGCAATTACGCGTTCGCCTTCAGCGCGGGCCAGCCCGAACCGGGCACTTTCAGCGGTATCTTCCGGCAGGTCGGATAGCTCTTCAACGTCAAACTCCAGCCGCTGCAGAGCAGCCCCAATCTCGGAGAGAGAAAGGTCCATGCCCAAGAGTCGCTTCACGTCGCTGCGGGAAGTGAAAATTTTGACCTGGGGCTGCCGGACCGGGTAGGTATCGACGATTCCAGGAACGACGCGTCCGCCGGCAAACTGCTGCATTAGGTCGGCTGCGCGTCGAGCGGCCAGCTCGTTCAAGGAGGCCGGCACGCCGCGGGTGAAGCGGTGGCTGGCCTCACTGTGAAGGCGCAGCGTTTGGGAGGTGCGGCGGTTGTTTATTCCGTCGAAGGTGGCCGCTTCAAGCAGGATGTTCCGGGTTCCCTCGTGCACCTCTGTTTCGCCTCCGCCCATCACGCCAGCGATGGCAACCGGGCCGGCCTTGTCGGCGATGACCAGCATTGAGGGTTCGAGATTGCGCTGCTGACCGTCAAGGGTCTCGAGTTTCTCGCCTTCCTTGGCCGTGCGTACGATGATGGTCGGCCTGGAGTCTCCGAGTCTCTCGGCCCTGGCGACGAGAAGATCGTAATCGAATGCGTGAAGGGGCTGGCCCGTTTCCAACATGACATAGTTTGTTATGTCGACGACGTTGTTTATGGGCCGCATACCCGCACTGGACAGCCGGTCCTGCAGCCATTTCGGCGATTCTCCTACTTTGATGTCGCGGAGTACCGTTCCGGTGAAGCGCTGACACAGATCGGGGTCTTCAATCTGGGCGGACACGTACTCTTCGGCAATGTCTTCCCCGTCGGATGCGTCGACGTCTTCAGGAAGGTGGAGGGCGCCGCCGGTCAGAGCCTGCACCTCTCTGGCGACGCCCCACATTGAGAGGCAACGCGCCATATCCGGCGTCAGATCGATTTCCAGGATTTCGTCGCCCAGATAGTGGCGAAGCGGCTCTCCTACCGGCGCGTCATCAGGCAGAAGGAGGATACCTTCGTGTTCTTCGCTGAGACCCAGCTCCAACTCTGAGCAGACCATTCCCCGCGACTCGACTCCGCGGATTTTAGCCTTCTTCAGCCTTTTGCGCGGACGGGGCAGCTTGTCGCTATAGGCGTCGTTAAGCAGCGCGCCTTCGCGGGCAAAGGCAACCTTGAGAACAGGGAGGTCGCCTGAGGTAAGCGAGCGGTCCTTGTACTGGAAAAGATTGGGAGCGCCGGTCACGACTCTCTGAAGCGGCGGCTCACCGGCGCCACTGGAACTCTCGTGAGCTACATCCACCAGCACCAACCGGTCGGCGTCAGGATGTGGTAGAACGGCCGCGACCTGACCGACGACTATCTTGTCCTCTTCCCACGAGTCGCCGGTATTGGTCAGGCTCGCCTCTTCCAGGCCGGCCAGGGTCAAGCGTTCCGCCAGTTTGGGCGTCGGGATAGGGATGTCGACGTACTCCCGGAGCCAGGACAATGGGACAAGCATAGTCTGTTCTCAACTGATGTAGCGGCGCCTGGCTGTTGCCTGATGCCGGTGAAGGAGTCTGGATTTCTGGTGATTGTAGCAGAAGATGGCCGAAAAGCGCAGATTTTTCTAGGCAAGCCGCCCGCAAGCTAGAGTATTGTGGACAAGATCGTGGGAAAGGGAACGCCAGTACCCCCAGCAGCGTCGAAAGGAATCCAGACTCCGCAACTCCTGGGCGACGACACCCAGTTCCTGTGCGGGTACGGTTCGAAAGCCAGCGATTTCATCCGTATCGCTCGGGCTTAACGCCTCACTCAGACTCTGAAGGTAAAAAACGTAGCTGACAAAGGAATTGATAGCACCTTCATTGACAAAGTGACAGTCCAGCACGCCCAGGAAACGGCACACCTGGACCTTCTGTCCTGTCTCTTCAGCGATCTCCCGGAAAAGCGCCTTCTCGACAGATTCTCCGCGTTCGATGCGTCCAGTGGGCAGGCGATAGATCGGCCTTTCGTAACGGTGTTTCGTATGCAGCAGGATTTCACCGTTGAGCTGTCGAATCGCGAATACCACCTCTCCCCGACGGTTCGGATTCGCCTGCCCCCGATAGGAGCGCATGTAGGCGTCGGTTTCGATGCAATGGCGGCGGCAAAGAGGTTGCCCGTACTTGCTTGCAAGGGACTGGATTTCCGACTGGTCTATCTGGGGCGCTACAGTTGAATATGAAGACATTGAGGCACCAAACGCGTCGAAGATGGTGACTTTCAGAAAGGTGCTACCGGGATTTGAGCGTGATCTGCTGTGGAGACTGGAAAATAGTGGGCAGGGTCAGAGTTCGTCGAGATCTTCGGCGATGAGAGACTGGGCCTCGGCAGGATCGAGGATTACGCCGCCGCCTTCGGCCCCACCAGGAACGCCAACACCTCTCATACCTGACTGGGATTGGGAGGTCGAACTTTCGAGCCCCCTCCGCAGCTTTTGCCTGCTCTGCTGCAACCCTTCAACTTCCATCAACTGCAATCCGTAACGGTTTTCGGGATGGAGAAGTGTGTCGATAAGGTCGAGGCCAATCTGCTGACCCAACTGGCGGCTGTTTTGAAATGTCTTCCAGGGCGCGTGGGCAATGCGAAGGAACTCCCTTCCGGCCTGCGTGCGCATTCCGTCCAGTTTGTAAGGAATAATGGTCCTTTCAAGCCGGATGGCGAGTTGCCATTCGGCGCCAAAAGGCGCTGTGATATCCCTTCCCAGGAGAAAGTAGATCCTGTCGACGTTGCTGATCAGTTCAAACAAGGTGTCGTAGTCGACCCCTTCGGCCGGCGTTCGGCGGATTTCTGCGCCCACCTGCACTGGCAGCTCTGCCAACGTGCGTCCGACAAGCGCTCTTTCCTGTTCCAGATCTTTGGTTGCACTGACGAAGATACGAAGTTTCTCGGCCATAGCCAACGAACTGCAACCTGAGAGGGTCCCGAGGAGGTTGATTACCGCCTGTTTCGATTCACTCGAATCGCCACAAGGCTATTGTCCATGATCAGGCGCGGAAATGCCAAAATCTCCAATGATTGACAGAAAACTGCATTGCAGTCTGAGGGAGTGGCGGATGCCCGCAGTAAGAGAGGGGTTGGTTGGCCTTCAAGCCGAGGACGCGGCATCTCGCCTCTGCTGCCGCTCCCAGTATTCGAGATCTGCGTCGACCATGAGGCGGGCCAGCTCCGCAAACGAGACGGACGGCTCCCACCCGAGCTGACGGCCCGCCTTGGAGGCATCGCCAACAAGCAGGTCGACCTCAGCGGGGCGGTAGAAGCTGTCGTCCTGGACGACGTACTCCTGCCAGTCCAGATCGACGTGGCTGAATGACTCTTCGAGGAATTCGCGCACGCTGTGTGTTTCGCCGGTGGCTACCACATAGTCCTCCGGGTTGTCCTGTTGCAACATGAGCCACATTGCCCGCACGTAGTCCGGCGCATAGCCCCAATCGCGGCGAGAATCCAGGTTGCCCAACCGCAGCTCATTGGTCAGTCCAAGCTTGATGCGCGCCACGGCGTTGGTGATCTTATGGGTCACGAATTCCAGGCCGCGGCGAGGGCTCTCATGGTTGAAGAGAATGCCGGAACAGGCGTAGATATTGTAGCTCTCACGGTAGTTGACCGTAATCCAGTGGCCGTAGACTTTGGCTACGCCGTAGGGGCTGCGGGGATAGAAAGGTGTGCGTTCGGATTGAGGGACTTCGCGGACTTTGCCGAACATTTCACTACTGCTGGCCTGGTAGAAACGGATCGAAGGATCGACGATGCGGATAGCGTCAAGCAGGCGGGTAACGCCCAGCGCCGTGAACTCACCGGTCAGGACCGGTTGGGTAAAGCTGGTGGGGACAAAGCTCTGGGCGGCAAGATTGTAGACTTCATGCGGCCGGTATTCCTGCAGGATGCTGATCAGGCTCAGCTGGTCGAGCAGATCACCCTGGGCGATCTCGATCTCGTCCTGAATGTGCCTGATGCGGTCGAAGTTGATGGTGCTCGTACGACGAACCATCCCAATGACCTTGTAACCTTGCTTGAGAAGAAGCTCGGCCAAGTAGCTTCCATCCTGTCCGGTTACTCCGGTTATCAGTGCAGTAGGCATGACTGGGGCTCCTGTGAAAAGCTCCCCCGCTTTCGGATGGCAGAGCGGCAATCCAGCAATCGTAGTGCAAAGGGCATCTGAAGAGACGACCTGCACTCAGGCCGGCGCGTTGGCCGGACTTTCCTCATTGTCGCCTCTGGCCGCTCTTTGATCGACCTGTGGACAGGGCACCGGTTACTCCCCGCCAGTATCGGAGGACATCTGTCAGACTCTCGCGAAGGGAAACGGCGGGAACCCAGTTGGTCTTCCTGAAAAATCTGTTAGGATTGCAAACTACGCGGGCTACGTCGCTGGGCCGCAGCCGCTGTGGGTCCTGTTCCACAGTGATTTGAACGGTGCTTAGATCGAGCAAAACGTCCAGCAGCTTCTGGACCTGGAAGGATGATCCGGTGCCGACGTTGTAAACGCCGCCGGGTTCTCCATATTGAAGGGCAAGCCAGTAAGCGCGGACCATGTCTCTGACGTCGGTGTAGTCGCGTTCTGCTTCCAGGTTTCCCACTTTGAGGACAGGGTCCTGCAGGCCTTCCTCTATTTCGGCGATCTGTCGAGCAAAGGCGCTGGCGACGAAACTGTCGGACTGTCCCGGTCCGATATGATTGAAGCTTCGAACGCGCACGGTGGAAAGTCCATAGTTGAACCAATACTGCTGCGCCATCAGGTCCTGGGCGACCTTGCTAATGCCGTAGGGAGAGTTGGGGCGCAGTGGAGTCTCTTCGTCAACCGGAAGGTCGTCAGGTTCGATTAGGCCGTAGACCTCTGAAGATGCGACGACGAGTACGCGGGCGTCGGGTGTGTGGCGCCGCATGGCTTCCAGCAAGTTCAGCTGGCAACTGATGTTCAGTTCATATGCCGCCCACGGCTGGTCCCAACTGGCGCGGACGTCGCTCCAGGCCGCGAAATGGAAGACAAAATGCGGCTTGACGGTCCCGATTACCTGGTCGGTCCAGGATGAGTTGCGAAGATCCCCCTTGTGCAGGTGCAGCCGGTCACGGAACTCCTGAATTCGACTATCGGCGCGGTGGATGGTGCCGTGGAGTTCCAGGGACTGATTGAAACTGTCGGACAAAAGGTAGCCCGCCAGAGCTGAGCCGACAAAGCCGGAGATTCCGGTGATCAAAACGCGCACGAAGTCTGCCTTTCCTGGAAAGGCAATTATAGCAGACCCGGTCAACGCAGCGCGAACCGAAGCCAAGGAGAGCGCATCCCAAAATGGGTGCCCTCCCGCCCGCCCCAGCATCGCGGACAGACCGTCCCTCAGCCATCGACAGGATGAACTGAGGTCCTCCCAAAAACATGACAAATCCTGCCAAAACCTTTCAGTGTTCTCTCTATTGAGCCGTTGAACGGAACGGGGGTCCCTTAAAGAGGAGCAAAAAGGTGTCAAAGTCCATCAATGCTTTCACTGTTGAGCACAGTTACATTTCGACTAGGTATTCATACTTCATCTTCTGAAGTGATATACTCTGATTCACGAGAGTGGCACAGGCAGGGACCGATGAGGAAACAACGATGAATAGTCCGCGAATCTATCAGGAAACTCATGTCTTCGGACTCGACCACCCGGGCAGGTGGCAAAAACTTGCGCTCGGTGCCCTCCTTCTCTTTCTGGCTGTCTCGCTGGTCGGTTGCTCACGAGAGGAGAGGCTGTACGACCATCTGGACGCGAACCGGCCTATGCTATTCGTCCCCACGTCAAATGATGACAGGGTCCAAGAATTCGAAATCGTGGCTGGGACGCCTGCACGCGACATTTCAGAGAATCTGGCGTCGGACGGGCTGATTCATGACGCGGAGCTATTTGAAGCCTATGTGAGGTCGATTGGCCGGGCACAGGAGTTGAAAGCGGGAACGTTCCTGCTAAAGGCGAGTATGACGCCGGTGGAGATTGCTGAAGCCCTGCTGGCCGCGCATGCGCCCGGCGTCCCGGTTACAATTCGCGAGGGCTGGCGCCTGGAACAGGTGGCCGATGAGCTGGAGCTGGAGGGAGTTGTTTCAGGGGAGGATTACCGGCACAGCGCGCAGACGCCGGACCTCGCGGCGCTTAGCAAGATAGCCCCTTCCAATGCAGCCACCGCTCCGAAGGTTGATCCGCCTGCCTGCTGTGACGTCAAAATAGACCGCTGGCCCTTTCTGGAGGCGCGGCCCCAGGGCGCGAGCCTTGAGGGGTTCCTTTTCCCGGCTACGTACGAGTTGCCGGCTGTGGAGCCGGCAGCCGGCGAACTGATCGCACGTCAGTTGGATGCCTTTGCGGCTCGCATCATGCCGCTATACCTGAAGGCCGAAGCCGATGGGGTTGACCTCCCTGAGCTCTACAAGGTCCTGATCATGGCCAGTATCGTCGAAAGGGAGGCGGTGGTGGCAGAGGAACGGCCGGCTATCGCGGGCGTCCTGTACAACCGGCTGAAGAAAGACATGCTGCTTGAAATTGACGCTACGGTTCAGTATGCAATGGGCTACCAGCCGGAAAGCGGTCAGTGGTGGAAGACGCCGGTCTTCCTGGAAGAATATCAGGGCGTCCACAGTCCCTACAATACCTATATGCATGGCGGGCTGCCGCCTGGCCCGATTGCAAGTCCCGGCGAGGACTCGTTCCGGGCCGTGCTGTACCCTGAGCGGCATGAGTACCTCTATTACGTCGCGACCGGCGATGGCAGCGGCGCACACGTCTTTGCGAAGACGTTTTCTGAGCACCTGGTGAACGTCCAGCGCTATCTGAACCGGTAATTCTGCCAGGGAACCGGGATCGGTCACTCTGCCTCCGATGGGTCCGGTCAACCGGTCTGCCGAATCTCCTTGGATCGGGTCCTGTCTTGAGTCAGCGTCACCCAGTTGCAAGAGTGTCTACCAGGTGCCCTCAGCAGGAATCTGACACTGACGCGGTCCAAATTGGGAACCGTCGCCGCGGCCAGAATAGTTGACACCGGGGGTTGGATTCCCTAGAATTGACTTGCGGGTCGGTGGCGGAATGGCAGACGCAGCGGACTTAAAATCCGCCGGGGTGATACCCGTGTGGGTTCGAATCCCACCCGACCTACTTGCGGTCGTTTTCCCTCTTTCATTCAGAGGGAAGAAGAAAAACGGTTACTCTTCGTCGGTGCTCTCGACCTCAATAGCTCGTTATAAATCTCCGTCCCTTTGGAGCCGGAACTCTTTTGGGCCTTTCTGACTCGAGAAGCCTTCTCCGCGGGCTCTTCTCGGTGTAGCCTGGCGTACTCGAAATACACTTCTTTTGTTGCGAGACAGACCTGCGCCGTCAGCCGTCAAGAGCAACTACAATAGGTCGACGGATTTGACAATCAGTCCCCTCTGAACGAAACTAGGCGCACTTCCCCCGGATAGCAGTCCAATTCAGATTGGCGCATTGCATCTGACATTGGTAGGCGGTGCCGTGCGCTTGGCGTGCTGCAATCCGCCGCTGTCA
Organism: Caldilineaceae bacterium; assembly: GCA_965204525.1. Taxonomy (GTDB): domain Bacteria; phylum Chloroflexota; class Anaerolineae; order Caldilineales; family Caldilineaceae; genus Bin5. The sequence continues at coordinate 484,159 of OZ241994.1, read as the reverse complement.
CTTCCATTCTTTTCTTTTCCACAACTCCATAGGAGGGAAATTCAGTGAAGCAGACCAGACTGATCGCGAGTTTATTCCTGATTCTTGGCCTTGTTCTGGCAGGCTGCGGCGGCGGTCAGCCGCAAGAGGCAGAGATGGCCGAAGAACCGGCGATGGAAGAAGAAGCCTCGTCGGACGATGAGGCGATGGCCGATGATGGCATGATGGGCGATTTCACCGGGCAGGTAGTGCAGTACAACACCATCGCCGACTATGAAGCGGCCACAGGTAATGAAATCTCGACATTCCAACAGTCACCAATGTTGGATGCCGCAGTGGCGGATGGCACGCTGCCTCCGGTTGAGGAGCGGTTGCCGGACGAGCCGTTGGTGATGCAGCCGGCCGACCAGATCGGCGAGTACGGCGGCACCATGCGGAATACCCACGAGGGCAACTTCGACTTCCTCGAGGACCTGCTGCGCGAGTTCCCGCACGTGTACGGCTCGAACATGCAGGGCGTGCTGCCCAACGTGTTTATGAACGCCGAGACGAGCGCGGACGGTCTTTCGACGACCTTCACGATCCGCCCCGGCATCAAGTGGTCTGACGGCCATCCCTTCGGCGCCGACGACTTCGTATTCTGGTACGAAGCGATCGCGGCGAACGAAGAGCTGAACCCCAACGGCGTCAACAACATGAAGGTTGGCGGCGAAATGGGTACGGTCACCAAGGTCGACGAAAACACGATCGTGATGCAATTCAAGGCGCCCTACGGTGTGTTGCTTGAACGCCTCAACCGCTGGCGTCCCATGCCGTATGCCCCCGCCCACTATCTGAAGCAGTTCCATCCCGACTACACCGACCCGGACGATGTCAATGCGCTGGCCGAAGAGAGAGGTTTCTCCAACTGGGTCGAGCTGTTCCAGGCAGAGCACGACTGGTACGGCAATCCCGACGAACCGACGATCTTCGCCTGGAAGGCCGTTACCCGCGGCGCCAGTGTTCCCGTTCAGGAGCTGGAAAGGAACCCGTACTACTGGAAGATCGACACCGCCGGCAACCAGTTGCCCTATGTAGACCACATCAACAGACCCAACCTCGGTGACCGCGAAGCGATTCTATTGGACGTTATCGCCGGCCAGACCGACTACATGAACCCGTATACGCTGGGCTACCTGACCAACTATCCGGTGCTCAAGCAGAACGAAGAGAGCGGCGGCTACCGAGTGCTTCCGCAGTTTGGCTGGTCGGATGTGCTGGGCGTGGTAACGTTCAACATGTCGATTGACGACGACGTTCTGCGCGAGTTGTTCCGCAACAAGGAGTTCCGCGTCGCGCTGTCGATCGGTTACGACCGCGGCAGGATCAATGAGGTCGTCTTTAACGGCCTTTATAAGCCTTCGCAGGTTGCGCCGCCTGACGCATCAGTCTACAACGGCGCCGACCCGGGCTTCAAGCTGCACACTGAGCACGATCCGGATCGCGCAAACGAGATCCTGGACAGCTTGGGCCTAACCTGGAATGAGGACCAGTCGCAGCGTCTGCTGCCCGATGGCCGCCCCTTCGAGCTTTCCGCTCAGGTACATACCGGATGGGTGCAGCAGGTTCCCATTGCCGAGCTGATCGCACAGGGCTGGGAAGACATTGGCCTGAAGACAACGATCGTTCCGTTGGATGGCCGACTGCATACGGAACGACGGCTGGCCGGAGACTATGAGCTCCAGGTTCGCCCCGTCAACTGGGCCGGCCAAGCCCCGATCATCGGCGCCATGCGCGGCGAACCGATGCCGATCAGCAATAGCTGGCTGGTGAATCCGCCGTGGGCGCAGTATGTGATGTCCGGCGGCGCCGAGGGTGAGGAACCCCCGGACGCGGTCAAGCGGCTCTATGAGATCTTCGAGGAGTTCATCGCCGAACCGGATGCTCAGAAGCGCTTCGACCTGGAATCCGAGATGTACAAGATTCACCAGGACAACTTGTGGGTCATCGGCTCGATCAAGCAGCCGGGCGACCTGGAAGCGGTCTGGTACGCCGTGTTCTCGAACCGCATGTATAACATCCCCAACCCGGTAGCCCCTGAGTGGTACTACGCCGCTCCCGAAACCTGGGCCTACCGCTCTGAGTAACCGGCTCCAGCAGTTCTTCTGAAACAAAGGGAGGCCACCCAGGTGGCCTCCCGACTCTGAGTCAGGACAGATGCTCTTATACATCTTGAGAAGACTGGTCGTCATGATTCCTGTGACGATCCTGATCAGTGTCATTGGATTCATCATAATCCAGGCGCCTCCCGGCGACTTTGTTAGCTCCTACATTGCCGGGCTGGAGGCTCAGGGAGACATCATCGAGCCGGAGCTGATCGATTCACTCAGGGCGCGCTACGGTCTGGGTGAGCCGATCTATGTACAGTACTTCAAGTGGGTCAGCAGCTTTGTTGAGGGTGATCTCGGATATTCGATGATATACCGCGAACCGGTTGTGGATATCATCGCACAACGGTTGCCATCCAGCTTTACCATCTCGCTGCTTTCGTTGATTCTGGTCTTTGCGATCGGAATCCCAATTGGCATTCTTTCGGCGACCAAACAGTATTCGCTTGCAGACTATTCGTTTACGGTTGTCGGTTTTCTGGGTGTGGCCACGCCCAATTTTCTGCTGGCGCTGGTAGGACTGTGGCTGTTGTTCAAGTGGACGGGCAACGTGGCGATAGGTCTTTACTCGCCGGAAATGCAGAATGCCCCATTTGGCTTGGCGAAATTCCTGGATCTAGTCGGCCATATCTGGCTGCCGGCGCTAATCGTCGGTACAGCGGGCACGGCGGAATTGATCAGGACGATGCGCGCCAATCTGCTGGACGAGCTGCCCAAACAGTATGTAACTGTAGCCCGTGCACGGGGTGTGAAGCCAACGAAGTTGCTCTACAAGTATCCTTTGCGCATAGCGATCAATCCTGTGATCAGCACGGTTGGCTGGCTGTTGCCGGTGCTGGTCGAGGGCGAGGTCCTGGTTTCTCTGGTTTTGGGGCTGCCAACGATTGCGCCGGTGCTATTGGACTCGCTAATGCAGCAGGATATGTTCCTGGCGACGAGTATCATCATGATTCTAGGAATTCTTACGCTCGTTGGCACTCTTCTCTCGGACATTCTGCTGGCTATCGTCGATCCGCGCATCCGGGGAGCTGTATGACTGAGATTCAGCCTGGCGGAACCGCAATAGATGAGCTGGCTCCATCGACCGAGGGAATGAACGGGTCGCTGCTATCGGTGCGCGATTTGCAGACCCATTTCTTCTCGCGCGAAGGTGTGGTCAAGGCTGTCGACGGCGTGAGTTTCGATATAAAACCGGGCGAGATTCTTGGAATCGCCGGTGAGAGCGGTTGCGGCAAGAGCGTGACAAGCCAGTCGATCCTGCGAATCCTTCCCAAAAACGGCAAGATTGTGGGAGGGGAGATTCTCTTCCAAAACGAGGACCAGATTATTGATCTAGCAACTGAAGATGCCGATGGCCGGGTGCTCAGGGACATTCGGGGCAAAGAGATAGCAATGATCTTCCAGGAGCCGATGTCCGCATTCAGTCCTGTGCATACCATCGGCGACCAGATCATCGAGACGATCCGCATTCACCAGGAGGTAAGCAAAGAGGAGGCACATGACCAAGCCGTTGAAATGCTGCGGCGGGTCGGTATGCCGAATCCGGCGCGGAACATAGACGAGTACACGTTTAATCTGAGTGGAGGAATGCGACAAAGGGCGATGGTTGCCCTTTCGCTCTCTTGCAGGCCCAAGTTGTTGATCGCGGATGAGCCGACCACGGCGGTGGACGTAACGATTCAGGCGCAGATGCTCGAACTGCTTCGGGATATTCAGGCCGATCTGGGCATGGCGATCATTATGATCACGCACGATTTGGGCGTGATTGCCGAACTGACTGACCGGGTCATGATCATGTACTTGGGCAAGGAGGTTGAGCACGGAACGGTGGAGGATGTTTTTCACCGGCCGCAGCACCCTTACACGCGCGGCCTACTGGCATCGATCCCGAAGATGGAACCGGGCCGGGTGGAGATCGAGCCGATCGAGGGAACGGTGCCCAATCCCTACGCGATGCCAACCGGCTGCAAATTTCATACCCGCTGCCCCGACTTTATCGCCGGCGTTTGTGAGAAACACGATCCCCCCCTTACCGAAGTTGCAAAAGGTCACGAAGTGAGCTGCTTCCTGTACGGCGGTAGGGAGCGGCTCGAGTGACGATAACCACCCGCGAAAAAAACATGAACGAGCGCACCATCATCTCGGTTCGCAACCTCGTAAAGCATTTCCCAATAGAGACAGGCTTTCTGCGCCGTCAGGTTGGCGTGGTGAAGGCAGTCGATAATGTGAATTTCGACCTGAACGAGGGCGAGACGCTGGCCTTGGTCGGGGAGAGCGGTTGTGGAAAGACGACAACTAGCCATTGCATCATCCAGGCGCAGCGGCCGACTGCAGGTCGGGTTCTTTTCCGTATCGGTGACGCGGACCCGATGGATCTCACTCAGATGGAGAAGGGGGAGCTCAAGGAGGCGCGGCGCAACATCCGCATGATCTACCAGGACCCCTATTCGTCGCTGAATCCGCGCATGACTCTGCTTCAGATTATCGGCGAGCCACTTGTCATTCATCGCATGGTCCAGAGCCAGGATGACTTGCAGGAACGGGTGGCGGAGTTGCTGCGACTGGTGCGCCTTGATCCCTCTACGATGAACAGGTATCCGCACGCGTTCAGCGGGGGCCAGCGGCAGCGTATTGCCATTGCACGCGCCCTCTCTCTTTCACCGAAAGTTGTGATCGCGGATGAGGCTGTCTCGGCTTTGGACGTGTCAGTACAGGCGCAGATTCTGAATCTGCTGAAGGAGCTTCAGAACCAGCTTGGCCTCACTTATCTATTTGTTGCTCACAATCTTGCGGTCGTGAAGTATGAGGCCGATCGAGTGGCGGTGATGTACGCGGGCAAAATCGTGGAGATCGGTGAAACGGAGGAGCTGTACTCGAATCCCAGACACCCCTATACAGAGGCTCTGATTTCGGCGGCGCCGAATCCCGATCCCGACACTAAGCACCGCGAGCGAATCGTGCTTTCGGGCGAAGTGGCCGATCCCGGCAATCTGCCGAGCGGGTGCGCTTTTCATCCCCGCTGCCGCTATGCAGAAGACCGGTGCGAGCAAGAGACGCCCGAGTTGATCGACGTCGGCGGAAAGGAAGGGCAATCTCATCTGGCTGCCTGTCATTTTGCAGAGAGCCTAGAGCTAACGGGAATCGCGGGCGGTATTCAGCGTGAGGAAAGAGTAGACGCATGACGCAAGCAGCGGGCGCGGCGCCGATTGAAGGGATCGGCGTCGGAGATCAGACAGACCAACGTATTCTGGTCGCATCGCAGTGGCAGTTGATCCGCTGGCGTTTCCTGCGTCATAAAATGGCGGTCATCTCGCTAGTCGTACTGGGCTTATTCTATTTTGTCGCCATTTTTGCCGAATTTGTCGCTCCCTACGACCCGGTTGAATTCAGAGAGGAACTTACGCTTGCGCCTCCGCACACGATACGCTTCATTGACCCCGATGGGAACTTTCACATTCGTCCTTTTGTGCATCCCTTAAAGAAAAGCCTGGACCCGGAAACATACGCCGCGATATTCGTCGATGATGAGACAGTAATGCAGCCGCTGGGGCTGTTCGTGCGCGGCGATCCGTACAAACTGTGGGGCCTGTTCGAGAGCGAGATTCATCTGTTTGGCTTGCAGGACCCTGAGGCACGTCTTTCTCTGCTTGGGCAAGATACGGTGGGGCGCGATCTGTTTACCCGCATCGTATATGGCGCACGTATCTCGCTCACCATTGGCTTGGTAGGCGTTGCCATGAGTTTTTTCCTCGGCATTCTGATTGGCGGGTTGTCGGGCTACCTTGGCGGAACAGTGGACATGGTTATCCAGCGCGTGATAGAGTCGCTGCGAGCACTGCCGACGCTGCCGCTGTGGATGGCCCTGAGCATTGCGTTGCCCTCGGACTGGCCGGTGGTGAGGACATATTTCGCCATCGTCCTGATCTTGTCAATTGTTGGCTGGACCAGTATTGCGCGTGTCGTTCGAGGGCGTTTCTTTGCCCTGCGGGAAGAAGACTTCGTCGGCGCGGCAGAACTGGACGGAGCGAGCAATCTGCGCATCATTTTTCGCTACCTGCTGCCTTCGTTCATGAGTTACATTATAGCCCGCTTGACGCTTGCGATTCCACAGATGATTCTGGGCGAGACGGCGCTTAGCTTCATCGGCCTGGGATTGCAGCCGCCGGCCATCAGCTGGGGCGTGCTGCTAAAAGAGGCGCAGGCGATTCGCGTTCTGGCGCTGTCACCCTGGCTGCTGCTGCCAACCGTGTTCGTGGTGGTCAGTATTCTGGCATTCAACTTTGTCGGCGACGGCCTGCGTGACGCTTCCGATCCCTATACGCATGTCTAGCGGTCTCTCGCTCCTCCCGGTCAGTCGCGCTGAATTTCCAACGCGTCTGCGCACCAAAAAGGAAGAACAGGATAGTGAATCCATTTGTTGACTCCAGCGACATCAAAGATGATGGGAATGCCCTGCGCCAGCAGGCTGACCGTGACGGCTATCTGTTTGTCCGGAACTTTATAGACAAGGAGGCCATCCTTCAGGCCCGAAGGGACATAATCTCGGTCTTGCGCGAAGTCGGTTGGATCGATGCCGGGGACGACCCCTACGGGACAGTTACCAGCCATCCGCCCCATGTATCGGGAGAGCCCGAGTTTTCGCCGGTGTACGACATGGTCCAGCGTTTGGAATCGTTTCACACGCTTGCCCACGACGAGGCAATCGTGAGCGTCATCGGCCAGCTTCTCGGTAACGACGTACTCTTGCAGCCCAGCAATATCGCCCGTTTCATTTTCCCGACGAATCTGGAGCAGACGACCCCGGCGCACCAGGATTTCGTGCACATTCAGGGGACGCCGGACGTTTGGACTGCCTGGTTGCCGCTGGGCGATTGTCCGCACAGTATGGGTGGCTTGAGCGTGCTGTCCGGTTCACACAAGCATGGGATCCTGCCAGTCTCGCGGTCTCTCGGCGCGGGAGGACTGAGAGCGCATTTTGAGAAGATCGGCGGTGACTGGGTTTCAAGTCCATTTGAGAATGGGGACATTCTCTTCTTCCACAGCCACACCGTGCATAAAGGTCTGCCTAACCTATCCGGGAATCGAATCCGACTATCGGTTGACTATCGCTACCAGAGGGCATCTGATCCGGTCATGGACAAAGTCTTGACCCCCCACCAGGGCCGGCTCTCGTGGGAAGAGGTTTACAAAGGTTGGAAGTCGAAAGAGTTCCAGTATCACTGGGAGAAGTACGAACTCATTCCTGTCGAAAAAGTGCCTGTGCAGCCGGTAGAAGAGACTGGCTAGAGCCAGTGAAGTGGAGATCGGTGGGTGGGTTTGAAATGGAAGGCGCGAACTGATTTCTCGAAAATTGTTTCTTACTTGCTTTCTCCCGCGTACTCCGAAAGGGCGACCGACCGGATTCTCGCTGGGTCCACGATTCCCTTCTCTGTAATGTACGCCGTTAACAGTCGTGCGGGCACCGCTTCCAAAGGCGGATAGGACGTCTCGATCCGGTCCTCGTCCGTCAGTTCGCTGCGCCCCGTCAGCGGTTGTGAGAATGTTCGCTGTGGCTGAATATCCTTGCTACCGGCCAGGTCTGCTTTGGTCAAATCGGTCACTGCGTAGAATGGGACGGCAAAATGGTTGGCAACCACTGCGATTGTCAGCGAGCCGACCGTATTTGGTGAAGGAACCGTCGCTGAAGAATGTTTCTACGCCGACCAAAACGGCATCGCACCTGGGCATGGCGAAAGCCAGCGTAACATCGGGAATCAGCCACAGCCTGCGCGCCAGCTCCATCCCCTGGCGAAGGATCGGCAGCCCCCCATCGCACGTTCTACTCTCCGGCACGACCAACTCCAGTTTCTCATTGCCTTTGGCCAAGGCGGCGCCTGAGCTGCTGGCCAGTTCGAGCAGGTACTGGGCGGAGCCTACCTGGAGCTCCAGGTTCAATGCGCCCAAAGTGAACCCATCGATATGCACATAGCGGGCGGCCAATCCTGTGACTTGGGCGATGTCTTCAGGAGTAAATGCGAGTCCGGAGCGGTCGGAGACGAAGACACTGTAGTCTCCAAGGTCGTCTGTGACGAGCAGGACCTCGGGGGCAGGGTGCACGTACTCGGGCACCACGAGTGAGGCGTCTACTCCTGAACGCTTAAGTGCAGCGGTTACATCCGGCCAGATGTTTCTTGGAATCTTGGATATGAGGGCAACGTCGGCGCCGAGGCGGGCGGCGTGTACGGCGACGTTTAGACCGTTGCCGCCGGTGCTTTGCCAGCGGCCGCAGATTTCGATTTCACAATGGCTGTCGAGTGACGGCAGCGATGGTACGGCGATAATCTCCTCGGTGCAAGTGACTCCAATCACGATCAGATCGTGCCGACGGACAGGTGCGTCGGCACCTGCCGCGCTCCATCCGGTGGAACTCATTTTCGTGGAGGGTGAAACTCGATCAACTGGCTCTCCTGAATAGTACGCATGTTCATCTCATACTGGAGCGGGGAGTCAAATTCAAAGGCCAGCCGGCCGCGGGATCTGGCCAGACAGGTGGCGAAGAGCTGGCCGGGGACGCAGTATACGAGCGGCGACAGCTCTTCTGAAACGGACCCGGCGACCGGCAGCGTCACGTCGGCTGCCTCAGAGAGATCCGGATTGCTTTCGTCAGTGACGACGACACCGCAACCACCCATCGTCCGGGTCGTGTGCAGCAGCTCTTGGATCCGGCTTACGCTGCGGCCCTGGGGCGCAATGAACAGAACCTGTGTACCGCTTCCGGTGAGGAAAAACTGCTCGTGCGCCCACTCTTCCAACTCCTGGGAGACGCCGTAAACGCGCGGCAGTTCATAGGTCTTGGCCGCGTAAAACAGGCTGGTAGCAAGACTGGGGCCGGAGCCCAGAAATGTGTAGCTTTCGATGGCTTTGACCTGCTCGGCATAGGCTTCGGCGGCCGGCGTGCAGATGCGCACCGTCTCGGTGATCAGGCCGGCTGTGGACCGTAGCTCTGCCCGCAAGGCATCGGCCTCATCCTCAGTGATGCGGCCGCGCACGAGTCCGGTCTGGAATGCGATCAGATAGAGGGTGGTCAGGCTGGCCAGGTAGTTGACCAGTCCGAAGGAGCCGCGGCGTGGTTTGTCGTCGTCTTCGTCAGTAGCCAGGTTGCTGGGCATTCCGATCAGCTCCCCGGCAAGCCGGACGCTCTGATCGAGGATGGTTTCTGCCTCCTGGGCCAGCCAGCCCTCCGAATTGCCCGTAATCGCAACTGTGCGGGCGCCGCCCAGGCGGGCATTGACAAGCGCTTCAACGGAGCGGGTGGCCTTGCCGGAGTTGGAGATCCCGAAGACGAGGGAGCCGGGTGGAACGAACTCGGCGGCATAGCGTCCGAATTCGAGGGCTTCCAGCGCTTCGGTGGGAACGCCGGCATAGCGGGCGAAAGCGTAGCGGGCGGCCAGACCTGCAAAGTAGGAGTCGCCGCAGCCGGTGATGTAGAAGTGGGAGCTCTCCGCGAGGTGGGAGGGGTCCAGGGCTTCGAGTTGCGGCTGGACCGAATCGATGACCGCGGAGATGGCCGGACCCTGGTTGCTAATTTCATCCAGCATGTCTTCGATGGTAACGGGTATCGGTTCGCCGAACTCGGCCTGCCGTATAGGGCGCGCGACTATCTCATCTCTTTCCATTTCTGCCTCTTGCCGAATGAATTGGGGTCGTTGACGGTTGACTGCTATGAGATCTACGAGATAAAGATCTGGACTGTTAGAGAAGAGCCGCTGAAAACATCAATTTGACCAAAGAGGACCACTGAAGGCCCTGAGAACAACCTTCCATGGAACGAGATGGCTCTACATGAGAATGATCACCTGGCCGTCTTCGACCACTACCTCGTAGGTACGCAGTTTGAGGTCGTAGCCAAAGGCCTTGCCGCTGCGAATGTTGTACTCCATCCCATGCCCCGGGCAGACAAGAACTTCGCCGTCGTGGGCCCACTGGGTTTCCCAGCACGTATCCGCATTACAGATTACTGTGCCCTGGAGCCGGCCCCGGCTCAAAGGGGCTGACTGGTGGGGGCAGCGGCCGAAAAGAGCGAAAAACTCTCCGTCGACGTTGAACACCGCGATCGGCACGCGACCGACCGTGACCTCCATACGCGTGCCGGGAGGAAAGTCGCTGAACGGGGCAACGGGGATCTTGCGTTGCGAACGGGTGCTGCGAGAGGGTTGCCTTTCAGAAGTCATTTTCGCGGCGTCAGCCTAAAGAATCGGAGCGCGTTCTCGCCAAGAATCTTGCGGCGAAGCGAATCGTCCATCTCATAGCGCATAAAGCCAGCGATCAGGTCTCGTTCCAGGTGCGGCCAGTCGGAGGCCCACATCGTGGTGTCCTGGCCCTGGTATAGATCGATCAGCCTGGCCAGATCTCCGCGGCGGGGTAGCGCCTCCAGTTCGTGTGTGCCGATGTACCAGTCCCGAATGTATTCGCTGGGCTTTTTCTCCAGCGCCGGCAACTCGGTGCGGTAGCGCAGGTATGCGGCGTCGAGCCGGTACATGATGAATGGCATCCAAGTGAGTCCGGCCTCGAGAATGGCGAATTTCAGGTTGGGGAATCGGACAGGGATGCCGGCGCAGACGACCGACATGATCTGCAACATCGACGTGAATGGAAAGCCCATGCTGTTGACCTGCATGAGCGTATGAAAGTGGGCTACCCGCAGAGGATAGTTGTCGTGGATGAGGGCCTCTATGCCATGGAAGCTGATAGGAAGGTCGTGCCTGGCCGCGGCTTCGAAGATCGGCCAGTACTTCTCGTCGCCAATTGGCGGGTTGACTCCCACGTCGGGGATACAGACGCTGACTACGTCGGGGTGAGTTGCATGGCAGTCGATTTCAAGCGCGGCCCGAGCAGGGTGCTGCGGCGCGACGACGATGGCTATCTTGACACCGTCCAGATTCCGGTAGGCGTCAACCATGTATTGGTTATATGCGGTGGCGAGGGCAGCCGCCCAATCCGGTTCGGGCAGATAGCCGATCGGCAGAAGTTCGCTGGGGAAGAGTATGCTGTAGTCAATGATCCCCTTCTTCATTCTCACAAGAAGGTCTTCCTTGGTGGCCAGCTTGGCGCGCGGCGGTTTGTCATACGAGGAGCCGAGCCAGGCGATATGGGCTATCATGTTGCGCAGCGAGTTGCCAGGCTCTCCCTTGAAGTCGGCCTGAAGGACGGTCTCCATTCGCTTTCGGAAGTGACCGTCCATGTAGTCGAGCATGAACATGAGCGTGTCATCAACATGCACGTCAACGTCGACTATCGTGAGCCCTGAGAGCTCTTTGCCATACTGGTCGAGATCTTCGTCCTGGACGGGATTGGAGGAGGGCTCGACTCTTTGCACTATGACAGACTGACCATCATTTGCCATCGGAGAATCTCCTGCCGAGCCTGTTAAGAGAGGCGGCCTAAGCGCTTACTTACAGGTGTACGCCTGCGAAAGGGGTTCAGGCTCTGTCGAGTTTAACAGACGGGAGCGAGCGGATCCAAATCAATTAGGTGAATGGTCGTTGCGGCTCCCTTTGGCAGCGCGCGGGTTCATCACGTCGATCAAACCGTCGCCGACCAGGTTGACGCTCAGGACAAGCAGGGTCAACACGAGACCGGGAAAGCCGGGGTACCAGGGGGCGACCGTGATGTAGCCGCGTCCGTCGCTGATGATCGAGCCCAGGCTCGGGGTCGGCGGCTGAATGCCGAAGCCGAAGAAGCTCAGCCCTGCTTCATACATAATGGCCCCGGGGATCCCCATCGAGAAGGCGACGATTATCGGCCCCATGCAGTTGGGAAGGACATGGCGAAGTAGAATACGCCAGTTGCCTGCGCCTATGCTACGCGCCGCCTCCACGTAAGTCTGTTCTCTGATTGCCAGTACCTGTCCCCTCACCAGGCGGGCCACGTCAGGCCAGGCGACCAGTGCCAGCGCCAGGCAGACCGTCAGCAGACCGGGTCCGAGCACGGCCGTCACTGTCATCGCCAGCAGAATGACGGGGAAGGCCAGCATGATATCGGTGATGCGCATGATGATGTCATCAACGGTCTTCGGGAAATAGCCTGAGATCAGCCCGAGCATGGTGCCGGCCACCATTGACAGGCCTCGTACCAGGAGGCCGACTATCAGCGAGGTGCGCAGGCCGAAGACAACCCGGGCAAATATGTCCCTCCCCAGTTGGTCGGTGCCAAACAGGTTCCGGGGGTTTGGAGCAAAAGGCGGCGTGATCGTCTCGCCGTTCTGCTCGCGGCGCATTTCGATTTGGGTGGGGTTGCTGACGATAAAGGGCGCGAAGGCTGCCAACAAGACGAAGACGAGGATGACGCCTACGCCGACCAGCGACAGGCGGGCTTGCAGGAAGCGTCGCCAGTCAAACGTAGCGGATTCGCGGATTGATAAACGCATACAGGAGATCCACTGCCAAGTTGACCAGGGATACGGAGACGGCCAATACGATTACGGAGGCCTGCAGGGCTGGAAGATCGCGAAAGACCAGAGCGTCATAGGCGTACTTGCCAATGCCGGGCCACGCGAAGATCACCTCGATTATCGGGATACCCCCAAGCAGACGTACAAAGTCAGTGCCGATGGTTGTTACGATAGGAATCAGTGCATTAGGGAGAACATGCCGCCTGACGACCAGTACGCCCCTCAGCCCCTTGGCGCGTGCGGTGCGGATGTAATCCTCCCCCAGGACCTCGATCAGGGCGGCGCGGGTGATTCTGGCCAAAAGGCCTAGCGACGGCAATGCCAGGGTGACCGCGGGCAATATGACAAACTGGTCGAAACCTGCGCCATATCCGGAGGGAGGTAGGATGCGCAGAAAAACTGCGAAAACGATCTGCAACATAAGGGCCAGCCAAAAGAGCGGAAAGGAGAGATTCAATGCCGCTATCGTCATGATTAAGCGGTCTGCCCAGCCGTTGCGGCGCGTGGCTGCGACGATACCCAGCCAGATGCCGATCAGCGCGCTCGTAACTTCGGCGGCTAAGGCCAGCTGCACGGTCTTGGGGAAAACTTCCAGGAGATCTTTCAGGATGGGGCGGCGTGACTGGTAGGAACGTCCGAACTCGCCTCGCGCCAGGTTCCACAGATTGTCCAGGTACTGGACCCAGAGCGGGCGGTCAAATCCCATCTCCTCCCGGATTGTTTCAACGACGTCGGGGTTGGCGAATGGGCCGGCCATCATGCGGGCGGGGTCTCCGGGCAGGATGTTCAGCAGAGCGAACAGAACGGTGACCAGCCCAATGAGAATGGGGACAAATTGCAGGAGGCGACGAACCGTATAACCGAGCATGCTGGGGCAGCGGCGGTCTCAGTGAAGTTGATAAACAGTCTTGACGCGGCCTTAGGCAACAGGTACGAAATTACCAGAGTTCCCAAAAGAGCGGCTGACGCACTCTCAGAGGCCAAGGTCTTTCAAATTGTAATTCTTGAGTATACTTGCCCGTGTCGCGTCGTTCCAGCGATTGGCGTCTTCCTCTCCTGCCAGGGGCTGGTAGACGTAGCGATGCTCGTGGGGAAAACGCTGGTGTCGGGCGTCGATTGCGAGCGCGATCACCCGTGAGCGTTCGCGGACCCGTTCTTCATCGTAGACGACCTCCTGGCCGCCGTGTACTGTACGGACATTGAGGACGGAGCGGCGGCGGTGAAAGCCGAAATTGATCGTGATTCTCCTGTCCGGCGAGGTATTGGCGAAAGAGGCGTGCAGGGCCTGCCGGTTGGACATGACGACGTCGCCCGGCTCGCAAACCATCGGCACTGCCCCGGGAAGCCGGTCGGAGCCGTTCTCTTCTACCACTGCCTTGATGTCGGATTTGCCCTGTTTGTGCGAGCCGGGAAGCAGCCAAACGCCGTTCTCGGCTGTACTCCCGTATAGCTGCGCCATAAAGTTGAATCCATGTGTGCCCTCGTCCAGGTCGGGGCTGTCCCAATGGGTAGTTCCGTCGTGATGCCAGGCGACGGACGGGCCAAGACCGGCGCGCTTTACGATGACCGATTCCGTGAAAGGGGTAAAGTCCGGCCCGTTGATGCTTGCCGCGATCGCCAGAAGTTGAGGATGACCGTAGAGCCGTAAGCAAGAGTCCATGATCTGGAGGGGGCTGCCGATACTGTTGATCACATAGTCAGGGGCATCGGCAGGCGGGGCTGGCTCGCTCATCTTGGCTGGGTGGCGTCCGCTGACCAATTCTGTGCCGCCGTAAGGATCGCTCAGCGGCTTGGCAAAGCGAAACGTCGGCCGGGCCAAGTCGTTGCCAAGTGCAGGCCGGCCCTGTGCGTCAACGGTAGCATCTTTGGTATACGGTGCGCGCTCGAAGGCCTGCTCCATGTCTGTGCGCAGGTCGTCGAGTTCCTCCGCGCTCAGCACGCCTTCCAGAACGTAGAAACCGCAGCGCCAGTAGGCATCTATGATTTTCTGGTCGAGCGTCCCGTCGTCGTTGAATCGGATTGGCCCTCGGTTTCCCAATTCAAAGGCTTTGCTTTTTCCCTCGCGGACATACGCTTCCAGGCTGCTTGTATCCTCTGGTTTGAAATTTGTGCCCATCGTGATATTCCCTTTCTTGAAGACGCTGCGTGCGACCAATTCTATCAGAGCGGCAGGCGTCTCATGATTCGTGGAAAATAGCAGAATGTGGTCTGTTCAGTTAAATCGCCAGAATGAAGACATCCGACTGTCTCCCGAAGTTGTTGGTCTCTCCGGATAAAAGAAACTACACTGGATTCTACTGTTGGGCCTATCTATTGGGAAGGACAGGTTTCAGTCTTGGCAATTCTTGCGATCAGGGACCACGGAACTTTCTTCAACGGACTTGCTTGAACTGCACTCAGATATTGCGTTGCGGAGTATAGGGCAACACACCAAAGCCGTACCTGTTGGCCAAAATGAGACTTGCCACGACAATGATAATCAACAACGTAGTGACTCCCCAATCCGCTCTTCGCCAGTGGACTTCATGAATGAACGTCCGTTCAGTGGGAGCGCCGAACGCCCGGGTTTCGAGGGCAAGGGTCAAGTCGTGGGCACTCAACAGGGAGCTAGTCAATACAGGTACAAACAGAGTCGCCAACACTTTGATCTGGCGAATGGGGTTGTAGCCGCCAAAGTGGACGCCGCGCGACCTTTGTGCGTCGAGAGTCTGATCGAATTCCCGGCTGACGGTGGGAATGTATCGAAAGGCTGTCGTAAACACAAAGATAACGTTGTAAGGAATTCTCCAGGAAGCGATGCGTATCTGGGACAGAAATCTGGTGAGATCGCTGGGGTGGGTCGTCAGTACGAGAATTGGGAAGGAGAGCGAGATGGCGACGACCCGTAGCCCTAACGAGAATCCATAGTTGGCGCCTTCGAGAATTACCGGAACTTGAGGTCCACCCGGAGCCCAGGAGGGCCACAAGTGAAAGAGCGTCCGCCACTCAAATTCAACATCAATGTCTCCGAAGTCCCCAAAACTGGTGAACCAAACGCCCTGAGTGATCACCATGAACAGAACGATGTAAGTAAGCACCCACATATAGCGGAATTTCCTGGCAGGGATCTTTGACAGCGCGGCCACGCCAACTATCGCTAAGATAACAACCGCAAGGAAAAGAGGTTCATTGAAGGCCGCAGCGGTCACCAGGACAGCGATTTCAAAGAGAACCTTGGTAAAGGGGTGCAAGCGATGCACGAAGGAATCTTCTTTGAAGTATTGAATGTCAATTGTCGGCATGGGAGTCTTGCTACACCCTATCGACGACTGCTGCTAACTCCGAATGGCGGTAATCAAATTCTCGACAAGCTCTGCTTGCGTCAAGGGGGTGTCCGAAAAGCCATACTCCCTCAAGCCGCGCGCGATTTTTGCCACCGGAGGCAGATCCAGACCGGTGGCTTTCAGAATCTCGTTCCTCCCGAAGACCTCCTTCGGAGAGGCATCACAAACGGCGGCCCCATCCTGCATGACGACTACTCTCGTAGCATATTCGGCCACCAAGGCCATGTCGTGGGTAACCATGAGGACGGTGCGTCCTTCGGCATGCAAGTCAACTGCAAGCTCCATTATCTGACGCCTGGAGAGGAAGTCCTGTCCGGTCGTGGGTTCATCGAGCACCAGAACCGGCGTTCTCAGCGCGAGTATTGAGGCGGTGGCCAACCGCTGGCGCTGGCCTCTGCTCAGCGCTCTTGGGTGCCGGTCACGGAGGTCATTCAGGGATACGGCTTGGAGAGCTTTGCTCGTCTGCCGTTCGACCGAATCGGCGTCCAGTTTTTGCAGCTTCAGACCAAATGAAGCTTCTTCCCATACGGAATAGGCAAATATCTGATGGTCTGGATTCTGAAAGACAAAGCCGACAATGCGAGACAGCTCCGAAACTCTCACGGTTCGTGTGTCCAGGCCGTCAACCTTAACTTGACCTTGTGAGGGCTTCAGCAATCCGTTGAAGTGTTTTACGAGCGTGGTCTTCCCCGAACCGTTTGAGCCGATGATTGCGACGAACTCCCCTTGGCCGATGTCCAGATTCACGCCGCTCAGCGCTGAGATCCCGCCGGGATACGAATAGCTCAGGTCACGCGTTTCGATAATGGCTGCGGACGTCAATTGGGCCCCCGGGATTAGAGAAGCTCGCCAAATGCCTGGATTCCTTCTTCGGCGGTCAAAGGCCAGGAATCGAATGTATAGCCATATTTGCTGAGCTCAAAGGCAACTTCTGCCGCGGTCGGCGCAACTAGGCCCATCCTGTGGAGCTCCTCGGTTTGGGAGAAGACCTGACGAGGCTCCCCTTGCATCTCAATCCGGCCCTCATGCATTACCAGGACGGAATCGGCGAAATGGGCCGCGGAATCGATTTTGTGTTCCGCGATCAAGATAGTTTTGCCATGCTCAGTGTTAAGGGCCCGGATCAGTTCAAGGACACGCAGACTGTTTTGCGGATCAAGATTCGAGGTAGGCTCATCCAAAATCAGGATTTCGGGAAGCATCGCCCAAATCGCGCCGATGGCAACTGACTGCTGCTGCCCTCCAGAGAGATAGGCGGGTTCGCGTTCCAGCAGCTCTTCAATTCCAACTGTCTTGGCTGCGAGTTGAATCCGGCGGAGGATATCCGACTTTGTAAGACCTAGGTTTTCGGGCCCAAAGGCGAGTTCTTCCCTCACGGTATGGGAGAACAACTGCACATCGGGACTTTGGAAAACGAATCCAACCTTTTGCGCCAGCTCAGAGATTGTCTGATCGCTTGTGGCTGTACCGTCGACAAGCACCCGTCCGCCGACGCGCCCTGGGACAAGATGCGGAATTAGGCCATTCAAACACATGTACAGCGTGCTTTTCCCGGCCCCGGTTGCGCCGATGAGCAGTGCGATCTCACCTCGCTGGAAAGTCAGGTTGATGTCGCTAAGCGCGGGCTCTTTTGTGCCGGAATAGAAGAAGGTCAGTTCTTCTACAACTACTGTTGGCTCTCGCACAGGCTTTCAGACGAAATCGTGAGAATGGAGGGCGAGCGTTACCTCCCTATATTGAATGGCCAATACCCGGCCCAAGTCATGCCGGCCGGACGGGTGGTGGCGGCAGCGCTTCCCGCTCGTGACAGTTCGATGTCTACTACATCATACGTCTTATCCACAGTCGACTGATGTAAGAAGCAATGAGGGGGGGATCCATGGCACGCCGGGGAAAAGCGCGCCTCGTATCCTTGCTCCAACGAATGATTTTCAAAAACTCCGGGGGCCGAAGTGACTGGACTCAATCTTCTGTCTCTTCTGCAGCCAGGATGGAACCGGATCCTGCGGAGAAACGTACGCCGGCACGATGCAACCCGATGATAACAGCTGCTCCCACAACGACTGAGATTACGGTCAGCAGTATCCGCTGGGCGGGCACGATACCCGACCAGAAGGCAAACACCCACTGTTCGGGGCCTTCTGGAAACAGGAATGACCAACCCAAACTCAAGTAGACGTGGTTGATCATGTAAGCTGTCCATGAAATTACGGCCACGCCGATTGACGTAGGAACCGGTTGCAACTCGCGAATTTTGCTGACTGCCCAAGGCGAAAACCAGAGTCCTACCAGACCCGTGAGATACATAGGCCAGTAGGCGAATTCCGCATAAACATAGGACCCTATTGCCGAGAACATGGGCAGCACTGGCCAGGCAATCAGGGCGATCAGAAAGATTACGAGTGTCGCGATGCGGGAATTGCGCGTATTCACCATCAGCAGTCCGGCTGCCAGCGCGCCGATGGTATGAGGATAGAAGGTGGCAAATCCGAAATATGCGGTGGCTGGACCAATGAAACTTGCAAGCAGTCCACCGATCGTGGCAGCGATCGCGCCGGCAATCGGGCCGAACAGAATCCCTGCCAAGGTCAGGATAAACTCCTGACCTCCAAAGGTGCCCCCGCCGACCAGGGGAATGGCGGGAAGTATCGAGGCAACCGCATAGACGGCTGCCCAAACTGCGAGGTACGCGACCGGAATGCCGGCGATCGCTCCTCGCCGGCCGCCCGAAATCTGAGTCGTCATGTCTGCCTCCTTTTCAAGAAGCATGTCACCTGTCAGATAACACAGGACAGGTGACATGCTTTTCAAGGACACGCTGACTAAGGGAGCAGATCCTGGGCATCGTGTGCTACTCTGCGACCTACTCCTCTACCCAAACACGGTGAAACATATGGGTATCCATCGGCGACGGTACGTAGTTCTGCACACGAGGCGTCGATACGTCGACATAGATGTTGTGGGTCAGCGGAATGTAGGGCAGGTCTTCGGCGAATTGGGCGTCCACCTCCTGGTAGAGACGGGCGCGTTCGGCGTCGTCGATGGTGGCGCGGGCGGTGGCGATATTGGCGTCCACGTCGGCGTTGGCGTAGCGGGCGTAGTTGCCGCCGGCGCCGAGATTATCGGAGTGCATGAGGGGATAGTAGAAGCCATCCGGGTCGGCGTAGTCGGTCACCCGGTACATCCAGGCGAGGTCGTAGCTGCCCGATTCCAGCGCCTCCATGTAGGGCCCGAACTCGGTGGGTTTGATCTCGATGTTTATGCCGATCTCTTTCAGGTTGGCCTGGTAGATTTCCAGCAGCTTGATCAGGTTGCCCCAAGGCGGCAGAATGACATCGAAGGTGCCGGGAACGCCGTCGGCAAAGCCGGCCTCGGCCATTAGCTCTTTGGCCGCATCGAGGTTGGTTGGGTAATTCAGGACCGCGTCCTCATCGTATCCAAGCAGTCCAGGAGGAAGCAGTCCCTGGGCGACGTTGGCCCGTCCCTGCAGGCTGGCGATGATGGCATCCAGGTCGAGGGCGTAGCGGACCGCCTGCCGCAATTTGGCATTGGTTCCGAATGGTTCATTGTCAAGGTTGACGGCTATGAAATCGGTGTGGAAGGTCTCTGCCCAGCCCAGCTTCTCCTTGTAGACCGGATCGGTGCTGAACCGCTCCCAGTGCGCCGGGGGAACCCAGGCCATGTCCAGTCGCCCGGCATCCAGTTCTACGATGCGCGTGTTTTCGTCACCGATGAAGCGGAACATGACCGCATCAAGGTAGGGGCGTCCGTTCCAGTAGTCTTCGAAGGCGTTGAGTGTTACATCCTGGTTGAGATTCCACTCGCCCAAGGAGAACGGCCCGGCGGCGACGACATTCTGGCCAAAGTCTTCACCCCATTTTTCGACCTCTTCCTGCGGCACGACGGCCAGGTTGATGCTGGCCAGCATCGCCTTGAAGGGAGCCAGCGGTTCGGCCAGCTCGATTTCCAAGGTCCCGGCATTGACGACTCTGATGCCGCTGACTTCATCGGCGGAGCCATCCTGGAACTCCTGTGCCCCGACTATGATGGAGAGCATCCAGGCCTTGGGGCTCCTGGTTTCCGGATTCAGGACACGTTCAAAGCTGTACTTGAAGTCGTCCGCCGTGATTTCGCGGCCGTTGTGGAACTTTGCGCCTGCGCGCAGGTTGAAAGTCCAGGTCTTGCCGTCTTCGGACACTTCAAAGCTCTCGGCGATGGCCGGTTCGATCTCACGACCATCCGGCGACAGGCGGAAGAGACCTTCTAGCAGATTGGGGGCTATAACCCCTTGGTCCCAACCGGCGATGGCGGCCGGATCAAAGCTCTTTGGATCGGATGAGACAAAGCCGGCCACGACTCCACCCATTCTCGGTCCTTCAGCCTCGCCCGATTCAGCTGCCATGGAGTCGTCGGCAGGGGCGGACTCGGTCGAAGCCGCAGGCGCGGCAACACAGGCGATCATGAGCGACGCCAGTAAAGCAAGACAAAGAACCAGCTTAATCACATGCTTCGTTGACTTCATATCATTCTCCTCAAATTGTGTGGATTCGGACAGAACCTGAAGGAAGTAAGAGAGTTGGCTTGGAAAGAGTAGAGTGTTGTGGACAACCGTCTCGGTCCGGCTCTCATGCTGCACCAAAGTTAACAAATCGACATTTCGTTGTCAAGCGTCCATATCCTGCTAACTCTGTTGCCCCTCCAGATGCTGCAATCTTGAATGCGCCTGGCCTGCGTCAACATTCAGGGCGTGAAGCACGCCGAAATCCTCAATAATGAAGGATGCCGAGACGGCGCCGTAGAGGGCGGCCTGACGGGCGTCTCGAGTCTGGGCCATACCGACCAGAAAGCCGCCGCAGAAGGCATCGCCGGCCCCGGTTGGATCGACGGCCTCCGTGGGGTATGTCGGGACCTGAATCCAGTTCTTCTCTCCATGCAGAAGCAAGCGCAATCCGCGTGCCCCCATTTTGACTCCGATTCCGCACGGTCCCAATGCGAGCAGGCGCCGCGCTGCCTCGAAGACGTGTCCATGAGCTGTTTTGCTGTCATTGTCGGCAGAGAAGACGGCGTCAGCATGGATGGTCAGTTCCTCAATGCTGGGCAACAGATAGTCGATGTTCTTGAGCAGGGCGAAGTCGACCTCGGCTTCCTGGTCCCAGTCCCACCAGGGCCAGTCAAAGGTAATGAGGACCTGATCGTCTCGCAGCTCTTTGAGAAAGTTGGCGTTGGCGCGGCTGCAAGGAAGCGGTCCCGGGGCCAGATGGACGTAGGATGCTCTACCGACTATGTCGGAAAAATGGGTAAGGTCAGGGTAGAAACTCGGCCAGATGCGGCGGTGGAGGGGGCTGCCGGTGTCGGTGTACTCGCTTTCGAGGTCGATGATTTCGCCGGCATGGGCAGGCAGAAGGGCGCGTGCTTCTTCGATGCGGTCGGTGCGGCTGCCGTCGGGAAAGTAAAATGCGCGCGAGCGCAGCAGGTGGGGATCGGGGATTTCGGTTATGCCCGAGACGTCGATGCCGGCGCCGGCCAACTGGTCCAGCCACGTTGTGGGATAGTCGCAGCCGACGACGCTAACCAGGCTGACGTCGGCGCCCCAGAGGCGCATGCCGGCAGCCGCATAGACGGCATTTCCGCCAAGCTGACGTGGCGAGATCTGCCCGTCGGGGGTGACTACGTCGTCCAGTGTGCAGTTGCCCACTGCAAGGAAAGGGCTGGCGGCACTCACAGGCTAAGTTTCCCGCTGCGGTAATCGATCGGCATGTGTCGCATCTACATCCAGTCAATGTCATTCTGTCCGCCGGAATCCGAGTTGCGATCTGTCTTCCGGTCAGAAGCGCATGCGCAGCATGGGATGGCTGAAGTTGACTGGAATCGTCTCGCCTGTGCGCGCCGATTTTGTGCCCGGAGTCATGTAATGGATGGCAAGAGCGCGGCGCTGGCGATCTGTCGTGTTGGGCGCTGTGCGGTGCAAGGTCTGACAGTGGTGGAGGGTGATGCCGCCGGCCGGCAGGTCGCCCACGACGGCCTCGTTGTCGTCGACCAACTTGCCCATGTCGAGAAGGACGTCGCTGCCTTGGGCATGGTCATGGATCATCGGACGCAGATGCGAGCCGGGGATGAACTGCATAGCGCCGTTGTGCAAGTCGACGTCGTCGAGAGTGAGCCAGCAACTGACCAGATTCGGGGGAAGGCACCTCCAGTAGGCGTTGTCCTGGTGCCAGAAGATCGGTCCCCCATGGTGCGGCGGCTTGTACAGCCCCTGGTTGTGGAACAACTGGATGTTGGGTCCGATCACGTCTTCGATGATGTCGAGTATGCCCTGATGGTAGATGAGCTTGTGGAACTGCACGTTGTGCTCGGAGATCTGCATGAATTGGAGCATCTCCTGCCCTTCTTCGTCATCATGGTCATGTTCATCTTCGAAGACAGCCAGGTTTCGAACTGGCCGGTCTCCGCTGCGGCCGAGAGCGAATTCTTCGTCGTACTCGGCGCGCATTTCCTGGATGAGATCGTCTTCGAGTACTTTGCCTACTATCAGGAAGCCGTTTTCCCAGAAACTGGCAACCTGCGCCTGGGTCAGGACTTTGAAGCCGCTCTCTTGTTCGGCAGTTTCTGCTGTTTGCATCTGAGGGTTCTCCTAATTCTGGATGTCTGCCAAGTGCAGCAGACGGGTCGGCGGTATGGGAAATTCTTGGCGGGCTGCGAAAGTGGAGGGACGCATACGCCCCCTTTCGCACTGCTTTCAGCCCTTTATTCCCGTAATGACAATACCTTGAATGAAGTAGCGCTGTGTAAGAAAGAATATCCCGATTGGAATGAGAGTGGAAACGATCGTCATGGCCATCAGGAACTGGATATCGATCTGGGCGCGGCCTATGAAGCGGTGCAATCCCAAAGTGATCGGGAACAGTTTGGGCGAGTCGAGATAGATCAATGGAGTGAAAAACTCATTCCAGGCCCAGGTAAAATTGAAGATTGCGACGACTGCGAGGGCCGGACGCGTCAAAGGCAGCAGGATACGAAACAGAACGCCCAGACGGCGGCAGCCATCAATGAGCGCGGCGTCGTCCAGCTCTCTGGAAATGGTCAGGAAAAACTGTCGTAGAAGAAAGATGCTGAAGGCGTCGCCAAAGAATAGAGGGACAATAAGAGGCTTAAACGTGTTTATCCATCCCAATTCACTGAATATCATATAGAGGGGAATCAGCGTCACTTGCCTGGGTAGCATCATGGTGCTGAGAACGACGACGAAAAGAATGTCGCGACCAGGAAAACGGATGCGGGCAAAGGCGTAGGCTGCCAGGACGCTGGATATGAGAATGCCAATGACATTCATGCCACTGATGTAAAAAGTATTGAGATAGTAGACTGCGAAATCACCCTGCAGCCAGGCCTTGATGAAGTTTTCCCAGTGGTACACAGGGGGAATCCACACCGGCGGCGTCTTCCAGATGAGAGCGGTGTCCTTGCCTGCTGTTGATAGCATCCACAGCCAGGGAATCAGGAATAAACTCGCGCCCGGGAGGACTAGAACCAACAGCCAGAGCTGACGAAAGACTGGATGCCAGACTCGTCTGGCGTTACTAATGAGGGCAGTGTCGAGAAAAGAACTCATCGAGTGGTGGCCTGTTGCCG
This sequence comes from Caldilineaceae bacterium, assembly GCA_965204525.1. GTDB lineage: Bacteria > Chloroflexota > Anaerolineae > Caldilineales > Caldilineaceae > Bin5. The sequence continues at coordinate 460,649 of OZ241994.1, read as the reverse complement.
CGACCTCTGGTCCTTGTTACTCAGTCCTCTCTTCGCCCGCGTAATAGACCCAGAGGCTGGAAGAGCGAATGAAGAGCAGTGTAAAACAGATAATGATGGCGAAGAGAACCCACGCTACCGCGGAGGCATAACCGAAACGAGTCTGCCGAAACGCCTTGAGATACAGAAACAGAACCATGCTCAGGGTCGAGTTGTTCGGGCCGCCGTTTGTCATGATGAAGGACTGGGTGAAGAACTGGAAGGCGGCGATCAGACTTATGACCACATTAAAGAAAATCGTAGGCGAAAGCATGGGAATTGTCACGTGCCAGAAGCGCCGCCCGACATTGGCGCCGTCGATCTTGGCTGCCTCATACAGATAGGTGGGGATCCCCTGCAATCCTGCTAGATAGAGCAGCATGTTGGCGCCGACGGCCCACAGGCTCATGATGATCAACGACGGAAGCGCCCAGGTGGAATCAAATATCCAGCTTGGACCTTCAATGCCCACCACTTTGAGGGCATTGTTGATTAGCCCCATGCGCGGGTTGAAAATCTGCATCCACAGCACAGCCACTGCAACACCCGATATGACCGAGGGGAGGTAGTAGACCGTGCGCCAGACGCCGAGGCCGACCACCTTCTGATTGAGGAGCAGGGCCACTGCCAGAGCCGTGGCTGCGCCTAGCGGGACTGAAACAAAGGCATAGATGGCTGTAACGCGCAGACTTTTCAGGAACAGGGGGTCCTGGACCAGATCCACGTAGTTTCCGAGACCTACAAAGATGTTGCGGGTAAACAGGTCGGCCTGGAAGAAGCTCAAAACCAACGAGAATACGAGAGGCCCCAAGGTAAAGGCGAGAAAGCCGATGATCCACGGCAGCAGACAAAGATAGGCGGTGAGGACGTCCTCAGTTCTTTGTGTTAAGCGGCGCTTCAGGAAATCTGACAAGCTGCTATGAGCTGTCACTTTTGGCGTTCTCCTTAACAGGACCGTCGCCCGAGCGGTTCTGGTCGGTATTTGTCGTAGTGAGTTACATTTGCTTTTCGCTGCGGACGCGGCTGGGAGGCAAGGCAAGCGACTCGACTATTGGGGCAGGGGGAGGAGATTAGTCCTGCCCCCTGCCCCGCTCAACTCTTGGATTCGCTTATCCTGCAGCCCCAATTTTCGGCCTAAGGGGTAAATGTCAAGAGCCAGTCTATCCTGTCGCGCGCTGCAGTGCATCCTGCTGCGCCTCCGTCACCTGTGGGCCAATGTCCTCAAAGATGGAGACGGGGGCTTTGCCTTCGATAAAGACCTGATCGACAGCGGGATTGATCAGCTCTTCGGCAATCTGCTGGAAACGGAACGTTGGGCCGCGTCGCGGGTATCCCATCTGCAACTGTTCGACAACGGTCTCCAGGCGAACCTGCTCCAGCCGAGGATCGGTCTGGCGAAGCGTATCTGCCCATGAGTCGGCCATGGCGAGCAGTCCAGGGATGCGGCCGGATACCGTGGCGATCTTCTCCTGGTACCAGTCTCCTGTCAGCCACTTCATCATCTCCCAGACCTCGTCGTGATTTCCCCTCTCGACGACGCCCTTGTAGACAACCCATTCGTCGGGCAGGCCCATACAGGCGCGGTCTTTGGGGCCGCTCGGGATATGTGCAATGTCCCACTCGAACTCGGTGATACTCTCGGCGAGGGCGAAGAACTGATCGGCGCTGCGCTCTGCCATGGCCACGACTTCGGCGGGCAGCAGGCCGGTCCACATATTGGGGATACCGGTGGCGGTCATCTGGTTATTTTGGGCAAAGACATTGGTGTCCCACATGTTTCTGCGTACCCATTCGAGCCCTTCCTGCGCTTCAGGTTCGCCCAGGCCGCAAAGCATTCTGGTTTCCTCGTCGCGTACCTCACCGCCATGAGTCTCAACGTGGTAGGAGTAGCTGAGCCAGAAGCCGGGCCGCAACTGCCCTCCCCAGCGGGTTATGTCGCCATTGTCGGCGCGGATGGTGAGAGTCTCTGCCGCGACCAGGTATTCGTCTTCGGTCCAGTCGATGGTCGGCAGTGGCAGACCTTCTTCCTCGAAAGCGGTCTTGTTGTAGTAGATGCTCGTGATATCCAGGTCCGACAACATGCCCATTCGGATGTTGTTGAACGGGTCCCACATTTGGTCCCATGCGAAGCCAATATATATGTCATCGGCGTTGGGAATGTCGGCGTCGATCAAGGGCTGAAGATCGAGGAGCTGGTGCTTCTCTGCCCAGGTGTCGATATGGGGGGACCAGGTCGAAATGATGTCCGGCGCAGTGCCGGCGGCCATCTGCGTGAGAATCTTGTCCGGCCAACCACTGCCTAGCGGCTCCCACTCTAGCTTTGTGCCGGGGTTGGCTTCTTCGAAGATCGGGAAGGCCTCGGTCTGGTTCCACTCGTCCCAGCGGACACCCGGCGTATTTGCGTACCAGTCCCACATGGCGAAACGGATCAGAATCTCTTCGGCGGCGGCTATTTCGTCGCCTGACTCTGCCATATCACCTGCGGGTTGCGCGGCAGGGGCGCATGCCGTCAAGACGGCCGCGCCGACAGCAACAGCGGACCCTTTCAGAAAATCGCGTCTCGTGCGCAGCTTGCTTTCCATCGATCTGCCTCCTTGGATTTGGAACTCCAGTTGCCGAGGGGGATTACCAGGCTTCAAGGGAATTTCCGGACCGGTCCTTCGGTTCAAGCGGGCGCTTTTCCTCTTTGAAATCGTACTATCAAGAATCGGGTCCATTGGAGAAAAACAGTTCAGTGAAAAAACTCCGTCTCAGAAAGACGCACGTTGCCGGCGACAGCGTGTCGCTTCAATGAATAGAATATGAAAGAGAGTTGGGGTGAGCAGCCTGTGCCGGGAGGTTGTCCGCCCGCGGGTCTGCCATCTTTCGCTAGCTGGATCGCAGGTTTGTGAAATTATCTTCAAGGGGAAACTTGCAGGCAATGACATGGGTCAGGTTTGCCGGCTGTCCATAAGAGACGTATGTCTCTCCACGCTACTCTACCGTGCTACTCTACCGTGAAACTGAGTCGAGCTCCTGGCGGAGTAGGCCTGAAAGATTTCGCCGCATTTTACTACGGCGGATTGGGATGGGCAAACACGTTTCAACTGCCCGGAGCGGCGCCGAGTGAGGGCAGTGTGGAGATCCGGCTTGATTGCAAGACGCGACCGGACTTCCCAATGGATAGACAACACAGGAGAGAGTGTCTGCGCCGAAATCGATGCGAGACTTGGCTAGACGGGGAGCAGGTTATCGCGAGGGGTTCGGAGGAAGCTCTTCAGACTTCGAAAAAGCATCCAGCACATTCTGGGTGATGCGCGATACGTTGTTGTCATACTCGTTATGTGACAAACTTGCGCACCAGCATATCGATCCTACCGAGAAGACGGCGCCGTTATTGGGCGTTTCGAAGTAGACCATGTCGGCGCGCACATTCGGCCAGTCTCTTCCAATCAGACCGCCGTCGGTCTGGAGGTAGTCCTCGATAACTGGACTGATCGACGGCCCATGTCCGCTGGAGGAGGCCAACAGAAGTGTGTGGTGAGGGGTGCCCAGGGTGAAGTCGATTCGATCCAACTCATCGCCGGCGGCGCCGCCATAAATCAGTCCAAAGTCGCCGACGGTTTCGCCTGCGGAGATTCCCTCAAAAATGAAAGCCGCCCGCCGGTCGAAACTGCCTGGCTGCCGTGTGTAGCCGGGGGCCTGATCGCTCCAGCCCTGGGCGGTAAAGCCAATGCCTGCGAGCTTGTTGGGCGCCTTGCCGCGATATCGCCACAGTCCGCCCATCTCGCCGGTCGTGCTGTGATAGCATTCCCCGGGCGCGGAGTTCCAGGCGCGCGTACCGGCCATGCCGCGGCGGGATTCTATCACGTGGGGCCGCTCCGGGTCGACACTTGTTACCCAGTAGAAGCCATTTCCCCCCAGATAGGCAAGCCGCCCGCCTCGCGAAAGAAATTTTTCCAGTGCAGCCAACATCTGTGCGGTCCAGTATTCCGGGTGCGTACCAGTGACTAAGACTTTGTAGCCGGCCAGGAGATCCAGCCCGTCGTAGTGCAAATCCCCGTCGGAGGCAACATCATATTGGTATCCCTTTTGATCGAGCCAGTCTATCACGTAAAGATCGGCGCCCAGATTCCGCCCCCCTTTGGTTAATATGTGACGGTACTTGGGTCTCATGTTGACGAGGGGGCGCAGGCTGGTGGAGTAGCAGCAGCCGCTGCCATCTGAGTGATTGTCGTAAAGAGACATTGCGAATTCGGGCCGCTGCGTGAGGTAATGATCGAGGGGGTCTGAAGTGAATTTCCCTTCTGGCTGGGCGGCAAAGAAGCTCTGGCCGGCCTCCATCCGATCATTCGCGTAGGCCAGATAGGTGAAGGTGGGGACGAGGAACAGGATTGGCCCCCCTGTGGCGCCGCGAGGGGGCCGTATGATGAAAGGGACATGGTCTTCCTGCCCTTCTCCATACAGCCGCGCTGCATAGATGCCGCTGCGCAGTCCCACTGGTACTTTCAACTCGAAGTCCGTCTGCCACCTTGCGTTCTCAAGATCATCCTGATGGAAATGAATGGCTCCGTACTCCTGAGGGGCGTGCTTGTGGTCGGCTTCGGTGGATGTCCAGTTGCGGCCGGTCACGGCGCGAGTGGGCATGTTTACTGCGGTGCCATGCAGCTGGTGAGGACCGGAGTCGGTTACATTCGCCGAAGATTGGTCTAATGAAAAGTCCCAGGACGCGACAAGGTCGACCCCTGCCACCTCCTTGGGAGGAATGTCCCGTTTCAGGAGCTCGATCTCGTCACGTGTCAACGCACGCTTGAAGAGGCGAGGGCTGTCGATCTTGCCGTTGAAAAGCCCGAGTGCCGCTCTGTTGTATGATGGATCCGTCCCGAGGTTTGAGGCGGCCATGAGCAAAGGGTGGTCATTGCGGCAGGAGACGCGGGTCTGGACGGTCTTTTCAATTGAGACGGAAGAAGAGTCGGAGGGCCAATCGGAGACCTGCCATTGGACCAGGCTAAGCCTACCTGTCTGGCTATCGAATGAGGCAGCGACGAAGTACCATTCGCGTGCCCTCAGCGTGCGATCTGTTGTGAATTTGGAGGTGGCGCCGCTATCGCCCAACCAGAGCTCAAGTGCGCCCTCCTCTCCTATTGCAAGGCTGATGCCGCTCCCGTCGGAGGACCACTTACTCAAGAGACCCTGCGGCTCACTGTGGAGAGGCGTTGTCGGCCAGATCCAAGCCTGTAGGGTAAAGCTGGTCACCTCACTAAGTAAAGTGCAGTCGGACACGACGACAAAGGAACCAGTGCGGGCGACCTGTCGGCGGCCGGGCCTGAGGCCGTCGATTTCCGTCTCCACAAGCTCTTCCTTGAAGCCAGGCCCGGCCGGGTTCTGATCGCCGTGAATCAGGCGAACCAGGGTCGAGTTGTAGCTCGGGAGGTCTGTACTCACCATGAAACGAATCTGCTTGCCGGGAGCGACGCTCAATTTGTTGGTGTAGCCTGTCAACTCGGTTGTCATTCTCAGCCTCCGTCTGCCGCGACGAATGGTGAACTGCGTCGGCCCTGAACGGATTCCGCGGACAGATCAGGGACCCTGGTGTCGCCAACCTGGCAACTTTCGCGCCGTCTGACTCAGGGCAAATCTAGCACAGACGGCCTCGCCATTCAAATGGGATTTTCGGGGTGCAGGATACAGACAGCGATGACCAGCATCTGTACAATGGGAAAAAGGGCTGGGGAAAGTCCGGTAGTTCTGTCGGGAGGCGGTCATGCCGGAGCGAGTAAGAGTGAATCAGGAAAAAATGCGTTTCTTTTGGTATTCAGGGATTCTACCTGGGCTTGATTCATGTGACTGATTCCTGCTGCCAGTGCGGGTGGGACCTTCTACGCGTATGTCCTGAAACAGGTTGCATTTCCAGGGGTGTGGATGCCTTGGCGGCCGATTTCAATTTCCATGAATCAGTGCATTTGTGTTACTGTAGGATTGAGACTGAGTTGGGCAAAACTTTGGCAAGGCTTTCACGTGGTAACATTCATGATTGAGAGTGCCAATCGCTCCGTACAGTACTTAACACCGTGAACAGCGGCCGAGTCAATTAGCAAGATGGGACTCACAATAGGGTGAGATTCTAGGGAGCAGTCTGCAAGAGGTCGTCCGCATGATTTGACGAGTTGTTGGAGTCGGGCCGATAGTCCCTTATGGGAAATATACGTCAGCCCGCCTGTACAGGTTTGTGTGCCAAAACTGCCAGCGACGAGAGCGATTGATGTGGTGTTGTCCAGGAAAGGAACGCGGACCACCAGATGAACGAAACAAAGCAATTCACTGTCCCCGTAATCGGAATGACCTGTCTCGGTTGCGCGGCTTCGGTGGAGGCCGGCAGCAAGAAGGCGGGGGCGGTGGAAGAAGCTGCGGTCAACTTTGCCACTGAGCGGCTGACGCTGACCGTCGATGCGAATCAACGGCCAGCGAATGAAGTGTTGGCGGAAGTGCGCCAGCAGGTCAAACGCGCAGGTTACAAGATCCCCACGCTAACTTTATCGTTGCCAATCATCGGAATGTCATGCACGGCCTGTGCGAATGCCATTGAGAAGGCTATCGGAGAGGTTGACGGTGTGGTGTACGCCAGCGTTAACTTTGCGGCGGAGCAGGCAAGTGTCGAATATGTGAGCGGGTTGGGGTCACGCAGTCCGATTGTTGAGGCCATCCGCAAGGCGGGATACGATACAATTGCGGCGGCTTCCCCATCGCCCGAAGCGCCGCCGGTTGTCGGCACACCCGGCGTTGCCAATGCCCCGGTCGCTTCGAGCGGGAGCAGGCCGGTTCCCGCTCGAGTAACGCCTCAAGTTTTCGAGGAGGCTGAAGAGGATGCTGAGGCAGCGGCGCGCGCGGCGGCAATTCAGCATGAGTTCATTCGATTGCTGGTGGGCGTCGTCTTTTCGCTTCCGCTGTTGACTATCAGCATGGGGCGGGACTTCGGACTCTTCGGTGCATGGATGCACGGCGCCTGGGTCAACTGGCTGCTCTTCCTGCTGGCTACGCCAGTGCAGTTCTTCGTCGGCTGGGACTACTATGTGGGCGCGTTCAAGAGCCTGCGCAATCGCAGTGCCAATATGGATGTTCTGGTGGCGATGGGCACGACGGTTGCCTACGTTTTCAGCCTGGCAGTACTGGCGGCCATGTCCGTCGGCAGCGACCTGCTTGGCGGACACGTCTACTTCGAGACTTCGGCGGTCATCATCACGCTCATTGTCCTGGGCAAACTTCTGGAGGCGAGAGCGAAAGGCCGTACGAGCGCGGCAATTAAGGAGTTGATGGGTCTTCAGAGCCGGACGGCGCGAGTGTTGCGCGAGGGACAGGAATTTGACATCCCGGTCGAGGAGGTTCTGGTCGGGGACATGGTTGTCGTTCGCCCGGGAGAGAGGATTCCGGTCGACGGGGTCGTCGTCTCTGGCGAGTCCAGCGTCGACGAGAGCATGTTTACCGGGGAGAGCATGCCGGTAGACAAGGCGTCGGGCGCCGAGGTTTTCGGTGCGACCCTGAATGGACGGGGTCTGCTGGGAATCGAGGCGACCAAAGTCGGTCGGGAGACGGCCCTGTCGCAGATTGTCAGGCTGGTAGAGGAGGCCCAGGGTAGCAAGGCTCCGATTCAGAGGATGGTTGATCAGGTTGCGGCCTACTTTGTGCCGGCGGTGATCGGCTTGGCGGGCGTGACGTTTGTGGTATGGATGTTTGCAGGGGCGGGATTTGTTGCTGCGTTGCTGAGAGTGGTGGCGGTTTTGGTGATCGCCTGTCCGTGCGCGATGGGTCTGGCCACGCCAACTTCCATCATGGTGGGCATTGGCAAGGGCGCTGGCATCGGCATCCTGTTCAAGAACAGTGTTGCCCTGGAACATACGCAGAAGCTCACGGCAGTTCTGTTGGACAAGACAGGGACGATTACCCAGGGTGAACCGGCAGTCACCGACCTGGTGGTGAGCCAGGAAATACCCGGAATCGGATTTGACCGCCCTGGCGCACAGTTGCCCATCCCGGCGGGACGAACTGATTTGCTGAGGCTCGCGGCTTCGGCCGAGCGCGGATCGGAGCATCCCCTCGGCGAGGCGATCGTACGGGCGGCCCAGGCAAACGGACTGGAATTGGCCGAACCTGCCCAATTTGAAGCGCTCGCCGGCCACGGGATCGCGGCGGATGTTGAAGAGAAACGGGTCCTGCTCGGTAATCTGCGGCTGATGGAACGGGAAGAGGTCGACCTGAACGGGCTAGTGCCCCGATATGAGGAACTTCAGGCCGAAGCCAAGTCCACGGTCTGGCTGGCCGTGGACGGTCGGGCAGCGGGGTTGATCGCAGTAGCCGACACGGTGAAGGAGGGTTCTGGGGAGGCTGTGGCCGCTCTGCGCAAGATGGGCCTCACGGTTGCCATGCTGACCGGCGACAACCAGGCAACTGCCGACGCGATCGCAAGGGAGGTAGGCATCAACCGGGTGATCGCTGAGCTTCTGCCCGGCCAAAAGGTCGACCAGGTGAAGGCGATGCAGGCGGAAGGGTTTCGGGTGGCGATGCTTGGTGACGGCATCAACGATGCGCCAGCCTTAGCCCAGGCTGACGTTGGAATCGCGATCGGCGCTGGCACGGACGTGGCAATGGAGGCGGCCGACGTGACCCTCATCCGAGGCGACCTGCGCAGCGTTCCTCAGGCGATCCTGCTGTCCCAGGCAACGATGCGAAATATCAGACAAAACCTGAGCTGGGCGTTTGGCTACAACGTCGCCCTGATTCCGATTGCAGCCGGCATCCTGGCGCCTTTTGCCTGGGCCCCGCCGTTTCTGCAGCAACTCCACCCGATTCTGGCGGCTGCTGCGATGGCTTTTTCGAGTGTCAGCGTCGTCGTCAATGCCCTTCGTCTCCGCCAGCTCCAGTTGTAACAGGCGATGATATTTGATTTCGCTTACTTGACGCTGGTGCTGGCCTTGATCCTGTGTGCGTTCGGCATGGCGGCAGGATTCTGGGGAGGCCGGCTGGATTCAAGTGGAGCCGCACTAGACGCCGCAACTTCAGGGCAGAGTAGACCCTCCGTAATAGATCCTGTAGCCGCCTGGGGACACAGGTTCACGGCGAGCAGTTTTCACTCGATTTATGCTGTTTGCGGACTGGTAGGTATCTCCGCGGTCATCCTGTGGTACGGTCTGCTTACCGACCAGTTCCAGATCGCCTATATCTGGAACAGTTCAGAGCGAAGTCTACCCACCTTCTACAAGTTCGCCGCGATCTGGGGTGGTCAGGCCGGCAGTCTCCTCTTCTGGACTCTCCTGCTCAGTTTATTCAGTACAGCGGCAGCGCTGACATTTCGAGCTAGTCAGCGCACGCTGATGCCCTACGTCAACGGGACGCTGCTGGCGATACTTCTGTTTTTCCTGGTCCTGCTGGTCTTCAGCGCGAACCCCTTTGAACAGATCGGTGTAGTGCCGAGTGATGGGCGCGGATTGAACCCGTTGCTCCAAAACTACTGGATGGTGATCCACCCGGTCATGCTCTACCTGGGCTGGGTTGGGCTGAGTGTACCCTTCGCGTTTGCGGTCGCCGCTCTGTTGAGCAGGCGCCTGGACCGGCGCTGGGTGCGGACTGTGCGGCGTTGGACGCTGATCCCGTGGATGTTTCTCTCGGCGGGCATCATCATGGGCAGCCAGTGGGCGTACATGGAGCTGGGCTGGGGCGGGTATTGGGCCTGGGACCCGGTGGAGAACGCCAGTTTCCTGCCGTGGCTGACGGCGACGGCATTTTTGCACAGTATCATCATCCAGGAGCAGCGCGGCATTCTGAAAGTGTGGAACGTTACGCTGATATGGCTGACGTTTACCCTGGTCATCCTCGGTACCTTCACGACGCGCAGCGGCATTCTGAGCAGCGTTCACAGCTTTGCACAGAGCCCGGTGGGCCCTTATTTCCTCGTTTTCCTGGCGGTGATTACGGTCGGGTTTCTGCTCCTTCTCTTTCAGCGCCTGCCCTTCCTAAAGGGAGAAAACGAGATCGATTCAATCTCGAGCCGGGAAGGGGCCTTCCTGGCCAATAACTGGTTGTTCGCCGGCATAGCATTTGTTGTGCTGTGGGGTACTTTCTACCCCATGTTCAGCGAGATCCTGACGGGGGAACGGATCTCGGTGGCAGCGCCATGGTTCAATCGAGTGGCGGGTCCTCTCTTCCTGCTGCTGTTTGTTTTGATGGGCATCGGTCCGCTGCTGGGATGGCGGCGAACGGGTGCGAAGGCTCTACGAAGACAGTTCACGTGGCCGCTGGCGGCAGCATTGATTTCGGTTCCCTTTCTGCTTCTCACAAGCCGAAACGTCTTTCCGATTGTCGGGTTCAGTGTCTGCATATTCGTGGCGGCGACAATTGTTCAGGAGTTTGCGCGGGGGGCAACTGCGCGGCGGCGGTCAAGAGGGGAACCGTTGCCCGCCGCTCTGTGGGGTTTGATCCGCCGCAATGGACGCCGCTACGGAGGATACGTCATTCATTTCGGCATCGTGTTGATTGGGGTCGCTATTATTGGAAACGAGTTTTACCAGTCGACGACACACGTCACTTTGAGCGAAGGGGACTCGGTCGAGCTTTCGGGATATACGCTGAAATATGTCGCCCTCGAATCGGAGCAGAAGAGCAACCATACCGAGATAAGGGCCAATCTCTACGTGTCAGACGCGTCGTCCGGCCGGCCGCTGGGAAAGCTTTTCCCCCGCCGCAACATCTACGAAAAGACGCCGGACCAGCCAACAAGCGAAGTTGGGCTGCGTATGACACCTGCTGAAGACGTCTATGTGATTCTCAACGGCTGGGAAGGCGACGGGAGCAGCGCGACTTTCACCGTTTACATTAATCCGCTTACGATGTGGATGTGGGTCGGCGGGCTGCTTGTTGTGTTGGGCACACTTGTCAGTGTGTGGCCCCATCCGCTACCTGCGCGTTCCTCCCAAGAGTTGACTTCTCCTTTGCCTGAAGGAGCAACGGCCGGTCAGGCGACCGCCTGAAGAAGGGGGTGCATGGCGGCTCTGGTTCTTCAGTTGTGAAGGTTAGCGCCCCCAGTACCTGGGATAATGCCCGTTTGAGTTTTCTCGGGCAGGCATTCTCTTTTCTGAGTCCACGGTACGGACTGGGAAATATGTGGGTAACACTAATGCTGATTAGCGTAGTGGGCATTGCGGCGGTGGGATACGTCGTTTGGCCTCTATTTGGCCGGAAAGAGACCTCGATCTCGACGGAAAGAGAGGAACTGGCCGACCTGCTTACGCGCAAAGAGGTCGCGTTGGAGGCGATCAGGGAACTTGAGTTCGATCACGGAGTCGGCAAGATCGAAGACGCAGACTTCGAGCGTTTCAACCGGATTCTGCGTAACAGGGCGTTGAGGCTGATCGAACTGATAGACGCGCAGTACGACGGTACGGATGATTCGGGGACGCATTTCATTCAGCAGAATGAACGGATGGAACTTGAGATATTGAATCGGCGCAGGGTAGAGGAACTGCTCCCGAATGAAGGCGGCAGTCGTTTACAGGAAGAATAAGATCAAAATAGCCGAAGTCCCGCGGCCCCGAGCCCGCAGCGGTGAGGCGGTCGTGAAGGTCAGGGCGTCCGGCATTTGCGCAACCGACGTCAAGATCCTGAGCGGTACCGGGATTCCTGCCGAACTTCCCGCGATACTGGGGCATGAGGTTGCCGGAACGGTTGCTGAGTTGGGAACTGGAGCCGGGGAGGCTGGCCTGCACGTCGGCCAGCGCGTAGCGGTGTATCCGATTGCGGCCTGCGGCGAGTGCTTTTACTGCCGCCAGGGCCGCAACAGTCTCTGCCTGCAGGAGCATGGACTAGGACATGGCGACGACGGCGGATTCGCGGAATACGTGAGGATCCCGACGGAGGTAGTTGGGTTGGGCGGGGTGATTGACATCGGTGACATGCCATTCGAGCTGGCGGCGATGATCGAGCCGGTCTCCTGTTGCATAGCAGCCGCCGACCAGTGCGGGACGAAGGCCGGTGATACTGTTGTCGTGGTTGGAGCGGGTCCGTTGGGTCTATTGCATACTATCGTGTCGAAAGCGCTGGGCGCCGACGTCGTCTGCATAGACATGAACGAGGACCGGCTGGCCAAGGCGCTAACCCTGGGCGCGATGAGAGTGGTCAATCCGGAAAAGGAAGACGCGGCGGCAGCGGTGCGCGATCTGACGGTGATTGGCGCCGACGTTGTCATTGCGGCTGTCGGCATCCCGCAGGTGATGGAGAGCTATCTGCCGCTCGTGCGGAACGGTGGTGTCTTCAATGTGTTTGGGGGTACACCGCGTGGTGAGATGATGACTGTTGATCCCCGCTGGATTCATTACGGGGAAATAATTTTGACTGGGACGTTTGCCTCATCGGTGAAGCAGTTCCACAAAGCATTCAGTTTTGTTGGGGAGCATGCTCAGGAAATCGAGGATGTGATTTCGACACGCTGCGGGCTGGATGAGATCATGGCAGCGGTGCGGCGGGTGCAGACCGGTGAAGGGATTAAGTCTGTCCTGTTGTTTCCGGAGTGAGTCAACCGGCAGGAGCAAGTGCAAGAGGGATAGCATGAGAATCAAGTGGTATGCACATGCCTGTCTGCGAATCGAAGGCGACGGCGTCAGCATTGTTACCGACCCCTATACGCCGCAGAAGTCCGGATTCGCAGCTGTAACCGAGACGGCTGATATCGTTGTTCGCAGTTCGGATGACGACTCCGCCCACGCCAACGCGGAGATGATCCCGGGAGAGCCGGAGGTAGTAACGGCCACGCGTATTCTGAATTTTGCAGGTGAGGATAGTCTGGGTTCCAGCGGCCTCCCAGGCCGGCAGCCCGAGGATCCGAGTGTCATGACGCAGGCAGGTATCCGTTTCAGAGCTGTCCCTGCGATGGAGTCGATGCGAGTGAAGCTGCAACCGCGCGACAATGCGATGTACTGTTTCGAAGTTGAGGGGATCCGCATTGTTCATTTCGGCGATGTGGGCAATCGCTTGGAGGCGTGGCAGCTTGAGCCAATGGGTGGCGTGGACGTGGCGATTGTTCCAACGGGCGGGCCGCCCACGATAGAGCTGCCGGACCTCCATGATGCCCTGGACATCTTGCGGCCGGCGGTGACAATTCCGATGCACTATGAACTGCCGGGCTGCAAGTTTCCCAGGATGGCTGACGTAAAGGAATTCACGCAGCGATATTCGCCGGCGCGTGTTCGGAGGGCCGATGCCCCGGAAGTCGAGCTGACGAAAGCTGGACTTCCAGAGGAACCGGAGGTGTGGGTACTGCAGGCGACCACAGCAGGGTAGACACGCGCGTTATGGCAAGACGTCTGATGCGCGCAGCGGAACGATCGGGCATCAACCGGTTCTGGGACTGTCAGGTTCCGTTTGCGTCTGCGCTCGCTGACTGCCGGTTAGAAGCGGGGCGGATACCGCAGCGACTAGGCTGATGAGCGCAGCCGCGAAATAGAGCCCCGACAGCCCGACTCCGTCGAGAACCAGGCCGAGAAGCCAGCTCCCCAGTCCAATTCCAAGATCGAAAGCCAGATAGAAGCCGGCCGTGGCGCGACCGCGCTGCGTAGGTGGCATGCGGTCCACGCAGATTGCGATCAAGGCGGGGTGGCAGATGCCGGAACCTATGCCCATCAGCGCGGCGCTGCCGGCAAGGAAGGGGATGTCGGCCGCGACTGCGAGGCCTGCCAGGCCTAGGGCGTTAATGATCAGGGCAGGTAGAAGGACCTGGCCGCGGTTGGGTCTGTCGAGCAGCCGTCCGGTCAGGATGCGGGTGGCGATGATCGAGACGCCATAGACGGCGTAGGCGCCGCCCGTCGAGGCCAGTTCCCTGCGTTCTGCGAGCAGCGGAAGAAAGGCGAAGAGGGCGCCAAAGCTAACGCCGAAGAGCGCGGTCGTGAGCATCGGGCCCCGCAAGGGTCGCGGCAGCGAGACCAGCTGGGCGGATCTGAAACTGCCGCCTACCCTTCTGCTGACCCTTGGTATCACTCCCCAGACGAGTGCACCGGCGAGCAGAGATAATCCTGAACTCAGAAAGAAGGCGCTGTGGCCGATGCCGCGGCCCCAGATTGGGCACAGACCACCGCCTTCGACTGTAGTAGAACCTTCACCGGCTTGAATACACCAGGTAGGGCAAGGGGAGGCCGGACAGCCGAACTGCGGAGCGAGCTGATCCAGGCCGGCGCTGACCGCGGCCGGGGTCAAAGTGATGGCGACATTTGCGGCAGCACCGAATAGGGCGAGGGCAGCGCCCCTGCGTTGCGGTTCCGCCAGGTCGGCGACGAGAGCGGTGGCGGCGGTCGTAAAGGTGACGTAACCCGCTGCCTGAAGGACGCGCAGCCCGAAGAGCAGCACTGGATTGGATGTGAAGCTCATCAGGGCCGCGCCGGCGGCCAGGGAGACCGTACCGAACAGGATGACCGGGCGCCGGCCCAGATTGTCGCTGACGGCGCCTGTCAGTGGACGTCCAACCAGAGAGGCAACGCCAAAAGCCCCCAGGACCAGTCCAATCTGCCAGTCGGGTAAGCCGGCTGCTTCCAGGTAGAGGGGAATCGGTACCAGGAGGGCGTAGAAGGCGGCAAAGAACAGCAGGGCCGCCGACCAGACCGTCCAGTACCTGCTCACCGTCAGGGCTTTCGCGCCTGAATGCTGCTGCTGGTAAAGCGGTAGAGCAGTTCCTGCAACTGGGCCGGCTGTAGGTCCGAGAGTGCCGAGGGCTGGTCGCGTGTGAAGTCGGCGGGCGTGTAACGCTGCTCGATCGTAATGGCGATTTCGTCAAAACCGGCCGCCTGCAAGAGTGCGGTGAATTCGCCGATTGTCAGGGCTCCGGCGATGCAACCGGCCCAGTTCAATCCGGCGCGAATCTGCGCCTCGCTAACCGGCAGCCCGGTAAGATCGCCGTCGACGACAATGTCCGAGATCGCGATGCGTCCTCCCGGCTTGAGCACGCGGAAGGCCTCGTTGAGGACTCTGCCTTTGTCGGCGGTGAGATTGATGACGCAGTTGGAGATGATCACGTCGACTGTATTGCGTGGCAAGGGAAGTTCTTCCAGGTCTCCCTTACGAAACTCCACGTTGGTCGCGCCTGCTTTGTCGGCATTGCGCCCAGCCAGCTCGAGCATTTTATCGTTCATGTCGACGCCGTAGACGTAACCGTCGTCACCGACTTGGCGGGCCGCGAGCAGAACATCCAAGCCGCCGCCGGAGCCGAGATCGACTACAGTTTCCCCGGGTCGCAGGGAGGCGATCACGTTCGGATTGCCGCAACCTCTGCTGCTGTTTACGGCTGTGTCGGGCAGCTGGCTCAAGTCTTCAACTGCGTAGTACTCGCTGCCGCAGCAGTCCTGCGAACCGCTGCCATTCAGTTGCAGTTCGGCGACATTTCCATAGTACGACTGGACTTCGTCGCGGATGGCTTGGAGGTCCTCGAGTGCAACTGTTGACGACTTATCTGTTGTTCCGCAGCAGTCTAGCGGCCCCATTTCGTTCGGCTTGTGCCGTGCCTTAGTGTGAACTGACATGCGCTGTTTCTCCTTAATCGCAGATGATTGAAGTCATGAAGGAATAAAGAGGCTGGACCCCTTCCTTTCTGACTGAATAGTAGATCCAGGTCCCGCGCCGCTCGCTGTTCACCAAGCCTGCCTTTCGCAGCAAACGCAAATGATGTGAGATGGTAGGTTGCGACAGAGTGAACCGGGACTCGATATGGCAGACGCACATGGGGTCAGACTGGCGAGACAGTATTTCAAGGATACGCATTCGAACGGGGTGACTGATGGCTTTGAACGCGGCCGCTAGGCTGTCTTCTCTTGCTTCGTCTGCAAACTCTATATCGGGGAAACCCTTGAATAGCTCTTCTTTCCGGGACTCTCTGACGGGCTCTGCCAGCAGACCAGTGGTTCCCAAGCCCTCCGGACGTCCGAACGTTGCCAACTCGGTTACCATCGTCTGTTCTCCTCTTCAAACTGGAAAACCTTACCTATCAACGGCCCAATGCAAAGGAGACCTTTGGATCGGAAACTCTTGCTAGCCATAGATCCTAATACTTATATTGATGTTTGTCAATATAAAGGGTATAGAATGTCGCTATGTGACGCGTTGAAGTTTTTTTGAAACCTGGTGAGATGATTCCATGGGGCCTTACCAGCTATCTCACAGGACAATGAATATGACTTCTGGTCGGTTCTCCCAAGGGCATGGCGAAAGGATATCCCGCTGCACGGGCATTTCCTGTGAGAACGGACAGTAGACGTGGTAGAATTCCGCGACTATGAATCCGCTGACGATAACGCAACTGACGGCGCACGTAACTTCACTGTTCGAGCAAGACGAGTTACTCCCGGATGTATGGGTCTCGGCCGAGGTCAGCCGATGGACGAGAGCGGCCAGTGGTCACATTTATTTCAGCATGAAGGACAGCGGCGCGGTCATCAATTCGGTGATGTGGCGCGGAAACGCACACCGGCACGCCTGGCTCCCGAATGAGGGCGACCAGATACTGGCGCATGGGCACGTGACCGTCTACCCCGAGCGCGGCCAGTATCAGTTCTATGCAGATGAGATCCGGCCTGCGGGACGGGGGCAGCTCTACGCACAGTTCGAGGCACTCAAGGAAAGGCTCGCCGGCGAAGGCCTGTTCGAGGAGGCGCGCAAGCGGCCGATACCGGGTGCTCCACGCCGATTGGGAATCGTAACAAGCCAGAGCGCGGCGGCGTTTCAGGACGTGTTGCGCGTTCTGGGTCAGCGCTGGCCGCTGGCAGAGGCGGTCCTGTTTCCGACGCAGGTCCAGGGGGCGGAGGCGCCGGGGCAGATCGTTTCAGCTCTCGCGGCTGCGAACAGATTCACGGGTGGGGCGGGGTCTTTCGCCTCATTCGCAGAAGAAGATCTCGCCGAATTACCTCTGCTTTCCACTGACAACGGGAGCAGGTCATTCGATTCAGTGGTGGGGAAGGCTGAACGTGGAGTGAGGTATCTGGACACTATTCTGCTCGTACGCGGTGGCGGTTCGATCGAGGACCTGTGGGCTTTCAATGAGGAAATGGTCGCCTATGCCGTCGCTGAGAGCAGGGTGCCGGTCGTGACCGGAATCGGCCACGAGACCGACTTCACGATTGCCGACTTTGTCGCCGACCTGCGGGCGCCGACTCCCACGGGAGCGGCGGTTGCGGCGACGCCTGATCGCTGGGAGATGCTGGACGGGGTCAGGCAGACGCGCTTGTGGTTGCTCAGGGCCGGGTCTGAGGAGGTCTTTAGTCGGAGGGTGCAATGGCGGGAGCTGCGCCGCCGGCTGGTGCGGGGTGCCCCCTTGCGGCAGATCGATCTTGCGCGACAGAGACTGGATGAGGTTGAGGAACGGCTGAGGCGGGTCACGGCAAGTGAACTGCGCCGCCGGAAAGAGCAACTGGAATCCGGCAAAGCACGGCTCGAGGGCCTCAATCCTTCCGGCGTGTTGTCCCGCGGGTATAGCATTGTGCAGAAGAGTGACGGGGCGGTCGTGAGTGCCCCTGGGCAGACAGCCATCGGTGAGCGGCTGCTGGTGCGCTCGGCAGGTGGTGCGTACCCAGTTCTGCGCGAGAGCGACTGAAGCTTTAGGCGATCCGGAATCCAATCGGCAAGAACCGGTGCGCCTGCTGCGCATTTCTTCACCCATACAGAAAACAAAAGGAAACAAGCGGGACTCAAGCGATCTGTTTCAGCGATCCGCGGATTTCGTCGATCGCGGGATCTATTTCCTCGATTTTTGCGTACTCTTCATCCCAAAATACCTGGCTGGCCATGCGCTCGATCTGGTCGCTGCCGTAGCCAAAACGGGTCCACAGGTCATGCTTCATCGTCTGCAGCCGTTCGTGTTCACCGGGCCGGTGGAGATCGATGATCTCGCCAATCGATGCGCCCAGGTATACTGATTTGGCCCAGGCCTCCAGCGTATCCACGTCCGGCCTGCTGCCATGACGCTGGTAAAGGTCGGCGCTGACGGATGGATAGCGGTCGTAACTGTCGGTGGCAATTGTGACGACGTTGTCCTGCGGGCCAAGGCCAAGGTACTTAACGGTCTTGATGGCGCCGATGATGTTGCAGATGCAACTGGGGCCGAACTTGCCCTGCAGTGACTGTGCCGCCTGACTCTCCAACCCGAGGCGGTCGACGAGAGCCTCTGTCCCTGATTGGGCTACTTCCATTCCCCGAACGGTCTCCTCGTCGTTGATGAGCATGAGGAGATCGGTGTTGTACACGTTGTGAATCAACGTAACCATCTTGTCGCCGATGCCCTCGATGCGGTGCTGGCCCTGGCCGCCGTCGAATAGGGTCGAGCACTGGCGCGGTTCGAGGGCCACTATGCGAGCGTCGGGGTAGAGAGACTTGACGTGATCCCCAGCTGCTAGCGTGCCTGCACTGCCGGGCGCGCTGACAAAGGCAGCAACCTGACCGTTGCCGATGCTGGCAGCGGCCTTTTCAACAGCGTCGCCGGTTACGTGGCGGTGGAAGCGATAGTTGGGCATCAGTTCGAACTGCGCGAGGACAACATACTTTTCCGGCTTGCTTACATATTCGCTGTGTGTACGCTCCAGCGTCAGTATAACGTCTGACTCGGTACCGGGTGTCAGATCCAGTTCTCCGTCGTACTTGCGGATGCGTTCGTAGCGTTCCTGGCTCATGGTGTCGGGCATAACGACGACGGCTTGGTAGCCTTTCAAAGCGCTGACGTAGGCTGTCCCTATACCGAAGTTGCCTGTGCTGGGGCCGATGATACTGCGGTCGCCCGGTCGCAGACCGTTCAGAGCCTCAGCTTCGGCCAGGGTCGTGTAGGCCGGCCCGACCTTCATCGACCCGCTGGGAAAGGTGCGCCCGCTGAGAACGATGACATTGGCCTGGACTCCGGTCAACTCCTTCGGCAGGATGATGCGCTCCACATCCGTGCCAGTGTTCTTCCAGTTGATGTTGAAGAGGTTGAGCGGGTCCAGTTCGTTTGCATTAAGGGCGGATGACGCCTGGCTCCGAATATTGGCCGGGAGCCGGGTCGGGTCACGCATTTCTGCGTAGGTTGGGCCGGGTACGATTGGTCGGGTCACTGCAAATGCCCCCTTGGTTCAGACTATAACGCGCCGACCCTTTGAGAGCCGTACGGACAATAGGGCAATCGTAACAGATAGGCGTTTCTATGGCGAACCTAGCGCGGTTGGGCAAGATGGACAACGCACAACCACCAAGTGGGTCGGCAGTCCGAAATAGGCTGGGGGAGTCTTCTCGTCGCCACCGACGTTTCAGCCCTCACGCCAGTCCATCTTGCGATCGACCAACCAGAAACTGATGAGAATGCAGGCAGCCAGTACGGCGGAGTCTAACAGGAGACGTGCGGTAAGAGGACCTGGCGCAAGGCAGAGGCGGCATAGGTAGCTGGGCTAAGGAAGCCGAGCCAGACCAGCCAGCCGGGCAGGCGGTCCGGCGGGATCAGGACGGGTCCGATCGTCAACATCAGAATCGTCAGTAATCGTCCCATGGCCGAGGCTTCTTCCGGCGTTCGAAAACTGACGCCCATCAGCGCGCCGATGCCTGCCAGTGGAAGGGCGCAAAGCGGAACGACTAAGAGAGCCAGCGGATGAAGATGAAGTTCCAGCCTCAGAATCCAGGCTCTACCAGCGAGGACAACGAACATTGAAGGCAAGAAAAGGATGAAGAAAGCGGAAGACGCCGCAAGAATCAGAACGGCCTTACGAATCGGAAGGGTGGCGAAATAGTCCAGACTGCCGGCCATTTTCATGTAAGCGAAATGGCTGATCAACTTTCCCATGTGTTCAAAGAGCAGCGCCATGACCATATTCCCGACCAAGACGAAGGAAAGCGCGTAGGCGCCCAACTCACGAGCAAAAGAGCCGAGCAACAGGATCCCAAACATGGGCAGGACCGTTCCTGTCAAGGCAAGGTTTCGCCAACCCCACCTCCAGTTGCTTAACTCAATGAGAAACAGGTCCCAGAACTGCAGATGCACAGGCAGGGGCAGTCGAGTCTTCATCAAGTGTAATGTAGATAGAGGTCTTCCAGCGTCGCGGAGTGGAGCTGGAAGTCGTCGATTCGTGAGAAGTCCAGCCCCGACAGGGCGGCCTCAACCTGGTGCTGATCAAGTCCAACTATCCAGTGATCTTCTGAAAGCTTCTGCGGATGTAAACCTGAGGGAAGGTCAGGAGCCGAATCCGGCTGAAAGCGTAACTCCAGTCGAAGCTGCTGGTCCAACTGCTTCTTCAGATCTGACGGTTTACCGAGAGCCACCAGCCGCGCTTTGTGCATGATGCCTACCTGTTGAATTATTTTCTCTGCCTCAATCGCGTCGTGGGTGATGAAAATGATCGTCGTGCCCCGTTCGCTGTTTTCTGTACGTAAGGTCTCCCAGACGTGCCTGTGCCTCTGCGGGGACAATTCATTGGTAGGTTCATCCAGAATGAGAATCGGCGGCTGCCCAGCCATGGCTGCGGCCAACTGCAGCATGCGCTGCTGACCACCCGAAAGGCGCGAACAGAGTTCAGTTCGAATGTCGTGGAGGTCCCACAGTTGCAAGAGCCGCTCCCGTTCGCGATTCGCTTCCTGGCGACTGCAGCCTCGTAGGTGTGAAGTGAAGTACAAGGCCTCACTTACGGTCAGTGAGTTGAGCGTGCGAGCAGTCTGGGGCATGTAACCGACGTACCTGGGTACGAGCAAAGGATCCTCCTGAACAGATCGGCCGTAAAGATTGACGCCGCCCCTTGTAGGACGCAAGAGGTTCGCCATCTGCTTTACGAGTGTACTCTTGCCTGCTCCGTTGTCTCCCAAAAGCCCAAAGATTTCGCCCTGTTGCACGTTAAAGCTGATTTCGTCATTGGCCGGCGTGTTCTTCCCTGGGTATATTTTCGTGAGTCGAGAAACCGAGTAGACGCTGTTGGATCTGTTCTTCATGGCATTATAGATGGGTGGAAGCAGGTCTGTAACAGTAGAAGAGGCAGCCATTGAGCTGTCGTCGCCGAAAGAAGCCCACGCAATCGCAGGCTCAGATCTCAAGGCTCTCTGCTACAGCATCTAACGAAGGTGGTACGACATCCGGTTCCCCTGCGATCCGCATGGCCGCGGGCACGTCCTTGAGCCCGCTGCCGGTGCTGATGACGACGACCTTTTCGCTGGGGTCGAGCAGGCCTTGGCGCATGGCCTGTTGGAGACCTGCGAGGGAGGTTGCGCCTGCCGGTTCTGCAAAGACGCCTCCCAGGCGGGCGAGAGGCAGAACTGCCTGAAGTATCGACTCGTCTTCGACAAGCAGGAAGGCGCCCCCGCTTGCGCGCACGGCTCGCAGCGCTTTGGTGGCGTCGCGCGGTTCGCTCACGCTGATTGAATCGGCGGCTGTCTCAGCCGTGACAGGCTGGGGCACTTCAAGGTCGTCGCGCCAAGCGTTGTGAATGGCTGCGCTGGCCGTGGACTGCACGCCAAAAATGCGTGGCACGCGGTCGGTCCAACCGAGCGTCTTCAGTTCCCAGAAACCCTTGTAGACCCCGCCAATAATTGATCCGTCGCCCACTGAGACGAAGACGGAGTCGGGCGGGACGAATGGAGCGCCATGACTGTCATTCTCCCTTTTGCTTGCAGGCGCCTTCGACTCGGCGAGCTGGGCGGCGATTTCGAAGCTAACGGTCTTTTTCCCTTCCGTCATGAAAGGGTTGTAGCCGGTGTTGCGATTGTACCAGCCGAATTCATTGCAGGCGCGTACGCACAGATCGAAGGCGTCGTCATACGAGCCGTCGACGGCGAGGACCTGGCTGCCATAAACGAGGAGTTGTGCGATCTTTGCCTGCGGCGCGGAACGGGGAACAAAGATAACGGATGCATGTGCGGCCGCGGCGCTCATCGCAGCCAGCGCGGCTGCAGCATTGCCAGTGCTTGCGGTGGCGACGACATCGCGGCCGGTTTCGCGGGCACGGGCGACAGCCACGGCGGATGCCCGGTCTTTGAAGGAGCCGGATGGGTTGCGCCCATCGTCCTTTATGTACAGACACTTGAGGCCCAAGGCATCAGCGAGCCGATTTGCGCGTAGCAGCGGAGTATCGCCCACGGGCAGAGGCGGGAGAGATTCCGGCGCCACAGGCAGCAAAGGCCACCAATGTTCGATGGTACGAGTCGTGCGGTGTGAAGAAGAAGCAATTGGATCGGTGCGGCTGGGACTGGATGGATCTGAGTGGCTGATTCGTATAGCAGCGATCGCGTCGTAGTCGTAGAAAGCATCAAGGTGGCCCAGGTCACTGCCACTGTTGGGACGGCAGGGGCAGACGTAGTCGACCGAACCCGGCTGGAAGGTGCGGCCGCAGCGAAGGCAGCGCAGACCTGCGAAAAAAGAGTCTGGGTGGGGTGTTGGCATGTCCCCTATTCCTTTCCTTTGGCTTTATCTTTCTTTCGGTATGGTATAGTAGGAGTCACGGGTTCGTTTGGCAAGTCCCTGGAGCCGCGCATATGCGAAACGGGATGTGCAACCGGCTGGGCAGGTTGGTGCGCAATGTGAAACCAATTAACTTGGACGATCGGAAGAAGGTACTCTGGGAGGGAACATTTGGAAGAAGAGGTTCATGTTGTTTTCGGGGCGTACCCCAGGTCAGGTGGCATCAGTCTGCCTAGATTTGCACTAAACTCGATACTGGCAGTGCTAGTCGGGAATGCCATCGGATTTGCTCTACGCGCTGCTGTCTTTGGCGACGGGGTTGACTTGGCTTTTGTCATGGCCGCGCTTGGTTTGACCGCCCTGGTTGTGATTGGACTGCGTCTGCTCTACTATTGGTATGTTGCGACGAAGACATCAGCAAGTGGAGAGTCGCGAGGATAGAGTGGAGGGAAGTGAAGAAAGAAGGTCCCCAGAGCTTGTTAAAGTGAAGGGCTGGATTAAGGGCTTCGGCACACATAACCAAATTCGGCATCAAACTCAAAGGCAATTGCAACATTCCCCTTCCCGTCACGTAAACAGAAATGTAGGTATGGGAGGCTGTTGGCCAACCGGTAGAATTCCTCTTACTTGTTGGGAGCAGCAGGTTGCCGTGTTCAGAAGTCCGCCCGCCGCAGATCTATGTGCGCCGGCTTACTGGGAAGGAGTCGAATAGAAATCCAATGCGAATTGCCCTCTTTAGCGACGTATACAAGCCCCACATCAACGGTGTCGTAAACCACGTGGGACTGTTGAAGGAACACTTCGATCGATGGGGTGAGCAGGTCTATCTTTTTGTTCCTGAACAGGACAAGAAGACGGTAGACGAGAACAACGTCATCCGCCTGCCCAGCATACCGATCGCTGATACAGGCTATCATCTGACGGTGCGAGTTGACTCGCGGTGCCGGGACATTCTGAAGCTTATGGACGTGATTCACGTTCACCATCCCTTTATCAGCGGCAGCTTCGGTCTCAACTTTTCGCGGCGCTACGACATTCCACTGGTCTTTACCAGCCATACCCGCTACGACCTGTACGTGCAGCAGCATCTGCCACTGGTGCCGGACACACTCTCCGACACGGCCCTGCACGCATTTTTCCAGCGATTCAGCCAGCGATGCAGCGCAATCATCGCCCCGAGCCAGAGCGCCGCGGCGGTCATGCAGACATGGGGAATTCAAGGGCGCGTCGCCGTCATTCCGAATGGCATCGAGTTGGGGCAGTTTCAAAGCCCGGAACAGGAGGCGACGCGCACCGAATTCAGAATCCCCGAGAATGCTGTTGTTGGCGTCTATGTGGGGCGTATCAGCAAGGAAAAGGCCGTAGACCGCCTCTTGGGAATATTCTCTGCCTTGAGAGAAGAGATTCCTACCCTTCACCTGCTTCTTGTCGGGGGCGGTCCCAGTCTGGATGATTGCCGGCAGCTTGCCCGCAATTCCGGGATGGAAGGGCGCGTGACGTTTACGGGGCCCATTTCATACGAACGAATCGGGGGCGTGCTTGGCGTGGCCGACTTCTTCGTGTCCGCGAGTGTAAGCGAGGTGCATCCGCTGACATTCATCGAAGCCGCGGCCGCGGGTCTGCCCTCCATCGGCATCGATTCCCCTGGCGTGGCGGACATGATCGTGGACGAAGAGACCGGTTTTCTGACAGACGATAACGATCTGAGCTTTGGCCTTCGCATAATGAAAATGGCGCAGGACGCTCAGTTGAGGCGGGAGATGGGCTGTGCGGCGCGAAAATTCAGTCAGCATTTTTCCGCCCACCACAACGCACGCGAAGTCCTGGGGCTGTATCAGTCGTTACAGGAGCAGTAGCCTTGACGGAAGAAAGGTCAGAAGTCGATGCGTTGCATCGACAGGCGAAACTGAAACCGGCTTACTGAAGAGGTTGCGCAGTTGCATTCACTTTCGGATAGAGAAATCCCGCATTGCGCTCTATTTGGAGATGCTGTATTATGAATTCATTGCGGTTTTTTCGATTTGCTTCGTCAGGGGAGTTTGGATATGCGTTGGGCGTTGCTGCTAAGGGGTCTGGTCACCTTTGTTTTTGTCCTGCTTGGATGGGAACTGGGCAGGCAATTAACGGGTGTGGAGGCTCTTGAGAGTTTGACGCTCTCGTCAGCGCGCCTGATTATTCCTCTCGCAATCTTCAGCGGTGTTGTTGGTCTTGTCGGCGCCCCGTGGCTGACGGTCAAGCCGGCTAACGCTCTACGGTCGAGTTTGAGACAGATTCCCACTGTGCAGCTCATGGCTGCGACTGCCGGCATGGCAATCGGATTAGCCATCGCCGCGCTCCTGGCATATCCTCTGTCTCTGTTACCCAATCCATTCGGTACAATTCTACCCTTTGTTGGCGTCATCGTTATGGGCTATCTGGGCGTAACGATGATGGTGCTGCGCCATCGGGAGATACTTAATTTCTTCCGATTCCCAAATGGAGGGGAAGACGGACGGGATCTGCCCAAGCTGCCTCTCTTCGCGAAGGGCGGCCGGCCGCAATATGCGGACACGATGCTATTGGACACCAGCGTAATCATCGATGGACGCATCGCCGATGTGGCCGAGACGGGCTTTCTTTGGGCTATCCTTGCGGTTCCGCGATTCATTCTCAATGAACTCCAATATATCGCGGATTCGGCAGAAGTGTTGCGGCGCAACCGCGGCAGGAGAGGCCTTGAGATTCTTGACAGGCTGCAGAAGATTGAAGGCGTGAATGTCGTCTTTCTGGACCAGGATCCCGCCGAAGCGCAACAGGTGGACGAAAAGTTGGTTTTTCTGGCCCGGGAGATGAGGGCAGCCATTGTTACCAATGACTACAATCTGAATCGGGTGGCCAAACTGCAGGGCGTTCGCGTCTTGAACATTAACGAACTGGCCAATGCCGTCAAGTCTGTGGTTCTTCCGGGTGAAGAGATGACGATCCACGTGATTCAGGAAGGTAAGGAGATGAATCAGGGGGTCGGCTATCTCGATGACGGGACGATGGTCGTCGTCGAACAGGGCAGGCGCCACATGGGGGCGCGGCTCTCTGTACGTGTCACGAAGGTATTGCAGACCAACGCCGGCCGACTCATATTTGCCGTTCCGGAGGATGTACAGGAGCGCCGCAGGGCATACGAGTCTGTCCGCTGAACAGGGGAGAAGCTACAAAACAACCGGGTGAGCCAACGACAGGGACACCGATGACGCTCAACATCTACAATACGCTGACTCGCCGGCGCGAACCGTTTGAAACTCTGGAAGAAGGACGCGTGCGCATGTACGTCTGTGGGCCTACTGTTTACGCTGATGCCCACATCGGCCACGCGATGAGTGCAATCGTCTTTGACATGATCCGGCGTTACCTGGAGTTCGCCGGTTATGAAGTAACATACGTCACGAACTTCACCGATGTGGATGACAAGATCATCATCCGGGCCCAGGAGACGGGTCAGGACCCCTTTGAGTTGGCGCAGTACTTTACGGACAAGTACTTGACGCATCTGAGTGATCTGAACATCAAGCCGGCAGACACCTATCCCCGCGTGACAAGCGAAATATCGAATATCATTCGAGCGATCGAGGACTTGGGCGAGGCAGACTACGCTTACGCCGTGGATGGCAGCGTCTATTTTCGGGTCGACAGAGATGACGATTACGGAAAGCTCAGCCGGCGCCGTCAGGAGGACGCCGTAGCCGGAACACGCGTCGCGGGGGAAGAGGGCAAAGACAATGAGGCAGACTTTGCCCTTTGGAAGGGGGCCAAGGAGGGCGAGCCGTCGTGGGAGAGCCCGTGGGGTCCCGGCCGCCCCGGCTGGCACATTGAATGTTCGGTCATGTGCCTGCACCATCTTGGGGAGATGATCGACATTCATGGCGGCGGCAATGACCTGATTTTCCCGCATCACGAAAACGAGATTGCACAGAGCGAAAGTCTCACCGGGAAACCGTTTGCCCGCTATTGGGTCCACAACGGGATGCTTCAGCTGTCGGGCGAGAAGATGAGCAAATCGATAGGAAACCTGGTCACCATCGACAGTTTTCTGAATCAGCACTCGGCCGACGCGCTGCGGATGCTGATCTTTTCGGGTCACTATCGCAAGCCGGTATCGTATTCAGATGAGTCGATCGAGGCGGCGGTGCGAAGCACGGCCCGCTTGAAAGGGGGACTGCGTCCAGCGACCGGGACCGTTGCGGTGGGTGACGAGGCCAACAATCTGCGAGAGGTGACCGAGTCCGCTCGCAGCGGTTTTTGCCAGGCCATGGACGATGATTTCAACACGAGCGCGGCTCTGTCGCACTTGTTTGAGTTGGTGAGGGCGATCAATTCGGCGCGTGCGGCGGGCATCTCCGGCCCGTTTTTTCAGGCTGCACAGGATACGCTTCGTGAACTGGCGGGCGTCCTGGGCTTGTCGCTGACTGAGCCAGGCGGCCCTGAGGGCAACGTGCTGGCGGCCAAGCCGTTCATCGACCTGCTCGTTTCGGTGCGGACGGCGATGCGAGAGCAAAAACAGTGGGCGATGGCGGACATGGTACGCGAAGGGTTGGCAGCCCACTCGGTCCAGCTGGAGGATACTCCGAACGGAACGACCTGGCGGATTGAGGACACCAGGTGAGCGAACTGCTCGTAGGTCGGCACGCCGTTTTGGAGTCTTTGCGTGCACGACGTAGGCATTACTACCGGTTGTGGTTGGAAGGTGACGGCCAAACCGCCCCCAAGGGAAGCCTCGCGGAGATTGTACAGCTGGCCCGGAAAATCAGCGTCCCGACGCGGCACGTGGAAGGCGGCATCTTCGACCGCATTCGACGCGCACAACTGAATCCCCAGGGCGTTGCACTCGAGACCGGCCCCTTTCCCTACGCAGACCTGGAAGATATACTCCTACTGGCAAATCGGAAGTCGGAACCTCTGCTTCTCGTACTGGACCATCTGGAGGACCCGCGCAATCTTGGCACGCTGTTTCGCAGCGGCGAGGCGTTCGGTGTGGACGGCGTCATTCTGCCAGAGCGCCGGGCGGCGGGGATTACGCCGGCGGTCAGCAATGCCTCATCGGGAGCGGTGGAGCACATTCCCGTTGCCCAGGTGGGAAACGTCAATCGGACGATCGATCGACTCAAGAAATCGAACATCTGGACAGTTGGGTTGGACCTGGACCCTGATGCCATCCCGCTTTCCGATGCAGACCTGAGCGGGCCGCTGGCCGTGGTCGTCGGCAATGAGGGCAAGGGGCTAAGCCGGCTGGCGCGGGAGAAGTGCGACTTCTGCGTTACGATCCCGATGGCTGGCTCAGTGGACAGTTTGAACGCGGCGATCGCGGGAAGCATCGTGCTTTTCCAGGCATTTCAGGCTCGTTTGCCGGTGGAAACCGCGGCCAAAAAGTAGGCAATTTCCGGTCTTTATGGCGAGCATGCCATTTCGCAGGCGGCGAGCTATTGGGAGATCCGTGGCACCTTCGACTGGAAAACGCCTTCCGTGATGTTCAGCTGCGTAGCCATTCTTTCGGACGCCGGCCCGGCATCTCCTCTCTACTTCTAGGCCAGCTTACCGTCTCCTCGATTTTCTGCGCCAATTTGAAGTCCAATTCGGTCACTCCTCCGGCGTCATTGGTGGTCAGATAGACTTCAACTGAGCGATAGTTGAGGACCAGCCTCGGGTGGTGGTAGGCGGCCTCTGACAGGAAACCGATAGCGTTGGCCGTCATCAGCGTTACGCGCCAGTTGGCCGTTTCGAAGCGCCGGTACAACCGCTCCTCGCGAACTTTCCATTCTGGAAGGTAGTCTTCCAGCAACCGGCGAACTTCCTCATTGTTGATCCTGCTTTCCACCGGTTCCCCCTTTATTCGTTGCTCTGCTCTGACCAATTTGTACACTGCAGTGACTTGGTCCCGTTGACATTTCGTTTGAGCCAGATCAGAGTAGAAGCGAAATGCAAGAAAGCCATGTAATGTCGTGCGAGTTTGTCATAGCGAGTGAAAATGCGTCGATACCACTTGATTTTGTTGATGAAACGTTCGACGATGTTGCGTTCTCGGTAGCGGATTCGGTCATAGTCTCGTGGTTGTTTGCGATTGCGACGAGAGGGGATGACCACCTCGACCTGTTGGGCTGCGAGCAGTTCTCGCAAAGGGTCGGCATCGTAGCCTTTATCGGCAATGACGGCGTCAAAATCGAAGGGGGCGAGCAACGATTCAGCTTGGGTCATATCATGGCGTTCACCAGCGGTCAATATGAACTTCAGAGGCAGGCCAAGGGCATCGACGAGGAGATGGATCTTGCTGCTGAATCCGCCCCGGCTCCGACCTAGGCACTGTTCTTGCTGAGGGCCCCCTTTTTTGAGCCGCCGGCTGCGCACATATGGGCACGTACAGCTGTACTGTCGGGCATCACGGCTGCCATCTCTGGGTCCTGGGCGAACTGCGTGAACATGTCGGCCCAGATACCATTCTCTTCCCAACGGGAATAGCGCTTGAATACACTGTTCCACTTGCCATAACTCTCTGGCAGTTCACGCCACTGGGTGCCGGTGCGCAGTATCCAATAAACTGCCTCAATGAAACGGCGACACTCTCCCTCTTGGCCTGCGTACACACGAGAGTGTCCTTGCAGAAATGCGTAAAGTTTCTGCCACTGATGGTCGGCAATTCTCTTTCTAAACATCCTGCTATTGTCGCCAATGTGACTGAATAAATCAAATGTCAACGAGCCCTTGTTAAAGTTCGACCACATGCGGTTTCGAGTCATCCGTTTCCCACTGATTCGTGAAATCTGTTTCAAGCGGATTCCCAATGCGGTAAAGAGCGTAGACATGTTATATAATAGCGGCTGGATTTCGTGACATTCCTATTCACAGTTGCGGCAGTTTCGCTTCAGCTCTTGATGGAGACAGTGAATGGTACGTCGTAAGTCTTACTTGCCTGCCTTTGTCAGCTTTCTTCTTGCACTGGTTGTAGTCAGCGCATGCGCGCCCAACCCGCGCCTGCAGTTGATATCGCCCAACATGGTTGTCCTGGCAGAGGGCGAGACCTTTGTGCCGCCCACGCCGACGCCGCGACCGCGTATCGCCGGTCTCAGCGATGAGGAGATTCTGGCAGGGTTGCCGGATGCTGTGGTTTCGCTGATTCCGGGCGATGCTGAAAGGGGTCTGGCCCTGACCGTACCCCATAACTGCATCGGTTGTCATGTAACGGACAACAGCCTGATAGATGTGGCGCCGACGTGGTTCGAGATCGCCGACACTGCTGTGGGGCGGGCGGAGCAGTTGGGACTTGCCGGGCCGGCCATGTATCTCTACACGAGCATCATCAACCCGAACGACTACATTGTCAACGACTATACTTCGGACGTGATGCCCGAAACATACTCCGAAGATCTGAGCGAGCAGGACTTGGCAGACCTTTTGACCTATCTGCTATCGCTCCGCGCTGAGTAAACGCAAGCAGACTGAAAATTGAACGGGCTCGAGCAATTGGGCTAGCCGTCCTTCTGGAATCATTTCGGGATCGAAGGTGGAGTCGACGGATCGAGAAGGTTCTGATCGTAAACTGAGGGAGCCGGGCTTCTTTGAGAGTCCGGCTCCTTTCGCGTCAGTGCCTGTCAAACGAGAGCGTTCAGGTTGCCGATCGGGAGGAGGAGTGCGCGAAGGGCCCAGATGTCGCCTGGAGAGGTGCGGCAACAGCCGCCAATGATACTGGCGCCGGCGGCTTTCCAGGAATCGGCCAATTCAGCCAGATGCTGCGGCCCGTTGCCGGCAGACCATGAGTGGGAGGCACTGTCCCAAAGTTCCCCGCTATTGGGATAACAGACGAGAGGCTTGTTAGTCTTCTCACGGGCCTTTTGCAGCAGCGGTTCTGCGAAGCGGGGCGCGGTACAGTTCAGACCGACGGCAACGACAGTTGGACAACTGTTGGCCAGTTCGGCACAAGAGCCGAAATCTTCACCGGCGCACACTTCTTCCTCGTTGCGGCAACTGAAGCTCAGCCAGGCCGGCGTGTCTCTGTATTCGTCCAACAGCTCGACCAGGACCTCGCCTTCTTGGAGACAAGGGATGGTCTCGCAGGCGAAAAGGTCTGGTTCGGCCGCAAGCAACGCTTCCAGTCGCGGGCGGTGCCACGCCTTCAGCTCGTGGTTGGAGATGCCGTAATCGCCGCGATACTCGGAGCCGTCAGCTAGGTAAGCGCCGAAGCTGCCGACGGATGCGGCGACCAGGGGAAGCTTGCGACCCGCTCTTTCGGTGGGAACATGCAGTTCGTTCCAGAACCGGTCGCGCGACTGCTGCGCGATGTGTACGCTGCTTTGCAGCAACTCTGCGCTCTCTTTTCGATTTAGACCCCGTCGGGCAAATCCCTCGAAGCTGGCCTGATAACTTGCGCTGACCGCGACGTCTGCGCCTGCCAGGAAATAGTCAAGATGGAGTTGGCGGATCAGTTCAGGAGCCTCGATGAGCAACTTGGCAGACCACAGCTCATCGCGCAGATCGGCGCCCCTTCGCTCCAATTCGGTCGCCAGGGCGCCATCGAGAATGACGACGCCCTGTTCTGCCAGGAAGGGCTGCAGAGGGTCGTCTGGAGTCATGCCATTACTGTGGGCGTGTAGCGACCCTGTCGCATGATTTCGAGCTCGGATCCGTCGCTGAGCTTTCCGGTGACGTCAAGAGTGGCGGTGCCGATCATGACGTCCAGGTGGAGTTCGGAATTGTTTACGCCGGCTTCGAGAAGCTCCTCCTCTGAGAGTTCGGCGCCGCCTTCAAGCCCTATCGGGTAGGCCTTGCCAAAGGCGATATGGCAGGCGGCGTTTTCGTCGAAGAGCGTACTGTAGTAAGTGAGGCCGCTGCGGAAGATGGGCGAGGAAACGTCCACGAGGGCGACTTCGCCAAGATAGCGAGTGCCTTCGACCGCGAAAAACTGTTCGTAAGTTTCTTGGTCATCGCCGGCCGAGAAGTCGACCACTTGGCCGTCCTCGAAGCGGAAGGCGACCTCTCTCACTTCGCGGCGGAAGGGGAAGCTGGGGCGAGAGGTGCGCGTCCAGCCGTTGACGCGCAGGCGGTGCGGTGTGGTGAACAGCTCTTCGGTAGGAATGTTGGGGAGAAAGACGGGCGCCCTGGAACTCTCGTTCTCCTCTCCAGCTGGCAAATCCTGGTCTGCCTCCGCGCCCAGGCCGCTGGTCCCGCCGGCCCAGTGAGGCCGGTCGGTCAAACCGATGGTCAGGTCGGTTGAGGGCTTGCCATCGGGGCCCGGCGCCGGGTCGTAGAAATGGAGGGCGCGAACCTGCCTGGATTGAAGCGTGTCGCGGGCCTTTGCCAGATTCGCGAGATGCATCTGCCAGGCGTCGAGTGGGTCTTCTGCGTCCAGCCGGATGATGCGGCGGATCTCGTCCCAGAAGCGGGCCAGAGCCTGGTCTGCAGGAAGATCCGGGAATACCTTTTGCGCCCATGCGGGCGTTGGCAGGGCGGCCACGTTCCACTGCTGCTTCATCTCCATCATGGAGGACCGCCAGGCCATCGTCGCGCGGTACTCGGTGGTCTGTAGGATGCGCAACTTGTTGGGGTCGAGCTGGGCGGGCAGCCCGGGATCTTCTTCGCCGACCAGGCTGATGGCGGCCCACTTGTCATCTTTTCGCTCACCGGCGATGGCTTCAACGTAGGCGGGAAGATGCTCCAGTTGTTCCTCAGAACACTTGCGGGCGCGAATGCTTTGCAGGCGCATGTCGTTATATTCAATGGCGACGAACTGTGCGCCGGCGTCGTATGCGGCGGAGGCCAATGCCAGGGCGAACTCGCGATGAACGGGCTCCGTGCGGATGTCGAGTGATTGGCCCGGCTGCAGATTGACTCCCAGCCGGATCAGGAGGTTGGCGTACTGTTCGATGTCCCTTTCGGAATATGTCATGTGAGGCCTTGGTCCTGTGTGAGGTGGTAACTTGCAACGAAATGATTGGCTATGAACTTGACAATCCAGCAGCGCCTATCTACAATGTGGTCTGGCTGACGGCCCACTAGCTCAACTGGCAGAGCAGCGGACTCTTAATCCGCGGGTTCGGGGTTCGAATCCCTGGTGGGTCACTCCAAAGCGGGCGGACTCAAACGGGTTCCCCGCTTTTTTCTTGGAAATGATCCGAAGATTCCGAAAGAAAGAAAAAGGCTGCGGACTCCATAACCGTATATAGATCAGAAACCCGCTGCTCTGAAATTTTCTGGCAGCGGGTCTCAAATTGCATGTGGTTGGTAAACCAGGAACTATGTCGCGACACGAGGTCGCGGCGCGCTCAGGTCAACACCTCGGTAGTGTTGTTACCTTGTTTCCCGGTAAACGACGTGCTTTCGCAGGACCGGATCGTATTTCTTCAGTTCCAGTCTCTTGTCGTTGTTTCGGCGGTTCTTCGATGTCAGATAGAGATGATGGCTCTCGGTGCTGCGCATCTTCACAAGCTGACGTGGTCCTTTCTTGGCCATTTTCGACTCCGATTCACTTCCTGAGAATGTTGTTTGCGTCGCCCTTTCGAGCAAGGCGGAACGAACTCCTCAGTTTCCAGCCCACACTGCCGCCTATTCGGAGACAGTTCGGGAAAAAGGGCAAGGCGCGGCAGGTTGCCTCATTCGCGCTAAACAACTGTCGCATAAGATTATAGATGTTTCGAGCACAGTTGGCAAATCTCCACAGCTTAGCGATGCTGGAAAAACTTCCGAAAGTTCGGGCGTTGCCCCGTCACCGCTTTGCGCTACAATGGAAGGCGTTCGAAAGTGCCTGCAGCAAGTGCCAGGGCAATTTGGCCCGGCAAAGAATCGAGTAAGGCCGGGAAACCGGTGTATCAAAATGGAATAGAGATAGAGGAGCTACAATGACTGTACCAGTGCGCGTCGCCCTGATGGGACTGGGGCAGCGGGGGCTGCAACATTTGAAGTCACTTTGGGCTCTCCAGGAGGAGGGCGGGGTCCAGCTGACAGTCTTGGCTGACGCATTTGCCGCGAATCTGGAGACAGACAAGATTCGCAACTATGTGGATGGCTTTCGGCCCGAAGGCATATTGCGGACAACCAGTTTTGAGGAGCTTCTCGGCCAGGAACAGGATGCTCTGTACGTCTGCATTCCGCCAAATGTTCACTCGGGAGAGGTTGTACGCGCGGCCCAGGCAGGGCTACATCTGTTCGTCGAGAAACCGATGAGCCTCTATCTGGCTGAGGCGTTGGACATGGAGGCGGCGATTACTGAAGCAGGAGTGCTCTGTACGGCTGGGTTCCAACAGCGTTTTGACGGTCGACACGAAGCCATCCACCGCTATCTGCGCGAGGGCAGGCGGCCGCTGATGGCCTGCTACACCTATCATGGGGCGCTGGAAGGGCACAATGTCAAGCATCATCAGACTGAGTTGCACGGGGGGCCGGGTAACCGGGTATGGACGGCGAACCGGGCCTGGAGCGGAATGACGGTGGTCGAAGGCGGAATCCATCTGCTTGATCTCTGGCGCTACTGGTTCGGCGACGTTGAGTGGGTGCAGGCCCACTACCAGCACCGGTCGGAGGAAGATGTATTCGAGGAGGCCGACAATCCCTACACGTACAGCGCTCTTTTTGGCTTTGCCGGAGGATCGGTAGGGACGATGACGCTATCGCGTTTGCGGAAAGTATTTGCCGACCACATGGACCACCAGGTGCTGTGGACTGAGGGACGGGCGGAGATCTTCTGGGAGGGCGTTACCATCTACGAGTATCAAGGCGCCTACCCTCCGACGCCGCCGCCGCCGAAGGATGCGGTCACGAAAACGCTCTTCGAAAGGCGGGGCGGCGACGATACGTTTGCCATCAGTCAGGTCTTCATACAGGCGATCGCAGAGGGCCGCCCGGAGTTGATCCGCTCGCCTTTCGGCGATGCTATGAACAGCCTGGCAGCGGTTATCGGGGCGAACGTTTCGGATGAATTGGGCGGTGAAAGAGTAGACATCGACCGGTTGATGAGCGAAGACAGGTTCGCAGCATACAGGCAAAAGCCGAAGTAGCTAACGGAGAGGAATGACATCGATGAACTTTCTCATCTACCCCCCGCTTACTCTGGACGAACTTGAGCAGGTGCGGGCGGTTTCCCCGGACTTGGAGATCGTCAACGCTCTGACCGAGGAGGAGGCGCTCGCCGCGATTCCCCAAGCCGTCGGCATGTACGGTGACCTTACGCCGCGACTGCTGGAGCGGGCCGAAAGCCTGCGCTGGCTGCAGACGCCGATCGCAGGGTTGGAGCACTACATGTTCCCGGAGCTTGCGGAAAGCGACGTCGTGGTCAGCAACATGGCGAAAATCTACAGTGACATGATCGCAGACCACGCTTTCTGCTTTATTCTGATGTTCGCCCGGGGCATACATCTCTACATGCGCCGCCAGATCCGCGGTGAGTGGCGAAAGGGGACGCCGGTCCGTCACCTGGGAGATTGCACGCTGGGCGTGATCGGTCTGGGGGGCATCGGTTCAGAGCTGGCCAGGCGAGGTAAGGCACATGATATGCGGGTGATCGCGGTTGATGCGCGGCCAGACGCGGCGCCGAGCTATGGTCTGGACCTAGATGCGCTGTGGCCGCAGGAGCGGCTGCACGATCTGATGGCAGAAGCAGATTTCGCGGTCAGCTGCGTGCCGCAGACGCCGGAGACGGTCGGCCTGATCGGCGCCGATGAAATCGGGCGGATGAAACAGTCGGCCTATCTGATCAACATCAGCCGCGGGGTCGTGGTCAAGCTCGACGCCTTGGTGGCGGCGCTGGAGTCAGGTAGAATCGCGGGCGCTGCGCTGGATGTCTACGAGACCGAGCCGCTGCCGGCGGAGCATCCGCTGTGGAAAATGGAGAACGTCATCCTTACCCCGCATGTCGCCGCGGACAATCCCCACGTGCCCCAGCGCCGTATCGACACGCTGCGGGACAACCTGCGCCGCTATCTGGCGGGAAGACCGCCCCGAAATATCGTGGACAAGCGCCGGTTGTTCTAGGCTTGGTTGGCCTGGATTTCTTTTCTGGTCCGGGTGGGCCGCGCCCTTTCGTCAGATGCCGAGATATGCTTCGGCTACCTGCGGGTCGGCCAGGAGGTCGCGTGCTGCGCCGCTCAGAACAATGTTTCCGGTTTCGAGGACGTAACCGCGGTTGGCAACTTGAAGCGCTGCCTGGGCGTTCTGTTCCACGAGCAGGATGGTTGTACCCTGGGCGTTGATCTCGCGGATAATTTGGAAGATCTGCTGCACAAGGATTGGGGCCAACCCCATTGAGGGCTCGTCGAGGAGCAGGATGCGGGGTTTGCTCATGAGGGCACGCCCAATGGCCAGCATCTGCTGTTCGCCGCCGGAGAGTGTGCCGCCGGGTTGACTGAGGCGTTCCTGGAGGCGGGGGAACAGTTCGAGGACGCGTTCGAGATCGCCGCTGATGCCATCGTGATCTATACGGGCGAAAGCGCCCATCGCGAGGTTTTCCTGTACCGAGAGGCGGGCGAAGATCTTCCGCCCTTCCGGTGATTGCGAGACGCCCAGCCTGGCGACTTCGTGAGCAGGCAGCCGGTCCAGACGTATGTCATGTTCGCCGCCGGCTGATTGACTGTGCCGGTTGCGGTCGTTGTCCTGAAGGTAAATCGCCCCGGCGCGGGCAGACAGAACACCGCTGATTGTATTGAGGGTGGTCGTTTTCCCCGCCCCATTCGACCCGATCAGCGTGACGATTTCGCCTTCATTCACGGTCAGTGATATACCCTTGAGGGCGTGAATGTGGCCGTAGTAAGTGTGGACCGATTCCAGAATCAGCATGGTTCAATGGATGGCGTTCCCGGCCGCTTCCTGCACAGCGACTTCCGGGCCCAGGTAGGCCTCTATCACCCTCGCGTTTGAGCGGACCTCCTCGGGCGTGCCTTCGGCGATCTTCTCGCCGTAATCCAGGACGGCCACACTTTCTGAGATGCTCATCACGACCTTCATGTCGTGTTCGATCAGGAAGACTGTAATTCCCTTTTCGTCGCGCAGCCTGTGGACGAGATCCATCATGCGGTCGGTCTCGCTTGGATTCATGCCGGCAGCAGGCTCGTCGAGGAGAAGCAATAGGGGCCGACTCCCGAGAGCCCGGGCGACCTCAAGCAGCCTCTGATCCCCGTATGGCAGATTGGTGGAGACGACCTCTTCGCGACCGCTCAGGCCGACGAAATTGAGCAGCTCACGCCCGAATTCCCGGGCAGAGCGTTCCTCCGCTTGCTGGCGGGACGTCCGCAAGACGGCGCTCCAGTGGGATGCCTGCAGCCGCAAGTGCTGCCCGACGAGGATGTTTTCGAGCGCGGTCATTCTGCCAAAGAGGCGGATATTCTGATAGGTACGGGCTACGCCCCGATCGGTGATTTCATCGGGCCGCAGACCGATCAATGAACGTCCGCTGAACAGTATCTCGCCCACTTCAGGCCGGTGCAGTCCGGTGAGGCAGTTGAAGAGAGTCGTCTTGCCGGCGCCGTTGGGGCCGATCAACGAGGTGATCGAACGTTCGGCGATGTCCAGATCGACACTGTCAACGGCGGTCAGGCCGCCGAAGACCTTGGTAACGTGCTGAATGCTGAGCAGGGCCGTCATTGGTCCTCCTCCTTTCCGCCATCACCGTTTGCAAGGGCGTCTCCATTCTCCGGCAAGCCAGGTTCTTCCTCCGGTGTTTCCTGATCGCCGTCCACGCCCGGTTCTGCGGGATCTACTAACTGAATGCGCCGGCGAGCGGAGGGCAGGATCCCGTCAGGGCGCACAATCATCATGATAACCAGAAGGGCTGCGAAAGTGACGATTCGGTACTCGTCAACGCCCCGCAACACTTCCGGCAACCCTTTGAGCGCGAGAGCTCCCAAAACGATGCCGGCGGGGCTGCCGATGCCGCCGACAATGATGAGCGCCAGGGCGTCAATTGAAACAAAGAGCGAGAAATTCTCCGGGAAGATATTGATCTGCCTTGCGGCGTAGAGCTGGCCTGCCATGCCGGCAAAGGTAGCGCCTATGGCGAAGGCGAGCAGTTTGGTGCGCACGAGATGGACCCCGGTGGCCTCGGCTACGTCTTCGTCTTCCTGCATGGCAAACCAGGCGCGTCCGAGCCGGGATTCGTTCAGGCGAATGGCGACAAAGGCAACCAGGGCTGAACTGATCAGGGCCAGCAGGAAGATCCAGCCTTGCGAGCTGAGTAGACCGAATGTGACGTCAACAGGTGCAAGGCCAAATAGCGCCGGCTGGGAAATCTCGAGGATACCGCGGGGGCCGTTGGTCAGCTCGCCCAGATTCAGCATGAAGAGGCGGATGATTTCGCCGAAACCAAGCGTTACGATTGCAAGATAATCGCCCCGCATGCGCAGGACAGGTATGCCCAGAAGTATGCCTCCCACGGCGGCCGTCAACATGGCAACCGGCAGCGCCATCCAATAGCCGAGCAGGGGACTCTCGGGAGAGATACCCAGGAGGATGAGCAAGCCGCTGATGTAGGGCGAGGAAAAGGGAGCCGAGAGGAAGGCATAGGTGTACGCTCCGATGGCAAAGAAGGCCACGTAGCCCAGGTCCAGAAGCCCTGCGTAGCCGACCACGATGTTCAGGCCGAGGCCCATCATGACGAAGATGAAGACAAGGCCCATGACGGAGTTCTGAAACTGATCGAGGATGAAGGGCATCGTGATTACACCGAGGCCGAGCAAGATCGCCACCGCCATCTGTTCCCGCCCCGGTCGGGACAGGCGCAATGCGAAGAGCCCGCTTCCAGTGGCGATTAAGGTAAGCAGCAGCCGGACAGTCCCCTCGTTCGTGCCGAAAGCAGTTACGCCCCGGAGCCCAAGCCACGCGATGTAAGCGAGCAGGACAAAAGGTAGGGCAATGCCGGCGAAGCGGCCGGCGGACGTTAGAGTCGGGCCGGATAGATGCCTTGTGAGGCGGCCGATTAGCGCTGCTTGTGTCAGATCGCTGCTTCCCGCGGTCACCGCCAGGGCAGCAAGTATGCCGGCGCCTGCGAACAGGAGGACCTGAAAGAGGAATCGAACGAACGAGACGTCTGATTGGGCAATCTGTCCTGGACTTACGCCGATCAAGGCGGCGACATTGAGGGGGACAATCTTGTCCAAGACAGGTTGGATGGAAATGCCATTGCCCATGGCGGCGGCAATGATGCCGCTCACTATTGCGATAAGCAGACCGGTGGTCAAACCTGCCAACAGGCCCTTTAGGATAAGAGTTGTGCCGATGTGAGAGGGCAGAAGTTCACGGACGCGTGACCCGTTTGAAGCCGCCTGCGGGCCAATCTCCCAGCCCGGTTTTCCCTCGAAACCGTCCTGTCTCATTCCTGTTGCCTTTTTGGACGGTTCGATGGATTCACGGCGCAATTTCAGCCAGAAGAACAGGGCAGCAATTAAAGCCAGTACAGGCAACGCCGGGCCGCCTATGCGTCCGGGAATGCCGATGAGGATCAGGTAGCTCAAGAAGGCGAAGGCCACGAGTCCGGTTCTGGCGGCTCTTGTTGCAGATTCGAGAGGCATCAGGCTTTTTTCTCGCTCAGTACTTCACCGAACAGGCCGGTAGGCCGGAAGATAAGGATGAGCACGAGCATTGCAAAGGCGATGACATCCTTGTATTCTGTTGGGATGCCCAGGGCGCTTGGCCCGATCGCTTCGATCAGGCCGAGGATGAGCGCGCCGAACATTGCCCCGGGGATGTTGCCGATTCCACCGAGAACGGCTGCCGTGAAGGCTTTCAGACCCGGAATAAAGCCGCTGTTGAATTTTACAACCGTGTTGTGAAAGCCGAGCATGACGCCCGCGGCGCCGGCAAGTGCCGACCCCAGCATGAACGTCACGACGATGACGGCGTTGACGTCGACGCCCATCAGTGAAGCGGTGGAGCGATCTTCAGCAACCGCGCGCATGGCGCGTCCCAACTTTGTTCGCTGGATGATGAAATATAGGGCCAACATGAGGAGGATGGAGGTGACGAAGATGATGGCCCCAGTGTACGGAATGAATACGTCGCCCAGCCGCAGACCCCCTGAGATGAGAGCCGGTTTGCGATAACTGTGCGGACTGACGCCGAAGATCAGGAGTACCGAGTATTGCAGGAAAAGGGAGGCGCCGATTGCGCTGATTAAGGGGACCAGTCGCGGGGCCTGGCGCAGGGGCCGGTAGGCCAGCCGTTCCAGGGTGATCCCGATCAGGACCGAGGCCGCCATACCAACGAACATGATCAAGAGCAAGGCAACGACTACTACCGGCCACGGTCCTTCCATCCAGCCGCGGGCCTGTGCAAATTGGAGGGCGAAAAAGCCGGTGATGCCGCCGATCATCATGACTTCGCCGTGGGCGAAGTTGATCATGAAGAGGATGCCGTATACGAGCGTATAGCCCAATGCCACCAAGGCGTAGACTCCGCCCAGAACCAGGCCATTAAGAGCCTGGGAGATCCAGAAGGAGGCCGGGTAGCCCTCTGCCAGCCCGACTGTGGTCACCCTCCAGATCACGAGAACAACGATGGCAGCGCCAAGAGCCCGGGTAAAGTGTTTCAGGGCGGCCCGGCCGTCCGTACCTGCCGCCTGCGCCTTCACCGGGCTGGTAGTCATTGTCGTGTTCGAGGAGTTGATGGAGAGTTAAAAGGAGAGGGAACGTTAACGTTCCCTCTCCTCTCGGTATGGAGACTTACTCCATGCCGAAACCGGACACCTGATTAAAGTCGCCGTCCGTGACCTGGAAGATCTGGACACCACCGGCGCCGCATTCCCCCATGCTGTCGCACTTGATCCTGCCGGTCAAGCCTTCGAATGCATCGACGGAGCGGATGGCGGAGATCAACTCTTCTCTGTCAATTACCAGGTTGCCGCTGTCGTCGACCGAGGCAACCGCCGCAATGGCGGCCGCGATCAGCTTCACGGAGTCATAGCTCTGGCTGTGGAAGGGACCGAGATCGTCTGGGCTGACGCCGTACTTCTCCATGTACTTTGTGTCGAAATCCGCGTTCATCTCTTCGGAGTCGGCGCCGGCAACGAAGGAAATGTATGTGCCTTCAGCCGCGTCGCCTGCGGCTTCCAGGTACTGCTGGGTGTAGGCGCCGTCAACGCTCATGAATGCCGTGTCCTCAAGGCCGGGCGTTTCCGTCATCTGCTGGGCGATGAGGCCTGCTTCGGTGGAATACCCGCCGAAGAAGATGGCCTGCGGCCCGTCGGCGCCAACTTTGGCCAGCATGGCGCGAAAATCAGTGTCGCCCACCTGCACGCCTTCAAAGCTGGATACTTCGCCTCCCTGATCCATGACGTTGCTCTGGAAGATTTCGGCCAGGCCCTTGCCGTAGTCGGAATTGTCGTGGACGACGGCGACCGTGGTTATGCCAAGATCGCTGACGACAAAGGCGGCATCGATGGCGCCCTGAAGGGCGTCGCTCAAGGCAACGCGGTTACAGACGTCGCAGTCCGCCGAGGTAATGTCCGGATTGGTGGCGCTGGGGCTGACAAAGGGGATCCGCGCCTCCTGCAGGATCGGCATGAGGCCGAAAGTCTCCCCGGAGCAGGTGCCGCCGGTGACGGCGACAATGGTCTCGTCGGCGGCGAACTTGTTGCCCACGTTGGTGCCCTGCGTACCATCGCAAGCGCCGTCTTCGGCGACCAGCTCGAACATAAAGCCCTCGAGGCCTCCCATCGCATTGAGGTCATCGATGGCGAGTTCCGCCCCATGGCGGATATTCAGGCCGGGGTCGGGAATCGGTCCGGTCAGGGCAAAGGATCCGCCGATTCGGATCGTGCCGCCTGAGGCGATGACCACCTTTCCGCTCATGTCGGCGGAGGCCTCCTCCATGGGCGCTTCTTCTGCCGGAGCTTCTGCGGCCGGCGCTGCAGCCACACATGCGGCTAACATCAATGCCGCAACCAGGAACAGACTGAGAATTGCGAGTTGTTTTGGCATTTGAACCTCCTTGGTCAAACTGCGCTTTAAGTGAATTGAAGCTTTACTCCGCGCTTCCGTACTCTAGAACAGTCTTGGGATTGGAATGTTCCAAGAGCGGGACTTCTGAACAACAATTATAGTTTAGTCGAATGAAATCGGGCAAAGCCTCAATTCTAGGGCGTACATCTCAAAATGGGGGTGAGCTCTCGCAAACCTCTGGCAGCGACAAAACCACGGCCAGCCCGCGATCCGATCTACGGCAGAGGAACCGGCATCTCTCACTCCTCTTCACTCTCTCCTCGCCATTTTGTACGGTCAATGCAACCATGGCTTCCTGCGGCCCACCGCGTGGCCTCTACCGTCCCCCTCAAAGTTCCCGTAGGGGCAGGCCTTGTGCCTGCCCTGTGCCCCAAATCAACGGACCCCCCGGGCCTGGTGCCCGCCCTGCGTCTCTCCAAGAGCCGGTAAGCAATTTCAGCCACTGCTGGCATTATTTTCCCGCCAGGCGATCCCCACCCCAAATCTGGGATGCACTCTCTCCAGGCCTACTTACTTGAATAAATTTCGCAGTATGTCGTCCTCCCGCAACTGCGAAAACGGGAGAGAATGTCAAGACAGACTATCCCCAACCCGTTTCAAGGGATCGGTCACTGTCACAGCAGACTAATCCTGTGAGTCAGCCTGAGCCGAAAGTCTTGAGGGCAATTTTTCGAGCAGTTTCAGTCCTAAAGCGGCGTAACTGAGACTGCTTAATCTGTGGCAGGAATCGTCCAAGTGCCGAAAATGTGATACAATCCGCCTACGTACCCAGACTGTAACCTATTCCAATTGGCTGAGGTGGTCCATCTTGGAATGAGGAAGCGGTTTGGCATTTCTGTGCGCTTCTACAAACTTGCCTTACCCTTCGCATGAGTCTCCTGGTTGCCAACGAAATCTCCAAGAATTACGGCGATCTCGACGTGCTCGAGGATGTGAGTGTCCGCATCGAGTACGGGGACAGAATCGGCCTGGTTGGACATAACGGCGCGGGCAAGACAAGCCTGCTCAGGGCGCTGGGCCGGTTTGATACGACTGTCGGCGGCGAACTCTTTATCGCGCAAGGCACGCGGATTGGTTACCTTTCCCAAGACCCGCCGCCTGCAGGAAGTCTCACTCTTTTCGAAGACCTGAAATCCGTTTTCGCCGACCTGCTGGCCGAAGGGGAACAGCTTCGCCGCCTGGAAGCAAGGATGACGGAACTGGCTCCGAACGATCAGGAACTGGCGCGGCTGATTTCGCGTTATGGCCTGCAACAGGAGGCGTTTGAACGGGCCGGCGGCTACGCCATCGACCAGCGGATTCGCTTCGTCCTTAGCGGTCTCGGCCTGCAGGAGTCTCTCTGGCAGGCGCCGTTGTCCCACCTCAGCGGCGGCCAGCGGACGCGAGCATGTCTGGGCCGCCTGCTCCTGGAGGAGCCGGACCTGCTGCTGCTGGACGAGCCTACCAATCACCTGGATGTGCGGTCAATGGCTTGGCTGGAAGGTGTTCTGACCGGGTGGAAAGGTGCGCTTATTGTTGTTTCGCACGACAGGTATTTCCTCGATGCGGTTGCGACCAGGATATGGGATCTTGCTTACCGCCGGGTGGAAGCGTACCGGGGCAACTACAGCCACTACCGCTTGCAGCGTGAGGAGCGCCGAGCCCGCTGGCGAAAGGAATATGACCGCCAGCAGGAGTTCATTCGCGAGACCCAGGCCTTTGTGCGGCGCTACAAGGCGGGCCAGCGGACCAAGGAGGCCCAAGGAAGAGAGACGAGGCTGAAGAGGTTCCTGAAAGAAGAAGCCCTACCGCCGCCTCCGACGGACCAGTTTATCCGGCTCCCTCTGCGTGCGGACTCCCGCGGTGGGGACCTGGTAATGCGTACACGTAAGTTAATTGCCGGCTATGTGAATGGCTCCATCGAAACGGGCACCGATTCTGACAGTTCACAGCGCCAGGCGCTGGGCCGGGCGGGAGCCGGAGAAGGCCAAACCTCGTCAATTGAACCGGAATCAGGGCACCCCCGGTCAAAGGGCCTCCAGCCAGGGCGAACCGTTCGCCAGGGCCGTTTGCGCCCCATGCGCAGCCTCTCCGCGACCGATACACCGATTCTGGATGTACCCGATCTTGACCTTTATCGAGGACAGGTTGCAGCTCTCATCGGCCCTAACGGCGCGGGCAAAACGACGTTCGTGCGTACTGTGCTGGAGGAGTTGGCACCTCTCGGCGGCAGAGTGGAGTTGGGCGCTTCGGTTGATGTAGGGTATCTTGCCCAACGACATATTGGTAGCGGCTACGGGTTGATGAAGAGCGGCCAGACCGTCCTGGATGCCTTACTCGAGATTAAGCGGCTTCCTACAGAGAGGGCGCGGACGTTTTTGGGCCAGTTTCTCTTCAAAGGGGATGATGTCTACCAGAGCATCGAGAGCCTTTCAGGGGGCCAGCGCAGCCGCATCGCGCTGGCGCGGCTGACACTACAGGGCGCCAATTTTCTGCTTCTGGACGAACCGACCAATCATCTGGACCTGGACAGCCAGGAAATACTTCAGGACGCTCTCCGTCAGTTTGACGGGACCACACTGCTCGTCACACATGACCGTGCACTCATTGACGCTTTGGCCACGCAGATTTGGCAGGTGACACCTGGGACAAGGAGCAGGCCCGGGCAACTGGATGTATTCAAAGGCACGTGGAGGCAGTGGCAAGCTGAAAGGCTGGACGTTGAAAGGAAGGAGTCTCCTGATCCGGGGGAGATCGTGCCGACCACTGCAGAGGAGGAGTGGAACCGGCAAAGAGAGGCTCGACGGCGGCGGCGGCGAGCGGAACGTCATGAGCAGGCTGTC
This sequence comes from Caldilineaceae bacterium, assembly GCA_965204525.1. Classification (GTDB taxonomy): domain Bacteria; phylum Chloroflexota; class Anaerolineae; order Caldilineales; family Caldilineaceae; genus Bin5. The sequence goes on along the minus strand of OZ241994.1, from coordinate 416,481 downwards.
GCCGAAACAGAGGAACGGGTTGTGCGGATGGAAAGCAGGTTGAAGGATATAGAGGAGAGCATGGCTCAGGCGAGCGCATCTCAGGATTTCGAAGAGTTGCGGGCGTTGCAGGACCGGCACAGGGCAGTCTCTCGGCGGCTGGAGGAACTGATGGAGGAATGGGCTGCCCTGGCAGCATAACAAGCTTGTCAGCAGTCCAGGCTTTCAGCTAAAATAGGGATCAATCGGGACAACCAATTGCAAAGGGCTTAGTCGGAAATGTCGCGAAAATCGCTGGTAATTGGGCTGACAGGCAATATCGCCACGGGCAAGAGCACGATTCTCAACTATCTGATGGAGAAATGTGCCTTTATCATTGACGCTGACAAACTGGGCCACCGCGTGATTGAGCCGGGCGCCCAGGCCTACGATGCGGTCGTGCGCACTTTCGGCCGGGAGATTCTGAGGGAAGACGGAACCATCGATCGCAAGAAACTTGGCAAAATCGTCTTCTCCAATCCAATAGACCTGGGCAGGCTGGAAAAAATCGTCCACCCGAAGATCTTTGATCTGGGAAAACAGGAAATCGACGAGAACGATTCACCCGTGATCGTGTTGGAAGCCATCAAGCTGCTTGAGGCCGGGTTGATGTCGACCCTTTGCGATGAAATCTGGGTGGTCACGTCAAGCCTGACGACTCAGCTGCGTCGTCTTCTGGAGGCCCGGCGAATGGAAGAGACCGAAGCCCGTCGCATGATCGATCTGCAGCCCCCGCAGGCAGCCAAGGTGAATCAGGCCGATCGCGTCATCGAGAACGACGGCAGTCTTGCGGAGCTGCACGCCCAGCTGGACGCCATCTGGGAAGACCTGAAGCGAAGATATCCGCGGCGCATGACGACACTGGCACGATAAAGGAGTCCGAACGAACATGGACTTTCTGAGGCGATTCTGGGCCGACCACACAGTCTTGTCCAACTGGGCCGTACTCGCCATCGGCTTTGTGGTGATACTGCTATTCAGCGCCCGCGGCGTTGGGTTTGACGGCGCGCAATGGGCAGCTCTGATCGGAGTAACCGTTGGCCTGGCCGGACTGTGCGCCTGGATCATAAGTTGGGAATAGCTTCATGAGCGAAAAGCGCGACTATTACGAAGTGCTTGGCATTGAGCGGGGCGCTGATGAACAGACGCTCAAGCGGGCCTTCCGCAAGCTGGCACAGCGGTATCACCCGGACGTCAATCCTGATTCCGATGCCGAGGCCAAGTTCAAGGAGATTAACGAAGCCTATCAGGTCTTGAGCGATCCGCAGAAGAGGGCAGTCTATGACCGCTTTGGACATTCCGGCCTGGGCGGATCGGGAGGGTTCAGCGATTTCAACCAGGGATTTGGCGACTTGGGCAGCATTTTCGAGGAGGTCTTCGGATTCGGCGGCATGGGGCGCGGGAACCGGCGGGCGCCTCGACGCGGGGCGGACTTGCGGGTAGACGTCAGAATAAGCTTTGAGGACGCTGTCTTCGGTACCCAGGAGGAGATTGAAGTGCCGCGCATGGAGGACTGCGAATCTTGTCAGGGCAGCGGCGCGGAGCCAGGCACAACGCCCGTACGATGTTCGACCTGCGGCGGCAGCGGCGAGGTGCAGCGACGTCAGCAGAGTCCTCTTTTTGGAACGATCGTTACCGCAACGACTTGCCCAACCTGCCATGGTGCAGGCGAAGTCGTTTCCACGGCCTGCAGCCGGTGCAACGGCCGAAAACGAGTTCAGGTGTCCCGCAAGATCAAAGTCAATGTACCCGCGGGCGTCGACAACGGAACGCGTATCCGCTTAGCTGGGGAGGGCGAGGCCGGCATGTTGGGGGGGCCGCGCGGCAACCTCTACGTTGTGATCAGCGTTGAGGACCATCCGGAATTCGTGCGTGATGAGTATGATATTCATCTGGAATTGCCCATCACTATCGCTCAGGCAACTCTCGGTGCAACGGTAGAAATCCCAACTTTGGGCGGCGGGGCGGAAAGTTTCGACATTCCTGCCGGGACGCAGACCGGGAAGCGTTTTCGCAAAGCGGGGATGGGAATTGCCCGACTGCAACGCAGCGGGCGCGGAGACATGATCGTAACGGTGAAGCTGGTGACGCCAACCGACCTGACGGAAGAGCAGGAGATGCTGGTGCGCCAACTGGCCGAAAGCCTGGGAGATGAAGTGAATGAGCCTCGTCGCGGACTTCTGGACCGGATTCTGAGGCCGGAATAGGACGAGGCCGGTGTGCCTCGGAAGGCTCTTCTTCGGCAAGGACCCTCGTTTCAAACGTCGGGGACCCGGGATGCTGCGGCCAATCTAGGCCAGGATTGGAGCAGAATTCCGAATACTATGAGTATCAACCCTGATACTGCCGACGCTTGTACCGGTTCATTCAAGAACAACCTGACAAGCGGCAGGGAGAGTGCAGGCGTAAGATAGAGCAGATTAGAGACGACAAACGTGTCCCCATGTTCCAGCGCTCTGAACCAGAATAAGTAACTGACCCCGTTTACCAGCAGCCCGTTGTAAAGAATCCAGCCCCAGACGGAGAGAGAAGGCAGCGGCAACTTCCCTATAATGAAGATGGTTGCTCCGGCGCAGACAAGAGCGGAGCAGAAGTAGATAAAGGCGGCAATGGTCAGGTCGTAGTTTGCTCGTCTGCCTAGTATTGAAAATAGAGCGAAAACGAGAGCCCCACAAAGGGCCAGCAGGTTTCCCGCCAAATTCTCCGTCTGAAACGCCAACATCCGCCCCCGAGTAACGATCATTACGACGCCACAGAAACTGATCGCGATCGCAATTAGCCGTAGGGCCGATAGCTTCTGGCCCAAGAGCGGCACGGCCAGCAGACTGACCAGGATGGGCCAGGTGTAGGCCAGAACAAAGCCTTCGGCAGCGGAGGTGCGCGCAAAAGCCCCGTAAAGAAGCACGTAGTAGAGAAATGCGCCCAAAAAGCCCAGCCAGCTCAGGTGAGCGTAGTCACGCAGAGAATACCGGACCCGGCTGGCGCCTTTGCCTTGCCCCACGACTAGCGCCCCAAGCGCAACTGCCGAGAAAACTGTACTGTAGAAGAGCATTTGCAGATTGTTCAGCTCTGCCAATATCTTCTTCGAAGCAACCGGGATCGATGCCCAGAGCAGAATGCAAAGAGCGAGGTTGAGGTAGGTATAGGCGCGCGATCTCATGACTTCAGACCAAAGGTCGGGCAGGACACAGGTTGGGTGCGGAACGGTAGCCGAACTCCGAGTCCCGCTAAGCTGAGGCAGTATAGCCTATCTGCGGTCGCGCCGGGAACTGCAAGCGGTCGAAGGCAACTCTGAATGAATCCGGATGAGCTGGTCGAGATTGCGATAGAGGTCGATGGCGAAGCGGCTGAAGCGGTCGTTGAACTGTTCAACCGCTACAACGGCGGCGACTGGGTCGAGGACAGTGCCGCGGGTGAGGCTTCCGGCGGCGGCGCGGTACTGGAGTCGACCGGCTATGATGATTTCGGGAACCCGGTGGCAGGGGAGTACAGGACGGTGGTGAAGACTTACCTGAAGCCGGGCCCCCGCGGCAGAAGGATTCAGAGGAAGATTGAAGAGGGGCTTTGGCATCTGCGTCTTCTCTATCCCATGCCCGAACCGGTTGCGAGGGCCGTAAAGGAGGAAGACTGGGCGCATGCCTGGAAGCGGCACTACAAGCCGATGCGCATAGGGCGGCGCGTGCTGCTGACCCCGGCATGGGAGAAGCCGGAGCCGCTGCCCGACGACCTTGTGGTGCTGCTTGAGCCGGGCATGGCATTTGGCACAGGGCTGCACCCAACGACGCGGCTCTGTGTAGCCGCGCTTGAGGAGTGGATTCAGCCAGGGGATTCGTTTCTGGATGTTGGTACGGGTAGCGGTGTTCTTTCCATTGTGGCAGCAAAGCTGGGAGCGAGGCCGGTCTGGGCGACCGACATCGACCCGCTGGCGATCCGGGCCGCGAGGGAAAACGCGTTGAGAAACGGAACTGCTCTTGCGCCCGGGATCTTGCGCATTGAGCAGGGATCGATACCAGCGGGGCAGGCAGGCCGCTTCCAGGTGATTGCGGCCAATATCCTTGCAGAGGTCCTGGTCGGACTGTTCGATGGGACTTTCGATACCGTTACTCTTGCCGAGCCTCTGGCGCCGGGAGGCCGCCTGATACTCTCGGGCATCCTGGAGGAGAAATCGGAGATGGTTCTGTCGGCTGCGGCCCGTCATGGGTTGCAAGAGGTGGAGCGCAGACAAGAGGCGGACTGGGTCGCACTGGTGGTGCGAAAAGAACATGCCGAATGATAAGCGCGACAGGGACGTCGGCAGCCACTGGTTCTTCCTCACGGAAATGCGCGCCGAGCCGGGTCGGCAAGTCGACCTGGCGCCAATTTCCCACCAGTTGCGCAACGTTCTGCGCCTGGAGCGGGGCAGCGTGATCACGCTGCTCGACGGCAGCGGCGCGGCCTATCCTACGCGAATTGAATTCCTGGATGCCGGGGAGGCGGCGGGTCGCGTTGTGGCGAAGCAGTCGGTGCGGAGTGAGCCTGGCATGGTGTTGACCCTTTATCAGTGCGTTTTGAAACGAGAGCGCTTTGAGTGGGTCTTGCAGAAGGGCACGGAGCTGGGTGTGAGCCGGTTTGTGCCGGTGATCAGCAGTCGAACGGTGGTGCGCCCGGCGGCGAGGCTGCTGTCAAAGTACGAACGCTGGAGCGCGATAGTTCGCGAGGCGGCCGAGCAGAGCCGCCGCGGCCGGCTTCCAACAATCGAAGATCCACGACTCTGGGATGAAGCCCTTGGTCGGGACGCAGGGCTCCGGCTGTTGGCCTGGGAGGAGGCGTGCGGCGACAGCGCAGGCCTCTATGCCGAAATCGCGGATGCAAAGGAAGTCTCGCTCCTGGTAGGGCCGGAAGGCGGCATCAGTCAGGCAGAAGCAGCTGCTGCAACTGAGCGAGGGTGGCTCCCAATCTCTCTCGGGCCGCGAGTCCTGCGCGCTGAGACTGCCGCCGTCGCTGCCGCGACCATCGTCTTGCATCTTGCCGGCGCGTTAGGTTGATTCTCTGCTGCCCTGAACAGCCCAAAGGTACGACTGGCACGACTAGAATCAGGTTCTTGACAGGCCCGTTGCTTTCATCGTACACTTGCCCCGTCCAAGCAGATTGCCAGCCAGGTCAGATGCCGGAATCAATCCGAATCGAAAATCTGAGCTCCCTCAGTTGAAAGATTGGGCCGGTGACGCGCGCACGACCTTGGCTATTCGGAAAGCTTTACCGAACATGCCATTATTTTACAAGACTTAGTGGCTCTTATTTTCCATCAATCAGGACAAAGGAGAGGTACGATGAAAAGCAAGAGGTATCTTTGGGCGGCCTTGGTTTTGGCGCTTGCCGTCATCGTTCTGACGGCGTGCGAAACCCAGACCGTCGAAGTTGAGGTGACGCGAGTCGTGGACGTCACGGCGACGCCCAGGGCCGTCACGTTCCATGAAGCGTCGGCAATCGAGGAAATGACTGCGCCGCACCAGTGTAAGCCCTTGGCAACATTGCCCACCGAATTCTCCCAGCCCTGGCGACTGGGATTCATCAATCCCAACCTGGCGCATCCATTCTTCGGTGAGTGGTCGGGCGCGATGAAAACAGCTGCCGAATTCTACGGCGTAGAGTTCTTCGAGTCGGACGCTGCCGGCGACTATTCGACTGAGCCGGACCTGCTGGAGACGCTGCTGCTGAACGACCTGAGCATCGTAGGCGCACACGGCCCCAACGTATATGAAGGCCTTGCGCTGCGCGCACTCGACGAAGGCATTCAGTTCATTGGAATCGACAACGGTCCCAGCGAATATACGCCTATCGTTTACGGTATCCCCGACGGGATCGCCGGCATGAGGGGTGCGGAGTTGCTGGTCGAGGGCGTAAGGAAACGCCAGCAGGAGGATTGGGCCGGCCGCGAGTTGTTCTTCATCGAGCTGACCCACGGCGGCATCCCTGCCTGCGTTACGCGCACCGGTTCGGCTGCATCCACCTTCAAGGAGGCGATGGAACTGGATGACGACCATGTTCTGATGGCGGACCTGACCACGGGCCGCTCTGCTGAAGACATGGTGAACGATGCCATGACGGCCAATCCTGACGGCGTATTCGCGATGATACCCTGCTGGGACGGCCTCGGCATCGGTCCGTATAATGCTGTAGCCGAAGCTGGTAACGAGGCGGACGTCATGCTCGTTACGCTGGGCGGCGATGAACCCCCGGCCAAGTTCCTGAAGACACGGCCGATGGGCTATTACGGCTTCATCGAATTCCAGCCCTACTGTGAGGGTTGGGGCTGGGTCGAAGTGGCGCTGGCCACACTGGAAGGCCTGCCCTTCGAGACCTACCAGGTTCGCAAGGCGATCACCCAGGAGACGGTCGATCAGCGCTACGCAGAGCTGTACGAGTCCGAGTAGGACTGGCGCTGACCGGACAGGAAATCGAGGGTGGGGCTGATTCGGCCTCACCCTCTCTATATTTGAACCGAACTCCATATTTCGGCGCAAGGGGTAGCGGAAGGGCATGGCTTCGGGAAGTCCGATACAGCGGGCTGATTCGCAAATCGCCGGCGGCGACGGCAGGAACCGCCGCAAACGGATTGTCCAGTTTCTGTTGGACAATGGACTGTTCATTGCCTTCGTACTGGAGCTGATTCTGTTTGCTGTGGCGGCTCCCGATCTCTTCATCAGGTCGAGAACGCTGGAGGCGATCCTGCGGCTGAGCGGGCCGGCGGGAATCGTACTGGCTTCGTACACGATTACACTGATCTCCGGACAGATCGACTTGTCTACAGCGCAGGTCGGAGGCATGGCCTCCCTGATGTTTGCGGCCGTTTTCCAGCTGCTGGAGTGGCCGCTCGGAGTTGCGCTGGCCCTCACGGTGGTACTGACGATTGCGGTCGGCCTGCTGAGCAGCTACCTCATAAAGCAGGGCATTCCCTCTTTTGTATCCACACTGGCCGTCGGGGTCGTCTGCGGGGGAATCGGCTTTCTCATTATCAATTTGACCAAGCAGCCGGGCATGATCCGGTTGGTTCGCCCGCCGTTGCGCGACATTGCCAATTTCGAAATCATTGGCGTCCCCTTTGTCATTCCATTGATGTTTGTCGCCTACGCCATCGGCTGGGTCGTATTGAACCAGACCCGGTTCGGCGCACACATCTATGCCATGGGCGGGAATCCGGCTGCGGCGGCTCTCAACGGCATCAATGCCATCCGGATTGCGCGGATCGTGTTGGTTACGAATGCGGTCATCACCGGCATGGCCGGGATTCTCATTGCGGGCCGCCAGCTGGCCGCGCAACCAGGCGTTGAAGGACTGGGTCAGTCGCTGACAGCCGCGCTGTTTGCGGGTGTGGCACTGTCCGGGGGCAGCGGCAAGATTGAGCGTACGCTGATCGGTCTGTTGTTCTTGTCTACATTGACGATAGGCTTGGGCATCCTCAACGTTGCGGCTCCGGTGCGGCAGTTGATATTCGGGTCAGCCTTTGTTTTCGCCATACTGCTGGACAGTATCCGCCAGCAGCTGGCAACGCGATAGGGGACGGGCAGGTGTTAGGTCGACTCACCCAAGGCGAACTTGCGATAACAGGACGGAGGCGGGAGCAGCTCCTGTTCCTGATGGACAACGGCATCTATGTCGTAACGATCCTCCTGTTCATCGTTTTCATCTTTCTTGCACCGTACTTCTTCACCCCCCGCAACCTTGTCAACATTCTAATCAGTGCCTCGCTGGCCGGCATTGTTACGGCGGGCTACACGGTGGCGATCCTGGCTGGGCAGATCGATACGTCGACGCAAGGTGTACTGGCGGTCGCCACGGTAACGACAGCTCTCCTGTTCGAGGAAGTGGGCTTTTCGCTCCCCATGACGGTGATTTTCGCGCTCCTGGCCGGCATCGCCGCAGGGCTTTTCAACGGAGTAATCGTTGTCAATGGGAAAATCGTAGCCTTCGTGGCAACCCTGGCCACGCAAGGAGTGATGCTGGCGATCGCGCTGTTTCTTAGTGGGGGCCAAACGATAACGATCGCCCGCGAGGGGCTGCAGGAAGCGGTTTTCATTCGCGTGTTCGGGATCCCCTCCTCGGTCTGGATCATGTTTTTCTGCTATATTGTCGGCTATGTCCTGTTGACGCAGACGAAGTTGGGCGCCCACATTTACGCCACCGGGGCCGACTATCGAGCCTCGCTCCTGAGCGGTGTTCCGGTTGACAGGGTGATCCGAATCGCCCTTGTGATTTCGGCCCTCACCGCGGCGCTGACTGCCGTCCTGGTAACGGCTCGAGCGAAGCAGTCAGCCATGTTTGGGTTGGCCATTGCAGGCAGCGTGGACTTCGTCACGGCTCTCACGGCAGTCTTGCTGGGCGGCTTCAGCCTTTTTGGCGGTGTTGGGCGCATTGAAAGAAATCTTGTAGCTGTCCTGTTTCTGACGATTCTGGGCAATGGTCTACAACTGATGAATGTACCTACCGGAATCATTCTGATTGTCCGCGGTTTTGCGCTGGTCCTGGCCGTTATCCTCAGTGTGCTGCGGGCGCGCATGACCTGAATCCCGGTTGGCGGCATCGAATACGGAGTAGCGTATGGCGAGCGACGAAGTAATTCTGGAGACGATCGATCTGGACAAATCGTTCGGCGCAGTGCATGCCGTTCGAACGGTCAGTTGGAAAGTATATGCTGGGCGCGTAAACGCTCTGGTTGGCGACAACGGCGCCGGCAAATCCACTCTGATCAAATTGATCAGCGGAGCCTTGCAACCGAACGGCGGGGGATTTCGCGTGCGCGGCCAGGAGACCCGCATTGGGGGACCCGCCGGCGCGTTCGGACTTGGCATCGCCGCCGTCTACCAGGACCTGGCCCTTGTTGAAAACCGCGATGTGGTGATGAACATGTTTCTTGGGAGTGAAATGACCCGCGGGCCGGGGCAGATCTTTCTGGACCACAAGGGCATGCTGCGGCAGGCGCACCAGGTACTCGACGACATTCACGCCCGCATTCCGAATGTTCGTGAAATGGTACGCAACCTGTCCGGCGGTCAGCGCCAGGCGGTCGCGGTCGGTCGCGCCTTGATCCGCGGTGGCGAAATCATCATCATGGACGAGCCGACGGCTGCACTGGGCGTGGAGCAGACCCAGGAAGTCCTGCAGCTCATCGACACGTTGCGGGTCCAGGGCAAGACGATCATTCTCATCAGCCACAATATTCAACAGGTCTTCGAAATTGCCGATTTCATTTCAGTCATGTTTCACGGCGAGCTTCTGGGTACACGTTCCAGGGATGAGGCGACGGAGGCCGAAGTCGTCGCCATGATTATGGGAAAACGCTCGCCATAGGATGTCAGCTTCGAGGCGGCCATGTTGAGGCGAATGTGGGCACAGTTCTCCAGGCGAATCGGCCCGGCGCTCAGTCCCGTTTTGCTGGCCGCCAAGCGACTGAAAGCCGAAGCCTGGCTGGCAGTGGCAATCTCAATCGGGCTCCTGGCCGCCGTCGCCTTCACCACCAGCATACCCACATACAGCAACGCCGTGTATGTCCGCCTTTTGCGGAAGGAGTTACACGAAAAGACCAAGAACTACCCTCCCTTCGCATTCATGTTTCACTTTCTTGGCGCCAAACATGGATACGCCGAGTGGGATGAAGTTCGGTCGGTCGACAGTTTTCTGACTAAACAGGCGGCAGGCAATTTGGGGCTTCCTCGAATCGTCGATGTCCGGTTTTTTCAGACGGTACCCTTCTCCATTTTTCCCCAGGACTCAGAGACAAGAGCGATCGCGCACTCTCCCACTGCAGATCTGAGTTTCGCCTTTCAGAGTGACCTCGAACAGAAGATAACAATATTGGAAGGCCGGTTTCCTGCAGGCGGAGGTCTGTTTTCGAGCCGCACTGATCCGGTTGAGGTCATCATAAACATCAATCTGGCCGAAAAGATGGGCTGGCAGGTCGGCGAGACATTTGTCGCCTTTTCGAAAGAAGGCGCCGACTCCGAAGATCCACCAATTCAGATTCCATTCTTGGTTGTGGGCGTCTGGCAGATGACGGACCGGCACGATGAGTACTGGTTCTATAACCCCTTCGCCCTCATCCGCAGTCAGCTGCTTGTGTCGGAGGAGACCTTCTCCAGGCAGATAGGCTCCTACTTGAAGGGAGAGATTGCAGTCGGTGCCTGGTACATGGTCCTCGATGGCGAATCGTTTGAAGTCAGAGAGGCCAGCGCGTTTCTGGAGAGGCTGCGGCGAGTCGACCAGGGGGCGGCCGCGTTACTAACCGGTACATCCCTGCTTGTTGCGCCCAGCAGCTCCGGATTGCAACGGTATCAGCGGGCTGCGCAGGCGATGACGCAATCGTTGTTTGTCATTGCGCTGCCGATTTTCGGGTCAATCGCGGCCTATCTCTGGCTTGTGGCCGGGGTTTATGTGGAGAGGCGGCGAGCGGAGATTTCACTGTTGCGCAGCCGCGGCGCGTCGGCAAGCCAGATCTCGGTTATGGTCGTATTGGAGGGGCTGGCAATGGGCGGTATCGCCTGGGCCGGCGGCGTGCCGGTCGGCAGCAGAGTAGCCCAGGTTATCGACAGGACGCAAGGGTTTCTTGAATTCGGCGGAGTGTCGACGTCCCCCATGACGATCACCCCGTCGGTCGAGCGGATCGCCATTGTCACGGTCGGGTTGGCGCTGCTCTTCATCCTGGCGCCCACATTGGGCGCGACCCGCCACACGCTGGCTTCCTACCGGCGAGAGCGCGCCCGCGGACGCTGGAAATGGCGGCACGGCCTGGGCCTCGACCTGCTCATTTTTCTGGCTGCCGGCTACGGAATGTACAGACTCCGCAGCGAAGGCGGTCTCGTATCGCCGGGAACGGACGACGCCGAGGCCATCGGACCGGTGATCGATCCTCTGCTCTTGATCACTCCAGTTCTCTGGCTGCTTGGATTCGCGCTGTTGAGTCTGCGCTTCCTGACTCCCCTCATGCTTACGATATCCTGGCTTTCCAGGCGGCTGGAGGGACTGGGGCTGCTACTCGCTGTGCGCCGGCTGGCCCGTTCAACCGGCAGCTACCGGATTCCGCTACTGCTTCTCATTCTGACGCTGAGCCTGGCGGTGTTCACGGCTTCGCTGGCTCAGACGATGAGCAGGCAGATTGCCGCAGAAATCCGTTACCGCTTCGGGGCCGACATGCGTTTGACGGAAGTGGGAGAAAGCATTGAAATCGATCCCCTGGGGCTCTCGTCCACAGGCGGCGCCGGGAATGCAGATTCGGAAAACGTTCAGCAGGAATCAACATCCGCGGAAGGATACACTTCGTGGTCCTTTCTTCCGGTCGCTGAACACCGGGACGCGCCTGGTGTGCAGGCTGTTGCAAGAGTTGGGAGATACAAGGCGCTCGCCGAGGTGGGTCAGTGGCGACAGGAAGGCCATTTCATTGGGATTGACAGGACCGACTTTCCCGAAGTCGTCTTCTGGCGAACTGATTTTGCGCGCAGCAGCCTGGGATCGCTGATGAACGCCCTGGCAATGGCGCCAAACGGCGTGCTGGTCCCCAACAGTTTCTTGCGCCGGATGGCTCTTAAAGAGGGAGACGATCTGCGAGTCGTTGTGTCGATCCCGGAGCAGCGGAAGGAGCTGACGTGGGTGGAGGCGCCGATTGACTTTCGGATCGTCGGCAGCTTCGACCGCTTTCCATCCTGGGAACCTGAACACGGGCCTGCCATTGTGGGCAACCTGGATTACGTATTCGAGAGCGCGGGAGGACAGTTTCCGTTTGATGTCTGGCTGAGGACCGAACCTGATCCGGACTACCTGCTGATCGAACAGGAGCTGAAAGAAAAGGGGTTTCGTATACTGGGTTGGGAAGCGCCGGGTCCCTGGGTTTTGCAGGCCCTTCGCCGGCCTGAATTTCAAGGTGTCGTTGGCCTGCTCTCAATCGGATTCGCTGCCTGCACTTTGCTGACCATTTTGGGCTTTGCCCTTTTCACCGTGTCATCGTTTCGTGAACGGGCCATTGAGACAGGTGTCTTGCGTGCCCTCGGGTTCACGCCCCAAGAGGTTATTTCGCTTATGGGATGGGAGTTGATCGTCCTGCTCCTGTTTGGATTGACAGTTGGTACAGGGATCGGAATCTGGACCAGCGGCGTTTTCATACCCCTTCTACAGAGCGGCATCGACCCCATGCCCACGCTTCTGCCTCTGGCGCCGCAGATCGCCTGGCCCCGTGTTTACCAGGTCTATCTGATACTGGGGATTCTCTACATCTGCTCAACGGCTCTGCTGACAATATCGCTGATGCGTTCGCAAGTTACACAGGCCATCAAAATGGGTGAGACGATCTGACGGCAATTCCGACTTCGGGGAAGCCGCTCCGGTCTATGTATGTCCGAAAGCGATACAGCCCCCTTTTGCCAGGAAACCGTCGGATACTCTAATGAACTGTACCTTCTGAAGACACTGCACTATGCAAGAAATCGTAATTCAGACACCTGCCCGCCTCCACTTCGGCCTTCTTGACCTGCACGGCGGTCTGGGAAGAATCGACGGCGGCATCGGTCTGGCTCTCGAACAACCCAGGACGGTCATTTCTGTCAAACGCAGCCGGGACTGTGAGGTGCTCTGCCCGATGGAGCCAGGATTCGAAGAACGCTTGCAGGCAGCGACTCACGCCGTCTGCGGACATTATGGCTTTCCAGGTGCGTCGGTTTCCATCAAGGAAAGGGTGCGGGCCCACTCAGGGCTGGGCAGCGCCTCCCAAACACTTGTGGGCGCAGGGATTGCTGTCTGCGCGCTTCACGGTCTGAGTCCGGGTGCAGCTGAGATTGCGGGGCTGGTCGGGCGGGGAGGGACCTCCGGTATCGGCATCGGGGCGATCGGGCACGGCGGATTCATATTGGATGGGGGGCACCGCTTTCGGCGAGGAGAGGGAAGCAAGACCGGGTACTCGCCCTCATCAGCGTCTGTCGGAGTGCCGCCGCCGCCTCTGTTGGCACGCTATGAGTTTCCTCCTTGGGACATACTGATCGTCATTCCCCAGGGGGAAGGCGCAAGCGGAAACCGCGAGCGGAACCTGTTTGAGGAGGCCTGCCCGGTTTCGGCCGGCGACGTGGAGAAGATGTGCCGAATTCTGCTTTCGCAGGTGCTGCCAGCAGTTCTGGAAGCGGATCTGCAAACATTCGGGGCCGCGATGGAGGCCTACCAGCGGTACGGATTCAAGGTGTTTGAAGCGGAGACGCAGGGCCCTCTTATCGCGGAGTGCGCCGATTTCCTGCGTTCCGGTGGAGGCCAGGGCGTCGGCATGAGCAGCTGGGGTCCGACCCTCTATGCCTTCGGAGACGACCTTTCGTCTCTGCGGGACAAGTCCGAATGCTGGTTGGCGTCCAACGGAGGGGGCGAGGTCATTTTGACCAAGGCGAACAATAGTGGGTTCAAAATCCTGAGAGGAAAGGGAGACGCTTGAAGACTACAGGGCGGCAAGCACAGCATGTCGGATGCCTGCGGCTTTGGAATGGGACAGGAAGACAATCCGTGAGGAGTCCAGGGAAGGCGGAGCGAGAGAGATGACGGTCCTCAAACTATGCGGAACGACAAGCGCGGGGGATGCTCAACTGGCGCGCGGGGCAGACTTCTGCGGTATGCTGGTTGGCGTGGATTGGTCCGAACGTAGCCTGACTTTGGAGCAGGCCGGGCAAGTGGCAGAGGCTTCGGTCGTGAAAAACGTCATTTTGCTGTGTAATCCGAGCGCGGCGTTTGCAGAGAAAGTAGCGAAAGCCCTGCGCCCTCACGCATTGCAGCTTCATTGCTACGAGCGACCGGCACTGGTTTCGGAGTTGAAGGAGCTGTTGCCTTGCGAGATTTGGAAGACCGTTCATCTGCCGTTGCTGGACGGGCAGGCCGAGCCTGAGGCGTACGCCGAAGCCGGCGCAGATGCCCTTCTGGTGGATTCGGTTGACGTGAGCGAGGGCTTTGAGCGGCTGGGGGGGACAGGGAAGGTAGGAGACTGGGCCGCGGTTTCTGCACTCAAAAAAGAGATCGACATTCCTCTTTTTCTGGCAGGCGGGATCGGTCCGGACAACGTCGCCGACGCGGTCCGGTCGGTACGGCCGCACGGAATCGACCTTTGCAGCGGCGTGGAGATGTGGCGGGGACGAAGGGATCCCGAGAAAGTGAAAAAGCTGGTGCGCAGTTTCCGGGAGGCGGTGGCAGAAATCTCTGAAACGCCTGGTCAAGAGGAGGAGTAATCGGAGGAAGAGTAGAGGCAGAAGGTCAATTCTGCCGTTGCAGTTCAAAACCTTCGCCGGTTGTTCGCCGCGCTAATGGTGGGCGGCCTGCCATGTCATGGAATGTAGGGTCGGGCAGACTCTGGCCTTCAGCTAAGAGTTGCTCTGCAATTGTACGCATCCCGCGCTGGCTGGTAATCAACGCCTGGTGCCGAAGCGTCCACACTGCAATGTTTGTGGCAACGGGCATGCGAGAGCTATGGGGCGGCAGGATCATGAGGTCGAAGGGGCTCCAAATGGAAACGAACGGTATGCTGGCGAGGCTATCGGCGTCGGCATTCAGATCGCGAAGGAATTCGCTGTTGGGGCGCAATTGTAAGGCTGCGGGTAGTCTGCTGGCGAACGCCATCAACGTGCCGTGATGGGGAGCAGCTACGGTCAGCAGGCGACTGGTACGGGCCAGTCCTCCCATGCGCTGAATATAGTAGCGTGCTACGATGCCGCCAAGGCTGAACGCGACGAAGTCCAGTTTCTGATACGAGATAAAACTCCTGTCAATGAAATCGGCCAGCTGTTGGGCAAGCGTTTCCAGTGGAACGCTGCAATCACTTGGCGCAAGTGTTACTGCATGGGGCTCCAGCCCCAAGTCGGACAGGTATGAGGCAAGAGGGCTGAAGACCGATGCTTCATCCTTATAGCCGTGAACCAGAACAGTGCGGTTTCGACGCTGCTGATCCAGGGGGGAAACTGGAGGCGCCTGTACCGCTTCCTCGAAGCTCTGACCCGCGGGCGGCAGTTCCCATACGGACTGGGCGGCGTTCTGGTACTGCTGCCACAAGCGGTTGCGAATCTGCGACATTTTAGTTGCTGCTCCTATGGAACTGTTTTGTCCTGTCCTGAACTTCTACTGTAACATAGTTCTTTCCAGAAGCTGAAACAGCCGATTTCCCTGCAATTCCGGAGGAGCAGGTCTTTAGCATTTCCTCTCTATCGGTTAGAATACGAGCCTGACCGACTGCAACAGTGGAGTCCCCGTCCGGTTGAAAGGAGGGATCGTTCACGCACCGCGTTTTTTGCGGTGAGGCCATATATTCGAGAAAGTAGACTCTAGGGAGAAAATATGATGACTGAACTCACAGCCGGCTCCCCCGCCCCAACCTTTGAGGCAAAGACCGACAGCGGCGACACAGTCAATCTAGCGGACTATCGAGGACAGAAAGTCGTACTCTACTTTTACCCCAAGGACGACACGCCAGGTTGTACAACGCAATCCTGCGGATTCCGTGACATACATGCGGAGTTTGAGGAGAAGAATGCGGTTGTCTTCGGCATCAGCCCCGACGGACAAGAAAGCCACGAAAAGTTTCGGACAAAGTTCGATCTGCCCTTTTCTTTGTTGGTGGATGAGGACCACTCAATTGCCGAAGCGTACGGCGTTTGGGGCGAGCGAACGATGTACGGGCGTACTTTCATGGGAATCAATCGGAGTCACTTTGTGATCGACGAAAAAGGAGACCTGATCGAGGCTTCATACAATGTTGCCCCTGCCGACAGTCCGACCGGGGCACTCCTTTCAGTGTCGTAGGAGAAAAGGGGGCCCGCTATGCAAGCGGACAGACGGTCTCGGTCCCGTCGGAGCACCGCCCCCGGCGAGTCTTCCCTGGCGGCTGTACCCGGCGGCCGGATGCTACGGAATCCCTCCACTGCCGTAGGCCCTCCACAGGCCGTACGCAAAATAGACGGCGACGACGATCACCAACAGGGTCAGGATCGTATTCCACTGACCCCGAATTCGCTTGAACTCTGACCACACCGTTTTGGGTTTTATCAGGACGATAAGGACGAGCAGAAGGAGTACCAGCAGAATTCGTCGAAAGGTCACGGGAGTTCGGTCTCGCTAATATCCAATAATGGTTGGTCCGTGGCTATTAGAGCAATTGACTGCGAGTCCGACGCGTGCTGGCCTCTGGCTTGCGCTGAGCTTCATGTTGTCCGGCACGGCAACTCTTGTTACTCGCCTGATCGCGCCGGAACTGGAACGACCTGTTCGGGTGGTGCGATGGGTCCAGGTTCCGTACTTGGGGCTGATCCTGGGGGGTCTATCTCCCCGCCTGATGGGGCTGACAGACATAGGATGGGATTCGCGATACATCGTAGGCATTGTCGTACTCGCGGGTCTGCTGGTCCTCCTGGTTCTGATTCGCATATGGTTGCACACTGAAACAAGCCAAACCGGCGTCATCACTCTGTCTGGCCGCTCCTGGAGTCCGTCGCTTATTGAAAGTTGCGCCCAGGAATTTCACTGGTGCTTTCTACGGGGGGCGGTGTGGGATTTCCTACTCTTTTTCGCATCTGCCTCGCTATCCCCCCACTATTGGGCGGTATGGATCGGAACTGCCATTTCCCTGCCCGGAATCTACATTCAGCCCCTTCCTCTCTCGGACCGGCTCTTGACGACAGTGGTCCTTGTAACAACCTCGAGCCTTTTCCTCATTACGCAAAGCTTTTGGCTGTGTTGCCTTCTTCACTTGGGAATACGGATTATCCTTCTGTGGAGCCAGCCTTCCCGGCAAGGGGCTTTGTGACCTGGACCTGCCGGTGAGGATAGTCTGGATGCAGCCGCTAGAGGAACAGCCCTACCAATAGCATTAACACAAAGAGCGCCGCTGAGACGATCAACAGCTGCTTCAGGTCCGAAAAGACCCGACCATACTCTACGTTCCAGTCGGCCTGACCTTTGGCGGGCTGACCTGGCGCCGCTTCGGAAGGTTGATCCGACGTGTCAGGTTCACTGGAAGGCTGAACCGCCGCAGCCGTTTCCTCGTCCCGTTTACGATTGGCTCGTAGTTCGCTGAAGCTGCGGGGGTTGGCTTTGCTGGGGCTGTGGCGGCGTCTACGATTGCGTCGTGCCATCTGTTCTTGTCCTTCTTGTGCTCGGATTGGGCAACGTTACTTCCAAGCCGTCATTATACCGTAGTTTATTTTGCATATCCCAACTTCAGGAGGAAAGGTATGCATCCGATATCCCTGCGACCCGAAGAGGAGCGTTCGATTTCCAGCCGCTTGTCCTCCCGATAACATAGTTTATCGGGGGGAACAGTAGCAGATCTCAAGCAACTTCCGGCGGGTGGCCAAGGAACCGACGCATCCGTCAGGCAAAGCCAACTGGTGAAGGCGAAAGCCTCTTTTGCGGTGGGCGCCGGATTTGTATGAAGCGAGTCCCCGGTGAGCAGAAAGGTCGTCCCAATCGACCTGTCCCGAAAGTAGCTGCAGACCGACGCCTTCAGCTTTGGCTATGGCTTCACGTCGTGTCCAGGTCTTAAGGACCTCAAGTGTGCGTTCGGGCTCGGCTACGCGTTCGAAATGCTCCGCCTCGAGCGGCGGCAAGTGGTGGGATTCCCTCCCGCCGGCAAGCGGGACGGGTCTCAGCCGTTCGATGTCGATGCCTAGAGGTCCTCCAATTCCGACTCCGAGTGCGGCCAGGTCACCCGAATCGGAGAGGTTGAAATGCAGGGCCGTGGAGATTTCGGGGGCGAGGAGTGGTTTGCCGTGGGGGTTGTATACGATTCTGACTTCTTGCGGAGGCTGGTTCAGGTACTGGCCGAGGATACACCGCAGCATCCCGCGGCGGACGATGAAGCGACGTGCCAGCAAGTGCGAAGCGTAGCGCCTGACCCGCCTCCATTCTTCAATGGACAACACGTCTTCATATTGGGAGAGGCGCTTCTGATCGACATCCAGGTTCCAGGTCCAAACGTGCAGCACTGTCTCATCCAGCGGCGGCACGCTGCAATCTGACCATATGAAGTGCCTTGTTCCCGTGCGATTTAAGGGACTGCGCGGCGCCCTTTCCACAGAGGCCCTCCAAATCGCCAGCGCCACCACAGTGATTGGGCAGCGATAACGGTCATCAGTAACACCGAAATAGGCAACAATGGCGCGTCACCGACGCGCTGCCCCGTGCGCCAGGCCGTCAGAGCGCGAACGAAGATGCCGGCGCAAACGAGAAGCAGTGCCCAGTAAGGATGCCAGGGAACGGCCGCGCCCGTGAAGCCAAGCCCGAGCAGTCCCCACGGGACAAGCAAAACAACCCAATGGAACACAGTGGCGGCAATCAGGCCGGCGGCGCCGCCAAACCCGGCGAGGATGTTTTTCGCATAACCTTCGCGCACAGTTCGCCAGTCTGTGTACATTCGACAGGTGATAAACCCGTCCGCCTCGGCCATGCGCAGAGTCAGGCCGGCTCTCTTTGCCCGGCGAGCCAGTCCGATGTCATCCAGAATACTGTCTCGCACTGAGGCGTGGCCTCCCAGTCTGTTATAGGCAGTTCGACGAAATGCGATGCACTGCCCATTGGCCGCTGCCAGCAGGGGGTAAGGTGTGCGGTGGACGGCGACCGCCGGCAGGTAGGCGTGGATAGCGAAAGCCATTAGCGGTACGCAGAGGCGTTCGGCCCAGGAGACCGTCTTCTGGCTTGGCATGATGGCAAGCATATCGGCGCCGGAGCGGCCCATTTCGCGTAGCAGAGCGGCCAGGGCTTGAGGGCGCCAGCGCACGTCGGCATCAGCGAAGACGATGATCTCTCCGCTTGCCTCTCCGGCCAGCTGATGACATGCCCAGTTCTTAGCCAGCCAGCCACCGGGTATGGGCCTGCCTTTGAAAATCCGGAGGCGGTTGTCGTTATCTGAGGCTTCCAATGCCGCCCTCTCAGTGCCGTCTTCAGAACTGTCGTCTAAGATCAGAAGCTCCAGGCAAGGATAGGACTGCTGTAACAGGCTTCGTATTGCAGATCCAATGACGGCGACTTCGTTTCGCGCTGGGACCAACACAGATACGCTGGCGGCGATGCCGGAGGCGTCAGCATCCCGAAGACCAGGAAATGTCAGCAGATTTGTCAGCAGGATCAGTACCATGCCACAGAGCGCGGCGGAGGCAAGGATAAGAAGCAGTGCCGTCATCGCAGGGCAGGAAGTCGAATCTCTGGACGTTGGGCCAGGTCAAGGCGGTGCTTCCAGACGAGAAGCAGGCCGTTGCCGATCCAGACAGGCAGAATGGCCCCTGGCGAACCGCTCACTGCCAGGAACACCAGCAGGCCGCAGAAGGCACAGATTACTGCCCAGCCATCGATCGAAATCGTAAAGTAGGCGAGCAGCAGCAGCGCCCCAAGAACGAAGAGTGAACTCCACCCGGTCATTCCAGCCCAGATGCCGAACGTGATGGCTACCGCCTTTCCTCCCCGGAAGCGAAGAAAAATGGAGAAAGCATGTCCTGCTACGGCGGCCAGAGCCACGCCTGCCAGCGCCGAATCGGGCAGATCCCCGAGCCTCTGAGCGGCAAGCACAGGCAGGTAGCCCTTCAGCCCGTCGAGAGCGATGACTGTTACGCCCAACGCTCTGCTTCCAGCGCGAATCACATTCGTGCCTCCGGGATTGCCGTCACCAAAATGTCGAATCTCTTTTCCCAGGATCAGACCGCCCAGCCAGACGGAAAAGGGCAAACTGCCGCAAAGATAGGCGGTCAGAATCCAGAGAACTACATTCATTCGTGAGAGGCGAGTGCTTGCCGCCACGCCAGGGCAACAAAGAGTCCCATTCCCATGAATCCAGCTGCAGCGGCGCCGGGCAGATCGAAGTACAGCCCCAACCCCACCGAATTCAGCAGCCAGACGGTCGTATAGACAAGGAGAAGAGCTTCTGCCGGCAGCGCCTTGGTTGGGGCGAAGAACGAGAGTCCGAAAGTGACGCTGGCAGCAACTGAGGTCCAGCCAAGGAAGTTGATGATGGGGATGCCCAAGTAGATACCCGGCGATTCCCATCGCCAGAGATTCCATTTCACCATCTGCGGATCAAGAAAAAGGTCCCAGGCTGCGAAGGCCAGCCCTGAAGTCAGAGACAGTGCTGCCCTGTGTATCCACGCGCGGGAGTGATCGGCGTCTCGGATTCTCGAACAGATAAGCGTCCCAACAGCCCAGGCGGGGGGTATCATCATAAGCCACGCAACCGGTACCTGTACGGGTACGCTACCGATCTGGGGTTGGAGAGCCTCCGTATAGGAATAGTTACCGAATGGCAATCCGGTACTGTGGCCGATGAATTCGGCCAGCCACGCCGCCGCGAAAACGAAGAGGCCGATCCTGAGAGTCACTCGTCCTCTCAGAGCAGAAAACAGCAGGTTGAGAACCAGTCCAACCTGAACCAGGATAGAGAGTGACAGCGCGATCAGTAGGGTAGGTCGATCGTCCTGGCGAACAATGTGGGGAATCAGAATCATCAGGAGCAACCACAGGCAGTACAGAATACGACTGGACAGTTTCATCTGGCTCCTCAACGCGTTGAGAAGCAGGACAGTTCTAGCGGGAAACGGTCCTAAGGGGTCGCAGCTGGAAAGTCGCCGCGGACAACTCACTGGCAAAGTTCACTCTCCCCAAAAAGGAAAGCCAGAAGCCGTGTGAGCCACGAACAGTCAGGCGTAGACTGTCCAGCTTCAGCAGAATCTGAAAGTGACGGCTGAGACTCTTGGGTTGGATCAGTGACGGAGGTACCAGGCTTGTCGGATTCAGCTGACGGCTGCACGATTACCGGTGTCCAATAGTCTTTCAACTTGCGAGCAAAGGCCGGATCTCCTCCTGAGACTTCCCGTTGGCCGACAACGAGAGCGTACCGGCCAGCGGATCCCTGGGGATGCCAGACGACCACCTTGACTTCGCCCTGGTCAGGAAAGGTGATTCGACGGCGTTGCCGCTGCCAGTAGGCAGTACGGCTGAATGGTTCGAAAAAGATCGTAGCGTCAGCCGCCTCCAACACGATGGCTCCTTCTTGGTCGGAGACGAGCGGGAGGGCGTCGGCTGGCAAACCTGAGATTGAATCTCCCTCCAATCCAGCAGCGATCACGCCAATGTAGGGCGCGAACTGCTCCTGTCCCTCGATCTGAGGGATGGTCATGCCGATTTCTACGGTCTGACGGGCGGAAACGCTGAAGGTAAAGAAATCGACGTCTCCGGGCCTTTCCAGAGTGGAAAACAGCGCTGTCGATATTTCAGGGTCGCTGACCGACATCGGCGTGCCGGCGGTACTGTCCGTGTCCTCGAAAAAAGGTTGGTGTGCCAGGGCATCTTCAGATGCGAATACGGCGGTCAACAGAGTCAACGACAAGATAAAATATCGGGGCACGGCTGCGAGATTCATTCCCCCCTCCTCAGACTGGTCGGGATCCATCGGGCCCGTTGATGGCTCTCTTTGGCGATCACCAGAGTCACGCCAAATACGACCATCGCTGCTGTTAAGAGAAAAAAGACGAACTCCTCCAGCGGAAGAATTCCGCCAAATACGACGTCGAGCGACTGCTGCGGGTCAATCGTCCAGGTCCCGGAGTGGATGGCAATGGCGTCCGCCAGGGACAAGAAGAGAGTTCCCGGCAGAAGTGTCCACAGGACTGGCCTCCGGTAGAACCAGAGAATGTCGGCGCCGAAAACCAGTTGAATTGAGAGTGGAATCATCCCCCAAGCCAGTTCCAGCCCCAGATATGTGCTCCGGGGGCTTCCTGCGCCCAGCAAGATCAAGGCGTACAGCCAGATGGCCATAGTCAACCCGGCTGAACCTAGGCGGAGCAGGGGACGCGAACGAAAAGAAAGGTTTGAAGGCGGCATCAGGCGGGCCGCCGCCAGAAGAGCCAAGCTCAGGAGCGCCGTCTGTCCTACAAAAAACAGGTACTCCTCGAGCGGCACATAGCCGAAAGTGATGCCGAGTACGAGGTCCGGATCGTACCACCAGACCTTGGTAGCGACGAGAAAGTTGTCCCAGGGCGAGGTGTAGAGCAGTGCCAGCAGCACATGTGCCCCGACAACTGGAGTGGCAGGCCATGCCCGCAGCGAAGAGGGAAGCGGTGCCCCTTTTCTGCGAAGAAATGCGTTCAGAAGTGCAAAGAAGAGGGCGGGAATGCCGATAAAGATTGAGAGGAATGCTAAGTAGGCCATCCTCGCCTGGTGGCCGGTGCAGGATCGGGGGTGGGGTCTGATAGCCCATGACTGGCCAGGACTGGTCCAAACCGAAAACCTGTCCGGTCTAGCTCTCGCTGTAACACTGCCGCACGTCCCTGCCTAGAGTCTCTAACATGCTGACGATGGGGTCGCCTTCGACGCCGAGAACTGTCTGGACCGCAGAGATGCCTAGACTCAGATACTCTTCCAGCATCGCCAGAGGGATGTTTCGGGACTCCAGAAAGGTACTAATCCATTCAGCTTCCAATGAGACCAGCGTAAGGTCGCCTAAACGCAGCGCTGACATCATCGAGCTGTTGATGCTGTAGGAAGGCCGCCCCAGCCTCTCCCATTCGGGAGGAGTTCCCCGCTCCGAATTTAACACCAGTGCCGAGATTCTATGCAGGCGGGCTCGATAGCTGGAAATAAGGTCTTCGAATCTGTTTATCGGAGGCGCTGCGCTGGCCAGGTGGCCCGGTGTTGCCAGTAAGGACTCGACTCTGCTTCCAGCCTGAAGAAGATCGGTCCCCAGGAAATTCCCGGGAACATTGCGCCGGATGACTTCAGAGAGATTGAAAATGCGTCCTCCAAATGCAACGGGAACACTTTCCCGGTTTATCAGCTCGCTCATTTCCAGCAGATTCCCCGCTGACCTGAGTTGCTGGGAAACGAGGACGACGAGGTCGGGCTGGATTCTGGAAAGCGTTACTTCCATCTCGCTCAGTGAGAGATTCTCTCCCAGATAGACGGTCCCAAACCCCTTCCGTTTGAGGATGAGTTGAAGTAGCGCCAACCCGAAAGTGTGATGCTCTCCATGCGGACAAGCCATCAATACGAGACCGGGTCTGGTGGGTGGAGGGCAAGCACCCAGCAGGATCTTGATGCGTTGCATTGCCTGGGAGGTGGCAAAGGAAACTTGCTGAGTGGTCATTCTGCCGGCGTGCCAGTCCTCCCCCAGCTGGCGTAGTCCACTGCAGAGAACGTGAATGCAAACGGTTTCGACGGGAAAACGGGCAAAAGCCTGGGTAAGAATGCGCTGCGCTCCAAATTCATCGAACCCAGTGCACGCTAACGTCCACTCAGAGCAAGCAGCTGTAATATGGTCGTCGACAAAATCGCTTTCCCCGCCTTCGACAAGCGCGGCTTCCGACCACAGGTTTCCATAAAAGTACTGGTCAGGAGCAACTGCTTGCTCCTGGAGAGGGTCTCTCCCCTCACTCTCCAATGTCTGCCAGCGTTCAGCGGCGCGGCTGATACTGAGGCCCTCCAACCGGCGCTGTTTCAACCAACGAAGAGTGTCGATATCACGCCGTGAGTAGATGCGGTGTCCGCCCGAACTTCGTGCCGGACGGGGAATACCGTATCGGCGTTCCCAAGCCCGTAAAGTTTCCGCCTTTATGCCCGTCTCGCGGACAACGGCTTTCAGATTGAAGGACGGCGTTTCCGTACTCATTTGTACATGTACTCATTCGTACTTGTACGCCGCGTTACCTGCAGGCGCGGTGTTTAACAACAAAACTATGATATACTACGCACTTCTTACCAGAAAAACAAATTTCAAAAGTTCAACGTCCGCGAAACAGGCTAAGGGGCATTGAAATCCTGGGGCGCTCCAAATGAGATCACCACAGGAAAGGGGACGGGCTCGCCCACCCGATGCCAGTCCCGACTACGAGCCGGTCCGAATTACGCCCCACCGGAGTGACATTCGTCCGCTGGCCTGAAAATATGCAAAATCTATACAATGTATCGATAAATGATTTGCAGGAATTGCCAATGTCAGAATTGTAGGTTATACTCGACGCCGAGTGGAACAAAGAGAACAAATGAGAAGAAAAGTTTCAACTAGGAAGAGAGCTTTGCGGCCCGGGCACAACCAAAGCCTGTTGCGTTCCCCGACAGCCCAATTGAACCGCTGCCTGGTGCTGAGGCAGTAGCTCAGTCAGCTGAAATTGAGCTGAGGCGAGCTTCCCGTATCGTGCGCCCGCTTATCTCTTACTTGGACACTCGCAGGGCTGCCTGCGGCTTGCTTGTAAGGGCAAAAAGAGCAAGTCGAACGGGAAGTCTACAGACATTGGGAGATCTCTTGACTCGAGTGGCTTGATGCAGTATTTTAGGACTGTAAGAGCCGTGGTTGACTGATGAGTCGTTGAAGGGATTCTTTTCTATGAGCAAAGGCGCTCTGATGACTCTGAAGATCCGTGACTGGGAGCGTCCTCTGCTCTCACTCGCGTATGAAGCTGGGCAGGTGTATGGTCCACTACCGCTTCCCAAGTTCAGGGACAAGAAGGAGTTGGACAAGGCCTACGATTTCTGTGAAGCGGTTACTGCGGTAAACAGCCGTTCCTTCTTTACCGCCTCTCGTTTCCTCCCACGGGAGAAGCGACGGTCGGTGCGAGCCCTATACGCATTTTGTCGCAAGAGCGATGACATAGTCGACAATCCGCCTATTGGAAGGCGCGACCCTGATGCTGTGCGTGACGCGCTTGCATCCTGGCAGTCGCGTTCACTCACGCAGGCCGCTGACGGCAAGGATCCCGTGGCCCTGGCGTGGTCAGACGCCCGGCGGCAGTATGGCATTCCGCCCCGCTACGCAGAGCAACTCATCCAAGGCGTTGCTCGGGACTTGACAGATAGGCGCTACGAGACATTCGCCGACTTGACCAGCTATTGCTACGGGGTAGCTGCAACGGTTGGGCTGATGAGCATGCATATCATTGGCTTTTCCGGTGTTGAAGCCATTCCCTATGCGCTGAAGTTGGGCGTAGCGTTGCAGTTGACGAATGTCTTGAGGGACGTGGGAGAGGACTGGGAGGCCGGGCGGCTCTATCTTCCCCTGGATGAATTACGTAAATTTGGCCTCGACGAAATGGACATAGAGGCTGGCGTCGTTGACGATCGCTGGCGGGCGTTTATGCGTTTCCAGATTGGGCGGACTCGTCAACTCTATAACGAAGCCTGGCCAGGGATTGCGCTACTTCACGCGGACGGCCGTTTTGCAATAGCCGCCGCAGCCGGACTCTACCGTGCAATTCTCGCTGATATCGAAGCGCACGACTACGATGTCTTTTCCAGGCGTGCCCATGTCAATACGTGGGGCAAACTTAGACGGCTTCCGGCGATCTGGTGGAGCAGCAAGACGATACGTGGTCCAGTGACGAATAGCAGGGCTGTGTAGAGATCAACAAAAGAGCTCGGTTCCTCGAGTCCATCTCCGCTTTTTTCGACGATTTTTGCACTTAGGTGTTGCATCCCCATTGTTGCATTTTTTTTTCGCCGCTTTTCCCCCTTTTTCTCTCTGGTCAGGAGCCGAAAAACAGGCATGCAACACCTTCGCCGCCCTTTCTACGCCTCCCCGCCACCGCCCCCGCAAGCCAACATGCGCCCTACGCGAGGCGCCGGCCTTTGACGTCGCAAACTCCACATGGAAGTTGGATTGCAAATCGATTCGTGCTAACTGTATTGCCTGCAACTCGCAGACCCCGAAAATTGACAACTGCCCCTGCAATCGCTACAATTCTCCCGCTTCCGGCCTGTAAGCGCGGCCTACGCTGGGGATCCGGCGTTGATCATTGAGGTAAATAAGACAGCAGGGCGAAATCCTCCCCCTTTCGTCGCTGATCTTGACCGGACCTGCCTCACCTTCGTTTCATTCTCACTTTTCTTCCGCAGGCTCACACGCCGGTGGGCAAGAGCAAGTCTATGACCTTGAGTCGGCAGGCGCCGTCGCGTGCGGCGGCGAAAGAAAATGGCGACGCGGACGACACCATCCTCGAACTGCGAGACCTGAAGACATACTTCTTTCTTGAACGGGGCGTTGTCAAGGCAGTCAACGGTGTAAATGTCTCCGTAGGACGCAGAAAGACCCTCGGTGTTGTCGGCGAGAGCGGGTGCGGAAAGAGCGTCACCTTTCGCTCGGTGATGCGGCTGATTCAGTCTCCGCCGGGCAAGATAGTAGACGGTGAGATCCTGCTTCATCGCAAAGACGGCGACACTGTCGATATCGTCAAATTGGATCCCGGCAGCCGCCAGTTGCGCGACATTCGCGGCGCCGAAATCGCCATGATCTTCCAGGAGCCGATGACATCGCTCAACCCCCTGCATCCGGTAGGAAAGCAGATCTCGGAGTCGGTCCTGCTGCATCAGCGCCTGACGCGCCGAGCGGCGTTGGAGCGCGCCGAAGAGATGCTGAACAGGGTCCACATCGCCGACCCCGGCCGCCGCATCAGCGAATACCCCCATCAACTGAGTGGAGGCATGCGTCAGCGGGTCATGATCGCGCTGGCGCTGAGCTGTAATCCGTCGATCCTGATTGCGGATGAGCCGACGACTGCGCTGGACGTAACGGTCCAGGCACAGATCCTGGATCTGATGAGAGAATTGCAGGACGACTTCGATTCAGCGATCGTGCTCATCACACATAACCTGGGCGTCGTTTCGCAGATGGCCGACCACGTGGCGGTCATGTACCTAGGGCGGGTTGTAGAGTACGCGTCGGTCTCCGAAATCTTCCACAAACCCAAACATCCCTATACGATCGGGCTTCTCAATTCCGTTCCGGTGCTGGGAAGGAAAGAGGAGAATCGGCTGGTGCCGATCACGGGAATGGTACCCAGTCCGATGGATGAAATTCGCGGCTGCGCGTTTGCCGAACGCTGTCCTGAGGCGATGGAGGTCTGCTGGGAGCAGACTCCGGAATTCAATGAGCATGAGCCCGGGCACTTTGCGGCCTGCTGGCTTCATGACTGATGCTGATCTGCAAGGGGAGATTGCTGCCCCACCAGTTCGCAGTTGCCGGGAATCGGCAAGGCCAATCCAGCTCTCGAGGGTTCGAAAGGGCCATTTTCATATTGCAGTGCGCCATCACCGGCACACCGTAAAATTCTCCACAACAATCCCTTTAAGGAGGAACATTAATGTCACGCAAGAGAAGGAAAACGATTTCACTGGTGCTGTCCCTGCTGATCGTGGCATCCATGATCATCAGTGCCTGCGGCGGCGGCGACGAGCCGGAACCGGCGGCCGAGGACACATCCCAGGAAGAGGCAGCGCCTGCTGCCGAGGAGGCGAAAGCTGAGGACACCGAAGCAGAAGAGGAGATGATGGAGGTCGATCTCTCTCCCAGCGAGTATCCGGAGCCCCAGCTGATCGTCGGCAGTCGCCCGGTCCAAAAACTGCCGCTTGACCAGATCGTCACGTACAAGGCGCTGGATTCCTACAGTGAGCCGGACTGGATCAGCGAGCTTGTCGCCGCGGGCGAGTTACCGCCGGTGGAAGAGCGTCTTCCAGTTGAGCCGCGTGTCGTGCTGGCGAGCGGCATGGCCGAAGGTATAGGAGTCTATGGCGGTGTCTGGCGCGATTTCTCGGCCTGCCCGACCGAAGGCTTCAACCGCGGCGCGGGGCAAAGCGCCGGCTGGTTTGGGATCGAGGCGGCCGCGTTTGCAAGCCTGCTCAAATCAGGCCCGATCTTCCGCCGCTCTGATTCGCTGGAGCCGCTGCCTTTTGTGGCCAGGAGTTGGGAGTGGAGCGAAGACGGCTACGAGTTGACGATGAATCTGCTCGAAGGGGCCAAGTGGTCGGACGGTCATCCTTTCACAACTGAGGATATCCTGTTCACTTGGGAAGATATGATCATCGACTCCAATGTGCAGTCACCGAAGGGTGCGTCCGCGTGGACGTTCGACGGCGAATTGACGCAGCTTGAGGTAATCGACGACTACACATTCAAGTTCGTCTTCCCGGTCCCCTTCCCGGTACAGTCCCTCTTCCAAATGGACGAGAGCGACTTTCACATCTCACCTGCCCACTACCTGAAGCCACTCCATCCCAAGTACAACAGCGATATGGACTATGTGGACTTCGAGGCTTCGATGCCGCCTGACCAGATTCCCGTAGTCCTGGGACCGTTCGTTCCGGTAGAGTATATTACGGACGAGTTGATGATCCTGCGTCGAAACCCGTACTTCTGGGGCGTGGACGAAGCCGGTAACCAGCTGCCCTATCTGGATGAGGTTGTATTTGAGAAAGGGCCGTCAGGCGTAGGCCGCACGCTGAGCACGCTGGCAGGAACTGCGGATCACTCCAATCTGGAAAATCCCAGCACCTTTATCGAGACGCTGAAGCGTGCCGAAGAGGATGATGCCCACTTCTACGTTGAGTGGGGTCCGGAGACGCTGGGTTTCAGCATCAAGCTGAACCTTTCCTCTTCTTTGGGCGTGAATGATGACCGAGACGCGGCCTTACGCGAACTGTTCCGCGATGTGCGGTTCCGCAAGGCTGTCAGCTTTGCCATGGACCGTGAGGGAATCTCGCAGTCAATCCTGCGCGGACCGTTCCTGCGCGGTTGGGCAGGCGGACTGTTCCCCGGGTCTTCCTACTTCGATCGCAGTACGGTGGCCTACTTCAACAACAGGCCGGAGGCTGCGGCCGCACTGCTTGCCGACTTGGGTTTCGAGGACACTGATGGTGACGGAACTCTGAACTGGCCGACCGATCGCCTGGCCAGTGGCGAAAACCTTGTCCTGGCGCTCATCACCAGCGAAGATGCCGAGGAAACGCAGACCGTTGGCGACGCTGCCGTAACTCTGCTCGGCGACCTTGGCGTGCAGATCAACGTACGCCCGCTTAACAGCGCGGCCCGCCGTGAGCTGATCGAGGCCGGCGAATGGGAGTTGAGGGTAGATCGCGACAGCCAGGTCTATGCTGTTCCGTTCACCCGCTGCACCGACCTCGGACCTGTCACAAAGGAATACAGCTTCCACCGTGAAGGTGCAGAACCGCGTGAGCTTCTCGACTTTGAGCAGGATTTGATCGATATAGTCACCGCCTTCTGCGCCGAACCGGACACGGAGGTGCGCATTCAGCAGATGGCCGAATACAACCGGATCGTAACCGAGAACGTCTACTTTGTTGGCGTATTTGTCGGCCGCTATGGACTCGCAGCCGCGAAGCGCTTCAACAACGTTCCGGCAGGGATGCCCGTGTTCATGTACCAGTGGACTTGGGACAATGTGATGGCCGAGCAGGTCTGGGTTGCTCCGGAGGATCAGATTGAGCAGATTCGCCCGGGTGTGATTCCGACCTACGATAGCGAATAGAATTCCGAGTAGAGAGGAAAGAGTAGAGAGGAGTGAGAGCGAGTCTCACTCCTCTTTCTACACTCTCTAAGCAAGAAATCCTGAGTCTTTTCTTATTTTCGTCTAATGATCGGATACATCGTTCGCCGAGTTGGCGTGTCTATAGCAGTCGTCCTGGGCATCGCGCTGGTCAGCTTCATTGTGATTCAATTGCCGCCCGGTGACTATG
The DNA here is from genome assembly GCA_965204525.1 of Caldilineaceae bacterium. GTDB lineage: Bacteria > Chloroflexota > Anaerolineae > Caldilineales > Caldilineaceae > Bin5. The sequence goes on along the minus strand of OZ241994.1, from coordinate 386,988 downwards.
CTGACGGTTACAAGTCGTTTCTCGTCGAACAAGGAGGCGCAACCGAATCGGAAGCAGAGGCTCAGGCCGAACTGTTTCGTCAGCGATACGGCCTGGATAAGCCCTTGCCGCTGCAGTTTTTTGTCTGGATACGTGACATGGTGACGAAGGGGAGCTTCGGCTTCTCTTTCGCTTACAAGCGGGACGTGGGTGAACTGATCGCGGAGCGGTTCCCGCGCACGTTGCTGCTGGCGGTGCTGGCGCATCTGACGTCGACCGTGGTTGGGATCGTCGCCGGCATTCTTGTCGCGCCGCGGCAGTATTCGCTCGCGGACAACCTGGCCGCTTTCGCTGCCTTCATTCTGTCCGCGTTGCCTCGATTCTGGATCGCATTGGCGATCATGTTCTTCCTTGTTTTTACACTGGAACAGGAGCATGTTACGGCATTTCACTCCCCAAAATACGTGGTAGTGCCGTGGGCATTCGGCAGCTTGGAAGAGATCAGGCAGACGTGGGCAAAACTGTTGGATTTGCTCCAGCATATCTGGCCTGTGGTGGTAATCGCCGGGTTGGGCGGCGTGGCCCGGAACATGCGCGTTATGCGGGGCAATATGCTGGACGAGTTGAACGCGCAGTACGTTACGACCGCCCGTTCCAAGGGGCTGACCGAAGGCCAGGTCATGCGGCGGCACGCTGTGCCGAATGCGCTGCACCCTATCATCATGTACCAGGGGACTTCTCTTCCATATATGCTGCAAGGGGAACTGCAGGCCTCAATCGTTTTGGGTCTGCCGACGATAGGTACGTTGCTACTGACCTCTCTTCGCAACGAGGACATTTACATTTCGGCGAGCTGTCTGCTGATTTACGGCGTGCTGTTGGTGGCTGGCAATTTGATTGCGGATATATCGCTGGCGGTTCTGGACCCGCGTGTGCGCTTTTCCTAGTAGGACGACAAGACTCTTTGAGTGTGGTCAGGAAGTAAGCCGGAGATGAGCAGTAGCTGCCGGAGGCCTGACAGGAATCGAGTTTGAGGGCCCGGCGGATCACTGTATTCACAATCTCGTCACGCGTATCCCCCTTTTTCATCATGGAATCATTGCAAAACCAGGTTGGACCCGATACAGGGCTTCTTTCGGACGGACAGGACGAAGAACAGCACGAGTCCTACTTCCAGCTCGTATGGCAGCGGTTCAGAAAGAGCCGGCCTGCCATCGCCGGCGGACTCATGGTGCTCTCATTGATCATCCTGGCTATCTTCGCTGAATTCTTCGCCCCCGTTGATCCTACGGACGCCAATCTGCAGGACAGTTTTATCCCTCCCACTCGAATCCGCCTGATCGATGCCGAGGGCAGGTTTCATCTACGTCCTTTTGTTTACAATCAGGTCGTGACCATCGACCCCAAGACGTTCGAGCCACTGTGGGAGGAAGATCCCGAGCAGCGCTTTGATATACAGTTCTTCGTCAGGAGCTGGGAATGGAAAGTCCTGGGCCTGATCCCCACGCGCTATCATCTCTTCGGCGTGGGCGAGGGCGGCAAAATCCACCTGCTTGGTACGGAGAAGCAGGGCAGAGATCTTTGGGGACGGGCTTGCACCGCAGGGCGCATATCGCTTTCGCTTAGCCTGTTCGCGACCATCGTCAGCATCGTAGTCGGCGCGGTCGTCGGCATCGTTTCCGGCTACTATGGCGGCGTAATCGACAACGTCATTCAGCGATTCGTGGAGTTCGTTGCATCGTTCCCGCAACTGCCGCTCTGGCTGGCGCTGGCCGCGATCATTCCGCGCACGTGGGACTCATTGCAGGTCTTCATCATCATGGTGATCATCTTTTCCTTGCTCTCTTGGACGCTCCTGGCCCGCGAAGTGCGCGGCAAAGTGCTGGCCTTCCGCGAAACTGACTTCATCCTCGCCGCCAAGGAGATGGGCGCGTCCGACGCTCGCATCATATTCCTCCACCTCTTCCCCAATTCGATCAGCCACATCATCGTCGTGCTCACGCTTACCATCCCTCAGATTATCCTTGCTGAGGCATTTCTCAGCTTCCTGGGCATTGGAATCCAGGAACCGCTCGTGAGCTGGGGCTTCCTGATGCGCGACGCACAGAACCTGCAGACCCTCGGCACGCACACCTGGATCATGACGCCGGTCATCTTCATCATCGTTGCCGTGCTGGGATTCAACTTTTTGGGGGACGGACTGCGTGATGCAGCGGACCCCTATTCAATCGTCTGAGATCGAGACGGAGAGTGGAGTTGGGCAGGCCTGGGTCTTTTCAAGTCGGTGGCAATGCTTTTGCCGTTGTGCTTCGGGCTTGGGCGCGGCCCCTTTTTCTTATCCTGCTCCTGCTCGTTCTGCTCATCTTCGGTACAGTGATTGCCGTCTTTGCATGGCCACAACAGGCTACTGCTTCCGTCAGCGGCATCGTCACCGACGTCGATGGGCCGGTCGCCGGCGCCCTTGTCAGGGTGCAGACGACCGCAAATCATACCTACACGGACGAAGACGGTGGGTTCACGATCCAAGGCGTTCCTACCGCTGAGAGCGTTACACTGGTGGCATGGGCGGAGGGGTACATTTTTGGCTGGACCGAGGCAACCGGCGGCGACGAGGAAGTCGGTATCGAACTGCATCCCCACAACCGGGTCGACAACTCTGTCTACGACTGGGAGCCTTCCGAGAACTGTGGTGAATGCCATCCGTCTTACGCAGAGTGGCAGCGCGACGCGCACAGCCAGTCAGCTGTCAACGTCCGCTTTCTGACGATGTACAACGGCACCGACGTAGAAGGAAACCGCAGCCGCAACAGCAATTACTATACTGGTCTGCCACGCACTCGCGACCCTGACGACCCTTACTTTGGACCCGGCTTCAAAGTGGACTTTCCGAAACGTGACGGAAACTGCGCGGCCTGCCATACGCCGATGGCCTCCAAGCTCGACGCCGACAACAGTTGCAGTTGGAATGGTTGCCATATGCAAGAGACTAGCGACGCCAGCGACGAACTGCCCGACGGTGTAAGCCCGAACGAAGCAGTTGGCGTGGCCGCTGAAGGGATCTCATGTGATTTCTGTCACAAGATTGGCGCCGTAAAATTCTATACGGACACTGTTCTGCCGGATCCTGCGATGCCTGGCATTCTCTCCCTGACCCTCTACCGGCCCAAGTCCGGAGAGGACTTGCTGATGGGAACCGTCGATGACGTTGCCCGGCCAAAGGACAGCTTCAACCAGCTGCACCGGGAGAGTGCGTTCTGCGCGTCCTGTCACTATGGTGTCAATGACACGACTGAAATCTACAACTCCTACGGGGAGTGGCTTGAGAGTCCATACAGTGATCCCGATACAGGTCAGACCTGCCAAAACTGTCACATGCCCGAGGCGCCGCGGCTGACATCCAGTATGGAGAGCCTGGTGCAGACAGCAGCCTGGCTGGAAAAGACCAGCGGTCGCACGCTGCCAGCTGGCCTGGGAAAGCTGGCGGAACGGTCGCAGCGCAGCTATTTCGTTTACCCCGAAAAGGGAGGCCTGTTCCGGGAGCTGGACCAGATCCACCTGCACCAGATGCCCGGCGCCAACGACGAACAGTTCCTGAGAAGCGCGATTTCACTGGAAGTGGCTGCCGAATTCGAGGGGACAGAGCTTGTCGTGAACACGGAAGTGAGCAATACCGGTGCGGGCCATCACTATCCAACCGGTTCACCACTGCGCCAGGTGCTCCTTGTCGTGCGGGCCACTGACGGCGGCGGGGGGGACTTGGCCCTGGTCGCAGGGGAGGTGCTGCCTGAATGGGCTGGCGACGTGGCCGGACTTGCCGGTCAGGGCTACGCCAAGATCCTGCGCGACACTTTGACCGGTGAAGAACCGACCTTCTCTCACTGGCGCATGGTGGAGCTGGTGGAGGACAGCCGTATTCCGGCGCTGTCTTCGAGGAAGGGGATGTTCCGATTTGCCCTTCCAAATGGAGAGAGCACACAAGGCAGGGACGAGATCAACATCGAGGTGCAGCTCATTTACCGCAGGGCGTTTCAACAGCTGCAGCAATGGAAGGGCTGGACAGATCCCGACATCCTCCTGGCTTCGGAGAGTGTTGCGGTGGCAGATTCGACCGCTGAATAGCGCTAGAGCGTAGACAAGAAATGGAAGAAACTCTGCTGGAAGTCAACGGCCTCAAACAGTGGTTTCCCATTCGCAAGGGATTCCTGCAGCGTGTCGTTGGACATGTCAAAGCCGTTGACGGCGTTAGCTTCGCGATTAACCGCAATGAGGCGTTGGGGCTCGTAGGCGAGAGCGGCTCCGGCAAGACGACTGTCGGTCGAACCGTTTTGCGGCTTTACGATCCGACGGCGGGCGAGATCTGGTACACTTCTGCCGAAGGCGAGCGCATCGATATCGCCAATATCGACCAGGCGGAAATGAAGCCGCTTCGCAAAGAGATGCGCATGATCTTTCAGGACCCATTCAGTTCGCTGAATCCGCGGCTGACCGTGAAAGACCTCATTGGAGAGCCGCTCATTATTCACAAGGAAGCGTCCGGGCGCCAATTGGAGGACAGGGTTTCCGAGTTGATGACCTCGGTCGGACTGGACCCGAACTACATGCGCCGCTATCCCCACGAGTTCTCCGGCGGGCAGCGGCAGCGAATTGGCCTCGCGCGGACGCTGGCGCTAAGGCCGAGGTTGATAATCGCCGACGAGCCGGTTTCGGCGCTGGACGTGTCGATTCAAGCCCAGGTGCTGAACCTGCTCCAGGAATTGAAGGACGAACTGGGACTGACCTACCTCTTCATTGCCCACGACCTCTCCGTCGTTGAGCACATGTGCGACCGGATTGCGGTCATGTACGTTGGACGGCTGGTGGAGATTGCCGGTTCAGATAAGCTGCTCAGGCGGCCGCTGCACCCTTACACCGAGGCATTGGTTTCGGCCATCCCTCCGGCCGACCCGGATATCAAACTGAATCGGATCATTTTGGAAGGTGACATACCCAGTCCCGCCAATCCCCCGTCAGGGTGCGTTTTCCATCCCCGTTGCCTTTACGCTCAGGAACAGTGTACGCAAGAGGAGCCGCGTCTGGAGGAGATTGAGCCGGGCCACTTTGCCAGCTGTCATTTCGCCCGCGAGCTGACGCTGCAGGGGATCGGAGAAGGGGAACGAGTGTGAGCGAATCCGGGAGAGGTGGGCTTAACATCGACGCCGCGCTACTGGCCTATCTGCTGCCTGTACTGGGGCCGGCCTATATTCTGGCGCTGCGCAGGGACGACGCATTTTCGCGCTATCACGCGTTGCAATCACTGTCAATCGTTGCGGCTCTGATTCTGGCCCCGGCAGCATGGATTGTTTTCTCCTGGCTCGTTTCTCTTCTGCCATTTGGCGGGGTCGTCGCAGCCTACGTGTTCGCACTGGTAGTTGCAGTCTACTTGGCGGTCGTTGTGGCCTGGGTGGTGGGAATCGTCAATGCTCTTCGGGCGCGCCGCTCTCCCGTGCCATTTTTCGGGCGAATTCTGCGAGTTTGATACTACTCTTGTTGGGAGGTTAGCACCCCCGGTGCTATGATCCTAGGTGGCATGGGATTCACTGACCTGCAAAGCCTTTTCGGTTTCCAATTCCAGTTGGTTATTGTTGAATTGAAGCCCTTCATTCGGGCCCTGCACGCAGTGCCGAACTGTTCTCAAGAGGAGGTAATCAGTTGACCAAAATCACTTTCATTGGCGCAGGCAGCTTTGGCTTTACCCGAAAGCTTGTCAAAGACGTACTTACGTTTTCTCGTCTTGAGGACGCCACCATCTGTTTGATGGACATCGACCCATCGAAGCTCAACTATATCGAACAGGCCGTGCGGCGCATCATTCGCGAGGGTGGATATCCCGCCAGTGTGGAGACCACGCTCAGCCGGGAGGAAGCCCTGGAAGGCGCCGACTACGTTATCGTCACAATCCTTGTCGGCCAGACCGACGTCTGGCGCACCGATATCGAGATCCCGAAGAAATATGGCATAGACACAAACATCGGAGATACTCGCGGTCCTTCCGGCATCTTCCGCTCCATGCGCACGACACCGGTGATGGTGGACATTGCGCGCGATATGGAAAGGCTTTGCCCCGATGCGGTGATGCTCAACTATACCAACCCGATGGTCATAAACTGCCGCGCGATTCAGAAGGAGACCAGTATCGTCGCCACGGGCCTTTGCCACAGCGTACAGGGCACGGCCACTATGCTTGCGCGCTGGATTGGAGCTCCGGCCGACGAGATGACCTACACGTGCGCCGGCATTAACCACATGGCCTGGTACTTGAACTTTGAGTGGAATGGCGAGGATGCCTACCCCTTGATTCGCAAGGCCATAACTGAGAGGCCCGAGGTCTACAACGAGGAACAGGTTCGCAATGAGATGTTCTTGCACCTGGACTACTACCCGACCGAGTCCAGCGGCCATCACTCGGAGTACAACCCCTGGTTCCGCAAGCGCCCGGACCTGATCGAAAAGTACTGCACGCACGGCACCGGCTGGAATCCCGGCGAATACGCCTACGTTCTGAAACATTATTCGGCCCGGGAAGATGACTGGGAAGAGCAGATTCGCGCTTGGCTCGACGACTCGGCCCCCCTGAATCTTACGCGTGGATACGAGTACGCCGCCTATATCATCAATGCGCTTGAAGGGGGCGAACCGTTCCAGTTCAACGGCAACATGCCCAATGGCGACGGAGCGACGCCGCTGGTTGATAATCTGCCGGTGGAAGCCTGTGTCGAGATCCCGGTGTGGGCCAGCAACAAGGGATTGGAAAGTGTGCGGGTCGGCCCGCTTCCTGCGTCAGTTGCGATGCTAACGGGCCTCAGTGCGCAGATTGAGGAAATGGCGGTGGAAGGGATTATTGAGGGCGACCCACGCAAGATCTTTCAGGCGATTCTGCACGATCCGTTGACGACCGCAGTGCTTTCGATGGCAGAAATCCGGGAGATGGTGAATGAAATGTTCGCAGCCAATGTCGAGCATCTTCCGACCTTCTCCAACTACGAAGTCGAAGGGGACAGGCCGATGCGGCTTCTGACCGAGTCCCGGCCGGAGCCTGTTTCGGCCGATTGAGGGGTCCGATATCCAGAAAATGAGGAGATGAACCCATGTTGTACGAGTACAGGATTTACGAGTGTCACCCGGGCAAACGCGACGCTTGGGTAGAGTACATGGAAAGCGTGATTATCCCCTTCCAAGTGTCGAAGGGAATGGTCGTAGCCGGCTCTTTCATCGATGAGGAGGATGACAACTGCTACGTGTGGATGCGCCGCTTCAACGATGAGGCTGACAGGGAAGCTCTCTACGAGGCCGTTTACCAGTCCGACGGCTGGCTGAACGATATTGCGCCCAAGATTCCAGACATGCTCAATAGGGAGACGATCAAGGTTCAGCGTCTCGTCCCGACTCCTAAATCAGTGATTAACTAGAGGAAACACCAGCCAGAGTAGTCAATCCGTTTCTTACGAACAGAATACCTCTGCAAAGTTGGGTCGGCTCGACTGTCCGCAGAACCGGCCCTTCTTCATGCCTATGACCTGAGTGCTACTGCTGCTGCTGCTCCTGCTCGAGGCGCAGACGCGTGCTGCTTTCTGCTTCGACATACTCCCTGGTCGTGATGTGCCCGTTGTCGAGCAGATCGTGGGGGATATCCTCATCCTCGGTTTCAGAGATGTGCACACCAACGGTCAGTTCGCTGCGGGCATTGCCCTTGTAGGTCCCCCTGGTGGGCGGCACGTCGGCGTAGTCCCGCCCAACAGCGATGCGAATGTGTTTGTTGCTTACAGATGAATTGTTGGTCGGATCAAGCCCTATCCAACCGGTCGCGGGTAGGAAGGCCTCCACCCAAGCATGTGACGCCCCGGAGATCTCCTTTTCCTTCTTTCTCTCTGGATCCAGAAAAACGTAGCCACTGATGTAACGGGCAGGAATACTTGCTTTGCGCAGCAGGGCGATCATGATGTGACTGAAGTCCTGGCAGACCCCGCGGCGGTTTTCCAGGGCAGTGTCGATAGGTGAGTCAACAGCCGTGCTCTTCGGCGTATATTCGATTGCGGTGTGGATCCTTTCATTCAGATTAAAGAGAGCGGTCAGTGGGTCCTGGTCCTGGCCGAAACCGATCTCTTCGGCGAACTCTGACAGCAAGGGGGTCGGGCTCGCAAACCTGCTGGGCGTTAGCCAGTCCCAGTGATTGCCGGTCGCGGCGACCTCTCCCAGCGCCTTCCACTCCGAAGATTCCAGGCCCTCAGGCAGAGGTTCCGACTCCTGGACCATAACCAGCGTCTGGGCGCGCAGGAGCAACTCGGAGTGGCTCCTGGGAATGTCAAAATAGTGAATCGCATTCTGCATGCAGTCGCTTGTCGCCAGCACCTGTGCGTGGGGCCATACTTCCAGCCGAAAGTTCAGGCATCGCTGCTGGTGGTCGGTGCGGGGCTGCATGCGCACCTCCATCGTGCTCTCGCTGACTTCGGAACTGTAGCGATACCGGGTGTGGTGGTGAATTGTGTAGTATTTCATTAGCCGGGTTGTAGGTGGACAGTTAGGAAAACTCCTCTTCTATCGTATAGTTGAAATAGGCATCATAGAGAGCATCATGAATCTGACTGCAACTGTCCATGATGCCGGAGATAAAGTTGTTCGCCCCGATCTCAGCTACATCTTCAATCTGACTATACTGCAGGTTGGCCTTAAGCTTGCCTGAAATTCGATCCAGGTCGCCGGCGCGGCGAGTCTCGGTTGCGCCGGCCACCTGCCTCAAAAGATCGGCCATCTGGTCTACGTTGAATCGGACCGAGTTTGGGAGGTATGGGTTGAGCAACAGGAACGACGTTACCTGGCGCGTTTCTGGCCTCGGGTCGTATACCCTGCAGTATGATTCGAAGGAGTTGCAGGCGCGAAGAACGCCGATTCCATTGAGAGGATCGACCGTCTCCAACTGTTCTCCTCCATTTACGCCAAAGTGATGGAAATGCGCCTGCAAAAGATGGCAGACCGAATAAACTCGCTCCAGGTGTCCCCCGATCTGAATGAAGAGCCAACCTTCATCGTGCAAGAGCGAAGATAAGGCCAGTCCCTGAAAGAGTGAGACACTGCTTTCGAGTTCTCTGAAAAAGTTGTCGCGTTCATCGTGCCAGTTCTGGTGTCCTTGCCAGGAGTGCAGGCGCAGGTAGAGCCGGTTCATGTGTTCCCAAAGTTGGCTGCTGAGTTGGGAACGTACTGTACGCGCGTTTGACCTGGCCAGATTGATACAGCCCGATATCGAAGTCTGGTTATCGGCGTCGAACGTGAGATTGTGGGCCATTTGCAGGGCCGCCTCGCTGTCCACGACGCCGTTCTTCATGACGGGTGGGGGCTGACGCAGCGCGGAGAAGAACTGCTGCCAGCCGCGATCGTTGCCATGCTGCGCGGCCTGGCCGACCATGAAGTTCAGGCGAACCCTAAGTAGACGAATCGTGTTCTCCGCTCTTTCCATGTACCGTCCGATCCAGTACATGCTGTCGGCAGATCTCGAAAGCATTGGCGCACTTCCTAAGTTGGGTTCAATCCTCTTGCAAGACCCATGTGTCCTTGCTGCCACCGCCTTGGGAGGAGTTGACGACCAGCGAACCTTTACGCAGGGCTACGCGAGTCAGTCCTCCCGGAACGATGACCGTGTTTTCCTGCTCTCCACCGTAGAGAATGAAGGGGCGCAAGTCAACATGGCGGGAGACAACATTTCCGTCTATGTAACATGGCGCGCGGGACAGGCTGAGCGTAGGCTGAGCGATGTAGTTGCGGGGATCTTCCTGTATCTGCTGCCGAAAACTTTCCCGTTCTTTGGCCGTACTGTAGGGGCCGATGAGCATGCCGTACCCGCCAGACTCGCCGACAGCCTTCACGACCAGTTTGTCGAGGTTTTCGAGAACATAGGCCCGCTCATCGTCCCTCATGCAAAGATAGGTCTCGACGTTCTGTAGGATCGGCTCCTCGCCCAGGTAATACCGGATCATCTCGGGTACGAATGCGTAGACAGCCTTGTCATCCGCAATCCCAGTGCCGATTGCGTTGGCGAGCGTGATGTTTCCGGCGCGATAAGCATTGAACAGGCCGGGAACGCCCAGGGTGGAATCCGGCTTGAAATGGAGCGGATCAATGTATTCGTCATCGATTCGGCGGTAGATGACGTCAACGCGTTGCAGTCCGCTCGTCGTTCGCATGTACACGAAGCCGTCATGGATGAGGAGGTCGGCGCCTTCGACCAGTTCGATTCCCATAACCCGTGCGAGAAAAGTATGTTCGAAGTAGGCGGAATTGAAGATTCCGGGTGTCAGAAGAACGATCGTCGCATCGCGCCCCTTGGGTGTCAGTCTCTGTAACTGCTCCAGAAGGGTCTGGCCGTAATGACCAATGGGTCTGATTCCGTAGCCGCCGAACATGCCAGGGAAGACCTGGGTCATAACTTCGCGGTTGGCGAGCATATAGGAGACGCCGCTGGGGACGCGAAGGTTGTCCTCCAGGACGGCGAATTCCCCGCCGGGAAGGCGGACAAGGTCGGAGCCGACTATCGAGGTGTAGACATCGTTGGCGACGTTCACGCCGCGCATTTCCCGCTGGTAGTTGACGCAACTGTAGATCAGGTCGAACGGCACTTTCCCTTCCTGCAAAATGCGCCCTTCGTGGTAGACGTCTCGAAGGAAAAGGTTGATGCCGTGAATGCGCTGGCGCAAGCCGCGTTCGATTGTTTTCCATTCCTGGTCGCTGATGATGCGGGGTAAGATATCGTAGGGGAAGATGCGTTCGATTGTGGAGTCTTCACCGTAAACGGTGAAAGTGATGCCCCGGTTCAGGAAGGTGAGATCGGCGGCCTGCTGACGCTGGGTCAGTTCGCTGGCTTGCAGTTCGAGAATGCTCTGGAGCAGCTTCTCGTACGACACGCGAGGGCGTCCGTTCTCCTGGAACATCTCGTCGAAGATGGACCCTTCCAATGCGTAGTTGCTGAACAGGCTTAGGGCACTCTCGTTTATCCTCTCGTCTTGTGATGGCACGCTTTTCACCGCCGTTGGCGTGGTCCGGATTAGCGCTTTTGGCTGGCGCCGTTGAGATCTGTTCGAAAACCTTAACGAGCTGGTCCCGATCTGGTCAACTGTGATCTTCCCGTTTCAAGCTTTCTGAGACGTCCGCAGATAAAGAAGAGGGACCCTGCTGGTTCTTCCTGATGTTTTTCAGGTTTCCTCCATCGTTCCAACGAGGACAATTACCATAAATGAAGTTGGTGAAATTCACCACAATAAAAGCCCGTTCCAGGGAATTTGCGTATTATGCCCAAATTTGGTCTTTATGTGCAAACAGCGGAAATTCCAAGTCAGGGGTATCCGATCTCTTGCCAGGCAGCAAGGGCCCAAGTGGGTCAGGCGCCCGCGCCGGCATCAGTCCGGATAACTATGCGGCGCCTGTCTATTGCACTGAAACTAGCGGGATTCGGTCGAGGCTGGTTATTCCTGGTCGGGGTATTCAAACTGAGGATTCCAGCCGGCGGGGCCGTCTGGAAGCAGGTCGAACAGGTGCCAGGCGCCGCAGTAGAAATCGCCGGGACCGAAATGGTCTTTGGCTACGCGCGTTATGCTGCCGTCGTCGTTCTTGCGGAATACCGATACGCCCGGCTGGTAGCCGGACATGAAGCCGCCTCCGGTGCTCTGAAAGCCCATGTCGGCGGTAAATGCCGATCCTTGAGCGGAGTAGACCGGGAAGCGCCAGCCGCGTCCACGCGCGAATTCCTGCTGGTCGGCAGGGCTGTCGGGCGAGACCAGCACAAAAGCGGCGCGGTCCTGCAGGTGGTGGGCGACGCCGTTGAAGTTGTCGGCCCACATTGTGCAGTAGGAGCAGCCGGAGCCCATGTTGTGGACAAGAATAAGGTCTTCTTTATCACCAAAAAGGGCCGACAGGCTTACAGGGCCGTCCGGACTTTGAAGCTGGTAATCGTCAACGGCCTCGTGGGGAAGCTTCCTGCGCAGTTCCGCCAGATTCTTCCGGGCCTTATCGAGTTCCAGATAAGCGGCTTCGAGTTCCTTGTCGAAGCTGGCGTCGTTGTTGGACATTGATCTCTCCTTGTGACAATGAGAATCTATAAGTTCAGCATTTATTCTACGATCTCTTTCAGTTGAATGCCAGATTCTGGCGCGGCGATCCGCAATGGCGGCTGGACGACACCTGGCAGGTTCTGTTCGGACGAGCACGTACTGACGTGAGTAGAGTTGTCCTGGCCTGGGTCCATTTGACAACGCCCGCCCGGCGGTCGTAACATGTAGCCCAACCCAATGAATGACAGAGCCGGCAGTCTTCGATTACTTAACTGAAAAGGAAACAGGTCATGACAGAACTCTCACTGCGCGGCGTATTTGCTCCCACGCTGACGCCCATTTGCGCCGACCTTTCCATCGACCTGCCGGCATACACCGAGTTTTGCCACCGTCTGTTGGAGGGGGGTTGCCACGGGCTCGTCCTGTTCGGCACAAACAGTGAGGCGACGTCGTTCTCGGCAGGCGAGCGCATGGCCGCGGTCGATGCGGTAATCGAGTCCGGCGTTGCGCCGGAAAGGCTGGTGATAGGCAGCGGCGCCGCCTCTGTCGTAGAGGCTGCAGAACTAACCCGGCATGCTGTGCGGTCCGGTTGCCATGGCGCCTTGACCCTACCGCCCTTCTATTATCCGGGCGTTTCCGATGAGGGTCTTTTCCGCTCTTTCGCCGCAGTGCTCGATCGCGTCAATGACGATCGGCTGCGCATGTACTTCTATCACATCCCGCAAGTCAGCGGCATCCCGCTCAGCCCGTCGCTGCTTTCTCGCCTGGCGCAAGCGTATCCCGGCCAGGCTGCAGGCGTGAAGGACAGCTCCGGCGACGTAGACACGCTGCAGGGGTTGCACGATGTGGCGGCGCAGTTTCCGGGCTTCGCTGTCTTCTGCGGAACGGAAGCGCTGCTCTTGAAGAACATGCAAGGCGGCGGCGGAGGTTGCATCTCAGGGATGGCAAACGTGCTGCCCCATGTCATTCGCGACCTGTATGACAACTGGACTGCAGACGATGCCGAAGACCGCCAGAACCGCACAAATTGGGTCCGCGACGCCATCCTCGAGTCCGGATTCAACATGATAGCCTCGCTGAAGGTGATCGTCGCAGACCAGACCGGAAGACAGGGCTGGAGTCGGGTACGCCCGCCGCTTGTCAACTTGACTGAAGCGGAGCAGGGGCAACTGCTGGCCCGTCTGTCGCAGCCGGTTCCTGCGTGACTTTCCTTCTGGACATTGCTGCACCGGTAGCAGTGTTGAGTATCGAGAATGAGTGCTCGTAAGCAGCACGGTACCTCCAGGATTCTATCGCGGGATCCCTTTGCCTGGCCCCACGCAGTGTCGAAGCAAGGAGCATAACTATGTCTACTCAAATGCGGATCGGCTTAGGCCAGTTCAATGAACTGACCGATGAGAAACTGGCTTTCATCAAGCAGCTTGGCGCCGACGATTTCCTGATGAACACGCCGAGACTCCCAGGTGATAAGCAATGGGAGTACGAAGATCTGAAGGCTGCTGCGGACCGGGCTACGGCCGCCGGTTTGCGGCTGGTCTGCCTGGAAAACGTACCTGTCTCCTTCTATGACAAGGCGATGCTGGGACTTCCAGGACGGGACGAACAGATCGCGCATATGCAGACGACTGTTCGGAACATGGGGCGGGCAGGGATTCCGATCCTCGGTTACCACTGGATGCCCAATTCAGTCTGGCGCACGCCGGAGCCAGCAGTACTGCGGGGCGGTGCGCGGGGAACACGTTTTAATCTTGCTGAGCATGATCCGGGTGAATTGACGCACGGGCGGGTCTATGACGCCGACGAAATGTGGGCGAACTACGAGTATTATCTGGAACGGCTTCTGCCCGTGGCCGAAGAGGCAGGCGTCACCCTGGCCCTGCACCCTGACGACCCACCGGTTGAATCGCTCGGCGGCGTTGCCCGCATTTTCCGCAACTTCAAAGGTTTCAAAAGGGCGATAGACCGTTTCGACAGCCCCAGTCACGGTCTTGACTTCTGCATGGGCTGCTGGTCGGAAATGGACGGGCATGACTATGTCATTGAAGCCATCCGCCACTTCGGCGGCCGGGGGCGCATAATCTACGTCCATTTTCGCGATGTCCAGGGCACGGTTCCCAACTTCAATGAATGCTTCATCAACGAAGGGAACGTGGATCCTTTCGATGTGATGAAGACACTGAAGGAGGTGGGATTCACCGGCTTCATGATTACAGACCACGTGCCGGCGATGGTCGATGACTCGGACTGGGGACACCGCGGGCGGGCATACGCGATCGGTTACATGACAGCGATGCTCGAGATGGTCAACCGTCTTGCCGCATAGAGGTATTTCGGACCTGACCAGGATCGGATACAGGATGACCGTCTGCTTTTTTCATCAGCTTATCTGGGTTCATGCGATTTCCGCCTCTTGACCGTCAGCTCCTATTGGACCGACTCCGGCCTCCTTCCGGGCCGGTACGAATTGTGCTGGACACCGATACCTATAACGAGATCGATGACCAGTTCGCTGTTGTCTACGCACTCCTGTCTCCGGAACGCGTTAAGGTGGAGGCCTTGCATGCGGCTCCCTTTCACAATAGTCGGTCCACCGGGCCGGGAGACGGGATGGAAAAGAGCTTCGAAGAGATCCACCGCCTGCTGGAACGCTTGCCGGCGGTAGACACGACGAAGGAAGGGTTCGTGAAGCGAGGGTCAACGAAGTGGGTGCCAAGTGCAGGTACACCGGTTGAGAGCGAAGCAACCGCCGATCTTATCGAACGGGCCCTGGCCTCTCCTCCCGATGATCCGCTCTACGTTATCGCTATCGGCGCAATCACAAATGTTGCCTCGGCACTGATGCTGGAGCCTGAAATCCGGCGTCGAATTGTCCTGGTGTGGCTGGGAGGGCATGCCCGCCACTGGCCCGACACGCGTGAGTTCAATCTGCGGCAGGATCCTGCCGCGAGCCGGGTCGTGCTGGACTGCGGCGTTCCCCTTGTGCGCTTCCCTTGCATGGGGGTCGTCTCCCATCTGCATACTACGCAGCCTGAGATGGCTGAGCACGTTCAGGGCAAAGGCGCGATCGGCGACTACCTCTTCCAGATTTACAGTGACTACCATGCTGATCAATTTGCTTATTCGAAGCAGATCTGGGACCTTGCGCCGTTAGGATGGTTGGTCAATCCTGAATGGGCACAGATGGAGATTGTCAGCGCGCCGCTGCTGACCGAATCAGTAACCTGGGCCTTTGATGAGAGCCGCCATCGCGTTTCATGTGCCCGCCACGTCGACCGTGACGGCATTTTCCGCGACCTCTTTTTGAAGCTGGAAAAGGCTGCCTAACGTCACTGAATGGTTAGCCACAGCGTATCCTCTTGTCGGGAACTCCTCGATGAATTTCACGCTCATACCGGAAGAAGCTCCGTCGGATTCGCTACGACGTATCGCTGCCGAGCAGATTGAAGGCGCCATTGCCCAGCTTCAGCGAAAAGACGACCTGAATGAAGGCATCCACGAAGCCCGCAAGCATTTCAAAAGGATCCGGGCGTTGCTGCGGCTGGCCCATGGCGCGCTTCCGGCCGAAACTTACCTTTCCGAAAACCAGTTCTTCCGCGACTTGGGGCGACAGCTTTCTCCTGTTCGGGACAGTGCCGTCTACATCGAAACCCTGGATTTGATCCGAAATCGCTACCATGCGCAATTAGCTGACGAGCCCTTTCTGCGACTTCGGGAACGGATGGTGAGTGAACACCGAGCTGTCCTCAACGAGTTTACGCGCGACGTGCAGCGGCAGGAGTCGTTGTTCCATACTTTGCAGGGAGCACAACCTCGAGCAAACGACTGGAAATTCTACGAGGGCGAGTTCTCCCTGTTCAGGGGCGGGCTGAGAAGAATCTACGGTCGCGGCCGTTCTGAGAAGGCTGCCGCATTTGCCCAGCCCACAACGGAGAGGTTTCATGCGTGGCGCAAGCGGGTCAAATATCTGTGGCATCACCTCCAGCTCTTGCAGCCTCTGTGGCCTGCGCAGATAAGAGTCCTGGTGCGGGATTGCGACCGTCTGGCAGACAGGCTTGGCGAAGAACATGACTTGGCCGTTCTGTTGGAGACGACGGTTGTTCAAGCGATGATGGACACTGACGGTCAGAGCGCCAGTCAGCTCTTTACAGTCGTGTCGCGGGAGCGAGAACGGCTAAGGCGTGCTGCGATCCCTCTGGCGCAACGGATTTACGTGGAGAGCGCCGGTCGGTTTGTCGACCGCATCGAAGGGTACTGGTTGGCTTACCGCCCCCACACTCATTTTCTCCCTCAAGGTACAACTGGCCGGGGGGAATGATGACGAACGAACGACTTGCTCGCCAGTTGCAGTTTATTCTCGAAATTGACAAACTGAAGGGAGTCCTGCGCCGGTCGCTTCTTTTGGACAGCCACCGCCGCGAAAACTCCGCCGAACATTCCTGGCATCTGGCAATGATGGCGCTGGTGCTGGCCGAACACGCCAACCAGCCCATAGACCCGTTGCATACACTCAAACTGGTTCTTGCCCACGATATCGTCGAGATAGACGCCGGCGACACCTACGCCTATGATCCGGATGGACACGCCGGCAAGGATGAGCGGGAGCGAAAGGCCGCACGGCGCATCTTCGGCCTGCTGCCGGCTGACCAGGCGAAAGAGTTAAGCAGACTGTGGGAAGAGTACGAAGGCCAGAAAACGCCGGAGTCCAGATTTGCGCTGGCGCTGGATCGCCTCATGCCTCTACTCCACAACTACCATACGGGCGGCATAACATGGCGCGAGAACCGGGTAACGAGTGAGCAGGTTGTAGAGCGCATGGAACCTGTGGCCATCAGTTCCGACGCTCTGGGGCAAGCCGTTTCCGCCGTTATTGAGCAGGCAATTGCCTCCGGCCTGCTGCCTGACACCTGGTCAGAACCTTAGATCCAGCTCATTCATCCATGGGCAAGTTCGAGCGCGCCGTCACGATTCAATCGCCTGAGGGTGGGGCAGAAACGTCGCGGGAGCATTCCACTTCCGGCGGAATCTTTCGCTCAAACAGAGGCGCGGTATCGCCCTGGCGGTCTTCGTCCGATCTCAGCTTCTGGTTCTCCTTCTTCGTATTGCACGCACTCCTGTTCCTCCCGGTCGTCCTGATGGACCGGGAGGATGGGACCCTCTTACCTGTCGTGCAAGTTGCCGGCCGCTCATTGGATCAGATCTGGATGCAATTGGCAGTCTGGCGCAGAGAACCAGACCTTCTGCGATTCAATTCCGAGATGGTGGTCTTCGTCGCACTGTGGGCCGTCTTTCGGCCGCTACGGCATGTTTGGGTTCGCCATCTCTTCGTTTTCGCCTATCTTTTTCTGTTCTTCTATTACCTCTATGAGGGCGCTTCGCTCACGTTTTTCAGTGTCGAACCTGTATTCTACACCCAGCTTCGCATGGCTACCCAAGGCTTCAGCTTTTTTCTGCAAAACGCGCGTGTGACCGCTGCATTTGTTGTCGGAACCGTTCTGCTCATCGTCGGCGGGGCAGCTTTGGTTGCGCGACTGGCTCGATTCGTGCTGCCTGAAGAAGACAAAGGGCCTGCGACGCGCGTCGCCCTGATTCTGCTGGCGCTTCTCGTAGCGGTTCAGGCCGTTTCGCGCAGCGATCTTCTGGCCCGACCTGAAATGGTGTTCAGCAGTATATCCGCCAAACTGGTACGAAACATCGGTGATTCACGGCGCTTTTATCAAGAAGTGAGGCGCATGGAGACAACCGAAGCGCCCTCTACCGGCGACTTCGGTCGATTCAGGCTGGTCGAACGCCCCCCGGTGTACATCATCTTTAGTGAGTCGTATGGGTCCGTTCTCTATAAAAGAAATGACTGGAGGGCGCGGTACAAAGAGCTGGCTGAGCGCCTGGACCGGAAACTTGCAGGATCGGGCTGGCATGTCGCGTCAGCGTTGAGTCTTGCCCCAACGTGGGGAGGCGGGTCCTGGATGTCCTACACGAGCGCCCTATTCGGTCTGCGGGTCAGTTCAGACCCGCAGTACTACGCGCTGCTCGACAAATATCAGGCCGGGGGCTACCCGGACTTTGGCAACTTTCTGAAAGGCCAGGGTTATCAATACTACCGGCTGACCGCGCTTTCCATGGGTTTGCCGGAATCGCAGTGGAAGAAATACGCATCTTTCTATGGGGTAGACCGCTGGCTGCAGTACGAGGACCTGGCGTATGTCGGCCCTGAATACGGGTGGGGTCCGGCTCCTCCGGACCAATATTCGCTGAATTTCGCCCGTGAGACGATTCGCAGTGAAACCGACGGACCTTACCTCTTCTTCACGATCACACAGAATTCTCACTATCCCTGGGCTCCGCAGCCAGTTCTGGTCGAGTCGTGGCGGCAGCTGAACAGACCGGGCCCCGCGCCGCCGCCGTCCTCAGAACTGATCGAGCATGTCGAACGCCGCCAGAACTACTGGAACGCAATCGAATACCAATTGGAGATGCTCACCGATTTCGTCCTCAGCGAACCGAACGAACAGGCGATTTTCGTTCTGGTTGGCGACCATCAGCCTCCCCGCGTCTCGCGGCGGGAGGACGGATGGGACACCCCATTTCACATCATTGCCAAGGACGCCCAGTTTGTTGCATCATTCATAGAGTATGGCTTCACGAGTGGACTGGCTGTCTGGGAACCTGAGCCGACCTTTCGGCACGAAGGTTTTCGTTCTTTGTTCGTACGACAACTCCTTGCGGCCTATGGAGACGGCGCGGAACTTCCGCCCTATTTTCCAGAGGGTTTACCTATCCCCCAAACGGGGTCCGGAACTGAATCGGCCCCTCATTGAACTGGCTGTCCGGCAAAGAGGCGAGCCCCTGCCGTCTCCGCGAACTATCGAGTCTGCTGCAAATGAGTACTGAGAAAAAGATTCTCCTCCTGATACTGACAGTGATACTGAGCGCCGGCTGCTTCGGTCGGGAAGAAGAACAGCCGGCGAATGAAGCGCCCCCGCCAGAACTGGTCTCGGAACCCGAAACTCGTGCGCAAAGCGCGATTTCGGAAGCTGCTGCTGCGGCCTTTGCAGGTCTTGATCCCCCCACGCTCAAGCAAGGAGATGCCTGGAAAGTCTTCCGCATCGACCCCGCCGAGTCCACGGCCAGGTATGTCGTTGATGAAGAACTATTTGCAGACGCGACCCGAAAGTACGGTTTGAAAGTCGGCAAGACCAAAGTTATCGGGGAGACCAACGATCTCGTGGGCTTGATCCAGATCGACTTGACCCAAAGGGAAATCGGCGCCAATCGCTTTGCTGTCTTCCTGCCAACTCTTCAAACCGACCAGGCGCTGCGGGATTCCTGGATCCGGGAAAACGCGCTGGAGTCGAACCGATTCCCACTTGCAGTTTTTGTTGCCGACCGGCTCCTCGAACTGCCTGAAAGCTACCGGGAAGGTGAAGAGGTCCGGTTTCGAATGGAGGGCGAACTAGGTCTTCGGGGCACTTCGCAAACGACTGTTTGGGACGTTGAGGCCAGCTTGAGCGGGAGTTCGATTCGGGGCTCGATGCAGACTCGGCTGCGGATGACAAGCCTTGGCTTTGATCCGCCGGACTTTGCCAATACGCTCACTGTTCAGGATGAGTTCACTGTCCAAATCGATTTCGTTGCGCACGAGGAGTAGCGCACTCAGATGACACGCGATCTACGTGACATCGGCCATGTTTCCGCCGAGAGCCCTACCGCAACGGCCAGTTCAGATACCCGTCTGCCTGCCTACGCTGTTCCCGTAGATGCTGACGGGGTCGCACGGGCAAGGGCGCTGGCCGCCGGGTTGAAGACTCGGCTACAAACTACCAGGAAGCCCGCGCCGGTTGTTGAAGCTGCGTACCTTTTGAACGAGGCGCGCGACCCGGGCTGCCCCCTGCTTGAACGGCTTCGGATACTGGGCCTCCTGGCTTCAGTTCTCGACCACTACTTCGTGGAAAGGGCGCCCGCTCTGTCCGACAGGGATCAGGGTGAAATCGCGGCAAATCTGGACCCGCTCTTGCAACGGTCCTATGTGGAATTGAACGAGTCCCTTCTGCCTGCCCTGTCAGACGAGCACAGCATCGAGATACGCCGACCTCAGGAACTTGACCTGCGGCAACGCGCATACTTGCGAGGCTTCTTTCGACAGCAACTCTACCCACTGTTGACTCCCCTGGCTGTTGACCCAGGGCATCCATTTCCCTTCATCAGTTCGCATAGTATCAATCTGCTTGTCCATCTGAGCAGCCCCGATCTTGGTATCGGTCCTCTCTCTTACGCCCGTATCAAAGTGCCCCGGCTCATGTCCCGATTCGTCTCCATCCCATCGACGGTAAAGAAGCGGCTCTACATTTGGAGCGAAGACGCCGTGACCGGCTTCCTGGACGAGCTGTTTCCTGGCATGCAGATCGAAAGTGTCTACCTGTTTCGCGTATTGCGCGCATCGAGCGGAAGTCGAAACGGCGACGAGCTTGAGGCCCAGAGCCGTGGACTTCGACACCAGCAGCTGGCCTCGCCGGTGGCACGTCTGGAGGTGGAGGCAGCGATGCCGGAATCCGTTGTCGAGTGGCTGTCTTCCAACCTGCATGTACCTCTTCAGCTATGCTTTCGCAGCGCAGGTCCACTGGCGTTGTTCCAACTGGTGGATCTGGCCAACCTCGCTAATCCTGTCGATTGAGTGGCACGCGCTCGAGTATCAAATCTTAGAGTGAGGAGGCCGCCTGCGGTCGACCTGCAAATCGGTGCCTGCGACTGCAGGCGGCCTGAAAGCGAGGCTCTTTTCTTGACAGTGCGTATGCTATGTGATAAGCTCGCTTTCAATTCAGTTGTCATTGCTGTGACTGGGGAAAAGTGCCGTTCGATCGACCTTCCAGAGAGTTGCCGGCTGCTGCGAGGCAACAGGCGCCGATCGGTATAGCGCCCCAAGAGCATCCGGCGCCAAATGGCCGGACGGTTCCGCCCCGTTAACGGCGCCAGAGGCAGATGCTGTTTTCTGCGAACTCAGGTGGTACCACGGGTCCTCTCGTCCTGAATAGGCGAGGGGATTTCTTGTTTTGGAGGCGGGCGAGAAACTCTATCAGGTAGTTCACTTGGCAGGAGCGAGAGATGCTGGACATTCGTTGGATGAGGGAAAACCGGGAAGCGCTGGCGGAAGCGATGGTTAAGCTGAACGACCCTGAGGCGCCTTGGGAACAGGCGTTGGATTTGGACGAAAAGCGGCGCGAACTTCTGCAGCAAGGGGAGAAACTGCGCGAGGAGCGCAACACCGGTTCCAGACAGATCGGCGTTCTCTTTCGGGAAAAGAAATCCTCCGAGGCCAGCGTGCTGAAGGAGAGAATGGGCCGGATCGGCGATGAAATTGCGCAGATCGACGACGATCTGCGTCGCGTCGAGGCCTCCTTCCTTGACGCGATGATGCGCATTCCCAATCCACCCGAAAAAGATGCTCCTGTAGCGCCCGACGAGGAGGGAAATGTCGTAATCTCCCAGTGGGGAGAGCTACCCGAATTCGATTTTACGCCGCAGGCCCACTGGGATATGGGTCCTGAACTGGACATCATCGACTTTGAACGCGGTGTTGCCACTGCCGGCAGTCGCTTCTACTTTCTCAAAGGAGCGGGCGCACGTCTGCAACGCATTCTGTCCAATTGGTTTCTGGACGTACACACTCGAGAGCACGGGTTCACCGAGCTCTACCCGCCTATGATGGTGCGGGGACACGCTATGGAGGGGACAGGCAACTTGCCCAAGTTCGGCGACAACCTGTACCGGGACGCGGAAGAGGACTATTGGTTCATCCCTACTGCTGAAGTTTCGGTCACAAACATGCACAGGGACGAGATCCTGGATCCTGGCGCGTTGCCACTCTATTACGTCGCCAGTACCCCCTGTTTCAGGCGTGAGAAGGTGTCTGCGGGCAAGGACGTGCGCGGCATCAAGCGCGTGCATCAGTTCCAGAAAGTGGAAATGGTCAAGTTCGTTGAACCTGCGACGGGCCGCGACGAGTTGGAGTCGCTGACAAGGTCGGCGGAGGTACTCCTGGAGAGGCTTGAGTTGCCCTACCGTCGAGTTGCCATCGCTACCGGCGATCTCTCGTTCGTCGCCGCCATCAAGTATGACCTGGAGGTCTGGGCGGCGGGCTGCCAGGAGTGGCTGGAAGTCAGCTCCTGTTCTCTTTTCAGAGACTTTCAGGCCAGGCGGGCGAATATTCGCTACCGTCCGCGAGAGGGGGCGCGACCGGAGTATGTCTACACGCTCAATGGCTCGGGACTTGCCTTGCCGCGTGTCATCATTGCCCTCCTGGAGAACAATCAGCGTTCGGACGGCAGCGTGAAATTGCCGGAAGTGCTGCGGCCCTATTTGGGAGACGAGATGGAAATCGGCTGAGGGAATCCTACTGCGTTTCTCCTTGCGGGGAGGTCCCTTTCGGTATGGGTTGGAAATGTCGTGTAAGTGGTGGATCAGCCGCCCCCGATTCAGGGCTTCAGGATGACTTGATCGGGGAGAACTGGACCGCTTCATTTGACAGGTCTTCTGAAATTAGTTTATACTGTGCCGGTTGATGGCTGGTAAGTCCTGGCCCGGAGGGATGGCCGAGAGGACGAAGGCGGTTGTCTTGAAAACAACTGTGGCAGTGATGTCACCGGGGGTTCGAATCCCTCTCCCTCCGCCTGACCCAGCTGAGAACCTTTATATGGGGAGGTCGCATAGCCTGGTCGAGTGCGCCCGCCTGCTAAGTGGGTAGGGGCAGCAATGTCCCTCGAGGGTTCAAATCCCTCCCTCCCCGCCATAAGCGCCAGTAGCTCAGTGGATTAGAGCGTCGCCCTGCGGAGGCGAAGGTCGCAGGTTCGAGTCCTGCCTGGCGCGCACAGACTGGCAGCCAGAACCTCCATGCGGAGGTTCTCTGTTTTTCGGCGAACTTCAGCTCGCGGCCGAGTGCCCAACTGGCCTCTTCAACTGCTCCAATTCTAATCCCATTCTTGCATAGACCAGGAGGACTTTCGCATGGATTCACTGCCTGTCGACCTGCTGAAGAACCTGGGATCCGGTCGGTCGATCGGATCACTTTGTCTGGCAAGCGGCATTGCGCGAGAGGATTTTGACCGGCTGTGGAATGCCGAAATCCGGCGCAGGACTCCTGAGCCTGATGTGCGGTTGCAAACGGATGTGAGCGCTGAAGCGCGCGTCTTGCGCAATCGATGGGGGGTACCGCAGATCCACGCCGAAAATGACGAAGACCTCTTTTTCGCCTTCGGATTTGCCATGGCGCAGGACCGGCTCTTCCAACTGGACTATCTTCGCCGTAGGGGGCACGGGCGGCTGTCAGAGATCCTCGGCGAAGAAGGGATTCAACTGGACACAGTTGCGCGCACAGTCGGTCTCAACCGGATCGCGGCCTCAGAATGGGAGTCCACGCCTGCAGAGACCCGCGCCCTGCTGGAAAGGTTCAGTGACGGCGTCAACACGTTGATTGATCTGTCCAGCGACAATCTCCCAATTGAATTTGCGCTTCTGGACTATGGGCCGGAGCCGTGGCAGCCCGTGGACTGCCTGGCAATCGCCGCCGAGTTTCGCTATTACCTGACGGTTCGCTTTCCCGTAATCGTCGGCCCTGAACTGGCGAAACGGGCGCTCGGGGACAAGACACTATACACGGCATTTCTGACCGGAGAAGCGGACGAGGAGAGCATCATCCCGGCAGGCGCCTACCCTTCCACGGCCGGGGACGTATCTCAGGTCGGCGCCAGTGTGGGCGATCCGCAGGAGGGTGAAGGCAGCAACAATTGGGTGGTGAGTGGCGCCCGCACGAGGTCGGGTATGCCCATGGTGGCAAGCGACCCGCACATTGCATTCGCTGCCGTCTCTTGCTGGTACGAAGTGCAGCTGAAAGGTGGCTCATTTGACGTCGCCGGCATGGCATACGCAGGAATGCCCGCTGTCATGTTTGGGCGGAACCGCAACGTCGCCTGGGGGATAACCAATAATATCTGCTCCCAACGAGATCTCTACCAGGAGCGGACGGATCCGCGTCAGCCCGGTTGTTTCCTCTATGACGGCGCATGGGAGCCGGAGCGCACGCTGGACGAGACAATCCATGTGCGAGGCAAAGACCCGCTACACTTGTCGGTCCAGTTCTCCCGTAACGGTCCCATCGTCGACGCGATCCTGCCCGCGGAGGCGGCCGGTACCGGTCCGGTATCACTGCGCTGGCTGGGCCATTCCCACTGCGGCTGGCTCACGTCCTTGCTCGGGATCGACCGCGCCCGCAGTGTCTCTGAACTGCGGGAAGCGACACGCGGCTGGCGCGTTCCAACGTGGAGCCTGGTGATTGCCGACAAGGAGGGACATATCGGGTACCAGGCGGTCGGCGGCATTCCGGTGAGAGAGATCTGGGAGAGGGGATACCGGCCCGGGTGGGACCCTGCCCACCAGTGGCGGGGACTGATTCCGTTTGAGCAGATACCCCGTCTCGAGGACCCAGACAGGGGTTGGATCGCCACCGCGAACAACCGGGTTGCCCCGGAAGACTTTCCCTATCCGCTGTCAGGAACGTGGGCCAGCGGCCACAGGGCGCGCCGGATCCGCCAGATGATCGAAGAATGTGAAAGTTTCTCCAAAGATTCTTTCGCGGAGATGCAACAGGACACACGCACGCTGCGCGCCGGCGAAGCCCTGCCCGGTCTGGTACCCGTACTGCTGCGAAGTGACGACGAACGCGTCCTGGAAGCTGCCCGCCATTTGCAGGATTGGGACCACAACATGACCCCTGACTCTGTCGCAGCTTCGATATTCGAACTTTTTTTCAACTGGTGGTGCCGCAGGGTTGCGTCGGAAAGGTTTGAAGAGGAACTCGCAGACGCGTTGTCCGGTACAATTGGGGGACTGGCCGGGGAGCTGATCCACGAGGACAGGGTGGGCTGGTTCGCTGGCAATAATCGAGAAGGGGCAATGGTTCATGCTCTTCGCGACGCACTGACAGAGATCGGAGATCGACTGGGAACTGACATGGCGGCGTGGGCGTGGGGCAACCTCCATAGGGTCCAGCTGCGCCACGTGCTCTCGGGGCGGGGCGATCTGGGTGCGCTACTCGACCGGGGCGGTCTGCCGGTTGGCGGCAACGGAGTGACGGTCTGCAACACGGGTTTCGACCCGAACTGGGGGGCCCTGATGGGGGCCAACTACAGGCTGATCAGCGACCTGGGCGAAGAGGGCATGTGGGCTGTCGAGTCGCAAGGCCAGTCCGGTCATCCTGGATCTCACCATTACTGCGACCAGTTGGTGGAGTGGAAGGAAGGCAGGTATCACTTCCTCAGTTTCGAAGCAGACAGCGGTTTTGACGAAACTGAATCCATTGGCGTGCTGCATCCTTAGGCCTGGCGGGATCACTGGGGCAGATCGGGGACCCCGCTAAGCCTCTTTCGCGGCCTGGATATGACGGTGAATCTGGTCGCTGAAGCGGTACTCGCTGTTGTCCTCCGGCTCGTAACCGACCACCTTACGGGCGTTGACAATGCTCCAGAACGCCTGTGAGTTTCCACTGATACCGTAGAAGACCTGGAATGGCACGCCCTGTTCATCGCCGATATCTGCCGTTTCGATGCTCTTGATGAACAGCTGCTGCAGGTCCCGCTGGCTGATGTAGACGCCCAATCCGCGCACCATGCGGCGCAAGTTTCCAGGTTCGATTCTCTCCAGATCATCCTCTCTTGGTCCGCCGATACGGACCTGCACATTCTCCAGGGGCTGGGGCGATTCGTCCTCGACGTCAACGCCGCGGAACTGCATCCGGCCAACGGCGTAGACGAAGCCCAGGTGTTCGTAGGCCTCTTTGGCCCAGCCGTAGAAGTTGTCGGAAAACGGTCTCATCTCCGGTGTGACAACATCCCACTTATTGTCCAGGATCAGAGGTTCATAGTAGTCCGCCGCATGGTTGGAGCTGGCGACGACTACACGCGGGACGCCCTCTTCCTGCGCCGTCTGGTAAACGTGGAAGGCCATCTCCACGTTCGACAGCTCGGCATAGAAGTCCTGGATGGGATCTGACTTGTCTTCGGCGCGAGTGAAGCCGAGGTGGACAACGGCGTCGGCGCCGCTGAAGTGGTGGCGGTAGCTGTCCCGGTCGCGTTGTGTCAGGTCGGCGATCTGGACGCCTTCCACTTGATTGCCATCGCGGTCAACGGTACGTATGTCCAGCAGGGTCAGGTCATAGCGCTGGCGAAAGGCGGGCAGCAGCAGGCTGGCGATGTATCCGGATGCACCCGTGATTACAACCTTTCTTTTCTCACTCATTCGTTGCTCCACAGTCTTTCAATTGTTTCTCTGTGTTCGGCGTAATGCCCATACGTGTTGCCGGCGATACGCCACAGAATTGATGTGTGACCGTCAGGGCGGCGGTCCTGGGGTTGGAAGTCGTCATAGGGACGCAGCAGATCGTCGTCGGAAAGTTCGGCGACCGCGGCGAGAGCATCCTGATGCGCAGCTTGAAGTTCCGCTAGCACTTCTTCCAACGGCAGGTCCCGATTCCGCTCGTAAATCAACTGGTTCATGCGTTCGATGCCAATGGTATTGGGGGCCGCGTCCTCGGGCAATCCCATCGGCGGGTATCGGCGCTGTTTCCTCACCAGGGCGGCCAGACCCCTTGCCCACGCTGCCAGATGGGCCAGCTCGTCCTTTGTCGACCAACCTTCCTCGCCAGAGGTGTTCATCTGATCCCTATCCAGTTCGGACAAGACCTTTTGCAATGCGTCCCACTCCCCCTCAATTCTTTCGAGGACTTCCTGCACGGTTGGCGGAGGTGAAAAAGGCTTTTCTGTCATTCCTGAGGTTCCTGTTCTCTACGGCTACGGGCAACTGACCTGTAAGACGCTCCTGGCATCTCTTGGCATAACCCACACAGATCCTCGAGTCGGCGTTCAGCTATCGCCCTATCCTGAATTGTCCTCTGCGGCCGGCGTCGGCGTGGGCAGTGGCTGCGGTGTGGGATCCGGTGAGAGTCCGCTGAAATCCAACATGCGATCCAGGACCATCTCCAGGCCCTCCAACTCAGCGCCATAGGCGGCCCAGTCCCCTGACATCAAGGCTTCCTGCGCTTTGGCGTAGCGACTGTTCGCCTCGATGATCAGTTCTTCGAGCGATGATGCGGCCAGGGCGACGTCGACCTCTACCCGCTCTACGGCCGGCAGTTCGGCAGGCAGTTCACCGTCTCCTGAAATCGCCAGCTCCGCCAGCTTTGTGTCGGTCAGGATATCCTGGCCGAACAGTTCAGCCAGAGCCAGGCCAAGATTCTCAGCCATGATGACTCGGTCTGAGGTGGCGAGTATGACTCGCTTCAACTCCGGAATCTTGCCGGTAGCTGCCTGCAGATAAAGAGGCTCAACATAGAGCAGACTTTCGCCAATCGGAATCACCAGAAGATTGCCCCGTATTACCTGACTGCCCTGCTGGTTCCACAAGCTGAGCAGTGAACTGATTGTCGGATCCTGGTCGATACGCGCCTCAATCTGTTTGGGCCCGAAAACGAGAGAGTCTTTGCCGAAGCGGTATACCAGCATCTCTCCATACTTCTCCGGATCATTCTGGGCGGCCAGCCAGGAGATCATGTTTTCACGGTTGGCCGGCGTAAAGGGAAGAATCTGAATGAAATCCAGATCTTCGCTGCCGGGCAACTGCATCAACACATAGTATGGCTCCATCGGCCGCGACTGGTTGTCGAAGATCTCTTCCGGCCACGCCCAAACGTCCTCTCTGTTGTAGAAGTCAGTCGGTTCGGTCATCTGGTAGGTGCGGAATACGCTCGCCTGGATGCTGAACAGATCGTTTGGATAGCGGATGTGAGCGTTGAGGTCCTCCGGCATCTCCTCAAAGGGGGTGAAGAGCCTCGGGAAGATACGGGCATATGCGGCGGCGATCGGTTCATCCGGCTCTACAAGATAGAAGTTCATCTCTCCGGTATAGGCGTCGATAATGATCTTGACCGGATTGCGAATGTAGTTGAATCCCGGCGGAACGGTCCGGGTCCCGAACTGGCTCGGCTCGCTGTAGGGAAATCGTCCGCTGACCGTATAGGCGTCGAGGAACCAGTAAAGGTTGCCGTCTCCTCCGACGACAATATATGGGTCGGAATCAAACCGCAGGAAGGGCGCAACTTCCAGCGTACGCTGCAGGATATTGCGTCTCCACAGAAGCTGGCTTTCAGGGGTCAGCTCCTGGCTGATGAACAGGTTGATGTCGGCAAATTGGATTGCAAAGGCCAGCCGGGGAAGGAAACCGCCGATCCTGATGCCGGTATCGCCCTCGAAGGTCGTGAAAACATTGCCGCCTTCACCGCGAGGGTAGTCAAACTCTTCGGTCTCTGTCTTGACGATCACATACTCGTTCGTGCGCTCGCCAAAGTAGATTTGAGGGCGGTTTACGTCCAGAATGCCCTGCACCGGCAGGTCCTGCAGCACAAATGTAGGCAGTCCGTCCGGCGTGATCTCCGCCACGGGTGAAGCGGCGACGCCATAGCCGTGTGTGTAGACCAGTTTTCGGTTGACCCAAGTCTGCGCCGGCTGTTCCAACTGTTCAGGAATCAGCTCCCGCGCCGACAGCATGAGTTGCCGCCTTTCACCTTCGACGTCGTATCGATCGATGTCGATGTCGGTGAACTGATACTGCTGCCGCAGTGCCTGCACCTGATTATAGGTCTGGAGTAGCGGCCGGTAGTCCCACAGCCGGATATTACGAATTGTATCGGGTTGCTCGAGCAGCTCGGCGCCGGTCAACTCACTCTCGGCATCGAAGTTCTCGTCGACGATCCGGTCCAGACCGAAGGCCGCCCGGGTAAAGTCTATGTTGTGTGAAATGTATTCCCGTTCGCGCGTAAACTCGTTGGGATTGACCTGAAATCGCTGGACCAGGTTAGGGTAAATGTTGCCTGCCAGCGCGGAAATTGCGATCCAGCCGACCAGGACGACAACGATGGCCCGCCATGCCTGCTGCAGGAACACGTTCACCAGGAGCAGTATTGCTGCGATAATGGTGACAAAGACGAGAATCGTGAAGGCGGGAAGCTGGGCGTTTACGTCTGTATAGCCTGCACCAAAAACAGCCCCGCGTGAGCTATAGACGAGTTCCAACGCGTCCAGCCGGTATTGCCAGGCGA
Source organism: Caldilineaceae bacterium (assembly GCA_965204525.1). Lineage (GTDB taxonomy): Bacteria > Chloroflexota > Anaerolineae > Caldilineales > Caldilineaceae > Bin5. Next base: position 357,804 of record OZ241994.1, on the reverse strand, counting down.
TCAACAGCAGGATCAAAGCGCCCAGACAGCTGAGATGGGCGCGGACAGGGGCAGGAGCGCCCCAACCCCGCCAGCCTATGCCGCTCGCGAGCCCGGTTGCGATCAGAGTGATGACAAGCGTCGTCATCAGCCAGCCCCGCAGAAACTGCCATATCGGCAGCGTGAAGAGGAAGAAACTTACATCACGGCCAAATATCGGGTCTGTCATCCCAAACGGCTGTTGATTGAAGTAAAGCAGGAGCTCTTCCCACGCCGAAGAGGCACCTGTCCCCATGAAAAATGCGAAGAAGGCGCCCACCAGGAGGACCACCGGTGTAATCCGGACCCCGACTGCCTGAACTGCTTCAAAAAGCGGTGTATCATCCAGGCCTTGGGGGTTCAGACGACGGACCAGCAGGACGTTGAAGACGAACACGAGCCAGAAGGCGAGCGCGCCTGCTGCGAAAAGACCGAGAGAGGCTCCGATGCGAGTGAAGAAAACCGAAGTCAATTTGAGGCTGTCATACCACAACCAGTCAGTGTAGAATCCAAGAACCGTATTGAACAGGATGAGGACCAGAAAAGGCACAAGCATCCACCACAACAGACGTCCGCCGCCTCCTTGACCGCCGCTGCCCCCTCCGCGGCGCGGCGTGCTCGGACCACCTGGACCGTTGTCGTCGTGGAGTAGTTCTTCTTCTATCTGCTCCCAGTCGTCTTCGTCCAGGTTTTCCAGAAGTTCGTGAAATGGGTTGCGTTCAGCCATTTGTGATCCTTGTCGATTAGGAAGGACAGTTGACGGGGCGGTCCGCCGCTTGGGGTTACTCCAAGGGAACGAACCTTACTCGCCTCACATTCCATCGTCCTTGTGCATGTACCCCGCAATTATACCAGACTTTGGCTCAATTGACGCGTCCCACCGTCAAGCCAAATGAAAGTGAAGACATTTCGCACACGTTAGCTCCTGGAACTGATGGACAAGGCAGGGCAGGGGCCGTTGTCTACTCTTGCAACCCGTTTTGTCAAGTCACCAAGTGCCGTTTTGTGCATGTTGCCCTACGGTGGCGGGCGGCGATGAGCAGAATGGGCACAATCATGGAGTCTAAAGTCTCCGATTTTGGCAGGTTTTGTCAGGTTTTGGGGGGGACATCAGTTCATCCTGTCGATGGCTGAGGGGCGGTCTGTCCGCGATGCGGGGGCGGCGGCGGGACTTGCGACTGTACCGTAAAGCCCTGCTCCGCCGGCGGGCGATCCACGCATACGATCTCAAGTCAATGTGAGAACCGGGTCCATGCTATACTTCAGGTACCCCGCATGAAATGTCGCGAGAACTGCTATGTCCTTTTATTTCGACTTCCCTCCCCTTGCTGAACTGCCGGTGCAGCGCGCTTTCCTGCAAGCGCTGGTTCCCTGTTTGGCCTCGTTTGAGCAAACCCGGGAGATCTGGTTGACCGGTTCGCTGGCGCGAGATGATGCCGACCGGTGGAGCAGCGTCGATTTATGCCTGCTGTGGAGCCCAGAAGGCGCAGAATCGCTCGGCGAGACGGGCCCTTCCGGAACTCTTAGAGGCGCACTGAATGAGGTGCTTGGGGAGGGCAACGCAATCTACGATCAGATTGATGAGTCGGAAAGCAGAGGCTGTCTGAGAGGAATCAGCCTGTACGCGAAGGACGCCGACGATCCACTGAGCGACAGCGGAACCGGCGGCGTCCTCTTCGAACTCTGCTGGACACTGTTGGCAAATGAGGAGGGTCCGGGACAGTGGCCGGGGTCTCTTCACCCACTCTATCTCGCAGACGGGCCGTCTGACAATCGCAGCAGAAATGTCAAAGGAATGGGGGCGGCTATCGGTTCACCCGATACAGAGTTGATTGACATGCAGCTACAGCGATTCTGGCTGCTTCTGGCGCGGCTGCCGGCAGTGGTGCGGCGACAGGAGCAGCTGGCAGCTCACTCCCTGTTGTCTGAACTGCGTTCACTGCTGATCGATCTGGTGGTGTCACTAAATGGGGCCCGCCGACCACAGGCGAGGGCGCGTATCAATCAGTACCTGGGACAAGCGCAACGGGAGGCGTTTGAGAGAACTCTGGGGTACAGTCAAGTTATCCGGCAAAGCAGGGCCGGGACCGGTTTCAACTGGATCGGGCAGGCAGTCTCCCTGGTCGTACTCTATCGCTGGTACGCCCCCCAGCTTGCGGAGAGATACTCTTTGCCCTATCCACAGCATGCTGAAGAAACGGTCCTTACCCTGTTAAGCGCCGAACTGGAGAACTGGCCGTCCAACATCACCACCGGCTGACTGGCAGAGCCTTTCTTTCCCTTGGCTCCAGGCAAGATGAGTCTTCGACAGGTGTGCGTCGGAAGCTCAGCTTTCCTGGTGGGCGGAGTCTTCCTGGTTTGGCCGCACATAGATGGGATTGCTGAAGATCCAACCTCGCGGTTTACCCCAACGCTGCTTCCAGACTTCGACTCTGTAGACGCCGGCGTCCCGGGCTTGATAGGCGAGGGAGGAGGCAAACCCCTGCGAGATGACCCGTCCGTTTCGGAGAAGGCGGATATTCGCGGCTGCCGGGCTATGCACGCGCAGGTTAAGGACCTGGCCATCAGCAAGGGGGACGGAATCGCCCATAAGAACGACTGCCGCACTTTCTTCTGTTTTTTGGCCCAACGGAGGCGATACGCCGCGGCCGGCGCCTTCATTCTCGCGCTCCGCCCAAAAGCGGAAACCTTCAGTAGATCCTACCAGGTCATAGCCCAGCCAGCAGCGGCCTTGCCGTAGCGCCTCCAAGATAAGGTTGCGGTCATGCTGAGTGTTTGGGTCACGATAATCGAAAGATCCGTTCTCCGGCGGGCCCGTCAGGGGCGTTGCCGTCAAGACGTGCGTGTTCAGCGCCTTGGCGCTCTCTTCGTAGCTCAAAAAGCGACGGGTAATCGGGCCGAGGTTGTACTTGACGGCGTGGACGTCGGTACCTCCCAATGCGACAACGGGTCTCTCTTGTGTCAGATTGTCCCACTTTTCCAACATCGCCGGCAGCGGTCCGACTGCGAAAAAGTGTGGGAAGAAGCCCACAAGCGCGGCTCTCAGGTAGCTTGTCGTGAATCCACGGAAACCTGACAGGTAATTCCACAGTTCCACGCCGTGATAGCCTGTGACCTCCCAGTTGTACCATGGATAACACTTTGAGAAGAGATCGGTCTTCTCCTCAATCGGATGTGCCAGAAACGTCAGAGCATTCTGCTGTCCGACGGCATCGATGAGCTGCTGGGGGTCCGCAGCCTGGCCGCTGACGTCGGACTCCACGCCCAGGCAGAGCAGGTGGTTGCCAGTGGGCTCACGCGTGGTGTCATGTACCTCCTGACCTACAAGGGTAAGGATGCCGCGGCGGTATCCTTCCTCCTCTTCACGAACCAGCACATTGTGATCGGTGACAAAGACGAAGTCCAGCCCGCCTTTGACAGCCCCGTCGATGAGGTCGTCAAAGGAGCCGGAGCCATCGCTATGGGTCGTGTGCATGTGAATATTGCCGAAGTACTCAAAGATTTTTGGGGCTGTTCGTGCTGGGACCATGGCGAACCCTTCTTGTGGCTCCGGCGGGAAACGGAGTTGAGTGCGAAATGACTTCCGTAGAGGCCCGATTCGTCGGCTGTGCCTGGGTGGGATTCTTTGGCTCAGGGCAACTTGGGATGAGAATGCCGCTTCTCAGATGGCTGCGAGGCGCGCTTCGATTCTTCCTCTGCAACTCTTTCTTCCAGGATCTTGCGGGCTTCGAAGCGCTTGCGCTCTTCAGAAAGCCAGCGCCCAGGATTTTCCGGATCAACGATGGGACGCGCCGAAATCATGAATACGGTGTGGCCAATCATCGTGTCATCGGGACGCAGCCGGTCAGGAACAGGCTTGTAGGCGCGCACAAGGACCTCTTCAACGGCGATATCAGCGAAGCCCGTCTTTTCCAGGCCCTGCAATAGGTCGCTGACCTGATTTGTCGTAGGTACCAGGGCGACAAAGAACGCGCCGGGACGGAGAGCGCGGTGGGCCTGTTCCAGGAAAATCCAGGGCGTACGTAGATCCAACACCAGTGCGTCTACGCCCTCTTGTTCAAATCCCTCGAGAATCGACGCTGAATGCAGTTTGACATATTTCAGTAGGCCCATCTTCTCCAAGTTGCTGCGTGCCGCTTTAAGGTGGTCTTCCCTTATTTCGTAGGAGAAAACGCGTCCGCTGGGGGCAACCGACCAGGCGAGCGCGATGGTGAGAGCGCCGCTGCCAGTGCCGGCTTCAATCACGCGACTTCCAGCACGCAGATTCAGGCGGCGCACGATCATGGCGGCGTCCTTGGGAAAAACGATCTGCGTGTTCCTTTTGATCCGGGTCATCAGGTCGTCCAGAGACGGTTCCAGCAGCAGCATGGAGTGGCCCAGGTGACTGTAAACAGTTGTGCCATAGGGAAGGTCGATGAGCTCATCATGCTGAACCTTCCCCAGATTGGAGTGGAACAGGCGTCCGGGCCGGAGACGCAGCAAGTGACGCTTCCCCCCTCCGGTCAGGAGAAGCACCAAGTCATCGGGCTTTGTCAGCGACTGACCCATCCGATCTCGATCTGACGAAATGTACGAAAAAGAGTCGTTCTGGCAGGCTGAACTCAACGCAGCATTTCCGTTTGTAGCCGGCTCGCGAACCTGCGAATCTTTGTTGTCCACAGACTTGGCCTCACGCCGGGGCAGAGTTGCATCAGTCTCGGCGGCAGCTCTGGCGTCATGCGAAAAAGACTTTCGCAGAGAGTCTCCAAGAGCCCTCTCAGGTAGATTATAGTCACGGATGAGCAAGATCGACAAGGATTGGCCGTCAAGCGCAGCTTCCTGGGAAGCTCGGTGCCCTGCTGACAGGCCGCAATTCAGTACAATGCGGCATAAATATGTTCGACGGTCCGGAAAAGGGGCATATGAGTCGTTCACGATTCGGAGATCATTCGGAAGTATTTCGAGGGAGGGTCCTCTCAAAATGAAATTGACACGCGCATTAAGGGGATGTAGAATACAAAATGGCCTAAGCGCACATTACTTGGACCCTGGTCGGGCGCGATCGGAAAAAGCAGGTTGGAATCCTCGAAGTGGATGGTCCACCTTGGGCAATTGCCACCGGGCCGGGGCTAAAGATACCGGAATCAACTGACATCGGCCGGCACGGCTCGGGCTGAAATCTTTGAAGCCCCACAAGGGTCTGAGAAACAGAGCCTGAGTTACGACGGCGAAGAGATATAAACCGTATTATCGGATTTCAATTGTCGAGATCTACTCTATTTGCCAGGAGGCCTCGAATGCAGAAACGCGTCACGTATTGGGCTGTGCTCTCGCTTGTCGTCGCGTTCGTAATTTCAGGGTGCACGGCCAGGGTCGACGCTGGATCTATGGTCGAAAGAGGGCCGGACGAATTCTACATCGACCTGCCGCCGGTTGTAATCGATTACGGTCCGGATGGCACTGCCTCCGTCGGCGGGTTGTCTCATATGGTCGTGGGCAATGTGGAAAAGCCTCCTGGCATGGTCTATGTACCGGAGCCGGGAGTCAGGCTGGGGCTTGCGATGATTTTGGATGGGTTATCGCTGCCTCCGATCTGGGTGCAGCACTTCACTGCGTCTGACCTCCAGCATTTGCGCGTAGCAAATGGGGACGAAGGAATATTGCTTTATGCGAACGGGCAGCGAATTCCCTCGCTGGTATGGGAAGAAGAAGGACTGGCTGCAACGGGAGAGGCCGTGTCCGCGCTGGGCTTGGGTGTCCCCGCGCTGAACAAGGTGCTGCCGCTGGTTCGGAACTTCGACCTTGGGGTGGTGCTGAGGTTCCCTGTCCAGGAAGGGGCTGAGTTGATTCCTCTTAGCGGAGTCGGAGAGAGTGAAGAAGTCACCATGGCAAGGATGCTGCAGCAGCAGGTCCTGGAGACATTCGGGGGATCTCTGCCGACAATTGATATTCCCATCCTCTACCACGCCGACGGCAGCTGGACCTTGGGGGAACTGTCCGACGTGGATTGGACGGTATTGACCAGCACGCCCTTTTACGCGCTGCGCCTGCCGCCCGAACTGATCAGCGGACTGACGGACTCCGGGATCTATACGGTGACCTTGACGACCGACCCGGACGGCATTCACATTTCCTTGAATGGCATCGGTCTCCCCTACCTGTCGTGGGGGAGCGGGGAGGTGCAGAATGTGCTTGCGCTTTCCAAGCAATTGGGTGTCTTTGACTCCGTTTCGGCCCTGGTGCCGGGCGCCGACATGGCCTCGGTACTCTCGCTGGTAGAGAATCTTCTGCCTATCATTCAGGCGACCAACGCCAACATTACGATCTATTTGCCGGGTTCTGAGATGGGCAACTGACCCCTGGGCGCAGGCCTAAACGAACTGGGGCAGAAAGGAAGGGTTGGTTCCTCTGCTCAAGATAGAGCAGGTGTAGAGTCTCTACACCTGCTCTATTCCTGTTCTGGGACTGGATGGAGGAGTAGTCAAGCGGACCGCGCGCTCATAGGATCGTTTGAGTCCTGAAGAAGTCGGATCAAGCGCTAAAGCGTCTCGGTGACTTTCTGAATGCTTCGGGGACGGTCGGGATCGAAGTCACGAGCTGCCGCCAGGAACAGCGCGAATAACTGACCCGGAATAATGGCCAGTAACGGAGACAACCATTCCGGCACGGCAGGAAAGGGAAACTGGGTGCGGCCCAGACGCAAGAGTTCAGGGTCGTTACTCACGCAGAGCAGTTCGGCGTCCATGCCGCGCAGCTGTCGGACAAAGGGTTCCAGCTCCGGCAGCAGTACCCCTTGAGGTGCTACCACGATGACCGGAAACGCAGGTTCGATGAGACTGACGGGCCCGTGGAGGAAGTCGGCGCTGCTGTAGGGTTCGGCGAGTGTATAGGTGAGTTCCTTTATTTTCAGAGCAATTTCAAAGGCAGTCGAGTAATTGAATCCTCGACCCACGACCACGCAGTTGCGGACGTACCGGTAGCGTTCCGCCAGTCTTTCTACGTCACTGTTCATGGAAAGGGTCTGTCGGACAAGATCCGGCGCCCCTTCGAGCATGGCGATTCCTTCTGCATCGTCAGCCAAGTGGGCCGACAGAAGGGCAACGGCATAGAGTTGAGCGATGTATGTCTTGGTCGCGGCGATGGAGCGTTCTTCGCCGGCCCCCAGGCTCACCAGGTGATCGGCCTGCTCTGCCAGCGGCGAGCCCACGAAGTTGGTGATCGCAGCAGTAACGCAGCCCTGCCGCCTCCCCTCTGCCAGAACGCTTACGATGTCTGGGCTCCGACCGCTCTGGCTGATCCCCAGGACCAGCGTGTCGGGGGCGAAGAGTGGAGGCTGCCGGTATAGCGTGAAGAGGCTGGGCGTGGTCAGCATCACGGGGAGCCGGTTGTTTGCTCCGAGCAAATACTGTGCATAGCGGGCCGCATTGTCGCTCGTGCCCCGTGCAGCTACGACGACCTGACGAATGCCGGCCTCTCGCATGCCGGCGGCAAGTCTCTTTACCGGGCCCTGTTCCAGTTGTGCGAACCGTTCAATAACATCCGGCTGCTCGTGGATTTCCTGGAACAGTATGGATTCTGACCCCATCGCAAATCCTTTCGCATTTTCGGATATACTTGTCAGATAAAGTATAACATTTCCACTGAGGATCACACTGTCGGCAACTTGATCTACACGAGGACCAATTCCAATGTACGAACTTCCTGAAGACGTCAAGATGTTGCAGGAACTGGCGATGGACTTCACGCGAAGAGAAATCATGCCGCGCGCAGAATACTACGATCAGAGCGATGAGTGGCCTTGGGAGATCTTTCAGAAGGCGCGCGAAGTCGGGCTTGTCAATCTCAATATCCCGGAGGAGTACGGTGGCATGGGTGCCACTGCGCTGGAAGAGTGCGTGATTGCCGAGTCGATGGCTTACGGGTGCTCCGGCATCCAGACGGCCTTGATGCTGAACCAGCTTGCAACCTTGCCTCTCCTCATTGCAGGCTCCGATGAGCAGAAGCGGCGCTACCTGCCCTGGATTGCGGATGATGGCAAAGTGGCGGCGTACTGCATGACGGAGCCCGACGCCGGTTCGGACGTCGCTGGCATCAAGTCCACCGCCATACGGCGCCGGGACGCCTATGTCTTGAATGGGTCCAAGACGTGGATCACCGATGGCCCCGTCGCCAGTTTCTACGCGGTGTTCGCCAAGACGGACCCGGACGCCGGACATAGCGGCATCAGTTGTTTCCTGGTGGAACGGGACTGGCCCGGGGTGAGCACGAGCAAACCGCTGGCGAAAATGGGCCAGCACGCGGCCCAGGCCTGCCAGGTGTTTTTCGAGAATGTCGAGGTCCCTGAGTGTAACCGGCTGGGAGACGAGGGTGAAGGTTTTCGTATCGCGATGAAGGCGTTCGACAAGAGCAGGCCGGGCGTGGCTACCGCCGCGGTAGGCGTTGCAAGGCGAGCGCTGGACGAGGCGGTTGCCTATGCAGGGGATCGTACCGCCTTTGGTCAACCGATCTCCCACTTTCAGGGCGTCGGATTCATTCTGGCGGACATGGCAATCAGGGTGGAAGCGGGAAGACACCTGGCCTATAAAGCGGCCTGGGATGTAGACAGAGGAGTTCGTAACACCATGTCGGCAGCCATGGCGAAAGCCTATTGTGCGGAAGCGGCCATGAAGAACGCGACCGACGCAGTCCAGGTGTTCGGTGGCAATGGCTACAGCAAAGAATTCCCGGTTGAGAAGTTGATGCGTGACGCCAAGATCTACCAGATTTACGAGGGGACCACCCAGATCCAACAGATGATCATCATGCGGGAACTATACCGGGAGAGCTGAACTCGCAGGCTTAAAGTCGTGCAGCATGAGTTCTGATACCTTCCCCATCTGGTTCCCTGCGGTACTGCGCGGCCCTGCGATTTTCCATGATGGTCAGCCCGTTCGGCGGTTCGCCATTTGCCAATCGGCAACACGAATTCATTGACATTCGAGACGAAAATAGGTAAAATATCGTCCGGCTGCATACCTGCGTCCATTCAGTCAAAAAGTGTCTGTGCGGTGAGCCTGTATCCAACGGCAAGGGCCGCGACACTTTCATCTATAGTCGACTTTTCACAGATTTCGCCCAGGGTTTTGCAGATAGGAGTGAGGAGGATTCATGGCCGAGTTTTCGACTGACAAGATTCGCAACATTACAATTCTTGGGCACGGCAGTTCCGGGAAAACATCCCTTGTCGAAGCGCTGCTTTTCAACGGCGGCGGGACAAGTCGTGTCGGCCGTGTCGAGGATGGGTCCACAGTATCAGACTGGGACGATGAAGAACAGCGGCGCGGCATATCGATCAATCTTTCCGTCGTTCCCGTTGAATTTCAGGACGCCAAGCTCAATCTGGTGGACACGCCCGGTTACCTGGACTTCGTTGGCGAAGTAATCAGCGGACTATCCGTATCGGAGGCGGGCCTTGTGCTCCTCGACTCGGTCGCGGGCGTTGAAGTCGGCACGGAACTGTCGTGGGAACAGTTGGACGCGGTCGACAAGCCCCGCCTGATCTTTGTCAACAAGATGGACCGGGAAAACGCCAACTTCGCGAACGCGCTGGCAAGCGCAGCTGAGGCTTTCTCCGGAACGATATTGCCGTTCCAACTGCCGATTGGCGCAGGTGAAGATTTCGAAGGCGTCGTAAACCTGGTTGATATGAAGGCCTACATGGGTTCTGATGCGACCGTCACCAATGTTCCAGCTGACATGGAGGACGCGGTGGCTGAGGCCCGGCAGAATCTTGTCGACGCCGCGGCCGAGACGGACGACGAGTTGATCATGAAGTATCTCGAAGGCGAAGAGCTGACCGAAGACGAGGTGCGGCAGGGTCTGCGGCAGGGCGTGCAGGAAGGCCAGATAGTGCCCGTCTTTTGCGGGAGTGCCATTCAGAATATCGGCCTGTTCAGCCTGGCGCGCGCATTGACGAACTATGTTCCCTCGCCGGCAGACGTAGTCAGCTCGGTTCCAAACGGAGACGGCGAGCAGCAGGAACTCTCCGCCGGTACTGAAGGACCTGTTGTCGCCTATATATTCAAGACAATTGTCGACCGCTATGTGGGCCGCATGAGCTACGTTCGTATCCTTTCCGGCACACTTTCCGTCGACCAGGGTGCAACCATCCAGCGCTCCGCCGAGAAAGTAAAACTGCAGAATCTGTTTCATGTAAGCGGTAAGGAGTTGGAAGCTGCTTCCGGGCTCACCGCAGGGGACATTGGCGTACTCACCAAGATGGACGGGCTGAAAACTTCCGATACGCTCAGTGAGGAGCAGCTTGTTTTTCCGCCGCCCGAGTATCCAAGGCCGCTCTATTCGGTGGCGGTGATGCCGGCGACGAAGGCCGACAGCGCCAAAATGGGGCAGGGCCTTCAGGCGCTTGCGGAGGAGAATCCGACTCTCCAGGTCGAGTACGTGAACGCAACCAAGCAGAACATCTTGCAAGGAATGGGCGACACGCACATAGATGTCGCGATCAGAAGCCTGGATAGCAAATTTGGCGTAAAAGTCGATACCGCGATGCCGAGGGTTCCTTACCAGGAGACAGTCACGCGGTCTGCCAGCGCCCACTATCGGCACAAGAAACAGACCGGCGGCGCCGGCCAGTTTGCCGATGTCGAGCTGCGGGTGGAGCCGCTGGACCGGGGCGATGGATTTGCTTACGACAGCGAGGTCTTCGGCGGCGCGATCCCCAGCGTCTTCATCCCTTCGATCGAGAAAGGAATCCGGCAGATTCTTGACCAGGGCGTGATTGCCGGCTACCCGATTGTCGACGTCAAGGCGATTGTATTTGACGGCAAGCACCATCCGGTCGACTCAAAAGATATCGCGTTCCAGACCGCCGGTCGCGAGGTCTTCAAGATCGCTATGCAGGAAGCCCGCCCTGTGCTGTTGGAGCCGATCTACACGATGCGGGTGACGGTCCCTGACGAATTCATGGGCGACGTGATGGGCGATCTCAACAACCGCCGTGGTCGCGTGTTGGGGATGGAGAACCGGAACAACCGCGCCATCATCAACGCCGAGATTCCACTTGCCGAGATTCTGCGCTACGGTACCGACCTGCGTTCCATGACCCAGGGTCGCGGCATCTACACGATCGAGTTCGGGCGATACGAACCAGTGCCCAGCCACTTGGCCGACCAGGTCATTACTCAGAGTAAGGAGGAGGAGGCTGAGCAGGAGTAGGAGATTTGACCCGATTTCGCATGTAGGCGGTCAGAGTGTACGACGCAAATCTGGGCTGCTTGAAAAAAACTGAAGTCAGGAAGAAGTGGCCCAATGAAGCGAAGGACTTCACACCGTGGCTTGTGAAGCATTTAGGGTGGCTTTCGTCTGCGATAGGTATCGACTTCGATTTTGTGGAAAAGGAAAGGAAGGCAGGGCCCTTCTCAGCCGACATTTATGCTCGTGACATCAGAGGTGGTCATGGAGTCGTCATTGAGAATCAACTTGAGAAAGCGGACTTGCAGCATATGGGTCAATTGATCACCTATGTCGCGCAACTAGAGGCTGGTCATGGTGTTTGGGTTGCCACAGGTTTTAGGAGTACCATCCTTAAGGCAGTAAGGAGGCTAAACAAACATTGGCCAGATAGTACTGGCTTTTTCGCCGTTAAGATAGGCCTTTATGAGAGCCAAGACGGGGTATTCCAACCGACATTAGAACTTGTGGAGCATCCCAAGTGGTGGATAGACCCTGTTGCCCAGAGGTTCTGGGCTTATTTCGAACGCCGGCAACCAGGTTCTCCGAAAGCAAGTTTCGACCAAATCTCAAGTAGGCGAAGGCGTCGGTTCGTTGTCGACGGGACCAATCTAAGGTTGACACAGTATTTCAGAGGAGACTGCGTCAGAGTATACCTTACAGGAAACAGTGGGGATACCGACGAAGACGTGTTTTCCCGCATCAGGCCCTACCGGAAGACATTATTCGATGAGATCGAAAAGTCTGAATTCCTCGCCGGTGACAATCCCCGATGCACAACAGAATTCCGTGTGAATTCCCACAACGAGTGCAATTGGGACACAATGATTGACTGGTTAAACAATCAGCGCGACAAATATGAAAGTGTGCTTCGCAGGTGCTATCACGCGGGGCACTGATCAGTAAGTGGAGGATCGGCAAGTTTACTAAGGAAGTCAAGTTCGACTGCCCCAAGAGTCTCGGAAGGCTGCAGCTTGAGTTTGAGCGCTATTGCAAGAGTGAATTACAATTGGAAGTGTTGAAAATGCCGGCGGACATCGTCGGCGTTTTTGCGTAACCCGGCCGGTCGGATACTCAAGGGCCTTATCGTTGGGCATTGACTGATAAACCACCAATCCTCGGGCAAAGTGAATCTTAGATATGGTCGCCAATAGTGACACAGAAGTCAGTTTGGCAAAGATCCCCCTTTCTTAGGAGCACCATTAGTGTTGGAAAAGCTACTAATTCTTGCACTCCAAATCCTCTATGCGGTAGGGGCCACCGGCCTTGCGGCTTATGGGCTGCAGGCTCTCATCCTTACCTTGTTGAAACTTCGCGAGGAAAAGCTGAACCACAGCGCTGTGCGACAGTCAGCCTTCACGTCCCTGGCAACGTCTGGGCAGGACGACCTGGACTGGCCTGCAGTCACCGTCCAGCTACCCGTCTACAATGAACTTCACGTAATCAGGCGCCTCATTGACGCCTGCGCCAAGCTGGACTATCCCTCGGATCGTCTTCAGATTCAGGTACTGGACGATTCCACCGATAGCACGACGGCGATTGCGGAGAGCAGGGCGCATTTTTGGCGCCGCCGCGGCGTCAACGTGCGTGTATGTCGCCGTCGCGATCGCTCAGGCTTTAAGGCAGGCGCTCTAAAGGATGGACTGTCGGAAGCCACAGGTGACTTTGTCGCAGTCTTCGACGCAGATTTCACCCCGCTCCCTGACTTTTTGCGGCGTGCGGTTCCCGCCTTTTTCGACAAGAACGGCGAAGATATAGGATTCGTTCAGACCCGCTGGACACACTTGAATGGCCGGTACTCCGCACTGACCCGGGCCCAGGCGCTGGCCCTGGACGGCCATTTTGTGGTCGAGCAGGCCGCAAGGCATTCAGTGGGATTGCCTTTCGGATTCAACGGTTCGGCCGGCGTATGGCGGCGAGCCTGCATCGAAGACCCCGCGGTGGGCGGCTGGCAGGACGACACGCTTTGTGAGGACCTGGATCTTAGCTACCGGGCCCAGTTGGCCGGATGGCGCGGCGCCTACTTGGGCGAGGTGGAAGCCCCTGCCGAGCTCCCTCCCCAGCTCCTGGCCTTCAAGAGGCAGCAGTTCCGATGGGCAAAGGGCAGCGTCACCACGCTTCGCAAGCTCTGCCGTGTGGTCTGGAAGAGCGGTTGGTCGGCATACAGGAGAGTCGCGGCCTACGCACATCTGGGTGGCTACCTGATTCACCCGCTGCTGTTGATCCTGTTACTGGCTACCCCGCTCCTGATGCTCTTCGGAAGCCAACCTTACTGGCCGCTGGCTTACCTGAGCCTGGTTTCGGTCGGCCCCCCCGCGCTGTATGCTCTGGCCCAGCGCCGCCTGCATCCACAAAACTGGCTTCGGAACTGGGCCTATCTGCCGCTGCTGATGCTTCTCGGGATGGGACTATCGCTCAGTAACTCGATTGCCGCGTGGCAGGCGCTATTCGGAAGGGGCGGGACCTTCCTTCGGACACCAAAGTTCCGCGTCGAGGGCAGTTCCATTGCATGGCATCGGAGCGGCTATGCCCTTGATTTGGAACCTCTGGTGGTCGCCGAGTTTTTCCTGGCTGTCTACGGTGGTATTGGCTGCTACGTTGCGGCCGTGCATGGTCAGTGGTGGAATCTGCCTTTTCTGGCCTTTTACGCCGGTGGATACGCGCTGGTGGCTGGACTCGGGCTCTATGAATCCTGGTTGGCGCGCTCTGCGCGGACGCTGCAGGGGCGCAGAACGGCCAGGCTGTTTCGTCCAAAGAACCTTGTCAAATACTGATGGCGCCTGTACAATTGTTGTAAGTCTGAGACCGAGTTGTGGCAGCCGGTGGCTTTGGGGTGATTCGCTCTGGTCACAGCCGGAGTCTGACGTCGCGAAGAGCCCAGTCCTGGATAAAGGAAGGTGGCCGTGTCAAAACGAAGCTATGATGACATCACTTGGCTGGAAGATCCGAAGGACGTAATTGTCCTTGCCAACCTAAGTGAAAAAAACTTCATTTTGGAACTTCCTACCGGCCAGTATCGTCTTGATGCTGGCCGCAGAATGCGCACTTTGCGATCGATTCTGGACTTCGGCCAGATAAACGAGTTGGTGGCAAGCGGCCAATTGGTGGTCGAAGATTAGAGTATTTGCCCCTGCAGGTCAATCGTACGGCGCAACTTCTCTAGCTTGCGCTCCTAGCCTTCAGTTGACGGCGAGGCGCAGACAGGTTCAAATGGTGAGCGACAGTGTCGACCTACCTTCTGATTGATGGTCATTCCCAAGCGTTTCGAGCGTTTTTCGGTGTCAAGACACCCTTGGTTACTGCACGCGGCGAGCCAACCACGGCCGTGTTCGGCTTCTTTCGTAAGCTGTTCAGCGTTCTGCGGGAGTACCGGCCTGACGGCGTAGCGGTCGCATTTGACAAGGGGGATACCTGGCGCCACGAAGAGTTTGTTGAGTACAAGGCGACCCGGGACGCCATGCCCGATGAGATGCGACCTCAAATGGACCGCATTGAACAGATCCTGGAAGCGCTGAAAATTCCAATCCTGACGCTTGAGAACTTCGAGGCCGACGACATTTTGGGCGGGCTTGCCCGTCAAGCGGCCGGTCACGGGCATGACGTCTTGATCCTGTCCGGCGACCGTGACATGTTTCAGCTTGTGGCAGATAGAGTCAAGATCCTCTATACCTCGGGGGGTCCTTCACCGACCACGCTAGCGTACGGAGTTAAGGAGGTTGCCGACCGCTACGGCGGCCTCGACCCTGAACAGTTTCTCGAAATGAAGGCGCTGGTCGGTGACAGCTCCGACAATATCCCCGGTGTGCCGAAGGTTGGCGAAAAGACCGCTATTCGATTCCTTAAGGAGTATGGTTCCCTGGACGGGCTCTACACCCACATCGACGAAATCAAGGGACCCAAGACCCAGCAGAATCTGAGGGACGCCGAAGCGGACGTCCGCCGCAACAAGAGGCTGATGACCATTGTCTGTGACCTGGACGTCTCCTTCGATGCAGAAGCGTTCCTCCTGCAGCAATACGACGGCGGCGCCGTGCGCCGCATTTTCGAAGAGCTGGACTTTCGCAGCCTTCAACGAGAGTTGGATCAGCTGGGGGATGCCGGATTACGCGACAATGGGGCTGGGCAACCGGCCCTGATCCCCTCTGAGAAATCGCAGTCCGGACTTTTCCCCAACACAGAGGACGCTCCGGTTTCGGCGGGTTGGCGGCCCTCTGCCAGCGAAACCGGCGAACATCCATACCGGTGCATACAGAGTCAGGCCGACTTGGAAGAACTTTGCAGGGACCTCGACCAGGCAAAGATCCTTTCCTTCGACGTCGAGACCAGCGGCCGGGATCCGATGAGCGCGGACCTGGTGGGGTTGGGCATCGCCTGGACCAAGGGCGAAGGCTACTATATTCCCGTAGCGCACAGCGACGGCGATCAACTGCTCTGGGAAGTCGTGTGCGAGGCAGTGCAGCCGTTTTTTGCAGACCCGAACCTTCCGAAAGTGGCGCACAACGCGAAGTACGATCTGGTTGTCTGCCGCCGCCACGGTCTCAAGGTAGAAGGGCCGATCCACGATACGATGACCGTCGCCTGGCTGCTGGATCCGGCCAACCGTGCCATTGGCCTCAAGAGCCAGGCGGAAACCGAACTTGGCTGGACGATGACAGAGATTTCAGAGCTGATCGGGTCAGGCCGCAATCAGCTCTCGATCGCAGAGGTGGACATTGATCGCGTTACAGGTTACTGCGGGGCCGACGTGGACGCTACACTTCACCTGTGGGACGTTCTCGCTCCGCGTTTGAAAGAGGCCGGCGACCGGGTCTGGAAGCTCTACGAGGAGATTGAATTGCCTCTGCTTCCGGTTCTTGCTGACATGGAAATGGCCGGCATTCGACTGAACACCGACTTTCTGGCGGACCTTTCCAAAAGGCTGGTCAAGCGCTTGCAAGAGATCGATACGCTGTTGAAGGGAATCGTCGGCCACGAATTCAACCTTCGCAGTACGCAGCAACTCAGTACGGTTATGTTCAATGAACTTGCGTTTCCGGCCAAAGGGCTTAAGAAGACGAAGTCGGGATTTGTCAGCACCGCGGCCGGGGAATTGGATAAACTGAAGGCGTCCACGACCCAGTTATCGTCTGAGCAGAGCCAATTCCTGGACCTGCTGTTCGAGCAGCGCCAGCTCGAAAAACTGCGGGGAACCTATGTCGATACGCTGGGCTGGCTTGTCAATGAGGGAACCGGCCGCGTCCATACAAACTACAGTCAGGCAGGTTCCGCCACGGGTCGCCTCAGCAGCAACGGTCCAAATCTGCAGAACATTCCCATTCGCACGGAGCGCGGGCGGGAAATCCGGAAGGCCTTTGAGGCAGAAGAGGGCTGCGTGCTACTGGCGGCAGACTACAGCCAGGTGGAACTGAGAATTCTCGCGCACATTGCCCAGGAAGAACCTTTGTTGGAGGCTTTCCGTCAGGATCAGGACATTCATTCCGTGACCGCATCGCTACTGTTTGAACTACCGCTGGATCAGGTCACTTACGAGCAGCGCGGCCTGGGCAAAACAATCAACTTTGCTACGATCTACGGAGTCAGCGCCTTCGGCCTCAGCAGCCGCACTGACATGGATCCAACGGAGGCACAGCAGTTTCTGGACCAATATTTCGCGACCTATCCGAATGTGCGCAGATACATTGACGGCACGATTCGAAAGGCAGGCGAAGAGGGATATGTCGAGACGCTATTGGGTCGCAGGCGTATCTTCCTTGAACTTCAGGGAAACCTGCCCTTCAATCAGAGGCAGGCGCTCGAACGACAGGCTATCAACGCCCCGATCCAGGGGACTGCCGCTGACATAACGAAACTGGCGATGAGAAATCTCCATAAGCGAATCCGGGATGAGGGTCTGAAGGCGAAGATGCTGCTGCAGGTCCATGACGAATTGGTTCTGGAACTGCCTCACGAAGAACTGAACGTGGTTGCACCGCTCGTACGTAAGGAAATGGAATCGGCCTTTGCGCTGGATGTACCCTTAAGAGTCGATATCGAAGTGGGCCCGAATTGGTACGACATGGAGGAGCTGCCACTTTCACAAACTCTTGTACAGTGAGCCGGTGTCGCGTTCATCGGAGCAATGCTGAGAAACCCTTCGCTCTGCGCTTCTTTCAATGCCGGCCATGCGGGATGTAGACAATGATTCGAGACCAGATTCGGCAAATCGTCACAAAAGCAGTTGCCAGTGCACAGGCGTCCGGCAATTTGCCCCAGATAGAGTTTCCTCCGGTTGAGATTGAGCGCCCTAATCAACCAGATCATGGCGACTATAGTTCCAACTTCGCCCTCCTCGCCACCTCCGCAATAAAGAAGCCCTTGGGCCAGAAAGCCAACCCGCGCCAGATCGCGCAGTCTATCGTAGACAATATATCGGCAGACGAAATGGTTGGCAGCGTCGAACTGGCAGGCCCCGGATTTATCAACTTTCGTCTCAACCAGAGCTGGCTGCAGCAGAGTGTGCTGTCGATCATCGACCAGGGCGCCTGTTTTGGCGCCATCGACCGGGGCAAAGGCCAGAGATGGCAGGTAGAATATGTCAGTGCCAACCCTACTGGTCCGCTTCACTACGGAGGAGGCCGCAACGCCGTACTCGGTGATGCGCTGGCGAACGTACTGGAAGCGGCAGGTTACGACGTGCAGCGCGAATTCTATGTAAACGACGGCGGATCGCAGATCCAGCTCTTCATCGAAAGCCTGTACGCCTGCTATCTCCAGCTGTGCGAGAAGCTGGATGGCGCGCCTAAGCGAAACGTGGAGATTCCCGATGGCGCCTACCAGGGAGCCTACCTGCACGACTATGCCAGGCTTGTGCGAGAACAGGTAGGCGATCACCTGGCCCATCTGGAGCCCGCCGAGGCGAGGGAAGCCCTGCGCGACATTGGCCGCGAAATCGTGGTGACGGACATCAAGGATGAACTCGCGGCAATGGGCGTCACTTTCGACCGCTGGTTCAGCGAGAAGAGCTTGTACGACGAGGGTCTGGTTGACCGGCTGCTCAAAGAGCTTTCCGAAAAGGGAGAGGTGATCAAGCGGGACGGGGCACAGTGGTTTCTGGCCAGCAAATACCCGGGCAACGAAAAGGATGAAGTGGTGGTACGGTCCACCGGGGCGCCAACCTACTTCGCCAGCGATATTGCCTACCACTATGACAAATTCGTTCGTCGCAAATTTGACCGCGTAGTCAATGTTTGGGCTGTAGATCACCAGGGTCACATTCCTCGCATGGGGGCGATCATGCGGGCGCTGGACTTGGATCCGGAACGCCTGACGATACTGTTGTATAACCTGGTCAAGTTAATCCGCGAAGGGCAGGAAGTGAAGATGAGTAAGCGCTCCGGCGATTTCCTGACTGTGCGCGAAGTCGTGGAGGAGGTGGGGCCGGATGCGATGCGATTCATGCTGCTCACGACCAGTCCTGAAAGCAGCATCGAATTCGATATGAGCCTGGCAGTCCAGCGCAAGAACGAAAACCGGGTCTTCTATGTTCAGTACGGACACGCTCGGATCTGTTCACTCCTACAGAGGGCTGCTGAAAGTGGGCATCGAAACCCCGAAGAGCTTCCCGAAGACGCATCTGAAATCGTGAACCTCCTGACCGACCCGGCGGAGCTGGCACTGATTCGACGCATGTTGGAAATGGAAGAACAGATCGAGCTGGCGGTCAAGCGGCTGTCACCGCACAATCTCACATACTATGCCGAAGATCTGACAAAGACGTTCAGCGTCTTCTATGAAAACTGCCAGGTCCTGCATTCTGACGTACCTCAGCAACTGGCGCGGGCGAGGCTGCTGCTGATCCTGGCTGCGAGGACAGCTCTGTCAAGGGTACTGAGTCTGATGGGAATGAGCGCGCCACAAGAAATGTGAGAATTGTAACCGGATATTAACCAGTCTTCGGCAGAGAGGCGCGCCCTACCGGGTACGGAACGATTTGCACTCAGAGAGAGTGAAAGGCGTGTCTCGGCTGAGGTTCTTCGACCCATACAGAGAATGTCCAGATGTCTGAAAGATTCAAGGTATTGGTGAGTGACAAGCTTTCGCAGAATGGCTTGCGGCCGCTCATGGAAGCGGAAAGCATTGAGCTCGACATCCGCACCGAACTGTCACCTGAAGAGCTGCTCTCCCTGATTCCGGCCTATCATGCGCTCCTTGTTCGCAGCAGCACGCAGGTTACGGATGATCTCATTTGCGCAGGCAAGCGGCTCCAGGCGATCGGTCGGGCCGGCACCGGCGTTGACAATATCGATGTGGAGGTCGCGACCCGGGCCGGTGTAACTGTCGTGAACACGCCAACCGGCAACACAGTCGCCGCCGCCGAACATACGATTGCCATGTTGCTGGCACTGGCCCGAAATATACCTCAGGCCGATCGAAACGTGCGCTCCCGGCAGTGGGATAGGGGTGCATTCGTCGGTACCGAGGTAAGGGGCAAAGCGCTTGGAATCGTCGGGCTGGGCCGAATCGCCCAGGAAGTGGTCCAGTTTGCTCTTTCGCTGGGAATGAGGGTGTTCGCCTACGACCCCTTTGTCAGCCAGGAGTACGCCTCGCAGAGGCATGTAACGCTCATTTCTCTTGATGAAATGTTGCCGCTGGTGGATTTTCTCACCGTGCACGTTCCTCTTACGGATGCCACCCGCAATATCATTGACGCCGGCAGGCTCAAGCAGTTGAAACAAGGCGCACGCGTTCTGAATGTCGCTCGAGGCGGAATCATCGACGAAGACGCGCTGGCTGCGGCGGTCGCCTGCGGCCACCTCGGAGGCGCTGCCCTGGACGTCTTTGCGTCCGAGCCCCTGCCCGAGGACAGCCCTCTGAGAGATAATGACAAGATCATTCTAACGCCCCATCTGGGCGCAAGTACAGTCGAAGCGATGGACCGTGTAGCGGAGGACGTTGCAGTACAGGTGATGGACATTCTGCACGGGAGGCCGGCTCTCTACGCCGTTAACGCGCCGATTCTGCCCCCCACGGCCCTGCACACTGTCATCCCATTTATTGATTTAGCGGAACGAATGGGCCGCTTTTTGCGTCAAATAGACGAAGAAGGTATCAGTAGGCTGGAGATTACCGGCCACGGCCCCGTGACCGCTTTCGACATGACGTATATCGTGGCATCTGCGATTCGCGGCGTGCTGTCGGATATCGTAGAAGAACGAGTCAACCTGGTAAACGCCGAACTGATGGCCCGCAGTCGGGGAATCGAGATCGTTCAACGCAAGATGCCAAAACATGAACGTTATGAGAGTATGATTACGCTGCGGCTAACCAGCGCCAGTGGAACGAATTCCGTGCTGGGAACCGTTCTTTTGGACGAGTTGAAATTTGTCGCAGTCAACGATTTATGGGTTGAGTTTCCGGCCGCGGGAAATCTTCTGCTGGCGTCGCATACGGATCGGCCCGGCATGATCGGAAAAGTCGGTACCCTTCTGGGCCGTTCCGACGTGAATATCAGCTTTATGCACGTAGGACGTCGAGCACCGCGCGGAGAGTCGATTATGGTGTTGGGCACCGACGAGCGGACGCCGGCCAATGTTCTGAAGAAACTGGCGGATATTCAGGACATTCGCTGGCTGAAGGCTGTCGAGTTACGCGAATCGTAATGAGCAGAGACTCAAACTCGGAGAGTCGTTTCGGAAATCAGACAGGGCGCCATTGCAAAGAGTGGAGAATTAGCCCCTCAGGTCGCAGCCCTGGGACCGATTCCTACAATGTCGCTCGGAACCCAACTGCTGCCGGCGCGCCGGTAGCTGGCAAGTGCCAGCGAGCAAGGCCCGCAAAGTACCTGTCCTTGGGCCTGCTGGCGATGGTCCTCCTCTGGGTGGTACCAATTCTTGCGTGCGGCAGCTTTCAACCCCGCCCAACACCCACCAGGGAACGACCGATCGCAGCTCCTGCTGCAGAAACTCCTGTCCCGGATCGACCGACTCCGACTGCTCCTCCGACAACGACCCCCAACCCGACTCAGACAGCAGTTCCTTCCCCTACACCAACGATCGTGGTCAGAAATCCCCTGACCATCGGTGAACCGGCGCGTATCACCATCGCCGGAGGACTGAATGTTCGCGAGCAGCCTACGATCAGATCTCCGGCCGTCACACTTCTTGCCCAGGGCAAGCGCATTACGGTCCTGGAAGGTCCCGTAAGTTCTGACGGATACATCTGGTGGAAGGTCGATGACAACCAAGGCACAGTCGGCTGGGTAGCCGGAGGCCAGGGAATCGAGGACTGGATCTCTCCGCAGGTGGGTGAAGCTCGTCCTATCGACCGCTCGCCTGTCATCGGCGATCGGGTCATCGTCACGCTCAATGGAGAACTGACCGTGCGCGCCCTGCCCGGTATCGGTTCGACCATTGTTTCCCGCGCCAGGACAAGCCAGACATTTGAGGTCGTAGCCGGGCCCCAGGCCGCGGACGGGTATTTCTGGTACCAGATTCGTTCAGACGATGGTGAAGTTGAGGGCTGGGCAGCCGATGGTCGAGAAGGAGAGCGCTGGCTTAGTCCGCTGGAGTAGCCGTTCTCCTGAAGAAATCTAGTGACTCGTCCTGGAATGAACAAGGCCCATCGCAAGCTGATGCAGTTCCGCCCCCGAGCGGAGACCCGCTGGGTACGCGAGAGCCGCTTCAGAGGAATGCATCGCCCGCTACCCCAATCTCTTCAGTGCAGATTCAAGAATCAACACGGCCTGCCAGTATTCGTCCAGATTGAGATGCTCGTGGGGCGTATGATCCAGGCTGCTGTCACCTGGGCCGTAGGCCACGATAGGGCACCGCCACGCCGGTCCAACTACGTTCATATCGCTGGTGCCGCTCTTGCTCACAAAGCGGGGTCGTTCAGAGGTCTGTTCGCGAATGGCTGCGAGAAAGCCGCGTACAAGCGGGCTGTTGCGGCCGCTTCGCCATGCCGGTTCGTACCCGTGGAAGCGGAACTCCATGTGCAGATCTTCGTCACCGAAATGGAGTTTCTGAGGGGAAGCATCGGCGCCGCTTACATAGGGCGGCTCCGGCGGAGGTGTTTGCTCATGAACACGTTCTCTTGCCCAATTCCACATCTCGCCAAGGAACGCGTCAACGTCAAATTCGAGCGGAAGTCGAATGCCTATTTTGGTCCATGCCAGGTCGCGCATCGACTTGTCAGTCCATGTGCGTAGTTCGCGCAGGCTGGGACGCAACTGGTCGAACATCCTGTTCCTGTCACGATTGAAACAGTCTGCATAGCCGCCAAGCCAGTTCCACAGGTCTACCGCATTCGTTGCGACGCCTGGATTGGGGCCGGCTGAGTGCATCATCGGCTGGTCTGCCTTCATCTCCAGCAGTATGCGCCCCATATAGAAGAGTGTTATGCGAGTGGCACCGCTGGGCTCACCGATGACGCAGAAGTCCGGTGTCGGCTCCTGGCTCCCGTCAAAACGGTCGCGGATAAACCGGGCGCCTTTGCTTGTCGCCGCCTCCTCTTCCACCGCGCCAACAACGACCAGGCGAGTATCGTTGCGGTGGGCCCATTCCGACCCCAGCCGGGCGGCCGCTACTGCGAAAGTCGCCAAAGGCCCTTTGGCGTCGACGGAGCCCCGTCCATAGAGCAAGGGGCCTTCTCGCCCCTTTTCCACCCGCACCGGGATGTCGCCGAAAACAGTGTCGATGTGCCCAAGCAAGACCACAGTCTGCCCAGCATCGGTTGCCCCGATTTCACCGACTGCGTTGCCGGCGGCGTCGACCTCATACCTGTCGTATCCAAGAGGGCCCATCGCCTCGACCAGATAGGAGCTGGCTTTCAGTTCGTCGCCGCTGAAGGAAGGGATTTCGACTAAGCGCGTCAGCAGCCCTTCGGCTTCATCTCGGGAGAGTTCAGACATTTCCACCACGGGTTACGGGTCGACAGGTTCGAGGATGTCAACTCTCCAGGTCGTCCAACAGGTCACCCAACTCCCGCTCCCAGACGTCATCGAGGGGCATGAAGGGATTCTCAGTGAATTCGTCATCCAGCTTCTGCAGGTAGGCATGCACGTCGAGCTGGGGCGCCTGCCGGGAAAGTTCCTCCATCTGTTCTTCCATGGAAGAGATCAACTCGTCGCTCTGAATGCGCAGCTCCGACAGATCCATTCCAAGGTGAAACATGAAGTCTGCTCTACGCATAATGTCGTACCAGGCCTTGACGTCGTCTTCGATACGGACACTTTGCGCCGGCAGCATCACCTGGCCGAAGTCATACGCGGGGACAAAGCCGTGGAAGCAGATGTATTCCTTGTTGCGCTGCCCGGCATGATAGGCGAGATAGGAGCCTATGGTCGTGCCGCCTTCGTAGTTGGAGAATCGGACGGCATATTCCTCCATCTCCTTGCGCATCTCTTCCAGGCTGAATACACAGGAAATGTCGCGGTCCTTGTTGAAGGGCATGGCGCCGTACACGCCGCCTACGGCCACGACTCGCTTGACGCCCAGTGTTTCGACAATGTCAAAGAAGGCGTCGGCGTACTCCTCCTCGTTGACGTGCGGTTCCTCACCAAGAAAAATGAAGATTCCCTTGTCCCCGAGTTCAGTGAAATAGATTTCGGTCTTGATGACACGCATCTCCTGAACCACGCCTTCTTTGGTGTGGACCTCGGGTCTCAGAAGATGATGGGCGCCCGGCATCTGAAAGAGGAAGAACCGGTCGCGGCTGATTTCGCCGATTTTGCGCGTTTCCAGCTTCTCGATCAGATAGGCAGGTAGTCCGGACGAGATCGAGCCGGCGTCTGCCCACTGGTGCCAACCGGCTATCATGACCGTTTCACTGGCGGTCGGCGTCTCCCACAAATGTACTCGCTCGTCCATGTCAATACCTCGATTTCCTTTAGATAGAACTGCGGCGGCGTCAGGTCAAGGGCGTAGCATGCGAAAGACGATTACCGGTGGAATCTCGCTGAAGTTTGGCCCCCAGCTGAGTTCACGCCTTCCAGACGGATGGGTTGACGGAAATGCTCTTTCTTCGATGCCGTCCAGGACAAAGCCGACCTGCAGGCCAACGTTCAATAAGGCGTAAAGAGGTCGGTGAAAGTAGGGCTGCGGCAGAGGCTGACCGCCTAGCGCGCGTCCGCTGAACATGGTGGGCGTCATATAGCCGCTGATCCGCACGCCGTAGGTCATGACTTCCTCGCCGTCGAGCTCTTCTCTCTCCCCAAAGAGGGCTGAGCTGGCCTGATTGAAGCAAGGGTGCATCATTGAAAAAACGAAGCGGCCTCCCGGCTTCAGCAAACTGAATAGACTGCGGAACAAGGGTTCGATCTCGGCCATGTCAAAAAGGGCCATATTGGACAGTGCGCAATCGAACTTCTCTTCACCGATCTTCGCCATTCCTTTTTCGTCATTGGCATCAAGCACGAAATACCGAATTTCACCGTCTTCGTCTGTGCTCCGCTTTCTGGCGAACCGGATCATTTCTTCAGCCACGTCGAATGCGACAACCCGGGCCCCTAGTCGGCCCAGCCTTCTACTCGTCAAACCGTTGCCGCATGCGACATCCAATACCAGCTGTCCCGGTTGAATTGAGAGCAGTTTCTCAATGGCGGGCCAGCAGAGAACATTCACAAAATCGTTGCCTTCCCCCATGGAGCTGTCCCAATAGGCGGAATTGTGGTTCCAGACTCGTTCCACTTCATGCCGGTAATCGGGAAATGAGGTTTCGGAATGTATAGGAAGTTCCGCCAATCTTTCGCTTCCGGCTGACGAACTGTCTGTCTCGGCCTTCCCGCTCATTCGGGACATGGGCCTGCTCCTGTTCATACACTTCGGGACTGCTCTGTCGCAATCAACGGACACCGCGAAACGGAGCTTGCTTCGGCACATTGTACCACATTGGTGTTGGGGCTGGACATAGCGCGTTGCAAAGGTCTCCCGGCGGCGACGGCTGCAACGGCGTCCAAAGTGAGCGTATGACGGCAACGGGAACCGGTGCCGCAACAATTCATTGGGCTCAGAGAATGTGATTTCTTCTTGCCCCGACGCGGCGGAAACGTGAGGCGAAAAAGCAAGCGTACACCAGAAGTGAGAGACCCTGTGCAGTAGCGGCCTGTCACCGAATGCTGAGGGGAGTCGCCTCAAAACTGATGGGAGGGCACGAGGTTGCCTGCTTCCGCGTAAGAGCGTCGATAGTCTATTCCGCCAGCTCAGTCAGGTCAAAGACAGGCCCATGAACGCAGGCGCGAGCGAAGCCCCCTTGTGCTGTTGGGACGACGCATACAAGGCAGGCGCCAACCCCGCACAGCAGGTCTGCGCGGACGAGAATTTGGGCGAAGTTCCTGTCAACCCGAAACCGCGTATTCCTGACGATGTTGAGGAGTTCTCCATAAGACTCGGGGGGTACGCCCGCACAAAGTTGATCCGACCATGCAATCGTACTTTGAATCTGGTCGAGCCACTGTCTCTCATTGCTGACAGTGCGCACCTCAACCTGCACCGGCAGCCGCGTAACCAGACCGGACACCGAACTGTCGTCTATGGATCGAATCAGGAGAGTCACTCGGCTGCCTCTGTCCAGGGCTTGTTCGCATAAAGGGAGCAACTGCCAGAACCAGGACGGCTCGTCCCTTATGTCAACCAGGATGAGTAGATTATGAGGGCCTTGCCTCAGTGTGAACCCATTGCCAAATGGACCAAGCAGGTTCAATAGATCGCCGGAAACACGCTTCGCCAGCCATTCCAGGCCGCCGTCCCCGGTATGCTTTCCGGCTTCAGGCGCCGATTCCGGGTGCGCCCCATACCCGACCGGATTGGTTGGAAGATAGAGCTGCCAGAGGTCGTCCTGGTCGTGCGCTTGACGGCCGCAAATGAATAGAGGCTGTCGAGGAAATATGGACCAGTCGCCGCCTCTCTCCAGGCCAACGGACGTGCTGCAACGTACGAGGAAGTAGAGGCCGCTCAGTGTCTGGAAATGCGGCCCAGGTTTGGAGGGCAGGCGGACCGAAAACGGATGGCCTGGCCGAACCAAACTTTCGATCTGTCCCACAAGGGGGGGAAGCGGCACCCATTTGGAACCTGTCACGTCAGTTGGCGACCCGCCAGAGCGATCACCGGCACGCTAGTGGCCCCTTTCGCCTTGATCAGCATGTTCGCCGTCACCGCCTGTCATTGGCTCCAGCTTCTGTTGGGTCGGTTTGGCGCCGTTGGGCGTCTGCCGGGGCCTTCTTTGCTTTCTGGAGAAGGGGCGTCTCTTCACGAGAGGCCCCGGCTCAATTATCGCCAGGAGCATGACGATTACGAGTCCAGCAACTGCCAGTATCGCGAGGATCTGCCAAACTGACGAAAGGAATTCTGACGCAACCGCTGAGGGCAAGAGTAAGGACTGCTCTAAGGCGCCAAGTAATGTTACCATTTTTTAGGCCGGCCTGATGCAGAGCGCGCACCCTTGCGATTCTGCTGATTGCCATCAGATTCCTGGATGCACCGTAACTTTGTGGTACAATCTGTTCAGTTTAGCCCGGGGGACATGGCCGGCAATCCTTCATGGAGCAGTAGATTCAAAATACTCCCGTCTCGGCTGCGCCGGTTGACGCCAAAGAGGAACCGCCGGCAAGCGCCTCTCGCGTCCATTCTCACATACCATCGGGAAACTGCCAATCTCTGACCTGGTTACTGTGACAGCCCGCAAATTGAGCAGACCTTCAGCAAGTTCCCGTCGCCTTTATCCTCAGCGGGCGCTCGACCGGCTCCTGAACCGCCATCTGCCCGCGGGATGGCGCATCGAGTTGCGTAACGGCTGGCCGCTTCTCTTCATTCCTCTCTTGCTCTTCATGCAACTCTTGGGCCCGAGCCCGATCTGGGTTGCACTTCTGATCTCGTTGGTCGGTCTCTATGCAATCAGTTATTTCTGGGTCCGAAATCAGGTCCTGCAGGTGTTTTTTGAGAGGCATCGAGAAGGAGCCATGCTGGTGGTAGGCGACTCCTTGCAGGAACGGTTTGTCGTCCGGAACGATAGCACCCTGCCATTGCACTGGCTCGAGTTCGCCGACAGGTCGCTCTTGCCCGGTTACAATCCGAGACAGGTGGTCAGTTGCGGCGGTGGCAGCAGCTACCAGTGGCGCGCCGAGGCACACTGCACGCAGAGAGGCGTCTTCCGCTTGGGACCGCATACGCTGCGGACAGGCGACCCTTTTGGGTTCTTCAGTTTGGAAGTCGTGGATTCTCGTTCGGAATCGCTTCTGGTTTACCCCAGGGTGGCGCACATTCCCGCGCTTGCTCTGCCCAGAGGAAGCCTGTCCGGCCAGGATCGCCGGCGACGCGCCCACACAGGGTCGGAGCGCTCTCAGGCTGTGCGGGCCTATCAGCCGGGAGACAGTCTGCGCCATGTACACTGGCCTACCAGCGCAAAGCAGGGCGAGCTGGTCGTCACGGACGTGGAAACGGAACCGAGCGGAGACCTGTGGATCGTGCTTGATGTCAACCGCCTGGTACAGTCTGGCAAAGGTGAGGAGAGTTCACTAGAGACAGGAATCGTTCTGGCGGCAAGCGTTGCAGCCGAATTTCTGAGCGGCGGCGAACGGAGGTCCGTTGGTCTGCTGGCCGCGCCCGCCGCTGAAGCATCTTTTTTTCAGACGGAAGGGGAGTTCGCACTCGATCAGCAGTTTCTCCCGGAGGCGAGTCCGGCCAACAACGATTCCGGCGCCTGGTCATCAAATGGGGAACGGAGTCGCGTGCAGTCCCCGTCATCGCTGCTCGTAGATGTACCGCCGCAGCCGGGAAAAGGGCAGGTCTGGCGCATCTTGGCTGCATTGGCTCCGGTGAACGCCGGTGACCTGTCTCTCGGCGAGCTCTTGCGCCGCAGCCGGGGCCTTTTCAGCGCCGGGCAGACCGTCCTGGCCATCACCCCGGACATCGGCGATGGGGTCGAGGACTGGACCGCTGAGCTGTTGCATCTTCGTCGCGCCGGTGTTCCGGCCAGCGTCCTTGCAGTGACACCGGCAGCCGCAGGCGCTGACGACAATCCTGTTGCAGGCGATGCGGTCGCCGAGTTACGGCCTGACGAGATTCCTGCGGACTCCCGTACTCAAGACCATCTTGAGGACGAGCCTGAAACCGACCCCGACCTCACCAGCGAAGATGCGCAAGCGAATCTGATTGACATTCTTGCAAGATATGAGATCCCGCTTCGGTTTATGCAGGCTGGAACCCGATTGACGCCCGCGCTAACCTACCGCCGCACTCGTACGGTCTTGCGCACGACCCCCAGCGGCGGCGTTGTGGCACACGAAATCGAGGAAGAGGTAGGGTGACGGCTGCCAGTGGTGTAGACGAAAGACATGTAGTCGTCCGGCTCTTGCTCTCGGCGGTGGAGCGCTACCGTCCCACCCTGGGCTGGATGGTCCTGGTGATCGCGCTCATTTTGGCCCTCCTGCCCGCCTTTGCCATTCGCGAAGCCGAGTGGATCGATCTGCGCCGCGTCCGCGTCAATCTCGAGTGGGTAGGGTTTCTCAGCCTCTTGAGCGGGTGGTGGATGATTGTCCGCCTGCGAAGATGGGCCTCAAGCATCCTTGCCCCCGCCGACGATCAACAATCAGAACAAGGAAGCCCCTCTACTTCACCCAAGAGGAGTCGCCTTCTTGGCTTACTCGTTTCCGTAGTCTACAGCTTCGGTTTACTGTTCTGGGGCGGCCTGGGCGCGTTGATCGTGTCGCAAGTGCTTATACACTGGATACCCGGCCCTGTCGATCTGTGGCGGGCAGCGTTCGCAAATGACCTGCTTGCGCTGGCCAAAGGGGTAGAGGTTGATCTGGACAGCCTGGTGCTGCGCTACTCGGACTGGGCGCGAGGTGTGGAGGCAGGCGGCGCCTACCAGGACGACTTCGTCTTTCTGTCTCTGTTCGGCGTCGTACTGTGGTTGCTGGGAGGCGCAACGGCGCTGCTCGCGCTTTCGACGCGTAACGGACTGATCGTAGGCGCGCCGGCGCTCTGGGTGCTGGCGACGTTCCTATTCTATGGACGGCAGGGCCGCCTCCTGATTCTGATAGGTTTTGCCGCGACCCTTCTGTTGCACGTTCTCCTCGACCAACAGCGCCTGGAAAGAGGTTGGGCCCGTCACAGGATGGATTTCAGCCCCATGTTGCTGACGGACCGGCTGCTGTCGGTCGGTGCAGGCGCGGCGCTAATCGGCCTCGTTGCCGCCTTCATGCCCAACGTCGTAATCAAGCCAATTGCCTATAGGGTCTACCAGACAATGACGCCGGTGTACGACTCCGTCGACAATGTCACTGAGCGCATGTTTCCGGACCTCAAGGGAGGCAGGAGAGGGCTGGGCCGGCTGGGAAGCGGTCTGCCAAACCGGTTCCTTCTCGAAGGCGGAGCGGAGTTGGGCAGGTACGAGGTGATGCGCGTCTCTACGAACTACCCCTTTGGCGCAGTGACGGAGATGGGCGACATGCCCCCGCGGCTCTACATGCGCCGAGGCACTTTTGTCAACTACGACGGGCGGGGCTGGAACAACAGCGGCCAGGAGCGGGACGCAGCCTTTGACGCCAACAGGCCTTGGCGCAGTGAAGAAGAGTGGCCCGGCCGTGTGGCTCTGACGCAGCGGGTACGGCTGACGGCGCCGACCGCAGTGCTGCCGGCGGCCGGCGAACCGGCCGAGTTTCGCACAGAATACGCATTGGAGCGACGTTCTGACGACGACTTGGTTACCGTCTGGTCGGGCATCGGTCCGGTAGACCGTTTCGAAGTCATATCGTTCATACCGGCCATGTCGACCGAGAGTCTGCTCGCACTGCCCGCCTGGGGTAGCGAGGCTGCGGAGCTGCCGCCTGAGATGCTCCCCCATCTGAGGCTGCCGGATTCCATTACCGCGCGCACACAAGACCTGGCTGAACGCCTGGCTGCAGGCCAGCCAGGGCCATTTGCCATTGCCGAATCGATTGAGGCCCATCTGCGGGGAATCGAATACAATCTCGAGGTTCCCGGACCTCCTCCGGGTGAAGACGTCGCCGACTTTTTCCTCTTTGATCTGCAGCAAGGGTATTGCGACTACTACACCACAGCCTTTGCAGTTCTGGCCCGGTTGAACGGTCTACCCACGCGATTTGCTACTGGCCACATTGGCGGCTACTGGGACCTTGAATCAGGCGAGTGGACCATAACTGAAGCGGAAGCCCACTCCTGGCCTGAGGTCTACCTTCCGGAGATCGGGTGGGTGCCGTTCGAGCCGACCGCCGGTAGGCCTTCTCTCAGAAGGCAGGCAGCGTTGCGGGCCGTACCGGACAGCTTCACGAGATCGGGGCGGACCGAGACCGTAGAAGAAACGAGCGATGACGAGCGGACCTGGAACTGGCAATTACTCTTCTGGCTGTTGCCGCTGGCGGGCCTCCTGTATCTGTTGGGAAGCTGGCTCGAACGCAGGCCGCAAGACCCTTGGCTCGGGCTACTGGCGTGGGGGCGGCGCATCGGCTGGCCCCACCAGCCGCATCAGACGGAGCTGGAGTATGGCCGCGGCCTGTCGGCCCATCTGGCCGGTCATGAGTCCGAACCGGAACGGCGCCGCAGACTGACACGAAATGTGATCGGGCTGACTTCGGCAGTCAGCCAGGAACGCTATGGAACTTCGACCCTCCGCCCTGCCGCGCTTGCCCGCGCCGCCGAACTCTGGCGGGCCATGCGCCGGGATATCCGTCGTCTGCCGTGGTGAAAGGCTGCGCTCAGTGTAGCCCAGCCCTTCTAAACGCCTACTCTTCTTCCTCTTCGGTTTCGTCCTCTGCCTCGACGTTCAAGACCCTCGAAAGATCGGCGGCCAAGTCGTCGGGGTCTGACGCGGCGTATCGTTCCCACAGATCTTCTGCCAAGGCGTGGTGGTCCACCCGAATTCCGTAGCGACGGAAGTACTGGCAGACCCGCTCCACATCCCTCTTCAGAACGGCTTGCGCGCTTCGGTTTGTGTGTATGTCGATAACCTGCGGAAAGTCGATCAGCCTGATCTCGCCCTGCCAGTAGAGGATATTGTAAGCCGATAGATCGCCGTGTGCTAAGCCATTCTCCAGCATGACGGCTATGCTTTTCAGTGTGCTGTCAAAGAGGATCCGGCTTCATCGTCCTCCAGACGCGTCTCGTGGAGGGTCGGCGCCGCCATCTGTTCGTCGCCGATATACTCCATCAGAATCGCGTTGTCGCCTACCCCATAGGGTTTCGGCACCGGCGCCCCGGCTTCGTGAAGGGTCTGTAAAGCTGAGAACTCGTACATCAGCCAGGATGTATGGCGAACTTGCACGCCAAAAACCGACTTTTTGTTGACCGCTCTCGCTGTCCGGTCGTCGCGCGGATTGATGGCCTGCGGCCGCCCGTCTTCCGCGGTCAAGAGATGCCGGCCCTCTCTGTACATGGCGTCATTGCGAAGATTCCGGAATTGGCGGGGGCGGTAGACCTTGGCCGCGATCCATTCGACACCGACGGAAGCGTGGGCCTTGCACCGATAGATATTTGCCTCCTTTCCACCCTTCACCTGGGCCATTACGTCGACGATCTGGTCCTGTTGGTAAAAGGGCCTCAAGGAAGTTCTGAGAAACCCGCCTTCAAAGCGCGCCGGAGTGTAAGTGATGTCCCACACGCTTTCCAGGTCCGCGACTTCGGCCAGCTGCTGCACCTCAGCGCGGTGCATTTCAAACCGTTGTCGTTCGTTTTTCGGTTTACGTGCAGCGCGAAATGCAGGTTTAGCCAGCCGAAACTTCCTCTCGTAGTATTCCAGTTCCGCCTGTTCTTCTTCCCACCTTGTATCAGATTCCTGCGACGAACTGTCGTCGTCCTTCTGAAATCGATCCCAACCGTCGTTGTCTCTTTCTTCTTGCTCTTTCAATTCTCTGTCAGTCCTTGAGCTGGGGCGCGAGGCCTCGAATCGATACCTTATACTGCATTTCTCCCTCTACCAGAGAAGGGAGGCAACTGCAGCAATCAAGACGCGTGGAACTCTACACACGCGCGGCCCGTGTTCGCTTGGCGCCTCCGAACGTCCGGACGGACGATCGCAAGTCGCGCTGAACTGTATAGAACGGGATCAAAAAAGGCCGCGGTTAGGTAACGCCGGCAGCCTCAAAATGGAGGGGCAGGATGGAAGTTAGCTAGGCGGAGTTCACATCAATTTGCTCGCACGGAAAGGGAATCCCCACGAGCGTTTCAAGAGAATCAGCTAGCTGCGCTCCATATGCAGGCAGTTACCCGTAACACTCTCTTTCCTGTTCACCATTCTCATATGGAGCCTCCTTTCGCTGAGTTCTTATGAAGAAGAAACTTGCTATACCTCGCAAGCGGAGCCTTCTCACTTCGACCGCATTCTATCACATTAAGGACTGGAAGCAAAAGTGCCGGATCGTCGGGATTCGTTCCATGCTGGCAGAACACTAAGTCTCCTGCATTTCGACAAGACGCCCATCGGGATCGCGTAGATACGCCGACCGGCCCCAAGGGTACGCGGCCGGCGGGATCGCGGCGGGGCTATCGCTAAGGTCACTGCCGTCCCAGGCGCGGTCCAGCGCCTTCACGCCAATGGCGAAGTGATCTTCATTGGGGGGGCCTTCTGTGCCAACTACATAGTCAGGGTCTGCCGGCCCGCGGTGGTGAATCAAGATGTGCAGCCCGTCCAATTGAAACAGCGCCATCTGCTCTGACTGATGGGCTGCACTACCTCCAAGCAACTCCTCGTAAAATGTAACGAGCGAAGGCACATCTTCTGTAAACAAGGCAAGTTCGACGAGCGGACGCATGGCGGGAAGCTCCTCGCTGGCTTATGGTTCGGTCGTGGTTAGTTCAGCGCAACTCATGGAGAATTGCTCTCTGGCAGGGGAAACGGGCCAGCAGGTCATCGAATTCCGCGTCGTCGGGAAGAGAAAAATCGTCGTCGCTGTAGGCTGGAGCCAGGGAGCAGGCCATCAAGGCCCAACTCCCGCCACTCTGCAAACGGGCCCCAAACCAACTGTGTGCGGGGACGACCGCCTGAACGGTCTGACCATCCAGGAGATCATGCCCCAACTCAATTCTCGTGTAGTCAACATCAATCCCGAACACATGCAGATCAACCCCGTCACCCAAATAAAAATGCCACACCTCATCAGATTCCAGCCGGTGCAAACGCGACTGCGTTTCAGCGGTCAGAAGGTAGAGGATAACGGACTTGACCGGCCGTTCCGATCTGATGGACGAAGGCAGGACGCTGGCAGGTAGCTGCAGGTGGCCAGTGTAGGTTTCACGAAAGTAGCCGCCCTCAACCGGCAGCGGTTTCAGGTCGAAGAGGCGGATGATGTCAGCCGCCGCAAGGTCCATTGTTCGCATAGACTTCTAGAAGGCCGGCGCCACAAGGACGCCCCCATCGACGGCAAGCGTAACGCCTGTAATCCAGCGAGCCAGGGGGGAAGCCAGAAACAGGCACGCGTCGGCGATATCTTCGGGTGTTCCGAGCCGCGCCAAGGGAACGCGATTCTGCCAGCGCTTCACGCCGTCCGGCCATGCCTGCGCCAATCCAGGGCGATCGATGAGCCCCGGCGCAACCGTATTGACTCTGATTCCCGCTTCTCCCAGCTCCAGGGCTGCGTTTCTCGTGTACTGCTCTACCCCCGCTTTTGCAGCAGTGTAGTGACTGTGCGCATAGGCGGTCGAGGCGGCTTCAATCGAAGAGATGTTTATGATCGAGCCGCTGCTCTCGCTATTGTCCCGCCGCGCAGACAGCTCGATCATCGCCCGTGCAGCTCGTTGCGTGCAGTAGTGTGTGCCAGTCAGGTTGGCTGCCAACACCTGCTCCCATTCGCGGTCAGCCATCTCCAACAGTGGCGAAAGAGGATAGATGCCGGCGTTGTTGACCAGCACATCCAGCCGTTCGAACCGTTCTACTGTCTGCGAAATCAACCGTTCCACATCATCTGCCCGGGAAACGTCAGCCCGTATTGCCAGCGCTTGCCCGCCAGCCGCCTGAATTTGCTCGACGACCTCTTGGGCTGCCGACTCCGCCCGCACGTAGCTAACGACCACCGACGCACCTGCCTCGGCAAATCGCTTTGAAATCCCCGCGCCGATGCCCCGGCCGCCGCCGCTTATCAGGGCAACTTTGCCCGCAAAGTTGAGCGCGCTCTCAAGTTCTGGGGCTCGCTCTTGCACCGCTGGTCCCCTCCTTACACTGACTTTGAGTCATGTCGCATTCTTCAAGCATAATAATACAGTGGCTCTGCACCACCAATCGCGGGCGTTGTAAGCACAGTATCAAAAGGACCGACAAAACCCGAAAACTCTTCAGATCCGGCACCGGGGCGCGATTGACCTACGCCTCCGATTTGTGTACGATTTCTTCAACTCCTGTTCACTTCATTCAAGCTAGGAGACACCTATGCTAACTCTTGCCCAGAAGCGCCAGTTCTTTGAAGATGGCTACGTGAAAATACCCGGCGTCGTGCCCAAAGTGCTGATCAATGAAGCGCTGCGCGCCGTAAACCACTCCATTGGCGAGGTTGGACTCGGCGGCGAAGATATGGAAAACAATCGGTCCGCCTTCTTCTGTGCCGAACTGCTGCGGGCGCCGGTCATTTTGGATCTGTTCAACAAGTCCCCTGTCATTGAAATCGCCGAGGAGTTGATGGGCGAGGGAAACGTCGTACCCATCCTTCAGGCCAAACCGTATCCCCGTTTCCCGCTCCCGTTAGGCGAAGATGCGCCGGAGCCGCGCGGCCACATAGACGGCATCGGCAGCGGCACCAACGGCATGCCCAAAGGGTACTACAATCGCGGATTCACGGCCTTCGCCGTCGTGTATTTGGAGGACCTGCTTGAGACGAATGCCGGCAACTTCACGGTCTGGCCCAAATCACACCGTGCCTTCGAGGCGTATTTCAAGGCGAACGGCCACGAAGTATTGGCCAACGGCAGGCCCGATATTCCGCTGCCGGAGGGGCCCGTGATGGTCACCGCAGAGGCCGGCGACCTGATTCTTGCCCACTACCTGATGTTCCACACAGGCGGACCCAACGCGTCACCCAACGTTCGCCAGGCCGTCATCTGTCGACTTCGACACAAAGAGGTGGAGGGCAACGAAAAGGCCGGCTACACAGATATCTGGCGGGAATGGCCCGGCATCCGAGAGGCGATGGAAAGTCAGACAGAAAAAGCGCTTGCGAACTGATTTGAGAGTTGTGGTACGCAGGAGACCGGCGCGCCGAAGACTGAAGGCGAACTCTACTACGGAAACTCTCCGTTTTGAACTGCTCTCTGGCGCCCTTCCTCCAATATCGTCTGTATTTCAGCGACCTCCAAGGGGTTTCTCGTAGCCAGGAACAGTCTTCTCAATACCTGGTTGAAGCTGGCCCTCATGCTGTCGGGCAGCACGAGAAACAGCGGAGGGCTGATTTCGTCGGCTCCGGCCACGACCTGGTCACCTTTCTCCGCCGCCGCCGAGAGAAGGTCTCGATCAAGCTCGCGATGTACCGGTACATAGCCGATGTTCGTTTCTGCCTCGCCGATGCGCGCGAGCTGCAACTCGTGCGCTTCGGCCGAGCCCATGAAGCCCACAAAAGCGCCTGCTTCAGCCCGGTACAGCGCATCGGCAGGTATGACGTAGCCGAACACGACAGAGACCTCCCCTATTGGAAGGTTGGGATCAATCTGAGGGAACTGGAAAAAGTCGAGTTCCTCCGCAAATACCGGCGGCAGGTCGCCCAGGCTGAATTGCGGCGCTAAAGCCATCACAGCCTTTTCCCAGGAGAGTGGGCTGTCGCCGTCCCCGCGGATCAGCGCAGTCATGCTGTTCATCTCCGAAGTGCTGCCCGGTCTTTCTACGAAATAGCCACGATCCAGTAGCGATTTCCAGAACCCCCACACTTGGGCAATTCGTACATCGTTGAAGTCCACTCGCCCCGCTATCAGGTCGCGGTGGAACTCCGGGCCGTTCAGCCGCAAATTCAGATAGTCGAACCACAGAATGCTGATAAAGGGGTTCTGACCTGCCAGTGACATGGGTGTAATACCATTTGCCAGTAGCGTGTCGCAGATCAGTTCAAATTCCTCCCAAGTAGCCGGCGGCGTGAAGCCGAACTGTTCGAAAACCTCTTTGTTGTAATAGATCCCGGTCCAGTTGAAGCCCGCCGGTACGAATCGCAACGTGCCGTCGAAACGGCTCATGTCTCGGAACCGCCTGCCGTAAGCTTCGGTGAAGTTTCCCTCGGTCCAGACGTCCGAGACGTCGGACAGCAACCCTAGGGCAGCTGCGCTGCGGAGTTCATTGCCGTCCCACATCAGCATCACGTCGGGTGGCGGCGTGTCCAGTAGATAGTTGCCGGCGTTGAAACCGTAGGACTGGCGGTCTATCTGTATGCTTGGCGCCAGTTCTTGAAAGCGTTCGATGGCTACCTGCTCCGGCTCGTTGAAGATGGAATTCCCAGGCGCTACATAGGTGAGTGTGACCGGCGGGCTGTCCGGCGCAAACAGGAACTCTTCCTCCCTGTCTCGACCGCACCCACCTAATATCCCAGACAGGCCCAGCAGGAGCATGACAAGGGAGACACTACGAACTCTTCGTTGAAAATGACGGAATTGTCTCATTCCTCAAATCCTCTTATGGAACGCACACTGCGATGCGGCCATCTCTAAGGTATCCTTCAAGTGCACTGTTTCCGCCTCACCCGGAGCATCTGCTAAAAGGCAGCAGGCTGTAGCCGCCCTGCAAGGGCTCGAATGTGCGCCACGCTGATGCCGCAACACCCGCCCACCAACCGCACGCCCTTACCTATCCAGGACATGGCCCGGTCTGCGAAGGTCTCTGGCTCAATGATATCTACAAACTGCCAGTGGGGCATGGTGAAATAGCCGCTCTCGGGATAAGCGCCGGTAGGCCCATCCCAGACAGTTTGAACAGCGCTCAGCGCTTCGCCGGTAATGTCAACGTCGCTGTGCATGATCGCCGCCAGCGATCCCCCTTCCGCCATCACCGCGCCCACGCCCGCCGCCAGCGGTATCTTCTCGCGGATAGTCGGGGCCAGGTATAAGCTGCCGTCTTCGTCCCTGTCACAACTGAATCCCACCCATACCGGCAGGCCCGTAGCCAGGGAAGCCTCTAAAGCCGCGCAGCTAAAGTCAATGTCTCGCATCATTTCCAAGACCAATAGGTCGACGCCGGAACTGGCAAGCAGTTCCGCCTGCTCTGCAAAGTGGCCCCGCATTGTCTCCAGAGTCGGACTTGCCTCATCACCCAGGCCTCCTGCCATCGGTGAGATCGACCCGGCTACCCAGACAGAACCGGGGGCGGCATCCCAACTGCCGGTGAGATCCCTGCTCTTGGCCTCCCCAGCCTCCTCTCTTGCTTGAAGTGCCAGCCGCGCGGCCTGCCGGTTAATCTCTTCCGTGCGGTTCTCGACCCCGGCAGCCCGCAGCATGTTTCGGCCGCTGGCAAATGTATTGGTGATAATGACTTCCGCCCCGGCGCGGATATAATCCAGATGCACTTGGCGAACGACATCGGGATCGCTGGCAACGGCCAGCCCGCTCCACGCCACGCCATCCATCGGCACGCCCCGACTCTGCAACTCTGTGCCTGTGGCGCCATCCATAAGAATCGTTCGCCCTTCTTCGAGTCGTTCGCTGATGGTAGTCATAGGGAAGAAAGCTCCGTATGTGCTTGGAAGACGAAGGCCAGCTGGTTGGGCCTGCCGTCCGGTCCGGAACAAGAGGTGACGCGACCCACCTGCACGCGGGCAACTGTCGCCGCTATTTTAACAGCCCTGAACAATTTGTCGAACTGTTCCTTGCATAAGGCGCGCTAGCGTAGCCGTCCTTGTGCGAGGTTCAATGTCAGGGGGCAGGCCCAGGAGCCCCGGCCGCGGTGCAGGGCGCCGCCGGAACTGCCTATGGCCGCATAACGGCCTTGCTGTTCCGGGCCGCTTACGATAGGCTTGTTGCGATAGTCTCGTACTACTGCCCGAGTCCTGTCGCATCGCTGGACAACGGCTGCGGCTGATAGTCGGGCCAGCTAAAGTCAGAGAAAAGAGAGTTGCCGATTTCTTTGCCTCCAAGGCTTGTCCCAGGATGAAATGAGCGCCATGACCACTCCGATCTATGAGCGGCCGACCGACCTGCTGCGCACGTTGGTCCGGTACGACACGACGAATCCTCCTGGGAACGAAGCCGAGTGCATCGGCTTTCTGGATCAGTTGCTGCAGAAAGGCGGTCTGACCACGACTCTACTGGCGAAAGATGCGAACAGACCGAATCTGGTAACCCGGCTACCCGGCCGGGGCGAAGCGCCAGGGCTGGTATTGCAGGGCCACGTCGATGTGGTCACGACCGCCAATCAGACCTGGAAACATGATCCCTTCGCCGCGAATCTGATCGACGGGACCGTCTGGGGTCGCGGCAGCCTGGACATGAAAAGCGGTGTCACGATGATGACCTGCGCGGTACTACGCGCTGCGGCCGAAGGACGCAAGCCCGCCGGCGACGTTATCCTTACGATAATGAGCGATGAGGAAGCCGGCAGCGACTACGGCGCCCGCTTTCTGACCGAGGAGCATCCCGAGCAGTTCGAGGGCGCAAAATACGCCATCGGCGAAGGAGGAGGAAGCGCACAGTACATGGGCGACCAGCGCTTCTATCCCCTCATGGTCGCGGAAAAGCAGGTTTGCTGGCTCCGCACGCGTCTCTCCGGCCCGGGGGGACACGGCTCGACTCCGCTGCGCGACGGCGCGATGGCCCAGTTGGGCAAGGTCCTGACGACCCTCAATAGCAACCGACTGCCGGTGCACGTCACTCCGGTCATGCAGCAGATGCTTCCGGCTCTTGCCGAGCACGCGCCCGACCATTTGGCTTCCGCGGCCTTGGCGCTGCTAGACCCGGACTGCACCGACACCCAACTCGATCAGATGCTTGCGGATGGACTGCCCCAGGCCCGCAACTTTGACGCCCTGCTCCACAACACCGTCAATGCCACTGTCGTTGGCGGCGGCATCAAGACTAACGTAATCCCCAGTGAAATTCTGCTGGAACTGGACGGACGGGTTCTGCCCGGCTTTACTTCTGACGACCTCATTTCCGAACTGCATGAGTTGCTGGGCGATGATCTGTCCTTTGAAATCATCCGCCACGACCCTGGTGAGGCCAGCGTCAACATGGGTCTGTTCCCGTTGCTGAAAGGTATTGTGGAAGAACTCGACCCGGACGGCGTGGTCATTCCCTCAATGGTGGGCGGCTTCACCGACGGACGCATGTTCTCCCGGTTGGGCATCCAGAACTACGGATTCCTGCCGATGAAGCTGCCCCCTGGCACAAACTTCAGCGCGACCGTCCATGCGGCCGATGAGCGCGTGCCCGTGGAAGCATTGGAGTTTGGGCTTCAGGCAATGTCAACGGTAATTGAACAGTACGGGCAGGACGGCGCGGCATGACGCTTGTTTGGAAAGTAGACAATGGCTAGAGAAAGCGATCTGAAGGGCGCCGTGCAGGAGCAGTTCGGTCGCGTAGCGCCAAACTATCTCACGAGCGCAGTGCATGCACAGGGCGAGGATCTGCCGGTAATGGTTAAAGCCGCCAATCTGCAGGGTGGCGAACGCGTCCTGGACGCGGGCTGCGGGGCAGGGCACACTGCCGCCAGCTTCGCGCCCCATGTTGCCCAAGTGACAGCCCTCGATTTCACAGCCTCGATGCTGAATCAGGTCGAAGTCCTGGCAGGAGCTCGGGGACTGACAAACGTCAGGACTCGCCTGGGAGACGTGGAAAACCTGCCTTTTCCCAACTCTGCGTTTGATCTCGTCGTGTCCCGCTACAGTGCGCATCATTGGGCCAGGCCGGGCAAAGCGCTGCGCGAGTTTCGCCGCGTTCTCAAGGATGGAGGCCGGTTCATCCTCAGCGACGTGCTTGGATTCGGTGATCCGGTCTGCGATACCTATTTGAACGCGATTGAGGTGCTGCGGGATCCCTCCCACGTACGGGACTACACGCTTGAAGAGTGGAGCAACCGTTTTGCCGCGGCCGGTTTCAGACTGGAAGTCTTCTTTCCCTATCGCATTTTTCTCTATTTCGAGGAGTGGACCGAACGCATGGAAACGCCGGAAGTCAATCGCTCCGCCATTCGTGCGCTTTACGACGCTTCACCTGAAGAGGTGCGAGAGGCACTGCAGATCGACGATGAGGGCCACTCCTTCCAATGCGCGGTCTTGCGGGGCACGGCATCCGAACGCTAGATAAAGTAAATCCCGTGTACTGGCGTTTTGCGGCCGAATCAACTCCAGGCCCAGTGCAATTGCGGAACCGGCAACTGTCGGCATAGCGATCAAGATCCTTGCGTCCCTCAACTTAGTAAGAGCAAGAACTCCGATCTCTCAATGGGTTCAAATTGTCAAGACAAGGAGGAGGTTCCAAAGTGACAGCAAATCCCACCATCTACACTGGCACAATCGGGCAGAGCGTATGGCGCAGCCACGACGGTGGCGACACCTGGGAGCGGGCCTCCCAAGGTCTGTTCATGGAGTCGGATATCCGCGCCATCGCCATAGACCCTGGCGATCCAGCCGTACTATACGCGGGAACGGAGGCCGGCGTTTACCGCACTCGCGATGGCGGCGACTCCTGGGCACTGGTTGATTCGCCTATGAACGATCTCGAAATCTGGGCGCTCGCCATCGATCCCTCAAACCAGGATACAATCTTCGCCGGGACCTGCCCTTCGGCCCTCTTCCGTTCCCAGGATGGCGGCAGTTCGTGGCAGAAACTGGATGTTGAGTTGGCGGAAGAGTGCGAAGGCATTCCGATTACGCCGCGTGTTACCATCATTCTCTTCGATCCGGAAGATTCGCAGACGGTCTACGCCGGCATCGAAATCGACGGCATGCGCATCAGCCGCGACGGCGGCGATACCTGGAGAGAAGGCAGCGAGGGCCTGTCCAGCCTCGATATCCACGGCCTTGCCGTTGTGCCCGGCTCGCCTAAGACATTG
Organism: Caldilineaceae bacterium; assembly: GCA_965204525.1. Taxonomy (GTDB): domain Bacteria; phylum Chloroflexota; class Anaerolineae; order Caldilineales; family Caldilineaceae; genus Bin5. The sequence continues at coordinate 316,647 of OZ241994.1, read as the reverse complement.
GTCGCGGCCACCAACAACGACGTCTGCGTTACCACCGATATGCAGAACTGGACGCCGCTTGAAGTCAAGAATCATTATCCCTGGCCCTACTGTCGGGGCGTCATTCACCTGGCAAATGGAGACAGCCGTATCTGGGTAGGCGCTGGCAACGGACCTCCAGGTGACGAAGGCGGCCTCTTCCACAGCAACGACCTGGGCAAAACGTGGGAACGAGCCGATCTGGGCGGTGTGGCCAACAGTACGATCTGGGCGGTCTCCCATAACCCCGCTCTGCCTGACTGGATCGTAGCCTACAGTGTGGCCGGTCAACTCTACCGCAGCACCGATCGCGGGCACTCCTGGACGAAGCTGGAACGCGAATTCGGAGAAGTTCGGGCCGTAGCGCTGGCGGTATAGATTCCCTTTATTGTAACAGTCCCCTGACGGCAGGGAGCGATGCGCCGTCAGGGGACTGCTTTCTCACAGTCCGGATCAGGTACTCCTGACCTGCCTGAAAGCCTCTACTCCGGGTCGGATTGCGTCAACCAATAATTTGTAGTCCGGCCCATAACTCAAGAACGTAAAGCCCTGCGCCGCCAGGGTCCGCAACTCCTCCGGGCTGCCTGCGCCTGCGCCGACTCCCACGCCACAAGTCCGGCCAACCTTCAGAGCCTTCTCCATCACTGCCTCTATCTCCGGTAAGGGCATCTCGAACGGATTCAGACCCATGGAGAGGCAGAGATCAAAGGCGCCGATAAACAGTACGTCGATGCCCGGAACGCTGGCAATCTCTTCCAGGTTCTCGACCGCCTCCGGCGTTTCAATGATCAGCATGATCAGTATATTCTCGTTGGCCTTCTCGAAATACTCCTCATATTCCACCGTGTAATGGGATGCCCGCAGCGGGCCGAAACTGCGCTTGCCCTCAGGAGGATAGCGGGATGCGCGCACGATTGCTTCGGCCTCAGCAACGGTCCTGACCATCGGCACCGCAATCCCCATTCCGCCAATATCCAACGATCTCTGAATGAATACCGGATCAGCCGACGGGATGCGGACTAACGGGACGGTATCCGTCCCCTTCACGGCCATAAGGATGTGCTCAACTTGGGCCATGTCGAGGCCATTATGCTCCATCTCGATCAACAGCCACTCGCAGCCGGCGTGGGCCAGGAGTTCAGCGACAGTCGGACTTCCCATCCCCAGGAAACTCCCGAAAGTTTTCTCGCCGCGTCGCAGTTTTTCCAGTACAAAATTGGATTGCATTCTGTTTGCTCCTCCAATGGTCTTCTTGATGGGAACGAATGAGCTGGCATCATCCATTCAACTCGCTTCATTGTGAAAAACGTTCCTCGCATAAAGGTCACGCCTACGCCGCCCTATCCTCAGTAAGTGCCGAAAAGCTGACATGGAGGGTACTCAACTACATTAGGACGGCCGATTAGATGCCTGGAAGATCGGGCATCGGAGTGGGGGGGTGAAGGCGCCGCGTTCGCGCTCGGAACTGCATCCCTTGTTCGGCCAGCGCAGACAGTTCATCAGCGTCACCCGCAAACCACTCCTTCAATTGTCGTCGGGCGATCTGCACATGCTCGACTTCGTCCGCCCAGTCAAAGTCCTGCAAGGTCGTCATCAAGGGATGGCGCGCCTGGTCGCGGCAGAATTCGTATTCAGCGCGTTTTCCCGGCGGGTACTTCATCAGGGCCGCTTCGACGCCGATTCCCAACATGGCGTAGAGTTCAAGCGGGGACATTTCGAAAAGGTATTCGATCTCAAAGTCCCGCAATGGAAGGGCAGCGCGGTCGCCGTATACATGCTCAGCGGCCGCTTCACCAAACAGGGAATGGCGCATTTCGTCCCACATGTGTCGGGAGATGGCAACATAGAACGACCAGGGCTGCCCCTCGACCTCCAGCAGGACGATGGCCAGGGCCTCGGCAATCGTGATTTCTCCCAGGCGAGTGGCTATCATCTGTGCCAGCCGCTCCGACACCTGGTCTTCGTCAACATGGATGAAGTCCCAGACATTGTGAAACGTATCGTCGCGCTCAGGCCTCTTGGCAACTCTGTAGCGATCGCCACTGCGCATAGCTTGTACCTTGCCTGCCGTCGGTTCAGCGCCGCCGTGAATTCCCCCTGCCTCCTTGAGCATCCTTTGAAGTGTGCCGGCCCACGCCTCCGCCAACTCCTCATCTTCCGCCGAACTCACCACGTCGCCATAGGCCGCTTCCAGCAGACCAAGCGTTTGGTCCTCTTCCGCAATGATGGTACGCATCAGCCGCACGGATTCATAGTCGGCCAAACCGTTCGTCTGACGCACGTAGTCGCGGTAGGCTTCCAGCAAGGCCGGTTTGAACACTTTCGCAAGGGCAGCCAGCAGCTCGACGCTGCCGTCAGAATGCATCGCCTCGTCCAAAACGACTTTAAGCCTGCCGTCCGGAACGCCCTGGCCCTTGGACTTGGATACGCGTAGTTCCGTAAGCCGGTTTTTCAGAAAGTCTGAATGTAGGCCGTCCTCGTATTGGAGACGCGACAGCAACCCTTTGAGATCCCGCTGCGGCGTCGTGACGATATGCGCAGCCTGCAGGAACATGAGCCGCTCTTCGACGTAGGCCAGCCGGTGAATCCGGCGAGCGCACTCTTCAACGCTGAGGCCGGGCTCTTTGGCGCGCTGCAGGCCAGCGAACTGGTAGGGAACGTTCATCAGTTTGCCTCTCGAAGTCTGACTCCGTCTTGGAGCGAAAGGGGAGAACGTGCGAACTGTTCAGTGCCTCCCCCATAGTCATGATTTTCAGTGCCGGGGATTCTGCGGTAAGTCTGGGCGTCAGTATAGGAGATAGTCGGGGAATCATCAACCGCTTTCCGATCCCCTTGCTGCCCATTGAAAAAATGTTGCATTGATGTTAGAGTCCCAATGGCCCGGCCAGCTCTTCCCGGATGGTTCAGAACCCTTTACTTTCCAAGCACATTTCTCTGACGAAGACTGAAGCTGAGAATTGCCAGTGCCAAGAATTGCAGTAGTCGGCAGTTATGTTGTGAGCCTGACAGTGCGCGTCCCAAGGGTACCTGTGATGGGTGAGGCCCTGATTGGGGATCTGTTTGACATGGGGCCTGGCGGCAAAGGCACCAATCAGGCAATCGCCGTTGCGCGCCTGGGGGCGAAGGTGGATCTTCTCGCCTGTCTCGGTGACGACCCATTTGCCGACTCTGCCGAGCGGCTTTATGACAGCGAAGAAGTCTCGACCGAACACATTTATCGTATTCCGGGCATGAATACCGGGGTCGGCATGGTCTCGCTTCTGCCCTCAGGTGACAATTGGATCGTAGGGCACCTGGGCGCCAACCTGGTGATGCAACCCCATCACGTGGAACTGTTTGAGCCTGTTATTGCCCGCAGCGATATCCTGATGGCCCAACTCGAAGTGCCATTGGAATCGGTGTCCCGTGCGCTGGAGTTTGGCCGAAAACATCGCGTTACGACCATCCTGAATCCGGCGCCCGGCCAGACTTTGGAACCAGAAACCTTTGCCAATGTGGACGTGTTGACCCCCAACGAAAGCGAGACCCGAATCCTGCTCGGTCTTCCGCCGGACGATCCCACGCCGACGGAAGACCTCGCTGGGCAACTGCTCGAGCTGGGCGTCGAAACCATCATCGTGACTCGCGGCGAAGAAGGATCGCTCATCGTTACTACACGCGGCACGGAGGCCGTACCCGCGACGCCCGTGCAAGCCCTGGACGTCACCGGCGCCGGCGACAGCTTCAACGCCGCGCTGGCCGTAGGTCTCGCCGAGGGACTTGACCTGCGGGCTGCCGTCAAGCAGGCCAATCGCGCCGGCGCATACACGACCATGCATCTGGGCGTGATCGATGGTTTGCCCAGGAAGGAGGAGTTGGAGGCCTTTCGGGGAAATGCAGTGTAGCTGTTTTTCGCAAGTTCCAAGAAGCGTTCCTGGTTCTGGCGTTATGAAACTCGCTCAATTCCGAGCTGCGAAGGAGACATGATGCCTGCTATCGACATTCAGGAGTGTATCGACCAGATCCTGCAGGATGGTTACTGCATCTTGCGCGGCCACTTCCCCGTGGACGCGATCGAGGCCTGCCACGCGGCCTGGCGTCCCATCGCTGACGCCCACCTGGCCGAGCACGCCGACAATCCAAATCGTGGACCGAACCGCCACTACATCCCTTTGCCGTTTCGCCCCCCTCTCTACAATCCGGCCTTCTTCAATGACGACACAATACTCGCAATCGCTACCGGTATCCTCGGAGAGAAGGTAATAATCGACGGGTTCGCTACTGACACACCCTTCAAAGGATCCGTCCACCAGGATGTCCATGCCGACCTGCCGGAACTGTTCCCTGAGCGGCCGGACCTCATCCTGCCGCCGCATATCCTGGTGGTGAACTGGCCCTTCGTCGACGTGACAACCGAAAACGGGCCGTTTCAGATCGCCGAAGGGACGCATCTGCTTCCAAAATCCGAGGCGCTGTCCCGCGTTGGCGCAGGTGAGTTCCCGCTGATTTCACTGCTGATGAATGTCGGAGACGTAATGGTCCGCGATCCAAGATGCCTGCATCGCGGCTCGCCCAACCTGACGGACTCGCCTCGTGTTCAAGCTGGATTCACCCTTTTGCGCCCGTGGTATTTCCGCCGCCGGCTGGACAGAAACCCCATCGCCCGTTCCTACTTGGAAACGCTTTCCGACCGGGAGAAAGACCTGTTGCAGAGGCTTCCAGTAGACGAAGACAGGTAGGTCCTGCCCTCCGCCAGCACAAGCAGAGGAGGATTTCCTCCATGCTCCTGACCATAGACAGGGAACTTTCTCAAGGCCCCAGCCTGGCGCTAAGCAGGCTGACCCGCGCGCTGACCTTGCGCGGCGAAACCGTGCGGGAGCTTGGCTCACCGGACGAAGAACCATCTCTTCTCATCCCGCTTCCGTCAAACCGGTTCCTCATCGCCGGAAGCGACGAACGCGGTCTTACGTACGCTCTGCTGGAGGCGGCACGCGCCATCGAAGTCGCCCCAACAACCCAGGGATCCAGTCTGCGCGAGGGGCTGGCCAATCCGTCCGTCCTTGACCACATACCCGCCGAAATCGGCTCGCCCCATCTGAGCTGGCGCAGTATGCAGCTCTTCCTCTGCAATCGCGAGCTTCGGCGCCGCTTCGGCGAGACGGCTTCCGCCGTTGAGCAGCTCTATGCTGAAGGCAGCCAGATCCTGCCGCTGCTCACGACCGTTCTACAGATGTCAGCAAGCCTCTGGACATTCTGGCCCGAGCGGTACGCCGGCCGCGGCCTGGACGAGGACGCGAAAATCGAGCCCAGCGACCCGACACAGTTCTACCGCATTGACGAATATGCGGTGGACATCCTGGAGGGCCGGCTAAGCGGCAAGTGGACCCCCCTCCAGGTGAGTCATCTTCTGCGGGAAGTGGCCGCGAAAACGAAAGCCGCCATCGGGCGCATCGACGCGACTACGACTGAACTGCGCTATACCTGCCTGGATTTCTCGATTCTCAGCAAACTTGCCGAGTACCATGCCGGCCGAATGGAAGCGGCCACCAGCATGGCGCTCTTCCGCAGGACACTGGAGCCAGGGCTCCTGTTTTTCGTCCTTGAGCACTTGAAACTGTGCCGCTAGCATTGGGCCGAGCTGGCAGCGGCTGCCGATGGCAACTACGCTGACGACCTCGTCTTCGGCTTTCGCGAAAAGGGCCACGACGGGCATTGGAGAGATGATCTGGCCATCGTTGAAAGTGATCTGGCGGCGGTCAGACGGCTAGTCGGCAAAGTGGGAGAAACGCGGCCGAAAAGAGTAGAGTGGCCCGGAGGCAATGTTCATCCGCTGGCGCCCGGCGTTGAATTCAACCCGCCGAGGCAGGCCGATGCGGCCCAAAACCTCCCACTCCGACTCAACTTTAAGAAAACGGAAAAGCGCTCCTTTAGCTCCGTCCGTTGCTTCCACCGTATCGCCCACCAGACCCTGGAATTCGAGGAAATAGAGATGCAGTGTCATGCCGGGGGCTACGAAGCCGCGATTCCGGGCAGCTCCATAGACGCCGCATGGGACCTGATGTTGTTCTTCGAATTCAAGTTCAGCGACGGGAGTGCGACACGCTGGCCCGACTGGCGGACCGGGACACCGTACTTGGTCATTCCGACGCGATAGCCTGCTCTACAGCGCAGCTGCGGGAGCAAAGCTGGAACATTGGCCGGCGGTTAACATCCTTCCTGCATATGCTTGAAGGCGGACCGCTCAGTCGATGTGAAAGACCTCTCTCAAATCAGTCGAAACGGGGCTGCTATCAGGATTCGAGGGCATGATGTCTCCCATGTAGCGCCACCACTTCTGACAAATCTCCTCTTCGGCGATGCTGTTCCACTGCGCCTCGCTCTCGATTTCAGCATACGCGAACAGTTGATTGGTCTCGGCGTGCAGAAAAATGGAATAGTTGCTGACACCGTGCGCTTTGAGTACCGCCTCCAGTTCAGGCCAGATCGGGGTATGGCGAACTTCGTACTCTTTGTGCTGGTCGGGATTCACTGACATGACAAACGCTTTTCGAATCATATCGACTTCACCTTTCTCGTCATGAACTAATGGGTCGCTCTCAGTTTAATCAAAGTATGGCGAGCAGCCTACTTCTTGTTTTCTTGTCTGCAAACTGGACCGGCCGAAGACGGAAAACGCCAAGCTCTTCCTTGATTCGAGCCGCAAAGGGTCCGCCGAGCGTATATCCCTTACTGCAGCCACATTAGACATAAGCTTGGCACAAGTGGGAGATTCGACCAAGTCCCAACAGAGTATCGAACTGTGCACTACAGGAGTTCAAGCCGCTGACAGTATCAGCGAAAAGGGTCCACGGCACGGGAGTTGCACTGGTCTGACTGCAACCACATAGGGCAAGATCCGGGTACATTCACACAGCGTAATCTGCAAACATCTACTGAGGCAGGAGGGACTCGAATTACCAGGAGTCGCCTCCAGGACTCTTTATGATATAGTTGGAGAATGCTTGCCAAGAGTCTCCAAAACAGAGGATGCTCCACGCCTGAACCGCAAAGTCCTTTGCCCCTCGGAGGGAGGAATCAGGATGAAACGTCTCTACGTAGTGCTCGCCGTAGCAGCCCTTATATCCCTTGTCACTCTGGCCTCCTGCCGCCCAGGAGATATGCCTGTTGCGGAGAACAGTGCTACGGCTACTGCTGCGCCTGAAGCCGCTGCGCCCCCCGTCCCCACCTCCACAACTGCGCCCACAGCCACCCCTGACCCTGCAGCCGCGACAGCCTCCGTCCATTCCTCTTCCTTCGACGCGACCAAATATGAAAATGTCTGGGTCCAGGCAATCGAAGAAATCGAGCATGAAGGCCGTTCCCTGCTGCGCGTATCCTATCCCGTGACTGAACAGGATGCGATCAACGCCCGCATGGAAGCGGTAACGCAAGAATTCATCGACGAGTGGCGTACGATGGCAACCGAGACCGAAGCGAGCTATCAGAAGTACAAAGAGGAGACAGGTAGAGAGGCGGCTACATTTGTCACGCACTACCGTCAACACTTCGACGTTTCAATCGCAAACCAGAATGTGATCTTCTTTGATATAGTGCGGGGAATCAATACTGGCGGCACCGGCATTTCTTACGTCGTCGGTTACATCTTTGACCGCCGTACCGGCGCCGAACTGACTATCAACGATCTCTTTGTCGATAGCAGCTACCTGGTGCGACTCTCGGCTCTGACAAGGGAAGTGCTGGAAGAACGCATAGCCACGGAGGAATTGGCGAGTGATCCGGAATGGGTAGAAAGCGGTACTGCCCCGACAGCCGAAAACTTCGATAACATTCTGCTTCAAGAGGACAGGACCATCTTAGTCAGGTTTGACAAGTATCAGGTGGCCGCAGGGGTCGAAGGCGTAGTCGATGTTGTATTGCCTCTGTCTGCGATTGCCGATCTATTGAAGCCGGAATTTCGTCAGTTGCTGGGAATCGACGCCGAAGCGGCAGCACCCGGGGCGAGGGTAGTCGGTGTCATGGAATTCGAGGAGTCCGAAAATGGCGACCGGTCAAAACTCTATGTCTCCTATCCGACAACGGACGATGAAACGGTCAACGCCCGAATCGTGGCGATTACCCGGCAGTTCATTGACGAATTCCGCATCGTAGCTGCCGAAAACGAAGAATCCTACCAGGAATACAAGAAGGATACGGGCAAGGAGGCAGCCTCCTTCGTAACCCACTATCGCCAGGACCATGAAGTGACCGTCGCCAATGAACAGGTGCTGTTCTTCGAAGTCACGCGTTCAACATATACTGGCGGCACGGGCAATGAAATTGTATCCAGTTACATCTTTGATCTTCGTCAAGGGACCGAGATAACCATTTCCGATCTCTTCGTTGACGACAGCCATTTGCCGCGCCTGTCTGAGCTGTCAAGGGAAGCGCTGGCAGAACGCCTCCGCAACCAGATTGCCGAACGAGAGCCCGACGCCGACGACGACCGCAAAGAATCTCTTTTCGAAAGCGAGTATGAGCAAATCGAGACAGGAACTGAGCCTACAGCCGGGAATTTCGACTTCATCGTGTTTCGGGACGACGGTACAGTTTTGCTCAGGTTCGACAAGTACCAGGTTGCCTCGGGTGTGGAAGGGACTGTCGAAGTTGAGCTTGCTGCGGCTGAGGTTTCAGATCTGCTCAGACCGGAGATTCGACAGCTCCTGGGCATTGAAGTAGACGCAACCACCCTTAAGGCTGACTTCGGCCAAGCCGTTGCGCGCGTTTGGACGCAGGCCTCTTCACCGGTGGCGATGCTGGCACAATCCTCAAGTGGCCGAATCCCAACTCTCTCACGCCTGATGCGCATGTCTACCTCGGCATCTTCCCAAGCCGAACAGGAGGCTGAGGGCGAAATAAACTGTCATGAAGTAGCGTGCGTGGCCCTTACTTTCGACGACGGTCCTTCGTATTACACAGAAAGCCTGCTGGACATTCTCAAAGAGCACAATGTCAAGGCAACATTCTTCGTCCTGGGGGCTCAGGTCCGCATCCAATCTGAAACAGTTCAGCGCATGTTTCAGGAGGGTCATCAGATAGGAAACCACACTTGGGACCATCCCAATCTTACGCACCTGCCGGATGCAAAGATCCGCGAACAGTTACAATTGACAGACGATCTGATCGCACAACTGATCGGTGAACAGACTCCGTTCCTGCGTCCTCCTTACGGCGCCTATAATGACAGTGTGTTAGCAGCCTCCAGGCTACCGATCATCTTCTGGAGCGTCGATCCACTGGACTGGAAAAATCGCGACGCCGAAACTGTTGCCGCCAGAATCTCCGACGCGCCCGTAGGGGCGATCATCCTTGCCCACGACATTCACAAGTCCACTGTAGACGCAGTGCCTGCTATCATCGCGGCACTGCATGGGCGGGGCATCCACTTCGTAACCGTTTCGAAGCTGTTCGAGCCGCAGACTCTGCTCCCTCAGAATGTCTACATTAGGCAGACCGATTCTCCGTCGAAATAGGGCCCAGTCGATTCTGCACAGTTGTATCAATTGTAAGAACAGGAGCCGCTAACTTGCACAGGGGGACCGCCGATCGCCGTTTGCGTATTCGGCTGAAGCTGCCGAACCATAGCGGCGAAATTGCGGGCTTCCAAGAACGGTGATTACATCTGGTATCATTAGCACTTTCGCGTAGTAAATTTAAGACAACAACAACTCATATATCAAAACTCCAAAATAAAAAGCCATGCACAATAGACCCAATGTCATCATCTGCATCTGTGATCAGTTGCGAGCATTCGAAGTCGGATGCTACGGCAATTCGATCATCCGTACGCCCAACATCGACCGCCTCGCCCGCGACGGAGTCCGCTTCGAGCACGCAGTGTCGACCGACCCGGTGTGTATGCCGGCGCGTTCGTCCCTCATCTCAGGCCAATATGCCCGCTCCTGCACGGGCGCCCTGGGCAATGTCTCCGTGCCCGATGAACAGGGCAGGCCCATCGTGGCCTCGTGGCCGCTTCAGGACCGGGTTCATCTGCCCGACGCCACAATCGCCGAACAGTTTCAGGCTGCCGGTTACGACACAGCCCTGATCGGCAAGTGGCACATTCACTCCGCCCCCGAAATCCTGGGCTTCGACTACACACTCCACCCCAGAGTTAATCACCGGCACACGGGACAGGAATTCGTTCGGAACGGCAGCAGCCCTCAGCTCGTTGACGGTTTCAGCGTGGATTACGAAATCGAGAACGTCCTCTCCTACCTGGCTGCCGACCGCGACAGCCCGTTTTTCCTCTACTACAGCATCTCTCCTCCCCACATGCCGCTGGCAGACGCACCCGAAAAGTACCTGACCATGTACGACCCCGACGAAGTGCCGCTCAGGCCCAACGCATATGTGGACGGCCCAATGGCCTATGATGAGCACTGGTTCAAAGTCTACCTGTGGGACTTCCTCTACTATTCGCAGAAGCTCCCTCATACACTTGAAATTCCGGACGGCTTCGACCTGCGGCATCTCACCGCCCTGTACTATGGCCTTACGACCTGGGTCGATGATATGGTAGGGCGCATGATGGATGGCTTACGCGCAGGCGGCCTGCTCGACAACACGATCGTGGTCTTTACCTCCGACCACGGCGACAACCTGGGCAGCCATCACAAGTTCAATAAGGGCCTGTTGATCGAAGAGTCAATTCGCGTCCCGATGATCTTCCACGCACCTTGGCTGTGGGACGCCGCTGTCAACAGTTCGCAGGTGGCACAGCTCATAGACATCATGCCCACTGTGTTGGATGCCAGCAGTTGCCTTGTACCAGAGCACGTACAGGGACGGAATCTTTCCCCTGTTCTGAAAGGGGAGCGCCAGCAGTTGGACGAGAACTGGGGCTTCATCGAGACCAGCGGCGGCGAGATTGGGATCAGAACGCCCACCCACCTCCTGGGGCGGCGCGCACTGGGAGGTAAGGGGAGTGCCGAACAAGAGGTTACGTCTTTCTTCGACCTGCGAAGCGACCCATACGAGATGAACAACCTCGCCGGTACAGGCCAGCAGGCTCAAACCGAAGCCGGGCTTGGTGACTTGCTCACCGCGTGGGACAAGAGTACGCCTTGGATGGATTAGGAACTGCGATTCATCCGAAACTTGAGATGCGGAAGATCAATTGCTCAGACCGAAGTGTTCGCAGCGACGAAGTAGGCACTTTCTGAGGAGTACAATAAGGAAAACTGATGCCAAGCGGCTCAAGCCCCCTGTTCAATCCTCATGCGAACATTCAGGGCACGCTCGGAAGTGACTAGGATACTTCGCGGCAGAGTAATCTGCGCCCAGTCTGCCTCCCCCGTGACAACGGCCGCGACAGGTTCGCCCCCCAGCTCAACGTTGACCCCTTCAATCGCGGCGCCCTCCGGAGGTGCGTATGCCATCTCCTGCACGGCCAGATCCCCGAACAGAACCTCCCAACACACAGTCTGCTCACAGTCCCCGATGCTCTGATGAACCGTGCCCCAGCCGGAACCCGCCGTCCAGATAGACCGAAACGCCTCTGATCTCCAGCGCGGCGCCAACTCGAGGCGCTTTGAAACCGCTGAGTATCGCAGGCCACTCAGGGCCGGTATCGCCGCCCAACTCGCCATGGCGCGCGCGTAGTGATGTCCGGCCTCGTGTTCGTTCCACGGATTGCGCCGCTTCCCGTCGAAGCGCCGCCGGACTGCGCTGATGACCTCCAGCCCCTCGTCGATCATCCCTTCGAAAATCATATGCACAGCGGCCTGATACTCAAAGCCTGTCATGATCTCGCCCCAGTAAGGGAATGGCACGCGCGGCCTGTCACCGCCGGGCCAGCTCGCCATCAGCAGTCCCGCCTCTTCTCCCAGCGCATACGTGCGCATGTTGTTCCAGTGGCCACTAAGATCGCGGCGAAAGTTGTGAAGGTAAAGAGAGCGCAACGCGGTCCCGATGTTGTCCGGCGACAGCAAGTAACCGAGCCCGGTCACGTGGGCCATGTACTGCCCTACCAACTGGTCGACCAGACAGCCGTTGCCCATCTGAAACTCGGGATCGGCCAGATTCGTCTCTCCCATACCGGCGCGTAGTTCGGGCAGCGTTTCCTCCAGGCTGGCGGGCGTCCTTACCTGTTGGATGTAGAACTCGCCGTTGAAGAGATTGGCATCGATCCAGGCGGAGCCGCGACGAGAAAGGGTGTGACATTTGGCGCAAAACTCGTCGTCGCCCACTGCGCCCGCCATCTCTGCGGCCGCCCGCAGCGCGCCCAGGTACCAGATTCCGGAAAGGGGATTGGGGCCGAAAAACTCGACGTCATAGGTGTTATGCTGTACACCTTCCATGACGCCGTCCTGGTCGGCGTCCCACCCGCCCGGCAGCCACGCGTAACCGACGAGTGAACGTATGGTGGGCCATTGCCGTTCGAGCCACCCACTGTCACCAGAGAGTTGCCACTCGCGGTAGCATTTCATAACCGCGCCCATCTGCCCATCGGCGGCGGCGAACTTCCACGGCTCGCCACCCAAAGGCAGATGCAGACGGAAACAGTTCATGCCGCTGGGCAGTGTCCCCTCCTCCAGCTCCGAGTCGCGCATGGAACGGGCCAGCTCCGGATAGACGTAGGCCGTAGCCTGTTCATAATTCCAAACGTGCGTGCAGGAGCCGAAGCAACTGCCCCGGTCGTCTTCGGTTCCTTCAAAGGCGAAGAAGCGGCCGTCAGCCGTTCGGAAGCAGGTCTGGCTGCGCAGTGTGGAGAGGTTGTTCAATGCAGCCTCTTTCACCGCCTGGGGTAGGCAGGAAGCGACCAAGGCGCGGGCAAAGAACAATGATTCCGCCTCCAGCGCGTCGAGCTGCGGAGCGATCTGAACGGCCGCGTCCCAGGCGTCGGCGTACTGTGATGCGTAGTAGTTGCCTACCCAGCCGCCTTCCCTGTCAAGCGTATCCCAACCGCATCCGGCCGCGGTACGGTGGGGAAAGTGCCAGGAGATGAGAAAAGTGAGAGCAACGCTGCCCCAGGGAGGCACTGTCGCGCTGACAGCGACCGAGCCAATTTGACCCTCACCTTCCGGACTCGGCGGCGCGTCCGGCGGGTCGTCGAGGCGGCCATCCTCAGAAAAGTCTTCCCAGAAGTTGAGGATGTGCCGGTTCCAATGCCTGGAACCCCAGCTGCGCCGACTGGTCGCCTCACCGCCGAGAGCTACAAGAGCTAGCGTGCCGTCCTGCGGCGTACGAGGGACTACACGTTGCGAGCGCATGAGCAGACCCTGCAGCGGCAGCCCGCTTGTCGTAGCTCGCCGTAGTTCGTTGACGTTGCCGCCCAAGAGTTGCCCCGGCTCCGCCGGCTTGCTGCTCCACTGGCCCCGGCGCCGGCTCGAGTCGCAGCCGATAAAGTTGTAGAGGCTGCCGGCCACCGACGCCTCAATTGGCCGGTCGGACGGGTTCACGAGCACATGACGCATGATAGCGGCGGGCAATCCGGAGCGATCGGCGTCCAGCGGAATCAGGGGGTTGAAGGCCTCCAGGTGAACGGTCAGGGGGACGTCCGGATCGCTGAGCGTGAAATGCGCGAAAGGATAGCAGGCGTCGAGTGCTACATTACACATGCGCGGCAGACCCGCCAGCGGGACACCGGCCCCGAATCCACCCCCTCGGAAAGGCGGCTGGATGGCGCCCTCCAGAATGCGCATCACAGCAGGTTCTCCTGGCGGCTGGGCGCGCAGAGCGAAAAATGTGTAGGGCGGCTTGCATCCTTTGTCGGAACAGTTGAAGAGCTCAAAATCGCGGAAATCGGCGCGTCCGCCCAAGCAGAAGCTCCCCGTGCCGATGCCGCCAAGGGGAAAGGCGATCTCTTGCAGGTGCGCTCCTTCGTAGCGGGTCAGGCAGGGCCAGTTTGACGGTTCGGATTCCATTGTGCCGGTCAGAGAGTCAGGAAGTCGCGGAAACGGGTGAGACGGTGGAAAGTGATGCGATTGGCGTCATGGTAGTCGGCCGCGCCACCGTAGGCCGTGCGCAGGACATAGATGATGTCATCGCTATCGAACTGCCAGTCGGGGTACTGGAATGCTACCTGTTCAATCGACTCCTCCCACGAAAGGTCCGAATCATCTTCGATGAGCATCTTGCACTGCTTCCAGTGGATCAGATCGTCCGAGGCGCACAGAGACAGCACATTGCGTTGGTTCGGAAAGCGGGAATCGGTGTTGTTGTTGCACAACATGCAATAGAGGCCGGTCTCGGGATCGCGGCGGATGGTGAACTTGGTCATCCCGCCCGGCAAATCAATAAAATCGTTGGCGGGGTTGAACGAAACGCGGCAGCCTCCGTCGTGGATGCGGATAACGGCGGCCTTATCCACAACCGGGGCCGTGTTGACGCGGATGATGTTACATAATGAGCTGTCGGGCGTCTCCACCACGTTTCCCTCCAGCCAGCCCGGCTTGACCGGTGGATTCTCCCAGCCACTGGAAAAAGCGGCATCGTAAGGCAGCTTGTTACTCATGCGCCAACTGGCTGGATCCAGCAGGTCGGCGTCTGACGGGGCGGAGATCACGAACGCTTGCATCCTTCTGATCGAGGAATCGGCATGTATGCCGGGCCAGTCCTTCGGCCCGCAGTCCTCGAATGCCCGATAAATTCGGCCCCCGCTCTCCAGTATCGGCATGGCGGTGCTGTGGTAATTCGGCGGATCTTCGCCAGGACCACCTTGAAACAGACGTCCGCCGCAGATGCGTTGCGATGGAGTTCTCAGCACCTCCTCGGCGGAACCAACGATGCCAGCGGGATCACGTCCTTCGGGCGCCAGGCGGGACCAGGTGCGGCCTCCGTCACTGCTGCGTCGAATGCAGATCGAGCCGAAACGCCTGTCCATGCCGAGCAGATAGACAGCGCCCCGGTGCGTGAACAGATTAGCGGCGAAACAGTAATTCACATACGTCAGGAACGACCAGCTCCTGCCCGAGTCGCGAGAGAGGTAGAGGCTGGTCAGGCACTCCTGGTCCTCGACACTGCGGGGGGAGCCGGGCCCGTGATAGTTGAGAGAGACCAGAAGTTCACCACTGTCCAGACGTACGATGCTGGGATCGTGCAAGTAGACATTGGTGGCAGGATCCTGAAAAGCGATCTGGATAAAGTGCATGCTATCGTTCTCTCTCTGGCGCGGCGCCACCGGCAGCGATGCGTGGGTTCAGCGCGTCGTTGAGTCCGTCGCCAAGGTAGTTGACCGCGAGAGCCGAAATGGCCAGGGCAATGGCGGGCATCGCCAGCAGCCACGGTTCGTAGCGCCAATCCATCAGGCTGTCGTTGATCATCGCCCCCCAGCTGGCGGCCGGCGGCTGGATGCCAATCCCAAGGTAGCTGAGCGATGCCTCCATCACCATCGCGCCCGAAAAGCCGAAGGTTGCTGCCACGATCACCGGACCCAATGCATTGGGAACGACATGGCGAAAGAGGATACGCGTAAAGGGGACACCGCTCGAGCGAGCCGCGGTCACGTATTCTCGCTCCCGCAGCGACAGTATCTGCCCGCGAATCAGGCGCGCATAACCGGGGAAGGAGACGACGGCCAGCGCCCCCAAGACGATCAGGTAGTCGAGAAACGTCGTGCTCCTGAAAAAGGCCCAATCTGTCTGTTCGTAGATATTCTCGAACCAGATAGCTACGGGCTTCTTGATCGCTGTGTTGACCAGCAGCGCCAACATGATCGATGGCACCGACATGACTACATCGGTCAGACGCATGATGAGCCAGTCCGCCATGCCTCCGGCGAATGCCGCCACGCCGCCGAGAACGATTCCCACACCCAGGCTGATCGTAGTGACGAAGATGGCGACCGTGGTCGCGGTGCGCGCCCCCCACAGGATGCGGCTCAGGACATCGCGCCCCAACTGGTCGGTGCCAAGCCAATGATCGGCGCTCGGCGGTTCGCTGATCAGCTTGAGATTCTGTTCCATGAACGGGTAGGGCGCGATGGATGGACCGAAAATCGCCAATACGAACAGGATTGACAACACGAAAATGCCGACCAGAGAGAGGCGGTTGCGAACAAGGCGGCGGCCTGCATCGCGCCACAATCCTCGATTTCCCGCCATCTGATCATGGGCATCGCTCTGCCCTTCCGCGCTATGGCTGAGGTCGAGCTTATGATTCTGGCTCATCAGCGCCCTTCTCTTCCCGTGTAGGTCACGCGTGGATCCAGAAAGGGATAGATCAGATCGACCACTAGATTGGCGGCTATCACGAGTAAGGCGCTAAACACGGTGGTGCCGAGAATGACGGGGAAATCCAGGCGCTGAATGCCGCTGACGACCAGATTGCCGAAACCCGGTATGTTAAAGATACGATCAAGGTAAACAGAACCATGGATGAGACCATTAACGATCAGACCGAGTGAGGTAACGACCGGGATGAGGGCGTTGCGCAAGACATGTCGAGTGATGATTAACATTATAGTAAGCCCCTTGGACCGGGCGGTACGCACATAGTCTTCCTGCAAGACTTCCAGTACCCCTGTTCGCGTCTGGCGGATGACATCCGCCAATGGGTAGGCAGCCAGCAAGATGACCGGCAGGACAACAGCGGGCGTGGCGATGCCTCTCCAGCCGGCCGGAACGTCCATGATCTTGAGCTGAAGGACAAGCAGAATCAGCAGAAGAGGCGCCAGCACAAAGACAGGCACCGAGCGCACGACGAGAGCCAGACTGACGATCAGATAGTCTACCCAGGTATTGTGGCGGAGGGCAGCCAGGACGCCCAGAGGAATGCCCACCAAGGCCAGGAGTACCCCGGCCAGAAGCCCCAGTTGCAGCGAGATCGGAAGCGAGCTGGCGAGCAGACGGTTGACCGCAACTTTCGACGCTATCGAACGGCCGAGGTCGCCGCGAACGGTCCTGCCCATGTAGGCCAGATATTGCTCCCAGTATGGCCGATCCAGGCCCAGGTTGCGCCGCATGCGGGCTAGGTCCTCCGGCCTGAGGCGGTAGAGGTCCTCGCCATATATGATCATGATTGGGTCGCCGGGCGCGTAGAATCCGAGGGTGAAAGTGATCAGCAGCACCACCAGCACAACCGGTATCACGACCGCGAGACGCGAAACAAGGTAGCGGACCATTATACTTTCCGACTCCTGAGCGAGGAAGTTGAGCGATGCGGAGTACTGCGCTTCTACTCAAGTCGCGCGGGTCAGGGCAGATTGCCCGTCTGCCCTGACCGGACGATTAGTCGTCACTTCTCGATAGTCATCATCGGTTCGACCCAAGGGAGAAAGTAGTAAGCAGGCCCGATGAAGACGTTTTTCGCCCAAGGTTGCGCCACGGCAATTTCGCGTGCCAACTCGACAGGACGGTGGTTGGTATAGAGGGGGATGAGCATGGCATCGGCCAGGAACAGATCCTCGGCCTCGCGAATCGTTGGACAGAACTCGGGATCTTCGCGGCTCATGGCCAGAGCCTTCTCGATAAGCTCGTCCACTCGTTCGTTTTTGTAGCCGCCCATGAAATGTGAGGCCGCGGGGCTGTTCGAGTGGAACGTGTTCCTGGCCAACACGGCGGAATCAGTGGGACTCGCGCCGGTGCTTTGGCGTTCGATTGCGATCAGTCTCTCGTCATCACCATAGCCCGAAGGCTGCTCCTTGATCTCCACGTCGGTGATGCCCAAGTGAACCCGCCATGCTTCCTGCATGATCTGCAAACTCTTGATGTTTACAGGGTCGGTGCCGTTGGGCGTCATGCGAATCTTGGGCACCTGGTCCCCGGTCTGGTACCTGGACTTGGCCAGGTGCTCCTTGGCCAGATCGACATTGAACTCGGTGTAGCTGGCCGTGGCCGGGTCATGACATTGGAAGCCCTCTACGAGACCTGGTGCAGGCCAGACCCACTTCGTCCCCTGTCCGGCCACTTCGACCATGGTCTCAAAGTCGATGGCGTGGAGGAGGGCCTTGCGCAGGTTGACGTCGTCTACAGGTTCCACGTCGGCCTTGAATGAGGCGTAGGCAAAACTCGTCGTACGCACCGTCACCGTGTATCCTCCGATTCTCTCCATCGTTTCCTTGGCCACCTTGCGGTCGCCGAACCAGCCCACGTCGATCTGGCCGTTCTCCATAGCAATGCCCATCGCCATCTGATCTTGGAACGCCTGCATGACAATCTTTGTGATCACAGGTTCGTCACCCCACCAGTTGGGGTTTGGGGAAAACACGGCCTGTTGACCAGTGGGATGGACCTCGGTAATCTGGTAGGGGCCGTTGACAAGCGGGTTCGGTTTCAAGAAGTAGTCGGGATCCCCTTCTGCATCCTCGACGTTGAAGACCCCGCAATACAGCTGACTCAGGGAAAATGGAAGCAGGCGGTCGGTGGCCACAAGATGTA
This sequence comes from Caldilineaceae bacterium, assembly GCA_965204525.1. Classification (GTDB taxonomy): domain Bacteria; phylum Chloroflexota; class Anaerolineae; order Caldilineales; family Caldilineaceae; genus Bin5. The sequence continues at coordinate 298,294 of OZ241994.1, read as the reverse complement.
CTTCCAAGGTACTCTCGTCCCTCACAACCAGACCCTCAATCTCGTCGACCTCGCCGTCGGCCGCTTCATCAAATCCCACGACCCCGTTGAGAAAGAGACTGGCGAGTCCCCCTTCTACCCATGCGTTGTCCGGATCAGTCTGCCACTCCCAAGCTGCCTTGATTTGACTGGCGGTCACGGGCGAGCCATCGGACCAGACGGCGCGGGGGTCGATATGTAACGTGTAGAGCGTGGCGTCGTCGTTAATATCGTAGCTTGAGGCGAGGTAAGGGGCCACTGTACCATCCGGGAGTGCCTTGAAGGGCATGGCGTACTGAAGCGCTCCAGTTACGACCCCAAACCCGACATCCATAGGGCCAAAATGCCGCGCGGCGCCGGAACCGGTCATTGCCAGATGAAGCGTCTGCTCGTCCGGTTCGGAAGCAGCCTCCTGCATGACCGGCTGTGGGACACAGGCGGCAACAGCTACGCCGGCCGCGCCCGCGGCCAGGCCGCTGAGAAAAGTACGTCTTGAAATCCTGGTCATTTTGATTTCTCCTGTGAAATCTGATCGGGGCAAGGCCCCTGTGAACCGCAACTGGTGAAGAGTGCCGTCTACTCACAACTTCCAGGAGCTTTCTCGCGCAATACCATTTTGAGAGAGACGCGTCACTTCATTCTGGTCTGGTTTGCCTCCTTTCATGGGGAAGGGCGCGGCTCACCCCACGCGAATCACCTGATTCTGTGTGTCATAGCGCACCGATTTGGAATAGTGATTGACCTCGATCCCCTCCCCCACTGGCGTCGGCGCGCGCACGATGAACTCGGCCCAGTCTGGGCAGTTGAAGGCGACGAAAGCCAGCTCAAGCCCAACGATCAGATCATCCGGCTCGCGCGTGAAGTCGGGCAGGAGCACGGGGCCTGTGTCGGTCTGGTAGATAAAATCTCGCTCGCTGGCATTCATCGTTTTGACCGGATACTCCAGCGCCGCTGTGTACCGACCCGATTCGATAACGGTTCGCCCCACCAACGGGGGCCCGCCGGGGTCCAGCGTCGCCTCAACGATTGCAGCCGCGGTATCCAGTAGTTCCCCTTCCACGCGGCGAACATCCAGGCGGACGCTGTCAAAGGCTTCGGCCACTTTGCCCACCTGCCGCTCCGGCTGCATGCCGCGCGAGGGTGGATAGAAAGGCACCCCTTTGTTGGCCACATCATACGTCTTAACGATGAGAAATTGGCCATGCGAGAAGATGGGAATGAAGTCGGCGTTGGGATGGAGCCAGATGTCGCGCTCTACGCCGACTTGCTCGGTCTTGCAACTTGCCCCGGCTACAAATGTTTGCGCCGCGCCCGTTTCCTTGTCAGTGATTTCGCAGACGCAGTCGAGCAGGATGCGGGCGTTATTGAGCGAGGACGGGGGCTTATGCGACGCGGTTGGGGCCGGCCTCTTCAGGTAGTCGTTGCGAAAGGTGAGAAAGGAGCGGGCAAAGTCAACCGTTTGCATGGGAATCTCCGGTTATATGCCGGTGCCAAGCTTGAAGGGCAGATGCTCCGGGCAAAGCGGAAGGCATTTCAATGATATATAATATAAAACATCAAGATCACTGTCAAACCAGTTTTTTCTCTGTGTTCAACTGATAACGGTCGTGCTATAATGCCGCAAACCATACCGCGGTGACAACTGAACTGGGTCAATCACTGAAAGTGCCTTCCCGAAAGGAATGCGTAAAATGACATTGCGAGCCGGCATCGTTGGGTGCGGTGGCATCAGCCGTGCCCATGCCACTGCTTACGCCAACCTGGACGGGGTCACACTTGCCGCACTCTGCGACATCAACCTGGACGCACTTAATGCCCGCGCCGATGAACATGGCGTCTCCGCGCGCTATGCCGACTACGAAGAGATGTTCCAGAAGGAAGGACTGGACCTGGTCAGCGTCTGCACACACGCCCCCCTGCATGGCCCGGTCGCCATCGCCGCCGCCAAGCATGGCGTCAATGTCCTGAGCGAGAAGCCGCTGTCGGTCGATCTGGAGACCGCCGACAAGATGCTTGCGGCATGCGCCGAGGCCGGCGTGCGACTGGCCGTCAGCCACCAGTTCCGTTTCAGCCCTCTCTTCCAGGAGGCAAAGGCATGGATAGACGCGGGAAGGATCGGCGAGTTTCGCACAGTTCGCGAACTGGGAAAGGGGCGGCCTGCAGGGTTTGAACTGATGGAGATGGGCGTCCATTACTTCGACGAAATGGACCTGTTCCTGGACGGCATCGAATGGATTCACGCCCAGATCACATACGAAGGCCGCGAGGTTGAGGTCGGCGACATCATGACAAGCCAGGAACTCTGCACCACTGACCGCCGGGACAATGGAATCGTCGCAGGCGATACGATGTTGATTCATATTAAAGGGAAAAACGGGGCGTCCGGAGTTATGGAACTCTACCGCCGCCCACAGATGCAGGGCTGGATGATGGGACCCCATATCCTCGGTTCCGAGGGCCAGTTGATGATCAGACCCAATCCCGATACCTTCGTCGATGAACTGTGGCACTGTCCGTTTGACGTCTCCTTCCCGAGCCATACACCTCAATGGGAAAAGGTGCCGATAGACCCCGAACGCTTCAGAATCGGCGAGCAGCTATGGGAGCGGCGCCAATCGATCTGGAGCGTACGCGATATGGTCAACTCGATCAGGGAGGATCGCCAGCCGCAGCTTGGCGGCGCGGCCGCGCTGACTTCGCTTGAATGCGTCGCGGCGGTCTACGAGTCCCATTTCACGGGCGCGAGGGCGACTTTGCCCTTGAGAGATCGCCGTCACCCGCTTATCAAGCGTCTCTGATCGCGCTGCCCGCAACTGTACAAGGAACTGTCGTAAACAGGCGTGGAATGGAGGGAATGGCAGCGAGAGCGGTCAGGCGGCTTGAACTTGCTCGATGGCGGCAAGGAGATTGTCCCGGCTTTGTCGTGAACCGACCTTCAACGTCTCCAACGTGCTGTCAACTTTACGCTCGTACTCGACCGCCCAGACGCCGTCGTACGAATCGAGCAGCGTGCGGATGATCGGAGGCCAGTCGATGTCGCCCTCTCCAAATGCGCGATACTCGACACCGGAGGCCAGACGGGCAACATCTTTCCAGTGCGTATAGACCACCCTGTCCTGGATTGCGAGCAGGGCTTCGTAGGGATCTTCACCACCATAGGCATAGTTGGCCGGATCGTAAGTAACGCCCACCGATTTGTAAGGAACCATATCCAGCAGCCGTTTGAGCCGGGCGCCCGTGGCCGATGTGCCTCCGTGATTCTCAATCGCCAATGATACATTTTTCGCCTGAGCGTAGCTGCCGAGCCGGTTGAAGGCCGCGCTGAGCGTCTCGTACAGGGCGTCCGTCACCCGCTCTGCCGGCAGCACATAGTGCTTGGAGTGTGTAAAGTCATGCTCGGTGAAGACCCGGACCACACGCGCGCCGAGCGCGTCAGCATGGTCGATCACCTTAGTCAGTTCGTCGCAGCGATCTTCGGCCACATCCCCGTACAGCCCGACCACTGCCCCGCCGCCGAGAGCGGCTATTTTGACCCCGGCATTCGCCGCCATGCGCTGCACAGCGTCCAGCTCCTGGGGGGTGGCATCGACTGCGATCTTGTTGCGGGACTCCTCTTCAAGCCAGCCGCAGTCGATTTCGACCAATGTCAGTCCGATTTCACGCGAGGCCGCGAAGAACTCGGGCACGGTGTACTCGCGAAAGCCATATGATGCGTTGCCCAACGCGATGTTGGTAGACATCAGAACTCCCTCCTGGCATGGTTCGACGACAAAGAGCGGTTGGATGAGATACGGGGCTTCAGGTACGAAGATGCTGTTGTTCGCCGGCTTGGCTCACCTGTAGATTACGCCAGCGGCCAGTGACGCCCTGGCCAAAAATCGTTTGCCTGTACTCCGGGTCCAGGCCAGGCAAGGCGCCGCCGCGACCGTCCGGAAGATCGTCCAGCAGCGTGAAGATCGCCATATTGACCGAAAAGCGAATCGGCTTGATCACCGGCGCTGCCGGCGGGTCGACCGTCGCTACCCACTCTATCTGATGGACTAGCTCCCCGTCCACGTACCACTCGGCGCGATCGGGGCCGGGCGTCAGCACGCTATCATCGCCGGGATCGTAGCGAATCTCGTAGCGATGCCAGGATCCCGGCTCGATTTCCAAGTCGGTCAGCACCGGATCCGCCATCGGCAGGGCGGAGCCAACGCCGCCTGGCGCCGTAACGACGAACAGCTCGCGCAGCGCCATGACGCGGCGATTGGATATTTCGAAGTTGATGACCATACCGGTCGAATCGTCGATCAGGGCGATGGCGGCGCACGCCAAACGGGGGTCGTCCGGGTCGGCTGCGAAGGGATTGTCCTCCGTTCCATGCACATCGACGGCCATGTCCACCGCCACAGAAAGTCCGTTGCCAGTAGCAAAGCGTCGGTCGGCGGTGACAATGGCCTTGACATGGTCAAGAGGATTGTCGAATGCGATCGTAAAACGCGGGATATCAATTTTGAATTCGGGCCGCTCACTGGTCGGAGTGGTGAGCGTTGCCGCCGGATCCAGGGCCGTGAAATCGCCCGCCTGCAAGACATGCCAGCCTGCGCCGATTATGGGCGATCCCGTTGTCCAGTCATCGAAATCACGCCCGTCCCCGGCCAAGAGATTGGGGGGGGCGGGCAGGCCGCGCCATACATCCACCGTGCGCGGCTCGTTCGGCCAGTCCAGCGGCACGTATCTCTCCTCGTCCCAGATTTGGTCCAGTTCCGTCGTCAGTTCGATGACATTGCCGGCGGGATCGGGCACATAGATGAAGATATTGTGGCCGGGACCGTGGCGGCTTGGCCCGTAGATGATGGGCACGTCGTTGCGCCAGAGGTGATCGCACATGCGCTTTACATCGTTCCAGTCGGCTAGGTCGTAGGCATAGTGGTTCACCTTGGCGTGCCCGGCATTGAGGAGCGCGATCCCGTGATGATCCTGGTTACAGCGCAGCCACATCACGGCATCTTCGGCAGTATCCGACACGCGGAAGCCAAGCATGTCGGTATAGAAGGCCGCCGCGCGCGTAAGTTCGATGCTTTGCAGCGTGATATGGCCGAACCTGAGCGGGCGGATTTCACGCGGCTGGAGGGGCTGATCGAGGCTCATCATGCCTTCATAAAGCTCGATCCGGTTCCCGTCGGCGTCCAAATAGCAAAGGGATTCGCCGTGGCCCGGCTCAGCGTACGCCCTCTCGTGCGGCTGGAAGCCGCGCTGCGCCAGGGCGTTCCGGGCGGCTTCCAGCGCATCGCCGTCCGTGACTTCCAAGCCCAGATGGTGCAGCTTTCTCTCCTCGCCCGGATAGATGGCCAAGCAGTGATGCTCAGCATTGCAACGCAGGAAGACCGCGCCGTCGCCGCGCTCGGAGACTTCCAGGCCAACAATTTGTTCGTAGAAGGACACAGTCTCCTCAACATTGGGGACGGTGATGGCGACATGGCCTATTCGCTTGATATTGATCATGAGTTGGGTGGAAGAGCGGCGCGCCGCTTCTCTGTGTTCCTCCTATTGGATACTGAGGCCGCCATCGATCACGAGGGCATGGCCGTTAAGATAGGCTGCCTTGTCCGAACTGAGCCACAGTACAGAGTTGGCGACCTCTTGCGGTTTGATCAGGCGCTTCATGGGCAGGCTGGAGATCAGCGTCGATGCCACGTGATCGTCACCGCGCGTGAAGCGTTCGAACATGGAGGTGGCCACGACGGCGGGGCATACGGCGTTCACACGAATGCCGGCGTCGACAAATTCGAGCGCGACCGCCCTGGTCAGCCCGATCACGCCGTGTTTGCTCGCCACGTAGGATGCCATATTGCTTTGACCTAGGTGTCCGACGGTCGAAGAGGTATTGACGATGGAGCCTCCGCCTTGCTCAAGCATTGCCGGGATTTCGTGCTTCATACTCAGCCACACGCCCTTGAGATTGATGTCGATGACCCGGTCCCAATCCTCCTCGCTGCTGTCCAATATGGACGCATTGGCGGGTTCGACACCGGCGTTGTTGTGGGCGACATCCAACCGACCGTATTCAGCGACGGTCAGGCGAACCATGTTTTCGACATCGCTCGACTTGGACACATCGGCCTGTACAAAGAGCGCTTCGCCACCGGCATCACGGATGAGGCGCACCGTTTCAAGGCCGCTCTTGCTGTCCACGTCACACACGGCAACTTTGGCCCGTGCCTGCGCGAAGGCCAGCGCCGAAGCCCGGCCAATGCCGGAACCCGCTCCCGTAACCAGCGTTACCTTATCCGCCAACGTTGCGTCTTTAAACACAAATGAAGCGTCCTCCATAAGCCGATGCTCTGCGCCTATGCCAGAATGCCGCCATCAACGGCCATCGGGTGCCCAGTAACAAACGACGCGGCGTCGGAACAGAGCCACACGACGGCCTCAGCAATCTCCTCCGGCCTTCCCATGCGCCCGATTGGCTCCAACTCGGTAAAATTGGCAACAGCGTCCGGGTAGTCGACCGCCTGTTGTGCAACCATCGGCGTGGAAATCAGGCCGGGACAAACAGCGTTGATGCGGATGTTGGAGCGGGCATACTCCAGCGCGGCGGAGCGCGTCAACTGCACGACGCCGCCCTTGGTCGCGCTATATACGGCGAGTTCGGGCGTGCCAGTCATGCCTGCATTGGAGGCCGTGTTGACGATGACGCCCCCGCCCTGCCGCAGCATCTGCGGGATCTCGTACTTCATTGAAAGCCAGACACCCTTCAGATTGACCCGCATAATGCGGTCGAAATTCTCTTCCGTGCAATCGGCGGTTAGGGACATATCTCCGAGGATGCCGGCATTGTTGAAGGCGCAGTCCAACCGTCCAAACACCTCTACACAGCGGTCGATAGCCGCCTCCACCGAGGCCGCCTCACCTACATCGCAGGAGACGAAGACCGCCTCTCCGCCTGAGAGTTCGATCAGCCGCAGCGTCTCCTGGCCGCCGTCAATATCCACATCAGCGACGACTAGCTTGGCCCCGCGGCCAGCGAAGGCCAGGGCCGTAGCTCGGCCAATGCCGGAACCGCCGCCGGTCACAAAGGTAATCTTCCCGTCCAGACTGTTCACAGCGCTCCTTCCTTTTGTGCGAGAATTCGTATTCCCATGGCATGTCCCGCCATCGTCAGTCGGCGGCAGCGGCAGGCGAGTCCAGGAAGCCAAGTCCCTCCAGGCGTTCAATCCATTGTTGCCGGAGCGGGCTTTCGAAGTGTAATTTGTGGCAATAGCTGTGTCAAGGCGGGAAAGTGGAGCGCCGCGTGCCGCGATAGCGCCTTCTGCAATGTAAAGTATAATGGAGAGAGTTTGATTGCGCTTGCCGCGAGAGTATCGTGCGCGAGGCGGCAATGAGCGAACCGGGTGACATTCAAACAGTAGTTCCCCACAAACGAGGCGAACAGTTGACCCTCCGTCTCTTCTATGGCTGGTGGATCGTCGCTGCCGCGGTCCTCCTGCAGTTCACCTTCCTCAGCATAAGTCAGTCTACCGTTGGCGTTTTCCTGCGCCCAGTGGTTGAGGACATGGGCTGGCAGGTCTGGCAATTTACGTTGGGATCGTCGCTGGCCGTAATGGCCGGCGCCCTCTCGGGCGTCGTCGTCGGCCGGATGGTCGACCAACGCGGTCCTCGCCTGCCTGTCCTCGGCGGCGCCTTGGTTTCGGCCATCTGCCTTTTTGGCTTGGGCCGGCAGTCCAGTCTGTGGCTTTTCTGGGCACTTCACCTTTGCGCCGGTTTCATCGGCTGGACGCTGTTCGGGCCGCTCGTCGTAAACACTACAATTAACAAGTGGTTCGTGCGCCGCCGGGGTTGGGCGCTCGCCATCGGCTCCACCGGCATATCACTGGGCGGGCTGATCGCCCCGTTTGCGATGACGCTCGTCGTCGATTCACTGGGCTGGCGAAATGGCTACTATGTCCAGGCTCTCTTCGTTCTTGTCATCGTCGCTCCGATCACACTACTCATGCGGCGAACGCCGGAGGACACGGGTCTGCGTCCGGATGGTGAGACGGGCGGGGGCAAGCGAGGCGATGCGCTGACCGAGGCGGATGAGCAACTCTCCTACACCAGCAGCCAAGCCGTGCGCACACCGGGTTTCTGGCTGCTCCTGTTCGGGTACAGTATGAATCAAGCAGCCCTTGCTTCCGTGCTGGTTCATGCAGTTCCATTCGCAACGGATGCTTCCTTTTCCCGCCGAATGGCCGCACTTGCCCTGGCTGTAAACGGTCTGGGCAACCTGGTGTCCAAGGCGGTGTGGGGATACTGTCTGCAGCGGTTCCCGCCGCGACGGCTTGCAGTGGCCGCGTTTTCGTTGGGGGGCGCCGGCGTGGGCATGATGCTGCTTGCCGCCTCAACCGCTGAACCGGCTCTGCTGTTCGCCGGATTCTTCTGCTATGGCTTCGGCTTCGGGGGCACCATTCCGATCAGCGAATATCTGTGGGTCAGCTACTTCGGCCGCGCTCACATTGGCGCCATCCGCGGCATTGCCCAGCCGCTTACGATCATTGGGCCCACGGTTGCTCCGGTGCTTGTCGGTGTGGGATTCGATTTGCAAGGTAGCTATCGCCTGGCGTTTATCGGCATTATAGCAGTCTATCTGTTGGCAGGCCTGCTGGTGGGAATCTCGCGCCCGCCGCGCGTTCTATCAGGCTAAAGTTGCGCCGCGGGAAACATTTAGGCAGTTCGACGGGGCATCTTTCGCCTTGATGCTGTCTCTTTACCTTTTTTTCGGTTATGATGTTGCCAGGAAGGGTTGGGTGCATCCCAGATTAGGGGACATCCCACTGGGAACGCGGGCGTCTCGCCCGCAGCTGAATGCGCAAAAGAAAGATGCTTGCCAATCAGAGCGGTCTGCTGCTCCGGATTTCGGAGGAAGACAACGTATATGTCCTGCTGCGTCCTTTGACAGAAGGGAGCTGCCTGCAGTTCGGCGAGCAGACGATCGTCTGCGAAACCTCGCTCGAATTGGGGCATAAGATCGCGGCGCGCGATATCTCCTCAGGCGAAAGGATAATCAAGTACGGCGCGCCTATTGGCTCAGCCACACGCGACATCCGGGCAGGTGAGCATGTCCACTTGCACAACATCAAGAGCGACTACATACCCACCTACACTCTGAATTCGGAGACCGACTGAACCGGTCGAGGAGCGCTCCTATGTCTGCGAAAACCGAGTTTTCAGGTTTCCTGCGCCAGGACGGCCGCAAAGGTATCCGCAATACAGTTCTGGTCGTCTACCTGGTGGAGTGCGCTCATCACGTCGCCCGCGAGATCGTCTATCCCTACCGCAAGCAGGGCGTCCACCTGATCGGGTTCAGCGGCTGTTACCCTAACCAGTATGCATTCGACATGACGGCTCGGCTATGCACGCATCCGAACACCGGGGCCGTCCTCCTCGTCTCGCTGGGCTGCGAAAGCTTCGATCGCCGCGGCTTGGCGCAGCACGTCAAGGATAGCGGCCGGCCTGTCGAAACGCTAGTCATCCAGGAAAGAGGGGGCACGCTCACCACCGTCGATCAAGGCCAAGCCTGGCTGGAGAAGACGCTAACCGAACTCGAAGAGACGACGACGCGGGTCACGATGACGGTGGACGAACTGGTCGTGGGCGCCATCTGCGGCGGCTCCGACGCCACCAGCGGCATCACCGCCAATCCAGCTATCGGGCGCTGCTTCGACCTGCTGGTCGAGAACAACGCCAGCGCGATTTTCGAGGAGGGCGGCGAACTGATCGGCTGCGAGCAGATCATGGCCGACCGGGCCGTGACCCGGGCACTGGGGGAAGAGATCCTCTCAACCATGGAGAAGACCGCCCGCTACTACACCACTATGGGCCACGGCAGCTTCGCCGTCGGCAATGCAGAGGGCGGCCTGACAACCGTCGAAGAGAAATCGATGGGGGCCTACGCCAAGAGCGGCTCGTCACCGATTCGGGGACTGATCAAACCCGGCGACGTGCCCCCGACAGGGGGCCTCTACCTGCTGGATATCGTACCGGACGGCGGTGCCCGCTTCGGCTTTCCCAATATCAACGATACAGCCGAAATCGCTGAACTGATCGCCTGCGGCGCCCATCTGACTCTATTCTCGACCGGGCGGGGTTCAGTCGTGGGATCGGCGATCTCTCCGGTGGTCAAAGTGTGCGCCAACCCCGAGACCTACCGCCGCATGTCCGGCGACATGGACGTGGACGCCGGACGGATCCTGGAAGGCCGGGCGACGCTTGACGAGGTGGGCCGGGAGATCTTTTCGCAGGTGCTGGTCGTTGCCGGCGGCGCACTGACAAAGTCGGAAGGATTGGGCCACCAGGAGTTTGTCCTGACTTACAAGACATTTGAACCGATCGGCCCGGCCTGTCTTCCTGTCTAGTTCCACGTGCAATTGACTAGTCGAAGCAGCCAGCGAATACATTACAGTAGCCGAGCCCGTCTGGCCGGGCTTCCTAGTGTTCCAGCGGTGAACATGGCTGCGATACCTTCGGGCCCGGCCCAGAGGCAGTCCCACGATAGCGAGAACCATATTCTAATGTATGACCCAAATGCGTATTCCCTAGAGACCTGGCTATGACCGCGGATTCCACGGCCACACCGCGCCAGGACGCTCCCTCTCCTCACACTGATACGCCTTCTCCGGCCGATTTCGTTCCTAACCGAACTCTTAGGGAGTATCTGGGCCTCACCGCTCGCGGCTTTGCCATGGGATGCGCCGATATCGTGCCCGGTGTCTCCGGTGGCACCATGGCCTTCATTCTCGGTATCTACGAAGAGCTCGTGATGAGCATTCGTGCCGGGGCGCGCCGCCCATTTTGGCAGGCGCTTCTGCGTCTGAACGTCCCCACCGCGCTGGATGCGATAAACGCCCGTTTTCTAGTCTCTGTCCTGGCAGGCATCGTAATTGCCGTCCTCACCCTCGCCTCCTGGCTGGAATGGGCCCTGGAACACCACCCCGTCCTTATCTGGAGCTTCTTTTTTGGCCTGGTGTTGGCCTCAATTGTCACCGTGCGCAAACGAATACAGGACTGGAGCCCTTCTCTCTTCGCCGCGCTGGCCGCCGGCGCAGTGGGCGCCTACTTCGTGGTCGGAGCGGTCCCGGTGCAGACACCGGATGCGTCCTGGTTCCTGTTTCTGAGCGGCATGTTTGCCATCTGCGCCATGATCCTGCCCGGCATCTCCGGCTCGTTTATCCTTGTGCTCCTGGGCAAGTACCAATTCGTGCTGGCCGCCGTGAACCAGCGTGACATTGTCAGCCTGGCTGTCGTCGGCGCCGGCGCGGTCGTGGGCATCGTCACCTTCGCACAGGTCCTGGCCTGGCTGTTCAAGCGCTATCATGACGCCACCATCGCGGTACTGATCGGATTGATGGCGGGAAGCCTGCGCAAAATCTGGCCGTGGAAGGAAACGGTCGCCTCCATCATCGATCGCCACGGAGAAATCCTGCCGACCGTGCAACGAAACCACCTCCCCTCCGCCTTGACCGGAGAGGTCTTCCTTGCGCTTGGACTTGCTGTCGTGGGATTTGCCGTGGTGATGGTGCTGGACCGTCTGAGCGCTTCGAAGTAAGCTCGCTGGGTCCGGGGAGAATGGACGGGGGAGAAACTGGTTCAAGAAGCAACCTTGGAAGGCTGCTCCTCCTCCAGCCGCTGCGGCGTGCTCCTTCGTGGTTCTCTCACCCAGAACACCATTAGCAGGAACGCCATAGCCCCCACCACCAGCGCAACGCTGAACATGGCGTAAAAGCCCAGCGCGCCAGCCAGCCATCCTCCCAGAATCGGCGCGCCGATCAATATTGGCGCCAATAGCGTGTTTGTCAGCCCGATGTACGTCGGTCGGTCCTCTGGCGCGCTGAACTCCAAAATGATCGGTAGGGAAGAGGTGTGGTCTGCAGCCAGGAAGGTTCCCAGAAAGACGAAAGTGATCACCAGACCAATCGGCACGGCGTCAATGGCGTAAGGCGAGAAAACCGAGCCAGCCGTCGAACCCGCGGCGACCACGCGACCGATAACCAGCGCGCTGAGCGGCGCGAGCACGACAAAGAATGCCGCCCCCGCCAGCACCGACTTATGACCAACCCGGTCAGCCAGCAGTCCGCACAGCGGATTGAGTATTGCCTGTGTTCCAACAAGCACGGCGGTCAGCAGGCCAACGCCGCGACCGTCAAGAGAAAACGTCTCCGTACCGTAGACGGCGAAGAAACCTGCGCTCATCCCTCCCAGGTTCACTAATGACTTGCTGATCAGGTAGCGGCGGTAGTTGATGTCTCGCTTCAACACCGTTGAAACGCGGCCCAGGTAACGGAAGAGGGGAACCGCCTTTTTCGTCACCTCGCTGACAGGCTCACGCGTGAGGGCAAGTCCCACCCAGGAGACAACCACAAATCCGAAGGCAAGAAAGAAGAGAAGGGCGTAGTTGCCCGGAAACGCGCGACTGACTAGAATCCGCCCGACGAAATAGGCGCCAATTACGCCCATCAGCTGTCCGAGCCCGTGGCCCAGCCCTAGCCAGATGCCGCGCCGCCGGACCGGAATGACCTTCGCGATCATGTCCAGCCACGGCGGAGTCCCCAGGCCGGCGCCCGACGAAGCCAGTCCTATGCCTGTCAGGACTGCGACAAGTGCGAAGGTAGGTCTTTCGGCTGCAAAGAAGAGAACAGCCAGGCCGATCAGAAGATACGGCAGCCGCTCCAGGAAGAAGCCGATTACCATTACGAACGGCTTCTTATAGGGCATGCTCTCGGCCCAGTTAGCTGTCAGCAGTTGGGGAAGGTAGAGGCCAAGGGACCACATGGCCGGGACAAGACCGATCACGAGTTTGGAATCGGTCAACTGGCTCACCAGCACCGGGACCACAGTCTCCCTGGAAATGAAACTGATGCCCAGCGTGATGAAAGTTATGTCCCACAGACTGACGGAGAAGTTCCAGGTTGTATCGTCGTTACCGCGCCCCATCAGTGCCGGCCTCGCCCGTTTCTGAGTAAGGCCGGAAACCGCGCACCATCAGCCCCGGAGGCTCGTCCTCGCGGCGGGCCAGCTGCGCCCGACTCTCAGCTTCGGCGCGGTTGGAGGTGGTCGTTGCCCGGATGATGGCGAAATCATCGGGACGCCGGTAGCGGTTGATAAAGACCGGACGGGGCGTGTCTGAGTGGTTTTGCTTGGAGCCGTGTACCGTTCTGACGTGGAAGAAGATCGAATCGCCTGCTTGCCCGGTGACCGGCAGGGCGGCCTCCCAGGGCCACTCGTCCTCGTCAAGTCCCAGGTGAGAGAACGTATCGATGTGTTGGAGCTGTCCCTGCTTATGCGTACCCGGCACGACGTGCAGCGCGCCGTTTACAAGGTCCGTGTCCACAACGTAGGTAAGGATCCCGACCGGGCCTTCAAACCGATGCTCAAAGTAGGCAGAATCCTGGTGCAGATGCTTGGGGTGGCCTCCCACCGGCTCCTTGACCAGAGACTGCCCCTGGCCGAACAGTTCGATATTGGGCCCCAATATCGCCTCGAGAATGTCGAGAGTCGTCGGGTCCATCGCGGCGCGCAGAAAGGCGGCGCTTGTGGAGTAGCTGATCCCGACCGTCATGATCTGCTTGTCCCTGCTGTACCCTTCCGGCGCAGGGATGAACAGAGAGCCGTTGGGCGAAACCCAGCCCTCCGGCTTTCTTTCCGCCCTGTCGAGCATCTCTATCGACTGACGGACTGTGGCGGCAATGTCGGCCGCCATCTCCTCGATGTAAGGCTTCATCAGACCGCGCACGACCAGACAGCCCTGTTCCCGGTAGACGGCCGCAGCCTCGGCGGCGTCCAGGTCTTCAACCGACACGGAAATCGCGTCGGCTGTGATATCCGGTTCCTTAACGTACGAGGACATTGGCGTTTCCTCTAAAAAAGATTGTCAGGCGTCGTCGTCGGACACCAGCGATGCGCGCTCAGATAGTCCAGGGCAATATTGAGTGCCTCATTGGTGCCGACCCGGCGCAGAGCGTCAACAGAATTGGCGCGCACATAGCGGTTTTCGTCCCGCAACGCTGCCTGCAATGCCGGCACGGCTCCGACCGAACTGGTCCCAAGGCGTTGCAGAGAAAGCGCAGCTGTAAAACGCACTTGATCATCGTCGTCCTTCAAACCATCTTCCAACGCAGGCAGTGTCAAGGCAACAGGTTCTTTGAGCAGCCCCAGTGCCTCGACTGCACTGCGGCGGACGACAACCGATGGGTCCGAAACAGCCTTCGCGACCGCACTTGCACTCTCGGCATCCGCCAGCCCCAACTCACCCAGGGCAAAAGCGGCATGCATGCGCGCTGCTTCGCTCTCGTGCCCCATGGCGTCCAACAGAACCTCCCGAGCCGCCTGTCCAACCGCGCTCAGGCCGTAGCCTGCGTTGCGGGAAGCGGTGGCGTTCCCGCTGATGAGTGCCTCACTAAGTGAGGGAATGGCCTTTTCACGATATGCGCCCAGCCTATAGGCGGAGTCTACCCCCTCCGGTTCATACCTGGAGGCAAGTTTCCCGGCCAGATCGGATATTTTCGTCTCTTCAGTCCTACGCCCGTTCGACTGCGTCGCCTTGCCGGTGGCCCCGTTCCTTTCTGCCCCAGTTTCGCCGCGATGCCAGCGCCACTGATTTTCCCACAATATGTTGTGATCGACTGGAGCGTCCTCGACCGGCGTCCAATCTGCCTGCTGGTTGTTCCAGGTTGGGCCGGTAGGCGCATCCATGCGCACAAACTGGAACTTCATCATCGCCCGCGTCTTCTGCGAAAGGTTGGCGCCGCCTCTGTGCCACAGATCATAGTGAATCAGGGCAAATGTGCCTTCCGGTCCTTTGAGGTAGACCGGCGTTTCCGTATCGTCCCCCGCCCGTTTCGTATAGTATTGGGAACCGGAAAGCAGGCCCGACGGCCCCATCTCCTCGTCCACGGCCTGGGGATAGTAGAAGATCATCGCCCACCAGTTGTGGTGGTTGCGTACCTTCTGATGGCCCCAGTAGCTGTCCTTGTGCCATGTCTGGACTTTGCGCCCAGGATAGGTGAAGTGGCAGTGGCGGTGCGGGTGAATCGTATAGTCATGCCCGACTACGCTCGCCAGCGCGCCCCGAACGACCGGATTCTGAATGATGTCGCCGACCTCGCTGAACCGCGGCAAAAGATTGTTGCCGGGATTGCCTTCCTTGTCCATCACTTCATTCAGCTTCGCGTTCAACCCTTCATGGAACTCTTTCGGGAAGTCGGTCTGCAGGACCAGGTATCCGCGGGAGATGAACTGCCGCATCTGATCGTCTGTCAGAAGATGGTTCGAAACGCTCATTTCACTTCCCTTCTTCGTAGGCTGCATGGATGCAATACTACCGAGTCTATCCTGCAACGAAGCGGAATTGGGCTCCGTTGTATGCAACTTTTGGAGCAGATCAACTGTGCACAGGGACTCCACACGACTGGCCGTCCTGTACTATCGGGATCGCCTGCCCCCACAGATCCGTTCCCTCGCGATTCATAATCGGTTCCGCCGAATACTGGGCCAGATAACAGCGCCGGACCCTCGATGTCGTATTCGGGCCGCTGCGGTGAAACGTGCGGCTGCTGAATACAACGATGCTGCCGGCGGGAACAAGAGCCGGGATTCCAGGGTGCTCGCCCTGGTAACCGATCTTGTCATTGCTTCCGGCTTCGATTTCGTGGTCATAAAGGGCGTCAGGCGTCATTCTGATTGCCGAGTAGGGCAGGACCGATACAGTTCCGTTTTCAATCGACATGTCGTCAAGCGCGCACCAACACGAGAGGTAGGGCCTGTGGTAGTGCCCCACGTAGCCGGAGTCCTGATGCCAGCCGAACTTTGTACCCACTTCGGCAAACTTCACGACATATTGCTCGTGAAACAAAAAGGCATTTTCGCCCAGCGTCGCCCTGCAGACGTCCGCCATCAGTTCTCCGAAAAGGAATTCTGTAATGGTCGGACTTTCCAGCCCCCGCCGGCTGATAAAATATCGCTTTTTGTAGTGATTGATACCCTGAACCGTCACGCCCTTGGCCTCCATCTCAGCGTCGTACCGGTCAATGTAACGCTGGCACTCCTCGCGCAGTCCCTCAACCTGCTCCGCAGGGATGGCGTTCTCCAGAAAAAAGTATCCTTCATTGCGGTATTGCGTTCGCTGTTCTTCAGATATATGCATGAAAAACCTCAATTGCCAGTATTGAATTTTCTGACCCGATGTTGTGCAGGCCCTGACAGAATTGGATAGGAGAAGGGACGCACAGGCTCCCGTGCTGGCCGTCCAGGACCAAATCCCATGCCTGAACTTACCTGCGCAGTTGCCGCTGTTTTCCTCCAGGATTTCCACCTTAAGGAACGCCTGCTCGACATCAGTTCTTATACATCAGCCCCGACCTAAAGTCAAACGGATTCCCGTTCAACCCCTCCTTGAGAGCGCCCTCCTCCTGTTGCTCATCCACAAAAGTTGACGTCCCGCAGATCACTTTTCTGACAAACGTTAACGAGCCCTGGTTCCATTCAACGGCTCAAGGGTGAAAGCGCTGAATGATTTTGGCAGGATTTGTCCATGTTTTTAGGGGACCCCAACTCCCTTCAATTTGCATCTCCCTGCGACCTCAAGCTATACTTGCGAAACCGCTTTAGTATGCTGGAGTGACTTCTGTCGCCGCCAGCCTTCATATTATTCCTCAACACTTCTGCCTATGAGTGGATTAGCTAGGGTAATTCGCTACCTGCGCCCCTATGCCTGGATGACCGTACTGGGCATCGTCACGACGATTCTGCCTGTGCTGATGGAACTCGTGACGCCGCGCATGGTTCAGTTCATCATCGATCAGGGCATTCGCGCCGGCGACATGGCGGCCGTCTGGCAGGGCAGCGGCATCATGTTGCTGGCCGCGATAATCGGCGCCGCGACCACGATTGGCCAGGGCATTGCTCGCGCACAGATCTCCCAGGGGATCGCGTTTGACCTGCGCAACGACCTCTTCCGCCACATCCAGCGCTTCTCCTTCGCCAACCTGGACCGCATGCAGACGGGCCAACTTATGACCCGTGTCTCCAGCGACGTCGACGTTGCCCGCATGTTCCTCAGCGCCGGCATGGCGTTGCTGTTGCGAACGCTTCTGATGGTCATCGGCAGCCTTACAATGATGCTGATCATTGACTGGTGGCTCGGCCTGATCATGGTCGCGATGCTCATCATCTCGGGGTCCGTTATCTTCTGGTTCCTGCGCGTCGTGGGCCCTCTGTTTTCGATCGTACAGCAGAAGCTGGGCAAGCTGAACACCCTGGTTCAGGAGAATCTCGCCGGCGTGCACGTTGTCAAGGCCTTTGTCCGGGAGCAATACGAGATCGAAAACTTTGACCGCGACAACGTCGACTACATGGAGCAGAACATCAAGGTGGGCAGGTACCTCGCCTTGGTAATGCCGGTGCTGCTGGTCCTGACGAATCTGGGCGCTACGATCGCAATTTGGCGGGGCGGCATCGATGTCATCGGTGGACGTCTCACCATCGGGGAACTGGTCGCGTTCAGCAACTACATGCTGATCGGAATGTCGCCATTGCTGCTTCTGAGCAACATTCTGTCGATGATCTCCCGCGCAGAAGCCTCGTCAAAACGCGTCGTTGAAGTCCTGGATACAGAGCCGGCCATCCAGGCGCCGCCTACACCTGCTGTCATCACAGAACCTGCCGGGGATATCAGCTTCGAAAACGTCTCCTTTCACTATTCCGGTTCACGGATCAGAAGGGGCTTGGACGCCGCCGGCAATGGCCAGGCCCAGTCGCAGAGTGGCATTCCTGACGCAGGACCTGCGAACGGGCAGCGGCTGACTCGCACGGCCAACGGTAATGTCCGGCCCGTCGGCGAAGAAGTGCTGGACGGCATCTCGCTGCACGCTGCTTCAGGACAGAAGATCGCCCTGATGGGCGCGACCGGGTCCGGCAAAAGCACCCTGGTTAATCTCATCCCTCGCTTTTACGACGCCGAAGGAGGCGTTGTCAAGGTCGATGGCGTGGATGTACGCAATTGGGAGCCGATCCAGTTGCGCAAGGAAATTGGCGTGGTCCTGCAACAGACGACTCTCTTCGCAGGAACTGTGCGCGAAAACATTGCCTACGGCCGGCCCGATGCGACGATTGAAGAGGTCGTCAGCGCGGCGGAAGCCGCCCAGGCCCATGACTTTATCATGCAGATGCCGGACCAGTACGAGAGCCTGGTCGAGGCTCGCGGCGCCAATCTCTCCGGCGGACAAAAGCAGCGTGTCGCCATCGCCCGCGCTCTGCTGACGCAACCATCCGTCTTGATTCTCGACGACTCGACCAGCTCGGTTGACCTGGATACCGAGTTGAGACTGCAAGAGGCGCTCGCGGAGAAGATGGAGGGCACGACAACATTCATCGTCGCCCAGAGGATTAGCAGCGTCGTCGACGCCGATCTTATCCTCGTCCTCGATGACGGCAAGATCGCCGCCCAGGGCACACACGAGGAACTTCTGGCCGGCAGCGAAATCTACCAGGAGATCTACTACTCCCAGTTTGAAGAGGCCTGAGCCCGGCGATAATTGACCGCCCGGCCAGCTGAATTGCGCGAATTAGATTCCCATGACTGTATCCCGACAACCACAAAGACAGCCGATGCGCCTCGGTTTTGGCGGCGGCGGCATGCTCACCGGAGAAGCCGCCGGCAACACGCGCCACACGCTCATGCGCATGGCCGCCTATCTGCGGCCTTATCGCCCGCAACTGCTGATCGTTGCCTTCTTTGTCACCATCAGCACAGTACTGAGGCTTATTGGGCCGATGCTGCTTGGCCGCGCCATCGACCTGTATATCGCGCCAGGTGACGCCGTTGGACTCCGCATCCTGGCGTTGCAGATCATCGCCGTCTATCTCGGCGCCGCCGGCACGTCCGCCGTGCAGGGTCTGATCATGGTCGTCCTGGGCCAGCGGTTCGTGTCCGATATTCGCGCCGGACTCTTCAGCCATCTGCAGGAAATGTCGATGGCATTTCACGACCGCAACCAGGTCGGCGATCTGATGAGTCGCATCACCAACGACTCAGAGGCGATAAACCGCACGCTTTCCAATGGCCTGATCGAGTTTACCTCGAACATTCTGCTTCTGGGAGGAACTTTCGTCGCCATGTTTCTTCTCAACTGGCAGCTTGCCCTGGCCATGCTCGTCCTGATGCCGCTGATGCTCATCATCACCGGCGAGGTGACCCGCCGCAGCCGCGCGGCATTTCGCACCGTCCAGCACAACCTCGGCGCGCTGAACGCCGTGATGGAGGAGAACATTACCGGGGCGCGCGTGGTCCAGGCTTTTGCCCGCGAGAAGGAAGTATATGCAACCTTCCACGATGTCAATTCCAAGTACAGAAAAGCCGGGATGACGGCCGACATCATCACCGCCGCTCTGGGTCCGATGTTCACAACGATGATGACCATCACGATCGCAGTTGCCGCCCTCCTGGGTGGCTGGCTGGCGATTGGAGGGATCCTCGAGGTCGGCGTGCTGGCGGCTTTCATCATCTACATAATGAATTTCTTCCGCCCCATGCGCGGCATCGCCATGCTCTATAACCAGCTACAATCAGCCCTGGCCGGCGCGGAGCGCATTTTTCAGACTTTGGACGTGGAACCCACCGTGACCGACCGGCCGGGCGCCCCGCCCCTTGAAGAGATAAAGGGTGAGGTGGAATTCGACAACGTGAGCTTCAGCTATGATGCGGAGCCGCAGCCTGTACCTGCCCCGCGCGGTCGAGGAAATGGCCGCATGCCAGGAGCGAATGCGCGCAAGGATCCAGGGGAGGAGTCAGAACCGGAACGCGTCCTGGAGAACATCAGTCTCCATGCCAGGCCCGGCGCCACCATTGCTTTGGTCGGCCCTACCGGCGCCGGCAAGACGACGATTATCAGTCTGTTGAGCCGCTTCTACGACGTAGACGAGGGCAGCATTCGCATCGACGGTCGCGATATCCGTGACGTTCAGCAGGCTTCGCTGCGCAAACAGTTGGGCATCGTGCTGCAGGATACCTTCCTCTTTTCCGGAACGGTGCGCGAAAACATCCGCTACGGCCGCCTTGACGCAACCGACGAAGAGGTGGTGGCCGCGGCAGAACTGGCAAACGCCGACGGTTTCATTCGACTGCTTCCAGGGGGCTACGACTCACAGGTCTCGGAGCAGGGGAACAACTTCAGCGAGGGTCAGCGCCAGCTCATCGCAATCGCCCGCGCCGTCCTCGCCGATCCTCGCATTCTCATCCTCGACGAAGCGACCAGCAGCGTGGACACGCGTACCGAAGTTCATCTGCAGCAGGCGCTGCTGCGGCTGCTGCAGGGCCGCACCGCCTTTGTCATCGCTCACCGGCTCAGTACGATCCGCAACGCCGATGAAGTGTTGGTCGTCAACGATCATCGGATCATCGAGCGGGGGTCGCACGAGGAGCTCCTGGCGATGAAGGGCTTCTACCATGACCTGTACACGAGCCAGTACATGCGGGTCAAAGGCGTGCAACCGGTCCCAGAACATCGGGAGTGAGCTGAGCCGAAATCAGACCAAACGGTCCCCGCTCTCATCGTCAAATAAGTGAAGCCCTGTATCGTCAAACCGAACAACAATCCGCTCGCCGAGCGCAATCCGTTCCTGGACGTCCGCTTGGCCCAAGAGGAGATTTTCGCCTGACCGGAACCCAATAAACTGAACCTGCCTGCCATAATCCGGTTCAACAGACTCCACTGTCCCCTGCCAGGCGTTGGCTGGCACCTGCTGCCCTCCTTCTGCCTCCGACTTGGGCCCATCTTCATCAACAATTACCTTCGCTGATTCGGCCGGAATCCCAACTGTCACCCTCTGTCCGGACCTGAGCGCCTGCAGTTGCGAGGCCTTTGGAACGATCCGCAGCCCTTGGCCTGTGACGATTCCGCCCTGATCCACTACCGCATCAGGCAGCAGACTCATCGGCGGAATCCCCAGGAACCCGGCGACAAACGTGTTGGCAGGCTGCCTTCTGACCTCTTCAAACGGGCCAACCTGCTCGATCCGCCCTGCCCGCATCACTGCCACCAGGTCGCCCAGGGCCATGGCCTCGGTCTGATCGTGGGTCACATAAAGAGCGGTAATCGAGAACCTGTGCAAGAGCCGCTTGATTTCGACCCGTGTCTGCGATCGCAATTTCGCATCCAGGTTGGAGAGAGGCTCGTCGAAGAGAAAGACCCGCGGCCTGCGCACGATAGCTCTTGCAATCGCGACACGCTGCTGCTGCCCTCCTGACAGGGTGCCGGGCTTGCGCTGCAGCAGCGAGTTGAAGCCGATCCCCATGATTTCCGACGTGACCCGTATCCGCTCCTCCGTCTCCTCGTCCGGCGCCTTGCGCATCCGAAAGAAAAAGGACAAGTTTCCGTGGCCCTCAAAGTGGGGGTAGAGCGCGTAGTTCTGAAAGACCATGCCGATGTAGCGGTCTCTGGGCGGTACGTCCATCATGTTCTGGTCATCATAGTAGAGTTCCCCGCTGTAGTCGGCCTCCAGTCCCGAGATGACGCGCAGGAGCGTACTCTTTCCACAGCCCGACGGCCCCAGGACGGCCATTGTGCGGCCGTCTGGGACTGTCAGGTCGACCCGGTCAAGCGCATGAACGCGATCAGGTTCTTCGTCTTCCCCCTCCCGCGCCTCCGGACCGGAAGTGCGCATCCAGGGAATAGCCCCGCCGCGAACAATCCCGCTCTGCACACCGAACTCTTTGGAAACTTTGCTCAAACGTATCGTAGCCAAGACGCTTTCTGCCTATGGCGCTCTGAAATCGAGAGAGCGACGCGCTGCTTCGTTTGCAGGTTCGACTAAGGGTAAGTTCAACTGCGGTGACTGCCTTACGGCCATTCTACTAGCGAAAGGAGGAATGTGCGAACAAGGACTCAAGCATGTATAGGTGAATATGCAGTCAGTCCCACCAAGGCTGATCACTTAGGCTGTATTATACAGTTCATTTGCGTTGATCCAGATGATCAGTGTAACCTAAAAGTTGTGATTCTTGAGACATTTCCCGTTGGCTTCTTCAGGGGACTGAGACAGTGGTCGAAGGTACCAAACGACCCCGGATGAGCAACAAGCAGGTGGCCGGTGTTTTCAAGGCGACCGGCGACCTGTTGCAGATTCTGGGTGAGAGCCGTTTTGTCGTGCTCGCGTATACAAATGCAGCCCGAACCATCGACGGCCTCGAGCAGGATATCAATGAAGTCGCCTCCGCCGGCGCTCTTAGGGATCTTCCCAGAGTCGGCGAGGCGATAGCCGAGAAGATTCAAACACTACTGGACACCGGCTCGCTGCCGTACTATGATGAACTCGCCAAGCAGGTGCCCGAAGGCGTTGTGGCGATGTTGCAGGTGCCCGATGTGGGTCCCAAGACTGTGCAGCGCCTCTGGCGCGAACTGGATATAACCAGTGTTGAGGCGCTGAAAATATCTGCGGAGGAAGGTAGACTGAGGGGTCTCAAGGGCTTTGGCGCCAAGACTGAAGAGCGCATCCTTAAGAGCATCGATCTGCTAAGCAGCCAGTCTGATGATCGAACTCCGATAGGCAGTTCTCGGCCGCTTGCAGAAAGCCTCTTGACTGCGTTGAAAGCAGAGTGTGGAGAAGGCGTAGTTGAGCGTATCTCTGTCGTCGGAAGTTTGCGTCGCTGGCGCGAGACAACCGGCGAAATAAAGCTTCTGGCTGTCAGCAGCCTTGCCGAACAGACTCTGAAGGCGTTCATGAGTTTGCCGCAAGTAGCGGAGGTTGTTCAAAGCAACGCAGACACGGTGACCGTGTCGCTCGTTGATGGGCCCCCGGCGACTCTGAAAGTGGTTGAGAAGAGTCATTGGGGAACGGCCCTCTGCCGCGCAACCGGCAGCCCTGACCACTTGGCAGCCCTCGACGAGAAAGCGAAAGAGATGGGCTGGCAGCTTGGCGAAAGCGGGCTCTACGCCTTGGCAGCGAATCCCGGGTCCGGCAATGGGTCCATCAGTGAATCCGAAGCGGACGGTCAGCAACGCTTCTTTGACAGTGAAGAGTCACTGTACGAATTCATGGGATTGCAGTGGGTGCCGCCGGAGCTGCGTGAAGGCGACGGCGAGACGGAGGCTGCGTCAGATCGCACGCTTCCCAAACTGGTTTCTCACGGGGAGATACAGGGCGAAGTTCACGGCCATACAACCTGGAGCGACGGGAAATCTTCCGTCGCCGAGATGGCCGAAGCCGCCCGCAGCAGAGGCTATCGTTACTGGGCGGTTACCGATCATAGTGTCGGCCTGGGGGTTACCCGCGGGGTTGACGCAGAGGCGCTCCTTGAACAGCGCCGGGAGGTCGATGCGGTCAACGACAGCTATGCCGCAAGGGGCATCGACTTCCGGCTGATACAGGGCACTGAGGTTGAGGTGTTGGGCGATGGCGAGTTGGGTCTGCCTGATGAGGTCCTGGCCGCGCTGGACGTGGTCGTGGCCAGCATTCACAGCGGATTGCGGCAGGACCGCCAGCGGATCACGGAACGCTGTTTGAAGGCAGTCCAAAACCCCTTTGTTGACATTTTGGGGCACCCTACAGGAAGGCTTTTGGGCCGTCGTTCCCCTTCAGAAATCGACTTGGAGAAGATACTGAAGGCCTGTGCCGAAACGGGGACGGCGGTCGAGATCAACGCCAATCCCGAACGGCTGGACCTTTCCGCCGAGCACGCACGCCTGGCGTCCGGCCTCGGTTGTTCTGTTGTCATCAACAGTGACGCGCACAGCATCGGCCAGCTGGATCTTTTGCGGTACGGGGTACATACTGCTCGGCGGGCCTGGCTGCGCGCGGAAGATATCCTCAATGCCAGGCCTCTGGATGAGCTACTTGCACTGCTGAAGCGAAATAGATCCGGGAGGAGCCTAAAGTGATTGATGACACCCGGCGTCCAGACAGCGAAACTGATTTCGACGAGCCGGTCTTTTCGTCGGATGAAGCGGAGCTCGCGGAAAACCAGACAGAATCCAGCGCGGACGATACGCCAGACCCGACTCCTCTTCCAGCACCGGGTCTTCCTGTAGAACCGGTTCCGGAATCTCCAGTAGATTCGGAAATTGATGTTCCCGGCATCGATGAGCCGGTCTTTGCGTCGGGCGGCGAGCCGGATGAATCCTACGGGACCGCTCAACAGCAGGAGTCACCGGAAACCGTATACGAACCGCCTGAAATTGAATTCTCTTCCAATGCGCCTGCATTCGACGCGTTGAAATCAGATGAGTCGCTCGAAAGCAACTTCGATGGACAGGATGTCGGCCCGCAGGACAGTTCGGCTGCGGGCAGTGACTGGGTGAATATTGCGCCGGATTCCGAGTCGACGGAAGAGCACCGTCCGGAAACCGAATACAACTTTTTCGATGAGACTCCGGCCGCCGAGGTTGCAGCCGCGCCTCCGCCCACCCGTAAACTGGGGCGAACCGGTCCGGTCTGGGTCCTCGGTGGAATTACCCTGGTCCTGATCGCAGGGGTCGTGTGGCTGGGCATTTCGCGGTTGACAGGGTCGGAGGAAGGTAGCACGGAGGCGCCGAGTGATCCTACTGTGCAACAGGTAGTGGCCGAGGAATCAACGCCGGCGCCGCCAACCAACACGCCCGGTCCCGCTCCCACGCCCACTCCCATGTTGCTGCCTATCAATTCAAACGTCATTGTCGGTGCAACTGAAGGCCAGGGCGTAAAACTGCGTGCTCAACCGGGCCTTTCCGGCGACTTGGTCGAAATCATTGCCGAGGGAACGACGATGGTCGTTTTGGATGCGGACCCTGACTCCCAGCACTCCGAATACCCTGTACCAAGCGACGGATATCTGTGGTACCGGATGCGAGTGACGGGCATGGTTGACAACAAGGGGAATCCCCTTATCGGCTGGAGTGCCTCTGAGTTCTTCGTCGTTGACGTCCCATGACCAGAGCTTCACGACTTGACGCCCCTGATTTGGATCCCCCGGCAGGGAAGATTGAGAAACTGCGGAACGCCATTTCGCATCATCAGTACCGCTATTACGTCCTCGACGAACCGGAGATCAGCGACCCCGAATTCGACTCCTTGTTTCGCGAGCTCCAATCTCTTGAAGAGCGGCACCCCGATCTGAGAGACCCCAACAGTCCCACCGTTCGTGTCGGCGGCGCGGTCGCCGATCGCTTCAAAAAAGTGCGGCACCAGGTCTCTGTTCTCAGCTTGGCGAACGCCTTCGGTAAGGAGGACCTCCACCGCTGGCGTGAACGCCTGCTGCGCTTGCTCCCGGAGGAAGAGCACAGCCGCCTCGGCTACGTGGTTGAACCGAAGTTTGACGGCCTGACCGTCGTCCTGCAGTTCGACGATGGTCGATTCACGCTGGGCGCGACGCGCGGCGACGGGGAAGTTGGGGAGGATATCACCCCCAATCTGCGCACTGTCCATCAGTTGCCGCTTCAGATTCCCGTACCGGAAGTAAACGGTCGCGGAGAAATCCAGCCCCCTCAGCGCCTGATTCTGCGCGGAGAAGTCTATGTCGAGGAGAACGATTTTCTGTCATTCAATCAGGAGCAGGCCGAGAAAGGGGAGCGAACCTACGCCAATCCTCGTAATTTCGCTGCCGGTTCGCTGCGATTGCTGGACAGCAGTATCAGCGCCGGGCGCCCGCTAAAACTCTGGACCTATCAGATCTTTGTCGAAGACGGACTCGAAAGTCGCCCTGGATCGCACTGGGACTCGTTGGAACACCTGCGGGCCTATGGCTTCCCGGTCTGTGACGAGTCGAAACGCTTCGGCGACGACGCGTGGGAGGACTTGATCGAGTTCGTCGGCAGCTGGCATGAACTCAGAACGAAATTGCCATACGAGCTGGACGGCATGGTCGTCAAGGTAGATCTGCTTTCCCAGCAGGAGCAACTGGGCTTTACAGGCAAGGACCCTCGCTGGGCCGTCGCCTTTAAGACAAGTGGTGAGGAAGCGACAACCAAGTTGCTGGACATCGGCGTCAAAGTAGGCCGCACGGGCGCAGTCACGCCAAGCGCTGTCCTGGAGCCTGTACCCATCGGCGGCGTAACCGTCCAGGCCGCCACGCTTCACAATGCCGACTACATCGAGGAGCTGGACATACGGATCGGCGACACCGTCCTCGTCAAGCGGGCCGGAGATGTCATTCCCAAAGTATTGCGGCCCATCAAGGAACTTCGCGATGGCGCCGAACGGACCTGGAAAATGCCTGGAGCGTGCCCATCCTGCTCGGAACGCCTGGAGCGTCCGCCGGAAGAAGCTGCAACCTACTGCGTCAATAACGCCTGCCCGGACCAGCTTGTGCGCAAGGTTGAGTACTTCGTGTCCAGGGGGGCGATGGACATTGTTGGCATGGGTTCCAAACAGGCGGAGCTGTTCGTTGAGGAGGGCCACGTAAGGACGCTTGCCGACATCTACCGTCTGCCATGGGAAGAGATCGAAAAGATCGAAGGCTACGGGGAAAAGCGCATTGAAAACCTGCGCCACAGTGTCGAAGAGAGCAAGGCCCGGGGAGCTACCCGCCTGTTGACCGCATTGGGGATTCGCTTTGTCGGGTCCGTGGTAGCTGAGCTGGTGATGGCAAATTTTGAATCGCTCCAGGACCTCATGTCAGCGGACTTGGAAACGCTGAGTGAAATCGAAGGAATTGGTCCCAAGATCGCAGAGGCAATCGTCTCCTACTTCAGCCTGGAGCCCAACCGGGCGCTGGTTCAGTCGTTTGCCGATCTGGGTGTCGACCTGACAATGCCAGACCGGGGCCGGGGGGATGATGCGGGGGACTTGCCCTATTTGGGAAAGACTTTCGTGATCACAGGCACGCTCCCAACTCTCAGCCGGGCTGAAGCCAAAGAGCGCATCGAGGCCGGCGGCGGCAAGGTCACTGGCAGCGTCAGCTCGAAGACCGACTATCTGCTGGCTGGCGAAAAGGCCGGCAGCAAACTGAAAAAAGCCCAGCAGTTAGGTGTACCGATCCTGTCGGAGCATGAACTATTGCAGGGCGAAAACTTGAAAGAGTGAATGAGGGCGCCAGTGGATCCTCCGCCCTTTCGACGCGCGCCCAGAAACAGAATAGGCCAATTGCGTCAGATTCGATAGAATTCATTAAGTTGACAGTCGATACACAGTTAGACAAACGGATACCATCGCGAACCGCCGGCGAACCGCATCCCTTGCTACCGTCAGACGCAGTGCTGTGTATGCTGGAGGACGGCGCCGCTTTTCTCAGAAGGGGCGAGTTGGATCGCGCTGCGTGCCGCTTTGCCCGTGCGGCTGAAACCGCTGCCGACGGCGACGATCCTGCAGGCTACGCACGTGCACAAGCGCAACTGGCAGTGCTGGAAGAGTCGCGCGGCGAAGTGGACCGGGCATTTGAACACAACCGGCTGGCCCAGGAGACATTCCTCGCGATCGGGGATGGCGAGGCCTTGGTTCAATCTTTTCGCGTGGACGGCTTTTTGCACGTCCGCCGAAAAGAGCATACGGCTGCCGCGCTTGGTTTTGCCAAGGCACTGAGCTTGGCGATACAGCTTGACGGCAGATTGGTGCTGACGACGCTCGATCAGCTCATACCTATGGCAAAGTACCTGGTCGAGTCGGACCAGCTTTCCGCACTTCTTCCACTGGGGGCGGCTCTTGCCCGGGCTGTGGAGAGCTTTCGCCCCGAGCAGAAACAGGAAGTGCGGGAATTCGCCGAATTGGCGGCGACTGTGGCCGGCGTTTTGGCCCCACTAGGCGTATTGGCGAGCGAGCCGCATCTATCTGACGCAAAACGGCGCCGGCTGGCGGCGAGTTCGACGCACCAGGCATGGCATGTTGACGCGCTGACAAAGCGACGCTGGGAATTAGCTGCTCTGGTAAAGGAAACACTACAGGCAAAGTTGAGTATTCATGAGGAACTGGACTGACAATCATGAGTGAAATCTGGACTCCAGGCAGCCCGCCTCCATCTCAATCGCCAGGCGGTATTGAACTTCCCAAGGGCTTTTCCACTTCCAGGCGGGACGAGCCAAGTCAGCCTGAATCGGACTCCGAAGCGTCAACTCCCGACGATCAGGCGGCTAGTCAGGAAAATGAAGCAACAGCAGCCCAGCCGGAAGGCGCGGCAGATGGCGACCCCACTCAGCAGCCTGAAATCGATCTGCTCTTCCCCCCGACCGGCGCGCAGGTCACCTGCCCGAGTTGCGGGGCGACCTACACTGCGGCCGTCTTTACGATCGTTGACGTGGGGGCAAACCCTGAGTTGAAGGGACTGGTCTTGGGGGGACAGATCAATACCGCAGTCTGCAATGCCTGCGGTGCAGGCGGCCCTCTCAGTGTGCCGCTGATGGTCCACGATCCGGAGCACGAGTTCCTGGGCGTTGTCGTTCCGGGCCAGGCGAGACTGGACGACATGCAAACGCAAAAGATGATTGGCGAGATGAGCCAGGCGCTGATGGCGCGGCTCCCTTCCGACCAGCGCAAAGGCTATATGTTCCAGGCGCAGCAGTTCTTTGAGTGGGACTCTCTGATTGAGAAGATGTGGGGCTTTGAAGGCGTCACACCGGAGATGCTGCGCCGCCGCCGCGAGCAATCGGAGCTGATCGGCAATCTCGTCCGCCTGGGCAGCGACGAAAGCGCCATGCAGATGGTTGCAGAGCGAAACCAGGCGCTGATCGATTCGAGCTTTTTTGTCCTCCTGGGCCAGGTGATCAATGCCGTTGCCGCTGAGGGTCAGTCCGAACAGCACGAAGCGCTGGTAAACTTGCGCAGCTCTCTACTTGAGTCCACGGAAGCCGGACGGGAGTTGAAGGCTCTGGAAGAACGGGTCCAGGACG
Source organism: Caldilineaceae bacterium (assembly GCA_965204525.1). Classification (GTDB taxonomy): domain Bacteria; phylum Chloroflexota; class Anaerolineae; order Caldilineales; family Caldilineaceae; genus Bin5. Next base: position 269,474 of record OZ241994.1, on the reverse strand, counting down.
CGCTGTCCCGAATCGGTCCCAAAACCACACGCGAAGAGCTGCTTTCTCAACTGTTGGGCTATTGGAATGAAGGCGAGAATGGGGAGGCTGTGGCGACCGCCGTTCTGAACGCAGCGGCCGGACTCACCGACTATCAGTTCCTTCTCGGACTTGCCGACCGCCTGGAGAATTCTACCGACCCGGAAGAGCGCTCAGCGCTGATCGCCATTCGAGAGCGAATTGTAGAGATTGGTGAGCAGCGCAGTCAGAGCCAGCAGATGGCGGCACAGCAAGTGCAGGCTGTCCTGCAGGAAGTGTTGCAGGCATCAGATACCGACGCCGCGCTGAAGGAAAACATCGATCAGATCAATGAGATGTTCCTCGCCGTACTGGCTTCCAACATCAGACAAGCTGAGCAGAACAAGGCGACATTCGCAGTGCAGAGGTTGCGTACCATTTACGAGAAGGCGGTTGCGATTCTGGAAGAACAGATGCCGCCGGAAATGAAACTCCTCAATCGCCTTCTCTCGGCCCCCGATGAGGGTACGATGCGACGGCTGCTCCAGGACAATCGATCGGACCTCTCGCAGGAGTTCGTGGAGGCATTGAGAGGTCTGGAAGACCGCTTCAACCGGGAAGGAAACAGTGCGCTAGCGAGCCGGGTCAGTAGTATTCGAGGGCAGGCCGCTCTCATGCTGTAGCCTGGATATGCGGCGCGGAATCCCGAAGACGGAATTGAGAGCGCATTCAGGACTGGGCAGAGTCACGTAAAGACAAAGATCATGACAGACGCAAAGAGCGTTTCGGCCGAACTCGTCACTTCCGGAACAGAGATACTGCTCGGTGACATTGTCGACACTAACGCTGCCTGGATTGCTCAGCAGCTCAGGGAGATTGGCGTCAACCTTTACTACAAGACCACCGTGGGCGACAACGAGCCGCGCCTGCGCGGCGTGCTGGAACTGGCCTTGGGCCGCAGCGATGTGGTCCTGGTGACCGGCGGACTGGGTCCAACAGCCGACGACATCACGCGCGACGCCATTGCCAATGCCACCGGCTGTCCTCTCGAACGACACCCCGACATTGAGGAAAATCTGAGGGAGCGATTCGCTCGTTGGGGCTACCAGCGTATGAGCGAAAATAATCTGCGCCAGGCCCAGATTCCGGAAGCGGCGACCGTTCTGGAAAACCCGGTTGGTACGGCGCCGGGATTCATCACCTTTGATCGACGCCACGGGCGCGGCGGCAGGGTCATCGCCATGCCGGGCGTTCCCCGTGAAATGAAGCGAATGATGACCGATCTCGTTCTGCCTTTCCTGCAAGACCTGACAGGAGGCGTCGGTGTCATTCGCCGAAGAATCTTGCGAACTGTCGGCATAGGAGAAAGCAGCCTTGATGCGGAACTTGGCGATCTGATGGACAGTACCAACCCGACCATGGGACTGGCCGCGCACCTGGGCCAGGCCGACGTTCGAATTGCTGCGAGGGCCTCAAGCGCCGAAGATGCCGAAGGGCTTCTCGATCAGATGGAAGAGAGGGTGCGCGCCGTTATCGGCAGCTATATTTACAGCACAACACCTGAAGAGACAGTTGAGTCTGTCCTGGCGCGGTTGCTGCAAAAGGCTGACGCCAGCGTCGCGCTGGTGGAAACGGTGTCAGGAGGGGCAATTGCCGACCGGATGAAGAACGGATTCAACCCCGAAGACTCCGTGCGTATCCTCGAAGCCGATCAGGAGACAGCCTCCCTTCGACAGCTACTTGACAGACCCCCGGCAAGTGAAGTTGCCCGAGATCTGGCCCTGCATCTGCGTGAAGAGTGCAATGTGTCCCACGGTCTGGCCGTAATCACCAGTGGCCGGCCGGATGAGACCTTTCATTCCAATCAGGGCGGCGAAACCTGGATAGGCTGCGCTGGACCTGACCGCACCGAAGTGGCGCGCTTTCCATTTGGTGGAGCGGACCGCCTGACAAATGCCTGGGTAGGGAATCGGGCCATGGACATACTTCGTCGAATCTTACTTGACCTGGAAGTATAGAAAAATGGCTTAACCTGAAAAGAGGGAAGAGAAAGGGGGAGAGAGAACCGTTCTTTCGCCCATATCCTCACTTCTCGTCGTTTCTTTGCCCCTTACAATTCTAAAGCAGGATTAGGGCGAGGCGCTTGCAGTCCGTCCAGTTACTCCGACGAAATTTTCAGCTATGAGCCTGCGGCGTAACCTTCCAACACCCCTGAGACAGACGCGAAATACAGTCCGAAGGGGTTTGCCCGCGTTCGTGCGTCCTTACCTGCTGCTAATACTTGGCAGTGCAATCCTGCTCAGCTTTTTCATTGTAAACAACGAAGGCGACCCGGCAGAGGCCGAACCGGTTGAGACCTCCCACTCGCGTGAAGCTCTGTCGGACGGGCCTCCTGCCGGCAGCGGCTCTCTTGAGCAAAGCGGTTCTGTTTCCGTTCCGCAAGAACAGGGGCAGCAGGCATCCGAGCAGGATACTCCTACGACGACGCCAACCGCGACCGTTGTCCCAACCGTTACTCCTACTGCCACCCCAACTCCGCAACCCACTCCGGTAGTAACCGATCTGGACAGAACCACCAACGTCTTGATCTTAGGCAGCGATCAACGGCCGCATCAGCCCAACTGGCGGACAGACGTCATAATTCTTCTGCTGATGAACCCCGACCTCGGCGAGGCAGCCATCGTCTCATTCCCGCGCGACATGTATATCGACCCGATTCCCGGGCATCTCCCCAACCGGATCAATGTGATCGATTATCTGGGAGAGATGGACGCGCCGGGCGGCGGAGGCCCCAGATTGTTGATTAGGATCCTGGAAGATCGTCTGGGAATTACGATTGACAACTACATCAGGTTTAGCTTTGAAGGTTTTGTAGATCTCATCAATGCTCTGGACGGACTCAAGATTCACGTAGACTGCTACCTTTATGAAATCTATCCGGAAGAGGGCATCTATCTGAACCTGCCGCCGGGTGAGCATATTTTGAGTGGTGAACAAGCTCTCAGCTATGTGCGGAGCCGCCGGTCCGGCGGTGGGGACCTGGAGCGTGCGCGGCGGCAACAGCGGGTCGTGTGGGCGTTAAGGAAGCAACTCGCAGAGCAGAATCTGCTGCCGAAGGCCCTGGACCTGTATGACGCCCTGCGCTACTCGGTTTACACGGATGTGAGCAAATGGGACACGTTGAAATACGCCCGGTTTGGTCTGTCCCTGGGGGAGGCGGATATCAAGGGATTGGTGCTGAGACCACCTGACGCGATGAGGGCCGGCTGGCGGCAGGACATGTCCGTTTTCATCGTGAACTGGGATTACATCGCCGAGGAGCTCAAGCGCATATTTGACAGACCCCCATTGATAGATACAAACACCTCCTTCAGTCCGGAAATCCCGCAGCCGAACGACGGGGGAGGGTCCGCCCCGGTTTCGCGGGCAGAGTGCCCGTAATCAGCAGGTGAAGGAGAGGAAGGCGGCGCGCTCCACACTGCTCAGGTCTTGCCCGGTTAGCCCGCCCGGACTGGAATTCATGAATTTTTTCGTAGAAGAAACCAGCGCGAAGGTCTCAAGACCGCGTTAGACGGAACTCCCACTTCTTCCGATACAATTTCCAGTTTGCTGTCGAAAAGAGCGGACACCTCGCCCTGGTACATTCCTCTGGCGCCGGGACCGTCTGAGTCACTCCTGTCAAACACGTAAAGGTGAAAGTAGCCTCCACTTTTCAATCCGCGGTGGACTCCTTCGGCGTACGCGGGGCGAAGGTGGTCGGGAAGGCTGTGAAGACAGCCAATGTCCAGGGCGTACGCCGCTCCCAGCCGGTCTACCGGCAGCCTGCTGACGTCCGCCTGCACGAATATCGCCTCGCCCCCCGGACCGGGTCGATCTTGGCGGCCGCTGGCTTTCAGCCTTTGCTGTGCCAAGCGCAGCGCCTGCCCGGAGAGATCGAACCCGATTGCGCATAGTCCTTGTTTCGCCAGAAAGAGCGTATTCAACCCTGTGCCACAGCCGATATCAAGGGCAAGAGCGCCCGCGGCGGGCGGATGCCGCTCTTCCCAGAAGGCTTGAACCTCCGGCGGAGTGATGCCGGTATCCCAAGGCGTCTGTCCACTGCGGTAGCGCTCATCCCAGTGGGCTCGGAGGTCTTGCTGATTCTCAGTGCTCATTGGTCGGCCCTGTCATTGGTCCCATTTTTGAGTTGGTCGTCCACGGTAGGCCGGTCTCACTCGATCCCTTTCGATTCGTCGGCGGCTGTTGCGCCCTCTTGTGCGTAGTCCCGCGCCTCCTCGAAGCTCTCGAAGTCCTCGGTGATGAACTCGATTATTCTTTCGGCCAGGACGACGGGTGACTCAATCATGGGACTGTGGCCAATTCCTCTCAGGATCTCGAGGTTGGCCGCTCCGGGAATGGCGAGAAGGGAACGAGTGGCGGCATCTCTTTCGACGACTATGTCTTCCGTTCCGAGAATCAGGAGCGTGGGCAGAGTCAACCTGTGCGCATCCTCCTGACGATTCCAGCGCCCCAGCGCCTCGGCCACTGCCGTAAAGGCTGCGGGCGCCATCGCGGCGGCGTCGTCTACCAACATCTCGAAAAAGGTATCGAATTCCTGTTCAGTCATGGTAGGAGGGGGCGCGGCGGGAAGGAGAGCAGACAGGGCCTGACTCAGGAGAGGGCGGTCGTCGCGCATTTGGGAAAGTAGCTGCAGTCCCTGCAGCGGCGTGAAAGCCCCCTCAATCGGCACGCTGTCAACAAGAATCAGGCTGTGCAACTGCTGGTCGTGGCGCAGGGCGTATTCGATGGCGATGGCTCCCCCGCTGCCGTGTCCTACAAGGTCGAAATCCGACAGCGAGAGGGCCTGGATCAGTTCGGCGATATCTTCAGCCTGCTCCTCGACCTCATATCCGCTCTGTGAGTGGGTACTCTGGCCGCAGCCTCTGAGATCTGGCGCAATCGCCCGAATGGAATCCGGGAGGATGGCGAAAAATGGTTCCCACCAGCGGCTGGTTGCATGTGAGCCGTGGAGCAGGAGGAGAGGGACGCCGTCTGTACTTCCGGATGTGCGGATTCTGAAAGTCAGGCGTTCAGTTTGGATGGTGTTCAAGTGCATTTTTCGTGTAGCCAATAAAAACATCTATAAAACAAAACCAAATCAAAAAATCAAACACGCCTCTCCATCTCTCTACTCACTTCATCTTCATCGGGCATGAATATCAGAAGCAAAGCGGCAGCAGCCGTCAGCGACTGTGGACCGTCAACGCGACCAACTTCCTCTTCCGCAAAAATGAATCCACCCCTGATAACCGTACCATCCGATTCAAGCCAGCCCAGGCTCCCTCCTTCGAAAAGGCCATGACTGTGGATGACGCCATCGATCGTGATTCGACCCAACTCCTTTTCATCGAATCGCGTCGTGCGAAAAATTCGCCAACCGTCATTATCGCGTTCATATCGCCCTATGCTGACGCCCGTTCCCCAGCGTAGGCGGAAGATCTCTTCGCCGCACACATATCCAACGGCATCCTCGCCGCTGCTGCGGTTACGATAGATCGTCGTGCGTTCCGATTCGGATGTCTGAAGGGAGTCCATGCGCAAATTCTATCACCTCGATCGCACGATCACAATGAATTGGACATGGGCGAATCTGACCGAAGTGAAGCAGGAGAGAAATACCGGACAACTACCGGCCGAAAATGCGAGGCTTGCGGCTCAGGTCATGGAGGAGAACTGTGGCTGCGTTTCTGCCGGCTGCGCCCATGATGCCCCCACCCGGATGCATACTGGCTCCCGTCAGATAGAGGCCTTTTGCCGGTCCTCGATAGTCGCTCATGCGCAGGGAAGGTCGCAACGTAAACATCTGGTTGACAGACATTTCGAGATGCATGACGTTCCCCCGCAGCAGTCCCAACTCCCTTTCCAGCCATAGCGGCGTCTGCACGAGCCTGCCGACGACAGAGGAAGCCACGTTGGGGGCGTAGTCCGCCAGTTTGGCCAGCATCCGATCCGCCACCCTGTCGCCGATGTCATCCCAGCTCTCGCCTGTGGCCAGTTCATACGGGAAATATTGTCCCCACAGGAAGAGAACGTATTTACCTGGCGGAGCGAGTGACGGGTCGACGGCGGAAAATGTCATGGCGATGAGCGCCGGGTCCGCGGATGGACGACCGGAAAGATAGTCTCGGTAGGCGCGTTCCAGATAGTCCAGGTCCGGACAGATAAACTGGAGGGCCCTGTGTTCCGGACGGGGAGTCTCGCCGTTCAATCCTTCGGTGCCGCCATAGTCTGGCAACGCACTCATCGCAAACCGCACCATCATGCCGAACCCGTTTCCAACCCTCGATCTCTTCGCCGACGCCACACGCGACGAAGGAACCTGGTCACCCAGAATTTTGAGCGTCGTGTGGATATGGGCGCCTGAAACGACGGCGCGGCCGGCAGTGCAGGTCTCCCCGCTCTCCGTCCGAACTCCAGTGGCTCTTCCATTTTCCACGAATATCTTGTCGACTGACGCGTCGGTGGCAATCGTACCGCCATGCGACGTAATCATGCGCGCTAGCGCCTGCGTCAGCATCCCCGAACCGCCCCTCGGCCTCTTGACGCCGGAATGGTGATACATAGGGTGCCAGAGGGCGAAGGGGGCGCTGACCCGCTCATACGGCGGCGGGCCGGACTGCGCCGCCATCCAGCCGATGACGGCTTGAACGTGGGGCGAGACGAAGGATCGGCGGAGTAGTCGACCGTAACTGCCGAGAATTGCCGGCAGACGGCGCCGAAGGTCCGTGTGCACTTTGCTTTGGAATACCAGCGTTTTGGCAACATTGAGGGGCGTTGGGGAGAGCAGAAATGACTCCACCATGGCCTCGGCCACAGGCATCCAATCGTTGATGAAGCGATGGTAGTTATCGGCGTCTTCTAAGGAGACGCCGGCAATGCTGTCGCAGGTACGATCGACGTCCTTCCAGACAAATAACCGTTTTCCATCAGGAAAGGGGGCAAAAAAGAGGGGATCCAGGTCAATATAGTCGAGGCCGAACCGTTCCAGGGACAGATCTTGAACTATCGGAGTGTGGTTTATCAGGATGTGTGCGCTGCCTCCCAGATCAAATTGATACCCGGGGATGATCTCTTGCGTGGCGACCGCGCCTCCGACAATGGGACGGCGCTCAAACATCCCGACCCGGTAGCCTGCCTGCGCCAAGTATCCAGCGCAGACAAGCGAATTGTGGCCGGTTCCTACGAAGATGACGTCGAAGTCCGGCATCTTCAGAGGAGTATTCCAATCGAAAGCAGCAGGCTGAACTGCAGAGACAGTTGCGCGGTCGCCGCCAAAACGGAATTGAACTCCTTCCCCTTGGCAGAATAGACGGAAGAGGCCCGCCGGACGGCAAGCGGCAAGCTGAGGAGAGGCAACAGAACTGCAGGGCCCAGATCGTATCCCTGCCAGAGGAGGAGCGTGGCAGAGTAGGCCAGGATGAGCAAGGCAAGATACTGGCGCCGCGTATTCTTGGGGCCAATGAGTACCGCGAGCGTACGCTTTCCGGCCTTGGCATCGGTCTCGATGTCGCGCAGGTTGTTTACGACGAGGATGGCGGTGGTCAGAAAGCCGACTGGCGCGGCGGCAACGAGGATTACCGGGGAAAGCGTTCCGGCCTGCACATAGTAAGTTCCACAGACGGCAGTAAGCCCGAAAAAGATGAAGACAAACAGATCTCCCAGCCCGCGAGAGCCGAAGGGGAGTGGGCCTCCCGTGTATAGCAGGGCGGCCAAAATGGACGCCACACCTACAGCCAGTATGGGCCAGCCTCCAACTATGACTAGGTAGATACCGTCCAAAACCGCCAGAACGATCACTGCAGCCATGCCTAAGCGCAGCGCCCGGGCAGAGAGCAGGCCGGCCGCCATGACTCGGGTGGGGCCCACGCGCTCCCGCGTATCTACACCTTTGGCAAAATCAAAGTAGTCGTTGGCGAAATTAGAAAGAATCTGCAGCAGGAGGGCGCCGACCGCGGCGGCCAACGAAGGCGCAAGGGAGAACTGCCCGTCATTCCAGGCGAGGGAGCTCCCGACCAGCACCGGGGCGATCGCAGCCGGCAGCGTCTTGGGTCGGGAAGCCAGCAGCCAGATCTGCCATTTGTGAAGTGTAGCCTCAGGACTGCGAGAACTCTTATGGTAGTTGGTGGTGTCTTCGGCAGCTGACGGACCCGGCTGAAGGTTGCTCATGTTAATGTTCGCCCAGGCATCCTGACTCAAATTTCGACGCCCTTGTGCACGCCGCATTTTACAATAAATCGCGCAACGCGGCAACGGGTTCAGGGAAAATGAACTCGTAGCCAGCCTCCTGCAGTCGGGATGGAACAGCCCGCTGCCCGTCCAACAGAACTGTTGACATCTCGCCGAAGAGCAATTGCAGTGCAAATGAAGGTGTCGGCATCAGGGAAGGCCTTCCCATCACCCGCCCCAGGTCGCGCACGAATTCTCTGTTACTCGGTGGGTTGGGAGCCGCGAGGTTATAAGGGCCGGATGCCCGTTCGTTTTCCAGAAGAAAACGGATGGCGGCCACCTCGTCGGCGATGTGGATCCAGGGAAAGTACTGTTTGCCGTTACCCAGGGGTCCACCGGCAAACAGCCGGAAGGGCAGCGTCATCCTGGGCAGGGCGCCGCCATTTGCGCTCAGCACGACACCTGTTCGAATGACGACACGCCGTACACCCATTGACTCAACCGCCTCGGTCGAAGATTCCCAATCGACACAGACTCGCGCCAGGAAATCCGTCCCGGGCGAAGCCTGCTCGTCCACAGTTCGATCACCGGCTGGTCCGTAGTACCCTACGGCAGACGACTGTATCAACACACTCGGGACCGTGTCAGCATCACGAATTGCGGTCACCAGAGCCTGTCCGGCTCTGAGACGACTTTCTCTTATCTGTTCTTTACGAGAAGAGGTCCAGCGTCCGTCAGCAATCCCTGCGCCAGTAAGATTAACGATTGCATCGACTTGGGAAACGAGATGGCCCCAGCCATCCGCCGTTTCTCCGTCCCACTCTTGAAGTTGCACGCCTGCGGACGCAAAGGACTGATGGCGTTCTGGCGACCTTGTCAAAACTGTAACGTCACCACTGCTACCGGCCAGGGAATTCGCCAGGGCCGATCCAATCAGACCTGTACCTCCGGCAATCATGATTCGCATCTGAGCCTCCTTACTCTGTGTGTCTCCTCCGAACACTTAGTAGTGCGGTCCATTGCCGGTCTCCAGCTGCCGGCTAGGCCCAGGAACTCAGCCCCAATTCGAGTGGATGAATGAGGTCTGGGTGATGGGGTCGCGCTCGTACACCGAAACTATACTTTCCAGTTTCTTCCAGAACGAAAATTCCTCGATATCGGATACTGTTGTCATGCGGATCGTGACCGGGCTCTTGGGGAGTGGACAGGACCGCTTGCATTGTAAGGGACTGCAAAGCGACCGGTTTCTGTTGGTCAGCGGTCGGCTTCATGGTCTCATCTCCATCCTCAGCGACGAATGTAACCAGCTCGACGGCGATGTCACTTGCCGACAGCCTTCCCGGCCAGACCTGGGCCTCAATCTCTATGGGGTCACCTGTCTTTGCCTGCGCGGGGGGATGCTCCGGTACGGCCACGAAAACGGTCTGCCACTCGTTCCGTATGTGTTGCTTCCAGTACGACAGCCGGCGCGCCGACTCCCCGAAGTTAACGCGGTATGTACGGCTGCTGTCCATTGCCGGAACATAGAGTGATCGGGTGTACTCCGTCAGCATACGGCGCATGCTGAACTGCGGCCCGCAGGACGTTATCGCCCTCCGCATGCGTCCTGTCCAGGCAGCCGGATGATCATAGTACTCAGGAACGATCTCCTCCTCCAAAATGGAGTAGAGGCTCAGGGCATCGGCCTCGTCCTGTGTCTCTTCATCTTTGTACTCGCGCTCTTCGCCGATCGCCCAGCCATTCTCGACGTTGTAGCCTTCCCGCCACCACCCGTCGAGAATGCTGAAGTTAGGCGCCCCATTGATGCTCGCCTTTTGGCCGCTCGTGCCGCTGGCTTCGAGCGGACGGCGAGGCGTATTTAACCACACGTCGACGCCGCTAACCAGATGGCGGGCGACATTAATGTCATAGTTCTCGACGATAGCGATCTTGCCGAAGAAACCCTTCTCCTGGCTCAGCCGGTAGATGCGTTCGATCAATGCCTTGCCATAGTCATCGGCCGGGTGAGCTTTGCCGGCGAAGACGATCTGAACCGGGCGATGAGGGTCGTTCAGAAGCCGCCTGAGCCGCTCTTTATCATGGAAGATGAGCGTTGCGCGCTTATAGGTTGCAAAGCGGCGCGCGAATCCCAACGTCAGCGCCTTCGGGTCGAACACGTTGTCAATCCTGGAAAGCTTCCAGTGACCCTCCCCATGGCGCAACTGCTGACTCTTAAGGCGCGTGCGCAGAAAGCTAACCAGCTTCTCTTTGCATTCCTGGTGGGCCGACCGAATCTCCTCGTCCGGAACCAGTTCAATCTTTCGCCAGGCGTCAGGGCAGTCGACCTCCTCAAGCCAGTCCGAACTGAAATAGCGCTCATACAGTGCTCGCTTCTCCGGGGCCAGCCATGATTCCGTGTGTACGCCGTTGGTAATGTGGCTGATTGGGACCTGCTCTTCAGGCGTTCCCGGCCAAAGATGCCCCCACATCCGCCTGGAAACTTGCCCGTGCAGCGCGCTCACTCCGTTGTGATAGGCGCTTAAGCGAAAGGCCAGTACAGTCATACTGAACTCCGCGCCCCACCCATGCTCATGTCGGGCCAGCGCCAGGAAGCGTTCCCGGTCGATGCCCATTTGCCCCCAGTATTGCCAGAAGAACTTGTCGACCAGTTCCAGAGGAAAGGCGTCATGGCCGGCGGCCACGGGCGTATGGGTTGTGAATATGTTGCCGGCGCGCACGACTTCGGCCGCAGCGTCGAACTCCATGCCGCCCTGCACCAATTCCCGTATGCGTTCCAGGCTGAGGAACGCGCTGTGACCTTCGTTCATATGCCAGACTGTCGGTTCGTAACCGAGGGCTCTCAAAGTACGCACGCCTGCAATGCCCAATACGTATTCCTGGCTAATTCGCATTTCACGGTCGCCGCCGTAAAGCCTTGCGCTAAGTTCTCGGTCCTGATGGGCATTCTGCTCTACGTCCGTATCCATCAGATAGAGAACTACCCGACCCACCTGAATCTTCCATACTTTGGCGTAGACAGTTCGGCCAGGGAGGTCGACATGGACGACAACCGGATTGCCCTCCAGGTCCACAGCCTGGGTAGCCGGCACCTCAGAGAAGTCGATTTTCTCGTAAATCGCTTCCTGGCCCCCTTTGGCGTTGATCTGTTGGGTGAAATAGCCCTGAGGGTACAGGAAACCGACGCCGACAAAAGGCAAGCCCATGTCACTCGCCTCCTTACAATGATCGCCACTGAGGATGCCCAGGCCCCCGCTGTAGATGGGCAGCGCTTCGTGCAGTCCGAATTCCGCACTGAAGTAGGCGATCATCTCATTCTGTCTACCTGGAAAATTGCGCTTGAACCAGGTGTCCGCGTCCTCCGCCATATAGGCATCGAAACGCTGCAGCACAGAGTGGTAATGTTTCAGATAGTCGTGATCTCGAGACGTATCCTGCAGACGCTGCAGCGACACAGTTCGCAAAAATTTGACTGGATTCTCACTGACCTGCTCCCACAACTCTTTGTCTATCGACTCGTAGAGGTCTTGGGCATCAGGGGTCCAGGTCCACCACAGATTGTAAGCCAGTTCCTGCAGTCGACTGATGGCCTGCGGAAGAGGAGGATGTACGGAGATATTGCCAACGATTTTCACCGCGAGATGCTCCTGAAGAGATGGCGCTTGTGTCTACTTCCGAATACACTGGGCGGCGTCAGCGTCGACGAGCCATCTGAACTGCCCCGTCGCTGGCTGCACGCCTTGCACAGGAAGTGCCTTTGGCCTATAGGGGCCCGTAAGAACCGCCTTTAATGTGACCGCCTTGGATGCGCCGCTGACCAGAATAAGGACGTGACGCCCGGCATTGAGAAGTGGGTAGGTGAAGGTCAGGCGATGTGCATTGAACTTGCTGACATAGTCTGCCGCCACAAGCCGGTCAGTCTCGTTGAGCGCTTCTGAACCGGGAAAAAGGCTTGCAGTGTGGCCATCATCTCCCATACCCAGTAGGATCAGATCAAAACGAGGTATGCTTGGCTCGTCTGCTGGAATAATTTCGCGAATGGTCTCCTCGTAGGCGCTTGCTGCCTGTTCCGGCGGAAGTTCCCCGGGTATACGCGCCACAAAGCCTGGCGCCTCAGGCAGCCTGTCAAGCAAGATCTCGCGTGCCATTCGATAGTTGCTGTCGGCGTGTTCCGGAGGAACACAGCGTTCGTCACTCCAGAAGACGCGGCATCGCTTCCAGTCGATATCGGAGTCTTCAGCCAATAGCTCGTATACCGGCCCTGGCGTGGAACCACCGGCGAGAGCAACATTGAAGGCGCCCCTCTGCTCAATGCTGATCAGCGAGGCGGCCGCAATCATCCCGGCGGCAGTAAGAGCGAGTTCGGCTCTGTCGGGCTGGACGATGACTCTTCCTGACCGAGGAAAGTCTGCACCGAGACTTAGACTCTGCTCCCTGTCCAAGTCTTCCTTCTTTCCTTTCAAATCTCCTCGGTAATCTGACTGTGTTTCAAGGGTCATATCGGTCATTCCATTCCTAGTCCAGGTTTTCCAAGGGCCGGGAACGGCCCCTCGCATGAATGGCGTCCGGCTGGTCCGGTATATTACTTCCAGACTATTGGGTCAACATGGGGTCTGGCAAAAGCGAGAGTGGAGAGGGGCTACCCCTCTGAACCATTAGTAGTGGGCTACTGTTCTTGAAGGAGTTTCGCTTGTGTTCCCGATCCCAACTCAGGCCGCGGACACCTAAAGCCATTGTAACAGGGAACTGTGGTGAAGGTTATGGAAGTGACGCGGCTTCTGCGGCTATCCAGCGGTTCATTTACTCGGTAACCCAGTGTTGCCCCTCCTTTTCCAGCAGGGCGTCGGCCTCCTTGGGACCCCAGGTTCCAGCCGGGTAGTGGGGCAGTCGGAAGGGTTTCCTTCCGTTCTTGGACAGTTCTTCCTGCATTCGCCATCCATCCAACACCTGCGTGATTCGTTGCCACGCCAACTCCACTTCATCTCGCCTGGTAAAGAGTGTGGAGTCACCCAGGACGACATCCAACAGGAGGCGCTGATACGCGTCCGGGGGTTCGCCAAAACTGTGGCCGTAAGTGAACTCCAGGTTGACGGGCGTAAGATTCACCGATGGACCGGGACGTTTGGCCAAGGTCTTCAGGGTGATCCCTTCGTCTGGTTGGATGCGCATGGTCAGGACATTGCGGCTCAGGCTGTCACCATTCAGACGCAGGCCCTGGTTCGTTGCTCGGACGCCCGTTTCATCTTGACCCGACGGGTAGTCGAATCCTTCGGTGGAGTCAAAAAGGAGATGAGGAGCCCGGCGAAAAGTAACAGAGATTTCGGAGGCCTTGCGCGGCAGGGCCTTGCCGGTACGCAAATAGAACGGAACGCCCTGCCAGCGCCAGTTGTCGATTTCGAGGCGCCAGGCCACGTATGTCTCTGTTGTGGAATCGCAAGCAACCCCGTTCTCGTCGAGGTAGGCCGGAACCGGACGTGTGGCTGCCGTGCCTGCCCCGTACTGGGCGCGGACGACGTAATCGGGCACCTCTTCCGGCTGCATCGGTCGGATTGCCTGAAGCAGGTTTACCTTCTGATCTCGAACGGCTTTTGCATCAAATGCAATCGGCGGCTCCATCGCTGTAAGAGAGACAAGCTGCAGTAGATGGTTCTGCATCATGTCCCGCAACGCACCGGACTTCTCGTAGTAGCCTCCCCGGCCCTCAACACCGATGCTTTCAGCCACCGTTATCTGCACATTGTCCACGTAGTTGCGGTTCCAGATCGGCTCGAATATCCCGTTTGCGAAGCGAAACACAAGCACATTCTGTACCGTCTCTTTGCCCAGATAATGATCGATGCGGTATACCTGTTCTTCATTAAAGACTGAAAGTACATGGTCGTTGAGCTTGTGTGCGCTCTGCAGATCGCTGCCGAAGGGCTTCTCAATTACGACGCGAGTCCAGTTCTGCCTGCTTGCGGGCTCAACGAGACCGGCGGTGCCCAGGAAGGTGATAATCGGTTCGTAGACCGAAGGGGGCGTAGAAAGGTAGAAAAGACGATTGCCGCCGATGTTCCACTGCTCTTCCAACATCATCATGCGGTCGCGAAGACGCTGGAAGCCTTCGGCGTCGTCATACTCGCCAGACAGGTAGTAGAGTCGCGGGGCAAAGAGATCCCAATCCGCGCTCTGAAACTCGACTTCAGGATTCGCCAACATGCTGGTCCGGGCGCGCTGGCGCAACTCATCGTCGCTCAAGGGTGAGCGGGCATAGCCAAGAATGACAAAATTGGGAGGCAGGAGCCTTTGTTGCGAAAGCCTGTAAATTGCCGGCAGAAGCTTACGGTTTGCCAGGTCGCCGGAAGCGCCGAAAATGACCATCAGCGCCGGAGACGTAACCTGAAACTGCTCGTGGATGTCCGGGGCTTCTTCCAGAATGATTCCTTCGCTCATTGTCAGTCGCCTCCCGACGTGGTGCCAGTTGCGAAAGCCATAGGGCCGATTGTAATGCAATTGACCGTTATTGATTGCGAGGATATGCGATAACAGGTGAACGCACAGCTATTTGCAGCGGCAAATCCTGTACGTATGCGTCGGACGGCCCTGATCGCGCGGTGAGAAAAGTACCCGTTGGGAGTTGCACCGTGACCAACTGATCGTGGCCGAAAAAGAGCGAATGCCGTACCCGGGCCGCGGGCAGGCCGGGCTGCGCGGCAAGGAGATCGATATTCTCAGGCCGGAGTAATATATCCACGGGACCGCGAATCTGCTTGCGCGCAGGCAAATTCCCTAATTCACACTCGACGGTATCTCCGTGCCCAACTCCGGGCAGGAAGTTCGCGTCTCCGATGAACTCGGCTACTGCTCGAGTGGCAGGGCTTGTGTACAGTTCATGTGGGGAGGCCACCTGCTTAACGCTTCCGTTCAGCATGACCGCGACTCGATCCACCAGACTCAGAGCTTCCTCCTGATCATGGGTGACGAAAATCGCTGTTGCTTTGGCGGCGCGAAGAATTTCGCCCACTTCTGCGCGCACGCGTGCGCGCAGACTGGCATCCAGATTACTGAATGGTTCGTCCAACAGGATTAAGGCTGGGTTCGGAGCCAATGCCCTCGCCAAGGCAACTCTCTGCTGCTGCCCTCCGCTCAATTCATGCGGCATTCGCCCTTCCAGGCCCGCCAGCCCTGTCAGTTCTAGGATCTCCCTTGTGCGCGCCTCTTTGTCCGCTGTCGACATGCGACCCAACCCAAACTCGATGTTTTCCAGGACACCGATATGGGGAAATAGCGCGTATTCCTGAAAGACCATGCCGACGCGGCGCCTTTCAGGCTGTACGTGGACCGAGTCGCCAGCTACGATGGAGCCATCAATCTCAATGGAGCCGGCATCCAGATGTTCAAATCCGGCAATGAGCCGCAGCGCCGTCGTTTTTCCGCACCCGGAAGGGCCCAGGAGAGCGATGAACTCCCCCCGGTCAACGGTCAGCGAAACATCGTTAACCGCCAAGACGGGGGCATCTCTCGTGCCGAACTGTTTTGAGGCGCCCTTTATGTGTAACCCTGGTGACCTCGGTTCAAGTTGACTCACGGCGAAATTGGACTGTGTTAAACGGCGGGTGATCTACCCTAACCGCTGACCACTTCCTTTTCCTCCTGCACTAACACAAGAAAGATACTGAATGCTGACATCGTCAAGAGTATGAGTGCTGGCGCAGCTGCCCGAGCGAAGAAGGCTTCGTCCGTGCCCGACCAGATCTGCGTGGCCAAAGTTTGGAAACCTGTCGGACTCAAGAGAAGAGTCGCAGGCAGTTCCTTAACAGTAGTCAGAAAAACGAGAGCCATCCCTGCCAGTACGCCCGGCCGCACGATGGGGGCAGTAATTCGTCTGAAGACGGCGCGGTTGCCCAAGCCCAGGCTGCGTCCCGCTTCTTCGAGGCGGGGGTTCATCTGCAGCAGGCTGATTTGCATCGCTCCCATGGCTTGGGGCAAAAAGCGGACGACATAAGCGAACACAAGCATCCACAAGGTCTGGTAAAGCCACGGTGCGAAATTCGCCCCGAAAAATACCAGGCTGAGCGCGATGACGATGCCCGGCAGTCCGTAACCCATATACACGGCCCTCGCCGCGAAGGACATCAGTCGTCCTCCCATCCTGACCGCAGCATAAGCAACGGGCAGCCCCAGGAAAGCTGCTGCGACCGCGGCCAAGGCGCCGGCGCGGAAGCTATTAAGCGTTGCCGCCCAAACAGGGGCCAATGATTCGCCAGCCGCCAGTCCACGCAGCAGCCAGAAGAGTATCACGCCTGTAGGCAACACCAGAGCGGCCAACACGACGGCGCCGCAGAAGATGAGCGCCGGCCACTTCCGGTGGGCGAGTTCGATGCGCCTCCGGGGCGCGGTAACACCCGCACTACTGCGGTAGTATCGCGGTCGGCCGCGGCCCCTGCTGTTTCTTTCCAGCAGCAACAGTATAATCGTAAACAAGATCAGCGCCAATGACAGGAGTGAGGCGACGTTTCGATCGAAGCTGCTCAGATATTGAACGTAGATGGCACGAGTAAAGCTGTTGTAGCGCAAAAGCGAGACCGCGCCGAAGTCGCTGAGCGTGTACAGGGCTACCAGCAGCCCGCCGGCGGTAATTGCCGGGCGCAAGTTTGGCAAAGTCACCTTCACGAATGTCTGCAGCCCGTTGTACCCCAGTGAACGCGCCGCTTCCTCGAACGACGGATCGAACCTGTGCAGCGCAGCGCGTATACTAATGAAAATATAGGGATAGGTAAAGAGGGTCAGAATCGACAGCGCGCCGGTGAATCCGTAGATCGAAGGCAGTCGCTCCACTCCGAAGGGGGACAGAAACTCCTGAAGTACGCCGCGGGGCCCGAACATGGCAATCAGAGTAAATCCGCCGACATAACTTGGGATTACCAGCGGCAACATTGCCAGCACAGTCCAGATTTTCCATCCCGGCAAATCGGTCCTTTCTGTTAGCCAGGCAAAGGGCAGAGCAAGCGTGAGCGATAACATGGTAACGCCGCAAACGAGCAGGATGCTGTTCCACATAATGGACAGCATGCGAGTGCGGTTCCACAAGGCGAGGACTTCAATCCAGCCGACTCCGGCGGCTCTGAATACCAGATAGGCCAGCGGCAACAACATGACCAGGGCGATCAGGAGAACCAGCGCCCTGAACATCAAACCAAAGTATCGGTGAACGTTCATCCCGGTTGCATAATCGTCATGGCTGAGCGGGCCGGATGGAAATAGCTTTCGCAAGACCCGATAGGCAATGCTTCGCCTGGTGGACTCAGGCGACCCTCTCGCACTCCAAATCTATCTCCCAACCTCGGTCTGGGCAGAATTGTCATCCACACGCTTCCTGCTGGAGTTCAGACCATACTGCCGCATAATCGATGGCCAGAACAACCAGGCCAGGCCAATCGCCGGTTGAAAGAGGGGAAAATAACCGTAGTCGGCGCCAAAATGCCGCCAGACGGTTCGTCCTATTGTTTCGGGGATGATCAGGCTGAGGGAACCTACCAGGAAAGTGAGGACAGTCTCAAATACAAGAACGCCGACTGAGAGACGCCAAGCCCACCGCCTGCGGTGGGCGAAACCTATCGTCGCGGTCAGGTAGCAGATTGCTGCCACCAGGCTCAGAGTCGGCGCCAGATAGTTGACAACGCCTTCCTTCAGAAGGAGCTGAAACAGAGCCCTGGCGCCTGTAGAAAGCGCCAGCAAGGGATAAGACACGGATAAAATGTAACCAAGCACAGAGACCAGCTCCGTAGAGGAGGACTTTGGCACAGGTTGGCTGGGCTCGGTTCGCGTTCTTGTCATAGAACCTCTAGTTTCGGCGTTGCAGGTTGCGCAACAATTGCCGTTTATCCTCTCTCCAACAACCACTCCTCAACAGTTTCCTTAGCCTCACAATAGTTGCGGACTACGGGGAAGTCGGGATGGTCGTCAACTACATTGGCCGGAGGATCGAAAAGGACGCCCACGTCAGCCATCTTCAGCATCGCAATGTCGTTATAGGAGTCGCCCATTGCCAAGGTCTGGAACTGGAGATCGCGAAATGCCGAGATCGCCTTACGCTTGGACTGGTCGAGGCGCAGACGATAGCCGGTGATTGATCCGCCCACATCAACTTCAAGAGAATGGCAGAAAATCGTCGGATAGCCGAGTTGAGCCATCAGAGGCTTGGCAAATTCGTAAAACGTATCGGAAAGGACTACGAATTGTGTGTGCTCGCGAACCCAGTCAACGAACTCAACCGCACCCGACAGCGGTGCGATAGTTGCGATTACTTCCTGGATATCCTGCAGGCGAAGATTTCGTTCCTTCAGTATTTTCAACCGCATCTGCATCAACTGATCATAGTCGGAAACGTCTCGCGTTGTCAGGCGCAATTGCTCAATCCCGGTCTTCTCGGCGAAGGCAATCCAGATTTCAGGAACAAGAACGCCTTCCAAGTCGCTCGCAAGAAGGCGGGGGCGTGAATCAGGCAATTAGGACTCCTCTCAATAAGTCATATGTTCGTCAGTAAGATGCTCAGCCCGGTTCGTATAGCGAACAGTCACTACTGTTTTGTTATCTGAGCGGGAAGAGGAAAAGTCGACCCGTGTAACACCGGTATTGTGGTGGTTGAAGTAGAGTTCCTTTCCTGGCAGGCGGCCAAGGAGGGCCTTCAGGAGACTATCCATAAAGGTGCCGTGGCTTACAGCGGCGATACTCTCATCTTCCTCTGAATTCATCGCCATCCCGTGCAGTCCTTCCGCAACTCGAACGGCACGCGCATGGCAAGAGGCCAGGTCCTCCTCATTGCCGCGCCACCAGCCGTTCTCACCAATGCCGTCGAGCCGATATCCAGGAAACAACCTACCCATTTCAGCGCGGTTGAGTCCGGGAAAGCCGACCGCCTGCGCGTTTGGACCAGGCCGAAGGAAGATGCCCCCGTGTTCGTGCAGGTCGATCCAAACAGCCGGTTCGCGGCCCTGAGATTCGGCAAGGGGCCGCATCGTCTGCATTGTACGCAACATTGGGCTGCAAAAGAGGCGGGAGATCTCCTTGCCATCGAAATAAGCGCCCAGCCTCTCCGCTTGCTGCTCACCCATTTCGGTCAGCGGCGGTTCGGCGACCCTACTCTTCATGTAGGTTTCGAACGGGAAGGGCCCTGGCCGTTCTTTGAGCTGTTCAGCCAGAAGGTTGTTGGCTGACTGTCCGTGCCGGATCAAATACAGAATCATTTCGGGGAAGTTCTCCACACTGAGCTATCGGAGGCTGGAAGCCGGTAGAATCCAAACCGCGTTTTCGGAGTGAGGGTACATTAAGAGAGGTAAAATGGCAAGAAATTGGAGCAACACGGGTGGGGGATCCTTCCAGTATTTTTATTCCGTATAATAAGTTTTATACCAAGTAAGACATAAGGAGAAGGGCGACCTGCGTCGCCATTCGTTTTGGACGGAAACTTGCTCGGGTGTACATTACCCATTGGGCATCCCGCACTGTAAGTCGTGCCAAGAGTGCAGCCAGAGGTTCACGTTGGAAGCAGCCGTCAAAAGCTGGTCAGGGAAAACTGTTCTACATAGCAGATGAGCCAAGAGCCTTTCAAATCAGCAGATGGAGATTCCGACGAGTTCTTGTTGAAACTCCGAGTGGAGCAGGGGCCCCGTTTCGAACAGCCGGGCTTCACCGGCGACGGTGTCCCCTCCAAGAAGGCCGCAGACCAACGGCTGTCACGGGCCCAGGCGCCTCGCCTACTGATTATTGGCTTTGCCGGCATCATCCTCTTCGGAACACTGCTTCTGAAGCTGCCGGCCGCAACAAACCCGGGCGTGTCTATTTCCTGGATGGAGGCCGCCTTCACCTCCACCAGCGCCGTTACGGTCACGGGCCTCGGCGTCCTCACGACTGCCACGGATTTCAGCCGGTTCGGTCAGGTCATAATACTGGTTCTTCTTCAAGTTGGCGGCGTCGGCTTTATTGCCTTCAGCGTGCTGCTCTTCCGCCTGGTGGGGCGGCGCGTGACGCTGAATGAGCGATTCTTGATCCAGCAGTCACTGGGTGGCGAAAGGCAGTTCACCCTGACACGTAACTGGGGGCGGCTCGGCGGTGTCGCCAATCTTGCACTCTATATCCTGGTCGTTACCGTATCCATCGAGGCGGTTGGCACACTGTTGCTTTGGCTGCGCTGGCGCACAGAATTTCCCGACGGCGAGGCGCTGTGGCTGGCGCTCTTCCACGCTGTCAGCAGCTATTGCAATGCCGGCTTCGACCTGTTCGCAGGCAGCGGCCACCCTCCGATGTTCGGATTTGGGGCCGACTATTATACTCTCGCAGTGATGTCCACCTTAATCATTCTGGGTGGCGTTGGCGTTGCAGTGTTTTACGACGTGGTTAGCTATTTCAGAAATCGTATGCTGGCCCTGAACACGCGTATAACATTGGGCTTGACGGTCTTGCTCCTTGTCGCCGGCCTGGCCGTTATGCTTCTGGATCGCCATCTATACGAAGTTACCCTGGCCGCCCACTCCCTGGGCGAGCAGATTGCGATCAGCATCTTCACAGTCATTTCCTCCCGGACGGCAGGCCTGACGATACTACCCTTGGAGGAAATAAGCCAAAGTACGCAGCTGATGCTGCTGTTCTGGATGTTTATTGGCGGCGCACCGGCGAGTATGGCCGGCGGTGTGACAACCAGCACTGTTGGTGTGTTGCTGATCTCGGCCCTGGCAACCGCCAAAGGGCGAGACAACCAGGCCGTAGCATTCGGCCGGTCCGTGCCGAGAGAAACATTGAACAAAGCCGTTGCCATCATGACGGTCAGCACGCTCCTGGTTGGAGCTGTCACCATCCTCCTGTCTCTGCTGAATCAGGGCAACATCTTTGCGCTGGGATTCGAGGTCGTAAGCGCCTTTGCGAATGCAGGCTACTCTCTGGGCTTCACACACAAGCTGAACGCGTGGGGACAGGCGCTGATCGCGTTTACAATGTTTTGGGGACGACTGGGGCCGCTGACCATTGTCATTGCCCTGGCGCAGCGAGAACGCCCTTCGTTGATTCAATACCCGGAAGAGCCGGTCATCCTCGGATAGACCGTCAGTCACCTCGCAGGGCGGTTTCGCCGCCTGCGGGAACTGCGACCTTGTTCACTTCAAAAACCTGGAGGACTGTAAGGCAATGACCGATTCCGAAAAATTCACTCTTGACGATATGCGGGCAGGCGCCGAAGTCGCGGTGCGAATCTGCATGGCTGTGCAGCCCGGTGAGCGAGTGTTCATCCTCGGCGACGAGGGCTCGTCGCTCATCAGCCAGGCGCTGGCCGAAGCCGCAGGTCCCATTGCTGATGCCGTAGAGATTCATACCCTCGAATCGCTCGGTCTTCGCCCCATTACCGAGATTCCAAAAATTCTTCAGACTGCACTGGAACGGTTTCAACCGCACGTCAGCTTCTATACCGCCAGCAGCCGCCCAGGTGAACTGAAGTTTCGAATGGCCTATATGCCGGCTGTCATGCAGGCGAATCCAGCCGGAGCCCGCCACGGCCACATGATCAACATCACCCCCCTTCTGATGACGCAGGGGATGAGAGTCGACTATCAGCGAATCTACGACGTAACCATGCGGGTGCACGAACTCGCCAGGTGCGCCTCGGAGATCCGGGTCACCAATCCCAAGGGCACCGACTTTACTGCCACTTTGAATCCGGATTTCAATTGGATTCCCTGCCACGGCCTTTACCATGAGCCGGGCAAGTGGGGGAACCTGCCTGAGGGAGAGACCTTCACTTCGCCGGGCAACGCAAACGGAGTACTGGTGGTGGACGAGCTGGGCGACTACTTCAGCGAACGATACGGAATCCTCGAAACGCCGGTCACATTTGAGGTCGAAGACGGGCGAGTGAAGGCAGTGCGAAGTGAAGACAGATCATTGGAAGAGGATGTCCAATCCTACATCTTCGGAGCGGAGAACGCGGACAGGGTTGGCGAATTTGCCATTGGGACTAACATTGCTTTGACCGGGCTGGTTGGTAATCTGCTTCAGGACGAGAAATATCCCGGCGTGCACGTGGCCTTCGGCGACCCCTACGGTAGGCAGACAGGCGCCGACTGGAAGTCCGATCACCACGTCGACGTCATTCCAACACAGTGCACAATTGATGTGGACGGAAGACGCATCATGTCAGGTGGAGAGTTTGCGGATGAGATTCTTGGGGAGTAGCCGGCGAGGGCGAGAGATTCGCCGCCAAGGTGGGCCGGACAAAACTCGCCCATACGGCACTGTCCTTGCAGAACCAGTATGGGCTGCGAAGATTCGTATGACCTGGAAATCCAGAAAACAAAAGAGCGAGACCTTCAGCGCCCCTAATTTGCGGCGCCGAAAGTCGAAATGCGCGGACGAAATGCCCGGTCAAACGCCTCCAATTTTTCTTTGAACCAGTCGTGCTGTCCCGGCCATTGTGACCGGTTGGTCGGGTCGGCGTTGTACTTGCGCAGCATCACCTGGCCCTGCTTGTGTTCGGGCAGCTCGCGCCACTCCAGTGCGTCGCCAATCTCGGCTCCAATCTCCCCGCGTTGCTGGTAGAGTGTATCGTAGGAAACTTCGGCGTCACCTTCGCGAATCACCAACTGTACGCCGATTCCGCCTTCTCGCATATTGTTGAAGGCTGTCATCCGCAGGCGCCAGTGGCCAACGTCAAAGTTCATCCAGTTCTGTGAACGAGGGGTGCCGGGACGGATGAAACTCCCACTGTTTTCCAGGTGCTTACGCAAAGCTTGCCAGTACTCCATTTGCAGTTCGTTTTCTACGAGCTGATATTCCAGTTGCAGTTCGTTCTCTACCTGTTGTAACTGATCCTCTAGTGAAGTCTCGTCTGTCTCAGGCGCAGGGGTGGGGATTGGAGTCGGTGTTGGAGTCGGGTTTGTCGTGCTGTCAGGGATGCTTCTCTCGGACGCAACCGTGCTTTCCTCCCAGCCGGTTGGCTTGCTGACTAGATAAAACTTCGGAGCAAGTGGGGACTCACCGATTCGCCACAACTCTACTTCCAGGCCGAAGAACCGTATGTTTTCAGTGGTAACTTCGTTCAACCAGTTGAGCGTGTTTCGATCTTCCTGAGTAAATTTAGCGGCCACCCACACCATCGTGACTGCCTTCAGCTCTGCGGCGTAGGTAAGTAGCTGCCCTAAGTGGCTTTGGTCGGTATGTTCCAGTTGATTCTCGATTACGACGTACCCGCCGCTGCCGCGACTTCGGCAGACCACGCCCCTGGGGTAAGGCGAGACCCAACCCTCCATGTCTTCCAATTCCAGGTCCATGTTGATCGCTTCGCCCAAGAGGGCCAGACTGTCGCCCCGCGCCAGCCAAGTGGCAAAGTCGCTGTCCTCACTCACCCATACTGTGCGCAGTTCCACTTGTTCCAGGCGGCCAAAGTCAAACTGTATCATTCTAACGTCTCCTCCTATTGCGAAGTTCATGTAATTTGCATCAAGTTTAGGCCATACCCGGAACGGTTTTTCCCGAAAGGTCTATGCTCGATTTGTGAAGCATGGGGGGCTTGCCTATACTGAAAGCGTAGGACGCCTCATCTTAGTTTTACACGAAACAAATGTATAACGCAAGCGATGATTTTGCTAATTTGACAGTGCAAAATCGCGCCTATATTATAGTGAAGAGAGTTCGCGGGGCCTCACTGGCCGATATGCGAAACTCGAAGACGGTTCACTTTGCGGGCGTAGTTCAGTGGTAGAACGTCAGCTTCCCAAGCTGAATGTCGACGGTTCGAGTCCGTTCGCCCGCTCTTTTGCTATCTTTCTCAAAAGCTACTTGGTTGAAGGTCTGACCTCGGCCACTACTTGCCGGACCCACGTTTACTTCCCCGCTGGCCGAGCTTCTGAAGCGTCTCCTCCCTATCGCCTGCCTCAACTGTCCAGTAGATCCTCTTCCGCTACACGCAATCGCAGTTCACCTTGGCCGGTCAGGATCCAGAGTTGACCTGGGGCGTGTTCAAAGACGTATGGATATGAAATCCAGGCATCTTTCTCTCGGGCAATGACGCGAGGAGCCGACCAGCTCGCGCCTTCATCCTGTGAGAAGGCGACGGACAGCTCCTCTCGATGCCAGCTCGCTTCGTCCTCCGACAACTGGCCGCTGCGACGGGCATAGCTATCGGTCCCCTCGGGATGGAGACGGTTCCAGACAAGGAGAAGCCGGCCGCTCTGCAGTCGAGCCAGGTATCCTGGCGACGTACTGGCTTCGATCGAGCTGGGCCGGATGGTACGCCATGACAGACCTTCATCAAAGGATATAGCTTCCCAGAAACGGTCCCAGTTCGTGCGAATCAGCATCCATAGGGTACCATCCTGCCTCTGAACGAAAGTCGGCTCGAACGCGCCGTCGTGGTGACCGTGTCCACCCAGGTCGATGATGTTGCTGCCGCGCCAGCTCTTTCCTCCATCGCCAGACGAGTAGACACGAATTGCGTTCCTCCCTGGGCGGCGCAGATAGAACTGGTTCGTCACGACAATGCGGCCGTTGACAGTTTCGATCATGTTAATGGGCGGATGGCCGCACACGCCCTGAAAGAGACGCTGGCGGTCAATCCAGCTTTCGCCCTTGTCCAGGCTGCGAATCGCCCAAAGGTCGCCTCGAGCATCGGCTCCCGGTTCACCGCACTTGTCGTCCCAGTTCAGGATACGCTCGTCCATCCAGACGAAGACCAATACGCCGTCACGGGTAGCCAGCAATTGACCCGCGTTCCGTGGTATCCCTGGGCCGGGTGAGGGTAGGCCGGGTCCTTCGCCGCGGTAGATCGGGCGCGGGGCTTGCCAACTGATTCCATTATCGGTGCTGACAACTGTAGCATTCCCTTCTACCGCCATCAGCCCGCCGTCCGGCAATCTGACATAAGGTCGTTGCGCGTCGATTGACAGAGGCTGACAGACTGGGTCGACCCAGCGCTCAACTGAAGAACTCTCTCTGGTCGATTCGCTCATCTTTCGGACCTCCAAAAGCAATGTTCAGAAGAGCTCAGTTCAGGCCCCCGTTCGGCAACAAGCCCTTGTCATGATTACACGAACCTTATCACGGCGGAGGCCTGCCGTCAACCCAAATGCCTCCATTCAGTTCAGCTTGAACGATAACTGGACACCCTTGACAAGGCACTCTCAGGCTTGACTCGCGACAGCCAAAACAGTATCCTGATAGCTGTCCCCGCTCAAACTTTTCAATACAGTCTGCCCAGTGAAACTGGATTACTATGCGAATTAGAAACTGCCGTCCATGACTGCTGAAATGATATTGCTTGTCGTCATTCTTGTGGTGGCGACCTATCTCTATTTGACTGACTGGCTGGCAACAGAGACAACCTCGGCTCTTGCCATTGCGGCCCTTGCTCTGACCGGAATTCTGAGTACTGGCGAGGCGTTGTCCGGATTTGCCAGCACGGCCACAATTACGGTGGGCGCAATGTTTGTAATCAGCGGTGGCCTGCTTCGCACCGGCGCGCTGGAAATCGTGACGATCGGCCTGGCGCGCTTCTCCGGCGGCAGTCCCCGCCGTCTGCTGATCCTGTTGGGCGGAGTCATTCCTCTGGCCAGCGCCATTATGAATAACACGCCTGTCGTCGTCATGATGGCCCCGGTGGTCCTTTCTCTCAGCCAGCGCTTCCGCATCCAGCCGTCCAAGCTGCTCATCCCGCTCAGCTACTTTGCCGTGTTGGGCGGGACGATCACGCTGCTGGGCACCAGCACCAACATCCTGGTTGATGATCTATACAGGGCCGCGGGAGGACCCGGTTTCAGCCTGTTGACCTTCACCCCTCTCGGCCTTATCTTCACAGTCGCCGGCGGCATCTTTGTCGTTCTCACGAGTCAGAAGCTTCTGCCGGACAGGTCACCGGCGGGTAGCCTGGGCGAAGGCCGCCACCTGAGCACGCCATTCGTCGCCGAACTGATCGTCGAAAAGGCAAGCCCGTTGTTGGGCCAGAATGTTGGCGAACTGTTCAGCGAGACAGCCGGCGCCCGATTCTCCCGGCGCAGGTCGGAGCGACACCACCGGCGCCTGACACACCTGCGCGGGGCGCTTCACAGCAACGGCGATTCGGCGCAAGAACGGATCGAACTGCTCGAACTCCTGCGCGATGGCAGACCCCACCGCGCCCGGCGTCCCCAACCGTCGCGCTTCGGTCTGGTCAGACGCTTCGAGCCAGAGGAGGCAGAACTGCTTCGAATACAGGAGGGCGACGTACTGGTTATTTGCGGGGCGCCGCCCGTGATTGCCCGCTTTATCGAAACCTACTCGGCCTCTGTGTCGGAGCCGGGACAGTTTGCGCCGCCCCCTTCCGACAGGTCGGCAGGCGCGTTACCTTCAACCCGTATCGTCGAGGCGGTCATTTTGCCCGACTCGGTGGCCATCGGTCGCCAGCTGGCACAGTTGGAGTTCGAAGAAAGTCACCAGGTTCATGTGCTGGGCCTGCAGCGCAGAGGAGGGCAACGCCGGGTCGGCCCGCGACATGCACGCCTCAATAGCGGGGATGTCCTGCTCCTGCAGGGGGCCCGGTCCGGCCTGCACGCCGTGAGCGAACTGTTCAAGCTTCTCCTTGTCGAGGGCGTGGAATCGGCAATCGCCCGGCGCGCGAAAAATCGTCTCGCCCTCATCATCATGGGGGCAGTGATCCTGTTGGCCAGCCTGACCGAGATACCAATCGTCATGCTGGCGCTGGGCGGCGCAGCTCTGATGGTCGCTACACGCTGCCTGCGCACTGACGAGGCGATGTCGTCACTCGACGGGTCAACGCTGTTGCTGCTCGCAGGAACGATTCCATTGGGCACAGCGATGCAGAAGACCGGGCTCGCTCAGTTGCTCGTGGATCAACTGATTTCAGTTTCCGGCCAGGTCAGTCCGGTCGTAATGCTCTCTCTCTTCTATCTCTTCACCAGCCTGCTGACACAATTGATCAGCAATAATGCAGTCGCCGTGCTTCTCACACCGATTGCGCTCTCCATGGCCGCTACTTTGCAAGTGAATCCCCAGCCGCTGCTGATGACAATCGCTTTTGGCGCATCGGCCAGCTTTATGACGCCGATGGGCTACCAGACCAACGCCATCGTCAGGGGCGCCGGCGGATACACGTTTGGCGACTATCTGCGAATCGGGATCCCCCTGACCGTCATCATGTGGGCGCTGGCGACGGCGTTGATTCCGCTTCTATGGCCGCTGTAAGTTTTCCGTCTCTGTGAATCTGTGCAGTGAAGTGACTGGTCTGCGATAATATTCAGCGTGAGACGAACTCTTATTCACCGTTCATTACTAAGGAGAAACTGTCATGTCCACGCCGTCATTGGCAGAGCGGGACTGGAGCGGGGGAGTCGTTCGTTACCCCGACCCTGCCGTCGAGGTGCTTGACGATCGCTTCAGCAAGTACAGGATCGGCAACGCCGTTGTCGAACGTCTCTTCACCGGATGCCGCTGGGCCGAAGGCCCTGTCTGGTTCGGGGACGCCCGCTGCCTGATCTGGAGCGACATTCCCAACAACCGGATGCTGCGTTGGAACGAGGAGAGCCAGGAGGTCAGCGTCTATCGCAGCCCTGCCCACCACAGCAACGGCAATACGCGCGATCGGCAGGGGAGGCTCGTGACCTGCGAGCATACCGGCCGCCGGGTAACCCGGACTGAGCATGACGGTTCGATTACCGTCCTGATGGACAGTTTTGAAGGCAAGCTTCTCAACTCGCCCAACGACGTAGTGGTCCACTCCGATGGCAGCGTCTGGTTCACCGACCCTGGTTACGGCATTATGCTCAACTATGAAGGCAAGGTCGCGGAGGCCGAACTGCCCAACCGGGTCTATCGCCTCGACCCGGAATCGGGCGACGCCGCGATTGTTGCCGACGACTTTCTGCGCCCAAACGGACTCTGTTTTTCGCCCGACGAAGACCTCCTGTATATCGTCGATACGGGACGCTCCCACGACCCGGACGGCCCCTCACACGTCCGTGTCTTCGACGTAACCGCGGACAACCGGCTTGAGAATGGCCGCGTCTTTGTCGACATGAACCCTGGCATGGCCGACGGCATCCGTTGCGATGAAGACGGCAACCTGTGGGCCGCGGCCGGTTGGGCCGGCCCTGGCTTTGACGGCGCCCACTGCTACGCGCCGGACGGAACCCGCATCGGCCAGATCCATCTGCCCGAAATCTGCGCAAATCTCTGTTTTGGAGGGGCGGAAAAGAACAGGCTGTTTATGGCAGGCAGCCAGTCGCTCTACGCGGTCTACGTTGAAACGGCCGGCGCACAGCATCCCTGAATTCAGAACTATGTGAAGGAGAGATCTTGATGTCTTACAGCATCCACTCAACGTTGCAAGATGTACTAAGTGACGAGCGCGCAAAGGCCGTTTTGGAAAGGCACATGCCCGGCGCCTCTTCCCATCCGGACCTGCCCATGGCCATGCACATGACCTTACAGCAGATTTCCTACTACCCGGAGGCCGTCGAGGCAGGCCTTTCCCAAGAGAAGTTGCAGGCCATTGACGCGGATCTGAAAGCCCTCGGATAAGCCAAATGCAGTAGGAAGCTGCGCCGGGGGAGCCTACAGATTCCCGCGGCGGCGGGCCATCTCAAAGGCGTCATCCTGAGGTGTGTAGTTGAGGATCGCATTTGTGTCGGTCATGTCCAGCCGCTTATAGCGATTGTCTGAAATGCCGTGGAAATTGCCGAACATGACCTCTTCGCCCGCCTCAACTGCAGCTGCGATCAAACTTGCATTGTCCTCCATCGTCTGAATGATTTCGACGTACTCGTGATCCCAATGGATCCATTCGGAGTCGCGGGGCTGAACGGCGCCAAAACGGAGGCAGAGTGATGAAAGGCCGTGTGCGGCCGAGTAGTAGCGGGCGAGCGCCTCGCCCCAGCACTTTGTCGCGCCGTACAGGTTGATTGGGTAGACCGGCTGGCTGGTGTGCACCTGCTGATCTCGCGGATAGCCCAGCACGGCGTTGATGCTGCTGGCATAGACGACCCGCCGGCATTCGGCCAGCCGCGCCGCTTCAAATACGTTGTAAGTGGCGATTACGTTGTTGGGCAGCAGGCTCTCCCAGGGGGCATCCATGTTCGGGTCTGCGCCAAGGTGAACGACAGTATCGACGCCGTCAAAGAGTGGACGAATCGCGTCAAAATCGCTCAAGTCCGCTTTGGTGAACGGGGCGCCCTTGGTATCCGCGGGCTCTACGACGTCCGTGAGTACGAATTCATAGGTATCGGCGAATGTGTTGTGGAAAAAACTGCCAATCCTGCCGGCGGCGCCGGTGAGGAGAACTTTGCGAGTCATTTTGAAGCCTCATGTGAGATAGACAGCGCTCAAATAGCAGAGCGATAGCGCTTTCGCATTTGCAGGCGGTCACTGCGCTCCGCTATACCGACTACCTCGTGACCCAGTTCCTGCAGGTAGAGCGCGAAGCGGCCGGCGCCCACGCCAACGTCCAGCACTCGCCCGCGCACGTAATTCATCGCCCGTTGAAAGCGGGGAGGCCATTCCGAATACGATGCAAAGTAGGCTGCCAGATTGTCTGTTGCGACCGGATAACCGTCATCGCGCTCGATAAACTCATTGCAGTTTTCACCTGCGAAATGGTGGGTCAACAAGAGGCCGAAAGCATCCTGTGTCTGCGCGTTCTTCATCGGTCATACTCCGGATGACTACAAGAAAACTCCCCGAACGGTGGTTGTCCATCTTACCCGCCCGTGCTATAAAGGACAAGCGGAAGACCGCGAAAATGTAAGATAATAAGAGGTACTCTTCTCTACAAAGGAAATGACAATGGCCGCCCAGAATTCCAGCCGGATTCCGGTAGACAACGACGACAGCAGCCTCTTCGACGTCCAGACCAACGCCGCCGGTCCCACCGGCTCTTTGCCCCTGGACGAAGAGTTCCTGCGCAACGCGCCCAGCGGCGACATTTTCGGCCTCACGCAGGATGCCGGCATGGGCTGGAACCCGCGCCGCCTGCGCAACCCGGAGTTCCTGATTCTCAGCACACAGGGCGGCATTCGTGCGCCCGACGGCACGCCGATCGCCTTGGGTTATCATACCGGCCACTGGGAGGTCGGACTGCTGAAGGAAGCTGCGGCCGCAAGGCTCAAGGCGTTGGGGATGGTGCCCTTCGCCGGCTTCGTCACCGACCCCTGTGACGGACGCTCGCAAGGTACGACGGGAATGATGGACTCGCTTCCCTACCGCAACGACGCGGCCATCGTCCTGCGCCGCCTGATCCGTTCGTTGCCTACGCGCAAAGGGGTGATGGGCGTCGCCACTTGTGATAAGGGCTTGCCTGCGATGATGCTCGCACTCGCGGCGCAGCGAGAACTGCCGGTCGTACTGGTTCCCGGGGGCGTGACCCTTCCCCCCAGCGACGGCGAAGACGCCGGCAAAGTGCAGACCATCGGCGCTCGCTTCTCCCACGGCGAAATAACAATGGAAGAGGCCGCCGAACTGGGTTGCCGCGCCTGCGCCTCACCCGGCGGCGGCTGCCAGTTTCTCGGTACGGCCGCGACCGCCCAGGTTGTGGCAGAGGCGCTGGGTCTCACTCTGATGCATGCGGCGCTGGCACCGTCGGGACAGCCAATTTGGAAAGATGCGGCTGATCGCTCAGCGGTTGCCTTAGTTTCGCTACACGAAAACGAGATCGCCTGCGCCGATATTCTCACGGAGAAGGCTCTTCACAACGCGATGGTCGTTCACGCCGCCTTTGGCGGGTCTACCAATCTGCTGCTTCACATCCCCGCGGTCGCCCACGCTGCCGGACTGCCCCGCCCCAGTGTCGCGGACTGGCAGCGCGTTAACGCGGAGGTGCCCCGCCTCGCCGACGTCCTGCCCAACGGCCCCAAGGGCCATCCCACGATTCAGGCATTTCTCGCCGGCGGCGTGCCTGAAGTGATGCTCCACCTGCGCGACCTGGACCTCCTGCACCTGGACGCCCTCACCGTCCATGGCCGCCCGCTCGGTGATCTGCTCGACGAATGGCAGAGCAGCGAACGCCGCAAGCGCCTGCGTGAGCGCCTCTTCTCGGCCGACGGTGTCGACCCGGACGATGTCATCATGGACCCGAAGACCGCGGCGGCGCGCGGCCTGACCAGCACGGTTACCTTTCCCACCGGCAACTTGGCCCCGGAAGGCTCAGTGATCAAGAGCACGGCAATCGATCCTTCTGTTGTCGACTCCGACGGCGTCTACCGCAAGACTGGTCCGGCGAGGGTCTTCATCAGCGAGCGCGAGGCGATTGCCGCCATCAAAGGCAACCATGAGAAGTCGATCCAGGCGGGGGACGTAATCGTTCTGATCGGTTGCGGTCCGATGGGAAGCGGCATGGAGGAGACCTACCAGTTGACGTCGGCCCTGCGCTATCTGCCCTTTGGCAAGCAAGTTGCGCTCGTCACCGATGCCCGTTTCTCCGGCGTAAGCACCGGCGCCTGTATCGGCCACGTCGGTCCCGAGGCCCTGGCGGGCGGCGCAATCAGCCGCGTACGGGAAGGGGATACGATCCGAATCGAAGTGGACACGGTCAACCTGCAGGGCACCCTGGATATCCTGGGCCCGCCAAGTAGAAATGGAAGCGGTGTTGGTGGCAACGGGTCGGATGCGGCGGCGCAACGCGAAGCCGGTTCAGAGCTTTTGGCCAGCCGTTCTCCTCATCCCGACCTGGCCGCCGACCCGAGACTCCCTAACGATACCCGCCTGTGGGCGGCACTGCAGGCCGTGAGTGGAGGCACATGGGGTGGCTGCGTCTACGACACCGACCGCATTCTGGAGGTGCTTGCCGCCGGAGAGAAAGCCCTGGCACAGCAGTAGAGGGGTATTCAGACAAGCGCTCATCCAGCGAAGCGGTAGCGCATCTCACGCTGTCAGCCGCTGCCCGTTAAGGATCGCTGCAGTCCCGGGTGAATCCGCACTGGGTACAGATGATTTTGCAGTGGCGCTTGCTCACTGCGCCGCCGCATAGCCAGCAGAAAGTGTCGTCGACCGGCTCGTAGGCAGGCACGAATTCTGCGTCCGCATCGTCTACTCGATGCTCGTAACTCTCATGCTCGATGCGCCCGCCTGGGCTGTAAAAGGTGGCTTCATATCCCTGAAAGTCGCCGTCCTTGTACAGGAATTTCGCCGAGAAGTACCGGTCCTCAAACAGCCATGGGATGAACAGCCGGTCTCCTGGCCACAGGTTCAGATCCAGCAGCCGGTCGTTGTCGACCCAGGCAAGCCTTCCTTCGAGAGAGTCCTGTAGTTGCCCGGTCCAGTGCTGGGCGAGGAAAAGCCACACATACCAGTCGGCCTCGCCGTCGAAGTTGGGGAATGTGATCTGACCGCGCAGGGTCGGGTCGATGCAGACGAGCCCGCTTTCCTCCTGAACCTCGCGCACCACACACTCTTCGGGCGACTCCCCCGGCTCGAACTTGCCTCCGAGACCGTTCCACTTGCCCTCATGATAGTCGTTGGCCCGCTTGACCCTGTGCAGCATGAGGGTCTGACCGGGCCGCTGCACATAACAGAGCGTTGCCAGTTTCAAGCTGCTATTGGCCATGTTCAGTATGCCGCCAGTTTCTTGCTTAGTGCGAAGATCTTCTCCGCGCTGGGACGGTATGCGTCCTCCAGCGTCGGGCTGAAGGGAACAGGTACGTCCAGGCCCGTCAGCCGCTGGATCGGCGCGTCAAGCCACTCGAATGCCTCCTGGGCGATCAGCGCCGCCACCTCCGCGCCAACTCCGGTGTTGCCCGTGGCGCTGTGAACGATCAGTACTTTACCGGTCTTGCGGGCGGTTTCCAGGATTGCCTCGGTGTCCAGGGGCTTGAGGGTGCGCAGATCCAGGATCTCGGCTTCGATACCCTCTTCCTCCAATCGCCCTGCGGCCTCATGGGCTTCCCGCACTTGTGCTCCATAGGTGATTATCGACAGGTCGGAGCCCTCGCGCGCTGTGTGGGCCGCGCCAATGGGTACGACATGCTCGCCCTCCGGCACTGGCCCGCGCTCGGAACGGTAGAGGATCTTGCTCTCCATGTAAATGACCGGGTTGTTGTCGCGAATCGCCGCGATCAAAAGGCCCTTGGCATCGGCCGGCGTTCCCGGCGCCACCACTTTGAGACCGGGTGAGTGTGTAAACCACGCCTCCGGGTTCTGACTGTGAAACGGGCCGGAACGCAGCCCCCCGTCACTCGGCGCCCGGATAACCCAGGGCACCGGCGCGCCCCAACGGTAGTGGTTGGTGGCGGCGAACTGCACGATGCTGTCGAAGCCGCTGGAGATGAAATCGGCGAACTGCATCTCGATGACCGGCCGCATCCCCATCAGCGCCATGCCGGTTCCCATGCTGATGAAGGCGTTCTCGCACATGGGCGTGTTGAAGATGCGTTCCGGCGGGTACTTCTCCGTCAGCGGCTTCGTCACTTTGAAGGCGCCGCCGAAAGGGCCGGCCACATCCTCGCCGAAGATGATCACCTCCGGGTCGCGCGCCATCTCCACGTCGAGCGCATCTGTGATCGCCGCGATGTAGGTCAATTCCTGCGTGCTGGTCATCTCTGCGGTCCTCAAGGCTTCCGCGCTTGCGCCCCTCCAGCGAGGGTAGCGGACCCGTTTTGCGGGTATTTTACCAATGATTCCTTGCGCTTTCCTATTGCGAGCGCAGGTTGACGCTCGTGCAACGCTCGTCGAGCGCTTGTACGAGCGTTGTACGAGTGTTTACGAGCGATCACGAGCGTTTACGAGAGAAAATTTTCTGAAAGTGAATATAACAAAGAGAATTTTATTTAATTGAAAATTTCCAGTTTGCAGAGCCGTTTCGACCCGGCAGGGAGGCAGAGTAGCACAAATGGGCGAATCATGCAACTCCTAGCGTATTTTATTGCGCGTTTCAGAACATATGTTATACTGTGGCAACTTGCACAGTGACCACTGGTTGGCGTCGTAAGGTGGCTGGAGCAACGCGCCGCCGGGAACAATCGTTCACTTGAGAGTGAGGTTCGCCACATTTTGGAGCAAGCCGCCGGAGATGATATGGAGGAAAGAGACGCGCCATTCGGGAATTGTCCCAGAGGGTGCGCGAACAGCAGACTGACGATCGGCCGCAGACACCCTCATATATACTTATCCGAGAAAACCGCGACAGCGGGCATGGTTCATTGCAGCGGTCCGCAGTTGACATCCTGAACGAAGCGCCAGGGCAGCGTCTCTTCAAGACTGCTGAGGATGTGGCGTCTTATCTTAAGGACGAACGGGCGTCATGGGATCGTTGACACTTCCGATTGCCGGACCAATCTATCTCGATGCCAGTGGGTTTATATACAGCGTGGAGCGCATCGATCCACTGTTAGGGGAAGAAGGCAGGTGGAAAATCTGATTTCAGCAGTACCCTCGATTGTTGCATTAATAGTTTCTATCATTGCACTCATTTACACCGCAAAGACATTTCATTTGAAACGTGGGTCCGATATCCGTGGTCTTTATTACGTAACGGCAAATATTGGTGGCGAAGATATGTATATCAGTAGTTTGACGCTTGAAAATGTGAAGGATCGATCTATAGCCATATTCAAGATTTATCTCCGTCTTGGTTACAACTATTACATTGAATTGGAAAATCTCGAGGATTCTCCACTCATTCTTAAGCCATTCGAAACCTATTCAAAGCAGTATGATCCAATAGACTTTTACCAAGTAAACTTGATGAGAATTCGACTCAATAGTCTGCTGACCTCAAACAAGCACAAGGTTGTGTTATCCACTTCAGATGGCAGGCGCGAAATCAAGGAGTTCATAAACAAATGGGACACTCTTTCAGAACTTCGCAAGAATCATCTAGCGGCTGTTATACGTCCAATTCGGGCTACCTTTCGAGATAGGTGCTATGGGTCGAAAGTCAAATTCATAATCGAATTTGAACTTAGGGATGGCGGAGAACAGATAGTTCCCATTTACCCTTGGGATCAAGGTACCATTAAATTTGGTAATATTGGGTTGACAAGAGAGTCTCTTGACTCCAGAGAATCCCTGGAAAAACTTATCGAGGAGCACATCGAAAACGGTTCGCTGACTTGCACTAGCGCGAAAGTACATGACATGGAGGAATTCCGCAGGGAAACTTTTAGAGACTTCGACAGAATTGTGATCGATGGAGAAAGTCCAGGCTGGTTTGCATATTATTGAGCTTGGCCCCAAAAACTGGACCACAAGCTAAGGTGTATAATGGAGCAATTCACCAAGCCTGTGGAGGGGCAGAACGATGGTCAAGAAACGGCGGCGACACACGGCGGCCTTCAAGTTCCGGGTTGCGCTGGAAGCGCTTGAAGGCAGCAAGACGATTAGCCAGTTATCGAGTGAATATGAGATTCATGCTAACTTGATCCGGGCCTGGAAACGGCAGTTGCAGGAAGACGGGCCCCGGGTCTTCGCTACCAACGGCGAACGCAAGCAACGGGAGCAGGAGGCGCAGGAAGCAGAGCTCTATGAACAGATTGGGCGACTCAAGATGGAACTTGAGTGGCTGAAAAAAAAAGTTGCCCGCTTCGGTCGGGGAGAGACGGCTCATGGTTGAGAACCAACATGCGACTCTGAGTGTTCGAAGACAGTGCGAACTGCTGGGGCTGAATCGGGCCTCCTTCTACTATCAAGCGGCTTCTGAGTCGACACTGAACCTGCATCTGATGCGCTTGATTGACGAGCAGTACTTGCGTACGCCCTTCTATGGCTGGCCCAAGATGACCGCGCATCTGCGCCGGCTGGGCTACGCCATCAATGGCAAACGGGTCAGACGGCTGATGCGTCTGATGGGCATTCAAGCTATCTACCCCAGGAGAAGCAGCAGTTTGCCTGGAAAAGGGCACAAGCGCTATCCCTATCTTTTGCGCAACCTGCCGATTACGCATGTCAACCAGGTCTGGAGCGCAGACATCACCTATGTGCCGCTGCTGCGCGGCTTCATGTACCTGGTCGCGGTCATCGACTGGCACAGCCGCTATGTACTCGCCTGGCAGCTCTCCAACACCCTGGACGGTCTCTTCTGTCTCGATGCCTTGCGCCAAGCGCTCAGCACGGGTCGGCCCAAGATTTTCAACACCGACCAGGGCGCACAGTTCACGGCCGATGCCTTCACCGCCTGCCTGCTCGCAGCCAACATACAAGTCAGCATGGATGGCCGCGGGCGCGCCCTCGACAACGTCTTCTGCGAACGCCTATGGCGCAGCGTCAAGTACGAAAACATCTATCTCAACCAGTATGACACAGTACGTCAGCTGCACGCCGGGCTGACTGCCTATTTCGACTTCTACAACCATGAGAGACCACATCAAAGTCTCAACTATCGAACGCCGGCTGAAGAGCACTTCGTGCTCTGTTCAGAGCCGGCCGCATTCGCCTAAATGCACCTTATTTTTCCCGTTTCGTGGTCTAGCCATTGGGGCCAACCATACAGGGTAGAGTTGTTCAAACAAAGCCCGGAGTAGTTCCTGCTTACAAACGCTATCTCGACGAAATGCCAGGAGTTTCATTGCAAGACATGTGGACAGATATCAATAACTTGTCAGCGCAAGCAAAGGAACGCCTCGGTTACCCCACGCAGAAGCCCGAAGCCCTGCTAGAACGCATCATTAACGCCAGCAGCAACGAAGGCGACGTCGTCCTCGACCCCTTCTGCGGCTGCGGGACGGCTATCGCCGCGGCAGAACGGCTCAACCGCCGCTGGATCGGCATCGACGTCACCCACATCGCCATCACCCTCATCCGCCACCGCCTGCGCGACTCCTTCGGCGAGGAGCTGCGCCCCTACTCCGTCCTCGGCGACCCCAAAGACCTGCCCAGCGCGGCCTCCCTGGCCCAACAGGACCGCTACCAGTTCGAATGGTGGGCACTGGGCCTGGTGGACGCCCGCCCGGCCCAGGATAAACGCAAAGGCGCGGATTCAGGCGTGGACGGCTATATCAACTTCTTTGACGACGGCAGCGGCAAGGCCAAGCGCGTCGTCGTGCAGGTCAAGAGCGGACACGTGCAGCGCAATCAGATCGCCACGCTTAAGGGCGACATGACGCGCGAAAAAGCGGAGATCGGCCTCTTCATCACCCTGGAGCCGCCCACCGCGCCGATGATCAGCGAAGCGGCCGCGGCCGGCTTCTACGAACCGAGCCATTTCCTGGAGCACAAGTTTCCGCGCGTGCAGATCCTCACCATCGAGGAGTTGCTTTCCGGCGCACAGGCGCAATACCCGCGCTTCGCGCCCGAGGCCACCTTCCGTAAAGCGCCGCGTCGTTTACGTCAGCAGAGTGAACAGAAGCGGATGATCTGATGCGAGGTCGGGGCTGCGCCTGGCAGCGCGCCAAGGGCGGCAGTCCCTCTCCGCAGGGCTAGGTTATGACAATCTCCAAGATCAGAATCGCCAATTTCAAGAGTTTCGCTGACCAGACGGTTGAACTGAACGATTTCAACCTGCTGGTCGGGCCCAACGCCTCCGGCAAGTCCAACTTTGTCCAGGCCTTCCAATTCCTGCGCGACATCGCCACGCATGGACTGGAAGACGCCATTTCGCTCCAGGGCGGCGTGGAGTACCTGCGCAATGTAAAGATAGGAGACACGCAACCGCTCACCTTTCACATGGTCATAAGGGACGAATCTATTTTGACATGGATGCCCCCAAGACTCAGCAAACCTCCGGAAATCAGCATTGACAGGATTGATACATTGGATTACCTGTTTTCTCTGCAATTCCCTAGAGCAGGGACCGGATTTTCGGTTGAGAATGACAGGTTGACTCTTACCTATGCCCGCCGAGACAACGGCGCCAGTGAAAAAAGGCAAGATGACTCAGTTCCATTCACAGTTGAACTGAATCGAAGAGACGGAAAACTGGAATTACATACGGCAAGCCAAGAGACCGAATCAAAAGAATTACTCGAGAACTCATTGATTCCAGAGACGGATCTCCTCTTGGAGTCCACATATGCTTCCACCTTTATGGGAACGGGCATGAATTTGTTTCGGGATATTATCATCTATGACATTGATCCAAAATCCACCAAGAGCACCATACCTATCGCAGGTCGACCAGACTTAAAAGAGGACGCCAGCAATCTTGCTGTGGTATTGAGTAAACTGCTAAGCAATGAAGATTCGAAAAGAGGTTTTCTGAATCTCTGCCATCACAGCCTGCCGTTCATTCAAAGTCTGGACATCGGGAAGATAGCTGACAGGAACATCTATTTTCGGCTCCGCGAAGAGTTCGCTGAAGAAGTAGATTTTCCAGCATTTTCAATTTCTGACGGCACTGTCAACATTATGGCGTTGGTCGTCGCCCTCTATTTTCAAGACCAGAGGAAGTTTGCGATATTCGAAGAACCTGAGAGGAATCTTCACCCTTACTTGCTGTCAAGGGTGATGGCCATGTTTAAGGAGGCGTCAGAGTTCAAGCAGATACTGGCGACAACTCACAATTCAGAGATTGTGAAATACGCGGGTTTGGAGAACATTCTGTTTGTAAGCAGAGACAAGAACGGTTTTTCCCGGATAACGAAGCCTGCCACAAGTGAACATGTCAAAATATTCCTCGAAAACGATTTGGGCGTTGAAGACCTCTTTACTGACAATCTATTGGGTGTATGACCTTGGCTTATCGAATGCTTTACGTTCTCTTGGAAGGAGACGATGATGAAAGATTCTTTGAAGAGGTCATAAAGCCTATCTACGCAGAAAAATACGACCACGTTCAATTCTGGAAATACAGCCAGAAGGAAAAGGAGAGAGTAAATCATTTCCTGAATAGCGTTAAGGCCATGCAGGCTGCTGGGATGGCCGATACCCTTTTCGTAGCAGACCTGGACGAGTCCCCTTGCGTGACACACCGGAAGAAGCGAATCTTGTCCACGTTCAGGGCTTTAGAAGGAAATGTTGGGGCGGTCGCCAATCTTCGCTTTCCGACCGAAGTTCTGATTGTGTGCAAAGAGATTGAGAGTTGGTATCTTGCGGGCCTCAGCAACACAAGTTGCAAACGGATTGGAATCTCGACTTCTTTCAGCAACACAGACCAAATAACCAAGGAACAGTTTGATAGGCTAAATCCGGGGAGATTCAAAACAAGGATTCAATTCATGGAAGCGATCTTGCAGTCATTTGATCTCGAAACAGCCCGCTCCAGGAACAGGTCATTCCAATACTTCATGCGCAAGTACGCATCAAACAGATAGTGGAAATCTTGATCCCCACTTCACATCCAAACAGAACTCTCGGAGGACTCAATGAACGTAGAAATCCGCGACGAAGAATTCCGCGCCGTAGTCGGCGACGATGTCGAAATCGAAGAGGTCGGCAGCGGCTTCGATTTCACCGAGGGGCCAATCTGGAACCACGTGGAGAAGCATTTGATCTTCAGCGACATACCCGGCAACATCATGCGCCGCTGGCGGCCCGACGGCAACATCGAAACCTGGCGCCAGCCCAGCAACATGGCCAACGGCAATACCTACGACGGCGAAGGACGAGTCGTGACCTGCGAACACGCCACCAGCCGGGTGACCCGCACGGAGAGTGACGGCTCTGTGACGGCACTGGCAACGCACTACGGTGACAAGGAGCTCAACAGCCCCAACGATATAGTCGTCAAGAGCGACGGCTCTATCTACTTCACGGACCCAAGCTTCGGCCGCATGGAGTACTTCGGCCGGCCGCGTGAGCAGCAACTTTCCTTCCAAGGCGCTTACCGGCTCGACCCGGACAGCCGCGAACTGACGCTGCTCGTCGACGATTTCGACCAGCCCAACGGCCTCTGTTTCTCAACGGACGAGTCGCAACTCTTCATCAACGACACGATGCGGGCGCACATACGCGTCTTTGATGTGAACAGTGAAGGTACACTCGAAAACGGCCGCGTCTGGGCCGAGGTCACAGGGGGGCGGGATGGCGCGCCCGATGGCATGAAGATCGACAGCCAGGGCAATCTCTATGTAACAGGGCCGGGGGGAATCCACGTTTTCGACCCTGACGCCGCCTGTCTCGGCGTTATCAAGATGCCTCAGGGTTGCGCAAACTTCTGTTGGGGCGACGACGACTTGAAAAGCCTGTTTGTAACCGCCAGCACGTCGCTCTACCGAGTGCGTGTTCAGGTTGCTGGAAGACGCACGTTTTAGGAGTCGTTGACATTTCAATGAAGCAGGCAAAATCCGCGCAATCGAAAGCGGGGAAGTGGGGGAGCAGACGATACCTGACCGTGCGCCAGCGGCCCAGCGTTCTGTCTCTTGAAAATTTTTTCTCGCAAACTCTCGTAAACGCTCGTACGAGCGCACGACCTGTGTTCAGGGAGCGACCAGCCCGGCTTTTCGTGCAGTTACACGGAAACTGTCTCTCTTCAGCCCGCTTTGAAACCCCGCAATGCGCCCGCCGAAGGGCGGGGCCACGGGGCAAAGCCACCGAACGCAGCCGGAAGAGCTTGCCTGCTCGACACACCTTGAAAATGTCAACGAGCCCCAGCGATTGCTGAAGGCAGTTGTCGACGACTGATAGTGGTTCGCGCAAGAGACGCTTTCAATACGAAAGGCGTCACACGTGGGTCACGGAGTTTGCGCTGAGCCGACGCCATCCTCGGCCATTTGGCGAAGCGCAAATTGACGAATCGCGGCCACTGGGCTAGGTTGTTAGTTTGGAAGAGCCAACACGAGATTCAGTTGAACAGGGAGACGCAAAGGAATGATAGCACTCGACGTCTATTTCAATGCCAAAGGCGGCAACGATGCCGATCTTGAAAGAGTGATTGTGGATGTATGGATGGAGGCGATGCAACAACAGCCGGGCTTTATCAGCGCAACCATGATGACGCCCTTCCCGCAGGATCAGCTTGAGGCAATGGGGGCGGTCCGCCCCCCCTTTTCCCACGAGGTCATCTCATTCTGGGAGAGCGAAGCGCTGCGCCAGGAGTGGGTGGCCCGCGACATCCACCAGGAGGTCTGGCCGCAGGTAGAGGCTGCGGCCGAGGTCGTCATGTATACCGTTTCAAACTGTGATCAGAGCTGGACTACGTAAGAATCTGGGGCGGGAACGATAACAAAAACTGCGTTCCTCAGTTCCCGCTTCGGACCCCCTCCTCCTGGAACTGGGCATCCACGACCGCCAGGATGGCGACGTTTACAATATCCACGACCTCGGCGCCGGTCTCCAGCACATGGATCGGCTTGCCCATCCCCACCAGAATCGGTCCGATCGCCTCAGCGCCGCCCAAACGGTGCAACAGCTTGTAGGCCGTATTAGCCGACGCCAGTTCCGGGAAGACCAGCACGTTGGCATCCTCAATTGCACTGAATGGATAGTGGCGGCGCATCAGGTCCGGCACGACCGCCACGTCCGCCTGCATCTCGCCGTCGATTTGCAGGCCGGGCTGCTGGTCCTTGACCAGTTCGGTGGCACGCTGCACTTTGTCGACCTGGGGATGGCGCGTGCTGCCGAAGTTGGAAAAGCTCAGCATGGCCACGCGCGGTTCGACGTCAAATTGCCGCGCCACTTCGGCGGCGTTGATGGCAATGGCCGCCAAAGTCTCGGCATCTGGGTCGATGTTTACCGTTGCATCGCTGAAGAAGTAGATGCGATCGCGCACGATCATGAGATAGACGCCGCTGAGAACGCCGCGCTCGGGCGCTGTCCCTACGATCTGCAGGGCGGGACGCAGGACATCGGGATAGTTGTAGGTAAGACCGGAGATAAAGGCGCCGGCATCGCCGTTCAGCACCATCGCCGGCCCAAAAAAGTTGGACTGGCGCATCAGTTCGTTTGCCCTGGCCAATGTCACCCCTTTGCGCTGGCGCTCGTGATAAAATGCGGCCGCATAGTCCCGGTACTTCGGGTCCTGGTTTGGGTTGATTACAGTCGGCCGGTAGTCCAGCCCCAGCTCTTCGCAGCGAATGCGGATCACCTCAGGGTTGCCCAGCAGTACCGGCGTGCCAATGCCCTCCGACTCGACTGCATAGGCCGCACGCACTATCTTGGGATGCTCGCCTTCTCCGAATACGACCCGTTTCGGATTCTGTCTGGCCTTGCTCTGCTGCGTACGCATGACCTGCACACCTTTGCCAATGCGCAACGCCAGTTCATCCAGATAGGCGTCCAGATCGATATCGCGGCGCGCGACGCCGGTCTCCATCGCCGCCTTCGCCACGGCCGGCGCGACCCACATCAACACGCGGCTGTCCAGCGGCTTGGGGATGATATACTCAGGTCCGAACTGAAGAACATCCAGCCCGTAGGCCTTCATAACGCTGTCTGGCACGTCCTCTTTGGCCAAGTCGGCCAGCGCCCGCGCCGCGGCCAGCTTCATCTCCATATTGATGGCCTTCGCCCGTACGTCCAGCGCGCCGCGGAAGATGAACGGGAAGCCGAGTACATTGTTGACCTGGTTGGGAAAGTCGCTGCGTCCCGTCCCCATGATGACCGTATCGCTTCGCGCCGTAACGGCGTCAGGGTAGGGGATCTCCGGGTCCGGATTGGCCATGGCGAAAACGATCGGGTTGGCGGCCATCGAACGTACCATGTCCGACGAGACGGCTCCCGCTACTGAAAGGCCGATCAACACGTCGGCGCCGGACATTGCTTCGCCCAAAGTGCGTGCGTCCGTGTCGCTGGCGTACTCCTCTTTCCATTCGTTCATGTTCTCCATGCGGCCCTGGTAGATGACGCCGCGGCTGTCGCACATGACGATATTGCTCTTCTCCGCCCCGAGCGCAACATAGATGTCTGCACAGGCGATGGCCGAGGCGCCTGCGCCGTTGATGACGATTCGGGCTTCGTCTAAGGGCTTGCCCGCGATCTCCAGCGCGTTCAACAACCCTGCGCCGGAGATGATGGCCGTTCCATGCTGGTCGTCATGAAAGACCGGAATGTCCAGACGCGCCTGCAAAGTCTGCTCGATCAGGAAACACTCCGGCGCCTTGATGTCTTCCAGGTTGATGCCTCCAAATGTCGGCGCGATCAGTTCGCAGAATCGCACCATCTCCGCCGCATCCTCGGTGTCCACCTCGATATCGAAGACGTCAACGTCGGCAAAGCGTTTGAAGAGGACCGCCTTTCCTTCCATGACCGGTTTGGAAGCCAGCGCGCCCCGGTTGCCCAGACCGAGGATGGCGGTGCCGTTGCTGATGACCGCGACGAGGTTGCCCCGAGACGTATAATCGAAGGCGTCTTCCGGCCTCGTTGCGATTTCCAGTACCGGGTGCGCCACGCCGGGAGAGTATGCCAGTGAAAGGTCCAGTTGCGTCTCCATCGGCTTGGTCGGCGTGATTTTCAGCTTCCCGGGCCGGCCATTGGCATGGTAGTCAAGTGCGTCCTGTTTTGTCAGCGTCATCGGGCTTCTCCGCGTGCTCAAGGTCTGTCTGCCTGCGTTCATTGTATGCGAAGTGGCGTGGATGCGCACACCTGGAAAACTACAACTCCACGACCGGGCTCTGGAAATCCCATGTTGGATATTGACAAAACTGTTGGCAGAACTGAGTGGCACAGTCCGCTCTTGAGCAAGGGGTGAAAATTTGCATAGTGGGTGGGATATGCTATACTCACGCCGGACGATGTCCGCCACAGCCTTCACCCCCAAAGGTTAAGCCCCGGTTCACCGTGGCAAGTAGCAGGTTGCCTGCTCGATTCTGGCCGGACGCATGTCCGAAATCGTCCAATCTATTGATCGGAATAACAAATATGGCGACAGCGGCTGACGTAAGCA
Organism: Caldilineaceae bacterium; assembly: GCA_965204525.1. GTDB lineage: Bacteria > Chloroflexota > Anaerolineae > Caldilineales > Caldilineaceae > Bin5. The sequence continues at coordinate 225,583 of OZ241994.1, read as the reverse complement.
ACGTCAGTACCGGGCGCATCAGCAGCCCGCTTTCCATCCTCGGCGCTATCTGGGGCTCCTACTTTTTCCGCAAGTTTCTCCGTGCGCTGGCCACCATCTTCATTGTAACCACCATCATTTTCTTTTTGGTGCGCCTCCTGCCCGGCAACCCGATTGAAATCTACGTTAACCAGTTGATTGTCACTTACGGCCTGCCTGTTCACGAAGCAAAGGACCAGGCCGCCGCTCTGTTCGCCATCGACCTGGAACAGCCGGTTATTCTCCAGTACTTCTCCTACCTGCAAAATCTGGCGAGGGGAAATTTCGGTCAGTCGGTCCTGTCACCGGGGACGACCGTTACCGAAGTGATTTTGCGATTTCTCCCCTGGACCCTGTTCAGCGTTGGCTTGGGCCTTCTGATCAGTTTCACCATTGGCGTTCTGTTCGGTGTCATTATGGCCTACCGCCGCGACAGCTATCTTGATCACGGCTTGACAGTTTTAAGTTCCGTGATCAGCTCCGTTCCGGACTTTCTCATCGGTCTTCTCATCGTTGTGTGGTTAGGGGTCCAATGGAAGATCCTGCCGATCGCGGCGATGCGGGGCGCGTATTCGTCCGGCATGGTGCCTGGGCTGAATCTGGAGTTTTTCCTCGACGCCTTTTTCCACGGCGCTCTGCCAATTTCGACCTACGTGTTGACAAGCGTCGGGTTTTGGATGCTCAGCATGAAGAGCAATACGATCAGCACGTTGGGCGAAGACTACGTGACGATTGCCAAGGCGCGCGGGTTGAAAGAGTGGCGCATCACAACCGCCTATGTAGGGCGCAACGCGATCCTTCCCCTGTTTACCATTCTGACTATCCGCATCGGCTTCGTCGTCGGCGGCTCCTTGCTGGTGGAGCAGATCTTTGAGTACGGCGGTATCGGCCGCATGTTGGGCCAGGCAATCAACCAGCGCGACTATACTCTGATGCAGGGAATCTTCCTGATCATCACCTTCTCGGTGATATTCGCCAACTTCTTTGCCGACGTCCTCTATGGCTGGCTCGACCCCCGCATCAAGCTGCAGGATAACTGAGCCTGACCAAAGTGTGAGAGAATACGCAAAACGCGGGAGCAGATAGATGACGGCGCAACTGGTGGAAGGCCAACAGACCGATAGCATCTTAGTCAGCGCATGGAAGGGATTCCGTACTTTCGTGCGTCTACTGGCCTACAATCGGGTCGGGTTTGTCGGTTTCCTCGTCGTGATCTTTATGATTCTGCTCTCCTACGCCGGTCCGATATTTATCGAACTGGATACCAAGACCAAGATCGACAGGATCTATATCACGCCGACCCTTGAACATCCGTTAGGGACCGATCATCAGGGCCGCGACATCTGGTCCCAGATCGTCAACGGCGGCAAAGACGTGATCTACGTTGCCTTTCTGGCTGCACTCATTTCGACGGTAATCGCGGTGGTGTTTGGCACGCTCAGCGGTTTCATCGGAGGTTGGATGGACAGCGCGATTATGTCGGTGACCGACATCATACTCACGATTCCTCAGTTCCCGCTGCTGGCTGTCCTGGCAGCCTTCATCTCACTAAACAGTCTGACCCTGCTGGGGATTCTGATGGGTCTGCTGAACTGGCCCACCCTTTTGCGCGCCCTGCGGGCCCAGGCCCTCTCGCTAAAGCAGCGAGATTTTATCGAAGCGGCCAGAGCGCTTGATCTCGGCGTCTGGCACATCGTGCTGCGGGAGTTGGTTCCGAACATGATGCCTTATATTGTCGTCAGTTTCGCGCTGGGCATGACCTTTGCCGTCTACCAGCAGGCGGGACTCGTCTTCCTCGGCCTGGTGCCGATCAGCGCAGGCAACTGGAGCGTAATGATTCAGTTGGCGTGGGTGCGAGGAGCGATATTTTACAAAGACAGCGTCTGGTACATCATGGCGCCGATCGTCGCCATCGCGATTCTTCAGCTGGCTATCATTTCCATGACCCGTTCGCTTGAACTCGTATTCAATCCTCGTCTGCGAGCCAGCGAGTAGGATTCTGTTTTCTGGATACAAATGAGTCAATCCACTGACCTTTCCTGGCATCAGGATGTCGAAGAAAACGGTAGCCGGCCCCCGCTGAGTCTGCAGGACGTTCATGTCAGCTATCGAACGCGCAAGGGCAGCGTTCAAGCGGTCCGGGGCGTGACGCTCGATCTGCAAGCCGGCGAAAGTCTTGCCCTGATCGGCGAGAGTGGGTCCGGCAAAACTACATTGGGGCTGGGAATCGTTCGGCTTCTGGTCGAGACCGCGCAGGTCAGTCCCGGCAAGATCATATACCGCCGCGACGGTCGCGAATTGGATGTGCTGTCCCTCGCTGAGGGTCCCTTGCGAGAGTTCCGCTGGCGCGACTGCGCCATGGTTTTTCAGTCGGCTCTCAACGCTTTCAATCCGGTGTTGAAGGTGTGGGACCAGGTGTGGGATACAGCCAAGGCCCACCGGTGGAACAATCGAGAAGAAGTCCGTGAGAGATTTCTTGATCTGCTTCGGTTTGTCCAACTGGACCCTGACCGGGTAATCGACTCCTACGCACATGAACTGAGCGGAGGCATGCGCCAGCGCGCGCTACTGGCCATATCGCTTCTGCTTGACCCGCAGATTCTGATCCTCGACGAGCCGACGACCGCGCTGGATATCCTCACGCAGCGGACGATCATCGATCTGCTGCGCAGGTTGAAGGAAGACCTGCACTTTACCATGCTCTTCATCTCGCACGATCTTGCCATCGCGGCTGAACTGGCAGACAGAGTTGCCACGATGTATGCCGGGCAGGTTGTGGAGCTCGGTCCGGTCGAGGACATCTTCTATCGTCCACGCCATCCATACTCTTTGGGGCTGATCCGGGCCGTGCCCACAGTGACCGGGGGCTTCGAGGAACTTTCTTCCATCCCAGGTTCCCCGCCCGACCTGATCAATTTGCCGACGGGCTGCAAGTTCCACCCTCGTTGTCCATTTGCCAGCGAGCGTTGCAGCCGTGAAGAGCCCGGGCTGGAAAGGGTAGGCGACAACCACTACGCGGCCTGCTGGCATACCGACGCAGTTCAGGAGGACATCGAGCGAAACGGGCTACGCGGCAAGAGGAGGGCATGAAGAGAATGCACAGCTGTTCAGGAGTGACAGCCTGCACCAGAGGCGCGGCCACTGGAGGCCGCACTTGATGACGCCTATTGTCGAACTGCGGAATGTAACGAAGCACTTTGGGAGCGGCCGCGATCGGGTCACTGCGGTCGATTCGATCTCATTGGACATTGAGCCTGGTGAAATCGTTTGCCTGGTCGGAGAAAGCGGGTGCGGCAAGAGCACAACTGGACGCATGGTGGTCGGTCTGCTGCCGCCCTCTGAGGGGCAGATCCTCTACCAGGGCCAGGACATCGCGTCGATGGAGAAGGCCGATTATCAGCAGTACCGGCGAGCCGTTCAGATCATTCATCAGGACCCCTACGCTTCGCTCAATCCAACGCAGACTGTGCGCCAGATGATTGTGACGCCGCTCTTGCGTCACCAGACGCTGGGGGTAAGCCGGAATGGCGGTGGGGGCGGGAGAAGAGGCCGGCGAAGGGATGTGGAGAGGAGGGCGGCAGAGCTGCTGGAGATCGTCGATTTGACGCCGGTCTCGGACTTTCTCGACAAATATCCGCACCAGTTGAGCGGCGGGCAGCGTCAAAGGGTCTCGGTAGCAAGAGCTCTGACGGTGGAACCGAAGTTCATCGTCGCCGACGAGGCCGTGTCGATGGTGGATGTGTCGATCCGGGTAAGCCTGCTGAACATGCTCTACCGTCTGAAGGACGAGTTTGACGTAACCTTTCTTTTCATCACGCACGACCTGGCGCTGGCGAAATACTTTGCCTGGGAAGGGCGAATCACTGTCATGTACCTGGGGCGCATAGTCGAAGAGGGGCCGACGCCTCGCCTCATTACCGACTCGCGCCACCCCTATACGCAGGCGCTACTGGGGGCTGTTCCCGAAGCCGATCCGGAGTTGGCGAAGAAGAAAGTCCATATCGAGTTGCGCAGCGCCGAAATTCCCAGCCTTTTGAATCTGCCGACAGGCTGTACCTTTCATCCACGTTGCCCATATCATGTGCCGGGGGAGTGCGACTTGCTCGTTCCTCCGCTGGATCTGATCCCGGATGGAGGCAGCGTTGCCTGTCCCGTCCGCATGTCGGAGCCGGGCCAGATCGTCTGAGGGGCTGTTACGGCGCCGGCCGGCTTTGCACTGGATGCTAGAGGTACAACAGGAAAGACATGGATCCCTTTCTTGGTAGAGCGGCATTTCACATCGGGTTCTACATAGCCTTTGTTGCCGGCGCGCTCCTGATCTTCCTGGAAAAAGGGACCGCCGAATACGTGATCACCCAGTTTACCCTGGGGATCGGGCTTGTATATCTCTTGTTGGTCGTGATTCTCGTGCAGTGGGGAAAGCGAAGAGAGAGGTAAGCGAATCAGGCCAGCGCGTTGACCGCGTTCCTGCTCGTGGCTTCACTCTTCATCACCCCCGTGTTTCACATTCTTAAATGTCCTAAGGAGGATACAGAATGAACAGAAGATTTTGGCTAGTTATCACTCTGATCGCGGCCCTGGCCATCAGCGCATGCGGCGCGCCGGCGGCTGACATGGGCGGCGGAGAGGCGGCTCCGGCTGCGGCAGAGGAGGAGGCTCCGGCGGGAACCGGCGTGGCCGAGTTCCATCCGGCGTGGCCCTATGCGCCGCCGCCCACCGGGCACTTCAACACCTGGGTCACCAACGGCATGACCCTGGGCATCTACCGCGCCCTGATGGAACCGCCCCTGTTCATGTTCCTGTGGGCCGACGGCAGCTGGATGCCCGTAGCCGGTGAGTCCTGGGAATGGGTCGATGACGTCACCCTGCGCGTTAGCCTGATTCAGGGAGCCCAGTGGAGCGACGGCAGCGACTTCACGTCTCAGGACGTTGTCGATACGTTCTCCATCTCACGTCTGCTCAGCCAGACTGTCTGGCGCTTCCTCGACGACGTACAGGCCGTTGACGACCACACGGTCGACTTCGTACTCAGCGGCCCGTCCACGACCGTGCCCCGTCGCGTGCTGCGAGAGGTGCATATCACCGCCTCCTCGGTCTATGGCGACTTTGCCCAGCGCACGCGCGATCTGGTCGAGGCCGGCATGACCAACGAGGACGACGATTGGAAGCAGCTGCTGCAGGAGTTTAACGAGCTGCGACCGGACGAAATGGTCGTTCTGGGGCCGTATGCCATCGACCCTGCCAGCATCACCGAGTCCCAGATGATTCTCAACAAGGTTGAGACCTCCTACTGGGCCGACACCGTGCGTTTTGACCGCATGGTCAACTACAACGGTGAGACGCCGGTCGTAACGCCGCTCGTCCTCTCCGGCGACGTCGACTATGCTACGCACGGATTCCCGCCAGCCACCGAGCGCGAGTTCATGTCTCTGGGCTATCGCATTATTCGCGCCCCGATTTACAGTGGTCCGGCCCTCTATTTCAACCACACGATTCATCCTTTCCAGATGAAGGAGGTCAGGCAGGCTCTGGCCTACGCCATCAACTTTGAAGAAAACGCCTTCATCTCACTGGCCGAATCGGGTGTGGCGCAAGAGTGCATGTGCGGCTTCTCGGATAACATTACGCCCCTGTGGCTTAGTGACGATGCGCGCGCCAGTCTGAATCCGTATAAGCAGGATCTCGAAAAGGCTGAGCAGATGTTGCTCGACATTGGTTTCACTCGCGCCGATGACGGTGTCTGGATGGACGATACGGGCGCCCGCATGGAGTGGGAACTGACCGCGCCGGCCGAGTACTCCGACTGGTCCGCCGCAGCTGAGAACGCAGCCGAACAGCTGACCGCTTTCGGATTCAAGACCAGCTTCCGCGGCGTGAACTTCCAGCAGCATCCGATCGACGTGAATGAAGGCAAGTTCCAGCTGGCGATCCGCGGCTGGGGGGCCGGCAATCCGCACCCGTCCTTCTCCTACGAGAATGACTTCAGCACCCACAACGCGGCCGCGACGGGCGTAGGCGCCTCGGGCGCCGGCAGCATCGAGCTTCCGGGCATGTCCTTCGACCTGAACGTCAGCACAGACAGCGTCGGCGACGTGGATCTGTGGGCGCTGACCAAGGAGGCCGGCTCGGGCGGCGACGACGCCATGCAGATCGCGGCGTTGGACAAAATAGCGATGGCCTACAACGAGTTGCTGCCGCAGATTCCTCTGTGGGAGCGCTACGGCAACAACCCGGTACCCAGCCGCTTCGCCAGTGGTTGGCTGCCGGAAGGCGACCCGATCTACGTCAACAGCCCCTATGCCGACTCCTTCGTCGTCATCCAGATTCTGACCGGACAGCTTGGCCCGGCGGAATAGGCGCTACGCGACGGAGTTAGCCTTGTTGTAAGACTAAGGCAGTTAGGTAGGGCCGGCGCCTCTGTGTCGGCCCTGCTCTTTTTACCCCGGCGGACAGACAGGCCCATCAACCGGATATCCAGGTACAACGCCTGCGCCACAAAAGAGGACAGCATGAACACAGACTTGACCCAAGAACAGATCCACTCATACCGGCAAAACGGGTTCGTGGTCCTGCACGACTTCCTCTCACCGGACGAACTGGAGACATGGCGGCAGGGCGTTGACGGGGCCGTGCGCCAGCGTGGGAAGCAGAAGATGTTCAACCAGGAAGTGGACGAGGACCGCGAAGAGTCCTACTACGACTACGTCTTCGTCCAGCGTATCAATCTATGGCAGGACAGTATTGACGTGCGGCGCCTGATACTGGATCCACGTCTTGGCAAGATGGCTGCAGATCTGGCCGGGGTAGAAGGCGTGCGCATCTGGCATGACCAGGCGTTGATCAAGCAGCCGTGGGCCAACCCCACCGGCTGGCATCTCGACAATCCATACTGGTCCTACTCGTCCCGGGAGACGCTTAGTCTCTGGGTCGCCCTCGACGACGCCACCCTGCAGAACGGCTGCCTCTACTTCCTGCCCGGCAGCCACAAGACGGCCACTTTCGACAACGTCGGTATCGGCGAAAACATCGGCGACATCTTCCGCGTCTACCCACAGTGGAAAGACATAATGGCGGCCCCTGCCGAGATGAAAGCCGGTTCCGCCTCCTTTCACAACGGACTCATCGCCCACGGCGCCGGCGCCAATATGACCCCGGGCTGGCGGCGTGCCATGACATGCGGCTTTATGCCCGACGGCTGCACGTTTAACGGAAAGCAGAACATCCTCAATGATGAACAGTTCGCCAGCTATGAGATCGGCGACCTGCTCGAGGACGACCGGCAGAACCCTCTCATCTACCATCGGTCCAAGCCCTACGAGGAGACGCTGGCCGAACGATTTGCTTAGTGATGGCCAACAGGGAAACTCCAGTGGCGGCTCAGGTCCGGCGTTGATCGCCCTGATTGCCGCCCTTATCTCACCTGCCCTGGCGCCCCCATGCACTCCTCTCTCCTCGCCGTTGTGCCTGCCCTTCGTGGACCCTCTGGCTAACTTCAGCAATGTTGGCAAACCAGATTAGATGCGATTGCCCTGGTCCCCAACCCAGCGCCGATTGACAGTTTTTGCCTGCTATGCTAGCATTCCCGTCATTCTTGTTCACCCTCCCGCAGCCCGTAGACTATACGAATCCACTCCACATTGAGGAGGATGCTTCGTGCTGAACGTAGCAACGATCGGAATGGGGAACATCGGTACAACGCATGCCGGTGTCTACCAGGCCAGCGAACGCGCGCATCTGGTTGCCGTCTGTGATATGGACAAGAGCATTGCAGATGCGGCCGCAGAGCGCTTTGGCGTACCAGCCTATTACAGCGTCGCCGAACTGCTCGACACGGTCGAGTTGGACGCCGTCAGTGTCACCACCGCGGGACCCGAAAACGGCGGTCATCACTACGAGCCGGTCATGCAGTCCTTCGATGCGGGACTGCATGTATTATGCGAAAAACCGATTTCCAATAACATTGAGCATGCCCGCGAAATGGCGGCCAAGGCCGACGAGACTGGCCTCTACTTCGGCATCAATCTCAATCACCGTTTCGTGCCGCCGGCTGCCAAAGCCAAGCAGTGGGTGGAAGAGGGAAAATTGGGCGATCTTCTGCTGATGAACATGACGATGTGGATCGGCAACCCGAATGACACCTCGCCCTGGTTTCACATTCGCGCCCTCCATCCCCACAGTCTCGACATCATGCGCTATTTCTGCGGTGACGTGAAGCGCGTCCATGCATTCTTCAACCGGGCGCCGGGCCGCGTCTGCTACTCCAACGCTCAGGTGAACCTGGAGTTTGCCAACGGAGTCGTCGGCCACCTGACAGGCAGTTACGATACAAACCCGCGCCACAATCTGGAACGTTGCGAGGTGATGGGGACAGCCGGCCGATTTGTGCTCGACAACCTGTACCAGGAGTTGACGCTCTACCCCCGCCAGAGCGAAGAACTGACCGTCGTGCGCAACAGCATCATGGGCGGCCTCAGCGGCTTCGACGCCACTTTCACCAACCGCATCAACCGCTGGATCGAGCAGGTGGACGAGGGCGCGCCGCGTGAAGAAATCGAGGCCTCCGGCCGCGAAGGGCTGGCCGTGCAGGAGGTCATCGAAGCCGCCATCCGCTCTCACCATAGCGGCAAAGCGGAGGACGTGCCGGCGTAGCGGATATTCCCGTGTTCGCCGGCAAGACAACTGAGCCGGCTGCGCACACCGCCTGTCCAGCTAAAACGCCTGCCATCGTTGTCCGCGTCAGCAAAGAGAGTTGAAGGAAACGTGTCTCTACAATCTGCCGGGATTCAAGAACGAATTGAACAGTTGAACTGACGGCAACACCGATGCAGTTCAGACAGAACGAAAGGAAGAAACCGATGAAACATTACAGAACGGTCCTCGGCCTGATTCTCCTGCTGTCGCTTGTCCTCGTGGCGGCTTGCGGCGCCCCCGCAGATGGCGGGATGGCGGCGGAAGAAGCCCCGGCGGCAGAAGAAGCTGCAGCAGACGATGAAGTGGTCGAAATCGAGGAGACTGAAGAAGAGGCGATGGAGTTGAGCGGCGAAATCGTCGTCAGCATCGCTTCCAACGACGTGCAGACCTATCAGGCGATCGCCGACGCCTACATGGAGTTGCATCCGAACGTGAGCATCCTGGTTGAACTGAAGGCGCCGGGCGTCGATGCCTATCTGCAGTGGATTCGCACGCAGTTCACTTCGGAAGTGCCGCGCGTGTCGATCATCGAGTCCCCCCATCTGCGCGAGTTTGCCCAGGAAGGACGGCTGATCGACTGGGGCCCATACCTCAACAAGGAAAATCCCTACACCGGCGAGAAGTGGGAGAACAGCTTTGAAGAGTGGGGGCTGAATCTGGTACGCGACCCCAACACCGGCCAGATGTTCACGATGCCCTACATGTCGGTCCAGACCTTCTGGCTCTACAACAAGGCACTCTTTGAGCAGGCCGGCATCACCGATGTTCCTCCGCAGCCGACTTGGGACCAGTTCGTCGGATGGAACGAGAAGCTTCGTGACTCGGGCGTTATTCCGATCGCGATGGAAGGCACGACAGAACAGATCTGGGGCGGCGGCCGCATGCCCTGGCTGATGCGTTCGGCGATGGACCAGTATCACCGCGACGAATTGCAGATCATCCAGTGCCAGGAAGGGGACTGGTGCTTCCGCGAAGGCATTGACGACGTGTGGATGTACGATCCCAGCGACGTGCGCAACGACGACCCGGACCGCGTCTCCGTCAACATCGCCCGCCACCTGGCTGCTTTGCGAGACGGCGCAATCAATTTCAACAACGAATGTACCGTCGAGATGATGACGAATATCGGACGCGTCTTCCAGACAGCGAACGGTTTCGTCCCCGAAGGCTGGACCGGCATGGCCGATGCCTATCCGCTCTTCCTGACGCAAAAGGCGGCCATGCGCATGGTGCATGGCGGCATCTACACCAGCCTGCCCAAAGACATTCGGGCGCTCGCTCAGGGTGAGTACGGCGGTAAGGCTGAAGTTACGGAGGAAGACTCGGCCGCTGCGGTCGAGTTTGAGTACGGCCGCTTCGCCTTCCCCAACATCGAAGGTCCATGTGTACAGGGAACTGCACGCGCCAATGAGTTGACGCAGGGCTACCTGGCGCTGCCGGTGAAGGACCGCGTCCAGAACGACCTTGAAGTCGACTTCGTGATGTTCTGGACCAGCCCCCAGGGCATGCAGATCTTCCTGGAAAACAAGCTGGATCCCGAAAACCTGCAGGGCGGCATCGCCGGCCCGCCGCTGATCAAGAACGTGTCGCTTCCCGGCGAGTGGGAGGAAGTATTCGCCCAGAGCGTTTTCGTCGGCAACTATGAAAAGCCAGGCGCGCCCGGCGACGCAGTAGCGCGCGGCTTCTTTAAATACGAGGAGACGAAGCGCGAGTGGTCGATCATGGTACAGGAGTTCTTCGAGGGCAAGATAACAGCCGATGAGTTCGCGGAAAGCTACCAGGCTCTGCTCGAGGACAACTTTGACGGCCTGCTCGAGTACCTGAACCTGACCCACGAGGACCTGGACAGCCCCGAGAAGCGCCCACCTGGTTGGGTTGCGGCGGGTCCGTACTAAGGAGTTGGGCTGGACCTCCGGAGTAGACCGGAGGAGGAAGCATCAGCCTCAACGAACGACAGTCTATGGGTTCGTTTACGCAACGCGCGTCAAACAAGAGACAGTCTTCTCTCAATAGATCAGGCAAGCCGCTCTCGCAGGGGAGCGGCTTGCCTGGTTTGCACCTGGCCAGCAAAGCGGTTCCTTTCAGGCGCGCCGCTGGCGCCTTCGCGCTGGCCGCGACGATTCTACTGGCCGTCGCTCTACCCCTCTCCGCGCAGTCACCGGAAGGGTTGTTGTGGGAACATGACGCGGCCAGTCGCGTCGAGGCCGTCGCCATTTCGGAAGACGGGAACCGGGTTGCCGTTGGCAGCCGGGACAATTCACTGCGGCTGTTCGACGGGGCCGGCGAATTGCTCTGGCCGCCGTTTGAAGCCGAGAACAGCATCCTCGGCGTGGACATTTCACCGGATGGGGAATGGCTTACGGTAGCCTCTGAGGACCGCTTTGTCTATCTGCTCGATGGTGAGGGCAACCTGCTGTGGAAGTTCAAAGCGGCCCGGCCAATGAACAACGCCGCTGTGGCCGGAGACGGGTCGCTCATCGCAGCCACTTCCGATGACCTGTCGGTCTACGTTTTTGACAATGAAGGCAACCTGCTCTGGCAGGAGGAGTTAGGAATTGGAGTGCGGGCCGTTGACGTCTACGGCAGCGGCGAAAAGGCCCGCGTCGTCTTGGGTTCCGACGACGGACTGATAACGATCTACAACCGTGAAGGCAGAGATCTGCTCCAAGCCTGGCTCGACTACAGTGTAGTGTCTGTTTCCGTTACGCCAAACGGCGCACGCATCCTGGCGGGCGCGGGAGACGGCTCGGCAATTTTGCTTAACGGAGCAAACGGCAGTCAGATTTGGAGTTTCCGGGCCGAGGATACAGTCAAGAGTGTCTCTCTGGCGAGTAACGGGTCCAGCGCCTTGGTCGGCTCAGAGGACGGGAGTGCCTACCTGCTGGACGGAAACGGCGTTCTCACGCACCGTTTTCGACAGGAGTCCGAGGTCCTCAGTGTCGGCCTGGCCGGTGATGGCAGTCGCCTTACTATTGGCACGGTCTCCGGCGCGGCCAGAATCTACGATCGAGCAGCGGCTTTGAGCAACGCAGCCCGTTCGTCAGCGCAGCGCCAGCGCACGCTTATCGCAGTAGTCGGCGTTATCGCCTTGCTCGCCCTTGCGGCGGTTTGGGCCGCTCGCAACACAGCGGCCGGGCAGCAGGTCTGGCAGCGCAGCGCAGCAGGGCCTCTTGGCGTTATGCAGTCGATGTGGAGCGCCCGCCTCTCCTACCTGCTCATCCTGCCAACTCTGGCTCTGCTCCTGACCTTCAACTATTATCCCGCCTTCTCCGGCCTGTATCACGCCTTCACCGAGTGGAGCCCTGGCGTGCGCACAGAGTGGGTGGGACTGGCGAACTTCCAATCGTTGATGGAAAATCGCTTCTTCCTTTCCGGCTTCCGCAACGCGGCTATCCTGGTCGTTGTCTCGATCGCGAAGACGATGACCATGCCCCTGCTGGTGGCGGAATTCATCTTTAACTTGCGAAACAGGTTCTCACAATACTGGTTTCGCACGCTCTTTGTCGTGCCGATCGTGCTGCCTGCAGTGGTAGAGATCCTCGTCTGGAACAACATTTACGATCCCGCCATCGGTCTCCTCAACGAGTCGCTCAAGCTTGTGGGCCTGGAAGAGCTTACTCGCGTCTGGTACGGTGACGCCAGCGTCGCCCTTGGCTCGATTATCTTTATCGGCGTGCCCTGGGTGAACGCCTTCGCGCTGTTGATCTTTTACGGCGGCCTCATCTCCATTTCCAACGAAATCATTGACGCAAGTCTCGTCGACGGGGCCAGCACGTGGAGACGCTTCTGGAGCATCGATCTGCCCCTTCTCATGGGCCAGGTGAAACTGCTCCTGATCCTCAATTTCATCAACGCCGTCCAGACATTCGAGCTCGTTTTCCTGACGACCGGCGGCGGGCCCGGGGCGTCTACCTACACGCCTGCGCTTGAACTCTACTACAAAGCGATGCGCATGGACCGCATGGGAATTGCCTCAGCCATCGGTATGATACTGTTCTTCATCATTCTGGCGGGCACAATTGTAAATATGCGCTTCGTCAGTTCTTCAACCGAGTATGAGGCCTGATATGGCTACGGTGCGAGACGGTCAAGGACCGGATGGGGCAGCGACGGTCGCCGTTCGCGGAGAGAGCGGAGCAACCGCAGAACAGTCCATTCTTACCTCCGGCACTGCTTTCGCAGTTCTGCGGTTGACCGGCGGGCAATTCCTGCTCTATGCCGTATTGCTTATCCTTCTGATCGTCACCTTCATCCCTATCGTCTATCTGGTGGCTCTCTCGCTCAAAGACAACGGGCAGATCTACGGGCGCTTCTGGTCTATGCCCGATCCCTATCGCTGGGAAAACTTCGCGCTGGGCTCGCTGGCCATCTGGCGGGCGGTACTGAACTCGATCCTTACGTCCGGAAGTTCGACGGCGGCGACAGTCGTGCTCGCCAGCCTCAGCGGATATGTCTTCGCGCGCCACCGCTTTCCCGGCAAGGAGCTGATCTATACGGGAATCCTCGCCCTGCTGATGATCCCGCCGATTCTGACTCTCATTCCGGCATATGTTCTCATCCTTAATATGCGCCTAGAGAATACCTATTGGGCGCTCATACTGCCTTGGACGTCGGGGGGCCAGGTCTTTGCACTGCTGCTGTGCCGCAGCTTCTTCGCCACCCTGCCGGAGGAGTTTTTCGACGCGGCGCGCATTGATGGCGCGAGCGAGCTGCAAAGTTTCGCCCAGATTGCCGTACCCCTCTCGGCGCCCATCCTGGTGACGGTGGCCGTCGTCAGACTCGTCACCACCTACAACCAGTTCATGTGGCCCCTGGTCGTCATTTCCAGCCCTAAGAAACAGGTCGTGGCCGTGGCTTTGACCCAGTTTACTTCCGAAATAGGTGTCACGGATCTCGGTCCGCAGATGGCCGGCTACATTCTGGCGTCAATACCCCTGATCGTGCTGTTTTCCTTCGGTATGAGACACTATGTGCGCGGTCTGACCGCAGGTGGTTTGAAAGCATAACCCTAAGAGTCCTCTCGCAAGACAATTCCGAGGTATTCACATGGATAAAGTACGCATCGGCGTCCTCAGCCACGCCCATGGCCATAGCAACGCTTACTGCCGCAAGATGTTGGAGTTCGACGACGTGGAGTTGGTCGCCTGCTGGGACGACAACGAAGACCGGGGCCGCGAAGCCGCGGCCGGCTTCGGTATGGAGTATCGTAATGACTCCGAAGCCGTCACAGCCGACCCTAACATTGATGCGGTTATCGTTACGATGGAGACGAATCGCCACGCCGAGTTCGTGGAACAGGCAGCCGGGGCCGGCAAGGCGATCCTCTGCCAGAAGCCGCTCGCGACTACACTTGAAGATTGTGATCGCATCATTGAGGCCGTACGCCGCACTGGAGTGAAGTTCAGTGTCGCCTTCCAGATGCGGCAGGACCCGGTCAACCGCAAGATAAAGGAGCTGGTGAACGCCAACGCGGTCGGCGAAATCGCGGTAGTGCGGCGCAGGCACTGTATTGGTGTACTCAACAACGAGGGCTTCTTTACCGGGCCAACCCGCTGGCACGTCGACCCTGTCGCGAATGTGGGAATGTTCTTCGACGACGCTATCCACGCGGCCGACTGGTTCTACTGGACGTTTGGCCCAGCCAAGCGGGTTATGGCCGAAATCGACAACGTCGTCACCAAGATCGCGCCCGACGACAACGGAATTGCGCTATTTCGTTTTGAGAGCGGAGCGATCGGAACGCTTTTCAACGGCTCTACGACCGTTGCCGGTGTAAACACGACGGAGATTTACGGCTCGGAAGGTACTATCATTCAGGACTATGGCGATGCCCCCTCTACCTCAGCGCCCCGTCCGCCTGGCATCGCCCCTCTGCGCATGATCCGCCAGGGCGACTCCGAATGGGAAGAGTTCCACTTGCCTATCCCTGCCAGTCAAGGAGAGCGTATCGCAGGCGTGCCGCGACCGTTTATCGACTATGTGCGTGGATTGAGCGACGAGCATGTCAGCGCCGAAGAAGGGCGCAAGTCGGTCGAGATGATCCTGGGGGCGTATCGCTCGGCGCGGGAGGGTAGAAGGATAGCTCTTTAGTCGCTGCCCATGTGAGATGCGGTAGCTCTAGATGAGCGGCAACAGCGTTTTGGCCGTCTCCTCGACAAGCCAGCTGTAAAACTCTTCCGACAGAACGCCGCTGCCGTGATCCTGTATGAACTGGAGTTGCTCGGCGGTCAGTTCTGCTTCGGCCGCAGCAACTGCGTTCTGGTAAGGATTGGCAGGTGTTCTGTCCAGCGGCGCAACAAACTCAACGGTAAGTGCGCCGTCATACCCGATTTCTTTCAGAGTCTTCACAATCAGAGGCCAGTCCAATGCGCCCATGCCGCAGGCCATGCGGTTGTTGTCGGCTACATGAAAGTCGACCAGCCGCTCCTTCGAACTCTTGATCGACTCGAGCATGTCGGCCTCTTCAATGTTGAGATGGAACGTGTCAAGGCAGACGCCGCAGTCCGGCCCGACCGATTCGGCCAATAGCACGGCCTGATCGGCACGGTTGAGGAAGTTCGTCTCAAAACGGTTGAGCGGCTCCAGCGCGATCCGAATTCCTTCCTTTTGTGCGTGTGCGTAAACCTCTTTCAAGCTGTCAACGGCCCATGCCCACTCCTGTTCGGGCGTGTCCATCGGGGCGACCTTGCCAACCTGAGACGGCACAATTGTCATTTCATAGCCGTCCAACTCTTTCGCCATCGTAATGCATTCATTGAGATAACTGATCGAAGTGGCGCGCACTGCTTCATCGGCGTGGATCAGGTCCCGCCCCTCGAACATCAGTGAGACCGCTCCCCAGCAAGCGATTCCGTTTTCGGTCAGAAGATTGCGTAGATCCTTCGTATCGAAGACCTCCGGCTCTCCGCTGATCTCGATGCTCTTGTAGCCGTAGCGGGCCAGCCGCCGAACAGTTACGTCGATCGGTTCTGCGCGCATCCAGTTGTGCATCGAAAGGTGCATGGCTCCACTCCGCATCGTACTGTCCTCTATGTCTTGGCGCTGCTTTGCGTAGGGGGTCGCAGTCTACTCAGTCGGCCACCCTTCTCCCATGCCAATCCAGTTGATTTCTATACTCTTTTGTGTCAAAAGGATTGTGCTCAGGTCGCCCACGTGCTGTTGCAGATGGCGAATATTGTAGATCTGCAGTTCCAGCTTGTCGAACGGCAGCCAGTGAAATCCGGACGGTGCGCTCAGGTCGATCTTGGACACGGTGCCGGCAACAAACGATCGCAAGTAACTGATATAGGCCAGAATCTCTTCACGACTGTAAGGCTGATCTGCCTGAGGCTGCTCGTGCGGCGGCCACGGTGTCGGACCGAGGAATTGGTACCCGTCTCTTGCATTTTCCCACAACGTCATCTCGTCTTCTGACGGCTGCAGATAGAGATCCACGTAGAAGAGGGCATGGTATGCCACCCGCCAAAACGGATTGTCCTGTGCTTGAACATTCCACAGCTCATCGGGGCACAAACTGACTGTCTGCTCCATCATCGACAGGGCGGCGTGGAACTGTGAAGTGACCGTTTTCGAAATATCCATTGGGAGAACTCCTTTATAGGGTAAAAGCGTGGGTCCGCTCGCTCTTGGCACGTCTGCCTTGTCATTCGCTCGGTTTGTTCTTAATCAATATTGAGCTGACCACGGTGGAACTCGGGATCAGCACTCGCTTGTCCTCTGAGTCCAACACAATGTGCATCAGCGTAATATCGGCCACGACTCCTGTTTCTCTGCCAATGGTAACGTTTTCGCCCAGTCCTACCGGCCGGAATATCGCCAGAAAGACTCCGGCTACAGTGTGCCCCATGACCGTCTGGGAGGCAAAGCCTGCGACCAGACCCGCGAAACTGCCCATCGTCAACGCTGCCACGGCGTTGTCTGTCACTACGGAAACCAGGAAAGAGAAAATCAGTCCATATCCCACCAGACGTGCTATGACCCGCAGAGTTCGGGCGACATCCTCCGAGGTTTGCCTCTGGGCAATGGCGTACACCCACTTGGTTCCGGATTGGACGCCGATGTGCCCCAGAAACGCGACAACGACAACTGAAATGGCACTTTCATATGGCACAAGGAAGCTGAAAAGCTCATATTCTTCCAATTTGGACGTGAACGAGAGTATGGCTAGCAGGCCAACTATTGCCAAGACCGTGATAAACAGCGGCCCGGTCGCAGATGTTGTGGCTGTGGGCTGACTCGTGCTGTCAGACATCGTGAGTTTCCTCCTGGTGGACTCGCCCTAATCGTCGCTGGATACCCCGACCAGTTGTGCCGCCGCCCCCCTCAATAGCTTCACCGGCTCCCGATTCTGTTCATCGGCAAGCATGCGACCGGTTGCAATTCCTGCGAACTGCCCCTGGGCAAAGTTTGGTTTGGATCTGTCAAGTGCCAACGATGGTAACAACGCTGGTTGCCGTTGTCAAGAGTACTGCGATCGAATTGAGTCAGAATACCTGGAAGACCCAGTCTCAATCTGGATGAAATCCTCCTGACGCAACAACTCCCTTATCTGGACAAGAACCGGCAAGACTGCTAGGCTAGAGGGCAATTCGCATCCGGCCATTTTGACATGCCAAAGGAGGGAAATGTCAGAAACAGCCCGCGGGGCTCTTATCCCCAAGGCGGTCTACCGCTTTTCCCGCACGTCCAAAATTCGCTACTTTCGGGCCGAGCGTACAAGGTCCGGAATCGAGTTTCTCTACCCAATTAGCGTAAACGGCTCGCGCATCGTCGACACCAGCCGCGGAGGACGCGATTACGTCATAATCTATCTTCTCACGAAGTGGGGCAGGCTTGCGGCCGGCGGCTATTGGCTGAATCCGCGCAAGATTTTTGAGAAAGCCTACGTGACCGATGCCACTCCGGAGGACCTGGAATTGGTAGCTGAGAGAATCGAAGACCTGCCCGACGCGCACCTCCTGTTAGACGATGTTCTCAACCGCGCCGATGTGGAAGTTGATATGGAAGTCTGGGGGAACGCACTGGATTGAACCCAAGCCATCGAAAGATGCCGAAATGAACGAAATGGGACTCACAATGAACGGATTTGACACGGGCTCTTCATCCTCGACAGCCGACTTGGAGGAAGGAACCGCCTTGATGCTGGACTTCAACAAGCTGCAAGACATCGTCAAGGGAGAAGCCGACGTCATCCCTGTGGCGGTACAGGACTCCGACACGAAAGAGGTTCTAATCGTTGCCTATGTCAACAAGGAAGCGCTGGCGTACACACTTTCGCACGGAGTTGCGGCCTTTTGGAGCACCTCGCGGAACGAATTGTGGATCAAGGGTGCGACATCTGGCGACAAGCTGGAACTCGTAGACGTACGCGTCAACTGCGAACAGAACTCACTGCTGTATCTTGTACGTCCTTTGGGCGCAGGAGCCTGCCACACCAGGGGCGCGGACGGCAACGCGAGAAGCGGTTGCTATTATCGCCGAATCGAACGGTCTGACAGTGCAGATGATGATCCAAGTGGTCGGTCTGCACCTTCCTGGCAGCTGACCTTTGTGTGACCTCAGGACAATGAATTGCCGAAGCCCCATACACTGGCGGTCGGCCCGACACAGTAGCAGGAATTCAACCCAATTATTTGATTGAGGACCATAATGAGTCGTTTGACACTCGGAATACCGAAAGGCAGCCTTCAGGAGTCTACGATTGCACTGTTTGCCAAGGCCGGCTACCAAGTCTATGTGCGAGGTCGTTCTTATGCCCCATACATTGACGACCCGGAAATCGGCTGTCTGATGTTTCGCGCTCAGGAGATAGCGCGCTACGTCGAACGTGGTGTGCTCGATGTCGGACTTACCGGCAAGGACTGGGTGCAGGAAAACGAGGCCGATGTACGGGAGGTGGAGGACCTGGTCTACAGCAAGGCCACGAACCAGGCCTACCGCTGGGTGCTGGCGGTCCCGGACGACTCCGACATCTACAGTCCGAAAGACTTGGAGGGCAAGCGAATCGCCACCGAGCTTGTGCAGGTCACGCGCCGCTATCTGGAAAGGCATGCGGTAAGAGCAGAAGTGGAGTACTCCTGGGGCGCGACCGAGGTCAAGGCGCCGCTTCTGGTGGATGCTGTTGTCGAGGGCACGGAGACCGGTTCTTCGCTGCGGGCGAACCGGCTGCGCATCGTCGATACCGTCGCCGAATCGACGACCAAACTGATCGCCAATCATGACGCCTGGGCCGACCGTTGGAAGCGGCAGAAGATCGAGAACCTGGCGATGCTTCTGAAGGGCGCACTTCAGGCCGGCGCAAAGGTGGGCCTCAAAATGAACCTGCCGCGGACCGCACTGGAGGCGATCACTGAGCAGCTTCCGGCACTGCACACGCCGTCGATTACCAACCAGACCGACCCGGACTGGGTCGCGTTGGAAGTGATCATTGACGAGAAGATCGTTCGCGACCTGATCCCCGATCTGAAGCAAGCCGGCGCCACAGGTATTATTGAGTATCCCCTGAATAAGGTGATCTATTAGTTTCCCGATGGGAAGAGTTCGCTCCCTCAATACAGGAAAGATTGCATGCCAATCAAACAATCAGTCTGTGTCCCGATCCTTCCCCGGAACACCATGTCACAGGACGAACTCTTCGCGGCGATTGCCGAGATCGGCTACCCGGCGGTCGAGATCTGGGGGCGGGGCGACGATTTTGCAAGCTTTTGCGAGTCCGCCGCCAGCCACGGACTGCGTGTTGTAAGCATCGGCGGGCACGACTCTCTGCCGGATGGTCTCAACAATGCCGCCAATCATGACAGAATCGCGGAAGAGTTGCGAGAGTCGATTGACGTAGCGGCTGCAAACGGAGTTGACGGGTTGATTTGCTTCAGCGGAAATCGCATTCCGGGAATGGGCGAGCAGGAGGCCATCGCGAACACCGCCGCCGGTCTTCGCCGCGCCGCCCCGCACGCTGAGGCCAAGGGCGTTAATCTCAACTTGGAACTGCTCAACTCCAAGGTGAATCATGCAGGCTACCAGTGTGACCATAGTGCTTGGGGGCTGGCTGTCGTGCAGCAGGTAGAAAGTCCTAACGTGAAGCTCCTCTATGACATCTACCATATGCAGATCATGGAAGGGGACGTGATCCGTACGATGACGGAGAACCTTGACGCAATAGGACACATCCATACTGCGGGCAACCCAGGGCGGAACGAACTGGATGACAACCAGGAATTGAATTATCGCGGCATCTGCCGGGCGCTCAGCCGTTCTGGCTACGACGGTTACGTGGGCCACGAATTTCACCCGCGGGGCGATGTCGTCGAAGCGCTACGGCAGGCATTCGAACTATGTAACGTCTGAACGCCGGGGGTCCCGGCGATTCGATGACAAGAGACGCGGCCAGCCCCCTCCCTTTTTGCCGCCTGACAAGGAGCCGAAATGTCCCGTCAACCCCACGTAATCTACATCCTGTCTGACGAGCACTTTAGCGGCGCAATGAGCCATATGGGAGATGCCAATGTGCGCACGCCCAATATGGACCGTCTGGCCGCCGAAGGGGTCAGCTTCGACCGCGCTTACGCCAACTGCCCGATCTGCACGCCTTCACGGGGCACGATTTTTTCGGGACGACACGCGCATTCCGGGCCCGTGCAATACTTCTTCGATGTGTTCAAGGCGGGTGCGCCGAGCACGGCAACAGCTCTGCGTGCAGCCGGATACCACACTGCCTATTTCGGCAAGTGGCATTGCGGCGTCGTTCACAATCAGGAGCCGCCCCTCGTGAGGGCGGAAAGAGAGGAATACACGCGCTGGCCCCACCGCACGCCGGAATACCACCGGGCCGGCTTCCAGGATTGGTACGGATTCGAAATCAATAACGCGCCGTTCAAGGGCTTCTACTATCACGAAGACGAGGCCAACCCGCGCAAGATGGACGGATATCAGACTGACTTCCTCACCGATTTGGCCATCGACTATCTGGAGTCTTACGATCGCGACGAGCCCCTCTTCCTCGTTCTCAGTGTTGAACCTCCCCACTTTCCCCTTGAAGCGCCCGAGGCGTTCGAGAGATTCGATCCTACTGCGTTGGAGACTCCGCCCAGCTTTGCCGACTCGCCGGAGATGCGGTCCCAACTGGCCACCTACTACGCCATGGTTGAAAACCTTGATTGGAATATCGGCCGCCTGAGGGAGGCGCTCGACCGCTTGCCGGAGTTCAGAAGCAACCGGTTGACGGTCTACTTCTCCGACCACGGAGATTATATGGGCACGCACGGGGCCATCAACCGCAAGGAAAATCCCCACGAAAACTCCGTCCGCATTCCCGCCGTATTTCACTGGCCGGAACAGATACCGGCGCAGGGCAGGAGGGACGGCCTGCTATTCAGCCTCGTTGACCTTTTCCCGACCACACTCGGTCTACTGGGGCTGGACATTCCTGTCCACAGCCAGGGGCGAGACTTCAGCGAGGCATTGAGGGGGCAGCAGGATTTTGTCGGGCCGGACGCCGTCCTGATCGAAATGTCAGGCAATCCGCGATGGAACCTGGATTTCCTGGACTGGCGCGGGTTGGTAACTTCCCGCTGGAAGTACGCATTTTACGAGACGGGGCACGAACGGCTCTTTGACCTCATGAACGACCCCTATGAGATGACCAATCTGGCCGAAACGGACGTGCAGACCTGTGCGGAGATGCGCGCTAAACTGCTGCAACTCCTGGCTGACAGCCGCGAACCATATTTCGATGTCCTTATCGAGCACGGGGCGCCCGTTGAAGGACCGGCGCTGGACGTGGGCGAACTCTATGTTAAGGGCAAGTTGGCGCCTGTCTGGCCGGACCTGGTGCGTCGCCACCAACCGTGAGCGGCACATCCAAATGGACCTCCCAGCCGAACTCCCCTCCTACCTTGAAGATTGGAAGACTGAAAATACAGTAGCCTTCGCACTTCTGGGGAGCTATGCTCGCGGCGATGCCGGCCCTCACAGCGATTTAGACGTCGTGCGTTTTGTTGATGACGACAAGCACGAAGCAGATGCCCGGAGCTTTCTGATCGGCACGGGCGAAGGTGGAACAGGGCATAAAGAGGATGCACGCGCCCCGCACAGACCCCGCCACCTGCTTGTCGTGCGAAGCACCGTCACCCCCAGCCAGGTGGAGAGCTGGTTTTCCGATCCCGGTCAGGCTGTAAACATCATTGTCGGTCTTCGCGACGGGCGCGCCCTATGGGATCCGAATGGTATGTTTGCGGTAATTCAGCAGCGTGCAGAGGATTTCAAGTGGACGCCGGCGCTTCAGGAAAAGGCTGACCAATTGGCGGGCAAAGAGTTGACAGGCTGGATAGAAGAGGCTCACAAGGGGTTGGAGGGCCTGCGTCGAAACGACACCGGGCGCCTGCTGAACGCACGCTTCGGATTGTCTTGGGGACTGGCCTGGGTGATGCGGCTGCACAGGGGTGTATTTGCTACCAGCGACAACACTTTCTTCAGCGATGTGATTAGCGCAGTCGGTCCTGAGACGAAGTGGGCCAGGCTCTTGCACCGAGCCTTCGGCATAGCTGTGGAGGGTGAGGATGACTCTCTTTCACTGCGTGAAGAAGTGACCTCAGGCCTGTTGCTCTACTGCGAGACCTTTTCGCTCTTGAAGGAAGCTTTGCCTCAAGACGACTTCGCTCTCATCGAAGCTACTGTTACACGAATTCGTTACGAACTGGATTGCGAGGAATTGGCCGCCTTTGAGGAGCCAAGAGGTCCGACGATTTGAGGCTGAGTGCTGCGGTTGAGGCTGCAGTTGCGGTTGCGCTTTCCGCTTTACTTTCGGTACACTATGCGGCAAGAAATGCAGGTTGACTGTTCATGCTTCCAAAGTAAACTCCCGTGACGTATAAATCTGAACTGCAGAACGATCTGAGAAACGCCCGGGCTGCGGCCTGATCTGAATTCGATGCAGACGCCCGAATGACCGAATTTCCGGTCGGCTCGGGCTAATGTGCACGGTCCTTTCCAGAACGAAGGGGGTACACGCCCCCAAAGGAGATGTCCAAATGCTGACTCAACAACAGGTCGACTTTTACCACGAGCACGGTTACCTACGCATAGCCGAAGTGTTCACTCCAGAGGAGACACAGGAGCTGTCGAAAGAAATGGACCGCCTTGTCGAAGACTGGGCGTTCACGAGCCCTGGTTGGAACGGCCCCTGGCGGCTGGCGTACATGGACCCGGAGACAGAAAGGAAGTCCAAATTGACCGCGATGCACGATCTGCATTTCTACTCTGTGGCGTGGATGCGGGCTGCTACCAATCGCAGGCTTGCCAAAGCGCTCAGTCAACTCTTGGGCGGAAACGTTGAATTGCACCACACCACTATGCACATCAAGCCGCCGCAGACTGGTCATCCTTTCCCGATGCACCAGGACAACCCGTTCTACGGCCATCAGGACGGGCGCTTCATCGACGTCCTAGTCCACCTCGATGACACCTCCCATGAGAATGGTGAGATCCGCTTTCTGGACGGTTCCCACAAGATGGGCCATCTTGACCACGTCACGGAGACCGAAGACGGTCCTTGTTCTCCCCACTTACCCACGGATAAATACCACTTGGAGGATACGGTAGCGGTCCCAGCCAAGGCCGGAGACGTCGTACTCTTCTGCATCGATACGGTCCACGGGTCGTACATCAACCAGACGAAGAAGCCCCGGCGGCTGGTGCGCATGGGCTACCGGGACCCGCAGAACCGGCAGGAGTACGGCCAAAGTATGGGGCGCCCAGGCGTTATGGTTAGCGGATACCGTGAGCGAAAAGAGGGGGACGAACTGCTGCCCATTGCATGAGACGCGGCCGAACCGATTTCACGGGCCAACGAACAGGCGCGATGTTCTCACTACCGAAACACGCAGTGAAAAGAACACAGGACTCCTCGCGACCGACCGCATAGCGTTCCAGTTCATGGAAGGGAGATGACCCAATGCTCACACAACAACAGATCGGCTTCTACCACAAACATGGCTTTTTGCGTATTCCGGAACTGTTCACGCCTGAAGAGACCCAAGAGCTCTCCGACGAGTTGGACCGGCTCGTTGAAGACTGGGCTTTTACCAATCCCGGTTGGAACGGCCCTTGGCGCCAGGCCTATATGGACCCCGAAACCGAAAAGAAATCCCAATTGACGGCGATGCAAGACCTGCACTATTACTCGGTTGCCTGGATGCGGGCCGCTACAAACCCCAAGCTTGCTAAAGCACTGAGCGATCTGCTGGGTCCCAACGTAGAATTGCATCATACCACCCTTCACATCAAGCCGCCGCAGACAGGTCATCCGTTCCCATTGCACCAGGACAATCCTTTCTATCCCCACCAGGACGGGCGCTTCATCGACGTCTTGGTACACCTGGACGATACCTGTCACGAGAACGGGGAAATCCGCTTCCTGGATGGCTCGCACCAGATGGGCCACCTGGAACATATCACAGAGACCGAGGACGGCCCCTGCTCGCCTCATCTGCCCACTGATAAGTTCCACCTCGAAGATACCGTGGCGGTTCCTGCAAATGCCGGCGATGTCGTTGTCTTCTGCATCGACACGGTCCACGGCTCCTACATCAACCAGACAAAGAAACCTCGTAGGCTGGTACGCATGGGATACCGCGATCCGCAGAATCGCGAGGTTGCCGGCCAGAGAGTTGAACGGGCCGGCATGATCGTCAGCGGCTATCGCGAGCGCAAAGAGGGCGATGAATTGTGGCCGACGAAGGCTGCCAACGCGTAGGCCCGAAACTCTGGAGAATATTCGCCGCGTGATCTATGACACGCTAGTCGTGGGCTCCGGGTCGGCGGGGAACATTCTTGCTTCCCGTCTGACAGAAGATTCGAGCCGTCAGTTGCTTCTATTGGAAGCGGGCCCGGATTACGCGACGAGTGAAAGCCTGCCTGCTGACGTTCGATTGGGCTATGGTACGGCGTCCGGTATCATCGCCAAGAGCCACGATTGGGGTTACACGGGGCTGGCGTCTCCGCTGCGCGACGAAATGCCGGTGCCGCGGGGGAGGGTCGTGGGCGGCTCCAGCGCGGTCAATGCCCAGATCTTCCTGCGCGGCATTCCTGAAGATTTCGCTGCCTGGGTCGATATGGGCAACGACCAATGGAGCTTCGACCGGGTTCTGCCCTACTACTGCAAGCTTGAGAACGACCACGACTTTGGCTCGGCAGACTTCCACGGCAGCGATGGCCCTATCGGCGTTCGCCGCTACCCGAAAGAAGAGTGGGGCCCGGATCAGCAAGCCTGGGGTGAAGCGTGCCGTCAGGCCGGCTTCCCCGAATGCCCCGACGCCAATCTGCCTGGATCAACCGGTTTGGGCCCGTTTCCCCTCAACAATATCGCCGGCGTGCGCCAGAGTACCGCCATAACCTACCTGGCCCAAGCAAGAAACCGCCCCAATTTGCACATTTTCGCCGACTGCACTACGCGCCGAGTCTTGTTGGAAGGCAAGAAGGCTATTGGTGTGGAGGTGGAACGCGGCGGCCAGATTGAAGAGTACTACGCCGACGAAACCGTACTCTGCGCGGGTAGCATCGGGACCCCGCAGATCATGATGCTGTCCGGAGTCGGCCCTGAACAGCATCTACGCGAAGTCGGAGTGGATGTCAGCCATCATCTACCCGGTGTGGGACGCAACCTGCGCGACCACCCAACTGTAAACCTGCATTGGGAGCTACGATTCAATCCTACGAACCGCTTCCACTGGCATCAAGCCTGCCTGCGTTATACAGCCGATGGCTCACATCTGGCCAATGACATGATTGTCTACATCGCTGCCGTGCCCGACCAGGCCAGCGAAAACGGAGACCACCTCTTCGTGCGCCCAACGGTCAACCTCGCCGTTGGGGAAGGCGAGTTGCGACTGTCCAGCGACAACATCGAGGACCAACCCTTGCTCGACTATCGCTACTTTGAAGAATCGTTCGACCGCGAGCGTCAGCGAGAATCGATCCGTCTCTGTTCTGAACTGATTGAAGAGCATCCCGCCTTTCGCGGCATCTGCGGCCGCGTGTTGGAAGGTCCAGGCAACGACATGCATGATGACGACGCCCTGGACCGTTGGATTCTTGGCAACGCCGACACGGGACACCATACATCCAGTACTTGCAAAATGGGTCTGTCCTCAGACCCGCTAGCCGTCGCGGATCAATGGGGCTGCGTGCACGGAATAGAACACCTGCGTATCGTCGACGCCTCACTAATGCCGGACAGTGTGCGCGCCAACATCAACGCAACTGTAATGATGATGGCCGAAAAAGTCGCTGCGGAGATGGCCGGGGAAAACTAAAGGCTTTTGCAGAGATTTCGAAGACCGGAATGAATTTGGCGGCTGTCAGATCTCGGCCGATTCGTATAATTTCCAGAGGAACAGAATGGAGTTGCAGAAATGACCAGCCGTATTCTCATTACCGACATTGCGTGGCCGGATTATGAAATCGAAAAGGAGGTATTGTCGGCAGTGGAGGGCGAGATCATGCTGGCTGGCGGGGGAACGCCCGCAGAGATCATCGCGCTGGCGCCGCAAGCGGACGCGGTCCTGACCTGCTGGAAGGATGTGCCGGCAGAAGCGCTGGATATCGCGCCCAACTGCAAGGTCGTCAGCCGCTATGGCATCGGGCTGGACAACATTCCGATAGGACGAGCTACGGAACTGGGCATGCTCGTCACTAACGTTCCCGACTTCTGCCTGGAGGAGGTGTCCGATCACGTCATGGCGCTACTGCTGGCGACGGCGCGCCAACTGCTCCCTCTGGCACGCAACCCTGAGCGAAGCGGCTGGACAAGAGAGACGCCCCGTCCTATTCCGCGCGTGCGGGGACAGACGTTGGGGCTGATCGGCTTTGGCAACATTGCCCGCGCTCTGGTTCCCAAGGCACTGGGATTCGGCCTTCGTGTGATCGCCTATACGCCCAGGCTGCGACAAAGTGATGCCCCGGAAGGCGTCGAAGTTACGAATGACCTTGCCGCGCTTCTCTCCGCCTCCGACTACGTTTCAATCCACTGCCCGCTCACCGAGGAAACGGCCCACATCATTGACGAAGCCGCTCTTGCCCAGATGAAATCCTCGGCCTTACTGATCAACACCAGTCGCGGAGGTGTAATTGACGAGGAGGCGCTCATCCGCGCGCTCCAGGATGGACGCATCGGCGGAGCCGCTCTCGATGTCACTGATCCGGAGCCGCCCTCTGCGGACAACCCTTTGTTGGCACTGGAAAATGTGATCGTTACTCCGCATGCAGCTTTCTACTCAGTGGCGGCCACGGCCGAACTGGCTCGCAAAGCCGCTGCAAACGTAGTAACCGTCCTGCAAGGGGGCGTGCCGCAGACGCTTGTGAATGCGGAAGTGCTGGACAGGGACAACTGTCGATTGTCCGGCTAGAGGTAAGACCTGAAAGACCAGGTTCTCAGACGGCGTCAGCTACCGCACTGGTTTCCAGTCCGAGGGTGTCCAACTCCGGGAACTGCAGCACGGCCAGAAACGAATCGTT
The DNA here is from genome assembly GCA_965204525.1 of Caldilineaceae bacterium. Classification (GTDB taxonomy): domain Bacteria; phylum Chloroflexota; class Anaerolineae; order Caldilineales; family Caldilineaceae; genus Bin5. The sequence continues at coordinate 198,367 of OZ241994.1, read as the reverse complement.
AAAGTCTCCCCGCCCCGACAGTTCATGGTATTCCACGATTTCGGGCAACGACCGGGCCACCATGCGCTCGCGAAATGAGAGGAGCGCGATCTTGGCGCCTTCACCGGCGGCATTGCCCACTGCTTTGATCCGTTCAACAGGTACGGGGGGCACCAGCCCGATTATGCGTGCGCTCTGGGGATTGATGTAGCTGCCAAAAGAACCGGCCAGGAAGATTTCGACCAGGTCTTCGTTCTCGATCCCCAGTTCCTGCATTACCACATCTATGCCGCCGGCGATAGATCCCTTGGCAAATTGAAGCTCACGTACGTCTCGCTGAGTCAGAACGATCGCTCTATCACCCCCTGACTCGTCAGGCCACGCCAGTACAAAGGAACGCCGGCCTTCTTCGTCGGTAATGATGCGCTGCGCCAAGTCGGGAGCGACTATTTCGGAGGCTTCGTTCGCCTTAACGAAGCGGCCCGACGGAAGCATAAGCCCGCTCAGTCGCAATTGAGCTACCGCGTCCAGCAGGCCCGAACCGCAGAGCCCAATCGGGGGTACATCTCCAATCACCTGGAGATCTATCCCCGTCCGTGTGATTGTCACGGCTTCAATTGCACCTTCACTGGCGCGCATTCCATCCTGGATCTGCGCGCCCTCGAAAGCCGGTCCTGCCGGCGCTGCCGTTGCCACTGTTCGGGCCGCAGACCCCAAGATGATTTCGCCGTTTGTCCCGACATCGACCAGGAGCCGTACGCCTTCATTTTGCGCCAAACCCGTTGCCAGCAGCCCGGCGACAAGATCGGCGCCCACATAGGCGCCGAGATAGGGAAGACAGTGTACCTGTGCCTGCGGCAGGATCTCCAGACCCACTTCCTGTGCCGAAGCCTGTACCATATCTTCAACGGCAGGAATGAACGGTTCAAGACCAATCGCTTCCGGGTCAACGCCCAGGAACAGGTGCTGCATCGTGGCGTTGCCGGCGGTTACTACCTCATAGACCTCATGAGGAGCTACCTGCCCTTCCTCCAGCAGCTGCGAGATGAGGATGTTCAGAGTTCGAAGAATGACTTCATTGAGTTCAGACAGACCGTCCTCATTGAGCATTGTGTAGCTGATCCGGGAGATGACATCGGCCCCTTGAACGGCTTGTCCGTTCAGAGTGGAGCGGACTGCGACCGGCGCGCCGCTGTTGAGATCGATCAGCATTCCTACAACGGTCGTCGTGCCAATATCGAAGGCCAGCCCGTAGGCGCGGTTGCTGGTATCGCCTTCTTCGACACTGACCAGTTCGTTTCCGACCACAACCGCGGTAACCTGCCACTGACTACGGCGCAGAACACCGGGTAAACTACGCAACAGGTTCAGAGAGGCTTCAATCGCAAATCCTTCCGGCTCGAGCGCGTCGCGAATGCGGCTGAAGTCGCTGCGTTGATCTTCCAGCGTTGGCGGCGTCAGCGTGAGAGGTATTTTGTAGACGTTGGCATTCAGGATCACGTGGCGGTCAAAGCCCATCAAGGCCGCCTTGGGGTTTCCCATCAGCCGCGGTACGTGGCAGACGACGTCGGAGTTGGCCTCACTGCGGCAGGAGAGCCGCCAGCCGTCGGCCAGCTCCTCTTCGGTGAAGATCCTGCGGTCGGCCGCGGTGGCCCCGTTGTTGCCGCACAGGATTCGGACCTTGCATTTGCCGCAAGTTCCCTTGGCGCCGCAGGTGCTGTCGATCGGCAGGCCGATCCAGTTTGCGGCGTTGAATATTGTCATGCCGGGGGGGACACGGGTCACCTTATCGTGGGGACGGAACTCGATAGAGACTTTTTTGGTGCCGGTGGGCGCAGAGGTTGTCATGGCAGCGAACGCAGATGCGTATCCATTTTGAACGAATCGAGAGCTAACCGGACTCTTGCTGGCGCTTTCGTTCCGTTCGGAATGCCTGAATCAGGTTTCCCGCATAGGCGTCGTGCCCCATCAGCAGGTCGGCAGCGTAGATTGTGTGGCGGATTTCGGTCTCAAGAGGATTAGTGATTGCCGACGTCAGCCCTGCCGCGATCGCCATTGACAGGAACGCGGCGTTCACGGTCGGCCGCCAGGGAAGGCCAAAAGAGATATTGCTGGCGCCGCAAGTCATATTTACGCCGAGTTCTTCGCGGATAAAGCGAATCGTCTCCAGAGTGATCAGGGCGGCATTGTCGTCGGCACTGACGGTCAGTGCCAGGGGATCGATCACAACGTCTTCGGCGGGAATGCCGTGGTCTGCGGCACGCTCGACGATTAGAGTGGCGATACGAAGCCGCTCCTCGGGGTCATTGGAGATACCCGTATCGTCATTGGCAACGCCAACGACCGCCGCGCTGTATTTCTTGACCAAGGGCAATACTGTCTCCAGCCGCTCTTCCTCATAGGTTACTGAATTGACGAGGGCCTTCCCTTCATAGACAGCAAGTCCTTCCTCAAGGGCTTCTACCACCGATGAGTCTATTGAGATCGGCACGTCTACTGTTTGTTGAACGGCCTGAATCGCCTGACGCAGGATCTCCGGTTCAACTCCATCCACGGGTACGCCGGCGTTCACGTCAAGCACGTGGGCCTGTGCCTCAACTTGCCGGCGCGCGTCGCGACAGACCATGGTCATATCGCGTTCGATCATCTGCTTCGTCAGGATTTTGCGGCCGGTGGGGTTGATACGTTCGCCGATGATTACAAAGGGGTGTTCGGGTCCAATAACGACAGTTTGCTTCGCGGAGGAAATCACCGTGTTCATATCGGGCTACTCTTCATGTTGTCCGGACTTGACCATAAGTTCCTCGACAGCCTGCACGGCGCTGGCCAGTGCTGTAGCGCCTTCACCGTCGGCGCCACCCATGCTGACGTCATAGCCCATGGCGACCATGAGCTGCTTTGCCAGGCGGACTGCGGCGCTGGCGTCGGGCGCGAAGCCGTCGGCGCCGACACTGTCGGCGTATTCCTGTGTAACCGGGGCGCCGCCAACCATCACCTTGACAGAGTCTCGCAGACCGGCGTCCGACAGCGCGGCCAGATTGGACTTGAAGAAGGGCATCGTTGTTGTCAGGAATGCGGAAAAGCCCAGGAGCTGGGGTTCATGTTCTTGAACCGCGGCGACGACGTCTTCCGGTTTGACATTGACGCCCAAGTCGACGATGTCAAAGCCTTCGCCCTCCAACATGATATTGCACAGGTTCTTGCCAATGTCGTGGACATCGCCTTTAACAGTTAACATGACGACCTTGCCAATCGGCTCCGCCCCCTTGTCTACCAGCAGAGGTCGAAGCAGGGCCATGGCCCCCTGCATTGCGCGCGCGGCCACCAGCATTTCAGGCACGAAGTATTCACCGATCTCAAACAGCCGGCCAACTTCCTGCAAAGAAGGAATCAGCGCGCCGAAGAGGATATCCAGGGGGTCCATCCCCAGTTCGATGCCCTCCTGGGTCAACTCGACAACTTCAGCGGCTTCACCTACTAAGGTGTGTTCGTACAGCCCTTCTTTGATTTCTTCTTCGCGGCTCATGATACAGGGCTCCTATTGGTAGGTGTTATCAACGCACGTTTCCACAATTGCCTTGAGGTTGGCGACCGGCGCCTGCAAGGGAACGGCGCACTCGGGGGCGATAATGTCCACACCGGCGTCTATAGCGGCCTGCGCTTCGGCGCGTGCTTCCGCTGGTCCGCGGGCGTACAAAGTGATCGGGTTGTTGACGTTTCCCGTCAACTTCATCTTACCGGCGGCCTTTTCGACCATCAGCTCGGGCGCGTTGGCCGACTCGAAATGATAACAGGTAAAGCCGGCCTCATTGAAATACTCGACCCGGTCCAGGGTCCTCCCGCAACAGTGCAGAATGACGGGCGCGCCCACTTGGGGCACAAGCTCCTGGTGATGGGGCAGGAGAAAGTCCCGGTACATTGTGTTACGAACGAGGTCGCCGGTGGCGTGGTCGGCCCAGACAATGGCGTCTGCGCCGGCCTCAAGTTGGGCCGTGGCATAGACCAGTGGTACGGGCGCCAACGTTTCCAGCGATTTACGAACGCGATCCGGGTCCATAATCGTGTCGAAGAGGAACTCCTGCGTATTGTAGCAGTGGTAGGAAAGTGTCCACGGCCCCATGACTTTGCCCAGAATCATGACCTCATCGCCAAAATGTTGTTTGAGCAGCCGAATGGCATCGATGGAGCACTTGACGTATTTGTCTTCCAGGAACGAATCGGGAAATCCGTCAGGCAGCTTGATCTCCACATCGCGATCGGCCCAAGGCGAATCGGTCGGATTGGGCATCATATCGGTATCGGACCAATCAACCTGGCAACCGAGAGCCATAGCCTCCTGTGCGATACTGAAAATCGGCATCACGCTGTCAAATCCCATCACCTCGTGGGCGCCGGCGGCGAGGGTCGCCATGGGCTCCGGCTCTATATTGGCATGAGGAAAGTGTGCGCCGGTAATGTCCATCAACTCGTAAGTGATAACGGACACAATGCTGGCCGCCGGCGGCCTGTCTACGGGGTCTCCGTTCAGCCCAGCCAAAAACCGCTGTTTCGAAGTCATCTGTTCCACGGCTTGCTCCCTTCAGCGTTGCTTTCGGATCAGTTGGTGCGACAACGGCAGGGCCGCAGGAGTTAGGACACTCTACCAGCTGTCCGGGTCGAGCCCCAGAATTCGCCCTTCCTGGCAAATGTGGGCCCAGGTCGTTTCGTCGATTTCGATGCCGTCCTTCTCTTTACGCTGTGCGCTGCGAAACTCGGGCTCGCCCGGCGCCAAAATCTCCTTGAATCCCGGCGCGAGGCGGCTGGACTTGACGTGACGGAGCAATCCCTCTACTTCTTCATAGTAGGTGGAAAGCTCGATAAAGTGCTCGATGTTGTAGACGGTGAAGAGGACGCCATTGCTCCTCATGGTCCGAGAACCGTCGGCACAGCCCTCGCCGCTGAGCGCGCCACCCAGCAATTCTACCACAAGACCGAGGGCAAAGCCTTTATGGGCTACCACCCCGCCCAATGGCAGGATTGCGCCTGGCGGGTCGGCCCTGAAATCGTTTGGTTCGGTCGTTGGGTTGCCTTTGGAGTCGATCAGCCAGCCTTCGGGGACCTGGTTGCCCTGGTTGATAGCGACTCGGACCTTGCCTTCGGCGACGACGGAGGTGGTCATGTCGACCAGGATCGGGTTCGTGTCGGGGCGGGGCGCGGAAAACGCGATGGGGTTGGTGCTTAGGCGGCCTTCAAGCCCGCCAAACGGGGCAATCTGGTAGCCAAGCCGCCCGGCGTTTACGAACGCCACGGCAATCATGTTTCCCTGGCGAGCCGCCATCAGTGGATAGGCGCCAGCGCGACCCACGTGGCTTGTGTTGCGAAGGGTAACGGTTGCCAAACCGTGCTGGCGGGCTTTCTCTGTGGCCAGTTTTATCGCGAAAGTCGCTCCAACCTGACCCAGTGCTCCGCCTGCGTCCACGACGGCCGTGCTCGGATAGTCACGAACGATGGTGGGGGTTGCCCGCGGTTGAAAGCGTCCCTCGCGAATCGCACGCGTGTATTCGTAGTAGCGAATCGCGCCGTGGGAGTCGTGGCCGAAGAGATTAGACTCCACGAGGTGGTCGACCACAGCCCGAGCATCTTCGGCGGTGCAGCCAGAAGCTTCAAACAGTTGATAGCCGACGTCTCGCAAAGTAGAAGGTTGAATATTGGGCATGATTCTCCTATTTTACTCCATTTTTCGATTGCTGAACGAATTCCAAGTTGAAGGAAACAAGCTGCCATTATGGGGTGAAACGTGTAGCCGAAAGGGGGCATCTAGTCGGCAGTTTCCGCTTCGTCTTTGGAAACGCTATTGCCGAGGTCGCGGGCCAAGTGTGCGCCCAAATGGGACCGCGCGGTGTCCAAGTCGGCGCTCTCCAGGTAACTCTGCACTTCACTAAGTGTGTAGCTTTGCACTTCTTCGGGAATCGGGAGTGCCGGTTGCAGCGGGTCGGGAATGACGGGCACCATGCGAGTTACGGGGTGAAGTTGGGTGTTGCCTTGAGGGTCGGCATTGGGCGTCAAGTGTGCAAAGAGTACGTGGGACAGAATGTCCGGGTGACTTATGAATACGGGGGAATGTGTGTTGCAAATCACCTGTCTAAGGGGTGCGCCTTCCTGGCCGGAAGATGAGAAATCGGTGGTCAGGTCCTGCAGAATCTGCGTCAAACCCTTTAGGCGAGAAGGATGAACGCTGTTTTCCGGGTTCTCGAAACAGAGGAGGCCGCCGTGCTCAGGGTCGTTCCTCAATGTAATCAGAGCAAGCGCGCGCAGCGCGCCATCAGAAAGAGCTCGCGAAGAAAACCGCCGACCATCCTCAGCCTTGGCCCAGATCACAATTTGACCCGCAGCGAGATCCTCGTTCACGTCAATTTGCATCGCGCCGGGAAGGTGGTTCGCCAGATCTCGAGAAACTTCGGCCAACAGCATGGAATCGGCGGCCTTCATGCGGGCCAGCACGTTGGGCAGGTTTCTGCCTCCGTCAACCAACTTTTCGGGCGCCGTCACGGGGCTGGGCTGACGCAGTATCTCCGGATCCAGGTGCAAGAATCTCCACGCACGCATCTCTTCGGCGGCGGCGAAGGCATGTGGGAACGCCGTGTTCCTTGCTCCGCTCAACACTGTCCTCTCTGCCTGCGCGGCGTCGATGTCACGCCTGCCGCTGTTGCCGTCCTGATGGAGAACCAAGGACGTTTCGTGTCTACTCTTTTGCGTGGAAATAAAGGGAGAAGAGCGTCCACCGGTCATAGCCGGAATCCAAGGGCCACCGGTCTTCAGCTTGTTGGATTTCGTCCATCTGTCCCGCAGACGCGGGATTGGGGACAACGATTCAAGTTCGACGAATAACCCTTCCTGCCCTTGGGCGTCTCTGCGACGGACAACCTCCAACTCATAGCGCATGCGGGGAAACTTGAGCTCGTGACTGGCGCCCCAGTCGTCGCGCACGTTTTGATTGACCAGGATTTCGACCGCCAATCGGATACGGTCAGCCGACCCGCCGTCCCGACGGATTGTAAACAGCTCCCCTATGTCATCTCGCATTTCGTGAAAGGTTGTACCGATTTTCGAGTCGGCCAGTCGCCCAAGCAGTTTTAAAGCATCGAAGAGATTGCTCTTGCCCACACCGTTGGCGCCTACGATAACCTGAAGAGATGACAGATCCAGAGAGAAGTCCTGAAAAGTCTTAAAGCCATCGAGTTCGATACGGGTAATCATTGGATCACTCACTCCAACGTTTGGCTTCCGATGCAGGACGCTTGCGCTTCCCGCCAGGCTGAAGCCACCCCGTCTGAGTTCAGTCCTGTCAATTTCGGCAATTATACCACAAATGGGACATCGTAGTTTTCACAATAGAAAAGGGGATGACACTATCATGTCACCCCCATTTTTGGCTGCCGAACTGCCTAACTTTCGTCGGTTTGGAGGAACCGGTTAAGACTTCGCGCTTGTCTCAGCGCCGGCGATGCTGCTCTTGCCGCCGATTCGACCTAACCGGTGGAAGGGATATGCAGCTTGCGCCCAATGTAAATGAAGTGCGGATTCTGGATTTCGAAACTGATCACCGCCTGCTGGCAATTGCCCGAATGTGGATCTTTGTGTGTGTGGACATACGCCATCTCGGAAATGCGGTGGCCGTCTTCGTTTTCGATCCAGAACCACCAGCTCCCTTCCCGGGGACCGGACGCTTGAAGGATGTGCGTGAAATGACCACCTTCAGAAGAGCTCTTTCTGGCCACCACTTCCCCGTCAGGCTGCCAACTGAAGGCGACCCGGTAGCCGTCGGCCGGCTGGCCGTTCAACCGCACGGTGCCCACCGCTCGGGTACTTCCGGCGTTGGCGTCGCAGCGTACCAAACTTGCGCGATTGACGAGGTTGTTGGCAGCTCTCAAGTCCTGGAGTGATGCACCGTATGTCTCTGCAATTCTGGCAAGTGTCTCGCCGGATCTGACAACGTGACCATAGACAGTCTTGGTGCTGGCGGGTTTCTGGAGCACAGGCTTTGCGGCTGCAGGTTGCGCCGCCAGAGGAATCTGCAGTCTGCGCCCAACATAAGTGAGCTCGGGGTTCTGGATGTCAAAGTCGATCACCGCCCGCTGGCACTTACCTTCATGAGGGTACTTGTCAGTGTGAACGTGCGCCATCTCCGAAATACGGACGCCGGCGCCGTTTTCGATCCAGAACCACCAGTTCCCTTCGCGGGCGCCCCCTCCGAGAATGTGGCTGTACTGGCCTCCTTTCTGGCCGCCCCCGCCGGAAACTGCCACAGCTACGGATGTCTCGTCCGGATGCCAGCTGAAAACCACCCGGAAACCGTTGGCCGGGTGGCCATTCACCCGCACGGTGCCCCGCACCTGCGTGCTGTCTGCATTGGGAGTGCAGCTCACGAACTGGGCCCGGTTTGCGAGGTTGTTGGAAGCCCTCAGGTCCTCGACCGATAAGCCGTACAGTGCTGCGATGTTGATGAGGGATTCGCCAGGTCTGACGATGTGGACGTAGGTCTGGGCGGGAACTGGGCGCTCGGCGGGGGCTGCGACCGCCGGCTGGGGAACCAATAACAGCGACAACAAAAACATCAGCAAGATTGCCATTGAAGCTCGTTGAGGCCGCCAAGTCGATCTGGCAGGCGAAATATCTGCAGGGATCATGATATTCCTCCTTCGTGGTTCAGTCTGGCTTCTTGAGGATCAGTTTTTCGCTTTGACTCGTACTGACTTCCCTTTCGATTCAGATTACCGCGTGTACCAGTTCTATCGGGGACTCTTACCGGGATATATACCATTTCGCCATTATTGTCAAGCAGCGATATCGCGCGCGCGCCTCTCTGGAAATTGTACGCGAGTGTCGCGTTATTTCTTGGGTTTTGTCTTCCGAATTGGGTCGATCGGTGTCCCCATTGAGGGAGAAGTGTATGCTTGATCGTTCTTGGCGCTGGATGGCCCAGACACTCTGTTCTGAGAAGCTTTTCTGTCGCTTCTGTTTTCCAGAATGGACTCAATAGGCAGTTGAGGATTCATACGCGAAGAAGCCGAATGCACCGTATCCCGCCGGCTCCCATATTTTGCGGTTGTGTTGCCTTTGTCAAGACTGTAGTAGAATCTAACGCGACAGCGATGGTGTGGATCAAAGTAGGAATCCTTTACCCATGAAAACTCCGAAATTCACCGCTCCCCGCCAAGGGCTGACCGGAGCCGTATTCATGATCGGGCTGGCCATCCTCTTCGCCACGGACTGGATATGGCCGGGGATTCTCGTACTGGTCGGTGTAACCAGTCTGTTGGGAACGTTCCTTGGGCATACGGAGCCGGACGACGATGACATTCCTTTGCGTGTTGACAAGCCACTGGAGGACGAGCCGAGAGCCCCGGTGCGATATGCGGCGCAGTGCGCGTCTTGCGGCGCGACGACTCCGCCGGAGCTCATTGAAGGCACGGCTACCGACCTGAACGCGGTCTGCGGATTCTGCGGCTCCCCGCTCGCACAGGAACAATGATTCGTACGCGGGTATTCGTTGTTGCGGTAATGTCGGCGGCGGTCGTCCTGGTAGTCTGGATACTGGCTTGGCGCACGATTACCGGAAACGCTGCCGGCCTCGGCTTGGCAACCGCTCGCCCACAAGTCGTCCGAATTCAGGTCATCACAGCCCTTCCTGTGGAATCGTGGGTGCAGGCTGCGGCTGATGAATTCAATGTCACAGGCCACAAGTTGGAAGGCGCGACCATCGAGGTGGAAATCATCCCGATGGACGGCTTGGCTGCGCTAGGCAAGTGGGAGCGCAACGACTTCGCAGCGTTGCCAGCAGACGTGCTCCTCGAAGACCTGCCCCAAGAAAAGTTAGAAGTTCTTGAATCCTTTCCAACTGCGTGGATAGCGGACGGCCGCTTTCTCGTGGAAATTGCCAACGCGTCCTTTCGGGAGCGGCTGGGGCGGGATCAGTTCCTGAACGACGGGCAATACCGCATGAGGCCGCTGGCGAATACACTTCTGGTTTGGGGATTGTTTCGCAGCCGGAGCGCTCCACTGCTTGAGAATCTCGGCCCGCCCTCATGGTCCACATTTCACAAAGCGGCCGTCGCCCCTACCGGATGGAAGGAATTGGGCGGTGATCCCGCGTGGGGCAATTTCAAGTTGTCAGTCAACTCATCCGGCCAGAGTGTGGGCGGCCCGGCGGCCATCGTCACGGCGGCTGGCGAATACTTTGAGAGAACTGAAGTTTTCGTCGAAGACGTTGTCGACCCCCAGTTCGGAACCTGGTTGACTGAGCTGATGGGAGCAGCGACCCAATTCAGCAGTGGAGCGACGAGTACTGCGGAGAGCGTCGCCCTGTTCGGTTATACGGCGGGAGATGGAGGGCAGTTCCTGGAAAGCGACTTGCTTCAGGAAATGGAAGGCATTCAAAAACGCTGGCAGGAGCCGGTAGTCCTTTACTACCCGAAGGTGACTACCTGGTTCGACTTTCCATTCGCGATCTGGACAGGCCCTGAGACGTCAGCAGTGCAAAAGAACGCAGCGTTGGCGTTTCAAAGTTTTTTGCTCAGCGAAGGGCAACAGCGCACATTGCTCGAATTCGGGCTGCGTCCAGCCGATTCCGGCCTGCCGGTCAGCGCCGCAGAGGGAAGCCTCTTCGAACAGTGGCGGCGTTTGGGCGTAGAGGATAACGTATCCGGCGTCAATGTGATGCAGCCTCTGAACCCAGAGCTCCTGTCGGCGCTCTTGCGCCGGCAGGAGTTGAACGAGGAGCGATGAGCGAGATTCAGGACGGGACAGATCAGGAGCGCGCGGTTCCGACCGAAGCGGAGTTCTCGCGCTTCCCGCCGCGACGGCTGCTTATCTCGTTCGCGGTGGTGGGCTGCTTTCTGCTATGCGCCTGCGGGGTGACGACTGTGCGCGCCGGGGCCTGGATCGCGGGCATCCTGGCCGGCGAAGGGTCCGCAACAATCGAAGGCATCAGGGCAGTTTCTGCCGCATGGCCCTCCAACAGCGCAACGTTGACCGTGGCCGTATCTCCAACGATGGCGGTATCGCTGAGGGAACGGGCCGGCAGGTTCAACGGCCTCAGACTCCGCACACCGGACGGAGAGATGATGCAAGTTGAACTGGTTACCCGCTCCTCCCGCGAAATGGTCGGGGAATCGTTGCAGCAGCCAGGCTTCCAGGCCGTCGTGCCAGACAGCTCGCTTTGGCTGGATTTGATTGACGTGCGTTGGGCGAAGCTGTTTCCAATGGAGTCCGGCTCATTTCCGGCGAGCCGGGTCGGCCAGTCCACGCTATTTGCCGTCAGCCCAGTCGTCATTGCCGTGCAGTTGGATGCGGCACAGCAGTTGGGCTGGCCGCACCAGTCGATCGGCTGGAAGGAGGTCCATGCCCGGGCGGCCGCGCCTTCCAAGGCGTTCAGATGGGGCCATCCTAGTCCAGAGAGCACGTCCGGCGTCGCGGCGACATTGTCCAAGTTTTATGCCGGCGCCGACATTACACGCGGACTGACGGCAGAGATCGCAACCCGGCCTGACGTAATAGACTATGTTCGTCGGGCGGAGAGATCAGCGCTTGTTCTCAGCGCAGGTGGCCGGGCGCGGCCAGAATTTAAGCAGGAGGAAGGCCGCGTACACGGTGAGGAAGGCGAAAGCAACGGGCTTTTCGATGCCTTCGTAACGCAAGAGCAGTCAGTAATCGCCTGGAACCAGTCCTCTGATCGCGGTCTCTCCTGGCTGTCCAGCGAGGGCTTTGCCGGGCGAATCTTTTCGGACGGGCAGTTGGTTGCCATCTATCCGAAGGAGGGAACGCTCTGGGCGGATTATCCCTTCGCATTGCTGGAATTAGACGGGCGGGCAGGTCCTGCGGTGACCCGGAACCAGCGCAGCACCTACCGCGCGTTCACCCGATACTTGCTGAGTAAAGACAGCCAGTATGCGTTGCTTGAGGCCGGGTTCAGACCAGTCGACCTGGCCATTGAACTGATGGCGGAGCCCAGCCCATTCGCAGAGACCGGAACAGTCGACCCTCTTTCGCCACAGACGCTTTTGCCGCTGCCGCCGCAACCCGTTCTGGAGATTGTATTGGACGCCTGGCGTTTGTCAATGCGTCCCGTAAACGTAATATTGGTTGTGGATACCAGCGAATCGATGAATGGCAGCAAACTTGCTAGAGCGAAAACTGCCCTGCAGGGATTCGTGGACCAGATTCAGGGAGATCGCGACAGAATCGGACTCGTGGAGTTCGGATCCGGAGTGAAGCAGTACGGGGCACTGCAGTGGCTGGATGCTGAGGGGCGCAGTCAGGTGCTGCATATGATCGAGAGCATGGAGGCCGGCGGCTCCACCAGATTGATCGATGCAGTGTGGGCGGCGCATAGTGAGCTTAAGGACTTGGTCGATTCCGATGCCACATATGCGATTGTGGTGATGACCGACGGTCGCGATAACGACAGCGAACGCCGCTTGCGTGCGTTGCAACGGGACATACAGGGTGCGCAAAATCCGGTTTCCGTCCATACGGTGGCATTTGGCCGAGATGCTGATGCAGGTCTGCTGGAAGACCTGGCCCGAATCGGCAACGGCCAATTTTATCGCGCCGACGAAACGACGATTGAAGAGATTTATCGCCAGATCGCGACTCTCATTCAGATGACGGAGTGACAGGAGGCTTTCCCTCCAACCTACTGTCATCCCATCAGTTTGGTGAATTCGGCTGTGGCTTCCCCTTCTGCCTAACCGGGGGACCAGGATTTGCGACGTCTATCCAGCGGGTCTATTGCACTGGCCGCCGTACTCTTGATTGCCGCTACTCTCTCGGCTTGCAGAAGCGGGGACGACAGGTCGTTTTCTGGCGAGGCGGTGGTCTATGTCGCGGTGCCGCTGAGCGGTTTGCGGGCCGAGGCAGGACTGTCCGCGCTGGGCGGGGCACGGCTGGCAGTCGAGGAGATCAACCGCAGCGGGGGTCTGCTGGGCCGACGGCTCGTTGTCCGGGCCCTGGATGACCAGTCTGATAACGGCGCAGCGCTGGCTATTGTGGGCAAGATAGAACAGGCGATAAAGCAAGGAGAGCAAATAGCAGGCGTCATCGGCCACATGGATAATGGCCCGACTTCTTCAGCCCTGCCACACTATGAAGAGATGGGGCTTGTGTTAGTTTCTCCAGCGGCCGGAATGCGTGCGCTGACGCACCGCGGGCACGAGTTCTTTTTTCGCGTAAACGCCAATGATAACGTTCAGGCCGAGTGGAGTGCACGATTTCTGGTGGAGGCGTTGAACGCCCGCCGCGTTGCCGTTGTCCATGATGGAACGGAGTACGGGCGTGAGCTGGCCACCTCGCTGGCTTATCATCTGCGATTGATCGGGGCAACGACAGCAATTCAGGCGGAGGTTAAGGCAGGGCAACTGGATTTTCCGCCGCTGGCGCTGGGTATCCGTGATGCGGAGTCCGACGCAGTCTACTTCGCCGGCCCCGCGAGCGTAGCCTCCCAATTGATCGCCAGCCTGAAGGCAGCGAATCTCATGCAGCCCGTACTTGCAAGCGACGCAGCCTTCCTTGCTTCCGCCTTAGATGGAGGCGGCGGCGCCTCCGAAGGCCTGTTCGTCAGCGCGCTTGCCCCCAGTCCGGACGCAGCGTCCGAAGAGGACTGGACAGAGGCTTTCCGGGCGGTTGTGCGCCGGGATCCCGGGCCATTCTCGCTCAATGGTTATGTAGCGATGCAAGTTCTGGCGGCAGGCGTGCGTGCGGCCAACTCGTTTCAAGAGCATGAGATTGCCCAGGCCATACGCAAGATAGAGATCGAGACGATGTTGGGACCGATACGCTTCAGCGCAAACGGCGATTGGGCAAATGCTCGGGTCTGGTTTTACAGGGTGGAAGAGGGCGACTTCAGACAGCTGGACTAGAATATTTCGGGCTGAAGGCGTGTCGTTCTTCCAGCCATCAGTCTCAGATACCTACAGATCCATTCACGTTATTCTGTTAAAGAATTGCCCCACATCGCCAAGACATACGTCGCTGCTCTAGCAAACGCCGTTTCCCTGTTCAATGACAAAGATCCCGATCGTGTATGCCAAGTAGAGGGTCAGCATGACCGCCCCTTTCCAACGACTTACCAAGTGGGGCGAACGCAGAACCAGAAGGAGTGGAAGGACCGCGACCACAAGCATAGCGGGGAAGTCTACACAACGCATGGTTAAGGGGGCGGGCAAGGACCGGACGCCAGCCGTTATGCCCACGATTGCCAGCATATTGAACAGATTACTACCGACGAGATTGCCCAGAGCGATGTCGCCCCTCCGGTACAGGATGGCCACGACCGAGGCCGCAAGCTCAGGTAAGCTCGTCCCCAGGGCCACCAGACTCAGCCCGATCACAAGCTCGCTAACGCCAAAGTACCTGGCCATGAATGTAGCCGAGTCGACGAGCAGATCGGCTCCAAAGACAAGAATTGAGATGCCGATCACGACCATGCCGATGTCTCGCAGCAGGAGGGAGCGGAAAAGCCCGGAGATGGCGGCAGGCAGCAACGGATTTCTGGCCGCGCGGGCAATTCTCTCCTGTGCCCGGGTCAGATCGACCTCAGAGCCTTCCGCTTCGCCGCTGGCGGCATCTGTGGGGTCCCCCGACGAGGGACTGACCTCTGCCTCCCCACCAATGTATTCAAGCGCTTCGCTCTCTTTTTCCTCGGCAAGCGAGCGGCTGCCTACGTAGCTCCAGTAGATGAATCCGAGAAGCCCGAGGAAGAGAAGGACCCCCTCCCAGCGAACGACCTGTCCGTCCCACGCCATCAAAATGAACAGCAAGGAAACGCCGATCATCAGGGGGTATTCGCGCTGAATCAGCTGGCGGTCAACAGGGAGCGGACGCAGCACCGCGACAACCCCGAGGATCAGGGCGAGGTTTGCGATGTTGCTACCGACAACGTTGCCGATGGCCAGGTTGGCTTTGGTTCCGCCCTGAAGATTCGCTATCAGGCTGACGACCAGTTCCGGCAAGCTCGTGCCGAACGCTACAACGGTCAGGCCGATTACAACCAAGGGCACATTGAGACGAACCGCCAGGCGACTCGCCCCGCGTACAAGAAAATCGGCTCCGCCGGTGAGGAGTGCGAAGCCGACAAGAAAGAGCAGGATATTGAAAACTAGTGAATTCATATAGGAGGCAACCGACCAGGCCGCGGCCCGCTTGTTGGTTTCGTCCAGGCGCACGCTGACAGCGCAAACGCCGGGATGCGATCAGGCTTCGACCGGTGACACGTCCCGGGCAAAGCGACCCTGCATGCTCCACGGGCCGGTCCATGTAATCTGGGCTTCGATGAGGCGCCCGCGAAGATCCCCTGAGCGGTCGTCTACATTGACGAATACCAGCTTATTCTGGCGCGTGCGGCCGCGCCACTTGCCTTTGTGCTGTCCTTCGATGAGAAGTTCGACCGTCTCGCCCAGCAGCCGGGCATTGATCTCACCGCAGACCTGCTCCTGAAGTTGCTCGAGCGCTTTGTGGCGGCGGACCTTTTCGTCTTCAGGCACGTCATCGGCCATGCGACGTTCGCTTACTGTTCCTGGGCGCGGACTGTAGCGGGCGAGATGGGCCTTGTCCAGCTTCAGGTCGGCGAGCAACTGGTAGGTTTCGTCGAACTGAGCTGCTTCCTCGCCGCAAAAGCCGACAATTATGTCAGTATTGATTGCCGCCTGTGGAACGGTTGCCCGAATGTGTTCGATGAGACCGCGATACTGGGCCTGCGTGTAACCCCGCTTCATGCGCGCCAGTACCTGGTCGTTTCCGGCCTGGATCGGAACTTCAATGTGTTCACACACTTTGGGCAGGTCGCGTACCGCTTCAAGAATTCTGTCCGACATGTAATTGGGGTGACTGGTCAGAAATCGGATTCGCCAGAGGCCCTCAATCTCGTGAACAGCGTGCAGCAGGTCGGCCAGATCTGGCTTGCCTGAGGCCACATCCTCTTCGCTGGCGCCGTTGCGCCAGTCATGTCCATAGCGGTCTACGATCTGACCGAGAAGCGTTACTTCGCGAACGCCCTGGGCGACGAGGCCTCTCACTTCTCTTACGATTTCGTCCACCGGGCGGCTGCGCTCAATGCCGCGACGGAAGGGAATTATGCAGAATGTACAGGCGTGGCTACAGCCGTAGACGACTGGCACATGGGCAGTAATTGCGGCCTCTCCATTCATCCTCAGGCGCCGGATGGACTGCCCGGAGACGGGCAACGGCTCATCGTCCTGCAAAGCGTGGCGGAAAGCCAGTTGTTCTCGTTCGATGCGCGTAGACTCATTTGCGATCTCGTCTTTCTGCAGGAAGGTGATAAGCGGGGCGGGCTCGCTGGGAGGCATGAAGACGTCTACATGCGGAAAACGGTCCTGAAGTTGGGGACTGGGTTTGACGCCGACCATGCAACCCATCAGTGCAAGGGTTCGGTTGGAACGGGCCTGCTTCCAAGGTTTGAGATTGCTGGCTTTGCCGATGCCCTTGTCTTCCGCGCTCTGCCGCACCACGCAAGTGTTGAGCACGACGACATCGGCCTCGTCGATGGCATCGGTGGGGCGAAAGCCGATCCTCTCCAACTCCGCGGCAACTTGATTTGAATCGGCCACATTCATCTGGCAGCCGATGGTCCAGATGTGGTATGCACCTCTGCCCCCCATTGCCGGGATGGAAGCCGTTGGGGTATGGAACGCGGGAAGCGGCACTTGATTCAGGACGCTTGTGTCCAGAAGAGTGTCCGGCTTGAGAGAAGTTGCAAGTTCGAATAGCTTGGGATTCGGATCGGGATTGCGCTTGGACATTTTCTCCTCTTCAGCAGGTTGCACGGCCTATTGATCGGCGCCAATCCGCCGTACAGCGGAATCGTCGCGGCGCTGCGCGCTCCTTATTCAGGATGTATTCTAACGACGTGAGGGCGCTTGGTCAAGAAATCGGGCCAGCCCTGCCGGTCGATAGCGTGCGCAGCAGCTTTTCCTGCAGCGCCCACAGAGTCTCGCTGACGGCGACATCGTACTGCTTCGGTTTGGTCAGCCTGCGCACTTCCTCATCAAGTTCGGCCACGTCTGCCTGGCGCGAGGCCCGGATCTCCTCAATAGAAGGCCTTTCGCACACTAACCGCCCTTCGGTAAGCACGTCCGACAGCAGCGGTTCGATCCGGGAGATGCTCGCGAAGGGCAGACTCCTGCACCGGGACGAACTGCCTGGATGGAGCAGTTGAAGGTTGAAGCCGTACAGCCGATCTTCAGGGCTGCGCCGGCTGCAGTCGTTCTGCCACTCGCTGGCCGGGTCCTCCTCTTTGAGAGTCAAGAGGTCGGCGGTAGCCAGGCCGCGCGCGTCGACGATGCGCCATACCCGCTTGTTGCCGGGAATCGCCGTCTTGGCTGGCTCCTCCGAGACTTTGATTGCCGGTTGCCAGCTCTTGCTCCCTTTCAGACCGACCAGCTTGTAAACGCCACCCAGTGAACTGTCTCCCGCCGACGTGATCAGGCGGGTCCCTACACCGTAAACAAGGCGGTTGATAATAGCGTCGGCGTCCTGCCCGCTTTCTGCCGCTTCGCGAACGATCCGTAACTTGATGTCTCGAATCCTCAGTTCATCCAATTCATTGGAGAGCACTATCGACGCGTCGGGGAATCCAGCATCATTCAGCATTTGGGCAGCACAGGTGCTCAAGTGGGCGAGATCGCCTGAGTCGAGGCGCACGCCCACGGGCACGTAGCCTTTCCGCCTCAGCTTTTCGAAAACGCGAATCGCGTTGGGCACACCGCTCTCCAGCGTATCGATCGTATCTACGAGGAGCAGGCATTCGTCGGGATAGATATCGGCGTAGGCCTGAAACGCGTCGAGCTCGGTCATACCCTGGGCCAGGAAGGCTTGTACAAGTGAATGGGCATGCGTGCCTTTGGGAGGATAACCCAGCGCGTGCGAGATGCCAGCGTTGGAGGAGAAGTCGGCGCCGCCGATCAGTGCCGCGCGAGTTCCGGCGTTTCCGCCCCGGTCATGGGCGCGGCGGACTCCGAACTCCAGAACCAGCGCGTCTCCGGCGCTCTCACGAACGCGGGCCGCCTTGGTGGCGATGAGCGTCTGGTAGTTGAGAATGTTCAGCAGGGGTGTTTCCAGAATCTGGGCAAGGGCAAGAGGGCCGTTCACCACGGTCAGAGGCACGTGGGCATGGACGACCCGCCCTTCGGGAACTGCCTGAATCGAGATGCCGCCGAAGTCACCATTGTCGCCCAGCCAGGAGAGGAAGTCTTCGTCAAAGAGCCGGCGTCCGGTACGGGAGGTCATGCCTTGCAACAGCGAGATTTCTTCCTTGCCGAAACGGGCTTCCTCCATCCAGTCCAGCAGCCACTCCAGGCCTGCATTTACGCAGAAGCCGGCCCTGTGCCCGCCGTAATCCGGGTAGTTTCGAAAGAAGTGGTCGAACTGGGCCTGCCGTTCGTGCATCCCGAGGCGAAAGTACAACTGCGCCATCGTCAGGTGATACTGATCGGTAAACAGGATGCCTTCAGCTGTGGAACGGTCGGTCATGCGCTCATTTCAGCCGGCCAACTGGTCGGCGGTGGGCTCCGCTCAGCAGAACCAGTGCTCGGTAAGGCGCGGCGGCCGGGGAATGTGGGAGGAGAGCGGCGGAAGAGCAGGGGGCGGGCGACCGGCGGCATTGTGAGCGGCACATTCGATGCGGTGGAATACGGGGTAGGGACTGGCCGCGTCGCCGACTGGATCCGGCAGGTTTCCTCCGCCTGCGCCGGACGATCCTTCGGCTTCATACCGGCCCGCGACTTCGGCGATACGGGCAACCTGCTGCTGGAGCGCGTCCATGCGAGGGTCCGGGTGCTGCCAGCGGAAAGTGAACCTAGCCGCGTCCAGCGTTCCCTGCCATTCGTCGCCGTCTCCGTCTGTGAGAAGGGCGCTTCCCGGAGGTACGAGCATCCGAATCGATAGCTGGACTGCGGGCACGTGCAGGATCAGGCCCTGTTCCCGGATCCATTGCAGCATGAAGAGATAGTCGTCCAGGCTGGTCCAGGGTGTAAATGGCATCCAGGTAGGTTGGATCGAGAGTCCTGCTTTGTCCACGACGGTCAACGCCTCCTCCATTTGCAGGCGTGTGTGGCCTTTTTGCAGGCGGGAGAGTACGCGGTCGCTGGTGGACTCGAAGGCCGAGACTACGAATGATGCGCCGTGCTCAACCAGTTCCGGCAGTAGCCGGCGATGTTTGAGCAGATGTTCAACCTTTGCCGTGAAATCGAAACTCACGTGGGGGAAGGCGCCATGCAGGGCCCTGGCTACTTTGCGGGCGTGGCCGGGACCGTTCAGGAAATCGGGGTCGCCGAAGGTGATATGACGGGCTCCGTTCTGAACCTGTTGGGCGATGTCGGCGAGAACCGTTTCGACCGGCACGGCGAAGAAACGGCCATTGTAAACAGGCACGACCGGACAGTGGCGGCAGGTGTGTAAACAGCCGCGGCTGGCTTCGGTATAGCCGGCAGGATAGGCGACCGGATCTTCCGACACCGCTCTACTGCCATTTCCGGGCCTGTCTGGACTGGATGTGGAACCGGGGACGTAGTGCGCGTACTTGTCCAGGGAAGGTAGTGTCCTTCGATCCGGAAGCGGAAGAGGGTGCCGCCCCAAGTGGGGTGATGCTTCTTGGTGCAGGGTGGTAAGTCCTAGCAGATCTGTCGGCGTCCGCCCTGCGTGGAGGGCCTGAGCAAGCGCGACCAACACTGACTCCACTTCGCCGCCAACAACCGAATCGGCAATTGCTGGCCGGCGGCCGTCACCGGTCTGCAGCAGGTAATGGCGGTTGAGCCAGGCGTACAGCCCAAAGAAGCAGAGATGGGCGTCGGGGTTCACTGCGCGGGCTTTCCAGGCCGCGTCGACTCCTATGCGCAGGGCGGTGTGCATGGGAACAGAAATGGCAATCAGGTCGGCGCCGGCTGCTCTGTCGGCTGGAAAGTCCTCGACGGCCAGGTCGGCAGTGGCGGCGTCAAGGGAGGCTTCCCGGAGGGCGGCCAGCGGCCAAGCCAGGTTGAGGGGCTGATGACCGAGATCGTAGCAGGAGATCAGCAAGATTGAGAAATTCATCGGCACCGTCTCGGGTGCAGCCGCTTGGTAGGCGGCCCGCGCCAAGTTTACAGGAATGCCATTCAAGTCGTACCCGCCTGGATTATATACTAACTCTCCTGATTCGCCGTAGCGGCTTTTGTCCTGGCAGGCGCGTCTAAGTTTGGCGTGAGCGGAAACTTCGGGACCCGGGGCGGGTCTTACCCTGGCTAACGATCTCATTTGTTGACAAAAACGCTTTGCGACTGCTCACAAGAGAGTACGAGAGTCTGGAAGAGTCTACTAGAAGCTAGAGTTTTCTGGACGGTAATCCATTCTCGATCGTCGCGATTCTACAGACAGTTTTTACGACTTCGCAGAACTTTCTGATATGCTTGTGCGGATGTCCGAATGCCTATTATAGCACGATAATCACTCCAGTTCAGGACCAATTGGCTTGGCGGCGCTCGATAGTCCGAGCGCTGTGTGGTCGTACAAATCACCCGCAGAAAAGGAGCTTAGCATGGCAGAAACTACGCCGAAGAGTGGCACGCAAACGAGCAACGGCACACAGACCGGAACCTCTGACGAGCCTTTGCGAATTGGAATCAGCGGATTGGGTCGGAGCGGCTGGGGCATCCACGCCAACGTTCTGGCCCAGATCGGGGAGAAGTTCAGAGTCACGGCGGTATGCGATCCGGATTCCGCGCGCCAGGAGGAGGCGATAGAAAGGTTTGACTGCCTGGCCTACTCAACCATCGATGAGATCATCGCTGACAGTGCAGTTGAGCTGCTCGTCGTCGCGACGCCCAGCCAGCTGCATGTGAGCGACGCTTCGGCCGCGATGCGGGCCGGGAAGCATGTCATCGTCGAGAAGCCGATGGCGCCAACCCTTGCCGGGGTAGACGAGATGATCGCAGTCGCAGAAGAGACGGGGATGCTGCTGACCGTCAATCAGAACTACCGCTATCACGCCGACTTTCTGAAGGTCAAAGAGGTGGTCGAGTCGGACGTGTTGGGGCGTATCGTGCAGATGCGGATTACCGGCAACGGCTTTCGCAGGCGCTGGGACTGGCAGACGCTCAAACGCTACGGCGGCGGCGACCTGAACAATAAGGGAGCCCACTCAATCGACTGGGCCATTCACTTTTTCGACGACCCCAACCCAGAGATATTCTGCCAGATGGAGACGACGCCTCTTTTTGCCGGGGACGCGGAGAGCCACGTCAAGCTGGTCATCAAGCCGAACGACGGGCCTGTCATCGATGTGGAGATGACCAACTGCTGCGCCTATCCGCAGGACGCGTGGCTGGTCATGGGCACGCAGGGGACGCTTGTAAGCGCGGACCGGCGGGAGGTACGCTGGAAGTATTTCGATCCGGAGGAGGCGCCGCCGCTGGTGCTGGACACGAAGCCGACCCCGGACCGCAGCTACAACAGCGAAACGCTACCGTGGAAAGAGGAAACTTTCACACCCGAGTTCAACTTCTTCACGGGCATGTTCAGTCTCTATGAGGACATTTACACGACCATCCGCACGGGGGAACCGGCGGCGATTACGGCGGCCAGTGTGCGGCGCCAGGTGGAGATTCTGGAGCGTTGCCGGGAGATCAGTCCGGTCTAAGCCTGGCTCATTTCCGGCCAAACGCGTCCATGTAGATCTTTGTACGCTGGTTCAGGACCCCGTAGAAAGCGCGCGTCTCCGGGTCCGGGTTGTCGCGCCATAGGGCGACAGGAATGCCCGAATCGTTCGAGAGGGGCGCCCGGTCGCGGTGGCCGTAGTAGATTTGGACCGTCTTGCGTTCGGAATTGGTAGGGCGGGTTGTGGCGGTATGCAGAGCGGCCACATTGAACAGGGCGCAGGTCCCGGCCGGTCCGTGCAGATCATAGATGCCGCCGCGGGCCAGCTGGTCCTGTTGGTCCAGGAGAACCGGCTGGTCGACCGACTCCGGCGAGAAGGAGATACAGTGTGTGCTCTCGTCGACGTCGGTGAGATAGACCATCAGCTGGATATAGTCCATCCGCAGCGGATGCTCGGGCCAGTGCGGCTTGTCCCGATGCCATTTGCGGTGGAGCTGGCCGTCGTAGGGGCCCATGTAGCGAAGGCCGATCTCGCCGAAGCAGACCGGGCCGTCCATTAGTTCTTCAATTGCGGGCATGATACGCGGATGACGAATCAGTTCGTCGAAGCGCGGGGTCGTAATCAATGCGTCGTAATTGACGAACTGGTGATGGCCGTAGTCGTGCCAGAAGTAGCGGTAGTCGGAGCGATCGGTGTCGAACATGTTGCGAAAGTAGTCCAACTCCTCACCTTCCAAGACCTGGCCAAGATTCAGTACGGCAGTTTCCTCGATCTGTTTGCGCCACTCTTGATTCATAGTACACCTTCCTTACGCTACCTGTTTGCCACCCACTTGAGGATATGCTGGGCTACGGCAACTAAATCGCCAGACTGATTGGTGACGCGTATGTCGGATACGGATCGTCTTCGCTCTTCGTCGATTGAGACGACTTCGTAGTGAATGGTGATTGTGTCCCCCAGGAAGACCGGAGCCAGAAAGCGGATGCGGTCGTATCCCAGGGAAACCGGCGTCTCTTCGTCGCCGGAGCGGGAGTCTGCGATCGCCATGGATGAGGCGGTGGACATGTAGCCGACGAGGAGCGCGCCGTGGGCGATACGGGTGCCGTAGCTGGAACGCTTCATGTATTCTTCGTCGACATGGTTTGGGGCCAGATCGCCGGTGATGCCGGCAAAGAGATAGACGTCGCTCTCGCCAACGGTCTTGCTGAACGATACGCTGTCACCTATATCCACGTAGAATCTGCTCACCTGATAGTTCCTCCCGATGCGGACTCTCCCGGCTCAATTCGCGCCCTTGCCATTGCCATGGATTGCTTGCCAGATCTTCTCGGGCGTCAGGGGCATGTCGAGATGACGGACGCCGAGAGGTTTGAGGGCGTCGATTACAGCATTGACTATGGCCGGCGTGGACCCGATGGTAGCCGCCTCACCGATCCCTTTGGCTCCGAGAGGGTTATGGGGTGTATGCGTTTCGGTTGAGTCGGTCACGAAGCTGGGAAACTGTGCTGCCTTCGGTATTGCATAGTCCATCAGGGTGCCTGTTAACAGCTGCCCTTCCTCGCTGTAGACCACTTCTTCCAATAGGGCCTGGGCGATGCCTTGTGCCAGTCCGCCATGGACCTGGCCGTCGACCAGTTTGGGGCTGATGCGCGGCCCGCAGTCGTCAACTGAGTAGTATTCACGTATTGTGACGCCGCCTGTGGCC
This sequence comes from Caldilineaceae bacterium, assembly GCA_965204525.1. Taxonomy (GTDB): domain Bacteria; phylum Chloroflexota; class Anaerolineae; order Caldilineales; family Caldilineaceae; genus Bin5. Next base: position 175,064 of record OZ241994.1, on the reverse strand, counting down.
TGCTCGACTTCGACGACGGCGACGTGTGTGCCGAACGGGTAGACCAGGTCGGGCCGAAAGTAGTCAGTACCTTCGAGGCCTGTGTCGATCGCGTCTGGCAGGTCATCGCTGTAGGCGCGGGCGGCGATGTCTGACAGGGTCACGGCTTTGTCCGGGACGCCCCGCACCTGGTATTGCCCTTCCGTTAGCTCAATATCTTCGGCGGCGGCTTCGAGGATGTGGCCGGCTATCTGCTTGGCCTTGTCTCGTACTTTGCCGGTCGCACGCACCAGGGCTGTCCCGCCGACAGCCAGACCGCGGCTGCCCATAGTACCGATGCCCATAGGCGTGTTGGCTGTATCGCCGTGCTTGACGACGATGTTGTCATAGTCCGCTCCCAGCTGATCGGCCACGATTTGGGCAAAGGTGGTCTCCTGTCCCTGGCCGTGCGGGGAAATACCTGTAAAGACGGTGACCGTTCCACTGGGCTCGACGCGTACTTCCGCGCTCTCGTAGGGACCAAACCCGCAGATCTCCACGTAACTGGCAAGGCCGATTCCCAGCAGGTTGCCGTTGCTCTGGCTGCGGCGCCGCGCCTGCTCTGCCCGCAGCGAGATGTAGCCGGAAACGTCCAGCGCTTTGGCCAACGACTTCTCGTATTCGCCGCTGTCGTAGGTGAGCGTGGTAGGCGTGTCATAGGGGAAGGCGTCGGGAGAGATGAAGTTCTTACGGCGAACATCGGTTGGATCGAGTTCCAGCTCATTTGCTACCAGGTCTACCATGCGTTCGATGTAGTAGGCCGCTTCCGGCCGCCCGGCGCCGCGGTAGGCGGCGATGGGTGTGGTATTGGTGAAGACGCAGTCGATTTCAATATCCACGGCGCTGATGTCGTACACGCCGACAGCCATCCAGCCGGTCAGTTCGGGTATGATGAGCACGATGGGATAGGCTCCCATGTCTGCCACCACCCGCATCTGCAAGCCGGTGATGCTGCCATCTTCGCGAACGGCCAGCGAGTAATCGGCGATCTGCCCGCGTCCGTGTGTGGTGGTCAACAGGTGCTCACTGCGGCCCTCAACCCAACTTAGAGGGAGTTGATAACGCATGGCAAGGCTGGCAACCGCCACTTCTTCGGGATAGATCCCGATCTTGACACCGAACCCGCCGCCGACTTCGGGGGCGATAACCCGGATGGCATTTTCGGACATTCGCAGGACGCCGGCAAGCTGGCCGCGCACCAGGTGGGGCGCCTGCGTGCTTGTCCAGACGGTCAGTCCTGCCGTGGTGGGATCGGGCGCGGCTGCGATACTGCGGCCCTCCATGGGTACGGCGGCGAGACGCTGGCTTGTTATGCGCTGGCTGACGACTTTGTGGGCGCCGGCGAAGGCGGCTTCCACATCGCCGACTTTGCGCCGCCACACTTCCTGGCAGTTGCTGTCCATGTCGTCAAAAAGTAGTGCGGCCTCCGTCTCGAGGGCCTGCTCGATCCCCGCGACGGCCGGGAGCGGGTCCCAGTCAACAAAGACTTCCTCGGCCGCATCGGCGGCGGTGGCGGCGTCTGAGGCGATGACCGCGGCCACGCACTCCCCCATGTGGCGCACTTTTCCTGTCGTGAGGGCATGATGCGTACGTTTGCTGTTGGCCTCGCCGTCGGCGGAACCGACTTCAAAGGGGAAGGGCATGGGCTCGGTGTGCGCGGCAAGGTCCTGACCGGTAACCACGGCCACGACGCCGTCAAGGGCAAGCGCGGCCGAAGCATCGATCTCGCCAATACGGGCATGCGCGTAAGGGCTGCGTACGAAGGCGACATAGTGCATTCCGGGCAGCTTCAGGTCTCCGACATAGGAACCGCTTCCGGTGATCAGACGGGGATCTTCCTTGCGCTTGACCTGTGCACCCATGTAGGTTGCGTATGCCATTGGGAGTCTCCTTTCCTTTTATGTCAGACCAATCAGTTCCATGATCCAGAGATAGATGAACGCAAGAGACCCAGTGCCGAGCAGTTCTGCTCAAGCGGGCTGGAGCTCAACGGGTCTGCCCTCACTGCCAGAGGAAAGAACGGCCTGGGTAGCCGCAAGCGTGCGCAGACCCTCATCGCCGCTGACAAGAGGCGTTTCCTCTCTGCGGATGACTCGGCAGAAGTGGGCCAGTTGCGCTGCCAGCGGATCGGAGTCCTCTGGCTCGTGCTGTTTCTGTTCGAGTGGATGCTCCCAGCCGACGGAGTCGCCGGAGGGATAGCGCCACAACTCCATCCTGGGGAAGGCAAGCGAGCCCTCGGCGCCAAAGAAGAAGGCGCAGTTACCGGCCACGTGGGCGTAGGATGGATTCTCGAACATTGTCAGCTCGTAGGACCAGGGTGAGGGTGTCGCGTCGGAAAGAAATATCGAGCCGACCACGCCGCCAGCGAAATTGAGGGTTATCGCGGCGGAATCCTCCACCTCGAAGCCGCGTGTCGCTGAGCTGGTGGCGGCATAGACCCTGGTTATCTCGCCGCAGATATAGCGCAGGGTGTCGATCTCATGGATGAGGTTGGTCAATACCGGCCCACCGCCGGCGCGCGTTCGCCATACGATGTCGAAATAGGCGTCCGGCTTCTTGACGGCCCACAAGAGGGAGACTCCGATCAAGGAGCCAATGGCCCCTCCCTTCACCAGTTTCCAGAGCCGCTTGATGCGGGGATGGTAGCGTCTGTGATGGCCGACCAGGACCGGCACACCGGCGGCAGCAGCTTCGTCGACCAGTCTTCGCCCCTCGTCGAGGGCGGCGGTGACCGGCTTCTCTACCAGAGGCACGATTCCGCGACGAATGCATGCCAGGGCAAGCTCTTCGTGAAGTTGGGTGGGGGCGGCAATGATTGCGCCGTCCGGGGCGGCGAGATCGAGCGCTTCGAAAGCATCAAGGAAGAAGGGCACGTCAACCTTTGCCGCCAGTCCGGCCACCCCTGAGTGCGGATCGCAGATGCCGACCAGCTGGCATTCGCCGTTTGCGTTCACATATTCGATGTGCCGGCGGCCCATTGTCCCTGCACCTATTACGGCTATGCGCAATTTGTTCACACAATTGCTCCGGTGCGGCGGCTATTTCCCCCTCCGCATTTTAGCTGAATTGCATCGGTTCTGACCAACGCATTTTTTTGGATGAGAACGTAGTCAGCGGGGACCTCATCTGTAGCGCTTTCCCACGACTTGGGGTATAAGTGGAACTGCAGTGGTCAGTGGTCGGTTGGCCAGGATGTGTGCAGGTGAGTTGAGGGACCAGTTAAGGAAAGTGCAGATGATTGAATATGATTTCGGCGGCCGCACGGCGGTTGTCACAGGTGGGGCAAAGGGCATTGGCCTAGGTATCGCTCAGCGGCTGGCTGGCGCAGGCGCGTCGGTGGCGGTATGGGACTTGGACCCAGGGCCTGTGCGGGGCACGGCGGCCGGGGAAGCGTTTGAAGCCGCCTTTTCAGTGGACGTGACGGAACCGGCAAGCGTAGAGCAGGCCGTGCAGGATACGCTGGCCCAGCTGGGCGTCGTTGACATCCTGGTCAATAATGCCGGCGTCTCCGGCCCGACGCTGCCGACATGGGAGTACCCGCTGGCAGAGTGGGACCGGGTTATCGCTGCCGACCTCAGTTCGGTCTTTCTGTGCAGCCGGGCGGTTATCCCGTTCATGCTGGAACAGGGAGGAGGCCGAATCGTCAACGTGGCATCGGTCGCCGGCAAGGAGGGCAACGCCAATGCCTGCGCATATTCGGCGGCCAAGGCGGGCGTGATTGCTCTTACCAAGTCACTGGGCAAGGAGCTGGCTCAGAGCGGCATCATCGTCAATTGCGTGGCCCCGGCGATGGTACAGACCGATCTTCTGGGCGAAATGACTCCGGAATACATCAGGACTGTGACGGCCAAGATCCCGATGGGACGGTTTGGAACGGTTGAGGAAAACGCCGAAATGGTCGCGTGGCTGTGCAGCGACGCGTGCAGTTTTGCTACAGGCGCCGTGTTCGACGTGTCGGGCGGGCGGGCGACCTATTGAGGGACTTGTGGAGTAATCGTTGTTGCAGAGGCCGAATCGATCAGCGAGTTTATACGGAGTAGGTCGGCTCGATATCCTTAAGCATGCTCAGATCTCTCTCAGAGATTTCTGAACGAGGAACCAGCAAGTATTGTCTTTCTTCAACGATGTTAAGTTTGAGAATGTCATCTTCTTCTCGCACTGCAAGTTCTAAGACCGCGACATTGTTCTCCTCTACAAATTGAACCGCAATAGGTCGACAAATTGCGTTTGGATATCTGTCCGCGCATAGTTCAACATCCTGCAAGACCTGCGCGATTCCAAATCTGTCACCTTTCGACTTTGCTTGGCACGGAAGCACGAAATGTGTTCCCCGCATGTTCAAACCTACATATATTTCGTCTACTTCTACTTGGCCAATGTTTGACACTGTGGTCCGCAGATGGTTTTGTACTGAGTAGCAGGTCAACCCTGTAAAGACGTCAACCAGGCGATTGTATCGCACCTGAGTCAGAAGAGCCTGTTCGTCGGTACCAGGCGCGTAGTGCCTGACAATTTCAGGTGTCGCGTCGGGGATCTTTATTGGGTAGTAGTGCAGTGTAGGTACAATTTTTCCTGGCATCGACAGGCGAAACTGGTATTCGGCGATTCCTGTACCAACGATAATCCACTCCGAATCTTGAGGAGCGGTTTCGAGGATGCTGGAGGGCAACTCTCTACGAAAGCGAAATGAGTAGGGAATGTCCCCAATGTTTTTCGTCCGAGGTAATCCTAAAGCATCGTGTGCCTCAACCAACTCATCGCGCGTAAACCTCACCCGGACATCATCAGGACTGAAGTTCTTTCGAAATACCCACTCAATTACCTGTTCATACTTGCTCATGCCCGTTTACGTGCCCCCAGCGCCAGTGGAAGAATCCTGCCGCATTCGATAGGAACGGCTTTCACAACGTCATCCTGGCCACTTTAGCACGACGACCTCCTCACGCAGGTCGCACTGTGTAGCGGTGGCAAATCTGGTTCGAAAGAGATCTATTCGCACCAGCTCATATCCCAGACTTTGGGCAACATCTGCCAAGAGTTCTCCAGTACGAATCATCACCTGAAGATAAGACGCTTGGTCACCTACAACATACGCCAGGCGGGCATCAGGCTTCAAAACGCCTCGTAGCTGGGCAAGATGGCGAGTCATTCCTCCAAAATACAGTTTAGTTACACGCGAGTACATCCTCTCGAATCCGGATGTCTTGCCCAGCGAGATCCTTCGTTTCTCAATCTCTTCTGCAATCCGCTGGATTTCACCATGCCCCGAGACCCATTCATCGTCATCGTCGGCTGCGTAGACACCGCGAGTATTGGAACGAAGCAAAGACTTCTTGAAGCGTCTCAGGTGGGCCATGTCTTCATAGAATCCCAAGATCACGGACTCCAGCCGCGTTGTTCTCGTATAATCTTTCTCATTCGGGTAGGGAGGCGAGGTGATCACGGCGTCAACCGAACTCGGCGACATGATTCGGGAAAGATTTCTGGCGTCCCCCATATGAAGCATCGTTCTGGGATAGTCCAAGCCCTGAACTTTGCGCAGATCAGTGGCTATTCTATCTACCTCGGTCAACCAGGGGGAGATGACGGGAATATCGTGCTTGATCTTGCCTACACCTACTTCGGGCCCGAATCTGAGATTGCCAATCTTGTTGACTAAGGCATTCCCTAAAGCCAGTAAAAGGTGTCCGTGCCCGGTGAAATCTTGATAGCGATTGATATTCTCAAGCAAAGTTAATGTCTTGTGCAGAGGAAGAGGACTGATGGAATTCTTGATCAGTACGCGTTCCGCATCGCGTGGTAGCCTCTTCAATGATTGGCCTTCACTTGCAGTATGAATTTCGTCATCGATTCCCTGGCCATGCAAGGTTGTCTGAGCGCCACGTGCAATCTCCGAAGCTCTCTCAAGCAAAGTAGACGGATCCACACGCCAATCAGTCTTGACGCATGAAGCAAAGTGGGGGAAGGGATTGGCTTCTATTCCTATTCCTTGTAAACCTTGCAATTTCGCCTCAACTACTGTCGTACCTGTGCCGCAAAATGGGTCAAGAATAGTTGCTCCGTCTGTCAAGCCGAAATCATCAAAATATTCTCTGACCAAGTGAGGAGGAAACGACAGAACGAAGCGATACCAACTGTGAAAAGGGCGATCTTGAGGCGCCACTGAGTTTTGGCGCTTTGTCATAGACTTGGCTGCTCTTGTTCCAGGATCCGAATGGCCCTGTAGGGGAAGAGGCATTTGGATCGACCGACTTGTCATATGTGCTTCCCTATAATGAGTGACGATAAAGAACTTCTGGCTCTCGGTCCGACGTCTGGGTTTTGTCACTCGATTCATTGAGTCTATGATGTGGTTGCATTATACCTTATCAATCTACAATAGAGAATGACTTTGGCATTTAGTGAACGTAGGATGAGCGACTTCAGCAGACTCGCGATTAACCAGTTTACGACGCTGCTCCAGTGGTCGTTGCCCCAGGCAGTTGAAGGCTATGCCCGCCATGGTGTCCAGGCGATGGGGATCGTTCGGGACAAGCTGCAGGAGGTGGGCGTGCGCGAAGCGCGGCGATGTCTGGACGCCCACGACATGACAGTCACCTGCTACTGCATAGGCGGTTTGCTGACCGACTCGGACCCAGACCGATTTCAGGCAAACCTGAACGAGACCAGGCGGGCCATAGATGAAGCCGCGGAGATTGGGGCCGAATGTATTGTATTTGTCGCAGGCGGGTTGCCGGAGGGGTCAAGAGACCTGCCTGCGGCCCGCGCGCGCTGCCTTGAGGGACTGGCGGAGATCCTGCCTTACGCCAAAGAGGCGGGCGTTACGCTGGCCCTGGAGCCCCTGCACCCGATGATATGCGCCTTTCGCTCCTGTCTTTCCACTTTGGGGCAGGCGAACGACTGGATCGATGCGCTGGGGGCGGGCCTGGAACTCGGCATCGTGGTCGACGTCTACCACGTGTGGTGGGACCCCGACATGGAACGTGAAATTGAACGGTCAGCGGGCCGTATTATTTCTTTCCATGTTTGCGACTGGCTGATGGATACGACCGACCTGCGGCTGGACCGGGGCATGATGGGTGACGGTGTCATCGACATCCGGCGCATTCGACGCTTGGTGGAGGCGACGGGGTACAACGGGTATCGCGAAGTGGAGATATTCTCGGAGCGCAACTGGTGGCGGCGCGATCCTGATGAGGTCGTTGAAATCACGAAGTCCCGCTATTTGTCGGATGTAATCTGAAATTCTCAATCGCGAACAGACTCTAATGAACCACATTGAATTGACTGCGACAAATGGCCTGCCTCCTCAAGGAGACAGATTGGAAGGCAAGGCGGCAGTTGTCACGGGCGCGGGTTCGCGCGGCCGGTCAGCTCCTGGAATCGGTTATGCCACTGCTGTCCTCTTCGCGCGGCAGGGGGCGAGGGTGGTCGTAGCGGATCTGGACGAGGAGCGGGCCGAGGCGACGATAAAGTTCATTAGGGAGAATGGTGGAGAAGCCTCTTTCGTTTCGGCGGACATTACTAGGGAAGAGGATTGCCGTGAGCTGGCCGAGGAGTGTGTCGATCGGTACGGCAGCCTGGATATTCTGGTGAATAATGCGGGCACGCCCGGTTCTGGCAAGGTTACGGATTATGACGGGGCGACCTGGGATGTAGCGTTGGACGTGAATCTGAAAGGGCCGGTGATGGCTTGTAAGTATGCTGTGCCGCATATGGCTGCGGGAGGGGGCGGGTCGATCATAAACATCTCGTCGATTGATGGGCTTCTGGCTGGCGCCTATATCAACGTTCCCTATTCGGTTGCGAAGGGTGGGCTGGCTACGTTGACCAAGCTGATGGCTGTTCATCACGGTCGCGAAAATATCCGCGTCAACTGTCTCGCTCCCGGGCACGTTCACGCCTCCTTCACCGCCGGCTTCGCCCCGGAGGAACGGGAGAGGAGACGCAAGATCGGGCCGTTGGGGACTGAAGGGACGGCCTGGGACGTGGCGTATGCTGCGCTTTACTTTGCCAGTGACGAGTCCCGCTGGATCTCCGGGATCGTTATGCCGGTTGATGGGGGGCTGCTGGCGGCGACGCCGCTGGCGGTGATAGGGAATCTGGGGGAGTGAGGGGGGAGGGTATGAATTGAGGATGGAGTTGTAGGAACAATTGGCGGTTCATCTGATCTACTAATTCAGAAACCATACGCCATATTCGCCCAGGTTGTCACCTGCTCACATTTTCGCTTTCGCCGCGTATATGCACCAGGCCTAGACCATCCAGGATAAGCGCCGACAGAACCCGCAGCAATAGAAATAGCTGTTCTAATCCACGAAATCATTTCCTCCTAACATCAAGGTGCTCTCAATAACGCCACGGCTACCAGACTCCCTTTCAGCAAGAATCGCCGCCGTGGTAGCAACTGCACACTTACTCCTAATAGACTTACGAGGCGAGGACCCAATAGACACTCCTTAACCTGAATTCGGAGTTAAAGAGCGCCTTTTCAAGCGGGTAGGATCGGGTTTCGCAGGAAGAAACCACTTGCCATGCACGATGCGCATACGCCGGCACTGTCCTGCGCCCTCTGCAGCGCCCCTTCCAACTCCAGGCTTTCGTTGATGCACAGCCTGACCTCGCGCAGCCGCGTCAAGCGGCCGCACTGCTGTTTCCTTTTCCAATTCCCACGCGTAGGTACGCTTTATATCCCCTGCCTGGTCAGTGGAATTGACCTGGCCGCTCCCGATTATACGGGTTTCCGCATATTGACGGGAGATTGCTACAAAAAAAAGTCTGATGTCACTGAAATGACACGCAAGACCTGCTATACTTAAGAGGAGTAGTAATAGACAAGGCAATAAGCAGGTTAGGGCATACGCCCGTCAATCGTCGGGATAGAGCAGTCGCCATCGGGCAGGTGTTTAATTGTGTGGGCAGGCAAACGGTGAATTTTCGCAGGTATAACCGCCTTCCTTGCGCCGGGTGGCGTTATGGAGGGGGCAGGTCAGGGGCAGGCTTTTCAACGCCACTTTTGCTTCTGGCTGCACTGTAAATACTCGGCTCCAGAAAATGTCAACGACTCCTAATGCAGACCCACGACTCAGTCCGACAATGAGGAATCACCAATGACGAAGAAAACACCAAGCTCCCAGAGGAGCAATTTCGCTGCATGGACAGTCGTTGCCTTGCTCGTCGGATTCATATTGCTCATTCCGGTATTTCTAACGCAGGGAGGAACGCTAGACCAATTCCTCAAAAAGATAACTGGGGGAAACAAGAACCTGGTGGAAAAAATCGCAACGCTTGAATACAAGGTTTCAAGCATTGAACGAGAGGTCAACTACCTTAACAGAACGATTCTTGACCAACGTACACCGACACCCAGAACCCCAACACCCATAAATGGCGACCCGACTACTCAGCTAGCCACCACCGAGCTAGTCGTGCAGGTGCAACGGGGAAATGTACGGTCAGGGCCGGGAACCAACTACTCCATTATCGACGAGGTAAGGGAAGGCCAAGTCATCCCAGGACCATTCACAAAGCAATACGGCTGGTACAGGTTTTGCTGCGTCAATGACGCGCAGAACGGATGGCTTGCCGGCAGTCTCGTGATAGAACGACCCCGAACCGTTTTGCCAACTGTAGCGCCCATCACAATTTCGCCAGTTCCTACACTCGGCACCACACCCACTGTAGTCGCAACAACAACAATTCGCCCAACTCGCCTTATCCTTCCCACCCCCGTTCCTCCCGGCAGCCGCACAGCCACAGCCTGCATGAACCTGCTAAGCGGCGGACAATACCAGAAAGCAGCCGATTGCTATGACGAACAGATCATCCGCAACCCCAACGCTCCTACCAATTTTCTGAATCGGGGCGTAGCCAAAGCAAGACTAGGTCAGCACGGAGCAGCCGCCCAGGATTTTAGCCAAGCAATCAGACTAGAACCAACCCAAGCTTGTGCCTTTCGCAACAGGGGCATTTCCAGACTCAAACTTGGCCAGATCCAAGCAGCTTACGCCGACTTCACTCAAGCAATCACGATAAGGCCCAACTATGACGAGGCATACACAAGCAGGGGCTTGACTCTTTTGCAAGACTTCAAAGACTATCAGAGTGCCGTCGCCGATTTCGACAAGGCAGTCAGTCTGCAAGGCAGAAATTCAACCAGCACCAGACCCCGTGTATGCTCTCCAACACCTGCTCCAAATCCGACACCAGGTCCTTCTCCAACTCCTCACTTCTGCCCCGACCTTTGCTATGTCGATGACGACTCCAGATATATCATTACCTACCTCGGAAGAGGCTGGGCTCATTTTTACCTTAGCAACCGACAGCTTTCCCTCTCCGACGCAGAGACTGCGCTTTCCCTAGCCCGAAGATACGGCGACACAGACTCTGAAGCGTCCGCCATCAACCTGATCAACGCACACAGATAACCAAACCAATAGCCTTCAACCCAACATCGAGCACACGGAACTCAAGCACCATGCCCTCGACTTCTACTAGAACGAGATCCGAAAACAGTGCACTTTACCCTCTCTGATCAAGTCGCCAGATCGCAGACACGAAGAAGCCCGCTAGATAGACTAGCGGGCCCTCACGTCCCAAACCTCTCCACCTACCCCAAAACCAGGAACTCCCTAGCTGTGTCCCCTTTTTGCTTCGACTCGCTAGGCGAGAGACAAAGCCGAACATAGGGGCGCCTAGCGGGGCTCGAACCCGCAACCTTCTGATCCACAATCAGACGCTCTGCCTTTGAGCTATAGGCGCCATATTTGGTTGACCAACAGAAACACCGATTCCCGACGGCGTTCAGTCCGAGACGGGGATGGCCCGCCCCGAAGAAGGCTGGGGGACAGGGATTCGAACCCCGATTGACGGTTCCAAAGACCGTAGTCCTGCCATTAGACGATCCCCCATCTACAGCCGAATCGGGACCTGAGAATCTTTTTCCTGGCCGGTCGCTGGCCGTCTGCAGACAGATCACAGCGCAGCGAAAGACGGGCCGGGATATCAGAGTTCTCCAAGGTGCCGAGGCCCAGACTTGAACTGGGGACACATGGATTTTCAGTCCATTGCTCTACCAACTGAGCTACCTCGGCAAAAGGACCGACGCGTAAGGCGACTGAGCCGCAGCATTGTGAACTCCAGCCGACAACGGCTCCACCCCCTTAAGGGCCGGTCCTTTCAGAGCGGGCGATGAGATTCGAACTCACGACCTTCTCCTTGGCAAGGAGACGTTCTACCACTGAACTACGCCCGCAGATGGAATGTTAAGGCAAACACTGTATCTGTGAATCCGGCAGGACGTCGAGTGGACCCGGTCGGATTCGAACCGACGATCTCCTGCTTGCAAAGCAGGCGCCTTCCCGCTTGGCCACGGGCCCGGACGCTGATTTCCAGTGCCGACGAGAGGACTCGAACCTCCACACCCTTGCGGGCAATAGATCCTAAGTCTATCGCGTCTGCCAATTCCGCCACGTCGGCTTCCATACCGGCAAGCTGTCCGGCGCCGATTGAGCAGAGCAGCCTCGCAAGCCATCTGAGATTTGTGGACGGCGCTTCAACTGTGAAGCGGTCCTGCGGAAGGCGGGTGTACCCCCGATTCTGTGACCAGAACGCCCATGAGGGCGAACTCTGACCGTCATCATCTGTCTCGGACAGATTCTGCCCGGCGGTTTGTGACTTGCCGGGTGTTATCCGGCTTCATCCGCACCGCTGCGACGAGATCTTACACCATCTTCGCAGACAGTGCAAAACCCACTCGCCTTGCTCTCCGTTGCACGCTCGCCCAGCCGGTTTCGTCGCCGAAACCGCTGGTGGGCTCTTACCCCACCGTTTCACCCCTTACCGTCCGGTCGCCCGCACGGCGGGTCTGCTTTCTGTTGCGGTTGTAGTCACATGACCGGTACCGGTCATGCGCCCCCACTTACGGTTTCGTGGGGCAACGCCCCAGCGACGCTGCGTTGCAGACATCGCGGGTGAGAGTCGGGAAGTTCCTCTGCCGGCAAACTGCCGACAGCGATGACTGCACCTGCCTCCACACTGTTAAGCTGCAAACCTCAGTGTAACTGGCCATTCCTGCGCGATCCTAGCCGGATTCACAGCGATCTATGGTAGCACGGCACAAGGCAGATGCCAAATTTCACGCCACGGATTTCTACTGCAGAGTCTTTTTGAGATTCCAGCAGTTGCAGGCCGGGCGCAGACTTTGATTGGGGACCAAGCTTAGCGCGGGCTTCGGAAAGTCAGGGAAAGGTTCGATTTCAGTCAGTCAGCCGGTCCGGTGCATTGACGTCCAACTCGGGCTGACGCGGGCCCTCGACCCAGACTTCGCCATCGCGCCAGTTTTCCTGCTTCCAGATCGGTACGATAGCTTTGAGGCGCTCGATGGCGTAGCGACAGGCTTCGAAACAGCCGTCGTCGCGGTGGGGCGTGGCGACGGCGATCAGGACGGTCGGCTCTTCGATGTCGCAGCGCCCGATTCGATGGAGGATACTGACGCCCTTGACGAGAGGCCAGCGCTCCTGGATCTCGTCGCCAATGCGCGCCATCATTTTTTCGGCCATGGGCACGTAGGCCTCGTAGACCAGAAAGTCGGTCTCGCGGGCGCCGTCGCCGGTGGCGGTGGAGCCGCGCACCGTGCCTGCAAAGGTGACGACGCCTCCGCAGTCAAAACGGCTGACGCGCCGTAGAATGTCGTCTTGCGAAAGGGGCTTATCCGTTAGTTCAAAGAGCTTGGCGGACATGATTGTGACTCAAAGCGTTGGCGCGGGCGGCCCTGAGAACGGGCGGCTGGGCGGACAGGCGTGACCCCCGGATACGGGCGGCAGGAGGGCGACCTCGTCGCCTTCATGCAGGACGGTATCCCGCTGCGCGAACTCCTCGTTGACAGCGACGTAAAAGGTCCGGCCCAGCAGATTGGGTACGCGGCATTCGAGGAGGTCGCCTACGGTGGCATCTTCGGGTAGGGAGACGGTTTCACGCTTGAAGCCGGCTGCCTGACGCAGGCCGGCGAACAGGACGAGACGAACGTTCACGGTGCGTCGTTTCCCAGGTCAGGGGCTGAGTCGGAACGCTGCCAGTCGCCCGATTTGCCTCCTCGCTTTTGCAGAAGCTGGACATTGCCGATTGACATCGTTTTTTCCAGGGCCTTGGCCATGTCGTAGATCGTCAGCGCGGCGACGCTGACAGCGGTGAGAGCCTCCATTTCGACCCCGGTTTGTCCTCTACAGCGAACAGTGGAAGTGATGATGACGCGGCTCTCAGCTTCGTCGACTTGGAAATTGATCGCTATTTTGGTCAGCGGCAGAGGATGGCAGAGAGGGATCAGGTCCGGTGTGCGCTTGGCGGCCATGATGCCGGCGATGCGGGCTGAGGAGAGCACGTCTCCTTTGGGGACCGCGCCGTCTCGGATGGCGGTCAACGTTGCCGGCGCCATGTAGACGCTGCCCTCGGCCACTGCCTCGCGCGATGTGGTGTCCTTGTGGCCGACATCGACCATGGATGCGCGGCCGTCTTTGTCGAGGTGCGTCAGATCGGACATGGTATCGACCGAATGTCCTTTACAGGTCCCCAATCAGAAGCGCTGCGACCGGTTCACCTGCAGCCATTGTGCCCTCTCTTTGGGGCAGGGCCAGCAGTGCATTGGCCGTTCGCATGCTCAGGAGACGGCTGCTGGCCTGGCTGCCGGTGCTGGCGGCAAGGAAGCAGTCTTGATCTGCGTCCCAACTGAGCGTGGCGCGGTGGTACTCGGGGCGGTAGGCGTCCAGGGGCAGAGGCTGGGCCAGACGGGCCTGAACCTGGCGGAGCCGAGGATCCGGCCAGCCTGCCATTTTGCGGAGGGCCGGCACGACAAACAGGTAGAAGGTTACCAGGCTGCTGACGGGATTGCCGGGCAGCCCGAAGACCAGACGGCGGCCCTGCTCGACGTCAGCGGTGGCAAAGGTGACCGGTTTGCCGGGTTTCATGCGGACGCGGCCGTAGTGCACGGCGCCTGCGTGTTCCAGCAGCGGCTTGACCAGGTCCAGATCGCCCATGGAGACACCGCCGGATGTCAGCAGGATGTCGGCCTGCTCAAGACCCTGGCTCACGCGGGCCTCCAGCGCTTCCTGCGTGTCACCTGAAATTCCCAGATCGACAGGCTCGCCTCCGGCGGCGCGAATTGCCGCCAGGAGCATCGCCCTGTTGCTGTCGCGGATCTGACCGGGGCCGAGCGGGTCTCCGGGCTCGACCAGTTCGTCGCCGGTGGACAGAACGGCCACCTTGGGGCGGGGAAAGATGGGCACGTCGACGATGCCGGCCGTGGCCAGCAGCCCTATCTCTGCGGGGTCGAGGCGCTCACCGGCCGCCAAAACGGTCTGGCCTGCCTCCACGTCTACGCCTACGGGGCGAACGTCGGCTCCGGGATTCACTTGCTGTTTGATGCGAATCCGGGGCGCGTCTGCGCCGGCATCCAACCGTTCCGTCTCTTCGATCATGACGACGGCGTCGGCCCCTTCGGGCAAGGGTGCGCCGGTTGTAATGTAGGCAACGGCGCCGGGCTTAACGGCGAAGTCGGCCAGAGCGCCGGCGCTGACCTCTCCAATCAGGGGATAGTCGCCGGGACCGTCGGCGGCGACGACGGCATAGCCGTCCTTGGTGGAGGCGGGAAAGGGCGGCAGCGGTTCCTGGGCGGCAATATCGGCGGCGAGGATCGCTCCCCTGACCTTAGAGAGCGGACGGTGTACCGGCGCCGGCGGCCGCGCCTGCGCCAGGGTTACATTTAGGGCATCCTCGACCGACAGCATCGAGTAGGGTGATCTGGTCGTCGTCATCTGGCTTGGCATTCCCCTTTGGCGTGCGATCTTCTAGAGCTGGCAGATCAACTCGACCTCGTTTCCGTCGGGGTCGTCTATGTATACGGTGCGGCTGGAGAGCACGGGATGCGTGCCGCCGCGCGGCTCGTAGCCGGCGGAACGCAGCGCCTGTTCCTGGGCGTCAAAGAGGTCGGCCGGCAGCTCAAATGCGAGATGGTGAAGCTGGTGACCGCGGGGCTGATCGGCAATTTCAGGCGGCATGGGCACGATTACGATCATCTGGGGGATCCCGGCGGCGCCTTCGCCTGCTTTGAGGAAGACATTGGGCAGTTCAGGGGGCGAGATCACCTCAAGGCCCAGGAGGCCCTTATAGAATGCGACCGCTTTCTGTTTATCACGGGTCCAGAGGACGATTTCAGCGATTCCGGTAATCATTGACATAGTTGGTTATTTCTCCGATCGCCCAGTGCTTTGCAGATGTCAAGCTGAGTTGTGGGCAGTATACCGAAGTCAGCGTCATTTTACCAGTTTTGCCGAAACTGCTCAGGGGGACAGCCCAAGGGCGAGAAGAGAGTGAGGAGAAGTGAGGAGTGAGGGCCACCGTTTCCTCTGCTGGAGATTGGAACGGAAGCTGACCGCGGCCTGGTTGCTTCCAGAGGTATACGAAAGTTCGCCCCAATAACGGGGTGCACCGCGCCTCAGGGAAACATATGGAGATCGGGGGCGCTACTGTTACAATAGGGCCGAACCGCGGTTGATGACCGCATTTGGGAATTTCGCGCTGTGTGCGGGATGCACGGGGTCAGACTGGAGAGAGAATTGTGCAAGAGTGGATCCGAAGAGAAGCCGACGAACTGCTTCCCAAGCTGGTGGAATGGCGTCGGGACTTTCACCGTCATCCAGAGCTGGGATTTCAGGAAGTGCGTACGGCCGGGATCGTGGCGGCGCATCTTCAGGAGCTGGGTCTTGAGGTAAGCACGGGCGTGGGCAAGACGGGCGTCATCGCGATGGTGGAGCCGGACGATTTGCCCGACGACAGCGAGACGGTCCTGCTGCGCTTCGATATGGACGCGCTCCCGATCCACGAGGAGACCGGATTGCCCTTTGCTTCTGAAAACGCGGGGGTTATGCACGCCTGTGGGCACGACGGGCACACCGCGATCGGAATGGGTGTCGCGCAGCTGCTGACGAGGCATCGTAACGAGTTGCAGGGACGCGTCAAGCTGGTTTTTCAGCCGGCCGAAGAGGGCCTGGGCGGCGCGATGGCCATGATCAGTGACGGCGCGCTTGAGGAGCCGCAACCGGCCGCGGCCTATGGGCTGCATCTGTGGAGCCGGCTTCCTTACAATCAGGTCGTCGTCCAACCCGGACCGCTGTGGGCAGCGGCCGACATGTTTACACTGACGGTTCACGGCAAGGGCGGGCACGGCGCCACGCCCCATGACACAGTTGACGCGACGCTGGTTGCCAGTCAGCTGGTTGTCGCGCTGCAGACGATCGTATCCCGCAACGCCAATCCTTCGGATACCGCGGTTGTCACAGTTGGCGCCTTTCGCAGCGGGAACGCAGGCAATGTGATCTCCGAGCACGCGGTGCTAGAGGGAACGATTCGCAGCTTTGAGCCGGAGGTGCGCAACTTGCTTCTCGAGCGCATCGACGAAATCTGCACAGGCATCTGCCAGGCGTTTGGCGCCCGCTACGAGTTCGAGCTGCAAAGCTGCGTGCCGGCGACGATCAATTCTGAGGCCGGCGCGGGGGTGATGGAAGGCATCGCCAACGAAGTTGTGGGCGAGCAGAATGTCGCGCAGATCGCTCCGATGATGGTAGGCGAGGATATAGCTGAGTTTCTGAACCGGGCTCCCGGCTGCTTTGTTCTGGTCGGTGCGGCCAACCCCGAGGAGGGGTTCTACAGCCCCCACCACAGCCCTACGTTTGACTTTGAGGAAAGCGTTATGCCGACCGGCGTATCGCTGCTTGCCGAAGCCGCATTTTCCCAGCTGGCAGTTCGCAGTCGCGCTGAGAACATAGCTGTAGAGTAGGCTCACGGGACTCTTGGCACCCGCCCTGATTACGCGCAGTATTGCCTCTCTGGCCCGCAAATCACAGTGTACCCAATTTTCAAATTGACTTTCCGGCCATGATCAATTACGATCATTCCGTTTGATAGTATTGATGCTATTGATTCTATTAATCGGATGATTCAGTCGATTTCGGCGGTATTTGCAGGTTGACCAGGGCGAACAATGATCAAGCAACTTCACAGCGACTCGGAACTCCTGGACTATATCGTGAACAACGGATTCGTTCCCGGCGCCAGGCTGCCTTCTCTGAACGACCTCAGCGCTGAATTGGGCGTCAGCATCGGCAAGTTGCGGGAGCAGTTGGAAGCCGCGCGCGTTCTCGGGCTGGTGGCGGCCCGTCCCCGCCGGGGCATCGAATGCAACAGCTACAGTTTCACGCCCGCGGCGCGCGCCAGCCTCATGTTTGGGCTTGCTACGAACGAGCGCCTTTTCCGCGAGTTCAGTGAGCTACGCAATGGCATCGAAAGCGCATTCTGGCGGCCGGCGGTTCTCGCCCTCACCGATGAGGACAAGCAGGATCTGAAGCGGTACGTGTCGCTCGCCTGGCACAAGCTGCAGCAGAGCCGCATCCAGATTCCTCACCAGGAGCACCGGGCCTTCCACATGACAGTTTTCCGGAGGCTTGACAACCTGTTCGCCACCGGACTGTTGGAGGCATACTGGGACGCGTACGAGGCAGTCGAACTGAATCTTTACGCCGATTACGGCTACCTGACGGAGGTCTGGGGCTATCACGAAGGTATCGCAGAGGCTATTGAGAGAGACGAGGTCGATAGGGCCAGAGCATTGCATGAAGAACACCTATTGCTGCTGCGGACCAGGGACGTTCCTCGAAACAGTACGCCCCAGAATTCTTTCGCAGACAGGAACAGTAAGGTAAGGAGTCGAGCATGAGTGTTGCAGTTCGGGAGGCGCCAGTTGTAAAGCCGGACGCGCCGGCAGCGGTCAATGACTTTGCCATCAACGTGGCGACGGCGAACGGCTCCGGCAGCCAGACGAGCAACGGTGTCCTGCTCCGCGCACTTTTCAAGATGGGGATTCCGATAAACGGCAAGAACCTGTTTCCCAGCAACATTCAGGGTCTGCCCACCTGGTACATCATTCGCCTGAGCAAGGACGGCTTTCTGGCGCGCAGGGAGATGACGGACATTCAGGTCTGTATGAATGGCCGGACCGTAGCAGAGGATATGGAAAGGGCTGTAGCCGGCGGCATCGTCATCTATGACGATTCGTTGCCAGTTGCCAACAGCCGCAAGGACGTTACGTATTACGGGATGCCGGTGAAGGACCTCGTGAAAGAAGCGGGCTTGCCCCATGCTCTGCGGGACTATGTGGCCAACATGGTCTATGTTGGCGTGCTGGCAGAGTTGCTGGGCATCGAGCCGGAAGAGATTGAGGCAGCGCTGTTACACCATTTCGAGGGCAAAGAGAAGGCTGCGGGGCTCAACATGGAGATGGTCGAACGTGCAATCGACTGGGCCAGCGGTCACGTTGTGCAGCACGAAGGCTATCGGGTTGAGCGCATGACAGGTTTCAACGAGGGGAAGATCCTGGTGGACGGCAATACGGCGGGGGCCTTGGGCGCTCTGGCCGGCGGCCTTTCGCTTGCCTCCTGGTACCCCATCACGCCATCCTCGAGCCTGGCCGAGTCGATTGAAAAGTACGCGCCTGCCTTGCGAACCGACCCGGACACGGACAAGGCGACCGTTGCCGTAGTTCAGGCGGAGGATGAGCTGGCGGCGATCGGAATGGTTGTGGGTGCAGGCTGGACGGGCGCGAGGGCGATGACCTGTACGAGCGGACCCGGGATCAGCTTGATGTCTGAATTTGCCGGGCTGGCCTACTTCGCCGAGGTGCCGGCGGTCATCTGGGACATTCAGAGGATGGGGCCGAGCACAGGGTTGCCGACCCGTACCTCCCAGGGGGATATTCTTGCGTCCTACTATCTTGGACACGGGGACACGAGACACGTGGTGCTTTTCCCCGCGAATCCGGCCGAGTGCTTCGAATTCGGCCGCATCGCCTTTGATCTGGCGGAGGAACTGCAGACACTCGTGTTCGTTCTAAGCGACCTCGATCTGGGGATGAACATGCATATTTCGGAGCCGTTCGAGTTCTCGGACGCCCCCTTCAAGCGGGGCAAGGTCCTGAGCGCGGAGGACCTGGAGGAGCGGCAAGGCTCCTGGGCGCGCTACATGGATGTCGATGGCGACGGTGTTGCCTATCGTACGCTGCCGGGCACAAGGCACAACATGGCCGCGTACTTCACGCGCGGCACGGGTCACAATGAGTACGGCTACTACAGCGAGCGGCCCGATGACTGGGAGCAGAATCTGGAGAGGCTGAAGAGGAAGTTCGAGACGGCACGACAGATGGCGCCGGGTCCTATCCTGGATGAGGTTGACGGGGCGGACGTTGGGATCATCAGTTTGGGCAGCAACCACGACGGCGTCGAAGAGGCGCGTGCGCGTCTTGCGGCTACGGGCTTGCCCACCAACTACCTGCGCCTGCGGGCTCTGCCGATTGACGACAGCGTTCGCTCGTTCATCGAAAGGAATGCGACAGTCTTTGTAGTTGAGGCGAACAGTGACGGCCAGCTCCACTCGATTCTAACTACCGAAGAACCGGCGCAGGCTCTGAAACTGATATCGATGGCAAAATGTGACGGACTTCCCCTGAGCGCCCGCTATATTGCCGAGCAGGTGCAACAGGCATTGGAGGAGGAACGGATATGAGTACCAGGACCAAAGGAGCCGCGGCGGCGAGACGCGCCGCACGTCCCGCAAAGACCAATCGCATCGGCCTGGAAAAGACCTCCTATCGCGGCCGACCGTCGACCTTGTGCAAGGGCTGCGGGCACGACAGTATCAGCCAGCGGATTGTCAATGCGGCCTGGGAGATGGGGCTGGACCAGACGCAGGTCGTGAAACTCAGCGGGATCGGATGCAGCAGCAAGACGCCGGCCTATTATCTTGGCTGGAGTCACGGCTTCAACAGCCTGCATGGGCGCATGCCATCAGTGGCGACCGGGGCGATTATCGCCAACGCCTCGTTGGAGGTGATCGGAGTCAGCGGAGACGGCGACACTGCCTCAATTGGCATCGGCCAGTTCAAGCACGCGGTCAGGCGCAACCTGCCCCTCATTTATATCGTCGAGAACAACGGTGTTTACGGCCTTACCAAGGGCCAGTTCAGCGCGACCGCCGATGAGGGCCAGTTTCTCAAGTACCAGGGGGTAAACGACTTGCCGCCGCTGGACATCTGCATGGAAGCACTGACCGCCAATGCGACGTTCGTCGCCCGCAGTTTTGCCGGTGATCCGAAGCAGTTGGAGGCACTGCTTAAAGCTGCGATAAATCACCGAGGCATCGCGGTACTGGATATCATCAGCCCCTGTGTGACCTTTAACAACCACGATACGTCCACGAAGAGTTACGGATTCGGACGGGCCAATGAGATCCGGCTACACGATCTGAACTTTGTGCCGGCGTTTGAAGAGATTGAAATCGAAGACTACGAGGACGAAGTCGAAGTTGAGTTGCATGATGGGGGCAGCATTGTCCTGACGAAGATCGATCCGGACCACGATCCGAAGGACCGCGCGGCCGCTTACAATGTCATCCAGCGCTCGTTGGACGAGCAGAAGCTGATCACCGGTTTACTGTATATCAACGAAGAAGAACCGACCCTAACAGAGCTCCTGAACCTTACTGACACACCTTTGACGCAGTTGCCGGACGAAAAGCTGCGGCCAAGCCGTGAAGCCCTGGAAGGCGTGATGGCGACTCTGGCTTAGGAAGAGGTGAATTCCTACGCGGCAGGTCCAGACAGAGTGGAGAGTGGCTTCAGTCAGCCGGTCGCGATATCGCGGGCGGCTGAGTTGGCTGGCTCTGCTACTGGGGTACTGGGCGGGGTTCGATCTCGGGACGAGGCCAGCGCTTCTCCATAGTGGCCGCGCAGTTCTGGCGGCATCATGCGCGCAACTTCCAGCATGATTTCAGTTGTATGCTCCTGCACGTCTTCCATCGTACCTGCGGGGAAGAGCACCGGCTGTCCGAATTGAACGGAGAGCTGCGTGCGTTTGAAGGGATTGAGCCAGTTCTTGTGCAGGTGGGGAATCTCCAGCACTGCCACGGGCACCACAGGCACACCGGCATCGATGGCGATTCGCACTGCTCCGCTTTTTCCACGCCGCATGGGTTTGCCGCGGTTACGCGTCCCCTCAGGAAACATACCCACGACACGGCCCTGTTTCAGGAGTTCCACGCTGTACTCAATGGCCTCGGTGTCGCGTGCGCCCCGGTTGATGGGAAATGCGCCAATGCGGTACAGAAGAAAAGTCATCACCGGATGGACGTTAAAAAGCTCCCTTTTTGCCATATAGAAGACTTGGCGCGGGGAAGCGAAGCCCAGAACAAAACAGTCCATGCCGCCGGGATGATTGCAGGCCAGAACGACGCCGCCTTTCCGGGGCACGTTTTCCACGCCCTCCACTCTCAGAGCGCAGAACAGAGGGCGCAGAAGGGTAAGCGCCACACAACAGAATTTCCAGAGGCGGGAGGCGTCAGACGGGATCCTCATTCTCGCTTCAGTTCAACCTTCTGATTTCATCTCGAATCTGCTTCAGCACGAATAGCACGCGCTGGTCCTCTTCGGTGGGCTCTTGCTCCGCTTCGGGCATCCAACCTCCGAAGGCAACGCCGCTGAACACCATTTCGGCTTCTCCTGTGAACAGATGCAGGCGGTTACGCAGCAGGAAATAGCGCCGCAGATCGCTCTCAGCCAACAGCATGTTTTCCAGCCCAAAGTGGAGCATTCCCCGATCTCGCCAGAGGTTTGCCTCCTCCGGGTCCACGATCACCATATAGTTCAACACTGAAAGGGCATCGGCCAGACGGTGTTGGGAGATATACACGGAGCGCAGGTTATTCAGAATGCGTTGTATCCATGCGCCAGTGTTTGTGCGGTACTGCTCCAGTGAGACGGAGATGCGAATCGGCTGCTGGAAGATCTGCGTGAGGTAGTAGGAAAGCTCCTCGCTACCAACGACCTTGCCATGAAAAGGATCGAGAATCCACACTCCGTTCATGTCGCTGTATTCCAACATGAAGTGCCCGGGCAGTCCCAGTCCCCGCAGGTTCATACCCAGACGGCGCCCTACGGCCGTATAAAGGAGGCTAAGCGTGATGGGGAGGCCGAGACGCGCGTCGAGCACGCGGTGAAGGAAGCTGTTGGACGGGTCGTAGTAGTTTTCGACATTGCCGAAAAAGTCGTATTCGCCGTGCAGTACGGCGATCAAAGCCTCGGCCCTGGCGCGGCCGAGCGCCCCGACGGGCATACTTTGTTCGACCTGGTCGGCCAGCTCATCCAGGCGTCTGATGTAGCTGTTTACATCCAGCCCGGGATCGATGAGTTTGCCTAGCAAAAGAGCCAGTTTCTCCGGACGGTCGCTATCCGTCCTCAAGGCGGCTGAGAATTCTGTCAGAAGGTCCACCGGAGCTCCTTTCCGGTCCGCAGGCTTCGCCCACTATTGGGCTAGCGCCACTCCGTCACTTTCGCAGTTTCTCATTGGTAAGGCACCAAAGCACGTTACCAAAAACCGGCAAATCTGGCAAGTAATCGCAGCCTCCTTCTGGCGCGGGCGGGGCCGCGACGGCGGGCTGGATTATTCATTTGCGAGACGATCTGGAGGTTATGAAGTGTGGGGCCCGCCGTCGCGCAAGTTTGCCGAATTCCCAATGGCGAAAATCGATCAGGGGAGGACCGCCATGATGAAAGAGTTCAGCGCTGCCAGCGCGATCGGACCGATCAGCGCGCTGAAGCAGCCGCGGCGCAGTTCAAAACCACTTATCAGGTTCGCTGTAAGCCAGAACACAGCGGCGTTGATAAAGACGCTGAAGAGTCCGAAAGTCAAAAGGAGCAGGGGGAAGGAAAGAAAACGGAGGATGGGACCGAGGACGGCATTCAACAAGCCCAGTACGACGGCAACCACAAACGCCGTTCCGAAGTCTTCGATGTCGACGCCGAACAGCCCAATACGGGATATGACCAGGAGACTTACCGTCGTAACTATCCAAATTGTCAACAGCTCCATTGTCCGGCTCCTACCTGAGTTTGAATCGGGCTTACGTTAGACTCTACGGCTTGGAAAGCTTGAGGTTTCTTCTTCTGCGTAAAACCTCCGCATGACAGCTGTAAGGTCTTTTGCACATTCCGAGCGATGACCGACTTCAGGATGAGAGGGATCGCTTCGCGATCAGTTCTCCGCCATCGACTCGCACTACTTCACCGGTCGTATAGTTGGACTCGACCAGGAATCTGACAGCGTGGGCGACGTCCCCGGCCTCTCCCCAACGGTTCAGCAGTGTACGGTTGCTACTGCGGCGCAGCCTCTCTTCGGTGTAGTGCGGTGGAGGCAGAACGGGGCCCGGGGCCACTGCGTTTACCCGCACGGTGGGAGCAAGTTCCAGCGCCATCTGTCGAGTCAGTGCGAGAAGGGCGGACTTTGCCACTGCGTGGCCGGTGAAATTTGGCCAGGCATGCCAGACTGAGAGGTCTACGATATTGACGATTGCCGCTTCCGGCTGTTCCAGGAGGAGGGGGGCCAATTCGTTGCTGACATAGAAGCTGCCATGAACGGAAACGTCGAGAATCCGGCGCCAGGTCTCATAGCTTTCGGTCGGAAAGGGATCCTGGACGAACCAGTCGGCTGAATTGACGAGCACGCTGAGCCGGCCAAAGCGATCGCGAACGTCCTGTGCCATTCTCTGCACTGCATGCAGGTCGGAAACATCACATTGCACAGTTGTTGCGCAGGCGCCGAGAGCCTCTGCCTCATGTGCAGTCTCCGCCGCGGCACTACCCGATCTGTTGTAGAGAATGACTACATCGGCGCCGGCGCGGGCAAGGTCCAGGACAATTTCCTTGCCCACGCGATGCGCCCCTCCTGTCACCAATGCCACACAACCACGGATATTCATTGTGCCTCCGGCGCCACCATCTGAGAATGGTGGACGATATAACCATGTTGGAGGGCGACCTCGTGTGACTGTCAGCCGACCCGTTCGCTTGCCAGGCCCAATAGGCAAAGGCGCCAATCAAAAAAGCGACGGAAGTCTGGTTCTTCCGCCGCCAAATTTGAAAGAGTTCTGCGCCAGTAATCTACTCGCGCATCGTATCCAAAGTGCGCTGAATGATCTTCGCCTGTTCTGAGCGGGCACGGTGTTGACGACGCTTGCGGCGCCGCGAGGACTTGGGCAGGGCAACCTCCTCACCTCCGGCTTCCATGGCGCGTTTGAAGGCCAACTCCATTGGCGAGAGAACTTCGATATTCTCAAACTTGTCAACGACCTGCGAATCTGATTCTTCTTCTGAAACGGTTTCCCCACCGGTTGCTTCAGCTTCATCCCCTTCAGGCTCTTCCCGCAACCCCTTTATGCTTACGTCAATGTGGCGGCGGCGGCGATTGACGGTCATGATGCGAACTTCCAGCTTTTCATCGATCTCAACTACATCTTCCGGCTTTTCGACGTAGTTATTCCCCATCTCACGCACGTGGAGAAGGGCGTCGGTGCCCACTCCAATGTTGATGAAGGCGCCATAGGGGACCATTCTGGTAACAACACCTTCGACGACTTCGCCCTCTTGCAGGTCTCGAATCGTCCTGGTGTCGGGCGAGATCATGGTCAGGCTGATGCGGTTTCGCTCCCGGTTCAGCCGCTTGATCCAAACTGTGACGCTCTGGCCCTCCTCCACAATCTCCTTTACGTTGGTCACACGACCAACCGACAGTTCGGAGATATGGACCAATCCATCACGGCCGGCGCCGATGTCGACAAAGGCGCCAAAGTCAGTAACCTGCTTGACTTTGCCGGTTAATTCCTGGCCGACGCTCAGGCGAACGACCTTTTTGGCGGAGTCGGCCTCGCTTGGGGTCTCGTCAGCTTCCTGTATCTCGACATTACGGGGTTCTTCGGTCATCTTCCGCTCCTCGTTGACAACGGTGCTGTCCCTGCGCAACACCGTTACGCAGTATACCTTTCTTTGACTCTCAGGACAAAAGTTCGGAGGTACGAAAACTCATACAGGTTTTCGTTAGACATTGAAACGAAAGTTCAGAATGTCGCCATCTTGTACAAGGTATTCCTTGCCTTCGAGCCTCAAGAGACCCTGGGTGCGAGCTGCGGCCATACTTCCAGCGTCCTTAAGGCTGTCGAAATGTACGGTTTCCGCTCGAATGAAACCCCTTTGCATATCGGTGTGGACGATGCCGGCCGCTTCGGGCGCAGTTGATCCGGCACCGACAGCCCAAGAGCGCACCTCGTTGTCGCCAATTGTAAAGAAACTGATCAGACCCAAGAGCTGGTAACAACGCCGAATCGCCCGGTTCAAGCCCTGCTCCACGATACCGAACCCAACCAGGAATTCGGCAGCTTCCTCCGGCGTCATCAGTGCGATTTCAGCTTCCAGTCGTCCCCGCAAGAAGAAAGTCCCTTCATTCAGCTGATGCGAGAACATGTCTTCTTCGTCTTCATCGCCTGCGTTGACGACGCGCAGAACCGGTTTCAGACTCAGGAAACCAAAGCCGCCCAGCAGCTTCTTTTCATCGGCGGACAGCGTCGCCTCTCTCAAGGGGGACCCTTCCTCAAGCAGCGGGTAGAGCCGCGTGAGCAGCGCTTCTTCGTGCGCCAGACGCTGACGCTCTTCAACGGGACCCCGTGACCGCTGGGCAGCGATCCGTTCCAGGCGCCCTTCGATCGTAACCATATCGTTGAGCAGGAATTCCGTTTCCATCGCCGCAAAGTCCGCGCCCGGGTCGACGCTGTCATTGGGGTGGGGAATGTTAGGGTCGTGGAAAGCCCGCGCGACGAGCAGCAGCGCATCGTTGACGGCGATTGCGTTCAGAAGAGGGCCGCGAATTTGGCCCTCTTTGCCGATGTCGCCGGTCAGTCCGGCGATGTCGTTATAGGTCACTTGTGCGTAGACGGCCCTGCGGGGGGCAAATATCTGCGCGAGGAAGCTGAGTCGCGGATCCGGCACGTCCACTACCGCGGTATGGACCTCCAACTGGCCGCTGGAATAGGCTGTCGCGGCGGTAGCACTGCGGGTCAACGCGTTGAAGATCGTTGTCTTACCGCTATTTGGTCCGCCTACGATTCCGATTCTCACTGGCTTATGCCCGTTCTCACGGCCCTACGAATGCAATTAATGGTAGCGGCCCTGGATCCCGAATTCGTATGCAATTGTCTGTCAAAAGATGGCGTCGGATGCGATCCCAGTTTGCGGCCTGCACCCGAATCTACGGATAGAATCCGGGTTCAGAATTCCTGGAAGCCCGCCAACTTGGAGGATGGACAGCGACCAGCTCTGACTGTCGCGGCAGTGGCGCCATCATACCGCACTTTTGCCTTTGACGCACGGAATCCCCCGCACAGAACGGTGCTTGTGGGCTATTGGTGTAGGGTGTACAATGAGAATTCGACCGTCTCCAGCAGGCGCTGCGGGAACAACCCCAGAGACGCTCAAGGAGTCCAATTGGCCAGTCCAGGCGGCATTTCTCTGCCCCGGGTCTTCGCCGCAACACTGAGCAACTATGGCAAGCACAGCTTCTCCAGTACAATCACGCGTCCATTCCGCCCAGTTGATGGACCACCGCAATCCGCGGGCCGCGCACCTGGAAGCTTTTGAACCGGGTTGGGGGGACGAGCGCGCAGCCAGGGGAAATCTGTATATTCTCATCGAACTGATTGGCAGCAGTCCGGTCGGCAGCCACGCCGTTCGTGAGATGCAGGCGACCGCTGAACTCACATACTACTCGGCAGGCGGGCCGGTCAGCCAAGTACTGAAGCAGGCGATCACCGACGCCCACGAAATACTGCGCAACATGAATCGGAACAGCCCGGACATTGATTTGCAGGCCGGGATCATTTGCGCTGCCGTCGTCCAAGGCCATCTGGTCATTGCCTCGGCGGGGCCGACCGTGGCGTTCATCGCTACG
Source organism: Caldilineaceae bacterium (assembly GCA_965204525.1). Taxonomy (GTDB): domain Bacteria; phylum Chloroflexota; class Anaerolineae; order Caldilineales; family Caldilineaceae; genus Bin5. Next base: position 148,179 of record OZ241994.1, on the reverse strand, counting down.
GATCAGCGATTGGACCAATTCCCCCTTGATGAAGAGCGCTTTTCGAGCAATGTCGGTGGTGAGACTGAACCGAACATACACACTTACAGGCATGTGCTCAACAGTGGTGATGCGCTCTTCCTTGGGGAAAGTGAGTGGATCCTGCAGTCTGACGTCAGGACTATCGGAGGCGCCGTCGTCAGTACCACTGTGAGCAATATGCAGGAGATGGTAATGCATCTCCAGGAACAGGGCGAAAACGTGCCTCTTCTTGGCCTGCTTCTGGTATACGCGGACGAGGAGCAGGGTGAGGAAGAGACGGTTGGCACACCCCTACCGACGGCAGTTGGGGCCGCGCCTCCCGTTCACAATGTGCCTGGGGAAAAGAGAGCAACGCACATAGGCACGTCCCATAATCGAGGGAGCGATCCAAGTCCGGATTTGCCCAGCGCCACGACAATGCAGCACCAACTGACCGTTCCGATTCGCCCGCCACAGAATGGGCGAGACGGCTGGCGCAAGCGCGCCTTTCGCCTACTGGACAGGCCGTCCAGATGGTTTTCCAGCCTCCTTCAAGGACTCTTGCCTGAACGCAAGGAGCGGCAGAACGAGCAGACTCAACAGACCGGGACGGAGGAACCCGCACCTCCATCCCAGCCCACGCCTTCAGACCCGGTTGAGCCGATTCAGCAGGCGCAGCCACAACAGAGTTCGGAGGGCCCGGCAGCGGATCGGACTGAGGAACGCGTCCAGCTGCCGGCACTGCCCGGCTATGCGCCGCCGGCACCTTCGAAGGGCAACCGGCGCAGACTGATTATTGCGATAGCAATTCTTATCCCACTGCTCACTTCGGCTGTCGTCGGGGCCGCTTTCTTGCGCGAAGGCAGCATCAATCAGGAAGAAGGTCTGCAACTCGTGGAGTTGGCCGACGGTAAGTTGCTGGAGGTCCAGCAGGCTTTGGCGGTGGAAGACAAGGCGACAGCACGTGCGTCACTGAGTGAGGCGCAGCGTTATCTGGACGAAGCCATCGTGCTGATCGGCGTAACCGATCAGATACAGGAGTTGTCGGAGGTCATTGCCACCGAACTTCAGGACTTGCTCCAGGTCCGGGCGCTATATTCTCTGGATGTACCTCTGCTGGAGTACGCTGCCGATGCGGAGCCACAACGAATTGTCGTATCCAACCAGGACATATATGTGTTGGACAGCGGCCACCAGGCCATCTTCCACTATCGCACCAATCCGGAACGCACGCTGCTGGAAGAAGACAACGGGGCGATCTTGAAGGAAGGAGACACTGTTCCCGGCGGCGTAACAGTGGGCAGGTTGGTGGACATCGCCTGGCAACCGCGCATATCCGGCTTTGAGGACAAAGCAAGCCTTCTGATATTGGACCGGAACAACAATGTCTTTCGTTACAATCGCCTGGATGGCGCGACGCATCTGGTCTTGAGAGAACAGAGCTCACTTGGAAGCGTGGGACAGCTGGGCATTTACAACGGCCGCCTGTATCTGGCCGATGAACGGTCGGACCAGATCTTCCGCTACTCGCCGGCCGGCCTGGCCTATGATGACCCGCCGACTGAATGGTTTGACGAGCAGGTCCGGGGCGATCTGGCCGGGCTGATAGCGATGGGAATCGACGGGGATATCTGGCTGCTGAGTGAAGACGGAACCTTGCTCCGGTTCCGCGAGGGCCAGCAACTGCCTTTCAGCCTGGAGAGGATTCCCGGGCTTGGTGGACTGCTCGTCGACTTTGCGATGGCCGAACATGCTGACGGCATGCTCTTTCTGGCCGACGCAACGGATGAGCGCATCCTGGTATATGACAAGGAAGGACGCTACATTCAGCAGTTTGTTGACGCCGAGGACATAGCGCTGGCAGGACTGAGAGGTCTCTTCCTGGATGAGGTTACAGACATTCTTTACATTTTGACTAAGTCAGGACTGTATGCCCATCCGCTTCCCCGCTGATAGCGTTGACAGGAAAGATTGGCTGGCTTTTGAGGAGATGATTGCCGTTTTCTCCCCTTGATCAGTTTTCGTTCCGGGGGAGCGTTACACTTACCCGCAATTCTACTTCGGAAATTCTTCGGCGCGCCCAAAATCGTGATATAATTCCTGCATTATGTCGAAGTTCGGTTTTGCCCCTACCAGATTAAGGGGGGCTGACGTAGTGAAGCGGGTCGGCGCCTTTCTTTGGCGCAGCTCTACAGTTGTTACGTTGGCGTGGCTCTTCGCAGCCTTCATCCTGCTCGTTTCTTTCCTCCTTGGCAGTGTCCTCGGCGATCGCGCCCGAGACCATGCTCAACGCAAAAGCGTACCCGTAGTGACGTCCGATCTTCCCGACTTGTCAAGCGCAAGCGTGGACTCCGGCAGTTCGGACGCGCAGGAAGCGGTCGCTGCCCAAAACGTCGAGTTGCAGCCCGTACCCGCAGAGGCCGATGCATCGGACAGCCAGATCAACATTCTGCTGTTGGGATCGGACGAGCGAATCGACGACGAAGAACCTCCTCGCACAGACACGTTGCTACTGCTCACTCTTGACCTGAGAAGGCACACAGCCGGCATGATCTCTCTTCCAAGAGATCTGTGGGTGCCAATTCCCCGCTATAATCTGACATCGAAGATCAATACTGCGTATGCCATTGGGGAGCAGCGCGGATATCCTTTGGGAGGCGCACAGCTGGCCAAGGATACTGTAAGCAGCTTTATCGGTCAACCGGTACAGTACTATGTGCAGGCCGACTTCAACGGGTTTGTACGCTTTGTCGACGAGATCGGCGGCATCACTGTCGATGTGCCCCAGACCATTCACGACCCGGAGTATCCGACTGCTGACTACGGATACCAGACATTCCATCTGGAGGCTGGAAGACGGGTGTTGGACGGCCAGACGGCACTGAAATACGCGCGTACCCGAAACATGGACAGCGATTACGGTCGCGCCGCGCGGCAGCAGCAACTGATTCGTGCGATTGCGGAAAAGGTATTTGACGCTGAAATGATACCGACGCTGATTATTAACGCGCCACAGCTGCTGAGTACCACGTGGGGAAGCGTTCGAACCGACATGCCTCTGCAAACCGCGGCAGAAATCGCTTCCTATGTGAGCTCCAACTCGTTTGATCTGAGGACTTTGGTGCTGGACGACCGCTACGGTGAGGAAAGCTATAGCGCAAATGGCGCCTGGATATTGCTCCCCGATCGCGACCTGATCCGTCCTGAACTCAGGAAGTTCTTTGATCCGTCGGTAGTTCCCGGTACGGTGGCTGATTCATCTTCCGTCCCTCTTCCTCAGATTCAACCGCGTACGCGGGCAGACGCTGATGTCGGCTCTACAGAGCTTCTGGCGGCCGGCGTAGATCGCAATGTTCGCATCATGGCTGCGAGGGAAGTCCGGCTCGAGATCCTGAACGGCACGGGGGAGGCAGGAATCGCCGCCCTTGCGCGCCGGCAACTTGAGGCCAGCGGCTGGCGCGTCGTATCGATTGGCGATGCCGACCGCAGCGACTATCAACATACCCTTCTCGTCAATTACAATACGGATGAATCGCTGGTGCGGGAGTTGGGCCGCCAATTCAATCTGACGGACTCTCTGTATTCGCTTCCCGGCCTGCTGATTCCCGAATCAACCGATCTGCGAATTGTCATCGGCGAGGACTTTCTCAGCACCATTGGCGGATACGCCCAGTAGTCTTCGTTTCTCTTTTCGCCTGCGTTCCCTCTCCGCTAATCCGGCACCCCTCCATGGGCCTTGTCCACTTTGGCGAACACCGCTTTGACGCCAAGCTCGTCGCCTTTGACAAGGACGGCACACTTTTCGATTTCAGTGCCAGTTGGCGCCGGACCTTTCTGCAAGCGGTGGAAAGTCTGCTCTCCCCCTTTTCGAATCGGACCGAGATACGGGCTGCGCTCTGCCGCGCTCTCGGTTTCGACGCCGTCGCAGGCACTTTCAACGAAGATGGGCCTTTTGCCACGGACACCAGCGAAGCCACAAAGCGTGCGGCGACAACGGTTCTTCATCAGCTCTCAGATCCCCCGCTGCCCTGGGATGAATGTGAAGAGTTGGTAAGGCGACGATTTGCGCCGATTCTTGCCGACCCGGTTGACCTCTCACCTGTGACTGAACTGGCTCCGCTCTTTTCGTCATTACACGAAAACTGTGTTCGCGTCGCGGTGATTACCAGCGACGACAGCGGCCCAACTGAAGCTGCTCTAGCCAGGTTTCGCCTGTCGCGATTTGTAGACTTTATCGCTTGCGGTGACAGTGCATTCCGGCACAAACCGGCGCCCGACCCACTGCTGGCGGCGGCGAAAGCAGTTGATGTTTCCATAGCGGAGACCGTGGTGGTGGGGGACGCGGAGGCCGACCTTCGTATGGCCCGTTCAGCGGGCGCCGGCCTGGCAGTAGGCGTCCTGACGGGGGTCGGCAGCAGGAGGACGCTCGGGTCGCTGGCCGACCTGATTCTGAACTCAGTTGATGAGATTCGAGTCGATGTCAGTCCGCTTGGTAAACAACCACCTGTGCCTGACCATTCGTCAGATCGGCCAAGCGAAGCTTGAAGGAGTCCACGTGCTTTGACGGCATTTGCAGCCGGTAAGAGACCGCGACAGCGAAGTTGGAATCCACGACCTGGGCGGAAAACTCAGGCAACATGCGCTGAAAAAGGGTCACCTCGCTGTAGCCGATGACAGCCTCCACTTCCGCCATTGGCATCTTCTCTATTTGAGGCAGGGAGTCCAGGGCAGTTTTGACGCCCCCGCTGTAGGCTCTCACCAGTCCCCCTTTGCCAAGCTTTACGCCCCCGAAGAAACGGGTAACCACCACGACAATGTCGCCAATTCCGCAATGAAGGAGGACAGTGAGCATCGGCCTGCCGGCGGTGCCGTGGGGTTCTCCGTCATCGCTCATGCCGGCATGGCCCGTCGACCCCGGCGGGCCGACGACATAGGCCCAACAGTTGTGGTTGGCCGTGTCAAACTCGGCCCGCACTTCTTTGATGAATGCCCGTGCGTCCTCGACGGTTCCCGCCGGCCCCACCGTTGTAATGAAGTGGCTGCGCCGAATCTTTTCGTCGACTCTGTGATGTGCAGCGGGTATCGAATACTCCTGGTTCATTTGCTGGCGCCTGTCTGGCCGTGTTCAAGAAGGATCCAGTACCCGGCCATGAGAAAGAGTGAGGAGGATAGGGACAGAAGACTCATTCCACCTGGTCCGACCACTCCCCGACGGCCCGTCTGAAGCGTTTCCAGAGAACAATCGCCATGACAGGAGAGGTGATGAGAAAGACACCCCACACGTGGGCGATGCCGCCATCGAGATAGTTTACCGCCAGCCAAGCGATTATCATCGTAGACCAGATGCCCCCGGTATTTGCTCGCAGGGGAAAGCTTGTATTGCCCATTCCGCGCAGCGCGCCCGACTGAACAAACAGTACTGCCCAGAAGGGTTGGGCCAAGGCCACCACCCTTATCGCGGCAACGCCATCGCGTACGACAGCAGCTTCCTGGCTGAACAGTCGCATAATCGGCTCTGCCAGCAAGTAGGAGACGACTCCCATAGCGGCCATCCAAACAACTGCCCAGCGCGTAGCGATGGCCGCAGCTTCCGCCCCCTCTTCCGGCTCGCGCGCGCCGATAGATTGCCCAACCAGGGCCGTGGCGGCAATTGCGAAGCCAAAGCCGGGCAGAAAGGACAAGGAAAGAACGTTGAACGCAATGCGGTGGGAGGCCAGGGCCGCAGTGCCCAGTGTGGCGACGATTGCCGTCATCGATGTAAAGGCAGCAGAGGTGAGAAGCTGCTCCAGAGCGGCCGGTACGCCGATACGCAGCACAGAGGAGGCCACACTGATTTCGGGCAACCAGTTGCTGCGCCCGGAAATGGAGACGCCCTGTCGTCCCCGCCACATTACGATCAGGAGAAGGACTGCAGCGAGCAAGCGGGAGAGAAAGGTTCCCCAGGCGCTGCCTACCGCTCCAAGCGCTGGCAGCCCGGCCACGCCGAAAATCAGTCCGTAGGTCAAGAAAACATTTACGAAATTGGCCAGAGCCGTCACCCGCATTGGGGTCTGCGAATCGCCCAGACCCCGCAGCGCGCCTCCGCCAATCATGAGTACGATCAGCACGACGACAGTTGCCATCGTGACTTGCAGGTATTCCTTGCCGATGCGGGCCACGTCCGCCTCAACGCCGAACAGGGCGATTACCGGACCGGCCAGGAAAAACCCGGTGAGTGCCAGGGGGAGAGAAAGAATAATACTCCAGACAATTGACTGACGCGCCAGCCGCGCCGCCTCCACAAGCTTGCCGGCGCCGTAGGCCTGTGCGACCAGGACACTGCTGCCGACGCTGAGCGCGCCCAGCGCGGCGATGATAAAGAAGAGAACCTGCACGGATGCGCCGACACCGGCAATCGCCGCTGTGCTCAGCTGGGCGACCATCCAGGTATCGACGACCATCAACATCGTCTCGAGGAAGCTCTCGCCGATGACAGGCCAGGCCAGATTGAAGACTCGTTTTTGCGCGGTCGGGCGCGGGGGCGCCGTCGGGCCTGCGGCCACAGCGCCGGAAGCCGGTTCATTCATCCCAGTGCTCCCATTGAAGCCCTCAGGCGTGGGGCGACAAGTACAGTGGGCTTCAGTGTATCAGACTGTCGGCCCGTCCGCATTTTTCGGCGGTCGTGTTCGTTGCTACTTTTCCGGATAGTCTGCCGCCCAGAAGAACTCTTCTTCCTGAAAGCCAGTTTCGAAACCCAGACTTTGGTAGAACTGCTCTGCGTCGCCTGTCTGCAGGCCTGCATGGGAGTACCCGCGCTGTCTGGCCTGTTCCAACAGGTGGTTAACAAGTGCACCGGCGAAGCCTTGCCCTCGGTAATCCGGAAGCGTCGAAAGATCATAGATTCCTGCTATGCCACGAGCCCGGATCAAGGTGGCGGTTGTCACCGCCTTCTGATCAAGATGTCCGATGTAATTGGTGACATGAACTTTCGGGCCGAATCCGCGGCGTCGGAAGGCATCGTACCAGGGCTGAGCGGCGCGCTGGGTCGTGCCGAAGCCGAGGGCCGAAGCAGTCCACCACGCCCTCAGTCCAGGCTTGTCCCGAACGGGACTGATGCGAAGTTGAGGGTGATGCCTGTTATCCGGAACTTGCTGCAGCTGCCTGAACATCCATAGATCACCCCGTCCTGATGACAGCCCTCTTTGCGACAGCCTTGCGCGCAGATCCTCGGGCCGGTCTTGAGGGAAGAGCAGCCAGCGGATTCCTCCCGTCAATGTGCCGATCCTGGACATGAGTGCGTCGATCTTTTCTTCTGCTTCCACGGCGGGCAGATTGGAGCGCAGAATGTGGTTTCCCGGCGGCCCGTTGGCTACGATCCAGGCGGTCTCCCGGTCGACATAAGTACGGATCCCATGCTGACCGTGAAAGAGGCGGAAATACTCGATGTAGTTGAGACGCAGAGCCTCGATCAGTTCGGCGTTTTTCATCAGTCAGGCTGGCCGTGTTGTAATCTCGAAACCGTAGTTGAAAGTCTTGACGACGGGCTCGAGGCGCTTGTTCCACTCGGCGGGCCACTTTGTGCTATGCTGGATGCGTGATATAGTCAGCGCGGTCAGGAGTTTCATATGCGAAACGACGCTTAGCGGACAGTTCTTTGCGCGCATGATCCCAGACTGGCGGGCGCTTTGATTGGATGCACGCATGAAGCGTGTACTTGTCATTCAAAGAGTGGGAGCGGGGACGGTCCTCTTTTTTGAGAATAAACCTGGCATTCTCTTGGCTGTTTGAAGGAGTATACCATGCCACTACCCCCCCTGCGGCGCGTATTCTCTTTTGCACTCTTGCTGACGCTTCTAGTCAGCGGCTGTGCGCAGCCTGTCATGTGGCCGGTTTCGGCAACGCCCACGGTTTCGGCGCGGTCAGACGAGGCAGCCGGGCTGGCTGAGCTGGCGAACCAACTTGCCGCCGAAAGCGGCCTGGTCCAGGATTTGGGGCCGCTCGTTACCGTGCAACCGGTCGCGACCGCCGGCGGTGAAGATACTCTGTTCGTTTCCCACACGCACGGCTTTCCTCCAGACAATCCGTCGTTCAGACAAAAGGTTTGGATCCACGCCGCCGGGCCCGAAGGCTGGGAGGCTTTGGGCCGCGTGGAACTTGAGTGCGCCGAATACCTGAATGAATTCTCAGTTGAACAGGTAAACATAGACCCTGTCGACGTATGGCTGACCGTTACCGGCGGCGTTGGCGCTCACAGCGGCTGTCTTGAACTGCTGCGTTGGGACGGCGAGAATCTGTCGGTCGTTATCAGCGGATTCAGCAGCAGCCCGGATGCCGGCTCGCTCACCGATCTGAATGGGGACGGCCAGCTGGACTTGCTGCTGAACAACAGCGACCCCTACATCTTCTGCTACGCTTGTGGGGTTCGACAGTACTGGGCGCAGCTCTTCTATTGGGACGGGCAGGCGCTAAAGGAAGTAACGCCAGCTCCTTTAGCCCACGATCTGCCCGCAGAATTGCGTGCTTTCAACGATCGGGCGGCGGAGCTGGCCGCCGCCAGCCTGTTCGCCGACGCGTTGGAGCAGATCGAACAGGCGGAGGCCGTCGCGCCCGGAAACGCCACAGTCTCCTGGAACGCTATCTGGATCCGCCACCACCTTGAAGCCAGCCGGGAAGAGGCTTCTGCCAGTTCTTTCCCCCTGCTGAACCACGTATTCGCGGGCGACTGGGAAACGGCCTTTGATGCCTTGTGGGATGTGGGCTTGACAACCCTTGTCAGCGACGCGCCGATACCAGCCGGCTCTGCGGCATCGGGGTTCGAACATGTCGTAGGCGTGCTACTGGCCCAATTTTCCGATACTGCATTGGCGCTGCAACCGGAACGGGCGGCCATTCACGCGCTGGGGGCCTGGGGACGCTTCCTTATCGAGCCAGACGATCCAGCAGTTCAGTCGGGCATGCAACTGGCAGCGGAATTGGCGACTGAAGACAGCCGATACGAAGAACTGGCGAAAGCCCTGGAGGGCCGGCCCGGTACAGTTGCGGCGTCGCCTGCACCCTCCACACTTCCCAGTAAACAGACGCTGCAGGACCAACTGGCCAGCGAATATGGATCGGAGCAGGACCCTGCGCGCGGTGTGGCTGTGCAGCAACTTGAAACGTCAGGTGAGGCGACCTTGTTTGCCGCCAATACTTTCGGGCTCCCGCCGCAGAGTGTGTCCGCCTCGCACATTGTATCGATCCATGAGGCTCAGGAGAGCGGGTGGTTGGAGTTGGGCCGCGAGGAGCTCGATTGTGTCGACTATCTCGACGAATACTCCCTGAAACAGGTATCCATAGAACCTACCGGACTCTGGCTGGCCGTCCAAGGCGGTGCAGGCGCGCATGGCGGCTGTCTTGAGATATTGCGCTGGGACGGACAGGCCCTATCACTCGTCATCAGCAGCTTCAACAGTATCCCGGATGCGGGGTCGGTTGTGGATTTGAATGGCGACGGCCAACTGGATCTATTGTTGAACAACAGCGATCCTTACATTTTCTGTTACGCCTGCGGCCTGCAGCTCTACCTGGCGCGGTTCTTCCATTGGGATGGTGAGAAACTGGCCGAAGCCGCCCCCAGGTTGTTGCCGGATAACCGACCGCTCCATCTACGAGCCATAAACAGCCATGCCCTGGCGCTAGCCGAGGCGGGATTGTACGCAGACGCGCTCGACGAAATCGAGCGAGCCAAAGTCGCGGCTCCTTCTGATCCGACGGTCAATTGGAACGCGCTCTGGATACGCCACCATCTGGAAATGAGCCGCCAGCTGGCCGTTGCCAGCCCGTTCCCACTTTTGAGCCATGTATTCGCCGGAGACTGGGACTTTTCCTTCGAGGTTCTATGGTCGATGGACCCATCAACCTTGTTCAGCAGTACGCCGATTCCTGCCGACTCGGCAGCCTATGGATTCGATCAGACGATTGGCCACTTCCTGACCCAGTACGGGAACAACGCGCTGATCGTTCAGCCGGAGAGAGCCGATATCCATGCCCTGGTGGCCTGGGGCCGTTTTCTGCTTAACCGAGACGATCCGGCCGTACTTTCCGGACTGGAGAAGGCGGCAGATTTGGCGCCCGGAAATTTCCGCATTGCCGCGCTGGCCGCTGCATACAAGGAAAGAGCAGGAAACAGGAACTGAGGGATCAGGCGCCTGAAAGGGAAAGAACTCTCGTACTCGCTGCAACTGTTTCTCACGCATTTTCTCGAACTGAAGGGGAGTGAGATCTTGAGAACTATCGATGTCCGCGATGTGAGACAGGCCGTCGGTGAACTCCTGCGCCATTCCGCGCACAGCTTGCCTGAAGACTATCTGGAGGCCATGCGCACAGCGGGTCGTCAGGAGCGATCGCCGACTGGGCAGGAGGTCATCGAACTCTTGCTGGAGAATGCGGCCTACGCCGAAGCCGAAACGATACCCACTTGCCAGGATACGGGAATGGCGATTCTGTTTGTCGAAGTCGGCCAGGACGTTCACTTCAGCGGGGGAGAGATTCATGCGGCGCTGCAGGATGCGACCCGCGATGCCTACGCCGACCTGCGCAAATCGGTGGTGAGCGACCCGTTGCTGCGAGTCAATTCCGGCGACAACACGCCGGCCCTGATCCATTGGGAGATTGTTGGGGGAGACGGGCTGCGCATCAGCACACTGCAAAAGGGGTTCGGAGCCGAACTCATGAGTCGGGTCCAGATGTTTCCTCCGGCAATTGGTGAAGAAGGTGTTCAACAGTTCGTGATTGATACGGTCGAGAAGGCCGGGCCCAATGCCTGTCCCCCTCTGATCGTGGGTGTCGGCATCGGCGGCTCCCTCGACACTGTGGGCATGGCGGCAAAGAAAGCGCTGCTGCGACCTATCGGCAGCGTCAGTCCGGAAGCGCATGTGGCCAGACTCGAGGGCGAGCTGCTCGACGCACTCAACGGACTAGGAATCGGACCGCAAGGGCTGGGGGGCGTTGTAACTGCGCTGGCCGTCCACGTCGAAGTCCTGGCGACGCACATTGCCGCGCTGCCCATTGCGGTAAACCTTAACTGCTCCGCGCCGCGGCGGGCAACATTGGAGTTGTGATGGCGAGAACAGTCCAGGCGCCTCTTGACGAGGCCACGGTAAAGTCCTTGCGGGCCGGTGAACAGGTCGTCATGACGGGCACGATTTACGCGGCAAGGGATGCGGCCCACAAGAGACTCGTCGCCGCGATGAAACGGGGCAAAGAGTTGCCGCTGCCTTTATCAGGCCAGGTAATCTATTACGTTGGGCCGGCCCCAGCCAAACAGGGCGCGGTTATTGGGCCTGCGGGGCCCACAACGAGCGGGCGTATGGACCCTTATACATTGCCACTGCTGGAACGTGGGGTCGCCGGCCTGATCGGCAAAGGGAGTCGATCGGAGGAAGTGAAGCAGGCACTCGTACGATACGGGGCGGTCTATTTTGGCGCTGTCGGCGGGGCCTCCGCCCTGCTGGCCCGGCAGATTCGCCGCAGCCGCCTTCTTGCATATCCTGATCTATTGAGCGAGGCGATTCGAGAACTGGAGGTGGAAGATTTTCCGCTGTTCGTAATAAATGACTGTTACGGGGGAGATGCCTATCAGGCCGCCAGAGAGGCTTATCGCAGCGGCGCCGAAGGTTCTCAGCGGTCCAGATAGTGGGTTTCGCTCTGGGCTCTCAGACGTTGCGCAGCCTGCTCGGCGGTGAGGTCGCGCTGCGGGGTTGCCAGCATTTCGTAACCGACCATGAACTTCCTGACGGTAGCCGAGCGCAGAAGGGGCGGGTAGAAGTGGGCGTGAAGTTGCCAGTGGGCGTGGTCACCAGCGGTAGCCGGCTTTCCGTGCCAGCCCATCGAATAGGGAAAGCTGGTCTCGAAGAGATTGTCATAGAGGATTAGCAGGCGCTTCAGGATGCCGGCCAGGGAGTCCCGCTCCGCCGGAGCAAGTTCCGCCAGATGCTGACGTGGGCGCCGGGGCAGAAGTAGCGTTTCGAACGGCCAGACGGCCCAATAGGGCACGACCGCCGCCCAGTCGCTGTTTTCCACCACAACCCTTTCCTCTGCCGCCAGCTCGGCGGAAAGATAGTCCACCAGCAGGGGAGTTCCTTCGCATTCGAAATAGGCCCGTTGTTCTCGATCTTCTTTGGCTGGCTCGGTCGGCATACGGCGGGTCGCCCAAACCTGTCCATGTGGATGCGGATTTGAGCTTCCCATCATGGCGCCCCGATTCTCGAAGAGTTGAACGTAGCCTAACTGCTCGTCCTGGCTCAACTCTTCGACCTGTTCCGTCCACAGATCCACAACGCGGCGAATGTCGGGCAGAGCCATGCGCGCCAGCGTCAGATCATGCCGTGGGCTGAAGCAGATTACCCGGCAGATTCCCGTCTCTGACTGCGACTGAAAGAACCGGTTGTTTTGGGCCGTCCCGGCCGGTGTATCGGCGCGCAGCGCGGCAAAGTCGTTTTCGAAGACAAAGGTGTGCGTGTAGGCCGGATTGACAAGGCCTCCGGCCCTTTCGTTGCCGGGGCAGAGATAGCAGGAAGGGTCGTACTGAGGTAAGGAAAGGGAAGGCGGCGACTCCGTTTGGCCCTGCCACGGCCTCTTCATTCGGTGAGGAGAGACAAGAACCCACTCTCCAGTAAGCAGATTGCGGCGCCTGTGCGGATGCTCAGTGGGATCGAAAGTGACGGACATTCAGAGCAAGGAAATGGGCGTGATCGACTAAGAGATTTCGGAGTTGGTCAAGTGTCCCGGAAGGCGCGCTTGGCCAGGGCTATCGCGCCCAACACGCCGGAGCGCCCTCCCAGCGCGGGCGGCACGATGTAACTATCCACTCCATCCAATACCGTCGGGCTCTGAATGTAACCATTCAGCTGGGACTTCACTTCCTGGCGGATAAGAGGGAAGATGTGCTCCTGCTCCATGACCCCGCCACCCATCACTACCAGCTGTGGGGACATGATCATCATGATGCTCGTCACGCCCAGAGCGAGATAGTGGGCCTCCAGCGACCAGGCTTCATGACCGGGAGGAAGCAGTTCGCCCGGCTGACCCCAGCGTGCTTCGAGTGCGGGGCCGTTGGCCAGTCCTTCCCAGCAGTCACCGTGAAACGGGCACGTGCCGGCGAAGGGGTCACGTTCCCAGTTGTGCGGAATTGCGATGTGGCCCATTTCAGGGTGGATGAGGCCATGCATCAGTTTGCCATCCACCATGCCTCCCCCTCCGATGCCTGTTCCAATAGTCAGATACACAAAGGTATCCGCCTCTCTTGCCGCGCCCCAGGTGTGCTCGCCCAGGGCGGCGACATTTACATCGGTGTCGAAGCCGATCGGGACGTCGAACGCATCCTTCAGCGCCGGCGCAACAGGTGTGTTGGCCCAACCAGGTTTTGGCGTATTGGTGATGTATCCGAAGGTTGGTGAGCTGGGGTCGGGGTCAACCGGTCCAAAAGAGGCCACTCCAAGGGCGGCAATCTCATGCCGCTCCTGCTGGTCGCGAAAGAAGTCGATGACCTTTCCCAAGGTAGTTTCAGGCGACTCGGTGGGCAGGCGGACTTCGGCCCGGATGTCGTCGGGACCGGTTCCGACTGCGCAGACGAACTTCGTTCCCCCTGCCTCGATTCCTCCGTAAACAGTGTTCATATCGCTAGCCTTACTCTCCTGGGATTGCCGTCAACAGGAAAGGCAGGTAACCTTGCGAGCTTGGCGCGTGAAGCCCTCTTGCGACCAGCCCGCCCTCTCCCCAATGCGGTGATGCAACCATTCATACAGGAAGGAGGCCGCCTCCTGTGAGTGCCACTCCTCCCACCCTGACCGGGCAAAGAGACCTGGTATTTTCGTGCGCGCTGTTCGCTTTCCGCCGCCGCCATCTCCTGCGACAAAACTGTCGACGATCACTCGGTCGCTAACTTTGAGAAGCATCTCTCCGAAAGCCTCCACGCCAGAAAAGGGGAGGCATGGGCTCACTGTCACCTGCGTCGCTATGCCGCGGCGCCGGGCTTGGCGCGCCGTTTCCAGACGCTGTTGAATTGACGGACAGAGGGGCGTCAGGATACGACGAACGTCCTCTCGGTCTGTCTCGATTGTCAGGTTGAGCAGGCATCGATCTCCCAGGGCTGCCATGATGTCGAAATCTCTTGCCGCGAGCGGCGCGCGCGTTTGGATCACCAGCAGGCCGGGTGGGCGTTTCTTGAAGACGGAGAGACATTTGCGGGTCAACTGATAGATCCGCTCTGCACCCTGATATGGATCCGTTGACGACGACATAAAGATCGCGGACCGTTTGAGGGCGTCGCGGCGATGCAGCCTTGCCAGCTCCAATTCCAGCCGTTCGGCGATTCCAACCCGGGGATAGACGTAGTTTCCCCAATCCAGCCCGCCGTTGTAAAAGCGATGCACGTTAGACTGGCTCACATAGCAGTAGCTGCATCCGAAACGGCACCCGATGTAGGGCTCTGGAGCGTATGGCTGAATCCCGTCAGAAAGCCACCTGTCCGGGTCAGGGCGCCGCGTGCAGGACGCTCGTGCAGCAGGATTTCAGGCTTACTCATGGATGTAATTTCGGCGGCATCGAATTTTGCTCAAGTATACCACTTCTACAGACCCGGTGCTATACTTGTAAGAATGAACCGGAAATTTCGATTCTGCCCATATTGCGCCAGTCCGGTGGTGGAAGAAGTGCGATTCAACGCCTTGCGGCCCGTCTGTTCGGCATGTGGATTCGTCCAGTTCCCCGATCCGAAGGTGGCCGTCATTGCACTCGTTCTGCATCAGAGCAGAGTCCTGTTGATTCAGCGGGCAGTGGATCCGGCAAAGGGAAAATGGTCCTTGCCGGGCGGCTACATGGACGCGGGGGAGATGCCCCGGGAAGCGCTAAAGCGGGAACTGCGGGAAGAGGTCGGCTTGCGTGCCAATATCGGCGAGTTGATCGAGATTTTCCCTATGGTCAGTGGCGAAGGCGATCGCATTGGGATTGTGTTAGCTTTTCTAGGGGAACCGTCCGCTTCGCCGGAGATTCCCTTTGTGGCAGACGATGCGCAGGACGCAGGGTGGTTCAATGCAGATCAGATCCCTGCAGAGCTGGCCTTTGAATCGACTGAATCGCTGCTGAAAAATTGGATAGCTTCTTCTGTTCTGTCTCCCGACGAAAAGCGTCAAGAGACTTCTACCCGCACCTTCAATCGGCCTTCCCGAGACCGCTGATGAATCGAACCCCGCGCCAAGTAGGAACCAGTTCGACGCCTGCTCCTCCTCTTCGACATGATGGCATTCCTGAAGGGGAAGACTCTGACGGCCAGAGAGACGTAAGCAGTTGCCTGATAACAGGCGGCGCGGGCTTTCTTGGCATCAATCTCGTCCGCTACTTTCTTGAGCGGCGGATCCAAGTCGTTTCGCTCGACATTGCGCCTTTCGATTATCCGGAGAGGGACTCGGTCAAGGTTTTTGACGGGGACATCCGCGACGTCGAATCAGTCCGCGCGTCGATGGAAGGCGTGGACCTGGTGGTTCACGCTGCGGCGGCACTTCCACTTTACAGTGCAGAGGAGATCTATTCCACCGATGTTGAAGGTATCCGCAACGTCCTGGAAGCGGCTTACCGATCGGGGATCAACCGGATGATCCACATATCGTCCACGGCCGTCTACGGCATCCCGGATCACCATCCTCTGAAGGAAGACGACCGGCTGCACGGGGTAGGCCCATACGGCAAGGCCAAGATCGAGGCCGAAGAGATTTGCCAAGAGTTCAGAGACAAGGGAATGTGTGTTCCCATCATTCGCCCCAAATCGTTTGTCGGGCCGGAGCGGCTTGGTGTCTTTGCTCTGTTCTACGATTGGGCAAAAGACGGAAAAAACTTCCCCATGCTGGGCAGTGGGAGAAATCGCTATCAGCTGCTGGATGTGGAGGATCTGTGTTCTGCGATTTTCCTGGCTGCCAGCCTACCAAGCTCAAAAGTCAACGACACCTTCAACATCGGCGCGACCGAGTTTGCCACGATGAAAGAGGATTATCAGGCTGTTCTCGACTTCGCGGGACATGGAAAACGCATCATTCCACTGCCGGCCGCGCCGGCCATCTGGACATTGCGCTTACTGGAAAAGCTGGGGATTTCGCCTCTATACAAGTGGGTCTATGAAACGGCAGCGACCGACTCATTCGTGGATGTCGCCAAGGCCCAGCGGCTTCTCGGCTGGAACCCGGCCTTCAGCAACCAGGACGCACTCGTCCGGAACTACATCTGGTACATTGAGAACCTGGCCAGTTTCGAAGGGAGCAGCGGAGTATCTCACCGGGTGCCCTGGAGTCAAGGCATCTTGAAGCTGGCCAAGGTCCTCTTCACATTCCCCTGAAAGCGGTCTCTGCCTCCGGGTTGCGCCGCCTATCGGTTTTTCTCAGGTACTCTCTTCGCAACTCTCTTCGTTGTCCGATTCCACGGGGATGTCCTGAGCGGCGCCAGACTGCTCCTGTTGCTCTTCGAAGCTGTCGGCGAATTTCCGGACTTCGTCGGCGGCGGACCTCAGGCCGACGGTTAGTCCCTCCTTCAGTTCAGCGGCGAGCTCGCTCTCGCGAACCCGGTTGGCCACTCTGGTCGCCTGTTCCTGAATGTCCTGGCCCTGTTCACTCCGGCTGAATCGCTCGAGTGCCTCTTCCAGGCTCCCGACGAGCGACCCGAGGCCGCGGCGCAGGTCTTCCTCCAGTTGGAGACGCTGCTCGCTGCTCCAGACGTTGCGTGCGGCGCGGGCCATTGCTTCAACCAGCTTGTGAATCTCTTCAGTCAGATCATCGCCACTTCTGAAGCTTTCAGCTTCTTCTCCATCTTTATGCTCTTTGCTTTCTTCCTTGCGTTCTTCTTCCATCTTTGCCTCCCTGATATGGTTCCCTGTACTTACTTTACGCCTGACAGGCGATGCGGTTTCATGCCACTGTCCAGTTCGTCTTGCCAGCCCTGAAACTCCTCCTCCAGAGTCGCTGCCAGCGCCAATACGATGTCCTCACGCCAGGGATGGGAGACGATCTGCACGGCGACGGGGAGGCCTTCATCATCTACGGCAACAGGAACGACGGCGGCGGGATAGCCGGTCAGATTGAAAGGGACTGTATAGTCGAAGCGCTGGTTGTCGCGAGCGCCGATTGCGGGAGCGGTGTGGTGAACGGCGGGACAGAGGATGGCATCGTAGTAACGGATGAATTGGAGCAGGTTGGTGCGAAACTGGTCCCAGGCGTGGAGCAGCTCAACAACGTCCTGACCGCGGGTCCCCGCCATTCGTCGCCAGCCCTGGTCGAGATCCCGGGCGCCTCCTACCAGGTCGAGTGGACGGTTTTCCACGACTTGGACGCCGGCGCGGGCCAGAGCCTGCCCTGACGCACCCACAGCATTTGCCACCGAGGAGGTAACAAGGGAGGCTGGGTCGTAGGCAAAGGAAGCGACTGTCAGGTCACGCAGAGGCAACTGACCAGGGTCGTACAGTGGTTTGGCAACGACCCCGGCGTCGAGGTAGTCGGGACCGGAAATCGTCCTCAAGGCAAGCAGAAGATCCTCGACGCTGCGTGCTACCGGACCGATCTGCGTGCGCTGATCGGTAAGTCCTCCCGGTTGGTTGTAGACACCTGAGTTGGGAACGCGGCTCTGTGTTGGCTTTAGAGCGGTAACTCCGCAGAAAGCAACTGGAACCCGCAGGCCGCCACCGGTATCGCTGCCAAGACCTAAAGGTGAACCGCCGGCGGCGATGAGAGCTGCTTCGCCGCCGCTGCTGCCGCCTGGTGAGCGGCTGGCGTTGTGCGGGTTGCATGTCTGACCGATGATCGCGTTTTCCGTGTCGGCGCCACTTCCTGATGGCGGGCAGTTGGTTTTGGCCAGAAGAATTGCTCCGGCTTGCTTCATCCTGTCAACGACCGTGGCGTCTTTGCGCGCAACCAGTTTCTTGCGTATTCGGATCTCAAGCTGGCTCTGCAGACCAGACGTTTCAAATGTGTCCTTGACGGTGAATGGCAAACCGTGAAGAGGACCCAGATCCTCACCTTGAGCTTGTTTCTCGTCGGCCAGTCTGGCCCGATCCAAGGCGTCCTCGGCCACGACGGTTACGGCGTTTAGCCGGGCGTTAACTGTTTCAAGCTGCGCCTGGAATGCTGCTACAACCTCGCGCGCAGAAAGCTCACGTGCGTGAATAGCCCGAATCAGTTGGGTAGCCGAAGAGAAACAGATAGTCTCCATCTCCACTATCCTACCGCAGTCGTCTCGCAGCTTCAACCGAACAGGGACGCTTAGGCCGTATTTCTTTCCGCGTTGCGCTCAAATGGAGCCTGCGGCGGTTGTGAACGGGAAAAGCTTACTTGCGCACATCGGCCCGTAGTCTTATTCTAGGGGAGGCCGCTGCCGCGCGTTTTCGAAAGGGATATCACTCATGTCGCGACCGAACATTCTCTTTCTCTTTTCAGACGAGCACAGCTACCGCTGCCTTAGCCTGCTTGAGGGGCAAACGGGCGAACCGGTTCAAACACCTGTTTTGGACGGTTTGGCGAAACACGGGGCCTTTTTCAGCAGTGCCTACTGCCAATCGCCACTCTGTACACCCTCCCGCATCTGTCTGTTGACCGGGCGCTCGCCGATGACCAGCGGCGGCTGGGCCAATGGATCCTACCTGAAACCGGAGATTCCGACAGTTGCCTCCGCATTTGCCGATGCCGGATACGCTACCTGCCTGGTAGGCAAGATGCACTTGGGAGGCGCCAACCAGATGGCCGGTTTCGCGAGCAGACCCTATGGCGATTTGACAGGGGGTGCCGGACATCAGAGGGATCCCTTGTCAAAGAGTGAAGGCGGCTTTGAGATGCGCAGCCGTACCGCCGACGCCGGACTTACGGAGATTCCAGAGAGTGCCTTACAGGAGCAAGTCATCGTACGGGAGACGGTGACGTATTTGCGGGAACAGACGGCAGCTGAGCCGGACAGGCCCTGGTTTCTGTGCGCGTCGTTCAGCCGACCTCATTTTCCGCTGACTGCTCCGAGGAGGTTCTTAGACAAGTACTGGCCTGAAGGAGTAACTCCGCCCAAGGTAGGACGTACAGGAGACACTGCCTCTCACCCCATGACAGTTGGCATGGCAAGAGGATTCCGCACAGAGGAAGTCTCAGAGCAGGAGATGATGAAGGCGAGGGCAGCCTACTTCGCATGCGTCGACTATCTGGACGAAATCCTTGGGGATCTTCTCCATTTGTTGGAACGGAGCGGTCTGCTGGAGAACACGGTTATCGTGTACACCACGGACCATGGGGAAATGGCGGGTGAGCACGGCATGTGGTGGAAGAATTCGTGGCACGAGGCCGCGGCGCGGGTGCCGCTGATTGTCCAGACTCCTTCTCAGCGGAGTGGAGATATCCCGGGAGCGCGACTGGACACGCCTGTCAGTTTGGCGGACCTGTTCCCTACGTTGTGCGGGCTGGCGAACATCGAGGCACCTGACGGCCTGGAGGGGCGCGATCTCTCCAAGGCGGTGACGACAGGGACCGAGCCATCGGCAGAGCCTGTCTTTGTGGACAATCCGCTCCCGCGCTGGGGAAAAGGGAGCGAGCACCGGCTTGTGCGCCTTGGTAAGTACAAGTTTGTCCGCTTTCGGGGAATGATGCCACACCTGCTTTTTGACATGGAAGCCGATCCCCTGGAGCAGCGCAATCTACTGGTAAACGGTACAGAGGAAGAGATGGCAACCGGCCGGCAGTTGAAGGCTCTGGTGGATAGTTCATGGGACTTCGACGCCGCTGATGGGCAACACCGCAAAGATGAAGAGGCGCTGGGGCGAAACTCCTTGGTGGAGGGCGCTCGCAGGCACGGCAACTGCTATCAAATGCCGGATGGCCGCATTGTTGTTGCAGACACACCGCTCTATGACCCGAGAGTGATCGAGCTATAGTCATTGGCCCTGTGTCGAAAGCCCAGGAAGTGTGTTAGAAGAGTTCTTTGGCGCGTGAGGGCAGGTTTCCTGTACTGAGGAGGCAAGTATGACCGTCGTTACCATTTCGCGTGAACTGGGCTCGCGAGGCACTCGCATCGCTGAGGCTGTCGGCCATGAATTGGACGCGACCTGTATCGACAAGGAGGTGCTTGCGGAGATGGCCCGGCAGGCTGGGGTACAGGTGGAGGTAATCGTCGAGGCCGAGGAGAAGCTGATGTCGCGCGCCGGTGTTGTCAGTCAGGAGATGCGTTCGCTATTCTCGGCTGATCCAAACCGGCGCAACAGGCCGATGGATCAAGCAACGTATGTAGACGGGATGACAAAAGCCATCCGCGCCCTGGCCGAGCGGGGGAGCGTGGTCTTCATTGGACGCGGCTCGCAACTGATTCTCGAAAACCATCCGACCGCACTTCATGTACACCTCTACGCGGCGCCGGAGATTCGGGCCAGTCGAATTCAGCGCCGCCGCGGTATGGCCGAAATCGGCACGGCTGAGCGTATAATTGGACTGGCAGACGAGCAGCGCCGCAACTGGTACCAGAGATTTTTCACCAGTGCGGACTGGAAGAACTGCCGGCATTATCACTTGATGTTGGACACGGGCCGCATCCCTGAGGCTACGGCAGTGGCCTTAATTGTACATGCGGCGCGAACAGCTCCGCCCGACCGAGAGGAGCATACATGAGCCATCAGCGACCAAGCAGCCAGCCGGCCACTGCAACTCATGTAGCTACATGGATGAAGAGGCTGGTCAAGGGATCCTTCATGCAAGGATTGATTTTGTACGCGCTGATTCTTGGTGTCGCTATTCTTGGTGCGTGCGGCCAGCGAGAAGGTGAGGCGCCGGCGCCAGAGCCAGGGCAGACAAGTACCCCTACGTCACTCCCTGCGGTTGTTACGTTCACGCCGCAGCCGCCGACAGCAACCAATACCCCTGCTCCCACACTTACAGAGTCTGCACCGGCCACGCCAACTCCCACGGTTGCGGTTACCGACACGGCACCAGCCGCCGTGGAGCCGCCAGCCACCGATGCATCAGTTACGGTTTTAGGGGAAATGAACGTGCGCAGCGGTCCTGGAACCGGTTACGACGTCGTCGGCGAAGCGATTGCCGGCGAGGAATTTCCCATCACAGGCAAGAATTCGGAGGGGGATTGGTGGCGGATTGACTTTCAGGGCCAACCAGGATGGATTCATGCGCCCTTTGTGGTCGCGGCCGATGCGGAAGAAGTGCCCGTCGTTGGACCCGGCGTGACAGAGGCTGCTGATCAGGATGAGGGAACAAGCGAAGCGGTACCTGCTCCGCTGGACGCGGTCGTGACTGTCGGCGGCGATATGAACGTTCGAAGTGGACCGGGCGAGGAATACGACAGGATTGGCGGGGCCATTGCCGGTGAGGCGTTCCCCATCACCGGCAAGAACGAGGACGGCGATTGGTGGCAGATTGACTTTGGTGGTGAGACCGGGTGGATTTATGCACCGTTTGTGACCGCTACGAATGCAGAGAATGTGCCCGTCGTTGGCGGTTCAATGTCGGAGACGCCGGCCCCTGCTTCCGACACCGAGACAGCTACAGCGGAGACGGAGAGCGCTACCGTAACTATCCTTGGCGACATGAACATTCGCTCAGGACCGGGGACTGATTACGACAGGACCGGCGGGGCCACTGCAGGAGAGGCGTTCGTAATTACCGGCAAGAGTCCGGACGGCGAGTGGTGGCAAATTGACTTCGACGGACAGTCCGGATGGATCTATGCCCCCTATGTGACCGCTGCCAATGTGGAGGGTGTGCCTGTCGTCGGCGACTCACAGGCTGAGAGCAGGCCGCCCGAGGACTCAACCACAGAAGCGCCAACGACGCCCGATGAACCGTTAGCAACGGCCGGCGGCGACCTGAACGTACGCGCGGGCCCGGGCACCGAGTACGATCGTATCGGCGGGGCTAACGAAGGGGAAGAGTTTGCCATCACCGGGAAGAGTTCGGACGGAGAGTGGTGGCAGATAGACTATGAAGGCCAGTCCGGATGGCTCTACGCGCCGTTTGTGACTGCGACAAATGCGGAAAATGTGCCTGTCGTTACACCGGAAGCACAGGGCTCTACTCCAGCAGATTCCGGACGGCGCGCTGTGGTTGCCAGTAGTTCAGACGGTGATGTTCTGGGCGCACATTCTTGAAGAAGAGTGACCTACTGATTGAAGCACAGAGCCCGACCCGGCAGTGGCTGCTGCAGCGTCTCCACGGGTGAACCGCCGCGGATTACAGGAACACCGTTGACGAAAACTTCGCTGACGCCGCCAGACAGTCTATGCGGTTCGACGAAGGTGGCGTGGTCCTGGATTGCCTCCTGATCAAAGACCACCAGATCGGCGTAACCGCCCTCCTCAATCCTGCCCCGATCTTTGAGCCCGAAGCGTGCCGCCGGGGCGCCGCTTAGCTTCCACACGGCGTCTTCCAGAGAAAACAGTCCTTTGCGTACGCATGGCCCCAAGAGCCGCGCCGCTGAGCCGTACTGGCGAGGGTGGATTACGCCGTCTTCATGGTAGACGCCGTCAGTTCCCATCATGTAGCACCTGTGGGCGAGGAATGGCTCGACGAACCGGTCGTCGCCCTGAAAGAAGACGAGCAACACGGCCAGGTTCTCCTCAATCAGGAGATCACAAAGCGCGTCTACCGGAGACTTGCCCACTTCGTCAACATACTCGGCTAAAGTCTTGCCCAAGTATCTGCTGTTCTCCTTACCTGGCAGCCAGGCTATTCTGATTGCATCGAGATTGGAGGCATAGATTTCAAGGCCGCGGCCGACTTGCGCGCGCATCGCCGGGTCGCGCAGTTTGGGAAGCGCGGCCAGGGGGCCGTCGTGCCAGATCTGGTAGGGCAAGAGGTAGTTGAGCAGAGTCGACCCGGGCAGATAAGGATAGACGTCGAAGGAAAAGTCGACTTCGTGGACAGCGACCTGGTCGACGTAAGAAAGTATGGCTTCGGTATCGACTTCGCTGGCGGCCTTGAGATGGGAGATGTGAACGGGGACACCTGCACGCCGCCCTATCTCGACGGCCTCCTTCAGCGCGGCCAGTGTCCCTATTTTGTAGCGCATATGGGTGACGTACGGGGCCTGTGCACCGGCCATGGGCTGGCAGGCGGCCGCCAGCTCGGCAGTGGAGGCGAAGCACTGGGCTGCGTAGTCAAGTCCGGTTGAAAGACCGCAGGCGCCCTCCTCCATTCCCTGTTCAATCTGCAGCTGAATCAGTTTCAACTGTAAGTCATCTGCCGGTGCGGGACCCCAGCCGCAGATGAGAGTGCGCACATTGGCGTAGGGGATTTGCGTGATCACATTCTGGACGTTGCGGCGGTCCAGGAGGGCCATGTAATCGGCCAGTGTCTCCCAGCCGGTGTAGTCTTCCATGCGCAGGGCGTTGAGGCCGCGCATGTAGTAGAGCCATTCATGGGCTGTCTGGCGACTGACGGGCGCGTAGGAAATGCCGTCGGCCATGATGAGTTCGGTGGTAAAGCCCTGGCTGGTCTTGCTCACCTGGTGCCGTTTTCTCAGGAGCCAGCCGTCGGAGTGATTGTGAACATCGACGAAGCCGGGCGCGACGATCCTGCCGGCGGCGTCGATTACCTGAGCAGCATCCGCGCCGGCGAGGTGGCCGATGGCAGCGATCCGATCGCCCTTGATGCCCACATCTCCGCGGCGGCGAGGCGCGCGGCGACCATCTATGACGGTTCCACCAGCAATGACGATGTCGTACAAGGAAATGTCCTCCAGTGACCCTGGCAGTCTAAGTTCAAGCCAAGAGAGCTAGACGGTGGTCAGGCGTTCTACCCTCTCGCGCGTCCTCTGATAGCGTTTCTCCATCTCAGGCGTTTGCGCGGCGAGATAGTCCTGTTCCGCTTGACGGGCGGTTTCCTCGCAGGGGGCAGCGGGGATTTCGACAACGCCGTGCGTGATCTGGTCGTTGCCCCACTGGTAGGCGCAGATTTCCCCTTTGCTGATTATCAGGTTCATGCCGACGTTGGCCTCGACGATGGGGACGCCATTCTCCCTTGCCCTGGCCAGTACAGCTTGATTCTGGTCTTTGGTCTTGCTGCCGTAGGAGGGGATGAGGATGATGCGGGCGCCGTCCAACACGAGGGCGCGCACGATATCCGGGTTCCAGCGGTCGTTGCAGATGACAAAGCCGGCGCGGCCTATCGGCGTATCGAAGGCGCGAAGGCGGTGACCGACGCGGTTAAAGTGCCAGGAGGGATGGGTGCCTTCGGCCAGTTGGACCTTGTGATAGCGGCCGCGGATTTCGCCTTCATGATCGAGAAAGATCGCGCAGTTGTATGCCTCGTCGCCGACACGTTCGGCAAATCCGAACGAGAGGCAGGTCTTGAGGGTGCGGGCCAGTTTCTGGAAACGGCGGATATAGGGACCGTCGATCGGTTCGGCCACGTCGAGCATGGAGTCAGCCGGGGCACGGCCCTCGACGATTTCCATCACAATATAGCCTTCGAGTGCTCCTTCGGTCGTCAATATCATGCGCGGGTTTTCCTGCGCGGCCTGGACGAACAGCTCCTCCATGCGGTCGGCGTTGGCGGCTTTGTTCCATTTGACCGGTCGATATGAGATGGCGGCTACTTCTACGCTTTCGTACATGTCACTTTCCTTTTGGACGATAATCTTGAACTCATCGCATTGCCGAGTCGACTCAGACTTCCATAGTGTTCATATAAGCGGCATACAGCTTGATGTCTTCCGCGCGGATGCCTGAGAAGTTGAGGTGGAGACGAGTTCCAGACCCTGGCCGAGATACCACATCCAGAGCTCGTCACCGACGCGGTGGACGGTGCCGTAGTAGACTACGCGCTCGCTATCAGGGGCGCCTTCGTCTCCGAGACCTACGGCGATGCGGGTGCGGCCGCAGGGCGTCATGTGGCTTTGGAGGTGGAGCTCCACGCCGCACTGGAGAGGGAGACTGTGGTCGTCGAAGGGAAAAAGGACGATCTCGTCCAGCCGTTGCCGGGGACCGCCGTTGTGAATGTGCATCCATGACTCCTGAACAGATTCTTTAAGGATTGGCAGACAAGGCGGGGGAAATGAAGCCACTCTACAGCGCCGGTCTTCTCAGCGAATCGGCAGGTTAAGGGTTAACAGGTCTTCGACACAGTTGGGCATTCAGACCATCTCCGGTTGCAGCGCGCCTTCTCCAAAGATTACAGTGAATGTCTCCCCGTTTTCTGCCTGGGTCGCCGCGTCCATGTAACAGGCGCTGAAGGCCCGCCTGGGAATGTCGGTGTTGTTGATTTCGGAGCTGTGGGGCAGATGGTTGTGCAGGAGGACGCTTTCGCCCGCCTCCAGTTCCAAAAAGACGATTTCGGCGTCGTGCGTCAGTTCCTCTGCCTGCTCCGGGGTCAGAAAGCCCGATCCGCTGGACGGGTTTATCAGGGTGTGGTGGGCGCCGGGTACGATTTGGACGCAGCCGTTTGCGACGGTAGCGGGATCGAGGGCGGTCCAGATTGTGATCAAGGGGTCTTGATCCAGATATTTCCAGCGATCCTGGTGCCAGATCAGGGGCGTGCCCTCGCGGGCCGGTTTGTTCATGAACATAGCCCGGTAACAGGCGACGGTGGTCTCCTCTCCGTACACGCGGGCGCAGATGTGGCGAAACAAGGGCTTCTGCATGTAGGCGAGGAACAGAGGGTCAAACTCAAGATCCTGGATCTTGCGGTAGCTGAGCGTTGCGCCTTTATGGCCCTTGGTTTGTGGTCCGGGTTTGCCTGTGCCCGGTTCGCGGTCCAGCTGCATTGCCATGCGGTCATAGTCGAGCGGCGCCCGCCCCAGCATGATGTCATCCATGCGGACCTGGAGGGCATGAAGTTCTTCGTGGGTCAACACCTTGCCCAATCGCAGGTATCCTTGCGTCTCGTATTGGCGCCACTGTTCGTTTGTGAGTGAATCGGACATGCTGTTCTCCTGACTGGGTCGGTCATCCGTTTACGGGATGCTCAAACTCTTCTTCTTGGGAGGGGTGTCTTGGGCCGTTCCAGGAAGCCGCCTTTCCACAGTCGGTCGTATCGGCCAGCCCAGAACGGCTGGCCCTAGTCTATTCGGGTTCTGAGTCTGACAAGCCACTCTGTTACTTCTGGCGGGTCGATGGTGAGCGAGTACAGTTTGGTCCCCGGCGACACGTAGAAGCGCAGTTTGACGTAGAATTCGGAATGGTTCAGCTGCGGATAGCGTGCGATTCGGTCATCGCCGACGCCGGGCCAGCCTGGCTTGCCGTTCCAGGAAAGCGCGCTGTCGAGGGTGTCTTCGCGAATCGGATCACAGTCGGCAGCCGTGTATCCCGGAATCGGGTGGCCGGTATCTTCGAGGAGTTCGTAGCGCAGCTCGCCGGCGCCGGCATCGACATTGACTCTGATCTGGCCGCCCTGCTCCTGGCGGAAGCGATGGGTTGTGAGAATGCCGGGCGCGTAGGACTCGGCTTCCACGCTGACGTAGCCGTCGGGGCGCAGGACGGCGACGCCTTTGCCGCGGCGGTTGGGTGTTGTGTAAGGGCCTTGCCAGGGCTGCGCGCTGTAACCGTTATGGGTCAGGTTGCCCGCCATGTAGAAGAACCAGAGCTGGTCGTCGTGGAGGATTGGGCCGTCGGCGTAGACCATGCCGTAGTCCCACGCTCCGGCTTCGCCGCGGGCGATGAAGGGTTCGCGCCAGCGCGTCCAGGCGACGGTGTCGCGGCTGACGGCCAGTTGACTCTCCACGAAGCCGTCTACTCGGGCGGGCATGGCGTTCCCGCCCTTCTCGGCGCCCCAATAACTGGCGGCATCGGCTATATCGTAGGGTTCGGCCAGGTCGGTCTGAAAGGCCTGTAGCATGATAATGTGCAGGCCGCCGTTGGTGCGGGCGACGGGGTCGAAGCCGGCGGAATAGAATTCGGTTCCGGGCGGGTCCCGGAGATCCTGTTGGATCACTGTGCGCAGGCCGGACCAGTTGAGAAAGTCCTGGCTGTCGCGGCGGCCGAGGACGCGGGTGCGGCGGTTCGAGCCGCGCTGGGAGTAATAGACGTAGGGGGCGTCCGGGTTGATGACGCCGCCGAAGGTCTCATGGGGGGAGCCGAAGTTGAACCTCATCTTCTGGTCGCTGTGAGGCCCTTCCGGGTAAAGATGCCAGTCGAAGCCATCCGCCGAGTAGCGGGCCAGCCAGCGGGGATCTCCGGACGCGTTCGCGCCGCTCGGCTTGTTGTCGATCTGTTTCCAACGGCGGCTTTCATCCGGCTCGTGACGGTCCAGGATGGTTGTGAGGTGATCGGCGCTGCCGGTGGTGATGTTGTTGCGCGTCGAGCCGTCGAACTCGACCAGATCCAGGACGGGCCGTTCCCAGTTCAGCCCGTCGTCTGATTCGAGGGCGCAAAAAAAGGTCTGTTCTCCGGTCCAGGCGCGGTAGTACATACGAAAGCGACGGTTGCTCTCGTCGTAGATAACCCGGCCCGGCTGTGCGTAGTTTGCGTCCCAGGGCTGATCGAAGGGGATGGACAGGGGCGCGTCGGGTGTGAGCTTGCGGGGCCGGTTGAGGACGCGGCGGGCGCCGGTCAGGGATTCGATGAAATAGTCGTCGATGAAGAGTTGTTTTCCGAGAGAACGTTCCATCAGAGATTTCCTAGGGGTTTGACTTCGTGGACCAGGTAGAAATGGCTCGTATTGTTGATTGCAACCTCAAGAACGCGCTGAAAGGACTTGCTCGCACCTTGCTGCCTACGCTTTTATTCCTGTCAACGCGATCCCTTGAATAAAGTGTTTCTGGGCCAGGAAGAAGACGATCAGGATGGGCACGATCATCATTGTCGAGGCGGCCATGAGCGGGCCCCACATGGTGCGGCGCTCGAACATGAAGGCCTGGAGGCCCAGAGAAAGGGTGAACTTTTCGCGGGTGTTGAGGAAGATCAACGGGCCGGTGAAGTCGTTCCAGGCGAACATGAAGCTGAAGATGGCGACGGTAGCCAGGGCCGGCTTGGCGAGGGGCAGGATGATGGTCCACCAGATTCGGAGACGGGTGGCGCCGTCGATGATGGCGGCCTCTTCAAGCTCCATGGGGATGGTGAGGAAGAACTGTCGGAGCATGAAGATGTAGAAGGGCGTGCCGAGCATGGCAGGGATGGTCAGAGGGTAGAAGGTGTCGATCCACTCCAGCTCGGCGAAAAGGAGATAGAGGGGAACGAGCATGACGATGTAGGGGATCATCATCTGGCTGACCATGACCATGAAGATGAGGTCGCGGCCGGGCGCGCGCAAGCGTGAGAAGGCGTATGCGGCGAGCGAGCAGGTGAAGACGGCGCCGAAGACGTGGGCGAGCGCGATGAGCAGGGTGTTGAAGAAATATAGGTGCATGGGGGCATAGATGAAGACGGCGGGAAAGTTGCCCCAGATGAAGGGATCGGGCACCCAGATCGGCGGGAAGGCGAAGATCTGGCGATCGGCCTTGAGCGACGTGCTGACCATCCAGACAAAGGGAAGCGCGAAAATAATTGCGCCGAATACGAGAAGCAGTTGGGTACCGATGAGTTCAAGCAGGCGGCGAAAAGGTTGCCCTTTTGCGCTTGGATGGATTTCGCGGCTGGGTTGGGGTCCGATGGCCTGGTCGCGTAACATGGCGCTAACTTTGCTCCGCTTCGTAGTAGACCCAGCGGCTGGCCAGCTTGAACTGGACGAGGGTGAGGGCAAGAACGGCTACAAAGAGGATCCAGGCCATGCTGGCGGCATAGCCCATGTCCAGGAGGACGAAGGCGCGGCGGTACAGATAGAGCATGTAGAAGAGCGTCGATTCGGCCGGACCACCACCGGTCATGACGTAGGCGGTGGTGAAGACCTGGAAGGAGGCGATGACGCTGAGAACGAGAATGAAGAAGAGGGTGGGACTCAGCATGGGTATGGTGACGTGCTGGAAACGCTGCCAGCGGTTGGCGCCGTCGATCTCGGCGGCCTCGTAGAGGTGTTGGGGGACGCCCTGGAGGCCGGCGAGGACGATGATCATGGCGGCTCCGGAGCCCCAGAGCGCCATCAGGATGAGGGCCGGTTTGGACCAGGTGAGCGACGCCAGCCAAAGTGGTCCTTCTATGTTAATCAACGCCAAGGTCGAGTTGATGAGACCCCACTCGGGCTGCAGAATCCAGACCCAGAGAATGGCGCCGGCGACGATGGGCACGATTGACGGCACATAGAAAAGGGTGCGGTATACGGCGATTCCGCGCGCCTTCTGGTTGAGCAGGAGGGCCAGGAGTGTGGCGACAATGACGTGGAGCGGCACGAATACGAGGACGTAGTAGAGGGTGTTGCCCATCGACATGAGGAAGCGATCGTCGTCGGTAAAGAGCTCGATATAGTTGGCCAGACCGACCCAGCGGGCCGGTGTTACGATTTCATAGTCCATGAAGCCCAACACGAAGGAGGCGACGACCGGGCCGATCACGAAGGCGAGGAAGCCGAGTCCCCAGGGCAGGAGAAAGAGATAGCAGGTCAGAGCCTCTCTGGCGGCGTTGGTGAGCCGGGGTTTGGGTTGGGCGGTGGTCATGGCGGCTGTCCTGTTTGTAAGCGCGGACAGGGGAGCTGGCAGAACCGGATGAACGTGATGCCGTCCGGTTCTGCCAGTTCTTGCTTGCGACTATGCGGACTCCAGATTCTCCCAAGCGGCGTCGAGCGCTTTCTGGACGTCGGCGTGGGAGGCGTCGAGTGCCTCTTGCGGCGTCTGCTTCTTGGTGAGGGCGGACTCCCAGGCGTTCTTGAAACCGATCCAGAGTTCGGCGGCGGCGAGGCCGGCGATCTGGCCGCAGCCGACAGAGAAGGTCTCAGAGTCGAGGTATCTCTGCATCATGATCTTCTGGCGTTCGGGCAGGACGGAGTAGTACTCATCCAGCATGAACTGCATGGCGGGCTGGTAGACGGGCGGTGTGGGGGCGAAGATCGGTTCGCCGGGCAGCTGCTGACGCGCCCATTCGGCCTTTTCAAGCTCGAGGCCGACGGTCCCAGCGGCGCGTACGTATTTCTCGCTGATCACCCACTTCAGGAATTCCCAACCCTGTTCGACGAGTTCGGTATTGGGGTCGATGACGAATGTCCAGCCACAGGACCAGTTGACCTGCGCGCCTTCATTTGCAGCTGAGACCGGCATGAGGCCGGTGCCGTCGTAGTCGAGGTCGGGGAACTTGGCGTAGCGGCCGATCATCCAGTTGCCGTAGGAGCACATGGAGACTTGGCCCTGGGCGAAGGGATCGACCGGCTGGCCGGCAAAGCCTTCCATGAAAGAGGAGGCCGCGGCGTTGCCGCCGCCAAACTCGTCAATCATGTGCACACACCACTCAAGGGCTTCGACCCATGGAGCCGTGTTAATGAGGTTGGTTCGCCCATCTTCAGACTGGCTGACGCCGCCGTTCTCCATGGCGTAGATGAGCAGCTGGTCGGAAAGGCCGGGCGGGAAGTGGGGGAGGAAGCCGTAGCGGACGATCTTATCGCCGTCCATCTTGTTAAGCTGCGGCGCCATCTCCATGATGTCATCCCAGGTTTCGGGGCCAACGTCGGGGTCGAGGCCGGCCTCCTCAAAGTGGGTGCGATTCCAGAAGAAGTAGCGCGTGCCGGCGGTATGGGGCAGCCCGTAGAGGGTTCCCTGCCAGGTGAGGTCGGCGATAGGGCCGGCCATGAAGTTGCCCTTGTCGAGGTTGTCCCGCTCCAGGAGATCTTCGATAGGCCGGTAGAGGTTGCGAGAAGCGAACTGGCGGAACGTGTGGCGGTTCTGGTAGGAGACGTCGGGTCCCTTACCGGCGGCGACGGCGGTGACGTATTTGGGTGTTCCGTAGACGGCTTCGCCCAGGTCGCCGAGCGAGATGGTGATGTCGGGGTGCTGCTCCTGGAAGACCTGGATGACGCCCTCTGTGGTGGGGTTGATCCTCCACCAGATCTGGATGTTTACGGGCTCCGCTGAGGGCGCTGCCATGTCGCCGGCGCCTTCGGGGCCGGCAGGCACACAGGCGCTGGTGGCGAGGGCGAGCCCGGCGGCTGCGGCTGTGCTCCTCAAGAAACTGCGGCGGCTGACGCCGTCGTGGACGGCTTTCTTTTCTTCAGAAGTGACTCTAGCCATTTTACCTATCCTCTCCTTTGCGATGCAGATTGTATGAAACTGCTGATCGTTTGAGATTGGTCTCATCTCCGTTCAAGCCATAGATCCTCCTGCGGCTGGTGGGGACGCTCAGTCAAGATTTCGGAAAGTCTTTGCCGGATTCTTCGCACCTGGGATGGTGTCAGTCGGCATTCGCGAACAGGCCAGTATGGTCCAGTCGGTGGAGACAGAAACGGCGGGTCGTCTACCAGATCAGTAGGAAGAAGACTTATCATTTAGCCGGGCACGGTTGAGGAAAAGTTCAGAGCCATCGTTTTCGGGCTTGTCGGAAGTCTTTAGGAACTGGCTTCCAGCGTCGCAGACCCGTAGCGCGTGTCATTCTATCGGATGCCGCAGGGAAAGGCAACCTACTTGGTGTGTGCATAATATGCAGGGACGCTGCCTGAATCAGGATTTGCTGGATTTTCTGGGATTTTCAGGATGGCGGGTGTCTCTTGGCGCGGTCTAGGTCGGACGTGCGTTTACGAGAGCTTACCCCCCATTTGGGGATGCACGCCTGCTCTTGACTCACTCTACAGTTTCAGTCCGGCGGTGGTACAATTATCGTCGCTGGTACCGGCTTGGGTAGGATGACTTGCCACCTGAGTTTCCGCGGCCAAACGCAGTTATACGGGCGACCCTTACCGACAAAAAGAGGATAGAGCGATGCCGCTGGATAAGACTCTTGAAAAGCAACTCCTGCGTCTGAAACTGGACGGATGGTGCGTTGTCGATAACGTTATTCCTGCTGATGAAGTCACGGAGGTGCGTGAGAGTGTGGCGGCGGCGACGCTGCGAAACCAGCGGCCGGATGCGCCGACCAACATCGGCCATCGTACGGGACTGATCAATTACGATCAGTCTTTTGCGCCCTATCTTGTGGCACCCGGTTTCATAGAGCTGGTCAGGGCGGCGCTGGGTCGGAACGTGCGCGTTTCCTTTACCTCGGCGATGATCAACTATCCGGGCAATGCTCGCGGGGGCTTGCATGCGGACTGGCCTTTTAACCAGCGCAATGCGGGGCACATTCCGGCTCCGTATCCCGATATCGTGGCCCATTTCACGACGCTGTGGATGCTATCGCCGTTCAGCGTGGAAAACGGCGCGACGATCATCGTGCCCGGCAGCCACCGGATGGAAACGAACCCCAGCGCAGAGGGCTGCAGCCACGATGAGGACACACCGTATCCAACGGAGATTCAGGCGACCGGCGAGGCGGGCAGCGTGCTGGTGATGGATAGCCGCATGTGGCACGCGGCGGGGGCAAACCGCACTGACAGCGCGCGGGTGGCGATGGCGATCCGATTCGCGCCGTGGTGGCTGAATCTGAACGGGCTGAGGCCGGGATCGAGCGAACGGGCGAGGCAGATGGAGGCAACGGGCCTGAAGGAGAACGAGGTCGAGGCTGTGAAGCCTGAAGTATTGGCGGGGTTACCTGCCGCCGTGCAGCCGCTGTTCGAACACTGGGTGGAGGTCTGAGTGGATACTGACCGTCTGGCGGCCTCCCTGGCCGAAGAGGTTGATCCGCAGAGGATTATGCAACTCACGTTGGATATGGTGCGCATACCCAGTCCACCGGGCCAGGAGCGGGCCGTTTCCGAGTTTTACGCTGATGAGTTGCGGGGGGCGGGGCTGAATGTGGAGCTGGACAATGAGTTTCCCGACAGCCCCAGCGTCGTGGCATGGCTGCGGGGCAGGAGAGGCGGGCATACGCTACAACTTGACGGTCATACGGATACGGTTGACCTGCCTGGGCCGGAGCCCCGGTTCGAGGGAGGGTATATCCACGGGCGCGGATCCGAGGACATGAAGGCGTCTCTGGCGGCGATGGCGGAAGCTGCTCGCGTCTTATGCGAAGCGGGCATTCAGCTGGAAGGGGACCTGCTGTTGACGGCGCATGGCCGCCACGAGAGCGCCACAAATGAGACGCTGATTTCGCTGATCGAAAAGGGGGTTCACGGCGACGCGGTGATCGTTACCGAACTGGGCGGCAAGGACCTGCCGATTACAGGCATGGGCCTTGTCTTCTGGGAACTCAGGATTGCGGGGGACGAAGAGGGCATCCACGAGACTGTGGCTGAGGCGGGAGCGCCTCACGCGGTGATGGCCGGGTACCGGGCTATGCAGCTGTTGCAGGAGAAAGCGGCAGAACTTGCCGAGATACGGCATCCCTATTTGGGAGCCGAATCGATCTTCATAGGGCGGTTTCAAGGCGGCGACTATTTCAACCGAATGCCGGCAGACTGCGTTATTGGCGGCACGAGACGGTTTGGCCCGGGGTGCAGTCTGGACGAGATACGCGAGGAGTTTGCGAGACTGGCGGCCCGGGTACAGGGGGAGAGCGGCGCAGAAGTCGAGGTCTGGCTGGATGGGATAGAGGGCTACAGTGTCGACGAAAGCGAGCGGCTGGCAAAGGCGCTGCTTCGCTCCCATCAGCAGGTGACCGGTGAGCAGCTGCCGCTGGCGGGCACCAGAGCTGCGGCGAACGTTCCTCACTTCGTGCATCTGGCGCATGTCCCCGCGTTGTACTACGGCGCCAGCTATCTGACGGCACATTCAGACCACGAGCGCGTTGAACTGGCCCAGGTCGTGCGGGCCACCAAGGTATACATTCATGCCATCCTCGCCTACCTGAGCGTTGCGGAGTCAAGCAGATGAGCGAAACGCGAACGGTCGTCGTTACATCCAACATTTTCCCCGGTTTGGAGACTGAGCGGGAGGTGCTGGCTCCGCTCAACGTTGAGCTTGTCAAGCGTCCGTGCCGGAATGGGGAGGAGCTTGCGGAAGCAGGAAGAGATGCGGATGCACTTCTGGTGGGGAATGTGCGGATCGATGACGAGGTGCTGTCGCATCTGCCGCGTTGCCTGGCGATCGTCAAACCCTCGGTCGGCGTAGACAACATTGATTTGGAGGCCGCGACTGCGGCCGGCGTCTGTGTTGCAAACGTGCCCGACTACGGGACTGACGAAGTGGCTACTCACGCGATGGCACTGCTGTTGAACGCGATCCGCTATGTTGACGCAGAAGCGGCCGCCGTGCGCGGCGGCGGCTGGCAGCCCAAGCCTCCATACCCGATCCAGCGCAGCGCGGGGCGCACGCTGGGAATCATTGGATTCGGCCGAATCGGACAGTCGGTTGCGCGAAAGGCGGCCGGTTTTGACTGGCGCCTGCTGGCGTGGGACCCCTACGTCAGTGATGATGAGATACGGAGCAAGAAGGCAGAACCGGCTGATTTCGAGACGCTGCTGGCGCAATCTGATATGGTCACCTTGCACCTGCCGTTGACGGAGGAGACGCAGGGAATGATCGATGCGAGCGCGCTGGCGAAGATGAAGCCGACGGCTTTTCTGGTGAACACGGCGCGCGGGGGCATTGTCGACTCGGCGGCTCTCCTTCAGGCGGTCGAGTCGGGCCAGATCGCGGGCGCGGCGCTGGATGTGGTCGACGAGGAGCCGCCGGCGCCGGACCACCCGTTGTACTGTACGGACAGGATTCTGGTGACGGCGCACGTGGGGTGGTATTCGGAGCAGGCTTTCCGCGACGTGCGCGTGAAGGCGGTGCAGGAGGTGGCGCGCGTGCTGCAAGGCCAGTTGCCGCTTAACCTGCTCAATCCAGATGTGAAACCGCGTTTTGCCGTGTGTGACGCCTAGCGAAGGACTGTTTTGGAGTCGGTTCGATTGGTGACAGGTCGAGGTCGAGAGGGAGCGGCTTCAAGGCAGAGTGGAAGCCCTACTCTGACTACACAAAGGCTGCATGAGGTTGTACTTCTTTTCACTTCGTGTTCCTACAGGACAATACCCCTATAAATCCGGTCTTTTTCGTTCTGGAAAACTGTGTTAAGTTACCCCAGATGCCGGTCTGGACAAGGACCAGCCTACAAAGGCAGCGGTAAGAAGAAGTGCAGCAGTTCCCCAACCGAGATCGAATCGTTTCGGCCACCCGCTGTCCCCGCGGGAACACAGCCAGGAGCCAGATTGCATGGCACGCCAAATTGAGATTATCTTCACCAAGCGGAACGTCCGAGGGGTTGCTACCTTACTTGACGAGGAGGCGCCCCGCACCTGCGACGCGGTGTGGAACGCGCTGCCGCTGGAGGGGGACGCGTATCACGCCCGCTGGGCGGGTCGGGAGGTCTACACGCTGGTGCCGCCTCTCGAATCGGATCCGGGCAAGGAGAACGCCACGATCATGCCGATAGGGGGCGACCTCCTCTACTTTGAGGTCGACGCCGCCTCGATCGACATTCCGCCGGAGAGGCGCACCGGCCAACCGTTTATTGACATCGCGTTGTTCTATGGCCGCAACAACTTTCTGCTCGGCCCGGCCGGCTACATGCCGGGCAATTTGTTCGCCACCGTTACAGAAAACCTGGAAGGCCTGGCGGCAGCCTGTGAGAGCATCTGGCGAGAGGGCTTTGCAGGCGAACGCATGGTGATCAGACGTATTGACGCCACCGAAGATTAAGAGCGGTGAGGCCGCCACAGGCCTCGTACTCTGGACGTTAAGAGCCGCCATCCCCGGCTAACCAGCCACTGCCGCACAGGAGATCCGGAATGCAAACCTACTCTTCGAACTCAGACCTGCAGGCTCTGGAGGACGGAACGGCGCTGCCCGCGATGGTTACGCCGCCACCGGGACCGCAGTCGCGCAAGTTGACCGAACGGCTCAGCAAGGTCGAGCCCCCGACCAGCTCCGTAATTCCACGCGGGCAGACGCCGGTGTTCTGGGAGCGCACACGCGGGGCCAACATCGTGGACGCCGACGGCAATGTCTATGTGGATCTGACGGCCGGCTTCTGCGTGGCGACGGCGGGGCACAGCAACCCGCGCATCGTGCAGGCGATTGCGAAGCAGTCGGAGACGATGATGCACAGCCAGGGCGGGGTGAATCCGAACCGCAACCGGGTCGAGCTGGCGGAGAAGCTGTCCGACCGGGCGCCGGGCGAGCTATCGGTCTCGCATATCGCCAACACGGGCGCGGAGGCGGTGGAAACTGCGCTGAAGACGGCGCGCATCTTCACCGGAAAGCACAAGATAATCGCTTTCCAGGGCGGGTTTCACGGCAAGACGACGGGGGCGCTTTCGGTCTCCTCGCAGAATTACTACCGGGCCCCGTTTCAGAATATGCTGGCGGATACGACGCACGTGCCCTATGCCTATCCCTATCGCTGCCCGACACACTCGGACGGGGACGACTGTTTCTTCTGCGACGGCGGATATTTGGAGCATGTGCTGACAATGCCGGACTCGGGCGTGGCGGACGTGGCCGCGATCATCATGGAGCCGGTCCAGGGGCACGGGGGCTGGATTGTACCGCCGAAAAAGTTTGTGCAGACGGTGCGCCGCCTGTGTGACGAGCACGGGATTATCCTGATCGCCGACGAGATCATCACGGGATTCGGGCGGACGGGCAACTGGTTCGGCATGGATGAATACGACGTTGTGCCGGACATCATGGTGGTGGGCAAGGGCCTGGCGAGCGGTTTCCCGATCTCGGCCACGATCATGTCGGAGGAGGTCGCGGACGCGTGGGGGCCGATGATGCATACGAGCACTTTCCTGGGCAACCCGGTGGGCTGCGCGGCGGCGCTGGCTTCACTGGCAGAGATCGAGGAGAAGAACCTGGTGCAGCGCGGCGCGGAACTGGGCGACTACTTTATTTCGCGGCTGCAGGAGCTGCAGCAGGAGCACCATCTCATCGGCGAAGTGCGCGGCGTGGGCATGATGGTCGGTGTGGAGTTTGTCAAGGATCGGGAGACGCGTGAACCGGCGACGGAAGAAGGCGCGCGCGTGGTTGACGGTCTGCTGCAGCGAGGCGTCATTGCGACGAACTACGGCGGCTCCTACCACAACGTGCTCAAGATGTCGCCTCCGCTGGTGATTACGCAGGAGCAGCTCGACTACGCGATTGAAGCGCTCAATGAGAGCCTCTCGACGGTTGAAGCTGCACTGTAGGAGAGCTGCGAGCGGCTGGTCGGAGTCAGTCGCAGCTGCCACTCGCCACCGGAGTCTGACATGCTTCGCATTGGCATCCTCTATCCCCTGCACTCTGCTGAGGACGATTACCCAAACATGGCCGCGAGGCTGGAGCCGCCGGTGGAGGTTGCCGTCGTCCACACGGATGCGGTCGACCTGCATACGGTAGAGGACTGCCGGCGTACGGGGGATTGGGCCCATCTGGAGCCCGGCGCGGCGGAGCTGCGGACGCTGGGCGTGGATGTGTGCATGTGGGCGTGTACAAGCGGCAGCTTTGTCTACGGGCTGGCCGGGGCCGAAGAACAGGCGCGTCAGATCGGCAGCTACCTGGGGGTCCCCGCCTCCAGCACTTCACTCGCCTTTGTACAAGCAATACAGACCTTGGGAATGACGCGGGTTGCAGTTGCCGCCACCTATCCAGAGGCGCTGGCGGGCGAATTCGTTGGTTTTCTGGGCGAGGGCGGAATCCAGGTGGTGCATCTGGACAGCCTGGGCATCTGGACTGCGGTCGAAGTCGGCGATGTCGGGCGGAGGCAGGTGATCGAATTTTTGCGGGCGAACAACCACGCCGATGCTGAAGCCATTATAGTTCCCGATACGGCCTTGCATACGACTGCGTTCCTGTCTGCGTTGGACAGTGCGGTTGGCAAGCCGGTACTGACTGCCAACCAGGTCACGATGTGGGAAGCGCTGCGACTGGGTGGACAGGTCCGGAGGCAAAGAGGTTTTGGCCAGCTGTTTGCAGTTGACGAGGACCCGGTAGGAGAACGAGAGTGACGGGCCGCTTTCGAGAGTTCTGCCACCGCGACCTGCCAGCCCTGGGCGGTCTGTTCGCCCGAACCGACTCACATGACGGCGTGGCACGCGCCCTGGCCCCCGACGCGGCGGACGAACTGCCGCTGTTTGCGTTCGCGCCGCGCTACCCTCTCGGACTTGAGCGCGGCTTGACCCGCGATGAGGTGCGCAGTCGACTCGGCAGCCGCCTGGCAGAGGTCGAGCGACTGGTCCTTGTCGCAGCGGAGGGCGCTGCCGTCGATGCCTGCGTGACGGTCTTCCCGGCCGGCTCCGAAGCGTCGTGGATGCTCGACTGGGTGGTGGATCCTGGGAAGCGGGAGACGGTAACACTCGACGGGATAGTTCAGGCGGGCCTGGACCGCATCCAAATTCTGGCGTCGAAAGGGACGCGTCGGGTAGGCGATGACGCTGCTACGTCGGGGATGCGTGGTGCGCCAGCGATGTGCCGTGTCGAGGCGCGGGGATTGCATGAGGACGGGGAAGTCATGGCTGGGCTTGGCGGAGCCGGTTTCCAGGCGGTCCGAACTTTCGTGATCATGGCCTGCGAGCTGGGAAGAGCACCTACGGCCTTCGGGTCGAGAGGGAGCGTTCCATGGGGAATATCGCTGCGGACCTACCGGTCTGGGGATGCGCCGGCCTGGATTGCGGCATTCAACGCCTCGTTTTCCGACCATTGGGGCGGGTTTTCGTATTCGGACGTAAGCTGGGCGCGACACGCCGCGTCGCCCCGTTTCCGAAAGGATATCAGCGTTGTGGCGGAAGCGGACGGGGTTTTCGCTGGCATTTGTCATTGCGCGCCCAGTCTCAATCCCAGGGAAAAGGGCCTCGCTCATCTCCACATTCTTGGCGTCCATCCCGATTTCAGACGTCGCGGCCTGGGAACCTGTCTGATGCTGGAGGCAATGGGCCGGCTGCGGGAAAACGGGTTCAAACGTGTCGAACTGGATATGGATAGTCTGAACTCCAGAGCGCTGCCGATATACGAGCAGCTGGGCTTCCGCGAGCAGGAGGCGATCACAATGTATCGAAGGGAGATCAAGGTGTAACGCCTAGCTGACGGCGCGGGGGGAGCGCCTTCGACGACCGACCCCGACGGCAACATCCTTGACATTACCGAACGCAAAGATGAGTGGGACGGCGTCCAACTCTAGGTGGATGGACGGCGTTTCCCGGCTCAGGAAGCAAGAACCATCTGACGGTCAGCGACGGCGCGGCCGGGGTGTCAAATGGCAGTACGGATTGACAATATAGCGGACAGTTCACCACAGGATTCCGGAGGCTTGAATCGATGAGAATCGCCCTGTTTGCACATGATGACCACAACCACATTGGCATTGTAACCGACTTCGGGATGCTGGATTTTTCGCGCGCGTTTCAGGCTCAACAGCTGATCCAGCACAGCGACGAAAGCCCGCAATTGATCACTGACATGGTTGCATTGATGAAGGCGGGCCTGTTTAACGCAGAGACATTCGGGGCAACGATGATGTTTGTCTATGAGCATCATCTGAATGGTGCCTTCACTGTCACTGAGCCCACACTGCGCACGCCGATTCCACAGCCGGGCAAGCTGATCGCGCTGGGGGGAAACTATTCCCATCCCGGAGAGGAAGACCCGGACGAGCCGCCGCTCTTCTTCAAACCGACCTCTTCCATCATCGGGCCCGGCGAGCCAATCGTTTTCCGGCGGGGTCTGAACGTGGTGGAACCGGAGATCGAGCTGACCGTCATCATTGGGAAGGAGGGCAGCCACATTGCGCGGGCGGATGCAAACGAGTACGTGGCCGGCTACACGCTGCTCAATGACGTGACGGCACGCGACCTGCAAAATGTTGCCTTCGAGGTGCAGCGTCCGTGGTCATACACGAAGGGGGTCGACACCTTTACTCCGATCGGGCCGCACGTCGTGCTGCCGGGCGCAGTCAGCGACCCACACAATCTGGCGATGACGATGCGCGTCAATGGAGAGGAGATCGAGCACGCCAATACGAACACGATGCTGTTTCAGATTCCCGTACTGATCGAATATATCAGCCAGTACATGCGGCTTGAGCCGGGCGACATGATTGCCACGGGCACGCCGGTGCATCCGCCGGGCCTCAAGCCGGGAGACACGGTTGAGTTGGAAATCGAGGAGATCGGGGTCTTGAGCAATCCGGTTGTGGCGGACAGTTGAGGTGGAAGAAGGACGAACGCTGAGCTTTGACGTGGCGGCTGCCGCCGGCGGGGAGCTCACAGAAGAGGCGCTGCTGAGCGCGGCGATCGATCTCGGAATGTTGGGGGTCGAGCCGGCGCGGATCGAGCAGCGCCAGATCGGGTTTTGGATGCAGGAGAGGTTGCCGGACGGCCAGACGGTCGGCGTGCCGGCCCAGGCCGAAGTTTTGCCTGACGCGCAGGGCCGAATCAAGCTGACCTGGCTGGCGCCGCACTCCGCGAGAGCGCCGCGGCGCGTCAACCTCGAACTGGCGGATCGCGGCAACGGGAACGCCCGGCCTTTTCCGGCGGTACAGGTCTTGCCGGACGCCAATGACCGCGTCTGGGTAAGTCACGACGATCGCAACCTGTTGGGGTACTGCTACGGCGGGCAGTATCGCAAACCGTTCTTTTACCCTGTGAGCGGTCCGAGCGGGCGATCGGTGACGCGCCTTGGGCATCCGCGCGACTTCGGAGGCGGCCACGACCATCACCGTTCATTGTGGATCGAGCACGAAAACGTCAACAATGTCAGCTTTGAGACAGAGCATTTGCACTTCTACGCCGGAACGGACTCCCCGCTGGTTGGCATTGGCCGCATCGCGCACGACAGTTTTCTCAGGCAGGAGGACGGACCGGTGTACGCGCGGTTGGAAATGGCGCTTGCCTGGGTCAGCCATGAGGGCGACGTGTTGCTCAACGAGATCCGGCGCGTGCGCGTCTGTCCTCTGGCCGGGGGCGAGCAACTGATCGACTTCGACCTGACTTTCGAGCCTCAAGTTGAACAGGTCACGTTTGGGCAGTCCACGTTTGGCATCCTGGCAGCGCGCGTGGCCCATCCGCTGGAAGTGTTGCGGGGGGGAGGGCGCATCCTCAACGCACGCGGCGCGCTGAACGAGGAGGAGGTCCATCGTCAGGCGGCGGAGTGGTGCGACTATTCGGGGCCGATCAGCCCAAACGAAACGAACGGGATTGCGATTTTTGGCCATCCGGAGAACATCCACCACCCCCACACATGGCACGTGCGCGACGATGGCTGGATGTGTGCGGCGCCGTTTGGGCGCCATGCCAAGTCCATAAACAGCGGCGAAACGCTGCGTTTTCAGTTTCGGGTCTTTGTTCACGACGGCGACGACGCGACCCGCATCGCGGCCCGCTATGCCGAGTTCGCGCAGCCTGCGAAGGTGTCGGTTTCAGAGGGAGAGGAAGGCTGACCAGGTATTTACGGGAGTCTGGCAAGATATCGAGTACACGGAGTTACGCATGCCGTACTGCGTGAGATTGGTTCGTTGGCTGGGCAGAGATATGCTGTCGAGGCTAAGCGCGGTGAAGGGGGAAAGGTAGATGGGACAAGAGCATCAGACGCTGGGGGCGATCTATCCGGACGATATGTGGTTGGATCACGACATCAGCCGGATGCTCGATGAGATCCGCAAGTATCTGCCGGAGCAGGTACCGATGGTGTCGGTACGGACGCATGTGCCCATGTTTCCGGTTGGGGCTGAGCCGTCAGATGGCAGCAGCGTGGAACTGGGCATCTGGCTGGCGGAAAATGGGGACATAGAAGCCGCCGCCGCCAGATTGATGCGGCTGAAGCCGAGTGTTTTCGCCTACTACTGCACGACGGCCAGCTTTGTGCAGGGGGTTGCCGGAGACGAAGCGCTGAAGAAGAGGGTGGAGGATGCCACCGGGCTGCCCTGCACGACGTCCAGCAGCGCTATCGTCAAGGCACTCCACCGCCTGGACGTGCGGCGCGTCGCGACCGCCTCGCCTTACATGGAAGACGTGAACCAGGCGCTCATCAGTTTTCTGGGCGAGTGCGACATTGAGGTGGTGAACAGCAATCCCCTGCACTATCTGCAGGACCACGGCATCGTGCCGCCGGAAACGATTCGCGAGGCCGCGCGCCGGTCAGACGTGTCGGAGGCGGACGCGGTTCTGATCAGCTGCACAGGACAGAAGACCGCCGACTTCATCAGCGACCTGGAGGAGGAGATCGGGAAACCGGTCGTTACGTCGAATCAGGCGACCGGCTGGCAGGCGTTGCAGATGATGGGAGTGGAGCCGCACTTGCCTAGGCGCGGCGTACTGTTTGAGAACTGAAGTCGAACCCAGATGTGACCGGCTCTCCGCCGTCACTTCAGTCCGCAGCTTGTTCCTCAAGACGATCTTCCACCTTAGGCCAAGGGGTTGGTCTGTAGAGTTCTTCCTCTCTGAGCGGATAGGGCTCTGGCGGGAACTGCGCGCATAGCTCTCCGCTTTTCATCACCCACAAGCAGTTGCGAGCA
Organism: Caldilineaceae bacterium; assembly: GCA_965204525.1. GTDB lineage: Bacteria > Chloroflexota > Anaerolineae > Caldilineales > Caldilineaceae > Bin5. The sequence continues at coordinate 105,860 of OZ241994.1, read as the reverse complement.
GACCATTTGGGGTACGAGGCTATGAGGCTCGGACTCGAGTAAACGCCGGCGATGGCGATGCGCCCTTGTTCGCTGGGATTGGGCGGGCTATAGTGCCACATGCTGCTGTGCCAGCAGACTATGTCGCCCGGTCCAATCTCGACGTGATGGACACGATCCTGAATGCCGGTGGTCAGGTGGCGGGGCAGTTCGCCGTGAATGCTGTCCGGGTAGAGGACGTGGGGCACGATTTCGCCTTTGTGACTACCGGGCATCATCTGCAGACAGCCGTTGGACCGCGTCGCGGGGTCGAGCGCCATCCAGAAGTTGAAGGCTTCGGTGTCGTCGTCGCGCCAGAGGCCGTTGTCCTGGTGCCAGGGGGTTGCGCTGCCGGTGCGGGCCGGTTTGAGAAAGCAGCTGTTGAATTTGAGGACGAGGTCGTCGCCGAGGAAGTAGCGTGCGATGCGTGCGATGGCGGGGCCGCCGTGGACGTTGAGCCAGATTAGCGGGGCGCGGTAGCAGTAGTTGCTCAGCTTGCGGAAGCGGGATTCCCGCGCCCTGGCGGAGTCTCCCATCGGGTCCATGGGGTCGGCGTCTGCCAGCACGTCAGGCTCCGGCATGAGGACGGTGTTCTTGATCACGCCGCGCAGCTCGGCGGCCGTCTCCGTCGGGATGACGTTGCGGACGGTGAAGTAGCCGTCGTTCTCGTACTGTTTGGCCTGTTCGGCCGTGAGAGACCATTTCTCCATATGCGTATCCTCTCTTAGAGCGGGTCGCGACTATCCCTTGACGCCGGTGAAGCTGATGCCCTCGATAAAGGTGCGCTGGGCGAAGAAGAAGACAACGATCATGGGCAGGGTGAAGAGCGTTGACGCCGCCATCAGCAGACCCCATTCGGCGCCGTGCTGGGTGAAATATAGGCGCAGTCCGACTGAGAGCGTGTAGAGGTCCGGATTGCGCAGGTAGACCAGCGGGCCGATAAAGTCGTGCCAGCCGTGCATGAATTCGAAGATGGCGATCGTGATGATGGCCGGTTTGGAGAGGGGCGTGACGATGCGCCAGAAGATCATCAACTCGTTGGCGCCGTCAACGCGGGCGGCGTCATCGAGGTCCTTGGGAAATGTCAGCATGAACTGCCGGACCAGGAAGATGAAAAAGGCATTGCCAAAAAAGGCAGGAATGATCAGAGGGTTAAATGAATCCAGCCAGCAGGTGCGCAGGCTGCCAAGGCAAGGCCGGCGCTGCTTAATCCTCCCAAGCGCATAAGCGCGCGGCGATTGAGCTGAAGACAGAGAGTATCTTCTGAAGATCTCTTCATGAAAACATCTCCTTTGTGGATTGTGGTACCGCAGATAGAATGGGGAAAAGCGGTTGGGTCGGCAAATAATCTACCACCGTGAATCGAAATTCCAAAATTTCGGAGTGGGAATTTCCAGTTAATAGTCATTTGCCGAGGTCCGTAACTCTGGATCGAAGCTCTTGAATTGAAACGGAAACAGACATTATTGGCATTGAGAGGGATACGGGGGTTGATAGCATGGGTCGCAAGATCAAGGTTTCATTCGAGAAACACAACGTGTCTGCGGTGGCGAAGTTGCTTGATGACGCGGCGCCCTTGACGGCCGAGGCGGTCTGGAACGCGCTGCCGCTGGCGGGCGATGCTTTCCATGCGAAATGGGCGAACAATGAGGTCTATATTCTGACGCCGCCGTTTGCCGAAAACGACCCCGGGAAAGAGAACGCCACGGTCTTCCCGATTCCGGGCGACTTTCTCTATTTGCCGGTGCCGCCGGGCAGCAAAGTACCGCCCGACTTGCTGGAGCAGTGCCGGGAGACGGGGCTTATCGACCTGGCGATTTTCTACGGGCGGGAAAACTATCTGCTGGGGCCGGACGGGCATATGCCGGGGAATCTGTTCGCCACCATCACTGAGGGGCTGCTTGAACTGGCTGCGGCCTGCCAGGATCTGTGGCGTAACGGCGCCGGCGATGAGCGCATGACCATCAGTCGAATTGAAGAGTGATCTCTCCCCCTCAAGTCAGGCGGGGCGGCCTGCCTTGGAAGCTGGCTGACTGCCATTGCGGGCCGGCCGCCGACCATTTCAATCCTCGTACTTTTCCTTTGACATGCGATGGCGGGACGTGAATGTCTCGCCGTCGGACAGCGGCATCAGCCCCCCAATCATTTCACTGCGGCGGCCCATGTGCGCTGACTGCGGCTCGGTGATCCGTTCCAGCTCGGCATCGGTTATAGGGAGCGTGTAGCGGACCTGGGGCTGGAAGCGCTGGAACTCCTCGGCGTAGGCTACAAGCGCGCTGTTTCCGTAGGCTCCGTCGGAGGTTTCGGCGCGCTTACGGGCGTAGGGTCCTCCGTAGTACTGGCTGGCGATCTGGTCCAGCGCCCGCACTTTTTTGTCGATTACGTCGGTGATGTCGATATAGAGGTCGGCGCGGGCGGTGCCGGCGTATTCGAGGCTGTTGTTGCCGATGTAGGCGGTCGGGTTCATGAAGTAGATGCAGGGAACGGGATGGCGCTCCTGGCGGCCGCGGCCCGATCCCATCGCGAGCTGCCAGGCGTAGAGCGTGCACTGGCCAGTGGTCCCGTGCATCTTGAAGCCGCCGCTTTCGAATGGGTGATGGGTGATCAGCATGTCGGGCTTGACGGCGCGGATTACGTCGGCGATGGCCTCGACTTTGTCCTGGGTGACCAGGATATCGTCGTCCTCAAAGCCGAGGTCGCGCAGATCGTCGAAGCCGAGGATACGGCAGGCGCGGCGGACCTCTTCCAGCTTTTCCTCGACGGCTTGTGCTACATATTCTTCTACGTCCAGCTCGGCGCCGGCGCGGCGTCTCTGCTCGCCAAGTTCCCAGTGGTGGGAACGCACGCCTGTGGTCAGGATTGCTGCGGTTACCCGGTCGCCCTGGTCTACGTGGTGGGCGAGCGTGCCGCCGGCCATGTCGAAGCTGTCGGCGGGATGGGCGGCGACGAGCAGGATTTGGATGGGTCTACTTGCCATGACAGGTTTCCTTAGTTCTTGAATCGTATTGCCGTATCAGAGTAGTCGTCCGGCAAAACAGGCACCGCTGCCATCACTCATCAAGCGCCGGGAAGAAGGTGAGCTCGGCGCCGAAGTTGGACATGGCGGCAACCGAATCGCCGCGGAGCCGCACTTTGATCTCGCGGGTGCGGTGGCTGAGAACGATCTCTCGCTCGGTCAGTTCGAATCGGATCGTGACCCAGTGGTTAAGAGGTGGCTGGCTGAGGACCAGATAGCCATTGTGGCAGGGAGGGCGTTCTTTCGAACCGTCGACGCTGACTGCGTCCACTGCGACCCAGCTGGGCAGGCGCACAAAGAGGGGGCCCGGCCGCCTAGCGCGCACGCGCAGATGTGGATGCGTATATGGCGACTCTACGGCAACGGCCTCGGTTTCGTGGTCGAAGTGCAGATGCACGGAGTGGCCCGCCGGGGTCGTCTCTACGGCTTGGCGGTAGACTTCACATAGTGACCCAACCGAGCCGCCGACAATATCCATGTTGAAGCTGATGCGCTGCGCGTCCAAAGTTTTGTGCCCGTAAGGCGCGGGAAAGCCGAACGCACCCAGATGCCTGTCGGCTACATTCCGCTTGCCGTCCTCTTTGTCGGGGTTGTCCGGTTCGCGAATGAAGGAGATGTCGCGCAGCTGAGAGGGAAGCAGATGGCAGCGCAGGATTCGCTCGGCGTCTTCAAAATAGTGCGGATACCCCCACTTTCCAAGTAGAAGAGCGGTTTCGACGATGTCCCCGGTGTTGTTGACTTCGCCGCGGTCCGGGTCCACTTCATCGCCGCTGCTTTCGATGACCCAGCCCAAAGCGTCGCGTATGTCGTTCAGCCCGTTGTCATAGAAAGCGCGAACGCGTTCCATCAGGTCCGCGTTGCGGGTCAGGTCAGCCAACTGGGCGAGCGAAGACATGACGCAGGTGGTGGAGTGTGTGTGCCCGCCGAAAGTCTCCCGATCGTATGCGCCGGACGGAAGGTAAAATTCGGCAGTGGCTTTGTCCGCGAGCGCCAGGGCCAGTTCGAGGGCGCCTGGGCACCCGGTATGCCGGTGCAGCTTCACGAGGGGACCGATGGCACGCGCCAGCCCGATGATGAATGTGGTGGGATGGAATTCGAAGTTGCTCTCAATTGTATCTGTGTCCCAGCCGTTGCGCGGATGCCACAGCTCCTGAATCGCGGTGATGCTACGCTCTGCCAGCTCCAGTGCCGGCGCGCTGTTGCGGAAACGGGCCAGCGCGTAGAGGGCGTGAAATCCCTCGCGGACGTTGTGGGGGTAGAAATGGACCAGAGGGCCGCCTATGCGATCGCGGTTGAGGGGAAGTGGAAGTTCGCCGGAGTAGGAGAGGTAGGCGGCGCGGGCGTGGCGTTCGATACATCCTTCTGCCAGATTGAGGCCCAACACGGCTTCGGCATTGAGGAGAGCGTTCAAATGGCGGCCGGGTACATGTGACTCGGAGGCAGACGTACTGAAGCTGAGATATGCCTCCGGCCACACCTGGGATCCGAAAAAGGGTACGTCGTCGTCATCGGCGTTGAAGACTGAGCACATTGTGCGGCAGCCCAGCCGGATTGCCGCAGCTATGTCGGTCGTGTTGACATCTGCGAGCATGGGCTTAGCGTCCTCCGTTGTCGGTATCGGACTGGTAATGAAACTGGAAGCCGTAGAGGCTGCTCTCCAGAAGAGAAAAGCAGACGCGGACGGGCTTGTTCCAGAGGCGGCGCAAGTCGGGACTGTCTTTCCAGGTTGCCTGATGCCATATTTGTTGTGACGGTGCGTGAAGCGGCACCGAATCCTCCAGGCTGAAGCCGGGATAGGGCTTCAGTTCCGAATCGAGTAGGGCGACCCGGATCAGTCCATAGGCGCAGTCGGCGTTGACGCGCAAGGCATTGCCCTCGAATACAAACTGCTTGGTGATAACCTGGCCGGCTTCGTATTGGGGACGGAGCGCGGCCCAGCCGTCCTCCCGCAGGACGAGAGCGCCGATTCCCCGCTGCAGGGGCAGGTCCAGGCGCACATGATCCATCATCGGGCTGCCGATGCCGTAGCGGGTCAGGTCCTCGATATGGCGGCGGGACGCAGAGGCCGATGAGAGGGGTCCGTGATTCGATACGCCGGCGGGTCTTGTGTCCCGCTGTTTGTGGGGGAAGGCCGAACAGGGGATGACGCTCTGCCCCTGGTGAAGGAAGTATCCGGCTACGGTGTGACAGAAGTAGCCGTAGTACTGGCTGCCGGGCGGGCCGTTGTCGGCCCAGGGGCGGTATCGGTCCGCTCTGAAGAAGCGGTGGCCGTCGCGGCTGGTGTAGAGCGCGGCCTTGGTGTGGAACTGATCGCGCTGGTTGCTGCCGTCGCGATTGACAAGCCACTGATGCTCCCCGTGGGCCTCCTCGACGATGCCGATGTAGAGACCGCCCTCTTTGCGCACGGACATCGTGTGGAACTCGACGTTGGGGCCGACGTTTGGGTCCCAGTCGCTGGAGAGGATGATCTGTTTAGGGGACCAGTTGATGAAATCTTCGCTCTCCTGGCGGCCAATTGTGCGGACGTGGAGATGGCTGGCGAAGGCGTGTGAAGCCTGGGAGTATCCGACCCACTTTTTGTAGGCGTCGTCCCAGATGACGCGCATCTGGTGGTGATGTCGAAAGGGGGTATTGCCGCTGATTACGTGCCAACTGATACCGTCCGGCGAGGCTGCAACGCGCGACATGACGCGTTCGCCGCGACTGGTGGCCTCCATGGATGGATTGTAGACGGCCAAGAATTTCCTCTGCGGGTCACTGCGATCAGGGTTGAGGACGATGGTGCCGTTGTCGAAGTCGCGCACAACGATATTGGTCTTCTTGCTGTCTTCGAAGGGCTGGCAGTCTTCCCGCAGCGGTTTGCGCCAGTAGAGGGCATCATCGGACTCGGCGTAGCAGAGAACGACCTCGGTGCCTTGCGCTGAGTTCGTGTTACCGCTCACCAGTGTCTTGTACCACATTTTGAAGAGCTGGTCATCGGGATCGTAGAGGGCAGCTGCGGGAACGCTGGTGAAGTGATACCTTTCCCAAGGGAGGTTTTCGAACTCGATAAGGGGAGGCTCTGCCTTTTGGGGAGGCGGGACGGTACGTTCGGCGTCGATCAGTTCGTCGAGGATGTAGTTGTCGAGGAAGAGCTGTTTTTGCAGGCCGATGTGTTTGAATGGCAGGCGGTAGTCTGGGTTGAAATAGGGATACGTGCGCTGATCGACGGGTCTTTCGCCAGCCCAGGTTTCGTCCATCCTGCGCTGTACGTCGACCATTTCGGTGTCGAATCTGGCTTCGGGGGTCTCGCATTGCTTGGGCTCAGTCATTTCTTCTTCTTCAGTGTGAGTGGGGTCTTGAAACAGGACCGGTTTTGCATGGACGCTGGGGGAGCTTCGGGAGACGGTCCGGTTCAGATGTCAGCGGCGCAGCCAGATCGAAAACTGTAGAGCCAGCAGGCCGCTCAAAGGCTGTTTATCTTGTCCTTCGTTGCTGCTCCTGGGCAAGGAAGGAACGGTGGAATGAAGCGAATTGCAAGGAATGGCCTTATCTCGCCGGAACCCTTTGCTCCAACTTGCCGTTTTCAGGGTGAACTCGGCCTTCGAGGCCGCGTGCCCTGAGAGATTCCCCAAGGAGCCTGAGATGAAAGAACAGATGAAATCGATTTTTGCCCCCTCATCGGACGTCGCCGTATCCGAAGTCAGGGGAGGCCGGTCAAAGCAGATCGTTCTGGTGCTGGCTATCCTCCTTCTCACACTAGTGGTGTCTGGGGCATTCTTTGGCACCAGAGCCTTCCTGGAGGGCCGGGAAATTAGGGAATATGTTGGCGGGCCTTACGGTTCGCAGCTGCTCTATCTGCAGGGGTGCGAGTTGGGTGCGTCAGGCGGGGGACAGACGAACACTTCGCAAACTTTGGAGGAGCAGATCGGTTTTTGCCGGCGAACGGTAACCTCACGCGCCGGTTACTATGTTTACGATTTCAATATCAAGAGATCGGTCGCTCTTTCCATGGAGGATATGGAACTTTGGCGGAAGTACGCGGTTCTCGCCTTCCCCGGGTCTCTCGGCGAAGCGGTCGGCAACAGCGAAACCAACGAATTCAACAGAATCGTTCCCTTTGAGGCGTTCTCAGGATTTGAGTACGACTGCGCTCTGGACGATAACCATAGTGAAACCAGCTGCAAGGTTGCGACAGCGTCATGCGGATTCAGCGGTGAAGCGATCCGGTGCACTGTGTTCAACCCGCAATCCGAAAGCACTGAACTACACGTCATCGAACGGGACAAAGAACTCGCTCTCTTCGTGCCACACGGGTTCATCACAGGACCTGATCTGTTTAAACTGCTTAAACCCCGCTTCTTTCCGTCCCTCGACTCGATGTAGACAGGCACAGGCGCGGTCCTCTGCCTGATTGCTCATGCCGAAGCAAAGTGCTGCTGGGAAGGTTCTCCGATCAGGAGCGGCTCGTTCTTTACCCGCCGGTGTGCGTAGAGCTCCTGCACGCCTTCCGGAAAGACATCAAAAATGTGGGCGGGCACGAATGCGCAGTTGCGTTTGCCGTAGTCGACGCTCAGCCACCAGGGCGAGTAGCGGGCGACGACACAGGATCTGATTTTGTCGGTCTGATTGGGGCCGACGGAGTGCCAGACGCGGCTGTCGATGAGGAGGACATCGCCGGCATCGCCGCAGACCTGCTCTTCGTGGGGAATCGGGCCGAGGCCATCGATGCCGTCGTCCTGACCGCGCGGGTTGCGCGGGTCGCGATGGGTACGGGGGACAATCCAGGTGGCACCGTTTTCCGGGGTGAAGTCCGAAAGCATCCAGATGGATGTGAGACTCATGACGACGTCGGGGAAGGGCTGGTTGACCAGGCCGCAGTAGGAGCGGTCGGTCAGGTCGTGGGGCCAGTCGGTGTGAAAGTTGCGCCAGTCCGGCGGATTGCTGCGGGGTGGTACGCTTTTGAACTCGGTCTGGGAGATGCGTACTTTGGCATGGTTGAAGGCAGTGCGCGCGATTTCAAGGAGGCGGGGTTCGGCGAAATAGGGCGCGAGCGACTGCATGTGGGTGACGGCCGACCAGTCCAGCTTTTCGTATGCCTCCATGCCGGCACTCCTGGCGCCGTCAACATCGAGGCTGATCTGGCCGACTTTGTCGTGTGGAATTACGCCTTTCAGCAGGCAGTATCCCTCCAGTCGGAGCTGAGTTATTTCTTCCATTGCACCTCTTCCTGCCGGGCGGGATGCCGGCGCTGTGTACCCTTGCTCTGCGGACGGGACTGGGCCGGTTGTTCAGCGCTGTAATAGCGAATAGATCAGATGGGCAGGATAAGTGGAATTAGGACTTAATCCACTTACCCTGCCCACTCTTTTCTCTGAAAAGCCTCTCTAGGGGTCGATCGGCGTCCTCAGTTCGTTACGGTACAGACGGGGCACCGATTGACCGGAATTCGTTCTCACTTAACGCCAGTCGTCTACCGAGGCCGTGCCGCTGTAGTTACAGCCCATGATGCGCCAGTAGCCGTTGGTCTCGCCGCCTACGACGACAACATGAATTTCGTCGGGCTTGTAGATGGGGATCAACTCATCGCTGGCGGCCTTCAGTTTGGTGGCGTAAGGCTCGACACCGTTGAGGGCATGGGGATAGACGTAGTTCTCGATCAGTTGGTAGTCCCAATAGACGCCTGCCGGCATGGTTGCGTTTTCGTACACCCACTGGATCAGTTTTTCTTTGGTATCGAAGCCGCCGCGATCGATGAACTGCTGCGCGGTGATGGGATCGAGCACGAAGGTGGGCGGGTTGTGCGGGTTGAGGCCGCGCAGCATGTTGCGTACATGGTCCTGCCAGTGCTTGGCCCGCAGGCCGAGGTTGAAGGCTGTGGAGCGGCAGCCGCCGAAGACACTGACGGCGCTCTGGTCGGCGTCGAATCCATGCTGGACGTGGAAGGGGACCCACGGGCTGCGCTCCTCGTTTTCGGCGAAGGTCACACTGTTGTAGGCGTAGTTGTTGCCCTGTGAGCCGAGATAGGTCTCCTTGGGTACAGAGCCGCCCTGCAGGTTCTGTGAGAGGAGGCCGAAGGCGCGGCCGATGGTGGCGTTGGCGTGGTTGTAGGGACCCATTGCGCCGATGCCCCAGTTCATCCCGATTTCATGGCGGACGGGACCGTTGACAACGGCCATGGCGGCGGCGGAGCTGGTGGTGCTGGCCCGCGCCGAGGCTCCGGTTGCGGCCAGGGCCAGGATGACGGGCAGGTATTCCGGCTTGGCACCGGCCATCACGGCGTTGACGGCGACCTTTTCTACCGTGTACTCCCAGGCCTCGCGCGTACCCGTTGGCCTCATATGGCCTACGACGGTGTCTGAGCTGCGGCTGGTGCCTTCCAACATGGCGGCGACACGCTCCTCGGTGGGGAGGATGATTGGCAGCATGTCGGTCCAGAGGTTTTCGACGAAGAGCTGGTGGAGATTCTCCTCGGTGTCCTCTTCGACGAAGCGAGGCGTTGAGCGATCGAAGTCGTGGGTACGGGTTTCGTCACCTGACCGCGGCCGGGTTAGGGCTGCGATCACTTCGGTCATGAAGGGGCGGCCCGTTATGTCGTCGGGGCCATCGACGTAGGCTCGCAGCTGTTCGGGCGAGCGGCCCATCACCGGCTGTGGCACAAAGGCATGGCGCAGGTAGGGAATCCCCTGCTGGAGGGTGGAGGCCTTCACCAGTTCGAGGAAAATACCGGTCTGGATAGATGCTGTCGGAACGTTGTACTCAGTTTCCAGGATAATGCATTGGTCGGCGACCGCCGGCGCGCAGGTACTTCAATGGCCGACGGCCATGACGGCCCCCGCTCCTTTCTGCTGGATCTCCTCGTACAGGTTCTCATCCCGTTCCGTATAGACGCCCGACTTGCGGCGAACCTCAATGTTGATGTCGGGCCGGTTGTCGCGGAACCAGTTGGCCATCTGCTCGACGAGGATGTCGCCGTCGTCGAAGCGGCAGTCGACGAGGTAGACGGTCTTGCCGGCCAGGTCACTGACGCGGGGGGCCAGATGTTTCTGGTCGATTTGGGGCGGGTAGCCCATTGGGTTGTGGACCTTCAGATGTGATCCCATGCTTGGCTCCTTTTAGTTCCTTTATGACATGAATGCTTGTATGTCGTTATTCTGTCACGGAATGGAAAAACTGGAAAGCGTAGATACCGGCTTCACGCAGGGTAAAGCGGATGCGTACCGGTTTGTTCCAAAGGGTGCTCAGGTCGCTACTGCCTTGCCAGCTTACGGTGTGCCAAATCTGGTCGGGCGGACCGATGAGCGGGTCGCAGAGTTCGGCTGAGAATCCATCGTAGGGAGTGAAAGTAGGGTCGAGGAGTTCGACCTGCACATACCCGTAGCTGCAGTCGGCGTTGACGCGCAGGGCGTCGCCTTCGAAAACGAACTGTTTGGTGTAGACCTGGCCGGTCTCATATTCGGGTACAAGCTTTGCCCAGCCGTCCTCGCGCAGGATGAGGCCGGCCACGGCGCGCTTGAGACGTGTGTCGCCCTGCAGCTTCTGGCGGGCGTGCCAAGCCTGCTGTTGAAGCCTGTATTCCTCTTGTGGATAAAGGGGGGTGGGAGGTTCCTGATGGTGCCAGTTCTGCTTCTGGGGATTGCCGCTGTAGGGGATCACCATCTTGCCGTTGTGGACCAACTCGCCGGCGGGGGTGAAGCAGATGAAGCCGTAGTCCTGGTCGCCTGGCGAGCCGGTGTCCACCCAAGGTCCGGGGCCGCCGACGCGGTGCCAGCGTTTACCGTCGCGGCTGGTATAGAGGCCGAGGCGGGAGAAGGCCTGGTCGCGCCAGTTATGGCCGCCTCGTTCTTGCCAGAAGGGTTCGGCCATGAATTCACTGGTGAGACCGATGTAGAGTCCGCCGACTATGCGCACTGACATGTCGTGCATTTCCAGGTCTGGTGGGAGGTTGGCGTCCCAGTCTGTGGAGAGGACGACCTCTTTGGGCGACCAGTTGATGAAGTCGGCGCTTTCCTGGCGGCCGATCTGGCGTTTGCGGTAGAGGAAGTTCTGGTGGTGGGAGTACTGGCTGTAGCCGATGTAGCGCTGGATGCTTTCGTCCCAAATTATTTTTTGCTCATGGTGGTGGGGAAGGGGGGACTCTGCGCTGATGTTGTGCCAGTGGATGCCGTCGGGCGAGGCGTCGACACTGGAGAGGCGGGGGCTGCCGGGGAGTCGTTTGGCGGCTGTATTGGGGGGCCAGTTCACGAGCAGGTACTTTCGTTCGCTGTCGCTGCGGTCGTGGTTCAGGGCGAGGCCGGACTGGGAGATGTCGGGGTGGACGATGTTGGTGGCGGTATGGTGCTGGAATGGGAGGCAGTCGTCGCGGAGCGGTTTCTCCCAGTGGAGGGCGTCCTTTGATTCAGCGTAGCAGAGGACCTGGCCGGTGTTGAAGGGTTCGTTGGCCAGGCCCTGCCAGTACCACATCTTGAACAGGTGGTCGTCGGGATCGTGAACGACGCCGGCAGTGCCGGGGTTGAACTGTACCCGCTCCCATGGAAGGTCGGTAAAGGAGAGGAGAGGTTCGGGGGCCTTCTGCGGCGCACACAGCTCTCTCTTGACTCCGTTGAGATGATCGAGAATGAAGTTGTCGAGAAACAGTTGTCGGTCCGTGCCGGTGTGGGGGAAGTGGACCTTGTAGTCGGGGGGAATGTAGGGGTAGTCCTTGTCTACGGGCCGGCTGCCGCTAAGGATGGCATCGGTCTTCTGCTGAATGTCGAGTTGCTCGGTGGAGCTCTTGGGCTCGGGAACGGTCATGGCGGAATGGAATCCTTATTGAAGGCGTAGTGGTAGTCTACGATCTTAGGTTCATATACCCCATTTTTCGCGCATTTCGGCCATGGTCTTGCGGTTTTCGGCCTTGGGAATCTGGTCGGGGTGGGGGCCCATGTGGCGTTCGTCGACGGGTTCGGAGGCGAGCTGGTAGCGGTTGTCGGTGCTGAGGCGATAGCGGTTGGAGACGTTGTCGAGGGAGCCGTGCAGGAAGTACATGCCGAAGATTATGACATCGCCGGCGCGGAACGGGGTGGACGACCACTTGACGTTGAAGAGGTCGATCAGTTCAAGGGGGTTGTTGGTTAGATGGCCTTCGGTCATATCATTGTGAGCGTCGGCTGCGCCGTAGGTGCCCCTAAGGACGTCGAGCTTGTTGGAGCCCGGGCAAAAGGCGAGCGGGCCCATCTCGAGCGACAGGTCGTCGAGGGGGGTCCAGACAGTGTAGAGTTTTTTGGTGCCGGCGCCCATGAAGACGACGTCGTAGTGTGCGCCGGTGCTGTGGCCGCGTCTGACGGCGCGGGGCCATTTGTGATCCAGGGTCAGTGTCGGGCCGCCGAGGAAGCGTTCGAAAAAGGCCATGATGCGCTGGGAGTTGACGACGCGCAGGTAGGCGTGCATGTTGACCACGACTTCGTTGCGCAGAACGGCCCCTTCGTTTTCGGGACCGATCACACCTTCGTCGGGCGGGGCGTCCGGGTCCAGCCAGCCTTGTTCAGACAGGTAGGAAAGTATATCTGCGCGGGCGGCCATGATGGCATCGCGATCGTAGAAATCGCGAATCAACAGGTAGCCGTCCTCCTCGATCCTGGCGCGGAGGGCGGTTATGTCGTCTGCGATGTCGTTTGCGTCACGCGGCGTGAAGATGTTGTGGCCAAAGACTAGCTCGTGGCCCGACATGGTGACTCTGGTTCCGTCTGCAACGGTTGTGGATTGCATAGTTGTTCATCCCCTTACTGTTTCACAAAGGTGCACGTCGGACGGCGTCAATCGGTGCGAATCTTGCCTGCGAAGACAGTGCCAAACGTGTTGCTCCGTACCTTGTCGCGCGTCTCGTTGCCGACGAGAAAGACTCGATCCTTCCCGACGGCAGCCCGATGGGACGCGATCCCATAAGGCAGTGGGTCGAGAGCCGACCAGGTTTCCTCCTGGGTGTCGTATGCCCAGACCTCATGGGAGAGGCAGACCAGGTCCAGGTCCGGCACATGACCCATGATGAGGACATCTTCTCCTTCAGGCGAGACGACCCAGGTCTGGCCGCCGGTCAGTACGATCCAGCGATCCTCCACCGTGAAGGCGTCGGCGACGAAGGCACGCGGGGGACGCGGCAACTCCCGCCAGTGCCCCGTTGCCAGGTCACAAACCCAGTTTTCACCGAAGGTGACGTGGCTAACCCTGTCGCCATGTCTTTCGTCGTCCGCGAACAGGCGAAGGGCATTGTGGGGTTTGGGGTCGACGACGCCGCCGATAGGGATGTCGTGGCCGCCGACAATGTACAGTTTGCCTTGGCAGATGCCCATGCCGCACATCCAGCGCGCTTCGCCGGGAAATTCGGCTGCGATCTCCCAGCCGCTCCTGCGCCGCACGTCCATCCGGTAGATGTTGGGGTCGCCGGTGGCGTGCTCGTGCGGGTGCCAGTCTGTGCCGAAGGCGGTGTAGAGCTGATCACCGTGGGCGAAAGTAGTCGCGACCATAGCGGGGGAGGGGCGGTCCGGCAGTCTTTCCCAGGCGGTCGCGCTTGCCTGGACATCGAGGAACCAGACATCGGCGGTGGCGCGATTGCCGATTGCGCGGCGTCGTCCGCCGACAACGGCCAGGCCGCCGGCGACGGCGGCACCGGATGTCCAGCCCGGGCCGATTGGAATCGGTGGCAGGGGGTACCACTCGCCGATTGGCGCCGTTTCGTTCTGCCCTTCGTCGGCTTCATCCTGGATTGACGCAGCAAAGCCGTACTCCACTTCGCGCCAGGGATAGGACATGCCGCCGGCGACGAGCAGGTGGCCGTCGACAGTACCGACGGCGGGGCCTTTGATCAGGGCTGGATAGATTGGGGCTTCTTGCCAACTGATTTGGAGCGTCATTGTACTGGTACACAGTTGTTCCACGGAAGTGTATACAATCTGGGATGGAGGGTCAAGCATGTCCCACGCACGGGTGAAAGGGCGCCGGCTCCCGTCCCTGGCTCCTTCAGGATCAGACGAAACGCCAGGAGCCCCAGCGGGAATCCAACCGCGTCGGCACTCGATCTGCTTTTCGGGTTGTATGGCAGTTCAGAACTTTATTGCGTACAGGTCAGCCTTGTACAGGTCAAACTTGAGGCGGACCGTTTGGCCCCGCAGATGGCTCAAGTCGGCGCTGCCGTTCCAGGTGAGAGGCGTGTCAATGCAGTTGCCGACAAGCGGGTTGCTGTCTTCAAGGGTGTAGCCTTCGATGGTGCGGATGAAGCGTGTGTCGCTGCCGACGTCACCGGGGCTGGAGGAGAGGATCTGGCAGCGCAGAAAGCCCGAGTAAAGGGTATGCACATTGACGCGGATCGAGTCCGAGTTCAGGTCGAAGGGAACTGTCCAGAAGCCGCCGCGTCCGCGGCTGGAGAGTGAGACAAATCCGTCCTCGCGTACGGAAGCGCGGACCAGCCCCGACTCGCCCAGCGCGCCCGTTTTCCGTTCGAGCGGTTCGTTGTGCATCCTACGGTTGACGCCGACATAGGTGGACCACTCTCCATTGCGCGTGGGAATTACCCCGGCGCAGGCATAGACCGTATTGTAAGGTCCACCGGCAGAGGGCACGGTCTCGATCCAGGGGGCTTGGCCCAGCGGCCTGTGCCAGAAGACCCCGTCGCGGCTGGTGGCCAGATGTACATTCATGGTGTCGGGCGTGCGCTCGTACATTGAGAGCCGCATCAGGTGCGCGTCGGTTGCGCCGGGCCAGGGGGAATAGCCGTTGCAGTAGATGTCCAGGTCTGGCGCGTCGAGAGGGTTGTTCTCGAGGACCGGTTCGGAGTCGGGAAAGTGCCGAAAACTGTCGGATATGGTCCGATTGACCCCGCGGCGGTTCGACTGGGCATCCATTTGGCGAGTGTAGAGTATATACTGGCCCTGTTCCTCATCATATAGGGCAATGTTCTGGGTGTCTGCATGCTGGTACTCCATCAGAGGCCGGGGCAGGGGCGTCCAGTGGAGGCCGTCGGCGGAAACGGCGCCGAGGACTTTGCGTTCGGTCTCGGTCCAGTGACAGCTGACCATTTTGTAGCGTTCGGACTCGTCGGCGACGGGATCGATGAAGATTCCGTGGCCATGACGGTTAATATCGATCAGGTTGTTATCGGTCGAGCCGTTCCACTCCTGCAGGCCCAGATTGGGTTTCTGCCAGGTGACGCCGTCGTTCGATTCGGCATAGCCGATTCCGCCGCCGTTTTCGTACCAGCAGCGGAGCGTGCCTCCATCCTCGAGGAACGTTGAATAGGGTGATATGTAGCCCTGTTCCCAAGGGCGGTCGGCAGCGATCGCCAAAGAATGGTCTACTGTGGGCTCGTGGACTTTGAGCATGATCCCATGCGGGACGCTCCAACCCTCGGTGATTGCGCCACCCCACTGGGTGCCGTAGCCCGGTTCTACGCCCATCCAATCGACAAACACCCATTTTCCGCGTCCAAGCCCCCAGTTTCTCACGATTTATCTCCTTTTTGGACCGAATTGGTTTTCGAAAGGGTCAATACCTATTGATTGAAGAAATACGAATCTCGCCGATCTGACCGAAAAAGTGGCCCTCGCCCAGGAAGTCGAATGCGCCACCGTAGCGGGCGAATCCTTTGAGGCGGGTGGAGACGCTGAACTGGGCGTCGTGTCTGCGGTTGTTGACTAATCTGCGGCCGTCCGGGCTGTGCATCTGCCAGATGAGGAGGCCGTCCAGATATAGCTGGTGAAGGTCCTCGCGAGTCTCATATTGCCAGGCCACGTGGTGCCATTCAGTATCGTTGATGCCCGCTTCGGCTCGGTCTACTACAAGCCCATCCGGACGTGTCCAGGGATGCAGATCCATCAGTTCCTGTTCTGGCTCGGCTCCCAGAAAATGAACGCCGGGTGCCATGCTGCCATCGGGTGAATTGTGGGCGGAGAGATAGAGTTCCCAGACGCCGCGTTCGGTTTTGTCGTAGGTACCGCAGATGTGGCCGAAGGTGAAGGGCTGGTGGTGCTCGTCGGCAATTACGCCATATGCTTGCAGGGGCCCGCCCCGTCTGATCCAGGCTTCGACGGTCCAAGCCTGTTTGCAGGTTCGTAGGTCGAGCTTGTCGTTGTTCTGGGGTCCGACGAAGCCATGCTCGCCGTGGCCGGTATCCTGGGGAAAGCGACCCTTGCGGCCGGGCCAGGAGACGCGCCTGTCGCCGCCTATGTTGGTCCAGGTCAGGGTGAGTTCATCGTCTCCCATTACATCGGGGATGAGGCGGCCGTTCGGCCCCTGCCAGTCATACAGGACAACAGTGTGTTCGTCCGGTCCGATGACAAGGAGTTCCGCCGGCAGCACTTTCAGGGCAATCTCGGCATATTGATTCTGGCCGATGGCGTCGACCGCTTCGACGTAGAAGCGACAGATGGCGGGGCCGGAAGGCGTTCCTGTCAGTTCACCCGTTTCGCGGTCGAGTAGGAGCCCGCTGAGCAGGGAGCCATCCGAAACTGCCCATTCGACCGGCGCGACCATGTGACTGGTTCGTATCCTGGCGCGATATGCGTTTCCGGCGAATGCCGGGGGCAGTGAATCCGAAACGATCTGCCCGCGGCGAACGCTCAGGTGGAACAGGTGCCGGTCGGTATTGCCGCTCGCGGCGGCGGCAAGCAGACCGAGGGGCTGGTTTTCTACCGCCACCGTTGGTTTGCCACTGATGGCCCCTGTCTTGCAGTCCAGAGCCAGTCCTGGGGGCAGCTGTCCTTCGGCCAGCTCCCATTGAACGGCGTCACTGGCTGCGTCGGTGGAGTTTTGAACCGAGTAAGGGGCATTGAACGTAGCCGGGGGCAGTTCCCGCCGGACGATTGACAGCTGGTCCGCTACCGGATAGCGCATCGTGCTGGAGATGCGGATCTCGTCGATTTCGCCTTCGAAATTGCCGTACGCCAGGTGTTTTGGCGGATCCTGGGAGTGGATGAAACCGCCAACGACGAAGGGGACGCCGACGTTATCGGAATCGTTGACAATCCGTCCCTGCAGGTCATTGGGAAGTGGGAGCTGGACGCGGCGAATGAGCTGGCCGTCCAGAAAGAAGAAGTGCGTCTGGTCAAGATACCGGAACTGCCAAGCGACATGGTGCCACTCGTTATCTCTGATCCTGGGTGGGTCGGCGCTGATCCAGCCCCCGGCTCTGGCGTTTTGGAGGAGGAGACCGCTGGTGTCGTGATTCGGATCGCGACCGCGCGGGGAACCCATGAAGCGGGCGGCGGGGTAAAGCCCATCCTGCAAGGTGCCGGGGCGTGTAAAGCTGTGAAGGGAGAAGTTCCAGCCGCCGCGCATACCGATGGGGAGGCCCAGCCCTTCGTCTTCGGTACCGCAGATGTTGACATAGGTGTGCCCTTCTTCGAGGCCGCCGGCGCCAGTGTAGCGCACCCAGGCTTCGACCGTCCACTCCGATGTACAGGGCCGGAGGTGGAGTTTGTCGTTGTTGACCGGCCCGACAAACAGGTTGGCGTCGTCGGCGCGGCGATCGAAGCGGGCGCAGGCGCCGAAGCCCACGTGCGAACCCCAATGGGCTTTGCGATGGGCGCGGAGGGTTAGTCGAGTGTCTCCGCACGCGTCCGTGACCTCATTGCCTTCGCCCTCGTCGAAGTGGTACAGCACGACGGTATGGTCATCAGGTTCAAACGGGGCACATGGGGGGGAACTCAAAGGAGATTCTCCTGGCAGTAAGGGAAGTCACACTCCGGCCTGGAAACGGCGAAACAGGGAACGCTTTCAACGTATTGGGACGCCGTGTCACCCTCTGATACGTCAATCGCTGCTCGTGTAGGGATCGAGGGCGTCGCGCAGTGCATCGCCGATGAAGTTGACGGACAGGGTGGTGACAGCGATCGCAATCGCGGAGGGAAGCCATAGCCACGGCATCGTCTGCAGGATGGGCAGCGACATGGCGTCCTGCAGCATGCTTCCCCAACTAGACCTGGGCGGCTGGACGCCCAGGCCCAGGAAGCTCAAAGCGGACTCAGTCATGATGGCCCCGGCCAGTCCCATGGTGGCCGCCACAACCACCGGAGCGATCGCATTGGGGAGGATGTGACGGAAGACGATCCGGCCACTGCTCACGCCGACACAGCGGGCGGCAAGCACGAATTCCCGCTCGCGCAGCGAAAGAAACTGGGCGCGCACATGGCGCATTATTCCGGTCCAGCCGAAAATCCCGATGATAACCATGATATTGAAGATGTTGGGAGGCAGGATCACGGCGACGGTGACGATGAGCATGAAGGAGGGGAAGCACATCATGACATCGGTAAAGCGACTCAGAACCATGTCGATACGGCCGCCGAAATAGCCGGCGAGTCCACCCAGGACGACGCCGATGGTGGTATAGATACTGACGGCGACGAGGCCGACCGCGAGCGAGACCCTGGTGCCATACGCCAGGCGCGTCCAAACATCTCGACCCAGCGGGTCGGTTCCCAGTACATGAGCCGGAGAGGGCGCCTGCCGCATCACGGTCAGGTCGATGCCGTTGGGATCGTAGAACGTTACAAATGGCGCAAGTATGGCGACCAACGCAAAGAGGGACAGAGCTGCCAAGCCTAAGACAGCCAGACGGTGGCGGCGAAAGCGGCGTAGAAAGCGGTTCTCAGCCTTGGGCAAGGCTTGCAATGCGTCCGGCGAAATCTTCTGCGATGAAACCGGCTGCCGCGCCTCGTGTGCGGCGTCTGCCGGCGTGGCTGTGGAATCGACCATGCTACGCACCTTACTCGTAGCGGATCCTGGGATCGGCCCAGGCATAGGTGATGTCGGCCAGGAGATTGGCGAACAGTACCATCGAAGAACCGATCAGGTTCATCGCCATGATCATGGGCTGGTTGCGCATGAAGACCGACTCCATGCCCAGCTTGCCCATGCCGGGCCAGACGAAGATTGTCTCGATTATGAATGAGCCGCCGATAATGCCCGGAAGGGAGAGGCCGACGATGGTGATGACCGGCAGCAGCGAGTTGCGAAAGGCGTGGCCCAGATAGACGGAGCGTTCAGGCAGGCCTTTTGCACGGGCGGTGCGGACGTAGTCGGCGCCGAGAGCCTCCAACAGGCTGGCGCGCGCATAGCGCATATGGCCGGCCAGCCCCTCGAAGCCGAGAACAAGCGCCGGCAGCGCCAGATAGTGGAGACGGACGAGAAGATTGTCGGGACCGTCGAGCGGCGCCCTGCCGCCGGTTGGGAATAGGGGTAACTTGAGTGAGAACAGGTAGAGGGCAATGATGGCAAATACAAAACCGGGCGTGGATATCCAGACAAAGGCCTGCAAGGTGAGAAGATGATCGAGCACTGAATACTGCTTGATGGCTGAGATGATACCCAGGGAGGTACCGACGACGAGGGAAAAGAGAATCGTAACGATGGAGAGTTGCAATGTTGCAGGCAACACCTGTGCCATCTCCTGCAGAGCCGGTTGTCCGGTGACAAAGGAATAGCCGAGATTGCCGTGCAGCAGCAGTTCACGCAGCCAGATCGCATAGCGAACGACGACCGGTTTGTCCAGCCCGTATGACTCACGCAGCCGCTGGAGCTGCGCCTCATCTACGCCCAGCTCCAGTCTGAGACCGGGGGGAACGAGGGCATCGACGTAGTCGCCGGGCATGATCTCGCTAATTATGAAGGTGATGGTGATGATGCCCCACAGGACAGGGACAGCGATCAGCAGGCGGCGAATGATGTATCGGGTCATGGTTGGATTTCAGGAGGACCTAAGGCGAGCGCCAAAGTGCATCCCACTCTGCTTGCAGGTGACAAGCAGAGTGGGACGACGGGGCAGGAGATCTACTCTTCCATCTTGTACCACAGATGGGCATTGAGTTTCGACCACTGGTAGTCGTGCATGCCACCCAACGCGTATTCATCCATTCCGCCGACATTCTTGCTGATCGCATAACCCATGTGGTAGCGGTGGAGCGGGATGTATCCGATTACGTTTTCGGCGATGATCTGCTGGATCTCGTTGTAGAGGGCCTTGCGGGCCTCGGTACCGCCGGTCTCTTTGGCCTGGATGAACAGCGCATCTACTTGATCGCATACGGCATCGAGTGAGCCGTCAGTCGGCCAGACGACGTCTCTGCGGACAGGAGGATTATCACAGCGGTAGGTACGATAGTAGCCGTGCAGGTCGACGGGATTGCCCCAGCCGGCATGGGAGAAGGAGTGCTTGTTCTCGGCCACACGATCGTTCCAGGCTTCGTTAGGCACGTGAATGACTGTGACGTTGATCCCCACCTCACTGAGGTACTTCTGCATCAGCAGCATGAAGTTCTTGGCCTCGGTCCCGCTGTGATAGTAGATCAATTCGTGCTCTTGTTCGGGGTCCCAGACGCCGTCAGCAGCAGCTTCGGCCAGCAGGGCCATGGCTTTCTCCGGGTCATAGGAATAGGTGGGCACTTCATCGTTGGTCCAGCCGTCGACGAAGGAGAAGGTGTGCCACGGTTCGCGCAGGCCGAAGTAAACGGCATCGCCGATCTCCTGGCGGTTGATGGCGTGGCTGATAGCCATGCGCACGCGCTTGTCCCAGAAGGCGGGCTGGGCGAGGTTGCCAACAAAGACGCTGATGTAGTTCAGACGCTGGGTCTGGACGTCGATGTTGGGCAGCTCCTGGGCCTGCTGATAGAAGTTGCCTTCGACCTTCATGAGATCCAACTCACCCTTTTGGAGGGCGATGAACTGCGTGTCGGGTGGGCCCATGTTCTGGAACAGGATGCCGTCGAGGCAGGGCGCGCCTTCCCAGTAGTCATCGTTGCGCGCCAGTCGGAAGTACTCATCTTTCTTTCCGTCCACAAATTTGAACGGGCCGGTGCCGATCTGGGTTTCGGTTGTGAACCAGAGTGGATTGCCGGCGTCCTTGAGGTCGGGCACGCGCCACTGGCTGTAGATGTGCTCGGGCAGGATGTTGATGCTGCCAATGAAGCGGGCAAAGTAGCTCACGTCCGGCTCTGCGAGGGTGAGGCGAATCGTGTGATCGTCGATGACTTCGATTCCCTCGATCGAATCGGTCTTGCCATCCAGGTAGTCAAGGGAACCCTTGAGCGCAATCCAGTTGCCGGGCTGGGCAGGGTTCACCCAGGGGCTGTCAAGATCGTTGTGCCACGTCCAGGTGAAAGCCACGTCATCGGCGGTAAAGTCCTCACCGTCATGCCACTTGACGCCCTGACGCAGGTGGAAGGTGAATTCGGTGGCGTCGTCGCTGATTTCCCAGCTTTCGGCCAGGTCGGGATGGGGTACGTTATCGGTGCCGGTGCGGACCAGTTTGCCGAAGACGAGCTTCTGCTGCTCGTAGCCCCAGCCCCAAATCGGTACCACTAAGGCCCTTGAACTGAAGTCAAGGGTGAGGGTGCCGCCGCGGGCAGGGCAGACGTCGTCGCCGGTGGTCTCTGCCGCCGCTTCAGCCACCGTTTCGGCGGGCTGGTCAGCGGCGGGGGCAGCCGGCGCCGGGGCACAGGCGACTACAATGAGAGCCAGGACGAGAAGAAGTGCTACGTTCCTAAGGGAAGACATTCTCTACCTCCTTTTCATTGTACCTTTGATTGTCGTTGCTGAAACTCGTTTGGCTGCAAAGCGTACACCGTGGAGCAATTTACATGATATGGTATATCACTTACGATGTTGGTTTGTCAAGCAAGCTGAAACAGCCTTGTGTGGGCGGGTACTGGGCAAGAGGTGGCCCGGAGGAAGAGAAGAATTGGGGGGATTTTTGAGTTCAGGGGACGGCCCGCTCTTCCCAGGCCGACACAGAACGAGTCGGATGTGAGGAGATTCAAGAAAGAATATGGTGTTGGCGCCAGTTTCGTAACTGCTGACGTCAGCTAAGTCTTCTGTATTCCTAAGGTTATGCTCACTCAGTCGAAGGTGCGGCCGGTATGGCGGCGCCCGGCGATTGCGGCAGCTTCGTCGCCGGCGGGGAAGGTGATGCCTTCGTCGATTTTTGCGGCGACATTGCTGGCGTCGACGCCGTCGAGGAAGCCGATGTTGGCGGCTTTGCAGGCGGCGAAGACGCGGTCACGGGCTGCTTTGAGGTCGCCCTCTTCGGTGTTTTCGGGGGTGCGGACGGTGTCGTAGCCGAAGGTCATGCGCATGTCGGAGGGGCCCCATTCGGCGAAGGCGATGCCAGGGACTTTTGTGCTGGCCTCGGCGTTGGCGAGGGCGCGAATGTTTTCGATCTTGATGCCGAGGACCAGTTCGCCGTCCGGGTTGAGCGGCCAGGCGTCGGCCTTGCGCAGGTATTCCTGGGTCGAGACGCCCCAGACGTGGGCGGCGTTGTCCTGGCCCCCTGAGCCGCGGCGGCCCATGTCGAGGCCTTCGCCGACACCGTGGGTGTGGAAGGGGAAGCGCACCCACTCGACGAATTCTTTGACGGCGCCCGGTGTTTCGACGTGACAGAGCAGGATGCCGTGAATGCCGGTGGCCAGGACCTGCTTGATCATCCAGGCGTTGTTGCGGACGACGTATTCGTCGACGCCGTCGAAGGGGAGGGTGACGAGTACAGGGGGCGTGCGGTGGCCGGTGCGGGTTGGTCCGCCGTCGACGAGACCGCGCATGAAGGCGTTGAGGCCGGCGACATCGAAGGGCTGGTGCTCGATGCCGATGACGAGCCAGTCGGCGTGGGTCTGCGCTGACTTGACCCCGCCTTCGTAGGTGAGCGTGCGGCCGCCGTCCCAGTAGACGGGCTGGCCGGCTTCCCGAAGTTCGATAATCTGATTGATTCGTTTCATTGCGGCTTTCCAGTTGGTGTGGGATTCAAAGACTATTGGTTTCTTGTGTTGATTTGATTTCAGGTCGCGGTATGGCGCAGGGTTCGGGCCTGAGAGTCCGCTCGCCTCACACCCAGTCGCGCAGTGGGTGTTCGCGGTCCACGAGTGGGAGAGGCGTGCGGCCGTGGCGGTGGGCGGTGTAGACGCCGAGTATCATCTCCAGGGCCCAACGGGCGTCGCGTCCACTGGAGATGGGCTCCCGGCCTTCTTCGAAGGCGGCGATCAGGTCGCGCACCATGTAGGCGTTGAGGGTATCGAATCCGGGGTTATTCGGCTTTAGCACGACCTTCCAGGCCGGTTCGGCCATGGCCGGGTTCCAGTTGGGATGGGGGCAGTGGAGGAGGTAGCCGTCGCGTTGGAGCAAGATTCCCTCCGTTCCGTGGATCTCGAGTCCGCCGGGGCGGGGGCCCGGGCCCACGGTGCGACGGTGCGAGTGGAAGTTTGCCATGACGCCGTTGTCGAAGGCGTAGGTGGCTTCGAGGTGGTTGCCAAGGATGGGGCCGATCTCTTCGTCGCCCTGGCGGGCGTCGTTTGGCCCGGCGTCCCTGCCGTCGTGGAGGACGTAGGCCTGTACCCAGCGGGGATGGCCGAAGAGGAAGCAGAGCATGTCGAGGGAGTGCGTGCCCAGCACCATGAGGTCCTGGCCCCCTCCTCTCTGGTCCTGCTTGCCGCCGCTGTATACCTCTTTGACTTCGCCTACAGCGCCGTCTGCCAGCATTTCCTTGGTTTTGTGGGCGATCTGGCCGACGCGACCCTGGTGCGAGACCGCTATTTTCGTGCCGGCGCGTTCGCAGGCCTCGATCATGGCGTCGGCTTGGGCTAACGTTGGCGCGAAGGGCTTTTCGCAGAATATGCCACGTACGCCGGACC
The DNA here is from genome assembly GCA_965204525.1 of Caldilineaceae bacterium. Classification (GTDB taxonomy): domain Bacteria; phylum Chloroflexota; class Anaerolineae; order Caldilineales; family Caldilineaceae; genus Bin5. The sequence continues at coordinate 82,202 of OZ241994.1, read as the reverse complement.
CGGCGGCAGCGATGACCATGTCATGCTTCTGGTCCATCCAGCGGGGCGCTACGCTGACGATGTCGAGCTGCTCTTGTGCCAGCATCTGGCGGTAGTCCTGATAGCAGTTCTTGCTGTCCACGCCAAGCCGCTCGCCGGCGGCGGCCAGACCTTCGGGGTCGGCATCGGCGACGGCGACCAGGTCGATTTCTTTCATGCCCAGGTAGACGGTGTCGAGGCTGTGGCCGTAGTTGCCGCGGCCGGTATGGCCGATGACACCGGCTCGGTATGTTGTCATGTCAACTCCTCTTCGCTGGCGATATATGCCTTGATAATGGGTTGTGCGCTCGAGGTCCAGTTGGCGTCTCTGAATTTATCGTTGGAGTAGTCTGCGATCACGATCGTACCATCTTCAAGCTGATCCCAGTTGCTGTAGCCGGAGTCGGCAGTGGCGTCGAGGCGGACCATGCGGTCGCGTCTGAACTGATCGGGGTAGGTGCCCGAGTCAGCGCGCCATGACCAGTTGATGCTGTGGCTTTGTGGGTTCTGGACCGAGGCGCTCACGGCCCTCCAGTGCGTGATGGCGCGCAGGTTGCTGCCAAAGCGGACGAGCCGTGCACCGGGGATTCTTGCGGGCTCGTTCAGGCAGAGTTGTCCATCGACGTAGACGGCGATTTGCCCTTCAGAACGCACGATTCTATAGGTATGCCACTCTGTCGTATCCAGCGGGAAGTAGTGGGTCGGCTGGTGGCGTGGCTCCTCGCTTTCTTGTGGCGAGCCTGTCGTGCTGTGGACGGCGGCTTCATCCTGGCTGCTTTCGGTTACGCAGATTCCCTGGGGGGTTATGCGAACGCGACAGCCGGCGAAGAGATCGCAGCCTTCGCTGGTCTGATCGGCTAGCCGGAGTTCTGCCTGCAGCTCTACGCGGGCGCGGCTGGTAAGCGCTGGATAGAGTGAGAAGAAAACCTGGTTTTCTGGCTCGCGGTCAGTTGTCAAGGTGAGACAGCCCTTGTCGAGCTGGCAGCGAGACTCGTCCCAGATGAAGGATGCGGGTTCGAATCCCAGTTGCTCGCCGGGGTCCCAGTGGAAGGCGTAGCTGGCGAAGGTGCCCCAGCGGTTGCGGTAGGTAACCAGGAGCTGACCGGAGCACAGTTTGTGCACGGCTGTGCGCTGACCGTAGAAGGGTGCGAGTTGGGGCTGTTGCCAGGATAGGCCGTAGTCGTAACTGTGGATCAGGCGGCTGGGCTGGCCGAAGGCGCCGTTGGCGAAGCCGATGCGGGTGATGGCAAGCAGGTGGCCAGGATCTAGTTCGACGATGCCGACTTCCGAGTCGCTATGGTAGGGGTCGTCCGAGACTGTGGAGGTACGGTTCCAGGACTTGCCGCGATCATCGGAGAAGACGGCAGTGTTGCGGTGGTAACGATTGTAACCGGGAGGAGGCGGGCTTTCGAAGACGTCGGTTTCGACGGGCTCGGTGCGGGTGTAGACGAGCGTTCCGTCTGAGAGTTCGGCGATGTAGCCTGGCTCTCCGCCGACGTTGTCACATTGGGCTGGGTGGCTCCAGGTGCGGCCGTCGTCTTCGCTCCAGAACAGATAGTTGGCCATTCCTCGCGTTGGCTGCTGCCAAAGTGCGAGGCGCGGCCAGTCGTCTCCTGAGGTACGATGGCCGAGGTCGCAGATGATGACGAGGCGTCCGTCGCGCAGGCGGCTGAGTTGGGGGGCGACCCAAACGCTGTGGTGTTCCCAGACGTTGCGGTGGGAGATGGAACGGTGACCGTGCCAAGTGCGTCCGCCGTCGCTGGAGTGGGCGACCATGATGTGGGTGGAGACGGCGGAATGCGAGTCGGAAAGCCGGTAGACGGCGACCAGGCCCGAGGGCGTGGCGACGACGTTGGCGACGGAGTGGTACCAGCCGCGGGGGTTGGGACAGACCAGGTCGGCCGGGTAGCTATTGTGGTCGGCGATAACGAACTTTCTGTCGTCCGGGACTACTCGCATTGACCTCAGTGCCCCGGTGGCAACGGCAGGTCGACGCGCACGTTGCCGCGGGCGTGGGACTGGAGAAAGCCGACCAGGATCTCTACCGTCTTCTTGGCCTCTCTGGCCGGGCTGAGCATGTCACTGCCGTTTTCGATGGCGTCGATAAGATCGGCGACGCAGGCAGGGATCCTGGTGTAGAGGTGGGCTTCGAAGGGAAGGAACTCGCTATTGTTTCTGTCGCGGCGGATGACGCGGCTGTTGTGGACGTCGAGCATGGCGGTTTCGCCGTAGACCTGGAAGGTAAAGCTGGCTGCAAACTGGGACTTGTTGGCGTTGACGAAGGCGCGCACGCCGTTGCGGAAGTGGACGTAGCCGGAGACGGCAGGGTCGGTTGCGGGATCTTTGCCGCCGTCGCCGAGATACCTGTCATAGTGGTCGTAGCCGGGTTCAAGTTCGGCGAAGACCCACTCCGGCTCCGAGTCGGCAAAGAAGCAGACGCCATCGACAAGGTGGGTGCCGTTGCGGAACATCATTGCGCGCGGGCCACCTAGCGTGGCGACGATGCGCTGCACTTCGCCTATGGAGCCGCTGCGGATGGCTTCTCTGGCGACATCGTAGTGGGGCCCCCAGCGGTTGGTGTGGTCCACGGCAATGAGAACGCCGTTGGCCTCGCAGGCTTCGATCATGCGCGTGCAATCGTCCACTGTTGTCGCGAACGGCTTTTCGCAGATGATTCCCTTGACGCCGGCGTTTGCGGCTTCCACAACGATGTCGGTGTGGCGATGGTCTGAGGTGACGACGCTGACGATATCGAGATTTTCGCGTTCGATCATGGCGCGGTAGTCGGTGTAGGTTTCCAGTTCGCCGAACTCCTGGCCCCAGGTGTCCGCCACCTTTTCGAACAGCTCTGTTTTGAGGTCGCAGACAGCGACAACGTCGGTCTGTGGGTTGAGGTGGTAGGCACCGAGGTGGGAAGAGGGGCTGGGCGTCTTCAATATGTTGTTCGGTTCGGGAGCCGGACGGTTGGCTGCGATTCCTGACAGACCGACCACGCCAACTCGATATCGCTGCGACATCTGCCTGTTCCTCCTATTATTCTTCGGTTAAGGGTGCGTTCAGTTTGTCAGCCCATGCTTCGATCTTGGCAAAAGTCTCGGCCGGGACTTCGATGCCTTCGGCGAGACGTTGCTGCCGTGAACGGTGCTCGAAGTCGCCTGGGACCAGCACTTCATCGAAACCCGGGGCCGGCGGTATCGACTTCATGGCGTCCAGGACTGCGCGGACGTTTCGTTGATAGCCGTCAAGAGGCGTGAATGCGGCTACGTCGTAGACCTGCATAAAAAGACCAGCCATGGAGGTCAGTTCCGCATTGAATTCGCCTGCCAACCCGCCCATGAGGCTGAAGAAGAGAGAAAGCGCGTACCCTTTGTGGCCTCCAAATGGCAGCATGTAGCCGCCTTTTCTGAAGTCTTCGGGATTTGCTGAGGGATTGCCCTGGCTGTCGACCATTACGCCTTCAGGAACATCAAGCCCCTTGCTGAGGGCTACCAGGATCTTTCCCCCAGCGACGACGCTGGTGGCGAAGTCAATCACGAAGGGGGCGTCATCGCCGGTGGGGATGCCGACTGCGATGGGGTTGGTGCCCAGGGCACCGCGGGCACCGCCAAAGGGGACGACTTGAGAACCGGCGGCGGAGGCGCCACCCAGTGTTATCAGGGTGATGCAGCCGGCCCTGGCGGCCTGCTCGGCGTATTCGCCGACGCGGCCGATGTGGGTTGTGTTCTGGAAGGTGACGCAACAGACGGCGGACTTTCTGGCTCTTTCGATGGCCCAGTCCATGGCCAGGCGGCTCATTGTGTGGCCGAAACCCTTTTTGCCGTCGACGTGCAACGTGTTTGCGCTCTCGCGGACGATTTCAGGGTAGGCCTTGTTGTCGATGCCGCCGTCTTCGATCCGGTCCAGGTACATGGGTACGAACTGGACGCCGTGTGAGTCGTGGCCGGCGAGGTTGGCGTTGACGAGGATCTCGGCGACGGTGGCTGCGATGTCGTCCGGAGCTCCCGAAGCCGCGAAGAGATCGCGGCTGATCCGTTGCAGGTAATCAGCTGAGTGGCGAGTGGACTGTGTCATCAGGCTCCTCTAGTCTTGAAGCGGAATTACTGCGGTCTACAAGTGAAACGCGGTCGAACTTTTCGGTGAAAAGATGGCTATGCTTGGGTGCCCTGGGCTTAGTCACTATCACGAGCCAAAGGCAAATTGACTACCCGCCCTTCGGCTGCGGACTTATACCCTGCCAGCAGGATTTCGGTCAGGTAGGCGGCCTGGCGTGCGTTCATCCCGCTCTCGCGTTCTTCGACAATGCAATCGATGAAGTAGCTGGCGTCAGTGCGGCCTTCCAGGGCATTCGAAAGCGGGGCCAAGGTTCGCTTGGGTTGGCCTCGTACCTCTTCCTGGGTTGTGCGCCAGAATCCCATTGGGTCGCGGGGATGTATCTCAGGCGGGGTCCAGGGCGGGTCGGCGCTATGGATTTCCAGGCTCGGTCGATTGGCGCTCAAGAAAAGCGATCCTTTGGTGCCGATGAGGTGGATCTGGTTAGAGCCGCCAGCGGGGTGGCTGGACCAGCCAATGCGGCCGCCGGTTATGGTGGCGGTCATGCCGCCCTCCAGGGTCAGTGAGAGAAAGCCGAAGTCTTCCATGTTGCGGCGCTGGTGGGCCTCGAAGAAGTAGTTGGCCGTACTGCCGAAGACGGTTTCGACGGCGCGACCGGAGATCATGCAGACGAATCCCAATGCGTAGACGCCGATGGCGTACAGCTCGGCTTTTGCGTCGACAAAGTTGGAGATTACCGGGGGGTAGACTGCCTCTCGCGGCGCGCCCAGGGTTGCCGTTCCATTCGGCCCCTTTGCAAACAGATTGTCGACGTGGATGGCGGTCAATTCGCCCAGTTCGCCTGATTCGACAGCCTGGAGAGCCTGATCCACCCACGGTTGGTGGTTGGAGCTGAACATCTGGCTGCGCACGCCGGTGCGTTCGACGGCGGCCACGACGGCGTCGGCGTGGGACAGATACGGCGTCATCGGCTTGTCGACATAGATGTGCTTGCCGGCGCCGGCGCAGCGGGCGGCGATGCGGCCGCGTCGCTCCGGGTCGGCACAGATGGAGACGACATGCACGTCGTCGCGGGCCAGGGCCTCATCCAGATCGGGCCAGTAGGGGATGTCAAGGTCCTCGGCGAACTGCTTGTTCAGCTGGGCGCGCTCGGCGGGAACGTCCTTTTCGTCAGCGAGGCCGACAAGCGTGCAGCGGGGGTCGGCGCGCAGGTTCAAGGCGTAGTTTTCCTGGTGCGTCAGTCTGCCGGAGATCAGAAGGACACCGAACTGTTGGCTGGTCATCGTTGGTCTCCTTCGGCGGACAGCAGTACGGGCTGTTGGGAGAAGAGTGACTTGTCGATTGCAGCCACCATACGCGGCGTTGACAAGAGCGCAGCGTGTTGCTGTTTTCCGTCGATGCTACCGGCCAGATTCCCCTCCCGCGCTGTTACCTCGGAGTCTGCCTGATAGATAGCGCCGCGTGCACCGAGGATGATCAGGTTCATAGTGGGGTGACCTTGGGCCAGAGCAATTGCCAGAAGAGCCGACTGGCCGTTCGCGTATTCCAGCGCGAGCGAGAGATGCCCTGCATCGGCCGAGCCGGTGGCGTAGACCCGGCGGGGCCGGGCAGACAGCCAGGATTCGGCATAGGCACTCATCTCGGCCAGCAGGGGTTTGAGTTCGGCAGTGTTCTGTGCTGCGGCCGCGGTCCAGCGGATGAAAACGGGCGCGCCAACACGGCCACCGGCGAGCGTTTCGCTCACGGTCTGGTTTAAGACAGTCCAATCGTACATGACATGCTCCTGAATTTCTGATGCAACGGACAACGATGGACTGTAGATGACTAAACTGGTAGACCTGTAATCGGGAGGTTTATGATTCGGCCTGGCGCGGGTTGAGAGCGTCGTTCAGCCCGTCCCCAAGGAAGTTGATCCCAACGGAGACGATCGCGATGGTCAGGCCGGGCACGGCGACAAGCCAAGGGCGGTAGCGCCAGCTCAGCGCGTTGTCCTGTATCATGGCGCCCCAACTGGCCTGGGGCGGCTGAACGCCTACGCCCAGGAAACTCAAGCCGGATTCGGCGACGATGGCGCCGCCAAAACCGAAAGTAACGAGCACAATCAGGGGGCCGAGCGCGTTCGGAATCAGATGCTTGAGCAGTATCTTTCTCTGGCTTACCCCGATTGCGCGTGCAGCCTCGACGAACTCCTTTTCGCGCAAAGAAAGTATCTGACCGCGGATCAGGCGGGCGTAGGCTGGCCACTGGATCAGTGAGAGTGCCCCGAAAACGACGATCAGGTCGACGTAGGTAGGGGTGGCGAAGAATTCCAGGCCGGTCGCCTCGTACATCGAATCGACCCAGTCGGCGACTGGCTTGCGAAACGTCGCAGCCATTAGCGAAGCGAAAAGGAGTTGGGGAATCGACATGGTTACGTCGATGGCGCGACCGATCAGCCAGTCCGCCCACGTCCCTGAATAGGCGGCCACCGCCCCGAGCAACATACCGAGAACGAGGCTAAACACGGTAGAAATGATGGCGACAAGGCCAGCGGTGCGTGCTCCCCACATGATCCGGCTCAGCATGTCGCGGCCCAGGTCGTCAGTCCCCAAGAGATAGTCCCCACTTGGGCCTTCGGCGATCCGGTCCAAGTTTTGGAGCATATAGGGGTAAGGAGCCAGATACGGCCCAAAGAATGCTGTTACAAAGAGAAGCAAAAAGATGAATAATCCCGCCATAGACAGCCTGTTTCGCACCATACGCCGAAAGGCATCGCTCCACAGGCCGCGCGTCTTCGTTTGGTCTGTTTCCAGTTCAAGCGACAGTTCCGCGGCATTCGCGGATTCCGTCTGAGCCATCCCAATTTCCTCTGTATCTTGTCCCGTCAGCCTCTTGGAGCCGTTGCATCGGACATTCTTTCCTCTCCTGGACGGGCCCTGCCTTAGGGGTCTTAGTCGTAGGCTACGCGGGGATCCAGGAGAGGATAGATCAGGTCGACGATGAGATTCAGTGCCATTGTCATACCGGCGGTGAAAAGCACGACACCGTTGATCATATTAAAGTCGCGTCCCGCCAGCCCTTGTTGAAAGAGACGGCCCAAACCGGGCAGGTTGAAGGCGAGCTCAAGAAAGACGGCCCCCCACATGAAGTCGTCAACCAAGAGTCCCAGCGAAGTGACTACAGGGATAAGTGCGTTGCGGGCCACGTGCCGCGCCATGACCCTGACTTCGGTCAAACCTTTGGCGCGAGCTGTTCGAACATAGTCATTCTGCATTACTTCCAAAATGCCGCCGCGAGTTTGGCGTATTACTCCGGCAAGGGAACGAGTCGATATGATTGCAGCGGCTACAAAATAGGAAGGATGCATGACGCCCTTCCATCCGCGAGGAACGTTCATGAGGTCCAGCCATAGTACCGTGATAATCAGCATGACGGGTACCAAGACATAGGGTGGAATAGACCAGAAGAACAGGCTCGTGCTAACGATGGAATAGTCCAGCAAAGTGTTGTGAAAACGGGCCGCGAGCATTCCCAGAGGGATGCCAATAAACGTCATGATCGCCAACACGCCCAGAGCAAGCTGGCCGGAGACTGGCAATGCGCGTTTGATGCGCGGCCAGATCGGGGCGGCGTCCAGGAAGGAATAGCCAAACTTCCCCTGGAGCAGGTTGCCCATGTACGTGCCGAACTGCTCGTGGAAGGGTCTGTCCAGACCATACTGACTGCGCAGATCGGCCACTTCCTCTTCATTCAGATAGACACCCTGTGCTGCCCACTGTGTACGCAGAATCGTGACCGGGTCGATCGGCCCGAGATAGCCCAGAAGGAATACGATCATCAGGGTCGTAAAAAGCGTTGGGATGATGATCAGCAGCCGCATCGACAGGTAGCGGGTCACGTCTCAATCCCCGTTGGCAAGTGGTTCGTGGTGAATTGGAAGCGGGAGGCGGTCAGCAGCCAGCGCCTCAGAGGCAGCCGGCCACTGACCACCAGGCGTCACAGTTTAACGTTCTTTGAGGTAGGTCTCGGTCATCGTGTGCCAGAAGCTGATGCGGCTCTGGCCGTAACCGCCAACCCAGGGCTGAATCTGGAACCAGCCGCGGATGTAGCCGGTCGGGATAACGAGAGCAGCGTCGGTGAACTTCTTCAACATGGCTTGCGAGCGCTCACAGTACTCGGCGCTGTCGGGATCCATTGAGAGAAGTGCATCGATCTCCTCGTCCCAGCCTTCTTCGGTGTAGTTCGTCCAGGACTGATAGGCGCCGCCACGTGTGTGGGCAATGCCTTCCAGCAGATAGCCCGGACGCGGGAGGAAGGAGCCACCGCTGGTGACGCGGAGCGCTACCAGTCCCTCACCGTCGACAAACTCGGCCTCGGCGTTCTTGATTTCGACATCTTCGATACCGAGGTTAACGCGCCACATTTCCTGGATGATCTGGGCGGCGCGGATGCGGGGCGGATCGCTCCCACCGGTCAGGATTCGAATCTTGGGTACGGTCTCACCTGTGGGACCATACTTCGATTCGGCCAGGAATTCCATAGCCCTTTCCGGGTTGAAGGGATAGGGCTGGAAGTCGGCGTCAAAGCACTGATATGACGGAGCCATGGGGCTGCCAGCATTGCTGGGCGCCTGTTCTCCTTCCCACGCGATCTCGGCTACTTTCTCCCACTCGATTGAAGACATCAGTGCGCGGCGCAGGTTGACGTCGTCGGCCGGCTCCTGATCGGTGACGAAGTACATTGCCCAAAATGCGGAGATGGGAATTTCACGGAAGGCTTCAGGTTGGTTCTGTCGCAACAGGACAGACGACGGACCTGCGAGCTGCAGAGCCAGGTCAATCTCATCGTTTTCGAACATCAGGAGAATGGTCTGGAAGTCACGGATGGTGGTGGCTTCGATGCCGTCGAGATAGGTCGGCTCGCCCCACCAGTTGGGATTGCGCTCGAAGCGGTAGATGGCGTCCGGCTCAGGCGAGAGGTGGACCGGCTTGAAGGGGCCGCTGACGATCAGATCGGCTGCGTTCTCACCCTGGAAGAAGCGTTCAGCCATTGCGCCGCGCCATTCTGTGGCGTCATTGAATTCGTCAGCTCTTTCCAGGAGATCGGCGTACTGATCAAAGCGGGCCGGAGCTGCCTCACGGAAACCCCACAGCTGCGGCAGCGAGCCCTCGGGTCGCCAAAGCTCGACCTTAAGCGTTTTGTCGTCCAAAGCGGTCAGGCCGGCAATCGTCTCGGTCTCGCCGTCGGCGAATTCGTCGATGCCCTTGACTGCGCCCATCACGAAGTTGCGCGGCCAAGAGTTGCGGTCGGAGTGGAAGATGTAGTTCCACCAGTCGATCGCATCCTGGGCGGTGATTGACTTGCCGTCGGACCATACCGCCTCTTCCTGGATGTGGAAGATGTACTCGGTGAAGTCGTCGTTCGCTTCCCAGTCGGTGGTGAAGAGGCCGGGCATTACATTGCCGTCGATGTCCACCAGGAAGGGAGGCATGAACATGTGGCCGAAGTTACAGGGGCTGCCGTAGTCGATCCCGGGGAAGGGACCGGAGCCGCAGCCGCCTTCGTGCACTACGTTGAGGATCTGGTCTTCGGCCGCATCGTCGGGCAACATAACTTCCGGCATCATGGTATCCGAGTCACCTGAATCGGCCATGCCGTCTCCGGCCGGGGCGGCCGGTGCGACACATGCGGTCAGGGAGATACCAAGGACCAGGATGAAGCCCACTAGAATCTGCCATCGAATTCTCGACATGCTTTTCACTCCTTGCTGAATTGTTGCGCCCTATGCGGCGCGCAGTGAAATCCTGCCTGGAACTGATGATTTGGCGGCATCGGTTTGAAGCCGCCAGAACAAGAACAGTTTCCTAGTTTGAGTCCGGTCACCTCCTTTCCAGAGAAGACGCTCGCCCGTAGACTTCAGGCCAAAGTATGTGAATCGAACGGGACCTCACTGATTGGAAACAGGGCCTGTCGAAGAAAAACCGACTGATCGGGTGACATTATCGCGAAGCATCAGGCCCCGCTGGCCGGGCAATATATCGGCAGGTATCGAACCCTTTTGCCAGGATTCGTGATAGCAGTGCCATCAGAGAGGAGTTTAACGCTGGACAGTAGGAAAATCCGGTTCGTAAGCAAGTTGAGGTCTGTTGCCGGGCGACAGAGTACTCTGCATCCTTTTCAGTCAAACGCAACGCAACCACTTTGGAAGTCCTGGCAGAGAGTTCGCGCTGGTTGTCATATGGGCAATCTGTCGTCGGTTTGGCGGCATCATACTGTATATCCCGGCTAATGTCAAAGGCTCTCAAAACGATGTACTTAGCGAGAATTCTGGGAAAGTCGGCCGACCCATTTTCATGGCCCCCAGGACGATTCGATTCGCCTGCTCCTATTGGAAAAACCTGTTTCTTAGGATTCTTCCAGGTCTATGGAAGAGAGCATTCCCTTCGTGAGACGAACTGCGATTGGGAGACAAAAGAGGAGGCGGAATTGACGTGCCGCCAGATCAGGCGAAGGCCGGTCATGTATGGCATAATTGTTCCCGTGAGAGGGAAATCCAATCATTGAGTAGCGTCCGTTTTCCAAGGGAGGCCGGCATGGGTTCAGAAACGTACCGTCATTATTGGGAAAAGGGTTGGGCGGTCGAGGAGGGCGTATTCAGCCGCCAAGAGGCCGACCGGATTGCCCAGGTTGCACTTGATCTGAGTCAGCAGGAATTGAGTAGAGATGGCGACGGCTATGTCGTAGACAAGTCGGAAGATGGAGAGATTGCACCCCGCAAGATCGACAGGCCATTTTTGAAGCGAAGCGAATTTCAGACGTTTGTATTGGATGAGCGTTTAACAGCCTTGGTGGCGGAACTGCTGGGCGCTGCGCCACTATTGTCGAGCGATCAGATCTTCATGAAACCGCCCCAATTTGGTTCTGCCAAGCCCTACCACCAGGACAACTTTTATTTTCAGTGCGACCCCGGCGACCATGTAATCACTGCCTGGATAGCCCTTGATGACGTGGGCAAGGAAAATGGCTGCCTGCGCTACATCGACGGCTCGCACAAGGGGCAGATCCTGCCACACGAAGCGGTACCCGGAGAACCGTACAACCTGGTGCCGCCACCGGAGCTGATCGATCTGCAAAAGGAGTCGCTGGCCCTGGTGAAGAAGGGAGGCGTCGTCTTCCACCACAGCCAAGCGCTGCATACCTCTCATCGCAATGAGTCGGACAGCTGGCGGCGCGGATATGCCACGCACTGGGTGACGGCCGATGTTACATCAAGTAACGGCACGCTTGACAAGGCTTATTTCCGTCGCGAAGACTATCCAGCCTGATCTGGAAAGTCAGGGGAGTGCCGGCAACTGCTACAACTTGAATTCAATCTGCCGCATGACGCATAAATCACCCGAGTTGACCCATTCAAAGGAGACGTCATCAATGAACCGCACGATTGTTTCTCTACTCATATTTGCCGCCCTGGCACTCACGCTGGGCGCTTGTGTAGCGCCGGCCCCCGCCGCCCAAGAGGAACCGATGGAGGCCGAGGCTGCCCCGATGGCGGAAGAAGACGCCGACGCGATGGCCGAGAACGACAGTGAGGCAGAGTTCGAACGCACTCTGGCCTGCGTCGAGGAGAATTTCCCGGCTGAGAGCTACTTCACCAACGAACTGCTGCCGGCAGCCGATGCGGCGTGGGAGCCGATGGAGTGCGAAAGTGTCGACAGCATCAAGGTTGGGATGCCATGGGTCCTGAACGATGAGGAGGCGCCCTGGTACAACGCGATCGAACTGGGCTACTTTGCGGATGTCTGCCTGGAGGTTGAGCTGGTGGCAGGCGGGCCGGGCGTGGACCATCTGCAGACGCTCGCTGGCGGCGCGGTCGATATCGCCGTGGTCGCGGGAGGCAGCCGCGTGCCTTCGATCGTTTCGAGCCCCACGCCGGCAGACGTAGTTGCCGTCGGCACATTCCTCAAGCACAGTCCTTATATCTGGCTGGGTCTGGATCCCGACACGCCGCAGGACCAGCGCTCCGACAAGGTATTGACGCCGCAGGATTTCATCGGCACGAGAGTCGGTATCCAGGGCAATGACGACTACCTGTTCTCTTTCATGGCCAACAAGTATGGCATTCCCGCTGATGAGGTCGAGCTGATGGAGGCGGGATTCACGCCGGACCCGGTTCTAATGGGGGCAATGGACTATATCGGCGCCTGGATCGTGAACCAGCCGCGGCTCCTGGAGGAGAAGGGATTCATGAACTGGGTGGCTTTCCGGTTCAGCGATTGGGGCTGGGACGGATACGGCGACGTGACGGTCGTGCGGCGGGAGACATTTGAGGAGAATCCCGATCTGGTGCGCCGCTTCCTGGCCGCCCAGACGCAGGGACTGAACTATCTGCTTGACAACCCCGATGAATCCGCCGAGATCGCTGTAGTGTACGGCGTTGACGCTCAGCTCACCAAGGAACAGGCCCTGCGCCGCTTCGAATTGCAGGAAGCGCTTGTGCTTGGCAGCGACGATTTGCCAGTGTCCCACATGTCGGCTGAACGCTGGAATATGCAGGTGGCTTCGATGATCCAGTACGACCAGCTTCAGCTGGAGGCCTGCGAATAGTCAGCGAGAAGGGCGAAATGGCCGCTCCGACGGGTGTCTTCGTCAGGCATCCAGTGTAGCGCAAGCCACCCGAAAGATTTCGAATCATAAGTGCAGAGTTTGGAGAGAGAAGCCGAGGGCAGGGGCGAGGCCCTTGTCCTTGGCCGTTCTTGTCCCTTTGCGAACCACTACGTAGTACAATCTCGAAGCGGAATGTTGTTGTATTCCATTGGACAATGGATTTCAGTTCCAGAACCTCCGACGTAAGAGCTATTCGGGAGGAAACATCGAATGCGCAACTCTAATTTCTTGCTCTTGTTGTCGGGGCTGACGAACTGCCCCTTGGCCACATGTCGGCCGGGCGTTGGAACAGGCAGGTGGCCTCGTTGATCCAGTATGACCAGATGGAACTGCCGATGTGCGAGTAGGCGCACAAGAGGAAGAAAACGGCATTGACTATCGAGTTTTCGCAAGTCAACAAGAGCTTTGGCGACATTGAGGCTTTGCAGGAGGTCAGCCTTACCGTTCAGGACGGTGAGTTTGTCACGCTGATTGGTCCGTCGGGCTGCGGCAAGACGACGATGCTGCGGATCGCGGCCGGACTGGAGGAACCAAGCGGAGGCGAGGTGCGGGTCAATGGAGACACGCCCAGGAATGCCTGCCGCCAGCACCAGATAGGGGTTGCCTTTCAACGCCCGGCCTTGCTGGCATCCCGTTCCGCGTTAAGCAATGTCAGCATGACGTTGGAGATTACAGGCCGGGACGGCGCATTGTCACCGGACGATCTGCTGACCGATTTTGGCCTGGGCGACTTTCACCATCACTATCCACACCAGCTATCGGGCGGGATGCAGCAGCGGGTCAATATTGCCGCTGCGCTTGTCCACGATCCGGCTATTCTGCTGCTGGATGAACCGTTCGGCGCGCTGGACGAGTTGACGCGCGAAGCCATGGGCGAGTGGCTGGGCGGAGTCCTGAGCAGGTCAGCCAAGACGGTAATCTTTGTTACGCACAGTGTGGAGGAGGCCACCATTCTGTCCGACAGAGTGGTTGTGCTGTCGGCCCGGCCGGGGCGCATTGCGGAGATCATCGAGGTCGGGCTGCCGCGGCCTCGTTCGAGGGCTTCGCGCACCGATGAAAACTACTTGCGCGAGGTTGCGCGCGTGCGCACTGCGCTCTACCGGGCCGTAGAGCTGAGCAACTGAGGAAACTGCCAGAAGCTCTTGATGGGCACTCTGAGAAGAGACAGTACAAGCAATAGCTATCGTTTCTGCTGGCGTCACTAACGACCGGGTAATACTCATGAGCGATCGTCTTGCCTATCTCATAATGATTGTCTCCGTACCCATCCTGTGGGTTCTGGCAATACAGATCACAGGCTTTCCGCCCTTCCTGCTTCCGCCGCCGGATATGGTGGCGGACGTGTTGTGGACCGAACGGGAGCTACTCGCTACTCACACGTGGACTACGATCGTAGAGGCATTGACCGGCTACGCGGTGGCCAATGCGATCGCGATTGCCCTGTCCATCTCGTTCCTGTATCTGCCATGGATGGAGTCTCTGGCCCTTCCGTGGACGGTAATCATCAAGAACGTCCCGTTTGTGACGATTGCCAGCATCTTGATCATTATTCTAGGTGACACGCCGCTGCCCAAGATCATAATCGTGGTACTGATTACGTTCTTCCCGATTCTGGCGAACGTGACAAAAGGGCTGAAATCGGCCGACCCGGTGCTCCTGGACAGGATGCAAACTTTGGACTCCAGCCAGTGGGAGATATTTACGAAGGTGCGCTGGCCGAGTGCGCTTCCTTACTATATTGCCGCTCATGAGATCGCATTCACCGGCAGCATCATTGGCGCCGTCGTGGCCGAATGGCTATTTGCCCGCAAGGGACTCGGCTATCTGATCGTTCAGTCGATGTCACAGTACCGGGCCGATAGGGTGTGGGCCGTTACGATGGTGGCCAGTGCGCTCGCGGTCGGCGCTTATCTGCTGGTCAAGATGATCGAAAAGTATCTGTTCCGCTGGCAAGTCGAGGACCTTACTTGACGAAAAACCTCTCGGGCTGCTTAACCCAATCTATAACGCGCAAATGCAAATCAAAATCGATACTTCGGTAGAGTACGATGGTCCGCAAGCCGAATTCGCCTCATTCACCGGTAGTCCGCTTTGGGGCTACGGTGTGGACGGCGTGATCGAGCGGGCGGAAGCGCAGGGCTGGCAGGTGGCAAGACGGGAACGTCTGAACACGCCATACGGCCTGTCGCCATTGGTGGTTCACTTCGTCACCGCGTCGGGACGAGATGTGCTCTGGATCCCCTCCTACGGGGAGGTTGTAGGTGAGGACTCCCTCTATCACTTGAACTTCGAGAAGAGTTTTTGGGTGCTATGGCAGGCAGGTGTCAAGGTTATGCTGGTGGGAGGCACTTCGGGGATTGCCGATTGGCGCCAAGGGGAAGAGGCAGTTCGCCCGGGCGACGTCGTGCTGCCGTGGAGTTTCTGGACGCGGCCGGTCCACCGCGGCTTGCCCGGCACGCCGTTTGAAAGCATGTGGTCGAAGTCGCATTTTCTGCTGGGCCAACCGTTTTGCCCGGCGTTACAGGGGATCATGGAATCAAAGCTGGCTCCTTACGTAGAAAGCGGCCAGATCCGGGGCATACGCCCGCCGGGGGACACGCGGGTGGCCCTGGTTGTGCCGGAATCGATCACGTTTGAGACCGATTTTGACATTCTGCACTGGCTGACGGTGTCGAAAAGCGCGTCGGACCTGCAGCCTGAGCGACCAACGGTGGCTACGCTGCACGGGGACTGTTTGAATCCGTTGCTGGCCCGCTACCTCGGCATCCATGTGCTCTACTATCACATGGTCAGCAACTACGCGCAGGGGCTGGAGCCGGAACACAATATCCGCGGCACGATTCACCACCTGTATACCAAGGTTTTTCCGGAGATCGCTCTAACGCTGGAACTGGAGTTGCTGTCGACGTTACAGATTCCGGACGGCAGCGATTGTGTGTGCACGTCGAGCCTTACCAAAGCGCCTCCCGTCTTCAGCCAATCGCTGACCCAGCCTGAATAACTGCGCATCAGGTGAAGTGCTGCCCGTGAGTCCGGCGCGCTCATCGCGAGCCGGTTTGTAAACCAGCAACGTGAAACAGGAAAGGACCAATGACAACAGTTCCTTCTGCAAACTACGCTTTGATCGGCGGCTCCGGCACCTGGGGGGCTCGTTTCCCTGAGGATCTGGAAATGCCCAATGTTGAATTGACCGAAGTTTTTGAAGGTTTTGACACTCCCTATGGACGCTCCGCGCCTTTCAAGCTGCTTCGCATCGCCGGGCAGCCGGTGTGGCGAACGGCCATGCACGGGATGTGGGACCATGGGGGTGGGCCTGGATCCCGGCCGCGGACGCCCTGGCTGGCGGCCAAGCAGGTTGGTTGGATCCTGGAACAGGCCGGTGTTCAGTGGGCGATGGTAGAGGCATCGGTGGGCGGCATTCAGAGGCCGGACAAGCCGGGCGAGCCGCTGCCGCCCTGGAGCATCACGGTCAACACCGACTATATGATGTTTTTCCGGCCGGAAGACGACCAGCCCTTCTTCGGCGGGCGCAAGCGGTCGGCACGGTTCAAGGACCCTTTCTGTCCTATCATGAGTGAGCACCTCTATCAGGCTGCGAAGAAGGAGCCGAAGTTTGCCGGCGTTTACAAGGACGCCGTCTATGTCTGCACCGCTTGGGGGCGCTTTGAAACTGCCAAAGAGATCCAGGTCTACGCCGATATGGGCGCGCACGTCGTGGGTCATACGCTGGCGCATGAATTGCCGGTCTTCCGCAAGGCGGGCGTACGTCTTGCTTCGGTGGGGATCATCTCCAATCATGCCGAGGGCAGAGACGAATGGGTTGGCGACAATCCGGATGCGATGGCTGATTTCTACTTCAGCTGTCCTCACTATTTGGGGCCGGTGATGGCCAACGCCATGGAGGCGCTGATTGAGAGCGGCGCGGCACCGCCCGAGGATCCGGACATTTACCTCTACGGTCTGGGACAGTTCCCAGTTGAGGGGGCTTAGGCTCCCCATCGCTGAAGGCCAATCAGGTATGTAAACTGACGGTATACTCTGAGGCTTACGGCTCTCCCGTCACGACATTGGGGGAGCCGACGGTCCAGAGTGCACGCGATTCGTCGACCTGGCTACAGGTCTCCAAGGAAAGCGTGCGCCGCAGGTGGCTGGGGCCGCCGGTAGGTTCGCCAGCCTCTGATCCTACTGTCAGACACAGTTCACCGTCTACGGTCCCCTGTTCAAGCCGGATCCGGCCGTCTTCTTCGTACCGGAAGAATTGCAGCGGCGCGTCGGAACAGTCGGCCAAACCCAAAGTAGTTCCTGCTCCATCCCCGTTGGCTTCCATGCAGAGACTATAGGCAGGCATGTAGATTTGCCCTTTCGCCGGGGAGTCCCATTTGAACATCTCATCGTCGGCGCCGGGCTTGCAGGTATGAGCGGTTAGCGCTCCCTGCAGATTGAGGGAACGGCCAAATCCTGGTACGTCTACGCAGTAGAACTCTGGCTCATCGAGGGGGTCGAGCAGTTGGATCAGGCCGGGTGAAGCAGGTACGCTCACTTCGGAAGATTCTGGTACAGCTTCGATTGGAGTGGGGCTCTCGCCGGCCACTGCTGGGGGCGGCGGCGTTTCATGCGGCGGAATCGCGAGCTGGCAGGCGACAGGGAATAGGGTGGCCAGGCACAGGAGGAATCCATAACAAGCCCGGCTGAGGGACAGGATGCGTCGGGGCTTTGGGTATTCCGACATTCGAGAGTTCTCCTTCGGAAGAGGCAGGTTGGCCGGGCCGCAAACCGAGAGGGCTGTTGCGGGCCGGTGGAATTATACATCTGTTAGGCCGCGTTTGTAACTCGAGGGGCTGCCTGTTCTGTGCTGGATCTGAGGAAGTACAAGGGCACCCACAAGGGGTGCCCCTACATGGGGATTGCTGGTTGAAGTAGCATGTCAACGACTCGCAGGCAGCCAAACATCCTTTTGTTCGTGACTGACGACCATGGGCAGTGGGCGAGCGGCCCTTACGGTAATCAGGAGGTAGTGACACCAAACCTGGACCGTCTGGCGGCATCGGGTGTTGTGATGGAGAACGCGTTTACGCCGACGCCGGTCTGTTCGGCGGCGCGTGCTTCGCTGCTGACGGGATTGACGCCTTCGCAGCATGGCGTCCACGATTACATTGCGATGGCGTTCGACCGGGGGCCGTGGCTGGCGGGGGAAAGGACTATGCCGCAGCTGCTGCAGGAGGCCGGTTACCGGACGGGGCTTGCCGGCAAGTGGCATGTTGGAAATGAGGACGAGCCGGCGCCCGGTTTCGACTTCTGGTTCAGTGTGGGAAGCGCTTACCCGCTGCTCCACGAGGGGACGCGGGAGTTCTGCAATCAGGGGCGGATGGAGGCAATTTGCGGTTACACTGATGAGATCATTGCTGAACAGGCTGCTCAGTTCGTCAAGACGGAGGATGAACAACCATTCTTTCTTCTCGTCGGCCTAACGGCTACCCACGGGCCGTGGCGTGGACATCCGGAGAGGCTAGTTGGTTTGTTTGACGACGCTACATTTGGCGACATTCCTGCTGGAGAGGCCTATGAGTTTGGTGAACAGACGTTGGAGTCGCAGAGCGTGGACCGGCGTCGCGAGCGGGAGGCGCAGGCACAGTATTATGCCGCGGTCAGCCATGTTGACGAGATAGTGGGGCGGCTGTTGGGGGCAGTTGACGGGGCAGGCAAGTTGGACAATACGCTGGTCGCTTATACATCGGACCACGGTCTGAACTGTGGGCATCACGGCATCTGGGGCAAGGGAAACGGGACGCGGCCACTGAACATGGTGGAGGAGTCGATTCGGGTGCCCTTGATTCTGAGCTGGCCTGGCGTTTTGCAGGCAGGAATGCGGCGCGAGGAAATGGTTGATCACCTGGATCTATTCCAGACGCTGGCGGAAACGGGGGAAGCGAAGTTACCCTCCGGCGCCGACTACGCGGGAAAAAGCATGCTGCCTCTTCTGTTCGAGTCGGAAGAGGGCGGGTCCTGGCGAGACGTCCAGTTTGGCGAGTATGGAACGGTGCGCATAGCGCGGACGCGCCGATACAAGCTCGTTCGCAGGCATCCGAGCGGACCCCATGAACTCTTCGACCTGGAGACCGATCCGCGCGAGAGCCACAGCCTCTTCGACAGCTCCTCGCACCGGGCCGTTTCATCTGAGCTACTGCGTTTAATGGAAAGGCACTTCAGCCGTTACTCAAGGCCAGACAGGAATGGTACCCTGGGCGCGGCGTTACCCCAGCATAATATGACTGAAGCCTGGCGGGTCTAGGCCGGTTTCTCAGGCCTGGACTTCAGTGACCAGAGCAGGGTTGCCCCGATCACAACAGCTACAATAAAGAATTGCAGTCGATAGGCCTGACTGATGGCGAGCGGGGAGGCGTCGGTCACGTCAACCGGCATGCCGGCAGAGCGGGCTACGTTGCTGGCAAAAACGGCACCGAGGAGAGCGATTCCGGTGGTCTGACCTATCATGCGGGTGAGCCCGATCAGGCCTGAAGCGACTCCGAGCCGGGCTGGAGGGGCCTCGGCCATGATGACTGTGCTGTTGGGGCTCATGAAGAGGCCGATGCCGATGCCCATGGGCAATATGCGCAGGAGGAAGTCCAGCTGGCTATTGTCCAGGTCGACAGTGCTGGCGACGAGGAAACCGACCAGGAGCGTTGCGAGTCCCAACAGGGTTACGCGATGGGCGCCGAGGCGGTCGGCGAGATAGCCGGCGGCGGGGGCAATCAGCGCGATTTCGATGGAGACGATCGCCATCACGAAGCCGACCTGCAGGATGGTGAGGCCAAGCGCAAGCTGCATAAAGAATGGGAGCAGAAAAGTGAC
Organism: Caldilineaceae bacterium; assembly: GCA_965204525.1. Taxonomy (GTDB): domain Bacteria; phylum Chloroflexota; class Anaerolineae; order Caldilineales; family Caldilineaceae; genus Bin5. Next base: position 62,642 of record OZ241994.1, on the reverse strand, counting down.
GCCGGAGGTCGCGATGCCGGCGAGTGCGGCGATGGCGATGTGGAGACTAAGTGGACGACTGCGAAAGAGTTCAAAGTCCAGAACGGGGTGTGGGACACGGCGTTCCACGTGGATAAAGCCTGCAAGCCCGATCGCGCTGGCGGCAAAGAGTAGAAGGACATAGATGTGGGTGAAGCCGATGAGCTGGCCGTAGCTAAGGCCGAGCGAGAGCGTACACATTGTCAAGCCGATCAGGGCCGCGCCCAAAATATCGAAGCGCTGGGATGTGCCGGTGGGTGAAAGGGCGGGGATGTAGCGGGCGGCCATCAGCGCGGCCAACAGAGCGCAGGGTACCAGCATGAAGAAGGCGATCCGCCAGCCGTAGGCGCCGATCAGATAGCCGCCGAGAATGGGTCCCACGAAATGCCCGAATGAGTTTGAGCCGGCGGCGATGCCCAGTACGCGCCCCTTCTCCTCGTCGGGAAAGATTTCGGCAACGATCGCCATTGAGAGGACGGTGACGACCGCGGCGCCGGTGGACTGGAGAACGCGGAAGCCGATGAGGAAGTAGACGTTGGGGGAGAGGGCGCAGAGGAGTGAGGCGAGCCCAAAGGAAAGGTGCCCAACGATAAAGATGCGTCTCTTGCCGAACATGTCGGCCAGGCGGCCAACACTCAGCATCACCACTGCCAGCGTGATCTGGAAGCTTAGCAGAACCCACTGAATTGTGGTGAAGTTGGTTCCCAACTCTTGGGAGAGGGTAGGCAGCGCAGCCTGAATAATGCTTTGGTTTAGGGCCTGAACCAGGATTCCGGCAATAACGGCCAGGAGCGCAACCCACTTGTGGGTACGGGCGGCTTCCAGGGTGGAGGCATCTCTATTCATGTAGGGCCCAGACCCGGCTGGAATAAGGCAAGCCGGCCTTACTTGCTGTCAAGTGAGTCGAGCTATTCCCTCCATATCAGAAATCCCACTAGCCAGACTTACAGGCTGCCAATTGCCTGGATCAGGTGGCCGGTGAAGAGAATTGACCGCATGTAATCTTCGACAAATATATTTTCATTGGGCGCGTGGAGATTTGAATTGGGATTCCCGACGCCGCCGCCTGAGATGCCGGGAATGCCGAAGGTCCCGCACAGCTGGTACATGGGTCCGCCGCCGGCTGAAGACGGGTATACAACCGGCTCGGCGCCGAAGATGTCGCGGGCCACGGAGATGCTTGCCTGGACCCAGGGATGGTCGACCTGTGACCGGTAGGGCCAGAGCTGTGCCAGGAGCTCGACATTGACGTCGGTGAATCCACGGCGGTCGAGGTGCTCTCTGACGAGGCGCAGCACCAGTTCGGGGTTCAGATCAGGGACCAGCCGGAAATCTACCTTTGCCGAGGCCTGGTTGGGAAGGACGGTTTTGAGACCGGGGCCTGTGTAGCCGGTCAGGAAGCCGCAGATGGTACAGGTCGGGTCGAACAGGAGTTGCTTGACAACCTCCGCGCCGGTTGCTCCTTTCAAGAACGAGCTGATCCCGAAGTCCTGCTTGTTCTGCTCTTCATCGAAGGGGATCCCCTGGATGTATTCCAACTCGTCTGCGGTGGGCTTTACAACGTGGTCCATGAGGCCGTCGACGGTAATGTTCTCGTTCTCGTCTTTGAGGCTGGCGAGGGCCCAGATGAGTCGCCAAGCCGGATTGCCGACGATGGGGGCGTTCATGGAGTGGAGATCGCTGCTTGCGCCGCTGACGGAAAGGCCGAGGTAGGCGATTCCTTTCATGCCGAGAGAGATGACCGGCCTGCCGGCGCCGTCCCGCCTTCCCCCTTCCCACAGGCAGGCGTCGGCGCCTTGCAGGAGATCGCGATTTTCCTCGACGAAGCGGCCCAGGTTGGGGCTGCCGATCTCCTCCTCTCCCTCAACGATCCACTTGATTCGAAATGGTAGCTCGCCGATCTCCTGCTGGTAGGCCTCGATGGCCTGCACGCGCGCCATCCAGGGGCCCTTATTGTCGGAGACGCCGCGGGCCCAGACGCGGCCGTCGCGGATCTCGGCGTCGAAGGGGCCGGAATCCCACAAGTCCAGGGGTTCCGGGGGCTGGACGTCGTAGTGGTTGTAGATCATGAGCGTTTTGTCGCCGGACCCCATTTCGCCGTAGACGACGGGCGCCCCACCCTCTACGGAGATAACCCTGGACTCGAATCCAACGTTGCGCAGCCGGTCACTGACCCATTCGGCGGTCTCATCTATGCCTATATCCTGCGCGATTATGCTTGGTTTGCGGCAGAACTCCTGGAGTTCAGCGAGAAAGCGCTCCTGATTGTCCTGGACGTTGGCTTCGAAGCGGTCCATGTGGTTCTCCTCTGGTTCGATGCAGGGGTCTGTCGGAGCAGAGTAGTGCGTGCCCCTACAGCTGTTTCTTTGGAAGCTCTCTGCGTCCGGAAGATGAGAAGCCCTTCTTCCGGACGCGGTCTCTGTTCTTACGCCGATCGAACGAATATCGATCGTCAGTTCAACGAGGGGACGGCCTCGGCCGAAACAGGGAAACGGGCGTGTCTGGCAAACGAGAGCTGAAGCTGATACTCATTGTAGTATCTGCGTGTGGCGACGACCATTTCGATATACTTGAGCGCTGTAATCATCGGGTCGAGTACTGTAACAGGTACAGCGCGGGCGACAGGTTCAAGAAGCCCTGACCAGAGCGTGCAGGCGAAAAAGACGGCAGAGGCGCCATCCTCTTCGAGCGCGAGTCTGGCTTGTTCGACGCCATCTTCACGTGCTGCCCGGTCCATTTCGGCCACAACCATGCGGCGCAGCTCCGACTCATCCTCCTCAAACAGCCGCATAGCCATTTCGGGATCGGGATGGGCGAAGTGGGCCTCGCGCACGGCGGCCAGCCAGGGAGCCATATTGTATCTGTGGACCAGGTGGTTCCAGGAGCTGGCGTTCCTGTTCCCGGCGACGATTGTTACGCGGCCCAGCGCGGGGGCGGTATGTGCCAGAGCTTCGAAGGGGCCGGAGACGGGGATATTGACGAGTCTCTTTGCTTCTTCGACGCCCGGGTCGGCACAGCAGCCAATCGAAATGCCATCGAAACCTTCTTTCTCCCCTTCAATAACCGCATGAAGGAGCTGGTTCGTGAAGTAGGCCGCCGGCGGCAGGTAAGGGGTCTTGGGAACATCCTGCAAACTGCGGACGACCAGCTCGGTGTCCGGGCAGGCAGCAGGTTGTAGAATGTTATAGGTGTACTCGTCGTACATGTCCGTCCCAAGCGGATTGATGTACAGGATTCGGGTTGTCATGAGACTGCTCCTTGCTGAAATTGGGACTGCACTTACGGCGGAACCGCCGCGTTGACCGGTCAGACTGAAGTTTAGTGCATATCGTCGTATTCAATCAAGTAGAAGGGGGCGAAAAGACCTCGCGAAGCCTGCTTCCAAAGCGTTGCCTGAACTCCGGAAGACAGAACGAGCCCAAGCCGGTCAGCGCGGCCAGACCGGCAAGGGCATACATGCTGGCGTTCAGTCCGAAGAGATCCCCCAGCATGCCGATAGGCGTTACGAACAGCGCGCCGATCCCCCATACCATGCCCATCATTACTCCTGAGGCCATTGCCATGCGGTCCGGGGCGAGTTCCTGGGCCAACACGGTGGCAACAGGCTGGCTTGCGAACAAGGACATACCGGCCACGATCAACATCAGGAGGCTCAGGACGCCGTCCGTTCTGACAAATGCAAAGATTGTCAGGGCGGAAATCAGAAGAGATATTGCAATGACCCACGAGCCGGAGTAACGGTCCGAGAGATGGCCGCCCAGCAATCCGCCCAGAGCGCCAAACAGCGAGAGCGCGGACAGGCCAAGTCCTCCGATGAGAAGGGTCACGGCGCGGTTGTCAACGAGAAAGATGGGCAGAAAGGTCCTGAAGCCGCCCCAAATTGCGGCCCGGAAAGTCATCAACACCGCCAGCAAGAGCAGCGGTCCGACGAAAGTCTGGGCTGCGGAAGCCAGCCCACTGCCGTTCTCGTCCTTCGATGCGGACGCGGGGGACTCTTTGGGAACATCCACGCCGATGAAGTAGTAGATGGCGGCGGCGGCTATCAACCCGAAAGGTATCATCAGGTAGGTGGAGTCCAGACCGAACAGGGTAACGACGCCGACGCTGAGGAGGGGTCCGACGGCGATGCCTATGTTCCCGGCAAAGGCGAAGATGGACATGGCGGTGCCGTGCCGTCCGCCGGACGTTGCGCGCACCATCATGGCCGCGTGCGGATGGAAGATGGCGTTGCTGAATCGACCGAAGACGACGCAGACCATGAGCAGGGTATAGGTAGGGGCGAGCCCGATGAAGCTCATACCGAGGGCAGCGCCGATCAGTCCCAGAACCATGAACCAGGCGCGGGGGAAACGGTCGACCAGCCAGCCGATGAAAGGCTGTACGGGCATGAGCATGAAACTGGTGAGGGAGGTAAAGAATCCCACGTCGGTAAGGGTGAGCGCCATTCTGTCGATCAGCAGGGGCCAGAGGGGAATCAGCGTGGCGTAGTACATATCCCCGACCAAATGGCCGAAGGAGAGCACGCCGAGTTTGAATTTATCAAGTTTTACCGCCCGTGCGGCTGACGGCGGCAGCGCACCTACATTGACGTCGGAGCTCAATTTTCGCTATCCCATTTGACGCATGTCCGCCCTAACAAAGAAACCACGAGACCAGCTTCCCGTGCAGTACCAACCATGAAGCGTCAGCGCTCGCGGAAGGTGAAAGCGATCTGGGTCCCCTCGGGCACGACCTGTGTGTAACCGACTCCACCGGTGAAGGACCAGCAGTAGCCATCGTAGGGCATTTTGACTTCCTCGATGAGGTCGCCCCAGACGTCCATCATGTCTACGGCAACGTCGCCTTCGCGCAGGAAGGTGCCTGGGGGGTGTTTGATCCACATCAGGCCGCCTTTGTGCGAGGTGAGGCGGTCGGCCATGTAGAAGTCGCCTTGCATTGGCGTCGTCGCCTGTGGAACGATGTCGCCCTCAAGCATGCCGATGGCTTTCATGACGTTGGTGATCCCGATCTGGCCGGAGTTCGTGTTGTCCTCCCAGAGGAAGAAATCGGCGATCAGCTCCGGCGTCATGGAAGGGATCCCATGGGCCAGGGAACTGCCAACGACACCGGTTGCGGAGCGGCCGGGCGAATCGATGACTGTGAAACCCCAGGCCTCCGCCATCTTTTCCATCTCGGCCAGTACCTTTTCGTCGGGACAGGCGTCGCGGCGAATCAGGGTGAAGGGGATGGCGTCGGGCGGATTGGAGTGAACGTCGATGGAGTGGGTGGCTACTTTGAGGGCTTCTCCGATCACGCCGGCCAGGCGAAGGGTGACTGTGCCGCCGGAATCGGCCGGCCACATGGGCGCGGAGGACATGTTGATGCCGTCGCCCGTAGGCGCGATGACGGGAGAGAAGTAGGAGCCGACCTGGAAGGCGAAGGGGTTGCCGACGGTGATGGCAACGAGCCGTCCTTTCAGCTGTTGGGGGTCGGTCGCCCGCACTGTCTTGAGGAGGGCGCCGGTGCCGTTGATTTCGGTGCCATGAATGGAGGCGGTAACGACCAGCGTGGGGCCGTCTTCAACGCCATTGACGATGACAACCGGCACACCAACTTTGTTGCCGTCAGCGAGTGTGACGTGGCCGAGGTGGCCCTTTACGACTTCACCTGGCGCGGCGCTCAGGCCGGCGAGTTCGAAGTTTGCCATTTGAAACGCTCCTTGTTGGTCAGTTGCGCACCGAGAACTGTCCAGGGCAAACGGTGCGGTCTGCGGGCGGGTTTCGCCGGGCACGTCTTGGCGCGGCGTTTGGGGCGGTTCGTACTCGAAATGTCAATGAGCGGTAGAAGCCTGAATGTCGGAAAAGGTGTCGGGCGGCCGGCTGGCCGCGTTCAGAACGACAACTTCCACTGTATGGGCAAGAATGACAGAGGCGGCGCCGACGACGATGCCGGAAGCCAGGCCGACGGAGACGCCGATAGTGAGCGCCAGCAACATGCTGACCAGATTGACTGCCATGCCGAGCTGAATGAAGCGGGTATCATGGCGCTTCATGAGGCGGCCGCGATAGAGGTTTTGCCATGCCATCAGGAAGGTGATCGGTACCATGAATTGGGCGCCGAGCGCTGCCAGCGGCTTGATATCGGCCGGCACACCCAGGAGAACGGTGAAGTAGTAGTGGTCCAAAGGCGTGAAAACGAGCGCCGCCATAACGAGGCTCAGCAGCGCACCTGAAATTACGACGAAGCGCCGCAGCGCCTTGTAGGTACGTTCGTCCTTGAGGAGGGCTATAACAACCTCATGGGAGGCGCGCATGGGGCTGGAGAAGAACATTCCCAGGCCAAAAGCGACCGGAAAGGCGGCAAGAGATGCGGCGGGCATGGCAGAGCGGGCTATTCCGGCGACGACAAGGGGACGGGAGATGACGCGCATGACGTCTGTTGCGGCCAGCGGCAGGTAAAAGCGCCACATGCCGGTGTACGTCATGTCGGGCTGGCTCTGTTCGGGAGATTCTACTCTGCCAAAGATATGCGTACGCACGATCGGCCGGGCCCACCAGGCGATTACGACCGCCTCAATGATTACGCTCAGAACCATTGCCAGGCCGCCGAGCGCGGCGCCGGGCAGGCCGCCCAACCAGACGCCGACGGCCATGGTGACGGTAAGCGTGGCGAGCCGGAACATCGTCCCCCAGGTGATATGGCGGGTGTAGCCATTCCTGATGAGGACGCCCTGCAGGAAGCGGCGCAGACCGATGGCGGCGGGCCAGAGCAGGAGAAGCTGCATGGCGGGACGGGCGGCAGCCGCCACATCCTCAGTCAGGCCGAGGAGCGTGCGGGTCATTACATGGTAGGCCGGTGTAAAGAAAAGCAGTGCGCTGGCTACGGTCATCAGGATCGACAGGTGTAGCATGAAGCGCCAGACCAGCTGGTACATGGCGCGGTTGTGAACAAGGGCCACCCCGGTGCCCAGCATGTAGATGATGGGGCTTTCCATGAGGATGGCGATCGGTTGGGCCACTCCGAATGCGGCCAGTTCCAGCTCCGGCTGCGGCAGACGGGTGATTCCGGCACTCACAACAGGGTCGGCGATGCTCATCATCAGCCAACTGAGTGCCAGCGGATACCAGAAGTCGAAGATATACCGCTGGCTCAGTTTTGTGGGAACCACGGGCCTGGCAACCTTGTGACGTTCATCACGTTGAGCTCTGGACAGGACAGTGCCGGAGACGCCAGCAACTTCGTCGCAGGACGGCGAGTCTTGTACATAAGGTCCCCGGCACTGTCGATATATTCGTTTCGTCCTGCATCCCTGGTGCAGGGCGGTCGTTCGAAATTTCGCCTGATCTGTCGTCTCGACAAGATGCAGGTCAGCGCAGGCGGCGGTCGTGTCCCGCGCACTTGCCCGGAGAATGGGACGGCGGCGCACGACGGCTACCCTGGACCGAAGGCTACTGGGAACTGTCGCGATAGAGGTGCCAGTAGCGCGTGCGGGTGTCGGGGAAGGCGACATAGCCGGCGATATCGGAACCGATGGCCAGGTTAAAGTAGCGGGCTCCGAGCCAGATCCAGGACGCGTTGTCGATGTGGAGGCGTTGGGCCTGGCTGTACAACTCAAAACGCTCATCTTCGTCTACGGTCGTGCCGGCCTGCCGGACCAGGTCATCTGCTTCTTCCAGGCAGATTCCGCTGTAGCGATTGCCGTAGGAGGCGCAGCCCAGCAGAATGTCCATGAAGTAGCCGGGTTCGGCGACCCAGGGGAAGAGGGTATCGAGGGCCGAAGTATGGGTGCCCTGGTTCTTGCCTTCCTGATAGGCGGCGCGCGGCATGGGATTAATGTTAACGGTGATGTTGGCCCCAGCCAAGGCGCTCTGGATAATCTTGGCCATGCTAGCCTGTTCTGGCGTGCCAAGATCGATGTTCAGATCGAATTCCAGGCCGTCCGCATAACCCGCTTCTGCCAGCAGCTCTTTCGCCTTGGCGACGGCTTCATCTGTGGGCAGGTCGTAGGGCCAGTAGCTGTGGTCGAAACCGGGCACCATAGAGGGCACGGGGCCGTAGGACCGTTCGGCGCTGTCGTACCACACCTTCTCAATGATATCGTCATAGGGAATCAGGTGAGCCACAGCCTGACGCACGAGTTTATTGTTGAAGGGCTCGGTGTTGTGGTTGATCGGCATGACGATCATGTCGCCGATGCGTACCTGTTTTACCTGGACGTTGGCGTCGCTGCGCAGGTCGTTGATCTCCTTGGCCGAGAGGTCCTGGGCCATGTCGACCTCGCCGGCTTTGAGCAAAAGCACGCGGTCGGCGGACTCGGGCACGACGGTAAAGATAATGCGGTTGAAGTAGGGCTCCTTGCCCTGCCAGTTGGGGCTGGTGCGGAACTCCATCGACTCGTTGGGGATGCGGTTGTGGATGTAGTAGGGGCCGCTGCTCGGCATGTTGGTCTTGGCGTACTCCTGACCCCACTTGTCGCCGTCGGCTTCGCCGGAATCCATGTAGGCCTGGCTATCGATGAGGTAGCCGAACTGGCAGCAACTCATGAAGGGCCGCAGAATGGGCGTCCAGTCTGATGCATTGAAGCGGAAGGTGTAGTCGTCGATCACCTCAAAGCCTTTGAGCGGCTCCTCTTTAGTGGCAAGACGCACCAGGCGGTCGAGGGAAGGCGGGACGCGCATGTTGCCGCGCCGATCCTTATAGTAGAGGTAATCATTAGCTGTGATCTCGTTGCCGGAAGGATAGTGCTTCATGCCCTCTGGTAGTTTGAAGGTCCATTGTGTGCCATCCATGGAGATCACCATCGAATCGGCCAGCATCGGCTCGAAATTGAGGGCGTCGCCGACCATGCTACCGTCCTCAAGCTCGATGATGGCCGGTTGGGCCCAGCTGCCGAGGACATTGACCTGGGTCTCGGTCATGCGGGGGAAAGCGCCGGAGGCGTCCCAGTCGAGCGTAGAGAGGTCCTGGCTGACGGCGACGATGAGGGTCCGATCTTCTTCGGAAGCAGAAGCGAGGGCGGCTTCGCGGCCTGTCATCCCAGATGTATCCGCGGCGGCCTCCCCGGTGTCGGCCGGGGCTTCCGGGCCTACGGCGGGGGCACATGCGGCCAGCAGCGCGACGACAAGAAGGCTGACAACAGTCACCATCAAGACACGGTGCGACATCGTTTTGCTCAGCATGTCTGCAAACTCCTTTCGGCAAGAGTGCTTCAGGAAGCGCCAGCTCGCTATCCACATTGTCTGTCGGATTGTTGGTAAAGTCCTGACAGCTGGATCAGGACGCTGTTATTGGGCGGCGCTCGTGCAGCGGTCGGTCTTTTCCGCCAGGCCAAACAGGACGGTTTTTTCGGCCATACACGATCATGCGCCTAGGCAAGCTGTGACAGGGCGGCGGCGGTGTTGCCTCCGCCGAGACGGATATTCTCATCGACGAGGATACAGGCGGCTTTATGCGACTCGCCGACCTGCAGAAGCGGAGGCCCCGGTTCCAAGCAGGCGTCTCGCCGGTATGGGCAGCGCGAATAGAGCCGGCAGCCAGGTGGCAGGTCGATTGGGCTGGGCACTTCCCCCGGCAGTTTCAGGCGCTCTTTGCCGCGTTGCGCTGGGTCGGGAATCGGTACTGCCGATAGCAGGGCCTGGGTGTAAGGATGGGTTGGTGAGCCAAAGATTTCCTCTGTGCTCCCTATTTCGACGATGCGTCCCAGGTACATGACGGCGACATGGTTGCAGGTATGTTTGATGACACTCAGGTCATGGGAGATGAACAGATAGGTCAGGCCCATCTCTTCCTGCAACTGGGTAAGCAGGCGCAGAATCTGGCCGCGAACAGAAACATCGAGCGCGGAGGTAGGTTCGTCGAGAACGATGAAATCGGGATGGGTGGCGATGGCGCGAGCAACGCCGATCCGCTGCTGCTGGCCCCCGCTGAACTGATGTGGGTAACGCGAGAGGTGATCGGGCTGCAGGCCCACCTGGGAAAGCAGCTGACGGACTCGCTGGTCCTTTTCGTGCGCGTTCAGATTGGTGTGCAGATCGAGCGGCTCGCGCAGGATGGCGCCGATTGTCATGCGGGGCGTCAGCGATCCGCCGGGGTCCTGAAAGACCATCTGCATACGACCCCGCATTTGAGCAACCTGCTCTGATTTGAGGTCGGTGAGGTTGTGTTCTCCCATTCGGATTTCGCCGGACGTCGGTTCGATCAAACGCAGGAGGCAGCGTCCGGCGGTCGTCTTGCCACAGCCGCTTTCGCCAACCAATCCCATGGTGGCGCCCTTGGGGATGTCGAACGAAATATCGTCAACGGCGCGCAGGCGAACATGGGAAAACATGCCGACTCGAATCGGAAAATCTTTGCGCAGGTTTCGGATCTGTACGAAGGCTTCGCCGTTTGCTTTCGTCATTACGGGTCTTTGGGTCAGGGAAATCTATTCAGGCCAGCTACGGCATCAAACCAATGATGCCGGATTAAGCCGTCTCCAACGTCCAGGCTTCTTCGAGCATTTCGCGTTCAATTCGTCCTGAAACGATGTGGCAGCGCGTTGTATGGTCTCGCCCGGCTTCGACCATCTGCGGCTCTTCCTGCAGACAGAGCTCTTCGGCAAAGGGGCAGCGCGGATGAAATGTGCATCCACTGGGCAGATGAACGGCATCCGGCACGGTGCCCGGAATCGTGGAAATCGGCTTATCGATGTCAACGCGCAGGGTAGATGCGATCAGCCCCTGGGTATACGGATGGCGCGGATTCGAGAAAATCTCAGCTACGGGTCCCTGTTCGACGACGCGCCCGGCGTACATGACGATCACACGTTCGCACAGTTCGGCGACGACGCCGAGGTCGTGGGTGATGAACAGGCAGGCGGATCCGGCCGATTTCACGCGCAGGCGGATCAGATCGAGGACCTGGGCCTGCACAGTCACGTCCAGGCCGGTGGTCGGTTCGTCGGCGATCAGCAGGAGCGGGTTGGCGCTGAGCGCCATGGCAACCATGACACGCTGGCACATGCCGCCGGAAAGTTCATGGGGGTAGGCACTGGCGCGGCGGTCGGGGTCAGCGATTTCGACAGCCCTCATCATTTCAACTGCCTGGTTCTCGGCAACGCTGCGGGAGCAGCCTTCGCGCAACTGGATGACGCGGCTTATCTGGTCGCCGACTGTGAAGAGGGGGTTTAGGGCGGCGCGCGGCTCCTGGAAGATCATGGAGATTTTGCGGCCGCGTACGGTCTGCATCTCTGCTTCGCTGCAGGACATCAGATCCTGCCCATCCAGCCAGACTTCGCCTTCGACGATTCTGCCGGGCGCCTTTACGAGGCGGATGATGGACTGTGCGGTCACGGATTTTCCGGAGCCGCTCTCTCCGACCAGCCCGGTAATTTCACCTCGATGGAGCTTATAGGACACGCTGTTGACCGCCTTGACTACACCTTCATAGGTGTAGAAGTAGGTATGCAGCCCTCTGACTTCGAGAAGAGTGTCCGAGTTCCGAACTTCAATCATCGCTTACATTTCCATGCGCTTGGGATCGAAGATGTCCCTCAGTCCTTCAGATAGCAGATTGAAGCCGAGAACGGCGAGCATGGCGGTCAGACCCGGGAAGAAGGAGATCCACCATTCGCCGCTGACTATACCTCCGACGCCGTCATTGATCATCGAGCCCCACTCAGGCGTTGGGATGGGCACGCCCAGGCCGATGAAGCTGAGGCTGGCGGCGACCAGGATTGCCCAGCCGGCGTTGAGGGGGGCCTGAGCAAGAACGGGGTCGAGACAGTTGGGAATGAGATGTCGAAAAATGAGCCGGTGGGATGGGTTGCCGACCGACCGCGCGGCCTCGGCATAGAAGCTTTCCTTCTTACTCTTCATTTCGGCGCGGACGACGCGGAGGTAGGAGGGGAAGTTGATGAACGCGATGACGGCGATGACGAGCCAGATGCTTCTGCCCAGCGCGGCGACAACGGCCATGGCCAGGATCAGTGGCGGAAATGCCTGGAAGGCGTCCAGAATTCGCATCAGGATGTCATCGAAGCGGCCACTGAAGTAGCCGGTCAGCCCCCCGAGGGGGACACCGATCGCGATCGCCATGAGAACCGAAGCTATGGCGATAAAGAAGTCAACGCGAGTGGCATAGATAACGCGGGAGTAGATGTCCCACCCTACCTCGTCGGTACCGAAGAAGTGCCTGGCGCTGGGCGGCTCAAACTGTTCATCCAGGTTGGTGATGACCGGGTCGTGTGTCGCCAGCAGCGGCGCGAAGATGGCGATCAGGACGAAGAACAGGATTATGGCGATGCCCACCATCGTCGACCAGTTGCGGCGCAGCTGGTAGAGGAATCGCTGCAGGCCCGGCGGCAGTTCTGTATCCAACCCCAGTTGCAAGGGTGTTCCCTGTGCACTCATTTCTCAGTCCCCGGTGTTCCTGCTCAATCTCGCTAATGCGAACAACTGCGGACATTCGGAAAGCGGCCGGTCATCTGCACGGACGGCAGAGAGGCTACGCGGTTATTCTTGGATCGATGACAAAGTAGAGGATATCCACGATCAGGAACACAAGGACGTATAGTACCGCGGCGAGCAGGACAAATCCCTGCACAGCATTGTAGTCCTTGACGACGATCGATTCGAGCGCGTAGCGTCCTATTCCGGGCCAGGAGAATATCCTTTCGAGCACAACGCTGCCGCCCAACAGGTTGCCATAGACGAGGGCGACGAAGGTCAGGGGTGCGAGAAGCGCATTGCGCAAGGCGTCGCGGAAGTAGATTTGCCGATCGGGCACGCCGTTTGCCCGGGCTGCCTGAATGTACTCAGATCCAAGGACTTCCAGCATGGACGAGCGCATCAGGCGGGTGATTGGCGCAAGCGTAACCAAGGCCTGGGTAATGACGGGCAAGGCCAGATGTTGTGCGCTCGAACTGAAGGCCTTCCAGTTGCCAGTGACCAGACTATCGACCAGGTAGAGGCCGGTGATACGATCCGGCGGCGACACGAGCAGGCCGATGCGGCCGCTTGGCGGCGGGAATATCCGCAACAGGTAAAAGAGGACGTAGATCAGCAGCAGCCCCAGCCAAAAGGATGGTACTGAGACGCCCATAAGGGTGATTCCGCGGCTGATGTTGTCGATCCAGCTGTTTCGGTAGACTGCCGACAGGACGCCGAGTGGAACTCCGAGCGCGATGGCAAGCAGCAGGGCAGCGGTTGTCATTTCGAAGGTAGCGGGAAACCTCCGAATCAGGTCCTGGGCGACGGACTCAGAGGTAAACCAGGAGTCACCAAGATCCCCGCGCAACACGTTTCCCAGCCAGATGAAGTACTGCTCATGCAAGGGTTTGTCAAGCCCCAGGCGCTTGGTGATCGCCTCGATCTCTTCCGGCGTTGTGTCGATTCCGACAAACAGGTAGACCGGATTGCCGGGAAGGACATGGGAGATGGTGAAAATAATAATAGAGACCCCTAAGAGTACCGGGATCAGTTGGAGCAGACGCTTGCCGACGTATTGCAGCAATCGCATTACTTGAGGTTCTCCGGAACGATCGTACCGTTCTCCACGACTACCTGGTCGTCAATGTAGATTTCGTGGTCGAGGCAGCAGAAGTCCCAGTGCGACTCGACATCGTTATCACCGCCGACCGGCCAGAAGATGTTGCGGCCAAAGGCGATGAGGAAGTTGGCGTAATAGGCCTCGGAGTCCATGCCGATAACATTCCAGTCGGCGCGGTGTTCGGTACCCCAGCCTACGTGGGCGAGCTCGTAGGAGCGGGGGTCGTTCCACTGGGCGAACCATTCTTCGACGAGACGGGCCTCCGTGCCTCCTTCAAACTTTACGATCCGGCCTTCGCGAACTGTAAGCTTCACGGGTTCTGTGGAGTGCCGGCGAAACTTGAGGAAGACGGTTCCGGGGTCCACCACGATTGTGCCGTCGCCCTGGCCGGGGGCGGCAAAGAAGGTTACCAGACCTTGAGGCCAGTGATCCCACTTGCCCGGTTCGTCTGCCAGGCTGTAGAGTGTGTAGGCTTCGCGGCCCTCTTTATTGACTACAAAATCGGTGCCGTTCCTGGACGTGATGCGCATCTCCTTTGCGGCCGACAATACGGGAACGCCGGCGCGGCCGCGATTGCGCACGTCGGCGTTAGGGGAGAGCCTGCGCAGAACGTCGATCGGTTCGACCACCATCAGCGCGCGCGTACCTGACTGACGCGCTTCGTCGTGGGCCCGCGAATAGAGCCACTGCACTTGTGACATGCCGATCACCAGGTCGGCGGCTTTCCAGGCATCGCGAATGTAAGCTGACGAGATTTCGGGAAGAGTAGACGGGACGGTCATCTGGATGACTTCTGCGCCGATCTCCTGCCCCGCCGCCATGAATGCTGCAGGGTAAGTTGGGTTGAAACGGGTGTCGGTGAAGAGCAGCAGCGTCTCATCGGAGGTGAGTTTGCACCCTTCCAGCACCTCACGGAACAGTCCGACGATCTCTGTAGCAGCATGGTAGGATACGGCGAAATCCTGCATACGCATGGATTGACTCCTCTCTGGCTATTTTCTTGGCGAACGGCCGCACAGGGCGGCGCGGTAACCGGAAACCTTGTTTACTTCAGTTCGTCGGGAACGATCTTACCCGCTTTCACTATCAGCTCGTCATCGAGATAGAGGTCGTGGCGCAAGAGACAGCCGCCGGCATGCGAAGGCATCGGCCAGGCAATCGATGGGCGGTTCTGGCCATGGAGGCCATTGTACGGGGCGAGCGTGGAGAAGATGTTCATGCCCAGGTGAAGCATGATACAGCCGTAATAGCTCTCCCACTCGGCGGTGTTCCAGCCGGGGCCGCCCCAGGCGGCGCTCTGATGGGTGCCCCAGCCGATATGTGCAATGCGATAGAATTCGGGACGTTTCAGACCGGCCAGATAATCCTCAAAGCGGCGGGCTACCCAGCCGCCTTCGATGCGGACGATTTTGCCGTTCTCGAAGTGGGTAACGACCTGTTCCGGCAGCAGCGCGCTGTAGGAGCCGAGCAGTTCGCCGAGCGAGTCTTCGGCGTCCCATACCACCTTGCCGTTGGCGGAGTCCTCGACGGGCGCGGTTGCGACCAGGCCGAAGCCGAAGTTGTCCCAGCGGCCGGGTTCGTCGACGATGCCGACCTGACAGTGGCCGATACGCCCTTCGACGCTGAGCGTCAGATCGGTACCGGCCTCGGAGGTGATGCGCAGGGATTTGGCCTCCTGCATACGGACGGCCCCCGCCCGCGTGCGGTCGATCATGGGCTGCGTCGGGAACAGCTTGCGTAGGAGCGTTTCCGAACCGCCGACCGAGCAGTCCCACCAGCGCGTGCCGCTCATTATGATCTCTTCGAAGACGGGCGTGTACATGCCGATGTCGGCTACGGCGCCCTTCGCTGTGGTCGGCCGAACGACGACGTCGGCCGCCTTGAGAATGTCTGCGACAAAGGAGCCGTCCTGCACGGGGTTGGCAAAACTGGTTCCCTGGGTGCGCCCTGACATGATGACGCGAACCCAATCGGCGCCGAGGATGTCGAGGGCATCACTGTAGGCGCGCATGGCGCGTTCGTCGTAGACGTGCGAGCTCAAGAGGGCGGCGCGCGTGCCCTCTCCGATTTTGCTCAGGGCCAGGGCTTCTGCGAGTAACTGCGCAAAGCTATTGGTCTGTCCTGGGGTCGACATGCTCTTGCTCCTCCAATCGAGCTTTCGCTGCCTTTTGGTTGGTGGAATTGTGGTTCAGCTTTACCTCAGGTATTCGGGCACAATCTCCTCGTCCTCATTGACGATCAGTTCGCCGTCAAGATAGAGGTTTTTGTGCCGGCAGCAGAGGTCGATGTGGGCCTTAGTGTAGTTTGTGCCGCCAAGGCCGGAGTGTTCGTGGGCGGCGTTGAATATGTTGCGGCCGGGGGAGACCATTACGGTCCCGTACAGACTTTCGGAATCCATGCCGACGACGTTCCAGAGGGCGCGGTGCTCGGTACCCCAACCGGCATGGGCAAAGCGGAAGGCGTCCGGGTCGTCGAAGGAGCTAAGGTAGTCTCGCAAGAGCTGCGCGTCGAGGCCGCCTTCGATGCTGGTGATGAGGCCTTTCTCCAGAGTCATGCGAATCTCTGAGACGGTATGCCTGCGCTGCTGCAGGATCACGTCTCCGGCGCGCACGATGTAGGTGCCCTGGGCGGTGTCTTCGAGGGGACCTGTCGCCACGAGACCGGCCGGCCAGTGGTCCCAGCGGCCGGGCTGGTCGGCGAGGCCCACCTGTGCGTGTCCCTTGCGTCCGTCTTTGCGAAGGGTGAAATCGGAGCCGGCGGAGTCAGTAACGCGGATCTCACTGGCTTCGGCCATGCGCTTGGCGCCGGCGTAAGTCCGCCGGATTACGTCCTCGTTGGGGAACATCCGCTTCAGGTTGGCGACCGGTTCATGCACCATGAGGGTACGGGTGCCGGAGGCGAGCGCCTCGTTGTGGGCATCGGTATAGAGCCAGGGGATGGTGGTCATGGCGACGACCATGTCGGCGGACTTCCAGGCGTCGAGCACGAGCTGCGCGGAGATTTCGGCGTCGGACGGCGCGGTGATCGCGAAGGCCTCGGCTCCGAGAGAGCGGGCCGCGGCCAGCATCGCGCCGGGGTACTCGGGAAAAGCGAACTGCGCGTCCGTGAAGGCAAGAACTACTTCGCCTTTCTTAACGTTACACAGGCGCAAATGCTCGGTAAACAGGCCAACCAGATCGGTGCCCTTCATTCCAGTCACCTCAGTTCCTTTCGGGGCGTCTTTTTCCGCCCTGGTACGACTCGGATGGTATGAATACAGTGGTCGCTCTTGCAACTGTACGACCTGCAAACTGCAACGAGTGGTTCCTGCTGCGGGTGGTTCAGTACGTAGAATCGGCTTACACTGAAAGATGATGGCCAGCCAGGATGGTCAGCCTCAAGTTGTTTGCTGCCAGTTCGTGTACAGGGCGCCGGTTGGGAAGTGTCGACTCTTCAGGCTTTACCAGGTGGTCATAGCCGGGCGGTTGCTCAGTCTGCGCACTGCTGTCCTGGATTGACATTGCCTGAGTCGGGAGGTATGTCCTGGATATTGGGAACAATTTTAGCCAAATCGCTTCTTCTGTCAAATGCAGTTCTGCAGCTCTCCAGACGCCCAACTGGAGGTTCCCTGTTCCCTTTGCCCGCAACTCCCTTGGGACTTAGCTAGTGATCACAATGTCGCGCCAATTGCCGCCGTTCCAACCGAGCTCATTTGCCTCCAACTTTGTGTTATCATTCGGCCAGGGACATGTCTGGAATACGCCGATAGCTTACCGCTTCCTCCTCTTGCGGCACTCGTTTGCGCAAACCGCTGCGCAACGCTTTGCCTGATGCACAGCCATTCGGCTGTTGCGATTGCCGAATGGCAATGCCTGAATGCAGCAATGCGCAGCGGGGTTTTGCGCATTCCTTCGCATCGGCCTCCACCACCTTGCTCCCGTATGCCTGCACCGACCGCTTCAGCGTACCGGCTGACATCGGCTTCGTGCAGAGGAATCAGGCGGACAGAAGGGGGTATTTTTATGAAAAAATTCATAAATATGTCCGCAATGTCCGCTCGAAGGCATGTTTTGGGTGAGAATTGGGGCCGGATACAGGCTATTGGTCCATTATGTCCGTGTCTTTGAACAGGGGTGTGGAGCCGCGCAGACCCTTCTTCGTGAGGGCCGGCCGGTTGATTGTGTTGATGAGTTCCTGGCGGGGTCGGCTTAATCAGTAATTCCAAAGACGTTTGTGCGTTGCGCCTGAGAGTTTCGGATTCTTGCGCACGTTCCCCAGGTCCAGAAAGTAAGGCGAGTCAAAATCGTCTGACAAATGTTCGCGCATTCCATCAAACCTTAGTTGCTGCAACGTTTTCCGGTACGCCGCTCGTTGACTAACCCATCAGTGTCTGTCTCAGTGCTTCGATCAGCCCTGGCTGGAGTTCGCTGGCCAGGGTTTCCTCGCGGCGGTTGAGCCCGCTCATGTAGATCTTCAGCAGAATGTGAAAGTCGAGCAGGGCAGCGTCGAGGTTGAGAGGATGAAGCCGGTTGTCGTCTTCGAGCCAGTCGAAGGCGGCTTCGGTCATTGCGGCCTGGCCGAGGATGTCCTCGTCCGGGTAGTTGTGGCTGCCGCGCTCGTGCTTGCCGCGGATTGAGGTCTCCCAGCCCCACATGCTCCAGTGGACGTAGCCGTCTGTGCCGTAGACGGTCACCTGTTTGTGCACGTTGACGCGTTCATCGCCGGCCAGGACGTAGGGGCCGTTTGTGCCGCAGCGCAGCAACGTGCTCGCCCCGTCGCTGTAGCGAATCGTCGCCAAGGTTGCGTCGGGCGCATAGTGTTGCTTGCGGCCTTCCTGCAGACCGTTTCCGCCGGAGATTTGGGCAAAGATCCTGGCCGGTTCTCCTTGGGGATGGAAGGCGGCGACCGACTGCAGAACGTGGGTGCCCTGGTAGGCCATATTCATGCGCGCGCTGGCGTCGACCAGGCGGACTGTGCCGATGGCGCCGTCCGAGACCAGTGACTGAAGGTGGCTGCGACGGGGGTGGAAGTGGAGCTGGTGGTTGATTGCGACTTTCACTTTGGCAGTGTCCGCAAATTTGCGAATCGCCAGATAGTCTTCGGCCTGAATGGCGAGCGGCTTTTCGATGATCAGCACACCGACGCCGGCGGCTTCGGCGACCTGCATGACTTCAAGGCGGACGTCCGGCGGCGTGTTGACGTGGACGAGGTCGGGCTTTTCGCGTTCGAACATCTCGCGGTAGTCGGTGTAGCGGGCGTCGACGTTCCAGCGCTGGCCAAAGGCGTCGAGGTTGGCGCGGTTGCGCGTGGCGATGCAGGCCAGTGTGCCGCGGGGGATGTGGGCGTAGGCGTCGGCGTGTCCATTGGCGCGGCCGCCGCTTACGCCGATGATTCCGCATTTATAGGTCATGGTTGATCGAGTCTCCAGGTCCAATGTTTTTCAACTGTCGCGCTCAGAACGCTCTTGCTCATCCCCTTGCTGTCTTAGGTATGTCCACACCAGTCTGATTTCTACGAATGTGTAGTTGTCCCCGAGGACTTCCTTTGCGGGAGACAGCAATTCGCCGCCGGTTTCTTCCAATGCCACTCGAATCTTGTCAAACCGATCTCTGTTAGGCATCAATGAATACAATTCATCCTTTTCGCTTGTCCGAATCAAATGGTCGAGATGGTCAACGACCGTGCCAAGGCCAAGACCGCGGTACTTCGCTATTTCCTCAAGAGTCATGCCCTTTTGAAGCAACTGCTTCGTCTGATCGTAGGTGGAGCCTGTGGGCTTGACGGGGCGATCTCTTTCAAAGTTTTCGGCCGGGCGGCCCATTCGCTGGTCATGGATATCTCTGTTAATCCGGGCAGCGAGTCTTCGAAGGGCTCTACTTTCGATCTGGCGAATTCGCTCACGGCTGACTCCGAGTCTTCTTCCCACTGCATCCAGAGTGTGGGTTTTGCCATCTTGCAGGCCGAAACGCATTTCGACTATTCGAGCATCGCGTTCCTCCAGAACATCTCCCTTTATAATCTCAAAGAGTTGCCGGTAGGAGGCCCGGTTCTCTGGAAGTCGAACCATTCGGGAGGACTCGTTCAGGACTCGTAGAAGCCGACTTAGGCCCTAGGTGTTAATTGGGCCTTCTTGAACCAGTTCATTAGGGGGCGTTGACGTTTCGACTAGTCCGGTTTCAGGTTGAGTATGGTTGGCCAATTGGATGGCTGTGGTCAGCTAGTAGCACTGCTCGAGGTGGAAGTCCTCAGCAAGCCCGCCATCGAAGACGAGGCGCAATTTCCCGTGGAATTCCATAATGGGATTTGGGAACACTCATTAAAACCTAAGTTTTACCTCATCTAAACAGACAGAACAATGGGCAAGCAGCCTCCTGCTGTACTTAGTAAGGTGATTGGCATCAAATTTCGTCTCTATGAAAATGCCATCAGCAACCGATTTAGGCTGAATAAAGCGTCTTCCTTTAGGACTTCTGTCAACGGAGTTAATAAACAGAAAACGTTCGCCGCTACCATTTATTGGCAATTCGTCAGTGGTCAATCTTTCTTCTCTGACCAGCCACTTGGCCACATTCAACAGAACTTCGTACCAATAGCCGATGGGCCATTCCTTACCGTTGGGAAATTGGATCGCTGATGGAGGTGTCCTGCTGAGAACGTCGACAACACGGCTGATGGGAATCCAGGGACCTCCCATCCCATCGGTCGTCTTCCCCTGTTTAATCCTCTCTATGTAAGTGTGATCTCCATTCCACGCCGCCTGCAAAGCCATGGACATATCGAGCTCTTCAGAGGCGATCTCTTTGACGGCGTCATACTCGCGCGAGTAATGTTCCCACGCTTGGGCATCATTGTCGAAGACGACCAGCGTCTCTGCTTGCTCGCCTCTAAAGGCCGGCTCCGAAAAATTGGCCGATCCCACAATCACCTTACGGCGCCCACCACCGTTCGTCTCAAGGAGGTAAAGCTTCGCATGGGCAACGTTATCTTTCAAAACGTAGAAGCGGGCTCTGTCGGCTTGCATCCCTTCGAATATGACCCGCTGCCTTTTGTTCTCCCATTGTATGGCATAATCCTCTGCCGGGTTGTTCAGAATCTGATGAGGCTTGACAACGTCGGCGACCAATCCTTCTTCGTAGCCGAAGATGCATTCAAAATACGCAAAGGGGTATCTTTTTAGCATCCGCACAATCGTCTGCGCGCTGGCTGAATAGGTCAGAACACGCATCCTGTCGAACCCATCGAATACGTTCCAACTGAACGGCTCGACTTTTTGGAACTGAGCCGTTACGACTTTCAGACCCTCTTCTTCTTGGTTCTGTACAAAAGTATCTGCCATTGGATTACACCTCTTCCCTAAGTATGGTTGGCCCCAATCTTTAGGGCTCTTTGACATTTCGTTCGAGCCAGGTCAGTGTAGAAGCAAAATGCAAGAAAGCCATGTAACGTCGTGCGAGTTTGTCATAGCGAGTGAAAATGCGTCGATACCACTTGATTTTGTTGATGAACCGTTCGACGATGTTGCGTTCTCGGTAGCGGATTCGGTCATAGTCTCGTGGTTGTTTGCGATTGCGACGGGAGGGGATGACCACCTCGACCTGTTGGGCTGCGAGCAGCTCTCGCAAAGGGTCGGCATCGTAGCCTTTATCGGCAATGACGGCGTCAAAATCGAAGGGGGCGAGCAACGATTCAGCTTGGGTCATATCATGGCGTTCACCAGCGGTCAATATGAACTTCAGAGGCAGGCCAAGGGCATCGACGAGGAGATGGATCTTGCTGCTGAATCCGCCCCGGCTCCGACCTAGGCACTGTTCTTGCTGAGGGCCCCCTTTTTTGAGCCGCCGGCTGCGCACATATGGGCGCGTACAGCTGTGCTGTCGGGCATCACGGCTGCCATGTCTGGGTCCTGAGCGAACTGTTCGAACATATCAGCCCAAACACCGTTCTCATCCCAGCGTGCGAAATGCTTGAATACACTGTTCCACTTTCCATATCTGTCCGGCAGTTCACGCCACTGGCACCGGTGCGCAGAATCCAGTGAACTGCCTCAACAAAACGGCGACACTTTTCCTCTTGCCCTGCGTAGGCACGAGGGTGTCCTTGCAAGAACGCGTACAGTTTCTGCCACTGATGGTCGGCAATTCTCTTTCTAAACATCCTCCTATTGTCGCCAATGTGACAAAACTAATCAAACGTCAACGAGACCTAGTATCTTCGCGAGGATGGCTGGGCGTATTTTCTCCATCAATGTCCTGAGGTCCGAGGCCAAGTCTTCTGAGACGTGAACGAATCGCCCCTGGTTGGCGCCCCAAATCCCTAGAAATTTCTGCGATGCTTAGGTTTTCCTGCTGCATTTCCTTTAGACGCTGGTCTTCTTCGGCGGTCCAAGGTTCGTAGGCTCTTGGGCGAGTTTGCCTTATTCTCTCCACATAGTTGGTTGAACCTTCGACTCTACCCGGTGAGTCCGGGCGTCGCCTTTGGACAGGCAAATCGCGCTCCTCCAGGTTGCGCGACTGAGCGTAAGCGATGATTTCCGATAAGAATGTTTCCCCTAGATCTTCAAGCTTCTTAGCGCCAACCCCAGAAATCCGAGATAGACTATCTCGTGTTTGAGGGAAATAGTAAGCCATCTGCTGCAGCGTGACATCGTTGAATATGTTGTAAGGAGGTACTTGCCTTTCCGCTGCCAGCCTCCTCCTCAGATTGCGCAGCACGTCGAAAAGCGCCTGGTCATAATCGAGAGCCGTTCGGCTGGCTGATGACGCCTTTTCTTCGTCGCGCTTGGGCATGGCAAGGGTCAACGATTCGCGGTTCTTGAGAAAACTTCGCCCGGTCTCGGATACCCTGAAGGTAGCGTAGTCCCCGCTGTTCTTGGCGAGAAGTCCTTCGGCAACGAGGAGCCCGGCGATCTCCTTCAGTTCTCCGGTGGAAAACTCCTTCGCGATGCCGTACACGCTTAGCTCATTGTGATCCCACTGCCTGATGGCTTTGGTGTTCCCGCCGCGCAGCACGCTGCAGACGTGGTTGATTCCGAAGCGTTCGCCAGTACGGATTTACCGCCGAAAGGATCTTCTGGGCGATGATGGTGGCGTCAAACTCTTCCCTGGGCACCAGGCAGAAGTCGCAGCCGCCGCAGTTTTCCTCATCCCATGCCTCACCGAAGTAGTGGAGGATGTATTTGCGCCGGCAGGACTGGAGTTGACAGAACTCGACCACTTGCCCAAGCTTCTGGCGGGCGTTGCGGCGCTCGGCCCCGTCTTCGACCTGTTCGATGAAGAACTCCTGCTTCGCCGCATCACCATAGTTGTACAATAGAACGCAGTCGCTGGGCAGACCGTCGCGGCCGGCGCGGCCGGTCTCCTGGTAGTAGCCTTCGAGAGACTTGGGCAGGTCGTAGTGGACCAGCAGGCGGATATTGGGCTTGTCGATGCCCATGCCGAAGGCGATGGTGGCTACGATGATGGAGACGCGGTCACGGATGAAGTTTTCCTGGGTTTGCCGGCGCACTTCGTTTTCGAGACCGGCATGGTAGGGCTGGGCGTCAAACCCGCCTCCACGCAGGCGCGCAGCCAAGCCTTCGGTCTCCTTGCGAGAGGTACAGTAGATGATTGATGACTCGCCCTTATGCTTCTGAAGAAGCTCGACGAGGACCTCAAAGCTATCCCTGTTTTTGGGCAGGACGCTGTAGTTGAGGTTGGCGCGGTTGAAGCTGGCGATGAACTGACGCGGTTGGCTCAGTTGAAGCTGGTCAAGTATGTCACGTCGTACGCGCTCGGTGGCGGTGGCCGTCAGCGCCAGGAAGGGCACTCCCGGCAAAGTATTGCGTAGTTCGCCGAGGCGGCGGTAGTCGGGACGGAAGTCGTGGCCCCACACGGAGATGCAGTGGGCCTCGTCTACGGCTACCAGGCTTACCTTGAGCCTGGAAAGAAAGCTCTGGAAGGCCGGTAATGCAAGCCGTTCCGGGGCGACATACAGGATTTTGAGGACCCCCTGCAGCACCTGCTCCTGGACGCGTAGAATCTCGGAAAATGGGAGCGTGCTATTGACGAATGCAGCAGGGATGCCGTTGGATTTTAGGGCATCAACCTGATCCTTCATCAGTGCAATCAGAGGGGAGACTACAAGGGTCAGGCCGTCGAGGCGCAGGGCGGGCAGCTGGTAACAGAGGGATTTGCCGCCTCCTGTCGGCATGAGGACCAGTGAATCTTCTCCGTTCAGTACGCTGGCGATGATCTCTTCCTGCAGCGGCAGGAACTCGTCAAAGCCGAAGTATTGCTTTAGCAGATCCAACATGGGGGAATTCTCTTTCTTGTGACAGGTGCAGACGAAGGGGACCCGCAATGTTGTCGACTCGATTTCGATGGTACAGGGCGATGGCAAAGCGACACGGCACGACTACTATTGACATGCGAACCTTTTGACTGGGCCAGGGACCCCTTCGCCTATTGCCACGGCTTGAGCAGCACTTTGGCGCACTGGGCGCTGGCCTGCAGCTCCCAGGCGTCTGCGACGCGGTCCAAGGGGAAGCTATGGGTGATGAGCTTGTCGAGTTTTTCCGGATTGGCGGCGATGACTCGCAAAATCTGCGGTGTATCGGCCATGTTGTAGTGCCAGGAGCCGTGCAGGCTGAGGCCTTTGCGAATCATGTCGGTGCTGACGTATATTGGCGTCTCGTTCGAAGCGCTTTCGCCGACGAAACTGACCGTGCCTTTGCGGCGGGTGGCGTCGATGCAGAAGCGGTGGGCGGCGACAACGCCGGAGCAGTCTATGCTGTGGTCGACGCCGCGGCCGTCGCGGGTGAAAGCCAGAACCCTCTCCAGGGCGTCGGGCTCGGTCGGGTCAATTACCTCGGAGGCGCCTAATTCCAGGGCTTTGGCGGCGCGGTATCCAT
Source organism: Caldilineaceae bacterium (assembly GCA_965204525.1). Lineage (GTDB taxonomy): Bacteria > Chloroflexota > Anaerolineae > Caldilineales > Caldilineaceae > Bin5. Next base: position 38,251 of record OZ241994.1, on the reverse strand, counting down.
TGGTGTCGACTCCGATGACAGTTGCTCCGCGATGGGTGCCGTTGATGACGCCGCCCAGGCCCACGGGGCCCAGGCCGGTGATCATCAGCGTGTCGTCGGGGCCTAGTCTGGCGCGTTGGACTGCACCGAAGGTGGGGCCCAGGCCGCAACAGGCCATAGAGGCGTGATCGTAGGAGATGCCATCGGGAATCGGGACCAGCATCCAGTCCTGTTTGAGCATGTACTGGGCCATGGTTGCGCGGCCTTCGCCATCGTCCGGTTGAGGGGGAGGCGCCTCCGCGTCCTGACAGTGTATATACTCGCCGGCGAGACAGAGTTCGCATTGACCGCAGGGGGTCTGGGGCATCACGACCACTCTGTCCCCCACTTTGACACGGCAGGGCTGTGCCACTTCGACGACTTCGCCTGCGGCCTCATGGCCCAGATAGGGGGCCTCTCTGCCGGAGACATAGGTCTTGAACTCGGTACACATGGGGGCGGTATGGATTTTGACGACGACCCAGTTTTCTCCGGCGGTCGGGTTGGGCGCCTCGATTATGCCACCCTGCTTTGGTCCGAATACGGCTGCTGTTTTCATAGTTCCTTTCCCTTCCTCGTCGCTTGCGATTCCGGCCGTAACCTATAGGCCAAGTCCCTCATTCTCTACAATGACAAAAGATCGCACTCAAACTACCAGTTAGTGAAGGAGCCGTCGAGGCGCCGCACTTGCGGAGTCTCGCGCCACTGTGACGGCTGGCGGGCGGCCGCCTCTCTGTCGAATTCGATGCCGAGGCCGGGCAGTTCGGTCGGCGTCAGATAGCCATCTTCCCAGTAGTGCTGCACGGGAACAATGTCTGGCAGGATTTCGGCCGGTTTGCGGGGCTGTTCCTGCACGCCAAAGTTTGGAGTCGCCATGTTCATCTGCAGGCAGGCAGCGGACGAGACCGGGCCGAGTGGATTGTGTACGACCAGTTTGATGTAGTGGGTCTCGCACCAGCCGGCGATCTTGCGGGTCTCGGTGAAGCCGCCGGCGATGCACATGTCGACGCGGGCATAGTCGATCCACTCTTCCTCGATCAGCTGGCGGAACTCCCATTTCGAGGAGAACTGTTCTCCAGCGGCGATGGGCACATGGGTACGCGGCCGCAAGGTCTTGAATGAGTCGGGATTCTCGCAGCGGAGCGGGTCTTCGATGAAGAAGGGCGCATACTGCTCGACTTCGCGGCATAGCCAGACCACATCGGGAAGATCCAGGCGCGTGTGGACATCGAAACAGATGTCGATCTCATCGCCGACGGCGTCACGCACGGCCTCAAACTGACGCAGGGCGGCGCGCACGGCTTGGCGGGGCTCGAGGATGTTGCCGTCCTGAGGGAGACCCCAGCGGACGAACTTCCAGCCCTGCTCCTTGGTTTCCAAGCAGCTCTCGACCAGGGGTTCCACTTCCAGGGCGTGGACGTGATTATGGGGGTAGCAGACAACTTTGTCACGTACGCGGCCGCCAAGCAGTTCGTAGACGGGCACGCCGAGCGCCCTGCCCTTGATGTCCCACAAAGCGATGTCGATGGCGGAGATGGCCGAGCTCAGAACGCGCTGGGCGGGGAAGAAGCCGCCGCGGAACAGCCATTGCCAGATATGTTCTATGCGAAAAGGGTCCTGGCCCACGAGTATCTCTTTGAAGTGCTCAACAGCGCCGATCACTGCCTTCTCGCGGCTGGTCAGACCGGACTCGCCTACGCCGAAGATTCCTTCGTCTGTGTCAACAACGACGAAGAGAAAGTTGCGATGGCCGGCCCAGACAGGGTAGGCGGTAATGTCGGTGATCTTCATCTAGTGCTCCTTGGAGATGGCTTTGAACTGTGTTTTCCCGCTATGCCAGGAAAGCATAGGGGACCTTGGCGGATTGGGTCGGAGGGGAGAAGGCCTCACGACAGCTATTTCGCCAGCGTTAGCGTATTGTTAAGGGTAGCTTGACCAGAGACTGGCTGTAGCTGCCATTTCCAGCGAAGCCTACACCTGTCAGGCGATCTTCGCAAGCCGCTCGCCCTCGCATGGGCCGCTAAGTCAAATTGAGATGATGGTCGCCCCGGTCTGGGTCTCAGTGGAGTGGAGTTATTGCAGATCGAGCCAGGATTCCGTATGATGGGGCAAGCTGCGAAACAAGGAAAGTTGTGGAGGATAGCGATGCAAGCGCTCGTCTGGACTGCGCCGGAAACGATGGAGATGCAGGAGCAGCCCGATCCAACGCCGGTCGCGGATGAAGTGGTGATCCGCGTGGCCTATGCGGGGATCTGCGGCTCGGAGTTGAGCGGGTTCTTAGGCCACAATGCCCTGCGAACGCCGCCGCTGGTGATGGGGCATGAGTTTGCGGGCGAGATCGTAGAGGTGGGGCGCGACGTAACCGGATTCGAGGTCGGTGACGCGGTCACGGTCAACCCGCTTACATACTGCGGGCAGTGCCGCACCTGCCGAATGGGGTTGACACAGCTCTGCCCTGAACGGGTGCTCGTCGGGGCGCACAGGCCTGGGGCGTTCGCTGAATACGTCAGCATTCCGGCCTTTGTGACGCACAAGCTGCCTGAAGGGATGTCTTTGCGCAGCGGCGCTCTGACGGAGCCGGTTGGGGTCGGGGTGCGCATCGGCAGGCTGGCGGGCGACGTAGCCGGGGAGTCGGCGCTCATTATTGGGGCCGGGCCGATTGGCTTGCTGGCCTTGCAGGCACTCCAGCTGGCCGGCGCGGACCGTATCTTTATTGCCGATCTCGATCCAGAGCGGCTGGCGATGGGCGGCGAGCTTGGCGGGATCACGATTTCGCCGCCGGGTGCAGGTACAGGCGGGGGCGGTGGGGGCGCCGACATCGTTGAGACTGTTAAAGAGGCCACGGGCGGGGAAGGCGTCGCTGTCAGTGTAGACGCGGTGGGGACAGGTGGAACGCGCAGCCAGTGCGTGGCTGCCACCCGCAATGCGGGAATCCTGATTCTTTCAGGCTTGCATGAGGAGACCAGTCCCATGCCGGCGGCGGCGATTATTCGGCAGGAGCTGACAGTGCGGGGCAGTTTTGCCTACGGCGCGGCAGACTTTGCCGACGGCTTGAGAGAGTTACACGCCGGCCATTACCGACTTGATCCCTGGATTGTGGAGGCGCCTCTTGCCACAGGAGGAGACTGGTTCCACCGCCTGATCAAAAGCCCCGGCAATGTCTCGAAGGTGTTATTGGCGCCTTACTTTTGCGAATAATCTCCTCGTAATCCCTTTCCTCAGGGACTATTCTCACCATTCCAAAGGAGACTCCCCATGTCCACGCCTCGCTCAGAGTACCCGCGGCCGCAGTTCGTACGCAAGGACTGGCTCTGCCTGAACGGCACGTGGCAGTTTGAGATCGATCAGGGCGACAGCGGCCTGGAGAGGGGGTTGATGTCACGGCCGCTTGCGGGCCACATTACCGTTCCCTTCTGCCCGGAATCGAAGCTGTCGGGGGTGGAGAACCACGACTTTCTGGAGGCGGTCTGGTACCGGCGCGAGGTGGAGGTCCCCCGTGAGTGGGGCGGGCGGCGTGTGCTGCTCCACTTTCAGGCGGTCGACTATGACGCGACGGTGTGGGTTAACGGGGAGGAGGTTGGTCGCCACCGGGGCGGATTCAGCCCATTTACGTGCGATCTGAGCGACGCGGCCCAGCCGGGCGAGCGCGTTGTCGTCGTGGTGCGGGCGCGTGACAACCATCGCGATCCCCAGCCGCGGGGTAAGCAGGCACAGACGTATGGGCCCAGGGGAGCGATCTATGTGCGCACGACCGGCATCTGGCAGAGTGTGTGGATGGAACCTGTGCCAGAGATTCATCTGGGGCGTCCGCGGCTCACTCCAGATGCGGCAAACAGTGCAGTTCGTCTTGAGCAGCCCCTCGTCTTTCGGCGGACGGCGGCGGAGCAGTTTCAGGCTGCGAAGCGGGAAGGGCTCCGATTACAGGCTCAGCTTCTGGACGGCGAGGGCGTGGTGGCCGAGGCGGAGTGCACCGCCGGGTTGGACCTCTGCCCGCAGCTGGAGCTGAGGATTCCGGGAGAACGGCGCCGGTTGTGGTCGCTCGAGGACCCGCATCTGTATGATGTAGCCCTGCAGCTGGTGGATGGGGATGGCGAGGTGGTTGACGAGGCGCGCAGTTACGCTGGACTGCGCGGGGTGGCAATCGAAGGGAAGGCGATCACGCTGAACGGCCGGCCTGTCTTTCAGCGGCTGGTACTGGATCAAGGTTACTATCCCGACGGGATCATGACTGCGCCCAGCGACGAGGCCCTGCGGCGGGACATTGAGTTGAGCAAAGAGGCCGGATTCAACGGCGCGCGATTGCACCAGAAGGTCTTTGAGGAGCGATTCCTCTATCATGCGGACCGTCTTGGTTATCTGATCTGGGGCGAGTTCGGGGATTGGGGTTGCAGGAATTACGGCCCGGTGGAGGACCATCAACAGCCGACGCCTTCGTACATTACCGAGTGGCTGGAGGTATTGGAGCGGGACTACTCCCATCCTTCGATCATCGGTTGGTGCCCGCTTAACGAGACCTGGCAGCCGCTGCACGATCGCATTACAACGCTGGATGCGGTGACGCGCGGGCTGTATCTGGCAACGAAAGCGATGGACCGGACGCGGCCGGTGCTGGACACTTCGGGCTACTCACATCGAGTGCCGGAGGCAGACGTGTATGATAGCCATGACTATACGCAAGACCCTGAACCATTTGCCGAGCATCATGCACACGTGGGCGCAGGGAACCCGTATTATAACTCCCGAGATGGGCAGACCTGGTCGATTCCGTACAGGGGGCAGCCGTTCTTTGTGAGCGAGTTTGGCGGCATCTGGTGGAACCCAGAGGTGGCGGAGGGGGAGGATTCCTGGGGCTACGGGGAGCGGCCGAAGTCGCTCGAGGAGTTCTACGAGCGCTTCACGCGTTTGTGCGCGATTCTGTTGGACGATCCCGCACACTTTGGCTATTGCTACACGCAATTGACCGATATTCTTCAGGAACAGAACGGGATCTACGGTTTTGACCGCTCGCGGAAATTCGATGTGGCAAGGATACTGGCGGCGCAGGAGAGACCGGCGGCGATTGAATCGGGTGACGGCCGACCTGCCGGCCCGCAAGAGTAGGAGACCGGCTTTCAGCCAGTATCGACCTCCCTGACCCTCAGATCACTTTCCGGACTCGCAATGCGCCTGCCTGTTTGGTGACTGAAAGCAGGCCATGCCGCGAGTCCGGATCAACCTCGACCGGAAATCGCGGTGACGATATTGTCTCCTTCGGTGGGACGTTCCGGCTGTTCGGCCTGCCCGGCCTTGGCGGCCAGGACCGGGTAGGCGTCCAGCGGGGGCAAGTCGACCACCGGGGGCAGGTCGGGAACGCGTTGCATCGCCCTTTCGATGGCGGGCTCCAGTCTTTCCAGTTTTCGCTTCAGGCGTCCTTCGTGCCGGTCTTTGAAGGCTGGCATAACCTGTTCGGAAAAGAGTTCGAGAGACTCGCAGATGTGATCGTGGCGGTTGTTGCCGGCCTGTTGGACGAACACGACCTGGTCCACGCCGGCGTCCTCCAGCGCCTGGAGGTTTCGGGCCACCTGGGCCGGGCTGCCGATCCCGGCGGACGGTTCGTATTTCTCCGGCATGTTGCGCTGAAAGTCCTGCCACAGGTCGAAGTCGCCTGGTACGTGACTGCCCGTGATGTAGAAGTGGCTGAGAGCGTAGCCGAAGAACTGGAAGTTGCGCGCCCCCCGGCGCTCGGCCTCGCTGCTGTCCTCGTGAATCATGAAGCCGGCCACGATGGCGAGGTTGGGGTTGACGGCGCGGCCGATGGGGTTGCACTCACGCTCGAACGTCTCGTAGTACTCCTCCACCCAGTGGGAGGCGCTGTCCGGATCGATGAAGGCGAAGGTCAGGGCTCCCATGCCGTAACGGGCGGCGATTTTGATCGTTTCACGGTTGGAGCAGGCCAACCAGAGGGGCGGGTGCGGCTTCTGCAGCGGCTTGGGCACGACATTGCGCGGAGGCATGGTAAAGCTCTGGCCCTGGAAACCTGCGTACGGTTCCATCACCATCATTTTGGCGGCCTCGCGGACCGACTCCTCCCACATCAGATGCTTTTGTTCTGGGTCGATGTTGAACCCTTCGAGTTCGCTGCGGCTGCTGGAGGAGCCGGTCCCCCATTCGACGCGGCCGTCGCTGATCAGGTCGAGGGTGGCGAGGCGCTCGGCCACGCGGGCAGGGTGGTTGAAGTTACTCGGCATGAGGATGATTCCGTGGCCGAGGCGGATCTGCCGTGTGCGCTGGCTGCACGCGGCCAGAAAGACTTCGGGGGCGGAGGAGTGGGAGTACTCCTCCAGGAAGTGATGCTCCACCTCCCAAGCGTAGTCGATTCCGAGTCGATCGGCCAGTTCGACCTGAGCCAGCGCCTCCTTGAGAAGACGGTGTTCGCTATCCTCGGCCCAAGGGCGGGGGAGCTGGTGTTCGTAAAAGATGCCGAATTGCAAAGGTTGGTCCTTTGAAAGCAAACAGGAGTCGTTGACGTTGAACCTCAAGGACCGAAAAGCAGGCAGACGGCCATGGGCGCCCAAACCATATCGCCTACGGGCGTGAGCTGGCCGCTGTCTGCATCGCGTTTGAAGACACAGATGTCGTCTGAGTCCTGGTTGGCGGCAAGCACCCACGCGCCGGTCGGGTCGAGGGTGAAGTTACGGGGCGTCCGTCCCCGGGTCGAGGCATGGCCGGCGGCGGTGAGGCGGCCGCTGTCCTGGTCAACCGAAAAAATGGCTAGGGTGTTGTGGTGGCGGTTCGAGCCGTAGACGAAGCGGCCATCGGCCGAAACGTGAATGTCGGCTGTGCTGAGTCCGCTCTTGTCGTCGACGTCGTCCGGCAGGGTAGAGATCGTCTGAATGGGGTCGAGCGCGCCGGTTCCTGCGTCGAAGGCGCATGCCGTCACCGTCAGATCCAGTTCGTTGATGATGTAGGCGTTCCGTCCGTTGGGATGAAAGTCAAAGTGGCGGGGACCGGCTCCGCCTTGCACGGAAACGTGGTCGGGTTGATTGGCTTCCAGCCGTCCGTTGACGATGCGGTAGATCATCACTTTGTCGATACCCAGATCTGCTATATAGACGCGGGTGCCGTCAGGGCTGATGGTGGCGGAGTGGGCGTGGGCCGCTTCCTGCCGTTCCTGGTTGGGGCCGCTGCCGTGATGTTGAATGTTCTGCACGGGATCGCCGATGGACCCGTCTGCGTTGAGAGGGTAGACCGCGACATTGCCGCTGTAGTAGTTGGCGACAACGAGGGTGTCGCCACCCGGTTCGACTGCGAGGTGGCAGGGCGCGGTGCCATGGGTCGGCTGCCGATTCAGGAGGGTCAGGCCACCGGATGCAGGGTCGATGGCATAGCTGAATACGTGCCCCTCCTCGTTGTCCTCTTCCACGGCGTAGAGAATGTGGCCTCGGGGATGAAGCTTCAAAAAGGACGGATTAGCTTGTTCAGCTGCGACAGCTTCATGCTGAAGAGCGCCGGTCTGTGAATCGAAACGATAGATGTAGAGGCCTTCACTGTCTCTCTGCGTGTAGGTGCCTACATAGAGCGTGTGTTCCGTCATTGCGTTTCTCCTGGTAGGTTCGAGTCGATGAAGTCGCGTGCCGAGCTATCGCAGGCACGTATTGGCATTCTTCATGAAGGCCGCACGCCGCTGATCGCGGGCAGCACGGGCCGGTCTGCCTGCCGCCTTCAGATCGGAGCAGGGGTGGGCAGGTCGGGAATGTGCTGATAGGCTGGGTCGGTCTTCTGTTTGCGCATGATGGCAATGATCTCAATCCAGGCCGGCAGCAGGCCGCGTTTGCATTCGGGCATTTCCGCCTTGATGGCCTGGTGGAGCTTGGGCAGATTGTAGCAGGGCACACCGGCGTACATGTGATGTTCGGTGTGATAGTTCATGTGCCAGTAGAGAAAACTGGTGAAGGGATTGAGATAGACGGTGCGGCAGCATAGGCGGAAGTCGGGCACGTTATCCTGGAGTCCGGCATGCTGCAGGTTGTTGCAGAGGTAACGCAGCCAGCCGCCGTAGAAAGGAGCAAACGTCGTCAGGACAGGCAGGAGCCACCAGCCGGTTGCGAGGGCCGCGGCCAGAATCAGCCCATGTCCCAGGAGCAGCACGCGCGCCCAACCAAAGAGCCGGCGCCGCTCCTGGACGGCTTCCGTCGGGAAGAGGGAGTGCTCCCATTCCCCTTCCAGGCGGCCGAGACTGAGCCGAACGGTCGCCTTGAGGGTGTCATAGAGATTCCAGGGACTGACGATGGCGTTTTTGAGGAAGCCGGCCAGAGTCAGTTCCATGGGAAGTTCTACTTCAAGATCGTCGGGCGGATGCAGCGTGTATTTGTGGTGTTCGACATGGCTGGTGGAAAACATCAGATGGTTGCGCCAGACGAGGAAGCTCAGAACGTACAAACAAACAACGTTCAGCGTCTTCGTCTTGAAGACCGTATAGTGACAGAGTTCATGGGTGCCGTTGTAGAGAAAGACGTAGAAAGTTCCATGGAGTAGGAGGATGAGAAGGAGCAAGGGCAGGGGCAGATGGCCGGCTGCATACCAGGCGGCGAGACCTGTAACGGTTATCAGGCCCAGGTGCCCGGCGACCTGGAGCGCTCCTTGCCAGTCGTCGCGTTGATTGAGCGCGTTGAGTTCAGCGCGCGCGAGGGGAACTCGATACCAGTTGATTTTGACGGGTTTCCGATCCTTCCGTTTCGTCTCGGCGGCAGGCATTTTGTACCTCCTTCAACGGTTGAGAACGGCTTTCATTCATCGGCTACAATCGTCTGCCGGTCCGGCGTGGAAAACATGATCGTCATGATGGCAACGTCGTCGCCGTCATTGCTGGCGTTGTGGACAACGTTGGCCGGAATCACGATCGTGTCGCCGGGTCCCATAGGGAAGAGCTCGTCCTCGAGGGAGTGAACGATGTTTCCGCTGAGGACATGCAGGATCTCTTCACAGTTGGGGTGGGAATGGCGGAAGTTCTCATGTCCGGGTTTGAGAACCGCGCGCCCAAATGTCATGGTGGCGCTGTTGCCCATTTTGCCGTTGGCATACCAGACCAACTCCCCCCAGTCGAATTCCTGGACGGTTGCGTCAGAGGCGGACAGGACAGTTTTTTCGTTCATGGTTATGTCTCGCTTTGCAGATTGTCGTTTCAGTCAGGAGGCGGTGATGATCGGGAGTCGATAGCGGTCGTTTGCACTGCTTTGCGCCATCTTACCATAGACGGTGTCAAGTGTCATGGCCTGGGCAGCCAGGTGTGAATACCTCTTCAGAGTGGAAGGCGGTAGATTTGGAACAGTTTGCCGGGCTATCGTTGAGAAGAGGAGCGCGGACGTGCATTGCAGGAGAGGTTGCTAGTGTTTGCAAACTCTGGGCGGATTTTCTGAAACAGGGCGCAGTCCAATTCTGGGGCGAGAAAGGGCAGGCGCAAGGCCTGCCCCTAAGCTGGATTGAGGCGTTGCACAAGCTCGTCGTGAATGCTGCCGCCGGTGGCGATGACGCCACTGCCGTAGAGGGGATCGCCGCCCTGCCAGTCGGTAATGCGTCCGCCGGCGCCTTCGATGATCGGGACCAGCGCGGCCCTGTCCCAGAAGTTCATCACCGGGTCGGTCATGACGTCGGCGCCGCCGACTGCGACGAGGTAGTAGCCGTGACAGTCTCCCCAGGTGCGGTATTGTGCCGCGCGCTGGGCGACCTCTTCAAAGGCGGGGCCATTATGAAAGTTTGCAACGTTGTAGTGGTCGGTCGTCAGAAAAACTGCATCCTCGATACGGGCACAGTCCCGCACGCGTACGGTCTTTCCGTTCAGCCAGGCTGTCTGGCCGTCACCTATCAAAAGGTCCTTGAGGATGGGCTGGTGGATTGCTCCCAAAAGGGCTTTTTGTTCGTGCACGAGGGCGATCAGAGTGCCGAAGAGGTAGCCGTGGCTGATAAAGTTTTTGGTGCCGTCGATCGGGTCGAGCACCCACTGGAAAGGGGCGTCCGGCTGATGATGGCCGTACTCTTCTCCGAGGATGCCGTGGGAGGGGTACTGCTGACAGATCAGCTCGCGCATACGCTCTTCGGCCTGGCGGTCGGCGATGGTTACGGGCGTTTCGTCGGTCTTGCTGTCGACAGTGTAGCCACTGCGAAAATAGCGGCGGATGATGGCCCCGCTTTCGTCGGCCAGGACACGAGTGAACTCTTTCAATGCAGTGTGTTCTGAGGGGGACAGGATGGATTTGGGCATGGTGGATCACCTGCAGTTAGAGTATAGTGGCTGTTGGAAGGCGGCAGTCCAGGGAAATGGGCTGCGCGCCGACAGGATTTCAGGGTATGATAGCTTCTTTCCGACGGATGGCGAAAAGCTGCAGGCGGAGTCATCCGGCCACTCTATAATCGGAGGGCAAGGATGTCGATTCTCGACAAATTCAGTCTCACGGACCGGGTCGCTCTTGTCACCGGGGGCAACCGAGGGCTGGGGTACCAGATGGCCTTGGCGCTGGCTGAGGCGGGCGCGGCGGTTGCAATTACGAGTAGAGATCAGGAGCGGGCGGACAGGGCTGCGAGGGAGATCGAGCAGTCGCCCGCGACCGGAACTGAAGTGCGCGGCTACGCCTGCGAAGTCAGTGATCACGAGCAGACCGCCCAGGTGGTGGAGAAGGTGATTGCAGAGTTCGAGGGTCTGCACATTTTGGTAAACAACGCGGGCATCAACATCCGGGGGCCGATCGAAGAGTTGGAGCCGGAAGAGTTCCAGCGGGTGATCGATACCAACCTGAAGGGTGTTTGGAATGTATGCCGGGCCGCGGCCCGTCACCTGAAGGCGCAGAGATACGGCCGGGTAATCAACGTTGGTTCCACCCTGTCGGTCATCGCTCTGCCGGAGCGCACGCCGTACGCCTCCAGCAAAGGCGCGGTCTGGCAGATGACCAAGGTGCTGGCGCTTGAGTGGGCTCCTTATGGCATTACAGTCAATGCGATGTTGCCAGGACCTTTTTCCACGGAGATGAACGTGGCCCTGGAGCAGGACCCGGAGAAGTACCGGGAGTTTATTGCCAGGATCCCGCTGGGACGGTGGGGCGACCTGGACGAAATCGGAGGACTGGCCGTCTTTCTGGCCAGCGACGCGTCCAGCTATGTTACAGGCGCCGGGATGACGGTTGACGGTGGATGGACGGCGCATTAGACTTTTGCAGGCCAGGCAGAGACCAGGAATTGCAGTGACGTAGGTTGGGAACTGCTACGGGTCAGCGTTCATTCCCGGCCTACAACTCCAGTAAAGAAATCGGAAGGAAATGCGAGCCGTGAAGATCGTTGCCATATCCACTCTCATCGTACACGTCAACCACAGAGGCGACTGGCTGCATATCGTCGTGGAGACCGATGCGGGGGTCGCCGGCGTAGGCGAAGCGAGCCACAACAGCAACGACGCGCTGTGTGCCGCGGCGGTTGATCAGTTCAGTCAGATTCTTGAGGGTGAAGACCCTCGACAGATCGCGCGCATCCGCCAGATGTTACGGCGCAAAGACGGGGGACGCGCTTACAATACGGCGCTGAGCGGGCTGGAGCAGGCGTTGTGGGATGTCCTGGCACAGTCGTTGGGGGTGCCGCTGCACGTTCTATTTGGCGGGGCGGTCCGCGATCGTCTGCGGCTGTACGCCAATATCAACCGCCATGTGAGGGACCGTTCGCCGGAGGGATTCGCGCGGGCGGCGCGGCAGGCGGCGGATGAAGGCTTTACGGCCATCAAGATGGCCCCCTTTGACGAGCTGCGCCACCCCTACCGCTACCGCACCGGGCCGTGGGCGGACTGGCGCCCCGGTGTCGAGCGGGTACGGGCGGTACGCAAGGCGATCGGCGACGAAGTCGAACTGGCGGTTGACTGCCACAGCAGGATGGAGGTTTCCGAGGCGGTTGTCGTTGGGCAGGAACTGGCAGAGTTGAATCTGTTCTGGTATGAGGAGCCGGTGGCGTGTACTGATCCGGAGGGATTGGCGGCAGTGGCGGGCCGCGTGCCGCAGCCGATCGCGTCGGCGGAGAGCGTTTTCGGCGTCGAAGGCTTTCGACCCTTTACGGCGGAGCGTTGCGTGGATGTGATTATGCCGGACGTTAAGCATTGCGGTGGAATCCTGGAGCTGAACGAGATCGCTGCGGCGGCACGAACGGGACAGGTGCTGGTGGCGCCCCATAACCCGGCGGGGCCGCTCTCGACCGCGGCCACCGCGCAGGCAGCCGCCACCTGGCCCAACTTCTACATTCTGGAATTTGCCTGGGGCGAGGTTGACTGGCGTTCGGAGCTACTTACTCCGCCAGAGCGAATCGAAGAGGGCCACCTGGTGTTGTCACAGGAGCCGGGAACAGGCCACCGTCTCAACTCGAAGACGGTGGAGGCGCACCGGGTGTCGGTCGCTGGAAGTACGGACTCATCGAGAGTGCGATTTGGTTAGCCCGTGGTTCTGGGCATTCTGTGACGGTTCCGGGCTCTTTGCCACCTGACTTACGCTGTGCGAGTTGAAGCTTAGAAGCTGTTTGAAAAGGGTCAATTGGATGCGAGACGGCGTACCATGAGACGAATCATAGCGATATGGATAAAGGCGACACTACTCGCAGGCAGTCGTTCATAGTCTTTGCCAAGGCGACGATTGAGGCCGAGCCAAGCGAAGGTACGTTCCACCACCCAACGACGGGGCAATAGGGAGAAACCTTTCTGCTCTTGCGAACGGAGGACAGGCCGAAGACGGAAGCGAAAGCGCTGTGCAACCCATCTCTGCGACGAGCCACGATAGGCGCCGTCAACCCAGATGAGACGCAGTTTCTGGCCGAAACCGCAGCCTCGTCTGAGCAGTTGCCGTGCCCCGTCGCGGTCAGGCAGGTCAGCAGCAGTGACCAGGACGGCCAATACGAGTCCCATCGTATCGACGAGAAGATGCCGTTTCCGTCCGTTGATGCGTTTGCCCCCATCGTAGCCTCGCACACCTGTCGGTGTATGGTCGGTCTTGACTGTCTGACTATCGATACTGCCAGCCGTTGGATGCTTATGCCGCACGACTCGTTGACGAAGCCGCACTCTGAGCGTGTCATGCAACCGTCGCCAGGTACCATCGTCTCGCCACTGCCTGAAGTAGGTGTAGACGCTCTGCCACGGCGGAAAGTCGCTCGGCAGCATCCGCCACTGGATACCACCCACAGTCAGGTAGAGAATGGCATCAACGACCAGACGCATATCCAGGCTGCGGGGGCGTCCGCCTGCTTTGGCCGCTGGAATCAGATGCTGGATAATGAACCACTGGCTGTCAGTCAAATCTGTTGGGTATCGTTTTGTTTTCACAAAGACTACGTATACCACAATTTGGCCGACAGCCTTTACTTTTCAAACAACCTCTTACGCCGCGGCCGCCCGGCAGCGGTTCCGGCCCACTTGATTACAAACCTTATTTGAGAGAGATCGGGCGGCACAGCGCGCCGGGTTACAGGGCGACGCTGGGTTTGTGCTATCTTTGGGATCGCTACGGGGCGAACAAAGGTCGCTATATCCAAGCGACCATCCCCCGCCTGGCGCGCAACGATCAAGGCGAACTGGTAGATTCCGACGGCGAGGTTCTGCTGACAAAGCAAAACCAACCGATCAGTCAGTACATGATCGGAAAGGGGAAAAACCGGCGCCTGCGGTCTGACGTCGTGGCACTGGATGATCAGGGCAATCGCGTGTACAACATCTCGCAAGCAGCCCGGGAGCCCAACCCGGCGACGGAACGCTATCCGGTACTTAGCGACGCTGACCTGGTCACTCTCTGCTATCCGGCAATCGACGAAACATCCCGCGGCGGAAAACGTTTATCTCGCAGCGCACGAAGCAACCGACAACGCAGGGCGCGAGAGGTGATCGAAGGGATGGCGGACAATGGCTACTGTATCACCGATGAGGTGGGCGAGGGACTGCGCATTATGCCGCCAGCCGGTTGGGGCGCAAGCTATCGCGGTTCGCTGTAACGCGTCAAACAGGTGAACATTTCGCTGCTGTTCTCTCTGGTAGGGAAGGGGACCCCATCCCGTTCCGCCCAACGCAATCCAACACATCTTGCCGTCGGCAAAAACGACTCATCACGAACACACGCGCCCGGGCAAATCTGCAGACGCGAACTCCGGCGCTGCAGCTCGCGGACCCAGGCCCACACAACGACCGCGGCTACACAGAAAGCACAATCAGCTGTTGGCTGGAAACATTCTCTCTAGGGCGGGTTTACGGCCGCGGCGCGCAAGGCATTCACGTCTCCATCAAAGGAGATGACATACACCACCGCATCCTTCACCGTCAGGAAGGATGCGGTGCCGCTGTTAGGGGCATAGCGCCAGAGCGTTTCGCCGTTCGAGCGGTGCAGAGCGTACACGTGGCTGTCCCCGCTGGCCGCGTAGTAGACGAAGTCACCGACCACCACCGGCGTGGAGGCGATGCCAAAGCGCGTGTCACTTTCCCAAAGGATCTTTCCGGTCTCGGCGTCAAGTGCGTACAGAGGGCCGGAGACAGTGCCGCCAATTACCACATTGCCGACGACAGCCGGGGAGAACAACATGCCAAGGCCTGAATCGAAAGACCAGATTTCTTCGCCGGTTTCGCTATCGAGAGCGAAAAGATCCCCCGAAAACGGGCCGGCATACAACACGCCGTCAGCCACGATTGGTGCGGCATAGACGCTTGAGTCTGTGTTGTAGCGCCAGAGTTCCTGCCCCGTATCCGAATCCAGCGCATATATGAAACCACCATGAGTACCAACGAATGCGGTGCCTTCCGTCACGACCGGGGTGACCGTTATCACATCGTCTGTAGCAAAGCGCCAGATCTCCTTTCCGCTGGCGGCATCTATCGCACAGACGTGGCCGTGACTGTTTTCATCTCCGGTCGTAAAGTATACGATGCCCTCTTTAACCATAGGGGGCGAGAGAAGGTAACCCGGTGCCTGATAGTGCCAGATGAGTTTCCCGCTGGCGGCATCCAATCCGTAAAGATTGTCGGCGGCACCGGCATAGACGATTCCTCCCGCCACCACCGGGGAAACGAGTTCATCAGCGCTCGTTCGGAAGCGCCAGAGCAGTTTCCCGGAAGCTGCATCTAACGCGAGGAGACTGACTCCGCTGCCGACATACACGACGCCATCTGAAGTTGCCGGTGAGGAGTAGAGGGCGCTGCCTATAGCGTAGTGCCACCGCAGCTCGGCGGTCAAGGGGTCATCAATCAGATAGTGGACAAGGGTGTTGCCGAAGCCGTTCTCTTCTTCAAACAACGGAGTCGTGGGGCGCGGCTCCTCGTCTTGGAACCGCCAGATGATGTTTCCGCTGGCTGCGTCGAGCGCGTAGACGAACCCATCTTCAGTACTCGCGTAGACCGCTCCCTCCGCCAGGGTTGGTGGGGCATGAAGCGGGCTGCCTGTCGTGTATCTCCAGAGCAGTTGCGATTGCGGGCTGAGCGTGCCGACATCCAGAGCGTATAGGCCAAATGCCCCTGCGTAGACTGTGCCTTCCACGGCAGCCGGAGGGGAAACGTAGCAATGGGTTAGCGTGTACTTCCAGAGACGCTCTCCGGAGCTCGCGTCCAGCGCGTAAAGGTTGCCGTCATTGGAGCCGACATAGACTACGCCGCCAACGACTGTCGGGGAAGTAACTGCATCGCCGTCTTTCGCGTGGCCAGTGTATACGGGGTCAGTCGCGGAACGCCATAGAAGCTCCCCACTGCGCGCGTCCAGGGCGTAAACATGGCGGTCTGTCAGGCCGAAATATACCACGCCATTTGACACCGCCGGGGAAGTGTCAATGCCAAGCACAGCGTTATAGCGCCAGAGCCGTTCCCCGCTCGCGGCATCCAAAGCGTATATATGCCCGTCACGCGAGCCGACATGAACGATCCCTTCAGTCACCGCAGGGGAGGACCGCCCAATCCCACCAGTCTTGGCACGCCAAACGGGATCTCCGCTGGCGGTATCGAGGGCGTGCAGGTGGCCGTCATTGGAGCCGACGTAGACTACACCCTCTGCCAGTGCCGGTTTCGATTGGATCTGGCCGGCCGTAAAGTAGCGCCAGCGCAGTTTTCTGGTCGCGGCGTGCAATGCGTAGAAGTAGCCGTCATTGGAGCCGAAGTAGACTACACCCTCTGCGAAAGTGGGAGATGCAGGATAAACGCTGTCCCCTGTCTTATAGCGCCAGCGGAATTTTCCTGTTGCAGCATCCAGAGCATACAGATATTTGTCGTAGGCGCCGAAGAAGACCAGTCCGCCGCCCACGGCCGGCGTGGATTCCACCCAGAACCCCGCATTGTAGCGCCAGAGCTGAGCGCCGGTGGCGGCATCGACCGCATACACATGGTCATCCTTTGAGCCGAAGTAGATGACCTCATCCACCACGGTCAGCGAGGAGGATATCCGATCTGCCGGTAAGTGCCACAGTTTCTGGGGGAGCGCACTCCTGATCAGCCCTTTCGCGGTTGATTCATTTTTCGGTTGGTCGCTGTCCGGCTGAGGCATCACCACCTGGGCGGCGTCTGTCCTCAAAGCGTGAATGTAGCCGTCTCCTGAGCCGACGTAGACTGCGTTTTCTGTTACGGTTGGTGAGGAAAGCACAGGGCCATCCGTCCTGTAGCGCCACCGCAAAGCGCCTTCGCCGGCGTCCAGCGCATAGAGATGGCCGTCATCTGAGCCTACGTACAACACGCCGTTGCTGACGGCGGGGGACGAATTCACAGCATTGTCAGTCGTATAAGCCCACTGGACCTTGCCGCTGGCTGCTTCCAGCGCAAAGACGCGATCATGGCCGGAGCCGATGTAGACGACATCGTCAAGGACCAACGGAGATGAGTGTAAATTAGCTGTCATGAAACGCCGGCCGCTTTCATCAACGGCGCTTGCTGAAAAGCGCCATTGAAGTCCACCCGTCGCGGCATCGAAGGCATACAGGTGTCCATCCCTGGACCCAACGTAGAGTAAACCGTCTGCCAACGCCGGTGTGGAGGAGGCGCCCTCCCCCGGTTCCTGGCTCCACAATTCAGTTCCACGGGCGGCATCGAGAGCGTACAGTTGGCCGTAGAGTCCTGCAGCGTAAACGATACCTTCTGCCACAGCCGGCGAAGACAGAACTGCGCTGTCGGCTAAGAAACTCCATTTGAGTTCTCCCGTTACGGCATCTACGGCTCTGAGGCGCCCATCCATGGAACCGAAGTAGACGACGCCTCCTGACACCGTTGGCGAAGCGTAAATCGGCCCTTCCGCTGTGTAGCGCCAGAGCGGTTCACCGCTGGCGGCTCTCAACGCGTAGAGATAGCCGTCATGCGAACCGATGTATACGACCCCTGCAACAATAGCGGGTGAGGAGATGTAACCGTGTCCTGTTCGATGGCGCCAAAGCAGCTCCCCGGTCTCGGCATCGAGCGCGTACAAAAAGCCATCCATGGACCCGACATATAACACGCCTTCCGCAACGGCGGGCGAGGAATGAACAGCGCCACCGGTAGCAAAGCGCCACAGTAATCGGCTTGGAGCGTTCTCTGATTCTGCTTGCGCGAAAGACAGTTGCGTTTCAGGCTGGGAGGGGGCCGGAGCTTCCGCCCTTTCCGGGCCGGGGACGGGCAGCGCTTGGGCGGATACCGGGTCGTAAGCAAAGCCGCCGCCGACCAGCAGGAAAGTTATCCCTCCGCAAAGCAGCAATATCTGGCGCACGATTCTCGATTCGGTGAGCATGGGGTGTATTCCTTCGGCTTCATACCGCGGCGCGATACATCTGCTGGGCAAGTTAGGCAGGATGGAGAAAATCCCGAACAATGGCTCTTCCCTCCATTGGATTCGCTACCAGAATATGCGCCCTACAGTCACGCAACGAGAATCATTGTCATGCCATGTAATTTCGATGGCCTCGATCGAGCCTGGCCACGGCTTTATCAGACACAACGCATTGGCGAACCGAGCAGGATCATCTCCAGCGGTATAGATTTCGGGAGCGGCCCGTCTGGAACGAAGTGGAGCGGCAACATGGAAACCATCTATCCGCTGCGTAGGATTTATCGGTGGGTGTGTCCTTCTACGTGGATAGGAGTAGTGACGGAAACTGAACCCCGTATCAACATACCAGAAGCGAAAATCAAGCTGCGGTTCATGGTCAAGTTCATATCGACCGCTGTAGAAGTCGGGAGCACCAAGGCACTCGATCACCTGGGAGAGCGTAGCGAATGGACGCCAAGATGCTTCAATCCCCTCGAGCTGTCGCTCTTCTCCAAACCAGGCTGAATAGCTAACATTACGTTCACCTTGCCTGTTGCTCCATTCCAAAGTCAGGTCCGACCGAAAGGACGATGAGAAGCGAATCTGATCCTGCTCGATTCTCCATAAATCAACTACAGTAGCAGCAACCTCAGCGGGGGAATCGATGCCGAACCGGAACTCTTTCCAGCGGGACTGCGTGAAGATATCGCAGGAAAGTGGTTCGGCGTTGCGGACGGTGGGCGGGATATGGGTACTCTCGCAGCCTGAAAGAAGAGAGAGGAATATGAGCAGGAAGGCAAGCCGGTTCCGTATACGCTTGTGCCTCCGACGGACTGTTGTACCACTTCCGCGGTGAGCATTCCAGCGCCATGTGTTCATGGTTGACAATCCTCCCGCGCGTTAGAATTGGCTCTTCACAAAAGTTGCAACTTTCCCGGGCAGCATGGCACGTCTGGCCATTTCCAGGTCCTGTTCCGCTTTCTCGAACCAGTCGTGTTCAGGACGCGGCCCGCTCATACAGGATTTCTTGCGATTCAAGGGCTGTGTGAACAAAGGAATATGGATTCTTGCGCTGCTCGGAAAGATGTTCAGGCGTGGTTACGATCACGTCGACAGGCAACACGAATTTCTCGCCAATTGCCAGACGGATGGGGTTGCCGCGCTTTGGCCAGTCGTCCAGGGATTTGAGGACGACAAGCAGGTCTATGTCGCTGTGGGAGCCGGCGTTGCCGCGGGCGTGGCTGCCGAAGAGGATGATCTGCTCCGGGTCGAATTTTTGGGCGATCAACCGGGCAACGGCCTGAATTGTCGCCCTGTCGATCGTGACTTTACTCACTTGCAGGAACCCTCGTTGCGAATGTTCTGTCATGAACCTGACTGATCGATCAGGAGGCAGATGCATATTAGCGGATTTCGCGTTTAGGGCGAAGTCGTCGCTCAGAGGGCCACATCGATGTCGGTGTCGCCGGCGGCGAGGGGCGTTGCAGCAGGCGAGGGTCATGTCTTTGGTGCGGTCGGTTGTATTGGCCTGTCCCGGGGTCGCTTCGCGGCTGGCTTTCACTTCGAAAGCGTCGTCGAAGCGCTGGCAAATGCGACAATATTCGCTAGTCAAGCCTATTCGAGAGTGCGCCTAGTAGTTCGTGGTCTTGTCATTGCTGTCATGCAGACGCTCCTGAATAGAATCGGATTCCCAAACGCCAGAACCACCTGGACAACAGTAACAATGCCGCTGCCAATGCCACCGATCCAACGAAGGTTGTTGTTGTGATGCGTCCGCTGATCGCAGAAGCAGGCACCGTTGTGGCGAAGGCCACAGGCACGAGGAAAGTCAGTGTAACGCGCAACCAAAACGGATAGATGCCTATTGGCCAGCGGCCCGCCTGCCATAAGCTTACAAATATTTCCTGGATGTTTTCCACTCGAACAAACCAGAATGCAGTGGTGCTGAGAATAAGCAGAAAGCTATAGATAATTGCCATGCCGCTGAACAACGAACCCACAAAGGTAAGAATCTCAACAAGGCCAATATGCGAACCCATCCTTATGATCGCCAGAGTGAATATTGGTATTGCGATGAATACATCTACCAGTCGCCAGATTTCCACTTTCTGAATGCTGACCAACACCTGTGAGTCAACCGGTTTTGTCAGAGTGAAATCCAGGGCGCCCTTCCTTATGTCTTCAAAGAACCTTGTCATAGCAGGTCTGATAAAGGTCCGAACCACGCCGCCCATAAGAAAGTAAACACCTACGAGTGCTATCAGTTCTGCGGGTTGCCACCCCCCCAGGTTGTCGGTGTGGGAAAAGATAACGGTCAGACTGATAAAGGCTAAGCCCAGTTCCATCAGACTCTGCATCAGATTGAACCAAAAATTGACTCGATATTCCAGTTCGTTCTGTACTGCCAAACGAAAATATGTTGCAACCAGACTGACGTAGTACATGATTCCCTGATTTTCAGTGCACCTTGGCATGCGTCGTCGAAAAGTATGTTGAAACAATCTACTGTAGTCAGACACCAACTGCCGTGTAGCGTCGAATCCCCTTACGAAAAGAAATCTGGAGTATGATAAAGCCTCCAATCACCCAAAGAAGTTGCATGCCGAGCCCGGTCAAGAGTTCACGAGACGTGACTCGGCCCAGCAAGATTTCGACCGGGAAAGCAAGCATCCAACGGAAAGGCAGTATAGCGGCTAAGCTCTGTACAGAATGAGGAAAGAGGTCGAGCGGTGCTAATCGCCCAGAAAAGGAAAGGCCAAAAAGGAAGTAGAGCTGGCTAATGGCATCGACCCGTGTGGTCCAGAAGGCCAGCATAGCAAGCGCCCATTCCAAGAACAGACGCATGAGTAAGGCCAGAACAAACACGGGCACAAAGGCTACCAGCGCGCTTACTTCCGGCTGCCAGGAAGCGGAAAAGCTCCAAGCCAGAAACGCGACAACCGCCCCCATCACGGGCAACGCCACCAACTTGAATGCAAAATTGTCGGCAATATCCAAGTGAATTGGGTGGACAGGTTTGAGCAGGTCTGATGAGAACTCACCTAAACGGATACGATTGCTAAAGGCCAGCGCAAACCAGGTATGTGTAGCGTGATTGACCAGAAGCATAAGGATGTAGTACACGACGATGTCGTTTACAGTGTAACCGGCTACCGCTCCTCCCTTCTGTAACGCCACCGTCCGCCACACCACCAGATACAAGACCGGTCCCACAATCGAACTCAAAATCCAGATTAGCAGTGCAACTCGGTACTGAAGATTCAGCGCCAACTGAATTCGCATATAGTTTTTGTAGATGAAAAAGTAGGACTTCATTTCTCGGATCCAGTGCGACTGTCGATTGTGTGCGTCAGACGGTTCTCAAAGTCAAACAGACCAGCGGCCGCTGGTGGAGACCGTCTTGAAGAAGCGGGCGGCACGAACGGGTATGGCCCGCTCCTTGGGGGCGGGTGGCCAGAGCCCTAACGGGAGTTGGTCTTTAGTTCGCAGCAGCGCGTCGAACGAGCAAGTTGGGACACGGACTTTCACCTCAAAATGCTGTCTCAATCAGATGCGGTTGTTCTGGGCTAAACTTACACGGGACCGCACTTGAAGCCAAGCACGTGATAGACTGAAAGGCCTTGGTATGTTATCGTCTTTCACAATCCTGAGGGTCAGCAGATGACATCTGAGATGGTCTATTCCAGGATATTCCACGCTGACCGAGACTAAAACAGCCGGATTTGAGGAGTCAGTTCACCCGGGGAGCGCAATGCTCGCCACCTCAGTCGCTCAACTCCAGGCGGAGGAAGATCAACAATGGACAACGCGAATAGGCCACACATCGAAATACCGCTGCATACTGTCACCAAGGTCCCCGTAGAGCGGCTGGTGCTGGACCGTCTGAATCCTCGCTTGTTTCCCACCAGTGACGAAGCAGATGAGGTTGAAATAATCGCACGACTCTATCGCTCCGAAGATTTGAGCGAATTGCTCCAATCGATAGCGGCGAACGGTTACCTGGATATTGAACCTCTTGTTGTCCTTGAAGAGAACGAGAACCTAACCGTACTGGAAGGCAACCGCCGTTTAGCGGCCATCCGTCTATTCGAGAGACGTGACCTCGCACGTCAGATTCGTCAACGAATGCGTCTCAAAATCACCATTCCTGAATTCCCTGAGAAATTCCACAGCACGATTAGGGAGGTTTCGGTATACCGTGTAGATAGTCGAGAGGAAGCCAGACCCTTTATTGGATTCAAACACATCAATGGCGCCGCCAAATGGGAGTCTTACGCAAAGGCGAAATTTGCCGCAGATTGGTACAGAAAAGAGGGTACGTCACTTTCAGCCATAGCAACCCAAATTGGCGATAGGCACGACACGATCAAGAGGATGGTCAATGCCATCTATGTACTTGAGCAGGCGGAACGGGCTGAAGTCTTCCGCCTCTCAGACCGGGCGAGTCCGCGCTTCAACTTCTCCCACCTATACACGGCTCTGTCGCGTTCGTCTTATATGCGCTTTCTCGGTTTAGAGGAGGCCTGGTCCCGGTTCGACCCTGAACCGGACCCCGTCGCTGAAGAGAAACTGGGCAATTTATGCGAAGTCTTACAATGGCTATATGGGTCCAAGGAAGAGGATATTGTTCCGGTAATACACTCTCAGAACCCTGACATCCGGCTCCTGGGAGAAGTCCTTGAGAGCCCGGATGGGCTCTTGATTCTGAGGGCTACGCGTTCCCTTGCGGAAGCGCATTTGAGTACAGCTCCTGCGAGCCAAAGGTTTTCAGATTCATTGTTGCGAGCAAGAAGAGAGGTGCGTGAGGCATCGAATAACCTTCGTGGGTTCGATGGCCGGGATCAGGCTCCAATTGGAATCGCGGAGGATATTTCCGAAACGGCCCAAGCAATGCTCGCTCGAATGGTCAAAAAAATGAGAGATGCAGAGGCCGAAGAAGAATGAATCCCGTTCTCAATTTTCCATCCGATGCGTTTGCTGCCGGCGAGTCGCTCGATATGGACCTTGCGGCTGACTTTTTAGAACTGAATGCCCTTTTTTCCAAGGAGGGTCAGTCATTTAGCGAAGATATCGTCAATGCATTGGAACTCGCAGCTGAGACGGAATACGAAGACGTTGATGACGAAGTCAGAACTCGGGAGGAAGTTGCAGCGGGAGCTGTCAACCGCATGGCATCGCGGAAACGGGTTCTGGCAACATCGTATCCATTTGACATTGATGACAACGGTGACGTCATCTTCTTCACTGGTGAGCAGGCGGACCTGGGTCATACCGCTTATCTCGTGTCGCTGATTTTATCCAATGTGAAGTCTGTGTCTCCTCTACTCGTTGGCAGCGGCGTGCATCCCACCGAAGAGGAGGTAGGTCGCCTGCGTCGGTATTTTCAATACTTGGCGACCGCTGCTATTGCGGCGGAGGTCGGTGGGCCGGCGTGGTCTTTTGGCTTTCCCCGGCCTGACCGAACAGGATTTTTGCCGAAACTTTGTGAAATATGGGTATCATTACGGGACGGATATGTTGGCGCCGATTCTTCTGCGCCTACCGATCCCAAAGACGATAAGATAGACATCTTTGCCTGGCGCGAGCAAAAGGACGGCCTCCCAGGATTCCTTTTGCTGGCAGCCCAAGTTGCTACGGGCCGAGACTGGAAGGAAAAGTCCCTCAAAAGTCATGTTGGCGGTGTGTTTCAACACCGCTGGTTCCGCCGCGTTCCTGTTACCGCCATGGTCGCTTACCATGTGATTCCATTTGCGCGACCCGATGAAGAGTTTCGCGATGACGTACTGGTCCTGGGCAATGTGCTACACCGCCTTCGGGTTCCATTCAGGGTTCGTGAAGCGGCCGATCTTGTCTCCAACGGCGTAGCGGTGGAAGCGTTTGACCTGCTCGACCATGCCTCCGAGTGGGTTCAATCCTACGTGGAGCGGATGCGGCCACCATGAGACATCGCTTCCATTCAATCTGCCCATACTTTGCTACGTTCCCGGAGGCATTTGTTGAAAAGCACCTTGCTGCGTCGAGTCTTAGTGGTGTAGTCTTTGATCCATTTTGTGGGCGGGGCACAGCGGTTTTCGAAAGCCTTATACGGGGACGGCGGGGGGCAGGATGCGATATCAACCCGGTCGCCGCTTGTATTGCGGGGGCCAAGTGCGATCCGCCGGCGCTTCCTGATCTGCTAGAGCGGTTATCGCTCTTGGAAAAGGAGAGCATTCACTATCATTCCAACGCCAGCGCAGGAAACCTCACGGAGTTTTTCTCTCTCTGTTTTGCGCCTGAAACGTATGCCCAGATACTCTTTCTGAGAGATTCGCTCAATTGGCACACTGACCGAACAGATCGTTTCGTTGCGGCTCTTTCCTTAGGTGCACTGCATGGCGAGTCGCATCGCAGCCCTAACTACTTCAGCAACCGTATGCCGAGAACGATTAGCACCAATCCCGCCTACTCGGTTCGATGGTGGCGGGAGAACGATTACACCGCGCCTGTCAGGGATGTGTTTTCGATCCTCAAAAACATGAGCTACTACCGTTTTGCGTCGGCACCACCCGCGTTTCGAGGGGAAATCGCTTTGACAGACGCGCGCAAGGCCGCTGAGAGTTTCCCATACTTGCTCGGACAGATCACAGACGTGATTACTTCGCCTCCTTACCTGAACACAACCAGCTATCGCGAAGATCAGTGGCTGCGATTATGGTTTCTTGGCGAGGATATTGAGAATCCTGTGCGGGACGATGGACGTCATCATAGCGTCAAGAAATACAGGGCGTTCCTGAAGGAATCCTGGGCAGGCGTGACTCCGCTTCTGGCAGATGAAGTGCGAATTGTTGTGAGAATCGGAGGTCGCAAACTTCCCAAAGAGGAAGCATGTGAGTTCCTCGATTCTGCCCTGAAGCGGGCAACGCAGAGAAGTGTTCAAATCCAGGACGAGGGTGTATCTTCATTGGTGAGAAACACGCAGGCGAATGCCTTCCTTGGTTCGAAACCTTCCCCCACTGTTGAGCATGACTTTTGCTTTCTTCTGCATTAGCTCGCACCCATATCCCCAAATCCTTCCCTCCATTGAACCAAAGAAACAGCGTGAATCCAGGCTGACTGACGCGATTTTACGCGGCAAAACTCGCTTTCAAAGAATCCACAGCCTCCGAAAGACCTTTGCTTAGCGCTGTGAATATTCGGCGCGCGCCGAGCCGGCTCAACCGGACAAGCTGCAGCTGCTCTACGCAGAGACGGCATCAACGGTCAGACCGCCACTTCCACATCCGTGTCGCCGGCGGCGAGGGCGTTGTAGTAGGCGAGGACCATGGCTTTGGTGCGGTAGGTGCCGAAGGCGGCTTTGTCGTGGCGGCGGACGATGGGGAAGGTGTCGAGATCGTGCAGCGCCTTAAGGAATTCACAGTTGCATGTTCTGCGTAACGAAAGCAGAGACGCTTTCTGCCGACTTTACCGCTTCGTTTGCCGCCTCTACGTCGGGTTCCTCAAAGCCCTGCACCGGGTAACGCACGCCAGCTCCGTACCTCCCAAGGATCACGACAATCGGCGCCAGTTCCGCAAATGCAGGTTGCAGTGCCGCGCACTGCTGTAAGAGATAGAGAAGATCATGCACGGGGCGGAACTCGATAGACCGAGAGACAAGAAACCCTTTCAAGTACTTCTCGGCGCATTGCTGGCAGTGATAGCAGGCCATCGCGGGCAAAGGACTGCCCGCGCTCATGGCTCGTCGAGCCATTTCCAAGTCCTGTTCCGCTTTCTCGAACCAGTCGTGTTCAGGAGGCTGAGCGCTCATACAGGATTTCTTGCGATTCAAGGGCCGTGTGAACAAAGGAATATGGATTCTTGCGCTGCTCGGAAAGGTGTTCAGGCGTGGTTACGATCACGTCAACAGGCAACACGAATTTCTCGCCAATTGCCAGACGAATGGGGTTGCCGCGTTTGGGCCAGTCGTCCAGGGATTTGAGGACGACGAGGAGGTCTATGTCGCTGTGGGAGCCGGCGTTGCCGCGGGCGTGGCTGCCGAAGAGGATAATCTGTTCCGGGTCGAATTTTTGGGCGATCAACTGAGCAACGGCCTGAATTGTCGCCCTGCCGATAGAGACTTTACTCACTTGCAGGAACCCTCGTTGCGAATGTTCTGTCATGAACCTGACTGATCGATCAGGAGGCAGATGCATTTTAGCGGATTTCGCGTTTAGGGCGAAGTCGTCGCTCAGAGGGCCACATCGATGTCGGTGTCGCCGGCGGCGAGGGGCGTTGCAGCAGGCGAGGGTCATGTCTTTGGTGCGGTCGGTTGTATTGACCTGTCCCTGGGTCGCTTCGCGGCTGGCTTTCTGTTCGTGAGCGCCGCCGAGACGCTGGCAAATGCGACAATTTGTCGTTTTTGCGGGTGTGACAGTCGTAGATGGATAGTGTGCCAGGTGGTACGAATTGAGGCTCAGCATCGGCGACATCAGCGACGTCGCGCTGTACTTCAACATCAACAATCTGGATCGTGAACTTTCGATAATCACACAAGACCGATAATTTCACGCGACGGGCACAGGTGAGCATCGAAAGCGAAGGGGTCACCGCAAATATGAGCCAACGTAAAAGCCGGAATGAACCGGCGCCAGCCAGGTTGCGGCATATCAATATCTTCTGGGCGGATGAGCTCCTGCTCGGTGGCGGCCTCGTTGATGGTGTGGAAGGCGGCGGCGTTCTCGAGGCGGGCGTGCGTCTGCGCGCGGAAGGAATCGAAGTACGCGGGTTGGGACAGGGATTGCTGCCAGGCGCGGGTGCGGAGGATGCCTTCTTCGAGAAAGTAGCTGGTGAAAAGTTGGCCGGGCATTGGTCGTGGTTTGTGGGGGCGGGCGGCGTTTGTGGCGTAGTGTACCCGCGCGGGGGTTGTTGTGCCAGTTCGGGGGGTTATGGGCACCTGGATCGCGGCTCTGCTGCTCGCTCTGTGGCTACTTTGGGGATGTGCGGCGGCCGTGGTCTTCGTCCCTTTGATTCACGCCCGGGTCTGTCACCCTGGGTTTTCGCTCTGGCAAGGCCTGCTGGAGTGGGCCGGCTGCTGTGAGAGACGGGGTGCTGCAGAGACCTGGAGCCGCGAAAGAATCGCTTAGAATGGCTTTCAGAGGGCCGGTTTCATTCACATACGACGCCGTCGTTGTCGCCGTCTCGCATATGCTGGTAGGCGGGATGTCCACGCGGCACCGGCGCGATGCCGTGCTCGCGCGCCTCGGCGCAGGTGATCCTCCCGTTCCTGTTGGTATCGTAGCACCCTAGTGGATCGCTGCTGCAATTCCCCGTCCCCGGCGTCGGTGTACTGGTCGGAGTGGATGTGGGTGTACTGGTCGGCGTGGGCGTCGGCGTATCGGGCGGGGTCGGCGTGGGTGTGGGTGTACTGGTCGGCTCGGGCGTCGGCGTGTCGGTCGGGTCCGGCGTGGGTGTGAGTGTTTCGGTCGGACCGGGCGGGTGCCTGGTGACGTTCGTCTCCTCGAGCTCTTGCACGCGCGTCGTCAGCGCGGCAATTTGCGTTGCCAAGGTCGTCATCTGCATAAAGAGTACGGCAAACGCGATGAGCGCGGCGACAACGGCGGCGAAAATAAATAGTCGTATGACGAAAAGGAGAAATCGCTTCATGAAGGGCCTGCTGAATGGAGGTTTCGATTCAGTTAGCCAAAATGCTCCTCAAGCGACCTCTTCCACCCAGGCGCGGGCGAGGTCTTCGATGGCGCGCCAGCGTTTGACCGGTCTGTTGTGGTCTTTGCAGAGTGGGCAGTGTGTTGTGTAGCGGTAGCCGCAGTCGTCGCACAGGTGTTGATATGGCATAGGCGGTCCCTCTTTTTCTTGCGGGCCGGGCTGAGCCAGCGGGCGGCGCCGACCGGTTTCTCCCAGGCGCAAAGCCCGGGCCGATAGGTGCGATGCCGCGCCTGAGCGGAGGAGGCCCTTGCGCAATCTACCGCTCACAGGCGATACCATCCCGATCGCGATCGAATTTCGGTTGGTAGCAAGCATGGTCTCTTCCCATATTGCTCATGCCCATGGCGTGGGCCTCGGTACAGTTTCCCGGGCATGACTGCCCCGACGGCGTTGTCGCCGTTGGCGCCGGCCCTGCGCCCGGGGCGGTGAATATCATCTGCGTGCTGGGGCAGGAGGCCAGCACCTGGCGGGCGGTGTTGGCTTCGGCCTGGTCCATCGAGAGATTGTACTTGCGCTTGACCTGCACGACCCGGTTCACGTACCAGCACTGGTTCATGGCAGGCAGCCATTCGGCCAGGTCATTGTCGACCTTCTGGTGTCTGTTCACGCTGGGGCTGGCCAGGGTGAGGTTGAGCAGGTCGTTGGCGAAGGTGCGCCGGGTGTTGCTGTCGGCGGCGCAGAGGCCGCTGTCGTGCGCTTCGCTGCGGGCCACGATGTGTTCGATGTCGGTCTCCCTGATGCTGGAGAAGTAGGTACCGGTGTACGGGCCGTAGATGCGGCCGCCCTGCTGGTTGACGATATGGGGCTCAACGCTTTGGGAGTAGGGATAGAGGTCCGAGTCGTAGTGCGAGCAGCGGTTTTCGGGCCCGATGCGGAGGCCCAGGGCGTCCGTCGGCGTAGACGTGGGTGGGACAGGCGTGGACGTGGGCAAGGGCGGGACGGTTGGGGTGGCTCTCGCTGTCGGAATTACAGTCACGTCGACGCTTACGTTCAGGAGCGGCGCGTAGATCCAGCCGCGTTGCTCCTTCACGCAGCAAAACTCCAGCCAGGCGCCGGAGGGGTTGCGGGCGCCGATGTCGTACTGTTCGTCCCTGGAGATGGCACCGATGATCGGATATTCGGGTCCGGGCCCCGTTCTCACGTTGACCCAGTCGCTGTTGACGATGAAATAGGGGGTGGACACCGGCGTGGCGGTCGCTGTCCGCGTGGGCACCGGTGTACGGCTCGGCGCGGGTGTGCGTGTGGGCGTGCTGCTCGGCGCAACCGCCTGTGCGCCGCTGCCGGGCTCTGCCGGCCCGCTTGTGGGCGTGCTGGACGGCGCGGGGATCGGCGGCGTGTCGGTTGCTGCCGGCGTGGGCGTGCTGGACGGCTCCGGTGCCTGTGAGTCGCCCGCCGGCGAGCCGGGCGCGGGCCTGACCGCGTCCGCCTGTTCCAGCCTATGCACGCGCGTCGACAGCGCGTCGATCTGTCCTGTCAGGGTTTCGGGCCGCGCAACGAGTACGAACAGCATGATGAACGCGGCGACAACGACGGCAACGATGAGAAGGCGGAAGAGGAAGCGGAAAAATCGTTTCACGGACGGTCTTCGGCCATATCTTTCAGAATTCGCATAGGGCAGTGGCTTCGGTTCAACCTCAGGACTGGTACGCTGGCAAATGCGACAATTTGTCGTTTTTGCGGGTGTGTCTGTATCAGAGTCCCGACCATTGCACGCCGGCTGAAGTGCAGTTCGTGCTCTGATGATTGGGGCCAACCTCAACACTGTTCCGCTCAACTGCGGGATTGGATCCGGGATCAGGCCCGCCGCGTCTGGCTAACTGTCTACGGGGCCATGGCTTCCAGTTCAGATCCAGTCGGCGACGTCCGCCGGACATCTCAAGCCCCTGGCGACGGTCAACTCTAGACCTACCTCGAGTTCTCCTCCCGTCAGGCGACCAAAATCTGGTATGCACCCAACCGGCCTCTCCAAAGGAGATCAGGGGAATTTCGATCGCCTCGCGAAACCTTCCGGCAGTCACGTCGTCGACCATATCATTCAGCCGCTCGATCTCGCCTTCAGCCGACTCATCGCAGGCGTCGCAGCCACAGCCTGGGAAAGGCTCGATGTACCATCGTCCAAACCGGATTCGAAGACCCGGAAATGCAGTAAACACGACCGAGATAGGCGCGGCGTCAGGGTCTTTCGGGGTAAGTCTCACATCCTCACGAGCAAGTTCCAGACCCCTCGTCAACTTCTCGTCGAAACCAAATCCTTCTGCACGCTCGACTTCGAAGTCACTCTCGAGCCGGTCGATGATGGCCAACATAGCGGTATGCAACGGACGAAAGCGCTCGGGATTGGTCACGCGGCTGTATGCCGGGTCCATTTGGGACACCTCACCAGTTCCGTATGCACTGTATGCAAACCAACCAGGCGTTTCTCTTCGTTTCAAGTGCGGGATGCGTGCCCGTAGACGCGCTTTGAGTCTAATCACCCAGGACATATTCAATCTTCACCAGCAATCTCGTCATCGGGACAGGCTTCCATGCCCTCGATGTCCACTATTTCGTCAGCATACCGGTTGTCGCCGAGTCCCCGGACGCGGGGTTCGTTGCTCAGCGGCTCGCGGAGTCGGGTCAATTGCTCCGAGTCCCAAACCATGGCCTCAGCTACGGCCTGGTCGCGGAGGATGCGAACCTGGCACTCTCCGTCTCGGAACTGCCGAATTCCGGTTAGATGAAATAAACTCCGCTCGCTACGTCATTGCGGCAGCTTTGAAGTCCTCAACCTCGATTTCCTTGGCCCGTTCTCTGGCCTGCCACAGGTCATAGGCAGTCTGCATACCGAGCCATGTCTCTGGCGTGGAGCCAAATGCCCGGGAGAGGCGAATAGACATCTCCACCGAGCCGCAGTCTCCGAAACTGTCACAGGAGATGGCGCCGATGATACCGTATTTCGAGTGAGCAGACAGGCGCGCTGCTGGACGACCTTTTGCATGCAATGGGGGATGTCGAGAGTGTGAGTGAGGCGGCTCCCTACTTCCTGGGCAGCATCGTAATTATCAAGAACGGCCTCCAGCCGCAGGCGCCTGAGGCCCTCTTGCCTGCCGAACCTGTCCCCGTGCTTGTCGGACTAACATAACGGGTGGTACAAACGTCGGGGGCAGGTCAGAGGGATCAGAAGGCCCTAGATCGAATAAGAGAGGACTCTTCCTATTGTGTATCCTCGCTTTTCTTTAACACAAGCATTAGGGCTCGTTGACATTTTCAAGGTGTGTCGAGAAGGCAAGCTCTTCCGGCTGCGTTCGGTGAAAAGGCGGGGTTTCAAAGCGGGCTGAAGAGAGACTGTTTTGGTGTAGCTGCAGGAAAAGCCGTGCTGGGCGCTCCCCGAACACAGGTCGTGCGCTCGTACGGGAACAGGTAAACGCTCGTACGAGCGTTTACGAGAGATCCACGAGCGTTTACGAGCGTTTGCGAGAAAAAATTTTCAAGAGAGAGAACAGCGTTTATCCGCAATAATATAATAATTATCTGATAATAAAAATTCATATGCGTTCAATTTGAAACCAAGAGTTTTCGCACGGGCTGCCGCCTGACATCGCAGGCGTCTCACTCGCTCTATTGATAGTCGCAAGCTCGTGGACCCGTTTGGGATCTACATGAGAAACGATAGGGCGCTGGGCCCCTGGCTCACGGCCAGATATCGTCTGATCCCCCACTTCCCCGCTTTCGATTGCGCGGATCTTGCCTGCTTCATTGAAATGTCAACGACTCCTAGCACGTCGTCCGCGTCTCAACGTTTCGCGGGCCAAGGTTATCGCCACTTCATCCTCTTCGAATCTGCTGATCACCTTCTCCGACGAATGTCTCTTGCTGACCATCATTTCCCTTGCTACAGCCCAATTCTAACATATTGCCTGGAGGCTGTCTCAGAAGGGCAAGATGGGTAGGCGTTGGTAAGATCCGGCACACCAGCTTCCGAAGACGGCTGGTTGCATAAGCTGAGCCATGCCAACTGTTGAAGAGGCAGTATTGACGCTGCCAGGCGCTACACTCAGGGAATGGGTTGAGATGCCGGGCTGCAGGGCAGGAAGCCAACAGCGCCTGAGCGCCATATGCGCCAAAGGGTCCTCAGGTTGAACGCGGTCGCCAACAGGGTCCACTCGGCTGCTACATTGACGAGGCTGCGCAGCAAGAATCGACGCGCCCCCTGTTGCTCCTTGATGATGCCGAAGACCGGTTCGATCAACTGCTGCCTGCGTTTGGATATCTTCTGTGCCTCGCAGGTGGACATCCAGGTGCGATGGCGGCGCAAGACTGCGTCGTGAGGCCCTACCGTCAGCGCTCGTCCATTCAACAGGTCGTTGGTGCATACCCCGAAGGCTGGACAGGCCTGGCAAGTGGCCGCGGAGGCCCGGTAGACGCGCCTCGGTCTCCCGTTGGGACTGCGCATGGTGCCGACGGGAGTCAGCGTCTGACCGTGTGGGCAGAGGTAGCTGTCGTTGCCCTGGTGGTAGATGAAGCGGTCCTTGTGATAGGGGTGATGCTGGGCACGTCGCCGCGACGACTCAGGCATTACGAGCTTGAGGTCCCTGCGGGCGCATGCGACCGGCGCAGACCCGGAGTGATAGCCGGCGTCCGCCAACGTCACCTGGGCCCTTGCCCCGATAGTCTCCTCCGACTGCGCTGGCATCGGGACCAGTTGGGCAGAGTCATTCGGTTCATCCACCACATCAGCCGCCGTGACGAACATCCCGTTCGCACCGACACTCGGTTCCAACGCCGACACCATGGCCTGAGCGTTGTAGCCAGTCACGATACCCTGGCTGCTCTTCATCAAGCGGGCCTCTCTGTCAGTCAGGTTGATGCACTTCTGGCGGCTGCGACCCGCAAGGTCGTCCATCGCCTGACTGACCTGCTCTTTGAGGACTTTCTTGTCGGCCAACTCTTCTGGCAGATTGACGGCAGGCTCATCTGCTCCCGCTTCGTTCTGGGCCTCAAGCTCGGATATCGTCTTGTCCAACCGCCCCAGCAAGGCACGCAACTCTTCGGCGTCATAGACTCTGTCCTTGGAGGCGTTGGCCACCATCTTTGTACCATCGACCTTTGTACCATCGACCGCCTGCACGGCCAGGTCCAACAATCCCATCGTCACCGCCGTGCGCACCGTGCGCTCGAACAGCTTCCTCATATCTGAACGGTGCTTCCTATAGAACCGCCACAGCCTGTTGTGGTCGGGGTGCTGCCATCCGGTCAACCACAGGTACGTTATCTGGTCGCGACAGGCCGTCTCCAGCTTGCGGCATGAACGCACGCCCGTCATGAATCCGTAAAGCCACACGCTCACGAGCGCTCCGGGATGGTAGGCAGGCGCACCCAGAGGCTCCCCTCCCATCTCCACACCAAGCTCGGCCCAGCCTTCCCAGTCCAGGGCAGCGACGAACTCGGCCACAAACCTTGCTCGATGATCCGGCGGCAACAGCTCGTCAAGCGGCGGTGGCAGCATCCACATCTGCTCTCTACTCATCTCCCGATAAGGCATGTGCGCTCCTCCTACATCTTAGGTAAGCCTCATCCGAAACCCGGCTTACCCTCAGACGCAATTGTCGTACCCTCTCAGCCCAACTTCTGAGACAGCCTCAAGGTAATATGTTAACCCTGAAACGGATTTCCTCATATTGACGCGAAATTGCTACAAAAAATAGCAAAATATCATTGAAATGACACACAAGATCTGCTATACTTATAGTGATTTGCAAAAGTAATCATGCAGGTTAGGACATACGCCTGTCAATCGTCGGGATAGAGCGGGCGCTATAGGGCAGGCGTTTTATCGTGCGGGCAGGCAGATCGGGCGATTCGCCACGCCAGGCGTCAATAAAGAACGGGAGCATGGCTGGGCTGGCGATGCACTCTACTGGCTGTACGGATGACGGCAGCGCAGCTCTGTCATGTGCGTTTCATCACCCGCTCCTATCTCCGGAGCAGTCCACGGGAGTTCAGGAATGTCCGACACAATTGAAGCCAGAGAACTGCAGCTTGTCAACATCTTCAGTGACAGCTACCGTTTCGAGATCCCTGAATATCAGCGCCCCTATGCCTGGACAATCGAGCAGACAGGCGAACTGCTAGACGACCTTTTGCATGCAATGGGGGATGTCGAGAGTGTGAGTGAGGCGGCTCCCTACTTCCTGGGCAGCATCGTAACCATCAAGAACGGCCTCCAGACGCAAGCGCAGATCGTCGACGGACAGCAACGCCTCACAACGCTGACAGTGCTTCTTTGCGTCCTGCGTGAACTCGCTTCTGCAGAAAGCGACAGGAACGACACTCACAACTATATCTATGCGCCGGGCCGGGAATCTGCGGGAATCCCGGGACATTACCGGCTCACTGTGAGAGACAGAGACAGAAACTTTTTTCAGAACAATATCCAGCAGATGGGGAGGCTGCTCCCTCTCCTTGAACGTCCTCCTGCAAACCTGCCCGACAGCCAGAGAAGAATGCTGGAGAATGCCCGCTATCTGTACAACGCCCTGGCTAAGCGTGAAGAAAGGCTGCGCAAAATCCTTACGCAATTCTTCGCCCAGCGCTGCTATCTTGTCGTGGTCTCTGCATCGGACCAGAACTCTGCCTACCGTATCTTCTCCGTTTTGAATGATAGAGGGTTGGACCTGTCTCCGACCGACATTCTGAAATCGGACATAATCGGGGCGCTGCCGGAGAGTATCCGCTCCCGGCACACAGAGATATGGGAGAAGATCGAGGAAGATCTCGGTCGCGATCGCTTCAGTGATCTATTCGCACACATCCGCACGATTTCTATGAAGCGCAGGCAGCAAGGAACGCTACAGCAGGAATTTCAGGATCATGTACTCAAAGAAGTGGACAAGGCGGACTTCATTGACACAGTGCTTGAACCGTATGCCGACGCCTATGCGACTGTGACCGGCGTATCATACGAAAATACAGGCAGTTCCGGGGAAGTCAACAAATACCTGCGCTACCTGAATCAACTCAATAACTTCGACTGGATTCCACCGGCGATGGCCTTCTACAGGCGCAACCAAAACCCCGATGCCTTTCTTCATTTCATTCGCGACCTGGAACGACTGGCCTATGCCATGTTCATTTTACGGGCGTACGTGAATCGGCGTACGTCCAGATACGCTGAAATCCTGCGCGCCATCCATCACAAGAAGGACCTCTATGGCCTTTCGTCTCCCCTTCAACTCTCGTCCAAAGAAATAGCGGACGTTTTGCGTGCGCTGGACGGTCCCATCTACTCCCGCTCGCGAGTGCCCAGGACCCTGCTTCTACGCCTTGATTCTCTGCTGGCAGATGAGGGCGCCAGGTATGAGCATTCAAGGATTACGGTTGAGCACGTGCTCCCCCGGAACCCGGGATGG
The DNA here is from genome assembly GCA_965204525.1 of Caldilineaceae bacterium. GTDB lineage: Bacteria > Chloroflexota > Anaerolineae > Caldilineales > Caldilineaceae > Bin5. The sequence goes on along the minus strand of OZ241994.1, from coordinate 3,438 downwards.
AATTCGCAGTGGCTGAGAGACTTTCCTGACGAAGAAGAACGGGAAGAGTGGACCGACAGACTTGCCAACCTGGTTCTCCTCTCACGCACAAAGAACATACGCGCGCTTAACTACGACTTCGTCCGCAAGAAGAAAGAGTATTTCCGGAGAGGGGGCGTGGCAACCTTCGCCCTCACCACACAGGTGCTGGCTGAAGACGAGTGGACGCCCGCAGTGCTGCAAAGACGGCAGAAGGAGTTGATCAATGCCCTCAAGAAAGAATGGCGCCTCGATGGAGCGTCTCCATCGTCGCCAGCGCACGTCTTGAAAGAACAGAACAAGCCGGCCTATACCGTGGAGGAGAAAAGGAGAGAGCATCCCAGGGCCTACGAAAAATGGTCGCCGAAAGATGACGAGAGGTTGAAAGAGATGTATGCCGCGGGGCATAGCGTTGCGGGATTGGCGAAGCACTTCGAAAGAAATGAAGGGGGAATCAGGTCTCGGTTAAAAGAGTTGGGACTTGACCGGGGCGTAGCCGCAAATCCCATCCACGAAGAGACCAGGCAACTCGTGGAGCAAGGTCTGACCCTCGATGAAGTGGCCCGTCGACGGGGCCGGCTGATTAAGACGATTGTCGTCCACCTGGAACATCTGCTCCAAGAGGGGAGTGATATCGACCTGCGCCCCTTGTTGCCTCCCGACCGTTTTGAGCAAATCAGATCCGCCTTCAAGCGAACGGGAGGCACTACAATATCAGCGGTCAAGGACATCCTTGGCGACGACTACTCCTACGAAGAGAGCAGGGTGGTGCAGCTCTACCTGCAACAGCAGGACCGCACAACCTAAAGCGGCCAGCCGGCCACAGAGGAGTTCGATGCCACCGCGATCGCGCAGCAGATCCTGTCGGCCGTGATTGACACGGGGGAGCGTTTCGGCATCGTTCACGTCGCTGCCGTGCTGCGGGGTCCCAGGAACAGAATAATAGAAAGGCTGGGGCACGATGCTCTCAGCGGCTATGGCACTGCCAATGCCTACTCCGTCGACGAGATAAAGGAGATTGCCGGCCAGCTGGTTGAAGAGGGGTTGCTTCGCAGAGAAGAAGGAGAGTCCTCGATTCTGTCTGTCACGCATACAGGCAGGCGTTTTCTGAGAAGACGCACAAGACTGGTTCTCACGCGGTCTGCACGTGACAAGAAGACAGTGCAGCCCGCCCGACGGACGGCTCGCGACATCGATGGGGCGCGCAGAAACAGAAGGCAAAGAACAGTGCGTGAGGGCTCCACCTACGAGAAGACCAGGCAGATGTGGGAACAAGGATTCTCCGTTGAGGAGATAGCCAGAAAGCGAGGCGTGAAAGAGAGAAGAGTAGTCTATCATTTGCAACGCCTGATAGAGGCGGGATTGGATATTGATCTGAGACCGGGGTTGCCTCCGGCGGATAGGGTCGAGGAGATCAGAAGGGCCGTTAGAGAGACGGGCGGCGCCTCCTTGTCGCCGGCCATAAAACTGCTTGGCGGTACGTACCCCTACTACGAAGTCAAAATGGTATGGCTTTTCCTGCAGCAGCAGGGGGAACTGCCAGGATAGGCTTCTACGCGACGCTTGCATTCCATTGTTCTTTTGAAGGAGCCTTTCATATGCAAGACCTACTCAAACAGCATTTTGGCTATGACGAGTTTCTGCCGCTGCAGGAAGAGATAATTTCCACTGTTCTCAAAAAAAGAGACGCACTAGTGCTGATGCCCACGGGCGGGGGCAAGTCACTGTGCTATCAGTTACCGGCGATGCATTTTGAAGGTTTGACCCTAGTCGTATCGCCGTTGATCGCGTTAATGAAGGACCAGGTGGACGCTCTCAGGTCCAACGGCATCCCCGCGGCCTCTATCCACAGACAGATGCCAGTTTTCGAAATCAATCTCGTGCAGCAGCAGGCACGGCAGGGAACCCTGAAGATCCTCTACGTCGCGCCGGAGAGATTTGCTCTGCCTAGCTTCCAACAGTTTCTCGCCAAACTCAAAGTTAGCCTCGTAGCGGTAGACGAGGCACATTGCATCTCGGTATGGGGACATGCCTTTCGACCCGATTACCGTAACCTAGGCGAGTTGCGGCGCGCTCTGCCGGGCGTGCCGTTTCTGGCTTTGACGGCTACGGCGACCGAGCGGGTGCGCGAGGACATCGTGGAACAGCTGCACCTGGAGCAGCCAGAACAGTTTGTTGCCAGCTTCAACCGCCCCAACCTCAGCTATTCCGTGCTGTCCAAGCAAAGAGACTCCTTCGCCAGGCTTGTAGAACTGCTGCAGAAGCACACAGGTGAGTCCGTCATAATCTACTGTTCTACGATCAAGGGTACGGAGGAGTTAGCCGCGCGGTTGCGTGAGAGCGGATTTGACGCACAGCCTTATCACGCAAAGCTTGGAGGCGTACGGCAGCAGCGACAGGAGGACTTTATACACGACCGGACCGCGATCATCGTGGCGACGATCGCGTTTGGCATGGGCATCGACAAGTCGAACATCCGGCTGATCGTCCACTATGACCTGCCTAAGACACTGGAGAATTACTACCAGGAGACGGGTCGCGCCGGCCGCGACGGCCTGCCCAGTGACTGCGTCCTCTTCTATACATACGCCGACGTGCCGAAGCTGGAGTACCTCATAGAAAAAGACACGGAGGACGAGGCTGAACGGCGCAATGGGCGTGAGAAGCTAGCCCGGGTAAAGGAGTTCTGCCAGTTGCAGGCGTGCCGGCGAAGATTTCTGTTGCGCTACTTCGGCGAAGAGTGGCCGAAGGGAAATTGCGGTGGTTGCGATTTCTGTCTAACGCCCAGGGAGGAGTTCGACGCCACCGAAATCGCGCAGAAGATCCTGTCGGCTGTAGTTCGCACGGGTGAGCGCTTCGGCATCGCCCACGTCACGGACGTGCTGCGGGGTTCCAAGAAGAAGAGAGTGAAGGAACTGAAGCACGATGCACTCAGTGTCTATGGGATTGTCGATGACTATTCCGCAGATGAAATAAAGGAGATAGCCGGCCAGTTGGTGGAAGAGGGTCTGCTCTACAGAGACAAAGGGGAGTACCCGACTCTGTCTGTTACTAAGACGGGCAGGCGTTTTCTAAAGAGCGACGAGAGGTTGGTTCTCACGCGGTCTGTAGGTGAGGAAAGGAAGATGCCGGCGACCGGGCGGTCAGACCGCGGCTTTGATGGGGCGGGCGAAGGTGTTCCGCAGAGCCGTGAGAGATTGATGCGCACGAGGTCCAGACGTGCGGAGAGGAAGGTTCCGGCTGCCGACCGCACGGCTCTCGACTTCGATCGGAGGTTGTTCGAGGAGCTGCGCGGTCTGCGCCGCAGGTTGGCCGCGGAGAGAGACGTCCCGCCTTACGTGATATTCAATGATGTGACGCTCCAGCAGATGGCGTATTACTTTCCACAGAGCCGCGAGAGTCTTTCCCGCATTTCAGGTG